>NZ_CP188200.1:5517500-6320589 GCF_049959085.1 Pseudomonas rustica | reverse complement strand
ATCTAGAATTCGCCGTCAACCCCTATTTGCAGCTTTACTCGGATTTCAGCGTAATCCGTGCAAATGCCTTCTTGCCTGCCTGGCAAACGTGAGTCGCACCCAGTACATATATAAAGGAGCGGTCGACCACCTCACCATCAACCCGCACACCACCGGACGCCAGCAAGTCGCGAGCCGCAGCCGAGTTCTTCACCAGGCCTGCCTTATTAAGGACAGCGGCGATCGGCATGTCTTCAGCAGAAGTCAGCTCGATCTCTGGCAGGTCATCCGGCAGCTCGCCATCCTTCATGCGATTGCCCGCCGCGCGATGAGCATTGGCCGCAGCCTCTTCACCGTGGAAGCGCGCAACGATTTCTTCAGCCAGCTTGATTTTGACGTCACGCGGATTGGCGCCTGCTTCTACATCAGCACGCAGCGCATTGATCTCGTCCATCGAGCGGAAGCTAAGCAGCTCGAAGTAACGCCACATCAATGCATCCGGGATCGAAACCAGTTTGCTGTACATGACGCCCGGCGCTTCCTGGATGCCGACGTAGTTGCCCAACGACTTGGACATCTTCTTCACGCCATCCAGACCTTCAAGCAGCGGCATGGTCAGAATGCATTGAGCTTCCTGACCGTAACCACGCTGAAGCTCGCGCCCCATCAGCAAGTTGAACTTCTGATCGGTACCGCCCAACTCAACGTCCGCACGCAAGGCCACCGAGTCGTAACCCTGAACCAGCGGATAGAGGAACTCGTGAATAGCGATCGGTTGATTGGTGGTGTAGCGCTTGTCGAAGTCATCGCGCTCAAGCATGCGAGCAACGGTGTACTGCGAAGTCAGACGAATGAAGTCCGCCGGCCCCATCTGGTCCATCCAGGTGGAGTTGAAGGCAACTTCGGTTTTCGCCGGATCGAGAATCTTGAACACCTGAGTCTTATAAGTCTCGGCGTTTTCCAGGACTTGCTCACGGGTCAACGGTGGGCGCGTGGCGCTCTTGCCGCTCGGATCACCGATCATCCCGGTGAAGTCACCGATAAGGAAGATCACCTGATGCCCCAGTTCCTGGAACTGGCGCAGCTTATTAATAAGCACCGTGTGACCCAAGTGCAGATCCGGAGCGGTCGGATCGAAACCAGCCTTGATACGCAGCGGTTGGCCGCGCTTGAGCTTCTCGATCAGCTCGGACTCGACCAATAGTTCTTCCGCACCACGTTTAATCAGCGCTAGCTGCTCTTCAACCGACTTCATAACAGACCCGCAAGGCTCAGATTCAAAGGGAACCAACCATACAAGATCGTGCACCAATTACAAGTTTTGCCCGGCGCACGGACACCAATCCACAAACGCGCTGTCTGTAGACTTGCTTAAGAGATGATTTGGTTATATTTTATACAGTTATTTCATCTTCATCATGTCATTCATCTTTTCCAATTCATCATATTTCAAAGTCAAAACTACTTATGACCACAGAACCGTCTAAAGCGCCTCCGCTTTACCCGAAGACCCACCTGCTCGCTGCAAGTGGAATCGCTGCCCTTCTCAGTCTGGCGCTCCTGGTATTCCCTTCCAGTGATGTTGAAGCCAAAAAGACGACCCTGAGTCTTGAACTGGAAAGTCCTGCTGAACAACTGACACAAGATCAAGACGCTGCTGACGCCGCTCAAGCCACAAATGAGCCTGTCAGCTCGCCATTTGCACAAATCGAAAACACTGACGAAAACGCACCGCAAACCGCCGAAACCGAGCCGGCACCTGCCCCGGCTGCAGAGAAAGCAAAGGCTGCCAGCCATCGCGAAGTCGTCGTCGCCAAGGGCGATACGCTGTCCACTTTGTTTGAAAAGGTCGGTCTGCCCGCCGCTTCCGTTCACGAAGTATTGGCCAGCGATAAACAAGCCAAACAGTTCAGCCAACTTAAGCACGGCCAGAAGCTCGAATTCGAATTGAACCCGGAAGGCCAACTGGCCAGCCTGCACAGCAAGGTCAGCGACGTAGAAACCATTACCCTGACCAAGAATGACAAGGGTTATGCCTTCAATCGGGTTACCGCAAAACCAACCGTACGCACCGCTTACGTACACGGCGTGATCAACAGCTCCCTATCTCAGTCCGCCGCCCGCGCCGGCCTCTCGCACAGCATGACCATGGACATGGCCAGCGTGTTTGGCTACGACGTCGACTTCGCTCAGGACATCCGTCAGGGCGATGAATTCGACGTGATCTATGAGCAAAAAGTGGTCAACGGCAAAGCCGTCGGCACTGGCCCGATCCTCTCTGCACGCTTTACCAACCGCGGCAAGACCTACACCGCCGTGCGTTACACCAACAAACAAGGCAACAGCAGCTACTACACCGCTGACGGCAACAGCATGCGCAAGGCGTTCATCCGTACGCCGGTGGACTTCGCCCGCATCAGCTCGAAGTTCTCTATGGGCCGCAAGCACCCGATCCTCAACAAGATCCGCGCCCACAAAGGCGTCGACTACGCAGCACCACGCGGTACGCCTATCAAGGCTGCCGGCGACGGTAAAGTACTGCTGGCCGGCCGCCGCGGCGGTTACGGCAACACCGTAATCATCCAGCACGGCAACACTTACCGTACCCTTTACGGCCACATGCAAGGCTTCGCTAAGGGCGTGAAAACCGGCGGTACCGTCAAGCAGGGCCAGGTGATCGGCTATATCGGCACCACCGGCCTGTCCACCGGCCCGCACTTGCACTATGAGTTCCAGGTCAACGGCGTCCACGTCGATCCGCTGGGCCAGAAGCTGCCAATGGCTGACCCGATCGCCAAAGCCGAGCGTGCTCGCTTCCTCGCGCAGAGCCAACCGCTGATGGCGCGCATGGATCAAGAGAAGGCCACCATGCTGGCTTCGAGCAAGCGTTAAGCCATGGCCCTTTATATCGGTGTGATGTCCGGAACCAGCCTCGACGGTCTGGACATTGCTCTGATTGAGCAGACCTCGGCGATCAAACTGATCGCCACGCACTACATTCCCATGCCTGAATCCCTGCGCGCCGAGCTGCTTGGCTTGTGCGCCAGCGGCCCCGACGAAATCGCCCGTTCGGCGATTGCCCAGCAACACTGGGTGAAGCTCGCCGCGCAGGGTATTCATACTCTCCTCGATCAGCAGCAACTCAAACCCGAAGCCATTCGTGCGATCGGCAGCCACGGCCAGACCATTCGCCACGAACCGGCGCGCGGCTTCACGGTGCAGATCGGCAACCCTGCCCTGCTCACCGAATTGACCGGCATTACCGTGGTCAGCGACTTCCGCAGCCGCGATGTCGCCGCCGGCGGCCAGGGTGCGCCGCTGGTTCCGGCCTTCCATGAAGCTTTGTTCGAAGAGCGTACCGGTAACCAGGCAGTCTTGAATGTCGGCGGTTTCAGCAATCTCAGTCTGATAGAGCCGACCAAGCCTGTAGCCGGTTTCGACTGTGGCCCTGGGAATGTTCTGATGGACGCCTGGATTCAGCAGCAACGCGGTGAAAACTACGACCGTAATGGCGAATGGGCGAGATCAGGCGCTGTTGCGCCAACCCTGTTGCAGGCGCTGCTCAGCGATCCGTTCTTCGTCACCAAAGGCCCGAAAAGCACCGGTCGCGAAGTGTTCAACCTGCCTTGGCTGGAGCAACACTTGTCACGGTTGCCGGCCTTCGCTGCGGAAAACGTGCAGGCCACGCTGCTTGAACTGACTGCGCTGACCATCATCGAGTCGCTGCAAAGCGCTCAGTCCGACACCCAAGAGTTGTTGGTCTGTGGCGGTGGCGCGCATAACGCCACATTGATGAAGCGCTTGGCCGCCCTACTGCCTAACGCAACCGTAGCCAGCACTGCCACTCACGGCGTTGATCCGGACTGGGTTGAAGCCATGGCCTTCGCCTGGCTCGCTCATTGCTGCCTCGAAGGCATCGCCGCCAACCGCCCGAGCGTCACCGGCGCTCGCGGTCTTCGCGTCTTGGGCGCCATCTACCCGGCCTGATCAAACCGCACACAGCAAAACGCCGCAGAACCGAAAGGCTCTGCGGCGTTTTGTTATCTGAAACGAAGAGGCGTCAGATCGAGAACGAAGAACCGCAACCACAGGTCGTGGTGGCGTTCGGGTTCTTGATCACGAAGCGCGAACCTTCCAGACCTTCCTGGTAATCCACTTCAGCACCGGCCAGGTACTGGAAGCTCATCGGATCAACCACCAGACTCACGCCTTCGCGCTCGACGATGGTGTCGTCCTCGGCCACGTCTTCATCGAAGGTGAAACCGTATTGAAACCCTGAACAACCGCCGCCCGTAACGAATACGCGCAGCTTCAAGCGATCATTCCCCTCTTCATCGACCAGGCTCTTCACCTTGTGCGCGGCACCGTGGGTGAATTGCAAAGCCGTGGGGGTGAAGGATTCGACGCTCATGCTGACTATCTCCCGGCGTTACGCCGCCATAATGCGTGATGACGCGCATTATCCGCTTCTCCTAGAAAATCGGTCAACTATTAGAGGAGCAGCGGCAAGATTCAAGCTGCGAGCTTCAAGCTTGCGGCTCTCAACTTGAAGCTTGTAGCTGCTCTTATGGCAGCATACCGGCATGAGACAGGCCGAAGCGCTCGTCCAGCCCGAACAGGATGTTCATATTCTGCACCGCTTGGCCCGACGCGCCTTTGACCAGGTTGTCGATCACCGACAACACCACCACCAGATCGCCATCCTGTGGACGGTGCACCGCGATGCGGCAGACATTGGCGCCACGCACGCTGCGGGTTTCCGGATGACTACCGGCTGGCATCACGTCGACGAACGGTTCGTTGGCATAACGCTTTTCGAACAGAGCCTGCAGATCCACCGAACGATCAACCACGGTCGCGTAGAGCGTGGAATGAATGCCACGAATCATCGGCGTCAGGTGCGGAACGAAGGTCAGGCCGACATCCTTGCCCGCTGCGCGACGCAGACCCTGGCGAATTTCCGGCAGGTGACGGTGACCTTTTACCGCGTACGCCTTCATGCTTTCCGACGTCTCGGAGTACAACGAGCCTACAGCCGCACCGCGACCGGCGCCGCTGACACCGGATTTACAGTCGGCGATTAGCATCGATGTGTTGGCCAAACCAGCTTCAAGCAAAGGCAGGAAACCCAGCTGCGTCGCGGTCGGATAGCAACCCGGCACCGCGATCAGACGAGCTTTCTTGATCTGCTCGCGATTGACTTCCGGCAGACCGTAAACCGCTTCGTCCAGCAGTTCAGGCGCGCCGTGCGGCTGGCCGTACCACTTGGCCCACTCTTCCGCGTCTTGCAGACGGAAGTCCGCCGACAGGTCGATGACCTTGGTGCCCGCTGCCAGCAGTTCGCCCGCCAGTGCGTGAGCCACACCGTGCGGCGTGGCGAAGAACACCACGTCGCAAGCGCCGAGGGTTTTGATGTCCGGCACGCTGAAGGCCAGGCCGTCGTAGTGGCCGCGCAGGTTCGGGTACATATCAGCCACGGCCAGACCGGCCTCGGATCGGGAAGTGATCACAACCACTTCTGCCTGCGGATGCTGTGCCAACAGACGCAGCAATTCGACACCGGTGTAACCCGTGCCGCCGACGATACCGACCTTGACCATAACCTGCCCTCAAAGAACCCACTGGAAAGCCGTCGATAATAGGGGCCGCGCGGCCCTGCGACAACCGTCAAGGTGACGTGCGGACGCTCAAGCCTCTACTATCCGGGTACCGTGAACCTGGAATAACTAAAAATGCTCTATTTATGGATAAAAGCTTTTCACATTGTCAGCGTCGTTTGCTGGTTTGCCGGACTCTTCTACTTGCCGCGACTGTTCGTGTATCACGCGCAAAGCGAAGACACGATCAGCAAAGAACGCTTCAGCGTCATGGAGCGCAAGTTGTACCGCGGCATCATGGGCCCGGCGATGATTGCCACGCTGATCTTCGGCGGCTGGCTGATCTACCTCAATCCGAGCATCTTCAGCATGGGCGGCTGGATTCACGCCAAACTGACTCTGGTCGTTTTGCTGATCGGCTACCACCACATGTGCGGCGCGCAGGTAAAACGTTTCGCCCGTGGCGAAAACACCCGCAGCCATGTCTTTTATCGCTGGTTCAATGAAGTGCCGGTTCTGATATTGCTGGCTATTGTAATTCTGGTCGTGGTCAAGCCGTTCTAACTTCAACAAGAACAGATCTTTGGGGTATTCATCATGTCGCTGCCCGCTTTGCTCGAACAACGTCTGCGTCTGCCCGTAGTGGCAGCGCCGATGTTTCTGATTTCCAACCCTGAGTTGGTGCTCGCCTGCTGCCGTAATGGCGTAGTCGGCAGTTTCCCCGCGTTGAACCAACGCGAAAGCAGCGGCTTCAAAGCGTGGCTGGAACAGATCGAAGCGGGCCTTGCGACACTGGAGAACCCCGCGCCCTACGCAGTGAACCTGATCGTACACAACAGCAATCCGCGCTTGCAGGCGGATCTGAACATCTGCGTCGAACACAAAGTGCCGATCGTCATCACCAGCCTCGGCGCGGTGAAGGAGTTGGTCGACGCGGTACACAGTTATGGTGGCCTGGTCTTCCATGACGTCACCACGCGCCGGCATGCCGAGAAAGCGGCCGAGGCCGGGGTCGATGGTTTGATCGCGGTCGCCGCCGGCGCCGGGGGCCATGCCGGTACCTGGAGTCCGTTTGCGCTGATCGCCGAGATCCGTGAATTCTTCGACAAGACGCTATTGCTTGCAGGATGTTTGAACCACGGCCATGAGATTCTCGCCGCACAACTGCTCGGCGCGGATTTGGCCTACTTCGGTACGCGATTTATCGGCACCACTGAAAGTCATGCGCCTGACGCTTACAAGGAGATGCTCCTGACAGCCAAGGCTGCGGACATCATTCATACTCCAGCGGTGTCAGGGGTTCCGGCCAGCTTCATGCGCCAGAGCCTACAAGCCGCCGGTTTCGATACGGCTGCCCTGCAAGGCAAGGGCGAAGTGAATTTTGGCGACAAGCTCAAGCCGATCAATGACGAGGCCAAGGCCTGGAAGACCGTATGGTCTGCCGGTCAAGGTGTCGGGCAGATCGCTGACCTGCCGAGTGTCGATCAGTTGATCGCACGTCTCGACGCCGAGTATCGTCAGGCGCAGGAGCGCGCTGCACAGCTACCGCTACGCTGGCCTCGCCAATAAAAACAGGCCAGTCGCCCGTTGACTGGCCTTACACTGCTGACCTCAATCATTCGCGACAAGGATGCCTCGGCCATGAGCGACCCCCGTTACAAGATCGTTTTCGACGGTGCTCTACAGCCCGGTGTCGATATCACGACCGCCAAACTCAATCTGGCGAATCTATTCAAAAGCGATGTGGCCGCCATTGAGCGCCTCTTCAATGGCAGCGTCGTCGCCCTCAAACGTGATCTTTCCCACAGCGATGCGCAGACGTACCTGCAAGCGCTGAACAAAACCGGGATTGATGCGCGCATTGAAAATGAAACCGCTATCGAGCTGAACCTCAATGACGTCCACGAGCACGCTCCCGCCGTGGCCGAACCTGATTCCCCTTATGCACCGCCGCGTGCCAGCGTCGGCGAAAGCCTGCCGGCCTTCGCAACGCTCAAGCCGTTTGGGGTCGAAGGCCGGATCGGTCGTCTGCGTTTTCTCGCCTGGACAATGGTGCTCGGCCTGGTGACGCTACCGATTGTGGGTGTGTTCGCACTGATCGCCTTGGGGCTGGTCAGCGGCGAATCGACCACTGGCTTGATCATCGGCGGGATTCTCGCCTTCTTTTTGTTCCTCGGCTTTTTCATCGTCAGCATTCTATTCAGCGTTCAGCGCCTGCACGATATCGGCTGGTCGGGCTGGCTCTGGTTGCTCAACCTGGTGCCGGTAGTGGGGAGTTTCTTCCCGCTGGTGATCATGGTCGTGCCGGGCAATACCGGCGCCAACCGCTACGGCCCGCCACCGCCACCGAACAGCACAGCGGTTAAAGTCCTGTGCTCGTTGTGGATCGTGTTCTTCGCGCTGATCTTTGTCGGTGGAATATTCGGCGGGTTCTCGGCCGTCCAGGACGAATATGAAAGCAACCTCGAAAGCAGCTACCAAAGCGGTTCAGTGACCACCGATGAAATCGACGTCGAGGTCGAACCCGCAGCGAATTCCGCCGACGAGGCAGCCGAACCGGCGCAGGCCCCTGTAGACTCTGCGAAAGAATGAACAGCGCTCCCCGCCGTGACACCCGCGTCGCCGGCGCGGAGCTGTTGCGATGGAGAATTGCATGACCCGTTACGCTCTGATCACCGGCGCCTCCAGCGGCATCGGCCTGGCCATGGCCGAAGCTCTGGCCCGGCGCGGCCGCAGCCTGATTCTGGTGGCTCGACAGCGTGATCAGCTGGAAAGCATTGCGATCGAATTGACCCAGCGCTTCGGCGTCGAAGTGTTGTTCCGCGCCTGCGATCTCGGCGAGCCGTTGCGCTTGTCCGGTTTTCTGTTGGAGCTGGAAGAAGGTGACCGGCAGATTGATCTGCTGGTGAACTGTGCGGGTATCGGCACTTGCGGCCCGTTCCTCGCGCAGGACTGGATGACCGAGCAGGATCTGATTGAAGTGAACATCCTCGCCCTCACCCGCCTCTGCCATGCGATCGGTAACAGCATGGCGCTGCAAGGTGGCGGGCAGATTCTCAACGTCGCTTCGGTGGCGGCGTTCAATCCCGGCCCGTGGATGAGCACTTACTTCGCCAGCAAGGCTTATGTGCTGCACTTTTCCGAAGCGCTGCGGGTCGAGCTGAAAAAGTGCGCGGTCAAAGTCTCGGTGCTCTGCCCCGGCCCGACGCGTACTGCCTTCTTCCGTACCGCACAGCTGAACACGGAAAAGCTCAACGGCAGCAATTTGCTGATGAGCCCCGAGGAAGTCGCGCTGTACACCGTGCGCGCCCTCGACAAAAACCGCGCGATCATCATTCCGGGGCGCCGCAACCGCTGGTTCGCGTTCCTGCCGCGACTGGGTTCGCGCTGGCTTAACCGCACGATTGTCGGCATGGTTAACAAAGCTTACTGCCCGCGCTGAAGCAGCATGATTCAACGCGGTACACTCGATTCAGCCCAAACAACGGAGAAAACAGCAGTGGATACTCTGTTCACCAAGATCATCAACCGGGAAATCCCGGCCAAGATCATTTACGAGGACGACCAGGTTCTGGCCTTCCACGACATCGCCCCTCAGGCACCGGTGCATTTTCTGGTGATCCCGAAGAAACCGGTGCGCACCCTCAATGAACTGACCGAAGACGACAAGGCTTTGGCCGGGCACATCCTGTTCACTGCGCAGCGTCTGGCACTGGAACTGGGTTGCGAGGACGGCTTCCGCGTGGTGATGAACTGCAATGAAAAAGGTGGCCAGACGGTTTACCACATTCATATGCATGTACTTGGTCAGCGCCAGATGAACTGGCCGCCGGGCTAAGATTCACCGACCAGGCCTGCGGTTTGTCACCTGTAGGAGCTGCCGAAGGCTGCGATCTTTTGATCTTCGAGGTAGCAAAACAAGATCAAAAGATCGCAGCCTTCGGCAGCTCCTACATAAAGCCCCCCAGTACATCCAGCACATAAAGCGCATCCCGCGTGGCTGATGACCCAGCGCAAACCTTCCCCGGCCGATTCGGTTAAACTGGCCGCCGAGATTCTTCCCGGAGGTCAGCATGACTACCCAACGTCACTACTCGCCGATTGACCGTCTTCTGCTGCAAGCCGATGCCGCGATGCGTACCCTGCTGCCCTCCAGTGGCCAGCCGTACCGTCCGTCGCCAGCGATCTTGCAGCCGGACACGCAGATGAGCGACGAAGACACCCGCCACGTCGCCGGTCTGATGCGCATCAACCATACCGGTGAAGTCTGCGCCCAGGCGTTGTACCAAGGACAAGCGCTGACCGCCAAGTTGCCGCAAGTGCGCGCAGCCATGGAGCACGCGGCTGAAGAAGAGATTGATCATCTGGTCTGGTGCGAACAGCGCATTCACCAGTTGGGCAGCCATACCAGTGTGCTCAATCCGCTGTTTTATGGGATGTCGTTCGGGATTGGTGCGGTGGCCGGGTTGATCAGCGACAAAGTGAGTCTGGGCTTTGTGGCGGCGACGGAGCACCAGGTGTGTAAACACTTGAATGAACATCTGGAGCAATTGCCGGCGGAGGACGAGAAGTCCCGGGCGATTCTGGAGCAGATGCGTATTGATGAAGAGCATCATGCGGAGAGTGCGCTGGAGGCTGGAGGGTTTCGTTTTCCGGCGCCGGTGAAGTTCGGGATGAGTATTTTGGCTAAGGTGATGACCAAGAGTACTTATCGGATTTGAGAGATGTATTGCTATATAGGGCCCCTTCGCGAGCAGGCTCGCTCCTACAGGGGGCTTTGTTTCAGTAATAAAAAAGGCGACTGTCCTGAGACAGTCGCCTTTTTTTGTGTGCGGGAATCTTAGGTCGGCATGTTGCGCGCGTAGAAGATTTCCAGCATTTCGTGTTTCACCCGGTCGGTCACCTGAGCACGCTGCTCGGAGGACAGGCTACTGGTCGCGTCGCCGAACAGGTAGTTATCCAGTTCGAAGTTCTTCAGCAGCATTTTGGTGTGGAACAGGTTTTCCTGGTACACGTTCACGTCGGTCATCTGGTACGCGTCGCGAGTGTCTTCGGAGAGGTAGTTCTGGATCGAGTTGATCTCGTGGTCGATGAAGTGCTTGTTGCCTTCAACGTCACGGGTGAAGCCGCGCACACGATAATCCACAGTCACGATGTCCGAATCGAACTGGTGAATGAGGAAATTGAGCGCTTTCAGCGGTGAGATGACACCACACGTCGACACGTCGATGTCCACACGGAACGTGGCAATACCGTCGTCCGGATGAATTTCCGGATAGGTGTGCACCGTGATGTGGCTCTTGTCGAGGTGGGCCAGGATAATTTCGGGCAACGGGCCCGGCGATTCTTCGATCTGGCTGTCGGTCGGGGTGACCGGCTCTTCAGAGATCAGAATCGTGACGCTGGCGCCCTGGGGTTCATAGTCCTGACTCGCGATGTTCAGGATGTTGGCACCAATGATATCGACAACTTCCGTGAGGATCTGCGTCAGACGTTTCGCGTTGTACTCTTTATTGATGTACTCGACGTACGCCTGCTGGTCTTGCGGGGTTTCCGCGTAGCAGATGTCATAGATGTTGAAGCTCAAGGTCTTTGTCAGGTTATTGAACCCGTGGAGCTTGAGTTTGCTTTTCACCGTTAAAAACTCTCTATGTATGCGGCGCAGCCGCGTGATCAAGCATGCCCGTCAAGTGCGAACAACGCACCTGCGTAGGACGGTTAACACCTCTTCGCGATGGCGATTTTGGTTATCTGTTCAGGCGGATGATCCGTCGGTTGACCGATCACTGCCCTGAAAAAAGTGGCGCATTATGCAGACGTCAGCGGGGGATCGCCAGAGTCTGCACTGCTTTTATGATAGTTGAATGTCGCTTCAACCGAGTTCGACGATTTCGTAATCGTGGGTGATGGCCACGCCAGCGGCGCCGAGCATGATCGAGGCCGAGCAATATTTCTCGGCGGACAGTTCGATCGCGCGTTTGACCTGGGCTTCTTTCAAGCCACGGCCCTTGACCACGAAATGCATGTGAATCTTGGTGAACACTTTCGGATCTTCAGTCGCGCGCTCGGCTTCGAGGAAGGCTTCGCAGCTTTCCACGGCCTGACGCGACTTCTTCAGAATGCTGACCACGTCGAAATTGCTGCAACCGCCCACACCGAGCAGGAGCATTTCCATCGGGCGAACACCCAGGTTACGACCACCGGCGTCCGGCGGACCGTCCATCACCACGACATGACCGCTGCCGGATTCGCCGAGGAACATGGCTTCGCCAGCCCATTGGATGCGTGCCTTCATCGCCAAGACTCCACTGTAGAAAAAAGGGTCGCCAGCTTAGCACGGGCATTGTGCCGCCAGCGCGCGCCGTTCCTAGGACGGATGCGTCTACGACGTAGGTAATTTCTCGAATTTGCGACGAAGTGTCTGTTAAGCTGGCGCCAATTCGCTGGCGCCCATGCCAGCTGTGCAGCGACCGCCTTCAGCGCCTCATAAAAAAACCAAACATCACCGTGCAGTCTTTTCGGGATACAACCATGGTTGCTATTACCCCCACACCCAAAATCAAGAACCTCGACAAGCTGCTGATGCATTGTCAGCGCCGTCGTCATGCGGCCAAGAGCAACATCATCTGCGCCGGCGACCGTTCCGATACGTTGTATTTCATCATCAAGGGTTCGGTGACGATCCTGATCGAGGATGACGACGGCCGCGAAATGATCATTGCCTACCTTAATGCCGGGGATTTCTTCGGTGAGTTGGGCCTGTTCGAGCAAGCCGGTCAGGAGCAGGAACGCAGCGCCTGGGTGCGCGCCAAGGTTGAATGCGAGATCGCGGAAATCAGTTACACCAAGTTCCGCGAATTGTCGCAGCAGGATCCAGACATTCTTTACGTCCTCGGCGGACAAATCGCACAACGCCTGCGCAACACCACGCGCAAGGTCGGCGATCTGGCGTTCTTTGATGTAACCGGTCGCGTAGCGCGTTGCCTGCTGGAGTTGTGCAAACAGCCAGACGCAATGACCCACCCGGACGGCATGCAGATCAAAGTGACGCGTCAGGAAATCGGCCGGATTGTCGGCTGTTCACGGGAGATGGTCGGTCGCGTGCTCAAGGATCTTGAGGAACGCAACCTGGTCGATGTGAAAGGCAAAACCATGGTGGTTTTCGGTACGCGCTAAACGTACATCTGCGCCAGCATCAAACGAAACAGCTCATCGAGACGCGCCAAGGCCTGTGGCGCGTTGAATTTCTCATGCAAAGCGATGTGGCTTTGCGCCCTCACCCGCTGCTCCAGGCCGCACGCTTCGTTGAAGCGATTGACCGCTGCAACCATCGATTCGCGCTCGTCATCCATCAGCATCGCCCCGTGCACCAGACCGACCGGCCGTTGTCCGCCCTGACTCTGGCGCCAGCGCTGGGCGGTGCCGACCATTTTGCGACCGTCGAGATTGACGTTGAAACGACCGTCGCAGAATGCGCCGTCGATTTCGCCCAAGGAAGACGTGCCACCCAACTCATCGAGCAACTGACAGATCGGATCGCAGAGACGGCGATAGCCGGTTTCGATGCGGTTCAGGTCGCCTTCGCTGCGCGGTGGTGCGTAGACCAACGCGATGTTGATGGTGGCGGCGGATTGCGGGACGGGCTCGCCGCCGGTTTCACGCAGCAGGACTGGCCAGCCGGCGGCGGCGGAGACTTCGCAGGCGTGGTCGAATGCGGGCAGACGGTTGAGGCGGCGTGGCATCACCAACGCGCGATCGCTGGGTTGCCAGAATAGAAGGCCGAATTCGGAGTCGCCGGCGCAGACCGAGGCCAGCAAGTCTTGTTCGGCCTGGAGGCCGGCTTCGATGGTCAGGGGGGTTGGCAGCGACATTGAGAACTCCGGCAGATCTGAAATCTTTAGGGATTTTGAGGGCCTCTTCGCGAGCAGGCTCGCTCCCACAGGGGAAATGCATTCCAATGTGGGAGCGAGCCTGCTCGCGAATGAGGCCGACTCGGTCAGTCCAAGGTCGAACCGCTGATCGAGGTGCCACGCTCCGGGAAGAACAGGCGCTGCAGTTCAGTGCCCGGGTTTTCCGCGCGCATGAACGCTTCGCCGACCAGGAACGAATACACGTCGCTGATTTCCATCAGCTCGACATCGGCACGGTTGAGGATTCCGCTCTCGGTGATCACCAACCGGTCGCGCGGAATACGCGGCAACAGGTCGAGCGTCACTTCGAGGCTGACGTCGAAGGTGTGCAGGTTACGGTTGTTGACCCCGACCAACGGCGTGTCGAGGGTTTTCAACGCGCGCTCCAGCTCATCGCCGTCGTGCACTTCAACCAACACATCGAGACCGACGCTTTTGGCGACAGCGGCCAGCTCGGCCATTTTCACGTCATCCAGTGCGGAGACGATCAACAGCACGCAGTCGGCGCCCAACGCGCGGGCTTCGACGATCTGGTACGGATCGATCATGAAGTCCTTGCGGATCACCGGCAGACTGCACGCGGCTCGCGCCTGTTGCAGATAAGCATCGGCGCCCTGGAAGTAATCGATGTCGGTCAGCACGGACAGGCAGGTCGCCCCGCCCTTCTCGTAGCTTTTGGCGATGTCGGCGGGAACGAAGTTCTCGCGGATCACGCCTTTGCTCGGCGAAGCCTTTTTGATTTCGGCAATCACCGCTGGCTGCTTTTTCTTCGCTTGCGCCAGCAGCGCGTTGGCGAAACCGCGTGGTGCATCGGCCGCCTTGGCCAGACTTTCCAGCTCACTCAGGCTGACGCGGGCGCTACGCTCGGCAACTTCCTGAACTTTGCGGGCCAGAATGTTTTCCAGAACCGTCGGTACACTCATCCCTCATTCTCCACTCTGAATACCGCGGTAAAGGCACCCAGCTCCTCGAGTTTTTCCCGAGCGAGGCCGGTGTGCAAGGCGTCGTGCGCGAGCTCCACGCCCTGTTTCAAACTACTCGCCACGTCGGCGGCGTACAGCGCGGCACCGGCGTTGAGCACAATCATCTCGGCGGCTTTCTGGCCGTTCTCGGTTTTGCGCTTGCCGAGGGCATCGCGGATCAGCGCCAGCGACGCTTCCGGGCCGTCGACCGACAGACCGTGCAGGCTCTGGCTCTTCATGCCGAGATCTTCCGGCTCGACCCAATACTCAGTGATTTCGTTGTTCTTCAGCTCGGCGACAAAGGTCGGCGCGGCGAGACTGAACTCGTCCAGACCGTCCTTCGAATGCACCACCAGCACGTGCTTGCTGCCCAGACGCTGCAACACTTCAGCCAATGGCCGGCACAGTGCCTTGTTGAACACGCCCACTACCTGATGCTTAACACCGGCCGGATTCGTAAGCGGGCCGAGCATGTTGAACAACGTACGCAGACCGAGATCGCGGCGCGGGCCGGCGGCGTACTTCATGGCTTTGTGGTGGGTCTGGGCGAACATGAAGCCGATGCCGACGTTGTCGATGCAACGCGCAACCTGCACCGGCGTCAGGTTCAGATAAATGCCGGCAGCTTCGAGCAAGTCGGCACTGCCGCTTTTACCCGAGACCGCACGGTTACCGTGTTTGGCCACGGTGCAACCGGCTGCCGCGACAACAAAGGAAGAAGCCGTCGACACGTTGAAGATGTTCGCACCGTCACCGCCGGTGCCGACCACATCGACCACGCCGTCGAGAGTTTTCAGTTCAACCTGATCGGCCAACTCACGCATCACCGACACGGCGCCGACGATCTCGTCGATGCTCTCGCTCTTCATGCGCATGGCCATCATGAACGCGCCAATCTGCGCGTCGCTGCATTGGCCGGTCATGATTTCGCGCATCACATCGCGCATTTCATCGGTGCTGAGATCGAGGTGTTCGACGATACGGCTCAGGGCTGTCTTGATATTCATGGGAAGTCCTTAGCGCGTGCCGCCGGTTTGTTTGAGGAAGTTGGCAAACAGTTCATGACCCTGCTCGGTCAGGATCGACTCGGGGTGGAACTGTACGCCCTCAATGTTCAGGGTCTTGTGACGCAGGCCCATGATTTCGTCGACCGAACCGTCGTCGTGTTGCGTCCACGCGGTCAGTTCCAGGCAATCGGGCAAAGTATCGTGCTTGACGATCAGCGAGTGGTAGCGGGTAACCGTCAGCGGATGATTCAGGCCTTGGAAAACGCCCTTGTCCTCGTGGAATACCGGGCTAGTCTTACCGTGCATCACTTGGCGGGCGCGGACTACATCGCCACCAAAAGCCTGGCCGATCGATTGGTGGCCAAGGCAGACACCGAGGATCGGCAGTTTGCCGGCGAAGTGCTTGATGGCTTCGATGGAGATGCCGGCTTCGGTCGGGGTGCAAGGGCCTGGGGAGACGACGATGCGCTCGGGTTTCAGCGCTTCGATTTCGGCGACGGTCAATTCGTCGTTGCGCACGACTTTCACCTCGGCACCCAGCTCGCCGAGGTATTGCACAACGTTGTAAGTAAAGGAGTCGTAGTTGTCGATCATCAGCAACATGGCGATTCGAACCTCTTGAATTCTGACTTGGAGACAGCCTTCAGATGACTTGCCCGCAGGGCACTGCACGATGTCGGACGCAGGTGGACGCGTCGGCACAGCGGCATTTCAAACAGGCAAGGAAGGCAAAGCGATACAGATCCGGCGGGGCCGGCAGAAAAGATTCAGGCGCGCCAACGCCAGCGGGCGTGTGCCTTGATGACTTGATCCAGAAGTTTGCTGGTGATCAACACGGGGAAGGTCTCGTTCATACGTTCCGGCACAGTAACTTAGCTGGGCGGAGCGTGCAATATGGCCGGGGCTTTGGGGGTTAAATCTATAAGAGGGTTCGCGACCGATGGCAAAAGGCCGGAAGTTTTTGGTACTGTCGTTTCGTTCACCTACAACAATAAATAAACGGACTTGCTCATGATCAAACAGACGTTGTTTGTACCGCTGGCTGGATGCTTGCTCGCACTGGCTTGCGCCCAGGCGAATGCCGCCCCCAATCCTTACTCGAATTTCGTGGTGTTTGGCGACAGTCTCAACGATGCCGGCACCTTCCGCGACACCGGCGGCCCGGCCGGCGCTACCCAGCGCTATACCAACCGTACCGGGCCAATCTATCTGGACGGCAGCGGCGAATCCCGTGATCTGAACTCCACGCAATTGCTCGGTGGCCGACTCGGCTTCACCCCGGATCAGACCGCCTCTTCCAGCTCGCAAGTGCGCGTCGAAAACGGTCAGGTCGACGGCAACAACTGGGCGGTCGGCGGTTATCGCACCGACCAGATTCTCGATTCGATCACCACACAATCCGCCACCGGTGAACGCACTCGCACCGGTTATCTGCCCTCGAACGGCTTCCGCGCTGACCCGAATGCGCTGTATTACATTTCCGGCGGCGGTAACGACTTCCTGCAGGGCCGCATCCTCAGCCTGCCGCAAGCCAACGCCGGCGCCGATCGACTGGCTGACAGCGTGCAAGCGTTGCAATCGGCCGGTGCCAAATACGTGATGGTCTGGCTGCTACCTGACGTTGGTCTGACCCCGGCCATCAACGGCACGCCGCTGCAAGCGTTCAGCAGCCAACTCGCCGCGCAATTCAACAGCCAGTTGGTCAGTCGTCTGCAAGGCATCAACGCGGAAATCATTCCGCTGAACATTCCTGTATTGCTGTCGGAAGTGTTCGCCGATCCGGGCCGTTTTGGTCTGGCCACTGATCAGAACCTCACCGCGACGTGCTTCAGCGGCAGCGGTTGCCCGGAAAACGCCCGTTACGGCATCAACAGTGCAACGCCGGATCCGACCAAGCTGATTTACAACGACGGCGTGCACCCGACCGAAGCCGGACAAAAACTGATCTCCGACTACGCCTATTCCCTGCTGGCCGCGCCGTGGGAACTGACACTGCTGCCGGAAATGGCCCACGCCACCGTGCGTGCGCATCAGGATGAACTGCGCAGCCAATGGCAGGCGGATTGGGAAAACTGGCAAGCGGTCGGCCAGTGGCGGGCGATTGTCTCCGCCGGCGGCCAGCATCTAGATGTCGACAGCCAAAGCAGCGGCGCCAGTGCCGACGGCAGCGGTTACAACCTCAATGTCGGGGGCAGCTATCGTCTGAATGACGCGTGGCGTGTCGGTGTGGCGGGTGGTTTCTACCGGCAGAACCTTGAGGCCGGGCATAACGATTCGGACTACAAACTCAACAGCTACATGGCCACCGCATTTGCCCAGTTCCAGCAGAATCGCTGGTGGGCTGACGCGGCGTTGACCGGCGGCAAACTCGACTACGACAACCTCAAGCGCAAGTTTGATCTGGGCGCCAGCGAAGGTGCGGAGAAGGGTGATACCGACGGCAGCCTCTGGGCGTTCAGCACGCGCATCGGTTATGACATTGCCCAGCCGGGTAGCGAATGGCATCTGTCGCCGTTCGTCAGCGCTGATTACGCCAGTGTCGATGTCGATGGTTATTCGGAGAAGAGCAACCGCGCTACAGCGCTGACCTTCGATGATCAGACCCGCGATTCGAAACGTCTGGGCGTTGGTATTCAGGGCAAGTACAACTTCACCCCGCAAACTCAGGTGTTTGGTGAGTATGCGCATGAGCGCGAGTACGAAGACGACGTGCAGAAGGTCAATATCGCGCTGAATACCTTGCCGGCGAATGACTTCAAACTTGAGGGCTATACGCCGCAGAGTCATTTGAACCGCTTGAGTTTGGGTGTTAGCCATAAGCTGACGGCGGATCTGGCGTTGCGTGGCGGGTATTCGTTCCGCAAGGATGATGACTTTACCCAGCAGGGTGTGAATGTTGGGGTGGTGTTGGATTTTTAAGCGGTAGAGCAAAAGATCGCAGCCTGCGGCAGCTCCTACAGGGGGTTGTTGCAGGGCATGAAAAAAGCGGCGCCCTCACAGGCGCCGCTTTTTTTATGACTGAACACAATCAAATGTAGGAGTGAGCCTGCTCGCGATTGCGGTGGTTCATTCAACACATCTGTTAAATGTTAATCCGCTATCGCGAGCAGGCTCACTCCTACAAGGGTTTTGCGTGGATCAGGTTTGCGGGGTTTGTTCGGCGAGGGCGACGGCGCGGAACATCGCGCGGCGTTTGTTCAGGGTTTCTTCCCATTCCAGGGCCGGCACCGAGTCGGCGACGATGCCGCCGCCGGCCTGCACGTGCAGTTCGCCGTTCTTGATCACTGCGGTGCGGATGGCGATCGCGGTGTCCATGTTGCCGTTCCAGGCGAAGTAACCGACCGCGCCACCGTAAACACCACGCTTGACCGGTTCCAGTTCGTCGATGATTTCCATCGCACGAATCTTCGGAGCGCCGGACAAGGTGCCCGCCGGCAGAATTGCCCGCAACGCGTCCATCGCCGTCAGCCCTTCTTTCAACTGGCCAGTGACGTTGGAAACGATGTGCATCACGTTGGAATAACGCTCGATAACCATTTTCTCGGTGAGTTTCACCGAACCGATTTCCGAAACGCGCCCCGTATCGTTACGGCCCAAATCGATGAGCATCAAGTGCTCGGCGATCTCTTTGTCGTCCGACAGCAGGTCTTCTTCCAGCGCCAGATCGGCTTCTTCGGTCGCGCCACGTGGGCGCGTGCCAGCAATCGGGCGCACGGTAATCAAATTGTCTTCGACGCGCACCAGCACTTCCGGCGAACTGCCGACCACATGGAAGTCGCCAAAGTTGAAGAAGTACATGTACGGCGTCGGGTTGAAGCAGCGCAGCGCGCGGTACAAATCAATCGGTGCAGCCTTGAAGTCGATCGACATGCGCTGCGACGGCACGACTTGCATGCAGTCACCGGCGAGGATGTATTCCTTGATGGTGTCGACGGCTTTTTCGTAATCGTCCTGGGTGAAACTCGAACGAAATACCGGATCAGCCGATTGCTGTTTGCTGAAGTCCAAACCACGGCGCGGCGTGATTGGCTGGCGCAATTGCTCCAGCAGTTCCTGCAAACGTGCTTGACCCTGTTCGAAAGCATCGGCCTCGGCAGGGTCGGCCAGCACGATTGCGTGCATCTTGCCGGCGAGGTTGTCGAACACCACGACGGCGTCGGACACCATCAGCAAAATGTCCGGTACGCCCAGTGGATCCGGGTTCGGGCACTTGCCCAGACGCTTCTCGACATAACGCACGCAGTCGTAACCGAAGTAACCGACCAGACCACCGTTGAAACGCGGCAGACCGGCAATGGTCGGCACGTTGTAACGCGCCTTGAAGGATTCGACGAAGGCCAGTGGATCTTCAACGTCGTGGCTTTCGGTCTCGACGCCATCAACAGTGATGCTGACGTGATGGTCGTGAACGCGCATGACCGTGCGGCACGGCAGGCCGATGATCGAGTAACGGCCCCATTTCTCGCCACCCTGCACCGATTCGAGCAGGTAGGAGTTGGGCTGGTCGGCCAGTTTCAGGTAGATCGACAGCGGCGTGTCGAAGTCGGCCAGGGTTTCGCAGGCCAACGGAATGCGGTTGTAGCCGTCAGCGGCCAAGCGCAGGAATTCTTCGCGGATCATAAGGTGCCTCGTGGTGTGAGGTGCTATCAGTCAGGTATGCAAACGCGCCGGCAGGCCGGCCAGAAAAAAGTCAGGCGCGCCAACGCCAGCGGGCCAGGGCCTTGATGACTTTCATCCAGAGTTTGCGAGTGACCACCACGATGGCGTTTCCAGAATGGGATTGAGAAGCGTCGGGCAACGTTATCTCAGCGGCCGAACCGAGGCAACCGGGAATTAGCTTGCGCAGATCGTCGATCACCAGCGCCGGCGATTCTTCGGCAATCGGTCGGCCATGGTTGTAGCCGTAACTCAGCGCCACGCACTTGACCCCCGCCGCTTTCGCCGCCAGCACATCGCTGCGCGAATCGCCGACGAACAACGATTGCGAGGCCGGGATGTTGGCCATTTTCATCACGAAAAACAGCGCCGCCGGGTCAGGCTTCTTCTGCGGCAAGGTATCGCCGCCGATGATCCACTTGAAGTAGCGGCCAATCTTCATCTGATCCAGCAACGGCGCGACAAAGCGCTCGGGCTTGTTGGTGATCAGCGCCATGGCCACGCCTTGCTTGTGCAGCCACTTGAGGGTGTCGCGCACGCCGGGATAGACCACGGTCAGCTCATGGCTGGCGCCGTAAGCCTCCATGAACACTTCCAGCGCATGCTCGGCCTCGACGTCATCCACCGCCGAATGATCGATGCCACCGGCCAAAGCACGGCGCACCAGAACCGGCGCGCCGTTGCCAACCCACTCGCGCACCGCTTCGATGCCGGCAGGCTGGCGGCCGAGGGAGAGCAGCATGGTGTCCACCGCCGCTGCCAGGTCTGGAACCGAGTCGATCAGCGTGCCATCCAGATCGAACATCACCAGCCGTGGCAGTTTTCCCGGGAACAGCTGCTCAAATCCGCTCATGGGCGCGCCAGCGCCAGTTCGGAACGCATCTTGTCGATGACTTCCTGATAGTTCGGCGCGTTGAAGATTGCCGAGCCGGCGACAAAAGTGTCAGCGCCAGCGGCAGCGATTTCGCGGATGTTGTTGACGTTGACGCCGCCGTCGATTTCCAGACGGATGTCACGGCCCGAAGCATCGATGATCGCCCGCGCTTCACGCAATTTGTCGAGGGTGCCGGGAATGAATTTCTGCCCGCCGAAGCCTGGGTTGACGCTCATCAGCAAGACCATGTCGACCTTGTCGATCACGTACTTGAGCACGTCCAGCGGGGTTGCCGGATTGAACACCAGACCGGATTTGCAGCCGCCTTCACGGATCAGCTGCAGCGAGCGATCAACGTGCAGCGTGGCTTCCGGGTGAAAGGTGATGTAGGTCGCGCCGGCTTCGATGAAGTCGCCAACGATGCGATCCACCGGGCTGACCATCAGGTGCGCGTCGATCGGCGCGGTGACGCCGTACTTGCGCAACGCCGCGCAAACCATCGGGCCGATGGTCAGGTTGGGTACGTAGTGGTTGTCCATGACGTCGAAGTGGACGAAGTCGGCGCCAGCGGCGAGAACATTGTCCACTTCCTCGCCGAGGCGGGCGAAGTCGGCGGAGAGAATCGACGGAGCAATTACGAAGGGCTGCATGACGCACCTTTTCTGAGCTAAATCACGATGGCGCGCATTGTATACCTCAAGTTTCCAAGCGCGCACCGTGACCGCGATGATCAGTACGCCGCTCGGTAAATCTTCTCGATATCGACGGCGCTGAGTTTGCGCGGGTTATTGCGCATCAAGCGCTCGATGCCCGCGGCTTCTGCGGCCATAGCCGGGATCGCCTCTTCGGGGACGCCGAAACTGCGCAGGCCGGCAGGAATTTCCACTGCCGCGCACAGATCGGTCATCGCCTGCACGGCTTTGTCCGCCGCCTCGGCTGCACTCAGATGAGCGGTCTTCACGCCCATGGCTTCGGCAATATCCTGCATGCGTTCGACGCAGGCCATCTTGTTCCAGGTCATGACATACGGCAGCAGCAAGGCATTGCTGACGCCATGGGCAATGTTGAATCGCCCGCCCAGCGGATACGCCAGCGCATGCACCGCGCCGACCCCGGCATTGCCAAACGCCATGCCGGCCATCAGGCTGGCGGTGGCCATGTCTTCGCGGGCTTGCAGATTGGCGCCGTTGGCGTAGGCCTTGGGCAGGGCTTTGGCGATCAGCTTGATCGCGCCGATCGCCAGTGAGTCGGTGATCGGCGAGGCGTTGACCGACAGATAGGATTCGATGGCGTGCACCAATGCGTCGACGCCACTGGCGGCGGTGACGCTGCGTGGGCAGGTCAGGGTCATCTGCGGGCTGACCAATGCGACGTCCGGCAAAAGATAGTCGCTGACGATGCCTTTCTTCAGTTGTGCGACTTTGTCGGAAAGGATGGCGACGTTGGTCACTTCGGAGCCGGTGCCGGCGGTGGTCGGGATGGCGATCAGCGGCGGGCCTTTGCGCGGCACCTGATCGACGCCGAACAGATCTTCCAGCGCGCCGTGGTAACCGGCGTACGCGGCGACGCTTTTGGCGATGTCGATGGCACTGCCGCCACCGAGGCCGATCAAGCCGTCATGCCCGCCCTCGCGGTAAACGCGCATGCAATCTTCGACGATGGCGATTTCCGGGTCTGGCAGCACGCGGTCGAAAATCTCGTACTCGCGCCCGCCCAATTGGCACAGCGCCAGCTCGACGGTGCCGGATTTGACCAGCGCAGCGTCGGTGACGATCAGCGGGTTGTCGATGTCGAGGCGCGTGAGTTCGGCGGCCAGTTGCTCGATGGCGGCGGCGCCGGTGATCAGTTTGTGAGCGATTTTGAACTGGGACAGACTCATCGTGCGCAGCCTCTTATAGATGTGGGAGCTGGGCACAAGATTAGCTGGGGATTTGGGGTTGTCTGCTATTCAGGTGATGAATGACACATCGAGCGCAAGATCAAGAGCCCCTCACCCTAGCCCTCTCCCAGAGGGAGAGGGGACTGACCGAGGAGGATGAAGGAGATACACCGACTTGCGATATCGAGTCGAACTCAGGCTTTGAAAACCATGAAGATCTGCTCCCTTTCCCCCTCGCCCCCTTGGGGGAGAGGGCTGGGGTGAGGGGGTAAGCTCTTGATCTGGCCCTTAAACCTGAGCAGTACGCAGTTTTTCGCTGCGGCCGCGTAGCCATTCCAAGGTCAGCAGCAGGATGACCGAGAAGGCAATCAGCAACGTCGCAGCAGCGGCAATCGTCGGGCTGAGGTTCTCGCGAATCCCGCTAAACATCTGCCGAGGCAACGTCGCCTGCTCAGGCCCGGCGAGAAACAACGTCACCACCACTTCATCAAACGAAGTCGCAAAGGCAAACAGCGCCCCGGAAATTACCCCCGGCGCAATCAGCGGCAACGTCACACGACGAAACGCGGTCAGCGGTGATGCACCGAGACTCGCCGCCGCCCGCACCAGATTGTGGTTAAACCCCTGCAACGTCGCCGACACCGTGATGATCACAAACGGCACGCCCAGCACCGCATGCACGACGATCAGCGAGAAAAAGCTGTTACCCAACCCCAACGGCGCAAAAAACAGATAACTCGCCACACCAATGATCACCACCGGCACCACCATCGGCGAAATCACCAGCGCCATCACCAGCGCTTTACCGGGGAAGTCACCGCGAGTCAGGCCAATCGCCGCCAGCGTACCGAAGATCATCGCCAGCACCGTCGCCGCCGGGGCGACGATGATGCTGTTCTTCAGTGCGCGCATCCATTCCGCCGAGGCGAAGAAGTCGTGGTACCACTGCAGCGAGAAGCCTTGCAGCGGATAGACCAGAAAACTCCCCGAGTTGAACGACAGCGGAATAATCACCAGCACCGGCAGAATCAGGAACAACAGAATCAGGCCGCAGAGGATCCGCAGGCTGTAGAACCACACCCGTTCAATGGGCGACATGTAAGGACTCAGCATCTCGAATTCCCCTTAGCTCAGGCGCAGGCGACTGGCGCCGACCAGCCAGCTATAAATCAGATAAAGCACCACGGTCGCCAGCAGCAACAACCCGCCGAGTGCGGTGGCCATGCCCCAGTTGATGCTGGTGTTGGTGTAGAAGGCGACGAAGTAGCTGACCATTTGATCGTTCGGGCTGCCGAGCAGCGCCGGGGTGATGTAGTAGCCGATGGCGAGGATGAACACCAACAGGCAACCGGCGCCGACACCGGCGTAGGTCTGCGGGAAGTACACCCGCCAGAAACTGGCGAACGGGTGGCAACCGAGAGAAATCGCCGCACGCATGTAGGTCGGCGAGATGCCTTTCATCACGCTGTAGATCGGCAGGATCATGAACGGCAGCAGGATGTGCACCATCGAGATGTACACGCCGGTGCGGTTGAACACCAGTTCCAGCGGTTTATCGATGATGCCCATGGCCATCAGGCCGCTGTTGATCAGACCTCCCGATTGCAGGAGCACGATCCATGCGGCGACGCGCACCAGAATCGACGTCCAGAACGGCAGCAGCACCAGAATCATCAGCAGGTTGCTCTGCCGCGATGGCAGGTTCGCCAGCAGGTACGCCAATGGATAAGCGAGCAGCAGGCAGATCACGGTGATGACCAGGCCCATCCAGAACGTGCGGGCGAAGATGTCGAGGTAGATCGCTTGATCCGGGGTGGCCGGGGCGATTTCGCCGAGGTCGTCGATGCGGTGGTCGACCGCTGCCAGCAGGTAATACGGAGTGATGCTGCTGGTGTTACGTTTAACCGCTTGCCAGTAGGCCGGGTCGCCCCAACGTTCGTCGAGTGCTTCCAGCGCTTCTTTATAAGAGGCCGGTTCGCTGGCGAAGGGTAGCGCCCGGGCGGTTTTGGTCAGCAGGCTGCGGTAGCCGGCCAACTCCATGTTCAAGCGCTTGGACAGATCGCCCAGCGTCTGGTTTTTGCGTGCTTCGGCGAGGTCTTCGCCGGCGGCCTTGTAGACCGGTTCAGCGGGCAGGCCGCGGCCGTCCCAACTGGCGATGGCCGCCACGGTGCGCGGCATGCCGCCGACCACTTCGGGGTTGCCGACGCTTTTGTAGAGCAGCGCCACGATCGGCACCAGAAACACCAACAACAGAAACAGCACCAACGGCGCGATCAGCGCTTGAGCCTTCCAGCGGTTGACCCGCTCGGCGCGCTTGAGCTTCTGCTTCAAGGTGGGGCTGTTGCCCTCGTTCAGGGGAACGGCGATGGCCATGACGTACTCCGCAAATCTTTGATCGTTACAGAGGTGGCGAACCACCTCGAACTTTAGCTACTGATCGTTCCCACGCTCTGCGTGGGCACGCATCCAGTGACGCTCTGCGTCACACGAGGACGCGGAGCGTCCCGGGCGGCATTCCCACGCAGAGCGTGGGAACGATCATCTGGTACACCGTCGGCCCGTGTGACGTGCTTATTTCGCAGCCCAGGAGTTGAAGCGCTGCTCGAGTTGCTCGCCGTTGTCAGCCCAGAAGCTGACGTCGATCTGCACCTGGTTGGCGATGTTTTCCGGGGTGGTCGGCATGTCTTTCAGGACATCCTTGGCCAGCAGCGGCACGGCTTGGGTGTTGGCCGGGCCGTAGGCGATGTTTTCCGAGTAGGTCTTCTGCTGCTGCGGCTGCACCGAGTAGGCGATGAATTTCTTCGCCGCTTCCGCACGCTTGGCGTCGAGACCTTTGGGGATCGCCCAGGCGTCGAAGTCGTAGATACCGCCGTTCCACACCACTTTCAGGTTGGATTCTTTTTGCACGGCAGCGATGCGCCCGTTGTAAGCCGAGCTCATCACCACGTCACCGGAAGCGAGGTATTGCGGCGGTTGCGCGCCGGCTTCCCACCACTGGATGCTCGGTTTCAGCTCATCGAGTTTCTTGAATGCACGATCCTGACCGTCCTTGCTCGCCAGCACTTTGTAGACGTCTTTCGGCGCCACGCCATCGGCCATCAAGGCGAATTCGAGGGTGTACTTGGCACCTTTACGCAGGCCACGTTTGCCCGGGAATTGCTTGGTGTCCCAGAAATCCGCCCAACTGGTCGGCGCGGTTTTCAGTTTGTCGGCGTTGTAAGCCAGCACGGTCGACCACACAAAGAAACCTACGCCGCACGGCTGAATCGCGCCTTTGACGTAGTCTTCGGATTTGCCGAACAGCGCCGGATCGAGTTGTTCGAACATGTCTTCGTCGCAGCCACGGGACAGTTCTGGCGATTCAACTTCGACCAAGTCCCACGACACGCTCTTGGTGTCGACCATGGCTTTGACCTTGGCCATTTCGCCGTTGTATTCGCCAGCGACGATCTTGCCGTTGCCCGCCGCTTCCCACGGTGCATAGAAGGCTTTGACTTGCGCCGCCTTGTTCGCCCCGCCAAACGACACCACGGTCAAATCCGGGCCAGCGGCCATTGCGCTGGCCGCACCCATCAGGCCCAGGGTCAGGGCGGTGAACTTCAGGGATCTCAACATTTATTGTTCTCTCCACGTGCAGGGTTGGTGTTGGTATTGCCGGGGCGATTAATGCGCCTCTAGAAGTGGATCAAGCGCGCGAACGTGCTCGACCTGCCAGCCAAGCGGTACCACGTCGCCGACGGCGAGCGCGGGATCGAGCTCGGCAATCGGTTGTTTCACGAAGAAGTCGGTCTTGCCGCAGACTTCCAGGCGCACCCGGACGTGGTCGCCCAGATAGATGAATTCCGCCACCCTCCCTGAGAAGCGGTTAACGCATTGATCGCTCGACCCGTTGAGGCTGACGCGCTCCGGACGGATCGACAGGGTCACCGGTTCGCCGGTCTTGCCGACATTGACCGCCAGCGCCTCGACCTTTTCGCCACGGCCCAACTCGACCACGCAACGCTCGCCGGTCTGGCTGAGCAGGCGGCCGTTGAGGCGGTTGTTCTCGCCGATGAAATTGGCGACGAAGGTGTTTTTCGGTTCTTCGTAGAGGCTGCGCGGCGGAGCAATCTGCTGGATTTCGCCCTGATGAAAGACCGCGACGCGGTCAGACATGGTCAGCGCTTCACCCTGATCGTGGGTCACGTAGACCACGGTCACGCCGAGGCGCTGGTGCAGGTGTTTGATTTCCATCTGCATGTGTTCGCGCAATTGTTTGTCTAGGGCGCCGAGAGGTTCGTCCATCAACACCAGTTGCGGTTCGAACACCAGCGCGCGGGCCAATGCCACACGTTGTTGCTGACCACCGGACAACTGCGCCGGGTAGCGCGAGGCGAATGCGTCAAGCTGCACCATGCTCAGGACTTTCTTGACCTTGTCGTTGACGTCGCTCTTGTTCAAGCCACGCACGGTCAGCGGGAACGCGAGGTTTTCAGCGACGGTCATGTGCGGGAACAGCGCGTAATTCTGAAAGACCATGCCGATGTCGCGCTTATGCGGCGGCACGTTATTGATCGAGCGCCCGGCCAGCAGAATCTCGCCGGCAGTCGGCGTTTCGAAACCGGCGAGCATCATCAGGCTGGTGGTTTTTCCGGAACCGGACGGCCCGAGCAGGGTGAGAAATTCGCCTTTGCGAATGTCCAGGTTGAGGTCTTTGACGATCAGGTTCTCGCCGTCGTAGCTCTTCTGCACTCCACGAAAGCTGACCAGCACATCACTGGCCCCTGCGTTTGAATCGACCTGGCTCATACCCACACCTTTGTTGTTGATGACTGCTTGTGGATTAAGCCTAGTGGTTGCTGACAGGCACGCAAATCGGGGCGCAGGAGAGAATCGCCTCAGCCGGATGGAAGGTTGGGGGTAGGGATTGCCCTACACGGATGGCGCTAACGGATAAGGCAGTGGCGAGTGACAAGCGGCGAGCCGCAAGAACAAGCAAAAGCCCCTGTCGCTCACAGATATGCCAACACGGTCTACTGTAGGAGCTGCCGAAGGCTGCGATCTTTTGACTTTATAAACAGCAGGATCAAAAGATCGCAGCCTTCGGCAGCTCCTACAGGGGGCGGGTTCAGAGGAGTTTGTGTTCCATCGCGTATTTGACCAGTTCGGCCAGCGAGGTGATGTTGAGCTTCTGCATCAGCCGCGCCTTGTGGGTGCTGATGGTTTTGCTGCTCAGCGCCAGTTGCTGGGCGATGTCGTTGACATTGGCGCCTTGGGCCAGGCGCTCGAACACTGAAAACTCACGCTCGGACAGCAGCGAATGCAGCGGCCGCGCATCGGTCAGGCCGACTTCGAAAACCATCCGATCCGCCAGATCCGGGTCGATATAACGCCCACCCGCCGCGACCTTGCGGATCGCCGTGAGCAACAGCGCCGGATCGCTGTCCTTGGTCGCATAACCGGCCGCGCCGACCTTCAACGCGCGAGCAGCCATCTGCGCTTCGTCGTGCATCGACAGCACCAGAATCGCCGGCGGATTGTTCAGTGCGCGGATGCGCGGGATCGCTTCGAGGCCGTTGACTCCAGGCATGGAGATGTCGAGCAGCACCACTTCGCACGGCACATGGCGCAGGGTTTCGAGCAGTTGTTCGCCATTACTCGCCTCGCCCACCACTTGCAGATCCTTGGCCAGGCCGATCAATTGCTTGATGCCCTCACGGACGATGGTGTGGTCTTCGGCTACCAGTACACGGATCACTTGCACTCTCCTCGGTTGTTGTTTTTTAAGGGCAAAAGATCGCAGCCTGCGGCAGCTCCTACATTGATCGCACTCCCCTGTAGGAGCTGCCGAAGGCTGCGATCTTCTAGCGATCCAAAGGCACCCAAACATTCAGGCTAGTACCCTCCCCCGGCTCACTCTCCAGCACCAACCGCCCACCCATGATCAGCACCCGCTCGCGCATGCCGACCAAACCAAACGAAGTCGGCCTACCCGTAGCGGCGACAAATCCTACGCCATCATCGGCAACCGTCAGGCACAACTCATCGCCCTCCAGCGCCAGCGTCAGTTCCACAGTATGCGCCTGAGCATGACGCATCACGTTGGTCAGCGCTTCCTGCAAAATCCGGAACAACCCGATCGCCTTGGCATCACTCAGCGCCGGCAGATTCTCCGGCACCTGCACCAGACAGGGAATCTGCGTCCGCGCTTCAAATCGCCGCGCCTGCCATTCGATCGCTGACGCGATCCCGGCATCCAGAATCGGTGGCCGCAGCGCCGTCGCCACATCGCGCACCAACTGGAATAACTGGGCGATCAGGCGCTTCATGCTGTTGAGCCGTTCGTTCAAACCGGGGTCGAGTTGCGCGTAGGCCAATTCGCACATCGATGTCTCCAGTTTCAGCACCGTGAGCATCTGCCCCAATTCATCGTGCACCTCACGGGCGATGCGCGCCTTCTCTTCTTCGCGCACGCTTTCAAGGTGCGCCGACAGTTCGCGCAGCTGTTCACGAGAATCGGCCAGTTCCAGTTCAATGCGTTTGCTCTCGGTGATGTCCCAGACGATGCCGTCCCAGACGTACGCGCCATCCTCCAGTTGCCGGGTGATCGCCTTGATTTCGGCCCAGCGCTGCTGGCCCTGTCGCGTGACAATTCTGCCCTGCCACGACCAGTCGCTGTCGGTGTCCAGCGCTTGATCCTGGGTGCGGTGATAACTGGCCTTGTCGTCCGGGTGCACCAGACTGCGCAGGCCCATGTCGCGATGGGCGATGGCGGCCGGCGCGTAGCCCACCAGACTTTCGCTACCCTCGCTGATGTAGGCAAAGTCGATCTGCCCGGTCACCGGCGCGCGCTCCAGCCGGAACACCAATCCCGGCACGTTGGCGGCGATGCCTTGCAGCCGCGCCTCACTTTCCTGCAACGCGGCCAGTGCGCGACGACGGTCGGTGACGTCGGTGAGGTAGACCACCAGGTATTCACTGTCGCGAAAACGCAGAAAACTCAGCGACACATCCGCTGGCAAAATACTGCCGTCGGCACGCACGCAACTGGTTTCAAAACTCAACGGCCCTTCTTCGCTGGCTCGCGCACGCTTCCAGAGATTGAGCCAGCGATCCATGTGCAGCCCCGGTTCGAAGTCGATCAACGGCCGCTCGATCAACCCGCCCGAGGGATAACCGAGCATGTTTTCCGCCGCGCGATTGGCGTAGCGCACATGGCTGTCCCAGTTGACCCAGAGGATGCCGACGGTGCTTTGATCGATGGAAAACTGCGTCAGCCGCAGCGCTTCTTCGCTGGCGGCGCGCAAGGCTATGTCTTCCCGGGCGGCGAGCAAACGTTGTTCGAGACTGTGCTGCTGGCGCCGTTGCCAGAACACGATGGCCACGCAACTGAGCAACATCACCGCAAACAACAGCGCGAGGTTTTGCCAGAAGCCCGGCGACTCCGACAATCGCGGGTATTTCGGTTGCAGCCATTGATTGTGCAAGCGCTCCAGATCTTTCGCCGGGATCGCGCGCAAGGCGCTTTGGACGATACCAGCCAGTTCCGGCCAATCCCGTCGCGAAGCAACCCGCAACAATTGCGGCAGACCGATATCGCCAACCACCACCAGCTCGGCAAATTCCGGCTCTACCGACAGTCGCCCCAGTTGCGCTTCATCGACCACCGCGTAGGACGCCTGCTGACTCAACAGCAACTGCAACGCCTGACGTTCCAGCGGCACGCCTTGCAGATTGAGATGGGGATAGTTGCCGCGCAGGTAGTCGGCGGTCGCGCTGGGCATGCGCACGGCGACGCGGGTCTGGCTGTCGAGTTTTTCCAGATCGATCGTGCCGCTGGCTTTCTGATCGCTGACCACCAGTTGCGGCACGCGCATGTACGGATCGGAAAACTGCCAAAGACGCAGCGCGCTCGGGGTTTGCATCAGGCCCGGGGCGATGTCGATTTCACCGTCGCGCACCGCCGCTTCCAGTTGCGCGAGGTCTTGAAAATTGCGCCAGCTCAGTTCGACATTGAGCACCTTGGCCAGCGACTTCATCAGTTCGACGTTGGCCCCGGACAGCTTTTGCAGACGCCGGTCGTATTGCGCAAACGGCGCCTGCAACACCAGACCGACGCGCAGCTCTTTGTGTTGCGCCAGCCACTGTTGCTGGCTCGCCGTCAATTGCGCAGCGTGCGCCGACGGCTCAGGCACCGCCCAGGCAATCAAGGGAAAGCACAACCAGCCGATAAACCAGAGGCAGCAAAATCGCTTCATTGAAGTCTCATACACTGACAAATTCTGACCAACCCATTAGGCTGCCGGGATACATTTCTGGCCTGGAATAACCGATGCCCTCTGTCTACCGCCTGGCAATGCCAGCATTGTGCCTGTCGCTGATCCTGCCTTGTGCGTTTTCCGTCGAAGCCGCCGATCCGGCGCCCGCCGCCTCGGCGGAAAAACCTGCCGAAGCGAAACCCGTCGAACGCCAGCCACTGCTTGAGCGTAGTCAGGAAGAAGCCGCCGCACTCGGCCGTACGGTTCCGGCGCAAGAGCAGCAACAGTTGCAGGCCGGCAGCGACACCTTCCTCGCCCTGTGGAAAACCGCCAACACCGCCGAACCCAAGGGCGCGGTGATTATCATCCCCGGCGCCGGCGAAACCGCTGACTGGCCGCAAGCAATCGGCCCGTTGCGGCAGAAATTGCCCGACGCCAAGTGGAGCAGCCTGAGTATCACCCTGCCCGACCTGCAAAGCGATGCCATCGCACCGCGCGTCGTCGAGCCCGTCGCCGCGCCGAAAGCGCCGGAAACCGCCAGCAAGGATGCCACCACCGCGCAGCCGATTGAGCAGGCCGCCGGCGGTGAAGCCGAGGTCGCCGATCAAGTTGCGGCCGACACCGTGGAAGAACAGGAAAAGGCTGACGGCGAGCGCATCTTTGCCCGCATCGACGCGGCCATTGCCTACGCCGAACAGCAGAGCGCGCGCAGCATTGTCGTGCTCGGTCATGGCACCGGGGCTTATTGGGCGGCGCGTTATCTGAGCGAGAAGCAGACTGCGCAGGTGGAGAAGTTTGTAATGGTCGATGCGCAGACACCGGCCAAAGCCAAACCGGCATTGGCGGAACTGACACCGACATTGAAATTGCCGACCGCAGATATTTTCTACATGGACAAGGCGCTGGATCGCAACGCAGCGCTGGAGCGTATGCAGGCGAGCAAGCGGTTGAAGACTTCGGCGTTTAGCCAGGTGGCTTTGCAGGCGTTGCCGGATAAAAAGGCGGAGCAGGAACAGTTGGTCCGCCGGGTGCGCGGCTGGTTGAATCCGCAGAACACCGACTGATAAAGCTAAAAGATCGCAGCCTTCGGCAGCTCCTACAGGAAACGCATTCCAAGGTAGGAGCTGCCGAAGGCTGCGATCTTTTGATCTTCAACGGTCAGCGAAAATCCCGCCGCTCACGAATCAATGTGTAGGCATTGTGCAACTCACGCGTACGCTCGGTTGCCTCACGCACCTGCGCCGTCGTCGCGCCCGTGCCGGCAATCTTGTCCGGGTGATGCCGACTCAACAGCCGCCGGTACGCCCGTTTGATCTGCGCCGGTTCGCTATTGGCCGACACCCCGAGCAAACGCATCGCCTCCTGATAACTCACCGCCGCACTGACGATTGGCCGCTTGCCGGGCTCGTAATCACTGGCCAGCGCCTGCACCTGCTGCACTGTCCAGCCCAGCCACTTTCCCCACTGCGCCAACAATTCACGCTCGCTGACACCGGCGCGACCATCGGCCCAGACCATCCGCCAACAGGCGCGCAAGACACCCTCGGCAGCATGCGGCTGGCCGCTGAGCCGACGCAGATACCCGCGCAGACTGTCGTTACCCGACTTGCCGCGATTGAACGCGGCAATCGCCCGACGCATTGCCGGATCACTCATCTCCAGCGCACGCATTTCATTGCGCGCCTGCTGGATATGCCCGTCAGTGACGCGCCCGTCACTCTTGGCCAGACGCCCGAGCAGCACAAACAATAATTCGTCGTTGCGCAACATCGGTCGACCGCCGAGTTTTTCGCGTAAATGCCCCCAGCTCTGCAAGTGCAGACGCCGATCCAGCGCCTGCCCCAACAATGCCCCAAGCATGGCCCCCGGAATGCTGGCAATCGCAAAACCCGCTCCGGCTCCAATCAGAGTCCCTGGCCACAACATGTCAGCGACTCGCTTCTATCAATGTTTCCGCTTCCGCGAGACGCTCGTGGGTGCCGACATCCACCCAGTGACCTTTGAGACGTTCGCCAGTGACTTCGCCTTCGGCCATGGCTTTGCGCAGCAGCGGCGCGAGTTTGAAAGCGCCGTCCGTGCAACCGTCGAACAGTTGCGGATGCAGTACCGCGATGCCGCTGTAGGTCAAAGTCGCAGCATCGGCCTGGCCGTCGATCACCTGCCCATCGACCAGAGAAAAGTCGCCAGTCGGGTGATGCGCCGGGTTGTCCGCCAGCACCAGATGCGCCAGACCGTTGATCGGTTGATGCAGCACGCTGAAGTCGTAATCCGTCCAGATATCACCGTTGACCACCAGAAACGCATCGTCACCGAGCAACGGCAGCGCACGGAAAATCCCGCCGCCGGTTTCCAGCGGCTCACCTTCCGGCGAGTACTGGATGCTCAGACCGAATTGCGAGCCGTCACCGAGGTAATCCTCGATCTGCTGACCGAGCCAGGCGTGGTTGATCACGATCTCGTTGAAACCGGCGGCCGCAAGGGCACGCAGGTGATATTCGATCAAGGGCACGCCGCCGGCGCGCACCAGCGGTTTCGGAGTGGTCAGGGTCAGCGGGCGCATGCGCTCGCCTTTGCCTGCCGCCAGAATCATTGCCTTCATGCTGTGGCTCCACCCCGCAGGCTGGTGAACAGCGCTTGCAACTCGGCCAGTTCCGGGCGACGGGCGATCACTGCTTCTATATAGGAGAAGAAACGCGGCACGTCGGCCAGGTAACGCGGCTTGCCATCGCGGTGGCAGATGCGCGCGAAGATGCCGATGACTTTCAAGTGACGCTGCACGCCCATCAGGTCGCTGGCACGCAGGAAGTCTTCGAAGTCCGGCTGCACCGGAATATTCAGTGCCGAGGCTTGCTGCCAGTAATTTTCCAGCCAGCCGCGCACACGTTCTTCAGGCCAACTGAGGAAGGCGTCCTTGAACAGGCAGGTGACGTCGTAAGTGACCGGGCCGTAGACCGCGTCCTGAAAATCCAGCACGCCGGGATTCGGCTCGCTGAGCATCAGGTTGCGCGGCATGTAGTCGCGGTGCACCAGCACTTTCGGCTGGGCCAGGGCGCTGTCGATCAACAGATCGCTGATCTGCTGCCACTGCTGTTGCTGGGCCGAATCGAATTCGACGCCGAGTTCACGCTTCACATACCACTCGGGGAACAGTTCCAGCTCACGGCGCAGCAAGGCGACGTCATAACTCGGCAGCGGCGCCACCATCGGCAACTGCTGAAAAGCCAGCAATGCCTGCAGGGCATCGCTGAACAATGCGTCGGCATTTTCGCCATCGATCACGTCGAGATAGGTCTTGTTGCCCAGGTCATTGAGCAAAAGAAAACCGCGCTCGAGGTCTTCTGCGTAAATTTTCGGCACATTTATTCCGGATTTCGCCAGCAAAAAAGCGATATCCACGAACGGTTTGCAGTTTTCCTGGGGTGGCGGAGCGTCCATGACGACAAAGCTTTTGCCCTCGCCTTCCCAACGGAAGTAACGGCGGAAACTCGCGTCGCTGCTGGCCGCAGTCAACGTGGCCGGGGGCAAAGCGCCCCAACCCTGATCTGCAAAGAGGATTGCCAGCTGTTCATCGAGCCAAACTTTCAGGTGTTGCAAGCGTACATCTTGGTCAGGCATTGCAAGGGTCTCCGACGGCGCTAGCCGTCAAGCGGGTCATGCTTTATTATCCAGCATCTTTTTCAGACCATCGAGAGGCGTGCGGCCCACACCGCGGGCAGATGGCACGCAGGAAGCCCGGACTAATAAGATGGCATTGAAATCCCCCGCGTTTCGTAAAAAATTTCCGTTGTTGGTAACCGGCAGTCTGCTGGCTATGCAACCTCTGGCCAGTCAATTCGTTGTTGCCGCCGAGCAGTATGACTGCTCCGTCTCGGCAACGGGTGGTTGGGCCTGTGCGCCCAAGGCGACGGCGGCTGCATTGCCTCCGCGCCCAGTGCATGACGGCAGTGCCGTCAGCGCTGCCGGCGACGCTGCGACCGAGAACGGTTCGACCGCCGACACCGGCCCTAAAACAGCACTCGTCACCGAAGCCAAAGGCCGCGGCCTGAAAGCCCGTAGCGAAGACTACAGTCACCTCGACTGGGTTCCGCGCGAGAAGCTGACCGCCGCGCAACTGGCCGAAACCGGCCCGTATTGCTCAGGTGCCTACATCGAGCCGACTCGTCCTGGCATGAATGACAAGACGAGCAAAAGCGACGCGCCTACCTTTATCGGCGCAAAAGCCTCGCGCTATAACACCGATGATCAAGTCGGTACGTTGGCCGGTGATGTCGTCTTGCGTCAGGGCAGCATGCAGGTCGAATCCGACGAGGCAAGCCTGTACCAGGCCGAGAGCCGCGCCGAACTCGCGGGCGATGTTCGCATCCGTGACAACGGCGCGCTGATCGTCGGCGACCACGCCGATGTGCAGCTCGACACCGGTGAAGCCAAGGTCGACAACGCCGAATACGTGATGCACAAATCGCGTATACGCGGCAGCGCGCTGTACGCCAAGCGTGCCGAGAACGCGATCATCCGCTTGAAGGACGGCACGTACACCACGTGCGAACCGAACAGCAACGCCTGGCAGCTCAAGGGCAACAACATCACCTTGAACCCGGCCACCGGGTTCGGTACTGCGACCAACGTGACACTGCGGGTCAAGGACATTCCGATCCTGTACACCCCGTACATCTACTTCCCGATCGACGACCGTCGTCAGTCCGGTTTCCTGCCGCCGACCATCGGCACAGGTACCGATACCGGCTTTATGCTGGTTACTCCGTACTACTTCAACCTGGCGCCGAACTACGATGCCACGTTGTATCCACGTTACATGAGCAAGCGCGGCATGCTGGTCGAAGGCGAATTCCGCTACCTGACCAAGTCGAGCGAAGGTCAGTTCGGCGCGGCGTTCCTCAACGACGAGGATGACGATCGCGACAAGCAGACCGACTCCAAGTCGACCCGTTACATGTACAACTGGCAACACAAGGGTGGCCTGGACTCGCGCATCCTGACGCAAGTCGACTACACCAAGATCAGCGATCCTTACTACTTCCAGGATCTGGAAACCGATCAGATCGGCGTGAAAAGTGCTGACTACGTGAACCAGCAAGGTTCGGTTACCTATCGAGGCGACAGTTACACGGCGCGTTTAAACGCCCAGTCCTATCAACTGGCCACCGTAGCTAACACCACCCCGTATGACCGTCTGCCGCAGATCACTTTCAATGGTCAGCTGCCGGTTCACCCGGAAGGCCTGCAATTCGATTACGAGACTGAGCTGGTTCGTTTCGACCGGGATTTGAAAACCGGCAACTACACCGATAAAGATGGCGGGCCGTTCAACGAAGATGGCACCGTCGGCACGCCGCGTCTGGATAACAACATTCGTGGGCTGGATCGTGCTAACGGTGACCGCCTGAACCTGAAGCCGGGTGTCAGCCTGCCGATGAACTGGACTTATGGCTTCCTTAAGCCATCGCTTAAGTACCAGTACACTCAGTACCAACTGGATCTGGACGGTACCGGCAAATCCCAGATCGCCCAGCAGACCCCTGAACAGGACAAGTTGAACGGCACGTTCGACAGCAACCAGAACCGTGGCGTACCTATCGCCAGCATCGACAGCGGCCTGTATTTCGATCGTAAGACTTCCTACTTTGGCAAGAATTACAATCAGACTCTGGAACCGCGCCTGTACTACCTCTACGTACCAGAGAAAGATCAGGAAGATATTCCGGTATTCGATACCAGCGAATACACCTTCAACTATGCATCGCTGTTCCGTGACAACCGCTTCTCCGGTTCCGACCGTGTCGGCGACGAGAACAAACTGTCGCTGGGCGTGACCAGTCGCTGGATTGAAGACGACGGCTTCGAACGCCAACGCGTCAGCGTCGGCCAAGCCCTGTACTTCAAGGATCGCAAGGTTCAGTTGCCAGGCATCAGCTTTGCTGACCGTGACGATGCGCGCTCGAACGTTTCGCCTTACGCACTGGAATACGAATATCGCTGGAACCGTGATTGGCGCACCACTGCCGATTACAACTGGGATCCGGACAGCCGCAGCCCACGTTCCGGCAGCGCGATGTTCCACTACCAGCCAGAAGACAATCCGAACAAGATCGTCAACGTCGGCTATCGCTATCGCAACGACCAGGTTCGCTACGACCAGAACACCGGTAAGTGGACTGTGGGCGGCGGTGACTACGGTACTCCGGGGCAGCCTGGCTACGTGAAGGACTACTACAAAATCCAGCAGCATGATTTCTCGGTCATCTGGCCGATCGTTCCGCAGTGGAGCGCGATCAGCCGCTGGCAGTACGACTACAACCGCAACCGTACGCTGGAAGCCTTCGGTGGTTTCGAATACGACAACTGCTGCTGGAAACTGCGCCTGATCAACCGTTACTGGGTTTCCTACGACGAATTCAGTCAGGAAGCTCCGCAAAACGAAAAAGGCGACCACGGCGTCTTCCTCCAAATTGTTCTGAAGGGACTGGGCGGCCTGACTGGCGCCAAGGCTGAGAGTTTCCTCGACAAAGGCATCCAAGGTTATCGTCAACGTGAAGACCAAGCTTTCTGATTGTCTGCGCCCGCTGATGCTGGGCGCGCTGTTCCTGAGTACGGCGGGTAACGCCGCCGTTCAGTCCATCGATAAAGTGGTCGCGATCGTCGACAACGACGTGGTCATGCAGAGCCAACTGGATCAACGCGTCCATGAAGTTCAGCAGACCATCGCCAAGCGTGGAGGCGGTCAGCCGCCTCCAGGCGTACTGGATCAACAGGTGCTTGAGCGCCTGATCGTCGAAAACCTGCAACTGCAGATCGGCGAACGCTCCGGTATCCGCATCACCGATGAAGAGCTGAACCAGGCTGTCGGCACCATTGCTCAACGCAACAACATGACTGTGGATCAATTCCGCGCTGCCCTGGCTCACGACGGTCTGTCTTACGACGACGCTCGTGATCAGATCCGCCGTGAAATGGTCATCAGCCGTGTACGTCAGCGTCGTGTGGCAGAACGCATCCAGGTCTCCGAGCAGGAAGTGAAAAACTTCCTCGCTTCCGATCTGGGCAAAATGCAGCTGTCGGAAGAACTGCACCTGGCCAATATCCTGATTCCAACCCCGGAAAGCGCCAACTCTGAAGCAATTCAGAACGCTGCCCGTCAGGCCATGGATGTTTACCAGCAGCTCAAACAAGGCGCCGACTTCGGTCAATTGGCTGTAGCCAAATCCGCCAGCGACAACGCACTGGAAGGCGGCGACATGGGCTGGCGTAAAGCTGCTCAATTGCCACCTCCGTTCGACCGCGAGCTGAGCAGTATGGCCGTAGGCGACATCACTCAACCAGCGCGCACACCGGGTGGTTTCATCATCCTCAAGCTGCTGGCCAAGCGTGGTGGCGAGACCCAGATGCGAGACGAAGTGCATGTCCGCCATATTCTGGTGAAGCCAAGCCCGATTCGCGACGAAGCCAAAACCAAAGCCCTGGTGCAGTCGCTGTATGACCGCATCGTGGCCGGTGAAGACTTCGCTGAACTGGCGAAAAGCTACTCCGAAGACCCGGGTTCGGCGCTCAACGGCGGCGACCTGAACTGGATCGATCCGGGCGCACTGGTGCCGGAATTCCGCGAAGTGATGGCCAAGACCCCACAAGGTCAGCTGTCCAAGCCATTCCAGACCCAATACGGCTGGCACGTTCTGGAAGTCCTTGGCCGTCGCGCCACTGACAGCACCGAACAGGCCCGCGAGCAGCAAGCCATGACCGTACTGCGTAACCGCAAATACGACGAAGAGCTGCAAACCTGGTTGCGTCAGATCCGTGACGAAGCGTACGTAGAGATCAAACTCCCTGGTGCAGACCAGGCAGCGCAGTGAAACCCAAGCGTTTCGCGCTGACACCCGGCGAACCAGCCGGCATCGGTCCCGACCTGTGCCTGCTGCTCGCCTCGCAAGCCCAGCCACATCCCCTGATTGCCATCACCAGCCGCGACCTGCTCAATGAGCGAGCCGCGCAGTTGGGGCTGGCCGTCAATTTGCTGGATGTCGGCCCGAATCACTGGCCGGACGCCCCGGCGCCCGCCAACAGCCTGTACGTCTGGGATACCCCGCTCAGCGCCCCCGTGGTGGCCGGGCAACTGGACAAGGCCAACGCTGCTTTCGTCCTTGAAACCCTGACCCGTGCCGGCAACGGCTGCCTGAACGGCGATTTCGCCGGGATGATCACCGCCCCGGTACACAAAGGCGTGATCAACGAGTCGGGCATCGCGTTCTCCGGGCATACGGAATTTCTGGCTGATCTGACCCATACCGCACAGGTTGTGATGATGCTGGCGACACGCGGTTTGCGCGTGGCACTGGTCACCACGCACCTGCCCCTGCGCGAGATTGCCGATGCGATCACGCCGGAACGGCTGGAACGGGTCACGCGAATTCTGCACAGCGATCTGCAAAACAAATTCGGCATCGCCCAGCCACGCATTCTGGTGTGCGGACTCAACCCGCACGCTGGCGAAGGCGGACACCTGGGCCATGAAGAAATCGACATCATTGAACCGACATTAGAGCGCCTGCGCGGCGAGGGCATGGACCTTCGTGGCCCGCTGCCTGCCGACACTCTGTTTACCCCCAAATATCTGGAGCACTGCGACGCAGTGCTGGCGATGTACCACGACCAGGGCCTGCCTGTGCTTAAGTACAAAGGCTTCGGCGCTGCCGTCAACGTGACCCTGGGCCTGCCGATCATCCGCACATCGGTCGACCACGGCACTGCTCTGGATCTGGCCGGCAGCGGCAAGATCGACACCGGCAGCCTGCAAGTCGCCCTGGAAACCGCCTACCAGATGGCCGAGACCCGTTTATGACCGAGCAATACCAACACAAGGCGCGCAAACGCTTTGGCCAGAACTTCCTGCACGATGCCGGCGTTATCGACCGCATCCTGCGCTCCATCAGCGCCAAGCCTGACGATCGCCTGCTGGAAATCGGCCCGGGCCAAGGCGCACTGACCGCCGGCCTGCTGAATTCCGGCGGGCAGCTCGACGTGGTGGAACTGGACAAGGATCTGATCCCGATCCTCAACCAGCAGTTCGCCGGCAAGAGCAATTTCAACCTGCACCAGGGCGATGCACTGAAGTTCGACTTCAACACGCTCAACGCCGCGCCAAACAGCCTGCGTGTGGTCGGTAACCTGCCGTACAACATTTCGACGCCGCTGATTTTTCACCTGTTGAACAACGCCGGCATCATTCGCGACATGCACTTCATGCTGCAGAAAGAAGTGGTCGAGCGTCTGGCCGCAGGCCCTGGCGGTGGTGACTGGGGTCGTCTGTCGATCATGGTTCAGTACCACTGCCGCGTCGAACATCTGTTCAACGTTGGCCCGGGCGCGTTCAACCCGCCGCCAAAAGTAGATTCGGCGATTGTTCGTCTGGTGCCGCACGCCGTGCTGCCGCACCCGGCCAAGGATCACAAGTTGCTGGAGCGCGTTGTGCGCGAAGCCTTCAACCAGCGTCGCAAGACTCTGCGCAACACCCTCAAACAATTGCTCAGCAATGCCGAGATCGAAGCCGCTGGCGTCGATGGCAGCCTGCGTCCGGAGCAACTGGATCTGGCCGCGTTCGTGCGCCTGGCCGATCAGCTCGCAGTACAAGTCCCGGCCTCCCCCGCCGCCGACTGACATACGATGAACGCTATCGGGCAGGACGCCACTCTGGTTTACTGCCCGATACTTGCCTAGACTGATTCCCCATCAGCTACGCCCCGCGTTCCGCTTCGTTAAGGCCCCTTGCATGTCCGATTCCCGTTACCAGGTCGATGTCAGCGTCGTTACCCGCTATCTGGCAGACCAATCGCAACCCGAGTACGACCGTTTCGCCTTCGCCTACACCATCACCGTGCAGAACAATGGCGCGATCCCGGCCAAGCTGCTGTCGCGGCACTGGGTGATCACCGATGGCGATGGCCACGTCGAAGAAGTACGCGGCGCCGGCGTGGTGGGTCAGCAACCGCTGATCAATGCCGGGCAAAGCCACACCTACAGCAGCGGCACGGTCATGACCACCAAGGTCGGCACCATGCAGGGCACTTATGAAATGGTCGCCGACGACGGCAAACATTTCGACGCCATCATCAAACCTTTCCGCCTAGCGGTGCCCGGAGCCTTGCACTGATGGCAACCTATGCCGTCGGCGACCTGCAAGGCTGCCTCGAACCGCTGAAGTGTCTGCTCAAGCAAGTCGCGTTTGATCCGACGCTCGATCGGCTATGGCTGGTCGGCGATCTGGTCAACCGAGGCCCGCAGTCGCTGGAAACCCTGCGTTTTCTGTACGGCATGCGCGAGTCGCTGGTCTGCGTGTTGGGCAATCACGATCTGCATCTGCTGGCTGCCGCCAAAAATATCGAGCGTTTGAAGAAGTCCGACACCTTGCGCGAGATTCTCGACGCACCGGACTGTGCCGAACTGCTTGAGTGGGTGCGTCAGCAGAAGCTGATGCACTACGACGAAATGCGTGATGTCGCCATGGTTCACGCCGGCATTCCACCGCAATGGTCACTGCGCCGCGCCTTGAAGTGCGCGGATGAAGTCGAAACAGCGCTGCGCGACGACAACCTGTTCCCCGCCTACCTCGACGGCATGTACGGCAACGATCCGGCGAAATGGGACAACGACCTCAAAGGCGTGACTCGCCTGCGCGTGATCACCAACTACTTCACGCGCATGCGTTTCTGCACCGCCGAGGGCAAGCTCGACCTCAAGAGCAAGGAAGGCCTCGACACTGCCCCGCCCGGCTACAAACCGTGGTTTCAGCACAAAGAGCGCAAGACCAAAGGCCTGCGCATCATCTTTGGTCACTGGGCGGCCCTTGAAGGCAATATCCATGAGCCAGGCATCTCGGCGCTGGACACCGGTTGTGTCTGGGGCGGCAGCCTGACCCTGATGAACGTCGACAGCGGCGAACGCCTGTCATGCAAATGCGATGAACACGGTGGTCTCGCGCCAACCGTCGCACCACTTATCCCCGAAACTTCGCCAGTCAACGCACCGCGTTAAACTGCGCTTTCAGCCGAGCAACAGGAACCCGCCATGAGCGAATTCAAACGAATCCCCCCGGAACAGGCCCAGGCCCTGCGTGAGCAAGGTGCCGTCGTCGTCGACGTCCGTGATCCGGCGACTTTCGCTGCCCTGCACATCAGCGGCTCGAAGCATCTGGACAATCATTCCCTGCACGCCTTCATTCAAGGCGCTGACCTCGATGCACCGACCGTGGTCGTCTGCTATCACGGCAATTCCAGCCAGGGCGCTGCGGCGTACCTGATCAGCCAAGGCTTTTCCGACGTCTACAGCATGGACGGCGGCTTCGAGTTGTGGCGTACGACTTATCCTGCGGAAACCGCGCAAGGCACCGCCGAATAATTTTTTTGTCACGCGCAGGCCCCGGCTGCCGTGGGCCTGCGCGGGCAGACGAACGGTCTTGCCACAACTAATTACGTATCTCGCCTTTACCTCCTGAATTCCCAACTATCCTTAAGCCCAGGCCATCCAAAACAGGGGAGAGCCGGTACACCGGCGCACGGGTCATCGGGAGTGACTTTCGCGATTGTCGATCGTGGAAGTGTTCTGGGGGGTAAACAAACAGCTGCCAAAACGGTTGTTTGCCAGCATCGACTGAGTGATCCGGCGTCGGCTCCACGTATCGAGCGAGGTGACGTCATGAGTATCTTTAGCCACTTCCAACAACGCTTCGAGTCCACACGCCAGGAAGAACTCTCGCTGCAAGAGTACCTGGAGCTGTGCAAGAAAGACCGTAGCGCCTACGTTTCCGCCGCCGAGCGTCTATTGCTGGCCATCGGCGAACCGGAACTGCTCGACACCTCGACCAATTCGAGGCTGTCACGCATCTTCTCCAACAAGGTGATCCGTCGCTATCCGGCCTTTGAAGACTTCCACGGGATGGAAGAATGCATCGACCAGATCGTTTCGTATTTCCGCCACGCCGCCCAAGGCCTGGAAGAGAAGAAACAAATCCTTTACCTGCTCGGCCCCGTCGGTGGCGGTAAATCGTCCCTGGCCGAGAAGCTGAAACAGCTGATCGAGAAAGTGCCCTTCTACGCGATCAAGGGCTCGCCGGTATTCGAGTCGCCTTTGGGTCTGTTCAACGCCACCGAAGATGGCGCGATCCTCGAAGAAGATTTCGGCATTCCGCGGCGCTACCTGAACACCATCATGTCGCCCTGGGCGACCAAACGTCTGGCCGAATTCGGCGGCGACATCAGCCAGTTCCGCGTGGTCAAACTGTACCCGTCGATCCTCAATCAGATCGCCGTGGCCAAAACCGAACCGGGTGACGAGAACAACCAGGACATCTCGGCGCTGGTCGGTAAAGTCGACATTCGCAAACTCGAGGAATACCCACAGAACGACGCCGACGCTTACAGCTACTCCGGTGCGCTGTGCCGGGCCAACCAAGGCCTGATGGAATTCGTCGAAATGTTCAAGGCACCGATCAAGGTGCTGCACCCGTTGTTGACCGCGACTCAGGAAGGCAACTACAACAGTACCGAAGGCCTCGGCGCGATTCCGTTCACCGGGATCCTGCTCGCCCACTCCAACGAGTCGGAATGGCACACCTTCCGCAACAACAAGAACAACGAAGCCTTCATCGACCGGATCTACATCGTCAAAGTGCCGTATTGCCTGCGCGTCAGCGACGAAGTGAAGATCTACGACAAACTGCTGTTCAACAGTTCTCTGGCCAAAGCGCATTGCGCACCCGACACCCTGAAAATGCTCGCGCAGTTCACTGTGCTGTCACGTCTCAAGGAGCCGGAAAACTCCAACATTTATTCGAAGATGCGCGTCTACGACGGTGAAAACCTCAAAGACACCGATCCGAAAGCCAAGTCGATTCAGGAATACCGCGACTCTGCAGGCGTTGATGAGGGCATGAACGGTCTGTCGACCCGCTTTGCATTCAAGATCCTGTCCAAGGTCTTCAACTTCGATCCGCATGAAATCGCCGCCAACCCGGTGCACCTGCTCTATGTGCTGGAACAGCAGATCGAACAGGAACAATTCCAGGCCGAAACCCGCGAACGCTATCTGCGCTACCTGAAAGAATACCTGGCACCGCGTTATATCGAATTCATCGGCAAGGAGATCCAGACCGCCTACCTCGAGTCTTACAGCGAGTACGGCCAGAACATCTTCGACCGCTACGTGCTGTACGCGGACTTCTGGATTCAGGATCAGGAATACCGCGATCCGGAAACCGGTGAGATCCTCAACCGGGTCGCCCTGAACGAAGAACTGGAGAAAATCGAAAAACCGGCCGGCATCAGCAATCCGAAGGATTTCCGTAACGAAATCGTTAACTTCGTCCTGCGCGCCCGGGCCAACAACAACGGCAAGAACCCGACCTGGCTCAGCTACGAAAAACTGCGCGTGGTCATCGAGAAGAAAATGTTCTCGAACACCGAGGATCTGCTGCCGGTCATCAGCTTCAACGCCAAGGCCAGCAAGGAGGATCAGCAAAAGCACAACGACTTCGTCACTCGAATGGTCGAACGCGGCTACACCGACAAACAGGTACGGCTTCTTTCCGAATGGTACCTACGGGTACGGAAGTCGCAGTGAAGCAGCTGCAAGCTTCTAGCTACGAGCTGCAAGAACAAAGCGCGTAACCCACTGATGCCCGGGAACCTGCTTTTACTTGCAGCTTGAAGCTCACAACTTGAAGCTGCCCGGAGGGCTTCCTATGAGTTATGTGATCGACCGACGTTTGAATGGCAAGAACAAGAGCACGGTAAACCGCCAGCGTTTCCTGCGGCGTTACCGTGACCACATCAAAAAGGCAGTCGAAGAGGCGGTCAGCCGGCGCTCCATCACCGATATGGAGCATGGCGAACAGATCAGTATTCCCGGTCGCGACATCGACGAACCGGTGCTTCACCACGGCCGTGGCGGCAAGCAGACCGTGGTTCATCCCGGTAACAAGGAATTCACCGCCGGCGAACACATCGCTCGGCCACCGGGCGGTGGCGGCGGGCGCGGCCCGGGCAAGGCCGGTAACTCCGGCGAAGGCATGGACGAGTTCGTCTTCCAGATTACCCAGGAAGAATTCCTCGAATTCATGTTCGAAGACCTCGAGCTGCCCAACCTGGTCAAACGTAATCTGAGCGGTACTGACACCTTCAAAACCGTGCGCGCCGGCATCAGTAACGAAGGCAACCCGTCCCGGATCAACATCATCCGCACCCTGCGTTCAGCCCATGCACGGCGCATCGCTTTGTCTGGCAGTAGCCGGGCGAAACTGCGCGAAGCCAAAGCAGAACTCGAGCGGCTGAAACGCGAAGAGCCAGATAACTTCGGCGATATTCAGGAACTCGAAGCAGAAATCGAGAAACTCAGCGCGCGCATTCATCGCGTACCGTTCCTCGACACCTTCGACCTGAAATACAACCTGCTGATCAAGCAACCAAATCCCAGCTCGAAGGCCGTGATGTTCTGTCTGATGGACGTGTCCGGCTCCATGACCCAGGCGACCAAGGATATCGCCAAACGCTTTTTCATCCTGCTGTACCTGTTCCTCAAGCGGAACTACGACAAGATCGACGTGGTGTTCATCCGCCACCACACCAGTGCGCGCGAAGTCGACGAAGAAGAGTTTTTCTATTCACGGGAAACCGGCGGCACCATCGTTTCCAGTGCATTGAAACTGATGCAAGAGATCATGGCCGAGCGTTATCCGAGCAACGAATGGAACATCTACGCGGCGCAGGCCTCCGACGGTGATAACTGGAACGATGACTCGCCGATCTGCCGCGACATCCTGATCAACCAGATCATGCCGTTTGTGCAGTACTACACTTACGTGGAGATCACCCCGCGCGAACATCAGGCCTTGTGGTACGAGTACGAACGCATCGCCGACGCCTTTTCTGACACTTTTGCCCAGCAGCAACTGGTCTCGGCCGGGGATATCTATCCGGTCTTCCGTGAACTCTTCCAGCGCAGGTTAGTGACATGACCGCCAAAGAGCAGAAGCGCCAACCCATTTCCACCGGCTCTGAATGGACGTTCGAGCTGATCCAGACCTACGACCGCGAAATCGCCCGTATCGCGGCCGGCTATGCGCTGGACACCTACCCCAACCAGATCGAAGTGATCACCGCCGAGCAGATGATGGACGCCTATGCCTCGGTGGGCATGCCGCTGGGTTATCACCATTGGTCCTACGGCAAACACTTCCTCAGCACCGAAAAATCCTACAGCCGCGGGCAGATGGGCCTGGCGTACGAGATCGTGATCAACTCGGATCCGTGCATCGCCTACCTGATGGAAGAAAACACCATTTGCATGCAGGCGCTCGTGGTGGCGCACGCGTGCTATGGCCACAACAGTTTCTTCAAGGGCAATTACCTGTTCCGCACCTGGACCGACGCCAGTTCGATCATCGATTATCTGGTGTTCGCCAAGCAGTACATCATGCAGTGCGAGGAGCGCCACGGCATCGACGCGGTGGAGGACTTGCTCGACTCCTGCCACGCGCTGATGAATTACGGCGTCGACCGCTACAAACGCCCCTACCCTATTTCCGCCGAAGAAGAACGCCGGCGGCAAAAGGATCGCGAAGAACACATGCAAAAGCAGATCAACGATCTGTGGCGCACCATTCCCAAAGGCGCGGACAAATACAGCGACAAGGACAACGCACGCTTCCCGGCCGAGCCGCAGGAAAACATTCTTTACTTCATCGAGAAACACGCGCCATTGCTCGAGCCTTGGCAGCGCGAGATCGTGCGTATCGTGCGCAAGATCGCCCAGTACTTTTATCCACAGCGCCAAACCCAGGTGATGAACGAAGGCTGGGCAACTTTCTGGCACTACACGCTGATGAACGACCTGTACGACGAGGGCCTGGTCACCGACGGTTTCATGATGGAGTTCCTCACCTCACACACCAGCGTGGTGTTCCAGCCAGGTTTCGATAGCCCTTACTACAGCGGCATCAACCCGTACGCATTGGGTTTCGCCATGTACCGCGACATCCGGCGCATGTGTGAGGAACCTACCGAAGAGGATCGCCACTGGTTCCCGGACATCGCCGGGAGCGACTGGCTGTCGACGATCAAATTCGCCATGAGCAGCTTCAAGGACGAGAGCTTCATCCTGCAATATTTGTCACCGAAGGTGATCCGCGATCTGAAACTGTTCAGCATCATGGATGACGATCAGAAGGACGATTTGCTGGTGCCTGCGATCCATGACGAGCCCGGTTACCGGATCATCCGCGAAACCCTGGCCGCGCAATACAACCTCGGCAACCGTGAACCGAACGTGCAGATTTACAGCATCGATCGACGTGGCGACCGCTCACTGACCCTGCGGCACCAGCAGCACGACCGCAAACCGCTCGGCGATTCCACTGAAGAGGTGCTCAAACACCTGCACCGTTTGTGGGGCTTCGATATTCATCTGGAAACGCTGCAGGGCGACCAGATCATGAAAACCCATCACGTGCCGCCGCGCAGTGAACACAGCGAAGGGGATTACGGCCGGCTCGACCTCGCCGTCATTCATCTTTGAAACGGTTGTGGCCTCCGAAAGTCCGGCGCAAGGGTTATCCTGTCGGGCTAACGGAGGTTTTTTATGCAGATTTTCAAGGTTGGCGGCGCGGTTCGTGATCGCTTGCTGGGCAAACCGGTTACCGATATCGATTGGGTCGTGGTCGGCGCTACCACGGAAGAAATGCTCGCCAAGGGCTATCGACCGGTCGGCGCAGATTTTCCGGTATTTCTTCATCCGAAAAGCGGCGAGGAGTACGCCCTCGCCCGCACCGAACGTAAAAGCGGTCGCGGCTATGGCGGCTTCACCTTTCACGCCAGTCCCGAAGTGACGCTTGAAGAAGACCTGATTCGCCGCGACCTGACCATCAACGCCATCGCTGAAGACGATCAGCAAAATCTGACCGATCCATACCACGGTCAGCGCGATCTCGAAGCGCGAATCCTGCGTCACGTATCCCCGGCGTTCGCCGAAGATCCCCTGCGTGTCCTGCGTGTAGCCCGCTTCGCGGCGCGTTATGCCGGGCTCGGTTTTAGCGTTGCGCCGGAGACGCTTGAGTTGATGCGTCAACTCAGTGAGTCCGGTGAACTGGAGGCACTGACCGCTGAGCGCAGTTGGAAAGAAATCTCCCGCGCGCTGATGGAAAACCAGCCACAGGTATTCATTCAGGTGCTTCGTGATTGCGGCGCGCTGAAAGTCTTGATGCCGGAAGTGGATGCGCTGTTCGGCGTGCCGCAACCGGAAGCGCATCACCCGGAAATCGACACCGGGCTGCACACGCTCAGCGTGCTGGAGCAATCAGCGCTGCACAAACAACCGCTGACCGTACGCTGGGCCTGCCTGCTGCACGATCTTGGCAAAGGCTTGACGCCGGAAGAGGAATGGCCACGGCACATCGCCCATGAGCACACCGGGCTGAAGCTGATCAAAGCGGTCAATGAACGCTTTAAAGCGCCGAAGGATTGCCAGGAACTGGCCTTGCTGGTTGGCAAATACCACACCCATGGGCACCGGGCGCTGGAGCTGAAGGCTTCGACGCTGCTGGAGTTGTTGCAGAGTTTTGACGTGTATCGCCGGCCGCAGCGGTTTGAAGAATTTATTGCTGCGTGCGAAATGGATGCCCGGGGCCGCAAGGGGCTGGAGCAGAGAAGTTATCCACAGGCGGATTATTTGCGCGGTGCAGCGAAGGTAGCGCGGGAGGTTGCGGTGCAGCCATTGCTGGAGAAGGGATTCACGGGGCCGGAGTTGGGTGAGGCGCTGAAGCGTGAGCGGCTTAAGGCATTGAAAGTGTACAAAGAGAACGCTTGAAGCAAGATCAAAAGATCGCAGCCTTCGGCAGCTCCTACATGGGAATACGCGTTTCTCTGTAGGAGGTGCCGCAGGCTGCGATCTTTTGCTTTTAAAGACCCGAAGGCGTGAGCTGCTGCCCACGCCACTCAAACCCGACCGGTGCCAGCACCTGATCAATCTGCGCCTCTGCCCACAATGTCGCGAAGCTTTTTCCCACACCAGGATGCACGCGATCCGGCGCAATCAGCGACAACGGCCACAACACAAAAGCATTTTTCAGAATTTCCGCACGCGGCAGCACCAGACCGTCAAAATTGCCCGCCAGATCGCCGTACAACAGCACGTCGATATCCAGCGGCAAGCCCTTGCGATCCGGGGCATATCGACCGTTATCCGCCTCAATAAACTTCAAGCGACGATCCAGTTCAATCAACGGCAGATCGGTAAACGCCGACACCACAAAATTGAAGAACGGCCCGCTCTTGATCCCGACTGGCTGGCTCTCGAACACCGCCGAACAGCGGATATCCACCAGAAACGTCGCCAACGCGTCGAGACCTGCACGCAAATGGGTTTCGCGCTCGATATTGCTACCGAGCCCGAGGTAGACCTGAGTCAGCGACATCCGCGCTCGATCTCCACACCCACGCCGCCCTTGGCCGCCGGTACCGCGCCAGGCTTGGTCAGCTTCAGCCGAACCCAAGTGATGTTGAATTCACTCATCAGCACTTCGACCAGACGCTCGGCGAACGTCTCGACCAGTTGAAACTGCGCTTGCTCGGCGAAAGCCTGAATCCGTGTGGAAACGCTGGCGTAATCGAGCGCCAGGGTCAGGTCGTCACCGGCGGCGGCCGGGCGATTGTCCCAGGCGAAGCTCAGATCAAGACGCAGGCACTGGCGGATGCCGCGCTCCCAGTCGTAGGCACCGATCACGGTATCGACTTCCAGGCCCTCGATAAACACTCTGTCCAAGCACTTCTCTCCGCTGCACGACAAGGGCGCAATGCGCCGTTAGAATCAGGGCGTCCTCGCCCGGAATAGTTAGCATGTTTTGGTTACTGGCGACTCTCGCCTACCTGCTCGGCTCGCTGTCCTTCGCCATTTTGCTCAGCCGCCTGACCGGAAATCCGGATCCGCGAATGAGTGGCTCGGGTAATGCCGGCGCCACCAACATGCTCCGCCTGGTCGGTCGCAAACTGGCGATCCTGACCCTGCTGGGTGATCTGTGCAAAGGCCTGGTGCCGGTGCTGATTGCCTCGGCTGTCGGCCTTTCGCTGCAGGAGCAGGCGTGGATCGGCGTGTGTGCCGTGATCGGTCACCTGTTCCCGCTGTATTTCCGCTTCCGTGGTGGCAAAGGTGTCGCCACCGCCGCCGGCATGCTGCTGGGCCTGTATCCGCCCGCCGCGCTGCTGGCCGTGTGCGCCTGGCTGGTGACGTTCTACCTGACCCGCACCAGCTCGCTGGCGGCACTGATCGCCACGCCGCTGACCCTGCCACTGCTGGCCTGGCAAGAACCGGAGGCGCTACTGCCGATGAGCGCGCTGACACTGCTGATCGTCTGGCGCCACCGCGGCAATCTACGCGACCTGTTTGCCGGGCGCGAACGGCATTTTTAAATACCGCCCATGAGCGCCGCTCATCACAGCGGCGACAACTGCTCCATCGGCCAACGCGCCTGCACGCTGATCGCCAGACTTTCCTGCTGACCGGCCTGCAAGCGCTGGCAACCGGCAAACGCGACCATCGCGCCGTTATCGGTGCAGAACTCCGGACGCGCATAAAACACATCACCCTTCATGTCGCCGAGCATTTTCTCCAGCGAAACGCGCAAAGCCTTGTTGGCGCTGACGCCGCCAGCGATCACCAGACGCTTCATGCCCGCCTGTTTCAGGGCGCGCTTGCACTTGATGGTCAAAGTCTCCACCACGGCCTGCTGGAACGCCAGCGCGATGTCGCAACGGGCTTGCTCGTTGTCGTCCCCGGCGCTGACGCACTGCTGCCAGGCGTTGAGCGCGGAGGTTTTCAGACCGCTGAAGCTGAATTGCAGGCCCGGGCGATCGCACATCGGACGCGGAAAGGTAAAACGTCCTGCAACGCCCTTCTCCGCCAACTTGGCGATTTCCGGCCCGCCCGGATAATTCAGGCCCATCATTTTCGCGGTTTTGTCGAATGCTTCGCCGGCAGCGTCGTCGAGCGTCTCGCCGAGCAAGGTGTATTGACCGATGCCATCGACCTGAACCAGCTGCGTATGACCGCCCGAGACCAACAAAGCGACGAACGGGAATTCCGGCGGTTTTGGCTCCAGCATCGGTGCGAGCAAATGCCCTTCCATGTGGTGCACGCCGAGCGCCGGAATGCCCCAGGCAAACGCCAGCGCCTGAGCGCAGGAAGCGCCGACCAGCAACGCGCCAACCAGGCCAGGGCCCGCGGTATAGGCGATCGCGTCGATCTCGGTGGGTACACAGTCCGCTTCGGCCAACACCTGACGAATCAAGGGCAGCATGCGTTTGACGTGGTCACGCGAGGCGAGCTCCGGCACCACACCGCCATAGGCGCGGTGCAGGTCGATCTGGCTGAACAGTGCGTCGGCCAGCAGACCGCGCTCACTGTCATATAATGCGACGCCGGTTTCGTCGCAGGAGGTTTCTAATCCCAGTACTAGCATGGGTTTGCGCCTTGTTTAGGCTGACTTCGAAGGCGCGCATAATAGTCGCCACGTGATGCCCCGACCAGCGGTTTTCGATCAGAGGCTTTGCATTCCGAGCGATGAGGGGTTAACATCCGCAACCCTTAAAAACCGACGTCTTCAAGTGCTCTTTTGCCGCGAGGATGTTGACCCCGGTAATGAATGAAGGTAGCTCTGGATGCCAGCCGTCAAAGTTAAAGAGAACGAACCCTTCGACGTAGCTCTGCGTCGTTTCAAGCGCTCCTGCGAAAAAGCCGGTGTACTGGCTGAAGTTCGTAGCCGCGAATTTTACGAGAAGCCAACTTCTGAGCGTAAGCGCAAAGCAGCAGCCGCTGTTAAGCGTCACGCCAAGAAAGTTCAGCGCGAACAGCGCCGCGCCGTTCGTCTGTACTAATACACAGACGTTCGTAGCAAGCTTCTTGCCTAAGCCCGGCTCTGAGCCGGGCTAATGGCATTTGCGTAAAACGCTTGATGCTTCAACGTCGAAGCCGCACACGCGACTAAGACGAATCTGCTTCACACGTCAGACCTGGCTCTTTTGCCAGCGGTGCACGTCTTTTCTGACGAGCCTTTCAAGGCTACTGACGAGCACACCCACTGATTCCTCTCACGACGATCAGCCCAAGGCACCTGCATGCGTGCCCGCTTTATTGAGCTATCCGAGGCCCTCAACCGGCCGTCAGCGGATTCAGCGCAACACTTTCAAATAGTCGAAGACTGATAGGTACTAACGTCAGTGGATTTTCGGCAGATACACTTCCCGACAGCGATTACGCAGACGACACCGGTCGAGCCGCACTTTTTGCGTGCTTCAAACAACGACCCGCGTCCGGCAGCCTTACGCATCGGACTTATTGCAGCGCAGACGACGAGAATGCCATGGCCGGGCTAATTCCCCAGAGCTTCATTGACGACCTGCTGAACCGCACCGACATCGTCGACGTGGTCAGTTCGCGCGTGCAATTGAAGAAGGCCGGCAAGAACTACACCGCCTGTTGCCCGTTTCACAAAGAGAAAACTCCGTCGTTCAGCGTCAGCCCCGACAAGCAGTTCTATTACTGCTTCGGCTGCGGCGCCGGCGGTAATGCCCTCGGTTTTCTCATGGATCACGACAACCTGGATTTCCCCCAGGCCATCGAAGATCTGGCGAAAGCCGCCGGCATGGAAATCCCCCGCGAAGAAAGCGGCCGCGAGCGCAAGCCACGGCAACCGACTGATTCGCCGCTCTACCCGCTACTCACCGCCGCTGCCGATTTTTACAAGCAGGCCCTCAAGAGCCACCCCGCGCGCAAAGCTGCCGTGGATTACCTCAAGGGTCGCGGCCTGACCGGCGAGATCGCCCGGGATTTCGGCCTCGGCTTCGCGCCGCCTGGCTGGGATAACCTGTTCAAACATTTGAGCAGCGACACCCTTCAGCAAAAAGCCATGATCGACGCCGGGCTGCTGATCGAGAACGCCGAAACCGGCAAACGCTATGACCGCTTCCGCGATCGCGTGATGTTCCCGATCCGCGACACCCGTGGCCGCATCATCGCCTTCGGTGGCCGCGTACTCGGCGACGACAAACCGAAGTACCTGAACTCCCCGGAAACCCCGGTTTTCCATAAAGGTCAGGAACTCTACGGCCTTTATGAAGCACGCAAGAACAACCGCAACCTCGACGAAATCATCGTCGTCGAAGGTTATATGGACGTCATCGCGCTCGCCCAACAAGGCCTGAAAAATGCCGTCGCAACGTTGGGCACCGCGACCAGCGAAGAACATTTGAAGCGCCTGTTTCGCGTCGTGCCGAACGTGTTGTTCTGTTTCGACGGCGACCAGGCTGGCCGCAACGCCGCGTGGCGCGCACTCGAAGCAACGCTGTCGAGCCTGCAGGACGGCCGTCGCGCACGCTTTCTGTTCCTGCCCGAAGGCGAAGATCCGGATACGCTGGTTCGCGCTGAAGGCACCGATGCCTTCAAGGCGCGCATCAATCAGCACGCTCAGCCGCTGGCGGATTATTTCTTCCAGCAACTGACCGAAGAGTCTGACCCGCGTTCGCTCGAAGGCAAGGCGCACATGGCCACCCTCGCCGCACCGTTGATCGACAAAGTGCCGGGCGCCAACCTGCGCATCCTGATGCGTCAGCGCCTGACCGAAATCACCGGCCTGAGCAGCGAAACCGTCAGTCAGCTTGCGCAAAATGCGCCGCAGGAAGCGCCGCCCGCTTACGACCCGGGCATCAATTACGACGCAATGCCGGACTACAGCGACTACCATCAGCCGCAGGCACAGGACATGTATGTGCCGCAGCAGGAATGGACGCCGAAGAAACCCGGCGCTGGCGGCAAGAAGTGGGACAAGAAGCCTTGGGATAAAAACGGCAAGCGTGGCGGCGATCGCGACCAGCAACGCCCGCGCACGCCGATTGGCGTGGAATCGCCAACCCTCACCGCCCTGCGCACACTGCTCCATCACCCGCAACTGGCCGAGCGCGTCGAAGATGCCGGGCACATTGCGGACGAGAATCAGACCAACGCCCAGCTGCTTGTGGCGCTGCTCGAAGCCGTACAGAAGAATCCCAAGCTAAACTCATTTCAGTTGATCGCGCGATGGCACGGCACTGAACAGGGTCGATTGCTCAAGGCATTGGCAGAAAAGGAGTGGTTGATTGACGGAGATAACCTTGAACAACAGTTTTTCGACACCATTACTAGCTTGTCAGCCCGCCAACGCGAGCGAAATCTTGAACAGTTACTCAGGAAAGCCCGTCAAAGCGAACTGAGTATTGAAGAGAAAAATCAACTGCGCGACCTTCTAAGTCGCAATGTTTCCGCATCAAACCCGACCTCAACTGGCGCGTGAGGTCATAGCTCAGGTATAATCCTCGGCTTGTTTTTTGCCCGCCAAGACCTTCAGTGGATAGGGTGTTATGTCCGGAAAAGCGCAACAGCAGTCTCGTATTATTGAGTTGATCAAACTGGGTCGTGAGCAGAAGTATCTGACTTACGCCGAGGTCAACGACCACCTGCCCGAGGATATTTCAGATCCAGAGCAGGTGGAAGACATCATCCGCATGATTAACGACATGGGGATCCCCGTACACGAGAGTGCTCCGGATGCGGACGCCCTTATGTTGGCCGACGCCGATACCGACGAGGCCGCTGCGGAAGAAGCAGCCGCCGCGTTGGCAGCGGTGGAGACCGATATCGGTCGCACCACTGACCCGGTGCGCATGTACATGCGTGAAATGGGTACGGTCGAGCTTCTGACTCGTGAAGGCGAAATTGAAATCGCCAAACGAATCGAAGAAGGCATCCGTGAAGTGATGAGCGCAATTGCGCACTTCCCTGGCACGGTTGACCATATTCTCTCCGAGTACACTCGTGTGACCACCGAAGGTGGCCGCCTGTCCGACGTCCTGAGCGGTTATATCGACCCGGACGACGGCATTGCGCCGCCTGCCGAGGTACCGCCGCCTGTCGAAGCGAAAGTCGCGAAAGCCGACGACGAAACCGACGACGAAGAAGCCGAATCTTCCGATGACGAAGAAGAAGCCGAAAGCGGTCCGGATCCGGTTATCGCCGCCCAGCGTTTTGGCGCGGTCGCCGACCAGATGGAAATCACCCGCAAGGCCCTGAAAAAGCACGGTCGCAGCAACAAGGCAACGATTGCCGAATTGCTGGCGCTGGCCGAGCTGTTCATGCCGATCAAACTGGTACCGAAGCAATTCGAAGGTTTGGTTGAACGTGTTCGCGGTGCCCTTGATCGTCTGCGTCAGCAAGAGCGCGCGATCATGCAATTGTGTGTACGTGATGCACGTATGCCACGCGCTGATTTCCTGCGTCAGTTCCCGGGTAACGAAGTCGACGAAAGCTGGTCCGACGCCCTGGCCAAAGGCAAGAGCAAGTATGCCGAAGCCATTGGTCGCGTACAGCCGGACATCATTCGTTGCCAGCAGAAACTGATCGCGCTGGAAACCGAAACCGGTCTGACCATCGCTGAAATCAAGGACATCAACCGTCGCATGTCGATCGGTGAGGCCAAGGCCCGCCGCGCGAAGAAAGAGATGGTTGAAGCCAACTTGCGTCTGGTGATCTCGATCGCCAAGAAGTACACCAACCGTGGCCTGCAATTCCTCGATCTGATCCAGGAAGGCAACATCGGCTTGATGAAAGCGGTAGACAAGTTCGAATACCGTCGTGGTTACAAGTTCTCGACTTATGCCACCTGGTGGATCCGTCAGGCGATCACTCGCTCGATCGCCGACCAGGCCCGCACCATCCGTATTCCGGTGCACATGATCGAGACGATCAACAAGCTCAACCGTATTTCCCGGCAGATGTTGCAGGAAATGGGTCGCGAACCGACCCCGGAAGAGCTGGGCGAACGCATGGAAATGCCTGAGGATAAAATCCGTAAGGTATTGAAGATCGCTAAAGAGCCGATCTCCATGGAAACGCCAATCGGTGATGACGAAGACTCCCATCTGGGTGACTTCATCGAAGACTCGACCATGCAGTCGCCAATCGATGTCGCCACTGTTGAGAGCCTGAAAGAAGCGACTCGCGAAGTGCTGTCCGGCCTCACTGCCCGTGAAGCCAAAGTACTGCGCATGCGTTTCGGTATCGACATGAACACCGACCACACACTCGAAGAAGTGGGCAAACAGTTTGACGTAACGCGTGAGCGGATCCGTCAGATCGAAGCCAAGGCGCTGCGCAAGCTGCGCCACCCGACGCGAAGCGAGCATCTGCGCTCCTTCCTCGACGAGTGATACCAGAACCCCCGGCCCAGGCCGGGGGTTTTGTTTTTAGGCAGATTAAATTCCTCGCACCACCCTCCCCGCTGCAGTCCGCGTCTACACTCGAAACAATCACCCCCGAGCCATAACGAGAGCGTTATGCCCAGACTGGCGCCCGTGCTTTTCTTGCTGTCACTGATGATTTGGACCGCAACGGCTAACGCGCTGACTCTGACCGATGAAGAACGTAGCTGGCTGGCGGCTCACCCGGACTTGCGCCTGGGTGTCGATGCGTCGTGGCCACCGTTTGAGTTTCGTGACGACCAGAGCCGTTATCAGGGCTTGGCGGCTGATTACATCGACGTGATTCGCCAACGTCTGGCGATCAAACTCACGCCGATTGAGCCCATCAGCTGGACGGAAGTGCTGGAGCAGGTCAAAACCGGCAAGATCGATCTGCTGCCGGGAATCATGTCCACCCCGGAACGGCAGAACTATCTGTCATTCACCCGGCCCTACCTCGACTTCCCGATTGTCATCCTCGCCCACGTCGGCGGCGCGCAACCGCGCAAACTTGATGATCTGTATGGCCTGAAAATCGCCGTGGTGGAAAACTATGCGCCGCACGAACTTCTGCGCACCCACCACCCGGATCTGAATCTGGTGGCCATGCCCAACGTCAGCTCGGCGTTGCAGGCATTGGCGACCGACGAAGTCGACGCCGTGGTCGGCGACCTCGCCTCCAGCGTCTGGAGCCTGCGTCAGCTCAAGCTCGATGGCCTCTATGTCAGCGGCGAAACCCCGTATCGCTATCAACTGGCGATGGGCGTGCCGCGCGAAAACAAAGTGCTGGTGGGAATTCTCGACAAAGTCCTCGCCGACATGAGCCCCGCCGAAATCAGCGCCATTCAGGAACACTGGGTGGGCAACGTCCTCGATCACCGGACGTTCTGGTCAGACCTGCTGGTTTACGGCTTGCCCGGCCTGTTATTGCTGATGATCGTGCTGGCCGTGGTGATCCGCATCAACCGCCGCCTCAGCTCGGAAATCGCCCGGCGCATCGACCTCGAACAGGAGCTGCGCAGCAGCGAATATCACTACCGTGGGCTGGTCGAGAGTTTGTCGGCGATTGCTTGGGAAGCGCGCATGAGTGACTTCACCTACAGCTATGTGTCACCGCACGCCGAAGACTTGCTCGGTTATCCACTGTCGCATTGGCTGATTCCGGGGTTCTGGCGCAACATTATTCATCCGGCCGACCTCACTCGCGCCCAGAGTTTTTGTGATCACGAGGTGCTGGCCGGGCGCGATCACAGTCTCGATTACCGGGTGATCACCGCCGACGGCCGCTGCCTGTGGGTGCGCGACATCGTCAGCCTGATCGAACACGGCCATGAGCCGGTGATGCGCGGTTTGATGATCGACATCAGCGAAACCAAGCGCACTGAAGAAGCGCTGCGTCTTTCCGAGCAGAAATTCGCCTCGGTCTTCCAGCAATGCCCGGACATTCTGGTGATTGCGCGGCTGTCCGACGGCTGTTTGCTTGAGGTCAACGAAGCCTTCGAGGAACAGATTGGACTCAAGGCCGAAGAAGTCATCGGCCAAACCGCCACCGACCTGAATATCTGGGGTATTCCCGGTGTCGGCCCCGGTTTGCTCCAGCGTTTGCAGGCCGGCAGCATCCGCAATCTGGAAATGCCCTTCCGCCGCAACAACGGCCAAGTGTTCACCGGCCTGATTTCCGCCGAACCGTTCGACCTCGACACCACGCCGGCGCTGGTGGTCGTGGTGCGCGACATTACCCAGCTCAAAGAAACCCAGCAGCAATTGCAAACCTCCGAAGAGAAATTCGCCAAGGCTTTCCACGCCTCGCCGGACGGTTTGCTGCTGTCGCGGCAGAGCGATGGCCTGCTGCTGGAGGTCAACGAAGGGTTCAGCCGCATCACCGGTTTTAATAGCGCGATGTCGGTGGATCGCTCGGCGCTGGATCTGGGGATCTGGGTCAACCTCAACGAGCGCAAACAGATGCTCGACCTGCTGCACCGCGACGGCTTCGTGCGTGATTTCACCTGCCATATCCGCCGTAGCGATGGGCAGATTCGTCTGTGCGAAGTGTCCAGCCGACCACTGCCGATCGGTGACGAAGATTGCATGCTGACCATCGCCCGCGACATTACTGAACGTCATCTGATGCAGGAAAAACTGCAACAGGCTGCGACCGTGTTCGAGAGCACCGCCGAAGGCGTATTGATCACCGATACCCAGCAGCACATCAGCGCAGTCAACCGCGCCTTCACGGAAATCACCGGTTACAGCGAAAGCGAAGCCCTCGGCCACACCCCGCGCCTGCTCGCCTCCGGCCTGCACGACAGCGCGTTTTACGCAGCGATGTGGCACCAGTTGACCGACGAAGGTCATTGGCAAGGCGAGATTTCCAACCGACGTAAAAACGGCGAGCTGTACCCGAGCTGGCTGACCATCAGCGCCGTGCGCAACCGCGACAAATTCATCACGCACTTTGTTGCTGTGTTTGCCGACATCTCCAGTCTCAAACACGCGCAGGCGAAACTCGATTATCAGGCGCATCACGACCCGCTCACCGGCCTGCCAAACCGCACGCTGTTCGAAAGTCGCCTGCTCTCGGCGCTGACCACACAACAGGAAAACGGTGGTCAGGGCGCCGTGCTGTTCCTCGACCTCGACCGTTTCAAACACATCAACGACAGCCTCGGCCACCCGGTCGGCGACCTGCTGCTCAAGGGCATCGCCGTGCGCCTCAAAGAGCAACTGCGCGACATCGACACCGTGGCACGGTTGGGCGGTGATGAATTCATCATCCTGCTGCCCGGCCTGCAGCAGGCCAGCGACGCGGACAACATCGCCACCAAGTTGCTCAACTGCTTCGGCGCGCCGTTTCAGGCTGGCGAACATGAGTTCTTCATCAGCGCCAGCATCGGCACCAGCCTCTATCCGCGCGACGGCTGCGACGTCGCCACGCTGGTAAAAAACGCCGACGCGGCGATGTACCGCTCCAAAGCCAAGGGCCGCAACCGCGTCGAAAGCTACACCCGCGACCTCACCGCGCAGGCCAGCGAGCGTATCGCGCTGGAACACGAACTGCGCCGGGCCATCGAGCGCAATGAATTGCACCTCTACTACCAGCCGAAAATCAGCCTCGATGACCATCGTCTGGTCGGTGCCGAAGCGTTGATTCGCTGGCGCCACCCGACCTTTGGCGATGTGCCGCCGGAGCACTTCATTCCGCTGGCCGAAGAGAACGGCATGATTCTGCAGATCGGCGATTGGGTGCTGGAGACCGCGTGCCGGCAGATGTTCGAGTGGAATCAGGTCTACGACAGCCTCGGCCCGTTGTCGGTGAACCTTGCCGGCGCGCAACTGCGCCAGCCGAATCTGCTCGGGCGCATCGAGCAACTGCTCAACGAAAACGGCCTGATGCCGGATTTACTGCAACTGGAAATTACCGAGAATTTCATCATGAGTCAGGCCGAAGAGGCGCTGGCCGTGCTGCACCAACTCAAACACCTCGGCGTGCAACTGGCAATTGACGACTTCGGCACCGGCTATTCCTCGCTCAGCTACCTCAAACGCCTGCCACTGGACATCCTCAAAATCGACCAGTCCTTTGTCCGCGGACTGCCCGACGACCCCCACGATGCGGCGATTGTGCGCGCCATCATCGCCCTGGGCCGCAGCATGCAATTCACCGTCATCGCCGAGGGCGTGGAAACCCAGGCGCAGCAACAATTCCTCGCCGCCGAGGGCTGCGAACAGATCCAGGGCTACATCGTCAGCCTGCCGCTGCCGCCGGAAGAATTCGCCGCAACGTTTCTGCGTGTGACCGTATCGGATTTTTCGGATAGCACAGCCGAGAAACCGTCGCTATAATCCGCGGCCTACTGAGGGCCTATAGCTCAGTTGGTTAGAGCAGAGGACTCATAATCCTTTGGTCCACGGTTCAAGTCCGTGTGGGCCCACCAAATTGAAAGCCGCGCTAAATGCGCGGCTTTTTCTTGGGCGAGTGGTTGGGGGGCAGTATTGGCGAGCGCAATGTTCGGAAGACTTCCCCGAAGGCTGTAGGCAAGTTCCGAAGCTGTGGTTTTGAGCGGTGTTGCGCCTGTTGGGGGTTGGTTTGACGGGATACTCTCGAGACGTCGCTGCTTATCAGCGGTCGGGCTTGGAAACCCGGTTAAATTAATGACAACAGTGCTCGGCCTCATGACCGCAAAGATTCAGAGCTGCGATCAAAAGTTATGACGGCTGTGCGCGGGACGTCTTCGGACGTGCCGGTTTCCTAATTTTCCGGTTTCCAACCTGCGCACAGCTGTCACCCATTCGCATGGAAACGAGTGTGGTGTCCCTTGAAATTAGGAGCCTCACCATGACTGAAACAGACTCGACCTCAGGTTTAAAAACCATCGGCCTCACCCCTTTCATCTACTGCGCCAACCAACCCCTCTTCCATGTCAGCGCCGGCGTACCAATCGGCGATGCTCTGACACAAGCCTCCGATCTTCTCTTTCTGGTCAAAACCTTTGCTGAAGAAGCCGCTTACGACAAAGCGACCGATCGCCATGCCTGGGCTGCGCATTACTTGGCCGCAATGAGCAAAGCGGTGATTGATGATGTGGTGAAGGTTCTAAGTCATCAGCCTTCTGTGGATAGAAACTACGGGCACGGTTAAACGCCTGCGCAGCCGTTCATGCGCCCCCAATCTTCGGGCGTTCAAATTTCAACCGGGAGTGCATCAACGTTTCCCCCTCTGCGTGCGTCCGGCGACAATCACCATGGAATGGAAAGATCTGATAGTTGGCGAACGCAAATACTGCATGGCGCATTTACAGCCTTTCGAACTGAGCTATGAAGTGGCTGAGCAGCAGCTAAGCGTCAAATTCGAGTTTGGATTCCATTGTTTCACTGACGACAAAGGTCATGGTCAACCCCTCCGACACAGAGGAGAAACCCGATATTTCAGTGCAGATCGTCACCATTGCAGCAGCCAGATCGCGGATTACCTTCACAAGCGTTTTTTCAAAGGCCTCGCCGTGCCTTTCTACGTAGAAAACAGTCAGCGCTATTACTGCCTTGATTTACATGACTACGCGGTCTTTTTTTCGATCAGCAAACCGCAGAACACAACGAACCTACTCAAGCTTCGAGTCATTTCCGCCTACGAGGTCGCTGAATGGGGACGAGCGAAGTTGCCGAAAGGAAAACCACATAACGTCCGTTACATCCTGGAAATGCGTAATGCGGGGAAATCGGTTTGAGAGAAAGCAAAAAGCCCCGATGCTCGCGCATCGGGGCTTTCTGTAAATCTCAATATCGGCCTTTCCTTTCACGGTTTCCCGCTTATCCCGCTCACTGGCTAGGAGTAGCTTGCGCCACCGAAATCAACACCCTCTGCTTGCAAAGTTCCGGTCCGTGCTGACGCGCCGATGATAGCGCTTGAACCACACCAGGGCAACCGCCAAAACCAGTGCCGGCGCTAGTGTTGCCCGTGTGCCCAATCTGATTGAGCATGTACCATGCGCAACTCACCGCCCCCCACACCATGGAACCGCCCCCTTGCCAGACACCCGCCCGCCCGTGCTCGATGAAATCGACCGTCAACTAATCGCCGCCCTGCAAATCAACGCCCGCGAAAGCGTTGCCATGCTTGCCCGGCAGTTGGGCATTGCGCGCACCACCGTGACTTCGCGACTGGCGCGGCTGGAAAAGGCCAAAGTGATCACCGGTTACGGCGTGCGTCTCGGTCAGCGGGTGGTCGATGGCGGCTTGCAGGCTTACGTCGGGATCAAGGTGCAACCGCGTTCCGGCAAAGAGGTGGTGCGCCGGTTGAGTGCGATGGCGCAGGTGCAGCAGCTGTGTGCAGTGAGTGGCGAGTTTGATTATGTGGCGTGGTTGCGCACTGATTCGCCGGAGCAGCTCGATCAGTTGCTGGATCAGATTGGCGGGGTGGACGGGGTGGAGAAGACGACGACTTCGATTATTTTGAGTAGCAAGGTTGATCGGGGGCAGCCGGTCTGAGTGTTGATCATGATTTTTCGGTTGATGGATAGGATCTATTCGCGGGCAAGCCTTGCTCCTACAAGGGACAGTGTGTAGCGGATTATCGTCAGATTGATCAGGTTATTGGCAAAACGACGACACTTTGCGTCTTATTAACGTGTTCCACGCTCCCTAGAATGGCTGGCATCTTTTCCTATACTCAGACGCGCATCCCGCGTCGGGTCGCCAGCAAGGTCAGCCATGAACAAGAACAATCGCCATCCTGCAGACGGTAAGAAACCAGTCACCATTTTCGGCCCGGACTTCCCGTTCGCGTTTGACGACTGGATCGAACACCCGGCCGGTCTCGGCACTATTCCCGAGCACAATCACGGCGCAGAAGTGGCGATTGTCGGCGCGGGCATCGCCGGTCTGGTGGCGGCTTACGAGTTGATGAAACTCGGCCTGAAGCCTGTGGTTTACGAAGCTTCGAAGCTGGGCGGGCGTTTGCGTTCGCAAGCGTTCAACGGCACCGACGGCATCGTCGCTGAACTCGGTGGTATGCGCTTCCCGGTGTCGTCCACCGCGTTCTATCACTACGTCGACAAGCTCGGCCTTGAGACCAAACCTTTCCCGAACCCGTTGACGCCTGCCTCCGGCAGCACCGTGATCGATCTGGAAGGCAAAACCCATTACGCACAGAAACTGGCGGATCTTCCTGCACTGTTTCAGGAAGTGGCTGACGCCTGGGCGGACGCACTGGAGGCCGGCTCGCAGTTCGCCGATATCCAGCAAGCCATCCGCGACCGCGATGTGCCACGCTTGAAAGAGCTGTGGAATACCTTGGTGCCGCTGTGGGACGACCGCACGTTCTATGACTTCGTCGCCACCTCGGAAGCCTTCGCCAAACTATCGTTCCATCACCGCGAAGTGTTCGGTCAGGTTGGTTTCGGTACCGGCGGCTGGGACTCGGACTTCCCCAACTCGATGCTGGAAATCTTCCGCGTGGTGATGACCAACTGCGACGATCACCAACACCTGGTGGTCGGCGGCGTCGAGCAAGTGCCGCAAGGCATCTGGCGTCATGTGCCGGAGCGCTGCGTGCATTGGCCTGAAGGCACCAGCCTGAAATCCCTGCACCGTGGCGCGCCGCGTTCCGGCGTGAAGAAAATCGCTCATGCGCCGGATGGCCGTTTCGCGGTCACCGACAACAACGGCGATACCCGCGAATACGCCGCCGTGCTGACCACGTGCCAGAGCTGGCTGCTGACCACGCAGATCGAATGCGACGAAACCCTGTTCTCGCAAAAGATGTGGATGGCCCTCGACCGCACCCGCTACATGCAGTCGTCGAAGACTTTTGTGATGGTCGACCGGCCATTCTGGAAGGACAAGGATCCGGAAACCGGCCGCGACTTGATGAGCATGACCCTCACCGATCGCCTGACCCGTGGCACTTATCTGTTCGACAACGGCGACGACAAACCGGGCGTGATTTGCCTGTCGTACTCGTGGATGAGCGACGCATTGAAGATGCTCCCGCACCCGGTGGAGAAACGCGTAGAACTGGCGTTGAACGCACTGAAAAAGATCTACCCGAAAGTCGATATCGCCGCGCGAATCATTGGCGATCCGATCACCGTGTCGTGGGAAGCCGACCCGTACTTCCTCGGCGCGTTCAAAGGCGCGCTGCCCGGCCACTATCGCTATAACCAGCGCATGTACGCGCACTTCATGCAGGACGAAATGCCGGCCGAGCAACGCGGAATTTTCATTGCCGGCGACGACGTTTCCTGGACGCCGGCCTGGGTCGAAGGCGCGGTGCAGACCTCGCTCAACGCGGTGTGGGGGATCATGAAACATTTTGGCGGGTCGACACATAAAGCGAACCCGGGCCCCGGTGATGTGTTCAAAGACATCGGCCCTATCGCCCTGCCCGAGTAAGAGGAATCCCTGATGCGTGTAGCCCTTTACCAATGTCCACCGCTGCCACTGGAGCCCGCCGCCAACCTGCACCGCCTGCATCAAGTGGCGATGGAGGCCAAGGGCGCCGACCTGCTGGTGCTGCCGGAGATGTTCATGACCGGCTACAACATTGGCGCCGAAGCGGTGAGTACCTTGGCCGAGGTCTACAACGGTGAATGGGCGCAGCACATCGGCCGGATCGCCAAGGCTGCAGGTCTGGCGATTGTTTATGGCTATCCGGAACGCACCGCCGACGGGCAGATTTACAACGCCGTGCAGTTGATCGATTCGCACGGCGAGCGTCTGTGCAATTACCGCAAGACGCACCTGTTCGGTGATCTCGACCGCTCGATGTTCAGCCCGGGCGATGATGATTTCCCAATCGTCGAACTCAACGGCTGGAAGCTCGGTTTCCTGATCTGCTACGACCTGGAGTTTCCGGAGAACACCCGCCGCCTGGCACTCGCTGGCGCCGAGCTGATTGTGGTGCCGACGGCGAACATGATTCCGTTCGATTTCGTCGCCGACGTCACCGTGCGTTCGCGCGCCTTCGAAAACCAGTGTTACGTGGCCTACGCCAACTATTGCGGCAACGAAGGCGAGATCCACTATTGCGGGCAAAGCAGCCTCGCTGCACCGGATGGCAGCCGCATCGCCCAGGCCGGGCTCGACGAAGCGCTGATCATCGGCGAACTCGATCGGCAGTTGATGCTCGACTCCCGCGCCGCCAATCGCTACCTCAGCGACCGCCGCCCCGAGCTTTACGGCGCGCTCAACCGGCGCTAATCCGCTAGCATTGGCACTTCACTGTTCTGGAAGTGCCCATGCCTGCGCCCACTCACCCCCGCCCCCACACTGAAACCCTGGCCAACGGCTTGCGTGTGACCCTGCGTCATGTGCCCGGCCTGAAGCGCAGCGCCGCTGCACTGCGCGTGGCTGCCGGTAGCCATGACGTGCCGCTGGAGTGGCCGGGGCTGGCGCATTTTCTCGAGCATTTGCTGTTTCTCGGCACCGAGCGTTTTCCTACGGGCGAAGGGCTGATGGCCTACGTGCAAGGTCACGGTGGCCAGGTCAATGCCAGCACGCGCGAACGCACCACTGACTTTTTCTTTGAGTTGCCGACACAAGCGTTCGGCGCAGGGCTGGAGCGTCTGTCAGACATGCTCGCCACGCCGCGTATGAATCTGGACGATCAGTTGCGGGAACGGGAAGTGTTGCAGGCAGAATTTGTCGCTTGGTCGCAGGATCCTACAGCGCAGCAGCAGTTTTCCTTGTTTGAAGGGTTGCCGGCTGAGCATCCGTTGCGCGGGTTTCATGCGGGGAATCGCGACAGCCTGCAAGTCGAGCAGGCTGCGTTTCAACAAGCGCTCAAAGATTTCCATCAGCAGTTTTATCAGACGGGGCAAATGACCTTGAGTCTGGTTGGGCCGCAGAGTCTCGAAGAATTGAAAGCGCTGGCTGAGCAGTTTTCACAAGCCTTGCCGGCTGGGGATAACGTTACGCAGGCGGCAACCGTGCCGCTGGCGGTAAAAAGTTATCAACAGGTCAGTGAGCGACGCGGCAATTTGCTGTTTGCGTTTGATGCCTTGCCTGAGTCATCCGTCGAGGCTTTGGCGTTTCTTTGTCACTGGCTGAACAGCGCCAAACCGGGCGGGCTGCTCGCGCGTTTGCAGGAGCAAAAACTGGCAGATGGCTTGAAAGCCGCGCCGGTTTATCACTTCAACGGGCAAGCGTTGTTGCAGCTGGAGTTCACCGCTCGAGCGGAATCGTTAAACGCCATTCGCGAGCAGATGCTGGATTGGCTGAGTTTCTTCGCTCAGCAGGATTGGTCGCCACTGCGTAAAGAATACGCGGCCCTGCTTGAACGTCAGCAGCAAGTCAGCGGCGCGTTGCAACGGGCGCGGCTCGACAGTGAACAATTGGAAATCGGCCTGTCCGATAAAGGCGTTGAGGCCCTCACACAGATCCTCGGCGAAATTGGCACTGTGGATAACTTCAGCGGTCATTGGCATCTACCCGCAGCCAATCCTTTCCTGCGCGCCAATGAACCGTTGGCCAACGCCGGACTGATTCGCGGCCAGACCAGCGCACACCGTGGTTTGCGCACGTTTGCTCAGGATCGCTCGCGCGGTCGTCGTGAGCGTTCGCCGATGCAATTCAGCCAAGCGTTGCCGGACAACAATGATGAGGGCGCGATTTATCTGCGCTGGCAGGTTGAGGCCGCCGCCAGCGCTGATCTGCATTCGCGCTTGCAGCGCAGTCTTCAGCAAACTCAGCAGGACGCGCGCGAGGCCGGCGTCGAGCTGACTTTCAGCGCCACTGGCAATCAATGGCTGCTGAAGCTCACCGGTTTGCAGGAGCCGATGCCCAATGTCCTCGAGCACGCGCTGAAATCTCTGACAGAGGTTGATGCCAATTCCCCACGTAGCGCGCCAGAAACGCCGTTGATGCCCATCCGCCAACTGATAAATGCCTTACCGGAGTTTTGTCTGGAGCCTGTGCCAACGGCTGACGATGCAAAACACCTGTGGACAACTTCTCGGTGGGACGGCCTCGCCTTGGGCCTCAATCAACAAACCCAATCAGCCATGGGCCTCGCTCTGAGCCGCATTCCCGGTACGCCGGACAACCAATTGCCTGCTCCGTCCGCGCTCGACAGCCGACGGTTATGGCGCCAGATCGACAGCGCATCCAGCGAACACGCCGTGCTGTTGTGCTGCCCGACTGCCAGTCGCAGCACTACCGACGAAGCGGCATGGCGACTGCTCGCGCTGATTGTCCAGCCCCCGTTCTACCAGCGCCTGCGCGTTGAGTTAAAACTGGGTTACGCGGTATTCAGCGCCTTGCGCCAGATACACGGCCAGACCGCAATCGTATTCGGCGTGCAATCGCCCTCCGCCTCAGCGCTGGAAATACTTGGCCACGTTCAAGCATTCAGCGAAGGTCTCCCTGCGTTGATCGAATCCCACGATGACACCAGTCTCAGCCAGCACCGGCAAAACCTCAGCGATCAATTCAACGACGCCAACCTGTCCAGCAAGGACGCTGCTGAATTGCTGTGGCAGGCGAAACTCGCTGGCCACTCGTCGGATTATCTTGAGCAACTGAGCGCTGCCATCGGCCAACTCGATCGCCAGACTTTGCTCACGGCTGCACAGCATTTGATCAACGCCGAGGGCGGCTACCGCTGTCTCGCCACCGATTCCGCGCCCGGCGCGCCATGGCAAGCAGCAAATTGATCATTACCGAGGCTGCAAGGAGCTTTCTCAAAGATTCACGGGCATTTACCCGGAAATTTTGAGTAACATAGCAGCCTAACTATTTGGAACATCTTTGCGCTGCCGTGGACTATACCTATGGACAGCGCTATCCCACCCAACCCGAGGAGACACCCTATGTCCTGGACAAAACCTGCTTACACCGACCTGCGTATCGGCTTCGAAGTCACCATGTACTTCGCCAGCCGCTGAGTTCTGCTTACATAGAACTGCAGTGCAACGCCTCGGCTCGCCGGGGCGTTTTATTTTCCGCGTTGAAATGATGGAGTGTTCATGTTCGTCCAGATTCTGGGTTCGGCCGCTGGCGGCGGTTTTCCGCAGTGGAACTGCAACTGCGTCAATTGCGCAGGCTTTCGCGACGGCAGCCTGAATGCCAAGGCCCGCACCCAATCGTCCATCGCGATTTCCGATGACGGCGTGAACTGGGTGTTGTGCAACGCCTCGCCGGACATCCGCGCGCAGCTGCAAAGCTTCGCCCCGATGCAACCGGGCCGTGCGCTGCGCGACACCGGCATCAGCGCGATCATCCTGATGGACAGCCAGATCGACCACACCACCGGCCTGCTCAGCCTGCGCGAAGGCTGCCCACATCAGGTCTGGTGCACGGACATGGTTCACGAAGACCTCAGCACCGGTTTCCCGCTGTTCAAGATGCTCACCCATTGGAACGGCGGGCTGGACTGGAACCGCATCGAACTCGACCAGAGCTTCACTGTGGCGGCGTGCCCGAACCTGCGTTTCACCCCGCTGCCATTGCGCAGTGCCGCGCCGCCGTACTCGCCGCACCGCTTCGATCCGCACCCGGGCGACAACATCGGCTTGATCGTGGAAGACCTGAAGACCGGCGGCAAGCTGTTCTATGCGCCGGGTCTGGGCAAGGTCGATGCGCCGTTGCTGGAGATCATGGCAAGCAGCGATTGCCTGTTGGTCGACGGCACGATGTGGGATGACGATGAAATGCAGCGCCGTGGCGTCGGCACGCGTACTGGCCGTGAGATGGGTCATCTGGCACAGAACGGGCCTGGCGGCATGCTCGAAGTGCTGGAGCAGTTGCCTGAACAGCGCAAAGTACTTATCCACATCAACAACACCAACCCGATTCTCGACGAGGATTCGCCGGAGCGTGCTGAACTGGCGCGGCGTAATGTTGAAGTGGCGTTCGATGGCATGAGTATTGTGTTGTAGCGACCGGCCTCTTCGCGAGCAAGCTCGGCTCCTACAAGGGCCAGCGTGCTTTTGTAGGAGCTGAGCTTGCTCGCGAAGGCATCCGACCAGACACCACAGAATCCAACGGTTGTTCCCGGAGAACAGACATGACTGACACGCCAATGTCCCCCACCGAATTCGAAGCAGCCCTGCGCGCCAAAGGCGCCTACTACCACATCTACCACCCGTATCACGTGGCGATGTATGAAGGCCGCGCCACCCGCGAGCAGATTCAGGGCTGGGTCGCCAACCGCTTCTACTATCAGGTGAACATCCCCCTGAAAGACGCGGCGATCCTCGCCAATTGCCCCGACCGGGAAATCCGCCGCGAGTGGATTCAGCGTCTGCTCGATCACGACGGTGCCCCCGGTGAAGACGGCGGCATCGAAGCCTGGCTGCGACTCGGTCAAGCGGTCGGTCTCGATCCGGATCAACTGCGCTCCCAGGAATTGGTATTGCCCGGCGTGCGTTTTGCCGTCGACGCCTACGTCAACTTCGCCCGCCGCGCCAGTTGGCAAGAAGCCGCCAGCAGCTCGCTGACTGAACTGTTCGCGCCGCAGATCCACCAATCGCGCCTCGACAGCTGGCCGCAGCATTACCCGTGGATCGACCCGGCCGGTTATGAATACTTCCGCACCCGCCTCGGTCAGGCACGGCGCGATGTCGAGCACGGTCTGGCGATCACGCTCGAGCACTACAAGACGCGCGAAGGCCAGGAGCGCATGCTGGAAATTCTCCAGTTCAAACTGGACATTCTTTGGAGCATGCTCGATGCCATGAGCATGGCCTACGAACTGAACCGCCCGCCGTATCACAGCGTCACCGAACAACGCGTCTGGCATAAAGGAATCACCTTATGAGTTTCGATCGCAGCAAAGTCCCGACCTGGCGTCCCGGCTACCGCTTCCAGTACGAACCGGCGCAAAAAGGTCACGTGCTGCTTTACCCCGAAGGCATGATCAAACTCAACGACAGCGCCGCGCTGATCGGCGGTTTGATCGACGGCGAACGCGACGTTGCGGCGATCATTGCCAAACTCGATGAGCAGTTCCCCGGCGTGCCCGAGCTCGGTGACGACATCGAGCAATTCATGGAGGTTGCCCGTGCACAGCACTGGATCGAACTTGCCTGATCTGCCGCCCAAGCCTGAAATCGGCCTGCCGCTGTGGCTGCTCGCCGAGCTGACCTACCGCTGCCCACTGCAATGCCCGTACTGCTCCAATCCGCTGGATTTCGCCGAGCAGGGCAAAGAGCTGAGCACAGAACAATGGATCAAGGTGTTTCGCGAGGCGCGGGAGATGGGCGCGGCGCAACTGGGCTTTTCCGGTGGCGAGCCGCTGGTGCGCCAGGATCTCGCCGAGCTGATTCATGAAGCGCGGCAATTGGGTTTCTACACCAATCTGATCACTTCCGGCATCGGCCTGACCGAGCAGAAAATCAGCGACTTCAAAAAGGCTGGTCTCGATCACATCCAGATCAGTTTCCAGGCCAGCGACGAGCAAGTGAATAACCTGCTCGCCGGTTCGAAAAAAGCCTTCGCGCAGAAGCTGGAAATGGCCCGCGCGGTGAAGGCCCACGGCTATCCGATGGTGCTGAACTTCGTCACCCACCGGCACAACATCGACAAGATCGACCGCATCATCGAGCTGTGCATTGCGCTCGAAGCCGACTTCGTCGAGCTCGCCACTTGCCAGTTCTATGGTTGGGCGCAGCTCAATCGTGTCGGCCTGTTACCGACCAAGGAACAACTGGTGCGTGCCGAGCGCATCACCAACGAATACCGCGCCAAGCTGGAAGCCGAAGGGCATCCGTGCAAGCTGATTTTCGTCACCCCGGATTACTACGAAGAACGCCCGAAAGCCTGCATGAACGGTTGGGGCAGTATCTTTCTGACGGTCACGCCGGACGGCACCGCCCTGCCCTGCCACGGCGCCCGGCAGATGCCGGTGCAATTTCCCAATGTGCGCGATCACAGCATGCAACACATCTGGTACGACTCGTTCGGCTTCAACCGCTTTCGCGGTTACGACTGGATGCCCGAGCCGTGCCGCTCCTGCGACGAGAAAGAAAAAGACTTCGGCGGCTGCCGCTGCCAGGCATTCATGCTCACCGGTGATGCGAGCAATGCCGACCCGGTGTGCAGCAAATCCGAACACCACGGCGTGATTCTCAAGGCCCGCGAAGAAGCCGAGACCGCCACTCAAACCATCGAACAACTGGCCTTCCGCAATGAACGAAACTCACGCCTCATCGCCAAGGGCTGAGCCATTCAGCGCCTCGCAAGCCGTCGCTGCCGGCATGGATTTCGCCGAGTTGCAGCTCGGTGCCAATGGGCTGTTCTGGAATGAATATCGCCCCGAAGATGCCGCGTGCCGGATCTGGCATTGGCGCGATGGTGTGGCGAAATGTCTGACGCCGGATGGCTTCAGCGTACGCAGTCGTGTGTACGAATATGGCGGTGGCGCGTTTTGTCTGACGCCGGACGGGGTGGTTTTCGTCGCTGAGGCGGATCAGCAGTTGTATCGGCAGACGCTGGATGGAGCGCCTGAGGCGCTGACGTCGGGCGAGTGCCGTTATGGCGACCTGCATTTTGCGTTCGGCCAAGTGCTGGCGGTTGAAGAACAGCAAAATCAGCATCGGCTGGTGGCGATTGATCTCGCCGACGGGGTGCGGCATTTGTTGGTTGAGGGCGCGGATTTCTATGCGGCACCGACCCTTAGCCCGAATGGCCGGCGCTTGGCGTGGATTGAATGGAGCCGACCGCATCAGCCGTGGACGTCGACGCGGTTGATGGTGGCTGAACGCTTGGCTGACGGCGCCTTTGGTTCGCCGCGCTGCGTTGCTGGCGATGAGGTTGAAGAGTCCATTCAACAGCCACGATTTGATGCTGAAGGTCGGCTGTATTGCCTTACCGATCGCGGTGGATTCTGGCAGCCGTGGGCTGAGACTTCTGACGGTTTGGCGCCACTGCCTGCCGCGCCGGCCGATCATGCACCGGCGCCCTGGCAGTTGGGCGGCTGCACCTGGTTGCCTGTAGAAGATTCGGTTTTAGCCAGTTGGAGTGAAGGTGGTTTTGGTCGCCTGACTTTGGGCGATGAAGATTACACCGGCGACTACAGCCGCTTCCGTCATCTGGCTTTGGACGCGCAGTTTATTTACTGCATCGCCGCCTCGCCGATCAGCCCTGCGGCGGTTATTACAATTGATCGAGCAACGCGTGAAGTGCAAGTGCTGGCCGGTGGCGTCGCGCCTTTGCCTGCCGAACGCATCAGCCGTCCGCAAACGTTGCGTTACCCGAGTGGAATGGGTGAGGCGCACGGGTTCTTTTATCCAGCCATGAGCGGTGAGACGAAACCACCGCTGGTGGTGTTCATCCACGGCGGCCCGACATCGGCCTGCTATCCGATGCTCGACCCGCGCATCCAATACTGGACGCAACGCGGCTTCGCCGTCGCCGATCTCAACTATCGCGGCAGCAGCGGTTATGGCCGGGAATATCGTCAGGCGTTGCATCTGAGCTGGGGTGAGGTGGATGTCGAGGATGCTTGTGCCGTCGTCGCGTATCTTGCCGACCAAGGCTTGATCGATGGCGAACGGGCATTCATTCGGGGTGGCAGCGCGGGCGGTTACACCACGTTGTGTGCGCTGGCGTTTAAGCAGGTGTTCCGCGCTGGCGCCAGCCTTTACGGGGTCAGCGACCCGGTGGCGTTGGCTCGGGCGACGCACAAGTTCGAAGGCGATTATCTGGACTGGCTCATTGGCGATCCCGAAAAAGACGCCGAACGCTACGCCGCCCGTACACCGTTGTTGCACGCAAACACCATCCGCGTGCCGGTGATTTTCTTTCAGGGTGAACTGGACGCGGTGGTTGTCCCGCAACAAACCCGCGACATGGTCACGGCACTGGAGCAGAACGGAATCCCGGTCGAAGCCCATTACTACCCCGACGAACGCCACGGCTTCCGCCGCGCGGCCAATCAGGCACATGCGCTGGAGCAGGAGTGGAAGTTCTATCGGCGAGTGATGGGATTAACAGACTGAAACCTTCCCTGTAGGAGCTGCGGCACGCTGCGATCATTTGATTTTAATTCGAGGATCAGGATCAAAAGATCGCAGCGTGCCGCAGCTCCTACAGGGCATGCATCTGACTCAGCGCTTGGCGATGATATACACCGCATGCACGATCCCCGGAATATACCCGCACAACGTCAGCAGAATGTTCAACCAGAACGCCCCGCCAAACCCGACCTGCAGAAACACACCCAGTGGCGGCAACAGAATAGCGATGATGATCCGAATAAAATCCATGGGGCAGCTCCTGAATGGGGGTTGGCTCACCTGAGCCATACAAGCTAATCGACCCGCGCCGTTCGTCAGGGTTCACTAGCATTTTCCGCGTCTGCATCAGATTGACGCCGAGCCGCCTCAGAAATTGCAACGAGGCACGACTCATCAAACTCCCGCATCAATGCCTTGCTGATGGCACCGACATCAAGCAGTGCAAAGGCTGACTCGTGTATCGATTCAGCAATTTCACTTTTGAATTTTTCACCCATGAGCTGGCTCCTCAATTTCCTTGGTCGACAGGTTCTCGATTTGTCGTAGCAACGGCTGAGCTTAAAAAACATGAGCGGCTCCATCGCTCAAGCATTAATTGCCACCTGCAAAACCCGGCCACAAAAAAAACGCCCCACGCCAAAAGAATCAGGCGTGGGGCGTGCGTTATACCGCGAGACGGTTCTTTGATTCGGGTAGGAAACTTCAGCTCAGACGGCAATCCCTTTGCGGCATTGCAGTTGTGCGGTGCGCACACGGGCGAAGGCGCGGGTGAGGCGCAGGAGCATTTCGTCGATGTTGGTTTTGCTCACGGTGAGGGCCGGGGTGAAGCGCAGGCAGTTGGCTTGCGGGGCGTTGAGCAGCAGGCCTTCGTGCAGGGCGGCGTGGACGACGGCTTCGGCGGAATCGTCTGACAGGGTCAGTCCGTAGAACAGGCCTTGGCCACGCAGTTCGCCGTGGTCGTAGCGGTGCGCCAATCGGGCCAGGCCTTCGCGCAGATGTTGGCCGTTGTCGTTGATCTGTTCGAGAAAGCTGCGGTCTTGCACGCTGTCGAGCACCACCAGCCCGGCCGCTGTCATCAGTGCGTTGCCGTGATGGGTGCCGCCGAGTTCGCCCGCTTCGAAACAACAGGCTTTGCCCCGTGCCAGCAACGCGGCCAACGGCACACCGCCGCCAAGCCCTTTGCCGAGCACGACGATATCGGCGCGTACGCCGTAGGACTGTTCGGCGAGCAACGTGCCGCAACGGCCGATGCCGGTTTGCACTTCGTCGAGGATCAGCAGAATGCCCAGTTCACGGCACAGACGCTCGACACCTTTGAGGTAATGCTCGGTGGCTGGAATTACACCGGCATCGCTCTGGATCGGCTCCAGCATGATCGCCACGGTCTGCGCATCGACCGCCGCATGCAGCGCCGGTAAATCGTTGAACGGCACCAGATCAAAACCCGGCAGCAGCGGCGCGAAACGGTTGTGCAGGTTGCAGCTGTCCGAGGCGGAAATCGTCGCCAGACTACGACCATGACAACCCTGCTTCGCAACAATAATCCGCGACGCGCCGCCGCGATGCAGTTGGCCCCACTTGCGCGCCAGTTTGATCGCCGCTTCACAGGCTTCGCTGCCGCTGTTGAGCAGGTAAGCCTGATCGCTGGAGGTCGCGGCGCACAGGCGTTCGGCGAGGCCGAGCATGCCGCGATTGTGCAGATTGAAACCGGGATTGATCAGCGCCTGCGCCTGACTGCTGATGGCTTTCACCAGCGCCGAAGGGCTGTGGCCGAGGCTGTTGGCGCCACCGGCTTGGGAAAAATCCAGGTAAGCGCGGTCGTTACTGTCCCATAGCCACGAACCCTGACCACGGACGAATACCTGTTGCGGCCGTTCGACGCTGGGCATCAGGCGCTCGGCGCTGAGATTTTCGTTGGGGTCAGATGGATTGGCCTCGAAAGAGAGGTCGTCAAGACTCGGCGTCTGGCGCCGCAAACTGAAAAGATTCATTGCAAAAAACCTCGTTTGAGGTGTTTTGAACTGCCTATGTAAACACTGTCGAAGCGATCGCTATTCATCGCGCTTTCTGGCCCTGTAAGCCTTGTGAATGCGGTTAGACTAGGCGCACTGACGGCTTCGGGCCATTTCGTTTTTCCAGCATTTTCGATAAGTATTACTTATGGATTTCAAACAACTGCGTTATTTCGTCGCGGTCTACGAAGAAGGCCATGTCGGCCGGGCGGCGGAGCGCCTGTCGATCTCGCAACCGGCGCTGTCGCAGCAGATCCGCCAACTCGAACAGAACCTCGACGTCACCCTGTTCGAACGCAGCAGCAAACGCCTGCTGCCCACCCTCGCCGCGCACACTTTGTATAACCACGCGTTGCCGCTGCTCGACGGTTTGCAACGGGCGCGCGAGGCGTTGGGCAACTTCAAGGGTCAGGCGCTGCGAACGCTGGCGATCGGCGTGTTGCAAACGGTTCACACCAGTCTGGTGCCGCAAATGCTTGAGCGCGTGCGCAAGGCACAGCCGCATCTGGTGGTGCAGATTTATGAATTAACCGGACTTGAGATCGAGCGACGTTTGCTCAATGGCTCGCTGGATATTGGCATCAGTTATCTACCGCCGCGCCAACCGGGTTTGCATGGCGTGATGCTTTACGAAGATGAACTGACGCTGGTGATCCCGGCGGATCATCCGCTACGCGAATTCAAGAAAGTCTCGATGCGCCAGGCCGCCGAGCTGCCGATGTTGCTGTTGGGTGAAGAGTTCCAGATCCGCCAGATCTGGCAGGCGCAACTGACCGCCCTCGGACGTCGCCCGCAGGTGCAAGCCGAGCTAAACAATATGGTGGGGATTCTCGACAGTCTGCCGCACACCAAACTGGCGACGGTGCTGCCGGGGCGGTCGCAGAAGGAATACGACGATCAGAATCTGCTGTGGAAACCGCTGAGCGAACCACGGGTGCCGCTGAAAGTTGGGCTGGTCTGTCGCGATGTGCAGCGCCAGCAGGCGCCGTTGGCGCTGTTGCAGACATTGCTGGAAGAAGTGATGGAGCGCGAAGTCAGGCCGCCGCTCGATCCTTTGGTCTGAGCACTTTTCTGCAGGCAAAAGAAAACCCCGCCGAAGCGGGGCTTTGCAGACTGTTTCCCTGACATCCATTTCACTCCGCCACCCTGGCAGAATCCTACGTGTCCGTGTTGTTGCTTTGCGCTTCCTGCGCGACGTCCATGAAATGTAGATTAGCCGTGGATCCAATCCACGCATATGGGAGAACAGCAGCACGTCATGTAAGCAAATGCTTACATGACGCTACATCGTCAGAATTGCGCCGCATCCAAAAGGAACAACGACTCGCTACCGGCCTTCACCGACGCGCTCAACGAGTGAATACGCGGCAGCAAACGGGCGAAGTAGAAGCGTGCAGTGCCGAGCTTGCTCGCGTAAAAATCGTCCTGCGCTTCTTTGCCCAGCGAAGCCTTCGCCATCAGTGCCCACATGTACGCGTAGGAAACGTAGCCGAACGCTTGCAGATATTCGACCGAGGCCGCGCCGATTTCGTTCGGGTTGTTTTTCGCGCGATCCAGCACCCACGAGGTCAACTCGTCGAGGGTGTTGACGGCATCGTTCAGTGGCTTGGTGAATTCGCCCAGATCGGCGCTCGCGGTGGCAGTGAAGTGGCGGATTTCGTCAGCGAACAGCTTGTAGAACGCGCCGCCGCTGCCGACGATCTTGCGACCGACCAGATCCAGCGCCTGAATGCCGTTGGTGCCTTCGTAGATCTGGGTGATGCGCACGTCACGCACCAATTGCTCTTGGCCCCATTCGCGGATATAGCCGTGGCCGCCAAAAATCTGCTGGCCGTGCACGGTGGTTTCCAGACCCAGATCGGTGAGGAACGCCTTGGCTACCGGCGTCAGCAGTGCAACCAGATCTTCCGCACGCTTGCGGGTGGTAGCGTCTTCGCTGAACTTGGCGGTGTCGAGTTGCATCGCCACGTAGGTGGAGAACGCACGGCCGCCTTCGTTCGAGGCTTTCATGGTCAGCAGCATGCGCCGCACGTCCGGGTGGACGATGATCGGGTCAGCGACTTTGTCTTTGTTCTGCGCGCCGGTTGGCGAACGGCTTTGCAGACGGTCGCGCGCATATTCAACGGCGTTCTGATACGAACGCTCGCCGGTCGCCAGGCCTTGGATGCCGACGCCCAGACGCTCGTAGTTCATCATGGTGAACATCGCGTTGAGGCCTTTGTTCGGCTCGCCGACCAGATAACCCACAGCTTCGTCGAAGTTCATCACGCAGGTCGCAGAGGCCTGGATGCCCATTTTGTGTTCGATCGAACCGCAGTTCGCCGGGTTGCGCGCGCCGAGGCTGCCGTCGGCATTGACCATGAACTTCGGCACGAGGAACAGCGAGATGCCTTTCGGGCCCGCCGGGGCGTCCGGCAGCTTCGCCAGCACCAGGTGAATGATGTTTTCGGTGAGGTCGTGTTCGCCACCGGTGATGAAGATCTTGGTGCCGCTGACCTTGTAGGAACCGTCGGCCTGAGGCTCGGCTTTTGTACGAATAATCCCCAGATCGGTGCCGGCGTGCGGCTCGGTCAGGCACATCGAACCGGCCCAGACGCCGGCGTACATGTTCGGCAGGTACGCGGCTTTCAGCTCTTCGCTGGCGTGGGCGTTGATCGACAGGCAGGCGCCGGCGGTCAACATCGGGTACAGACCGAAGGACAGGCTGGCGGAGTTGACCATTTCTTCGACTTGCGCCGACACGGCTTTGGGCATGCCCATGCCGCCGAACTCTGGATCACCGCCAACGCCGACCCAACCGCCTTCAGCGTAAGTCTGATAAGCCTGTGGGAAACCGGCCGGAGTGGTGACGGCGCCGTCGACCCAATGACAGCCTTCTTCGTCAGCGGCACGGCTCAAAGGCGCGATGCTTTTGCTGGTGACCTTGCCGGCCTCTTCGAGAATGGCTTCAACAGTTTCGGCGTCGACGGTCTCGGCCAGGGCCGGCAGTTCGGCCCAGAGTTTGGCGACCTCGAACACTTCATTGAGGACGAAGCGCATATCGCGCAGCGGCGCTTTGTAGTCAGCCATGGCAAACCTCGCAAGATCTAAACAGGTTATTCGTGAAGGGTGTTTTCGTTGAGCCCGAGTGTACCTCAACAACTTTTGCGACACATAGGGTCAACCAGTGACTGATTTGTTATTTTTAGTCACCACAAAAAATCGCAGCCCCGCCAACCCCAAATTCCCTGTAGGAGCTGCCGAAGGCTGCGATCTTTTGCTTTTTCCTACAGAGAAAACAATTCAGCCGGCAACTTCATCAAACAATCACTCCCCGCCTCAATCGCCGCCCGATGCGCCGCCGTACGTGGCAACAGCCGTTTGAAGTAAAACTCGCACGTCGCCAATTTCCCGCGCAGATAATCCGCCTCACCCTCGCCCGCCTCCAGTTGCGCCTGCGCTACCAACGCCATGCGCAACCACAGATACCCGAGAATGATGTATCCGCTGTACATCAAGTAGTCCACCGACGCCGCGCCCACTTCATCCGGGTTCTTCATCGCCGCCATGCCGACCTTCATGGTCAGATCGCCCCACTGCTGATTGAGCTCGTTGAGTTGCGCAACGAAGCTGCCCAACTGCGGATGGTCAACATTGGCCGCGCAGAACTTGTGGACGATCTTGGTAAACCCACGCAGCAACTTGCCCTGACTGCCGAGCACCTTGCGCCCGAGCAGATCGAGCGCCTGAATGCCGTTGGTGCCCTCATAGATCGGCGCAATCCGGCAATCGCGCACCAGTTGCTCCATGCCCCACTCGCGAATAAAACCGTGGCCGCCAAATATCTGCATGCCGAGGTTAGTCACTTCCAGCCCGCTGTCGGTCATGAATGCTTTGCAGATCGGCGTGAGGAACGCCAGCAGGTCTTCAGCCTCCTGACGCGCCTCGGCATCGCTGTTCAGGTGCGCGGTATCGAGCAGTTGCGCGGTGAAATAGGTGAGCGCGCGGTTGCCTTCGTTAAAGGCTTTCATGGTCAGCAACATGCGCCGCACGTCGGGGTGGACGATGATCGGGTCGGCGGCTTTATCCGGTGCTTTGGCGCCGGTCAACGAGCGCATCTGCAAGCGGTCGTTGGCATATTTGATCGCGCCCTGGAAACTCGCCTCGCCCAGACACAGACCCTGCATGCCGGTGCCGAGCCGTGCGTGGTTCATCATGGTGAACATGCAGTTGAGGCCCTTGTTCGGCTCGCCGATCAAGAAACCCTTGGCGCCGTCGAAGTTGAGCACGCAAGTGGCCGAGGCCTTGATGCCCATTTTGTGTTCGATCGAACCGCAGGACACGCCGTTGCGCTCGCCCGCCTCACCCGCGGTATCGGCGAGGAATTTCGGCACGATAAACAACGAAATGCCCTTGGTTCCGGCCGGTGCGTCCGGAAGTTTGGCCAACACCAGATGGATGATGTTGTCGCTCATGTCGTGCTCGCCGGCGGAGATGAAAATCTTGCTGCCGGTGACTGCGTAACTGCCGTCAGCCTGAGGCACGGCGCGGGTCTTGATGATGCCCAGATCGGTGCCGCAATGCGCTTCGGTCAGGCACATGGTGCCCGTCCATTGGCCGGCGGTGAGTTTGCTCAGGTAGGTTTCTTTTTGCTCGGCGGTGCCGTGAGCGTGAATCGCCGACATTGCGCCGTGGGTCAGGCCCGGGTACATGCCCCACGAGGTGTTGCTGGAGCCGACCATCTCGCTGATCACCAGCCCCAGCGAACTCGGCAGGCCCTGACCGCCATACACCGGATCCGCCGCCAGACCGTGCCAGCCGCCTTCGACGTATTGTGCGAAAGCTTCCTTGAAGCCTGTAGGCGTTGTCACCACGCCATTGTCGAAATGGCAGCCCTCTTCGTCACCGCTGCGATTGAGCGGTGCCAGAACGTTCTCACAGAACTTCGCGCCCTCTTCAAGGATCGCGTTGATCATGTCCGGGCTCGCGTCATCCGCGCCGAGGGCGGCGTAGTTGGCGTGGAAGTCGAAGACGTGATCGATCAGAAAGCGCATGTCGCGCAGCGGGGCTTTGTACTCAGGCATGGTGGCTTCTCCGTCAGCAGATTGCTTCAACCTACTGCCGACCACCACGCCCCACAATCATTGTGCAGACGCTGAATGCGCCGTCATCACTCAACCCGCAGCGGTGTCCATGCGCACCGCGCCGCGGCGGTTCTGGCCGAATGCGACGACGCAGTTTCGCCCTGCACCTTTGGCGCTGTAGAGCGCTTCGTCGGCGGATTTCAAGACTTGCTCCGGCGTGCGTTGTTCCAGACGTTCAGCGACGCCGATACTCACCGTCACCGACACACTCGACGCGCCGGAACCGGCACGACGCTGACGACCTTGCTGATCATCCTGCGGACGGTTTTCCTGATTGCGCAGTTGAATGTTGTAGGACGCAATCGATTCGCGGATCACTTCCAGGTGCGGCATGCACTCCTCAAGAGTTTTGCCTGCGAACACCAAGGCAAATTCCTCACCGCCATAGCGATACGCCCTACCGCCACCGCTGATTTTCGACAGCTTGCTGGCGACAAGACGCAACACTTGGTCGCCGACATCGTGGCCGTGGGTGTCGTTGAATTTCTTGAAGTGGTCGACGTCGCTCATCGCCAGCACATAGTTGCGCCCGAGGCGCTGCATGCGTTCGTTGAGCGCGCGGCGTCCCGGCAAACCAGTCAACTCGTCGCGGAAGGCCATTTGATAAGCCTCGTGCGCAACGGCAGCGGCGATCATCAACATCACCTGGCTGCACATGATGTTCAGGGTGAACGGCAGGATGAAAGTTTTCGGCAGCATCCAGAACACACCGAGCAAACCGACCAATTGCGCCGCGTGCAACGGACGCGGGTTGCGCCAGTATTGCCACGCCAGCAGCAGGAATGCAGAGATGAACACTGGATAGGAGAGCTGGATCAGGCTCATCCATGCGCCATGCAGTGCCGGCCAGCGAATCTCGGAAAGCCAGATCAGTAACGCCTGGGGATAACTTTGCTCAAGCCCCAATGCGACGCTGCCGAAGGCGAGTAAAACGGCGAAGCGCGCGACCATGTCCTGAAACAGGTGCGTGCGCTCCTGCCACGCCGCGAACAGACCGAACAACAACGGCAGCAGCAAGCAGACCAGATGAAACACGACGGCAGCGTCGTCGCGCACCTTGCCGTTGTCGCGGTAATAGTCGGTCTGGGTGTCGAGCAGAAAGTAGGCGATGTACACCGTGAGCATCAGAAACAGTTCGCGCTGGCGGCGGTAAACCGCGCAATAAGCCCCGCCCAGCAACAGCACCAACGTCGGCAACACGTTGAACAGCGAAGTGAAGAATACGTTGAGGTCTTTGACGTACGCAGCCGCCAACCCCGCAAGTAACAACAGCAGTGAGGGTAGGAAATGACTGAAACGTACAGCGGAAGAACGCGGCAAGGGTAAAGCTCCGACCGTCTGGCAAAGTAATGGCATTGTGCCTGCAATGCATGCAGTTAAGCACACACAATGTGATCCAGATCACATGCAGTCTCTTTAACGGCAGAAGGCCTGGGATTCTGAGCGATTTACTCAGTTTTTTACCTTGATCGACGTGCTGGCCATCATTACTGATGGCCAGCCCAGAAAATCGCCCTCAAAGATCGTTGTAGAACGGCAGCAACGGGCCCTCCGCCGGGCTGCGACCTTCGGCACCGTAAGGCTTGAGATTGAGCGCAGCATCCGCTGCCTGGCGAGTCGTGACCTTCGGACTGGCCGGGCGTTGAGTCACCGCATTTTCATCACCGATATGGCCCTGCGGAATGATCAGTGATGGATGATCGAAGGGCGCCCGCTCCCAGGCCACGCGCGGATCGGTCAGGCCGACTTCCATGAATTTCACCAGTGCATCGATCTCATCCGGGGTCAGGTTGAGGTTGGTCATGTCCGGATCGAGGTTCGAGGTGTTGTGCTGATTGGCCGACGGGTGTTCGAAACCGCTGGTGTTGTTGGCGTCCTCACCGCGACGATCACCACCACGGTTGTAGAACTCCATCACTTGCTTGAGCGTCGCTCGGCTGCCGTTGTGGAAGTACGGCCCGGTCAGCGCGATGTTGCGCAGGGTCGGGGTTTTGAAGGCGCCGTCGACCGAATCGCGGAAGTTGACGTTGGGTTTGAGCGTGGCGTCGCAAGGGATCGCGGCGCTGAGCGGTGCTTCAAAGGTGCAGACATCGACGTCCAGCGGATCGGCAATGCTGCCGCCCTGCAGCAACTTGTTGTACTGACGGCTGAACGACCATGGATTGCCCCACGCATCTGACCCGCCAAGCGCCAGGTCTTCGGAGGTCGGGCGCACGCCGGTGTTGTAGAAGCCGTTGTCGTAGAGCGTGGTGAGGTTGTCGGCCATGACCATGCGCTCGATGCGTTCACGCGGGTGCATCAGCAAACGGCTGGCGGCGTTGGTCAGTTCCGGGCCGCCGTGGCAGTTGACGCATTTGCCCTTGTTGAGGAACAGGTTCATGCCTTCGACTTGCTGCGCGTTCATTGCGGTTGAATCGCCCTGCAGGTAGGCATCGATCGGCGCTTGATCGGAGATCAGCGTGGATTCGTACAGCTGAATCGCCAGTCCGAAGAACAGCGGAAAATTAGCTTCCATCTGCGTGTACGGCGCGCCGCCCACCAACACGTTTTGCGTGGCGTTCCACAGGCGTGGCTGGAAGGCGTTCTTGATCAGTTCGCGATAGGTCGGACGCCGCGCGCCGGAAACTGAAGCGAGTACTGAATCGTTGGAGGAAATCCGTTGTTGCTTGAGCATTAACTGATCGAGCATGCGCCGCCCAATGTCGGCGAAGGTGCGGCCACCGCAGGACATTTCCACCCCGCTACCGGGCGGGCCCACCGCTTGCGATGCGGCGGAGGCGTCATTGAGCGCCAGTCGGACTTTGCTTGCCACGGTGCTGCGCTCGGCGGTCACGTAAATCCCGGCATCGGGATCGCGATTGCCGAACGGTGAAAAACCGTTGAACACGTTATTCGCGCGGCCATCCCAGAAGTTACGCACGTTGAACGCCGCGTTGATCACCGACGGCGCGTTACGTCCGGTGCTGCGGCGCACATTGATGCCGCCAACTTGAAAGATGCCATCGGGCTGCTGAGTGCATTTGTCGAAACGTGGCTGATTGGGTTTGACGAAATTGGCGTCGAATACACCTTGGGAGCCGACCACATCGTCAGTCGAATAAACGATCGGCGAGTTGCGATCCAGTGGATTGCTTAGCACGTGAGTCGGAAAGTCGGTTTTCTTCAGCGTGTAGTTCGGCCCGCCCTTGCCGCCGGACAAGGTCGCGTAGGACGCCACGTCACCGGGTATGTCGGAGGCCACAAAGGGTTTGTTGAAGATTGAGGCGACGTTGGCGTTGGTGTGTGCCTGGCCGGGGTTGAGCTGGTTGGTGATGCGGTGGTCGACGCCGGCGTGATAGTGGCAGGAGGCGCATGCTGTGGCGCCATCACTGCCGACTTCCATGTCCCAGAACAGCGCTTTGCCGAGCAGAATCGCGGCGGAGCGGTTGAGCACGTAGTCGGTCATCAAGTCGACCTTGCGCCCGCCTTCTGTCCCCGACGGATCGGGCGGCAGCATGCCGCGCAGCGATTGCAGGCTCGGCATTTCCGGTACCGGAGGATCCACTTCGGCGGGCGTTGCGGCCATTGCGCCGGAAGCTGCGAGTGCGAGGGGTAGCCAGACAAGTCGACTGATGTTCATGTGCTTCACCCTGACGGTTGTTGTCATGAAGTCGCCGGGCGAGAGGTGTCGTGGAACAGCAGAGGATTTCTCGTGAGCGCCGGTCAATCAGCGCAGTGCAATTAATTGGCCATCCTTCCGTGAAACATTTTGAATCAATAAACGCTGGGGCCGCGCGATTTCAGCTCACCGTTTCTGCTGGGGAAACATCCCCAGAGTTGGGGACAAATCCAGCGCAAAAAAAAACCGCTGCACCCGAAGGTACAGCGGTTTTTTAGGAGACTGCGTTAAGGCTTAGTAGCCCAGCGCGAAGTCTTCTTCTTTCATGTCCATCAGGTTGTTGGCGCCCGACAGCATGGTGGCCACGTGGGTACGGGTACGGGGCAGGATGCGCTGGAAGTAGAAGCGCGCGGTTTGCAGCTTGGCGGTGTAGAACGCTGCGTCGCCGGTGCCTTCTGCCAGCTTCGCAGCTGCCAGACGTGCCATGTCGGCCCAGAAATAAGCCAGGCAGGCATAACCGGAGTACATCAGGTAGTCCACGGAGGCCGCACCGACTTCTTCACGATCTTTCATGGCAGCCATACCGACCTTCATGGTCAGCTCGCCCCATTCCTTGTTGATTGCCGCCAGCGGTGCAACGAATTCTGCAACGGCTTCGTTGCCTTCGTTGGTCTGGCAGAACTTGTGGACGATCTTGGTGAAGCCTTTCAAAGCCTCGCCTTGAGTCATCAGCACTTTACGGCCGAGCAGGTCGAGTGCCTGGATACCGGTGGTGCCTTCGTACAGCATCGAAATGCGGCTGTCGCGAACGTTCTGCTCCATGCCCCACTCGGCGATGAAGCCGTGGCCGCCGTAGATCTGTACGCCGTGGTTAGCGGATTCGAAACCGACTTCGGTCATGAACGCTTTGGCGATCGGAGTCATGAAGGCCAGCAGTGCGTCGGCTTTCTTCTTCTCTTCTTCATCGACGCCGTATTTGACGATGTCGACCTGTTTGGCGGTGAAGTACACCATCGCACGGTTGCCTTCGGCGAACGCCTTCATGGTCAACAGCATGCGGCGTACGTCTGGGTGAACGATGATCGGGTCGGCAGCTTTTTCCGGCGCTTTCGGGCCAGTCAGCGAGCGCATTTGCAGACGATCGCGAGCGTATTTCAGGCCGCCCTGGAAACCGATTTCGGCGTGGGCCAGACCTTGCAGCGCGGTACCCAGACGTGCGGTGTTCATAAAGGTGAACATGCAGTTCAGGCCTTTGTTCGCCGGGCCGATCAGGAAACCGGTGGCGCCGTCGAAGTTCATCACGCAAGTGGCGTTGCCGTGGATGCCCATCTTGTGTTCCAGCGAACCGCAGGTCACTGCGTTGCGCTCACCGACGGTGCCATCGGCATTCGGCATGAACTTGGGAACGATGAACAGCGAGATGCCTTTGGTGCCAGCCGGTGCGTCCGGCAGGCGGGCCAGCACGATGTGGACGATGTTATCGGCCATGTCGTGTTCACCGGCCGAGATGAAGATCTTGGTGCCGGAGACTTTGTAGGAACCGTCGGCCTGAGGTTCGGCCTTGGTGCGCAGCATGCCCAGGTCGGTGCCGCAGTGCGGTTCGGTCAGGCACATGGTGCCGGTCCATTCGCCGGAGACCAGTTTAGTCAGATAGGCTTCTTGCTGCTCTGGTGTGCCGTGCTCAGAGATGGTGTTCATCGCGCCGTGCGACAGGCCTGGGTACATGCCCCACGACCAGTTGGCTTCGCCAACCATTTCGCTCACGGCCAGACCCAGCGACTCCGGCAGGCCTTGGCCGCCGTGCTCAACGTCGTGAGCGAGGCTTGGCCAGCCGCCTTCAACGAATTGCTTGTAAGCCTCTTTGAAGCCAGTCGGGGTTTTCACGCCGGACTCGCTCCAGGTGCAACCTTCGAGGTCGCCCACGCGGTTCAGCGGTGCCAGTACCTGCTCACAAAACTTGGCGCCTTCTTCGAGAATGGCGTCAACCATGTCCGGAGTCGCGTCTGCGCAAGCCGGAAGGCTCTGATAGTGCGCTTCGTAGCCGAGCAGCTCGTCACGAACGAAGCGAATATCACGCAAGGGGGCCTTGTAGTCAGGCATAGCGATAAACCTCTGCTGATGTAACCGGGAATGAACGACCGTGTTGATTTGTTGTGACGGTCAAACAGTTGTTTGAAACATACGTTTACGCCGAAATCTTGTCAAGCGTCGATCTTTTGCCGTTCGTCATCGCAGCTTTCAAACGCCGGACACAGCAAACCGCCATGGACTTGAACGAGCCACGGGCGCTGAAAAAAAGATTAGTTGAGGGAGAAGGACTTACAACGAAAAACGCCGCGACAAGGCGCGGCGTTCAGCAGGCAGATGAAGAAGCAATCAGGCAAACGTATCGATGATCGTACCGAGCACTTCGTCGGATGCCTTGACGACCTTCGCGCCCAGATCCACCTGGAATTTGCCCTGCGCCATCTGCACCATGTCGCTGCCCGGATCCATTTGCTGGCTGCGGTCGACGCCACGCAGACGATCAACCTGAGCTTCCGAGGACTGGCTGGTGACCGAGCGTTCGATAGTGGTGTTGGCGATCTGGCTGGCAGCCTGATCCACACGGTTCTGCCCGCTCTGAATCGAGCTCAGCCCCGCGTAAAAAGCTGTGTTACCGGAGATTTCCATAACGGTTCTCATCCCTGGGAAGGATCAATAGCCGTCATTGAAGCAGACGCGCCAGAAAAACACCCGTCAAAAACACTAATGGCACAGTGCCTGCTCATAGTGAAAAACTTAGTCGAGCAAATCCAGTTGCAGATGATCGGCCACCGCCTCTGCGCTCAACGCCTTGAGTTTCGGCACCCGGCCCAAACACGGCGCCGGGATCCGTTCAGCCAGTGTCGCCAGATTCTCCTCCAGCCGCGACGTCTTCGGATCGATGATATTCGCCACCCACCCCGCCAGTTGCAGACCATCCCGGGCAATCGCTTCAGCCGTCAGCAGCGCATGACTGATGCAGCCCAGGCGCACGCCGACCACCAGAATCACCGGCAGCTTCAGCGCAATCGCCAGATCCGACAAATTATCCTGATCGGCCAACGGCACGCGCCAGCCACCTGCACCTTCGATCAGAGTGAAATCGGCGTTCATCGCCAGAATCTCGCGCATCGGCGCCAGCAGCGATTGCACGGTCAACGCGACACCCGCTTCACGCGCCGCCAGATGCGGCGCGATGGCCGGCTCGAACGCCACCGGATTGACCTGTTGATAACTCAGCGGCAATGAACACTCGGCCAACAGCGCCAGCGCATCCGAGTTGCGCAAACCCTTGGGCGTCACTTCGCAGCCGGAAGCCACGGGTTTGCCCGCCGCCGTGCTCAGCCCGGCCGAACGCGCCGCGTGCAGCAACCCGGCGGCCACCGTGGTCTTGCCGACATCGGTATCGGTTCCGGTGATGAAATAGGCTGCGCTCATAAGGGTTTCTCCAACACGGCGTAGACCACCTGATAAGTCGCCGGCAATCCCGACGCCTCACGGAACTGCTCATAAGCGTCGACCAGCCCAAGAATCCGCGCGCGCCCGGTCAAACCGCCCGGCCGCCCCGGATTCAGATTGTGTGCACCCAACGCCTTCAATTCATGGGTCAGGCTGCGCACATCCGGGTAATGCAGCACATGCGCCTGATTCTGCAGACTCAGCGTGCGCAAGCCACTCGCTGCACTCAATTGTTCATAACGGGCAAACTCGCGGAAGCGGTTGACGTGCACCATCCCGTCGACCTGCCGCCAGCTGTCGCGCAACTCAAACAACGTCCCTACACAAAGACTAGCAAACGCAAAAATTCCGCCCGGTTTCAGCACGCGAAAGGCTTCGCTGAGCACCGCCTCGAAATCCGCACACCACTGCACCGCGAGGCTGGAGAAGATCAGATCGCAGGTCGAATCCTGCAACGGCAACCGCTCCGCATCACCGGCGATGAAATGCTCAGCCCCGCCCAATGGCCGCGCGTGATCGAGCATGCCCTCGGCAATGTCCAGCGCCAGCCCGTGACCCTCGGCAAACCGCGAAGCCAGCGCGCGGGTGAAATAACCGGTGCCGCAACCCAGATCCAGCCAGCGCGCCGGGACAAAATCCGTTGGCAAACGCTGAATCAACTGTGTACCGACATCACGTTGCAACTCGGCGACACTGTCGTAACTGGCCGCCGCGCGAGAAAAAGAGGCTGCGACCTGACGCTTGTCAGGCAAGCCGCCAGGCAGCACAAGAGACAAATCAGTCATCACCGCACTCATGTAAAAAAGCCTGGATCGCACCCGCCAGTCCGTGGGGGTCTTCCAGAAGAAACGCATGACTGGCCTGTTCGATCAGACCAATTTCAATATCCGGCAACAAAGTGAACAATTCTCCCGCTGCTTCCGCTGGCACCAGCGCGTCCTGCCCGCCAAACAGATGCAACTGCGGGCCGCGAAACGCCTGCAGCGCATCGCGGGTGTCGATCTGTGCGAGCAATTCCAGCCCGACCATCAATGCTGACGGCGCGGTATTCGGCGCGCCGCCGAGCAACAATCGCGACAAGCCGCGCGGGTCTTGCGCGCCCTGAGCACACAGCAGCGAAAACCGTTTAAGAGTGGTGCGCGGGTCGGCTTGGCAACCGGCGAGAAACGCGTCGAACGTCTCGCCCGCCATCGCACTCGGCCACTGCTCATGGGCAACAAAAGAAGGATTGCTCGCTAATGTCAGCAACCCGCAGCAATGCTCGCCACGCCGCGCCGCCAACTCGGATGCGAGCATGCCACCCAGCGACCAGCCGCCGAGCCATACATCTTGAGGAATGCTTTCATCGAGTTCGTCGAGCCAGTCTTGCAGGTCACTGGAATCCAGTTCCGGCAGCGGCTCGATATCGACTTTCAGATGTTCATCGAGGCCTTGCAACGCCGCGGCCAGAGGCTCCATCGGCGACACACCGAGGCCCCAGCCGGGCAGCAGAATCAGGCGATCACGCATGGCTTGGCTCCGACGAGAGTTGGGCAAAGCAATCGGCCAGTCCTTCTAACAATAGCTGCACCTGCGCCTCGCTGTGCGCAGCGGTCAGGGTCACGCGCAAACGCGCACTGCCGGCAGGCACGGTGGGCGGACGGATCGCAGTAACCATCAGCCCACGCTCGCGCAACATCTGCGACAAGCGCACCGCGCGCCCGGCGTCGCCAATCATGATCGGCTGGATCGGCGTGAAGCTGTCCATCAACTCCAGGCCGATCTGCTCTGCGCCTTGGCGGAACTGGCGGATCAGCGTTTGCAGATGCTCTCGACGCCAATGTTCAGTGCGCAGCAACTCCAGACTTTTCAGCGTTGCACACGCCAGTGCCGGTGGCTGGCTGGTGGTGTAGATGTACGGGCGGGCGAACTGGATCAGGCTTTCGATCAGTTCCTCACTGCCGGCGACGAAAGCGCCAGCCGTGCCGAAGGCTTTGCCGAGGGTGCCGACCAACACCGGCACATCCTCCTGGCTCAAATCGAAATGTTCGACGATGCCGCCGCCATTCGCGCCGAGCGGGCCGAAACCGTGCGCGTCATCGACCATCAGCCACGCGCCTTTGGCCTTGGCTGCGCGGGCGAGAGCCGGCAAATCGGCCAGATCGCCGTCCATGCTGAACACACCGTCGGTGACCACCAGCGTATTGCCGGTGGCTTTCTCCAGGCGCTTGGCCAGACTCTCGGCGTCATTGTGCAGATAGCGATTGAAACGCGCGCCGGACAACAACCCGGCATCCAGCAACGAGGCGTGATTGAGGCGGTCTTCCAGCACCGTATCGCCCTGCCCGACCAGCGCCGTGACCGCGCCGAGATTGGCCATGTAACCGGTGGTGAACAGCAGCGCACGCGGGCGACCGGTGAGGTCGGCCAAGGCTTCTTCGAGGGCGTGGTGCGGGGTGCTGTGGCCGATCACCAAGTGCGAGGCACCGCCACCGACGCCCCAGCGTTCGGCACCGGCGCGCCAGGCTTCGATGACTTGCGGGTGGTTGGCCAAGCCAAGGTAATCGTTGTTGCAGAAGGCCAGCAACGGTTGGCCATCGACCACCACTTCCGGCCCCTGCGGGGATTCAAGCAGCGGGCGCTGGCGATAGAGGTTTTCGGCACGACGGGCAGCAAGGCGTGCGGCGAGATCGAAAGACATGCAGGCCTCGACTTTCAAGTGACACAGATTCCCTGTGGGAGCGGGCTTGCTCGCGAATGCGGTCTGACATTCAACGGTGATGTTGACTGGACTGACGCTTTCGCGAGCAAGCCCGCTTCCACAAGGGGTTTTGCATTCCTTCAGAGGTTTTAGACGGCAGCGTTGTAGAACTGCTCGCTGCTCTTCTGCTCCACCAGCGCCTGCTCGATCGCCGCCTGGTGAACCTCGTCCGCATGCTCTTCACGCGCTTCCGGCTGGATGCCCAGACGCGCAAACAGTTGCATGTCCTTGTCCGCCTGCGGGTTGGCGGTGGTCAGCAGTTTGTCGCCGTAGAAAATCGAGTTGGCACCGGCAAAGAACGCGAGGGCCTGCATCTGCTCATTCATCGCTTCGCGGCCAGCGGACAGGCGCACGTGGGATTGCGGCATGAGGATGCGCGCCACCGCGAGCATGCGGATGAAGTCGAACGGGTCGATGTCTTCGGCATTTTCCAGCGGCGTGCCGGCGACTTTCACCAGCATGTTGATCGGCACCGATTCCGGATGCTCTGGCAGGTTGGCCAACTGGATCAGCAGATTGGCGCGGTCATCCAGCGACTCGCCCATACCAAGAATCCCGCCCGAGCAGATCTTCATCCCCGACTCACGCACGTAGGCCAGCGTTTGCAGGCGCTCGCTGTAAGTGCGGGTGGTGATGATGCTGCCGTAGAACTCAGGCGACGTGTCGAGGTTGTGGTTGTAGTAATCGAGGCCGGCCTTGGCCAGCGCTTCGGTCTGATCCTGATCGAGACGGCCGAGGGTCATGCAGGTTTCCAGGCCCATGGCTTTCACGCCTTCAACCATTTTCAGCACGTACGGCATGTCTTTCGCCGACGGATGTTTCCACGCCGCGCCCATGCAGAACCGCGTTGAGCCGATGGCTTTGGCGCGCGCCGCCTCTTCGAGGACTTTCTGCACTTCCATCAGCTTTTCTTTTTCAAGACCGGTGTTGTAGTGCCCGGACTGCGGGCAGTACTTGCAGTCTTCCGGGCAGGCGCCGGTCTTGATCGACAACAGGGTCGAGACCTGCACGCGGTTGGCGTTGAAATGCGCGCGGTGCACCGTTTGCGCCTGGAACAGCAAGTCGTTGAAGGGCTGTACGAAGAGTGCTCTGACTTCGGCCAAAGACCAGTCGTGACACAGGGTGGCGGTGGTGCTCGCGCTCATGGGTAATTCCTTGGTTATGCTTGGTTCGCGACTGAGGAAACGGAATACCCACAGGCGCTACACGGATGTTCGGCATATTTAAGGAAGAGTCATGCGCTGTCAACCACGATACAAAGGCTCGGTTTACATCTGTTTAAAAAACGTACAGACATGTTTGTTGTGCGATGAGGCCGCAGAAGCAGAAATGCCCATTTGCGTCGCTTGCGAAACTGAACTGCCGTGGCTCGGAGATCATTGTGTGACCTGCGCAGTGCCGCTGGCCGCCGCGGGCCTAACCTGCGGCGAGTGCCTGCTAGAGCCGCCGGCGTTCGAACAGGTCGTTGTGCCGTGGCTTTATGGCTTCCCGGTCGACAGTTTGATTACGCGGTTTAAACACAACGCGAAATGGCCGTTTGGCCACCTGCTCGCCGACGTTCTCGGGCAATACCTGCAACATCGCTTCGAAGAGGATCTGCCGAGGCCGGATGTGTTGTTGCCGGTGCCGCTGGCGAAACAGCGCTTGCGTCAACGGGGCTTCAATCAGGCGGCAATGCTGGCGCGATGGTTGAGCGCTTCGCTGGATTTGCCCTGCGAGGAACAGGTGTTGCGCCGGGTGCAAAACACCAGCGCCCAGCAGGATCTGGACGCCAAAGCGCGCAAACGTAATTTGCGTGAAGCGTTCAGTCTTGATCCTGATGCCAATGTCCAAGGCCGACATCTGGCGTTGGTCGATGATGTGCTGACGACCGGCGCCACGGCCCAAGCGTTAGCCCGATTGCTAACGAATGCCGGTGCAGCAAGAGTCGATGTCTACTGCCTCGCGCGCACGCCAAAACCCGGAACCTGAAACCAACACATAACCCCTGTAGGAGCTGCGGCACGCTGCGATCTTTTGATCTTCAAAAACAACATCAAAAGATCGCAGCGTGCCGCAGCTCCTACAAGGGATTGGGTTGGGCTTGACTCTCGCGTGGCAAGCAGCCAACTTCACTCCCCACCGCCACGGCTAAAAAGCACCCCTTCATGTCCATGCCTTCCCTGCTCTCCCAGCACATCGTCCGTCGTCCGCAGCGTATCGCCTTGCTGCAACACATCGCCGAACAAGGCTCGATCACCCGCGCCGCAAAAAGCGCCGGCCTGAGCTACAAAGCCGCGTGGGACGCCATCGATGAGCTGAACAATCTGGCGCAGAAACCGTTGGTTGAACGTGCCGTCGGTGGCAAGGGCGGCGGTGGCGCCAAGCTGTCCAGCGAAGGCGAACGCGTGCTGCGCCTGTATCAAAAGCTGCAAGCCTTGCAGGCGCAGGTGCTGGAAGCGGCGGAAGACGCCAGCGATCTCGATCTGCTCGGCCGATTGATGCTGCGAACCAGCGCGCGCAATCAGTTGCACGGCAAAGTCATCGCCATCGAAGCGCAGGGCCGCAATGACCTGATCCGTCTGGAGCTGGCCGAAGGCCTGTGCCTCGACGCACAGATCACCCACGACAGCACCGTGCACCTTGAACTGCAAAACGGCACCGAAGTGGTCGCGCTGATCAAGGCCGGCTGGCTGGAATTGCTCACCGCTGAACAATCTGCAACGCCGGGACACAATCTCCTCACCGGCACCATCGAAGCGATCCTTGACGCCGAAGACGGCCCGAGTGAAGTGCGAATCTCCCTGCCCAACGGCCACACACTCTGCGCGCTGGCTGAGCCGATGGATCTGCGCACCCGTGGGCTGACCGTCGAACAACCGGTGCAGGTGCAGTTCTCGCCGTCGAATGTGTTGATCGGTACGCCGCTCTAAATCGAGCCTGCAACAAAAACGTCATAGACCCTGATTAAGGTGGCTGCCAAACCAAGCAGGGAGCCTGACGTGAGCCTATTAGAAGAAAACCAATCCACTGACCTGGAAAAAATGGTCGGCCTCAGCCGTCGCGGCTTCATCAGCGCCGGCGCGTTGTGCGGCGCGGCGATGTTCCTTGGCGGTAACCTGCTGAGCCGCAGCGTGCTGGCCGCCAGCGTCAGCGCCGGCAATAGCAGCCTGCTCGGTTTCGACAGCATTCCCGCCGCGACCAGCGACGTCATCAGCCTGCCCAAAGGCTACAAGTCTTCGGTGCTGATCAGTTGGGGCCAGCCGCTGAGCAAGAACGGCCCGGCCTTTGACCCGAGTGGCAACGGCAGCGCCGCCGCACAGGAAGTGCAGTTCGGCGACAACAACGACGGCATGAGCCTGTTCGCCTTCCCCGACGACAAAAACCGCGCGTTGATGGCGATCAACAACGAATACACCAACTATCGCTACCTCTACCCGCACGGCGGCATGCCGCAGTCGGCCGAAGAAGTGCGCAAGGCACTGGCCTGTGAAGGCGTGTCGGTGATTGAAGTGCAGCGCAAAAACGGTCACTGGCAGTTCGTTCAGGGCTCGCGCTACAACCGACGCATTCACGGCAACTCGCCGTTGCGCATTGGCGGCCCGGCGGCTGGTCACGAGTTGCTGAAAACCAGCGCCGACCCGAGCGGCAAAAAAGTCCTCGGCACCTTCCAGAACTGCGCCAACGGAAAAACGCCGTGGGGCACTTACCTGACCTGCGAAGAGAACTTCACCGACTGCTTCGGCAGCAGCAACGCCGAGCAGAAATTCGACGCCGCGCAAAAACGCTACGGCGTGGTCGCCACCAGCAAAGAGATCAACTGGCACCCGCACGATCCGCGCTTCGACATGGCCAAGAATCCCAACGAGCTCAACCGTCACGGCTGGGTGGTCGAGATCGATCCGTTCGATCCGCAATCGACGCCGGTCAAACGCACCGCGCTGGGCCGCTTCAAACATGAAAACGCCGCACTGGCGGAAACCGCTGACGGCCACGCCGTGGTGTACATGGGCGACGACGAGCGCGGCGAGTTCATCTACAAATTCGTCAGCCGCGACAAGATCAACCACCGCAACGCCAAGGCCAATCGCGACATTCTCGATCACGGCACTTTGTACGTGGCCAAGTTCGACGCCGGCGACAGCAACCCCGATCACCCGAAGGGCCAAGGTCAGTGGATTGAACTGAGCCACGGCAAAAACGGCATCGACGCCAGCAGCGGTTTTGCCGATCAGGCCGAAGTGCTGATTCACGCGCGCCTCGCCGCCAGTGTGGTCGGTGCAACGCGCATGGATCGCCCGGAGTGGATCGTCGTCAGCCCCAAGGACGGCCAGGTTTATTGCACCCTGACCAACAACGCCAAACGTGGCGAAGACGGGCAACCGGTGGGCGGGCCGAACCCGCGTGAGAAGAATGTCTACGGGCAGATTCTGCGCTGGCGCACCGACCGTGATGATCACGGCTCGAACACCTTCGCCTGGGATCTGTTTGTGGTCGCCGGCAATCCGGGTGTGCACGCCGGGACGCCGAAGGGCGGTTCGTCGAACATCACCCCACAGAACATGTTCAACAGCCCCGATGGTTTGGGTTTTGACGATGCCGGGCGCTTGTGGATTCTGACTGACGGCGATTCGAGCAACGCCGGGGATTTTGCCGGGATGGGCAATAACCAGATGCTGTGCGCCGACCCTGTGACCGGTGAGATTCGCCGGTTTATGGTCGGGCCGATTGGTTGTGAGGTGACGGGGATCAGCTTCTCGCCGGATCAGAAGACGCTGTTTGTCGGGATTCAGCATCCGGGGGAGAACGGTGGGTCGACGTTCCCTGAGCATTTGCCGAATGGCAAACCGCGGTCGTCGGTGATGGCGATTACCCGTGAGGATGGCGGGATCGTCGGCGCCTGAGCCAATGCCTTCGCGGGCAAGCCTTGCTCCTACGGGTCTTGCGCCTGATCTGTAGGAGCAAGGCTTGCCCGCGATAGCGTCAGCCCAGACACCAACCCCCTAAGGGCCTGCCATCTGCGCTACCATGCTGGGCCGGACGCGGCAGCCTGCTGCGCGCAGGAGTCAGCATGGCCCACCCGTTTGAAACCCTCACACCCGATCTCGTGCTCGATGCCGTTGAAAGCATCGGCTTTCTCAGTGATGCGCGCATTCTGGCGCTCAACAGCTACGAGAACCGCGTCTATCAGGTCGGCATCGAAGACTCCGAACCGCTGATCGCCAAGTTCTACCGCCCGCAACGCTGGACCAACGAAGCCATCCTCGAAGAACACAAATTCACCTTCGAACTGGCCGACGTCGACATTCCGGTGGTCGCGCCCATGATCCACAACGGCGAAACCCTGCACGAACACGCCGGTTTCCGCTTCACCCTGTTTCCGCGTCGTGGCGGGCGGGCGCCGGAGCCGGGCAATCTTGATCAGCTGTATCGCCTCGGCCAGTTGCTCGGGCGGATTCACGCGGTCGGCGCGACCAAGCCGTTCGAACACCGCGAAGCGCTGGGCGTACAGAACTTCGGCCACGCCTCGCTGAACACTTTGCTCGAAGGCAATTTCATTCCGAAAAGTTTGCTGCCGGCTTATGAGTCGGTGGCCCGCGATCTGCTCAAGCGTGTCGAGGATGTCTACGCCGCGACGCCGCACCAGAACATCCGCATGCACGGCGATTGCCACCCCGGCAACATGATGTGCCGCGACGAGATGTTCCACATCGTCGACCTCGACGACTGCCGCATGGGCCCGGCGGTGCAGGACATCTGGATGATGCTCGCCGGCGACCGTCAGGAATGCCTCGGGCAGTTATCGGAATTGATGGATGGCTACAACGAGTTTCACGATTTCGACCCGCGCGAACTGGCGCTGATCGAACCGCTGCGCGCCTTGCGTCTGATGCACTACAGCGCGTGGCTGGCACGACGCTGGGATGACCCGGCGTTCCCGCACAGTTTCCCGTGGTTCGGCACCGAGCGTTATTGGGGCGATCAGGTGTTGGCGTTACGCGAACAACTGTCAGCGCTTAATGAAGAGCCGCTGAAGTTGTTCTGACGCAGGAGAGGATCAGCGCGCCCACGGTGCCCGGCGCGAATCGTTGAGACCCAGCAGATAGCTGTCGCCACCCAACTGGCTCATCTGCTGGCGAATCCAGCCGGCGCGGCGCGACACGTAAGCGGTCGGATGGCTGGCGCTCCACACGCGCGGATTCGGCAACACCGCCGCCAGATAACTCGCCTGCTGGCGGGACAGCGACTTGGCGCTCACGCCGAAATGATGACGGGCGGCAGCTTCGGCGCCGAACACACCGTCATCCCACTCGACGCTGTTCAGGTACACCTCAAGAATCCGCTGCTTGGGCCAGAACACCTCGATCAGCGCAGTGAACCAGGCTTCGAGGCCTTTGCGCAGATAACTGCGCCCGGCCCACAGAAACAGGTTTTTCGACACTTGCTGGCTCAAGGTGCTGGCGCCACGAATCGAGCCACCGAGTTCGTTGTGCGCGAGTGCGGCCTGGATCGCGCTGAAATCAAATCCCCAATGCTCTGGGAATTTCTGATCTTCACCGGCCATGACCGCGACTTTCAGATCGTCGGAGATCTCGTCCCACGGCTTCCACGTGCGCTGCAGATCAATCGGCTCGCCGTCGACCCACGACTCGACCTTGCGCTCGACCATCAGCGCCGTGCCCGGCGGCGGTACGAAACGAAAGATCAGCACCAGCACAACGCTGCCGCCCGCGAACCAGAGCAGGGCCTTCGTAAGACGACGGAAAATTGTACGCAGCATAGAGATGGCTTGGCCGAACCCGTGGAGCGGGCCATTATACAGACCCTGCCGATCGAGTCTGACTGGAGTTCTTCATGTTGCGTGGCTTTCTGCTGCTGGCCGCTTTCTTTGGTTTTACCGGTGTCGCGCTGGGCGCATTCGCCGCCCACGGCCTGAAAAACCGTCTGACGGCGGAATATCTGGCAATTTTCCACACCGGCGTCACCTATCAACTGGTGCACACGCTGGCGCTGTTCGGCGTGGCGCTGCTGGCCACGCATGTTCAGGGCCGACTGGTCACCTGGGCCGGCGTGTCCTTCACCGTCGGCATTCTACTGTTCTCCGGCAGCCTGTACGTGCTGACCACCACCGGCATCAGCAAGCTCGGCATCATCACCCCGTTCGGCGGCCTCGCCTTCCTGATCGGCTGGCTGTGCCTGGGCCTCGCCGCGTGGCGCCTGACCTGAGTCACCCTCCGACCTGAACTGATCGCAAACCGCTCCCTGTATCTGATCGCAAACCGCTCCCTGTAGGAGCTGCCGCAGGCTGCGATCTTTTGATCTTGAAAAACAACATCAAAAGATCGCAGCCTGCGGCAGCTCCTACACGGGCCTGGCCATTTCACCGGGGCAGCGGGTTTCAAGACGAATGGCTTGGGTCACCCTGTCTGATCGGGCTAGAATGCCAGCCCCTAAAAATGATGGCGGCATTGCGCATGCGCATTCAGTTGAACGGCGAATCCCTTGAACTGCCCGACGGTGAAACCGTTGCGGCCCTGATCACCCGTCTGGAACTGACCGGACGCCGGGTGGCAGTTGAACTCAATCTGGATATCGTCCCGCGCAGCCAGCATGCCGACACCACGCTCAACGACGGCGACAACGTCGAAGTCGTGCACGCCATCGGCGGCGGCTAAGCGGGCGGCCCGTAAGGGCACAGAATTCTGCAAGACCCTCACTCCTAAAGAGGATTCCCCATGAGCATCGTTCGTAGCGACAAGCCTTTTGTGCTGGCCGGTCGTACTTACCAGTCGCGTTTGCTGGTTGGTACCGGCAAGTACCGTGACATGGAAGAAACCCGTCAGGCCATAGAAGCCTCGGGTGCCGAGATCGTCACCTTCGCCGTGCGCCGCACCAACCTCGGTCAGATCGAAGGCGAGCCGAACCTGCTCGACGTGCTGTCGCCGGAGCGCTACACCTTCCTGCCGAACACCGCCGGTTGCTACGACGCCATCGAAGCCGTGCGCACCTGCCGCCTGGCCCGTGAGTTGCTCGACGGTCATAACCTGGTGAAGCTGGAAGTGCTGGCTGACCAGAAGACTCTGTTCCCTAACGTCATCGAAACCCTCAAGGCTGCCGAAACGCTGGTCAAGGAAGGTTTCGACGTGATGGTGTACACCAGCGATGACCCGATCATCGCCCGTCAACTGGCAGAAATCGGCTGCATCGCGGTGATGCCGCTGGCCGGCCTGATCGGTTCCGGTCTGGGCATCTGCAACCCGTACAACCTGCAGATCATCCTCGAAGAAGCCAAGATCCCTGTGTTGGTCGATGCCGGTGTCGGCACTGCGTCCGACGCAACCATCGCGATGGAACTGGGTTGTGATGCGGTGCTGATGAACTCGGCCATCGCCCACGCCCAGCAACCGGTGATGATGGCTGAAGCCATGAAACACGCCATCGTTGCAGGCCGTCTGGCCTACCTCGCTGGCCGTATGCCGAAAAAACTCTATGCCAGCGCCTCTTCGCCGCTGGATGGTCTGATCAAGTAAGAGCCATTGATGACTGAATCGAACGACACGCCTATCCAGCCGGAAGAAGGCGACGAGCGCCAACACCGCCGCATCAAGAGCTTCGTGATGCGCGCCGGGCGCATGACCGAAGGCCAGCAAAAAGGTCTGGATCAAGGCACTCCGCTGTTCGTGCTGCCGCTGGCCGACGCGCCAGTGGATTACGATCAAGTGTTCGGCCGCTCGGCACCGCGCTCGCTGGAGATCGGTTTCGGCATGGGCCACTCGCTGCTGGAAATGGCTGCAGCGGCACCGGATCAGGATTTCATTGGCGTTGAGGTTCACCGTCCGGGTGTTGGCGCGCTGCTCAATGGCGTGCTGACGCAGGGCCTGACCAACCTGCGGGTCTACGATTGCGACGCGATCGAAGTGCTCAACCGCTGCATCGCCGACAACAGCCTCGATCGCCTGATGCTGTTCTTCCCGGATCCGTGGCACAAGAGCCGCCACCACAAGCGTCGTATCGTTCAGGCCTCGTTCGCTGAACTGGTGCGCAGCAAGTTGAAAGTCGGCGGCATTCTGCACATGGCCACCGACTGGGAACCGTACGCTGAATACATGCTGGAAGTGATGAACGTCGCGCCGGGTTACCGCAACCTCGCCGAAGACGGCAAGTGCGTACCCCGCCCTGCCGAACGCCCGATCACCAAGTTCGAACGCCGCGGCGAACGTCTTGGCCACGGCGTGTGGGATCTGAAGTTCGAAAAACTCGCTTAAGCATCACGCAATAGAACCTGCTCGCGAAAGCGGATGTTCATTCAACACTGATGTTGACTGACACACCGTATTCGCGAGCAGGCTCGCTCCCACAGTTGTTTTGGGGTGTTTGCGGAATCAGCGGCGGTCGGCAACTACGCCGATGAGGACGAGGACTACCAACAGCACTGGCGCCAGGCTGTAGTTGTTGAACTGGCTCAAGCCTTTGATCACCCACGGTGTCGCGTAGATCAGCGCCGCGCCGCTGCCGATCACGCACAGCAGCGCCATCAGCGGTACGCGCAAAGCGCCGGCGATGCTGCCCAGACGTTGCTCGACCCAGCCTTTGAAATCGGCGCCGAACAACACCAGCAGGCAACCCACCAGCGCCAGGGCGATTTCCGAGAGGTTGCTGCGGCTCCAGCGGGAGACGGTGGCGAGCAGGTCGAGTATCAAATCCATGGTTTTTCCTTAGGGCTGCCGTTGGGCGTTGGGCTCAGCTCAGAAATTTCTGCAGCAAATCGTTGAGGAACAATTGTCCGCGCTCGGTGGCCGCCAGACGTGACGGTTCGACCTGCAACAGACCGCTTTGTTCTGCATCTGCCCGGGCCTCGGCGAGACTATCGAGCGACAGCCCGGTACGCTGCGGATAGAGCCGCGATTCGACGCCATCAGTCAGGCGCAACGCGTTCATCAAAAAGTCGAAGGGCAGCTCATCATTGCTCAGCGATTTCTCGCCAGCCTGAAAGTTTTTCGCCGGGTTCAGATAATCCTTCGGCAAACGCGTCTTCCACGTCCGCACGATGCGCCCGTCCGGATGACTCAACTTGCCATGCGCGCCCGCACCAATGCCGATGAAGTCGCCAAAACTCCAGTAATTGAGGTTATGCCGCGCCGGTCGCCCGGCCTGTGCATAAGCCGAGACTTCGTATTGCGCGTAACCATGCTCGGCCAGCAGCGCCTGCCCGGCTTCTTGAATGTCCCACAGCGTGTCGTCTTCCGGCAGCACTGGCGGCTGATTCCAGAACACCGTGTTCGGCTCCAGCGTCAGTTGATACCAGGAAATGTGTGTCGGATTCAGTTCGATGGCCTGGCGCAGATCGCTCAAGGCATCGCCCAGCGACTGATCGGGCAAACCGTGCATCAAGTCGAGGTTGAAGTTATCGAAGCCAGCCTGTCGCGCCATACCCGCCGCGCGCACCGCTTCGTCACCGTTGTGAATCCGACCCAGCGCCTTGAGTTTTTCCTGCTGGAAGCTCTGGATACCGATCGACAGACGATTGATCCCCAACTTGCGGTAGGCGACAAACTTCTCTTGCTCGAACGTGCCCGGATTGGCTTCCAGGGTGATTTCGATGTCGTCGGCAAACGGGATGCGCTGCTCGACGCCTTCAAGCAAACGCCCAAGCGCTTCAGCGCTGAACAGGCTCGGCGTACCGCCACCGAAGAAAATCGACGTCAGCTCTCGGCCATAAACCGCGTGCAGATCCTGATCGAGATCGGCCAGCAAGGCGTCGACGTATTCCTGCTCCGGCAACACCGGGCTGGCGGTGTGCGAGTTGAAATCGCAATACGGGCATTTGCGCACACACCACGGGATGTGGATGTACAGCGACAAGGGCGGCAGTGTTGGCAGCGGCGCCCGAGGCGAAGAAGCGGCGCCGCCGACAATCAGCGACGACGCAGAAGAATCACGGGTCATTTCAAGCCCAGACGCTGGCGCAGCAGATCCATTGCACGGGCGCGGTGGCTGATCTGGTTCTTGTCGGCCGGGCTCAGTTCGGCGCTGGACACATCACGCTCCGGCACCCAGAACAGCGGGTCATAACCGAAACCGTGTTCGCCACTGGCAGCGGTCAGAATGCGCCCGTGCCACAAGCCTTCACAGAGGATCGGCAACGGATCATCGGCATGACGCACCAGCGCCAGCACACAAACGAACTGCGCACCGCGTTCGGCTTCCGGCACGTCCTTCAAGGCGTCGAGCAGTTTGGCGTTGTTCGCCGCATCGCCCTTGCCGTCGGCATAACGCGCCGAATAGATGCCCGGCGCACCGCCAAGGAAATCCACCGCCAGACCGGAATCGTCGGCCAGCGCCGGCAGCCCGGAAATGCGTGCGGCGTTGCGTGCCTTGAGGATCGCGTTCTCGACGAACGACAGACCGGTTTCTTCCGGCTCGACCTTGCTCCACTCGCCAATCGAGCGCAGTTGCACCGATTCGCCGAGCATGGCCTGAAGTTCTTTGAGTTTGCCGGCGTTATGGCTGGCCAGTACGAGCTGCTTGATGTTCATTATTCGCCGGGAAAAAGTTCTTGGTTGAAATTGATGGTGTTGATCTTGTCGCCGTTCTGCACCTTGATTTCAAAGGTGCGGGTTTCCTGTTGTTCCACCGGGTATTGGGCGATGTAGTACACCGCGCCCTGTTCGGTGACCTGACGGAAATTCAGCGGCACGCTCTTGCTGGTCAGGTCTTTGACTGTGCCGGTGACGCTGGCGATCAGCGGTTTGCCGTCCTTGATCACCGAGACATTGATCACGCCTTGATTCTTGCTGCGGATCAGCTCCGCCGCTTTGGCGATGTCCGGTTGCAGGTACGTCGAGTTGAAAGTGTTGTAGTGCACCGTCACGTCGCCAAAGGTTTCCTGACGCTCACCCTTGATGACGTCGGCCGCCAGAGCGCTGGCGCTCAGGCAGGCAGTCAATAACAACAACGCTAAACGACCCATGATCGTGCTCCTCGAAATGGCGTGGCTCAGACCGCGACCTTGTGGTCGGCAAGCACCGGGCTGCTGACGCGGTAAATACCAATCTCACCTAATAGATTAGGCCATAGCTTACTGGCCCACCCGTGACGGTGCTGTTGATCCACGGCAAGCCGATCAATGACCTTCGCGTCACGTTCGCGGCAAAGTGCCTCAAAGTCTTCGAAGGTGCAGAAGTGGATGTTCGGCGTGTTGTACCAGGTGTACGGCAGAAATTCCGAAACCGGCATGCGCCCCTTGCTCGCCAGATACCAGCGGCAGCGCCAGTGGCCGAAGTTCGGGAAGGTGATGATGCACTGACGACCGACCCGCAGCATTTCGTCGAGGATCTTGTCCGGGTAGTGCACGGCTTGCAGGGCCTGGGTCATGACGACGATGTCGAAACTGTTGCTGGCGAAGTTGCCCAGCCCCTTGTCCAGATCCTGCTCGATGACGTTGACGCCTTTGGCCACGCATTGGGCGATGTTGTCGGCGTCGTTTTCCAGGCCATAACCGGTGACGTTCTTGTTGTCGCGCAGCCAGGTCAGCAGTTCGCCGTCACCGCAACCGAGGTCGAGGACGCGGCTGCCGGCGGGGATCCATTCCTGGATGATTTCCAGATCAGCTCTCATGGCTTTCTCACAACGTGATGCGGTTCATGTAATTGCCGAACGCCTGCAAGTAGCGCGGGATCGGAATCAGGAAGGCGTCGTGGCCCTGCGGTGCGTCGATTTCCAGATAGCTGACGTCTTTGCGCGCCGCCATCAGCGCATCCACCAGCTCACGCGAACGCGCCGGGGAGAAACGCCAGTCGGTGGTGAACGACATCACGCAAAACTTGGCCGTGGCGTTTTCGAAGGTTTTCGCCAGATCATCGTCGAAGTTCGCCGCCGGATCGAAGTAATCCAGCGCCTTGGTCATCAACAGATAGGTGTTGGCGTCGAAGCGTCCGGAGAACTCTTCGCCCTGATAACGCAGGTAGCTTTCGACCTGAAACTCGACACTGTGGAAGTCGTAATTGAGCTTCTCGCTCTTCAGGCCACGGCCGAATTTCTCGCCCATCGAATCGTCGGACAGGTACGTGATGTGCCCGACCATGCGCGCCAGCATCAAGCCGCGCTTGGGGATCACGCCCGCTTCCTGGAACGAACCGCCGTGGAATTCCGGGTCCGTGAGGATCGCCTGACGCGCGACTTCGTTGAAGGCGATGTTCTGCGCCGACAGCTTCGGTGCCGAGGCGATGGCCAAGCAGTGACGCACGCGATCTGGATAGGTGATCGTCCATTGCAGCGCCTGCATGCCGCCGAGGCTGCCGCCGATCACCGCCGCCCACTGGCCGATGCCGAGCAGGTCAGCGAGACGCGCCTGGCTGTGCACCCAATCTTCCACGGTGAGCACCGGGAAGTCGGCACCGAAGGGTTTGCCGGTCTCCGGGTTGATGCTGCTCGGGCCGGTGGAGCCGTTGCAGCCGCCGAGGTTGTTCAGGCTGACCACGAAGAATTTATTGGTGTCGATCGGTTTGCCGGGGCCGATGCAGCTGTCCCACCAACCGGGTTTACGGTCGTCGACGCTGTGATAGCCGGCAGCGTGGTGGTGGCCGGACAAGGCGTGGCAAATCAGTACGGCGTTGCTCGCTTGCGCGTTCAGCGTGCCGTAGGTTTCGTAGATCAGGTCATAGGCGGCCAGCGACCGGCCACAGGCCAAGGCCAGCGGTTCGCTGAAGTGCGCGGTTTGCGGCGTCACCAGACCAACAGAATCGGGGGGAAAGGCAGTTGGCATCGACCCTGCTCTCGTTGAAATGAGGCGTAAGTCTAAAGACCGGGGGGGTTAGCGGCAAGCAACTACCTGCGCTCGTTCCCACGCTCTGCGTGGGAATGCCTCATTGGACGCTCCGCGTCCGCTTCGGCGGGGGACGCGGAGCGTCCCGGGATGCATTCCCACGCGGAGCGTGGGAACGATCAGCGCCCCAGGTCAGGCAAATCCGGCAACTTCTTCGGCGAGCAAATCTTCACTCGTTTCTGCCGGTTCAGCTCACCGCTGAGCAAACTCACCTGACTCTTCGAAACCCCAAACGCCTTGGCCAGAAAGCCCATCAGATAAGCATTGGCCTTGCCCTCGACCGGCGGCGCGGTCAGGCGGATCTTCAGGCGATCACCGTGCAGCCCGGCGAAGTCATCGCTACGGGCTGCCGGTTGCAGGTGACACTCGAGGATCAAGTCGTCACCGTCCCATCGAAACCAGCTCACATCAGCAGACGGAGGATTTCCGGCATCATCGTCATCGCCGCCAGATTGTTGATCACCAGCATGTCGATCAGCTTCAGCGCGAGGAAGGCGAAGATCGGCGACAGATCCAGACCGCCAAGGTTTGGCAGGATTTTGCGGAACGGCGCCAATGCCGGTTCGCAGATCTGATTAACCAGCTCAGCACCCGGATTGTGGCTGCCCGGCGCAACCCACGACAGAATCACGCTGATGATCAGGGCAAAGAAGAAAATCTTCAGGAACAGCGCGGTCACGCCGATGATCGACCAGATAAACAGTTGCAGCGGGTTACCGGTGGTGCCGTACGTCAGCAGCAGGGTCAGCGCCATCAGCGCCAGTTGCACCAGAATCGCCAATACCAGCGAGGACATGTCCAGACCGAACACGCTCGGAATGATCCGGCGCAGCGGCTTGAGCAGAGGCTGGGTCGCTTTGACGATGAACTGGCACAGCGGGTTGTAGAAATTCGCCCGCACCAGTTGCAGCACGAAACGCAGCAGCACGATCAGCAGGTACAGACTGCCGAGGGTTTGCAGCACGTAAACCGCTGCAGTGTTCAATCCAATCATGTAAGGCTCCTTATTTGCCCAGTTGTTCGGCCATTTCGGCCGAGCGGTGCGCGGCGGCGCCGAGTGCGGTTTCGACCAGGGCTTCGAAGCCATTGGCCTGGAAAGATTTGATGGCAGCTTCTGTGGTGCCATTTGGCGAAGTCACACGGCGACGCAGTTCGGCGGCGTCGACATCGCTTGCGACGGCCATGTGCGCGGCGCCCAAAGCGGTTTGCAGCGTCAGTTGTTCAGCAACTTCCTTCGGCAGACCGAGTTTGACGCCGGCAGCGGTCATCGCTTCGATCAGCAGGAAGAAGTACGCCGGGCCGGAGCCGGACACTGCCGTCACCGCATCCAGTTGCTGTTCTTCGTTCAGCCACAGGGCGATGCCGACGGCGGACAGCAGCTCTTCAGCTTGCTGACGCTGCTCGGCAGTCACTTCGCTGGTCGCGTACAAACCGCTGACGCCCTGACGCAGCAGCGCCGGGGTGTTCGGCATGCAACGCACGATCGGCTGCTCGCCCAACCAAGCGGTCATGCTCGCGCAGGTGATGCCGGCGGCAATCGACACCACCAGTTGATTCGGTTTCAGGCTCGGGCGAATCGCTTCGCACACGGTTTTCATGGCTTGCGGCTTGACCGCCAGCACGATCACGTCGACGCCGTCGATGGCTTGAGCGTTGTCGGCAAACGTTTCGATGCCGTGCTCAGCGCTGACCTTGGCGCGGGTTTCTTCGCCCGGATCGCTGGCACGGATGTGTGCAGCTTCCAGACCTTTGGCGCGCAGGCCGCCGATCAAACTGGCCGCCATGTTGCCCGCACCGATAAACGCAATACGTGTGTTGCTCATGTGTGGTCCTTATCTGCAAACGTTCAAGATTGGGAATAGTCGCGGGCGCCAAACAGGGCCGTACCGATACGCACCCAAGTGGCGCCTTGGGCGATGGCCGACTCAAGGTCGTGGCTCATGCCCATGGACAGTGTGTCGAGCGGCAAATCGAGGCTCGCCTGCAGTTTCTGCACGGCGGCGAAGGCCGCGTCTTGCTCGGCGCGGTCGTCGGTCGGCTCGGGAATCGCCATCAAGCCGCGCAGTTTCAGGCGCGGCAAAGCGCTGATGGCCGCGGCCAATGCCGGCAGATCGTCAGGCGTGCAGCCGGATTTACTGGCCTCACCGCTGACGTTGACCTGAATGCAGATGTTCAGCGGCGGCAACTCGGCCGGGCGCTGTTCGGACAGACGTTGAGCGATTTTCAGGCGATCCACGGAGTGCACCCAGTCGAAATGCTCGGCAATCGCGCGAGTCTTGTTCGATTGAATGGGGCCGATGAAGTGCCAGATCAAGGGCAGGTCAGCCAGTTCGAGCTGTTTGCTCAAGGCTTCCTGCAGGTAGTTCTCACCAAAGTCGCGCAGGCCGGCGGCATACGCTTCGCGCAGGGCCTCGGCGGGTTTGGTCTTGCTCACGGCGAGCAACTGGACGCTGTTTTCAGGACGGTGTGCGGCTTGGGTCGCGGTCTGGATGCGCGAACCAACGTGGGAAATGTTGTCTGCTATCGTGGACATCAAGAGGCGCCAGCGGTCTGAAGGTTCGCGGCATTCTACTGGAATTGAGGAACGCTATGGATATCACTGAACTGCTGGCCTTCAGCGCCAAACAAGGCGCGTCCGACCTGCACCTGTCGGCCGGTCTGCCGCCGATGATCCGCGTCGACGGCGATGTACGACGGATCAATCTGCCGCCGCTGGATCACAAGCAAGTGCACGAACTGATCTACGACATCATGAACGACACCCAGCGGGTCGACTTCGAGAAACATCTGGAAACCGACTTTTCCTTCGAAGTCCCCGGCGTGGCGCGCTTTCGGGTCAACGCGTTTAACCAGAACCGTGGCGCCGGCGCCGTATTCCGTACCATTCCGTCAAAAGTGCTGAGCATGGACGACCTCGCCATGGGCGATGTTTTCCGCAAGATCACCGACGCGCCGCGCGGGCTGGTACTGGTCACCGGGCCGACCGGCTCGGGCAAGTCGACCACGCTGGCGGCGATGATCGATTACCTCAACAACCATCGCCATCACCACATCCTGACCATCGAAGACCCGATCGAATTCGTTCACGAATCGCGCAAATGTTTGATCAATCAGCGCGAAGTCCACCGCGATACGCGCAGTTTCGCCACGGCATTACGCTCAGCGTTAAGGGAGGACCCGGACGTGATTCTCGTCGGTGAGATGCGCGACCTGGAAACCATTCGCCTGGCGCTCACCGCTGCTGAAACCGGGCATCTGGTGTTCGGCACCCTGCACACCACGTCGGCAGCGAAAACCATCGACCGGGTGGTGGACGTGTTCCCCGGTGACGAGAAATCGATGGTGCGCTCGATGCTCTCGGAGTCCTTGCTGGCGGTGGTCTCACAGACGCTGATCAAGAAGATCGGCGGCGGCCGGATCGCGGCGCACGAGATCATGCTTGGTACATCGGCGATCCGTAATTTGATCCGCGAAGACAAAGTCGCACAGATGTATTCGGCGATTCAGACCGGTGGCTCGCTGGGCATGCAGACCCTCGACATGTGCCTGAAAGATCTGGTGAGCAAAGGCTTGATCAGCCGCGAGCATGCGCGGGAGAAAGCGCGGACGCCGGATAATATCTGATCGTTTTTATTCAGCCTCCCCAGTGGAGGCTCAATCCTTCGTTCACACATTCCCGACCAATCAGCTACGGCATTCGCTGGCAAACCTCCTTACAATCCCCTCCTTTGTTAGCTGCCTAAGCAAGGATTCTGCATGCAAGCTGCCAACCCGCGTCGCGGGTACATTCTGGGCCTCACGGCCTACATCATCTGGGGCCTGTTCCCGATCTATTTCAAAGCCATCGCCGAAGTACCGGCAGTCGAGATCATCATCCATCGGGTGCTGTGGTCGGCACTGTTCGGCGCGTTGCTGCTGATGGTGTGGAAACACCCGGGCTGGCTGCGTGAGTTGCTCGACAATCCCAAACGTCTGGCGATTCTGGCGTTGAGCGGCACGCTGATCGCGGCCAACTGGCTGACGTACGTGTGGTCGGTGAACAACGGACGCATGCTGGAAGCGAGCCTCGGTTACTACATCAACCCGTTGGTGAACGTGCTGCTGGGGATGATGATTCTCGGCGAACGACTGCGGCGGATGCAGTGGATTGCGGTTGGGCTGGCGGCGGTGGGTGTGGCGCAGCAGGTCTGGCAGGTCGGCAGTCTGCCGTGGGTGTCGCTGGTGCTGGCGCTGACCTTCGGTTTTTATGGGCTGATCCGCAAACAGGCGCCAGTCAAGGCGTTGCCGGGTCTGGTGGTGGAAACCTGGATGCTGGTGCCGATTGCCATCGCCTGGCTGCTGTTCAACCAGACCGCGACCAGCGCGCAACCTGAGTTCTGGACAACCTCGCAAGCCTGGTGGCTAGTCGCCGCCGGCCCGGTGACGCTGGTGCCGCTGGTGTGTTTCAACGCAGCCGCGCGGCATTTGCCCTACACCACGCTGGGCTTCCTGCAATACCTCGCGCCGACGCTGGTGCTGCTGCAAGCGGTGCTGCTGTTTGGCGAGCACTTGTCGTCCAGCACGCTGGTCGCGTTCATGTTTATTTGGGCCGGTCTGGCGGTGTACAGCGTCGATGCGTGGATAAGTTTGCGCCGGCGCAGCTGATCAAAAAACACACAAACCTCCGCAGGCCACGGTTCTCGTGGCCTGCAACGTTCCGTCCCAAGGTTATCCACAGCGTGATCCCCGCCGTTTGTGTGCAAGTCACTGAATGCTGGCGGTTTTTTGATCAACTCCAGCAAAGCCACGGCGGGCGTGGCGTTGCGCGCAGTCTCTACAGGTTATCCACAAGCAGGTGCACGTTAAAACTGGATAACCTGATTGGCGTTTAAAGGTCTGTGCGTAACACCAGTTCGACCATCAAGTCATCGGCCAGGGTTTCCAGGCGTGACTGCAACACGTCGAGCGACAAGGTTAACGGCACGGCGAGAATCGCTTCGGCGTGGAACAGTGGTTCGCTGCTCATCGGCGCCGGACGTACTTCGGTCACCAGCCGTTCGAGGTTCACCCCCTGCTCGCTGAGCAAACGGGTGATGTCGCGCACAATCCCCGGACGGTCGTTGCCCACCAGTTCCATGGCGATCGGTTTCCAGGTGCAGGATTGTTCGATACCGCTTTCGGCGATCAACACGCGAATACCGTGAGTCGACAATGCTTGTAGGGCATCGACCAATTCGTCGTAAGCCTCTGCCGGCACGCCCACCCGCAAAATCCCGGCAAACTGCCCGGCCATCCGCGACATGCGACTTTCCAGCCAGTTACCGCCGTGCTCGGCAATGCATTGGGCAATGCGCTCGACCTGCCCGGGCTTGTCCGGGGCGAAAACGGTGAGTACGAGATGATCCATGGCGCCGCCCTCTTGTCATGACTGTTGTTATAGAAGGGGAAGTATAGGCAAGGGCGTTGATTCAGCCTGACCCGGTGTTGGTATGTGGAAATCACCTGCAGATGATGACCTGTGGCGAGGGGATTTATCCCCGATGGGTGGCGAAGCCGCCCCCTGCTTTCCCCAGCCAGACCGAGCTGGCAGGTTTTGCGACTGCTGCGCAGCCGGTCGGGGCGGTGCGACGTTTCGATGAATCCCCTCACCACAAATCCACTCGCCATCAAGGCGTGTACACCAGAATGTGCGCCATAGCAGCCAAATAGTATTTATGTGTACAACTTTTGATATTTAGCTGGAACAATCCAATGGTTTTTTGAGAACATCCCGTTCCGCGATGTGACCGCAATGCGACATGAGGTCGCAGAACGACGTAATTAGTCTGATTTTCACAAGCGCAACTCATCATGTAGTATGCCGCAGCGCGCACTACATAACGCTGAACCGATGTCTGCCCGAAGCCTGTTCGCAACCCTGAAAGCCCCGTCAGCAAGGCCCCAAGCCGTTGATTGGTTCCAGCCCAGCCGCCAGCAATGGCATGTACTGGTCGGCAGGTTTGTGGTTTAAATGGCCCAGAGGCTTCATTGTCAAAATTGAAGAGCTGAAAAGCGAAATAGCTGAGCAGAGTGAGGCAAGCAATGACTGAACACGTTCAAGTCGGTGGCCTGCAGGTCGCCAAAGTCCTGTTCGACTTCGTGAACAACGAAGCCATTCCCGGTACCGGCCTCACCGCCGAAAAATTCTGGGAAGGTGCCGACAAGGTCATTCATGACCTGGCGCCGAAGAACAAAGCCCTACTCGCCAAACGCGATGACTTCCAGGCTCGTATTGACGCCTGGCATCAGGAACGCAACGGTCAGGCGCACGACGCCGTGGCCTACAAAGCCTTCCTGCAAGAAATCGGTTATCTGCTGCCAGAAGCGGCTGATTTCCAGGCAACGACGCAAAACGTCGATGATGAAATCGCCCGTACCGCCGGCCCGCAACTCGTTGTGCCGGTGATGAACGCTCGCTTCGCTCTCAATGCTTCGAACGCCCGCTGGGGTTCGCTGTATGACGCCCTTTACGGCACCGACGCGATCAGCGAAGAAGGTGGCGCGGAAAAAGGCAAAGGCTACAACAAAGTGCGTGGCGACAAAGTCATCGCCTTCGCCCGCGCGTTTCTCGACGAAGCCGCGCCATTGGCGGCTGGCTCCCACGTCGATTCGACCGGCTACAAAATCGCCGACGGCAAACTCGTGGTCACCCTCAAGGGCGGCAGCAACAGTGGCCTGCGCGACGATGCACAACTGATCGGTTTCCAGGGCGACGCCAACGCGCCAATCGCGATCCTGCTGAAACACAACGGTCTGCATTTCGAAATCCAGGTCGACGCTACTACCCCGGTTGGCCAGACCGACCCGGCCGGTGTCAAAGACATCCTGATGGAAGCGGCGCTGACCACCATCATGGACTGCGAAGACTCCGTGGCCGCCGTCGATGCTGACGACAAAGTGGTGATCTACCGCAACTGGCTCGGCCTGATGAAGGGCGACCTGTCGGAATCCGTGTCCAAGGGCGGCCAGACCTTCACTCGCACCATGAACCCGGATCGCACCTACGCCGCGCCAAATGGCGGTGAAGTGACGCTGCACGGCCGTTCGCTGTTGTTCGTGCGTAACGTTGGTCACCTGATGACCATCGACGCGATCCTCGACAAAGACGGTAACGAAGTGCCAGAAGGCATCCTCGACGGTCTGGTCACTTGCCTCGCGGCGATGCACAACCTCAACGGCAACACCTCGCGTCGCAACACCCGCACCGGTTCGGTCTACATCGTTAAACCGAAGATGCACGGCCCGGAAGAAGCGGCGTTCACCAACGAGCTGTTCGGTCGCATCGAAGACGTGCTGGGCCTGAAGCGCAACACTCTGAAAGTCGGGATCATGGACGAGGAGCGCCGCACCACGGTCAACCTCAAGGCCTGTATCCAGGCGGCCAGCGAGCGCGTGGTGTTCATCAACACCGGTTTCCTCGACCGCACCGGCGACGAAATCCACACCTCCATGGAAGCCGGCCCGGTTGTACGCAAGGCTGACATGAAGGCTGAGAAGTGGATCGGCGCTTACGAAAACTGGAACGTCGATATCGGTCTGAGCACCGGCCTGCAAGGTCGTGCGCAAATCGGTAAAGGCATGTGGGCGATGCCGGATCTGATGGCCGCGATGCTTGAGCAGAAAATCGCGCACCCATTGGCTGGCGCCAACACCGCTTGGGTTCCATCGCCGACTGCCGCTGCACTGCACGCGCTGCACTACCACAAGGTCGACGTGTTCGCCCGTCAGGCCGAACTGGCCAAACGTGCTCGCGCGTCGGTCGACGACATCCTGACCATCCCGCTGGCGGTCAACCCGAACTGGACGCCAGAGCAGATCAAGAACGAACTGGACAACAATTCCCAGGGCATTCTTGGTTACGTGGTGCGCTGGATCGACCAGGGCGTGGGTTGCTCGAAAGTGCCGGACATCAATGACGTCGGCCTGATGGAAGACCGTGCCACGCTGCGTATCTCCAGCCAGCACATCGCCAACTGGCTGCGCCACGGCGTGGTGACCGAAGCGCAAGTGATGGAAAGCCTCAAGCGCATGGCGCCGGTGGTTGACCGTCAAAACGCCAATGACCCGCTGTACCGTCCGCTGGCCCCGAACTTCGACAGCAACATCGCCTTCCAGGCGGCGGTCGAACTGGTGGTCGAAGGCACCAAGCAGCCGAACGGTTACACCGAGCCGGTTCTGCACCGTCGTCGTCGCGAGTTCAAGGCGGCTAACGGCCTGTAAATTCGCGTAGAAGTGAAAAAGCCCTGATCTTTTGATCAGGGCTTTTTTATTGGACGCAGAATCAAAAGATCGCAGCCTTCGGCAGCTCCTACAGAGATTTCGTGTAGGAGCTGCCGAAGGCTGCGATCTTTTGATTTTTAATACGTTAAGGCTCAATCCCCAACTCGCGCTTCACCAGCGCCAGCAACTGCGTCGTATCAATCGGCTTGAGCAGAAAATCCACCACGCTCAAATGCATCGCCGCAATCGCGTCCTTCACATCGGCATCGCCCGAGACAATGATGATCGGCATCGCCGCCCGCACCGACTCGCGCACCTGCCGAATCAGATCCAGCCCATCGACATTGCCCATGCGCAGATCGGTAATCACCAGGCCAATCGAAGGCTTTTCAGCGAGCATCTTCAACGCCGTCTCACCACTCGCCGCGGTCATGCAGCGAATGCCGTCCAACGCGAGAATCTCCGACAACAGCTCCCGGGCGTCTTTGTCGTCATCGACGATCAGCACACGCTGCGGCGGCAGGTCGGGTTCGAGCATCACTGCGCTGAGCGCTTCTCGCTCGGCGTCGCTCAAAATATCGTGGTCGGACATGGCGTTCTCTAAGTATTCAAATCAATCCCTTGGCAAGTGGTCAGACAGCGCTGGGCAGAGCTTCAATGTGCACTTCGTCGGATTTTTTTCCAAGGGGGTAACCGAGGGAATTTCCGACTGTTTGCGTAGGGCATCTCCGAAACTTCGCCAATGGTGGCAAAACCTAGACTTACGTCCAATGGGCACCCTGTCCGTAGGGGTCGACCATGGCCATAACGATCCGACAACAACAATTCGAAAAAGACTGCGGTAATGGTTATGAGTAAAGCGGACGCCTTCACCCAGGCAGGGAAAACCGCGGTTTTGCAGAACATTCAGGGCACCCTGCAATTCCTCCAGCGCTTCCCGCCCTTCAATCAGATGGAACACGCCCACCTCGCTTATCTGGTGGAGCAATGTCAGCTGCGGTTTTACGCTCAGGGCGAGAGCATCATCAAACCCACTGACGGCCCGGTCGAACATTTCCATATCGTCAAGCAGGGCCGGGTGGTCGGCGAACGCCAGCACATCACCAAACCCGGCACCGAGACCACGTTTGAAATCACCACCGGCGAGTGTTTTCCGCTGGCCGCCCTGCTCGGCGAACGCGCGACGCGCACCGAGCATCTGGCCGGCGAAGATACCTTCTGCCTGCAACTGAACAAACTGGCGTTCATCAAACTGTTCGCCCTCTCCAACGCCTTCCGTGATTTCGCCTTGCGCGGGGTCAGCAGCCTGCTTGATCAGGTCAATCAGCAAGTGCAGCAGAAAGCCGTGGAAACCCTCGGCACGCAGTACTCGCTGAACACCCGACTGGGCGAACTGGCGATGCGTCACCCGGTGACGTGCAGCCCGGACACGCCGCTGCGCGAAGCGGTGAAGCTGATGCACGAGCAACAGGTCGGCAGCATCGTCGCCGTAGACGAAAACAAAGCACCGCTGGGGATTTTCACCCTGCGCGATTTGCGCCATGTGGTGGCCGAAGGCGTCGGTGATTTCAGCGAAGCCATCGAACGCCACATGACCCGCGCGCCCTTCTATCTTTCGCCGGATCACAGTGCATTCGATGCGGCCATTGCGATGACCGAACGGCATATCGCCCACGTCTGCCTGGTCAAGGATCAGCGCTTGTGCGGCGTGGTTTCCGAGCGCGATCTGTTTTCTCTGCAACGGGTCGATCTGGTGCATCTGGCGCGGACGATTCGCAGTGCGCAACGGGTCGAACAACTGGTGACCCTGCGCGGCGAGATCGGCCAACTGGTCGAACGCATGCTCGCCCACGGCGCGTCCTCGACGCAGATCACCCACATCATCACCCTGCTCAACGACCACACCGTGTGCCGGGTGATCGAGCTGACCCTCGCCGAAAAAGGCGACCCCGGCGTGCCGTTCAGTTGGCTGTGTTTCGGCAGCGAAGGTCGCCGCGAGCAGACGCTGCATACCGATCAGGACAACGGCATTTTGTTTGATGCCCGCGATGCTGCGCACGCCGCAGAGATTCGCGGCAAGCTGTTGCCGATTGCCCAGCAGATCAACCAAAGCCTGGCGCAGTGCGGCTTCACCCTGTGCAAGGGCAACATCATGGCCGGCAACCCAGAGCTGTGTTTGTCGCGGGCGGAATGGGCGCGGCGTTTTGCGGCGTTTATTCGCGAGGCGACGCCGGAGAACCTGTTGGGGTCGAGTATTTATTTCGATCTGCGCGTGGTCTGGGGCGATGAAATAGGCTGCGAACAACTGCGCCGGGGCATTCTTGATCAGGTCGGTGACAACCGTTTGTTCCAGCGCATGATGGCCGAGAACGCCCTGCGCAATCGTCCGCCGGTGGGGCGCTTCCGCGAGTTTGTACTGGCGCGCAAGAACGGCGAGAAAGCCACGCTGGACTTGAAGGTTCAGGGGCTGACGCCGTTTGTGGATGGCGCGCGATTGCTGGCGTTGGCCAACGGTATCGACGCCAACAACACCCTCGAACGCTTCCGTCAGTTGGTCGATAAAGAAGTGATCGAACGGCTGGACGGCGCGGCGTATGAAGAGGCGTATCACTTCATTCAGCAAACACGCATGCAACAGCATCAGTTGCAGACCCGCGAGAATTTGCCGTACTCCAACCGCGTCGATCCCGACAGCCTCAATCATCTCGACCGGCGCATCCTCCGCGAATCCTTGCGTCAGGCCCAGCGCCTGCAAAGCAGCCTGACGTTGCGGTATCAGCTATGAGTCTGTTTTCGTGGCTGCGCCCGGCGAGTCCGGTGGTGCCGGCGGATTTTCAGCAGCGACTGGCGAAGCTGCCGGCGATCACTGAACTGCGCGAATGCACCCTGCGCGAACAGCGCTGGGTGGTGCTGGATCTGGAAACCACCGGGCTCAATCTGAACAAAGATCGCGTGTTGTCGATTGGTGCGGTGGTGATCGAGGACGGCGCGATCGACTTCAGTCAGCAATTTGAACGCACCTTGCAGTGCCGAGAATTGAAGCTTAGCCCCAGTGTTTTGATTCATGGGTTGGGGCCGAATGCGATTGCTGCCGGTAGTGAGCCGGCTGAGGCGTTGCTGGAATTGCTGGAGTTTATGGGTGACAGCCCGGTGCTGGCGTTTCATGCGCCGTTTGATCAGCACATGCTCGGGCGTGCGGTGAAGGAGCATCTGGGGCACAAGTTGCAGCAGGTGTTTGTGGATGTCGCCGATATTGCGCCGCTGGTGTGTCCGCAAGCGCAGATCCGCGAGGCGGGGCTGGATGAGTGGATCGAGTGGTTTCGGCTGGAGGTGTTTGAACGGCATAACGCGAGCGCCGATGCGTTGGCCACGGCGGAGTTGGCGTTGATTCTGTTTAGCCGGGCGCGGGGGCAGCAGATTCATAGCCCGTTGAATTTGCAGCAGCGGTTGAGTCAGTGGAAGCGCCGGCAGCAGGCGCCGTCCTTTTAGATTCGCAGCGCCTGTTTTGGCCTCTTCGCGAGCAGGCTCGCTCCCACAGGTTCCGCGCCGAACGACATTCCCCTGTAGGAGCTGCCGAAGGCTGCGATCTTTTGACCTTGATCTTCAAAAACAAGATCAAAAGATCGTGCGCCGAACGAGACTCCCCTGTAGGAGCTGCCGAAGGCTGCGATCTTTTGACCTTGATCTTCAAAAACAAGATCAAAAGATCGTGCGCCGAACGAGACTCCCCTGTAGGAGCTGCCGAAGGCTGCGATCTTTTGACTTTGATCTTCAAAAACAAGATCAAAAGATCGCAGCCTTCGGCAGCTCCTACGGGTTAACCAAGCACATGATCTGACCAGTGGCCAATTGCTAACCATTCCCACCTCTGCGAGAATCGCGAACAATTCGCGTTAGTTAATATTTCCCAATCGGTGATATTCGGTGCCTGCAGCCCAAAGCCCTCACAGTGAACTCGTTGGTGCGATGTATCGCGACCATCGCGGTTGGCTATTGACGTGGCTGCGACGCAATGTGGCCTGTCCGCAACGGGCCGAAGATCTGAGTCAGGACACCTTCGTACGCCTGCTCGGTCGTGATGAGTTGCTGACACCCCGCGAACCGCGCGCCTTTCTGGTGGCGATCGCCAAAGGCCTGCTGTTCGATTACTTCCGCCGCGCCGCGCTGGAACAGGCTTACCTCACCGAATTGATGCTGATCCCCGAAGGCGAACAACCGTCGGTGGAAGAACAGCAACTGATCCTCGAAGACCTCAAAGCCATCGACCGCTTGCTCGGCAAACTGTCGACCAAGGCTCGCGCTGCCTTCCTTTATAACCGCCTCGACGGCCTCGGCCACGCCGAGATTGCCGAGAAGCTCGGCGTTTCGGTGCCGCGTGTGCGCCAGTACCTCGCGCAAGGCATCCGTCAGTGCTACATCGCCCTGTACGGTGAGCCGACGTGAGCCCGGCCAGTTCCAGACCGGTTCAGGCCCACGTGCTGGACGCGGCGATTGCCTGGCAGTTGACCCTCGACTCCAGCAGTCCACTGGAGCGCGAAGAATTCGCCAAATGGCACGCGGCCAATGAAGAACACGCCCGGGCCTGGCGCCAGTTGGGCATGCTTGATCAGCGTTTCAGCGTGGCCAAAGGCCCGGCCCGCAGCGCTCTGCTGCAATCCCGGGAAAGCATTCGTCGCCGCGTGCGCAAGTTGGGCAGTGGTCTGGCGAGCGTTGTGGTGGTCGTCGGCGTGGCGCTGTTTGCTGGCGAACGTTATCTGCCGCTGGATTACTGGCTCGCCGATCAGCGCACCGCCACCGGTGAACAGCGCATCGTGCGTCTGTCCGATGGCACCGTACTCAATCTCAATACCCACAGCGCGGTTGACGTGCGTTTCGATGACAAGCGCCGACTGATCGTTCTGCAGGAAGGCGAAATCCTCGTGGAAACCGGTCACGGCGATGCGCGGCCCTTCATCGTCGAAACCCGTGAAGGCAGCATGCGCGCGTTGGGCACGCGGTTTTTGGTCAAGCGAGAAGACGAAGGCACGCGCCTGAGCGTGTTGCAGTCGGCTGTCGCGGCGCATCCGCAATCGAATCCTCAGGAGCAAATCCTGCACGAAGGCCAGCAGGTATTTATGCGCAGTGATGGGCTCGACGCGATTGTCGCCCTCAACCCCGGCGCCGATGCCTGGACGCGCGGCATGTTGGTGGTCGACAACGCACGGCTGGGCGATCTGGTGCATGAGCTTGGGCGTTATCGTCGCGGGCATCTGGGTGTGGCGCCGGAAGTGGCGGATTTGCGCATTACCGGCAGCTTTCCGCTGCATGACACCGATAAGGCCTTGAGCGCGCTGCTGCCGACGTTGCCGGTGCAGATTGAGCAGCACACGCCTTATTGGGTGACGGTCGCGAAGGCTGATTCCAAGCCTGAGTGATGGGCTAGCACAACCACCGCTTTCGCGAGCAGGCTCGCTCCCACAGGAGAACGCATTCCAAATGTGGGAGCGAGCCTGCTCGCGAATGGCGTCGTCCGCCACAACGCTATTTCCCGCAAATCGAAATTATTTTCATCCAGCCCTATCACTTTTTGATTTTCATCCGGCAAGCAGGCAATTGAGAAATATTTCCATTCAGGAGCCGCCGTATGTCCCGTTCGCTAGACACCTTGTTGCGCCCCAGTCTGCTGGCCGTCGCCATTGCCCTCAGCACCCCGCTGATCAGCAGCCCGTTGCTCGCCGCTGAACAAGCGTCCAGCGTTCGCGCTTACAACCTGCCGGCGGCGCCTCTGTCGACCACCCTGAACCAGATCGCCAGCCAGGGCGGCCTCGCGCTGTCGCTGAACCCGTCGCTGGCAGCGGGCAAGACTTCGGCACCGGTCAAAGGCCAGTACGACGCGGCCGGCGCGCTGCGTGCAGCCTTGAGCGGCACCGGTCTGCAACTCGAACAAAGCACTTCCGGCACCTACAGCCTGGTTGCCGTGCCTGAAGGTGTGATGGCCCTGCCGGAAACCGCGATCATCGGCGTGGAGAATCTGGAAACCGCGTGGAGCCCGGTCGAAGGCTACACCGCCACCCGCACCGCCGCCGGCACCAAGACCGACACCGCGCTGGTCGAAGCGCCGCGCTCGATCTCGGTGGCGACCCGTCAGCAAATGGACGACCGCAGCGTGCACAGCCTCGACGACGCCGTGCGCTACATGCCAGGCATCACCGCCAGCAGTTATGGCAGCGACACCCGCGCTGACTGGCTGCGCGTGCGCGGTTTCGAACCGACGCAGTTCCTCGACGGCCTGCCGCTGCCGCGTGGCATCTACGCCAACCCGAAACAGGAAACCTGGAACCTCGACCGCCTCGCCCTGCTGCGCGGCCCGGCGTCGTCGGTGTACGGGCAGACTCCGCCGGGTGGTCTGCTCGATATGGTCAGCCGCCGTCCAAGTGCCGAAGCCAGCAGCGAAATTCAGCTGCAATACGGCAGCGACAACCATCGCCAGATCAACTTCGCCAGCACCGGCAAGATTGATGAGGCCGGTCAGTTCCTGTACGGCATCAGCGGCGTCGTGCGCGACAGCGACACGCAGATCGACCACATCGAAAACAAGCGCTACAACATCGCGCCGAGCCTGACCTGGAATATCGACGACGATACCAAGTTCACTCTGCTGACCCAGTTCACCCGTGACGATACGGGTATTACCAGCCAGTTTCTGCCCATTCAAGGCACGAAAATCCGTTCACCGCTGGGCGATATTTCCCATCACAAAAACCTCGGTGACCCGGACTGGGAATACTACGACCGCACTTATTACGCGCTGGGCTACGCATTCGAACATCGCTTGAACGATGTCTGGCAGTTCAAGCAAAACCTGCGTTACACCAAATCCGATCTCTCCTTCCAGGCACTGACCGTGGGCGCCTATGCGTTCAACCCTGTCGACGCCGATGGGAACGTTGGTCGTACCAGTACTTCCGTTGACGAAGACATCAGCCAATTCGCCGTGGACAACAACTTCCAGGCCGACTTCGCCACGGGAGATGTTCGCCACACGCTGTTGCTGGGTCTTGATCATCAACGCAACAACACCAACTTCCTCTCGATCTATGGCGACGGTCTGAAGACCAACGTCAATAACCCGATCTACGGGCAACCGATTATCCGTCCGCCGCGCTCAACGGCGTATCAAGATTACGATCAGAAAACCAATCAGACTGGCCTCTACGTACAGGATCAGATGGCTCTGGATCAATGGCGCCTGACTCTCGGTGGCCGTGAAGACTGGGTGCACACCAGCACCCTGTTCAACAAGACTGATGCAACCAACACTGATCGCGACAAACACTTCAGCGGCAACGCAGCGATCAGCTATGTGTTCGACTCCGGCTTCGTACCCTACCTGTCGTATGCCGAATCGTTCCAGACCACAACGGGCGCAGATGCCAGTGCTACCGGTTCGCTCAAGCCAACCGAAGGCAAGCAATGGGAAATGGGTGTCAAGTACCAACCACCGGGCAGCAAGACAATGCTGACCGCTGCCGTGTATGACCTGACACAGAAAAACGTTGCTGTCACGACCACCGTCGGCAATACGCCTATCACCAGCCAGACCGGCGAAGTGAAGGTCAAAGGCCTGGAACTGGAAGCAACTTCGGACGTTACCGATAACCTGAAAGTCATCGCCGCTTACACGTTGGCCAAATCCGAAGTGCAGAAAGGTGATTTCAAGGGCAATCGCCTGCAACTGATGCCGAACCAGCAAGCCTCTTTGTGGACTGATTACACATGGCATGCCGGCATGCTCGACGGCTTCGGCATCGGCGGCGGTGTTCGTTACACCGGCAACACCTACGGCGATCAAGGCAATACTTGGCTGGGCAAGGCTGACGCTTACACCGTGTTCGACGCCACCGTGCATTATGACCTCGGCCGTCTGGACAACAGCCTCAAAGGCGCATCGCTGGCACTGAATGCGACCAACCTGTTCGATAAGGACTACATTTCCACCTGTGACAGCTACAACTGCTACTACGGCGACCAACGCAGCGTCGTCGCCAGCGCCACTTACAAGTGGTAAGCGACTGAGCTGAAACAGGCCCTGTTACCAGGCCGTCCCTCGTGGACGGCTTTGGTGTTTTTGAAGGTCATGAAATGAAAAGTAAAACAATTCGTCGCTGGTCGTTTATCCACACCTGGACCAGCCTGATCTGCACCGTGTTTTTGCTGATGCTGGCATTGACCGGTTTGCCGTTGATTTTCAGCCATGAGATCGATCATCTGCTGGGCAATGCCCCCGAGTTGCGAGAGATGCCGGCCGACACGCCGCAACTCAACCTGCAACAACTGGTGGATGCCGCGCAGAAACATCGGCCGGGCGAGGTCATGCAGTACTTCGGTTACGACGACGAAGAGCCAAACGCTGCGTTTGCGATCATGGCAAAAACTGCCGGCACCGAACCGAACTCCTCGCACACCTTCATGCTCGATGCGCGCACCGGTGAAGCACTGGAAACCCCTTCGGCCAACGGCGGTTTGATGCTGTTTATCCTGCGCCTGCACGTCGACATGTTTGCGGGGTTGCCGGGCAAACTGCTGCTGGCGTTTATGGGTTTATTGTTTGTCGTGGCGATTGTCTCGGGCACGGTGCTGTACCTGCCGTTCATGCGTCGGCTGAAGTTCGGCACGGTGCGTCAGGACAAATCCACGCGGCTGCGCTGGCTCGACCTGCATAACCTGATTGGCGTGGTGACGCTGACCTGGGCCTTGGTCGTCGGCGTGACTGGCGTGATCAGTGCCTGCGCCGATCTGCTGATCGCCGCATGGCGCAACGAGGCCCTGACCGCGTTGATCGAACCTTACCGCGACGCGCCACCGCTGACACAACTGGCGCCCGCCACGCGTTTGCTCGACATTGCCGGCGAAGCTGCACCGGGTATGAAGCCGGATTTCATTGCCTTCCCCGGCACGCGCTTCTCCAGCGAACACCATTACTCGGTGTTCATGAAGGGTGGCACGCACCTGACGTCGCATCTGCTGACGCCGGTGCTGATCGACGCCACCACGCTGAAGGTCACCGCTGTGGCGGAACGACCGTGGTACATGGACGCGATGGGCATGTCGCAACCGCTGCACTTTGGTGATTACGGCGGCATGCCGATGAAGATTCTTTGGGCCACGCTCGATGTGCTGACCATCATCGTTCTCGGCAGCGGCGTGTATCTGTGGGTGGTGCGGCGCAAGGCTGCCAAACCTGTGCTGGAAACGGCGGAGGCCTCTGCATGAAGCCGCGTCAGTCGAATTTCTGGAAAGTCTTCAGCACGCCGTTGGTGATTGGTCTTCTGAGTGCGGCGGGACTGTTTGCGGCGTTGCTGGGGGACGGGATCTGGGATGCGCTGAGCTGGATCGGGCTAGGTGTGCCGGCCTTCCTGGCCCTTAAAGGATTACTGCTGCGAAGCTGAGAAACCACTGTAGGAGTGAGCCTGCTCGCGATAGCGCAATCACATTCAACATCACCGTTGACTGAACCACCGCTATCGCGAGCAGGCTCACTCCTACATTTGCTTCAGCGCAAGGCTTGAGCTCGCATCCTGACAGGCTATGCTGCCCGTTCACCATTCTGATCGAGACCCTGCCAATGTCCGCCCCCAGCATGACCCTGTACCACAACACCCTCTCCCCGTTCGTGCGCAAAGTAATGGTCTTGCTCCACGAAACCGGTCAGCAGGATCGCGTTGCCCTGCAAGACTGCGTGCTCTCCCCGGTCAGCCCGAGCGCCGAGCTCAACGCCGATAACCCGCTAGGAAAAATCCCGGCCCTGCGCCTGGCCGACGGCACGGTCATCCATGACAGCCGCGTGATCCTCGAATACCTCGACCACCAGCACGTCGGCAACCCGTTGATCCCGCGCGAAGGCTCGGCCCGCTGGCGCCGTCTGACCCTCGCCTCGCTGGCCGACGGGATCATGGACGCCTCGGTGATGGTGCGTTATGAACAAGTCCTGCGCGCCCCGGAAAAACACTGGGATGAATGGCTCGAGGCGCAACGCGAGAAGATCCGTCGTGCGCTGAATCTGTTGGAGCACGATGCGATTGCCGAGCTGACCAGCCACTTCGATGTGGCCGCGATCAGCGTGGCCAGTGCGCTGGGCTACCTCGACCTGCGCTTCCCCGACCTGGGCTGGCGCGAGGCTAATCCGCAACTGGCTAACTGGTTTTTTGAAGTGAGTCAGCGACCGTCCATGATTGCGACGATGCCCAAGCCTTAGTTTTTGGGTGCCTGCTCCGGCCTCTTCGCGAGCAAGCCCGCTCCCACAGTTGATTTGTGTTGTTCATGCCTTGGTTGCAGCAACAAAAATCCAATGTGGGAGCGGGCCTGCTCGCGAAAGCACCACCTCGGTTCCACAGGCAGAAATCCAATAATCCGCGTCACTAACCCATCCTTCCACAGCTGATCCTCACGCAACCCCAACGACCGGCTCATTCCACCACCCCGATATCAAATTCCAACGGCTTGGCCGGCTTCTGCCCGATCCCGTACCAATCCAGTTTGCGCGTCAGCACCATAAATACGCCGAGCAAGCCGAACAGCAGCAACGAGCCCATCAACAACGCGTAATCCTCCGCGCTCAACAGCCCATAAAGCAGCCCATACAACGCCGCCAACCCCACCGAAAAATTCAAGCCATGGTGCACACTGCGCAGCACGTGGCAGACGTAAAACCCGATCAACAACACACAAGCACTGGCCGACAGCAGATACGCCAGGGCAAAACCGATGTGCTCCGACAACGACAGCAGCAACAGATAGAAAAACGCCAACGCGACACCGACCAGCGCGTATTGCACCGGGTGCACCGCGAGACTTTTCAGTACTTCGAACAGAAAGAAACCGGCGAACGTCAGGACGATAAACAGCAATGCATATTTGATCGCCCGGTCACTCTTCAGGTACTGATCCACCGGGTCGATAAAACTCACGCCAAAGCTGCGGCTGTTGAACGCCTCGCAATCGCCTATCACGCAGCGATGCATTGCTTCCTGCAGGTTGGTGGAGAAAAACGAGGTCTGCCAATCGGCCTTAAAACCCTGATCGTTGATCTCGCGTTTCGCCGGCAGGAAGTTACCGATGAAGCTCGGATGCGGCCAATTCGCGCCGAGGCTGACACTGCTGGTCTTGCCCACCGGCAGCACGCGCAACGAACCGGTGCCCTGCAGTTGCAGATCGAAGGCGAACGCCAGCTCGGTGGTTTTGCTGATATCCAGCGTCGGCAGCGTGACCCGCACACCCTCGCCGAGCCAAGCCACTTCCGTGCCCGGGACAAAGTCCAGACGCTGACCATCAAGTTCCAGTTTCAGCGCGTTTTCGATGCCGCGAATGTCGCTGATGCCGACGGCGAGAAACGGCGCGTCGAACCGGTAGTCCGCGAAATCTTCCTTGATGCCCAATTGCGCCGGCAGTGAGAAATGGCCATTGATGCGATTGTCGGCATGGAACAGTCGCGCCTCGTAGATCCCGCGTTTACGCAGTTCGGTTTGCACTTGGCCGTCGAGCTCAAAACGCTCGGGCAGGAAATACAACCGCCCGCGCTCTTCGCCGATTTCCTGGTAACGCTTATTGGTTTTTTCGTTGGTTTTCCACGTGCGCACCACTTTGCGATACGGCACCACCATCACCGGGCCGCTCACCTGCTGGCTGTAACTGGAACTGCGGGCGATGTCTTCGAGCACGCCGTCGCGCAGCTGTTGGCGCTCGTCGATGACGCCATCGATCATCAACAGCGGGATCAGCAATAGCAGGATCAGCAGCGCGATGGCGCCGAGTTTGATGGTCAGGCTTCGGTTCATAAGGACGCTCCCTCGTTGGAATGGAAGCGAGTCTGGAAGCGCTCTGTGGGTTTGTGATGGAGGTTGTGTGGGAATTGTGTGGAAATACCTGTAAAACGCTCCTTCCCGCAAACGCGGCCAAGGTCAGCTCGGCTCGGCTCGGCTCAGCTCAGCTCAGCTCAGCTCAGCTCAGCGGAGCAATTTTCAGACAAAGGATCATCACGTTGCGCAACAACTCATTCGATTTGATCAGGCATATCGCCGCGTTCCTCGTGCTGTTCAGCCACCACTTTGCGCTGTCGGGCCTGCAGGAGCCGGGCATTGCCGGTTTCAACTCGCTGGGCGGCATCGCGGTGATCGCGTTCTTTTCGATATCGGGTCTGCTGATCACTCAGAGTTACATCAGCTCGCGCAGCTTCGGTGATTACCTCAGCAAGCGTGTCGCGCGCATCTTTCCCGCGTTGATCCTCTGCGCGTTTGTCATGACCTACATCGGCGGGGCGCTGTTTGCCGAAGGTTATGTGAGCAGCTCAAGTGCGCTGGTCGATTTCCTGCGGATCTCGGTTTTCGGTCGAGCGAACATCGAGCCGATTACCGATGGCTTCATTTTCAATGAGTCTTTCAATGGCAGTTTGTGGACGCTGAAGATCGAGTTCGGCTTCTATCTGTTGCTGGCGGTCGCACTGCTTATCTATCGCCGGGCCTTGATGCCCTGGGTATTACTGGCCGCATTCGGTTTGGCCACGTATGTTCTGGGCAATTACGCACAGGGCGCACTGGCGCAGAAACTCGCGGTTTATAGCGCCGCTGGGATCGCCTTCTTTGCAGGTTCGGTAATTGCCATGCACAAGCAGCACTTTGGCGACAAACGCGTGCTGGCGCTGACGCTACTGGTGGGGGTCGCACTGGTGCTGGTCAGCATGGGCACTGCGCTGGCCGGGGTGCTGGCAACTCTTGGCTTCTGCCTCGCAACCCTGAGCATCGGCCTGCTGTATGTCGACAAAAGTATTCGCGGGCGTTTCGACATTTCCTACGGCACTTATCTCTATGCCTTCCCGGTGCAGCAGTTGGTGATCAACAAGACATCGCTGGGCTTTTTCCCGTCGATGCTGGTGTCCGCACTGATCGTGGTTGTTCTGGCGATCATTTCGTGGCGTCTGGTCGAGCAACCGGCCCTGCGGTTTGTGCATCGCAAGAAACACCAGCCTGCGGTACAGGCTACGCCTTCATCCTGAGCCTCACGGCAGGCTCAGCGTCACTTGCACACCGCCTGGCACATTGCGGATGGCCAGGCGGCCGCCATGCAGTTTGGCCACTTCTTCAACGAAATTGAGCCCCAACCCGGTACTCTTTCGGCCGCTGTCCGGACGCGGCAGTGAGTAGAAACGCTCAGTCAAACGTGGCAAGGCGTAATCAGGAATTGGCGCTGTTTCATTGAACAGGCTCAGCTCGATCTGCTCATCGCGTCGTACCGCATTAAAGCGCAACGTCCCCTGCTTCGGGGTGAAATCCAGCGCATTCTCCAACAGATTACCCAGCGCCTGACGCAACAGAAACGGCTCGCCCATCAGCAGCAGATCCGCCGCAATCGTCTGCTCGATTCGCAACTGCTTCCCTTCAATCCGCGCCGCCTGCGCCTGCAACAGTTCATCCACCAACACCGCCAACGGCACCGCCACCCGCTCTTCCAGCCCTTGCCGTTGTTCGACCTGCGCCAGGTTCAACAGCCGCTCGATCAACTGCTGCATCCGCGCACTTTCGCTGTCGATGTTGCCGACAAAACGCAGGCGCTGGATCGGCGGCATGTCGCCTTGCAGCAATTCCGCCGCGCCACGAATCGCCGCCAGCGGACTTTTCAGTTCATGGGTCAACGTATGCACGTAACGCTCGACGTAGGCCTTGCCTTCCAGTTGCGTGCGCATCTGTTCCACGGCGGTGGCGAGCTGCTCCAGTTCGCCACCGCGATAGTGCGGCACTTCCACGCGGCGCCCTTCGCTCACGGCTTGGGCATAACCGGTCAAGCGGTGCAGCGCGCGACTCAGCCACCACGACAGCAACGCGCCAAACAACAGGCCGAGGCCGATCAAACCGGCGCCGTAAAACAGCAAACGTCGCTCGGTGCGATCGACGTAAGGCTGCAATGAGCTGTTGGGTTTGGCCACGGTGACCACGCCGATGATCTTGCCGTTATCGCGGATCGGCGCGCCGACATGCATCACCGAGGAGCTCGCGTCGTTCGGATCGCTGCGGGTCGAACGTGCGCCGTATTCACCGCGCAAAGTCAGGTAGACGTCGTTCCAGCGCGAGTAATCCTGACCCACCGCAACGCCGCTGGAATCGAGCACAACGATGCCTTTGGCGTCGGTCACATAGATACGGTGATTGACCTGATTTTTCGGCAAGCCCCAGATCGTCGCTTGCGGCTGACGCTCGCCATAAGCGCGGAGCAATTCGGGCCAGCGATTTTCGCTGAGGGTGCCGGCCTTAAAATCGTCACGAAGTATTTCCGCCATCAAGTTCGCGGTATCAACGAGGGTTTCTTCGGTGGACTGGCGCACGCCGGGGCGAATTTCTTCCATCACCGTGTTAAGCACGAAATAACCGGTCAGGCCGATAAACAGCACGTACACCAGAAAAATCCGCAGCCCCAACGACATCAGCTGTGCCCCGGGCTGTAGCTGTAACCGAGGCCGCGATGGGTCTGGATCGGTTCGGCTTCGGCGCGCACCAGCCGCAGTTTGGCGCGTACGCTTTTGATATGGCTGTCGATGCTGCGTTCGTAACCGGCATCGGCCGCGACGCCCAGCGCATCGAGCAATTGCTCGCGGCTGAACACCCGTTCGGGTTGTTCGAGCAGGCATTGCAGCAGACGGAATTCGTGGCGGGTCAGGCTTAACGTCTGGCCGCGATAGCTGATTTGTACGCGCTCGGGGTCGATACGAAACAGCGCCGAGGTGGATTCAATCGGCGGGCGCGGCGCCATGCGTTTGAGGATGGCTTTGACCCGTGCCGCCACTTCCCGAGGGCTGAACGGCTTGACCACGTAGTCGTCGGCGCCGATCTCCAGCCCGACCACACGATCAATCTCGGCATCGCGAGCGCTGAGGAACAGCACCGGCACTTCGCTGAAACGTCGCAGCTGTTTGCAGGTTTCGAAGCCGCTGATGTCCGGCAGGCCGATGTCGAGGATGATCAGATCGGCTGGCGTCTGCCGCTGATGTTCCAGCGCTGCCGCTCCAAGGCTCAGCCACGTGGTGCCGAACCCCTCGCCTTGCAGGGCGAAAATCAGCGTGTCGGCAATCGCCGCTTCGTCTTCGACAATCAGGATATGAGGCATGGCATCCGAGCCCGTGGTTGAGTGCGCGAACGGTGCCCCAAGCCTGACGTCACGTCAATGAGACCACTTGGCTCAGCAGTCAGGTTTGTCAGCGGTGAAGCGCCGTGCCGGGTTTACCGCAGCGCCAAATTCACGCAAGGCTTTGGCACCGATCAGCAACGGGTAATTGAAGTTGCTGCGGTCGGTCAGGTTGACCTCAACGGTACGCTTGACGTCGCCCAGGCACAGCTCCAGATCGACCACCGGACGTTTGGCGACTTCGGTGCTTTCACCCTCGTCCTCTTCATCCGAGCGGCTCTTGATCTTGCTGATCCGCGCGACTTTGTGTTCGTAGACTTTGTTGCTGGCGTCTTTGGTGCCGAGGCGGAAACGCACCCAGTCTTCGCCGTCGCGGGTGAAGGTTTCGATGTCCTTGGCCGACAGCGAGGCGGTCAGCGCGCCGGTGTCCATCTTGGCCTTGAGCACTTCACCGCCGATTTCCGGCAGCGCGATGTATTCGTAGCGCCCGTACAGGGTCGGCTCGGCGGCCATGACCGGCAGGGCGACGAGGGCAAACAGTGCAAGGAGGGATTTCACGTAAGGGGCTTCCTTGGGGAGTTGGGCAACGGGATTTTAGACCGTTGCGCGCTTGATCGTTCCCACGCTCTGCGTGGGCATGCATCCAGTGACGCTCTGCGTCACAGGGACGCGGAGCGTCCCGGGCGGCGTTACCACGCAGAGCGTGGGAACGATCAGGTTAACGCGAATAAAGTGAAACATTCGTCACCGCCGATTTGGCCTGCCGCGCGAAGCTGCTTATCATGACGCGCCCAACCCACGTCATAGAGTTGCTTATGCGCCGCCTGCTCACCGGCTGTTTCGTCACCCTGCTGCTGTTGCTCAACACCCTGTTCCTGATCGGGCCGTTGCTGGTGTTTGCCCTGCTCAAACTGGTCGCGCCGGGCCGTTGGCGCGACTACGCGTCGGGGGCGGTGATGTGGATCGCCGAGACCTGGGCCGAAATCGACAAGCTGATTTTCCGCCTGTGCATTCCCACCCAATGGGACATTCGCGGCGGCGAAGGCCTGCGCGGCGACACGTCTTATCTGGTGATCAGCAACCACCAATCGTGGGTCGACATTCCGGCGCTGATCCAGACACTGAACCGGCGCACGCCGTTCTTCAAATTCTTCCTCAAGAAAGAACTGATCTGGGTACCGTTTCTGGGACTGGCGTGGTGGGCGCTGGATTACCCGTTCATGAAGCGCTACACCAAGGCGTTTCTGGCGAAGAACCCGGAGCTGGCGGGCAAGGATCTGGAAATCACCAAACAGGCTTGCGAGTTGTTCAAGCGCCAGCCGGTGACCGTGGTGAATTATCTGGAAGGCACGCGCTACACGGCGGCGAAAAGCGCCGAACAGCAATCACCGTTCAACCACTTGCTCAAACCCAAAGCGGGCGGCGTGGCGTTTGTATTGGCGGCGATGGGTGAACAGCTGGATGCGATCCTCGACGTGACGGTGGTTTATCCACAGGCCCGGATTCCAGGATTCTGGGATTTGATCAGCGGCAACGTGCCGAGAGTCATCATCGACATCAAGACCCGCGAACTCGACCCGGCGCTGTGGCAGGGCGATTACGAAAATGATCCGGCGTTTCGCCAGACCGTCCAGAGCTGGGTTAACCAACTCTGGAACGAGAAGGATCAGCGCATCGCCGAACTGCGCTGACTCAGCTACCGGTGCCAACGCCCCAGATGCTGCCCAGGCTGGTCAGCAACGAACCGCCAACGCCTTGGTCACCCAAGTACTTGAGCAGTACCGGGGCAAACTGGCCGACCATGCCGCTGTCCATGCCCAACGCACCGAACGCGTTGTTCAGGTCATTGGTGTCCTTGACGTTACCCAAGGCATTTTCCAGACCGGCGGATTTGCCGGACTGACCCAGCAACCCGCTCAACGCCGCCAGGTTGCCGCTACCGCCCGACAGCTTGTCGATGCCCGGCACTTCTTTGGCCAACTGCGAATAATCAGTGCTGCTCAATTGGTTCTTGGCCAGACCCAACATGGCGCTGGTGCCGCCGACGGCTTGTTGTGGCGTAACCCCCAGACCGGTGACGGCTTGCAGCAAACCGGCCGTTTCCGAGGTCGGCGCTGCGGCAGTGGCAGCGTTGCCGCCCTGCATGCTGGCAGCGGCCTTGGTGACGTCGTCCAGACTGAAACCGGCAAACGCCGGGCTCGCCGCCAGGGTCATGAGTGATGCCAAGGCAAAACCGCGTGAAATCTTCATTCAGACATCCTCTTGCGCTGTGAAAACTACCCGTCAATGGGCAGCGAAACTGCCGGTTTGACCGAGGATACGCCGGCATGTTCCGGTGCAGAGCATCCATTTTCCCCCGTCTCACGTATATGAATCGTGAAACCCTGGAATTGTCGCGATGAATGGCACAACCGCTGTCGCTGAACTAGCCTGTGAACAGCCCGAGTCTAGCCCTCGTCGCCCATCCATTGCCTGGAGAGTCGTTATTTCCGCCGTCGAGACCGATCAGCTAAGGCAGCTGTTGGCCCAGTGCTCACTGGGTGATCGGCGCGCCTTCGAAACCTTGTACCGCAGCGTCGGCCCGCGCCTGCATGGCGTGGCCCTGCGTTTCATGGGTCGCGCGGATCTTGCCGAAGAAGTGTTGCAGGAAGCCTTCGTACGGATCTGGAACAACGCCTCGCGCTACGAATCGCATCTCTCGGCGCCGATGACCTGGATGATCAACATCACTCGCAATCAGGCCATCGACCAGTTGCGCAAACACCGCGACCGGCCGCTGACCGACCTCGAACAGGACGCCCTGCAGGACGAAAGCCCCTCGGCCCACGATCAATTGAGCAGCGCCCGTGAGGCTCACGCCCTCAACCGTTGCCTGGAAACCCTCGAAGGCATGCAGCGCCAATCGATCACCGTCGCCTACTTTCACGGCTTGTCCTGCTCGGAACTCGCCGAACATTTGGCCGCGCCGCTGGGCTCGGTGAAATCGTGGATCCGCCGAGGCATGGAACGCCTGCGCCGGTGCCTTGAATCATGAACTACCAGCCCCCTGCCCTGCGCCGCGCGCTCGCAGCCGATTACGCGATCGGTCTGATGTCGGCGCCTGCGCGGCGACGGTTTGAGCAGTTGCTGCTGGACGACGCGGCGTTGCGAGCGGAAGTGGCGCAATGGCAGGAAACGCTGGTGAGCCTTACCGAATTCCTGCCGGAACATCCTGTGCCCGATCGCGTGTGGCAAGGCATTACCGCGCGCATCGAACCGCAAGTGCTGCATGTGCCCGAGAAGCGTCCGTTCTGGAACTGGCTTCGCGTTATGGCGGCGGTTTGTTCAATTGTTGTGCTGGTGTTCCTCGGTTCGCTGTACAACCGTGATGATGCTCGGTACACCGCGACGCTGTTGACGGCCAGTGCGCAACCGGCGCTGAAGGTCGAGGCGCATAAGGATTATTTGCTGGTCGAGCCGCTGACGCTGGCGGCGGTTGATGCGGATCGCAGTCTGGAACTGTGGGCGATTCCGGCGGATGGCAAACCGATTTCGCTGGGGGTGATTCCGGCGGGGGGTAAAGGCAAGGTTGAGTTGAGCGAGGCGCAGAAGGTTTTGATCGGGCAGCCGATTGCGTTGGCGGTGAGTCTGGAGCCTAAGGGTGGTTCGCCGACCGGGCAGCCGACTGGGCCGGTTCTTTATCAGGGTGCTTTGGCGGCTCTCTGATTGCTTAAGATCAAAAGATCGCAGCCTTCGGCAGCTCCTACACGGATCAATGTAGGAGCTGCCGAAGGCTGCGATCTTTTGATCTAAAAAAAAGGCGACCCGAAAGTCGCCCTTTTTTTACTTACGCCGCACTGAACAACTTATGCGGATCAATCACAAACTTCTTCGGCACGCCCGCATCGAACTCGCCGTACCCTTCCGGCGCCTGATCCAGACTGATCACCTGCACACCCACCACTTCGGCAATGTTGATGCGATCCCACATGATCGCTTGCATCAGTTGGCGGTTGTACTTCATCACTGGGGTCTGCCCGGTGTGGAAGCTGTGGGACTTGGCCCAGCCCAGACCGAAGCGGATGCTCAGGCTGCCCATTTTCGCGGCGGCGTCGACGGCACCCGGATCCTCGGTGACGTAAAGGCCCGGAATACCGATTTTGCCGGCAACACGCACCACGCCCATCAGCGAGTTGAGCACGGTGGCCGGGGCTTCCGATTTCGCGCCGTCATGGCCGTGACCGCGTGCTTCGAAACCGACGCAGTCCACCGCGCAATCCACTTCCGGCTCGCCGAGCAGCGCGGCGATTTGTTCGTGCAGCGGCGCGTCTTTCGACAGGTCGACGATTTCAAAACCTTGCGCCTTGGCGTGGGCCAAACGGATGGTGTTGACGTCGCCGATGATCACCACCGCAGCACCGAGCAGACGTGCAGAAGCGGCAGCGGCCAGACCGACCGGGCCAGCGCCGGCGATGTAAACGGTGCTGCCCGGGCCGACGCCGGCAGTAACCGCGCCGTGATAACCGGTCGGGAGAATGTCGGAGAGGCAGGTCAGGTCGCGGATTTTCTCCATGGCCTTGTCGCGATCCGGCAGTTTCAGCAGGTTGAAGTCGGCGTACGGCACCAGCACGTATTCGGCCTGGCCGCCGGTCCAGTCGCCCATGTCGACGTAACCGTAAGCGCCGCCGGCACGGGCCGGGTTGACGGTCAGGCAGACGCCGGTGTGTTGCTCTTTGCAGGAACGGCAGCGCCCGCAGGCAACGTTGAACGGTACGGAGACCAGATCACCGATTTTCAGGTTTTCGACGTCGGAGCCTTTTTCGATCACCTCGCCGGTAATCTCGTGGCCCAGCACCAGACCGGTCTGCGCCGTGGTACGGCCGCGCACCATGTGTTGGTCGGAGCCGCAGATGTTGGTGGAAACCACTTTGAGAATGACCCCGTGCTCGATCTTGCGACCGCGCGGGTCCTGCATTTTCGGATAGTCGATTTTCTGTACTTCGACCTTGCCAGCGCCGAGATACACCACACCACGATTGCCAGACATGCTTTCACCTCGCTGTTGTTTTTATGGAACCGCGTTGCCCAGGCAGGCAGCGCGTTAAGTGCTCGGTAAATCAAAAGATCGCAGCCTTCGGCAGCTCCTACATGAATCGCACCCTCCTGTAGGAGCTGCCGAAGGCTGCGATCTTTTAGCGATTTAAAGAACAACCGTGCGATTGGCGTTGAGAAACACCCTCCGCTCAATGTGATACCCCACTGCCCGCGCCAGCGTCAGGCCTTCAATATCGCGCCCCTTGGCGATCAGATCCTCGGGGTAATGACTGTGATCCACCGCCTCGACACCCTGGGCAATGATCGGCCCTTCATCCAGATCGTTATTGATGTAATGCGCCGTCGCGCCGACCAGTTTCACGCCTTTGTTATAAGCCTGGTGATACGGCTTGGCGCCCTTGAAACCCGGCAGCAGCGAGTGATGAATATTGATCGCTTTACCATCGAGCTTGCGGCACAACTCCGGCGACAACACCTGCATGTAGCGGGCAAGAATCACCAGTTCAGCGCCGGATTCCTCGATCACCTGCCACACCTGACGCTCCTGCGACGGCTTGTCGTTGGGGTCGAGGGGGAAATGGTAGTAGGGAATCTGGTGCCAGTCGGCCAGCGGCTTGAGGTCAGGGTGATTGGAGACCACCGCCGCGACGTCCATCGACAATTGGCCGATGCGCTGGCGGTAGAGCAAGTCGTTGAGACAGTGATCGGCCTTGGAAACCATGATCACCACTTTTGGCCGGTAGTTCGGCGCGGTCAGCTCGAAGATCATGCCGAAGGCCTGGCCACGTTCGGCTAAGCCGGCGCGGAAGGATTGCTCGTCGAAGCCGTCGGGCTGGCGGAATTCCACGCGGATGAAAAAACGCCCGGAGAGGCGGTCATCGAACGAATGGTGCTCGGTGACGTAGCAACCCTGCTCGAACAGAAAACGCGTGACCGCGTCCACGGTGCCGAGGACGCTGGGGCAGTCGGCGGTCAGAATCCATGTGTCTGGGGCGCGGCTCATGGTGCGGTGACTCCTGTTCTTATGCGGGGTGTCAGGTTTTTCCCTCACCCTAGCCCTCTCCCAGAGGGAGAGGGGACTGACCGAGGTGTTCTTTCGAGCTACGCCGACCTGAAAATATGAAGGTGACTGCAGATCGCAAAAACACCCGAGATCGGCTCCCTTTCCCCCTCTCCCCCCTGGGGGAGAGGGCTGGGGTGAGGGGGTGGCTCTTGATCTATCAGGCCTGAACGCTCAACCCGTACTCAGCCGATGCATCCTGCAACCACAACCACCAGTAATCCGAAAAACTGCGACGAATCAGCAATTCCCAAGTGTCCTCAGCCGTATGCCGAATCATCAGCTGCGACTTGGCGAACACCGTGCCGACCGCTTTACCCACCGGAAAATTATTCGGGTGCACGTCGTAGCTGGTCGATTTCATCAGCACCTGACGCACGTTCGGCCCGCTCAGTTCGAGCAATTGCTGGCCGCCGCTGACGTTGACGATCGCAACGTGCAAATCGCCCAGCGCTTCACGCAGTTTCTGTTCGGCGGCGAACTCTTCGCCGCTCGGGACGATCAGCAGCCACTCGTCCGGGCCCATCCATTGCAGGCTGGTTTCACCTTTGACGATGACGCTCAGCGCGCCGGGCAGTTCGATGCCCAGGGCCTTGTGGACACCGGCGGCGAACGCGGCATCGTGGCCATCGCCACGGATGGTCAGGTGACCGAGGAGTTTCTTTTCACGCACGATTACGCCGGCGTTTTTGCGGCCCTTGCCGACCAGACTGGCGAGGTCGGCATGCTGCAGCGACGACTCGGCCTTGGCGCCGGTGGTTGGGCGTTGTTGGTACACGTTGGCTGTGGTCATAAAGCACCTTTGCTGAATTCTGTTGGTTCCTGCGGTGGCTGATCTGCCGCTTTCGCGAGCAGGCTCGCTCCCACAGGGGAACGCGGTCGAATGTGGGAGCGAGCCTGCTCGCGAATAGCCGCCCGCCCACAGTTCTTGAGGCCGTCAGATGTTCTGCCGATCACCCTTCGGATCGAAGAACACCGAAGAAACGATTTCCGCCTCGATCACGCTGCCATCGGCCAGCGGTGCAAACACCCGCTCACCGAGACGCTTCAGACCGCCCTTGACCACACCCATGGCAAACGAATAACCGAGGGAGTTGTGCGCGTAGCTGGAGGTCACGTGGCCAACCATGGTCATCGGGATCGCCTGCTTGGTGTTGAACACCAGTTGCGCACCTTCCGGCAGCCACACGTTCGGATCGATCGGCTTCAGACCGACCAGTTGCTTACGCTGATCCTTCACGCAGTCTTCACGGTTCATGCCACGCTGGCCAATCCACGAGAACGGTTTGGTGCGACCCACGCACCAGCCCATGTTCAAGTCGTCCGGGGTCATCGAACCGTCAGTGTCCTGACCAACGATGATGAAACCCTTCTCGGCACGCAGCACGTGCATGGTTTCAGTGCCGTACGGGGTCAGGTTGTACTGCTTGCCGGCCTCGACGATTTTCTCCAGCACGCCCATCGCATAGTCGGCCTGGACGTTGACTTCGTACGACAGCTCACCGGTGAACGAAATGCGGAACACCCGCGCCGGCACGCCGCCGACCAGACCTTCTTTCCAGGTCATGAACGGGAACGCTTCGTTGCTCAGATCAATGTCGGTCACGGCGCTGAGCAGCTGGCGGCTGTTCGGCCCGGACAGGGTCATGGTCGCCCAGTGGTCGGTGACGGAGGTGAAGTAAACCTTCATGTCCGGCCATTCGGTCTGGTGGTAAAGCTCCAGCCATTGCAGCACGCGAGCCGCGCCGCCGGTGGTGGTGGTCATGACGAAATGGTTGTCGGCCAGGCACGCCGTGACACCGTCGTCGAAGACCATGCCGTCTTCTTTGCACATCAAACCGTAGCGAGCCTTGCCCACGTCGAGCTTGGTCCAGGCGTTGGTGTACACGCGGTTAAGAAACTCGCGGGCATCCGGGCCTTGAATGTCGATCTTGCCGAGAGTCGAGGCGTCGAGCAGGCCGACGCTGTCGCGCACGGCTTTGCATTCGCGCTTCACGGCGGTGTGCAGGTCTTCACCGTTTTTCGGGAAGTACCATGGGCGTTTCCACTGACCGACGTCTTCAAACTCGGCGCCATTTTTCACATGCCAGGCATGCAGCGCGGTGTGACGAACAGGCTCGAAGATGTGCCCGCAGTGACGACCGGCGACGGCACCGAAAGTCACCGGCGTGTAGTTCGGGCGGAACATCGTGGTGCCCATCTGCGGGATGGTCACGTTCAGCGAACGGGCCGCGATGGCCAGACCGTTGACGTTGCCGAGCTTGCCCTGATCGGTGCCGAAGCCCAGCGCGGTGTAGCGTTTGACGTGTTCGACCGACTCGAAACCTTCACGAGTTGCCAGCTCAATAGCAGCAGCGGTGACGTCGTTCTGCAGGTCGACGAATTGCTTCGGCGCCCGTGCGGTGTTCTTTTCATGTGGCACCTGAAACAGCGCCAGCGTCGGTTCTTCATGACGGCTGAGGGCTTTCGGCAAGGTGCCTTCAACCGCGGCGAAACCGGCTTCACTGGCAGCGCGCACGCCACCTTCAAAACCGTCAGCGAGGGAATCGCCGAGACCGTAAACGCCGTTGATGCCACCGACGCACACGCGTTTCTGCGGTGCTTCGCCCGGTACGAAACCGAGGATGTCTTCACGCCAGGTCGGCTTGCCACCGAGGTGCGAAGCCAGGTGGACGACAGGGCTGTAACCGCCGGAACTGGCAACCACATCGCAATCAAGCCATTCGCCTGGACTGGTCACGGCGTGGGCTTTGACATCGATCGCGGCAACGCGGGCAGCGGTGACGCGTTTGCTGCCACGGGTCTCGATCACGGCGCTGCCAGTGAGAATCCGAATGCCTTTGGCGCGTGCTTCTTCCACCAATGCACCACGCGGATTGCTGCGCGCATCGGCGATGGCGACCACTTGCAGACTGGCATCGAGCCAATCCAAAGCAACGCGATAAGCGTGATCGTTGTTGGTCGAAAGAACGAGCTTCTTGCCCGGCGCCACGCCATAACGGCGTACGTAAGTCGACACCGCTCCGGCGAGCATGTTGCCCGGCACATCGTTGTTGCCGTAAACCAGCGGACGCTCGCAAGCACCGGTCGCCAGCACGACACGCTTGGCGCGAACACGGTGGATACGCTGACGCACCTGACCAATCGGCGCACGGTCACCGAGGTGATCGGTAAGGCGTTCGTGAATGGTCAGGAAGTTGTGGTCGTGGTAACCGTTGACCGTGGCGCGCGGCAACAGCAGCACGTCCGGGGTGTTCTTCAATTCGGTGATGACGCTGGCGACCCATTCCATCGCCGGTTTGCCGTCGAGGCTTTCACGCGAGTCGAGCAGGCTGCCACCGAACTCTTCCTGCTCATCGGCAAGAATCACTCGGGCACCGCTGCGCGCAGCGGCCAGTGCAGCGGCGAGACCGGCCGGGCCAGCGCCGACGATCAGCACGTCGCAATGCTGGTTCATGTAGTCGTAGGTGTCCGGATCGACTTCAGTCGGCGAACGGCCGAGACCGGCAGCCTTGCGAATGTACTTCTCGTAGGTCATCCAGAACGACTGTGGGTACATGAAGGTTTTGTAGTAGAAACCCGGCGGCATCAGCTTGCCACCGACCTTGCCGAGAATGCCCATCATGTCGTTGTTGACGCTCGGCCAGCCGTTGGTGCTGGTCGCGACCAGACCTTGATACAGCGCCTGTTGCGTGGCGCGCACGTTGGGGATCTGCGTAGCTTCGGTCGCGCCGATCTGCAACACCGCGTTCGGCTCTTCGGCACCGGCGGCGAAAATCCCGCGAGGACGCGAATACTTGAAGCTGCGGCCAATGATGTCGACGCCGTTGGCGATCAGCGCGGCGGCCAGCGAGTCACCCTCGAAGCCTTTGTAGCTCTGACCGTTGAAGGTGAAGCTCAGCACTTTGTTGCGGTCGATCCGTCCACCGTTGGACAGGCGATTGGTCTGGCTCATACCTTCTCTCCCAGCGCCGTCGTGGCTGTTTTCGCCGAATCAGCCTTGTCGGTGAATTGCGGCTTGGTGCCGATCTTGTAGGTTTCGAGAATCTCGTAGGTCACGGTGTCGCGGGTGACGTTGAAGTACTGGCGGCAACCGGCGACGTGATCCCACAACTCGTGGTGCAGACCGCGCGGGTTATCGCGGAAGAACATGTAGTCGCCCCACTCCTCGTCGGTGCAGGCGCCAGGGTCGAGCGGGCGCGGAATGTGCGCCTGACCGGATGCGTGGAATTCCTCTTCGGAGCGCAGTTCGCCGCAGTGAGGACAGAAGATATGCAACATGGGGATTTCTCCTGTTAGTGGGCAACCGCAGCAGCGCCGTGTTCATCGATCAACGCACCGTTGTGGAAACGGTCGATGGAGAAAGGTGCGGCCAACGGGTGCATTTCACCCTTGGCCAGACTCGCGGCAAACACGTTGCCCGAGCCAGGTGTGGCCTTGAAGCCACCGGTGCCCCAACCGCAGTTAAAGAACATGTTCGGTACCGGAGTTTTCGAAATGATCGGGCAGGCGTCCGGGGTGGTGTCGACGATGCCGCCCCACTGACGGTTCATGCGTACGCGGGACAACACCGGGAACATCTCGACGATGGCCTGAATGGTGTGTTCGATCACCGGGTACGAACCGCGCTGGCCGTAGCCGTTGTAGCCGTCGATACCGGCACCGATCACCAGGTCGCCCTTGTCGGACTGGCTGATGTAACCATGCACGGCGTTGGACATGATCACGCTGTCGATAATCGGCTTGATCGGCTCGGACACCAGCGCTTGCAGCGGGTGGGATTCGATCGGCAGACGGAAACCGGCGAGTTTGGCCATGTGCCCGGAGTTACCAGCGGTGACCACGCCAACACGTTTGGCGCCGATGAAACCCTTGTTGGTTTCAACACCGATGCACACGCCGTTTTCCTTGCGGAAACCGATCACTTCGGTCTGCTGGATCAAGTCGACACCGAGGGCGTCGGCGGCACGGGCAAAGCCCCAGGCCACGGCATCGTGACGGGCGACGCCGCCGCGACGTTGAACGGTCGCGCCCATTACCGGGTAGCGGGTGTTTTTCGAGCAGTCGAGGTACGGAATCTCGTCAGCGACTTGCTTGGCGTTGAGCAGTTCGCCATCGACGCCGTTGAGGCGGTTGGCACTGACCCGACGCTCGGAATCACGAATGTCCTGCAGGGTGTGGCACAGGTTGTAGACGCCACGCTGGGAGAACATCACGTTGTAGTTGAGATCCTGCGACAGGCCTTCCCACAATTTCATCGCGTGTTCGTAAAGGTGCGCCGACTCGTCCCACAGGTAGTTGGAGCGCACGATGGTGGTGTTGCGCGCGGTGTTACCGCCGCCCAGCCAGCCCTTTTCGACCACGGCGACGTTGGTGATGCCGTGTTCTTTCGCCAGATAGTAAGCAGTCGCCAGACCGTGCCCGCCGCCGCCGACGATGACCACGTCGTAGACCTTTTTCGGCGTCGGCGTGCGCCACATGCGCTGCCAGTTTTCGTGGTGGCTAAGGGAGTGTTTGAAGAGGCCGAAGCCCGAATAGCGTTGCATAGTCAGTTACTCCAGAACACTCAGCGATAAACCGGGAAGTCTGCGCACAGGGCCGACACTTGCTGGGCAACATTGGCCTCGACATCGGCATCACCGAGGTTGTCGAGGATGTCGCAGATCCAGCCCGCCAACACTTCGCACTGTGTCACCTTGAAACCGCGCGTAGTGACGGCCGGGGTGCCGATGCGCAGGCCCGAGGTCACGAACGGCGATTGCGGATCGTTCGGCACCGCGTTCTTGTTGACGGTGATGTGTGCACGGCCAAGGGCGGCGTCGGCGTCTTTACCGGTCAGGCCCTGACGGATCAGGCTGACCAGGAACAAATGGTTGTCGGTACCGCCGGACACTACATCGTAGCCACGTTTGATAAACACGCTGGCCATCGCCTGAGCGTTGTCGATCACTTGTTGCTGATACGCCTTGAAGCCTGGCTCCAGCGCTTCCTTGAAGCACACGGCTTTACCGGCGATGACGTGCATCAACGGGCCGCCCTGCGCGCCGGGGAATACGGCGGCGTTGAGCTTCTTCTCGATCTCTTCGTTGGACTTGGCCAGGATCAGCCCGCCACGTGGGCCGCGCAGGGTTTTGTGCGTAGTGGTGGTGACCACGTCGGCGTACGGCAGCGGGTTCGGGTACAGACCGGCGGCAACCAGACCGGCGACGTGGGCCATGTCGACGAACAGCAGCGCGCCGACTTTGTCAGCGATCTGACGGAAGCGCGGGAAGTCGAGGGTCTTCGAGTAAGCGGAGAAACCGGCGACGATCATTTTCGGCTTGGATTCGACGGCGAGACGCTCGACTTCGTCGTAATCAATCAGCCCGGTGTCGGTGTTGATGCCGTACTGCACAGCGTTGTAGAGCTTGCCCGAGGACGACACTTTGGCGCCGTGGGTCAGGTGACCGCCGTGGGCCAGGCTCATGCCGAGAATGGTGTCGCCCGGTTGGATCAACGCCAGGTAAACAGCGCTATTGGCCGATGAACCGGAATGTGGCTGGACGTTGGCGTAATCGGCGCCGAACAGTTGCTTGGCGCGTTCGATGGCCAGTGCTTCGACTTTATCCACATGCTCGCAGCCACCGTAGTAACGCTTGCCCGGATAGCCTTCGGCGTATTTGTTGGTCAGGCCGCTGCCTTGCGCTTCCATCACGCGTTTGCTGGTGTAGTTCTCTGACGCGATCAGCTCGATGTGATCTTCCTGACGTTGCTCCTCGGCATTCATCGCCGCCAGCAGTGCATCGTCGTAACCCTGGATCTGGTCTTGCTTGCTGAACATCGCGTCTCTCCCAGCGGCATCTGTGCGCCATTCGTCTCGGTAAGGCACCGGCAATCACGGCAGTGCCCTTTGATGCCGATGGTATGACCGGCGCAGACAGCTCAAATGCCTGCGGACGCCACGCAAAGGTGCGTTTACGACATGGCTGGAAATGACCCAAAGAATGCATCCCCCTGTAGGAGCTGCCGAAGGCTGCGATCTTTTGACTTTGATTTTCAAGATCAAAAGATCGCAGCCTTCGGCAGCTCCTACAGGGGGTTAGGCGAGCAACTGGCGGAGGGCGAGCAGCAGGAGGAAATGCGCGGGATAAAGGGCGTAAGCCCAGCGACGCATCGGCGGCGGCTGCAGATGTCGCTCATGTCGCAACAGGAACATTCCGAGCACTGGCGCAAACAGACACGTGGCAATACCGAGAATGGCCACGCTACTGCCGAACCTCGCCGAGTCGTAAAGCACTTGCCATTGATTCGCTGCGAGGCATACCAATCCCGGCAAAAGACTGAAATACCACGGCCGACGAAACACCAGCAGCATCGCCAGCGGCAACAAAACACCGAAGAACCCGAACATCAGCCGCTCCGGGAAAACCATCGCCAGCACCAGTGCAGCAACACCGAGCAATCGCGACATCACCGATGGATCCTGCCACCCCCGCGCCACCAGCAGCCCCAACGCCAGCGTCGGCATCACATTCAACGTATCCGGCTCCGGAATGTACAACCGATACGGAATCTCACTCACCGCACTGAACAGCAACAACCACCCCAGATAGCGCCATTCCATCTTCCGCGAACCATCGCGCGAAAGATTCGCCGCCATCGCCAGGCAAAACCACGGAAATGCCAATCGTCCCGGTACGTACAGCCAATCGGCGGAGAACCCGACATATCGCAGGTGATCGAGCAACATGCTCAGCAGCGCCAGCCACTTGAGCAGATCCAGCGCGCCGTCGCGTTTTCTCAGGTGCATAATCGGCCTGCATCCTTGTAATGTTCAGACAGCGACATCTCGTGTGCTCCCCGGAAGATCTTCGGTAAAGTGCGCACCATCATTGACCACGAGCCTTCACAAGAGTCTCGACCACGGAAGCCGGCCATGACCGACAAGAGCCAACAATTCGCCAGCGACAACTATTCCGGTATCTGCCCTGAAGCCTGGGCTGCCATGGAACAGGCCAACCACGGCCACCAGCGCGCTTATGGCGACGATGAATGGACCGCGCGCGCGTCCGACCATTTCCGCCAATTGTTTGAAACCGACTGCGAAGTGTTCTTCGCCTTCAACGGCACCGCCGCCAACTCGCTGGCCCTGTCGTCGCTGTGCCAGAGTTACCACAGCGTGATCTGCTCGGAAACCGCCCACGTCGAAACCGACGAATGCGGCGCCCCGGAATTCTTCTCCAACGGCTCGAAGCTGCTGATCGCCGGCACTGAAAACGGCAAGATCACCCCACAGTCGATCCGCGAAGTCGCGCTCAAGCGCCAGGACATCCACTACCCGAAACCGCGCGTGGTCACCCTGACCCAAGCCACCGAAGTCGGCAGCGTCTACACCCCGGAAGAAGTTCGCGCCATCAGCGCCACTTGCAAGGAACTGGGCCTGCACCTGCACATGGACGGCGCGCGCTTCTCCAACGCCTGCGCCTTCCTCGGCTGCTCGCCAGCGGATCTGACCTGGAAGGCCGGTGTCGATGTGCTGTGCTTTGGTGGCACCAAGAACGGCATGGCCGTGGGTGAAGCGATCCTGTTCTTCAACCACAAACTGGCGGAAGACTTCGACTACCGCTGCAAACAGGCCGGTCAGTTGGCGTCGAAAATGCGCTTCCTCTCGGCCCCGTGGGTCGGCATCCTCGAAACCGACGCCTGGCTGAAATACGCGCGCCACGCCAACCACTGCGCGCAATTACTCGCGGAACTGGTCAGCGACATTCCCGGCGTCGAACTGATGTTCCCGGTGCAGGCCAACGGCGTGTTCCTGCAACTGTCGGAACCGGCCATCGCCGCGCTGACCGCGAAGAACTGGCGTTTCTACACCTTCATCGGCAAGGGCGGCGCACGCTTCATGTGCTCATGGGACACCGAAGAAGAACGCGTCCGCGAACTCGCCCGCGACATCCGCGAAGTCATGTCCGCCTGACCTGACGCCAGCGCACTGATCGTTCCCACGCTCCGCGTGGGAATGCCTCCCGGGACGCTCCGCGTTCCATCCCCCAGACGCTAAACACCGCTATGACGCAGAGCGTCAATGGCTGCATTCCCACGCAGAGCGTGGGAACGATCTTCGGCCGAGGATGACTTTTCCCACCGTAATACCAGACTTCTCTTCTAGCGCGATCATCCCCCCCGCCTCACCCTGATCGTTCCCACGCTCTGCGTGGAAACGCCTCCCGGGACGCTCCGCGTTCCATTCCCGTCGCACCGCAAGATTCAAGGAAGAATCCCATGGGCCGAAGCCGCTACACCATTACTGAAACCGACAAACCGCATTTCCTGACTTGCACGATCATGGAGTGGTTGCCGTTATTCATCCGCCCGTACATCGTCGACCACCTGCTCAACTGCTGGCGTTATCAACAGACCCACCATGACTTGAAGCTGTACGGCTACGTGATTCTGGAAAATCATCTTCACTTCGTCGCTCAGGCGCCCGACCTGAGTAAATGCCTCAGCCAATTCAAATCTTTCACCGCGAGACAAATCATCGATGATCTGCAAAGCAAAGGTGCCGACAAAGCTCTGCAACGCTTGCGCTTTAGCAAACGCGCGCATAAGCAGGATCGGGTGTACCAGTTGTGGCATGAAGGTTCACACGCAGAAATGGTCTACAGCGAATCGGTGATGCGTCAGAAGCTTGAATACATCCACAACAATCCAGTGAAACGCGGGTATGTGGACTTGCCAGAGCATTGGCGTTATTCGAGTGCCAGGGACTACGCGGGAATGCCGGGGCTTATTGAGGTTCAGTGCTGGTATTGATGGACGCAGAGCGTCCCGGGCTGCATTCCCACGCGGAGCATGGGAACGAGCAAATTGAGTCCGCCCGACCTCCGCACTGATCGTTCCCACGCTCCGCGTGGGAATGCCTCTCGGGACGCTCCGCGTTCCAGCCTCACCATAGACGTAAAGCTGAGCACCGCTATGACGCGGAGCGTCAGTGGCTGCATTCCCACGCGGAGCATGGGAACGATCATGGCGGAGACAGCGTTCCCTGATCTGCTTGGTCTACATTGTCTGTCGAGCCCTTCGCTCATATAACAATAAGCAGGAGCATCGGCATGTCGTTACAAGGCAAAACCCTGTTCATCACCGGCGCCAGCCGTGGCATTGGCCGTGAGATTGCGCTGCGTGCCGCGAGGGACGGGGCAAATATCGTGATTGCGGCGAAGAGCGCCGAACCCCACGCGAAATTGCCCGGCACCATTCACAGCGTCGCCGCTGAAGTCGAAGCGGCGGGCGGCAAGGCGTTGGCGTTGCAGGTGGATGTGCGTGATGAGGATGGCGTGCGCCAGGCACTGGCCCAGGCCAACGAACATTTCGGCGGCATCGATGCGCTGGTGAACAACGCCGGGGCAATCAAACTCACTGGTGTGCAACACATCGAGCTCAAACGCTTCGACCTGATGCACCAGATCAACACCCGCGCGGTGTTGCTGTGCAGCCAGGCCGCCCTGCCCTATCTGAAGAAATCCGCCGGACACATTCTTAACCTGTCGCCACCGCTGAATCTGGCGAACAAGTGGTTCGCGCAGTTCAGCCCGTACACGGTGACCAAGTACGGCATGAGCATGCTGACGCTGGGGATGAGTGAGGAATTTGCCGGTTACGGCATCAGCGTCAATTCGCTGTGGCCGCAGACGATGATTGCTACAGCGGCGATCGAGTTTCAGTTGGGGAATCGGGAGTCGTTCAAGCAAGCGCGAACGCCAGCGATCATGGCGGATGCGGCGCATGTGATTCTGGGTAGCCGCGATCGGCAGATCACCGGGCGGCTATTGATTGATGAAGAAATTTTGCGCGAGAGCGGCGTGACTGAATTTGATCATTACCGCTTTGAACCGGGCAGCACCACAACCCTGATGCCCGACCTGTTCATCGACTGAACACAACCCATGTAGGAGCTGCCGAAGGCTGCGATCTTTTGATCTTCAAAAACAAGATCAAAAGATCGCAGCCTTCGGCAGCTCCTACACAGGGATTCCGTTAGAACTCGATGCGCACATCACCTTTAGGCACACTGCAGCACGACAAAATAAACCCTTCGGCCTCGTCGTCCTCGGTAATCCCGCCGTTGTGCTCCATCTCCACTTCGCCGCCCAGCTTCAGCACCTTGCACGTCCCGCAAATCCCCATCCCGCACGCTTTCGGAATCATCAACCCAAGCTTGGCCGCCGCCGCATGTACGGTCTCGCCCGGTGCCACACGGATGCTCTTGCCGGACGAGGTGAACTCGACCTGATGCAGATCGGCGATATCGATTTCCGGCGCATCCGCCGCCTGCTCCGCCTGTTCCACCGCATCGGCACGGGCCTCGGGCGGCGTGGCGCCGAACGATTCCTCGTGATAACGCGACATGTCGTAACCGGCCACTTCCAGCAGGCGCTTGACCGCATTCATGTACGGCGTCGGCCCGCAGCAGAACACTTCGCGCTCAAGGAAGTCCGGCACCATCAGTTCCAGCATCTTGTGGTTCAGGTAACCGCGATAACCGGCCCACGGCTCACCCAAGCCGTGCTTCTCACAAATCAGGTGCAGGCTGAAGTTGTCGATCCGCGACGCCATGTGCTCCAGCTCGCGGTGGTAAATGATGTCTTTCGGCGAGCGCGCGCTGTGGATAAAGGTCATGTCGACGTTGGCGTTGGTGTCGTAGAACCAGCGCGCCATCGACATGCACGGCGTGATACCGACGCCGCCGCTGAGATAGAGGACTTTCGGGCTCGGGAAGTCGATGGCGTTGAACAGCCCGACCGGCCCGTGCACCGCCAACTCCTGCCCTTCATGCAGCGTGTCGTGCAACCAGTTCGAGACCTTGCCGCCCGGCACGCGTTTGATCGTCACCGAAAAGCTGTACGGCACCGACGGCGAACTGGAGATCGTGTACGAACGCATGATCGGCTGGCCTTCGATTTCCAGCTCCAGGGTCACGAATTGCCCGGGCTTGAAGAAGAACAGGATCGGCTGGTCGGCCATGAAACAGAAGGTGCGCACGTCCCAGGTTTCCTGGATGACTTTGACGCAACGGACGATGTGTCGGCCATTGGCCCAGGTCTGGGTGGTGACCGGATTCAGGAAGCTGTTGGACATGCTGTTCTCCACGGCCGACTGTCGGCCTCATGTCGGCGATTCTGCGTATAGCGCGAACCGCCCGTTTACCTATCCGCGACATCGGCATACTTATCGCGACCAGCCCCCAACCACCGGGGGTTGCGCGTCGGGAACAGATTGCATCATGTCGCCCATGGATAAGGTTGCGCCCCGCGCCGGGCCCACACTCGCCCCAACACCAAGACAGATTCTTTACACCTTGCGTAGCCACTTTGCAGCACCCCTGATTAGCCACATTCGCCGGCCACGTAGAGGGCCATGAGGATCACATCGATGGACGTCACCGCAAAAATCAGCCTGGGCGATCCGCTGGAACCCGCACGCAAGGCCACCGCGCAAATGCTCCAGGAGCGCGAGCGCACGTTTTCGCTGCCACAACCGTTCTACAGCGATGAACGACTCTTCGATATCGACATGCAGGAGATCTTCCAGAAAGAGTGGTTGATTGCCGGCATGACCTGCGAGATCCCGGCCAAAGGCAACTATCTGACCCTGCAGATCGGCAAGAACCCGATCATCGTCATTCGTGGCGCCGAAGGCGTTGTGCATGCGTTCCACAACGTCTGCCGCCACCGTGGCTCGCGTCTGTGCACCAGCGAGAAGGGCAAAGTCGCCAAACTGGTCTGCCACTACCACCAGTGGACGTACGAGCTGGACGGTCGCCTGTTGTTCGCCGGCACCGAAATGGGCGCCGACTTCGACATGAAGCAGTACGGCCTCAAACCAGTCAACGTGAAGACCGCCGGCGGCTACATCTTTATCAGCCTGGCGGAGAATCCACCGGCCATTGATGACTTCCTGTCGACGCTGAACCATTACATGGAACCGTACGACATGGAGAACACCAAGGTGGCGATCACCACCACCTTGATGGAAAAAGCGAACTGGAAACTGGTGCTGGAAAACAACCGCGAGTGCTACCACTGCAACGCGTCGCACCCGGAACTGCTGAAAACCCTGCTGGAATGGGACGACGTCACCGACCCGCGCGCCGATCAGGCGTTCAAGGATCACGTCGCCGCCTCCGCCGCAGCCTGGGAAGCCGAGAAGATTCCTTACGCCCACGCCAGTTTCGGCCTGCGCAACCGCATCGTGCGCATGCCGCTGCTCAAAGGCACCGTGTCGATGACCCTCGACGGCAAACAGGGCTGCGCGAAACTGATGGGCCGCATCAAGAACCCGGATCTCGGCTCGATGCGCATCCTGCACCTGCCGCACTCCTGGAACCACTGCATGGGCGACCACATCATCGTCTTCACGGTGTGGCCGATCAGCGCGCAGGAAACCATGGTCACCACCAAGTGGATCGTGCACAAGGATGCGGTTGAGGGTGTGGATTACGATGTTGATCGCATGCGTCAGGTGTGGGATGCGACCAATGATCAGGATCGGCGTCTGGCTGAAGAGAACCAGCGCGGGATCAACTCGACGGCGTATCAGCCTGGGCCTTATTCGAAGACCTATGAGTTTGGTGTGGTCAACTTCGTGGATTGGTACAGCGAGCGCTTGCTGAACAACCTTGGGGCCGAGCCTGCGCCTTACCTCAAAGGCGTCCCCGTTCAGGGCTGAGCAAGATCAAAAGATCGCAGCCTTCGGCAGCTCCTACAGGTGGAATGCGTTCCCCTGTAGGAGTGAGCCTGCTCGCGATAGCTATCTCACATTCACCACATCCCCAAACCTTGATTGCACAATTTCTGATCAACCACCCCACACCCCATACCCACCAAGCCCCCCAGCCTTCCGCAAACAAGTTATCCACACACCCACCCACAGCAAATGGGGACAACTGTGGATGACTCGAAAATATCCCACTGATTTGCAAAGAAAAACCGTGACTTATCCAGAAGTACGGTTTTGAAAACACATTGATCGCTTTTTGATCAACAGCCTGCAAGCCACGCCATTCTTGGCTTTCAGCGGAAGGCAAACACCTTATCCACAGAAGCACCAACAGAGATCGGGGGTAACTTTACCTCTGCTGTGGAAAAGCCCTGAAGACTGCGAAATATCAGGCTCTACGAGCAATTCATCGAGTCAAAAGCGCGAATTGATCAGTTATTAACCAACTCTCTGAAAGCCGCGTTGTATATAGCTCTCAGGGGTTAGCGAACATCTTATCCACAGAAGCGCCAACAGAGATCGGGGGTAACTTACGCAGTTATCCCGCAGAAAAATCCCGTAAAAACCGTAACTTAGGCTGGTTGTTTTTTGATCTGCGGTCTGCAAGCCACGGCAGACATGACTTGCAGCGAGGGGTGAACACGTTATCCACAGACTGACCAACAGGGATTGTGTGTAAACCACATTATTCCTGTGGAAAACCCCACTGACCTGTAGGAGCTGACGAGTGCAACGAGGCTGCGATCTTTTGATGTTGGTATTTGAAAACAAGATCAAAAGATCGCAGCCTCGTTGCACTCGTCAGCTCCTACAGAGATTTGGGGGTGTCGGGGGTCAGCGGACGACGCCTTCTTCGATGAGGAGTTTGAGGATGGCTTCGGCACCGGCCTGTGGGGTAACGCCTTTGAGCACTTGCCCACCGCCGCCGCTGGCTTTTGCTGTGGCGGCTTTCATCCGGTCAGCACCGCTTTTGGCTTTGATCACTTTCAGGCGTTTTGGCCGTGGTTTGGCCGGTTGCAGGGTCGCGACGGACAGAAGTTCATCATCGATAACTTCAACGTCGTCAGCCTCCAGTACCCCTCGTCGCGCCGGGCCGTAAGCACTCTGCCGAGGTTTCGGCGCAGCGTTATCCACAGTCGCCAGAAACGGCAGTTTCACCTTCAAGCGACGTCGTTGCCCACGCGGCAAAGCCTGCAGCACCAACGCCGATCCATCATTGATCGACTCCACCTGCGCCAACCCGACCACCAGCGGCCAGCCCAAACCTTCGGCGAGCAGAAACGGCAACATCCCCGAGCCTTCACCGGTTTCGGCCTGGCTGCCGGTCAGCACCACTTGCGCACCGGCATCGCGGAGATACGCGGTCAGCGCCGGTAACGCATCAGCGCCAGTCGGTTGCTCAAGCACATGCATCTGTTCCAGGCCCATGCCCAGATAGGCGCGCAACGCCGGTTCCGCAACATCGCCGGCATGCAGCACTTGCAGGTTATCCCCAGCGAGTTGCAGGCCCAACTCCACAGCGCGGGCATCTTGCTCGGCGCGGCGTGGCCGGCCGGAGGTCGGGTGGGCGCCGATTGAAACCAGACTGATAACGTTCGTGTTCATAGCGTTTCCTTAAGCCGCATCGCGCTTGGCGTCGTTGCGGTAAGCCGCCACCGCCGCGATCAAGGCTTGAAGAATCTCTGCGCTTTCGCCGATCACCGAGAGGTCGGCGCGTTTGATCATGTCGCAACCGGGATCGAGGTTGATCGCCACGACCTTGTCGCAGGCGCCAATGCCCTGCAGATGCTGGATCGCCCCGGAGATGCCCACAGCGACATACACCCGCGCGGTGACCCAAGTACCGGACGCGCCGACTTGGCGATCTCTCGCCATAAAGCCATCGTCCACCGCCACCCGCGATGCGCCTTCGGTGGCGCCGAGTGCGGCAGCCGTTTCGTGGAACAGCGCCCAGTCCTTGACGCCGTTACCGCCGGAGAAAATGAACTCCGCTTCGGCCATCGGAATCGCTGCGGGGTCGACCGCCACTGCGCCAAGATCTTCGATCCGCGACAGGCTGCGCGCGACGCCTGTGGATAACTCAACCGGCAACGCTTCATGACGGGTTTCGCTGACCGGTTCGGCACATTCCGCCGACGCCAGAATCAACCGCGCGAGCGGACGTGCAAGATCCTGCAAGCCAGCACCGGCGCGGCCGATGCACTCTTGATCCTTGACCTGCCAGACCCGCGTCGCCGGGCGTTCTCCCAGTGCAGCGGCGAAGCGTCGACCGAGTTCGCCGCCACCGCTGCGACTGTCCGGTAACAGCCAGTGACGCGGATTGAACTGGTTATCCACAGCACGCAAACCTTGCACGCGTTGCTCCGGTGCATAACCGCTGAAGGCTTCACCTTCGAGCACCAACAAACGATCCACGCCAGCAGTAGCGAACGCGTTTTCCTTATGTTCACCAAAAACCACCGCCAACACCGCACCGTCCTTGCCGGCCAGTTGATGGGCGAGGCCGAGCAAATCGCGGTCATGGCTACTCAAGCGGCCACCGACCATGTCCGGCACCACGCTGATGTAAAACGCCGGGGCCGGCACTTGATGCAGCGGCAATTGCACTTCCACAGCAGCGGAACGTTTGACCGCCCCGCCCTGCTGCGCGCCGCTGCGATCGATGCGTTTGATGCCGTTGGGGCCGATAAACCCCATGCCGTGCAGGTTCTTGCGGATGACGCCGTTCGGCCCCATCCAGCTGTGCTGCGCCGGTTGCATCGCCGCGTGCAGCGGGTGCAGGCGGTTACGCGCAATCCATTCGGCGCGCGGGTCGCGGCGGATAATATCGCTCATCAGTGGGCCTCCGCAGGTTCACGTTTGGCCGGGGTGGCAGGCTTGCTTGGCGCGGCGTCTTCGAGCAGCGCGTCAGCCACCAGTTCGGCAATGTCCTTGATCAGCGGACGCGGTTCGACCACGCCTTCGAGCATCGCCGTGCATTGTGGACAACCCACGGCCACCAGTTCGGCGCCGGTCTCGCGGATGTCCTCCATGCGCATGTCGGGAATCCGTTGCTTGCCCGGAATGTCAGTGATCGGCGCCCCGCCGCCACCGCCGCAGCAGCGTGAGCGGAAGCCGGAACGCTGCATCTCTTTGACTTCGATGCCGAGCGCACGCAGCACTTCACGCGGCGCCTCGTACTCGCCGTTGTAGCGGCCGAGGTAGCACGGATCGTGATAGGTCACGCTGTTGCCTTTGTGCTGACCGAGATTGAGTGCGCCGGCCTGAATGATTTCCGCCATGTAGGTGCTGTGGTGCTGCACCAGGTAGTTGCCGTCGAACGCGCCGTACTCGTTTTTCAGCACATGGAAACTGTGCGGATCGCAAGTGACGATGCGGTTGAAGCTGTATTTGCCCAGGGTCTGGATGTTGCGTTTGGCGAGCAACTGGAAGGTTGCTTCATCGCCCAAACGGCGCGCTACGTCGCCGCTGTCACGCTCTTCAAGACCGAGTACGGCGAAGTCGATTTTCGCCGCTTTCAGCACTTTGACGAACGCGCGCAAAGTGCGTTGATTGCGCATGTCGAACGCGCCGTCGCCGACCCAGAACAGCACGTCGGTGGATTTCTTTTCGCTGAGCAGATTGAGGTTCAGATCCGCCGCCCAGTTCATCCGCCCCCCCGGGGCGAAACCGCCGGGGTTGTCGGTGGCGATCAGATTTTCGAGGACTTCGGCGCCCTTGTTCGGGGTCGCGCCTTTTTCCAGGGTCAGATGGCGGCGCATGTCGACGATGGCGTCGACGTGCTCGATCATCATCGGGCATTCCTCGACGCAGGCGCGGCATGTGGTGCACGACCACAGGGTTTCGGCGTCGACCAGACCGTTGACGATCGGTTGATGCGGATTACCGCTGTGTTCGCCAATGGGTTTGCCGGGATACGGGCTGCCGGCGAATTTCGCATCGGTGCCGCCAGCAAGGCCGACGACCATGTCTTGAATCAGTTTTTTCGGGTTCAGTGGCTGGCCGGCGGCGAAGGCCGGGCATGCGGCTTCGCACTTGCCGCATTGCACGCAGGCGTCAAAACCGAGCAACTGATTCCAGGTGAAATCTACGGGTTTCTCAACACCCAACGGCGCTGACGGATCATTGAGATCCAAAGGTTTCAGGCCCGTGGAACGACCGCCGCCAAAACGCTCAGCGCGACGGTGCCAAGCCAAATGCAAAGCACCGGCAAAGGCGTGTTTCATCGGCCCGCCCCAAGTCATGCCGAAGAACAGTTCCGACACGCCCCACAGCACACCAATTCCCAAGATGACCGCGAGTACCCAGCCACCGAAGTTCTCCGGCAGAATTCCAGCCACCGGCAGAGTCAGCAGAAAGAACGACGCCGAGAATGCCAGCAAGCTTTTCGGCAGGCGCATCCACGGGCCTTTCGACAGCCGCGCGGGCGGGTTGCGCCGACGCAGATAAACGAAGATCGCGCCGACGAACATCACCGCCGTCATCAGCAGCAAGGCGTAACCGAGAATGCGGTTATGCAGGCCGAAACCGTGCACCAGCAGCGCCAGCACAATCGACGCCACCGCACCGCCGGCCGTGGCCACGTGGGTGTTGGCGATGTACTTGTCCCGCGCGACGACATGGTGCAAATCGACCATGTAACGCTTGGGCATGGCGAGCAGGCCGCCGATCAGGTCGACCTTCGAGGCCCGGCCCCGACGCCACATGGCCACCCGCCGCAACGCGCCGAGGACACCAAGGCCCAGAGCTGCGAACAACAGGATTGGAAGAAGGGTGTTCAACATGGTGAAGCTCCCACCAGTACAACCTGGAGAAACACGGTCTGCATTACTGTGGGAGCGAGCCTGCTCGCGAAAGCGGTGGGTCATTCGACATCATCGTCAACTGACAGAATGCATTCGCGAGCAGGCTCGCTCCCACAGGGGTTTGGTGCAAGTCCTTAGAAGTCTTTGCACAACCGCAACGCGTCATAGATGGCGGCGTGGGTGTTGCGCTGCGCCACGCAGTCGCCGATGCGGAACAGCAAGTAACCGTCGCCCGTGGTGCTCAACGAAGGCTGCGGTTTGATCGCGAACAAGGCATCGATATCGATCTGGCCCTTGTTGCGCGAACCGTCCTTGAGCCCGTAATACAACTCTTCGTCGGGGCGCACGCCGTTCTCCACCACCACCTGATCGACCACCCGCTCCTCTTTGGCGCCGGTGTATTCGTTCTCCAGCACCGCGATCAGTTTGTCGCCTTCGCGGTAGACCTTCTCCAGCATCATGTCGCCGGTCATGATCACTTCTTTCGGGTACATGCTGCGGTAGTAGGTCGGGAACGACGTACCGCCGATGGCCACGCCCGGTTTGATGTCGTCGGTGACGATCTCGACCTGGCTGCCCTTGTCAGCAAGGAAGTCGGCAACCGACATCCCGGTGAACTCGCAAATGGTGTCGTACACCAGCACGTTCTTGCCCGGCGCGACCTTGCCATCCAGCACGTCCCAGCTGCTGACGACCAAACCTTCAGCGGCGCCCCAGTGTTCGTTCTGCTCCAGGAACGGATGACCGCCCACCGCCAGCACCACCACGTCCGGACGCAAATCCATGATGGTCGCAACGTCAGCTGCCGTGCCCAGACGCAGGTCGACTTTCAACCGCGCCAGTTCCAGCTGGAACCAGCGGGTGATGCCGGCGATCTGGTCGCGCTGCGGCGCTTTCGATGCCGTGGTGATCTGCCCGCCGATAAATTCTTTCTTCTCGAACAAGGTCACGTCATGGCCACGTTCTGCCGACACGCGAGCGGCTTCCATCCCCGCAGGCCCGGCACCGACGACAACCACTTTGCGTTTGACGCCGGTGGATTTTTCGATGATGTGCGGCACGCCCATGTATTCACGGGAGGTCGCGGCGTTCTGGATGCACAGCACGTCCAGACCTTGATACTGACGGTCGATGCAATAGTTGGCGCCGACGCACTGCTTGATCTGATCGATCTGACCCATTTTGATCTTGGCGATCAGGTGCGGGTCAGCAATGTGCGCGCGGGTCATGCCGACCATGTCGACGTAACCACCTTCGAGAATGCGCGTCGCCTGGTTCGGATCCTTGATGTTCTGCGCGTGCAAAACCGGCGCCTTCACCACTTCTTTGATGCCCGCAGCCAGGTGCAGAAACGGCTCCGGTGGATAACTCATGTTGGGGATAACGTTGGCCAGGGTGTTGTGGGTGTCGCAACCCGAACCGACCACACCGATGAAATCGAGCATGCCGGTGTCGTCGTAATACTTGGCGATCTGTTTCATGTCCTCGTGGGACAAACCGTCCGGGTGGAATTCGTCACCGCACAGACGGATGCCGACGCAGAAATCGTCGCCGACTTCCTTGCGCACAGCCTTGAGCACTTCGAGGCCGAAACGCATGCGGTTCTCGAAGCTGCCGCCCCACTCGTCCGTACGTTTGTTGACGCGCGGGCTCCAGAACTGGTCGATCATGTGCTGGTGCACGGCGGACAGTTCGACACCGTCGAGACCACCGGCCTTGGCCCGCGCGGCAGCGGTGGCGTAGTTGCCGATCACCCGCCAGATTTCTTCCGGCTCGATGGTTTTGCAGGTCGCGCGGTGCACCGGTTCGCGGATGCCCGACGGCGACAACAGGGTCGGCCAGTGCTCGCCATCCCAGCGCGAACGACGGCCCATGTGGGTAATCTGAATCATGATCTTGGCGCCATGCTTGTGCATCGCGTCCGCCAGATTCTGGAAGTGCGGAATGATCCGGTCGTCCGCCAGGTTCACCGATTTCCACCAGCCTTGCGGGCTGTCGATGGCGACACTGGAAGAACCGCCGCAAATCGCCAGGCCGATGCCACCCTTGGCTTTCTCTTCGTAGTATTTGACGTAGCGGTCGGTGGTCATGCCGCCGTCCGTTGCGTAGACCTCAGCGTGCGCGGTGCTGAGCACGCGGTTGCGGATGGTCAGTTTGCCGATCTGGATCGGCTGGAACATTGCTTCGAAAGCCATGGCGGGTTCCTCGACTTACAACGGCTTGACGGTGAACAAGCCGTCTTCGTGGCCTTCTTCGGAGCCACCGTAAACTTGCTCGGCAACCGTGCGAATCTTGCTGCCGCGGGCTTCAAGAATCTGATCCATCGCACCGGCAAACCAACCGGTGAACATGTAATCGACCTTGCGCCCGACCTTGCCGTAGACGTAGACGAATGCCGAGTGTTCGAGCTTGACGCTGGCAGTGCCTTTGTCGAGGTCGATGTCCTGAATCTTGAACAGGCCCCAGCCGCGTTGCGACAGGCGTTTCATGTAGTGCTCGAATACGGCGACGCCTTCCAGGCCGTGGCATTCAGCTTCTTTTTCGCACCAGTGCCAGGCGGATTTGTAGCCGGCCTTGTAGAGGATTTCGGCGTAGGCGTCGGCGCCCAAGACTTCTTCGATGCCCATGTGGTTATTGACGAAGAAATGCCGTGGCACGTAGAGCATCGGCAGGGCGTCGGAGGTCCAGACACCGGTCTCGCTGTCGACTTCGATTGGCAATTGCGGGGCGATCTTGGCCATGGAAAGTTAACTCCAGAAAAAATAGTGGATTCAGTGGTGACCGCTGCCCTCACCCCAGTCCTCTCCCACAGGAGAGGGGCAGTGCGGCGGCGGTCTTGAGTCAGCGTTACTCGCCCCAGACGTCTTTCAAGACGTTGACCCAGTTTTCGCCCATGATCTTGCGCACCACGCGCTCAGTATGGCCGCGCTTGAGCAGGGTTTCGGTCAGGTTCGGGAACTCGCCGACGGTGCGGATGCCCAGCGGGTTGATGATCTTGCCGAAGCTGGTCAGACGGCGGGCGTAGCCCTTGTCGTGGGTCAGGTATTCGAAGAAGTCCTGGCCGTGACCCTGGGTGAAATCGGTGCCGATGCCGATGGCGTCTTCGCCGACGATGTTCATCACGTACTCGATCGCTTCGGCGTAGTCGTCGATGGTCGAATCGATGCCCTTGGCGAGGAACGGCGCGAACATGGTCACACCGACAAAACCGCCGTGGTCAGCAATGAACTTCAGTTCTTCATCGGACTTGTTGCGCGGATGCTCTTTGAGACCCGACGGCAGGCAGTGGGAATAGCAGACCGGTTTTTTCGATTCGAGGATGACTTCTTCAGACGTCTTGGAACCGACGTGAGACAGGTCGCACATGACGCCAACGCGGTTCATCTCGGCGACGATCTCGCGACCGAAACCCGAAAGGCCGCCGTCACGCTCATAGCAACCGGTGCCAACCAGATTCTGGGTGTTGTAGCACATCTGCACGATGCCAACGCCGAGCTGCTTGAACACCTCGACATAGCCGATCTGGTCTTCAAAGGCGTGGGCATTCTGGAAGCCGAAGAGGATGCCGGTCTTGCCCTGCTCCTTGGCTTTGCGGATGTCGGCGGTGGTGCGCACCGGCATCACCAGGTCGCTGTTGTCGCGGATCAGTTTCTGGCTGGCGGCAATATTGTTCACGGTCGCCTGAAAGCCTTCCCACACCGACACAGTGCAGTTGGCTGCCGTCAGACCGCCCTTGCGCATGTCTTCAAACAGCTCGCGGTTCCATTTGGCAATGATCAGACCGTCGATAACGATGCTGTCGGCGTGTAATTCGGCTGGGCTCATCAGGCGTCCCCTTATTGGCGATTCATGCGCCGAATCGTCTGCCGGCGCTTTGGGGCCAGCATATGCCTCGGTGCAGGGGCGACCGGGTGCAAAAACGACAGGGGAATTGCCGAAAGCGTCAATCCGCGACAAAGGGTCATCCGCCGCCCCGACCGGCCACCTTTCCAAGCCCGCACGCTTGAGCCAGAATCACCGGCATCTTGCAAACACCACTGGATTAGAGCGGCGACAACAATGAAATCGATCTTCCTGGCCCTGGCACTGATTGCGACCGGCGTACACGCCGCCGAAGAGTCCGACAACAACCCGTGCGACGCAGTCGAAAACGACGTCCAGACCCTGGAATGCTCGACCTACAGCCGCACCACCGCCGAAGACCTGCTCAAAGACAACTACGCCAGCCTCAACGAACGCATGCAGACCGCATACGGCAAAAACGCCACGCAACTGGCGGATATCACCGCCAAACTCAAAACTGCTCAACAGCAGTGGTTGAAGACGCGGGATGCGGATTGCGCGGTTGAGGCATTCCCGGCTACGGCGGGGAGCAAGGCTTTTACCATCGCGCAGAATGATTGCGTGGCGCGGATGAGTGATGAGCGGTCGGAGTTTTTGGAGTCGATTGGGCAGGAGTGAGTGTCTGAGCTGTAAGCTGCGCTTCTATAGCCAATCTAGGTAATCACATGAACATCTGCGGCATTGAAATCAAAGGCAGCGAAGCGATTATCGCCGTGGCCGCTCTCGACGGTTCGGTCCTGAGCCACGTCCCCCTCGCCACCAAGAAAATCGCTCTCGAAGAGGATGACGAAGCGGCGAACGTGAAGTTGTTCGCGGCGCAAGTGGCGTCGTTTGTGCGTGAGAATTCGGTTGACCGGATTGCGATCAAGAAGCGCAGCAAGAAGGGTGAGTTTGCCGGTGGGCCGACGACGTTCAAGATTGAAGGGATTTTGCAGTTGCTCGACGGGTGTGAGGTGACGCTGCTGTCGCCGCAGACGATTAATGCGCAGGCGAAGAAGCATAATTTCGAGCTGCCGGGGACGCTGAACAAGTATCAGCATGAGGCTTATAAAGCGGCGTGTTCGGCGTTGGTGAAAAAGTAAGATCAAAAGATCGCAGCCTTCGGCAGCTCCTACATTGGAATGCAATCAACTGTAGGAGCTGCCGAAGGCTGCGATCTTTTGATTTCAGGCTTGGGCGGTACGCCGGTCTTCGCGGGGGCAGCGGGCAAATTTGGCGCGATAGCTACGTGTGAAATACGACGGTGATTCAAACCCGCAGGCGATGCTGACTTCGAGCACGCTCATGTCGGTCTGACGCAGCAACTGCCGGGCCTTTTCCAGGCGCAATCGCAGGTAAAAGTTACTCGGCGTATCGTTCAGATGCAGCCGAAACAACCGCTCCAGTTGCCGCCGCGTGACTTTGATCGATTCCGCCAATTGCAGCGTGGTCAGCGGCGGTTCGCTGTGCTGCTCCATCTCGCCAATCACCTGCACTAATTTCTTGTTATTGATGCCATAACGCGTAGCCACTTCCATGCGCTGGTGGTCTTTGCGCGGACGAATGCGCCCCAGCACAAACTGCTCACTGACCTGAATCGCCAGCTGGGGCCCATGGGCCTGGGCGATCAGATCGAGCATCAGATCGATGGACGCGGTGCCGCCCGCCGAGGTGATGCGTCGACGATCGATTTCGAACAACTCCTGCGTCACGCTGAGCTGTGGATAAGATTCCTTGAACGCGTCGATGGCTTCCCAGTGCAGGGTCAAACGATGGCCTTCGAGCAGGCCCGCTTCGGCAAGGACAAAGCTGCCCGTATCGATGGCGCCGAGGGTCACGCCGTCGTTATCCAGTCGGCGCAGCCAATGCTCCAGCGTAGGCGTGGCGAACTTCAGCGGCTCAAACCCGGCCACCACCAACAACGTCGCACCTTTCTTCAGGGGTTCCAGCGCGGCATCGGCGTTAACCGACATACCGTTACTCGCCAGCACCGCCCCGCCATCAGCGCTGAGTACGTGCCAGCGGTACAGCTCGCCACGAAAGCGGTTGGCCACGCGCAGCGGTTCGATGGCGGAGATAAAGCCGATGGCGGAGAAGCCCGGCATCAGCAAGAAATAGAAATCCTGAGACATGTGCGCACTCGATTCGCGGGTAACGAGAGGGAGGGGAGCGTGGATCGTTGATACGCCGATTGTCGTCAGCGTTCAAGCGTGCAGGTCGCTACAGTGCAAATGCCCGTCGCCGTAGTGCGCTTTCACGGGCGCATTGCTGCGTAACTTTGCATCACCGGCGCATCAGATGCCGGGAACCACAATAACGACCTGCCGAGGAACCCGACATGAAACGACTGATCAGCAGCTGTGTTCTTGCACTCAGCGGTACCGCTTTCTTGAGCGCCAGCGTCATGGCGGCCGAACCTGCGTCATGCCAGAACGTGCGCATGGGCGTGGTGAACTGGACCGACGTGATCGCCACCAGTGCGATGACCCAGGTATTGCTCGACGGCCTCGGCTACAACACCAAACAAACCAGCGCGTCCCAGCAAATCATCTTCGCCGGGATTCGCGATCAGCGTCTGGACTTGTTCCTCGGTTACTGGAACCCGTTGATGACGCAGACCATTACGCCGTTTGTCGACGCCAATCAGGTCAAAGTCCTTGAAGCACCGAGCCTGAAGGACGCCCGCGCCACCCTCGCGGTGCCAACCTATCTGGCAGATAAAGGCCTGAAAACCTTTGCCGACATCGCCAAGTTTGAAAAGGAACTCGGCGGCAAGATTTACGGCATCGAGCCAGGCTCAGGCGCCAATACGCAGATCAAGGCAATGATCGCCAAGAACCAGTTCGGCCTCGGCAAGTTCCAGTTAGTCGAGTCGAGCGAGGCCGGCATGCTCGCCGCCGTCGATCGCGCCGTGCGCCGCAAAGAGGCCGTGGTGTTCTTCGGCTGGGCGCCGCACCCGATGAACGTCAACGTGAAGATGACCTATCTCACCGGCAGTGAAGACGCGCTCGGCCCGAACGAAGGCATGGCGACGGTGTGGACGGTGACCGCGCCGAAATACGCCGAGCAATGCCCGAACATCGGTCGCTTGCTGAGCAATCTGACCTACACCGCCGAAGACGAGAGCCGGATGATGCAGCCGCTGCTCGATCACAAAGATGCTTTCGAATCCGCCAAGCAATGGCTCAAGGATCACCCGGAAGACAAGCAGCGCTGGCTCGACGGTGTGACCACGTTCGATGGCAAACCGGCGGCTGAAAATCTCCAGCTGACCAGCAAATAACCCTCTCAATTTAAAGCCCCTCTCCCTGACCGGAGAGAGGACTGAACCACGCTTCGCAGCCCCGAAAAGGGCTGCGGACAGACCCATCACGCCTGAAGGAAACCGCACCATGAACCACGACGTCATCATCACCTGCGCACTCACCGGTGCTGGCGACACGACCGCCAGAAGTCCTCATGTGCCGGTCACCCCGAAACAAATCGCTGCGGCGGCCGTTGAAGCCGCCAAGGCTGGCGCCACCGTCGTGCACTGCCACGTGCGTGATCCGCAAACCGGCAAGTTCAGCCGCGACGTCGCGCTGTACCGCGAAGTGATGGAGCGCATCCGCGAGGCCGACGTCGACATCATCGTCAACCTCACCGCCGGCATGGGCGGCGACCTGGAAATCGGCGCGGGCGAGAACCCGATGGAGTTTGGCCCGAACACCGATCTGGTCGGCCCGTTGACCCGACTGGCGCACGTAGAAGAATTGCTCCCGGAAATCTGCACCCTCGATTGCGGCACCCTGAATTTTGGCGATGGCGACACCATTTACGTGTCCACTCCGGCGCAACTGCGCGCCGGCGCCAAGCGCATTACCGAGCTGGGCGTGAAGGCCGAGCTGGAAATTTTCGACACCGGGCATCTGTGGTTTGCCAAGCAGATGATCAAAGAAGGCTTGCTGGATAACCCGCTGTTCCAGCTGTGCCTGGGCATTCCATGGGGCGCGCCGGCGGATACCACGACGATGAAAGCCATGGTCGATAACTTGCCCGCCGATGCAGTGTGGGCCGGGTTCGGCATTGGCCGGATGCAGATGCCGATGGCGGCGCAAGCGGTGCTGCTTGGCGGCAACGTGCGGGTCGGGCTGGAAGACAACCTGTGGCTGGACAAAGGCGTGCTGGCGACCAACGGCCAATTGGTCGAACGCGCCAGCGAAATCCTCAGCCGCCTCGGCGCCCGCGTTCTGACCCCGGCGGAAGGCCGCAAGAAGATGGGCCTGACCCAGCGCGGCTAAGCCTCAGCCAAAAAATGGGGCTCTCACAGTCCCCCAATTTCACCTGTAGGAGCTGCCGAAGGCTGCGATCTTTTGATCTTGTTTTTTTAGATCAAGATCAAAAGATCGCAGCCTTCGGCAGCTCCTACAGGGATTACTTTCCACGGGAAAATTCCTATGAGCTTTATCACCGAAATCAAAACCTTCGCCGCGCTGGGCAGCGGTGTCATCGGCAGTGGCTGGGTCGCCCGTGCCCTCGCCCATGGCCTCGACGTCGTGGCCTGGGATCCGGCGCCCGGCGCTGAAGCGGCGCTGCGCAAACGCGTCGCCAATGCCTGGGGTGCGCTGGAGAAAAACGGACTGGCATCGGGTGCTTCGCAGGATCGTCTGCGCTTTGTCGCGACCATCGAAGAATGCGTGCGCGATGCCGATTTCATTCAGGAAAGCGCTCCGGAACGGCTGGAGCTGAAACTCGATCTGCACAGCAAAATCAGCGCAGCGGCCAAGCCGAATGCGTTGATTGGTTCGAGTACATCAGGCCTGCTCCCGAGCGAGTTCTACGAGAGCTCGACACACCCTGAGCGCTGCGTGGTCGGCCACCCGTTCAACCCGGTTTATCTGTTGCCGCTGGTGGAAGTGGTTGGTGGCAAAAACACCGCGCCGGAAGCCGTGCAAGCGGCGATGAAAGTCTACGAATCCCTCGGCATGCGCCCGTTGCATGTGCGCAAGGAAGTGCCAGGATTCATCGCCGATCGCTTGCTCGAAGCGCTGTGGCGTGAGGCATTGCACCTGGTTAACGACGGTGTCGCGACCACGGGCGAGATCGACGATGCGATCCGTTTTGGCGCTGGATTGCGCTGGTCGTTTATGGGGACTTTCCTGACTTACACCTTGGCCGGCGGCGATGCGGGCATGCGCCACTTCATGTCGCAATTCGGCCCGGCGTTGCAGTTGCCGTGGACGTATCTGCCGGCGCCGGAACTGACTGACAAGCTGATTGATGATGTGGTCGATGGCACCAGTGATCAGCTCGGTCGGCACAGCATTTCGGCGCTGGAGCGTTATCGTGATGATTGCTTGCTGGCGGTGCTGGAGGCGGTGAAAACCACCAAGGAAAAGCACGGGATGAGTTTCAGCGAATAGGCCGTTAAATGATCGTTCCCACGCTCTGCGTGGGAATGCAGCCCGGGACGCTCCGCGTCCCAGAAGCGTGACGCAGAGCGTCACAGGAGGCGTTCCCACGCAGAGCGTGGGAACGATCGCGCCAGGAGAAAACATGCCCGACCTCATCACCTACCAAACCAAAATCATCCCCGACTGGGTCGACTACAACGGCCACCTGCGCGATGCCTTCTACCTGCTGATTTTCAGCTACGCCACCGATGCCCTGATGGATCGCCTCGGCATGGACAGCAACAACCGCGAAGCCAGCGGCCACTCGCTGTTCACCCTCGAACTGCACCTTAACTATCTGCACGAAGTGAAGCTCGATACCGAGGTTGAAGTGCGCACGCAAATCATCGGCCACGACAGCAAACGCCTGCACCTCTATCACAGCCTGCACAAGGTCGGTGACGGTCAGGAACTGGCCGGCAACGAGCAAATGCTCCTCCACGTCGACCTCGCCGGCCCACGTTCGGCACCGTTCAGCGCCAACACCTTGAGCCGTCTGCAAGCCATCGTCACTGAGCAGAAAGACCTGCCCGCTCCCGCTTACATCGGCCGCGTGATTGCGCTGCCGCCTGCAAGGTAATTCCATCGATCGCAAGGAGCCGCCATGAACACCGCTGCCGCTGTTGCCGACTTCCGTACTTATCCGTTGATCAGCGCGCTAAGCGGCGTGCAGAGTCTGGCGGATCGTGTTGCCATCGAGTGGGCTGACGGCCGCGTCAGCCCGTTTCACCATGTCTGGTTACGGGACAATTGCCCGTGTCAGCAATGCGTTTACAACGTTACGCGCGAACAGGTTTTCGAGATCGTCGATGCCGCCATAGACCTGAAACCTGCCGCCTCACACATCGACACCGATGGCTGCTTACGCATCGATTGGCAGGACGGCCACCTCAGCCGTTTCGATCCGGGCTGGCTACGCGCTCACGCCTACGACGATGAGTCCCGCGCGGAACGCCTCGAAGCCAAACCCAAGCCCTACCTGTGGCACAGCGATTTGCAGTTGCCGGTGTTCGAGTACGCGGCGCTGATGAACGACAACGCCGCTCTGCTGCAATGGCTGCTCGCCATTCGCGACATCGGCCTGACCCAAGTACGCGGCGTGCCCACCGAACCCGGTTCGCTGAAGCTCATCGCCCAGCGGATTTCATTCATCCGCGAGAGCAATTTCGGCGTGTTGTTCAACGTGCAATCCAAAGCCGATGCCGACAGCAATGCCTACACCGCTTTCAACCTGCCATTGCACACGGACCTGCCGACGCGCGAGTTGCAACCGGGGCTGCAATTTCTGCATTGCCTGGTGAATGACGCCGAGGGTGGCGAGAGTATTTTTGTCGACGGATTTGCGATTGCCGATGCGTTGCGCAGTGAAGACCCGGCGTCGTTTCAGGCCCTGTGTGAGATCCCCGTGGAGTTTCGTAATAAGGATCGGCACAGCGACTATCGCTGCCTCGCGCCGATCATTGCTTTGGATGCGCTGGGGCGCGTGGCGGAGATTCGCATGGCGAACTTCTTGCGCGGGGCGTTTGATACGTCGGTGGAGCAGATGCCGCTGTTGTATCGGGCGTATCGACGATTTATCGCGATGACCCGCGAGCCACGGTTTCGGTTGATGCAGCGGCTGAATCCGGGCGAGCTGTGGTGCTTTGATAATCGCCGCACGTTGCATGCGCGCAATGCTTTTGACCCGGCCACCGGGGCGCGGCATTTTCAGGGCTGCTATATCGACCGGGATGAGTTGTTGTCGCGGATTCTCGTGTTGCAGCGTTAGACCGTAAAAAGATCGCAGCCTTCGGCAGCTCCTACAGAGAAACGCATTCCAATGTAGGAGCTGCCGAAGGCTGCGATCTTTTGCTTTTCACCAGTCCAAAAAAAGCCCCAATACCAGCCGTGACCGGATCGGGGCTCAAGCTACTGTTGAGGAGCTGCCGTGCGAGGGTGACCAAACCTTCGTGAAGCGAGCTTGCGCCAGTGTGCCCACTCCCCTGTCTGTCGAATTAGCCGAAAACGACCTGTTCATAGTCGTCGCAGCCACACAGACAAAACGCCCTTGCCGTCCCCGTCCCGGCCTTACAGAATCAAGCCAAGACCTCCGTTGCCACAGAAGGATTTGCGTGATGATGTACGCCGATTTGATTGACCAGGAAGACCTGTTGGGACAGCTCAAGGCCTTGGGTTTTCAGGTGCCGAGCGGTTCAACAGCCGAGCAGGCCTGCGAGTGCGCGGTGCGGGGTCTGGATAATGTTCGCGCGTTTGAACTGCGCAAGATGGTCAAGGACATGTACACCAGCGGCGCCAGTATTCAGCCGGCAGTGCGGCAGGCGATCGACAAGCAGTTGTTGCCAGCACTCGCCGATTTCCAGCAAAGCCATAGCGCCTGATAAATCCATTCGCGAGCAGGCTCGCTCCCACAGTAGGAATGCATTCCAATGTGGGAGCGAGCCTGCTCGCGAAGAACGATGACTCGGTCTACAGCCTTACGCTGGCAAACGTCGATTCATTGCGCGCCTGACTCAACGCCGACATCGGCCCCGACAGCGGCGACATCACAATCGCTTGCGGCAGCGGCAGCATCGCCACTTGTTGGGTGGTGTTGGAACCTACGCGCTCGTCACGCGGCGGAATGCCGAAGTATTCGCGATAGCACTTGGAGAAGTGCGGCGTCGAGACGAAACCACACACCGACGCCACTTCGATGATCGACATCGGCGTCTGCTTGAGCAGTTGCCGGGCGCGGATCAGGCGTAGCTTCAAGTAGTAACGCGACGGCGAGCAGTGCAGGTATTTCTGGAACAGCCGCTCCAGCTGTCGACGCGACACGGCCACGTACACCGCCAATTCATCCAGATCGATTGGCTCTTCCAGATTGGCTTCCATCAGCGCAACGATTTCCTGCAGTTTCGGCTGATTGGTGCCGAGCATGTGCTTGAGCGGCACGCGCTGGTGATCCTGTTCGTTACGGATGCGTTCGTAGACGAACATTTCCGAGATCGCGGCGGACAGTTCACGGCCGTGATCGCGGCTGATCAGGTGCAGCATCATGTCCAGCGGCGCGGTGCCGCCGGAGCTGGTGAAACGGTTACGGTCGAGGGTGAACAAACGGGTGCTCATGGCCACGCGCGGAAAAGCTTCCTGCATCGCCGCCAGACATTCCCAGTGCACGCTGCAATCGAAACCGTCGAGCAACCCGGCGCAAGCCAGTGCCCAACTGCCAGTGCACACGGCGCCGAGGCGCTTGGACTGACGCGCCTGGCTTTGCAGCCACGAGACGTGTTCACGGGTAACGGTGCGTTGAATGCCGATGCCGCCGCAGACAATGATGGTGTCCAGTGGCGGGGCTTTGTGCATGGAGGCGTCTGGGGTGATTTGCAGACCGTCACTGGCCCACACCTGGCCGCCATCGACGGTGAGGGTGCTCCAGCGATACAGCTCGCGACCGGACAATTGGTTGGCCATGCGCAGGGGTTCTACTGCGGAGGCCAGAGAAATCAGCGTGAAATTGTCCAGCAGCAGAAAGCCGATGGATTGAGGCGCACGGTTCTGGGGTTGGGCCCCGGAGTTGAACGACGTCATCGCGGTATCTCCTCACACAAAGCGGGTGATGGCCTCAGGCGGAGGCTCTTGTTATGGCCATCGTTCTCGCGTGGGAGACGGGCTTTGTTATGACAGAGCAATTGCCATGCCTAAAGTTGGATGGCCGTTCAATAACTCCTGAAAACGACCTGCTGAAGTGTCTATACAAGCCGTGCGAAGGAAGGTGTTTCGAAGTGCCATCAGGGCGGGTGATAGCCCTGCGCAAAGGATCGTGAGCAAATCGGTAGCACTTGTGGGAACAGGGCTGAGCGCATTTGTATCGGAGTGTCACCACAGGCACGGGTGACGGGCGGTAGGGGTGGTGGTTGGGCGGTGTGGCTGAGAAAGGCGCTTATCTGATTGCGACGCGCTAAAAGGTGGCGTGTTTGATTGGGTGTGTTCACTTGCTGAGCAGTTTTGACTGGTCTGGCGCCTTCGCGAGCAGGCTCACTCCCACAGTAGATCTTCAGTGAACACAAAATGTGTGAACACCAGGGTTCCAATGTGGGAGCGAGCCTGCTCGCGAAGAATTCAACTCGGTGGAGCTGACTCAGCACTCAACCGCACTAACCGCCAACCCACCCCGCGAGGTCTCTTTATATTTGTCATGCATGTCGGCCCCGGTATCGCGCATGGTGCGGATCACCCGATCCAGCGAAATAAAGTGCTGACCATCGCCACGCAACGCCATTTGCGCCGCATTGATCGCCTTCACCGCCGCAATCGCATTGCGCTCAATACACGGCACTTGCACCAGGCCGCCGACCGGATCGCAGGTCAGCCCAAGGTTGTGTTCCAGGCCAATCTCCGCCGCGTTGCACAACTGCTCCGGCGTAGCACCGAGAATCTCCGCCAGCCCCGCCGCCGCCATTGCGCACGCCGAACCCACTTCGCCCTGACAGCCGACTTCGGCACCCGAGATCGAAGCATTCTTCTTGCACAGAATCCCCACCGCCGCCGCACTCAGGAAGTAGTCGACCACGTTGGCGTCCGTCACCGCTTCGCTGAACTTCATAAAGTAGTGCAGCACCGCCGGAATGATCCCCGCCGCGCCATTGGTCGGCGCCGTCACCATTCGCCCGCCTGCTGCGTTCTCTTCATTCACCGCCAGCGCAAACAGGTTGACCCACTCCATCGCGCTCAACGTTGAGCCGATTACATTAGGCTTACCCAATTCCTGCAGACTGCGATGTAACTTCGCCGCACGCCGCCGCACATTCAAACCGCCGGGCAGGATGCCTTCGTGTTTCAGTCCCTGCTCGACGCAATCCTGCATCGCCCGCCATAGCTTCATCAGGCCGGCGCGAATTTCTTCTTCACTGCGCCAGACCTTTTCGTTAGCCATCATCAATTCAGCGACGCGCAGGTTGTTCTTCTTGCACAGATCCAGCAGCTCAACCGCGCTGGAAAAGTCATAAGGCAACTCAGTGCGATCCAGATCGACGACACCGCTGGAAGCCTGCGCTTCATCCACGACAAAACCGCCGCCAACCGAATAGTAGGTGTCGCGATGCAATTCACCGTGATCGCCTTCGGCAACAATCGTCATGGCATTGGGATGGAACGGCAGGTTTTCATCGATCAGACGCATGTCTCGCGCCCAGACAAACGGCACCGATAAACGACCATCCAATAAAAGCGTGTGAGTTTCACGCAGTGCCTGAATGCGCGGGCCAATCTGCGCCGGGTCGATTGCGTCCGGCCACTCACCCATCAAACCCATGATCACCGCGTTGTCGCTGCCGTGACCGATACCGGTGGCCGACAGCGAACCGAACAGTTGCACCTCGATCCGCCGCACCTGTTCCAACTGATGCTTGCCCCGCAGCGACTCGACAAACAACGCCGCCGCGCGCATCGGCCCGACGGTGTGGGAACTGGACGGGCCGATGCCGATTTTGAACAGGTCGAAAACGCTGATAGCCATTGCTGCAGAGCTCCTGAGGATGCCGGTCCGGGACGCAAAAGCGCCCGCTGGCGGAGCTGCTACGCTCAAGCTGCGATCCGCCAGAATGCCCGCATCATCAGGCTTTTGTCGGAACGCACGGCGTCTGGCACCGACGCACTCATGTCCACCAGCGCCGCGCCGTTTTCGCCCCGGTTTTCACCGTTTTTGTGCGGTTCAGATGGCTGATCGGGGCAGAAAAAAGCTGTAAACGACGTCACCGACACTAGATACGACCATCCCTGTACTGGATACGACCCCCCCTGTAGGCGTCAGATTTTCACTGGTACATGATCGTTATGACTCGATTGCAAGGCGCCGTGGTAGAGCTGTCTCCAGAACGCCATCCAACCGCAACCTATAAGTGCGGTGGTCCACAGTCGGAACACTGCCAAAAAAAACACCAAGGAGTCCATCCATGAAAGGTTCCCCGTCGTTGTTATTGGCCGCCATGCTGAGTCTGCCGTTACTGGCGCAAGCTGCAGAACCGGCGCAGTGCAGTACCGTGAATTTCTCCGATGTCGGCTGGACTGACATCACCGCGACCACCGCGACCACTTCCGTTGTTCTCAACGCCCTCGGCTACAAGACCAAGACCACCATGATCTCCGTGCCCGTGACCTACAAGTCGCTGGCGGACGGCAAGAACATGGACGTGTTCCTCGGTAACTGGATGCCGACCATGGAGAACGACATCAAGGCCTACCGCGACGCCGGTACCGTGGAAACCGTGCGCACCAACCTCAAGGGCGCCAAGTACACCCTCGCCGTGCCGCAAGCCCTGTATGACAAAGGTCTGCACGACTTCGCCGACATCGCCAAATTCAAGAAAGAACTCGACGGCAAGATCTACGGGATCGAGCCTGGCAACGACGGCAACCGTCTGATCCAGAGCATGATCGACAAGGACGCTTTCGGCCTGAAAAGCGCCGGCTTCAAAGTCGTCGAATCGTCGGAAGCGGGCATGCTCTCGCAGGTTGATCGCGCGCAAAAACGCGACACCGCCGTGGTCTTCCTCGGCTGGGCGCCGCACCCGATGAACAAGCGCTTCAAGATTCAATACCTGACCGGTGGCGATGATTTCTTCGGCCCCGATTTCGGTGCGGCAACCGTGGCGACCAACACCCGCAAGGGTTACGCCGAGGAATGCAGCAACGTCGGTCAGTTGCTGAAAAACCTGGAGTTCAACGTCGACATGGAAAGCGAACTGATGGGCAACATCCTCGACGACAAGATGAAGCCTGACGCGGCCGCCAAGGCCTGGCTGAAAAAGAATCCACAGGTGCTCGATACCTGGCTCGCTGGCGTGACCACCATTGACGGTAAACCTGGCCTGGAGGCCGTGAAAGCCAAGCTGAATCAGTAATCGCTTATGCCGGGGGAGCTTGCTCCCTCGGGCTGTTTATTTCCTCGCATGCGGACGTTCACTACCATGCTGATTGATCAGAAAATACCTTTAGGCCAGTACATCGCGGGCTTCGTTGAATGGTTGACGCAACACGGCGCCAACACCTTCGACGCAATCGCCGTGACACTGGAAACGATGATCCACGGCGTGACGTTTGCGCTCACCTGGTTCAACCCTTTTGTCTTGATCGGCCTCATCGCCCTGCTCGCGCACTTCATCCAGCGCAAATGGGGATTGACCGTTTTCGTCATCGCTTCCTTTCTGCTGATCCTCAATCTGGGGTACTGGCAGGAGACCATGGAAACCCTCGCCCAGGTGCTGTTCGCGACCCTGGTCTGCGTGGTCATCGGCGTGCCGTTGGGCATCGTCGCCGCGCACAAACCGATGTTCTACACGTTAATGCGTCCGGTACTCGATCTGATGCAGACCGTACCGACCTTCGTTTACCTCATTCCTACCCTGACCCTCTTCGGGCTGGGTGTGGTGCCGGGCCTGATCTCCACGGTGGTGTTCGCCATCGCTGCGCCGATCCGCCTGACCTACCTGGGCATCCGCGATGTCCCGCAAGAACTGATGGACGCCGGCAAAGCCTTCGGCTGCTCGCGTCGCCAATTGCTCTCACGGATCGAACTGCCTCACGCCATGCCGAGCATCGCTGCCGGCATCACCCAGTGCATCATGCTGTCGCTGTCGATGGTGGTGATCGCCGCACTGGTAGGCGCCGACGGACTCGGCAAACCGGTGGTCAACGCACTGAACACTGCTGATATCGCCCTGGGCTTCGAAGCAGGCCTGGCGATCGTACTGCTGGCGATCATGCTCGACCGTATCTGCAAACAACCCGACGCCAAAGTAGGGGGTGACGCATGAGCATAATTCGCTTCGAAGACGTAGACGTAATCTTCTCCAAGGATCCACGCGAGGCGCTCAAGCTGCTCGATCAGGGCATGACCCGCAACGAGATCCTGAAGAAAACCGGGCAAATCGTCGGCGTGGAAAAAGCCACGCTGGACGTCAACAAGGGCGAAATCTGCGTGCTGATGGGCCTGTCCGGTTCGGGCAAGTCGAGCCTGCTGCGCTGCATCAACGGCCTCAACACCGTGAGTCGCGGCAAGCTGTTCGTCGAGCATGAAGGCAAGCAGATCGACATCGCTTCCTGCACCCCGGCCGAACTGAAAATGATGCGCACCCAACGCATCGCCATGGTCTTTCAGAAGTTCGCGCTGATGCCGTGGCTGACGGTGCGCGAGAACATCAGTTTCGGTCTGGAAATGCAGGGTCGTCCGGAGAAAGAACGGCGCAAACTGGTCGACGACAAACTCGAACTGGTCGGCCTGACGCAATGGCGCAACAAGAAGCCTGACGAACTCTCTGGTGGTATGCAGCAACGTGTTGGTCTGGCGCGCGCACTGGCGATGGACGCCGATATTTTGCTGATGGACGAACCGTTCTCGGCACTCGACCCGTTGATCCGTCAGGGTCTGCAGGATGAGTTGTTGGAGCTGCAACGCAAGTTGAGCAAGACCATCGTGTTCGTGAGTCACGACCTTGATGAAGCACTGAAACTCGGCAGCCGCATCGCGATCATGAAAGACGGCCGGATCATCCAGTACAGCGTGCCGGAAGAGATCGTGCTCAACCCGGCGGACGACTATGTGCGCACGTTTGTCGCGCACACCAATCCGCTCAACGTGCTGTGCGGCCGCAGCCTGATGCGCACGCTGGACAACTGCAAACGCATCAATGGTTCGGTGTGTCTGGATCCGGGCGGTGATTCGTGGCTGGATCTGGCTGAGGGCAACACCATCAAGGGTGCGCGGCAGAACGGTTCGGTGCTGAATTTGCAGAACTGGGCGCCGGGGCAAGCGGTGGAAGGGCTGGAGCGTAAGCCAACGCTGGTGGATTCGAACATCGGTATGCGTGACGCGCTGCAGATTCGTTATCAGACCGGCAACAAACTGGTGCTGCACGATAACAATCATGTGGTGGGGATCCTGGGCGACAGCGAGCTGTATCACGCGTTGCTGGGCAAGAACCTGGGGTAAGAACCCCGGAGACAACAACGCCGCGAGAGGATCGCGGCGTGATCGTTCCCACGCTCTGCGTGGGAATGCAGCCCGGGACGCTCCGCGTCCCACAACAGCGGACGCGGAGCGTCCATTGATGCATTCCCACGCGGAGCGTGGGAACGATCATGCAAAAGGGGCTCAATCGAGCCCCTTTTGTTTTAGCGGTTTAGCTATACACCCGGCCAAGGAGCTGCCGATGGCTTTCAAACTGATCGAGCACATCCCGCGTGATCTGATCCTGCGTGAAGCCCATCAGGTCGTAATCCTGGCTGCCGTTGTGCAAATACACTTCAGCGCGGTAGTAACGCTGGCGTGCTTCATCGGACTGCGCCGATTCAGTCGGGGTCGCCAGATAACCATCCAGACTTACTTCGTAGACAAAAGGGTTACCCTCTTCCATCTCGACACGCACACCCATGCAACGCTTGGATTTACCCAGCAGCGTCTGCACTGTCAGACCCTGCGCACGCATCTGCGCGGTGGCGTCTTCCAGCGCCGGGCTGACTTGTTTGTCCATGAAACGCTGCACCACCGATTGGCTTGGCTGCAGATCAAGTTGCGTCAGACGCTCGCTGAAACCGCGACGACCGCGCTCTGCCAGTTGCGCTTGCTCCTGTTCGATCTGCACGTCCTGGCGCATCGCCTTGTGCAGGCCAAACATGAAGAACACCAACACCACCGAGAACGGCAGACCGGCCAGCACCACCATGGTTTGCATGGCTTCGAAGTTACCGGCGAACAGCAGGCCGATGGTCACCAGGGTGATCACGGCCGACCAGAAAATCCGCAGCCAGTGCGGCGCATCTTCATCGACGTTGCCGCCCTTGCAGGACAGGTTCGCCATCATCACCGCGCCAGAGTCGGCCGGGGTCAGGAACAGCACGAAGCCAACAAAGATCGACACACCGATGACGATTTTCGACGCCGGGTAATGCTCAAGCATTTGGTAGATCGCCATCGACGGCTGTTCCAGCGCCGTCTTGCCGAGCTCCACCGCCCCTTGGTTGATCACCAGATCCAGCGCCGAGTTACCGAAGATCGACAGCCAGGCCAAAGTGAAGCCCAGCGGAATCAGCAGTACGCCAGCCACCAGTTCACGCACGGTGCGACCACGGGAAATACGCGCGATGAACATGCCGACGAATGGCGCCCAGGAAATCCACCAGGCCCAGTAGAACAGTGTCCACAGGCCCATCCAGCGTTCGGTTTTCTCGGCACTGCCTTCGTACACATACAGGTCGAAAGTTTTCAGCACGATGCCGTTGAGGTAATCGCCAATGTTCTGCACGAAGCCGTTGAGCAGGTGCAAGGTCGGGCCGAACAACAGCACGAAAATCAGCAGACCACTGAACAGCACGATGTTCAGGTTGGACAGACGACGAATGCCGTTTTCCACGCCGGACACCGCAGCGATGGTCGCCACGGTGCTCATCACGATGATCACGATCAACAGGTTGGTGTTGCTGTGTTCCATGCCGAACAGGTTTTCCAGGCCCGACGACACTTGCAGCGAACCAATCCCCAGGTTCGTCACCAGGCCCAGCAGCGTTACGAACATGCCGAAGCCGTCAACCGCGTGACCGGCCGCGCCTTTGACCCAACGCTCGCCGACCAGCGGATACAGCGCCGAACGCAGTGCCAGCGGCTGGTTATGACGGTAAGCAAAATAGGCTACGGCCAGACCGACCAGTGCGTAGATCGCCCAGCCGTGCAGGCCCCAGTGCAGGAAGGTCAGTTGCACCGCCTGACGCGCGGCCATGTTGGTGGCCGAAGCGCCTTCCGGCGGATTGAAATAGTGATCCAGCGGCTCGGACGCGCCGAAGTACAGCAGCGAAATACCGATACCCGACGAGAACAGCATCCCCGCCCAGGCGCCGTAACTGAAATCCGGGGTGTCGTCCTTGCTGCCCAGTTTGAGTTTGCCGTACGAGGAAAACGCCAGACCGACGACAAAGACCAGATAAGCGGCGATCACCACCATGTAGTACCAGCCGAAGCTGCGCGACAACCAGGCCTGAGCGATACCCAACAGTCTGCCGGCCTCTTGCGGGGCGATAATCAGAATGGCGGTCAACAACAGAATCAGCGCGGTAGAGGTGTAAAACACCCAACCGTTGACCGTCACCTTCTCGGGCGGGGTCTTTATTAGCGAGGCAGAACTCATGGCACAAATGCTCCAGGCAGTGCGAGAGAAGAACACAAGGCAACACGGCACCCGACTAATCGGTTAGTTGGCAGCCGACCGACGGGTGATATAAAGACACCCCGAAAAAAGCCCGAACCCTGAGAGCGCCGTGGCGTATAGGGTTCGAGCGGTTTTGGATGTCAGTTTTTGCGCCATTCACATGTGGGAAAAATCTGTAAGCAGCGACGATTTGTCGCAGATCTTATTCTTTGTTGATTGAACGTTCAATCAAAACAAAATAGACTGGCCCTCAATCCGATGAGCGTTGATCGCCCCTCGGAAGGCCTAAGGAGATGTGCAAGATGCCCAAGGTCGGTATGCAACCCATCCGCCGCCAACAGCTGATCGAAGCCACTTTGCAGGCGGTCGATCAGGTCGGAATGGGGGACGCCAGCATTGCGCTGATCGCCCGTTTGGCCGGTGTCTCGAATGGCATCATCAGTCATTACTTTCAGGACAAGAACGGCCTGATTGCCGCCACGATGCGGTATCTGATGAGCGTCCTCAGCGAGAACGTCACCCTGCGCCGCCAAGCGCTGGCAGATGACAGCCCACGGGCGCATCTGCAGGTGATCATCGAAGGCAACTTCGACGCCAGCCAGGTCAACGGCCCGGCAATGAAAACCTGGCTGGCCTTCTGGGCCACCAGCATGCACCAGCCGTCTTTGCACAGGTTGCAGCGGATCAACGATCACCGTCTGTATTCCAACCTGTGCTGCGAGTTCCGCCGTGTGTTGCCGCTCGAAGATGCGCGCACCGCAGCGCGTGGCCTGGCAGCGTTGATTGACGGTTTGTGGTTGCGCGGCGCGCTGTCGGGAGATGCTTTCGACACGGCGCAGGCGCAACAGATCGCTTACGAATACATGGATTTCCAATTGGCCAAGAAGGTGAGCTAGAGCACACAGAAAACGCTCGGCCCCTCACTGCCACCGCAGCCTCACCGCGGTGGTCAACGCCAACCACTAATGCACTTGCGAGGACACTATGGCCCGTTTCGAACTGCAAAAACTTTACATCGATGGCGCGTACTCGGACGCCGGCAGCGATGCCACCTTCGAAGCCATCAACCCGGCTAACGGTGAAGTCCTCGCACAGGTGCAACGTGCGACCAAGGAAGACGTCGAGCGCGCTGTAGTCGCCGCTGAAAAGGGCCAGAAAATCTGGGCCGCGATGACTGCCATGGAGCGTTCGCGCATCCTGCGCCGTGCCGTCGACATCCTGCGCGAGCGCAACGATGAGCTGGCCGCGCTGGAAACCCTGGACACCGGTAAATCCTTCTCCGAAACCAAGTACGTCGACATCGTTACCGGCGCTGACGTGCTGGAATACTACGCAGGCCTGGTGCCGGCGATCGAAGGCGAGCAGATTCCACTGCGCGACACTTCTTTCGTCTACACCCGTCGCGAGCCGCTGGGCGTTGTCGCCGGTATCGGCGCGTGGAACTACCCGATCCAGATCGCGCTGTGGAAATCCGCTCCAGCCCTGGCTGCCGGTAACGCGATGATCTTCAAGCCAAGCGAAGTCACCTCGCTGACCACCCTGAAACTGGCCGAGATCTTCACCGAAGCCGGTCTGCCAAACGGCGTGTTCAACGTCCTGACCGGCAGCGGCCGTGAAGTCGGCACCTGGCTGACCGAGCACCCGCGCATCGAAAAAATCTCCTTCACCGGCGGCACCGACACTGGCAAGAAGGTAATGGCCAGCGCTTCGGCTTCGTCGCTGAAAGACGTGACCATGGAACTGGGCGGCAAGTCCCCGCTGATCATCTGCGACGACGCCGATCTCGATCGCGCTGCCGACACCGCGATGATGGCCAACTTCTACAGCTCCGGTCAGGTCTGCACCAACGGCACTCGCGTGTTCGTTCCGGCGCACCTGAAAGCCGCTTTCGAAGCCAAGATCGTTGAACGCGTTGCACGCATCCGCATCGGCAACCCGGAAGACGAGAACACCAACTTCGGCCCGCTGGTCAGCTTCGCGCACATGGAAAGCGTGCTCGGCTACATCGCCAAGGGTAAAGAGCAAGGCGCCCGCGTACTGTGCGGCGGCGAGCGTCTGACCGACGGCGAATTCGCCAAAGGCGCATTCGTCGCGCCGACCGTGTTCACCGACTGCACCGACGACATGACCATCGTTCGTGAAGAAATCTTTGGCCCGGTGATGGCGATCCTCTCCTACGAAACCGAAGAAGAAGTGATCCGCCGCGCCAACGACACCGACTTCGGCCTGGCCGCCGGTATCGTCACCAAAGACCTGAACCGCGCCCACCGCGTGATTCATCAACTGGAAGCGGGTATCTGCTGGATCAACGCCTGGGGCGAGTCCGACGCAAAAATGCCGGTCGGCGGCTACAAGCAGTCGGGTGTTGGCCGTGAAAACGGCATCAGCTCGCTGAACAACTTCACCCGCATCAAATCGGTACAGGTCGAGCTGGGCGATTACGTCTCGGTGTTCTGATCTGACACAGAGTCTGGATGGGGCCTTTGTGGCGAGGGGATTCATCCCCGCTGGGCTGCAACGCAGCCCCCTCCAGACACTGCAATTCTCCAGACAGAACCCAGTCGCTGACTTTACGACTGCTGCGCAGCCGGTCGGGGATAAATCCCCTCACCACAGAGGATCTTCTCCACAGGGAGTTTCCTCCTCTGCTTAGGTTTTGCAGCGTCCCGGCGATCTTGACCTGACCAACTTCAAAGAGGGTGCATTCAATGTCCCAAGAATTCGATTACATCATCATCGGTGCCGGCTCGGCCGGTAACACCCTGGCGACCCGTCTAACTGAAGACGCCGGCGTCACCGTTCTGCTGCTCGAAGCAGGCGGCCCTGACTACCGTCTCGACTTCCGCACGCAAATGCCGGCTGCTCTGGCGTTCCCGCTGCAAGGTCGTCGTTACAACTGGGCTTACGAAACCGACGCCGAGCCTCACATGGACGGTCGCCGGATGGAATGCGGTCGCGGCAAAGGCCTCGGCGGTTCTTCGCTGATCAACGGCATGTGCTACATCCGCGGCAACGCGATGGACTACGACGGCTGGGCGAAACTGCCGGGCCTGGAAAACTGGTCGTACCTCGACTGCCTGCCGTACTTCCGCAAGGCCGAAACCCGCGACATCGGCCCGAACGATTACCACGGTGGCGAAGGCCCGGTCAGCGTGACCACGCCGAAGGCTGGCAACAACCCGTTGTTCCACGCCATGATTGAAGCCGGCGTACAAGCCGGTTACCCGCGCACCGAAGACTTGAACGGTTATCAACAGGAAGGCTTCGGCCCGATGGACCGCACCGTGACGCCGAACGGCCGTCGTGCTTCCACCGCCCGTGGCTACCTCGACACCGCGAAAAAGCGTTCGACCCTGACCATCGTCACCCACGCCCTGACCGACAAGATTCTGTTCGAAGGCAAGCGTGCGGTTGGCGTGCGTTATCTGGTCGGTTCGGCTGAGGAGCGCGTTGAAGTCAAAGCGCGCAAAGAAGTGCTGCTGTGCTCCGGCGCCATCGCTTCGCCGCAGATTCTGCAGCGCTCCGGTGTCGGCCCGGCCGAACTACTGAAGTCGCTCGACATCCCGGTGGTTCACGACCTGCCAGGCGTCGGTGAAAACCTGCAGGACCACCTTGAACTGTACCTGCAATACGCGTGCACCCAACCGGTGTCGCTGTACCCGTCGCTGCTCTGGTACAACCAGCCTGCCATCGGTGCCGAGTGGCTGTTCAACGGCACCGGCATCGGCGCCAGCAACCAGTTCGAAGCCGGCGGCTTCATCCGTTCGCGTCCGGAATTCGAATGGCCGAACATCCAGTACCACTTCCTGCCGGTGGCGATTAACTACAACGGCAGCAACGGTGTGAAAGAGCACGGTTTCCAGGCGCACATGGGTTCCATGCGTTCGCCGAGCCGTGGTCGCATCCAGGCCAAGTCGAAAGACCCGCGCCAGCACCCGAGCATCCTGTTCAACTACATGGCCACCGAGCAAGACTGGCAGGAATTCCGCGACGGCATCCGCCTGACCCGTGAAATCATGCAGCAGCCTGCGCTGGACGCTTTCCGTGGCCGCGAAATCAGCCCGGGCATCGAAGTGCAAACCGATGAGCAACTCGACAAGTTCATCCGCGAGCACGCCGAAACCGCGTTCCACCCGTCCTGCTCGTGCAAGATGGGCACCGACGAGATGGCTGTGGTTGATGGCGAAGGTCGCGTGCACGGCATGCAGAGCCTGCGTGTGGTCGATGCCTCGATCATGCCGATCATCACCACCGGCAACCTCAACGCGCCGACGATCATGATCGCCGAGAAAATCGCCGACAAGATCCGTGGCCGCCAGCCGCTGCCACGCAGCACCGCGCCGTACTATGTTGCGGGCGATGCACCGGTCAAAGGCAAGCCGATGCGTGATATCACGCCTGCTGCTCAGTAGCCTGAAGTGATCGTTCCCACGCTCTGCGTGGGAATGCATCCCGTGACGCTCTGCGTCACACAGCGGACGCAGAGCGTCCATGGCGGCGTTCCCACGCAGAGCGTGGGAACGATCTCCTGCCTCGCACAGTAAATCCCCCTACACCCCCTCTTCACTTGATCCTACCCCCACGCAGGCCTACTCTAGACCTCGCGCAACCGTTTCACCCCCTCCCCGCCGTCGCTTTACCGCTTCCCCCTGACAAGGAGGTTCCCGAATGTTCGATTTCCACCCCCAGCTCAAGCAGCGCTTCGCTGCCTTGCGCACGGGCGCTGAGTTTTTTTCCCTACGATACGTACGCGAGTCCGGCCAGTACCTGTCGGTGCGCAAGAACGTTGCCGAACCGCCGAGCCTGAGCCGTGACGAAGGCGCTATGCTCACCGTTCGCGTCAACGGCGTTGAGGCCTACGCGGCGACCAACGATTTGTCGCAACAAGGCCTGCAAGCTGCGCTTGAACGCGCCGAAACTCAGGCCCGTCGCCTGAAGCCGCACGCCTTGCTCGACCTGCGTGATCAGCCAGTGTCCAGCGATCGCGCTGATTACTTTTCGCCCAATCTCGAACAACCCTTCCCGTCCCTGAGCGAATGCTTTGAGCTGCTCGGCGCGGAATCCGCCTCGGTGCCAAAGGATGAGCGCCTGGTGAATTGGCAGGTGAGCATCGGCATTACTCACGTCGAACAGATCTACCTGAGCAGCGCCGGGGCTGAATTGCGCCAAGCCCAGCGCTTCGTCTATCCAGGCCTCGACGTCACCGCCTACGACGGCAACGACAGCCAGACCCGCAGCCTCGGCCGCGAAAACTTCGGCCAACAGGGCGGCGCTGATGTGATCAGCCGCTGCGGCTTGATCGGCGCCGGCCCGCAAGTCGCCGATCAGGCCCTGCAATTGCTGCTCGCGCCGAACACCCCGCAAGGCCCGCGCGATCTGCTGTTGATGCCCGATCAGATGATGCTGCAGATCCACGAATCGATCGGCCACCCGCTGGAACTCGACCGCATCCTCGGCGATGAACGCAATTACGCCGGCACCAGTTTCGTCAAGGCTAGCGATTTCGGCAGCCTGCAATACGGCTCGAAGCTACTCAACGTAACCTTCGATCCAGGCATTCCCGAAGAACTCGCCAGCTACGGCCATGACGACGACGGCACCCAAGCCAGCAAACAATTTTTGATTCGCGAAGGCCTGCTTCTGCGTCCATTGGGCGGTGCGCTGTCGCAATTCCGTGCCGGCATGGACGGCGTCGCCAACAGCCGTGCCTGCGGCTGGAACCGCGCGCCGATCGACCGCATGGCCAACCTCAACATCGAGCCGGGCGATCAGCCGTTGAACAAGCTGATCGAAGGCATCGAGCACGGCATTTTGATGAGCACCAACCGTTCGTGGTCGATCGACGATGCGCGCAACAAATTCCAGTTCGGCTGCGAATGGGGCCAGTTGATCGAAGACGGTGAACTTAAAGGCGTGGTGAAAAATCCGAACTACCGGGCGATTTCCGCGCACTTCTGGAAAAGCCTGCGCGCCGTCGGCGACGCCAACACCGTCAAGGTGCTGGGCACGCCAAACTGCGGCAAGGGCGAACCAAATCAGGTGATCCGCGTCGGCCACGCTTCGCCGGCCTGCGTATTCAGCAACGTTGATGTGTTTGGGGGAGACGCCTGATGAGCATTTCGAAGAGTCAGTCCGACGCCTTCAAGGTCATGGTCAATTGGCTGCGCGACAGCGTGCGCGAGCCGGAACAGTTCACCCTCAGCTTTGCCGCTGAATCCTCGGCGTTCGTGCGTTTCAACCACGCCAAGGTGCGCCAGGCCGGGCAAGTGCAGCAGGCCAACATCGTTCTGAAGCTGATCAACGACGGGCGTCATGCCGACCTGCAAGTCACCCTGTCCGGTGATCAGGAAGGCGATCTGCAACGCCTCGCCGAAGGTCTGCATCAACTGCGCGAAACCCTGCCGCTGCTGCCGCAGGATCCGTATCTGCTGCTCAATCACAACGGCTGGCAGAGCAAGAATGTGCAGGAACATCCGTTGCCGGACACGGAACAGGTGGTCGATGAAATCTGCGCCGCTGCTGAAGGTCTCGACTTGGTGGGCTTCTATGCCGCCGGGCCGATCAGCCGTGGTTTCGCCAGTTCTTCGGGGGCGTTTGGCTGGCATCAGGCCAATAGCTTTAACTTCGACTTCAGCCTGTTTCACGAGAACGGCGAAGCGGTGAAAGCCAGCTACGCCGGGCATGACTGGAGCAGCGAAGGGTTCGCCAAGCGCTTCGGTCAGGCGCGCGAGCAACTGGAATTTCTCGGTCGGCCGTTGCGCACCTTGGCACCGGGGCAGTACCGCGCGTATCTGGCGCCAGCGGCGTTGGAAGAAATCATGGGCATGTTGAGCTGGGGTGGATTTTCGGCGCAGTCGATTGCCAGCAAAAGCAGCCCGTTGCAGAAGTTGTATGTCGGCGATCAAGCGTTCAGCCCACTGGTGTCGCTGGACGAAAAGGTCAGCGACTCACTGAGCCCGGCGTTTTCCGGTGAGGGTTATCCGCGCAGCGATTTGCGACTGATCGTCGAAGGCAAGGCAGGCGATCAATTGGTTGGTTCGCGCAGCGCGGCGGAATATGGTTTGGCCGCTAACGGCGCCAGCGGCGGTGAATCGCCGAGTGCGTTGAACATGGCGGCGGGGGATCTGTCGCAAGCAGAGATCCTCAAGCAGTTGGGCACCGGGCTGTACATCAGCAACCTGTGGTACCTGAACTACTCGGATCAACCGGCGGCGCGCATGACCGGCATGACCCGTTTTGCGACCTTCTGGGTCGAGAACGGCGAAATTCAGGCGCCGGTGAGCACCATGCGTTTTGACGACAGCGCGTACAGCCTGCTGGGTTCGCAGCTGGAAGCCCTGACGGCGGAGCGTGAGTTGCTGCTGTCAGCGAGCACGTACAGCCAGCGCAATACCTCGTCGGCATTGCTGCCGGGGGCGCTGGTTAGCCGACTTACGCTAACTCTCTGACAGCGATCGTTCCCACGCTCTGCGTGGGAATGCAGCCCGGGACGCTCCGCGTCCCTGCCAAAAGCGGACGCGGAGCGTCCGTTGAGGCATTCCCACGCAGAGCGTGGGAACGATCATCAAACAGACAACAAGAGGTTCCATGCCCAATCGCCCGCCTCTCGACGCCATCACCGCCCGCTGGTTGCCGTGGGTCGTGGCCATTGCGTTTTTCATGCAGTCCCTCGACGGCACCATTCTCAACACTGCCCTGCCCGCCATGGCTCGCGATCTCGCCGAGGATCCGTTGCGCATGCAGGGTGTGATCATTGCCTACATGCTCACCGTGGCATTGCTGATCCCCGCCTCAGGCTGGATCGCCGACCGCTTCGGCACCAAGAAAATCTTCTTCGGTGCGATCCTGCTGTTCAGCTTCGGCTCGCTGCTTTGTGCGCTGTCGAGCAGCCTGAGCATGCTGATCGGCGCTCGCGTCATTCAAGGCCTGGGCGGTGCGTTGATGCTGCCGGTCGGGCGACTGGTGGTGTTGCGCGCTTATCCGCGATCCGAGCTGGTGCGGATCATGGGCTTTATCACCATTCCCGGTCTGCTCGGCCCGTTGATCGGCCCGACCATGGGCGGCTGGATGGTCGAATACCTGACGTGGCACTGGATCTTTCTGATCAACCTGCCGGTCGGCGTCATCGGTTGCTACGCAGTGTGGAAATTCATACCCGACCTGCGCGGCACTGAACGTACGCGCTTCGATAGCTTGGGTTTCCTGCTGTTCGGCGCGGCGATGATTCTGATCACCATCGCCATGGAAGGCCTTGGCGAATTGCATCTGCCGCACCTGCGCGTGATGTTGCTGCTGTTCGGCGGCATGGCCTGTCTGGCGGCGTACTGGTTGCGTGCCGGGCATATCGAAAACCCGCTGTTCGCGCCGTCACTGTTCAAGACCCGCACCTTTGCCGTCGGCATTCTTGGCAACCTGTTTGCGCGTCTGGGCAGCGGCGCGTTGCCGTTTCTGGTGCCGTTGCTGCTGCAAGTGGCGCTGGGTTATTCACCGTCGCAAGCGGGGATGAGCATGCTGCCGCTGGCCGCTGCGGCGATGATCGCCAAGTGGGTGGCGCGACCGCTGATTGAGCGGCTTGGTTATCGCATCGTTCTCACCGGCAACACGCTGGCGCTGGGGATCATGCTGGCGAGCATGGGCCTGGTCAGCGAGCAGACGCCGTACTGGTTGCTGTTGTGTCTGCTGGCGGTACTTGGCGCGATCAACTCGCTGCAATTTACGGCGATGAACACGGTGACGTTGATCGATCTGGATGATGCGAGCGCCAGTAGCGGCAACAGTTTGCTGTCGGTGGTGGCGCAGTTGTCGTTGAGTCTGGGTGTTGCCTGCGCGGGTGCGTTGCTTGGCGGGTTTACGGCGGAGGTCGGTAATGATGGTGTGGAGACTGTGCTGGGTGCCTTCCAGCTGACCTTTGTCACGGTCGGGATCATGGCGATGTTGGCCGCGACGATCTTCTCGCAGCTGTCGAAAGAAGACGGCCGCCGCGCTAAACGGCCGGAAGAACACATTGAACACTGATTTTCCATGCTGGCTTTTGTGGCGAGGGGATTTATCCCCGTTGGGTTGCGCAGCAGCCCCAAAAGGTTGAATGCGATCGGTCTGATGCACCGAGGTGGCAGGTATAGGGGGGTGCTGCGCACCCCAACGGGGATAAATCCCCTCGCCACAGATAAACCCCCTCGCCACAGGTAAATCCTTCACTTCTGGTTTTAGTCGCTGTTCGTCCAGAACTTTCGAGGAAAGTGGCACGGGGCTGCTACACTGCGCGACATTTTGTTTTGCAGGCCAGTCCCGTGACCACCATCGCCACCGCTTTTAATACTCTGCCGCTGTCCGCCGCCATGCTGGCTAACCTCGAATCCCTCGGTTATGCCCAGATGACGCCGATCCAGGCGCAGAGCTTGCCGGTGATCCTCAAAGGGATGGATCTGATCGCTCAGGCCAAGACCGGCAGCGGCAAAACCGCCGCGTTCGGCATCGGTTTGCTGAACCCGATCAACCCGCGCTACTTCGGTTGCCAGGCGCTGGTGATCTGCCCGACGCGTGAGCTGGCCGACCAGGTCGCCAAGGAAATCCGTCGTCTGGCCCGTGCCGAAGACAACATCAAGGTCCTGACCCTGTGCGGCGGCGTGTCCTTCGGCCCGCAGATCGCTTCGCTGGAGCACGGCGCGCACATCATCGTCGGCACCCCGGGGCGCATTCAGCAGCACCTGCGCAAGGGTTCGCTGGTACTCGATGGCTTGAACACGCTGATCCTCGACGAAGCCGATCGCATGCTCGACATGGGCTTCTACGACGCCATCGAAGACATCATCGTCAAGACCCCGGAGCGTCGTCAGACCCTGCTGTTCTCCGCGACGTACCCGGTGGGCATCAAGCAACTGGCGTCGAAATTCATGCGTGACCCGCAAACGGTGAAAGCCGAAGCGTTCCACGATGACACGCAGATCGAGCAGCGCTTCTACGAGATTTCCCCGGAAGATCGCATGAGCGTGGTGACCAAAGTCCTGCACCACTTCCGCCCGGCGTCGTGCGTGGCGTTCTGCTTCACCAAGCAGCAAGTGCAAGAAACTGTTGATCACCTGACCGCCAAAGGCATTTCCGCCGTCGGCCTGCACGGCGATCTGGAACAGCGTGATCGCGATCAGGTGCTGGCGATGTTCGCCAACCGCAGTACTTCGGTATTGGTTGCCACCGACGTTGCCGCTCGTGGTCTGGACATCGATGCGCTGGACATGGTGATCAACGTCGAACTGGCGCGCGATTCGGAAATCCACATTCACCGCGTCGGCCGTACCGGTCGCGCTGGCGAGAAAGGCATCGCGATCAGCCTGGTGGCTCCGGGTGAAGCGCACCGTGCGCAAGCCATTGAGCAACTGCAGAAATCGCCGCTGAACTGGGATCAGGTCGATAACCTCAAGTCCCAGGGTCTCGCGCCGCTGCAGCCGCCGATGACCACGCTGTGCATCGGTGCTGGCCGTAAAGACAAGGTTCGTCCGGGCGACATTCTGGGTGCACTGACGGGTGATGCCGGTATTCCGGGTGCGCAGGTTGGCAAGATCGCGATTTTCGATTTCCAGGCGTATGTGGCTGTAGACCGCACCGTGGCCATGCAAGCGTTGCAGCGCCTGAACGACGGCAAGATCAAGGGCCGTTCGCTGCGCGTACGTATCCTGTAAGAACAACGCCTGATCGTTCCCACGCTCTGCGTGGGAATGCATCCCGTGACGCTCCGCGTCACATAACAACGGACGCAGAGCGTCCATGGCGGCATTCCCACGCAGAGCGTGGGAACGATCATTGTGTGAGGACACCGTTTTGCGCTCTACCGAAGTCGTGATCATTGGCGCTGGCGCCGCTGGGTTGATGTGTGCACTGACCGCCGCCGGGCGTGGGCGTCAGGTGTTGCTGCTCGACCATGCGAACAAGGCCGGCAAGAAAATCCTGATGTCGGGCGGTGGCCGCTGCAATTTCACCAACATGTACACCGAGCCGAGCAATTTCCTCTCGCAGAATGCGCACTTCTGCAAATCCGCACTGGCGCGTTACACCCAGTGGGATTTCATCGGCATGGTCGGCAAACACGCCGTGCCGTACCACGAGAAAAAACTCGGCCAGCTGTTCTGCGATAACAAATCCAGCGACATCCTCGAAATGCTCCTCACCGAGTGCGATCAGGCCGGTGTCGAGCTGCACCTCGACACGTCGATCCAGACCATTGAGAAAGTAGAGAGCGGTTACCTGCTCGACACCACCCTCGGCCAGGTTCAGTGCCAGTCGCTGGTGATCGCTACCGGCGGCCTGTCGATCCCGACGCTGGGCGCCACCGGTTTTGGTTATCAAGTGGCCAAGCAATTCGGCCACGAATTGCTGCCGACCCGCGCCGGCCTGGTGCCGTTCACCATCACCGATCAGCTCAAGGAGTTGTGCACCGAGCTGTCCGGGACGTCGGTGGATTGTCTGGTCAGCTGCAACGATCAGAGCTTTCGCGAAAACATCCTGTTCACTCACCGCGGCCTCAGCGGCCCGGCGATTTTGCAGATCTCGTCGTTCTGGGAATCGGGCGATACAGTGGAGATCAACCTGCTGCCGGATCACGACGCGGCGAGCTGGCTGCAACAGCAAGTGGCCGAGCGTCCGAACAGTGAATTGAAAACTTTGCTGGGTGAGATTTTCACCAAGAAGATGGCCAATCTGCTGGCGGATAACTGGTTTGTGTCCAAGCCGATGAAGCAGTACACCCACGCAGAACTGGCGGAAATCGCCGAGAAGCTGGGCAGTTGGAAAGTCGTGCCGGCGGGGACGGAAGGTTATCGCACGGCCGAAGTGACCCTCGGTGGCGTTGATACCCGCGAAGTGTCGTCCAAAACCATGGAATCGCTGAAAAGCCCCGGCCTGTATTTCATTGGCGAAGTGCTCGACGTCACCGGCCACTTGGGCGGCTTCAACTTCCAGTGGGCCTGGGCCTCCGGCTACGCCGCCGCGCAATACGCCTGACCGAAACAACACTCCCCCTGTAGGAGCTGCCGAAGGCTGCGATCTTTTGATCTCGATCTTAAAAAACAGGATCAAAAGATCGCAGCCTTCGGCAGCTCCTACAAGGGGTAGCGGGCGATCAAGGAACACTTTTTGCTGTCAGATGTGATCGCCGCCATTGCGTCGGCGTCATTACTGGCTCAATTTAGCGGCATCGCCTCGGAAGGCCTTCGCACTTCATGTCCTCGACCTCGTTTCGTCAGTCTTTGCGGCGCCTGTGGGCGCTGGATAAATTCAGCTACAGCGTGCGGGTGTTCATCGCCCTGACCGGCAGCATGGCGCTGTGTTGGTATCAGGATGAAATGGGCCTGTTGATCCCGTTGTTCCTCGGCATCATCGCCAGCGCCCTGGCCGAAACCGACGACAGTTGGCAGGGCCGCCTCAACGCCCTCGCCGTGACGCTGGTGTGTTTCAGCATCGCCGCGCTGTCGGTGGAATTGCTCTTCCCCTACCCCATCGTGTTTGCCATTGCCCTAGCGCTGGCGAGTTTCGGCCTGACCATGCTCGGTGCGCTCGGCGAGCGTTATGGGGCGATTGCTTCGGCGACATTAATCCTCTCCGTGTACACGATGATCGGCGTCGATCAACGCGGCGGCGCGGTCACCGATTTCTGGCACGAACCGATGCTGCTGGTCGCCGGCGCCGCGTGGTACGGCTTGCTCTCAGTGTTGTGGCAGGCGCTGTTTTCCAATCAACCGGTGCAGCAAAGTCTGGCGCGACTGTTCCGCGAACTGGGCTTTTACCTGAAACTGAAATCCTCGCTGTTCGAGCCGATTAGGCAGATGGACGTCGAAGCGCGACGCTTGGAACTGGCCCAGCAAAACGGTCGTGTGGTGGCGGCGCTGAACAGTGCCAAAGAAATCATCCTGCACCGGGTCGGCAACGGTCGCCCCGGCTCGAAAGTCAGCCGCTACTTGAAGCTGTACTTCCTCGCGCAGGACATCCACGAACGCGCCAGTTCTTCGCACTATCCGTACAACGCCCTCGCTGATGCGTTTTTCCACAGCGACGTGCTGTTCCGCTGCCAACGCCTGCTGCGCCAGCAAGGCAAAGCTTGCCGAGCACTGGCCGAGTCGATCCAGTTGCGTCAGCCGTTCATCTACGACGCCAGTTTCGCCGAAGCCCTCAGCGACCTCGACGCGTCCCTCGAACACCTGCGCATCCAGAGCAACCCGGCCTGGCGCGGGCTGCTGCGCTCGCTGCGCGCACTGGCGGCCAACCTCGGCACCCTCGACCGTTTACTTAGCGACGCGAGCAATCCCGATGCCTTGGCTGACGCGACTGATAGCAGCCTGCTCGACCGCTCACCACGCAATTTCAAAGACGTCTGGATTCGCCTGCGTACACAACTGACGCCGACGTCCTTGCTGTTCCGTCATGCCCTGCGACTGCCATTGGCACTGAGTATCGGCTACGGCATGGTGCATTTGATTCACCCGTCGCAAGGCTACTGGATCATTCTCACCACGCTGTTCGTCTGCCAGCCGAACTACGGCGCGACGCGGCGCAAACTCGGTCAGCGGATTTTCGGCACCGCCATCGGCCTGACCGTGGCGTGGGCGCTGTTCGATCTGTTCCCGAACCCGTTGGTGCAATCGTGTTTCGCCATCGCTGCCGGCGTGGTGTTCTTCACCAACCGCACCACCCGCTACACCTTGGCGACCGCCGCGATCACCATCATGGTGTTGTTCTGCTTCAATCAGGTCGGCGACGGTTACGGGCTGTTCCTGCCACGGCTGTTCGATACCTTGCTCGGCAGCTTGATTGCGGGGCTCGCGGTGTTCCTGTTCCTGCCGGACTGGCAGGGTCGACGCCTGAACAAAGTGCTGGCCAACACCCTGACCTGCAACAGCATCTATCTGCGGCAGATCATGCAGCAATACGCCGCAGGCAAAAGCGACGACCTCGCTTATCGTCTCGCTCGGCGCAATGCGCACAACGCCGATGCCGCGTTGTCGACGACGCTGGCGAACATGCTCATGGAGCCGGGGCATTTCAGGAAGGAAGCGGATGTCGGTTTCCGCTTTCTGGTGCTGTCGCACACCTTGTTGAGCTATCTGTCCGGCCTGGGCGCGCATCGCGAGACGCAGTTGCCAGCTGAGGTGCGCGAGCAGTTGATCGATGGCGCCGGAGTGAAACTGGCGGCGAGCATTGATGAAATCGCTCAAGGGCTGGCGAGTAAACAGCCGATTGCGATTCAGAGTGATGAAGAAGAAGCGCTGGCCAATGAGCTGGAGCAGATGGCCGATGAGATTGATGAAGGGCAGCGGTTGGTGCAGACGCAGTTGGCGTTGATTTGCCGGCAGTTGGGGCCGTTGCGCACTTTGGCGGCGCATCTGATCAAGGATACCAGTGAGGTTAGTGCTGGCTGACCAGACGCCTTCGCGAGCAGGCTCGCTCCCACAGGGGCACCGCATTCCAAATTGTGGGAGCGAGCCTGCTCGCGAAGAGGCCATCAGCAACAACACAACTCTGGGATCAGAAACTCACATCCCATGCTGCCTAAGCATCCGCTCATAACTCCCATCCGCCTTCATCGCCGCAATCGCCTTATCAAACCCCGCGACAATCTGCGCATGCTGCGGATTCTTCAGGCTGACCAAAATGTGCAGGCTGTTCTCACTCAACGGCTTGGGCAAAAACTCCACGGAGTTGCGCACCTTGGCTGATTCCCGCGCCAGGTAATACTTCGCCACGTACTCATCTTCCAGCGTCAACTTGACCCGATCCGCCGCGAGCATGCGCACGGCCATGGCGAAGTTATGCACAGGGACTTTTTGCAACGCCGTGTCGGCATCGAACGGCGCTGAATAGGCATAACCGCGCACCACCGCAATCGGATAGGTGTGCAGTTGTTGCAGATTGGAGTAGTCGAGCGGTGTGTCTTTGCGCTTGAGAAAGCGGATGCGGTTGAGCAGATATTCGCCGGAAAACTGCCCGAGTCTGGTGCGATCTTCGTTGTACCAAGCGTTGACCAACACGTCATAACGCCCTTCACCAACACCCATCAGCGCCCGTGCCCACGGCACTTGCTCGTAGCCGCTGGCATAACCGGCGCGGGCCAGCGCGGTGCTGACGATGTCGGTGGCCAGGCCGCCATTGACCAGCGTGTCGTCGGTAAAGGGCGGCCAGATATCAAACACCAGCCGCAGTTTGTCCGCTGCAGCGGTTTGAGCCAGCAGGAGCAGTCCGATCAACGCAAAGGCTCGATACACACGCGGCATGCTTGAAAATCCTTAGCGGGCGGGCTGCCCGGCCTGTTTTCAGTCAAAACCCCAAGGCCCCTTACCGGCAAAACCCAGGCACTAACAGTAGCTCAACGGAGCCAGTGCACAGCGCTCTCCAGCAGATTACACAAAGACGTGACGACCGCGAGAAAGGAATGATGGCATTTTGATCTTTGTCACAGACTCTTACGCCATGCAGACATCAAAGGCGTGGGCGCTTAGTATCCGGACACACGTTCAAGGAGTCGGCAAATGAATATCGAGTGGATCTGCAAACATCACAGCGATCTGGGCAAGGAGCAGCTGTACGCCATTTTGAAGCTGCGCTCGGAAGTGTTCGTGGTCGAACAGAAATGTGCCTACCTTGATCCCGATGGTCAGGATCTGGCCGGCGATACCTGCCATTTGATGGGTTGGGCCGATGATCAACTGGTCGCCTATCTGCGCCTGCTGGATCCGGAATCCCAGGGCGGTGACGTGGTGATTGGCCGCGTGCTGACCTCAACGGAGGGACGCGGTAAAGGCCTGGGCCACGAGATGCTGGAAGAGGCGTTGAAACAGGCTGAGAAGAACTGGCCAGCGATACCGATCTATCTGTCGGCGCAGGCGCATTTGCAGGGGTATTACGGCAAGTACGGGTTTGTGGTGGCGGGTGAGGAATATCTGGAGGATGACATTCCACATATTGGAATGCGTCGCTCCTGAATCAGCCCTCACCCTAGCCCTCTCCCAGAGGGAGAGGGAACTGACCGCGTTGTCTGGCGCTATACGCCGACCTGAAAAACCGCATCGATTATGGATTCAGAAGCACTCGTTCACGTCGGCGTACTTCTCTAATATCCCCCAATCAGTCCCCTCTCCCTCCGGGAGAGGGGACTGACCGCGTTGTCTGGCGCTATACGCCGACCTGAAAAACCGCATCGATTATGGATTCAGAAGCACTCGTTCACGTCGGCGTACTTCTCCAATATCCCCCAATCAGTCCCCTCTCCCTCCGGGAGAGGGTTAGGGTGAGGGGCTCTATGGATATTCCAATACAGCCTTGATCTGCCGCAAATTCCGCTCAATCCACCCCCGATCAATCGCCCCCCACTCGCGAATCCGATAACGCCCGGCATGGTTGCGTGCGCCCTCTTCCTGCTCGAATTCACAAATGATGTCCAGATCCGCCAACGCCGCGATCGTGTCCTGCGCCGTGCGCCGGGGCATGCCGGTCACTTCGGTCAGCGTCGGTACACTCGGCGCCAGACCGCTGTCGATCAGGTACGCCACGTATAGGCGGCGATAGAAACTGCTTTTGGTCTTGCTGACGTCCATGCATGGGCCCATTAATTGGAAAATCAAAAGATCGCAGCCTGCGGCAGCTCCTACAAATCCCGCCACGTCAGGTACACACGCAGATCAAACTCGATCTGGTGATACCCCGGCAGCATGTGCTCGCACAATTTATAAAACGCCTTGTTGTGATCCGACTCTTTGAAGTGCGCCAGTTCGTGCACGACGATCATTTTCAGAAACTCCGGCGCGGCGTCCTTGAACAACGAGGCGATACGAATTTCTTTCTTCGATTTGAGCTTGCCGCCCTGCACCCGCGACACCGTGGTGTGCAGACCGAGGGCGCGGTGGGTCAGGTCGAGGCGGTTGTCGAACAGCACCTTGTCGATGGCCGGGGCGTTGCGCAGGTATTCCTGCTTGAGATCCAGCGCGTAGCTGTACAACGCCTTGTCGCTCTGCACATCGTGCCGCCCCGGATAACGCTGGCTCAGGTAATCGCCCAAACGCCCTTCGGCGATCAGTTGGCGCACCTGATCCTGCAATTGCGCGGGATAGGCCTGGAGGTACTTCAACACAGTCATGGACGGGCGGCACGGTTCGAAAAAAAGGTGCGCCAGTGTAGCGAATTCAACCGGGCAGCGCGCTCCAGTCGAACGGCTCGGCAAAGCTGGCGGCGTCTTCGGCGATCAATGGCCGTGCGACAAGGAAACCTTGCACGTACTCGCAGCCATGCGCCTGCAGCCATTGGTATTGCTCGATGGTTTCGACCCCTTCGGCGATCACCAGCAAACCGTACTGTTTGCACAGGTTGATCACTGTGCTCACCAGCGAAGCGTCGCGTGCAGAGTCGGGTAATCGAGCGATGAGGTGGCGATCGAGTTTAAGCGTGTCCAGCTCCAGATCACGCAGATGCGCCAGCGAACACGGGCCAGAACCGAAATCATCCAGCGCCACCCGCACACCGAGATTGCGCAACAAGCGCAGTTGCTTGCGGGTTTCGTCAGGGTTTTGCATCAAGGCTTCTTCGGTGACTTCAACTTCCAGTTGCCGAGGCTGCAGCGCATGGCGCTCCATGACCTGACGCAATTCAGTGACCAGGTTCGGCATGCTGAACTGGGTGTTGCTCAAACTCACACCAAGCACCAGATCTTCAGCGAACAAGGTTTCCCAGGCTTTGCGTTGACCAGCGCCGCGATGATAAATCCAGCTGCCGAGCCGACTGATCAACCGCGCCTCTTCGAGCAACGGTAAAAACAGCCCTGGCGGAACATCGCCAACGCTCGGGTGCTGCCAGCGTAGCAGTGCTTCAAACCCACGGATCTGGCCAGTGTCGATGGCCACTTGCGGCTGATAAACCAGATTGAAATCACGGTTCTCGATGGCGGTACGCACGCTTTCTTCAAGCATCAAGCGCGAACGGGCGCGGCCATTCATTTCGTGATCATAGAAGCGATATTGCTGACGCCCCGCACGTTTGGCTTCGTACATGGCAATGTCCGAGGCGCGCAGTAATCCGTCGAGGTTTGAGCCGCAGTCCGGGAACGTCGCGATGCCGATACTGGCGCCGAGGGCGATATCCAGTCCTTCGATTTGCTGGCAGATGGAAACGCGCTCGATGAGTTTCTCGGCGATCTTTGCCGCTTGCTCAGGGAATTCCAGATCCAGCAGTGCGGTGAATTCGTCGCCGCCCATGCGCGCGAGGATATCGAACGGTCGCAGGCAAGCCTTCAACTGTTCAGAGACCCAACGCAATACGCGGTCGCCGGCATCGTGACCCAGCGAGTCGTTGACCCGTTTGAAGCCATCGAGATCCAGATACAGCAGCACCCAACTGCTGTCGCTGCGTTCCCCACGCAGCAGCAGGTTTTCAACGGTCTGGTAGAAACCTCGGCGATTGAGCAAACCGGTCAAAGGATCGGTAACCGCTTGGAATTCCAGTTGCTGATGAAGGTGACGTACGACCGACATGTCCAGCACGGTCACCACCATCGCGTGCTGCTCAGACGGCAGCGCAGCACATGAAAGTGCCACCGGCACCTGCTGACCCGGCGCGGTGCGTAATAAAGCGTCGTGCAGTCTTAGGGTTTCCCCGCGTTTGTAGCCGGCATAAAACTCGGAATCGGCCCACACGGGAATGTGCGGTTTCTGCAGGTAGTCGAGAAACTCCTTACCCTCCAGCTCCGTTACTGGCGCGTTGAGCAACCGAGAAATCGCCGGGTTGGCAAAACGGATCACGCCGTCCTCGCCCACCACCAAAATCCCTTCGGCAGCGTTATCCAATACCGAAGCATTAAAGGCTCGCGCCGCTTCCAGATCATGACTCAAACGCTGCAAGGCGCGACGGTTACGCTGGTGCTCCAGCAATGCCTGCACCTTGGGCTTGAGGATCTGTGGGTCGAACGGTTTGAACAGGTAATCCACTGCACCGCTGGCGTAACCCTTGATCACGGCATCCTGAGATTGCTCGTTGGCGGTGAGGAAAATAATTGGCGTAAGCCGCGTACGCTGACTGCCGCGCATCAGCCGCGCGACCTCGAAACCGTCCATGCCCGGCATCTGCACATCGAGCAGTACCAGATCGACGTCGTGTTCAAGCAACAGACTGAGCGCCTCGAAACCGGAGGCGGCGGTGATGACCTGCCAGTCCTGACGCTGCAGCAACGCGCGCATGCTGATCAGATTTTCAGGGTAATCATCAACAATCAATAGGACAGAGTTGCCTTCACCTGGCGGGGGTTGCGCGCATTCCATGCTGCTTCTCTTCTCGGGACTACAGGTCGGTTCCGGTAAAAACCGTACACATACTGAGCGTTCACTCTAGTCCGGGATCTGTAAAAGCAATAGCTGTCATCAGGCCATCATTTAACCAAACGTGCCATTTACCGACTAACGGTCACCGCTACAGCCCCCGGAATCCGGGAAAGATGGCATTTCGACAGGATGTTGACGTCAATCATCTGCCAAACGGGCGTTAACAAAAAACGCCTCTACGCTTATAAAGGCCGCCCCCAAAAGGCGCGGGCTAGAGCTTCTGGCACCCGCGTTCAGGATGAACTGAGTGGAAGAACTGACATGATCGATCTCGCAACCTGGAACCTCAGCGTTCCCGTCGGCAGTCCGCCGTACACCGTCGAAACCTCAAAACTGGTGAATGGCTTCAAAGATCAGTACTTCCATTCCGACACCGGCACTTTGTTCTTCTGGTCACCGGTGACCGGCTCTAAAACCGAAAACGCCATCTATCCGCGCACTGAACTGCGCGAGACCTACAGCAATGGCACGCTGCGAAACTGGTACTACCCGGATGCGGACAACCTGCTGCGCGCGACGGTCACGGTCAACAAAGTGCCGAGCTCGGGCAAAATCGTGATCGGCCAGATTCATGCGTATGAAAGCCAGCGGCCAATGGTGAAACTCGAATATCAGTACAAGACCAAGACTGAAACCGGCAATCTCGTGATCAAAGTGCGCATGCACCCGGATGACAAAGAAAGTCGCGTTATTACCCTGGCGACCGGGATCAAACTGGATAACGAATTCAACTACCTCATTCACCTGAGCCCGGGCGGCGCGCTAGGCGTGAGCGCGGCCGGTTATCAATGGGATTCCCAGATCAGCGCAACGTGGCGGAATAAACCGCTGTACTTCAAGGCCGGGGTTTACGTGCAAGACAACACCGGTTACACCAGCGAAGGCGGCCAGGTGACCTTCACCAAACTGGATATCGATCACGATAAATAACCCCCGTCCCTTGTGAGAGTTGGCCTGTCAACGTTGACGGCCTCGCAGACACCTCCTACCTGGCAGATCACATCCGATCCAACTGTAGGAGTGAGCCTGCTCGCGATGACGGACTAACATCCAACCTCCGTGCTGAATGACCCACCGCCATCGCGAGCAGGCTCACTCCTACAGGGGTTCAGCTATGCGTCACAGACTGCGTACAACCCACCCACAAAAAAACCCGCCTCTCGGCGGGTTTCTTTAACAGGTCAAACCAAACGCTTAGTTAACCTTAGCGTTCAACTCACCTTTCAGATAACGCTGATACATCGCTTCCAGCGAGATCGGCTTGATCTTCGAAGCATTGCCCGCAGTACCGAACGCTTCATAACGAGCGATACACACATCACGCATCGCAGTCACGGTCGCGCCGAAGAATTTACGTGGGTCGAATTCGCTCGGGTTGGTGGCCATCAGGCGACGCATGGCGCCGGTGGATGCCAGACGCAGGTCGGTGTCGATGTTGACCTTGCGCACGCCGTACTTGATGCCTTCGACGATTTCTTCAACCGGTACGCCGTAGGTTTCTTTGATGTCGCCGCCGTACTGGTTGATGATCGCCAGCCACTCTTGTGGCACCGACGAGGAACCGTGCATCACCAGGTGGGTGTTCGGGATGCGTTTGTGGATTTCCTTGATACGGTCGATCGCCAGCACGTCGCCAGTAGGTGGCTTGGTGAACTTGTAGGCGCCGTGGCTGGTGCCGATGGCGATGGCCAGGGCATCGACCTGGGTGCGTTTGACGAAGTCAGCGGCTTCTTCCGGGTCGGTCAGCATTTGGCTGTGATCCAGAACGCCTTCGGCGCCGATGCCGTCTTCTTCACCGGCCATGCCGGTTTCCAGCGAACCCAGGCAGCCCAGCTCGCCTTCTACCGAAACGCCGCAGGCGTGAGCCATGGCCACGGTTTGTTGGGTAACGCGGACGTTGTAGTCGTAGTCGGTCGGGGTCTTGCCGTCTTCGCCCAGCGAGCCGTCCATCATTACCGAGCTGAAGCCCAGCTGGATCGAGCGCTGGCAGACGTCAGGGCTGGTGCCGTGATCCTGGTGCATGCACACCGGGATGTGCGGGAACTCTTCGATCGCGGCCAGGATCAGGTGACGCAGGAATGGCGCGCCGGCGTATTTGCGAGCGCCGGCCGAAGCCTGAACGATCACCGGGGAGTCAGTCTTGTCAGCGGCTTCCATGATGGCGCGCATCTGCTCAAGGTTGTTGACGTTGAAAGCTGGAACGCCGTAGCCGAATTCGGCTGCGTGGTCCAACATCTGGCGCATGCTGATAAGTGCCATTGTGTGTGTCTCTCCCGGTTGAGGGTCGTTAATCGTGCCAGCCTGCCGGAGCGGCGACGGCTATTCAAGTGATTGCAGATCGGGGGTTGAGGCCCGGTCTGGTGATTCGATAAAGCCAATTCTTCAGAACTGCGCAGAACCCTTGTAGGAGTGAGCCTGCTCGCGATAGCCATCTTGCAGTCAATATTGCAGCGACTGTCATACCGCTATCGCGAGCAGGCTCACTCCTACAATGGGCCTGCGGTGTTGCAATTACTCGGCTTTGCAGCCGCGGCCGATCAGGTCATTGGTGGCGACCCAGTACACCAGGCCTTCCTCTCCCTTGACGTGAAACGCCAGCATGCCGTCGCTGTACAGCGTGCCCGAAGCGCCCGGCTCTTCTTTCAGGCGATAGACCTGATCACCGCCACCCAGTCGGACGTCGACTTCCTTCTTGTCGGCATCGGCGTAGCGCCACAGCACTTTGGCCTGGCTGTCGCAGGTCCAGGTCGTCCAGTTATCCGCCGGGGCAGACGACTGGAACAGGTTCAACTGCGCGCAACCGCCCAACAATGCCAACGCCGCAATGGCGATCAAGCCTTTCATCCGTGTTCCTCGACTGACGGCGCACGCCGCCAGCCCTGAGTTAAAGAGTCAGACCCGTCAAGGACAACCATGTTCCTTGGCCGGGGTTTGCGTCTCGTATTTGTCCAGACCGTCCGGCCCCGAGCGCTTGTTCAGCACAGGGTTGGTTTCGGCCTGCCAGTCGGCCTGATAACAGCCCTTCTGCGACTCGCTCGGCGCCGGCGTGGCTTCGGCCTTCGGGTTACTCCCGCAGGCCGCCAGCGTACCGGTCAGCAACAACAGTGCTAACGACTTGACCATGTGAACACTCCTTTGCCTGGCCAAACGGGCGGCCTCAGGCCTTGGCCCGGCTTTCCAGGACTTCAACGGCTGGCAGCACTTTGCCCTCGACGAATTCGAGGAACGCGCCACCACCGGTGGAAATGTAGGAGATTTGCTCAGCCACGCCATATTTATCGATGGCGGCCAGGGTGTCGCCACCGCCAGCAATGGAAAACGCCGAGCTCTCAGCGATGGCCTGGGCCAGCACTTTGGTGCCGTTGCCGAACTGGTCGAATTCAAACACGCCGACCGGGCCGTTCCACAGAATGGTTTTCGACGATTTCAGCAGTTCAGCGAAGTTGGCTGCGGTTTGCGGGCCGATGTCCAGAATCATGTCGTCAGCAGCGACGTCAGCGATCAGCTTGACGGTGGCTTCTGCGGTTTCGGCGAATTCTTTGGCAACCACGACGTCAACCGGCAATGGCACGCTGACTTTGGCGGCGATGGCGCGTGCGGTGTCGAGCAGATCCGGTTCGTACAGCGACTTGCCCACCGGGTGGCCAGCGGCCGCGAGGAAGGTGTTGGCGATGCCGCCGCCGACGATCAGCTGATTGCAGATCTGGCTCAGGCTATTCAGCACGTCGAGTTTGGTCGACACCTTGGAGCCGGCAACGATAGCCGCCATCGGCTGAGCCGGTGCGCCCAGGGCTTTGCCCAGTGCGTCCAGTTCAGCGGCCAGCAACGGGCCAGCAGCGGCGACTTTGGCGAACTTGGCCACGCCGTGGGTCGAACCTTCGGCGCGGTGAGCGGTGCCGAACGCGTCCATCACGAACACGTCGCACAGGGCGGCGTATTGCTGGGCCAGTTCGTCAGCGTTCTTTTTCTCGCCTTTGTTGAAGCGCACGTTTTCGAACAGCACGATGTCGCCGGCCTTGACGTCAACGCCACCGAGGTAATCAGCCACCAGCGGCACTTCACGGCCCAGCGCTTTGCTCAAGTAGTCAGCGACAGGCTTGAGGCTGTTCTCGGCGGAGAACTCGCCTTCGGTCGGACGGCCAAGGTGCGAGCAGACCATCACGGCCGCGCCTTTTTCCAGGGCCAGCTTGATGGTCGGCAGCGAAGCCAGGATACGCGCATCGCTGGTGACAACACCGTCCTTGACTGGGACGTTGAGGTCTTCGCGGATCAATACGCGCTTACCTTGCAGATCGAGGTCGGACATCTTCAACACGGTCATGGGTCGCACTTCCTACGGTTTTTTTGAAATGGCTGTTTGCAGATAGTGTTCTGCAACGTCCAGCATTCGGTTGGCAAAACCCCATTCGTTGTCGAACCAGGCCAGGATGTTCACCAGTTTTGGGCCGGAAACACGGGTCTGACTGGCATCGACGATGGCCGAATGTGGGTCATGGTTGAAATCACAGCTGGCGTGCGGCAACTCGGTATACGCCAGCAGGCCTTTGAGCGGGCCACTGGTGGCGGCCTCGCGCAGGATCCGGTTGACCTCATTGGCGTCGGTCGCGGTGGCGGTCTGCATCGTGATGTCGAGGCAGGACACGTTGACCGTCGGCACGCGTACGGCTTTGGCTTGAATTCGCCCGGCAAGTTCCGGCAGCAGACGCTCGATCCCGCGCGCCAGACCAGTGGACACCGGGATCACCGACTGGAACGCCGAGCGCGTGCGGCGCAGGTCTTCGTGGTGATAGGCGTCGATCACTGGCTGATCGTTCATCGCCGAGTGAATGGTGGTGATCGACACGTAATCGAGGCCGATGGCCTTGTCGAGCAGACGCAACAGCGGCACGCCGCAGTTGGTGGTGCAGGAGGCGTTGGACACCAGCAGTTCGTCGCCGGTCAGGCAATCCTGATTGACGCCGTAAACGATGGTGGCGTCGACATCCGCCTCGCTGGCCATCGGCTGCGAGAACAACACGCGCGGCGCACCAGCGTCGAGAAAGCGCTGACCGTCTTCGCGGGTGTTGTAGGCACCGGAACACTCAAGCACCAGATCGACGCCGAGCGAGGCCCAATCGATACCTTCGGGGGTGGCACTGCGCAGAACCTTCACGCAGTCGCCATTAATATAGAGACAATCGCCTTCTACTCGCACCTCACCGGGAAAACGGCCGTGGGTGGAGTCGAAGCGTGTCAGGTATTCGATGCTGGCCATGTCCGCCAGATCGTTGATCGCGACAATTTCAAACCCGGCTTTCTCGCCTCGCTCAAACAACGCACGCAAGACGCAACGACCAATCCGGCCGTAGCCGTTGAGTGCAACTTTGTAAGGACGCGGTTGAGGCATGGGGTTCTCGATAGTATTCGCTACAACACAACCCATGTAGGAGCTGCCGAAGGCTGCGATCTTTTGATCCTGTTTTTTTTAGATCAAGATCAAAAGATCGCAACCTCCGGCAACTCCTACAGGGGAATGCGGTGGCTGGGGCCACCGCATTCGTACTGCTTAGTCTTCCAGCAGTTCTTCAGCCTGACCCAGGATGTTTTCCAGGGTGAAGCCGAACTCTTCGAACAGTGCCGAAGCCGGAGCCGATTCGCCGTAAGTGGTCATGCCGATCACGCGACCTTCCAGACCCACGTACTTGAACCAGAAATCGGCGTGCGCCGCTTCGATCGCGATACGTGCGCCAACCTGCAACGGCAGCACATCCTGCTTGTAGCCAGCGTCCTGAGCGTCGAACACGCTGGTGCACGGCATCGAAACAACGCGCACCTTGCGGCCCTGTTCGGTCAGCTTGTCGTAAGCCTGAACCGCCAGACCCACTTCCGAACCGGTCGAAATCAGGATCAGCTCAGGCTCGCCTGCGCAGTCCTTCAGTACATAACCGCCACGGCTGATGGCGGCAATCTGGCCAGCATCGCGTTCCTGGTGTTGCAGGTTCTGACGCGAGAAGATCAGCGCCGAAGGGCCGTCCTTGCGCTCCAAAGCGTTTTTCCAGGCCACCGCCGATTCAACGGCATCGGCTGGACGCCAGGTGTCGAGGTTCGGTGTAGTACGCAGGCTGGTCAGTTGCTCGATCGGCTGGTGCGTCGGGCCGTCTTCGCCCAGACCGATGGAGTCGTGGGTGTAGACGTGGATGACTTGCTTCTTCATCAGCGCGGACATGCGCACGGCGTTGCGGGCGTATTCCATGAACATCAGGAAGGTCGCGCCGTAAGGCACCAGACCGCCGTGCAGGGTCACGCCGTTCATGATCGCGGTCATGCCGAATTCGCGCACGCCGTAGTACATGTAGTTGCCGCTGGCATCTTCAGCGCTGACGCCTTTGCAACCTTTCCACAGGGTCAGGTTGGAACCGGCGAGGTCAGCGGAGCCGCCAAGCAGTTCCGGCAGCAATGGGCCGAACGCGTTCAGGGTGTTCTGGCTGGCTTTACGGCTGGCGATGGTTTCGCCCTTGGCCGCGACTTCAGCGATGTAGGCCGAAGCTTTTTCGGAGAAGTCAGCCGGCAGCTCACCGCTCAAGCGACGGATCAGTTCGTTGGCTTCGGTCGGGAACGCGGCGGAGTAAGCAGCGAAACGCTGATCCCACTCGGCTTCGGCCGCGCGACCTTTTTCCTTGGCATCCCACTCGGCATAGATGTCGGCCGGGATTTCGAACGGGCCGTAGTTCCAGTTCAGCGCCTTGCGGGTCAGAGCGATTTCCGCGTCACCCAATGGGGCGCCGTGGCAGTCTTCTTTGCCCTGCTTGTTCGGCGAACCGAAACCGATGGTGGTCTTGCAGCAGATCAGGGTCGGCTGCGCGCTCTTGCGCGCGGTTTCGATGGCAGTCTTGATCTCTTCCGGGTCGTGACCGTCAACGTTGCGGATCACTTGCCAGTTGTAGGCTTCGAAACGCTTCGGGGTGTCATCGGTGAACCAGCCTTCGACTTCGCCGTCGATGGAGATGCCGTTGTCATCGTAGAAAGCGATCAGCTTGCCCAGACCCAACGTACCGGCCAGGGAAGCGACTTCGTGGGAAATGCCTTCCATCATGCAGCCATCACCCAGGAACACATAGGTGTGGTGGTCGACGATGTCGTGGCCAGGACGATTGAACTGCGCGCCCAGGACTTTTTCAGCCAGGGCGAAACCGACGGCGTTGGCCAGACCCTGACCCAACGGACCAGTGGTGGTTTCAACGCCCGGGGTGTAACCGAATTCCGGGTGGCCCGGGGTGCGGCTGTGCAATTGACGGAACTGCTTGAGGTCGTCGATCGACAGGTCGTAACCGGTCAGGTGCAGCAGCGAGTAGATCAACATCGAGCCGTGGCCGTTGGACAGCACGAAGCGGTCACGGTCGGCGAACGATGGATTGCTCGGGTTGTGCTTGAGGTAGTCGCGCCAAAGCACTTCGGCGATATCTGCCATACCCATAGGTGCACCGGGATGGCCGCTGTTGGCTTTTTGCACGGCATCCATGCTGAGGGCACGAATGGCGTTGGCACGCTCACGACGGCTAGGCATCGCTGATCTCCTGGGGTTCTGAAACTAAGGGTGAATAATCGGAACGGAAAAAAGGCGAGCATTTTCCCTCACCGGGACGCCTCGGGGCAATGATAGATAGTCATCGGCAGGCGTTTTTCCCATGCTTAACGGCGGTTTCGGCTGGTGAAACCTTTCCGCTGTTCGTTTGTAGAGTGAACCGCTTGGTTAGAAGTGCAATAAAAAGCGCCATTGATCGAGCAATATCAAAACTTTTTGATATTGCTCTTGCGAGGAATTCTCACCGTCACTAGACTGCGGCCCTATGAATTTACGCGTGCCTTCCATTCGCCATGACGATTGCGACGAGCTGGCGGCCCTGTGCAAGGCCGGCGGCGATCCGTTGCGGCTGAATGTATTGCGCGCGCTGGCCAACGACTCGTTCGGTGTACTGGAGCTGGCGCAGATTTTCGGCATCGGTCAGTCCGGCATGAGTCATCACCTTAAAGTGTTGGCGCAGGCCGATCTGGTGGCAACGCGCCGCGAAGGCAACGCGATTTTTTATCGCCGCGCCCTGCCCCACACCGAATTGCTTGGCGGCAAATTGCACGCGGCATTGTTAGAAGAAGTCGACAATCTCGATCTGCCTGACGACGTGCAAGCGCGGATCGAACAGGTGCACGGCCAACGGGCCGCGGCCAGTCAGGACTTTTTCGCCCGGGTCGCGGAGAAATTTCGCGCCCAGCAAGACTTGATCGCCGGCCTGCCGCAGTACCGCGACAGCGTGCTGGCCCTGCTCGACAAACTGAACTTCAATGGTGCGGCCACGGCCATTGAAGTCGGCCCCGGCGATGGTGCTTTTCTGCCGGAACTGGCGCGTCGCTTCGGCACTGTAACCGCGCTGGACAACAGCCCGGCGATGCTCGAACTGGCGCGTCAGGTTTGCGAACGTGAACAGCTGGCTAACGTCAGCCTGCAATTGGCCGATGCATTGAACGGCACAAGCCTTCAGGCCGATTGCGTTGTACTGAATATGGTCTTGCACCATTTCGCCGCGCCGGCCGATGCGCTCAAGCACATGGCCGACCTGCTGCAACCGGGCGGTAGTCTGCTCGTGACAGAGTTATGTAGCCACAACCAGAGTTGGGCCAGGGAGGCCTGCGGTGATCTATGGTTGGGGTTTGAACAGGACGATTTGGCCCGTTGGGCCACCGCTGCGGGACTCGTTCCCGGGGAAAGCCTCTATGTAGGCTTACGTAATGGTTTCCAGATCCAGGTTCGCCACTTTCAGCGACCGGCTGGCGACACTCACCATCGGTAAATTCAGGAAAACATCGAGATGAGCGAATACTCCCTCTTCACCTCCGAGTCCGTGTCTGAAGGACATCCGGACAAAATCGCCGACCAGATTTCCGATGCGGTGCTGGACGCCATCATTACCCAGGACAAACACGCACGCGTTGCCGTGGAAACTCTGGTCAAGACTGGCGTGGCCATCGTTGCCGGTGAAGTGACCACCAGCGCCTGGGTCGATCTGGAAGAGATCGTGCGTAACGTGATTCTCGACATCGGCTATGACAGCTCCGACGTCGGCTTCGACGGCGCGACCTGCGGCGTGATGAACATCATCGGCAAGCAGTCCCCAGACATCAACCAAGGTGTTGACCGTGCCAAGCCTGAAGATCAGGGTGCCGGCGACCAGGGCCTGATGTTCGGCTACGCCAGCAACGAAACCGACGTTTTGATGCCAGCACCGATCACCTTCTCGCACCAGTTGGTACAGCGCCAGGCTGAAGCCCGTAAATCGGGTCTGCTGCCTTGGCTGCGCCCGGACGCCAAGTCGCAAGTGACTTGCCGTTACGAAGGCGGCAAGGTTGTCGGTATCGACGCGGTTGTTCTGTCGACCCAGCACAACCCTGAAGTGTCGTACAAAGACCTGCGCGAAGGCGTGATGGAGCTGATCGTCAAGCACGTGCTGCCTGCCGAACTGCTGAGCAAAGACACCCAGTTCCACATCAACCCGACCGGCCAGTTCATCATTGGCGGCCCGGTAGGTGACTGCGGTCTGACCGGTCGCAAGATCATCGTCGACAGCTACGGCGGCATGGCCCGTCACGGCGGCGGCGCGTTCTCCGGTAAAGATCCATCGAAGGTTGACCGTTCGGCTGCCTACGCTGGCCGTTACGTTGCCAAGAACATCGTCGCTGCCGGCCTGGCCGAGCGTTGCGAGATTCAGGTTTCCTACGCGATCGGCGTGGCTCAGCCTACTTCGATCTCGCTGAACACCTTCGGTACCGGCAAGATCAGCGACGACAAGATCGTCAAACTGGTGCGTGAAGTGTTCGACCTGCGTCCATACGCAATCACCACCATGCTCGACCTGCTGCACCCGATGTACCAGGAAACTGCAGCGTACGGCCACTTCGGTCGCACGCCAGAGACCAAGACCGTTGGCGAAGACACCTTCACCACGTTCACTTGGGAAAAAACCGACCGCGCCGACGCCCTGCGCGCTGCTGCTGGTCTGTAAGACTCCCGACTGTACAAAAAGCCCCGCACGGTTCGCGCCGTGCGGGGCTTTTTTTGTGCCTTGAAGATCAAAAGATCGCAGCCTTCGGCAGCTCCTACATTGATCAGGGTAGGAGCTGCCGAAGGCTCGGGCCGCGTTCGGACGATCTTTTGATCTTCCACCATTGAAACACCCCGAAAAACACCCGCCCGACCTTGCTCAAAATCCTGACTAATCTTCAGAAACCCCCATGAGCAAGGACGCTCACGATGCATTGGTTTTTGTTTGTTTTGCTGCACCTCATCTGCCTGACTGGCTACGCCTCTCAATGCCCGGACTGGGCGCCCACCCAAGCCCAACGCGAAATCACCACCCTGCAAAAACAGATCAACCAATGGGACGACGCCTACCACCGCGAAGGCCGTTCACTGATTGCCGACGAACTCTACGACCAATCCGTTGCGCAACTGAACGAATGGCGGGCGTGTTTCAACCTGCCCTCGCCGCCCGATCCCTTGCGCACAGCCTCAGGCTCGGTTGCACACCCCATCGCCCATACCGGTCTGGATAAAATCCACAAAGATGAGGCCGTGGGTGCATGGCTACATGATCGCAAGGATGTCTGGGTTCAACCCAAAGTCGACGGTGTCGCCGTGACGCTGATTTATCGCGCGGGCGTTTTGCAACAAGCCATCAGCCGTGGCGACGGGGTTAGCGGGCAGGACTGGACAGCCTCAGCACAAAAGATCGGTGCCATCCCGCAACGCCTGTCACAACCCTTGGATTTGCTGGTGCAGGGCGAACTCTACTGGCGCTTGAACCAGCACGTGCAAGTTCGATCCGGCAGCGTTAACGCGCGCGCCACCGTCGCCGGCATGATGGGGCGAAAATCCTTGGATGCCGAGCAAGCTTCCGGGGTTGGATTGTTCGTTTGGGACTGGCCCCAAGGCCCAGCGCAATTGCCCGAACGAATCGCCACGTTGGCGTCGCTGGGTTTCGCCACAATTGAACCGTACAGCCACCCCGTCACCGATTTTGCTGCAGCGCAGAAATGGCGCGATCACTGGTATCGCTCGCCCCTGCCCTTTGCCACTGACGGCGTGGTATTGCGCCAGAGCCAACGACCACCCGCCGAGCGCTGGCAGGTGCGCGCTCCCTATTGGGCAATTGCCTGGAAATATCCTTTTGCTCAAGCGCTGGCCGAAGTACGCAAGGTCAATTTCAAGATCGGGCGCACCGGGCGCATCACGCCGGTGCTCGAACTCAAACCCGTCATGCTCGATGACCGCGAAATCAAACGGGTCAGCGCCAGCTCATTCAAACGCTGGCAAGACCTGGACATTCGCCCCGGCGATCAAGTGGCAATCAGCCTCGCCGGCCTGACGATTCCACGGCTCGATAGCGTTGTGCTGCGCGCCACCAAACGCGCAGATATGAACATTCCCGTCGCCGATGACTTCCACGCGCTGAGCTGCTGGCAACCCACCCCCGGTTGCGAGAGCCAGTTTCTTGCGCGCTTGACCTGGCTCAGTGGCAAGCAAGGATTGGCGATGCAGAATGTCGGGCGCGGCACCTGGGAGAAACTTCTCGAAACACGCCGCGTGAACAACCTGCTGGATTGGTTAACCCTCGACGCGCCAGAGCTTGCTAACATTACCGGCTTCGGCGAGCGCAGCAGCGCGCGTTTGCTCAACAGTTTTAACAGCGCGCGCCAACGGCCGTTCGCTCAATGGCTGAAAGCTTTGGGCATGCCGCCAACCGGTCAGGCACAACTGCCTGACTCGTGGCAGGCGCTGGCACAACGTGACACCGAACAATGGCAGGCAGAAGCCGGTATCGGCCCGGGACGCGCGGCGCAATTGAGCGCATTCTTTCGCGACCCGCAAGTGCTGGCTCTGAGTGAAACCTTACAGGCCGCCGCAATCGACGGTTTCTGAACACGCAACCCCCGCAAGCCGGGAACCCAACGGCCGGCAAAGCGCTCCAACAGCGCAGTGCCCTACCGACCCGATTGCCTTTGCACATGGAGCTTTTATGAAATTTCTCGCACCGCTCGCCCTGCTGACCCTTTGCGGCGTAATGGTCGCCCCCGTGATGGCTGACGAAGACGCCCCGGGCCTGACCGGTTGCGCTGCTAAAAAGCAGGGCATCATGAACCAGATCGAACAAGCCAAATCCCGTGGCAATGCCGATCAGCAGGCCGGTCTGGAAACTGCACTGAATGAAGTGACCAAGAACTGCACCGACGCTGGCCTGAAAAAAGAGCGCGAAAATAAAGTGCTCGAAGCCAAACACGAAGTGAGCCAGCGCCAGGCTGATCTCGACAAGGCGATGAAGAAAGGCGATCCGGAAAAGATCAACAAGCGCAAAGACAAACTCGCCGAGTCGCGCAAAGAACTGCAAGACGCGCTGGATGAAATCGATAAGTAATTGATGGCCTTGTGGCGAGGGGATTTATCCCTGTTCGGCGGCGAAGCCGTCGCAAATCCGGCTGGCCGGGTCTGACTGAAAAAACTCGGCTGTATGGTTTTGGGGCTGCTTCGCAGCCCAACGGGGATAAATCCCCTCGCCACAGAATTACTCAGCAGTTTTGAAGATCAATGATCCCGAAACTGTTTATGGCAAGCGCTGCAGGCGTCTTCAACCTTCTGCACCGCAGGCCCGAGGTTGCTGGCCTTATACGGCTGAACCTGACTGGCGACCACCAATTCACCGGTGGCCGCTTCCAGCTTGCGGGCCATGTCCTGAAACTGCGCCTGTTTTTGCCAGACATCGTCCTTGGCGCTGGTGTGATCTTCTTCGCGCACCTGCGTGAAATGCTTCCACGGCTCATGGGACAGCGCATCGAGTTTGACCGCGCCTTCGGCAAATTTCGGCCCGTCGAACGGAATGCGTCCGCGCAACATGCCACCGAGGTCTTCGCCGGTTTTGAGCATTTGTTTGAAGATTGCCTTGCGTTGACCCAGTGGAGAGTTCGGATCGACACCGCCACAGGCGGACAAGGTCAGACAGGCCAGCAATACAACAGAAAGTCTTTTAAGAGTCATGGTGGCTTCAGGTCACGGAATCGGCGGCCAGTATCCCCGCGTCACCGACAAACACCAATAGCCCTATTAAAATTAAGGGTTGTCTGAACGCATGGAGCATTCGGGCGACCGGCACAGGAATTACTCCATGAACAGCCGCTTCAAGGCCTGGCGTCACCCATTGATCGCAACCCTTCCGCTGCTGGCGATCCTCGCCGGCTGCACCGGTGGCGAGACTGCCAAGCCGAAAACCCACGCACTGGCCACTTACTCCAGCGCCACGTGGGAAGCACTGCCGGTTGTGTCCGACAGCGATCTGGTGGCAGGTTTCGGTTCGTGGCGCAGCGCCTGCACCCGACTCAAGGCTGATACGGTCTGGGGCCCGACCTGCGCAGCAGCGGCCACTGTGCCGCAGAGCGCCGACGAGATTCGCGCCTTTCTCAAACAGAACCTCGATGTCTTCGGTCTGCGCGCTGAAAACGACAATCCCAACGGCTTGATCACCGGTTACTACGAACCGGTCTACCCCGGCAGCCTGACCCCGACCGACGTGGCGAATGTCCCGGTGTACGGCGTGCCCGAAGACATGATCATCGTCTCGCTCGACAGCATCTATCCGGAATTGAAGGGCAAACGCCTGCGCGGTCGTCTCGAAGGTCGCGTGCTCAAACCTTACGACGACGCCGCGACCATCGAAGCCAAAGGCGTGAAAGCCCCCGTGGTCGCCTACCTGACCGATCCGATGAACCTGCAATTCCTGCAAATTCAGGGTTCCGGGCGCATCCAGACTCAGGACGGCAAACAGCTGCGCATCGCCTATGCCGATCAGAACGGTCATCCGTACCGGCCGATTGGTCGTTGGCTGGTCGAGCAAGGCGAGTTGAAGAAAGAAGACGTGACCATGAGCGCGATCAGCAATTGGGCCAAGGCCAACCCGGCGCGCATCCCGGAACTGCTGGGCAGCAACCCGAGCTACGTGTTCTTCACCCGCAACCCGGACAGCAACGAAGGCCCGCGCGGTTCGCTGAACGTACCGCTAACGGCTGGCTATAGCGCGGCGGTGGATCGCAAGGTGATTCCGTTGGGCAGTCTGTTGTGGCTGTCGACCACGCGCCCGGATGGCACCGCATTGGTTCGCCCGGTCGCGGCGCAGGACACCGGCGGCGCGATTGCTGGCGAGGTGCGTGCGGATTTCTTCTGGGGCACAGGCGATGCGGCCGGGCAACTGGCCGGGGACATGAAACAGCAGGGGCAAATCTGGATGCTCTGGCCAAAAGGCGCGCCGCTGCCGCAAGTGCCGCAGGTGGCGGACAAACCTTAAAAGCAAAAGATCGCAGCCTTCGGCAGCTCCTACAGGGCTAAACACATAACCTGTGTAGGAGCTGCCGCAGGCTCGGGCCGCGTTCGGACGATCTATTGATCTTGCTTTGACTAAACCGACACAAAGAAGAACGAAGCAATCAACCCCATCCCCACAAACCACACCAGCGAACGCAAGATCGCCCAGTCGGCCAGATAGCAAATGATGTACAGCAGGCGACTGGTGATAAACATCACCGCCAGCACATTCACCGTCACCAACTGCGCCGTCCCCACCAGATGCGCGACGAGCACCGCCGCGGCAAACGCCGGCATCACTTCAAAGCTGTTCAATTGCGCCGCATGCGCCCGCCGAGCCACACCATTCAGGCTTTCGAGAAAGTCGCGCGGATCATGATTGTCACTCAGCCGATAGCCGCCAACAGCCTTGGCCACACCAGTGCAGACATACGGCAAAAAAATCGCGATCAACACACACCACAGAGCCACCGTCATAACGCCGTCCTTTTTTCGAGTTATAGAATTCGCGGGCTGTCAGAACTTCATGATCAGCATGCCAATCAGCACCAGCCCACAGGCTAAGAGCCGCGGTCGGCCGAAAGGTTCTTTGAGGTAGCGCATTCCGAACAGCACCACCAGGATCACGCTGATCTCACGTAACGCCGCCGCTTCGGCAATCGAGCCCAACTGCATCGCCCACAGCACCAGAGCGTAGCTGGCCAACACGCAGAAGCCCACCGCCAGACCGAGCTTCCATTGCTCGCGCCAGAACAGCATGAACGCCGGACGCTTGGCGACCCACGCCAGCAACGGAAACGGCCAGGCGCTGAGCAGCGTGACCCAGACCAGATAATCCAGCGGATGCGACCAGCGCCGCAGCGCCTGGCCATCGATGTAGGTGTAGCAACCGATGCACAAGCCGATCAGCGCCACCACGGGCAGCATCGACCACGGCAAGTGTTTGCCACCGCCGCCCTGCCAAAGCAGGCAGACCATGCCCACCGGAATCAGCATGATCCCGAAGATCTGCTGGGTGGTGAGCACCTCACCGGCGAAGATCAGGGTCAGCGCCAGCACCACCAGCGGCGACAGTCCGCGCATCAGTGGATAGACCAGCCCCAGATCGCCCACCCGATACGCTTGAATCAACAAATAGCGATAGAGCAGTTCAAACGCCGCCGACGCCAGAATCCATGGCCAGATCTCCATGGGCGGCAGGCTCACAAACGGAAACGCGATGGCGACGACCAGCAGCGCCACGGTGTCCATGCACGCCACCACCAGCAGCCGCTCGGCGCTGAATTTGATCAACGTATTCCACGTCGCATGCAACAGCGCAGCCATCAATACCAAACCCGTCGCCAGCACCTTTCACCTCTTATTTTTATGAATCCCCGTGTAGGAGCTGCCGAAGGCTGCGATCTTTTGATCCTGATTTTTAAGAGCAAGATCAAAAGATCGCAGCCTGCGGCAGCTCCTACAGTGAAAATCGATAATTCGAATAGTCAGATTATTGATTCGCGATGTGTCAGCAGCTGTTTATACTGCAAGCGACCACGCCGCACTCAGTTGCGCACAGAAAAATTCCAATAATTCCCGCCTGCACCGCCTCTCTCCGAGAACGGTCGATGGCCTGCGTACGCCTGATCACAGCGTCAAGACTACCGACAGAGACCTTGCGCATGCCACTCGCTTTGCTTGCCCTCGCTGTTGCCGCATTCGGCATCGGCACCACTGAATTCGTCATCATGGGCCTGCTGCCCGACGTCGCCCGCGACCTCGCCGTGAGCATTCCCCACGCTGGTTTGTTGATCACCGGGTACGCGCTGGGCGTGGTTTTCGGCGCGCCGATCCTGGCGATCGGCACCGCCAACATGCCGCGCAAAGCGACGCTGCTGGGCATGACGCTGATGTTCATCCTCGGCAACATCCTCTGCGCCCTCGCCCCGAACTACGCGACGCTGATGGCTGCACGCGTGGTCACGGCGCTGTGCCACGGTGCGTTTTTCGGCATCGGCTCGGTGGTTGCCGCCGGGCTCGTTGCGCCGAACAAACGTGCGCAAGCAATTGCGATGATGTTCACCGGCCTGACTTTGGCCAACGTCCTCGGCGTGCCATTGGGCACAGCGCTCGGCCAGTACGCCGGGTGGCGTTCGACGTTCTGGGCGGTGTCGGTGATCGGCGTCATCGCCGCCCTCGCTCAGTGGTTCTGGCTGCCGAAACACATCCCGATGGACAAGGCCAACCTCGCCAGCGAGTTCAAAGTGCTGGGCAAGGTCAATGTGCTGCTGGCGCTGGGCATGAGCGTGCTGGCCTCGACCAGTCTGTTCAGCGTGTTCACCTACATCGCGCCGATCCTGCAGGACATCACCGGCGTCAGCCCGCATGGCGTGACCGTGATGTTGCTGTTGTTTGGCGTGGGCTTGACCGGCGGCAGCATGCTCGGTGGACGTCTGGCGGACAGCCGTTTGTTGCCTTCGCTGGTCGGTGTGGCGCTGGCGGTTGTGGTGATTCTGGCGGCGTTCAGTCAGACCAGCCGTTCGGTGGTACCCGCCGCAATCACGCTGGTGCTGTGGGGGATATTCGCTTTTGCGCTGTGCCCGATTTTGCAGTTGCTGATCATCGATCAGGCGCATGAGGCGCCGAATCTGGGTTCGACGTTGAACCAGAGCGCATTCAATCTGGGTAACGCGGCGGGCGCGTGGATCGGCGGGCTGGTGGTTGCCAGCGGTGCGGATCTGGCGGATCTGCCGTGGACGGGGGCGCTGGTCGGCGGGTTGACGGTGCTGACGGCGCTTTTGTTTATTTATCTGCAACGTCGGGGGGCGGTTGCGGTCAATGTGTCCGGCTAGCCCTCACCCTGACCCTCTCCCAGAGAGAGAGGGGACTGACCGACGTGAATGTGCGAGCTACGCCGACCTGAAACTTCGAGTCGAACTCAGGAGTTGAACTCGACCAAGATCGGCTCCTTCTCCCTCCGCGAGAGGGCTGGGGTGAGGGAAGCTTGTGCCCTCAGCCACTGTCACCCCATCAAACCCTTGCGCCCAAGCATGGCCGCACCTCAAAAACCCCTCCATCCAAAGGACCCCGGATGCTTGAACTTGTCGCCGCTTTCATCTGCCTCACCACCCTTCTCACCTTCGTCAACTTCCGCTTCATCGGACTGCCGCCGACCATCGGCGTGATGGTCACCGCGTTGCTGTTCTCGCTGATCCTGCAAGGCCTGAGCGTACTCGGCTACCCCGGTCTTGAAGAACGCGTGCAGCAACTGATCGGCCAGATCGACTTCGGCGATTTGCTGATGAACTGGATGCTCTCGTTCCTGCTGTTCGCCGGCGCCTTGCACGTCAACCTCAACGACTTGCGCAGCTACCGCTGGCCGATTGGCCTGCTGGCGACCTTCGGTGTGTTGATCGCCACCACGGTGATCGGCAGCCTCGCCTTTTACATCTTTGCCCTGTTCGGCTGGCACGTGAGTTTTCTTTACTGCCTGCTGTTCGGCGCGCTGATTTCGCCCACCGACCCGATCGCGGTGCTCGGCGTGTTGCGTACCGCCAACGCCTCGAAACCACTGAAAACCACCATCGTCGGCGAGTCGCTGTTCAACGACGGCACGGCGGTTGTGGTGTTCACCGTGTTGCTCGGCATCGCCCAACTCGGCGAAACCCCGACCGTCAGCGCCACGGCCATGCTGTTCGTTCACGAAGCGATTGGCGGTGTGCTGTTCGGCGGGCTGATCGGTTACCTGGTCTATCGGATGATCAAAAGCATCGAGCAGCATCAGATCACTGTGATGCTGACGCTGGCGCTGGTCATCGGCGGTTCGGCGATGGCCACCGAGATTCATGTGTCAGCGCCGATCGCGATGGTGGTCGCCGGTCTGATCATCGGCAACGTCGGGCGCAATCTGGCGATGAACGAAATGACTCGTCGTTACCTCGACGGTTTCTGGGAATTGCTCGATGACATGCTCAACGCGCTGCTGTTCGCGCTGATCGGCATGGAGCTGTTGCTGCTGCCGTTCAACTGGTTGCACATGGCCGCGGCCGGTGTGTTGGCGGTGGCGATTTTGTTGTCGCGTCTGCTCACCGTCGCTCCGGCGATTCTGCTGCTACGGCGCTGGCGCACAGTGCCCGCCGGCACCATCCGCATTCTGACCTGGGGCGGTTTGCGCGGTGGTGTTTCGGTGGCACTGGCGCTGGCCCTGCCGCTGGGGCCGGAGCGCGATTTGCTGCTGAGCATCACCTACATCGTGGTGCTGTCGTCGATCCTGCTGCAGGGCCTGACCATCGGCAAACTGGTCAAGCATGCGACGCGCAATGAGCCGAAAGCGGCGACTGAATCTGCGCACTGACGCATCACTGTGGCGCCGTCTCGCGGGCAGTGCTCAGCACTGCCTCAACCTGCCCGGCAGCGTATAACAGATGACTGTCGGCTCTGAACGCGCCAATCATTTGCAGGCCAATGGGCAACGCCCCGGTCTTGCGGACGAGAGGAAGGTTGATTTGCGGCAAGCCAAACGCCATCCAGAATTTGCTGAAATCGGATGGCCCCGTCGCGCCAAGCCCCACCGGCGCGACGATACCGCAGCTCGCACCCAGCACCGCGTCAAACGGTTGGAATATCGGCTCCAACACCGCGGCTAACGTTGCCAGGCGCTTCTTCGCCGCTGACTCTTGCGCCCACGTCGTCAGACGGGCGCGCTCGATCATCGCCAGTAATTCCTCACTGAGTTGGTCAGGGTGCACTTGCAGCTCTTTGGCCAGTGAGCGGGCGCCCTCGCAATCGTTGATCAACAGATGATCATCGAATACCGACGCAAACGCCTCAGGCAGCACCACTTCAATGACTTGATGGCCCGCCATTCGCAAATCCTCAACCGCGGCTTCCAGTGCTGTGGCTACCTCTTCATCAACCTGATCCCAACGCGCCGTACGACAGAAGCCGAACGTGCAAACGCTCTGTTGATGAGCAAGTGTCGGGAGACCGGGGATCAAGACTTGCGCTATCAGCTCGAGATCGCGCACCGAGCGGCCATACCAACCCACCGTGTCGAAACTCGGCGCCAATGGCTTTACCCCTTCCAGCGAAACCAGCCCGTACGAAGGTTTGAACGCATACAGGCCGCAATAGGAGGCCGGTTTGATCAACGACCCGGCGGTCTGCGTGCCCAACGCGAGCGGAAAAAATCCGGCCGCCATCCCCGCTGCCGAGCCGGCACTGGAGCTTCCGGGGGTTCTGTCGAGATCATGCGGATTGCGAGTTGGCCCGGTGTGCATGTAAGCGAATTCGGTGGTGTGGGTCTTGCCCATGATCACCGCCCCGGCCTGGCGCAGCAGTGCGACGACATGGGCATCACGCGAAGGACGATTGTCCTCATAGATCGGCGAGTAGAAACGGGTCGGATGATCTACGGTGTCATAGATGTCCTTGACCCCCACGGGCACACCCGCCAGCAGGCCTTTTGCATCGCTGTTTTTCAGGTGCCGAGCCTGGCTGCGAACTGCGTCCGGGTCGAACGAAACAAACGCTTTTATGCTCGACTCCTGCGCTTCGACACGGTCAAGGAAATGCTCGGCGACGGCCTCTGCGCTCACGGCCTGCGAACGAACCCGCTCAGCAATGGCGGTGGCATCAGCGTGATCAAAATTGTGCATAAACACCCTGCAAGTCAGTGAAGCCCTTTATCTCAATCGGATTGCCGGCAGGATCCAGAAAAAACATCGTGGCTTGCTCACCGGGCTCTCCGGGAAAACGAATGTGTGGACGAAGCACAAATTGCACCTGGCCTTCGATCAAGCGCTCCTTCAACGCAACCCAGTCCGACATCTCGAGGATCACGCCGAGATGGGGCATCGGCACGTTATGCTCGCCGACTTTCCCGGTGTTGCTGACCGCAAAGGGTTCGCCCAAGTGCAACGACAATTGATGGCCGAAAAAATCGAAATCGACCCAGGTCTCGGTACTGCGACCTTCTTTACACCCCAGCAAACCTCCAAAAAAATCGCGGGAAACCTGCAAATCGCGGACGTGCATAGCGAGATGAAAAATCGACTGCATATAGAACTCCTGACGATCACCGGGCGATGGAAACAGCGGAATGCTTGAAGACTGTGCGGTTTCGATCAAAAGAGATAGCCTGTAATTCTTACTGCTATCGAAAGCATTTCTTATGGACACGCGATATTTAAAGAGCCTGATCACCGTGGTCGAATGCGGCTCGATCGCCCATGCTGCGCGAATTGAAGGACTGACGGCCGCCGCGATCAGTCAGCGCATTCTCGCGCTCGAACGGCAGCTCGGTTTTGAGCTGTTATCCCGCGTCGGGCATGCCGCCAAGCCGAGTCAGGCCTGTCTCGGTCTGTTGCCCAGAGCCAGACGTATCGTTCGTGAAGTGGCCTTATTGGCGGGAGACGCTGACGGCGCGGGGCTGACCGGACAGTTGCGAATCGGCGCAATTTCCACGGTTCTGACCGGGCTGATGCCGCAAGCATTGCGCGCGCTGACCGTGTCGGCGCCGGGTTTGACCCCGGTGATCGTGCCGGGAACATCGCGATCGCTGTATCAGGCACTTCTTTCAGGCGAAGTGGACGCGGCGATCCTCGTCGCTCCGCCGTTCGAATTGCCCAAAGCCCTGCAAGCGGTGTCCCTGCGCAAGGAACCGCTGGTGTTTCTGTCGAAAGAAAAGTCCTCGATCAGCATTCCTGCGCAACTCATGAGCCAGCCTTACATCCGCTACGACCCGGACGCTTGGGGCGGACGCTACGCCGAGCAATATCTGGCGGATCAAGGATTGAAGCCGACACCGATGGTCGATCTGGATGCGCTGGAGACCATTGCCATGCTGGTGACGGGCGGCATGGGTGTGAGCCTCGTGCCCTATTGGTCCGGTTTTGAGCAATGGGGCCATCAATGCGCAGTGAGCCAGATTGGCAATGATCGCTATGACCGCGAGATCGCGCTGATCAGCCCGGCCCAGACCGATCGGCCAAACATGATCAGCGCTTTGTGCGCGGCACTTTCAACGACCACGCCTCATCGCTCGGAATCCTTCTTCGACTCGCCTTGATCCTCATCAGGGCCGCTGGATTTCGGCGTCCCGCTCTCACTGCGAATCTGCGCGTGGCTGATCAACGCGAAGATGAAACTGCCACCGATGATATTCCCCGCCAGCGTCGGCCCGGCGAAGACCATCCAGAAATCACTCCACGGCAACTCGCCGGCAAACACCAGGTACGACACTTCCGCCGAACCGACGACGATGTGGGTGAAATCGCCGAGCGCCATGAGATAGGTGATGAGGATGATGATCCACATCTTCGCGCTCTCCATGGACGGGATCATCCAGACCATGGTGGCGATCATCCAGCCGGACACGATGCCCTTGGCGAACATCTGGCTGGCGTGGTTTTCCATGACCTTGCGGCCAATTTCGAGGAAAGCGTGATCGGTCTTGGTATCGAAGATCGGCAGTTCGAGCATCACGTACGCCACCAGAATCGTGCCGCAGAGGTTGCCGACCAGCACCACCGTCCACAGACGAATCAGCCGGCCGAAGTTTTGAAGGGTCGGTTTGGTCATCACCGGCAGCACGGCGGTCAGGGTATTTTCGGTGAACAGTTGCTGGCGGGCGAGGATCACCGCGAGGAAACCGGCGCAGTAGCCGAAACTGGCGATCACTTTGAATTCGTCACCGTCGGGCAGGCGCGAGTTGAGCAGGCCCATGCCCATCAGCGACAGGCCCATGGTCAACCCGGCCGCCAGCGCCGACCACCAGAGTGCGGCGATGCTGCGCTCCAGCTCCTGATCGCCTTGCGAGCGGATGATTTCATGCAGAACGGCCGCGCGGGGCGGCTGGTTTTTCTCGACTTCGTGCTGTTCTTTGGCCGAGAGGTCGGGGGTCTTGCCGTCGGTAGGGGTGGTCATGGCGTGGGAACCGTGGGGGTGGTGTTTAGCTACGACCCTCGCGGCCTGGAATACGTTCTGTAGGCGCCACGCAAATCCTTTGTCGGACATGTAGGAGCTGCCGAAGGCTGCGATCTTTTGATTTTGATTTTTTAGAAACAAGATCAAAAGATCGCAGCCTGCGGCAGCTCCTACGGGGGTCGCGTTATTTGGTGACTAACTCATCTTCCTGGAACTGGTCTTTGACGTATTTGATTTCGGTGCGGCCGTGCGGCGCCGGCAAGCCGTCTTCACCGAGGTTCACAAACACCATCTTCTCAACGGTCAGAATGCTCTTGCGGGTGATCTTGTTGCGCACTTCGCAGGTCAGGGTGATCGAGGTGCGGCCGAACTCGGTGGCGGTAATGCCCAGTTCGATGATGTCGCCCTGGCGCGAGGCGCTGACGAAGTTGATTTCGGAAATGTACTTGGTCACCACGCGCTGATTGCCCAACTGGACGATCGCGTAAATCGCCGCTTCTTCGTCGATCCAGCGCAACAGACTGCCACCGAACAGGGTGCCGTTGGGGTTGAGGTCTTCGGGTTTTACCCATTTGCGGGTGTGGAAATTCATGGGGGACGGACTCCGAGGTGTTTGGGCATTAGGTTTACTCCCCCAGCTTTAAGTTGCAAGCGACAAGCTGCAAGTAAAAGCCGAGCCGCTGTTACTTGTCGCTTGCGGCTTGCCACTCGCAGCTCAAAGAAAGCTATAATCGCCACCGTTTCAAAACGGTCATCTTCAATTGATACCGTTTTCCCGCCACCTGTCCGAGGGGCGCTGCAGCAGGTTCAACCTGTCAGGCTCGGATGGGGCGTTGACCGGCCTAAGGCTGGACACTAAACGCACAACGGCGCCCATTCGCATACATTACGAATGGAGGCTCTTCATGAGCGCTGTTATCACGCCTGCAGATTTTAACGATTACAAAGTTGCCGACATGTCCCTGGCTGCCTGGGGCCGTCGCGAAACCATCATCGCCGAATCGGAAATGCCGGCTCTGATGGGTCTGCGTCGCAAGTACTCCGGCGAACAGCCGTTGAAAGGCGCCAAGATCCTCGGCTGCATCCACATGACCATTCAGACTGCCGTGCTGATCGAAACCCTGGTTGCCCTGGGTGCCGAAGTACGCTGGTCGTCGTGCAACATTTTCTCGACTCAGGATCAGGCTGCTGCCGCTATCGCTGCTGCCGGCATCCCGGTTTTCGCCTGGAAAGGCGAAACTGAAGAAGAGTACGAGTGGTGCCTGGAACAAACCATCCTCAAGGATGGCGCGCCATGGGACGCCAACATGATCCTCGACGACGGCGGCGACCTGACTCAGCTGCTGCACGACAAGTACCCACAAGTACTGGATCGCGTACACGGCGTGACCGAAGAAACCACCACCGGCGTACACCGTCTGCTGGACATGCTGGCCAAGGGCGAACTGCGCATCCCGGCCATCAACGTCAACGACTCGGTGACCAAGTCCAAGAACGACAACAAGTACGGCTGCCGTCACAGCCTGAACGACGCGATCAAGCGCGGTACCGACCACCTGCTGTCCGGCAAGCAAGCGCTGGTCATCGGTTACGGTGACGTGGGCAAGGGCTCCGCGCAGTCCCTGCGTCAGGAAGGCATGATCGTTAAGGTTTCCGAAGTTGACCCAATCTGCGCCATGCAAGCGTGCATGGACGGTTTCGAACTGGTGTCGCCGTTCATCGACGGTATCAACGACGGTTCCGAAGCCAGCATCGACAAAGCGCTGCTGGGCAAGATCGACCTGATCGTGACCACCACCGGTAACGTCAATGTCTGCGACTCGAACATGCTCAAAGCCCTGAAGAAGCGCGCCGTTGTCTGCAACATCGGTCACTTCGACAACGAAATCGACACCGCTTTCATGCGCAAGAACTGGGCATGGGAAGAAGTGAAGCCACAGGTACACAAGATTCACCGTACCGGCCCGGGCGCTTTCGACGCGCAGAACGACGACTACCTGATCCTGTTGGCCGAAGGCCGTCTGGTGAACCTGGGTAACGCCACTGGCCACCCAAGCCGCATCATGGACGGTTCGTTCGCCAACCAGGTTCTGGCGCAGATCTTCCTGTTCGACCAGAAGTACGCCGACCTTTCGCCAGCCCAGAAAGCCGAGCGCCTGACCGTTGAAGTACTGCCGAAGAAACTCGACGAAGAAGTGGCCCTGGAAATGGTTCGCGGCTTCGGCGGCGTGGTCACCCAACTGACCAAGCAACAGGCTGACTACATCGGCGTGACCGTCGAAGGCCCGTTCAAGCCGCACGCTTACCGCTATTAAAAGCAGCTGCGAGCTTCAAGCTGCAAGCGGCAAGTAGAAGCGGTTGGTTTACTTGCTGCCTGCGGCTGTCGCTGGCTTCTTCATCGTCATTATGCAGCCGCTGGCCGCAAGCTTCAGGCGCAAGGTTTGGGTGCTCCGCTCTCTTGCAGCTTGCAGCTTGCAGCTTGTAGCTGGAGGTTTCCTCCATGTCCCAAGACCGTCGCTACAGCTTCGAGTTCTTCCCGACCAAGACCGATGCTGGGCATGAAAAACTGCTCGCCACTGCTCGTCAGTTGGCCACTTACAACCCTGATTTCTTTTCCTGCACCTATGGCGCTGGTGGTTCGACCCGTGATCGCACCCTCAACACCGTTCTGCAACTGGAAAGCGAAGTCAAAGTACCGGCCGCACCGCACTTGTCGTGCGTCGGCGACAGCAAGGACGACCTGCGCGGCCTGCTGAACGAGTACAAGGCTGCCGGCATCAAGCGCATCGTCGCCCTGCGCGGTGACCTGCCGTCCGGCATGGGCATGACCAGCGGTGAGCTGCGTCACGCCAATGAACTGGTTGAATTCATTCGTGAAGAAACCGGCGATCATTTCCACATCGAAGTCGCTGCGTACCCGGAGATGCATCCGCAAGCACGCAACTACGAAGACGATCTGGCCAACTTCGTGCGCAAAGCCAAGGCTGGCGCCGACAGCGCGATCACCCAGTACTTCTTCAACGCCGACAGCTACTTCTACTTTGTCGACCGTTTGCAGGCGCAGGGTGTCGATCTGCCGATCGTCCCGGGGATCATGCCGATCACCAACTACAGCAAACTCGCACGCTTCTCCGATGCCTGCGGTGCGGAAATTCCGCGCTGGATCCGCAAGCAACTGGAAGCCTACGGCGATGACACGCAAAGCATTCAGCGCTTTGGCGAGCAAGTCGTCAGCGAGATGTGCGAGCGCCTGTTGCAGGGCGGCGCACCGGGGCTGCACTTCTATTCCATGAACCAGGCTGAACCGAGTCTGGCGATCTGGAATAACCTGAAGTTGCCGCGCTAAGCGTTAGAAGCAAGATTAAAAGATCGCAGCCTTCGGCAGCTCCTACACAGGGTGATTAATACCAATGTAGGAGCTGCCGTAGGCTGCGATCTTTTGCTTTTAAACGCCCGAAACAGAGCATCTGCTGCCACCTTCTGGCTCTTTCGCGTTTCTCGTCGTAATCTCAAGCCATGCCCTTGATCACACAGTTATTCGCCGTGCTGGTTTTTGCTTGCCTGAGCTTCGCTGCTCGAGGCGAGAAGTTGCGTATTGTCACCGAGCCGTGGGCGCCTTACGTCTACGAAGAGAACGGCAAAAACCTCGGGCTCGACTACGAAACCACCGCCATTGTCTTCAAACGGCTGGGCATCGAAGTCGAATGGCAGTTCCTGCCGTGGAAACGTTGCCTGTCGATGCTCGAAACCGGTCAGGCCGACGGTGCGCTGGATATCTTTCACAGCGATGAGCGCGACGCCACCCTGCTCTACCCGAGCGAACCGCTGTCGGACGTCGAGTTCGTGATGTTCTACGCCAACGATCGACCGCACCCGTTCAGCACACTCGAAGAACTCAAAGGCCTGACCATTGGCACCTCGCCGGGCTATCTATATAGCCCCGACTTCAGCAATTCGACTCTGCTTACTCGCGAACCGGCGCCGACCCACGAGGCCAATTTCGGCAAACTGGTGCGTGGTCGTATCGACTTGCTGATCACCGATCGCCGCGTCGGCCAGCATTTGCTCGATGAACTGGATATCCGCAATCAGATCACTGAAAACCCGACCGTGATTAGCCGCCAGAGCCAGTTTTTGGCCGTTCGGCGTAATGCTGGCATGGATTTACTGGTGCAGCGTTTCGGTGCCGAGCTCAAGCGTTTCAAGCGCGAACCGGCCTACGCCGAGCTAAGCGCGCGCTACGGCGCGGCCCCGTCCGATGTCGCGCCGCTGGGCAATGCCTCGGCCAGCCGCAAAACCGTTGAGCAGCAGGAAAGCAGCGCGCAGTGATTGCTCTGTTATACTCCGGCGTTCCCGCCAGGCTCACGCCCGGACGCCCGGAACCGTAAAAGGCCTCTCGACCCGCTACAGCGCAGCTTCCCAGCCCGCGCGAGCACTCCAGACGTGCCTTCGGAACCGCAGCAGGACCGGACGGGATTGCGTCCTCTTAAACGTGATTCGCGCCAGGCAAGACTCCCATTGGGCCAAGCCCTAACTAAAACAGGATTACTCATGTCCTTTGCTTCCCTCGGTCTCTCCGAGGCTTTAGTCCGCGCCATCGAAGATGCGGGCTATACCGAGCCTACTCCGGTGCAACAGCGGGCCATTCCCGCCGTGTTGCAAGGTCGCGACCTGATGGTGGCGGCTCAGACAGGTACCGGTAAAACCGGCGGTTTCGCCCTTCCGATCCTGGAGCGGTTGTTCCCCAACGGTCACCCGGACAAATCCCAGCGTCATGGCCCGCGCCAACCGCGCGTACTGGTCCTGACCCCGACCCGCGAACTCGCGGCCCAGGTACACGAGAGCTTCAAGATCTACGCCCGTGACCTGAAATTCGTAAGCGCCTGCATCTTCGGCGGCGTCGGCATGAACCCACAGGTTCAGGCCATGTCCCGTGGCGTTGACGTGCTCGTTGCCTGCCCGGGTCGTTTGCTCGATCTGTGTGGCCAGGGCAGCGTTGACCTGTCCCACGTGGAAATCCTCGTCCTCGACGAAGCCGACCGCATGCTCGACATGGGCTTCGTGCACGACGTGAAGAAAGTCCTCGCGCGTCTGCCGTCCAAGCGTCAGAACCTGCTGTTCTCGGCGACGTTCTCCAAGGACATCACCGACCTCGCCGGCAAGCTGCTGCACAACCCGGAACGCATCGAAGTGACGCCGCCGAACACCACGGTCGAGCGCATCGAACAACGCGTCTTCCGTCTGCCAGCCAGCCACAAGCGTGCGCTGCTGGCGCACCTGATCACCGCCGGCGCGTGGGAACAGGTGCTGGTCTTCACTCGCACCAAGCACGGCGCCAACCGTCTGGCCGAATACCTGGACAAACACGGCCTGCCGGCTGTGGCGATCCACGGTAACAAGAGCCAGAACGCGCGCACCAAAGCGCTGGCCGACTTCAAGGCCAACCAGGTACGCATTCTGGTAGCCACCGACATCGCCGCACGCGGTCTGGACATCGATCAGTTGCCACACGTGGTCAACTTCGAACTGCCGAACGTCGATGAAGATTACGTTCACCGTATCGGCCGTACGGGCCGTGCCGGTCGTTCGGGCGAGGCGATTTCGCTGGTCGCGCCGGACGAAGAAAAACTGCTGAAAAGCATCGAACGCATGACCAAGCAGAAAATCGCCGACGGCGACCTGATGGGCTTCGATTCGAGCACCATTGAAGCCGAGAAGCCGGAAGTGCGTGAGCGTCCGGACGTGCGTAACCCGCGCAATCCACGTGGCCCACGTGGCGACGGGCCGAATGGCGGCGGCGGTGGCGGCGGTCGTAAAGACAAAGGCAAAGACAAGGGCAAAGACAAGCCGGCCGGTGAACGTGGCGAGCGCCCTGCCCGTCAGCAGAAACCGCGCGAAGGCACCCCCGCCCGCGAACAGCGTCCAAGCCAGCCGCCGCGTGCGGCAGCTGATCGTGCACCGGACGAGTTCCTCGATGACGATGTGGATAACTTCGGTAACCGCGTTGACTACGTGCCAAAGCCTGCTCCGGCTGGCGGTCGCGGCCGTCGTCCAGGCGCACCCGCTCAAGGTGCAGGCGCAGGTTCGGGCGCACCCCGTGGCGGTCAGCCACAAGGTCGCCAGAACGGCCCGCGCAACAGCAACGGTTCGAGCACCGGCACCCCGCCAGCCAAACGCAGCGGCCCGCGTAACGGCGCACCGCGTGATGGTCAGCCGGCGCGTCGCGATGACGCTTCGTCGTCGCGCAACCGCCGTCCAGCCCGTGACGATCAGCCACGCAGCGAGCCAGCCGTGCAAAACCCGCGCAGCACTGGCCCGAAGATCATGCACAAGGAGTCGAAAGCCGACCGCTTCCCGACGCCTGAACAGCTCGATCAACTGCCAAGCCGCCCACGTGGCGAAAAACCAGCCTTGCTGACCCGCAATCGCTGAGTTAACGCTGCACTGAAAAATGCCCCGCCTCGAAAGAGCCGGGGCATTTTTTATGGACGACCCAAACCCGCTTTCTGTAGGAGCTGCCGAAGGCTGCGATCTTTTGATCTTGATCTGCAAAAAGCCAGGATCAAAAGATCGCAGCCTTCGGCAGCTCCTACAGGGGGAATTGTGTTGTGACGGGCAATAAAAAACGCCCCCGGCCTTTCAACCGGGGGCGTTTTTGTGTGGCAGGGGGAAAGTTACTTAACTTTCACGCCTTCCAGCGAGATGTCCAGATCCGCAGTTTGCGAGGTAGGACCTGGGCCCTTGATCCCGAAATCGTTCAGGTTCAGGGTGGTGGTGGCGTTGAAGCCAGCACGCTCGCCGCCCCATGGATCCTTGCCTTCGCCGTTGAACGTGGCCTTGAAGGTCACAGGCTTGGTCACGCCGTGCAGAGTCAGGTCGCCGGTCACGTCAGCAGTCTTTTCACCGGTCGATTTAACGGCGGTGGAGACGAACTTGGCATCAGCAAACTTGCCAACATCCAGGAAGTCTTTACTGGCGATGTGCTTGTCACGCTCAGCGTGGTTCGACCACAGGCTGGCGGTTTTCACATCAACGGAGATCTTGCTAGCTTCAGGCTTGGCCGAATCCCACGAGAAGGTACCGTCGAAATCTTTGAAAGTACCGTGGATGAAGCTGTAACCCAGGTGGCTGATTTTCCAGTCAACGAAGGCGTGCTGGCCTTCCTTGTCGATTTTGTAGTCCGCTGCCATGGCCTGAGCCGAGAGCAGTGCAGAACCGATTGCCAGAGCGGCCAGAGTCTTTTTCAACATGCTTTCTTTTCCTTTGAGTCGAGGTTGAATTTCAGGCTTTGCGACCGAGCATTCGCGTCAGGGTCACATCACGATCGATAAAGTGGTGCTTCAAAGCTGCCAACGCATGGAGACCGGAAAAAATTACCAGTATCCACGCCAGCCACAGGTGAATCACCCCAGCGGTATCTGCCTGATCCGGTAGCCCGGAGACCAGTGCAGGAACTTCAAACAGGCCAAACACCGGGATCCCGACACCGTCTGCGGTGGAAATCAGGTAACCGGCAATCATCACAGCGAACAGCGCGAGATACAGAAACCCGTGGCCGAATTTGGCGCCGATACGGGTCATGCGGCTGTAGCTTTGCAGCGTCGGCGGCGGTGGGCTGATAAAGCGCCACAGCACCCGTAACACCATCACGGCCAGCAACACCAGGCCGATGCTCTTGTGCAGATCCGGCGCCTCTTTGCGCCAGCTGCTGTAGTAATCCAGCCCGACCATCCACAGACCCAGCGCAAACAATCCGAAGACCACCAGCGCCACGCCCCAGTGCATGAAGATGCTGACCCAACCGTAGCGCGAAGAAGAGTTACGTAGCTGCATTGCCCAAATCCTGTGAGAACTGCGAACCAAGACTAGCGAGTTATCTATCGAATTAAAGCGGAAAATTTCGCTTTGAAATATCGAGAAATACGATCAAGAGTCTGTAAGTGGCGTGTTAAGGAAAGATTAACGGGGAAAGTGTGGCGGGATGTTGTTTCTAAGCAATGGATTTGTGTTGGCAGAGCGGGCGCCTTCGCGAGCAGGCTCGCTCCCACAGTTGATCTCATTCCTATTGAAAGTACTCGGTCAAATGTGGGAGCGAGCCTGCTCGCGAATGCTGACTGTCAGGCAAAAAAAAGCGCGGCATAAACGCCGCGCTTCTTCATTCACCGCAAGGCTTACTGCGCCTTGGTCTCGGTCGTTGCAGCAGGCTTGGCCGCTGGCTTCTTCGCCGGTTCAGCCTTCTTCGCTGCCGGTTTCGCCGCAGGCTTTTTCGCTTCGGTTTTAGCCGCTGGTTTCTTCGCCGCAGGCTTGGCCGCCGCTTTCTTCGCTGGCTCAGCCTTCACCGGTGCCGCAGGCTTCGGTGCTTCCACCGGAGCTGGCGCAACTGCAGGAGTCGGCGCAGGTGCTGGTGCTACCGGAGCAAGAGCCGGCTCTGGCGCCTTCACTGGCTCAGGCTTCTTCTCGTCATCCGAACCACCAAACAGGTTGCTGAAGAAGTTGCCCTTCTTCGCCGCCACGGCACCCGCCGCCGCTGCTGCAGCCGGCACCACTTTCACTGGCTCAAAGGATTTGCCTGCCGCCAGATCTTCAACCTGACTGGCCGCACGCTGACCGGTGCGCAGTGCGCCTTCCAGTGTGCCCGGGTACAAGGTGTCGGTGTGTTCGCCAGCGAACGCTACGCGTTGCAGCGGACGTTCCCACAGACGCCAGAACTTGCTGATCTGGCCCGGGCCGTAAGCCAGGTACGCGCCGCCCATCGACGGGTCGGTGCTGTAGCGACGGATTTCATAACCGGTGAACGAGCCACGAGCCTGTGGATAGAACGCGTGCAGACGGATCAGCACCTGATCGACCATCTGCTTGTCGCCGAACGCCTGCATCACGCGGGCATTGTCGCCGGACAGGTTGATCACCACGTTGGCGCCGCCCTTCAGCGCAGGCTCGATCCAGAGCATGCCGAGACCGGTGTTGCTGTAGATCTCGCCGGACATGCGCGCCTTGGGTTCCCACACTGGCGTCTTGAACTTCAGCATGATCTGGTCGCGCCAGCCGTAGTTGGTGCCTTTGATCGCGGCCAGGTGCTGAGCATCCAGCGCCGGCGTCAGGGCAATCTTGTTCAGCGCACGCAGCGGCACGGCCAACACGACGTAGTCCGCCTGGTAGCCAACGCTGCCGACTTTGACGGTCACGCCGTCCTTGTCCTGAACGATCGCCGATACCGGCGAGTTGGTCTTGATGGTTTTGATCTGTTTGACGAACGCCTGCGCCAGCACCTGGCTGCCGCCGACCAGACGCGAAGCACGCAGGTCACGGTCGGAAACGCCGCGATAAACGCGATTCTGCTGCGCGAAGTACAGCAGCGACAGACGCGAAGGTTCGTCGTAGTGAGTGCGGATGTCCTGGTTGATCAACTGACGCGCAGTGGCCGGCAGGTTCTGCCGGTCGAGCCAGCTCGCCACGGTGATCTGATCCAGCGCGTGCAGGGTGTTGGTCGCGGCCGGGTTCTGCGGATCATCGATCGAACGCGCCAGGTCATCGACGGTTTTTTCGTAACGCTTGATCGCTTCAGCGGTGGCCGGTTGCTTGGTCGCCAGATCAGCGGCGGAGAAATACTCGCCGTCGATCAGATAACTCGGCGTACGCACGAATTCCGGCGCCGGCGTGGTGCCCAGCTTGAACGTCGACACGTACTTGTTCAGCACCGGCTGCGTCTTCTCATTGCCGATCCACTCGCTGGTGGCCATGCCCGAGCGCCCGCCCATGCTCGGTTTGGCTTCCAGCAGCGTGACCTGCCAGCCCTTGTTTTGCAGTTCGTAAGCGGCGGTCAGACCCGACAGGCCGCCGCCGATCACGATTGCAGTTTTATCCTTGGCCAGCGCCGTAACGCTGAACAGCCCCAACATCACCAGCGCACAGGCGCGCAGCCAACCGACAGACATTCAGCGAACTCCGGAAATACCACAGAAAAAAGCAGTTGTGCGGGTCAGACGACCCAAAGAACCGCGAAGAATACGTTAGCCATCAAAACGCCGCCAGCGACGTCTATCGGCTCATACAAAGTAGCTCAATCGACACAATGGGTTGTTCCCGCGCGATGCATTGCATAGGCTTGCGCGATTGTTTGCCCGCGCCTGACGCGAGCCGCCTCGAGGAGACTGTAAATGGGCCTGAATAACCAGTGGATGCAACGCGACCTCGCGGTGTTGTGGCATCCCTGCACCCAGATGAAAGACCACGAACAGCTGCCGCTGATCCCGATCAAGCGCGGTGAAGGCGTCTGGCTCGAAGACTTCGAAGGCAAGCGCTACCTCGATGCGGTCAGCTCGTGGTGGGTCAACGTATTCGGCCACGCCAACCCGCGGATCAACCAGCGCATCAAGGATCAGGTCGATCAGCTGGAGCATGTGATTCTGGCCGGTTTCAGCCATCAACCGGTGATCGAGCTGTCCGAGCGTCTGGTGAAGATGACGCCGCAAGGCCTGAACCGGGTGTTCTACGCCGATAACGGTTCGTCCTGCATCGAAGTCGCGCTGAAAATGAGCTTCCACTACTGGCTCAATCGCGGCCAGCCAAACAAAAAGCGCTTCGTCACCCTGACCAACAGCTACCACGGCGAAACCATGGCAGCGATGGCGGTCGGCGACGTGCCGCTGTTCACCGAAACCTACAAAGCGCTGCTGATGGACACCATCAAGGTGCCGAGCCCGGATTGCTATGGGCGTCCCGACGGCATGAGCTGGGAAGAACATTCGCGCAACATGTTCGCCGCCATGGAACAGACCCTGGCAGAAAATCATGACAGCGTCGCGGCAGTGATTGTCGAGCCGCTGATTCAGGGTGCCGGCGGCATGCGCATGTATCACCCGGTGTATCTGACCTTGCTGCGCGAGGCCTGTGATCGCTACGGCGTGCATCTGATCCTCGACGAAATCGCCGTTGGGTTTGGCCGCACCGGGACGATGTTTGCCTGTGAGCAGGCCGGCATTCGCCCGGACTTCCTCTGCCTGTCGAAAGCCCTGACCGGCGGCTATTTGCCGCTGGCCGCGTGCCTGACCACCGATGAGGTCTACAGCGCGTTTTACGACGACTATCCAACCTTGCGCGCCTTCCTCCATTCGCACAGCTACACCGGCAACCCGCTGGCGTGCGCGGCGGCACTGGCGACGCTGGATATCTTCGAGCACGACAACGTCATCGAGAACAACAAGGCCCTCGCGCAGCGCATGGCCTCGGCGACGGCGCATCTGGTCGATCACCCGAACGTCTCTGAAGTGCGCCAGACCGGCATGGTGCTGGCCATCGAGATGGTCAAGGATAAGGCTACGAAAGAGGCCTACCCTTGGCAGGAGCGTCGCGGCTTGAAAGTGTTCCAGCATGCGCTGGAGCGTGGCGCGTTGCTGCGTCCGCTGGGCAGCGTGGTGTATTTCCTGCCGCCGTACGTGATCACCCCGGAGCAGATCGACTTCCTCGCCGAAGTCGCCAGCGAAGGCATCGACATTGCCACGCGTGACAGCGTCAGCGTCGCCGTGCCGAAAGACTTCCACCCTGGCTTCCGCGATCCGGGTTGATCCGGTTTACTCGCTCGTTCCCACGCTCCGCGTGGGAATGCAGTCCGGGACGCTCCGCGTCCCAAAGCGGACGCAGAGCGTCCATTGAGGCATTCCCACGCAGAGCGTGGGAACGATCTAATCTGAGAGACCCGAAATGAGACTGTCCCGCTTCTTTATCGACGCCCCCCTGAGCACCGGCGAACACGAATTGCCGGAGGCCCAGGCGCATTACATCAGCCGCGTGCTGCGCATGGCCGAGGGCGATGCGGTGCAGATGTTCGACGGTTCCGGCCATGAGTTTCGCGGCGTCCTGCTGGAAGTCGGCAAGAAGCGCGTGACCGTGCAGATCAACGAGCAATTCGCCGGTCAGGTTGAATCGCCGCTGCACATCCACCTCGGCCAGGGCTTGTCCCGAGGCGAGCGCATGGATTGGGCGATTCAGAAAGCCACCGAACTCGGCGTGAATGAAATCACGCCGATCTTCAGCGACCGCTGCGAAGTCCGCCTCAAGGACGAACGCGCCGACAAACGCCTGCTGCACTGGCGTCAGGTGGCGATCAGTGCGTGTGAACAATGTGGTCGTTCGCGAGTGCCGGTGATTCACCCGCCGGTGTTGCTGGCAGACTGGATCAAGCAGACCGAAGCCGAGTTGAAACTGGTGCTGCACCCGGTGGCGGAGCCGTTGGTGAGTCATGCCAAACCAGCGACTTTGGCGTTCCTGATCGGGCCTGAGGGCGGGTTGAAGGATGCTGAGGTTGAGCAGGCCAAGGGCAACGGTTTCCATGCGGCCCGGCTTGGGCCGCGGGTATTGCGCACCGAGACTGCGCCGGTGGTTGCATTGGCGGTGGCTCAGCAGTTATGGGGTGATTTTTAGGGCCTTAAAAGATCGCAGCCTTCGGCAGCTCCTACACAGTATTCCCCTGTAGGAGCTGCCGCAGGCTGCGATCTTTTGATTTTACTGAACCGGATCACTCACCGGTTTGGCAATAATCGCCTTCAACTCGCTGGTCATCGGAAACTCCAGGTTCAACCCCTTCGGCGGGATCGGCTGTTCAAACCAGCGCTGATAAATCCCGTTGATCTCCCCCGAACGATACAGATCCGCCAACGCGCCATTCACCAGCGCCAGAAACTGCGGATCATCCTTGCGCACCATGCAGCTGTAGATTTCCCGCGACTGCTCCTCCCCCACCACCACCCAGTTATGCGGATCGCGCGCCTTGGCCCGTTCGCCGTAGAGCAGCGCGTCGTCCATATAGAACGCCGCTGCACGTCCCGACTCGAGCATCTGGAACGCCTCGCCATGATCCTTGGCGCTGATCACTGACATGTCGAGTTTGTGATCGTGGTTGTAGCTCTTCAGGTAGCGCTCATTGGTCGTGCCCGCCGTGGTCACCACGTTCTTGCCGCGCAGGTCGTCGAAGCTTTTGATGCCGCTGTCCTTGGCCGTCAGCAACTGGCCTTTGACGTAGATGAACCCATAGGAAAAAGACACCTGTTTCTGCCGCTCGGCGGTGACGCCGGTGGAGCCGCACTCAAGGTCGACCGTGCCGTTCTGCACCAGCGGAATCCGCGTCTGCGAAGTGACGAGGTTGTACTTCACTTTCAAATCCGGCCGCGCCAGTTGCTGCTGAATGCGCTCGACAATCTTGCCCGCCAGATCCACCGAATAACCCATTGGTTTACCGGTGTTATCGCCCACGTAAGAGAACGGCACCGAGGCGTCGCGATAGCCCAGCGTGATGCTGTTGGCGCTGGCGATCTTGCCGAGCGTGCCAGTCAATGGCGCCTCATTGGCGTGGGCCTGACTGCCGATCAGCAGTCCCAACGTACAGGCAAGCAACGTGATTTTTTGCATTGTTATTCTCCGTTGTCGGTGTGGTTGTTTGAACGGTAAAGCGTTGATCAATCAAGCCGCACGGGGATTGAAACCGTGCAGATCAATCGACGTGTGTTGTTGGCCGATCAGCTCGCGGAGCAACTGCCCGCTGCCGCACGCAAGGGTAAAACCGAGCGCACCGTGACCGAGATTCAGCCACAGATTGCGATAGGCCGTGGCGCCCAAAAGAGGCACACCGGTTGGCGTCGCCGGGCGCATACCAGCCCACTCGGTTGCGGCGTCATAGTTTCCGGCCTCGGGAAAAGTGTCGCGGGCCTGACGTTTGATCAGCGCCAATCGCTGCGGATCAACTGCCGGATCGAAGCCGACAATATCCACCATCGCCGCCACGCGCAGCTGTTCGCCGATGCGCGCGTAGACGATCTTGCGGTCGTAGTCGGTGATGCTAACGTCCGGCGCACGGTGCTCGCTACTGATCGGCACGGTCAGGCTGTAGCCCTTAAGCGGATACAGCGGCAAACGCAGACCGGGCAGCGCCAGCAATGAACTGCGATGGCCGGCGGCGATCACCAGTTGCTCGACGGGCAGCGTTTCACCGCCCAACTCGATAGCGGTGACCGCGCCGTTACTGTGCCGAATCGCGGTCACCGCTTGGCCGAGGCGAAACTCGCAACGCGCGGACGCCTTCAATCGCGCCGCCAGTTGCTGACAGAAACCGTGGCAATCGCCGACCTCTTCGTCCGGCGTATAGATCGCACCCACGAACGGCGCATCGGCCAGCGCCGGTTCCAGTTGCGCGCATTCGCTGGCGGACATCACCTGCTGTTGCTGCGGATCGGCCAGGCCTTTGCGTGCATGCTCAAAGCTGCCGGCGTTGCGGAAGGTCACCAGTTTGCCGTTGCGCCGCCAGTTGAATCCGTCCAGCCCATCGTCCTCGCGCCAGCGCTTCAGCGTGCTCTGACTGAACAGCGCCAAACGCAGCAGATGCGCGGCATTTTCACGGTTGACCGAAGTGCGACAGGCGGCAAGAAACGCCGCCATCCAGCGCCATTGCGCTGGATCCAGACGCGGACGCAGCTTGAGCGGTGAGTCGCCGCGCAGCATCCAGCCAATCGCCTGCATCGGCACGCCGGCATCGGCCAGCGGCGCGACGTAGCGATAGGACAACTGGCCGCCGTTGGCAAAACTGGTCTCGCTGCCGAGCGCATCACGCGCCTCGATCACCGTCACTTCAAAGCCGTCGCGCACCAGCGCATAGGCCGTTGCCAGACCGATCACGCCACCGCCGATGATGCACACACGCTGAGCCATTGCTGCCTCTGAATCCTGCTAAAGACGGATTCGAGGTTAGAGCCAGGTGACAGCCGCCGGACAATGAATAAAGATGCCTTAACCATAAACAAAGGTTATGGACTCGCCATGCGTCTACGTCACATCGAGATTTTCCAGGCCATTCGCCAGACCGGCTCGGTCAGCGGCGCCGCGCAGTTGCTGCACGTCTCGCAACCGGCGGTGAGCAAGGTGTTGCAGCACGCCGAACAGCAACTGGGGTTTCCGTTGTTTCTGCGTGTGCGTGGCAAGTTGCAGGCGACCCCGGAAGCGCTCGAACTGGAGCGCGAAGTCGACAAGGTCACGGAAAGCCTGCAAGGCGTGCGGCGTCTAGCGCAGAGCCTGCGTCGCGAGCCGGGACACAGTTTGCGCATCGGCGCGACGCCGGCGCTGGCCTTGTCGCTGCTGCCGCCGGCGATTCATCAGTGGACAACGCGCTACCCGGACATCGCTTGCGAACTGTCCAGCGCGCACAGCCGTGAGCTGATGCAGAATTTGTTGATGCGTGAAGTGGATGTTGCGCTGACCTTGCAGTTGCCCGATCACCCGGGTCTGAAGGCGCAGGCGCTGGCGTCAGGGGTGTTGGTGGCGTTGGCACCGAAAGATTTCTGGCCGGTTGAAGAGGCAGGAAAACCTCTGCCGTTGATGGCGCTGGCGGGGGCGTCGTTGATTGGTCTGTCGAGTGCCGATCCGTTGGCGGCGCGGCTCGACAGTTACCTGGAAGCGGTCGAACCGCCGCCGTTGGTGCGGATTGCCGTGCAGACGTATTCACTGGCGCGGGCGATGGTGGAATCGGGTGCGGGGGTGGCGGTGATTGATCCGTTTACTGCGCTCGGCGCGTCATCGGCGACCACCACGATTCGCCCGTTGGCCCCGCCGCTGCCGATCACCCTGTACGCCGTGACCCGCGCCAGCGAACCACCGCCGCATACCCTCAACGATCTGCTGAAAATCTTCAGCGATCGTGCGCAAGAACAACTCAATAACCTGAACCCTGCATAGAACTAATGTGGGAGCGAGCCTGCTCGCGAATGCGGTGTTTCATTCAACAAAGATGTTGCCTGAACTGACGCCTTCGCGAGCAGGCTCGCTCCCACAGGGGATTGGGGATGATTCTGGTTAGAGGACATAAAACATAATCGCCACAAAGTGCAGCAGACTCCCGGCGATCACGAACAAATGCCAGATCCCGTGCGCATGCCGCAAGCGATGATCAAGGGCAAAAAAGATAATCCCCACCGTGTACAAAACCCCGCCCGACGCCAGCCAGGCAAACCCGGTCGTGCCCAGCGCCGCAATCAAAGGCTTCACCGCTACCAACACAATCCAGCCCATCACCGCGTAAATCACGATCGACAGAATCCGCGCTTCCGAACGCGGTTTGATCTCTTGCAGAATGCCGATCAGCGCCAGCCCCCAGACAATCCCGAACAACGTCCAGCCCCACGGCCCGCGCAGGGTTACCAGGCAGAATGGCGTGTAACTGCCGGCGATCAACAGGTAGATCGAAAAGTGATCGACCTTTTTCATGATCGCTTTCTTGCGCCCGCGCACGCTGTGGTACACGGTCGAGGCGCTGTAGAGCACCAGCAAAGTGAATGCGTAAATCGCCACACTGACAATCTTCCACGGGCTGCCGTCGAGGCAGGCGATCACCAACATCCACACGCCGCCGACAAAAGCCGCCACTGCCCCGACCAGATGGGTCCAGGCGTTCAATCGTTCTCCGTGATACATGTATTGCTCACCTCACATTCATTACCGCAGCGCGCAAGGCTCGGGCCTTGAGCGTAAAAGCGCAATGTTTCTGTTCAAAGCCAAGATCAAAAGATCGCAGCCTTCGGCAGCTCCTACAGGTGATCGCATTGCAATGTAGGAGCTGCCGAAGGCTGCGATCTTTTGATCTTCCGTGCACAATCGGCCGATACCAAAAAGAGTCCGCGCCATGCTGATCGACGAAGAATTGACCCTGAAAAAACTCGAGGTGTTCCTCGCTTTCATGCGCACCGGCAACCTCGCCCGTGCTGCGGCCGAGCTGCAGACCAGCAACGTCAGCGTGCACCGCGCCATTCATTCGCTGGAAAGTGCCTTGCGCTGCCCGTTGTTCAAACACGAAGGCCGCAACCTGACGCCGCTGGAAAGCGCTTACGTCCTCGAAGAACGCGCGCAGAAACTGATCAACGACGTCGTCGAAAGCGTACGCCTGACCCGCGAAGCTGCCGGGTTCTCTGCCGAACGCTTCAAACTCGGATCCTTGTATTCGCTGACAGTAAAAACCGTGCCGCAACTGATCATGGGCCTGAAGATCCGTCGCAGCGAACTCAACATCGACCTGATCCTCGGCTCGAACATCGACCTGCTCTACAAGCTGAAAAACATGGAAGTCGACGCGATTCTGGTGTCGCTGGACGACAGCATCAACGACCCGGACTGCGAGCAGATTGCGCTGTTCTCCGATGACATCTTCCTCGCCACCCCGGCGGATTCAAAGTTTGCTCAGCGCAGTGAAGTCGATCTGGCGGAAGTGCGTGATGAAACGTTCATCACCTTGACCCAGGGCTTTGCCACGCATCAGGACGGCAACCGGGTTTTCAAGCAGGCGGGGTTCGAGCCGAAAGTGGCAATGCAGGTGAATGACATTTTCACGCTGCTGAGCATGGTCAGTTCGGGGGTGGGTTATGCGTTGCTGCCGGGGCGGATTGCAGCGGTGTATGAGAACCGGGTGAAGCTGATTCCGTTGCAGGCGAAGTATCGGTTGCAGCAGCACATTGGCGTGGTGTTTTTGAAGGCCAAGGAGCGCGATCCGAATTTGCTGGCGTTGTTGGCGGAGTGTCGGATGTATGCGAATCGGCAGTTGGTGGATTAACAGCAGATCAAGAGCCTACCCCCTCACCCCAGCCCTCTCCCCCAAGGGGGCGAGGGGGAAAGGGAGCAGATCTCCATGGGTTCGGAACCTGAGTTCGACATAAATATTTCAGGTCGATGTACAACGCCAAAACAACTCGGTCAGTCCCCTCTCCCTCCGGGAGAGGGCTAGGGTGAGGGGCTTTTGATCTTCAGCCCACAATCCCGCGAACAATGAAGAACAACAACGATGGTCCCAGCAAGCACCCCAGCCCGGTATGGAACGTCGCCGTCAACGCGCCATAAGGCACCAACCGCCGATCCGTCGCCGCCAGCCCAGCTGTAACGCCGCTGACAGTCCCGGCCAAGCCACCAAACACCATCGCCGAACGCGGGTTATCCAGCCCCATCCAGCGCGCCGCCACCGGCGTACCGACCATCACCAGAATCGCCTTGATCAACCCGGTCGCAATCGACAACGCCATCACATCCGAGGTCGCACCAATCGCCGCCCCCGTCACCGGCCCGACAATATAAGTCACCGCGCCCGCACCAATGGTGGTCATGCTCACCGCATCACGATATCCAAATACCCAAGCCATACACGCGCCAACAATGAACGGCAGAATCGTGCCCAGCAACAGCGCGACCACACCGATCAACCCAGCCTTTTTCGCCTCGGTCGCCTGCACTTCAAACGCCGTGGCCACAATCGCAAAATCACGCAGCATTGCCCCGCCCATCAGGCCGATGCCAGAGAACAACGTCAGGTCCGCCAGGCCTTTCTGGCCGCCAGTCATGGTGCCGCCGACCCACGCCAATACCAGGCCGATAACGATGGCAATCGCCGAACCGTGAATGCGTCCGAACGTCAGGCGTTTGGAGAGCACCACCGACACCCACATGATCACGCCGACGAAGGCGAATGCAGTGACCAGACCGTTGTGTTCCAGACCTTTTTCGATGAGATCCCACATATCAGCGACCCCCTACTGGCGTGCCGACCGGGGAGATTTCCAGCGGTTCGTCAGGCAACGGCTCACCTTTGTGGGTGCGGCTGATCAAGGCAATCGTGCAACCACAGACCACCACCGAACCAATCGCGGCCAGCACCGCCACCGTGCCGCCATGCAGCGCAGTGACGACGTTCTGTTGCGCGGCCATCGCCACCACCACCGGAATATACATGGCGCCCCAGAAGCCAACGCCCATCTCGCAATCCTTGGTCATGCCGCCGCGTTTCTGCATCCACAACCGCGCGCAAATCAGCAGGATCATGGCGATGCCGACCCCGCCGACATTGGATTTGACGCCCAACAACGCGCCGAGCATGTCACCCATGATCACCCCTGCCAGCGTACAAATCGCGAGCAGCGCCACACCGTAAATAATCATTGTTGTAGTCCTCAAAGTGCATCGTCGAATGTTGTTTTTGTTGTTCGAAGCTTGAGTCGCGGCGGTTTAGGGTTGGCGGCTACCCTCCTCACGCAACAGCGCTTGCAGGGTGTCGAGGCGAGCGCTATCGAAGGCCGTCACGGTGCCTTGTTCGAATACGCGGCGCGCAAGGCCGGTCAGGACTGCACCGGGCGGTAATTCGATCTGTAGCCGCACGCCGCGCTCGTAGGCGCTTTGCACGGTGCCGCGCCAATCCACCACGCGGCACATGTTGAAGGCGAGGTCGTCGCGCAGCGCTTCGACTTTGCTCACAGGGCGTGCGCGACTGCCGCTCAGGTAAGCGATCTGCGGTGTCTTCAACTCGACTTTGGCGAAGACCTCAGCGAGGGTTTGCGCCGGTTTCTCCAGCAGCGGACAGTGCGACGGCACGCTCACCGCCAGACGTTTTGCCAGACCGGCGCCGCGACTGCGCGCCAGATCCGCTACCGTTTGCATCGCCTCGTCACTGCCAGCAATCACCACTTGGTTGTCGGCGTTGATGTTGGCCAGATACACCGGCGAATCCTCGCTGTGTACTTGCGCCAGCAGCGTTTCGACTGTGGATAATTGCAGGCCGATGATCGCGGTCATGCCATAGCCCTGTGGATAAGCCTGTTGCATCAACTCACCGCGCAGGCTGACCAGGTGCAACGCATCGCTGAAGCTCAAGGCCCCCGCAACCACTGCTGCGGGATAAGCGCCGATGGACAGACCGGCGACGTAATCCGCCGTGAGTCCGTCCTGCAACAACTGCCGTGAAGCCGCGACACCAGCGATCAGCAGGCAGAGTTGAACCGCTCTTGTCGTGCGCAGTGCCTGAGCAGAATCGAGCAGCAAAACATTTTCACCAAGCACATCACTGGCCTCGACCAGCGTTTCCCGAGGCAAGCGCTGAAGCATGCCTGCCTGCTGCGCGCCCTGGCCGGGGAATACCAACAAGCTGCTCACGCTGCCTGCTCCTGCGGGTTCCACGGATCAATCACCAGACAGGCCTGATGAGCGTTTTTCAGCAGCACGCGCGCCGAGCCGCCGGCCCACTCACGCAACGCCACAGCACCGAATGGCGTCTGCAATTGCATGTCGATCCGGCACGCGGCTTGATCGAAAAGCTCAACGAACTTGCTTGCCTGATTACGCGTGATCATCTGCGGTGTACGCAAAATCAAATCGAGATCGCTGGCCGCGTGCATCGCGGTAAAACCACTGGCCAATTCAAACCCGACGCTGCCGCTGACTCCCCAGACCCAACCGCAATCGTCGAGCATCGGCCGCAGTTGTTTGAGCGCCTGCATGACTGGCAGATCGCGCTCGCTGTCGACCTGACACAGCGCTTCCGGGCTGACCCGACAGGCAATCGAATCGACCGCCATAAACGCCGCCAAGCGCTGCTCGCGCAACACACCGCGCACGCCGACCGCGATAAAACCCTCATCGCTCAGCGCCCGCCGCACCACCACCGGTTGCCCGGCGGCCAGCGACTCGACGGCCCACAACGGCGCATCCGCCGGCAGCTGCGCCGGGGTCATGCCCCAGAGCAGATCGTGGGCCAGAGGGGTGCTCACCACTGCGCCCTCAACAGTTCGCGTACACGGCTGGAGGCAGCACGATTTTTTGCGCCGAGACGATTGCTCAAGTCAGCACCGGTGATATCACCGATGGCTTGCTTGAGGCACTCGTTGACCCTTGATAGATCCTCTGCGGTTGGCTGTTCAATCTGCTGCACCGACAGGGTTTCCCAGAACAATCCGAGGCTGGCATAACTGTCGATGTCATAAGCCATCGGCGGCACACTGGCGGCCAGCGCTTCCAGTTCTTCAACACTGCGCAAGGTCACCCGCGCCGCCGAAGCCTTGCCCATCGCATGCACCATCACACCCGGATCGCGCAGCGCAATCAAACGATTGGCCTGATAACCGTGAGCGAGAAACGCCCCGGACATCGCTTTCCCCACCAACAACGCAATCACCGGATGCCCGGCCAGACGCGCACGGGCATAACTGTCCGCCGCCCCGGCCAGCGCCTGATGAATGCCGAGGGCTTCTTCGCGCCGACCATAAGCCTGGCTCGGCACATCGACGATGGCGATGATCGGGCGCTTCTGCGCTTTGTCGCGGTCAGCCGTGATCGCGTCATGCACCGCCTTGGCCAGACCCCAGCCTTCGAGCAAGCCGACCTCGCCATTGCGAGCGCGAGGAAAACGATTGTCCGGATCAGCGACCACAGCGATAAAACGCCCCAGCTCACCGTCAGCAACCCTCAACGATGGCGGCAGTCCTTCAACACTTTTGGCGCCCGCGCTCAAGGCGTTGAACCAGTTCAAACCGCGCAATGAATAGCCGCTCATGAGCGCTCTCCTCGATACAGATCGCGAACCACCGACGGTTCGATTTGCGGGTCAGTGTTCAGACTGCTCAGGCGTTGCAGGAACCACTCGGCACGCTGGCTGCGTGGTTTCGCTGGCAAACCCTGCTGCAGTAATTCACCCACCTGCTGACGAATCCTCGCCACGTCATCGGCGACATAACGATCCACCAGACCACTGGCGAAACGCTGCTCGCCACCGGTCAGGCTCCAGATGAACGGCCGGTCGCGCGAGTCGTATTCCTCGATCCCGGCTTCCTGTTCGATCACTTGCGGGCCGTTCAAACCGAGGCGTGCTTCCTGAGTCACCAGCAAATAGCTACACAACGCAGCGGCAATCGACATGCCGCCGAAACACCCAACGCTGCCGGCGACCACACCGACCACCGGTTGGTACTGCTGCAAATCGACAATTGCCGCATGAATATCAGCAATCGCCGCCAGCCCGAGATTGGCTTCCTGCAAACGCACGCCACCGGTTTCCAGCAGCAACACCGCGCGGGTCGGAATGCCTTTGCGGTTGTCTTCAGCCGCCAGTTCCAGCGCACCGGCAATCTTCGCCCCGCCGACTTCGCCGAGGCTGCCACCCTGAAAGGCGCCTTCAATCGCGGCAATCACCACCGGCAACCCATCGAGGCTGCCCTTGGCGATCACCACGCCGTCATCGGCCTGCGGCACCACGCCCTGGCGTTCAAGCCACGGCGACATCACCCGTTGAAACGGGTCGAGCAATTCGCGAAAGCTGCCGGCATCGAGCAAGGCTTTCGCCCGTTGCCGCGCGCCGAGTTCGACGAAGCTGTGTTTGTTGAGCAACGCGGCGCTGTCAGTCATGGCCGATCTCCTCGAAACCTTGTTCCAGACGCAAGCGCACCACCCCCGGCGTCGCGCCGAAGTCGTGGATATCGATGGCCATCGCCGGCGGCGTGGTGCCGTCGAACATCCGCGCAAACAGATGCTGCCAGCGCAGTTGCGCGCCGTTGACCGAAGTCTGCACATTGATCGTCAGCTTGCCGGCCAGGCCCGGTTCGATCAGCACTTCCAGATCACCCGAACCGACACAACCGACCAGCGCGCGACCGCGTGGCGGCTGCCCGGCGGGGAATTCAAACGATAGGGTTTCCATCAAAACGCTCCCTGAAGGATGCCGTTGTGCTCGATACGGTCGAGCAGCAGCGTGGCGGCGAGCAAGTCGGCGGCGCCACCGGGTGAGGCATTCAATGCGATGAGTTGTTGATCGAGTTCGTGCAGCCGGCGGCGACCGCTGAGGCTGGCGCTGCCACCGGCGTCGAGCACGCCTTGCGCGCCAAGTTGCATGGCCTGCAAACCCTCTTCGCCGGCGCGGTAGAGCACGCAGGTGTCGGCCAGATTGGTCATGATTGCGAGCAAGGCGTCGAGCCGGGCGTTCTGTTCGCCGCTGGCGTTGGCGCGGCTGCGTTTGAGTTGTGGCAGACCGCGTTGCAGCACCGAGGGGAAGCCGAGTTGCGCTTCTTCCCGAGCGCCGCGTGCGCCGTAACGCAGGGCGACTTGCGCGCCATGGCTCAAGGGTTTGGGTGCGTGGCGATCGTCCAGCAAGGCCAAACGTGCAGCGCGCAGAGAGACTGCGTTGGCACTAGAGGATTGTGGTTCCAGCGCAGCGGCGGTCACCAATAATCCCAAGGCCCAGATCGCCCCACGATGCGTGTTCACGCCGTTGGTGGTGGTGAGCATCGCTTGTTCGCCTTCGCGCCCGATGCGGCCAATCGCTTCGCGCAACGTTGAATTGACTTCACCGATTGCAACCGCCGCTTCAGCCATTTCCTTGAACGCCGGCCACAACGACAGCGCCGAAGCGTGCATCAGACCCAAGTGCAGATCGGTGTGCGCGCCGTTGCCGCGACGGTCGACCAGTGCCGGTTTCGGCGACAGATCGGCTTCGTCGATCAACGCGTCCACCGCCAGATCGGCCAATCGATCAGCCAGGGACAGCGGTTTCGCTTGCAGGTTAAGTGCGTGCATTACCAGCTCCTGAATTTCGCGGGCGGGTTGTACAAGCCGCCGGACCACTCGACCAGATCAGCCACGCTTTTCGCCGCGAGCAATTCGCGGGTGGCGTCGGTGCGGCGGATACCGAGGTCTTCGGGCAAGGCGATCAGGCCTTCGCGGCGCATACGTTCGGTGTCTTTCGGGTTGTGGCGCAGGCCGATGGCGGTGACGCCCGCAACCGCGGCGATCATTGCCTGGCGCTCTTCCAACGAACGCGCCTTGTACAGGTAGGCGATGCCTTCTTCAGTGAGCAGGTGGGTGACGTCGTCGCCGTAGATCATGATCGGCGCCAGCGGCATGCCGCTTTTCTTCGCCACTTCTACCGCGTCGAGGGTTTCAACGAAGGTCGGTTTGCCGCCCTCCTGGAAGGTCTCGACCATTTGCACCACGAGTTTTTTGCCGCGTTCGAGCATCGGTTGCTGCGAGTCGTCGTGGCGCATGTCCAGCCACGCCGGGGTGCCGTGACGGCGACCGCGCGGGTCGTGGCCCATGTTCGGCGCGCCACCGAAACCGGCGAGGCGGCCACGGGTGACGGTTGAGGAATGGCCATCGCCATCGACCTGCAGCGTCGCGCCGATAAACAGATCCACCGCGTATTGCCCGGCGAGTTGGCAGAACATCCGGTTGGAACGCAGCGAGCCATCGCGACCGGTGAAGAACACGTCGGGGCGCGCGGCGATGTAGTTTTCCATGCCCAGTTCGGTGCCGAAGCAATGCACGCTTTCGACCCAGCCACTTTCAATCGCCGGGATCAATGTTGGGTGCGGGTTGAGCGTCCAGTTGCGGCAGATCTTGCCTTTGAGGCCGAGGGATTCGCCGTAGGTCGGCAGGATCAGCTCAATGGCAGCGGTGTTGAAACCGATGCCGTGGTTGAGCGACTGCACGTTGTGTTTTTCGTAGATCCCGCGAATCGCCATCATCGCCATCAACACGTGCATAGGCTTGATATGGCGTGGGTCGCGGGTGAACAGCGGTTCGATGTAGAACGGCTTGTCGGCCACCACGACGAAATCGACCCATGACGCGGGAATATCAACGCGGGGTAGCTCGCTGACGTCGTCGACCAATTGGTTGACCTGGACGATGACGATGCCGTCGCTGAACGCCGCCGGTTCGATCAGTGCCGGGGTGTCTTCGGTGCTCGGGCCGGTGTAGATGTTGCCGGCGCGGTCGGCCATGAACCCGGCGGAGAGCACGACGTTGGGGATCAGATCCACCACCAGCCGGGCGTAGAGTTCGATGTAAGTGTGGATCGCACCGACTTCCAGCAAGCCGTCTTCAAGCAACTGGCTGATGCGCAGGCTCTGGGTGCCGGCGAAGGAGAAATCCAGTTTGCGGGCGATGCCGCGTTCGAACAGGTCGAGGTGCTCGGAGCGGCCGACGCTGGGCATGATCATGTGCAGGTCGTGGAGCTTTTCCGGGTCGGCTTTAGCCAGCGAACGGGAGAGGAAATCCGCCTGCTTCTGGTTGTTGCCCTCCAGCACCACACGGTCGCCGGGATGGATCAGCGCTTCAAGCGCGGCGACGATCTTGTCGGTGGGCAACACCACACCGTCGGCCAGCCCGCGCACTTTGTCGAGGCGGCGCTGCTTCTCATCGCGCCGCCGCGTCCAGCGCGAGTCGGGGGAAATTGTTGTTGTCATGCTCACTCCACGGGGTTCGCTGTCGTGGAGCTAAGGTAGGCGTGTGGGGTGGGGGCATCAATCAAGCACGGTGGTGAATCATTACGCTCAGAGTAATGGTTGAGAAACGCCCTGTAGGAGCTGTCGAGTGAAACGAGGCTGCGATCTTTTGATCTTCAATATCAAAAGATCGCAGCGTGCCGCAGCTCCTACAGGGGCAGGGATTCATAATCCAAGATTGAGCCTGCTCGCGATGAGGCCATTCGAACAACGCTTCGACACCTGTTCACACTTCAAAAGCCCCTCACCCTAGCCCTCTCCCGGAGGGAGAGGGAACTGATTGGGGGATATTTTAGAAGTACGCCGACCTGATTTTGCTGTGTTGAATCCATAATCGACTCGGATTGTCAGGTCGATGTATGACGCCAGACACCTCGGTCGGCCCCCTCTCCCTCCGGGAGAGGGCTGGGGTGGGTAAAGACCGGGTACATCCTTTACGTTTGAGACCGGGGACATGGTTTACAGGTATCAATCATGGTCAGGAGGTGCTGACCATGCCCTGGAATCAAGAGTCCCCAATGGATCAACGAGTGAAGTTAGTCAGCGACTGGCTTGGCGGCAGTTACACCAAGAGCCAATTAAGCCGGCGCTATGGCGTCAGCCGTCCGACCATCGACAAGTGGCTGGAACGATACGCAGCGTTGGGCGTAGATGGCTTGAAAGAGCAATCGCGCAAGCCGTTGAACTGTCCTCATCAAACGCCCGACGAAATCATCGCCAAGTTGCTGGCCAAGAAAAACGAACATCCCGATCGGGGACCCAAACAGATCATTGATCGCCTGCGCGTTTCCGATTCGCATATCCAATGGCCGGCGGCGAGTACCGCCGGGGAGTGGCTGAAGAAAGCTGGTTTGGTGGTGGCGCGACGGCCCTATCCCCCGCGTCCCCGTGCTCCAACACATTTGCGTCCGGTCGACGCGCCCAACCAGACTTGGTGTGCTGATTACAAAGGGCAGTTCAAAATGCAGGACGGTAATTGGTGCTATCCGCTGACCATAACCGATCAGATGAGCCGCTTTTTATTCGTCTGTCGCGCTTTGCCCAGTACGCACGGAGCGCCGACGCGGGAAGGCTTCGAGTGGGCTTTTCGAGAATATGGGCTGCCGGATGTGATCCGCACTGACAATGGCGCTCCTTTCGCATCGACAGGTCTGGCGCGACTTTCGAAGTTATCGGTTTGGTTCATCAGGCTTGGAATCCATGTCGAAACGATTACGCCAGGCCGTCCCGACCAAAATGGTCGACATGAACGGATGCATCGAACGTTAAAGGCAGCAGTGCCACCGGCGGAAAACCTGGTGCGCCAGCAGTTGGCTTTTCAGGATTTCATCCAAGACTTCAACCACCACCGACCGCATACCGCGCTGGGCATGAAACCACCGGCATCTGTCTATAGCCCGTCGATACGCGCTTATCCCGGTTACTTGCCTGCGCTTGAATATGGTTTCGATGTTGAAGTGCGCAAGGTTCGGTCAAATGGGGAAATTAAATGGAAAGGACAGCTGATTTTTCTAGGAGAGGCTCTGATTGGAGAGGACATCGCGCTGAAGGAGGTGGCTGATGATGCTTGGGAACTGTACCTTTGCAGCCACTGTTTAGGCAGGCTTGAAAGGGGCGCCAAACGCGTTTCAAGCCTGTAAAGGTGTAAACGATGTCCCCGGTCTAATTTGTAAAGGATGTACCGGTCTCTACAGTGAGGGTCAGGCCGTTAAACCAGATCTGCCTCAACCAACAGTCGCTCCAACCCCAACAAATCCGGCACCTTCGCCACTTGTTCCCCCACCTGCACCGCCGCCTGCTCCAGCGCACACAACGGCACGTCGACATAGCTCAACTGGCTATCAAGCTTGTACGACCGCGGAATCCCCTGCACCAGCAGCGCAATGAACTTCAACTCCGGCAACCCACCGAGCGCATTCAAGATCACGATCCGAGCGCGCTCGCCAATCACAATTTTCTGCCCACACGCCGATTCAAAACTCAGCAACGGAATCCGCCGTTCACGCCACGTGACCCTGCCGAGATACCACGGCGGCGTATCCAGATCGAAGGCACTGGCCTGATAGTCGATCAGCTCAGCCACGGCGACGTTGGGCAGGATCAAATTGCGATCCGCCAACGGCAGCAGCAGCCCGGTCAGTTGGCTGCTGCGCTGATTGTGCCGGCGCTCATGCATGTTTCTTGCTCCATTGGGCAATGCTTTCGAGCAGCACCGATTCCTGGTACGGCTTGCCGAGGTAGTCGTTGACGCCAATCGCCATCGCACGGTCGCGGTGTTTTTGCCCGGTGCGCGAGGTGATCATGATGATCGGCAGGTGTTGCAGGCGCTCGTCGTTGCGCACCTGGGTGGCGACTTCGAAGCCGTCCATGCGCGGCATTTCGATGTCGAGCAGCATCAGGTCGGGCATGTGTTCTTCGAGCAGCAGCATCGCATCGACACCGTCCTTGGCGGTCAGCACGTTCATGCCGTGGCGTTCGAGCAAGCGGCTGGTGACCTTGCGCACGGTGACCGAGTCGTCGACCACCATCACCAGCAGCGGTTTCTGCGGTTCGCTGTCGATCTCCGGCAGCGTCGGCGTTTGCGCAATGCGCGCCTGCATCGCCCGAATCGGTGCGAGCAGATCGAGAATCAGCACCACCCGGCCATCGCCAAGAATCGTCGCCCCGGACACGCCCTGCACCGCCGCGAATTGCGCGCCGAGACTCTTCACGACGATTTCGCGAGTGCCCGCCATCACGTCCACTTGCACGGCAATGTGCCGGTCGTTGTAGTGCACCAGCAGCACCGGCAATGGCAGGTTCTGCCCGAGCAGTTTTGGCCGTGGCGCAGTTTTCAGCAGCTCGCCGAGGTAGCACAGTTCATAGGTCTGGCCGCCGTATTGATACCGCGGCGGATCCTGACGGAAGTGCCCTTCGAGATCATTCGGCAACACGCGAACAATGCCTTCGATGGTGTTCAGCGGAATCGCGTATTGATCCTCACCGCATTGCACCATCAACGCGCGGTTGACCGACACGGTGAAGGGCAGACGAATGCGGAAATGCACGCCCTGCCCCGGCACCGAGTCGATGCTCATGGTGCCGCCGAGTTGCCGCACTTCTTCGTGCACCACGTCCATGCCGACGCCACGCCCGGAAATCTGCGTAATTTTTTCCGCTGTGGAAAACCCCGGCTGAAGGATGAACTGCAACACGTCGCGGTCGCTGATCTCGGCATTCGGCGCGAGCAAACCACGCTTGATCGCCTTGTTGCGCACCGCTTCCAGCGGCACACCGGCGCCGTCATCACGGATGTCGAAAACGATGTCGCCGCCCTCACGAGACAGGTCGAGGCTGATCTGCCCTTGCGCCGGTTTACCCGCCGCCAGCCGCACTTCGGCAGATTCCAGACCATGATCGACGGCGTTGCGCAGCATGTGTTCCAGCGGCGCGGCCATGCGTTCGAGCACGTTGCGATCCATCTCGCCTTCGGCGTTGCCGACGACAAACGCGACGTCTTTGTTCAGCTCTTCAGCGACCTGACGGACGATGCGTTTCAGGCGCGGCAACATGCGCTCGAACGGCACCATGCGCGTGCGCATCAGGCCTTCCTGCAATTCGGTGTTGATACGGCCCTGTTGCTGCAACAGGTTCTCCGCGTCGTGGTTGCGGCGGTCGAGGGTTTCTTTCAGATCGAGCAAGTCGGAGGCGGATTCGAACAGCGCTCGCGACAGTTGCTGCAACTGCGAATGGCGATCCATTTCCAGCGGGTCGAATTCTTCGTAGCCAAGGCGTTCGGCATCTGCTTGCTGGCGACTGAGAATCCGTCCCTGGGTTTCGGTGTCGAGACGGCGCAACTGATCGCGCATCCGTTCGATGGTGGTTTCCATCTCGTTCAGAGCAATCTGTGCGTCGTTGACCTGCTGCTCGATACGGCCCCGGAAGATCGAGGTTTCCCCGGCCAGGTTGACCAGCTCATCGAGCAGTTCGGCGGAAACCTTGACCATGTCCGCGCCAACATCGGCCGCCGGCGGTGCGGCCTCGGTTTTAGCCGCAACCGGCAGCAGCACCGGCGGCGTTTCAATGGTCGCCGGATGACTGAAATTCTGGATCGCATTGATCAGCCGATCGGCCGGCGGGCACGGTTGCCCCGCACGCACCGCATCGAGCATCTGCGCCAGTCGGTCATGCCCGCGCTGCACCAGCGCAAACAGTTCGGTCGAGGCTTGCAGCGAACCGGCCGACAGACTTTCGTAAAGGTATTCCAGCTCATGGGCGAGGTCGCCGATCGGGCCGATCTCGACCATCCGCGCGCCACCCTTGAGGGTGTGCAGATCGCGCAGCAGGGTTTCGATTTCCTGTCGATTACCCGGCTCGGCCTGCCAGCGCAGCAGCGCGGCGCCGGAGTTTTCGATGATGTCGAAACCTTCTTCGAGGAAGATCTCCAGCAGCTCCGGATCGTGACTGGCGCTGTCATGATCGGCGGTGGCTGGCGGCGTTTCGGCGATGGCTGGCCCCTGCCGCACTTGGCGGATCGCTTCAATCAGATCGTGCGCCGGCGTCAGTGGCTGATGGTTTTGCAACTGATCAAGCAACAGCGCCAAGCGGTCGTGACTCTTGAGCAGCAAGCGGCCCAGGGTTTCGCTGTAGTTGTAGCGACGATCGACCAGGCCTTCGTAGAGGCTTTCCAGCTCCTGAGCGAGATCGCCGATGGCCTCGACTTCAGCCATGCGCGCGCCGCCCTTGAGCGTGTGCAAATCGCGCTGCAAGGATGACAACGGCGCGCTGTTGTCCGGATCACTCAGCCAGCGCTGCAAGGCCTGGCCGGCGCTGTCGAGAATGTCCACGGCCTCTTCGAGGAAGATCTCGACGATCTCATCGTCCGCTTCAAAGGCGCTGGCCGTTTGTTGCAGTTCGGCGGTGGCGCTGCCCAGTTCGCGGATGCTCAGGGTGCGGCTGCCGTCGCTGCGAATCAGGCCCATCGACGACGGGTCGAGGCTTTCATCGAGCAGATCATGCAGGGCGCGAATCCGCTCGGGCTGCGGCGTGACTTCCTGGCCGGCAGCCAGTTCGTCGAGCATGTTGATCAGCGCTTCGTGGGCATTTTGCGCTTCGTGAAAAAACCGTTCGCTGACCGCCAGACTGCTTTCTTCGACGGCGCCGTAAAGATCGAGCAAGGCCTCGCACAACACATCGACCGGCAGCAGATCGGCGAGGTGTGCGCCCTCGCCCAGCGTGGTCAATTCATCGAGCAGCGCGCTGAGTTCCTGACGCTCGCCGGGGTGCTGCTGCCAGCGCTGCAATAGGCTTTCGGCGTCGAGCAGGATATCCATGCCTTGGGCGAGAAAGTTGTTGATCAGTTGCGGGTCGCGCTTGATCCGCAGGCCGGTGTTCGGCGCATCGAGGATCGACGCCAGCCGCTCGGCCAGCAGTTCATCGGTGCGCTTGATCAGCGACTGCGCGCCGACAATCGGCGCCAGCGGATCGTGTTTGAGCTGACGCAAACCGACGCGAAACAAGCCCTCGGCTTCAAGGAGCAATTCCACTTCATCGAGATCCAGCGGCAACTGGTGCGCCTTGAATTCGCGGGCCAGTTGATCGAGCGGCGCCGCCAGTTCGGCAATCGGCAACACGCCGGCCATCGACGCGCTGCCCTTGAGCGTGTGCAAGGCGCGCTGCAATTCGTCGCTGGCCTGCAGTGGTACATGCTCGGCGGCTTGATCGAGGAAACGGTTGAGGCTGGCGAGGTGGGTTTCGGCTTCGTTGCGGAAGATCTCCAGCAACAGTGGATCAAGCGCCGCGACATCGTCGACGTCTTCAGCGGCCATCGGCTCGTCACCCTTGGCCAAGGCGTGCGCGCGGGCGGCGAGTTGATCGACATCGCTGCGCTGACGCTGGCGGTTGGTGGCGAATTCGCTGATCAGTTCCGGCAGCAACAGCACCGTGTCGGTCAGCAGTTGCTGGGCGACCGAGCCGGGTTCGACACTTTGTTCGAGCACGCGATTGAGCAGGTTTTCCACCGACCAGGCCAGTTCACCGAGGATCAGCGCGCGCACCATGCGCCCGCTGCCCTTCAAGGTGTGGAAGGCGCGGCGCAGCTCAGTCAGCGCATCGCGATCCTGCGGATTGGCAGCCCAGCGCGGCAGGTATTCGTGGAGGACTTCAAGAACTTCATCGGTCTCTTCGAGGAACACTTCGCGCAGCTCATCGTCGACCGGTTCTTCATCGGCCGGCGGCGGCATCAGGCTGCCGGGAGTGATCAGTGCCGGCGGGTTGAGCGCCGACACCGGGCTGGCCAAAACATCGGCCAGCGACTGCACGATGTCCGGATCGTCGAGCGCCTGCATGTCCTGCATCACCAACGCTTCGCTGGGGGAGAGCACGTCCTCGAGCACGGGAACATGCGGCTCATTTGGAAAGAACCCCAGACTGGCGAGGGATTTCTGCGCGACATCCAGCAGTTGTTCGCCCGGTGCCTGCGGGTCGTCGCTCAAGCGTTCAAGGTAATACTCAAGGCTGCTGATGACATCGGCCAGATGATCCAGTTGTTCCCAACCCGGTTCGTGCGGATCGAGCAACAAATGTTCGCGGATAAAACCGTTGCAGGCCTCGACCAGACTCGCCGCGCGGTTCAGAGGAATCATCGCCAGTGCACCACGCACTTGAGTCAGCAGCGCCGGCAACGGTTGCAGGTGTTGGCGATCCCAATCGGCGTCGATGTAGTCGACGATCATGTCCTTGGCCTGTTGCAGGCAGATGCGCGCTTCCTTGATGACGATCTGATGAATCTGCGTCAGGTCGGTGGTCGGCAGGCGCGCGTCTTCCGGGCTTTCCGGCTCGACGGTGCCGACCATCCCGGCCAGCGTCGCCTCGACGTAGAGCAAGGCGCCGGCAACGTCCATCAGGATCGCGTCATTCGGTTCGCGCTGGCCCTGGGCAAGGCTGAGCACCACCGCCAATTGATCGATGATGACTTTGCGCGGCTGACCGAATCCGAGCACGGCGAGGGTGTCGGCGATTTGCCTTAATGGCGCGAGCAGGCTTTCCAGATCCGAGGTGTGCTGGCGGTCGCTGCGTACGAACAGGTCGAGGCGTTCCTTGACCCGCACCAGCTCTTCGCACAATGCCGCCAACACCGAACGCATCGCGTCGCGGTCGGGGCCAGCGAGGCGCGCGCGTTCTTCATCGACCATCGCGCTGTCGGGCAACGCGTCGTCCAGGGAGTAGCGATCTTTCATGGTCAGCATCTGCCCGGTGGGATGTTCGGCTTTGGCAATATAGAACAACAGGCTTTTCAGCAGCTCCGGCGGTGGCGGCTGGTTGAGGCCGGCCATGCCTTGATCGAGCAGACGCTTGAGCTCTTTGTCGGCGTCCTTGAACAGGCTGCGCAGCGCCGGGCTGTTGGCGATCACGCCTTCGCGCATGCCTTCGACCAGCGCCGAGGCGACTTGCCACAACGGACTCAGCGGTGTGTCGCCACTTAACGCTTCGAGGCGAGTAAAGACTTTCGCCAGATAACCGAGGTGGGTCTGATCGTCCTGTTCACGCAGCAAACCGACCAAGGCCATTTGCAGTGTCTGCCGGAGTTTGCGCAGCACGTTCGGCAACTCTGGCGGTTCCAGCAGCGCCAAGGCCTCTGCCCTCAGCGGCGGCAGCTCGGGCAGTTGCGGGCTGAACAGGCTGGTTTCCGACAACAGACTTTCGCCCCGGGCGCTGCGCAGATCGTTGATCAGCGGCAGCACCACCAGCGGTAAATCACGCCGGGCGCTTTGCACGCGGTCGAGGTAGATCGGCAATTGTCCGAGCGCTTGCAGCAGCAGATGCAGCGCTTCGTCGCGATGGCTGACGCGCTCTTGCTGCAGGGCTTCGACCAGATGTTCCATCTCTTCGGCGAGCAAGGCTGCGCCGTAGAATTCGACCATCTGCAGGCTGCCGTGCACCTGATGGATGTAATCCAGGCACTCGTCCAGCCCCGGAAAAGCCTGCGGATCATCGAGCACGGCTTCAATCGCCTGATGCGCCTGTTTCAGCGTTTCGGCAATTTCGCCTTTGACCCATTCGAGGGCCACATAGTCGTGCCGATCACCCATAACCACTCCACTCACGCTTTGTCTTTCGCCGCCGGCAAGGTGAATCCGGACACCGAGCGCCGCAGCTGGCTGGCCATTTTCGTCAGGTTGCCGATGCTCTCAGCGGTAGCGGTGGAGCCTGACGAGGTCTGCGAGGTGATCTGCTGGATCACATTCATCGTCAGGGAAATCTGCCCGGCCGACGTCGTCTGCTGCTGCGCCGCGTTGGAGATGCTTTGAATCAGCGCCGCGAGGGTTTTCGACACGCCTTCGATTTCTTCCAGGGCCACACCGGCATCCTGCGCCAGTCGCGCGCCGCGCACCACTTCGGTGGTGGTTTGCTCCATGGAAATAACGGCTTCATTGGTGTCGGTCTGAATCGCCCGCACCAGGGTTTCGATCTGCCGAGTGGCGGCGGACGAGCGCTCGGCCAACCGTTGCACTTCGTCGGCAACCACAGCAAAACCGCGCCCGGCATCACCGGCCATCGACGCCTGAATCGCCGCGTTGAGGGCGAGGATGTTGGTCTGGTCAGCGATGTCATCGATCAGGCTGACGATGTCGCCGATTTCCTGCGACGACTCGCCGAGACGCTTGATGCGCTTGGCGGTGTCCTGAATCTGTTCGCGAATGTTGTCCATGCCGTGGATGGTGTTGTGCACCACCTCGTTGCCTTTGTTGGCGATCTCCACGGAACGCTCGGCTACCGCCGAAGACTCGGCGGCGTTGGCCGAGACCTGATCGATGGATTCGGCCATTTCGCTGATCGCCGTCGACGCTTCGGAAATCTGCTGGGCCTGATGCTCCGAGGCTTGCGCCAGGTGCATGGCGGTGGCTTGGGTTTCCTGCACGGCGGCGGCAACCTGGCCGGCGGTGAGGTTGATGGTGGCGACCAGATCGCGCAGTTGGTCGACGGAATAGTTGATCGAGTCGGCGATGGTGCCGGTGAAGTCTTCGGTCACCGAGGCGGTCACGGTGAGATCGCCATCGGCGAGGTCTTCGATTTCGTCGAGCAGGCGCATGATCGCGTTCTGGTTACGCTCGTTCTTCTCGGCGGTTTCGCGCAGTTGCCGGTTGGTCTCGCGCACCATGACCATGCCGATCAGGATGATCGAGGCCAGTGCCAGCAAACCGAGGACGTAACCGCCGATGGTGTCGGTGTTGCGCCCGCCCGCGAGGTTTTCGAAACCGGTGGCCAGGTGCGAGGCTTCGTCGAGCAGGGTTTGCGAGAGGCTGAAGATATTGCTCGCCGATTCGCGAACCTTGAACAGTTCCGGCGAGGTTTCGAGGATTTCATCGACCGAGCCGGAGACGAATTGGAACAGCTCGGAGATTTCACTCAAACGCGCACGGGCGTCACGGTCTTCGACCTGAGTGATTTTCAGCGTCGGGTTGCCTTGCAGCATGCCGTTCAGCACTTGGCCGAAACGTGTAGCGTCGCGGCCAAAGGCATCGGCGGCTTGCTGCGAGTTTTCGTCACCGGCGAGCACGGTGTTGACCGCGCCAAGGATGCGTTCGGCCAGCAACGACTGACGTTGGGCCATCGCTACTTGTGCAGCCGGGGCACCACGCTGGAGGAGGATTTCGACGACTTTTTCGTATTCGATCTGCAACTGCGGCACGGTTTCGGCCAGGGTCGCGGCGACTTGATGCAGCGACAGCACGGTCTGTTCGCTGGAGAGAATCGCGTCGGTGTTTTTCAGCAGGCGTTCCCAGTCCAGCTGCACGGCGCGCATTTCCGGGCGCACGGTGGCGGGGGCTGGCGGCAGGCCGGTGACCGGGTCGCCCTTCTTCAGGTAGCCCCAGCGCAGGGCGAAATCGTTGCGCGCATCGCTGAGCAACTTGAACGCAGCAGCCTTGCCGGCGGCGGCTTCGGTGGCGTTTTTGGCGATGCGCTGCGAGAGCACGCGCAGCTCACCGGCGTGGCCGATGTACTGTTTGTCGTAGTTCGCCTGGGTGTTGAGGTAAGCGAAGTTGGCGAACAGCAGCATGATGAACACGATCAGTGCGATGAACAGCACGATGATCTGCGAGCGACTGCGCGATCCTTCCGCCGGCTTGCCTGTTTTTGCTTTTATCATCGGTCCTCGCCTTGGGAACGGTTCACTTACCCTGTAGGAGCTGAGCTTGCTCGCGAAAGCGGTGGGTCAGCCAACATTGATTGCGCCTGACACGCCCTCTTCGCGAGCAAGCTCGGCTCCTACAAGGGACGGTGTTGAATCTTTTATATCGCGACGCTCATGAACACCGGGGATTTCGCCAAGGCAAACAGGCTGAACACCCGCCAGTTCTGCTCGCGCCGAAAATAGCCTTTGACGAACTCGGCCTTGGAGCCCTGGCGCTTGCTGATCGAGATCGGTTCAAAACTGTCCTGTTCAAAGTGCTGCAAGCCAATAACCTCATCGACCATCAGCCCGGCAAACACGTCCCCATGCTCCACCACCAACACCCGCCGCTGTTTGCGCAGCGGCGACAGTTCATGCCCGAAGAAACCACACAAATCCATGATCGGCAGCAACCGCCCACGCAGGTTAGCCACGCCTTTGACCCACGGCTTGACCCCGGGCAACTGGGTGAAGCGCGGTTCGTGCAGCACTTCGCTGACTTCGCCCATCGGCGCCACATACCAGTGTTCGCCGAGGCGAAAGCCGATGCCGCTCCAGCGATCCTGGCGCGCCGGTTGCGACGGCAAGTCCGCCGCCAGCAAGCGGCAGCGCTGATCGATCTGCCAGAGCAGTTCGAACGCGGTCAGCGATTCGCTCATGGTTGCGCGATCAGCCTTTGAGTACGTTGTTCAGGGTCTTGATCAGGGTGTCTTCGTCGACCGGTTTGGTCAGGTAGTCCTTGGCGCCCTGACGGGTGCCCCAGACCTTGTCGGTTTCCTGATCCTTGGTGGTGATGATGATCACCGGGATGTGCGTGGTGTCGGCATCCTTGGTCAACTGGCGGGTTGCCTGAAAACCGTTGAGGCCGGGCATGACGATGTCCATCAGCACCGCATCAGGTTTTTCCTGACGGGCCAGGGCCACGCCGTCCGCGCCGTTTTCGGCCTTCAACACTTCATGGCCGTGCTTTTCCAGCATGCCGGTGAGTTTGTACATTTCAGTCGGCGAATCATCGACGATCAGGATACGTGCCATGGTTTTCCCCATTTTTCTTGTCGACGCCCGGCCCGCTGACCGCGCGTCTCTGTACGTGTCTTACTGCGGCAAAACGGCGGCAAAGCCCGGAACATGGGCCTGAATCGCGTTGAGCAGTTCTTCCTTGCTGAAAGGCTTGGTCAAAAATTGATCAGAACCGACAATCCGCCCCTTGGCCTTGTCGAACAGCCCGTCGCGCGATGACAACATGATCACCGGTGTCGCCTTGAACGCGCTGTTGTTCTTGATTAAAGCGCAGGTCTGATAACCATCCAGACGCGGCATCATGATGTCGACAAAAATGATCCCGGGGTGGTTATCGGCGATCTTGGCCAGGGCGTCGAAACCGTCGATCGCCGTGATCACTTCGCAACCGACATTCTTCAACAATGTTTCGGCGGTGCGACGAATCGTTTTCGAGTCGTCGATCACCATGACCTTCAAGGCGCTGGACTGCTGTTCCATAAGAGGGCTCTACCGTCGCCTTTGCGAATCAAATTGTCCGTTTTGCTATGAGTAATGGCCGGAAACCCTTGATGCTTAAGGGCCAGCACGATATGCCAGCCTTTTTAGCACAGTCTCCAGATCCAATCTATCGACGGGTTTTCCCTTGACCGAAAACCCACCCGGCGCCACTCTGGTGGCACTTTTTCAATACCGATCCGGTAGCCAATTTTCGAGGAAAACCCAATGAGCGTTCGCGTCGGGATTGTCATGGACCGTATCGCCAGCATCTCCTATAAAAAGGATAGCTCGCTGGCCATGCTGCTGGCCGCGCAAAAGCGCGGCTGGGAACTGTTCTATATGGAACAGCGCGACCTGTATCAGGGCGAAGGTCAGGCACGTGCGCGCATGAAGCCGCTGAAAGTCTTCGCCAACCCGGAAAAATGGTTCGAACTGGACGCCGAGCAGGACAACCTGCTGAGCGATCTGGACGTGATCCTGATGCGCAAGGATCCGCCGTTCGACATGGAGTTCGTTTACTCCACCTACCTGCTCGAACAGGCTGAAACCGCCGGCGTACTGGTGGTGAACAAGCCGCAGAGCCTGCGCGACTGCAATGAAAAGCTGTTTGCCACGCTATTCCCGCAGTGCACGCCGCCAACCATCGTCAGCCGCCGTGCCGATGTGCTGCGCGAATTTGCCGCCAAACATGGCGACGTGATCCTCAAGCCGCTGGACGGCATGGGCGGCACTTCGATCTTCCGTCACCGCGCGGGCGACCCGAACCTGTCGGTGATTCTGGAAACCCTGACCGCCCTCGGTGGCCAGCAGATCATGGGCCAGGCCTACCTGCCAGCGATCAAGGACGGCGACAAACGCATCCTGATGATCGACGGCGAGCCGGTGGATTACTGCCTGGCGCGGATTCCGGCGCAGGGCGAAACCCGTGGCAACCTCGCCGCCGGTGGCCGTGGCGAAGCGCGTCCCCTGACCGAGAAAGATCGCTGGATCGCCGCCCAAGTCGGCCCGACCCTGCGTGAGAAAGGCTTGCTGTTCGTCGGTCTCGACGTGATCGGCGAGAGCCTCACCGAAATCAACGTGACCAGCCCGACCTGCATCCGTGAAATCGACAATGCGTTTGGCACTGATATCGGCGGCATGCTCATGGATGCCATCGAAAGCAAGCTGCAAGCCTCTAGCCGTAAGCCGCAAGCCTGACGGCCAGCTACAAGCCGCAAGCCATGAGCTACAAGCTTTTACTTGCAGCTTGCCGCTCGAAACTTGCAGCTGCCCTTATGTCGCTTGCCGCTTGAAGCTTGCAGCTAAAAACCAACATTGCGTTATCATGCCGAGCCCGTAAAAACGCGATGTTGGTTTTTCTGTCATGACCCTCCCGTCCGATCTGCCCGCTGAACTCGCCCATCGTGGCGTGCGCCCGGCCGATCGCCTCGGTTTTACCCTATTCCTTGCGGCGCTGATTCATTTGGCGTTGCTGCTTGGCGTCGGCTTCACGATGGTCGAGCCCAAGCAAATCAGCAAAACCCTGGAAATTACCCTCGCCACTTTCAAGAGCGAAAAGAAGCCGGAGAAGGCGGATTTTCTCGCTCAGGAAAATCAGGAAGGCAGCGGTACGCTGGACAAGAAGGCGATTCCGAAGACCACTGAGGTCGCGCCGTTCCAGGACAATCAGGTCAAAAAAGTCACGCCGCCACCGGCCGCCAAGCCGGAAGTGCAGGAGGCTGCGCCCAAAGCCGCGGTGACCACCGTGGCGCCGAAGCCGAAAAAAGCGCCGACCAAGAAAGAAGAGACCAAGACTGAAGTGAAACCGTCGGTCGACGCACCGACGTTCGACAGTTCGCAGCTGTCCAGCGACATCGCCAGCCTTGAAGCAGAACTGGCCAAAGAACAACAGCTGTACGCCAAACGCCCGCGCATTCATCGCTTGAGCGCTGCGTCGACCATGCGCGACAAGGGCGCCTGGTACAAAGACGAATGGCGCAAGAAGGTCGAGCGCATCGGCAACCTGAATTATCCCGACGAAGCGCGGCGCAAGCAGATCTACGGCAATTTGCGCCTGATGGTCTCGATCAATCGTGATGGTTCGCTGTATGAAGTGCTGGTGCTGGAATCGTCTGGCCAGCCGCTGCTGGATCAAGCGGCGCAGCGCATCGTCCGCCTGGCGGCGCCGTTTGCACCATTTACCGGCGACCTGTCGGACATCGACCGCCTGGAAATCATCCGCACCTGGAAATTCGCCCGCGGCGACCGCTTGTCCAGCAATTAGGGGCAAGATCAAAAGATCGCAGCCTTCGGCAGCTCCTACAGTTTGGCCTGTGCTCCCCTGTAGGAGCTGCCGAAGGCTGCGATCTTTTGGCGGCTTCAGCTTGTCAGTTTGCCCCCCGAACGCCACACTAGCGCACATGAAAAACGTCAGCCCCAGCTACCTCAAGCATCACTTCCTGATCGCCATGCCTCACATGGCCGACCCGAACTTTGCCCATACCTTGACCTACATCGTCGAGCACACGGCCAATGGCGCGATGGGCATTGTGGTCAATCGACCGCAAGAGCTGAATCTGGCCGACATTCTCGAGCAACTGCGCCCGGACATCGACCCGCCAGCACTGTGCCAGCACGTGCCGATCTTCATCGGCGGGCCGGTACAGACTGATCGCGGTTTTGTCCTGCATCCGGCGGGCAAAACCTTCCAGGCCACCGCACAGCTGGACGGCGACCTGTCGCTGTCGACCTCGCAAGACGTGCTGTTCGCCATCGCAGACGGCGTTGGCCCGGCGAAAAGCCTGATCGCCCTCGGCTATGCGGGTTGGGAAGCCGGGCAACTGGAAGCGGAAATGGCCGACAACGCTTGGCTGACCTGCCCGTACGACGCCGACATCCTCTTCAACACCAGCAGCGAACTGCGTCTCGAAGCGGCGGCCAAGCACTTGGGGATCAACCTCAGCCTGCTGACCAGCCAGGCAGGTCACGCCTGATGGCGCTGCGTCTGATTCTCGGCTTCGACTACGGCACCAAACAGATCGGCGTTGCCGTCGGTCAGGTAATCACTGGCCAAGCCCGCGAGCTGTGCACCTTGAAGGCACAGAACGGCGTTCCCGACTGGAACCAGGTCGAAGCGCTTATAAAAGAATGGAAACCTGACGCCGTGGTCGTCGGCCTGCCGCTGAACATGGACGGCACGCCGAGCGAAATGTGCCTGCGCGCGGAGAAATTCGCCCGCCGCCTCAACGGCCGCTTCAATGTGCCCTTCTATACCCACGACGAGCGCCTGACCACTTTCGAGGCCAAGGGCGAGCGTCTGGTGCGCGGCGGCCAAAAAGGCAGTTACCGCGACAACCCGGTGGACGCCATCGCTGCCGCGCTGCTGTTGCAGGGCTGGCTTGATGAAAACACTGCATTGTTTGAATCCTGACAAGCGCTTCGGCGCTTTTCTTTTGAGTGAAAAACCGAGTCGTGTCCAAGGATCCGACTCGCCCCCAACAAGGAGCAACCATGAGCCTGCCAAATCCCGCCGATCTGATCAGTCAGATGGCGACCCGCCTCAAGGCGCACCTTGCCCAGCGTGACATCACTGAACCGCGCTACATCGGCATCCGCACTGGCGGCATCTGGGTCGCGCAGGCCTTGCTCAAGGAATTGGGCAGCGACGCGCCACTGGGCACGCTGGACGTGTCCTTCTACCGCGACGACTTCAGCCAGAACGGTCTGCACCCGCAAGTACGCCCGTCCGCCCTGCCCTTCGAGATCGAAGGCCAGCATCTGGTGCTAATCGACGACGTACTGATGAGCGGCCGCACCATCCGCGCCGCCCTCAATGAATTGTTCGACTACGGTCGCCCGGCCAGCGTGACCCTGGTCTGCCTGTTGGATCTGGATGCCGGCGAGCTGCCGATCCGCCCCAACGTGGTCGGCGCGACCTTGTCGCTGGCGGCTCACGAACGGGTGAAGCTGTCCGGCCCCGAGCCGCTGACGCTCGAACTGCAAGACATGTCCCTTTAATCCGCCCTATTGAGAGTCCCCTTCGCGATGACGCCTCTAGATACCAAGCGCCCGCTGCAGCTCAATGATCAGGGCCAGCTGCGCCACTTCCTCTCGCTCGACGGCCTGCGCCGCGAGTTGCTGACGGAAATCCTCGACACTGCCGACTCGTTCCTCGAAGTCGGCGCCCGGGCGGTGAAGAAAGTCCCGTTGCTGCGCGGCAAGACCGTGTGCAACGTGTTCTTCGAAAACTCCACGCGCACCCGCACCACCTTCGAACTGGCGGCCCAGCGGCTGTCGGCGGACGTGATCACCCTGAACGTGTCGACTTCGTCGGCAAGCAAAGGTGAAACGCTGCTCGACACCCTGCGCAACCTCGAAGCCATGGCCGCCGACATGTTCGTCGTGCGCCACGGTGATTCCGGCGCTGCGCACTTCATCGCCGAACACGTTTGCCCGCAAGTGGCGATCATCAACGGCGGCGACGGCCGTCACGCGCACCCGACGCAGGGCATGCTCGACATGCTCACTATTCGTCGGCACAAGGGCGGTTTTGAAAACCTCTCGGTGGCCATCGTCGGCGACATCCTGCACTCGCGGGTGGCGCGCTCGAACATGCTCGCGCTGAAAACCCTCGGCTGCCCGGACATCCGCGTGATCGCGCCGAAAACCCTGTTGCCAATCGGCATCGAGCAATACGGCGTGAAGGTCTACACCGACATGACCGAAGGCCTGAAAGACGTCGACGTGGTGATCATGTTGCGCCTGCAGCGTGAGCGCATGACCGGCGGCCTGCTGCCGAGCGAAGGCGAGTTCTACCGTTTGTTCGGCCTGACCACCGCGCGTCTGGCCGGGGCCAAACCCGATTGCATCGTCATGCACCCGGGGCCGATCAACCGTGGCGTGGAAATCGAGTCCGCAGTGGCCGACGGCCCGCACTCGGTGATCCTCAATCAGGTCACCTACGGCATCGCAATTCGTATGGCTGTGCTGTCCATGGCCATGAGCGGACAAACCGCGCAGCGTCAATTCGAGCAGGAGAACGCCCAGTGAAGCTCAGCATTCTCGGCGCACGCGTCATCGATCCAAGCAGCGGCCTGGATCAAATCACCGACATCCACGTTGAAGCCTGCAAGATCGTCGCCCTCGGCGCCGCTCCAGCGGGTTTCACGGCAGTAGAAACCATCGACGCCCAAGGCCTCGTCGCCGCTCCGGGATTGGTCGATCTAAACGTGGCCCTGCGCGAGCCGGGTTACAGCCGCAAAGGCTCGATCATCAGCGAAACCCGCGCCGCCGCTGCCGGTGGCGTAACCAGCCTGTGCTGCCCGCCGAAAACCAAACCGGTGCTCGACACCTCCGCCGTGGCCGAGCTGATCCTCGACCGCGCCCGCGAGGCCGGCAACACCAAGGTGTTCCCGATTGGCGCGCTGAGCAAAGGTCTGGACGGCGAGCAACTGGCTGAACTGGTGGCACTGCGCGACGCCGGTTGTGTGGCGTTCGGCAACGGTCTGGAGAGCTTCCGCAATACGCGCACGCTGTGCCGGGCGCTGGAATATGCGGCGACGTTTGATCTGACGGTGATTTTCAACTCGCAGGATCATGATCTGGCCGAAGGTGGTTTGGCTCACGAGGGCGCAGTGGCCAGCTTCCTCGGTCTGCCGGGGATTCCGGAAACCGCTGAGACTGTGGCGCTGGCCCGCGATCTGCTGCTGGTCGAGCAATCCGGCGTGCGTGCGCACTTCAGCCAGTTGACCAGCGCGCGCGGCGTTGCCCTGATTGCTCAGGCGCAGGCGCGTGGTTTGAAGGTGACAGCGGATGTCGCGCTGTATCAGTTGATTCTGACTGACGAAGCGTTGATCGACTTCAGCAGCCTCTATCACGTGCAACCGCCGCTGCGTACCCGCGCTGACCGCGATGGTCTGCGTGAAGCCGTGAAATCGGGGGTAATCTCGGCGATTTCCAGCCATCACCAGCCACACGAACGTGACGCCAAACTGGCACCGTTCGGCGCGACCGAGCCGGGCATCAGCAGCGTTGAGTTGTTGCTGCCATTGGCGATGACGCTGGTGGAGGATGGTTTGCTCGATCTGCCGATCTTGCTCGCGCGTCTGAGTGCTGGCCCGGCTGAGGCGTTGCGTTTGCCGGCGGGCAAGCTGGCGGTGGGTGGGGCGGCGGATATCGTGCTGTTCGACCCACAGGCTTCGACGGTGGCCGGTGAGAACTGGCTGTCGAAGGGCGAGAACTGCCCGTTCCTGGGGCACAGCCTGCCGGGTGTGGTTCGCTATACGCTGGTGGATGGGCGGATTAGCCACCAGGCGTAAACTCTATTAATCGCAGCCTGTAGTGGGCTGCGATCTTTTGGACTTCAGTGAATAACTCAAAATTGTCTAATTGGCAAAATTTCGCTCAGATCTCTTCCTAAACCAGCACATACACTCGCCTAACTCCCCCTATTTGCCCTTCACCAACAGGTGTAGGAAAACGCACGCGAGCCACAAAGAAATTTCCGCCAACTTTCTTTCCTACGAAAATAACTTCGGCACAATCAGAAACAGACTACAAAATTTCCATATCAAAGTTTAATGCGCCACACCTAATATAAAACCGGCAAAAAGGTCAACCATCACCAACAAGGATGAACATATGAAAAACGGACTTACACTTCCCCCTATCGTTACTAGGGGCACAACAGGGAATTCTGGTGGTTTTACAGTTAACCACGGCTTTAGCTGGGGAACCTACGCCACTGCAGACTGGCAGGGCGCGGGAGAAGCCATTATCACCCATGATGGTCAAACCTATTCACTCCCCTTAAGCGATGGGCCTTTGCTGTCTTCAGCGGAAATGGACATGTTCCATTCCTGGCTGGAAATGAAATCTGGCATCAAAGCTTTCACCTATGAACTCCAAATGGTGAACAGGGCATTAAATAACGATGCACTGGGAGGTATTCGCGATCTTTGGAGAATCGCTGAAAGCGATAACTATCTACTCAATAACGCTGCCATTATTAGCCACGGCTACTTCAAGAACAAGATTATAAATTTCAGTTTGGCCGATGCATTTGCTGCACAGCAGAAACTGAGTCCGATAGAAGCACTTATCAAAGTCTCAGCGACAGCTCCATACAACTTAAATTACGAGACATTAACTACCGAGTTGTCGGGAGGCACTTTCAGCCCAATTAAAGCTTTCGCCCACTACCTCTGGGGGAACGGAGAGAGGATGAGAGTGAGCATTAACAATATCGGCCTGAACGTCAGGGCCAACGAACTGCCGCTACTGGCCAATTCAATTGCCAGCACCCGAGAAGCCGGCACCTATTATTTATCTGATCCGAAGATCCCTTACGCAACCATCAATGACAGCAACGTCACCGGAGCTTACCTGGGAAGAATAACGTTGAACATGGAAGGAAATTTCACGCGAGATGTAGAAGGATCCTGGATTTTCGATGGTGTGGTCAGAGCGTATACCGATACTTATGATTTCGACGCCAGCAACAGATCAACAGCGCTTGAAGTCTTGACAACCGCAGGTAGAGTCTTCTCCGGAACGCATTACGAGATCGATATATTCGGCGAGCAAAAAATACGACTCACCGGAACTGGCTTTGAACCGACCCCGTAAATATTAACGATATCTTCCACGCCCGCTCAGTGGAGCTCCAATGAAGAGACTCTATACATTTTCTAGTTATACCTATCTCACTTTGCTCGCAGTCACATTTTGCGCCGGCGTATTTATACTCACAAAAAATCTCGAGGCGCAAATCTACGATGTCAATCAGGATTCAATCGGCCTCCCCATTGGCGTAATGTTTGCTACATGGACAATATTGACACTTAGCCACCTAATGCAGATTTTATTATTGCGAAAGTCACACACTCGCTTCTCAGCAAGCCTAATCCGAAAAATACCAGGCTATTTGCTTGCCGCGGTATCACTGATAATTCTTGTGGGGAGTATCGTTTATTGGTCTGTACCAATCCATGCAGTCATCGCAATGCTTTACGGTGCTTGTGCAATTACGCTTATCGCTTTTCAGGTGAGTTCATTTGCGCGATTGAAATAAAACTTTAGCAAAATCACCGCTAGAGGAAACTTGCCAGACCGTCCGTCAAACCGGTCTGGCAATTTTTTCTTCAACGCTTACTGGAAAGCGCCGCGATTCTGCGCGTTACGCACCGAGACCTGATCATTCAGCGTCCAGAAGTCATACAGCACGCCAATAAAGAACAACCCGCCCGTGAGCAGATACACCAGCCCGCTGATCCATTTCCCCTGATACATCCGGTGTACGCCGAATACCCCGAGGAACGTCAGCAGAATCCACGCGACGTTGTATTCGATCGGCCCTGCGGTAAAACGCAGATCCGCCTCACGATCCATCGCCGGGATCAGGAACAGGTCGATCAGCCAGCCGATGCCGAGCAAACCGAAGGTGAAAAACCAGATCGTCCCGGTCACCGGTTTGCCGTAATAGAAGCGGTGAGCGCCGGTGAAGCCAAGAATCCACAGCAGATAACCGATCACCTTGCTGTGCGTGTCCTGCGGTTGAGCAACCTGCTGATAGCGGTTCATGAATTACCTCATTTGCCTCGATAGATAAATATTTTCTGCATCTTTGTGACTTTTTTGTGTCGAGCCGACAAGTGGCTCTTCACTGTTACACATTGCGTAAAGCCTTGTGGGGCTTGGGTTCTGTCCGACAATTGAGTCAATTTGCCGCTTGTTGAGCGAAATTGACCACCGGGTTGAATCGACCAACGGCCTCGGAAGGGACAAAAAAGCTGTTATAAAGTTGCGCGCTACCACTTAAGAGCCACGCCTAATGCGACCATTTTTCAAGACATGGCTAACCATCTGCCTATTAATGCCACTGGCCGCCCACGCCACCAATCGTGAGCAACGTCTTCCTAACGTTAACGGCTTTACCCCTAAATCCCATGCTTCGGCTCCTTCGAGCAAAAGCAGCAAAAGCAAAACCACCACGCTGAGCAGCAAGAACCACAGCAAGCTGGTGCCACCGATGGCGAGCAAGGAGAGCAGCAACGTGCTCAGCCGCGCTGTAAACGTCCTCGGTACACCTTATCGTTGGGGCGGCAGCAGCCCAAGTAAAGGCTTCGATTGCAGCGGTCTGGTGAAATACGCGTTTAACGACGCCACATTCGACCTGCCACGCACTTCCAACGCCATGGCCAGCGGTCATGGGGTGAAGGTCGAGCGCAACGATCTCAAGCCCGGCGACCTGATCTTTTTCAACATCAAGAGCCGTCGAGTCAACCACGTTGCCATCTACCTGGGCAATGATCGCTTCATCCACGCGCCGCGTCGCGGCAAGTCGGTGAGCATCGATACCCTGAACAAGCCGTATTGGGAAAAGCATTACGTCGTCGCCAAGCGCGTATTGCCTAATGAACCGGCCAGCAAGCAATTGCGCGTCGTTCAGCGCTGATCTGATTCAGCTTTAAACGCGACATACAAAAACGCCCCGATCATTGCTGATCGGGGCGTTTTTTATTGCCTGTTCGCCGGTTACGCAGCGATCGACAACTTGAGCTTGTTCATCGCGCTCTTCTCGAGCTGACGGATACGCTCAGCCGACACGTTGTACTTCTGCGCCAGGTCGTGCAGCGTGGCTTTCTCTTCTGCCAGCCAGCGCTGGTAGAGGATGTCACGGCTGCGTTCGTCCAGCACTTCCAGAGCTTCGTGCAGGTTGTTGTTGGAGTTGTCGCTCCAGTCGGCATCTTCCAGCTGACGCGCCGGGTCGTACCGGTGGTCTTCCAGATAGTTGGCCGGCGACTGGAAAGCGCTGTCGTCGTCGGCTTCAGCAGCCGGGTCGAAGGCCATGTCATGGCCGGTCAGGCGACTTTCCATCTCGCGCACTTCACGCGGTTCCACGCCGAGGCTTTCCGCCACACGGTGGACTTCCTCGTTGTTCAGCCACGCCAGACGTTTCTTCTGGCTGCGCAGGTTGAAGAACAGCTTGCGCTGGGCCTTGGTGGTCGCGACTTTCACAATGCGCCAGTTGCGCAGGATGAACTCGTGAATTTCCGCCTTGATCCAGTGCACGGCGAACGACACCAGACGCACACCCATTTCCGGGTTGAAGCGCTTGACTGCCTTCATCAGGCCGACGTTACCTTCCTGGATCAGGTCAGCCTGAGCCAGACCGTAGCCGGAATAGCTACGGGCAATGTGTACAACAAAACGCAGGTGGGCGAGCACCATCTGCCGAGCCGCCCCCAAATCCTGCTCATAGTAGAGACTCTCGGCCAGTTCACGCTCCTGCTCCGGCGTCAGCAATGGAATGCTGTTGACGGTGTGCACGTAAGCTTCCAGGTTCGCACCCGGAACCAACGCATACGCAGGTTGCAAAGAATTGGTCATACGAAAAAACCTCCGACTTACATACTCGTGCTTCTCAGCACTGCGAAAAATTGACCGGGAATTCAAACGAGAGTTCCCATAAAAACCGCGAGGTCAATCACGCGCAAAAAAGATTCTACTTCGGCGCCAGCTCCCTGAGATGACGTGCGACTGCAATCCATGCACCGATATAACCCAACAGCACCGCGCCAAGCAAGAGCGACAGACCGTCGGCAACTGGCACGCCGGCCAGTGCGAAATCACTGCCGTACAACCCGGCCAGCCCAACCACCGCATCGTTCAGCCAGTTCAGGCCGAACGCCAATACACCCCAGGACAACAGCCCCGCACCGAAGCCATACAACGCGCCCATATAGAGGAAGGGACGTCGCACATAACTGTCAGTGCCGCCGACGAGTTTAATCACTTCTATCTCGGTGCGGCGGTTTTCAATATGAAGACGAATGGTATTGCCTATCACCAAAAGTAATGCAGAAACCAACAGCACCGTCAGACCGAAGACAAAACGATCGCCGAGCTTGAGGATGGCGGCCAGACGCTCGACCCAGACTAGATCAAGTTGCGCCTGTTGTACCTTGGGCAGCTCGGAAAGTTTTTGTCTTAATGCTTCCAGCGTCGGCTTGTCGACTTCGTTCGGCGTCACCAGTACCACGCCCGGCAACGGGTTCTCAGGCAGCTCGCGCAGGGCTTCGCCCAGTCCGGACTGTTGCTGGAATTCTTCCAGCGCCTGATCACGGCCGACATATTCAGCATCAGCAACGCCGGGCATGCCTTTGATCTGCTCGCGCAACGACTCGCCCTGCTCCGGGCTCGCGTCGAGTTGCAGATACAACGAGATCTGCGCCGCACGCTGCCACGAACCACCGAGACGCTCGACGTTGTTCAGCAGCAACGACAAGCCCATTGGCAGGCTCAAGGCCACGGCCATCACCATGCAGGTGAAAAAGCTGCCGATCGGCTGCTTGCCGAGGCGACGCAGGCTGTCGAGCAGGCTGGCGCGATGGCTTTCGATCCACGCGCGGAACAGCGTGGCGAAGTCCGGGCCATCGTCATCGTCGTGCTTTTTCTTCTTTTGCGGCTGCGGATCGGCGGCTTTCGGCGCCACGCGCTCGGAAACCTTTGGGCTGCGTGTCGCACTCATACCCCAGCCTCCCCGTCGCCGATCAATCGGCCACGTTGCAGGGTCAGCATGCGGTGCCGCATGCGCGCGATCAGTGCCAGGTCGTGACTGGCGATCAGCACGCTGGTGCCCAGCCGGTTGATGTCTTCGAACACGCCCATGATCTCGGCCGCCAGACGCGGGTCGAGGTTACCGGTCGGTTCGTCCGCCAGCAGCAAGGCCGGGCGGTGGACGATGGCGCGGGCGATGCCGACGCGCTGTTGCTGACCGGTCGACAGATCGCCTGGGTACAGATCGGTTTTATCCGACAGCGCCACACGCTCCAGCGCCGAATCGACACGCTTGGCGATTTCGGCCTTGGACAGCCCGAGAATCTGCAGCGGCAACGCGACGTTGTTGAACACCGTGCGATCAAACAGCAACTGGTGATTCTGGAACACCACGCCGATCTGCCGGCGCAGGAACGGAATCTGCGCGTTGCTGATGGTGCTCAAGTCTTGCCCGGCCAGCAGCAATTTGCCGCTGGTCGGACGTTCCATCGCCAGCAACAGGCGCAATAACGTGGATTTACCGGCACCGGAGTGGCCGGTGACAAACAAGAACTCGCCACGACGGACTCGAAAGCTCAGCTCATGCAAGCCGACGTGACCGTTCGGGTAGCGTTTACCGACCTGTTCGAAACGAATCATGAACGCTCCCGCTCGGCAAAGAGTGCCTGGACAAAGGGTTCTGCTTCAAAAGTACGCAAGTCGTCGATGCCTTCACCGACGCCGATGTAGCGGATCGGCAGGCCGAACTGCTTGGCCAGGGCGAAAATCACGCCGCCCTTGGCAGTACCGTCGAGCTTGGTCAACGCCAGACCGGTCAGTTCGACAGTCTGGTTGAATTGTTTGGCCTGGTTGATGGCGTTCTGGCCAGTACCGGCATCGAGCACCAGCAGCACTTCGTGCGGCGCATCGGCGTCGAGCTTGCCGATGACCCGACGAACCTTTTTCAGCTCTTCCATCAGGTTGTCTTTGGTGTGCAGACGACCGGCGGTGTCAGCGATCAACACGTCGATGCCACGGGCCTTGGCGGCCTGCACGGCGTCGAAGATCACCGAGGCGGAGTCGGCGCCGGTGTGCTGAGCGATGACCGGAATCTTGTTGCGCTCGCCCCAGACCTGCAATTGCTCCACGGCAGCGGCGCGGAAGGTGTCACCGGCGGCGAGCATGACTTTCTTGCCTTCCAGTTGCAGCTTCTTCGCCAGTTTGCCGATAGTGGTGGTTTTGCCGGCGCCGTTGACGCCGACCACCAAAATCACGAATGGCTTGTTCTGCGAGGCGATTTTCAGCGGTTGTTCAACCGGTTTGAGCATCGCGGCCAGTTCGGCCTGCAGGGATTTGTACAGCGCGTCGGCGTCGGCCAGTTCTTTACGAGCGACCTTCTGGGTCAGGCGCTGGATGATCTGCGTGGTGGCTTCGACACCAACGTCGGCGGTGAGCAGACGGGTTTCGAGATCATCGAGCAGATCGTCGTCAATGGTTTTGCGGCCGAGGAACAGGCTGGCCATGCCCTCGCCGATGCTGGCGCTGGTTTTCGACAGGCCTTGCTTGAGGCGGGCGAAGAAACCGGCTTTGGTTTCTTCGGTACGCGGGGCTTCGACGGGGGCTTCAGCGACCACTTCAACTGGCGCAACTGGCTCAGCGATAACCGGTGCAGGTGCAGGCTGTTGAACGATCGGAGCAACCGGCTCAATGAATACCGGGGCAACCGGCTCAGCAACCACCGGCACAGGCTCGACAATCGGCTCAACCACAGACGCGGGAGCTACTTCCGGCTCAAACGCGACTGGCGCAGGAATCACCGGCGTAATGTGCGGCGCAGCCTCTTCAACCAACGCCACCGGCTCTTCTGCCACCGGCAAGGTCAGCCACGGCTGGGCCGCCGGGGTCAGCGGCAATTCCGCCGCTACTGGCACTTCCGGCTCGGGTTCCGGCTCAACCGGTTGCAACACCGGTTCGGCAATCGGCAGAACGATCGGTGCCGGCTCTTCTTCTATTACCGGCGCCGGCGCGGGAGCGGGTTCAGGAATCGCGGGCGGCTGTTCGACGACGGGTTCCTGCGGTTTTTTACGCAGCCATCCGAACAGGCTTTTCTTCTCGCCAGCCGCAGCTGGGGTCTTCTTGTCGTCGTTGGAACCAAACATGGAGGACGGCTATCTCACGGTAGCGACGCGCCATAAGGGCGCCCCGGCAAATAAATATTCGATGCAGAACAGACTGTGTTTCATCCAGCTTGTTCACGCGCAACATTTTGTCGAGGCGCCAGAGGCACCTCAAAGGTCGATTAATACGAAGGACTGGAACGGCATCTTCGGCGAAAACGCAGAGTTTAGCTGACAAACTCAAAGCTTCTGCCGGGAACCCATACAACCTATCTACCGATCAGTGGCTTGATAGGCGTGGCCGCCAGTAAAACGGATCAGTATCCTAGCACCCTCTCGCCCGCCGACGCTAAGACCAAGCGGGCAGCCCAACAGGTTAAAAAACGAATGAATGCTCTAGCCCGCCGCGCCGCAGGCCTGCTGCTCAGCACAGTCTGCCTGCCCCTTTCGGCCCTGGCGGCCGACCCGCAACCGACCCACGAATTCACCCTCGACAACGGCCTCAAGGTCGTCGTGCGCGAAGACCATCGCGCGCCAGTGGTGGTCTCGCAGGTCTGGTACAAGGTCGGCTCCAGCTACGAAACCCCGGGCCAGACCGGTCTGTCTCACGCGCTCGAACACATGATGTTCAAGGGCAGCGAAAAAGTCGGCCCCGGCGAAGCGTCGCTGATCCTGCGCGACCTCGGCGCCGAAGAGAACGCTTTTACCAGCGACGACTTCACCGCTTATTACCAGGTGCTGGCCCGCGACCGTCTGGGCGTAGCCTTTGAGCTGGAAGCCGACCGCATGGCCAACCTGCGCCTGCCGGCCGACGAGTTCGCCAAGGAAATCGAAGTCATCAAGGAAGAGCGCCGCTTGCGCACTGATGACAAGCCGATGTCCAAGGCTTACGAACGTTATAAAGCCATGGCCTACCCGGCCAGCGGCTACCACACGCCGACCATCGGCTGGATGGCTGACCTCGACCGCATGAAGGTCGAAGAGCTGCGCCACTGGTACCAATCCTGGTACGTGCCGAACAACGCCACGTTGGTAGTGGTCGGCGACGTCACCCCCGACGAAGTGAAAACCCTCGCCCAACGCTATTTCGGCCCGATCGCCAAACGCGACGTGCCACCGGCGAAAAAACCACTGGAACTGGCCGAGCCAGGTGAACGCCAGATCACCCTGCACGTACAGACACAACTGCCTAGCCTAATGCTCGGTTTCAACGTGCCAAGCATCGCCACCGCTGCAGACAAGCGCTCGGTCAACGCCCTGCGCCTGATCTCGGCTTTGCTCGACGGCGGCTACAGCGGTCGCATCCCGACACAACTGGAGCGCGGCGAAGAGCTGGTCTCCGGCGGTTCGTCGAACTACGACGCCTACACCCGTGGCGACAGCCTGTTCACCCTCTCGGCAACGCCGAACACGCAGAAGAAAAAGACCATGGCGCAAGCCGAAGCCGGTCTGTGGAAACTGCTGGAACAGCTGAAAACCACCGCACCGTCCGCCGAAGAACTGGAGCGCGTGCGTGCGCAAGTGATCGCCGGTCTGGTCTTCGAACGTGATTCGATTACCAGCCAGGCCACTGCGATTGGCCAGCTGGAAACCGTCGGCTTGTCGTGGAAACTGATGGACACCGAACTTGCCGATCTGGAAAGCGTGACCCCGCAAGACATCCAGAACGCCGCCAAGCTGTATTTCACCCGCGAACGTCTCAGCGTCGCCCACGTCCTGCCACTGGAGACGACTCATGAGTGAGCGCAAAACCCCACGTTTGATGCTGCTCGGCCTGATCGCCGTGGCGGTGATCGGCTCTGCTGCTTTCTATCTGTCGCCAAGCGCTGACAGCAAGGCCAGCGAAGCCCTCGACAACGCCAAGACCAGCCAGAAGCTGCAATCGCTGGCCGAACTCGACGGCAAGGCCCCGGCCAGCCGCAAACTCGACGTACAGACCTGGAACACCGCCGACGGCGCCAAGGTGTTGTTCGTTGAAGCCCATGAGTTGCCGATGTTCGACATGCGCCTGATCTTCGCCGCGGGCAGCAGCCAGGACGGCAGCGCCTCGGGTCTGGCAGTGCTGACCAACGCGATGCTCAACGAAGGTGTGGCTGGCAAAGACGTCGGCGCCATCGCTCAAGGCTTTGAAGGTTTGGGTGCAGATTTCGGCAACGGTGCTTTCAAAGACATGGCGCTGGCCTCGCTGCGCAGCCTGAGTGCCGCCGACAAGCGCGAACCGGCCTTGAAGCTGTTCTCGGAAGTGGTCGGCAAACCGACCTTCCCGGCTGACTCCTTTGCCCGCATCAAAAACCAGATGCTCGCCGGTTTCGAATACCAGAAACAGAACCCCGGCAAACTCGCCAGCCTTGAGCTGATGAAGCGTCTGTACGGCGATCACCCGTACGCGCACTCGAGCGACGGCAATCCGCAAAGCGTGCCGAAGATCACCCTCGCGCAATTGCGTGAGTTCCACGCCAAGGCCTACGCGGCTGGCAACGTGGTGATTGCATTGGTCGGGGATTTGTCTCGCGCTGAGGCCGAGGCGATTGCCAATCAGGTTTCCTCAGCCCTGCCGAAAGGCCCGGCGCTGGCGAAGATCGCGCAGCCGCAGGAACCGAAAGCCAGCGTTAATCACATCGAGTTCCCGTCGAAGCAAACCAACCTGTTGCTCGCGCAACTGGGCATCGACCGTGACGATCCGGATTACGCGGCGCTGTCGATGGGCAACCAGATCCTCGGCGGCGGCGGTTTCGGTACACGCCTGATGAGCGAAGTGCGCGAGAAGCGTGGCCTGACTTACGGCGTGTATTCGGGTTTCAGCCCGATGCAGGCGCGCGGCCCGTTCATGATCAATCTGCAGACCCGCGCGGAAATGAGTGAAGGCACCCTGAAACTGGTGCAAGACGTGCTCGCCGACTACCTGAAAACCGGCCCGACGCAGAAAGAACTCGACGACGCCAAACGCGAGCTGGCCGGCAGTTTCCCGCTGTCCACCGCGAGCAATGCCGATATCGTCGGCCAACTTGGCGCGATGGGCTTCTATAATCTGCCGTTGAGCTATCTGGACGATTTCATGCGTCAGTCGCAAAGCCTGACCGTGGAACAAGTCCGCGACGCCCTGAACAAACACCTGAGCACGGACAAAATGGTCATCGTCACCGCTGGCCCGACCGTGCCGCAAAAGCCGTTACCGGCCCCATCTGATAAACCTGCCGAGCAACCGCTCGGGGTTCCGGAGCATTAATGGCAACTCGTTCCCCTAAAAAGCCTGCGCACAACGTTCACAACGGTGTGAACCAGTTGCGCATCATTGGCGGTCAATGGCGCAGCCGCAAGCTGAGCTTCCCCGATGCGCCGGGCCTGCGTCCGACGCCGGATCGCGTGCGTGAAACCCTGTTCAACTGGCTCGCGCCGTACGTTGAAGGGGCCAAGGTACTCGACCCGTTCGCCGGCAGCGGCGCGCTGTTTCTCGAAGCACTGTCGCGTGGCGCGGCCATGGGCCAGGCGCTGGACGCGAGCACCATCGCGGTCTCGAGCCTGAAAGAACACCTCGGCACCCTGCGCTGCACCAACGGCCAGGTGCAGACGGCGGACGCGCTGCGTTATCTGGAAACCCAGACCGCCAGTGCATACGACCTGGTGTTCCTCGACCCGCCGTTCAACCAGAACTTGCTGCCTGCCGTGTGCACCTTGCTCGAAGAACGTCAGTGGCTGGCCGCCGACTCGTGGATCTACACTGAAAGTGAAACGGCGCCATCGACGCTGGGCCTGCCGGGCAACTGGCGCCTGCACCGCGAACAGAAATCCGGCCGGGTTTACTACGCGCTGTGGCAACGTACGGCCGAAGTCGCCGCTTAATCCAAGGCGAGCAAAAACCTGTGGCGAGGGAGCTTGCTCCCGCTGGGCTGCGCAGCAGTCCGAAAAAGGGCCGCTGCGCGCCCCGTCGGGAGCAAGCTCCCTCGCCACACTGAGCCTGTGTACTCTGGAAATTGACTAACAGCTTTGTGGGCCTCATCACATCGCTGCATCGAGAACCATCGTGTCCGCCTCTTCAGAACGCTTCATCCCCGCACTCGGCCTCGGCAATCCGCACCTGCAAACCTTGTGGGGGCCGCTGTGGCGCAAAACCGTGCATATCCAGCGTGAGCGCGAGCGCTTGTGGCTTGAGGATGGCGACTTTCTTGACCTCGACTGGCATGGCCCGCACACGGCCGATGCGCCGTTGGTGCTGGTGCTGCATGGCCTGACCGGTTCTTCCAATTCGCCTTACGTCGCCGGCGTGCAAAAAGCCTTGGCCGATCAAGGCTGGGCCAGCGTCGCGTTGAACTGGCGCGGTTGTTCGGGCGAACCGAATCTGCTGCCGCGCAGCTACCATTCCGGCGCCAGCGAAGACCTCGCCGAAACCATCCAACACCTGCGCGCGAAACGCCCGTTGGCGCCGTTGTACGCCGTCGGCTATTCGCTGGGCGGCAACGTGTTGCTCAAACATCTCGGCGAAACCGGTAGCGCCAGTGGCGTGGTCGGTGCGGTGGCGGTATCGGTACCGTTCCGCCTCGATCAATGCGCCGACCGTATCGGCCAAGGCTTTTCCAAGGTGTATCAGGCGCACTTCATGCGTGAGATGGTCGCCTACATCAAGAACAAGCAACGGCAGTTTCAGCACGATGGGCGCGAGGATGGGCTGGCGGCTTTGGCAGCGCTCGGTTCGCTGGAGAACATGCGCACGTTCTGGGATTTCGATGGCCGCGTGACCGCGCCACTGCACGGTTTTACTGATGCCGAGGATTATTACCGTCGAGCGTCGAGCCGTTATTTCCTCGGCGAGATCCGCACACCGACGTTGATCATTCAGGCAGCGGACGATCCATTTGTGTTCCCGCACAGCCTGCCTTCGGAAAGCGAACTGTCGGCCTCGACCGCTTTTGAATTGCAGGCGCGCGGCGGGCACGTTGGATTCGTCGACGGCTCAGTGCGCCAGCCCGGCTACTACCTCGAACGCCGCATCCCGCAATGGCTGGCCAGCGTGCCCGCATGAGCGATCAGGGCGAGTCGATCCGATTCTGGCAAACCGCGCCACTGGCCGGGGTCGAGTTGTTGTCGGCGCGCTATATCGAGCAACGCTTCGCCCCGCATGTACACGACGGTTTTGTCATCGGCATGATCATGGCCGGCGCTCAGCGCTACCGCTATCGCGGCGCTGAACACTTGGCGGGCAGCGGCACGTTGGTGCTGATCAATCCGGACGAACTGCACACCGGCCACAAAGGCACCGAGGACGGCTGGCTGTACCGGGCGTTTTATCCGGATACCGGCAAGATTGTTTCGCTGCTGGATGAGCTGGAGTTGCCGACCACCAGTCTGCCGGCCTTCGGCGCCACGCTGTATCGCGACCCGGATCTGGTCAACGGTTTCTGCCAGTTGCACCGTTTGCTGGAAAGCCCCGCGACCGCACTGCAACAGCAAACGGTGTGGCGCGAGATGATGTTGCTGCTGTTGCAGCGTCACGCGGCGGTGCGCGAGGTTGCCAATCCCGGCAAAGAGCACCGCGCGGTGCTGTTGGCCAAGGACGTCATGCACGCACAACTGGCGGCGCCGCCATCGCTGGAAGAACTGGCGGCGGCGGTCAATCTGTCGCCCTTCCATTTCGCCCGGGTATTCCGCCGCGCGACCGGCATGCCGCCGCACACCTGGCTGATGCAACAACGCATCGCCCAGGCGCGGGCATTGTTGCAGAGTGGTTGTTTGCCGCTGGAAGTCGCGACTCAGTTGGGCTTTGCCGATCAGAGCCACTTGAGCCGACAGTTCAAACAGGCTTACGGCGTCGGGCCCGCGGCGTATCGCAATGCCCGCCTGGAAAGCTAAAAGATCGCAGCCTGCGGCAGCTCCTACAGGGAAATGCATTCCAATGTAGGAGCTGCCGAAGGCTGCGATCCTTTGATCTTATTCGCCGGTGGCGATGCCGCGCGCTGGCTCGTTGATCCACTCACTCCACGACCCGGCATACAACGAACCCAACGGATAACCTGCCAGACACAACGCAAACAAGTTGTGACACGCCGTCACCCCGGAGCCGCAATACGCGACCAGATCCGACGGCGAACGATCACCCAGCTTCGCGGCAAAACGCTGCTGCAACTGATCCGCCGGCAAAAACCGCCCGTCGCTGCCCAGGTTATCGGTGAACGCCGCACACTGCGCCCCGGGAATATGCCCAGCCACCGGATCAATCGGCTCAACCTCACCCTTGAATCGCGGCAAGGCCCGAGCATCGATCAAGGTCAACGCTGGTTGGCCGAGACGCTTTTGCAATTTCTCAGCACTAATCAACAAGCCCATGTCCGGCTGACCACTGAAATCCCCACGAGTGACCTCCGGCGCATCCAGACTCAACGGCAAACCCGCCGCATGCCACGCCTTCAGCCCGCCATCAAGAATAAACACGCCATCACGCTTGCCCAGCCACGCCAGCAACCACCATGCCCGCGCCGCATAAGCACCCGGGCCGTCGTCATACAAAACCACGTCACTGTCGTTGTTGATGCCCCACGCTTGCAGCCGCTCGAGCAACGCCGCCGGCTCGGGCAGCGGATGACGTCCGGTCACACCCTTGACGACTTTACCGCTGAGATCGCGCTCAAGATCGGCGAAGCGCGCGCCGGCAATGTGTCCTTCGGCGTAGCTGCGCTGCCCGTAATCCGGGTCTTCGAGGGCAAAACGACAATCGAGAATCACCAGCCCCGGCTGTTCCTTGCGGGCATCCAAGGCTTGCGGGCTGAGCAACTGCGCAATCGGCATAACGGGCTCCTGTGGAGTTTCAACGGAATGTTTACTTTACGTCTTCGAGGGCTTGGGCCAGCGGTACATAAAACTCGTCGAACAGTGCATTGACCGCATCCCGCGACTCGTCGGTGACAAACCCGGCTTCCAGCACCAGCACCTGATACACGCCGCGTTTAACGGCCTGCTCGCTGAGGTGGTTGGAATTCTCGCGGGTGGTGCACAGAAAGCGCACCCACGAGGTCAGGATGATCCACGCGTTGAGGGTCAGCGACTCGATCTGCACGCGATCCATCTTGAGGATCCCGGCGGCAACGAAGCCTTCGTAAATCGCCGCGCCCTGAATCACGCAGCGCTGGGAAAAGCGCCGGTAACGCGCGGCCAGTTCCGGGTCGCTGTCGAGCAAATGTTCAAGATCGCGATGCAGAAAGCGGTAACCCCACATCGCCGAGAGCAGCTCCTTGAGGTAGAAACGCTTGTCTTCGACCGTCGCGGCACGCCCCTGCGGCGGGCGCAGAAAGCTGTCCACCAAGGCTTCGTACTCGCTGAACAGCACCGAGATAATCGCCTGCTTGTTGGGGAAGTGGTAGTACAGGTTGCCCGGAGAAATCTCCATATGGGCGGCAATGTGGTTGGTGCTGATGCTGCGCTCGCCCTGCTGATTGAACAGCTCGAGGCTGTTCTGCACGATGCGCTCGCTGGTTTTTATTCGTGGGGCCATGGCTTGAGCTTTAATTCAGAGTGCGGTGAGGGGCATCTTACGACCTATCCGGAAATGGATAAAACAAAGCTGCACACGGAAGTCATTTGACTTTATAGAGCATAGACTCTAAAAAGTTCATCACTACAATAAATCCGGAGCCTACGATGACTGCCGATATTGCCTACCTGCAAACGCTGCAACAGCCCCTGGAAGAGCTCGACCGGTTATTCGAGGCGCAACGGGCCGCATACGCCGCCAACCCGATGCCGCCCGCCGCGCAGCGCCAGCAATGGCTGAAGTCGTTGCGCGACCTGCTGAGCAATGAACGCCAGGCTTTGATCGAGGCGATCAGCGCGGATTTCAGTCATCGCAGTGCCGACGAAACCCTGCTCGCCGAACTGATGCCGAGCCTGCACGGCATTCATTACGCAAGCAGCCATCTCAAGGGCTGGATGAAGGATTCGCGGCGCAAAGTCGGCGTGGCGTTCCAGCCGGCTTCGGCGAAAGTCGTGTACCAGCCGTTGGGCGTAGTCGGCGTGATCGTGCCGTGGAATTACCCGTTGTATCTGGCCATCGGCCCGTTGGTCGGCGCGCTGGCAGCGGGCAACCGGGTGATGCTCAAACTCAGTGAATCGACCCCGGCCACCGGGCAGTTGATGAAGGAATTGTTCGCGCGCATCTTCCCCGAAGATCTGGTCTGCGTGGTGCTCGGCGAGGCCGACATCGGCGTGGCATTTTCCCGTCTGCGCTTCGATCATTTGCTGTTCACCGGCGCCACCAGCATCGGCAAACATGTCATGCGCGCAGCCGCGGAAAACCTGACGCCGGTCACGCTGGAACTGGGCGGCAAGTCGCCGGCCATCGTCTCCCGCGACGTGCCGCTGAAGGACGCCGCCGAGCGCATCGCCTTCGGCAAAACCCTCAATGCCGGGCAAACCTGCGTCGCTCCAGACTACGTTTTGGTTCCGGAAGATCGCGTCGGCGGCTTCGTCGAAGCCTATCGCCAAGCGGTGCAAAGCTTCTATCCAACCCTCGCCGATAACCCGGATTACACGGCGATCATCAACGAACGCCAATTGGCCCGACTCAACAGTTACGTCAGCGATGCAACCAGCAAAGGCGCGCTGTTGATTCCGTTGTTCGAACAAGGTCAGGGCCGACGCATGCCGCACAGCGTGCTGCTGAATGTCAGCGACGACATGACCGTGATGCAGGACGAAATCTTCGGCCCGTTGCTGCCGATCGTGCCGTACCGCGATCTGGAGCAGGCATTCGCTTACATCAATCAGCGCCCACGACCTCTGGCTCTTTACTACTTTGGCTACGACAAACGCGAACAAACCCGCGTGCTGCACGAAACCCATTCGGGCGGCGTGTGCCTGAATGACACGCTGCTGCACGTCGCCCAGGACGATATGCCGTTTGGCGGCATCGGCCCCTCCGGGATGGGCCATTACCACGGCCATGAAGGCTTTCTGACCTTCAGCAAGGCCAAAGGCGTGCTGATTAAACAGCGCTTCAACGCGGCCAAACTGATCTACCCGCCGTACGGCAAATCGATTCAGAAACTGATCCAGAAGCTATTCATTCGCTAATCATTCGTCACCGCCGGGTAATAAAAACAATGCACCCAAGCCTGACCGAAACACCTGCCCTGTCGCGCCGTGGCCTGCTGAAATTCAGCCTCGGTGCCACGGCCTTCCTCGCCACCGCTGGCCTTGGTGCCAGCCTCAGTGGCTGTTCCTCCAGCGTCGCGGCCAATGGCTTCATCAGCTTGCGCGACGGTGATCTGCTGTTTCTGCGCGCGCTGATTCCAGTGATGCTCGATGGCGCCGTAGCCGCTGAAAAGATGCCGAGCGCGGTGGATGGCACGCTGAAGGCGCTGGATTACAGCCTCGATCACCTGTCACCGGAAATGCTCAAACTCACTCGCCAGCTGTTCGACGTGCTCGGCATGGCGGTGACGCGCGGGCCGCTCACCGGGATCTGGGGCAGTTGGGAAAATGCCAGTGCCGAGGCGATGCGCAACTTCCTCGATCGCTGGGAAAACAGTTCGTTGAGTTTGTTGAAAATGGGGCATAGCTCGTTGCAGCAAATGGTCACGATGGCCTGGTACACCCGCACGGAATCGTGGGGGCATTGCGGCTATCCCGGCCCGCCTACCGTCTGAAATCGGCGCAACGGCCTTCGCGAGCAGGCTCGCTCCCAGCCTGGAATGCATTCAAATGTGGGAGCGAGCCTGCTCGCGAAGAGGCCAGCCGCTCCACCACCGCTATCAGAATAATAAAGAGAACCTGACCGATGCCCGTACCCGATCCCTTCCGCGAAGGCCTCGCCCGAGGCTGGAAAACCTACAACGGCGCGCAACTCACCGATAACCTGACCCTCGAAGCCGACGTCGCGATCATCGGCAGCGGCGCCGGTGGTGGCACCACGGCGGAAATCCTCAGCGCCGCCGGCTACAAAGTCCTGCTGATCGAAGAAGGCCCGCTGAAAACCAGTTCCGACTTCAAAATGCTCGAAGACCAGGCCTACAGCAGCCTCTATCAGGAAGGCATCGGCCGCATGAGCAAGGACGGCGCGATCACCATCCTGCAGGGCCGCGCGGTCGGCGGAACGACGTTGATCAACTGGACATCGAGTTTCCGCACCCCGGAACCCACCCTCGAACACTGGGCCACCGAGCACAACGTCAAAGGCCACAGCGTTGCCGAGATGGCGCCGTGGTTCGAGAAAATGGAGCAGCGCCTCGGCGTCGCCCCTTGGCTGGTGCCGCCTAACGCCAACAACGACGTGATCCGCAAAGGCTGCGAGCAACTCGGTTACAGCTGGCACGTGATTCCGCGCAACGTGCGCGGCTGCTGGAACCTCGGCTACTGCGGCATGGGGTGCCCGACCAACGCCAAACAATCGATGATGGTCACCACCATTCCGGCAACATTGGAAAAGGGCGGCGAGCTGCTTTATCTGGCCCGCGCGGAAAAGCTGTTGATCAGCGGCGACAAGGTCACCGGCCTGCAATGCGTGGCGATGGATGAGCGCTGCGTCGCGCCGACCGGGCGCACCATCACGGTCAAGGCGCGGCATTACGTGCTGGCCGGCGGCGGCATCAACAGCCCGGCGTTGCTGCTGCGCTCCGATGCGCCGGATCCGCACAAGAATGTCGGTAAGCGTACATTTCTGCATCCGGTGAACATGTCGGCCGCGCGCTTCGACGAAGTGGTCAATCCGTTTTACGGGGCGCCGCAGTCGATCTACTCCGACCATTTCCAGTGGAAGGACGGCACCACCGGGCCGATGGCGTTCAAACTTGAAGTGCCGCCGCTGCACCCGGCGCTGGCGGCGACGCTGCTCGGCGGTTTCGGCCAGGAGAACGCGCAGCACATGGCCGACCTGCCGCACACCCACGCCATGCTCGCCCTGCTGCGCGATGGTTTTCACCCGGACAGCAGCGGCGGCGCCGTGGAATTACGCGGTGACGGCACACCGGTGCTCGACTATCAGGTTTCGCCCTACGCCTGGGAAGGTTTGCGCAAAGCGTTCCACGTCATGGCCGAGATCCAGTTTGCTGGCGGCGCAAAATCGGTGATGCCGATGCATGCCGACGCGCGTTACGTGAAAAACCTGGCCGAAGCCCGAACGCTGATCGATGGCCTGAGCCTTGAGCTGTATCGCACTCGATTGGGCAGCGCCCACGTCATGGGCGGTTGCGCGATGGGCGAAGAGGCGAAATCGGCGGTCACTGACAGCCTCGGCCGCCATCATCAACTGAGCAATCTGTCGATCCACGACGGCTCGCTGTTCCCCACCAGCATTGGCGCCAACCCGCAGTTGTCGGTGTATGGCCTCACTGCGCAACTGGCGACCGCCCTCGCCGATCGATTGAAAAACCCATGAAAAAACCGATTATTCCCGTCGTCTATAGTGCTTTCTTACCCAACAGGCGACTTTCCCGACCGGGGCGGCTGCGATACCATCCGACTCCCCAACGGACTCCCGCCAGGACGACGCGATGAACCGAGTGTTGTACCCAGGTACCTTCGACCCTATTACCAAGGGCCATGGCGATCTGGTCGAACGCGCCTCGCGCCTGTTCGATCACGTGATCATTGCGGTCGCCGCCAGCCCGAAGAAAAACCCGCTGTTCCCGCTGGAACAACGGGTTGAACTGGCTCGCGAGGTCACCAAACACCTGCCGAACGTGGAAGTGGTCGGTTTCTCGACGCTGCTCGCGCATTTCGCCAAAGAGCAGAACGCCAACGTGTTCCTGCGTGGTTTGCGCGCGGTGTCGGACTTCGAATACGAATTCCAGCTGGCCAACATGAACCGCCAGTTGGCGCCGGACGTGGAGAGCCTGTTTCTCACGCCGTCCGAGCGTTACTCGTTCATTTCTTCGACGCTGGTGCGGGAAATTGCTGCGCTGGGCGGCGACATCACCAAGTTCGTCCACCCTGCCGTGGCCGACGCCCTGACCCTACGCTTCAAAAAGTAGGCGCTGCCGAAGGCTGCGATCTTTTGATCTTGATCGCAGCCACGCACAGCAGTTGATCGCAGCAACGTGCACTGCGCTCGCCAATGCGGCACAATTGCGCGCATTGATTTATAGCGCCCGGGCCTGCCGCCCCGGCTGGAGTTAGCATGTCCCTGATCATCACCGACGATTGCATCAACTGCGACGTCTGCGAACCCGAGTGCCCGAACGCCGCCATCTCCCAAGGCGAAGAGATCTACGTGATCGACCCGAACCTGTGCACCCAGTGCGTCGGCCACTACGACGAACCGCAGTGCCAACAGGTCTGCCCGGTGGATTGCATCCCGCTGGATGAAGCGCATCCGGAGACTGAAGAACAGTTGATGGAGAAATATCGCATCATCACCGGCAAGGCCTGAATCGCTAAAAAGATCGCAGCCTTCGGCAGCTCCTACACAGGATCGCGTTCTCCTGTAGGAGCTGCCGCAGGCTGCGATCTTTTGATCTTGCCCTTCACTCACGCTGCTCAAACCCCTCCCCCGTACACCCCAGACACCTTACAAACGCCGCGCGCGCCGGATCCACCACCAGCGCCTGCCCCGCATCGCCAATCCCGCCACCCAGCGCGGTAAACGGCAACGACACCACAAACGCCCCCGCACCAATCACCGTGGCCACCACCAATAACGGTCGGGCAATCAGCAAGTCGCCGATCATGGCGTAGGCAGGCGGGTTTTGAATGGTGTAACGCGGATCACCGCTGCCGCTTTCCGTGGCCTGAACCGCCAGGCTGGAACACAGCAGCAACGTGACGAAGAGGACTTGCAGGGATTTCATGGCACGATCCTTCGGGCTGAACAGTGAGTCACCTCACTATAGACCCCAGGACTTTTTCAGCTCTGGCAGCGTGGGCAAAACACACTGGCGCGCTGGCCGAGCTTCACTTCGCGCAGCCCGGTGCCGCAGACCTTGCAGTGCTCACCACCCCGGCCATAGACAAACAGTTCCTGCTGGAAATACCCGGGCTGACCGTCACCACCAATAAAATCGCGCAACGTCGTGCCGCCACGTTCGATGGCGGCGGCGAGGATGCGTTTGATCTCGATCGCCAGCTTCAGATAACGCCCACGGGAAATGCCCCCGGCCTCGCGGCGCGGATCGATACCGGCGGCGAACAGCGCTTCCGTCGCATAAATATTGCCGACCCCGACCACGATTGCGTTGTCCATGATGAACGGCTTGACCGCCATCGACCGCCCGCGTGACAGCTGAAACAAGCGCTCGCCGTCGAACAGATCGGTCAACGGCTCCGGCCCGAGGCGAATCAGTAATTCATGATTAAGCGGATCGGTGCTCCACAGCATCGCTCCGAACCGGCGCGGATCGGTGTAGCGCAGCGCCAGCCCCGACTCCAGTTCGATATCGACGTGCTCATGCTTGAGCGCCGGCAGCCCCGCTTCGACCAGACGCAAATTGCCCGACATGCCCAAATGGCTGATCAACGTGCCGACTTCAGCGTTGATCAACAAATATTTGGCCCGGCGCTCGACCAGCACAATGCGCTGGCCGGACAGGCGCACATCGAGGTCTTCGGGGATCGGCCAGCGCAACCGCCGGTCACGCACGATCACCCGGCTGACACGCTGGCCTTCCAGATGCGGGGCGATCCCGCGACGGGTGGTTTCGACTTCGGGCAGTTCAGGCATGGTGTCCTCGAATCAATGCGCGCCGAGGTCGCGAATCGTTTGTTTGAGGGTTTCGAAATCGTAGTCCGACAGACCGACGTAATCGAGAATCAGCGGGCCGATGCTGTTCCACTCGTGGTCTTCGGTCTGGTTGCCCAGCACGCGATACGACGCACAAATGTGTTCGGCCATCTTCAACAGTGCCAACAGATTCTTCAACTGGCTGTTGCGCGACGACTCATCGCTGAAGATCGCCAAGGCGTTGTGGTGATTGGCGATCGCGGCACTGACATGCTCCGGCAAACGCCACGACTTCGCTGTGTAATAGCCGACCACCGCATGGTTGGTGTTGAACGTACGGTTTTCGGTATCGACCACGCGACAGGTCGGGCTGGCGTTGGCGTACGCCTCTTCCAGCACCGACATGTAATTGGGGAAACGCTGCAGCATCAACGGCACGCCGCAATCATGAAACAGGCCCAGCGCATAGGCTTCATCGCCGGCCTGAGTGCCGATGCGTTTGGCCAGCGTCAGGCAGGTCATCGCCACGTCCTGCGCGGTGTCCCAGAAACGGTTGAGCGTGACGATGGTGTCGTCGTTCATCTCGCCCTTGATCGACTGCGCGTTGATCAGATTGATGATCGAACGGCTGCCCAGCAGATTCACCGCGCGCTGGATCGAAGTGATCTTGTTGCTCAAGCCGTAATACGGCGAGTTGACGATTTTCAGCAACGAACCGGACAGGCCGGGATCCTGGGCGATCAGCTTGGCGATCACCTCCAGATCCGGGTCGGGCATGTACTGCTCCATTTGCAGATCCACCATGATCTGCGGTTGCGCCGGCACACTGATGCCTTGCAGCGATTGTTGAATCTGTTCGGTGGTCAGCTCTTGGGACATATGTACACACTCAGGGACAGGCGGCGATTCTAACCGCTGAGACCGCAGGGCGACACACCGACGGGCATATCGGAGGAACTTTCATTCAAGCTCAGGCTTCGGATTTGGTAAGGCACGGCGAAAATTTTCTGGCCGCTGCGCCAACAAATTCCCACTGACTCAGGAGCTTATCGATGGCCACTTCCCTCAACGGCAAGCGCGTCGCTTTTTTGGTAACCGACGGTTTCGAACAGGTTGAACTGACCGGCCCCAAGCAAGCGCTGGAACAGGCTGGCGCACAGGTCGACATCCTCTCGGCCGAGGCCGGCACGGTCAAAGGCTGGAACCACGACAAACCGGCGGATGACTTCAAGGTCGATCAGACCTTCCAGGCTGCCAGCATTGAGCAGTACGACGCGGTGGTGTTGCCGGGCGGCGTGCAAAACTCCGACACCATTCGCATCGATCAGGACGCCCAGCATCTGGTCAAGACCGGCGCCTCGGCCGGCAAACCGATTGCGGTGATCTGCCATGGCAGCTGGCTGCTGATTTCGGCGGGGCTGGTGAATGGCAAAACCATGACCAGCTATAAAACCGTCAAGGATGATCTGGTCAACGCCGGCGCACATTGGGTGGATAAAGAAGTGGTCAAGGACGGCAACCTGATCAGCAGCCGCCAGCCGGATGATATTCCGGCGTTCAGCAAAGAGCTGATCGACACATTGTCTGCCTAGCGTTCAAGGCAGTCTTCGCGAGCAAGCCCGCTCCCACTTGGGAATGCATTTCAAATGTGGGAGCGAGCCTGCTCGCGAAGAGGCCATCAGCGTTTCATCGCACGCCAAACCCGACACCACACTCAACACGCTATACTCCCGCTCTTTTTTCCGGAGCGACGTCATGTCCCTGCCTAGCCTGCGCCTCAAAGCCAACGCCGACCGTCGCCTGCGCAACGGCCACTTGTGGGTCTACAGCAACGAAATCGATGTGGCCGCCACCCCGTTGCACGGCTTCAAGGCCGGCGATCAGGCGATCCTCGAAGCCGCCGGCGGCAAGACTTTGGGCATCGTTGCGATGAGCCCGAACAACCTGATCTGCGCCCGTCTGGTGTCCCGCGACATCAAGGTGCAACTGGACAAATCGCTGCTGGTGCATCGCCTGAACGTGGCCCTGTCGCTGCGCGATCGCCTGTTCGACAAGCCGTTCTACCGCTTGGTCTACGGCGACTCCGACCTGTTGCCGGGTCTGGTGGTTGACCGTTTCGGCGACATCCTCGTAGTCCAGATCGCCTCGGCGACCATGGAAGCGCACAAAGATGACGTGATCGCAGCGCTGACCCAAGTGCTCAAGCCAAGCGGCATCCTCTTCAAGAACGACTCCGCCGCGCGTGACGCTGAAGGCCTCAATCGTTACGTCGAAACCGTGTTCGGCCTGGTACCGGAGTGGGTGGCGCTGGAAGAGAACGGCGTGAAATTCGAAGCCCCGGTCATTCAGGGTCAGAAAACCGGCTGGTTCTACGACCACCGCATGAACCGCGCACGCATGGCGCCTTACGCCAAGGGCAAACGCGTTCTCGACCTTTATAGCTACATCGGTGGCTGGGGCGTGCAAGCTGCTGCCTTCGGCGCCAGCGAAGTGTTCTGCGTCGATGCCTCTGCCTTCGCCCTCGACGGCGTTGAGCGCAACGCCGCACTGAACGGATTTGCCGACAAGATGACCTGCATCGAAGGCGACGTCTTCGAAGCGCTGAAAGAGCTGAAGGCCAGCGAAGAGCGTTTCGACGTGATCGTTGCCGATCCGCCGGCGTTCATCAAACGCAAGAAAGACATGAAGAACGGCGAAGGCGCCTACCGTCGTCTGAACGAGCAAGCCATGCGCCTGCTCAACAAGGACGGCATCCTGATCAGCGCTTCGTGCTCGATGCACCTGCCGGAAGACGATCTGCAGAACATTCTGCTGACCAGCGCCCGTCACCTGGATCGCAACATCCAGATGCTCGAGCGCGGCGGTCAGGGCCCGGATCACCCGGTGCACCCAGCCATCGCCGAAACCCGCTACATCAAAAGCATCACCTGCCGTCTGCTGCCAAACAGCTGATTGGTCAGTAAAAACGGGGGGCCCAAGGGCTCCCCGTTTGTTTTTGGGCGGTGCAAGGCCGTCTATTTCACTTCAAATTCAGCCGACTCCTACAATTAACTTCCTACAGTCTTGCAGGAATTTTCCGCGCACCTGCTAATTAGCGAAAAACAACTGACAAGTTTGGACAGGGAGCGAGATCGCTCCGACAAAATTACTGGATTTTTCCTACTTAATCTCCACTTGCCATTAATCGATTACAAACTATTATTGAGTTGTCACCACGAGGTGGCATTCAATCTTAATGAACAAGGAGTTCATACTATGAAAGCAATTACTCTGGAAACCAACAAAATCGCAAACCTCGCTTTTCTGGTTGCGCCTAAAGCCCGCTAAGTAAGTCAGGACGCTGGGGAGTGCCGGCACCCCAGCGTCCATCAGCCCTTTCCAGAGTGAAGCATTGAACATGCACATCAATCCGTACTTATTCATATTGCCGCGCACGCCCGGACAAATCGTCTGGAACTATAAAGAACACACTCAACATGAACTTGATCTTGATTACGCTTCAAGACTGGCGAAACTTATCGACAACCCGAACGCATTCGACAGTCGCAACATAATAGACATACAACTATTGAGCGTGGGAATTTTAACCATTGCAAAAATAGACAACCCGCCCTGGGGCTGGGATGAGTTATCCAAGATATTTCATATAGGCACGCAGAACATTCCCTGCGAAGAGACACCCAAGAATATTAATGAATGGTCCAGACAATATCTGGATCATTGCAATGACGTACTGAGCAAACCACCGCCCGATAAAGAGCGCCCCACACTGGAAGGCGCGCGACGCATCGCGCTGCCGGCGCCTGCCGTGCTAAGCAACGACCGCTTGGGAAACGTCCTGCGCCAGCGCAAAACCAGTCGTTCCTTTACCGGGGAAGCGGTCACGCTGAATGACGTTTCCACCCTGCTCTATCTTTCCCTCGGTTATCTGCACGAACGCCAGCAGGATCGTGACAGCAGTATCGCCCTCGGGCTTGATGCCCGTCGCAGCAGCCCTTCCGGCGGCGGTTTGAATGCGTGCGAAGGTTTTGCGCTGGTGCAGAACGTCAGCGGCCTGAAACCCGGCATCTACGCCTATCACCCGGTAGAGCACGCCTTGAGCCTGATAAATCCCCTGCCCGACTCGGCGCTGGGTCAACTGCTCGGCGGACAACACTTCATCAACAACCTGCCGCTGGGCCTGTTCATTACCGCGCGTTTCGACAAGCTCTGGTGGAAATATGAACACTCACGCGCCTATCGCATGGCGTTCGTGGAGGCTGGGCACTTGTCGCAATCCTTTCAGTTGGTTGCCACGGCCCTCGGTCTCGGCACCTGGCTGACCGGCGCGTTTTCTGATGATCAGGTTGAAGCCCTGCTGAAAATTACCGGCAGCGCGGAACAACCGTTGTTCTTCGTCGGTTGCGGCGCCAGCGACGGTCAAGCGATGTGTCAGGAAATGCAGGCGCTGTTGCTGGAGGTGCAAGCATGAACGCAATCACCTCCGACCAACTGGAAGCGTCAGTGTCATGGGCGCACAAGTTCACCCTCGATGACTGGAACAGCCGCGCTTCGGTGCGCACCTCTCAACACACCTATCAATTGCCGGATGACCTGCAAGAACAGCTGAAAACCCGCCACTGGTTTCCCCCGGCCTTTTTGCCGTACCTCTCACATCCGGCCATTCGCGCTGCTGGCAGCGAGGTCATACAACGGCTGACGGCCAATCATTTGGTGCATTTCCTCGACTACACCACGCTGCTCGAGCACCGCATCGTCAACCGCGCCGTGGAAACCATCGTCCACGGCGAGTTGCCTGCCTTCGTGCCCTCGCGCATGAAAAACGCGGCGCTGCAGCTGTACACCGACGAGGGCTATCACGCGCTGTTCTCCAGTCAACTGGCCGAGCAGATCGCCAGCCAGTACGGCATTACCGAGCGCCCGGTGATGCCCATGCGCATTACCCAGCTGAACACCGCGATTACCCGAGTGCCCGAGACGGATCGCCCACTCGCGTGGTTTCTGCTCGGCTTCGTCTCGGAGACGATCATTGCCCGGGAGTTGCTCGAGGTTTGCCGTGACACGCTGGTCTCCAGCGTCAGCGACATGCTGCGCGATCACCTCGCCGACGAGGCCCGTCACAGCCGCTATTTTTCAGAAGTGTTCCATTACCTGTGGCTGACCCTGAACAGCCGTCAGCGCACCTTCAGCGCCAGAATGCTCCTGGAGTTCCTGCGAATCTTTTTCGAAGTCGACGAGCGCTGGCTTAAACAGAGCCTGCGCAGTGTCGGGATTGCCGACGATGTCATTCGCAAAATCCTCGACGGTCTGATCAGCCCCAGAGCCAGTCGTCAGCGCACCAGGGCCGGGGCGAAGGCAACGCTGGAGGCGATGACAAAAGCAGGATTTTTTGCCCTCATCAATAACCGCAAACTGTTCGCCAAAGCAGGCCTGGTCGATGAATAGAGGAAAAGCCGCAGTGACCGCCGGGCAACGCCGCGGCGCGGTCAGTCTGTTGATGGCGATGGTGCTGCTGGGGGTGTTTCCGCTGGATGTGCTGCTGCCATCGTTTCCGGCACTGGCCGAGCACTTTCGCACCACTCCAGCCAACATTGCGCTGTCGATCAGCCTGTTTGCGGTGGGCATCGCTTTTGCGCAACTGCTGATCGGGCCGCTGTCGGATGCCATCGGGCGCAAGGGTTTGCTGCTCGTCGGTATGTCCGTTTCGATGCTCGGTGCCCTCGGTTGCGTAAGCACCAGCGATTACACGCTGTTCCTGATATTCCGCGTGATGCAGGCCCTGGGCTGTGGCTGTTTCGTGTTGTCGCAGGCCTTGGTGCAGGATCTGTTCGAAGGCGAGCAGCGCGATCGGCTGCGGATCCTGATGGTCACCGCCTCTGGGATTTTCATCTCGGTATCGCCGCTGGCCGGCACCTTCCTGCAGGCCACGCTTGGCTGGCGCGGCAGCTTCTGGGTGTTTATCGGGTTGGCCGCCGTGGTGCTGATCAAGGCGTGGCTGTTTCTGGACAACAGCCGGCCGTCTCACAGCGGCGCTCACCCCGGCTTCATTCGCTCTTATCGGCGAGTGCTGGGCGACTTCGAATTCGTCAGCTACTGGCTGATATCCGCCTTCGCCTTCGCCTGCCACTTTTCATTCATCGTGATTTCGCCGCTGATCTTCATGGATCAACTGCAAATGGCGCCTTATGACTTTTCACTGATTCTGTTGATCTACGGCGCGGCCTACATCGTCGGAGGGCTCGTCGCCACAGTCCTCAGCCGACGAATCAAACCCGGCCAACAAATGCTCGTCGGGCTTGGCCTGATCCTGCTGTCGGGGCTGGCGATGCTGTACCTGTCGTCGAACTTCGCGTTGACGCCAGCGACTGTGCTGATTCCGATGCTGATCTGCACCGCCGGCACCACCATCGCCCGCCCGGCTGCCACATCCAAAGCCATGGGCCTGTTCCCCGAACTTGCCGGTACCTCGGCGGCGGCCGGCAGTACCCTCACCTTTATCTGCGGCGGCCTTATCAGCGCATTGATCAGCCTGAGCCCGGCCAACCTGCAAGCCACGCTGGGTTACAGCTTTGTCCTGCTCAGTGGCGTGGCATTAGCATTGAACAGTCGGATCAGCCGTCGCGCGAGAATCCATGAAAGCCATGCCATGACGCAGCCGGGCGGTGATTAAAGCTGCCGGTCGTCATGCCACACACGCCGTCGGCACTGGAACAACACTTTGCGCCATTCCCTCCAGACGCCAGCGGTGTAGAATCGGCAGATTCATCGCCATTCATCCCCGGCGGGTTTATGAGCTCAGGCTGAGACCAGCGGCGATCCCGCAACGTCATCGGCAACTTCCGGACACACGGCCATTTCTGAGTGTTCCAGAGGTCAATAGAAGCTCACTCCCATTTAGTACCTGATTAGCCGCCCGGAGTGCTCCATGCCAGATTATCGCTCGAAAACATCCACCCACGGCCGCAACATGGCCGGCGCCCGCGCACTGTGGCGCGCCACGGGGATGAAAGATGACGACTTCAAAAAGCCGATCATCGCCATTGCCAACTCGTTCACCCAGTTCGTACCGGGCCACGTGCATCTGAAGGATCTGGGCCAACTGGTCGCCCGCGAAATCGAACGCGCTGGCGGTGTAGCGAAAGAATTCAACACCATCGCCGTGGATGACGGCATCGCCATGGGTCACGACGGCATGCTGTACTCGCTGCCGAGCCGCGAGATCATCGCCGACTCCGTCGAATACATGGTCAACGCCCACTGCGCCGACGCCATCGTGTGCATTTCCAACTGCGACAAGATCACCCCGGGCATGTTGATGGCTGCCTTGCGCCTGAACATTCCGGTGATCTTCGTTTCCGGCGGCCCGATGGAAGCCGGCAAGACCAAACTCGCCTCCCACGGCCTCGACCTCGTCGATGCCATGGTGATCGCCGCCGACGAAAGCGCTTCTGACGAGAAAGTCGCTGAGTACGAGCGCAGCGCCTGCCCGACGTGCGGTTCGTGCTCCGGCATGTTCACTGCCAACTCGATGAACTGCCTGACCGAAGCACTGGGTCTGGCATTGCCGGGCAACGGTTCGACCCTCGCCACCCACAGCGACCGCGAACAGCTGTTCCTGCAGGCTGGCCGCACCATCGTCGAGCTGTGCAAGCGTTACTACGGCGAGAACGACGAATCGGTACTGCCGCGCAACATTGCCAACTTCAAGGCGTTCGAGAACGCGATGACGCTCGACATCGCCATGGGCGGTTCGACCAACACCATCCTGCACTTGCTCGCTGCCGCCCAGGAAGCCGAGATCGATTTCGACTTGCGCGACATCGACCGTCTTTCGCGCAGCGTTCCGCAGCTGTGCAAAGTGGCGCCGAACATCCAGAAGTACCACATGGAAGACGTGCACCGTGCTGGCGGCATCTTCAGCATCCTCGGTTCGCTGGCCCGTGGCGGTCTGCTGCACACCGACCTGCCGACCGTGCACAGCCGCAGCATGGAAGAAGGCATCGCCAAGTGGGACATCACCCAGACTGACGATGAAGCCGTGCACCACTTCTTCAAGGCCGGCCCTGCCGGTATTCCGACGCAGACGGCGTTCAGCCAGTCGACCCGTTGGGAAACCCTCGATGACGACCGTGAAAACGGCTGCATCCGCAGCGTCGAACACGCCTATTCGCAAGAAGGTGGTTTAGCCGTGCTGTACGGCAACATTGCTCTCGATGGCTGCGTGGTGAAAACCGCCGGTGTCGACGAGTCGATCCACGTCTTCGAAGGCAACGCGAAGATCTTCGAAAGCCAGGACAGCGCCGTACGCGGCATCCTCGCCGACGAAGTGAAGGCTGGCGACATCGTCATCATTCGCTACGAAGGCCCGAAAGGCGGCCCGGGCATGCAGGAAATGCTCTACCCGACTTCGTACCTGAAATCCAAAGGCCTGGGCAAAGCCTGCGCCTTGCTCACCGACGGTCGTTTCTCCGGCGGTACGTCCGGCCTGTCCATCGGTCACGCTTCGCCAGAAGCAGCGGCCGGCGGCGCGATCGGTCTGGTGCAGGACGGCGACAAAGTGCTGATCGACATCCCGAACCGCTCGATCAACCTGTTGGTCAGCGACGAAGAACTGGCGGCACGCCGCGCCGAACAGGACAAGAAAGGCTGGAAACCGGTCGAGATTCGTCCACGCAAAGTAACCACCGCCCTCAAGGCCTATGCTCTGCTGGCGACCAGCGCCGACAAAGGTGCGGTGCGTAACAAAGCGATGCTTGACGGGCTGTAAGCATCAAATCGCAGCAATAAAAATGCCCCGCCAAGTGCGGGGCATTTTTTTGTTTGAAGAATGAAAACCCGATCCCTGTAGGAGCTGCCGAAGGCTGCGATCTTTTGATCTTGCCCTTAAAACAAGATCAAAAGATCGCAGCCTTCGGCAGCTCCTACAGGGGATTCTGTGGGTTACTGGATTTCTTCAGGCTTGACGATCACCCAGTTCTTGTCCGCCGTCACCGGCAACCCTTCCTTCGCCTGCGCCGCCGCGTGTTTGGCCATCATGCCGTTCAACTGCGTCATGTACTTGTCCTTGCGGTTGATCCACAGGTGAATCCCACCCTTCGCCACATCAACATCGTGGAACAGCATGTAACCGTCGCTCGTCGGCGTATCGCCACCGACCAATACCGGTTTTTTCCACTCGTCGATGTAAGTGAGGATCGCCGCATGTTTGCCGGCCATCCACGTCGCCGGCGTCCACAGATATGGCGTCAGCTCCAGACCCAAATTGGCCTTCTCGTCATATTTACCGGCGGTGATCTGCTTGCGCGCGGTGGTCAGTTCGTTAGTCTCGCGGTTCTTCAGCAGCGTGGTCACGCCGATAACGTTCTGCGGTTTGACGTTGTAGCCGTACTTCGGATCCGCCGCGACCATGCGCACCAGTTCCTCGGAAGCCGCGGTCATCACGTAAACCTCGATGCCGTTCTCCATCAGCTTGTTGTACAGCTCTTGCTGGCCGGTGAAGATTTTCGGCGGATTGACGTCGAGCTTCTTGACCACATCGCCTTCGTAATAAGTCGCCGGCACCGGTTTGCCCGAAGCCATCAGCTCATCGACGTAACCCTTGAGTTCCTTGAGGGTGAACCCGGAGAACACCTGCGCGACCCATGGGTAACAGACCATGTCGTCGACTTCGCAGAGTCGGTAGTAGTAACTGAACAGGCTTTCCTTGTGGTCGGCGGTGTCCTTGAATGGCATCAGTTTCAGGGAGGGGTCGAGTTTGTCGCGGGTGATCAGGCCCTTGTTTTCCATGAACGGCAGCAAGGATTCTTCGAGGTCGTAGCGGTAACTGGTGTTGTCCATGTCGAACACCGCGTAGTTACCTTTGTTGGCGTTGGCCGCAATCATCGCGTCCAGCGCTTTCGCCTGATCCGCCGGCCAGTGTTTCAGGTCGGTGGCGAAAGCCTGAGAAGCCAGGCCCATGCCCACCGCCAGTGCGACAGCCAGAAATTTCGGTGCGAATTTCATCGACGCTTTCTCCCTGATGTAAAAGCATCGACGCTAACAAATGTGTATGACAGTCCTCGTCTGTCAGCGACCGCCCACGCCGCTATTTGCGCCAGATGCATTGCCGAGAGCGACAAGCGCTTATTCCAAAAACGACGGACGCCCTAAGATTTCGGTATTAAATCATTGCAAATCAAGCTGTTAGGCTTGCCGGTTCGCAGCAGCCCCGGAAGGCTGTTGGCAAAGTCTTTCTGGAGTTCTCATGAACCTACCGTTGATTCTCAACCTGCTGGTGTTCCTCGCCCTGCTGTTCGGTCTGGCGCAAACCCGCCACACCACGTGGAGCCTGGCGAAAAAAGTCCTGCTAGCACTCGCTCTGGGCGTGGCCTTCGGCGTGGCGCTGCACACCGTTTACGGTGCCGGCAACCCGATTCTGAAAACCTCGATCGGCTGGTTCGATCTGGTCGGCAACGGCTACGTGCAGTTGCTGCAAATGATCGTTATCCCGCTGGTGTTCGCCTCGATCCTCAGCGCCGTGGCGCGTCTGCACAACGCGTCGTCGTTGGGCAAAATCAGCTTCCTGACCATCGGCACCCTGCTGTTCACCACCGCGATTGCGGCGCTGATCGGCATCGGCCTGACCAACCTGTTCGGCCTTACTGCGGAAGGTCTGGTCGCCGGCACACAGGAAATGGCCCGTCTGCAAACCATTCAGACTGACTACGCCGGTAGGGTTGCCGACCTGAATGTGCCACAACTGCTGCTGTCGTTCATCCCGCAAAACCCGTTCGCCGACCTGGCGCGGGCCAAGCCGACGTCGATCATCAGCGTGGTGATTTTCGCGGCATTCCTCGGGGTTGCCGCGCTGCAGCTGCTCAAGGATGACGTCGAGAAAGGTCAGAAAGTGATCAACGCCATCGACACCCTGCAAGCCTGGGTGATGCGTCTGGTGCGTCTGGTGATGAAGCTGACTCCGTACGGTGTGCTGGCGCTGATGACCAAAGTGGTCGCTGGGTCCAACCTGCAGGACATCATCAAACTCGGCAGTTTTGTCGTGGTGTCGTATCTGGGTCTGGGCCTGATGTTTGTCGTACACGGTTTGCTGGTGTCGGCGGCCGGGATCAATCCGCTGCGATTCTTCCGCAAGATCTGGCCGGTGCTGACGTTCGCGTTCACCAGCCGTTCGAGCGCGGCAAGCATTCCACTGAGCATTGAAGCGCAGACGCGTCGTCTGGGGATTCCGCAGTCGGTAGCGAGTTTTGCCGCATCGTTCGGTGCGACGATTGGCCAGAACGGTTGCGCGGGGCTGTACCCGGCGATGTTGGCGGTGATGGTTGCGCCGACTGTGGGCATCAACCCGCTGGATCCGCTGTGGATCGCGACGTTGGTGGCGATTGTGACGCTGAGCTCGGCCGGTGTGGCCGGTGTCGGTGGCGGCGCGACGTTCGCGGCGCTGATCGTGCTGCCGGCGATGGGCTTGCCGGTGTCATTGGTGGCGTTGCTGATTTCGGTTGAACCACTGATTGATATGGGGCGTACGGCGTTGAACGTGAGTGGTTCGATCACGGCGGGTGCGATTACCAGTCAGGTGATGCAACAGACTGATAAAGAACTGCTGGATGCTGATGAGCATGCGGAGTTGGCTCAGGCCTGATGTAAAGCAAGATCAAAGGATCGCAGCCTTCGGCAGCTCCTACAGGGGGAACACGGATACCGTGTAGGAGCTGCCGCAGGCTGCGATCTTTTAAGCCTTCTCCCAGACTTCGAAGTTGTACGCGGGTTTGTCGCCTTCAGCCGGATTCGGCACATTCGACACCAGCTTCCACTGCTCCGAATCAAACTCCGGAAACCACGCATCCCCTTCCGGGCTCAACGCCACGCGCGTCAGATACAGACGATCCGCCTGCGCCAGCCCTTGCGCGTACAACTGCGCGCCACCAATCAGCATCAGCTCATCAACGCCCTGCTCTTTCGCCCATTCTTCGGCGCGAACCACCGCGGCTTCCAGCGACGGATACACCTCGGCACCTTCCAGCACCAGATCGGCCTGACGGCTGACTACGATGTTCAAGCGCCCCGGCAACGGTCGGCCGAGCGAATCCCAGGTCTTGCGACCCATGATGATCGGCTTGCCCAAGGTGGTGGCCTTGAAGTATTTGAAGTCCCCCGGCAGGTGCCAGGGCATGCTGTTGTCGACGCCGATCACGCGGTTTTCACCGAGGGCTGCGATCAGGCTGAGGGGGAGTGATTTAGTCATGCCGGCGAGGATACCAGAGCCGCGCTTACCCCGATAAGCGCCACAGCGGTTATGCTCAGCGCTCATTTAAGCGACGGGACGCCGCGTGACTGAACTGACTCCACTGCAAAACCTCTGGCTGACCGAGACCGTGCGCCTGCGCGAAGAACACGCTGGCACCCTGGAAGATCTGGAAGCCAATCGACTGGCGCGCGCGGCCGGCGGCGATCTGCCGAGCCGCATTCAACGCCGCGCGTTATGGCTGGCAGAACGTGACGGGCTGACGGCAGCACTTAAACACTGGCTGCAAGGCGCGCGTCTGGCGCTGGTGTTGCTGATGATCTTTGCGGTGTTGAGCGGCGCTGGTCTGGCCTTCGCCGCACTCGGCCAGACGCCGGTCAATGTGTTCTGGGCCTTGGGCAGCCTGCTCGGGCTGAACCTGATTCTGCTGCTGAGCTGGTTGCTGGGCTTGATCTTTGCCGGCGAACACGGCGCCACGCTCGGGCGATTGTGGTTATGGCTCAGCGAAAAAATGGCCCGCGACGCCAAAGCCGCGCAACTGGCGCCCGCCCTGCTGCTGATGCTGCAACGCAAGAAACTCAATCGCTGGGCGCTCGGTACGCTGGTCAACGGTTTGTGGTTGCTGGCGATGCTCAGCGCGCTGATTCTGCTGCTGACGCTGATGGCGACCCGGCGCTACGGCTTCGTCTGGGAAACCACGATTCTCAGTGCCGACACCTTTATCCATGTCACCCACGCACTGGGTCATCTACCGTCGCTGCTCGGCTTCAACGTGCCGACGGTGGAGATGATCCGCGCCAGCGGCGATGGCGCGCTCGACATCGAAAGCGCTCGCCAGGCCTGGGCGACCTGGCTGGTCGGCGTGTTGGTGGTGTACGGCGTGCTGCCGCGTCTGCTGCTGACGTTGCTGTGTTTCTGGCGCTGGAACAGCGGCAAAACCGCGCTGCGTCTGGACTTGAACCTGCCCGGCTACGCGCAATTGCGCGAACGCTTGATGCCGACCAGCGAACGCCTCGGCGTCAACGATCCGGAGCCTGCGCAACTGCACCGCGTTGAAAGCAGCGTCGGCGAACTCGCCAGCGAAGGTGCGTTGCTGGTCGCCATCGAACTCGACGAACAACGCCCATGGCCGCCCGCGCTGCCGAAAAATGTCAGCAATGCTGGCATCCTCGACAGCCGCGAGTCACGGCACAAACTCCTCGAACAATTGAGCCGCTTTCCGCCGGCACGTCTGGCGATTGCCTGCGACCCACGGCGCTCACCTGATCGTGGCAGCCTCGCCTTGATCGCCGAACTGGCGCGCAACGCCGGAGAAACCCGCGTCTGGCTGCTGCAAGCGCCGCCCGGTGAAGCGCTGGATGCCGAACGCCTCGGCGACTGGCACATCGCGCTGCAACAGCTTGATCTGCAGTTTGCCGATTGCGCGCCGTTGAACTGGCTGGAGACGGGTCATGACTGATGCCTGGAAAGCGCCGCTGAAACTCGCGGTGGTCGGCCACACCAACGTCGGCAAGACCTCACTTTTACGCACGCTGACCCGCGATGTCGGCTTCGGCGAAGTCTCCCATCGCCCGAGCACCACGCGGCATGTCGAAGGCGCGCGGTTGTCGGTGGACGGCGAGCCATTGCTCGACCTCTATGACACGCCGGGGCTGGAAGATGCCATCGCGCTGCTGGATTTTCTCGAACGTCTGGAACGCCCCGGCGAACGCCTCGATGGCCCGGCGCGACTGGCGCGGTTTCTTGACGGCAGCGAGGCGCGCCAGCGTTTCGAGCAGGAGGCGAAAGTGCTGCGGCAACTGCTCGCCTCCGACGCCGGTTTGTATGTGATCGACGCGCGCGAGCCGGTGCTGGCCAAGTACCGCGATGAACTGGAAGTGCTCGCCAGTTGCGGCAAACCGCTGCTGCCGGTGCTAAATTTTGTCAGCAGCGCCAACCATCGCGAGCCGGATTGGCGCGAGGCGCTGGCGCGGCTGGGGCTTCATGCGTTGGTGCGTTTCGACAGCGTGGCGCCGCCTGAAGATGGCGAGCGGCGGCTGTATGAAAGCCTCGCGCTGCTGCTGGAAAATGCTCGTCCGCAACTGGAACGGTTGATTGCTGATCAACAGGCTCAGCGCCTGGCGCGTCAGCAAAGTGCGGCGCGATTGATTGCTGAGTTATTGATCGACTGTGCGGCTTGTCGGCGCAGTGTGGTCAGCGAAGCTGCGCAGGAACAGCAGGCCATCAGCGAATTGCGCAAGGCTGTCCGTCAGCGCGAGCAGAAGTGTGTTGAGGCGTTGCTCAAGCTGTATGCGTTTCGTCCGCAGGATGCGGCGGCGAGTGATTTGCCGTTGCTCGATGGGCGTTGGGGTGATGACCTGTTCAACCCGGAAACCTTGAAGCAACTTGGTGTGCGTGTGGGCGGCGGGATTGCTGCCGGTGCGGCGGCGGGGGCTGGGGTGGATTTGCTGGTTGGCGGGATTACCCTTGGCGCAGCGGCGTTGGCGGGGGCGATTGCCGGGGGTGCGCTGCAAACGGCGCGCAGTTATGGCAGTCGGTTGCTCGGCAAGATCAAAGGGCAGCGTGAGTTGACGGTGGATGACGGGGTGTTGCGGCTATTGGCGCTGCGCCAGCGGCAGTTGGTGTTGGCGCTGGATCAGCGTGGGCATGCGGCGATGGATGCGGTTCAGATGGCTACTCCGCAGGATAAGACTTGGCGCGAGGGCAAGTTGCCGGAGGCGCTGAGCAAGGCGCGGGCGCATCCGCAGTGGTCGTCGCTCAATTCGCAGGCGAAGTTGAATCAGGCCGAGCGGCAGGAGCAGATCGAGTCTCTGGCCAAAGAGTTGTAGCGGCTGTTCCGGCCTCTTCGCGAGCAGGCTCGCTCCCACATTGGATTGCGTTCACAAAACAAAACTCTCTGGGGAGCAGTGCATTTTTGAGCAACACAAATCCCCTGTGGGAGCGAGCCTGCTCGCGAATGCAGCACCTCGGTTCAGAGGCTTAAGCAGCAAGAAGCCGCGCCGCCTTCTTCTTCAATACGGCCAAATCAATCACCGGCACCGCCCTCTCCTTGGCCAACTCATCCCACTGCCTCATCCGCAGGCTGACCGCACACAACGGATCCCGTTCAAACACCTCCGCCTCCGCCTCGGTCATCACCCCGCCCTGATACTCCAGCGTCCGCCGGCTCGCCTCACTCAACCGCTCGAAATACCCCGGCTCACGCAACGTCAGATACCGCTTGGCCTGCACGTGATATTCCACCAGCCGCGCCAGCCGCTCACTGAAACCGGCCTCGCGCAAATAATCCGCACCCAGCCGTTCATGGCTGACCACACCGTAACCGCCCATGTTCTCCGCCCCTTCGGCACACAAATGGCCGATGTCATGGAAGAACGCCGCCAGCACCACTTCATCATCAAAACCCTCGGCGATCGCCAGTTCAGCGGCCTGGGACATGTGCTCGATCTGCGACACCGGCTCGCCGATGTAATCGCTGGTGCCAAAACGCTCATACAGCGCGAATACCGTGGCGACGGTTTGTTCGTGACCTGTCATCAAATTTCCTCCAACAACTGTGCAACGTTGCGTTCGGCCATCGCCGGGCCGACGCTCATGCCGACGCCGGTGTGCATCAGCGCCACACTCAACCCCGGTGCCGGGCGCAGCAACGAAAACGGCCCCGGCCCCCGAGAACCATAGACGCCCTGCCAGCGCTCGACCACTTGCACCTTGCAGCCCAGTGTTTGCTCGGCCAGCTCGATCATCCAGTTGTCCACTTGCTCGGCGTTGAACGGTGAAGCGTCGCTGCCGTAATGGTGCGAGTCGCCGATGATCAGTTCGCCGTACGGCGTCGGGCTGATCAGCAGGTGGATGCCGTTGTCGTGCAGATGCGGTTGTTCACGCAGGATCTGCGCCTGCACCGCCGCCGCTTCCGGCAGATCGGCGAAGGCGCCGTAGTGCACGCAGCTGAGGCCGGTGAGCAAGGCGTGTTGCAGATTCAGCTCGGTCGCAGGTTTGGCGCGGAGCATTTGCAGGCGGCAGATTTGCGGGTCGAGCGCGGCGATTGGTTCGGCCAGCAGGGTTTGATAATCGTGGCCGGAGCAGACGATGATCTGCTTCGCGGTAAACGTGCCGGCAGTGCTGTGCAGGCGACCGGGTTCGACGTCGCGCACCAGCGTGGAGAAGTGGAACTCGACACAGAGGTCACGGCGCAGGTAGTCGATCAGCGCCGGGATCGCTTCGCGTGAGTACAGCTGTTGATCGTCGATGCCGTGGAGGGCGGCGCGGTGATGGCTGAACTGGCCGTTGTAGAGATCGCGCAGGGCGGCGCCGCGCAGCAGGTCGACGTTGTAGCCGTGTTCAATCGCGCGAGTGGCGCAGAAGGTTTCGAGCAGGTGTTCTTCGGCTTCGGTTCTGGCGAATAGATACGAGCCGTTGCGCTTGATTTGCAGCCCGGCGAGTTGCGCCCAGTCGCCCCAGATTTCGCGGCTGGCCTTGGCCAGTTCGAGCATTGGGCCGGGTGGCTGGCCGGTGACCAGGGCTTGGCCGAAGTTGCGCACCGAGGCGCCGAGGGGTGTGGCGGTGCGTTCGAAAACGGCGACTTTGAGGCCGCGTTTGGCGGCGGCGTAGGCGTGGGACAGGCCCAGAATGCCGGCGCCAACGATGAGCAGGTCTTTGTGGTGTTTCATGAGGCTACCTCGATGATCGTTCCCACGCTCCGCGTGGGAATGCAGCCAAGGACGCTCTGCGTCCATAGTGACGCGGAGCGTCACGGGATTCATTCCCACGCGGAGCGTGGGAACGATCAGTGTGGGAGCGGGCTTGCTCGCGAAGGGGCCCTGTCAGTCGATAAAGATCTTACTTGGCAGCCACTTTCTCGGACTTGCCGTCATAACGCTTGCGCCACTCGGTGAGGATCTCGTCGCGATTCTTCGAGGCCCAGGAAAAGTCGTTCTTGATCAGACGCTGCTCATAATCCGCCGGCAATTCGGTCTGCGGCTTGGCGATCCCCGGCTGTGCAAGAACAGCGAAGTTCTCCTTGTACAGATCCATCGCCTCAGCACTCGCCGAGAAGTCCGCCAGTTTCTTCGCCGCTTCTTCATGCGGCGTGCCTTTGATCACCGCAGTCGCTTCGATCTCCCAGCCCAGACCTTCCTTCGGCAGAATAATGTCCAGCGGCGCGCCCTGACGCTTTAGCTGTACCGCCGGGTATTCAAAGGAAATACCAATCGGAAACTCGCCCGCCGCCGCCAGTTTGCAAGGCTTGGAACCGGAGTGAACATACTGGCCAATGTTCTGATGCAGGCCATCCATGTAGGCCCAGCCCTGCTTCTCGCCGAAGGTTTGCAGCCAGGCGCTGACGTCGAGGAAACCGGTGCCGGACGACGCCGGGTTCGGCATAACAATCTTGCCCTTGTACTCAGGCTTGGTCAGATCCTGCCAGCTCACTGGCTTGGTCAAACCCTGCTTCTCGGCTTCGACAGTGTTGAAGCAGATGGTCGCGGCCCAGACGTCCATGCCGACCCAGGCTGGCGGGTTGGCGGCGTCGCGGTAGTTCGCGCCGATCTTGCCGAGATCCTTCGGCGCGTAGCTTTGCAGCATGCCTTGCTGATCGAGGATCGCCAGGCTCGAAGCCGCGAGGCCCCACACCGCGTCAGCCTGCGGGCGAGCCTTTTCGGCGAGCAGTTTGGCGGTGATGATCCCGGTGGAATCGCGCACCCATTTGATCTCGACGTCCGGGTTGGCTTTTTCGAAGGCTTCTTTGTAGGACTTCAGTTGCTCGGCTTCGAGGGCGGTGTACACCGTCAACTCGGTTTTTGCCGCGAAGGCATTCAGGCTGAAAGTAGCGAGCACAGCAGCGGCCAGGGCCAAAGGCTTGAACATGATCGGTATCCTGTCTTTTGAGTTGAGGGTGTGAATCAGTGACCGGGCGCGGTTTGCCGCCAGGCTTGAGAACGGCGCAGCAAGCCGCGCGACGCCCACGCCAGCAGCAAGGACACGCCCGCCGAGGTGAACAGAATCAGGGTCGACATCGCCGCCGCGCCGCCAACGTTGCCGGCGTCATCCATATTCAGCACTGCGACCGCCGCGAGGATGGTGTCGGGGCTGTAGAGGAAGATCGCGGCAGAAACCGTGGTCATCGCCGAGACGAACAGGTAGCGCACGATGTCCAGCAACGCCGGCAGGCAGATCGGCACGGTGACGCGCAGGTAATGCCGATACAGCGGCGCCTTCAGCGACAGCGCGGCGGCTTCGAACTCGGCGTCGAGTTGGCGCAATGCAGTGGTCGCTGTCATTTGTGCGGTGGTCAGGTAGTGCGCAATGGTGCAGACGATCAGCAGCGTCATCGTCCCGTACAGCACATGCAGCGGGTTACCCGTGAGGTTGAAGAAGAAGACGTAGCCCAGACCGAGCACCAGCCCCGGCACCGCCATCGGCACAAAACTGAGCATGCGCAGCGCCAGGTTGAGGCCGCGCTGATCGCGGGTTTTCTCCATCAGATAAGCGCCGGTGAAGATCAGCACGCTGCCGATCAGCGCCGTACCCAAGGCCATTTTCAAACTGTTGCTGTAGGCCAGCCAGCCACCGCCAGCGGTTTCGTTGAACTGGTAATGATTGAGCGACAGCGACAGGTTGTACGGCCAGAACTTAACCAGCGACGAAAACACCGCCATGCCGAACACCAAGATCAACGCCGCGCTGATCAGCAGAACAATCGCCAGATAGCAGCCATCGCGCAGTTTCGACGGTGCCGGTTTGAACACCTGTGCCCGACCGCTCATGGAGTCGCCGTGACGCCGACGCAGCCACGCATCGACGCCAAAGCTGAACAGCGCCGGCAGCAACAGCACCATGCCGATCAACGCGCCGCGCCCGAATTGCTGCTGGCCGACCACGGCTTTGTAGGCTTCCAGCGCCAGCACTTGATAGTCGCCACCGACCACCACTGGCACGCCGAAATCGGTGATGGTCAGGGTGAACACCAGACAGAACGCAGCGAACACAGCCTGGCGAGTCGCCGGCCAGGTGATGCTGCGAAACGCCTTGGCCGGACTGGCGCCCATGCTCGACGCGGCATCGAACAGCCGCGCATCGGCCAGCGACAACGCCGAGAGCAAAATCATCAGCGCATGGGGAAAGGTGTAAATCACCTCGCCCAGCACAATCCCCCAGAAGCCATAGATGTTGTCCGAGAGCAGCCCGCGCAACATGCCCTGGTTGCCGAACAGATAAACCAGCGCAATCCCCGGCAGCATCGACGGCGCCATCAGCGGCAGCAAGGAAATCCCGCGCCAGATGCCCTTCGCCGGAATCATCGTGCGTTGCAGCGCGTAGGCAAACAGGTAGGCCAGCGGTACAACGATGGCCGCAACGCTGAGGGAAACTTTCAGGCTGTTGCCGAGCAGCCAGTGGAAATTCTCACTAGTGACCATCTCCTTCGCCGCGATCCAGCCACCGCCCTGCCCGGCCTCATTACTAAAGCCACGCCAGAAGATCGCCAGCAACGGCAGCAACACCGCGACGCCGAGCAACACCAGCAAAAGGACTTTGCCGCCGACGACAAAAATGCGGTCGCCGATCTCGGCTTTCGAGGACTGTCGCACCTGCTTGTGCGGTAGCGGCAGCGCGAGGTTGCTGTTCATCAGGCAAACACCTGCAGGCTGCGCGGCGGCAAGGCGACCATGATTTGCTGGGCGCCGAGGCGCGGCATGGCTTCCGGGGCGAGTTCGGCGAGCAGCGCGTGGCCCGGCAATTGGTCGAGTTCGAAGCTCATGCGGCAGCGGTTGCCGAGGAAGGTGATTTCGCGGACTTTGGCCGGGAACAGGTTTTCTTCGTGCACCGGCGGGTTGACGTTGATCGCTTCCGGGCGGCAGAACAGTCGGCCCGAGGCGCGCTGGACGCTGCCATCGCTGAGGCGCAGGTTCATCCCGCCGACCTGCGCGTGGCTGTCGCTGCTGCGCTGGAACGGCAGCCAGTTGCCCTGCCCGACAAACTCAGCCACGAACGGCGTGGCCGGGCGGTTGTAGATTTCCTGCGGGGTGGCGTATTGCTCGACGCGGCCGTTGTTCATCACCGCGATGCGGTCGGCCATGAGCATGGCTTCGTCCTGATTGTGCGTGACCATCAGCGTGGTGATGCCGAGGTTGCGTTGCAGCTGGCGCAGTTCGGTGCACAGATGCTCGCGGACGCGGGCGTCGAGGGCGGACATCGGTTCATCGAGCAACAGCAGCGAAGGTGCCGGCGCCAAAGCGCGAGCCAAGGCTACACGTTGCTGTTGGCCGCCAGACAATTGGCCGGGGTATTTCTTCTCGCTGCCGGTGAGGCCGACTAGTTCGAGCATCTGGCCGACGCGACGGCGTACTTCGTCACGACCGCTGCCGGCGAGGCCGTAGGCAATGTTCGCCTCGACGGTCAGGTTGGGAAACAGCGCGTAGGACTGGAACAGAATCCCGTAGTCGCGGGCTTGCGGGGCGAGGTGCGAGACGTCGCGGTCACCGAGGTACAGCTCGCCGCTGTCCTGTTTCTCCAGACCGGCGATGCAGCGCAGCAACGTGGTTTTGCCGCAGCCCGACGGGCCGAGCAGGCACACCAGTTCACCGGCGGCGACGTCGAGGGAGACGTTATCCAGCGCGGTGAACGCGCCGAAGCGTTTCTGCACGCCGCGCACTTTCATCGGCGCACCGGGGTTGGTCAGGGCAGTTGCGATGGCAGGATTCATGGACAGACCTCATCAAGCAGATGGGGCCAATCCTAGAGTTGTAATGCGTCCGTCATGTGGCAACGAGGCAAAAACTGCTGATAGTGGTATTCAGGGATTTTGGTTCACCAGAGATCGTTCCCACGCTCTGCGTGGGAATGCCTCATCGGACGCTCCGCGTTCGGCTCTTGGGACGCAGAGCGTCCCGGGCTGCATTCCCACGCGGAGCGTGGGAACGATCATTACGCGGGGGACATTTCTTGGGCCAGGCCTAGGAACGCCGCAGGCAACCGCGCGCCCTTGCGCTCTTTCAAGCAATACAAATACTCAGGAATCTGCGGCGCATTCTCGATCGTCAGCACGCGCAATTGCGGATCATGCGGCACTTCCTGCCGGGCAATGATGCTGATGCCGATATTGCGCAACACCGCCTCCCGAATCGACTCACGGCTGCCAATCTCCAGCAACGGCCCGAAGCTCACCCCGGCACTCGCCAGCAATTCTTCGGTCAACCGCCGCGTGGTCGAACCGGACTCACGCATCAACAACGTATGCCCGGCCAGCGCACTCAACGCCACATGCTCCTGCACAGCCAGCGGATGATTGCGATGCACCGCCAGCACCAGCGGATCAGTCCCGAGCACCCGACGAATCAACCGCGCGTCATCCAGCAACTGCGATGACGCGGCGATATCCACCCGATAATCCTCCAGCGCTTCGAGTACCTGCTGCGAGTTGCCGATTTCCACCGACACCTCAACCTGCGGTAATCGCTCACGAAAGGTCTTCACCAGATCGAGAATGTAATACGGCGCTGTCGCGGCGATGCGTAACGTGCCCTGCACCTGACCGCTGTTGCGCAGGAAAAACTCGATGTCGGCTTCCTGCTGCAACAGCGTCTTGACCATCGGCAGCAACCGCGCGCCTTCATCACTGACGCTCAGGCGCCGGCCGCCACGGTAGAACAGTTCCACCGAATACTGACTTTCCAGATTACGTATCTGGGTGGTCACGGTCGGTTGGCTGAGGCCGAGTTTTTTCGCCGCCAGCGTGATGCTGCCCAGGCGGGCGACCATGTAAAACGCTTTCAGCTCGGCACTCAGCACAACTCTTCCTCACTCTATTTGCGCAGCAGGCGCAAACCGTTGAACACCACCAACAGGCTCACGCCCATGTCGGCGAACACCGCCATCCACATGGTGGCGAGTCCGGCGAAGGTTACCGCAAGAAAGATCGCTTTGATCACCAGCGCCAGCGCGATGTTCTGTTTCAGGATGCTGGCGGTGTTGCGCGACAGGCTGATGAAGGCCGGAATCTTGCGCAGATCGTCATCCATCAGGGCGACATCGGCGGTTTCGATGGCGGTGTCGGTGCCAGCAGCGGCCATGGCGAAACCGATCTCGGCGCGGGCCAGTGCCGGCGCATCGTTGATGCCGTCGCCGACCATGCCCACACGATGGCCCTGCTTGTACAGATCTTCAATGGCTTGCAGTTTGTCGGTTGGCAGCAAATCACCGCGCGCTTCATCGATGCCAACCTGCGCGGCAATCGCCTGCGCGGTGTGGACGTTGTCGCCAGTGAGCATCAAGGTTTTCACCCCGAGTTCGTGCAACTGACGGATCGCTTCGCGGCTGGTTTCCTTGACGGTGTCGGCCACTGCGAACAGCGCCAGCGGGCCGGAACTGTCGAGCAGCAGCACCACGGATTTGCCCTGTTTCTCCAGCGCGAAGAGTTTTTCTTCCAGCGCTGGCGAGCACAGGCCGAGTTCTTCGACCAGACGATGGTTACCCAAGTGATAGGTCTGGCCGTTGATTTCGCCTTTGACGCCACGCCCACCCAGCGCTTCGAAGTTATCCACAATCAGCGCGGCGAAGTTTTTATCCACAGCAGCGTTGGCGATGGCCAGCGACACCGGGTGGTCGGAACGACCGGCCAGTGCAGCAGCGATGGCTGGTGCGGTGGCATCGGCGGTTGGGTCGAGTGACAGGTAATCGGTCTGCACCGGTTTGCCGTGGGTGATCGTCCCGGTTTTATCCAGCGCCAGATAGTCGAGCTTGAAACCGCCCTCCAGGTACACGCCGCCCTTGACCAGAATGCCTTTGCGCGCCGCTGCGGCGAGGCCGCTGACGATGGTCACCGGAGTGGAAATCACCAGTGCGCACGGGCACGCGACCACCAGCAACACCAGCGCGCGGTAGATCCAGTCGAACCACACCGCGCCCATGAACAACGGCGGAATGATCGCCACGGCCAAGGCAAAGACGAACACCACAGGCGTGTAGATTTTCGAGAACTGATCGACGAAACGCTGGGTCGGCGCACGCGCGCCTTGGGCTTGTTCGACGGCGTGGATAATTCGCGCCAGCGTCGAGTTGTTCGCCGCAGCAGTGACCGCGTATTCCAGCGAACCGGCCTGGTTGATGGTGCCAGCGAAGACTTTGTCGCCGACGGTTTTCTCGACCGGCAGGCTTTCACCGGTGATCGGCGCCTGGTCGATGGTCGAGTTGCCGCTGAGCACTTCACCGTCCAGCGCAATGCGCTCGCCGGGCTTCACCCGCACACGGGCGCCGAGTTCGACGCTTTTCACATCCTGTTCGATCCAGTTCCCGTCAATCTGTAACACCGTGGCTTGCTCTGGCGTCATCTGCATCAGGCCGCTGATCGCATTGCGCGCACGGTCAAGCGAACGCGCTTCGATCAGCTCGGCGACGGTGAACAGGAACATCACCATCGCCGCTTCCGGCCACTGGCCGATGAGGATGGCACCGGTCACGGCGATGCTCATCAGCGCGTTGATGTTGAGGTTGCGGTTCTTCAGGGCGATCCAGCCCTTTTTGTAGGTGGTCAGGCCACCGCTGAGGATCGACACCAGCGCGATGATCGCCACCACCCAGGTGGGCGCGGCGTTGGTGAAGTGGATGACTTCAGCGGCGAGCGCACCAATGCCGGACAACGCCAGCGGCCACCAGTGTTTTTTCACTGACGCCGGGGCTGGCGAATCGACGCCCGCCTCCAGCGGCTCGGCGTGCATGCCGAGGGATTTGATCGCCTCGGTGATGGGCTCGGTACCCGGCAGATTGTGGGTCACGCCGAGTACGCGGTTGATCAGGTTGAATTCCAGTTGCTGCACGCCGGCGAGTTTGCCGAGCTTGTTCTGGATCAGCGTCTGCTCGGTCGGGCAGTCCATCGCCTCGATGCGGAAACTGCTCAGCCGCGCATCGGCACTGGTTTTCTCGCTCAGTTGCACCAACGCCGGCGCGGCGGCGTTCGACGAGCAGCAGGCGTCTTCGTGCGCATGAACCGGTGCCGGCGCTGCAACTTTCGATCCGCAGCAAGAATCGCCGCCCTGTGAATGCTTATGCACAGGCTGCAATTTATGACTGTGATCGTGGCCGTCGCCGGGCTTGTGGGTGTGCTGGGAATCGCTCATTGGTCGCGTCCATGAAGGTGCCTGTTGCCAAGTAAAGACCCTATAGCCACTATAAGGTCAAGCACCCTTTTGGAGATTGCCGTCATGAAGATCGGAGAACTGGCCAAACTCACCGATTGCGCCGTGGAAACCATCCGCTACTACGAGCGCGAAAACCTCCTGCCGGAGCCGGCCCGCAGCGACGGCAACTACCGCGTCTACACCCAGGCCCACGCCGAACGCCTGACCTTCATCCGCAACTGCCGCACCCTCGACATGACCCTCGAAGAAATCCGCAGCCTGCTGGCCATGCGTGACAGCCCGCAGGATCAGTGTGAAAGCGTGAACACGCTGATCGATGAACATATCCAACATGTGAAGGCGCGGATTGATGGGTTGTTGGCGTTGCAGACACAACTGCTCGACCTGCGCCAACGCTGTGGCGAAGGGCCGGGGGCGGATCAATGCGGGATATTGCAGCGCTTGGAGGTCAGCGGCGGAGTGGTCGCCACCGAAGTCGAACACTCCCACGTAGGCCGCAGCCACGGCCACTAAAGAACACCGCATAACGCTCGTTCCCATGCTCCGCGTGGGAATGCCGCCATGGACGCTCCGCGTCCAAAGTGACGCAGAGCGTCACGGGATTCATTCCCACGCAGAGCGTGGGAACGATCCTGCTGACTAGACCGCCATTGGCGCGGTCATTGGCGCGTGGTGTTCGTAGCCTTCCAGCGAGAAATCGCTCGGCTCGACCAGTTCCAGCCATTCCGGCTGGTACACGCCAGTCTTGGCAAACTCCGGCACACGATCGGAGATTTTCAGCTTAGGCATGGCGAACGGCTCGCGCTTGAGCTGTTCGTTGAGCATGTCCAAATGGTTCTCGTAGACGTGCGCATCACCGATGAAATAGGTGAACCAGCGCGGCGTGTAGCCGGTCAGACGACCGATCAGGCTCAGCAGCGCTGCGCCTTCGGTAAGGTTGAACGGCGTGCCCAGACCCAGATCGTTGGAACGGATGTAGAGGGTCAGGGAGATTTCCTTGGTCTCGACATTCGGGTGGAACTGGTACAGCAGGTGGCACGGCGGCAGGGCCATTTCATCGAGCTGAGCAACGTTCCAGCCGTGGAACAGGATGCGGCGGCTGCCCGGATCCTTGATGATCGTGTCGACGCACTGGCGCACCTGGTCGATGGCTTTGTACAGCACCACGTAGGCCTGCCCGTCTTCTTCGCCTTGAGCGATTTGCTTGTAGCCGTTGCTCAGAGTTTGTTCGATGGCGGCGCTGTTGCTCAGCGGGATCTGCTTGTACGCCGGCCATTTGCGCCATTGCACGCCGTAGATTTCGCCGAGGTCGTCGTCGCCCTGACGGAACGGGTTGGCCAGCCACTGCGCGTTTTCGTTGGCGTTCTGATCCCAGACCTTGCAGCCCAGCGCGCGGAATTCAGCGGCGTTGTTCACGCCACGGAGAAATCCGCACATCTCGCCGATGGCCGATTTGAAGGCCATTTTGCGCGTGGTGATCGCCGGAAAACCTTCCTGCAGATCGAAACGCAGCATCGCACCCGGGAAACTGATGGTGTTGATGCCGGTGCGGTTGGCCTGTTTGCTGCCGTTCTTAATGACGTGCGAGACCAGTTCGAGATATTGCTTCATGAGTTACCTGTGTCCTTTGAGCCCCGACGTCGCGCGCCGGGGTTCGTAGTTTAAGCCGTCGGCGCGAGCGGTGCTGCCGGTGCGCGACGATAGGCCAGCCAGATCAGGAACAGCCCGCCGACGATCATCGGCACGCAGAGCACCTGGCCCATGGTCAGCCAGTTCCAGGCCAAGTAGCCGAGTTGCGCATCCGGTACGCGAACAAATTCGACGATGAACCGGAAGATGCCGTAGAACAGCGCGAACATGCCGGAAACGGCCATGGTCGGACGCGGCTTGCGCGAGAAAATCCACAGGATCAGGAACAGCGCCACGCCTTCGAGCGCGAACTGATACAGCTGCGACGGGTGACGCGGCAGTTGCGCCGGATCGCTGAATGGCGGGAAGACCATGGCCCACGGTACGTCGGTGGCTTTGCCCCACAACTCGGCGTTGATGAAGTTACCGATGCGCCCGGCGCCCAGACCGATCGGCACCATTGGCGCGACGAAGTCCATCAACTGGAAGAACGACTTGCCATTGCGCTTGCCGAACCACAACGCGGCCAGCATCACCCCGATGAAGCCGCCGTGAAACGACATGCCGCCCTTCCACACTTCGAAAATCAGCGTCGGGTTGGCCAGATAAGCGCTCAGATCGTAGAACAGCACATAGCCCAGACGTCCGCCGACGATCACGCCCATCGACATCCAGAAGACCATGTCGGAGAGTTTCTCCTTGGTCCAGGTCGGGTCGAAACGGTTGAGCCGGCGCGACGCCAGCAGCCACGCACCGCCGATGCCGATCAGGTACATCAGACCGTACCAGTGGATTTTCAGCGGACCGATGGCCAGGGCCACCGGGTCGATCTGCGGGTAAGGCAGCATTGCGACTCCTCGTTAGAGTTGAAACCAAAATTCCCGGGCGACGCTGCCACCTCAGGATTAAGCCAGGATTGCGACGCGGTTAAAGCAGGAAGCTCAAACCCACGCTGAACAGCAAAGCGGCGAACAGCCGTTTCAGCAAGCGCGGCGACAATCGGTGCGCCAATCGCGCGCCGATGCGGGCGAAAACCATGCTGGTCAGGGCGATGCCCAACAACGCCGGCAAATACACAAAACCGAGACTATGCGGTGGCAACAACGGATCGTGCCACCCCAGAATCATGAAACTTAAAGCACTGACCAGTGCGATCGGCAGACCGCAGGCCGAGGACGTCGCCACCGCTTGCTGCATCGGCACACTGCGCCAGGTCAGGAACGGCACGGTCAGCGATCCGCCGCCAACGCCAAAAATCGCCGAGGCCCAACCGATCACACTGCCGGCCACGGTCAGACCGAATTTGCCCGGCACGGTTCGACTGGCCTTGGGTTTGACGTCCAGCGCCAACTGCACCGAGATCACCAACGCGAACACGCCGATGATCTTTTGCAGGTGCGGCCCGGAAATCGCCTCGGCCGTCACTGCACCGAAACCGGCGCCAAGCAGGATGCCCACGGCCATCCACATGAAGATCGGCCAACGTACTGCGCCTCGACGGTGATGCTCACGCACGGCGTTGACCGAGGTGAAAATAATCGTCGCCAGCGACGTGCCGACGGCCAGATGCGTGAGGATCGACTGGTCGAAGCCCTGCAAGGTAAAACTGAACACCAGCACCGGGACAATAATGATCCCGCCGCCTACCCCGAACAGCCCGGCCAACACGCCAGCACAGGCGCCCAGCGCCAGATAGAGCAGAAATTCCATGTCCCTCTCCCAGACGCATCCCGAAAACCGGAGCGGCATGGTAACGGATGCATGGCCTTCGGCTCCACTTACGATGGATGCACGGGCGCTGGATGCGTAGAGTGAGCAAAAAACACACAAGGATCACCTTATGTGCCTGATTGTTTTCGCCTGGCGCCCGGGCCATGCCCAGCCGCTGATCGTCGCGGCCAACCGTGACGAATTCTACGCCCGACCGAGCCTGCCGCTGGCGCCATGGCCCGAAGCGCCGCACGTGCACGCGGGGCGTGATCTTGAGGCTGGGGGCACCTGGCTGGGGATTGGCGCTAATGGGCGCTTTGCGGCGCTGACCAATATTCGTGATCCGCAACAGCCGCCGGCGCGCAAATCGCGAGGGGAACTGGTGGCGCGGTTTCTGACCGGTGATCTGTCGATTGATGATTATTTGATCGATGTGGTTGGGCGTTCGACGGAATACGCCGGGTTTAATCTGCTGCTCGGCAACAGCCATGAGTTGTGGCATTTCAATGCAAGGTTGTCGGAGCCGGTGATGTTGGCGGCCGGCGTCTATGGATTATCCAATGCCGGGCTGGATACGCCTTGGCCGAAGTTGCTCAAGGCCAAGGCTGCGTTGAGTGCAGTGCTGGATGATCCGACGCCTGAGCGGTTGTTGGGGTTGTTGAGTGATGCGCAGGTTGCGCCGTCGGCTGAGCTGCCGGATACCGGTGTGGGGATGGCGACGGAGACTTTGTTGTCGAGTGTGTTTATTGCCAGCCAGAGTTATGGAACGCGGGCGAGTACGGCGTTGGTGGTGCAGGCGGATGGGACGCGGCGGATGGTCGAGCGGAGTTTTGGGCCGTATGGCGGGCATCTTGGGGAAGTTGAGGTTTGTGTCTAAGAGCTGACCCTCACCCCAGCCCTCTCCCGGAGGGAGAGGGGGCCGACCGAGGTGTCTTGGGCCATACATCGACCTGAAAGACTGAGTTGATTATGGATTCAACACAGAACTTTCAGGTCGGCGGAGTTCTGCAGCATCCCCCAATCAGTCCCCTCTCCCTCCGGGAGAGGGTTAGGCGGGCGGCGTTCCGATGAGGGGCTTTTGATCTTCAAAGAGCCTTGACGACCGCCGGCGGATTCATCTTCGACAACCCAAGGTTCTTCAGCGCCAATTGCAGCGAGCTGTGGATAACTTGCGGGTTGTCGATGGTCATCAGTTCAGCCAGCAAATCCTTGGCCTTGCTCAAATTCACCTGACGCAACATCCACTTCACCTTCGGCAAGTTGGTGGCGTTCATCGACAAACTATCGAAGCCCATCGCCATCAACAGCACCGCCGCCGCCGGATCACCGGCCATCTCGCCGCAGATACTTACCGGTTTGCCTTCCGCATGCGCATCACGCACCACCGTTTGCAGGGCTTGCAACACCGCCGGGTGCAGGTAGTCGTAGAGATCGGCCACACGCGGGTTGTTGCGGTCAACCGCCAGCAAATACTGGGTCAAGTCGTTGGAGCCAACCGAGAGGAAGTCGACCATCCGCGCCAGTTCCTTGGTCTGGTACACCGCGGCCGGTATTTCGATCATCACGCCAATCGGCGGCATCGGCACGTCGGTGCCTTCGTCGCGCACTTCGCCCCAGGCCCGGTGGATCAGGTGCAAAGCTTCTTCGAGTTCGTGGGTGCCGGAGATCATCGGCAGCAGAATCCGCAGGTTGTTCAGGCCTTCGCTGGCCTTGAGCATCGCGCGGGTCTGCACCAGGAAGATTTCCGGGTGGTCGAGGGTGACGCGAATGCCGCGCCAGCCGAGGAACGGGTTGTCTTCCTTGATCGGGAAATACGACAGCGACTTGTCACCGCCGATGTCGAGGCTGCGCATGGTCACCGGTTGCGGGTGGAACGCGGCGAGCTGCTCGCGGTAGATCGCCAGTTGTTCCTTCTCGCTCGGGAAACGCTGGTTGATCATGAACGGCACTTCGGTGCGGTACAGGCCGACACCTTCGGCGCCACGCTTCTGCGCCCGCGCCACATCGGCGAGCAAACCGGTGTTGACCCACAGCGGCATGCGGTGGCCATCGAGGGTCACGCACGGCAGGTCGCGCAGGGTGTCGAGGCCCAGCGCCAGTTGTTTCTCTTCTTCGACGACTTCGGCGAACTGCTTGCGCAGCACTTCGCTCGGGTTGGTGTAAACCTCGCCGCGCGTGCCGTCGACGATCATTTCGATACCGTCGACCTTGGCGTACGGCAGGTCGACCAGACCCATCACCGTCGGAATGCCCATGGCGCGGGCAAGGATCGCCACGTGCGAGTTACCCGAACCGAGTACCGAAACCAGACCGACCAGCGTGCCTTCAGGCACCTCGCCAAGCATTGCCGGCGTCAGTTCTTCGCTGACCAGAATGGTTTTTTCCGGGTAGACCAGGTTCTGCTGACGCTCTTCCTGCAAATAGGCGAGCAGACGGCGACCGAGGTCTTTGACGTCCGAGGCACGCTCCCGCAGGTAGGCGTCGTCCATCAGTTCGAAACGGTTGACGTGTTCCGTGACCACCTGACGCAGCGCGCCCTGGGCCCATTGGCCGGTCTTGATCACGGTAGTGATTTCGCTGCCCAGCGAGGCATCGTCGAGCATCATCAGGTAGACGTCGAACAGCGCGCGCTCTTCCGGGCGCAACTGCGTCGCGAGTTTGGCGGACAACGCGCGCATGTCGGCGCGCACGCCTTCGATGGCGGTCTTGAACAGCGCCAGCTCAGCGTCGATGTCAGTAATGTTTTTATCGGGCACCACGTCGAGATCGGCCGGCGGCAGCATGACCACCGCCGTACCGACCGCCGCACCCGGTGAACCCGGCACGCCGACGAACTTGGCTTCCTGAATGCCCTTGCCCTGACGGCCCAGACCCCGGATCGAACCCGTGGCCTCGGCGTGGGCGATAACGCCGGCGAGCTGCGCGCTCATGGTCACGAGGAAAGCTTCTTCACCTTCGTCGAACTGGCGGCGTTCTTTTTGCTGGATGACCAACACGCCGACGACGCGGCGGTGGTGAATGATCGGTGCACCGAGGAACGAGGCGTAACGCTCTTCACCGGTTTCGGCGAAGTAGCGGTAGCGCGGGTGAACAGACGCGTTTTCGAGGTTCAGGGGTTCTTCACGCGTGCCGACCAGACCGACCAGACCTTCGTTGGGTGCCATGCTGACCTTGCCGATCGAGCGCTTGTTCAAGCCCTCGGTGGCCATCAGGACGAAGCGGTTGGTCTCGGGATCAAGCAGGTAGACCGAGCAGACCTGGCTGCCCATGGCCTCTTTGACGCGCAACACAATAATCCCCAACGCCGCCTTGAGATCCTTGGCGGAGTTAACTTCCTGGACGATCTTGCGCAGCGTATTGAGCATGGCTCGGGGTCGAACTCCGTCGTCAGTCGCGCGCTAAAAGGCGCGGGGCAAGCTCTTTGAGGGCGCGGCGATACACCTCGCGCTTGAATGTCACCACCTGGCCCAACGGATACCAATAGCTGACCCAGCGCCAGCCATCGAACTCCGGTTTACCGGTCAAATCCATCCGCACCCGCTGCTCGTTGGAGATCAGGCGCAGGAGAAACCATTTCTGTTTCTGGCCGATGCACAGCGGTTGGCTGTGGGTACGCACCAGACGTTGCGGCAAACGATAGCGCAACCAGCCCCGAGTACAGGCCAGTATTTCAACATCTTCACGTTCCAGGCCAACTTCTTCGTTCAGCTCGCGGTACAAGGCGTCTTCCGGCGTCTCTTCAGGGTTGATTCCCCCTTGCGGAAACTGCCAGGCATCTTGATTGATACGGCGAGCCCATAGCACCTGGCCGGCGTCATTCGTCAGAATGATCCCGACATTGGGGCGGAAACCATCGGGGTCGATCACGGGCACAACCTCGCAAACGCATGTCGCCGCATTGTTCCACAAAGATTGATGAGGCGGCAACGAAGCTTCCTACCTTATGTGCACTCTTGTGAAAAGACCGTATTCTTGTCGCCTTTTTACAGACTTATCAGCGGGTAACTGCAATGCGCCTGGCTCTATTCGATTTGGACAACACCCTTCTGGGCGGCGACAGCGATCACGCCTGGGGCGACTATCTGTGTGAACGCGGCTTCCTCGACCCGATTGCGTACAAAGCGCGCAACGACGAGTTCTATCAGGATTACCTGGCCGGCAAACTGGATAACGCCGCGTACCTGAACTTCTGCCTGGAGATCCTCGGCCGCACCGACATGGCTGTGCTCGATCAATGGCACAACGATTACATGCGCGACTGCATCGAGCCGATCGTGCTGCCGCAGGCGCTGGAACTGCTGAAAAAGCACCGCGACGCCGGTGACAAACTGGTGATCATCACCGCGACCAACCGCTTCGTCACTGCGCCGATTGCTGTGCGTCTGGGCGTTGAAACCCTGATCGCTACCGAATGTGAAATGGTCGATGGCCGTTATAGCGGGCGTAGCACGGATATTCCGTGCTTCCGTGAAGGCAAGGTGACGCGCCTGAATCGTTGGCTGGAAGAGACCGGGTATTCGTTGGACGACAGCTATTTTTATAGCGATTCGATGAATGATTTGCCGTTGCTGGAGCAGGTGGCGAATCCGGTGGCTGTTGATCCGGATCCGAATCTGCGGGCTGAGGCCGAGAAGCGTGGCTGGCCAGTGATTTCGTTGCGCGACTGAAGATCAACAGATCGCAGCCTTCGGCAGCTCCTACAGGTTCGGAGTCAGATCACATTTTTTGTGATCGACAAAAATCCCCTGTAGGAGCTGCCGCAGGCTGCGATCTTTTCGCTTCACACCGGTTTGGCGCCCATCAACCCGGCAATCGCGACAAAACACACGAAACTGAACAACGCCAAAGCAAAGCTGAACCGCCCCACCCCGCCCGGCGCCTTGCGCAACCGATTCAAACGCACCAGCAACCACAACCACGCCAACGCCGCCACGGTGTACAGCACGCTCGACGCCAGAATCCACGTCTGCCCCAGCGGCCAGCCCACCAGATGCACCATCCACCAGCCAGTAAACGGCATGCTCAGCAGCGCCAGGCCCATCAGCAGCCAGACAAACACCCGTGGCCGTTGCAACGTGCGGCTGCCCGCCGTCGCATCACCTTTGCGCTTTGCGAGAAACACCCAGATCGCCAGACCCAGCGCACTCGCCAGCAAAACCACGGTGGCGACCACATGCGCCATTTTCAGGGCCGTTAACGTTTCCATTGTCAAAATTCCTTATTGCTTGCCCATCAGCGTAGCCGCTCAGCCGAGAAACAGCTGATAGGCCGGGTTCTCGCTTTCATCCCAGTACGGGTAGCCGATCTCTTCCAGCGCCGCCGGCACCAGATGACGCTCGTCGTGCGGCACCTGCAGGCCGGCGACCACACGGCCATCAGCAGCGCCATGGTTGCGGTAGTGGAACATCGAGATGTTCCAGCGACCGCCGAGCTTATTAAGGAAGTTGAACAGCGCACCCGGACGCTCCGGGAATTCGAAGCGGAACACCACTTCATCAATCACGTGCGCCGCGTGCCCGCCAACCATGTGGCGGATGTGCAGCTTGGCCAGTTCGTTGTCGGTCAGATCAGTGACCGGGAAACCCTGCTCGGTCAGGCTCGCCAGCAGTGCGCTGCGCGGATCGTTTTCCGGGTGGGTCTGCACGCCAACGAAAATGTGCGCTTCGCTGCCGGTGTTGTAGCGGTAGTTGAATTCGGTGATCTGGCGCTTGCCGATGGCTTCGCAGAAGTTTTTGAAGCTGCCGGCCTTCTCGGGGATGGTCACGGCGATGATTGCTTCGCGGCCTTCACCCAGTTCAGCGCGCTCGGCGACGTGGCGCAAGCGGTCGAAGTTGACGTTGGCGCCGGAGTCGATGGCGACGAAGGTCTGGCCGCTGACACCGCGTTGTTCGACGTACTTCTTGATCCCGGCTACGCCCAAGGCGCCGGCAGGTTCGGTGATCGAGCGGGTATCGTCGTAGATATCTTTAATTGCTGCACAGATCTCGTCAGTGCTGACGGTGATCACTTCATCGACGTAGTCTTTGCAGATGTCGAAGGTGTGCTGGCCGATCTGCGCCACCGCCACGCCGTCGGCGAAGATGCCCACGGTTGGCAGAACGACGCGCTCACCGGCAGCCATCGCGGCCTGCAGGCAGTTGGAGTCGTCCGGCTCGACGCCAATGACTTTGATGTCCGGGCGCAGGTATTTCACGTACGCGGCGATACCGGCGATCAGACCACCGCCGCCGACCGGGACAAAAATCGCGTCCAGCGGCTGCGGGTGCTGGCGCAGAATTTCCATCGCCACGGTGCCCTGCCCGGCGATGGTGTGCGGATCGTCGTACGGGTGGATGTAGACGTAGCCTTTTTCATCGACCAGTTTCAGCGAGTAGGCCAAGGCTTCCGGGAACGAATCACCGTGCAGCACGACTTTGCCGCCACGCGAACGCACGCCTTCGACCTTGATCTCGGGGGTGGTCTTGGGCATGACGATAGTGGCTTTTACGCCCAGCACTTTCGCCGCCAGGGCCAGACCTTGCGCATGGTTGCCCGCCGACGCGGTGACCACGCCACGGGCGCGCTCTTCTTCGGTCAACTGAGTCAACTTGTTGTAAGCGCCGCGAATCTTGAACGAGAACACCGGCTGCAAGTCTTCGCGCTTGAGCCAAATGTCATTGCCCAGCCGCTCGGAGAGCTGGCGAGCGTTCTGCAGCGGGGTTTCTACGGCAACGTCATAAACGCGCGAGGTGAGGATCTTTTTGACGTACTGTTCGAGCATCGGAAAGCATCACTGAGCGGGTTGGGCAGGGCCAAGGAGTCTAACCCGGCTTTTGCCCGGGCGACCACACGAATCCAGAGGTTTTAGCCGCGCCTTAAAAGATCGCAGCCTTCGGCAGCTCCTACAGAATGCATGCGATTCCTGTAGGAGCTGCCGCAGGCTGCGATCTTTTGATCTGCCAATAGGACAATGACCTTCCCAGCCATGGGGCCTATAATGCCGGCCTTTCGTTCTCCCTTCTTCGGCACCTCGGAGCCCGCATGACCCAGGATCAACTCAAACAGGCAGTGGCTCAGGCCGCCGTCGACTTCATCCTTCCGAAACTCGACGACAAGAGCATCGTTGGGGTCGGCACCGGCTCCACCGCCAACTGCTTCATCGACGCCCTGGCCCAGCACAAGGGCGCATTCGATGGCGCGGTTGCCAGTTCCGAAGCCACCGCCGCGCGCCTCAAGGGCCACGGGATTCCGGTGTATGAGCTGAACACCGTCAGCGATCTGGAGTTCTACGTCGACGGCGCCGATGAAAGCGACGCGCACCTGAACCTGATCAAGGGCGGCGGCGCAGCCCTGACCCGCGAGAAGATCGTCGCGGCCGTGGCCAAGACCTTCATCTGCATCGCCGACGCCAGCAAACTGGTGCCAGTGCTGGGTGAATTCCCGCTGCCAGTCGAAGTGATCCCGATGGCCCGCAGCCACGTTGCCCGCCAACTGGTGAAACTGGGCGGCGACCCGGTGTACCGCGAAGGCGTGCTGACCGATAACGGCAACATCATTCTGGATGTGTTCAACCTGCAGATCACCAACCCGGTGGAGCTGGAAGCGCAGATCAATGCGATTGTTGGCGTGGTGACTAACGGCTTGTTCGCGGCACGTCCGGCTGATTTGTTGTTGCTGGGTACATCCGAAGGCGTGAAAACCCTGAAGGCTGAGTAAGCCAAACTGCCCACTATTTATGGGCAAATGAAGTTCCCTTGTAGGAGTGAGCCTGCTCGCGATAGCGGTGTGTCAGTTGATATCGATGTTGACTGACACTCCGCTATCGCGAGCAGGCTCACTCCTACATTGGGTTTTGTGGTGTTGGCTAGGGCTGTGCAGGTTTTTTGAAGACGTAAAACAGGTTCGGCTCGCTCACCATGTACAGCGTGCCATCGTCGTCCATCGCAATGCCTTCCGCCTGCGGCACGGTTTTCTTCAAACCCTGACGCCCGCCACTGATGGACATCGTGCTCAACGGCCGCCCATCGACATCCAGTTCCAGAATCAACCGCGATTCATCCGACAGTGCCAGTAAATGGCCGCTGCGTTCGTCGTACTGCAAACTCGACAGATCACGCACAAACATCCCGGCATCGCGCTTGGGGTTGTTGATCACGTGCACCGCGTAGGATTTTTCCGGGTTGAAGTGCGGAAAACCATGCACTTCGTAGATCAGCATCGGATCGCGCTCTTTCGCCACGAACAGGCGCTTGCCCACCGAGTCGTAAGCCAGACCTTCAAAACCCTTGTTGCCGCTCATGTGCACGCCGAGGGTCATCTGCTCGGCATCCGCCGCATCGAGGAACGTGGTGCCTTCTTCCAGATGAATCTTGATCAGCCGCTGCTCACGCTCGTCGGTGATCACGTAGGTGTCGGCGCTGATGAATTCGACAGCCTCCGCATCGCCAAAGCCGATCAGCGAGATGCGCCGCAGGATCTTGCCTTCCAGCGACAGCTCAACCAGCTCGGCATTTTTGTTGGTCACGGTAAACAGGCTTTTTCGCACCGGATCGAAGGTCAGCGCTGACACATCGTCGTCCAGACCGTCGATAACTCGTGCTTCAATCTCCACACGGTATTGATCCAGACCAATGGATTCAGTGCTCTGCGGTTGCCACAACGTGTGCAGGTTGAACCAGGCACGCTCGAACAGGCGCAGGTATTGGCCGATCGCAATCAACGCGATCAGGGCAATCACCGAGACGATGATGACCAGAGGTTTGGGACGGGCAAGTCGACGCATTCGGGCGGGCTCGGAATCAAAACAGGCGGATGAAATATCACGCCCGTCTGAACTGAAGCTTAATGGCCACTTGCCTCAAACCACAAGACAACCCTGTATTTGATCGTTCCCACGCTCTGCGTGGGAATGCAGCCGGGGATGCTCTGCGTCCCGCAGTCAAAAGATCGCAGCCTTCGGCAGCTCCTACGAGGTTCGATGGGGCCGTTATTTCTGTTTTTCGAAGCGGTAGAACAGGTTCGGCTCACTGACCATGTACAGCGTGCCCGCCTCGTCCATGGTCACGCCTTCGGCGCGCGGGATGGTTTTCTTGATGCCGTTGAAACCGCCGAGCAAGGTCATGAAGCTGACCTGATCGCCCTTCTCATCCAGCTCCAGCAATAGATGCGAATCAGCGGACAGCACCAGTGTGTGGCCGGTGCGCGGATCCACCGCCAGCGCCGAGAGGTTGCGGATGTCCAGCTCATCGCTGGCGAGTTTTTGCTTGTCGCCCGTCAGCGTCTGGGTGCCGGCGCTTTTCCAGGTGAACAACGCCGGTGGCCGCTCTTCGCCCAGCAGCAGTTGCTGATTACGCGGATCCCAGGCAATCGCTTCGAAGGCTTTGTTCTGGTCTTTCGAGGGGCCGAGGTCGTATTTGGGGAAGTCGGCGATGTTCAGTTCGCGGGTGTCGGCGTCAACTTTGACGATCGAGAGTATGTGCTCGCGCTCATCGACGATGGCCATCAGGCCGTTTTCCATCACGGTCAGGCCTTCCGGATTGCTCCAGCCCTTGAGCGGCATTTTGCGCAGGACGTCGCCCTGCAGGCTCAGCTCGGCGAGGAATGGATTTTTGCCCATTACCGAAAACAGGGTTTTGGTCTGCGGGTTATAGGACAGGTCGGAGGCTTCGTCTTTCTCCATGCCCGGCAGCAACTTCGCGTCTATCACTGCGTGGTAGTCGGGCAACCAGACGCTTTCCTTTTGCTCGGTCGGGCTCTCGAAACGCTCCAGCACCCAGAGCACGCCACGGTCATCCCAATGCATGGCGAACGCCAGGCCATAGGCGGCGGCAAGGGCCAGCGCCAGCCAGGTATACCAACGCAGGGCAAAACGTGAACGGCGGGCGGATTTGAGCTGAGTTTGAGATGACATCGAGGGACGCGTTCCGAAAATTCAGGCTATGGGTAATAGCACAAAGAGGCCGGCTCAGACGCCAGATTTTCCGGAATTATCCAGACAGGATGTGAAAAAAACGGCAAATGGCGGGATTGCGGTATGCGAAGACGTAAGATCAAAGATCAAAAGATCGCAGCCTGCGGCAGCTCCTACAGGGATCGGTGTAGGAGCTGCCGCAGGCTGCGATCTTTTGCGGTTAGCGAACGCTGCTGTTAAAGCTGCTCGCGCCCACCAGTTCCAGGACGATGTCGTCGCCCACATTCAGCGGGCCGACGCCCACTGGTGTGCCAGTCAGGATCACGTCACCGGCCTGCAGCGAGAAGCAGCCGGCCATGTGCTGGATCATCGGCACGATCGGGTTGAGCATCGCGCTGCTGTTGCCGTCCTGACGGACTTCGCCGTTGATGGTCAGGCGAATGCCGATGTCGGTCAGGTCAGCAAATGTGCTGCCGACCACGAACGGCGCGATCACTGCCGCGCCGTCGAACGATTTGGCGATTTCCCACGGCAGACCCTTGGCTTTCAACTCGGCCTGTTTGTCGCGCAGGGTCAGATCCAGCGCCGGGGCGAAACCGGAGATCGCATCGAGCACTTCTTCACGGCTCGGCTTGGTCGACAACGGCTTGCCGATCAACACGGCGATTTCCGCTTCGTAGTGCACCGAACCGCGCTCGGTCGGAATGGCGAAACCGCCTTCCAGCTCAACCACGCAACTGCCCGGCTTGATGAACAGCAACGGCTCGGTAGGCACCGGGTTGTCCAGTTCTTTGGCGTGTTCGGCGTAATTACGGCCAATGCACACGACTTTCCCGATCGGGAAGTGGATGCGCGTGCCGTCGACGTACTGGTGCTGATAGCTCATTTACCGACTCCTGCCTTCATTGATTCATCAAAGATTACAGATCAAACCGCGAAGATCTTGCCCGGGTTCATGATGCCGTTCGGGTCGAACACCGCTTTTACCGCTTTCATGTACTCGATCTCAACCGGCGAGCGGCTGTAGGTCAAATAATCACGTTTGGTCATGCCCACGCCGTGCTCGGCGGAGATCGAACCGTTGTACTTCTCGACGGTTTCGAACACCCACTTGTTGACAGTCGCGCACTTGGCGAAGAACTCGTCCTTGCTCAAGTTATCCGGCTTGAGGATGTTCAAATGCAGGTTGCCGTCGCCGATGTGGCCGAACCAGACGATTTCGAAATCCGGATAGTGTTCGCCGACGATCGCGTCGATTTCCTTTAAAAATGCCGGCACTTTCGACACGGTGACCGAGATGTCGTTTTTGTACGGCGTCCAGTGCGAGATGGTTTCGGAGATGTACTCGCGCAGCTTCCACAGATTCTGCAGTTGGGTTTCGCTCTGGCTCATCACGCCGTCCAGCACCCAGCCCTGCTCGACGCAATGTTCAAAGGTCTCCAATGCGCTGTTGGCCACTTCTTCGGTGGTCGCTTCGAATTCCAGCAACGCGTAGAACGGGCAATCGGTTTCAAACGGCGCCGGTACGTCGCCACGACCCATGACTTTCGCCAGGGCTTTGTCGGAGAAGAATTCGAACGCGGTCAGGTCGAGTTTGCCCTGGAAGGCGTGCAGCACCGGCATGATCGAGTCGAAATCGGCGGTGCCGAGCACCATCGCGGTGAGGTTTTTCGGCGCACGATCGAGGCGCATGGTCGCTTCAACGACGAAACCCAGCGTGCCTTCAGCGCCGATAAACAGCTGACGCAGGTCGTAACCGGTGGCGTTCTTGATCAGGTCTTTGTTCAGTTCGAGCACATCGCCCTTGCCGGTGACGACTTTCATGCCGGCGACCCAGTTGCGGGTCATGCCGTAGCGAATCACCTTGATCCCGCCGGCATTGGTGCCGATGTTGCCGCCAATCTGGCTGGAGCCTGCCGAGGCGAAGTCAACCGGGTAGTACAGGCCTTTTTCTTCGGCGACGTTCTGCAAATGCTCGGTGACCACGCCCGGCTGACAAACGGCGGTGCGGTCAGTGAGGTTCACGTCGAGAATCTGATTCATGTAATCGAACGAGACGACCACTTCGCCATTCGCCGCCACGGCAGCGGCGGAAAGTCCGGTACGCCCGCCCGATGGCACCAGCGCGACCTTGTGTTGATTGGCCCAACGGACAACCGCCTGCACCTGTTCAATGGTCTTGGGAAACACGATGGCGCTCGGCGCCGGGGCGAAGTGCTTGGTCCAATCCTTGCCGTACGCATTCAGGGAGTCGACGTCGGTGAGGACTTTGCCAGGCTCAACCAGGGTCTTCAGTTCATCAATCAGGGCAGGATTGGTCATCGACAGAACTCTCGAACAATTCATGGTCATCCTGAGAACGCTTCACGTCGCAGGAATGAGTGTTTAGCGGGGAGGCTATGCTAGCATATCGACCCCGCAGGACAGTGCCTAAGGCCAGATCCGCGGAGACGACATTCTTGTCGTCCGGGTCAGCGTCTGTTGACCATTTCCTGCCATTTTTCTCCGGGATACAGGTTTACGCAGATGAGCAAGACTTCTCTCGATAAGAGCAAGATCAAGTTCCTTCTTCTCGAAGGCGTCCACCAATCGGCTGTCGACGTCCTCAAGGCGGCGGGCTACACCAGCATTGAGTACCTCACCGGTTCTCTGCCGGAAGCCCAGCTCAAGGAAAAGATTGCTGACGCTCACTTCATCGGCATTCGTTCGCGCACGCAACTGACCGAAGAGATCTTCGATCACGCGAAGAAGCTGGTAGCGGTCGGCTGTTTCTGCATCGGCACCAACCAGGTTGACCTGAGTGCTGCCCGCGAGCGCGGTATTGCCGTGTTCAACGCGCCGTACTCCAACACCCGCTCCGTTGCCGAGCTGGTGCTGGCCGAAGCGATCCTGCTGCTGCGCGGCATCCCGGAGAAAAACGCTTCCTGCCACCGTGGCGGCTGGATCAAATCCGCAGCCAACTCCTTCGAGATCCGTGGCAAGAAACTCGGCATCGTCGGCTACGGCTCGATCGGTACTCAGCTGTCGGTTCTGGCTGAAGGCCTGGGCATGCAGGTGTATTTCTACGACACCGTGACCAAGCTGCCGCTGGGCAACGCCACTCAGGTCGGAAACCTGACCGAGCTGCTGGGCATGTCCGACATCGTCACCCTGCACGTTCCGGAAACCGCTGCGACCCAGTGGATGATCGGCGAGAAGGAAATCCGCGCCATCAAGAAGGGCGGCATCCTGATCAACGCGGCGCGCGGTACCGTGGTCGAGCTGGACGCCCTGGCGGACGCGATCAAGGACAAGCACCTGATCGGCGCGGCCATCGACGTGTTCCCGGTGGAGCCACGCTCCAACGACGAAGAGTTCGAAAGCCCGCTGCGTGGCCTCGACAACGTGATCCTGACCCCGCACATCGGTGGTTCGACCGCCGAAGCGCAAGCCAACATCGGTCTGGAAGTGGCAGAAAAACTGGTCAAGTACAGCGACAACGGTACTTCGGTTTCGTCGGTCAACTTCCCGGAAGTGGCCCTGCCGGCTCACCCTGGCAAGCACCGCCTGCTGCACATCCACGAGAACATTCCGGGTGTGATGAGCGAGATCAACAAGGTCTTCGCCGAAAACGGCATCAACATCTCCGGTCAGTTCCTGCAGACCAACGAGAAGGTTGGCTACGTGGTGATCGACGTCGACGCCGAGTATTCGGACCTGGCGCAAGAGAAGCTGCAGCACATCAACGGCACGATCCGTAGCCGCGTTCTTTTCTAAGAACAGCTACAAGCCGCGAGCGACAAGCAGCAAGTGATGTTCGCTTAGCTTTTGCTTGAAGCTCGTAGCTCGCAACTCGCCGCTGATAAAAAAAGGGAGCCCCGAAAGGGCTCCCTTTTTTTATTCGACGTTGATGGTGATTTTCTTCGAGACGATTGGCGGGTCGAACGCCATGTGATTCTTGTCACCCAACTCCAGTTGCAAGGTGTGCTTGCCCGGGGCCAGTTTGATTTCAGCGAAGGTCTGCGCCTTGCCGAAGTGCATGTGGTTGGCGTCAGTCGGCACCACAGCGCCGGCCGGAACGATTTCCTTGGCGTCGATCAGCAGATGGTGGTGACCGGTGTTGGCGGTGACGTCACCGGCCGGTGCCAGCGCGACGTCCTTGGTACCGAACTTGACCTTGAACTGCTGGGAAACCGTGGCTCCGTCCTCGGGAGAAACGATGAACACTTCGGCACCTTTTGGCGCAGGGGTGGCAGCACTGGCCAGCACCGAAACACCCATCAGCACACCGGCCAATGCTGCACGTGACATAAAGCTTTTCATTTTCTTCTCCAGTTTTTCCGTAAAATCCGCACGGTCATGACAACTTCATGACCATTCGTTGTCGAAGGCACTCGACAACCATAGCAAAGCGAGCCTGAATCAGAGCATCGCGATAATGATTTCAAAGGAGTGACCATGCGTTTTCTGCCTGGCCTGATCTGCCTGCTACCCCTTCTGAGCCCATTGGCTCACGCCGAACTTATAGATGACGTCAATGATCGCGGTGAGCTGCGCATAGCCCTTGAGGCTAATACACCGCCCTTCAATTACAAGGACGATGGCGACAAACTCACGGGGTTCGAGGTCGAGCTGGGGCAAATGCTCGCCAACGAGCTGGATGTGCGCGCCGACTTCATCGTCACCGACGAAGCCGACCTGTACCAGGGCGTTGAAAGCGGCAAATACGACGTTGCGCTCAACCACATAGCACTGACCGCCGAACTCAAGGATCGTTTCGACGTAGAGCCTTATGGCAAGGTCGAGGCGCAGATGCTGGCGAAGAAGGATGAGCCGGCGCAGCCGCAACCGATGGTGCTGGTGCAGGCGTTGACGGATGCCAAACCGAAGGCGAGCGCGCCGGTGGAATTGGCGATTCCGTTTCAGAAGGGTAACCCGGCGTTTCACGCCAGCCTTGAGAGCGCAATGCAGCGGATCAGGGCGGATGGGCGCTTGGCGGCGTTGACCGAGAAGTGGCTCACTGAACCCAAGTGAAACCTGTAGGAGCTGCGGCACGCTGCGATCTTTTGATGTTGATTCGAAAGATCAAAAAGATCAAAAGATCGCAGCGTGCCGCAGCTCCTACAGGTGATCGAGTTGGGTCAGGGATTCTGCGGCTTGCGGGAGTTCGAGCTCGCTGAAAACCTGCACGCCATGGCGCTTGAGCAGTGCAGCCGTCACGCCTTCGCCAGTGACTTTCACGCCACTGAAAGTCCCGTCATAGGTCAGCAGGTTTCCACAGGATGGACTGTTGGCTTTCAGCACTGCCACGCGAATGCCATGCTTCTGCACGAGAGCCAGCGCCTGCCGCGCGCCATCCAGAAACTGCGCACTGACATCCTCACCCTCGGTGGTGATCACCGCAGCAGTTCCATCCAGCACCTCAGCGCCCTGCCCTCCGGGAATCTCCGCTGCCGCCCGTGGCGTCGGCAAACCGCCCGCGACTTCCGGACACAACGGCACCACGCGCCCTTCGGCAATCCACTGCTCGAGCAAATCAAACGGCCCGCTCGCGCCGCCGTCGTAACGCACGCGATGACCCAACAGGCAGCGGCTGACCAGAATCTTGTCCATCAGAACGGCTCGTTGCCACGGCGGCGGAACCAACCGGTCAGCGACAAACGCTCGCGGTTCGCCGGCAGCACTTCGTGCGGCACTTCGCCGGAGAGAAACACCACCAGACAACCGCCAGTGGGCTGCACGTCATGCACGCGTTCATCGTTCAGGTACATGCGCAACTGCCCACCGTCCTCCGGCAGCCAGGCGTCATTGAGGTAGACCACCACAGAGACCATGCGCTTGTCGTCATCGCGAAAACGGTCGACGTGCCGGCGATAAAAAGCGCCGGGCGGATACAGGGCGAAATGGCATTCAAAATCTTCAAGGCCGAGGAACAAGCCACGATTGAGCGCCTCGCGCAGGCTCTCCATCAGATTCAAGTAACGGTCACTGGACTCGGCCTGACCCGGGTCGATCCACTGAATATGGTCGCCACGAATCCCCTCGCGAATCTCTGAAAACGGCCCACGGCCCACCGCTGCCGGCGCCAGTTCACCTTCTGCCTCGCGTTTACGGCACTCGGCCGCCAACTCGCGGGTCAAACCGGCGGGCAGGAAAATGTTCTGCTGCGACCAGCCGTGATCGGCCAGGTCGTCGACAATGCGTAACAGCAGCGGGTGTTCAGAGGATATTTGCATGGCGCGCATAGTATGCCGCCGGCGAAAAATCCGACAGAGCCACGCAGCGGCTTGATACGAATTCTCGACAAGTACCGGCACCGCACGGAGAATAGTCCGCTGCTGACAGGAGTCCCTATGCGCCGTTTGCTTTTTTCACTGTTGATGTTCTGTGTTTTGCCCGCCTGGGCGGACGGCCACGATCAGCTGTACAAGGTCGCCGGCTGGCCAGAACAACGCGCGCATTTCAACGACGCCCTGACGGCCGCCCAGCAGCGCTATCAAAACAGCCTGCCGCCCGCGGTGTTTCAAGCGCTGCTGAACAACAGCAATCAGCGCTTTGCCCCGCAGGCCGTGGATCAACGCGCCGAAGCGCAACTGCGGCAGAACCTCGCCGACCCGAAACCGGCGCTGACCTTCTTTCAATCGCCACTGGGCAAAAAAATCGTCGCCGCTGAATTGCTCGCGACCCGCCGCGATCAACTGGCGAAAAACGCCAAAGGCCTGCCGAAGATGCAGGTCAGCGACAGCCGTCTGCTGATCATCGGCCACCTTGCTCAAGCATTGCCCGCGCGTGAAGCGGGCGCCGAAGTGAGCCTGGCGATTGCCGGCGTCGCGGCAGACAGTTTGAGTTCGATGATTCCGGGATTGCTTGGCGGTGGTCAGGCGCAGAGCATGTTGAACGGTCAGCGTCAGCGCCTGATGGATCAGATTGGCGCGGACATGAACAACACGCTGCTTTACGTTTATCGCGACTTGTCGGATGAAGAGCTGGAAGAGTTTGCGACGTTTGCCGAATCGGCTGAGGGCAAGGCTTATTATCAGGCGGCGCTGGCGGCGATTCGGGCGGGGTTGGCGGTTGGCCAACCCTGAAAGATCGCAGCCTTCGGCAGCTCCTACACCGATCCATGTAGGAGCTGCCGAAGGCTGCGATCTTTTGATTTTGCTCTAAAGATTCCGCCCCCTGATCCGCTTGCTCAGAAACTCGAAATACTCCTCTCGCATCTCCACCGTCTCATTTGCCAGATGATGCCGCGCCTCCGCCAGCAGCAGAATCTGCGGCCGATCAAACTTCCACTTCAACACCTGCAAATTGTGCTGCCAGTCCACCGTCATGTCCGCCTGCCCCTGAATGATCAGCGGCCGTCGCGGACTTTTTTTCGCGTGTTCAACGCGCACGATCCAGCGTGACAACGCCCCGACCCACGCCGTCGGCAAGCGTTTTGGCTGCAACGGATCTTTCAGCAGAAACGGCAGAAAATCCGGGTCATTCGAGTTCTCGCTGAAACGCCGCGCGATGCCTCGAACAAAAGTCCTCAGCACGTAATAACTCAACTGCGACCACCCCCACGCCCGAGGTCGCACCAGCGGCGACAACAAAATCACCTGGCCCTGCGCCGGACTGCTCTCGCCATGGTTGAGCAAATGATCGACCACAATCGCGCCGCCGGTACTCTGCCCGCACAAATGCCACGGCTCAGGCAGTGCAATCGAACGTGCTTCGGCGAACAACGCTTGCAGGGTGTCCTGATATTCGGAGAAGTCGCGGATGCTCGCGCGCGGCCCGCTCGACAGGCCATGGCCCGGCAAGTCGCAGGCGATCACGGCAAAATCCTGATCCAGCGCCCACTCGATCACATGCCGATAGAGCCCGACGTGATCGTAAAAACCGTGCAGCAAAAACAGCGTCGCCTTGACCTTCTCCGGCCACCAGCAATGGCTGACCAGTTCGTAGCCATCGACTTCGAAACGGCCCATGCCGCACCACAAATCGCGCTCGGGAAAGTCAGTCTGATAGAAGCGCTGATACGCCTTGGCCTCCTCCGACAACGGCTGCCACTCAGCCAACGGCTTGAGGCTGGCGCGTATTTGATCGGGGTCGAAAGTGGCAGGCATGCAGAGATTCCAAAACGGTAAACAGACTTTATCGGCCTGCGATATTCATCTGTCGGGGCAAGCATGGCAAGCTAGCCCACCTCTTTGGGATCGAAAACCATGCGTTCGCCCTACCGCACCGCACTGTTTGCCAGCCTGCTCGCGCTTATTTGTGCCGGGGTGCTGTGGGCGGCGTACGACTGGTTTCAGGGTCGTTACCTGCGTGCATTCAGCGAACACACCGCGGTGTTTTCCGGTGATCCGCTGCGCCTGCCCGCTGATCTCGCCGGGCCCGGGCCGATTCGGCTGGTGCATTTCTGGGATCCGGCCTGCCCGTGCAACGTCGGCAATCAACAGCACCTGACCGAGATGGTCGAGCAATTCAGCGCCAAGGGTGTCGAGTTCTTTGCCGTGCAGAGAGCCGGCAGCCACGGCCAGTTACCCGCCACGCTCAGCAGCTTGAAAACCCTCACGATCTTGCCCGGCTCCGAGCAAGTGCCCGCCAGCCCGGCCGTGGCGATCTGGGATCGCAGCGGCAAACTGGCGTACTTCGGCCCGTACAGCGAAGGCCTGACCTGCAACTCCAGCAACAGTTTTATCGAACCGATCCTCAACGCGCTGACCGACGATCGCCCGGTGAATGCCACGCACACTTTGGCGGTCGGCTGTTATTGCCCGTGGCCGGTGGAAGCGCAGTAAGGCATTCCGGACTTTTCGAGGACAGCACTGCACGGCACAGATGGACTGTGCTAATTGTTTGCAGCCCGACGGGCGGCAATCCCGCAAGCACAAGGAGTCACCATGAAGCGCGTGTTCACCGTACTGGCCCTGCTCATCGTTGTTCTGCTCGCCGGCGCCGGCTGGTATGTCTACAGCAAACAACCGACGCGACAGGGTCAGGTCGAACTGCGCAACTTGCAGGGTTCGGTGACCGTGCGCTACGACGAGCGCGGCGTGCCGCACATCCGCGCCGAAAATGAAACCGACCTCTACCGCGCCCTCGGTTATGTGCATGCGCAAGATCGTCTGTTCCAGATGGAAGCCATGCGCCGCCTCGCCCGTGGCGAACTGGCCGAGGTGCTCGGGCCAAAACTGCTCGACACCGACAAACTGTTCCGCAGCCTGCGCATCCGTGAGCGCGCTGCCAGCTATGTCGCCAGCCTCGATAAACAGTCGCCGTCGTGGAAGGCCCTGCAAGCCTATCTGGATGGCATCAACCAGTATCAGGACACCCACGCTGCGCCGATCGAGTTCGACGTGCTGGGCATCCCGAAACGGCCGTTCACCGCTGAAGACAGCATCAGCGTCGCCGGTTACATGGCTTACAGCTTTGCCGCCGCGTTTCGTACCGAGCCGCTGCTGACCTATGTGCGCGATCAACTCGGCGCCGATTACCTCAACGTGTTCGATCTCGACTGGCAGCCCAAAGGCGTGCTCGCCAAAGGCCACAGCACATCGACGCCGACCCTCGCCGCCGGTGACTGGAAAGACCTCAACGCACTCGCCCGTCTCAGCGAACAAGCGCTGATCGACAACGGCTTACCGCAGTTCGAAGGCAGCAACGCCTGGGTGATTGCCGGCAGCCGCAGCCAGAGCGGCAAACCGCTGCTGGCCGGTGACCCGCACATTCGTTTCTCGGTGCCGTCGGTGTGGTACGAGGCGCAATTGTCGGCGCCGGGGTTTGAGCTGTACGGCCATCATCAGGCGCTGGTGCCGTTTGCGTTTCTGGGGCACAACCTCGATTTCGGCTGGAGCCTGACCATGTTCCAGAACGACGATCTGGATCTGATCGCCGAGAAGGTCAATCCGGACAATGCCAATCAGGTCTGGTATCGCGGCCAGTGGACGGACATGGTCGTCAGCGAACAGCAGATCAATGTGAAGGGCCAATCGCCGGTGACACTCACCCTGCGCCAATCGCCCCACGGCCCGATCGTCAACGACGCGCTCGGCACTGCAGCGGGCAAGACGCCGATTGCGATGTGGTGGGCGTTCCTCGAAACGCCGAACCCGATCCTCGAAGGTTTCTATCAGCTCAACCGCGCCGACACCTTAGCCAAGGCTCGCGCGGCGGCCGCAAAAGTGCAGGCGCCGGGGCTGAACCTGGTTTACGCCAACGCCAAGGGTGATATCGCCTGGTGGGCGTCGGCGTTGCTGCCCAAACGCCCGGCCGGGGTAAGGCCGGAATTCATTCTCGACGGCAGCAGCAATCAGGCGGACAAGGACGGTTTCTACCCGTTCAGCGCCAACCCGCAGGAAGAGAACCCGGCACGCGGCTACATCGTCTCGGCCAACTTCCAGCCGCTGTCGCCGACCGGTATGGAGATTCCCGGTTACTACAACCTCGCCGACCGTGGTCAGCAACTCAATCGTCAGCTCAGCGACAAGAACATTAAGTGGACGAACGAGGCCAATCAGAAACTGCAACTCGGCACGGCGACCGGTTACGGCCCGCGCGTGTTGGCGCCTTTGCTGCCGGTGCTGCGTGAAGTGGTGAGCGACCCGGCGCAGCTGAAACTGGTCGAGCAACTGGCGCAGTGGCCGGGTGACTATCCGCTGGACTCGGTGAGTGCGACGGTGTTTAGCCAGTTCCTCTACGACCTCGCCGATGCGGCGATGCGTGATGAATTGGGCAATGAGTTTTTCGACACGCTGTTGTCGACGCGGGTGATCGATTCGGCGCTGCCACGACTGGCGGCGAACGCTGATTCGCCGTGGTGGGATAACCGCAACACGCCGGTAAAAGAGACTCGCGCCGACGTTGTGCGCACGGCGTGGCAGGCGAGCATGCAGCACTTGAAGCTGACCCTCGGCGACAACACTGCCGAGTGGAAATGGGGCGCGGCGCACACGCTGACGCATGGCCATCCGTTGGGGCAGCAGAAGCCGCTGGATCGGATTTTCAACGTCGGGCCGTTTGCGGCGCCGGGCAGTCATGAAGTGCCGAACAACCTTTCGGCGAAGATCGGGCCTGCGCCGTGGCCAGTGACGTATGGGCCGTCGACGCGGCGCTTGGTGGATTTTGCGGATCCGGCGCATGGGCTGACGATTAACCCGGTTGGGCAGAGTGGTGTGCCGTTTGATAGCCACTATGACGATCAGGCTGAGGCGTATGTTGATGGGATTTATGTGCAGGCGCACTTTAGTGAGGAAGAGGTGACGGCGAATACGCACAATACGTTGAAGCTGTTACCGATGCGGGCAGCCCAGTAGTTCTCGGTTGACTGGACTGACGCCTTCGCGAGCAGGCTCGCTCCCACGGGAGTACGCATTCCAAATGTGGGAGCGAGCCTGCTTGCGAAAGGGCCATCAGCAGCACCGTAAGGCTTCAAACCATCAGCGCAAAATTCAGCCGAAACTGCTGCGGCGTCACGCCCAACCGTCGATTGAACACCCCGCGCATATGCTGCGCATCGCGAAACCCGCACTGATACGCCACCGTCTTCAACGGCGCCGCCGTGCTCTCCAGCATCACCCGCGCCGCATCCACCCGCGCCCGCTCGACAAACTCCGCCGGCGTCACCTTCGCTTCCCGGGCAAACACCCGCGAGAAATTACGCGCGCTCATGTTCGCCGCGTTGGCCAGATCGGCAATGGTCAGATCACCCGTCAGATTGGCCAGCACATACAACTGCACCATCGCCACTGCCGACGTCGGCTCCGCGTGCGGCGTGAGGAACGGGCTGAACTGCGACTGCCCGCCCGAACGCTGAGTGAACACTACCAGCCGCTTCGCCACACTGAGCGCCACTTCAGCACCGTGATCACGCGCCAGTAAATACAGCGACAGATCAATCCCCGCCGTCACCCCGGCCGAGGTGTAGAGCGTGCCGTCCTCGACGTACAAACGATCGGCGTCCACCTGCGTCGATGGACACAACTGCACCAAAGCCTCGGCATCGTTCCAGTGCGTGGTCACGGTTCGCCCTTCCAGCAACCCGGCGCGGGCGAGCATGAAAGCGCCGTTGCAGATCGAGCCGAAACGCTGGGAGCGGGCGCAGGCGTCGCGCAGCCAGGTGTCGAACGTCGCACCGAAATCCATGAACGGCAGTTGCGGCCCGCCGGCGACCAGCAGCAGGTCATAGGCGTCCAGCGCTTCGCTGAAATGGCGATGGGCGTTGAGGATCAAGCCGTTGGAACAGGCCATCGGTGTTTTTTCCAGGCCGATCACTTCCAGCCGATAGTGATCTTCCGGCGCGAGGAAGCGGTTAGCCTCGGCGAATACATCCATGGGGCCGGTGACGTCGAGCGACTGCACGCCTGCGAACACCACGATGGCGACGGTTTTGTTCATGGCTGTGGATTCCCTTTCAAGAGCAAAAGATCGCAGCCTTCGGCAGCTCCTACAGGTGTCCGCTTTCTCATGTAGGAGCTGCCGAAGGCTGCGATCTTTTAGCTTGGCACGATTTGCAGGTGGATTGGCAAGGATCGCAGCCATGCGCCGATTGTTCGCTTGCAGCGTCGGGAACAGACTTTCCCCATCAGCGCCATGACGGCGCTTTCAGAAAGGAAAGCACCATGAGCACGACCATCGCCGGCATCAAAATCCCCGACAGCGCCCTCGCCCGCGCCACCACCGAGTACATCCGCGACATCGAATCCGATCTGCTTTACCACCACTCACGCCGGGTATTTCTGTTCGGCGCGCTGAGCGGTGAACGCCAGCAACTGGCCTACGATCCAGAGCTGCTCTATGTCGGCGCGATGTTCCACGACCTCGGTCTGGTCGAAGGTCATCGCAGCGCTGACGAGCGTTTTGAAGTGGACGGCGCCAACGCAGCGGCGGCGTTTCTCAAGCCGTACGGTTTGAGCGATGACGACATCGAACAAGTCTGGTTATCGATCGCCCTGCACACCACGCCAGGCGTGCCGAAACACTTGCGCCCGACCGTGGCGCTGGTGACGGCGGGTGTCGAGATGGACGTGCTGGGCATGGATTACGCAGCGTTCAGCACCGTGCAGCGCGAAGCGGTGGTGCATGCGCATCCACGTGGGGAAGGTTTCAAGGAGTGCATCATCTGCGCGTTCGCCGACGGCTTGCGCCATCGTCCGCAGACCACGTTTGGCAACGTGAAGACCGATGTGCTGAAGGATCAGGTGCCGGGGTTCAAACCGATGAACTTCGTCGAAGTCATCCGCAATTCCCCTTGGGTGAACTGAGGGCAAAATCAAAAGATCGCAGCCTGCGGCAGCTCCTACATTGGAATGTGTTCCCTGTAGGAGCTGCCGCAGGCTGCGATCTTTTGCTGTTAGGCCGCTTCCGGCGCAGGCGCGCGGCGTACGTCCGGTTGCTTCCACGAATCGGCAGCGCTTTCTTCGATGGCTTGCTGGATGGCTTTCTTGCGCGCTTCTTCGGCACGGCGGCTGAAGAACCAGACAAGGAACGTAACGATCGACACCGCCAGCAGAATCAGACTCGCCACGGCGTTGATCTCAGGCTTCACGCCCAGGCGCACCGCCGAGAACACTTCCATCGGCAACGTCGTCGAACCCGGGCCCGAGACGAAGCTCGCCAGTACCAGGTCGTCCAGCGACAGGGCGAAGGACATCATGCCGCCCGCCGCCAGCGATGGCGCGATCATCGGGATGGTGATCAGGAAGAACACCTTCCACGGCCGCGCGCCAAGATCCATCGCCGCTTCTTCGATCGACAGATCGAGCTCACGCAGACGCGCCGACACCACCACCGCCACGTACGCCGCACAGAACGTCGTATGCGCGATCCAGATGGTGACAATGCCGCGTTCCTGCGGCCAGCCGATCATCTGCGCCATGGCCACGAACAGCAGCAACAGCGACAGACCAGTGATCACTTCGGGCATGACCAACGGCGCGGTCACCAGGCCGCCGAACAGCGTGCGGCCCTTGAAGTGAGTGATACGGGTCAGCACGAATGCCGCCAGCGTACCGAGTGCCACCGCTGCCACCGCCGTGTAGCAGGCGATTTCCAGCGAGCGCACCACCGAGCCCATCAGTTGGGTGTTGTCGAGCAGGCCGACGTACCACTTGATCGACCAGCCGCCCCACACCGTCACCAGTTTCGAGGCGTTGAACGAGTAGATCACGAGGATCAGCATCGGCAGGTAGATGAACAACAAACCCACGACCAGCATCAGGCTGGAGAAACGGATGCGCTTCATTCTTTACCCTCCATTTCCTTGGCCTGACTGCGGTTGAACAGAATGATCGGCACAATCAGGATCGCCAGCATCACCACCGCCAGCGCGGACGCCACCGGCCAGTCACGGTTGTTGAAGAACTCTTGCCAGAGCACTTTACCGATCATCAGGGTTTCCGGACCACCGAGCAGTTCCGGGATCACGAACTCGCCCACCACCGGGATGAACACCAGCATGCAGCCGGCAATAATCCCGTTCTTGGACAGCGGAATGGTGATTTTCCAGAAGCTGTTGAAAGTGCTCGAACCGAGGTCGGAAGCGGCTTCCAGCAGGCTGTGATCGTGCTTCACCAGGTTGGCGTACAGCGGCAGGATCATGAACGGCAGGTACGAATAGACAACACCGATGTACACCGCGAGGTTGGTGTTGAGGATCTGCAGCGGCTCGTCGATAAAGCCCATGCTCATCAGGAAACCATTGAGCAGGCCGTTGTTGCTGAGGATGCCCATCCACGCGTAAACGCGGATCAGGATCGCCGTCCAGGTCGGCATCATGATCAGCAGCACCAGCACCGTTTGCATCTCTTTTCGGGCGGTGGCGATGGCGTAGGCCATCGGGTAGCCGATCAACAGGCAGAGGACGGTGCTGATCAGCGCCATCTTCAACGAGCCGAGGTAAGCGGCGATGTACAACTCGTCGCCCGCCAGCATCGCGTAGTTGCCCAGGTTCAGCAGCAGTTGCAGCTTCTGCTCAACGAAGGTGTAGATCTCGGTGTACGGCGGAATCGCCACATCGGCTTCGGCGAAGCTGATCTTCAAAACGATGAAGAACGGCAACATGAAGAACAGGAACAGCCAGATGAACGGAACCCCGATGACCAGTTGCCGGCCACTGGGGATTATTCGGTTGATGCGGCGTTTGAATTTGCGCATGTTCATGAGCGAAGTACCACGCCGCTGTCGTCTTCCCAGTACACGTAAACCTGATCACCCCAGGTCGGACGTGCGCCACGGCGTTCGGCGTTGGCCACGAACGACTGCACCAGTTTGCCGCTCGGCAACTCGACGTAAAACACCGAGTGACCGCCCAGATAGGCGATGTCGTGCACCTTGCCGCTCGACCAGTTGTACTCGCAGGTCGGTTGATCGGCGGTGACCAGCAGCTTCTCCGGACGAATCGCGTAAGTCACCGATTTGTCCTGCACCGAGGTGCTGATGCCGTGGCCGACGTAGATCTGCCGATCGAGGTCTTTGCAGGTGATGGTCGCGTGGCCTTCGGCGTCGTCGATCACTTCGCCTTCGAAGATGTTGACGTTACCGATGAATTCGCAGACCAGACGGCTGGTCGGGGTTTCGTAGATGTCGATCGGGCTGCCGATCTGAGCGATCCAGCCCAGGTGCATGATCGCGATGCGCTCGGCCATGGTCATGGCCTCTTCCTGGTCGTGCGTCACCATCACGCACGTCACACCGACGCGCTCGATGATCTCGACCAGTTCCAGTTGCATTTGCGAACGCAGTTTCTTGTCGAGTGCGCCCATCGGTTCGTCGAGCAGCAGCAGCTTCGGCCGTTTGGCCAGCGAACGCGCCAGTGCCACACGCTGACGCTGACCGCCGGACAGTTGATGCGGCTTGCGCTTGGCGTACTGGCTCATCTGCACGAGCTTGAGCATTTCGGCCACGCGGGCGTCGACTTCAGCCGCCGGAATCTTGTCCTGCTTGAGGCCGAAGGCGATGTTCTGCGCTACGGTCATGTGCGGGAACAAGGCGTACGACTGGAACATCATGTTGATCGGACGTTCGTACGGCGGCATGTCGGTGATGTCGACGCCGTCGAGGAAAATGCGCCCCTCCGTGGGCCGTTCGAACCCTGCCAGCATCCGCAGCAGAGTGGATTTGCCCGATCCCGATCCGCCGAGCAGAGCGAAGATTTCGCCCTTTTTGATTTCCAGGGACACATCGTCCACGGCAATCGTCTCGTCGAACTTCTTCGTGACCCGGTCGATTTTGACCAACACCTGTTTCGGTGTCTGGTCGCCCTCGAGGGCTTTCTTATAGGCGCCGGAGGCAACTGCCATTTACGAAACTCCCAGATAAAAACAATGCAGTCCGCCCCGCAAGGCGAACCCAGGATAGTGTGTGCCTTACATCCCCGACTTGACCTTGGTCCAGCTGCGGGTCATCAGGCGCTGAATGTTCGGTGGCAACTCGGTCGACACGTAGGCCTTGTCGATAACGGCCTGCGGTGGGTACACCGACTCATCGGTACGGATGGACTGCTCCATCAGTTTGTCCGAACCCGGATTAGGGTTGGCGTAACCGACGTAATCACTGACCTGGGCAATCACCTCAGGTTTCAGCAAATAGTTGATGAAGGCGTGAGCCTCCTTCACGTTCGACGAATCCTTCGGAATCGCCAGCATGTCGAACCACAGCGCGCCGCCCTCTTTCGGCACCGAGTAGGCGATGTTCACACCTTTCTTGGCTTCGGCTGCGCGGTTCTTCGCCTGGAAAATATCGCCGGAGAAACCGATGGCCACGCAGATGTCGCCGTTGGCCAGGTCACCGATGTATTTCGAGGAGTGGAAGTAGGTCACGTAAGGACGCACCGCGAGCAGCTTGGCAGTGGCTTTTTCGTAGTCCTTGGGATTGGTGCTGTTGGCGTTCAGGCCCATGTAGTTGAGCACGGTCGGCATCATTTCATCCGCCGAATCGAGGAACGCTACGCCGCAACTTTGCAGCTTCTTGATGTTCTCTGGTTCGAACAAAACGCCCCAGGAATCGATCTTGTCGACACCCAGCACAGCCTTCACTTTATCGACGTTGTAACCGATGCCGTTGGTGCCCCACAGGTACGGCACGGCGTACAAGTTGCCCGGATCGTTCTGCTCCAGACGCTTGAGCAGCGCCGGGTCGAGATTCGAATAATTCGGCAGCTGCGAGCGGTCGAGCTTCTGGAACGCGCCTGCCTTGATCTGCTTGCCGAGGAAGTGGTTCGACGGCACGACCACGTCGTAACCGGTACGCCCGGCCAGCAGTTTGCCTTCCAGGGTTTCGTTGGAATCGAACACGTCGTAAACCGGTTTGATCCCGGTGGCTTTCTGGAAGTCAGCCAGGGTCGTCTCGCCGATGTAGTCCGACCAGTTATAAATATGCACCGTACCGGCGGCCTGGGCACCGACAGCAATCGTCAGGCCGGCAGTGGCCAGCAGGGCATTGCGCAAAGAAGAAAAAATAGGCAAGTGGAGGTCCTCTAAATTAGTTGGGCCCAAGTTGCCCCGCGCTGCATGACAGCCATCGCTGCCCGGCAACAAAACCGGCGCGCAACTTACCCTCGAAAAACCGTTCCAGCAAAACTTTTGTCATTTAATTGATCCGCTGGCCGCCATCGCGAGGGCGACGGCCAGCGGTTATCGCTTCAAATCGGCTTATTTACCGGATTTGATCTTGGTCCAGCTGCGGGTCATGATCCGCTGAGTTGCGGCCGGCAAGTCGGCGATCGCGTACAGCTTGGCCAGTACGTCAGCCGGTGGGTAAACGCCCGGATCGCTGGTGATGTCTTTATCAACCAGTGGCGTTGCAGCGGCGTTACCGTTCGGGAAGCGTACGGCGTTGGTGATTTCAGCCATGATTTCCGGCTTCTGCAGGAAGGTCATGAACTTGTAGGCGCCTTCGACGTTTTCGGCATCTTTAGGGATGGCGACCATGTCGTAGAAGCTGCCCGCACCTTCTTTCGGAATGTTGTAGCTGACTTTCACCTTGTCACCGGCTTCAGCCGCGCGGGACTTGGCCTGGTAGATGTCACCCGAGTAACCGACGGCTACGCAGATGTTGCCGTTGGCCAGGTCAGAGATGTACTTGGACGAATGGAAGTAGGCGATCGAAGGACGCACCTTCATGATCAGCGCTTCAGCCTTGTCGATGTCTTCTTTCTTCTGGCTGTCGGTTGGCAGGCCCAGGTAGTGCAACGCCACCGGAATCATCTCGGTTGGCGAGTCAAGCAGACTGATGCCGCAGGATTTCAGCTTGGCCGCGTTTTCCGGCTTGAAGATCAGATCCCACGAATCGACAGGTGCGTCGGCACCCAGTGCAGCCTTGACCTTCTCGGCGTTGAAGCCGATGCCGATCGAGCCCCACATGTACGGGAAAGCGTGCTCGTTGCCCGGGTCGCTGACCGACACGGCTTTGAGCAAATCGGTGTTGAGGTTTTTCCAGTTAGGCAGCTTGGACTTGTCCAGCGTCTGGTAAACACCGGCCTTGATCTGCTTGGCGAGGAAGTTGTTCGACGGTACGACGATGTCGTAGCCGGACTTGCCTGCGAGCAGTTTGGCTTCGAGGGTTTCGTTGCTGTCGAAGACGTCGTAAACAACTTTGATGCCCGACTCGTCTTCAAACTTCTTGATGGTGTCCGGAGCGATGTAGTCCGACCAGTTGTAGACGTGCAACACCTTGTCGTCCGCCTGAGCCGCAGCCGCCATGATTCCCATCAGGGACATGGCGAGCAGAGTCTTGCCAGCGAGCTTTTTGCCTAATGCCTTCATGCGTAATGCTCCAAATTTTCTTTTTTTGAACCACTTTGTTCAGCGGCCGAACCCGGACAACTGGAACCGCGGCTAGTCTGGCAAGATCCGAGGCGGTCTTTCAAGAAAAGACCAGCCTTTCTGACAGCTTTGAGCGAGAGCGCCGCGGCTCCCCCGCTCAGAGCCTAGCACTTAGCCCTGCAACGCACTGAGGGTCAGATCCAGGCACTTGCGTGCCTTTGTAACCAGTTCATCGATCTCCGCTTTGCTGATCACCAGCGGCGGCGCGATGATCATGGTGTCGCCGACAGCGCGCATGATCAGGCCGTTATCGAAGCAGAACTGACGGCAGATCATGCCGACGCCCTTGCCTTCGTAACGCTTGCGAGTGGCCTTGTCCTGCACCAGCTCGATGGCCCCCAACAGACCGACGCCGCGAACTTCACCCACCAACGGGTGATCGTTCAGTTCCCGCAGACGTTTCTGCAAATACGGTGCCGTTTCGTTGTGCGCGTTCTCGATAATTTTTTCGTCGCGCAGAATGCGGATGTTTTCCAGACCCACCGCTGCTGCCACCGGGTGCCCGGAGTAGGTGAAGCCGTGGTTGAAATCGCCGCCTTCGTTGAGCACTGCCACCACGGTGTCGCGCACGATCAGGCCACCCATCGGGATGTAACCGGAGGTCAGGCCTTTGGCGATGGTCATCATGTCAGGCTTGAGGTCGTAGAAATCGCTACCGAACCACTCACCGGTACGGCCGAACCCGCAGATCACTTCGTCCGCCACGAACAGGATGTCGTACTTGGCGAGAATTTCCTTGATGCGCGGCCAGTAGGTGTCTGGCGGAATGATCACGCCGCCGGCGCCCTGAATAGGCTCGGCAATAAAGGCACCGACGTTGTCGACGCCGACTTCGAGAATCTTTTCTTCCAGCTGATTGGCCGCCCAGATGCCGAACTCTTCCGGGGACATGTCGCCGCCTTCAGCGAACCAGTACGGCTGCGCGATGTGGACGATGCCCGGGATCGGCAAGTCGCCCTGTTCGTGCATATAGGTCATGCCACCGAGGCTCGCGCCGGCCACGGTCGAACCGTGATAACCGTTCTTGCGGCTGATGATGACTTTCTTGTTTGGCTGGCCTTTGATTGCCCAGTAGTGACGAACCATACGCAGCATGGTGTCGTTGCCTTCGGAGCCGGAACCGGTGAAGAACACATGGTTCATGCCTTCTGGCGCCACGTCGGCGATCGACTTGGCCAGTTCCAGTGCCGGCGGGTGCGCGGTCTGGAAGAACAGGTTGTAGTACGGCAGTTCACGCATCTGTTTGGCAGCGGCGTCGGCCAGTTCATCACGACCGTAACCGATGGCCACGCACCACAGACCGGCCATGCCGTCGAGGATCTTGTTGCCCTCGCTGTCCCACAGGTACACGCCCTTGGCGCTGGTAATGATCCGCGGACCTTTCTCTTTCAGCTGCTTGAAGTCGCTGAACGGCGCCAGGTGGTGATCATTGCTGAGTGCTTGCCACTCGCGGGTTTGCGGGTTGTTGCTGGTCATGCCAATTCTCCTTGTTATCGGTGAAGGCGCGGCGTCTGCACGCCGCGCCCGGCGTATCAGACGGCGAAGAGCAGGTACTCGCGCTCCCACGAACTGATCACGCGCTTGAAGTTTTCATGCTCGGCCCGCTTGACCGCGACGTAGCCAGTGATGAAAGTTTTGCCCAGGTACTTCTCGATGGTTGCACTGTTTTCCATACGCTCCAGTGCATCCTCGATGGTCAGCGGCAGGCGTAAGTTACGGCGTTCATAACCGCGTCCGACCACTGGCGCACTCGGGTTGAGGCCTTCGACCATGCCGATGTAACCGCAGAGCAGGCTCGCGGCAATCGCCAGGTACGGGTTGGCGTCGGCGCCCGGCAGACGGTTTTCGACGCGACGGTTCTGCGGGCCGGCGTCCGGTACGCGCAGACCCACGGTGCGGTTTTCTTCGCCCCATTCCACGTTCACCGGTGCCGAGGTGTCCGGCAGGAAGCGGCGGAACGAATTGACGTTCGGCGCGAACAACGGCAGCAGCTCAGGGATCAGTTTCTGCAGACCACCGATGTGGTGCAGGAACAGCTGGCTCATGGTGCCGTCTTCATTAGAGAAGACGTTTTTGCCGGTCTCGATGTCGATGATGCTCTGGTGCAAATGCATCGCACTGCCCGGCTCGCCCGTCATCGGTTTGGCCATAAAGGTCGCAGCCACATCGTGCTTGAGCGCGGCTTCGCGCATGGTGCGTTTGAACACCAGAATCTGGTCGGCCAGCGACAGTGCGTCGCCGTGACGGAAGTTGATTTCCATCTGCGCCGTGCCGTCTTCGTGGATCAGCGTGTCGAGATCCAGCTCTTGCAGTTCGCACCAGTCGTAGACGTCTTCGAACAGCGGGTCGAATTCGTTCGCCGCTTCAATCGAGAACGACTGACGACCGATTTCCGGACGGCCCGAGCGACCGATTGGCGGCTGCAATGGATAGTCAGGGTCGTCGCTGCGCTTGGTCAGGTAGAACTCCATCTCCGGCGCGACGATTGGCTGCCAGCCCTTGTCGGCATAGAGTTTGAGAACTTTCTTGAGGACGTTGCGCGGCGACAGCTCGATCGGGTTGCCTTGCTTGTCGTAGGTGTCGTGGATCACCTGTGCGGTCGGCTCGATGGCCCACGGCACCATGTACACGGCGTTCTGGTCGGGACGGCAGATCATGTCGATGTCGGCCGGGTCGAGCAGTTCGTAATAGATGTCATCTTCGACGTAATCGCCGGTCACCGTCTGCAACAGAACGCTCTCTGGCAGGCGCATGCCTTTTTCGGCGATGAACTTGTTGGTCGGCGAAATCTTGCCACGGGTGATCCCGGTCAAGTCGGCGATCATGCATTCGACTTCTGTGATCTTGTGGTCTTTCAACCAATCGGTGAGCTGGTCGAGGTTGTTACTCATAGATGCCTCTGGGCTGAGTCTCCTGACGCTATGTCAGGCAAAGTTTGACGCCGGGGCGTCGCGATAAAGGGCTTGCTTGTGCGCAGTGCGGGCTTACGCCAGGCACCGCGCATAGACAATGAAAGAGGAGCTTACCTGCCCTTTACGCTGGCGTTGCATTTCCTGTGCACAGTTCAGGCGTGCAGAATCGTGAGCACGGCTTGGCAGCCGGCACAGGCTTTGGGAGTAAAAGAGATCTATATTGGAAGGGGACGCCATAAACAGAGTGCCTTGTCGTACGTCCAGAATATCGGACGCTGCCGTTTTGCCTGCTGCTGACGAGAACCTCGTCGACAGGCTGCGCGCCTTATTGGCGGAGCGTTGGACGGATTTGTCGCCACTGATGTGATAAGCATGCAGACCGGACTGTTGCGAGCAGTCGGTGATGCCGATTAACGGCAGGCGAGACATGAAGCACCCCGGTATTATTGCTGTTATGGGTTTGATCCGAGCTTAGCCTTGTTCATTTTTTTACACAACACCCCCGTAAAAAATACAACACGGCCTGCTCAAGCCCGCGGGTGGCAAGCGTCCCGGCGTCTCAAAAGCGCCCCAAAGTGCCCCATAAATGCCCTTGCAGCGCTTTTTTAGGGCAAAAAAGGCCTCGCTTGACTTCGGCAGGCCGTTCGGGTTGACTGAAACCAGAAAAGATCAATGATTGATATTTTTAACAACAAAGGTGTTGCATCATGTCGGTACCCCCGCGTGCCGTTCAGCTTAACGAAGCGAACGCGTTCCTTAAGGAACATCCTGAGGTTCTGTACGTTGACCTTCTGATTGCGGATATGAATGGTGTGGTGCGCGGCAAGCGCATTGAACGCACCAGTCTCCACAAGGTTTACGAGAAAGGCATCAACCTGCCGGCCTCTCTATTTGCTCTGGACATCAACGGCTCCACGGTGGAAAGCACCGGCCTGGGTCTGGACATCGGCGACGCCGATCGAATCTGCTATCCAATCCCCGATACTCTGTGCAACGAGCCATGGCAGAAGCGCCCTACCGCGCAACTGTTGATGACCATGCACGAACTCGAAGGCGACCCTTTCTTCGCCGATCCGCGCGAAGTGCTCCGTCAAGTTGTTGCAAAGTTTGACGAGCTGGGTCTGACCATCTGCGCCGCATTCGAACTCGAGTTCTACCTGATCGACCAGGAAAACGTGAACGGCCGTCCACAGCCGCCACGCTCGCCGATCTCCGGTAAACGTCCGCACTCGACTCAGGTCTACCTGATCGACGACCTCGACGAATACGTCGACTGCCTCCAGGACATTCTGGAAGGCGCGAAAGAGCAAGGCATCCCGGCCGACGCCATCGTCAAGGAAAGTGCCCCGGCGCAGTTCGAAGTGAACCTGCACCACGTCGCCGATCCGATCAAGGCCTGCGACTACGCGGTACTGCTCAAGCGTCTGATCAAGAACATCGCCTACGACCATGAAATGGACACCACCTTCATGGCCAAGCCGTACCCAGGCCAGGCGGGTAATGGTCTGCACGTCCACATTTCGATTCTGGATAAAGAAGGCAAAAACATTTTTGCCAGCGAGGATCCCGAGCAGAACGCCGCGCTGCGTCACGCGATCGGCGGTGTGCTCGAGACCCTGCCCGCGCAGATGGCTTTCCTCTGCCCGAACGTCAACTCCTACCGTCGTTTCGGCGCACAGTTCTACGTGCCGAACTCGCCGTGCTGGGGCCTGGACAACCGCACCGTGGCGATTCGCGTACCGACCGGCTCGTCCGATGCCGTACGTATCGAACACCGCGTTGCCGGCGCCGACGCCAACCCGTACCTGCTGATGGCTTCGGTACTGGCCGGCGTGCACCACGGTCTGACCAACAAGATCGAGCCGGGCGCGCCTGTCGAAGGCAACAGCTACGAGCAGAACGAGCAAAGCCTGCCGAACAACTTGCGCGATGCCTTGCGTGAGCTGGACGACAGCGAGGTGATGGCCAAGTACATCGATCCGAAGTACATCGATATCTTCGTCGCCTGCAAGGAAAGCGAGCTGGAGGAGTTCGAACACTCCATCTCCGACCTTGAGTACAACTGGTATCTGCATACCGTTTAAGCGGATTGCGAACCAGATAAAAACGCCGTCGGCTGTCATAGCCCACGGCGTTTTTTATGGCCGAACACAAATTCCTGGGGTTGGGGTAAATGGCCGCCTGCGGCGGTTCGCGAGCAAGCTCGCTCCCACAGGGATCTCCATTCAACATGAGTTGTGCGTACACAGGAGATCCCCTGTGGGAGCGAGCCTGCTCGCGAAAGCGGCCGACGAGACAACACAAGAGCCGGCTCGTACAATGCCCGCTGCCCCGCAGGAGACTTTCATGACGCGTCCCGCCCCCGTTCGCAAACCCCGTGCCCGCAGTCAGGCGCGCATCGATTCGATACTCGACGCCGCGCGCACGCTGCTGGCCGCCGAGGGTGTGGCGAGTCTTTCGATCTACAGCGTCGCCGAACGCGCGCAGATTCCGCCCTCCTCCGTGTACCACTTTTTCGCCAGCGTACCGGCCTTGCTCGAAGCGCTGACGGCGGATGTTCATGCGGCATTTCGCGCCTGCCTGCAAGCGCCGATCGATCACGAAGCGCTGCGCGACTGGCGCGATCTGTCGCGGTTGGTCGAGCAACGGATGCTGGAGATCTACGACGAAGACGCCGCCGCACGCCAGTTGATTCTCGCTCAGCATGGTTTGACCGAAGTGACCCAGGCTGACCGGCAGCACGACATCGAACTCGGCGACCTGATGCACAAGCTGTTCAATCATCACTTCGAGTTGCCGAGGCTGCCGGAGGATGTTGATGTGTTTGCCTTGGCGATGGAGTTGGGCGACCGGGTGTATGCGCGCTCGGTGCAGCAGCATGGGCAGATCACCCCGCGCATGGCCGAGGAAGGGATGCGCGTGTTTGATGCCTATATCGGCCTGTATTTGCCACCTTATCTGCCTAAACGCTGAGCCATGATCGTTCCCACGCTCTGCGTGGGAATGCAGCCCGTGACGCTCCGCGTCACTGGACGCGGAGCGTCCCTAGAGGCATTCCCACGCGGAGCGTGGGAACGATCACAAAAAGATCGCAGCCTTCGGCAGCTCCTACATTGGAACGCAATCCCCTGTAGGAGCTGCCGAAGGCTGCGATCTTTTGCTCTTCAAAACACAAAAAACCCCGAAGGGCTCACGCCCTCCGGGGTTGTTTTTTACTCACTGGCTTACAACTTGGCGATCGACACCTCGGTGGATTTCACAAAGGCGATCACTTCGCTGCCCACCACCAGTTCCAGCTCCTTGACCGAGCGGGTGGTGATCACCGAAGTGACGATGCCCGAAGCGGTTTGCACGTCGATTTCCGACAGCACGTCGCCGAGGACGATTTCCTTGATCGAGCCTTTGAACTGGTTGCGCACGTTGATGGCTTTAATAGTCATGATATTTCTCCTGAGGTCGAAATAAGCGGCAAGTGGCAAGCTTCAAGCGGCAAGCAAAAGCACAGCGCGTCTACTTGTAGCTCGTAGCTTGAAGCTCGCAGCTGCTTCATTGCGCCCAACGCAATTGCGTAGGCAGTGGTGAAACAGGTTCCGGCGCCGGCGGTTCGCCGGGCAGGGACAAAACTCGGTTGAGCACTTCGGTTTCCAGCGCGGCCAGTCGGTGCGAACCGCGTACCCGTGGGCGCGGCAGTTCCACATGCAGATCAAGGCCGACTTCGCCGTCCTCGATCAGAATCACCCGGTCGGCAATCGCCACCGCTTCGCTGACGTCGTGGGTCACCAGCAACACCGTGAAGCCGTGTTGCTGCCAGAGACGTTCGATCAGTTGCTGCATTTCAATGCGGGTCAGCGCGTCCAGTGCGCCGAGCGGTTCGTCGAGCAACAGCAGGCGCGGCTGATGGATCAGCGCCCGGGCCAGTGCGACGCGCTGCTTCTGCCCACCGGACAAAGCCGCCGGCCACTCATTGGCACGATCCGCCAGACCGACTGCTTCCAGCGCATCCAATGCCTGCGGACGCCAGTTGCCTTTAAGGCCGAGCCCAACGTTGTCGATGATCTTTTTCCATGGCAGCAGACGCGCTTCCTGGAACATCAATCGGGTGTCTTCCCGCGCATCGCTGAGCGGCGCAGAACCGGCGAGCAAGTCGCCGCCAGTCGGTTGATCGAGGCCGGCGAGCAAGCGCAGCAAGGTGCTTTTGCCGCAGCCACTGCGTCCGACCACCGCGACGAATTGCCCCGCCGGAATGTGCAGATCGATGTCACGCAGCACCTGCCGCGCGCCGAAGGTTTTCTGCAGGTTGCGCACCGCCAGCGGAATCCCGCGCAGCAGGCGTGGAGGTTGTTGAGCGGTCATGCTGCACCTCCTTTGGCAACCTGATAGGCCGGATGCCAGCGCAACCACACACGCTCAAGTCCACGGGCGGCGAGGTCGGCGAGTTTGCCGAGCACCGCGTAAAGCAGAATCGCCAGCACCACTACGTCGGTCTGCAAAAACTCCCGGGCGTTCATCGCCAGGTAGCCGATGCCGGAGCTGGCGGAAATGGTTTCGGCGACGATCAGCGTCAGCCACATAAAGCCCAGTGCGAAGCGCACACCGACCAGAATCGAAGGCAGCGCGCCCGGCAGAATCACCTGCCAGAACAGGCTGAAACCGGACAGGCCATAACTGCGCGCCATCTCCACCAGCGCCGGATCAACATTGCGGATGCCGTGATAAGTGTTGAGGTAGATCGGGAACAACGTGCCCAACGCCACCAGAAAAATCTTCGCCGACTCGTCGATGCCGAACCACAGGATCACCAGCGGAATCAGCGCCAGGTGCGGCACGTTGCGGATCATCTGCACCGAGCTGTCGAACAAGCGTTCGCCCCATTTCGACAGGCCGGTAATGAAACCCAAGACCAGACCGATGCTGCCGCCGATGGTGAAACCGAGCGCCGCGCGCCAGCCGCTGATCGCCAGGTGCGTCCAGATTTCGCCGCTGCGCACCAGGTTCACGCCGGCTTCGATCACCGCCACCGGTGCCGGCAGAATCCGTGTCGACAACCAACCGGCCGACACCGACAACTGCCACACCGCCAGCAACAACACCGGCAACGCCCAGGGCGCGAGGCTGTGGATGATTTTCTTCATGGCGCGCCTCAGCTCTGCGACGCGGCTTTGGGAAGAATGTCGTTGGCGACCATCTCGCCGAACGGGCTGACGTAACCGGCACTTTTCGGCAGTTCCGGACGCTCGATGTCGAGGTGCGGGAACAGCAGTTCAGCGACGCGATACGACTCTTCGAGGTGTGGATAACCGGAGAAGATAAAGGTGTCGATGCCGAGATCGGCGTATTCCTTCACGCGCGCGGCCACGGTCGGGCCATCGCCGACCAGCGCCGTACCGGCACCGCCGCGCACCAGACCAACACCGGCCCACAGATTCGGGCTGACTTCGAGGTTGTCGCGGCTGCCACCGTGCAGTGCGGCCATGCGTTGCTGGCCAACCGAATCGAAACGCGCCAGTGACGCTTGAGCGCGAGCGATGGTGTCGTCGTCCAGATGCGAGATCAGCCGATCCGCCGCTTGCCACGCTTCTGCGTTGGTTTCACGGACGATCACGTGCAGGCGAATGCCGAAGCGTACGGTGCGGCCAAGTTTGGCGGCTTTGGCGCGGACTTGGGCAATCTTCTCGGCGACGGCTGCTGGCGGCTCGCCCCAGGTCAGCACCATTTCCACTTGTTCGGCGGCCAAGTCCTGCGCCGCTTCCGACGAGCCACCGAAGTACAGCGGCGGACGCGGTTGCTGGATCGGCGGATAGAGCAGCTTCGCGCCTTTCACGCTGATGTGCTCGCCGTCGTAATCAACGGTTTCGCCTTCCAGCACACGGCGCCAGATGCGGGTGAATTCCACCGAGGCTTGATAGCGTTCTTCGTGGCTGAGGAACAGACCGTCGCCAGCCAATTCTTCTGGGTCACCGCCGGTTACCAGGTTGAACAGCGCACGGCCGCCGGACAGACGATCCAGCGTGGCTGCCTGCCGCGCCGCGACCGTCGGGGAAATGATCCCGGGGCGCAGAGCAACGAGGAATTTCAGGCGCTGGGTCACCGGGATCAGCGACGCCGCCACCAGCCACGAGTCTTCGCAGGAGCGGCCGGTCGGAATCAGCACGCCGCCGAAACCCAGACGATCCGCGGCTTGCGCGACCTGTTGCAGATAACCGTGGTCGACGGCGCGAGCGCCTTCGGCGGTGCCAAGGTAATGGCCGTCACCGTGGGTAGGCAGGAACCAGAAGATATTGAGGCTCATGGAGTGGTCTCCTTGGGGATTCGAATTACAGCGCTTTGGCCACAGCGGCCGGTGGTGTCCAGATCACATCCTTGATGCTCAGCGGCTTCGGAATCAGCTTGAGCTGGTAGAACGTGTCAGCGATCTTTTGCTGCGCAGCGACCACTTCCGGGGTCAGGAACAGCGCGCCGTAGCCCTGGCGTTTCACCGAGGTCAGGGTGATGTCCGCCGGCAGGCCGAGCAGTGGCGCGACTTGCTGGGTCACGTCTTCAGGGTTGGCTTTCGACCACTCGCCGACGGCGCGCACTTCCTCAACGAGGGCTTTGATCACCTCAGGATTTTTCTGTGCGTAAGGCTTGGTGGCGAGATAGAACTGGTGGTTGTCGACGATGCCCTTGCCATCGCGCAGGGTGTGCGCTTGCAGTTGTTTCTCGGCGGCAGCCTGGTACGGATCCCAGATGACCCAAGCATCGACGCTGCCACGTTCGAACGCGGCGCGGGCATCGGCCGGCGGCAGGAATACGGTTTGAATGTCGGAGTACTTGAGACCGGCATCTTCCAGCGCACGCACCAGCAGGTAGTGGACGTTGGAGCCTTTGTTCAGCACGACTTTCTTGCCCTTGAGATCGACCACCGATTTGATCGGCGAGTCTTTCGGCACAAGGATCGCTTCGCTGTTGGGCGCTGGCGGTTCGTAGGCAACGTAGAGCAGATCAGCGCCAGCAGCCTGAGCGAACACCGGTGGAGTTTCGCCAGTAACACCGAAGTCGATCGAGCCGACGTTCAGGCCCTCCAGCAGCTGCGGGCCGCCGGGGAATTCAGTCCATTGCACGTCGACGCCTTGGGCGGCCAGACGTTTTTCCAGCGTGCCCTTGGCTTTGAGCAGCACCAGCGTGCCGTACTTCTGATAACCGATCCGAAGAGTCTCGGCTTGAGCTTGAGTGATGGCGCCGAAGGTGACAGCCGCAGCAAACAGAGCGACCAGACCACGACGCAAAAATACAGTGCGCATAGCGCTCTCCTTTTTGCTGTTGGGTTTTGGCTGCACCTGCTTGGCCGTTAGCGGCTGAGTAAGGTGAAGTACATCAAATGCGGGTGAGGCTTAAATGCTCCAGCGAGCACTCAACAAACGTTCGTTCAACAGGCCCGGTTCCAGCGGTTTCGGGCGGCGGGCCATGGCGCCGACAAACTGATCCAGCGCTTCATGCAGACGCTGCTCCAGCGCCGGTGCCAGTTGCGCGGCGGCACTGCCTTCGCCGTAAGCAATCTGGCTGTCCTCGGCGAAAATCCCCTGGAGCATTTCCTGGGCTTTCAATGCCGACAGCACAGGCTTGAGCGCGTAATCGACCACCAACATGTGGGCGATGCTGCCGCCGGTGGCCATCGGCAAAACAATCTTGTGATTCAGGGCACGCTCTGGGAGCAGATCCAGCAGCGTCTTCAACGCGCCAGAGAAAGACGCTTTGTAAACCGGCGTGGCGATCAACAGGCCGTCGGCGTTTTCAATCTGTTGCAGCAGGTCGAGCACCTTCGGGCTGTCGAAGCGGGCGTGGAGCAGATCTTCGGCCGGGAAATCCCGAATCTGATAACTCACCACTTCCACGCCTTGCTGCTGCAACCAACGTTGCGAGCGCTCCAGCAGCACCCCGGAACGGGAGCGCAGGCTGGGACTGCCACCGAGTGAGACAACCAGCATTGAGACGATTCCTTAAGCGTTACAGGCGATTCGCGGGTTGCGATCTCGCTTCGATGGGAGTGACCTTACCAGCTGATTTATATATCCATAAATCATATTTATTCATTTGGTTATGCGTTTTGGAGATATGCGGATTGCTTTGTTTCGGGCGAAAAAAAAGGCCGTCGAAACGGCCTGAAATCCCCTGCTTTGTGGTTCCCTCGAAAAGATCGCAGCCTTCGGCAGCTCCTACAGGAAGCGGCGTACTCCTGTAGGAGCTGCCGCAGGCTGCGATCTTTTGATCTTAACGATTCGGCTGTGGCGTCAGGCGTAGATACGGCTTCACCGCCCGATAGCCCTTCGGAAAGCGCTGCTTGATCTCTTCCTCATCCTTGAGCGACGGCACGATCACCACCTCATCACCGTCCTGCCAGTTGGCCGGCGTGGCCACTTTGTAGTTGTCGGTGAGTTGCAGCGAATCGATCACCCGCAGAATCTCGTGGAAGTTGCGCCCGGTGCTCGCCGGGTAGGTGATGGTCAGGCGAATCTTTTTGTTCGGATCGATCACGAACAGCGAACGCACGGTCAGCGTGTCGTTGGCGTTCGGGTGGATCAGGTCATACAAATCCGAGACCTTGCGATCGGCATCGGCCAGGATCGGAAAGTTGACGACGGTGTTCTGGGTTTCGTTGATGTCTTCGATCCACTTGTGGTGCGAGTCCACCGGGTCGACCGACAGCGCGATGGCTTTGACGCCGCGCTTGCTGAATTCATCTTTGAGTTTGGCGGTGAAGCCCAGCTCGGTGGTGCACACCGGGGTGAAGTCCGCCGGGTGGGAGAACAGCACGCCCCAGCTATTGCCCAGCCACTCGTGAAAACGAATCTTGCCGGCGCTGGAATCCTGTTCGAAGTCGGGGGCGATGTCGCCGAGTCTGAGGCTCATGGTGCTGCTCCTGATGAGGTGGTGGAGACCTCAACTGTAGCTCGGGATTTGCCATGATGAAAAAGAATAAATAATCAGATATCTAGATCATAAGTGAATATTAAACATCTGTTCACTGGACGCTGAACGGCATCCCGACGAACATCGGTCGCAAGGTTCGAGAAGGCCTTGAGTTGCAGTAAAGAGGGAAATTCGGGGAGGGCTTACGGGGGTGGGCCTGACTCGAAAACGCAAAAGCCCCGTCCGGCGCGATGCCGGACGGGGCTTTTTTTACGTCAGCTTTTTACATCAGGTGCACGAGCGCGCTATTACAACAGCGGGATCGAGTAGCTGACGATCAGGCGGTTCTCGTCCTGCGAACGGGTGTTCGGCAGGTCGGTGCGCCATACGGCGTTTTTCCACATCAGGCCGACGTTTTTGAACGGGCCTTCAGGTACGACGTAACCGATGGTGAAGTCGCGTTCCCACTCGGAACGATCCGAAGCGTTTTCGCGGCCGTTGGTGCCAACGGTGTCGATCGAATCGCCTTTGAGGTAAACCACACCGGCGGTCAGGCCAGGCACGCCAACTTTGGCGAAGTCATACGAGTAGCGAGCCTGCCAGGTTTTCTCGCCGGCACGACCGAACTTCTGGATCTGCATGTCGGTAATGGTGTAGTTCGACGAACCGTCGCCTTGGTTCAGCCAAGGGAAGTCGCTGCTACCGTTGGAAACCTGGTAGCCGCCACCGAAAGTGTGGCCTTCAACCGTATACAGGAACAAGCCGCTATACAGATTGTTGTCGACTTCACCGCGACCGTTACGAACGCCGGTGTAGTTACCGGTGCTGTAGTAGGCAGAATCGGTACCGTTTTTGCCGTCGTCGGAGCTATTGAAGTAACGGAAGTCAGACTTCAATACGCCCGGGCCGATTGCCCAGTTGTGAACCAGACCCAGGAAGTGTTGCTTGTAGAAATCTTCCAGGTTGCCGTAGTAGTACTGGGCGGTCAGGTCTTTGGTGATTTTGTAGTCACCACCGGCGTAGATGAACTTGTTGCTGTCACGGAAGCCAGTACCGCGGGTGTTTGCACCGCTGATGGACAGGTTTTCGTTGTTGCTGGAGTTACGACCTTTCACGGCTTCGATCTGACCACCGACCAAGGTCAGATCCTTGATTTCGCCGGAGGTGATCTGGCCACCCTGCCAGGTTTGCGGCAGCAGACGACCATCGTTGGTCACGATGACCGGCAATTTTGGCTGCAGGGTGCCCAATTTCAGTTCGGTCTGGGAGACCTTGGCTTTGGCAGTCAGGCCCAGGCTGGAGAAGTTGTCCACCGCTTTGCCGTTGGACTCGCTCGGGAACACGGTGCCGCCGTAAGCAGTACCGCTGTTGCCGTTAGTACCGCCGCCCGAATCCAGACGCACGCCCAGCAGGCCGATAGCGTCGATACCGAAACCAACAGTGCCTTGGGTATAGCCGGAGATGAAGCGCAGATCGAAGCCTTGGCCCCACTCTTCGTTCTTGTTCGGGCCAGTGCCATCACGGTTATCAGTGTTGATGTAGAAGTTACGCAGCCCCAGTGTGGCCTTGCTGTCTTCGATGAAACCGGCGGCGCCTGCCTGCTGCGCCATAACCCCTACGGCCACAGCCAGGGCCAAGGTGGACTTGTTCATGTATAGCTCCTCTCGTTTCTAATTTTTGTGTTCCTGGCCCGGGGTCTGATGCCCTGGATCCTAAGATGCGCGATTAGCGCCAGACCGTGACTGACAAGTCAATCGTAACCTCGTGTGTCTACGACCAAGGTCTAATCGCAGTGATTTGGTCCCTGCACAGTACTGATTTCCTGATAACCCCAAAAAGAATTATTTCATTCTTTTTAATACCATTCGAGTATATGGCCCATTAATGGCCACCTGCAGCGGGATACAGGATATCGGCTACTAAGCTCATTCCTAAATGGTATTTGTTAGCCTTTTTTTAGATCGATTAGCTTTGGCGTATTCAAATCACGTCAAACCCTATCCAAAAGGCGACGCCATCATGGCCAAACGCGCACTATCGAGTCAATTTGTTACAGTTTGTGTATCGGCGATATTTTCTTTTTCCGCACAGGCGGCCGACCTCACCGTCGGTTACCAAACCGGTATCGATCCGAGCAAAGTCCCGCAGGCTGACGGCGTCTACGAGAAAACCATTGGCGAGAAGATCGACTGGCGTCGTTTTAACAGCGGCCCGGAAGTTGTGACAGCCATTGCTTCGGGCGACGTGCAGATCGGCAATCTCGGTTCCAGCCCGTTGGCGGCGGCGGCCTCGCGTAATCTGCCGATCGTGGCGTTCATTGTTTCGGCACAGATCAACGCCGCCGAAGCACTGGTGGTGCGCAATGGCAGCGGCATCAATACCCCGCAGGATCTGGTCGGCAAGACCATCGCCACACCGTTCGTTTCCACCTCGCATTACAGCCTGCTCGGTGCGCTGAAGCACTGGGGCCTCGACGCTTCGAAAGTCAAAGTGGTGAACCTGCAACCGGCAGAAATCGCCGCGGCGTGGAAGCGTGGCGATATTGATGGCGCGTTTGTCTGGTCGCCGGCGCTGGGTGAAATCCGCAAGACCGGCAAGACCTTGACCGATGCTGCGCAAGTTGGCCAGTGGGGCGCGCCGACCTTTGAAGTGTGGGTCGCACGCAAGGACTTTGCCGAGAAGCACCCGGACGTCGTGGCCAAATTCGCCAAGGTCACGCTGGACTCGTTTGCTGATTACGCGGCGCACAAAGACAGCTGGACGGCTGACTCGGTGCCTGTGCAAAAAATCGCCAAACTGACCGGTGCCAATGCCGCCGACGTGCCTGAATTGCTCGCCGGTTCCGCATTCCCGGATGCCAAGGCACAACAAACCACGGCGCTGCTGGACGGCGGCACGGCGAAGGCGATTGGCGAGACGGCGAAGTTTTTGAAGGAACAGGGCAAAGTTGAGACGGTGCTGCCGGATTATTCGCCGTACGTGAGCGCGAAGTTCATCACCGAGTAATTGATCGTTCCCACGCCGATCGCTGATCGTTCCCACGCTCCGCGTGGGAATTCAGCCCGGGACGCTCCGCGTCCCATCGAAAGCCGAACGCGGAGCGTCCGTTGAGGCATTCCCACGCAGAGCGTGGGAACGATCGATGAACCGGGTCAGAGGGTTTTTTCGAAGATCTTCGAGTTGCGTTGGTAGTTGTACAGCGACGCCCGCGCCGCTGGCAGGCGCTCGACGCTGCTCGGTTCGAAGCCGCGTTCGCGGAACCAGTGCGCGGTGCGCGTGGTAAGTACGAACAACGTTTTCAAGCCCTGCGCCCGCGCACGTGTCTCGATGCGCTCCAGCAGCTCATCGCCGCGACGACCGTGGCGATATTCCGGGTTCACTGCCAGGCACGCCAGTTCACCGGCGTCCGATTCGGCAATCTGATACAGCGCCGCACAGGCGATGATCATGCCTTCACGTTCGACCACGCTGAACTGCTCGATCTCGCGTTCCAGCACTTCGCGCGAACGACGCACCAGAATCCCCTGCTCTTCCAGCGGACTGATCAAGTCGAGCAAACCGCCGACATCTTCAATCGCCGCTTCGCGCACCAATTCGAATTGCTCTTGCGCGACCAGCGTACCGCCACCGTCACGGGTAAACAGCTCGGTCAGCAGCGCACCGTCTTCGACGTAACTGACGATATGGCTACGCGCGACACCGCCACGGCAGGCTTCGGCAGCGGCATCCAGCAGTTCCGCCTGATAGTTGCTGCCCAGACGCTGCAAATGCGCCGGCACTTGTTGCGGGCGCAGTTCGCGCACCAGTTTGCCATTTTCGTCGATCAGGCCGAGGTCAGCGCCGAACAGCAGCAGCTTATCTGCACCCAGATCAATGGCGGCGCGGGTAGCGACGTCTTCGCAGGCGAGGTTGAAGATTTCACCGGTCGGCGAGTAGCCCAGCGGCGACAGCAGCACAATCGAACGCTCATCGAGCAGGCGATTGATGCCCTTGCGGTCAACGCGGCGCACTTCGCCGGTGTGGTGATAGTCGACGCCTTCCAGCACGCCGATCGGCCGCGCGGTAACGAGGTTGCCGCTGGCCACGCGCAGACGCGAGCCCTGCATCGGCGACGAGGCCATGTCCATCGACAGCCGCGCTTCGATGGCAATGCGCAACTGGCCCACTGCATCGATCACACATTCCAGCGTCGCGGCATCGGTGATGCGCATGCCGTGATGGTAATGCGGGGTCAGGCCGCGCGCGGCGAGGCGGGTTTCAATCTGCGGGCGCGAACCGTGCACCAGCACCAGCCGCACGCCAAGGCTGTGCAGCAACACCAGGTCATGGACGATGTTGCCGAAATTCGGATGCTCCACGCCGTCGCCGGGCAGCATGACGACGAAGGTGCAATCGCGGTGGGCATTGATGTAAGGGGACGCGTGACGAAGCCAATTAACGTATTCGGGCATGAACCTGGGCCTGTAATAAATAGCAGCCGGAAAAAGGGCGAAACGGAAAACGCACAGCGGGCTGATGGTTATCGTCGGAACAGGCTTGGCGACACGCGCGCTCTCCTCATGAATACGGGTTCAATTCCCACAAATTTAACGACCTCCCCTGTAGGAGCTGCCGCAGGCTGCGATCTTTTGATCTTGAAACCAACATCAAAAGATCGCAGCCTTCGGCAGCTCCTACAAGGCAGGCGGTCAATTCTTCAGGCAGTAATGTTCAATCAGTTGCCGTAATAGATGCACGGTAGGCCGCAAACGTGACATTTCAAGGTACTCGCCGGGCTGATGCGCGCAGGCAATGTCGCCGGGGCCGAGCACGATGGTTTCGCAGCCGAGGCGCTGAAGATAAGGCGCTTCGGTGCCGAACGCTACTGCTTCGGCGCTATGACCGGTGAGCTTTTCGGCGATGCGCACCAGTTCGGCGTCTGCATCCTGCTCGAACGGCGGCACTTCCGGGAACAACGGTTTGTAATCAATCTTCACCTGATGCCGCTCGGCGACCGGGTTGAGCTTGCGCAGAATCTCCGCGCGCAGCACCTTCGGATCCATGCCCGGCAGCGGTCGCAGATCGAACTCCAGCGAACACTGGCCGCAAATCCGGTTGGGATTATCGCCGCCATGGATGCAGCCGAAGTTCATCGTCGGCTGCGGCACGCTGAACTGCGGGTTGTTGAATTCACGCTGCCACAACAGGCGCAGACCGCGCAGTTCGCCGATCGCATCGTGCATCGCCTCAAGAGCGCTGTGGCCCAGGCGCGGATCCGACGAATGGCCGCTCTGCCCGAGAATGTCGATGCGCTCCATCATGATGCCTTTGTGCATGCGGATCGGCTTGAGCCCGGTCGGCTCGCCGATCACTGCCGCACGCCCCAGCGGACGCCCGGCCTCGGCCAGCGCGCGGGCGCCGGACATCGAGCTTTCTTCATCGCAGGTCGCGAGGATCAGCAACGGTTGCTTGAACGGCTGATCGAGCAGCGGCAACACCGCCTCGATGATCAGCGCGAAAAAGCCCTTCATGTCGCAACTGCCGAGGCCGACCCAGCGGCCATCGACTTCGGTGAGCTTCAGCGGATCGGTCTGCCACAACGCATCGTCGTACGGCACCGTGTCGCTGTGCCCGGCCAGCACCAGCCCGCCGGGGCCGCTGCCGAAACTGGCGAGCAGGTTGAATTTGCCGGGGCTGACTTGCTGGATATCGCAGCTGAAACCCAGATCACCCAGCCAGCCGGCGAGCAAATCGATTACCGCGCGGTTGGACTGATCAAGGTTCGGTTGGGTACAGCTGACCGACGGCGCGGCAATCAGCGCAGCGAACTGGTCTTGCATGGACGGCAAAGGCATCGCTGACTCCAACTCCCGATTTGAAGTCCATCATAGAACCATCCGGCGTCAGGAATAAACCGCCGCAGGGCGTAGGACGAATCAGTCCTGTACACTGCACGGCCTTGGCAGCCACATATTCCCCGGCTGCGCTCCCGATCCTGGATTTTCCGGCCATGCAGAAAGAAACCGAAATCAAACTCCGCGTCAGCCGCGAAACCCTCGCCGCCCTGCGCGAGCACCCGTTACTGAAAAAACGCAACAAAAGTGGCTGGGAACGCCGTGAGTTGATGAACCAGTACTTCGACACCCCCGAGCGCGATCTGGCTCAGGCCAAAGTTGCCCTGCGCCTGCGCAAGGACGGTGACGAAGTGATTCAGACCCTCAAGACCCGTGGCCAGAGCGTCGCCGGCCTGTCCGAGCGTAATGAATACGACTGGAAGTTGCCGAAAGCCAAACTCGACGTGAAGAAACTCGACGGCGAATGCTGGCCCGAGTCGCTGGCCGAGCTGGACAAGAAAACCCTCAAGCCGATCTTCACCACCGATTTCGTCCGCGAACGCGCCGAAATCGCCTGGGGCCGTGGCAAGAGCAAAGTGGTTATCGAAGCCGCGCTGGATCTCGGTCACGTTGTAGTCGGCAAGCAGAAAGAAGAAATCTGCGAGCTGGAACTGGAACTGCGCGAAGGCGAACCTGCCGCGCTGCTGGAACTGGCCGCTGAACTGGCCGCTACCCTCGCGCTGATGCCGTGCGATATCAGCAAGGCTGAGCGCGGTTATCGTCTGTACGACGCCAACAGCTACTCGCTGAGCCTGCCGGCGCCAGAGCTGACCCCGGAAACCCAACTCGACGACGCTTTTGCCGCGCTGAGCTGGCACTTGCTCGGCAGCAGCCAGCGTCTGGCTGAGCAATATCGTTTCAACGGCCACTGGCGCCTGCTGCTCGACTGGGTCGAGAACCTCGCCGAAATGCGCGCCCTGCTCAGCAGCCTCGGCCAGGCCGCGCCGCGTCAGTCGACTCACGACTTGCGCGTTGCGCTGGATGCGTTGCTGGAAGACTGGCGCCCGCTGGTGCAGGCCGGTATCGAGGACGAAGACGTACGCAAAGCCGCGCCGGAGCAGTTCCTCGAAGAACTCGAAGACCCGCGTTGGGGCCTGTTCTCGCTGAACACTTCGCGCTGGTTGCTGGCTCGCACCTGGACCGCCGAGCGTAACGTGCGTGGTAATCGTCAGGGCGGCGCGCAGTTGCACAGTTGGTTACCGCGCACCTTGGGCGAAGAAGCGACGGCCCTGCAATTGCAGCGTTATCAGCAGCAGCCGGAAGATCTGGCTGAGCAACTGCCACGTATCGAGCGTATTCAGGTCTGGCTGCACCACGCACGCAACGTGCTGGAGATCCCGGAAATGGATCGCCTGTACGGCGAACTGAACAAACTGGCACAACTGGCCAACGAGCCGACGATCACTGACGAACTGCTTGATGCACGCAAGCAGCAGGCGATTGCGGTTTACCAGAATCGTGCGTGGAAAATGCTCCTGCGCATGTAACACCGCTAAAAGATCGCAGCCTTCGGCAGCTCCTACAGGGTGTACACCCGCCCCATGTAGGAGCTGCCGCAGGCTGCGATCTTTTGCTTTATCGCAAGACAGGCAAACTCGTGGTGGATTTGATCTCCGACAGCGCCACAATCGAATTCACTTCCTGGATCCCCGGCACCAGCGACAACTTCTCGAAGAAGAACCGCTCATACGCCTCAATGTCCGCCGCGACGATCCGCAACAAAAAATCCACCGCGCCCATCAGCACATAACACTCCAGCACCTCCGGAAAGCCGCGAATCGCCTCGGTGAATTCGGTGAAGTTCGAACGCCCGTGCGCGTTGAGTTTGATCTCGGCGAATATCTGCGTGTTCAGGCCAATCTTCTTGCGATCAAGCAAGGTCACCTGGCCACGAATGATGCCCTCCTCCTTCATCCGCTGAATCCGCCGCCAGCACGGCGATTGCGAGAGGCCGACCTGCTCGGCGATCTGCGCGCTGGACAGTGAAGCGTCCTCTTGCAGCAGGGCGAGAATCTTGCGGTCGTAGCTGTCCAGCTCACTGTGCATAGAAAAACCTCTAATCAACAGCCTCGCGAATTGATCCATTCGATCAATCGCCAATAACGCCGATCATAGCCAAGAAATACCCCGCACGGAATGTAAAAATTCCTCCAGAGAATTTGGAGACTCGTCATGCCGCACCTCGAAGCCGTCACCACCACGCCCACCCGCGCCGACGTCTGGAACGTCAGCAACGCCCATTGCCTGGCGCAATATCAAATCCTCGCCGAGGCCGAGCCGGATTTGCTGGTGCGGGTGCTGAATCTGTTCGCCCTGCAGTTCCTCACGCCCGAACAGGTCAACGTGCAGCGCATGGACGATCTGATGTCGATCGACATCGTCATGGGCGGCCTCAGCTGGCATCGCGCGCAAGTGATCGCGGAAAAACTTCGTAACCTGATCAGCGTCTGCTCGGTGGATCTGCAAAACGCCGACAACGCTTGGGATGCGCCTGCACAAGCGGCCGGCTGACAAATCCGGCAACGGCTTCGTCGGGTAGTGGCCCAACGGTCTGCCCGGCCGCGACTATCCTTTTGCGCACTGTCGTTTAAAAGGAAGCCCGCATGTCCGTTCAATTCGCCACTCAGGACCGCTGGCTGGAACTCAATGATGTGCTGCGTGAACTGGTCGCCCAAGGCTTTATCTGCCAGGACGCGGCGGAGCAGGCGCTGAATGCGCGCCGCCGGCACGCCGCAAATGGCCAGATGCACCCGCTGGAATTCATCGCCAGCCAGCAACTCGACGACCTCAGCCGTCCGGGCAAACACCTCGACCTGGAAAGCCTGACTTTGTGGCTGGCGCAGCAGGCCGGCCAGGCGTATTTGCGCATCGATCCGCTGAAGATCAACGTCGCCGCGATCACGCCCTTGATGTCTTACGCCTTCGCGCAACGGCACAAGATCCTCGCCGTAGCGGTCGACCGTGATGCGGTGACTGTGGCCAGCGCCCAGCCATACGTCACCGGCTGGGAAGCCGATCTGACTCACGTGCTGAAACTGCCGATCAAACGGGTGGTGGCCAACCCGGCGGACATCCAGCGCTTCAGCGTCGAGTTTTTCCGGCTGGCAAAATCGGTCAGCGGCGCCAGCAATGCCGATGCGCAGAGCGGCAACCTCGGCAACTTCGAACAACTGCTCAACCTCGGCGCCAGCGATCAGGAGCCGGACGCCAACGACGCGCACATCGTCAACATCGTCGACTGGCTGTTCCAGTACGCCTTTCAGCAGCGCGCCAGCGATATCCACATCGAACCCCGGCGCGAACAAGGCACCGTGCGTTTTCGCATCGACGGCGTGCTGCACAACGTCTATCAATTTCCGCCGCAGGTGACCATGGCGATCGTCAGTCGCCTGAAAAGCCTCGGGCGGATGAACGTCGCCGAGAAGCGCAAACCGCAGGACGGCCGGGTCAAGACCAAGACCCCGGAGGGCGGCGAAGTTGAGTTACGCCTGTCGACGCTGCCCACCGCGTTCGGCGAGAAAATGGTCATGCGGATTTTCGATCCGGAAGTGCTGCTCAAGGATTTCGATCAACTGGGTTTCAGCGCCGACGATCTGCGGCGTTGGCAGGACATGACCCGCCAGCCCAACGGCATCATCCTGGTCACCGGGCCGACAGGTTCGGGCAAGACCACAACGCTGTACACCACGCTGAAAAAACTGGCGACGCCGGAAGTGAACCTCTGCACCATCGAAGACCCGATCGAAATGGTCGAGCCGGCGTTCAACCAGATGCAGGTGCAGCACAACATCGACCTGAGCTTCGCCGCCGGGGTGCGTGCACTGATGCGGCAAGACCCGGACATCATCATGATCGGCGAGATCCGCGATCTGGAAACCGCCGAAATGGCGATTCAGGCAGCGCTCACCGGGCACTTGGTGCTGTCGACGTTGCACACCAACGACGCACCCAGCGCGATCAGCCGTCTGCTCGAACTCGGCGTGCCGCATTATCTGATCAAAGCCACCGTGCTCGGCGTTATGGCCCAGCGTCTGGTGCGCACGCTGTGCCCGCACTGCAAGGCACCGCAGACGCTGGAGGAAGAAGACTGGCAAACCCTGACCCGCCCGTGGCAAGCGCCGCTGCCGGGCAATGCGCAACGGGCCATCGGCTGCGTTGAGTGCCGCGACACCGGTTATCACGGCCGCGCCGGGGTTTACGAAATCATGCAACTGAGCGACAGCCTGAAGGCGTTCATCACGCCGGACACCGATCTGGCGGCGATTCGACGTCAGGCGTTCAAGGAAGGCATGCGTAGTTTGCGTCTGTCCGGCGCGCAGAAGGTGGCGGCGGGGCTGACCACGGTTGAGGAAGTGTTGCGGGTCACGCCGCAGAGTGAGCTCAAGTAGACCCATAGGGAACTGGATCGGGGCTTGGCAATCCAACGCCCTAGTTAACCCCCAGGAGTCACCTCATCATGCGTCTCAAACTTGCTGTCGCCACCTTGGCCCTGCTGTCCCTTCCCGTTGGTTCGGCCATGGCGGACAGCTTTTGGCGTAACGTCATTTCGTCCGGTGCGACCACCGGTTCGACCTACCTGACCTTCAAGGATCACAAGCTGATCATCGCCGCACAGGACGATGCCGGCAGCTTCGTCGCCAGCGACGGCGGCATTCGCGGGCCGTACCTGGAAGCCGCGATGCAGAAAGTTCGCGCCGACAACCCGGGCCTGCAGGCGACGGACATGGAACTGGCGAATGCGATTCTGGCGAAAAACGCCGTGGCTTCCGAGTAACTCAAAAACAAAAGATCGCAGCCTGTGGCAGCTCCTACAGGGAAATGCATTCCAAAGTAGGAGCTGCCGAAGGCTGCGATCTTTTGATCTTCAGCGGTAATCGTCCACCGGCACGCACGCGCAATACAGGTTGCGATCGCCGTAAACGTTGTCCACCCGATTCACCGCTGGCCAATACTTGTGCGCTTTGGTGTGCGCATCCGGGGTGATGCCTTGTTCGATGCTGTACGGCCGCTCCCACACCCCGGTGACATCCGCCAAGGTATGCGGCGCGCGTTTCAACGGATTGTCTTCTGCCGGCCAGTTACCGTTTTGCACCTCGGTGATTTCCGCTCGAATGCTCAGCATCGCGCCGATAAACCGATCCAGCTCAGCCTTGGATTCACTCTCGGTCGGCTCGACCATCAACGTCCCCGGCACCGGGAATGACATGGTCGGCGCATGGAAACCGTAATCCATTAACCGCTTGGCAACGTCCTCTTCACTGATCCCGGTCTGCGCCTTCAGCGGCCGTAAATCCAAAATACATTCATGCGCCACCCGCCCGTTACGCCCTGTGTACAACACCGGGAACGCGCCGGACAAATGCTGCGCCAGGTAATTCGCCGCGAGAATCGCCACCTCGCTGGCATCGGCCAATTGCGGGCCCATCATGGCGATGTACATCCAGCTGATCGGCAAAATGCTCGCGCTGCCCCACGGCGCGGCACTGACGGCGCCGTTCTGCGGCAGCGGCCCGTCGATTGGCACCACCGGGTGATTGGCGACAAACGGCGCCAAGTGCGCACGAATCCCGATCGGTCCCATGCCCGGCCCACCGCCGCCATGAGGAATGCAGAAGGTCTTGTGCAAATTCATGTGCGAGACGTCGGCACCAATGTCCGCCGGCCGCGCCAGCCCGACCTGCGCGTTGAGATTGGCGCCGTCCATGTACACCTGACCGCCGTGTTGGTGGATCACTTCGCAGATTTCGCTGATGCCCTCCTCGTACACGCCATGGGTCGACGGATACGTCGCCATCAAGCACGCCAACTTATCCCCAGCCTCAGCGGCTTTCGCCTTCAAATCTTCCAGATCCACGTTGCCCGCCGCATCGCACTCGACGATCACCACGCGCATCCCGGCCATCTGCGCCGACGCCGGGTTGGTGCCGTGGGCTGACGAAGGAATCAGGCAAATATCCCGAGCGCCCTGTTGCCGGCTCTCGTGATATTTGCGAATCGCCAGCAGCCCGGCGTATTCGCCCTGCGCACCGGAGTTGGGCTGCATGCAGATCGCATCGAAACCGGTGATCGCGCAGAGCCAGCGCTCCAGCTCCTCGATCATCAGCGTGTAGCCGACGGCTTGCTCGCGCGGCACGAACGGATGCAGGTTGGCGAATTGCGGCCAGGTGATCGGGATCATCTCGCTGGTGGCGTTGAGTTTCATGGTGCAGGAGCCCAGCGGGATCATCGACTGGTTGAGCGCCAGATCCTTGTTCTCCAGTTGTTTGAGGTAGCGCAGCATCTCGGTTTCGCTGTGGTGCGCGTTGAAGACCGGATGGCGCAGGTACGGCGTTGTGCGCTGAAGGTTGACGGGGATGCCCGAGGTCAGCGCCTCGGCGTCGAGATCGTCGACGCTCAAGCCGTGATCAGCCCCGAGCAAGACATCGAACAGTTTCGCCACGGTCGTTTCATCGCAGGTCTCGTCAAGGCTCAGCCCGACGCGGCCACGGCCAAGAATCCTCAGATTGATCTGCGCCGCCTGAGCGCTTTCGATGACCGCGGTTTGTGCGCCACCAACGTCGAGCGTCAGCGTGTCGAAAAACTGCGCGTTCAGGCGTTTCAGCCCATGCCGTTCAAGGCCTGCAGCCAGAATGCAGGTCAACCGATGTACGCGCTGGGCAATGCGTTTCAGACCTTCCGGGCCGTGATACACCGCGTAGAAACTGGCGATATTCGCCAACAGCACCTGCGCTGTGCAGATGTTCGAGTTGGCCTTCTCGCGGCGGATATGTTGCTCGCGGGTTTGCAGGGCCATGCGCAACGCGACGTTGCCCCGAGCGTCTTTCGACACACCGATGATCCGCCCGGGAATCGCCCGTTTATATTCCTCACGACTGGCAAAAAACGCCGCGTGCGGGCCGCCGTAACCCATCGGTACGCCGAACCGTTGCGATGAGCCAAACACCACATCGGCGCCCAACTCACCCGGCGGGGTCAGCAACAGCAAACTCAACAAATCCGTGGCGACACACGCGAGCGCTTGCTGCGCGTGCAAGTGATCAATCAATGGACGCAGATCGCGCACTTCGCCGTGGGTGTCGGGATATTGCAGCAGCGCACCGAATACCTGGTGCTGCTTCAAGTTATCCACAGCGTCGATGATCAGCTCAAAGCCGAAGCCCTCGGCGCGGGTCTGCACCACGGAAATGGTCTGCGGGTGACAGTTCTCATCGACGAAAAACAGATTGCTCTTCGACTTCGCCACACGCTTGGCCAAAGCCATGGCTTCAGCCGCCGCCGTGGCTTCATCAAGCAGCGAAGCGTTGGCCAATTCGAGGCCGGTGAGGTCGATGGTCAGTTGCTGGAAATTCAGCAGCGCTTCGAGCCGGCCTTGGGCGATCTCCGGTTGATACGGCGTGTACGCGGTGTACCAACCGGGATTTTCCAGCACGTTGCGCAAGATGACGGTCGGCGTCAGGGTACCGTGGTAGCCCATACCGATCAGGCTGCTCCACACCTGATTCTGCTCGGCATAACCGCGCAGTTTGGCCAGCGCCGCTTGTTCATCCAGCGCCGGCGGCAGATCGAGTGCACGATTGAAGCGGATGCCCGGCGGCACAGTCTGTTCGATCAGTTCGGCGCGACTGCCGAGGCCGAGGCTGTCGAGCATCGCTTGTTGCTCGGCGGCATCCGGGCCGAGGTGACGACGCAGAAAGGCATCGGGATCGCGTAACTGGCTCAAGGACGGCAACTGGGACATGACGGGCTCTCTCTTGGCTGGCGCTCGGCGTCAATGCAACACGGTCAAACCAGCATAGCAGTGCCCTTGAAGATCAAAAGATCGCAGCCTTCGGCAGCTCCTACAAGGTCTACACCATCCCCCTGTAGGAGCTGCCGAAGGCTGCGATCTTTTGATCCTGAAAAAAAAGCCCCGACAAGTCGGGGCTTTGGGTATTGCTTAATGCTTACTCGCCGATAGCAGCCTTGTAAGCGCCGGCATCCAGCAGCTTGTCCAGCTCAGCCGCGTCGGTTGGCTTGATCTTGAAGATCCACGCGCCGTACGGGTCGGAGTTCAGCAGTTCAGGCGAACCACCCAGCTCTTCGTTGACGGCAATCACTTCACCACCGATCGGCGCGTAGATGTCGGAAGCGGCTTTCACCGACTCAACCACACCGGCCTGATCTTGTGCAGCGAAGACCTTGCCGACTTCAGTCAGCTCGACGAACACCACATCACCCAGCGCTTCCTGCGCGTGATCGCTGATGCCCACAGTGACGGTGCCGTCGGCTTCCAGACGGGCCCATTCATGACTTTCGGCAAAACGCAGGTCGGCAGGGATATCGCTCATCTTCGGTGTCCTCGAGAAATTGTCAGCGGTCGTGCCCGCCGGAAAAGGTTAGATCAAAGTTTTGCCATGGCGGACGAAGGTCGGTTTGACCACGCGTACCGGGTACCACTTGCCACGGATTTCCACTTCGGCGCGGTCGGCGGTTGCCATCGGAACACGCGCCAGGGCAATCGATTTGCTTAGCGTAGGGGAGAAACTACCACTGGTGATCTCTCCTTCGCCAACATCGGCGATACGAACCACTTGATGAGCGCGCAAAACACCGCGCTCTTCCAGCACCAGACCGACCAGTTTGTGCGCCACGCCGACGGCTTTTTCCGCCTCCAGGGCAGCACGGCCGATGAACTGGCGCGAGGCCGGTTCCCAGGCGATGCTCCAGGCCATGTTCGAGGCCAGCGGCGAAACGTCCTGATCGATGTCCTGACCGTAGAGGTTCATCCCGGCTTCAACGCGCAAGGTGTCGCGAGCGCCGAGGCCGATCGGGGAAATGCCGGCGCCAACCAGATCGTTGAAGAAACCCGGAGCCTGATTGGCTGGCAGGACGATTTCCAGACCGTCTTCACCGGTGTAACCGGTGCGCGCGATGAACCAGTCGCCGTCGGTATAGCCTTCGAAGGGTTTGAGGTGCTGGATCAGCGTGGCGCGGGATTGGGTCACCAGCTCGGCAATCTTGTGCCGGGCTTGCGGGCCTTGAATGGCCAGCATCGCCATCTCGGAACGCTCATGCAGTTGCACGTCGTAGCCGGAAAGTTGCGCGTTCATCCACGCCAGATCCTGATCGCGGGTGGACGCGTTGACCACCAGACGATAACCCTCGTCGAGGCGGTAGACGATCATGTCGTCGACGATGCCGCCACGCTCGTTGAGCATGGTGCTGTACAACGCACGGCCGGGGCGGTGCAGGCGTTCGACGTCATTGGCCAGCAAATGCTGAAGCCAGGCCTTGGCCTGGTTGCCGGTGACATCGATCACGGTCATATGGGATACATCGAACACCCCGCAATCGCGGCGCACCTCGTGGTGCTCCTCGACCTGCGAGCCGTAATGCAGTGGCATGTCCCAACCGCCAAAATCGACCATCTTCGCGCCGAGGGCGAGATGCAGGTCATACAGAGGCGTACGCTGTCCCATGGGTTTCTCCTTCCGGGCGTGGCGAAGGTGCGGACAGCCGCTGCACGGGCGAAAGCCTTGAAATAGAAGGCTCTCAGCCGATTCCAGCGAACGGGTCTGTCAGACGAACCGCACCGAATGCCGCGCATTGTAGCCGCATGATTCAGGACTCACTACTAAGTGTTTCGATGCGCCGAGCGGCGAATCAGGCCGATGACCGGCAACAGTCCAACCAAAACCAAGGTCAGCGCCGGCAACGACGCCCGCGCCCATTCGCCTTCGCTGGTCATTTCAAAGATGCGCACGGCCAGCGTGTCCCAGCCAAACGGGCGCATCAGCAGGGTCGCGGGCATTTCCTTGAGCACATCGACGAACACCAGCAGCGCGGCGCTCAACGTGCCGGGCAGCAACAACGGCAGATACACTTTGAAAAACAGTCGTGGCCCACTGACACCGAGGCTACGTGCCGCTTCGGGCAAAGACGGCCGTATACGCGCCAGACTGTTTTCCAGTGGGCCGTAGGCGACCGCGATAAAGCGCACCAGATACGCCATCAGCAACGCCGCGAGACTGCCGAGCAGCAAGGGTTTGCCAGCGCCACCGAGCCAGCCGGAGAGCGGGATCACCAACTCGCGATCGAGATAACTGAACGCGAGCATGATCGACACCGCCAGCACCGAACCCGGCAAGGCGTAACCGAGATTGGCCAGACCCACGCCAGAGTTGATCGCCGGCGTCGGCGCCAGTCGCCGGGCGAAGGCCAGTAACAACGCAACGCTGACGGTGATCAACGCCGCCATGCCGCCCAGATAGAGGGTGTGCAGGATCAGCCCGGCATAGCGCTCATCGAGATCGAAACGCCCGCGCTGCCAGAACCAGACCATCAGTTGCAGCATCGGAATCACGAAGGCGCAGGCGAATACCAGTCCGCACCAGCTCATCGCCGCAAGCGCCTTGAATCCGCGCAAGTGATACAGCGCTTTCACCCGAGGCCGCTCGTTGCTCGCGCGGTTGGCGCCGCGCGCACGACGTTCGCCGTACAGCACCAGCATCACCACCAGCAGCAACAGGCTGGCCAGTTGCGCCGCGCTCGACAGGCTGAAGAAGCCGTACCAGGTTTTGTAGATCGCGGTGGTGAAGGTGTCGAAGTTGAACACCGACACCGCACCGAAATCGGCGAGGGTTTCCATCAGCGCCAGCGCCACACCGGCACCAATCGCCGGCCGCGCCATCGGCAACGCTACGCGCCAGAAGGCTTGCCACGGCGATTGACCGAGCACCCGCGCGGCTTCCATCAAGCCTTTGCCCTGCGCGAGAAACGCGGTGCGCGCCAGCAGGTAAACGTACGGGTAGAAAACCAGCACCAGCACGATAATCACCCCGCCGGTGGAGCGCACGCGGGGTAGGCGCAGGCCTGTGCCGAACCATTCGCGCAGCAGGGTTTGCACCGGGCCGGCGAAGTCGAGCAGGCCGACGAAGACGAAGGCCAGCACGTACGCGGGAATGGCGAAGGGCAGCATCAGCGCCCAGTCGAGCCAGCGCCGTCCGGGGAATTCGCAGAGGCTGGTGAGCCAGGCGAGGCTGACGCCGAGCAGCGTCACGCCGACACCGACGCCGAGTACTAGTGTCAAGGTGTTGCCGAGCAGGCGCGGCATCTGGGTTTGCCACAGGTGCGACCAGATTTGTTGATCGATGGTCTGCCAGGAGAGCAGCAGAACGCTCAGGGGCAACAGCACCAACGCGGCAATGGCGAAGACGATGGGGTACCAGCGGCGTTGGGCGGGGTGGGCCACTTCAAAGGTCTCGCGGGGAAATCGTGGAGTGTAAGGAAGAAAGCGAAAAGATCGCAGCCTCCGGCAGCTCCTACATTGGGAAATGTGATCACCCTGTAGGAGCTGCCGAAGGCTGCGATCTTTTGATCTTTACAGCAGCAGACTCAGTTCCAGCCCGCCCGATCCATCATGCGGATCGCCTCAGCCTGACGCTTGCCCGCCACTTCCACCGGCAAGGTGTCCGCAATGAACTTGCCCCACGCCGCCACTTCTTCCGAAGGCGCCACCGCCGGGTTGGCCGGGAATTCCTGGTTCACGTCAGCAAAAATCTTCTGCGCTTCCGGCGTGGTCATCCATTCAACCAGAGCCTTGGCCGCTTCCGGGTGCGGCGCATGTTTGGTCAGGCCAATACCCGACAGGTTCACGTGCACACCGCGATCCGCCTGATTCGGCCAGAACAGTTTCACCGGCAGCTCCGGCTTCTGCTTGTGCAGGCGACCGTAGTAGTAAGTGTTGACGATGCCCACGTCGCACTGCCCGGCGTTGATCGCCTCCAGCACTGCAACGTCATCGGAGAACACGTCGGTGGACAGGTTGTTAACCCAGCCCTTGAGGATTTCCTCGGTCTTCGCCGCGCCGTGAACTTCGATCATGGTCGCGGTGAGCGACTGGTTGTAGACCTTCTTCGCCGTGCGCAGGCACAGGCGCCCTTCCCAGTTCTTGTCGGCCAGCGCTTCGTAAGTGGTCAACTCGCCCGGCTTCACCCGTTCGGTGGAGTAAGCGATGGTGCGCGCGCGCAGGCTCAGACCAGTCCAGGCGTGAGTGGACGAGCGATATTGCAGGGGAATGTTGGCGTCGATGGTTTTCGAGGTGAACGGCTGGAGGATGCCCATCTGCTCGGCCTGCCAGAGATTGCCGGCATCAACGGTGAGCAGCAGGTCGGCGGTGGCGTTTTCACCTTCGGCCTTGATGCGCTGCATCAGCGGCGCTTCCTTGTCGGTGATGAACTTGATCTTCACCCCGGTCTTGGCGGTGTAGGCATCGAAGACCGGTTTGATCAGTTCATCGATGCGCGACGAGTAAACCACCACCTCATCAGCGGCCTGGGCGGTGGTGCTACCGATCAGGGTCAGGGCCAGTGCGGTCAGAAGACGCTTGGGTGCCAACATGGGAGTGGTCTCTCGGTCGGGAAATGTGGGCCAAATGATAAGGACTCACATTTACCACCTCAATCGAACTCTTTTTGAAGGAGTTACCAGATGTTGCATGATTGACAGCCATCCCTGTAGGAGCTGCCGCAGGCTGCGATCTTTTGATGTTGTTTTTAAGATCAAAAGATCGCAGCCTGCGGCAGCTCCTACAGGGGAATGCATTTCAAATGTAGGAGTGAGCCTGCTCGCGATGAGGCCATCAGCAGCAACGAAATGATCAAGGTTTGGCGAGGGCCGGAAGATCCCCCGTCAACCCGAGGGCCTCCCGCACAAACAGCGCCTTCGCCTCCGGCATCTGCTCCACCAGCTTCAACCCGGCATTCCTCAGCCAACGCACCGGCAAACGATCCGCCTGAAACAACCGCTCAAACCCTTCCATCGCCGCCATCAGCGCGAGGTTGTGCGGCATGCGCCGACGCTCGTAACGGCTGAGCACTTTCACATCCGCCAGACGCTCCCCGCGCTCGGCCGCTTGCAACAGCACTTCCGCCAGCACCGCCGCATCGAGGAAACCAAGGTTCACCCCCTGCCCCGCCAACGGGTGAATGGTGTGCGCCGCGTCACCGATCAGCGCCAGCCCTTCCGCCACATAACGCTTGGCATGGCGCTGACGCAGCGGCACGCACAGGCGCGGATCAGCGCTGATGACTTCGCCAAGACGTCCCTCAAAAGCACGCTCCAGCTCGCGGCAGAAACCCGCTTCATCCAGCGCCATCAAACGCTCGGCTTCGCTCGGCGTGGTCGACCAGACGATCGAACACCAATCCTGCTGCCCGTCACGCTCCAGCGGCAGAAACGCCAACGGCCCGTGATCGGTAAAACGCTGCCATGCAGTCGACTGGTGCGGCTGGCTGTTGCGCACACTGGTGACGATGGCATGGTGCATGTAATCCCACTCGCGCGTGGCCATCCCGGTGAGACGGCGCACTGCCGAGTTAGCCCCATCAGCGGCGATCACCAACGGCGCGCGCAACTGTCGACCATCGGCCAGCGTCAGCAGCCAGTCATCGCCCGAGCGACGCATCTGTTCCAGCCGCGCATTGGCGAGCATGCCCAGATCGCAATCGTGCAAACGGTCGAGCAAGGCATCCTGTACCACGCGGTTTTCGACGATGTGGCCGAGTACTTCGGCGTGCACGCTGCTCGCCGAGAAATGAATCTGCCCGGTGCCGCTGCCGTCCCACACGTGCATGTCGGTGTACGGGCTGCTGCGCCGTGCAGCGATGCCGTCCCACACGCCGAGGCGTTCGAGGATTCGCTGGCTGGCCGCCGATAACGCGCTCACTCGCGGTTCAAACTCGGCTTCGGCGTCGAACGGTTTGACGCTCAGCGGGCTGCCGTCGAGCAGCAGCACTTCCAGCCCGCTGTCCTGCAGCGCCAACGCCAGGGCGCTGCCGACCATTCCGGCTCCGACAATCAGCAGATCTGCGCGCATGTCCATGCTTTAAGCCTGTCTCGCTTGCGGCTTGAGCCGCACGTAAAGGGTTTTACCGACCCGCGCGACAAGGTTGCCGGCGCCGTCATGAATGTCGACCTGCAACTGCGGCAGGTATTTCTCGCCATTGGCGGTCTGCCGGCGAATCTCGCCGAGCAAGGTCTCGTCGATGCTGAACCGGGCGAACACCGGGCCTTTGCCCGGCGCGATGAAATCGATATCGGCAGCCTTGTCCCAGACGATGTACTTCGAGCCGAGGTTTTCCATAAGCATCAGCATGAAAAACGGATCGACCATCGAGTACAGACTGCCGCCGAACTGGGTGCCGACATAATTGCGGTTGTACCAGCCGAGGCCCATCGACACTTGAACGTCGCGGAAGTCATCGCTGATGTGCCGCACGCGCACGCCAGCACCGAGGTACGGCGGGTAGAAGGTCATGACCCAGCGCATCAACCGCGCCTTGCCGAATTTTTTAGTCAACCACTTAAGCATCCGGACGCGTCCCCAACCCCATGGCCTGACGCGCAAACCAGCGCTTGGCCGGTGGCAACAAATCGAGGCCAAGCAAACCGATGTTACGCCCCAGCGAAACCAGCGGCTGCGTGCTGCCGAACAGGCGCGTGACCTGATCGGAGAAACCGACGGTGAGATCCTGATCGAGACGCTGACGCTCGCGATACGCCTGCAACGTGGCGAAATCGCCCAGCGGCTTGTCGCTGGTCAGCAACGCAGCAGCCAAGGCATCGGCATCGCGCAGCGACAGGTTGAAACCCTGCCCGGCTATCGGGTGGAGGCTGTGCGCCGCGTTGCCGAGCACGGCCAGGTGTGAGCGCACTTGCTCTTCGGCCTCGACCAGCGTCAGCGGATAAAGATGCCGCGCGCCAACCTGTTTCAGCGTGCCGAGGCGGTAACCAAACACACCCTGCAATTCGCTGAGGAAATCACGCTCGCTCAAATCGGCCAGACGTTGCGCGTCCATGCCTAAACGGGTCCAGACCAAGGCGCAGCGGTTTTCCGGCAGCGGCAGCAGCGCCATTGGCCCTTCATCGGTGAAGCGCTCGAAAGCCATGCCGTTGTGCGCTTCGCTCGGGGTGATGTTGGCGATCAGCGCGCTCTGGTTGTACGGACGCTGGCGCACGTTGATGCCCAACTGCTCGCGCAGCCCGGAGCGACCGCCATCGGCGAGCACGGCGAGGTCGCATTCCAGCGTGGTTTCATCGTTGAGGGTCAGGCGATAGCCGTCGGCCAGCGGCTCCATGCGCGTGACTTCTGCCGGGCAGCGCCAACTGATCACGTCTTTGTCGACGTGCTGCCACAGGCAATGGCCGAGCCAGGCGTTTTCCACCACATAACCAAGTGCCGGTACGCCCTCTTCCATCGCCGACAGACGCGCGGTGGAGAAGCGACCACGGTCAGATACGTGAATCTGTTTGATCGGCTCGGCTCGGCGAGAGATTTCCTGCCACACGCCCAAGCGTTGATAAATCTGTCGCGAGCCGAAGGACAGCGCCGACGAACGCGCGTCGTAGCTCGGCTGCCAACTGTCGCCGGGAGCGAACGGCTCGATCAGCACGATCTTCCAGCCGCGCGCCTTGGCCCCGGCCTGCAAGGCCAACGCCAGACTGGCGCCGACCAGACCGCCACCGATGATTGCCAGATTGACTCGACTCATGCCGCGTGTGTCCTTGCTTGCGCCATCAGCGCTTCGATGTCGGCGACGGTTTTCGGTACGCCGGTGGTGAGGATTTCACAGCCTGTTTTGGTCACGACCACGTCGTCCTCGATGCGCACGCCAATGCCGCGCCATTTCTTCGCGACGTTCTGATTGTCTGGGGCGATGTAGATGCCCGGCTCCACGGTCAGCGCCATGCCGACTTCCAGCACGCGCCATTCGCCGCCGACCTTGTACTCGCCGACGTCATGAACATCCATGCCCAGCCAGTGACCGGCGCGGTGCATATAAAAGGCTTTATAGGCTTCGCTGGCGATCAACTCTTCGACCTCGCCCTGCAACAAACCAAGTTTCACCAGCCCTGTGGTAATCACTCGCACCGTGGCTTCGTGCGCCTGATTCCAATGCTTGTTCGGCGCGATTTCAGCGAATGCGGCTTCCTGCGAGGCCAAGACCAATTCGTAAATCGCTTTCTGCTCGGGCGAAAACTTGCCGTTAACCGGCCATGTACGGGTGATGTCGCTGGCGTAGCAGTCGATCTCGCAACCGGCGTCGATCAACACCAGATCGCCGTCCTTGAGCAGCGCGTCATTCTGCTGGTAATGCAGGATGCAGCTGTTGCGCCCGGCGGCGACGATCGAACCATAAGCGGGCATTTTCGCCCCACCCTTGCGAAATTCGTAGTCGAGTTCGGCTTCGAGGCTGTACTCGTAGAGCCCGGCCCGACTGGCCTGCATCGCGCGAATATGCGCTTGCGCCGAGATCCGCGCGGCTTCGCGCATCACCTTCACTTCTGCCGCCGATTTATACAGACGCATGTCGTGCAGCAGATGATCCAGCGCAACGAACTCGTTCGGTGGCTGCGCGCCGAGGTGCGCTTTAGAGCGGATCACGTTGATCCAGTCCATCAAGTGACGGTCAAATTCGGGGTTGCTGCCCATCGCCGAATACACCCGGTCGCGGCCTTCGATCAGGCCCGGGAGGATGTCGTCGATGTCGGTGATCGGGAAGGCGTCGTCGGCACCGAAGTCGCGGATCGCGCCTTCCTGACCTGCGCGCAAGCCGTCCCACAATTCGCGTTCGGCGTTGCGTTCACGGCAGAACAGCACGTACTCGCCATGCTCGCGGCCGGGCATCAAGACGATGACGGCTTGCGGCTCGGGAAACCCGCTGAGGTACTGGAAATCGCTGTCCTGACGGTAGACGTGCTCGACGTCGCGGTTGCGGATGGCGACCGCGGCGGCGGGCAGGATCGCGATGCTGTTGGGTTCCATCTGCGCCATCAGGGCCTTGCGGCGACGGCTGTATTCCGCTTTGGGGATATGGGTCATGGGCAGATGGCTTTCCCTGGCACGCGATTAATGCAGCGACGGTTTGGCCGCTGGCGGCACGTCGGCTTTCTTGGTTTCCGAGAACAGCAGCAGCGGCGCGACGCGCAGGTACTCCATGACCTCCATGTAGTCGGTCTCGCCGTCTTCGGATTCTTCCAGCGCGTCTTGCACCTGGGAGATCGCCGCCAGATCCTGCAGCACTTCGGTGGCTTCGGTGCTGAGCATGCTACTGTCGCGGCAGTTCAGGCCGAAACCGCTGAGGAAGCCCTGGCACCACTCGCCCAGTGCAGCGGCGCGCTCGGCCAGCGGCGCGTCATCGGTCGGCAGCAGCAGAACGACGGTAACGTCGTCGCCGGTCAGCTCGCCTTTAACCATCTCTTGCAGGCCGATCAAGGCGTTGCGAACGTTGTCCTGCGGCTCGCTTTCGAGCAGTTCGGCAGCGTCGATCAACCATTCTTCGGCAGTGAAACCGGCGCCGGCGCAGCTGCGTCCGAGCAACAGGCCATGCAGTTCGGCAGGCGAGACGTTGTGGCCGCTGGAAGTCAGCAGGGTGGCGAAGGCTTGGTACGGGGAATTCTGAATGGTCATGGGCAGCTAGGCGCCAGACGGCGCTATGTCTAGAATGAAGGCCTTGTATCCTACATCGACAGACTCGCCAAGACTATTAAAGGCTGTCCGCCAGCTATCCCATCAGACAGACTCCAACTCAGTGGACACAATGGAAGACACCGACCTGCAAGCGCTGATGGCCAGACTCGAACTGTTGATTGGTCGAGTCGAGCAACTTAAGAGTCAAAACGCACTCTTACTAGCTCAGGAAAAGACCTGGCGCGAGGAACGCGCTCACCTCATTGAAAAAAACGAAATCGCCCGGCGTAAGGTCGAATCGATGATTTCGCGCCTCAAGGCCCTGGAGCAAGACTCATGAGTTCAAGCAATAGCGTCACCGTGCAGATCCTCGATAAAGAATATTCGATCATCTGCCCGCAGGAAGAACGCAGCAATCTGGTCAGCGCCGCGCGCTACCTCGACGGCAAAATGCGCGAGATCCGCAGCAGCGGCAAAGTCATCGGCGCCGACCGCATTGCCGTGATGGCCGCGCTGAACATCACCCACGACCTCTTGCACAAAGAAGAGCGCCCGGATATCCAGGCCAGCGGTTCGACCCGTGAACAGGTGCGCGACTTGCTCGATCGTGTCGATCTGGTGCTCGCCGACGATCAGACCAACACCAAGGGCTGATTCGACTGGCCGCTTGCGGTATACTCGCGGCACTCCCTGGGGTGCTTGCCAGTTGACGATGTCCCTGAGCCGATTCGCACTACCCTGGAAGTTGCACGTTGGGCTGGTGTGCATGTCCGCTAGACGGAAAGCCTTAAAGTCTACTGCATCTTCCACCTTGAACTTTCGGGTTCAAGGGCTAAGTTGACAGCGGTTCATCCGGGGAGCCTGATTCGAATCCGATGTCGGTGAAAACCGCCATCGGATTTTTTATGCGTACGTTTTCGTCCAACCTGCCGAAGCCGAACCATGACCGAACCCGCGCTGCTGCCCCGCCCGCAACTCCGCCGCCTGCTGCGCAAGGCGCGCCGCTCGCTGAGCAAAAGCGAGCAACGCCAGGCCGCCAAAGGCCTGTACCGGCAACTGGCGCAAGACCCGCACTTTCGCCGGGCCAAACACATCTCTCTGTATTTACCCACCGACGGTGAAATCGATCCGCGCCTGCTGCTGCGTGAAGCACAGCGTCGAGGCAAGGCGACGTATCTGCCGGTGCTGAGTGCCTGGCCGCGAACCAAAATGGTTTTCCAGCGCATTCGTCCCGGCGAGAAACTCAAACCCAATCGCTTCCGCATCCTTGAGCCACGGGCCAATCTGGCTCGGCAACGCAAGGTCTGGGCGCTGGATCTGGTGTTGTTGCCATTGGTGGGGTTTGACGATGTCGGCGGGCGACTGGGCATGGGCGGCGGTTTTTACGATCGCAGCCTGGCGTATCTGGCGCGGCGCAAAAGCTGGCGCAAGCCGACGCTGTTGGGGCTGGCCCATGAATGTCAGAAGGTCGAACGTTTGGCGCAGGCGAGCTGGGATGTACCGTTACAAGGCACGGTCAGCGACAAGGCGTGGTATTTCGCGGGATAGGACGCCGCAGATCAGCGGCGTCGGGTGTGCAGTTTCAGCGCTTGAACGCGGTCGACTGTTGAACCTGTTGCGCGACTTCGATTGGAGCGTCAGCTTTGGTTGTCCACAGACTCTGCGCGTAACCGGTGGTCACGACGCCCAGGCCAAACAAAATTACCAAAGTCCATAGTAAATCCGGTTTGCGTTTCATCGATTGCCCCCCTCAAGGCACATCAACACGATGACAGCAGCGGTTTCCGTTTGTAGGCCGTGCAGCAGCGTCAAGCTTTAAAGGCCGGCATTTTGCGGCAACGTGAACCGCTGCGCAAACGCTGACGTCAACCGACTGTCGGTTTGTCATAAAATTGCCCGACAACTTGTCCACTGATCCCGCCAGGAGAACAAAACATGGCCTATTGGCTGATGAAATCCGAGCCCGACGAGCTCTCGATCAAGGGCCTGGAAAAACTCGGCAAAACGCGCTGGGACGGGGTTCGCAACTACCAGGCGCGCAACTTCCTGCGGGCGATGGCGGTGGGCGATGAGTTCTTTTTCTACCACTCCAGCTGCCCGGAGCCGGGGATTGCCGGGATTGGCAAAATAATCGAAGCAGCGTACCCGGATCCGACGGCGCTGGAGCCGGAGAGTCATTACTTCGATCCGAAGGCGACGCCGGAGAAGAATGCGTGGAGTGCGATTGACGTTGAACACGTCGAGACGTTTGCGCGAGTGTTGAAGCTGGATTATCTGAAGCAGCAGACGGCGCTGGCGGAGATGCCGTTGGTGCAGAAGGGCTCGAGGTTGTCGGTGATGCCGGTCACACCTGAGCAGTGGGCGGCGGTGCTTGCCCTGCGCTGACGCGCAAAAAGATCGCAGCCTCCGGCAGCTCCTACAGGGAACCGCATTCCAATGTAGGAGCTGCCGAAGGCTGCGATCTTTTGTCTTTAATGCTTATTGAATGATCAAGTTGTTGAACAACAAATCCTCAACCACCGGCTTCCCAGTCTCATCATTCATCACCTGCTGAGTCTGCTTCAACGCTTCCTGACGCAGCTTCTCTTTGCCTTCGATGCTGCCCATCGCCTCGGTCGTCTGCTGAGTAAACAGCGCCACCAGTTGATTACGGATCAGCGGCTCGTTGGCCTTGACCAGTTTGGCTGCGTCATCGCCGGTCACGCGCAGCGCCACATCGGCCTTGTAGACCTTGAGTTTCGGCGTGCCGTCCAACCCGTAGTTACCCACGAACGGTGGGCTCAGGCTGATGTAGCTGACCTTCGGCGCTTCGCCTTCTTTGGCTTCTTCGGCCAGCGCTGCCACAGGCAGAGACAGGGCCAGCAACAACATGATCCACGCTTTCACAATTCGCTCCTTATCCGGTTTGCGGCCTAGCATAACGACCCGCCGCGCAAGCACAAGCTTATGGCTGACTATCAGGGTCGGGCATGCTCGTTGACCCGTTGACTGACACACCTACACTTATCGGCCATCACTCCCAAAGGAATAGCCCTGATGAAAGCCGTGCTGTGCAAAGCCTTCGGCCCTGCCGAATCGCTGGTGCTGGAAGACGTCGCCAGTCCTGTCGCGAAGAAGAACGAAATCCTGCTGGACGTGCACGCCGCCGGGGTCAACTTCCCCGACACGCTGATCATCGAGGGCAAATACCAGTTCAAGCCACCCTTCCCGTTTTCGCCGGGTGGCGAAGCGGCGGGTGTAGTACGCGAAGTCGGGGAAAAGGTCAGCCATCTCAAGGTCGGCGACCGCGTCATGGCCCTGACCGGCTGGGGCAGCTTCGCCGAACAGGTCGCGGTGCCGGGCTATAACGTCCTGCCGATTCCGCCGTCGATGGACTTCAACATCGCCGCCGCTTTCAGCATGACTTACGGCACCTCGATGCACGCGCTCAAGCAACGCGCCAACCTGCAACCGGGTGAAACCCTGCTGGTGCTCGGTGCATCCGGCGGTGTCGGCCTGGCTGCCGTGGAAATCGGCAAAGCCATGGGCGCCCGCGTCATCGCCGCCGCCAGCAGCACCGAGAAACTCGCGGTGGCCAAGGCTGCTGGCGCTGACGAACTGATCAACTACAGCGAAGCCAGCCTCAAGGACGAAATCAAACGCCTCACCGACGGCCAGGGCGCCGACGTGATCTACGATCCGGTTGGCGGCGATCTGTTCGACCAAGCCATCCGCGCCATCGCCTGGAACGGCCGCCTGCTGGTGGTCGGCTTCGCCAGCGGGCGCATCCCCGAGCTGCCAGTCAACCTCGCCCTGCTCAAAGGCGCGGCGGTACTCGGCGTGTTCTGGGGCTCCTTCGCTCAACGCCAGCCGCAGGACAACGCGGCGAACTTTCAGCAACTGTTCGGCTGGTTTGCCGAGGGCAAGTTGAAACCGTTGGTGTCGCAGGTGTATCCGCTGAGCAATGCGGCGCAGGCGATCAATGACCTTGGGCAGCGTAAGGCTGTGGGCAAGGTTGTGGTGCAGGTTCGCTAACTAAAGAAACGGACACCCATCAACTGCCGGGCGACGCCGCCACGTCGCCCGGCATCAAATGCTCCTGCACCTTCTCGCTACGCGACTCCACCAGCTGCCCCTTGTCGTCAAAACGCAAAACAATCAGCCAGTCATAAACCCCCACCGGCCATTTCGGTTGGCCGATCAGCGCCGGGCCGTTGCCGCCGAATGCGCCGATGAGTTTGTTGATGTGGCCGTGGTGCCAGGCGATGAGGATGGTTTTCGCCTGATTGCTGTCACGTAACTGGCTGACCAGTTTGTCGACGTCGTTATTGGCAAAGGGTTGTTCGATCGGCAGTTGCAGGCGTTGTGATAGCGGGATCAGTGTTTGCCGGGGGCGAATGCTTTGTGGGCTGTCGGCGGTGGCGATCAGGCGTTGCGGGGTGAGTGTTTCGTCAGCCAGTTTCAGCGGGGCGAAATAGTCGGCGTACGCGGCGGCGCGTTGTTGGCCCTGGGCGTTGAGTTCTCGGCCCACGTCCGGTTTTTCCGCATGGCGGACGATCAGTACGGTGGTGTTGCGCAGTCCCGATGCGGCAGAACCGTGGGCGAAACTCAGCACCAGCACCGAAACGGTGACGACGGCCACCATCAACAACCTCGGCAATAACCTGCGCACATTTGGAGCCATGGTTCATCTCTGCAGTCAGTCATTCATTGAGCGCGAGTCTAAGACACAACGCGCTGATCGCTACAAAAACGCCCTGTTCTTACAGCTGAGCGACAGGTTCGTAAAGGAACGTGCGACTTCCAACATTTTCCGCTGTTTTGCCGATGCGAACCGGTGCTATTTTCGGTAACGAAACTGTAACATTCGCATCCGCAGTCAAAACAAGAAATCTGGAGCTCTTGAATGTTTGCTTTCTTTCGCCCTGCCGCACATCAGGCTCCATTGCCTGAAGAACAAATAGACAGCACCTACCGACGCCTGCGCTGGCAGATCTTCGCCGGTATCTTCATTGGCTACGCGGGTTATTACCTGCTGCGCAAAAACTTCTCGCTGGCCATGCCGTACTTGATCGACGAAGGCTACAGCCGTGGCGATCTGGGGCTGGCGATGTCGGCGATTGCCATCGCCTATGGCTTGTCGAAATTCCTCATGGGCCTGGTGTCCGACCGTTCCAACCCACGCTTCTTCCTGCCGTTCGGCCTGTTGGTTTCGGCGGGCGTCATGTTCGTGTTCGGTTTCGCGCCTTGGGCGACGTCCAGCGTGACCATGATGTTCATTCTGCTGTTCATCAACGGCTGGGCCCAGGGCATGGGCTGGCCGCCGAGTGGTCGGACGATGGTGCACTGGTGGTCGCAGAAAGAACGCGGCGGCGTGGTGTCCGTGTGGAACGTGGCGCATAACGTCGGCGGTGGCCTGATCGGCCCGTTGTTCCTGCTCGGCATGGGCCTGTTCAACGACTGGCACGCAGCGTTCTACGTACCGGCAGCGGTAGCGCTGGGCGTGGCAGTGTTCGCCTTCATCACCATGCGCGACACCCCGCAATCGGTCGGCCTGCCGCCGATCGAGAAGTACAAGAACGATTACCCGGAAGGCTACGACGCCAGCCACGAAGACGAATTCAGCGCGAAAGAGATCTTCGTCAAATACGTGCTGCGCAACAAAATGCTCTGGTACATCGCCATGGCCAACGTCTTCGTCTACCTGCTGCGCTACGGCGTGCTGGACTGGGCGCCGACGTACCTGAAGGAAGCCAAAGGCTTCACCGTCGATAAAACCTCATGGGCTTACTTCTTCTACGAGTGGGCAGGTATTCCGGGCACGCTGCTTTGCGGCTGGATGTCGGACAAGATCTTCCGTGGCAACCGTGGCCTGACCGGCATGGTGTTCATGGCATTGGTGACTGTCGCGACGCTGGTTTACTGGCTGAACCCGGCCGGCAACCCGACCGTCGACATGATCGCGCTGGTCTCGATCGGCTTCCTGATCTACGGCCCGGTGATGTTGATCGGTTTGCAGGCACTGGAACTGGCACCGAAGAAAGCCGCCGGCACTGCGGCGGGTTTCACCGGTCTGTTCGGTTATCTCGGTGGCTCGGTCGCGGCCAGTGCGGCGATGGGCTACACCGTTGACCATTTCGGCTGGGACGGTGGCTTTGTCCTGCTGATCGGCGCGTGCCTGCTGGCGATGGCCTTCCTGGCCCCGACGCTATGGCACAAGCAAGTCGCCAGTCAGAGTCGCGAAGCGGTCGCCTGATCGCACTGTGACTGACAGCGCTTGAGCCGCGCCTCCAGATTTCGGTCTGGCATGGCGTGGCTGCGCAGGGCGTGTACGGTCTGCTCGACATAATCGCGAGTGGTGCCGTATCGCCCGCTGGCGCTTTCGAACACCTGACTCAGCAGGTGATCCGGCAAGTTGCCCGCATAGCTGGGCAGGTGCCGCTCCAAGACAAATCCCAAGGCCTGAACCTGACTGCCATCTGCGAGCCGGCAGTTGAGCCAGTGTGGCCGATAGGACGGCACCGGCATCTCGCGTTTCCATAGCGCATACAGCGCCGCATCGAGATTGTCTTCCGGCAAGCGATAAGCGAAGCCGCTGCACGAACCGCCGCGATCCAGACCAAATACCAGACCGGGCATTTCCGGCGTACCGCGGTGCTCATGCGACCACAGGTACAAGCCGCGATGGTAGCCGTGCACGCGTCCGCGCACCCGCTCCACCGCCGAACATTCCGGCCGCCAGATCAGCGAACCGTAGGCGAACAGCCACACCGGCCCGCCCTTGTGGCGCGCCATGGTCGATTGCATGGAAGCGAGAAGTTGTTCGTGCGTCAGCTGCGGCCCAAGATCGAGCCGCGGAGGGTAATTCAGATTCAGAAAAGCGTTTTCAATGGCGCTCATGGCGAATAGCGTTCAGCTCCCCGCGGGTAAAGAATTACTTAATAGAACGCACCGCTGTAACAATAAGGCACATATGTTTTAAGGCAATTTGAGTGCCATGGCACAGTTCTTAATTGATTGCCTGATTGATATATAACCTAGCGGTATTTATGCAATTACATAAATACCGATCGGCTATATAGAGAGTTATAACGAATCAGGAGCGCGGCTCAAGAGCGCGGGGCGTAGGCAAACACGTCGGCACGCATTTGATGGGCGTCCATCCCGGCTTCGACCAAGGCGTCGAGGGTGCCGTAGACCATGGCCGGTGAGCCGCTGGCGTAGACGTGCAGCGGTTTCAGATCGGGGAAATCTTCACAAACCGCTTCGTGCAGCATGCCGCAGCGCCCTTCCCAACCGCATTGATCGCTGACGACTTTGTGCAGGAACAGGTTAGGCAACTTCTGCCATTCGTCCCAATGTTCGATCTCGTAGAAATCTTCCGGACGACGCACGCCCCAGTACAGATGTACGGGATGTTTGAAGCCATTGGCGCGGCAGTGTTCGATCAACGCGTGAATCTGGCCCATGCCGGTACCCGCAGCGACCAGCACCAGCGGCCCATCCGGCAGCTCGGCCAAATGCGTATCACCGAATGGCAGCTCAACGCGCACCATCGCGTTGCGTTGCAGCTGTTCGATCAGGCTCAGTGCACTGGCTTCGCGCGCCAGCACATGGATTTCCAGATCACGCCCGCCATGCGGTGCCGAAGCCATGGAGAACGCCGACTTCTCGCCGTTCTCGCGTTCGATCATCAAGTATTGCCCGGCGTGGTAGCGCGGTGGTTTGCCTGCCGGCGCACGCAGCCGCACGCGCCAGGTGTCGCCACCGACATCGCGGCATTCAATAACCTGACACGACAGGCTGCGCACCGGCAGTTCTCCCAGCGCGAGCACGCCATCCCACAGCAGGATGCAGTCTTCCAGCGGCTCGGCTATGCAAGTGTAGAACTCACCGTGGTCATGCACCTTGCCGGCCTGTTCGACGCGGCCTTCAACCAGCAGCGCCGCACACACGTGACAATTGCCGTTGCGGCAGCTTTGCGGGCATTCGTAGCCCAGGCGCCGCGCACCATCGAGAATCCGCTCACCGGGCTGTATCTCGAGCACTGCTCCGGAGGGCTGCAGGGTTACACGCATCAATCTATTCCTAACTGATTCCAGATGGCATCGATCCGTTGGGTGACGGCGTCGTCCTTGACGATCACGCGGCCCCACTCGCGAGTGGTTTCGCCCGGCCACTTGTGGGTGGCATCGAGGCCCATTTTCGAACCCAGGCCGGAGATCGGCGAGGCGAAGTCGAGGTAGTCGATCGGCGTGTTATCGATCATCACCGTGTCGCGCTTGGGATCCATGCGCGTGGTGATGGCCCAGATCACGTCGTTCCAGTCGCGGGCGTTGATATCGTCGTCAGTGACGATAACGAACTTGGTGTACATGAACTGTCGCAAAAACGACCAGACACCAAGCATCACGCGCTTGGCATGCCCCGGATACGACTTCTTCATGGTCACGATGGCCATGCGGTACGAACAGCCTTCCGGCGGCAGGTAGAAGTCGGTGATTTCCGGAAACTGCTTTTGCAGAATCGGCACGAACACTTCGTTCAGCGCCACACCGAGAATCGCCGGTTCATCTGGCGGACGGCCGGTGTAGGTGCTGTGGTAGATCGGTTTGATCCGGTGGGTGATGCGCTCGACGGTGAACACCGGGAAGCTGTCGACTTCGTTGTAGTAACCGGTGTGGTCGCCGTACGGGCCTTCATCGGCCATTTCGCCCGGATGGATCACGCCTTCGAGGATGATTTCGGCAGTGGCCGGCACTTGCAGGTCGTTGCCACGGCACTTCACCAATTCGGTGCGATTACCGCGCAGCAGACCAGCGAAAGCGTATTCGGAGAGGCTGTCCGGCACCGGTGTTACGGCGCCGAGGATGGTCGCGGGATCTGCACCCAATGCCACGGACACCGGGAACGGCTGGCCCGGATGCTTCTCGCACCATTCGCGATAATCCAGCGCGCCGCCACGGTGGCTGAGCCAGCGCATGATCACCTTGTTACGGCCGATCACTTGCTGACGGTAGATACCGAGGTTCTGGCGTTCCTTGTTCGGGCCTTTGGTGACGGTCAGGCCCCAGGTGATCAGCGGGCCGACGTCGCCGGGCCAGCAGGTCTGCACCGGCAGCATCGCCAGGTCGACGTCGTCGCCTTCAATGACCACTTCCTGGCACACCGCGTCTTTGACGACTTTCGGCGCCATCGAGATGATCTTGCGGAAGATCGGCAGCTTCGACCACGCGTCTTTCAAGCCCTTCGGCGGCTCCGGCTCCTTGAGGAACGCCAGCAGCTTGCCGATTTCGCGCAGCTCGCTGACCGACTCGGCGCCCATGCCCATGGCCACCCGCTCGGGCGTGCCGAACAGGTTGCCGAGCACCGGAATGTCGTAGCCGGTGGGCTTTTCGAACAGCAGCGCCGGGCCCTTGGCCCGCAGCGTGCGGTCACACACCTCAGTCATCTCCAGCACCGGCGAGACGGGAATCTGGATGCGTTTCAACTCTCCGCGCTGCTCAAGCTGCTGCACGAAATCCCGAAGATCCTTGAATTTCATTGACGATGGCACCCTCAAAATAGGCGTACATCCTACCTGCTATGCAGCCCTGTGGCAGCCTGTCGCTGCTTACTTGGCTGCATTCGTCTGGGCTTTGCCAAGGTTTTCCTGGCGTTGCAGGTTAATGAACAACGGTTCCATGATCGGTGCCACCAGACGCGCGCCGACTTCCGAAAGGTGATTGTCGTCGGTGTACAGCGAGTAGCCGTCGAGCTCGGCGTGACACAAACCCTTGTCGTCACACAGTCGCGGCGCCGGGTCGACGATGCGCACCGCCGGGTCTTTGGCCAACTCAGCGAACAACTGACTGATAAACACCTGACGCTCGTGGTGAATGGCGACTTGCTGACCAACACCTTCGACCGAACGATCGAGCATCGCCAATCGCGTCAGGCGATACGGCGGGCTGTAGGGCTGCAACGGCGCCTCTTTGACCAGCCAGACGCGATGGCCGCTGGCACGCAACTGCGCAACCCGCGCACGCAGACCGTCGGCCAGACGTTGCTCGGCATAGGCGCGATCATAACGACCGTCCGCAGTTCGCAGCACGTGGCCCAGGTCGCCATTGGCTGCACCGTAGACATACAGACTCCAGCGCGCGACCAGCACCACATCGCTGACGGTTTTCTCTTTCAACGCCTGCTCGATCCGGCGATTGAAATGCGCGCACACCGGGCCATGTTCCAGACCTTCCACCGGGATGCAGCCCGGTGAACTGGCGAGAATCACGCTGACGTCGTGGGCTTTCGCGCCGTCATCGAATATCGGAATCAGCGCCGTGGCGTGGCTGTCGCCCCAGACCAGCGCCTGCGCGGGCACGTCGGCCACGCCGTAATGACAGAACAGTTTGTCATCAGGTGTTTTGTCGTCCGCCAGACACGCCATCAACTCCGGCCGCCAGTCGTGGCCCTTGGCATATTGCAGAGCCTGATCGGACAAGCGCCACGGCAAGCCATCGGTCCAGCGCAGCGTTTGCCCGGCCAGCGCCAGCACCAACACACCGAGGGCGCCGGCAATCAGAATCGGCCGACGACCGGCGAGCAAACGGCGCTCGCGGAACGGCGTTTCGATGAATTTCCACGACAGATAACCCAGCACCAGCGTCAGCAGGATCAACCCGGCGCTGTCGAGCGCAGTGGTGTCTTCGACGCTGGCATAGCTGGAAAACACGAACACCGGCCAATGCCACAGGTACCAGGAATAGGAGATCAGGCCGAAACCGACCATCACCTTACTGCTCAACAATTGACCAACCACCGTCTCGCGATGACCGTTGGCGAAAATCAGCAACACAACACCCAGCACCGGCAGCAACGCCGCCGCACCGGGGAATGGCGTGGACTTGTCGTAACCGAACACCGCCAGCAGGATCAGGCCCATGCCGAGCAAACTCAGCAGTTGCGCAGCCATTGGCTTCAACCGCCAGGCCTGCTTCGGCGCGACTGCCAGCATCGCACCGGCGAGCAGTTCCCAGGCGCGCATCGGCAACAGGAAGAAGGCTTTTTCCGGGTGGTGGCTGACCGCCCACACGCTCAGGCCGAAGGACACCAGCAGAATCGCGAACAGCGCCAGTCGCCAGTGTTTTAGACGACTCGACATGACGGCCAGCAGCAGCGGGAAGAGAATGTAGAACTGCTCTTCAACCGCCAGCGACCAGGTGTGCAACATCGGTTTGAGGTCGGACGCGACGTCGAAATAGCCGTCCTGACGCATAAACAGAATGTTCGAGACGAACAGCACCTGATAACGCACCGAGCGCCCCAGCTCTTCGTAATCCTTGGGCGCCATCAGGAACCAGCCCACCGCCAGCACGGCGACGATCATCGCAAACAGCGCCGGCAGAATCCGCCGCGCACGGCGTGCCCAGAACTCGACGAAGCTGAAACGCCCGGCCTGACGCTGATTCCAGATGATCGAGGTGATGAGGTAGCCGGAAATCACGAAGAACACGTCTACGCCGACAAAACCGCCGGTAAACCCCGGGACGCCAAAGTGGAAAAGAACCACGGCGATGACCGCAACGGCCCGCAAGCCGTCGATATCCCTTCGATAAGCGAGTGTGCTCATAAATCTTGAATGCCAATCAGTTGGTTATTATTTGTACAGCCTGATTCTCTTACGCGGAAACGGTCTCGTACGTTGCTGCTCATTCTGCAAGGCACAGACCTTACCAGATCGCCATCGTCCCTTCGCCCGGACAAAATACGGGCAAAAAAATGGCGCCCCCGTAGGGACGCCATTTTTATCGGCTCAATCTGCGATGTTACTTGCGCTTCATCGACAGGAAGAACTCGTCGTTGGTCTTGGTCGTTTTCAGCTTGTCGACCAGGAACTCGATCGCTGCGACTTCGTCCATCGGGTGCAGCAGCTTGCGCAGAATCCACATGCGCTGCAGTTCGTCGTCGGCGGTCAGCAACTCTTCGCGGCGGGTGCCGGAGCGGTTGATGTTGATCGCAGGGAACACGCGCTTCTCGGCGATCTTGCGATCCAGAGGCAGTTCCATGTTGCCGGTACCCTTGAACTCTTCGTAGATCACTTCGTCCATTTTCGAGCCGGTTTCAACCAGCGCGGTGGCGATAATGGTCAGCGAGCCGCCTTCTTCGATGTTACGTGCCGCACCGAAGAAACGCTTTGGCTTCTCGAGGGCGTGAGCATCGACACCACCGGTCAATACCTTGCCGGAGCTCGGGATCACGGTGTTGTAGGCACGGGCCAGACGGGTGATGGAGTCGAGCAGGATCACCACGTCTTTCTTGTGTTCGACCAGGCGCTTGGCCTTCTCGATCACCATTTCAGCTACCTGTACGTGACGGGTCGGCGGCTCGTCGAAGGTCGAGGCAACCACTTCGCCGCGCACGGTGCGCTGCATTTCGGTTACTTCTTCCGGACGCTCGTCGATCAGCAACACGATCAGGTGAACTTCAGGGTTGTTACGGGCGATGTTCGCTGCGATGTTTTGCAGCATGATCGTTTTACCGGCTTTCGGCGGTGCAACGATCAGACCACGCTGGCCTTTGCCGATCGGGGCGCACAGGTCGATCACACGACCGGTCAAGTCTTCGGTGGAACCGTTACCGGCTTCCATCTTCATGCGCACGGTCGGGAACAGCGGGGTCAGGTTCTCGAAGAGAATCTTGTTTTTCGCGTTCTCCGGACGATCGAAGTTGATCGTGTCGACCTTGAGCAGTGCGAAATACCGCTCGCCTTCCTTCGGAGGGCGAATCTTGCCAACGATGGTGTCACCGGTGCGCAAGTTGAAACGGCGGATCTGGCTCGGCGAGACGTAAATGTCGTCTGGGCCGGCGAGATAGGAAGCGTCAGCGGAGCGCAGGAAGCCGAAGCCGTCCTGGAGAATCTCCAGCACGCCATCACCGGAGATTTCCTCGCCGCTTTTAGCGTGCTTTTTCAGCAGGGAGAAAATCACGTCCTGCTTGCGCGAACGGGCCATATTTTCTATGCCCATCTGTTCGGCCAATTCGAGCAGTTCGGTAATCGGCTTTTGCTTGAGTTCAGTCAGATTCATATAGGAATGACGTAATCATTTATGGAGGGGGGGAAATTAAGCTTTTGGCTTAATGAGGCCGCGCCGCAGAGAAGGCGACAGGATCGCGTACTTATTCGAAAAGGAGTGCGTCGGCGACGGCTAGCAGGGGGCAGTGGAGAAACCACTGCGGGGCCGAATGTACCACCTGAGTTTCTGAGCGTCTAGCCCTGAATACGCAAAAAGCCCCGCAATTTGCGAGGCTTTTTTTAATGCACTTTACAGCGACGCTTAGATGTTGGCGTCGAGGAAAGCTGCCAGCTGCGACTTCGACAGCGCGCCGACTTTGGTCGCTTCAACGTTGCCGTTCTTGAACAGCATCAGCGTCGGGATACCACGCACGCCGTGCTTGGCCGGGGTTTCCTGGTTTTCGTCGATGTTCAGTTTGGCAACGGTCAGCTTGCCTTTATAAGTCTCGGCAATCTCGTCCAGAACCGGAGCGATCATTTTGCAAGGACCGCACCATTCAGCCCAGTAATCGACCAGGACAGCGCCTTCGGCCTTGAGTACGTCGGCTTCGAAGCTAGCGTCGCTAACGTGTTTGATAAGATCGCTGCTCATGGAATTCTCCAGGTTGTAAGCAAAAAAACGTGGCCCATCATAGCCGCCCTTCCCCTGTTCAGGAAGCCGCAGATGATTGAGTCTTGCTATGGCACTCGATGAGTTTGGGTATAGCTCAAGTCACGCGGTAGCGGGAGCGATGAAGGCGATTCCGGTGCGCAGCGCGGCATTGCGCACGTGCTCCTGCATGGCTTTTTGCGCGGCAGCCGAGGCCCGGCGAGCGAGGGCGCGAAGGATTTTGCGGTGTTCCTGCCAGGTTTCCAGGGCGCGTTCGGCACGGATGAACGGTAGTTTCTGGCTCTCGAGGAACATCTCGGCGCTGGCGGTGAGGATGCTCAGCATCGCCTGATTGCCGCTGGCCAGGAGGATGCGCCGGTGGAATTCGAAGTCGAGTTTCGCTGCCGCCTCAAAGTCGCCGGCCTTCAATTGCTCGCGCATCGCCGCAACATTGTCTTCCAGCGCATCAAGATCAAACGTGCTCAACGTCACTGCCGCCAACCCGGCGGCAAAGCCTTCCAGCGCATAACGCAACTGAAAGATATCCAGCGGCGACGCCTGCGCAGCGAATGACCAGCCCGGCGCGTTCTCGCCCGACGACAGCTCCACCGGCGCCTGCACGAACACGCCTTTGCCCGGCTGAATGCTGACCACGCCCAACGCGCTCAGCGACGATAACGCCTCGCGCAACGACGCCCGGCTCACCCCCAGTTGCAACGCCAGATCGCGTTGCGACGGCAAGGCATCGCCGGCGCCGAAACCCTGCTCGGTGATCAGTTTGCGGATCGCTTGCAGCGCCACTTCGGGTACTGCACGGGAAATCGAATTCATGGTTTTTCAGACGCGTCAGGCCAATGTGCGGCTAGTTGTAAAGCTATTCGCCGAGTCCGGCAAGTCATGCCCCAGCGGGGTTCGGTGATCGCGACCGATGCGCTATCGCAGTGCGAAAAACAACCTGACTGTTCAGACCAGTAAGACCGAACAAAGCCGCTGAAACCGCGGCCTGCCGCGACGACAGCCACGTATTGGCACGGCGCATGCTCTGTCCGATCGCAGAAATCACTTCCCGCCGATCCGGAGATTGTCCATGACCAAGCGTTACAGCGCCCTCCTCGCCGCCCTGTTTTCCAGCCTGCTGCTCAGCCAGATACCTGCTCACGCCGACGGTCTCGATGACGTGGTCAAACGCGGCACGCTGAAAGTTGCCGTGCCGCAAGACTTCCCGCCGTTCGGCTCGGTCGGCCCGGACATGAAACCTCGTGGCCTCGACATCGACACGGCAAAACTGCTGGCCGACCAGCTCAAGGTCAAACTCGAGCTGACCCCGGTCAACAGCACCAACCGCATCCCGTTTCTCACCACCGGCAAAGTCGATCTGGTGATTTCCAGCCTCGGCAAAAACCCCGAGCGCGAGAAAGTCATCGACTTCTCCCGCGCCTACGCACCGTTCTACCTCGCGGTGTTCGGCCCGCCAGATGCCGCCATCAACAACCTCGACGACCTCAAAGGCAAAACCATCAGCGTCACCCGTGGCGCCATCGAAGATATCGAACTGACCAAGGTCGCCCCCGAAGGCGTGACCATCAAGCGCTTCGAAGACAACAACTCGACCATTGCCGCCTACCTCGCCGGGCAGGTCGACCTGATCGCCAGCGGCAACGTGGTGATGGTCGCGATCAGCGAGAAGAACCCGAAACGCGTGCCGGCGCTGAAAGTGAAGCTCAAGGATTCGCCGGTTTACGTCGGCGTAAACAAGAACGAAGCGGCGCTGCTGGCCAAGGTCAACGACATCCTGACCAGCGCCAAGGCTGACGGCGCGCTGGAAAAGAATTCGCAGACCTGGCTGAAAGAGCCGCTGCCGGCCGATCTCTGATCGACTACGCGGGAGACCTTCATGGCTTATCAGTTCGATTTCATGCCGGTGGTGCAAAACACCGACCTGCTGCTGCGCGGCGCGCTGTTCACCCTTGAGCTGACGGCCATCGGCGCGCTGCTCGGGGTTGGCATGGGCATTGTCGGGGCGTTGGTGCGGGCGTGGAACATCCGCCCGTTCTCGGCAATCTTTGGCGTCTACGTCGAGTTGATCCGCAATACGCCGTTTCTGGTGCAGTTGTTCTTCATCTTCTTCGGCCTGCCGTCGTTGGGCGTGCAGATTTCCGAGTGGCAAGCGGCGGTGCTGGCGATGGTGATCAACCTCGGTGCCTATTCGACCGAGATCATCCGCGCCGGCATTCAGGCGATTCCGCGCGGGCAGCTGGAAGCCGCAGCGGCACTGGCAATGACGCGTTTTGAAGCGTTCCGCCATGTGGTGCTGCTGCCGGCGCTGGGCAAGGTCTGGCCGGCGCTAAGCAGCCAAATCATCATTGTCATGCTCGGTTCGGCGGTGTGTTCGCAGATCGCCACCGAAGAGTTGAGCTTCGCTGCCAACTTCATTCAATCGCGCAACTTCCGCGCCTTTGAAACCTATGCGCTGACCACGTTGATCTACCTGTGCATGGCGCTGCTGATTCGCCAGTTACTCAACTGGATCGGCCGTCGTTACATCAGCCGAAGCGGGGGCCGCGCATGAGCGATTTCACCTTCTGGGACATCCTGCGCAACCTGCTGATCGGCCTGCAATGGACGCTGGCATTGTCGCTGGTGGCGTTTATCGGCGGCGGCCTCGTCGGGCTGCTGATCCTGATCATGCGCATCTCGAAAAACCCTCTGTCGAGCAACATCGCCCGCACTTGGATCGAGCTGTTCCAGGGCACGCCGCTATTGATGCAGCTGTTTCTGGTGTTCTTCGGCGTGGCCTTGGCCGGGATCGAAATCTCGCCGTGGATGGCCGCAGCGATTGCCCTGACCTTGTTCACCAGCGCCTATCTGGCGGAGATCTGGCGCGGTTGCGTCGAGTCGATCGCGCATGGCCAGTGGGAAGCCTCGGCGAGTCTCGCGCTCAATCCTTTGGAGCAACTGCGCTACGTGATCCTGCCGCAAGCGCTGCGCATTGCCGTGGCGCCGACTGTGGGTTTCTCGGTGCAAGTGGTCAAAGGCACCGCCGTGACTTCGATCATCGGCTTCACCGAATTGACCAAGACCGGCGGCATGCTCGCCAACGCCACGTTTGAACCGTTCATGGTCTACGGCCTCGTCGCCCTCGGCTATTTCCTGCTCTGCTACCCCTTGTCCCTCAGTGCGCGCTACCTGGAAAGGAGACTGCATGCCTCTGCTTAGAATTTCCGCCCTGCATAAATACTACGGCGATCACCACGTGCTCAAAGGCATCGACCTCAGCGTCGAAGAAGGCCAGGTGGTGGCGATCATCGGCCGCAGCGGCTCGGGCAAATCCACCCTGCTGCGCACGCTTAATGGTCTGGAATCGATCAACGACGGCGTGATCGAAGTCGACGGCGAATACCTCGACGCCGCCCGCGCCGACCTGCGCAGCCTGCGGCAGAAAGTCGGCATGGTCTTTCAGCAGTTCAATCTGTTCCCGCACCTGACCGTCGGTGAGAACGTGATGCTCGCGCCGCAAGTGGTGCAAAAAGTGCCGAAAGCCAAAGCGGCGGAACTGGCGAGAGAGATGCTCGAACGCGTGGGCCTCGGGGAAAAATTTGATGCCTTTCCGGATCGACTGTCCGGCGGCCAACAGCAGCGCGTGGCGATTGCCCGGGCATTGGCGATGTCGCCGAAGGTCTTGCTCTGTGATGAGATTACTTCTGCACTCGATCCGGAACTGGTCAACGAAGTGCTCAGCGTCGTTCGGCAATTGGCCAAGGAAGGCATGACGCTGATTATGGTCACTCACGAGATGCGCTTTGCCCGCGAAGTCGGCGACAAACTGGTATTCATGCACCACGGCAAGGTGCATGAAGTGGGCGATCCGAAGCTGTTGTTTGCCAATCCGCAGACGGCGGAACTGGCCAACTTTATCGGCACGGTGGAGCACGCGGGCTGAGCATTCAGTCGTGCAGCAACTCGAATGTGCCGGCGGCTTCGAACAGGGTTTCGTCGTGGATCTGCAACTGGCGGGTGTCCAGCTGCGCCTGAACGTCGATCTGCGCGGTGAAGTGTCGGGCGCGCGGCGATTGAATGGTTTGCGCCGCATCGAATAACTGTTCCGCGCGTGGTTGAGGGTCGGTATCGCGGGTCAGCATCGCCGCGCTGCCGTCTATTACCGCGTCGCTGATGCGCAGGCTGAATTGGCCCTGTTGGCCTAGCCGAAAGACATTCGGGCCCGCGCTGGTGCCGTTGAAGCGCAGTTTGATTGACGTTGGCGTCTGGCAGATCACCGTCAAGGTGAGTCGGTGAGTGTCCAGATTTACCCAATGTTGGCCGAGAGGTTGGTCGGGGAATGCGCCGCGATGTAATTGGCCGTAATCAACTTCGGACTGGCTCAAGCGTGATTCGCAGTCAGCGGCGAAAATCGGTGTCATCAGCAGATAGATGATTAGCGCGACGGCTGATTTAGCGCGCATGGCAAACGCCCTCCATGGCTTCATACAATTGGTCGCTGTGAGTGTCGGGCGGCGGTTCCAGTTGCAGTTCGCAGCGGCGGTTGTCGGCGAGCTGAACGTGCAACGTCTGCGCGCCCTGCACATCACTCAAAAACGCTTTGCCGCCCTCAACGACTGAACCGAGTAATTGTCCCTGCGCCGTCAACACCGACGCGCCTCGGCTGATGGGCAGTCCTTGCTCATCGACAATTTGCAACAGCACACGACGCACGCTGATCACTTCGAAATCCAGCGTATTGAATGAGCCGCGTCCGGCCTGCACTTCTTTGAAACCATTGATCAGATCGACCCGGCGCGGCAACGTCCGGGTCATCACTTGCACGCGGCTTTGGCTGTACGCCGACAGCCCGGGAATCACCGCGCGCCCGTCGCCGTCCGTCCACACCGGGCCTGACGGCGTCGTTAACTGCACCCCCGAAAGATTTCCCACGGAAGCGATGCCGAAGGTGTCTTGAATGGCATAAGGGGAAAACGTCACGCCGTCCTCGTGCACAGCGATGCCTCCCTTGAGCTGGCCCATGTAACTGTTGCTCGCCGCGTCGCGGTTCACGCCAAGCCCGACTTGGGCATAGCGCGGAAGCAGGCCGACGCTGGCGTTCAGCCGCGAACCGCGCGCCTCGCCGATGCCGTCGACGCCCAAGCGATAACTCACCGTGTCGTTGACTTGCTCGCTCAGCGCCGAGCCCAGCGTCGTTTGCGTATCGCGGTGGCTGGCATAGGTGCGCAACTGGCGCGAGCCGCCGAGGGGAATGCCGATGCTCAGGTGCATTGCCGTCGCGTTCGATTCGGCTTCGATGTTGAACGACACGCTGGCGTGCTTGAATCCCTTGCCCCACGAACCGCTCAAGCGTTGCCGGTGCTCGCCGTTGTGCAAGGCGCTGCGGCTGATTGCAGCGCTGAACCCGCCCCACCGCGGATCCGCCCAACCTAGCGTCGCGCTGAATTGATTGGCGAAGCGCTGCTGCAATTGATCGGCGCTGTAGGCCTGGTTATCGAGCACATCGCGGTATTGCTCGCTGCGCAGTGTGGCGCTGAGGCCGAAACTGGCCCGTTCGAAAAATGCACTCGATATGGAAAGGCTTTGCTGCATTCCCTGCGAATCGGTGTCGGCCTGTCGGGCTAAAACTGCGCGCCAACGCAGGTCAGCGTGCTGAAACAGGCGGGTATCGATGCCCCAGCCGCTCGCCTGATAATTTGGCGTTGTCATCAGGCCGCTGCTGAGCAGCGACGTTGGCCCCAAGCTCAAACTGCCGCTGAGCGTGGCGACGGTTTGATTGTCGATCTGTTCATCCGCTCGCGAACGCAGGGTTCCCACCGCCAGGTGATAGCCGGGTCGGGCCTGGGTGATTTGATGGAACGCCGAGACTGGTAACGCAAACTCCCTTGTCGCGCCGTCCTCACCAATGACCTTCACCTGTAGATCATCGCTGCCGTTGAGCAAAGCAAAACCGTTCAGGCTGAACGGCCCTGGTGGCACCCATGTGCTGTAGATCAGCGCGCCGGACTGGCGAACTTCGATGCGCGATGGGCTGCTGGCGATGCCATCGACTGTGGCGCTGGATTCGCTTGGCCGCACAGCGCTCTGGGCTGGAAAAAACTGCGCGCCAGTGATGGGCACACCGGCAAACAGTGGACTGCTGGTGTTGATCTGGCCCAATTGCAACGTTGAATCCAGCCGTTGCAGATCGCGCTGGGCATAGCTGTAGAGGTGTTCGACGCCGCCAGTCTGCTGCCCGGAATTCCACTGCTGACGACTGCGTACGATCCAGTCGGCCGTGTTGAAACCGGCCAGCGTGGAGGCCGATATGTAGCGACTGCTGCCGGCCGAAGACGCGTTATCCAGTCCGAGCAAGTCGTAGCTGAACATCCCGGCGCTGCCGCCACGGGTGAAATTCGTGGTCGTTTGCGCCACATCGGCCAGCGCATGGGTTGGCACCAGCAGCAGCACTTCTTGTTGATTCGGCCGCAAAGTCACTTGTGTCTGTGGGTAATGCGCCTGGAAAGCAAGACAACCCTGGCTGTCGGTGATGCTTTTATCGAGGCTGCGCAATCCAGCCTTGTCCAACAGGCTTTGGGTGAAACACAGCTCACCGGCGGTATCGAACTGCGCCTCGGCCCAGCCCTGCTGACGGCCATTGACGAACAGTGTCACCACGCGCCGGCCCTCGCTAAAACGCGGAGCCAGCCGAAAGTATTCGGCCATGGCCGGGTCGATGCCGCGACTGCCGAGTACATCGGTGTCGAACTCCACCGTCCGGGGTTGCGCAGCGAGTACGTGCTCACACACACCGAGCGCCGCCAGACACACCGCTCGGGCAACCCCGCTGGCCATGCTTCAAGGCCCTTGGACATTGAGGCGAGCGTCGTAGCTGTCGACGGTAAAGCCATAAACCGTTGCCGGGTAAAACGTGACTCCCGTGGCCGATTGCGGCTGTTTATCAAGCTTGCGCTGCAGGACTTCGCCCGGCAGCACGTAGGTTCGACCGATATCAGCGACGTGATTCTGCGGGGTCAGCACGACCTCTTGGGATAGCCGCACGACGTAGGGGCTTTCATTGCGCACTTGCAGGACATCGCCCACTAACGACCACTCAAGCAGCGTCCACGGTGTGGGATTTTTCGCCAGGCCCCGCGGATGAATGATCAGCGGCAGGTTCTGCCGGATCGTCACGCCGACGGATGCCGTGTCTGCGGGTTTTCTCGGCGGTACGCCTTCGAAAATGATGCGTTTGAGGCGCTGGGTTTTCAGCGGTTCGGAGAACTGCCCGATCACCCGCACCAATTGTTTGTCCGAGGCTTCTACCCGGGTGATTGGCGGGGTTACCAGCGCGAGAAACTCGGGATCTTCCGGGAGGTTCTCGATCGATGAGTACAACAAGGCTGGCGTCGCATCGGTATTTTTTATATTGATGGTGGTTTCACCGTCCTCTTCATTAAGAATGACCACGGTCGTTTCCGGCACCATGCCGTCGGCGCGCACCGAAGTAATTGCAACAAAAAACAACATAATGAAGGCAACGGACACTATTCTTATTGAAAACATTATTTCAGCCACACCAAACCCTCACGAGCAAATAAACTTCGCGACAAGAAACTTGCAATCAGTCAGTTAAAAAGTAACAACATGTGCGACATGTCACTCTGAGGGAGCAACATGTCAAACACATCAAAAGCAATCAGAGATAACTGAGTTCAAAAGTGGCCAACCCATCCAGAGGCACATCATTATTGATGGTTAGTTCTGACGCTTTGTTGATGACCGCCTGTACTTCCATCACTCCACTCAGGGTGATGAAAGAGACAGGGACGATCAATCCGACGGTGCGCGACCACGACCCCAGATTGTCGTTTTGCCCGACCGCACCGGTAGCTGTTTCGATCCAGCTGGTGCCTTTGTCCAGCGAGGTAATGACTTTGACTGGCGTACCGGAGGCGTAGAAACTGCCCGGCTTGAGGTTAACGGCGTAACCACCAATATTCTCACCATCCGCTGTGGCACCCAGACCGTAGTTGTAGTTATCGGTGTAGTCGGCGCCGATGGTGGCGGCGAGAATGCCTGCAACCTGACTGAATCCTTTGCCGTCCTGCGCCTTCAGCCCAACCTTGGTGTGCGACCGGCAGTTGATGTTGAAGACGAGCTCCTTCTTCTCTAGCACGGTGTAGGAAGTCTGGTTCAAATCTTCAGCCGCGATGTTGCCATAATCGACAACGCCGCCGCCCTCCAGAAACGGCACACAACTGGCCGGCACGATCGTGCCCTTGACCCGTAGATCAATAGCCGCCTGAGCATTGATTGAAACGCTGGCAATCACTGCAGCCGCCATTAAAGCACTTATTGTTTTCATAACTTGTCCACCTGACGCTTATTGACTTCAACACAATTGAAGTTTTCATCCCTGTAAAAGAGTACGAGCGGGCAACCGCCAGCACTCATACCCGACTTACACAGTCTGAGGACATTGCCTACGAATAAGAAGAAGACACGGTGTCAAAGCCAGTAGGAAATTGCACTTACATGGCGAAGGAAGAGGTTATTAACACTTGCCGAAAAAGTTCTACAGCGCCTAGGTAAAAAGCTTTATATGCCGTAGGAAAACATTCCGCTTATAAAGTCACTCTTTGTATCAACTAACCCAGCAATCACTATTCCCGGATCAGCATCCGATCAGCCATCTACAGCATCAACCTTGATCTCTGTGCGTTGGCGGCAGCCGTTGATCGTGGCACGATGTCGAGGTTATCGACCGAGACCCCCTGACCATGCCGCAATCCAAAGCCAAGAATTTGTCCCTGATCGCCGCAATCGACCTGGGCTCCAACAGCTTTCACATGGTCGTGGCCAAGGCCCAGAACGGCGAAATCCGCATCCTTGAGCGCCTCGGCGAGAAGGTGCAACTGGCCGCCGGCATCGACGATGAGCGCAAGCTCAACGAAGAATCGATGCAGCGAGGCCTCGATTGCCTCAAGCGTTTTGCCCAACTGATCAACGGTATGCCGCTCGGCGCCGTGCGTATCGTCGGCACCAACGCCTTGCGTGAAGCGCGCAACCGCCTCGAATTCATCCACCGCGCCGAAGAAATCCTCGGCCATCCGGTTGAAGTCATCTCCGGCCGTGAAGAAGCCCGGCTGATTTATCTGGGTGTGTCGCACACCCTCGCCGACACCCCGGGCAAACGTCTGGTCGCCGACATCGGCGGCGGCAGTACCGAATTCATCATCGGCCAGCGCTTCGAACCGTTGCTGCGCGAAAGCCTGCAAATGGGCTGCGTCAGCTTCACCCAGCGCTACTTCAAGGACGGCAAGATCACCCCGGCCCGTTACGCCCAAGCGTACACGGCGGCGCGGCTGGAGATCATGAGCATCGAGCACGCTCTGCATCGCCTGACCTGGGATGAAGCCATCGGCTCCTCCGGCACCATCCGCGCCATCGGCCTCGCGTTGAAGGCTGGCGGGCATGGCACCGGCGAGGTGAATGCTGAAGGGCTGGCCTGGCTCAAGCGTCGCCTGTTCAAACTGGGAGATGCCGACAAGATCGATTTTGAAGGCATCAAGCCGGATCGTCGGGCGATTTTCCCGGCGGGTCTGGCGATTCTCGAAGCAATTTTTGATGCGCTTGAACTGCAACGCATGGATCACTGCGAAGGCGCGCTGCGTGAAGGCGTGCTGTATGACCTGCTCGGCCGCCATCATCACGAAGACGTGCGCGAACGCACCCTCACTTCGCTGATGGAGCGCTATCACGTTGATGTCGAACAAGCGGCACGGGTTGAACGCAAAGCCCTGCACGCGTTTGATCAGGTCGCGGTGGACTGGGAGCTGGACGACGGCATTTGGCGCGAACTGCTGGGCTGGGCGGCGAAAGTGCACGAAGTCGGTCTCGACATCGCGCACTATCACTACCACAAGCACGGCGCTTATTTGATTGAGCACTCGGACCTCGCCGGTTTCTCCCGCGAAGACCAACAGATGCTCGCCCTGCTGGTGCGCGGCCATCGCCGCAACATTCCCAAGGACAAGTTTGCCGATTTCGGTGACGACGGCGCCAAGCTGATTCGCCTGTGCGTGCTGCTGCGTTTCGCGATTCTGTTCCACCACATCCGTGGCACACAGGCGATGCCGCAGGTGGTGCTGCACGCCAAGGGCGACACCCTGGACGTGGAATTCCCGGAGAACTGGCTGGATGAAAATCAGCTGACTCAGGCAGATTTTGGCCTCGAAGCCGATTGGCTGACGCGAGTGGGCATCGTCCTCACCGTCCACTGACACACCGCAAATCTCCGTGTAGGAGCTGCCGCAGGCTGCGATCTTTTGATCTTGTTTCTACAGGATCAAGATCAAAAGATCGCAGCCTTCGGCAGCTCCTACAGGTGTGTATCAAGTACAAAAAAGGCGATCCGCTGGGATCGCCTTTTTTATTGGGTTTGGCTTGAGGTTGGGGGTGGGCCTGCCCCTCACCCCAGCCCTCTCCCGAGGGAGAGGGAGCCGACTTGTATGATTTTCAAACCTGAGTTCGACTCGGCTGTTCAGGTCGGCGTATAGCGTAAGACACCTCGGTCAGTCCCCTCTCCCTCCGGGCGGTCCGACGTTTCGGGAGGGCTAGGGTGAGGGGCTTTTAGCTGCTAACCGGCAAAATCGGACTACCCAACCGCTCCAACAACGTCGCCTGCGCACTCCTCGGGTTCTGATTACCCGCCCGCGCACGGGTGGGCATCGTCCTCACCGTCCACTGACACACCGCAAATCTCCACTGTAGGAGCTGCCGCAGGCTGCGATCTTTTGATCTGGTTTTTTACGATCAACGTCAAAAGATCGCAGCCTTCGGCAGCTCCTACAGGTGTGTGGATGACAGGTATGAAAAAGGCGATCCGCGGGGATCGCCTTTTTTATTGGGTTTGGTTTGAGATGAGGGGCTCTTGCCTTTGGCCTTAGCTGCTCACCGGCAAAATCGGGCTACCCAACCGCTCCAGCAACGTCGCCTGCGCACTCCTCGGGTTCTGGTTCCCGGTCGGCGTGTTGCGGATGTAACGGCCATCCGACTGCAGACTCCAGCTATGAGTGTTGTCAGTCAAATACAGCTCCAGCTCTTTCTTCACGCGGGTCAGCAGCTTTTTGCCTTCCACCGGGAAGCAAGTCTCGACGCGTTTGTCGAGGTTGCGCTCCATCCAGTCGGCGCTGGAGAGGAACATCTGTTCGTCGCCGCCGTTGAGGAAGTAGAACACCCGCGTGTGCTCGAGGAAGCGGCCGATGATCGAGCGCACATGGATGTTGTGCGAAACCCCGGCAATCCCCGGACGCAGGCAGCACATGCCGCGCACCACCAGATCGATGCGCACGCCGGACTGGCTGGCCTTGTACAGCGCGCGGATGATCTTCGGATCGGTCAGCGAGTTGAACTTGGCGATGATGTGCGCCGGTTTGCCTTCGACGGCGAACTGGGTCTCACGGGCAATCATGTCGAGCATGCCCTTCTTCAGCGTGAACGGCGCATGCAGCAGCTTTTTCATGCGCAGGGTTTTACCCATGCCGATCAACTGGCTGAACAGTTTGCCAACGTCTTCGCACAAGGCATCGTCGGAAGTCAGCAAGCTGTAGTCGGTGTACAGCTTGGCGTTGCCGGCGTGGTAGTTGCCGGTGCCGAGGTGCGCGTAACGCACAATTTCGCCGGCCTCGCGACGCAGGATCAGCATCATCTTGGCGTGGGTCTTGAAGCCGACCACGCCATAGATCACCACCGCGCCGGCCGCTTGCAGACGGCTGGCCAGTTGCAGGTTGGATTCTTCGTCGAAACGCGCACGCAGCTCGATGACCGCCGTGACTTCCTTGCCGTTACGCGCGGCATCGACCAGCGCATCGACGATCTCGGAGTTGGCGCCGGAGCGGTACAGGGTCTGACGCACCGCGAGTACGTGCGGGTCTTTCGCGGCCTGGCGCAGCAGGTCGACCACCGGGGTGAACGACTCGAACGGGTGCAGCAACAGGATGTCCTGCTTGCTGACCACGCTGAAAATGTTTTCGCTGTTCTGCAGCAGTTTCGGGATCTGCGGGGTGAACGGCGTGTATTGCAGCTCTGGATGACTGTCCAGACCGGTGATGCTGAACAGCCGCGTCAGGTTGACCGGGCCATTGACCTGATACAGCTCGCTCTCGCTCAGGTTGAACTGCTTGAGCAGGTAGTCCGAGAGGTGTTTCGGGCAGGTGTCAGCGACTTCCAGACGCACCGCATCGCCGTAACGACGCGAGAACAACTCGCCACGCAGCGCGCGGGCCAGGTCTTCGACGTCTTCGGAGTCGAGCGCCAGGTCGGCGTTTCGGGTCAGGCGGAACTGGTAGCAACCCTTAACCTTCATGCCCTGGAAAAGGTCATCGGCGTGGGCGTGGATCATCGACGACAGGAACACATAGTTGTCGCCGGGGCCGCCGACTTCTTCCGGCACCTTGATGATCCGTGGCAACAGACGCGGTGCCGGGATGATCGCCAGACCGGAATCGCGACCGAAGGCGTCGATGCCTTCCAGCTCGACGATGAAGTTGAGGCTCTTGTTCACCAGCAACGGGAACGGGTGCGTCGGGTCGAGGCCGATCGGGGTGATGATCGGCGCGATCTCGTCGCGGAAATAGCGGCGTACCCAGGTCTTGAGCTTGACCGTCCAGTTGCGGCGACGGATGAAGCGCACCTGATGCTTTTCCAGCTCCGGCAGCAGGATGTCGTTGAGGATCGCGTACTGACGGTCAACATGGCCGTGTACCAGTTCGCTGATGCGGGCCAGTGCTTGATGCGGTTGCAGGCCATCGGCGCCGGCCTGCTCACGGGCAAAGGTGATTTGCTTCTTCAGGCCGGCGACACGGATTTCAAAGAATTCGTCGAGGTTGCTGGAGAAGATCAGCAGGAACTTCAAACGCTCCAGCAGCGGATAGGACTCGTCCAGCGCCTGTTCCAGCACGCGGATGTTGAACTGCAGTTGCGAGAGCTCGCGGTGGATGTACAGGCTGCTGTCATCCAGACCCGGAATGGCGATCGCCGGCACCGCCACAGCGGTTTCGGCCACCGGCGCGGGTGGCGCTGGCTCCAGTTCCGGCGGGGTCTCGGTGATTTGCTCCACCACTGGCTGAGCTTCTTTTACTGCAACTTCAGTGAGTCCTTCGGTATTCATCGAATGTTCCTGGGAGGGCTATTTCTGCTCTCGTAACAATTGAGCGGCACGGACAGCAAAGTAAGTCAGGATGCCATCTGCACCGGCACGTTTAAAGGAGGTCAGTGATTCGAGGATCACTGCTTCACTCAACCAGCCATTCTGGATCGCCGCCATGTGCATGGCGTATTCGCCACTAACCTGATAGACGAAGGTCGGCACTTTGAAGGCATCTTTTACCCGGAAAAGAATGTCCAGATACGGCATGCCCGGTTTGACCATGACCATGTCCGCGCCTTCAGACAAGTCTGCACCGACTTCGTGCAGCGCTTCGTCGCTGTTGGCCGGATCCATCTGATAAGAGGCTTTGTTGGCTTTGCCGAGGTTCGACGCTGAACCCACGGCATCGCGGAACGGGCCGTAGTAGGCGCTGGCGTACTTGGCCGAGTAGGCCATGATCCGCACATTGACGTGGCCAGCAATTTCCAGCGCTTCGCGAATCGCCTGAATGCGACCGTCCATCATGTCCGACGGCGCCACCACCTGTGCGCCAGCTCCAGCATGGGACAACGCCTGACGCACCAGTGCGTCGACGGTGATGTCGTTCTGCACGTAGCCTTCTTCGTCGAGAATGCCGTCCTGACCGTGGGTGGTGAACGGGTCGAGCGCAACATCGGTGATCACGCCGAGTTCCGGAAAGCGCTCACGCAAGGCGCGAGTGGCGCGCTGGGCGATGCCTTCAGGGTTCCACGCTTCAGCGGCGTCGAGGGATTTCAATTCAGGAGGTGTGACCGGAAACAGCGCCAGCGCCGGAATCCCCAGTTCAACCCACTTGGCCGCCTCTTCGAGCAGCAAATCGATGGTCAGTCGCTCTACCCCGGGCATTGAGGCAACGGCTTCGCGGCGGTTCTCACCGTCGAGCACGAACACCGGCAGGATCAGATCATCCACCGTCAGCACATTTTCCCGTACCAGCCGACGCGAAAAATCATCGCGGCGGTTGCGGCGCAGGCGCGTGGCAGGGAACAGACGGTTGGCAGGGGTAAAGCTCACGGCGGACTCCTGAGCCCGCGCAAACGGGCGAGCGTGACAGTTATAGACGGCCATTATGACGAACAGATTACAGTTGTGTGAGGCCTGTGGCACGTAGCCGCATTCCATTCTTATTGTAGGAATTGTTCACGTCGAGACACATTTGGACACTTTCATGAATGTGTCCGAAGGGTTAGGCTGCGCGTTCATTTCGCCAGCACCCAGACAATGCTCCAACAATTTCTGCATGACTTCGGCTACTTTGCCTTGTTTCTTGGCACGTTCTTCGAAGGCGAAACCATTCTGGTGCTCGCAGGCTTCCTCGCGTTCCGTGGATACATGGACATCAACCTGGTGGTGGTCGTGGCGTTCTTCGGCAGTTATGCCGGTGATCAGCTGTGGTACTTCATGGGGCGCAAGCACGGGCGCAAATTGCTCGCGCGCAAACCGCGCTGGCAGATGATGGGTGACCGCGCGCTGGAACACATTCGCAAGCACCCGGACATCTGGGTGCTGAGCTTCCGCTTCGTTTATGGCTTGCGCACGGTGATGCCGGTGGCGATCGGCCTGTCGGGTTATCCGCCGGGACGTTATCTGCTGCTCAACGGCATCGGCGCAGCGATCTGGGCGACCGCGCTGGCGGCTGCGGCTTACCACTTCGGCGCGGTGCTGGAAGGCATGCTCGGCAGCATCAAGAAGTACGAGCTGTGGGTGCTTGGCGCCTTGCTGGTGCTCGGTGTTGGCCTGTGGCTGCGCCGCCGCTTCAAGAATGCGCGTCTGGCGAAGAAGATCTACGAGGATGAACAAGCTGCCAAGGCTGAGCAACTGCAACTCGCCGAGCCAGCCAAATCCACTGAACCTAAACCGCCAGTCGAGTAACGCGCTGACGGCAGTTATACAGCCCGATGCCGCTGAGCAGGCTGTACCCGAGCAAACCAGCCCAGATCATCGGGCTGGCCGGCCACAATCCAACCAGCGGCGCCAGCCACACCAGCGGCACGTTCAACCCCAGCCGCAACAGCTCGACCTTCAATGCCCACGGGCGATTCTCCAGGCTTACGCCCAACGCAAACACCCCGAACGCCACCGCGCCCCAGCCGAGTAACAACCCGGTGGTCGGCAGACTGCGCTCCAGATTCATCAGATAACTGCCCAGCGCGATGTACACGCAAAACTGCAGCGCCACGTAGCATTGCTGGCGACGCCCAAGCGGCACCTCGAATTTGCGGAACTGCGCCAGATCCGGCTTGCTCATCGGGTATTTCGCCGCGACGTCCGCCGGGCGCCAACCGGTGCGCATAAACCAGATGCGCAGCTTGTCCCACTTGCGCTCGGCCCGACGCGCGTCGTCCCACAATTGCGCATAAAACTGCAGGTTGGCCCACAACGGATTCCAGCTCGCCAGCGGCGTGGTCACGCCGAAAATCACCGGCTCGTTGTCGTCCTCTTCCTGAAACGTACCGAACAGACGATCCCAAAGAATGAACACTCCGCCGTAGTTGCGATCCATGTAGAGAGCGTTCTGTGCATGGTGGGCCCGATGATTGGACGGCGTAACGAAGAACCACTCGAACCAGCCGAGCTTGGGAATGTGTTGGGTGTGAACCCAGAATTGATAGAGCAGGTTCAGCGCCGCGACGCTGACAAACACCAGCAACGGCACGCCGAGCACCGCCATCGGCAAGTAGAAAATCCAGCCGAGCAGAAACCCGGTGCTGGTCTGGCGCAGCGCGGTGGAGAGGTTGTACTCCTCGCTCTGGTGATGCACCGAATGCGCGGCCCAGAGGATGTTGCGTTCATGGCCCATGCGGTGCAGCCAGTAGTAGCAGAAATCGTAGAGGACGAAGGCCAGCATCCAGACCCAAACGCTGTTCGCTGGCAGTTTGAACAGCGCCAGATGCTCGAGGGCGAAGGCGTAGGTCAGCAGCCCGACGCCTTTGGTCAGCAGCCCGGTGGTGGTCGACAACACGCCGGTGCTGATGCTGTTCACCGCATCGGCGAGGCGATAGTTGCTCACCCCGCGCCAGCGGTCGGCGATCAGTTCGAGCGCAATCAACACGAGGAAAAACGGCACTGCATACAGAATCAAGTCCATGACGCGCCCTGCTCGCAATCGTATGAACAGATCCTAGGTGTAGCCGCCCGTTTACCCTATGGCAACGCGCGACAATTTAGTGGACATTTAGCGCCATGAATCTGGAGAGAAACCCATGAGCAAAAAAGTTGCAGTGATCCTGTCCGGCAGTGGCGTGTACGACGGCGCCGAGATCCATGAAAGCGTCATCACCCTGCTGCGCCTTGATCAACGCGGCGCGCAGGTACAGTGCTTCGCCCCGAACATCGCGCAATTGCATGTGATCAACCACCTGACCGGCGAAGAAATGCCCGAGACCCGCAACGTGCTGGTCGAGTCGGCACGGATTGCCCGTGGCAACATCAAGGACATCCGCGAAGCCGACGTGAATGACTTCGATGCGCTGATCGTGCCCGGCGGTTTTGGTGCGGCAAAGAACCTGTCGAACTTTGCTGTCGAAGGCGCCGGCTGCAGCGTACAGCCTGAAGTACTGGCGCTGACCGAGGCGTTTGCCGAAGCGGGCAAACCAGTAGGTTTGATGTGCATTTCGCCGGCACTCGCGGCGAAGATCTACGGCCCGGGCGTGACCTGCACCATCGGCAATGACGCCGACACGGCCACGGCGATGAACAAGATGGGCGCGACGCATGAAGATTGCGCAGTGACCGAAATCATCGAAGACAAGGCGCGCAAACTGGTGACGACCCCGGCTTATATGCTGGCGCAGAACATCAGCGAAGCGGCTTCGGGGATCAACAAACTGGTCGACCGCGTGCTCGAACTGACCCACGAAAACGACGCCTGACACGGTCTATTGTAGGAGTGAGCCTGCTCGCGATGGCGGTGTGCCAGGCAACATATCTGTTGAATGATCGACCGCTATCGCGAGCAGGCTCACTCCTACAAGGAAGTTGTGTTGGGCTCAGGGCTTGCGCGCCAGTCGGGTGAGAATCCGGTCCAGCGCATTGGCAAACGCCTGCTTCTCACGATCGCCGAATGGCGCCGGGCCGCCGCTCATCTGGCCTTGTTCGCGCAGATCGGTGAACAGATTGCGCACCGCCAATCGCTCGCCCATGTTCTGCGCATCGAATTCCTTGCCGCGCGGATCCAGCGCCGCCACGCCCTTCTTCACCAGCCGATCGGCCAGCGGGATATCGCTGCAAATCACCAGCTCCCCCGGCACCGCGTGCTCGACCAGATAATCATCCGCCGCATCCGGGCCGCTCGGCACCACGATCAGTTTGACGATGGCCAGCCCCGGCTTGATCTGCGGCTGCCCGGCCACCAGCACCACTTCGTACTGGCGCTTGAGCGCAAACTTCACCACCAGATCCTTCGCCGCCCGTGGGCAGGCGTCGGCATCGATCCATACACGCATTTTGTTTACCTCATAAAGCAAAAGATCGCAGCCTGCGGCAGCTCCTACAGAGTGCGCGTCGCGCCGCAATATTGCGACATACGCGGCCCCTGTAGGAGCTGCCGAAGGCTGCGATCTTTTAAGGGATCACCCAATCAAGCAGCCGAAATCCGCTTCTTCTCAGCCACCCAACTACGCCCATACAACACAACAATCGCCAGAATCGCCACCGCTTGCGCCGTCAACGAATACGCATCGGCATGAATCCCCAGCCAGTCAAACTCAAAGAACGCCACCGGCCGCGTGCCGAAGATCCCGGCTTCCTGCAACGCCTTGACGCCATGCCCGGCGAACACCACCGACAGCGCGCAGAGCAGCGCCGCGTTGATGCTGAAGAACAACGTCAGCGGCAGTTTCGCCGAACCGCGCAGGATCACCCACGCCAGACCGACCAGCAGCACCAGTGCCGTCGCACCACCGGCGAGTACCGCGTCATGCCCGGCAGGACCTGCCTGCAACCACAGGGTTTCGTAAAACAGGATCACTTCGAACAACTCGCGATACACCGAGAAGAACGCGAGGATCGCAAAACCAAACCGCCCGCCACCGCCGACCAGACTGCTCTTGATGTAATCCTGCCAGGCTGCGGCGTGGCGACGATCGTGCATCCACACGCCCAGCCACAGCACCATGACGCTGGCGAACAGCGCCGTCGCGCCCTCGAGCAATTCACGCTGCGAACCGCTGACATCGATCACGTAAGCCGCCAACGCCCAGGTGCCGAGGCCGGCCAGCAGCGCCAAGCCCCAACCGACGTTGACGCTGCGCACCGCCGACTGCTGGCCGGTGTTGCGCAGGAACGCCAGAATCGCCGCCAGTACCAGAATCGCTTCCAGGCCTTCGCGCAGCAGAATCAGCAAACCGGAGATGTAGCTCAGTGACCAGCTCAAACCATCGCTGCCGAGCAACCCGGCAGACTCTTTCAACTTGGCCTTGGCCGCGTCCAGACGCTGCTCGGCCAGTGCAACCGGCAAGCCGTCCTGCAACGACTGACGGTAAGCCATCAGCGATTTTTCAGTGTCCTTGCGTACGTTGGCGTCGACGTTATCCAGCGAACTCTCAACCAGCTCGAAACCTTCCAGATACGCCGCCACCGACAGGTCGTAAGCCTGATCGTGTTCACCGGCGCGGTACGCCGCCAGGCTCTTGTCCAGCGTCGCTGCGGTGTAGTCGAGCAACTGCGCCGGGCCGCGTTTGACCTGCGGCGGTTGCGCTCGCTGCGCACGGAAAGTCGCCGCCGCTTGCGGGCCTTCAGCGCCCTGCACTTCGGCCGGGGTCTGGCGCGCCAGATCGGCGATGTTGTAGGTTTTCTCGGATTGAGCGGCCGCTGCATCGGCGCTGAAGCCGGCAATGTAAGTGGCCAGATCCCAACGCTGGCGATCGTCGAGCTGATCGGCGAACGCTGGCATGTCGGTACCTTCGACGCCTTGGCCGAGGGTGCTGTAAATCGCGTACAGGCTCAGGTGATCCATCCGCGCCGCCTCACGCAGATTGGCCGGCGCCGGCGACATGCCGACACCCGCCGGGCCATCGCCGAGGCCGGTATCGCCGTGGCACACCGAGCAATTCTGCGCATACAACGGCGCGCCACGGCTCGGATCCGGGGTGATGATCGGCGCCTGGCTGACTTCATACGCCACGGCCAGTTTCGCGCCCAGTTGCCGCGCCTGACGGGCGACTTCAGCGCCGTCCTGCTTCGCGGTGATGGCCGCACGCAACGCGGCGACACCCTGCTCCAACGCAGCCTTTTCAGGTTTGGCCGGCATGTCGGCGATCAAGCCTTGCAGCGCTTGGGTGAATTCCAGTTGCTCGCGGTATTCGGCGTCATCGACAACTGTGCCCGCCTCGACCGTCGGCGGGTAATCCGCGCTGATGTAATCGAGCAGGTGCAGCGCTTGTGGCGCGCCTTCCACGGTATCGGCCAGCAGATTGAAGCTGCTCAGGGCAAACAAAGGGAACAGCAGCCAGGCCAGAAATCGGGACGAGGCAGTCATGAAGGAGTCTCAAGGGGAAATACGGAGTTACATATTGTTCACTCCGGCGCCATTTCCCTCAAGCTTTGTCGGTGTTTGATATGTTTCAGCGCTGAATTCGATGACCACCTCGGGGCGCCAACCGCCCCTATAATGCGTCACCTCCCAGCCTTTGCCGTTCAAGGAAGAACCTGTCTCCATGCGCCATTGCCTGCCATTCTTCCTGCTGCTCAGCGCCATCGTGCAACTGAGCGGGTGCGCCGCTTACCGCAATTACGATGAGGAAATGCAGCAGACCATCGACCAGATGGCCAAGGGTGATCTCAACGAAGCGCTGTACGTGCTGAAGGTCAACAATCCGTGGGAAGACAAGGATCTGCTGTATTACCTGGAGCGAGGCGCGATTCTCAGCGCTGGCACCGCCCTGCCAAAAAGTCAGGAAGCCTGGCGCACCGCTGAGCAGATGGTTATCCAGCGTGAAGACGCCGTGCCCTCCGCGCCCATGAAACTGCTGACCCGTTTCGGCAATGAAATGGGCACGATGCTGGTCAACGACAAGCTTCTGCGCTACGAAGGCTACGACTACGAAAAGGTCATGCTGACCACCGAGATGGCCCTCAATCAATTGGCAGACAACGATTTCGACGGGGCGCGCGCCGACATCAAGAAAACCCACGAACGTGAAACCCTGATTGCCCGCCAGCGCGAACGGCAATACGAAGAGGCTGAAGAGCAAGCCAAGCAGCAAGGGATCAAACTGCATTACAAAGACCTGCAAGGCTACCCGGTCGCCGTCCTCGACGCCCCACAGGTCATCGAGCTGAAGAACGGTTACCAAAGTGCGTTCAGCCATTATCTGGCCGGTTTCACCTATGAAGCCTTGGGCGAAGGCACGCTCGCGGCGCCGGGTTATCGTCAGGCGATCGAGTTGCGTCCGGGTGTGCCCTTTCTCGAAAGCGCGTTGCGCAATCTCGACAAGCCCGGGCCGGACGACGATGAAAGCGAAGTTCTGATCGTGGTGCAGAGCGGTTTCGCCCCGGCGCGCAGCTCGGTGCAAGTGCCGATTCCGGTGCGGCTCAACGAAAACCTGACGATTGTTGCGCCGATCTCATTTCCGGTGATGCTCCCCGACACCCTCACACCGCCGCTGACGCACATCGTCGTCGACGGTAAACAGCAGAAACTGACGATGATCAACAGCGTCACCGACATGGCCATGCGTACCTTGCGCGATGACATGCCGCAGATCATTTCGCGGGCGATGTTCCGCGCCAACATGGCCGCCATCGGCCAGGCAGAAAAGAACGAGCGCGATCCTTCCAAGGCTTCGCTGGTAGTCACCGATCCCGACCCTTTCGAAGAGGCTGACACGCGCACCTGGCGCACCCTGCCGGACAAAACCCTGGTCGCCCGACTACGCCTGAAAAAAGGCCTGCACCGCGTGCGTTTTCCCTACGAAGGTGCAGAGGGCGGCCTGACCGTGCGCGTCGGCCAAAGCCACCAGCTATTGAGCCTGCGGGTCTTTTTGTATCAGGGTTTTTTCATCGGATCGTCGTGGCTGTTCCCCGAAACGTCGGCAGCGGCCGTAATGGCACCTAACTAACCGGTGCAATTAAAAAGCTATTACATCGCCATCATCCCGCGCTTATAATGCCGCGCCTTCGCTATGGCGAAACGGCATTAAAGCTCCTCTGGTTATGAGGAATTGGCAGGAGGCCAGCGCCACTGTCGATCGGTTCTATCAGCCCGACCAGCACACGCGGCTGCATTTATCTGCACTCAGGGAAGACGTCACCCCATGGCATTCCGCGCCCCCACTCTGATCGCGCTCAGCGCCGTCACTCTGCTGTCCGGCTGTTCGGCCTTTCGCAATTACGATTCGGAACTGGCCCAGACCAACCAGCAACTGGCCTCCGGCAACGTCGACGCGGCGCTGACCCTGCTGGAAAAGAACAACTCCAGCGCGGACAAAGACCTGCTCTATTACTTCGAGAAAGGTGAGTTGTTGCGCGCCAAGGGCGACCTGTCCGGCAGCCAGAACGCCTGGACCAGCGCCGACGTGGTGGTCGGTCAGTGGGAAGATTCGGTCAAGCTCGACACCGGCAAGTACCTGGCCCAGTTCGGCAGCTTCATCGTCAACGACAAGGTGCGTCGCTACGAAGGCTACGACTACGAAAAAGTCATGCTGACCACGCAGATGGCCCTGAACCTGTTGGCGGTCAACGATTTCGACGGCGCCCGCACCGCGATCAAAAAGACTCACGAACGTGAAGCGGTGATCGCCGACCTGCGCGACAAGGAATACCTCAAGAGCGAAGAAGAGGCCGAGAAAGAAGGCGTCAAGACGCAGTACAAAGACCTGCAGGGTTACCCGGTCGCCAGCCTCGACGCGCCGGAAGTGGTCGGCCTGAAAAACAGCTATCAGAGTGCGTTCAGCCATTACCTGGCCGGCTACGTTTACGAAGCGCTGGGCGAAAAAGACCTCGCCGCGCCGGGCTACCGCAAAGCCGCCGAACTGCGCCCGAACACGCCATTGCTGGAGCAAGCGCTGATCGACCTCGACAAGCCGTCGAAGTCCGATGACAGCGACATCCTGATCGTGGTGCAAAGCGGTCTGGCCCCGGCGCGTGATTCGATCCGCATTCCGCTGCCATTGCCGATTGCCAACAACGTGGTGATCACCCCGCTGTCGTTCCCGATCATCAAAGCGGACACCTCCACTGCGACTTTTGCGCAGATCGGCGTCGACGGTCAGCAAGTCAATCTGACCGCACTCAACAGCACCACCGCCATGTCTCGCCGCGCGCTGCGTGATGACATGCCGGGCATCATCGTCCGCACCACCGTGCGCGCGATCACCAAAGGTGTGGCGCAAAAGAAACTCAACGAAACCAGCCCGCTGGCCGGTCTCGCCGTGGGTATTTCTTCAGCTGTGCTCGAAGGTGCCGATACCCGTACGTGGCGCACCCTGCCGGACAACACCCAGGTGGTGCGTCTGCGCTTGAAGAAAGGTGAGCATCAGGTCACCCTGCCGAGCGCCGTCGGCGGCTCGGTGGTCAAAGTCACCATCGATCAGCGTTATCAAGTGATCAGCCTGCGCGCCGTCGGCAACCAGGTGTTCGCCGGCGGTATCGCCGCCCACGTGATGCCGAGCGCCAGCGCGACCAACGTCGCCAGCCTCAAACAACCTTAAGAACGGAGTCTTTGCATGCGCTTCAAACTCATCGCCGTCGCCGCCCTCGCCTTGCTGGCGAGCGGCTGCGCCACCCCGCCACCACCTGAGCCGGGCAGCGCCGCGAGCAAAGTCGTGGCCATGGGCCCGCAGAAACACATCGTCGTCGGCGCCATGCGCGTCGCCCGCGAAAACAGCTTCATGACGGTCAATGTGCAGTTGAGCAACACCCTCAACAGCAACAAGATTTTCTACTACCGCTTCGCCTGGCTCGGTGCGGAAGGTTTCCCGATCGCCGAAGAAGAAGTCTGGAAAAGCCAAATGATGTACGGCGCCCAGACCAGCTTCATTCAGGGCATCGCCCCGACCCCAAAAGCCGTGGACTTCCGTCTGGAAATCAAGACGCCGTAAGCCCGCCACCCTACTCCTGATTTAGAGAGCATTCCCATGTTTGCACGCTTTTCCTGCATCGCCGTCATCGCCCTGCTCGCCTCCGGTTGCGCCAATACTTCGCCGACCCTGGGCAGCAAGAACATCAGCTACGGCGACACCAAAGCGGTTGAAACCGTGACCAACGAATTCGGTTCGACCGACCTGCAAATGATCGCCGAGTCGATGACCCGCTCGCTGGCCCAGTCCGGCATTCTGCAGGGCCGTCCGGTGGTTCAGGTCTACGACGTGAAGAACAAGACCAGCGAGTACATCGACACCCGCGAAATCACCACCAGCATCAAGACTCAGCTGATGAAGACCGGCGTCGCGCGTTTCGCCAGCGACAACAATGCGATGCAGAGCCAGGTTGACCAGCTCAAGCTGCAAAACCAGAGCGGTCTGTACAAGAAGAGCACCGTGGCCAAGACTGGCAACATGGTTGCCGCCAAGTACCGCATCGAAGGTTCGATCAGCTCGATCGTCAAGCGCAGCAGCGACTACAAGGACGTCTTCTACAAATTCAGCCTGCAATTGATCGACGTTGAAAGCGGTCTGGCCGAGTGGATGGACGAAAAAGAGATTCGCAAAACCACGGAGCGTTAATTGATGCGCGCATGGATTGGCATGATGGCCCTGGCTTGCGCGTTCAGCGTGCAAGCGGCCCCGAAAGTTGCGGTAACGGATCTGGCGTATCAGGAACGCGTGGAGCAATACATCCACATCGTTTCGGCGCAGAGCAGCCACCGCGAGGGTTACTACAGCGCGAGCGGTTCTTCGAGCTACAACGAGATCGAAGCGAGCACCAGCTACATCGAACAAGGCGAGCTGCGTAAATTCACCGGTGACATCAAGGGTGAAATTCTGCGTACCGGCATGTTCCAGCTGGTGCAGGGCACGCCGTACACCGCGTCGTCCAAGGGTGACGTCTACGACGTGATCAAGCGGATCAAGGCCGGCAACTTCAAGGGCGCCGACTACGTGCTGTTCGGTACCGTGTCGGACATCGACTTCACCCAGGACATCAACGAACTGGCGAACACCGACAGCTATTCGGCGGTGCTGGGCCTGACGCTGGTGGCGGACTTCAGCCTGATCAACACCAAGACCTTCGAGATCACTTCGGCCTTCACGGCGATGGGCGAAGCGCAGGACACCAAACTGGTGAACCACCGCGACATCAAGATCTCGCTGAACCGCCCACGGGTGGTGCGTGACGTGTCGAAAGCGCTGGGCGAGGACGTGGCCGGGCAACTGAGCATGCAGCTCGGTGGTGGCGACGGTTATGAACAGCCGCGTGAAGCACCGCAGCGCAACAACCTGCCGCGCGATACTGCGCCGGTGATCTTGCGCTGATTGCAGGCCTGCACAAATGTGCTGTGAACTTTGTGCTGGGGACTTTTCTGCTGAGGACTCTTGTGCTGTGGACTTTGTGGTGAGGGGATTTATCCCCGATGGCTCGCGAAGCGGGCCCCCTCTTGATCTTAAAAGAAGGGGCCGCTGCGCAGCCCATCGGGGATAAATCCCCTCACCACATTTGTGTATCTGTGAGGTTCAGGCGGCTGCTTTGCGCAGCGTCGCCATAAACGCCGCCGCGCCGATGAACAGCCCGGCAAACGTGCGGTTCATGCGTTTCTGCTGCTGCGGTGTGCGCAACAGGCGCAGCACCTTCGACGCCAGACCGGTGTAACCCGCCATAACGATCAGGTCGACGCAGACCATCGTCACGCCAATCACCACATACTGAATCAGCAGCGGCGCATGCGGATTGATGAACTGCGGCAGCACCGCGAGCATGAACACCAGGGCCTTGGGGTTGCTGATGTTCACCAGAAAGCCACGGAACACCAATGCCAGCGGCTTGCCGATCGGCCGCACCGCCGCGTCATCGCTCATGTCCATGGGCTGCGCGCGCCATTGCTTGATCGCCAGATACACGAGGTAAGCGACACCAAACCATTTGATCGCGTGGAAGGCTGTGGCCGAAGCGGTCAGGATCGCGCCAACACCGGCGCCGACAATCGCGATCTGCACGGCCAGACCGATTTGCAGGCCGAGGGCGTTCCAGTAACCACGCCAGAAACCGTATTGCAGACCGCTGGACATCGACGCAATGGCGCCAGCCCCCGGGGACAGACTGATCACCCAGCAGGCGGCAAAAAACGCCAGCCATGTTTGAAGCTCCATCGCACACCTCGCATCTGAATCGTGACAGACGCTCAAGCTAATGCGGTTTGGGGCTAAAAGCAAAAGATCGCAGCCTCCGGCAGCTCCTACATTGGAATGCGATCCCTGTAGGAGCTGCCGAAGGCTGCGATCTTTTGATCTTGCTTGAACCCCTACTTCTCAAACCCGCTAGACGGAAACACATCCGTCCCGCGCCAACGCCGCACCGAGCGCTGGAAGAACAAGCTGTTCGGCACCTGCACCATCGCGCTGCCAGTCCCCAACTCCTCAGCCTCGGTTTGGGGCTAAAAGCAAAAGATCGCAGCCTTCGGCAGCTCCTACATGGGAATGCGATCCCTGTAGGAGCTGCCGCAGGCTGCGATCTTTTGATCTTGCTTGAACCCCTACTTCTCAAACCCGCTAGACGGAAACACATCCGTCCCACGCCAACGCCGCACCGAACGCTGGAAGAACAAGCTGTTCGGCACCTGCACCATCGCGCTGCCAGTCCCCAACTCTTCCGCCTCGATCAGCGTGGTGTAGAGCAGATTGATCGCCACCACCCGGCCCTTCACCCCAGGCTTGTCCGTGGTGTCGACCAACTCAACGATATCGCCCAGCCGAAACGGCCCGACCGTGAAGATCAGAATCGCGCAAAGCAGATTCGACAGCACACTCCACATCGCGAAGAACGCCACCGCCGCTACCGCGACGAAACCCGACAGCGCCGTCCACAACACCGTGGCCGAGACACCGAGGCGCTCCAAGACGAAGATCAGCGCGCTGCCCATGATCAGCCAGCGCAACACGCCGCGCAGCGGCATCAGCAACTGCGGCGGAAACGGATAGCGCTCGCCCAATCGGGTCAGGCCTTTGGCAACGAAGCGCTGGGTGAGATAGCCGGCGAGCAAGATCAGCAGAATCTGCACGGTAAACCAGATTGGCTCGACCCACACCGCCGGCAGCGGCAGCTTGAACGCTTCCATCAGGACAGCGCCTCCAGCTCCGCCTGCATGCTTTCCAGCACCTCGAGGGCTTCCATCCACGCCTCTTCCAGCTCGCCTTCGCGAACTTTCAGCTTGGCCTGTTCGGCGAGCAGATCACGCAATTCGTTCTTGCGCGCCGGCTCGTAGATGTCGCTGTCGCCGAGGCTGGCATCGACCTTGGCGAGCTTCTCGTGGAGCTTGCCCAGTTCAGCTTCAAGCTTGTCAGCTTCACGCTTGTGCGGTGCCAGTTGCTGACGCAGAGCAGCGGCAGCCTGACGCTGAGCCTTCTTGTCGGTCTTGTCCGGGTTCACCGGAGTGTTGCTGACCGGCGCGTTGCGCTGGCGGTATTCCACCAGCCAGCGTGCGTAGTCTTCGAGGTCGCCATCGAACTCTTCGACCTTGCCGTCAGCGACGAGGTAGAAGTTATCGGTGGTGCTTTTGAGCAAGTGCCGATCGTGAGATACCACCAATACCGCGCCGCTGAATTCCTGCAGCGCCATGGTCAGCGCCAGGCGCATTTCCAGGTCGAGGTGGTTGGTCGGTTCGTCGAGCAGCAGCAGGTTCGGCCGTTCCCAGGCGATCAACGCCAAAGCCAGACGCGCCTTTTCGCCACCGGAGAAATTCAGCACCGGCTCATCAATGCGCGCGCCACGGAAGTCGAAGCCGCCGAGGAAGTCGCGCAGGGTCTGCTCGCGTTCGCTCGGCGCCAGACGCTGCATGTGCAGCAACGGACTGGCCTTGGAGTCCAGCGAGTCGAGCTGATGCTGAGCGAAGTAGCCGACCACGGTGTTTTCACCACGGGTCAGGCGCCCGGCGATCGGCGATAACTCACCGGCGAGGTTCTTGATCAGCGTCGATTTACCCGCGCCGTTTGGCCCGAGCAGGCCGATCCGCGCACCCGGGGTCAGTTGCAGCTTGACCTTCTCGAGGATGGTTTTGTCGCCGTAACCGAGGCTGGCATCGGACAGGTCGATCAGCGGGCTGGAGATCTTCGTCGACTCGCGGAAGACGAAGTCGAACGGCGAATCGACGTGGGCCGCCGACAACTCTTCCATGCGCTCCAGGGCTTTGATCCGGCTCTGCGCCTGACGGGCCTTGGTGGCTTGCGCCTTGAAGCGGGCGATGTAGCTTTCCATGTGCGCACGCTGCGCCTGCTGCTTCTCGTAGGCCTGTTGTTGCTGGGCCAGACGCTCGGCACGGGCACGCTCGAAGGCGCTGTAGCCACCGCGGTACAAGGTGATCTTGCGCTGATCGACATGCGCGACGTGATCGACGACTTCGTCGAGGAAATCACGGTCGTGGGAAATCAGCAGCAAGGTGCCCGGGTAGTTTTTCAGCCACTCTTCGAGCCAGATGATGGCGTCGAGATCCAAGTGGTTGGTCGGTTCGTCGAGCAGCAACAAATCCGACGGGCACATCAACGCTTGCGCCAGGTTCAGACGCATCCGCCAGCCACCGGAGAAATCCCCGACCTGACGATCCATCTGCTCGTTGGTGAAACCGAGACCGGCGAGCAACTTGCGCGCTCGCGCATCGGCGGTGTAACCGTCGGCGCTGTCGAGTTCCGAGTGCAGACGGGCCTGAGCGGCACCGTCATGCGCGGCTTCGGCAGCGGCGAGGTCACGTTGCACCTCGCGTAGACGCAGGTCGCCATCGAGCACATAGTCGACGGCAAGGCGCTCGAGCGTCTCGATTTCCTGGCGCATGTGGGCGATGCGCCAGTCAGCCGGCAAGAAGCAGTCACCCGAGTCGGGGTGCAGTTCGCCCCGAATCAAGGCGAACAGGCTCGATTTGCCGGCGCCGTTGGCACCGATAAGGCCGGCTTTGTGGCCGGCGTGCAGGGTCAGCTCGGCGTCTTCTAGCAGACGTTGCGGGCCACGCTGTAAAGTCAGGTTCTGAAGTCGGATCATAATGGCGGCGGAGTCTACCAGCTTCGCTCACAACTGGCGCGAGTAGCACGATGTCCTCTGACCTGTGGAGCTTTTCCCTTGCCACCTACGCCCGTCCGGGCGTGGAAGACGCCTGCCTGCAACTGCAAACGGCGGGCGTGAACGTGTGCCTGCTGTTGTGCGGTTTATGGCTGGAGCAACGCGGGGTGACCTGCGATGAACAACGCATCAGCGAACTTCAGGCGCTGACCGGGCCTTGGGATATCGAAGTGGTGCAACCGCTGCGGACACTGCGTATGCAATGGAAAGCACGGGCGATGGATGACGCGGTGTTGAAAGGCATGCGCGAGCAGATCAAATCACTTGAGCTGGAAGCTGAGCGAGCGTTGCTGTCACGGCTTGAAGGTGTGGCGCAGGAATGGACGCGAAACGATGCAGGTTCGATGACCTGGCTTGAAGGCTTGGCCGGCACGGCGGCCAACCCGAACCGCGACGCGCTGCAAGTGCTGCGCGTCGCGGCGACCGGCGTTTAGGAAGCGCTGGTTGGGTTGTTGCTGGTGCTCGACACAGCGGCTGGCGATGGCGCAGTCGATGGCGTCGAGGTCGTAGCGGCTGGAGCAGGTGCCGCTGGCGCAGCCGACGCTGTCGGTGCGGCAGGTTTGGCGGCAGGCGCGGTAGCCGGTTTGGCGGCAGCTGGTTTGGCAGCGACTGGCTTTTTAACGGCTGGTTTTGCGGCAGGTTTCGCAGCTGGCTTGGCGGCTGGTTTTGCAGCAGCAGGCTTGGCAGCAGCAGTCGCTGGTTTGGCAGCAGCGGCCGGTTTAGCGGCTGGCTTGGCTGCCGGTTTGGCGGCGGCTTTCACGGCTGGTTTGGCAGCCGGTTTTGCAGCAGCTTTGGCTGGCGCTTTTGCCGCAGGTTTGGCTGCTGCTGGTTTAGCGGCAGTCTTGGCAGCGGGTTTTGCAGCAGCAGGTTTTGCCGCAGCTTTGGCAGCAGGTTTGGCGGCCGGTTTAGCAGCGGCGGTTTTCGCTGGAGCAGCTTTGGCAGCGGCTGGCTTCGCAGCTGGTTTAGCAGCAGCGGCACGGGTAGCCGGCTTGGCAGCGGCAGTCCGCGCAGCAGGTTTTGCCGCTGTGGTTTTAGCTGCTGGTTTTGCAGCGCTCGCCGCAGCAGGTTTCTTCACTGCGGGTTTTGCAGCTGCTTTGGCCGCTGGTTTTGCAGCGGCTTTCACCGGTGCTTTTGCAGCAGGCTTGGCAGCGGATTTAGCAGCCGCTTTTGCAGCAGGCTTGGCCGCCGCAGTTTTCGCTGGAGCTTTGGCTGCAGCTGGTTTGGCCGCGGCTTTCTTCGCCGGTGCCGCTGCTGGTTTGGCCGAGCGAGTCGACAATACCTTGCCCACTGCTTCTTGAACGCGGCCAACACCCTGGGCCAGTTTCAGGCTTTCCTGGGCATCGCGCTTGAGTTGCAGAATGTAGCTGCGGGTGTCGGACTGACGATCCTTCAGCGCATCGAGCAGGTCTTCCAGTTCTTTCACTGCGCCTTTGGCTTTGGTCTGTGCCTTGGCTTTACCGGCAGTGGCTGCGTCCTGCAATTTGGTGCGGGATTTGTGCAGTTTTTCTTGCGCCTTGCCGCGTTGCTTTTCCAGCTTGGCGAGCAGTTTTTCAGCATCAGCCAAGGCTTGCGAGCAAGCGTTTTCCAAATGCTCGAGCAGGCTGCCCGAGAGTTGTTGGAGTAAGTGCAACGGAGTGTTTACAGGCTTCTTGGTGGCCGACATGGTTTACCTCCTGGCTGACGTGAGTGCGGCTCATACTAGACCTCTGCTGACACCGCCGCTAGGTCATGTTGACAGTATCGAAACAGTTGCGTTGCAACGAAGTGAAAATGTTCTGCACAAAGGCAAAAGCAGTTCACCGTTGCAGACGTTTGCGCTGGCATAATCCAGCGCAATTCAGGACGGAGCAGTGACCATGTCGCGCTACTTTTTTTTATCCCTCTGCGTGATCTTTTCCGCAGCCCACGCTGACGAAAAATCCACCGCGAACGATGCTCACGATCTGGCCTACAGCCTCGGCGCCAGCCTGGGTGAACGGCTGCGTCAGGAAGTCCCGCAGCTACAGATTCAGGCATTGGTCGAGGGCTTGCAGCAGGCGTATCAAGGCAAGCCGCTGGCGCTGAGTGAAGCGCGTATCGAACAGGTTCTGGCCGATCACGAAGCGCAAAATGCCGAGCACTCGACACAGCCTTCGAGCGATGCCGCGATGGAAAACGAACAGCGTTTTCTCACCGCTGAAAAAGCCAAACCGGGCGTGAAGGAATTGGCCGATGGCATCCTGCTGACCGAGCTTTCGCCAGGCACCGGCACCAAGGCCGGCCCGGATGGAAAAGTGCAGGTGTTGTATGTCGGTCGCTTGCCGGACGGCACCGTGTTCGATCAGAACACTCAGCCGCAATGGTTCAACCTCGACAGCGTGATCGCCGGCTGGCGTAGCGCTTTGCAAAACATGCCGGTGGGCGCGAAATGGCGTTTGGTGATTCCATCGGATCAGGCCTATGGCGCCGATGGTGCCGGCGACTTGATCGCACCGTTTACACCGCTGGTATTTGAAGTGGAGTTGCGCGGCGCGAGCAGTTGAGCAGGCAATAAAAAACGGTGCGCTTTGGGCGCACCGTTTTTTTTGATCGGAGGAAAGATCAGGCCTGAACCGGATCTTCTTCCTTGTGTGCTGTGTGCAGCACTTCGATCAGGCAGTCTTCGAGTTCGAAGCGCTCGTGCAGCAAACCACCGAGCTCTTTGAATTTCTCGGCAACGCATTTGCCTTCATCGCAAAGGTCATTGAACGCGAGCAGCTTCTCGGTGATCACGTCGATGCGCGGGTAGATCGTCTCGGCGAGCTCCAGACCGCGTTTGTCGTTGAACGCCTTGGCTTCGCCAGTCAGCTGTTCGTAAATTTCGAAGTGCCCGGCCGACACGTAATCGACCAGCACGCCGCAGAATTCCTGCAAAGGCTTGCGGCTCTCGGACAGCGACTCAGGCTGTGCACCGAGATTGTCGTAGGCACCGATCAGATCTTCACGCTCTTGCAACCAGCGGTCGATCAGCAGATGAACTCCACCCCAACGTTCCTGAGCATTCTGACAACTTTCGAGCATGGCGATCTCTCTTCCCTTGTGGGTCATGCTGCTCTACACCCGCGCCTCTCTTCTGGTTTATCGCTTGGAGGGCGGCCGGGCAGAGCGTCATCGAGCAACATAATTCCAATGACACGTGCGGGCCAGATTATGCCCGCGCGCCTATGGCATCAAGGTACGCAGGAGATAAAGTTCATACAAGTGTTTAATCCCTGACCAGCCCTTGGTGCGACGCTTCGCCGCTGAGCGGTCGTTGCAGAGCGTTGCAGACCAGCCGCAGCAGTTGATAAAACGCCAGAATCGACACCCCGACAAAGAACAGCAAACTCCATTCCGGGATGCTCAAATCAAACAGCGTCCAGGAAATTTCGGCGCAATCGGCGCTGCCGTTAAACATCCGCAGTGTTGCGCACAGCCACGGCAGACGGCTGAACAGGGTCTCGGGATCGGGCGAACATTCCACCAGTTGCAACAGTGGATCACTCTGCAACAGCACCTGTCGCCAGGCCGCCGTCGTGCCCACCAGACTGGCACCCAGCGCCGCCAGCCAATAGAGCGACAGACCGACACGTTGCGGGCCATGCACCGCCGCCAAACCGCAGACGGCCGTCAGCAGCGTCAGAAACAAACGCTGCACCAGGCACAGACTGCACGGCGCCAGCCCGATCGCGTATTCGAGGTAATAGGAAGCTCCCAGGGCAACGGCCCCCGCAGTGAAAGCCATGAAAAACAAGGAGCGTGAGCAGGCCAACGACATGGCTTTTCCGTAACAGTAGAGACAGGTAGTTACGGTAGAGGAAAGCGCGTAAGCCTTTCAAGGCAAGGGGCTGCCGACACTTCGGCAAAGGTGTAGGGAAAACCCGACAGGGCAGGAAGGAAATGAAGAAGGCGCTCGTAGGACTTTGCCTCTGGCGCCCATTTGCGGGGAATTATTCGGTCGGGAAACCTACACGAGGGAGCGAACTCCCTCGTCGATTCAGACGCGCGCCGGCACCGGCAATGGCGCAGCAAGCAGACGCTCATCGAGCAGGCCTAGGCCTTCCTGGAACAGCTGATTACTGCGATCGGTGTCCCCGAGCTGCGCCAGCAGACGCGCCAGCTCCGCACAGGTTTCCGGGTTGCGCTGCACGCGCAGGCTGCTTTCCAGATAGTCGCGCGCCTTGCCCCACAGACTGGTCTGCAGACACAGACGACCCAGGGTCAGCAGCAAGCTCGGATCATTTGGATGTTCCTTGAGCCAGCCTTCAGCGGTCTGCAACTGACGCGCCGGATCGCTGCCGCGCACCAGGCCATAGAGACGCGCCAGATGACTGTCGTACTGGCGCTTGAGCGCGGTGCGCAGCACCTCTTCCGCCTCGACCTGAGCGCCCAGCTGACGCAGTTGTTCGGCGTAGGCCAGCACCAGCGGCGCTTCTTGACGCTGAGCCGAAGTGAGTTGCTGCCACGCCCGTTGAAGCGACTGCAAACCCACGGTGCCGTCTTCTTCGCGGTGCGCAGCCAGCGACAGGTTTTCACCCCAGGCGCGACGCTCCAGTTCAGACAGTTCAGCCGGCGGCAGCACTTTGTCTTTGCGCAGCTCCGGCAGCAGGCGAATCACCGCCGACCAATCGCCGCGCTGCTGATGCAGGCGATGCAATTGGCGCAGGGTTTGCGCGTTGTGCGGATGGCGTTCGTGCATGGCTTGCAGGGTGACCAGCGCACCATCGGTATCGCCGCGATCGGTCTGCAACTGCGCATGACTCAGGGCAATCGCCAGCTCGGCTTGCGGCTGACGCTCCAGCGCACGCTCCAGCAGACGATCACATTCTTCGTAATTGCCTTGCTCATTGGCCGCACGGGCGGCTCCGAGGTAGTACAGCAGTGGCTGGCGCTCGGCCTCGGCGGCGCGAGAAAGATGCCGCTGCGCACTGGCCCAACGACCTTCGGCGAGATCCAGCTGACCATGCTCGATCGCCACTTGCACACGACGGCTGCGATTGCGTCGCGACCAAGGATTGACCACACCGCTGGAAGCCATCACCAATTCAACCAAGGCCTTGATGCCCCAGATCAGCAGCCACAACACCGCGATCAGCCCGAGCGTTGCCCACAGGCTCGCTTCATAGCGGAAGCTCTTGTAGGCGATCAGCACGTAACCGGAATGCTGCGCCACCGCAAACCCAAGCGCTGCCGTCGCCGCGATCACCAGAAACACGATCACATACAGGCGTTTCATGGCGTGGCCTCCTGCGCAGGATTCGCGGCAGGTTTGGCGAACGGTTTCACCGATTCTTCAGCGTTGACGTTACGGCGTTCGAGATAGCCTTGCACTGCACTCAGGGTGCCGGTCATGTCCGGCGTGTTGACGGTGACCGGTTCTTTGCTCAGCTCGCCAACCTGTTCCAGCATCACTTTGCTTTGCGGGTTGTCCGGATTGAAATTGCCTTTGAGCACATCACGCGCTTCGGCCATGGCCTGGGTGTAAACCGGCGCCTGACCATTGAGGGCCGCCCACTGCGCCTGCTCCAGGGCCAGGCTCAGGGCCAGACGCACTTGGCTCAGACTCTGCCCGGCCAGCAGCGGCCGCACGTTTTTATCCGCATTGAAATCGATGCGGATGTAACGCGAGACTTGATCCCACCACTGCGCCCAACGACTGGCGCCGTCACCGTCAGCGGTCAGGCCCAGCAGCGATTCGCCGCGATCTTTGTACTCGGGCGCCAGCTCGGTGAGCCCGACCACCTGATCACGCAGTGCACCGATGCGCAGGAACAATCCGGTGCGATCCGGCTGCTCGGTGCTGCGCAGGGCGACGAGGGTTTTGGCCACTTGCTCGCGGGCCGCGAAGGCGCCCGGATCGTTCTGTTCGCGGAGGATTTCGTCGGCACCCTGCACCAGTGCCTGAGCGCTGCTGATGTCCTGCAACGCGGAAAGGCGCAGGCTGGCCAGACGCAGCAGATGCTCGGCCTCGGCCAGACGCCAATCCTTGCGGCTTGCGCCAAGGACGGTTTCCAGACGTTGATTGAGGCGCTGTTGATCGCCCTGAAGCTGCGTCACCAGACGCTGGCGTTCGGCAAGTTCATCGGCGCCCGGCAACTGCGCAAGGCGTTCGGTCAGGCGCTGTTCGTTGAGCTTCAGGGTCTGTGCCTGATCGTTCAGCGCCTGCACTTCACCCGACTGCGCTTGCGTGTTGGTCTGCAGGTGACGCACCTGCCAGACACCCCAGCCACCGATCGCGACGCCGGCTGCGCCGAGCAACAGGGCGACGATGGCCAGTCCATTGCCTCGGCGCGGCTCTTTGGCCGGCGGTGGAGTTTCAACCTGAGCATCGATCACAGGCTGGACATCATCTTTAGGCAAGGCTGTTTCGCTCACGTATCCATCCTTTGCATTAGAGAACGGGCCCGGGATTTTCCCGTAACGCCGTCAGCAAAGCCGCGGCATTCGCGCCGCGGCAATCCACAACTGTTTGAGCCCCGGCGGCACGTGCCAGCTCGGCGACTCTCGGGCTTGGTACAAACAACGGCAATTGCGCAATTTCCGGCCAGGCATCGCCGGCCATTTCGCGCAGGTGCTCAAAACCCTGTCCACTGCTGACCACCAGCCCGTTCAAGCGTTCCGCTTGCAACCGCCGTGGCAGCTCTTTCGGCGCGTACGCTGGCAGGTCGCGTCGATACAATTCCAGATACTCGACACTAGCACCTAGCGCGCGCAGACGCTCGGCGAGCAGCTCGCGCCCGCCCTCGCCACGCAGGATCATCACCTGCGCGCCGGGCTGGCTGACCGCTTCACGCAGACGCGGCAATTGCAGCAAGGCTTCGCTGTCATCGCCATCGTCCGGGAAGCTCACGTCAAGGCCATGCTCGCGCAGAATCTGTGCGGTCGCCGCGCCGACGCTGAACCAAGGCATCGTTAGCGCAGACGAATTGCCGAGCAGATCCAGCGCAATGCGTGCCGCCGGTTTGCTGACCACGATCACCGCGTTATAACTCTGAAAGCGCGCCATCGCCTGACGAATATTGTCAGAGACCGGCAGCGCAACAATGTCCAGAAGCGGCAAGCAGCTACTGAAAACACCCTGCGCCGCCAACGTCTCCGCCAGCGCCGCACAGTCTTCCGCAGGGCGCGTCAGCAGCAGGCGCCAAGCGGTCACTCGTGACCTGCCTCGCCATAGACTGCCTTGAGAATCTCGGCTGCGCCCTGGCTCAGCAAGTCTTCGGCGACCCGCACGCCCAACGCTTCGGCGTCAGCCCGTGGTGCGCGAGCTTCAGCGCTGAGCAGCAAGCCACCGCTCGGTTCGCCGACCAGACCGCGCAACCACAACTGCTCGCCTTCCAGCACGGCGTAGCAGGCGATCGGCACTTGGCAGCCGCCATTCAGATGTTTGTTGAGGGCACGTTCGGCAGTCACGCGCGACGAGGTGTCGGCGTGATGCAGCGGTGCAAGCAAGGCGTGGATTTCAGTGTCAGCGCTGCGGCATTCGATGCCGACCGCGCCCTGGCCACCGGCCGGCAGGCTGTCATCGACACTGATCGCCGAGGTAATGCGTTCTTCGAAACCAAGGCGAATCAGACCGGCCGCCGCGAGGATGATCGCGTCGTACTCACCGGCATCGAGCTTGGCCAGACGCGTGTTGACGTTACCGCGCAGGAAGCGGATTTGCAGATCCGGGCGACGCGTCAGCAATTGCGCCTGACGACGCAGGCTCGACGTGCCGACAATGGCGCCGGCAGGCAACGCATCGAGGCTGGCATAGGTGTTGGAAACGAAGGCATCGCGCGGGTCTTCGCGCTCGCAGATGCAGAACAGACCGAGGCCTTCGGGGAAGTCCATCGGCACGTCTTTCATCGAGTGGACGGCAATGTCGGCTTCGTTTTCGAGCAGCGCGGTTTCCAGTTCTTTGACGAACAGACCCTTGCCGCCGATTTTCGACAGTGGCGAATCGAGCAGCTTGTCGCCGCGACTGACCATGGGCACCAGCGTCACCAGCAGGCCCGGATGGGCCGCTTCCAGACGGGCTTTAACGTATTCGGCCTGCCAGAGGGCCAGCGCACTTTTACGGGTGGCGATGCGGATTTCGCGAGAGGACATGGATCAATCCGTACTGAATAGATACGGCGGATAATAACAGCTCAGCCAAATCCACTTTGACTTGAATCAGCCTCGGCGCGGCCTCCCTGGCCCGCCATGCCCGGTGAAAAGAACAGTGAGCCGCCGGAAAAGTCCGGCTTACAGGCCCTGCATCATTTTGCGTACGCCGGCCACGTGCCGACGACTGACGATCAGCGCATCACCATTGAGGCCTTTGAGGAACAGCTGGAAATGCCCCAGCGGCGTGCGTTGCAGACGTTCGATGCGGTCGCGGGCGACCAGGGCGTTGCGGTGGATCCGCACAAAGCGTTCGCCGAATTCGTCTTCGAGAGCCTTGAGCGGCTCATCAAGCAGCACTTCGCCGGCCTCGTGGCGCAAGGTCACGTATTTGTGGTCGGCAATGAAATAGACCACCTGATCCAGCGGGATCAGTTCGATGCCTTTGCGGGTGCGGGCGCTGATGTGGCTGCGCGGGCCGGTGCCACTTTCGGCAGCGGGACGGGTCAGGGCCGAGAGTTGCGCCCGGTTGGGACGTTCTGCCCGTTTCAGGGCGTCATGCAGATGTTCAGTTCGCACGGGTTTCACCACATAGCCCACGGCGCTGGCCTGCAGGGCTTCCACGGCAAATTCATCGGGGCTGGTGCAAAACACCACGGCGGGCGGCGTTTCTCGTTCGCACAGACGGGCAGCGACTTGCAGGCCATCGAGGCCTGGCATGCGGATATCGAGCAAGACGATATCCGGCTTGTGGCTGTCGATCAGTGCCAACGCCTCCTCGCCATTCGTGGCGCTGGGCTCCAGAACTGTATAACCCTCGAGCTCGCTCACCATTCGGCTGAGGCGCTCGCGAGCCAGTGGTTCGTCATCAACGATCAGGACATTCATATTGCGCTGGATTCCTGCGTGAGTCTCGCACAAGGATAGCGTAGACAGGTGAAGTGACGTCCGTCACCGCGATCCACGCTAAGACTAGCCCGAGCGCCAAAAAGTGCCGTACGTCGGCCAGCAATATTTGCCAGAGTCCGCGTCGTACCGCTCAAAGCCCGCTGTTTCTCGCGTTTTTCGCAGGGATTGCCGAAGGACAATTACACCCACCCCCTCTTCTTATAGTCGGCGGCCAGACCTTTGCGCGATCCAAAGTCGCGCCGACCCTTATGTCCTACTGTAGACGCTCGTCGGGCCGATATTGCTCAATCGAAAAATATCCTTACGCAAATCCCCCGGGAGCAGTGCCGACTATGGCCGGTTCGATGAGAAAAAAACGTATCGACCAGTGTCAACGACAGGATTGGCAACCCTGTTATTATCCGCGCCAGCGTTTCACGCCTTTTTTCTTCAAGCCGATACGAGCGAATTCATGAGCACTGACAAGACCAATCAGTCCTGGGGCGGCCGCTTCAGTGAACCCGTCGACGCCTTCGTCGCCCGCTTCACCGCCTCCGTCACTTTCGACCAGCGCCTGTATCGCCACGACATCATGGGCTCGATCGCCCACGCCACCATGCTGGCCAAGGTCGGCGTGCTGACCGATGCCGAGCGCGACAGCATCATCGACGGCCTGAACACCATTCAGGGCGAAATCGAAGCCGGCCAGTTCGACTGGCGCATCGACCTCGAAGACGTGCACATGAACATCGAAGCACGCCTGACCGATCGCATCGGCGTCACCGGTAAAAAATTGCACACCGGGCGTAGCCGTAACGACCAGGTCGCCACCGACATCCGCCTGTGGCTGCGTGACGAGATCGACCTGATCCTCGCCGAAATCACCCGTCTGCAAAAAGGCCTGCTGGAGCAAGCCGAGCGCGAAGCCGCCAGCATCATGCCGGGCTTCACTCACCTGCAGACCGCGCAGCCAGTGACCTTCGGGCACCACATGCTGGCCTGGTTCGAAATGCTCAGCCGCGATTACGAGCGTCTGGTCGACTGCCGCAAGCGCACCAACCGCATGCCGCTGGGCAGCGCCGCGCTGGCCGGCACCACCTACCCGATCGACCGCGAATACACCGCACAACTGCTGGGTTTTGACGCGGTTGGCGGCAACTCACTGGACAACGTTTCCGATCGCGACTTCGCCATCGAATTCTGCTCGGCCGCGAGCATCGCGATGATGCACTTGTCGCGTTTCTCCGAAGAGCTAGTGCTCTGGACCAGCGCGCAGTTCCAGTTCATCGATCTGCCGGATCGTTTCTGCACCGGCAGCTCGATCATGCCGCAAAAGAAAAACCCTGACGTGCCAGAACTGGTCCGTGGCAAGACCGGCCGTGTGTTCGGCGCGCTGATGGGCCTGCTGACCTTGATGAAAGGCCAGCCGCTGGCCTACAACAAGGACAACCAGGAAGACAAAGAGCCGCTGTTCGACGCCGCCGACACCCTGCGCGACTCGCTGCGGGCCTTTGCCGACATGATCCCGGCGATCAAACCGAAGCACGCGATCATGCGTGAAGCGGCGCTGCGTGGTTTCTCCACCGCGACCGACCTGGCGGATTACCTGGTGCGCCGTGGTTTGCCGTTCCGTGATTGCCACGAGATCGTTGGCCACGCGGTGAAATACGGCGTGGACACAGGCAAGGATCTGGCCGAGATGAGCCTGGAAGAACTGCGTCAGTTCAGCGATCAGATCGAGCAGGATGTGTTTGCCGTGCTGACCCTGGAAGGCTCGGTGAATGCCCGCGACCATATCGGCGGGACTGCGCCGGCGCAGGTCAAGGCAGCTGTAGTTCGCGGTCAGGCGCTGATCGCCAGCCGCTAACAGCAAAAGCTTCGCGAGCAAGCTTTGCTCCTACGGGTTCGGTGTGAACTTGTAGGAGCAAGGCTTGCCCGCGAAGACTGACTTCAGAACAATAAACTCCTACTTCTTGGCAGCGATCATCGCCAAAAACGCCGGCATCGCCGCTTCTTTGTCCGCCGCAATCTTCTGCACATGCGGATTCTGCTCCAGCCGCTCCAGCAGCGCCTTCGCCTGCGGCATCTCCGCCAGCAAATCGATCCCGAACAGTTTATGCCCGACCGCACAGGCCAGCGGCACGCTGTAGAGGAAGTACAAATCGGCAATGCTCAGACTGTCGCCCGCCACGTACGGGGCGAATTTGCCGTGAAGGCCCAGTGCGGCAAAACCCAATAGCAATTCAGTCTTGGTCTTTTCCTTGATCGCGTCCGGCAAGGTCATGCCGAAGAACGCTTCGCCATAACAGGCGCGGCCCGGTAATTCGATGTACAGCTCGATTTCCTTGGCAATCGCCAGCACTTGAGCACGTTCGAACGGATCGCTCGGTAGCAGCGGCGTGCCTTTTTGGGTCTGTTCGAGGTATTCGAGGATGATCGCGGTTTCATTGATGAAACCGGCGTCCACGCCCAGCACCGGGACTTTGCCGCGCGGGCTGATGGCCAGTGATTCCGGGGTCGGTGTCGGGTAGAAGGTGACCTCTTCGAACGGCAGGCCTTTTTCCAGCAGCGCCAGCTTGACCATGTTGTAGTAGTTGCTGACTGAGAATCCGTAGAGCTTGAGCATCACATAGCCTCCAGGCCGTGCGGGGTGGGCAGTGCCTGTTTATAGATCGCTCAGGCCAATCCCGCCAGCAGCATCACGCCGCTGAATGCGGGTAAACTGGCGCCTTTCCTTGAGGAGCCTGCCATGAGCGAGCCGACAGACATCGACAATGACAACGACGAAGAAGAGTTCACCGAAGCGACGTTGATCGAAGCCATCGAAAACCAGATCGAAAGCGACAACCCGCCGGCCGCCAAAGCGACGTTCAACAAACTGACCCTGGTCGGCGTCGAGCGCGAAGAAATCCTCAATCTGATGGCCCACGTGCTGGCCTACGAGATTGACGCGATGCTCGATGAAGATCGCGCATTTGATACTGAATGGTACGAAGCGGCCCTGCGTGCACTCCCTGAGTTGCCACCAGAAAAAGCCTAAGATCAAAAGATCGCAGCCTTCGGCAGCTCCTACACAAATCCCCTGTAGGAGCTGCCGAAGGCTGCGATCTTTTTTATGGGGACTACACTGGAATCCGCCTCACGACAAAATCCCTGATCTGAGCACTGGACATGCCGCAAAAGCGGGTTCACCTTAGGGGCGCTGTCGTCTAATTCCTAGAAAGTCTGGAGTCCTTATGTCGCTTACCCCTGAGTTGGTTGCCGAACTGGAAGTCCTCGCACTCTTTCCCCTGGACAGTTCCCAGGAAGGTTTGAAAATTCATCAGACCGCTGCCCCGAAACATATTTCTGCCGCCAAACGCCTCTTTGAAAAAGACCTGACGGATCAGCCCGATGGCGGTTATCTGACCAGCCTCGGTCGCGATGCTGCGCAAAATGTGCAAACCGTGCTGACCATTCTGAGAGAGCAAGAAACCGCCTGATTCCCCCCGACTTCGCCCACGGAAACTCCTGCCACGGGATTTCCGCGGGCCTGTACGGGCGAAACGATAGAAATCTGACGTCAAAAACAAATTCAGCTTAAAAGTCCCGCTGCCCTAAGGCTAAACTGCCTGACATTCCGAGACCCTCTACGTCCGAGCCTGCGAGCCGGTTTGAGCTGACATGACGCGCACCCACGAAATCCGCCCCGACCTGGACGAGGGAATTGACCGCAAGGTTCTCAGCCAGCTGCGCGCGCGGTTTCTCAAACTCAATGAAGGCCGCCTCGGCCGTGCCCTCGAAGGGTTGTCGCCACGCCAACAAAGCGTGCTGACGCTGTTGCCGCTGTTCTTCCACGTCAATCATCCGCTGCTGCCGGGTTACGTCTCGGGCAGTGCGCCGGCCGGCCTGTCGAATTACGAGCCGGACGCCAATGTGCTCGCTGAAGCCCAACGCCTGACTCGCTCGTTTTCTTATAAGCCGCGCCACGGCAGCAACCCGCCGCGACCAATTCACGGCCTGTTCCTGATGGGCAGCCTCGGCACACTGGCGCAGGCCGATCAAAGTGACATGGACGTGTGGGTCTGCCACGCGCCGGATCTGAGCGAAAGCGAACTCAGTGAGCTGAGCAAGAAATGCCAGTTGCTCGAAGCCTGGGCCGCGAGCCAGGGCGCCGAAGCGCATTTCTTCCTGATCGACCCGGTGCGCTTCGTCAAAGGTGAACGCGACAACCAGCTCAGTTCGGAAAACTGTGGCACCACCCAGCACTACCTGCTGCTGGATGAGTTTTATCGCACGGCGATCTGGCTGGCCGGGCGCACGCCGATCTGGTGGCTGGTGCCGGTTTACGAAGAAACCGCCTACGACGTTTACACCCACACCCTGCTGTCGAAGCGCTTTATTCGCGCTGACGAAACCCTCGACCTCGGCCATCTGGCGACGATTCCGCCGGGGGAGTTCATTGGTGCCGGGTTGTGGCAGTTGTTCAAAGGCATCGAGTCGCCGTACAAATCGGTGCTCAAACTGCTGCTGACCGAGGTCTACGCCAGCGAGCACCCGAAAGTGCAGTGCCTGAGCCTGCGCTTCAAAAAAGCCGTGTTCGCCAATCAACTGGATCTGGATGAACTGGATCCGTACATGGTCGTGTACCGGCGCATCGAGGAATACCTCAAGGCGCGCAATGAGCCGGAGCGTCTTGAACTGGTGCGGCGCGCGCTGTACCTCAAGGTCAATCGCAAGCTCACCGGCAACAGCCGCACGCAGAGCTGGCAGCGCTCGCTGCTCGAACGTCTGGCCAGCGAATGGCATTGGGATCAGCGGCAGTTGGCGCTGCTCGATAGCCGCAGCCAGTGGAAAGTCCGTCAGGTCAGCGCCGAACGCCGCGCACTGGTCAGCGAGCTGAATTACAGCTATCGCTTCCTGACCCAATTCGCCCGCACCGAGCAAACCGTCAGCCTGATCAACAAGCGTGACCTCAATGTGCTCGGCCGACGGTTGTACGCGGCGTTTGAACGCAAGGCCGACAAGGTCGAGTTCATCAACCCTGGCATCGCCCCGGATCTGGCCGAAGACACCCTGACGCTGGTGCAGTCGCGCAACAAAAAGGAACCGGGGCAAACCCAGTGGGGCCTGTACAACGGCAGCCTTACCGCGCAGGAATGGGAGCATTTCGCGCCGATCAAACGCAGCCGCGAGTTGCTTGAACTGCTGACCTGGAGCCATCGCAACGGCGTGATCGACAGCAGCACGCGCCTGGCGCTGCACCCCGGCACCAGTGACATGAGCGAGTTCGAGCTGTTCAACCTGCTCGGCAGCCTGCAACAGTGCATCGCCCTGCCCTTGCCCACTGTCGACGAAATCCCGTTGCTACGCGCCGCGGTGCCCAGCGAAGTGCTGATGCTGGTCAATGTCGGCATCGACCCGCTCAAGCATCACCGCGACCTCAACATCCTCATGACCACCGAACGCACCGACTCGCTGAGCTACGCCGGCGTGCGCGAAAATCTGGTGCTGACCCTGGATCAGGTCACGCTCAACAGCTGGAACGAAGTGCTGGTCAACCGTTTCGACGGCCCGCACGCCTTGCTCGACTGCCTGCGCGATTACCTCAACAACCTGCCGCGCGGGCCGCAGCAACCGAAATTGAAGGTGCGCTGCTTCTGTCATAACCGCGCACAGTTCATTGCCCGCCGCGTCGAAGAGATCGTCGACACCGCGCAGAACCTGCTGCTCAGCGGCCTGAATCATCGTTACCTGATTCAGGTGCAGCAGCACTATCACGTTTTGGAATTGGTGCCGGACCAGGTCAACCACGTCGCCCTCGCCACGCTGCCGGCGTTGCTCGATTACCTCGGTGAAGAACAGCCGCGTTATAGCCCGCTGCATCTGGATCCGATGGCGCTGGAGGAGCACGACCTCGCCTTGATCCTGCCGATGGGCCAGCCGGAATGCATTCAGGTGTTCTACCGGATCACTGAGCAACAGGCCGAGTTGTACGTGCTGGATGAATTCAATGCGCTGTGGCTGCAGCGTTTGCCGTATCACGATGAGCAAAGTCTGCTGGTGCCATTGCAGCGGTTTCTGCAATCGATCCTGTTCCGCCGCGAAGCCGTGCTGCCGATGGACGCAGGCCCAGACGCTGCCCTAGAAACTTTGTATTACCAGTTATTGCCTTCGGGCCCCGGGCGCGCGCGCCGGGTCGAAGCACGGTCCGCGCCGCAGACGCCAGTCAACAAACCGTTCTACGACGTGCAGGCGATCGTCGGCAAAGCCGCACCGGGTGAAGTGCAGGTCACTTTGTATTGCAATCAACGGGAATTCAGCGAGCTGGAACATGGCGACCAGCTGTTCAGCGTGGTCGCCCGGGAGATCGTCGAGCAGCGTCGCGAGACCGAGCGCTACCGCTGCTACATCACCGACCTCGACCTTTCGGGCCTGCTCGGTGACGGGCAGAGTTCAAGCAATTTGTATCTGCGCTACAAGGCCGACCTGGAGCGCGCACTGAACGAGGCGCTCGAACAGGTCTGAGGCAGGATTACTCGGGGAACGCGCCACCGTTGGCCGGTTGCGATTCGACTTCGAGCAAGGTCAGCTTGAGAGTCTTGCCACCCGGTGCCGGCCAGTCGATGTGCTGACCGACTTTCAGGCCCAGCAGCGCACTGCCGACCGGCGCCAGAATGGAGATCTTGCCTTCGTCAGCGTTGGCATCCTTGGGATAGACCAGCGTCAGGTGGTAATCCTTGCCACTGCCTTCTTCGCGGCAATGCACGCGGGAATTCATGGTCACGACATCGGCGGGCACTTCATCGTGGCCGACCACGGTGTCGGCGCGATCCAGTTCGGTTTGCAGCGCAATCACGCCCGGCGCAGCCTGGTCTTTCTCGTTCAGGTTGTCGATCAAGCGCTCCAGACGTTGCACGTCCAGACGGGTAAGGGTGATGGAAGGTGCGGTCATGATCCGGGCAGTCTCCTTTCTTCTGCACATAAAAAGCAAAACCCCGCCAAAAAAGACGGGGTTTTCACCGTGCCTCGGTGGTTTGAGGCGTGTGCGGACACTATCACAGCTCAAAAAATATACAAGCCACCCACCCGACACCCCATTTTAGGAGCTGCCGCAGGCTGCGATCTTTTGCTTTTAAAGGTTCAAGATCAAAAGATCGCAGCCTTCGGCAGCTCCTACATTGAGGAATTGCGGCGCTCGGTGGCTTGGGCGCAGATGACCCGCCGGCGCTGATCATCCGCCGAACGCCATTCGCGAATGTCTTCAACATGCCGAAAGCAGCCCAGGCAAACCTTCTGCTCATCCAGCCGGCAAACCCCGCTGCACGGCGAAGGCACGGCCGCGCTGACATTGCTGTAAAGCGGCTTCGGCGGACGAACAGGAGCGGTATCAGTCACGGAATCACAGACCTTCGAAATCGAAATCGGCGCCGGCCTGCTGCTTGACGATGCGCTCGAGCATTTCGCCCAGTTGCTCTTCGCTCTTGTCGCACATCCAGCGCTCGCTTTCTTCGTCGTAGTCAAAGTGGAAACCACCGGACACGGCCGCCAGCCATAGCTGACGCAGCGGCTCCTGACGGCTGAAGATCAGCTGCGAGCCGTTTTCGAACTTGACGGTGAGCACACCGGCAGAGTTCTCCATGTCGATATCCAGGTCACTTTCATCAAAGATGTCTTCCAGTTTTTCCTGGGTTTCATCGACCAGATCGTGGAAACGGGCTTCGGACAAACTCATTGCGGCAACCTCAAAAAATGTTCTGATCAGGCTCAAGCGCCGAAAGATACGGACGCGCCTCACTGATTGCAAAGAATAACGACCAAGCACCCTCACCACCCTTTGTAGGAGCAAAGCTTGCTCGCGAACGCGGTCAATCATTCAACAATGATGCTGACTGATACAACGCTTTCGCGAGCAAGCTCTGCTCCTACAGGGGATTGCGGCGATCCGGGCTGCTTTGGGCAAGCCCCGCCGGACGGGAAGGCCATCACATAGGCAAGCTGCCGGGTGGCCGGTATACTCCGGCGCAATTAACGCATTTTCAAGGATTTCGCCATGAAGCGCCTGATCTCTTCCCTTGCTGCGCTCGTCGCGGTTGCCTGCCTTGTTTCGGCCTGCGGTCAAAAAGGCCCGCTGTACCTGCCCGATGACACTCAGGATCCGGCCGAGCAAGCCAAGTCGTCGCAAAAACAACCGGCTTCCAAAGCACACAAGCACGACGTTTATTAAGGGATCGCCATGGACGCTTTTAACTACCGTGGCGGGGAGCTGTTTGCGGAAGGTGTGGCGCTGTCCGCCATCGCCGACCGCTTCGGCACCCCTACCTACGTTTACTCGCGCGCACACATCGAAGCGCAGTATCTGGCTTACGCCGATGCGCTGGCCGGCATGCCGCACCTGGTCTGCTTTGCGGTCAAAGCCAACTCCAACCTCGGCGTTCTGAATGTCCTGGCCCGTCTCGGCGCCGGTTTCGACATCGTTTCCCGGGGCGAGCTGGAACGCGTCCTCGCCGCTGGCGGCAGCGCTGACAAGATCGTGTTCTCCGGCGTCGGCAAGACCCGTGATGACATGCGTCGCGCCCTCGAAGTCGGCGTGCACTGCTTCAACGTCGAATCCACCGACGAGCTCGAGCGCCTGCAAGTCGTGGCTGCCGAGTTGGGCGTTCGCGCACCGGTTTCGTTGCGTGTGAACCCGGACGTCGATGCCGGCACCCACCCGTACATTTCCACCGGTCTCAAAGAGAACAAGTTTGGCATCGCCATTGCCGACGCCGAAGACGTGTACGTGCGCGCCGCGCATCTGCCGAACCTCGAAGTGGTCGGTGTCGACTGCCACATCGGTTCGCAACTGACCACGCTGCCACCGTTCCTCGATGCGCTCGACCGTCTGCTGGATCTGGTCGATCGTCTCGGCGATTGCGGCATTCACCTGCGCCACATCGATCTCGGTGGTGGTTTGGGCGTGCGTTATCGCGATGAAGAGCCGCCATTGGCTGCCGACTACATCAAAGCCGTACGCGAGCGTCTTAACGGTCGTGATCTGGCGCTGGTGTTCGAGCCGGGCCGTTTCATCGTTGCCAACGCCGGCGTGCTGCTGACTCAGGTCGAGTACCTCAAGCACACTGAACACAAAGACTTCGCCATCGTCGACGCGGCGATGAACGACCTGATCCGCCCGGCGCTGTATCAGGCGTGGATGGACGTTACCGCGGTCAAACCGCGTAATACTGCTGCGCGCAAATACGACATCGTCGGCCCGATCTGCGAAACCGGCGACTTCCTCGCCAAGGATCGCGAATTGGCTCTGGCCGAAGGCGATCTGCTGGCCGTGCATTCGGCCGGCGCCTACGGTTTTGTGATGAGCTCCAACTACAACACCCGTGGCCGTGCCGCTGAAGTGTTGGTAGACGGTGATCAGGCTTTTGAAGTGCGTCGCCGCGAGACCGTGGCCGAGCTGTTTGCCGGCGAAAGCCTGCTGCCGGAGTAACCCATGCTGCTGCGTTTTACTAAAATGCACGGCTTGGGCAATGACTTCATGGTTCTCGACCTGGTCAGCCAGCACGCGCATATTCAGCCAAAGCACGCCAAGCAATGGGGCGACCGCCACACTGGCATTGGTTTCGACCAATTGCTGATCGTCGAGGCGCCGAGCAATCCGGACGTGGATTTCCGTTATCGGATCTTCAACTCCGACGGCTCGGAAGTTGAGCAGTGCGGCAACGGTGCGCGCTGCTTTGCGCGCTTCGTGCTCGACAAGCGTCTGACCGCCAAACGGCAGATTCGCGTCGAAACCAAGGGCGGCATCATCGAACTGGACGTGCGTAACGACGGCCAGATTGGCGTGAACATGGGCGCCCCGCGTCTGGTGCCAGCGGACATTCCGTTCGACGCACCGGCGCAAGCCATCAGCTATCAACTGGAAGTCGATGGCACCACGGTCGAACTGGCCGCTGTGTCGATGGGCAACCCTCACGCGGTACTGCGCGTGCAGGACATCAACAACGCGCCAGTGCATGAGCTGGGGCCGAAAATCGAACATCACCCGCGCTTCCCCGCGCGCGTGAACGTCGGTTTTCTCCAGGTCATCGACCGCAACCGCGCGCAACTGCGTGTGTGGGAACGTGGCGCCGGGGAAACCCAGGCCTGCGGTACCGGCGCATGTGCGGCGGCGGTCGCGGCCATCAGTCAGGGGTGGATGGATTCGCCGCTGTTGATCGACTTGCCCGGCGGGCGCCTGTCCATTGAATGGGCAGGCCCTGGCCAACCGGTGCTGATGACCGGTCCGGCAGTGCGTGTATACGAAGGACAAGTGCGTCTTTGAGTGAGCAAAAACCATGACCGATAAGCCTCAGGTACCCGCCCGACAGTCCGACGAATCAGCGTCCGAGAGCCTGGAGGCGGCAGCGGTTGCTGCGTACCTTGAGGCGCATCCGGACTTCTTCGTCGAGCACGAAGAACTGCTGCCAGCCCTGCGCATTCCGCACCAGCGCGGCGACACCGTTTCGCTGGTCGAACGGCAGATGACCATCCTCCGTGATCGCAACATCGAGATGCGCCACCGCCTCTCGCAGTTGATGGACGTCGCCCGCGACAACGATCGCCTGTTCGACAAAACCCGTCGCCTGATTCTTTCTCTGATGGACGCCGCCAGCCTCGAAGACGTGGTGATCAGCGTCGAAGACAGCCTGCGTCAGGATTTCCAAGTGCCTTTTGTCAGCCTGATTTTGCTCGGCGACAACCCGGCACCGGTTGGCCGTTGGGTCACCCACGCCGACGCGCAAGTCGCCATCGGCGGCTTGCTCACCGAAGGCAAAAGCGTCAGCGGCAGCCTGCGCGAACATGAGCTGGATTTCCTCTTCGGCGAAGAACAGCGCAAGCAGATCGGCTCCACCGCCGTCGTCGCGGTCAGCCATCAAGGCATCCACGGCATTCTGGCGATCGCCAGCCGTGATCCGCAGCACTACAAGAGTTCGGTCGGAACGCTGTTCCTCAGCTACATCGCCGAAGTCATGGGTCGCGTGTTGCCACGGGTCAACAGCTCCCTGCGCTCGGTACGCTGAGCATGGAACGACAACTGGACGCTTACTGCGAACACCTGCGCAGTGAGCGACAGGTGTCGCCGCACACGCTGTCGGCCTACCGCCGCGACCTCGATAAAGTCCTCGGCTGGTGTATCAAACAGAACATCGGCAGTTGGGCGGCGCTGGATATTCAGCGCCTGCGCAGCCTTATCGCCCGTTTGCATGCGCAAGGCCAGTCCTCGCGCAGCCTCGCCCGGTTGCTCTCGGCGGTGCGTGGGCTTTATCACTATCTGAATCGTGAAGGTCTTTGCGACCATGATCCGGCGACAGGTCTGGCGCCACCGAAAGGCGAGCGCCGCTTGCCGAAAACCCTCGACACTGACCGTGCTCTGCAACTGCTGGAAGGTGCGGTCGAGGATGACTTTCTCGCGCGTCGGGATCAGGCGATTCTGGAGTTGTTCTACTCCTCCGGTCTGCGCCTCTCCGAGCTGACCGGGCTTAATCTTGATCAACTTGATCTGGCCGATGGCATGGTGCAAGTCCTCGGCAAGGGCAGCAAAACCCGTCTGCTGCCGGTAGGAAAAAAGGCCCGCGAAGCCATCGAACAATGGCTGCCATTGCGCGCGATGACCAACCCGGCGGACGACGCCTTATTCGTCAGCCAGCAAGGCCGACGCCTTGGCCCGCGAGCGATTCAGGTACGGGTCAAATTGGCCGGCGAACGCGAGCTCGGGCAGAACCTGCACCCGCACATGCTGCGGCACTCCTTCGCCAGCCACTTACTGGAATCCTCACAGGATCTGCGCGCGGTGCAGGAATTGCTCGGCCACTCCGACATCAAGACCACGCAGATCTACACCCACCTGGACTTCCAGCACCTGGCGGCGGTCTACGACAGCGCCCATCCACGGGCCAAACGCATGAAAGGCGACGATTCATGAGCATCCAGTTGATCACCTTCGACCTCGACGACACCCTGTGGGATACCGCCCCGGTGATCGTTAGCGCCGAAGCGGTATTGCGCGAATGGCTGAGCGAACATGCGCCGAATCTGGGCGCGGTGCCGGTCGAACATTTGTGGGCGATTCGTGAGCGTGTGCTGACCAATGAACCGGGGCTGAAACATCGCATCAGCGCGCTGCGTCGGCGCGTGTTGTTTCATGCGATGGAAGACGCCGGCTACGCCCATGGCGAAGCCACCGACCTGGCAGACAAGGGTTTTGAAGTGTTTCTGCATGCGCGGCATCAGATTGAAGTGTTCCCTGAAGTCGAGCCGGTGCTGGAGATCCTCGCCAATCATTACGCCCTTGGCGTGGTCACCAACGGCAACGCCGATGTGCGTCGATTGGGCCTGGCGGATTACTTCAAGTTTGCGCTTTGTGCGGAAGATATCGGCATCGCCAAACCGGACGCGCGGCTTTTTCATGAGGCTCTGCAACGCGGTGGCGCCACCGCCGAAACCGCCGTGCACATCGGCGATCATCCGGGTGATGACATTGCCGGCGCACAACGGGCGGGGTTGCGGGCAATCTGGTTTAACCCGGCGGGTAAACCGTGGGAAGCGGATCGTCTGCCGGATGCGGAAATCCGTAGCCTCAGCGATTTGCCAGCCGTGCTTGCACGCTGGAACCGCTGAAAAGATCGCAGCCTTCGGCAGCTCCTACAGGGGAACGCATTCCAATGTAGGAGCTGCCGAAGGCTGCGATCTTTTGATCTTTTCATCACCCATGAAAAAGCCCGCAGCGACGGCGGGCTTTTTCAGCAAGCAAGCGGCACGCCTCAGATAGGGCGGCTACCGTACTTGTTGTCCGGCTTCTTCGGAGGATCGGCGACCACATTGGCCTCCACTTCCTGCACTTTTCCGCCGCGCGACAGGAACTCTTCCATGGCCTTGGCCAGGGCGTCGCGCTCCTTGTTCTTGGCTTCAATGCTCGGCAACTCATCTACCGACACCGCAGCCTTGGCTTTGCCTTTGGCAGCCGGGGCCGGCGTATCGTCACCGCCATCGTCGTCAGCAACGTCTTCCGCTGCTGCTTCCAGGCCTTCCTCGGCCTCGTCTTCGTCGCCTACTTCGAGGTCGTCGTTTTCCAGATCATCGTCGCTCATGTTCTACCTCATGACTTGCGAAAAGCAGATTAGTTATAGACCAGCTTTGGCAACTGTCGAAAGTCGCCGTTAAAAAATCAGTAACCATTGGTGACCAACGGTTTATGCCCCTTCACCGTGCAAGGTGGCGAGGACTTTACGGGCACCGCCATGATCACGATGCTCGCCCAGATAAACACCTTGCCAGGTACCCAGTGCCAGTCGCCCTGCCGACACCGGCAGACTGATCTGACAACCAAGCACGCTGGCCTTGAAGTGCGCCGGGAGGTCGTCCAGGCCTTCGTCGTTATGCTCATAGCCGTCTGTTCCTTGTGGGATCAGACGATTGAAAAATCGTTCGAAGTCGCGACGTACCGCCGGATCGGCGTTCTCGTTGATGGTCAACGACGCCGAGGTATGCTGCAGCCACAAATGCAACAGACCGACCCGGCACTCCCTGAGTTCAGGCAGGCCAGCGAGTAACTCGTCCGTTACCAGATGAAAGCCCCGGGGCCGTGCCCGCAGGGTAATCAGAGTCTGCTGCCACATACAGTTCTCCGCACGTTCGGGGCGCATTCTAGCGCGCTCTGGGAAAAAACAAAGGCCCTAATACGCGTGCAATGACGTAAGCGTTTGGCCGGTGAAAAACCGCCGTCGTAAACACGACTAAAGGCGTACGAAAAATCCTTTCAGCCTGTCGCTTAATGACAAATCCCGGACAAAAAAATGCCCGGCGAACCGGGCAATTTTTTTCAGTGCGCGTACTTACAGGTTGTAGCCGCGTTCGTTGTGTTGTGCCAGATCGAGGCCGACCGATTCTTCTTCCTCGGTCACACGCAGACCCATGACGGCGTCCAGCACTTTGAGGATGATGAAGGTGACGATCGCGGTGTAGATCACCGTGAAGCCGACGCCTTTGACCTGAATCCAGACTTGCGCGCCGATATCGGTGACGGTGCCGAAGCCACCCAGAGCCGGCGCAGCGAAGACACCGGTAAGGATCGCGCCGAGAATACCGCCGATACCGTGTACGCCGAACGCGTCCAGGGAATCGTCATAACCGAGCTTGCGTTTCAGGGTGGTGGCGCAGAAGAAGCACACCACGCCTGCAGCCAGACCGATCACCAGTGCGCCCATCGGGCCCACGGTGCCGGCAGCCGGAGTGATCGCGACCAGACCGGCAACCACACCCGAAGCAATGCCCAGTGCGCTTGGCTTGCCGTGAGTGACCCACTCGGCAAACATCCAGCCCAGCGCCGCCGCAGCGGTAGCGATTTGGGTAACCAGCATCGCCATGCCGGCAGTGCCGTTGGCCGCCGCAGCGGAACCGGCGTTGAAGCCGAACCAGCCGACCCACAGCATCGCCGCGCCCATCAGGGTGTAACCGAGGTTGTGCGGAGCCATCGGGGTGGTCGGGAAGCCTTTACGCTTGCCCAACACCAGGCAGCAGATCAGACCAGCGACACCGGCGTTGATGTGCACCACGGTGCCGCCCGCGAAGTCGAGCACGCCCCAGTCCCACATCAGGCCGCCGTTGCCGGACCAGACCATGTGTGCGATCGGCGCGTAAACCAGGGTGAACCAGATGCCCATGAAGATCAGCATCGCGGAGAACTTCATCCGCTCGGCGAATGCACCGACGATCAGCGCCGGGGTGATGATCGCGAAAGTCATCTGGAAGGTGATGAACACCGCTTCAGGGAACAACGCCGCAGGACCGGTCAGGCTCGAAGGCGTGACACCGGCGAGGAACGCCTTGCCCATGCCGCCGAAGAACGAGTTGAAATTGACGACGCCCTGCTCCATGCCGGTGGTGTCGAACGCAATGCTGTAGCCATAAATGACCCACAGGATGCTGATCAGACCGGTAATGGCGAAGCACTGCATCATCACGGAAAGAATGTTTTTCGAGCGAACCATGCCGCCGTAGAACAGCGCCAGGCCGGGAATGGTCATGAACAGCACGAGTGCCGTCGAGGTGAGCATCCAGGCAGTGTCGCCGGAATTGAGGACTGGGGCCGCCACTTCGTCTGCCGCCATTGCAAGGCTTGGCATTACGATGGACAACAGGGCTCCTAGCCCTGCGAATTTACGCAGAGTCATATTGTTTTCTCCTGGGGCGTTGGGGTTTGTGGCGGCGGTTAAATCGCGTCGGTATCGGTTTCGCCGGTACGGATGCGAATCGCCTGTTCCAGATTGACCACGAAAATCTTGCCGTCACCGATCTTGCCGGTGTTGGCCGCCTTGGTTATCGCCTCGATAACCCGATCCAGATCCTTGTCGTCGATGGCCACGTCGATTTTCACCTTGGGCAGAAAATCGACCACATATTCCGCGCCGCGATACAGCTCGGTGTGACCCTTCTGCCGGCCGAAGCCTTTGACTTCAGTAACGGTAATGCCCTGCACGCCGATTTCGGACAGCGACTCGCGCACGTCGTCCAACTTGAACGGCTTGATGATGGCAGTGACTAGCTTCATGAAAACTCTCTCCCGAATTGGTGGACTTGCCCCAGGAAAACAAACCCGACTCAAGTCTAAGCGCAGTGCCTGGCTTTGTAACGCATCGTCGGCCGTACCTGCCCGACTGACGCCAGCTAACCGCTGCCGACGAAACTCCCCGCTCCGTCTGCCGCACTGCATTCGTCACAGCGACTGCATCAGTGCATGGGTCGAAGGTGACTAAGCAGAAAGCTTGCCATCTCGCCAAAAACCTCTGATTTCAATCCCTTGGCCGCTGCCGCACGCCATCCCGTGCAAAACCCCATCCGGATACGCACAACAACGGTGCGTCGCCGTCCGTCCGCCTGCGCGAAAAGCGTGCATCCCTGACCACGGGATTGACTATAGACACTGCGTGATACACTGCCGGCCATTGTTTCCAGGACATCCACCATGCTCGCGCCCAAAGACTTCCTCGACGCCCTGAGCGGCACCGCCTCCCGCCTGTTCAACGGCGACACCCCGCTGCCGAAAGCCGAAATCGAAAGCCAGTTCAAGATGCTGCTGCAGAGTGCGTTCAGCAAACTGGATCTGGTCAGCCGTGAAGAATTCGACAGCCAGATGGTCGTACTGGCCCGCACTCGCGCCCGCCTCGAAAGCCTCGAAGCCAAAGTCGCCGAGATGGAAGCCAAGCTGACACCGCCCGCTGAATAATCCGCGCCCCCTGTAGGAGCTGCCGAAGGCTGCGATCTTTTGATCTCCAGCCCTTCAACCATCCCGGCAACGTCCTACAACCTGAATGACCGCCGTCCGATTGCGCCGAAAAGCCCAGGTTTCTAAGCTCACCCGATGCTGAATGTTCAGCAGCGGGTTTGGCGACCTGGATCGAATTTGACGCAATGCAACTAAACTCACAGAGAGGTTTTTTCTCTCAACGAGTTATGGCGGCTTTGCGTGGGAGACCTCAGGGTCTGCCGGTTTCGAATTCACCGGTTCGCCAACCCGCGCATAGCTGCCACCCTTTTCGTTTGGCGACGAACAGAAGCAGTTTTCTTCACTTGAATTCGAGAACTGAACCATGGACGAAAACTACCTGACACCTAACATCTTCACCCGCCACAAACTCCCCCTCCACGCCCTCCTCATCCAGAACCAACCCTGGTTCTGCGCCCGAGACCTGAGTCGCCTGCTGCACATCTACCTCAACGAACGCATGCTGCGAAAACTCGACCCCGACCAATACCAAACCCGCAAAACCCTGATCTACAACCAGATCGAAAACACCCTGCTGATCAGCGAATCGGGCATCTACGCCCTCCTCGTCTACCACTACTGCCCCGAATACCGAGCCCTGCGCGAATGGATCACCCACCTGGTCATCCCCACCCTGCGCGACGCCCAACACCCCAGCACAAGCGAACGCCCACACCTCAGCTTGCTCAGTTGGCCGGACATGTCTTTGAGTTTGTTGCACTGGAATAACCAGCCGTGGATACCGTTACAAGATGTGCCGCAGATGATGGTGGAACGGGAACAGACCAAGCGCCCAATGACGGGGCCATGGTGGAAAAGAGCTTCGCGGATGCTGCAATCGCTATAAACCCGCATGCCGGAGCTGGGCCCTGCGCAAATCGTAAGTCGATTGCAGATTCATCCAGAACTCAGGCGTAGTGTTGAGATAAGTGGCAAGGCTGATTGCCAGATCGGCGCAGATCCCGAGCTGGCATTTCACAAGCTTTTCGATCTCACTTTCGGGCCATTTCGTGGGCATGGCCAGATCCATGACGGTCATGCCCAACGGCTCCATGAATTCCTTATTCAGAACCTCGCCCGGATGAATCGGGCGCATACCATTGCGATCCATTTTTCGCCTCCAGAGGCTGCGTTGAGTGGCCAAACTGGAGCATCCGACTCCCGGATTCAAGACCTTCACCCCCCCTTTCGCCGGCGTCCTACAACTATTAGGGCATGGCCCTACAAACATTAGCGTCTGCGCCCAGTTACGCAGCCCTTACGCATGTCATTACATTGGCGAACGAAATACGCCCATCAAGATGGAGGTATCTGTGAAAGATAAGAAGAGGAAGGAAAAGCTATTTCAGATTGTTGATTTACACCTCGAAGCACTCCGTTTGGCTGGGGATATGTCAGCCAACCAACGGCGATTTATTGAAGTTGCTGTTACATGTGGGCCAGCGCTTGAGCCAAGCGGCGTGCTGGCCGGTAGAAGATCCTGAGTGAAAAATAAAAAAGGCGTCCATAGGACGCCTTTTTTGTGTTCGGAGGAGTAGTCGCAGCGATTCTTTAGCTCCCGACTTTACGGCCTTGGGTTCAGAATCCGACAGGCTAGCCCGTCGTCATTACTTCAGAGAAACCAGCTTTCTCTGCTGCCGAAAATGCGGGGGAGCTTTTACTGGTGCCCAGTCCCGACGAATGCGCAGTTGCAGTCCTCGAGCGTGAGGATCCTTCAGTACCGCTCAGGAGTCAAAGCTCATTTACGATCGAGAGCAGCGCAAAACCCTCATCCATGCCGGTATAAAGTATTGTCTCTCCGCCCTCTCACACCCTGAACTGGCCATCTCCAACGTCCTTCACTAACACAAGCACAGTCCTACGAGGATCGTCCCCTACGTCTGATTACGTAAGCATCAATGCCTTCGATATCGTCTGTATATTGATCCCGACAGAACAAGACGATGCGAAGAAAAGGCAAAGGTACCGAGCTTCGAAATCAGACACTCAAATCTGAATCGCGCAAACTCGCACATCAAACAATGTCCATGGATCCAGAAGCCGTGGCAGCTGGAGTTGACGCTCTATTACTCAGGATCGATCCGATTACTCCAGTAGCAATTAACGCATTCCACCAGTGGACCGGCCCCGTTGGGTATCCCTGGGACTCTGTTTTGGACTGGAAGACCAAAGATGCAAAAGGGCTGGACTTGGCGTTCTGGTACGAAGAGGAACTGTGCGGACTGTGCTACGCAACACCGCGAAGAAGCACGATCTGCATGAAAATCGTCCTTTTGCAGGGACACACCTGCAAGACGAATACCTTGCGGGGTTGGATCGCTCCGATGGCATTGCTGACAACAGAGTTCTACGCCCGGAAGCTGGGGTGCACGCAAATCGAAGTACAAGAGCCAGACTCAGGCGCCATCCCTTACTATCAAACGCTCGGATTTTATTTTGATACAACCGGTCGCCTTGTCTTTCCATTAGACGACCAATAAGATCGAATCAAGCATCCCGGCACGTGAGGTGTTTATGAAGCAGAAGAAGCAGAAAACCCAACCGGCACGGGTGTCCAAACCGGGTACCGAGGCACTCGGATTACCGGACAGAGTTTCAGCCAGTCAGCGGCATTTTCTGAAAGTGGCCGCGACCTATGGCAAGGAAATGGAGCCCGATGGTTGGCTCGCCGGTGGTGGAACCTGAGTACCGCAAAAATGACCGCCTGACAGGCGGTTTTTTTATGCCTGAGAATTAGTGTCTTCAGCAACATCCAGTGAAGGTTCGACCTTAAAACTGTCCGACCAACGCCCTCTCCCCCGACTACCCTTAAAAAACCCGCAGGAAGCGGCCCCCGATTCAGCTCAAGGAACGACCATGTCCCTCTCCATCGTCCACAGTCGCGCCCAGATTGGCGTGGAAGCCCCCGCTGTTACCGTCGAAGTCCATCTGGCCAACGGTCTGCCGTCGCTGACCATGGTCGGCCTGCCCGAGGCGGCGGTGAAGGAGAGCAAGGATCGGGTGCGCAGCGCGATCATCAATTCAGGACTGCAGTTTCCCGCGCGGCGGATCACCTTGAATCTGGCGCCAGCGGATTTGCCCAAGGACGGTGGGCGGTTTGATCTGGCGATTGCCTTGGGAATTCTGTCGGCGAGTGTGCAGGTGCCGACGTTGACGCTTGATGACGTGGAGTGTCTGGGTGAGCTGGCATTGTCTGGCGCGGTGCGGCCGGTGCGGGGCGTGCTGCCGGCAGCTCTGGCGGCACGCAAGGCCGGGCGAGCTTTGGTGGTGCCGCGAGCGAATGCTGAGGAAGCCTGTCTGGCATCGGGGTTGAAAGTGTTTGCGGTGGATCATCTGCTGGAGGCGGTGGCGCATTTCAATGGCCATACGCCGGTTGAACCGTATGTCTCGAACGGCCTGATGTACGCCAGCAAACCCTATCCCGATCTCAACGAAGTCCAAGGCCAATCAGCTGCCAAACGTGCGCTGCTGATTGCCGCGGCGGGCGCGCACAACCTGTTGTTCAGCGGCCCGCCGGGGACGGGCAAAACCTTGTTGGCCAGTCGCCTGCCCGGGTTGCTGCCACCACTTGCGGAAAGCGAAGCACTGGAAGTGGCGGCCATTCAATCGGTCGCCAGTTGCGTGCCGCTGACCCACTGGCCGCAGCGGCCGTTTCGCCAGCCGCATCACTCGGCATCCGGGCCGGCACTGGTCGGTGGCAGCTCGAAACCGCAACCCGGTGAAATCACCCTCGCCCACCACGGCGTGCTGTTTCTCGATGAATTGCCGGAGTTTGATCGCAAGGTTCTGGAGGTGCTGCGCGAGCCATTGGAGTCCGGGCACATCGTGATTTCCCGGGCCAAGGATCGCGTGCGTTTTCCGGCGCGCTTTCAATTGGTGGCGGCAATGAATCCATGTCCCTGTGGATATCTTGGCGAGCCCAGCGGCAAATGTTCCTGCACCCCGGACATGGTGCAGCGCTATCGCAACAAGCTATCGGGGCCGCTGCTGGATCGAATTGATCTGCACCTGACGGTCGCGCGGGAGGCGACGGCTCTGAATCCGCAGGTAAAGCCGGGAGAGGACAGTGCCACCGCCGCTGCTTTGGTCGCCGAGGCGCGCGAACGGCAGCAGAAACGTCAGGGCTGCGCCAATGCATTTCTTGATTTGCCGGGGCTGAAGCGGCACTGCGCGTTATCCACAGCCGATGAAAAATGGCTCGAGTCGGCCTGTGAGCGATTAACGCTTTCGCTGCGCTCGGCCCATCGCCTGCTCAAGGTCGCCCGGACACTGGCAGACCTTGAGCAAGTCGATGCGATCAAACGCGAACACTTGGCCGAGGCGCTGCAATATCGGCCGGCGACACCTTAATGCTCGGTCAGATCAACCAGCGGCGTCTGCCGCACTTCGGTGTCGCGTCCGGCCTGAATTTCTGTCACACGTCTCAAGGCGTTATCCACAGCACCTTTGTCTGCGAGCAGGCTGTAGCTGATCTGGAACTGTTTGTGTTCCTTCGGTGCGATGGTCGGCACCAGATTCAGCGGACGCTGATAGCGACGGTTGTAGGAAAAACTGGTGCCCGGCTCCAGCCCGGTGACATAGCCCTGCCCTTGGGTATCAGTATTTTTCCACAGAGAGAACACTGGCAACTGCTGGGTATTGAAGCCAACAGAAACACCAAGGCTGCCCGCCTTGTTGTGCAGAACAGTCAGGGTTTCACCTTTGGCGTCGGCATAGGGCACGACGTTGTAGACGGTTTCGTCGTAGTCCTTGGTCGGCGCACGATAAGTCTGCCAGTCAGCCAGATCGCCCTTGGCCTTGTCGTTGAACGGCGAGACCTGTTTTACCGGTGCAGCAAAACGGGCGCCCTGCTCGAGGAACGGCGTGCTGAAATTGCTGTGATACAGCGCCTGGTATTCCTTTGGATAGTCGCCGTTGTTGGTCAGCGTATCGTTAAGTGCAAAGCGCACGCTGCCAGGTTCGGTGACCAGTTCAGTGACGACCGAGAAGTCGACTTTCTTGAAGGCCTGCTCTTTCAGCTCGCCGCGCAGACTGATGGCGTAGGGTGGCTTTTCGTCGATGTGCAGCGTGACGGTACTGGCCGGGATGTTGGCGGCGCGGCCGTGCAAGGTCAGCAGTTCACCGTTGTCCATGCCGGGATGGCCGACCCATTCGTAACCGCAGCGGGCGACCAGTTCGTTGAAACCTTCCAGCCAGCCCAGACCACCGCGCCCGTTGAGCTCGATGAAGGCCGGGTTGACCACGTCCTTGACCGGCGAATCCCAACCCATGCGCACGTTGCCGACAGAGGCCTGCAAGACGTTCATCCCTCGGGTTGGCACCACCGAGAGTTTCATCGTGCCGTTATCGATATCGACGATGCTGACGCCTTCCTGCCGCCCCCCGTGCAAGGTACGCAGGCTTACGGAGAAGGGTTTGTCGGTTTTCACGCCGAGCTGCTCACTGGTGATGCTCCAGTTTTGCGCGGACTTGTTGGTGTCGAGGAGGACGTAATCCCAGGCCATGGCGTGGGAAGCAGCAGAGAATGCGCCGAGGGCGACGGCGAGTTTGAGCGGGGTCATGGCAGCAGCCTTTATTGGAGTTGTGCCATTTTTATAGCGCTGCGGAAACGTTTCAGCAAGTATGAAAGAGCAAGAGCTCGAGTGTTTTATTCAGGATTGGCAGTGAGGCGATCGCGAGCAGGCTCACTCCTACAGGGATCTTCAGTGATCACAAACATTGCGACCAACCGATACACCTGTAGGAGTGAGCCTGCTCGCGATAGCGATTTCAGCCACCCATCAACGAAACCGATCAACCTCGGCACGCAAGTCCGCCGCCAAGCCTTCCAGTTCCTTCGCCGTCACCGCCAGATTCGAAACAACCTCACGCTGCTCACTGTTGGCCAACGCAATGCTCTGCAAATTGCTGCTCAGCAACGTCGCGGTACTGCTCTGCTCCTGAGTCGCCGTGGTAATCGCGGCAAACTGCTGCCCGGCAGAACGGCTCTGCTCATCAATCCGCGCCAGCGCCGAGGCGACATTGGCGTTACGCGACAAGCCTTCCTGCATCAGCACATTGCCCTGCTCCATGGTGCTGATCGCGTTGCCGGTTTCCTGCTGAATGCTGTGGATCATCACCGAGATTTCATCGGTCGCCTGACGGGTACGCGAAGCCAGGCTGCGCACTTCATCCGCCACCACGGCAAAGCCGCGACCTTGCTCACCGGCACGCGCCGCTTCAATTGCAGCGTTGAGCGCCAGCAAATTGGTCTGCTCGGCAATCGAGGTGATCACGCCAACGATGCCGCCAATTTCCTGCGAGCGCTGACCGAGCGTGTTGATCACTGTGGCGGTGCTGTTGAGGGCGCCAGCGATTTGCTCCAGAGAGGACGAAGCCTCTTCCATCGAGCTACGGCCAATCTGCGTCTGCTGGGCATTTTCCTGCGCCAGACGTTGGGTCGCGCCCATGTTGTCGGCAATGTTCAACGAGGTCGCGCTGAATTCTTCCACCGCGCCGGCCATGCTGGTGATTTCGCCGGACTGTTGCTCCATGCCTTCGTAAGCACCGCCAGACAAACCGGACAGTGCCTGCGCTCGGCTGTTGACCTCCGCGGAGGAACGGCGAATGTGCTCAACCATGGTCGACAGCGCCTGGCTCATCTGGTTGAACGCGCGCGACAACTGACCGATTTCGTCGTTACTCGCTACATTCAGACGCACGCTCAGATCACCGGCGCCCAAGGCTTCGGCCTGACGCACCAGATCACCCAGCGGTTGCAGTTTCGAACGCAGCAGCCACATCGCCGAACCGACCGCCAGCAACATCGCCAACAGGCTGCCAATCGCCAGTTGCGTGCCGACGCTCCAGGTCACTGCGCGAATCTCGGCTTTCGGCATGCTTGCCACCACCGACCACGGGCCGCCGTCGAACGGCACCGCGACGCTGTAGAAATCTTCGGACGTGTCGCCCCAGAACTGGCCTTTGCCCGGCAATTTCGCCAGATCCTTGATCAGCGGAATTGCTTGATCCAGCGCCTGCACGCCCGCTGGTGGAACCAGCCATTTGCTTTGCTCATCAAGCAACGCCAGCGAGCCGGTCTGACCGATGCGGAAGCGTTTGAGGTTATCGAACTGGGCATTCTGCGCATCGGTGTAATCGAAACCGACGAACAGCACCGCAATCACTTTGCCGCTGCCATCGCGCACCGGGGTGTATTGGGTCATGTAGGAACGATCAAACAGCAAGGCGCGGCCGACATAACCCTGTCCGGCCATCAATTTCGCGTAGGCCGGATGGGCGTGGTCAAGCAAGGTGCCGATGGCGCGGCTGCCGTCCTGTTTGGTCAGCGAGGTGCTGACGCGGATGAAGTCTTCGCCACTGCGTACGAACAGCGTGGCGACGCCGGCAGTCATCTGCTTGAACTCGTCGACTTCCTTGAAGTTGTTGTTCAGCACTTCGCTGCCCAGGTGCAGACCCGGAGTCTGGGTGCCGGCAACACTCACTGGCTCGTCCGGATGAAGGCTCAACCCGCTGCTGAAGCGCTTCTCGAACAACCCGCTGAGGCGCTGGGTGCTTTCGCGCAACGTGCCGTGGAAGGTACTCAGTTGGTCGGCCAGCAGCCGCGACTCACTGGCCAGATGTTCTTCACGGGTGGCGAGGTTGGCGGTATCCAGCGAACGCAACGCGAACAGCGTACTGCCACTGATGACGACCGCCAGAATCACAGCAAGGGCAAGGCCCAGCTGCGAGGCAATCCGAGCGCGAGGTTGAGACATGAACAGCTCCTGGCCGAGCCACCGGATCCTCCTTGATCGCAGCTGATGCTCGGAATAATTCTAATAATGGGGGTGAAGCATGGAGACCGGCACGACGGTTCCACTTGCTCATAGTCGGCGGTAAATCCGAATACTTGAGCGCTGTGCGAGGGTATGGCACGGGGCCGGCATTGTGGCGGCTCGAACGTTTCAGCTCAAGCGCGTGACGGCTGGCAGTTCCATGGCGCGGACTTCGCCTTGAAGAAAGTCGCTGAGGCGGCGCAAACGTTCACCTCCCGGACGGGTTTTTGGCCACACCAGGTAATAATTCAGGCCGCTGGCGACAGCGGTTGGCCACGGCAGACTGAGGCGTCCTTGCGCAACATCTTCGGCGACCATCAACAAATCGCCCATTGATACCCCGTAGCCGCGCGCCGCCGCGATCATGCCAAGCTCCAGCGTGTCGAACACTTGCCCACCCTTGAGCGAGACCTGATCGGACAAGCCCATGTGCTCCAGCCAACTGCGCCAGTCGCGGCGATCCGGGGTCGGGTGGAGCAATTCGGTGTTTGCCAGTCGATCAAGATCCCACGGTTGATCATTGAGCAGATTCGGCGCGCCGACCGGGATCAGTTCCTCGGGAAACAGCAAACTCGCCTCCCAGTCCGGCGGGAAATGGTCGTCGCTGAGCAACACGGCGCAATCAAACGGCTCATCGTTGAAGTCCACCGAATCGACGTCCATCCACGCACTGGTCAGTTGCACCTCGTTGCCCGGCTGCAAATGGCGAAAGCGACTCAGGCGCGCCAGCAGCCAACGCATGGTCAGGGTCGACGGGGCTTTCATGCGCAGGATGTCGTCCTCGGCACGCAAGGTGTTGCAGGCGCGCTCCAGGGTTGCGAAGCCTTCACGGATGCCCGGCAACAGCAAACGGGCCGACTCGGTGAGCTGCAAATGGCGACCGCTGCGATGAAACAGCTTGCAGGCAAAGTGATCTTCGAGCGTACGAATATGCCGACTCACCGCGCTCTGGGTGATCGACAGTTCTTCCGCCGCCCGGGTGAACGAGCTATGTCGCGCCGCCGCTTCAAATGCGCGCAGGGCATACAACGGAGGAAGTCGACGGGCCATGCACAAAGCTCCAGTGGCGGGATGCAGCGAAATGAGCGGAATTTGTTCAGGATGAGTTTTAGTCATGCCACCCATCCTTTTTATCCCTTTGTGCAATGCCTGCCAAGCGCCGAGAATCGACGGTCTCTTGTTCCCTCTGAAAATTGAGTGGTGATACCCATGCAGCATCCTGTGCGTACTGAACTCTGGGCCATTCTGCGGCTGGCTGGGCCGTTGATCGCTTCACAGTTGGCGCACATGTTGATGGTGCTGACCGACACTTTGATGATGGCGCGCCTCAGTCCCGAAGCACTGGCCGGCGGCGGTCTGGGCGCGGCAACTTATTCGTTCGTGTCGATCTTCTGCATCGGTGTGATTGCCGCAGTCGGCACCTTGGTAGCGATTCGCAAAGGTGCGGGCGACATCATTGGCGCGGCACGTCTGACCCAGGCCGGGTTGTGGCTGGCGTGGCTGATGGCGCTGGGCGCCGGTTTGCTGCTGTGGAACCTGAAACCGGTGTTGCTGTTGTTCGGCCAGACCGAAACCAACGTCAACGCCGCCGGGCAATTCCTGATCGCCCTGCCGTTCGCCCTGCCCGGCTACCTGAGCTTTATGGCCCTGCGCGGTTTCACCAGTGCAATTGGTCGGGCGACACCGGTGATGGTCATCAGTCTGGCCGGCACCGTGGCCAACTTCCTGCTGAATTACGCGCTGATCACTGGCATGTTCGGCCTGCCGAAAATGGGCCTGATGGGCATCGGTCTGGTCACGGCAATTGTCGCCAACTGCATGGCGCTGGGGTTGGCCTGGCACATTCGTAGGCACCCGGCGTATGACGCTTATCCGCTGCGCGCAGGGTTATCGCGGCCGAACCGCCAGTACCTGAAAGAACTCTGGCGCCTCGGCCTGCCGATCGGTGGCACCTACGCGGTGGAAGTGGGTTTGTTCGCCTTCGCAGCACTGTGCATGGGCACCATGGGCAGCACGCAATTGGGCGCGCATCAGATTGCTCTGCAAATTGTTTCGGTGGCGTTCATGGTGCCGGCGGGGATGTCGTACGCGATCACCATGCGCATCGGCCAGCATTACGGCGCCGGGCAATTGCTCGATGCACGGATGTCGGGCCGCGTCGGGATCGTCTTTGGTGCGGTGACGATGCTCGGGTTTGCGATGGTGTTCTGGTTGCTGCCAAATCAGTTGGTCGGGTTATTCCTTGATCACAATGATCCGGCGTTTGCCGAAGTGATTCGTTTGGCGGTGAGCCTGCTGGCCGTGGCGGCATGGTTCGAGCTGTTCGACGGCACGCAGACGATTGCCATGGGCTGTATTCGCGGGCTCAAGGATGCGAAGACCACGTTTCTGGTCGGGCTCGGCTGTTATTGGCTGATTGGCGCGCCAGCGGCGTGGTGGATGGCATTCCACTTGAACTGGGGGCCGACGGGCGTCTGGTGGGGATTGGCGCTGGGGTTGGCGTGCGCGGCGGTGAGTCTGACGTTGGCATTTGAGTGGAAGATGAAGCGGATGATTCGGCTGGAGCCTGCTACATCACGCTTTGAGGTCGTTGGCGCAGATTAAGATCGAAAGATCGCAGCCTTCGGCAGCTCCTACAGGGATCGGTGTAGGAGCTGCCGCAGGCTGCGATCTTTTAAACGGCCTCCACAGAAACCTGTTGGCTTGAGCCAAACGTCAGGTACTCAACCAACTCCGCCAACGGCAACGGCCGGCTGATCAGATAACCCTGCACCTGATCGCAACCAAACCCGCGCAGCAATTCCAGTTGTTCCGGCGTCTCAACCCCTTCCGCCACCACTTCCAGATGCAGGTTGTGCGCAAGGTTGATCATCGCGTGCACCAGTTTGCGGTTCTCTTCACGCTGTTCCATGCCACCGACAAAGCTCTTGTCGATCTTCAGCAAAGTGATCGGCAAGCTGTTGAGGTGCACGAACGATGAGAACCCGGTGCCAAAGTCATCCAGCGAAAAACGTACACCGAGGCGGCCCAAAGCATCCATGGTCTGCTTGACCAGATCACTACGACGCATCACCGCCGTTTCCGTCAGTTCAAATTCCAGCCATTGCGCCTCTACACCCCGCTCAGCGATCAAGCGGCTCAGCGTCGGCAACAACTGACTGTCCTGAAACTGGCGGAACGACAGGTTGATCGCCATGTGCAGCGCCGGCAATCCGCGTTCGCGCAGTGCCTGCATATCCCGCAAGGCCCGGGAAATCACCCAGTAACCCAGCGGCACAATCAAGCCGCTCTGCTCGGCCAACGGCACGAACTCACTCGGCGGCAGCAAACCACGTTCGCCATGGCGCCAGCGCACCAAGGCTTCGAGGCCGACAATCTGGCCGTCCGCAAGATTCAGGCGTGGCTGGTAATGCAATTCCAGCTCATCACGACGCAATGCCCGGCGCAGCTCACTTTCGAGGTCAGCCATGCTCCGCGCATTGCGGTTGATGCGTTCGTTGAAGATATGAAAGGTGCAGCCCTGCGTGCTCTTGGCCTGCTGCATGGCGATGTGCGCATGCCACATCAGCGGGTCAGCGCCAGCCTGAGCGCGGGCATGGGCGATGCCGAGGCTGGAGCCGATGAGCAGGCTTTCGCCATCGACCCAATACGGTTCGGCGAGTGCTTCGGTGATGCGTTCCGCCATCCACTCGGCGCGTTGCGGCGCGCGGCGGGTGTCGATCAGCAAGGCGAATTCATCGCTGCCGAGACGCGCCAGTTGATCGCCGGCCTCCAACTGACTTTTCAGCCGCGCCACGACCTGCAGGATCAGCCGATCGCCAGCCTGATGACCAAGGGCGTCGTTGGCGTGGCGAAAGTTGTCGAGATCGAGATGCCCGAGGGCCAGGCCGCGACCATCGCCTTCAGCGAGACGCGCTGTCAGCAAAGTCTGGAAACCCTGACGGTTGGCGATGCCGGTCAAAGGATCCTGTTCGGCGAGGCGTTGCAGGGTGTTTTCGAGAACTCCGCGTTCGCGCACATGGCGCAGGCAACGGCGCAGCATGCCGGGGTCGAGGGCGTCGAACACCAGCCAGTCACTGACGCCAACCGGCGCGGTGTCCGGTTCGTGTTCGAGCAACAATACCGTCGGCAGGCTGCAGCGGCCGGGTGCCGGTTGCAACGCAGGAAGGGTCAACAACACCGCATGGCGGTTGTCTTCGAACAAACTGCTGACCGACTCCCAGCTCGGCGCGCTGATCAGCACCGCCGCGCTCCCCATCGGAGCCAGACACTCACGCAATAACGCTGTCCACGCTGGCTCTTCGGCCAGTAGCAGCAAACGCAAGGGTTCGACAGGCGTAGACAAGCTAGCTCCCTAGACTCTGCAATGATGTGGGCGGCGGGCATTATGCCGTTGCGCTGACCAATGACCAAATGACAACGGTTATCAAAACGTTATTTTGTGTCACGAATGAGAACATTAGCCGCTAAATCACCGCGCATCCTGCGTGAAAGTAACAAAACCGGCAAATATGAATCGCGTGGTACGTCACAAGTCGGACAGAGCAGCACAAATCTCTGAGCCTGTTAAAATGCCGGCCCATTTCGTCAACGACTCCCGAATTTTCGTATGTCCCGACTCAATCCCCGGCAGCAAGAAGCCGTGAACTACGTCGGCGGCCCTCTATTGGTGCTCGCCGGTGCTGGCTCCGGCAAGACCAGCGTGATCACGCGCAAAATCGCGCACCTGATCCAGAACTGCGGCATCCGTGCCCAGTACATCGTCGCCATGACCTTTACCAACAAGGCCGCGCGCGAGATGAAAGAGCGGGTCGGTACCCTCTTGCGCGCCGGCGAAGGTCGCGGCCTGACGGTCTGCACCTTCCACAATCTCGGTCTGAACATCATCCGCAAGGAGCACGTGCGGCTGGGCTACAAACCCGGTTTCTCGATTTTCGACGAGACCGACGTCAAGTCCCTGATGACCGACATCATGCAGAAGGAATACGCGGGCGAAGACGGCGTCGACGAGATCAAGAACATGATCGGCGCCTGGAAAAACGACCTGATCCTGCCGCCTCAGGCGCTGGAAAACGCGCGTAATCCCAAGGAACAGACTGCCGCCATCGTCTACACCCACTATCAGCGCACGCTGAAAGCGTTCAACGCGGTGGACTTCGACGACCTGATCCTGCTGCCGGTAAAACTCTTCGAAGAACACGCCGACATTCTCGAAAAGTGGCAGAACAAGGTGCGCTACCTGCTCGTCGATGAATATCAGGACACCAACGCCAGCCAATACCTGCTGGTAAAAATGCTCATCGGCAAGCGCAACCAGTTCACCGTGGTCGGCGACGACGACCAGTCGATCTACGCCTGGCGTGGCGCGCGACCGGAAAACCTGATGCTGCTCAAGGACGACTATCCATCGCTGAAAGTGGTGATGCTCGAACAAAACTACCGCTCGACCAGTCGCATCCTGCGTTGCGCCAACGTGCTGATCTCGAACAACCCGCACGAATTCGAAAAGCAGCTGTGGAGTGAAATGGGCCACGGCGACGAGATCCGCGTGATCCGCTGCCGCAACGAAGACGCCGAAGCCGAGCGCGTGGCCATGGAAATCCTCAGCCTGCACTTGCGCACCGACCGCCCGTACAGCGATTTCGCGATCCTCTATCGCGGTAACTATCAGGCCAAGCTGATCGAGCTGAAGCTGCAGCACCACCAGGTGCCGTATCGCCTGAGCGGCGGCAACAGCTTCTTCGGCCGTCAGGAAGTGAAAGACCTGATGGCCTACTTCCGCCTGATCGTGAACCCGGATGACGACAACGCCTTCCTGCGCGTGATCAACGTGCCGCGCCGCGAAATCGGCTCGACTACTTTGGAAAAACTCGGCAACTACGCCACCGAACGCAAGATCTCGATGTACGCCGCCACCGACGAAATCGGTCTGGGCGAACATCTGGACAGCCGCTTCACCGATCGCCTGTCGCGCTTCAAGCGTTTCATGGACAAGGTCCGCGAGCAGTGCGCCGGCGAAGACCCGATCTCGGCGCTGCGCAGCATGGTCATGGACATCGACTACGAGAACTGGCTGCGCACCAACAGCTCCAGCGACAAGGCGGCCGACTACCGGATGAGCAACGTCTGGTTCCTGATCGAGGCGTTGAAAAACACCCTCGAGAAGGACGAAGAAGGCGAAATGACCGTCGAGGATGCGATCGGCAAACTCGTCCTGCGCGACATGCTCGAACGTCAGCAGGAAGAGGAAGACGGTGCCGAAGGCGTGCAGATGATGACGCTGCATGCGTCCAAGGGTCTGGAATTCCCTTACGTGTTCATCATGGGCATGGAAGAGGAAATCCTCCCGCACCGTTCCAGCATCGAAGCCGACACCATCGAAGAAGAACGCCGCCTGGCCTACGTGGGCATCACCCGCGCGCGTCAGACACTGGCGTTCACCTTCGCCGCCAAGCGCAAGCAGTACGGCGAGATCATCGACTGCGCGCCGAGCCGCTTCCTCGATGAGCTGCCACCGGACGATCTGGCCTGGGAAGGCAACGACGACACACCGACCGAAGTCAAAGTCGTGCGCGGCAACAGCGCATTGGCTGATATACGCGCGATGTTAAAGCGCTAGAATTGACCACTTTTTTTACTAGACCTTCGGCGCACAAAGCGCCAAAAGAGGACAGCTTCATGGAAGCATTGCACCAGAAAATCCGCGAACAAGGCATTGTGCTTTCCGACCAGGTCCTGAAGGTCGACGCCTTCCTGAACCACCAGATCGACCCGGCCCTGATGAAGCTGATCGGCGACGAATTCGCCGCGCTGTTCAAGGATTCGGGCATCACCAAGATCGTCACCATCGAAGCCTCGGGCATCGCCCCGGCGATCATGACCGGTCTGAACCTCGGCGTGCCGGTGATCTTCGCCCGCAAGCAACAGTCCCTGACCCTGACAGAAAACCTGCTGTCGGCGACCGTGTACTCGTTCACCAAAAAGACCGAAAGCACCGTGGCCATCTCGCCGCGCCACCTGACCAGCAGCGACCGCGTGCTGATCATCGACGACTTCCTGGCCAACGGTAAGGCCTCGCAAGCGCTGATCTCGATCATCAAACAGGCCGGCGCCACCGTGGCCGGCCTGGGCATCGTCATCGAGAAGTCGTTTCAGGGCGGCCGCGCCGAACTGGACTCGCAAGGCTACCGCGTCGAATCGCTGGCCCGCGTTAAATCGCTGACAGGTGGCGTTGTCACCTTCATCGAATAAAGCCACACCGCAATACCCTTGTAGGAGCCGAGCTTGCTCGCGAAGGCGTTGTGTCAGTCGAATATTCTTTGACTGATCCACCGCCTTCGCGAGCAAGCTTTGCTCCTACAGTTGTTTTGGGACTTCGCAGTTGCTATGTAGGAGCTGTCGAGTGCAACGAGGCTGCGATCTTTTGATCTGATTTTCAGGATCAACATCAAAAGATCGCAGCGTGCCGCAGCTCCTACAGATGTCACTTAATCCATTCTGTACCCCGCCCCCGGTACCCCTTCGTGCATCGCAGCTTGAATATCCGCGTACAAGGCATTCGCTTCACCGGTGGTAATCGAGCGCGAACAATCACGCAGCACTACATGCAAAAGCACGTTCTCCTGACCCGGTAACATCCCGAGTCGCTCAATGGCCTGCGCCGGTAAATCCGAACGTGGCCAGCGCCCCTTGATTCGCATCTCCTCGATCCATCCAGAGCAATCCCCTGCCGCCTGCAACATCCTCTCGGTCAATACCTCTTCACTCAATCCCGGCGTTACTGCCAACGAGATATCGCGGGCAATCGACGGCAAACGGGATACCGCAGTCCACGGATCCAGATCATGCATCTGCGCCTGCACGCGCACATTCTGATCACGCAACAAACGAATATCAGGAATGCCTTTGCGCAACATCGTCAGGCGATCCAGCCCCATCCCAAGAGCGAGTCCGCCATGGCGCAGCGGATCAATCTGCACACGCTGCAACAGCGACTTCGCGATACGCCCGCACTCAAGAACCTCGACCGGCACGCCATCATTCAACACATTCACTTCAATCCCGCCCTCGGTGTAGTGATGTGGACTATCGCTATAAACCCAGGACTTTTCCGGGACGGCCGACTGCAAAATATCGCCGACAAGGCGCAGTAAATGCTCATGGGATGCCAGCTCCGGGTCGCCCAATACCCAGATATCCATTTGGTGCGGCTCGGCGCAATGCCAACGATCTCGGCTATCACGCCTGAAGGTAATGCCTGGCGCTGCCAGCAAAATGGTTTGTCCCGGCTGACGAACCTCGGCGGCCTGCTGAAGCGCCGCAGGAATCTGGCTGGTGGTCTGCGTTCGCAAAAGCGAATGCTCATCGACCCAACGTGTGTGCTCGCTGCCAAGGGTAATTTCTGCCGGGTCGTAACCCAGCAAACCGTAGTTCTCTTCGGCGGACACAATCCTTGGCCCAACCTGCAACTGCGCTCGGGGCCAGCCTCTTGCTGCGAGTCCTTGAAGGACTTCATTGAGCAGTAGTAGGACTGCGTGGTCGGGTTGGTTCTTTTCGGTTAAGTCAGTGAGGAGTAAGGCCTGCTCGACAGACTCTTGTGGCAAGTATTTCTTCGATGCTGACACTCTGTACCCTCCGGATTTGCTGCTGGATAGACCACAGACAAACCTATCGACAGGCGAATGCCGACGACAATCCAAAAACTCAGTGATTGATGATTTTCAGAACGGGACTACGGATGGCATTCCGTATTCATTCAGATATCAGACATGGCTCTTGTGGGAGCCGAGCTTGCTCGCGAAGGCGTCGTGTCAGCCGACCAATTCTTTGACTGATCCACCGCTTTCGCGAGCAAGCCCGCTCCCACAGTTGTTCGGGTACTCCGCAATCCCCGTGTAGGAGCTGTCGAGTGCAACGAGGCTGCGATCTTTTGATCTTTTAAGCATCAGGATCAAAAGATCGCAGCGTGCCGCAGCTCCTACGGGGTTTGGGTGGTGGCTTTTAGGCCGGTGAGGAGCAGGCGTTGGAAGAGGTCTTCTTTCAGGCCTTCCGGGTTTGTGAGTTGCATGAGTTCGAGGTGTTCGGGGTACAGCGATGCCTCGGGGGCGTCGAGGGCGGCTTTGCCGAGTTCGAGGATTTCGGTGAGTTTGAATTTGCTTTTTAGCCAGTTCAGCGCCCGCAGTAGATCCCGTTCGATCGGGGAGAAATCACAGCCCAGCGGGTACTCCGGAAACAGGTTTTTGTGCCGTGCGGCGATGGCTTGCAAACGCTGCGGCGTGTTGTCAGTGAAGCGGGGATCGAGGCGGAAATCCTTTGGCAGTTTGCCGACCTTTTGCGCTTGTTCGATCAGGCCCGGCTGGAAGCGTGAATCGCTGATGTTCAGCAGCGATTCGATCACTACGGCATCGGTTTTACCGCGCAGATCAGCGATGCCGTATTCGGTCACGACGATGTCGCGCAGATGCCGTGGGATCGTGCAGTGGCCGTATTCCCAGACGATGTTGGAGCTGACGTCGCCGCCGGATTCACGCCAACTGCGCAGGATCAGGATCGAGCGCGCGTCGTGCAACGCGTGGCCCTGCGCGACGAAGTTGTACTGTCCGCCAACGCCGCTGAGTACTCGTCCATCCTCCAGTTGATCCGCCACGCCAGCGCCGAGCAAGGTCATGGTGAACACGGTGTTGATGAACCGCGCATCGAGGCGTTGTAGGCGCTTGAGTTCTTCCTGCCCGTAGAGCTCGTTGATGTAGCTGATGCGAGTCATGTTGAATTCGAGGCGTTTGCTCAGCGGCAACTCGCGCAGTCGCTCGTAGAAACTGCGCGGGCCGAGGAAGAAACCGCCGTGCACGGAAATGCCGTCGGTTTGCGCCGCTTCGTCGAGGGTGCCGGCGTTGGCCTGCTCCTGCGTCGGCACATCGGGGTAAACCTTGCGCCGGATGATCCCGGCATCCGCCAGCACCAGCAGGCCGTTGACGAACATTTCGCTGCAACCGTACAGGCCTTTGGCGAATGGCCCGGTGCCGCCCTCGCGGTTGATCAATTGCGCCCATTGGCTGAGGTTGATGTCGTCGAGCAACGCCTGATAACCGGCGTTATCCGCCTGACGTGCGAGCAGTGCGGCGGTCAGCGCATCACCCATCGAACCGATGCCGATCTGCAACGTGCCGCCGTCGCGCACCAGCGTACTCGCGTGCAAACCAATGAAATGGTCCTGAAACCCCACCGGCATGTTCGGCGTGGAAAACAGCGTGCTGCTGTCCTTCTCGTCGATCAGCAGGTCGAAGGTGTCGATGTCGACTTCGGCGTCGCCGGGCATGTACGGCAGATCGGTGTGCACTTGGCCGACCAGCAAAATGGTCTCCCCGGCCTCGCGGCGCTTGGCGATCATCGGCAACAGATCGAGGGTGATGTCGGGGTTGCAGCTCAGGCTCAGGCGATCCGGGTGTTCGCTGCTGCTGGCCAATAACTGCGCCACCAGATTCAGCCCGGCGGCGTTGATGTCGCGGGCGGCGTGGCTGTAGTTGCTGCTGACGTAATCCTGCTGGGCCGGCGCGCTGTTGAGCAGGCTGCCGGGCTGCATGAAGAACTGTTCGATGCGGATGTTGGCGGGCAGGCTGTCGCGGTGCAGGTCGGCGAGGAAATCGAATTCCGCGTAGTCACCGAAGACGCGCTCAACGAAGGGTTCGATGAAGCGCTTTTGCAAGCCATCGCCCAACGCCGGGCGACCGAGGCACAGCGCGGTGTAGATCGTCAGCTGCCGCTCGGGCAGGCCTTTGATCCGCCGGTACAGCGCGTTGACGAAGTGATTGGGTTTGCCCAGACCCAGCGGCATGCCCATGTGGATATGCGCCGGCAAGCGCGCCAGCACGTCGTCCACTGCTTGTTCGATCGAACACAACTGCACCATCTGAAGCCTCCTGCCCGTTCCGTGAATAGGGGTAGACCGAGATTGCCTTGAGTTTGCTGCAAAGAACAGCCCCAAAGTCCTGGACGATTGTCGGCCACAGGAGGTGTTTATGGCTGGAGCTTGCTTGCCCTCACCCTAGCCCTCTCCCGGTGGGAGAGGGGACTGAATGGGGGATATTTGGGAGGTACGCCGACTTGAAATAGTCTTGCTGAATCCATAATCGCTAAGGTCTTTCAGGTCAATGTCGGACGCAAGACACCTCGGTCCGCCCCCTCTCCCCCCGGGAGAGGGCTGGGGTGAGGGGCTCTTGAATCGCAGGCACAAAAAAACCGTCCGAAGACGGTTTTCTTCATCAGATGCACGCCTTATTTCAGGCCGGACATCTTCTCGATCGCGCCCTTCAACTCATCATCCGAGCAATCGGCGCAGGTGCCTTTTGGCGGCATCGAATTGATACCGGTGATGGCTTTGGCAAGGATGCCATCAAGGCCGCCCTGGTGATCAGCACGTTCTTTCCACGCGGCCGTGTCACCAATTTTCGGCGCACCCAACAACCCGGTACCGTGGCAAGCGTTGCAATGTTTGGCAATCACTTCGTCCGGGGTTTTCGCGCCGCCACCGCCGCCGGCAGTCGCAGCCACTTCCATCCCTTTGCATTCCTGACCTTGAACGCACACCTGGCCGACAGGCTCGAGGCGTTTGGCAATGTCGTCATTCGTCGCAGCTTGAGCGCTGACAGCCCAGAGGGCCAATACGGTTGCTGGTGCAGCCAGCATTTTCATAATTAGGTTCACGCGTTCACCCTCAATGGTGGCTATTCACGCCTGCGGCCACGGTTCGCAGGCGGGCGCAAGTATAGCGGGTAGCCCGCCACACTGAAACAACCCCATGATTAAAGGGGTCTTGTTGCGCATCGGTAAAACAGCTTGGGTGCCTTTGCCGTAGTGGCCTGGCGCCTCTTGGTTTAAAAGTTTGCCGGCGTGGCTGCGCTGATTAGTCGCGCAGGCAAGTCGAACGGATTACGGAAACGATGCGGCTTGGTACTTTCAAAGTAGTAGCTGTCGCCGGCTTCGAGAATAAAAGTTTCAAGGCCCACCACCAATTCCAGACGACCTTCCACCAGAATCCCGGTTTCTTCGCCCTCATGGGTGAGCATTTCTTCGCCAGTATCGGCGCCCGGCGGGTAGATTTCGTTGAGGAAGGCGATGGCGCGGCTGGGGTGCGCGCGGCCGACCAGTTTCATGGTCACGGCGCCGTCGGAAATGTCGATCAGCTCGTTGGCCTTGTAGACGATCTGGGTCGGAACTTCCTGCAGGATTTCTTCGGAAAAGAACTCGACCATGGACATGGGAATGCCGCCCAGCACCTTTCTCAGCGAACTGATCGAAGGGCTGACGCTGTTCTTTTCGATCATCGAAATGGTGCTGTTGGTGACGCCCGCGCGTTTGGCGAGTTCACGCTGGGAAAGCCCTTTGAGCTTGCGGATCGATTGCAGTCGTTCACCGACGTCCAAGGCGCGAGCCTCCTGATGTTGTAAGAATATTGAGCGTTATCATGGCGACAGCGTTCAGTATTTACAACACTTGGCCCCCGCAGCGGCGTCAACCCTCGGAATAGAGCCTTGGCACCCGACGCAGGTTGCAGAAGATCTGGTACGGAATGGTGTCGGCCCACTTCGCCACTTCACTGGCGAGGATATTTTTCCCCCAGAGCTCAACGGTCGAACCGAGACCGGCTTCCGGCACATCGGTAAGATCGATGCAAAGCATGTCCATCGACACGCGACCGATAATGCGACTGCGTTTACCGGCCACCAAAACCGGGGTGCCGGTCGGCGCCTGACGCGGGTAGCCGTCGGCGTAACCCATGGCGACCACGCCGATGCGCATCGGTTTGTCGGTGATGAATTTGGCGCCGTAGCCCACCGGCTCACCGGCCGGCAATTCGCGCACGCTGATGACTTTCGATTCGAGGGTCATCACCGGTTGCAAACGATCGGCAATAGCATTGGCTTCTTCGAACGGGGTCGCGCCATACAGCATGATGCCCGGACGCACCCAGTCACTGTGGATCTGCGGCCAACCGAGTACGGCGGGCGAGTTGCGCAGACTGACTTCAGCCGCCAGCCCCTGACGCGCCGCTTCAAACACCGCCACTTGCTCGGTGCTGCTCTGCGCGTGCAGTTCATCGGCGCGGGCGAAGTGGCTCATCAGCACAATTTTCGCCACTTTGCCGCTGGCCAGCAGTCGCTGATAAGCCGCCGGATAATCCTTTGGATGCAAACCGACGCGGTGCATGCCCGAATCGAGCTTCAGCCACACGGTGATCGGCTTGCTCAGCGCTGCCTGCTCGATCGCTTCGAGCTGCCAGAGCGAGTGCACCACCGTCCAGAAATCATGCTCGACGATCAGCGCCAGTTCATCAGCTTCAAAAAAGCCTTCCAACAACAACACCGGCGCACGAATGCCAGCGGCGCGCAGCTCCAAAGCCTCTTCGATGCAAGCCACGGCAAAACCGTCGGCCTCGGCTTCCAGCGCCTGGGCGCAGCGTACCGCGCCATGTCCGTACGCATCGGCCTTGATCACCGCCAGCGCCTTGGCGCCGGTGACTTCGCGGGCAATTCGGTAGTTGTGGCGCAGGGCTTGAAGGTCGATCAGGGCACGGGCAGGACGCATGGCGGCAGACTTCTAGGCGGTCATGGGAATAAAAACCGGCGCCGACTGACGACGTGAACCGCCAACAGCGCCGGGAGAGGGATCTTTACAACAGTTACGGCAGCGCGGCGACGATGGAAATCTCTACCAGAATGCTCGGCTTGGCCATTTTCGCTTCAACGGTAGCGCGGGCCGGGGCGGCGCCTTTTGGCAGCCACTGATCCCACACCGAGTTCATCCCGGCGAAGTGCTCATCGATGCCGTTCAGGTAGATCGTTGCCGACAACAGGTGTTGCTTATCGGTGCCGGCCAGATCAAGCAAGCGCTCGATATTGGCCAGAACGTCGCGGGTCTGCTGTTCAATCCCGGCATTGAAGTCGTCGCCGACCTGCCCGGCCAAGTACACGGTGCCGTTGTGGCTGACGATCTGACTCATGCGCTCATTGGTGAGCTGGCGCTGGATTGACATGTTTTGCGGACTCCTGAATTTTGTTGCCATAACGGGAAATATCGAGGCCTTCGGCGCTGATCTGCGGCTTTTTCTTCGCCATCAGGTCGGCCAGCAGACGACCGGAACCGCACGCCATGGTCCAACCGAGCGTGCCGTGACCAGTGTTGAGGAACAGATTCTTGAACGGCGTGGCGCCAACGATCGGCGTGCCATCCGGCGTGGTCGGACGCAGACCGGTCCAGAAACTCGCTTCGGCCAGATTGCCGCCCTGAGGATAAAGGTCGTTGACGATCATCTCCAGGGTTTCGCGGCGACGCGGGTTCAGCGACAGGTCAAAACCGGCGATCTCGGCCATGCCGCCGACGCGGATGCGGTTGTCGAAACGGGTGATCGCGACCTTGTAGGTCTCGTCGAGAATAGTCGAAGTCGGCGCCATCGCCGGGTTGGTGATCGGCACGGTCAGCGAGTAACCCTTGAGCGGATACACCGGGGCTTTGATGCCCAGCGGCTTGAGCAGTTGCGGCGAGTAGCTGCCGAGCGCCAGTACGTAGCGGTCGGCGGTTTCCAGCTTGCCGTCGATCCACACACCGTTGATGCGATCACCGGCGTAGTCGAGTTTCTGGATGTCCTGGCCGAAGCGGAATTCGACGCCGAGTTTCACTGCCATTTCGGCGAGGCGCGTGGTGAACATCTGGCAGTCGCCAGTCTGATCGTTCGGCAGGCGCAGGGCACCGGCGAGGATGTCAGTGACACCCGCCAGCGCCGGCTCGACGCGGGCAATGCCGGCGCGGTCGAGGACTTCAAACGGCACGCCGGATTCTTTCAGCACGGCGATGTCTTTGGCGGCGCCATCAAGCTGCGCCTGAGTGCGGAACAACTGAGTCGTACCGAGGCTGCGGCCTTCGTAGGCGATGCCGGTTTCGGCGCGCAATTCGTCGAGGCAGTCGCGGCTGTACTCGGACAGACGCACCATGCGCTCCTTGTTCACCGCGTAACGGCTGGCGGTGCAGTTGCGCAGCATCTGCGCCATCCACAGGTACTGGTCGATGTCGGCGGTGGCTTTGATCGCGAGAGGGGCGTGGCGTTGCAGCAGCCACTTGATCGCCTTCAGCGGTACGCCCGGCGCGGCCCACGGCGAGGCGTAGCCCGGCGAGACCTGGCCGGCGTTGGCGAAACTGGTCTCCATGGCCGCAGCCGGCTGCCGGTCGACCACCACTACTTCGAACCCGGCACGGGCCAGATAGTAAGCACTGGCGGTACCGATGACGCCGCTACCCAAGACCATTACGCGCATTTTTGTATCCCTCATCGCGGCGGGGCCGCGTACGTCTGTTGTTAGAGCAATGATGCGCGCAGTGTAAAAAAGAAATGCCAGTGCTTTTCACTATATAAGCGCCTATATTTGGCGACAATTCTCGGCAAAAACCCTTTTCACGGAGGCGCATCCCCTATGCGTACCAACACTCAGACCAAACGTGAGCTGGACAAGATTGACCGCAACATCTTGCGGATCCTGCAGGCGGACGGGCGGATTTCCTTTACCGAACTGGGCGAAAAGGTTGGGCTCTCGACCACGCCGTGCACCGAGCGCGTGCGGCGTCTGGAGCGCGAAGGGATCATCATGGGCTACAACGCCCGGCTGAATCCGCAGCACTTGAAGGGTAGCTTGCTGGTTTTCGTCGAGATCAGCCTCGACTACAAATCCGGCGACACGTTCGAGGAGTTCCGCCGCGCGGTGCTGAAGTTGCCGCACGTGCTGGAATGCCATTTGGTGTCAGGGGATTTCGACTATCTGGTGAAGGCGCGGATTTCCGAGATGGCCTCGTACCGCAAGTTGCTGGGCGACATTCTGCTGAAGCTGCCGCATGTGCGGGAGTCGAAGAGCTATATCGTCATGGAAGAGGTTAAGGAGAGCTTGAGCCTGCCGATTCCAGATTGAGCACCGCGACGATCGTTCCCACGCTCTGCGTGGGAATGCCTCTTCGGACGCTCCGCGTTCGGCATTTGGGACGCAGAGCGTCCCGGGCTGCATTCCCACGCAGAGCGTGGGAACGATCATGATGCATTTCTCTGTAGGAGCTGCCGAAGGCTGCGATCTTTTAGACCAGCACCTGCCGATTCGCCGCCATGTACTCGAAAATCTGCTTCTCCACCCGCGGATGAATCAGCTCCACCGGCCGCCGCTCGTTCGGGCAAGGCAAAGTCTTGGTCGTACCAAACAACCGGCAAATCAACGGCCGCTCTTCATACACCATGCAGCCATTCGGCCCCAGGTGCACGCAGTTCAACTCTTCCATTGCGGCATCCTGCTCGGCGCGGGTCTTGCGCGGCAGACGAGCCATTTCTTCCGGCGAGGTAGTCACCGGCCCACAGCAATCGTGGCAGCCGGGCACGCACTCGAACGAGGGAATCTGCTGGCGCAAGGTGCGGACTGTCTGGCTGTTGCAGCTCATCGAAACGGTAACCAAGGTGAAATAGGCGGCAATTGTGCCGCAAAAGCCGTGATCCAGACACCGCAGGCCGACCAGTGTTGCCCCCGTTCGGGCGTGCGGCTTATGCTCCGTCAAATTTTCTCGACACCCCCGCCTCAGGATGACGCCCATGACCGCCCGCGCCCACACCTCCGCGAGCCAACCTCACGTTGCCTCTTACTACGCCGCCAGCAGCTTGCCGCAGCCGGATCATCCGCTGCTGCAAGGCGACGTGGTGGCCGACGTCTGCGTGGTCGGCGGCGGTTTTTCCGGGTTGAACACGGCGCTGGAACTGGCTGAACGCGGACTCAGCGTGGTGTTGCTGGAAGCGCACAAGATCGGCTGGGGCGCCAGCGGTCGTAACGGCGGGCAGTTGATTCGCGGCGTCGGCCACGGTCTCGATCAGTTCGCCAACGTCGTCGGCAGCGACGGCGTGCGCGAGATGAAACTGATGGGCCTGGAAGCGGTGGAAATCGTCCGCCAGCGCGTCGAGCGTTTTCAGATCGCCTGCGACCTGACCTGGGGCTACTGCGACCTCGCCAACAAACCATCCGACCTCGAAGGTTTTGCCGAAGACGCCGAAGAGTTGCGCGGCCTCGGCTATCGCTACGAAACCCGTTTGCTGCAAGCCAGCGAGATGCACACGGTGGTCGGCTCCAAGCGCTATGTCGGTGGTTTGATCGACATGGGTTCAGGGCATCTGCATCCACTCAACCTGGCGTTGGGCGAAGCAGCGGCTGCGCAGCAATTGGGTGTGAAACTGTTTGAACACTCGGCAGTAACCCGTATCGATTACGGCCCTGAAGTCAAAGTCCACACCGCCCAAGGTTCGGTGCGGGCGAAGACGCTGGTGCTCGGCTGCAACGCTTATCTGAATGATCTGAATCCGCAACTCAGCGGCAAGGTTCTGCCCGCCGGCAGCTACATCATTGCCACCGAACCGTTGAGCGAAGAGCAGGCGCACAACCTGCTGCCGCAAAACATGGCGGTCTGTGATCAGCGAGTAGCACTGGATTACTACCGACTCTCGGCGGATCGTCGCTTGCTGTTCGGCGGTGCCTGCCATTACTCGGGGCGCGATCCGAAAGACATCGCGGCGTATATGCAGCCGAAGATGCTGGAAGTGTTCCCGCAACTGGGGGGCGTGAAGATTGATTATCAGTGGGGCGGGATGATCGGCATCGGCGCGAATCGTCTGCCGCAGATTGGCCGGCTCAATGACCAGCCGAACGTGTATTACGCCCAGGCCTATTCCGGGCACGGGGTAAATGCCACGCACCTGGCGGGCAAGTTGCTGGCTGAGGCGATCAGCGGGCAGCACGGCGGTGGCTTTGATTTGTTTGCCAAAGTGCCGCACATCACCTTCCCGGGTGGCAAGCATTTGCGCTCGCCGTTGTTGGCGTTGGGGATGTTGTGGCATCGCCTAAAAGAGTTGGTCTGAACCACCCCCTGTTGATCGTTCCCACGCTCTGCGTGGGAATGCATCCAGTGACGCTCTGCGTCACAGCGGACGCAGAGCGTCCGGGGCGGCGTTCCCACGCAGAGCGTGGGAACGCTCGGTGTCGTTCAGATCTGCCAGAACGGCTTCAACCCCTCCTCCTGCGCCTGCTCACGCGTCAACCCGATGTCCTTGAGCTGATCCGCCGTCAGGTTCAGCAACGCCCTGCGCGTGTGCAGACGATGCCACATCAGACCCCAGCGGCTCAGGCCGGACGGTGCGTTACGCATGATCTCATTGCGCGCACGATCCTTCTGCCCTGCCGCCAGTTCCTGACTGTGTAACGTCAGCCGCACATCGCTCAAGCCGTTCATTTTTGTCGCTCCTGTTTACTTGGGTAGCCAGAGATTCCATGATGCGCGGGCGAGCAAAACCATTACAGATTCAAAGCGACTGTATTAACTCCATACAGATTTACCGCTTTGCAGACTGAATTGACGATTTTTCTCGCATCTGTACTGGTCTTCCGAATCACCTGCACCGAGGCAGCGCCATGACCCTCTACGTAAACCTCGCCGAATTGCTCGGCACGCGTATCGAACAAGGCTTCTATCGCCCCGGCGACCGCTTGCCGTCGGTGCGCGCCTTGAGCGTTGAACACGGGGTCAGTCTGAGCACGGTGCAGCAGGCCTATCGCATGCTCGAAGACAGCGGACTGGCCACGCCGAAACCCAAGTCCGGCTACTTTGTGCCGGTCGGTCGCGAGTTGCCGGAGCTGCCCGCCATCGGCCGTCCGGCGCAGCGGCCAGTGGAAATTTCGCAGTGGGATCAGGTGCTGGAATTGATTCGCGCGGTACCGCGCAAGGACGTCGTGCAACTCGGTCGCGGCATGCCCGACATCAGCACGCCGACCATGAAACCGTTGTTGCGCGGCCTCGCCCGCATCAGCCGTCGCCAAGACATGCCCGGTTTGTATTACGACAACATCCACGGCACCCTCGAACTGCGCGAACAGATTGCCCGGTTGATGCTCGATTCCGGCTGCCAGTTGAGCGCCAGCGATCTGGTCGTGACCACCGGTTGCCACGAAGCTTTGTCCACCAGCATCCACGCGATCTGCGAGCCGGGCGACATCGTCGCGGTGGATTCGCCGAGCTTCCACGGCGCCATGCAGACCCTCAAAGGTCTGGGCATGAAAGCCCTGGAAATCCCCACCGACCCGCTCACCGGCATCAGCCTTGAAGCGCTGGAACTGGCGCTCGAACAATGGCCGATCAAAGCCATCCAGCTCACCCCGAACTGCAACAACCCGCTCGGCTACATCATGCCGGAGTCGCGCAAACGCGCGCTGCTCACCCTCGCCCAACGCTTTGACGTGGCGATCATCGAAGACGACGTGTATGGCGAACTGGCCTACACCTACCCGCGTCCGCGCACGATCAAATCCTTCGACGAAGACGGTCGCGTGCTGCTCTGCAGTTCGTTTTCCAAAACCCTGGCGCCGGGGCTGCGCATCGGTTGGGTCGCGCCGGGGCGATACCTCGAGCGCGTGCTGCACATGAAATACATCAGCACCGGATCGACCGCACCGCAGCCGCAGATCGCCATCGCCGAATTTCTCAAATCCGGCCATTTCGAACCGCATTTGCGGCGGATGCGCACGCAATACCAACGCAATCGCGACGTGATGATCGATTGGGTGACGCGCTATTTCCCCGCCGGCACTCGCGCCAGCCGTCCACAGGGCAGCTTCATGTTGTGGGTTGAATTGCCGGAAGGTTTCGACACGCTGAAACTGAATCGTGCGCTGCTTGATCAAGGCGTACAGATTGCTGTTGGCAGCATCTTTTCCGCCTCGGGCAAGTACCGCAATTGCCTGCGCATGAACTACGCGGCCAAACCGACAGCGCTGATTGAAGAGGCGGTGCGCAAGGTCGGTGCGGCGGCGATCAAACTGCTTGCCGAGTCCGAGCTCAGTCCAGTCTGAACACGCCTTCGCCGTCGAGTCGGGTCAGATCCGCGACCCGGCTGGCCTCGTTGCTGATTTGCCCCTCAACCTCGAACTCCACATCCATCCGCTTGCCGCTCGCCAACAGCGGCAGAAGGCGTTCGCCGGGGCGCAACACGTCGCTCTCCCCCGCCGCTTTCTGTGTGGCGACACCGTCGACTCGCACCGCCATCACTTTCAGCCGCAACGTGCCAATGCCGAAGCGATAACGCTCGGCGTCAGCCCCCGGCGCATCGAAGCGCAATGTCAGCGGTGACGCCTGCTCGCAGACAACCTGCACTTGCACCCGGCGACTGCCAAAACTCAGTTCATTGGCACCGGCACTTTGCTGCAACAACGCGCCCCGGTCGGTCAGGCCAAAATCAAACGCAGGCGGACTGACTCGCACCTCGCATGCTTGGCCCTGCGCCCACGCCGCCGTGCAGCACAGCCAGAGCATTGCCACGCTCGAAACTCTGAAAACAGTCATCGGATAATTCCTCATCACGCGTCACTGCAACGCGCGGACGCAGATTCGTAAAGCTCATCGGGATCGGCTTCCTCAGCCAGTTCGAAGGTCAGATGACAGCGCGAGCCATCGGCCTTTTGCACATGCAGCGCAGCGTCCGCCTGAATGTCGGAAAGAAAAATCCGTCCGTCATCGAGCACGCTGGTGACGTAGCGGCCCTGCTCATCAAACACCCCGAAACCCTTGCCGACGACTTGATCATCGGCCGTGTGTGCGTGCAGTAAAACGCGCCGGGACGTGGCCATCTGAAACTCCAGCCGCTGCACCGAACCGCGCGCCGCTGCGATCTCGCGGTAGCCGTTGAGCACGTCGACATTGCGCGCCAGGCTCGCGGTGTCGATCTCCACCCGCGTGTTGCGATAGGCCGGCACACTGGCCACCACCGCGCGCCCGGCGGCGTCCGTCCACACCGGCCCGTAAGGCGTGCGCAACTTGACCCCGGCGGCATCCCCAGCCTTGAGCAGGGCAAAGGTCTCGCGCACGGTGTAGGGCGATAAGGTCAGGCCTTCGCTGTGCAGAGCCACGCCGCCCCTTGCGCCGAAGTCGTAACCGGTCGAACCGGAGCCGCGCTGCGAATAACCCAGATCGACCTGGGTGTAACGCGGCAGCAAGTTGAGCCGGCCACTGACATCCGCCTCGCCGTTTTCCGGGCGCTCGACCGTGGCGCTGTAGGCCACGGCGTCGTTGATCTGCTGATTCAGACGCAAGCCGCTGCGGGTGCCGCTGAGGTCGTCCTTGCGGACAAAACTGCGCAGCGCGCCGCTGCGACCCATCGGCATGCTGACCGTCAGATAGGTCGCAAAACCACGGCTGTCATGCGCCGACCCGCCCATGTCACGCTCAAGACTCAACGACACGCTGGTGCGCTGAAACATCCGTGACCACGAGGCGCTGAGGCGCGAACTGGTGTCATCTTCAAAATCGGTGAAGCGTGAAAATCCACCGGAAAACGAGCCCAACAATAGGCTCGCACCGCTGAGCCCCAGCGTCATCTGGTTGCGAATGCGTTGATCCGGTTGATCGGTGTCGCGATTCCACGTGGTATCGGACAACGTGCGAAAACCCTGCACTTGCTGAGTGACCGACAGGTTCGCCGAAACGCGCTCGGTCAGCGCCGTGCTCAGGCTGAACTGGAACTGCGCGCCCAACTGATCTTCACGACGGGCGCGGGACACCACCTGACGCAGTCCCAGCGCTGTGCGCGGCAATAACGGAATTTGCAGCGCCATCCCGGCCGATTGATAGTCACTGCCGAGCATCGCGCCCGCCGTCAGTTGCTTGCCGGCGGCCAAACGCCAATCCTTGCTCGCGGCGACGAAATCAGGTGCGTCGCGAGCATCGCGGGCATAGCGACGAACACGTCCCGCCGTCACCGCGAAACCCGGCTGGCGGCCCGGCGCCAAACCACCAAGGCTGTCGCCGGGAACGATAAAACTGCGTTGCTGGCCATCCTCTTCGTACACGGTGACTTCCAGATCCAGGCTCTGGCTGAGCAGCGGCAACCCCACCAGCGAAAACGGCCCCGGCGGCACCAGCGTGGTGTAGATCAACGCGCCGTTCTGCCGCACCTCGACCCGGGCAGCGGAATAAGCGATGCCCTCGACGTGGGCGCCTTCACTGTCCGCTTCCAGCTCCCCCAACGCGGCTTCAGGCTGCAATTGCACACCGGTGAAAGCCTCGCCGGCAAACAATGGCGAGGCCATGTTGAGCTGACCGAGTTGCAGGTTGGTTTGCAGCGACTCGAAGGTGCGCGAAGCGTAGGCATACAGATGCTCGGTCTGGCTGCTGCCCTCGAACGCCGCGTAAGCCTGACGGCTGCGCAGCGCCCAGTCGTTGATGTTCAAACCCAGCTCGGTGTTGAGGCTGCGGTAGTGTGTGGTCTGGCCGACGTATTCGTTACCCAGCACCAGCGCGTCGTAGTTGAACAGCGCAGCGCTGCCACCGTGCGCGTAGTTGCGACGCGCCGCAGCCGTCGGCGCCACGAGCCCGGTGGGCAGCAGCAGATCGATCTGTTCCTTGCCCGGATCAAGCCGCGCGATCACGCCGTCGAAGCTGTCGACGAAGCGCCTGCAATCAAGGTTCGGCAACGCCTCGACGCGCATGTTTGCCTGTTCGAGCAACGTCTCGGTGGTGCACAACTCGCCCTGCTCGTCGAACGTCGCCAGCACCCGTCCTTTCGGCACACCGTTGACGCTGAGCAGCAGCGAATGCGTCCCCTGCTGAAAGCGCGGCGCGTCCTGAAAGTATTCCGCCAGTTGCAGATCGAGCCCACGGGCGCGCAACACGTTCGGGTCGAAGGTGACCGAATCGGCCAAGCTGTTCGCCGACGACAACAGGCTGAGCAGCGCAAGGCTGTGACGGTAATTCATTCACCGGTCACCAGTGGCGCATCGAAATTGCCGGCAGCGAAACCGTACATCGTCGCCGGGTACAGACGCACTTGAGTCGCCGTCGCGGGCAGCGGCGATGCGGACGTCAGACGCAGTTTTTCGCCGGGCAAAATGTAGCTGCGGCCCAGATCCACCGTGGCCTCGCCGGGGAGCAGATTGACGGTATTAGCCAGCCGAACCACATAAGGGCTGGGATTGCTGACCTGCAGTTGAGTGTCCTGCACTGACCACTTCAGCAGCGTCCACGGCTGGCGTTCGATGGGCAGATTCTTCGGGCGCAGAATCGCGGGAATGTTCTGTTTTACGGTCAGACTGACCCGCGCATTGCTGCCCTTTTCCAGCGGCTGAATGCCTTCGAAAATCACCCGCTTGAGGCGCTCGGTTTGCAGCGGCTCAGCGCTGCGCAGAATGAATCGCACCAGTTGCGTGCCACCGCTTTCTACCCGAGCTACCGGCGGGGTCAGCAGTAACAGTAACTCGGTGTCCTCAGGAACATTTTCAATGCTCGTGTGCAAGAGAGCCGGGAGCGGTTCAGTGTTGGTGATGTTGATACTGGCTTCACCAGTGGACTCTTCGAGAATCAGGATCGGCGTTTGCGGCACCATGCCCGCGGCGTCGGCCACGGATGTTGCGCTCGATAGAAGCAGCACCGCCATCAGGGCGGTGGTTGAAAAACTTTGAATTTGAGGCATGACGATTCCCTGGCGCCCCATTTTTCGCACCGTCGGCGCAAGGGCCCATCGTTGAAACACAAACGTAAAAGGTGCGCCTGTAGCGCAGAAAAACGACGCACCGCAAGGACTGCGGCGCGTGTTTGATCAGGTCGAGAGTGTGCTCACGACATCCCTGGACTCAGAGGTAAACCAGCTCGAACGTCGCGGAGCCGTCGAGGGTGATGTCAGAGCCGGTGGGCAGCGCACTGGCAGCGCGCACAACCGGCACCAGTGTCATTGGGAGGGTGTGGATTATCCCGTTGCTTGGGCCTTCGGCCACGCTGCGCCCCCAGGAATAGTGAATGTAACCTCCGTCCGAGGCATTCTTGGCAACCAGTGTTGAAGACGGCTCCAACCAGCTCGGACCTCCGATGCCGCCGCCCTGCTGATACATGAGCGACATAGCCAAGGCGTCCACAGTCGGCGTTCCGTGGCGCAAACCATAACCACCAATCTTGACACCGCTGGCAGCGCCCATCCCGTAGATGTACATCTTCTCTGCACGACCGTCGATGGTGATGCCATCCAGTTGCGTCGATGCCTGATTGTCATGCACCCTCACCGCCACCGGCACCCGACCGTTGCAGTTCATGCTCAACGTGATGTTTTTCACTCCCAGCTCTGTTTGCACATCGGCATTCAGATCCGCCGCCGAAATCTTGCCCAGATCAACAAGGCTGCCTCCGGCAAAGTTCGGTGTGCACGCGGTAGGAATAATCGTGCCGCTGACCGTAAGGCTGGTACTTTCTGCAAGGGCAAAAACCGGCAACAACGTAGCCACCACCGTGGCGCTGATGAAAAGCTTTTTCATGAGAAATTCTCGTTCCGTAAGAATTAAAAGGACGACAGCAAGTAGCGCTTTGTCTGGCGGAAAATAGCGAAATTTCCTGCCTGACAACGCCCGGCCATTATTGCGATTTGCCCCCGCTGCCGATGTAAGACGAAGTTACAAAGCACCCAGAGAAAATTCGCCTGAGGCCGTAGCTGACAGGAGTAGGAGAAATGCCCTACTTCAAAAATTCTCATTTCCTTCCCGTCGGCCATTGCCTACACAGCGCTCAAACCGGGCGGTTCCCCACGGCAGATTTTTCCTGAATCAAACGCCGCCGATGACGGTCATAACCCGTGCCATACTCCGATCCCTACTCACACGCGGAATGATCCGACTTGCGATCCAGCCCTCTCCTGCTTCTGATCTTCGTGTTGTCGCTCGCCGGCTGCGCCAGTGTCGATGTGCAACGCGAACCCAGCCAGGCCTTGCCGGCCAGCAGCTCGGCGTTTGGCCGTTCGATTCAGGCTCAGGCCGCGCCGTATGAAGGCCGCTCCGGCTTCCGCCTGCTGTCCAACAGCACCGAATCTTTCACTGCCCGCGCCGAGCTGATCCGCCACGCGCAGGTCAGCCTCGATTTGCAGTACTACATCGTCCACGACGGCGTCAGCACACGAATGCTCGTCGAGGAATTGCTCAAGGCTGCCGACCGTGGCGTGCGCGTACGCATCCTGCTCGACGACACCACCAGCGATGGTCTCGACCAGATCATCGCCACGCTGGCGGCGCATCCGCAGATTCAGATACGCCTGTTCAACCCGCTGCATCTGGGCCGCAGTACCGGCGTCACCCGCGCGGCCGGGCGCCTGTTCAACCTGTCGCTGCAGCACCGACGCATGCACAACAAATTGTGGCTGGCGGATAACAGCGCGGCCATCGTCGGCGGGCGCAATCTGGGCGATGAGTATTTCGATGCCGAGCCGAACCTGAATTTCACCGACATCGACATGCTCAGCATGGGGCCGGTGGCCGAGCAGCTCGGGCACAGTTTCGACCAGTACTGGAACAGCGCGCTGAGCAAGCCGATCGATGAATTTCTCTCCAGCAAACCGTCGGCCAAGGACTTGCAGAACACCCGCACGCGCCTGGAAGAATCGCTGGAAGAAACCCGCCAACAAAATCACGCGCTGTATCAGCAGTTAATGACGTTCACCACCGAGCCGCGCATGGACATCTGGCGCAACGAACTGATCTGGGCGTGGAATCAGGCGCTGTGGGACGCGCCGAGCAAGGTACTGGCCAAGGATGAGCCGGATCCGCACTTGCTGCTGACCACGCAACTGGCGCCGGAACTGAAGAACGTCAGCAAAGAGCTGATCATGATTTCGGCGTACTTTGTGCCGGGGCAACCGGGGCTGGTCTATCTGACCGGGCGTGCTGATGCGGGTGTTTCCGTGAGCCTGCTGACCAACTCACTGGAAGCCACCGACGTGCCGGCGGTGCATGGCGGTTATGCGCCGTATCGCAAGGCGCTGCTGGAACACGGTGTGAAACTGTATGAACTGCGCCGCCAGCCTGGGGATAACGATGGCAGTGGCCCGCATGTGTTTTACAGCAAGTCGTTCCGCGGCTCGGACTCGAGTTTGCACAGCAAGGCGATGATTTTTGACCGGCAGAAATCGTTTATCGGCTCGTTCAACTTTGATCCGCGCTCGGTGTTGTGGAATACCGAGGTCGGGGTGTTGGTGGACAGTCCGGAGTTGGCTGAGCATGTGCGTGAGTTGGCGTTGCAGGGTATGGCGCCGGCGTTGAGTTATCAGGCGAAACTGCAGGATGGGAACATCGTCTGGGTCACCGAGGACAATGGCCAGATGCATACGCTGACCAAGGAACCGGGGAGCTGGTGGCGACGGTTTAATGCGTGGTTCAGCACCAGCGTCGGCCTGGAACGCATGCTTTAAAAGCAAAAGATCGCAGCCTTCGGCAGCTCCTACAGTTTGAAATGCATTCCCCTGTAGGAGCTGCCGAAGGCTGCGATCTTTTGATCTACGCAGGTTCTGTCACCGGGCCGAATGCCCCTTGGCGCAATAGCAAAATCACCAACCCAAACGCGCCGATCGCCATCAACAGCGGCAACGCATGCCCGCTGATCCACTGGCTACCCGCCCCCGCCGCCAACGGCCCGATCAGACAACCCACGCCCCACAGTTGCGCGATATGCGCATTCGCCCGCACCAGCGCATCGTCGCGATAACGCTCGCCAATCAAGATCAGCGACAGCGTAAACAACCCGCCAGCACTGGCACCAAACAGCACCCACAGCGGCCAGATCAGCAGCGTATCGAGCAACAGCGGAATCGCCAGACTCGACAACATCAACACCACCGCGCAACCCGCGAACAGCGTGCGCCGCGACAGGTAATCGGCCAATGCGCCAATCGGCAGTTGCAGCAACGCATCACCGACCACCACGGTGCTGACCATCGCCAAAGCGATCTCGGCGGTGAAGCCTTGTTGCAGGCAATACACCGGCAGCAGCGTCAGGATCATCGCCTCAAACGCGGCAAACAATGACACCGCCCAGGCAATCGCCGGCAGATCGCGCGCAAATCCCCATAGGTCGCGGAAGGTCACGCTGCTCGCTTCACTGCTTGGCGCACCGCTGCGACCCAACAACAGCAGCGGCGAAACCAACAGCAAGCCGACGCCCACCCAGAATCCGTAATCGTCTTCAGTGCCGAGCGCGCCCAGCAGCAGCGGGCCAGACAACTGGCTCAACGCATAACTGCTGCCATACAGCGCCACCAGACGACCGCGCCAATTCTCGACCACCAGTTGATTGATCCAGCTTTCGCCGAGGATGAACACGATGGTCAGGATCACGCCGATCATCAGCCGCAGCACCAACCAGATCGGATAGCTCGGCAGCAGCGCCAGCAAGCCGATCGACAACGCGCCCGCCCACAGGCACAGGCGCATCAGATTCGCCGTGCCGAAGCGCGCCGCCAGATGACTGGAAATCTTCGCGCCGAGCAACACGCCAATCGCCGGCATCGCCGCCATCACACCGATGGCGAAGGAACCGTAGCCCCAGCCCTCCAGACGCAATGACACCAACGGCATGCTGACCCCCAGGGCCAGGCCGACACTCAAGACAGACGCCAACACGGCGAAATACGTCGCCCAACGCATGTTCCACGCTCCTGTGGATAATTATTTTTTGAGGTCACATCAAACAAATGTGGGAGCGAGCCTGCTCGCGAAAACGGTTTCACATTCAGCACATAGGCTGACTGTTACACCGCTTTCGCGAGCAGGCTCGCTCCCACAGGGGATCTGCTTCGTCTGGAGGAACTGTTCTCGCGACCAGATCCTCGCTAACGGCTTACAGCTTGATCCACGTCGCTTTCAGCTCGGTGTATTTATCGAACGCGTGCAGCGATTTGTCGCGACCGTTGCCGGACTGCTTGAAGCCGCCAAACGGTGCGGTCATGTCGCCGCCGTCGTACTGATTGACCCACACGCTGCCGGCGCGCAGCGCTTTGGCGGTTAGGTGGGCCTTGGAGATGTCTTGCGTCCACACCGCAGCGGCCAGGCCATACGGCGTGTCGTTGGCGATCTGGATGGCTTCTTCAGCGGTATCAAAAGCGATAACCGACAGCACTGGCCCGAAGATCTCTTCCTGAGCGATCTTCATCGCGTTGCTCACGCCGTCGAAAATCGTTGGCTCAACGTAAGTGCCGCCGGTTTCCTGAAGAATGCGCTTGCCGCCGGCGACCAGTTTGGCGCCATCGGTGTGACCGGATTCGATGTACGACAGCACGGTGTTCATCTGCTGCGTGTCGACCAGCGCACCAACGTTGGTGGCCGGATCCAGCGGATTGCCCGGCTTCCAGGTTTTCAGTGCCTCGATCACCATTGGCAGGAATTTGTCCTTGATCGAACGCTCGACCAGCAGACGCGAACCGGCGGTGCAGACTTCGCCCTGGTTGAAGGCGATGGCGCTGGCAGCGGACTCAGCTGCAGCTTGCAGATCCGGCGCATCGGCAAAGACGATGTTCGGGCTCTTGCCGCCGGCTTCGAGCCAGACGCGTTTCATGTTCGATTCGCCAGAGTAGATCATCAGTTGCTTGGCGATCTTGGTCGAACCGGTGAACACCAGCGTGTCGACATCGTTGTGCAGGGCCAGCGCCTTGCCAACGGTGTGACCGTAGCCCGGCAGCACGTTGAGCACGCCTTTCGGAATGCCGGCTTCAACGGCCAGCGCGGCGATGCGGATGGCGGTCAGCGGGGATTTTTCCGACGGCTTGAGGATCACCGAGTTACCGGTCGACAGCGCCGGGCCGAGCTTCCAGCAGGCCATCATCAGCGGGAAGTTCCACGGCACGATGGCGCCGACCACACCGACGGGCTCGCGGGTTACCAGACCGAGCTGATCGTGCGGCGTCGCTGCCACTTCGTCGTAAATCTTGTCGATCGCTTCACCGCTCCAGCTCAGCGCTTGCGCCGCGCCCGGAACGTCGATGTACAGCGAATCGCTGATCGGCTTGCCCATGTCGAGGGTTTCGAGCAGGGCCAGTTCTTCGGCGTGCTGCTTGAGCAGGCCGGCGAAACGGATCATGGTGGCTTTGCGTTTGGTTGGCGCCAGGCGCGACCACACGCCGGAATTGAAAGTAGCGCGGGCGTTTTCCACAGCGCGCTGCGCGTCGGCGGCGTCACAGCTGGCAATCTTGCCGAGCAGACGGCCATCGACCGGGCTGATGCACTCGAAGGTCTCGCCGGAGACGGCGTCGGTGTATTCGCCATTGAGATAAGCGCGGCCTTCGATTTTCAGGTCGCGGGCGCGTTGTTCCCAGTCGGCACGAGTCAGGGTGGTCATTTCGAGTGTCCTCCGCTTGTTGAATACGAGCGCCGCGCGATCTTCGCCAGCGTCCTCAAGAATTCTGCCCGGCCAGCCGGTTATTTCGGCCAGAGGCACCCGCCACCCTAAACCAGCGGCCGGGGTTGTTTCAATATATTTGACATAAGGTGGCCATACGGCCTTGCGGTGTTGATTTTAATCAACATAGACTTTGGCCCTTTCCAGCCAATCGCGCCGTATTCACAGGGGATAACAACAATGAACATCCAGAACGTCGTCGACATCAGCCTGACCAGCAGCGAAGCCGAACGCTATCGCCCGGATCCGGCGAAAGTGCTCAAGGGTGATCCTGAACAAGCGGTGTTCCATCAGTACGACAGTCCGTGTGGGCAGATGGGCGTTGGCGTGTGGGAAGGTGCGGTTGGCCAGTGGACGGTGAATTACACCGAGCACGAATACTGCGAGATTTTGCAGGGCGTGTCGGTGCTGCGTGACAGCGATGGCAATGCCAAGACGTTGCGGGTTGGCGACCGATTTGTGATCCCGGCGGGGTTTCGTGGCACCTGGGAAGTGCTGGAGGCTTGCCGCAAGATTTATGTGATCTTCGAACAGAAGGCTTGATCCATACCCCTCCCCTGTAGGAGCTGCCGAAGGCTGCGATCTTTTGATCTTGTTTTTAAGGATCAAGGTCAAAAGATCGCAGCCTTCGGCAGCTCCTACACAGACAGCCTGCAAATATTCGAGGCAACAAAAAAGGCCCGCATCGTGAGATACGGGCCTTTTTTGTAAGTCGGGAAAAATCAATTACTTGATTTTGCCTTCCTTGTAGATCACGTGCTTGCGAACAACCGGATCATATTTCTTGATCTCGATTTTGTCCGGGGTAGTACGCTTGTTCTTGTCGGTAGTGTAGAAGTGACCAGTACCGGCGCTCGAGATCAAACGAATCAATTCACGCATGATTAGCTCCCTTAAATCTTGCCATCGCGGCGAAGTTCGGCGAGCACGACAGTGATGCCACGCTTGTCGATGATACGCATGCCTTTGGCAGATACGCGCAGACGCACAAAACGTTTCTCTTCTTCAACCCAGAAGCGGTGATGCTGCAGGTTCGGCAGGAAACGACGACGGGTTTTGTTGTTTGCGTGGGAAATGTTATTCCCAGTCACCGGACCCTTACCGGTAACTTGACATACTCTCGACATGCCTCAGCCCTCTAAAACCACATGCCCAACCCGGCATGGGTTGGCCGCTTAATCTCTCAGTCATTTGGCGCCAGGCGCCGCGTTTCTTTAGAGGTCTTACCGGCTACACCTACAGTGAAGGAACCGGGCCCCTAGAAAAGAGCGCTGCTTTATACCAGAAAGACCGGGGTGCAACAACTTTCCGTGTGCAATCAATCCACAAAAAAGTGCTTTTTCGACCTGCGAACGCTTTGGATAAAGGCCGGCACCGGTTTTTACCACTCGTCGAAGAAAATCGTCTGCACACGGCTTTCAGACTTTTTGCGCAGCGCCGTGGTCTGAAAAACCGCCATCACTGTGCCCTTAAAATGCAAAAAGGGGATAGTCATTTGTAATCCAGCCCTCTAGGGTAGGCCTTTTCCAGACTGCACTTGCAGATGGGCCTTCGATCTGTAAAAGGAAACCGACCATGCGCCTCGCTGCCCTACCCCTGTTGCTCGCCCCGCTCCTGCTGAGCCCTCTGGCCCAGGCCGCCGCGCTGAGCGTCTGCACCGAGGCCAGCCCGGAAGGGTTCGACGTGGTGCAATACAACTCGCTGACCACCACCAACGCCTCGGCCGACGTGCTGATGAACCGTCTGGTGGACTTCGACACCGCCAGCGGCAAAGTCGTGCCGAGCCTGGCCGACAGCTGGGAAGTCAGCACCGATGGCCTGACGTACGTGTTCAAACTGCATCCGCAGGTGAAATTTCACACGACCGATTACTTCAAGCCGAGCCGCGAGCTGACCGCTGAAGACGTCAAATTCAGCTTCGACCGCATGCTCGACCCGGCGAACCCGTGGCACAAAGTCGCGCAAAGCGGTTTCCCGCACGCGCAGTCGATGCAGTTGCCAGCGCTGATCAAGAAGATCGACGCCCTCGATCCGCTAACCGTGCGCTTCACCCTTGATCACCCGGACTCGACGTTCCTGGCGACCCTGAGCATGGGCTTCGCCTCGATCTATTCCGCTGAATACGCCGACAAACTGATGAAGGCCGGCGCGACGGACAAGCTCAACAGCCAGCCAATCGGCACCGGCCCGTTCGTGTTCAACCGTTTCCAGAAAGACGCGGCGATCCGTTACAAGGCCAACCCGGATTATTTCGGCGGTAAGCCTGCAGTCGATCCGCTGATCTTCGCCATCACCCCGGACGCCAACGTGCGCCTGCAAAAGCTGCGACGCAATGAATGCCAGATCGCCCTGTCGCCGAAACCACTCGACGTACAAGCCGCGCTGAAAGAGCCGACGTTAAAAGTCGAAAAAACTGACGCGTTCATGACCGCTTTCGTCGGCATCAACAGCCAGCACCCGCCGCTGGACAAGCCGGAAGTGCGTCAGGCGATCAACCTCGCGTTCGACAAGGCCAACTACATCAAGGCTGTGTTTGAAGACACCGCCGAAGCAGCCAACGGCCCTTACCCGCCGAATACCTGGAGCTACGCCAAGAGCCTGCCGGGCTATCCTCATGACATCGCCAAAGCCAAGGCGCTGATGGCCAAGGCTGGTTTGAAGGATGGTTTCCAGACCACCATTTGGACGCGTCCGTCGGGCAGCCTGCTCAACCCGAATCCAAGCCTCGGCGCACAGATGCTGCAGTCGGATCTGGCAGAGATCGGTATTCAGGCGGAAATACGCGTGATCGAGTGGGGCGAGCTGATTCGTCGCGCCAAGGCTGGCGAGCATGATCTGTTGTTCATGGGCTGGGCGGGCGATAACGGCGACCCGGATAACTTCCTCACGCCGCAATTTTCCTGCGCGGCGGTCAAGTCGGGGACTAACTTTGCGCGCTACTGCAACGCCGATCTGGACAAGCTGATCAGCGCCGGCAAGACCACCAGCGAACAAGGTGTACGCACCAAGCTGTACGAGCAGGCGCAGGCGCAGATTCAGCAGCAGGCGTTGTGGTTGCCGCTGGCGCACCCAACCGCTTACGCGCTGACGCGTAAGGACGTGCAGGGCTACGCCGTCAGCCCGTTCGGCCGCCAGGACTACTCCAAGGTCAACCTCAAATAACTGATCCCCCTGTAGGAGCTGCCGCAGGCTGCGATCTTTTGATTTTGTTTTTTAAGATCAAAAGATCGCAGCCTGCGGCAGCTCCTACAGGGATTGGAAGTTACATCCAGCCACATTCCGCCATCGACAGCGGCTCGCCGTCACCGATGATGAAGTGATCGAGCACCCGCACATCAATCAAATCCAAAGCTTTCTGCAGTCGCTTGGTCAGCAACCGATCTGACTGACTCGGATCCGTGTTCCCCGACGGATGGTTATGGCAGAGGATCACCGCCGCCGCGTTGTTAGCCAACGCACGCTTCACCACTTCCCGGGGATGCACGCTGGTATTGTCGATCGAGCCGCGAAACAAGGCCTCGAAATTCAGCACCTGATGTTTTGAATCGAGAAACAGACAGCCGAACACCTCATGAGGCTCATGCCTCAGCATGGCTTTGAGGTAATCGCGGACGACCTGTGGATTCTCCAGCGCAGGCTTCTCGCGCGAGCGCTCGGCCAGATGCCGCTTACCCATTTCTTGCGCCGCTTGCAGCTGCGCAAACTTTGCAGGCCCCAAGCCCAATTGTTTGCTGAATGCGTCCTGATCGGCCTCAAGCAGCAAACGCAGGCTGCCGAACTGACTCAACAAATGCCGCGCCAGATCCACCGCACTTTTCCCCGGCACGCCGGTACGAAGGAAAATCGCCAGCAGTTCCGCATCCGAAAGACTCGCCGCACCTTGTTCCAACAAGCGTTCCCGCGGGCGTTCCGCCGCGGGCCAATCACGAATACTCATAGCACTTCCCTGTCAGTGGGCGCCGCTGTTCCGTAGCGGTCGCTGTGATATCTTAGCCCATCTTTTTTGCGGGCGGATTCACCCTGGGGAGGGGGTTTCGCCACGTATGTCACCCACGAAATGAAAGGCAGACCTATGCAGCGGCTGTATCGGAAACGCATCGTTCTGGGCGTCGGCGGCGGCATCGCGGCCTACAAGAGCGCCGATCTGGTTCGTCGCCTGATCGATCAGGGCGCCGAAGTGCGCGTGGTCATGACCCACGGCGGCGCCGAATTCATCACCCCGCTGACCATGCAGGCGCTGTCCGGCCACCCGGTGCACCTCGACTTGCTCGACCCGGCCGCCGAAGCCGCGATGGGCCACATCGAGCTGGCCAAGTGGGCCGATCTGGTGCTGATCGCCCCGGCCACCGCCGACCTGCTCGCGCGTCTGGCGCAAGGCATTGCCAATGATTTGCTGACCACGCTGGTACTCGCCACTGACGCTGTCGTCGCTGTCGCGCCGGCCATGAATCAGGCGATGTGGCGCGATCCGGCGACCCAGGCCAACCTGCAACTCCTTGAAAGCCGTGGCCTGAAGACCTTCGGCCCGGCCTCGGGCAGTCAGGCCTGCGGCGACGTCGGCATGGGCCGGATGATGGAAGCCACTGACCTCGCACAGTGCGCGGCAGACTGCTTCCAGCGCCAGGCACTGACCGGCAAACACGTGGTCATTACCGCCGGCCCGACTCAGGAAAACATCGATCCGGTGCGCTACATCACCAACCACAGCTCCGGAAAAATGGGCTTTGCCCTCGCCGAAGCAGCGGTTGAAGCCGGCGCCCGCGTCACGCTGATCAGCGGCCCGGTGCACTTGCCGACGCCGGATCGCGTCACGCGTATCGACGTGGTCAGCGCCCGCGACATGCTCGCGGCGTGTGAATCGGCGATCCCGTGTGACGTGTTCATTTCCTCGGCAGCGGTTGCGGACTACCGCCCGGAAGTCATCGCCCCGCAAAAACTCAAGAAAGATCCTACGAGCGGTGATGGCTTCGTCCTGCAAATGGTGCGCAATCCAGACATTCTGGCCACCATCGCGACCCGTCCCGACCGTCCGTTCAGTGTCGGCTTTGCCGCCGAGACCGAACACCTGCTCGACTACGCTGCACGCAAGCTGAAGGACAAGAATCTCGATTTGATCGTCGCCAACGACGTCGCCAACCCGAGTATCGGTTTCAACAGCGAAGAAAACGCCTGTAGCGTGATTGACCGTGAGCTGCACGCCACGGTTTTCGCCCAGACCAGCAAGAGCAAGATCGCTCGCCAACTGGTCACTTTTATCGCCGAACGTCTGAACCAGGTTTAATTTACATGCACGCTTTGCAAGCCAAGATCCTCGACCCACGCATCGGCACCGATTTCCCGCTGCCGCAATACGCCACCCCGGGCTCCGCCGGCCTCGACCTGCGCGCCATGCTGGATCAGGACATCGTGATCAAGCCGGGTGAAACCGTGCTGATCCCCACCGGTCTGTCGGTTTACATCGGCGACCCGAACCTTGCCGCACTGATCCTGCCGCGCTCGGGCATGGGCCATAAGCACGGCATCGTGCTGGGCAACCTCGTCGGCCTGATCGACTCCGACTACCAGGGCCCGCTGATGGTGTCCTGCTGGAACCGTGGCCAGAGCGATTTCACCATGACCGTCGGCGAACGTCTGGCGCAACTGGTGCTGGTACCGGTGGTACAGGCGCACTTCGAAATGGTTGAAGAGTTCGTCGAAACCGAACGCGGCACCGGCGGTTTTGGCCATACCGGCACCAAATAACCGAACACATCTCCTGTAGGAGCTGCCGCAGGCTGCGATCTTTTGATCTTGATCTTAAAAAACAAAGTCAAAAGATCGCAGCCTTCGGCAGCTCCTACAGGGGAAAATTTCAGGCAGATCAGCTGATAGGTTTAACACCGTAAATCAAGGTTTTGCCGGCCGAAAGCCACGCCAGCCGAGGCGTCATGGCCCTTTCATACCACGAACTCTCTGTGGAAAACGCCGTCATACCCTTCAGTTTGAGCCTGCCGTCGAACGATTCGTCGGTCTGTCCCGCCACTTTCGAGATGGAGCATTTCCGTAGATGAGCACCCCAGCCAAGATCGCCCCGAAGCTGCCTGACAGCATTTTCCGCGCCTATGACATTCGCGGCACCGTGCCGGAATTCCTCAATGCCGAAACCGCTTACTGGATCGGCCGCGCCATCGGTTCGCAGAGCCTCGCTCAAGGGGAGCCGAATGTATCCGTCGGTCGCGACGGTCGCCTGTCCGGCCCGGAGCTGGTTGCCGAGCTGATCCGCGGTATCGCCGAAAGCGGCTGCCATGTCAGCGATGTCGGCCTGGTGCCGACGCCGGCGCTGTACTACGCCGCCAACGTGCTGGCCGGCAAGTCGGGTGTGATGCTCACCGGCAGCCACAACCCGTCGAACTACAACGGTTTCAAGATCGTCATCGCCGGCGACACCCTCGCCAACGAACAGATTCAGGTGCTGCATGAGCGCATCAAGACCAACAATCTGAGCAGCGGCACCGGCAGCGTTACCCAAGTCGAAATCCTCGACCGCTACAACACCGAAATCGTCCAGGACATCAAACTGGCGCGGCGCATGAAGGTCGTGGTCGACTGCGGCAACGGCGCGGCCGGCGTGATCGCCCCGCAACTGATCGAAGCGCTGAACTGCGAAGTCATCCCGCTGTTCTGCGAAGTCGACGGCAACTTCCCGAACCATCACCCGGATCCGGGCAAGCCTGAAAACCTCGTCGACCTGATCGCCAAGGTCAAGGAAACCAACGCCGACATCGGCCTGGCGTTCGACGGCGACGGCGACCGTGTCGGCGTGGTGACCAACACCGGCAGCATCGTCTACCCGGATCGTCTGCTGATGCTGTTCGCCCGTGACGTGGTTGCGCGCAACCCGGACGCCGAGATCATTTTCGACGTCAAATGCACCCGTCGACTGGTGCCGCTGATCAAGGAATACGGCGGTCGTCCGCTAATGTGGAAGACTGGTCATTCGTTGATCAAAAAGAAAATGAAACAATCCGGTGCTCTACTGGCCGGTGAAATGAGCGGGCACATCTTCTTCAAGGAACGCTGGTTCGGTTTCGACGATGGCATCTACAGCGCCGCGCGGCTGCTGGAGATCCTCAGCAAGGAAAAATCCACTGCGGAAGAGCTGTTTGCGACCTTCCCGAACGATATTTCTACGCCGGAAATCAATATCCATGTGACCGAAGAGAGCAAATTCAGCATCATTGATGCACTGCACGACGCACAGTGGGGCGCAGGCGCTGACCTGACCACCATTGACGGCGTGCGAGTCGATTACGCCAAAGGCTGGGGCCTGGTGCGCGCGTCCAACACCACACCGGTGCTGGTGCTGCGCTTCGAGGCCGATGACGAGGCTGAATTGCAGCGCATCAAGGACGTGTTCCACGCCCAATTGAAACGTGTTGCACCTGATCTCCAACTACCGTTCTGATCCACCCGGAGCCCTGAATGACCCTCGAACGCGATGCCGCCGCCAACACTGCCAAGGTTCTGTCCGAAGCGCTGCCTTATATCCGACGTTATGTCGGCAAGACCCTGGTGATCAAATACGGCGGCAACGCGATGGAAAGCGAGGAGCTGAAAACCGGCTTCGCCCGCGACATCGTGCTGATGAAAGCCGTCGGCATCAACCCGGTGGTCGTGCACGGCGGCGGCCCGCAGATCGGTGATCTGCTCAAGCGCCTGTCGATCGAAAGCCACTTCGTCGATGGCATGCGCGTCACCGACGCGGCGACCATGGACGTCGTCGAAATGGTCTTGGGCGGTCAGGTCAACAAAAGCATCGTCAACCTGATCAACCGCCACGGCGGCAGCGCCATCGGCCTGACCGGTAAAGACGCCGAGCTGATTCGTGCGAAAAAGCTCACCGTTACCCGCCAGACCCCGGAGATGACCCAGCCGGAAATCATCGACATCGGCCACGTGGGCGAAGTCATCGGGATCAACACCGACTTGCTCAACCTGTTGGTCAAAGGTGATTTCATCCCGGTGATCGCGCCAATCGGCGTCGGCGCCAACGGTGAGTCGTACAACATCAATGCTGACCTGGTGGCTGGCAAAGTCGCCGAAGCGCTGAAAGCTGAAAAGCTGATGCTGCTGACCAACATTGCCGGCCTGATGGATAAGTCGGGCACCGTGCTGACCGGCCTGAGCACGCAGCAGGTCGACGATCTGATTGCTGACGGCACCATCTACGGCGGCATGCTGCCGAAGATCCGTTGTGCGCTGGAAGCGGTTCAGGGCGGCGTCGGTAGCTCGTTGATCATCGACGGTCGTGTGCCGAACGCGATCCTGCTGGAAATCTTCACTGATACCGGTGTGGGTACGTTGATTAGTAATCGCAAGCGTCACTGATTGCTGAAAGGCTAAAGATCGCAGCCTGCGGCAGCTCCTACAAAATCGGATTTCGTTTGTATGAAATTTCTGTAGGGGCTGACGAAGACTGCGATCTTTTTTATGCGCGCAAGAAATGTCTGACTTAACAAAGCGAAACGTCCGACATCACCTCAGAACAAATCTCCCTAGGATCTTCCCTTCATCCACCGGAGATTTACCCATGCAAAAACACAGCGTTCCTTACGGCAGTGACATTTCGGCTGGCACCTACGCCTGCGTGGACTGCGGCCGAGAGTATTCGGGCCCGTCGCAATCATCGATGCCGCCCTGCCCTGACTTCACGGAAGCCTCGCACCCGCTCAAGGGCTGGAAAGTCCTCAGTGGCCAAGGCGATGCGCCTCAGGATCCATACCCGGAAACCAGCGGGAAATAACTCGGAGCGCCTGAGCCATGCAGATCTCGTTCACGATCGACGCCGACGCTTTTGAGCTGGAACAAAAGGAACCGGTCAAGAAAACCTTGCGCATTGGTGACGCGGAAATCACCCACGCTTTGCAGCGCATCGCCAAGGCCAGCCTGACCGAATACCTGAAAATGCTGGTCGAGGGCGGCATGCCCAGCCGCGCTGACGAGGCCAAGCAGGATCGTCTGCTCTACCTCATTCAGAGCTATTTCGGGCAGACCTTGCCGACTGAATCGCAGATCTCGACGATCTTTCAGCTGACTCAAAGCCAAAGCAAAACCCTGCTGAAAAACACGGTGTCGCGCTTTCGCAATCAGCTCGACGACATCCTCCAGCACAGCATGCGTGCGGTGATCGAGACGGCTGAATACGCGCAAACCGTGTTTCTGGTGGTCATCAGCTCGGACGTGATCCGCGATGAGCTGAACATGCTCATCACCCAGAACGAGCCAACCTTCAAACCCATCACCAAGCGCAAAGGCAGCGCCGGGCAGTTCGAGATCAGCGAGGACAGCCACGCGTTACTGTGTGCAACGCTGGGCCTGAATGCCGTTCAGTGACATCGTCGCGGTCAGTGGCTTGCTGCTGACCCTGACGACTTTTATGTTCAACCTGGCGTGGCCGGCGCTCAGTGAAGCGCTGACGCTGGATGAGCACCAGTCGGGGCCGCTGAACAGAAAGCGCAGCAGGGACAAGGTTCGCGAAGCTTTTTTCGGGCGGGCGCTGCCGTTGACGTGCGCATTTGCGGCGCTGTTCTACGTCAACTTGCCGGCTGCGGTGGGGATTATTCGCAGCAGCACGCTGGATCTGTGGGATTTTGATGTGGATCGCACGTTGTACGTGATGGTGGTTGCGGCGTTGCTGGCGTTTGCACTGATCAACGCAGGATTGACCCTGAAACTGCTGAAAAAATGGAGAAACCTGCGCTGAATCGAAACCCCTGTAGGAGCTGCCGAAGGCTGCGATCTTTTGATTCTGTTTTTAAGATCAAAAGATCGCAGCCTCCGGCAGCTCCTACAGAATGATGTCGTATCAGACGCCAAACTGGGCGCGGTACGCTTCCACGGCTGGCAGATGTTGCTTGAGCTGTGGATCATCCGCGAGGAACTCCAGCACCTGATTCAGCGAAACAATGCTGATCACCGGGATACCGAAATCACGCTCGACCTCCTGAATCGCCGACAACTCGCCATTGCCACGCTCCTGACGGTTCAGCGCGATCAGCACGCCGGCAGCCTTGGCGCCGTCCTGCGAAGCAATGATTTGCATCACTTCACGGATCGCGGTGCCAGCGGTGATCACGTCGTCGATGATCAGCACGTCGCCGGTCAGCGGCGCGCCAACGAGGCTGCCGCCTTCGCCGTGGGCCTTGGCTTCCTTGCGGTTGAAGCACCATGGCAGGTCACGGTCGTGATGCTCGGCCAATGCGACGGCGGTGGTGGCCGCCAGCGGGATGCCTTTGTAGGCCGGGCCGAACAGAACGTCGAAGGGAATGCCGCTTTCAGCGATGGCTGCGGCGTAGAAACGCCCCAGTTGCGCCAGGGCCGAGCCCGAGTTGAACAGGCCGGCGTTAAAGAAGTAAGGACTGGTGCGCCCGGACTTCAGGGTGAACTCACCGAAGCGCAAAACGCCGCGATCGATGGCAAAACGAATGAAATCGCGCTGATACGCTTGCATGAAAAAAACCCCAAATACCACGGATTTAGCTAATTAGCTTGACGCCGTGTATCATACACGCACGCGATTTTTGGGGCCATTTATGCGGATCATCAGTGTGAACGTCAATGGTATTCAGGCGGCAGTCGAGCGCGGTTTGCTCAGTTGGCTGCAAGCTCAGAATGCCGACGTCATCTGCCTGCAGGACACCCGTGCCTCCGCCTTTGAACTGGATGACCCAGCCTTCCAACTGGATGGCTACTTCCTTTATGCCTGCGATGCTGAAGTCCCTGCCCAAGGCGGCGTGGCTTTGTATTCGCGGTTGCAACCGAAGGCTGTCATCAGCGGTCTCGGTTTCGAGACGGCCGACCGCTACGGGCGCTACCTGCAAGCAGATTTCGACAAAGTCAGTATTGCCACCTTGCTGCTCCCTTCGGGGATGAACGGCGATGAGGACTTGAACCAGAAGTTCAAGCTCATGGACGACTTCGGCAAGTACCTGGACAAACAGCGACGCAAACGCCGCGAGTACATTTATTGTGGCTCGCTGTACGTGGCGCAGCAGAAGCTCGACATCAAGAACTGGCGCGACAGCCAGCAATCCCCGGGCTTCCTGGCGCCGGAACGCGCCTGGATGGACGAGATTGTCGGCAACATGGGTTATGTCGATGCCCTGCGCGAAGTCAGCCGTGAAGGCGACCAGTACAGCTGGTGGCCGGATAACGAACAGGCCGAGATGCTCAATCTGGGCTGGCGCTTCGACTACCAGATCCTGACCCCGGGCCTGCGCCGCTTTGTACGCAGCGCACGTCTGCCACGTCAGCCACGGTTCTCGCAGCACGCACCGCTGATCGTCGACTACGACTGGACGCTGACCATCTAAGCGTCGTTTCGCAGTCAAAAAAATGCCCGTATCGCGAGATACGGGCATTTTTTGTGCGCCAGCCTAAAGCGGGCTGAACCTCAGAGCGCGACAAACATCGGCAGGGCCAGATACAGCTTGATCACGATGACGTTAATGATGTCGATGAAGAACGCACCAACCATCGGCACCACCAGAAACGCAATCTGCGAAGGCCCGTAACGCTGCGTCACCGCCTGCATGTTGGCGATCGCCGTCGGCGTGGCACCGAGACCAAAACCGCAATGCCCTGCGGCCAGCACCGCCGCATCGTAGTTGCGGCCCATCATGCGGAACGTCACGAAAATCGCAAACAGCGCCATGACCAAGGTCTGCACCGCCAGAATGATGAAGATCGGTAACGCCAGCGCCGCCAGATCCCACAGCTTCAGCGACATCAAGGCAATCGCCAAGAACAGCGACAGGCTAACATTGCCCAACACCGACACTTCCCGCTCGAACACCTGATACAGGCCCAGCGCCGAGAGACCGTTGCGCAGCAACACACCGACAAACAGCACACAAACAAAGGTCGGCAACTCGAGCGCACTGCCTTGCAGCCAACCGTTCAGCAGATTGCCGACCAGAAGGCTGACCGCGATCAGGGCCAGTGTTTCGATAAACGAAAACGGCGTTATCGAGCGCTCTTTGTTCGGCTGTTCAAAACCCTTGGGGAGCCGTGGCGCTTGCTGATTCTGGCAACCGGGCACCTCAACCCGTTTGATCAACAGGCGAGCCACCGGCCCACCAATCAAACCGCCCAGCACCAGACCAAAAGTCGCCGAGGCGATCGCCAGTTCAGAGGCAGAAGCCAAACCGTATTTCTCACTGAACACCGTGCCCCACGCAGCGCCGGTGCCGTGACCGCCCGCCAGAGTGATCGAACCGGTCAACAGGCCCATCAGCGGGTCAAGCCCGAGCATTGTCGCGAGGCCGATGCCCATCGCGTTCTGCACCACCAGCAGCCCGGCGACCGCCAACAGAAATATCCCCACCACGCGCCCGCCCTTTCTCAGGCTGGCGAAGTCTGCACTCAAACCAATGGTGGCAAAGAACGCCAACATCAAAGGCGTTTGCAGCGAAGTATCGAAGCGCACTTCAATATCCAGCGTTCGCATTAACAACAGAACCAATGCGACTACCAGACCCCCGGCAACCGGTTCGGGAATATTGTAATTGCGCAGAAATCCAACGCGAGTAACTAAACCACGCCCCAGCAAAAGTACTAAGGAAGCGGCCACGAGTGTTCCGTAAAAATCGAGCTGAATCATTTTGATTATTCTTGGCTATATTCAGGGACGAGCTCTTTTCCTGAGCGCGCGCCGTGAATCGGCTGATTGTCTCAACACTGATTGCTGTGGAATTCAAGAACCTTCGATGGCTTGAATATATCGAAATATTTCAAGAGAAACATAACGCCGGGCAACTTTAACAATCGTCGATTGCCGATGCCAAGGACGGAGCCAGCACCAAGGCAGCGCAGTTGTGACTAAACATGTAAGAGCGAAAAATATATAACTAGATGACTACCATTCATCGGCAATAGATTAATCCTACATCCCAAAGAAACTAATCCCGTTGCATTCATGTAAATGCCCGTAGGTGAAACACGGGAATTTTTATTAATCAGAGAATGGTCTGACTGGAGATGTCTCGGGGCGCGCGCGTCAGGATGTCTGGCGTGTCGCCAATCACCACCGTGTCGTCGATCCGAAAGCCACCCAGCCCCCACTGAAAAATCCCCGGCTCAGCCGAATACACTTCGCCACTCATCAGCGGTCGCGTATTGAACGCCATGTCGTGGGGAAACTCATGGCCGACCAGCCCAAGTCCATGGCCCGTACGATGGATGATCAAGTCCGCCACTCCATGCCGCTCGAAAACCCCTTGAGCCGCCGCATCAATCGCGCAAACCGGATTGCCCGTCACCGCCGCTTCGCACGCCGCCTCATTGGCTTCCCGCGCCGCCTCATACAACTGGACCTGCCGCGCCGATGGCTTGCCGCAAAACCAGGTGCGCTCGTTCTCGATGATCAGACCGTTGATACGCGGAATGATGATGTTCACCAGACCATGACCCTTCTCGATCCGCGCGCCGCACTGCCGACCATCGCCGTGGGGTGCACAGCTCGCCGGGCCGGACAGGGTGAAAAACTCGATGCACTGCACATCCTCTCCGGGGAATCGATTGGCCGCTTCTTCGACAAACAGTGCCGCCATGCTCATGTCCAGCTCCTGCACCAGCCGTCCGGGACGGATGTTTTCCCGGTAGCGATCCTGCAACCAATCCGTCAACGCACAGGCTTCGCGCATCAGTTGGATCTCTTCGGCATGCTTGACTAGCCGCAACGTGCGGCACTCTTCGGTCGCGTTTTGCAGCACCAACGATGGCAGCAAAGTACCGACGCGAACCAGCGGCGCCGTGATCGCATCGACGCCAATGCGCGACCGATGCAGCCCGGCATCGCGCAAAGATTGGGCGACCAGCTCACTCCACTGACTGACCAAGGGCAGGCGATTTTGCACACGCGGATGCTCGGCATAGAAACGCGCATCCTCGATCCAAAGATGCCCGGCTTCTTTGGTGAAACGCCAATGATGCGTCGATAGCTCATGAGCGATCACAAACGGCGCGCCGTTCCTCGGTACGACGCACAGAATTGGCCGTTCCCACGTCTCGACGTCGGTATTGAAGTTGGTCGCAAACTGGAAGAAGTCGGCCTGGGTGAACAGCAAAGCATCAAAGCCTTCGCGATCCATCAGCGAGTACATGAGTTGCAGGCGATAGTCGCGCACAGCGTGTCCGAGGTGTGCCATTGGCTGGCTCCGTGTCGTTGAAGTGCGGACAGTGTTCAACGAGGGCAGAGCTGACGTCGCGCCGATCCTTGCTCAATTGCCGGTACTTTCTTGCTCACGAGTTTTATCGGGACTGGCGAAAATCCTTCGGGCTGATGCCATAGGCTTTACGAAAGACTCGGGCGAAATGGCTGGAGTCGGCAAACCCGGATTCCAGGGCAATTTCCAAAATAGTCTTGGCGGAGTTTTCCAAAGCGTTGCGCGCCCGTTGCAGGCGCACAACCAGTACGTGGGCATGCGGTGAAGTGCCAAAGGCGCGTTTGAATTCGCGAGCGAAGTGGAATTCACTCATCGCCGCAATTGCCGCCAACCGGGCAATGCAGAGCTTTTCGCAGGGGTGACGCTCGATGTAGCGCAAGGCATCCATCAGGCCTTGGCTGGCAACTCTTGGCTGGGTGCTCGAAAGCTCATAACTGTTCAATAAATGAGCAATCAATACCTGAACGCTTAGATCCGCCTGCTCACGGGCGCCCCGACTGTTGTCACCGATGGACAGCGCCAATTGCCGGGCCAGCAAATGAGCCACTCTGTCGTTTTGATACAGCGGCTGATGCGTTCCGCGAAATCCGGCGAAGCTCAATCCTTGCTCCTGCGCCGCAGCGGTCAACGCCGGCATTGGCAAATGCACATGAAGGATGTCGAAAGCGCTACGCGTGTCCCAGCTCGCGGATTGGCTGGGCTGCAGCAATCGCACCTGACCACTGTGAATCTGCCCATCCCACACCTGCCGGCCGCCAACAGCGGCGCGCGACTGCATGGGCGCAAGCATCACGCTGAGCAAAACATGCTCGCGCGGTTCAGTGCGTTCAAAGTGATAGCTGTCTGTGGATGAACGCTGCCAGCGGAACACCGCAGCGCCGGTCGATTGCAGATCCGTCAGCACAGCGGCGGGTTTCATCCGCCATTCCTCGGTCTGCTGCTCGATAGAAGGAAAGACCGGCTGAGCCATTGCGCACTCCGCCTGTCAGGCCCGCGAGCCTACTTGATCAACCGCCAGGTAAACGGATACCGGTACGGATAGCCTTCGTTGGCCTTCACCCCGGCAATGATCGTCAGCACCAGTGCGCCGATGCCCAGTATCACGATCAGGACGAAGCCAATGAGCAACAGCATCAGCAGGAAGCAGATCAACGACGCAATCGCGACAGTGATCTGAAAATTCAGCGCCTCTTTGCCCTGGGCATCGATAAACGGATCCTTTTCACGCTTCATCTGCCAGAGAATCAACGGCCCGATCAGGTTACCGAACGGAATCCAGATCCCCAGCAAAGCGGACAAGTGACAAAACATCGCCCATTGACGAACCTCCTGGCTCGGTTTGGGCAGCAGCGCTTGCTCGTCACTCATCGCACTCTCCTTGCGGTTATGAACCTGCTCAGTCAGCCAGTGCGGCCTTCTGCAGTTCGAAAATCTCGTTCATGCCTTGCTTGGCCAGTTCCAGCATGGCGTTGAGGTCTTCCGGCTGGAACGGCGCGCCTTCAGCGGTGCCCTGCACTTCGATGAAACCACCGGTGCTGGTCATCACGACGTTGAGGTCGGTCTCGGCAGCGGAATCTTCAAGATAGTCCAGATCCAGTACCGCTTCGCCCTGATACATGCCGACCGACACCGCGCCGATCATTTGCTTGAGCGGGTCGCCGCCTTTCAGGCCGCCGCGCTTCTTGATTACTTTCAGCGCATCAACCAGAGCGACCATGGCGCCGGTGATGGATGCAGTGCGGGTGCCGCCGTCAGCCTGGATCACGTCGCAGTCGACGTACAGGGTGACGTCGCCCAGCTTGGACATGTCCAGCGCAGCGCGCAGGGAACGGCCGATCAGGCGCTGGATTTCCAGAGTGCGACCGCCCTGCTTGCCACGGCTCGCTTCACGCTGGTTACGCTCGCCAGTGGCGCGCGGCAGCATGCCGTACTCGGCGGTCAACCAACCCTGGCCCTGACCTTTGAGGAAACGCGGCACGCCGTTTTCGACGCTGACGGTGCAGATGACTTTGGTATCACCGAATTCGACCAGCACCGATCCTTCGGCGTGTTTGGTGTAGTTGCGGGTAATGCGGATCGAGCGGAGCTGATCGGCAGCGCGACCACTTGGACGTTTCATAGGAGATACCTGTACTGAGGACGGAAAACTGCCGAGCATTATAGAGCGGTGCACCGCGACTGGGCACGGGTTAAAAATTCGAGCCGACGACCGAAGGCCCTGAAACACGCATTACCGACGGGCTGCAGCCCTTTGTCACACCGTGTGTTTGGGCGCATTCGCCGCACTGCGCTACAATCCTGCGCCTTTGCTGCCAGTCGGCATAAATTCATTGATATCGCGCTTGCGGAACCCAGGTTTCGCGCCGATCTGCATTGCGAGGTTACCGCCATGGTGCACAGCATGACCGCCTTCGCCCGCGTCGAGAAAGCCGGCGTACAGGGCACCCTGAGCTGGGAACTGCGCTCGGTCAACAGTCGCTATCTGGAACCGCACCTGCGCTTGCCGGAAACCTTTCGCGACCTCGAAGGCGCGGTGCGTGAAGCGCTGCGTCAGGGCCTGTCGCGGGGCAAACTGGAATGCACCCTGCGTTTCACCGAAGAAAGCACCGGCAAAGCGCTGCAAATCGACCGCGAGCGCGCCGCGCAACTGGTCGCTGCCGCGGAAACCATCGCGGGTCTGATCAAAAACCCGGCAGCGCTGAACCCGCTGGAAGTCCTGGCCTGGCCTGGCGTGCTGGTCGGCGATGCAACCGATCCGCAGGCGCTGAACGCCGAAGCGCTGGCCCTGTTCAATCAAGGTCTGAAAGAGTTGAAGGCTGGCCGCGAGCGCGAAGGCGCGGAGCTGGCCCGGTTGATCAACGAGCGCCTGACATCGATCGAAGCAGACGTCGTGACCCTGCGTGAACTGGTGCCGCAGATGCTCGCGACCCAACGCCAGAAAGTCCTCGACCGCTTCGCCGACATGAAGGCCGAGCTGGATCCGCAGCGTCTGGAACAGGAAATGGTCATCCTCGCGCAAAAGAGCGACGTGGCCGAAGAACTGGATCGCCTGAGCACCCACATCATCGAAGTGCGCCGGGTGCTCAAGTCCGGCGGTGCAGCCGGGCGTCGCCTGGACTTCCTGATGCAGGAGCTCAACCGCGAAGCCAACACATTGGGCTCCAAGGCCTTTGATCCGCGCAGCACCCAAGCCGCCGTCAACCTCAAGGTGTTGATCGAGCAGATGCGCGAACAAGTGCAGAATATTGAGTAAGGCAACCCCGACATGACCCACAGCACCGGCACCCTGTACATCATTTCCGCCCCTTCGGGCGCGGGCAAGAGCAGTCTGGTCAAGGCTTTGACCGACGCCAACGCGGAGATCCGCGTTTCGGTTTCGCACACCACCCGCGCCATGCGTCCGGGCGAAGTCGACGGCGTGAACTATCACTTCGTGACGCGCGAAGCGTTTGTGAAGATGGGCGAACACGGCGATTTCCTTGAGCGCGCCGAAGTTTTCGGCAACCTCTACGGCACCTCGCAAAGCCATCTGCAGCAAACCCTCGACGCGGGTCACGACCTGATTCTGGAAATCGACTGGCAAGGCGCCGAGCAAGTGCGCAAGCTGATGCCGCAGGCGCGCTCGATCTTCATTCTGCCGCCATCGCTGCAAGCACTGCATTCGCGTTTGACCAACCGTGGTCAGGACAGCGACGAAATCATCGACGGCCGCATGCGTGAAGCGGTCAGCGAAATGAGCCATTACGTCGACTACGACTACCTGATCATCAACGACGATTTCGCCCACGCGCTGGACGACCTGAAGGCGATTTTCCGCGCCAATCAGCTCATTCAGAAGCGTCAGCAACAGCTTCACGGCAAATTGCTGGCCGAATTGCTCGGTTAATCAGCACTTCCCAAAAGGCCTGCAAGCGCTTTACATTGGCACTTGCAGCGCGTTGAAGGGCTTGGTTAAAAAATCAGCGCTTCCCTAATCGCTGGTGATTTTTTAAACTGTTGAGTCCGCTCGCCCAACCGGGCAGCGCGCATATTGCATTCGCTCCGAGGAATACCATGGCCCGCGTAACCGTTGAAGACTGCCTGAACCACGTGGAAAACCGTTTTGAGCTGGTCATGCTCTCTACCAAACGTGCCCGTCAACTGGCCACCGGCGGCAAAGAGCCACTGGTTCAGTGGGAAAACGACAAGCCTACCGTTGTAGCGCTGCGTGAAATTGCTGAAGGCCTGATGAGCTACGAGTTCATCGCCGAGCAAGAAATCGTCCAGGATGAGCCGCTGTTCGCAGCGTTCGAGGACGAGTCCAACGAGGCCGTCTAAGCCTATGCCTGGTCGACGTAGCACGGCGCGGGATCACAGCTTACGGCAGGAATCATCATGCCGAGCATAGACGCCCTCGCCGATCGCTTATCGACCTACCTCGGCAACGACCAGGTCAACCTGGTCCGCCGAGCGTATTTCTACGCCGAACAAGCCCATGACGGTCAACGCCGTCGCAGCGGCGAGGCGTACGTCACGCATCCTCTTGCCGTGGCCAATATTCTTGCCGACATGCACATGGATCATCAGAGCCTGATGGCCGCGATGCTGCATGACGTGATCGAAGACACCGGTATCGCCAAAGAAGCGCTGCAAGCGCAGTTCGGTGAAACCGTGGCCGAACTGGTCGACGGGGTCAGCAAACTGACCCAGATGAATTTCGAGACCAAGGCCGAAGCCCAAGCCGAAAACTTCCAGAAAATGGCCATGGCCATGGCGCGCGACATTCGCGTGATCCTGGTCAAACTCGCCGACCGCCTGCACAACATGCGCACGCTGGAAGTGCTGTCCGGCGAAAAACGCCGGCGCATCGCCAAGGAAACCCTCGAAATCTACGCGCCCATCGCCAACCGGCTGGGCATGCATGCGATCCGCATCGAATTCGAAGACCTCGGCTTCAAGGCCATGCACCCGATGCGTTCCGCGCGGATCTACCAGGCGGTCAAGCGCGCCCGGGGCAACCGCAAGGAAATCGTCAACAAGATCGAAGAATCCCTTGGCCATTGCCTCGCTATCGACGGCATCCAGGGCGAAGTCAGCGGTCGTCAGAAACATCTCTACGGCATCTACAAGAAAATGCGCGGCAAGCGTCGGGCCTTCAACGAGATCATGGACGTCTACGCGTTCCGGATCATCGTCGACAAGGTCGATACCTGCTATCGCGTGCTAGGCGCTGTACATAATTTGTACAAACCGTTGCCGGGGCGCTTCAAGGATTACATCGCGATCCCTAAAGCCAACGGCTATCAGTCGCTGCATACCACGCTGTTCGGCATGCACGGTGTACCGATCGAGATTCAGATCCGTACCCGCGAAATGGAAGAGATGGCCAACAACGGCATCGCCGCCCATTGGCTGTATAAATCCAGTGGTGACGAGCAGCCGAAAGGCACTCACGCCCGCGCCCGTCAGTGGGTCAAAGGCGTGCTGGAAATGCAGCAACGGGCCGGCAACTCGCTGGAATTCATCGAGAGCGTGAAGATCGACCTGTTCCCGGACGAGGTCTACGTGTTCACGCCGAAAGGCCGGATCATGGAGCTGCCGAAAGGCTCCACGGCGGTCGACTTTGCTTACGCGGTACACACCGACGTCGGCAACAGCTGCATCGCCTGCCGGATCAACCGTCGTCTCGCACCGCTGTCCGAACCGCTGCAAAGCGGCTCCACGGTCGAGATCGTCAGCGCCCCCGGCGCTCGTCCAAATCCGGCATGGCTGAATTTCGTGGTGACCGGCAAGGCGCGTACGCACATCCGCCATGCGCTGAAACTGCAGCGCCGTTCCGAGTCCATCAGCCTCGGCGAACGCCTGCTGAACAAGGTGCTAAACGGTTTCGACAGTTCGCTGGAGAAAGTCCAGGCCGAACGCGTCAAAGCGATGCTCACCGAGTACCGCCTCGAACTGATCGAAGATTTGCTTGAAGACATTGGCCTGGGCAACCGCATGGCCTACGTCGTCGCCCGCCGCCTGCTCGGCGAAGGCGAACAGTTGCCAAGCCCGGAAGGCCCGCTGGCGATTCGCGGCACCGAAGGTCTGGTACTGAGCTACGCCAAGTGCTGCACGCCGATCCCGGGCGACCCGATTGTCGGGCACCTGTCGGCGGGCAAAGGCATGGTCGTGCACCTGGACAACTGCCGCAACATCAGCGAAATCCGGCACAACCCGGAAAAATGCATCCAGCTCTCGTGGGCCAAGGATGTCACCGGCGAATTCAACGTCGAACTGCGCGTCGAGCTGGAACACCAGCGCGGCCTGATCGCTCTGCTGGCCAGCAGCGTCAACGCAGCCGACGGCAATATCGAGAAAATCAGCATGGACGAACGCGATGGTCGCATCAGCGTTGTCCAGTTGGTGGTCAGCGTCCACGACCGAGTGCACCTGGCCCGCGTGATCAAGAAACTGCGCGCCTTGACCGGGGTGATCCGCATCACCCGCATGCGTGCATAACGCAACCCTAACAAGGAGTCCTACATGACCAAGACTGTTATCACCAGCGACAAGGCCCCGGCCGCCATCGGTACTTACTCCCAGGCGATCAAGGCCGGCAACACTGTTTACATGTCGGGTCAGATTCCTCTGGACCCAAAAACCATGGAACTGGTTGAAGGCTTCGAAGCCCAGACCATCCAGGTGTTCGAGAACCTCAAAGCCGTGGCTGAAGCCGCCGGTGGTTCGTTCAAAGACATCGTCAAACTGAACATCTTCCTCACCGACCTGAGCCACTTCGCCAAGGTCAACGAGATCATGGGCAAATACTTCGACCAGCCGTACCCGGCCCGCGCCGCCATCGGCGTTGCTGCCCTGCCAAAGGGTTCGCAGGTTGAAATGGATGCCATTCTGGTCATCGAGTGATGCGCACGGCGCGGCCTTCAAACGCCGCGCCGACTGCTCTGCAAGAAAAGGTTTTGAAAGGATTCCACCATGCGCAAAGCGCTAGCTCTTCCGCTGCTCGCCCTCCTCCTCGGCGGCTGCGCCAGCAACCCTGCCGACCGTGACATCAGCGGCACCTGGATCAATCAGGTGGCGATCAATGCTGCAGCCAAGGGCGGCCCCCTGCGCGAAGCACTTCAGGCTTACGGCCCGAACCTTGAGTGGGACGTCAACACCAAGGCCAGTCAGGCCCGCTACACCAACGGTTTTGAGAACGTCGAAGGACGGCTGCTGGGCGAAGAGTCCGGCACCTGGAAAGTCGACTTCTACGGCAGCTCCGCCAGCGCGTTGAAACGTGACGGCAGCCAACTGCAACAGGCCGCCGGCGATAACGAACCCGAGCAACTGTTCGATCGCGCACCGATTCCGGTACCGGAAGGCGCGCCGATCGGTGCGAGTTTCGAGCGTGCGCTGTATTCCTCCTACATGGGCGGCAGCTGGAAAATCACCAGCGGTGAGGGCGAAGGCGCCACCGTGCAATTCCAGGCCGATGGCCAGGTGTCCGGTTTGCCGGGTGCCGATCGATATGCGCTGTGCCTGGCGGGCGATTGCGCGTCGATGAGCAACGGCAACGACAGCATGTGGCTGCAGCAGAACGGTCAGGGTAATAACTGGATCTTTGTGCGCAAGGGCAAAGAGCTGGAAATCCTGCAAGCGGTGAACTCGGCGCTGGCGGATGAACAGCCGCAGTTCACACCGGGTGCTCGCAAGTGGTTGCTCGAGAAACAGTAAACCGCTGAAAAGATCGCAGCCTTCGGCAGCTCCTACAGGAAACGTATTCCAATGCAGGAGCTGCCGAAGGCTGCGATCTTTTGCTTTTAGCGGCCTTCTAGGATCGCGGCGTAGCCTTCGCGGTAGCTTGGGTATGTTGGCGTCCAGCCGAGGGCCTTTGCCCGGGCATTGCTGCAGCGCTTGCTGCCCGTGCGCCGCACGCTCGCCTCTGCCGCCCACTCGGTCACACCCAGATACTCGCGTAACCAGTCGACCACTTCGGCCAACGGTGCCGGTGCATTGTCGACGCCGATGTAGATGTTCTCCAGCGCAGTCCCCTGCCGATCCGCCTCGAGCAAAAACTTCAGCAGACCCGCCGCGTCATCCGCGTGAATGCGATTGCCATATAGCGGTGGTTCGACGGCGACGCGATAACCCTCGCGAACCTGCGTCAGCAGACGCTCGCGGCCAGGGCCGTAAATACCGGTCAGGCGCAGGATGCTCGCCGGGATGCCGCTCTTGAGCGCGACTTGCTCAGCCTCAAGCATCAACCGTCCGGAGAAACCGCTGGCCACTGTCGCTGAGGTCTCGTCCACCCACTCGCCATCCATCTGACCATAAACACTGCTGCTGGATACAAACAACAGCCGCTCCGGCACCTGGCCATAGTCATCCAGCCAGCTCAACACATTCTGCAAACCCTGCACATAAGCCGCGCGGTACCCGGCTTCATCGTGATTGGTCGCAGCAGCGCAATACACCAGGTAATCCACCGCACCGATCGGCCAGGTGTCTGGGCAATCTTCATTAAAGAGATCCCCGGCAACACCAATGACACCCTCAGGCAAACGTGACACATCCCGGCGCAAGCCATGGACTTCCCAGCCAGCGGCCAGCAATTGCGTGGCCAGACGACTACCAATATCGCCACAACCGGCAATCAGAACAGAAGGCGCAGACATCAGAAAACTCCCATCGGAAAGCGACAGACTAGGCCCGGCGAGTGACGAGCGGCTAGCAATCAAGGAAAAAAAGATACTCTATTACTTTTGTTAACAAGAATTACTTGCAATAATGCCTGCCACTTTTGTTCTCGGCCTCACGAGGCCTGGAAGAGCATCATCGTTTTTCTATCTCAGGTCCGGCCAGCATGACACGTAATCAAATCCCCGCTTCGCCAACCCAACGACCTCGCGCCTGGAGCGCAGTGGCGGCTCTGCTGCTCAGCCTGATGCTGGCACCGACCGCCGCGTTCGCCGACGCGCAAGCGCCAGCCGCACCGGCCGCGACCGAACAGCACGCTCCTGCTGCTGACGCGCCTGCCACCGCCCCGGCTGCCGCACCGACTGCAACCGATCCAGTGCAAGCGGTAGACGCTGCCGACGTTCCTGAAGTTCTCGAAGCCGACAACACGCTGGGCATGGCCCACGACCTGTCGCCGTGGGGCATGTACCAGAACGCTGACATCATCGTCAAAATCGTGATGATCGGTCTGGCCATCGCGTCCATCATCACCTGGACCATCTGGATCGCCAAAGGCTTTGAGCTGATGGGCGCCAAGCGTCGTCTGCGTGGCGAAATCGCCGCCCTGAAGAAAGCCACCACCCTTAAAGAAGCCAGCGCCACGGCCGGCAAGGAAGGCACCCTCGCCAACCTGCTGGTGCACGACGCACTGGAAGAGATGCGCCTGTCGGTCAACAGCCGCGAGAAAGAAGGTATCAAGGAACGCGTCAGCTTCCGCCTTGAGCGTCTGGTTGCAGCCTGCGGTCGTAACATGAGCAGCGGCACCGGCGTCCTCGCCACCATCGGTTCCACCGCGCCGTTTGTCGGCCTGTTCGGTACCGTGTGGGGCATCATGAACTCCTTCATCGGCATCGCCAAAACCCAGACCACCAACCTCGCCGTTGTTGCACCGGGTATTGCTGAAGCCCTGCTGGCCACCGCACTGGGTCTGGTTGCAGCGATTCCAGCGGTTGTGATCTACAACGTGTTCGCCCGCTCGATCGCCGGTTACAAGGCGCAGGTTTCCGATGCTTCGGCAGAAGTCCTGTTGCTGGTCAGCCGCGACCTCGACCACCAGCCTGAGCGCAGCTCGCAGCCGCACATGGTTAAAGTGGGGTAATCGGCCATGGGCCTGCATTTGAAAGAAGGCGCAGACGACGATCTGGCCGAGAACCACGAAATCAACGTCACGCCGTTTATCGACGTGATGCTGGTGCTGTTGATCATCTTCATGGTGGCTGCTCCGTTGGCCACTGTGGACATCAAAGTCGACCTGCCTGCCTCGACCGCCAAACCGGCGCCGCGGCCAGAGAAACCGGTGTTCCTCAGCGTAAAAGCTGATCAGCGTCTGTTCCTCGGCGAAGACGAAGTGAAGCCCGAAGCACTGGGCGCCACCCTCGACGCCAGAACCAAGGGCAAGAAAGACACCACCATCTTCTTCCAGGCTGACAAAGGCGTGGATTACGGCGACCTGATGAGCGTGATGGATAACCTGCGTTCCGCCGGTTACCTGAAGGTCGGCCTGGTAGGACTTGAGACGGCAGCCAAGAAATGATCACGACGCGCCATAAGCTGACGCGTTACAGCGGTAGCCTGGCCGTGGTGCTGGGCGTTCATGCGCTGGCCATCGCGCTGGCGCTGAACTGGACCGCCCGCCCGCCCATCGAATTGCCGCCGCAGGCAATGATGGTCGAGCTGGCCCCGGTTCCGGCCCCGCCACCGCCTGCTCCGCCGAAAGTCGTCACACCGCCGCAGCCACCGGCTCCGGTTGAAGAGTTGCCGATTCCGAAACTGGCCGAAGCCCCGAAAGCTGAAATCGCGGTGCAGAAACCCAAACCGAAGCCCAAGCCTAAACCGCCGAAGCCGGTCGAGAAGAAGCTGCCCGATCCGCCGAAGGAAAAACCTTCCGAGGAAAAACCGGCCGACACCCAGCCGACTCAGGCACCAACGGAGAAATCCGCCCAGCCTGCACCAGGCCCGTCGCCGGCCCAAATGGCTGCCAAAGCCAGCTGGCAAGGCACCCTGCTCGCGCATTTGGCCAAGTACAAAAAGTACCCGGCCAGTGCTCAGGCACGCGGCAAGGAAGGTTTGAACCGTCTGCGTTTCGTGGTGGATGCCGAAGGTAACGTGCTGTCATTCGAACTGGTGGGCCGCTCTGGCAACGCTGATCTTGACCGGGCTACCCTGGAAATGATTCGCCGCGCACAACCGCTGCCAAAGCCACCGGCTGACATGCTGAACAACGGCTCGATTGAAATTGTTGCACCGTTTGTTTACTCCCTCGAACGCCGCCGTTAAGTAGCAAGATCAAAAGATCGCAGCCTTCGGCAGCTCCTACATTGGAATGCATTTCCCTGTAGGAGCTGCCGAAGGCTGCGATCTTTTGCTTTTTGCAGTAGTCGCATGTCGCCCTCAGTCTGATAACGTGCGTCTATCGATTGCAGCCGGTATGCTTGGCCCGCATCTTCATGGACGCTTTGCTATGACCCTCACAGAATTACGCTACATCGTTACCCTCGCCCAAGAGCAGCATTTCGGCCACGCGGCCGAGAAATGCCACGTCAGCCAGCCGACCCTGTCGGTGGGCGTGAAGAAACTTGAAGACGAACTCGGTGTGCTGATTTTCGAGCGCAGCAAGAGCGCCGTGCGCGTGACCCCGGTCGGCGAAGGCATCGTCGCCCAGGCGCAGAAAGTTCTTGAGCAAGCCCAAGGCATCCGCGAACTGGCCCAGGCCGGCAAGAATCAGCTGACCGCACCGCTGAAAGTCGGCGCGATCTACACCGTCGGCCCGTACCTGTTCCCGCACCTGATTCCACAACTGCACCGGGTCGCCCCGCAGATGCCGTTGTACATCGAAGAAAACTTCACCCACGTGCTGCGCGACAAACTGCGCAACGGCGAACTCGACGCGATCATCATCGCCCTGCCGTTCAACGAAGCCGACGTGCTGACCCTGCCGCTGTACGACGAGCCGTTCTACGTGCTCATGCCGGCCCAGCACCCGTGGACGAAAAAAGAAACCATCGACGCCGGCCTGCTCAACGACAAGAGCCTGCTGCTGCTCGGCGAAGGTCACTGCTTCCGCGATCAGGTGCTCGAAGCCTGCCCGACCCTGACCAAGGGCGGCGACGGCGCCAAGCACACCACGGTCGAATCCAGTTCGCTGGAAACCATTCGCCACATGGTCGCGTCCGGTCTGGGCATCTCGATCCTGCCGTTGTCGGCTGTTGACAGCCATCACTACGCCCCCGGCGTGATCGCAGTGCGTCCGCTGTCGCCACCGGTGCCGTTCCGCACCGTGGCCATCGCCTGGCGTGCGAGTTTCCCACGGCCGAAAGCCATCGAAATCCTCGCCGACTCCATTCGCCTGTGCTCGGTGGCCAAGCCAGCGACACCGGTTACGGCCGGTTAAGCGAGCGTCATGACTGAGCTGTCGCAAGTGTCGGTGACGGCACTCAAGGGTGTCGGTGAAGCCATGGCCGAGAAATTGGCCAAGGTCGGTCTGGAGAATCTCCAGGACGTGTTGTTTCACCTGCCGCTGCGTTATCAGGATCGCACCCGCGTGGTGCCGATCGGCCATTTGCGACCGGGTCAGGACGCCGTGGTCGAAGGCACCGTCAGCGGCGCCGACGTGGTCATGGGCCGCCGCCGCAGCCTCGTCGTGCGCATGCAGGATGGCACCGGCGGGCTCAGTCTGCGCTTTTACCATTTCAGCAACGCGCAGAAAGAAGGGCTCAAACGCGGCACGCGGATTCGCTGCTACGGCGAAGCCCGGCCCGGCGCCTCAGGTCTGGAAATCTACCACCCGGAATATCGCGCCATCACCGGCGACGAACCACCGCCAGTGGATGAAACCCTGACCCCGGTTTACCCGCTGACCGAAGGCCTGACCCAAGCGCGTCTGCGTCAACTGTGCATGCAGACGCTGACCATGCTCAAGCCGGACACCCTGCCCGATTGGCTGCCGACCGAACTCGCACGCGACTATCAACTCGCACCGCTGGCCGATGCGATCCGCTACCTGCACAATCCGCCCGCCGATGCCGACGTCGACGAACTCGCCCTCGGTCATCACTGGGCGCAGCATCGTCTGGCCTTCGAAGAGCTGCTGACGCATCAACTGTCGCAACAACGTCTGCGCGAAAGCATGCGTTCTTTGCGCGCGCCGGCGATGCCGAAAGCGAAAAAGCTGCCGCCGAAATATCTGGCGAATCTTGGCTTCAACCCGACCGGCGCCCAACAGCGCGTCGGCAACGAAATCGCCTACGACCTCAGTCAGCACGAACCGATGCTGCGGCTGATTCAGGGTGACGTCGGCGCGGGTAAAACCGTGGTCGCCGCCCTCGCCGCTCTGCAAGCGCTGGAGGCCGGTTATCAAGTCGCGCTGATGGCGCCGACCGAGATTCTCGCCGAACAACACTTCATCACCTTCAAGCGCTGGCTCGAACCGCTGGGCATTGAAGTGGCGTGGCTGGCCGGCAAGCTCAAGGGCAAGAACCGCGTCGCCGCGCTGGAACAGATCGCCAGTGGCACACCGATGGTGGTCGGCACCCACGCGCTGTTTCAGGACGAAGTGAAGTTCAAAAACCTCGCGCTGGTGATCATCGACGAACAACATCGCTTCGGCGTGCAGCAACGACTGGCGCTGCGGCAGAAAGGCGTCGGTGGGCGCATGTGTCCGCATCAACTGATCATGACCGCGACGCCGATTCCACGGACGCTGGCGATGAGCGCCTACGCCGACCTCGACACCTCGATCCTCGACGAATTGCCGCCGGGGCGAACCCCGGTCAACACCGTGCTGGTCACCGACACCCGCCGCGTCGAAGTCATCGAACGCGTGCGCGGTGCCTGCGCCGAGGGCCGTCAGGCCTATTGGGTGTGCACGCTGATCGAAGAGTCGGAAGAGCTGACCTGTCAGGCCGCCGAAACCACTTTTGAAGATCTCACCCTCGCCCTCGGCGAGTTGAAAGTCGGGCTGATTCACGGGCGCATGAAACCCGTCGAGAAGGCCGCCGTCATGGCCGAGTTCAAGGCCGGTAACCTGCAACTGCTGGTCGCGACCACCGTGATCGAAGTCGGTGTAGACGTGCCCAACGCCAGCCTGATGATCATCGAAAACCCCGAGCGTCTCGGCCTCGCGCAATTGCACCAGTTACGCGGCCGTGTCGGTCGGGGCAGCGCCGCCAGCCATTGCGTGCTGCTTTACCATCCGCCGCTGTCGCAGATAGGTCGCCAGCGTCTGGGGATCATGCGCGAGACCAACGACGGTTTCGTCATCGCCGAAAAAGACCTGGAACTGCGCGGCCCCGGTGAAATGCTTGGCACCCGCCAGACCGGATTGCTGCAATTCAAGGTCGCGGATCTGATGCGCGACGCCGACTTGTTGCCCGCCGTTCGTGACGCCGCGCAAGCGCTGCTGGAACGCTGGCCGACCCACGTCAGCCCGTTGCTTGACCGCTGGTTGCGCCACGGGCAGCAATACGGCCAAGTGTGAGCACCGTCGCAGTTTCTGACAGCTCGTTCTGACCAAGCTGGTTATACTCCTGCCATTGTTTCAAAAACGGATACAGACCATGACCGAAGCCGCTCTCGCCCCCGAATCCCCGCACGCGCCGTCTGTCATTCGACTGCTGCTGGACAAGCTCGGGATCGCCTACGAAGAAGTGCTCGACCACCACGGCCTCAATGCATCGCGCAAGGTACAAGCCGTGTTGCTGGACGACGCTGTCGGCGCGCTGATGGTGCTGTTTCCGCAGAGCCAGTTGCTCGACCTCAATCGCCTCGCCGAACTGACGGGCCGTCGCCTGACCGCAGTGTCGACCGAGCGTCTGCAAAAGATGCTCGGCAAACACAGCCTGAGCCTGCTGCCAGGCCTGCCGGCACTGACCAGTTCGCCGTGCCTCTACGAAGAAAGCCTGCTGCGCGAGCCAAAGCTGCTGATCAACTCCGGCGAGCCGGGCGTGTTGCTGGAAATCACCAGCGAAGCCTTCAAAAGCATGCTGACCAAGGCCAGCGCCGCCAACTTCGGCGAAGCGCTGAACAGCATCCGCCCGAACCTCGACCGCCCGGACGATGACCGCGAGGAAATCACCCAGGCCGTGCAAGCGTTTACCGCACGGCGCATTCAGCAGCGTCTGGAAGCGACCATCGAGATTCCGCCGCTGGCCGAAACCGCGCAAAAAATCATCAAGCTGCGCGTCGACCCCAACGCCACCATCGACGACATCACCGGCGTCGTTGAAACAGACCCGGCGCTGGCCGCACAAGTGGTGAGCTGGGCGGCGTCGCCGTACTACGCCTCGCCGGGCAAGATTCGCTCGGTAGAAGACGCGATCGTCCGCGTGCTCGGTTTCGATCTGGTGATCAACCTTGCGCTGGGCCTGGCCCTCGGCAAGACCCTGAGCCTGCCCAAAGACCATCCGCAACACTCGACGCCGTACTGGCAGCAGTCGATCTACACCGCCGCCGTCATCGAAGGCCTGACCCGCGCCATGCCGCGCGCCCAGCGCCCGGAAGCCGGCCTGACCTACCTCGCCGGTCTGCTGCACAACTTCGGTTATCTGCTGCTGGCCCACGTGTTCCCGCCGCACTTCTCGCTGATCTGCCGCCACCTGGAGGTCAACCCGCACCTGTGCCACAGCTACATCGAGCAACACCTGCTCGGTATCAGCCGTGAACAGATCGGCTCGTGGCTGATGCGCTACTGGGACATGCCGGACGAACTGGCCACCGCGCTGCGCTTCCAGCACGATCCGAGTTATGACGGCGCCTACGCTGAATACCCGAACCTTGTCTGCCTGGCCGTACGATTGCTGCGTGGACGCGGGATCGGTTCGGGCCCGGATGAAGACATTCCAGACGCCCTGCTCGAACGCGTTGGCCTGACCCGCGAAAAAGCCAACGACGTCGTCAGCAAAGTCCTCGAAGCCGAAGTCCTGCTGCGCGAACTGGCTTCGCAATTCAGCCAGGGCTAAAACAAAACAGGCCCGCTCCCCCAAGGATTTACACAATCCCCCTGTGGGAGCGAGCCTGCTCGCGAAAAATCCAACTCAATCTATCAGACCGCCCCTGATCATTCCCACGCTCCGCGTGGGAATGCATCCCGTGACGCTCCGCGTCACCAAAGGCTCAAGCCTTAGGCTTAGCCTTCCTCGGCACCAAATACTTCATCAACCCCTGAAACCACATGACCAGCGCCGGATTGCCCTTCAGCTGAATCGACTTGTCCTGAATCCCCTGCATAAACGCCAGCTGCTTGTTCTTCGCCTGCATCGTCGCAAAGCCATAACCGGCATCTTTAAACGCAATCGCAAACGCCGGCTCCGCCACCACGCCAGACTTGCTGGTGATGCGCTGATCCTTGACCACAAAATGCCGCGCCACTTTCCCATCCAGCGTCTGCAGCTGAAACACCAGATCCTTGTCACCCAACTGCTGCTGGAACGCAGGATTTGTCCGGCTGGCCTTACCCATCAACAGACCCAGCATCCACAGAAGAAAACGAAATTTCATGCGCACAGCCTCAAAAGGAAAATGAACGGCCGGGGCAGTTTAACCACTTCACGCTGGAACGCCACTATTCAACACCGTTTGAAGACGATCCCCCGTTTTCCCAACACGATGACCACCAAGTCACACTGCCTACACCTCCCGAAATACATTCCTGTAGGAGCTGCCGAAGGCTGCGATCTTTTGATCCTCCGCCCTGCAACTCCCTAGGAATTTTCCCGCAAAGCACGGCGGCATGCGTGAACCAAGCGAGCTGGCCACTAAACGTACCTTCGCCTACAACTTCCCCACACACTCCAAAAAACCGTCCAACCGCCGCGAAGGCAACCTCTTTAACATCTGCGAAGAGCTCGACACGGAAACCATTCTGGCTAACGCGTCGGAAAACCTGCTATCCATAGGCGCCGATCGCGAGCCCTCGTTTTGATCGAAACACCGCACGCTCATTTCAGCGCCTGAATAACTGGATCGTGATAACTCGTATCAATTTCAATACCCGCTTCAATTGCCTTCTGCTCTCTTGCCTCTCGAATAATCCGATATTTTTCTAATCTTTCCGGCATGAGCTCCGTCCAGCGGGCATTTTCTTTATCAGTATTAAATGTGGTGCGCCAATACTCTGATTGCGTTTTGAAATTCAAACTAACCAGATAAGTGCCTCGCTCCTCAGGTGCATCATCCGAATCCCGGCTCCAAGCCTGCACCTTAAGATAGTTACCGTCTTTGAAAAAAGTCCACGTATGAAAACGCCCAATCCTCAACCAGCGCCTCAGATCTAAACGATAGCTCGGATCTAGCCAAGGATGGCTCAATACGTAGTCGCCCAGTACGTAGTCTGGTGTATCAATCTTATCCATCTGCGATCCAGAAACTCGCGGATCGGATGGCGAATAATAATGTTGCCAGCCAGCAGCGGTGATCTTATCAATCAGTTCAAAAAGGAACAGCCTGTAATCATCATGCAAGCTGTTATCTGGCAACGATCGAATTGAAAGATCTAGATCCTCAACACTTCTACCAACATCACTATCTACCGCAATGCTGATACGAGCGACGTGGTCGAGTGTCAGAGACTTATCTATAATAACAACCGGAAGTTTGCTGTCATCAAAGGATCTTTCAACCTTATACCAACACATGTTAACTGCTGACATGCAACCTTCGGAAAATATTACAGGACTACGCGCGACTAACCCTTCAATATCTTCATGCATATTAATTTCAATGGGGCGATTGGTGGCAATGTCTGCCATGCCTCGGCTACCACTGACATCATCGCAACCGCTGATCAAAAATGAAAACAGCGGTAAAAATACAAAACGCTTCATGCTTAATTTCCCAAATGGAATACCGGCCATTTGGAAATAGCCTTCAAATGAAAAAGAGTGCCGACCTGAGTCAGGATCAATGAACACCCGTTCGTACTTTATTGGCGGACACTCGACTCGATGTCAGGGGCCTGATAATTTTCCTGAATCTGAACCCCCGCCAAACGTGCCAGTTTCTCAGCTTCTGCTCGGCGCGCTAACAGTTCATTCAGTCGAGCAGGGAATTTCTGCTTCCAATCAGCCCTGTCCTCCTCCTTAAAATCCAGCTTCCAAGTGTTTTCTTGAGAGGTAAATTCTATGACAGTCAGATAAGTGCCTTTAGATTTTGGTTCAGTATCACTGTCACTGCGCTGAACCATCACATGAACAAACTCATTACCTTTATACATATACCAGTTGTAGAAAGATTTAACTTCCATCCACTTATCGAGTGCCAGTGAAACATCGGGATCAAACATGGGATGGCTTAATGGATACTCACCAAAGACTTGCTTTCCCTGCGGTATCTTCGCCAACTCGTCTCCCGAAATGCGTGGATCTGCAGGGTAAAAGTACTTTTTCCAACCGGCTAATTTGAAACCATTCAGAAGTTCATAAACCCACTTACGGTTATCTTCATGGCTCGTATTATCAGGCAACCCGAGCAGCGTCAGGTCGAAGTCCGTGACATTCTCCTCTCCTGTCACTCGTGAGACACTGATGTCGGTCACTTTATCGACTGTGAGGTTATCGCCAGCCACATCGACAACAACGTTAGGGATAGATGGATCACCACTGCGCATGTTTATTTTGTACCAACAAATCCCCATCGATGCTGGGCATTCCTCGGAGAACTTCAAAGGACTGCTTTTAAACAGAGCATCGAAAGAACCGTCAACGTCAATTTTGACAACCGGATTACTCTTTTCCATTTTAGTACTCACTTCACCCTGATCATTACCACAACCACTTAACAAAACTAACAAAATCAATAGATGGTGCTTCATGTCTTGTCGGCCCAACTTGCGATGGTGGCAATTGTCGACTCCATACGCCGAGTCTCTATCTGCATTAATTTGTGGTACTGCTTAGCAATCGCCAGAATGAATTTCATTCGTTCTTTGGCTTTATATAGACTGCCATCGTCGTCCGTCATCTGAACTCTATGCTCAGAGTCTTTTACATCACACGCAATTGCAAACGCAGCAGATCTCAACGGAACGTAGGGAAGCCCTTCGGACAACGCCTGACCGTCAAGAATTTTTTGAAATGTCCAATCATCATAAATAAGCGGCTGCAGAATTTTTAATTGTTCATGATCGGCAATTTTCAAAAGCGATTCGAATTTTGCTGTTTCCCGCGCGGCGCCCGCGGGCATTGCTTCTACAGCCTTTATTAAATCAAACGCCTCATCAATTTCGTTGGTTTTCTTTAGGTTGTTTATTGAGCCAAGCGCCGCACTTGCCCACGGTAAATCTTTAACGCGCTTTTGGGTTTCTGTTTCATAGGTATCGACATTACGACGAGATTTGCACGACATAAACTCATCGGGAGATTTAACATATAACCAATGCCAACAAAAAATATCCTGAAATAACCAGAAGTTGCCTTTGCCCAACCCATTTTTCCCAACCAGAATCGCGGCATTGACCTCAGCATAAGTCGCAGGCATGACGACGAGGGGTGCAGAAGCTCGTTGGGCAAATTTTGTGAAGTCCAGCCCACACATGACTTGCTTACTGGCGAATGCGGCAAGGCCCATCCAATAGAATCGACCTTTTAATTCAGGCCTACCGCCGGGTTCAGTCTCGAGGTAAAAACGTGCATAGTTTCCTGCAATTCGCGCAGCCCTGACACTGAAGTCACTCACCAGGGTTAGCTTGCTTTTCCCTGAAAAAAGGCTTTTTTCGCGAATACTCAAGCGCTTAACGGCTTCCATCTGAGCAAAAGACCAGGATTGTTCGCACGTCACACAATACTCGTGTGGTCTGGCATCCTGTTTTTTGCTTATGTCTAATTTGGTGATGGGCTCCTGCTTCATGCCTTGCGTCCTTTCTCATAATCATCAGAACCTTCCGGAACCTCAAAATCATCCCAGATTAAATGCACTTCTGCTTCTTGGATGGACTCGGCTTTGACGTTTGGCGACAGTCCGTCCGCATCGCTTCGAAATGTTAATGGTGCAGTCCTATTAGGAATGATAAATGCCGCAGCTACTGAGCTGTAAGGAACACCCGTACTCGTGACGAACTTCATTTGCCCATAGAAATTTTCAACAGCTGCATTTTTTAGAGTGTTCCCCGCCCGAGCCTGATCCGCAATCAACGGTATGACCGGTGTCAAAATCCCGATCCCCGTTCCCGACCCAGCCGCCCCACCCGCATTAATCTTCACCACCGGCCCAACCACCGTCACGCCGCCCGCATCCAGCTTGATAAAACTCCCCCCACCCAGAATCGTCAGCTCCGATCCCGCCTCGATCACAATCTTGTCACCCGCCTTCAGGTGAATCTCATTCCCGACACTGGTCAGCTGCGCCGTACCCAGTTTGACGTGCTGGCTCTGCCCCACCGTCAGGTGATCGTCAGCCTTCGCTTCAATCTTGCGATCAGCAATCGTGGTGCGGTGTTCTTCAGCTTTCAGCTCGGTGTAGGTGTTCTTCTCAACCGTGTCATGACGTTCATTCCCGACCCGAATCTTCTGGTCATGCTCGACGTTCTCATCCCAATCACGCTGGGCGTGGATGTAGATCTGCTCCGCACCTTTCTTGTCTTCGATGCGCAGTTCGTTGTACCCCGCGCCACCCGGCGAGCTGAGGGTTTTGAACACGCTGCGGGTTTTGTTCGCCGGCAGTGCGTACGGCACCGGGTTTTCTTTGTGGTACAGGCAGCCGGTCACCAGTGGTTGATCGGGGTCGCCTTCGAGGAAGGTGACGAGGACTTCCATGCCGATGCGCGGGATGCTGATGGCGCCGTAGCGGTCGCCGGCCCAGGAGCTGGAGACGCGCAGCCAGCAGCTGGTTTTGTCGTCGGCGAGGCCTTCGCGATCCCAGTGGAATTGCACTTTGATGCGGCCGTATTGATCGCAGTGGATTTCTTCGCCTTTAGGGCCGGTGACCATGGCGGTCTGGCTGCCGAGTACGCGCGGTTTCGGGTGTTCGAGGGCCGGGCGGTAGAACACGTCCCACGGGGTGGCGAGGAAGGTGTTGCGGTAGCCCTGGTGGTAATCGTCCTTGTTATTGGTGGTGTCGCTGGTCACGCCTTCTTCGAGGACTTGCGGCTGTTTGCCTTCGTGGACGATTTCGGTGAGCAGCCACAGGTCGTTCCATTCGCTACGCGGGTGGTCGGACATTTCCATGAAGTGGCCGCTGACCAGTTTGGTCTGGTCGCCACGCCCCTCGGCCTGACGGTAGTCGGCGCGGTGGCGTTCGAGGGCGCGCTGGCTGAGGAACTTGCCGCGCGCGCGGTCGAGGAAACGGCCGGGGTAGTCGTAGTCTTCCAGATCCGGTTCCGTGCTCTCGCCATCCGGTTTGTAGGCGGCTTCCATTTGCAGGCGCGGTTTTTCGAAGTCGTAGTCGCGGCGCATGGTGCGTGTGGTGCGGGTTTCCAGGCGCAGTTTGAAACCTTTGATCACCGGCTCGTCGGCGACCATGCCGCTGCCTTGCACGTACGCGGTCGGCTGGCCGAGGTTCTGGAACACGGTCTGGTCATCGCCAAACACCAGCAGGTGGGCTTTTTCGCTGTGCTGAAAGTGGTAGTGAATGCCTTCCTCTTCGCACAGGCGCTGGACGAAATGCAGGTCGGTTTCGTCGTACTGCACGCAGTAGTCGCGATCCGGGCACGGCTGGCTGAGCTGGAAGCTGTAGGCGTTGCCCTTGATGCCGTGTTCGTCGAGGATCAACGCGATGATTTTCGGCGCCGACATCTGCTGGTAGATGCGCTGGTTGGTGCGGTGATGCAGGTATTGCAGTTGCGGCACGATGGAGATTTTGTAGCGCGTCAGGCGCTTGCCGGCATCGCCTTGAGCGACGCGATAAATCTGCCCATGAATGCCGGAGCCCTGCGGATCGAACGCGAGAAAGGCCTGCTTGTGCAGGAGTTTTTCCAGATCCAGATCGGGGTTTTCGCTGACCAGTTCGAGGTCGAAACGATACGGCTGGCTGACGCCTTCGGTGCCGGTGAACGACAGCACTTGCAGGTCGCCGACATAGTCTTCCACCGTCAGGCTGAAGTGGGTCTCGTTAGCTGAGTTGAACATTGTGTGCTCCCTGTTCGAATGTCATCCGTTACGCCCGAAAACGCAGGCGTTGCCGCCAGGACGAAGTGGCGCTCATGGCGTCACGCAATTGGCCGGCAGTGATGCTGCGTTCTGCCGCATTGAAGCTCAGCGCTTTGCGCAGCGCGGGCCAGCAGTGTTTCGGTAGGTTTTTCGGCGCGTGCAGCTCGCGCTCCAGGTGTTCGTCGCGGGCCAGGGTCGAGGCCACGCGGCGGAACGGCGGCTTGCCGCCCGCCAGTTCGTAAATCATGCAGGCCACGCCGTACACGTCCGCGCCGGCCGACAACGGTTGGCCTTCAAGCAGTTCGGGGGCGGCGTAGCCCGGTGTCCAGGCGTTAAAACGTTCACGGCTCAGATGCGGCAGGCCGGGCAGCACACCCTCCTCCGCTTGACCGAGGCCGAAGTCGAAGAGGCGCAGGCCGTCTTCGCTGAGCATGACGTTGCTCGGTTTCAGATCACCGTGCAGCACGCCGCGACCGTGGGCATACGCCAACGTGTCGAGCAGCGGCAGGACGATGTCGCGCAGTTCTTTCCACGGCAGGCCGAGGGGCCGCTCGCAGAGCAATTTGTCCAGGGTCAGGCCACGCATGTATTCCATGGTGATAAAGGCCCGCTGGCAGTCGGTGTCGACTTCAAAAGTGTGTGCACGCACGACGTTGTCGTGGCGCAGGCGTCGGGTCAGGGCGAACTCGCTGTAGAGCAAGGCACTGGCGTCCGGCGACTCGGCAAATTCTTCGCTGAGGATTTTCAGCGCAACGTAAGGGTCGGGATCGCCAAACTGTTCGTGCAGCAGATCCCGCGCCCGGTAAACCGCGCCCATGCCACCGGCCCCGAGCAGACGCTCGAGGCGATAGCGACCGGCCAACACATCGGGCAGCACACCGATGCTGGCCTTTTTAGGGGCCAGCGCAGGTTCGGCATTGTGCGACTTGGCGAAGGCGAAGTAGGTCAGGTTGCTGGCCTGTTCTTCGCTGATCAACACGTCATCGATTGGCGATTCGATTTCACTCATTGGCGGATCACCACGGCAGTCAGGTTGTCCCGCGCGGAGCCCCGCAAGGCGCCGTCGAACAAACGTTCCAGCGCCACGTGCGGCGCGCTGAGACTGAGGGCGTTGCCGAGGGCATCGCTGCTCAGGCCTTGGTACAAACCATCGCTGCAAAGCAAAAACGCGTCGCCCGGATAGACCTCGAGTTCGAGGACATCCAGGGTCAGTTGTTCGGCCGCGCCGACGGCTCGGGTCAAGGCATGAGCCGCCGGGTGCGCCGCCGCTTGATCGACGCTCATTTTCTGTTCGTCGATCAATTGTTGTTGCAGCGAATGGTCTTTGGACAGCTGATACAGACGCTGCCCGCGCCACAGATAACAACGGCTGTCGCCGGCCCAGATGCAGGCCGCGCGATTGCCTTCCACCAGCAGCGCCACAACGGTGCTGCCCATGACGCTGTCGTGACGGCCGGCGGTGACGGTCAACTCCTGCCCCAAACGCCGGTTCACCCAATGCAGGCACTGGCGAATGGCTTTGAGGCGTTCGTCGAAGTCATCGTGTGGCGGCAGTTCAGCCAGGCTGGCGACGATCAACTGGCTGGCGATGTCGCCACCCTGATGACCGCCCATGCCGTCCGCGACCACCCACAGCCCCTGCTGTGGCGAGTCGAGGAAGGCATCTTCGTTGCGCGCCCGCACCTTGCCCGGGTCGGTACGCGCCGCGCTGCGCCAGGCACTGGCCACGAGCATCAGAGCTGCACCGGCATACGGAAGGTGCGCAGTACGCCCATGTCGAACGGGTTCGGCGAGCGTTGGCTGGTCAGCAGGTAGTTGGCGCGCAGGCCACCCACGTCAGCTTTCAGCACCAGCACGTCGCGACCGTTCAGATACTCGGTCTGCATCAGATCAAACAGACGGAACAGCGACCACGGGCCGGAGTTTTTCTCGATGCCGATCGGACGCCCCGACATCTTGTCCATCACCAGACTGGTGCGACCGTCTTCAGCATCGGTCGGCCATTTGAACGACACCGGCACAATCGGGCCGTGACGGTATTCGATGGTCTTGTCGCCGAACTTGAACTCGGAACGGCTGACCGCCGGATCGAGGGTGTACGGCTCGAGTTTGAACTGCACGGTCGGCTCGGCCGGGTTGATCGAGAAGAAGCTCTTGCGAATGGTCAGTGCGGCGGCCATCTGGTCGAGGTAAACCTTGGACACCGGCAGGCTGTGGCCGTCGACGCTGCGCATGCGGTAGTTGCCCGGATCGCCACTGACGAACGGACGCATGTAGTTGTCGAAGAAGCGGTCAGCGATGCCTTGATCCTTGAAGAACTCGCGGAAGTCGGCGATCGCCACGTCGCTGGTGCTGGTGGCGCTGAACGGATAACGCTTGCTGATGGTTTTGCCATACACGCTGTACAGCTCGTTTTGATAACGGCCGTTCATGTATTGGTACGCATCGTTCAGCACCAGACGCCACGAGTCCTCGGCCAGCACGTTGAACCACACGCTCAGCGGACGCGGCAGACGACCGGACGCATTACGCAGGTTGGTCAGCGCATCACGCTGGCCGCTCATGCGGGTTTTCGCCAGTTCGAACGCGGCTTGTTCCGGCGAGCTGGAACGGGCCAGGCTGGCCAGTTGCAGTTGCAGGTCGTTGAGCGCGTTGAGCGCCGGCGTCAGGTCAGCGGCCGGGCCGTTGTTGTCATCGAGCAAACGATGCAGCGGCTCGAAGCGACGTTGCAGCGACTTCTTCGCGGTGTCCGGCAGGTTCTTCGCAACGGTCAGGGCCGAAGCCTTGTCTGCTGCGGCGGCCGCGAGTTTACCGACCTTGCCCAGTTTGCCTTTCTGCTCGGCCAGCGCATCAGCGGCATCGGCGGCTTGATCCACCGGGTCAGCAACAGCCTGGAAGCGGGTGTTCTCGCGCACTTCCGTGAGCAAGGCGAGCACCGGCGAGTTGGCAGACGTCAGGCCCGCCAGTTGCTCGGCGCCTTCACCGGCGTCGTTGATCGGCGGCAGGGCCACCTGGCCAACGGCTTCGCTCCAGTAGTTGGCGTAGTCACGGAAATACAACTGTTCAAGCTCGACCATCAGACGACGCAAGTCCATGTCGCTGATGCCCGCGCCTTCGCCCAGCACCCAGTTGTCACGCAGGATGTCGGTGACCAGAGTCGCGCCCTGCACCGAAAAATACTGCTGATAACCCTCTTGGGTGTAGAAGCCCGGAATCACGTAATCGGTGCCGATAAACAGCGAGCCTTGTGGGCCGAGGTGTTGGCTGAAACGGTATTCCGGCAGGTTACGCGCCTGCTCGCGGAGCATGCGATACACGACGTTGGCCAGCGACTCGCTGCGCAATACCTGCCGCGCCTGCGCGACCAATTGGTCGTTAAGCGGGTAGATGAAAGGCTGCTTCAGCAGGCGTTCGAGGTGAGTGTTCAGACCGTTCTGCACCGCGGTGTTGCCGGTGTAGCGCTGCGACCAGTCAGTGGCGATCCAGTCCTTCAGCCATGCCGCGTCGCGACGATCCTTCATGTTCAGCATCAGGTACGCGCGCAGGCTGTTGAGCAGCTTTTCGCGATCCTGCAGGTTGGCGCGGATCTGCCCTTCGAGCTGCGAAGCCACTCGTGGCAGCAACTGCGCCTGAAGCTCACGCTCGTAGGCGTCGGCGACCGGCGGATTGACGTCTTCGCCCTGATACAGACCGCCACGCTCGTGGTACGACACGTCGCCCTTTTTCGGGAACACTTGGGTTGCGGCATAACTGGTGTCGAGGGTTTTCAGCACGCCCATCGCATCATCACGCGGGGTCAGTGCCGAACGTTGCTGCGTCCAGTTCTGCGCCAGCGTACGAAGGTTTTCCAGACGCTCGTAGTTGGCCGAGAAACCACCGGCCCAGAGGATGCCGAACAGTGCCAACGACGCCAGTGCGCCGATGTACAACGCACGCTGACCCCAATGGATGCGGCTGCGTTCACGCTTGTCGAGACCAGCCAGATCCGCCTCAGGGAAAATCACCCGGCTGAGCAAGTGGTGAATGAAGCGCGAACGACCGCTGCGCAGCGTCGGCAATACACCGGCGCTCATGCCCAGACTCGCGCCGATGCCGGCGGTGGTCGAATCCATTTCCTGGGTCAGGTGCGGTGCGCTGGTCAGGTAGAAACCGCGCAGTTGCGTGGCACGCTGATAACGGTTGCCAGTGAACGCCATGTCGACGAACAGGCACAGGCGCTCGCCGATCTGCCCGAGTTGATGCGGGAAGTCGAGGATGCGGCCACGGCGCTGGGTGTCGCGCTCGGAGTGCATGCGCATGATCACCTGGCTGTTGAGGCGACGCAGCAGCTCTTCAAATTCATTGCGCAGTACCGCGACGTCGGTGCCGACCTGATCCTTGCGGAAACTGGTGCCGAGCACCTGATCGCTTTCTTCACGGCTCATCTGATCGAAGAATTCGTCGAAGCCCAGCAGCTTGTCAGCCTTGCTCAGCACCAGATACACCGGCACGTCGACGTGCAGTTTCTGATGCACGTCTTGCAGACGGCCACGCACCTGACGCGCCAAAGTATCGATGTCTTGCTCGCTACCGCCGAGCAGGGTTTCCACCGGAATGGTCACCAGCACACCGTTCAACGGACGGCCACGGCGACGCTTGCGCAGCAACTCGAGCAAGGTCGTCCAGGCGCTGCTGTCGACTTCGGCGTCCGGCTGCGTCAGGTAACGGCCGGCGGTGTCGATCAGCACACCGTGATCGGCGAAGTACCAGTCGCAATGACGGGTGCCGAGGGTGTCGCGGGTCAGCTTGCGGTCGATCTTGTTGATCGGGAATTCCAGACCGGAAAAGTCCAGCAGACTGGTCTTGCCGGAACCTTGCGGGCCGATCAGCAGATACCACGGCAAGTCACTGCGCCAGCGCTCGCTGCGGCCGCGATAAAGGCTGGACGTCTTCAGGGTTTTCAGCGCGTCTTTGAAGCGCGCCTTCAACTCTTTCTGCTCTTCGTCGATCAGCTCTTCACGACGGATGCGATCCTGACCGTCTTCGCTTTCTTCTTCGGCTTTCTTGCGGATACCGGCGCGCCAGCTGACGAAGACCATGACCAGGCCCCAGATCAGGAACAGCACGGCAATGGTCAGCAGGCGGGAGGTCGGGCTCTCCCAGAACTTGTAGTCATCGACCGCCAACAACGGGCCGACGAACCACACCAGCAGCGCCACGAACAGCACCAGCAGCAGAGTCCAGACCCAGGTCTGGCGCAGGAAGGCGCCGACTTTCTTGAAAAACTTTTTCATCACACGTCCCTGTTTACGGCTGCGACTGCGGTTGCACCGCGGCCGGATCAAGCGGCTGATAAGGTTGCAGAACGGTGTCGCGCTGCTCGCCCAGAACCCAGGCGAAGCCCGAATACATCACCACCAGACAGACCAGCGTGAACAACACCACCATCCACGCCGGCACGATGCGCACCAGACTGCGGCGCTGATCGTTGAGGCCTTCCCAGTGCGGCGACAACTCGCGCGGCACGTCGCCACGCAACTGACGAATCTGACGGTACAAGGCGTCGCGGATGCCTTCGAGTTCGAGCATGCCGCGTGCCTGTACGCGGTACTTGCCCTCGAAACCGAGGGACAGGCACAGATACATCAGCTCAAGCATCGGCAGGTGTTTGACCGGGTTTTTCGACAGCCGATCGAGCAGCTGGAAAAACTTCTCACCGCCGAAGGTTTCGTTGTGGAAGCTGCTGAGCAGGCTCATCTGCGACCACTCGCTTTCGTTGCCCCACGGCGTGGTCACGACAGCTTCGTCGACCACGGTGCAGAGCACGTAACGCGCGGCCATCACCTGGCTGCTTTCGGCGCCGTTGTGCAGGGCGCGTACTTCAAACAGCTTGAGCCCGGCGGTCAGGCGCTCGTTGAGCGCGTACAAGTCTTCGCGGCTTTCGCTGTGCTTGAGGCGCACCACTTCCGAAAGCAAATCGGAGGACGCCGCCACCAGCGAATTGAGGCTGATATTGAACGACTCTGCCGGGCGCAGGCGCGCGGCGTAGATCATCCGTTCTTCCAGTTGTTCGAAGCGCGGTGGCGCGGCGAAGTCGGTCAGCGGACTCGACGCCGGGCCGTGGCCCTGACGGTCGAGCAGGACGGTTTTGTCGTCCTGGTTGTGTTCCATGTCCTTGATCATGTCGGTCAGTTCCTGATGGCCCAGAATTTCAGTTCAAGCTCGGCGAATTCGCCGGACACGTGGAACGCGAAACCGCCGGAGCGTTCCAGTTGTGCCAGGTCTTCGGAACTGAGTTCGAGAATGAAATAGGTTTTGTTGGAGTGGAACGCGATCTGCCGCGGGGCCACCGGCAACGGTTTGACCTTGATCCCCGGCAAATGCAGGTTGACCAGTTGGCGGATGCGCTCCACCGGGCCGACCTTGAGGTGCGCCGGCAAGCGGTGGCGCAGTTCTTCGGAATCGCAGTTGGCACTTGCTGCCAGCACGAACGACGCGGTGCCGAGCAGTTTGTGGTCGTGCAACGGCGAAACGATGATGCCGTACTGACGGGCTTGCAGGATCAACTCGATGGCGTGCTGTTCGAGCACCATCGACAGCACCTGACGGATCGCTTCCATCAGTTTGCGGAAGCTGCCGCCCTGATCGGCGTGGGAATAACGGCTGTCCAGACGCGGGCGTTTGCTCTCGCCGGAGAACGTCGCCAGATCGCCGAGCATGGTCAGCAGCGTGCGGTACAACTCTTCCGGGTGCACTTGCTCCAGACCGAGGTAGTGACGCAGCAGCAGTTCGGTGCGGTTGATCAGTTGCAGCATCATGAAGTCGCCAACCTCAGCGCCGCCGACCTTGCCGTTGGAGCGAATCCGCTCGGCAATCGTGTCGCCACGGTGGTTGAGCATGCTGATGACTTCTTTCAGGCACGACAGCAGATAGCTGGACGCGTGGGCCTGAATGTAGGTCGGCACGAAGTCCGGATCGAGGCTGATCACGCCGTCGGGCGTGGTGTCGAGCACGTCGCAGATCTTCAGCTTCACATACGCCTGATCGCTCTGCTGCTCGCCGAGCATCAGTTTGAAATCCGGGCGACCGCAGCTGACCTGGCTGGCGGAATCGTCGCCGGCGTTGGAGTCAGCCACTTCAGCGTCGTACGCGGTGAAGCGCGCGAGCACGTCGGACTGCTCCGGACGGCGCGCCTCGATGTGGTTACCGGTGACCAGCGGCAGCGCCAGATAAATCGGGGTGTTGCCGGTGTTCGGCGGTACGTCCAGCGCCAGCGGTTCGGTGTTGCCGCCGAGTTCGAACAGGCTGCCGTCCGGAAGAATCCCCGAGGCCTGGCTGACCACCAGTTTGCCCATGTTGAGGAACTGCAGGTCGATCTCCAGATTGAGGAAACCCCAGGTGTAACTGCCCAGCAACTGGGTGCGGGTTTTCATCTGGTGATCGTAATAGCGATCGTTGTGCTGGAAGTGCTGCGGCCGCAGCAGCATGCCTTCCTGCCAAATGACTTTATGGGTATTCATGATCAGTTATCCGCCTTGGCGAGCGTTTCTTGGCTGTTGCGGATACCCGTCTGATCGAGGGTCAGATCAGCCTCGGTAAGTTCCTGCGGGGTGACCTGCACGGTGTAGCGCCACTCGGTTTCCGGCAGATCGCGGTAAGCGGCGAGCACGCCCACATAACGGCTGCCCTCCTCGACGCTGAGCTTCAACTCGACGGTTTCACCCGGGCGCAGTTCGAGTTCTTCGGTGGCCACCAGATCCGGATTGAGGGATTCCTTGGCACGCTCGTAGAGGCTGAAGAAGTCAGCGTTTTCGAAGGTCACCGGGTGTTTGAGTTCGAACAGGCGCACCACGATCGGCGAAGGACGGCCGTTGAGATCGGGGTTCAACTGATCGCTGCCGGTCAGTTTCAGGTTGACCTTGGTCACGTTCGAGTACGGCGATAGCGACGAGCAACCGCCGAGCAACGCCAGCAAAGTGAGCGCAGTCAGCGTCTGGAAAAAAGCGGTCGAGCGGCGAGACATGCGCATCATCCTTGGTGGTCGGTGTGGAGGGTGGAGATCAGGCGGATCTGTTCTTCGTAGGCCTGAGCGAAGTCGCGGGCCAGCAGGCGCTCGCTCCAGTCATCGTCCTGACGCAGTGCCTGGTGATAACGGCCGAACGCTCTCCAGCGCCCACCCGATGTTGCGAGCAGCGGCTTGTTGTCGCGCTCGAAACGCAGGGTCAATTGCTCCGGCGAGAAGTGCTCCAGCGTGCCGCGTACGGCGGCGCGGCTGGCGGTCAGCAGCGCCACTTGATGCGCCTGCAGATCACGGAACGCGCGGGAGATCGCTTGCTCGGCCGGCAGATGACCGGGCTTGCTTGGCTGCAACAAAATCTCCAGCGCTTCGCTCGGATCGACGGCGAATTTCAGCGGATTCTTGTTGGTGCCCTGGACGATGGTCTGCGCCAGACGCAGCTCGTTTTTCAGCTCCGAGCGGGTGCGCAGGCTCTGCTGCAAACCACCGACGCTCTGACGCAGCAAGCGCGCGGCATTCAGTGCCAGCGCTTCGCGTTCGTCGTGGCTGAGGCCTTTGACGTCGACACCCAGCGCGGCGCCGAAGTGCTCCCAGAAACCTTCGCTTTGCCGTTCAACAGGCTTCGGCGCCGGCGCGGGTTCAGGCTCGACGGGAGCGGCGATCAGCTCCGGCACCATCAGGCTTTCCATGTCGATGCGCGCGTAGTCGGCGCGCTGACGGGAATCCTCGGGCTTGGCGGTCGGCGCCAGCAATTCGTCGATTTCCGAGTACACGCGCTCTTGCTGTTCGATGGCATTGAGCGGGTCGAGGTCGAGGAACGCGTCGTCGGGAATGATGCTGCCCGCCGCGCGCGGACGGCCGGCTTCGCCGTCGAACGTGGCCGGGTCACGCACCAGTCGCGCACGAATCTCGAAGTCGCCCAGCACGTAGGTGCTGCCGTGCTCGATGCGCACCGGTTCGCCCTTGTGCAGACGCGCGCCGCTGCCGCCGTCCTGAATGCCGTTACTGCTGCTGTCGGTCAGGAAAAACGAGCCTTCGCGGTAGCTGACAATCGCGTGGTGATTGGACAGGTGACGCTTGCGGTCAGGGATGATCCAGTCGCAATCCTCGCCTCGCCCGATCACGCCGCCGGCCTGCTTGAAGGTCTTCTGGCACAACTCGGTGGGCACGAATTGCTTGGTGTTCAGCATTTCGAAAACCAATTCCATGTTTGCTGCTCCTTGCAATCACTTACCGCGATTGGCCGCTTGCGGATCACCCAGCGGGCGATAGTCGTTGTCGTTGAATTTGTAGTTGCCGCTACAGCCGCCAAGGCCGCATAGAACGACGAGGGTCAGCAGGACAGCGTGCCAGTGACGAACAGACATCAGAGGGTCTCCAGGGGTAGACAAAGCACAAAGCGCCGGCCCTTGCGGGCGGCGCCGTTATTAGCGAATTTATTGGTTTGGGGGGCTCTAGATCGCAGCCTCCAGCCACTTTTGGGAGGAATATTGATCCCCTGTGGCGAGGGGACTTGTCCCCGTTGGGGTGCGCAGCGCCCCCATAACCTGCCAGCGCGGTCTTTCAGTGAGACCGTATCTACCGGACTGCGGCTGCTGCGCAGCCGGACGGGGATAAATCCCCTCGCCACAGGGGAATCAACAGCCTCAAGGAATTCAATGGCCGTGGGAGTGCGGGACAAGACGATCACTTTCTGCTCAACCATCGAAGTCACCCAAATTGATATTCAGGCGGCCGAGGCGGTATAGCAGCGTGCGGCGTGGCAGGCCCAGTTCGCGGGCGGCGAGGGTCTGGTTGCCGTCGTTTTTGCGCAGGCAGTTGAGCAATAGCGTGCGCTCGACTTGCTCCAGGCGTTCACGCAGATTCAGGCTGCTGTTGTCTTCGGGCATCGGCTCCATGCGCAGGGAGAAATGCTCGGCCAGCAACTCGCCGCCCTCGCACAACAGCACCGCGCGCTCGACCAGCGCTTTCAGTTCGCGGACGTTGCCGGGGAAGGTGTAACCCGCCAGATGCTCCAATGCCGCGTCCGACCAGCGCACCGGATCTCGCTGCAAATACGCGCAGGCCTTTTCGGCGAAATGCCGCGCGAGGTCGAGGATGTCGCCTTCGCGCTGACGCAACGCCGGCAGCACAATCGGAAATTGCGCGAGGCGGTAGTACAAGTCCTCGCGGAATTTACCTTCGCTGACCAGCACCGACAGATCACGGTGGGTCGCGGCGATGATGCGCACGTCGATCTTGTGCGTGTCGTTGGAGCCCAGCGGACGAATCTCGCCTTCCTGCAACACGCGCAGTAATTTCGATTGCAGCGACAGCGGCATATCACCGATTTCATCGAGCAACAGCGTGCCGCCATGGGCCGCGTCGAACAGCCCGGCGCGGTCGCGATCAGCGCCGGTGAAGGCGCCTTTGCGGTAGCCGAACAGCTCGCTTTCCAGCAGGTTTTCAGGGAACGCCGCGCAGTTCTGCACGATGAACGCCTGCGAGCGACGCGGCCCGCAATCGTGAATCGCCCGCGCGACGACTTCCTTGCCGGTGCCGGTTTCGCCACGCAGCAGCACGGTGTACGGGCTGTGCAGGACTTTGCCGATCAGCGAGTAGGTCTGGCGCATCGCGGTGCTTTTGCCAATCAAGCCGTAACCGCTGATGCTCGGCACGCTGCGCGCCACCGGTGCCGATACATCGCGAGGCTGACGCAGACGCTGGAGCAAATGCAGTTGGCCGAGCACGAACGAGCCGAGTTGACCGAGCGAGTCGGCGAAGCCTTGCAGGTCGGTGCGACGGCGGCTGGCGCAGAGCAGCAAGCCTTCGACAGCCTTGTGCTGATTGACCAGCGGCACACACAACAGCGACTGCCACGGCGAGGCCACCGCCGGCAGAAAACTGGTTTCGTGCAGGCTGCCGCTCAAGTCGTCGAGGCACACCACGCGGTTCTGGCACAGAGCGAATTGCAGCAGTTGCTCACCGTTGTAATCCGCCGGCAGGCTCGCCGCTTCACGCGGTTGCAGGGCGCCGTCGAGGCATTCGGCGTTCATTCCCAGGCAGGTGTGGGTGGCGTCGAGCAGATACAACTGCGCCAGTTCGCAACCGCTCAACTCGGCCAAGCCGCGGACGAAGTCACCCAGTAGCGCAGCACCGTCCGCCGCGCGCGACAGACTGGCGAACTGCGCCAGCAACGCTTCGGCATACACCAGCGGCTGCGGCACTTGAGTGAACATCACGCCCACCTCAGGCGAACTCGCACGTCACACTGGCTTCGCCGTCGAGCGTGGCGTGCACGCGCTTCAGGCTTTCACCGGTGGCCATGGCGTCGAGCAGACGATCGGCCACCAGCGGCAGCACGTGTTGATCGAGCAAATGATCGATCAGACGCGCGCCGCTGTCGCTTTGCGTGCAGCGCTCGGACAGGTGATCGACAAGGTTCTGGCACCAGCTGAAATCCAGCTGACGACGGTTGAGGCGCTCGCCGAGACGACCGAGTTTGATCTCGATCAGCTCGCGCAATACCGGACCGCCGACCGGGTAGTACGGCACCACTTTCATCCGCGCCAGCAGCGCCGGTTTGAAGTGCTTGCTGAGCACTGGGCGAATGGTTTCTTCGAGCACTTCGGCGGTCGGCCGTGCGCCGTTTTCGCAAAGGTCGCTGATGCGATCGCTGCCGAGGTTCGAGGTCATCAGGATCAACGTGTTGCGGAAGTCGATCTCGCGACCTTCGCCGTCGTTGGCCACGCCTTTGTCGAAGATTTGGTAGAACAGGTTGAGCACGTCCGGATCGGCCTTCTCGACTTCATCGAGCAGCACCACCGAGTACGGTTTCTGCCGCACGGCTTCGGTGAGCATGCCGCCCTCGCCGTAACCGACGTAGCCTGGCGGTGCACCGATCAGGCGCGAGACGGTGTGCTTCTCCTGGAACTCGGACATGTTGATGGTGGTGATGAAACGGTCGCCGCCGTACAGCAGATCAGCGAGGGCCAGCGCGGTCTCGGTTTTACCGACGCCGCTCGGGCCGACCAGCAGGAACACACCGACTGGCGCATCAGGTTTGTTCAGGCCGGCAGCGGTGGCGCGCATCGAGCGATCCAGTGCGTGCACGGCTTGTTCCTGACCGCGAATGCGCGTGCGCAGATCGGTGGCGAAACTGGCGACTTTGGCGTTGTGCTCGCGAGCCAGTTGCGCCAACGGCACGCCAGTCCAGGCGCTGATCACTTCGGCGACCAGACGCGGGCACACTTCGAAACTGACCAGACGTTCTTTGACCTGGGCGGCGGTCAGGGCGCTGTGGGTTTCGTTGAGCTGCGCTTCCAGCGCTTCGACGCTCTGGCCTTCTTCGACCTCCGCGGCGAGGGTTTCGATGACGGTGCCTTCGGCGTCTTCTTCAACGCTGAGCACCGGTTCAACGGCGGCGGCTTCGCGAGCCTTGGCCAGTTGCTGACGCAGATCGAGCAGGCGCTCGGCCAGGATTTTCTGTTCAGTCCACAGGGTTTCCAGCGCGACCATTTCGTCTTCGGCGTCGTCGAGACGTGCTTCCAAAGCCTCCAGCGCTTCGTGATCGATCAGCAGACCAGCCTCGGCGTCACGGCGCAGGGCCTGACGCTGACGGCCACCTTCAGCCAGTTCGCCACGCAGGCGCTCCAGACTTTCCGGGGCAGCGGCAAGGCTGATGCGTACGCGGGCGCAAGCGGTGTCGAGGACATCGACGGCTTTGTCCGGCAGTTGGCGACCGGCCAGGTAACGTGCGGACAATTCCGCCGCCGAGACCACTGCGTCATCACGCAGATAGATGCCGTGGCTCTTCTCGTAAACCTGGGCCAGACCACGAAGGATGGTCACCGCTTCGCTGACGGTCGGTTCGTGCAATTGCACCGGTTGGAAACGACGGGCCAGCGCCGGGTCTTTCTCGAAGTATTTCTTGTACTCGGCCCACGTGGTGGCGGCGATGGTACGCAGTTCGCCACGGGCCAGTGCCGGTTTCAGCAGGTTGGCCGCATCGGAACCGCCAGCATTGCCGCCCGCGCCGATCAGCGTATGCGCTTCGTCGATAAACAGAATGATCGGTTTTGGCGAGGCTTTGACTTCGTCGATCACGCCTTTGAGACGACGCTCGAACTCACCTTTGACACTGGCGCCAGCCTGCAACAGGCCCATGTCCAGCGACAGCAGTTCAACGCCTTTGAGCACTTGCGGCACTTCACCGGCGGCGATGCGCGAAGCCAGACCTTCGACAATGGCAGTCTTGCCGACACCGGCCTCACCGACCACGATCGGGTTGTTCTTGCGGCGACGGGCGAGGATGTCGACCATCTGCCGAATCGCGCCGTCACGGCACAGCACCGGGTCGAGTTTGCCGTCGCGGGCCTGTTGGGTCAGGTTGTGGGTGAAACGCTGCAACAGCGACTCGCCCTGCGCGGCCGGTTTGCCATTGGCCGCCGGTTGCTCCTGTTGCGACAGGGCAAATTCTTTCAGGCGATCGATGTTCAGCTTGGCGAGCAGCGGCTGATAACGGCTGCCGGCGTAACGCATCGGGTTGCGCAGCAGCGCGAGGATCAGCGCGGCGTCTTCAACCTGGGTCTGACCGAGTTCGAGGTTGGCCACCAGCAACGCATCTTGCAGCCACTGCACCAGTTCCGGGGCGAACACCGGGTTGCGCGAAGCGCTGTGCTCGACGCGCGATTGCAGCGCCGCGCTGAGTTCACCGGCGTCGACATCGGCGTCTTGCAACGCGCGGGCGAGCAAGCCGTTCGGACGTTCGAGCAGGCCGAGCATCAGGTCTTCGACGAGGATCTTGCTACCGCCACGGGCGACGCAACGCTCAGCCGAACGCTCAAGATCACGACGGGTTTCGGCGTCCAGCGCCTGGATGAGTTGTTGCAGGTCTACGTTGATCATGGCTCACGTCCTTAATGAATTTTGCTGCCCAGGGTCACCACGCCGTCCGCTTTTTCGCGGCCCAGCCAACTGGTCCAACCGAGGCGACAGGCGTTCTGCTCACCGATGCGCAGTTCGCGGATTTCTTCCTGGCGCAGCACCAGGCGAATGTCGTAATCGAGCGGGTCACGCAGGGTGAACCGCACCAGCGCGCAGAGCGGCTGGTAACCAAAACCGATCGGCAGAAATTCATGGAATCGCTGCCAGTCGAGTTCGGTGATGTGAATGCGGAATTTGCCGCTGCGGTCGCGCACGTGTTCGCCGAGCACCAGGTCTTCGCCGAGCAGGCTGTTGGCGCGGCCCAAACGATTGCGCTGTTCTTCGAGAATCTCGACGCGGCGCTCGATGCACTGCTCGATGACCAGGTCTTCGTGCTTGAAGTAGTAACGCAACACGGCTTCGATCAACGCTGCCGAGTGCGCGCGCAGGCTGAGCAAACCGAGGTACGGCAGCAGGCGTTTCCAGTTGAGTTCTTTAGCTTTGCGGATCTCTTCGCCACCGAGACCAATCAGCGCAAACAGCTGCGCCGAAAACGGGTCGAGCGCGCCGCTCTGGAAGCTTGCGCGGTAGCGGTATTTGCGCCAGATCGGCAGCATCAGCCGTTGCAGACGATGGTGAAACAGGTCGAGGAAGTTGCGCGTCGGGTTGCCGTCTTCGCTATCGCCGAGGGCTTGTTCGCCATAGAACGCTGGCAGCGGCGAACCGGAACCGACCAGGCCGATCAGGTTGAAACGCATGCGCGCGCGCATCTGCCCGTGCTCTTCGAAAAACTCCACGCGATCGACGTCGCTGCCGGGAAAACCCAGGCTCGGATTGGCCTGGAATTCCAGCTGATCGTACAAATCGTCTTCGCTCAGGTACGGGTGTGCCTCGCGCAGCCGATCGATCACCAGCAGCACTGCCTGAAACAGCGAGTACTCGCGTATCGCCTTGGTGAGCCCGCTTAAAGCAGAGGCTGCAGGCCCATACGTGGTGTCCATTGGTACACCTCTCCCTGTGTGCTTTTTACTCGCAGCTCGTGGAATGAATTGAGACTGGCGTAAAGCGCGAAAAACTCGTTAAGAACCGAAGCGAAGACGAACAGGTCGCCTTCGCCGATGTACCCTTCCGGGTCGATGGTCAACTCGGTGCGCAAGCCGCGTACCGGCAAGCCACGGTGCAAGCGATCGACGTGGTGATGCTTGATGTTTTTCAGGCCGCCGAGCAGGCGTTTGCTGACCTTCTCTGCGTGCTGGTCGTAGTAACGCGGCAGGTCGTAGGTTTCCAGAATCACCTTCAACGCATTGACGTCCGCCAGCGACAGATAGTTAAGCGACATGTTGCTGATCAGCTTCCACAGGAAGTCTCGGTTCAGCGGCGGCGCGAAGCTCGACGTGGCCGGGGTGATGTTGCGGAAACTGAGAAACTCCGGCGTCTCTTCGCAGGCCACACAGATGTCGCCGAGCTTGAGCTTGCGCGGCAGATTCTGGTTGGTGCAGATCAGCTCGATCGACAGGGTTTCGTGGGCTTCGGTGTGACGAATGCCGAAGCTCAAATAAGTGTCGAGGCCGTCGTGCAGCAAGGACGAGCGCTGGCGAATGCTGTAATGCGGCCGGCTGTTGGGCACGTCGAAACTCGGGTCGTGCTCGAAGGATTCGAACGGCACGTATTCCTGATAACCGAGACCGCCGGGCTTCCAGCCCGTCACGGTTTCCACCGAGAACACACCGCAGTTTTCCAGATCGTATTCCGCGGGCAGCAGCAGGTATTCGTCCTGCTTGCCGTCGAGACGAATCGGCAACGCATCGTGGGCAAACAGGTTGGCGATCGGCGTGCAAAACAGCTTCACGTTATCCAGTGTCGGGCGCATGCGCAGGATGCCGCTCTTGCGAATGTCGAAGCGCAATTCCAGGCCGCGCATCTGCTTGAGGGTGTCCTGCGGCAGCGCGTTGAGGATGTCCAGACCGTTGACGTCGACGAAGAGGAATTTGTCCTGAAAGGCGAAGTATTCCTGCAGGTAGCGATAGCCACGGAAGGTGTTCAGCGGATACGGGATCAACGCTTCTTCTTCGGCAAAGCCCACCGGGGTGACCCTGTCACCGGGAATCTTGAACGCCATCGGCTTGCCGCTGACGCCATCAATTGGCTTGCCGGCGCCGTCGAGCGGAATCAGTTCGATGCCATCGAGGTTGCGCAGCAGGCTCAGGTACAACATCTGGCTGATGTAACGCTCGCCGGCAAAGTGCAGGCGCAGCTTGCTCAGTTCCAGCTCACCGAGGTGGCCGTCGGCACTCATTTCCAAACGCAGACTCAGCAGCGAGCCGTCGCCCTTCACCGAGTAATTCAGCGCCGCGAGATCCAGCGGCAACACCTCGGTTGGGTAGCAAGTGCGGAAGCGGCAACGCACGTCTTCGATCGGCTTGCTCTCCACCGGCGTATCACGCTCGACCACCAGCGCCGGGCCCGAACGCTTGAGCGGATCGAACTGCAAAATGCTGAACGCCGGCAGCGGCCGCATGTAGTTGGGCCAGAGCAATTGCATCAGCGAATGGCTGAGCTCCGGCAACTCGTCGTCGAGCTTCTGGCGCAAACGCCCGGTGAGAAACGCAAAGCCTTCGAGCAACCGCTCCACGTCCGGATCCCGCCCGGCCTGGCCCAGATACGGCGCCAGCGCCGGACTACGCTCGGCGAAACGGCGACCGAGTTGGCGCAGTGCGGTGAGTTCGCTTTGGTAGTAGTGGTTAAAGGACACGGGGTACCTGCCTGAAAAATGAACTCATAAAAAAAACGCTCCGCCACCGAAATGCCGGTTCATTTTTGACCGCCGCCTTCTGCGGCGCACCACGTGGCATGGTCAAGCCGATCAAATGACGGACATGCATTGGATTTACGAATGAATACGTAAGGCGCTGCGGGCTCGTAGGAGAAGTAGTAATAGTTCTTACCATCCTCGCCATAGATCCAGTAATTCGACGACCCCTCATTTATCTCATAAGGCTTGAATGAAAAAATGGAGGATTCAGACGGGATGAAGTTAACACCATCCATCAACATCATGAGCGCATTGGGAAACACGTTTGTCAGTGAAAACAAAGCCACAGCAAGAATTGCGACAGACAGCTTCATGAGCTTGCGCCTACATACTTCATCATTTGAAAAATATAATAGAGCTGCACTCATCATTTCACCTTTCTCGATTTCCAAATCACGAGCTTACTACCATTTGGAACAGCCACCTTTTTTGATACGCCACATAACAGGGCTTATCACAAGCATCTCTAACGCTTCTCGGAAAACAGTAAAAACTTACTCAAGACTTTAAAAGCAACAACCGTAACAACTGAAAAAAATGCGCCAACCACTAAAACATAGGGAATATAAGTTAACCACAAAAACATCATACCCAGACCCGCTAGCCTGCCAAACGCCAAACATCCGATGCCATAAACAACCCAAGGCACACCATAAAACGGGATAAAAACTACAGGAGCCCACCAAGCAAGACGTACGACTTCAAGCTCAGTTCTCCTAGAAATCAAACGAGTAGAAAAGACCGCGAATAACACATAGGCCACCAGCCCGAAACCAAGAACGTATATAAGGACGAACTGTTCCATCCCACCACGTAGCGGGCTGGAAAAATAGAAAGCATCAAGCAACAGCAAAACCGGCAACACCACCATTGGCAACCAAATCGCTGTTTTAAAATAACTCACATACGTCATTTCAACGTCGACTCGGTAGAGTCGTCCGGCATAGGCTCTTCCCAGATACCCATCCAGCGGCCATCGTTCGGACTAAGATTTTTGAAAAAATTATTCCACTCCTCAATCGGCCGCATTTCCAGAGCTTCTTTTTTTAACTTTCGCCTTCTCATCTCGTTTCCAAGAGTGCCTTTGAAGTTCCCCTCTTCATCAACTTCTATACGAATCGCCGAAGAGATCATCGGATACTTTTTATCACCAAATAGCGCAACAAGAGCTGCAGCCTTCCGAACATGCACACCTAAAAAAACAGATTTTCCAGAACCATCAGTAATAAAAGCCTGACAGTTCGGAAATCCATCACCAGTTATATATGTCACTACATCTAAATGCTTCGCCACTCGATCGAACGTCATTATAACTTTGTAACTTACGTCCAGGCTTGGCACGAATGTCATTCCTGTCAATTTTTTTGTTTCCGCTGAAAATGGAAAAGCGTGATTCTCACCTGCGTAACCACCATCTACCCAAACAGTAGTGACTGCACCCTTTTCACTTTTAATTGATGGCCAGCTTCCGCCTTTGGGCTTTAACTCTGCATCATAGTGAGTATGTTCTTCACCCGCCTTCCCGGAATCATTCGACTCCGTTTGCGTATTAACAACTTCGTTCGTTGCCAGCTTTACAAAAAACCTATGCCATACACGTGAAGTTATTAGCGTACCTTGAGCGCCAGAGAGGCCGCTTGGCTTTAACGAAAAGCCGCGTGCATCACCTTCGAAGTAAAAGCCGCTCCACCCAAACGTTTTCCCTGGGTGAAACGATCTTATATTGAATTCATAAGTTGAAAGCTTTGCTAATTTTACGGTCGCGACCTGCCCCTCACGATTGGTAGAAGGGGTGGAAGGAGCCTGCGCCAGAGGCGTAACGTTAGACATTCGCGACTCCTGCTGGAGGAAGCAGGGAAATTTTCAATATCTGGGAAGCTTTACCGGTGCTAACAGCTTTGGTGTGGCCGTTGGCGTCCGTCACGCCCTCATAAATCTCACCTGACTCGGTCTCCAATCGGTAGCCGTAATTTGCCACCGGGCTACCTTCGTCGTCCCTCAAAACGAAAAAGTCATTGAAATAGCCAGGCATTGGAACTGGCGGCACAAACGGCGCCGGCGTATGCGAATTGCCAATAATCACCGTCCCGGACCCAGCCGTAACCTTGTTGCCATGCGTACCCACCGAATCAACCGTCGCGGCAGGCTTGCCGTTGATCAAAACAGTGGTGGCCAAACCTCCCGACATCGCACCACCACACGCCGAGGCATCGCCTTGGCGGGCGGCCGCGAGGCCGTCGAAGAACACGTCGCCGGAACCGACAGCGATCGGGTTGGTGCCGTGGCCGGGGAGCGGGCAAGCGGTGGGGTCGGATACGCGCGCTGCGGGTTTGCCAGACATCGGGAATCTCCTTAGTTGACCTTCACTTGTCCGCTGCCATCCAGGCGCGCGGCGAAACTGACCTGTCGCTTGAAACCATCAACTTCCAGCAGGCCTTCGATGCTGAAGGCCAGGCGCAGCTGATCGTGATCACGCGGCAGGGAAATGACACGCACGTTGCTCAGGCGCGGCTCGTAGGCTTCGATGAAGCATTCGATAGCCAGACGGGCCTGACTCAGAGAGTCGTGCAGGCTCAGACGCATGTCATTGAGATCGGGCAACCCGTAGTCGGACAGCGTTTGCACGCTGCCGGCCCGGGTGCTGAGCATTTTGGCCAGATGGGCAGCCACGGACGCCATGGCGGAAACCTCGCGGCTCCAACCACTGCGTTTTTCTGCGTCGCCATTAAGGCGTTCGAAAAGGCTGCCGTATCCGTCCATGAGTCGCTCTTACTCTTTGTCCAGCTTGCCAACCAGCGACAGGGTGAAATCGGCACCCATGTACTTGAAGTGCGGACGCACGTTCAAGCTCACGCGGTACCAGCCCGGCTCGCCTTCAACGTCGCTGACGATGATTTGCGCAGCGCGCAGCGGACGACGGCCACGCACTTCGGCGCTCGGGTTTTCCTGGTCGGCAACGTACTGACGGATCCACTTGTTCAGTTCCAGCTCGAGGTCGGTACGCTCTTTCCACGAACCGAGTTGCTCGCGCTGCAGCACTTTCAAGTAGTGAGCCAGGCGGTTGACGATCATCATGTACGGCAGTTGAGTGCCGAGCTTGTAGTTCAGCTCTGCAGCCTTGCCTTCAGCGCTGATGCCGAAGAACTTCGGCTTCTGCACCGAGCTTGCGGAGAAGAACGCCGCGTTGTCGGAGCCTTTGCGCATGGTCAGAGAGATGAAGCCTTCCTCGGCCAGTTCGTATTCACGACGGTCGCTGACCAGAACCTCGGTAGGGATCTTGGTTTCGATTTCGCCCATGCTTTCGAAATGGTGCAGCGGCAGGTCTTCAACAGCGCCACCGCTCTGTGGGCCGATGATGTTCGGGCACCAGCGGAATTTGGCGAAGCTGTCGGTCAGCTTGGTGCCGAACGCGTAAGCGGTGTTGCCCCACAGGTAGTGCTCGTGGCTGTTGGCAACGGTTTCCTTGTACACGAACGATTTCACCGGGTTTTCTTCCGGGTCGTACGGGTTGCGCAGCAGGAAACGCGGCACGGTCAGGCCAACGTAGCGGGAGTCTTCCGAAGTCCGGAAGCTCTGCCATTTGGCGAATTGCGGGCCTTCGAAGTGGTCTTTCAGATCTTTCAGATCCGGCAGGCCGGTGAAGCTTTCCAGACCGAAGAATTTCGGGCCGGCCGCAGCGATGAACGGCGCGTGAGACATGCAGGCAACGCTGGACACGTACTGCATCAGTTTCACGTCAGGCGAGCTTGGCGACATGTAGTAGTTGGCGATGATCGCGCCCACCGGCTGACCACCGAACTGGCCGTATTCAGCGGTGTAGATGTGCTTGTACAGGCCAGACTGCATGACTTCCGGCGAATCTTCGAAATCGTCCAGCAGGTCTTCTTTGGAGACGTTGAGGATTTCAATCTTGATGTTTTCGCGGAAGTTGGTGCGGTCGACCAGCAGCTGCAGACCACGCCACGACGATTCCAGCGCCTGGAAATCCGGGTGGTGCAGGATTTCGTCCATCTGACGGCTGAGCTTGGCATCGATCTCGGCGATCATGCGGTCAACCATGGCCTTCTTGACCGGCTCACCGTTGTTCTGCGGCTTGAGCAGTTCTTCGATGAAGGCCGACACGCCGCGTTTGGCGATGTCGTAGGCTTCGTCGTCCGGGGTCAGACGGGTTTCGGCGATGATGCTGTCGAGAATGCTGTACTCGCCGCTCGCGGCGCCTTTCTCTTGTGCTGCGCTAGTGCTCATTGTGTTGGCTTCCTTGGCTGCTGGGTTCAGGCGTCCGGGGCTGCGGCGTTGAGGCCCAGCTCACCGAGTACGCGACCGCGGGATTCGTCGTCGGCGAGCACGCCTTCGATGGCTTTACGGAACGCAGGGGCGTTACCCAGCGGGCCTTTGAGGGCCACCAGCGCATCGCGCAGTTCCATCAGTTTTTTCAGCTCAGGCACTTGCTCGACCAGGCTGGCCGGGTTGAAGTCCTTCATCGAATTGACGCGCAGCTGCACGCCCAACTCTTCCGTGCTGCCTTCTTCCTGCAGACGGTTCGGCACATTCATCGACAGGCTCAGCTCTTGCTTGGCCAACACCTCGTCGAAGGTCACCTTGTCGATGCTGATCGGCTTGCGATCTTCGATCTTGCGTTCGTCCTTGCGGTGGGTGTAGTCACCGATTGCCAGCAGCTTCAGCGGCAGTTCAATCTCTTCCTGAGCACCGCCGGTGGCGGGTTTGAAGGTGACGTTGATGCGTTCCTTGGGGGCTACCGAGCCTTCTTTGGCCATGGCTTTTCTCCTTGCGGTTGTGGCCCTGGGGCCTATTCGAGTACCACTTCGAGATCGAGGTGGCACAGCCTGCGATAAATCTCTTCCTTGCGTTCACGTACGGCATGGTTCTGCGGCAACAACTCGCAGCAGCTATGCAGTAAATGCAGCACTTCCAATGCAAGATCGGGCTCCCAGGCGTGCAGGCCTGAGTCCTGTAATGTCTGATCGAGGGTTTCCAGCTGGTTTTTGGCCAGTTCGTATTTCTTGGCCATGAAGCACAGCCGTGCGAGGGCGAACTGCCAGAAGAACCGCACGCGCCCGCCCTGAGCGGCTTGCAGTCCTTGCTTGAGAATCTGCACGGCAGGCTTGAGGCCTTCCTTGCGCAGAATCGGCAGCACCTCTTCGAGGGCTTTTTCCCAGGCAGGCTGGGTTTCGACGTTGTCGCTTTCGACCTTGCGCGGCGCGCTGGCGCTTTGCAGGTGCGGCATGACGTTGCCGGCGATCCACGCCCGAGTAGCGGGATCGGCAAACGGTGCGCCGTCATGGAAACGCAGTTCGATAATGCCGGGCAGCCGTTGAACCAAAAGCGCGAAGTGGATTTCCACTTCGCGCATGGCCAGCTCGGCGTTGAGGTTCTGGAGACATTCCCAGACCATCCTCTGGCCATCGAACCAGAACGGCGCCTTCGCCAGGCTCGCCTCCAGTTCCACCAGCAGGTCGGCGTATTTGCCCTGATCGAAGCGATCCTGATAGAGCTTGAGTTTGTCGACCGGCAAGCCGCGCAACACGGTGATCTGCTCGGCGTTGCGCTCGGGCAACGCGTCGATGGTCATCCACAACAGCGTACGGTTGAGACGCAAGGCGCGCAGGTCAGTGGCTTTCTGCTTGAGCCACCAGGCACACAACGGGCGAGCGCTGTCTTGCTGGGCGCGCAATGCTTTGTGCGCGTCTTTTTCGTTGTCGATCGGCGCGCCAGGGGTGAGCAACTGGGTCGCGGCCTGCTTGACTTGCGCCACCGCTGCGCCCACCACACCGGGGGCCGGCTGATTGTCGGCAGCGCGCTGGATCATGGTTTTCAGGCGACGGGAGATCGGCAGCAGCAACGGCGACTCATCGCCCAAGTGCTCAGCGCAAGCGGCTTCAAGACCGGTGAGGTGATCGGAGAGCTGCCGGAACATCGGCAGCTGCTCTTTGATCGCGATGTTTTCGGTGATGACCTGCTCAAGACGCGGCACCAGCCAGCCGATGGCGGCGGCACGGGTGCGCGGTTTGAGCGGGTGGACGTCGGCCCAGTTGTTTTCGGACAGATGGTGCAGCAGACCGAGGCCGGCCAGCAGCCCGGGGAAGGATTCACGCTGGTACAACGACCAGGTCAGCCAGGCGCCGACACGCAAATCCTTGGATTGGGTACGCAGCAGGTTTTCGCTGTTTTCGCGGATTTTCAGCCAGTCGATCTGCCCGCTTTCGTGCATCGACGAGGCTTTGCTCAGCTCGCTTTCCAATGCCTCGAATTCGCTCGAAAAACGAACGTCTTCGCCCGCGAAATTCTCTTTGGAAACAGAGACTTTTGCGAGTTCGAGGTAATGAGCGGAAAGTTTGCTTGAGTAGGACATCCATGGCCTTTATTAAGGATTACGGTCATACGCCTATTGGAATTGCATCGGCGCGGGACAGTATCGAAGAGCGGGTACGGGACTCATCCAATTGAGTTTGTGCTCTTTCAAGTGCGCGCATCGTAATCACTATGATGGCCACTAGCAAGCATCTGATTAAACAACAAGACAAAGTGTTCATTGGCGCCTGTAAGAGATCGCCCTATGTCTGGCAAGGGAATCCCTGATAGCGTTATATATTGATCGCAGTTGCGAAAAACCCTCAAAACCATTGATCCAGAGCGCTTCGCTGACGTTTGACCGCGCGGAATCGAACGACCGAGCCGTTCCGGGCTGCAAGCATGACAACTCTCGAAAAAAATAGAAGTAGGAAACTTCCGAAAACACACATGATTCCTTAAACATTTTGTCGGCGACAACGCTCAACAATAAAAGTGCCATCAATTTGATGGCAAATTTATGTCTGTGACTTTGCGCTACACCTAAATACCGCATATCCGCGCTAACTCGATAATTATTAAGCGTCTTCCTACAGTCCTTTCGTTGAGTTCCTCCAGCACTTCCACGCCCGGAATACTCTGACAAATATCAGGGATACTTCTTACATCAATTTATTTCCTGACTTGCTAGCGTGGAAAGCAACACCTCGCATGCAAGAACCACGGACGGTTTGAACATCGCGAGCCACTTCGCCTGCTTAAGGACAAGCACATGTTCAATCCTGCTGAATCGCAGCGCTTTGTGCTGCAGATCCCCGATGTTCGACACGATTTCAAGGTGCTGGAATTTACCGGCACTGAAGCCATCAGCACCCTCTACTCCATTCATGTTGATCTGGTCAGCGAGCACCCCGACCTCGACCTCGCGAATTTTCTCTGCAAGCCGGCATTCCTCCAATTCGGTTCTTGCGGTGAAGGCATTCACGGCTTGATCGACGACATTTCTGCGAGCGATATCGGCAAACGCCTGACTCGCTATGAAATTCGCCTCGTACCGGCGCTCCACTTCCTCCAGCACAGCCATGATCATCGAATTTTCCAGAATTTGACGGTGCCGCAAATCATCGCCACGATTCTCAACAAACATGGCATGCACACCGATACCTTCACCTTCCATGTAAAACCCAACCTGGCGCGCGAATATTGCACCCAATATCGGGAAAGCGATTTTCAGTTCATCCAGAGGCTGTGCGCGGAAGAAGGCATCGCCTGGCACCACCAGCACACTTGCGACAGTCATGTCCTGGTATTCACCGATGACCAGACCTTCTATCCCAAGCTGGGCGTAACCCCTTATCGGGACAGCAGCGGCATGCTGCCAGACCATCCGGCTGTCAGTAGATTTTCAATGCGTCTGAGCATCCGTCCAAACAAGGCAACCGGTCGTGACTACGACTTGAAACGCCCGAGTGCCTTACTCGAAAGCAGTTTCACCACTGAGCCCTGTCGTGAACTTGAGGACTATCGCTATCCAATGTCTTTCGAGGGTGAAAAGCGCGGCAAGCAACTCGCACGTCAGGCACTGGAACGGCACCGAACCGACTATCAGTTGGCGGAGGGCGCAAGCAATCAGTCCGCCCTGCGCAGCGGCCACTTTTTCACTCTGTCGCAACACCCGCGCGAAACGTACAACCAGTTGTGGTTATTGCTGAGCATTACCCATGAGGGCAAGCAACCGCAGGTACTCGAAGAATCGCTAACCAGCGGCATCGAATCGAAAGACAGTTTCACTCAGGGTTACCGGAACAGCCTCAGTGCGATCCCCTGGGACGTTTTTTATCGCCCTCCCATGCCGGCACCGCGCCCTTTGATGGTGAGCCAGACTGCACGGGTGACCGGCCCGGTCGGTGAAGATATTTACTGTGATGAGTTCGGGCGCGTCAAAGTCGAGTTCCACTGGGACAGGGCCGAGCGCAACAGCGAACACAGCAGCTGCTGGCTGCGTGTGGCGGGAGGCTGGGCGGGGGAGCACTTCGGTGCAATGACCATTCCGCGTATCGGCATGGAAGTGCTGGTGACCCACCTCGAAGGTAATCCGGATCAGCCTCTGATCACCGGCTGCCTGATCAACAAAGTCACCGCGCCTCCCTACCCTTTACCCGAACACAAAACCAGAACTGCACTACGTAGCCAAAGCACGCCGTACACCGGCGGCTACAACGAACTGTCGATCGAAGACCGGGCCGGACAAGAACTTGTTTATCTGCGAGCGCAGCGCGACCTGGAGCAGCATGTACTGCACGACAGCCGGCTTGAGGTAGGCAATTCTCATCAAGTCAGCGTCAGGGGTAATAGTCGTACAACAGTCGATCAGACACTGGCCTTCGAGGGCGGCAAGCATGTGCATATCAAAGCGGGCCAGCACGTTGTTGTGGAGGGTGGTGAAAGCATTTCTCTGAAGGTTGGCGACCAGCACATCGTTATCAACGCTGATGGCATTTTCAGCAGCCAAGTGATCGAGGTGGGTGGTTCTCCAGAAGCGGCCATGATCGCGCAAGCGTTACAACCGGGATCGACCGTTGAATTCCTGGAGCCGATAATCGCCGCACCGCAACAGACCGATGCCGAGGACGAACTGGAGGAAGAGGAAGAAGAGGTCGAACTCGAAGGCATCACATTGCGTATCGGCGTGTTCTTCGATGGTACCGGCAACAATCGTGACAACAGCGAAATGGTTGCGGGTTGTCATGCACGGGATGTGAGCCTGGAAAAGGAAGCTGAGGACATACAACAGTTTTGTCAGACCTTTGGCTATGACGGTCTTGGTCGAGCGCCGGATAACAGCTATGGCAATGACACGAGCAATGTGGCGAAGCTGTATCGACTTTACAAAGACGACCGCCGCCAGCAGCTGCCTGATGACGAAACCATCGCCTGCATCCCTGTCTATGTGCAAGGCATCGGCACAAGTAGTGGTCAGGAAGACTCAATGTTTTCACAGACCACCGGGTCGGGTGCCCAAGGTGTACTGGCGCGAGTTAAGGAAAGCCCTGCAAATATACTCGATGAGGTTCGCGCATTTGAGGAGGCGAATGCAGGCCGAAAAGTTACGCGAGTGGAGTTCGATATCTTTGGATTTAGCAGGGGCGCTGCCGCTGCGCGACACTTTGCCAACGATTTGATGAAAGGTGAAAAGAGTCTGTTGGCCACGCAATGGCCTGCCAAGGCTCCGATGTTCACGGAGGCCTTTGACTGGCGTGTCGACATTGATTTCGTAATCAATTTCATTGGCCTCTTCGACACCGTGGCCGCAGTAATGAACCTTACAAAAGGTGACTTTAGCGTCCACAACGCCAAGAATCCGGACGTTGATGTGTATCTGCCTCCAGGTATCGCCCGAAAAATAGTGCACCTCGTGGCCCGCGATGAGCGACGCCACAACTTTTCGCTCAACAGTGCCGACACTGCCGACATCGTACTGCCAGGTGTCCACTCTGATCTGGGGGGTGGCTATCTTCCGCGTGTCACTGAACGGGTTCTGCTCAGCAAACCGCGCTGCAGCATTGATGTGGATCCTCATGTGCCAGCCACATCCACACCTGCCTATCGCGCGGCCCGGCAAGAACTCGAGCGCTTACAAGACCGACTCAATCTTTATGGCTTGCCACTGGAGATCCGTACCTGGGCGATTGAACAGACTCGCAATGCCAAGGGCGACAGAGCGCGCTGGAAAAATGTCTATGCGGTGGTCCACAGCGAGCGGACGGTGCGCAACGAACTGGCGTTAATTTACCTGCGCATCATGCGCGAGCTGGCCGTACGTCATGGTGCCCAGTTCAGATCTATCGAAAAAGAGCAAATGTATGCAATGCCCGAAGAACTACAGGCCATCGCTGACAAGTTGATGGCCTACGCATTAGGGAAGTCACCGCGCGCAGGTTTGAATCTGGATGAAGATGCATTACTGACCGGTCGCTATATCCATTTGTCTGCAAACTGGAATGCCTACAAGCATCACAACAACAGCGAACTAAATATAGTTTTCATCAACCGCCCTGCTGCAAACCATAAGCGCGTGGTGCATCCCAATGAATAAATTCCTGATGCAAATACGTATAAGCACCTTGCTGTTATTTGTACTGTCAGTGAGCGCATGCACCTCCAGCAGATCTGAGTCTTTACCCTATAAAGCCTGGCAACTCTCATTTGGCGCCCCCGACTACATGGAGGTGTGGATCGAAACGGCTGTGGTCATTGATAACAACGACAAAGTGTTTAGAGATGTGGGCGGCGGAGTGGCTGCCATGACGTATCCTCGCGCTTATAACCAAGGCGTGCCCGCCGTGCTCAAGGGCAACCCTAGAGGCTGGCCAAAGCACCCTGGTGGAAAAGGTCAACACGTCATAGGGGCCGCGCCACCAAAATGGGTCTATGTGCACTGGCAGTCTCTGGTAGAGCCCCAAACCTACGAAGCCTTCATCAAGATCCCTCAATCGGCGCGCGACACCATGATTAGGGGTGAGCGGGCGTTCTGTGGCGCAGATGGAAAGTGGATAACGGATTACCGTAAAAACATAATAGTGGGCCTTGCTCCCGGAGGCATCGCCAAGGTGTGGCTGGGCGGCCCATGTTTGTCGCCCATTGAGGTCATGCGAGTAAAAGCCAGGATCAATCCCAAAGGACGTTTCGCGGGCAAGCCCATCGAAGACCACTCCCTATTGGAAGAAGAATCCAAAGCCTACGTCGAAAAATTCGGGATTCCCTATGAGAGTTGGTAAGGGGGTCATCCGATGAATAAATCCCTGATGCAAATCCGCACGAGCACCCTGCTGTTTTTTGTACTGTCAGTGGGCGCATGCACCTCCAGCAGACCTGAGTCTTTACCCTATGACGCCTGGCAACTCTCGTTTGGCGTTCCTGACTATATGGAGGTGTGGATCGAAACGGCTGCTGTCATCGATATCAATGACCAGGCGTTTGGAGATGTGGGCGGTGGTGTACCGGCCTATACCTATCCCCGCCCGTCAAGCAAAGGCGCACCGGCTCATTTCAAGGGCAATCCCAAAGGCTGGCCCCAACATCCCGGAGGAAAAGGTCAACACATCATTGGGGCGGCGCTACCCATGTGGATCTACGTGCGCTGGCAATCCATGGCCGAACCACAAACGTACGAGGCCTACATCAAGGTCCCGCAATCGATGCGCGACACCATGCTCAAGGGCGAGAAAACCTATTGCGGCGCAGACGGAAAGTGGATTACGGATTATCGGGAAAACGTAATAGTGGGCCTTGCCCCGGGAGGAATTGCCAAGGTATGGCTGGGCGGTCAATGTTTGCGATCCACTGAAGCCCTGCGTGTAAAAGGCCGGATCCATCCGAAAGGCCCCAATGGAGGACCACCCAAAGGAAAATATCGCCCCCTGCAGGAAGAATCCAAAGCCTACGTCGAAAAATTCGGGATTCCCTATGAGAGTTGGTAACGAGTGGCATAATCCGGCATTCGCCAGCCTGTGATCACCGATTAGAAAAGAGCAAAACCCACACCGAAAAAAAGGCGTCCCCACGGACGCTGAAAAAGGAGAATTACCTCATGGAATTGAAAACGCTTTTTCTGGCGGCACTGATGTGGCTTCCCGCTACCCATGCATCCGCAGACACCCCACCACTAGACGGTCATTACTACCTGTCCGGCGCCATGGAAATGGGGGCCGAATTGCTTTTGCGCAAGGACGGCACTTTTGACGCGGGCGTGGCATACGGCAGTGCCGTCGGTTTTGCCAAAGGCACCTGGCAAGTGGAAAACCAGACACTGACGCTGAAAAGCGAAACCAAACCTGCCTCAAGCAACGATCTGTCCGTCCTGTTTCAGGATCTGCAACTGGCGATCGAGCCGAACTGCCTGGCCGTAGACTTTGGCAACGGCAAAGCCTGCTTCCGCAAATAACCTGGCACGCAGCCACAAAAAATGGGCACCCGACCGCAATCGGTGTGCCCATTTTTTATCGCAGCGCTCCCCCGCTACTCAGAGGAGTACGCCGCCATCAAGGATTGACGCTGTCTTTCAACGATTTGCCTGGCTTGAACGCAACGGTGTTGCTGGCCTTGATTTTCACCGGTTCACCGGTTTGCGGGTTTTTGCCGGTGCGGGCACCGCGATGGCGTTGCAGGAAGGTGCCGAAGCCCACCAGCGTGACGCTGTCCTTGCGGTGCAGAGCGCCGGTGATTTCTTCGAGAACGGCGTTGAGAACGCGGTTGGCCTGTTCTTTGGTCAGATCTGCTTTTTCAGCGATTGCAGCGGCGAGTTCTGGTTTACGCATTAGTGAAGCCCCTTTGACGGTTTTTTGTTGTTATGTCCGTGCTGTCCTCGTTGGGACAGCGCCCAAGGCGCCGCAGGTGCTCTACTCTGCGGCAGACGGGAGTGAGGATGGCACGCGGTTAAAGCCTGCGCCAGTCTCACGAAGACCTTTGTGGGGGCAAAAGCGGGGTGATTCCGACAGAACGACCAGTATTTACGCCAGCAAGGCTGGAAGCTGTTTGTTCAGGGCGAGTTTTTCCATTACTGCCGTGCCGGTCAGCGCATAACCGAGCAACTGGCCGTCAGCGCTGTGGCACAGCGCCTTGATGTCGGCGCCCTGCCCTTCGACCGTCCAGACACCTTCGCTACCGCGTGGCGGCGGCGAAACCACCAGTGGGCACACCGGGGTTTTCACGGTGATCGGCATCGGGCCGTAGGCCACCGCTGTAGGGTTTCCCGCCAGCGTTTGTGCCAGCGCACGCGCACAGCTCATGAGGGGCATCACGTACAAAAGATTCAGCCCATCGACCTCGGCGCAATCGCCCAAGGCGTAGATATTGGCGTGGGACGTCTGCAAATGGCGATCAACCACGACACCGCGATTGACCTGCACGCCGGCGGCGGCCGCCAGATCGATGCGCGGACGCAGACCGATGGCCGAGACCACCACATCGCAGGCGATGACCTGGCCGTCGGAGAGATGCGCTTCCAGACCGTCGGCGACTTTCTGCAAACGGGTGAGTACCGGGCCGAGGTGGAATTTGGCGCCGAGGCTTTCCAGTCCGGCCTTCACAGCGGCGGCAGCGGCCGGGTGCAACAGCGTCGGCATAACCTGCTCGCACGGCGCGACCAATTGCACTTCGTAGCCGCCAAGGATCAAGTCATTGGCGAATTCGCAGCCAATCAGACCGGCGCCGAGCAGCAGCACGCGGCGCTTGCCGGCGGCCGCGGCACGGAATCGCGCGTAGTCTTCGAGATCATTGATCGGGAACACCAGTTCGGAGCCATCGCCTTCGACCGGCACGCGCACGGTTTCCGCGCCCCACGCGAGGATCAGATCGCGATAGCTGACAGTTTCTTCGCCGATCCACAGACGCTTGTGGCCGGCATCGATACCGCTGATGCGCGTGTGGGTGCGCACTTCGGCTTTCAATTGCTCGGCCATGGCGCCCGGCTCGGCCATGCTCAGGCCATCGGCGTCTTTGTTTTTGCCGAAACCGGTGGAGAGCATCGGTTTGGAGTAAGAGCGGCCGTCATCGGCGGTAATCAACAGCAGCGGGGTTTCGCTGTCGAGCTTGCGAAATTCCCGGGCGAGGTTATAGCCCGCCAGGCCGGTGCCGATGATGACGACAGGTGCGCTCATGCCTTACTCCTTTGGATTTACTTAGTTGATTTCGATCATTTCGAAGTCCATTTTGCCGACGCCGCAGTCCGGGCACAGCCAGTCTTCCGGCACGTCCTGCCACAGAGTGCCCGGCGCGATGCCGTCATCCGGCCAGCCGTCGGCTTCGTTGTAGATCAGGCCGCAGACCACACATTGCCACTTTTTCATTCAGGTACTTCCTCAGGGGTTCAGGCTTTTGCCGGCGCGGACGGTCGATGGGTGTTGCGCTGCCGTCCGGCTCAGCGCGTTTTGTACTGATGGAGCCGCGCAGATGCAAGCCTGTTCGGCGCAACGGCGACCCGGATCGCTCGATATCGCAGCTCGCCATGTTAAGCTCGCCGCCTCATTTGCGGCCAATAATGACTCATTGTGCAACAGACAAATTCCTCCCCGGCCCCGCTCTGGCTGACTCAAAGCCGACTGACGCCCCTCCCCGATTCGTTGACCCTCGACTGGCTGTTCGACGAAGGCTCCCTGACCCGCCGACTCACCCGTTTGTCTAACGACGGCTTTAGCGTGACGCCCTTGTTCGAAGGCTGGGACACCCTGCGCGCCGATGAATGCGCGGCGCTGGATCTGGCCGCAGGCAGTGAAGGCTGGGTGCGCGAGGTGTATTTGCGCAGCCATGGCGAGGCTTGGGTGTTCGCCCGCAGCGTCGCTTCGCGCGCCGCGTTGCAGGGCGACGGTTTGCACATGGACGAACTCGGCAGCCGCTCGCTGGGCGAATTGCTGTTTTGCGATCAGGCGTTCCAGCGCCGCGCCCTCGAAGTCTGCCACTACCCTGAAGCATGGCTGCCGCCCGCCGCCAAGGCGCCCGCACTGTGGGGCCGTCGTTCGCGTTTCGACCGTGGCGCGCTGAGCGTGCTGGTCGCGGAAATCTTCCTGCCGAGCCTGTGGCGCACCGTCCGCGCCCATCCGGAGAACTGCTGATGTATCAGAGCCTGCTCAAGTCCCTGAACCGTTTGAACCCGCGCGCCTGGGATTTCATTCAGCTGACCCGGATGGACAAGCCGATCGGCATTTACCTGCTGCTGTGGCCGACCCTGTGGGCGCTGTGGATTGCCGGCAAAGGCTCGCCATCGCTGGCCAACGTGGTGATTTTTGTCCTCGGCGTAATCCTCACCCGCGCCGGCGGCTGCGTGATCAACGACTGGGCCGATCGCAAGGTCGACGGCCACGTCAAACGCACCGCGCAACGGCCATTGGCGGCCGGCAGAATCAGTTCGAAAGAAGCGCTGGTGTTCTTTGCGCTGTTGATGGGCGTGAGTTTTCTGCTGGTGCTGTGCACCAACGCGCCGACCATCTGGTTGTCGCTGGGCGGTCTGGCGCTGGCGTTCACTTACCCGTTCATGAAGCGCTACACCTATTACCCGCAAGTGGTGCTGGGCGCGGCGTTCTCGTGGGGCATGCCGATGGCGTTCACTGCGGAGACGGGAGAGCTGCCGGCGGCGGCGTGGCTGCTGTGGATCGCTAATCTGCTGTGGACGGTGGGTTACGACACCTATTACGCGATGACCGATCGTGATGACGATTTGAAGATTGGCGTGAAGTCGACGGCGATTCTGTTTGGTGAAGCGGATCGGGTGATCATCCTGAGTTTGCAGGCGTTGTCGTTGGGCTGCCTGTTGCTGGCAGGGTCGAAGTTCGAGTTGGGAACGTGGTTTCACCTTGGTTTGCTGGTCGCTGCCGGTTGCTACGCGTGGGAATTCTGGTACACGCGGGATCGCGACCGGATGCGCTGCTTCAAGGCGTTTTTGCACAACCATTGGGCCGGGTTGGCGATATTCGTCGGGATCGTGCTGGATTACGCACTGCGCTAAACATAGAACCTTGTAGGAGCAAAGCTTGCTCGCGAAGACGTCGTATCAGTCAGCACATGCGTTAACTGACACACCGCTTTCGCGAGCAAGCTCAGCTCCTACAAAGGCACTGCGGTTACTTGGCTTTGGCGACTTTCCAGGCGCCGTCCATTTTGCCGTCACCGGTCATGTCTCCGGCCTTTTTGTCCATCACGAAGGTGTACAGCGGCATGCCTTGGTAGGCCCACTGCATCTTGCCGTCGTCACGCTTGATGACAGTCCAGTCACCCATCGACTTATCGCCCGCCGCAGCCATCAACGGCGGCCAGTTCGTCGCGCACTTGTCATTGCACATGGACTTGCCCGCAGAGTCCTTGGCGAAGGTGTACAGGGTCATGCCCTTGTGATCGGTGTACATGCCATCTTTTTCCATCGCCGGGTCGGCGGCGAATGCCATCGATGGCAATGCGAGGGCAGCAGCAAGCATCAGCGCTTTGAAAGAAACAGTCATTTGAGTCATGGAAACCTTCTTTTGTGGTTGTCAGGATTCGGACTTAAAGCTTAGTTCAGGATCGCGCCAATCGCCGGGCGACTAAAATACTGTCACACGACTGCAATAATTCCGTTATCTAATGCGGCGCAAGACAGTTAAATGACAAGAGGATTAAGGCATGGTTGGCAGGAGCATTCTGATCGTCGACGACGAAGCGCCCATTCGCGAAATGATCGCCGTTGCGTTGGAAATGGCCGGCTATGACTGCCTCGAGGCAGAGAACTCGCAGCAGGCGCACGCCATCATTGTCGACCGCAAGCCGGATCTGATCCTGCTTGACTGGATGCTGCCCGGCACGTCCGGCATCGAGCTGGCCCGCCGCCTCAAGCGTGACGAGCTGACCGGGGATATCCCGATCATCATGCTCACCGCCAAGGGCGAAGAGGACAACAAGATTCAGGGCCTGGAAGTCGGTGCCGACGACTACATCACCAAACCGTTTTCCCCGCGTGAACTGGTCGCCCGCCTCAAAGCCGTGTTGCGCCGCGCCGGCCCGACTGATGGCGAAGCGCCGATTGAAGTCGGTGGCTTGCTGCTCGACCCGATCAGCCACCGCGTGACCATCGACGGCAAACCGGCCGAGATGGGCCCGACCGAATACCGTCTGCTGCAATTCTTCATGACCCACCAGGAACGCGCCTACACCCGTGGCCAGTTGCTGGATCAGGTCTGGGGCGGCAACGTCTATGTTGAAGAGCGCACCGTTGACGTGCACATCCGCCGCCTGCGCAAGGCACTCGGCGACGCCTACGAAAATCTGGTACAAACCGTGCGCGGCACTGGCTACCGGTTTTCCACCAAGGCATAAAACAGCAGCTGCAAGCGTCTAGCTACAAGCGGCAAGTTGAAGCCGATCCGCTTTAGCTTGAAGCTTGTGGCTTGAAACTCGAAGCTGCGTTAAGGACGCTCCGTGAATCAAAACTGGCATGGCACCCTGATTCGCCACATGCTGTTGCTGGTCACCGCCTGCCTGGTGATCGGCCTGATCACCGGCTATTACGGCTGGAGCCTTGCTGCAGGTCTGGGTATTTATCTGGCCTGGACGCTCAAGCAGTTGCTGCGGCTGCACGAATGGCTGCGCCTGCACAAACCCGACGAAGCACCGCCCGATGGCTATGGCCTGTGGGGTGAGGTGTTCGACAGCATCTATCACCTGCAACGCCGCGACCAACGCGTGCGCGGGCGTCTGCAAGCGGTGATCGACCGGGTTCAGGAATCCACCGCCGCGCTGAAAGACGCGGTGATCATGCTCGACAGCGACGGCAATCTGGAATGGTGGAACCGCGCGGCGGAAACCCTGCTTGGTCTGAAGACCCCGCAGGACAGCGGCCAACCGGTGACCAACCTGGTGCGCCATCCGCGCTTCAAGGAGTACTTCGAGCAAGACAGCTACGCCGAGCCACTGGAAATCCCCTCGCCAACCAATGATCGCCTGCGCATTCAGCTGTACATCACCCGCTACGGCAACAATGAACACTTGATGCTGGTGCGCGACGTCACGCGCATCCATCAGCTGGAACAGATGCGCAAAGACTTCATCGCCAACGTTTCCCACGAACTGCGCACACCGCTGACGGTGATCTGCGGCTATCTGGAAACCCTGCTCGACAACGTCGAAGAGGTGAACCCGCGCTGGAGCCGAGCGCTGCAGCAAATGCAGCAACAAGGCGGGCGCATGCAGACGCTGCTCAACGACCTGTTGCTGCTGGCGAAACTGGAAGCCACCGATTACCCGTCGGACAACCAGCCAGTGCAGATCGACATGTTGCTGCAATCGATCAAAAGCGATGCGCAGCAATTGTCCGGCGCGAAAAACCAGCACATCACCCTCGAAGCCGATGCGAGCATTTTGCTCAAGGGCAGCGAGGCGGAGTTGCGCAGCGCGTTTTCCAATCTGGTGTTCAACGCGGTGAAGTACACCCCGGCCGAGGGCAATATCCGCATTCGCTGGTCGGGCGACGATCAAGGCGCGCACCTGAGCGTGCAGGATTCCGGGATCGGCATAGACAGCAAACACCTGCCGCGCCTGACCGAACGTTTCTACCGCGTCGACTCCAGCCGCAACTCCAACACCGGCGGCACCGGGCTGGGCCTGGCCATCGTCAAACACGTGTTGCTGCGCCACCGTGCACGGATGGAGATCAGCAGCGTGCCCGGCCACGGCAGCACGTTCACCTGCCATTTCGCCCCGGCTCAGGTGGCACATGCACGGGCGATCAGCGCCAGCGAATGATGCCGCCCGGCACGCGCCACTAGGCAATCGCCCGGTCAGCCGCTACATTGGCTGACTTGTGCCTGCCTTTCAGGCGCGGCTTTTACCTTCTTTTGAATCATACGGAACCCGCAAAACTCCATCATGGACCCTTCCCCTGGCTTGTCCCTCGCAACAATATTTGCCGATTTCGGCATGATCCTATTTGCTCTGATCCTGGTTTTGCTCAACGGCTTTTTCGTTGCGGCGGAATTCGCCATGGTCAAACTGCGCTCGACCCGCGTCGAGGCCATCGCTGAACAGAACGGCTGGCGCGGGCATATCCTGCGCACCGTACACAGTCAGCTCGATGCGTACCTCTCGGCGTGTCAGCTCGGTATCACCCTCGCCTCCCTGGGCCTGGGCTGGGTCGGTGAGCCGGCATTCGCGCACATTCTTGAGCCGCTGCTGAGCGCGGTCGGTGTGCAATCGGCCGAGGTCGTCAAAGGCGTCTCGTTCTTCACTGCGTTCTTCATCATTTCGTACCTGCACATCGTCGTCGGCGAGCTGGCCCCCAAGTCGTGGGCGATCCGCAAACCGGAGCTGCTGTCGCTGTGGACGGCGGTGCCGCTTTACCTGTTCTACTGGGCGATGTACCCGGCCATTTACCTGCTCAACGCCAGCGCCAACGCGATTCTGCGCATCGCCGGCCAGGGCGAACCCGGCCCGCACCACGAACACCATTACAGCCGCGAAGAACTGAAACTGATTCTGCACTCCAGCCGTGGCCAGAACCCCAGCGACCAGGGCATGCGTGTGCTGGCCTCGGCGGTGGAAATGGGCGAGCTGGAAGTGGTCGACTGGGCCAACTCCCGCGAAGACCTGATCTCGCTGGAATTCAATGCGCCGCTGAAGGAAATTCTGGCGATGTTCCGTCGCCACAAGTTCAGCCGTTATCCGGTGTACGACAGCGAGCGTCAGGAGTTCGTCGGCCTGCTGCACATCAAGGATCTGCTGCTGGAACTGGCGGCGCTGGATCACATTCCCGAGTCGTTCAACCTGGCTGAACTGACTCGTCCGCTGGAGCGCGTGTCGCGCCATATGCCGCTGTCGCAGTTGCTGGAGCAGTTCCGCAAGGGCGGCTCGCACTTCGCCGTGGTCGAGGAGGCTGACGGCAACATCATCGGCTACCTGACCATGGAAGACGTGCTGGAAGTGCTCGTCGGCGACATTCAGGACGAACACCGCAAGGCTGAACGCGGCATCCTCGCCTATCAGCCGGGCAAGCTGCTGGTGCGTGGCGACACGCCGTTGTTCAAGGTGGAGCGTCTGCTCGGCATCGACCTCGATCACATCGAAGCGGAGACCCTCGCCGGCCTGGTCTATGAAACCCTCAACCGCGTGCCGGAGGAGGAAGAAGTGCTGGAAGTCGAAGGCCTGCGGATCATTATCAAAAAAATGAAAGGCCCGAAGATTGTGCTGGCGAAGGTGTTGATGCTGGATTGATGGCTAGGCGGGAAACTGCATTGCCTGTTAAGAGATCGCAGCCTTCGGCAGCTCCTACAGGAAACCACATTCTCATGTAGGAGCTGCCGCAGGCTGCGATCTTTTGCTTTTAAAGGTTCACTGTTTGCCCAACGCAAAGTTGGGCAACGCGCCCAGTGGCTGGTTGAACTGATACGGAATCGATACCAGCCCCTGCCCCGTGTTGCGCTGCACCACAAAGTGCAAATGCGGGCCGCTGCTGTTGCCGGTGTTGCCGGACAGCGCCAACGGACTGCCGACCGTCACCTGCTGCCCTTCCCTGACGCTCACCGAACCTTGCTTCAAATGCAGGTACACACCCATCGTCCCGTCATTGTGCAACACGCGCACGAAGTTGCCGGACGGGTCGGTGCCGCGACCGCTCTGTGAGTTTTCGACTTTCACCACAACGCCCGCGCGCGCCGCGATGATTGGCGTGCCCACCGGCATGGCGATGTCCATCGCGTAACGATTCTTCGGCCCGAAGTGGCTGTACTGCCCCTCAGCGCCCTGACTCAAGCGAAACGGCCCGCCGCGCCACGGCAGCGGATAGCGATAGCTCTGCGCGACGCCAACGGGGTTGCCGAGGGAATATTGAAACTGCGGCGAATATTGCAACGGTTGGCCGGGAGTAATCGGCGTCAACAGCGCCATCCGGGTTTTGCTGCGCGCCGGCAGCACCCGACGGATGGCTTTTGCCGGCGCACCGCGCACGTTGCTCAGGCTAATAAACGCCAGCGCGATCTCGACCGGCGCGTACAGATCGTTGCGCACGAACACCACGTCACCGCCCTTCTGCTTCTTGATATCGAGGTACACCTGACGCTCCAGGTGCTCGACCATGCGATCCTGAAACACGAACTCCTTCGCGCCTTTGCTCGGGCGATCGCTGTACGAGACCACACCGTTGGCATCGGTGGATTTGTAGACAGTGACGGCCACAACCGAGGTAGAGGCCAGGAGGAGACCACAGAGAAACAGCAGGCGCGCGAACATGGGCAAGAGTCTGTCGAAGGAAGGCCTAAAAAGAGCCTAGCAGGTGAAACAGACCGGGGGAGTCGACAGATGTTTCAATTTGGCTAAAGGCAAAACAAAAGATCGCAGCCTTCGGCAGCTCCTACATTGGAATGCGATCCCCTGTAATTGCTGATCGTCCCCACGCTCTGCGTAGGGATGCCGCCAGGGACGCTCCGCGTCCCATGCAGCGAGGACACGCGGAGCGTCCGGTTGAGGCGTTCCCACGCAGAGCGTGGGAACGATCAGGCTGAAACTTGTGATCACGCGCCGGGGATGAAGTGCTTCTGCGCCGTGCCACGCGCGATCAGGCGGGAGATGTAGTCGAGCTTCTGTGCGTCCTGATCGACAAAGCGGAAGGTCAGTTGCAGCCATTCGCTGTCTGGCTTTTGCTCATGCGCGACCACGGCATGCAGATAGCCATTGAGGCGGGCGATCTCGGCATTGTCGCCCTGCTCCAGATCGAGCACCGCGCTGTCGAGGATCTGCGGCAGGTTCTCGCTGCGCTTCACCACCAGCAGCGCTTCTTTTAGGCTCAACGCTTTGATCACGCATTGCTGCGTGCCGCTCGGCAGCCGCAACTGGCCATGCCCACGACCACCGCTTGGCGCTGCCGAAGCGGCAGGTGCTTTGACGGGCGGGCTGTTGAGCAAACCGCGCGCCGGTGCAGCCGCTGGCGCAGGTGCTGCAACCACGGGCGCTTTACCGCCGGTCAATGCGCTCAGGGAATCGTTGCCGAATGCCGAATTCATCTTGGTCGGGGCGCTGTTCATCAGGGCGTCGAGCTTGCCGATTTTGTTCAGGGCCTGTTTGACCTTGGTCAGCAGTTGCTCGTTGGTGAACGGTTTGCTGACGTAGCCGGAAACGCCGGCCTGAATCGCCTGCACCACGTTCTCTTTATCGCCACGGCTGGTGACCATGATGAAGGGCATGGTTTTCAGGTTGTCTTGCTCGCGGCACCAGGTCAGCAGTTCGAGGCCGGACATTTCCGGCATTTCCCAGTCGCACAGCACCAGGTCGAACGCTTCCTTGGTCAGCATGGCCTGAGCCTTTTTGCCGTTGATGGCGTCCTCGGTGCGGATCCCCGGGAAGTAATTGCGCAGGCACTTTTTCACCAGGTCACGAATGAACGACGCGTCGTCCACGACCAACACACTGATCTTGCTCATCCAACACCCCTATTAAAATCCCGGCAAGCATAACGCTGGCTGATGGCACATTGCCAAAACTCTTCAGTCACGCCGGGACTTTTCGTTCGCGGGTGCTGCTTTTTTATCGAAAGCTGTAAACGAAAACGCCCGGCCAAAGGGCCGGGCGCTTTACTCAGGCAATCTTACTTATCGTCAGCAACGTCCGGAACATTAGCGGTTTCGCCGCTTGTGCCTTGAACTTCTTCCTTCATGCGCTTGAGGCCCATGTGACGCACGTCGGTGCCGCGCACCAGGTAAATCACCAGCTCGGAGATGTTGCGCGCGTGGTCGCCGATGCGCTCCAGCGAACGCAGCACCCAGATGATGCTCAACACGCGCGAGATAGAGCGCGGATCTTCCATCATGTAAGTCGCCAGCTCACGCAGGGCGGTTTTGTATTCGCGGTCGATAATCTTGTCGTACTGCGCCACCGACAACGCCAGATCGGCGTCGAAACGGGCGAACGCGTCCAGCGCATCGCGCACCATATTGCGCACCTGGTCGCCAATGTGGCGAACCTCGACGTAACCGCGCGGCGCTTCACCTTCTTCGCACAGCTGAATTGCGCGGCGGGCAATCTTGGTTGCTTCGTCACCGATGCGCTCCAGGTCGATCACCGACTTGGAGATGCTGATGATCAAACGCAAGTCGGACGCCGCCGGCTGACGACGGGCGAGAATGCGCAGGCATTCTTCGTCGATGTTGCGTTCCATCTGGTTGATCTGGTCATCGATCTCGCGCACCTGCTGAGCCAGACCGGAGTCGGCCTCGATCAGCGCGGTCACCGCGTCGTTGACCTGCTTCTCGACCAGCCCGCCCATGGCCAGGAGGTGGCTGCGCACTTCCTCAAGCTCAGCGTTGAACTGCGCAGAGATGTGATGGGTAAGGCCTTCCTTAGAAATCATTGTGTTCGCTCCGCAAAAGCTTTAACCAAGAGCTGCAAGCTACAAGCTGCAAGCTGAAATTTGTCGTTACGCTGAACCGCTTTGACTTGCCGCTTGCAGCTTCAAGCTTGCGGCTGTACGGCTAGCCGTACCGCCCCGTGATGTAGTCTTCGGTCTGCTTCTTCGCCGGATTGGTGAACAGGGTATCGGTGTCGCCGAACTCCACCAGTTTGCCCATGTACATGAACGCCGTGTAATCCGAAACCCGCGCGGCCTGTTGCATGTTGTGCGTGACGATGACGATGGTGAACTTGGATTTCAGCTCGTAGATCAGCTCTTCGACTTTCAGCGTCGAGATCGGGTCGAGTGCCGAGCACGGTTCGTCGAGCAGCAGCACTTCCGGCTCAACCGCGATGGTACGGGCGATCACCAGACGTTGTTGCTGACCACCGGACAGGCCGAGTGCCGACTCGTGCAGACGGTCTTTGACCTCATCCCACAGTGCCGCGCCTTTCAGCGCCCACTCGACCGCTTCGTCGAGGATGCGCTTCTTGTTGATGCCCTGAATGCGCAGGCCGTACACGACGTTTTCGTAGATGGTTTTCGGGAACGGGTTCGGCTTCTGGAACACCATGCCGACGCGACGACGCAGTTCGGCAACGTCTTCGCCTTTGCGATAGATGTTGTTGCCGTACAGGTTGATCGCGCCTTCTACGCGGCAACCGTCAACCAGATCGTTCATGCGGTTGAAGGTGCGCAGCAGTGTCGATTTACCGCAGCCGGACGGGCCGATGAAGGCAGTCACGCGCTGTTTCGGAATGTTCATGCTGACGTCGAACAGCGCTTGTTTGTCGCCGTAGTACAGGCTCAGGCCCGGTACTTCGATGGCCACGGTTTCCTGTTCGAGGTTGAGGCTCTGCTTGTCGCGGCCCAGGGCGGACATGTTGATGCCGTGGGTATGTGCTTCGTGCTGCATGGTTCTCACTCCGTTCGTAGCTGCGAGCTTCTAGCTGCAAGCTGCAAGTTTGAGCAAAAGCGGCTTGTAGCTTGCCGCTTGTGGCTAATGGCTTTAGCTATCCAGTGCTTTGTATTTTTCGCGCAGGTGGTTGCGGATATACACCGCCGACAGGTTCAACGTGGCGATCACCAGCACCAGCAACAGCGCCGTGGCGTACACCAGCGGGCGGGCCGCCTCGACGTTCGGGCTCTGGAAGCCGACGTCATAAATGTGGAAGCCCAGGTGCATGATCTTCTGATCGAGGTGCAGGTACGGGTAGTTGCCATCCACCGGCAGCGACGGCGCCAGTTTCACCACACCCACCAGCATCAGCGGCGCCACTTCACCGGCGGCGCGGGCCACGGCGAGGATCATGCCGGTCATCATTGCCGGGCTGGCCATCGGGATCACGATCTTCCACAAGGTTTCAGCCTTGGTCGCGCCGAGGGCCAACGAGCCTTCACGCACGGTACGCGGAATACGCGCCAGACCTTCCTCGGTCGCCACGATCACCACCGGCACCGCCAGCAGCGCCAGGGTCAACGAGGCCCAGAGCAAACCCGGTGTACCGAAGGTCGGTGCCGGCAGTGCTTCCGGGAAGAACAAACGGTCGACCGAACCACCGAGTACGTAAACGAAGAAGCCCAGACCGAACACGCCGTAAACGATCGCCGGAACGCCGGCAAGGTTGTTCACCGCGATACGGATGATCCGCGTCAGGGTGTTCTGTTTGGCGTATTCACGCAGGTACACCGCTGCCAGCACGCCGAACGGGGTGACGATCATCGCCATGATCAGGGTCATCATCACGGTGCCGAAGATCGCCGGGAAAATCCCGCCTTCGGTGTTCGCTTCACGCGGGTCATCCGAAAGGAATTCCCAGATCTTGCTGAAGTAGAAACCGACTTTGGTGAACGTGCTCATCGCGTTCGGCTGGTAGGCGTGAACCACTTTGCCCAAACCGATTTCAATCTCTTTGCCGTTGGCATCACGAGCGGTCAGCGCATCACGGTTGAACTGCGCATGCAGATCGGCCAGACGCGCTTCGATGTCCTGATAACGCGCGTTCAGTTCGGCACGCTCGGACTCCATGTCCGCTTGTGCGGTGGCGTCGAGCTTGCCTTCCAGTTCCAGTTTGCGACCGTGCAGACGGATGCGTTCCAGCCCGGCGTTGATCGCACCGATGTCGGTTTTTTCCAGCGACTTCAGCTGTGCCGCCAGACCGTTTACCCGGTTGATCCGCGCTTGCAGTTCAGGCCAGGCAGCCTCGCCCTCGGCGATAACCTTGCCATCCTGTTTGACGTTGACCAGGTAGCCGTAGAAGTTGCCCCACTCGCGACGTTCGATCGCCATCAACTCGGGCGGCGTGGTCTGGTTGGTCAGCCAGTCGCCGACGATCCAGGTGAAGTCGTTGCCGTTCAAGTCACGGTTGCCGACCTTGATCAGCTCGCGGGTCATGAATTCCGGGCCAACGTCCGGCACCGGCAAACCGGCGCTCTTCAGACGAGCACGTGGCACTTCTTCTTTCTGTACCACTTCGCCAACGACCAGATGCTGGGCCTGACCCGGCACGTCGTAGCTGGCATGCACCAGATCCGCCGGCCAGAAGTGACCCAGACCGCGCACGGCAATCACTGCCAACAGGCCAATGGTCATGATGACCGCGATGGACACCGCGCCACCGCTGATCCAGACGCCCGGGGCGCCGCTCTTGAACCATCCTTTCAGGGAGTTCTGTTTCACAGACTTCTACCTTTGCTTAAAGCGACGAGTATTTCTTGCGCAGACGCTGACGAATCAGTTCTGCCAGGGTGTTCATGACGAAGGTGAACAACAGCAGCACCAGCGCCGAGAGGAACAGCACGCGGTAGTGGCTGCCGCCGACTTCCGACTCGGGCATTTCCACCGCGACGTTGGCGGCCAGGGTGCGCAGGCCTTCGAACAGGTTCATTTCCATGACCGGGGTGTTACCGGTGGCCATCAACACGATCATGGTTTCGCCGACCGCACGGCCCATGCCGATCATCAGCGCCGAGAAAATCCCCGGGCTGGCAGTCAGGATCACCACGCGGGTCATGGTCTGCCACGGTGTGGCACCGAGGGCCAGCGAGCCGAGGGTCAGGCCGCGAGGCACACTGAACACGGCGTCTTCAGCAATCGAGTAGATGTTCGGGATGACCGCGAAGCCCATGGCCAGACCGACCACCAGTGCGTTGCGCTGGTCGTAGGTGATGCCGAGGTCGTGGGAGATCCACATGCGCATGTCGCCGCCGAAGAACCAGTTCTCCATGAACGGGCTCATGTACAGCGACAGCCAGCCGACGAACAGAATCACCGGGATCAGCAGCGCACTTTCCCAACCGTCCGGGACTTTCAGGCGGATCGATTCAGGCAGGCGGCTGAAGGTGAAACCGGCGACCAGAATCCCAATCGGCAACAACATCAGCAGGCTGAAAATGCCCGGCAAATGCCCTTCCACATACGGCGCCAAAAACAGACCGGCGAAGAAACCGAGGATTACCGTCGGCATCGCTTCCATCAGCTCGATCACCGGTTTGACCTTGCGGCGCATGCCCGGGGCCATGAAGTACGCGGTGTAGATTGCAGCAGCAACCGCCAGCGGCGCGGCCAGCAGCATTGCGTAGAACGCGGCTTTCAGGGTGCCGAAGGTCAGTGGCGACAGACTCAGTTTCGGTTCGAAATCGGTGTTGGCCGCAGTCGATTGCCAGACGTATTTAGGCTCGTCGTAGTTCTCGTACCAGACCTTGCTCCACAGCGCGCTCCACGACACTTCCGGGTGCGGGTTGTCGAGCAGCAGCGGTTGCAGCTTGCCGCCGGCTTCGACGATCACGCGGTTGGCGCGTGGCGACAGACCGAACAGGCCCTGACCTTCTACCACTTGATCGACCAACAGCGTGCGGTGCGCGGTGCTGTGGAACACGCCGAGCTTGCCGCTGGCATCCAGCGCGAGGAAGCCTTTGCGACGCTCTTCAGCGGTGATTTCAACGATCGGCGTGGTGCCCATCTGGAAGGTGCGAATCTGCTTCAGACGCTGCTCGCCATCCGGGTCACGCGCCATGAACCACTGGGCCAGACCACCCTTGGAGTCGCCAATGATCAGCGAGATACCACCGACCAACTGAGTGGAAGCGGTGACTTCAGCGTCGCCGTCTTCGAGCAGTTTGTAGCGACCGTTGAGGCTCTTGTCGCGCAGGCTGAACACGTCGGCCTGAGCACGCCCGTTGACCACGTACAGCCATTGCTGGCGTGGGTCGACGAAGATGTTTTTCACCGACTCGGTCATCTGCGGCAGATCGATACGCTTCTGCTCGTTGGTGACTTCGCCGGTCATCATGTTTTCTTCGCTGGTCAGCGACAGAACATTCAGCTGCGAACCGGTCGAGCCCACCAGCATCAGCGTGGTGTCGGTGGCGTTCAGGCTGACGTGCTCCAGCGCACCGCCGCTTTCGTTCAGCGCGATCGGCGTCTCGCCGTACGGATATTCGATGGCCGGGGTGATGGTTTTCTTGCCATCGGGGTAGCTGACTTTATAGGTGTGACGGAACACCAGCGCCTGACCGTTGGACAGGCCCACGGCCACCAACGGATGACCCGGCTGATCTTCACCCAGCGAGGTCACGGTGGTGCCGGCCGGAACCGGCAGATCGACGCGCTTCAATTCAGCGCCACTGTCGATATCAAAGAACAGCGCCTGACCCTTGTCGGACACGCGCATGGCCACCTGATTCTGCTCTTCGAGCGAAATCATCAGCGGCTTGCCGGCGTCCTGCATCCAGGCCGGGGTGATCGCATCTTTCGCGGTCAGGTCGGCACCCTTGAACAGCGGCGCAACCACGTAGGCGAGGAAGAAGAAGATCAGGGTGATGGCTGCCAGCACCGCCAGGCCGCCAACGAGGACGTACCAACGGGTGAAGCGATCCTTGAGCGCGCGAATGCGGCGCTTGCGTTGCAGCTCAGGCGTATTGAAATCAATGCGCTTGGGAGGGGAAGTCGTAGTCATTGGGGAATTGGCCAGATCATTCATGCGCACACCCTAGCGATCCTGTATGACAGAAAGATGACAATGCAGTGACGCACCAAATCCACCGCCAGCGGGTACTGGAGGAGGATCGAAGAATTCGAAGGTTCGCGGTGTCCTGTGGGGCCCGCCTGAAACCTGCTGTAACGGAAACGTTTGAAACCTGTGTAGGAGCTGACGAGGGAACCGAGGCTGCGATCTTTTGATCTTGCAGTCAGAGGCCAGATCAAAAGATCGCAGCCTCGTTTCACTCGACAGCTCCTACAGGGGTTCCTGCAGATCCGGGGATTAGCCCGGATCTACGGGGTTACTTCTTTGCGACTTCAGCGCCGCCTTCTTGCAGACCGAGGTCAGCCAGTGCTTTTGCAGCAACCTTGGCTGGCAGCGGGATGTAGCCGTCTTTCACCACAACTTCCTGGCCCTGTTTCGACAGCACCAGTTTCACGAACTCAGCTTCCAGCGGAGCCAGAGGCTTGTTCGGGGCTTTGTTGACGTACACGTAGAGGAAACGCGACAGCGGGTACTTGCCGTTCAGGGCGTTTTCTTCGGTGTCTTCGATGAAGTCAGTGCCGCCCTTCTTGGCCAGAGCAACGGTTTTCACGCTAGCGGTTTTGTAGCCGATGCCCGAGTAACCGATGCCGTTCAGCGAGGAGCTGATCGACTGCACAACCGACGCCGAACCTGGTTGTTCGTTAACGTTTGGTTTGTAGTCGCCTTTGCACAGGGCTTCTTCTTTGAAGTAGCCGTAGGTGCCGGATACCGAGTTACGACCGAACAGCTGCACTGGCTTGTTGGCCAGGTCGCCGGTCACGCCCAGGTCGCCCCAGGTTTTCACGTCGGCTTTGGCGCCGCACAGACGGGTCGACGAGAAGATCGCATCAACCTGTTCCATGGTCAGGTGCTGGATCGGGTTATCCTTGTGCACGAATACGGCCAAGGCATCCACAGCCACCGGGATAGCGGTTGGCTTGTAGCCGTACTTCTGCTCGAAAGCAGCCAGTTCGGTGTCCTTCATCTTGCGGCTCATCGGGCCCAGGTTGGAGGTGCCTTCAGTCAGCGCAGGTGGCGCAGTGGCGGAGCCAGCGGCCTGAATCTGGATGTTTACGTTCGGGTATTCTTTTTTGTAGTTCTCAGCCCAGAGGGTCATGAGGTTGGCCAGGGTATCGGAGCCGACGCTGGACAGGTTGCCCGACACACCAGTGGTCTTGGTGTAGCTCGGGATAGCAGGGTCAACAGCGGCGAACGCGTTGGCAGTCGCAACGCCAGCAGCGACAAAAGTCATTGCCGCCATCAAACGCTTCAGTTTCATGCCTTACTCCTAGCAGATAGGGTGTGTTAAGTCGGGGCCAAGTATCAGCAGGCCGTGTGAACACTCTATGGCTGAAATATGACAATTGGATGAAAGGCCAGCATGTCGCGACAGATCGTTCCCACGCTCTGCGTGGGAACGCCGCCATGGACGCTCTGCGTCCGCATTTGAGAGGTGACGCGGAGCGTCACGGGATGCATTCCCACGCGGAGCGTGGGAACGATCAGGCGGGAGGGAAAATCAGCGCCCCTTCTTCCAGAGCCACGCCCCCACCAGCATCCCCATCGCGCACAGCACCGCCACATAGTAGGCAGGCCCCATCGCGCTTTCCTTCAGCAGCAAACTCACCACCATCGGCGTCAAACCGCCAAAGATCGCGTAAGCCACGTTGTACGAGAACGACAACCCGCTGAAGCGCACCACCGGCGGAAACGCTTTCACCATCACATACGGCACCGCACCAATGGTGCCGACCAGGAAACCAGTCAGCGCATACAGCGGGAACAGCCAGTTCGGGTGATCGGCGAGGCTGTGATAGAACGTCCACGAGCTGATCAGCAGGCCCAGGCAACCGAACACAAACACGCGGCCGGCACCAAAGCGATCCGCCAGCGCGCCGGAAATGATGCAGCCGACGCTCAGGAACACGATCGCCAGGCTGTTCGACTGCAGCGACTCGGTCGGGGTGAAGTGATAAACGGTTTGCAGCACGGTCGGGGTCATCAGAATGACCACGACGATGCCGGCGGAGAGCAACCAGGTCAGCAGCATCGAGATTGCAATCGCGCCGCGATGGTCGCGCAGCACCGCACGCAGCGGCACTTCTTCAGCCAAGGCTTTACGTTGTTGCAGTTCGGCGAACACCGGGGTTTCGTGCAGCCAGCGGCGCAGGTAAACCGAGAACAGGCCGAACACACCGCCGAGCAGGAACGGGATCCGCCAGGCGTAATCGGACACTTCGGCAGGCGTATAAATGCTGTTGATCGCGGTGGCGACCAGCGAGCCGAGCAGGATGCCGGCGGTCAGGCCGCTGGTGAGGGTGCCGCAGGCGTAACCCATGTGCTTTTGCGGGACGTGTTCGGAAACGAAGACCCACGCGCCCGGCACTTCCCCACCGATGGCCGCGCCCTGAATCACGCGCATCACCAGCAGCAGAATCGGCGCCCACATGCCGATCTGTGCGTATGTAGGCAGCAGACCCATGATCAGGGTCGGCACGGCCATCATGAAAATGCTCAGGGTGAACATCTTCTTGCGCCCCAGCAGATCGCCGAAGTGCGCCATGACGATGCCGCCCAACGGCCGCGCGAGGTAGCCGGCGGCGAAGATGCCGAAGGTCTGCATCAGACGCAGCCACTCGGGCATGTCGGCCGGAAAGAACAGCTTGCCAACCACGGTGGCGAAGAAGACGAAGATGATGAAATCGTAGAACTCCAGCGCGCCACCGAGGGCGGACAGCGACAAAGTCTTGTAGTCATTGCGGGTCAACGGTCGTGCGGGTTGCTCGGGCTGCGCGAGGCTCGAAGGCGCTGTGGTCATGGCAAGGGCTTCTCTTATAGTCGGATCTGCCGCCACAACAACGCTGGCGGTGGCTTGGGCAGGTTCGGCACCATAGCAAATTGTTCGAAAAAGCACATAGAGGCGCGTATTTGACGGTCAAAATCAGAACCCGATGGTCGTCGTGGAGTCTACCGACCGATATACTCGCAACCTGCTCCGGTTTGTAGGGGGTTGCTGTGCGAAAACGTCGTTGGCCCGGCCTTTGCTCGGGATTAGCCGGTTTCGCAGAGTTTCTCCTTAGGCGCCTGATGGAAAACGTGACGAACGTAGTATGTTCGGTGCTGAATCGTTTTTCCCGAAGACGGCTACCACCAGCAATACCAACGATGAGTCACGGGTCAGAGGCACCCTCGGCATGATAGAGCTCGAACAAGAAGATCCGATCCCGCAAGGCGACCTGGCCTTGCAAATCACCGCACTTCCGCGCGAAACCAACGGCTTTGGCGATATTTTCGGCGGCTGGCTGGTGGCGCAGATGGATTTGGCCGGCACCGCGATGGCCAGCCGTGTTGCCGGTGGCCGCGTCGCTACCGTTGCCATCGACCGCATGGCGTTCCTCGTCCCGGTCGCTGTCGGCGCACAATTGTCCTTCTATACGCAGACCCTGGAAATCGGCCGCAGCTCGATCCAGATGATGGTCGAAGTGTGGAGCGATGACCCGCTGTCCAGCGAGTGGCGTAAAGTGACCGAAGCGGTTTTCGTCTTCGTCGCCATCGACGGCAGCGGTCGCACCCGCTCGGTGCCGCCACGCGCGCGCTAAACCTCGCGGCCGTTTTACGGTCGATAGTTGTCCTTGTTACTGATTGAGAGCTGTCCGATGAACACGCCCAACGTTGAAGCCGTGAAACTGGATGAACTGAACTGCTGGCGGATCCGCCACGGTCAGGCCGAAGTGCTGGTGGCCCAGCAAGGCGCGCACATCCTCAGTTATCAGATCGATGGCCAGCCGCCGATCATCTGGCTCAACGATAAGGCGGTGTTCAAGACTGGCAAGAGCATCCGCGCCGGCGTGCCGGTGTGCTGGCCGTGGTTCGGCAAGTTCGAACGCAACCCGCAGAGCGTGCAGGCCATGTACACCGGTGAGCAACCGGCACCCGCGCACGGTCTGGTGCGGGCGATGGATTGGGAGTTGGGTGGCATCGAATCAGAGGCTGACGGCGTCAAGGTCGAGTTCAAACTGCCCTATCCCGAAGGCGGCCTGCCGGACTGGCCGCATCAGGTCGATTTGACCCTGACCCTGCATTTGTCCGAACAGCTGAGTTTCAGCCTGACCAGCCACAACCGTGGCAGTGACACCGTCAGCCTGAGCCAGGCGCTGCACACCTATTTCGCGGTCAGCGATGTGCGCAACGTGCACGTCGATGGCGTCGATGGCTTGAATTACATCGAGACGCTGGATGACTGGAAAACCAACCGTCAGCAAGGTGACCTGCAGTTTGCCGGTGAGACCGACCGCATCTACCTCGACGCTCCACCACAACTGAGCATCGTCGACCCGACCTGGAAGCGGCACATTGTGCTGACCGCCACCGGCTCGCGCACGGCAGTGATCTGGAACCCGTGGATCGATCGCGCGGCGGCGCTTGCTGACATGGATAACGATGGCTGGCAGCGCATGCTGTGCATCGAGACGGCGAACGTGATGGATGACATCGTCACGCTCGCGCCGGGTGCGAGCCATACCATGGGCGTCAGTGTCGCCAGCAAACCGCTTTAAGATCAAAAGATCGCAGCCTTCGGCAGCTCCTGCATTGGAATGCATATCCCTGTAGGAGCTGCCGAAGGCTGCGATCTTTTGCTTTAGAGATCAGATTCCTGCACCACCCGCACCTTATCGGCTTCCAGCGCATACGCTGCGTCAGCCAGGTCATTGCTGACCTTCTCGACTTTCAGCGTGCCGGTCACCCACAGCGGCGTGTAGATATCGTCCAGCTTCAAGCCCTTCGGATAACGCACCAGCACCAGTTGATTCGGTGGCGGTGGCGGCACGTGGATGCACGCGCCCGGATACGGCACGAGGAAGAACAACGTGCTGCGGCCCTTGGCGTCAGACTCCAGCGGCACCGGGTAACCACCGATGCGGATGTGTTTGTCGTTCATCGACGCCACGGTTTTGGTCGAATACATCACCGCCGGCAGACCTTTGGCCTGCTTCATCCCGCCCTTCTCGGTGAAGGTGCCGGTGGCTTCCGGGGAGTTGTGGTCGATTTCAGGCATGGCCTCGAGGGCCTTTTGATCCGACTTGGGCATCAGTTCGAGCCAGTCGGTTTCCGGCAGTTCGCCGGCGTGGGCCAAACCGCTGCCCAGGAAAAGGAGAGTCAACAGAAGACGGCGCATGAAGGTGCTCGGTATAGAAGGGAATGAACGTTGAATCGCCGAGCATTCTAGCCCTCCCTGCCGCGTTGGCAGAGAGGACTTTGTCGCTTTGGATCAGTTCTTTTTGATCAGGCCGTAGATCACCAGCAACACGACTGCACCGACCAGTGCGCCGAGGAAGCCTGCGCCCTCGCCCGCCTGATAAATGCCCAGAGCCTGGCCGCCATAAGTGGCCGCCAACGAACCGCCGATACCGAGCAGGATGGTCATGATCCAGCCCATGCTGTCATCGCCCGGTTTCAGGAACCGAGCCAGCAGGCCGACGATCAAGCCGATAAAGATGGTTCCGATAATTCCCATGGCAATTCCCTCTCAGTAGTAGATATGCGAAGCCTAGTCAGACTTTGGCATCCTGCCATGAGAGAACGGCGGCCCCTGAATGGTTCCGCCGCAGACACATGAAACTGAATTACTCGGCGATCAGCGCTTCGACCTTGACGATCTGCGCCTGCAGCGTGGCCATGTCGGCGCAGCGCAGGTTGGCGTGACCGACCTTGCGCCCGGCCTTGAAGGCTTTGCCGTAGTGATGCAGATGACAATCTTCGATGGCGATGACCTTCTCAACCGGCGGCACAACGCCGATGAAGTTGAGCATTGCGCTCTCGCCGACCTTGGCCGTCGAACCCAACGGCAGGCCGGCAACGGCGCGCAGATGGTTTTCGAACTGGCTGCACTCGGCGCCTTCGGTGGTCCAGTGCCCGGAGTTGTGCACGCGCGGGGCGATTTCGTTGGCTTTCAAGCCACCGTCGACTTCAAAGAACTCGAACGCCATCACGCCGACGTAGTCGAGCTGCTTGAGCACACGGCTCGAGTAGTCTTCGGCCAACGCCTGCAACGGGTGATCGGTGCTGGCAACGGACAGCTTGAGGATGCCGCTGTCGTGGGTATTGTGTACCAGCGGATAGAACTTGGTTTCGCCATCACGAGCGCGCACGGCGATCAACGAGACTTCACCGGTGAACGGCACAAAGCCTTCCAGCAGGCAGGAGACGCTGCCCAGTTCGGCGAAGGTGTCGACCACGTCTTCCGGCTTGCGCAGGACTTTCTGGCCCTTACCGTCATAACCCAGAGTGCGGGTTTTCAGCACGGCCGGCAGACCGATCGAAGCCACGGCAGCATCCAGATCGGCTTGCGATTGAATGTCGGCGAAGGCCGGGGTCGGGATGCCCAGATCCTTGAACATGCTCTTTTCGAACCAGCGATCGCGAGCGATGCGCAGGGCGTCGGCGCTCGGATAAACCGGAACGAATTGCGACAGGAATGCCACGGTTTCCGCTGGAACACTTTCGAACTCGAAGGTCACCAGATCGACTTCATCGGCCAGTTGGCGCAGATGATCCTGATCGCCGTAATCGGCCCGCAGGTGTTCGCCCAGCGCCGCGGCGCAAGCGTCCGGCGCAGGGTCGAGGAAAGCGAAGTTCATGCCCAGCGGAGTGCCCGCCAGGGCCAACATGCGACCCAACTGGCCGCCACCGATTACACCGATCTTCATCTCAACAACCTCAGGCAATACGTGGGTCTGGATTGTCCAGGACGCTGTCTGTCTGCTCGGCACGGAAGGTTTTCAGTACCGCGTGGAACTGCGGATGCTTGGCGCCAAGGATGCTCGCCGAGAGCAGCGCGGCGTTGATCGCGCCGGCCTTGCCGATAGCCAGAGTGGCGACCGGAATGCCCGCTGGCATCTGCACGATGGACAGCAGCGAGTCGACGCCCGAGAGCATGGCCGACTGCACCGGCACACCGAGCACCGGCAGGTGGGTCTTGGCCGCACACATGCCTGGCAAGTGGGCTGCGCCACCGGCACCGGCGATAATCACCTCGATGCCGCGGCTTTCAGCCTCTTCGGCGTACTGGAACAGCAGATCCGGGGTACGGTGGGCAGAGACCACTTTGACCTCGTACGGGATGCCGAGCTTTTCCAGCATATCGGCGGTGTGGCTAAGGGTGGACCAATCGGACTTGGAGCCCATGATCACGCCAACCAGTGCACTCATCGTCGCGCCTCTTCTCTCTGGAGCGCCCGCAGGCGCGTCATAAAACAACAAGCCACGCAGGTTGCGTGGCTTGATTGTACGAAAAATGGCCGGACGTGCCGGCCGAAGGCCGCGCAGTATACCGCAAAGAAAGCAATAAACAGCCCCTTCGACGACCATCTGTCTTAGCGGCTCTTTTTCTGTTTTTGCTGACTTTCAAGTCAGCGCGCCAGCCTCTGCAAACCGTTTCAGCTCGGCATTAACGGCGCAAGGCCGCCTGCAAATATTAAGCATTACAAACATCAAATAACGCCCAACATAAAAACAACTATCCATACTGCAATACTTGATAACAGAACATTCACTGACACATATAAAGACTGCACAAACAAACACTAACACGCTAATAATCTGACCCTGCCTTACAACGAGGCACACATCTAATTCATCCAAACATTTCCACTTCGAAAACAACTAAAATGCCAAATATATTAACAATCACATGTGCGCTGCTTGGCAGCCTGTTCATGACTACGATGACTCAAGCCACGGTCGCTATCGATGACACTCCATGGCCAGCTGAACAACACAAGACGCTAGCCAGGTCGCTTGCTGCGCCGCTTGGGGGGAAAATACCGATATTCATCCACGCCTTCATCCACGACGATGTAACCCAGCCACAGTCGGAGATATTTACCGAACATTTCCTGCCTATGGTCAAGGAACTGGAGGGCGTTACGGGACGCCGCGTATCAGTTCAATTTATACGCAATCAGCCGACTTATACTGACTTTGCGTATATGAATGAAGACGAGCTAGTCACTATGAAAAAGTGGAGGGATCGCACGCACGACTATAAAGTCGAAAAAAATCTTCCGTCCACACGAACTACAAAATTCATTCTACTGACCAAAAGCGCTCTAAATGATCGTGTCGCTGGCCTTGCCGGAACTGGGCAACAAGCGGCCATTGCATCTCTCAAGTCAGCAGCCAATGTCGGACATGAAATTGGCCACACGCTAGACGCCCTGCATGAAAATTCTGAAGTGTTCTACCGAGGCGGTTGGTGGTGTGAAAGTTACATGATCCCGAACCCGAAATTGTTGGTCGGCAACTGCCACACCTTCACCGAAGCGAATCGGGCAAGGATCAGTAACTTTTTGAGCAATGTTCCCTGAACGCATTTTTCCGCGACACGGCGGCTGCACGGACATCACGCACCGCCAGCCGCACCGCCTTCAAGCTTGCGCCACAGCAGGCGGACGTTGGCTTTGCGCACCAAGGCGCAGCGGTAAAGGCGAATCTCCAGCGGCACATGCCATTGCGGGCCGCCGCAGACCACCAGTTCGCCACGCGCCAATTCCGCACGCACGCTGAGTTGCGGCACCCAGGCAATGCCCAACCCTTCCAGCGCCATGCTCTTCAAACTGTCCGCCATCGCGGTTTCATAAATAGTGGTAAAGCGCACCTGCCGCTGACGCAGCAAGCCGTTCACCGAGCGCCCGAGAAAAGCACCGGCGCTGTAAGCAAGCAACGGCACACTCGCTTCCCCTTCCAGATCGAACAGCGGCTTGCCCTCGGCATCCGCCGCGCACACCGGCAGCATCTCGGTCTGGCCCAAATGCAGCGAGGGGAAAATTTCCGGGTCCATCTGCATCGCCGCGTCCGGGTCGTAGAACGCCAGCATCAGATCGCAGCCACCCTCACGCAGCGCATGCACCGCATCGCCGACGTTGGTCGCGACCAGTCGCGTGGCAATGTTCAAACCTTCATTGCGCAGTTGCGCGATCCAGCGCGGAAAGAAACCCAGTGCCAGCGAGTGAGCGGCAGCGACTTGCATCACTTCGCCCTGCCCGCCCTCCAGATGATGCAGATGGCGCAGCACTTCACCGAGCTGTTCAACCACCGTGCGTGCGGTCACCAGAAACAACTGCCCCGCCGCCGTCAGTTCGATCGGCGTGCGCGAGCGATTGACCAATGTCAGCCCCAATGCGGCTTCCAGACTGCGGATGCGCCGACTGAATGCCGGCTGCGTCACGAAGCGTCGTTCGGCCGCTTGCGAGAAGCTGCGGGTGGCGGCCAGAGCACTGAAGTCCTCGAGCCATTTGCTTTCCAGATTCATCACGTCCTCCCGGACACGCACCAAAACAGGTCACACGTCTGCCGCGCACGCGGCGTCACACGGGCATTATGCCGAATGTGCATAGGGCAGTGCTTAACAGCATTGGCCCAAAATTCCCCACAAGCCTAGCATTCGCAGCGTTCCGGCACAGACCGGGTCCATATCGAGATGATTTCTATCATGTCCTCCGCTGCATCTTTCCGCACAGAAAACGACCTGCTTGGCGCCCTCGAAGTACCGGCTCAAGCGTATTACGGCATCCAGACCCTGCGAGCGGTGAATAACTTCCGTCTCTCCGGCGTTCCGATTTCGCATTACCCAAAACTCGTTGTCGGTCTGGCAATGGTCAAACAGGCCGCTGCTGACGCCAACCGCGAGTTGGGTCATCTGAGCGAAGCCAAGCACGCTGCCATCAGCGAAGCCTGTGCGCGATTGATCCGCGGTGATTTCCACGAAGAGTTCGTGGTCGACATGATTCAAGGTGGTGCCGGTACTTCCACCAACATGAACGCCAACGAAGTGATCGCCAACATTGCCCTCGAAGCAATGGGTCACCAGAAAGGCGAGTACCAGTTCCTGCACCCGAACGACGACGTCAACATGGCGCAGTCGACCAACGACGCTTACCCAACGGCAATCCGCCTGGGCCTGTTGCTCGGTCACGACACCCTGCTGGCCAGCCTCGACAGCCTGATTCAGGCGTTCGCGGCCAAGGGCAAAGAATTCGATCACGTCCTGAAAATGGGCCGTACCCAGCTGCAAGATGCTGTGCCGATGACCCTCGGCCAGGAATTCCGTGCTTTCGCCACCACCATGGGCGAAGACCTGGCCCGTCTGAAGACGCTGGCCCCGGAACTGCTGACTGAAGTGAACCTGGGCGGCACCGCGATCGGTACCGGCATCAACGCCGACCCGCGTTACCAAGCGCTGGCGGTTCAGCGTCTGGCCCTGATCAGCGGTCAACCGCTGGTTCCGGCGGCCGACCTGATCGAAGCGACTTCCGACATGGGCGCTTTCGTACTGTTCTCCGGCATGCTCAAGCGCACCGCGGTCAAGCTGTCGAAGATCTGCAACGACCTGCGCCTGCTGTCCAGCGGCCCACGCACCGGCATCAACGAAATCAACCTGCCAGCGCGTCAGCCAGGCAGCTCGATCATGCCCGGCAAGGTCAACCCGGTAATCCCGGAAGCCGTTAACCAAGTCGCGTTCCAAGTGATCGGTAACGACCTGGCGCTGACCATGGCAGCCGAAGGCGGCCAACTGCAGCTGAACGTGATGGAGCCGCTGATCGCGTTCAAGATCTTCGACTCGATCCGCCTGCTGCAACGCGCCATGGACATGCTGCGCGAGCACTGCATCGTCGGCATCACCGCCAACGAAGCGCGCTGCCGTGAACTGGTCGAGCACTCGATCGGTCTGGTTACCGCACTGAACCCGTACATCGGCTACAAAAACGCCACCCGCATCGCCGGTCTCGCCCTTGAAAGCGGCCGCGGCGTGCTGGAACTGGTGCGCGAAGAAGGTCTGCTCGACGAAGCCATGCTCGCCGACATCCTGCGCCCGGAAAACATGATTGCTCCGCGTCTGGTTCCGCTCAAAGGCTGAATCGACGCGTTACTTGTAGCACCGCTCACCAGGTCGAGGGACTAGACACCTCTCACCTTTTGAGGGCTTGGGGATTTAGTCCCCAGGCCCTTTTTTTTAACTTCTTTGCGGGCAGGACGTTAAATGTTTTGTGTATTTGATACCGCCAAGATCGCAGCCTTAGGCAGCTCCTACATGATAGATGTACTCCTGTAGGAGCTGCCGAAGGCTGCGATCTTTTGATCTTGCAGCATCCTCGTTTCGTCGCTTGCACCACGACTGTGCAGACGGGCGCCGCACTGATCGGTATAGTGCCGCCCCTCTTCGCATGAGCGGTCGTCGGTAACGAGGCCATCACCCATGTGAAACCCGAACTAATAACAAACCCGCGATTTGGAACCGGGACGAAACCTTCGCCTCACCTGTTGTGCCGCGCGCAAACCGGTGTAACACGATGTTTCTCCCATCCAGCATTTGCTTACACAAAAAACAGCGAGGAAAAATCCATGCTCGAAGTCATCAACGACTTCCTCTCAGGCAAAGTACTGATCGTGCTCATTGTCGGGCTCGGTAGCTACTTCACGATTCGCTCGCGTTTCGTTCAACTGCGGCACTTCTTCCACATGTTCGCGGTGTTCCGCGACAGCCTCAAAGGCAGCGCCGGCCAACTCAGCTCGTTCCAGGCCCTGATGCTCAGCCTCGCCGGCCGCGTCGGTGCAGGCAACATCGCCGGTGTCGGCATTGCCGTGACCCTCGGCGGTCCGGGTGCGGTGTTCTGGATGTGGGTGACCGCACTGGTCGGCATGTCCAGCAGCTTCTTCGAATGTACTCTGGCCCAAGTCTACAAACGCGCCGATGGCGACGGTCTGTACCGTGGTGGCCCGGCCTACTACATTCAGCACGGCCTGAAGCTCAAAGGCATGGCCGTGGTGTTCTCCGTTCTGCTGCTGGTCACCTACGGCTTTGCCTTCATTGGCCTGCAGTCCTACACCGTGACCCACTCGCTGCAGAACGCCTTTGAATTCGACCCGCGCCACACCGGTATCGTCCTGGCGGTGCTGCTGGCCATCACCTTCCTCGGCGGCATCAAGCGCATCGCTTCGGTATCCGACCTGTTGGTACCGATCAAGACCCTGGCCTATATCGGCGTGACCCTGTACGTGATCGGCACCCAGATCGAACACGTGCCCGCCATGCTGGAAACCATCATCAAGAGCGCCTTCGGTCTCGACCCGGCCTTTGGTGGTCTGCTCGGCAGCGCCATCGTCATGGGCGTGAAGCGTGGCGTGTTCGCCAACGAAGCGGGCCTGGGCAGTGCGCCGAACGTCGCCGCCGTGGCTGCGGTGAAACACCCGGGCGCGCAGGGCGTGGTTCAGGCTTTCAGCGTGTTCCTCGACACCTTCGTGATCTGCACCTGCACCGCGCTGCTGATCCTGCTGTCGGGCTTCTACACGCCGGGCTTTGAAGGTGACGGCATCGTCCTGACCCAGAACTCGCTGGCCGCCGTGGTCGGTGACTGGGGCCGCATGTTCGTCAGCGTTGCGCTGTCGCTGTTCGTCTTCACCTGCATCCTCTACAACTACTACCTGGGCGAGAACAGCTTGCAGTTCCTCACCCGCAACCGCGCTGCGCTGATGATTTTCCGTGGCCTGGTGCTGGCGCTGGTGGTCTGGGGTTCGATGCAGGATCTGTCGACCGTGTTCGCCTTCGCCGACATCACCATGACCTGCCTGGCCTTCGTCAACCTGGTGGCTTTGGCCATGCTGTTCAAGGTCGGCATGCGCGTAATGCGCGACTACGACGAGCAGCGCCGCGCCGGCGTCAAACAGCCTGTGTTCGACTCCAGCAAATTTGCTGATCTGGATCTGGACCTGAAAGCCTGGCCAACCAACCCGCCGGCAACAGCGGGCAAGACCGAAGCCGAGCCGCAAGGCGTGCCTGCAGCGCAACGCTGACAGGTGAATGACGGGCGCATCCCCTGCGCCCGTCAGTTATTGTGATGCAATAACTTGTAGGAGTGAGCCTGCTCGCGATAGCGGTTCATCATTCAACCTTTATGTTGGCTGAAAGACCGCTATCGCGAGCAGGCTCACTCCTACAGGAACTCATCGTTTCGGAGAATCCTATGAACCCTTCGACTTATCCCGCCGCCCAACACGTCATGGTGCTCTACACCGGTGGCACCATCGGCATGCAGGCCAGCGCCAATGGCCTGGCCCCGGCGTCCGGTTTTGAAGCGCGGATGCGCGATTACCTGCACAGCCAGCCTGAACTCGTCGTGCCGCAGTGGCGCTTTCGCGAGATGTCGCCGCTGATCGACAGCGCCAACATGACCCCGACCTATTGGCAGCAACTGCGTGAAGCGGTGGTCGATGCCGTGGACGTGCAAGGCTGCGACAGCGTGCTGATCCTGCACGGCACCGACACGCTGGCGTACAGCGCGGCGGCGATGAGCTTCCAGTTGCTCGGCCTGCATGCGCGCGTGTGCTTCACCGGTTCGATGCTGCCGGAGGGCGTGACCGACAGCGATGCCTGGGAAAACCTCGGTGGCGCACTGGTTGCCCTCGGCCAAGGCCTGGCGCCGGGCGTGCATTTGTACTTCCACGGCGAACTGCTGGCGCCGACCCGTTGCGCAAAAGTGCGCAGCTTTGGCCGTCATCCGTTCAAGCGTCTGGAGCGTCAGGGCGGCGGTGTGAAAGCGCCTTCGATTCCGGCGTCGTTGAGCTATAACCATCCGAAGCAACTGGCCAAAGTTGCCGTGCTGCCATTGTTCCCCGGCATTAGCGCTGGAGTTCTTGATGGCCTGCTCGACAGCGGCATTCAGGGTCTGGTGCTGGAATGCTACGGCAGCGGCACCGGGCCGAGCGACAACCCGGAGTTTCTGGCGAGCCTCGGCCGCGCGCGGGATAACGGCGTGGTAGTCGTTGCCGTGACGCAATGCCATGAAGGTGGGGTTGAGCTGGATGTGTATGAAGCGGGCAGCCGCTTGCGCGGGGTTGGCGTGTTGTCCGGTGGCGGCATGACCCGTGAGGCGGCGTTTGGCAAGTTGCACGGGTTGCTCGGTGCTGGGCTTGAAACTGAAGAAGTGCGCCGCCTGATTGAACTCGACCTCTGCGGCGAACTCCTCTGACACCACCCCGCCCTTGTAGGAGCAAGGCTTGCCCGCGAATGGCCCACCTCGATGACACAGATACACCGTGTCATCGTTCTTCGCGGGCAAGCCTTGCTCCTACAAGGATCGCGTACGGCATGCAACTTGCTGCATTCCAGCTATCTCAAGGCTGGAAGATCACATGCTGCACTCCCACCTCACTACCCTCAACGCGGTCTCGCTGATCCTCAACACCTTCAAGGCAGAAGGCCTGTCGAGCGAGGCGCTGCTCAACGGCAGCGGCATCAGTGCGGCGGATTTAAACCGTGCCGACACACGCATCACCACCAACCAAGAGATGCAGGTCTGCGCCAACGCGGTCGCGCTCAAGCACGATATCGGCCTGGAACTGGGCCGGCGCATGCACGTTTCCTGCTACGGCATCCTCGGTTACGCGCTGCTGACCTGTGCCACCTTCGGTGACGCTTTGCGTTTGGCGATCCGTTATCCGGCGCTGTTGGGAACACTTTTCGAACTGAGCCTGGAAGACGATGGTGAGCGCGTCTGGTTCGTTGCGGCGGACTATCGCGAGAGTCCGGCGATGGCGGTGTTCAATGCCGAGTTCTGCCTGGTCTCGCTGAAGGTGATTTGCGATGACTTGCTCGGGCATCCGCTGCCGCTGCTCGCCACGCGGTTCGAACACGCCGCGCCGGATTACCGCGACAGCTATGCCGAACACTTCAACTCGCCGCTGCACTTCGCCGCCAAGGACAACGCCTTCGCCTTCGACCGACACTGGCTCGATCAACCGCTGCCGTTGGCGGATGCCATTACCCACCAAGCCATGGCCGAACGTTGCCGCAAGCAGAACCTCGAATTCACCGGGCGTCAGGCGTGGCTGGGGCGGATCCGGCAGTTGCTCAGTGCGCAGTTGAATGCCGCGCCGGGGCTGGAGGGATTGGCGCAGCAGATGAAGTGTTCACCACGCACCTTGCGCCGCCATCTGAAGGACATGGGCAGCAGCTATCAGGAACTGCTCGATGAACTGCGTTTCGAGCGGGCCAAGCAGATGTTGTGTGAGGATCAGTTGCCGATCTATCGCATTGCCGAAACGCTGGGCTTCAGCGAGACCGCGAGTTTCCGCCATGCCTTTGTACGCTGGAGCGGCGTTGCCCCCAGCCAATTCAGGGCTTGAAAATCTAAAGATCGCAGCCTTCGGCAGCTCCTACAGGGATCGGTGTAGGAGCTGCCGCAGGCTGCGATCTTTTGATCCTCAAGGGGCGAATTGCGGTCAGAGGTTTTGGCCAGATCAATCCCCTTTTGGCCTTTCCTGCCGTTCTCCGATTCGTCTCGCGCCGCAACACTGGACGCAACCGAACCAGCCTTGCGGAGAACAACAAATGCTGACGATCTACTCAGACGATCACCACCTGCACCATGGCCGCTGCGAACTCATCGATGGCCAGCTCAAACCATGCTTCGAGATGCCCTCGCGCGCCGACCATGTGTTGCAACGCGTACAAAACCAGAACCTCGGCCCGGTCGAAGCACCGAAGGATTTCGGCCTCGAACCGATCGCCCGCATCCACAGCCGCGACTACCTCGATTTCTTCAAAGGCGCCTGGGATCGCTGGACTGAATTCAACACCGACGGCGACTTGCTGCCCTACACCTGGCCGGCGCGCACCTTGCGCGCGATCAAACCGACCAGCCTGCACGGCCAACTCGGTTATTACAGCTTCGACGGCGGCGCGCCGATCACCGCCGGCACCTGGCAAGCAGCCTACAGCGCAGCGCAAGTCGCCCTGACCGCTCAAGCAGAAATCCAGAATGGCGCACGCGCAGCCTTCGCCCTGTGCCGCCCACCGGGACACCACGCTGCCAGCGATTTGATGGGCGGTTATTGCTACCTCAACAACGCCGCCATCGCCGCGCAAGCCTTCCTCGATGCAGGCCACAAGAAAGTCGCGATCCTCGACGTCGACTACCACCACGGCAACGGCACGCAGTCGATTTTCTACGAGCGCAGCGACGTGCTGTTCACTTCGATCCACGGCCACCCGGAAGCGGAATTTCCGTTCTTCCTTGGCTATGACGACGAGCGCGGTGAAGGCGCCGGTGAAGGCTTCAACTTCAACTATCCATTGCCGGCCGGTTCCGGCTACGACGTCTGGAGCGCAGCGCTGGAGCAGTGCTGCGGCGAAATCGACCGCTACGGCGCCGACGTGATTGTCGTGTCGCTCGGCGTCGACACGTTCAAGGACGATCCGATCTCGCAGTTCAAACTCGACAGCCCGGATTACCTGGCGATGGGCAAACGCATTGCCGCTCTCGGCAAGCCAACGCTGTTCGTCATGGAGGGCGGTTACGCGGTAGAAGAAATCGGCATCAACGCGGTGAACGTGCTCGAAGGCTTTGAACAATGAAAACGCTCAAGCAGGTGATCGCCCCAGCAATGTGCGCGGCGCTGCTGAGCGGTGTCGTCCACGCCGAAGAACGCACGTTGCGCGTCTACAACTGGTTCGACTACATCACGCCCAAGGCGCTGGAAGACTTCAAGGCGCAGAACACCCAGACCAGATTGATCTACGACATCTTCGACACCAACGAAGCGCTGGAGGCAAAGCTGCTCACCGGTAATTCCGGCTACGACGTGGTGGTGCCGTCCAACGTGTTCCTCGCCAAGCAGATCGAGGCCGGGGTGTTCCAGCCGCTGGATCGCAGCAAGCTGCCGAACTGGAATCACCTCGATCCGAAACTGATGAAGCTGATCGAAGCCAACGACCCGGGTAACAAGTTTGCCGTGCCGTACATGTACGGCACGATCCTGATCGGCTTCAACCCGGCCAAGGTCAAAGCCGCACTGGGTGACAACGCGCCGGTGGACAGTTGGGATCTGATTTTCAAGGAAGAAAACATCAGCAAACTCAAACAGTGCGGCGTCGCCCTGCTGGATTCGCCGTCAGAGATTCTGCCGCTGGCCTTGCAACATCTCGGCCTCGATCCGAACAGCAAAAACCCGGCCGACTATGCCAAAGCCGAAGCACTGCTGATGAAGATCCGTCCGTACGTGACCTACTTCCACTCGTCCAAATACATGGCCGATATCGCCAACGGTGACATCTGCGTGGCGGTCGGTTATTCCGGCAGTTTCTCGCAGGCCGCCAATCGGGCGAAGGAAGCCAAAAACGGCGTGGTGGTCGACATGCGCCTGCCCAAAGAAGGCGCACCGATCTGGTTCGACATGCTCGCCATTCCGAAAGGCGCGAAGAACACCGAGGACGCCTACACCTTTATCAACTACCTGCTGCAACCGGCAGTGATTGCCCCGGTCAGCGACTTTGTCGGCTATCCGAACCCAAACAAGGACGCCACCGAACGGGTCGATCCGACGATCCGCAACAACCCCAATCTGTACCCGACCGACGCGGCGATGAACACCCTTTACACCCTGCAACCGCTACCGCGTGATGCCGAACGCGCACGCACCCGGGCCTGGACGAAAATCAAATCCGGTACCTGATGATTTGCTTCTGAAACAATCCGACCCGCCATCGTGCGGGTCTTTTTTTGGCGTGCGATACATAGATACCACCACGCCCCACAAACGCCTCGCTACCGTCATGTGCTTTCCCGACCCAACCGTCAGAAGGATCTGCACATGCCCACCCTCGAGCCCAACGCGCCAAACCTATCCGTCCCCGCCACCGATTTGCTGACGCAACTGGTCACTGGCCCGTCTCTGCGAGAAGTCGCCACCACGGTGCTGCGCGCAGAACTGAACGTGCTGTATCCGACACTCGAACTCAACCCCGATCTGGTCATGGTCGGAACACCGTCCTGGATCAATCGGGATGGGCACATCGTTGCCGGCGCCACCCGATTCGAATCATTGACCGACGCACTGTTGCGTCACGCGATCGCGCGCCAACCAGTCATGTACATCGACGGCGAACACTTCCTGACCCGGCAACCGGGCGCCAGCCCTTCCATCCAGTTGCCGGTCAATATCGACGCGGTCGGACGTCAGCTCAACTTGCTCGTTTCGATCCTCTTCTCCGCCTACCAGGAACAGCAACTTGATTACTGGAATCAGCCGGTCACTCTTCGCTTGCCGCGATGGCAGGAGCTCTCGCTGGCCTTGCGCGTACGCTGGAACATCAAGCAGGCCAAACACTGGGATGCCGATCAACTCGCCCTCGCGCGCCTTGTGTTCAACTACCCCGATCGTGCCACGCGCAAGCCTCACGACCCCTATCAGACGCGCGTCTGCCTGATCGATCTGGACAGCGCCGGCGAAACGCCTACGCACCTGAACACTATGGACATTGCTGTGGTCATCGGCGAGCTCGGTGAGCGCACCCTGATTCTTACGCATTCAATCATCATGGGTTTTCGTACTCATTCGTCATTCGAAGCACTGGGCAACTATCTCAGAATGTTCACCGCTGGCTTGTCCGCTGATAGCCCGCTCGACTGGCGGCTGGTTGAGCCCGAGGGCGATTTTTTCGACACCCAGGCCTGCACGCTGATTGCTCTGCAAGCGCAGGCGCTGGGCGAGCTGGACTTCAGTAGTCCTGCGCCGACGACTGTCACCCAGGCCAACGCCCACCACGTCCACAAGACCGATGCGCGCTTTAATCGCATCGATCCGCTGTTGCCAGACTGGCTGACCCAAGCGCTTCCCAACGACCTCAGTGCCTTCAGCCGACATTTGATGGATCTGGCCGCCGTGCGGCAGAGCAGCACCACCTCTTTCGACGATGAAATTCCCCCCATCGAGCGCTTTGCCTTGAAAAGTCTCAGGCGGCAAATTGAAAAGACCCACCCGCAGGCCACTCAACTAAAACTCAAGAACCTGCGCATCAGCATTACCACCCCGGTGGTCTGGGGCACCCAGGCAACGGGCTCCAGCGAAACACTCACACTGAGCATTGCCGAGCTGGCTCTGGAAAACCTGATTGCCGTCCCGCTCGGCAATAAAGTGCTCTGGTTTACCACCGGTGAAGCGGTTCCGGACTGGCTGACCCCGACCTACGTCGAAGGGTTGGTGACCACGGTCAATATCGGCAAAACCTACCCGGCACTGATCAAGGAGCGACTGGTTGATGACCCGATCAAATCTTTAGAGTTGTCGAGGCTGTACCGCGCGCACTTGCAGGTGCAGCTGCCATTGCTGGCCCTGCAATGCAAGATCCGCAAAGAAGGCGCTATCGATGAGCAGGGTTACCGCTACATCGTGGCCGTGATGAGTGCGGCGGGTGAAGCGCGGCGGGTCGATGATCAGGAAATCGTCATCCGTCCGTTATCGTTTGTGCTCGATCAACAGACCGACGACAGCGCCGACATCGTCACCAACATGTTCGTGATCGGCCCGCGTGATCAAAGCAAAGGGCCGTGCTTGCTTTATCGTCCGCTGCTGGAAAACCCGCTGACTCAGTACCCGACGCCGTCGAGCCTGATCTACGCGATCAAACACTCGAAAAAGATCCGTGAATCAGTGCTCGCCTGGCTGCCGGACAGCGTTCGCGCCAACTATTCGAACTTCATTTACCACGGTGACGTGCCCGACCTCGCGGTATTCGCCGAGCTGCTGACCAATCCACTGCTGAACATCAACCTCAACACCCCGGTGCGGCTGGGTAGCAATGTGCTTGAGGGTGATTACCTGCGCAGCTTGTTCACCGCCAACGCCAATGCCCTGATCGAGCTCGCTGACCGGCAATCCTTATCGAACGCCGAAAGCCATTGGGCGACGCTCAAGCAAGGCGCGTGGAAACTGTTCAACGCCGTCCTGCCGTTTCTCGACCCGACCGTAGGCACGGCGGTGTGGATATGGCAGTTGTTCGATGATCTGCAACAGACCATCGATGCGACCCACAACGACGATCGTGAGCTGGCCGCCAGCGCGCTCACCGATTTGCTCCTGTCACTGGCCATGGTGCTGGCGCATCGCGCAGCGACTCGCGGCAAGCCGGCACGACGTGCAGATGAGTTACCCGCAAAGACCAAGACCCCACTCATCGAAACACTGTCGCGCCCCGGTAAGATCCAGTTGAAACAGCTGGCGGACATCGCGCCCGTTGACCTGCCAGGCAACCATGAGTCGGCCATCCACATTCTCGGCGCGCTCAATCGTGAAGCAACGAGCCTTGGCCAGACGCTTGAGCGATTCGCCATCGACCCACCGCCAGATCTCGGCCAGCCCATCAGCGAGGGTGCGCAACAACACCTCTACGCCCTGGGTGAAAAACGTTACGCCAAAGTGGGTACGCGCTGGTTCGAGGTGCACCTCAATGAACAGCAAGATGTGCAAATCATCGACGCCCGCAAACAGCCGCCACGCTCTGGGCCATTGCTGATTAACAATCGTCAGGGACGCTGGTTCATCGACACGCGCCTGCGTTTGCGCGGGGGCGGCCTCAAGAGCCGAAAGGCCGATCTGCTACGCAAGAATGCGCAACGGATCGATGAACTGCGCCAGAACCTAAAAACGTTCAACGATAATCTCAGCCCTGCCAAAGACGCATTGATCGCGGCGCGCAAAGCGCTGACGTCGGCAACCGATGAGACGTACAAGGCGCACGAAGCGGTGTTTCTGGAAAAGCTTGAAGCGCAGATCCGCACCTACGACAACACTATCGGCTACATCAAGGAGTTGAACCGCATTGATGCGGTGCCACGATACCGCGCTTCAATGGTTGAAATGCTCAGCTCCCAGCTGTTTTTCAACCAGTCGTGGATCGAGCAGATCGGACCCGCATTCAAATCGTCGCTGGATCTGACGTTGACCCTGCTGGCCGAAGAAGAGGCCGGCAACAGACCCACCGATAACGCGCCCTACCAGGAGATGCGCCGGCTGACCACGCTGATGATCGAGCGCATCGAAATGGCTCAGGCGAGTTTTAACGAACTGAGCGTGCTTGGCAAAGAAGCCGCGCAAGTCGTCAGCAAATTCAAACAGAAGTTGCCGGTCTTCGACGTGCAGGACATGAAAGCGTTAAGGATTACCCTGGCGCGCGAATTTTGCGTCAAAGAAGGCAGTGGCCGCGCACTCGAGGAGGCGCGCGAGCAGGTCGAGCGCCTGGTTGATGAGGCCGATCTGGCGATCCAGAACTCGCTCGATCTGCAACGCGAAGACCATCAGCTCAGCGACCCGCAACGTATTGAGGCGCTCAATACTTTGGTCGAACAATTCGTCAGTATCGATTCCCGGCTGCAGGATCTGCCCCAGCAGTTTGCCGAACAGATGCTGACTGATCAGCTTGCGCAACTGCAGCTCAATATCGATGAGTTCGGCCAGCAAAGTACCCGACAACTGTCGCAGCTGCTGCGTGATCGTGGCCCTCAACATCCGCAGCCCGGGCCGTCGCGGGCACCGGCAAAAAAAGTCATCAAGACCCGCTTCAAAGGCACGCAACTCGCGGTGCCGCGCAAAGAAGCACAAGGTCATGCGCAATTTGCAGACGTCAAAGCCAGCCTCACCGGCAAGGTGCTGGCAACCTTCCACGAGAAGGAACCCGGCGTGTGGGTGCAGCGCTTGCGCAGCAAACCGGCGAAAACCCTGCCCGCCAAAAGTTTGAGCAACGCCATGAGTTCAGGGCAGACGCTGCTGGATGCGGTGCAAGGCTTTATCGAACAGCAAAAGGCCCGCGCCCATGAGCCGAATCGCTTGCCGGTGGAAATCGAAGAAGCCCTCGCCCGTCACGCCACGCAACTGAGCGACACCGCCAAAGCCATCGACCAGTCGCTGGCGTCCGGCCCCTCCTCTCATGCGCAAGCCAGCACGGCGGCGCAGCTCAAACAGAAAATCGAAGTGGCAGTAAAACTACTGAAAAGCGAAGGTCATACGCTGCGGGTGAACATGACCAAACGCCAGTTGCCCACCGCGCCGCGTGTGGAGTGGTTGCTCGCTCAGCAAGAGGTGACGATCGAGATAATCCCTGGTCGCCGGCAGCTCAAAGGCTCGAAGAAAGACTTTCTGCAGGAATACGAAATTCGCGATCGCAAGAGCAAAGCGGTGCTGTGGTACGCGCATTTTCACTATGAACGAGCCAATACCGCCGATGAGTTTTTCAGCGCCGCGCACCTTAAAACCAAAGAGCAACGATTGCTCGGCAGCGGTTACTCCCTGGAAAACGCGTCGAGTACCCAGGAGGTGATCGCCATCTACCGCAGCGAAATCGGCGTGACACTGGCAAAAACCCTGTTTTTCCCGGTCAAGCCGCCCACCGCGCCCGTGGCCTGAATCTGCCGCTGTCACTGTGGAGAGGGACCTTGCGCCCTCACCACAGTTTTTTTACCGAACAATATCTATGTACCACCATCGTCCGGCGGCCATTCATTACTTTCGGGGTTTACGCAGGAGGCAATCCAGCTTCCTCGACCGCTTTGGAATTTTGAACATGAGCCCCCCGGTCACCCTGTCCTCCCACAGCTCCACACCCTTGCTCGACAAAAGCCGGCTGGTGAATCTGACCAGCCACGGCCCGACGCTGGGTGATGTCGCCGCACAAATGCTCAGTGAAGCCTTGCGTGCGCTGTATCCTGACCTGGCCCTTGACCCGAATGAATGCATGATCGGCACGCCGCAATGGCGTGAGGAAAACGGTCATGTAGTCGCCGGGATCACCCGTTTCGAATCACTGAGCCATGCACTGGTTCGTCTTAATCTGTACAGCGTCTCAGCCAATTTCATGGCTGCCGAACATTTCCTCACCCTGGAACCCGACATTGCAACACCGCGACATCTGGCGGTCGACATCGAAGAGATCGGCCGGCTACTCAATGACAACGCACCGTTGTTGTTCGTCGAGTATCAGGAACGCCAACTGGATTTTTGGAACAACGACGACCGCAGCCTGCCGCGCTGGCAAGAACTCGCCGACGCCTTGCGCAAAGCGCTGGATATCACGCAGGTACAGGGTTGGAGCGATGAAGAATGCGCATTGGCCCGAGTGATTTTCACCTCGCCGGACAAGCAAACCCGGCAAGCGGTGCACGGCGAATTCAGCGACATTCAGGCCGGTCTGGTCGATATCGATACCCTGGAAAGCACCAGCATCGCCCACCTGCTGCTCGGCGGCGCGCTGGTCATGCGCGCGCGACTTGAGCAGCGCGAGCTGGTGTTGATGTACACCATTGAAAGCGGCTACGAGTCTTTTGCCTCGATGGACGCCCTCGGCGCATCACTGCCTTCGCGTATCTCAGAGCAATTGAATGGACGTCCGATGCAGTGGCGCCTGTTCGAGCCCGAAGGAGATATTTTCGATCAAATGGCCTGGGCGTTGGTCGCCTCGCAACTCGACGCGATTGTCGCGATTGGCGACGGCTCGGCCTCATCCGCTCCGGCCACCTTGAGTGCGCCGGTGGTGCCTGCGGACGAGCAGGCCCGCCTCGACAAACTCGAATCAGCGATCCCCGCCTGGCTGCACAGCGCCTCGGCCAAGGATCTGACGGCTTACAGCAAGTACATCACCGGTCTGGGCAAGCTCTACCGCGATCCGCAGATGAAAGCCGGCAAAGATCTGATCGAACCCATCGACCGCTTTGCTCAACGCCTGATGCGCGAAGCCATTACTCGTGACAAACACGCCGAAGGCGCATCGACACTGCCGCTGGATGAACTGGAAATAACCATCACCAACAGCTTCACCGCCGGCGACCTGACCCTGCCCAACGCGCTCGACACCTACACGCGAACCCTCGGCCAATTTGCCCTGGAAAATACCGCGCCCTATCAGGCCACTTTGCGCTTCAAAACGGCTGAAACCGTTCCGGCCTGGCTGACGGTCGATCTGTTGGTGAATCTGTCCCGACAAATCGACATCGGCAGCGTTTATCCGCAGTTGATCAAACGCCAACTGATCGACGATCCACAGGAAAACAAACGTCAGGCCGGGCTGTATCAAAAACAACTGCGCTTGCTGCTGCCGCTGGCGGCGCTTGAAAGCAAAGTGCGTTCGCAGAGCGGTTTTGATGAAACCGGCTACGCCTATATCTGCCAGCTGGTCGGTGAGCGGGTGGTGTCCTCACAGAAAATATCGATCTGCCCGCTGACATTGATCCCACAGCATCGCTTGGTCAGCGCTGCGGACAACGTGACCAACATGTTCATCATTGGCCCGACTGATCCTGACAGTGGCCCCTGCATCCTCTATCGCCCGTTGTTCGAACCGGCCTTGCTGCAATTCCCGTCCCGACAGAATCTGTTGTACGCGCTGCATCAACCGGGCGAACTCAGGGACTCGGTACTGGCCTGGTTGCCTGACCGCCACTTGAGTTTCGAATACGCGCAATACGTGTTCCCTGTAGGTTTGCCGTCGCCCTGGCTGATCACCCAGCAACTGTCCGACCCCAACCTGCGCCTCGATGGACTCGGTCACGTGAGCTTCGGCAATGACGACATCACCGGCGATCGCTTTCAGGCGCTGTTTGAAAGAAATGCGAAAGCCCTGGTCGAACTGGCGGATCGTCAATCGATGTCCAACGCCGACCAACGCTGGCTACTGCTGCAGGAAAGCAGCTGGAGTCTGTTCAATGTCGCCTCCAACTGCCTCAGTGGCGCGCTCGGAACTGCCGTATGGGTGTGGCAAAGCATTGAAGAAATCCAGCAGGCACTCGACGCCCATACGCGCGGTGATCGTCTCGGCGAATGGAGCTCGCTGGCCAATGTATTGCTGACTCTGGGAATTATTCTGACCCATCACGCCGTACGGCATCGCCGACGCGTGGCGGGTGAGCTGAAGCCGGAGCCACACTTCGTCGACGACTTGCGTAAAACCGATAACGCACTGGTCATTTCACGTTTTGACGCCGAGCCGTTGCGGGGTGAACTGCCGAGCACGCATTGCACCTCCGTCGAGGTGGGCGGATCGGTTCCTCGACGCGATCCGACCGCGCTGGGACGTTACCTGGACACGCTCAAGGTCGAGGCGCCCGATCTGGCCCAAGACGACATGATCAGGCTCAACGACCAACCGCCCCACCTCTATCAACTCGAGGACAAGACCTACGCGCAAGTGCGCGAACGCTGGTTCGAAGTTCATCTGGATATCAACGAACAAGTCACGATCCTTGATCCACATGACGCCTCCCGCAGCGGACCGCTGCTGACCCACGGTCTGCAAGGTCTGTGGTACATCGACACACGCCTGCGTCTGCGGGGTGGCGGGCGCAAAAGCCGGATTCAGCAACTCAGGCATGTTAACGCTCATCGCAAACTGGAACTGGAAAGTACCCTGCAAGCGTTCAAAGATCGCGAAACAACCCTCAAGACCGAATTGCGCGCAGCCCTCGATGCGCGGCTCAAGGCCACCGAGCAAACGATGCAAACCGTCACGAACGCCTACGCGGCAAAACTCGAGGAAACCATTGGCGAATACCAGAAAGCCCTGGAACATCTTCGCGAATGGCGCACCAAGGGTGGCTCGGTCGGTTATCTCTACGACACGGTGCGCCTGACCATCGAGCTGCAAAAAAACATCGCTCAGTGGTACGTCATTAAAGTGCACGCCTACACCAAGACCACTGAACCGCTGTATCTCACCCGGCCCGATGATCCGCCGGCGCAACGCGCGAGCTACGCTGCGACCATTGCTCAGGCCATCGAGCTGGGCCAGCAACTGGAAGAAAAACTGAGTCTCGCTGATACCTCGCTGGAGCAGTTGAAACCTCTCGGCAAAACGGGCATTTCCAAAGCGGCGCAACTGCGCGCCATGTTGCCGTCTGCCACCGCCCTGGAGTTCAAAGCCAACGAAATTGGCATGTCGCATGAGCCCTGCATGGAGGAAACAACGGGGCCACTGATGGATCAGGCACGCGATCAAATGGGCAGCATTATTGTCAATGCGGCGAGCGCCGCACAGGATCTGGCGATGCTGATCAAAGAGCCTGCACCGATGGCCGAACCCTCAGCCACTCTGGAAAAAATGAGCCACTTCGTCGACACCTTCAACGATGCCGACCAGCGTCTGCAGGAGCTACTCGACAACTTCCCGCAACAGGTCAAGCGCCCGCGCGTGATGCATCTGCGAACACTGATCGAAGAGTTTCGCCAACTGGCTCAGGCCCGGCTCGATTCCTTGTTGCTGAATGATCCGACGCTGCAGCAACGGAAGGCCACCACCACCGAGCAACCCGGTCCGTCGCGCGCGATGATCAAGGTTTACAAGACCCGACCACGCGAACCCGCACCTGCCGTACCTGAGAAAAGCAGTGCCGATCCGATCAACAGAATCCTTCCCGACACACGCCCCGCGCTAAGCCCGGTTCGCGATGATCTCGATACCATCGACAATGCCCTTCTACTGAATCTCGATTGCCCGAATTTTCTCAAACGCACCCGAAAAGACGCACTGCGCCCTTCACGGATCCCTGCCGATATGCAAGATATCCACGAACAGTACGCGCGGAAACTGGAGCAAAGCGCAACAGACGTCGAACAAGCCTTGAGCAACTTGCGTGCGGCAAAAAAAAGCGTTCCCCCTATTGCCAGTCTGAGTACAGAAATGCGTGAATCGGCCACACGGGTCAGGCGCGAAGGCGTGGACATCCGCGCGAGCATGTACAAACTGCGCAAACCGACTCAAACCAACTTCAAATGGATGCACGAGAATGCTCAACTCAGCCTCGCTCGCGACGAGCGTGGACGTATCCCGACGAAACAGTTCGGCGATTATTTTCAGGAGTTCCGGATTCTCGACAAGGCAAACAACGACCAACCCCTGTGGGTCGCGCACTTTCACTACAAAACCCTGAAAACCCCGGCGGATCAACCGACCACCGCCCACCTGAAAGTCGCCGACAGTTACCTTGCGACCCTTACACCGGATCAGCAAAAAACCTTGAACGCTTTCGAGCCGATCAATGGCGTGTTGCGCAAGTTGAGCGATCCAGACCTGCGCAAATTGTTTCTTGATCTGCCCATACCGGAGAAACCAGTGGCCGGTGCTTCCGGGAAAAACTGATTTCAGTCACGCCAGGCTTTCTTCAATCGCCCGAGCGCAGTGTTGATCGCTGCCTCGGGCACGGCGGCAAAACCCAGCACCAGGCCGGCGCGTTGATCCGCCGGCAAGGTTGAATCCGGCAGCCAATAACTGCTTAAACCGTTGATCTCTACATCGACACTGGCGGCCAGACCGATCAACTGTTGCTCACGGGCCAGTGTGTCCACGGCAATGGTCAGATGCAGACCGGCCGCCACACTCGGCAGGCTGCCGACGCCGGGAATATCGCTCGGCCAACCGGCCAACAAGGTATTGCGCCGGCTCAATGCGGCACGGCGCATCCGCCGGATATGCCGCTGAAAATGCCCGGCCGCCATGAACTCGGCCATCACCGCTTGCGTGCTCACTTCCGAGTGGCGCACGTCCACCGCGCGGCGCTGGGAAAAGGCATCCACCAGCGCTGGCGGCAACACCAGATAACCCAGGCGCAGCGCCGGGAATGCGACTTTTCCGAAAGTGCCGACGTACAACACGCGGCCCTGCCGATCGAGCGCCGCCAATGGCGCCAGCGGTGCGCCGGTGTAACGGTACTCGCCGTCGTAGTCGTCCTCGACGATCCAGCCTTGCGTGCGCTCGGCCCAGGCCAATAACTCCAGACGTCGCGCCAGACTCATCACCACGCCGGTCGGGTATTGATGAGACGGCGTCACATACGCCACTCGGCAATCCGTCGCCGCCGCCAATGCCGCGCAATCAATCCCCTCCTCGTCCACCGCAATTCCACGCAATCGCGCACCCGCAACGGCGAACGCGTGACCAGCGGCGCGATACCCCGGATTTTCAATTCCAACCCCATCGCCCGGCTCCACCAGCAACTGTGCACAAAGGCTAATGCCCTGCTGCGCGCCACTGGTGATCACAATTTGCTCAGCGCTGCACTGCATGCCGCGCGAACTGCGCAGATAGGCGGCGATCATTGCGCGCAGACGCGCATCACCGGCCGGGTCGCCGTAACACAGCTGCTGCAAATCCGGCTTGCGCCAGAAAGCCGCGTTCAGCTTGGCCCAGACCTCAAAAGGGAACAGATCGAAGGCCGGCACACCGACACGAAAAGCACGCGGCGGACCACTCGGCGGCTTGGCCAAATGGTTGTTTTCGATGCGTGAAAAAGTATCGCTGTGGATAACTTTACTGGATGGAATCACAGGTAAATCCAGCCAATTTGTGGATAAGGCTGTGGGTAAGCCTGTTGAAAACCCTGTGGATACTTTTGTGGATAGTTTTTTCGCTGAGGGCGGTGGTGCCGACAATTGTGCGACGTAAGTGCCGTCGCCGACCCGCCCTTCGATAAACCCTTCGGCATACAACTGATCGTAGGCACGCACCACGCTGTTACGCGAAATCGCCAACGCCGCCGCCAGATCGCGACTGGCCGGCAGCCGCGTGCCACTGGCCAAGCGGCCATCGAGTACGCGCAGACGCAATGCCTGATAGAGCTGGCGGCTCAGGCCCTGCCGGCGATCAAGCTCAATACCGGCGGGATTGAAGGGCATGGACAGTGTCGACGAATCAGGCATGGTAATGGACCTATGAAATTGGTCATCAATGGCTCTTACAACAGACCAATAGCCTGCCTAGGATGCAGGCATTCGCCAAGGAAAATCTGTCCATGTACACGCCGCGCGCCTTTGCCATCGAAGAACTGTCCCAACTGCACGAACTGATCCTCGCCACCCGCCTCGCCATTTTGGTGACTCATGGCGAAAACGGTCTGCAAGCCAGCCATGTGCCGGTGCTGCTGCATTGCGAACAAGGCGAGTACGGCACGCTGTACGGGCACCTGGCCCGCGCCAGTCCACAATGGAAAGACCTGCGCGACGGCGCCGAAGCCATGCTGATTTTTGCCGGCCCCGACGCCTACGTCAGCCCGGGTTTTTACCCGAGCAAGGCCGAGCACGGCAAAGTCGTGCCGACCTGGAATTACATCGCCGTGCATGCCTATGGCCACGCCGAAACCTTCAGCGATGGTGGACGCCTGCTCGACATCGTCAGCACCCTCACCGACCGTCATGAAGCCGGCCGCGCCCAGCCGTGGTCCGTCGCCGATGCGCCCGCCGATTACATCGACGGCATGCTCAAGGCGATTGTCGGTTTTGCCATTCCCATCGACCGTCTCGAGGGCAAGCGCAAACTCAGTCAGAACCGCAGCGCCGAAGACATTGCCGGCGTGCGTGAAGGTCTGGCCGCCAGCCCCGAAATCAACGATCAAACCCTCGCCCAATTGATGCGCTAAGGAAATCACCATGAGTCAGATCGACATTCGCCAGGTCAGCGCCGCCGACCGCGCCGCGTGGCTGCCGTTGTGGCAGGCCTACCTGCGTTTCTACAACACCGAACTGCCGGACGCCGTCACCGACAGCACCTGGCAGCGCTTTCTCGACCCGAGCGAACCGACTCATGCAGCATTGGCCTGGGCCGATGGCAAAGCGGTAGGCATGGTGCATTACATCTATCATCGCTCGAACTGGAGCATCGAAAATTCCTGCTACCTGCAGGATTTGCTGGTGACCGAGGAAACACGCGGCACCGGCGTCGGCCGCCTGCTGATCGAACACGTTTACGCCACCGCCAAGGCTGACGGTTGCTGCAAAGTGCACTGGCTGACCCACGAATCCAACGCCACCGCGATCCAGCTCTACGAGCGCATCGCCGAGCGCCCGGGCTTCATCCAGTTTCGCAAAGCCATTTAAGGAGAGGCACCCATGATCATTTCACCGGCTGACTGGAAAGGCGTCCCCGCCCCTACCGCCACGTTGCTCGAAGGGCGTTTTATTCGCCTCGAACGCCTCGACCCGGCGCGCCATGGCGAACAACTGTTCGCCGCCCTCGAAGGCCCCGGCGCCGACCCGAAACTCTGGGATTATTTGCCCTACGGCCCGTTCCCGGAACGCAGCGTTTTCGACGCCTGGCTTAACAACCATGCGGCCGCCAGCGATCCGTATTTCTTCGCGGTCATCGACCGTGCGAACAACCAGGTGCAAGGCATCCTCAGCCTGATGTCGATCGTCCCGGCGCAGGGCCGCATCGAGATCGGCCACGTCACCTTCGGCGCGCCAATGCAGCGCTCGCCGAAAAGCACCGAGGCGGTGTACCTGCTGGGCAAGTACGCCTTCGAACTCGGCTACCGCCGCCTCGAATGGAAATGCAACAACGGCAACGCCCGCTCCAAATACGCCGCCGAACGTCTGGGCTTCAGCTTTGAAGGCGTGTTCCGCCAGCACATGGTGGTCAAAGGCCAGAACCGCGACACCGCGTGGTACTCGATTGTGGATTCGGAATGGCCGGCGATTGGCGCCGGGTTCGAGCGCTGGTTGAGCGATGAAAATCAGACGCCGGATGGACAGCTGAAAGGCTTGGTTGAGTGCCGTAGTTAAGGCACAAAGCAAAAGATCGCAGCCTGCGGCAGCTCCTACATTGACCTGTGCAGGAGCTGCCGCAGGCTGCGATCTTTTGATCTTTAACCCACGTCCCTACGGATGCGCACCACGCTCATTTTCATCCCGAAACAACGGAACACTGCATTCAACGACTTCATCGTCTGATTACCTTCACCGTGCTCGATATGAACTAATGTACGGACTGAAATTTTGCACATCCTTGCGAACTGGTTTTGATGCAACCCAGTCACTTCCACGCGTAAACGCCGAACGGCTTCACCGATTTCCAGTGTGCCCTCAGCGATTGCCTCTTGGATGCTTTCCATTAGCACCATTCGCTCAGCAACTGTCATTCCCACATCATTACCTCCGCTTTTTTTAACGCAGTAGGCTTCACAGCCATATTGGAGTGAGTCTGATGAACTAATCAGCGCTCAATCTGCAATGTATTGCGATTCAAAGGGCAAAGGCGCTAAGAAAACTGCAACAAAATGCAGATATTCCCCAGCTATTTCCATAAAGCTGCAAAACAATGCAGATCACCCACCGACATCATTTTGTAAAAACCCTTCGCTATACAGGACGGCCCGCTTATAACAAAAAGGCCTTCCACCCATGTCCTTCCCGCCGCAGCGTCTCTCCCTCGCCATCACTTTGCTGATTTCCGCCACGGCGGCCCACGGCAAAACCATTCAGATCGACACCGCCACCACCGCCGCGCAAACCTTGGGCGGCAATGACACGTTGACGATTTCAGCGCCGGGCAGCATCACCAATAGCGGCAAGACCGTCAGCCTGAAAGACAAGACCAGCGGCACCGGTGTGGTCATCGATAACGCCGGCAAAATCGTTTCCACCGGTGGCCGCGCGATCGATAGCAGTGGCGACGAAAGCAAGGCGCGCGACTACGCGATCTATAACCGCAGCGGCGGGCAGATTCTCGGTGCCAACGACGCTTTGCGCATCGACAGCAATTTCGTCAGCGGCAGTCTGTTGATCGACAACAGTGGCGTGATTCGCTCCAGCACCGGCCAAGGTCTGGATCTCGATGCGCTGCGCAGCGACGGGGTGAAAACCACCATCATCAATCGCGCGGGCGGGCTGATTCGTGGCGACGCCAGCGACGGCATGAAGACCGGCGCCAACGCCACGATCACTAACTACGGCGAGATTTCTACCGGCGATTCGCACAACGCCGACGAGAAATTCGACGGCATCGATATCGACTCGGCTGGCGGCGTCAGCGTGACCAACTACGGGGTGATTTCCGGTGGTCGTCACGGCATCACCACCGATCTCGGCGCGACGTTGGTCAACTATGGACAGATCACCGGGCGCAACGGCTCCGGGTTTGGTTCCGACGGTGACGGCACGGTAATCAACCACGGCACCATCACTGGCGCTTACTCCGGGTTGCAAGCGAACGGTGACGGCGACGGCGTGGACATCGACAACATCGCCCACATCGAAAACTACGGCACCATTCAAGGCGTCGGCGCGGGCGGCGTGGACAAGGGTGGTTTCGCCAACGGCAGCGAAGGGATCGCGCTGGGCGGCGGCTATATTCTCAACGCAAAAAACGCACTGATCAGCGGCGCCGACAGCGCGATTCTGGTCGACGACGGCAGCGGCAATTCAGGGCTGGCAGCGACCACGCTGGAGAACTTCGGCACCATTCAGGGCCTTAACGGTTTCGGCGTGAAATTCGTCGGCGAGTTCGATGACAACGTGGTCAACGGCGGCACCATCAGCGGCAGCAATGGCCTGGCGCTGGATCTCGGTGGCGGCAACGACAGCCTGACCTTGCGCAACGGCAGCCGCTTTGTCGGCGTGGTCGATGGCGGCAGCGGTGATGACCAAGTGGTGATGGACGACGCCGCGGGCGGCAGCTTCGGCGACAGTCGCAACTTTGAATGGCTGGAAGTGAAACAAGGCGCGTGGACGCTGACCGGCAACGGCGATTTCAGCGACGGTGGCGCGGTGCGCAATGGCGCGACGTTGATCAACCAGGGCAGCATCGCTGGCGACCTCACCGTCGATGCGGGCGGTGTATATGCCGGCGGCGGATCGGTGGGCGGTCTCGACGTCAACGGTACCTTGCGCACCGACACCAGCCTCGGTCGCACAACCGTCGTGCATGATTTGAATATGGGCAGCGGCTCGACCCTCGCCTATGGTGTCAACGCCGACGGCAGCAGCGCCCCGGTGCAAGTCGGCGGCACCGCCAACCTTAACGGCGCGACGCTGGCGGTCAATCCCGGCCCCGGCACGTATCCGTGGCAAAGCCAGTACACCGTGTTGCAGGCCGGGAAAATCAACGGCACCTTCGGCAGCGTGACCAGCGACTACGCGTTCCTCACGCCGACCCTCGCCTACACGCCGACGCAGGTTGATCTGAGTTACAACCGCAACGACGTGGCGTTCAACGAGTTCGCCAGCACTGGCAATGGCCGCAATGCCGCCAACAGCATCGCTTCGATGGGCAGCAACAACGCGCTGTACAACGCGCTGCTGAATACCTCGCAAAACACGGCGGGCGCCGCAATCGAACAACTCGCCGGTGCAAGCAATGCCAACCTGACCAGCGCCACCCTCGCCGCCAGCAGTCAGGTCGGCAACAGCATGCTCTCGGCGATGCAACAAATCGGTGGCAGTCCCGGCCTGGTCGTTGGCCTCGATCAGCGCGATACACCGGTGCTGGCGGCGAACGGCGTGCCGTCCGAAGCGCGCAATCTGAATGACCCGAACGCCCGTGGCCGTCTGTGGCTGCAAGGCATCGGCGGCTACGGCAAGCTCGACGGCGAACATGGCAGCAGCGGTCTGGAACAACGCACCAAGGGCAGCGTGCTCGGCGCCGACTGGTCGTTGAATCCGGCGTGGCGCGTGGGTGTGCTCGGCGGTTATTCGAAAACCGATCTCGACGCCAGCGGTGTCGATGGCAACGTCGAGAGCTGGCACGCCGGCGTTTATGCGCTGCATCAGAACGGCCCGATTTCAGTGCGTCTCGGCGCGGCGTACAGCGGCCATCAGGGGGACAGCAAACGCACCGTCGCCTTCAACGGTTTCAGCGATCGCCCGAAAGGCGATTACGACGCCGACAGTCAGCAAGCCTTCGCCGAACTCGGCTACGCCATGGGCAGCGGTCGACTCAACGCCGAACCCTTCGCCAGCCTCGGCTACCAGCGCTACCACCGCGATAGCTATCAGGAAAAGGGTGGTGCCGCCGCGCTGCAAGTCGACAGCGAAACCCAGGACAACTTCAGCAGCACCTTCGGCTTGCGTCTGGCCCACCTGAATACGTTGGATAACGGTATGAGCCTGACGCCGCGCATGACGGCTGGTTGGAAGCATACCTATGGCGATGTGAGCAATTCGACGCGTCAGGCTTTCGTCACCGGTGGCACCGCGTTCAGTGTCGATGGCAGCTCGCTGGATCGTGACAGCCTGGTGCTGGAAGCGGGTCTGGAAGTCGGCATCTCGGCGCGGCATACGCTGGGTGTCGGTTACAGCGGCGAGATCGGCAGCAACAGCCGCAATCACGGGCTGATCGGGCAATGGCAGATGAGTTTCTGAGAGTGCCAGCGGGTTACATCTGTAAACATTGTAGGAAAACACGTCGTAAGGGCTGGATAAAAACAGCCGTTGCTTCGGTCTCGACGATTTTCCCCGGAGGAAACTGAAGGAAGCCGCAAGCCTGTGGGAAGCAGCTGACATCGGCCCCACAGGCCTTCAACTTAGAGTTTGGCCTCCAGTCAAAGAGGCCTTACTTGATGCCCGTTCAACACTTTTACCAACCGAAAAAACTGGCGCTGGCCATCACCCTCGCGGTGAGCTGCGCTCAATTCACACAGGCCGAAGAAGCGCCTGCCAACGTGCCAACCCCTGGCGCGCTGACGGCGCTACTCGACACCTTCATCAACGATCCCGACACCCTTAAAACACCGATCGACAAGAAGGGTTATGCCGAGCCTTTTAGTGAGCGCAGTGATCTGCTCATCGTCACCGGTAAAGGCAGCTTTGCAGGCCCGGTGGATGGCGCCGGCGGTGTGAATGTCCTGCAACTTGATGCGGCCAAGGGTTCGCTGGGTGATACGCGAAACTTCCATGGCCTTGAGGTCAAACAAGGTGTCTGGACTCGAGTCAAAAATACGCCCTCGGACTTCACCGCAGGGGTTGTGGTGCGCCCTGAAGCTACCTTCACCAATGAAGGTGCGATTGCTGGACATGCCGTGGTCGAAGGCACGCTGATCAATAAAGGCGGGATCAATCAAGGCGCCTTTGTATCTGCTGGCGGTAACCTCAACAACCGGGGAATCATTGGCGGGGCAGTCCACGTTGATGAAAAGGGCCAATTCGCTGGTGGAGGTGCAACTGGCACATTGAATGTTCATGGAATGCTGAAAGTTAATCAGGCGCTCGGCGCACCTTCCGTGAATGGCGATTTGAACCTGAAGCCCAGTGCGACGTTGGCTTACGAGGTTAAAGCGAAAGGCATCAGCAAGACCATTAATGTCAGCGGCACGGCCGATCTGGGTAATTCGACGTTGCAACTCACAACGGCGGGCGACTACCCGAAAAGCAGTCAGCACACGATTCTGACAGCGGGAAAAGTCGTCGGGGAATTTGGCCGTATTCAAAACGATCTGGCGTTCATGACACCGACGCTGAACTACGAAGAGAAGAAGGTTGGGCTGACGTTTAGCCGAAATGCAGAGAAGGTTGAAAACGCCGCCTCATCGGAAAATGCTGGCGAAATTGGTAAACAAATCGATCAGATGCTTGATGCTTCCACCACTCCGTTCGCGCCGCCAGAAGTAGTGCCGGTGGTGGCTGATTCGACGGGAATGCAGGTGGAAACGCCGGTGATCGAAACGGCGATTTCGGAGTCTTCTGCTCCAGCGATAGCGACGGTTTCTGAGGTGGTTACGGAGCCAGCGGACACTGCTGTTTCGGTTGTTTCTGGTGAGGCCGCCGCTTCAATCGGAACTGTCGTCTCCGCCGAGGCGGTTACTTCGGCTGTAACGGCTGATCCCGTTGATACTTCCCCGACAGCTGAAACACCTGTTGCCGTTGCGGTTACCGTGCCAGCTGAAAATGCGGCCTCTGTCCTGGCTTCCGCGTCGGCCGCGACTCAAGCTGTTCCTGCGGCGCCTGCAACGACTGCACCAACCGCACCAACCGCACCAACTGCAAGCGTCGTCCCGGCCAGTGTTCCTGCACCGATCGCACCTGCGAACCAAGCCCTCGTCGCCCTGCTCGGCAGTAACAGAAACACCGCTGCTTTGGCGCTCGATCAACTCGCCGCCGGCAGCAACGCCAACCTTGCCAAAGCCACACTAAGCGCCGTGTCACCGGTCAGCGACAGCATGCTGTCGGCCATGCGTCAGCTCGACACCGATGCAAGATCGGCTAAAGCAGGTGACGGCAACGGTCGAGTCTGGGTTCAGGCATTGGGCAATGGCGGAAAAATCGATCGCGACACCGATAGCACCCTGAAACACTCCACCCAAGGTCTCGTCGCAGGTGCTGACTGGCGTCTCGATGAGCAATGGCATGTCGGGATCATCGGCGGGAACTCGCAGACCAAACTCGATGCGCGCCATGCCGATGGCGATCTCGACAGCTGGCATGTCGGTGCCTACGCGGTGCGTCAGGACGGCCCGCTGGCGCTGCGCCTCGGCGCCACTTATGCCAGTCATGACGGCAGCAGCAAGCGTCGGGTGGCGTTCAACGGTTTTAGCGATCGCCTCAAAGGCAGCTACGACGCCGCCACCCAACAGGCCTTTGTCGAACTGGGTTACGACTTCGGCCAAGGCGATTTCACACTCGAGCCCTTCGCCAATCTCGGTTACCAGCGCTACCAGCGTGACAGTTACAGCGAAAAAGGTGGCGACGCGGCGTTGAAGGTTCACGGGCAGTCACAAAAAAACCTGAGCAGTACCTTCGGTTTGCGCATGGCAAAAACCAACAATCTCGACAACGGCATGCAACTGACGCCGCGTCTGAGTGCGGGTTGGAAACACACCTACGGCGAACTCGACATGCACACTCGCCAGCAGTTGCTGAACGGCGGGATCGGCTTCGAAATCGCTGGGGCGCAACTGGATCGCAACAGTTTGTCGCTGGATGCCGGCCTCGATCTGGCGCTGTCCGCCAGTCATACGTTGGGCATGGGCGTCACCGGCGACATCGCCTCCGACAGCCGCAACACTGGCGTGATGGGCCAATGGCGCATGGCGTTCTAACGATCTGATGGGCTGTTGTGGGAGCGGGCTTGCCAGCGAAGAGGGAATGTCAGCCAGTTTTTGCTGCAACTGACACACCGCTTTCGCGAGCAAGCTCTGCTCCTACAAGGTTCTGCGCCACCCGCAAATCCCCCTGTAGGAGCTGCCGCAGGCTGCGATCTTTTGATCTTGCCCTTAAAAAACAACATCAAAAGATCGCAGCCTGCGGCAGCTCCTACAGAGAAAAAAAGCAAAAAAAGGGGAGCACATGCCCCCCCGAGGTTTAAAGCGTTGAATCGCGGCGGTTATCTCAGCCTTCGATCTCGATCAGGATTTCGCCCGGATTGACCCGATCACCCTTGGCCACATGAATCGCGGTGACCTTGCCGGCAATCGCTGCCTGGACTTCGGTTTCCATCTTCATCGCTTCGGTGATCAGTACAGCCTGGCCAGCCTTGACGGTGTCGCCTTCCTTGACCAGCACATCGACGATGTTGCCCGGCATGGTGGTGCTGACGTGGCCCGGTGCCGAAGCTTGCTTGCGCTTGCTGCTGCCACCGCCGACGAATTCGTTGAGCGGTTCGAACACCACTTCTTCCGGCATGCCGTCGATGGACAGGTAGAAGTGACGTTTGCCTTCCGCTTTAACACCGACACCGGTGATGTCGACGCGGTAGGTTTCGCCGTGGACGTCGATGACGAACTCGGTCGGTACGCCTTCCCCGCCCGCCTTGGTCACACCGCCCGCTTCAGGAATCGGCAGCAGCACTTCAGGGGTCAGGGTGCCGGCGGCACGCTCTTCGAGGAACTTGCGGCCGATGTCCGGGAACATCGCAAAGGTCAGCACGTCTTCTTCGGACTTGGCCAGTGCACCGATGTCGGCACGCAGCTTGGTCATTTCCGGCTTGAGCAGATCGGCCGGACGCACGTCGATGACTTCTTCGCTGCCGATCGCCTGACGACGCAGCTTCTCGTTGACCACGCCCGGCGCCTTGCCGTAGCCGCCTTGCAAGTAGAGCTTCACTTCGTTGGTGATGGTCTTGTAGCGCTCGCCGGCCAGCACGTTGAAGAACGCCTGAGTGCCGACGATCTGCGAAGTCGGGGTCACCAGCGGCGGGAAGCCGAGGTCTTCACGCACGCGCGGGATTTCCGCGAGCACTTCGCCCATGCGGTTGAGAGCGCCCTGCTCTTTCAACTGGTTCGCGAGGTTGGAGATCATCCCGCCCGGCACCTGGTTGACTTGCACGCGGGTGTCGACGGCGGTGAATTCGCTTTCAAACTGGTGGTACTTCTTGCGCACGGCGTAGAAGTACAGGCCGATCTCTTGCAGCAGTTCGAGGTTCAGGCCGGTGTCGAACTCGGTGCCCTTGAGCGCAGCGACCATCGACTCGGTGCCAGGGTGGCTGGTGCCCGATGCGAAGCTGGAGATGGCGGTGTCGATGTGGTCGGCGCCGTTTTCGATGGCCTTGAGCTGGCACATGGTCGCCAGACCAGCCGTGTCGTGCGAGTGGATGAACACCGGCAGCGACTGCTCGGCTTTCAGTGCGCGAACCAGTTCGCCAGTGGCGTACGGTGTCAGCAGACCGGCCATGTCCTTGATCGCCACCGAGTCGCAACCCATGGCTTCCATTTGCTTGGCCTGGGTGACGAACGCGTCGATGGTGTGCACCGGGCTGGTGGTGTAAGCGATGGTGCCTTGGGCATGTTTGCCGGCCGCTTTCACCGCTTCGATGGCTACGCGCAAGTTACGCACGTCGTTCATCGCATCGAAGATGCGGAACACGTCGATGCCGTTGACGGCAGCTTTGGCGACGAAGGCTTTGACCACGTCGTCGCTGTAGTGACGGTAGCCCAACAGGTTCTGGCCGCGCAGGAGCATTTGCAGACGCGTGTTAGGCAGTGCCGCGCGCAGTTGGCGCAGACGCTCCCACGGGTCTTCTTTCAGAAAGCGCACACACGCGTCGAACGTCGCGCCGCCCCAGCACTCCAGCGACCAGTAGCCGACTTTGTCGAGCTTGTCGCAGATCGGCAGCATGTCTTCGGTGCGCATGCGGGTGGCGAGCAGCGATTGGTGAGCGTCGCGCAGGATGGTGTCGGTAACGAAGATCTTCTTAGTCATTGGTATCTCCTCATAGCGGCAAGCTTCAAGCTAAAAGCTGCAAGAAAAAGCCAATCTGCTTTTACTTGCCGCTTGCAGCTAAAAGCTCGCAGCTGTTTCATTCATAGGCCTGCGTGGGCGGCGATGGCGGCGGCGATGGCCAAGGCCAGCTCTTCGGGTTTGCGCTTGATCGAGTAGTTGGTCAGTTCAGGGTGGCTTTCAACGAAGCTGGTATTGAACTGGCCGCTACGGAATTCCGGGTTGCGCAGGATTTCCTGGTAGTACGCGGCGGTGGTCTTCACGCCTTGCAGACGCATGTCGTCCAGTGCGCGCAGGCCACGATCCATCGCCTCTTCCCAGGTCAGTGCCCAGACCACCAGTTTCAGGCACATCGAGTCGTAGAACGGCGGGATGGTGTAGCCGGTGTAGATCGCTGTGTCGGTGCGCACGCCCGGGCCACCGGGGGCGTAGTAACGGGTGATCTTGCCGAAGCTCGGCAGGAAGTTGTTCTTCGGGTCTTCGGCGTTGATACGGAACTGCAACGCGAAACCACGGTGCTGAATGTCTTCCTGCTTCACCGACAGCGGCAGGCCGGAGGCGATGCGAATCTGTTCGCGGACGATGTCGATCCCGGTGATTTCTTCGGTGATGGTGTGTTCCACCTGCACCCGAGTGTTCATCTCCATGAAGTACACCTCGCCCTCGGCGAGCAGGAACTCCACGGTGCCGGCGTTCTCGTAACCCACTGCCTTGGCCGCACGCACGGACAGGTCGCCGATGTAGGCGCGCTGCTCCGGGGTCAGTTGCGGGCTCGGGGCGATCTCGATGAGCTTCTGGTTGCGACGCTGGATCGAGCAATCACGCTCGAACAGGTGCACGACGTTGCCGAAGCTGTCGCCGAGGATCTGCGCTTCGATGTGCTTGGGATTGACGATGCATTTTTCCAGGAACACCTCGGCAGAACCGAACGCCTTGGTCGCTTCGGAAATCACCCGAGGGAAATTCTGTTCGAGTTCTTCACGGCTGTTGCAGCGACGGATACCACGGCCGCCACCACCGGAGGTGGCCTTGAGCATCACCGGATAACCGATGCGGTCGCCCTCGACCAAAGCTTCTTCGATGTCGGCGACGTTGCCTTCAGTGCCCGGCGTGACCGGTACGCCGGCCTTGATCATGCTGCGGCGCGCTTCGGTCTTGTCGCCCATGCGGCGAATGACTTCTGCCGACGGGCCAATGAACTTGATCCCGCGTTCGGCGCAGATATCAGCCAGTTCGGCGTTTTCCGAAAGGAAACCGTAGCCGGGATGCAGGGCATCGCAACCAGTTTCCACGGCGAGGTTCACCAGTTTGCGCGGGTTCAGATAACCGGCCAGTGGCTCGGCACCGATGCTGTGGGCCTCATCCGCGCGCTTCACATGCAGCGCATGGCGGTCGGCGTCGGAAAAAATCGCAACCGAGCGAATGCCCATTTCGGCGCAGGCTCGCACGATTCGTACGGCAATCTCACCACGGTTGGCGATCAGGATCTTTGTTATCACTTGGAGGTTCCCTTGAGCCGGTGGCACCACGACCTGCTAGACCCAGGTCGACGCGTGACCAAATGTTTCAATTTAGTCGCAGATCCACACTAGCGCTCATAAGGGATTAACAAAAATGAATAATAATTGGGTTAGCCATAAGTAAAGACTTATAGTTCAAACATCTACCCGCGTGCCGAGCCCGAATAAAATGCGTAAGTCCTTGATGCGTATGACATTGCGTCAGCTGCAGATCTTCAATGAGGTGTGTGATTTACGCTCTTACAGCCGCGCCGCGGATGAAATGTCGCTCACCCAACCGGCGGTCAGCCTGCAAATAAAGCAGTTGGAAGAGCTGATCGGCCAGCCATTATTCGATTATGTCGGCAAAAAACTCTACATGACCGAAGCCGCTGAAGCCCTTCAGCGCGCCAGTCGGGATATTTTCGGGCGTCTGGAAAACCTCGATATGCAGCTGTCGGACATGCAGGGTTCGCTGCAAGGTCAGCTGAAACTGGCGGTGGAATCCAGCGCCAAATATTTCGTTCCGCACCTGTTCGCCGCGTTCAAACGCCAGCACCCGGAAGTGAACCTGCAACTGACCGTAGTCAACCGTGGCCAGGTCATTCGCAGGCTGTCCGATAACCGTGATGATCTGGTGATCATGTCGATGGTGCCGCAGGACATGGGCCTGGAATTTTTGCCATTCCTCAACAACCCGATTGTTGCCGTGGCGCGCCCGGATCACCCGTTGGCGCACATGGGCCCGCTGCGTCTACAGGATCTGGAACCTTACACGCTGCTGATCCGCGAGCCGGGCTCGGGTACGCGATTGGCGTGTGAAGAGTATTTCAAAGAGAAACGCGTGCACTTCACTCAGACTCAGGAAGTGGCGTCGGCCGAAGCGCAGCGTGAATGTGTGCAAGCGGGTCTGGGCCTGGCGCTGTTGACGCGCCACGCCCTGAACCTGGAGCTGGCGACCGGCGGGCTCGTCGAGCTGCCGGTCGAGGAATTGCCGCTGTTCCGTAGCTGGTGCCTGGTGCAAGCGAAAGCCAAACGCTTGTCACCGGTGGCGCACGCCTTCCTGGCGTTTATCCGCAGCGAACGCGTGCAGATCAGCGCGCTGGTTGAGCGCTTCGACGGGAAGCTACGGGTGCCGCCTGCCAGTGAGTGATGTCGGGAAAGTCGCCGATTTCGGCTTGAAGCTGACGGAGTTCGAAGCGATCTTCGATAGCGCGGCGAAATTCCATGCGGCGCTGGTCTTCCTGCTGACGACGGGTTTTCGCGGCGCTGTTGCGTTCTTCGTAGGGCTGAGCCATTTCGAGTCTCCCAAGGCGATGACGGGAGTTTCACGATAGGCGGCGGGGATGACGGTTTGATGAAAGTTGCCGACAACAAAGCAAAAGATCGCAGCCTTCGGCAGCTCCTACACGGTCAATGTAGGAGCTGCCGAAGGCTGCGATCTTTTGATCTTAATCATCCAGAGCTTTGGCTGCCTTGGGCGACAAACGCAAACTACGCAAACTGCGCTTCACGCTCTTGAGGTGGTTAACCAGGCTCGGCCCACGCGCCATGGCCACGCCCATCGCCAACACATCAATCACCACCAAGTGCGCGATACGCGAGGTCAGCGGCGTATAGATCTCAGTGTCTTCATGCACATCGATCGCCAGATTCACCGTCGACAACTCGGCCAACGGCGTCTGGCTCGGGCACAAGGTAATCAACGACGCCCCGCTCTCACGCACCAGATTGGCGGTGATCAGCAAATCCTTGGAGCGCCCGGACTGGGAAATACAGATCGCCACATCGGTCGGCTTCAACGTCACCGCCGACATCGCCTGCATGTGCGGATCGGAATACGCCGCTGCGGTCAGCAACAACCGGAAGAACTTGTGCTGCGCATCCGCGGCCACTGCGCCCGACGCGCCAAAACCATAGAACTCGACGCGCTGCGCCTGCGACATCAGCGTCACCGCGCGCTGCAACTCAATCGGATCGAGCTTCTCGCGAACCTCCATCAACGTGTGCAACGTGGTGTCGAAAATCTTCAGGCTGTAATCGGCAACCGAGTCGTCTTCGTGGATCGCGAACTGACCGAAGCTGGCACCGGCCGCAAGGCTCTGCGCTAACTTCAGTTTGAGATCCTGAAAACCGGAGCAACCGATGGCGCGACAGAAGCGCACGATGGTCGGTTCACTGATGCCGACGTTGTGGGCCAGGTCGGCCATGGAACTGTGCATCACGGCCGCAGGGTCAAGCAGCACGTGGTCGGCGACCTTGAGCTCCGACTTGCGTAACAGGTGACGTGACTGGGCGATGTGTTGCAGCAGATTCAAGGGGCTGGACTCTTCTTATGGGCAAGGATGTAGCACGCTTGTAGTTATACTACATGAATTGGCTTTTTGCCTGCTCAATGCGTAACTCCATGTCCCCATATCAGGCGCGATGGGGTGCATGTAGCCCTTAAAGCGGTTTTTCCTGATTGCGCAAAAGCCCGGCCAGACCGGCAGCCTCCACCGGACGACTGATCAGATAGCCCTGCACCTCATCGCAACGTTCGGCGCGTAAAAATTCCAGCTGATCCTGCCGTTCAACGCCCTCCGCGACCACTTTCAGCGACAGCCCGTGGGCCATGGCAATGATCGCGCGGGTGATCGCCGCATCCTCACTGCCCTCGCCCAATCCGCGTATGAACGCCTGATCGATCTTCACGTAATCCACCGGAATACGCTTGAGATAACTCAATGACGAATAGCCGGTACCGAAGTCGTCGATCGCCAGTTTCACGCCCAGATCGCGCAGTTGCTGGAAGGTCGCGATGATGTGTTCGACGCTGTCGAGCAACTGGCTTTCGGTCAGTTCCAGTTCGAGGTAGTGCGGCGCCAGACCGGTTTCCTCCAGCACTTGGCGCACCAGACTGACCAGTTTGCCCTGACGCAATTGATGCACCGAGAGGTTCACCGAAACGCGGATCGGCTCCAGCCCTTGCCGCTGCCATTCGCACGCCTGCCAGCAAGCCTGACGCAGGACGAATTCGCCGATCGGCCCGATCAATCCGGTTTCCTCGGCCAGCCCGATAAAATCCCCCGGAGGCACCCGGCCCATGGTCGGATGATCCCAGCGCACCAGTGCTTCCGCCGCGTTCAAGCGCCCCGATTCGAGGCACAGCTTCGGCTGGTAAAACACTTTGAGCTGCTTGTCCTCGATGGCTTTGCGCAGCTGGTTTTCCAGCTGCAAACGCTCGAGGGTGCTGGCTTGCAGGCTCTCGGTGTAGAACTGGAAGTTGTTGCCGCCGAGGTGTTTGGCGTGTTGCATGGCCATGTTCGACTGACTGACCAGCGCAGCAATTTCCCGCGCGTTGTCCGGCAGCATGCTGATGCCCATCGAGGCGCTGACCACCAGTTCATGCCCTTCAACCGTCAGCGGCAAACGCAGCTTGGCCGACAATCGCGTAGCGACCCGTGCCAGACTCGACAAGTTGCCGTAAGCGTCGAACAGCACCGCAAATTCATCGCCGGACAAACGCGCAATGGTGTCGGCCTCCGGCAACGCGTTGACCAGCCGCCGCGCCATCTTCTGCAACAACTGGTCAGCGACTTCATGGCCGAGACTGTCGTTGAGCAATTTGAAGCGATCCAAATTGATGTGCAGCAACGCCAGACTGCGCCGCCCCTGACGTGAACGCTGATGCGCTTCGTGCAGACGTTCGCGGAACAGCGAGCGATTGGCCAACCCGGTGAGTTCGTCGTAATGGGTCAGGTAACGCATGCGCTCTTCGGATTCGCGTCGCGCGGAGAGATCGGCGAAGAAGCCGACGATATGGCTGACATTACCGCGACTGTCGCGCACCGCATTCAATTGCAGCCACTGCGGATACAGCTCGCCGTTCTTGCGCGTCTCGACCAACTCACCCTGCCAACTGCCGTGCTGCTCCAGTGCATGACGGATCGCCACGTAATGACGGCGCGCATCGCGGCTGCACGGCAGTTCGACGACATTGCGCCCGAGCATGTCGTCGATGTCGTAACCGGTGACACGACTGAACGCCTGATTGATCGCGATCAGTGCGTAGTTCGGGTCGAGAATGACGATGCCTTCGCTGGCCGCTTCAAAAACCGTCGCCGCCAGTCGTTGCTGTTCTTCGAGGCTTTTACTGACGCTGATGTCGCGGCGGGTGCCGACCATGCGGATCACGCGTCCGCTGTCACTGCGCTCCACCGCGCGGCCACGGTCTTCGATCCACACCCAATGACCGTCGCCATGACGCACGCGGTACTCAATCTGATAATCCTCGGTGCGGCCCTTTAAATGCTCGGTCAGCGCGAGTTTGAGGTTCGGCACGTCTTCGGGGTGCAATCGCGGTTTGAGATCGCGCAGCAGCGCCGTGACGTATTCCGGGGCGAGGCCGAACAGTTCCTGAATCTGCGTGTGATGGACTTCGTCGGTTTGCAGGTTCCAGTCCCACAACCCCAGCTCACTGGCTTTCAACGCCAGCGCCAGCCGCGCTTCGCTTTTGCTCAGGGCCTGATTGGCGGCGTCCAGCTCGCGGCTGCGCTGGGCAACACGATCCTCAAGGGCGACCTGGGCTTCACGCAACTTGCCCTCGGCACAGCGCCGGTGGTCGATCTCCTTGGCCAGTTCCTGATTGAGTTGCTCGCTACGGGATTGGGTCTGTTGCAGGTGTTCAATGAGGTGCTGATTCTGAAAGCGCCGCAGCAAGCCGCGATCGATCAGCCGATTGACCTGCCACGCCACCACACTCAGCGAGCCGAGCAAGATCAACCCGAGCCAGCCCCAACCGCGCGCCTGCTCGTCGCCGCCCCAAAACAGATAGCCGATCGCTGGCAACAGACACGGCAAAGTGAAGGACAAAAACGCGGGCAGACTCACCGCGTACGCGACACTGGCCGACAACGTCGCGGCGCCAATCAGGCCGAACACCCAGGCTTGCTGCATGAAGTTGTCGGCGGGCACCAGAGCGATGCCGGCGCCGGCCAGTGTCAGGCCGGTCATCGTTGAGCCGAGCAGGAACATTCGCCGCCAGATCGGCTGCGCCTGTCGGTTGGGAATGGCGGAATCGAACGCGGCCACTTGGATCACCCGCAGGGCGACCAGCGACAGCAACCACACCAGCCAAATACTGACCACGAAGTAGCGCTGCGGGCTCCAGAGCAAACCGGCGCAGACCAGACCATTGATCAACATGAACAGCGTGGGCAATAAAGAACCCTGATACAGCAGGCGCGTGCGCTCGACCGCCATCTCGGTGGCGTAGTGCTTGCGGATAACCCGGGGTTCCACAGAGGGGCCCGACAGTTCGGAGCTGAGGGTCATGGGCAACGTTCTTGTTCTTATAAGGAGGGCGTGCGCCCGAAACGTGGACGGAGCATACACAAGCCGATCAACTTGCCAAACCACGCCAGATCATAATTTGCGCAAAACTTTTCCCCCCTCAGGCACCGTTGAAACCCGCAGAGCCAAGCGGGCCAACGGCTGTCGCCGGTGACCGACCGGTCGTCATTGGCAGCACTTTCATCGGCTAATGCAAAGCTCGGTTTGCCCGGGCCTGCGGCGCACCCTAGAATGCCCCGATGCGCGATGATCTCTCCCTTCTGCTGAACTCCCTCAACGATGCCCAACGCCAGGCTGTAGCAGCCTCCGTTGGCCGTCAGTTGGTCCTGGCCGGTGCTGGCTCCGGTAAAACCCGAGTGCTGGTGCACCGTATCGCCTGGTTGATCCAGGTCGAAAGCGCCTCGCCCCACTCCATTCTGTCGGTGACCTTCACCAACAAGGCCGCTGCCGAGATGCGTCACCGCATCGAGCAGTTGCTGGGGATCAACCCGGCCGGCATGTGGGTCGGCACCTTCCACGGCCTGGCGCACCGCTTGTTGCGGGCGCACTGGCAGGAAGCGGGTTTGAGCCAGACTTTCCAGATTCTCGACAGCGACGACCAGCAACGGCTGGTCAAGCGGGTGATCCGCGAGCTGGGTCTCGACGAGCAACGCTGGCCGGCCCGTCAGGCGCAGTGGTTCATCAACGGCCAGAAAGACGAAGGTCTGCGGCCGCAACATATTCAGGCCAGCGGCGATTTGTACCTGGCAACCATGCGCAGCATTTACGAAGCCTACGAGGCGGCGTGCCTGCGCGCCGGTGTTATCGATTTCTCCGAATTGCTGCTGCGTGCCCTCGACCTTTGGCGCGATCATCCGGGCCTGTTGGCGCACTACCAAAAGCGCTTCCGCCACATTCTGGTGGACGAGTTCCAGGACACCAACGCCGTGCAGTACGCCTGGTTGCGCCTGCTCGGCAAGGGCGGCGACAGCCTGATGGTGGTCGGCGACGATGACCAGTCGATTTACGGCTGGCGCGGCGCGAAGATCGAGAACATTCATCAGTACTCGTCCGACTTCGCCGACTCAGTGACCATTCGTCTTGAGCAGAACTACCGCTCCACCGCCGGCATCCTCAAGGCTGCCAACGCCTTGATCGCCAACAACACAGGACGCCTCGGCAAAGAGCTGTGGACGGACGGCGGCGATGGCGAGGCGATCAATCTGTACGCCGCGTTCAACGAACACGACGAAGCACGCTACGTTGTCGAAACCATTGAAAGCGCGCTGAAAACCGGCCTTGCTCGTAGCGATATCGCGATTCTCTATCGCTCCAACGCCCAATCGCGCGTTTTGGAAGAAGCCTTGCTGCGCGAGCGTATTCCGTATCGCATCTATGGCGGTCAGCGCTTCTTCGAGCGTGCGGAAATCAAGAACGCCATGGCGTACCTGCGTTTGCTCGAAGGTCGCGGTAACGACGCGGCGCTGGAACGGGTGATCAACGTTCCGGCCCGTGGCATCGGTGAGAAAACCGTCGAAGCCATCCGCGAGCACGCACGTCACAGCGATGTGTCGATGTGGGAAGCCATGCGCCTGCTGGTCGCTAATAAAGGCCTGACCGGTCGTGCGGCGGGAGCTTTGGGCGCGTTTATCGAGCTGATCGAGAACCTCGCCGCCAAGTGCGCCGAGATGCCGCTGCACTTGATGACGCAAACCGTCATCGAGCAATCCGGCCTCATCGCTTATCACGAAGCGGAGAAAGGCGAAAAGGGCCAGGCTCGGGTAGAAAACCTTGAGGAATTGGTCAGCGCCGCGCGCAACTTCGAGAACAACGAAGAAGACGAAGAGCTGACGCCACTGGCGGCATTCCTCGGCCACGCTTCGCTGGAGGCCGGCGACACCCAGGCTGACGAGCACGAAGACAGCATTCAGTTAATGACGCTGCACAGTGCCAAAGGTCTGGAATTCCCCTACGTGTTCCTCGTGGGCATGGAAGAAGGCCTGTTCCCGCACAAGATGAGCCTGGAAGAACCGGGACGTCTTGAAGAAGAACGGCGTCTGGCTTACGTCGGCATCACCCGGGCGATGCAGAATCTGGTGATGACCTACGCGGAAACTCGCCGCTTGTACGGGAGCGAAACCTACAACAAGGTCTCGCGTTTCGTACGCGAAGTGCCGAAAGGTCTGATTCAGGAAGTCCGATTGTCGAACAGCGTCAGCCGACCGTTCGGCGGCAATCAGTCGATGAGCGGCAGCAACCTGTTCGCCGGCAGTGAAATTCCGGAAACCGGGTTGAGTCTGGGCCAGGCGGTACGCCATTCGATCTTTGGTGAGGGCGTGATCCTTAACTTCGAAGGCGCGGGTGCGCAGGCACGGGTGCAGGTGAACTTCAGCGAAGGCAGCAAGTGGCTGATGCTGGGTTACGCCAAGTTGGAAGCGATCTAAAGCCGGTTTCGCTTTTCTGTGGGAGCGAGCCTGCTCGCGAATGAAATCACCGCGGTTAATCTTATATACCGCGGTGTGGCTTTCGCGAGCAGGCTCGCTCCCACAGGTTCTGCGCCCTACCTCCCAAATCACTCTGAACCAATCCCCTTTTCCTACAGCCAAAAGTACATCCGCTGATTGCCTCGCGAAGCTGAACGCAACCTGTCAGGCAAAAGCCCGAAACACTCTCTCGCTAGCCAGTAACACTTCAGCTGTGCAACATGGCGCGCGTGTCTCCACAAACGGGAAATCCCTTTATGAAACGTTTTCTTAGCATCGCCATGGCGTTGTGCATCGGCCTGACGATGAGCCTCGACGCCAACGCCAAGCGCTTTGGTGGTGGCAAAAGCGCCGGCGCTGCGCCGTCGCACCAGACCAGCCAGATGGCTCCTTCTTCTCCAGGCATGGGCGGCGCTGCGGCGACCGCTGGTGCTGCCGGTGCCGCAGGCGCCGCGGCCAAGGCCGGCGGTGCTTCGAAATGGCTCGGCCCACTGGCCGGTATCGCTGCCGGTGGTCTGCTCGCTTCCATGTTCATGGGCGGCGGCTTCCAGGGCATGCAGATCTTCGACATCCTGATCATGGCCGTGATCGCGTTCGTGATCTTCCGCTTCATCGCCGCACGTCGACGCAAGCAGCAGGAGCACTTGGCTCCAGCCGGCGCGCCAATGCAGCGTGAAGTGTTCGAGCAGAAGCCTGCGGCCATGGGTTCGATCTTCGGTGGTTCGGCTGCACCTGCTGCCGTCCGTCCGGTGATCAACGCGCCAGCCTGGTTCAACGAGCAGAACTTCCTTGAAGCTGCACGCAGCCACTTCCAGTCGCTGCAGCAGCACTGGGACGCCAACGAAATGGACAAGATCGCCGAGTTCGTGACCCCGCAAATGCTCGAGTTCCTCAAGCGTGAGCGTGCGGATCTGGGCGACGCGTTCCAGTCGACCTACATCGACAACCTCCAGGTTCAACTGGATGGCGTGGATGACCGTGCCGACAAGACCATCGCCACCCTGACCTTCAACGGTGTGTCGAAGTCCTCGCGCTTCGATCAGGGCGAAGTGTTCAGCGAAAGCTGGAACATGGAACGTCCGCAGGGCGAGAACCAGCCTTGGCTGGTCGCCGGTATCCGCCAGAACGGCTGATCCCCTCGCGCGGTTCACTTGCTGTAATAAAAAACCCCAGCCTCGGCTGGGGTTTTCTATTTCGCGGTTGCATCTATAGCGAGCTACTGTATAAACCGGCCCATATAAACCGCGCCATTCAAGCAAGAGGATCCCGGACGTGGAAGAAATCATCGAACAACTGCGCGAAGCCAACGAACCCGTACCGGTTCCATTGGAGTTGCCTGACGAAGACCAACTGGTGGAAGTCGAAGAAGAACTCTTCATCAACATCCCGTTTGTCTTCAAAGAATTTTTGCTGACCGTCAGCGATGTGGTCTACGGCAGCCTGGAACCGGTAACCGTCACCGACCCGCAGTCGCACACCTATTTGCCGGATGTTGCGGCCAATGCGTGGGACATCGGCGTACCGCGTGACCTGATCCCGATCTGCCAGGACGGTGAGAACTACTACTGCGTCGAAGAAGACGGCACCGTGGTGCTGTGGTCGGGCGAAGAAGAGTTGATCACCGAAGAGTCCTGGGAATCGGTGTGGCACTGGGCGCGGGACGTCTGGCTGGAAAGCTGATCGGCCAGCCGCCCCGGCCGGTCAATGCCCCGACGACTCTTTGTGGTTGTCGAGGGTTTCCAGCAGCGCCACCTGCATCCGCGTGTGCACGCGGATGAACCAGCGCCAGAGCAGCGCCGCCACGGCGGCCGCCACCACGGCAATGAGCATCAGCAACTTGTTGGTCGGCAAAATACTGGCCGACAAGGCTGACAACAGCAGGAAAATCACCAGCAGCGAGAGAATCGGGATCACTTCGGCGATCACCCGGCGCACTCGCTGTGTGTGACGCCCGGCCATCTCGGGTTTCACGCCCATCTCCGCCAGCAGCATCGACAGCGCCTTGAGCTTGCGATAAGCAGCGATCAAGAACGGCAACGACACCAGCAACGCCCCACCCCAGATCAACGCTTTCTGCCAGCTAGGATCGGCGATCCAGTCCTGCAGCCAGGTCGAAAGACGTTCAGCGAAGAATGCGCCGGTAAAGAAGATCGCGATCACCAGCGCCAGATTGACCCCGACTTGCAGCAGGATCTTGCGAATAATCGACGCCAGCATCGCGCCCTCGCCTTGCGGTTGAATGCTGCGCAGCCATTCGCCATACATCCCCAGTACGCGCCCAAGACGCTTGGGCATCGCGCTCGACAGCTTGATCGACAGCGGATCCGCCGCGCGAATCAGGTACGGGGTCAGCAATGTGGTGATCACCGAAACGGCCACGGCCACTGGATAGAGGAAGTTGCTGGTGACCTGCAAGGTCATGCCCAGCGCGGCGATGATGAAGGAAAATTCGCCAATCTGTGAAAGACCCATGCCCACGCGCAGTGAGGTGCGTCCGTCATTGCCAGCGATAAAAGCACCGAGGCCGCAGGAAAGCATCTTGCCGAGCACCACGGCGACCGTAATGACCGCGATCGGCCACGCGTATTGCAGCAGGATCATCGGGTCGAGCATCAGGCCGATGGCGACGAAGAAGATTGCGCTGAACAGGTCGCGAACCGGCTCGATCAGCCGCTCGATCTTCAGCAATTGCCGCGATTCAGCCATGATCGCGCCGATCAGGAATGCGCCGAGCACCATGCTGTATTCAAGTTTGACCACCAGCAGGCAGAAGCCGAAACACAGGCCCAGCACGGTGATAAGCAGCATTTCGTTGCTTTCGAATTTGGCCACATAAGCCAGCAGGCGCGGCACCAACAGAATGCCGATGACCAGCGCGACGATCATGAACAGCGAGAGCTTGCCGACCGTGGAGAACACTTCGCCGGAGCTGACCGTGCCGCTGACGGCGATACTGGATAGCAGCGCAATGATACCGATGCCGAGGATGTCTTCAACGATCAGCACGCCGAAGATCAGCTGCGCAAAGCGCTCGTTCTTCATCTTCAGATCGTTGAGCGCCTTGACGATGATGGTGGTCGAGGAGATCGCCAGAATCGCGCCGAGGAACAGCGAGTCCATGGTGTTCCAGTCGAACCAGCGGCCGATTTCGTAGCCGATCCAGATCATCAGGACAATTTCGAGGAACGCCGCAATAAACGCCGTCGCGCCGACCTTGAACAACTTGCGCAGACTGAACTCCAGCCCGAGGCAGAACATCAGGAAAATCACCCCAAGCTCGGCGAGAGTCTTGATGGTTTCTTCGTCGTGGATCAGGCCGAACGGCGGCGTGTGCGGGCCGATGATGAAACCGGCGACGATATAGCCGAGCACCACCGGTTGCTTGAAGCGGTGGAACAACACGGTCACCACACCCGCGACCAACATGATCACTGCCAGATCCTGAATAAAACTGATGGCATGCATGGCGTGGGCTCCTTGATGGACGAGGCTCGCGGTCAGACGTCAGAAAAGTCTGAGCGAGCGAAGTAAAAATCCGCTTTTCGTGTGGGAATTGCCCTTGAGAGGGGCTTTTGCAGGTTAACACCGCGACTTGCGGCTGGAAGGCGGTGCAATATATGGAAACAGATCGATCCCGGCGTGACGGCGGCCCGTCGCCCGGCGTCCCGATAACGGTGCTTTTGAAAAGCGACCAGGCACCCGCAGAGGTGCTTCCAGAATTCAGCCTTGATCCGTGAGAACGTTATGGAACCCGGAAACGCCCAGCTGTCGATGACGGTACTGATGACCCCCGACATGGCCAACTTCTCTGGCAATGTCCACGGCGGCACCCTGCTCAAATACCTCGACGAAGTGGCCTACGCCTGCGCGAGCCGTTATGCCGGCCGTTACGTGGTGACGCTGTCGGTGGATCAGGTGATTTTCCGCGAGCCGATCCATGTCGGCGAACTGGTGACCTTCCTCGCCTCGGTCAACTACACCGGCAATACCTCGATGGAAGTCGGCATCAAAGTGGTGACCGAAAACATCCGCGAACGCTCGGTGCGCCACACCAACAGCTGCTTCTTCACCATGGTCGCGGTCGATGACCAGCGCAAGCCGGCCGCCGTGCCGCCGCTGCAACCGCAGAACAGCGAAGACAAGCGTCGGTATATGCAGGCGCAGCAGCGTCGGCAGATTCGCCAGGAGCTGGAGAAGCGTTATCAGGAGATCAAGGGCGACGCCTGAGATCAAAAGCAAAAGATCGCAGCCTTCGGCAGCTCCTACAGGGGAATGCAAAACCCTGTAGGAGCTGCCGCAGGCTGCGATCTTTTTGAACGATTACACGATTACAGACTGATCGCCGTCGCCTCAAACTTCACCCGCGGATGCGCAATCCGATCCTGCGCCCGCACCAGCTGCAGCTCGTAACTGGCGCACGCCTGGGTCTCCAGCAGCACTTCATGCACCGCCGCCGCCGTGAATTCGAACGCCGCCACCAGGCTATCACCCAACAGCACCCGCGCCAGAAACAGGCCGGACGTCAGATCGCCCACGCCCACCGGCTGACGCGGAAACGCCAGCAGCGGGCGACGCAGATGCCAGCTGCCTTCAGCCGTCACCAGCAACATCTCGAAGCCATCCGCCGGTTTGCCCGGATAATCCAGATGTTTGACCAGCACCGCTTTCGGCCCACGCGCCAGCAACGCCCGCGCCATGGCCAGGCAATCAAACAACGACTGCGGTTTACGCCCGGAAAAGCTGTCCAGCTCCAACTGGTTCGGGCACATGATGTCGGCCACGGCCGCCGCTTCTTCCAACAGGAAGTCACTGACCTCAGTCGGCACGCTGCAACCCTTCTCCGGATGGCCCATCACTGGATCACACAGATACAGAGCCTTCGGGTTGACCGACTTGATGCGCTCAACGCCGCTGAGAATCGCCCGGCCCTGCGCCGCGCTGCCGAGGTAACCGGACAGCACCGCATCGCAGTTGCCCAACTCGCCAATCGCGGCAATGCCTTCGACCAGCTCGGGAATCTGCTGCGGCGCCAGCACTTCACCAGTCCACTGGCCATACTGAGTGTGGTTGGAAAACTGCACCGTGTTCAGCGGCCAGACGTTGACGCCGACCCGCTGCATCGGAAAAACCGCAGCGCTGTTGCCGGCGTGGCCGAACACCACGTGGGACTGAATGGCGAGCAGATGAGGCGTACGTTTCATTCGGGGCATTCCGTAAAACGATTGAAATTCAAGCCGCGCAGTATGCGACGAAACGCAGCCTGTACGACAGACCGGCGACGCAGTTAAGCTGACGCTATCTTTTGGAGTTTGATGTTGATGCTGACCCTCGAAAACATCTTCGTGCTGATGCTGTTCGCCGTGGCCGGCGCGTGGCTGTGGCACAACCACGGTTTGCGCGAGCGCGCGCTGGCGCGGGTCAAACAGCATTGCATCAACGTCGGCGTCGAGCTGCTGGACGGTAACGTCGCGCTGAAAAAGATCGGTTTGATCAAGGACGCCAACGGTCGCCGACGGCTGGCGCGGGTCTACAACTTCGAATTCACCGTGACTGGCGAATCCCGGCATAACGGCACGATTACCCAGTTTGGTGCGCACAGTGCGCAGATTGAGCTGGCGCCCTACCCGGCACCGTTCGACGATACGCCGCCGGTGGTTGAGGTGCAGCGGCCGCGGGCGGAAGTTATCGAGCTGAGCCAGTGGCGGCAGGAACATACGAAGTGGAAACCCTAAAGATCGCAGCCTTCGGCAGCTCCTACATGGGACTTATGTACACCCTGTAGGAGCTGCCGAAGGCTGCGATCTTTTGATCTACCCCTCCCGACACCCCGATAACCCCCGCTGCAACGCCTCAACATCCAGCACCTCACCGAAGATCAGCTCGATCCGCGAATCCCTCCGCCACTCGCTGACCTGCCAATTCAACTCTGCATTATCCAAAGCATTCGCAGACACCCAGCCCTCCGCGCTGTGGATAACCAGTTTCGCCCGCTGCCAATTGAGGCTTATCAGCCAGTCAGCAATGCGCTGCTTGTCGAATGTCTGCTCCGGATGCCAACGCCAGCCAATGCTCCAGCCTCCCTCCTGCGCCTGACTCAGGCAAATCGGCAGCGTCGGATCGCTCCAGACGGCCGGCATCTGCCCTAACCCCTTGGGTACGACCAGGTTATCCACACCCTTGACCGCTTGCGCGCCCATACCCGGCAATTCGCTGAGCGATAGCTGCGCTTGTTGCGTCCAGATCAGCTTGATCGGCGGCAACTGACTGGCGATTCGCGCCCTTGCCGCGTCATCCAGGTTTTCAGCCTTGTTCAACAGCAACAGGCCCGCGCCTTCCAACGCTTCCCGCTGCGCCGCCGGCAATGCTTTTCCCGCCTCAAGCGCCTGAGCATCCAGCACCAACACACAAGGCTGCACCGCCAGCACACCCAGCCATGGCGCCTCATTTAACTGTTTGAGCAATTGCGCCGGATGCCCCAGTCCAGACGGTTCGATAAACAATCGATCGGGTTTGGCCTTACGCAGCAAACGCCCGAGGCCGATCTGAAACGGCGCGCCATTGACGCAACACAAGCAGCCCCCGGCCACTTCGCCCAGTGCGATACCATCGGCGTCGCTGGTCAGCAGCGCGGCGTCGAGGCCGATCTGGCCGAATTCATTGATCAGCACTGCCCAACGCTCGCCCTCTGGCCGCTGGGCCATGAGCTGGCGAATCAGGCTGGTCTTGCCGGCGCCCAAAGGGCCAGCAATGACATGGGTAGGAATGTTCTGCAACATGGCCGGGAGTTTTCTTGGGAGATTTGAAGATGCGTTGGATGGGATGGTCGTTGCTGTTGGCGCTGCTGTCGAGCGAAGCGTGGGCTCAGGCCTGCGTGGTGCACAGTCAGGGCGAGCGGCTCGACGTCAAAGTCTGTCAGCAGAACCGCAACATTCCGCAGAAACTGTTCAACGATGGCTTCTGCCAACCGACGCTGGCCGGGCAGAAAGTCGAGGTGCAGTACGTCGATCAGTGCCCGAGCGGTGCCTTCGGTGTGTGCAGCAACGCGCAAGTCGCCAATATGCCTTATCGCCAGGACATCCACTATTACGGCGTCGCCACCGATGCCGCATATTTAAAGCCGTATTGCGAAGACCAGAGCCAAGGGTCGTGGCTCAAGCCTTAACCGAGCCAGTCGAGGGTCAGTATCAAACGACGCTCGCCAGCGGCCGGTTGCGGTGAGCGATGGATGAGACCGAAGCCTTCATTGCCGTGCCATTTCTCGCCTTTCAATAGCGCGACGTCGCCGCTGTTGAGTTGCTGGATTTGCGCTTGGGATTCGGCGTTGGCCTGCCCCAGTTGCTGGCGATCCATCGTGCCTTCCTTCAGCCATTGGCTGCCGACGCCGGCGTAGGTGGTGATCAGTCGCACCGGCACGTGATCGACATGAAATCGCGGGCACATGGCTTTATCGAGCACCCGCAGGCGCAGGCCGATGCGCTTGGCGCCCAGCAAACAGGCGAAGGCGCTGACCAGCCATTTCAGGTCAGCAATAAAACCTTCATAGCCTTCCAGATCACGGAAGCCTGAGGCCAACCCGGTCAGGTCAGGCTCGGCGTCCTCGTTCGCCAGCTCCAGGCATAACGATTCCGCCAAGGGATCGTTGAGGGACAGCAGTAATTGAGCAAAGTCGCTGATGTGCAACGGCAATTGCCGCTGCCACACGGCGAGGTTGGTGTCGTCCTGGAGGATTTTCGTCAGCGTTTCAGGTGTCGATCCTTGATGCTGATGGCGCGTACGGTTTTGCATGAGTTTGAGGGCGAGCATCAGGCGGCCTCTTCATGCCAAGGGCCGAACGGATCCGCCAGCAATCGCCAGCCTTCTACGCCGAGGGCCATTTCTTCATCGGTGAGCAGGCAGTCGTCCAACTCGTCGGAGAGCTGTAGGAAATCGATGTTCTGACCGATGAAAACCAGTTCCTGGCGGCAATCTCCTACGCTCGGTATCCAGTTTTCCATGATCGCGGCGGTACTTTCCTGATCCTGTGGCCACTGGTTTTTCGGCACGAAACGCCACCAGCGCCCGGCAAAACCGTGGCGCATCAAGCCGCCGGCCTGCGACCAGCTACCGGCGTCGTTGGGTTTGCTCGCCAACCAGAAGAATCCTTTGGAGCGCAGCAGTTTGCCGTTCAGCCACGGACGATCAATGAAGTTGAAGAAGCGCTCAGGGTGAAAGGGTCTGCGCGCGCGATAGGCTGTGGAAGCGATGCCGTATTCATCGGTTTCCGGAACGTGCTCACCGCGTAATTCCCGCAGCCAGCCCGGTGCTTGCGCGGCTCGGTCGAAATCGAAGCGGCCAGTGTTGAGTATCTTCTCCAACGGCACTTCGCCCATCACCATCGGAATAATTTCGGCTTGGGCGTTGAGGCGTTTAAGGATGGCGATCAATTCCTCACGCTCGGGCTGGCTGATCAAGTCGATCTTGCTGATCAACAGCACGTCGGCGAACTCGATCTGTTCGATCAACAGGTCGGTGATCGAGCGTTCGTCTTCCTCGCCGAGAATTTCGCCACGGGAGGCGAGGCTTTCCGCCGCCTGGTAGTCCGGCAGGAAATTCACACCGTCGACTACAGTGACCATGGTGTCGAGACGCGCGATGTCGGAGAGGCTTTGCCCGTGTTCATCGCGGAAGGTGAAGGTTTCAGCGACCGGTAACGGCTCGGAGATGCCGGTGGATTCGATCAGCAAATAGTCGAAGCGCCCTTCCCGGGCGAGTTTGCTGACTTCTTCGAGCAAGTCTTCGCGTAACGTACAGCAGATACAGCCGTTGCTCATTTCGACTATTTTTTCTTCTGCGCGGTTTAAGCTGACATCACGCTGGACTTCGCTGCCATCGATGTTGATCTCGCTCATATCATTGACGATGACTGCGACGCGAAGACCTTTTCGATTACGTAGTACGTAATTCAAAAGTGTACTTTTTCCGGCGCCCAAAAATCCTGAAAGTACGGTGACGGGCAATTCGGCTGACATTGGATAATCCTCATAGGAAGGCAGCCGATTGACGCTTTTACTAGCGCTTGGCGTTTTGAAGCTTCATACGAGGGTTTCGTTGAAGCTAAACGCTTGAAATCGGCCTGCTCAGGCTCAGTTATTATTTATGTTATAGTATAACAACACAAATAAACCAGCCTTGCTCTTGTCCTGAGCGATAAACAGCAGGAAGGTGAGCCCATCCCACACCCGGAATTGGTAATGAAAACTGCGCTGAAATGCTCGTTGTTGAGCCTTGGATTGCTGATTGCTGGCAATGCGTCGGCGCAGTTGCCGACGCTGGCCAGCTGCACACGTAGCGCTAATCTGCTGGCGTGCATCGATGCCGAGGGCAATGCGTATAGCGTCAACACTGTCGGCAATACGCTTTACCTGCGTGGATTTGAAAAGATTGGGCAGCGTTATTGGGCGCAAACCAACAGTCGCTTTGGCCAACTGACATTCTTCACCGGTGTCGCCTCTGATGGCGAAGCGTGGGTTGGCTACACCCGCCGCGTAGGCTGGACGACCATTAATCGCTTCTCCAGTTCGGGCGGCAGCAGTGCGAAATTCACCTGCAACCGAATCGTCGGCTGCTAGACCGATGCTTTTTGCTGCTCCTGTCGCCAGGCGAGATAGCTATCGATCGATGGATTTTTCTCGAAATAGCGCTGCAATCCCTCAAACAAACCATCCGCCACGGCCTGTTGATGCCGCGCCGTGACCAGTCGCCGACTGTCGCGAACATTGGAAATGAAGCCGGTTTCCACCAGAATCGACGGCACATCGGGCGACTTCAACACGGCAAATCCAGCCTGTTCCACGCGCTTCTGATGCAGCGTAGTGATACCGGCCAGACTGCCCAGCACGGTGTTGCCCAGTTGCAGACTGGCGGCGATCGTCGCGTTCATCGACATGTCGAGAATCACCCCAGCGAGCATTGGATCTTTGTCTTTGAGATTGAGCAGACTGGTAGCGCCAAGTAGATCCGCTCCGTTCTCCCGCTGCGCCATAAAGCGCGCCGTCGCCGATGTCGCGCCACCTTCAGACAAGCAATACACAGAGGCGCCGGAGGCTGTCAGCCGTGGCGCCGCATCCGCATGCACCGAGATAAACATGTCGGCTTTATGCTGACGGGCAATCTCCACGCGCTTACGTAAAGGCACGAAGAAGTCGTCATTGCGCACAAGTTTTACATCGAATCCTTTTTCCTTTTTCAGGCGTTTGCCGAGTAGCTGAGCAATGGAAAGCACCACATCTTTCTCCCGCTCACCTTTCGCGCCGACCGCACCGGGATCCTTTCCGCCATGCCCTGGATCGACGACTACGATGATGTCGCGCTTGGGGTGAGCGCCGATCTTGGGTGTTTCACGTGGAACCATTTTGGTCACTGGCGACGTTTTCGCAGTGACTAAATCCAGAACCAACCGATGATTTTGGCCATCCTGCGGCGCCAAAAGGAAGCTGTTCAGCAGCACTGGATTACTCAGATCGAGAACAATCCGCGTATCTCCCTGACCAAAAGGCCCGGATCGAATCGACCGAATTACCGTGCCATTCAACGCCAACTCGCTGAAATCCCCGCTCAGATTTGCGCCGGATACATCGATGATCAGCCGTTCAGGAGCACTGAGCGTGAAGGTCTTGTAGCGCACAGGCCCGCTCAAATCGAAGACCAATCGCAACTTCTCATCAGAACGCCAAAGCCGCGCGTTGCGAATTTGCGCGGCCGAAACACTGAACGGAAGGGCGAAGGCAGCGCTCGCCAGAATCAAATTGAGCAGATGGCGTCTGTGCATATGAAAACCTGTTCATGAAAAAGGCATCGTGGATTGCATTGTTATAATGTAACATCCAATTCATTCAACACGATGGTTCCGAACATGAATTCGCTGACACTTCCGGATATCGCTGCGCAGTCCGCTCGCCAAGCCTTGCCCCTCGAATGGGTGGGCATGCACGGCATCGCATTACCTGTTTTATTGGAAGGCCAACGCTTGAGTGCGAAAGCTGATGCGGGAGTGAGTCTGGATGACGGCGAGGCTCGCGGGATTCACATGTCACGCCTCTATCTGGCGCTGGAAAAACTGGAACAAGAGAGCCTTTCCCCCGCTCTGCTGCACCAAGTGCTCAAGCGTTTTCTGGATAGTCACGAAGGTTTATCCAGCTGCGCCTACCTGAATATCCACACCGATTTACTGCTGAAACGTCCTGCGTTGATCAGTCCATTGGCCGGTTGGAAATCCTATCCCGCGACCATTTCAGCCAGTCTGAAAAACAAGATGTTCCACGTGGAACTCAAAATTGAAGTGCCCTACTCCTCAACCTGCCCTTGTTCAGCGGCCCTGGCTCGGCAGTTAATCCAGCAACAATTCGTCGACGACTTCGCCAATAAAGCTCTTCAGCACGCTGACATTCTGGCTTGGCTCGGATCGACCCAAGGCATCATCGCCACACCTCACAGCCAACGCAGCACCGCACAACTGCATGTGCACCTCGACGAATTCATCGACGAGTTACCGCTGAGCGCGATCATCAACGATGCCGAAGCCGCCCTAGGCACCGCCGTACAAACCGCCGTAAAACGCGCAGACGAACAAGCCTTCGCCCTCGCCAACGGGCAAAACCTGATGTTCTGCGAAGACGCCGCCCGCCGACTGAATCTCGCCCTTCGCCGTACACCCGGGGTTAACCAATTCCATCTGCGAGTGATCCACGCAGAAAGCCTTCACGCCCACGACGCCGTCGCCGAAAGCCACTGGCAGCGTGAGCAAGCATGATCCGCTGCCAATCCCTGATCTGGGGCGCACCCGGTCAACCGCTGACCACACCCCTGAATCTAGAGCTGGAAAGCGCCACTCTCACAGCTATCATCGGTGCCAACGGCTGTGGCAAAAGCAGCCTTCTGAAAGTCATCGCAGGGCTGCAAAAACCCTTGGCAGGCAAAGTCAGCCTGAGTGTTCCACGTCAAAGCGGCTTGTCGTTCCTGCCCCAACAACAGCACCTTGACCGCCAATTCCCCATCAGCCTCGAGGAACTGATCGCCGCTGGTTTCTGGGGACGCCGACTCTCAACCCAACTGCGCGCACAACGCCTGAAAGACGCACTGGAAAACTGGCACCTCAGCGGACTCGAACAGCGTCCGCTCATGGCCCTCTCCGGCGGCGAATTACAACGCGCACTGCTCGCTCGTTTGAGCCTGACCGATGCCCCGGTTCTGCTCCTCGACGAACCCCACGCTGCCCTCGATGAACTCGGCCAACAATTGCTCTGGCAACACATCCATGCCTGGCATAACCAAGGTCGAACTATCGTCGTGGTCTGCCATGACCTCGCCGCCGTACGCCAACACATTCCGCACACCTTGCTGATCAAAAACCGTGAATGCGTATTCGGCGCCAGCGTCGAACTGATCCAGCAAACCCCTCAGACGCAGGTGGCCTGATGCTCGCCGTCGCCCACTTATGGCAACCGTTCAACGAGTTCGTGTTCATGCGCCGCGCCCTGCTCGGCGGCCTGGTCTTGGCGTGCAGTACGGCACCACTCGGTGTGTTTTTGATCCTGCGACGGATGAGCCTGATCGGTGACGCCGTCGCCCACGGCATCCTTCCCGGCGCCGCGCTGGGATTCTGGTTCGCCGGCCTGAGCCTTCCCGCACTCACACTCGGCGGCCTCGGCGCCGGTCTGAGCATGGCCGGACTCGCCGCATGGATCACCCGCCGCACCGGTCTGCGCGAAGACGCCAGCCTCGCCGCGATTTACCCGATCTCCCTCGCCAGCGGTGTGCTGATTCTCGGCATCGCCGGCAAACGCCTCGACCTGCTTCATCTGCTGTTCGGCTCAGCATTGGCCGTCGACGGCCCGACCCTTACCGGCATGTTGTGGGTCTCGGGATTCAGCCTGATCGCCATGGCGCTGATCTACAAACCGCTGCTGCTCGACACCCTCGACCCACTGTTCCTGAGAACCGTCAGCCGCCTCGGCCCTCTCGCCCACGGCGTGTTCCTGACGCTGGTAGTACTCAATCTGGTGATCGGTTTCCAGGCCATCGGCGCGCTGATGGTCGTCGGACTAATGATGCTCCCCGCCGCTGCCTCGCGATTCTGGAGCCGCCGCTTACCGATCCTGATCGCCATCGCCGCCGTCATCGGTTGCCTCTCGGTGTGGTTCGGTTTGCTCCTGTCGTTCTACTACTCGCTGCCAAGCGGCCCGGCCATCGTGCTGGTCGCCGGCGTCGGTTATCTGCTGTCGGTGGTGTTCGGGCCGGTTCACGGTCTGCTGCGCCGCCCGCCCTTGCTCACATCCCAATGAGGTGTTTCCCGATGCGCGCTCTACTCGTGTTGTTCAGCCTGCTGCTGTCGATGTCATTGTCGGCGGCAGAAAAATTACCGGTGGTGACCAGCTTCAGCATTCTCGGCGACATGGTGCATCAGGTCGGCGGCGAGCATATCCAGATCACCAACATGGTCGGCCCGGACGCCGACGCACACACTTACGAGCCGACACCGGACGACGCCAAAGCGTTGCTCGGCGCCAAACTGATCATCAAGAACGGCCTCGGTTTCGAGCCGTGGCTGGATCGACTGGTGACCAGCACCGAGACCAAAGCTAGGGTCATCAGTGCCAGCCATGGCGTGATTCCACGCTCGCTGGATGAGGACGGCGAAACCGTTCCCGACCCGCACGCCTGGCACAATCTGGCGAACACCGAGTTGTACATTGCCAACATCACCAAGGCGCTGATCGCTGCCGACCCGGCGAACAAGGCCGACTACCAACGCAACAGCCAAGCCTATCTGAAGCAGATCTACGCCCTGCTCGCCGAAGCAAAAACCAAGCTTGGTTCGCTGCCGCCGGGCAATCGCAAGATCGTCACCAGCCACGATGCCTTCGGTTATCTCGGTCAGGCCTATGGCATCGACTTTATGGCGCCACAGGGTTTGTCCACCGAGCGTGAACCCTCGGCCGCTGAAGTCGCTGCGCTGATCACCCAGATTCGTCAGGCCAGGGTCAAAGCGGTGTTCATGGAAAACATCAAGGACGCTCGCTTGCTCAAGCAGATCGCTGATGAAAGCGGCGCGCACATCGGCGGTACGTTGTACTCCGACGCCCTCGCCGCCAGCGGCCCGGCCAGCACCTTCACCGGTCTGTTCGAATACAACCTCAACACCCTTTACGACGCGCTGAGCAAACCATGATCCGCAAGAATCCTTCAGGCGATTTGCCGCAAATCGCCGAGTCGGCTTACGTCGATAAAACCGCGATCATCTGCGGCAAAGTGGTGATTGGCGAGAACGTCTTCGTCGGCCCCTACGCGGTGATCCGCGCCGACGAAGTGGACGCCTCAGGCGAGATGGAGCCGATCACCATCGGCGCCAATTCGAACATTCAGGACGGCGTGGTGATCCACTCAAAATCCGGTGCGGCGGTGACCATCGGCGAGTTCAGTTCCATCGCCCACCGCTCGATCGTGCATGGCCCATGCGTGGTCGGCAACCGCGTGTTCATCGGTTTCAACAGCGTGCTGTTCAACTGCATCGTCGGCAACGGTTGCGTGGTACGGCACAACTCGGTGGTCGATGGTCGCGATTTGCCGGACGCGTTCTACGTGCCTTCCACCACCCGCATCGGCCCGAACACCGACCTCTCCTTATTCCCACCGGTGAGCGTCAGCGCTTCGGAGTTTTCCGAAGACGTGGCGCGCACCAATGTCGATCTGGTGCGCGGCTACAAAGCCTTGCAGAACGAGTTCTGAAACCATGAGCAGCGTGCTGATTCGCAACGCCAGGCTGGTCAACGAAGGGCGCGAGTTTGACGGCGATCTGTTGGTCAGCAACGGGCGCATCGTCAAAATTGCGCGAAGCATTGAAGGTGAAAACGCCTCAGTGGAAATCGACGCCAATGGCCAATGGTTACTGCCGGGGATGATCGATGATCAGGTGCATTTCCGTGAACCGGGTGCGCCGGCCAAGGGCAGCATTCACACCGAGTCGCGCGCGGCGGTCGCCGGTGGCATCACCAGCTTCATGGACATGCCCAACACCAACCCGGCCACCCTCACCCTCGAAGCACTGGCGGATAAAAAGCGTTGGGCGGCGATCAACTCGGTGGCCAATTACGGATTTCACTTTGGCGTGAGTCGGGACAATCTCGATACGGTGGCTGCGCTCAATCCGTGTGAAGTGGCCGGGGTGAAAGTGTTCATGGGCGCGTCGACTGGCAACATGCTGGTGGATGATCCGCAGATCCTTGAGCGACTGTTCGCCGAAGTGCCGACCATCCTGCTGGCGCATTGCGAACACACACCAAGCATCGACGCTAACGCGGCCAATCTGCGCGAGCTGTTCGGCGATCGTATTCCGCCTGCCGCTCACCCGCTCATTCGTAATGCCGAGGCGTGTCATCGATCCTCATCACTGGCGGTGGAGCTGGCGAAACGTCACGGCACACGCCTGCACGTTTTGCACCTGACCACCGCGCGAGAGTTGGCGTTGTTTGAGGACAAACCGTTGGCGCAGAAACGCATCACCGCGGAAGTGTGTCTGCATCATTTGTTGTTCGATGATCGCGACTATCCAAGCCTCGGCAACCTGATCAAGTGCAACCCGGCGATCAAGAATCAGAACGATCGTGATGCTTTGCGGGAGGCTTTGAACAGCAATCGATTGGACGTTATTGGCAGCGATCATGCACCGCATACCTGGGAAGAAAAGCAGCGGCCTTACGCACAGGCGCCGTCGGGATTGCCACTGGTGCAGCATGCGTTGCCAGCGCTGATGGAGTTGGTGGCAGATGGGGTTTTGCCGGTCACGACGATAGTGGCGAAGACCAGCCATCGCGTCGCGGATCTGTTTGCGATTCCGGATCGTGGCTATTTGCGTGAAGGGTATTGGGCGGATCTGGTGTTGGTTGAAGCGCAGAGGCTGGAGGTCGATCGGCAGCCGATTCTGTCGCAGTGCGGATGGACGCCGTTTGCCGGGCGCAGCTTTCGGCATCGGGTGAATGCGACGATTGTGTCGGGGCAGATTGCGTGGAGGGAGGGACGGGTGAATGAGGGATGTCGCGGGCTAGCGCTACGATTCATGCGCTGATTCAAAAACCCTGTAGGAGCTGACGAGTGCAACGAGGCTGCGATCTTTTGATCTTGTTTTTGGCAATCAAGATCAAAAGATCGCAGCGTGCCGCAGCTCCTACAGGGATCGCACTAAGCGCGGGGTTTCACAGCGCCGCAATCCTGGCCCAGCCAGACCGCACGGGTTTCCAGACTGCCCTTCTGGTTGATCCCGATCGCATTGAACGTGCCGTTCGCCACCGTGGTGAATTCACGATCACTGAGGAACGTCGCCACGCCGGTGCCCTGTGCTTTCGGGCAGCTGAAGCGGAATTTCCACTGGTTGCCGGTGCGATCGGTGATCTGCTGTTTGCAGCCCGATTGCGGGTCGGCCAACGGAATATCGTTGGTCGCCACCTGCTCTGGCGTCAGGCAGGCGCGGATGCCTTTGCCGCCGATATTGATGCCGTTTTTCTCCAGCGCCGCGCGCTGTTGCGGGGTCATCTGCCCTTGCAGTTGACCGAGGATCGATTGCACATCCATAGGCTGGTCATCGACCTTGACGTTGCTCGATGTCATTTCCCACAGACCCGGCTGCAGCATCTGCGCCTGAGCAACCACCGGCAAAGCCAAACCCAGACCCAGCGCCAAACCCAGCAGACGAACGTTCATCGAAAAACTCCTGATCAGTAGTGGCCGTTAGACGTCGGCCGATTGCTTCGGTTCATGCACCAATTAAATAGCGACAATCGCGACAGAACATGGTCTGTTAAGCATTGAATCTTCCGGAGCAAGGCTGCCCCATGGATTATTTTGGACCGCACATTTTCGGTTACCTGATCGCCCTGATACACACCCTCGGCTTGATCGCCGCCCTTCACGCGGTGCTCACCGTGCGCACGGCTCAAGGCTCGATCGCCTGGGCATTGTCGCTGATCTTTATTCCCTACCTCACGCTAATTCCGTACCTGGTGTTCGGCCGCAGCACGTTTGATGGTTACATCAAGGCACGGCGCCAGGCCAACGAACAAATGCGTCAGGCCATTTCCGAGCTGAACTGGCGCCCTTGGGTGGAAGAAGCCCTGACTGCGCGCGCCTCGAATGCCTACGCGTCACTGCGGGCGATGCCCAAGCTTGGGCGCATGCCGTGTCTGGCGAACAACGAAGTGCAGCTGCTGATCAACGGCATCGCGACGTTCGAGTCGATTTTCCACGCCATCGAGCAGGCGAAGGAAGCGGTGCTGATCCAGTTTTTCATCATCCACGATGACCGCCTCGGCCAACGCCTGCGTGATCTGCTGCTCAAGAAAGCTGCCGATGGCGTGACCATTCACCTGCTCTACGACCGCATCGGCAGCCACGCCCTGCCCCACAGTTATGTGCAGGCGCTGCGTGATGGCGGTGTCGAGGTCAAAGCCTTCGCCACGCGCAGCGGCTGGCTCAACCGCTTTCAGGTCAACTTCCGTAACCACCGCAAGATCGTCGTGGTCGATGGCGTGGTTGGTTTCGTCGGTGGGCACAACGTCGGCGATGAATACATGGGCGAAAAACCACCGCTGGCACCGTGGCGCGATACCCACGTCAAAGTCCGCGGCCCGGTGGTGGCGTGCATGCAGGAATCGTTTGCCGAAGACTGGTTCTGGGCCGCACGCACCCTGCCGCCGCTGATCCTGCCGGATGAATACCCCGAAGACGGCGTGCTCTGCCAATTGCTCGCCAGCGGCCCGGCCGATGCGTACGAAACCTGCTCGCTGTTCTTCGTCGAAGCGATCCACGCGGCGACAGAACGGGTGTGGATCACCAGCCCGTATTTCATCCCCGATGAAGCGGTTTTCGCCGCGTTAAGACTGGCGGTGTTGCGCGGTGTCGATGTGCGTTTGCTGCTGCCTTCGCGCCCCGACCACCGCATCGTCTACGCCGCGTCCAGCCTTTATGCATTCGAAGCGGTGCGCGCCGGCGTGCGGGTGTTCCGTTACCGTCCCGGGTTTCTGCATCAGAAAGTGGTGTTGATCGACAGCGAAATCAGCGCGATCGGCAGCGCCAATCTGGACAACCGTTCGTTCCGGCTGAATTTCGAAGTGATGTTGCTGACGGTCGACAGTGCGTTCGCCGCCGACGTGGAACAGATGCTCAACGACGACTTCGCGCAGTCTGATGAAGTCGCCAAAGAAGAAAGCCGGGAGATCCACCGCCTGCAACAACTCGGCATGCGGATCGCCCGGCTTATTTCACCGATTCTCTAAAGCCCCCTCTCCCTAAGGAGAGGAAAAGGTTTAGGGGTTATAGATGTCGTCGCGTGTCCATGGCAGTTCGTGGCTGCCATCCGGATGTGCTTTCACCGCGAGAATCTGGTGCAGATTGATCCAGCCGCGCGCGAAGGCGTAAGCACAACCGGCCAGGTACAAACGCCAGATGCGCAGCGCCTGATCCGGCACCAGTTTGCCCGCGGCTTCAAGGTTGTCCTCGAGCCGTTCGCTCCAGTGATCCAGTGTGCGCGCGTAGTGCAGGCGCAGGCTTTCGACGTCGACAATCTCCAGCCCCGCTTCGCTGATCTCCGCCGAGATCATCGACAGGTGCGGCAGCTCGCCGTTGGGGAATACGTATTTCTCGATAAAGTCGCCGGCGCCGCGTCCCACCGGACGGCCATCCGTATGCTTGGCGGTGATGCCGTGGTTCATCACCAGACCGCCCTCCTTCACCGCGCCGAACAGGGTTTTGCAGTACTCGGCGAGATTGGCGTGGCCGACATGCTCGAACATGCCGACGCTGACCACCTTATCGAAACGGCCATCCTGCGGCAGGTCGCGATAGTCGAGGAGTTGCAGTTCGACCTGGTCTTCGAGGCCCTCGGCTTTTACTCGCTCGCGCGCCAGTTCCAGTTGTTCCTTGCTCAAGGTGATGCCGAAGACTTTCGCGCCGAATTCGCGTGCGGCAAAACGTGCCAGCCCACCCCAACCGCAACCGACATCCAACAGGTATTCGCCCGGCTGCAAACGCAGCTTGCGGCATAAATGACGGAATTTGGCTTGCTGCGCCTGCTCCAGGGTTTCGCTGCCCGTTTCGAAATACGCGCATGAATACGCCATGTCGCTGTCCAGCCAGAGCTGGTAGAACGCGTTGGACAGGTCGTAGTGGTAGGAAATGGCTTTGGCGTCGGTTTCCTTGTCGTGCAAGGCCCGCACCGGCTGATTGTCGTCATCGTCACCGAGCAACGCGTTACTCAATTCGTCGCAGACCCGGATGACCTCGCTGATCGAGCCCTCCAGTTCGAGCTTGCCTTCAACGAATGCCGCTCCGAGCGCATCGAGGCTGGGATGGGTGAACTGGGTGACCATCTGCGGGTCCTTGACCACGATGGTGACGCTGGGCGCCGGCCCCAGATTGAACTCATGGCCATCCCAGAGTCGCAAGCGAAGCGGTAGCTGCAGATTCTGTAAGGCCGGTGGAAGTTGCGCGAGCATGGAAAATCCCCCTTGTTTCAGACCGTCAGATCTGAGGGTAGACCATCCTTGAAAAATAGCAGGCTATCGATTTAATTAGCCAAAACTATCGTTGCAGACGCTCCAGCAAGCCATCCTGAACCCACTGTTTCAACCACGTAACAGCTTGCAGCGGCGCGCCCTCACCATAGATGACTGCTAACGCTTCGCACAGTTCTGAGAAACTCCAGCCTTCGTTTAACAACCCATTCAGCGCATTCGCTTCAGCGCGGTCCAGATTGCGGTAGTTGCAGACCAAGTCGTGACGCCAGATCACGCAGACCTGGGGTGTTTCGAGTGCCACGCTGTGCGGGAAATCCGCTTCATCCTTTACCGAGCGCCAAATCGCGACGCTGTTGAATTCACACGCCAGCCATTGCAGCGAAGGCGTCGGTTTGAACTGCAAGGACGGCCACTCTTCCGGCGCCAGCATCGCCATCGCATTGATCGTCAGCGGCGCGCCGGCCGGTGAATCGAACGCCAGGGTGAACGCCCATTCCAGCGCGGCCAGTTCAGCCAACGGCGCGCTTTGCTCGGGCACCAGATGCTCGCGGATAAACGCTCCAAAACCTTTACCCAGCCAACGCAGACTGTAATGCGCCGACGGGTATTGGCGGATGTACGCGGTGGCGAGCCGATCGAATTCTTCATCGCCCATCCAATAATGAATGGCCGGGAAATCGTGGGTCAGCACTTCCAGCAAACGCGCCGCGTAAGCGTTGTGATAAATCGCCAGGCCAGTACCGACATCGAGCGTCGGCCCACCGATCAGGCTGTCGGCCAAGGCGCGATCGGCCGGCGCGGCATCCAGCAGAAACGCTTCGAACGCCAGTTGCCATTCCTTCAAGCGCATTGCTGTCTCCCGGCCAGAACCGTATCACCCAACTCGCGGGCCTTGTGCAGCTCGGCAAGCAGCTCTTCGAACGGCGGGAAATGATCGTCGCGTTCCAGCAACGTCGCCACCGGGCCGATGTGTTCCAGCGTGCGTTGATACAGCGCCCAGACCGGATCGCTCACCGGATGGTCATGGGTGTCGATAACGTAATCACCGTAGTCGTTGTGCCCGGCCAGATGCAGTTGGCGCACTTTTTCTGCCGGCAAACCTTGAATGAACGCCCACGGATCGAAGCCGTGATTGCGTGAACTGACGTAGACATTATTAACGTCGAGCAATAACTCGCAGCCGCTCTCCCGGCTCAGGGCCGCGAGAAATTCCCATTCGCTGAACTCGTCCGATGCGGCGCGCACATAGCTGGAGACGTTCTCCAGCACCAGCGGCCGCTGCAAAACATCTTGCACCTGCGCCACACGGCCGGCGATGTATTCCAAGCTTTCTGCGGTATAGGGCAGCGGCAGCAAATCGTGCAACTGATGGGCGTTGCCACGGCTCCAGCACAGGTGATCGGAGACCCATGCCGGTTTGACCCGGTCGGCCAGTTGCTTGAGTTGTTTCAGATAGTCCGGATCGAGGGCATGCGGCCCACCGATGGACAAGGACACACCATGCATCACCAGTGGATAGCGCTCGGCGATGGCGTCCAGGTAATACAGAGCCTTGCCGCCCTGCACCATGAAATTTTCGGAGACCACTTCAAACCAGTCGACGTCCGGCGACTGTTCGAGGATCTGCTGATAATAAGCGCTGCGTAAACCGAGGCCGTAACCCAGGAAAGGAAGCGAAGCGGACATGTCGGACTCCTGCTAAAAGTGGCCGCAGTGGCGTGAACCACTGCGGCGGCACTTGCGGTCAGTTATTCGCCGACCTTGCCACCTGCTTTTTCGCAAGCCGCTTGAGTCATGGCCTTGAAGCCCATGCCTTTGCAGGTGCCCAGACCTTTGCAGGCGTGATCTTTGGTCTTGCAGTCGTTCTGGCCTTTGCAGGCATTGACGCCGTAGCAGTGAACGTTGGCATCAGCAGCCGAAGCGGTAGTCGAAACACCGGCAAACATCGTAGCAGCGGCAAAAGCGAGAGCAGCACCAGCAGCAGCGGTCTTGATAGTCATTTTTGTTTTCCTCGGTCATCGTCAGGGATGTCGGCTGAACGGTTTGTTCAGTGCCGACATAGCACTAGAGAGAGCCACCCGGATGGCGTTACACGAGGGTCAAAAATAATTTCAATGATCGTCCTTGAGCTTTAGCAGTGGTTCCTGAAAGCGCAGCAGCCGCCCGGCATTGCCCAACACCAGTAGCGTACTGAGGTTATGCAACAGCGCCGCGATCATCGCTCCGGCGGCACCCAACCAACCGAATGCGGCGAACACAACGATGGCCAGCGTCCAGCCCAGACCGATGACCACGTTGACCTGCAAGGTTCGGCGACATTGGCGACTGAGCCGCACGCAGGTTCCGAGCCGGCGCAAATCGCTGCCGATCAGCACGATGTCAGCCGAGGCCAACGCGATGTCCGCACCGCCCGCGCCCATCGCCACACCGACCACGCCGGCCTTGAGTGCCAACGAATCGTTGATGCCGTCACCGACCACCATCGGCCGGAAACCGTTGTCGATTTCCGTGAGCACACGATTGAGTTTGTCCTCAGGTAAGGCCTGGGCTTGAACCTCTTGCAAACCAACATCACGCGCCAAAGTCTGAGCGACACTCTGCCGATCACCGGTCAGCAACAGTTGCCGACCCAAACCCAATTCGCGCAATTCGCTGAGGGCAAAACGCGCCTCCGGTTTGACGCTGTCGGCCAGCAACAACCACGCGAGAAATTCACCGTTCAAGGACAACCCGGCAATCGGGCCGTCGTGCTCGGGAACGGTCGAAGTAATGATGCCCAATTGCGCGAACAACTCCGGTCGCCCCAGCGCCGCCTCGCCCTGCTCCGTCATGGCAACCACACCAAGACCCTGACGCTCGTGTATCTCACTCAGGGCGACGGACTGTTCCTGACTGACCAACCCCGCCAACGCTCGACTGACCGGATGACTGCTCGCCGCTCCGAGGCTGGCAGCCAGTGCGGTAATCGCGGAGGTGTCTGTGTGGGAACTGTCGATCGACTGCAAACGCAACGTGCCGTAAGTCAGCGTGCCGGTCTTGTCGACGACCAGCGAGGTCAGGTCAGCCAGTTCTTCAAGAAACGCCGAACTGCGGATCAGAATCCCGTGCCGCGCCGCCACCGCGACACCGGCAATCGCCGTCGCCGGGGCAGACAACACCAACGCGCACGGACACGCCGCCACCAACACCGCGAGCATCGCCTGCGCATCATTGGTGACGAACCAGGTCACCGCCGCCAGCAACAACACCAGCACCATGTAGCTGCCAGCATAACGCTCGAGCAAACGAGTGATCGGTGGTTTCGAACGCTCGGCGTTTTGCATCAGAGCGATGACTTTGCCGAGGGTCGATTCATCGCCGGTGCGAGTCACTTCAATACGCAGCAGCCCATCAAGGTTGATCGCGCCGCCGAACACCGTCATGCCAACCCCAGCCTCCACCGGCACTGACTCGCCGGTAATCGAAGCGGTATCGAGACTGGCCTGGCCGGACAAAACCCGACCATCCGCCGGCACCCGATCACCGGCGCGCACCTCAACGGTGTCGCCCGATTTCAGCGTGCCGTTGTCCACTTCGAGGATCGAACCATCGGCCTGAACCTTGCGCGCGTGACTGCGCGTCAGTTGGCCAAGCGCATGGATCGCTTCCTGCGAACCGATGACACTGCGCTCCTCCAGCACGTGGCCGAAAATCATGATGATCGGCAACAGCGCCGCCGTCAGCAGATCACCAGTCGCCCACGCGCCGAGCATGGCCAAGGCAATCAGTTGATCGGTGATGCCGTGCAGGCTTGGATAACGCAGGCTGTACCACGCCGAACGCATCACCGGCACGGCGACTAATAAAGAAGCAAAACCAAGCAGCAACTGACTGACACCGGTTTGCTCCGGCACCAGCCAACGCCAGATCAAACCGAGACCCAGCAAGCCCAGCGCAAGCATCGCGAGGGTCAGTTGCCGAGCGGCGCGGCGTTGTTCGGCCGAGGACAACAGGCTCGGGGCGGCGGTCGTCGCAGTCATTTAATGGCTCCCTGAATGATCAGGCGGGAATCGTCTTTCGGATCGACCGTGGTCACCGATCCGGCCTGGCCGAGAATCTTCGGCATGCGTTCGCGGTACAGGCGCAGAAGCATTTGCGGGTCGGCGCTGCTGGCCAGACTCGACACCGTGGCGGTGTCGGCCGAGGCTTTGGCCAGGCGTTCACCCGCCTGCGCGTGAGCCACTTGCAGCGTGCGGTCGGCTTGCTCGTTGGCGGTCTGGGTGAGTTTCTCGGCGTCGGTGCGCGCGTTGGCCACGGCTTTATCGGCTTGCTGACTGGCAGTCAGCACGGCGTTGAACGCACTTACGGCAGGGTCAGGCAGACTCGATTGCACATCGACCCGCGCCACTTCGATGCCGATGCCCTGCCCGCTCGCCTTCAACTCGGCGAGGCGTTTGTTGATGCCTTGCACCAGATCACCGCGCAGCCGTTCACGGCGTTCGGCCGCTTGATTGTCGGCGCCGATCAATTCAGGGCGAGCGACGAGAATGGTGTCGAGATCCCTTGCGGCAGTCAGTGCGACGGCGCTGCGGGTGACCAATCGATCCAGCGCCGGCAGCACATGATCGGCCTGCAAGACGAAGTCGTAAGGGTCGGTGACTTTGTAGAACACCCGCACATCCAGTTGCACCACGCCGGCATCACCGGTCAATAAATAACCAGACCCGGCCAGCGCATCGCTCAGCGGTGTGGCGAACGAAGCAACACGATCAGCCTTCAACGCCTCATCGCTGCGCAACAGATTTTCCACTCGGCGTTCGATCACCCGATCCGCTGCAGGCAGCAAAACCACCTGTTCGAACGGCTGCGGCCAAGCCAATAACAGACCGGCGTTTTGCACGCGATCCAGCGCGCCAAAGTGCAAAACCACGGCGCGATTCTGCGGGTCGATCTGCCGCACGTTGGAGAATGCCCACGCCAATGCGGCCAAGACCGTTACCGCATACAGGGCAAAAAATGCCAAACGACCGGCCTGAATCCACGGACTGTTTAGCGAATGTGTTCCACGTGGAACTTCTTCACTCATGGCTGCAATCCGGATTTGCTGTCGAGTGTCGGCGGGCCATCAACCAGTACGCGGAATGGCACGGCGTCGGTGCGCAGAATCAGTTTGGTGTCCGGCGTGACGATGGTGCCGAGGGTGTCCAGCGAGCGCAGCAAGTTGTACAGCTGCGGAGAACTGGCGTAGGCACGGCCGTAAATCTGCGCGGCTTCGACGCGAGATTGCGCTTCGATTTCTGCGGCTTTCACGGTGGCGTCAGCCTGGACAATTCGCGCATCGCGTTCGGCTGCAGAACGAATCTGTGCCGCTTCGCGTTTGCCGATCGCTGTACGTTCGGTGGCAATTGTTTCACGCTCGGCGCGCATGCGATCGACCGTGGCAGTGAGCGTTACCGACGGCAAGGTCAAACGCTCGATGCCGACTTGCACGACACGCACGCCATAGGTCGCGAGCAATTGCTGATCAATCTGCTGACGCAACTGCGCTTCGAATTCAGCGATATGCACTTGGCTGGCATCGGTGTTGACCAGATTCGCCAGATCGAAACTGCTCGCGGTGGTTTCCAGCGCGGAGCCAACGAAGGTACGAATCTGCCGCGCCGCTTCGTCCGGCTGGTTCTGCACTGCACGCATGAAGCGCTGCACGTTGCTTGGGTCGCCCTGCACCTGCCACGCCACATAAGCCTGAACGATGATGCGCAAACCGTCGCGGGTACCGACATCCTGCAAGCCGCTGGAGGTAGTACGCAGACGCAAATCCACCGGAATCGCCGCTTCGAATGGCGCCGGCCAGCGCCAGCTCAAACCCGGTTCAAGCAATACCCGCGATGGATTACCGAAGCGAGTAATGACCGTGGCTTCACCGGAGCGCACTTGCACCAGGCTCGCCGCGGCAATTGCGAACGCCACCAGCAAGACTGCCCAGCCCATGCGCCGCCACGGGAAAGGCCCCGCCTCTTCCGGCGCACCGTGGTGATGATGCCCATGATGATGGTGATGTCCGCCGTGGCCGTGATCGTGGCCGCTGTGATCATGCGGTTCGTGCGTGTGCGACTGGCTCAATGGGCGACTCCTGGTTGAGCGGTGGTGCGCGCGGGCGCCGGGTCAGCCGGCAGCGTGAAAGTACGCAGGTCGATGGTCGGCGCATTGCTGCTGCCACCGAGGCGATGATCGAGTACCAGCAATTTGGCTTTGCTCAGGCCTTGGCTGAGCTGCGCGAGGTATTGCTCCAGCACAAAGGCCTGGCCGGCACTGGCGTAGGCTTTTTGTTCGGCGCTGAATTTCAGATCCGCCGCTTGCGCCGTGGCACTGGTTTCGCGGGCGTTGGCGCTGGCCTGATCGCGAGCGAGGCTGGCCTGCAATTGCGCCTGATTACTCGCTTCGGCCGCCGCGCCACGCTCACGGGAGATCAACGCCTGCGCGCCGATTTGCGCTGCTTGCACCGCGTGATAAGCATTGGCGGCACCGGCCGGCGGGTGAATGGCTTCAACCACCGTGGCGAGAATCTCGACGCCACTGTTGAGTTGTTGCAGATCGCTTTGCACCGCGCGACCGATCTCCTCGCCCAGCCCTACCCGGTCTTCACCGAGCAAACCGTCGAGCGTACGCGAAGCAAAGTCGTGCACCAGAATCCGGCTGGCGGTGCTGCGGATCAGCGTTGGCACATCAGCGCTATTGTAGGTCGCGGCCAGCGCCGCCTGATCAGTCAGGCCGATGCGATAGACGAAGCGCACGTCCATGTTGACGATTTGAAAGCTCTGCTGATCGCCGCGGCTGCTGGCGATCACTTGCGACTTGTCGTTGACGTGACTGGCGTCCCACAAACGGTTGGCCGTCATCGGTGCCGGGCCTTCAGCAGGATCGGCTTGTGGCGGTGCCGGGTTCTCGCCGACGCTGGTAGCGAGTTCATGCACCACGCCGTTTTCGACGATCAACACGCGACCCAACGGCCACGGCAAACCTGTGTGCAAACCGGGGCCAAAGACCTGCACCGGTTTGCCGAAACGCTCATAAATGCCTCGGCCCTGCAGCGGGATTTCATGGATGCCAGTAAGCAACCAACCCACCGCTGCGACCAGCGCCAGCACCGGCAGAAACGCTCGGCGCATGTAACTGAACGCCCAGATCTGACGTAGATCGATGCCAAAACGGTTGTGTAATTCATGCTGCAACGCGAGCAACGGCTGCGGCGGCCAGCGCAGCATGTCGGCGACGAAACTGCGCGCCAACAGCGTCGGTTCGAGCTGTTCGCGGCGTGGGCTGAAGACCGAGAGTACCGCGCGCAATAGCAGCTCGATCGCGACCAATCCCGGCAAGATGCCGATGAGTACTGCCACGCGAACCGGCCAAACCGTGTTGTCGCCAGCGAACAATAAACACAGCGCACCGAGCACCAGACTGATGATCGCCACGCGCGTCAGTTGCGCCAGCGCTCCGGCTTCTGGCCATTGCGCTGGATTTTCCTGAGCGAGTTGCCGCTCCAGTACCAGCAAGCCGAACGCCAGCAGCAACGCCAACGCCGCACCGACGGAGGCGGACACTCCAACGGTTGCGGCGGGCAACGTCAGGTTCCACACCTGTTCGATGCTCAGCGCCACCAGCAACGCCCAACCGCCCAACCACAGCGTCGCTGCACCGATCTGGCCAAGCACATGCAGACCGCGCTGACTGAGGCGATCCAGCAGGCGTTCGTACCAACCTTCTGGCGCAATCGCTTCATCCTCGGCAGTCGGCGTCAGCACAACAGGATTGATCACCCGCGCGCGCCATTGCGTCACCCACCACGCCGATTGCAGCCCGGCGACCAACACCAACAACGCTGCGCTCTGATTGACCAGCAGCGGCAGCCACAATGATTGCGGCGCAAACAGCCCGACGAAAAACGCCGACACCCAGCCCGCCCCGGCCAATCCGCCAAGGCCCAACGCCCAACGCCGCAGTCGCCTGCCCTGCGTGGTCGCCTGCTGAAAACGCGGCAGTCCGGTCACCTGCGTGCCATCCACCTCCAGATCAACTTGCATATCACCCCAAAATCATTGGCTCACGGTTCATATCGTTACGATATAACGAAAAGCGTGAAATATTCGTACACAATTAACCGTATTCAAAGGCGCTCAACCTGTCGCTTGCCTGAAGCCTTGACCGAAATGTCTGGAAACGCACATATTACGTTCGTAATTTTTATCGACAGCTACTTTTAGCGATCCGCATCCATTCATCAGGAGCAAGCGCATGAGCAACTATGACGTAGTGATTCTGGGCGGCGGCCCCGGTGGTTATAACGCGGCGATCCGCGCCGGCCAGTTGGGCCTCAAGGCCGCTTGCGTCGAAGGTCGGGCGACCCTCGGCGGCACCTGCCTGAACGTCGGTTGCATGCCGTCCAAAGCCCTGTTGCACGCCTCGGAGCTGTATGACGCGGCCATGGGTGCGGAATTCGCCAACCTCGGCATCGAAGTCAAACCGACGCTGAACCTCGCGCAAATGATGAAACAGAAAGACGAAAGCGTGACCGCCCTGACCAAAGGCATCGAGTTTCTCTTTCGCAAGAACAAGGTCGACTGGATCAAGGGCTGGGGCCACATCGATGGGCCGGGCAAGGTTACGGTGACTGACGATCAGGGCAATAAGGTCGAGCTGACTGCCAAAGACATCATCATCGCCACCGGCTCCGAGCCCACTCCCCTGCCCGGTGTCGAGATCGACAACAAACGTATCCTCGATTCAACGGGCGCGTTGTCGCTGAGCGAAGTGCCAAAACATCTGGTGGTGATCGGGGCCGGCGTGATTGGCCTGGAGTTGGGTTCGGTGTGGCGGCGACTCGGCGCGCAGGTGACCGTGGTCGAATACCTCGACCGCATCTGCCCTGGTGTTGATGGCGAGGCCGGCAAAACCCTGCAGCGCTCGCTGAGCAAACAGGGCATCGCCTTCAAGTTGAGTTCGAAAGTCACCAGCGCGACGACTTCGGAGAACGGCGTGCAGCTCAGCGTTGAGCCGGCGGCGGGCGGCACGGCGGAACTGCTCGAAGCCGATTACGTGCTGGTGGCGATTGGTCGTCGCCCTTACACCCAAGGCCTGGGCCTGGAAAACGTCGGCCTTAGCCCCGACAAGCGCGGCATGCTCGCCAATAAACAGCATCGCACCGAAGCGGCTGGTGTCTGGGTGATTGGCGACGTGACGTCCGGGCCGATGCTCGCGCACAAGGCTGAGGATGAAGCGATGGCCTGCGTCGAGCAGATCCATGGCAAGGCTGGCGAGGTCAATTACGACCTGATCCCCAACGTCATCTACACCAAGCCGGAACTGGCCAGCGTCGGCAAGACTGAAGAGCAACTCAAGGCTGAGGGCCGCGCCTACAAGGTCGGCAAATTCCCGTTCACCGCCAACAGCCGGGCGAAGATCAACCATGAGACTGAGGGTTTTGCCAAAGTCCTCGCCGATGAACGCACGGATGAAGTGCTCGGCGTGCATCTTGTGGGGCCGAGCGTGAGTGAGATGATTGGCGAGTTTTGTGTGGCGATGGAATTCAGTGCCTCGGCGGAGGACATTGCGTTGACCTGTCATCCGCACCCGACGCGCTCGGAAGCGTTGCGCCAGGCGGCGATGAATGTCGAGGGGATGGCGACGCAGATGTAGAAGATCAAAAGATCGCAGCCTTCGGCAGCTCCTACATGAGATGCGCCCCCTGTAGGAGCTGCCGAAGGCTGCGATCTTTGCTTGTCAGGCCGGAAGATGCCCAAGCGGCAAAGCCCCCGGTGTCTTCACCGTGTGAATCGCGAAGTTGCTGCGGATGTCACTCACCCCCGGCAACTTCAACAGGCAGCCGCTGAGAAAGCGGTCGTACGCGCGCAGATCCGGCACCACCACTTGCAGCAGAAAATCCGACTCCCCCGACACCAGGAACGCTGAAATCACCTCCGGCAGCGCCGTCACCGCTGCATAAAACGCCTCGGCCTGTTCGTCGTTGTGGCGTTCGACCTTAACCCCGACAAACACCGTCAGCCCCAGCCCGACTTCATCGCGATCAAGATTGGCCTGATAGCCGCGAATCACCCCCGCCTCTTCCAGCATGCGCACCCGGCGCAAACACGGCGATGCCGACAAGCCGATTTCATCCGCCAGCTCGACGTTGCTCAGGCGCCCGTCCCGTTGCAGGGCGGCGAGGATTTTGCGGTCGAAGGCATCCAGTTTCATGTTTGGCAGATCCCGATAGTTGTCGCGTGCAAAGCTAGCAGGTTATGCCAATTGCAGAAGCTTTTGAAGCCGACTACGCAAGCACCTGCCCCGCCCTTCAGCCCTAGACTGGCGCTACCGAATCGACAACGAAAGGACTGAACCGTGGCGAGTCTCTGGCTGTTTTTCCTGGCCTTAGCGGTGGTTTTTCTGCTGCCCGGCCCAGATATGATCTTGCTCCTGCAAACCGGCGCGCGTCAGGGTCGCGGTGCAGCATTGGCCACGGCGATAGGGCTGGCGATTGCCCGCGGTTGTCATGTGGCGTTAGCGGCGTTGGGATTGGCGGCGTTGTTCAAAGCAGCGCCGTGGACGTTCGAAGTGGTGCGGCTGGCGGGGGCGGCGTATCTGCTGTGGATCGGCATTCAATGCCTGCGCAGCACGCTGCTGCCGAACCTGACGACAGCTGAAACTGCCGATAGCCACGGCCAATGGCGCGAAGCGATCCGGCGCGGTTTGCTGACCAACCTGCTCAACCCAAAAGCCCTGTTGTTCTGCTCGGTGCTGTTGCCGCAGTTCATCGTCGCCGACGGCGCGCCAGTGCTGAGCCAGTTCGCCCTGCTCGGCGCGCTGCTGGTCGGCGTCGGTCTGCTGTTCGACAGCGCCTATGCGCTGACCGGCGCCGCGCTGGGCCGTTGGCTGCAACACAGTCCAACGGCGCAACGGCTGCAGCAATGGTTGTTCGGCAGCCTGTTGATCGGTTTCGCCGTGCGCCTGACCTTCGTCCAGCAGGCTTAGCCTTTGCGGGCCTTGCGCTGACGACGGCTGATCAACAGCAACGCGGCGGCCGTGACCAAGACAATCGCGCCAACCTGCACCGGCCACTTGTACGGTCGCAGCGTCGTTCGGACCGAGTCCGTGACCTGGGTGACGTAACGCTTGTCGGCGTTTTCGAAATCCGGGTACGGGCATTGATTGCCGAAATCCACCGCCCACAACACGTACGGGCCTTCTTTGATGTATCGCTGATAGAGCGCGCTCTGCTCTTCAAGGCTGCTGTTCCAACCCGCCGCGTTGCACAGCACGGCAGCAAACGCCTGGCTGGTGTGCGGCAGGTTGTCGGCAGCGCGACCCGCGAGTTCGGTGGCGACGAAACGGTAGTGATAACGCTCATCCGGTTTCGCTTCGCTGGCCTTCTGGCGCTGCACCTCGGCTTCGCTGACCAGCGGGCCGACTTTCAGCTCGGTGGATTCCAGGCTGTAGTTGCCGCCGAACGTGGCGAAATCCGGAGCCATCTCGTAACCGAGGATGTCCATGCCCCACTCGCGCGCCGTCCACGCGGCGTTGTACAGCGCACTGGCACGCTTGGTCGGCCACCATGCGGAATCAGCTTTCAAGCGTTGCTCACCGTAGAGCCGCGCCTTGTTTTGCAGGTCGGGATTGTCGAAATACGCCACCGCTTCGGCGTAATGCCCTTCGCGCAGCAAGCGCCGACCGAGCAGGTTGCGCAGGCTGGCGGCGACCGGCAGCGGCACGTAGTTGTCGCGCTCCTGCTGGGTCAGTGCAGGCGGTGCCGGGACGTTATCGTCGACGTATTTTTTCAACTCTTCAACCGTCAGCACGCGTTCGGCCACGGTCGCCGCATCGAACCAATAGGTGCTGTTGCTGCGATACAACTGCACGAACGCTTGCAGGTATTCGCCGCGCTGCAAGGCGAGAATCGCGCTTTCGCCCTCGACCCGGCATTTCGGCTGCAGGCTCTCGTACGCCCAGTCCGGGGTACGGCGATAGCCCCAATCCTCTTTCTGCGGGAAGGCTTGCGCGGCTTTCGAATAGGCGGCGGCAGCGGCATTTTTATCACCGTCACGCACCGCCAGTTTCGCGCGCAGCCACCACGCGAGTCCGCCGTCGCCGGCGTTTTCCAAGAAAGCCTTGGCACCGGCGTAATCGCCCTGTTGATAACTCATCGCTGCCAGGCGATCTGCATTTTCAAGACTGCCACGGGTGCTGTTTTGCAGCAGCTTCACCAGTTTCTTCTCGTTCGGCGGTTCGTCGCCAAACGACCAGCCCTGACGGCTGACCAAGGACGCCGTGACCAGTTGCTGCACCGATGTGTGCTGAAGCAATTCGGCCAGTTCGACCTCGGGCAATTCCGCCAACTCATTCATTAATTGCTTGAGCGAGGTGTAACCCACGGCGGAACCGTGCAGGTTCTGCGCTTCATACAATTCGATGGCGCCGTTCCAGTCGCCCGCCGCGCGCACCACCCGCGCCTCTTCGCCGAGGCTGGCGACACCCAGCTCCAACGGATCGCTGAAACCGTCGATGCTCAGTTGCCGAGCCTGACGGAACGCATCACGCGATCGCTCCAGCGCGACGACCTTATCCCCGGCTTCGCTGCTCATGGCGAACAACGTACGCCCGAGAGAATACGCAGCCCAGGTGCTGCGCAAGGGACGCTGATCCGCCGGCAGCGCCAGGAGCTTGTTGAAATATTCGACGGCGAGTTGATGATCGCCCGTGGCAAACGCGACTGCGCCGGCCACGTACAAACGGATCTCCGCCGGCAGGCTCGCGCCCTGCACCTCGACCTGATGCGCATCGGTCAGGCCGCGCAGTTGCTTGACCAGCGTTTGCTGATCGGCGCTCAAACCCAGCTGTTCAGCCTTATCGCGCGCCTCGGCGGCTGCGTTTTCTTCGCCGTACAGGTCGTCGGGATTGTGCGTCGCCGCCGTGACGTTGTTCAGCCCGGCGATGGCTTTGCCGAGGCGGCTGAGTTCGAAGTTGAAATTGCCCTCCGGCAGATCCGCCAGGGTTTGCCCGCGATTGTCGAGCAGGCGCATCGGGAAGTCCGGGCCGCAGGCCAGCGCCGAGCCCAATGGCAAGCAGAGGCTCAGGCAGAGCAGATGGCGGGGCCAGTTACGGGTCAACATGCGAACCTCCTTGATCAATATGTGCGCAACGCGCCCAACCGATGGCGCGTTGTCCGCCCGCCGGCAATCGGCCGTCGCGCAGGCGGGTGAAGGTAAGCAGATCCGGGCCTTGTTGCAATGCATAACCGGCGAGCGCATCGGCACCTTCGCAGCTTTGCGCCTTCAAGGTGATTTGCGCGGGCCAGGCACTGTCGAGGTTGCCGGGGTTGTCGAGTTTGATGTCGTAAAGACCATCGTTTTCGCTGAACGTCACGCCGAGCTGGCTGACGAGTTGATCGCCACGGGCAACCGCGCGCAACGTGGTCAGGCTCCAGGCGCGGCGATCGTTGGCCAGCGGCAAACGAAACCAGATCAACCCGGCCAGGTGCGCCGGCGGGTCTTCGCGCAGGGTCTTGCCGAGTTGGCTCAATGACAGCGGATCGGCGAGCAGTTCCTGACGCTCGCCACCGCGCTCAAGCTGCACCTCACTTTCCACCAGCGGCGCCCCACCGTCGTCCGGCAACAGCGCGACACCGTAGGCCGGCAGCGCGAGATAAAAAGGTTTGTCGGTGATCCGCGCCCAGGCCTTCGCCCACTTCAATGCCTGATCAGAATCGAACAGCCCTCGACGCGGATCGCTGACCGCATGGACTTGCAGCACGCTGCTGTCGACGGTTTGCAGGAGTGTCGGCAATTGCGCGCTGTCGAGCCAGGCTGGCAGTGCGGTGATGCTCAGCGGGATGTTCGTCGGCAGTGCCGAGCGCAGCTGTTTAAGGAATTCTGCGTAGGCTGGCAAGCTTGCGTTACCGGCGTCGTGATCGATCTCGACGCCGCTCAGCGTCAAGCCTTGCGCCTGCCAATCGGCGAGCACTTGGAGAATCTGTGCAGTGACCTGATCCTGATCCAGCGACTTGAGTTGGCCGTCGAGACGAATCACCGCGATCAACGGTCGGCCATCAGCTTTCAATAACCGCGCATCGATTCGCGCGCGGCTCCATCCGGCATTCGGGAAGGCTTGCAGGGCGAGGACGCGCAGCGTTGAGAAATCATTGTGGCTGTCGCGCAACGCCGACTCATGGGCCGGCGTCCATTGGCGTTGCCAGATGTAGAGTTGTTGGTCGAGGGGTGGCGCGTCTTGCTGCTTGCAACCCACAAGCAAGATGCCCAAGAACAGACCGACAATGAACCGCATACCTTCCAACCCCCGAACACCACAAGGCTGCAAGGTTACACAAAAACCCTGTAGGAGCTGTCGAGTGAAACGAGACTGCGATCTTTTGATCCTGTTTTTTAAAATCAAGATCAAAAGATCGCAGCGTGCCGCAGCTCCTACAGAGGTACTCCGGGTTTACGGGCAATGATGATCTGGCTTTTGGCAATCACCGAGTCCAGCGCCTGTTTGATCTGCGCGCCACGTGGCGAGCTGAGCAACGCCTGCCAGGTATCCGCCCAGTGATTGAGCAACGGATGATCCGGGTTGTTCAAATCAACCTTGGCTTCCCAGAACAACAGCATCCACACCGACCAGTAAAAACCGTGCTGGCTGTGGCTGATGATCTCCAGCCCGGCATCGCTGACCATCGTCTTGAACTGCTCTTCGCTGATGATCCGAATGTGGTTGGGCTTCTGGAAATACTCATCGGCGGCGATGCCTATTTGCAGGTTTTCGGAACTTGAATGCGGCACGCTCAGCAGGTACATGGCACCCGGCTTGCCGACCCGTACCAGTTCAGAAAGAAATTGCGCCGGATCGTCGACGTGTTCGATGACTTCGGTGGAAACCACCCGCGTTGCCGTGGCGTCGGCAATCGGTAACGGATTGCAGTCCGTGACATGGCATTCGATGTCGCGCGCCGGCGTGTCGCTCAGGCGCTGACGGGTCGCTTCGACCTTGGCCGCGTCGATGTCGGCGATGATGATTTTCGCCCCGCGCATGCCGCAGAAATGCACATTGCCGCCATCACCGCAGCCGACGTCGAGCAATACGTCGTCAGGGCTCACCACAAAACCTTTGAACAGCTCGCCGGTCGCCTCTGTGTACCAGCCGCTGAGCACCGCATCGTGCAGGCCGACCATGTAAGAATCTTTTTTCTCGGGGATAACAGCGGCAGGCGGCTCGGCAACTGGAGCCGGTGCTGTCGGCAATAATTTTTTCAAAAGTTGCAGCATGAGTACGCTCCAGAGGATCGGCTGGCATCGGCGAACCGGTTGCCTGGCAAGTGATGGAACAAAACGCCCGGCACAGCGATGGCGCGCAATTTTTCGATGGCTATGATCCGTTTGCCGGTCATGACGTGCGCCCTGCGTCCAGAGGTTTGCGGGCGATGATGACCTGACTTTTCGGCATCAATTGATCGAGGGTCTGTTTGATCGCATGGCCATCGGGCTGGGCCAGCAGGTCTTGCCAGGTGCGGGCCCAGCTTTCCATCAACGGTGGATACGGCGCCTGAATACGATCACGCACCGCGCCGCCGGGATCTCTGCCGGCCGCGCGCTCGCTCGCCCAGAAAAAAATCATCCCCATCACCCAGAAAAATCCATTGGCCTGGCGATGCTCGATTACCAGACCCGCGTCCTCTACCAATGCGGCGAAACGCTCCGCGGTAAAAATCTGCACATGATTGGGCGATTGGTAATAGCTGGCCGGGGCGATGCCCTTCTGCAAATGCTCGCCCACCGGTGCCGGTACGCTGAGCAGGTATTGCGCACCGGGGCGCCCCATGCGCACCAGTTCGGCCATGAATGGTTCCGGGTGGTCGATGTGCTCCAGCACTTCCATGCACACCACTTTGCTGGCGCAGCCATCGGCTAATGGCAGCGGCAGGCTGTTGCTGACCAGGCCCAGGTTCAGTTGATGGCTTTGCGCGTCGACCTGCCGGGCAAGATCGCGCACCTTGTGGTGTTCACTGTCAGTGAAAATCACCGAGGCGCCCTGGCGTACGGCGAATAACGTTGCCACGCCTTCGCCGCAACCAACGTCGAGCAGCGTGTCATCCGCCGTGATTGCAAAACCTTTGAGCAATTCGCCCGAGGCGCCTAAAAACCAGCCGTCGAGCACGGCGTCATGCAAACCGACATCAGCAGGCGAAACGCTGGGGAGCGGCGCAGGCTCGGGCATCGGTGGGGGCGCGGGTAACCATCGTGCGAGCAGTCGCCGAATCATGCGCGCGAGACTTGTGCAGGAGGCGTCTGAGCCGATTGCAGACGTTGTTCAAAAAATGTCCGCAAACGCTGTTCGGTGTTGTCCTGACTGCAAAAACGCTGCAGATTGCTGACGGCGTGGGCCGACATTCTGGCGTAGCGCTGACCATCGGTTTTCGCCACGTCATAGCTGGCGCGATAGGCCGTACACAGCGAATCCCAGTCGGTCATGTAGCGCATCGTCCGATACGCCGCGCGGGGATCGTGCGGCCAGGCCGTGAGCTCTTCAGTGAAATCGACGATGAACGCACAATCGCTGTCGATGTAATCGGCCATTGCCGTGTTCAGCGGTGCAATCGCCGGTTTGCCGCACGACATGAATTCCATCAACGGCAGGCACTGCCCTTCACCGTAGGAGCTGTTGACCACGTAACTGGTGGCCTGCACCAGCGCTTCATAATCAGCATCAGCCAGATAGCCGTGGATCAGCACGATCCGGCATTGGTACGTCTGATTCTTGTAGAGATGATGCACCATGTCGTACAGCGCATTGGCGATGTCATGGTGGGTGAGTTTCAGCACCAGCGTTGCATCGGGCACGTCACGAAAAGTGCTGCAGAATGCACTGATCATGTCATGCCAATTCTTGCGCCCGTCATAGGGATTGAACACCGAGGTGTAGACCACGCCCTCAAGTTGCACCGTGCAATCCTGCGGTGGACCGCTGAACGACATCGGCGTCCCCTCTTGCAGCTCGCTTGGGCCATACGGCCGCAAGTCGACGGTGCGGCTGTCGATCAACAGACCTCGCAAATTCAACTGCACGTTTTCCACCACTGAGCTTTTGCTCAATGACTGACCACGCGCAGCGAAGCGATCCCACACCGGCGCCGGGATCGCACACACCGGATAATCGGCCCCCATCACATCGCGCACGGTATTGACCGTGAACGTCGAATGGGTGATCGCCCTGCCGCAGGCCTCCAGCACCACACGCCAGTCATGGCGCGGTTCACCCTGCCAGCTCTCGGTCGGAATGGTGCTGAATTCCCAGGCAAATACCGGAATGGTCGGGCACGCATAATGAATCGGCGTGCGATGCGGCGGCGAGAACGACAGGTAGACACAGGCTTCGCCACGGCTCAGGCAATCGAAATACAGGCGATCGACCAATTCGTCGGGATTACTCACCTCGATGACCTGACCGATGCGTTCCAGCACCGGGCGGAATTCCTTGAGCACGAAGTAATAGCTGTACTCGGGCCGGCCGAGGTTTTGCTGGATATTGCTCTTGTTGGTTTCCGAATGAATGATGATCAGCATGAGGCAGCCCCCGCTTCGATTGGCTGCGAAGCGACGTCACGGACAGGTGTCAGCCCGAGAAACGCTGCCAGGCGCTGCTGCACAGGCGCGAATCCGCAGTAATCGTGCATACGCTGATCAGCGGCGGCGGCCATGGTCTGGTAAGCCTGCGGATGATTTTTAGCCATCGCGTAGCTGTCCTCGTAAGCGGTTTTCAACGAGCCCCAGTCCGGGCGATGGCGCAGCGTGCGATACAGAATCCGCACGTCCTCCGGCCAGATGGTCGGCTCGCGGCTGGACTTGACGATGAAGCCGACTTCCTCGTCGATGTAATCGCGCATGGCTGTGTGGTTTGGCGCGATCACCGGACGGGCGCACGACATGAATTCCATCAACGGCAGGCACAACCCTTCGCAGCGCGACGCGTTGACATAGAAACTCGCCGCGCCATACAACCGGGCGAATTCCTTGTCTTCCAGATAGCCATGCATGACCACCACGCGACAGGCAAAGGGCGAGAGTTGCGACAGCAACGTGATCAGATGAACGTAGTAACTCGACAGGTCGTTCTGGGTGATTTTCAGCACCAGCGTCGCGTCTTCGACATCGCGCATGGCCCAGCAGAATGCCGTGATCAAGTGATGCCAGTTCTTGCGCCCGTCATCAGGGTTGAACACGCTCACGTAGACCACGCCACTGACGTCGATCTGTGCGTACTCGCTGGTATCGGGCAACACCGCTTGAGGATGTTCGACTTGCTCCATGGCTTGCGCGACCGTCGTCGCCAGAGGCAAGGGCTCGGGGGCCGGCGTACGCAGACCGGAAAGCTTTTGGCGCAGCGCATCGGGCAATAAATCGCTGACGGCTTCGCGATACCACATCAGCAGGTTGTGCTTGAGCAGAAACAGCGGCCGATGCTCGGAAGGACGGGTGAAGGCTCGAACGCCTTCACGCAGATAATGCCTGGTGATGAATGCCCGACGGCGCGGGGTCAGCTCGGGAGGTGGCAGAAGTTCTGCCGGCGTCTCCTCGACCGGCTCGGCCAGACCACGGGTTTCCAGTTCCTGCTCGTTGTGAATGGGGGCGATCAGACCGTCGGCAGACAACCCCAGAGCGCGGCTGTCGATGATGCAACCCTTGATCTGCAACGTCGCTCCGGCGTTCACCGCTGCGGGCGGAAATTGCTCACGCACAGCGGCAAAACCTTCCCACAATGGCGTGGGCAGAACCAGTACAGGAAAGTCTTCACCCAAGGTGCGGCGGATCGCTTCGGCCGTGTGACTGGACAACGTGATTACCCGGCCATGCCGCGCCAGCGTCTGGCTCCAGTCCTGGCGGGGATCATCGGGGTGGCACTCGGAAGGGATCGAGTCATACTCCCACGCGATCACGCACACCGTCGGGCATTGCAGGTCAGTCGGGGTTTTATGCGGTGGCGAGAACGAAAGAAACAGACACTCTTCACCGGCCTCTTGCAGGTGTCGATACAGCGGATCGACTTCAGCCGCCGATGCCACGACATGCACCCGCCCAAGGCTTTCCAGCACAGGGCGATAGGCCTTGAGCACGAAGTAATAGCTGTATTCGGGACGCCCAAGACTCTGGCTGATGGAGCGGTCGTTGACATCCGAGTAAAGAATGAAATTCATGGCATTCCACGATGAAACCACCATCCCGGCAGTCTCATGCTATGACGGCCAAGCGTCGGATCGAATCGGCTTTACCGGCTTTCGTCCTTCGTCATGGGAAACGTCTTCGTTCTTGTTTTAGTGGTTGGTTTCACTCTGGCTCGCGACCCTTGCGACAAACTTTGAAGAATGGCGGCGAGGGGCATTCTAAACACATCCATCAAGGATTCGTGAACCGCCCGGCGAGAATAAATTTGGCTACGCTGACGAGAACTGACCGGTCACGGTTTGGCCAGTTGAAATTGCTCGGCAATTGGCACAGATTGACAGCAAATAACTACAACAACGTTTTCGCCTGTCGTCTTAGCGGGTTTTTCCACCGATCTGACAGACCCTTCTCTAAAGCCTGTAGGAAGTGCTGCGAAAACCAAGACCAAGGGGTCGCTGTTTGAAAAAGCGTCTGTTCGTCACGGGTCTCAGTGGATTCGTTGGACAACATATTCAGTCACGTTTGGCCTCGCCTGATTCTGCGTGGGAACTGCTGCCTGCGGCTTCACGTTTCGACCTGACGGATCCCGACAGCCTCATCGACCTGTGGCCGCACATGCCTGACGCGGTCATTCATCTGGCTGGCCAGACATTCGTCCCCGAAGCCTTCCGCGACCCGGCCCGCACCTTCGACATCAATCTGCTCGGCACCCTCAACCTGTTACAGGCCCTCAAGGCCCGTGGTTTTCAGGGCACCTTTCTGTACGTCAGCTCTGGCGACGTTTACGGTCAGGTCAGCGAGAACGATCTGCCAATCACCGAACAACAAGCGCCCTGCCCGCGCAACCCGTACGCGGTGAGCAAAATCTCGGCCGAGTTTCTCAGCCTGCAATGGGGTTTGAGTGAGGGCTGGCCGGTACTGGTCGCGCGGCCGTTCAACCACATCGGCAGCGGGCAGAAAGACAGTTTTGTCATCGCCAGCGCGGCGCGACAGATCATTCGCATCAAGCAAGGTCTGCAAGCACCACAACTGGAAGTCGGCGATATTGACGTCAGCCGCGATTTTCTCGATGTTGGCGACGTGGTCTCGGCGTATTTCGCGTTGCTGGAAAAGGGCCAGGCAGGACAGGTTTACAACATCTGCTCGGGGCGGGAGCAGAGCATCCGCAGTCTGATTGAACAACTGGCCGATCTGGCCGAAGTAACCATGCAACTGGTTCAGGATCCGGCACGTATGCGACGCGCCGATCAGCGTCGCGTTTGCGGCAGCCATGAACGGCTGACCAAAACCACAGGATGGACGCCTGACATCACCACACAACAATCCCTGCGGGCGATCCTGTCCGACTGGGAGAAGCGAGTAAAACAAGAATGACTAAAAGTGCACTGATCACAGGGATCACCGGCCAGGACGGCGCTTATCTGGCGAAACTGTTGCTCGACAAGGGCTACAAGGTTCATGGCCTGGTGGCACGACGCAGTAGCGATTCGCGCTGGCGCCTGCGCGAGATGGGTGTCGAAGCCGACATCGTTTATCTCGACGGCGACATGGCCGATGCCTGCTCGGTACAGCGCGCGGTCATCAAGTCAGCGCCGGACGAAGTCTATAACCTCGCTGCGCAAAGTTTTGTCGCCGCCTCCTGGGATCAACCGGTGACCACCGGCATCGTTGATGGTCTGGGCGTCACGCACTTGCTTGAAGCGATTCGTCAGTTCAGCCCGCACACGCGCTTCTATCAGGCCTCGACCAGCGAAATGTTCGGCCTTATCCAGGCTGAGCAGCAGGACGAGAACACGCCGTTCTATCCGCGCAGCCCGTACGGCGTGGCCAAGCTCTACGGCCACTGGATCACCGTCAACTATCGCGAAAGCTTCAACCTGCACGCCAGCAGCGGCATCCTCTTCAACCATGAATCGCCACTGCGCGGCATTGAGTTCGTCACCCGCAAGGTCACCGACGCTGCCGCTCGCATCAAGCAAGGCAAACAGCAGGAGCTGGCCTTGGGCAACATTGATGCGAAACGCGACTGGGGTTTTGCCGGCGATTACGTCGAAGCCATGTGGCTGATGCTGCAACAGGACAAGCCTGACGATTTCGTGGTCGCTACCGGCGTCACCACCACGGTGCGCGAGATGTGCCGCATCGCCTTCGATCACGTCGGCCTCAACTACCGCGATTACGTGAAGATCGACCCGGCGTTTTTCCGCCCGGCCGAAGTTGAAGTGCTGCTCGGCAATCCGGCCAAGGCTCAGCGCGTGCTGGGCTGGAAGCCGAAAACCGACCTGGATACCTTGATCCGCATGATGATGGATGCGGACATGAAACGCGTCGCCAAGGAGTAGGCCATGCTGATCCCCGTGATTTTGTCCGGCGGTGCCGGCACTCGTTTGTGGCCGGTGTCCCGCGAGGGCCATCCGAAACCGTTCATGAATTTGCCCGACGGCCAGTCGCTGCTCGGCAAGACCTACCAGCGCGCGGCAGCTTTGCTCGACGGCTGGGGCGACATCGTCACGGTGACCAATCGCGAGTACTACTTCCAGAGCAAGGACCACTATTGCGCCGCCCACGTCTCGCGCCATCGCGGGCACTTCCTGCTGGAGCCGACCGGGCGCAACACCGCCCCGGCCATCGCTGCCGCAGCCTTGTCGCTGCAAGCGCTGCACGGTGATGACGCGATCATGGTGGTGATGCCCGCTGACCATTTGATCGTCAATCAGGACGCACTGAAAACCGCCGTGGAACACGCAGTGAATCTGGCCAAGGACGGTTATCTGGTGACTTTCGGTGTGATCCCGACCGCGCCGGAAACCGGCTTCGGCTACATCGAAACCGGCGCGCCGCTGGACGCCAAAGGCGCGGCGAAAGTGCAGCGTTTCGTCGAGAAACCCGATCTGCAAACCGCCACGCATTACCTGGAAAGCGGCAACTTCCTGTGGAACTCGGGGATGTTCTGCTTCACCACGGCGGCGGTGATTGCCGAACTGCAATTGCACGCGCCTGAACTGCTGGAACAGACCCGCGCCTGCATGGCCGCCAGCGCACCGATCGAAACCGTCGGTTGCCTGCAACAAGAGCTGTCACCGGCGCTGTTCGCGGAAATCACCGACATCTCCATCGACTACGCGCTGATGGAACGCTCGGAAAAAGTCGTGGTGGTGCCGGCCGGTTTTGACTGGAGCGACATCGGTTCGTGGGGCGCCGTCGCGGCTCTGGTGCCCGCCGATGCCGACAACAACCGCGCCAGCGGCGACGCGATCTTCATTGATAGCCACAATAACTTCGTGCAGAGCGAAGACCGGCTGGTGGCAACGGTGGGTGTGGATAACCTGATCATCGTCGACACCGCCGACGCGGTGCTGGTGGCCCACGCCGACCGTGCGCAGGACGTGCGTCGGGTGGCCAAGCAACTCAAGGACAAATCCCACGAAGCCTATCGGCTGCACCGTACCGTCAGCCGCCCGTGGGGGACTTACACGGTTCTCGAAGAAGGCCCACGCTTCAAGATCAAGCGCATCGTGGTCAAACCCGGTGGCAAGCTGTCCCTGCAAATGCACCATCACCGCAACGAACACTGGGTGGTCGTCGAAGGCATGGCCAAGGTCACCAACAACGGCACCGGCACCACGCTGGTGGCGAAAAATGAATCGACCTTTATTGCCGCCGGCCACAAACATCGCCTGGAAAACCCCGGGGTGATCGATCTGGTGATCATCGAAGTGCAAAGCGGCGAATACCTGGGAGAGGACGACATCGTCCGCTTCGAAGACCAATACGGCAGGACGGTTTAAATGCTGCTTTCCCTGTACCGCTCGTTGTACAGCTATCGGGGATTCATCCTCGGTAGCGTCAAGCGGGAGTTTCAATCGCGGTATCGCAACTCGCTGTTCGGTGCGCTGTGGACTGTGCTCAACCCGCTGTCGATGATCGTGGTCTACACAGTGATTTTTTCCCAGATCATGCGCGCGCGCCTGCCGGGTGTTGATGACGGCCTGGCTTACAGCGTCTACCTGTGTGCAGGCCTGCTGACCTGGGGACTGTTCGCCGAAATTACCTCGCGCAGCCAGGGCATGTTCCTCGAAAACGCCAACCTGCTGAAAAAAATCAGCTTCCCGCGTATCTGTCTGCCGGTGATTGCGCTCCTCAATGCCGGCATCAACTTCGCGATCATTCTGGGATTGTTCTTCGGCTTCCTGCTGATCAGCGGACGCTTGCCTGGCATGGCTTTGCTGGCGTTGATCCCGCTGCTGATCCTGCAAGTGATCTTCGCCGCCGGGCTGGGGATGTTGCTTGGCATTCTTAACGTGTTCTTTCGCGACGTCGGTCAGATGTTCGGAATTTGCCTGCAATTCTGGTTCTGGCTGACACCGATCGTTTACCCGCTGTCGATTCTGCCGCCGGGCATTCAACACGTTATCGGACTGAACCCGATGACCCCCCTGATGACCAGTTACCAGAATGTGTTTCTCTATAACCAATGGCCGGACTGGTCCTCGCTGATTCCGTTGTTAATCATCGGTCTGTTGCTCTGCGCCATGGCGTTGCGGCTGTTTCGTCATCGCGTCGGTGAAATGGTGGACGAGCTCTGATGGGACATATACGCGTTACCGGCCTGGGCAAGGCCTACAAACAGTACCCGAATCGCTGGAGCCGCCTGTTTGAATGGCTGGTGCCGTTTTCCGGAACCCGCCACCACCAGCACTGGATCCTGCAAGACGTCGACTTCGAGATCAAACCCGGGGAGGCCGTCGGCATCGTCGGCGTCAACGGCGCCGGTAAAAGCACCCTGCTGAAAATGATCACCGGCACCACCCAGCCGACCTGTGGCCACATTCAACTGGAGGGTCGGGTTGCCGCGCTGCTGGAACTGGGCATGGGTTTTCACCCGGACTTCACCGGCCGACAGAACGCCTTCATGTCGGGTCAGTTATTGGGCATGCAAGTCGAAGAGATTGAACAACTGATGCCGCAAATCGAAAGCTTTGCCGAAATCGGCGAAGCCATCGATCAACCCGTACGCACCTATTCCAGCGGGATGCAGATGCGTCTGGCGTTCAGTGTCGCCACCGCGCGACGCCCGGACATTCTGATCGTCGACGAAGCCTTGTCGGTCGGTGATGCCTACTTCCAGCACAAAAGCTTCGAACGCATACGCAGCTTCCGCGCGGCCGGTACCACTCTGCTGATCGTCTCCCATGACCGCTCGGCCATTCAGTCGATCTGCGACAGCGCCATTCTTCTCGAAAACGGGCGTCTGGCCATGCGCGGCAAACCCGAAGAAGTCATGGACTATTACAACGCCATGCTCGCTCAGCGCGAGGGGCAGACGGTACGCCAGGAAATGCTTGCCAACGGTCAGGTGCAAACCATTTCCGGCACCGGCGAAGCGGGGATTATCAGCGTGCGCCTGCTCGATGCACGCGGGCGCAGCCTCGAAGTCGCAGAAGTCGGTCAGCCTGTGGTGCTGGAGGTGCAGACCGAAGTTCGTAAAGACATCGAACGGCTGATTCTCGGTTTCATGATCAAGGATCGGCTGGGTCAGGCCATCTACGGGATCAACACCCATCGCCTCGACAAAGCCGTCACCGACCTGAGCGCCGGCGAGCGCGTGACCTTCCGCTTCGCCTTCGACATGCGTCTGGGCAAGGGCAGTTATTCGGTCGCTTTGAGCCTGTCACGTCTCGACTCACACCTGGATCGCAACTTCGAATGGCGCGATTACGGCCTGGTCTTCCACGTCATCAACAATCGCCAGGAAGACTTTGTCGGCTGCTCGTGGCTGCAAGCGCAAACCGACATCACCCGCTCCAGTGAACCCCTTGTACAAACGCCTGATATGGAGATCTTGCGATGACGCGACTGTTGGTGGAGTGCACTTACGTTTTCGAACACCCGACCGCCAACTCCGGCATTCAACGCGTGGTGCGCAACGTCATCCAGCAACTGCCGGCGGCCGATGAAACTGTCGAGTGCATCCCGGTGGTGATGATTGATGGCGGTCTCTATGAAGTGAAAAGTCTGGCCCCGCTGAAATCACCCAAGCTCGACCTGGTGAGCCTGCGCGTGAAGCTGGAGCAATGGGCCAACACCTTCTGGCTGCGCCACCGTGCATTGGAGCGACGTCGTCCGTTCAGCCAGTCGCATTTTGCCCGCCGAGTGCTCTACGTCGGCTGCCGGCTCAGCGCATTTGCCTGTTTCAGTTTGCCTATGCGCGTGCTCGAACGAGTCCTGAAAGGTAAAACCATTCCCGAACGTTGCGTCCCGTTAGCCCACCGGGCGGGCGATCAATTGGTGTTGCTCGACTCGTCATGGCACGCCAATTTTTTCCCCTTGGCCGAGCAACTCAAGCGTGACGGCGTCGGTATCATCTCGGTGATTTACGACCTGATCCCCCTGACCCATCCGCAGTTCTGCGATGCCGGCCTGGTCAAGGTTTTCAACGACTGGTTCGACTGGATCGCCCGCACGGCCGATGGCTACGTGGCGATTTCGACCACCATCCGTGATCAGGTTCGCGAGGAGATGCTGCGCCGGATTGGCGCGCAACAAGTCGAACAACGCTGGTTTGATTACTTCCACCTGGGCTCGGAACTGGATCTGAGCGATGCCGGTGCCGAGGTTGATCGAGCCTTGCTGCAGATGTTCAAAACGGCCGAGCCGGTGTTCCTCATGGTCAGCACCATCGAGCCGCGCAAAAACCATGCTTATCTGCTGGATGCCTTCGAACGCGCCTGGGCCACGGGATCCACGGCACGCTTGTGCATTGTCGGGAAAATTGGCTGGAAGTGTGATGCCTTGGTCGAGCGCATTCGCAAGCATCCAGAACTGAACCGCCGTTTGTTCATGTACAACTCTCTGTCGGACAGAAGTCTGGAACATGCCTATTCCCACGCCACCGCGCTGGTGTTCCCGTCTTACGTCGAAGGTTTCGGCTTGCCACTGGTGGAAGCCATGCAACGTGGATTACCGGCAATGGCCAGCGATATTCCGGTGTTCCGCGAAATCGGCGGCGACTACATGGCCTATTTCGATCTGGCAGACCCGCAAAGCCTGACCGATCTGGTGACCGGTATGGAGCACTCCGGCAAGTTTCCGGCCGCCCTGAGCCTTGAACAATGGCGTTGGCTCAGTTGGCGCGAAGCGAGCGCGCAATTGGTTCAGCGTATCGAGCGCAACCTGAACACATCGCTGCCTACCGAAGAGAAGCAGCATGCGCATAGCGCTTAACGCCAGAATTCTGCAGGCGCCGCGCACCGGCATCGGCCACTACGTCGCCGAACTGGTCAACGCCTTGCGCAATGAACCCGACGTCGAAGTCACGCTGTTCCACGGCTGGGGCTGGAGTTCGGCGCTGCCGGAAGCGGCCATGCCCGGTTACTCACGATTGACGCCACTGCTGCGGCAAATCCCCGGGGCCTATCAGGCGCGGCGCTGGCTGGAGCAGAAGCGTTTCGATCAGGGTCGCGCGCAAGGCATCGATCTGTACCACGAGCCGAGCCTGTGGCCGCTGGCCTTCGACGGCCCGACGGTGATTACTTTGCACGACCTCACGCACCTGCACTTCCCCGACACGCAGCCCGCCGCGCGGCTCAAGGAAATCGAGCGGCGACTGGCGATCGGCGTTGCGCAGGCGCAGTTGATTCTCACCGACTCGCAAGCCATCGCCGATGAGGCTCAGGATTATTTCGGCTTGCCGGCCGAGCGCTTTGTGGTCGCCCCGTTGGGCGTCGCGGCACGCTTTCATCCGCGTGAGCCATTGGCGATCGACGCGGTGCTCAAAACGCACGCGGTAACGGCGCGTGAGTATTTCCTCTGCGTCGGCACGCTGGAACCGCGCAAAAACCTGACGCTGGCCCTGCGCGCCCACGCCTTGTTGCCAGAAGCCGTGCGCGAGCGCTTTCCGCTGCTGATCGTCGGCATGGCCGGCTGGCAGCGCGATCAATTCAGTGACGAATTGCGTCAGGCCCTGGCCAGCGGTCATGTGTGCCTGCTCGGTTACTTGCCCGATGAACACGTGGCGCAATTGCTCGCCGGCGCGCGGGCACTGATTTTTCCTTCGCTGTACGAAGGTTTCGGTCTGCCGGTGCTGGAGGCAATGGCCAGTGGCACGCCGGTGGTGGTCACCGGTTCTTCGGCGATGCCGGAAGTAGCGGGCCCGGCCGGCAACTATATTGAAGCTGACGATGCACAAGGCTTGCGCGATGCGATGAGCCTTTTGATCGACGATCAAGCACATTGGCAGGCATGCCGAGAAGCCGGATTGCAGCAGGCACGGCTTTTTTCCTGGGAGCGTTGTGCACAGGCCACGGCCGGTGCCTACCGCCAGGCCATGGGAGGTTGATATGCGCGTACTTCACTTTTTCAAAACTTACCTGCCGGACTCGGTCGGCGGCATCGAACAAGTGATCTTCCAGCTCTGCGAAAGCGGCGCCCAGCACGGTATCGACGGTCAGGTGCTGACACTCAGCAGCGACCCGACACCGCCCGTGGTCAAACTCGGTCACCACGAAGTGCACCGCGCCAAACTCGACATTCAGTTCGCCTCCACCGGTTTTTCCTGGAGCGTGTTCAAACAGTTTCGCGAAATGGCCGCCGAGGCTGACGTGGTCAACTATCACTTCCCGTGGCCGTTTATGGATCTGGTGCATTTCGCCAGCGGCATGCAAAAACCCAGCGTCGTGACCTACCACTCGGACATCATTCGCCAGAAGCACCTGCTGAAACTTTACCGGCCACTGATGAACCGCTTCCTCGCCAGCGCCGATCGTATTGTCGCGGCGTCGCCAAACTACCTGCACACCAGCGATGTGCTGCAGCAGTTTCAGGACAAGACTCGAGTCATCCCCTACGGTTTGAACAAGGCCGGTTATCCACAGGCCGATAGCGAGCGCATGAACCGCTGGCGCCAGCAGCTTGGGGATAAGTTTTTCCTGTTCGTCGGGGTCATGCGTTATTACAAAGGCCTGCACATCCTGCTCAATGCGCTGAAAGACGTGGATTACCCGGTGGTGATCGTCGGCGCCGGCCCGCTTGAGCAAGAGTTGCATGCGCAAGCTGCAGCGTTGGGGCTGCGCAACATTCATTTCCTCGGCCGCTTGGGCGATGAAGACAAAGTCGCGTTGCTGCAATTGAGCTACGCGATCGTCTTCCCGTCGCACCTGCGTTCGGAAGCGTTCGGTATTTCGCTGCTGGAAGGCGCGATGTACGGCAAACCGATGATCTCCAGCGAGATCGGCACCGGCACCAGTTACATCAATATTCACAACGAGACCGGATTGGTGGTGCCGCCGAGTCATCCACAGGCATTTCGCGAGGCGATGCGTACGCTCTGGGATGATCCGGTGCGTGCGGCGGCGATGGGGGTGAAAGCGGAGGCGCGGTATCGGCAGTTATTCACAGCCGATGAAATGGGCCGCAAATGGACGGAGCTGTATCAGGAATTGCTCGAAGAAAAATCCCTGTCCTACGCATGATTTCGGCCTGAAACACATTCCACTGTAGGAGCTGCCGAAGGCTGCGATCTTTTGACTTTTGTTTTCAAGATCAAAAGATCGTCCGATCGCGGCCCGAGCCTTCGGCAGCTCCTACAGGGATCGGTTTATAAATCCAAGACCAAGGGTTGGCCGCTCTGCGCCGGCACCGCACAACAAATCAGCACATGCCCCGCCTCCGGCATATCCGCCGGCACCTGTGGATAATTCACCGCGCCGCTGACCAGCCGCGTCTTGCAGGTTCCACATGAACCACCTCGGCAACTGAACTCCGGACGCAATCCACGGCTCTCCGCCAGTTCCAGCAAACTGCCGCCATCCGGCTGCCAACGCGCCTCTTTCGCCGAACGCTCGAACACCACCGGAACCGAAGTGGTCGCTACGGGCGGTTGCTCAATCACGATTGCATCCGGATCGGCCTGACGTTTCAGTGTCGACGGGCCAAAGGTTTCCGCATAAATCTGCGCGTCGCGTACATCCAGTTCGCGCAGGGTGTCGTACAGCCCTTGGGTAAAACCACTGGGGCCACAGAGGACAAAATCGATCTGGTCGAAATCATCGACCTCCAGCACATTCCTCAACACCTCGCCGTCAATCCGCCCCGGCAAATCGAAGTCCGCACCTTCCTGCACATCGGCTTCCGGCTGGCTGAGCAAACGCAACACCCGCACCGCATCGCCAGACGTTTCCAGCAAGCGATCCAGCTCCTTGCGAAACGGTTGATCGGCCAGGCTGCGTGAACTCTGCAACAACAGCGTCGGACGAATCCTCCTCGTCCGTAAGCCCTGGTACACCACCTCGCGCAGCATCGACAGCAACGGCGTAATTCCCACACCGGCCGCCAACAACACCAACGGTCGCTGCTCCAGCGGTACGACGGTGAAATGCCCCTGCGGCGCACGCGCTTCGAGTACATCGCCAACATTAATCTGCTCATGCAGATGCGACGAAATCAGGCCCTCACGCTTGACGCTGATCCGGTAGAAACCATCCGATGGCGCACTCGAAAGGCTGTAAGTACGAATGTGTACCTCGCCCTCCACGGTGAAACGCAGCGGCAAATGCTGACCGGCAAGAAACACCGGCAAACCGGCGCCATCGGCGGGCTCCAGATAGATCGAGCGAATGTGCTGACTCTCCGCTTCAATCTTCGTCACCCGCAGAGGCCGCCATTGATTGCCCAGCGCCTGCGCCTGCAAACGTGCGTCCGCCTCGGCCCAGTTACCGGTCAACAGACTGGTCGGCGACATGCCGTCGAAGCGCCAGCGCAACGCCAATGCTGCCGGACGTCGCACCAGTTTTTCCACGTCAAATGTCCACAGGCGTTCCGCGCCTTGAAACGCCTCGATTTGCGGGCCTTCGAGAATGATCTCGGTGCGCCCGCTGAGTTGCAGTACATCGCCTGTGGAAAAGTCGATGAACAGCAGGCCGGCCTTGGGGTTGAGCAATAAATTGCCGAGGGTATTGAAATGCAGATTGCCGGCAAAGTCGGGGATGGTCAGACGATTCCCTTCCACCCGGACGAAACCTGGCTGCCCACCGCGGTGGGAAACATCCACCGCGCGCTGACCATCAACATCGACATAACTGGCGACGAAGAACGTGTCGGCGCCTTCGATCAACGCCGTGGCCGTCTCATCGAGAGCGTCCAGATGCTGAGCCGGGCGGGTTTGCGGATCCGTCAGTGGCACGCGCTGAAACTGGCGCAACTGAATGTATTGCGGGCAGTTGCCGAAAGCCTGATCGACGCTGACGTCGAATCCCTGCGCGGTCAGATTATCGACATGGCCGTTGAGGCGATTGCGCCGGCGGGTGTGCAGCTCGATGCCGAGCAAACCGATCGGCTCGCCATTGCGCAGTTGCGCCGGGTCATCGGCCGAGGTTTGGCTGGCGAAATGCAGGTGCTCGGGATCCGGCGAATGAGCAAACCCCGGCGCACCTTCAAGCACACTGGCCCACGGCCGACCCTGCGCATCGACGGCGCCGTACAGCATAAAGGGCAATTGTTGATAGAACTCACGGTGCTGATCCGGCATCCACGTGCGAATCACCTTACGCCCGAATGCCTCCATGCGTTCGGCAACCCCGACTTTCGCCTGCAACTGTTGCTCGCCAGCGTGCCACGGTGAACGTTCCATCACGACCTCTCCCCTGCACCGTCGGCACAGTGTGGATTGCGGGAATCAGACTGCGGTTTGCAGGCCGGCGACGGTGCGCGGCATGCCGACAAAACCGGGCAAGGCTTCGACCCGGGCCAGCCAGGCGCGAACGTTGCCGTACTCATCCAGCGACACATTGCCTTCCGGCGCATGAGCGATGTAACTGTAGGCCGAGACGTCGGCGATGGTCGGTTCTTCGCCGGCCAGATACGGAGTTTTGCCCAGTTCGACGTCCATCACTTTCAGCAGGTTGTGCGCACGGGTGATGGCTTCATCAGCGTTCAGTTGCGCGCCGAATACTGTGACCAAGCGTGCAGCAGCAGGGCCGAAAGCAATCGGCCCGGCGGCTGCCGACAACCAACGCTGCACATGCGCGGCACCGACCGGATCCGCAGGCAGCCAACGTCCGTTGCCATACTTCTGCGCCAGATACACCAGAATAGCGTTGGAATCGGCGAGCACCACGCCGCCGTCATCAATCGCCGGGACTTGGCCGAAGCTGTTGATGGCCAGATACGCGGGCTGCTTGTGCTCACCCTTGGCCAGATCGACGAAAATCAGCTCGGTCGGCAATTGCAGCAGGGACAGCATCAACTCGACGCGATGAGCGTGGCCAGAACGCGGGAAGTTGTAGAGTTTGATCGCTTGCATGGTCGACTCCGCTGAACAGGGGCGCCGCTGCGGGGATGAGCGCGCCGAGGGGGCCATCTTCCCCTGATCGCGAAAACAACAGAATCACCAGTAACTGCAAACGATTATTTCAGCTCGTGCAATAACGCTGCATTTTTCAACGCGGGATGTTCGCGCAAAGCCTGTACCGCGAAATCGACAAAACTGCGGATCCGCGCCGGCGCCTTGCGCCCGCCCTGATAGACCACATGGATCGGTAATGCGGGCAGTTCGAATTCGGCGAGGACGATTTCCAATTCACCGGCAGCCACCTTGCTCGCCACCTGATAAGACAAGACTCGCGTCATCCCCAAGCCCATGGCAGCCGCCGTAATTGCAGCCTGATTGGCCGTGACGATCAGACGCGGTTCAGGTCGCACGCTGAACGGTTCGCCGCCATCGAGAAACGGCCAGGTGCGTTGCTGGCCAATTGCTGAAGTCGCCACAACGGGCACGCCTGCCAGCGCATGAGGATGAATCGGCCGACCGTGCCTGGCGAAATAGTCCGGCGAACCACAAATCACCCGACGCACCTCACCGACCCGGATCGCATGCTGGCTGCTGTCGGGCAGATCACCGATGCGCACCGCCACATCGATACCCTCTTCGACCATGTTGACGATCCGGTCGACCAGCACCGCGTTGATCGTGACTTCCGGATACTGCGCGAGATAACCCGCCATCACCGGCGTTACAAACAGATCGCCGAACAACACCGGCGCCGTCACCGTCAATTGCCCACGCGGCTGCGCATGACTGCCCGCCGCCGAATCCTCGGCTTCCTGCACCTCCGCGAGAATTCTCCGACAATCCTCCAGATAACGCTGCCCCGCCTCGCTCAAATGCACACTGCGCGTGGTACGAATCAACAACTGCGTACCAATGCGCAACTCCAGCGCCGCCACCGCCCGCGTCACGCTTGCTGCGGAAAGGCCCAAACGCCGCGCGGCCGCAGAGAAGCCTTGCTCTTGGGCTACGGTGGTGAAGATGTGCATTTCCTGGAAGCGATCCATTCAACAACTCCTTAGCTTGCAGCCATCATTCGTTGATGCAAGTCCGGAAATAGAAGCTGTGCAAACCACACGGGCAATCCCGGATAAAGATCTCGGGCTTTAGGCGTAGCACTTTCCACAAGTCCCAGCTGCACAAGACTTCTAAGTTGATCAGTCGCGACCCGGTCAGACAGTCCGGTGAATATCTTGAAATCCGCCCGACTCAGCACGCCCTGAGTCAGCAGAATGTGCAAAGCACGTGCTGCCTCGGGCTTGAGACCGGCCCTTTTAATACGCTCGTCCCACGCAAAAATGGTGTGAAGTCTTTCACGCATGTTGGAGACGTTCAGAGCCTGCTCGGTATAGCGCATCTGATCCAGACAGGTCTCCAGCATGAAACCGACAAATTCGAACAGCCCGGCTTGGGTGAGTTGACCAAGCCCATCCAGATCACCGCGACGCGATTTGTCCGCATTGGCCAAACGCGCGTAATAAGTATCCTGCTGCCGAGCAAGTCCTCGCGATAACGACCACAAGGGCGATACAAGTCCCAGTTTCTGCAGTTGCAGGTGGGTGATCAGCCTGCCGGTGCGACCGTTTCCATCAACGAAAGGATGCACCCAGGCTAATCGATGGTGATAAGCCATGACCGCGAGCAAGCGGCTCCGCGCATCGGGCAAGCGGCCGTAGACCTGCTGCATACGATTGAGCATCGGTGTTACGGATTGACTGGACGGCGCGGCATGATTGCCGACGAGAACTTCCTGGGCCGCTACATCTCGAAGCTGGCCAGGCACCAATCGACTTGCGTCGCGCAAATGCAATTGGTCACCGCTGGCCCCCTGAAACAGGCGCTTATGTACCCGGGAAACAAATGCGCTGCTGAACATTGCCTCCCAAGGCAGTTTGTTGTGCAGTGTCAGCGCTCGTTCAAAAGCTTGCTGTGTACCGATATGCGTCACCGCCAGCTCAGTCAGCTCTTTGGGATTACGTCTCGGGGCTGTCGGCGCAAGCGTTACCGGCTCAGTAAATTGGCCCTCAATCAGATTGCTGTAAAAGCTGCTGGTGACCCGCAGCAATCCACCCACTCGCCGAACCATTTGCGGAGCAACGATGGCGCTGAGTTTTCCTGCCTGAAATGGCACTTGCTCTGCCAATTGCAGAATTTCACTGGGAAATGTCGGAACCAGCGGCTCCAGCCAATGATTCCCCAAGATAGCTTCAGCGCTCATTCGACCTCCAAGATTCGCGGATTTTTTCGCGGATTTCAGAGTACGCCACAACCACCGGTTTACCTAGCCATAGGTAATGTAGGAATAGTCGGAAGTTCGAGTAATACGCGGATTTATTTGCGGATTTTTTGAAGATAAATAGCGAGAGTGTTGGAGCCTAAAAAGCAACGCAGGAGCAAGAAATTCTCGCCCCCGCGTAAGACCAATTACTCCACCGTCACCGACTTCGCCAGATTACGCGGCTGATCCACGTCCGTGCCCTTGAGCACCGCAACGTAGTACGACAGCAACTGCAGCGGGATCGTATAGAGGATCGGCGAGAGGATGTCGTGGATGTGCGGCATTTGCACCACGTGGGTGCCTTCGCCGTTGGTCATCCCGGCTTTTTCGTCGGCGAACACGATCAGTTCGCCGCCACGGGCGCGGACTTCCTGCAGGTTGGATTTGAGCTTTTCCAGCAGTTCGTTGTTGGGCGCAACGGTGACCACTGGCATGTCGTTATCCACCAGCGCCAGCGGGCCGTGTTTCAGTTCGCCGGCCGGGTAGGCTTCGGCGTGGATGTAGGAGATTTCCTTGAGCTTCAAGGCACCTTCCATCGCGACCGGAAATTGCGCGCCACGACCGAGGAACAAGGTGTGGTTCTTTTCGGCGAACAGTTCGGCGATTTTTTCCACGGTGCTGTCCATGGCCAGCGCTTCGCCGAGGCGGGTTGGCAGGCGGCGCAATTCTTCGACCAAAGTGGCTTCAACGCCTTTGGCGAGGCTGCCGCGCACTTGGCCCAGCGACAGGGTCAACAACAACAGGCCGACCAGTTGCGTGGTGAAGGCTTTGGTCGAAGCGACGCCGATTTCGCGGCCGGCCTGGGTCAGCAGGGTCAGGTCGGATTCACGCACCAGCGAGCTGATGCCGACGTTGCAGATTGCCAGGCTGGCGAGGAAACCCAGCTCTTTGGCATTGCGCAGGGCGGCCAGGGTGTCGGCGGTTTCGCCGGATTGCGAGATGGTCACGAACAAGGTGTCCGGCTGCACCACAACTTTGCGGTAGCGGAATTCGCTGGCGACTTCGACCTGGCACGGGATGCCGGCCAGTTCTTCCAGCCAATAACGCGCGACCATACCGGCGTGGTAGCTGGTGCCGCAGGCGACGATCTGCACGTTGCGCACTTTGGCGAACAGCTCGGCGGCTTGCGTACCGAAAGCTTGCACCAGCACTTGATCATTGCTCAGTCGACCTTCGAGGGTGCGCTGGACAACGGCCGGTTGCTCGTGGATTTCCTTGAGCATGTAGTGGCGGAATTCGCCTTTGTCGGCAGCTTCGGCGCCGTCGGTGTACTGCACGGTCTGGCGCTCGACAGCGTTGCCGCTCACGTCCCAGATCTGCACGTTATCGCGGCGAATTTCGGCGATATCGCCTTCTTCCAGGTACATGAAGCGGTCAGTCACCTGACGCAGCGCCAATTGATCGGAAGCGAGGAAGTTCTCGCCCAGTCCCAGACCAATCACCAACGGGCTGCCACTGCGCGCGGCCACCAGACGATCCGGCTGCTTGGCGTTGATCACCGCCAGACCATAAGCGCCATGCAGTTCTTTGACGGTGGCTTTGAGTGCCACGGTGAGATCAGGCTGATCCTTGAGTTTATGGTTGAGCAGGTGGGCGATGACTTCGGTGTCGGTGTCCGAGGTGAACACGTAGCCCAGCGCTTTCAGTTGCTCGCGCAGGGCTTCGTGGTTCTCGATGATGCCGTTATGCACCACGGCGATTTCGCCGGAGAAATGCGGGTGGGCGTTACGTTCGCACGGCGCGCCGTGGGTGGCCCAACGGGTGTGGGCGATACCCAGACGACCCACCAGCGGGTGCTCGGCCAGTGCAGTTTCGAGTTCGCTGACTTTGCCCGGGCGACGCATGCGCTCGAGGGTTTCGTCGTTGGTGTACACCGCCACACCGGCGCTGTCGTAACCACGGTATTCGAGGCGTTTGAGGCCTTCGAGCAGGATGGCGGTGATGTTACGTTCAGCGACTGCGCCGACAATTCCACACATGCTTATTTCTCCTGACTGACAGCCGCGCAAATCACGTTGATACCGCGGGCCTGGATCTGATCGCGTGCATCGATGGGCAGGCGATCATCGGTAATTAGGGTATGGACGCTGCTCCATGGCAGCTCCAGATTGGGAATCTTGCGGCCGATCTTGTCGGCCTCGACCATGACGATGACTTCCCGCGCCACGTCCGCCATGACCCGGCTCAAACCGAGCAGTTCATTGAAGGTCGTGGTACCGCGCACCAGATCGATACCATCGGCGCCGATGAACAACTGGTCGAAGTCGTAAGAGCGTAGTACCTGCTCGGCGACCTGGCCCTGAAAGGATTCCGAATGCGGATCCCAGGTACCACCGGTCATCAACAACACCGGTTCGTGTTCGAGTTCGCTCAAGGCATTGGCGACGTGCAGGGAATTGGTCATCACCACCAGACCTGGCTGCTGGCCAAGTTCGGGGATCATCGCGGCGGTGGTGCTGCCGCTGTCGATGATGATGCGCGCGTGCTCGCGGATGCGTTTCACCGCCGCGCGGGCAATCGCCTGTTTGTATTTGGAAACGCTCTGCGCGGTTTCCGCGACCAGCTCCTGCGGCATGGTGATCGCCCCGCCGTAACGGCGCAGCAACAAGCCATGGCTTTCCAGTGCGGCGAGATCCTTGCGAATCGTAACTTCAGAGGTTTCGAAGCGCTTGGCTAGCTCATCCACACTGACTTCGCCCTGCTCGTTGAGCAAGGCGAGAATGTTGTGGCGGCGTTGGGGCGTGTTGCGTTTCGACATGGCGGCTTAAGTTTCGATTCGAAAGATAACGGAAGCAATCAAAACCTATTGGCCATAAATCGTCAACCCATTGCTTATAAAAAAATCGCAGCCCTCCGACAGTCCCCGTAGGAGCTGCCGAAGGCTGCGATCTTTTGATCTTCAAAAAGCCGCTGTGGATAACTCAGTCCTTTTTGATCTTCACCGGCCGCTTCCAGCCATCAATGTTCTTCTGCCGCGCGCGACCAACCGCCAACTGCGCGTTATCCACATTCTGCGTAATCGTAGAGCCGGCCGCCGTGGTTGCACCGTCGGAGATATCCACAGGCGCGACCAACGAGTTATTGGAGCCGATGAACACATCTGCACCTAACACGGTTTTCCACTTGTTGGCGCCGTCATAGTTGCAGGTGATGGTGCCAGCACCCACGTTGGTGCGCGCACCGATTTCGGCATCGCCCAAATAGGTCAAGTGACCGGCCTTCGCGCCCTCGCCCATGTGCGCATTCTTCAGCTCAACAAAGTTACCCACATGCGCGCGCGCTTCAAGCACGGTGCCCGGACGCAGACGCGCGAACGGACCGGCATCGCTGCCCTCGCCCATTACGGCACCTTCGATATGACTGTTGGCCTTGATCACCACGCCTTTGCGCAGGGTGCTGTCCTTGATCACACAGTTCGGGCCGATCACCACGTCGTCTTCGATAACAACGTTGCCTTCGAGGATCACGTTGATGTCGATCAGCACATCGCGACCAACGGTCACTTCACCGCGCACATCAAAACGCGCCGGGTCACGCAGGGTCACGCCTTGCGCCATCAAACGGCGGCCGGCGCGCAACTGGTAATGACGCTCCAGCTCGGCCAGTTGTTTGCGATCGTTGGCGCCCTGCACTTCCATTGGGTCGTGCGGTTGTTCGGTGGCCACTACCAGACCATCGTTGACCGCCATTTCGATCACGTCGGTTAGGTAGTACTCGCCCTGAGCGTTATTGTTCGACAGCCGGCTCATCCAGTCGGCCAGACGATCGGCCGGGACGGCGAGAATGCCGGTGTTGCCTTCGGTGATTGCGCGCTGCGCTTCGCTGGCGTCTTTGTGCTCAACGATAGCCGCGACCTTACCCTCGGCATCGCGCACGATACGGCCGTAACCGGTCGGGTCGTCGAGTTCGACGGTGAGCAAACCCATCTGCCCCGGCACGACGTGCTTAAGCAGACGTTGCAGGGTTTCGACTTCGATCAGCGGAACGTCACCGTAAAGGATCAGCACGGTGTCAGCGGTAATGAATGGCACAGCCTGGGCGGTGGCGTGGCCGGTGCCGAGCTGTTTGTCCTGCAGGACGAAATTCAGATCATCAGCCGCCAGACGTTCACGCACCACATCGGCGCCATGGCCAATCACTACATGGATGCGTTGTGGATCGAGTTGGCGGGCGCTGTGGATAACATGGCCCAGCATGGAGTTGCCGGCAATCGGGTGCAAAACCTTCGGCAGGGCCGAACGCATACGAGTGCCTTGACCGGCCGCGAGGATAACGATTTCAAGAGACATGACTGGCTACCAATCCTGGGTGGTCAGCTACTGCGACCGGGTTTGAATTCGGAAAAAGAAAAAAGGGTAGCCGAGGCTACCCTTTTTTATCAATCGCACAACAAGCGGCTGACGGATTAACCGCCAAACTTCTTGCGGATCTGCTGGACGGTGCGCAGCTGAGCTGCAGCCTCGGCCAGACGAGCTGACGCAGCGCTGTAGTCGAAATCAGCGCCCTTTTCATGCAGAGCATGCTCGGCAGCCTTGAGAGCTGCTTGAGCCTGAGCTTCATCCAGGTCGGCAGCACGTTGCACGGTATCGGCAAGCACTTTGACCATGTTCGGCTGAACCTCGAGGAAACCACCGGAGATGTAGAACACCTCGGCTTCCCCGCCTTGCTTGATCAGGCGGATCGGACCTGGCTTCAGATTAGTGATCAGCGGCGCGTGACCCAGAGCGATACCAAGATCACCCAGTGCACCGTGCGCAATCACCATCTCGACCAGGCCGGAAAAGATTTCCCCTTCCGCGCTGACGATATCGCAATGGACTGTCATAGCCATCTGATTGCCTCAACCTAAATTAGCGCCCGTTGCCGGGCGCCGGGATTACAGTTTCTTGGCTTTCTCGATCGCTTCTTCGATGCCGCCAACCATGTAGAACGCTTGTTCTGGCAGGTGGTCGTAGTCACCGTTGAGGATGCCTTTGAAGCCAGCAATGGTGTCTTTCAGGGAAACGTATTTACCCGAAGCACCGGTGAAGACTTCAGCCACGAAGAACGGCTGCGACAAGAAGCGCTGGATCTTACGAGCACGGTTTACCAACTGCTTGTCGGCTTCCGACAGCTCGTCCATACCCAGGATCGCGATGATGTCCTTCAGCTCTTTGTAACGTTGCAGAACGTACTGAACGCCGCGAGCGGTGTCGTAGTGGTCCTGGCCGATTACGTTCGGATCCAGCTGGCGCGAAGTCGAATCCAGTGGATCTACCGCTGGGTAGATACCCAGGGAAGCGATGTCACGGGACAGAACGACGGTGGCGTCCAAGTGGGCGAAGGTGGTCGCTGGCGACGGGTCGGTCAAGTCATCCGCAGGTACGTATACCGCTTGGATCGAAGTGATCGAACCTTCCTTGGTCGAAGTGATACGTTCTTGCAGAACGCCCATCTCTTCAGCCAGGGTCGGCTGGTAACCTACTGCCGAAGGCATACGGCCCAGCAGTGCGGATACCTCAGTACCGGCCAGGGTGTAACGATAGATGTTGTCGACGAACAGCAGAACGTCGTTACCTTCGTCACGGAACTTCTCGGCCATGGTCAGGCCGGTCAGTGCTACGCGCAGACGGTTACCCGGCGGCTCGTTCATCTGACCGTAAACCAGTGCCACTTTGTCCAGAACGTTGGAGTCCTTCATCTCGTGGTAGAAGTCGTTACCCTCACGAGTACGCTCACCCACACCGGCGAACACGGAATAACCGCTGTGCTCGATGGCGATGTTACGGATCAGTTCCATCATGTTTACGGTTTTGCCTACACCGGCACCACCGAACAGACCGACTTTACCGCCTTTGGCAAACGGGCAAACCAGGTCGATAACCTTGATGCCGGTTTCCAGCAGGTCGTTGCCGCCTGCCTGTTCAGCGAACGAAGGCGCTGGACGGTGAATGCCCCAACGCTCTTCGGTGTCGATCGGGCCAGCTTCGTCGATCGGGTTACCGAGGACGTCCATGATCCGGCCCAGGGTCGCTTTACCGACCGGTACGGAGATGGCTGCGCCAGAATCGGTAACTTCCAGACCGCGCTTCAAGCCCTCGGTGGAACCCATCGCAATGGTACGAACCACGCCGTCGCCCAGCTGCTGCTGAACTTCCAGAGTGGTGCCGGCATCGCTTTTGACTTTCAAAGCGTTGTAGATGCTCGGTACGCTGTCGCGTGGAAATTCCACGTCGATAACGGCGCCGATGATTTGAACGATACGTCCGCTACTCATAGCTGGATCCTCTGAATATTTGAACCGTTAAACCGCGGCAGCGCCGCCGACGATTTCCGAGATCTCTTGGGTGATCGCAGCCTGACGCGCCTTGTTGTAGATCAGCTGCAAATCGCTGATCAAATCACCGGCGTTGTCGGTAGCGTTCTTCATCGCGATCATCCGCGCAGCTTGTTCAGCCGCGTTGTTCTCGACCACCGCCTGGTAGACCTGCGACTCAACGTAGCGGACCATCAAGCCGTCAAGCAGCTCTTTGGCATCCGGTTCGTAGAGATAGTCCCAGTGGTGCTTGAGATCCTGATCCGGGGTGGCCACCAGTGGAATCAACTGCTCCACGGTAGGCTGTTGCGTCATGGTGTTGATGAACTTGTTGGACACCACGGACAGGCGGTCAATACGGCCGTCCAGGTAGGCATCCAGCATCACCTTGACGCTGCCGATCAAGTCATTGATCGACGGCTCTTCACCCAGGTGGCTGATAGCTGCAACGACGTTACCGCCGAAGTTACGGAAAAAGGCCGCACCCTTGCTACCAACGACACACAGATCAATCTCGACGCCGTTTTCGCGGTTTACCGCCATGTCCTTGACCAGGGCCTTGAACAGGTTGGTATTCAAGCCGCCGCACAGACCACGGTCACTGCTCACTACGACATAACCAACGCGCTTGATTTCGCGGTCGATCATGAACGGGTGGCGGTATTCCGGGTTGGCGTTGGCCAGATGCCCAATAACCTGGCGGATACGCTCCGCATAAGGACGGCTAGCAGCCATGCGCATTTGTGCCTTGCGCATTTTGCTGACCGCCACTTTTTCCATGGCGCTGGTAATCTTTTGCGTGCTTTTGATGCTCGCAATCTTACTGCGAATCTCTTTTGCGCCTGCCATGTAACACCTATCAGGTTAGCAAGCGGGAGCCTCGCGGCTCCCGCTGCGGCTTACCAGGTTTGGGTGGCCTTGAACTTCTCGATACCGGCTTTCATGCCAGCGTCGATTTCGTCATTGAAGTCACCTTTAACGTTGATCTTGGCCATCAAATCGGCGTGATCGCGGTTGAAGAAAGCGATCAGCGCTTGTTCGAAGCTGCCGATCTTGGCGATTTCAATGTCAGTCAGGAACCCACGCTCAGCGGCATACAGCGACAGCGCCATGTCAGCGATCGACATTGGTGCGTATTGCTTCTGCTTCATCAGCTCGGTAACGCGCTGACCATGCTCAAGTTGCTTACGGGTCGCTTCGTCCAGGTCAGAAGCGAACTGGGCGAATGCCGCCAGTTCACGGTACTGAGCCAGAGCGGTACGGATACCACCGGAGAGCTTCTTGATGATCTTGGTCTGAGCGGCACCACCCACACGGGATACCGAAACACCGGCGTTCACTGCAGGGCGGATGCCCGAGTTGAACATGGCCGATTCCAGGAAGATCTGACCGTCGGTGATGGAAATCACGTTGGTCGGAACGAACGCGGAAACGTCGCCAGCCTGGGTTTCGATGATCGGCAGTGCGGTCAGGGAACCGGTTTTGCCGGTCACTGCGCCGTTGGTGAACTTCTCTACGTATTCTTCCGAAACGCGGGATGCGCGCTCCAGCAGACGGGAGTGGAGATAGAACACGTCGCCTGGGTAAGCTTCACGGCCTGGTGGACGGCGCAGCAGCAGGGAAATCTGGCGGTAAGCCACTGCTTGCTTGGACAGATCGTCATAAACGATCAGCGCGTCTTCACCGCGGTCGCGGAAGAATTCACCCATGGTGCAACCGGAGTACGGTGCCAGGAATTGCAGCGCAGGAGATTCCGAAGCACTGGCAGCCACGATGATCGTGTTGGCCAGGGCGCCGTTTTCTTCCAGCTTGCGAACCACGTTGGCGATGGTCGATTGCTTCTGACCAATAGCTACGTAGACGCAGAAAATGCCGCTGTCTTTCTGGTTGATGATCGCGTCGATCGCCAGAGCGGTTTTACCGATCTGACGGTCACCGATGATCAGCTCACGCTGGCCACGGCCGACAGGAATCATGGCATCGACAGCCTTGTAGCCAGTCTGTACAGGCTGGTCTACCGACTTACGCCAGATCACGCCCGGTGCAACTTTCTCGACCGCGTCGGTCAAGGTGTTGCCCAGTGGACCTTTGCCGTCAACAGGGTTACCCAGCGCGTCGACTACGCGACCCAGCAGTTCCTTACCAACAGGAACTTCGAGGATGCGGCCGGTGCACTTGGCGCTCATGCCTTCAGCCAGAGACTGGTAAGCGCCCAATACAACGGCACCTACGGAGTCTTGCTCCAGGTTGAGGGCCATACCGTAGACGCCGCCCGGAAACTCGATCATCTCGCCGTACATTACGTCGGCCAGACCGTGAATCCGCACGATGCCGTCAGATACGCTGACGACAGTGCCTTCGTTACGGGCTTGGGAGGTCACATCGAGCTTGTCGATGCGGCCCTTGATAATTTCACTTATTTCGGAAGGATTGAGTTGCTGCATTGCTCTGCTGCCCCTTCAAACTCAAGATTTCAATGCTTCGGCAAGTTTCGCGATTTTGCCGCGAATCGAGCCATCGATAACCAGGTCGCCGGCGCGGATGACAACACCCCCAATAAGGGCTTTATCTTCCTCGACTTGCAGGCGCACTTCCCGGTTGAGTCGTGCACTGAGAACCTTGGCGAGTTTGTCTTGCTGTTCTTGGTTCAATGCGAAAGCACTGGTCACTTCAACGTCTACCGACTTCTCTTGTTCGGCCTTGTACAGGTCGAAAAGAGCGGCAATCTCCGGCAGAAGCGGGAGACGGTCGTTTTCGGCAACGACGTTGATGAAGTTCTGTGCCTTGGCATCAAACTTGTCGCCGCACACGTCAATAAACGTGGCGGCCTTTTCTGCGCTCGTCAGTCGCGGGGCCTTGAGCACGCGCTGCATGGTGTCATCTTGTGACACCGCTGCAGCCAGGCCGAGCATGGCTGACCAATTGGCCAGTTGCTGGTGGGCCTGAGCGTGCTCGAAGGCCGCCTTAGCGTAAGGTCGGGCCAACGTGGTCAGTTCTGCCATGATCGCCCTCGCTTAGATTTCAGCAGCCAGTTGGTTAACCAGCTCTGCGTGCGCGTTTTGATCGATTGTGGCACCCAGGATCTTCTCGGCGCCGCCGACAGCCAGCAAACCCACTTGGGCGCGCAGCTTGTCTTTGACACTGTTCAGTTCCTGTTCGATCTCGGCTTGAGCCTGAACCTTCACACGGTCAGCGTCGACACGGGCCTTTTCAACGGCCTCTTCGACAATCTGGTTACCGCGTTTCTTGGCTTGCTCGATGATTTCAGCTGCCTGAGCTTTCGCTTCGCGCAGTTGCTGACCCGCTTTTTCTTGGGCCAACTCCAGGTCGCGAGCTGCACGGCTGGCAGCGTCCAGACCATCAGCGATCTTCTTTTGACGTTCGTGCAGAGCAGCGATGACCGGAGGCCATACATACTTCATGCAGAACAGTACAAAAATCAGGAACGCAACGGACTGGCCAATCAGGGTCGCATTAATGTTCACGCCAACACCTCGCAGTTACGTTGTCCATCACACCAAATTACCCGGAATATCCGAGTAATTAGCCAGCGATCTGACCAACGAACGGGTTCGCGAAGGTGAAGAACAGCGCGATACCAACACCGATCATGGTTACGGCGTCGAGCAGACCGGCAACGATGAACATTTTAACTTGCAGCATTGGAACCATTTCTGGCTGACGCGCTGCGCCTTCCAGGAACTTGCCGCCCAGCAGGCCGAAACCAATTGCGGTACCCAGTGCGCCCAGGCCGATCAACAGTGCAACAGCGATAGCGGTTAGACCAACTACAGTTTCCATCTTTCCTCCCGACTTTTACGTCGTATGGTTTAGGTTTTTTAGATTAAAGCGGTAAAACAAATCGTTTCAGGTGCCCTGTGAAGAGCCCCTTCCCGTTTGACCGGGAAGGACATCAGACTAGTCGAGACTGGTCTTAATGGTTTTCTTCGTGCGCCATCGACAGGTAGACGATGGTCAGCATCATGAAGATGAACGCCTGCAGGGTGATGATCAGGATGTGGAACACAGCCCAAGCCCACTGCAGAACAACGCCCAGGCCGCTCAGCCAGAGCAGACCGCTGCCGAACATCACAGCGATCAGAATGAACACCAGCTCACCGGCATACATGTTGCCGAACAGACGCAGAGCCAGAGAGATCGGTTTAGCGATCAGGGTCACGAATTCCAGCAGGAAGTTCACCGGGATCAGCAGGGCTTGAACGAAGATGTTCTTGCTGCCGAACGGGTGCAGGGTCAGTTCGCCGATAAAGCCGCCGATGCCCTTGACCTTGATGCTGTAGAAAATGATCAGTGCGAAAACCGACAACGCCATGCCCAGAGTTGCGTTCGGGTCGGTAGTCGACACGGCGCGGAACGGGATGTGGTGGTCACCGGAGATCAGGATGGCCAACTGAGGAATCCAGTCGACCGGGATCAGGTCGACGGCGTTCATCAGGAACACCCAGACGAAGATGGTCAGTGCCAGCGGTGCGATCACCGGGCTACGGCCATGGAAGCTGTCTTTCACGCTGCCATCGACGAATTCGACCAATACTTCAACGAAGTTCTGCAAAGCACCCGGCTGACCCGAAGTCGCTTTCTTGGCCGCCATGCGGAAAAGAAAAACGAAGATCAGACCCAACGCGACCGACCAGCCGAGAGTATCGACGTGGAAAGCCCAGAAGCCCATTTCTTTGGCTTCTGCTGCGGTGTGGGCAAAGCCCCAGCCGCCGTTAGGTAGCTGACCGAAGGTCAGGTTCTGCAAGTGGTGCTGGATATAGCCCGAAGCGGTTGTTTCTGCCATGGTTGCCTCAAACGCCCTAAGGTCTCGAAAGTCTTGTTCTCATCAGCAGGGGAGCGAACCAGCTGACCGACTGAGTCAGCACGAACACGCCGAATACAGCTATCGGCGCCAGCGGCTTCACACCTGCAAACACCAGCGCAAAAAGCACTGCTGTCAAAATCAGTTTGCCTGCCTCGCCGGCATAAAAAGACCGGACGATGGACTGGGCTGCTCGGGCGCCGGAAAACCGAAATGCCTTATGAGCGAAATAAACATTGGGCAGCAAGGCTATCAGGCCTCCGCAAAGTCCCGAGTATCCGGCAACGACTCCGTGCCATTGCCAGAGCGCCAAAGCGGCAATGAGCAAAATGACAAATTGAGCCATTAACACCGGAAATACCGCCAGGCGATGGAACGGCAGGCGGTTTGGCTTGCGGGTTTCCATCACTATTGCTCTCCAATGGTCGGCTGCCAGAATTCAATAACTTGGCATAATTTGTGCCGACAAAATGCGCGCAGAGTATAGGGGCGGTTCTGCCCCTATTCAACTGTCAGGTAGTGATTTCCGACTGCGCGCTACATGAGGAAATGTTTCAGCGGATGTGTGCGAGCACACCTTGAAGCTCATCGAGCGAGTTATAACCGATCACCAACTGACCCTTTCCCTTCTTCCCGTGGCGAATCTGCACCGCAGAGCCTAGGCGCTCGGCCAGACGCTGTTCGAGGCGGGCGATATCCGGGTCGGGTTTGCTGGCTTCCACAGGCTCCGGTTTGCCACTCAACCACTGGCGAACCAGTGCTTCAGTTTGGCGCACGGTCAGGCCGCGTGCGACAACATGTCGCGCCCCTTCAACCTGCTGATTCTCGGGCAAACCGAGCAAAGCACGGGCATGACCCATTTCCAGGTCGCCGTGGGACAGCATGGTCTTGATGACTTCCGGCAGCGCAATAAGCCGCAACAGGTTAGCCACAGTGACGCGGGATTTACCCACAGCCTCGGCAACCTGCTGCTGAGTCAACTGGAATTCCTGCTGCAAACGCTGCAAGGCCACCGCTTCTTCGATCGGATTGAGGTCTTCGCGCTGGATGTTCTCGATCAGCGCAATGGCGATCGCGGTTTCATCGGGTACGTCGCGCACCATCGCCGGAATGGTTTCTTGCCCGGCTTGCTGACTCGCGCGCCAGCGACGTTCACCGGCGATGATTTCAAAGCGGCCACCGCCAATCGGGCGCACCACGATCGGCTGCATCACGCCTTGTGCCTTGATCGACAGCGCCAGTTCTTCCAGCGCCTGCGGATCCATGTCCCGACGTGGCTGGTATTTGCCGCGCTGGAGCAGATCCAGCGGCAGATGCTGCAGCTCACGGGTGTCAGCTTGCGCGGCTTGTTCTTCCAGCGCGCTGACAGTCGGACCACTCAGCAGTGCATCCAGTCCACGTCCGAGACCTCGTTTCTTGACGGCCATGGGGATTCCTTAAGTTGCCTGAGCGGCGGCGATGCGTGAATTTTTGCGCTGACGGCGAACCATCTCGCCGGCCAGGGCCAGATAAGCCAGGGCGCCACGCGATTGCTTGTCGTAGGCCAGCGCCGGCATGCCGTAGCTTGGCGCTTCGGCCAGACGGATGTTGCGCGGGATCACCGTGTCGTAAAGCTGCTCGCCAAAGTGTTCCTTGAGCTGCGCCGAAACATCGTTCATCAGGCTCAGGCGCGGGTCGTACATGGTGCGCAGCAAACCTTCGACTTTCAGGTTCGGATTGAGCAATTCGGCGATGCGCTTGATGTTATCCACAAGGTCGCTGAGACCTTCGAGCGCAAAGTACTCGCACTGCATGGGGATAATCACCCCGTCAGCGGCGACCAGTGCGTTCAGCGTGAGCATCGACAGCGACGGCGGGCAGTCGATCAAAATGTAATCGTAGTTTTCACGGATCGGCGCCAGCGCGCTGCGCAGACGGCTTTCCTTCATCTGCATTTCCAGCAGCACCACTTCGGCCGCGGTCAAATCGCGATTGGCCGGCAGCAGTTGATAACCACCGTGCTCGGAATAGTGCATGGCCTGGGCCAGATCGCATTCGCCGATCAGCAGGTCATAAACCGAGTTTTCCAGGCCGTGTTTATCCACACCGCTACCCATGGTGGCGTTGCCCTGTGGATCGAGATCGATCAACAGCACCCGGCGCTTGGTCGCGACCAGGGATGCTGCGAGGTTGATGCAGGTGGTGGTCTTGCCCACACCACCCTTTTGGTTCGCTATCGCGAATACCTTAGCCATTCTTGCTTGTGTTCCCAATCATGCCGTGCGGCGCAGTATCAGCAGATGGCGTTGGCCTTGGCAACCGGGTACGGCCAGGGCGTGTTCGCTATCGAGTTTGAAGTCTGCCGGCAATGCTACCAGCTCATCAGCCGGATGAACGCCCTTCATTGCCAGCCAGCGTGTATCGGCGTCGCCCAAATGGCGAGTCCAGTTGGTGAAGTTCTCCATGCTGCTGAATGCCCGGGAAATGATCCCGTTGAACGGCTCTGCAGGCTGGAAAGCTTCGACACGACTGTGGATAACTTGCAGGTTATCCAGTTTGAGTTCGAGTTTGACCTGAGTCAGGAAGCGGGTTTTCTTGCCGTTGCTGTCCAGACAGGTCACTTGCGAGTCCGGGTACAGGATCGCCAACGGGATCCCCGGCATGCCGCCGCCGCTGCCGACGTCGAGCCAGCGACCGTTTTCGATGAACGACATCACGCTGAGACTATCGAGCAAGTGCCGCGAAACCATTTCGTCCGGATCGCGCACAGCGGTCAGGTTGTAGGCCTGGTTCCATTTGATCAACAGGGCCAGATAACCCAGCAGCAATTCGTGCTGGGTTTCAGTGAGGTTGACACCGAGCTCGCGGGCTCCTGTGGATAACTCTTCGGCGTGTTGCGAAGTGACCTTAGAACTCAAGCGCTTTGCTCCAACTGACGGCCCGCGCCGCGTTTTTTCAAATGAATCATCAACAGCGAAATCGCTGCCGGGGTCACGCCCGGGATCCGCGAAGCCTGGCCCAGCGTCTCTGGTCGAGTAGCGCCGAGCTTGCTCTGGATCTCCTTGGAGAGACCGGAAATGTTGGTGTAATCGATATCCACAGGCAATTTCGTGTCTTCGCTGGCGCGCAGACGGGCGATTTCGTCCTGTTGACGGTCGATGTAACCGGCGTATTTGGTCTTGATTTCAACCTGCTCGGCGACCTGTGGATCTTCGGCGCCGTTGCCGGTCACTTCGACCAGACCAGCGTAGTCGATTTCCGGACGGCTCAAGAGGTTGAGCAAGTTGTATTCGTGGGTCAGCGGCGTGCCGAATTTCTCGGCAATCGCATCGCCCTGCTGCGTATTCGGGCGAACCCAGGTGCTTTTCAGGCGCTGCTCTTCCAGCTCAATGCTTTCGCGTTTCTTGCAGAAGGCCGCCCAACGCGCGTCATCGACCAGACCGAGCTCGCGACCTTTTTCGGTCAGACGCAGGTCGGCGTTGTCCTCGCGCAGGATCAAGCGGTACTCGGCACGGGAAGTGAACATGCGGTACGGCTCTTGGGTACCGAGGGTGATCAGGTCGTCGACCAAAACACCGATGTACGCTTCATCGCGACGCGGGCACCAGGCTTCTTTGCCTTTGGCGCGCAGTGCGGCGTTGGCGCCAGCCAGCAAACCTTGGGCGCCGGCTTCTTCGTAACCGGTGGTGCCGTTGATTTGCCCGGCGAAGAACAGACCGCCAATCACTTTGGTCTCGAGGCTGTACTTCAAGTCGCGCGGATCGAAGTAGTCGTACTCGATCGCATAACCCGGACGCACGATGTGCGCGTTTTCCATGCCGCGAATCGATTGCACGATCTGCAATTGCACGTCGAACGGCAAGCTTGTGGATATCCCGTTCGGATAGAGCTCATGGGTGGTCAAACCTTCCGGTTCGATAAACACCTGATGGCTTTCCTTGTCGGCAAAGCGGTGGATCTTGTCTTCGATCGACGGGCAATAGCGCGGGCCGATGCCTTCGATTTCACCGGCAGCGGAATACATCGGCGAACGATCGAGGTTCGCGGCAATGATTTCGTGGGTGCGGGCGTTGGTGTGTGTAATCCAGCAGCTGACCTGGCGTGGATGCTGTTCTTTGTTGCCCATGAACGACATCACCGGGATCGGCGTATCACCGGGTTGCTCGGTCATTACCGAGAAATCCACAGACTTGCCGTCGATACGTGGCGGTGTGCCGGTTTTCAGGCGACCGACACGCAGTGGCATTTCACGCAGACGGTGTGCCAGGGCGATCGACGGCGGATCACCGGCACGGCCGCCGGAAAAATTCTGCAAACCGATGTGGATAAGTCCGCCGAGAAACGTACCGGTGGTCAACACCACGGAATCGGCGAAGAACCGCAGACCCATTTGCGTGACAACACCACGGACTTGTTCCTGCTCAACGATCAGGTCGTCAGCGGCTTGTTGAAATATCCACAGGTTCGGCTGGTTTTCCAGAATTTCGCGGACAGCGGCTTTATACAAAATACGGTCGGCTTGCGCACGGGTCGCCCGTACGGCTGGGCCTTTGCGGCTGTTCAACACGCGAAACTGTATGCCGCCCTTATCGGTAGCCATGGCCATCGCGCCGCCGAGGGCGTCGATTTCCTTGACCAGATGACTTTTGCCAATGCCACCGATGGCCGGGTTGCAACTCATGGCACCGAGAGTTTCCACGTTATGCGTCAGCAACAGGGTTTTTGCCCCCATACGTGCTGAGGCCAGTGCTGCCTCGGTACCGGCATGACCGCCGCCGATGACGATCACTTCAAAACGGGAAGGGAAATCCACCACGCACCTCGTGCCTGCTTAAGTAGGTAATTCAGGAATAGTTTGAGATCAGGTTTTTGAACCTGGTCGACAAGTATAGGGACTTCGCCCTTCCTAAAGAACCCTTTGCACAAAATTTAACCAGCTGTGGAGAACTCAAGGTTAAAAGAATAAAAAAGAGAGAAATTTATAAAACCTTTGTTTTTATGTTTATTTCTACTGAGCCTACTTTCTGTGGATAGATCGCTACAGGCCTTTATATTCAATATGTACAGAGATTCAAAACCCTGTGTTGATGTGCCAATGAGGGCCTTGGATAACCGGTTTAAGCCTGTGGATGAAAGGGGTGGTTATCCACAGAGGGGTTTATATCCAGTTTTGAAGCCCTGTTATCAACTGCCCTTAGTGGCAGTTATTCACAGGGCTTAATCCACAGAAAAGCGATAAAACGGCGTTTTCGAGGCGCAAAAAAAATCGCCAACGAGGGTTCGCTGGCGACAACGAAGCCGATGGAGGGAAGTGCGAGGGCTATTGTGAGAGAACGTAACAGAGGCTAATAATAGGCATTATCATTAACTCGCCCACTTTTCCTATGTCCCTAACCGCCCACACTGCTGCGATCGAGCAAATCTACGAGCAACACCATTCGTGGCTATACGGGTGGCTCAAGGGAAAATTGCATGACGCCTGCGATGCCGCCGATGTCGCGCATGACACGTTCGTGCGGATTCTGGCGGCGCGCAATGCCGCACAGATTCGTGAGCCACGGGATTATCTGGCGACCATTGCACGCGGTCTGGTCATTGATCGTTATAGAAGGCAGGCCATCGAAGTCGCGTATTTGCAGACCCTCGCGGCTCGACCGGAAGCCACCGCCATCAGCGAGGAAGACAAGGCGCTGATCATCGAAACTCTGGTCGCTGTGGATAAAGCCTTGGCCGGGCTCGGCGCCAGAAGCCAACAAATCTTCATGCTCTCGCAAATCGATGGCCTGACTTATCAACAGATCGCTTTGCAGCTGAAGGTTTCGCTGACCACGGTGAAGAAGCACATGATCCGCGCCCTGACGGAATGTGCCCTGATCATGGCGCAACGTTGATGGCCATCGCCCCCAATCGCCAGATCTTCGAAGCGGCCGCCAGTTGGTATGTGCAGTTTCAGGCTGATCCGCCAACGCTCGCCGAACATAAGGCCTGGCAGTTGTGGATAGATAGCGACCCGGCGCATCTGGCGGCGTGGAACCAGATGGAACAATTGCAGCGCCACCTCGGCACGCTGCCACAGGATTTGAAACGTCGCGCATTAAATACCGGTCAGCAACGCCGCCAAGTGCTGAAACTGTTGCTGCTCGCGGCGGGCACGGGGTTCGTTGGCTGGAATGTTCAGCAACACACTTCCTTGGGAAATGTCTGGGCCGACTATAAAACCGGCGTTGGCCAGCGTCGCAATATCACATTGGCGGATGGCAGCCAGATTCAACTCAACACCGACACTGCGATTGATGTTTCTTTCGACCCGACACAGCGGCTGATTCGCCTGCGCTCCGGCGAGATCCTTATTCAAACCGGAAAGCTGGGTGATCAACGGCCCTTTTTTGTCGAAACCCGGGATGGCCGGATTCAAGCATTGGGCACTCGTTTCTCCGTTCACCAGCTATCGAGTTCTACCCGAGTTGGAGTGCTGGAAGACCGGGTCAGTGTTCAGCCCGGCGATAGTTCAACGGCCGCTAAAATCTTACAGGCAGGCGAAGGCGCTGATTTTGATCGTCAGCACATAGGACTCATTCATCCGTTCAAATACTCCGAAGTGGCGTGGATCAACGGTCAATTGATCGTCCTCGATGCACGCTTGGGCGATGTGATTGAAGAATTGGGCCGTTATCGCAGCGGGGTTTTGCATTGCGACGCGCGTGCCCGGGAGCTGCGGGTTTCCGGGACATTCCGCCTCAATTCAACCGACGCTGTCCTGGCCAATCTTCAGGCGTCACTGCCGATCAACGTGCGCTATTTCACCCGTTACTGGGTCTCGATCAGCCACAACGCTTGATCGAAATGTCACTTGGGCAAAATAAATCGACAACAGGGTTATCTTTTTTTGCCCTGACCCGGCCCTACAGGTAATCGCGATAAACGCGGCTCTTTGCCACCTTCAGGGCTTATCCACCCATGCGTCTTCCCACGTTTCGTCAGCGTTTTTCCTACCACTGCATTGCTTACAGCCTACTGATGACCAGCGCCGCGTCCTGCCTGGTGATTAGCCATAACGCCGTCGCTGCATCGGCCACTCAGCGTTATGCGATTGCAGCGGGCCCTCTGGACAATGCACTGAGCCAGTTCGCCTCGGCCGCCAACGTGATTCTGTCGTTCTCGCCGCAACAGACCAGCCGTTTGCGCAGTGTCGGGTTGAACGGCAACTTCACCGTCGACCAAGGTTTTGCCCAACTGCTGCAAGGCTCAGGTTTGCAAGCCGTACCGCAGGCGCCGGGCAGTTACATTCTGCAGGCGCTGCCAAACGGTGATTCGCTGGAGCTGGCCCCGACCAACATCAATGGTCAGTTGGCCAACCCGATGAATCTGGATTACGCGGCGGACGTCGGATACAAGGCGCAGAACAGTCGAATCGGTACGAAAACCAGTACGCCGTTGTCGGAAACGCCGCGCTCGGTGTCAGTCGTTACCGCACAACGCATGAAAGATCAGAAATCTCAGACACTCACCGAGGTGCTCGGCTACGTGCCGGGGATCTTTGCCCCACCGTTCGCCGCCGGCGACAGTCTGGCTGGAGACCTTTTCTATATTCGCGGTTTCAACGCCACCGATTATGGCTACGGTCTGTTGCGCGATGGACTACGCGTACAGGGCAACCGCTATGACACCAGCACCGAGCCGTACGGACTTGAGCGAGTAGAGATTTTCCGCGGCCCATCTTCTCTGCTGTATGGGGAAAACGCACCCGGTGGTCTGGTCAATCTGGTCAGCAAACGCCCGACTGCAGCACCGCAAGGTGAAGTGCAATTGGGTTATGGCTCGAACAATCGCCGGCAGATCGGCGTCGATGTCTCCGGCCCGCTCAATGACAGCGGCAACGTACTCGGACGCGTGGTGATGCTTGGCCGCAAGTCCGACACCCAGACCGATCACGTTCCGGACGACCGTATCTACATCGCGCCATCGCTGACCCTGAATTTCGACGATTACAACACGCTGACCCTGCTGGCCAACTACCAGAAGGATCACACCAACATGGAACTTGGCCTACCGGCCGCCGGGACTTTGCTGACCAACCCCAACGGCAAGTTATCCAAAGGCACCATGCTCGGCGACCCGGACTGGAACACGTTCGAACGGGAAACCTGGAGCACCGGCTACGAATTCAGCCACTCGTTCAACGACGACTGGCAGTTCCGCCAGAACTCGCGCTACATGCAGTCGCGCATTACCCGCCACGAAACCTGGCCGGGCAACCTCAATAACGCCGGGTTCGGTACGCGTCTGAACATGACTGCCTACGATCGCTTCAACAAATCGATGGTGTACTCGCTGGATAACCAGCTGGAAGGCAAATTCCAGGTCGGCGGTCTGGAGAACACCGTGTTGTTCGGCGCCAGCTACGATCGCACCTCCTTTAATCAGGACTGGAACGCCGGCATCGTCGGGCCGATCGATGTGTATAACCCGGTGTACCTGCGCGATCCGACCACACCGATTGCGGTGCAAAACACCTTGCTGGAACAGCAGATGAAAGGGGTTTATGCACAGATCCAGAGCAAGTACGACCACTGGCTGTTCCTACTCGGTGGCCGTCAGGATTGGGTCGACAGTGATTTTCGCGACAAGGTCGCTCAGTCGAGCGACATCAGCTCCGAGGACAAGAAGTTCACCTATCAGGGCGGCGTGATGTACCAGTTCGACAACGGCATGACGCCGTATGTCAGCTACTCGACCTCGTTCGTGCCGGTGCAGCAGATTTCCAATGCCGGCGCGCCGCTCGATCCGATCACCAGCAGCCAATATGAAGTGGGCCTGAAGTACGAACCGATCGGCTGGGACACTGCCTTCACAGCATCGGTGTATGACCTGCGCAAAAAGGACGACACCTACTTCGACGCCACTACATCGAGCTACCGCCAGGTGGGCGAAAGCCGTTCCAAGGGTGTGGAACTGGAACTCAACAGCAACCTGACCCAGAACCTCAACGTCACTGCGGCCTATACCTACACCGACGCGCGAATCACCAAGGATGCCGCGACGTCATTGGTCAAAGGCCATCAAATGACCGGCGTGCCACGTAATCAGGCCTCGGTCTGGGCGAAATACCGTTTCCTCGATGGCGACTTGAAAGGTTTGTACTTAGGCGGCGGTGTGCGTTACTTCGACAGTGCCTTCGCTTACACCTCGCCTTCTCTCTACGGAAAGCTGGATGCCGGCGACGTCACTTTGGTGGATGCGGCCATCGGTTATCAGATCGATACGCACTGGAGCGTCGACCTGAATGCGAAGAACCTGTTCGACAAGGAATATGTGTCGGGTTGCAACGACGCGGGTCGTTGCTATTGGGGTGAGGATCGCACTCTGCTCGGTACGGTTTCCTACAACTGGTAAAACGAAAAAGGGGCTGTGGATAAATTGTCCACAGCCCCTATTTGTCATTTGCCGATACAGAAACTGGAAAAGATTCGACCCAACAGATCATCAGAGCTGAAAGCCCCGGTTATTTCGCCGAGAGAATGTTGGGCCTGGCGTAAATCCTCGGCCAGTAACTCGCCAGCGCCAGCCAAGGTCAGCTGGGCGCGGCCGTGTTCCAGTGCCGCACTGGCGTGGCGCAAGGCCTCCAGATGCCGGCGACGTGCACTGAAACTGCTTTCCGACGTCTGCTCGTAACCCATGCAGGCTTTGAGATGATCGCGCAACAGATCCAGACCTTCACCGGCGGATTTGGCGCTGAGACTGATCGTCACGTGCCCGTCTTCGCTGGTTTCCAGAACAATGGCTTCGCCGGTCAGGTCGGCTTTATTGCGGATCAAGGTGACTTTCGCCGGATCCGGCCGGGTTTCGAGGAATTCTGGCCAGAGGGCAAACGGATCCAGTGCTTCCGGCGCAGTGGCGTCGACTACCAGCAACACCCGATCAGCTTCGCCAATGGCTTTCAATGCGCGCTCGACGCCGATCTTTTCCACATGATCATCGGTATCACGCAGGCCAGCGGTATCGACAACGTGCAACGGCATGCCGTCGATGTGGATATGTTCACGGAGGATGTCGCGAGTGGTGCCGGCGATCTCTGTCACGATTGCCGCTTCGCGACCGGCCAACGCATTCAACAGGCTGGACTTTCCGGCGTTCGGACGGCCGGCGATCACTACGGTCATGCCATCGCGCAGCAATGCGCCCTGCCCGGCTTCGCGCAGCACTGTGGATAATTCATCACGGACTTTGTCGAGCATGCTCAGCACATGGCCATCGGCGAGGAAGTCGATTTCTTCTTCCGGGAAGTCGATGGCGGCTTCGACGTAGATGCGCAGACCGATCAACTGTTCGGTCAAGTTATGCACACGCTGGGAAAACGCCCCCTGCAATGAACGCAGGGCATTACGTGCAGCCTGTGCAGAACTGGCTTCGATCAAATCGGCAATCGCCTCGGCCTGGGCCAGGTCGAGTTTGTCATTGAGGAATGCGCGTTCGCTGAATTCGCCCGGGCGCGCCAGACGGCAGCCCAGTTCCAGGCAGCGTTTGAGCAACATATCCAGAACGATGGGGCCGCCGTGGCCCTGCAATTCCAGAACGTCTTCACCGGTGAACGAGTTCGGCCCCGGGAAATACAGCGCCAGACCTTCGTCCAGCACCTGTTTGTCGTCAGTGAAAAACGGGCCGTAATGGGCGTAACGCGGTTTCAGTTCGCGGCCGCTGATGGCTTTCGCCGCAACACTGGCCAACGGCCCGGAAATACGGACGATGCCCACACCACCACGACCTTGGGCGGTGGCGACGGCGGCGATGGTTTCACGAGGTACGCTCATAAACCGGAATCCAGACAAAAATGACAGATAGCAAAACGCCCCACTAGGGGGCGTTTTGAGTGGTTATCCACAGTGTAAATCAAGCGGCTGCTTTGGTAGCCCGTTCGATCTTACGTGTGATGTACCACTGTTGGGTGATGGACAGGCAGTTGTTCACAACCCAGTACAGCACCAGACCCGCCGGGAACCACAGGAAGAAGAACGTGAAGATGATTGGCATCATTTTCATGACCTTCGCCTGCATCGGATCCGGAGGAGTCGGGTTCAACTGCTGCTGGATAAACATGGTTGCGCCCATGATGATCGGCAGAATGAAGAACGGATCCTTGATCGACAGGTCAGTGATCCACAGCATGAACGGCGCCTGGCGCATTTCAACGCTTTCCAGCAGAACCCAGTACAGCGAAAGGAAAACCGGCATCTGCACGAGGATTGGCAAGCAACCACCCAGCGGATTGATCTTCTCTTTCTTGTACAGCTCCATCATGGCTTGCGACATTTTCTGCCGGTCATCGCCATGTTGTTCTTTCAGTGCAGCCAGTTTCGGTGCAACGGCACGCATACGCGCCATCGATTTGTAGCTGGCAGCCGACAGAGGGAAGAAAAGACCCTTGATCAGCATGGTCAGGAAGATGATCGACCAGCCCCAGTTACCAACGATCGCGTGGATGTGTTGCAGCAACCAGAAGATCGGTTGAGCAATGAACCACAGAATGCCGTAGTCGACGGTCAGTTCCAGACCTGGGGACAACTGCTTCAGCACAGCCTGGCTTTTCGGACCGGCGTACAGCACAGCGCTGGTTTCAACTTTGGCACCTGGTGCAGCGGTCAGTGTTGGACCGGTGTAACCGATGATGTAGTTGCCTTTGCTGTCTTTACGGGTCTGAACGACGTTGTTTTCGCCCTTCGCCGGAATCCACGCGGTCACGAAGTAGTGTTGCAGCCAGGCTACCCAACCACCGGTGACGGTTTCTTTCAGCTGCGCCTTGTCCATGTCCTTCATGGACACTTTCTTGTACGGCTCCGAACTTGTCCACAGGGCAGCGCCCAGGTAAGTCGCGGTGCCAGTAGCAGTGGTGGACGAAGGGTCAGCGCTGTTATCACGCTTCAACTGAGCAAACATTGCGCCGTTCCAGGGCTGAGCGCTCTGGTTATCCACAATGTAGGAAACGGCTACGTCGTACAGGCCGCGTTTCAGGGTGAAACGCTTGATGTAATTGACGCCGTCCTTGCTGAACTTCAGGTCTACGACCAATTGGTCCTGACCGTCAGCCAGTTGATAAGTCTTCTTCTCCGAGGAGTAGACCGGACGACCGGCCGGGTTTGCGTCCGGGCCGTTGGTGCCGATCAGACCGCTTTGGGCCAGATAAACACGTTCGCCGCCGTTATCGAACAGCTGGAACGGAACATCAGGACGATCCTGACGACGTGGATACAGAGGCAAGGTCAGTTGAGCAACATCACCACCTTGTGGATCGATCGCGAGATCGAGCACGTCGGTTTTGATCTGGATCAGATCCTTGCTGGCGGCTACCGGTGTTTCGGCAGGTGCGCTGGTATCGCTAGCGGCGCGCGGAATATCGTCACTGGCGGCAGCATTATTGCCAGTGGCGGTGTCCGGCAAACCGGATGTAGTCGTACTGGAAGCAACATTCTGAGTCGGCAAAGCAGCCTGACCATAGTCCTGGTTCCATTTAAGAACCATAACGTAGGCCACGATTGCCAGGGCGACGATCAGGATCGTGCGTTTGATATCCATGATTACTCGGCCATCGAAGAAGAACGGGAGGTAGGGATAGGTGGAACCGGGTCATAACCACCGGGATTCCACGGATGACAGCGACCTAAACGACGAAAGGTCAGCCAGCCACCGCGCAGAAGGCCATGATTTTCAATGGCTTCATACGCGTAGCAGGAACAACTGGGGTAGAAACGACAGTGGCTGGCCATCAAAGGACTAATGGCATAGCGATAAAACTGGATCGGAACGAGGGCCAGTTTACGCATCAGGACTGTCTACCCCTACAGTTTCGGTTTTGACTTCTGGAACTGGCTTGCTGCGTGCCAGACGCTTCCAGAGCTTGCCGAAATGCTGAATCAATTCGGGGTTTTCTACATCGCCAAGACCTTTGCGCGCGACGATAACGATGTCCCAGCCGACCAGTGAATCCTGGTGCAGACGAAACGATTCGCGCATCAAACGTTTGAGGCGATTGCGCTCAACGGAGAGCTTTACGCTCTTTTTCCCGATAACCAGCCCGAGACGGGGGTGATCAAGATCGTTGTTGCGTGCAAGGAGCAGGAGATTTTTCCCCGGAACCTTGCCGGTAGGGGAGTCAAAGACTGCCTTGAAATGCCGGGGGGTAAGCAGACGCTTTTCCCGACTGAAGTCCTGACTCACCTCCAGTACCGGATTATCAAACTGCCAGACGCGCACGACCTTTGGCGCGGCGACGCGACAGGACAGCACGGCCGTTCTTGGTAGCCATGCGAGCACGGAAGCCGTGAGTACGGGCGCGTTTGATAGTGCTTGGTTGGAAAGTACGTTTCATTGTCGTGTTACCTGGTTCGTCCACAACGGGCCGGAATGGCCCCCGTTTTAAGAGACCGGGGATTCTAGAGAAAGCAAGCCCTCAGGTCAATTTCCAACCAGCGTTTCCTTATAAATAGATCTGGGGGGCCTTTGTGGCTGAAAGCCTGTCTGCCAAACATAAAAATAAAGAAGGGACTTATTTAAAGCTTTTTTGTAAAGCTTATAGAAGCTAGGGCCGTCATCTTCTGTGGATAAGTGCCATGAGCCCATATTTAACGTGATGTACAGAGAATGACAACTACAGTGGAAAACCGTGTTCAGCCTGTGCTGCACTGTCGGATAACCTGTGCGTGGAATGGCCTGTTATCCACAGGCAGGTTATCCACCGAGTTCAACCCCCAGTTGTCCAGTGCCCTCAGGGGCGGTTATCCACAGAGCTTATTCACACACCGTTGGTCACCTTTTTTTGGTTTAACGCATTGATAAATCATGTTCACCGGGCAACCTGCATGTGGATAAGTGGGCGGCTCGCCGCTACAATGGCCGCTTGTTTTTGCCTCACCGGCTTTCAACTTAGGGGATATCCGTGTCAGTGGAACTTTGGCAGCAGTGCGTGGAGCTTTTGCGCGAGGAGCTGCCTGCCCAACAATTCAACACCTGGATCCGTCCACTACAGGTCGAAGCCGAAGGCGACGAGTTGCGCGTCTACGCACCGAACCGTTTTGTTCTGGACTGGGTCAACGAAAAGTACCTGGGGCGCGTCCTTGAACTGCTGGATGAGCACGGCAACGGCATGGCGCCTGCGCTTTCCTTATTAATAGGCAGCAAACGCAGCTCGGCACCGCGTGCCGCACCGAATGCGCCACTGGCGGCAGCGCAAGCTTCCCAGGCGCAAGCGAATGCTGCCCCGGTGAACACGCCAGCACCGACTCAGACGCCAGCACCGAGCGCCAAGCGCTCGACGCAGAAAAGCCCGGAAGTCAGCGATGAACCGTCTCGCGACAGCTTCGATCCGATGTCCGGCGCCGCTTCGCAGCAGGCCCCGGTTCGCGCCGAGCAACGCACTGTGCAAGTCGAAGGTGCGCTCAAGCACACCAGCTACCTGAACCGTACGTTCACCTTCGAGAATTTCGTCGAAGGTAAATCCAACCAGCTCGCCCGCGCGGCGGCCTGGCAAGTGGCGGATAACCCGAAGCACGGCTACAACCCACTCTTCCTTTATGGTGGCGTTGGCCTGGGTAAAACTCACTTGATGCACGCGGTGGGTAACCATCTATTAAAGAAGAACCCGAATGCCAAGGTCGTGTACCTGCATTCCGAGCGTTTCGTGGCCGACATGGTCAAGGCGCTGCAGCTGAACGCGATCAACGAGTTCAAGCGTTTCTACCGTTCGGTGGATGCGCTGCTCATCGATGACATTCAGTTCTTCGCCCGTAAAGAGCGTTCGCAGGAAGAGTTTTTCCACACCTTCAACGCGCTGCTTGAAGGTGGCCAGCAGGTCATTCTCACCAGTGACCGCTATCCGAAAGAAATCGAAGGCCTTGAAGAGCGCCTTAAATCCCGGTTTGGCTGGGGCCTGACGGTTGCCGTCGAGCCGCCGGAACTGGAAACCCGCGTAGCGATCTTGATGAAAAAGGCTGATCAGGCCAAAGTCGACTTGCCGCACGACGCCGCGTTCTTCATCGCCCAGCGTATTCGTTCCAACGTCCGTGAGCTGGAAGGCGCGCTGAAACGCGTGATCGCCCACTCGCACTTCATGGGCCGCGACATCACCATCGAGCTGATTCGCGAATCCCTGAAAGACCTGTTGGCGTTGCAGGACAAACTGGTCTCTGTGGATAACATTCAGCGCACCGTCGCCGAGTACTACAAGATCAAGATCTCTGACTTGTTGTCCAAGCGCCGTTCGCGCTCGGTCGCACGTCCGCGTCAGGTGGCGATGGCGTTGTCCAAGGAATTGACCAACCACAGCCTGCCGGAAATCGGCGATGTGTTTGGCGGCCGCGACCACACCACCGTGTTGCACGCCTGCCGCAAGATCAACGAACTTAAGGAATCCGACGCGGACATCCGCGAGGACTACAAGAACCTGCTGCGTACACTGACCACTTGATGAACACCAGCGCAGCTTATTAAGGCAAGGGACTAGACCATGCATTTCACCATTCAACGCGAAGCCCTGTTGAAACCCCTGCAACTGGTCGCAGGCGTCGTCGAGCGTCGACAGACCTTGCCGGTACTGTCCAACGTGCTGTTGGTAGTCGAAGGCCAGCAACTGTCGCTGACCGGTACCGACCTTGAGGTCGAGCTGGTCGGTCGTGTGCAACTTGAAGAGCCTGCGGAAACAGGTTCCATCACCGTGCCTGCGCGCAAGCTGATGGACATCTGCAAAAGCCTGCCCAACGATGCGCTGATCGACATCAAAGTCGACGAGCAGAAGCTGGTGGTCAAGGCCGGCCGTAGCCGTTTCACCCTGTCGACTCTACCTGCCAACGACTTCCCGACCGTTGAAGAAGGCCCGGGTTCGCTGACCTGCAGCCTTGAGCAAAGCAAACTGCGTCGTTTGATCGAACGCACCAGTTTCGCCATGGCTCAGCAGGACGTGCGTTATTACCTCAACGGCATGCTGCTGGAAGTGTCCGAAGGCATCATCCGCGCCGTGGCCACCGACGGTCACCGTCTGGCCATGTGCTCGATGAAAGCCGATATCGGTCAGCCGGATCGCCATCAGGTGATCGTGCCGCGCAAAGGTATTCTCGAACTGGCACGTCTGCTCACCGAGCCGGACGGCAATGTCAGCATCGTTTTGGGTCAGCATCACATCCGCGCCACCACCGGCGAATTCACCTTCACCTCGAAACTGGTCGACGGTAAATTCCCGGACTACGAGCGCGTTCTGCCGAAGGGCGGCGACAAGCTGGTATTGGGCGATCGCCAAGCGCTGCGTGAAGCGTTCAGCCGTACCGCGATTCTGTCCAACGAGAAATACCGCGGTATCCGTCTGCAACTGGCCAACGGTCAGTTGAAGATCCAGGCCAACAACCCGGAGCAGGAAGAAGCGGAAGAAGAAGTGGGCGTTGAATACAACGGCGGCTCCTTGGAAATCGGCTTCAACGTGAGCTATCTGCTCGACGTGCTGGGCGTGATGACCACCGAGCAGGTTCGCCTGATTTTGTCCGACTCCAACAGCAGTGCGCTGGTGCAAGAGTCCGACAACGACGACTCGGCTTACGTTGTCATGCCGATGCGTCTGTAATCAGCTGACCCTGGATGTCCTTAAGTCGTGTTTCGGTCACCGCGGTGCGCAATCTGCACCCGGTGACCTTCTCCCCCTCCCCCCGCATCAACATTCTTTACGGCGCCAACGGCAGCGGCAAAACCAGTGTTCTGGAAGCCATTCATCTGCTGGGGCTTGCCCGTTCGTTTCGTAGCACGCGTCTGTTGCCGGTAATCCAGTACGAACAACTCGCCTGTACCGTGTTCGGTCAGGTCGAATTGGCCGAGGGTGGCCATAGCGCTTTGGGCATCTCGCGCGATCGTCAGGGCGAGTTCCAGATTCGCATCGACGGGCAGAACGCCCGCAGCGCTGCGCAACTGGCGGAGATCCTGCCGCTGCAGTTGATCAACCCCGACAGCTTCCGCCTGCTTGAAGGCGCGCCGAAGATTCGCCGGCAGTTTCTCGACTGGGGCGTGTTCCACGTTGAGCCGCGTTTCATGGCTACCTGGCAGCGTTTGCAGAAGGCCTTGCGCCAGAGAAACTCCTGGCTGCGGCATGGTACACTTGACGCCGTTTCGCAAGCGGTTTGGGACAGGGAACTGTGCCAGGCCAGCGCTGAAATCGATGAATACCGCCGCGCTTACATCAAAGCCTTGAAACCAGTCTTTGAACAAACCTTGAGCGAACTGGTTGAGCTCGAAGGTTTGACGCTCAGCTATTACCGAGGCTGGGACAAAGACCGGGAATTGAGCGCCGTACTGGCTGGGTCCCTGCAACGGGATCAGCAAATGGGTCATACCCAGGCCGGACCGCAACGCGCTGATTTGCGTCTTAGATTGGGCGCACACAACGCCGCGGACATTTTGTCCCGGGGTCAGCAGAAGTTGGTGGTCTGTGCACTGCGGATTGCCCAAGGGCACTTGGTCAGCCAGGCCCGACGCGGTCAGTGTATTTATCTGGTGGATGACCTGCCGTCCGAACTGGACGAGAACCACCGCCGCGCGCTGTGCCGTTTGCTGGAAGACTTACGCTGCCAGGTGTTTATCACCTGTGTAGATCACGAATTATTGAGGGAAGGCTGGCAGACGGAAACGCCAGTCGCTTTGTTCCACGTGGAACAGGGCCGTATCACCCAGACCCACGACCATCGGGAGTGAAGGCATTGAGCGAAGAAAATACGTACGACTCAACGAGCATTAAAGTGCTGAAAGGCCTGGATGCCGTACGCAAACGTCCCGGTATGTACATTGGTGACACCGACGATGGCAGCGGTCTGCACCACATGGTGTTCGAGGTGGTCGACAACTCGATCGACGAAGCCCTCGCCGGCCACTGCGACGACATCAGCATCATCATCCACCCGGATGAGTCCATCACCGTTAAAGACAACGGCCGTGGCATCCCGGTAGACGTGCACAAAGAGGAAGGCGTTTCCGCCGCCGAGGTCATCATGACCGTCCTCCACGCTGGCGGTAAGTTCGACGACAACTCCTACAAAGTATCCGGCGGTCTGCACGGTGTAGGTGTTTCGGTAGTGAACGCGCTGTCCGAAGAACTGGTTCTGACCGTTCGCCGCAGCGGCAAGATCTGGGAACAGACCTACGTCCACGGCGTGCCTCAGGCACCGATGGCCATTGTTGGTGACAGCGAAACCACCGGCACCCAGATTCACTTCAAGCCGTCGGCTGACACCTTCAAGAATATCCACTTCAGCTGGGACATCCTGGCGAAGCGTATTCGTGAGCTGTCCTTCCTCAACTCCGGTGTCGGCATCGTCCTCAAGGACGAGCGCAGCGGCAAGGAAGAGCTGTTCAAATACGAAGGCGGCCTGCGTGCGTTCGTTGAATACCTGAACACCAACAAGACTGCGGTCAACCAGGTGTTCCACTTCAACATCCAGCGTGAAGACGGCATCGGCGTGGAAATCGCCCTGCAGTGGAACGACAGCTTCAACGAGAACCTGTTGTGCTTCACCAACAACATTCCGCAGCGCGACGGCGGCACCCACCTGGTGGGCTTCCGTTCGGCACTGACGCGTAACCTGAACACCTACATCGAAGCCGAAGGCCTGGCGAAGAAGCACAAAGTCGCCACCACCGGTGACGATGCCCGCGAAGGCCTGACCGCGATCATTTCGGTGAAGGTGCCGGATCCGAAGTTCAGCTCGCAGACCAAAGACAAGCTGGTCTCTTCCGAAGTGAAGACCGCGGTCGAACAGGAAATGGGCAAGTACTTCTCCGACTTCCTCCTGGAAAACCCGAACGAAGCCAAGCTGGTCGTCGGCAAGATGATCGACGCCGCGCGTGCCCGTGAAGCCGCGCGTAAAGCCCGTGAGATGACCCGCCGCAAAGGCGCGCTGGACATCGCCGGTCTGCCGGGCAAGCTCGCTGACTGCCAGGAAAAAGACCCGGCGCTCTCCGAACTGTACCTCGTGGAAGGTGACTCCGCGGGCGGCTCTGCCAAGCAGGGCCGTAACCGCAAGACCCAGGCGATCCTGCCGTTGAAGGGCAAGATCCTCAACGTCGAGAAAGCCCGTTTCGACAAGATGATCTCTTCCCAGGAAGTGGGCACCTTGATCACCGCACTGGGCTGCGGCATCGGTCGCGACGAGTACAACATCGACAAGCTGCGTTATCACAACATCATCATCATGACCGATGCTGACGTCGACGGTTCGCACATCCGTACCCTGCTGCTGACCTTCTTCTTCCGTCAGTTGCCGGAGCTGATCGAGCGTGGCTACATCTACATCGCTCAGCCGCCGTTGTACAAGGTCAAGAAAGGCAAGCAAGAGCAATACATCAAAGACGACGACGCCATGGAAGAGTACATGACGCAGTCGGCCCTGGAAGATGCGAGCCTGCACCTGAACGAAGAAGCCCCGGGCATTTCCGGGGAAGCGCTCGAGCGTCTGGTAAATGACTTCCGCATGGTAATGAAGACCCTCAAGCGTCTGTCGCGCCTGTACCCGCAGGAACTGACCGAGCACTTCATCTACCTGCCGGCCGTGAGCCTGGAAAAGCTCGGCGACCACGCAGCGATGCAAGAGTGGCTGGCCCAGTACGAAGCGCGTCTGCGTACCGTGGAAAAATCCGGTCTGGTCTACAAGGCCAGTCTGCGTGAAGACCGTGAACGTGGCGTGTGGCTGCCAGAGGTCGAACTGATCTCCCACGGCCTGTCGAACTACGTCACCTTCAACCGCGACTTCTTCGGCAGCAATGACTACAAAACCGTCGTCACCCTCGGCGCTCAGTTGAGCACCCTGCTCGACGAAGGCGCGTACATCCAGCGCGGCGAGCGCAAGAAAGCAGTCACCGAGTTCAAGGAAGCACTGGACTGGCTGATGGCTGAAAGCACCAAGCGCCACACCATTCAGCGATACAAAGGTCTGGGCGAAATGAACCCGGATCAGCTGTGGGAAACCACCATGGACCCAAGCGTGCGCCGCATGCTGAAAGTCACCATCGAAGACGCCATCGGCGCAGACCAGATCTTCAACACCCTGATGGGTGATGCGGTCGAACCTCGCCGTGACTTCATCGAGAGCAATGCGTTGGCGGTTTCGAACCTGGATTTCTAACGAATTCTGTTCGGACTTGAAGTAAAAAATAAACCCCGGTGAGTTTTGGCTCATCGGGGTTTATACGTTTCAAGCATCCCTCCATGCATACAAGTCTGCGTCATGATTTGTATGTACATGTTTTCCGGATTGATAACTCCTCGCGTCAGTGCAACGCTCTGTCTGGCTACTTTCGACTTATTCATTCAGCAGAGGATTTACCGTTGAGCGAACAGCATCAGACGTTTGAAGGCCTCAAATACCGAACCGACAGTGGAGTGGAGTATTGGTCTGCCCGAGACCTTGCTCCGCTGCTGGAATACAGAACGTGGCGTAACTTCGAGAACGTTATCGCCAAGGCTATACAAGCTTGTGAACACGGTGATCATTCGGCATCCGACCATTTTGTTGAAGCCAGCAAAATGGTCTCCTTGGGGTCTGGTTCTCTGCGAGAACTGAAGGATATCCACCTCTCCCGCTATGCCTGCTATCTGGTTGTCCAGAACGGAGATCCATCCAAGCCCGTCATCGCCGCAGGGCAAACCTACTTTGCGATTCAGACCCGACGTCAGGAGCTGACAGACGATTCCGAATTTCAGAGTCTAAGGGACGATCAGAAGCGTTTGCTGCTGCGCAATGAGTTACGCGAGCACAACAAACTTCTGGTTGAAACGGCACAGCAGGCAGGCGTTGAGACAGAATTGGATTTCGCCGTTTTCCAGAATCATGGATATCAAGGGCTCTACGGAGGACTTGATCAGAAAGCGATCCACCAGCGCAAAGGCCTCAAAAAAAGCCAAAAAATTCTTGATCACATGGGCTCGACTGAACTGGCCGCTAATTTATTTCGAGCGACTCAGGCTGAAGATAAATTGCGTCGCGACAATGTTCAGGGCAAGCAACAAGCTAACGACGTTCACCTGCAGGTTGGTCGAAAAGTCAGAGAGACCATTTCCGAACTTGGCGGCACCATGCCAGAGGATCTTCCAATGCCGGCTACCAGCATCAAGCAGTTGGAATCTGCGATCAAAAAATTGAAGGGTCGCGCCGGAGAAGAGTGAAACAACCAGAACCATTAGTGCGAGTTCGACACCACACTCTCCAACCGATACCCATACCCATAAATCGTCAACAACTGCCAACCTCGATCCGCCGTCAGCCCGAGCTTGTTCCGCAGGCGATAGATATGCGTATCCAGCGGCCGCGACGAAGCCATCTCCTCATGCGGCCAAAATCGTTCATACAGATAATCCCGCGATAACGGCCTCCCCAGGTTGCTGAACAGACACCGCGCCAGTCGATACTCGCGCTCGGTCATGACAATCGGCTTTCCCTCGCGAGTGACGGTGAGTTCAGCGTCATCAAACGTCAGATCATTAAAGCTCAGCACTTCTGTCGCCGCCGCACGTTGCTGGCTGTGCCGACGCAATACTGCAGCGACCCGCGCCTTCAATTCATTCGGCCGAAACGGCTTGCTCACATAATCATCCGCCCCCGCATTCAACGCCTGAACGATATCGCTCTCGCCATCACGGCTGGTGAGCATGATCGCTGCCGGTGGCGCTTCCATGTGTTCGCGGGTCCAGCGCAGCAGGGCCAGGCCGGTGAGGTCGGGCAGTTGCCAGTCGAGGATCAGCAGGTCGAAGGTTTCCCGGCGCAGTTGGCGCAGCAGGTCTTCACCGCGTTCGAAGCTGTGCAGTGACCACGGCTGTTCGCCGGCATCGGCCATTTGCTGCAGGGTTTGCTCGACCCGGCGCAGTTCGGCGGGTTCGTCGTCCAGAATCGCAACGCGCATTCGCGGTTATTCCTTGTTGCTTGGGCAGTTGGCGGACAACCATAGTCGCTCGGCCCTCGCAGTGAAAGTAAGCAGCCCGCCGTTGGTCGACGTCCGCTATGATTCTTCGGGTCTACGTCTCAGACCTGTGGCCCATGAAACCATTCACCCTGCCCTGCCGTTTTTCCAAATGAACACTAATCGCCGGCGCGAAAGCCGCGAGCCCAGCCAGGTGCAGCGCCTGTTCCGACAGCTGGTGCGTGAGTGGTTGTGGATAAGTCTAGTGCTGTTGCCGCTGACTGCGCTGTTGTCGTATCGCGCGCAGATCAACCTGCACGGTGCGGCTCCCGTCATGGGGGCGATGCTTTCGGTTGGGCTGGTGGCGTGCGTACTTGGTTTGCTGTTGTGGCGTCCGCGCTGGGCGTTGTGGATAACGTTGGTTGGCATGGCCGGCGTGCTGCTGACCAGCGCCGGGCTGGCGGAGATGCGTCGCTGGTGGTCACCGACGCCGGCGGTGTTGGGTATGTTGTTTGGCTATCTGATCTGGAACTGGCGGCGCCTGAGTGTGGTGCTGACTTATTTCGGCTGGGAGCTGACGCGGCTGGATGGAGAGCCGAAGGTTTTCCCCGAACGCCGTCGTACGCAATTCACTGGCGCCGATCGTTTGCAGGGGCAGATCATGGCCCTCGAGCAAGCCATGAGCCGCACCCGCGATACTCGACGCTTCATCGCAGACGGTTTGGAATACTTGCCGGTCGCCACACTGATCAGCGATCCCAAGGGGCAGATCCTGCTGGGCAATCGCAAGGCCCGCGCGTTGTTCGATACCTCATTGGTGGGCGACGACGTCCTCGATCAACTCGGCCGCCTCGGCTATCCGGAATTATCCACAGAGCCACGTCCAGCGTTATCCGCCCTTCCGCTGCTGGAATTCCGTGACCACAAGGAACGCAGCCTGCGCCTGGAACGTGCCGCCCTGCTGCCGGTGGACGGTGACACGCCGATCGGCTGGCTGCTGAGCCTCACCGACCTCAGCGCGGAACGCGCGGCGGAAGAACAACGCAGCGTGTTGCTGCGCTTTCTGTCCCACGACCTGCGCGCGCCGCACTCGGCGATCCTCGCTTTGCTGGATGTGCATCGCCATCAGGCCGGGGCTGATGCGCCGTTGTTCGAACAGATCGAACGTCAGGTGCGCCGCGCGCTGGATCTGACCGACGGTTTTGTTCTGCTGGCGCGAGCCGAGTCTGAGACTTACCAATTTCAACCGACGTTGTTCGCGATGCTGGTGCTCGACGTGCTGGATCAAGCGTTGCCCATTGCCCAGCAGAAACGCATCGAGTTGCTGCATGACATGGATGAAGAGTCGCAGGAACGTCTGATCAATGCCGATCAAGGCTTGCTGACCCGCGCGCTGTTCAACCTGCTGGAAAACGCGATCAAGTACAGCCCGGCCGGCACCACGATCACCCTGCGGGTCCGTTGCCGTGAGGAATGGTTGCACTGTGAATTGATCGATCAAGGCAAAGGCATCGCCGCCGATGAATTGCCGGATCTGTTCAGTCAGTACCGCCGTTTTTCCTCCGCCCAAGGCATCGATGGTGTGGGGCTGGGCCTGTCGATGGTCAAAGCGGTGGTTGATCACCATGGCGGTAAAATCGAATGCCGCAGCGTGGTGGATCAAGGCACTACGTTCCTGCTGGAGTTACCGCTGATTCACGAATAATCAGGCACAAAAAAACCGGCTATATCAGCCGGTTTTTTTACATCGGAAAAAAACTTATGCACCTTTTACGGTCTTTTATGAGCTTGAGAAATATATAAGTAAATCAATAACTTAATCTCAATATTCAAGCCTTTTCAAACAAACCGTACACAGGTTATCCACAAAATCTCAGACAGCGATCTGATCATTGGCGACTGGTGCCTGCGGGGCCGGTGGCAGAGAGCCCATTTCGCGTTGAGTCTTCTCGTTCCAGGCTTGCACCCGGTCGTTCAACTCGGCAATGGCGCGCGGGCCTGTGCCTTCGGCGTACATCGGTTCGCCGATGACCACAGTGATCACGCCGGACTTTTTACCCCAGCCGACTTTCGGCCAGAATTTGCCGGCATTGTGTGCAATCGGCAGTACCGGAAGCGCCGCATTCACTGCCAAAGCGCTGCCACTGCGGGAGAACTTGCCGACAGTGCCAAACGGCACGCGTGTGCCTTCCGGAAAGATCAGCACCCAAACGTTGTCCTTGAGCAGCTCGTCACCTTTGGCGGCGACTTGTTTCAGTGCAGCTTTCGGGTTGTCACGGTCAATCGCGATCGGCCGCAACATGGCCATGGCCCAGCCGAAGAACGGCACGTAAAGCAGTTCGCGTTTGAGCACTTGGCTCAACGGCGAGAAATAAGCGGAGAGAAAGAACGTCTCCCAGGTGCTCTGGTGGTTCGATTGAATCACGCAGGGCCGGTCAGGCACGTTTTCCGCGCCCTTGATTTCGTAACGGATACCGAGAAACACCTTGGTCAACCACAAGGCGCAACGGCACCAGTACACGTTGATAAAACGATAACGCGCCTTGAACGGCAGAAACGGCGCGATGAAAAAACTCAAGCTGCACCACAGCAGGGAGGTGGTGCCCAGCAGCAGGTAAAAGAGAAAAATCCTGATGGCCCGCAGTATCGACATAGTGACGTTTACCGTGACGGGGCAATGCCCGAGTGTTCAAGCGCACTCCCGATCAATCCCTGGTCAGGAACTTCAGAAGTACTCTAGTTGTGGATAAGTTCTGCGGCAATCGCCGCCAGATCGTCAAAAATCAGAGTGCCAACCGGCAGGGTTTTGCCCTGAGTCTTTTCGCCTTTTCCGGTCTTTACCAAAACTGGCTGTGAATCGACGGCTTTGGCAGCCTCCAGGTCACCAAGGCTGTCGCCGACGAACCAGACATTGCTCAGCTCGACGTCGTAGTGCGCCGCGATGGTTTTCAACATCCCCGGTTTCGGCTTGCGGCAATCGCAGCCTTCGTCCGGCCCATGCGGGCAGTACACGATCAGCCCGACTTCACCGCCCTGCTCCGCGACCAGCTCACGCAAGCGCGCGTGCATGGCATCGAGGGTGGCGAGGTCGTAATAGCCGCGAGCAATGCCCGACTGGTTGGTGGCCACCGCCACCGTCCAGCCGGCCTTGCTCAACTGCGCAATTGCTTCGATCGAGCCGGGCAACGGAATCCACTCCTCCACCGACTTGATATAAGCGTCGGAGTCGTAATTGATCACTCCGTCCCGATCGAGAATCAGCAGTTTCAACAGCAATCCCTCAACCCAGCAGCGAAATGTCGGCAACGCCGAGGAACAGACCACGCAGACGCGCCAGCAGCGCGTAACGGTTGGCCCGCACATTGGCGTCGTCGGCATTGACCATCACCGCGTCGAAGAACGCATCCACCGGCTCACGCAATGCCGCCAGGCGTGCCAGCGATTCGTTGTACTGACGCGCCGCAGCCATCGGCTGTACCGCTTGATCCGCTTGCTGGATCGCCGAGTACAGCGAGAACTCGTTGGCGTTGTCGAAGTACTTCGCTTGTACCTCGGTCGGTACCGCGCCTTCGAGTTTGCTCAACAGGTTCGATACACGCTTGTTCACCGCCGCCAGCGCTGCTGCTTCCGGCAGTTTGCGGAAGGCCTGCACCGCTTGCACACGCTGATCGAAGTCCAGCGCCGAACCCGGCTTCAGGGCACGTACCGACAGGTAAGTGGCGACTTCAACGCCTTCGTCTTCATAACGCGCACGCAGACGGTCGAAGATGAATTCCAGCACGGACTCGTTGAGGCCGGCAGCCTTGACCTTGGTGCCGAACGCATTAACGGCGAAAGCCACGGCGTCATTCAGGTCGAGATCGAGCTTCTTCTCGATGAGGATACGCAGCACGCCGAGTGCCGCACGGCGCAGGGCGTACGGGTCTTTGCTACCGGTTGGCAGCATGCCGATACCGAAGATACCGACCAGAGTGTCGAGCTTGTCAGCGATCGCGACGGCCGCACCGGTCAGGGTGGCTGGCAGTTCAGCACCGGCACCGCGTGGCATGTACTGCTCGTTCAGCGCCAGCGCGACGTCTTCCGGCTCGCCGTCATTGAGGGCGTAGTAGTAACCGGCAACACCTTGCATTTCCGGGAACTCGCCAACCATTTCGGTGGCCAGGTCGCACTTCGACAGCAGGCCAGCGCGTGCCGCCCACGAAGCGTTGCCGCCAATGCGAGCGGCGATGTACGCAGCCAGTTTCGATACGCGCTCGGCCTTGTCGTAGACGCTGCCGAGTTTTTCCTGGAACACCACGTTCTGCAGGCGCAGGTTGAAGTCTTCGAGTTTCTGCTTCTTGTCTTGCTTGAAGAAGAACTCGGCGTCGGTCAGGCGTGGGCGAACCACTTTCTCGTTACCGGCGATGATCTGCTGTGGATCTTTGCTTTCGATGTTGGCCACGGTGATGAAACGTGGCAGCAACTTGCCGTCGGCATCCAGCAGGCAGAAGTACTTCTGGTTGTCCTGCATGGTGGTGATCAGCGCTTCTTGCGGCACGTCGAGGAAACGTTCCTCGAACGAGCACACCAGCGGCACCGGCCATTCAACCAGCGCGGTGACTTCGTCGAGCAGCGCCGGCGGAACGATTGCGGTGCCTTCCTGACGGGTGGCCAGCTCTTCGGTGCGCTTGCTGATGATCTCGCGACGCTCGTTGGCGTCGGCCAGCACGTAAGCGGCACGCAGGTCGGCGAGGTAGCTCGACGGCGAACCGATGCGCACGCTTTCCGGGTGATGGAAACGGTGACCACGGGAATCACGGCCAGCCTTCTGCGCGAGGATCGTGCAGTCGATGACCTGGTCACCGAGCAGCATCACCAGCCATTGGGTCGGACGCACGAACTCTTCCTTGCGCGCACCCCAACGCATGCGTTTCGGGATCGGCAGGTCGTTCAGCGAATCTTCGACGATGGTCGGCAGCAGGCTCGCGGTCGGCTTGCCGGCGATGCTCTGGCTGTAACGCAGTTTCGGGCCGCTCTGGTCGATTTCGCTCAGATCAACGCCGCACTTCTTGGCGAAACCCAGTGCTGCTTGCGTTGGATTACCTTCAGCGTCGAACGCCGCCTGACGTGGCGGGCCGTCGAGGTTGATGCTGCGATCCGGTTGCTGGGTGGCCAGCGCGGTGATCAGCACAGCCAGACGGCGCGGCGCGGCGTAGACGGTTTTAGTCTCGTAGCTCAGGCCGGCGGCTTGCAGGCCCTTGTCGATACCGGCGAGGAACGCGTCAGCCAGGGTGTTCAGGGCTTTCGGTGGCAGTTCTTCGGTGCCCAGTTCAACCAGAAAATCTTGCGCACTCATTGTGCTGCCTCCAGCTTGGCCAGTACTTCGTCACGCAGGTCCGGGGTCGCCATCGGGAAGCCCAGCTTGGCGCGCGCCAGCAGGTAGGCTTGCGCAACGGAACGCGCCAGGGTGCGTACGCGCAGAATGTATTGCTGACGCGCGGTCACCGAGATCGCCCGGCGCGCATCCAGCAGGTTGAAGGTGTGCGAGGCCTTCAACACCATTTCGTAGCTCGGCAACGGCAGCGGCTGGTCGAGTTCGATCAGGCGCTTGGCTTCGCTTTCATAGAAGTCGAACAGTTCGAACAGTTTGTCGACGTTGGCGTGTTCGAAGTTGTAAGTGGACTGCTCCACTTCGTTCTGGTGGAACACGTCGCCGTAGGTGACTTTGCCCATCGGGCCGTCAGCCCAGACCAGGTCGTAGACCGAATCCACGCCTTGCAGGTACATGGCCAGACGCTCAAGACCGTATGTGATCTCGCCGGTCACCGGGTAGCACTCGATGCCGCCCGCCTGTTGGAAGTAAGTGAACTGCGTCACTTCCATACCGTTCAGCCAGACTTCCCAGCCCAGACCCCAGGCGCCGAGGGTCGGCGATTCCCAGTTGTCTTCGACGAAGCGGATGTCGTGAACCAGTGGATCGAGGCCGACATGCTTGAGGGAGCCCAGGTACAGTTCCTGGAAGTTGTCCGGGTTCGGCTTGAGCACGACCTGGAACTGATAGTAGTGCTGCAGACGGTTCGGGTTTTCGCCGTAACGGCCGTCAGTCGGACGGCGGCTTGGCTGCACGTAAGCGGCGTTCCAGGTTTCCGGGCCGATGGCACGGAGGAAGGTCGCGGTGTGGAAAGTGCCGGCGCCTACTTCCATATCGTAGGGCTGAAGTACCACGCAACCTTGCTCGGCCCAGTATTGCTGGAGCGCGAGGATCAAGTCTTGGAAGGTACGCACGGCTGGCGTAGGCTGGCTCACGAAATTCACCTGTTTCTTGGGCTGCGATTTAAAGAGCGGGAGTATACCCGATTCAGTCGCACCTCCACCCCCTGGAGCCTTATGCCACGCTGCTTTTGGTGTACCGAAGATCCGCTGTACATGGCTTATCACGATCAGGAGTGGGGCACGCCGCTACGCGATGCGCAGGGTTTGTTCGAGTTGCTTTTGCTCGAAGGGTTCCAGGCTGGCCTGTCGTGGATCACCGTGCTGCGCAAACGCGAGCGTTATCGCGAGGTGCTGTTCGGCTTCGACGTGCAGCGCGTGGCGCAGATGAGCGACGCCGAAATCGACGAATTGATGCTCGATCCGGGGATCATCCGCAACCGCCTCAAACTCAACGCCGCCCGCCGCAATGCCCAGGCCTGGCTGGCGCTGGAGGATCCGGTGGCCTTCCTTTGGTCGTTCGTCAACGACCAACCGATCATCAATCATTTCAAGGATCGCAGCGAAGTCCCGGCGATCACCCCCGAAGCACTGGCGATGAGCAAAGCCCTGAAAAAGGCCGGTTTCACGTTCGTCGGCCCGACCATTTGCTACGCGCTGATGCAGGCTTCGGGCATGGTCATGGATCACACCCGCGACTGCGACCGCTACGCGCAGCTCGTCAACGCCGGTTAGAATGGCCGCCTCGCGCACCGCACAAGATCAGGAGTGACCTGTGGAAAAGTTTAAAGGCGCCTTGCTGGTAGGCGCTCTGCGGCTGTTTGCCCTGCTGCCATGGCGGGCCGTGCAGGCCGTGGGTTCGGCGATCGGCTGGACCATGTGGAAAACCCCCAACCGCTCCCGCGACGTGGTGCGGATCAACCTAGCCAAATGTTTTCCACAGATGGATCCGGCCGAACGTGAGCGTCTGGTCGGGCAGAGCCTGAAAGACATCGGCAAGTCGCTGACCGAAAGCGCCTGCGCGTGGATCTGGCCGGCGCAGCGTTCGATCGATCTGGTGCGCGAAGTCGAGGGCCTCGACGTGCTGAAAGACGCTTTGGCCTCGGGCAAAGGCGTGGTCGGCATCACAAGCCACCTCGGCAACTGGGAAGTGCTCAACCACTTCTATTGCAGCCAGTGCAAACCGATCATTTTCTATCGCCCGCCGAAGCTCAAAGCTGTGGACGAATTGCTGCGCAAACAGCGCGTGCAACTGGGCAACAAGGTCGCCGCCTCCACCAAGGAAGGCATTCTCAGCGTGATCAAGGAAGTGCGCAAAGGTGGTGCAGTGGGCATTCCCGCTGACCCGGAACCGGCCGAATCCGCCGGGATCTTCGTGCCGTTCTTCGCCACGCAGGCGCTGACCAGCAAATTCGTGCCGAACATGTTGGCCGGTGGCAAAGCCGTCGGCGTGTTCCTGCATGCGCTGCGCCTGCCCGACGGTTCTGGCTACAAAGTGATCCTCGAAGCCGCGCCCGAAGCCATGTACAGCACCGATACCGCCGAATCCTGCGCAGCGATGAGCAAAGTCGTCGAGCGCTACGTTGCTGCGTACCCAAGCCAGTACATGTGGAGCATGAAGCGCTTCAAAAAGCGCCCACCCGGCGAAGAACGCTGGTACTGAAAAAGTTGGCACACTCTGTGGATAACTTGTAGGAGCTGCCGCAGGCTGCGATCTTTTGATCTTGCTTGAGGTTATCCACAGAACCGTTCAAAAAAAGGGCGCACCAAGATGTCCGAACACCGCAAATCCTTCCGCATCAAAATCACCCACGACAGCTTCGGCGAATGTCTCGGGCAAACCCGCAATTTGTCGCCAACCGGGGTCTATGTGCAGCATCCGAGCCTGGCATCATTGCCCAAAGGCGCGGTCGTCTATGGCCAGGTTCAGGATTTACCCACAGGCGCGCCACGGGTGCGAATGGAAGTGGTAACGGTCGACGCCGAAGGCATCGGCTTGCGCTACTTGTAGAACGTCACTGCGCCTGACGATCGAGTTTCTTCAAAAACACCGTCATTTCCTTCTCGGCCTGCTTGTCGCCATGGGCGCGGGCGGCTTCCAGACCTTGTTCCCATGCCTGACGCGCGGCGGCATTGTCGCCCAGCGCGAGTTGCGCCTTGCCCAACAGTTTCCACGCGGCGGAATACTTCGGATCGAAGCCGACGCAGCGCTGGAAATGCTCGGCAGCCTTGGCGTCTTCGCCCAGATCCAGATAGCCCTTGCCCAGGCCGAAGCGCAGCAGGGAGTTATCCACACCCTTGGCGAGCATTTTTTCCAGGGATTCGAGCATTTTTGCACCCTCGCTTCAGTGATCGTTCCCACGCTCCGCGTGGGAATGCCTCAATGGACGCTCTGCGTCCGCTCTTGGGACGCAGAGCGCCCCGGGCTGCATTTCCACGCGGAGCGTGGGAACGATCAACCTCAGAAAAAGCTCAGCCCCACATGAAACAGCTTCTCCACATCGCGAATATGCTTTTTATCCACAAGGAACAGAATCACATGGTCGCCCGCTTCGATCACCGTATGGTCGTGGGCAATGATCACTTGTTCGTTGCGGATCACCGCGCCAATCGTGGTGCCCGGCGGCAGTCCGATCTTCTCGATCGGCTTGCCAATGACCTTGCTCGATTTCGCATCACCGTGGGCAATCGCCTCGATCGCTTCCGCCGCGCCGCGCCGCAGTGAGTGCACGCTGACGATATCGCCACGGCGTACGTGCGCCAGCAACGTGCCGATGGTCGCCAGTTGCGGGCTGATGGCGATGTCGATGTCGCCGCCCTGAATCAGGTCGACGTAGGCCGGGTTGTTGATGATCGTCATGACCTTCTTCGCCCCCAGCCGTTTGGCCAGCAGCGACGACATGATGTTGGCTTCGTCATCGTTGGTCAGCGCGAGGAAGATATCGGCGTCGGCGATGTTCTCTTCCAGCAGCAAATCGCGGTCGGACGCGCTGCCCTGCAGCACCACGGTGCTGTCGAGGGTGTCGGAGAGGTAGCGGCAGCGCGCCGGGTTCATCTCGATGATTTTCACCTGATAGCGGCTTTCGATGGCCTCGGCCAGGCGCTCACCGATCTGCCCGCCGCCAGCAATGACGATGCGTTTGTAGGTTTCGTCGAGACGGCGCATTTCGCTCATCACTGCGCGAATATTCTCACGCGCGGCGATGAAGAAGACTTCGTCGTCGGCCTCGATCACCGTGTCGCCCTGCGGCAAGATCGGCCGGTCACGACGGAAAATCGCTGCGACGCGGGTTTCGACATTCGGCATGTGCTCGCGCAACTGGCGCAGTTGCTGACCGACCAGCGGCCCGCCGTAATAGGCACGCACCGCGACCAGTTGCGCCTGGCCTCCGGCGAAGTCGATCACTTGCAACGCGCCCGGATATTCGATCAGGCGCTTGATGTAGTTGGTCACCACTTGCTCGGGACTGATCAATACGTCGACCGGAATCGCTTCGTTCTGGAACAACTGCTCTTCGCGCGTCAGGTACGAAGCTTCGCGCACCCGGGCGATTTTCGTCGGCGTGTGAAACAACGTGTGGGCGACCTGACAGGCGACCATGTTGGTTTCGTCGCTGTTGGTCACCGCCACCAGCATGTCGGCGTCGTCTGCGCCGGCCTGACGCAGCACCGTCGGCAACGAGCCACGGCCCTGAATGGTGCGGATGTCGAGACGGTCGCCGAGGTCGCGCAGGCGTTCGCCGTCGGTGTCGACCACGGTGATGTCGTTGGCTTCGCTGGCGAGATGCTCAGCCAGCGAACCGCCGACCTGCCCTGCCCCGAGGATGATGATTTTCATCCAGTCACTCCATTGAATCCATTTAGCCGCGTGCGGCAGCGATCTTGATCAGCTTGGCGTAGTAGAACCCGTCATGCCCGCCCTGCTGGGCCAGTAATTGGCGACCATGGGGCTGTTTGATTCCGGCCGTGGTGGCCAGATCCAGTTCGCGGGCGCCCGGTGTGCGCTCAAGAAACGCGGCGATGACTTCGGTGTTCTCGGTCGGCAGCGTCGAGCAGGTGGCGTAAAGCAGAATGCCGCCGACTTCGAGGGTTTTCCACATGGCGTCGAGCAGCTCGCCTTGCAGTTGCGCGAGGGCGACGATGTCGTCCGGCTGACGAGTCAGCTTGATGTCCGGATGGCGACGGATCACGCCGGTGGCCGAGCACGGCGCGTCGAGCAGGATGCGCTGGAACGATTTGCCGTCCCACCATTTTTCGGTGTCGCGACCGTCAGCGGCGATCAGTTCGGCGTTGAGGCCGAGGCGCTCAAGGTTTTCCTTCACGCGCACCAGACGCTTGGCTTCCAGATCCACCGCGACCACGCCGGCCAGCGCCGCTTCGGCTTCGAGGATGTGACAAGTCTTGCCACCCGGCGCGCAGCAGGCGTCGAGCACACGTTGGCCTGGCGCCAGGTCGAGCAGGTCGGCGGCCAGTTGCGCCGCTTCGTCCTGCACGCTGATCCAGCCTTCGGCGAAACCCGGCAGGCTGCGCACATCGGCGGCGGCTTCGAGAATGATGCCGTCGCGGCTGTAAACGCAGGGCGTTGCGGCAATTCCGGCTTCAGTCAGCAAGCCGAGGTAGGCGTCGCGGCTGTGATGGCGGCGGTTGACCCGGAGGATCATCGGCGGATGCGCGTTGTTCGCTTCGCAGATGGCTTCCCACTGTTCCGGCCAGAAAGCCTTGAGGGATTTCTGCAGCCAGCGCGGATGGGCGGTACGCACCACCGGATCACGCTCCAGTTCGGCAAAAATCGTTTCGCTTTCGCGCTGAGCGTTGCGCAGCACCGCGTTGAGCAGGCCTTTGGCCCACGGTTTTTTCAGCTTGTCGGCGCAACCGACGGTTTCGCCGATGGCGGCGTGGGCCGGCACGCGGGTGTAGAGCAATTGGTAGAGGCCGACCAGCAGCAACGCCTCGACATCGGCGTCGGCGGTTTTGAACGGCTTCTGCAGAAGTTTTTCCGCCAGTGCCGACAGGCGCGGCTGCCAGCGCGCGGTGCCGAACGCTAGATCCTGAGTGAAACCGCGATCGCGATCCTCGACCTTGTCCAGTTGTGTCGGCAGCGAACTGTTCAGCGAAGCTTTGCCGCTGAGCACGGCGGCGAGTGCCTTGGCGGCGGCCAGACGCGGGTTCATTGCGCGTCCACCGCTGCGCCGAGCACCGTGCCGACAGCGAATTTCTCGCGACGGCTGTTGAACAGATCGCTGAAGTTCAGCGCTTTACCGCCGGGCAACTGCAGGCGGGTCAGGCACAGCGCCTGTTCGCCGCACGCGACGACCAGGCCGTCCTTGCTGGCGCTGAGGATTTCACCCGGCGCGCCATTGCCTTCGGCAATGGTCGCCGCCAGCACTTTCAGCGCTTCACCGTTGAGGGTGCTGTGGGTGATCGGCCATGGATTGAAGGCGCGCACCAGTCGCTCCAGTTCAACCGCCGGACGGCTCCAGTCGATGCGTGCTTCGTCTTTGTTCAATTTGTGCGCGTAGGTGGCGAGTTCATCGTTCTGCACTTCACCTTCCAGCGTGCCTGCGGCCAGACCGGCAATCGCTTGCACCACGGCCGGCGGGCCCATCTCGGCGAGGCGATCATGCAACGAACCGCCAGTGTCTTCGCCCGTGATCGGCGTGACGACCTTGAGCAGCATCGGCCCGGTGTCGAGGCCGGCTTCCATGCGCATCACGGTCACGCCGCTTTCGGCATCACCGTGTTCGACGGCGCGCTGAATCGGCGCCGCACCGCGCCAGCGTGGCAGCAACGAGGCGTGACTGTTGATGCAACCCAAGCGCGGAATATCCAGCACCACTTGCGGCAGGATCAGGCCGTAGGCGACCACCACCAGCAAATCCGGCTTCAGCGCGGCCAGCTCGGCTTGAGCGTCAGCGTTGCGCAACGTCGGCGGCTGCAACACCTGGATATTATTTTCCAGCGCGAGCTGTTTGACCGGGCTCGGCATCAGTTTTTGCCCGCGACCGGCCGGACGATCCGGTTGGGTGTAGACCGCAACGATCTCGTAAGGGCTGCTCAGCAGGGCCTTGAGGTGTTCGGCGGCAAATTCCGGGGTACCGGCAAAAACGATGCGCAGTGGCTCAGTCATGGAAGGCGTCTCTTGAAAAGAAAAAGGCTTGCCGCAGCAAGCCTTTGAAGGAGGGGCATCAAGCGTTCTGGCGGTGGAGCTTTTCCAGTTTCTTCTTGATCCGGTCGCGTTTGAGCGTGGACAGGTAATCGACGAACAATTTGCCGTTGAGGTGGTCGCATTCGTGCTGGATGCACACCGCGAGCAGGCCTTCGGCGATCAGTTCATAGGGCTTGCCGTCGCGGTCCAGCGCCTTGATCTTGACCTTCTGCGGGCGGTCGACGTTTTCGTAGAAACCCGGTACCGAGAGGCAGCCTTCCTGGTATTGCTCCATTTCTTCGGTCAGCGATTCGAACTCGGGGTTGATGAACACCCGGGGCTCGGTACGGTCTTCGGAAAGGTCCATCACGACGATACGTTTGTGCACGTTGACCTGGGTCGCGGCGAGGCCGATGCCCGGCGCTTCATACATTGTTTCAAACATGTCGTCGACCAACTGACGCACTTCGTCGTCCACTACAGCCACAGGTTTGGCGATAGTGCGCAGACGCGGGTCCGGAAATTCGAGGATGTCTAAAATGGCCATAGGCTTTGATTGCTGCACGTGTTGAGTAAAGTCGGGTCGATGGCCTGGCAGGTCCGAAGATGCAGGCTACCGTTTGTGAAGCGTAGCTTGTGCATTTTGCTCAAGCGAGCCACGGGGGCTCTGACGGTTCACGCGAACGCACATGATAAAGGGATTCACTGCATGAGGAAAACACTACTCGCCCTGCTGTTGCTGGCTTCGGCCGGCGTAGCGCAAGGGCAAGTGCAACTCAGGGATGGTTTTCCACAGCAATACACGGTGGTTACGGGTGACACACTCTGGGACATTTCCGGCAAATACCTGCGCGAGCCCTGGCAATGGCCGCAGTTGTGGCGGGCCAATCCGCAAATTGAGAACCCCAACCTGATCTATCCCGGCGACACGCTGACGCTCAGCTACGTCAATGGCCAGCCGCGTCTGACGCTCAATCGCGGCGAGTCGCGCGGCACCATCAAACTCTCGCCTCGGATTCGCACCAGCCCGGTGGCCGAGGCGATTCCGAGCATTCCGCTGAAATCGATCAACAGTTTTCTGCTGAGCAACCGCATCGTCGACAAGGCCGAAGATTTCGACAAGGCGCCGTATATCGTCGCCGGCGATGCCGAACGAGTGCTCAGCGGCACCGGCGACCGCATCTACGCGCGCGGCCATTTCGACCCGAATCAACCGGTCTACGGCATCTTCCGCCAGGGCAAGGTCTACACCGATCCGCAGACCAAGGAGTTCCTCGGCATCAACGCCGACGACATCGGCGGCGGTGAAATAGTCGCGACCGAAGGTGACGTTGCCACCCTCGCCCTGCAACGCACCACGCAGGAAGTGCGCCTCGGCGACCGTTTGTTCAGCGGCGAAGAGCGTTCAATCAACTCGACGTTCATGCCCAGCGCACCCGCTACCCAGATCAACGGCGTGATCATCGACGTGCCACGCGGCGTCACTCAGATCGGCGTGATGGACGTGGTCACCCTGAACAAGGGCAAACGCGACGGATTGGTCGAAGGCAACGTGCTGGAGGTCATGAAAACCGGCGAAACCGTGCGCGACCGCATCACTGGCCAACCGCTGAAAATTCCCGACGAACGCGCCGGGTTGCTGATGGTGTTCCGCACCTACGACAAACTCAGTTACGGCCTCGTCCTTAACGCATCGCGCTCGCTGGCGGTGCTCGACAAGGTGCGAAATCCGTAAGCTTGCTTCACAAGTTACCAACAGAGTTATCCACAGCTTGTTCCGAATGGTTCGGAGCTTATAACGATCAAGGATGATCCATGATGATGTCTGCCTCCGCGCCGGTTTCCCCGGCAGAACTGGAAGCGCGCCTGCGCCTGCACCGCTTGCCGGAAATCGGCCCGAAGCGTTTTAGTAAATTGCTCGAAGCCTTTGGCTCGGCCTCAAAAGCCATCAGCGCGCCCGCGAGTGCCTGGCGTTCGCTTGGAATGCCGGCGGCGAGTGCTGAAGCGCGCCGTTGCCCGCAAGTGCGCGATGGCGCCAGCCACGCAATGCGCTGGCTAGAGCGGCCGGAGCATCATTTGCTGATGTGGGATCAGCCGGATTACCCGGCACTGCTGGCGCAGATTCCTGATCCGCCGCCGCTGCTGTTTGTCGCGGGTGACCCGCTGATTCTGGAGAAACCGCAGTTGGCGATGGTCGGCAGTCGCCGCGCTTCGCGTCCGGGAATGGACACGGCGGCGGCGTTTTCCCGCAGCCTCGCCGGGGCCGGTTTTGTCATCACCAGCGGTCTGGCGCTGGGCATTGATGCTGCTGCGCATCAAGCCGCGCTGGATGTCGGCGGGCTGACCGTCGGGGTGCTCGGCACCGGGCTGGAAAACTTTTATCCACAGCGCAATCGACGCCTCTGCGACGCGATGATCGCGTCCGGCAGCGCGGTGCTTTCGGAGTTTCCGCTGGACGCCGGGCCGACCGCGAGCAACTTCCCCCGGCGCAACCGGATCATCAGCGGTTTGTCCCTTGGCGTTCTGGTGGTCGAGGCCAGCGTTGCTAGCGGATCCTTGATCACGGCGCGGCTGGCAGCGGAACAGGGGCGCGAGGTTTACGCGATTCCCGGCTCGATTCATCACCCCGGCGCGCGCGGTTGTCACCAGTTGATTCGCGATGGCGCGGTGCTCGTGGAAACCATCGAGCACATCCTTGAAGCCCTGCGCGGCTGGCAGCGTTTGCCGCTGTCCACAGACACGCCGCAAGTCGATCATCCACTGCTGATGTTGCTGCACGCCGCGCCGCATACCAGCGAAGGTCTGGCCGACAGCAGCGGCTGGGCGTTACCGAAAGTGCTGGCAGCGCTGACCGAACTGGAAATGGATGGCCGCGCGGTGAGTGAAAACGGCCGCTGGTTTGCGCGGGTGAGCTAGGTTTTACAAGGAAGATCGGTAAACTGCGCGAAACCTGTTTGTGGAGAGTTTTTTCATGGTCAACAGTTGGCGTGTGCAACAAGCCGCACGAGAGATTCGCGCCGGGGCGGTGATTGCCTATCCAACCGAAGCCGTCTGGGGCCTGGGTTGCGACCCGTGGAATGAAGAAGCGGTGGATCGGCTGCTGGCGATCAAGAATCGCTCGGTCAATAAGGGCCTGATTCTGGTCGCCGACAACATTCGCCAGTTCGACTTCCTGTTCGAAGACTTCCCGCAAGAGTGGCTCGACCGCATGGCCAGCACCTGGCCGGGACCTAACACCTGGCTGGTGCCGCATCAGGGCTTGTTGCCGGAATGGGTGACGGGTGTGCACGACACGGTGGCGCTGCGCGTTAGCGATCATCCGCAGGTGCGGGATCTGTGCTCGATGGTCGGGCCGTTGATTTCGACCTCGGCCAACCCGCAAGGACGCCCGGCAGCGCGCACGCGGTTGCGTGTTGAACAGTATTTCCGTGGGCAGATTGATCTGGTGTTGGGCGGGGAATTGGGTGGGCGCAAGAACCCGAGCCTGATTCGTGATTTGGCCACGGGCAACATCGTGCGCCCGGCCTAAAACCGCGTTGCCTCCATCGCGAGCAAGCTTTGCTCCTACAAATGATTTGTGAACGACATACATCAACTGTAGGAGCAGAGCTTGCTCGCGAAGGGGCCCGTCAAGGCAACAGAATTGTCGACCCTGTCGTGCGTCGCGCCGACAACTCAGTCTGCGCCTTAGCCGCCTCTGCCAACGAATAACGCTGGCTGATATCCACCTTCAACTTCCCGCTGATGATCATCTCAAACAGCTCATCCGCCATCCGCTGCAAGTTCTCCGCGTTATTGGCGTAAGTCGCCAACGTCGGCCGGGTCACGTACAGCGAACCCTTCGCCGCAAGAATCCCCAGATTCACGCCGTCCACCGCGCCCGACGCATTACCGAAACTCACCAGCAAACCACGCGGTGCAACGCTGTCCAGCGACGTCAGCCACGTGTCCTTGCCCACACCGTCGTAAACCACCGGTACTTTCTTGCCATCGGTCAGCGCCAGCACGCGTTCGGCAACGTTTTCGTGGCTGTAATCGATGGTCGCCCAAGCGCCATTGGCCTTGGCCAACTCAGCCTTCTCTTTCGAGCTGACGGTGCCGATCAACTTCACGCCCAGCGCCTTGGCCCATTGGCAGGCCAGCGAACCGACACCACCGGCAGCGGCGTGGAACAAAATGGTTTCGCCACCCTTCAATTCATAGGTCTGGCGCAGCAGGTACTGCACGGTGAGGCCCTTGAGCATCACGCCGGCGGCGGTTTCGAAACTTATTTCATCCGGCAGTTTCACCAGATTGGCTTCAGGCAAAACGTGCAACTCACTGTAGGCGCCCAGCGGGCCACTGCCGTAGGCCACGCGATCACCGACCTTGAAACGGGTGACGCCGCTGCCGACCGCATCAACAACGCCTGCACCTTCGGCGCCGAGGCCGGATGGCAAGGCTGGCGGCGCATACAGACCGCTGCGGTAATAGGTGTCGATGAAATTCAGGCCAATCGCCTTGTTCGCCACGCGCACTTGATTCGGGCCGGGCGCGGCGGGTTCGTAATCAACAAATTCGAGCACTTCGGGGCCGCCGTGGGCGCGGAACTGGATACGCTTTGCCATCTGCCTGCTCTCCTTGGGTCTTTCGTGAGCCCCCTATCCAACTCCCATGCTTGATCTTCGTCAACTGCGGCGCGCTGTTCTGCGGTGGTATGCTACGCGCCCATTTGCGTCGCCCGCCTGCGGGGCGCCGCCCGATTCAAGGTGAAGCCATGACGACCCGCACCGACGCCGTAAAGGCCTATCTGCTCGACCTGCAAGACCGCATCTGCGCCGCACTCGAAAGCGAAGACGGCGGCACGCGCTTCGTCGAAGACGCCTGGACCCGGCCTGCCGGCGGTGGCGGTCGCACCCGCGTGATCGAGAATGGCACGCTGATCGAAAAGGGCGGCGTCAACTTCTCCCACGTCTTCGGCAGTGGCCTGCCGCCGTCCGCCAGCGCTCATCGTCCGGAATTGGCCGGTCGCGGTTTCGAGGCCCTCGGCGTGTCGCTGGTGATCCACCCGCACAACCCGCATGTGCCGACGTCTCACGCCAATGTGCGTTTTTTCATCGCCGAGAAAGAAGGCGAAGAGCCGGTCTGGTGGTTCGGTGGCGGCTTCGACCTGACCCCGTATTACGGCAACGAAGAAGACTGCATCCACTGGCATCGCGTCGCCGAGCAAGCCTGCGCGCCATTCGGCACCGACGTTTATCCGCGCTACAAGGCCTGGTGCGACACCTACTTCCACATCAAGCACCGCCACGAACCGCGCGGCATCGGCGGGCTGTTCTTCGATGACTTGAACGAGTGGGACTTCGACACCAGCTTCGCTTTCATGCGCGCCATCGGCGACGCCTACATCGATGCTTATCTGCCGATTGTGCAGCGCCGCAAAAACGCTGCGTTCACCGCGCAGCAGCGCGAATTTCAGGAATTCCGCCGTGGCCGTTACGTCGAGTTCAACCTGGTTTATGACCGTGGCACGTTGTTCGGCCTGCAATCGGGCGGACGTACCGAGTCGATTCTGATGTCGCTGCCGCCGCAAGTGCGCTGGGGCTATGACTGGAAGGCTGAACCGGGCAGCGAAGAAGCGCGCCTGACCGAGTACTTCCTGCAAGACCGCGACTGGTTGGCCGAGGCCTGAGGATTTTTGATGGATCGTTACGTCGTTTTCGGTAACCCGATCGGCCACAGCAAATCGCCGATGATTCACAAATTGTTCGCCGAACAGACCGGCCAGAGCCTCGACTACAGCACCCTGCTGGCGCCGCTCGACGATTTTTCCGGCTGCGCTAAAGCCTTTTTCGTACAAGGTCGCGGCGCCAATGTGACCGTGCCGTTCAAGGAAGACGCCTATCGTCTGGCCAAAAGCCTGACCGCCCGAGCAGAACGTGCTGGCGCGGTGAACACCTTGAGCAAACTCGCCGACGGGTCATTGCTCGGCGACAACACCGACGGCGCCGGACTGGTGCGGGATCTGACGGTAAACGCCGGGTTCAGCCTGACCGGCAAACGCATTTTGCTGCTTGGTGCGGGCGGTGCAGTGCGTGGCGCGCTGGAGCCGTTGCTGGCGGAGAAACCGGCCTCGGTGATCATCGCCAATCGCACGGTGGACAAGGCTGAGTTGCTGGCCGAGTTGTTCTGCGACCTCGGGCCGGTATCCGCCAGTGGTTTTGACTGGCTGCGTGAGCCGGTGGACGTGATCATCAATGCGACGTCGGCGAGCCTGACCGGTGATGTACCGCCGATTGCGCCGAGCCTGATCGAACCGGGCAAAACCCTGTGTTACGACATGATGTATGGCAAGGAACCGACGGCGTTCTGCCGCTGGGCCAGCGAGCATGGCGCGGCGGTGGCGATGGATGGGTTGGGGATGCTCGCCGAGCAGGCGGCTGAGGCATTCTTCCTGTGGCGGGGTGTGCGGCCAGACACGGCGCCAGTATTGGCCGAACTGCGCCGCCAGTTGGCCCAATAAATAACCTTGTGGGAGCGAGCCTGCTCGCGAAAGCGGTCTGTCTGACACATTAATGTTGGATGTGCCGCAGTCTTCGCGAGCAGGCTCGCTCCCACAAGGTATGTGCTGATCTCAAATCAATCCTCAAACCGGATCGGACATTTCTCCGGCCCCTCAAGCTTCCTCAACTCATCCACCACCTGCGGCCGCGCCCGGCGCAAGGTCAGGCTGCGATTCTGGCTCAACAGCCGCCGCGCCTCCTGATGCAGCATCTCCACCCCCGAATAATCGATGAAGTTGATCTGCTGCGCCTCGATCACCACCCGCGCGCCGTGCATCCGCTGCAAGCGCACTTGCAGGTAATGGCTAGCGCCGAAAAAAATCGAACCGCCGACCCGCAACACATCATCCTCACCGTCGCGCCAATGCTGCACGCGCGGTTGCGAGGTGCGCTTGAGGTAGAAGAACAGCGACGCCAACACCCCGGCATAAATCGCCGTCTGCAATTCCAGTAACAATGTCGCGAGGCAGGTCAGCGCCATGACCACGAACTCGGCACGGCTGACCCGCAGCAATGCGCGGATGCCGCGATGATCGACCAGTCCCCAGGCAATCAACAGAATGCTGCCGGCCATGGCGGGAATCGGAATGTGTGAAATCAGCCCCGCACCCAAAATCGCAAACAGCGCCACCCAGATCGCCGAAAACACCCCGGCCAGTGGCGAACAGGCGCCCGCCTCATAACTCAATCCCGAGCGGGTAAACGATCCGGCCGACAACGACCCGGAAAAAAACGCCCCGACAATATTCGATAGACCCTGCGCGCGGACTTCCTGATTGGCGTCGAGCAACTGCTGTGACCGAGCGGAAATCGAGCGCGCGATCGACAGGCTGGTGACCAGCCCGAGCATGCCTACCGCCACGGCGCTCGGCAGCAGACGCAGGATCAAATCCAGATCCAGCGGCAAGCCACTGAACGGCGGCAAGCGCCCGACAAACGCACTGACCAGGTGCACATGGCCGAACATCGCCGGCCACAGCCACACCAACAGACTGGCGAGCACCAGCGTGATCAACAGCGTCGGCCAGCGCGGCAGCAGTTGTTTCAGGACGATGCCGACCACCACCGTGGCCAAGCCGAGCACCAGCGAAGGTTTATCCACAGCCCTGAGGTGTTGCAGCAGATCCATCAGACTCGCCAACGCCGTGGCTTTCGCCGGTAACTCCAGCCCCAGCAGGTTCGGCAATTGTCCGATGGCAATCACCACCGCCGCGCCGAGGGTGAAGCCGAGCACCACTGAATGCGAGACGAAATTCACCAGCGCGCCGAAGCGCAGCAGGCCGAGCAGCCACTGGAAAATTCCAGCGAGGAAGGTCAGTAGAAGAATGAGGGTGATGTAGTCCTGCGACGCCGGCACGGCCAAAGGGCTGACGCTGGCGAACAGCACGATGGAAATGGCGGCGGTCGGTCCGCAGATCAGGTGCCACGATGAGCCCCACAGGCAGGCGATCAACACTGGGATGATCGCAGCGTAGAGGCCGTATTCGGGTGGGAGACCGGCAATCAGTGCGTAGGCAATCGACTGGGGTAACGCGAGAATTGCGCCGCTGAGGCCGACGATCAGATCCCGTCCTACGCTGGCGCGGGATTGCCGCGGGAGCCAGGTGAGGAAGGGGAAGAGAGAGTGGCGGCTGGGGAAGGCCATGGATCCTCGCGGTTGAAATTTTTAGCTAGGGTATCAGCCCGTACGCTGATCGTTCCCACGCTCTGCGTGGGAATGCAGCCCGGGACGCTCCGCGTCCCATTCAAAGCCGAACGCGGAGCGTCCGTTGAGGCATTCCCACGCGGAGCGTGGGAACGATCGGTGCGCGCTAAATCAAAGCTTGGCTTTTACTGCCGCCAACGCATCCTTCCCGTCAACCGTCTTCACCCCGTCCAGCCACTTGTCCAACACCGCCGGATTCGCCTTGATCCACGCCTTCGCCGCCGCGGCATTAGTGATCTTCTTGTTCACCACCTCAGCCATGATGCTGTTCTCCATCTCCTGCGTGAACGACAGATTGGTCAGCAATTTACCCACATTCGGACACGCCTCGGCATAGCCCTTACGAGTCAACGTAAATACGCTGCCGGTGTCGCCAAAGTACTTCTCGCCACCTTTCAGGTAATGCATCTTCAACTGCACGTTCATCGGGTGCGGCGTCCAGCCAAGGAAGGTGACGAATTTCTGTTTCTTCACCGCTCGCGACACTTCCGCCAGCATCGCCTGTTCGCTGGACTCGATCAGCTTCCACTGCCCCATGTCGAAGTCGTTCTTTTTGATGATTTCCTGCAACGAGATGTTCGCCGGCGCACCCGAGCCGATGCCGTAAATCTTGCGATCAAACTTGTCGGCATACTTATTCAGATCGGCAAAGTTATGCACACCCGCGTCCCACACGTAGTCCGGCACGGCGAGGGTGAATTCGGTGCCGTCGAGGTTTTTCGCCAATTGCGTGACGTCACCGGTAGCGACGAACTTGTCGTAGAAGCCCTGCTGCGCCGGCATCCAATTACCGAGAAACACATCCACCTGGCCATCCTTCAAACCGCCAAAGGTGATAGGCACCGCGAGGGTGTCGACCTTGGCCTTGTAGCCCATGCCGTCCAGCAGAAATCCGGTGATCGCGTTGGTCGCGGCAATGTCGCTCCAGCCCGGGTCGGCCATTTTCACCGTGTCGCAACTCTGCTCGGCGAACGCCGAGGCGCTGCTCAGTGCGAGCAGGCCAACCGTCACTACTGTGGATAACTTACGCATGGACTTCCCCTTAACATTATTGGTTTTGGCAGGGTTGTGGATAACGTGCTTTGCGTTCCAGATCATCGAGGTCGATATGGTTGCGCATGTACTGCTGACTGGCGTCCACCAGCGGCTGGTGATCCCAGCTCTTCAGCTTGCCGATCGTTAGTGCGTCGGCGACAAAACGGCGGCGGCGCTGGCTGGCGAGCACCTCTTGGTGAATCGCCGGAATGTCCCATTTGGCCCGCGCTTCAGCGAGAAAATCGTCGAACAGCTGGCGATGTTGGGGCGATTGACTGAGTTCTTCCAGTTCGCGCGGGTCGTTGCTTACGTCGAAGAGTAGGCAAGGGTCGCTTTCACTGTAGATAAATTTGTAGGCGCCGCGACGGATCATCATCAACGGGCTGACGGTGCCCTCGGCCATGTACTCGCCGAACACTTCGTCGTGACCGCCCTGCCCTTGCAGATGCGAGACCAGCGAGCGGCCATCCAGTGGCAAGCCCGGCTCCAGGGTGCCGCCGGCCAGTTCAACGAAGGTTGGTAGCAGGTCGGCGGTCGACACGGCAGAACTGATGCGGCCCGAAGCGAACTGCCCCGGCGCACTGATCAACAGCGGCACGCGGGCGGCCATTTCGTACCAGTGCATTTTGTACCAGAGGCTTTTCTCGCCGAGCATGTCGCCGTGGTCGCCGGAGAACACAATGATCGTGTCGTCGATCAGTCCGGTTTCCTCGAGGGTTTGCAGAAGTTTGCCGACGTTGGCGTCTATATAACTGCATGCCCCAAAATACGCCCGACGCGCATCGCGGATCTTATCCACAGGCAGCGGTTTATCCCACAGGTCATAAACCTTGAGCAGGCGCTGTGAGTGCGGATCGAGTTCGTGTTGATCCGGGGTTGTAGGCAAAGGGATATCGGCATCGTCGTACAAATCCCAGAACGCTTTGGGAATCGTGTACGGGTCGTGTGGGTGAGTCATCGATACCGTCAGGCAAAACGGCTGATCGCCATCTTCGCGGATGTGATCGAACAGGTACTGCTGCGCCTTGAACACCACCTCTTCGTCGAAATCGAGTTGGTTGGTGCGCACGCACGGCCCGGCCTGCAATACCGAGGACATGTTGTGATACCAGGTCGGCCGCACGTCCGGCTCATCCCAGTTGACTGACCAACCGTAATCGGCCGGGTAGATGTCGCTGGTCAGACGCTCTTCATAGCCGTGCAACTGATCCGGGCCGCAGAAATGCATCTTGCCCGACAGCGCCGTGCGGTAGCCGAGACGGCGCAAGTAGTGGGCGTAGGTCGGCACATCGGCAGGGAAATCGGCAGCGTTGTCGTAGGCGCCGATCTTGCTCGGCAACTGGCCACTGACCAGGGTGAAACGCGACGGCGCGCACAACGGGCTGTTGCAGTAAGCGGCATCGAACACCACGCCTTGTTCGGCGAGACGGGAAAGATTCGGCAGTTTGATCGGCGATGGGCCGTAGAACGGCAACATTGGCGCGGCCATCTGATCGGCCATGATGAAAAGAATATTCTTGCGCTTCATGTGATCGCGGCATTCCATAGTGAATATTTATGCGACATTGCTGCGATCGAGCATGGAGTCCATGCTCTGTCGGGTAAAGCCCGCGCCGGGCAATGACTAGGATAAGCACAGCTTATGTATGAAGCCTTGGGCGATCTGTCGCTCGACCTGCTACGCGCCTTCGAAGCCGCCGCTCGTCATCGCAGTTTTACTGCGGCAGCGGTTGAACTGGGCACCACGCAACCGGCAATCAGCCAGCAGATCAAACGGCTGGAGGAACAGCTCGGCACGCGGCTGTTTGATCGCATTTACCGAGGCATCGAGTTAACCGAAGTCGGTGCAATCCTTTTCGAGCAAGTAAGCCTGGGTTTGCAGAATATCGACGCCGGGTTGAGCGCGATCAGCGCACAGCAGCAACATGAGGTACTGCAAGTTGCCACCGACTTCGCCTTCGCCGCGTACTGGCTGATGCCGCGTCTGCACCGCTTCCATGAGGCCAATCCCCACGTCGACGTCAGCCTGGTCACCAGCGAACGCAACCACAACATGCTGCGCACCGACATCGACGTGGCGATCCTGTTTGGCGACGGGCGCTTCAAGCAGGGCGAGAGCCATTGGTTGTTCAGCGAAGAAGTGTTCCCGGTGTGCAGCCCGCAATTGCTCAAGGAACGCGCCCTGCCCTTGCCCGCTCAGGCGTTGCTTGAGTTGCCGTTGTTGCACTTGCGTGGCGAAAACAGCAGCAACTGGTTTGACTGGAGCGGACTGTTTCGCGAGTTAGGCATCAGCACGCCGCCGGCGCCGGGGCAGTTGCGCTTCGACAATTACACGCTGTTGATCCAGGCGGCGATTGGCGGGCAGGGGGTGGCGATCGGTTGGCGCCACCTTGTGGATAACTTGCTGACGCAAGGTTTGTTGTGTCGGCCAATTGCTGAAACGACGCTGTCGCGGTTGGGGTATTACGTGGTGTTGCCGCAGCGCAAACGGCGTGGGGTGTTGATTCAACAGTTTGTGGATTGGTTGATGGCGGAGCAGGCGAGCAGCGCCGAATCGCTTGATGGACTCGCACTGCCTTCGATCGCGGTTTGAAAGTCAAGAGATCGCAGCCTGCGGCAGCTCCTACATTAAGAACGCGGTCCCCTGTAGGAGCTGCCGAAGGCTGCGATCTTTTACGAGTCTGAAGCCGCCACAAAATTTACATGCTGACCCACATGCAAATTCAGCCGCAGCTCATCAGCAATCCCCACCGCTACGCGATTCAGTCTTTCCAGGGGCTCAGCCAATCCCGGTTCAAGATTGCCGCCAACCTGACTGAAATGCTCAATCGTCAGCCCGGCCACGCCGTGCGGGGCATTGACCAGCGTCCACTGCAGCGGGCTGCTTTGCAGCGCTTCACGGATTTCCTCGGCGGCGTGGCGTTGCAGGCGATCGTCCAGTTCCGGTTCGTCGAGCACCGAGAACTCTCCTACCAAAAACAGTCGCGAAACATTCGCCGCTTGCAGGCCATCGACCAAAGCATCTACGGCCAGTACCTGCTCCACTGGCCCGAGCACCACTGAGCGTTCAACGTGGTCGCTACTGAACGGCAACCCCGGCGCATCCAATAAACAGATGACCGCCGAACTGCCTGCCACACTTTGATTGACCCGCTCGGAATCGAACAGATCACCGCTTTTCGTACGTAGACCCGGACGCGGCGCGAGCGCGGTGAGGTCGTCGAGGATGGCGATGACTTCGTGCTGGCGACGCAGCAACTCAGCCATCAACGCACCGCCCAGGCTACTCATGGCACCATAGAGCACCACTTTTACCGCCGGGGTTTCGGCATTTTTCATGGCTGATCCCTTTTGTTATCCCTTGTATGACGTGTGACATACGGGTAACGCCGAGGGTTCGAACCGATTCAGAGGCTTTCAGATGCAAGCGATCAAGGGTTATCACGCCCACGTCTATTTCGACGCCAGCACCATTGAGCAAGCGCGGACATTGTGCGAGCAGGGCGCGCAGTTGTTTCCGTTGAAAATGGGCCGCGTCCACGAACGCCCGGTCGGCCCGCACCCGGACTGGAGCTGCCAACTGGCCTTCGGCCCCGAGCTGATTGCCGATGTGCTGCCGTGGCTGGCGCTGAACCGCAAAGGCCTGGTGGTGTTTCTGCACCCGGACACGGGGAATGACTTGCTCGACCACACGGAACACGCGATCTGGATGGGCGCGATCCGGCCGCTGAATCTGTCTATTTTTTAATCAAAGCGTTTCTTCGGCTTCACCCGGTAGATGTTCGTCCAGATGCAGCCACGGCAATTGGCTGTCCGTCCAGATATGCCGCTCGGCCGGCGCCAGCTCCGACTGATCCAGCGTGGCGATGGTCACGTCGATGCTCTCGGGGCTGAGCAATGTGACCAGCGCCAGTTGCGCGCCACAATTCGGGCAGAAGAACCTCGCGCAACTTTCCGATGAGTCATACCGCGACGGCGTCCCGGCCAGCCATTGGAAATTCGCCGCCGGCACGCTGATCCATGTCGTGACAATCCCGCCGCTGACCTTGCGGCAGATTGAACAATGGCAGTGGGCGATGTCATGCAACGACCCGCTGAACTGATAACGAATGTTTCCGCAATGGCAGCCGCCGCTGTGCAATTGGCTCATGTTGAACGCCCTCCTCCCGTGTTTATTCACTCAAGTTCGCATCCGACGGCCGGTTGACCGTTCATTCAAAGCTTTCATCAGCGAAAGGTAGCTGAAAGCTTCCGCGATTAGGATCGCCTCCACTTCCGGCAACAGACCGGTTGGCCAATGCGTGTGATGTCTCGCTCGCGCGGCCCAATTAACAACAACAATGGTGATTCTGATGTCCTCTGTAGCCCGCCTCCTCGCTGTAACTCCGCCCGTACGCCTCGTGCTTGCCGTTCTGCGCTGATCCCTCGCCGATCCGCTCACCTCACTAGCCGCGCTACGCCTGGAGTATTCCCATGCTGACTTTCCTTGGCTTCGCCATGGTCATCACGTTCATGTTCCTGATCATGACCAAGCGCCTGTCCGCGCTGATCGCTCTGATCGTGATCCCGATTCTGTTCGCTCTGTTCGGTGGTTTTGCACCGAAGATCGGCCCGATGATGCTCGAAGGCATCACCAAGCTGGCGCCGACCGGCGTGATGCTGATGTTCGCCATTCTGTATTTCGCCCTGATGATCGACTCCGGCCTGTTCGACCCGGCCGTGCGCAAGATCCTCAAACTGGTCAAGGGCGACCCGCTGAAAGTTTCGGTCGGTACCGCCGTCCTGGCGCTCGTGGTTTCCCTCGATGGTGACGGCGCGACCACTTACATGATCTGCGTGGCCGCCATGCTGCCGCTGTACAGCCGCATCGGCATGAGCCCGCGGATCATGGCCGGTCTGATCATTCTTGCCGGTGGCGTGATGAACATGACCCCGTGGGGCGGCCCGACTGCCCGTGCGGCGAGTGCGCTGCATGTCGATCCGTCGGACATTTTCGTACCGATGATTCCGGCCATGGCCGCCGGTGTGGTGGCGATCCTGATCATTGCCTACTTCTACGGTAAACGTGAGCGTGCGCGCCTCGGTGAATTGCACCTGATCGGCGATGAAATGGATCACAGCGAAATCAGCGTCTCGCAGTTCCCGGATGCCCGTCGTCCGAAGCTGATCTGGTTCAACGGTCTGCTGACTCTGGTGCTGATGTGCACGCTGATCGCCGGCCTGTTGCCACTGCCGGTGCTGTTCATGGTGGCGTTCAGTATCGCGATGATCGTCAACTACCCTTGCCTGCAAATGCAGAAGGATCGTGTCGCGGCCCACGCCGGTAGTGTGCTGTCGGTGGTCAGTCTGATTTTCGCTGCGGGTATCTTCACCGGTATCCTCTCCGGAACCGGCATGGTCGACGCCATGTCGAAAAGCCTGTTGGCAGTGATTCCGGATTTCCTCGGCCCGTACCTGGCGGTGATCACGGCGCTGGTGAGCATGCCGTTCACGTTCTTCATGTCGAACGACGCGTTCTACTACGGTGTGTTGCCGGTGTTGTCCGAAGCGGCCAGCCATTACGGCATCACCGCTGTGGAAATGGCACGTGCCTCGATCGTCGGTCAGCCCGTCCACTTGCTCAGTCCGCTGGTGCCGTCGACTTACCTGCTGGTGGCTTTGGCCGGTATCGAGTTCGGTGACCATCAACGTTTCACCCTGAAGTGGGCAGTGCTGGTCTGCATGTGCATACTTGTGGCGGCATTGCTGTTGGGGACTTTCCCGCTGTTCAGCACTTTGTAACGGCATCAACTCACCAACACGCCAGCTGCTTGCTGGCGTCTTGGTTTAACACACGCTCAAAGGAATACACATGGAATGGCTGACCAACCCCGAAATCTGGGTTGCCTTCTTCACCCTGACCGCCCTGGAAATCGTCCTCGGCATCGATAACATCATCATGATTTCGATCCTGGTCAGCCGCATGCCCAAGCACATGCAGCAGCGCACCCGGATCTTCGGTCTTGGCCTGGCCATGATCACGCGGATCCTGTTGCTGCTGTCGATCACTTGGGTCATGCGCCTCACCGCCGACCTGTTCGAAGTGTTCGGCCAGGGCATTTCCGGCCGCGACCTGATCCTGTTCTTTGGTGGTCTGTTCCTGCTGTGGAAGAGCTCGCAGGAGATGTATCACGCGCTGGAAGGTGAAGACGAAAGCGACGACACCCCCGGCGGCAAGGGCGGCAACTTCCTCTACACCATCATCCAGATCGCGATTATCGACATCGTCTTCTCGCTGGATTCGGTGATCACTGCTGTCGGCATGGTTTCTCACGTGCCGGTGATGGTCGCGGCGATTGTTGTGGCGGTGCTGGTGATGATGCTGGCGTCGGGCAAGATCAGCGAATTCATCGACAAGCACCCGTCGCTGAAGATGCTGGCGCTGTCGTTCCTGCTGGTGGTTGGTACCGTGCTGATTGCCGAGTCGTTCGACGTGCATGTGCCGAAAGGCTACGTCTACTTCGCGATGGGCTTCTCGCTGGCGGTTGAGGCGATCAACATCAAACTGCGCGGCGCGATTGCCCGCAAGAAAAAGCAGCAAGATCCGGTGAAACTGCGCAAGGACATCCCGGGCCAGTAACCCGGTAGTCCGGCAATACGCATTACCCCTGTGGGAGCGAGCCTGCTCGCGAAGACGGAGTGTCAGTCGACAGAAATGTTGACTGATCCACCGCATTCGCGAGCAGGCTCGCTCCCACATTTGTTTTGGGCGATATCCAGACTTTTTTGTACCCGCAAAAACCTGTGGCGAGGGGATTTATCCCCGATGGACTGCGCAGCAGTCCCCTGCTTTTGGCTTAAACAACGGGGGCCGCTGCGCGACCCATCGGGGATAAATCCCCTCGCCACAGGATCATTGGTGGATTGGAAATCTGAGAGGTGCATGAAGCGCTTTTCATGACACTTTTGTTTCAATCAACACTTTAGCTGTGCAATGCTGGCGCCCAGTCCGTTAGCCAACTACAGCTTAAGTATCAAAAACGTAGAAACCGCGCGGTACCGTCAACTTGCTCCTTTGGGGCACTGCTATTACAGGGGGTCTGCATGCTCACCCTGCTCAATCTGCTTTCCGCCGTCGCCCTGCTGATCTGGGGCACGCACATCGTTCGAACCGGCATCCTGCGGGTGTACGGCACCAATCTGCGCCATGTGATTGGCCAGAACATGTCCAAGCGCTGGCTCGCGTTCGTGGCCGGCATCCTCGTGACCGCCATGGTGCAGAGCAGCAACGCCACCGCCATGCTCGTCACCTCTTTCGTCGGCCAGGGCCTGATGGCGCTGACCCCGGCGCTGGCGACCATGCTCGGCGCCGACGTCGGTACCGCGCTGATGGCGCGGGTGCTGACGTTCGACCTGTCGTGGCTGTCGCCGCTGCTGATTTTCCTCGGGGTGATTTTCTTTCTGTCGCGCAAACAGACGCGGCTCGGGCAGATGGGCCGGGTGTCGATCGGTCTCGGGCTGATCATTCTCGCGCTGCAACTGATCGTTGAGGCCGCCGCGCCGATTACCCACGCTCAGGGCGTGAAGGTGATTTTTGCTTCCCTGACCGGCGACATCCTCCTCGACGCCTTGGTCGGCGCGCTGTTCGCGATGATTTCCTACTCCAGCCTCGCCGCCGTGCTGCTCACTGCCACACTGGCCGGCGCAGCGGTGATCAGTCTGCCGGTGGCGATCGGTCTGGTGATCGGCGCCAACATCGGCAGCGGCGTGCTGGCGTTCATGAGCACCAGCATGCAGAACGCCGCTGGCCGGCAAGTAGCGCTGGGCAGTCTGTTGTACAAGCTGATCGGCCTGCTGCTGATCATCCCGGTGCTCGACCCGCTGGTGCACTGGATCGACAGCCTCGATTTCAGCCCGCAGGAAATGGTCATCGGCTTCCACCTGCTCTACAACACCGCGCGCTGCCTGATTCTGCTGCCGAGCGTCGGCCCGATGGCGCGACTCTGCGCCTGGCTGCTGCCGGAGCGGCCGGAGCTCAACGGCACCGCCAAACCGCGTCACCTCGATGCCACCGCGCTGGTCACACCGAGTCTGGCGCTGGCCAACGCCGCGCGGGAAACCCTGCGCATGGGCGATCTGCTGGAGAACATGCTCGACGCCACCCTCGATGTGCTGCGCGGCAAGCAGACTGCCGTCACTCAGGAAATCCGCCGGCAGACCGACGACATCGAATCGCTGTACAGCGCGATCAAGCTCTACCTGGCGCAGATGCCGCGCGAAGACCTCGGCGAGCAGGACAGTCGACGCTGGGCCGAGATCATCGAACTGGCGATCAACCTGAAACTCGCCAGTGATCTGATCGAGCGCATGCTGCGCAAGATCCAGCAGCAGAAAACCTCGCAGCGCCGCTCGTTCTCCGAAGAAGGCCTGGAAGATCTGGCCGGGCTGCAGCAGCAATTGATCTCCAACCTGCGTTTGGGGCTGTCGGTATTCCTCAGCGGTGATCGCGAAAGCGCCCGGCAATTGCTGCGTGAAAAACGCCGCTTCCGCGCGCAGGAACGCCGTTTGGCCCACGCGCATGTCAGCCGTTTGCAACGCAAGATCGTGCAGAGTATTGAAACCAGTTCGCTGCACCTGGAATTGATTGCTGACATGAAGCGTTTGAATTCGCTGTTTTGCGGCAGTGCGTATGTGGTGCTGGAAACGGCGGACACCGGGGCACTGGCGTCGGATGATATTGCCGACATCACGCATTCGCCTTGAACGTCTGGGGCTGGGGTTAGTCAGTAACATTGATTCAGCTTTAAGACCTTCGCGAGCAGGCTCGCTCCCACAGGGGAATGCGTTTCAAAAGTGGGAGCGAGCCTGCTCGCGAATGGCGGCCTGAATAGCGACACGGATCTCCAAATCAGCCGTATGGAAGCCTGTTATGCGTTGCCTGTTGTTCGCCTGTCTGTTGCTCGGTTCCCTGCCCGTCTTCGCCCTGGATCGCTTTCAGGTCGAAGGCTATGCGCTGCCCAACGGTTTGCAGTTGCTGCTCAAACCCGGCACCGAACGCGGGCATGTGGCGATCCGCTTGGTGGTCGGCGTCGGCCTCGATGATTTCGATTGCGACGACAAAGAGCTGCCGCACCTGCTCGAACACTTGTTGTTCAGCGGTATCGACGCCACCGGCGAAGGTGGTTTAGAGGAACGCATGCAGGCACTGGGCGGTGACTGGAACGCTTTCACCAGCAACGCCGACACCACGTTCGTTATCGAAGCCCCGGCGAAGAACCAGCGCAAGGTGCTCGACCTGCTGCTCGATCTGCTCACGCAAACACGCATCGACGAAAACGCGATCAACGCCGCCAAACGTGTAGTCGAGCGCGAGGACGGCGGCCATTACACGCGTCTGCAACGCTTCCTCGATCGCCAGGATCTCGGCCACACCGCGAGCAATCAGCTCGCCGTCGAACTCGGCCTGAAATGCCCGCAACGCGCCGAGGTCGGCCACCTGACCCAAGAGCAACTGGAGAAGGTGCGCAAGGCCTGGTACGCACCAAACAACATGACCCTGATCGTCGTCGGTGAACTCGACAAACTGCTGCCGGCCTATCTCGAACGCGCCTGGGGCGCGCTCGAAGCGGTTGAGCCGAGCGAGCATCGTCCGCTGCCGGACATCCGCACCAGCGCCGCCCATGAACGCACCCTCACCCGTGGCTTTATCGGCGACAGCGCTAAGCTGCACTGGCTGGTGCCGGAACCGGTGATTGACGATCAGTACGACGAGACGTTCGACATCCTCAAGGATTATCTGGACTGGGCGCTGTACCGGCAGATCCGCCTCAACCACGGTTTGTCGTACGGGCCGTGGGCTGAGCGCGAAGTGTTTGGTGGTGTCGGCTTCATGAGCCTGAATGCTGATCTGGATCGCGATGACGTCGACGAAGCCATCCAGGTGCTCGAAGACCTCAAAGCCGACCTGCTGAAAAACGGACTCGACCCGGCGACCTTCGCCCGTATCAAACAGGCATCCATCGCCCATCAGGCGTGGGCGGTGCAGGGTAATAGCGCGATGGCGGATTATTACTGGAGCGCGCTGAGCGATTACGAGGACGGCCGCTTCGCCAACCCGGCGCGCGAGCTGCAAGGGGTGACGCTGGAAGCGGCGAACAAAGCCATGCGTGAGTTGCTGCTGCAGCCGGGGTATTTGCGAATCGAGAAGCCGTTGATCAGTGATGATCAGGTGTTGTGGTTGAGTGCGGGTGGCTTGGGCCTGGTGCTACTGATCCTGATCGGCTGGCGTTTGCATCGTAAGCGGGGTTGAAGATCAAAAGATCGCAGCCTTCGGCAGCTCCTACAGGGGGTTGCATTCCAAATGTAGGAGCTGCCGAAGGCTGCGATCTTTTGAGGCCCTGAAATACACCGAATAAGTGACCGGCAGCCTCGCCACAGCGCCCGGCGGGCGCTACTCTGTCGAGGATTTTTCCTACAGCGTTGTGAACTCCGACATGCCGAAAATACAGCTCCTGATCCAGCGCATTCTCGAACTGATGAAGCGCTATCCCGGGGTCATTGCGCTCGGTGGTTTTATCTCCGGGGTCGGCAGTTTCATCATGGTCGATCGTCAGCAAGGGCTGGCGAGCTGGATCACGGTGATCATGCTGCTCAGCTGGATCTGGCTGATGCTGGAAAACACCCTCACCGGCCTGTTCACCCGCATCTTCAAACGCGAAATTCCTCAGCCGTTGCTGCGTTACGCGACGCAGATGATCCATCAGGAAAGCCTGTTTTTCGTCTTGCCGTTCTTCTTCATCACCACGACGTGGAACAGCGGTCAGTTGGTTTTCACCGGCCTGCTCAGCGTCGCGGCACTGATCTCGATCGTCGATCCGCTTTATTACAAATGGCTGGCGCCACGGCGCTGGGCGTTCCTCGCGTTGCACACCCTGACCCTGTTCGCCGCCCTGCTCACCGCGTTGCCGGTGATCATGCACCTGACCACCTCGCAGAGCTTCAAGTGGGCGCTGGGCATTGCCGTGCTGTTGTCGTTCCCGAGCCTGGCGTCGATCTTCCCGATTCGCACGGTGCGTAACGCGCTGGCGATTCTGTGCATCACCGTCGGCATCGGCGGCGTCGGTTGGGTGCTGCGTTCGTGGGTACCGCCGGCGACTTTATGGATGACCGACGTGGCGATCAGCACGCAATTGCAGGATCGCACCCCCGGCGCCAGCCTCGACACGGTCAGCGCCGAGCAGATTCGTGGCGATGGCCTCTACGCCTACACCGCGATCAACGCGCCACGCGGGCTCGATGAGCGGATTTATCACGTCTGGCAGTTCAACGGCAAAGAGGTCGATCGCATCCCGCTCGACATCCATGGCGGGCGCAAGGAAGGCTACCGGGCGTGGACGCACAAGCAGAATTTCCCCGGTAACCCGGCGGGCAAATGGCAGGTGCGCGTGTTGACCGAGGATGGCCAGGTGATCGGCGTGCTGCGCTTCGAAATCACCGACAGCACAGCGATCAAAGAAAAGTAGTCCGGTTCGTGCTATTACCTATCCCAGCGTAATCAGCCGAAAAGCACGGAGCTTATGACCAGCAGTTCGATCAGCGGCAATGCCCAACTGGACACGTCGATCAGCCCTGCCCGCCTGCGCGTGACCGGGGACTGGACGCTTGCCCATTACGCCGAGCTCAAGACCCTCAGCGAAAAGCTCCACGGCCAGTACGACGCCAACACCCCGATTGACCTCAACAGCCTCGGCGCCCTCGACACTGCTGGCGCTTCGCTGCTGGTCGAACTGCTCGGCTCCGAGCGCCTCGGTAAATCTGCCGAGCACCCTGATTGCACGATTTCCACCGCCGACCGCGCGCTGCTGCAAACCGTGTATCGCTCGATGACCGATTTCTGCGTGCCGATCAAGGAAGCGGAAATCAGCGTCAGCGTGCAATTGCTCACGCGCATCGGTCGTGCGGTCGATACGGTCTGGCAGGACACCCTGCAACTGCTCGGCTTCGTCGGCCTGATTCTGGAAACCATCGCTCGCAACCTGTTCCGGCCCAAGCGCTGGCGCATCACGCCAATGATTGCGCACATCGAACAGACCGGCCTCGACGCCGCACCGATCGTGGCGTTGCTGACCTTTCTGGTCGGCGCGGTGGTGGCGTTCCTCGGCGCGACGGTGCTGGCCAGTTTCGGCGCGACGATTTTTACCGTGGATCTGGTCGGTTTCTCGTTCCTGCGTGAATTTGGCGTGCTGCTCACCGCGATCCTCATGGCCGGGCGCACCGCCAGTGCCTTCACCGCGCAGATCGGCTCGATGAAGGCCAACGAAGAAATCGACGCGATCCGCACCCTCGGCCTCGACCCGATGGAGTTGCTGGTGGTGCCGCGCGTGCTGGCGATGCTGGTGGCGCTGCCGATGCTGACCTTTCTGGCGATGCTCTGCGGGATCATTGGCGGCGGCGTGGTGTGCGCGGTGTCGCTTGATATCTCGCCGGCGATGTTCCTGACGCTGTTGCAGTCGGACATCGGCGTGCAGCACTTTCTGGTCGGCTTGGTAAAAGCGCCGATCTTCGCCTTCATCATTGCCGCGATTGGTTGCCTGGAAGGCTTCAAGGTCAGCGGCAGCGCCGAGTCGGTCGGCGCCCACACGACGTCTGCCGTGGTGCAGTCGATTTTCGTGGTGATCGTGCTCGACGCGGTGGCCGCGCTGTTCTTCATGGAGATGGGCTGGTGAGTCGTCTACCCCGCGCGCCCTCGGAGGCGGTGATCGAAGTCCGTGGCCTGTGCAATCGCTTCGGCAGCCAGAGCGTGCATGAGAACCTCGATCTGGATTTGTACAAAGGCGAAATCCTCGCCGTGGTCGGTGGCTCCGGCAGCGGCAAATCGGTGTTGTTGCGCAGCATTGTTGGCCTGCGTCGGCCCAGCGAAGGTATCGTCAAAGTGTTCGGCAAGAACCTGCCGAGTCTGTCGGAGCACGAGCGTTCGATGGTTGAACGACGCTTCGGCGTCTTGTTCCAGAAGGGCGCGCTGTTTTCCTCGCTGACGGTGACCGAGAACGTCGCCCTGCCCCTCATTGAACACGCCGGCCTCAGCCGTAACGACGCCGAACACTTGGCCGCCGTGAAGCTGGCGCTGGCCGGGTTGCCATTGTCGGCAGCGGATAAATATCCTTCGTCGCTGTCCGGCGGCATGATCAAGCGCGCCGCTCTGGCCCGGGCCTTGGCGCTGGATCCGGACATTCTGTTTCTCGATGAACCCACCGCCGGCCTCGATCCGATTGGCGCCGCGCAATTCGACCAATTGATCCTGACCCTGCGCGATGCGCTCGGCCTCAGCGTGTTTCTGGTGACCCACGACCTCGACACGCTCTACACCATCACCGATCGCGTGGCGGTGCTGGCGCAGAAGAAAGTGCTGGTCGCCGGCCCGATCGACGTCGTTTCGGAGACCGACGACGCCTGGATTCACGAATACTTCCACGGCCCGCGCGGCCGCTCGGCGCTGGACGCCGCCAAATTGCTCAACGAGGTCTGATATGGAAACCCGAGCGCATCATGTGTTGATCGGCCTGTTCACCGTGATTGTGGTGGCAGGCGCCCTGCTCTTCGGTCTGTTTCTGGCCAAGTCCAGCGTCGACACCGAGTTCAAGGATTACGAAATCGTCTTCAACGAGGCGGTCAGCGGTCTGTCCAAAGGCAGTTCGGTGCAGTACAGCGGGATCAAGGTCGGCGACGTGATCAGCCTGCGCCTCGATCCGCAGGATCCACGCCGGGTGCTGGCGCGGATTCGTCTGGCCGGTGACACCCCGGTCAAAGAAGACACCCAGGCGAAACTGGCGCTGGCCGGGATCACTGGCACGTCGATCATCCAGCTCAGCGGTGGCACGCCGCAGAGCGCGAAACTGCGTGGGCATGACGGTAAGCTGCCGCTGATCGTCGCCTCGCCTTCGCCGATCTCGCGTTTGCTCAATGACAGCAACGACTTGATGACCGGCATCAGCGCGCTGCTGCAGAACGCCAATCAGATGTTCTCCCCAGAGAACGTTGAGCGCGTCAGCAAAACCCTCGCGCATCTGGAGCAAACCACCGGCACCATCAACGATCAACGCGGCGACATCAAACAGGCGATGCAACAACTGGCGACGGTCGGCAAACAGGCTGGCAGCATGCTCGAACAGACTTCGTTGCTGATGCGCAACGCCAACGGCTTGCTCAACGATCAGGGCAAACAAGCGCTGGGCAGCGCCGAGCAGGCGATGAAGTCGCTGGAGCAAAGCACGACGACGATCAGCGCCCTGCTCAACAAAAACGAAAACTCCCTCGACAACGGCATGCAGGGCCTCAATGGCCTGGCCCCGGCGATCCGCGAACTGCGTGAAACGCTGACCTCGCTGCGCGCCATCTCGCAACGGCTTGAGGCCAACCCTAGCGGCTATTTGCTGGGCCGTGACAAGAACAAGGAATTCACGCCATGAAGCTGACTCGCCTCGCCCTCCTCGCTGGCTTCACCTTGATCAGTGCGTGCTCGATCCTGCCCAAGTCCGAACCGTCGGATGTGTATCGCTTGCCAGCCGCACAGGCGCCCGCCTCGACCCGTTCGGCGGCGGCTCAGACCTGGTCGTTACGCTTGAATAAATTGCAGTCCAGCGAAGCGCTGAACCGCTCGAACATCGCGGTGATACCGCAGGGCGATGTGATCAGCAGTTACAAGGCTTCGCGCTGGAGCGATCCGGCGCCGGTGCTGGTACGTAATCGCCTGCTCGACGGCTTTCAGCGTGATGGACGGGTGACGTTGCTGAGCACGGATGACAGCAACTTTGCTGCGGATCTGGAACTGGGCGGGAGTTTGCAGGCGTTTCAGACCGAGTATCAGGGCACGCAGGCCAGCGTTGTGGTGCGGGTCGATGCGTTGCTGGTGCGCGGTTATGACCAGCGGATTCTCGCCAGTCGCCGCTTTGAAGAGCGCCAGCCGTTGAGTGATGTGCAGGTGCCGGCGGTGGTCGCCGGGTTTGGCCAGGCCAGTGATCGGCTGACTGCGAAGGTTGTCGCGTGGGCCGTCGATCAAGGCCGGCATTTGGCTCCGGTTAAACCCTGAAATCGCCAAGATCGCAGCCTTCGGCAGCTCCTACAGGGTTATGCATACCTCTGTAGGAGCTGCCGAAGGCTGCGATCTTTTGCTTCAACCAAAGAACCAGTAGCAAACGGCGATCGCGCCAACCACGCCGGCAAACTCCGCCAGCAACGCACACCCCACCGCATGCCTTGCGCGCTGGATCCCCACCGCGCCGAAATACACCGCCAGCACATAGAACGTCGTTTCGGTACTGCCCTGAATCGTCGCCGCGACCAACGCCGGGAAGCTGTCGACGCCCGAGGTTTTCATCGTCTCGATCAACATCGCCCGTGCCGCACTGCCGGAGAACGGTTTGACCATCGCCGTCGGCAGCGCATCGACAAACCGCGTGTCCCAACCGGCCCATTCGACCAGATGGCGAATACCGTCCAGACCAAAATCCAGCGCCCCGGAAGCACGCAGCACGCCCACCGCACAGAGCATCGCCACCAGATACGGCAGCAGATTCTTCGCAACGTCGAAACCTTCTTTGGCGCCTTCAACGAACGCTTCGTAAACCTTCACTTTCCTCAACGCGCCGATGATCAGAAACAGCATGATCAATCCGAACAGCGTGAGATTGCCGAGGATCGACGACAATCCCGCCAACGCCGTCGCCGACAGCGTGCCCAGCAGCGCCATAAAGCCACCGAGAACCAGCGCGCCGGGAATCAGATAAGCCAACACCACCGGATCCCAGATCCGCAGGCGCTGCATGAATGCTACCGAGAGGAAGCCGACAATCGTCGAGCAACTGGTCGCCAGCAGGATCGGCAGGAACACCAGCGTCGGATCCGGCGCGCCTTGCTGGGCGCGGTACATGAAGATCGTTACCGGCAGCAGGGTCAGGGAGGAGGCGTTGAGCACCAGGAAGAGGATTTGCGCGTTACTGGCGATGGTCGCGCTGGGATTGAGCTCCTGCAGCGCCTTCATGGCTTTCAGGCCGATGGGCGTGGCGGCGTTGTCGAGGCCCAGACCGTTAGCGGCGAAGTTCAGGGTGATCAGGCCAAGGGCAGGGTGGCCGGCCGGGACTTCCGGCATCAGCCGCAGGAACAGCGGGCCGAGGACTTTCGCCAACCAGTCGACGATCCCGGCTTTCTCGGCGATGCGCAGAAAGCCCAGCCACAGGGTGAGGGTGCCGAACAGCAGCACCATGACTTCGACCGAGAGCTTGGCCATGGCGAAAATGCTCTCCACCATCGCCGCAAAGATCCCGGCGTTGCCGCCGATCAGCCACTGCGCCAGCGCCGACACGGCTGCCACGATGAAGAAGCCAAGCCACAGGCCATTAAGCATCAGTCAAATCCCCCGAAGAATGCCGCGAATGATAACGGCGTGGCCAGAAACGACAAACCCCGGATTTCTCCGGGGTTCGTCTGGATCTGCCGCCCCCAATTTACCGGGCGACCTCAATCTCCTGTAGGAGCTGCCGAAGGCTGCGATCTTTTGATTTTGTTTTTACAAAGCAAGATCAAAAGATCGCAGCCTGCGGCAGCTCCTACAGGGGTGTGTCAGTTCTTGGAGATTTCGCCCGCTGGCAGTTTGGTCTTGGTGCGCCAGTGTGGCAGGGAGTTCCAGTAGCGCTCGCCTTTGGCGTCGTCGTACATGCCTTCCCAGCGCGAGATAACCAGCACGGCCAGCGCGTTACCGATCACGTTCAGTGCGGTACGGGCCATGTCCATGACGCGGTCGACACCGGCGATGAATGCCAGTCCTTCCAGCGGAATACCGACGCTGCCCAAGGTAGCCAGCAGCACCACGAAGGACACGCCCGGCACACCGGCGATGCCTTTGGAGGTGACCATCAGGGTCAGCACCAGCAACAGTTGCTGGCTGATCGACAAGTCGATGCCATACAGCTGCGCGATGAAGATTGCCGCGATCGACTGATACAGAGTCGAACCGTCGAGGTTGAACGAGTAACCGGTCGGCACCACGAAGCTGCAGATGGCTTTCGGTGCGCCGTAGGCTTCCATCTTCTCGATCACGCGCGGCAGCACGGTTTCCGAAGAAGCGGTGGAGTAGGCCAGCACCAGCTCATCCTTGAAGATGCGCATCAGCTTGAACACCGAGAAACCGAACATCTTGGCGATCAGGCCCAACACCACGAAGGCGAAGAAAGCGATGGCGAAGTAAACCAGGATCACCAGTTTGGCCAGCGGCACCAGCGAGGCGAAACCGAAGTTGGCCACGGTCACCGCGATCAGAGCGAATACGCCGATTGGCGCATAGTTCATGATCATGTGGGTGACTTTGAACATGCTTTCCGAGACGCCCTGGAACATCTTCACCAGCGGCTCGCGCAGATCCGACTGCAGGCTCGACAGACCGAGACCGAACAGTACGGAGAAGAAGATGATCGGCAGCATTTCGCCGCGGGCCATGGCCGCGAAGATGTTCGACGGGATCAGGTTAAGGATGGTCTCGATGAACGCGTGTTCATGCTGTACCTCGGCGGCAGTCGCCTGGTACTTGGAGATGTCCACTGTGCCCAGCGTGCTCATGTCGATGCCGGCACCCGGATGGAACACGTTGGCCAACAGCAAGCCGACAACGATCGCGATGGTCGTGACGATTTCGAAGTAGATGATGGTTTTCAGGCCGATACGCCCGAGTTTCTTGGCGTCGCCCACGCCAGCAATGCCGACGATCAGGGAAGAGATGACGATCGGAATCACGATCATCTTGATCAGACGGATAAAGATATCGCCTGCCGGTTGCAAGACATTGCTGATCCACCAGGCCTTTTCGGCACTGAAGTGGTTGAGCAACGCCCCAATTGCAATCCCCAAAACCAGACCGATGAGGATCTGCCAGGCGAGGCTGAGTTTTGCCTTCTTCATTATCTTTACCCTTACTTGCGTTTGACTCAGGCACATGCAGGAACTGGAACGCTTTTTAGCGGAAAAGTCTGTGCATCTGCCTCCGTATAAGGTGCCCCGAAGCGCGTATTTACGGCTCTCCGGCAGGCGAAAAAAGGCGCAACTATTCCGATGCAAGGTTGCGCCGTCTAATGCCGTAAACGCCTACCCTATGCCGAATCGGCATGAGCTTTTTTAAATGAAACTGGCGTCCCAACCGGTTCGATTGCGACATTTCGGCCGGCATAACTGCCGTGAACCGGCCATCACAGCCTGGGTTGGTGGTTTTTTAATCAGGAAAAATAGACGGAAATTTGAGGAAAAAGCCTACGCAGGAAGACTAGAAGTCCTCTTGAATAGAAGTCTTCTTTCTCGATATACGGTCGCCCGGAAACACCGCGTAATGTTTTCGCGCACAGTCTGGTCGCAAAAAAGCATGAGCAGGTCGCTCTGGATCAATGTTTTGATGGTTTTTTGCTGAGGATGAAGCTCAGCGCAGATCCGTCGAACCACTGGGGGTTGGCGAACCTGCGTCGCAGCTTTGACGTGCCCTGACCCGGCCCTCTCGCAGGCACTCCCTGTACCCGTAGGTCACTCCGACCCTGCAACAGTCAGAACGTCCCGGCCCCTTGGTCATGCGCCGAGCCTCCTCGGCTCGGTGCAAAGGAAGGCAGCAGGGCTGCTGCCTTCATGTTCAATACCAGTTCGGATCTTTCTTCAGGGTTTCCATCAGCAGATCCTGCATGCCTTGATCGGGTTTGCCGAGGAAGCGGTAAGTGGCATGTCGCGTGGGCGACTTGTCGGCCGGCAGTCCTTCGGGCACATCGACGAGCATGGCGTATGCATCTTTCTTGTCGAAACTGAACGCGACGATCAAGCGGTGGTTGAGGCACTTGTCCTGCGATTCGCAGAGCGGCCCAACCAGGTACTTGTCGCCGTCTTCGGTGACGGCATTCATCTGTTGGTCAGGTGTACCGGAGAGGTTCATCACCCATTCCGGCAGGCGCTCTTCCTTCTTCACCACGCCTTCCCACGTTTCCCGATACTGCGGGTCGGAACTCAGCAGTTCGTTGACCCGCGTCTGGCCGTCGTTGGCCGCCATCGCCATGGCACTGCCGCCCAGAAGCAGGGCGGCTGCCAATGCTTTTAAAGCATTCATCGTTAACCTCGGCCGCGGCGGCCAAAGAAGAAAGAAGCGATGAACATCACCAGGAACACGACAAAGAGAATCTTGGCGATACCCGTGGCGGTGCCCGCGATACCACCGAAGCCCAGTACTGCAGCGATGATGGCAATGATCAAGAATGTAATTGCCCAGCTCAACATGGTGATTCTCCTTACTTCTCTATTTAGGGGTGTGGCGTGTTCCGGCGCTGCGCGCCCGAATTTGTAAAATCAGATCGATCAGAAAACCCAGCGCTCTTCGCGTGGCAGCTGATCCAGTGGCTCCGCTTGGTCGACCGACATCATGCGCATCGGCGCGCTGTCTTCCTGGGCGCTGCTGACAGCGCTGAAATGGCTCTGTGTCGCGTGCTGCATCGAGATCAGCGGTGCCTCTGGCTGCTGGGCGTTTTCCCAGCGCAGGTATTGCTGGCAAGCGATCAGGGTGATCAGCAGCGCAAGTACGCCAAACAGACCTTGCTGGATATGCAGTGGCGAGATACGCACTTGGGCGGCACGTTGGCGAGTCATCCTGGGTTCCTCACTCTCTTATTCGGTTGGGGCAGTTCTGATCTGCCCGGGCTGATAGAGATATTGCAGACTGCATGCCAGTTTTTTATCTGATTAAAAAACGAATAAAAACAATAAGTTACGATCGATCTGAAAATCTTTCGCGACGCATCCTGCACGATGGCTCTTCCACGGTCGTGCAAACCGCACGATTATTTCGTAGGAGAATTCATTCTTATGGAATTGAGTGGAGGTCTTGGATGTCAGAAAAGGACGCAGGGAATCCCCTGCAAATCGCCGTTTGTTTAAAAAATCAACAAAATCAACGTATTGGCCCTGAAGGCTGGAGAGAGCTACCCTCCTATGGCTCGCATCGTTCAGAATCAACCATGCAACTTGCCCGATTTTTCCGGGACTAACCCAAGACCAATCTTTATGGAGCGTAGGAAAAATGGAATCTGCCACTGAGCAACAAGGCCGCATTCTGCTGGTGGACGATGAATCCGCCATCCTGCGAACCTTCCGTTATTGCCTCGAAGACGAAGGCTATACGGTGGCCACGGCCAACAGCGCCGCTCAGGCCGACGCGCTGCTGCAACGCCAGGTCTTCGACCTGTGCTTCCTCGATTTGCGTCTGGGTGAAGACAACGGTCTCGACGTTCTCGCGCAAATGCGCATTCAGGCGCCGTGGATGCGCGTGGTGATCGTCACCGCGCATTCTGCTGTTGATACAGCTGTGGACGCGATCCAGGCCGGTGCTGCCGACTATCTGGTCAAACCGTGCAGCCCTGATCAATTGCGTCTGGCCACCGCCAAACAACTGGAAGTGCGCCAACTGTCGGCGCGCCTCGAAGCCCTCGAAGGCGAGATCCGCAAGCCGAAGGACGGGCTCGATTCCCACAGCCCGGCGATGAAAGTCGTACTGGAAACTGCACGCCAGGTCGCGGGCACCGACGCCAACATTCTTATTCTCGGCGAGTCCGGTACCGGTAAAGGTGAACTGGCTCGCGCCATTCACGGCTGGAGCAAGCGTGAGAAGAAATCCTGCGTCACCATCAACTGCCCGTCGCTGACCGCAGAATTGATGGAAAGCGAGCTGTTCGGTCACAGTCGCGGCGCGTTTACCGGTGCCAGTGAAAGCACGCTGGGTCGCGTCAATCAAGCTGACGGCGGCACGCTGTTTCTCGACGAGATCGGCGATTTTCCACTGACGTTGCAACCCAAGTTGCTGCGCTTTATTCAAGACAAGGAATACGAACGGGTAGGGGATCCGGTTACCCGTCGCGCCGATGTGCGAATTCTCGCGGCGACCAACCTCAATCTGGAAGACATGGTGCGCGACGGTCGCTTCCGTGAAGACCTGCTCTATCGCCTCAACGTCATTACCCTGCACTTACCGCCGCTGCGTGAGCGCGCCGAGGACATTCTGACCCTCGCTGACCGCTTTCTCGCACGCTTCGTTAAAGAGTACGCACGTCCTGCACGCGGTTTCAGCGACGAGGCCCGTGAAGCACTGCTGGGTTATCGCTGGCCGGGCAACATTCGTGAACTGCGCAACGTGGTCGAGCGGGCGAGCATCATCTGCCCGCAGGAGCGCGTGGAAATCAGCCACCTCGGCATGGCCGAGCAGCCAGCCAACAACGCACCACGGGTTGGCGCCGCGCTGAGCCTGGATGAGTTGGAAAAAGCCCACATCGGCGCGGTTCTCGCCACCGCCGGCACCTTGGATCAAGCAGCGAAAACCCTCGGCATCGACGCCTCGACCCTGTATCGCAAGCGCAAGCAGTACAACCTGTGAGTGCCGGGCGATGAAACTGGCGATGAAGTTGCGCACACGGTTGTTCCTGAGCATTTCCGCCTTGATCACCGTGGCGTTGCTCGGGCTTCTGCTCGGGCTGGTCAGCGTGATGCAGATGGCCGGCTCGCAGGAAGCGCTGTTGCGCAACAACTTCGTCACCCTTGATCTGGGCCTGAAGATGCGGCAAACGCTGGGTGATCAACTGATCCTCATGTTGGCCGAAAAGCCGGATGACGCCGCGTTCGAAGCGTCCAAACAGCATTACTTCGAGCTGCTCGATGAAGGCATCGCCCAGGAACGCGGTGATGATGATCGCCAGTACGGCTTCAGCCAGGCCAAAGCGGATTACATAAGTTTTCTGCAGGCGTTTGACCTGTCCCGTGACCCGGCGACCGCGTTGAGCAGCAATGCCAACTTCAGGGAACGCTTCAATGCGCTGCGCAACGGTTTGATCACCGAGCACAAGCATGCGCTGGACAACATTAATGCCGTGCAACACGCCGCCCGCGAACGGGCGTTGCTGGTTGCCGGCCTGCTGGGGCTGGTCGGGCTGGCGGTGTTGATCATCGGTTTCGTCACCGCTCACGGCATTGCGCGACGCTTCGGCGCGCCGATCGAGGTCTTGGCGAAAGCTGCCGATAACATCGGGCAGGGCAACTTCGAAGTAACCCTGCCGATTTCCTCGGCGATGGAAGTGAACCTTTTGTCCCGGCGTTTCGGGCTGATGGCCGAAGCACTGCGCGAGCACCAAGCGACCAACGTCGACGAATTGCTCGCCGGTCAGCAACGTTTACAGGCCGTGCTCGACAGCATCGACGACGGCTTGTTGATGATCGACCGCCAAGGCCATCTGGAACACCTCAACCCAGTCGCGCAGCGCCAATTGGGCTGGGAGGACGATCGTCTCGGCCAAGGCCTCGGTACCGCGCTCGGAAGGCCTGAGCTGGACGCGCAATTGCAACTGGTGCTGCGTGGCGGCACGCTGGAGCGCGCACCGGAAGATTTGAGCATCGAGGTCGATGGCGAATCGCGTCTGCTGACTTACAGCCTGACACCGGTCAGCCACACCCAAGGGCATATCCTCGGCGCGGTGATGGTGCTGCACGACGTCACCGAGCAGCGTGCGTTCGAGCGGGTGCGCAGTGAGTTCGTCTTGCGTGCTTCCCACGAATTGCGCACGCCGGTCACCGGCATGCACATGGCGTTCGGCCTGTTCCGCGAACGGGCGAAATTTCCGCCGGAGTCGCGCGAGGCTGATCTGCTCGACACCGTGAACGAAGAAATGCAGCGCCTGATGCAGTTGATCAACGACTTGCTCAACTTTTCGCGCTACCAGAACGGTTTGCAGAAACTCACGCTGGCACCGTGCTCCATCGAAGATTTGCTCGAGCAGGCGCAGCTGCGGTTCGCCGATTCGGCGGCGGCGAAGGGCATTGCCCTCAATGTCGAGTTGCAAGGCCCGTTGCCGCGTTTGCAAGCCGATCAGGCGCAACTCGATCGCGTGCTCGACAACCTGATCGACAACGCCTTGCGCCATACCGCCCGCGACGGCCAGATCCGTTTGCAGGCCCGTCGACATGGCGAGCGGGTGATCATCAGCGTCGAAGACAACGGCGAAGGGATTGCCTACGGCCAGCAGGGGCGGATCTTCGAACCGTTCGTGCAGGTCGGGCGCAAGAAGGGCGGCGCCGGGCTTGGTATGGCGCTGTGCAAGGAAATCGTCCAGCTGCATGGCGGGCGCATGGGCGTGTATTCACGGCCGGGGCAGGGCACGCAGTTCTACATGGCGTTGGCAGTCTAGGCTTCGTCATCCATGCGACGGCCAGCGAGTCGTCGGCCACGGGTGATCAGTTCGATAAACTGCACCGCGCTCAAGGCATGAGCGAACAGCCAGCCCTGACCAAATTTCACCCCTTCGCTGCTGAGCAACTCGGCTTGCGATTCCAGCTCGATGCCTTCGGCAATCACCTTCAGATCCAGCGCCTGCGCCATGTGAATGATGTGCGGGGCAACGCCGCTGCTGGCGGCGTCATGGCCGAGTGCGTCGATAAAGGCTTTGTCGATTTTCAGGCAGTCCACCGGCAGGGTTTGCAGGTAGGCGAGGCTGCAATAGCCAGTGCCGAAATCGTCGATCAGCACTTGGTGGCCGACATCGCGCAGGGCTTGCAGGTTTTCCCGCGCCACCACCACATCGATCAATCCACGTTCAGTCACTTCGAAAGCAATCTGCCGCGCGGCCACCCGGTGCAATGTCAGCAGGCGCGCCATGACCTGGCCGATGCGCGGCACCATCACGTCGCACGCTGCGAGGTTCACCGAGATGTACAGCTGTGGGTTGGCGCGCAGGAGCTGACCGAGCTGCTCCAGCAATCGCTGGAGGACGAAGTCGGTCATCTGCCTGATCTGTCCGGTGTTCTCCGCCATCGGGATAAACAGGTCAGGGCTGGTCAGCGTGCCGTCCGGGCGCCGCCAACGAAGCAAGGCTTCAGCGCCGACGCAGTTGCGACTGTCGAGGTCGAAGATCGGTTGATAGAGCACCTGCAACTCGCCACGGCGAATCGCGCCGTGCAGCTCGGCGTCTATCGACTGACGCTGGCGCACCAGCAAAAACACCAGGAACCCGGCCAGTGCGCCGAGCAAGAGGCAGGCTGGCACCATCCACCACCAGACGGCGGGAATGTGCATGCCGCTGCGCGGCGAGATCAGCACCAATTGATATTCCGGGTTATCGGTGGGCATGCGGTAGACGAGGCGAGTTTGCGTGACTTGCAGTGCTTCGCGGTTTTTCGGTGGCCAGTGCTCGGTTGGCGGCCAGGCCTGCGCCGTGCCGAGTACCGGGATCGCCCGAGTGCCATGATCGAGCACCACCAGCAGGCTGCTGCCGGGTGACAGGTCGACCATGTCGGTCAGATGCCCGCGCGAAGTGGCCACGCGAAAATTGCCGCGACCCAGCATCAGTGCGGCGCGGTTTTCATCGGGTTCGGTGGTGGTGTTCAGCCAATAGCTGTAGGTCGGGCCTTTGATGTCGGGTTGGCGAGCAACCGTCAAACCTTCCTGACGCGGACGATTGGAACAGGTTCGGGTGCCGTCGCTGTAGGCGGCTTCATAGACGAAGCGATAGTTGAAGGTGACTTGCTGCAGGGTGGCAATCATGTCGCCGTCACAACTGCGCAACGGCTGTGCTTCGAGGTCGTCGAGACTTTCCCGCAACTGGCCGAACAATTGTTCGAGGCGGGCGAGGAAACGTTCGCCTTGCGCGTTCATTTCGCGGCTTTCGCTTTGCTCAATCTGATGCATCGCAAAGAACATACCGCCGGCGATCAGCAGGCTGGCACTGAGGACAGCCGCGATCGTCGCCAAAAACCAAGGGCGATAAAACCAGCTACGCAGCGTCTCTCGGGTAGCAACCATATGGAATATCCGAAGAATTACCAATGAGTTATAGCTGCTGATTGCGATTTCGCCCTGACCGTCGGGCGGGCGTCATTATTTTGTCTGATTAAGTACCAACAACAGCGCCGCCGTTTGCGCATCCGGGGTGCCATCGAAGCGCGAAGGGCGGTAGTGCATCTGGAACGCGGCGAGGACATGACGGGTGGCGACGTCGAGTTCGCCGGTCTGCGGCGTGTCGTAACCAAGGTGCGCGAGTTGCCCCTGGAACCAGCTGATGCTTGGCAGTTCGCCGCTGTTGAACAGCGCCTGCTGGCGCGCCACCGCTTGTTCGTTCGGCCACAGGCCGAGGCCTTCGGCCGCCAGACGTTTCCACGGAAATAGCGGGCCCGGATCGAGTTTGCGCAACGGCGCGATGTCGCTGTGGCCGATGATGTGGCGCGGGCTGATGCCGTTGCGTTTGCTGATGTCTTTGAGCAGGGCGATCAGCCCTTGGATCTGCGCTTCGCTGTACGGATACCAGAGGCGGCCGGTTGGCGTGTCTTTGAAGCCCGGGTTAACGATTTCGATGCCGATCGAGCTGGAGTTGAGCCAGGTGCGGCCCTGCCATTGGCTTTCGCCGGCGTGCCAGGCGCGCTGGTTTTCATCCATCAGCTTGTAGACGGTCGCGTTCTTGTCATCGCTGATCAGGTAATGGCTGCTGACTTCGCCGTGGGTCAGCAGTTGCAGCGAACGCTCCAGCGAAGCCGAGGTGTAATGGACGATCACGAACTGAATGCGGCTGTCGTAATTGGCCGAAGGGTGGCTGGTGTCGTAACGCGGGGCGCTGGCACAACCGGCCAGAACGAGCAGCGACGCGAGGAGGGCAAAAAATTTCATGGCTGAGGGCAATACACGCAAGACAGTAATGCAACAGTGTAACGTACTGCCTTGCGTCTCGACGGTCAGCGGGCGGATTTAAACAAAATGGAACAAATTGCTCAGCCGAGCTCGACCCGATTTCGTCCTGCATTTTTCGCCCGGTACAGCGCCTGATCGGCTCTTTTCAGCACCAGATCGCTGTGTTCTCCGGCCTTGAACGATGCCAGTCCCATGGAAATGGTGATGGTCACGCGTTCGCCCTTGAAGTGGAACGGGCAGGCCTCGATCGCTGCGCGCAGCGTTTCCAACAGTTTCGCGCCGAGCGCTGGCGGCGTGGCTGGCAGCAACAGCACAAACTCTTCACCGCCAAAACGGGCAATGAAATCGGAACCGCGCAGGCGTTTGCGCAATACGATGGCGATGATTTTCAGCACCTTGTCGCCGGCCAAGTGGCCGTAGTTGTCGTTGATGCGCTTGAAGTGATCGAGATCGAGCATCGCCAGGCTCAGGGTGTTGCCGTGCTGCTGCCACTGCTTGATTTCGTGCTCAAGGCGTTCGCTCCACGCGGCGCGGTTGGGCAGGCCGGTGAGCGGGTCGATCAGGGCTTTCTGGCGTTGTTCCTCAAGGTGTTCGCGGAAGCCTTGGGCTTCCTGTTCCATGTGCGCCACGCGCTCGGACAGGCCTTTGAGCCGCGTCGCCACTTCCTGCTCGCGGGCGTCGCGCTGCTTCTGGTGCTGATCCATGGTGCCGAGCAGGCCTTCCAAATGGTTCTCCAGCACTTGCTTGAGGTCATCCAGATCCGCCGCTTCCTGCACGCTGGTCTGCAAACCATCGACTTGCTCGCGAATTTGCGTGTCCATCGCCCGCGCCGCCGAGCTGTTGTCGGCATGGCCGTCACTGGCGGCTTGCAGATTGCTTTGAAACGCTTCGAGGCGTTCGTTGAGTTGTTGCAGATAGGCTTCGAATTCGTGCTGGCCGCTGTCAGTGATCGCCAGCATCAACGTCGCCAGATCGTCGAGGATCGGGATCAGTTCGTACCAGTTCAAGCCGTGTTTCAGCCGCTCGCGCATCGCCTCGGCTTGCGGACGATGGCGTTCGGGCAGGGTCAGGTCGTCGAGCAGACCGATCAGGGTGTCTTCGATGTGTTTGGCCACGGAGCTGTAGGACGGCTCCGGGGTGTCCGGCAGAGAAAAGAGAATATCTTGCTCGGGTTGTTCCGGGTCGATCGCGGCCAGTGCCTGGGCGATGGGTTCGGGCAGCGGCAGGCTGTCGAGGATCAGCGGGGACGGATCGCTGTGGTGGATCAGTTCGTCGGGGTTGAAGGCAACGTGGGGGGCAGGGGCGGCAATGACCTGCGGTTCCGGCTCGACGGCGATGACTTCTGCTGGAGCGCTGACGGCTTCGCTGGCGACGGTTGGCGGTACGAAGGCGAAGACGTCCGGTTCTGCCTGAATCGCCGTAGCGGGTGTTTCAGTGATCGCAACGCAAGGGGCTTCCTGGATCGGAGGCGCAGCTTTTACCGGTTCAATGGTTGCGGCAGGCGCAATCGGTTCGGGTGCAGCAACCGGTTGAGCAGCTTGAACCGGCGCGGGCGCTTCTGGTGTCGGCGCTTCATCGCTGTCACGACCGCCAAACAGACGCTGCAACAATCCTGGTCGCTCAGGTTCGGCAGGCGCGTCCAACTGACTCAACGCTTTACCCTGCAAACCACTGAGCTCACTCAGCAGCAGCGGCATTTCCCGCGCTGAACCGACGCGGCCATCCAGTTGCTTGGCGAATTTTTTCAGCGGTTGCGCGACTTCGCGAGGCAACGGCAAGGCTTGCAGTTGCGTCACCAGCGCTGTCAGCGCGGTGCTGACCTGATCGATGCGGGTTTCGCGGCGTTGCTCGGAGTCGAGCACGGCTTTTTCCAGACGCGGTAGCAGGGCGGCGAGGCCGGCGTCCATGTCGTCGGTGCGCACCACGTCGCGCATCTCTTTCATGCACTGATCAACGACTTTGTCGGTGCCTTCGGCGGCCAATGTGCTGCGCACCAGCCCGCGACGCAGCAGGTCGAGCCTGGCGGCCCAGCGGCGTTCGAGTTTGTCCTGTTGTTCGATGCTTTTGAGGTATTTCTCTTTCCAGCGCTGGGCGTCGTCGCTCATTCAGGGGTTCCGCGAGGGTCAGGACTCAACGCGGGCAATGCATCAGCCGTGAGCGAACCCGGCAGACGAATCTCTACCGCGACCGGCAGGTGATCGGAAATGGGATGCGCCAGCACTTCGACCTTTTCCAGGGTCAGGGTCGGGCTGAGCAAAATATGATCAAGGCAACGCTGAGGACGCCAGCTGGGGAATGTCGCTTCCACCTGCGGGGCCAGCAGGCCGAGATCGCGTAACGGAGAATGTTGTAGCAGATCGCTGGCGTGGGTGTTCATGTCGCCCATCAACACCTGGTGTTTGTAGCCACCGATCAGTTCACGAATATAGGCCAGTTGCAGGCAGCGGGTTCGCGCGCCAAGGGCCAGGTGCATCATCACCACCACCAGCGCTTCCGGGCCTTCGCCGAAGCGCAGCAGAATCGCGCCACGACCTTTCGGGCCGGGCAGCGGGTGATCTTCAATCGCCGACGGTTTCAGCCGACTGAGCACGCCGTTGCTGTGCTGGGCCAGTCGGCCGAGATTGCGATTGAGTTGTTGATACCAGTAAGGGAAGGCGCCGAGCTGGGCCAGGTGTTCGACCTGATTGACGTAGCCCGAACGCAGGCTGCCGCCATCGGCTTCCTGCAAGGCGACCAGATCGAAGTCGCCGAGCAGGTCGCCGATCTTTTGCAGATTGCCTGAGCGACCGTTGTGCGGCAGCAGGTGCTGCCAGCTACGGGTCAGGTAATGCCGATAGCGCTCGGTGCTGATGCCCACCTGGATATTGAAACTGAGCAGGCGCAGACGTTGGTCTGCGGGCAAGCCCGTGGACTCCAGGTGATGCTCGTTGACCTGCGGGTCATGTAGGCCAACGATGCGTTCAGACTTCCAGCGGCGCATGGCGGGGGCGGCGCTTAGTTGGCTGCAGCCTTGGTTGCCGCTCGCTCTTTGGCGACCAGTTGGTCAGCCAGTTGCAGCGCTTGTTCGGCACCACCGGCAGAGCCGATGTCAAAGCGGTACTTGCCGTTGACGATCATGGTTGGAACGCCAGTGATTTCATACTTCTTGGCCAGTTCGCGAGCTTTTACGATCTGACCTTTGATGGCGAACGAGTCGAAAGTGGCGAGGAACTTGTCCTTGTCCACGCCTTGGGTGGCGAGGAAGTCAGCCATCTCGTTCTTGTCGGTCAACTTTTTGTGTTGTTTCTGGATGGCTTCGAAAACCGCCGCGTGAACCTTGTGCTCGACACCCATCGCTTCCAGGGTCAGGAACATTTGGCCGTGAGCGTCCCACGGGCCGCCGAACATCGCCGGGATACGCACGAAGTTAACGTCGGACGGCAGTTTTTCAACCCACGGGTTGATCACTGGCTCAAAGGCGTAGCAGTGCGGGCAGCCGTACCAGAACAGCTCGACCACTTCGATCTTGCCAGGCTCTGCAACCGGTACCGGGTTGGCCAGTTCCACATAAGGGGCGGCTGGGGCTTCGGCGGCTTGGGCGGTGACGCCGAACAGGCTGGCAGCGACGAGAGCGGCGCTGATGATCAGATTACGCATGCTTTACTCCTGGACAATTTTGGTCGCCTCGCGCGACCTGTTTTCAGACAGATCCTGGCGGGCATGAGTTCTGTAGTGTAACGGCAGCGGCCACAAAAAAGGGCGGCCAAAGCCACCCTTTTTATACTTGCTGCGACGGATTAATCGAGCGTTAACATTGCAGGAGATATCAACTCCAGCATTGGATCACGCAACCCCCCTGTAGGAGCTGCCGAAGGCTGCGATCTTTTGATCTTAAGCCTCGCTCAACGCCCGATCCGGCGCGCTTAGTGCAGACCCTGAATGTAGCTGGAGACCGCTGCGATGTCTTCGTCACTCAAGCGCTTGGCGATAGTCTGCATGGTCATGGTGTCGCCGTCGTTGGTACGGCCGCCTTCTTCCTTGCGGAAATCGCTCAGCTGCTTGGCGATGTATTGAGCGTGTTGGCCACCCAGGTGCGGGAAGCCGGCAGCGGCGTTGCCGGCGCCATTCGGCGAGTGGCAACCGGTGCAGGCTGGCAGGCCTTTGGCGAGGTTGCCGCCACGGAACAGCGCTTCACCGCGAGCGACGATCTTCGGATCGGCGGCGCCGACGCTGCCTTTCTGGCTGGCGAAGTAGGCGGCGATGTCGGCCAGATCCTGATCGCTCAGGTTGGTCAGCAAGCCGGTCATTTCCAGAACGGTGCGCTTGCCCGACTTGATGTCGTGCAGTTGCTTGGTCAGGTAGCGTTCACCTTGACCGGCCAGTTTTGGAAAGTTTGGCGCCATGCTGTTGCCGTCCGGGCCATGGCAGGCTCCGCAAACGGCGGCTTTTGCCTGGCCCGCTGCGGCATCACCGGCAGCATGGGCGAAGCCTGAGATTCCCACGGTCAACAGCAGACTCACGATCAATTTGTTCATCAGCTAATCCAACTACGGCTAAGGGTTAAGTTATGGACCGGGTTTACTCGCTCATCCAAAGGATGATGGCTTGGTAATCCTCGGCACTGCAGTCCATGCACAAACCACGCGGCGGCATCGCCTTGAAACCCTGGGTCACGTGTTGCACCAGCGTCTCCATACCTTTCGCCAACCTCGGCGTCCAAGCTTCCTGATCGCCTCTTTTGGGCGCCATGGGTAGTTGGCCGGAATGACAGGCACCACAAACACGGTTGTACACAGCTTCCGGATCCTGTGTAGCCTGTGCGCTGTAAAGCGGCATCAAGACTCCGGCAGCCAGCAGCCATTTCGTCATAAAACGACCTTTTCAGGGTTGAGAGCGTTCTGCGTTCTAATGCGCAATCAAAGTCTGTCGCTCTCGTGAACTTCATCCTTCGCTGGGACAAAGCACACACAAAATCTGCGGCATTATATACTGGCGTCACTGAAACGGAAGCGACACCGCGTTCCGCGCCCAATCCCGGCGCCGCCCACATCGGAAATCCCATGCAACTCAAGAATCCCATCCTCGGCCTGTGCCAACAGTCCACGTTCATGCTCAGTGCCGCCAAAGTCGATCAATGCCCTGACGACGAAGGCTTCGAAGTAGCGTTTGCCGGCCGTTCCAACGCCGGTAAATCCAGCGCGCTGAACACATTGACTCACGCCAGCCTGGCGCGCACCTCGAAAACGCCGGGTCGCACACAGCTGTTGAACTTCTTCAAGCTAGACGAAGATCGCCGTCTGGTCGACCTGCCGGGCTACGGTTATGCAAAAGTACCGATCCCGCTGAAGATGCACTGGCAGCGTCACCTTGAGGCTTACCTCGGTGGCCGCGAGAGTTTGAAGGGTTTGATTTTGATGATGGACATCCGTCATCCAATGACCGACTTCGACCTGCTGATGCTCGACTGGGCCGTTGCGGCCGGCATGCCGATGCACATCCTGCTGACCAAGGCCGACAAACTGACCTACGGCGCAGCCAAAAACACCCTGCTCAAAGTGCAGTCGGAAATTCGCAAAGGCTGGGGCGATCAAGTCACCATCCAACTGTTCTCCGCACCAAAACGCATGGGTCTGGAAGAGGCCTACACTGTACTGGCCGGCTGGATGGAACTGGCTGACAAAGGCGCCGAGGCGGCAGCCGAGTAAGTCGGGATATGGAAATTTGTTTGTAGTGTGTTCAGGCAAGGCGAAAGGGCAGTGAAAAGCGGAGTTTAGGGGACCTAAATGAGCATTTGAGCTGCGCTTTCAACGCAGCATGAACGCGCTACAGACAAATTTTGGGCAAAAAAAGCCCCGGATTTCATTGGGGAGGGAGAAATTCCGGGGTTTAAGTTCCGAACCGCTAGGGCGGGGTTCAGATATCTGCCAACACTTAACACAACATAGGAGCATTGAAGGGCTTCACCAGCCATTCAGTAACTCTGAGTAGTGACCTTCCAGATTAGTTCAGATTATTTTCAAAAAGCTTTGGAATAACCCCAAGCGCTTTTCGAAATAAGCAGGATTTATCAGGTCTGCCGCGACGCTATGTCGCGGCGACCGGCATCAAATGGCTCAGTGAGCCTCATCCCAATTGTTGCCCACACCCACTTCGACCAGCAGCGGTACATCCAGTTTCGCCGCTTCGCTCATGTGCACGCGGATTTCGGCGCTGACCTGCTCGACCAGATCCTCGCGAACCTCCAGCACCAATTCATCGTGTACCTGCAGGATGACGCGAGCGTCCAGCCCGGACGTCGCCAGCCATTCATCAACAGCCACCATGGCTTTCTTGATGATATCGGCAGCCGTGCCCTGCATCGGCGCGTTGATCGCCGTGCGCTCGGCGGCAGCGCGTTCCTGCGGCTTGTTCGAGTTGATCTCCGGCAAATACAGACGACGACCAAAGAACGTCTCGACATAACCCTGATCCGCTGCCTGCGCGCGGGTGCGATCCATGTACTCGCGAACCCCCGGATAACGGGCGAAGTAAGTGTCGATGTAAGCCTTGGCAGTCTTGGTGTCGACGCCGATGTCCTTGCCGAGCTTCTGCGCGCCCATGCCGTAAATCAGGCCGAAGTTGATCGCCTTGGCGCCACGGCGCTGATCGGAGCTGACTTCGTGCAGTTCGACCTTGAACACTTCGGCAGCGGTGGCGGTGTGCACGTCGAGATTGTTGCGGAAGGCGTTCATCAGGCCTTCGTCCTTGGACAGGTGCGCCATGATCCGCAGTTCGATCTGCGAATAGTCCGCTGCCAGCAGTTTGTAGCCTTTCGGCGCGACGAACGCCTGACGGATACGGCGGCCTTCAGCGGTACGCACCGGAATGTTCTGCAGGTTGGGATCGCTGGAGGACAAGCGACCGGTCGACGCTACCGCCTGATGATACGAAGTGTGGATACGCCCGGTACGCGGGTTGATCTGCTCCGGCAGGCGATCGGTGTAAGTGCTTTTCAGCTTGCTCATCGAGCGGTGCTCCATCAGCACCTTCGGCAAGCGGTGATCGTCTTCAGCGAGTTTCGCCAACACTTCTTCAGCGGTGGACGGCTGACCCTTGGCGGTCTTCTTCAGCACTGGCAGACCGAGTTTCTCGTAAAGAATCACGCCCAACTGCTTCGGCGAGCCGAGGTTGAATTCTTCACCGGCGATCTCGAACGCTTCGCGCTCCAGCGCGACCATTTTGTTGCCCAACTCGATGCTCTGGATGCCGAGCAGCTCCGCGTCAACGAACGCGCCCTGGCGTTCGATGCGCGCCAGCACCGGCACCAACGGGATTTCGATGTCGGTCAGCACGCTGGCCAGACTCGGGATCGCGCTGAGCTTTTCGAACAAAGTCTGGTGCAAACGCAACGTGATGTCAGCGTCTTCGGCGGCGTACGGCCCGGCCTGTTCCAAGGCGATCTGGTCGAAAGTCAGCTGCTTGGCGCCTTTGCCGGCGATGTCCTGGAAGCTCACGGTGGTGTGATCCAGATACTTCTGCGCGAGGCTGTCCATGTCGTGGCGGGTGGCGGTGGAGTTGAGCACGTAGGACTCAAGCATCGTGTCGAAGGCGATGCCGCGCACGGTGATGCCTTGGCTCTGATCACCACCGATGGCGCAGTTGGCCAGAATATTCATGTCGAACTTGGCGTGCTGGCCGACCTTGAGCTTGCTCGGATCTTCCAGAATCGGCTTGAGTGCACGCAGCACGGTGTCGCGATCGAGCTGCTCTGGCACGCCGATGTAGGAGTGGGTCAGCGGAATGTACGCGGCCTCGTTGGCCTGCACGGCGAACGACAGACCGACCAGTTGCGCCTGCTGCGCGTCGATGCCGGTGGTTTCGGTGTCGAAGGCGAACAGTTTGGCGTTATTGAGTTTTTCCAGCCAGACATCAAAACGTGCCTGATCGAGGATGGTTTCGTACGCCGCTTCGGTCGGAGCAGCAGGAGTTTCGATGTCTGGCGCGCTGAAAAGATCGCCAGCCGGCGCAGGCTCGCTGGCCGCGCTCAATTCCAGGCGTTTGGCGTCGCGATCCAGATCATTGATCCAGCTTTTGAATTCCAGCAGCGAGTACAGCTCGTAGAGCTTGGCCGGGTCTTCTGCGCCCATTTGCAGATCGTCGAGTTCGACGTCCAGCGGCACGTCGATCTTGATCGTCGCCAGTTGATAGGAGAGGAATGCCATCTCCTTGTGCTCTTCGAGCTTGGCCGGCAGGGTTTTCGCGCCGCGAATCGGCAGGGTCGGGACGATGTCGAGATTGGCGTACAACTCGGTGAGGCCACCGTTGACGCCGACCAGCAAGCCGGAAGCGGTCTTCGGGCCGATGCCTGGAACGCCCGGAATGTTGTCGGACGAATCGCCCATCAGCGCCAGATAATCGATGATCTGCTCCGGTGCGACGCCGAATTTCTCCTTCACGCCTTCCACGTCCATCGAGCTACCGGACATGGTGTTGACCAAGGTAATGTGGCCATCGACCAGTTGCGCCATGTCCTTGTCGCCGGTGGAGATGATCACCGGACGATCCGCCGCCGCGCTGCTGCGGGCGAGGGTGCCGATCACGTCATCGGCCTCGACGCCTTCCACGCACAGCAGCGGGAAACCGAGGGCGATCACGCTCTGGTGCAACGGCTCGATCTGCACGCGCATGTCGTCGGGCATGCTTGGGCGATTGGCTTTGTATTCGGCGTACATCTCATCGCGAAATGTCCCACCCTTGGCGTCGAACACCACGGCGAACGGGCTGTCCGGGTACTGCTTGCGCAGACTCTTGAGCATGTTCAGCACGCCTTTGACCGCACCGGTCGGCAGGCCTTTGGAAGTGGTCAGTGGTGGCAGCGCGTGAAAGGCGCGGTACAGGTAAGACGAACCGTCCACCAGGACGAGGGGGGCTTGGCTCATGAGCAGGATCAACCTTTTCGGCGGGTCCGGCGCTAGAATAGCGGGACCGTTGACGACAAAGGGACAAGGTTATCATGCGTACGTTAAATCGCTTGCTGCTGGTCGGTCTGATTGCTGCCTCACCGTTGGCCGCGATGGCGGCGGATGATGCACCGACAGGGGAGCCGGAAGTTACCATCCGCACGGAAGGCGACAAGACCATTCAGGAGTACCGCCAGAACGGTTTCCTCTATGCGATCAAAGTGACCCAGAAAGGCTTTCCGCCATACTTTCTGGTGCGTGCCGACGGGACGGATGCCAACTTCATCCGCTCGGATCAGCCGGATATGCTGATTCCGTCATGGAAGATTTTCGAATGGAAGTAAGTTTTTAATTCACCCGGCGCCGCAATTGGCGGCGCCCGTACTGGCAGTTAAAACATGTCTGTGTTCACGCCCCTGGCTCGGCCCGAGCTGGAAACCTTTCTCGCCCCTTACGGGCTAGGCCGTCTGCTTGATTTCCAGGGGATCGCCGCCGGCAGCGAAAACACCAATTTCTTTATCAGCCTGGAGCAGGGCGAATTTGTCCTGACCCTGGTTGAACGCGGCCCGGTGCAGGAGATGCCGTTCTTCATCGACCTGCTCGACGTGCTCCACGAAGCTGATCTGCCGGTGCCGTACGCACTGCGCACCACAGACGGCGTGGCGTTACGTGAGCTGAAAGGCAAACCGGCGCTGCTGCAACCGCGCCTGTCGGGCAAGCACATCAAGGTCGCCAATGCCCAGCATTGCGTGCAGGTCGGCGAATTGCAGGCGCATCTGCACCTGGCGACGCAGGGCGAGCGCATGATCAAGCGCAAGACTGATCGTGGCCTCGACTGGATGCTGGAGGAGGGCAATGAATTTCTCTCACACCTGAGCGATGAGCCACGGGCCTTGCTGCAAAAGGCGCTGGATGAAATCAGCGAGCGTAAAGAGAAGATTCTCGCGCTGCCTCGGGCGAACATTCATGCGGATTTGTTTCGCGATAACGCGATGTTCGAAGGCACGCACCTGACCGGGCTGATCGACTTCTACAACGCCTGCTCAGGGCCGATGTTGTACGACGTGGCGATTGCCTTGAACGACTGGTGTTCGGATGAAGAAGGTTTGATCGATGGCCCGCGTGCCCGCGCATTCCTTGGCGCTTATGCGGCGCTACGGCCGTTCACGGCGGCGGAGGCTGAGTTGTGGCCAACGATGCTGCGGGTGGCGTGTGTGCGGTTCTGGCTGTCGCGGTTGATCGCGGCGGAGCAGTTTGCCGGGCAGGACGTGTTGATTCACGATCCAAAAGAGTTTGAGCAGAAATTGGCGCAGCGGCAGCAGGTGCACACACCGTTGCCTTTCGCGCTTTAAGATCTAAAGATCGCAGCCTTCGGCAGCTCCTACATGAAATCACCTGTAGGAGCTGCCGAAGGCTCGGGCCGCGTTCGGACGATCTTTTTTCTATGGGTTTACAGAGATTCCAGGCACCCGGCCAAATCATTACCCAACTTTTCCAACACCTGCTCATAGCCCTGAGCCGTCGCCGGGGTGTACCCGCCCAACGCATCCAGCTCAGCCAGTTTCACTGGCAGGCCAGCGACCAAGGTTTCGGCCAGACGCGGACGCAACGGTGGCTCGCTGAACACACAAGTCTTGCCCACTTCCTGCAAACGCTTGCGCATCGCTGCGACATGCTGCGCGCCCGGTTGCACTTCGGCGGCCACGCTGAACACCCCGGTGTGCTTCAGGCCGTAAGCCTCTTCAAAGTAATCAAACGCCTCGTGAAAGACGAAGTACGGCTTGCCTTCTACGCTGGCCAGACGCTGCTTCAAGCGCTGATCCAATGCATCCAGACGCTCATCAAACGCCTTGGCATTGCTCTGATAGCGCTCGGCATTCGCCGGGTCGGCAGCGCTGAGGTCTGCGGCCATCTTGTCGGCGATCACTCGCGCATTCACCGGCGACAGCCACAAATGCGCATCCAGTGTGCCTGGGCGGTGATCGTGATCATGCTCGTCGGCGTCTTCGGCGTGGGAATGGCTGTCTTCAGCGAAACGGCGCAGCTTCATACCTGGCAGATCCTGCACCGCCACGCTCGGCAGCGTACGACCGTTCAGCACGCGCGGCAGGAAACCTTCCATGTCCGGGCCGATCCAGTAAAGCAGATCCACCGATTGCACCTTCCGTACGTCGGATGGCCGCAGCGCGTAATTGTGTGGCGAGGCACCCGGCGGCAGCAGCACTTCGGGAATCGCCACACCGTCCTGCACGGCCGCTGCAATCAGCTGCAACGGCTTGATGCTGGTGAGGACTTTGACCTCGGCCTGAGCCGAACCGATCAGCAGAAAACTGGCGACAAAAGCCACAAAAACAGAAAAAAGTCGGGACACGATGACCACTCAAGGAGGCGAGAACGGGTAACATAATAACGTCTCTATCAAAACTCGTCGCCGCCCATGCCTATTACACCGATTGCCAGCCGTCCCCACGACCACTCTCATTGCGTGCACAGCGCTTTGTCCGAGGCCGATACCTTGTGCGCCCAGAAAGGCTTGCGCCTGACCGCGTTGCGCCGCCGGGTGCTGGAATTGGTGTGGCAAAGCCACAAGCCGCTGGGCGCCTACGACATTCTCGCCGTGCTCAGCGAGCAGGATGGCCGCCGCGCCGCGCCGCCAACCGTGTACCGTGCGCTGGACTTCCTCCTGGAAAACGGCCTGGTGCACCGCATCTCTTCGCTCAACGCCTTCGTAGGCTGCGTCCATCCGGAGCACGCGCATCAGGGCCAGTTCTTGATTTGCCGCGAATGCCACGCCGCCATCGAACTTGAGCAAAAAGTGATCAGCGACGCGATCATCAACAGCGCCAAAGACGTTGGTTTCATCGTCGAAGCGCAGACCGTCGAAGTCGTCGGTCTGTGCTCCGGTTGCCAGGGGGCTTGATGAGCAATGCGCTGATCCGTCTGGAACAGGTCGCCGTCACGTTTGCCGGGCAGACCGTCCTGGACAACATCGAGCTGAGCGTCGAGCCGGGGCAGATCGTTACACTGATCGGCCCCAACGGCGCCGGCAAGACCACGCTGGTGCGCGCCGTGCTCGGGCTGTTGAAACCGAACAGCGGCAGCGTCTGGCGCAAGCCGAAACTGCGCGTCGGCTACATGCCGCAAAAACTCCACGTCGATCCGACCTTGCCGCTGTCGGTGCTGCGCTTTCTGCGTCTGGTGCCAGGCGTTGACCGTCCGCGTGCGCTGGCCGCGTTGAAAGAAGTCGGCGCCGAGCACGTCATCGACAGCCCGGTGCAAAGCGTTTCCGGCGGTGAAATGCAGCGCGTATTGCTGGCGCGGGCATTGCTGCGCGAGCCGGAATTGCTGGTGCTCGACGAGCCGGTGCAAGGCGTCGACGTCGCTGGGCAAGCCGAGTTGTACAGCCTGATCACACGTCTGCGCGATCGCCATGGCTGCGGCGTGCTGATGGTGTCCCACGATTTGCATCTGGTGATGAGCACTACCGACCAGGTGGTCTGCCTCAACCGTCACGTCTGCTGCTCCGGGCATCCCGAGCAGGTCAGCGGCGATCCGGCGTTTGTCGAGCTGTTCGGCAAGAACGCGCAGAGCCTGGCGGTCTATCACCACCATCACGATCACGCTCACGACCTGCACGGTTCGGTGGTCAAAGGGCCGGTGATTGGCCAACCTCACGTTCACGGAGACAACTGCAAGCATGGCTGATTTTCTGTTGTATGCCCTGCTTGCAGGTCTGGCGCTGGCGATCGTTGCAGGTCCGCTGGGTTCGTTCGTGGTCTGGCGGCGCATGGCCTATTTCGGCGACACCCTGTCCCACGCCGCGCTGCTCGGTGTGGCGCTGGGCTTTTTGCTGGATGTCAGCCCGACGGTCGCGGTTACCGTAGGCTGCCTGCTGCTGGCGGTGCTTTTGGTGACTTTGCAACAGCGCCAACCGCTGGCGTCTGACACGCTTTTGGGAATTCTCGCACCGAGCACGCTCTCTCTCGGCCTGGTGGTACTAAGCTTCATGCATGAAGTGCGGATCGACCTGATGGCCTATCTGTTCGGCGACCTGCTGGCGATCAGCCCGACTGATCTGGCGTGGATCCTCGGCGGCAGCGCGGCGGTGCTGGTGTTGCTGGTGACGTTGTGGCGGCCATTGCTGGCGATCACCGTGCACGAAGAATTGGCCAAGGTCGAAGGCCTGCCGGTCGCTGGCCTGCGCATGGCGCTGATGTTGTTGATTGCGGTGGTGATTGCGGTGGCGATGAAAATCGTCGGTGTGTTGCTGATTACTTCACTGCTGATCATTCCGGCGGCTGCGGCACAGCGTCACGCCCGATCGCCGGAGCAAATGGCGGTCGGCGCGAGCCTGCTGGGTATGGTCGCGGTGTGTGGCGGCCTTGCTTTGTCATGGTTCAAGGACACCCCGGCAGGCCCGTCAATCGTTGTGACGGCGGCCGCACTGTTTCTGCTGAGTTTTGTTCTGCCCCATCGTGGGGTGTAGACTTGGCCGCTTTTTGCGCAAATAGAGAGTCGCAGGAATGAAGCCGTTCGCCTCCCGTTATCTGCTCCTTGTCGCATTTTCAGTGCTACTGGGCGCCTGCCAAAGTACCCCACCGGTGGTTGAAACCCCCGATGCGCGGGCTACGGCCATCACACAGCTGGAGCAAAGCCTGGCCAGCAGCGAATTGGCCACCGCTGAAGACCAATTGGCCGCTTTGCAGAAAGAAACTCCCAATGATCAATCCCTTGAGCAATACCAGCGGCAATTGGCCGAAGCGTATCTGCGTCGCAGCCAGATCGTGTTGCAGAAGGGTGATGTGAATGCCGCCGCTACGGCGCTGAGCCGTGCCCGCGTGCTGATGCCGAAAGCGCCGGCGCTGACCGGTGGCGTCAACGGCGCGATTACTGAAGCGCGCAAGGCTGAGCTGGAGAAGGCTGAAGCAGCGCTGCTGGCCGCTGAGGCCAAGCCGAAAGCCAAGGTGATCGATCCGACCGCCGAGAGCACCACGGTTGCGCTGAACATCACCGATAGCCACAAACTTCGCCGCCAACTGGATGCGATCGCCGCCGATGTGGTGAATTATGAGTGTGGGGTGACGATTCAGGCACCACGGACGAATGATTATCCTTGGTTGTCGACGTTGCTGACCAAGCGGGTTAAGAAGCTCAACCCGGATTTTGATCTGAAAATCGAGAAGCAGATCGTGCGCACGGTGCCGGCGCAGATGGTTTTGAGTCCGCGTAAACCGTAAAAAGATCGCAGCCTGCGGCAGCTCCTACATGGGATTGAGGTACACCCTGTAGGAGCTGCCGAAGGCTGCGATCTTTTGCTTTTTAAGCTGGAATCGCTTTCGCCTTAGGCTCACGATCCCAAACCCGATGCTGCCCAATCGCAGCAAAGAACGGCTTGGTCAGCCCCGGTACATCCTTGCCTTGCAACAACCCGGCATCCGCTTCCAGTTTCAGCAGATCCTGCAGCTGCTTGGCATCACCCTGCAACGCAATCGCCTTCAAATGCTTGTAGGCCTCCAGCACGTAGTGCAACGCCACGCCGTCACCGCTCAGCGCCTTGACCGACGCCGCACCACCCGGCACAAACACCGCATCGAAAATCACCGACGGCATGCCTTCCATCGAAGCATCCACAGGCAACATTTTACCGTCCGCAGTTTTCACCGGCGCCGAAGTCGGGCCGAGCAATTTGGCGTGCGCACCTTCCGCCGCCAATGCCTTCTTCATCGCATCAATCGCCGCACCATCGACACCGTTGGCAGCAAGGATCGCCACTTTGCGGGTTTTGATGTTCTCTGGCAGCAGATTCGCCTGGCTCAACGCTGGCGAGTGATCGAACGACACCTTGCGTGCATCCACCGTGCCTTTGGTAGGCGCAGGCAGACCCAGGTTGGCCGCGACACGCTTGGCCAGTTCCAGATCGATGTTGGCCAGAATCTCGTTCACCTCGCGCGCGCGGATGAACTCGCGTTCAACCTTGCCCAGCTCGAAGCTGTAAGCGGCGATGATGTGCTCTTTCTCGTGGTCGCTCATGCTGTTGAAGAACAACGTCGCTTGGGAAAAGTGATCGCTGAACGACTCGCTGCGCTGACGGATCTTGTTCGCGTCGATACGCTCTGGATAACTTTCAAAACCACCGTCCTGCGCGGCAGGCGGGGTTTCTTTCGGCCAGCCGCCATCAATCGAGTTCGGCTCGTAGGAAGCACGGCCCTTGTCGATCACCGTACGGTGCTGCGCATCGCGCTGACCGTTGTGGAATGGCGCGACCGGGCGGTTGATCGGCAGCTCATGAAAATTCGGCCCACCGAGTCGGCTGATTTGCGTATCGGTGTAGGAAAACAACCGACCTTGCAGCAGCGGGTCATTGGAGAAGTCGATGCCCGGCACGATGTGGCCAGGGCAGAACGCAACCTGCTCGGTCTCGGCGAAGAAGTTGTCCGGGTTACGGTTCAACGTCATTTTGCCCAGCGGCGTGATCGGCACGATTTCTTCGGGGATCAGCTTGGTCGGGTCGAGGATGTCGAAATCGAAGTCGTGCTCGTTTTCCTCCTCGATGATCTGCACACCAAGTTCCCATTCCGGGTAGTCGCCCATCTCGATCGCTTCCCAGAGGTCGCGACGGTGGTAGTCAGTGTCTTTACCGGCAAGCTTCTGCGCCTCGTCCCACACCAGCGAGCAAGTGCCGGCAGTAGGGCGCCAGTGGAATTTGACGAAGCGCGATTTGCCTTCGGCGTTGATCAGCCGGAAGGTGTGCACGCCGAAGCCTTGCATGCTGCGCAGGCTTTTCGGGATCGCCCGGTCAGACATCGCCCAGATGACCATGTGTGCTGATTCCGGCACCAGCGAGACGAAATCCCAGAAGGTGTCGTGGGCAGAGCCACCGGTAGGGATTTCATTGTGCGGCTCGGGTTTCACTGCGTGGACGAAGTCGGGAAACTTAATCGCGTCCTGAATGAAGAAGACCGGCATGTTGTTGCCGACCAGGTCGAAGTTGCCTTCATCGGTGAAGAACTTCACCGCGAAGCCACGCACGTCGCGTACGGTATCGCCGGAACCACGCGGGCCCTGCACGGTGGAAAAGCGCACAAACACCGGCGTCTTTTTCCCCGGATCCTGTAGGAAACCGGCCTTGGTCAGCGTCGAATGGTTCTCGTAAGCCTGAAAGAAACCATGCGCGCCAGTGCCGCGCGCGTGGACGATGCGCTCCGGGATGCGTTCATGGTCAAAGTGCGTGATTTTTTCACGCATGATGAAGTCTTCAAGCAGCGATGGCCCGCGCGGGCCGGCCTTCAGGGTGTTCTGGTTGTCAGCAATCTTGACGCCCTGATTGGTGCGCAGGGCTTGGCCAGTGGCGTCGGAGCGGAATTTCTCCAGGCTGTCGAGTTTGGCGTTGGTGTTGGCTCGATCCGGGGCATCGGTTCCGGCCATCTGGCTTTTGTCGGACGTAGGCTTCTTGCTCATCAGTCGTAAACTCCTCGGTTGACCCCGTGTTTGCCGGGGACTCTTGAGTGGTTCCCGGGCACGGCACCCAGGGTTTTCAAGTCGCTTACTTAGTGACTGATGAGGCGCTCGGAGCGTTCCTTTTTTATGACCTTTGATCTTGTTATTGCCAAATCGAAGGTTAATTGCGAAATAAATGCTAAGAACCTCTATACGGACAGGCTAAAATGCGCGCCCGGCTAACCGCTGATCCTTTTCTAACGCGCCCCACAAGGTTCGCTACGTGATCGAGTTTCAAAACGTCCACAAGACTTACCGCGTCGCCGGTAAGGATATTCCCGCGCTGCACCCGACCAGTCTCTCGATTGAGAACGGTCAGGTCTACGGCCTGATCGGCCATTCCGGTGCGGGAAAAAGTACCCTGCTGCGTCTGATCAATCGCCTGGAAGATTCCAGCGGCGGCAAGATCTTTGTCGACGGTGAAGAAGTCACCGCGCTCGACGCCAAAGGCCTGCGCCGTTTCCGTCAGCAAGTCGGGATGATCTTCCAGCACTTCAACCTGTTGGCCTCCAAGACCGTCGCCGACAACGTTGCGTTGCCGCTGACCCTGGCCGGTGAATTATCGACCAGCGAGATCAATCAGCGTGTGGCTGAACTGCTGGCGCGCGTTGGTTTGTCCGACCACGCCAAAAAGTACCCGGCGCAATTGTCCGGCGGCCAGAAGCAGCGCGTCGGCATCGCCCGCGCTCTGGCGACCAAGCCGAAGATTCTGCTGTGCGACGAGGCCACCAGTGCCCTCGACCCGCAGACCACGGCCTCGGTGCTGCAACTGCTGGCCGAGATCAACCGCGAGCTGAAACTGACCATCGTCCTGATCACCCACGAGATGGACGTGATCCGTCGCGTCTGCGATCAAGTGGCGGTGATGGACGCTGGCGTGATCGTCGAGCAAGGTTCGGTGGCCGATGTGTTCCTGCATCCGCAGCACCCGACCACCAAGCGTTTTGTCCAGGAAGACGAGCAGGTCGATGAAGGCGAGCAGCGTGATGATTTCGCGCACGTGCCGGGCCGTATCGTCCGTCTGACGTTCCAGGGCGAAGCGACCTACGCACCGTTGCTTGGTACCGTCGCCCGGGAAACCGGGGTCGACTACAGCATCCTCGCCGGTCGCATCGACCGCATCAAAGACATCCCCTACGGGCAATTGACCCTGGCCGTCACCGGTGGCGACATGGAAGCGGCCTTCGCCCGCTTCACCGCCGCTGATGTCCACATGGAGGTGCTGCGTTAATGGAAATGTTCGACGCTGCAATCAAGAATTACGACGCCGCGATAGAAGCCATCAAGCTGTTCTTCCAGAACATCGACTGGCTGGAAATCGGCCTGGCGACCAACGACACCATGATGATGCTCGGCGGCTCGCTGCTGTTCACCGTGTTGCTCGGCCTGCCGCTGGGCGTGTTGCTGTTTCTCTGCAGCCCGCGCCAGTTGCTGGAAAACCGCGTTCTCTACGCGATCATGTCGTTGGCGGTGAACATCCTGCGTTCGCTGCCGTTCATTATTCTGTTGATCGTGATGATCCCGCTCACCGTGCTGATCACGGGTACGTCGCTGGGCGTGGCCGGTGCGATTCCGCCGCTGGTGGTGGGTGCCACGCCGTTCTTCGCGCGTCTGGTGGAAACCGCGCTGCGTGAAGTCGATCGCGGCATCATCGAAGCGACCCAGGCCATGGGCGCGACCACGCGGCAGATCATTCTCAACGCATTGCTGCCAGAAGCCCGTCCGGGCATCTATGCAGCGATTACGGTGACGGCGATTACACTGGTTTCCTACACGGCAATGGCCGGTGTGGTCGGCGCCGGTGGTCTGGGTGATCTGGCGATCCGTTTCGGCTACCAGCGTTTCCAGACTGACGTGATGATCGTCACCGTGGTGTTGCTGCTGATTCTGGTGCAAGTGCTGCAGATGGTGGGCGACCGTTTGGTCGTGCATTTCTCGCGCAAATAAGCGGTTTTGTATTGAACAGATGAGCCGGCCATTCGCTGGCAGGCGCCAGACGGGCGCCTCATAAGGAGTTAGCTGAATGAAAAAACTGATCGCTGCTTTCGCTGCCGTTGCAGCATTCTCGGCCCACGCCGAAACCCTGACCGTTGCCGCCACTCCGGTGCCGCACGCAGAAATCCTCGAGTTCGTGAAGCCAGCCCTGGCCAAAGAAGGCGTGGATCTGAAGGTCAAGGTCTTCACCGACTACATTCAGCCGAACGTACAGGTCGCCGAAAAGCGTCTGGACGCCAACTTCTTCCAGCACCAGCCGTACCTCGATGAGTTCAACAAGGCCAAAGGCACTAATCTGGTCGCCGTGACCGGTGTGCACCTGGAGCCGCTGGGTGCTTACTCGAGCAAGATCAAAGATCTGAAAGACCTGCCAAGCGGCGCCAACGTGGTGATCCCGAACGACGCCACCAACGGCGGCCGTGCGCTGTTGCTGCTGGCCAAGGCTGGCGTGATCACGTTGAAGGATCCGACCAACATCCTGTCGACCGTCAAAGACATCGCGACCAACCCGAAAGACCTGAAAATCCGTGAACTGGAAGCCGCGACCATCCCGCGCGTGCTGACACAGGTCGACCTGGCGCTGATCAACACCAACTATGCGCTGGAAGCCAAGCTCGATCCGTCCAAGGATGCGCTGGTGATTGAAGGTAATGATTCGCCGTACGTGAACATCCTCGTGTCCCGCCCGGACAACAAGGACAGCGACGCGATGCAGAAACTCGCTGCTGCGCTGCACAGCCCGGAAGTGAAGAAATTCATTACCGAGAAGTACAAAGGCGCGGTGCTGCCGGCGTTCTGATTTAGATTGCTGCAACGAAAAAAGGGGACGCCATGAGCGTCCCCTTTTTTGTGTCTGGTGTTCGGCTTTGGAACTGTTGTGAAGCTGCCCCTCACCCCAGCCCTCTCCCGAGGGAGAGGGGGCCGATCTTCAAGATTTTCGAGCCTGAGTTCGACTCACAATTGCAGGTCGGCGCAACTCGAAAAAACACCTAGGTCAGTCCCCTCTCCCTCCGGGAGAGGGTTAGGGTGAGGGGCTCTTGGCTTTTAAACTGTCACTTACGGTTAAGCATGACCGGGAGTTGCGCAACCAGTTTGGCGTTGTTCAACGGCGCCCGAATAAACCCACGCTGTGTCCCGTCCGGGCCAATCACCGCGAGGTTGCCGCTATGGTCGACGGTGTAATTCGGCTTACTGGTATCCGCTGGAATAAACGGAATACTCACCGCATTCGCCACCTTCTGCAGCTCTTCAATCGAAGTCGGCGTCAGACCAACAAACTGCGGATCAAAGTAGCCCAGATACTGCTTCAACTGCTTCGGGTTATCGCGGTTCGGGTCAACGCTGACCAGCACGATCTGCAACTTATCCACGGCGTCTTTCGGCAGTTCACTCTTGATCTGGCGCAGTTGGGCGAGGGTAGTCGGGCAGATGTCCGGGCAGAAGGTGTAGCCGAAGAACAACAGACTCCACTTACCCTTCAACTCATTGATCGCGACCGGTTTTCCGTCCTGATCGGTCATCGTTACGTCCGGTAGATTCCTGCTCTGCGGCAGCAGGATGATGCCGGCGTCGATCAACGCGGTCGGGTCGCCCTGGCCCTTGCCGCTCAGCACTTTGTTGACGGTCAGGCCGAGGATCAGCGCGATCACGGCGACGAGGATGAAGACGGTTTTCTGGGTTCGAGTCATAGGTTCAACAGTAAGTAGTGGTCTACGAGCAGGGCGATGAACAGCAGAAACAAGTACCAAATAGAGTACTTGAAGGTGTTGATCGCCGCGTGCGGCCGAGTGCCACGGTACAGCACCACGGCCCATTGCAGAAACTTCGCGCCCAGACCGAGCGCGCAAATCAGGTAGAGCACGCCGCTCATGTGGATCACGTACGGCAGCAGACTCACCGCCAGCAGCGTGAAGGTGTACAGCAGAATGTGCACTTTGGTGTAGTGCTCGCCGTGGGTGACCGGCAGCATCGGGATGTCGGCTTTGGCGTATTCCTCTTTGCGATGGATCGCCAGCGCCCAGAAGTGCGGCGGCGTCCAGGCGAAGATGATCAGCACCAGCAACAACGGTTCGGCGCTGACGTGGCCGGTGGCGGCTGTCCAACCCAACAGAGGTGGGGCGGCGCCGGCGAGGCCACCGATGACGATGTTCTGTGGCGTCGCACGTTTGAGGAACCCGGTGTAGATCACCGCGTAACCGAGCAGCGAGGCCAAGGTCAGCCAAGCGGTCAGCGGATTGGTGAAGGTCAGCAACAAAGCCTGACCGAGCAGCGCCAGCACCAACGCAAAGGTCAGCGCCGCTGCGGGCGAAACCCGGCCCTCGGCCAGTGGCCGTTTATGCGTACGCGCCATCACCGCATCAATGCGCCGATCAACCACATGATTGACCGCCGCCGCACCACCGGCACACAACGCGATACCCAGGTTGCCGAACACCAGCACCGTCCATGGCACCCCGGCGCGGGTCGCGAGGAACATGCCGACCAGCGAGGTGATCAGCATCAGCACCACGACTTTCGGTTTGGTCAGTTCCAGATAATCACGCCAGATCGCCTGATGCGGACGTTCGCCAATCAGAATCGCCACGGCGTTTCTCCTTTAATAGTGATGGGCGCGGCCGCGTGTTTACGCGGACTCAGGCGCCAGCGTGCGAGCACCGGTTGTTTGACCCGAACCAGACTGGTGCGCGCGTGGTAATTGACCAGCACCATGGTCAGCAACAACGCGGCCCCGCCGGCGTTATGCGCGACCGCCACTGGCAGCGGCAGATGGAACAACACGTTGCTGATGCCGAGGGTGATCTGCGCCGCGAGGGCGACGAGAACAAGACCGGCCAACCGCGTCATGCCGACGACTTTCAATTGCCACGCCAAACCGAGGAGCACCAAAGTCACCAATAGCGCGCCGATCCGGTGAGTCAGGTGAATCGCCGTGCGCGCATCGCTGTCGAGTTGCCCGCCGAGATAATTCGGGCCGATGTGTTGAGTCAGGTGAAAGCCGTTGGCGAAATCCGCCGGTGGCAACCACTGCCCGTGGCAGGTCGGGAAGTCGATACACGCCACCGCCGCGTAGTTGGAACTGACCCAGCCACCCAGCGCGATCTGGCCAATCACCAACAACAATCCCGCCGTCGCCCAATACTGCAAACGCTTGGGCACGGTCAGCGCCGGCAGCACGCCGGACAATCTCAAGGTCAGCAAAAACAGCAGACTCAACGTCGCAAAACCGCCAAGCAAATGCCCGGTGACCACTTGCGGCCAGAGCTTGAGCGTCACCGTCCACATGCCGAACGCTGCTTGCGCAAACACCACCGCCAGCAGAAACAGTGGCAGCTTCACCGGCTGCCCCGGATGACGACGGTTAACCCACGCGCGCCCGGCCAGAATCGAAATGAGCAGGCCGAGGGTGCCGGCGAAGTAGCGGTGGATCATCTCGTTCCAGCCCTTGTGCGCCTCCACCGGCGAGTCGGGGTAATGCAGTTCGGCATGGGCCAGTTGCGCTTCGCTTTTCGGCACGCTGATAAACCCGTAGCAGCCCGGCCAGTCCGGACAGCCGAGGCCGGCGTGGGTCAGGCGCGTGTAGGCGCCGAGCAGCACCACAATCAGTGCCAGCAGGGTGGCAAACAGCGCGAGGCGAAATCCAGGTTTGGCCATGACGATGCCCTTATCCGATGTTCGACAGTTTCAGCAGATGACGCAGGTCGTTGAGCAGATCCTTGCCTTTCACATTCGGCTCGTAACGCAGCACGAGATTGCCGTGCGGGTCGATGATCCACAGTTGCGGCGTGGCTTTGTCGCCCGTGGTTTTACTGAACACAGCGGCGTCCAGCGGGTAGCGTTGCAGCTGTGGATATTCGCGGTTGAGCTTGGCGTCGTAATCAGCGCTGACCGGTTGTGCAGCGGCGAGGGCATGGCTGGCGCGGCCGGCGTCACGGCCGAGACCGATCTGGATCTGCCGCGCCAGATACACCAGTTGCTGGCAATCCACCGCGCAATCTTTCGGCGCGGTGACCAGGATCTGCCAACGATCCTCGTCGGCCTGCACGCCGAGGTCGGCGCGGGTCTGGCCGTTGCCGATCAGTTCGCCGTGATAGCTGCGACCCTCCGGCACCCAGAACTGCAATTTGTACATGCCGGTGGCGAGCACCATCGGGCCAATCACGCCGAGCAAAATCAGCAGCAGCTGAATGCGCCCGCGACGGCGACTGGCGGCAGGTTTCGCCTCAGACATGCTGGGTGGATTCATGGCCGTTCCCATGGTGTTTCTCCTTTGCGTTGTGCAAGCCCAAATAGACGTAGAGACCGAGCAGGGCGGTGGCCATGGCGAACCACTGCACGGCGTAACCGAGGTGTTTTTCCGGGCCCATCGCAACCACCCGCCAATCGGCCTCGTAGCTGGCCGGGCCGGGTTCGGCGCGTAATTCGTAGGCGAAGCCGTCGCGGTCGAGGGTTTGCCACAGCTTGGCGGGTTCGACGGCGGTGATGGTTTGTGGCCAGGTGCTGCTGACTGGATCAGCGTGCAACTGGAAAGTGGCGCCGGGGGCGACGTAGACCCAGGCATCGACATTCAACGCTTCAGTGGGCGTAGTGAATTGCGGCGGTACACGGCGATCCGGCCACGGCAACCAGCCGCGATTGACCAGCATCCACAAACCGCTGCGTTGATCCTGAAACGGTTGCAGCAACTCGACGCCGACCTTGCCGTTACGCTGGCGGTTATCCAGCAACAGACTGTGCGCGGCATCGAACTGGCCGTGCAGGTGCACGCGGCGATAGGCCGGATCGGATGTGTGTGGCAACTCGGTGCTGGCCATCGGCTCGGCCGCGCGACGTTCGGCGTAACTGGCGAGCAGGGCGGTTTTCTCCGCGCCTCGGCTCAGTTGCCAGAATCCCAAAGACACCAATAGCGGCAACAATAACGCCACCACCACGGTCGGAATCACGCCCGGACGAAAGCGCTTCATGGCTGCGCCACAAAGTCAGTCATTGCGATCGCTATACTCAATTGCATCGCCTGTCCCCCGGAGTTCTTCCCATGCTCAAAACAGCGATCGTCCTGATGCTGATTGCCACGGTGATCAGCCTGTTCAGCGGCCTGTTTTTCCTGGTCAAGGACGACAGCAGTTCCAATCGCCTGGTCATCGCCTTGAGTGTTCGGGTGGCATTGGCCGCTGCCACCGTCGGCTTGATCGCCTGGGGCTTTTACAGCGGCCAATTGGTGTCCCACGTGACGTGGTAGACACTAGCTGCAAGCTGCAAGCTACAAGCTAAAAGCCTTACCGCTTTGCATTGAAGCTCGAAGCTTGCAGCTTTTGTTGTGGCTTGCAGCTGTTGTTAAAGTACGTAAACGAAGATAAACAGGCCGATCCACACCACGTCGACGAAGTGCCAATACCAGCTCGCCGCTTCGAAGCCGAACTGGTGCTCGTTGTCGAAGTGGCCCTTCATGATCCGCATCAGCATCACAAACAGAATGATCGTGCCGATGGTCACGTGGGCGCCGTGGAAACCGGTGAGCATGAAGAACGTCGCGCCATAAATGCCCGAACCGAGGGTCAGCCCCAGTTCGTGATAGGCGTGAATGTATTCCTCAGCCTGGAAACCGAGAAACGCGCAACCGAGCAGCACGGTGATCGCCAGCCAGATTTTCAGCGCGCCGCGATGGCCCTTCTTCAAGGCATGGTGGGCGATGGTGATGGTCACGCTGGAGCTGACCAGCAGGATCGTGTTGATCAGCGGCAGGCCCCACGGGCTGATGACGTCCTTGGGCGGCGGGAACAGTTTCGGATCCGGCGTGTGCAGCAGCGGCCAGGTGAACTGGAAGTTCGGCCAGAGCATATGCGCGATGCCTTTGGTGCCTTCCCCGCCGAGCGCCGGGCCGGAGACGTGGCGCACGTAAAACAGCGCGCCGAAGAAGGCGACGAAGAACATCACCTCGGAAAAGATGAACCAACTCATGCCCCAGCGAAACGAGCGATCCAGCTGCGCGCTATAGAGGCCCGCGCGGCTTTCCTTGATCACCGCGCCGAACCAGCCGAACAGCATGTACGCCAGCAACAGGCCACCGACGAAAAAGATGTACGGGCCGTGGGATTCCGGGCGCGCCGCCTTCAGATCGTTGAACCAGACGGCCAAGCCGTACACGGTGATGGCCATGCCGAAGGTCGCAATGATCGGCCATTTGCTTTGCGGCGGAACGTAATAATGCTCATGAGTTGCCATTTATTGTTCTCCTTATCGGGCACGCTCAACCGCCAGTGTTTACAGCCACTGGCGGATGTCGGGCGGTGATATCGAACAGCGTGTAGGACAGCGTCAGGTGCTTCACATCCTTGGGCATGTCGCGGTCAACAATGAAGCGCACCGGCATCTCGATCTGCTGACCGGGCTGCAGCACTTGCTGGGTAAAGCAGAAGCATTCGGTCTTGTGGAAATACGCCGCCGCGTTGCTCGGCGCGATGCTCGGCACGGCTTGCGCACTCATCGGTTTGTCGGTGGGGTTGCGCGCGATGAAGATCATTTCGTTGACTGCACCAGGGTTGGCGGTGAGTTCGTCATGTTTGGGATAAAAATCCCACGGCATGTCGACGTTGTTGGTCGACAGAAACTGCACGCGCACCTGGCGCGAGGTGTCGACCACTTGCTCACCCTCGTACTGCCCACCGGTCTTGCCGTTGATGCCGAAGGCTTTGCACATCACGTCGTAGATCGGCACCAAAGCAAAACCGAACACGAACATCGCCACCACCACCCCGAGGAGGCGGGTGACGAGCTTTTTCATCGATACCGAATCAGCCATGGCTTCCACCCCTTATCGGTGATGCCTTTGTGGCGAGGGGATTTATCCCCGTTGGGCTGCGCAGCAGCCCTGAATCCAGCACACACGGTTTGCCTGATAAATCTCGGTTGCAGGTTTTGGGGCTGCTTCGCAGCCCAACGGGGATAAATCCCCTCGCCACAAAGGATCTGTGTACTGCCCAATAAGAGTTGTGAGCATCCACAGGGGATCTGTGCCTTTGCACCAATTTCACAAAAGGCTGGATATTCATTTCACTTCCGGCGGTGTGGTGAAGGTGTGGTACGGCGCCGGTGACGGCACGCTCCACTCCAGACCTTCCGCACCATCCCAAGGCTTGGCCGGTGCTGGCGGGCCGCCGCGAATGGTTTTGATCACGATGAACAGGAAGAAAATCTGCGTCGCGCCAAACATGAACGCGCCGATCGACGAGACCATGTTGAAGTCGGCGAATTGCAGGTTGTAGTCCGGAATCCGTCGCGGCATCCCCGCCAGTCCCACGAAGTGCATCGGGAAGAAGGTCAGGTTCATGCCGACGAACGACAGCCAGAAATGCAGCTTGCCGAGGGTTTCGTCGTACATGTGGCCGGTCCATTTCGGCAGCCAGTAATAGGTCGACGCGAAGATCCCGAAGATCGCCCCCGGCACCAGCACGTAGTGGAAATGCGCGACGACAAAGTAGGTGTCCTGATACTGGAAGTCCGCCGGGGCGATGGCCAGCATCAGCCCGGAGAAACCGCCGATGGAGAACAGGATCACGAACGCCACGGCAAACAGCATCGGCGTCTCGAAGGTCAGCGAGCCTTGCCACATGGTGCTCGCCCAGTTGAACACTTTCACCCCGGTCGGCACCGCGATCAGCAGCGTCGCGTACATGAAGAACAACTCGCCCACCAACGGAATGCCGACCACGAACATGTGGTGCGCCCAGACGATGAACGACAGGAACGCGATGCTCGCCGTCGCATAAACCATCGAGGTGTAGCCAAACAGCGGCTTGCGCGAAAAGGTCGGGATGATCGAGCTGACCGCGCCGAAGGCCGGCAGAATCATGATGTACACCTCGGGATGCCCGAAGAACCAGAACACATGCTGGAACAACACCGGGTCACCGCCACCGGCAGCACTGAAGAAACTGGTGCCGAAGTGGATGTCCATCAGCATCATCGTCACGCACCCGGCCAGCACCGGCATCACCGCGATCAGCAGGAACGCGGTGATCAGCCAGGTCCAGACGAACAGCGGCATTTTCATCAGCGTCATGCCGGGGGCGCGCAGGTTGAGAATGGTCGCGATCACGTTGATCGCGCCCATGATCGAGCTGATCCCCATCAAGTGGATGGCGAAGATAAAGAAGGTCACGCTTTCCGGCGCATACGTCGTCGACAGCGGCGCGTAGAACGTCCAGCCGAAGTTCGGCCCGCCACCGGGGGTGAACAGGGTCGATACCAGGATCAGGAACGCCGCCGGCAACAGCCAGAAGCTGAAGTTGTTCATCCGCGGCAGGGCCATGTCCGGCGCGCCGATCATCAACGGGATCATCCAGTTGGCGAGACCGACGAAGGCCGGCATCACCGCACCGAAGACCATCACCAGACCGTGCATGGTGGTCATCTGGTTGAAGAACGCCGGCTCGACGATTTGCAGCCCCGGCTGGAACAGTTCGGCGCGAATCACCATCGCGAACGTACCGCCGAGCAAAAACATGCAGAACGCAAACCACAGGTATAGCGTGCCGATGTCCTTGTGGTTGGTGGTCAGCACCCAGCGCATCAGGCCTTTGGCGGGGCCGTGGGCGTGGTCGGCATGACCATGGTCATCGATGACAGCGCTCATGGCCGGTCTCCTTTACGTGAGTGGGCGGGGCAGGCCGGGGCGCGCTGCCCCGACCGGTTCACGAAGTACGCGATAGACCGGCTCATTTGCTTTCCGCCTGTTTCAGCTCCAGCACTTCTTTTGGCGTGACCATGTCGCCCTTGTTGTTGCCCCAGGCGTTACGTTCGTAGGTCACGACCGCTGCGATATCGACTTCCGACAGCTGCTTGCCGAACGCCGCCATGGCGGTGCCTGGCTTGCCGTGGAAGACGATGCTCAAGTGGCCTTCTTTCGGTCCTGTGGCGATTTTCGAGCCCTTGAGCGCCGGGAACATTGGCGGCAGGCCCTGACCTTCGGCCTGGTGACAGGCGACGCAGGTGGTGTGATAAATCTTGTCGCCGCGCTCTTTAAGTTCGTCGAGCGTCCACTCCTTGCTGGTCAGCTCTTTGAGCTGCGCGGCTTCGGCTTTGCGCTCGGCGAGCCACTTGTCGTAGTCAGCCTTGTCCTTGACCTCGACCACGATCGGCATGAAGCCGTGATCCTTGCCGCACAGTTCGGCGCACTGGCCACGGTAGATGCCGGGCTTATCGATGCGCGTCCACGCTTCGTTGACGAACCCCGGGATCGCATCGCGTTTGACCGCGAAGGCCGGCACCCACCACGAGTGGATAACGTCGGCGGAGGTCACGAGGAAGCGCACCTTGGCCCCGGTCGGCAGCACCAACGGCTTATCGACCTCGAGCAAATAGTGCTCGCCCTTGGCTTCCTTGTTGTGGATTTGCTCGGCGGGGGTGGCCAGGTTGCTGAAGAACTCGACGTCCTGGCCCAGGTATTTGTAGTGCCACTTCCACTGATAACCGGTGATCTGGATATCGATATCCGGTTCACTGGTGTCATACATCTTGATCAGGGTGGCGGTCGCCGGCACGGCCATCGCTACCAGAATCAGGAACGGCACGACGGTCCAGAGAATTTCGACGGTGGTGCTTTCGTGGAATTTTGCGGCGACCTGCCCGGTAGAACGGCGGTGCACCATCATCGACCAGAACATGGCGCCGAAGACGATGATCCCGATCACCACACAGATCCAGAAAATGGTCATGTGCAGGTCGAATACTGCGTGACTGATTTCAGTCGCTCCAGGCGCCATATTCACAGTCCATGCGGCGTGTGCCGGACTGAAAATCGACCACAACAGGAGGCCCATCCAGACGTGTGGATGTCGCATCATTGCGGGTTCCCCTTATCGTTCTTGTTATCCCGCCGGCTTTCGCCTGCGGCAAGGGAGCGGCTGCATCAGACTACGAACTTGAATCGCCGGGCCTTGCTGCGGGTGCAGTCGGGCGTCATCAGCTAACTCCATTCACTGGCGAGTATAGTCAGCGGCTGAGAATTGCAACGTGGCGAGGTAAATGATCTGAAACAGCTGGAACTTGCGTTCAAGGGCACGAATGGAGAAGGATGCAGACGAGTGGTGGCAAATCGATATAACGCAGCTGCATCAAGGATGAAATAATTATGACAAATGCGTCTTAGCAATTTTCGTAAGCCAGCTAAGTTATGTCTTCCCTAATTCATTGCCTTGTTCCCTGGAGTTTTCATGAACACCGCCGCATTGCGCGAGCAGATCCAAACAGCCCAACAGCACGAGAAAGACACCGGCCTGCTGACCCGTCAGCTGGAAAGCAAGCTGCCTCATTTACACCCGGCCATTCAACTGCCGGAAGCCGACGCCCAAGGCGTGCTGACGCGTTTTGTCGCCGCCTACATCGATGAAGTGCCAGACCTGCTGGATGCAGCCAATGAAGTCGCCAGGGAAGCGGGAATCGAATCGCAGATCAAACCGGTGCTGAAAATCGCCGAGCAGTATTTCCTCCAGCCGCCCGCCATCATGGCCGGGCATGTTGGCCTGGATAGCCTGCTGGATGAAGCCTATCTGGCGCACCGTTTTGTCGAAGAGGTCAACGACCTGTACATCAAGCATTTCGGCCAGCCACTGATCCCCTTGGACATGACGGTCGCCAACTTGATTGCTCACCAATTGATCGGTGAGGAATTTGCCAACCAACTGGACGAAGCGGTGCATCACGCGATCGACGAGATGCTCAACGACGAAAGTTTTGCGCTGGAATCGGTAGAAGCCTACCGCGAAAAACTCAGCAGCCCGGACACCGGCGCCGCGTGGAAACGCTGGCCGTGCATGAGCCGCCGATTGGGCGTAGGCCTGGAACTCGACCAGCCCGCCGCCTGATTTCACACGATCCAATGTAGGAGCTGCCGCAGGCTGCGATCTTTTGATCTTGTTTTTAAGAAGATCAAGATCAAAAGATCGCAGCCTGCGGCAGCTCCTACAGGGGTTGAGTTCGACCGGGAGGTTTAGCCGGCTGCACCGATGCCGGTGGTGGTGCGAATCCGTCCTTCAAGCCTGCGCTTCAACCCGCGCGACTCGATCAACAGCTTCGACCCCTTCGCCGCATTCGCCCGGCCCCATTCCTCCAGCAACTCCAGACACGAATGGTCGATGTAGCTCAGATTATTGAGCGGCACATGCACCGTCACGCCTGCCGGAATACTGTTGAGCACCTGCGTCAGCGCTGGCACTTTGAGGAAGGTCGCCGCACCGATCAAACGCAATTCCATCTCGCCGTCCTGCGGCAGATCGATCAGGCTGATCTTCAACCGCGACGCCTTGAATGCCAGCTTCAACAACGTCAGACCGAAACCCAGCAGCACACCGGTCAGCAGGTCGGTGAAGATGATCGCCAGCGCCGTCGCGGCATAGGTAAACATCGGCATCCGCCCATAACGGCTTAGACCGCGAAAGGCTTTCAGGTCGACCAGTTTGAAACCGGTATACACCAGCACACCGGCCAGACTCGCCACCGGAATGCTTTGCAGCACACTCGACAGCAACAGCACGAACGCCAGCAGCCACAAGCCATGGAAAATCGTCGAATAGCGTGTGGTCGCACCGGCCTGGACGTTGGCCGAACTGCGCACGATTACCCCGGTCATCGGCAGCGCGCCAACCAGTCCGCAGAGCATATTGCCTACACCCTGCGCCGACAGTTCACGGTCGAAATCCGAACGCACGCCACTGTGCATGCGATCTACCGCAGCAGCAGATAACAGCGTTTCGGCGCTGGCAATAAACGCTACAGCGAACGCCGCGATCAACAGCGTCGGATCAGCCAGGCTGAGCAGATCTGTCGGCTTCAACCAGTCGATGGCTTCCGCGAGATTCGCCGGCACCTCAACGCGTTTCACCTGCAAGGCCAGCATCAGGCTGGCACCCGTCGCCAGCCCCACGCCAAGCAGCGCCCCGGGAATAAACCGTAGCGAATGCGGACGGAATTTTTCCCACAACCACATCACTGCAATCGTCGACAGCCCGAGCAACCCGGCCTGCCAACCGAACGACGGCACGGCCTGAGCCACCGCCGCCGGGAATGCGGCGAGGTTATCCAGCCCGGAAGGTTTCGGTGACGCATCGAGCATCACATGCACCTGCGACAGCACGATCAACACGCCAATCCCCGCCAGCATCCCGTAGACCACCGCTGGCGCCGTCACCCGGAACCAGCAACCGAGCTTCAAGCGCCCGGCCACCAGTTGCAGAAAACCGGCGAGCAACAGAATCGGCCCGAGCATCTCGATGCCGTGCTGGCGCACCAGCTCGAACACCAACACCGCCAGACCCGCCGCCGGTCCACTGACCTGCAACGGCGAGCCCGCCAGCCAACCGACCACCAGCCCACCGATGATCCCGGTGATCAGGCCTTTGGCCGGCGGCAACCCTGACGCAATCGCAATGCCCATGCACAGCGGCAGAGCGACCAGAAACACAACCACGGAAGCAAGCAGCTCCCGTGGCAACACCGCTTTCAATTGAGCCGCACGCATGGCGATTCTCCCGACGTTTTCTTCAGGCATGGCAAGGCCGGGTCGCTGAATCAGCGACCGGCGTCAAACCACACAGATGTTTAGGAAGATTTAGAAGCGCGCTTTGGGCGTCGCCACCGGAATCGGATGGCTGCCGTCGAGCGGCAGGAAGCGTCCCTGATCCGCGTCGTAAGCTTTGATTTCGCTGGTTTCGATGTCGTAAACCCAGCCATGGATGAACAGATGACCGTTCGCCATGCGCGAGGCTACTGAAGGATGGGTACGCAAGTGCTGCAGTTGGGCGATGACGTTTTCCTCGGTGAGGATCGGCATGCTTTCTTTTTCGTCGGCGCAGTTACAGTTTTCATGCACCATGGTTTTCGCGACTTCAGCGTGGCGCAGCCAAGCTTTGACCGTCGGCATTTTTTCCAGGCTGTCCGGGTTGAGCACCGCACGCATGGCGCCGCAATCGGAGTGGCCGCAGATGATGATGTGCTGCACGCCGAGCGCCAGTACCGCGTATTCGATCGCGGTGGAAACGCCGCCGTTCATCTGGCCGTAAGGCGGAACCACGTTGCCGACGTTACGGGTCACGAACAGATCGCCGGGCGAACTGTGCGTAATCAGCTCGGGGACGATGCGCGAGTCGGCGCAGGTGATGAACATCGCTTTCGGCGCCTGGGCCGTGGCGAGTTTCTTGAAGAGTTCTTCCTGCTGCGGAAAAATCTCATGATGAAAATGCAAAAAGCCATCTACGATCTGGCGCAGCGCTGCATCGGCGGATTCCGCTTCTGGGGACGGCGCCGACGCAGCCAGCGGCTGTTTATCCTTATCACTCATGATTCATCCTCTTTGACGGATTCAGGGAATCTTCCCCGGTATTCCGGTATGAAGCCAGTGGCTGTTTAAAACTATCGCGGTCATCCCGACCGGTCAGTCACTCGATGAACAAGGTAGCCGCCGAAACTTAACTGAAACTGAATCAACCGCTCTAGAACGTGTGTTCCAGGTCACAAAAAACGTGACTGGCAGTTTTCGACGGGGGGATACCAGCCCCTCAAACCTGTGCTAATTGTCGCTAAATCAATGACGTCTGGCGAGGTAGCAGACAGAAGGTTTGGTGATGCCGCTCTCAGTCTGCCTTTTAGCGATCGGGCTACATTGATCCAAGAGCTGTTGCGATGTAATGAGTTAGTTGTTAATAACGAAGTTTCGTTGTTGTTGATAAGGGTGTTTATTTTTTGAAATAACTAACTAGTTGCGGTCTGATAGTTTAATTTTTATAGTTTTTCGGTGGGCGCAACTTTCGCGCTCTTATTAAAACTTTCAAGGATTGAAAATGACTACTTCGACTATTTTTGCAACTACCATGAATGCGCTGCGCGAATATCATAAGGCGCACTGTGACCATACGCCTGGTGCACGTCGTCAGGCGCTGGTTAAACCGGTTTATTCGACTTTATCGACACTGACTGCCCTGAACCCTGAAGAGCAGGCTGCAATTGATGATCTGAAAAACGACTCTCAGCGAAGCGGTACAGTTAGCACTACCGTGATCCAGACCCAGATCACTGCGGATACCGAGGACTTCAAGAAAACCAACGGCGGTGATGACGCCGCTGCCGAATTCCGCAAACGCATGGAGGAGAAACGGGCAAGCCAAAAAGAAGCATCGAATAAACAGATCGACCAAATGTACGATAAGGCCATCGGTATTGGCGAGAAGTATCCTGCTACCCAAGGCGCTATTCTTTCCGTTGCTGACAAGATCATGGCGTTCTTCAGTAACCTGTACAACGAGATTTATTTCTGGATCAGCAATATCGTTGAGAAGTTCGTAGTGTGGGTAAAAAACGCTTGGGAAAACATCAAAAATACTTTCAATACCATCGTCGACTGGATTAAGGGTTGGTTCTAATCAGCTTCTTGCTTAATTAATCAAGTTGTAATTAATCGCCTGGTCGAGCTTAGGCTCGATCAGGCGTTTTTTTTGCGACGCCCATCTACAACAGCGACATTTGTGCGCCCGGCGGGCAAAAAGCTGTGCAATCGAGGTTGTAGCCTTCGCGATGATTGAGACCAAGCCGTTTGATGGCTTTGGCAAAGCGTTGTGCGAGCAGGTCGGCAAACGGCCCTTCGCCACGCATGCGGGCGCCGAAACGGCTGTCGTAAAGCTCGCCGCCACGGCTCTGGCGGATCAGGCTCAGCACATGCGTAGCGCGTTGCGGGTAGTGCGCGGCCAACCATTCCTCGAACAGCGGCGCCACTTCCAGCGGTAAGCGCAACATCATGTAGGCAGCGCTTTGCGCACCAGCGGCGTGCGCCTCGTTGAGCAGGTTTTCGATTTCGCTGTCGTTGATCATCGGAATCATCGGCGAACACAGCACGCCGACCGGAATCCCCGCTTCGCGCATCACCCGAATCGCGCGCAAGCGTGCTTTCGGCGCAGCGGCACGCGGTTCGAGGATGCGTTTGAGTTCATCGTCCAGCGTGGTCAGGCTGATCATCACCGCCACCAGCCGCTGCTGCGCCAATTCAGTCAGCAGGTCGAGATCGCGAAGAATCAGCGAGCCCTTGGTGACGATGGTCACCGGATGCCGGTAGCGCAGCAGCACTTCGAGGATCTGCCGGGTGATCTTGTGCTCACGTTCGATCGGCTGATACGGATCGGTGTTGGAGCCCAGATTGATCGGCGCACATTGATAGGCGCGTTTGCTCAGCTGTTCTTCCAGCACTTGCGCGGCGTTGGTCTTGGCGATGAGCCGCGTTTCGAAATCCAGCCCCGGCGACATGTCCCAATAGGCGTGACTGGGTCGCGCGTAGCAATAAATGCAGCCGTGTTCGCAGCCTCGGTAGGGATTGATCGAGCGATCGAAGGGCAGGTCGGGCGATGTGTTACGGGTGATGATGGTTTTCGCGGTCTCGATCATCACCTCGGTGTTCTGTGTTTCGGGCACTTCCTGATACCAGCCGTCGTCCTCAGCTACCGAACGGCTCGGCGCGAAGCGGTTGTGCGGGTTGGTCGCGGTGCCGCGGCCACGTGGTGGCATCGAGGTGTTCATGTTCAGATCGCCGTGACTGTATGCGCATACAGTATCGCGAACCCAGGCGTGTGAACAGTGCCGTTCGGCGTCCGCATAACGTGATATATAAAACGCTAAGTTAGATACAAGGAAGTCAAGGCTGGTAGTTTGGCGATACATCTTGAGTCTGGTGATTGTTATTGATTGTTGAGTAGTATCCGAGTCGCGTCACTTTTGACGAAAAATTATTATAAAAGGATTTTGATATGGGTTCCCTGAACCGTCGCGGTATCTTTCTACAAAAACTTGGCCCCACTGTGGTCGATCCGAAAGAAGTTCTGGTGCAGATGCATTTCGCTTATGTGAATTCGGGCTGGGATGCTGAGAAGTCCGCAGAAACCTTTCAGCTTGAAGATTCCAGCTTTGTCACGGCGGCGTCTTATGACGGCGGCCATACGTTCAGCATCCGCAATGAAAAAGATGTGGACGGCGACGGCGACATCGATGCTGAAGATCAAGCCAAGTTGCTCGCCCTAGCGAAAGCTTATGCAAGTATCAACACGCCTTGATGACGCGGAACGATGATGCGCTTGAATACATTATCTATCGGTAGTTCTTATATCGATACATCAGCCAATGCCTGCAGCGGTATTGTCAGTCGATAATAAAAAGGCCTGCCGAAGTTCCGGCAGGCCTTTTGCTTGTTACGCTATATATATTTACAGATCATTTTTCGTTTGCTCAGGCTTGCGCAAGTTTTTAACCTCGTCAGGTTTGACGGCTGCGCCCTTGTTACCCCAACTCCCACGAATAAAACTCACCACATCCGCCACTTCCTGATCCGACAAACGCCAGGCCAAACCCGGCATGGTGAAAGTAGAAGGCGCGGTGTGCGTCGCGGGCAGGGTGCCGCCCTTGAGCACGATGTGAATCAGCGAGGTCGGGTCTTCCGATTGCAGCACCGGATTGCCCGCCAGTGCCGGGAACATACGCGTGTAACCGTGGCCGTCAGTGCGGTGGCAGGCCGCGCAGTTGTCGATGTACACCGAAGCGCCGCGCTGGCTGTCGTCGCCATTCCACAAGGCTTTGGCGGCTTTCTCGTCGTACTGATGCGGCTGATCGGCAGGATCATTGGCCGGCAGCGACTTGAGATAGCGGGCGATGGCGGTCAGGTCGGCGTCGGTCATGTATTGCATGCTGTGGGTGACCACATCGCTCATGCCGCCGAACACCGCGCTGCGATCACTGCGACCGGTTTTGAGGAACTGCACCAGTTGCTCTTCGCTCCAGCCGCCGAGGCCATCCTTGTGATCGCCGCGCAGGCTCTTGGCGATCCAGCCTTCCAGCGGCGCACTGCCGGCGAGGAAGTTGCTGCCATCGGCTGCGCTCAAGGATTTTTCCTGCATGGTCAGCGCCCGTGGCGTGTGACAGGCACCGCAATGGCCGAGGCCTTCAACCAGATACGCGCCACGGTCGATCACCGGGTCGGTACTCGTTGCTTTGTAGTCCTCGACCTTCGGCGCAAACATCCAGCGCCAGCCCATCAGCGGCCAGCGCATGCTCAATGGCCACGGAATGTCGCTGGCCTTGTTTTCCTGCGCGACCGGTTCGACGCCGTGCATAAAGTACGCATACAGCGCCTGAATGTCGGTTTCGCTGACACGCGCGTAGGACGGATATGGCATCGCCGGGTACAACGTACTACCGTTTTTGGCGACGCCATGGCGTACGGCCTGATCGAAGTCTTCGAAGCTGTATTCACCGACGCCGGTTTTATCCGGGGTGATGTTGGTCGAGTAAATCGTGCCGATCGGCGTTTCCATCGGCAGACCACCGGCGAACGGCTTGCCGCCCTTGGCCGTGTGGCAAGCCACGCAGTCACCGGCGCGGGCGAGGTATTCGCCTTGTTTGATCAATGCCTGATCAACGTCAGCCGCATGGATTGAGGCACTGCCGAGCAGCGCCAGGGTCGCGATAACGAAATTCTTCATGGTCATCGCTCCTTAAGCCTGAACCAGCGGGCCGGGGTTTTTCAGGTACTGCTCGCGGATCGCTTTTGCCGACCAGTAGGTCAGTGCAGCCACCAGCCCGGTCGGGTTGTAGCCCAGGCCTTGCGGGAACGCCGAGGCGCCCGGAACGAAGACGTTGTGCACGTCCCAGCTCTGCAAATAGCGGTTCAATGCGCTGGTCTTCGGATCGGTGCCCATGATCGCGCCACCGTTGAGGTGGGTGGTCTGGTACGCGGCGGTGTTGAAGTGATCACCGACCTGTTTGCCGATCACCGCGATGGCTTTCGGGCCCATCGCTTCGGCGACCTTGCCCATTTTCTCGACCATGAAGCGGTTCATCTTGATGTCGTTTTCCTGCCAGTCGAAAGTCATCCGCAGCAGCGGTAAACCGTAGGCATCGCGGTACACCGGGTCGAGATCGAGGTAGTTGCCACGGTAGGACTGATGCGCGCCGTGGGCGTCCATCGACACTTGGTGGGTGTAGTAATCGGCGGTCGCGCGTTTCCACGCACTGCCCCACGCGGGTGTGCCCGGCGGGTTCGAGGTACCGGCAATCGGCCGGCTGCCCGCCTGGTTGACCCACATCGGCGAGCCGCCGACGAAGCCGTGCGGGCCGTGGTCGAAGTTGTCGGCGTTGAAGTCGTCCAGCGCCACGCCATTGCCGCCAGCGCCGATGAAGTTGTTGGTGTGGGTGTCTTTGTCAAAGAACGCCTTGATGGTCGCCATGTTCTGGTAGGCGAAGTTACGCCCGATCACGCCTTCGCCAGTCTTCGGGTCGTACGGTTTGCCGATGCCGGAGAGCAGCATCAGACGTACGTTGTGCAACTGGAACGCGCCGAGGATCACCAGATCCGCCGGTTGCTCCATTTCGCGACCCTGTGCGTCGATGTAAGTGACGCCGGTGGCTTTGCTCTTGGTGCTGTCGAGGTTGATCCGCAGCACGTGAGCGTTGGCGCGCAACTCGAAATTCGGCAGCGGCTTCAGCGCCGGCAAAATGTTCACGTTCGGCGACGCCTTGGAGTACATGTAGCAAACATAACCGCTGCAAAAACCGCAGAAGTTGCACGGGCCCATTTGTGCGCCGTAAGGGTTGGTGTACGGCCCCGACGTATTCGCGGACGGCAGGTTGTAGGGTTTGTAACCGACTTCTGTAGCCGCTTTGCCGAACAGCTGTGCGGAAACCGTATTCTTCTGTGCTTCCAACGGGAACGGGTTGGAGCGATCCGGCGCGTACGGGTTGCCGCCCTTGCCCTGACCGACCAGTTGGCCTTTCACCGTCCACGCTTGACCCGAGGTGCCAAAGACTTTTTCGGCGTAATCGAAGAACGGCTCCAGCTCTTCGTAGCTGACGCCGAAGTCCTGGATAGTCATGTCCTTGGGGATAAAGCTTTTGCCGTAGCGCTCTTCGTAATGGCTGCGCATGCGCAACTCGATCGGATCGACGCGGAAGTGCACGCCCGACCAGTGCAGACCGGCGCCGCCAACACCGTTGCCCGGCAAGAACGCGCCCAACTGGCGGTTCGGCAGGGCGATGTCGTTGACGCTGTGGCGGATGGTGACAGTCTCTTTGGAGATGTCCTGAAAGAGTTTTTTCCGCACGCTGTAGGTGAGTTCGTCGATCACCTGTGGATAGTTGCCGTCGGGGTAAGTGTCCTGCATCGGCCCGCGCTCCAGCGCCAGCACATTGAGACCCGCTTCGGTCAGCTCCTTGGCCATGATCGCGCCAGTCCAGCCGAAACCGATGATGACTGCGTCCACTTTCTTCAATACCGTTGCCATGCTTACGCCCTCTCGCCGCGAATCGACACTGCCGGGAAGGGGTATTGCTCGTTGCGTTCCACCCAATCCATGAAATCGGCGCGGGCGCCGGGGAAACCGATCATCGTCCAGCCAACCATGCCTTTATTGCCACCGTGGATCGGGTCGCAGAAGAAGCCTTCCTTGGTGTTTTGCAGCAGCAGATTGAAGAAAATCTTTGCCGGAACCGCATCGAACTGCGGCTTGCCGGCTTCGAGTTGCTTGAGCAAATCTTCTCGGGTAGCGCTGTCTTGCTCAGCAAATACTTTACCGTTGAGGGATTTTGCCCATTGATCCGTGGCGGCGATGCCGAGGCGATAGATTTCTTTCGGCACCAGTTTGCTCTGCCAGCCCATTTCCGGCGCAGCGTCGGCATTGAACGGGCCTTGCATGTACCAAAGGGCTCCGGCGGCGTACGGCGTGTTCATTTGACGGTCGATGTATTCCGGCACACCGGCTTCAAGCGCGCCCGGGCCTTGGGCATCGTTGGGGATCAACTGCGCGACGGCGGCATTGATGAATGCCCATTCTTCGGCGGTGAAATAGCTCGGTTTATACACCTCGGCGTCAGCGCGAGCGGCTGGCGCGGCCGGTGCAGCGGGCGCCGCTTCAGGCGCGGCTTGCAGGACGCTGCTGCCCAGGCCGGTGCCGGCGAGGGTCACGACCGGAATCAGGGTCAGGGATTTGCGCAAAAACTCACGCCGCGGGTTGTCTCGATCTTGATCAGACATGGAAGGTGTACCTCATCAGGCATCAATGGTGGTCAACCGTTTCTGCGAACGGCTTGAGGATTTTTCGTCGCGACATGGCCGGGAGAAGACCCGGTGAAGGTAAAGCGTCTGCAACATCATGTGACAAATGGTAGCAGGCTAAGCATCGGGATGAACCGATTCAGTGAAAAAAAGCCCGGATTTCCTGGATGAAATCGATGAAACAACGCGGATTCACGTTTCTTTGACAAACGCCTCACGGGGCTTTGACCGCGCAACATCGAAGCTACGGCTCCTATTCCTGAAGAATTCCGACACGGTCAGCTCAGCATGTCCCCAGTGCGTTTGTTTCCTGTTTTGTGTTTATCGCTTGTAGCGCTGTTGCAGTGGATGCCGACTCCGGCTGACGCCGCCACCCCGGTTCGCCCGACTGAATGGGCGCAACCGGTTGAAGTGCAATACAACCTGTTTCAGATGTCACCGACGCTCTACCGCAGCGCCTTGCCCGATAGTGGCGCGGTGCCGTTGCTGAAAAATCTCAAAGTCGCCACGGTGATTACCTTTTTGCCGGAATCCGACCAGAACTGGCTGTCGGACTCCGACATCAATCAGGTGCAACTGCCTTACCGCACCAACCACGTCGACGATGCTGACGTGCTGAAAACCCTGCGCGCCATTCAAGCTGCCGAAGCCAACGGCCCAGTGTTGCTGCACTGCAAACACGGCTCCGACCGCACCGGATTGATGGCGGCGATGTACCGTGTGGTTGTGCAAGGCTGGAGCAAAGAAGACGCGCTGAGCGAAATGACCCAAGGCGGATTCGGCGAGAGTGGGCATTTCCGCGACAGCGTGCGCTATGTGATGCAGGCCGATGCTGACAAGCTGCGCACCGCGCTGGCCAATGGTGATTGCAGCACCAGCGCGTTCGCCACGTGCTCGATGAAGAGCTGGTTTCAGTCGGTCAATTTGAAGTAACAGTGGTTGGATCGGGCGCGGTTTCAAACAACTCCGCGCTGACGGGGCGCCCGAGAAATTTTTCCAGAGCACTCAGCAACGTCGGCGAGTCGCCGGAAAAAAATGCCTCGCGAAACGCCCGACCGGTTTGCGGGTTGAACACGCCGTCGTGCTCGAAGCGTTTGAACGCCTCGGTCGCCAGCACGCCCGACCATTTATAGGCGTACACCGAAGCTTCATAACCGGTGACCAAATAGTCGAAGCTGTTGGCAAACCGGCAGTAGTCCGGCATTTGCAGCTCGGCAAACTGGCGCTGCACCCCATCGAACACCTGCGCAATGCTGCGGCCGTCGCCGTGGCGGTGGTGCAACTCGAAATCGAACAAAGCGCCCATCAGCAACATCCCGGTCGCTCGACTGGATTGCGCGCTCAAAGCCGTGAGCGCGGTGTTCACACGCGCTTCAGACAGGCGCTCTGCGGTTTGATGATGCGCCGCCAGCCACAAGATAAATTCTCGCGACATACACCATTGCTCAAACAACTGCCCGGCGAATTCCGCGGTGTCGCGTGGGAACTGGGAAATGCCCGACAGGTTGTGATGCGGTGAGCGCGTCAGCACGTGTTGCAGGCAATGCCCGAATTCATGGAACAGCACCCGCAAATCCTGATGCGACAGCAGGCACGGGTGTTCGGGCGTGGGGGCGGTGAAGTTACTGGACAGCACGGCGATCGGCGTCGACGCCCGACCTTCGGCATCGATTCGCCGATTGCGCACCGTGCCCGTCCAGGCATAGTCCGCAGCGTGTTTGCCCGCGTAAGGGTCGAGGTAGATATGCCCGATGACTTGGCCATGTTCGCTGACTTCATACAAGCGGACATGCTCATGCCAGCGATCAAACGTGCGCTGCTCGTGAACCGTGATGCCGAACAAATGTTCGCTGAACCGGCATAACCGCTGCACGGTTGCGTCCAGCGGGAAATACTGCCGCAAGCCTTGCAGCGCGCCGTCCAGTTGCTGCACGCGTAACCGTTCGGCGAGGAATTCCTGATCCCAGGCCTGAATGGTTCCAAAGCCCTGCTGATCGGCGAACGCCTGCAGCGTTTTCGACTCTTGCTCCATCAGCGGTTTGGCTTGCGCGACTTGTCGCTGCAGGAAGGCGCTGACTTGCGCGGTGGAGGTGACCATCCGATCGTTGAGGCGCAGTTGCGCGAAGTTATCGAAGCCGAGAATTTCGGCTTTCTCATGCCGCAACATCAGCAGCAAACTCAGCACCGGCTCGTTATCGAACTGATCCGCCTGCGGGCCTTGATCGGATGCGCGGGTCGTCCAGGCAATGAAATATTCCTCGCGCAAGGCGCGGTCGCGCGCGTACGTCAGGATTTGGTGGCAGGTGTTTTGATCCAGCGTGAGTAGCCAGCCATCGAGCCCGGCCTGTCTGGCCTTGAGTGCCAGTTGCGCCTGGCTGTGCGGGCTCAGACCGTCGAGCCGCGCGGCGTCGGTGATGTGTTTTGTCCATGCAGCGTTGGCGAGATCGATCTGACTGGCGAACAGCTGTTCGAGCAGACCGATGACGCGATTCAAACGAGCGAGTTTCTCCTGTTGCGCCGCCGGTAACTCAACTCCGGACAAGCGAAACGTGCGCAGGATTTTGGCCAGTGACGCTTTGCGTGAAGCATCGAAATGGACGGCGACCGCACTGTCTTCCAAGCGTTGAAAAGTACGGAACAACGGCACGCTCGCCAACGTGTCAGTCCGGTATTGCCCGGCGATCTGGCTGCACTGCGCGCTGGCTTTTTCCCACGCGCTATCGGCGGACTTGCCCATCGAAAGGTATTCGATCACCGCCATGGCTTCAGCCAATGTGGCATCGGCTTCATCGACGGCGAGGATCAGATCGTCCCAGTTCGGCTGCTCGGTCTGGCTGGCGATTACTTGTTCAATGATCAGTTGGTTGTTGGCCACAATCGTTGTGATCGCAGGCACCAGATGTTCAGCGTGCACGGTTGACCACGGCGGCAGCGTCCAGCGTTGTAACAGCGGATTGGAGTCAGGCATGGCGTCTTCCTTGAGGGATGGCTGAAAGAGCCAGCCTAATCAGGAAGCGCGGGGGAAGGGTGGTACATAGTTACCACCTTTCACCGCCAAAACGGTGAAAGGTGGTTTACGCATCAGTGTTGCTCGTCAGGCTTTTTCTTCAGCTTCGGGTTGGGGAAAAACTGTACGGCTTGCACGGTTTTGTCCGGCGCAGGTTTGCTGATAGCGCTGGTGTTGACCCGCGTGCCCAACTCTTTTGGCACCGACAACCCTTGCTCGTTGAGCGTGTCGGAGTAACCGCAAGCCACACATTCACGGTGCGGCACGCTGTCTTCGTTCCACATCATCAACTTGTCCGGCTCGCTGCACGCCGGGCAGACCGCCCCGGCGATAAAGCGTTTTTTGGTAATCACAGGCCCCTCACTCATGCTGCCGCGTCCTCACTCAGGCCGCTGTGGCGCAACAGTGCGTCAATCGACGGCTCACGGCCACGGAAGTCGACGAACAGCACCATCGGTGCCTGCGAACCGCCGCGCGCCAGAATCGCTTCGCGGAAGGCGCGACCGGTTTCTGCGTTGAGCACGCCGTCTTCTTCGAATTTCGAGAAGGCATCGGCCGACAACACTTCAGCCCACTTGTAGCTGTAGTAACCCGCCGCGTAACCGCCGGCGAAGATGTGCGCGAAGCTGTTCGGGAAGCGGTTGTAGGCTGGCGGACGCATCACCGACACCTCGTCGCGGATACCTTCGAGTACCTGTGCAACGCTGCGGCCGTCGCCGTGGGTGGCGTGCAGTTCGAAGTCGAACAGCGAGAACTCCAGTTGACGCACCATCATCAAGCCGGACTGGAAGTTCTTCGCCGCGAGCATTTTTTCCAGCAGATCCTGCGGCAGCGGCTCACCGCTTTCGTAGTGAGCGGAAATCAGCGCGAGGCCTTCCGGCTCCCAGCACCAGTTTTCCATGAACTGACTTGGCAGCTCGACCGCGTCCCACGCCACACCGTTGATCCCGGAAACACCGGCGTGATCAACGCGGGTCAGCAGGTGATGCAGGCCATGGCCGAACTCGTGGAACAGCGTGGTTACTTCATCGTGGGTCAGCAGCGCAGGCTTGCCGCTGTCAGCCGGGGTGAAGTTGCACACCAGATTGGCCACCGGGCTTTGCAGCACGCCGTCGATGGTGCGGCGACGGTCGCGGGCGCCGTCCATCCATGCACCGCCACGCTTGTTGGCGCGGGCGTAGAGGTCGAAGAAGAAGCGGCCGACGTGCTGGCCGTTTTCCTTGATCTCGAACAGGCGAACGTCCGGGTGCCAGGTGTCGAAGCCTTTCTGTTCGGCGATTTCGATGCCGTACAGGCGCTGAACAATGGCGAACAGACCGCCCAGGACTTTATCGATCGGGAAGTAGGCGCGCAGGGTTTCCTGAGCAACGCTGTAGCGTTGTTCGCGAAGTTTTTCGCCGTAGAAACCGCTGTCCCAGCTTTGCAGATCGGCGCAGCCCTGTTCGGCGGCGTAAGCGCGCAGCTGTTGCAGATCTTGTGCGGCGAACGGTTTGCTGCGCTTGGCCAGATCGCGCAGGAAGCTCAGTACCTGATCGCTGGATTCAGCCATTTTCGTCGCCAGGCTCAGTTCGGAGAAGCTGGCGAAACCCAGCAACCTGGCCAGTTCCTGACGCAGGTCGAGGATCTCTTCCATCACCGGGCCGTTATCGTTCTGGCCGGCGTTCGGGCCTTGATCCGAGGCGCGGGTGCAGTAGGCGGCGTAGACTTCTTCACGCAGCGCACGGTCTTGCGCGTAGGTCATCACCGCGTAGTAGCTCGGGAATTCCAGGGTGATCAGCCAGCCATCGAGGCCTTTGGCCTGAGCGGCGGCGGCCATTTGCGCCTTGGCCGAATCGGTCAGGCCGGCGAGCGCGGCTTCGTCGCTGACGTGCTTGGTCCACGCCTGAGTAGCGTCGAGCAGTTGATTGGAGAAACGACTGCCGAGCTCGGACAGTTTGCTCTGCACTTCGGCGTAGCGTTTCTGTTCGGCTTCCGGCAGGTCGATACCCGACAGACGGAAGTCACGCAGGGCGTGTTCCAGAATAGTCTTCTGCGCCACGTCGAAACCGGCGGCTTCCGGGCTGTTGGCCAGCGCTTCAAACGCCTGGAACAGTTCGCGGTTCTGGCCCATCTCGGTGGAGTAGGCGCTCAAGGCCGGCAGGCACGACTCGTAGGCTTCGCGCAATTCGGCGCTGTTGCACACGGCGTTGAGGTGGCTGACCGGGCTCCATGCGGCGCCGAGGCGATCATTGAGTTCGTCCATCGCCAGTACCAGGCCGGCCCAGGTAGGGTTCTGGACTTGGGTCTTGAGGATTTCGGCGATGGCGGCGCGGTTGTCGGCCAGGATGGTTTCAATGGCTGGCAGGACGTGTTCGGCACGGATCGTGGAGAACGGTGGCAGGTCGTAGGACTGCAGCAGAGGGTTGTTCACGCTCACGGTTGGCACCTTGGCTGGGGAAACATTGCCCCATCTTAATTACAATCGGCATTCACCGCAGCTATCGGCGACAGAGAGAGAAATTATCGTGTCCGTTCGCAAGTACCAGAATCACACCCCCAGCCTGAGCAAAGGCGCGTTTGTTGACCGCTCGGCGGTGGTGATCGGCGATGTGGAAATTGGCGAAGACAGCTCGGTCTGGCCGCTGACCGTGATCCGTGGCGACATGCACCGCATCCGCATCGGTGCGCGCACCAGCGTGCAGGACGGCTGCGTGTTGCACATCACTCACGCCGGCCCGTTCAACCCCGACGGCTTCCCGCTGCTGATCGGCGATGACGTGACCATCGCCCACAAAGTCATGCTGCATGGCTGCAGCGTCGGCAGCCGCGTGTTGATCGGCATGGGCAGCATCGTCATGGACGGCGCGGTGGTTGAAGACGACGTGATCATCGGCGCCGGCAGCCTGGTGCCGCCGGGCAAACGTCTGGAAAGCGGCTTCCTTTATGTCGGTAGCCCGGTAAAACAGGTTCGCCCGCTGAGCGACAAGGAACGCGCCTTCTTCACCTACAGCGCGGCCAATTACGTGAAGCTAAAGGATCTGCATCTGGCCGAAGGCTACGACACACTCTGAATCGAATTGGCGACTGCCCAGGAATTCCCATGCATTACCAAACCGTACTGTTCGACCTCGATGGCACCCTCACTGACCCGCGTGAAGGCATCACCCGTTCCATTCAGTTTGCCTTGGCCAAACTTGGCATCGATGAGCCGGATCTGACCAAGCTCGAACACTTCATCGGCCCGCCGCTGTTGCAGGCGTTTATGCAGTTCTACGATTTTGATGAAGCCAAAGCGTGGGAGGCGGTGAATTTCTATCGCGAGCGCTTCAAGGTCACCGGTCTGTATGAGAACCGCGTGTTTGATGGCGTTACGCCGTTGCTGGAAACCCTCGGCGGCCAAGGCCGGCAGCTGTATATCGCGACGTCCAAGCCGTGGATATTCGCCCGCGAGATCGCCCGGCACTTTGATTTCGCCCGGCACTTCAAAGTGATCTACGGCAGCGAACTGGATGGCACCCGCACCAATAAGGTTGAGCTGATTGCGCATCTGGTGAAGGAAGAAGGGCTGGATCCGGCGAATACGCTGATGATCGGCGACCGTAAGCACGACCTGATTGGCGCACGCAGCAATGGGCTGGACGCGGCGGCGGTCGGTTATGGATTTGGCAGTTTTGAAGAGCTGAATGCCGAAGCGCCGGCTTATCACTTTGAAACGCTGGATGAGTTACATCAGGCGTTTTTGCGGCGCTGATCAGTCCGTCTTCGCGAGCAAGCTTTGCTCCTACAAAGGAAACATGGTCTGTAGGAGCAAGGCTTGCCCGCGAAGACGCCAGCCCAGCCAACACGAAATTAGTATCCCGCCAATGCCTTGAGCGCCGCCTTACGCTCAGTCACCGGCAACCCACCCAACCGCTCAACCTCGGCATAAAACCTCAGCCAATCTCCCCCGACCTGTTTGAACAAGGCCGCAAACGCCGGCACCCACTGGTCGTACAGGCCAAACGGCAACAACCGCGCATTGTTCAGAGGCGCGTTCACCCAGGCGTCATAGCGTTTATCCCCAGCCCACTGGCTATCGCGCATCACGCGATAATCCCGACGAAACTGTTCGAACTCAGCCGCTTTACGTTCGCGCATTTGCTCAGCCGGCAATGGCTCTGCATACAGCTTCTCCAGCCGTGAGCGCACATCCAGCACCAGCTCAATGAACTGATCCCGCTGCTGCAACCGCGAGTCGGTATCCGCCGGCAACCCGCGAAACACGCGCCATTGCCGCGTGCCTTCCTGTTCGACGAACGTGGCGAAAGACTCGTTGAACTCGGTGTCATCCTTCACATAAAAGCGCTGATGCGCCAGTTCATGAAAGATCAGCGTGGCCAGGCGTTCGTCGCCCCAGCCCATCATCGTGTTGATGATCGGGTCGTTGAACCAGCCCAGCGTCGAATAGGCCTCGACGCCGCCAATCGATACGTCCATGCCCTGCAACCGCTGGATCGCCGCCTCGCCTCGCGCCGCGCCTTGGCTGTAATAGCCGCGATAAGCCACACACCCGGCAATCGGGAAGCAATGGTTCTGCGGCGTCAGGGAAAACTCCTGAGTGGCGAACACATTCCACACCACGAACGGCCGGCCAATGTCGGCGTACAGGCGATAGCTTTGGTTGTCGGGCAAGTGCAGATGTTCGCTGGCGAAGGCACGAGCCTTTTGCGATTGGCTCAGGTGTGCGCGCAACTTCGCATCGCGGCCCGGGTCGGCAATCACCTTCTCGACCGGCTCGCGCGCCCGCAGCAGTTGCAGCTGCCCGCTGGCCAACTGGCTGTAATAGCTGACGCCGGCGCAACCGTTGAGCAACAAAAACATCACACCCGGAAACAAAATCCGAAAAACGCGATCAAGTAACCCATGGCTTGCAAACGGCCTGATCACAATAAGAAATCCCCCCGGAAAGTCTGCTCGCAAGACTATCCCGCCTTAAGGAGCACCGCTATGCGCATGTTGATGCTGACGGGAGGCCTGCTGACGCTGGCCGGTTGTGCCAATTTCGGAATGCCCGACCCTGACCCCTCACAAGCCTGGATCGATCTCGATGCCCGGCAACAGGACACGACCCTGCAAGCGCTGAAGGTCGACAGCCAGGCCGCGATTGATAAACGCTATTTTGAAGTCGAGCCCGGCAGCCATGAATTGAAGGTGCGCTATCAGTTCCCGGTAGACGCCAGCAACATCGGCCCCGACGCTGAACCGCTGTGGCGCGATTGCCAGTTGAACGTGAAATTCAAGGATTTCAACGCCGGCCAACGCTATCAGTTGCAGGCGGGCAGTATTGGTTTCCGGCCATGGGCCAAACTTTATGATGAGCAGCGCAAAGTCGTCGGACAGGGCACACCGGCTGGCTGTCAGAAGACTTGATCGGCGTTATGCTGGCTGTCCACATCAAAGGACATTGATCATGCGCAGGTTGACGTTGTTGCTGGTAGGAAGTGTGCTTGCCGGCTGCCAGAGCCCGCTGCCAGCGGTCGATCCGCAAATGGCCTGGGTCGACTTTTCGATGCCGACACCCGGCGGCAAAGTGTTGATGGCTGAACGCCTGGATAATCAGCGTCTACGCGACGGGCGTTTTTTCCAGGTCACGCCGGGCAGCCATGAATTGACGGTGCGCTTCGATTTCGAGATTTTCGGCGGCGGTCAGGGCATGGATACCGATCCGCAGGAACGCCTGTGTTACATGACCGTACCCTATGACCACTTCGAAGCCGGGCAACGTTACCGGCTCGAAGCACGGTCGCTGGCCTTCACGCCAAGCGCCCGGTTGATCAATCGTCAGGGGCAGATCGTTGCCGAAGAACGGCAGATCAACTGCGTGCCGTAAGCGGACTCAGTTGTTGTTTTTCTGATAGATGATCGCTTTAGTGCCGTTCTCACACGAACCCACCACCATGGCGATATCGTGTTTGGCCGCCTCTTCCTTGCTGACGATTTCCAGCGTGTACGTGGGCACGGCTTTGGCCTGGATCTTGATCTCGATTTCTTTTTTCAATTCTTCGCAGTCTTTCGGTGCTGCAACTACCGAGGTGGCCAGTGCACTGCAAAGGATCGCCAAGCCAATACGTTTCATGAGTGAAGCTCCCTGAGGCAGCGCGCACGGGCGTGCGCTGAAGCTGCTGTCACGTATTCGACCATATTTTCGTGAAGCGAGTTCTGACTTTGCGCACAAGATGTACGCACGGTTTCTGATTCGCGGTGATGTTGAGATCGCTATCGCGAGCAGGCTCACTCCTACATTTGATCACTGGCGGACACAATTTCTGTGATCGACCGAAATCCCCTGTAGGAGTGAGCCTGCTCGCGAAAGCGTCAGACCTGCTGACGCAGAATCAGCTGACCAGCGTTGCTTCCAGGCTGATCTGCGCATTCAGCACTTTCGACACCGGGCACCCTTCCTTGGCCTTTTTGCTCAGCTCATCAAACTGCGCTTGGGTCGCCCCAGGGATTTTCGCCTTGAGAATCAGCTTCACCGCGGTGATCGCAAACCCGCCGTCCACCTGATCAAGGGTCACTTCAGCCTGAGTATCGATGCTGTCAGCCGTCAGGCCCGCATCGCCGAGAATCATCGAGAACGCCATGGAGAAACAACCGGCATGTGCAGCGCCGATCAGTTCTTCCGGGTTGGTGCCCTTGCCGCCCTCGAAGCGGGCCTTGAAGCCGTACGGTGCTTCTCTGAGGACACCGGTTTCGGTGGAGATCGAGCCGATGCCGGTTTTCAGATCGCCTGCCCAATGTGCGGATGCTTTCTTCACGATAGCCATGTCTGCCTCCTCAAGATCTGACGCGGAAACGCCGCGTCGTCGTGGTTTTTGCTTGCAAGGCTTCTGAGGATAGACGTCGGAACAAAGTTCAGCCCGTCTGAATCGTTGACTTTTTTAGTAGGAAATATCTTCGCTGCTATTGAAACTCGGGTATATGCCCTCATTGCATGAAACACGCTTATGGATTCGGCAGGATTTCGTTCGCTAAGAAAAACCTGCCGCCTCACTCGGAGACGCAGGTTTATGAAGCAACTGTCCGACGTAAAATTTTCCACCCTCGATCTGGTGCCGGTACGCGAAAACGGCAGCCCGGCGCAAGCACTGCGCAATTCGCTGGATCTGGCGCAGCACGTCGAGAAATTCGGCTACACGCGGTTCTGGGTGGCGGAACACCACAACATGGACGGCATCGCCAGCTCGGCGACGTCGGTATTGCTCGGCTATCTAGCCGGCGGTACGTCGACCATTCGCGTCGGCTCCGGCGGCGTAATGCTGCCCAACCATGCGCCGCTGGTGATCGCCGAACAGTTCGGCACCCTGGAAAGCCTGTATCCGGGGCGGATTGATCTGGGTCTGGGCCGTGCGCCTGGTTCCGATCAGATGACCGCGCGTGCGCTGCGCCGCGAGCGTTCAGGCAGCGCTGATGATTTCCCCGAGGACGTCGCCGAACTGGTGCGCTTCCTCGGCCCGCGCACCCCGGATCAACGGGTGATCGCGATGCCGGGCACGGGCACCAATGTGCCGATCTGGTTGCTCGGTTCCAGCCTGTTCAGTGCACAACTGGCCGGTGAACGCGGTTTGCCATACGCCTTCGCCTCGCACTTCGCCCCGCGCTTCATGCATGAGGCGATCCGCGTTTATCGCAATCACTTCAAACCGTCGGCAGTGCTCGACAAGCCGTACGTGATGCTCGGGGTGCCATTGGTGGCCGCAGATACCGATGAGCAGGCGGATTATCTGGCGACGTCGGTGTACCAGCGCATTCTGGCGCTGATGCGCGGGCAGAGCCTGGTGCAGCGTCCGCCGGTGAAAACCATGGATGGCCTGTGGATGCCGCATGAGCGTGAGGCGGTGGGTGATTTCCTTGGGCTGGCGATGGTGGGTGGCCCGCAGAAGATCCGCGCGAAGCTGGAAGTGCTGATTGAGCAGACGCAGGCGGATGAACTGATTTTTACCAGCGATTTGTATGAGCATGCTGATCGCGTGCATTCGTACGAACTGCTGGCGCAAGTCATGAAAGGATAACGCGCGGCCCCCTGTAGGAGCTGTCGAGTGAAACGAGGCTGCGATCTTTTGATCTAGGTTTTTAGAGCAAGATCAAAAGATCGCAGCGTGCCGCAGCTCCTACATGGGACACAAAAAAGCCGACGCATTCACGTCGGCTTTTGTACTTCAGGCGCAATCAACCGCGCTTGTAGACGATTTCCTTGGTACCACCTTCGCAGGTGCCAACAACTTTAGCGCCAGCATCTGCGCCCTTGTCGACAATCTCCAGCGAATACCCGGAAGCACCCTTGGCATCAATCTTCGCCGCGATCTCGCTTTTCAGCTCTTCACATGGCTTACCGGCAGCAAACGCACCACCCGCAAGGCTCAACAAACCTACTGCCAACATAAACTTCTTCATCGGTCGCACTCCCTGGTCGGATTGAAAGAGGCGGGCATCGGGTCATCCACCCGATGCGCTCACCCTATAGCGCTTTGCCATTCCTATGGCACTCGGCCAGCGCGCAAGTTCAGAAGACTAGTCCAAACTCAGCTGCTGGCAATCTTGAAGCCGACTTTTAGCGTGACCTGAAAGTGCGCAGCCTTACCGTTTTCGATATGACCACGGGTTTCGGTGACTTCAAACCATTCCAGGTTGCGAATGGTCTTGTTGGCTTCGGCAATTGCGTTGTTGATAGCGTCTTCGATGCTAGTGGTCGAGGAACCGACCAGCTCGACTTTCTTGTACGTGTGATGGTCACTCATAACGAACTCCTTGGCGTGTGGGATTGAGACTAGCAGTGAATCTGCACTGTTGATTTCGGCGGCGCTGAGCAGGCGAAGTTCAGATTTTCTGCACTTTCTCGAACCGCCGAAGTCCCAACCAACACACGCCACTCATCACCAATGCAGGAGAGCCACCATGGCCAACACCTCTTTACGTAAAGCCTCGTTGCAAAGCATGGAAGCCGAGATCGAGAGTCTGCTCAAGTCGTTGGAAAGCCTGAAGGACGACGCTTCGGACGAGTCGCGCAAGACCCTCAAGGCGCTGAAAAGCAATGCTGAAAGCGCGCTGAAACATTCGCGTCACTTGCTCAGCGACGCCTATGAAGAAGTCAAAGTGAAAACTCGCGAGACCGGGATCGCCACCCGTGATTACGCGCAGGAACATCCGTGGACGACCGCCGGTGTCGCGGTCGGTGCGATCGGTCTGCTGGCCGCTTACTTGCTGTTCAAGCGCGGCGAGTGATCGCTCTGGCGCAGCTCGTTCTTGAGCCATTGCGCCAGTTGCCGAGCGCGTCCGTCTGCGGCGCGCTTGGGTAGCCACAACGCCAGTTGCGCCGGGGTTTCACTGAAGCCCCACGGCGCAACCAGGCGACCGGCCTTCAAATCTTCCGTCACCAGCGGCTCCGGCGCGATGGCCACGCCGAGACCAGCAACGGCTGCTTCCAGCAAATAATACAAATGCTCAAAACCTTGCCCGAGCTTCAGCGCTTTTGCGTCGAGGTCGCTTTGCTGTGCCCAGCTTGGCCACGCTTGTGGGCGCGAGGTGGTGTGCAGCAGCGGTTCATTGAGCAGGGCCGAGGCTGGCGCGGCTTGCAGGCGCTGATAGCCGCTGAACAGGGGGCTCATGACCGGGCCGATGCGTTCTGCGGCCAATTCGTAAACCTGCATGTCTGCTGGCCACGGCGGTTCGGCGAACAGCAGCAAAGCATCCAGCCCCGGACGTCGTGGATCGAGATCGCCTTCACCCGCCGACAGATGCAGGCGCAAATCCGGCAGATCAGCATTCAATCGCCCCAAGCGCGGAATAAACCAACGCGCCAGCAAGCTTCCAGAACAGCCGAGTACAAACGGCGCATCGGCGGTGCTCTGGGTTAACTCGGCGCAAACACTGCGCAGCCGATCAAAAGCTTCGCCACTGGCATCACGCAAACGCATGCCGGCATCTGTGAGTTTCAAGCCGCGACCATCCTTGACGAACAGGCTGACGCCGAGGTGCTCCTCCAGCACTTTGAGCTGCCGACTGACCGCACCGTGAGTAACGTGTAGCTGCTCGGCAGCCTGACTGACACTGTTCAGACGGGCGGTGGCTTCGAACGCGCGCAGGGCGTTCAGCGGGGGAAGATCGTGGCTCATGGTATCTGTGAGTTTTCCTGACAGGTTGTGGCGATCTTATCGGTTTTCAGCGTAGTAGGTCAGGGGTAGAGTGGTCGTCATTGTCTTATCACCCGAATTCACCTGGAGCGACTCATGACCCAGACTTCGAACACCTCTGATCTGCGTAACGGCCCGGACGATAACGGCCTGTTCGGCTCGTTCGGTGGCCGCTACGTCGCGGAAACCCTGATGCCGTTGATCCTCGATCTGGCCCGCGAATACGAAGCGGCCAAGGAAGATCCGGCATTCAAAGAAGAATTGGCCTACTTCCAGCGTGACTACGTCGGACGTCCGAGCCCGCTGTATTTCGCTGAACGCCTGACCGAATTCTGCGGCGGCGCGAAGATTTATCTCAAGCGCGAAGAGCTGAACCACACCGGCGCGCACAAGATCAACAACTGCATCGGCCAGATTCTGCTGGCGCGGCGCATGGGCAAGAAACGCATCATCGCCGAGACCGGCGCTGGCATGCACGGCGTGGCCACGGCCACCGTCGCCGCCCGTTTCGGTCTGGATTGCGTGATCTACATGGGCACCACTGACATCGAACGTCAGCAGGCCAACGTCTTCCGCATGAAATTACTGGGCGCTGAAGTGATTCCGGTTGTTGCCGGCACTGGCACCCTGAAAGACGCGATGAACGAAGCCTTGCGTGACTGGGTGACCAACGTCGACAACACGTTCTACCTGATCGGCACCGTGGCGGGCCCGCATCCATACCCAGCGATGGTTCGCGACTTCCAGGCCGTGATCGGCAAGGAAACCCGCGATCAGTTGCAAGCGCAGGAAGGTCGTCTGCCGGACAGCCTGGTGGCGTGCATCGGTGGTGGTTCCAACGCGATGGGCCTGTTCCACCCGTTCCTCGACGACAAGAGCGTTGAGATCATCGGGGTTGAAGCCGCCGGTTACGGCATCGAAACCGGCAAGCACGCGGCGAGCCTGAATGGCGGCGTTCCGGGTGTGTTGCACGGCAACCGTACTTTCCTGTTGCAGGACGACGATGGCCAGATCATCGACGCCCACTCGATTTCCGCCGGTCTCGACTACCCGGGTATCGGCCCGGAACACGCGTGGTTGCATGACATCGGTCGCGTTCAGTACACCTCGGTGACCGACGACGAAGCGCTGGATGCGTTCCACAAATGCTGCCGACTGGAAGGGATTATTCCTGCACTGGAAAGCGCCCACGCCTTGGCTGAAGTGTTCAAACGCGCACCGAAGCTGCCGAAGGATCACCTGATGGTGGTCAACCTGTCGGGCCGTGGCGACAAAGACATGCAGACCGTCATGCATCACATGGAACACTCTCAGCAAGAGCAGTCAAAGCAGGAGAAACACTGATGAGCCGCCTGCAAACCCGTTTTGCCGACCTCAAAGAACAGAACCGCGCCGCGCTGGTGACCTTCGTCACTGCCGGTGATCCGGACTACGACACTTCGCTGGCGATCCTCAAAGGTTTGCCGGGTGCCGGCGCCGACGTGATCGAGTTGGGCATGCCGTTCACCGACCCGATGGCCGATGGCCCGGCGATCCAGTTGGCGAACATCCGTGCCTTGGGCGCCAAACAGAATCTGGTGAAAACCCTGCAAATGGTTCGCGAATTCCGCGAAGGCAACAGTGACACGCCGCTGGTGCTGATGGGTTACTTCAACCCGATCCACATGTATGGCGTTGAGCGCTTCATCGCTGACGCGAAAGAGGCCGGTGTCGATGGCCTGATCGTGGTCGACATGCCGCCTGAGCACAACGCAGAACTCTGCGACCCGGCGCAGGCTGCCGGTCTGGACTTTATCCGTCTGACCACGCCGACCACTGACGATGCGCGTCTGCCGCGAGTGCTCAATGGCAGCTCCGGTTTCGTTTACTACGTGTCGGTGGCCGGTGTGACCGGTGCTGGCGCTGCAACGCTGGAGCACGTCGAAGAGGCGGTGACCCGTCTGCGTCGCCACACCGATCTGCCAATCAGCATTGGTTTCGGCATCCGTACCCCGGAGCAAGCAGCGGCGATCGCGCGTCTGGCTGACGGTGTGGTGGTGGGTTCGGCATTGATTGATCACATCGCCAACGCGACCACTCCTGCACAAGCCATCGACGGTGTGTTGGGTCTGTGCTCGGCACTGTCCGAAGGCGTGCGTAAGGCCCGCGTCAGCTGAAGGTAAAGTTCCTGATACAGAGGAATTAGCACCTCAAAGCGCAGACTAATCCAGCAAGACCGAGGGCTTCAGTACATCGTTCTGCAGCCCTTTTTGCTGTTTGTGCCGTGAGGAAAGACCCGATGAAAATGCCGAAACGTCTGATAGCCGGATTGGGCGTACTGATGCTCAGTGCAACGCCGCTGCTGGCCAGCGCCGATCAGCGCGACGATCACGACCACGGCGGCCCGTCGCAGGGCCATTACGATAACCACGGTGATGATCATCGCGACGATCACCGTGGCCCGCAGAACGACCATCGTGGCGGCCCGCCACCGCACGACTTCGGCCCGGTGCGCCAGACCATTCGTGACAATCATGGCTACTTTGTACGCGGTGCACCGCCGCCTCCGGGGATTCATCTGGAGCGTGGCCGGCCGCTGCCGCACGGCTATTACGGCGAGCGTCTGGACAGTCGCGCGTTGGGTCGCTTGCCGGTGTATCCGGGCTACGAATGGCGCCGGACGGGGGGCGATATCGTGCTGATCGCGGTGGGCACCGGGATCGTGTACGAAATCCTCGATGGCGTGCTGTATTAATCGTTAGTCAGTCAAAAGATCGCAGCCTGCGGCAGCTCCTACAGGAATATCCACAAATCCCTGTAGGAGCTGCCGCAGGCTGCGATCTTTTGCTTTCAAGGCAATTCAAGTCCACCCGATGCCTTGTGCAATTTGCGCAGATGCGCACCAATCTGCTTCACATTCTCCTCACTCGCCGCAATCTCGGCAGCGCGTTTCGGCTCCAGCAACTTGCGCACTTCCGCGTCCAGATCACCCGACAGCACCAGCAACTTCTTCTGCCGCTGGCTGCTTTCATCTTCCAGTCGCTTGAACTCGCTCGGCTGTGGCAACCCATAACCACGACTATCAAGAAGCTCCGCCGGACGACTGAGGAAACCACTGTTGGCGAGGATTTCCTGCAGCGTCGCGTTGGCCTTGTCCATGCCGCCGTTCTCCAGCTCGCGCGCGCCGAGGTAGCGCTGCTTGACCTCATCCTGAGCCAACAACAACTGACGTCGATAACTCGCCTGCTCCAGCAACAACAAGGCGGCGCTGGTGCGCAGATCCGCACGCTCGAACCACTCGCGGCGTTCTTCGGCGGTGAGCGACAGCCATTCCTCAACGGTGGTCTGTTTGATCGGCAGCTGCTTCTTCAACACATCAAACATCGCCTGATAGCGATCGCGGAACGAGTCGAAACGATAACCCAGACGCAGCGCTTCTTTCGGATCATCGAGGACGCTGGTATCCGCCAGGCCACGGCCCTTCATCACTTCCAGCAAGCCGTTGGGCATGATGCTGTCGAGTCCAACGAACCGGCTGTTATCACTGCCGCTGCGCAACAGTTTCAAACCTTCCACCGCGCAGTTGTTGGAGAGGAAGAAGTAGTTGCCGTCGTAGCTCCAATGCATCTCGGCAGCGTGTTCGACCACGCCTTCGATCTCTTCCCGTGACAGGTTGATCGGCACGGAAGCGAGGCTGCGCAATTCGGTCTTGGTGTATTCGTCGATCACCTGCGCAAGCGGCAGTACGAATAGCCGTGAGGGGTATTTACCGACCAGTCCGTCCCAGCTCGATAACTGCACATCGCCGACAAAGGCGCGGTACGACAGCACCAGATGCTGATCGAGATCGAGTCGGCAATCCGGCCCACGCGGACGGCCCGGCGCGCAGATCACCAGGCGCAACATGCTGTGGCCCCAGCGGCTGACCCAGTTCTGATTGGCCTCTGCGAGCAAGTAATCAACCGCGTAAACCCGCTCCGGATCGACGTGCCCCAGTGGCTGCTTGGCGAAGTCGTTACCGGCGTTCAAAAACGCGAAGGTCTTGCTGCAAGTGTCTTTGGCCGGTGGCGCCCAGCCGAAATGTTGCTGGTAATAGCGGTACAGCGCGGGGCGGCGGCAGGCGTAGCTCGGGTCGAGGAGGAAGTACTCCATGTTGACCGCGACGAACTCTTTCGGGCTGGAAATCTCGTAGAGATCGGGGCTGCGGGCGATCTGCCGATTGTGCTGCTCACGCTCACCGCGACGGCCGACGTATTGCTGCCAACCGGCGAGGTCGAGCAAGCGCGGATCATCGCTGAGGGTAAAGCGACGGCCGTTCTGGCCACGGCATTCATCGGGGATGCCGATCAATCCGGCGCTGTTGAAGCGGCGGGTGCAACGCTGGATCAGCGTGCGCTCGGCGTCCGGCCACAAGCGGGCGCGGTCATAAATGTGGGTAATTTCGTGCAGCACGGTGGCGAGCAATTCCTGGCGCACAGTGCCGTGGGGGCGATTGGTTTTTTCTTTCGCGGCGCTGCCATCGGTGAGGCCGGCGAGCAGTTTGCGGTTCAGATCGAGTTCGGCAACCAGCGTCGCCTGGCCGTAGGCGTTGGCGGGCATGTCGTCAGTCCAGCCGACATCGATGCGCCGATCCAGCCGCTCGATAAAGCTCGGCGGCAGTTTTTGCATCGCCTCATCGATCAGCGCCTGGCTGGCCTGTTGTTGGGCGGGGCTCAGACCGTCGGTCTTGAGCCGCAATTGCAGGCCGGCGTGGGCGCTGTTGCCAAGTAGCAACAACGCGCCGGCCAGCAGCCAGGCGCCGAGTGACTTCACAGTGCGAGGATGGCTTCGGCGAGTACCTGATCACTGGCGTCGCGGGCTTCCGGGACGCGCGTGCGCAATGTGTTGAGGGCGGCTTCAAGGTGCGCGCCACGGATATCACCGTTGGTGGCGACGAAGCTGGCGGCGTCATCGTGCGCTTCGCGGATGATTTTCGAGTCGCGGATCGAGGTGGTGGTGTCGGAGGTGAAATCGATGGTGCGCTGGGAGGCACGAACGATGATGTTACTGGTGGCTACCAGGGTGTGCGCCTGGGCCACGTCGGCCAACAAAAACAGGCCAAGGGCGGCAGCAATCAGCGGGCTACGCATGGAACGACTCCGGAGGGACAGGTTAACTAAGGGCTGGGTTAACTATTGGACGAGAATTGCTTCTGCCAGTTCAAGGTCAGAGACATGAAGTTTCGGCCGTTTTTTACGCAGATAATTCAGCGCGGATTCCAGCTGCGCCCCGCGCAATTGGCCGTCACTGGCCACGAACGCTGCCGCGTCATCGTGAGCGGCGAACAGCAGTTTACGGTCGAAAGGCGCGGAAGACACCATGCTGGTGGCGTAACCACTGACGACAATGCCTTGGGTCGACGCATTGAAAGCATCATAGGCATCGACCGACGTCGCCCAACAGGCGCTCAGCAATACGGAAGGGATCAGCAGATTTGGAAGAAAACGCATCGGACTCGGTAACTGTTAGCGAGCCGCAAGGCTAGCGCAATGCCCGGGCCAGAGCCAGTCTCGAAACATCGGGACACGGCTGGCGTGTCCCGCAATGCTCGAATCGCTTAGATCGTCAGGATGGCCTGAGCCAGCTCTGCGTCGGTCGCGTTCAGTTGTGGAGCCTGGTGGCGGATGTGATCCAGCGCGCTTTCCAGTTTCACGCCACGGATATCGCCTTGGGTAGCGACGAAGCTGGCCGCGTCATCACGGGCAGCGAGGACGATTTTGTCGTCACGGAACGACGAGGTCACATCGGAAGTGGCGTCGGACGAAGATTTCAGCGCACCGACGACGGCGTCGGTGGTGACGATGAAACTGGTGGCGCTGGCGTTGGCAGCAACGGCCAGAAGGGCAGCAGCGCTGAGCAGGCGAAGACGGGACATGATGTAACTCCTGTGAATAAACCGTATTGAGAGGTGGCTCGGTATCTGAGGAGTCAGACGCCTGTTGCGCATCATTCGCCACGTTCTGTGTGGATATTAGGCGCAGATGCGTTCGCCAAACCAGCATCCAGACGAAAAACCTGTAGGAGCTGCCGAAGGCTGCGATCTTTTGCTTTGGATTTTCAAGATCAAAAGATCGCAGCCTTCGGCAGCTCCTACAATTGTAATGGTCTGATTTAGAATTATTTGAACTGTACTGGTTTGGGTTTTTCAGGGGCTGAAACGACAAAACCCGTCGTGGTTTCCCACGACGGGTTTCGTTTGTGCAATTCGGGTTGCTGGCGGTGGGTCTAACGACCAGAGCCAGCGACGCTGCTTAGCGCCAGAATGGCTTGCTCAGCTCTTCGTAGCGTTGAGCTTCGCTGATACCGGCGTCAGCCAGCAAACGCGAATCCAGACGGGCCAATTGGTGGCGGCTGGAGATGCGGCGCTGCCACAACATCAGGTTGGCAAGAACGCGCAGAGGCATGGAAGCCTGGTTTTTTGCAGCTTTGTCTTCGAAGAACAGTTCGGAACTGAGTGTACGTTCCATGGTTGACATCCTTCCGCTTGTGGCGGGATCAGGTAGTGGTTTGACTGGTGCCCATGATCCTCTCGTTTGCCTAGTCTCTCTAGATACAGTTCAACTGTATTGTGAGTGACCAGTTAACTGTTTATAGGCGGTGTACGGGTCGAAATAGAGCAAACTGTACCTATCCGCACTTAAGTAGTGCGTTTTTGCTCAATTCGTCAGGAAAGGTTGGCAAATGCTGTAGGAAATGACCAGTACAGCAGTACAGTTTTTGTAAGGCGGGGGACTTGCGAGAGTCCGCTGACACAAACTGTGTTTGCATCAGCGGTTTATCTGTGTGAATTACACCGCGAGCATGCGCCCGGTTTCTTCCAGATTCATGTGCCAGCTCAACGCTTCACGCAGGATGTGCGGGGTGTGACCACCGATCGCACAGGCCGCCGTGAAGTAATCGTTGAGCGCCTGGCGGAAGTCCGGGTGCACACAGTTGTCGATGATGACCCGCGCGCGCTCCCGTGGCGCCAGGCCACGCAGGTCGGCCAGGCCGACTTCGGTCACCAGAATGTCGACGTCATGCTCGGTGTGGTCAACGTGGCTGACCATCGGCACCACGCTGGAAATTGCGCCGCCCTTGGCGATCGACTTGGTCACGAACACCGCCAGGTGCGCATTGCGCGCGAAGTCGCCCGAACCGCCGATGCCGTTCATCATCCGCGTACCGCAGACGTGGGTGGAATTGACGTTGCCGTAGATGTCGAACTCCAGCGCCGTATTGATCCCGATAATGCCCAGACGACGAACCACTTCCGGGTGGTTGGAGATCTCCTGTGGACGCAGTACCAGTTTGTCCTTGTACTTCTCGAGATTGCCGAACACGTCGCTGGTGCGGCGCTCCGACAAGGTGATCGAGCTGCCCGAAGCAAAGCTCAGCTTGCCGGCGTCGATCAGGTCGAAGGTCGAATCCTGCAACACTTCGGAGTACATGGTCAGGTCTTCGAACGGCGAGTCAATCAGGCCGCACATCACTGCGTTGGCAATGTTGCCGATCCCCGCCTGCAACGGGCCGAGCTTGTTGGTCATGCGCCCGGCGTCGACTTCCTGCTTGAAGAAGGTGATCAGGTGCTCGGCGATGGCGTTGGTATCGACGTCCGGCGTCGACACGGTGGACGGCGAATCCGACTGTTGGGTGATGACGATGGCGACAATCTTCTCCGGCGGAATCGGAATCGCCGTGCTGCCGATGCGGTCGTCGACTTTTACCAGCGGGATCGGCGTGCGCGTTGGGCGGTAGGTCGGGATATAGATGTCGTGCAGGCCTTCGAGATTAGCGTTGTGCGCCAGGTTGATCTCGACGATCACCTGTTTGGCGAAAATCGCGAAGCTCGCCGAGTTGCCCACCGAGGTGGTCGGCACGATGTGGCCCTGTTCGGTGATGGCCACGGCTTCGATGACCGCAATGTCCGGCAGCTTCAGTTGCTGGTTGCGCAGTTGCTCAACGGTTTCCGACAGATGCTGGTCGATGAACATCACCTGGCCGGCGTTGATCGCCTTGCGCAAAGTGCTGTCGACCTGGAACGGCATGCGCCGCGACAGCACGCCGGCCTCGGTCAATTGCTTGTCGAGGTCGTTGCCCAGGCTGGCGCCGGTCATCAGGCTGATCTTCAGCGGCGTGACCTTGGCGCGCTCGGCCAATGCGTGAGGGACGGCTTTGGCTTCGCCGGCACGGGTGAAGCCGCTCATGCCAACGGTCATGCCGTCCTCAATCAGAGCGGCTGCGTCGGCGGCGCTCATCACTTTGTCCAACAACGAAGGCAGGCGAATACGGTCACGGTACATGGATTATTATCTCGGGAAGCGAGTAGCAGGATGCGCAGTCTAGTGAATTTGACGGGCGCCTGTCCCGCTACCAAGGTCGCAAACGAGACGTCTATTCAGCGGGTTTCAAGTAAAACACCGTTACTGGATCTGCAACAACGCGGCAAATTGTCCGACTGTTTGCGCAAACAAAAACGCCCCGACAAGTCGGGGCGTTCGGTGTTGCAGCGGGGAATTATTCGACCGCTTTAACCATGTCTTCGATGACTTTCTTCGCGTCGCCGAACACCATCATGGTCTTGTCCAGATAGAACAGTTCGTTGTCCAGGCCGGCATAGCCGCTGGCCATCGAGCGCTTGTTGACGATGATGGTCTTGGCCTTGAACGCTTCGAGAATCGGCATGCCGGCAATCGGCGACTTCGGATCGTTCTTCGCGGCCGGGTTGACCACGTCGTTCGCGCCGAGTACCAACACCACGTCGGCCTGGCCGAACTCGGAGTTGATGTCTTCCATCTCGAACACCTGATCGTAAGGCACTTCGGCCTCGGCGAGCAGAACGTTCATGTGCCCCGGCATACGGCCGGCAACCGGGTGGATCGCGTACTTCACGGTCACGCCACGGTGGGTCAGCTTCTCGGTCAGCTCTTTCAGCGCATGTTGTGCACGCGCTACTGCCAAGCCATAACCCGGCACGATGATCACGGTGTCGGCGTTGGTCAGCAGGAAAGTCGCGTCGTCAGCCGAACCGGATTTTACCGGACGGGCTTCTTTCGCACCCGCAGGGCCTGCATCGGCTGTGTTGCCGAAACCGCCGAGCAGTACATTAAAGAAGGAACGGTTCATCGCCTTGCACATGATGTACGAGAGGATCGCACCGCTCGAACCCACCAGCGAGCCGGCAATGATCAGCATCGAGTTGTTCAGCGAGAAGCCGATACCTGCCGCCGCCCATCCCGAATAGCTGTTGAGCATCGACACCACGACCGGCATGTCTGCACCGCCAATCGGGATGATGATCAGCACGCCCATCACGAACGCCAGCGCCAGCATCAGCGCGAACGCGGTGAGGTTGCCGGTGAACATGAAGGTCAGGCCGAGCGCCAGTGTCGCCAGGCCCAGTACCGCATTCAACTTGTGCTGACCGGTGAACTGTACCGGTGCGCCCTGGAACAGGCGGAACTTGTACTTGCCCGACAGCTTGCCGAACGCAATCACCGAACCGGAGAAGGTGATTGCACCGATGGCAGCGCCGAGGAACAACTCCAGACGATTGCCCGCCGGGATCGAGTCGCCCAGCTGTTTAACGATGCCCAGCGATTGCGGCTCAACCACCGCAGCGATGGCGATGAACACTGCCGCGAGGCCGATCATGCTGTGCATGAAGGCGACCAGTTCCGGCATCTTGGTCATTTCAACGCGCTTGGCCATGATCGAACCGGCCGTGCCGCCGACCAACAGGCCAACGATGACGTAACCGATACCGGCAGTCGCGAGCTCAGCGCCCAACTTATAGATGAGGCCGACGGTGGTCAGGATGGCCAAGGCCATGCCGAGCATGCCGAACAGGTTGCCGCGCCGCGAAGTAGTCGGGTGCGACAGGCCTTTGAGGGCCTGGATAAAGCAGATCGACGCGATCAGGTAGAGCGTCGTGACGAGATTCATGCTCATTACTTCGGCGCCTCTTCTTTTACTTTCGGGGCTTTCTTCTTGAACATCTCAAGCATGCGGCGGGTGACCAGGAAGCCACCGAACACGTTGACCGCGGCCAGTGCCACGGCGAGGGTGCCCATGGTTTTGCCCAGCGGCGTGACAGTTAGTGCCGCCGCGAGCATGGCGCCGACAATCACGATCGCCGAGATCGCGTTGGTCACCGCCATCAACGGCGTGTGCAGCGCAGGTGTAACGTTCCAGACCACGTGGTAACCGACATAAATCGCCAGCACGAAGATGATCAGGTTGTAGATACCGGGGGAGATAAGCTCTTCCATCGTCTGAATCCCTGCTTAGGCGTTTTTGCGGATGACTTGGCCGTCGCGGCACATCAGGCACGCGGCGACGATGTCGTCTTCGAGGTTGACGTCGAACTGGCCTTCTTTGGTGAAGACCAGCTTGAGGAAGTCCAGCAGGTTGCGTGCGTACAGTGCCGAAGCGTCTGCAGCGACTTCGCCGGCCAGATTGGTCGGGCCGCAAATGGTCACGCCATTCTCGACCACGACCTGATCAGCCACGGTCAGCGGGCAGTTGCCGCCCTGAGCCGCCGCGAGGTCGATGACCACCGAACCCGGTTTCATCTGCGCCACGGTGTCCGCGCTCAACAGCGTCGGTGCCTTGCGGCCCGGAATCAGCGCGGTGGTGATGACGATGTCAGCCTGCTTGGCGCGCTCGTGCACTGCCTGGGCCTGACGCTGCATCCAGCTCGCCGGCATTGGCCGCGCGTAACCACCGACACCGACGGCGCATTCGCGCTCTTCATCGGTCTCGTAAGGCACGTCGACGAACTTCGCCCCGAGGGATTCGATCTGCTCTTTTACCGCCGGACGCACGTCGGACGCTTCGATCACCGCACCCAGACGTTTCGCCGTGGCAATTGCCTGCAACCCGGCCACACCGGCGCCAAGAATCAGTACGCGCGCCGCTTTCACGGTGCCCGCAGCGGTCATCAGCATTGGCATGAAGCGAGGGTAATGGTGGGCGGCCAGCAACACAGCCTTATAGCCGGCAATGTTCGCCTGCGACGACAACACATCGAGACTCTGCGCGCGCGAGGTGCGCGGCGCCGCTTCGAGGGCGAACGCGGTAATGCCGCACTCGGCCATCTTCGCGATGGTTTCGTTGTTGAACGGGTTGAGCATGCCGACCAATACCGTACCGCGCTTGATCAGCGTCAGTTCGGCATCGCTTGGCGCGACCACTTTGAGAATCAGCTCGGCGCCAAACGCGTCATTGGCACTGCCAATGGTTGCGCCTGCCGCTTCATAGGCACTGTCGACCACACTGGCTTTAACGCCGGCGCCGGTTTGCACAGTGACCTTATGACCTTGGCTGATCAGCTTTTTAATGGTTTCCGGGGTTGCAGCAACCCGTGTTTCACCGGTCTGGGTTTCGAGAGGAACACCAATGTGCACGTCAAATCTCCTGCGTGATCTTATTGAGTAAACCCATGCACTACGGATGGTGCGACTGGGGCGGCCGATCAGCACGATCCCGCCAAATCAGGGCGGGGCGCGGCATTTTGCAGGCGAACTTTATGCCCTTCAAGGGATTATGACGGGTGACGGAAAATTAACTACAAGTCATGCCGTGACCGAATGTCGCACATGCACGGTCGAATCCCTTACAGGCCGTGCCCTGCAAGGATTCTGGCGCAATATGTAAAAATTTCTCATCGGTGACGTGAATAGGCCGCAATGCGTCGTGAATGGAGGCTCAAAGCCACGTCCGCAGGCGCTTGTAGGACGTCTGTACGACTTTCGGATACAGTCTGTGCATATGCGACAAATAGTTATATCTGTAGGGCTTTTGTTTTTCTGACTACGAGGTCAGCAAATGCTGAAAGCCTTTAGCCTTCAAGGCTGTAGCTCTGTGCCTGATTTACCAGCCAGTCACGAAAAGCCTTCAGAGACGCCGATTCGACCTTTCGTTCGGGAATCATCAAGTAATAGGCTTTGATGCTGGAGAGTGCCTGCGGGTTGGCAATTACCAGGCGTTTCTCCGCCAATTCCCGCTGAATCAGAAACGGTGGAATCAGCGCAATCCCCATGTCGTGCATGGCCGCTTGGGCGAGCATGGAGAATAGCTCGTAGCGCGGACCTGTCATGTCGCGGGGGATATTCATGTGTTGCGAGTTGAACCACTGACGCCAGGCATAAGGGCGAGTGGTTTGTTGCAGCAGCGGCAGATCGGCAATCTCATCGGCTGTCAGAAGCGTCTTGTTGCCGAGTAGGGCGGGGCTGCACACCGGCATTGGATTTTCACCCATCAGCCTGTGGGATTCGGTACCCGACCAATCGGCGTCGCCGAAGTAGATCGCCGCATCGAACTCAGTGTCGGCAAACAGGAAGGGCCGCGTGCGGTTGGTCAGGTTGACCGTGACTTCCGGGTGCTTGAGCTGGAAATCCTTCAGGCGAGGTAGCAACCATTGCGTGCCGAACGTCGGCACCACCGCCAGTTCGATCACATTGGTGCCTTGCTGGCCCATCACCGAGAGGGTGTCGCGCTCAACCGCATCGAGTTGCATTGCGACCCGACGACTGTAGGAAAGTCCTGCTTCGGTCAGTTTCACTCCTCGTCGCGAACGCCGGAACAGTTCGACGCTGAGGAATTCCTCAAGGCTGGCGATTTGTCGGCAAATCGCACCCTGGGTGAGAGAAAGTTCTTCGGCGGCGCGGGTAAAGCTTTCGTGACGTGCGGCGGCTTCGAAGCTGATCAGGGCGGTGGTGCTGGGGATCTTCCTGCGCATGTACGTCAACCTCACTAATGCGCCGCATAAAAGGCATTTCGCGACGTTTCGGAGTGAGAAATTAGCACAACACAATGCGAAATCCTCGTTTGCCGCGACGGCGAACCGCGCCTAGGATCAATGCCACGTTAATTCACCCGATTTACGAGGACACACTCATGGGCGGTAAAGCTAGCTTCAACTGGATCGATCCCCTGCTGCTGGATCAACAGCTCACCGAAGAAGAGCGCATGATCCGCGACACCGCCGAGCAGTTCGCTCAGCAGAAGCTCGCGCCGCGTGTTCTTGAAGCTTTCCGTCATGAGAAGACTGATCCGGCGATCTTCCGCGAAATGGGCGAAGTCGGCCTGTTGGGCGCGACCATCCCTGAGCAGTACGGTGGCAGCGGCCTCAACTACGTCAGCTACGGCCTGATTGCTCGCGAAGTGGAGCGGGTCGACTCCGGCTATCGCTCGATGATGAGCGTGCAATCGTCGCTGGTAATGGTACCGATCAACGAATTCGGCACCGAAGCACAGAAACAGAAATACCTGCCGAAACTGGCTTCCGGCGAGTGGATCGGCTGCTTCGGTCTGACCGAGCCAAACCACGGTTCCGACCCGGGCGCGATGATTACTCGGGCCCGCAAAGTCGACGGCGGATACAGCCTGACCGGCGCGAAGATGTGGATCACTAACAGCCCGATGGCCGACGTGTTCGTGGTCTGGGGTAAGGACGATGCCGGCGACATTCGTGGCTTCGTCCTGGAGAAGGGCTGGAAAGGCCTGAGCGCTCCGGCGATTCACGGCAAGGTCGGCCTGCGTGCGTCGATTACCGGCGAGATCGTCATGGACAACGTGTTTGTACCGGAAGAGAACATCTTCCCGGACGTGCGCGGTCTGAAAGGCCCGTTCACTTGCCTCAACTCTGCGCGCTACGGCATTTCCTGGGGCGCACTGGGCGCTGCCGAGTTCTGCTGGCACACCGCTCGCCAGTACACGCTGGATCGTCAACAGTTCGGTCGCCCATTGGCCGCTACTCAGTTGATCCAGAAGAAACTGGCCGACATGCAGACCGAGATCACGTTGGCGCTGCAAGGCTGCCTGCGTCTGGGTCGCATGAAGGACGAAGGTACCGCTGCGGTCGAAATCACTTCGATCATGAAGCGCAACTCTTGCGGCAAGTCGCTGGACATCGCCCGTATGGCGCGCGACATGTTGGGCGGCAACGGTATCTCCGATGAATTCGGCGTGGCCCGTCACCTGGTCAACCTGGAAGTGGTGAATACCTATGAAGGTACTCATGACGTTCACGCGCTGATTTTGGGTCGTGCGCAAACCGGTCTGCAGGCGTTCTATTAATAGGAGAGCGACCATGGGCGCGCTGTCGCATCTGCGGGTACTGGATTTATCGCGAGTGTTGGCCGGGCCGTGGGCCGGGCAGATCCTCGCCGACCTTGGCGCCGAAGTGATCAAGGTTGAGCGCCCGGGTAATGGTGACGACACGCGCGCCTGGGGGCCGCCCTTCCTTAAAGACGCTTATGGCGAGAACACCTCGGAAGCGGCTTATTACCTGTCGGCCAACCGCAACAAGCAATCGGTGACTATCGACTTCACTCGTCCTGAGGGGCAGAAGCTGGTGCGCGAGCTGGCGGCGAAGTCGGACATCCTTATCGAGAATTTCAAGGTCGGTGGTCTGGCGGCGTATGGGCTGGACTATGAATCGCTGAAGGCGATCAATCCGAACCTGATCTATTGCTCGATCACCGGGTTCGGCCAGACCGGGCCGTATGCCAAGCGCGCTGGCTATGACTTCATGATTCAGGGGTTGGGCGGGCTGATGAGCCTGACTGGTCGTCCCGAGGGTGATGAGGGTGCCGGGCCGGTAAAGGTCGGTGTGGCGTTGACGGATATTCTTACCGGTCTGTATTCGACGGTGGCGATTCTTGCGGCGTTGGCACATCGCGATCACGACGGGGGCGGCCAACACATCGATATGGCGTTGCTGGATGTGCAAGTTGCGTGTCTGGCCAACCAGGCGATGAATTATCTGACCACGGGCAATGCGCCTAAGCGTCTGGGTAATGCGCATCCGAACATCGTGCCTTATCAGGACTTTCCTACGGCCGACGGCGATTTCATTCTTACCGTGGGTAACGACGGGCAGTTCCGCAAGTTTGCCGAAGTGGCGGGGCAGCCACAGTGGGCTGACGATCCGCGCTTCGCTACTAATAAGCTGCGGGTGGCGAACCGGGCGGTGTTGATTCCGCTGATTCGCCAGGCGACGGTGTTCAAGACGACTGCCGAGTGGGTTGCCGAGCTGGAGCAGGCGGGCGTGCCTTGTGGGCCGATCAATGATCTGTCGCAGGTGTTCGAGGATCCGCAGGTGAAGGCGCGTGGTCTGGCGATAGAGCTGCCGCACGCACTGGCGGGAATGGTGCCGCAAGTGGCCAGCCCTATCCGCATGTCGCAGACACCGGTTGAGTATCGGCGCGCCCCTCCTTTATTGGGTGAGCATACGCTGGAGGTTCTTCAAGGTGTGCTGGGCTTGGGCGCGGGTGCGGTGGCTGAGCTGAAGGCGGCTGGGGTGCTCTAAAGATCCCTTCTATAAAGAAGGGATCACGTTGCTTCCTTTATATAGGTGCA
>NZ_CP188200.1:1410000-5512500 GCF_049959085.1 Pseudomonas rustica | reverse complement strand
ATCGCTCAACGGATAAAAGGTACTCCGGGGATAACAGGCTGATACCGCCCAAGAGTTCATATCGACGGCGGTGTTTGGCACCTCGATGTCGGCTCATCACATCCTGGGGCTGAAGCCGGTCCCAAGGGTATGGCTGTTCGCCATTTAAAGTGGTACGCGAGCTGGGTTTAGAACGTCGTGAGACAGTTCGGTCCCTATCTGCCGTGGACGTTTGAGATTTGAGAGGGGCTGCTCCTAGTACGAGAGGACCGGAGTGGACGAACCTCTGGTGTTCCGGTTGTCACGCCAGTGGCATTGCCGGGTAGCTATGTTCGGAATAGATAACCGCTGAAAGCATCTAAGCGGGAAACTAGCCTCAAGATGAGATCTCACTGGAACCTTGAGTTCCCTGAAGGGCCGTCGAAGACTACGACGTTGATAGGTTGGGTGTGTAAGCGCTGTGAGGCGTTGAGCTAACCAATACTAATTGCCCGTGAGGCTTGACCATATAACACCCAAGCAATTTGCTTGCTTCGAAGCTGAAAAGCGAAAGAGCACCAGATTGCGGTGTGTGAAGACGAAACGAACCGAAAGTTCGATGTTCACAAACACCGAAAGCTGTCACATACCCAATTTGCTGAAGCGAGGCCACCTGGTCACGACTCAGTACCCGAATTTCTTGACGACCATAGAGCGTTGGAACCACCTGATCCCATCCCGAACTCAGCAGTGAAACGATGCATCGCCGATGGTAGTGTGGGGTTTCCCCATGTGAGAGTAGGTCATCGTCAAGATTAAATTCCGAAACCCCAATTGCGAAAGCAGTTGGGGTTTTGTTTTAGTAGAAGTATCTGTTTTTGCTGGCTTGTTACCGTGTTGACGGGCCAGATAAAGAATTTCTTGACGACCATAGAGCGTTGGAACCACCTGATCCCATCCCGAACTCAGTAGTGAAACGATGCATCGCCGATGGTAGTGTGGGGTTTCCCCATGTGAGAGTAGGTCATCGTCAAGATTAAATTCCGAAACCCCTGTCTGCTAACGCAGACAGGGGTTTTGTCATTTCAGGGTCTGCACAATCCAATGATCAAACCGCTTTACGTGCCTTGCTGATACGTCGAGCCTGCCATTTGCGCCACCAGATGTAGACGCCAGTCCCTGACAACCCCGCAATCAAAACACCTAACACCGCGATCATTACTTGCCCCGTCACACCAATGATCCGTCCACCGTGTATCGGTAACTGCAACCGGTAAAACTGTTCACCTAACGTCCCCTGTCCCGCGATCTCCTGCCCTAACAATCGTCCATCGGTACCGTGAAAGAACAGCCAGGACTTCCCATGTGCTTCAGTGTCATGCTGCCCGAATCCTGCGCCGTAGAAGTTGTACTCAAAGCTGTAATACAACTCCCCGATTTCTGCTGTCAGCCCTAACCTTTTCCCCTCTTCCAATGCCCTCTCGTACGCCTGTTGATAACTCAATCGAGTCACCCCCAACTCTGAGGAAGGCATTCGTCCTCGCGCCTCGTAGACGCTCGGCTCAATCGGTGAAAACAGCGACACCGCAGGCTTGAACACCTGACTCGGCAAGTTCATGGCCACGCTACTCACCGCGATCGGCAGCAACAACAGCCACAGCCATAATCCACCCGCGCGATGCAGATCGAAGTTGAGCCGATAGGCATGCCCGCCCTTGACCTTCCAGGCCGTCGACCACTTCTTCCAGAACGGCTTGCCACGCGGCAACGTCAGCGACAGCGCCACAAAGCAATCGATGACCCACGCGATTGCCACCAAGCCCATCAACCACAGTCCCCAGTTCCCCGGTAGCGTCAGGTTGTAGTGGAATTCGAGAATGAACGGGACGAAATTCTCCCGTTGAAAACAGCACTCGCCCCAATAACGCTGACCCTTTTGTTCAGCATTCACCGGATCCAGATAGAACACCTGATTGCGCTCATCGAACGGCTTGCCCGTCGCCGGATCGTTACGTGGCACCGCCGCCAATAGCGCGGTATGCCCGGCCTCATGCGGATACACCATGTACCAGACCTGCAGCTTCGGATGCGCAGACTGCACCGCATCAACCAGCTCACCCGGCGGCAATCGCGAACCCTCGGCAGACGCCGAATAAAACTGCGGGTTCAACCACTCATCCAGCTCATGGTTGAACGCCAGAATGCTTCCGGTAATCCCGGCCAGCAGCAGGAACACTGCCGTGGCCAAACCGATATAGCGATGCAACAAAACCAGAAACGCACGCATGAAAATTTTCCCCACTGAAACGACAAAGCCAGCCCCTGAACTTCAGGGGCTGGCTTTTTTATGCACGAGACAAATGACTTAGAACTGGTAGCTGACCGTCGCCGCGACGTTACGCTCTTCGCCCATGTAGCAGAAGTTCAGACTGGCGCAGGAAGCGACGTAGGACTCGTTGGTCAGATTGTTCGCGTTCAGGCGTACGTCGACGCCCTTCAAGCCAACCTTGCCCAAGTCATAACCGATCGAGGCGTCGAAGAGTGTGTAGGACGGCACCTTCAAGGTGTTTTCCGCATCCGCCCAGCTGTAACCGACATAACGCACGCCACCGCCAAGGCGCAGGCCATCGAGCGCTGCGCTGTCGAACTTGTAGTCAGCCCACAACGACGCCATGTGTCGCGGCGCCTGCGTTGGCGAGTTGCCTTTGTTCTCGATCACATCGGTCGGCGTGCTTAAGGTGCTGACCATCGACTTCGAATATTCGATGTCGGTGAAGGTGTAGCTGCCGAGCACTTTCAAGTTGTCGGTCAGTTGCATGTGCGCTTCCAGCTCCAGACCTTGCGAGCGGACAGCGCCTACAGCGCGGTAGAAGTTTTCCTGCGGCAGTTTGGTCGCCAGGTTCTCCTGGTCGATGCGGAACAGCGACGCGGTGAACAGATTGTCAGTGCCCGACGGTTGGTACTTCAAACCGACTTCCCACTGCGTGCCATCGGTAGGCGCCAACGGATTGCCGGCGCTGTCGGCATAGGAGTTCGGGTTGAACGATTCCGAGTAGCTGACGTAAGGCGCCAGACCGTTATCGAACAGGTACAACGCACCCGCGCGGCCGGTCAGTTTGGTGCGTCGGTCGTTGATCTCTGTACCTTCCGGACGCCCCGCTTCAGCGATGCGGTTCTCATCGGAAGTCTCGACCCAGTCCTGTCGCAGGCCCAGTGAGAAGCGCCATTTGTCCATCTCGATCAGGTCTTGCAGGTATACGCCGGTCTGCTCCAGACGCCGCAGATAGCTGGTCTCGCCGTACATATCGATCGCCGAGTTGCCGTACACCGGGTTGAACGCATTGATCGGCGCGAGTCCGCCGCTGGTCCAGTCGACCACAGTTTTACGCCGCTGGTAATCCGCACCCATCAACACGGTGTGCTTGGTCGCGCCGGTGAAAAATTCGGCCTGAAGCATGTTGTCGACGATGAACGCATGCAGGCGCTCATCACCGCCGGTGTAGTAGCGGTTCAGCTCGTTGCTGGTCGGCGTCGTCCAGCCATAGGCGTAGACCTGATCCATGTTCACTTTGGAGTCGAGGTAGCGGAAGTTCTGTCGAGCGGTGAAGACATCATTGAAGCGATGTTCGAACTGATAACCGAACGACTGCTGATCACGCGAGTAACCGTCAATGCCCGGCTCGCCCTCGAAGAAGTGCGGCGAGATCCGATTGCCGTTGCGCTGATGGATCGTGCCGTCCGCCGGCACGCCGCCGTGGTAGCCGCCATCCGGATCGTGTTGCAGATACGCCTGCAAGGTCAGCGACGTGTCTTCATTGAAATCGATGCTGACGGTTGGCGACAGTGCGAAGCGTTTTTCCTTGTTGTGGTCGAATTGCGTGTCGGACTGATCCGTTAACCCGATCAGACGATAGGCAATGCGCTTGTCGTCATCGACCGGGCCGCTGAAGTCAAAACCGACCCCGCGCTGACCTTGCGTACCGACGGTGGCTTGCACCTGATGGTAAGCCTCGTAAAGCGGCTTTTTACTGGTCAGAGCCACCAGACCACCCGGCGAACTGCGGCCGTACAGAACCGACGACGGCCCCTTGAGAATGTCCACGCGTTCCAGGAAATACGGGTCGACCTGCATGGTGCTGTAAGTGCCGCTGTCGCCCATCGACTTGAGGCCGTCGAGGTAAATGTTATCCACCGAGCCGTCGTTGAAGCCGCGCATCGCCACGTAGTCATAACGATGGGTCGCGCCATACGGATTGGTCAGCACACCCGGGGTGTAGCGCATGGTTTGCGAGACGGTTTGCGAACCTTGGTCGTCCATTTGCTCGCGAGTGACTACCGACACACTCTGCGAAGTTTCCAGCAGCGCGGTACTGGTTTTGGTGGCGATCTGGCTGTGTGTGGCGTTGTAGCCGTCCATGCTGCCTAGCGCGTTGCCGAGGGCGAAGCCTTTGATGTCGGTGGTCGGCAGGGCCAGCGCTTCGGTTTCGGCGATCGGGCGCAGGACGTAGCTGCTGCCATCCTGACTGACCGCTTCCAGACCGGATCCGCCAAGCAAATGGCTCAGCGCCTGATCGGTCGAATATTCACCCTGTACACCCGGCGATTGCCGGCCCTGAGTTTGCTGCGGCGTCATCGACAAGGTGATGCCGGCCTGACGTGCGAACTGATTCAGCGCTTCGCCCAACGACCCGGCAGCGATGTTGAAGCGCTGGCCGACTTCACTGTTAACGGTGTCGGCCGCCACGCTGACGCTTGGCAGCACAGCGACGCCCAACGCAGTGGAAAACAGCGCCGCCCGAACGGCGTGGCGCAACAGGCCCGATTCGCAGGTGAAATTCAGAGGGTTCTTACAGGTGGCGCGGACAGTCATTGTAGGTTTCCGTAGGAAGTCGCAAACGCTTGAATTGAAGTGCTTACTGACTAAGCCGGACTTGCCGCAAAAACCCGCCAAAATAATTTCAGACCACACGTTCCAGGGTCACCCACCAGCGTGTGCGATAGCGCAACTGCACCGGCAAGGTCTGCGGCAGGATGGCCAGCAACTTGTCGGTGTCTTCGAGGCGGAACACGCCGGACAGGCGCAAATCGGAAACCTCTGACGCGCAATTCAGAAAACCCTGACGATAGCGGCCGACTTCCTTGAGGAAATCGCCCAGACGCATGTTGCGGGTAACGATCAAGCCGTCGACCCACGCGCCCGCATCCATATCCAGCGCCGGTGCCGGACGCACTTGATAGGGATCGATCAGATAACTCTGTCCGGCCAGCGCTTCGATAACAGTCCCGGCAGAATGAATGGCCACCTGCCCGTGGGTGACGCTCAGCCGCGTGCAATCGCTGTCCTGACGCAGGATGAACCGCGCATTCTGCGGCTCGTAGGATCCGTGACGACTTTGCACGCGCAGTGGTCGCTCGAAGTCGGCGCCTTCATCGGCACCACCACAGGTGACGATGATTTCGCCACGCGTCAGTTTGATCAGCCGTTGTTGCGCGGTGTAATCCAGATCCACCGCGCTGGCGGTATTGAGTTCGATCCGCGTGCCGTCCGGTAACTGGAAACCACGCCGCTCGCCGGTCGCCGTGGCGTAATCGGCGCTCCATTGCTGCCACGCGGCCGTGTCTTTGGCCAGCCATGCGGCGGAGCCCATCAACACTGCGCCAGACAACAGCTTCAACGCCTGCCGACGATTTAGTCCCTGCGCGCTGTTCTCCAAGGTATTGAATGCCACTTGTGCGCCCGGCACCGCGCGCAGGTTGTTGCTCAACTCGGCGTGCAGCGACTGCACGCGTTGCCAGGCCAATTCATGCTCATGATGCTCGGCGCGCCACTGTTCGCACTGGCGATTCAGGCGCGCATTGCCATGGTTATTACGCAGACGCAGCAGCCAGTGAATGGCTTGCTTCACTGCTTTTTGCGGAGGTTCGGCGCGACGGCCGAGGGACAAGTTATCCACAGCCATCAGCTTTCGTACCGCAGCACGTAGCAGTGATACAGCGCATCGGCGACGTAGCGTTCCACCGAGCGCAGCGACAAACCCATCTGCTCGGCGATTTGCTTGTGGGTTAAACCTTCGCACTGCGCCAAGAGAAATGCCTGACGCACTTTCGGCTTCAGTCCTTCAAGCATGCGCGCGATGCTTTCGAGCAATTCGATCACCAGCGCACGGGCTTCGGCACTCGGCGTTTCGGCTTCGGGCAGATGGGCGATGGTTTCCAGGTAGGCGCGTTCGATTTCCTCGCGGCGCCAGTGGTCGATTACCAGACCACGGGCGATGGTGCGCAAAAAGGCGCGGGGCGCTTTCAGTTCTAGGCGTTCGGTGCGTTGCAGCAGACGCACGAAGGTGTCCTGCGCCAGATCCGCCGCATCCGCTGCGTTGCCCAGCCGTGCGCGCAGCCAAGCGTTGAGCCAGCCGTGATGACTACTGTAAAGCGCCTGAACGGCGAACTCGGGTGAGGACATGAACGCGGCTGCCAAAACGTCACAAATGATAATTAGTCGCATTGTTATCAAGGGTTACAGGTTTTGCAACCGCCGCTCGAACATCCGTCCAAAAAATTTTGCTGCGCAGGCTCTAGCACGCCGTTCGGCGGGAATCCGAGGCAAAAGCCGTCCATTTCCCACGCAACCCTAAGATTTCTCCTTCACGTGCCGACAGACTGGTGAGACATGCGTGCACCAAAGTAGAGCGACCGGCAGAACGTTGCCTACCCGTCACTGGAAATCAGAGCGGCTGACCCTCAGCGCTGCTGAACATCGGAGCTACATGGAATGTTGCATCTGGAACGCATCCCCACCTTCGGCATAAGAAGTCCCATGAAATGAATCTCAAGTTCAGCCATAAAATTTTGTTGGCCGCCTCGGGCGTCGTGGTCCTGGCTTTCGCGTTATTCACCCTCTACAACGATTATCTGCAGCGAAACACCATTCGCCAGAACCTCCAATCCTCCGTACAGCAGGCCGGCGATCTGACCGCCAGCAGCGTGCAGAACTGGATGAGCGGGCGGATTCTGGTGCTGGAAAATCTTGCGCAGAATGTCGCCCATCAAGGCAAAGACGCCGACTTCCCGGGTCTGGTCGACCAACCGGCCTTCACCCAGAACTTCCAGTTCACCTACGTCGGTCAGGCCAACGGTGTCTTCACCCAGCGCCCTGACGCGAAGATGCCGGACGGTTACGATCCGCGTCAGCGCCCTTGGTACAAACAAGCGGTCGCCGCCGATAAAACCATGCTCACCCCGCCGTACATGGCTGCTGTCGGTGGCCTGGTGGTGACCATCGCCATGCCGGTGAAACACAACGGCGAATTGCTCGGTGTGGTCGGCGGTGACTTGAGCCTGGAAACCCTGGTGAAGATCATCAACTCGGTGGACTTCGGTGGCCTCGGCCATGCGTTTCTGGTCAGCGCTGACGGTCAGGTGATCGTCAGCCCGGACAAAGATCAGGTGATGAAAAACCTCAAGGACATCTACCCGAACAGCAATGTGCGCATCGAAAAGGGCAACCAGAATGTGCTGCTCAACGGCGAGGAACGCATTCTGTCGTTCACCCCGGTCAGCGACTTGCCGAATGCGCAGTGGTACATCGGTCTGTCGATCGATCGCGACAAAGCCTACGCCGCACTCAGCCAATTCCGCACCTCGGCGCTGATCGCGATGTTCGTTGCCGTGGGCGCGATTGCCTTGCTGCTGAGCCTGTTGATCAATGTGTTGATGCGTCCGCTGACCACCATGGGCCGTGCGATGCAGGACATTGCGCAGGGCGAGGGTGATTTGACCCGCCGTCTGGTCGTTGAAAGCAAAGACGAATTCGGTGAGTTGGGCAGCGCATTCAACCAGTTCGTTGAGCGGATCCACGCGTCGATTTCCGAAGTGTCCTCGGCGACCCGCCAAGTGCATGACTTATCGCAACGAGTGATGGCGTCGTCCAACGCCTCGATCGTCGGTTCCGACGAACAAAGTGCGCGCACCAACAGCGTCGCGGCGGCGATCAACGAATTGGGCGCCGCCACGCAGGAAATCGCGCGCAATGCCGCCGATGCTTCGCAGCACGCCAGCGGCGCGAGCGAGCAGGCCGACGATGGTCGTCAGGTGGTGGAACAAACCATTCTGGCGATGACCGAGTTGTCGCAGAAAATCAGCCTGTCGTGCACGCAGATCGAAACCCTGAATGCGAGTACCGACAACATCGGCCACATCCTCGATGTGATCAAAGGCATCTCGCAGCAGACCAACCTGTTGGCGCTGAACGCGGCGATTGAGGCGGCGCGTGCCGGTGAGGCCGGGCGTGGTTTTGCCGTGGTCGCGGATGAGGTGCGTAACCTTGCCCATCGCACCCAGGAATCGGCGGAAGAGATCCACAAAATGATCACTTCCTTGCAAGTCGGTTCGCGTGAAGCGGTGAGTACGATGAACGCCAGTCAGGCATCCAGCGAGCAAAGCGTGGAAGTGGCCAATCAGGCCGGTTTGCGTCTTGTCAGCGTGACCCAGCGCATCGGTGAAATCGACGGCATGAATCAGTCGGTGGCAGCGGCGACGGAAGAGCAGACGGCGGTGGTGGAAACCCTCAATGTCGACGTTAACCAGATCAACATGCTGAACCAGCAGAGCGTGGCCAACCTCAATGAAACGTTGAAGGATTGCGATGCGTTGTCGCAGCAGGCGAATCGGTTGAAGCAGTTGGTCGACAGTTTCAAAATCTGACCGCGTTATCGTTCTTCGCGAGCAGGCTCGCTCCCACAGGTTGACCGTATTCCTGCAGTAGAAATGCAATCAAAATGTGGGAGCGAGCCTGCTCGCGAAAGCGGTGTGACATTCACCGCCAAACAATGGCCTTAAACAAACAGCCTCAAAACATTCCCCATCGCATCATCGGCAAACCCCTGCACAAAATCCTTGAACCCCGGCAGCGCCTCTTCGCCACCGCCGGCAGGCTCGGCAATGATCGTCCATGTCGCGCGGGATTTGCCCGTGCCCAGCGCTTCCACATTCATCGCCGCCCACAGATTCGCCACGCCCAGCGTGTTGTAAATCGTCGTCCAGGTCATGCTCAGCGCCTGGTCGTCGCGGGAGTTGAGTTGCTCGACCACCACGTTGCCATCCTTGAAAAATTTCTTGCGCAGCGAGGACACGCCCTCGCCGGTCATTTCGATGTGCGACAGCGCCGGAATGAAGCGGTCGAAACCGCCGAAATTGCCGACCACCGCCCAGACCTGCGCCGCGTCGACCGGCACTTCCACCGATGAAACAACGTGGCAGCCATGGGGGTTTTTGATCAGGGTGTCGGGTTGCAGAGTGCTCATGGTGTTGCTCCTTTGTTGGATCAGATGAAGTTGATTTCTTTCAGGTAAGCGCAGCCGCGACGCAGCAGCGCCGGGGATTTCTGTGGGTAGTGCGCGCCCATTTGCTGGACGCCGGCTTCAGCGTTGGCGTGGCCGATCAGGGAGATGTCGCCGATGTCTTCTTCAAAGCCGTTGAGGTAGAAACCGAGCACGCCGAACAGCGCGTTATCGGCGTCGACGCGGCCGAGTTGCTGCTGCCAGTCGGCGACGCTGACCAGCGAGAATTCGCTGCCGGTTTCGCGGAACGAAGCAACGTAGGCATCCCAGCTCAGCGGCTCTGGGTTATGCAGGTTGAACACCGCGTGATCGGGCGAATAACGGCTGGCATGGAAAGCGATAAACCGCGCGAGAAAATCCACCGGCATCAGGTCGAAATTCAACGCGAAGGCCGGCACCTGGCCGAGCTGAATCGAACCTTTGAGCATCAGCATCAAACGGTTTTTGTGCGGCTGACACACGCCGCTCAGGCTGTTGAAACTGATGTTGCCGGGTCGATACAGATTGACCCGTACGCCGCGTTCCCGCGCGCGTTCGAGGATGCGTTCGCCGACCCACTTCGACAGGTTGTAGCCGTTGCGAATGTAGATCGGTGGCGTCAGTGCTGCGGGCAATTCCAGCACCTGGCCGGCGGCGTCGACGGTGCTGGACGCCGACAGCGTCGAGACAAAATTGAAGACCTTTTTGCTCTGCCCTTCGCACAGATGCAGCAGGGCGAAAATCGGCTCGACGTTGTCCGCCGCCAGTGACTCGTAGTCGAGCACGTGATTGACGTTGGCGGCGTTGTGCACCAACGCGCCGAACTCGCGATCGAGACGCTGATAATCGTCGTCGGCCAAGCCCAATTGCGGGCGAGTGATATCTGCCGCGTAAACCCGCACCCGACTCAGATCCAGATGCTCCAGACGGTTTTCGCGCAGTGACTGCGCAAAGCGCTGCGCCGCCGTTTGCCCGCAGCCGTCACGCACCAGACACGCGACCTCGCTGGCGCCCCAACCGAGCAGCGCTTCGACGATGTGCACACCGACAAAACTGTTGGCGCCAGTGACGATGACCTTGTGCACATCGCCCATGCGGCTGATCGGCAGCGGCTCGATTTCCAGCGTGCGCTCGGCGTCGGCCATGGCTTGGGCGCTGAGCACGGCGCTGTCATCGGTGCCGCGCACCAGCGTCGCGAGTTTGATGATGGTCGGCAGTTCGATGAAGCGATTGATCGAGATGCTGCGACCGAACTCCTCACGCAAGCGCAGCAACATCCGCGACAACAGAATCGAATGGCCGCCGAGATTGAAAAAGCTTTCGTCGGTGGAGATATCGCTAACAGGCAGCTCCAACAACTCGGCCCAGATCTCCAGCAACAACGCTTCATCAGCATTCGCCGGCAGACATTTCGGGCCGTTGTCCTGCACGCTCACCGGCAATTCCAGCAGCGCTTTGCGGTCGACTTTGCCGTTGCTGGCGAACGGCATGCTCGGCAGTTCAGTCCACGCCACCGGTTGCATGTAGTCCGGTAAAAACTGCTGGGCGTGGGCCTTCAGTGCATCGCGGGAATCGTCGGATTGTGGCTGGGCGAGGAACGCCAGAATCCGCCGCTGCGGATCAATCACCACGGCTATTTGTCGGAACAGCTGGCTTTCGCGCAGGCAGCGTTCGATCTCTTCCGGCTCGACCCGGAAACCACGAATCTTCACCTGATTATCGCGGCGTCCGCACAGCTCAATGCCGTGCTCGCCCCACTTGGCCATGTCGCCGCTGCGGTAAGCGCGCAGGGTTTCGCCATCGGGCAATTGCAGGTTCAGATAACGCTCGGCAGTCTGCTGCTGATTGTTCAGATAGCCGAGGCAAACGCCGGGGCCGACGATGAACAACTCGCCGACGGTGTGCTCGGGCACCGGTTGCAGATCGTCATCGAGAATCAGCACTTGGCTGTTGGCAATCGGCGCGCCGAGGCTGCGGTTGCTGTCGCCGGGTGTGAGTTGTCGCGCAGTGATCAACACCGTGGCTTCGGTCGGGCCGTAGAGGTTGTGCAGCGTGCCTTGGCGGGTCAGTTGTTCAATGACGAACGGCTCGCAGACATCGCCGCCGGTCATCACTTGCACGCCTTCCAATTGTTCCAGCGGCAGGATGCTCAGCAGCGCGGGTGGCAGGAAGGCGTGGGTCAGATGCCGGCGACGGATCAGCGCGACCAGTTGCAGCGGATCACGGCGTTGCGTGTCGTCCGGCACCACCAGTTCGGCGCCTGTGAGCAGGGTTGGGAAGATGTCGATCAGCGACGAATCGAAGCTCAGCGAAGAGAACTGCAACACCCGACTCTCGGCGTGCAATTGCACGTAGTCGGCGTACCACGCGGTGAAGTGCGCGAGGTTGTGCTGACTGAGCAGAACGCCTTTCGGATGCCCGGTGGTGCCCGAGGTGTAGAGCGCCATGCAGGGCGCATCGAGTGCGGGGCGCTGGCGCATCAACGCCTGGCTGAGATCTGCTTGGGCGCTGTCGATGCGACTGACGTCCAGCCCTGCCATGGTTGCGCTGAGCGGATGCTCGCCGTCATGCAGCAACAGCAGCGCGCCGGCGTTGTGCAGGATGTATTGCTGGCGCTGCAGCGGATGGCTCGGCTCCAGCGGCAGATACACCGCACCGCTGCCGAGAATCGCCAGAATCGAAGCGAACAGCGCCGGGCTTTTCGGCAGGCAGATACCAACCACCCACGGCTGTGGATGCTGCTCAAGAATCGGCAGCAAACGCTGTTGAATTGCGCGGCTGTGGGCGTGCAATTGGCGGTAGCTGATGGAGCGTTCGCCGAGGTGCAGCGCCGGACGTTCGGCATGCTCAATCAGGCTCTGTTGCAGCCGCTCGATCAGCGGAATTTGCGCCTGTTTCAGCAGCGCCGTTTTCGCCGTGTGGTTGAGGCGATGGACGTAGGCCAGGCTGTCGAGAAACAGCAGGTTTTCCATCCGCTCGAAATCTGGCGCGGTCACCGTTGAAGCCTGCTGCAGATAATCCGCATCACGGGAGAAGCGGCTGACCAGCAACGCCACTTCGTCCACCACGTGTGTCAGCACCCGCTGGCGCAATACCTGGCCGTTGCCCGAAGGCTCGTCACCAATCGGCACACGGCTGATCAAAGACGAGCCGAGAAAGCACAGCAAATCGAGTGTCGGCAAACCCGCAGCGCTTTGCGCTCCAATACCTAAGCGCAGATGCAAATGCGGGATCGCGCAGAAATCACCGGCGCCGATGAAGCCATCGTCGATGATCAAATCCACCGTCGATTGTGCGGCGCCGCTGCGCGTCAATGCGTGACCGTGTTGTTCCAGTTCCTGCGCCAGGTCGGTCATGGCCTGGCTGGCGCCAATCAGCAAAATGTCGAGACGTTTCATGTCGGCCTCCTCAAACCAGGTAGTCGCGCAGGGCGAGTTGCACGCAAGGCGTGTCGAGCAGCGAACTGTTGTGGAAGAACTTGACGATGTTGCCCACCAGCGGATGGTGGCGATTGATCGGGAAGGCCAGCCCGGCGATTTCGTCCTTGAGTGATCGCTTTGTGATCTGGCTGACCGGCAGGGCATCGATCAGGCGCAGATCAAAGGATTTCTGGATGTCGTTGGTCAGGTAATGGCCGATGAACACCGGCAGAATCTGCGCGATGGTTTCGCGATCAGCGTCGCTCGCGGTGTGCCAATAGATGCGCACCATCCGCGCCCAGAAACTCGAGTGGCGGCCCTCGTCGAGCAAGTGGTCGGCCATCAGGCCTTTGATCGACGGCTTGACCGTGTCGTCCCGGGCGAACGCGGCGACGTCGCCAGTCACGGTGTTTTCGGCGATGGCCACGCAGATCAATTCCACGGCGCTGCGCAGGTGTTCCGGGGCCAACGCGACGGCGGCGGGAATCGCTCGGCTGAGTTCGATTTCATCGGGCAACTGGATCGGTTCGATGCCGGTCATCGCCACCGTTTGCTGCATGAAATCCATCGCTACCAACGCGTGGTAATCCTCGTCGACCACCACGGTCATCGCGTCATATCGACAGGCGAACGGAAAGGCCACGGCGAAGCGATTCTTGGCGATGCTGCGCGCGGTCTTGTCGACGATTTCCGTCTCGAAAATCACTACATCGTTGATGAATTTGTACAAGGTCTGCACCAACGCAAAATCACGCTGCTGCGGGCACTCACGCAGGAAGGTTTCGCTGAGCACCAGCGGCTGGCGACTGAGCGGATAGATCAGACGCTCATCGTTTTCCAGCACGCGGCGCGGGCGGGTGCGGATGGTCGCGCGGCTTTCCCAAGTGTCGGCGAACGATTGATAGTCGGCGGCATTCATTGCGCCACCTCCGCCAACGGTTCGCGCATGCTCAGGCGCAGGCCGTCCCACAGGGCGATGCGGCTTTCGACAGCAGCGACGGCGCTGGCGTAGACCTCGGCTTCGCGCTGCGGATCGCCATCGACCAGTCGCTCCAGCAATTGTTCTGCGGCGGGGCCGTGGTCTTCGGAGTCGACTTCGATGTGCCGTTCCAGGTAGTAGCGGAAGGTCGGTGCTTGCTCGATGCCGATGCCCCAGTCGTCGAGGATGCGCTGGAACATGGTCGGGATCACGCTTTCGCGACCGTGCAAAAACGCGGCGGCAACGCTGTGCCCCGGCGCATTCAGCGCGGTGTGCAGGGTGTCGCGGACAAACTGCGCGGCGGCCGGATCGGCCTCGACACTTTGCAGCGCGACGTCGTAGCTCACGCCTTCCTGTTGCAGCGCGACGAAGCGCTCCACTGCCGTGGTACTCGCGCCGATTTCGCGCATTGCATCCAGGTACAACTCGAAATGGCTGTAGTGACCGTGGGCCAGACGGTCGTCGGACTCTTCGCCGAGGACAATTTCGTTGATCAGCCGTGCCGCGCGAGGATCACGCGGCGGTAGCCACGGCAAACGCGTGCAGGTCAGTTCCTGCTGCAGGCGTTTGGTCAGCGACATGAAATCCCACACGGCAAACACGTGGGTTTCCATAAAGCGGCGCAAGACCGATAACGAGGTAATCTCGGAAAAGATCGGGTGAATGCTAAGTTCGGCTTTCTTCAGGGCGAGTTGGTGCTTAGTGGGCATCATGATGTCCTTTATCATTGATTATGGAATGGCACTTTTGTTTCAACTGCGCAATCAGTGGAGCGAAGGCTTACATGTGACTTGTCGACGGGCGACAAAGACTTCCAGACGGAAGTTGTTGTACTGAATGTACTGGCGATTAAAGCCTGTGGCCTGCTGGAGGGCCGCTGTCGTCATGGGTGTGGCATATAGCTTGTGCCGAAGTTTGCAGCGAAGTTCAAACTCGGCGAGAGAAAAGTAATACACGGCAAAAGCATTTAACAAGTGTAATTTTAATTATTTTAAGTTGGGTGTTTTTCAAATATGAGCGCCCCCGATAAAACTTGCGGGTTAAGTTTTATTTGGGCGTAGTTACTCCTTTCAGCCAATAACGGCCAAAATTGATCGACAAGAGTGAATGCCTCACTCGAAGCAACTTTCTAATGAAAAAGATTGGTGTGGTTTGAGGGATGAAAGTTGGCCGGAAACGGCGCCATGACTTTCCTTTTCCCGTGACAAGGCTCCTTCCGTAGGTTCCTGTTGCGGGGGCTGCACCACCAGGCGATGCGCCTCCGTTCTTTATTGGGATTGGCCGTTCAAGAGTGCGGGTAAATGGCCGCGACGGCTATTACCGTTTGGTTATTGCCACGGTGGCAATTTCGTTCGCACAGGCGCAGGGAGGTTAGAGCGAAGACGCCGATCCGCCACAGTGTTTGTGCGCGCCGGTTGAGGGGATTTGTAAGCGGGTTATTCGCCGGGCGGACGCGATGATCCGCGTCCGGCGTGAAGGCTTTAGCGCAGGGCTTTGCGGTTTTGCGCGGCAGGACTGGCGAGATAGCGGGTGATCACCTCGACCCCACGGTTGAGGTGCTGCTCAAGTAGCATCACCGAGCGTTCAACGTCGCGCTCGATCGCGGCTTGCAGCAGGGCACGGTGGTCGTCCTGGGAAATCTTGCCCAGGCCCATGGCTTCAAGGTTGAAACGCAGAAAGCGTTCTTCTTCATTGAGACCGTCCTCGACCAGACGCAGCAGGCGCTTGTTCGGCGCCTTAGCGTACAGCGCCATGTGGAACAGGCGATTGAGCCGACCGATTTCGGTGTAGTCGTGTTGGGTTTCGAGTTCGCGGATGTAGCCGGCGGCGAGCTCGTGATCGGCCGTCGTCAGCAACGGGATTGACTGCCGCAGCGCCTCGCCCTCAAGCAGAATGCGCAATTCGTAGGTTTCTGTGGCGTCGCCCTGAATCAGCGCGGCGACCACCGCGCCTTTGTGCGTGGTCACGCTCAGCAGTTCTTGCGCTTCGAGCTGGCGCAACGCTTCGCGCACCGGCATGCGGCTGACCCCGAACAAATCGGCCAAATCCTGCTGGCGCAGGGCGGTGCCGCACGGCAGGCGACCATCGAGAATGGCTGCGCGCAGGGTTTCTTCGATGATCGAGCGGGCCAGGTGTGCAGGAATCGGCCCATCGACTTTAATGCTGTGTAGCGGCTTGGGCTTCTGTGTCACGACTACGCACCCTGTAGGTCGGCTGAATTTGGATCCAAATGACACTAGTGATTGCCCTACAAGTTGTCAAACCGTGTAGAGGAATACTTACCAAACAGTTTAGCGCGATGCCGATGATCTCATCGTGCCATTGTCTTTTAACGGGCTAAGCTTCACCATCAAACGCTTTCCTTCCTGCCCCCCGGAAACCTGCTGTGGCGGTACGTTTCGCGATCCCTCGGACTCTGCGCTGGCTAGGCTGCGCACTGCTGCTGGCCAGTCTTATGCTGGGCGGTCTGCATGCCGATTGGGATTTTTCCGCGATCAGCCGCAAAGCCACCGCCCTGTACGGGCCGCTCGGTGCCGGGCAGCAGCGCATCGATGCCTGGCAGAATCTGTTGGCGACGCAGCAACAGGCCAGCGAAACGGACAAGCTGAAAGTGGTGAACCTGTTTTTCAACAAGCAGGTGCGCTACGTCGAAGACATCGACCTGTGGCACGAGGTCGATTACTGGGAAACGCCGATCGAGGCGCTGTGGAAGGGCGCTGGCGACTGCGAAGACTATGCGATCGCCAAGTATTTCAGCCTGCGCCATCTTGGCGTCTCCAGTGACAAGCTGCGCATCACTTACGTCAAGGCACTGCGCCAGAATCGCGCGCATATGGTGCTGACGTACTATTCCACTCCCGACGCCATGCCGCTGGTACTCGACAGTCTGATCGACCAGATTCAACCGGCGTCGCAGCGAACCGATTTGCTGCCGGTCTACTCTTTCAATGCGGAAGGGTTGTATTTGCCGGGCGCCAAGGGCAACAAGAAGGTCGGTGATACCAAACGCCTGTCACGCTGGCAGGATGTGTTGAAGAAAATGCAGGCCGAAGGTTTTCCGGTCGAGACGACTAACTAGGAGCACGCGCTCAGATGTCTTTGTTCAAACAGCTGTTGATCGCTATCTGTCTGTTCCTGGTGGTCGCCTTCACCGGCAGCTTCATGGTCAGTCTGGAAAGCTCGCGTACCCAGTACGTCAACCAGTTGCGCTCGCACGCCCAGGACGCCGCGACGGCGCTGGCCTTGTCGCTGACGCCGAACATCGACGACCCGGCGATGGTCGAGTTGCTGGTCAGTTCGATTTTCGACAGCGGCTATTACGCGAGCATTCGTGTGGTTGATGTGAAAACCGACAAAACCATGGTTGAGCGCAGCGGCAGCCCGGCGGTCACCAACGTGCCGGACTGGTTCGTCAAATTGATCGGCCTGGAGCCGGCCGGTGGCGATGCGCTGGTCAGCCGTGGCTGGGAGCAGGCGGCGCGGGTCGAGGTGGTCAGCCACCCGATGTTCGCTGTGGCCAAGCTGTGGCAGAGCGCGTTGGGCAGCCTTGGCTGGCTGCTGGTCTGTGGCGCGGTGAGTGCGGTGCTTGGCGCGCTGCTGTTGCGCCGGCAATTGAAACCGCTGGATTACATGGTCAAGCAATCCCACGCCATTGCCCGCCGCGAATTCCTCAGCCTGCCGGATTTGCCGCGCACACCGGAATTGCGCCGCGTGGTGCTGGCGATGAATCAGATGGTCGAAAAACTCAAGGCGCTGTTTCAGGAGCAGGCCGAGCGCAGTGAAAAGCTGCGTGCCGAGTCGTATCAGGACAACCTCACCGGGCTGGCCAACCGACGTTATTTCGAGATGCAGCTGAACAACCGCGTGAGCAATGCCGAGCAGGCCAGCTCCGGTTATCTGCTGCTGTTGCGGGTCAAGGATCTGGCCGGGCTCAACCAGCGTCTGGGCGGTCAGCGTACTGATGAATTGTTGAAAGCGGTGGGCGAGCAATTGTCCCGCGAGTGCGCCAAATACCCGGAAACCCAGAACCTCGTCACGCGTATTCGTGGCGGTGAATTCGCGGTGTTGGCGCCGGGCCTGGTGCGGGAAGAAGCGCTGCAACTGGCGCAGAATCTCGACACTGCGCTGAGCAGTTTGCACGCCACCGGCGCTACCGATGTTGAGGCCGTGGCATCGATTGGTCTGGCGCCGTTCGCTCACGGTGATTCGCCGCAATCGGTGTTGAGCCTTGGCGATCAGGCGTTGGCGCAAGCCGAAGGGCAGGGCGAGCAGAACTGGGCGTGCCTCGATCAGAGCCTGACCGCCGACGTTGGCGACGATCACCATGCCTGGCACCGCTTGCTCGATCAGGCGCTGACTCAGCAGCGTTTCGAGCTGTATTTCCAACCGGTGGTGGCGGCGCAAGACACGCAATTGGTGCTGCATTACAAAGTACTCTCGCGCTTGCTCGATGAGCACGGCCAGACCATTCCTGCCGGGCGTTTCCTGCCATGGCTGGAGCGCTTCGGCTGGACGGCGCGACTGGATCGCCTGATGCTTGAGCGCGTGCTGGAGCAGATGAAAGGGCATGAAGATTCGCTGGCGCTGAACTTGTCGTCAGCGACGCTGGCGGATCCGCAGGCGCTGAATAAAGTCTTTGAGATTCTGCGTACGCATTCCAATCTTGGCCCGCGTTTGACCCTGGAAATTGGCGAGGAACAGTTGCCGGATCAGGCTGTGCTGGAGCAGTTGACCCGTCGTCTGCGCGAGTTGGGCTTCTCGCTGAGCCTGCAGCGCTTTGGTGGGCGCTTCAGCATGATCGGCAACCTGGCGCGGCTTGGGTTGGCGTATCTGAAGATCGATGGCAGCTACATTCGGGCGATCGATCAGGAGAGCGACAAGCGTCTGTTTATCGAGGCGATCCAGCGCGCGGCGCACAGCATTGATTTGCCGCTGATTGCCGAGCGGGTCGAGACCGAAGGGGAATTGTCGGTGATTCGCGAGATGGGCTTGTATGGGGTTCAGGGGCAGTTGTTGGGTGAGCCGAAGCCTTGGGGGTGAGTCGTGAATTGCCCTCACCCTAGCCCTCTCCCAGAGGGAGAGGGGACTGATTGGGGGATTTTCGAGAACTACGCCGACTTGAACATCCTGCAGTGAATCCATAATCGCCAAGATTTTGCAGGTCGATGGATGACGCCAGACACCTCGGTCGGCCCCCTCTCCCTCCGGGAGAGGGCTGGGGTGAGGGTAGGCTTTTGATTCCAGAAAGGAATCAGATCAACCCGCTCTCATCTTCATCAATCAGCTGGCTCAACCCGCCCAACGCCTCACGTGCCTGGTTACGATCCAGCAGTTTGGCCTGTGCCGCTGGCGGCAGGTCGGTGACGCGGATCACGCCTTTGCTGGTCAGCACTTGAATCAGGTCGTCGAGTACCCGAATCATTTCAAAGTCGCTCTGCTTGAGCTGTTTGAGGCTGTTTTCCACCGCAGCGTTGGCGAACCACGCCTGGATTTCATGGTTGTCGGCCGGCAGCGTTTCCGTGGCTTCGGCGTAAGCCGCCGCTTCCACGCGCGTCAACACACCTTGCGCATCGCGTTGCACGTAAAACATTGAGCATCCCTCAGAAATGAACCAGCGTCATGCTGTCAGCAGCATAGCCAACTGCGCGCGAGTATGCGGTGCGGCGACGCAATCGTCACCGTGACGATTGGCGTAAACGTGACGGCCGCCCCATCAGGGCGGCCGTTGTGTTCATGCATCAGCTGTTGTTGTGGTCGACCTTGATGGTCGGGTCGCTACCAGCAATCAGGTTATGAATGTTGGCACTCGACCAGTTGTTGCCTTCCAGTTTGATCGTCACGTCCGGCGTGGCCGCAGCCGCATCGCCCGAGTTGAACTTGCCTGCCGAGCTGACTTGCAGCGACGACGTGCCGTCGACCGTGGTGATCTTCAGGAAGTTGTCGATGGTGCTGCCGGTCTCGCCCTGCAGCAAATCGCGCAGGTCGATGCGGTCACCGTCGGCGGCCTTGAAGTCCTTGATCACGTCGTTGCCGGTGTCGCCCGATTTCCAGACGAAGGTGTCGGCACCCGAACCACCGATAAGGATGTCGTTGCCCGAGCCGCCGATCAGCGTGTCGTTGCCAGTACCACCGAGCAGGATGTCATTGCCTTTGCCGCCATCGAGCGTGTCGTTACCGCCCGAGCCGAACAGGATGTCATTGCCCGCGCCACCCAACAGCGTGTCGTTGCCGTCATGCGCGCCGGACACATCGAACGCCTGATAGTGCTCGGTGATGTACTGGTGCACGTTGCTGGTAGTGACTTTGCTGACGTCGACCCCGGTTTCCTTGGCCACGAACGCCTGCATCGCCTGATAACCCTCGCCGGCAATGCCGTTGAAGCTCACCAGATCGCCGAACAGGATGTCGTTGCCGTCGCCACCGCTGAGCGCGTCGTTACCCGGCAGGGTTGCTTCGGTGTGGCCGATGATCGAGTTGGCAAGATCCTTCGGATCGATGTTGGTTTGTGGCGTTTTGTCCGAGTCGTAAGGTTTCAGGTCATTGAGGCTGACACCGCTGTTGAGGCCGATGGCTTCAACGTTGGACAGACCGCTGAGCAGCGCGAAACTGCTGGTCGAGTTGTCGGTGGTGGTTGTGCTGGTGCTGCTGCCGCTGCCCGCCAGGTTCGACAACTCATAGGTGCCGTCGCCCTGAGCGTGAACGGTGCCCAGGCTGCTCCAGTTCCAGCTGCCGTTTTTGTACGTTTGCAGAACAGCAGCACCGGCGGCACTGATGCTCAGATAGTGCGTGCTGTCGATGTACGTGGCGAAGCTATCGCCCAGCTTGTAATTGCTGGTCGTCACCACGCTGTCGAACTTCACGCTGTTGTACAGCGTCGGGTTTGTCTGCTCGCCGCTCTGGTAGTAGGTCGGCTGACCGTCGGTGATGAAGTACGTGAGGTTCTTCGCCCCGGTGTTGGCCACGGCGTCAGCGCTCTGGAACCAGTTGGCCGTGGTTTTGAACACGTCCTCGTAGTTGGTGCCGCCGCCGGACGCCATCGAGTCGAGTACGGCTTTGAGCTGCGTCAGCGCGTTCGGGTCGTTGAGGTTCACCGACACCGACTTGTTCACCTGGGTGTCGAAGTCCGCAAGGAAAATGTTCACCGTGCCCGAGTTGTTGCCGCCCAGGCTCTGCTTGAGGGTGTTGAACACCGACGTCAGCGAGTCCTTGGCCGCGCTGATCGACGAAGCGCTCATGCTGCCCGAGCTGTCGACCATGAACGCGATGTTGTAGTTGGTGCCCGGCACCACGGTCAGACCGCCGATGTCAGCGACCATGATGTCGTTGCCGTCGGTGCCGCTGAAGGTGTCATCGCCCGAAGTGCCGACGATGGCGTTATAGACCGCCGGCACCACGGTGACCGGAATGGTCGCGGTGGTGCTGGCCGAACCGCCCAGCGCTTCGGTCGAGGTCGACGTCACGGTCAGGTTGAACTGGCCGTTGTAGTAGGTCGGTGGGGTCACGGTCAGGGTGCCGAGGCTCCAGCCAGTGACGTTGGCGTCGCCGCTGGTCGCGGTGACGGTGAAGCTGTGGCCCGCGCCGTCGGTGAGTACCGAGCCGACCGGTGCGCCGCTGATCTTCACGCTCAGGGTTTCCGAGCCGTCGGTGTCGGTCAGGCCCGTGGTCACGGCCGACAACTTGACGCTGGTGCCTTCGGCGCCGGTGTTGAGCTTGTAGCCGTCGTAATAGCCTTCGCCGTTGCTGCCATGCAGATCGGAAACGGTCACGCCGGAGTTCACCAGATCCTGCACACCGGTGTAGATCGGCACGCCAGCGCTGCTCAGGTCGATCGCCGTGCCGCCGTTGACCGACAGGTTGACGTCATAGCTGCCCGGGCCGCTCTGGTTGTGGTGGTAGATATCCAGGGTGTAGTAGCCGCTGGTGGTCGGGGTGAACGAGCCGTTGAGGTTGCCGCCCACGCCCCACGTGGTCGAGGCCACGGTTTTACCGCCAATGGTCACCAGCAGGCTGTCATCACCGATACCGGTGAAGGTGTAGCTCTTGCCGGCTTCCAGATAAATCAGGCCCGAGGTTTTCGATGCGGTACCGGCGGTCACGCTGCCGTCGGACTGCACGTTGGTCACGTTGGTGCTGGAGTTCGGTTTGCCGGCGGCGTCGATGACGTTTTTCAACGTCGTCGCATCGGCGCCGTTGCCGTTGGTGCCGAGGCCCGACAGGCCGGTCCAGACTTCCTTGATCAGGCCGGTGGACTTCACGCTGTTGTCGGCCACGCTCACGGTCGGTGCATCAGCCACTGGCGTGATGTCGATCTTGATCGTGCCGGTGCTGCCCAGCAGTTGGCCGTCGGTTGGCTGGAATTGCAGCTGTGCGTAATCAGCCTTCTGATCGCCAATGCCCGCAGCATTGCCGTTCGCGCCCGACTCGTTGGCATCCGGCATGAAGCGCAGTTTGCCCGCGTCGATGTCGGCCTTGCTGAAGGTCTGGTTGTTGGCGACGTCTTTCCACGTCGAACCGTCCAGATACTGCAGTTTGCCTTCGCCCGGCAGCTGGGTGATTTTCACCCCGAGGCTGCTGGCCGGGCTGTCGACATCCGTCACACCGAAGGTCGACCAGCCGAGGATCAGCGGCGTGTCTTCCGTGCCGGTGACGTTGCTCGGTGCGGCGATCGGCGCATCGTTGATCGCCACCACGTTGACCGTGGTGGTCGCGGTGTTGGAGTAGTTGCCGCCATCGGTCACGGTGACGGTGATGATGCGCGGCACGGTGCTCGGGTCTTCACTGTTGTTGGTGAAGCTGATGTTCTTGATGGCCTGCATGTAGTCGGCCAGCGTCGCATTACCTGACAAGGTCAGGGTGACGGTGCCGTTGGTGCTGTTGGCATTGATGGTGATGCCGTTGACGCTGTTGCCCAGATTCAGCGCATCGCCGTCCTGACGGTTGGTCAGTACCACGGTGGCGCCGGTGAGCATGGTGCTGTCCGGGTCGGTGATCTTGATATCGGTGTCGGCAATCGACACGCCCGCGCCCGGGGTGTTTTCGGTGAACGTCACCTTGTAGTCGGCACCGGTGGCGCCGCTGGAGTTGTTGGCGTCCAGATCGATGACCGGCGGCGCATCGTTGTCGATGATCGAGGTGCTGACGCTGCCGTTGGTGGCGCTGATCGCGAGGTTCTCGAAGTTGCCGCCCGTGGCCGAATCGATCTTGACCACGAAGTTCTCGGTGCCTTCGGTGATCTTGTCATCGATGGTGGCGACGTTGAACTGCGCGCTGCTCGCACCTGCCGGGATCTTCACGGTGTACACACCGGTGAAGTCCGAACCGTCAGCGGCGGTACCGCTGTAGACGATTTTCAGGGTCACATCGGTTTGCGCCGGGTGGTTCAGGCTGACGGTGTAGCTGGCGGTCTGGCCTTCGGTTACCGAGCTGCTGCCGGTGATGCTGACGGTAGTGGTGTCGATGGTGTCGGTGACGCTGGTCACGGCTGGCGTGTTGCTGGTCACCAGGTTTTCGAAGCTGCCACCGGTGGCGTTGCTGATCGTTGCCTGCACGGTGCCGGCGTCTTTGTAGACGTCGTCGGCTGGCGCCGGCACGGTCACGGTGCCGGTGGTTTTGCCGGCTTCGATGGTGATCACCGAGCCGTTGCTCAGGGTCACGGTCACTGGCGAGCCAGCGGCGTTGGTCAGAGTTGCGGTGTAGGTGATCTGGCCACCCTCGGCCACGGTGCCGGTCGCGGACAGCGACAGGTTGGTGGTGTCGACGGTGTCGGTCACGGTGGTGCTGACCGGGGTTTTGTCGGCTACCAGATTTTCGTAGTTACCGCCGCTGACGTTGGTGATCGAGTTGGTCAGTGGAGCGTGGCCAGTCAGTGCGTCGTTTGGCGCAGTGGATGTCACGGTGCCGGTGGTTTTGCCGATGTCGATGGTGATGGTCTGACCGTTGGCCAGGGTCACGGTCACTGGCGAGCCGGTGACTTGCGCGCCGACGGTTGCGGTGTAGGTGACGGTGCCACCTTCAGCGGCGGTGCCGGTTGCGGTTAGCTTCACGGTCGTCGTGTCGATGGTGTCAGTGACGCTGGTCACGGCTGGGGCGGTGCTTGTCACCAGATTTTCGAAGCTGCCACCGGTGGCGGTTTTGATGGTTGCCTGCACGTTGCCGGCGTCTTTGTAGACGTCGTCCGCCGGAGCAGCCACGGTGACGGTGCCGGTGGTTTTGCCTGCGTCGATGGTGATCACCGAGCCGTTGCTCAGGGTCACGGTGACTGGCGAGCCAGCGGCGTTGGTCAATGTTGCTGTGTAGGTGATCTGGCCACCTTCGGCCACGGTGCCGGTCGCGGACAGCGACAGGTTGGTGGTGTCGATGGTGTCGGTCACGGTGGTGCTGACCGGGGTTTTGTCGGCTACGAGGTTTTCGTAGTTGCCGCCGGTTACGTTGGTGATCGCGTTGGTCAGTGGAGCGTGGCCAGTCAGTGCGTCGTTTGGCGCAGTGGAGGTCACGGTGCCAGTGGTTTTGCCGATGTCGATGGTGATGGTCTGACCGTTGGCCAAAGTCACTATTACTGGCGAATTGGTGACTGGAGCGCCGACTGTCGCGGTGTAGACGACGTTGCCGCCTTCTGCCGCTGTCGCCGTTGCCGTCAACTTCACAGTGGTGGTGTCGATGGTATCGGTGACGCTGGTCACGGCTGGCGTGGTGCTCGGTACCAGGCTTTCGAAGTTGCCACCGGTGGCGTTGCTGATGGTTGCTTGCACGGTGCCGGCGTCTTTATAGACGTCGTCCGCCGGAGCAGCGACGGTCACGGTGCCGGTGGTTTTACCGGCTTCGATGTTGATCACAGCGCCGTTCGACAAGGTCACCGTCACTGGCGAGCCAGCAGCGTTGCTCAATGTCGCGGTGTAAACGATCGAGCCACCTTCGGCGACCGAGTTGGTAGCGCTGAGTGACAGGTTTGTCGTGTCGACGGTGTCGGTCACGGTGGTGCTGACCGGAGTTTTGTCGGCCACGAGGTTTTCGTAGTTGCCGCCGCTGACGTTGGTGATCGAGTTGGTCAGTGGTGCATGGCCGGTCAGCACGTCGTTAGGTGCGGCGGTGGTTGCGGTGCCAGTGGTTTGACCTACAGGGATGGTGATGGTCTGACCGTTGGCCAGGGTCACGGTGACTGGTGAGCCGGTTACCGGAGCACCGACGGTTGCCGTGTAGACGACGTTGCCACCTTCGGCCGCTGTCGCGGTGGCCGTCAGTTTCACCGTGGTGGTGTCGATGGTGTCGGTCACGCTGGTCACGGCTGGCGCAGTGCTGGTCACCAGATTTTCGAAACTGCCACCGGTGGAGGTTTTGATGGTTGCCTGCACGTTGCCGGCGTCTTTGTAGACGTCGTCGGCTGGAGCAGCGACGGTGACGGAGCCAGTGGTTTTGCCCGCTTCGATGTTGATGACTGCGCCGTTCGACAGGGTCACGGTGACTGGCGAGCCAGCGGCGTTGGTCAATGTCGCGGTGTAAACAATCGATCCACCCTCGGCGACAGAGCCGGTCGCGGACAGCGACAAATTGGTGGTGTCGACAGTGTCAGTCACATTGGTCGAAACCGGAGTTTTGTCGGCCACGAGATTTTCGTAGTTGCCGCCGGTTACGCCAGTGATCGCGTTGGTCAGCGGAGCATGGCCAGTCAGCGCATCGTTCGGTGCGGTGAAGGTCACAGTGCCGGTGGTTTTGCCGACTTCGATGGTGATGCTCTGGCCGTTGGACAGGCTTACGGTGACCGGCGAACCAGTAACCGGAGCGCCGACGGTGGCGGTATAGGTGACGTTGCCGCCTTCAGCTGTGGTAGCGGTGGCCGTCAGCTTCACCGTGGTGGTGTCGATGGTGTCAGTGACACTTGTCACGGCTGGCGCAGTGCTGGTAACCAGATTTTCGAAACTGCCACCGGTGGCGGTTTTGATGGTGGCCTGCACGTTGCCGGCGTCTTTGTAGACGTCGTCAGCTGGAGCAGCGACGGTGACGGTGCCAGTGGTTTTGCCGGCGTCGATGGTGATCACAGCACCGTTCGACAGGGTCACGGTGACTGGCGAGCCAGCGGCGTTGGTCAAGGTTGCGGTGTAGACGATCGAGCCGCCTTCGGCGACCGAATTGGTAGCGCTGAGCGACAGGTTCGTCGTATCGACGGTGTCGGTCACGGTGGTGCTGACTGGCGTCTTGTCGGCGACGAGGTTCTCGAAGTTGCCGCCGCTGACGTTGGTGATCGAGTTGGTCAGTGGTGCATGACCGGTCAACACGTCGTTTGGCGCAGTGGTGGTTGCAGTGCCAGTGGTCTGGCCCACGCCGATGGTGATGGTCTGACCGTTGGCCAGGGTCACGGTGACTGGCGAGCCGGTGACTTGCGCGCCGACGGTCGCGGTGTAGGTGACGGTGCCACCTTCAGCGGCGGTGCCGGTTGCGGTTAGCTTCACGGTCGTCGTGTCGATGGTATCGGTCACGCTGGTCACGGCTGGCGCAGTGCTGGTCACCAGGTTTTCGAAACTGCCACCGGTGGCGGTTTTGATGGTTGCCTGCACGTTGCCGGCGTCTTTGTAGACGTCGTCAGCTGGAGCCGCGACGGTGACGGTGCCGGTCGTTTTACCCGCTTCGATGTTGATGACTGCGCCGTTCGACAGGGTCACGGTCACTGGCGAGCCAGCGGCGTTGGTCAATGTCGCGGTGTAAACAATCGATCCACCCTCGGCGACAGAGCCGGTCGCGGACAGCGACAAATTGGTGGTGTCGACAGTGTCAGTCACATTGGTCGTAACCGGAGTTTTGTCGGCCACGAGATCTTCGTAGTTGCCGCCGGTTACGCCAGTGATCGCGTTGGTCAGCGGAGCATGGCCAGTCAGCGCATCGTTCGGTGCGGTGAAGGTCACAGTGCCGCTGGTTTTACCCACTTCGATGGTGATGCTCTGGCCGTTGGACAGGCTTACGGTGACCGGCGAACCAGTAACCGGAGCGCCGACGGTGGCGGTATAGGTGACGTTGCCGCCTTCAGCGACCGAAGTATCGGCCGTCAGTTTGACGGTCGAAGTGTCGATGGTGTCGGTGACTTGGGTGACCGCCGGAATAGTGCTCGGCACCAGGTTTTCGAAGTTGCCACCAGTGGCAGTGGAGATGGTTGCTTCGACTTTACCAGCATCTTTGTAGACGTCATCGGCAGGTGCAGCGACGGTGACGTTGCCCGAAGTTTTGCCTGCCTCGATAGTGATTACGGCGCCATTCGACAGAGTCACGGTCACTGGCGAGCCAGCAGCGTTGGTCAATGTCGCGGTGTAAACGATCGAGCCACCTTCAGCCACGGAACCGGTCGCGGACAGCGACAGATTGGTGGTGTCGACGGTGTCGGTAACGTTGGTCGAAACCGGTGTCTTGTCAGCCACCAGATTTTCGTAGTTGCCGCCAGTCACGCCGGTAATCGAGTTGGTGATCGGCGCATGACCGGTCAACGCATCGTTTGGTGCGGTGAAGGTCACGGTGCCAGTGGTTTTACCCACTTCGATGGTGATGTTCTGGCCATTGGCCAAGGTCACCAGAACCGGCGAACCGGTTACTGGCGCGCCAACAGTCGCGGTGTAGGTGACGGTGCCACCTTCAGCAGCGGACTCGGTCGCGGTCAGTTTCACGGTCGAGGTGTCGATGGTGTCGGTTACTTCGGTAACGGCTGGAACAGTGCTCGGTACCAGTTTTTCGAAGTCGCCGCCGGTTGCGGCAGAAATGGTTGCTTCGACTTTGCCGGCGTCTTTGTAGACGTCATCGGCAGGTGCAGCGACGGTGACGTTGCCCGAAGTTTTGCCGGCTTCGATGGTAATCACAGCGCCGTTCGACAGAGTCACGGTGACTGGCGAGCCAGCAGCGTTGGTCAGTGTCGCGGTGTAAACAATCGAGCCACCTTCAGCCACGGAACCGGTCGCGGACAGCGACAGGTTGGTGGTGTCGACGGTATCAGTGACGTTGGTGCTGACCGGAGTTTTGTCGGCCACCAGATTTTCGTAGTTGCCGCCAGTCACGCCAGTAATCGCGTTGGTGATCGGCGCGTGGCCGGTCAGCGCATCGTTTGGCGCAGTGAAGGTCACGGTACCGGTGGTTTTACCCACTTCGATGGTGATGTTCTGGCCATTGGACAGGCTTACGGTGACCGGCGAACCAGTAACCGGAGCGCCGACGGTGGCGGTATAGGTGACGTTGCCGCCTTCAGCGACCGAAGTATCGGCCGTCAGTTTGACGGTCGAAGTGTCGATGGTGTCGGTGACGCTGGTCACCGCTGGCGCGGTGCTGGTTACCAGGTTTTCGAAACTGCCACCGGTGGCGGTTTTGATGGTGGCCTGCACGTTGCCGGCGTCTTTGTAGACGTCGTCAGCTGGAGCAGCGACGGTGACGGTGCCAGTGGTTTTACCAGCTTCGATGTTGATCACGGCACCGTTCGACAGGGTCACGGTGACTGGCGAGCCAGCAGCGTTGGTCAATGTCGCGGTGTAAACAATCGAACCGCCTTCAGCCACAGAACCGGTCGCGCTCAGCGACAGGTTAGTAGTGTCGACGGTGTCGGTAACGTTGGTCGAAACCGGAGTTTTATCAGCAACGAGATTTTCGTAGTTGCCGCCAGTCACGTCAGTGATCGCGTTGGTGATCGGCGCATGACCGGTCAACGCATCGTTCGGCGCAGTGAAGGTCACGGTGCCAGTGGTTTTACCCACTTCAATCGTAATGTTCTGACCGTTGGCCAGGGTGACGACGACAGGTGAACCGGTCACTGGCGCGCCGACAGTCGCGGTGTAGGTGACGGTGCCACCCTCGGCTGCTGTTTCGGAGGCGCTGAGTTTCACGGTCGAGGTGTCGATGGTGTCAGTCACTTCGGTAACAGCTGGAACAGTGCTCGGTACCAGTTTTTCGAAGTCACCACCGGTTGCGGCAGAAATGGTTGCTTCGACTTTGCCGGCGTCTTTGTAAACGTCATCGACAGGTGCAGCGACGGTCACATTGCCCGAAGTTTTGCCCGCTTCAATGGTGATCACGGCGCCGTTCGACAGAGTCACGGTGACTGGCGAGCCAGCAGCGTTGGTCAGGGTTGCGGTGTAGATGATCGAACCACCTTCAGCCACGGAGCCAGTCGCGGACAGCGACAGATTGGTGGTGTCGACGGTATCGGTAACGTTGGTCGAAACCGGCGTCTTATCAGCCACCAGGTTCTCGTAGTTGCCGCCGGTCACGTCAGTGATTGCGTTGGTGATCGGCGCATGACCGGTCAACGCATCGTTTGGCGCGGTGAACGTTACGGTGCCAGTGGTTTTGCCCACTTCAATGGTGATGTTCTGGCCATTGGCCAAGGTCACCACGACCGGCGAACCGGTTACTGGCGCGCCGACAGTCGCGGTGTAGGTGACGGTGCCACCCTCGGCCGCTGTTTCGGAAGCGCTGAGTTTGACGGTCGAGGTATCGATCGTGTCGATCACTTCGGTAACAGCTGGAACAGTGCTCGGTACCAGTTTTTCGAAGTCGCCACCGGTTGCGGTAGAAATGGTCGCTTCAACTTTGCCAGCATCTTTGTAGACGTCATCGGCAGGTGCAGCGACGGTGACGTTGCCCGAAGTTTTACCGGCTTCGATGGTGATCACGGCGCCGTTCGACAGGGTCACGGTGACTGGCGAGCCAGCAGCGTTGGTCAATGTCGCGGTGTAAACAATCGAACCACCTTCAGCCACAGAACCGGTCGCGCTCAGCGACAGATTAGTGGTGTCGACGGTATCTGTAACGTTGGTGCTGACCGGAGTTTTGTCGGCCACCAGATTTTCGTAGTTGCCGCCGGTCACGTCAGTGATTGCGTTGGTGATCGGCGCATGACCGGTCAACGCATCGTTTGGCGCGGTGAACGTTACGGTGCCAGTGGTTTTGCCCACTTCAATGGTGATGTTCTGGCCATTGGCCAAGGTCACCACGACCGGCGAACCGGTTACTGGCGCGCCGACAGTCGCGGTGTAGGTGACGGTGCCACCCTCGGCCGCTGTTTCGGAGGCGCTGAGTTTCACGGTCGAAGTGTCGATGGTGTCGGTGACTTCGGTAATGGCTGGAGCAGTGCTCGGTACCAGATTTTCGAAGTCACCACCGGTTGCGGCAGAAATGGTTGCTTCGACTTTGCCGGCGTCTTTGTAGACGTCATCGGCTGGCGCTGGAACAGACACGGTGCCGGAAGTTTTGCCCGCTTCGATGGTGATTACAGCACCGTTCGACAGGGTCACGGTGACTGGCGAGCCAGCAGCGTTGGTCAGTGTCGCGGTGTAGATGATCGAACCACCTTCAGCCACGGAGCCAGTCGCGGACAGCGACAGGTTGGTGGTGTCGACGGTATCAGTGACGTTTGTGCTGACCGGCGTTTTGTCGGCTACCAGATTTTCATAGTTGCCGCCGGTAACGCCAGTGATCGCGTTGGTGATCGGCGCGTGGCCGGTCAACGCATCGTTTGGCGCGGTGAAGGTCACGGTGCCAGTGGTTTTGCCCACTTCAATCGTGATGTTCTGGCCGTTGGCCAAGGTCACTACAACTGGCGAACCAGTCACAGGCGCGCCAACAGTAGCGGTGTAAACAACCGCACCACCTTCAGCAGCGGACTCGGTCGCGGTCAGTTTCACGGTCGAGGTGTCGATGGTGTCAGTCACTTCGGTAACAGCTGGAACAGTGCTCGGTACCAGTTTTTCGAAGTCGCCACCGGTTGCGGTAGAAATGGTCGCTTCAACTTTGCCGGCGTCTTTGTAGACGTCATCGGCAGGTGCAGCGACGGTGACGTTGCCGCTGGTTTTGCCAGCTTCGATAGTGATCACAGCACCGTTCGACAGTGTCACGGTCACTGGCGAGCCAGCAGCGTTAGTCAATGTCGCGGTGTAAACAATCGAGCCACCTTCAGCCACGGAACCGGTCGCGGACAACGACAGGTTAGTGGTGTCGACGGTATCAGTAACGTTGGTCGAAACCGGCGTCTTATCGGCCACCAGATTTTCGTAGTTGCCGCCAGAAACGTCGGTAATTGCATTGGTCAGCGCAGCATGGCCAGTCAGTGCATCGTTAGGCGCAGTAGTGGTCACGGTACCGGTAGTTTTACCCACTTCAATCGTGATGTTCTGACCATTGGCCAAGGTCACCACAACCGGCGAACCGGTCACTGGCGCACCCACAGTCGCGGTGTAAGTAACGTTGCCACCCTCAGCCGCCGACTCGGTCGCGGTCAGTTTGACGGTGGTGGTGTCGATGGTGTCGGTGATGTTGGTCACGGCCGGAACGATGCTCGGCACCAGGTTCTCGAAGTTGCCGCCAGTCGCCGTCGAAATGGTTGCTTCGACTTTGCCAGCGTCCTTGTAAACGTCATCCGCCGGAGCCGCAACGGTCACGGTACCGCTGGTTTTGCCCGCTTCGATGGTGATCACTGCGCCGTTCGACAGGGTCACGGTCACCGGAGTACCGGCGGCGTTGGTCAGGGTCGCGGTGTAAACGATTGAACCACCTTCAGCCACCGAGTCGGTCGCGGTCAGGTTCAGGTTGGTGGTGTCGTTGGTGTCCGAAACCGCGGTGTCGGCGGACTTGCCGTCGACCGCGAGTTTTTCGTAGTTGCCACCAGTGGCGCCGTCGATGGTCACGCTCAGCGAGCTGCCGCCGGCCAATGGGCTGTTCGGCGCAACGTAGTTCACCGTGCCGGTGGTTTCACCGACGGCGATGGTGATGGTCTGGCCGTTGGACAGGTTGACGACAACCGGCGAGCCAGTGACTGGCGCGGTAACGGTCGCGGTGTAGACCACGGTTTCGCCTTCGGCGACGTTGGCGGTGGCGGACAGCGACACGGTGGAGGTGTTGATGGTGTCGTTGACGGTGGTGACGGCCGGGGCGGTGCTGGTGACGAGGTTTTCGAAATCGCCACCGGTTGCGCCTTTGATGGTCGCTTCAACAGTGCCGGCGTCTTTGTAGACGTCATCTTTCGGTGCGTCGACGGTCACGGTGCCGGTGGTTTTGCCAGCGTCGATGGTGATCACCGAGCCGTTGCTCAGGGTCACGGTTACCGGGCTGCCAGCAGCGTTGGTCAGGGTTGCGGTGTAGGTGATCTGGCCGCCTTCATCCACAGAACCGGTGGCGCTGAGCGACAGGTTGGTGGTGTCGGTGGTGTCGGTCACGGTGGTGCTGACCGGGGTTTTGTCGGCAACGAGATTTTCGTAGTTGCCGCCGGACACGTTGGTGATCGAGTTGGTCAGCGGAGCATGACCGGTCAACGCATCGTTCGGCGCGGTAGTGCTCACGGTGCCGGTGGTTTTACCCACTTCGATGGTGATGTTCTGACCATTAGCCAAGGTCACGACAACCGGCGAACCGGTGACTGGCGCGCCGACGGTCGCGGTGTAGGTGACGGTGCCACCTTCAGCAGCGGTCTCGGTAGCGGTCAGTTTGACGGTCGAGGTGTCGATGGTGTCAGTGACGTCAGTGATGGCTGGCGTGGTGCTCGGAACGAGGTTCTCGAAGTTACCGCCCGTGGCGTCCTTGATGGTCACTTCGACTTTGCCGGCGTCTTTGTAGACGTCATCGGCTGGCGCGGCAACGGTCACGGTGCCCGTGGTTTTGCCCGCTTCGATGGTGATGGTCGAACCGTTCGAGAGGTTCACGGTTACCGGCGTGCCGGCCGGGTTGGTCAGGGTCGCGGTGTAAACAATCGAACCGCCCTCGGCGACGGTGCCGGTCGCGCTCAGCGTCAGATCGGTGGTGTCGACGGTGTCGGTGACGGTGGTCGAAACCGGGGTTTTGTCGGCGACCAGATTCTCGTAGTTGCCGCCGCTCACGTCAGTGATCGCGTTGGTCAGCGGCGTGTGGCCGTTCAGCGCGTCGTTCGGTGCGATGGTGGTGACGGTGCCGGTGGTTTTACCCACTTCGATAGTGATGTTCTGGCCGTTGGCCAAGGTCACGACGACAGGCGAACCGGTGACTGGCGCGCCGACGGTCGCGGTGTAGGTGACGGTGCCACCTTCAGCAGCAGACTCGGTGGCGGTCAGTTTGACGGTCGAGGTGTCGATGGTGTCAGTGACGTCAGTGATGGCTGGCGTGGTGCTCGGAACGAGGTTCTCGAAGTTACCGCCGGTGGCGTCCTTGATGGTCACTTCGACTTTGCCGGCGTCTTTGTAGACATCATCGGCTGGCGCTGCAACGGTCACGGTGCCGGTGGTTTTACCGGCCTCGATGGTGATCACCGAGCCGTTCGACAGGGTCACGGTGACTGGCGAGCCTGCAGCGTTGGTCAGGGTCGCGGTGTAGATGATCGAACCACCCTCGGCCACAGAACCGGTGGCGCTGAGCGACAGGTTGGTGGTGTCGGTGGTGTCGGTCACGGTGGTGGTGATCGGGGTTTTGTCGGCGACCAGATTTTCGTAGTTGCCGCCGGTCACGCCGGTGATCGAGTTGGTCAGCGAAGCCTGACCGGTCAGCGCATCGTTTGGTGCGGTGAAGGTCACGGTGCCGGTGGTTTTGCCGACTTCGATGGTGATGCTTTGGCCGTTGGCCAGGTTCACCACGACTGGCGAACCGGTAACCGGCGCGCCGACAGTGGCGGTGTAAGTGACGGTGCCGCCTTCAGCCACGGTGGTGTCGGCCGTCAGTTTCACGGTCGAGGTGTCGATGGTGTCAGTGACGTCGGTCACCGCTGGCGTGGTGCTCGGAACGAGGTTCTCGAAGTTACCGCCCGTGGCGTCCTTGATGGTCACTTCGACTTTGCCGGCGTCTTTGTAGACGTCATCGGCAGGCGCGGCAACGGTCACGGAACCGGTGGTTTTGCCCGCTTCGATGGTGATGGTCGAACCGTTCGACAAGTTCACGGTAACGGGGGTGCCGGCCGGGTTGGTCAGGGTTGCGGTGTAAACAATCGAACCACCCTCAGCCACGGTGCCGGTCGCGCTCAGCGACAGGTTGGTGGTGTCGACGGTGTCGGTCACCGACGTTACGGCCGGGGTTTTATCTGCGACGAGGTTTTCGTAGTTGCCGCCGCTGGTGCCGTCGATTTTCACGCTCAGCGTGTTGCCGCCAGCCAGTGCATCGTTCGGTGCGGTGAAGTTGACGCTGCCGCTGCTGGCGCCGACCGGAATGGTGATGGTCTGGCCGTTGGACAGGGTCACGACAACCGGCGCGCCGGTAACCGGAGCGGTCACGGATGCGGTGTAAACCACCACGCCGCCTTCAACGGTGGCGGCGGTGGCGGTCAGCGAAACGGTGCTGTTGTCGATGGTGTCGGTGACGTCGGTGACCGCTGGAGTCTTGTCGACCACCAGGTTCTCGAAGTTGCCGCCCGTGGTTTTGGTGATGCTCGCGTCGACCTTGCCGGCGTCCTTGTAGACGTCATCGCCCGGTGCGGCGACGGTGGCGGTGCCAGAGGTCGCGCCTTTGGCGATGTTGATCACCGCGCCGTTGCTCAGGGTCACGGTCATCGCCGTGCCGGCCGCGTTGGTCAGGCTCGCGGTGTAGACGATCGAACCGCCCTCGGCGACCGAACCGGTGGCGCTCAGGCTGATATTGGTGGTGTCGGTGGTGTCGGTGACGGTGGTGACCACCGCCGAACGGTTGGCATCAACCTGCTCGAAGTTGCCGCCGCTGTGGCTGGCAATCGCGGTCTGTACTTTGCCGCCGTCGATGTAAGGGGTATTGGCAGGCGCGGCGAAATTCACCGAACCGCTGGTCGCACCGGCGGCAATGTTGATCACTGCGCCGTTGGCCAGGGTCACAGTCATGGCGGTGCCGGCCGGATTGCTCAGGGTCGCGGTGTAGGTGATCTGGCCACCTTCGCTGACGGTGTCGTTGGCGCTGAGGGTCAGCGTGGTTTTGTCGACGGTGTCATTGACGGTGGTGCTGACCGGGGTCTTGCTGACGTCGAGTTTTTCGAAGTTGCCGCCGGTGGCATCGGTCATGGTCACGGTGAGCTTGCTGACGTCTTTGTACACGTCGTCGCTCGGCGCGGCGATGGTCACCGAACCGCTGGTTTTGCCAGCCTCGATGGTGATGGTCTGGCCGTTGCTCAGGTTGACGGTCACCGGCGTTTGCGCGGCGTTGGTCAGGGTCGCGGTGTAGGTGATCGACGTGCCTTCGAGCACATAGCTTTCAGCGCTGAGGGTCAGGTGCGTGGTGTTGATCGTGTCGGCAACGTTGGTCACCGCTGGCGTCGGATTGGCCACCAGGCTTTCGAAGTTACCGCCGTCGGTGCCCTTGATGGTCACTTCGACTTTGCCGGCATCTTTGTAGACGTCATCGGCTGGCGCAGGAACGGTCACGGTGCCGGTGGTCTTGCCGGCGTCGATGGTGATGGTCGAACCGTTGCTCAGGGTCACGGTCACCGGGGTGCCGGCCGGGTTGGTCAGCGTCGCGGTGTAGACGATCTGCCCGCCTTCATTGACGTTGCCGGTGGCGGTCAGCGAAACGGTGGTGGTGTCGACGGTGTCGGTCACGGCGGTGCTGACCGGGGTTTTGTCGGCGACCAGATTTTCGTAGTTGCCGCCGCTGACATTGGTGATCGAGTTGGTCAGCGGCGCGTGGCCGGCCAGCACGTCGTTCGGTGCGGTGGTCGACACGGTGCCGGTGGTTTGGCCGACAGCGATAGTGATGCTCTGACCGTTAGCCAGGGTCACGACGACAGGCGAGCCGGTCACTGGCGCACCAACAGTCGCGGTGTAAGTGACGGTGCCGCCTTCAGCCGCAGTCTCGGTCGCGGTCAGTTTCACGGTCGAGGTGTCGATGGTGTCGGTCACGTCGGTGACGGCAGGCGTGGTGCTCGGAACGAGGTTCTCGAAGTCGCCGCCGGTGGCGTCCTTGATGCTCACTTCGACTTTGCCGGCGTCTTTATAGACGTCATCGGCAGGCGCAGCGACGGTCACGGTGCCGGTGGTTTTGCCAGCGTCGATGGTGATTACCGAGCCGTTGCTCAGGGTCACGGTGACTGGCGAACCTGCTGCGTTGGTCAGGGTCGCGGTGTAAACGATCGAACCGCCTTCAGCCACGGTACCGGTGGCGCTGAGCGTCAGGTTGGTGGTGTCAGTGGTGTCGGTCACGGTGGTGCTGACCGGAGTTTTGTCAGCCACCAGATTTTCGTAGTTGCCGCCGCTCACCTCGGTGATCGAGTTGGTCAGCGGTGCGTGACCGGTCAACGCATCGTTCGGTGCGGTGGCGGTCGCGGTGCCGGTGGTCTGGCCGACGGCGATGGTGATGGTCTGACCGTTGGCCAGGGTCACGATGACCGGCGAACCGGTGACTGGCGCGCCGACGGTCGCGGTGTAAGTGACGGTGCCGCCTTCAGCAGCGGTCTCGGTCGCGGTCAGTTTCACGGTCGAGGTGTCGATGGTGTCGGTCACGTCGGTGACGGCTGGCGTGGTGCTCGGAACGAGGTTCTCGAAGTCGCCGCCGGTGGCGTCCTTGATGCTCACTTCGACTTTGCCGGCGTCTTTGTAGACGTCATCGGCAGGCGCAGCGACGGTCACGGTGCCGGTGGTTTTACCAGCCTCGATGGTGATCACGGCGCCGTTCGACAAGGTTACGGTGACGGGCGAGCCGGCAGCGTTGGTCAGGGTCGCGGTGTAAACGATCGAACCGCCTTCAGCCACAGTGCCGGTGGCGCTGAGGGACAGATTGGTGGTGTCGGTAGTGTCGGTGACGGTGGTGCTGACAGGAGTTTTGTCAGCCACCAGATTTTCGTAGTTACCGCCGGAAACCTCAGTGATCGACGTGGTCAGCGGCGCATGGCCGGTCAGCGCATCGTTCGGTGCAGTGGCGGTTACGGTGCCGGTGGTCTGGCCGACCGCGATGGTGATGGTTTGGCCATTGGCCAAGGTCACGACGACAGGCGAACCGGTGACCGGCGCGCCAACGGTTGCGGTGTAGGTGACGGTGCCGCCTTCAGCCACGGTGGTGTCAGCGGTCAGTTTGACGGTCGACGTGTCGAGGGTGTCGGTCACTTCGGTGACAGCCGGAACAGTGCTCGGCACCAGATTCTCGAAGTTGCCGCCAGTGGCGTTGTCGATGCTGACTTCGACTTTGCCGGCGTCTTTATAGACGTCATCGGCAGGCGCAGCGACGGTCACGGTGCCGGTGGTTTTGCCCGCTTCGATGGTGATCACCGAGCCGTTCGACAGGGTCACGGTCACCGGTGTGCCGGCCGGGTTGGTCAGGGTTGCGGTGTAAACGATCGAACCGCCTTCAGCCACAGAACCGGTGGCGCTGAGCGACAGGTTGGTGGTGTCGGCAACATCGGTGACGTTAGTGGAGACCGGAGTTTTGTCGGCGACCAGATTTTCGTAATTGCCACCGCTGACATTGGTGATCGAGTTGCTCAGCGGCGCGTTGCCGGCCAGCGCGTCGTTCGGCGCGGTGGTGGTCACGGTGCCGGTGGTTTGGCCGACCGCGATGGTGATGTTTTGGCCGTTGGCCAAGGTCACGACAACCGGCGAGCCGGTGACTGGCGCGCCAACGGTTGCGGTGTAAGTGACGGTGCCGCCTTCAGCCACCGAGGTGTCAGCCGTCAATTTCACGGTCGAGGTGTCGACGGTGTCGGTCACTTCGGTGACGGCCGGAACGGTGCTCGGCACCAGGTTCTCGAAATTGCCGCCGGTGACGTTATTGATGCTGACTTCGACTTGGCCGGCGTCTTTATAGACGTCATCCGCCGGTGCCGCGACGGTCACGGTGCCGGTGGTTTTGCCGGCGTCGATGGTGATCACCGAGCCGTTGCTCAGGGTCACGGTGACTGGCGTGCCGGCCGGATTGGTCAAGGTTGCGGTGTAAACGATCGAACCGCCTTCAGCAACGGTGCCGGTCGCGGACAGCGACAGATTGGTGGTGTCGATCGAATCGGTAATCGTGGTGGTCGCTGGCGTGGTGTTCGGCACCAGGTTTTCGAAGTTACCGCCGGTTGCGCCGGTAATCGTGGTGCTGACCGTGCTGCCATTGTTGTAGACGTCGTTGGCCGCTGTCGGCACGTTGACGCTGCCGGTGGTTTTGCCGGCTTCAATGGTGATGGTCGAACCGTTCGACAGGGTGATCGTCACCGGGGTTTGCGCGGCGTTGGTCAGGGTCGCGGTGTAGGTGATCTGGCCACCTTCGACGACGGTGCCGGTGGCGGTGAGGCTGACGTTGGTGGTGTCGACCGAATCAGTGATGGTGGTTACTGCTGGCGTCGGATTTGGCACCAGGTTTTCGAAGTTGCCGCCGGTTGCACCAGTGATCGTGGTGCTGACAGTGCTGCCATTGTTGTAGACGTCGTTGGCCGGGGTCGGCACGTTGACGACGCCCGTGGTCTGGCCGGCTTCGATGGTGATGGTCGAGCCGTTCGACAGAGTGACGGTCACCGGGGTTTGCGCCGGGTTGGTCAGGGTCGCGGTGTAAGTGATCTGGCCGCCTTCGGTGACATTCGTCCCCGCCGTCAGGGTGACGGTGGTGGTGTCGACCGAATCGGTGATGGTGGTCACTGCTGGCGTCGGATTCGGCACCAGGTTTTCGAAGTTGCCACCGGTGGTGCCGGTAATCGTGGTGCTGACGGTGCTGCCGTTGTTATAGACGTCGTTGGCTGGGGTCGGCACGTTGACGACGCCAGTGGTCTGGCCGGCTTCGATGGTGATCGTCGAGCCGTTCGACAGAGTGACGGTGACCGGGGTTTGCGCCGGGTTGGTCAGGGTCGCGGTGTAGGTGATCTGACCGCCTTCGGTGACGGTCGAGCCAGCGGTCAGGGTGACCGTGGTGGTGTCGATCGAATCGGTGATGGTGGTTACTGCCGGCGTCGGGTTCGGCACCAGATTTTCGAAGTTGCCACCGGTGGCACCAGTGATGGTGGTGGTGACGGTGCTGCCGTTGTTGTAGACGTCATTGGCCGCTGTCGGCACGTTGACGACGCCAGTGGTCTGGCCGGCTTCGATGGTAATGGTCGAGCCGTTCGACAGGGTGACGGTCACCGGCGTCTGCGCCGGGTTGGTCAGGGTCGCGGTGTAAGTGATCTGACCGCCTTCGGTGACGGTCGAGCCAGCGGTCAGAGTGACCGTGGTGGTGTCCACCGAATCGGTAATGGTGGTGGTCGCTGGCGTCGGGTTCGGCACCAGATTTTCGAAGTTGCCACCGGTGGTGCCGGTAATCGTGGTGCTGACAGTGCTGCCGTTGTTGTAGACGTCATTGGCAGGGGTCGGCACGTTGACGACGCCCGAGGTCTGGCCGGCTTCGATGGTGATTGTCGAGCCGTTCGACAGAGTGACGGTGACCGGGGTTTGCGCCGGGTTGGTCAGGGTCGCGGTGTAGGTGATCTGACCGCCTTCGGTGACGGTCGAGCCAGCGGTCAGCGTGACCGTGGTGGTGTCCACCGAATCAGTAATGGTGGTGGTCGCTGGCGTCGGGTTCGGCACCAGATTTTCGAAGTTGCCGCCAGTCGCACCAGTGATGGTGGTGGTGACGGTGCTGCCGTTGTTATAGACGTCGTTCGGCGGCGTTGGCACGTTGACGGTGCCGGTGGTCTGGCCCGCGCCAATGGTGATGGTCGAGCCGTTCGACAGGGTGACGGTCACCGGGGTTTGCGCCGGGTTGGTCAGGGTCGCGGTGTAGGTGATCTGGCCGCCTTCGGTGACGTTCGTGCCCGCCGTCAAAGTGACGGTGGTGGTGTCGATGGTGTCGGTGACCTGGGTCGTGGCCGGGACGGTCGGCGGGGTTACGGTGATGCCGTTGCCGCCGGTGGTGCCGGTGACGGTCACGTCGATCTGGGTCGAGTCGTTATAAACAGTGTCGTTCGGCGCCAGCGGCACGTTGACGGTGCCCGTGGTCGAACCGGCCGGAACCACAATCACCGCGCCGTTGGACAAGGTGATGGTCAGGTCGGTCAGCGGCGCCTGGGTCAGCGTCGCGGTGTACACCAGCACGCCACCGGCTTCGGTGATGGTCGGTGTGGCGCTGACGCTCAGGGTCGAATCGCGCAGGGCATTCGTGGTGGTGTCGGTGGTCTGCCCGCCGGTGATGTCTTGCGTGGTCTGCCCGGCAGCGTTGATGCCTGCGGTCGGGAAGCCAATCGTCGGGTCAACGCGGCCAGCGGTGGCGTCGAGCATCACGAAACTGTGGCCACCACCGGCAGCACCGCCAGTGCCTGCGGCGCTTGGGCCGGCAGCGGTGGCGTCGAGGGCGGTCGTCGGGTCGACACCGGCGGCGATGGCTTGCTGCAATTCTTCTACCGACGGCGCTGCCTGCGCGGTGGCTTCAGCCAGGTCAGTGCTGGAGTCGGGCGCGTTGGCGCTCCACTGCGTTTCGCGACCGAGGTCGAGGGTGCGGCCATCTGCCAATTCAAGCGACACGGCGCCGGAGAGGCCGGTGTCGATCTGGTCGCCGACAAACAGGCGATCGCCTTCAACGAGTACGCGACGCACGCCCTCTGGTGACACCACGAATACCTGACCAACAATGCTTTTGACGATGGCAACAACACTGCTCATTGAAGACTCTCCGGGTGTCACGTTCAGTTGACTTCCATGGACCTGATGGCATGGGCGCCGATTCAGTCTGGACGTACTTTTAAATTTTGCGTAGCAAGTTTGACGCGTCTAATCGTCAATAATTTGGCTAGATTCTTTCGCTATTAACTTTATGCCAAACTATTGACCTTCTGGGTGCCATCCTAAACAATCGCCCCAGTAATGTCACATTGATATTTCCGCGGCGACCCGTCCTTCAGCGTGTGATCCAGTTCCTGTTTTGAACTTTCCGACATACGGTCAATCTGGTTGCCATCATCCGACGCAGCGCCCCGTTTTTGCTGTGATTCAAGACAAGAAGTTCTGGGAAATTCCTACCATGCGTTCGCCCCTGCTTTTCGCCGTACCCTTCGCTCTCGCCGCCTCTTTTGTACAAGCACAATCCTTACCAGAAGCCATGCAGCAGGCATTGGATGTCCATCCGGAGATCCAGGCAGGGGTCAACAGTCGTTTGGCGGCGGATTATCAATTAAGAGCAGCGAAAGGTGGATACCTGCCGAAGGTCGATCTGCTGGGTGGTTATGGCCGTGAGGGCACCGACAGCGTGACCACGCGCGCCGATTCCGGTAACCACTACGAAACCCTGAACCGCAGCGAGTCAAGTTTACGTCTCTCGCAAATGGTTTTTGACGGTTTTGCCACTTCCAGCGAAGTCGGGCGTCAACAAGCCACCGTTAACTCCCGCGCTTACTCGTTGCTCGGCACTTCCGAGCGCACCGCGTTGACCGTCGCCCAGGTTTATCTGGACGTGCTGACCCGCCGCGAGTTCGTGCGTCTGGCCGAAGAAAACCTCAAGAGCCACCAGCGCATCTACGATCAGATCCAGTTGCGCACTCAGCGCGGCGTCGGCAGCGGCGCCGACCTTGATCAGGCCGAAGCGCGTATGGCTCAGGCCCGCAACAACCTGATCACCGAGCAAACCAACCTCGCCGATTCGGAAACCAACTTTCTCAGCGCCGTCGGCCAGATGCCTGACCAACTGGAGCGCCCGGCGCCGTTCATCGCGATGATGCCGGCCAACCTCAATGAAGCGCGCACGCAGATGGTCGAAAACAGCCCGATCCTGCGTTCGGCCGAGTCCGATATCGCCGCTGCCGAGAAGCAGTACGAGACCGCCAAGTCGACCTTCTACCCGCGTTTCGACGCTGAACTGGGCCGCACCGCCGACAACGATATCGATGGCCAGAACGGTCACAACAACGAGTGGCAAGCCATGCTGCGCATGCGCTTCAACCTCTATTCCGGTGGCAGCAACAAGGCTGATCTGGAATCGAAGTCGTACCTGTCGAACCAGGCGTTGGACATCCGCAACAACGCCCTGCGTCAGTTGAACGAAGAGCTGGGCCTGGCCTGGAACGCTTTGAACAACGCCAACGCGCAGGTGCCGATCGCGCAGCAATACGTCGATCACAGCACCGCCGTACGCACTGCTTATCAGCGTCAATTCAGCCTCGGCGAACGCACCCTGCTCGATTTGCTCGACAGCGAAAACGAGCTGTTCACCGCATCGCGGCGTCTGGCTGAAATCAAAAACATTCAGTTATTTACTCAGTACCGAATCAAGGCGACCATGGGCGAGTTGCTCAGAAGCCAGGGAGTGGTCGCGCCGTTGGCATCCGTTGTGCAGAACGACGTGAAGCCCAAGGTTCAGCTGCCTGGGATGAATTGAGTTATCCCTTTCAACTGTTAAAGAGTGTCGAGCGTGGAATCAGAAGTCAGTCGAGTTCATCTCAGTCATGATCCACGCGCGTTGCACGACGATCCGTTACTGGACGGTCTGCTCGCCCTTTGCATGCTCCATCAGAAGCCTGCCAGCGCGGCGATGCTAACCACCGGCCTGCCGCTGCCCAAACAACGTTTGAGTGTCGAGTTGCTGCCCCGCGCGGCGGCTCGCGCCGGCCTGCAAGGGCGGGTGTTGCAGCGCAAACTGGAAGAAATTCCGGCGATCGCCATGCCCGCGCTGTTGCTGCTCAAGGATGGCCGCAGCGCCGTCCTGTTGGGCTGGCAAGGTGACGACGAAGCGCGGGTGCTGCTCAGCGAAAGCGACGGCGGCGAATCCGTGGTCAGTCGCGAACTGCTCGCCGACGATTACACCGGCAAAGTCTTCTTCGCCCAGCCGCAACACAAATTCGACGTTAACCACGGCACGCTGATTCCGCGCGCTCGCTCGTGGTTCCGCGACACCCTCAAGCGTTCGCGCTGGCTGTACGCCGATGCGATTGCCGCAAGTTTCCTGATCAACATCATTGCGATGGCCGCGCCGCTGTTTGTGATGAACGTCTACGACCGCGTGGTGCCGAACCAGGCCGAAGCGACCCTGTGGGTCTTGGCCCTCGGGATTACCGGCGCTTACCTGTTCGACCTGATCCTCAAGAGCCTGCGCAGTTTGTGCCTGGATCTGGCCGGCAAGAAAACCGACCTGATCATCTCGGCGACGCTGTTCGAGCGCATCGTCGGCATGTCGATGAAGTATCGCCCGGCCCGAGTCGGCAGCTTTGCGCAGAACATTCATGAGTTTCAGAGCCTGCGCGATTTCCTCGCCTCGCTGACCCTGACCAGCCTGATCGACCTGCCGTTCACCATCCTGATCTTCATCGTCATCGCCATTCTTGGCGGGCATCTGGTGTGGATTCCGGTGCTGGCGTTCCCGATTGCCTTGCTGATCGGCTACGCCTTGCAGAAGCCGCTGGTGGCCACCATGGAACGCACCATGGCCCTCGGCGCCGAGCGTCAATCGAGCCTGATCGAAACCCTCGCCGGTCTCGACGCGGTCAAGGTCAACAACGCCGAAAGCGAACGCCAGTACCAGTGGGAACAGACCATCGGCACCCTCAGCCGCCTCGAACTGCGGGTGAAAATGCTCTCCGGTCTGGCGATGAACATCACCCTGCTGATCCAGCAACTGGCCGGGGTGATCATGATCGTCTTCGGCGTGTACCAGATCATCGACGGGCATCTGAGCATGGGCGGTCTGATTGCCTGCTACATGCTCAGCGGCCGCGCGCTGAGCCCGCTGGCCTCGCTGTCCGGTCTGCTCACGCGCTATCAACAGGCGCGGGTGACCATGACCTCGGTCGATCAAATGATGGAGCTGCCGCAAGAGCGCAACTTCGAAGAGCGCCCGCTGAGCCGCAAGGTTTTGCAAGGTGCCATCGAGTGCCGCCAACTCAACTTCACCTACCCGGAACAACAGAACCCGGCGCTGAAGAACATCAACCTGGTAGTTCGTCCCGGCGAAAAAATCGGCATCATCGGTCGCAGTGGCTCGGGCAAAAGCTCCCTGGCCAAACTGCTGGTTGGCCTCTATCAGCCGGACGATGGCGCCTTGCTGGTCGACGGTGTGGACATTCGCCAGATCGACGTCAGCGAGCTGCGCTACAACATCGGCTATGTGCCACAAGACATCCAACTGCTGGCCGGCACCCTGCGTGACAACCTGGTTTCCGGTGCGCGTTATGTAGAAGACGAACTGGTGCTGCAAGCCGCCGAACTGGCCGGCGTCCACGAATTCGCCCGTCTGCACCCGCAAGGCTACGAGCTGCAAGTCGGCGAGCGTGGGCAGAACCTCTCTGGCGGTCAACGGCAGAACGTCGCCCTGGCCCGAGCGCTGCTGCTCAATCCGCCGATTCTGCTGATGGATGAACCCACCAGCGCGATGGACAACACCGGCGAAGAACGCCTCAAGCAACGCCTCGCGGCAGTGATTGAAAACAAGACCGTGATACTGGTCACGCACCGGGCTTCACTGTTGTCGCTGGTCGATCGCCTGTTGGTGGTCGACCGTGGTCAGATTCTCGCCGATGGCCCGAAAGCCGCCGTGATGGAAGCGTTGAAGAAGGGGCAGATCAGTGTTGCTTAAGTCGGGTGTCAAGGATTCGATCCGTCGCTACTTCAAGGGCTCGGCATCGTTGCAGGGCCAGCCGCTGCCGGAGGTCAACAAGGCGCTGATCGAGGACGCCCCGCGCGTCGTACGCCTGACCATTTGGGCGATCATCGGCTTCTTCATTTTTCTTATGCTCTGGGCCAATTTCGCCGTGATCGACGAAGTGACCAAGGGCGACGGCAAGGCGATTCCGTCGTCGAAGATCCAGAAAATCCAGAACCTTGAGGGCGGGATCGTCTCCGAACTGTTCGTCAAGGAAGGCCAGATCGTTGAGGCCGGCGCACCGCTGATTCGTCTCGACGACACGCGATTTGCCTCCAACGTCGGCGAAACCGAGGCCGATCGTCTGTCGATGTTGCTGCGCGTTGAGCGTCTGAGCGCCGAAGTCGATGACCGTCCGCTGAATTTCCCCGAGGACGTGCTGAAAGCCGTGCCGGGTCAGGCGAAGAGCGAAGAGTCGCTGTACATCAGCCGCCGCCAGCAACTGCACGACGAGATCGGCGGTTTGCAGGAGCAGTTGATTCAGCGTCAGCAAGAGCTACGCGAATTTGGCTCCAAGCAGGGTCAATACCGCCAGCAACTCGGCTTGCAGCGTCAGGAAATCAATATGTCCGAGCCGCTGGTGGCGCAGGGCGCAGTTTCGCCGGTTGAAGTCTTGCGTCTCAAGCGTGCCGAGGTGGAAACCCGTGGTCAGCTCGATGCCACAACTTTGGCGATTCCGCGTGCCGAATCGGCGATCAAGGAAGTGCAGCGCAAGATCGACGAGACGCGCGGCAAATTCCGCAGCGAAGCGCTGACCCAACTCAACGAGGCGCGCACCGACCTGAACAAGGCCAGCGCCACCGGCAAGGCGCTGGAAGATCGCGTCAGTCGTACGCTGGTCACCTCGCCCGTGCGGGGCATCGTCAACAAGTTGCTGGTCAACACCATCGGCGGCGTGATCCAGCCGGGCAGCGATTTGGTGGAGATTGTGCCGCTGGACGACACCTTGCTGGTCGAAGCAAAAATCCGCCCGCAGGACATCGCGTTCCTGCATCCGGGCCAGGAAGCCACGGTGAAATTCACCGCGTACGACTACACCATTTATGGTGGCCTGAAAGCCAAGCTTGAGCAGATCGGTGCCGACACCATTACCGATGAAGACAAGAAGACCACGTACTACGTGATCAAGGTGCGTACGGAGCGCAGCCATCTGGGTACGGATGACAAGCCGTTGCTGATCATTCCGGGGATGGTCGCGTCGGTGGATATCATTACCGGCAAGAAATCGGTGTTGAGCTACCTGCTCAAGCCGATCATCCGCGCGCGGGCTGAGGCGTTGCACGAACGCTGATCCCCCAATAACCCTGTAGGAGCTGTCGAGTGAAACGAGGCTGCGATCTTTTGATCCTGTTTTTTAACAGCAGAATCAAAAGATCGCAGCGTGCCGCAGCTCCTACAGGGATGTCCGCAAAAGGGTGAGGAAGTGACAAAAACCGTCACTCACCACCCAGTCCATTCCTCACCATTCGCCATATCGTTATTCATTAACGGTATTTAATTTCCGATTCTTATAGCTATAAAGTCACTCCCCTGCGTACCTGCCGACCAATCGGCGCGCCGCACGACCTGAACCGACACGCAATCCAGCGTGAGTGTCTGATCGACGAGCGCGCCCATGAGCGCGCCGTGCGTGGGAGATTGAAAGATGTCCGCAGCTACTGCTACCCCAAGCGCCGCGAGCGCCGCGCCGCAAACCTTCGAAATTCGCCCGTTCAGCGGTGCCGTTGGCGCCGAGATCATTGGCCTCGACCTCACCCGGCCGATCAATGATCAAGACTTTACGCGCATCCATCGCGCGCACCTCGACCACCACGTCGTGGTATTCCGCGATCAGCAAATCACCCCGCAACAGCAGATCGACTTCAGCCGCCGCTTCGGTGTGTTGCAGATCCACGTGCTCAAGCAGTTCCTGCTGGCCAATCACCCGGAAATTCTCATCGTTTCCAACATCGTCGAAAACGGCCAAAACATCGGCCTCGGCGACGCCGGCAAATTCTGGCACTCCGACCTTTCTTATAAAGAGCTGCCGAGCCTTGGCTCGATGCTGCATGCGCAAGAGCTGCCTTCCGAGGGCGGCGACACCTTGTTCGCCGACATGCACAAAGCCTGGGACAGCCTGCCCGCCGAGCTGCGTAAAGCAGTCGAAGGGCGCAGCGCTGCGCATTCCTACACCGCGCGTTACAGCGAAACCAAATTCGAAGGCAACTGGCGCCCGACGCTGACCCCGGAGCAACTCGCTCAGGTCGCGGAAGTGGTGCACCCGGTGGTGCGCACGCACCCGGAAAACGGCCGCAAAGCGCTGTTCGTCAGCGAAGGTTTCACCACGCGCATCGTTGGTCTGCCGGACGACGAGAGCCAGCAACTGCTGAGCGAGCTCTACGCCCACAGCGTGTTGCCGCAAAACATCTACCGCCATCAGTGGCAGCCCCACGACCTGGTGTTCTGGGACAACCGTTCGCTGATCCACCTCGCCGCCGGCTGCCCCGCGCACCTGCGCCGCAAGCTGTATCGCACGACCATTCAGGGCGACGCGCCTTTCTGATTTGCCGGAGATTCGATCATGTCCAAACGACTTCCATTTGCCCCGCTGGCCGCCGCCATCGGCCTCGGTTTCAGCCTGATTGCCGGCAGCCTGGTCGCACCGACCGTGGCCCACGCCGAAGGTGAAATCCGCATCGCCGAACAGTTCGGCATCGTCTATTTATTGCTCAACGTGGTGCGCGATCAGGGCCTGATCGAGAAGTACGGCAAGCAGGAAGGCATCGACATCAAGGTCGACTGGACGCAGCTCTCGGGCGGCGCTGCGGTCAATGATGCGCTGTTGTCCGGTTCCATCGACATTGCCGGTGCCGGCGTCGGGCCGCTGCTGACCATCTGGGATCGCACCCACGGCAAGCAAAACGTCAAAGCCGTCGCCTCGCTGGGCAACTTCCCTTACTACTTGGTCAGCAACAATCCGAAGGTCAAAACCATCGCCGATTTCACCGAGAAGGATCGCATCGCAGTGCCAGCGGTTGGCGTGTCGGTACAGTCGCGCTTCCTGCAGTACGCGGCGGCCAAGCAGTGGGGCGACAAGGAATTCAATCGCCTCGACAAATACACCATCGCCGTTCCGCACCCGGACGCCACGGCTGCGTTGATCGCCGGCGGCACCGAGCTGACCGGGCATTTCTCCAACCCGCCGTTCCAGGATCAGGCGTTGGAAAACCCTAACGTTCACGTCGTGCTCAACTCGTATGACGTGCTCGGCCCGAACTCGCCGACGGTGCTGTTCGCCACCGAGAAATTCCGCGAGGAAAACCCGAAAACCTACAAAGCCTTCGTTGAAGCACTGACCGAGGCGGCGCAATTTGCGCAGAACGATAAGGGCGCAGCGGCCGACACTTATATCCGCGTGACCAAAGCGAAAATCGACCGCGCAGCGTTACTGAAAATCATCGACAACCCGCAGTTCGAATTCAGCGTGACGCCGAAAAATACTTATCCACTGGCCGAATTCCTCTACCGCGTCGGCGCGATCAAAAACAAACCTGAATCGTGGAAGGACTATTTCTTCCAGGACGCCAAACCGCTGCAAGGGAGCTGATCGAGATGAACGCCCCTTTGCAAGGCCACGCGGCCAGCAACCTGATCGTCAACCGCGAAGCGCTGTTGGCGGTCGATCATGTCAGCCTCGAATACCGCACGCCGCAACGTGTGGTACGCGCCACGCACCAGGTCAGTTTTGAAATCGACCCGGCCGATCGTTACGTGCTGCTCGGCCCCTCCGGTTGCGGCAAGTCCACCTTGCTCAAAGCGGTCGCCGGGTTCATTCAACCGTGCGAAGGCGAGATCCGTCTGCAAGGCCAGCGCGTCGACGCGCCGGGGCCAGACCGGATTGTGGTGTTTCAGGAATTCGATCAACTGCCGCCGTGGAAAACCGTCAAACAGAACGTGATGTTTCCACTGCTCGCGTCGCGCACGCTGAAGAAAAAAGAGGCCGAAGAACGCGCGCTGCACTATCTGGAAAAGGTCGGGTTGGCGGCGTTTGCCGATGCTTATCCGCACACGTTGTCCGGCGGCATGAAAGCGCGCGTGGCGATTGCACGGGCGTTGGCGATGCAGCCGAAAATCCTCTTGATGGACGAACCGTTCGCCGCGCTGGATGCGCTGACCCGCCGCAAGATGCAGGAAGAATTGCTGCTGCTCTGGGAAGAAGTGCGTTTCACCTTGTTGTTCGTCACGCACTCGATTGAAGAGGCGTTGGTGGTCGGCAATCGCATCCTTTTGCTGTCGCCACATCCGGGGCGGGTGCGCGCCGAAGTGCACAGCCATCAATACGATCTGCACAGCCTCGGTGGCGTGGCGTTTCAGGAATCGGCGCGGCGCATTCATCGTCTGCTGTTCGACGAAGGCCAGTCGCCGGAAACCGAGCGTGAGCACGACTTCAACGACATTCGCATCGCCTATTGAGCGGCCAGGAGGATCAACCCGATGAGCCAGTCATCATCTGTGCGTGAAGAATTCGAAATTGTTTTAGAGCCGCTGACTGAAGTGCCGGTCGAACGCGAACTTTCCCTCGGTACGCGGCTATGGCAACAGGGTTGGCTGCGCAAAAGCCTGATCCTGATATTGCTCGCGGTGCTTTGGGAAATCGTCGCGCGTGTGCAAAACAACGATCTGTTGCTGCCGAGTTTTCTGCAGACCAGCCATGCGTTGTACGACGGCCTGCTCAGCGGCGAGTTGCTGAGCAAGGTGTGGATATCCTTGGTGGTGCTGCTCAAGGGTTATCTGATCGGCATCGTTCTGGCGTTTGCCCTGACGACACTGGCGGTGTCGACCCAGTTTGGGCGCGATCTGCTGAGTACACTGACCTCGATGTTTAACCCGTTGCCGGCGATTGCCCTGCTGCCATTGGCGTTGCTGTGGTTTGGGTTGGGGCAGAACAGCCTGATTTTTGTGCTGGTGCATTCGGTGTTGTGGGCGTTGGCGCTGAATACTTATGCGGGGTTTCTCGGGGTGTCCGAGACGCTGCGCATGGCCGGGCGTAATTACGGTTTGAAGGGTTTGCGGCTGGTGTTGTTCATCCTCATTCCTGCGGCGCTGCCGTCGATTCTGGCCGGGCTGAAAATTGGCTGGGCGTTTGCCTGGCGCACGTTGATCGCGGCGGAATTGGTGTTTGGTGCGACCAGTGGCAAGGGTGGCTTGGGCTGGTACATCTTTCAGAATCGTAATGAGCTGTACACCGACAAGGTGTTTGCCGGGTTGGCGGTGGTGATTCTGATTGGCTTGCTGGTGGAGAATCTGGTGTTTGACACGCTGGAGCGGGTGACCGTGAAGCGCTGGGGTATGCAGCGCTGACCTGAAAAGATCGCAGCCTTCGGCAGCTCCTACAGGGGATCGCATTCAATGTAGGAGCTGCCGAAGGCTGCGATCTTTTGATCTGATAGGATTGCACGCAGATCAATCCTGATCCGCCACGAGTGCTTGCCATGCAGCTCCCGGACATGAACCTTCTGGTCGCCCTCGACGCTTTGCTCGACGAGGGCAGTGTGGTCGGCGCCGCGCGGCGGATGAACCTCAGCCCCGCCGCGATGAGCCGCACCCTCACGCGCATCCGCGAAGCCATCGGCGATCCGATCCTCGTGCGCGCCGGCCGTGGCCTGGTGCCAACCCCCAAAGCACTGGAGCTGCGCGAGCAGGTGCGCGACGTCGTCGAACAAGCCGCGCTGCTGTTCCGCTCCGCTGACACGGTGGAATTGGGCACGCTGCGCCGACGCTTCAGCATCCGCGCCAATGACTTTTTCATCGGCGTCTACGGCGGCAAGCTGTTCGACACCCTCGACCAACAAGCACCGCACTGCGAGCTGCGTTTTGTCCCCGAGGGCGATGGCGATGATGAAGCGTTGCGCGAAGGACGGATCGACCTCAGCGTCAGCAACACCCGGCCGGTCAGCCCTGAAGTGAAAGTGCAGAATCTGTTTTCCACGCATTTCGTTGGGCTGGTTCGTGAAGATCATCCGCTGCTTGACGGTGAGATAACCGCTGAACGCTACGCCGGGTTTTCCCATATCAGCATGTCGCGCCGTGGTATCGCGCGGGGCCCGATTGATACGGCGTTGAACGCGTTGGGGCTGGAGCGGCGGGTGGCGGTGATTGCGCCGAGTTTTCATGCGGCGATGTTTGCCTTGCCGGACTCGGATTTGATCCTGCCGGTGCCCAAGGAAGCGCTGCTCAGCGTGCGGCGATTGGGTTTGAAACTGCGCTCGTTCGACCTGCCAATTCCGCTGCCGACCTTGATGCTGACCCAGGCCTGGCACCCGCGTTTCGACAAGGATCCGGCACACCGCTGGCTGCGTGAAACCCTGAAAACCTGCTGCGACGAAACCTGGCTGGCCGCGCAACCTTAACAACAGATCAAAAGATCGCAGCCTTCGGCAGCTCCTACATTGGAATGCAATTCCTGTAGGAGCTGCCGAAGGCTGCGATCTTTTGCTTTCAATCATTGTGTCTGGCGCACTTATAACCTGCCAATAAGTCAATTTTCGTCAGCGATAAGCCCCACTAAAATGCTCCGGTATTTCCCACCCCCGGAGTTTTCATTCATGACATCCCTGACGGTCTCGGCGCCCCTCGCTGCGGCCAGCCCGGCGACGGCGGCCGCGCCTCCGGTGTTCGGGGCGCGGATCATCACCGGTCTGGTCGGCGTGCTGCTGGCGGTGCTGGTGTCGGGCCTCAACGAGATGGTCACCAAAGTGGCCCTCGCCGACATCCGTGGCGCGCTGCACATCGGTTACGACGAAGGCACCTGGCTGGTCGCCAGTTACACCGCCACCTCGGTCGCGGCCATGGCGTTTGCGCCGTGGTGCTCGGTGACCTTCTCGCTGCGCCGCTTCACCCTCTGCGCGATCGGCCTGTTCACCGTGCTCGGCGTGCTGTGCCCGTTCGCGCCGAATTACGAAAGTCTGCTGTTGATGCGCATCCTGCAAGGCCTGGCCGGCGGCGCGCTGCCGCCGATGCTGATGACCGTGGCCCTGCGCTTCTTGCCGGCAAATATCAAACTCTACGGTCTGGCCGGTTACGCGCTGACCGCGACTTTCGGCCCCGGCCTTGGTACGCCGCTCGCCGGTTTGTGGACGGAATACGTCGGCTGGCAATGGACGTTCTGGCAAATCATCGTGCCGTGCCTGATCGCCATGGCGATGGTGGCTTACGGCATTCCGCAGGATCCGCTGCGCCTCGAGCGCCTCAAGACATTCAACTGGAAAGGCCTGCTGCTGGGCTTTCCGGCGATCTGCATGTTGGTGATCGGTTTGCTGCAGGGCAATCGACTGGACTGGTTCGAATCGAGCCTGATCTGCGGCTTGCTCGGCGCTGGTTCGCTGTTGCTGGTAGCGTTTTTGATCAATGAATGGTCGCAGCCGATTCCGTTTTTCAAATTGCAGATGCTCGGTATTCGCAACCTGTCATTCGCCCTGATGACCCTGGCCGGTGTATTGGTGATTTTGCTGGCGGTGGTGCTGATTCCGTCGAGTTATCTGGCGCAGGTGCAGGGTTATCGCCCGGTGCAAACCGCGCCGATCATGCTGCTCGCTGCGTTGCCGCAGTTGATCGCGCTGCCGCTGGTGGCGGCGCTGTGCAACCTGCGTTGGGTCGATTGTCGCTGGGTGCTCGGGATCGGTTTGAGCATGTTGGCGCTGTCGTGCCTCGGTGGTTCGCAACTGACGTCGGCGTGGATTCGCGACGATTTTTATGTCCTGCAGTGGCTGCAGATTTTCGGTCAGCCGATGGCGGTGTTGCCGTTGTTGATGCTCTCGACCGGGAGCATTTCGCCGCTGGAAGGGCCGTTCGCGTCGGCGTGGTTCAACACGGTGAAAGGCCTGTCGGCCGTGGTCGCCACCGGGGTGATCGAAGCGCTGACCACGTCGCGTCTGCATTTCCATTCGAACATGTTGATCGACAGCCTCGGCAATTCGCCGCTGGCCGATCGCAGCGATCCGGGCCTCGCCCATCGTCTGCACGAACAGGCCGTGGTGCTGACTTCTTCCGATCTCTATGTGTGCATGGCTGGCGTCGCGGTGATGCTGATCCTGCTGATTTTCTGGCTGCCGACGCGGATTTTTCCACCGCGCGCGCCGACCTGATTGCTGCACTGAACAATGAAGGTTTTTATGACGACTCAAGCAAAGCAAAAACTCGCCGTGGCCGTGGCCGCCGCGCTGGCCGTGGGCGTGTTGGTGTATCTGGCGATGCCGGGCCTGTTTGGTAAACGCACCCAGCAAAATACCAACGACGCGTTCGTCTCCGCCGACTACACCCTGGTGGTGCCGCGTGTGGCCGGGTTTATCAAAGAAGTGCTGGTCGAAGACAACCAGCGCGTAAAGGCCGGGCAGTTGCTGGCGCTGATTGATGATCGCGATTTGCGTGCATCTGCCGAAGCGGCGGACGCGCAAACGCTGGTGGCGCGTGCGCAGTTGCAGAATGCCAAAGCGACGCTGGAACGGCAGACCTCGGTGATCGCTCAGGCGCAGGCATTGGTGGTGTCGGCCAAGGCAGAAATGGCCTTCGCCCAGCAGGAATTGAATCGCTACAACCATCTGGCTGGCGTCGGTGCCGGTACTGTGCAGAACGCGCAACAGGCGCGTACGCGTATCGATCAAGCGACGGCGCACCTCGATACCGCCACCGCGAAACTGGCGGCGGAGCGCAAGCAAGTCGACATTCTGACCGCCCAACGTGATGCCGCCGAAGGCAGTCTGAAACACGCACAAGCGGCGCTGGAAATCGCCAGTTTCGAGCTTTCCTATACGCGCATTACCGCGCCGCAGGACGGCATGATCGGCGAGCGTGCCGTACGCGTTGGCGCCTATGTAACGCCGGGCAGCAAGTTGCTAGCGGTGGTGCCGTTGCAGCAGGCGTATGTGGTGGCGAATTTTCAGGAAACTCAACTGACGGATGTGCAGCCGGGGCAGGAGGTGCAGGTGCGTGTCGACAGCCTGGGCGGTGAAGCCTTGAGCGGTCGCGTCGAAAGCATTGCGCCGGCCACGGGTGTGACGTTTGCAGCGGTGAAGCCGGACAACGCCACGGGTAACTTCACCAAGGTCGTGCAGCGGATTCCGGTGAAGATCATGCTCGAGCCGGGTCAGCCCTTGGCTGAGCGGTTGCGGGTGGGCATGTCGGTGGAGGCGCGGATTGATACCGCGAGTTCGGCGAAGTCTGTGCGTGAGGTAACTCAGCGATGAACAGTGTTGACCGCACCGACGCCTTCGCGAGCAGGCTCGCTCCCACAGGGAAAACGCAATCCAAAATGTGGGAGCGAGCCTGCTCGCGAAGAGGCCAGTTGCAGCAACTCACTCTAAGTGCCTTGCTTATGGCCAGTCTCACCGCCTGCACCGTAGGCCCAGACTTCCAAAAACCCCAAGCCACACAAATCAGCGACTGGGCCAAACCCGCCAAATCAGCCCCGAGCCAAGCCGTCAGCGAACCCCTCAACGAACGCTGGTGGGAAGTCTTCCACGACCCGCAACTTTCCGCGCTGACCCAACGTGCGGTGAAGAGCAACCTCGACCTGCAACTGGCCAGCCGCCGCCTGCAACAAAGCCGTGCCGCCCGCCAGGTCATCAGCGCCGACCGCTACCCGAACACCGCCGCCACCGGCAGTTACGGACGCGAACGCAACAGCGGCAAAGGCCTGAGCGATCCATCCGGACTCGACGGTGATTCCGCCTTCAACCTGTGGGACGCCGGTTTCTCCGCCTCCTGGGAGCTGGATTTCTGGGGGCGCGTGCGCCGCGAAACCGAAGCCGCCGACGCCAATCTCGAAGTCGCCGAAAACGACCGTCGCGGTGTGCTGCTGGCCGTGCTCGCCGACACCGCGCAAAACTACATTCAGTTGCGCGGCGTACAAAACACCCGCGCCGTCACCGAGCAAAACCTCGACGTCGCCCGACACAGCCTGAACCTCTCGCAGCTGCGTCTGGCCGACGGCGTCGCGACTGATCTGGACGTCGCCGAAGCCGCCGCGCAAGTGGCTGCCATCGAATCGCGCTTACCGGCGCTGGAGCAACGCCAATCGCAACTGATCAACGCGATCAGCCTGCTGATGGGCGAACCACCGCAAGCCTTGGCCAAAGAGTTATCCACAGATGCTGCCGTGCCACAGTCGCCGCTGCAAGTCGCCATCGGCCTGCCGTCGCAACTGGCCGAACGTCGTCCGGATATCCGTCAGGCCGAATCACGCCTGCACGCGGCCACCGCCAATATCGGCGTCGCCAAGGGCGATTTCTATCCGCGCATCACCTTGTCCGGCAACCTCAGCTCGCAAGCCATGCAGCTTAGCGACTTTGGCTCGTGGGGCTCACGCGCCTTCGGCATTGGCCCGCAATTCAGCCTGCCGCTGTTCGACGGCGGACGCCTGCGCGGCGTATTGCAATTGCGCGAAGCCCAACAGCAGGAAGCCGCCGTCGCTTATCAGCAGACTGTGTTGCGTGCCTGGCACGAAATCGACGATCAACTGACTGCTTACAACGCCAGCCAACGCCGCCGCGACAGCCTCGCCGAAGCCGTACGGCAAAACCAGATCGCCCTGCGCACCGCGCAACAGCAATACGTCGAAGGCGTGGTCGATTTCGTCAACGTCCTGACGGTGCAGGGTGCTTTGTTGGCGACGCAGGAACAGTGGGTCGAAAGTTCGACCGGCGTTTCGTTGGCGATGGTCGGGTTGTACAAGGCATTGGGCGGGGGATGGGAGTCGGTGTATCCGGCGCAAGTAACTACCAATAATCCGGTTTGATCGCTGGTTTTTTGTGAGTGGCTACTTGTTTTGGAAACTGATGAAGTCTCAGCTCTTCAGTCGAAATAACGCGTCTCAACCAGTTTGAGTTGTCTTTCAATGAGCCTGGGGGCGGGCGGATAGATCCGGTCCGATGAGGAAGGATCACTCCAATGATCAGGGCAGGAAAATCTGTTCGGAGCGCCTTCAGAGCAGGTGTCATGTCGGTATCACTGGAAACCAGAATGATTTGATCAATGCGCCCTGCATCTTCGGACATTGTTTGCCGGCTTGCAGTGCGATACATGCTGATTGCTATATGCACATCGGTTTCTTTTTCTTCCAGTTTCCAGATATCGACTTTGTCTTGACGTGACGCATGGGTGTTCCTATCTATAAACCTTGGTGCTTTGGCTGGCTCTAATTGATGCCGTCCGAAATGCACGGTGACTTTGCTCGCTCGCAATGCCCTTATGTAGGCATCTTGTGCTTCCTTGGAAACGCGGCCGCGAGTTGCCAACTGGGGTTTGATTGGAGAAGTGAAGTAGTCAATCGAGACTATTGAGCTCTGAGGGTTTTCGATGAGGGCAATATGCGTCAGCAGGCTGTGCAAGTTCAGCCATTTATAGGGTGTGCCAGCGAGCAAGCCGTAAAACAGGTTGTAGCCATCAACAAAAAATGCGGTGCGCACAAAAAATCCTCAGAAACGAAAAAACCGGCCTAAGCCGGTTTTTTCATCCCCAACTGCCAGCGAACTGAATCGCTACGTACGGGGTTGAGTAAGGCAATCCTAGATTGAGTGCGTCATGCAGGTCAATCACCAAATAATTGCGGGCTCACTCCACTGGTTTATTTCCAGCACCGGCTTGCCAGTTTTGGCTACCAATGCCGACTAGGGTCAAGCCATTTAAGGGCGCCAATATTAGAAGTTGTTGCAGAAAGAGGTACATTCGGCCCGTGTTTACTTCCATAGGTAGCCTGTCTATCGCCTTATTCGCAATGCGCTATCGGTAGCATTCCTAACTCGTGTAGGAAAGCGGAGCCTGCCTACATCTCTTAAACGGTCATTGAGCGGCTTTCTCTTTTGAAACATTACATTTCCGAAGAGTGATGGCCTTTCGCTTGACGCTAACCCCCGCTGTCGTAGACTCCGCACATCCGTCAGGGAGTAGCGGTTATGCAGCGTTTTCGTGGTTGGGTTGTCGGATTGACCTTAGTTACGTGTGCAGTTCAGGCGCAAACGCCCGGGCCAGACGATCCGCTGCTGGATAATCCGGGGACGGCGGCGGCCACCGTGAGCAGTGAGGCGCGCGGGGTGTTGCGGGCGCGTGATCAGGCGACGCTGGCCAGTGAGCTTTCCGGGCGGATTGTCGAGTTGCCCTTCAGCGAGGGCGAGTCGTTCAAGAAGGGCGATACGCTGGCGAAGTTCGATTGCTCGGCCTATCAGGCGCAACTCAATGCCGCACAGGCGGCCAGTCGTGGTGCTGGTGAAGAGCTGGCGCACAACAAACAGTTGGCCGCCCTCAATTCTGTCGGCCGATTCGAAGTGGCGCGGGCCGAGGCCAAGGTCAGCGAAACCCAGGCGCAATCCCAGGTTTATCAAGTGCAGGTCAAGCGCTGCAGCGTGGTCGCGCCGTTCGACGGGCAAGTGGTCGAACGTAAAGTGCAGCGCTATGAAAGCGTGCCGGCCGGCGCACCGCTGCTTGATGTCGTCGATAACCGTACCCTCGAAATTCATTTGCTGGTGCCGTCACGGTGGATGGCACGGCTCAAGCCTGGCCAGACCTTCAGCTTCGTTCCCGATGAAACCGGCCAGCCGATCGATGCCACCGTCAAACGCCTGGGCGCGCGAATCGATGAGGGCAGTCAGACCCTGTTGCTGGTCGCCACACTCCCCGAAGCCAAAGGCTTGCTGGCCGGCATGAGCGGCACGGCACGTTTCCCGGAGCTTAAGTGAACGCCCCGGTGAGCGGCGGCGCCGAGCAGGTATTCGCCAGGTTTCTTGACCTGGAACGCCAGACCCGCGCTGCCCGCGACGCCTCGCAACTGGCCTACAGCCTGGTCAACGATGGCCAGGCGCTGTTTGGCTTTCGTCATGCGGCGTTGTTGATTGCCGGCAAGGTGCAGGCGGTCACCGGGGTCAGTGCGGTGGAGCCCAACGCGCCGTTCGTGGCGTTCGTCGAGCAGGCCGTGGCGCAGTTGTTCAAACAGGGTGTGCTGCAGCAGGCGCGGGTAATTGCCCCGGAATTGCTGAATGACAGCATCCAGGCTGACTGGCGCACGCTGTCGGCGGCGCAGGTGTTCTGGCTGCCGCTGATCGACCGCGACGCTCAGGTGTTTGGCGGTTTGTGGCTGGCGCGCGACGTGCCGTGGAACCCTTCCGAGCAAGTTCTGCTGTCGCAATTGGGCGACACCTACAGTCATGCCTGGCTGGCGCTGCAACCGCGCAAACCGTGGCGGTTGCGCTGGACCCGTAAACGCCAAGTGGCGCTGGTCGCGGTGCTGTTGCTCGGGCTGTTGATCCCGGTGCGCCAATCGGTGCTGGCCCCGGCTGAAGTGGTGCCGCTGGGCGGCCGCGTGGTGGCGGCGCCGCTGGACGGGGTGATCGCCGAGTTTCTGGTCAAACCCAATCAAACAGTGAAAACCGGTGATGTGCTGGTGCGTTTTGAAAGCACCACGCTGAAGGCGCAGGCCGATGTCGCCGAGCGTGCGCTGGGCGTGGCCGAGGCGGAATTGAAATCCAACTCGCAGCGCTCGTTTGCCGACGCGGAATCCAGCGCCAAGGTCGATTTGCTCGCCGCCCGCGCCGAACAGAAACGCGCCGAACGCGACTACGCCCGCGAGCTGCTCAACCGCAGCGAAGTGCGCGCCGAACGCGACGGCATTGCGGTGTTCGCCGACGCCGAACGCTTGACCGGCAGACCGGTACAGACCGGCGAGCGCCTGATGGAAGTCGCCGATCCGAGCCAGGCCGAGCTGCGCATCGAACTGGCCGTGGGCGATGCGATTGCCCTTGAGCCCGGTGCCGAGGTGGCGCTGTTTCTCGACAGCGATCCGTTGAAGCGCCATCTCGCCACGCTGGAACGCTCGGCTTACGAAGCGCAACCGACGGCGGGCGGGCAACTCGCTTACCGGCTCGACGCCAACTTCGCCGAGGCGCCGCCGCGTATCGGCCTGCGCGGTACGGCGAAGATTTTCGGTGATCGCGCGCCCTTGGCGCTGTATCTGCTGCGTCGGCCATTGGCAGGCCTGCGTCAGAGCGTGGGCCTGTAAATGAACCTGCCGAGCCTGCGTGCCGACCTGCAATTGTCGTCCGCGGCGCCGGCCCTGGACGGTTCGCCGCGCTGGATCCTGGCCGATCCGGTGCGCGGACGTTATTTCAAACTCGGCACGGCGGCGATGCGCCTGTTGCGCCACTGGTCGTTGGGCGATGCCGAACAGGTCTTGCGCGCGGCCAATCGCGAACCCGGCCTGCCGCTGGATGGCAGCGAGCTTGAGCAGTTGCTGGAGTTTCTTCGCGGTCACGATTTGATCAGCGCGCTCGATGACCAGCAGCGCGCCAGCTACCGGCTCAAGGCGTTGGCGCAGCAGCAAAGTCTGTGGCAAATCCTTCTGCATCAATATTTGTTTTTCCGCATTCCGCTGTGGCGCCCTGACGCTTTTCTCAATCGTGCCTGGCCATGGCTGCAGCGCTTCGGTCCGCGTCTGCTGCGTTACGGCTTGCCGGCAACGCTGGCGTTGGGCGTATTTCTGGTGTCGCGGGACTGGCAACGCTTTGTCGGGACGTTTCCCCACCTGTTCAGCCTCGGCGGCGCCATGGCGTTCGGTGTGGCGCTGTTTTTCGCCAAGCTTTGCCACGAATTCGGTCATGCGTTCATGGCCAAGCGTGCGGGCTGTCGGGTGCAGAGCATGGGCGTGGCATTCATGGTTTTGCTGCCGATGTTCTATACCGATGTCAGCGACGCCTGGCGGGTCAATGACCGCCGCGCGCGGTTGCTGATCGGTGCCGGCGGTGTGCTCGCGGAATTGCTGTTGGCGTGTATCGCATTGCTCGCGTGGTCGTTGTTGCCTGACGGTCCCGCCCGCACGGCGGCGTTCATGCTCGCCAGCGCGACATGGATCACCACGCTGGTGGTCAACCTCAATCCGTTCATGCGCTTTGACGGGTATTTTCTGATCAGTGATTTTTGGCAAGTCGACAACTTGCAGGGTCGCGCGTTTGCCCTGTGTCGCTGGCGACTGCGGGAGTTTTTGTTTGGCTATGGCGCACCCGCGCCGGAGCCTTGGTCGCCGAAGATGCAACGGCGTTTGCTGATCTGGGGGTATGGCTCGTGGTTGTGGCGTGCGGCGTTGTTTTTCGGGATCGCGCTGGCGGTCTATCACCTGTTCTTCAAGGTGTTGGGGATCTTCCTGATGCTGGTGGAACTGGTGTGGTTCATCTTTCTGCCGATCATGCGTGAGTGGCGCCAGTGGTGGAGCCGTCGCGAGCAGGCGCACGCTCCGCGCGTGTTGCTCAGTGCATTGGCGCTGCTCGGGCTGTTGCTGCTGCTGATTGTGCCGTGGCGCAGTTCGGTGGAGCTGCCGACGATGCTTGAGGCCGGACGCGCCAGTGCCTTGCATGCGCCGACGGCGGCGCGGGTCAAAGCGGTGAAGGTGACGGATGGGCAGCAGGTTGCGCAGGGCGATGTGCTGATCGAGCTGGAGTCGCCGGATCTCGAATCGCGTCTGGCGATTGTCCGCCGCGAAATCAAGATTCAGCAGTTGTTGATGCGCCGCCAGGCCAGTCGCAGTGAAACCGCCGCGGACGCCGGCATCGTTGAGCAACGCCTGGCAGAAGCGGTGGCCGAGTACCGTGGCTTGAGCGCCCAGCGTGAACGCTTGCTGTTGCGTGCGCCGCATGCCGGCAGCGTGCGCGATCTGCTGCCGAACATGACGGTCGGGCGCTGGTTATCGACCCGCGATGCGCTGGCCCGGGTGGTCGAAGACGGCGCACGGCTGCGCGGATATCTGGCCGAAGCCGAGTTGTGGCGAGTCAAACCGGGGGCCAATGGCCGTTTCATCGCCGATGACCCGATGCACCCGGCGCTCGCCGTGCAATTGAATGAAATCGACACCAACGGCGTGGCTTACGTCGATCAGGAGGCGTTGACCTCCGATCACCACGGGCCGATCGCCGTGCGTCGCGATCAACAGCAGCGGGCGGAGCCGGTGCAGGCGCAATATGGCGTGCGCCTGAGTGCATTGACGACGGCCTCGACCCCGACGCAACCATTGCGCGGCGTGGTGGTGTTGCAGGGCCGCGGCGAATCGCTGCTGGGTGTGGCGTGGCGCCGGGTGGCGGCACTGGGCGTCAGGGAAAGCGGTTTCTAGGGAGAGCAGGATGACGGACAACGCAGCAGTGGCGGCAGAAGGATTGGTGGTACGGCCTTCGCGGGCAACCGACGGGCCGTTTTTGCAAAGTCTTTATCAAACGGCGCGGCCGGATCTGCAATGGATCGACGGCGAGCCGGAACACGTGCAGCAAGTCGTCGCCCATCAGTTTCAGGTGCAAGAGCAGGGCATGGGCGACAACTACCCCGACGCCATGCACTACGTGGTGGAAAAACTCGGCACCGCTATCGGCGCGCTGAGCACCGATTTCGGCGCCAATGAAATTCGCGTGTTGTACCTGGCGTTCATCCCGCAGGCGCGCGGCCAGGGCTTCGGCCGTGCCGTATTGCAAGGCGTGCAGAAAGCCGCGCAACAGATTCGTTGCCCGGTGGCGACGGTGGTCTGGACCAGTAATCCACACGCGCGCCGGCATTATCTGGCATTGGGTTTTGCCGTCGAAGAACGCAACCCCGCCGCCGAACGCCTCGTCTGGTACCCCCAATAACCCCCCGTAGGAGCTGCCGCAGGCTGCGATCTTTTGATCCTGTTTTTTCAAACTGAAACTCAAGATCAAAAGATCGCAGCCTGCGGCAGCTCCTACAGGTCAACGATGCTTTTGATGTTGGTTTAACGATGGCCGTGTCAGTTGAAGGTGACGTGGAAGTAAGCCAGCGCCGGGTCGCGCCCCATCGCGGGTACCCGCGAGACGAAGATCCCTTCGACCCGCCCCAGTTCCGGTAGCTCCAGGGCACACAAACCGTCGATGAATTCAGTCGGCTCCAGGCTGCTCAATTCGACGCAGAATGGCATGCGCTCGCTGTAGCGCATTTTCGCCAGCGGTTTTTCTTCGAGTTCTCCGATGTGGATCTGCAGCGCACTGCCATCGGGCAGATGCAGGGTGCCAACGCGACCCAGCAGTGCCTGGAAATGTTGGCTATGAACCGATTGCAGCATGGTCTCGCTCCAGCAAAGTGAGGTGCCGGGGGAGGTGGCTCCCCCGGCGTTCGGTCAGTTGCGCGAAGGAAAAATGCCGTTCAGCGCGATGCTGAAGTTGAGCACCAGATACGGGTTCATGATCGGCAGGGGCAGGCCATTGCCGGTCGGTGTGATGGTCCCGCTGATGGTGGTGGCTGCGCCTTTGAGCGGTACCGGCGATGCGCCTTGAGCGTCGGAAAAAATATTCGCCAGGCCCGGCCCGGTGCCCGAAGCGCCGATGTAGGCGTTGGTCGCAGTCGGCGCGCCCGCCGGGTTACTGGCCGGGTTGGCCAGTTGCACGGTGGTGGTGGCCGTGAGCCCCGCCAGGGTGTGGGTGTGGTTCGGCAAATTGTTGAGGGTGGCGGTGACTTGCTCGGCGCCGGAAACTTCCCCCATCACCCTCGGTGTCAGGCCGGGGCCGTTGCCTTGGCAGATCGGCAGGCGGCTTTGCAGGTTGGGCAGCCCGAATGTCTGCTGGCCGTTGCCTCCATACACCGTCCCCAGCAATGCAAACAGCGCCTGGTTCTGGTTGATTCCGATGATCTGACCGTTGCACAAGGCCCAGCCGCTGGGTGCATAGTTGAAGGCAAACGTCAGAACAGTGCCCATGTAAACGTCCATAAAGTCCTCATCCTTCTGATTGGTTGTCGGCGGGCCGCTAGTGAATTCAGGCTGCTGCAGTTGCCTTGGCACTCCGTGGCCAGGTCACGCCACGCCAGAGCGTAGACGCGGATTGGCAAGGTTGCCGGATGTCGTGAAAAGGCAAACCGGCATCGACGGTGCTTGTGCGGCTGACCTAAAGTGACTGGCAGGTTTTTGCGGTTCATACGGTCGTGGCGATGTGGTGCGGCGAGAGGAAACGATGGCGCTGAACAGAGTAACCCCGGTGGGCGACACCCAGGATCCGCACGCGACACCAGGGCCGTGGTTTGCCGGTTTGCGCTTGCTTCGTTGGGTCAGAGAACACTGGCTGCTGCCGATCCTGTTGTTGGCGGCGGCCGTGCGTTTTTACGATCTGACGGCTGCGGCGATCTGGGGCGATGAGGGATCCAGTCTGCTGCTGGCGCGTTACTCGCTGGGCGAGATCTGGCGCCACGCGGCCTACGATGTGCACCCGCCGCTGTACTTCATGCTGCTGCACGGCTGGATCGGTTTATTCGGCGATGGCATTTTTGCCCTGCGCAGTTTCAGCGCCCTCGCCGGGATCGCCGCCGTCTGGTTGGGCATCTGGCTGGTGGATCGACTGGCCACCCGCCGCGCCGCGATCTTCGCCGGCCTGCTGCTGGCGCTGTTGCCGACGGCGGTGCGCTACAGCCAGGAAGTGCGCATGTATGCGCTGCTCGGGCTGTTGCTGATGGCCGCGACGCTGGCGCTGGTCTACTGGATCCGGCGCCCGCAGCGTCATGCTTATCTGCTGTTTTACCTGCTGTTGATGACGGCAGCGTTCTACACCCATTACTTCGCCGTGCTGGCGGCGCTGTGCCACTGGATTTATCTGGCGCTGATCCGGGTCCAGCGTGGCTATCGCTTCCGGCATATCCAGCGCCCGGCGTGGTGGCTGGCGAATCTGGCCATCGTCGTGTTGTACCTGCCTTGGTTGCCCCATCTGCTCGATCTGACCCAGCACATGGAGCAACTGAAGGTGGGCGGGGACGTGGGCTGGGAGCCGCCGGTGAGCCTCGGCTCGCTGCCGTCGATGATCTGGTCCTGGCTGATTCAGGACGATGGCGAAAACCTGCCGCTGCCGGTGTTCGGCGCCTTGCCCCTGGCACTGTTGACGCTGGCGGCGGTGGCGGTGATCCGTGATCGCAGCGTGTCGCGGGGCAGTGTCTTGCTGGCGTTGTACACCGGCGTGCCGCTGTTGCTGGTGTTTGCGGTGTCGTTCATCACGCCGGTGTTCATCGAACGCTACTTGACCGCTTATGCGCTGGGCCTGCCGCTGTTGGCGGCGCTGGCCATCGACCGTTTGTACAGCCGCGTGCGGGTGTTGGCGCTGGCGGTGCTGGTGTCACTGGTGGCGGTTGAACTGGTCGGTGTGAACAACAACGCCACGGTCGACAGCAATGACCAGCTCGACCGGGTGGTGAACTACGTCAATCAGCATTTCCAGCCCGGCGATCGCATCGTCACCAGCGACATGCTCTGGTACTTGAGCTACGTCTACTACGATCGCACCGGCGCCTTGGTGCGCCTCTATACGCCGCCGACTGCCGATGGCCGTCCGACCCGGCCGAACGAATACGGTTTTGGCACGTTGGTGACGCCCGATGTATACCTCGACAGCCTTGCCGAGCTGAACGGCAATGGCCGGGTCTGGCTGGTCGGATCGTTCGATGATCCGGCGGAATTTCTGCCGCTGCCGCCTGCCTGGACCGTCGGCGCGGAGGTTCACGCGGGTGGCGTACAAGCACGATTGTTCGTGGCCAGATCGCCGGCCAACTGAGCCGTGACGGGACTAAAACGATTCATCTGCTTATTCGCGATTAAAAGTTAACCAGTTAGTTCTTTTTGCTCTGAGTGATATCAAAACACTACTAGTCGCAGGGTTACTAGTTGAACTACGCTCTGTCGGACAAAAGGACTTCTGATTAAGGTGAAGGGATTGCAGCAGTTCCACTTTATCTCCGGCTTGCCGCGCTCAGGCTCGACCCTGCTTTCTGCGATCCTTTTGCAGAACCCGCGCTTTCATGCCGGCATGACCAGCCCGCTCGGTTCGCTGTTTTCCAGTGTCCTCGAACAATGCAGCGCCGGCAGTGAGTACGGCGCGGTGATCGACACTGCCATGCGTCGGCGCCTGCTACGTGGTCTGTTCGAATCCTTCTATGCCGACAAGGCCGACAAGCCGTTGGTGTTCGACACCAACCGGCAGTGGAGCTCGCGTCTGCCAGCGATCCGCGATCTGTTTCCTCAGGCCAAAGTCATTGCCTGCGTGCGCAACGTGGCTTGGGTGATGGACAGCCTCGAACGCCTGTATCGCGCCAATCCCTACGAAAACACCAAACTGTTCAGCGACGCTGCCGAACGCAACACCGTTTACAGCCGCTGCGAAACCCTGGCCCAGCGCAATCGCCTGGTGGGTTTTGCCTGGGCGGCGCTCAAGGAAGCCTATTACGGCGAGCATGCCGAATCGTTGCTGATCGTCGATTACGACCTGCTCAGCCAGGCCCCGGAACGGGTGCTGCGACTGGTCTACGACTTTATTGGCGAGCCGTGGTTCGAGCACGATTTCGAACACCTGGCCTATGACGCGCCAGCGTTCGACCAGGGCCTTGGCCTGGCCGGCCTGCACACGGTCAAACCCAAGGTTGCCTTGCAATCACGGCGCACGATTCTGCCGCCGGATCTGTTCAAGCAATACGCTGATTTGTCCTTTTGGCTCGATGGCTCAGCCAGCGCCGCCAATGTCATTCGTATGAAGTCCGACGCCGCGATCAGTTGATCGCGGCGTTTTTCATTGATGCGTCACGTACCTTCGTTCGAGTTCGGGTGAGCAACATGTGGTGGACCCTTTTTGGTGGGGCAAAGGTCAAGTCTCAGGCTACCGCAGGTCAGCGTCCGCTGGCCTCGCCGCTGATCATGTCGCTGGAGCCGCGCATGCTGTTCGACGGTGCCGTCGCCGCCACCGTGGCCGACACGGCCGCGCAGGCGGATAGCCATGCCCCTACCGCTGCCGATGCGGCCAAGGCGCCGACGGCCGATCACCCGGTCGCGAGCAAAGACACCCATGGCCAGGCTGACGCCGCACCCGCCGCCAGTCCTGTTGCCGTACCGGGCCAGAGCGTGGTCTTCGTCGACTCACGAGTGAAGGATGCTGACGCCCTGCTGCAAGGGATCGCGCCCGGCACGCAAGTGGTCAAGCTCGACGCTACCAAGGACGGCCTGCAGCAGATCGCCGATTACCTTGATCAACATCACGGTGTCAGTTCGGTGCAGATCATTGCCCACGGCAATGCCGGTGATTTGTGGCTGGGCAACAGCTATCTGTCCGCCGACAACGTCGCGCAACGCAGCGCGATTCTTGGCGAGATCGGCAAGGACATGAACGTCGGCGGCGACATCCTGATCTACGGTTGCTACACCGCCGAGGGCGATCGCGGCTTGAGTTTCGTCGACTCGCTGGCGCAGTTGACCGGGCGTGATGTGGCGGCATCGAACAACCGCACCGGCGTGGGTGGCGACTGGGATCTGGAGATCGCCACCGGCACCATCGAGAGCGCCAATGTGCTGTCGAGCAAAGCCATGAGCGAATACCAGTGGGGACTGGCCACGTGGACGGCGACCAACAATCTCAACTCGGGCGTCGGCTCGTTGCGTGCGGCGCTGGCGTCGGCGCAGAACGGTGACATCGTCACGTTCAGTTCCGGCATGACCGTCCAGCTCACCTCTGAATTGCTGATCAACAAGAGCATCACCGTCGATGGCGACCTGAACAACGACGGCGTCGCCGACGTGACCCTCGACGGTCAGTACAAGACTCGCGTGGTGGAAGTGACCTCCGGCAACACCGTGACCCTCGACGGGCTGGTGATCACCAAAGGCCTGGTGGCGGGCAACGGTGGTAATGGTGGTTCAGCCGCTGCGGGGGCCATGGGCGGCGGCATTTTCAACGCCGGGACTCTGACCCTGAACAACGTGACGGTGACTGCCAACGCCGCCTCCGGCGGTGGTGGTGGCGGTGGTGTGACCGGCGGCTATGTCGGCGGTGGCGGTGGCGGCGGTGCGGGTATCGGTGGCCAGACCGGTGGCCATGGCGGTACTTCTGGCCCGGGCACCGGCACCTATGCCGGCGGCGCGGGCGGTGCCAATGCCGGTGGTTATGGCGGTGGTTACAGTCCGACCGACATGGGTGGCCGTGGCGGCACCAGCACCGGTGGCGTCGGCGGCAACGGCGGCAGCGCCGGAGCCGGTTACAGCCATGGCGGCAACGGCGGTTCGGCCAGCAACGGCACGCTGTCCATTGGTGGCGGCGGCGGTGGTTCCGGCTGGGACAAAGTCGGCGGCGTCGGTGCCAACGCGGCAGGTGGTATCTACAACGCCGCGAGTGGCACCCTGAAAGTCATCGGCAACTCGGTCATCAGCAATAACATTGCTGCCGGTGGCGGCGGTGGCGGTGGCGGTGGGGTCGGCAGCAACGGCGCCGATGGCGGGGCTGGCGGTCGCGGCGTCGGCGCGATCTGGAACAACGGCGGCGTGGTGCTGATCACCGCGAGCAACTTTGCCGCGATCAGTGGCAACGGCGCTGCCAGCGGTGGCGGCGGTCTGTCGAACGGTGGCTCGACGGGTACAACGCCGAGTGCGCTGGTGGGCATCTACAACAACGGCGGTACGCTGAACACCGCTTACGTGGAACCACCGACTGCCACCATCGTGGTCGCCGACACCGCGTTGAAAATCGGCGAAACCTCGCTGGTGACCATCACCTTCAGCCGCGCCGTAAACGGTTTTACCAACGCCGACCTGGCCATTGCCAACGGCACGCTGACCAATGTGTCCAGCGCCGACGGCGGTATCACCTGGACGGCAACCTTTACGCCGACCAACAACATTACCGACACCACCAACCTCATCACCCTCGACAACACCGGGGTGACGGCGGTGTCCGGCAGCGTGGCTGGCGTCGGCACCACCAATTCCAACAATTACGCGATCGATACCCAACGTCCGACCGCAACCATCGTGATGGCAGACACTGCCCTGAAAATCGGCGACACCTCGCTGGTGACCATCACGTTCAGCGAGGCGGTGAGCGGTTTCACCAACGCCGACCTGACCATTGCCAACGGTACGCTGACCAACGTCAGCAGCGCCGACGGCGGCATCACCTGGACGGCGACGTTCACCCCGAACGCGAGCATTACCGATGCCACCAACCTGATTACCCTGGACAACACCGGGGTGGCGGATCTGGCCGGCAACGCCGGCAGTGGCACCACCGATTCGGCCAATTATGTGGTCGACACCGTACGACCGACAGCGACCATTGTCGTTGCCGACACCAATCTGGCGGCAGGCGAAACCTCTGTGGTGACCATCACCTTCAGCGAAGCGGTGAGCGGCTTCACCGCCGCCGACCTGACGGTGGCCAACGGCACCTTGACCGGACTGAGCAGCAGCGACGGCGGCATCACCTGGACCGCCACGCTGACGCCAACCACGAGCGTCACCGACACCACCAACCTGATCACTCTGAACAATACCGGGGTCAATGACCTGTCCGGCAACGCCGGCACTGGCAGCACCAACTCCAACAACTACGCGATCGACACCGCACGGCCGACGGCGACCATCGTGGTCGCCGATACCGCGCTGAAAATCGGTGAAACCTCGCTGGTGACCATTACTTTCAGTGAAGCGGTCAGCGGCTTCACCAACGCCGACCTGAGCATTGCCAACGGCACGTTGAGCGCAGTCAGCAGTGCGGATGGCGGCATCACCTGGACGGCGACGTTCACGCCGACCAGCAGCATCACTGACGCTACCAACCTGATCACCCTCAATAACACCGGGGTCGCGGATCTGGCGGGCAATGCCGGCAGCGGCACCACTGATTCCAACAATTACGCGGTCGACACCGTGCGGCCGACCGCCACCGTGGTGTTCACGCAGAGTACCTTGAAAATCGGCGACACCTCGCTGGTGACCATCACCTTCAGCGAAGCGGTCAGCGGTTTTACCAATGCCGACCTGACCATCGCCAACGGCTCCCTGACGGCGGTCAGCAGCGCGGACGGCGGCATCACCTGGACGGCAACGTTCACACCGAGCGCGAACATCACCGACGCCACCAACCTGGTGACACTGGACAACACCGGCGTCGCCGACCTGGCCGGCAATGCCGGCAGTGGCACCACCGATTCGAACAACTACAGCATCGACACCCAGCGGCCGACCGCGACCATCGTCGTCGCCGATCCCGCGCTGAGCGCCGGCGAAACGACACTGGTGACCATTACCTTCAGCGAAGCGGTCAGTGGTTTCACCAACGCCGACCTGACCGTCCCCAACGGCACGCTCACGCCGGTCAGCAGCGCCGATGGCGGTATCACCTGGACGGCGACCTTCACGCCGACCGGCGGGATCAACGACACCAGCAACATCATCACCCTGGCCAACACCGGTATCGCTGACCTGGCCGGGAACGCCGGCACGGGCACGACCAACTCCGGCAACTTCACCATCAACACCGTGGCGCCAACCGCGACCATCGTCGTCGCGGACAACAGCCTGACCATCGGCGAAACGTCGCTGGTGACCATTACCTTCAGCGAAGCCGTCACTGGTTTCAACAATGCCGACCTGACGATTGCCAACGGCACGCTGACGGCGGTGAGCAGCAGCGACGGCGGTATCACCTGGACGGCGACTTTCACCCCGACCAGCAACATCACGGACGCGAGCAACCTGATCACCCTCGACAACAGCGGTGTGCAGAACGCCGTTGGCAACGCCGGCAATGGCACCACCAACTCCAACAATTACGCCATCGACACCCAGCGCCCGACCGCCACCGTGGTGCTCGCCGATTCAGCGCTGGGCGTCGGCCAGACCACCACCGTGACCATCACCTTCAGCGAGGCCGTCAGCGGCTTGACCCTGGCCGACCTGACCGTGGCCAACGGCACGCTCTCCGGGCTGAGCACCTCGGACAACATCACTTACACGGCGACGTTTACTCCATCGGCGGGCATCACCGACACCAGCAACATCATCACCCTGGACAACACCGGCATCACTGACATCGCGGGCAATTCCGGCAGCGGCACCACCGATTCGGCCAACTACGTGATCGACAGTCAGCGCCCGACCGCCACCATCGTCATCAGTGATACCGATCTGCGTCCCGGTGAAACCGCGCTCGTCACCATTACTTTCAGTGAGGCGGTCAGCGGATTCGACAACAGCGACCTGAGCGTTGCCAACGGTACGCTGAGCAATGTCTCGTCGAGCGACGGCGGCATCACCTGGACGGCCACCTTCACGCCGACCATCGGCGTCAGTGACGCCACCAACCTGATCGTGCTCAACAACGCTGGCATCAGCGATCTGGCGGGCAATGCCGGCAGCGGCATCACCAACTCGGCCAACTATGCGGTGCAGACCGAAGTGCCAACCGCGACCATCGTCGTCGCGGACAACAGCCTGACCATCGGCGAAACGTCGCTGGTGACCATTACCTTCAGCGAAGCCGTCACTGGTTTCAACAATGCCGACCTGACGATTGCCAACGGCACGCTGACGGCGGTGAGCAGCAGCGACGGCGGTATCACCTGGACGGCGACTTTCACCCCGACCAGCAACATCACGGACGCGAGCAACCTGATCACCCTCGACAACAGCGGTGTGCAGAACGCCGTTGGCAACGCCGGCAATGGCACCACCAACTCCAACAATTACGCCATCGACACCCAGCGCCCGACCGCCACCGTGGTGCTCGCCGATTCAGCGCTGGGCGTCGGCCAGACCACCACCGTGACCATCACCTTCAGCGAGGCCGTCAGCGGTTTTACCCTGGCCGACCTGACCGTGGCCAACGGCACGCTCTCCGGGCTGAGCACCTCGGACAACATCACTTACACGGCGACGTTCACTCCATCGGCGGGCATCACCGACACCAGCAACATCATCACCCTGGACAACACCGGCATCACTGACATCGCGGGCAATTCCGGCAGCGGCACCACCGATTCGGCCAACTACGTGATCGACAGTCAGCGCCCGACCGCCACCATCGTCATCAGTGATACCGATCTGCGTCCCGGTGAAACCGCGCTCGTCACCATTACTTTCAGTGAGGCGGTCAGCGGATTCGACAACAGCGACCTGAGCGTTGCCAACGGTACGCTGAGCAATGTCTCGTCGAGCGACGGCGGCATCACCTGGACGGCCACCTTCACGCCGACCATCGGCGTCAGTGACGCCACCAACCTGATCGTGCTCAACAACGCTGGCATCAGCGATCTGGCGGGCAATGCCGGCAGCGGCATCACCAACTCGGCCAACTATGCGGTGCAGACCGAAGTGCCGACCGCGACCATCGTCGTCGCGGATACCGCGCTCAAGGCCGGCGAAACCTCGACGGTGACCATCACCTTCAGCGAGGCCGTCAGCGGTTTCACCAATGCGGACCTGACCATCGCCAATGGCACCCTGAGTAACGTCACCTCCAGTGACGGCGGCATCACCTGGGCGGCGACACTCACGCCGACCGCCAACATCACCGACACCACCAACCTGATTACCCTCGACAACAGTGGCGTGACCAACGCCTCCGGCAACAGCGGCGTCGGCACCACCGCTTCGAACAATTTCGCCATCGACACGGCGCTGCCGACCGCGACCATCGTGGTCGCCGACAATCGCCTGGGCATCGGTGCAACCACCACGGTGACCATCACCTTCAGTGAAGCGGTCAGCGGTTTTGACCTGTCGGACATCAGCGTCGCCAACGGCACGCTGGCGAACCTGACCAGCAGCGATGGCGGCATCACCTGGACCGCCACGCTGACACCGACGGCCAACGTCAACGACACGACCAACCTGATCATCGTCGACACGGCCGGTGTGCAGGATCTGGCCGGCAACCTCGGCGCGAGCATTGCGATTTCCAACAACTACGCGCTCGACGCGACCCGGCCGACGGTGAATATCGTGGTCGCCAATCCCCACTTGGGCATCGGCCAGACCACCACGGTGACGTTCACCTTCAGCGAGGCGGTGAGCAACTTCGACCTGTCCGACCTGAGCGTGACCAATGGCGATTTGAGCAACCTGAGCAGCAGCGATGGCGGCAAGACCTGGACCGCGACCTTCACGCCGACGGCCAATGTCACCGACCCGAGCAATTTCATTGCGCTCGACACCAGCAATGTCACCGATCTGGCCGGCAACGTCGGCAGCACAGTGGCGGTGTCGAACAACTACGCGCTCGACAGCGAGCGGCCGAGTGCGACGGTCGTCATTGCCAACCCGAACATCGGCATCGGTCAGACCTCGCAGGTGACCATTACTTTCAATGAGGCGGTCAGCGGTTTCGATCTGTCAGACATCGCGGTGGCGAACGGCACCTTGTCCAACCTGAGCAGCAGCGACGGCGGCAAGACCTGGACCGCCACCCTGACACCAAACGCCAACGTCAACAGTGCGAACAACGCGATCAGCGTCAACAGTGCCGGGGTCAGTGATGCGTCCGGCAACAGCGGCAGCGGTGTCAGCAGTTCCAACAACTACGCGATCAATACGGTGCCGGTGGTCGTGCCGCCCACCGTGCCAACTGTGCCGACCACGCCGACTAGTGTCGTGATCCCGGATCCGTTGGTTCGCAGCAGCGACCCGGTGGTGCCGGCACCGCCACCGAACGTGCCGCTGCAGCCGTTCATCTTCACTCCACCAACCGGCGAGCTCGGTTCACCGCTGACCTTTGCGCCGCTGTTTGAACAACGGGTGATCGGCAACGGCATTCGTCCGCTTGGCGATATTTTCATCAATCACGGTGCTCTCAGCCGCAGTTACATCGCGCAAGTGTTCAGCAGCAGTGACAGCAGCGGCGATGGCTCCGGCCACGGGTTCCTCGGTTTTGGCGGTGGTGATGGCGGCGTATTCGCCAGCAGCACACTGGCGAGCCTGTTCAGTCAGGACCGTGCTGCCGAGAGGGATGCGCTGAACGCATTCGGCAGCCAGTCGCTCAAGGCCGGCGATATTTCCCAAGGCCTGCGCGGTGTGTTTGGCGCGCCGACACTGGGGCAACAACTACAACAACTCAAAGACACCGAGCAGCACCGGGTCGACGACCTGGCGGCAGCGCTGCAACAGGTCGGCATCAGCGAAATGTCGGCCTGAACTCACCATTACTCAACACTGTGCAGGACCTAGGGGCGATCCAGGGATGAAGAAAAGTCAGAAGTTGTTCGGCGCCAGCCTGCTGGCGCTGGCGATCAGCGGATGTGCAGTGACCAGTGACCCGATTGAACGCAGCGTCAGCGAGCAGCGCGCCAAAAGCGATCTGCAAGGCATGTACAAGGATCAGGAACCGCTGCGCGGCCCGTTGACCCTGCACCAGGCCATGGCCCGCGCGGTGAAATACAACCTCGAAGGTCGCTTGAAGATCATGGAGGAAGCGCTGGCCAAGCGGCAGCTCGACCTCGCCAGTTTCGACATGCTGCCGCGCATGGCGCTGGACGCCGGGTACGTCGGGCGCAACAACGTCAACGCCTCCAGCAGCCAGAGTGTGCGCACCGGCACCCAGTCTCTTGAACCATCGACCTCGCAGGACCGTGACCGCGACGTTGCCGACCTGACCATGGTCTGGAACGTCCTCGACTTCGGCGTCAGCTACATCAGCGCCAAGCAGCAGGGTGACCAGCGCCTGATCGTTCAGGAACGGCGCCGCAAGGTGATCAACACCATCGTCCAGGACGTACGTTCGGCCTATTGGCGAGCGATGGCCGCCGAGCGTCTGCTCAAAAAAATCGACAGCCTGATGGCGCGCGTGCAGACCGCCCGCGACAACAGCCAGACCCTGAGTGATCAGCGTATTGGTGATCCGGTGCAATCGCTCGGTTATCAGCGTTCGCTGATCGAAGCGACCCGCCAACTGGAAGAGCAGCGCCGCGCGTTGTCGCTGGCGAAAACCGAACTGGCCACCCTGATCAACCTGCCGCTGGGCACCAACCTGACCTTGGCCACTGATGACGGTTATCAGATTCCCGAGCTCAAGGTCGATCTGGCGAAACTGGAGCAGGAAGCCCTGACCAGTCGCCCGGAACTGCGCGAGCAGGACTACCAGACGCGCATCAGCGCTGCCGAAACCCGCAAGGCCATGCTGCGCCTGCTGCCAGGCCTGGAGTTTTCCGCCGGTGGCCATTACGACAGCAACTCGTTCCTCGTCGAACAGGGCTGGGCCGATTACGGCGTGAAAATCACCTGGAACCTGTTCAACGTGATCTCCGCACCCGCTGCAATCAACGTCGCCAAGGCCGGTGAAGAAGTCGCCACCGCGCGGCGTCAGGCGATGTCGATCGCGGTGCTCGCGCAGCTCTATGTGGCCAACGCCAACTATCAAGAAGCGTTGCGCCAGTTCAAGACCAATCAGCAACTGTCGGACATCGACGGACAAATCGTCGGCCAGTTGCGCAACCGTCATCAGGCGGCTGGGATCGGTGAGCTGGAACTGATTCAGGGCGAGCTGAACAACCTGCAAGCGGATCTGCGCCGCGACCTGTCGTACGCTGATCTGCGCAATGCTTATGGCCAGATCTTCGCCAGTGCCGGCCTCGATCCGCTGCCGGATCAGGTGCAGTCGACCGAAGTGCAGTCGATTGCCACCGCGCTGGCCAACCGTGAATCGGCTTGGGCGGCGGGGGATATCTCGACGCCAGTGGTGGCGCATGCTCCGGCGCAGTGATGTGCTGGCGCCGAGCGCCAGTGTCAGCCGCACCCAACGCGAGGTTCGAAATGGGCATCGCGGTGCAGCGATTCTGTTGACCGGCCTGCCGGCGGCGGGCAAGTCGACATTGGCGCAGGCGCTGCACGCCGAGTTGTTCGGGCGAGGTTTGCAAAGCTTGGTACTGGATGGCGACGGTTTGCGCATCGGGCTCAATCGGGATCTGCGATTCACCGACGCTGATCGCCAGGAAAATGTTCGTCGCGCCAGCGAGCTCGCCGCGTTGCTGGTGGAAAACGGGCAAATCGTGATTTTGGCGATGATTGCGCCACTGGTTGAGCTACGTGAGGTGTTCGCGCAACGGTTAGGTGAGGACTATCGCGACGTTTGGTGCAGCGCCTCTCTGGCTGTTTGCGAACAGCGCGACCCGAAAGGACATTACGCACGGGCGCGACGCGGTGACCTCGCTGGATTTACCGGAGTGTCGGCACCGTATCAGCCGCCAACGCAGGCGTCGCTGGTGCTCGACACCGGTGCGCAAACGGTCGAAGCCTGCCTTGATCGATTGCTGACCTGGCTCGGCGAGTGCGCGGTGTTGCCCAGGACATGAGCCGGCCGGCGTTCTCGCGTTTGCCGGTGACGGTGGATTTGCCGCTGTTGCTGCAAGCGCTGGCGGCGATTGCCGACGACGCCTGGCGCAGTCACTTCAACACCGAGTATTTTTCGGGTGACTGGAGTGGCGTCGCGCTGATTTCGGCAGCCGATGCGTTGACCGAACTGTCGCCCGGGCGCGGTGAGCCGTTGCTACGCGAACCGTGGTTGCGTGATGAGCGCTGGCGCCACGGCTTGCGCAATCTGTCGCTGAATATCGTCAGCGCTCGACTGCTGCGCCTGGGCCCTGGCGCGCGCATTCACGAACATCGCGATTACGATCTGAATGGCCCGGACGCCGATCGCCGTTTGCACATTCCGTTGCTCAGTCCGCCCAATGTCGACTTCTGGCTCGACGGCCAACGCGTGCCGATGGCTGCCGGGGAATGCTGGTTTCTCGATCTCGCCCGTCCGCACCGAGTGGATAACCGCGATACCGCTGCGCGTATTCATCTGGTCATCGATTGCAAACCCGATGCCTGGCTTGAGCAGATGATCGTCGAAGGATTGCCCGACACACCAGCGCCGGGTTTGGCCGATAACGACTTGCAGCGTTTTCAGAGGCTGGTGACTGAGGATGACTCGCTGTCACTGGCCTTGCGCACGCTGCATGACCCTGAGATGTTTATCGCCCGAACGCTGGAACTCGCGGTGGAACGCGGCCTGGTATTTTCTCGCGAAGAACTGCGTACCGCGATGCGCAATGGTCGTCGGCAATGGCACGAACAATGGAGCTGTTGAGTTTCGACGGTTGGCTGCCCATTCGTGTCTGGCCGGTCGACGGGCAGTGGCGGGTGGATTGGTGCTGGTTCGGTGACACGCCGTTGCATCAGCCGTTTTTCCGTGAGGCGGTGGACGATGCACTGCGGCTGCCCTTCAATCAGGCGTTTCGACGGCAGACGCCGCTGTCGGCGCTGACCGAATGGCAAGCGCAAAGCCCCGGCCTCGCACCAAGCGCTTTTATTCTGCACGCCTCGCGCTGTGGCTCGACGTTGATCAGTCAGATGCTCGCGCAACTCGACGATCACATCGTGGTGTCCGAACCGCCACCGCTGGATGCGCTGTTGCGCGGTGATTTGCCTGATGCCGAACGCGGGGCCGCCATCGTCGGCTTGCTCTCGGCATATGGTCAGCGCCGACGCGGTGTTGAACAGCGTTTAGTGGTCAAACTTGATGCCTGGAACATCGGTGAATGGCCGCTGTTGCAGACCTGTTTCCCGGACACGCCGTGGCTGTTTCTCTATCGTGATCCGCTGGAAATTGCTGTTTCTCATCTGCGCCGTCCGGGCATGCACATGGTGCCGGGCATGCTCGGTGATTGCGTATTGGAGGATGGGTTGCAGTTCGAGGGCCGTGAAGATTTTATCGCGCGGCGTTTGGGGCGGTTGTTGGAGGCGGGGTTGCTACATTGTCGGGATTCGGCCGGTTTGGCGGTGAATTACAGCGAGTTGCCTGATGCGATGGCAGGGCGTTTGGCGCGGTTCTTTCGATTGAATGATGTGCAGACTCAGCAGGTGTTTGCCGCTGCCGGGCAGCATGCGAAACAGCCTTCGCAAGTGTTTGTTGCCGATGGTGAAGACAAGCGCCGCGAGGCTTCAGCGCTGTTGCAGGCGCGTGTGCAGACGTGTGCGCGAGCGCCCTACGAAGCTTTGGAAAAATTGCGTGGTGCCTGAAAAGATCGCAGCCTTCGGCAGCTCCTACATTGGAACGTGATCCCCTGTAGGAGCTGCCGCAGGCTGCGATCTTTTGCTCCTCAGGACTTGCCGGACAAATCCGCCATGCCCTTGAGCAACTCAATCGGCAACGGAAAAACAATCGTCGAACTCTTGTCGCCGGCAATCGAGCTCAGCGTCTGCATATACCGCAACTGCATCGCCCCAGGCTGACGCCCGAGCATTTCCGCAGCCTGCATCAGTTTTTCCGACGCCTGCAACTCACCTTCAGCGTGGATCACCTTGGCCCGCCGTTCCCGCTCGGCTTCGGCCTGCTTGGCGATGGCGCGCACCATCGATTCGTTGAGGTCGACGTGTTTGATTTCGACGTTGGCGACCTTGATTCCCCACGCATCGGTCTGCGCATCGAGCACTTGCTGGATGTCGATGTTCAATTGCTCGCGTTCGGCCAACAGTTCATCCAGTTCATGTTTCCCCAGCACCGCGCGTAAAGTGGTCTGCGCCAATTGGCTGGTGGCCGACAGATAATCCTCAACCTGAATAATCGCTTTCTGCGGATCGAGTACGCGGAAATACAGCACGGCGTTGACCTTCACCGACACGTTGTCGCGAGTGATCACGTCCTGCGGCGGCACGTCGAGCACAACGGTGCGCAAATCGACCCGAACCATTTGCTGCACCACCGGAATCAGCAGAATCAGGCCCGGGCCTTTGACCTGCCAGAAACGTCCGAGCTGGAACACCACGCCGCGCTCGTATTCACGCAGGATGCGGAATGTCGAGCCGGCGAGGGCAATCACCAACAACAGCAGCGCAACAAAACCGATTTGCAGACCCATGATCACTCTCCGAGCGGCGCCGCGTCAGTCGCGGCCACTTCCAGCATCAATCCCTTGCGAGCCACTACGCGCACCGATTGCCCGGTTTGCAGCGGTGTCGCGCTGAGCACTTGCCAGCGTTCGCCTTGCAGTTGAATCCAGCCGTTACGCGCATCGCCCGGTTGTACGGTGGTGATCGCGGTGACGCTGCCGAGCAGTCCGGCATCGCCACTGACGGCGTGACGCGGACGGGTTTTCAGCGCGCGAATCAGCAAAGCGATCAACAGCACAGCGCTGATCAATCCGAGGCCGATCATCATCGGCACGGGCAATTCGGCGTTGCTCAAAATCAACGCGCCGATGACAAACATGATGATCCCGCCCAGACCGATCACCCCGTAGTTGGGCAGTGCGGCTTCGGCGATCAGAAACACGATGCCCAGCGTGATCAGCCACAGACCGACCGGGCTCATCGCTGGCAATGAGGTGTCGGCGGCGAAGGCGGATGCGCTTGTCAGCAGGAGCAAGGCGAAGGCACAACATCGGCTGTTCACGTGACTCTCCATGAGCGTCAGTGGCGGGTTCTTTCAGTCTAGTTGAGGGTTGCTCTGGATGAATTTTGATCAATGTGCGGATGTGTCCGGTGAGCGGATTTCCCTTCGTCAGCGGCCCGCCGAACTAGACTCAAAACACAGCAACCACCTTCCGCGCGACACCGAGGTGCATCATGCGAATGGCAAAAAAGGTGCAAAGCAGCCTGACCCGGGCGCATTGCGAATATGACGTCGTTGCTCATCGACATTCATCGAGCAGCCTGGAAACCGCGCGCGTCGCCGGCGTGCCAGCGGAACGGGTGGCCAAATCGATCATCCTCGACGACCACCACGGGCATTACCTGATGGCCGTGCTGCCGGCCAGTCGTCATCTGGACTTGAGCAAAGTGCGCAACAGCGGCGAATGGCAACTGACCCGCGAAAGCAACCTGGCGCACATCTTCGACGACTGCGAACGCGGCGCGGTACCGCCGCTGGGTGACTCGTACGGGCTGGACATGGTCATCGACCCGTTGCTGACGCGGCAGAAAGATATTTATCTGGAGGCGGGCAACCACAATTATCTGTTGCACATGAGCATGCCGGAGTTTCTGAAAATGGTGCCGCATGCTGAGGTGCGGGAGTTGAGTCATTAGGATTTGCAGTGGTCTCGCTGGCCTCATCGCGAGCAGGCTCACTCCTACAATGGGATTGCATTGCACCTGTAGGAGTGAGCCTGCTCGCGATTAATCTTCCATACACCCCATTTTTGAAGGAGCTCAGCAATGGAACAACCAACCCACAGCCTCCCCTCCCTGTTCAAACAACTCGGCCTGGACAACGACCCGGTCAGCATCGACCAATTCATCGCCACCCATTCCCCGCTTAAACCAGAGTTGCACTTGGCCGATGCGTTCTTCTGGACGGAGAGCCAGGCGCAGTTTTTACGCGATGAGATTCTGGAGGATGCCGATTGGGCGGAGGTGGTGGATCAGTTGAATGTGTTGTTGCGCAAGGGGCGGGCGGGCTAATCGCTACTTTGGGAAAGGCCAGGCCCGTGCCGTATGAACCAGCGCCATAATCCAGATCACATCCTGATCTGGCTGGTAGACAAGCCGGTAGCTGGGGTGGGGAATTAATTCGCGAGTGCCGGCAATGATACCAACCGGGCCAAATTTGGGATTTTGGGTCAGGCGTGAAGCCGCTTCGGTGAAGCGGCGATCCATGTCGAGCGCTGCGCCTGGATTTTCTGCGTGAAGGTAGTCCCAGATTTTTTCGCGATCCTGTACGGCATTTTTACTCCAGATAATCTTCATCCTTGATTTTCTACCTGCCTGCGCCTGGCGGCGAATTGCGCTTCAACTTCCTCGTTGGAAACGCCTTCACCCGCTGCCATCGATTCTCTTGCAAGGTCGACTTTTCGTTGCAGGAAGACTTCGTATTCCCGGGCTTCCTGCTGTGTGCGAACAAACTGGCGCATCATTTCTCGCATGATCTGCGAAGCAGGACGATGGGATGCCTGCGCCTCAGCCATGAATTGCTCACGCAGCTCCGGCTCGAGCTTCATTGTAAAAACGGCTTGTTTTGACATCTGCAGATTCCTTCAAGATTTTCGGTACTGACGAGGTATATACATCGTCATCACATGGTTTAGAAAGCTTCAGTTTGTGCGAGCGACCAGTGGAGCAATTTGTTTCAAAACTTGACTGAAATTCCCCTCCAATGCGATATTGATAGTTAGCAAACTAACAGTGTGCATTTCCCCGTGTCCGATTCCCTCGACGCTCTCCAGATGAACATCAGCAGTGCCATGGTGGTGGCCGCCAGGCATTGGCGGAAGATCTGCCAGACCACGCTGGTCAACTATGGAATCTCCGAAGCCTGCGCTGTGCCGCTCTTGATGATCGGGCGTTTGGGCGAGGGTGTGCGGCAGGTGCAGGTGGCGCAAGCGGCCGGGATGGAGAGTCCGTCGCTGGTGCGTCTGCTCGATCAGTTGTGTCATTCGGGTTACGTCTGCCGTACCGAAGATGCCCATGATCGCCGCGCCAAGTGCCTCAGCCTGACCGATACCGGCCGTGAACTGGTGCAAGCGGTGGAGATCGAACTGGTACGTCTGCGTCATGAAGTGCTTGAGGGCATCGACCAGAGCGATCTGGAAGCTACGCTTCGGGTACTCAGAGCTTTTGAGGCGGCCAACCCGCCATTGGTGGTTAATTCTTGAACGGTTTTTTCTCCGGCATTCCGCCGGCCCGGGACTGGTTCTACGGGGTGCGGACTTTTGCAGCGTCGATGATCGCGCTGTACATCGCCTTGCTTATGCAAATGCCACGTCCGTATTGGGCGATGGCGACGGTCTACATCGTCTCCAGCCCGTTCCTCGGCCCGACCAGCTCGAAAGCGTTATACCGTGCGATTGGCACTTTTCTCGGTGCGGCGGCGGCAGTGTTTTTCGTGCCAATGTTTGTGCAGAGCCCGTATGTGCTGGTGGTGGTCATCGCGCTGTGGACGGGGATTCTGTTGTTCATGTCCCTGCATTTGCGCACCGCCAACAGCTACGCATTGATGCTCGCCGGTTACACGTTGCCGCTGATTGCCTTGCCGGTGGTGGATAACCCGCTGGCGGTGTGGGACGTGGCGGAAGCACGCACGGAAGAGATTTTCCTCGGCATCGCCGTCGCCGCCGTGGTCGGTGCGATGTTCTGGCCGCGACGCTTGGCGCCGGTGTTCAACGACGCCGTGAGCAAGTGGTTCGCCGACGCGACAACCTACAGCCTGAAATTCCTCAGCCGCGACGTGCAACCCGAAGAAGTCACCGCGCTGCGCATGGCCATGGTCGCCAACTTCAACAGCCTCGAATTGATGATCGGCCAGTTGCCCCACGAAGGCTCGCGACCGCAAACCGTGCGCAACACCAAAGAATTGCGCGGACGCATGATTCATCTATTACCGGTGATCGATGCGCTGGAAGATTCGCTCTACGCCCTCGAACGGCGCACGCCTGAGCTGGTGGAAAAATTCGAACCGCTGCTGGCCGCGACCCGCGAATGGCTCGGTCATGAAGACGCCGATCTCGACCGCTGGCAAGCGCTGAAAGATCAGCTCGAAGCCCTGCAACCGAGTGCCGAAGCACTGGAAGATCGCCGGCAACTGCTGTTCTCCAACTCGATCTACCGGCTCGGTGAATTCATCGATCTGTGGCAGGACTGCCGCAGCCTGCAGGACGCGATTGTCTGCGAGCGCCAAGACAACTGGCGCGCGGTTTACCGCCATTGGCGATTGGGTCGGCTGACACCGTTTATCGACCGTGGGCTGATGCTCTACTCGGTGGCCTCGACCATTCTGGCGATCATCACCGCCTCGGTGCTGTGGATTCTGCTCGGCTGGCCGGACGGCGGCAGCGCGGTGATTCTGGCGGCGGTGGCGTGCAGTTTCTTCGCCTCGATGGACGACCCGGCGCCGCAGATTTACCGGTTCTTTTTCTGGACTGGCATGTCGGTGCTGTTCGCCAGCCTTTATCTGTTTTTGATTCTGCCCAACCTGCACGACTTCCCGATGCTGGTGCTGGCGTTTTCCATCCCGTTTATCTGCGTCGGCACGCTGACGGTGCAGCCGCGCTTCTACCTCGGCATGCTGCTGACGCTGGTCAACACCTCGTCGTTCATCAGTATTCAGGGCGCTTACGATGCGGACTTTTTCGCTTTCGTGAACTCCAACCTGGCGGGGCCGATCGGTCTGCTGTTCGCGTTTATCTGGACGCTGGTGGCGCGCCCGTTCGGTGCCGAATTGGCAGCGAAACGCCTGACCCGTTTCAGCTGGAAAGACATCGTGCACATGACCGAGCCGGCCAACCTTGCCGAGCACCGCAAATTGGGTGTGCAGTTGCTCGATCGACTGATGCAGCACCTGCCGCGTCTGGCCCTCACCGGGCAGGACACCGGCATCGCCATGCGCGAAGTGCGCGTCGGTCTGAACCTGCTCGATTTGCTCGCCTACACGCCACGGGTGACTGGCGCGCCGAACGCTTTGTTGCAGCAGGTGGTCAGTGAAGTCGGTGAGTATTTCCGCGCTTGCCTCAAGGCTGGTGAACGCTTGCCGGCGCCTGCGCCGTTGTTGATGACCATGGATCGCACCCGCCGCGCACTCAATGGTCACGGCGATGATGAAACCCGGCTAAACCTGTTGCACGCCTTGAGCGGTTTGCGTCTGGCGTTGCTGCCCGGCGTCGAATTCGTTTCCAACGCCGAGCCCGAAGAACCGCTGCCCGATGGAGCGCCCCTATGATCGGTGATCTGGACATCAGCGGCATTTTCCTGCCGACCTTGCTGGTGTTGATGGGCATCACTTATGTGCTGTTTTTGTTGGTGCATGCCGTGCTTACGCGCGTGCACTTTTACCGTCTGGTCTGGCACCGGGCATTGTTCAACGTGGCGCTCTACGCGGTACTTCTGTACGGCGTGGACTCACTCAGTCGATACCTGATGACATGAAAAAACCGTTTTTGACCATCGGTCGCGTGGTACTGACCCTGCTGATCGTGACTTTTGCCGTTGTCCTCGTCTGGCGCATGGTGATGTATTACATGTTCGCGCCGTGGACCCGTGACGGCCACATTCGCGCCGACATCATCCAGATCGCCCCGGACGTGTCCGGGCTGATCCAGCAGGTTGAAGTGAAAGACAACCAGTTGATCAAGCGCGGCCAGGTGCTGTTCAGCATCGACCAGGATCGTTTCAAACTGGCCCTGCGTCAGGCCAAAGCGGCTGTGGCTGATCGCGAAGAAACCCTCGCTCAGGCTCAGCGCGAAGCCAAACGTAACCGTGGCCTCGGTAACCTGGTGCCGGCCGAGCAACTGGAAGAAAGCCAGTCGCGTGTGGCCCGTGCGCAATCGGCACTGGCCGAAGCCACCGTTGCGGTGGACAGCGCTCAGCTCAACCTCGACCGTTCGGTGATTCGCAGCCCGGTCGACGGCTACGTCAACGACCGCGCGCCGCGTCCGCAGGAATTCGTCACCGCCGGACGCCCGGTGTTGTCGGTGGTCGACAGCAATTCGTTCCACATCGACGGCTATTTCGAAGAGACCAAACTCGACGGCATTCATGTCGGCCAGTCGGTGGATATCCGTGTGATCGGCGACCGTGCGAAATTGCGCGGACATGTCGAAAGCATCGTCGCCGGCATCGAAGACCGCGACCGCACCAGCGGCAGCAACCTGCTGCCGAACGTCAATCCGGCATTCAGTTGGGTACGGCTGGCGCAGCGGATTCCAGTGCGGATTGCCTTTGATGACGTGCCGGAAGATTTCCGCATGATCGCCGGGCGCACTGCCACGGTATCGATCATCGAAGACTCAAAGGTCGACGATAAAAAGCAGGAGCCCGCGCAATGAGCAGGGCCCTGATGATCGCCGGGTTGGGCGTGATGTTGTCGGCTTGTCAGATGGTCGGGCCGGACTATCACGTGCCTGAGAATTCGGCGGTTCAGCGCAAGGATTTTCAGGGCGAACTGGCCGTCGACGGTAAACCTGTGGTCTCGGCACCGGTGCCGGCGGATTGGTGGCGACTGTATAAAGACCCGCGCCTCGATCAACTGGTGCAGCAAGCGATGGCGTCCAACACCGATCTACGTGTTGCGGCGGCTAATTTGCAACGCGCCCGCGCTCAGGTCGATGAAGCCGAAGCGGCCGGTGGCTGGAGCGCTGGCGTGAAAATGGGCGCCGAGCGTTTGCAGGAATCCGGACAGGCGTTTTTGCTGCCGGAAAAAGTCCCGGTGGCCAATATCGGCGACATCGGCATCAGCGCTTCTTACCAATTCGATCTGTGGGGCACCTTGCAGCGCGGCATTGAAGGCGCCAAGGCCAACGCCGACGCAACGCAAGCCGCCGCTGACACCGCACGCATCACCTTGGTCGCGGACGTGGTTCGCGCTTACACACAGGTCTGCGCGGCCAACGAAGAACGCGAAATCGCTCAGCATTCCCTCGACCTGCAATCGCAAGGCACCACGCTGATCCAGCGTCTGCGCGACGCCGGCCGTGGCGACGAAACCCAGGTCACCCGTTCGCAAACCCAATTCAAATCCCTGCGCGCCGACATGCCGCGCTATGAAGCGGCGCGTCAGGCCGGGTTGTTCCGACTGTCGATGCTGCTGGCGAAGCCGGTCGATCAATTGCCCGCAGGCACTGCGACCTGCGCCGAACTGCCGAAAATCGCTCAATTGGTGCCGGTCGGTGATGGCGCCGCACTGCTCAAACGTCGTCCGGACATTCGTCAGGCTGAACGTCGTCTGGCCGCTGCGACTGCCGGGATCGGCGTTGCCACTGGCGAGTTGTACCCGGACATCAGCATCGGCGCGACCATCGGCACCGTCGGCATCATCGACGACCTCGGTGATCCGTCGACCAATCGCTGGGGTTTCGGCCCGTCGCTGAGCTGGAAAGTGCCGACCAACGGCGCCCGCGCGCGCATCCGTGAAGCCGAAGCGACGACCCAAGGCGCGCTGGCGCACTTCGACGGCGTGGTGCTCAATGCCATTCGCGAAACCCAGACCGGCCTCGCCCAGTACAGTGCGCTGCTGCAACGCCGCGATGCACTGGCCGATGCCGAGCAGTCGGCGAAACTCGCCGCCGACCAGACGCACCGCTTCTTCCAGGCCGGCCGCGAGTCGTTCCTGGCGGATCTGCAAGCGACCCGCACCTACACCGATGTCACCGCGCAACTGGCCGCCGCCAACACTCAAGTTGCGATGAGCCAGATCGATTTGTTCCTCGCCCTCGGCGGCGGTTGGGAAAGCGGACGAACGCACGCTCCAAGCCCCGGCAAACCCTGAGGCCGTTGCTATGCTTTGAAGTGTTGGAAGGGCGCCCCGTGCAAAGCACCCTTCCAGCGCACATTGCTAGCGCTGGTCTAGGGGAAACCAATAATGAAAAACCCTTACGCTCTCGGCTTCTGGTGCGCCCTTGCAGCGTTGGTGCTGCTGTCGGCCACCTATTTCTACGGCATCATGCTGGCCCACCAGATCGACAAGGCCATGATCTTTCTCGACAGCGTGACGGCGCTGATCGCGGTCATGGCGATCGTCGGTGTGGCGTGGGCGTCGATCCAGGTTCAGCGGGTGAAAAAGCGCCAGCTCGAACAGGGCAAGACGCGGGTGCTGATCTGGGACACCAAAGTCGCCCTGCGCCGGGTCGAAACGGTGTTCGACCGGTATTTCTGGGGCAGCTACTGGCAACCGGGCCGAACGTTCGCCGAAGTCATGGGCGAACTCACCGGCACACCGCTGGAAAAAAGCCTCGAAGCGCTGAAAAAACAGTGCCTGGAACTCGACAAGCAGATTGATGGCGAGGGCTGGCACTGGCTCAACAACGCCCGCGAACTCTCCGATGTCGCCACGGCCATGGCCCGTGAGCGTTATCAGCTGGATTTCTGCGATCCGCGCGCCGATGGGCCGGGTGGGGCGGTGATCGATCGGGATTTTGAAGTGCTTGTTTATACCTGGACGGCGCGGCTGAAGAGCTTTGATCATCAGCTGGATGAGATTGAGGTTCAGTATTCCTGAACAGCAAAAGATCGCAGCCTGCGGCAGCTCCTACATTGGAACGCGTTTCCCTGTAGGAGCTGCCGCAGGCTGCGATCTTTTTGCTTTCCCGAGTGTCCATAGACACTCTTTCACCTTTAATCATTGGGTCACTTCCCGCGCCCGGTGCTAATCTCCACCGCTGAATTAAGCGGAGTCGAGCCGCAACCCGGTCACGGGTTCAGGGAAGACGACCACACTCATAGCCACGGAAATCGATCAGGTCATTCATGAATAAATCAGCAGGCGTGCTTCTCGGAATTGTTGTTGCCATCGGCGCGATCAGCGTGGGCGGGGCCTGGTACACCGGGACCAAGATCGAAGGCGTGTTGAACGACGCCGTCAGCAACGCCAACAAAGAACTGCAAACCGCCATGGCCGGCTCCAACGGCACCGCGTCGCTGGAACTGGTGTCGCTGGATCGCCACACCTTCACCAGCACCGCGCACTATCGCCTGAAAGGCGAAGGCGAGATGTTCGGCGATGCGCCGGTCGAGTTGCTGTTCGTTGACCACATCGAACACGGCCCGCTGCCGTTCTCGCGTCTGCTGTCGCTGAAATGGCTGCCGGTCATGGCCACCAGCAACTACGAGCTGGAAAAGAACGCCGCCACCGAAAAATGGTTTGCCGCGACCAAAGGCGCCGCGCCGCTCAAAGGCGTGACCAGCATCGGCTACGACGAATCGACCAACAGCACCCTCGAACTGGTGCCGTTTGAAACCGCGCTGGACGACAAATCGAGCCTGAAATTCTCCGGCCTGAACATGGACATCGCCGCCAACGCCAAGGCGCAGAAGGTCAAGGCCAACGGCTACATGGACAACCTGAAACTGGTGACCGTGGCTGAAGATCAGGCGCCGGTACAGATCGAACTCAACGGTCTGACCCTGGCCAGCAACCTCGCAAAAAGCACCTACGGCTACTACACCGGCGAAAACACCATCGAGCTGACCAGCAGCAAATCGACCTTCGGGCCGAAGCAGTCGGTGCTCGGCGTGAAGAACTTCGAAATGAAGAACCTCACTGAAGAAAGCGGCAGCAATGCCTCCGGTCGCGCCGACTACAAGATTGGCGAAGTGTCGTTCAACGACAAGAAAATCGGCTCGGCGAACCTGGCCATGAGCCTGAAAAACCTCGACATCCCGTCGACCCTGTCGTTGATGCAGATCTACCAGACCAAGCTGCAGCCGTACGAAAAAGCCGCCGCCGAGGCTGCCGCGCAAGGCTTGCCAGCGCCAGAGCTGAACCTGACCGAAGCGGAAGACGCGCAAGTCAAAGCCGATCTGCAAAAACTGCTGGCTGCCGGCCCGCAATTTGCGCTGGAAAACCTCTCGTTCAACACCGCCAACGGTGAGAGCAAGGCCAATCTGGTCATCGACCTGACCAAGCCGCAATCGATGGATCTGCCACCGGATCAACTGGCCAAACAACTGATCGCGCTGCTCGACCTGAACATTCAGGTGTCGAAGCCGATGCTGATCGATCTGCTCAGCGTGCAGGCGCAACTCGACGGCCAGACCGATGCTAAAGCGATCGTTGATCAGTCCAAGGAAGCGGCCGACATGTTCGCCGGCATGGCGGTCGGTTCGCAGTTGGCCGTCGTCGACGGCAGCAACGTCGTGACCAAGCTGCATTACGCGGCCAATCAGGTCGAATTCAACGGCCAGAAGATGACCGTTGAGCAGTTTGTCGGCTTCCTGATGAGCAAGTTCGGCGGCGTCACGCAAGTGCAGTAATTCTGCGCGCTTAATAGCAACGCCCGGCCTCTGTACCGCACAGACGCCGGGCGTTTTGCTGTCTGGGGTTTGGGTTTTTGACTTTTCGGCAGAACCGCCATGGCGATTCTGAACAATTATTGTGTTCTCGATATTGGTCTACGCTTGCGTGCAAGACTGCCTGACTAAGCTTGGCCGAGGCTGTGAGTTTCGGCCACCGTTACGAATGGGCAAGGAGGGCATTGCGACCCGGCTGGCCATGTAAGGATGCTGACGAATGCCGCGTATTGATGTTCCCGTATTGCATCGTGGTTTACGCCCGTTGTTCCGTGTCGCGCTGTGCAGCCAATTGCTTTGGCCGGTCATGGCGTTTGCCGACACACCCTATGATCAGATGGTGCGCGATGCCCGTGCCGGGCAGTACACGCCTGCGCTGACGGTGTTGCGTCAGGTGCCGGCGGGTCAGTCGACCACCGGGCAGATCAGCGATCACCTGCAAATCGCCAGTTGGGCCGGGCTCGACGCTGAAGTTGTGCAAGTCTATGAAACCCAGGGCCGCGACCGCGTGCTGCCGGTGCAGGCACTGACCGCCACCGCGCGTGCTTATCGCAACCTCAAGCGTTGGGATCAGGCGACTCAGGTCTACAACAAGGCTCTCGCGCTGGAGCCGGATAACGCCGACCTGCAACTGGGCCTGGCCCTGACGCAAGCGGATGGCGGTAAACCCGACCAAGCCGTGACGCGCGCCCAAGCGCTGGTGGCTGCCAAACCCGATGACCCTGCACGCCGCCTCGCGCTGGGCTACGCACTCAATCGCGCGGGCAAACAGTACGACGCGCTGTTCGAATACGATCAGGCTTTTATTCGCGCCGGCAACAAACCGGAAGTTGCCCGTGAATACGTGGTCGCCCTGCAAAAGGCCCGTCTGCCAGAGCCCGCGCTGCGCCTGGCCAACCAACGTCCGGGTCTGATTGATCCGGTCACGCTGCGTCGCCTCGAAGGTGATCTGGCCGCTGAGCGTGTGCGTCTCGCCGAAATGGCCAGTCGCAGTGAAAAGGAACGCTACGTCATCGCCGATCGTGCGCTGGCTGACTACGACAAACTCCTCGCCACCTGGACGCCGGACGCCAGCGCCAAGGAAGACGTGACCCGCTGGCGCATCGACCGCATGGGCGCGCTCAAGGCCCGCGCGCGCACCGCCGACGTCATCGCTGAATATCAAAAGCTGCAAGCCGAAGGCGTGCAGATTCCGACCTACGCATTGCGTTGGGTCGCGGCGTCTTATCTCGATCAGCGTGAGCCGGAAATCGCCACCGACCTGTATCGCCAAGTGCTCGCCGCGCCGGACGCCGACGTCGGCAACCGTCTCGAAGACAGCACCGCGCTGTATTACGCGTTGCTGGAAAGTGACCGTGCCGACGAGGCACGCAAAGTCGCCGAAGACGCCGCCAAATCGCAGCGTCCGCGCATCGAGCTAAAGGGCTTGCCAGTCGGCAACCCGAACGATGAATGGATGGACGCGCAACAACTCGCAGCGCAGGCCGGCACCTACAGTTCCGATCTGCCCCACGGCGAACAAAGCCTGCAGACGTTGGTCGATCAGGCGCCGGGCAATACCGGTTTGCGTCTGGCCCAGGCCGATTTGTACCTGGCCCGCAACTGGCCACGCCGCGCAGAAATGCAGCTCAAGGAAACCGAGAGCATGGTGCCGCGCGACATGGGCCTGGAAATCGGTCAGGCACACACCGCGATGGAATTGCAGGAATGGCGGCAGATGGATGCGCTGACCGATGACGTCGTCGCACGTTATCCGGACAACCGCCAGGTGCAGCGTCTGGCCCGTGAGCGTGAAGTCCACGACATGTCCGAACTGCGCGTCGAAGCCTACGGCGGCAAGGCCAACGGTGGCGGCAGCAGCGGTGCAGGCGCCGTCAGTGGCAGCCGCGATTTCGGTATTCAGAGCACGATTTACAGTCCGCCGATTGATGAAGACTGGCGTGTATTCGCCGGCGTCGGTTACGCCACCGGTGATTTTGCCGAAGGCACCGGCAACCATCGCTTCCAGCGTGTCGGTCTGGAACGGCGCACCCGCGACATGACCCTCGAAGCCGAAGTCTCCAATCACGATTACGGCTACGGCGACAAACAGGGCGCGCGTCTGGCGATCGCCCGCGACATCAACGACCACTGGCAGTACGGCGGCAGTCTCGAATACCTCTCGGCTGAAACACCGCTGCGCGCGCTCAACAGCGACATCAAGGCCAACGGCGGCAGCGGTTTCATCCGCTGGCGCGCCAACGAAAGCCGCGAGTGGCGCTTGTCGGTGAGCCCGTCGCACTTCAGCGACGGCAACGACCGTGTCGAAGCCTTGCTCACTGGTCGCGAGGGCGTTTACAGCGCACCAAACATTCAGGTCGATGCCGGTCTGGAAGTCGGCACCAGCCACAACTCCAAGTCTGACGACGTGCCGTACTTCAACCCGAAATCCGACTTCAGCGTGATGCCGCTGGTCAACGTCAACCACGTCCTCTACCACCGCTACGAAACGTCCTGGAGTCAGCAATTCCAGGCCGGCGCGGGGACGTACAGCCAGCGTGATCACGGCACCGGCGGCATGGCTTTGCTCGGCTACGGCCAACGCTATGCCTGGAACGACGTGTTCGAGGTGGGCGGTTTGTTCAGTGTGATCAACCGGCCTTACGACGGTGATCGGGAGACCGATCTGCGTCTGCTCGTCGACCTCACTTTCCGCTTCTAGAAGAGTTTGAAGATGCCTTTGATTTCGCGTTTCATCCTTCTGCTGGGAGTGCTGTTGATCAGCGCTTGCGCCCAGCAAGCTCCGGCCTTCGCGCCGCCGTCCGAGCGCCCGGTGGCGGCCAGCGAAAAACCGTGGCCGAAAAACCACGTACTCGGTATCGCCTACCACGATATCGAGGATCGCGATCCCGATCAGGCCGTGGTAGCGGTGCGCACCGAGCGCATGATCGAGCAACTCGCCTGGCTGCGTGAGAACGGCTACAAACCGGTCACGGTCGACCAGATCATGGCTGCGCGCAAGGGCGGCCCGGAGCTGCCTGCGAAAGCGATTCTGCTCAGCTTCGACGATGGTTATTCGAGCTTCTACACCCGCGTGCTGCCGGTGTTGCGCGCCTATAACTGGCATGCGCTGCTGGCGCCAGTCGGCAGCTGGATCGACACGCCGCTGAATCAGCCGGTGGATTTCGCCGGCACGCCGCGTGCGCGTTCTGATTTCCTCACTTGGGATCAGGTGCGCGAAATCTCGAAATCCGGTCTGGTGGAAATCGCTGCGCACACCGACGCCAACCACAAAGGCATTCTGGCCAACCCGCAGGGCAACATGCAGCCTGCCGCCGCGACCCGTCGCTACGATCCGGTGACCAAACGTTATGAATCCGAGGCCGATTTTCAGGCGCGGATCCGCACTGACGTGAACAACATCTCGGAGAAAATCCGCAAGGTCACCGGCAAGAAACCACGGGTCTGGGTCTGGCCGTACGGCACGGCGGACGGTACTTCGCTGACCGTGGTCGGTGAGCAGGGCTATGAAATGGCCCTGACCCTCGATGACGGCCTCGATACCCTCGACAACCTGATGAGCAGCCCGCGCTTCCTCGTCGCCTCCGATCCTGACGGCGAGCATTTCGCCAACAGCGTCGTCGCGGTGCAGTCCGATTTCGCCATGCGCGTGGTGCACGTCGATCTGGACAACGTCTACGACCCGGATCCGGCGCAACAGGACATCAACCTCGGCAAACTGGTGCAGCGCATGGCTGACCTCGGGGCCAACACGGTGTTCCTGCAAGCCTTCGCCGATCCGAAGGGCGATGGCCTGGTGCATTCGCTGTACTTCCCCAACCGCCACTTGCCGGTGCGCGCCGACCTGTTCGACCGCGTTGCCTGGCAACTGCGTACTCGCGCTCACGTGAAAGTCTTCGCGTGGATGCCAGTGCTGAGTTTCGGCCTCGATTCGAAGCTGCCACGCGTGACGCGCTGGGATCCGAAAACCGGCACCACGTCAGTCGATCCGGATCAGTACAAACGCCTGTCGCCGTTCGATCCGGAAGTGCGGCGGATCATCGGTGAAATCTACGAAGACGTGGCGCGACTGACCTCGGTCGACGGCATTATTTATCACGACGATGCGGTGCTCTCGGATTTCGAAGACGCCGGCCCGCAGGCGCTGAAGGTCTACGCCGCCAACGGCTTGCCGGGTTCGATCGCCGCACTTCGCGATGATCCGGCGGCGATGCAGCGCTGGACGCGTTTCAAGAGCAAATACCTCATCGATTTCACCAACGAGCTGACTGCCAAAGTCCGCGCCATTCGTGGCCCGCAGGTGCAGACGGCGCGCAATATTTTCGCCGAGCCGATGATCAACCCGGCCAGCGAAGCGTGGTTCGCGCAGAACCTCGACGACTTCCTCGCGACCTACGACTGGACGGCGCCAATGGCCATGCCATTGATGGAAAAACAGACGCAGGCGCAGTCCGGGCCGTGGCTGGAAGCGCTGGTCGAAATCGTCAAAAAACGTCCCGGGGCACTGGATCGCACGGTGTTCGAATTGCAGGCGCGGGACTGGACGAAAAAAGACCAGGCCGACATTGACGCAGCGGTGATGGCGGACTGGATGGGCCGTCTCAAGCGTCAGGGCGCGACCAGTTTCGGTTACTACCCGGACAACTTCCTCGACAACCTGCCAGACCTGAAAATCGTAAGGCCTGCACTCTCCAACAAATGGAATCCATAACATGCTGGATAGACTGTTAGCCCTGCTTGTTCTGGCGATCGTCCTCGGCGTTCCGCTGGGGCTGATCTTCCTGGTGACCGGGCAGTTCCTGATGGACTTCGTGTTCTTCTACCCGTTGTTCATGTCCGGGTTGTGGATTGCCGGTGGCCTGTATTTCTGGCTGCACTGGGAACGCCACTGGCCGTGGAAGGACGACACCCTGCCGCCGCCACTGGAAGGCGAACCGCTGATCTCGATCCTGATCCCTTGCTACAACGAAGGTGACAACGCCGCCGACACGATCCACGCCGCGTTGGCTCAGCATTACCCGAACATCGAAGTCATCGCGATCAACGACGGCTCCAAGGACAACACCGCGCAAGTACTCGACGCGTTGGCTAAGGAAGATCCGCGCCTGCGTGTTCTTCACCTGGCGGAAAACCAGGGCAAGGCTGTCGCCCTGCGCATGGGCGCAATTGCCGCGCGCAGTGAATATCTGGTGTGCATCGACGGTGACGCGCTGCTGGCGCCGAACACGGCGGCCTATCTGGTTGCGCCGATGCTGGACAACGCACGCCTTGGAGCGGTCACCGGTAACCCTCGGATCCGCACACGTTCGACGCTGGTCGGGCGGGTTCAGGTTGGCGAGTTCTCCTCGATTATCGGTTTGATCAAACGCACGCAACGGGTGTTCGGGCGAATCTTTACCGTGTCCGGTGTGATCGTCGCGTTCCGCCGTACCGCGCTGAACCGGGTGGGTTACTGGAGCCCGGACATGATCACCGAAGACATCGACATCAGCTGGAAGCTGCAACTCGATCACTGGAGCATCTTTTACGAACCGCGCGCGCTGTGCTGGATTCTGATGCCGGAAACCCTCGGCGGCTTGTGGAAGCAGCGTTTGCGCTGGGCTCAGGGCGGCGCCGAAGTGCTGTTCAAAAACATTCGCGGCATCTGGCAGTACCGCCATCGTTACCTGTGGCCGCTGCTGTTCGAATACTGCCTGTCGACCGGTTGGGCGTTCACCTTCCTGCTCTCGGTGATTTTCTGGGGCGTTGGCAAATTCGTGGTCATGCCGGAAGCCATCGCGGTGGATCACCTGATGCCGCCGGCCTTCACCGGTTTGCTGTTGGCTTTCGTCTGCCTGGTGCAGTTCGCGGTCAGCATCATCATCGACCGCCGCTATGAGCCCGGTCTGGGCAAGACCATGTTCTGGGTGGTCTGGTATCCATTGGTGTTCTGGCTCATCAGCCTGCTGACCACGCTGGTCAGTTTTCCGAAAGTGCTGTTCGGCCAACATCAGAAACGTGCGCGTTGGGTCAGCCCTGACCGGGGCATCAAACCGCTCGGCGACGACGAAGAAGAGGTCATCAAATGAAAATCATCCGGACTCGCCAGCGGCCATTCCTGGTAGTGATCGACGTGATCCTCACCGTGTTGGCGTGGGTTGGCTTGTTGTATCTGCTGATTCGCGGATTGTGGCCGTTGATCGAAACGCATGCGGGCGCGCCGCGTATCGACAACTCGGCGTTCGATGCGCTGGGCACGTTGCAGATCTACATGTGGATTGCGTTGGTCAACGCGGTGGTGCTGATTTCCTGGGCGCGCTATCAACAGCGTAAAAGTCGCAGCTTCGCCCAGCGTCGTCTGCCGTCGCCGGTGATTGACGATGAGGGCCTAAGCAAGAGTTTCAAGCTGTGCGATGACCGTTTCCAAAAATTGCGCACGCCGGGCGTGATGACCATTCACAACGATCAGGATGGCGACATCAGCCATGTGGTGACGCATTTCTGGCCAGTCAAACAGGCCGAATTGCCAGCACCGCTGGCACCACTGGAGCACCCCCGGGTGATCTTTCTGCATGCCGAAGATGACGAAAATCGCGAGCCGGTGAACCGCATTACCTGAATCGATCGTTCCCACGCTCCGCGTGGGAACGCCTCTTGGGACGCTCCGCGTCCAGTGACGCGGAGCGTCACGGGCTGCATTCCCACGCAGGAGCGTGGGAACGATCAGATGGTAAAACCCTTTGTAGGAGCTGCCGAAGGCTGCGATCTTTTGATTTTAAAGATCAAAAGATCGCAGCCTTCGGCAGCTCCTACACGGGACACAGGATCGGTGATCAGATCTGGATGAGGGCCCAGGCTTCTTCCATCATCAGCGGTTGTTTCATGCGTTCGGCGAGCATTGCCATCGCTCGTTCCTTTTCGCAGGCCACCGCGGCGACCAGAATGCCGTTTCTGCCGAACAACCCAATAAACGGCGGATGCTCCGGCTCGCCAAGGAACTCGACCTCATCCCAATGCTCGGCATGGCCAAGGTAGTCGTAGTTCTTGCCGAAATGCCACGTCCAGAAAAACGGCACGTCCAGATAATGCTCCTCGCCGCCAAGCATATTGGCCGCCGCGATGCGCGCATGTTGCTGAGCCAGGCGCCAGTGTTCGATGCGTTGTGGCTGGCCGTGCAGCGGGAAGGTGGCGATGTCGCCAATCGCCCACAGTCCTTCGGTAACGCGCATGCCGTCATCAACGCGCAAAGATTTATCCTTTTCCCTCGGCAGTGACGCGAACGCCTCGGTCGCCGGGTGTACGCCGATCCCCGCCAGTACCAGATCGGCTGAAATGCGCAGTCCGTTGTCCAGCAGCACCGCCTCGACTTTGCCGTCGCCAATAATCTCTGTCGCCTCATGATCGGTGATGAATTTCACGCCTTTTTCTTCATGCAGCGCGCGGATCGCTTTGCCCACCGCCTCGCCGAATTGCGCCGCGAATGGTATCTCGTGGCGCGCCAGCACCGTGACGTCGAGACCGTGCTGGCGCAGGGCCGAGGCGCATTCGAGGGCGATAAAGCTGTCGCCGATGATTACCGCGCGTTGATCGGGGCTGGCCGCTTTCATGATCTGTTCGGCCTGGGCTTTTGAGCGCAGGACGAAAACTTGCGGCAGGTCGGCGCCGGGCAATTCCAGTGGATTGGGTTCGCCGCCAGTGGCCAATACTGCGGCGTCGTAACTCAACGTTTGGCCGTCATTGAGGTGCAGTGTTTTAGTCCCGGCATTGATGTCAGTGATTTCGCTTTGCAGGCGTTCGATGCGCTGCTCTTTATAGAAACTTTCATCTCGCAGCGGCGGTGTTTCTTCCGGCGGCATGTCCCCGGCGAGGACAAATTTGCTCAGCACGGTGCGGTCGTAACCGGCGTCGGGTTCGCGGTCGATCATCACGATGCGGCCACCAAAACCCTTTTCCCTCAGGGCCGCCGCACACACGGTGCCCGCTGCCCCCGCGCCGACAATCACGAAAGTGCGCGCATCGTCGGCCGGCGGCGTGTGCGGATCCGCCAGCGCTTGGTCATCGACCCAAACCTCATCGCCACGCAATTCCAATGGATAACGCTTGAGACTGTCGAGCGCCGGTGGCTCGCACAACGCGCCGTCCTCCGCCCGAAAAGCAGCCTTGTGCCACGGGCAAATCAGCCGTCCGTGACACAACGCGCCGTCAGCCAGCGGCGCGCCGGCGTGTGGGCATTCGCCCTGAAACGCGCGTAGCTGGCCTCCCGCACGCAGCAAAACGATCTTGCAGTCGCCGATTTCAACTTGCAGGCCACGGTCTTCAGGGACATCGGCGAAGCGGGCGACACGGTGCAGGGACATGATCGGCTTCCTCACAGGCATTTCTCTTACGAGTTTGCGCCGTGGTGCGAGGTTCAGCGATTTCCTGGTGCCACGGCACGAACGGTACAGCTATAGTCTGCAAGCCGACGACGGCCCAACTGCACAAGGTGCTCCCGGAATGACCCGATTGACCTCTCTCAACCCTTGGCTGGCGGCCATTGCCGTCGCCCTTTGCGTGCAGTTTCCGGCGCAGGCCCAGGAGCGTTTCACCCTGAGCATCCCGGGTGTTTCCGACAACCGTCTGTTCACCTCGGCAGCGGCCAGCGATGCGGCCGGTTGCGGCGGCAAGAATCAGTCGCCGGCGCTGAGCTGGAACGCCGGCCCGACGGGGACCCAGAGCTACGCGATCGTCATGCACGATCCGGACGGCCAGAAAGGTCTGGGCGTTGATCACTGGATTCACTACGGCATCAAAGCCACGACGCACCAGATTGCGGCCGGTGTCGGTGCGAAATCCGCGTTCGAAGGCGTCGGCGGCACCAACAGCAAGGGCAACACCCATTACATGGGCCCGTGCCCGCCAGTGGGCGACAGCGCGCACCATTACATCATTCAGATCTACGCCCTTGATCTGGCCCCGGATGCCTTGCCTGCCGGTCTGACCCGCGCCGAACTGATGGAAAAAATCAAAGGTCATGTGCTGCGCAACAGCAGTGCGGTGCGGCGTTATCACCGCTGAAAATATTTTCAGCGGCGTTTAACCCGAACTGAAGGGGCGGCCCGTCTCAGTGGATGAATGATCAATTTCATCCCCGAGGTCAGCCCCCATGTCCCGTCCTGTGTATTTCTTGCGGCCCGTTGCTGTTGGTGTGTTGCTGGCGGTGGCCGGTTGCGGCGTTTCCTCCAACCCGGAATCCGCTGCCGTGCCGGCGCCCGCTCAGCCTGCGCAATTGATCCAGCAGGAAGCGCTGATGGCCGACAGCACAATGGCTAAACGCGCGTTGTACAAAATGCCCAACGCGGGCAGCGCGCCGATGCCGCAGAGCGAAAGTTATCCACAAGGCTATCGCGACGAGCAGCGCGAGCAATATCAGGCCTTGGCCGATAACCCGATTCACAGCGTCGCCGAAACCCCGGTTTCAACCTTCAGCGCCGACGTCGATACCGGTGCTTATGCCAACGTCCGCCGTTTGCTTAATCAAGGACGGCTGCCGCCGGAAGGTGCGGTGCGGCTCGAGGAAATGGTCAATTACTTCCCTTATGACTACGCGCTGCCGAGCGATGGCTCGCCGTTTGGCGTGACCACCGAGCTGGCCGCGTCACCGTGGAACCCGCACACGCGCTTGCTGCGCATCGGCATCAAGGCTTCCGATCGCGCGGTGGCGGAATTGCCTCCGGCCAATCTGGTGTTTCTGGTCGATGTGTCCGGCTCGATGGATCGTCGCGAAGGCCTGCCGATGGTGAAAAGCACGCTGAAATTGCTGGTCGATCAATTGCGCGATCAGGATCGCGTGTCGCTGGTGGTCTACGCCGGCGAATCGAGAGTGGTGCTTGAACCGACTTCCGGACGGGAAAAAACGAAAATTCGTACAGCCATCGAGCAGTTAACCGCTGGCGGTTCGACCGCAGGCGCTTCAGGCATCGAACTGGCTTATTCATTGGCGCAGCAGGCCTTCATCGGCAAAGGCATCAATCGCATCCTCTTGGCCACCGACGGTGATTTCAACGTCGGGGTCAGCGACTTCGACAGCCTCAAGCAAATGGCTGTGGATAAACGCAAAACCGGAATCTCGCTGACCACTCTGGGTTTTGGTGTGGATAACTACAATGAACATTTGATGGAGCAGTTGGCCGATGCGGGCGATGGCAACTATGCCTACATCGACAACCTGCGCGAGGCGCGCAAAGTGCTGGTCGATCAACTCGGTTCGACCCTCGCCGTGGTCGCAAAAAACGTAAAGTTGCAGGTGGAGTTCAACCCGGCGCAGGTCAGCGAATATCGCCTGCTCGGCTACGAAAACCGCGCGTTGAAGCGTGAGGATTTCAGCAACGACAAAGTCGATGCCGGCGAAATCGGTGCAGGCCATACGGTGACCGCGCTGTACGAAATTGTTCCGGCAGGCGAGAAGGGTTGGTTGGAGCCGTTGCGATACGGTAAATCGACGCCAGCGGTTTCTGAGGCGAACGGGGAATTGGCGATGCTGCGTGTGCGATATCAACAGCCCGAAGGTGGGAAAAGTCTGCTGATCGAGCGGCCGATTGCCAACCAGGTGAAAAGCGCCAGCGAGGATCTGCGCTTTGCCGCTGCGGTCGCCGCGTTTTCCCAGCAACTCAAGGACGCTCGTTACACCGGCGATTTCAGCCTGAAAGACACCGAAACGCTGGCCCGTGGCGCTCGCGGCGACGACCGTTTCGGCTTGCGCAACGAGTTCGTGCAACTGGTGCAGCTGGCGCAGAGTCTGCGCACTTCTACCGCATCGAATGCGCAGGCCATTGAACGACGGATTGAATAAGTGAATCGTCTGAGGGGTTTTATCAGCCAGCTGTTTGCTTCGGCAGACAGCCCGACCGCCAGCAGCGATGAATCGCTGCTGGCGCGTTATCGCGAGGGCGACGGCGCGGCGTTCGAGATCTTGTACGCCCGCCATCGTCAGGGTTTGTACCGGTTTCTGCTTGGGTTGAGCGGTAAACCGGAATTGGCCGATGAGGTGTTTCAGGAAACCTGGCTCAGCCTGATCCGCAGCGCCAGTCAGCCACAAGGTCGCGCGACATTTCGTACGTGGCTGTTCCAGATTGCGCGCAATCGGCTGATCGATCACTGGCGCAAACATGGCGCGCAACAACCGCTGCACGACAGTTATGACGAACAAACTCACGCGGTCAGCGATGAAGCGAGCGATCCCGAGCAACTGCTGAGCCTCAGCCGCGACAGCCAGCGCCTCGAAAGCGCCCTGCAATCCTTGCCCGCCGACCAGCGCGAAGTGTTCCTGTTGCGCGCTCACGGCGACCTCGACCTGGCGCAAATCGCCAGCCTCACCGAAACACCGCTGGAAACCGTCAAAAGCCGCTTGCGCTACGCCCAGCAAAAACTGCGTCGGCTGCTGGCCGAGGAGGTACTCACATGACTGACGCCCGCCAGACACCCGAAGATCCGCTGATCAAACACGTGCGCGAACAGCACAGCGCTGAACCGCCAGCGCATCTCGATGCGTTCATCCTCAATACCGCGCGCCGCGAAACACCCGCCGTGCAATTGAGCCTGTGGCAACGCTGGGTGCAGGCCTGCCGCAAACCGCGCTGGCAAGTCGCATTCGCCAGCCTCGTTGGCGTCGCATTGATGTTATCGCTGGTGCAACGCACGCCCGAACCGCTGCGCCAATACGACTATGCCCCTGCGCCGAAACTCGCTGTGCCGATGGCCGAAGCGGACTCCGCGCAACTGCACCGATTGTCCGCCCCGGCAGCGCCCCGAGCCGCGCCCGCGCCGATGATGGAAATGGCCGCGCCAATGCAAAGCCAGGCGATCAGCGCCGATGAAGCCAAGGTCAGCAAGCGCGCCGCCGCCCCACCCAATGGCCTCGACGAGCAACTGCGCGAAGTCCTGCGCCTGCGCGAATCCGGCCAGTCGCAAGCCGCCGACAGCCTGTTCAACAACCTGCACAAACGCTACCCGAACGTCGATCTCGACGCCCGACTCGAACAGTTGCAAGAAAAATGACCCTGTAAACCTCAGCCATTTGGCAATGCCCCGCAAAAACGCGCACTATCGGTGCATTGCCAATACGCCGGAGGACAACGTGGCATCGAAAATTGACCGCATTGCCCAACTGCTCAACTGCCCGCAAAAGGGCGAAGAGATGCGGCGCGCTATTACCGAGGCACGTAAGGAATTTCTGCTGAACCAGCCGGAAGAAGACGTCGTTGATGAGGACGAGGTTTTTGAGGAGGCTGAGGGGGAAGAGGATGACGATGAATATGATGAGTTTGATTGGACGACGGAATGAATTGAGCTTCAGGCGCTTGTTCAGTTTTTGGTCGCCTGATCCAAGGCTGTTGGCTCAGTGCCGACTCTTTTGTGAAATGTGGCGTAGTGCTTCAATGGCTGACCGTTCGCCTTCTGTCTCTTTCAGAGACCTGCGTCGTTCGGCATAAATTTCATATTCAGCTCGGGCTTTGTCTTCCGCAGCTTGATTACTTGTGTGCCCCGATCCTTGCAAAATCTGGCGGCTGTTGAATTCCAAAAACTGGTTCAACTTCTCCTGCCAATCCCGCAGAAAAACCTGTTTGCGCATCATTGCTTGGTCTTCGGCGAAATCCAGCCACATCGTAACGATGCGATTGAGAGCATTGATTTCTTCTTGGATGAGGTAGTTTTTAGCGATTGTGACATCGCTTTTGCGCACTTCATCTCCCTTGAAGTTGGTAAGACCCATATAGGGTTTTGAGGCGTCAACGCGCTGGAAGATTAACTCGGCGGCAGTCAGGCCAGTGCTGGCGAAATGAAGCTTGTTTTGGATGATCTGAAAGAACGCAGTCGTATCTTTGTTGGACGGCACATAATCGGCCGCCATCGCGAAGATATCCTTCACCCTTAAATAAACCCGTCTTTCGCTGGCTCGAATATCTCGGATGCGCTCAAGCAACTCGTCAAAATAGTCAGGTACCTGTGAGTGCCCCACTGGAGGGTTTCTCAATCGCTCATCGTCCATGGCGAAGCCTTTGACCAGATATTCTTGGATTACTTGGGTGGCCCATCGACGGAATTGGGTTCCTCGTTTGGAACGGACGCGATATCCCACCGCGATAATCAAGGGCAGGCTGAAATACTTGACGTTGTAAGGTTTGTTGTCGGCGGCAGTTGTTCGGTAAAACCGAACAACTGAATCCTCTGACAACTCGCCCTCGGCAAAAATATGGCTGATATGTTCGCTGATGGTTGCTTTGGCCTTACCGTACAGTTCACAAATCATCGACTGAGATAGCCAAAGCGTTTCGGACTCGAATCGACATTCCAGGCGTACCTGGCCTTCGGAGCTTTCAAAAAGCAAAAGCTCCCCTTGAGGGGCTGCAGGATAGGCTGTGTCGTTCTGATCAATCATTGGGCTGTCCGCGACCAGTTCTGGCGAGTCTTTACATTGATCGCAAAGGCTCAGGTTTGGCTACGTAGTGTGGCGAAAACCGCTGGCCTAATGAACCCGATTGTCGTGTAATTTTATTTCCAACCGATCTTTTCATAAAAACATCGCCCACAAAAAAGCCCCGGACTTCATCAGTCCGGGGCTTTCTCGTTTAGATCAATGGTGCACCAGGCGGGATTCGAACCCACGACCCCTGCCTTCGGAGGGCAGTACTCTATCCAGCTGAGCTACTGGTGCAGCGGGCGACATCATACCTAGGTCGGCTCGGGGCGTCCATGCTGGGGTTTGTCAGTGCGCGTGTTCGCTTAAATCACTGTATTCCTTAAAGCTGTAACGTCCTGCAAAACCCTCGCTTGGCGCTTTCCCGGGGTTGATCTATGGTTTTGCTGCGGCAACGGGTTTTGGCTCGTTGATCTGAAAAATCCGGCAAAAACGGCGTTTTTGTTCTTTTTTTCGAACGACCTATTGTCCTTTAACCCCTTTGATCCTACGATCCGTTTGAGATTTCAAACGCTCGTTGAGCGGGTGTTGAAGCGCCGGTGGTTCGAATCGTCCACGGTTGATGCGCCACACCCGGTCACTGATTTCCCTGACGGCAGCCTTGCGAGGCGCCTTTCTACAATCATAATTTGCTCCGCGCAGGCCGCGGTGCTGTTAAGGAAAGCCGACATGCAGCTTAAAGACACCCAGTTGTTCCGCCAGCAAGCCTTCATTGATGGCGCTTGGGTCGATGCGGACAACGGTCAGACGATCAAGGTTAACAACCCGGCCACCGGCGAAATCCTCGGTACCGTGCCAAAAATGGGCGCCGCCGAAACCCGCCGTGCCATCGAAGCCGCTGACAAAGCGCTGCCAGCCTGGCGTGCACTGACCGCCAAAGAGCGCGCAGGCAAGCTGCGTCGCTGGTTCGAACTGATGATTGAGAATCAGGACGACCTCGCGCGCTTGATGACCCTCGAGCAGGGCAAGCCACTGGCCGAAGCCAAGGGCGAAATCGTTTACGCCGCTTCGTTCATCGAGTGGTTCGCCGAAGAAGCCAAGCGCATCTACGGTGACGTGATTCCGGGTCATCAGCCAGACAAGCGTCTGATCGTGATCAAGCAGCCAATCGGCGTGACCGCCGCGATCACCCCGTGGAACTTCCCGGCCGCGATGATTACCCGTAAAGCCGGCCCGGCACTGGCCGCCGGTTGCACCATGGTGCTCAAGCCTGCTTCGCAAACTCCGTTCTCCGCATTCGCACTGGCCGAACTGGCTCAGCGCGCGGGCATTCCTGCGGGCGTGTTCAGCGTGGTGTCCGGCAGCGCCGGCGACATCGGCAGCGAGCTGACCAGCAACCCGATCGTGCGCAAACTGTCCTTCACCGGTTCGACCGAAATCGGTCGTCAGCTGATGGCTGAATGCGCCAAGGACATCAAGAAAGTTTCGCTGGAACTGGGCGGTAACGCGCCGTTCATCGTGTTCGACGACGCGGATCTGGATAAGGCCGTCGAAGGCGCGATCATTTCCAAATACCGCAACAACGGCCAGACCTGCGTCTGCGCCAACCGTCTGTACATTCAGGATTCGGTCTACGACGCGTTCGCCGAGAAGCTGAAAGTGGCTGTGGCCAAACTGAAGATCGGCAACGGTCTCGAAGACGGCACCACCACTGGCCCGCTGATCGACGAAAAAGCCGTGGCCAAGGTCAAAGAACACATTGCTGACGCCGTGGCCAAAGGTGCGACCGTGCTGGCCGGTGGCAAGGCGATGGAAGGCAACTTCTTCGAACCGACCATCCTGACCAACGTGCCGAAAAATGCTGCTGTGGCCAAGGAAGAAACCTTCGGTCCGCTGGCGCCGCTGTTCCGCTTCAAAGACGAAGCCGAAGTGATCGCGATGTCCAACGACACCGAGTTCGGTCTGGCTTCGTACTTTTATGCTCGCGATCTGGGCCGCGTGTTCCGTGTCGCGGAAGCGCTGGAATACGGCATGGTTGGCGTCAACACCGGGCTGATCTCCAACGAAGTCGCGCCGTTCGGCGGCATCAAGGCTTCGGGTCTGGGCCGTGAAGCCTCCAAGTACGGCATCGAAGATTACCTGGAAATCAAATACCTCTGCCTGGGCATCTAAGCCCGGTCAAAGATCGCTGCAAACGCAAAGGGCACGAGAGCGCTGTCCCTTTGCGTCGTTTCAAACCGGAATTTTCTCTGCGGCCGGGAACGCCGTGGCAGTCGATCATCGCATGCTGCCACCGTCGCTTCCTCCCGCTTAATCCTTGAACAACGCCGCCCGATGAGCGGCGAATGAGGACTGTAATGAGCAAGACTAACGCTGAACTGATGGCCCGCCGTACCGCAGCTGTTCCACGTGGTGTTGGCCAGATTCACCCGATCTTCGCTGAGTCGGCAAAAAACGCTACCGTGACTGACGTTGAAGGTCGTGAGTTCATCGACTTCGCCGGCGGTATCGCTGTACTGAACACCGGCCACGTGCACCCGAAAATCATCGCCGCCGTGACCGAACAGCTGAACAAGCTGACCCACACTTGCTTCCAGGTGCTGGCTTACGAGCCGTACGTAGAAGTGTGCGAAAAAATCAACGCGAAGATCCCGGGTGATTTCGCCAAGAAAACCCTGCTGGTTACCACCGGTTCCGAAGCCGTCGAAAACGCCGTGAAAATCGCCCGTGCCGCCACTGGCCGTGCCGGCGTGATCGCCTTCACCGGCGCTTACCACGGTCGCACCATGATGACCCTGGGCCTGACCGGTAAAGTCGTGCCTTACTCGGCCGGCATGGGCCTGATGCCAGGCGGCATCTTCCGCGCGCTATACCCGAACGAACTGCACGGCGTGAGCATCGACGATTCGATCGCTTCGATCGAACGCATCTTCAAGAACGACGCCGAGCCGAAAGACATCGCCGCGATCATCATCGAGCCTGTACAGGGTGAAGGTGGTTTCTACGTCGCGCCGAAAGAGTTCATGAAGCGCCTGCGCGCTCTGTGCGACCAGCACGGCATCCTGCTGATCGCTGACGAAGTACAGACTGGCGCTGGCCGTACCGGTACCTTCTTCGCCATGGAACAGATGGGCGTTGCTGCCGACCTGACCACCTTCGCCAAATCCATCGCTGGCGGCTTCCCGCTGGCCGGTGTCTGCGGCAAGGCCGAATACATGGACGCCATTGCTCCAGGCGGCCTGGGCGGCACCTACGCCGGTAGCCCGATCGCTTGCGCCGCTGCGCTGGCCGTGATGGAAGTGTTCGAAGAAGAGAACCTGCTTGATCGCTGCAAAGCAGTCGGCGAGCGTCTGGTGACTGGCCTGAAGGCTATCCAGGCCAAGTACCCGGTGATCGGTGAAGTCCGTGCGCTGGGCGCGATGATCGCGGTCGAGCTGTTCGAAAACGGCGACAGCCACAAGCCGAACGCTGCAGCAGTGGCATCGGTTGTGGCCAAGGCACGCGACAAGGGTCTGATCCTGCTGTCTTGCGGCACCTACGGCAACGTTCTGCGCGTACTCGTACCGCTGACCTCGCCGGACGAGCAACTGGACAAAGGTCTGGCGATCATCGAAGAGTGCTTCTCCGAGCTCTGATCACCCAGTGTGACCTGATCGACAAAAAACCCGCTTCGGCGGGTTTTTTTACGCCCCTTGAAACACATCGGGGGCTTTAGCACTGTATCGAAAGGCCAGCATTGGCTAAGGTTCAGGCATTGCAAGGGAGAGCGCGCATGACCGCCGTTGATTTACCCGCCGTACCCCGAGTGCTGATTGCCGAGGCCGACCCGTGGTCGCGCGACCTGCTCAAACAAGTGCTGCTGAACGTGCGTTGCGATGCGCGGCTGGATCTGTGCGCCGATGGTCAACAAGCGATGTCGTTGCTTAGCGAAGTGCCGTATGACCTCGCCATCGTTGACTGGGAGCTGCCCGGCGTCGATGGTCTGAACGTGCTGCGCAGCGTGCGGCAGCGCAAACGCAATCCGCCGCTGCCGTTCATTCTGATGAGCAGCCGCAACGACAGCGCCAGCGTGCGCGAAGCGATTCCGCTGGCGCCGACAGCGTATCTGACCAAACCGCTGAACATGGAAAGCCTGACCCAGCGCTTGCAGGGGTTGCTGCTCAATGCCGGGGAAGAGGTGTTCTGCGAAGTGCCGGCGCTGGCGCCGGGTATGACGCTGTCGGTGTTTCTCGAGCGACGCCGTGAGCAGGCCGACGGCGCGCCGCTGATGACCGATGTGCAGGTGGCGGTGAAGCGCAGCCTCAACCCTGGCGGGCTGGATCTGAAGGTGCTCGAAGATGAGATAAAAACCGATCCGCAGATCACTGCCGTGTTGATCGCTGCCGCCAACAGCGCCGCGCAACACCATGGCGCGCCAGTGCAGACATTGGCGCAGGCACTGCACCGGCTCGGTACCGGGCAGAGCATGAATTTGATTCTGGGGCTGGCGCTCAAGCGTAGCGCCAGGCTCAGCGATCCGTGTCTGGCGGATTATGCCGAGCGTTATTGGGGGCTTTCGCTGCACACTGCCGAATATGCGCGCACGTTGGCGCGTTTGCTCGATCTGGATCAGGAGCGCTGCTACTGCGCGGGGATGCTGCATCGGTTGGGTGATCTGGCGTTGCTGCGTTGTTTGCAGGAATGGCAGCAGGCCGGTGGCGCGCTGGATGAGCTGGAGGAGGTTGGTGAGGCGCTGGCGGAATTTGGTGCGGCGTATGGATCGGCACTGCGCACGCGTTGGCGCTTGCCACTGGAGCTGCGTGAGTTGATTGCGGCGGTGTATCAACTCGGTGGCGGGGTGTATTCCCGTGAAGCGCTGGTGATGAACATGGCGGCGCAAATGGCGCACCTGACCGAGCATGAAGGCATCGAAGAATTGGCGAAAAGCCGCACGGCACGGCTGCTCAAGATCGGCTTGCCGGAGTTGATGCGGATGCGCAAATAACATTTCACACAACTCCCCTGTAGGAGCTGCGGCACGCTGCGATCTTTTTATCTTTAAAACAAGATCAAAAGATCGCAGCGTGCCGCAGCTCCTACAGGGTTTGTGTTCGTGTTCAGGCAGAGATAATGCGGTTCTTGCCTTGGCGCTTGGCTTCGTACATCGCCGCATCCGCGCGGGCGAACAGGCTGTCGAGGCTTTCATCTTCGTCGGTGAGGCTGGTTAGGCCCTGGCTCACGGTGATGCTGAAGGTCTGGCCATCGTGGTTGAAACTCAGACGTTGAATCTCCTGTTGCAAGCGTTCCGCGACCTGCATCGCCATGTCCGGCGCGCACCCTGGAAACACAGCCGCAAATTCCTCCCCGCCAATCCGCCCGAACAGATCACCGCGACGCAAAGATCCGCGCCCGCACTCGGCAACCCGTTGCAGCACATTGTCGCCCTCGGGATGGCCGTAACTGTCGTTGATCACTTTGAAGTCATCAATATCCAGCAGCAAAAACGCCATCGGCGAACCTTGCAGCCGCGCCTCTTCAAACTCGCGGTGGGCGCATTCGAAGAAGTGCCGGCGGTTGCTGCTTTGTGTCAGCACGTCGGTGGTTGCCAGACGATGCAGCTCGGTTTCCATCTGCTTCTTTTCGGTGATGTCTTCGGCAATGCCGACGATGATCACCGGTTGGCCGGTATCGTCCTGACGATTGATGAAGCATTTGTCGCTGAGCCAGCGGATCTGGCCATCGGCGGCGATGATGCGGTATTCGCGATCTTCCACCGCGCCCTTGTGCAGGACTTCGGCGAGGCTGCGTTCAGCGTATTCGAGGTCGTCGGGGTAAATGCTGTCGCGCCACTGGTTGTAGTCGGCGAGGAGAAGGCCGGCGGAACGGCCGAAAATTCGTTCATACGCGGGGCTGACGTACAGCACCTGACGGGTTTCCCAGTTAAACGCCCAAAGCACCGCGTTGACACTGACCAGCAGCGAGCTGAACAGCTGTTCGCGTTCGCTCAAACGGGCGACTTCGCCCTGGGCGTGCATCAAGGCCATGAGGGTTTGCGCGGCTTCGGGCCACTGCGGGAAAGATGAGTCTTTTTGGTTGTTATTGACCATCGGCACAAGTCTCAAAGGGCGTGCCGCAATCGACAACGGCCACAGAACAGCCCGCCGGGATGGCGAAGTGTCTTTGAGATAGGGGATTTTGGGCGAAGTTCCCGGTTTTTACCGGATCCTGCCAAGCGGCCATCGCGGCACACCTGTAGGAGCTGTCGAGTGAAACGAGGCTGCGATCTTTTGATTTCAACAAACAGAATCAAAACATCGCAGCCCGCGGCAGCTCCTTCTTGGGGCCGGTGTTTAGGCGGTAGGGCGCAGGGAGTAGGTTTTCAACTGGCCGGCGAAATCGCGCAGGGACTGGATGCCGCTGGCTTCCGCTTCGTGAACCCACTCTTTGATGGCGGCGAGCATGTCGTGGCCATTGGAACTGGTCTTGACCCAGATCTGCTGCAGGGCCAGGCGTTTTTCGTAAATCACCTTCAGTGCCTGGCTGTGCTCGAGCATGTTCTGGATGCGCAAGTGATGACGGTCTTCCAGCAGGCTGGTTTCCCGCGACAGCAGGCGCTTGGCCCGGTGAAACTGGTGACGCACCGAGTGATCGACCTTGGCCAGTTCTTGCTGAACCAGTGGGCCAATCACCAATTTGCGGTACTGGGCCATGATCTGGAAGCGGTTGTTGAGGATCGCCATCGCGGTGTCCATGTCCAGATTGCCCTTGCCTTCGACACGGTGGGCAATTGGCGCAACGCGCTGAACCTTGGCCAAACGGAAGAAGCTGAAGACTTTGATCCACGCCCAACCGAGGTCGAACTCCCACTTCTTCACCGACAGCTTGGCCGAGTTCGGGTAGGTGTGATGGTTGTTATGCAGTTCTTCGCCGCCGATCAGGATGCCCCACGGCACCAGATTGGTCGCCGCGTCGCGGCATTCGAAGTTGCGATAGCCGACCGCGTGACCGAGACCGTTGATGACGCCAGCGGCCCACACCGGGATCCACATCATCTGGATCGCCCAGATGGTGATGCCGATGGTGCCGAACAGCATCAGGTCGATAACGCCCATGATCGCCACGCCCAGCAGCGGATAACGGCTGTAGACATTGCGTTCGATCCAGTCTTCCGGGCAGTTCTTGCCGTAGATGCGCAGGGTTTCCGGGTTCTGCGCTTCGGCGCGGTACAGCTCGGCACCGGTACGCAGGACGGTGGAAAGACCTTTGATAACCGGGCTGTGCGGGTCGTCCTCGGTTTCGCACTTGGCGTGGTGTTTACGGTGGATGGCTGTCCACTCGCGGGTGTTCTGCGCCGTGGTCAGCCACAGCCAGAAACGGAAGAAATGTTTCAGGCCAGCATTCAGCTCCAGCGAGCGATGGGCCGAATAACGGTGCAGATAGACGGTGACGGCTACAATCGTCACGTGGGTCATCAGCAGGGTGACCGCGACCAGAGACCAGGCCGACAAGCCAAGAAAACCTTCGTACCACATAGGCTATAGGGCCCTCGATAAAGATAAAAACAGCCGTTGCATTATCACTAAGCACACAGATAAAACCAGTCGCCCTTTCAGATAAGAGTCGCTGGATGTTACTTGGCCTATAATTCCAACCTTTTTGTAGGGACATGGACAGCCGAATGTCTGCCACTTATCGCGATGCCTTGCGTGCAGCGCTGCTCTATCTCGTGCTTGCCGCTGTCTGGTTGCAAGGTTCTGATTATTTATTAAACAATTTCTTCGATAACTCCGTCGATCTTGCTCGTTGGCAACTGATCAACGGTTATCTGTTTGCGGCGGTCAGCGCCGGGCTGATTTTTCTGGCGCGCGCACGTTTGTGTGAGTTTCTCGGCATCGGAGCGCGATTGCGTGAGCGTCACGCCGATCGCGAGCGTCTGCGGCAGGCGGCGGCCGTGTTCGATTGCACCCGCGAAGGCGTGTTGGTCACCGATCGTCAGGGGCTGATCGTCCACGTTAACCGCGCCTTTATCGAGATCACCGGTTATCAGCGTGAAGAAGTTATCGGTCAGCGCCCGAGCCTGTTCAAATCCGGCCATCACCCGCCGGGCTTCTATCAGGCGATGTTTGCCACGTTGGCGTCGCAGGAAGAGTGGAGCGGCGAAATCTGGAACCGCCGTAAGAGCGGCGAGATTTATCCACAATGGCAAACCATCCGCGTCATTCACGATGATCGCGGAGAGGTCAGCCATTACGTGGCGGTGTTTTCCGACATCACCGCGATCAAGGATTCCGAGCACGAACTCAAACGCCTCGCCCACCACGATCCATTGACCGATCTGCCCAATCGCCTGCTGTTCAGCGATCGCGCCGAGCAAGCGCTGACCTCTGCGCAGACCCACAAACGTGGCTGTGCGCTGCTGCTGATCGATCTGGATTTCTTCAAAATGATCAACGACAGCCTCGGGCATAACGTCGGTGATCGGTTGCTCAAGGCGGTGGCGGCGCGGTTGCAGGAACTCTTCGGCCCCGGCATCACCCTGGCGCGGCTCGGTGGTGACGAGTTCGCGGTGCTCGCGGAGAGTTGTCCACAGCCTGCGCAAGCGGCGGCGCTGGCCCAGCGCGTTCTCGATGGCTTCAAAGAACCGTTCTGCATCGACGGCCACGAACTGTTCATCAATGCCAGCATCGGCATCAGCCTGTTCCCCAGCGATGCCTTGAGCGCGGAACAACTGTTGCGCAACGCCGATGCCGCACTGTTCAAAGCCAAGAACAGCGGGCGCAACGGTTACGCCTTGTACACCGAAGAGCTCACCGCTCACGCTCAGCAACGGGTCGAAATCGCCTTTGAACTGCGCCGGGCGCTAGAGCTGCAAGAACTGCGCGTCTACTACCAACCGGTGCATGACCTGAAAACCAGTCGCCTGATCGGCGTAGAAGCGCTGGTGCGCTGGCAGCATCCGCAGCGTGGGCTGGTGTCGCCGGCGGAATTCATTCCGATTGCCGAGCGCACCGGGTTGATTGCCGAAATTGATGCCTGGGTGATGCAGCAGGCTTGTCAGCAGATGTGCGAGTGGCAGCGGGCCGGGGTGGTGCTGTCGTTTGTTGCGGTAAATGTTTCGTCGCGATTGTTTGCGCGGCGTGAGCTGTATCAACAAGTGGCACAGGTGCTGCGCGATACTGGGCTGGATCCGGCGTATCTGGAGCTGGAAGTTACAGAGAGCGCGGTGATGGACGATCCGGAAGTGGCGCTGGAGCAGATGCACCGCTTGCGTGAGTTGGGGATTCGTCTGGCGATTGATGATTTCGGTACCGGTTATTCGTCGCTGTTGCGGCTCAAGCGCTTGCCGGTGCAGAAGCTGAAGATTGATCAGGGTTTCGTCGCCGGGCTGCCGTGGGACGAGGATGACGCAGCGATTGTCCGGGTCATCATCGCGCTGGCGCGCAGCATGGGTATGCAGGTGCACGCTGAAGGGATCGAGCAGGCGGAGCAGGCGGTGTTTTTGCTGGAGCAAGAGTGTGAGTTGGGGCAGGGGTATTGGTTTGGGCGGCCGGTTCCAGCGGTTGAGATTGATTGGGATTGCGCACCATTGATTGGTTAAAGATCAAAAGATCGCAGCCTTCGGCAGCTCCTACAGTAATTGTGTAGGAGCTGCCGAAGGCTGCGATCTTTTGCTTCAACAGGCTGCAAACCCTTGCCCCGCCACATAATGTTTTTCAGTTATATAAACATTCTTAAATAGTCTTTTTAAGAATATCCGCGCCTCTCTTATATTGCTCCCACGCCGAACGCAGTGCCGCCCACTGCCAGGCATATCCCATTCAAAGGAGCAGCACCATGAGCGCATCCCTTCGCAGCGTTGACGGTCAGGACGAAAGCACCATCTTGCGTGAAATCCAGAGCGCTCTGCGCGATCTGCGATTTGGCGCGGTGGAGATCACTGTGCACAACGCGCAAGTCGTGCAGATCGAACGCAAAGAGAAATTCCGTTTGCAGCAACCGGGTAAGCAACCGGGCTGAGTGAAGATCAAAAGATCGCAGCCTGCGGCAGCTCCTACAGGGGGCTGTGTGTGTAGGAGCTGCCGAAGGCTGCGATCTTTGAACCGGCACCACGATTTACGAAATACATAAGAAAAAAGCCACCACCCGAATTCCAGGAGCTTTCACCATGTCGTCGATTCGCCGTTACGCTTTGGCCGCCCTGGCCAGTGCTGTGTTTGCCGGTTCCGCGGTTGCCAAGGATTACGAGCTGCTCAACGTGTCGTATGACCCGACGCGCGAGCTGTATCAGGACTACAACGCTGAATTCATCAAGTTCTGGCAGAAAGATCATGCCGGCGACACCGTGAAAATCCAGCAATCCCACGGCGGTTCGGGCAAGCAGGGTCGTGCAGTGATCGACGGTCTGCGCGCTGACGTGGTGACTCTGGCCCTGGCCGGCGACATCGATGAAATCGCCAAACTCGGCAAGACCCTGCCGGCCGATTGGCAGAAGCGTCTGCCGGAAGCGAGCACGCCGTACACCTCGACCATCGTCTTCCTGGTACGCAAGGGCAACCCGAAAGGCATCAAGGACTGGGGCGATCTGGTCAAGAACGACGTCTCGGTGATCACCCCGAACCCGAAAACCTCCGGCGGCGCACGCTGGAACTTCCTCGCCGCGTGGGCCTATGGCCTGAAAGCCAACGGCGGTGACGAAGCCAAAGCTAAAGAATACGTACAGACCCTGTTCAAGCACGTGCCGATCCTCGACACCGGTGCGCGCGGTTCGACCATTACTTTCGTCAACAACGGTCAGGGCGACGTGTTGCTGGCCTGGGAAAACGAAGCGTTCCTGGCCCTGAAAGAAGATGGCGGCGCCGATAAGTTCGACATCGTCGTGCCTTCGCTGTCGATCCTCGCCGAGCCACCAGTGGCCGTGGTCGACAAAAACGCCGAGAAGAAGGGCAACGAGCAGATCGCCGAAGCGTATCTGAAACACCTGTACAGCCCGGCCGGTCAGGAAATTGCCGCGAAAAACTTCTACCGTCCGCGTGACAAAGAAGTCGCCGCCAAATACGCCCAGCAGTTCCCGAAACTGGATCTGGTGACCATCGACAAGGACTTCGGCGGCTGGAAAACTGCGCAACCGAAATTCTTCAACGACGGTGGCGTGTTCGACCAGATTTATCAGGCGCAGTAATCTGAGCAGACCCCGGACTCATTGTGGCGAGGGAGCTTGCTCCCGCTTGAGTGCGCAGCGCTCATAAGAAGTAGGGACTGCTGCGCAGTCCAGCGGGAGCAAGCTCCCTCGCCACACAACCAAGGACTTTTATGTCGCGTCGTATCTCCCCCGTCATACCCGGCTTCGGGCTGACGCTGGGTTACACCTTGGTGTACCTCAGCCTGATTGTGCTTATCCCGCTGGCGGCGATGTTCGTCCACGCCGCTCAACTCACCTGGGATCAGTTCTGGGCGATCATCTCCGCACCGCGCGTGCTGGCGGCATTGAAGCTGAGCTTCGGCACCGCGCTGTGTGCCGCGATCATCAACGGCATCATCGGTACGCTGCTGGCCTGGGTGCTGGTGCGTTACACGTTCCCGGGGCGCAAGGTGATCGACGCGATGATCGATCTGCCGTTCGCGCTGCCGACCGCCGTTGCCGGTATCGCATTGACTGCGCTGTATGCGCCGGCCGGCCTGGTCGGGCAATTCGCTGCCGACCTCGGTTTCAAAATCGCCTACACCCCGCTCGGTATCACCCTTGCGCTGACCTTCGTCACACTGCCATTCGTGGTGCGTACGGTGCAGCCGGTACTGGCCGACATCCCTCGTGAAGTCGAAGAAGCCGCCGCGTGCCTCGGTGCGAAACCCCTGCAGGTGTTCCGCCACATCCTCGTCCCCGCGCTGCTGCCCGCCTGGCTGACCGGTTTTGCCTTGGCGTTCGCGCGTGGCGTTGGCGAATACGGTTCGGTGATTTTCATCGCCGGCAACATGCCGATGAAAACCGAGATCCTGCCGCTGCTGATCATGGTCAAACTCGACCAATACGATTACACCGGCGCCACTGCTATCGGCGTGTTGATGCTGGTGGTTTCCTTCGTACTGTTGCTGCTGATCAACTTGCTGCAGCGGCGCATCGAAACCCCATAAGGAGGCGCGAACAATGTCCCAATCGTCTATTGCGGCCGCCTCTTCGGCCAACGCTGCACGCCGTGGCAGTGCCACTTCGCGCAGAGTGCTGATCGGTCTTGGCTGGCTGGTGTTTTTCCTGTTTCTGCTGCTGCCGTTGTTCATCGTCGTATCGCAGGGTTTGAAGAATGGCCTCGGCGCATTTTTCACCGCGATCTTTGAACCGGACGCACTGTCGGCACTGAAACTCACCGTGTTCGCCGTGCTGATTTCGGTGCCGCTGAACCTGGTGTTTGGCGTCAGCGCCGCATGGTGCGTGAGCAAGTACTCGTTCCGCGGCAAGAGCATGCTGGTGACGCTGATCGACCTGCCGTTCTCGGTGTCGCCGGTGATCGCCGGTCTGGTCTACGTGCTGATGTTTGGCGCGCAAGGCCTGTTCGGGCCGTGGTTGCAGGATCACGACATCCAGATCGTTTTCGCCTTGCCGGGCATCGTACTGGCGACGATTTTTGTCACCGTGCCGTTCGTGGCCCGTGAGCTGATCCCGCTGATGCAGGAACAAGGCACGCAGGAAGAAGAAGCCGCGCGACTGCTCGGCGCCAATGGCTGGCAGATGTTCTGGCATGTCACCGTGCCCAACATCAAGTGGGGCCTGATCTATGGCGTGGTGCTGTGTACTGCGCGGGCCATGGGTGAATTCGGTGCGGTGTCGGTGGTCTCCGGGCACATTCGCGGGGTGACCAACACCTTGCCGCTGCACGTCGAGATCCTCTACAACGAATACAACCACGTGGCCGCGTTCGCCGTGGCGAGCCTGTTGCTGATCCTGGCGCTCTTCATCCTGCTGGCCAAGCAGTGGAGCGAAAACCGTATCAACCGCCTGCGCGCCAGCGCCGCGGAGGAATAATTCATGTCGATCGAAGTACGTAACGTCAGCAAGAATTTCAATGCGTTCAAGGCGCTGGACAACATCAGCCTGGACATTCACAGCGGTGAACTGGTCGCGCTGCTCGGCCCGTCGGGCTGCGGCAAGACCACGCTGCTGCGGATCATTGCCGGTCTGGAAACCCCGGATAACGGCAACATCGTTTTCCACGGTGAAGACGTTTCCGGCCACGATGTGCGTGATCGTAACGTCGGTTTCGTGTTCCAGCATTACGCGTTGTTCCGCCACATGACCGTGTTCGACAACGTCGCGTTCGGCCTGCGCATGAAACCGAAAAACCAGCGCCCGAGCGAAAGCCAGATCGCGGTCAAGGTTCACGAACTGCTGAACATGGTGCAGCTGGATTGGTTGTCGGATCGTTATCCGGAGCAGTTGTCCGGTGGTCAGCGCCAGCGCATCGCTTTGGCCCGTGCCTTGGCGGTGGAGCCGAAAGTGTTGCTGCTGGATGAGCCGTTCGGCGCCCTCGATGCCAAGGTGCGTAAGGAATTGCGCCGCTGGTTGGCGCGTCTGCACGAAGACATCAACCTGACGTCGGTGTTCGTGACCCACGACCAGGAAGAGGCGATGGAGGTTGCTGACCGTATCGTGGTGATGAACAAGGGTGTGATCGAGCAGATCGGTTCACCGGGCGACGTTTACGAAAACCCGGCCAGCGATTTCGTTTATCACTTCCTCGGCGATTCGAACCGCTTGCTGCTGAGCGACGACAATCACGTGCTGTTCCGTCCGCATGAGGTGTCGTTGTCGAGGCATGAGCTGGAGGATCACCATGCGGCAGAGGTGCGCGATATCCGGCCGTTGGGCGCGACCACGCGGGTGACGTTGAAGGTTGAGGGGCAGACGGATTTGATCGAGGCCGAAGTGGTGAAAGACCACGACAGCTTGATCGGCTTGGCCAAGGGTGAAACCCTGTTCTTCAAGCCGAAGGTCTGGCAGAAAGTCGCCAGCCTTTAACTGATCGTTCCCACGCTCTGCGTGGGAACGCATCCCGTGACGCTCCGCGTCACAGTGGACGCGGAGCGTCCATGGCGGCATTCCCACGCAGAGCGTGGGAACGATCGGAAACCCACTGTAGGAGCTGCCGCAGGCTGCGATCTTTCAAGCGGCCTAAGCCGCCGCTTTGCCGTTCGGATTAACTCGCACAACCCCCGCCCGCGCCTCGATCTGCTCTTTCAACTCATGCCGCATCCCGAGCATGAACGCCAGTTCGGCCACCACAAACAACGGCCCGACAATCAGCCCCGACACATCATCGACAAATGCCGGTTTGCGTCCTTCATAGTGATGCCCGACAAACTGGATCACCCAGCCCACCACAAACATCGCCAAGCCGCTGCTCAGCCAGACCATGGTGCTCTGCTGCGCCAAGACGTGCCCGGCCCAGACCGACAGGCCCATCAGCGCGGTCATCAATACGCCGAGCTTCACTTCCAGTCTCAGGTAAAACCACGCCGAGGCCAGCGCCACGATAACGGCTGGAGATATCCACAAGCCGCCAAGCGACCATTCCGGCCGCGACAACAAAACCGCCACCGCCACCACAATCAGCGGAATGCCGATAAAGTGGCTGGCGATGTTGCGCGGATCACGGTGGTAGGCGGCGTATTGACTGAGATGGTCGACGAGGCTTTTCATTGTTTTCCTCCGGTAGGGTTGATCACATCATCCCTCGGGATCAGGGTTCGCTCTGTCAGGCAGGCGACAATCCAGGAGTGTTTATGCAAATTCGTTCACGGCTGATGAGCGGCCAGTGGTTCAGTCATCTGCCGGTGTCCTTTCAGGATAGCTTGCTGGCGGCGGCCCGGGAGCGGCGGCTGACGGCAGGGCAGCGCTTGTTTCAGCGTGGTGATGCGCCGTGCGGTTTGTACGCGGTGCTTGAGGGCGCGGTGCGCATTGGTGCGGTGAGTGAGCAGGGCAAAGAGGCGCTGTTGAGTCTGGTGGAGGCGCCGCACTGGTTTGGCGAAATCTGCCTGTTCGACGGGCAGCCGCGTACCCATGATGCGTATGCAGTCGGGCCGTGTACGCTGCTGAATATCCCGCAGGCGACGTTGCTGAAATTGCTGGATGAGAACCCGGTGTACTGGCGACATCTGGCGCTGCTGATGAGCCACAAACTGCGCCTGACCTTTATCAATCTGGAACAACTGAGCCTGCTGCCAGCCCCGGCACGTCTGGCCCATCGCTTGTTGATGATCGCCGAAGGCTACGGCGAACTCGACGCGCCACGCCGGGTGCTGCAACTGCCGCAGGAGCAGTTGGCATCAATGCTGTCGCTGTCGCGGCAGACCACCAACCAGATTCTCAAGGATTTGCAGGGGCAGGGGATTATCGGGCTCGGGTATGGCGAAATCGAAATCCTTGACGCCACGCGGTTGCGCGCCTTGGCCACGATCTAGGATCTAACACCGAACCATTGTAGGAGTGAGCCTGCTCGCGATAGCGGTCTGTCAGTCACAGATTGATCAACTGACAGACTGCTATCGCGAGCAGGCTCACTCCTACAGGGGGATTTGTGTAGGGCTCAGGAACCGCGATAGGTCGAGAAACCGTACGGGCTCAGCAGCAGCGGGATGTGGTAATGCTGATCGGTCTGTTTTACCTCGAAGATCACCGGAATCTCCGGGAAGAACGTGTCGTGCTTGACCTTCTTGAAGTACTCGCCAGTCTTGAACACCACGCGGTATTCACCCGCCTCAAAAGGCTGCTTGGCCGGGAACAGCTCGGCGATGCGTCCTTGTTCATTGGTGGTGCCCTGAGCCAGCGGCTGCCAGTCCTGACCGACATGTTTCTCCAGGGTCACGTTGATGCCCGGCGACGGCAGGCCGTTTTCCAGATTGAGCACGTGCACGCTCAACGGGTTGCCAGCGGCCAGCGCCAGGCTTGAGAAAGCGCTCAGGCCGAGCGCTGCGAAAGTCATGCGCAAAGTATTCATCGATGCATCTCCTTATTGGGAACGGGTGGTGGCCAGGCCGGTTTTCTCGGCCGCCTTGATTGCACAGTTTTCGTCTTGCTCACCGCCGCCGGAACCGGCCACGCCCATCGCGCCCACTAGTTCAGTGCCGAGGAACAGCGGAATACCGCCGCCGAGCAACAACAATTCGTCGAGGGTGTTGAGGTTGGCGGTTTCCGGGTTACTGCGAGCACGCTCGGCGAACAGTCGGGTGGCGGTTTTGGTCGACAGCGCGGTGTACGCCTTGCGTTGGCTGGCAATGGTGTTATGCGGGCCGACGCCGTCGCCGCGCAAGGTCACCAGCAAGTTGCCGCCGCGATCGAGCACCGACACCGTGCCGGTGCAATTGGTCATGGCGGTGTCGGCGAGCAGACGTGCGGTTTTCAGGTCGAGGTCAGCGTGACGCGGCAGTTCCGGGCTGGCGTAAACCCCGGCGCTGAGGCCGAGGGTCAGGCTGGCGAGCAAGAATTTCAGGGTCATGGACAAGCTCCAGAAGCGAAGGCCGTCACCTTAATCGGCGGTCTTCGTCAGAACCTCGTCAGTTGGATTACAAGTTTGTAATGGGCAACGTCGCCGAAGGCGCCTAGCCTGTGTGCCTATCAATCGAGGTGTGCCATGCGTTTGCTGGTCGTAGAAGATGAAGCCAAAACCGCAAATTTCCTCGCCAAGGGCCTGGGCGAGTCGGGTTTTGCCGTGGACGTGGCGCTCAACGGTCTCGATGGGCGCTACTTTATCGAGCAGCAGGAATATGACCTGATCATCCTCGACGTGATGCTGCCCGGCCTCAACGGCTGGCAACTGCTGCAGCTGATTCGCCAGCGCGGCGCCACGCCGGTGCTGTTTCTCACCGCCAAGGACGCCATCGAAGACCGTGTGCGCGGCCTCGAACTGGGCGCCGACGATTACTTGCTGAAACCCTTCGCCTTCGCCGAACTGCTCGCGCGCGTGCGCACCTTGCTGCGCCGCGGGCCGATGCGCGAAGCCGAGTCGTACAGCATCGCCGATCTGGAAATCGATGTGCTGCGCCGCCGCGTTAGCCGCAATGGCCAGCGCATCGCCCTGACCAACAAGGAGTTCGCCCTGCTGCAATTGCTCGCCAGTCGCCAGGGCGAAGTGCTGTCGCGCACGCTGATCGCCTCGCAGGTGTGGAACCTGAATTTTGACAGCGACACCAACATGGTCGAAGTCGCCGTGCGGCGTTTGCGCTCTAAAGTCGATGATCCGTACATGCCCAAACTCATCCACACCGTGCGCGGTGTCGGTTATCAACTGGAAGCGCCGGACGATGCGCTCTAAGTCGATCGCCTGGCGACTGGCGCTGGCGTTCGCGATTGTTTGCGCCTTGGTGCTGAGCGCGATTGGCGTGTTTCTCTACCGCTCGCTGGCCTCGGAAATCGCCTACCGCGACGACCTCGCGTTGCTCGGTCGACTGGAGCAAGTGCGCGCCTTGCTCGCCGACAGCGACAGCCTCGGCGCTTTGCAGGCGCGGCCTCGGCTGTATCAGAACATGCTCGGCAATCTCGACAGCCTGTTGCTGGTGCGCCGCGCCGACGGATCGAGCGTGATCGCGATCAATCCACGGCAACGCGAGTTGCCCGCACTGAACGCCATCCCCCGCGAGCAAACGCCGCAGCGTCCCGATGTACTCACGTGGCAAGCGCCGGACGGTGCTGAACTGGCGCTGTTGTCCGGCGAAGCGCAGGGGCCGAACGGCGAGCCGCTGACGGTCATTGCCGGCAAAGTGCTGAGCGAGCGTGAGCAGATGCTCGGCAGTTATCGCATGCGCTTGTACCTGTCGGTTGGCCTCGGTGCGTTGCTCGCTTTTGCCTTGGGCTTGCTCTTGCTGCGCCGGGGCCTGCAACCGTTGCGGCAGTTGAGCGAAGCGGTGCGCGGCATCGATCTGCGTAGCCTTGATCAACGCCTACCTGCCAATGGCACGCCGGCAGAATTGCTTGAACCGGTGCAGGCGCTCAACGGCATGCTCGCGCGGCTGGACGACAGCGTGCAGCGCCTGTCGCAGTTCTCCGCCGACCTCGCCCACGAAATCCGCACGCCGTTGCACACCTTGCTCGCCAGTAACGGCCAGGCGCTGAATCATCCGCGCAGCACCGAGGAATATCAGGAAGTGCTGGCCTCGAACATGGAAGAGTTCGAAAGGCTGAAGCGCATGGCGGAAAACCTGATGTTCCTTGCCCGTGCAGAACAGGCCGAACGCGCGCTGAATCTGCAAACCCTGGATTTGCACAGCGTTGGCGGTGAGCTGTGTGATTACTTTGAAGCCTTGGCGGATGACCGTGACGTGCGGCTGGACAATCAACTGCACGGTGAACTGCTTGCCGATCAGCAATTGTTGCAACGGGCGCTCGGCAATCTGCTGGCCAATGCCGTGCGTCATGCCGATCAAGGATCGGTGATCAGTCTGCGTCGCCGCGACGAGTCGGGTGAGTGCTGGTTGCAAGTGCACAACCATGGCCCGGCGATTGCGCAGGCGCATCTGAGCAAACTGTTCGACCGTTTCTACCGCGTCGATCCTTCACGGGCAGAACCGGGGGATTCGGGTGGCTTGGGGTTGGCGATCGTGCAGTCGATCATGCAGTTGCATGGGGGACAGGTGCGGGTGAGTAGTGATGCTGACGGCACTGTTTTTGAGCTGGGGTTTGTGGTGAGCAAGTAATTGCTTCGTGATCACTGGGAACTAGGCTAATCTTCTTCAGTGAATGCATCAAATGCGATGCAAATTAAGCATATATCTAAATTTGCACCATATTTGATGCAGGAAGCTCTATGGAACAGCTTGGCGAGTTGATCAAAGCCCTGCGCAAGGCGAACAAAATGACCCAGCAGGCACTGGCTCAGCAATACGGAATGAGCCGCGCGACGATTTCGGGGATCGAAAACAACACTATTTCGGAAATCGGCCTACGCAAAGTCGAAGCGATCCTCAACGGTTTTGGCTATGAGCTGACTGCGGTTCCGCGTCAGTCTCGTCGACCGACACTCGATACGCTGCAAAAGGTCAACTTCCATGATTGAGTCGTCAGATCGATTAAATGTCTGTGTCGGCGGGCAAGCGGTGGGAACGTTGGCGCGCGGGCAAGATCGAGTCGACAGCGTCTTCAGTTACCGCGAAGAAATCAGTGCTGAAAATGCCGTGTCACTGACAATGCCGTCCCGCCTGGAGAGTTATCGTTGGGAGCATGGCATTCATCCGGTTTTCGAGATGAATCTGCCCGAAGGCGCCCTTCGTGATGAGCTGGTTCGGCGTTTCAGCAAAGCAGTTCGCGGCTTCGATGACTTTGCATTGCTGGCCATTGTCGGCCCCTATCAGCTCGGTCGGTTATCCATTGCCAGCCCATCGATGACGGATCGCCCGCCTGAAACGTCGCTGGCCGATCTGCTGGTGCACGATGGTGCGCAAGGCCTGTTCGAGGATCTGTTGCAAACCTATGGCCAGTATTCCGGAGTGTCCGGGGTGCAGCCTAAAGTGCTGGTACGTGACAGTGCGGCTGCGATTGATCGTCTGACGCATCGGGGATCGACCCATTTGGTCAAAGCTTTTCGGGCTGATGAATATCCGCACTTGGCGACCAACGAATACTTCTGCATGCGTGCCGCGCAACACTGCGGGCTAGACGTGCCGAACTTCGAGCTCAGCGAACATGGCAGGTTTCTGGTTATCGAGCGCTTTGATTTGAGCGCTACGGGCTACCTGGGTTTTGAGGACTTCTGCGTGCTCAACGGTTGGCCGTCGAAAGCCAAATACGACGGCTCTTACGAAGGCGCGGCCCGGCAGATCAAAGCGTTTGTTTCGCCTGCATTGCTCAATCTGGCGCTGGAAGCATTTTTCAAGATTGTGGCTTTGTCCGCAGGCGTGAAAAACGGCGACGCTCATCTCAAAAACTTCGGCGTGCTTTACGAAAGCTGCGGCGAGGAATCGACAATCAGACTCGCGCCCGCATACGACATCATCACCACATCGGTCTACATAAAGAACGACAGTATGGCGTTGCTCTTGGGTGGCTCGAAGGCTTGGCCCAAGCACAAAATGCTGATGCGGTTCGGTCGTACGGCCTGCAATCTGACGGAGGCGCGTTGCAATGAATTACTGCAGCAAGTCGCTAACGGTATGCAGGTGGCAATGGGCGAAATGGCGGAGTACGGCGCCAGTCATCCGGCGTTCGCCGCGATGGGTGCTGCGATGATCGAACAATGGTCATCCGGTATGGAACGCAGTCTGGCTAAAGGCTGACGATCAGCGCAACCCATCGCGAAACTGCCCCGGCGTCATCCCCGTCCAGCGCTTGAACGCGCGGCTGAAGCTGCTGGTATCGGCGAACCCGAGCAAATAACTCACCTCACTCAACGAACACTGCGGATCCCGCAGGTGCAACAGCGCCAGGTTCTCGCGGCTCTCGTTGAGCAGTGTGTCGAAGCGACAACCTTCATCCGCCAGATGCCTTTGCAAGCTGCGCAAACTCAAATGCAACGCTTGAGCAATACGCTCAGCGCTCGGCTCACCTTCCGGCAATTGTTCTTCGATGGCATCGCGCACCTTGCGCTCCCAGGTCAGCGGCTGGAGCTGGGCCATGGTGCGTTTGAGCACTGCCTCATTGTGTTCAGCGAGTTCCGGGTTGGCGTCGTCGAGGTGGCTGTCGAAGTCGACGAGGGCGAACTCCAGACGATCCTCGGCACAACCAAAATGCACCGGGGCGCGGAAGACTTTGTGCCATTGGTGCGCGTCGGTTGGTTCCGGACGGCGCAGGTAAACGGCGAGTGGCGCGTAGTCGCGGCCGAGGCGATTGCGGCAAGTGCGCACGTAGATCGCGGTGAACGCGTCGATGGCTTCGAAGGCTGGCGCCGGATTGCCTGACGGAATTTTCAGACGGAATTGATAGCGGTCGTCGCTGCGGCTCAGTTCCAGTTCCAGCGCATCGCTGACCACCGGGTGATAGCGCACGATGCGTTCAAACACTTCACGCAAACTGCCGCTGGCGACCAGCGCATAACCGAGCGCATGGAACGTGGTCGGGCTGACGAACCGCGACACGCGCAAACCAATCGCCGGGTCGCCGCTGACCTGCACGGCGATTTCCCAGAGGCGCGTGGTGCCGGACAGTGGATAGCGCGCGTTGGGGTCGTCCATCAAATTCGGGTCGAGCCCGGCCTGTTGGCACAGGGCAATGCTGTCCAGTCCCAGCGCATCGAGTTGCTTGCGCAAGGCACGGGTCCAACTGGCGAGGGAGGTCGGTTCCTTCATGCTGATTGGCGCTTCCGGTCAACAGGTTGGCGTTCTCGGCTACCGCAATTGAAGCACTGGCGAGGCACGATGCGAACATCATAAACCCGAGGATGGAAGCATGGACGGTACTTCTGCAAGTCCCCAGCGACACAATGCGGCCCAGCGATCAGCACATATTCGCGAAGTGGTGCTGGCCAAAGGCGTCGAATTGCGTGAGCGCTACCCGATTCTCAAGCATCAGGATGCGCTTGGGGCGGGGATTCTGGCCTTTGCCCTGATCGGGATGATCGGCTCGGCGACGCTGTACATCACCGGCCATATGGCGTGGTGGGCATGCCTGTTGCTCAATGCTTTTTTTGCTTCGCTGACCCATGAGCTGGAGCACGACCTGATCCACAGCATGTATTTCCGCAAGCAACGCGTGCCGCACAATTTGATGATGGGCCTGGTGTGGCTGGCGCGGCCGAGCACGATCAATCCGTGGATTCGTCGGCATCTGCACCTCAATCACCACAAGGTTTCCGGCACTGAAACCGATATGGAAGAACGCGCGATCACCAACGGCGAGCCGTGGGGTTTTGCACGTTTGCTGATGGTTGGCGACAACGTGATGTCGGCGTTTATCCGCATGCTGCGAGCCAAGACCTGGGCGCACAAGTTCAGCATCATCAAACGCACGTTAAAGGTTTACGCGCCGCTGGCGCTGGTGCATTGGGGTGCGTGGTATGTGTTTCTCGGTTTCCATGCGGCCAATGGCATCGCGTATCTGCTGGGCGCGCCGATTGAATGGTCAGCGACGACGTTGTCGGTGATGCAGGTGATCGATATCGCCGCTGTGGTGATCATCGGCCCGAATGTTTTGCGTACGTTTTGCCTGCACTTCATCAGCTCGAACATGCATTACTACGGCGATGTTGAACTGGGTAACGTGCTGCAGCAGTGTCAGGTGTTGAACCCTTGGTGGTTGTGGCCGTTGCAGGCGTTCTGCTTCAACTTTGGCAGTAGTCACGGGATTCATCATTTTGTGGTGAAGGAACCGTTTTATATCCGCCAGATGACCGTGCCGGTGGCGCATAAGGTGATGCGTGAGATGGGGGTGAGGTTTAATGATTTTGGGACGTTTGGGCGGGCGAACCGGTTTGTTCGCAAAGATGCGGTTGCGCAGGAAGAGGTGCGTATCGCTCAGGCATAACGGTTGACTGCAAAGGCCTCTTCGCGAGCAGGCTCGCTCCCACATTTGGAATGCGGTTCCCTGTGGGAGCGAGCCTGCTCGCGAATGCGGTATTTCAGGCAGCATCAATCTGGCTGAAACGGCGACTCACTCAAAATCACCCCGGTCTCCTCGACATACTGCTGCCAATGCCCGATCAACGCGCTGAGCTTCTCCGGCTGACTCAGCGCCAGATCATGAATCTCCCCCGGATCGCTGCTCAAATCATAAAGCTGCCAGGTCGCCGGCCCCACTGGCCCGGGGATCCACACCGCTTTCCACGATCCCTGCCGAATCGCCCTTCGCCCAAATAATTCCCAACCCGTCACCGTGTGCTCGTCGTGCACCTGCGCAGTCTCGCCCGACAAGAACCCCAGCCACGATTTGCCACGCAACGGCGCCACCGGTTTGCCGTGCCAGAGCTTGCCCGGATGACGCACACCGGCCAGATCGAGAATCGTCGGCGTGATGTCCATCACCGTGCCGAAGCCATGGCTGATCTGTCCTTTGATCGCCAGCTGCGGATAGTGCAGCAGCGCCGGCACGCGAATCCCGCCTTCGGTGGTAAACGCTTTGAACAGCCGTGACGGCGCGGTCGCCACCTGCGCCCAATTCGGCCCGTACCAGACGTAAGAGTTGGCCCGGCCAATGTTGTCGAGGCTGTTGTCGTAGTGCTGGCTGAGATACGTCACCAGTTCCGGGCCGAATTTCGGGAACGCTTCAAGCAGCGCGCCTTCGGCACCGTTGTCGGACATGAACAGGATGAACGTGTTGTCGAGTTGCCCCTGCTGGCGCAGGTAATCGACGACCCGGCCAATGTTCCAGTCCATGCGCTCGACCATCGCTGCATAGACTTCCATTGCCCGCGCGGAAATCTGCTTTTGCTCGTCGCTTAACGCGTCCCACTGTTTGGTCAACTGAATCAGTGGATGCGGCTCGACGTCTGGCTCAATCAGGCCGAGGGCTTTGAGTTTTTCCAGCCGTTCAAGGCGCAACACTTCCGGGCCGGCGTCATAGCGGCCACGGTATTTTTCGACGATGTCAGCGGGCGCCTGCAACGGCCAGTGCGGTGCGGAGAATGGCAGGTAAGCGAAGAACGGCCGGGTTTGATCACGCTCCTTGAGGTATTGCAGCAACTTGTCGCCGAAGGCATCGGAGGAATAGAAATCCTTCGGCAATTCGTCGATGAAGGTGTCGTCTTCGATGTACAGCGCCGGGGTGGATTTCAGCAGGCCGGGGGTTTGCTCGTCGTAGGTCGGCTCGAAACCATAGTGGTTGGCCGCGCCCGGCAGCAGCGAAAACGAGCGCTCGAAACCCCGCGCATGCGGCGCCAGTTCAGCTTTCAAACCGAGGTGCCATTTGCCGCTCATCAACGTTTGATAACCGGCCTCGCGCAGCAGCTCGGGCAAGGCGACGACGCGGTCGTTGAGGTAACCCTCGTAACCCGGTTTGCCGATCAGATCCGGGGTCAGCGTCTCGGCCATGGTGCCGATGCCGGCGATGTGGTGGTCGGTGCCGGTGAGCAGCATCGAACGGGTCGGCGAGCAGGTCGGTGCGGTATGAAAATCGGTGAGGCGCAGGCCATTATTGGCCAAGGCATCGAGGTGCGGCGTGGCGATTTCGCCGCCGAACGCGCCGATATCGGAGAAGCCGAGATCGTCGGCCAGAATCACCAGAAAATTGGGACGTTGCGGCATTGCGAAACTCCTGTTCAGCAGGCAATGAACGTCAGCGGCAGATCGCGGATCTGCACCGGCACGCTCGGTTGGTAATGGTCATCACTTGTCAGTTCGTGCAGCAGTTCTTCACGCAACTGATGGAAGTCGAAACTGCTGCGCTGGCGCGGATGGGGCAGGGCGATGTCGACCACTTGCTTGATCCGCCCCGGACGCGGCTCCATCACCACCACGCGGTCGGCGAGGAAGATCGCTTCTTCGACGTCGTGGGTGACGAGGATGGTGGTGATTTTCGCGCGGTTGCGTATCGCCAACAGCTCGTCCTGCATTTGCTGGCGGGTCAGCGCATCGAGCGCGCCGAACGGTTCGTCTAGCAGCAGAATGCGCGGGCTGGCGACGAGGCCGCGAGCAATCGCCACGCGTTGTGCCATGCCGCCGGAGAGCTGGTGCGGATAGGCGCGGGTGAAGTCGCGCAGGCCGACCAGATCGATGAAATCGTCGATGCGTTTTTGCTTTTGTGCAGCGCTCAACGGCTCGTTGACCAAGCCGAGGCCGATGTTGTCGGCGACAGTCAGCCACGGAAACAAGCGGTGCTCCTGAAAGACAATGCCACGCTCGCCGCCGATGCCGCTGACGGCTTTGCCATCGACGGTGATCTGCCCGCGAAATTGCGTATCAAGACCCACCAACAAACGCAGCAAGGTGGATTTGCCGCAGCCGCTGGAACCGACGATGGCGACGAATTCGCCCTCGGCGATGTCCAGGTTGAATTCGCGAATCGCCTCCAGTTCGAAACCGTCGACGTCGAAGGATTTGCCTACGTGGGTGAAGCTGACAATGGGTGCGTTCATGCGTGTCTCCAGCGGGTCGCGCGAATTTCCAGGCGTTGGCCAATAAGGTTGAGCAGGGCGCCGGTGAGGCCGACGAAGAGCATGCACGCCATGATCAGATCCATGCGCAGCAGTTGTTGCGCACCGATCATCTGGCTGCCGATGCCGCCGTTGGACGGCATGAAATATTCAGCGCCGATGGTGCCGAGCCAGGCGTAGATCAGGCTCAGGCGCAGACCGGCGAAAATCCCCGGTGCCGCGCCTGGCAGCACCAGTCTGCGCAGGCGTTGACCAAGGCTCAGGCGCAGCACTTGTGCGGCTTCGTTGAGTTGCGGCGAAAGGTTGGCGACGCTGCGTTGCGTGGCGATAAACAGCGGAAAGAATGCGGCGAGGGCGACGAACACCCACTTCGCCAGTTCACCCAAACCGAACCACGCGGTGAGCAGCGGCACCCAGGCGAAAATCGCGATCTGGCGCAGCGCGGCGAGTGTCGGGCCGAGCACACGTTCGCTGGTGCGTGACAAGCCCAGCAGCAAGCCGAGGGCCAAACCGAGTCCGCCGCCCAACAACAAACCGCCGAGGGTGCGACCCAGGCTCAGGGCCATGCCGTTGATCAACGTGCCATCGAGCAGACCGTCCCACGCCGTAATCAGCACGGCCAGCGGGCTCACCAGAATATTCGGATCGACCCACTGTTGATCGTTCGCCAGTTGCCAAAGCGCGAGCAAGCCCAGCGGCAGCAGCCACGGTTGCAAACGCTGCCAGCCTTCATAGCGCGGGCCGCGACGAATTTCCGCAGTGGCCGGGTGCGGCCAGTGCACCAGCTTTTTATCCAGCAGACCGATGCCGCGATCCATCGCCACGCCGATCAAACCGATGACCACGATGCACACGAAAACGATGTCGAGCATAAACAGCTGGCGCGCCCAGACCATGAGATAACCGATGCCTTCGCTGGAGGCGAGCAACTCGACTGCGAGCAACGATGTCCAGCCAGCGGCCAGCGCCAAACGCACACCGGCCATGAACGCGGGCAGGGCGGCGGGCAGCACCAATCGCCGGATCAGCAGGCGCGGTGGCAGTCGCAACACGGCAGCGGCTTCGCGCAGTTTCGGCTGAGCGTCACGCACGCCGACCAGCGTGTGCAAGGTCACCGGGACAACGATGGCTTTGATCAGCACCACCAGTTTCAACACTTCGCCGATGCCGAAAAACACCATGAACAGCGGAATCCACGCCAGCGTTGGCACCTGCGCCAGACCGGCGAATGTCGGGAAAATCAGACGCTCCAGACGGCGGCTGAAACCCAGCGCAGCACCCAGCACTGCACCGGCGGAAATCCCTGCGAGCAAACCCCAGAACAAGCGTTGCAGGCTGATCCACAAATGGCTCCACAGCTCGCCTTGCGACAGCTCGACGGCGCTGTTCCACACCAGCGACGGCGCCGGCAGGATCTGCTCGCTCATCCATTGGTTGCGCGCGGCCAGCCACCATAGAGCGAACAGACTGATGGGCAGCAGCCATGGCAACAGGCGTTGGTTGATGCTGGGCCAGGAGCGTCGGCTTTTCAGCGGTGGCGCTGGCAGCGGCAAACTGAGCAGGGATTGACGGGCCATGGGTGACCTCCGTTGTCGGGTTGCATGGCAAACCACCGCTTTTGTAGGAGCAGAGCTTGCTCGCGAAGGCGTTAAATCAGTCGACTGTTGCGTTGACTGACACGGCCCCTTCGCGAGCAAGCTCGGCTCCTACAAGTTGCGTGGCGTATGCAAAAATGATCTAACAATATTCAAATCAATACTATTTGGAGATAAGCCAGACCATTTAAGGCTTACAGCCCACACGCATCCAATGCATTCGAAGAATATTTTCGATGCTGTTAATGCATACGCCGCTGCAAGCCCCGGCGTTGTTCGCTTAGCGTTAAAAGCTATAAAAATGTGCGTTTATAGTATTTAAGCGTAGGTGCTGCTTCGGCCTACTTTCGGCTCCTTAACGCCTGTATTGATCAAGGAGCCGCACCCATGAACCTTCCTTTCAAACGTGTCATCAGTCTGTTTGCCGCCCCGGCGCTGGCGGGTTTTCTCACGCTGACGGCGCAGGCCGATGAGCTGAAGGAAATCCGCATCGCCGTGCCTGACCTGAGCGCCGGCACTCAACACAGTGGCGGCGGTGTGGTCGACGTGCTGCGTGATCAGCAGATCTTCGAAAAGGCCTTTGCCGATCAGGGCATCAAGATTCAGTGGAATTTCTTCAAGGGTGCGGGGCCGGTGATCAATGAGGCGTTTGCCAATGGTCAGGTAGATCTGGCGTATCTCGGGGATCTGGCGGCGATCATTGGCAAGTCCAACGGCCTCGATACGCGGCTGCTAAATGCCGGTGCGCGCGGGGTGAAGCAGTATCTCGGCGTGGTGCCGGGTTCCGGGATCAAGACCTTGCAGGATCTGAAGGGCAAGCGTGTGGCGATCTTCAAGGGCACCGCGACCCAGTTGTCGTTTGACGCGGCGCTGGCCAGTCAGGGCTTGAGCGAGAAGGATCTGAAGGTCATTAATCTCGACTTCACCGGCGCGACCGCTGCACTGGCGGCGAAGCAGATTGATGCGTCGTGGGGCAGTTCCGGGTTGGCGGCATTGCAAATCAAGGGCTTGGCCGAGTTGCCGCTCAACACCAAGGATTTGGGCGGGGCCGGCAGTGTGCAGTCGGTGTTGGTGGGCAGCGGCAAGTTTGTTGATGGGCATCCGGAAGCGGTGGCGAAGTTGTTAAAGGCGCAGCAGCAGGCCGTGGAATGGCTGACGCAGGACAGCAACAAGGATGCGTACGTGCAGTTGGTGTCGGGGCTGGCGAGTTATCCGCCGGTGATCCTCACTGAAGATCTGAAAGATCAGAAATTGAGCGAAGTATTCCCGTCGACGCTGGATCCGGCGTTCCTGGATAGCTTGCAGGACAAGGTCGATCTGGCGGCGCAGCAGAGACTGATTCGCAAGCCGTTCAAGGTCAGTGAGTGGGTGGCGCCGGAGTTGGCAGCGGCCAAGCTCTAAAAGCAAAAGATCGCAGCCTGCGGCAGCTCCTACAGGGGAACCGACCGTTCCCACGCTCTGCGTGGGAATGCATCAATGGACGCTCTGCGTCCGCGGGCTACATTCCCACGCAGAGCGTGAGAACGATCCTCTTTAAACAGCGACGCGATGTTCCTCTCGATCCACCGCCACCAACGTCTCAATCATCGCCCGCGCCGCCGGTGACAGCCGAAACCCGGTACGGCTGACAATCCCGCAGCGCGCATTCATGCTCTCCAGGTTCTGCGGCAAATTGCGCCAGTGCAGCAGCACCAGCGAACCCTTGGCAATGTCCTCGACAAACGCCTCTTCCGTGCCCACGCCAATCGCATTCGATTGCAGCACCACTTTCACCAGCGCCGGAAAATGCTCGGTCTCGATGGTCGGCGAAAAATCGATCCTGCCACTAAGGTTCGCCAGCAGTTTACGAATGCCCGGCGGGATCCGCGTGGTCGCCAGCGGGTAGTCGAACATGTCGTTGGTCGACAGGCTTTCCTTGGCCAACAACGGATGTCCCGGACGGCAAAAAAACACTCCGCGTTTCGGTGTCAGGGCTTGCGTCTGAAAGTTCGGATCCGCCTCGAAATGACGAATGTCGGCGATGAAAAATTCGATCTCTTCACGGCTCAACGCACGGCTGAGTTTTTCCCAGTTATCCACCTGAAAACAGGTGCGCACTTTCGGGTGCGCATTGATGAATTGCGCCACTGCATTCGGCACCAGTTTCACCGCCGGCGCCGGGCCGCAACCGAAGTGCACTTCGCCGGCATCAAGCTTGGTCATCTGCGTCACTTCCGCGCTGAGCATCGCCGCGCCTTGTACCAGGCTCAGGGCGTGTTGCAGCACCACTTGGCCTTCGGGGGTGGGGCGTAAATCCTTGTTGCCGCGATCCACCAGCACGCAGCCGAACTCCTGCTCAAGCCCTTGAATACTGCGGCTGAACGCCGGTTGAGTGATGCCCATCGCGTCCGCCGCACGGACAAAACTGCGGTGTTCGTTGAGGGCGATGAAGTAGCGCAACTGGCGAAGATCCATATGCTTTTCCGGCATCCTAAAAATAGCTCGAAGGCATTTGCGACGAGGGTTGCTAGAGGTTTTAAATGCAAGCTCTTATTCCGTCAACGAAGCATGTGAATATCTATTAGATGTAAATGGAATATAGATAGAGCAATGTTTCGCTGCCGCCCAACCGTAAGCAGTCGATGAGGGTCTACCCATGAGCAATGCCGCACTCGCAGTAAAACCCGCTGTCCACGCGCTGGAAATTCACCCGGTGGCCGGTCGTATCGGCGCCGAGATTCGTGGCGTGCACTTGTCCGGTGAACTGGACGCCGCCACCGTCGAAGCCATTCAACAGGCACTGGTTCAGTACAAAGTCGTGTTCTTCCGCGAACAGACTCAGCTCGACGATCAGCGTCAGGAAGCCTTTGCTCATTTGCTCGGCGAACCGGTGGCGCACCCGACCGTGCCGTCCCGTGAAGGCACGCGTTATCTGCTCGAACTGGACGGCGCTGAAGGTCAGCGCGCCAACTCCTGGCACACCGACGTGACCTTCGTCGACGCCTATCCGAAAGCCTCGATCCTGCGCTCGGTGGTGGCCCCGGCCTTCGGTGGCGACACCCTGTGGGCCAACACCGCGACGGCATACAACGGCTTGCCGACTGAGCTGCGCGAACTGGCCGATAAACTGGTCGCCGTGCACAGCAACGAGTACGACTACGCGAGTGCGAAACCGGACGTGTCGGCAGAGAAGCTGGAGCGCTATCGCAAGGTTTTCACCTCCACCGTTTACGAGACCGAGCACCCGGTGGTGCGCGTGCACCCGATCAGCGGCGAGAAGAGCTTGTTGTTGGGGCATTTCGTTAAACGCATCAAAGGTTACTCGCAGGCTGATTCGGCGCATTTGTTCGGGTTGCTGCAGAGCCATGTGATCCGCCAGGAAAACACCGTGCGCTGGCGCTGGAAGGCGGGTGATGTGGCGATCTGGGATAACCGTTCGACGCAGCATTATGCGATTGATGATTACGGGACTCAGGATCGGGTGGTGCGTCGGGTGACGTTGAAGGGTGAGGTGCCGGTGGGCGCGAATGGGCAGCGTAGCCAGACCATCAAAGGCGCGGACATCGTCGGCGTCTGATCGGACTCGATACCTGTAGGAGCTGTCGAGTGAAACGAGGCTGCGATCTTTTGATTTGAAGATCAGGATCAAAAGATCGCAGCGTGCCGCAGCTCCTACCGGAATCACCAAACCCCGATCTGAACGACTTTCTCGGATTCCGGCTCACCGTAGCGAAACCGCTGGCCACGCCCATCAATCTCCTGATGACTGATCGTCGTGCGCCGCTTCAACCCCCGCACCCACTCAAACAGATACCCCGCATGCTCCTCGCGCACCGCCGCGAATTCCGGATCCTCGCCCAAATCACGCAGCTCCTGCGGATCATTCAGCAAATCAAACAACTGCGGCCGAAAGCCGTCGTACGCCAGGTATTTCCAGCGTTCGCTGCGCACCATGGTCATGCGGCAACGATCGATCGGCTGGCCCAGTCGCTCCCGCGCAGGCGCCTGAAACGCGTAGTCGTATTCGCTGATCGCATAGCGGCGCCAGTCCGGATTCTCTCCGTGCAAAAGCGGGATCAACGAACGACCCTCAAGTCGATGCTCCGCCGCCGGCAATCCCAGCGCTTGAAGAAACGTCGGCAACGCATCAATGGTTTCCGCCAGCCGATCATCCACCGTGCCGCGCGTGGAATCCGCCGCCGCCCGAGGGTCGCGCACGATCAGTGGTACGCCCACCGCCTGCTCCAGCAAAAACTCCTTCTCGCCGAGCCAGTGATCGCCTAGAAAGTCGCCGTGATCGCTGGTGAACACGATCAACGTGTCATCCCAACGGCCATTGCTCTGCAGAAAATCGAACAGACGCCCAAGTTGATCATCGACTTGCTTGACCAGGCCCATGTACGTGGGGATTACAGTCAATCGTACTGAATCGCGGGAGAAGTTGAGGCTTTCCTCATGCTGGCGAAAGGCAGTGTATACGGGGTGTTTGCTGGCTTCGGAGGGCGTCGCGCGGATCGGTTCGAGAATCGATTTCGTACTGTACAAGGCGTGGTATGGCGCTGGTACGATGTAGGGCCAGTGCGGTTTGATATAGGAAAGGTGTAAACACCACGATTTCTCGCCTTGCTCGGTGATGAAGTCGATGGCTCGATTTGTAGTGTAGACAGTCTCTGAGTGTTCCTCGGGAATTCGTGCTGGCAGTTTCGAATGACGCATTTGCCAGCCGCTGAGGATTTCGCCGTTGTCGCCTTCGGCGGCGTTGGCCCACTCGTGCCAAGGGTTGCGGCCCTCGAAACCGTGCTCGCGCAGGTAATGGGTGTAGGGCGCAGATTCGCGTTTGTCATCGAACAGCGGATCGTCGGGATAGATGCCGTCGTGGCGCATGTACGGTTCGAAACCGACTTCGTTGAGAATTTCGGCTTGCTCGCTCTCGGGGTTGATCGCCAGACGTTGCAAGGCATCCACGTTCGCCGTTGCGTGAGTCTTGCCAACCAGTGCAGTGCGGATGCCGTGCGGGCGCAGGTAATCGCCGATCGTCAGTTCTTCCAGCGGCAGCGGCACGGCGTTCCAGGCGACTTGATGGCTGCTGACGTAACGCCCGGTGTAGGCCGACATCCGCGATGGGCCGCAGATCGTGCCTTGGGTGTAGGCGCGGCTGAAACGTACGCCGGCGGCGGCGAGGCGATCGATGTTCGGCGTGTGCAAATGTGGGTGGCCGTAGCAGGACAGGTAATCGCGGCGCAGTTGATCGCACATGATGTACAGCACGTTGCGCACGGGGGTTGGCGGGGTGGGCATGGGGTTCACCGGTCAGTGGGACAGGCGAAGGTTTTCGCTTTCGGTGGGGGTGTTCGGCAAGTGCATTTGGGGAATGGGGTTTATGCAGGGAGTGCATCGGTGCCTGTACTGGCGCTATCGCGAGCAGGCTCACTCCTACAGGGGAATGCATTTCAAATGTAGGAGTGAGCCTGCTCGCGATAGCGGTCGATCAGACGGCGAGATTCTGCAGCGAACACACCTCCTCATCCACCGCATCAATCACCTTGATCTGCTCAATCATCGCCTCCGCCAACGGCGACAACCGATACCCCGCGCGGCTGACAATCCCATAGCGCGTATACAGCTCCTCCAGATCATCCGCCAAACCCTCAACCCGCAGACACACCAGCTCACCCTTGGCCTGATGCAGGGCATCCGAATACGCGCCGACAATCCCGATCGCCTCCGAACGCAGCACCACACTGAGCAGACTCGAGCTGTTTTCGCACTCCACATTCGGGGTGAAATCCGGGCGGCCGCTGAGGTCGACAATCACCTTGCGCAGGTTCGGCGGGCGGATGCTCACCGCCAACGGATAACTCATCAATTGCTCGGCGGTGACTCGATCAAATGCCGTCAACGGATGCCCCGCGCGGCAGCAGAAATGCCATTTACGCGGGCGCAACCGATGCGTCAGATAATCCGGATCCGCCTCGAAATGCCGAGTGTCCGCAACGAAGAATTCAAACTCTTCGCTCAATAAGCGTTTGCTCAAACTCTGCCAATCATCGACCTGAAACTGCACCCGCGCTTTCGGGTAGCGACCGATGAAGCTGCCAATTGCGCGCGGGATCAAACCTGCTGCCGGCGCCGGCCCGCATCCAAAGCGCAATTCCCCCGCCTCCAGCCCATTGAACTGGCTGATCTCGTTGGCCATTTGCTGCGCACCACTGACCAGCCGCCGCGCGTGTTCGAGCAGCACCTGGCCCTGTTTGGTCGGCGGTAATTCCTTGCGCCCGCGATCGACCAACTGGCAGCCGACGCTGTGCTCCAGCGCCTGAATGCTACGGCTGAATGCCGACTGCGACAGGTTCACCGCCTGCGCGCCGGCGACGAAGCTGCGTTGTTCAGCCAAGGCGATGAAGTGACGAAGTTGTCGCAAGTCGATATGCATTTTTCACATAAAAAATATCCGGGAAATGCATTGGATATGCATTAGGTCGACTCCTTATAAAGGCAATCTCTTATGCAGTAAATATTTGTAAATCCATAAATAAATAACTTAAAAGAATATGCAGCGCTGAAGATGTCTGTGTGTTTTTTGACCAGGAGCCGCGCCATGAGTCCGTTGAACCTAGCGTCACCCTTAACACCACGACGGCTCAAACGCCTGCCTCTGGCCTTGTTGCTGGCAGGGAGCGCCAGTTGGACTCACAGCTACGCCGCCGAAACGGAAACCCCGACGCCGGTACCCGCAGGCAAACCGGCGGCCAACAGTTCGCAGCTGGAAACCGTGACCGTGACCACTCGCCGCCGCGAAGAAAGTTCGCAGGATGTACCGACGCCGATGAGCGTGGTCAGCGGCCAGAATCTGGAGACGCAACGGGTTTACCGGATTCAGGATTTGCAGCAACTGGTACCGAGCGTCAACGTCGCCTACATGCATGCGCGGCAGTCCAGCGTGTCGATCCGAGGCCTGGGCAACAACCCGGCGAGCGATGGTCTGGAAGGCAGCGTCGGGCTGTACATCGACAACGTGTATCTCGGCCGTCCAGGCATGGCGGTGTTCGATTTGATGGACATCGAACAGCTCGAAGTTTTGCGTGGGCCGCAGGGTACGCTGTTCGGTAAAAACACCACCGCCGGGGTGATTAACATCAGCACCCGCGCGCCGACCTTCACGCCTGAGCGCAGCATCGAAACCTCGGTCGGCGAAGACGGTTATTTCCAAACCAAAGGCACGATTTCCGGGCCGCTCAACGATGAGCTGGCCGGACGTTTTTCGGCGTATCGCACACGCAGTGACGGCGACATCAAGAACGAATACAACGGCCATGATTTGAACGGCGGCTCGCGCGATGGCTTCCGCGCCCAGTTGCTGTTCAAGCCCAACGAAGACTTCAATCTGCGCTGGATCGGCGACTACAACGAAGAGGATTCCAGTGCCGGCACCCGCGTGCTGTACGACACCGGGCCGACCATCAACGGCGTCAATCTTTACTCGGCGCGGGCAGCGGCGGCCGGGGCAACGTTGGTCAACGGCTCGCACCGCAAGGTCAATCTGGACAGCGATCAGCACGTCACCGTGCATCAGGGCGGCACCTCGGTTGAAGCCAATTGGGCACTGCCGAGCGATTTCACCCTGACCTCGATCAGCTCGTATCGCTTCTGGAATTTCACCCCGAAAAATGACGATGGTCTCAACGTCGCGTCGACTTACAACGCTGGTGTTTCGGTAGAAGACAAACAGTACTCACAGGAATTTCGCCTGGCGTCGCCCAAGGGCGAGTTCTTCGATTACGTCGTCGGCGCCTACTACTTCGGCAACGATCTGGACAACAAATCCTTCGCCTATTACGGCCCGCAAGCGGACATCTGGAACGGTACGCCGGCCGGTGCGCTGGCCAACATTGGCAGCGTCGGCAACGGCCATATCAAGACCGACAGTTTTGCGCTGTTTGCCCAAGGCACCTGGCATCTGACCGAGCGCCTGGATTTCACAGCCGGCGTGCGCGGCACCTATGAAGAGAAGAACGCCTGGGTCACTCGCGATGCGCCGGTCGGTGGCGCGGCGGTGACGGGTGCAGCGGCAACGGCGCGGCGCGGTCGTGCCGGCGCCTACGATTCCGGCGATTTGAATCAGTACAGTTCCAGCCCGTCCGGTTTGCTCAACCTCAGCTATCGCATCACCGACGATGTGCTCGGTTACGCGACCGTGTCTCACGGGGAAAAATCCGGTGGCGTTAACCTATCGGTCGGCTCTGCACCCGCCGCCGGCGCCGACTCGTTGTTGATCGGCACCGAGCGCGCAAACAACGCCGAGCTCGGTTTCAAAAGTACGCTGTGGGATCGTCGTTTGCAGCTCAACGCTAACGTCTTCTGGACGCAGGTCAACGCCTATCAGACCAACGCTTACGACGACGTCAACCGCGTGCAATACCTGACCAACGCTGGTTCCGTGCGCTCGCGCGGCGTCGAGTTTGAAAGCACGGTGATCCCGCTGCGCGGCCTGACCCTGAACTTCAACGGCTCCTTCAACGACGTCAGCTACCTCTCCTACAAAGACGCGCCGTGCCCGCCGGAAATCAGCCAGGCGCCGGGTGCCCCAGCCTCTTGCGACCTCAGCGGTCACCAAGTGGTCGGCGCTTCGAAATGGATCGGCAACGCCAACGGCGAATACAAATGGAATCTCGATAACGGCTTCGAACCGTACGTCACCGGCAGCTACGCCTTCCGCTCGAAAGCAGTGGGCACGGTCGAGGATTCCGACTACGGGCAGATCCCGAGTTACGCGGTGGTCAACCTTTCCACCGGCCTGCGCGGCGACTTCAACCAAGGGCAGTGGGACATCTCGCTGTGGCTGAAAAACGCCTTCGACAAAACCTACTACACGACCCTGTGGACGGGCGGCAACGGCGGCTATGAAGGCCTGCTCGGCACGCCAAGAACCCTCGGCGTCACCGGTCGCTACGACTTCTGATCAGTCATTCAAGGAGCTGCATCATGTTGCGCATCAAAACGGCTTTTCCGCTGTTGTTGTCCGGCGCGGTGTTTAGCGCTGGCGCCTTTGCCGCGCCGAGCGTTTACCCGACCGGCGTCACCCGTTACGACCCGGACAAAGCCTTCAATCAGTACGTGATTTTCAGCGGCGCCGACAAGCAGACGCACCTGATCGACATGAACGGCAACGAGGTCAAGAACTGGCCGCAGGCAGGTTTCCCCTCAGCGATCATCGACCCGAAACTGGTCGGCGGCGAGCGCGGGCATGTCCTGCTGCAACTGAGTGACAAGGATCCCGGCAAACTCGGTTCAGCCGGCAATGGCCTGGGCAATCAGAGCGTCGGCGAACTGGACTGGAATGGCAAAGTCGTCTGGCAGTGGGGCGACAAGGCGCCCGGTGGCGCGGCGCAGCAGCATCACGATCAACGCCGGTTGAGCAACGGCAACACCGTGGTGCTGGCGAACAAAGTGCACCCGATCAAAGGATTCAAAGTCCCCGAGGTGATCGACGATGCGATCTATGAAGTCAGCCCCGACGGTTCGGTGAAATGGCAGTGGCTGGCGTCGGAGCACCTCAACGAATTCGGCTTCACCCCAGAGCAATTGAAACTGGTGCGCGGCAGCGAGGATGCGGACTACCTGCACATCAATAACCTCAGCGTGGTCGGGCCGAACAAGTGGTTCGATGCCGGTGACAAGCGTTTCAATCCGGACAATCTGTTGTTCGATTCGCGCAACGCCAATTTCATCGCAATCATCGAAAAAAGCAGCGGCAAAGTGGTCTGGCGTCTGGGGCCGAATCTGCCCTTCGCTAGCCCGAAAACCGCGCGGACGCTGCCACGTCCGGTCGATCAATTTGTCGGTCAGCATGACGCTCACATCATTCCGGCCGGGCTACCGGGCGCGGGCAATGTGCTGGTGTTCGATAACCAGGGTTCGGCGGGTTATCCGAACGTCACCCTCGGGCTGATTTCCGGCTCGCGAGTGTTGGAAATTGATCCGATAAAAAACGAAATCGTCTGGCAGTACAGCGCCGCCAATTCGAAGCAACCGGGGTGGGCGTTTTACAGCTCCTTCATCAGCAGTGCGCGGCGTTTGCCCAACGGCAATACGTTGATCGACGAAGGCATGAACGGACGGTTTTTCCAGGTCACGGCCAGCGGCGAAAACGTCTGGGAATACGTCAGCCCGTATCTGGGCAAAGCCCCGGGCAGCGATGCCGTCAGCAACTGGGTGTATCGCGCGTTACCTGTGAGTTATGACTGGGTGCCGCAGGGTACGCCGCGCTCCGAAACCGCTGTGATTGCACCGGTGGTGGGCGTGCAGCAGACCAACGCCAGTCGCTAGTCGAGGCGCGCATCGGGTTTTTATTGATGCGTTGCGCGAATACTTTCAATGCCTGAAAAGCATGCTGTTTTCACCACATGGCTACAGCCCTTATGGGCCGTGGCTTTGGTGAAAGTGATCAGCTCGTATATTCCATAAAAGCCTATGGATAACGTTAAAGATTACTTTCGGAGATAAGCGTCTAAGCCAATGATTCATCCATCGATCGCGGTGGGGGCTTCAACAAACGGCGAATCGACGGCTTGGTAAAGAGAACGCAAAAAAGACCGCAGGGAGTGAATCAATGGGCAATGTCCAGACCGCCGCCAGCGCAGAGGAATTGCTGTGGCGTCAGACGCCGAGTGGCGAACTGGTCGATCTCGGCCGGCCGCACCGTGTGCCGTTGGGGCAGCAAAGTTTGCAGCGTGCCCCCATAGGCATCTTGAGTCGGCGCGAGGCAATCCTGCTGGGTGTGTTGGCGCTGTTGGCGCATGGCGCGGTGATCTACTGGATCAACCAGCAGCCGACGCCGACGCTGCCAATCGTGCCGCCAGAAATTCCACCGATGACCATCGAATTTTCGCGCCCGGCACCGCCAGCGCCACCGGTTATCGAGCCGCCACCTCCAGCGCCTGTGGTCGAACCACCGCCGCCGGTTGAGGACGAGCTTGCCGTAAAACCACCGCCGCCGAAGCCAATTCCAAAGCCGAAACCGGTGGTTAAACAGCCACCGAAACCGGCGCCGAAAGCCGTCGAGCAACCACCGGCGCCGCCAAAACCGGCCGCTCCAGTCGCTGCGCCAGCGCCACCTGCACCACCGGCGCCGGCTCCGGTAACCCCGGCCTCGGCCAACGCCGCGTACTTGAAAAACCCGGCGCCGGAATACCCGTCGCTGGCTCAGCGTCGCGGTTGGGAAGGCACGGTGTTGCTGCGCGTGCATGTGTTGGCCAGCGGCAAACCGGGTGAGATCCAGATTGCAAAAAGCAGTGGTCGGCAACAGCTCGACGATGCGGCGTTAAGCGCCGTGAAACGTTGGAGTTTCGTCCCGGCCAAGCAGGGTGATGTCGCCCAGGACGGCTGGGTCAGCGTGCCCATCGATTTCAAGATTCATTAAACCGAAACCAAATTCGCGCGAAACGTTTACACGAGGAATACATCATGACGTTACTGGCATCTCCACTGGAATCCATCGAAAGCGCGGTGATCTGGCTGCTGGTGGTTTTCTCCGTCGCTACCTGGGGTCTGGCATTGCTCAAGGCTGTGCAGTTCGGGCGTCTGAAGGCGCAGGATCGCCGGTTTCACAAACGCTTCTGGGCGGCGTCGAGTCTGGATTCCGCTGCTGAATTGAGCGAGACCCAACCCGGTGCTGCAGCGCGAGTAGCGCAGGCTGGTTACGCAGCGATTCAAGTGGGTGAGGCGCCACAGGCCACGGATTTGAGCCAGGCGATCAACCATCAGGATCGACTGGAGCGCGCCTTGCGTCAGCAGATCGTCCGCGAACGCCGTTCGCTGGAAACCGGTCTGGCAGTAGTCGCCAGTATTGGCAGTACGTCGCCGTTCATTGGTTTGTTCGGCACGGTGTGGGGAATCATGGAAGCGTTGAAAGGCATCAGCGCGGCCGGTTCGGCGAGCCTGGAAACGGTTGCCGGCCCGATCGGTGCAGCGCTGGTTGCGACCGGTGTGGGTATTGCCGTCGCGGTACCGGCGGTGCTGGTTTACAACTACTTTTTACGTCGTCTGAAACTGACGGCGGCGGATCTCGATGACTTCGCCCACGACTTCTACAGCCTGGCGCAAAAGAGCTCGTTCCGCGTATTGATCCACCCGACCGCGCACAAGGTTGCAGCGCAGGGCAACGCGGCAAAAGTGAAGGAGGCGTCCTGATATGGCCTTCTCCACGCAAGACAGTGATGAGGTGCTCAGCGAGATCAACGTGACCCCGCTGGTGGACGTGATGCTGGTGCTGCTGGTGGTGTTTATCGTCACCGCGCCGCTGCTGACCAACGCGATCCCGATCAACCTGCCGAAGACTGAAGCGGTGGCGCCGGTCGAGCAAAAGGATCCGCTGGTGGTGAGCATCGACGGTGCCGGCAAACTGTTTATCAACAAGGATGAGATTCAGCCGGACTTGCTGGAATTCAACCTCAAGTCGGCCAAGGCCAAGGATCCGGAAGTACGCGTGCAATTGCAGGCGGATGACGGAGTGAATTACGGCGAAGTGGCGCGAGCGATGGCTTCGATTGAGCGGGCGGGGATTACCAAGTTGTCGGTGATCACGGCGCGGTAACAGGCTTTACGTTTTTCCGGGGCCGTCTCCTTGGCAGGGTGCGGCCCTTTTTTTATTTCTCGAACACCAACCCTGTAGGAGCTGCCGAAGGCTGCGATCTTTTGATTTTGATTTTAAAAACAAGATCAAAAGATCGCAGCCTTCGGCAGCTTCTACAGGATATTTGTCATATTCGTTTCAGGTCTTAATAAATAGCTTCTTATTCCTTAACGAATATAAATCCCCTCCCTATACTCCTTCAGGAACAGACACGCAGGAGAGCTCCCCATGCGCAACGAATCAATTCGCTATCTGATTGTGCCGGGCTGGCAAGGATCGCCGGAAGATCATTGGCAAAGCCACTGGCAGAACAGCCTGCCGAACAGCGCGCGGGTCGAGCAGGCCGATTGGCTGACGCCGCGTCGTGAAGATTGGGTCGCTGCGCTGGCCGAGGCAATTGCCGCTGACAGCACGCCCGTCATCCTCATCGCCCACAGCCTCGGCTGCGTCACCGTTGCCCATTGGGCTGCCACTGCGCCCGTGCAATACCTGCGTCAGGTGCGCGGCGCCTTGCTGGTCGCGCCGGCGGATGTCGAACGTCCGGCCTGCGCACCCGCGCTGCGCAATTTCGCACCGATTCCGACAGATCTGCTGCCGTTTCCAAGCCAGGTCGTCAGCTCCGACAACGATGCGGCCGTGAGTGCGCCGCGTGCCATGGAACTGGCGCGCAACTGGGGCGCCGAGGCGGGGATTCTCGCCGGTGCCGGGCACATTAACGTCAAGTCCGGGCATCAGCGTTGGGAGCAGGGTTTTGCTTATCTCTATCGCCTGCAAAACCGTATGGAACACCACGCTCGCCGTCGCGCCTGATTTGTTTTTTCTTTGATCGCCCCCGTCTCCCGGCGGTTTTGGGCGGGAGTCTGCCATGAGTTTCGACACTTTCGGTCAGCCGTTGCTGACCTTTCCCGATGCAGAAAAAAGCCCCCTGAGCATCCGCGCCAAAGCGCTGGTGTTCGTCGATCCGCGCTCACGTCAGTTGCGCGAAGAGCTGGAGCAATTGGCCCCGCGCTCGATCTCGGTATTGATCCGTGGCGAGACCGGCACCGGTAAAGAATTGCTCGCTCGCCATATCCATCGCGCCAGTGATCGCAGCGGTTTATTCGTCTCGGTCAATTGCGGCGCGATCAGCCCGACCTACGCCGATGCCGAGTTGTTCGGCTATGCCGCCGGCACGTTCAGCGGCTCGGCGAGCAGCCGCGCGGGGTGGTTCGGTTCGGCCAATGGCGGGACGTTGTACCTGGATGAAATCGGCGATCTGCCGCTGCCGATTCAGATCAAATTGCTCGCCGCATTGGAAAACCACGAGGTCACTCGCGTCGGTGCGCATCAACCGAGCCCGGTGGACGTGCGCCTGGTCGCGGCCACCAGCATTGATCTGGCACAAGCGGTGGATGCCGGGAAATTCCACGAGCGGCTCTATCACTATCTCAGCGAAGGGCATCTCGAGTTGCCGGCGTTGCGCGCGCGGATCGGCGATATCCTTTCGCTGGCCGAGTATTTCCTCGGCATCTATAGCCAGCGCCTCGACCTGCCGGTGCCGCTGATCAGCGAAGCGGCGCAGCACGTGCTCGAACAACACAGCTGGCCGGGCAACACCCGCGAACTGGAAAACGTCATTCATTTTGCGTTGCTGGTGAGCACGGGTGACGAGATTCTGCCGGAGCATCTGAACCTGCCCCCCTTGCTGAACCAAATCGAAAACCAGATCAAACAAATCATCGCCACCGGCTCCACGACTGACCAGGCCGCCCTCAAACAGCTCCTGAAAAACGCCGGCCTCCTGTAGGAGCTGGCGCAGCCTGCGATCCTTTGATCTTGCTTTTCGACGTTTTAACTTGTTGAAAATCAAAAGATCGCAACCTTCGGCAGCTCCTACACGTCTAAACCGCGTGTATGAACAAAATGGAATATCAACGTGAATAAACGTTATTGTCCGGGAATATAAAATCCCGGTATTGTCCGACCCACGCCAGCGATATCACTTCACTGGCACTCGTATTAGATGCCGTCGTCGATGACGACCGATTTTCGATAAGGACACTGCATGAAAAAGGTTCTGTTGTTTACCGCATTGGCGGCTGCTCTGACGGCTTCCCTGGCCAACGCTGGCGAGAAACTGGTGGTTGCCGCAACGCCAGTGCCGCATGCTGAAATTCTTGAGCTGATCAAACCGACCCTGGCCAAAGAAGGCGTGGATCTGGAAATCAAAGTCTTCACCGACTACGTTCAGCCGAACGTGCAAGTGGGCGAGAAGCGTCTGGACGCCAACTACTTCCAGACCCTGCCGTACCTGAACAGCTTCAACCAGGGTAAATACAAGGACGACAAGTCCAAGTACCTGGTGACCGTGCAAGGTGTGCACGTTGAACCGTTCGGTGGCTACTCGAGCAAGTACAAGACCCTGGCTGAACTGCCGGACGGCGCGACCATCGCCATCCCCAACGAAGGCAGCAACAGCGGCCGTGCGCTGATCCTGCTGCAGAAGGCCGGCCTGATCGAGCTGAAAGACCCGAAAAACGCTCTGGCAACGCCGAAAGACATCGCCAAGAACCCGCACAATTTCAAGTTCAAGGAACTGGAATCGGCGCTGCTGCCACGCGTTCTGAAGGAAGTTGATCTGGACATGATCAACACCAACTACGCGCTGGAAGCCAAGTTGAACCCGCAGAAAGATGCGCTGGTGATTGAAGGTGCTGACTCGCCGTACGTGAACTTCCTGGTGGCCCGTGAGGACAACAAGAACAGCGACGCGATCCAGAAACTGGCCAAAGCCCTGACCAGCCCGGAAGTCAAAGCGTTCATCGAGAAGAAGTACAACGGCGCGGTACTGCCGGCGTTCTGATCTGACGCTTGAACCACCCCCTTCAAGGTGTGAAAACGCCGATGGCCAGCGATGGGCATCGGCGTTTTTGTGTGTACTGGATTTGTAAATTCACAAAATCAGCAGCCAGAAGCAAAAGATCGCAGCCTTCGGCAGCTCCTACAGGGAAATGAACACGTGTAGGAGCTGCCGAAGGCTGCGATCTTTTGATCTTTATTGCTCAGGCCACCCCAGCCTTCAACGCCCGCCTCAACGCCACCAACAATTTCAAAATCTCCTGCGGATCCAGCCGCTGCGGCGCTTTTACGTCCATGTTCTCTTCCTTGTAATTGGTTTCGGCCGGAGGAGTCTGACCAAAAGCTGTGCGTCCTTGGAGGGCCTGAATCAAAAAAAGATCCGTCCTACAGCGCAAGGAAAAATAGCCTTCTTATTCCTTCCCGGCAAACCGACAGGATAGTTTTTTGAGTGATATCAATATGCTTTAACGGTATTTAAATTCTTGTTTTTATACCTATAAAGTCAGTGCCTGCCGGACAGCCACCCGCTGTCCATGGACTGCACGACCGTCGCTTACCGAGCGATGTCCAGGACGCTTCATGACCTTCGATTACGCTTTTATTCTCAGCACGCTGCCCGCGTTTCTCAAAGCCGTGGGTGTGACGCTGCAGGTCGGTTTCATCGCCATTGGCACCTCGCTGGTGGTGGCGCTGCTCAACGCGACGATTCTGGTGTTCCGCACGCCGTACCTGCAAAAACTGGTCGGCCTGTACGTAGAGCTGGCGCGTAACACGCCGCTGTTGATCCAGTTGTTCTTCGTCTACTTCGCCTTGCCGGCAGTGGGAATCCAGGTGTCCGGTTTCACCGCTGCGATCATCACCATGACCTTCCTCGGCGGCGCCTACCTCACCGAAGTGCTGCGGGCCGGCGTCGATGCGGTGCCGCAGGCGCAACTGGAGTCCGGGCGTTCGATCGGCCTGTCCCACGGTCAGTTGCTGCGCTACGTGATCCTGCCGCAAGCGGGGATCCTCAGCCTGCCGTCGTTGTTCGCCAATTTCATTTTTCTGCTCAAGGAAACCACCGTGGTCTCGGCGGTGGCGGTGCCGGAAATTCTCTACACCACCAAGAGCTACATCGCGCTCTATTACAAAACCTACGAAATGCTCGCCGTGCTGACACTGATCTGCGTGCTGTTGTTCTTGCCGCTGTCGCTGTTGCTCAGCCGTCTGGAAAGGAGGCTCCAGCATGGCCAGTTCGGGTCTTGAACTGCTCTGGGTGTCGTTGCCGCAACTGGCCAAAGGCGCCGGGCAAACCTTGTCGATCTCGTTTCTGAGCATCGCCATCAGCACCGTCGGCGGCGTGCTCTACGGCGTGTTGCGCACGCTCAACGTGACGTGGCTTAACGCGATTTTGCGGGTGTATCTGGAGCTGTTCCGGGCGATTCCGGTGCTGGTCTGGTTGTACCTGTTGTTCTTCGGCTTGCCGATTTTCTTCGGCCTGAGCATTCCGAGTTTTTGGTGCGCAGTGCTGGTGCTGTCGCTGTGGGGCGCCAGCGAGGTCGGCGAAGTGGCGCGCGGTGCGCTGCATTCGTTGCCGCGCGGGCAGCGTGAAGCGGGGCTGTCGATTGGTCTGAACGCCGCGCAACTCTATGGCTACGTGCTGCTGCCGCAAGCGCTGAAACGCATGACGCCGCCGACCATCAACGTCTACACGCGGATCATCAAGACCAGTTCGCTGGCGGTGTTGATCGGTGTGGTGGACGTGATCAAGGTCGGCCAGCAGATCATCGAGCGCACCTACGAATCAGTGCTGATCTACGGCGTGCTGTTTCTGTTTTTCTTTTTCATCTGCTACCCGCTCTCGGCCGCTTCGCGCGTGCTGGAGCGGCGCTGGACGCAAGCATGAGCGCATTGATCGAGTTTCACGGTTTCAACAAATTCTATGGCGAGCAGCAAGTGCTCAACGGCATTGATCTGCAGGTGCAGAGCGGTGAAGTGATCGTCATCCTCGGCCCCAGCGGTTGCGGCAAAAGCACCTTGCTGCGTTGCCTCAATGGTCTGGAAGAGGCGCACAGCGGCAGCCTGAAATTTGTCGGCCGCGAGCTGCTGGACAAGGCCACCGACTGGCGCGAGATCCGCCAGCAGATCGGCATGGTGTTCCAGAGTTATCACCTGTTTCCGCACATGAGCGTGCTCGATAATTTGCTGCTCGGCCCGCTCAAGGTGCAAAAGCGTCAGCGTCGCGAAGCGCAGCAGCAAGCCGAAGCGTTGCTCGAACGCGTGGGTCTGCTGGACAAGCGCGATGCCTTCCCGCGTCAGCTCTCCGGCGGGCAGCAGCAACGCATCGCCATCGTCCGTTCGCTGTGCATGAACCCAAGGGTGATGCTCTTCGACGAAGTCACCGCCGCGCTTGATCCGGAGATGGTCAAGGAAGTTTTGCAGGTCATTCAGGGCCTGGCCCGTGAGGGCATGACCCTGCTGATCGTCACCCACGAAATGGCCTTCGCCCGCGCGGTGGCCGACCGCATCGTGTTCATGGATGCCGGGCGCATCCTTGAACAGACCCCGCCCGAGATTTTCTTTACGAACCCGCAAACCGCACGCGCGCAGCAGTTTCTGGAGAAGTTCTCCTTCGTTGCAACACTGCCCAAAACGAATCCGACAAAGGAACTGGAACTGTTATGAAAACTGCCGCTTTTTTACTGCCCCTATTGAGCCTCGCCTTGCTTGGCGGTTGCAGCAAAACCGAAGAACCGCCAAAGCCGAAAGTCGCCAGCGAAAGCACCGCGCCGGCCGGTTATCTGGACAAGATCAAGGCCCGCGACAAACTGATCGTCGGCGTGTTTACCGATAAACCGCCGTTCGGTTTTGTCGATGAAGCGGGGCGTTACGTGGGTTTCGATACCGACATCGGCCGTCGTTTCGCCAAGGATCTGCTCGGCGATGAAAACAAGGTCGAATTCGTCGCGGTCGAACCGGCGAGCCGCATTCCGTTTCTGCAAAGCGACAAGGTCGACCTGATCCTCGCCAACATGACCGTCACGCCTGAGCGCAAGGAAGCGGTGGAATTCACCAACCCGAACCTCAAGGTTGCTGTGCAAGCGCTGGTGCCGCAGAGCAGCTCGGTGAAAAACCTGGATGACCTGGCGACCCGCACCACCATCGTCACTACCGGCACCACTGCCGATATCTGGCTGACCAAGAATCACCCGGACTGGAAACTGCTGAAGTTCGAGAAAAACTCCGAGTCGCTGCAAGCCCTGGCCAATGGTCGCGGCGATGCTTATGCGCAGGACAATCTGGTGCTGTTCAGCTGGGCCAAGCAGAACCCGGGCTATCGCGTGCTGGAGGATAAACTCGGTGCCGAAGCGCCGATTGCACCGGCGGTGAAGAAGGGCAATATCGAACTGCGTGACTGGGTGAATACCGAGCTGACGAAGTTGGGTGAAGAGAAGTATCTGCTCAAGCTGTACGACCAATACGTGCGTAAAGAACTGAGCGATGACACCAAGCCTGAGAGCGTGATTGTTGAAGGGGGCAAGTGGCAGGGGTGATTGCCTGATGGGTCGGTGGTGAGGCTTGCCCCTCACCCCAGCCCTCTCCCGGAGGGAGAGGGGGCCGACCGAGGTGTCCTGCGTCATACATCGACCTGAAAAACCGAGTCGATTATGGATTCACAGCAGCATTTTCAGGTCGGCGTCACTCTGGAGCATCCCCCAATCAGTCCCCTCTCCCCCCGGGAGAGGGCTAGGGTGAGGGGCTTTTGACCAAAGCACTCAATCAGGCCAATACCACGCCGGCGTCTCCAGCACTTTCTGCCCGACAATCCCAGTCTCCCCCAGCGTCTTCTCCAGCACAATGCAATTGCACTCCGGATCCTCCTGCAACGCCGAAATCAACCGCCGCGCATGCGACACCACCCACACCTGACATTGCTCCGACGCACGAATGATCAACCGGGCCAACGCCGGCAGCAGATCCGGGTGCAGGCTGGTTTCCGGCTCGTTCAGCACCATCAGCGACGGCGGCCTCGGTGTCAGCAACGCCGCGACCAACAACAAATAACGCAACGTCCCGTCCGACAACTCCGCCGCCGACAGTGGCCGCAGCAAACCTTCCTGATAGAACTCGATGGCAAAGCGTCCACCCGCCTGAGCTTCGATATGCAAGCGCGCCCCCGGAAAGGCATCAGTAATCGCCGCACGCATCGCGTCGCCGTCACCGATTTCAATAATGGTCTGCAACGCCGCCGCCAGATCGCGGCCGTCGTGGTGCAGCACCGGCGTGCGCGTGCCCAGTTGTGGCTGACGCACCGGTGCGTCGGCGTCGCTGCGAAAGTGATCATAAAAACGCCAGCGGCGAATGAACTCGCGCATCTGGAACACTTCTGGCGAGCTGCGCAGGCTGCCAACCTGATCGAACAGGCTGTCGAAGTTCGGCGTGTGCTGCGCCAGCACATCCCATTGGCGCTCGTTGCGCGCGCGAATCATCGGGCCGTCGCGATCGACCAACAGGCTGGCAGGGCGGTAATGCGGGCCGACCCAGATGCATTCGCGCTTGATCTGCGGGTCGAGGCTGAAGCGCGAAGGGATTGGCCGCGAGTGCTCGGGCAGCATGAAATGGCCGTTGGAATCGGGCAGGCCGAGGCTGATCGAATAACTGAAATCTTCCCCGGCAAAGCCCAGGCGCAAACGCTTCACGCCTTGGCCCACGGTCGACTGGATTGGCACCTCGCCGTTGCGCATGCGCCGGCTGATGGTTTCCGGCCCGGCCCAGAACGTCGAATCCAGTCCGCCTTCACGCGCCAGTGCATTGACCACGCCGCCCTGCGCGGTTTCCGCTAGCAGGCGCAAGGCCCGATAGAGGTTGGACTTGCCACTGCCATTGGGGCCGGTGATCAGGTTCAGACGACCCAGCGGGATCACCAATTTATTGATCGAGCGGTAATTGGCCACCGCCAGGGTGTTGAGCATGAATGAGATCCTCCGAATCCGCCGCAGAATACCCCCTGTAGGAGCTGCCGAAGGCTGCGATCTTTTGATCTTTTCCGCAAAAAAGCAAAAGATCGCAGCCTTCGGCAGCTCCTTCGGTGTTTAATCTGTTATTCGCATGAGCAATGGTTGAACCCTGTTCTAAGCTCTGAAGTCGTATCGTCCTGATCGTCTAAAAATGCCAAGGAGTCTGCATGGCGGGTCCCGGAATTAAAGTGGTAATGGCTTTGAGCGCCATTGCCTTGCTGACCGCTTGCGGCGAAAAGAAGGCTCCCCAGGAGTACCTGCCGAGAGTCTTTGTTCAAGAGGTGAAACCCGCGGATTACGCGGCCTCGGTGACACTGACCGGTGATGTGCAGGCGCGCGTGCAGACAGAATTGTCGTTCCGCGTCGGCGGCAAAATCATCCAGCGTTCGGTCGACGTCGGCGACCGTGTCACGGCCAAGCAAGTGCTGGCCAAACTCGATCCCAAGGATTTGCAGACCAACGTCGATTCCGCTCAGGCTCAGGTCGTCGCCGAACAGGCGCGGGTCAAGCAGAGCGCGGCGGCGTTTGTGCGTCAGCAAAAACTGCTGCCCAAGGGCTACACCAGCCAAAGCGAATTCGATACCGCGCAAGCCGCGTTGCGCAGTAGCCAAAGCGCCTTGAGCGCGGCTCAGGCGCAACTGGCCAATGCCAAGGATCAGCTTAGCTACACCTCGCTGATTGCTGATGCGCCGGGCGTCATCACTGAGCGTCAGGCCGAAGTTGGTCAGGTCGTGCAAGCCACGGCGCCGATTTTCAGTCTGGCCCGCGACGGCGATCGCGATGCGGTGTTCAACGTCTACGAGTCGCTGCTGGCCGAGCGACCGACAGATAACAAAATCACCGTCAGCCTGCTCGACAACCCCGAGATCAAAACCACCGGCACCGTGCGCGAAATCACCCCGTCAGTGTCCGCGCAGTCCGGCACCGTGCAAGTCAAAGTCACCCTCGACAAACTGCCGCCAGGCATGCAACTCGGTTCGGTAGTGAGCGCGACGGCCAAGGGCACCGGCAAATCGGCGGTGGCTTTGCCGTGGTCGGCGCTGACCAAAAATGTCAGCGACCCCGCCGTGTGGCTGGTCGACGACAAGGGCGAAGCGCAATTGCACACGGTCACGGTCGGCCGTTACCTGACCGGCAAAGTGATCATCAGCGAAGGTCTCAATGGCGGCGAAAAAGTCATCATCGCCGGCGGCCAGTTATTGCACCCGGGCATGAAAGTAGAGATTGCCGAGAACACCTACAAGGATCTGGAAATGGGAGCGCAGCCATGAAGCGTTTCGGGCTGTTGGCCGTCGGGCTGTTGCTCGCGGCATGCTCCAAGAAGGAGCCGCCTCCGGAGCCGGTGCGCCCGGTGTTGTCGGTCAAGGTCGAGGCCTTGAACGAAGAAACCCTCGGTCGCTTCGCCGGCAGCATTCAGGCGCGCTACGAGAGCAACACCGGTTTCCGTGTCGGTGGGCGCATAGCCAGCCGTAACGTTGATGTCGGCACCGAAGTGGAGAAGGGCACGCTGCTCGCCACCCTCGACCCGTCCGATCAGCAAAATCAGCTGCGTTCGGCGCAGGGCGATCTGGCAAAAATCGAAGCTCAGTTGATCAACGCACAAGCTAACGCCCGACGTCAGCAAGCGCTGTTTGATCGCGGCGTCGGCGCGCAGGCGCAACTCGACGAGGCCACCACTAACCTGAAAACCACTCAGGCCTCACTCGATCAGGCGCGGGCGGCGGTCAATCAGAGCAAGGATCAACTCGGCTACACCGAACTGCGTTCCGACCACAAAGCCGTGGTCACCGCGTGGAACGCCGAGGCCGGGCAAGTGGTGACGGCAGGTCAACAAGTGGTGACGCTGGCGCAACCGGACATCAAAGAAGCGGTGATCGATCTGCCGGACACTTTGGTCGATCAGATCCCCAAGGACGTGGTGTTTCTGGTCGCTGCGCAACTCGATCCGAGCATCAAAACCACCGCGGTCATCCGCGAAATCGAACCGCAGGCACAGAGCGCCACGCGCACCCGCCGCGCTCGTCTGACCCTGACTGATACGCCGGAAGGTTTCCGTCTCGGCACCGCGATCAGCGTGACCCTCAGCTCAGCGATCAAACCGCGCATCGAACTGCCGGCAACCACGTTGCAGGAAGTCGATGGCAAAACACGGATCTGGGTGATCGACACCCAAAACAAAACCGTCAGCCCCCGCGATGTCACCGTCGTCAGCCGAACCGACAGCACCGTGGTGCTGGCCGGTGGCGTGAAGAACGGCGAGCAAGTGGTCAGCGCCGGCGTCAACAGTCTTAAACCCGGACAATCAGTGAAATTTGACGAGGACAGTCAATGAAAGGCTCTTTCAACCTCTCCGAATGGGCCTTGAAACACCAGTCCTTCGTCTGGTACCTGATGTTCGTCGCGTTGCTGATGGGGGTGTTTTCCTACTTCAATCTGGGCCGCGAAGAAGACCCGTCGTTCACCATCAAAACCATGGTGATCCAGACCAAATGGCCGGGCGCGACCCAAGAGGAAACGCTCAAGCAGGTCACCGACCGCATCGAGAAAAAACTCGAAGAGCTGGACTCCCTCGACTACGTGAAAAGCTACACGCGCCCCGGCGAATCGACGGTGTACGTGTACCTGCGCGACACCACCAGTGCCAAGGACATCCCGGAAATCTGGTACCAGGTGCGCAAGAAGATCAACGACATTCGCGGGCAGTTCCCCCAAGGCATTCAAGGCCCGGGGTTCAACGACGAGTTCGGTGATGTGTTCGGTTCGGTCTACGCGTTTACCGCCGACGGCCTGACCATGCGCCAGTTGCGCGACTACGTGGAGCAGGCGCGGGCGGAGATTCGCAACGTGCCGGGGCTGGGCAAGATCGAAATGGTCGGCCAGCAGGATGAAGTGATTTACCTGAACTTCTCCACGCGCAAACTGGCTGCGCTGGGCATCGATCAGCGCCAGGTCGTAGAGAGCCTGCAATCGCAGAACGCCGTGACCCCGGCGGGTGTGATCGAGGCCGGGCCGGAGCGGATTTCCGTGCGCACGTCGGGGCAATTCGCCTCGGAGAAAGACCTGGCCGAGGTCAACCTCAAGCTCAACGACCGCTTCTATCGTCTGGCCGACATCGCCGAGATCAGTCGCGGTTACGTCGACCCGGCCACCCCGGAATTCCGTTTCGACGGCAAACCGGCAATCGGTCTGGCGATCGCCATGCAGAAGGGCGGCAACGTTCAGGCGTTCGGTAAAGCGTTGCATGAGCGCATCGATCAAGTCACCGCAGACCTGCCGGTAGGCGTTGGCATCCACACCGTTTCCGATCAGGCCGTGGTGGTGGAAGAAGCTGTTGGCGGCTTCACCAGCGCGCTGTTCGAAGCGGTGATCATCGTCTTGGTGGTGAGCTTTATCAGCCTCGGCGTGCGCGCCGGTCTGGTGGTGGCGTGCTCGATTCCGCTGGTGCTGGCGATGGTCTTTGTCTTCATGGAATACAGCGGCATCACCATGCAGCGGATTTCCCTCGGTGCGTTGATCATCGCCCTCGGCCTGTTGGTGGACGACGCGATGATCACGGTGGAGATGATGGTCACGCGCCTGGAAATGGGCGAGACCAAGGAGCAGGCCGCGACCTACGCCTACACCTCGACCGCGTTCCCGATGCTCACCGGTACGCTGGTGACCGTCGCCGGTTTCGTGCCGATCGGCCTCAACGCCAGCTCCGCTGGTGAGTACACCTACACGCTGTTTGCGGTGATCGCGGTGGCGATGATCGTCTCGTGGATCGTCGCGGTGTTCTTCGCGCCAGTGATCGGCGTGCACATCCTCAGCGCCAACGTGAAACCCCACGCCGCTGAACCAGGGCGCATTGGCCGCGCATTCAACGGCGGTTTGCTGTGGAGCATGCGCAACCGTTGGTGGGCGATCGGTATCACCGTGCTGCTGTTTGCACTGTCGATTTTCTGCATGCGTTTCGTGCAGAACCAGTTCTTCCCGGCCTCGGATCGTCCGGAAATTCTCGTCGACCTGAACCTGCCGCAAAACGCCTCGATCGACGAAACCCGCAAGGCCGTCGACAAGCTCGAAGAAACCCTCAAGGGCGACCCGGACATCGTGCGCTGGAGCACCTACATCGGTCAGGGCGCGATCCGTTTCTACCTGCCACTCGACCAGCAATTGCAAAACCCGTACTACGCGCAACTGGTGATCGTCAGCAAAGGCTTCGAGTCCCGCGAGGCTCTGAGCGCACGGCTGCGTGAGCGTCTGCGCAAAGAGTTCGTCGGCATCGGCAGCTACGTGCAGGCACTGGAAATGGGCCCGCCGGTAGGGCGTCCGATTCAGTACCGGGTCAGCGGCAAGGACATCGATCAAGTGCGCAAGCACGCCATCGACCTCGCCACCGAACTGGATAAAAACTCGCACATCGGCGAGATCATTTACGACTGGAACGAGCCGGGCAAAGTCCTGCGCATCGACATCGCACAGGACAAGGCGCGCCAGCTCGGGTTGTCGTCCGAAGACGTCGCCAACCTGATGAACAGCATCGTCAGTGGCTCGCCGTTGACCCAGGTCGATGACGATATCTACCTGATCAACGTGGTCGGTCGTGCGGTGGATTCCGAACGCGGTACCCCGGAAACCCTGCAGAACCTGCAGATCGTCACGCCGAGCGGCACCTCGATCCCGCTGCTCGCATTCGCCACGGTTCGTTATGAACTGGAGCAACCGCTGGTGTGGCGTCGCGATCGTTTGCCGACCATCACCATCAAGGCTTCGGTGCGCGACGAGATTCAGCCGACCGACCTGGTGAAAATCCTCAAGCCATCGATTGATGCCTTCGCGGAAAAACTGCCGGTCGGCTACAAAGTCGCCACCGGCGGTACGGTCGAGGAAAGCGGCAAGGCCCAAGGGCCGATCGCCAAGGTGTTGCCATTGATGCTGTTCTTGATGGCGACGTTCCTGATGATCCAGTTGCACAGCGTGCAGAAAATGTTCCTGGTGGCGAGTGTCGCGCCGCTGGGGCTGATCGGCGTGGTGCTGGCGCTGGTGCCGACCGGCACGCCGATGGGCTTCGTGGCGATTCTGGGGATTCTCGCGCTGATCGGCATCATCATCCGCAACTCGGTGATCCTGGTGACGCAGATCGATGAATTCGAACGCAAAGGCTATGAGCCGTGGGATGCGGTGGTGGAAGCGACCGAGCATCGACGCCGGCCAATCCTGCTGACCGCTGCGGCGGCGAGCATGGGCATGATCCCGATCGCCCGCGAAGTATTCTGGGGGCCGATGGCGTACGCGATGATCGGCGGGATTGTGGTGGCGACGCTGCTGACGCTGCTGTTCCTGCCGGCGCTGTATGTGGCGTGGTACAAGATTCGCGAGCCGAAAAAAGAAACTGCCTAAGGCAAAAGCAAAAGATCGCAGCCTGCGGCAGCTCCTACATTGAAACGCATTCCAATGTAGGAGCTGCCGCAGGCTGCGATCTTTTGATCTTCAACCAACACGCCGCCAAACACTCGCCAACCAAGGCTGCTGCTCGCGCGGCAGCCCCGCCGGCCGGAAGTAATGCTCCAGCTCGACAAACCCCGCCGCCGTCAACAACCCCTGCCACGCCGCCAGATCGTGATACGAGCCATAACGCGGCCCGTTCCAGCCCTCACGGTTATCCCCGCGCGGATTGGAACTGAACAACACCCCACCGGGTTTTAAAGCGCCATGCAATTGCTTAAGCACCCGCGGCAACTCCTGCAACGGCACATGAAACAGCACCGCATTGGCAAAAATCCCGTCAAAGCGTTCAGCCGGGAGATCCAGCTTCAGAAAATCCTGCTGTAACACCTCACAGCCGCTGTCCTCACGCGCCATCCGCGCAAATTCCTCAGAGCCATCCAGCCCCACCGCAACGTGACCCATACGCGTAAACGTCTGCAAATCCCGTCCCGGCCCGCAGCCGAAATCCAGAATCGTCAACGGCGCTGAACCCTGAATATGCCGCAGCAGCGCATCGATATTCTGGCTGACATCGTGATCACGTGTGCCTTCACGGAAGTCTTCGGCCACCGAGTTGTAATGGCCGAGGGTGGTGGCGGTGATCTGTTCGAGATCGGAGGGGGTTTGCTTCATGGTCGGCTGCACGTTCAGGGAGAGATGTGCCGACTATAAGCGAAAAGATCGCAGCCTGCGGCGGCTCCTACAGGCGTTCATCCACGGTCGGCCTCGATCCTGTAGGAGCTGCCGCAGGCTGCGATCTTTTGATCTTGCCTCAATACCCACCTGTTACTTCTTACAGTATCGACCCGATGAAAAAACCTTCAGGCTACCCCTAAGCCTGGAGGACGTTCACAGCCATGAAGGCGACTCAGCACTCACCTCATCCCACACTGTCCGTCGTCGACCCGCGAGCATTGGCGATTCGCAGCGTTGCCTACTGCCAGCACCCGGACAAACCCGACGTCGAACCGCGCATCACTCGGCAGATGTTCGATGAGGCGGGGCGCGAGGTGGCGGCGTGGGATTCTCGGTTGTGGGGAGTCGCGCCGAAACCGAATCTGAGCACCGTTTACGCTTTGAGCGGTCAGGTGTTGCTCACGGACAGCGTGGATGCCGGTTGGCAGTTGAGCTTGCTGGAACAGGCGGGATCAACGCTTTCGTTCTGGGATGCACGGGGTACGCAGCGACATTATGAGTACGACACACAACGTCGCTCAGTCTCCGTTACAGAGCAGATGGTCAGCCACCCAGCAAAAATTGTTGAGCGACTAATTTATGGCGACGCCGATGAAGCGCTCGCGCAACACAACCAGTGCGGCCGATTGATCCGCCACGATCATCCCGCAGGTTCGCGGAAATGCCCCAGCTATGGCATAGCCGGTTCCATATTGACGGTGCAGGAGCGATTCCTCGAGGATCTTGACACACCCGATTGGCCCGTCGATCTCCCGGGGCGCGATGCGCTATTGGAAGAACAGACGTTTACGACTCGCTCGGAATTCAATCCCGCAGGGCAATTGCTAAAGCAGATCGACGCTCGCGACAACGTGCAAAGGTTCGGTTACGACCTCGCTGGCAGATCTCGCGATGTCTGGCTGCAAATGGCGGGGGAGACAAAACCACCGCGAAAACTGGTCAGCGATATTCGTTACAACGCACAGGATCAGGTTGAAATCGAAACCGCCGGGAATGGCGTTATCGCACGTGCTGGTTATGACGCCAGGGATGGCCGGCTGACTCGGTTGACCGCTGCCATCCACCTTCATAAACCCTTGCTGGATCTGCATTATTGCGTCGATCCGGTGGGCAATATCGTCGAGCTGGAAGACAAGTCCCAACCTGTCACTTACTTCAATAACCAGCGCATTGCTCCGGTCTGTTCTTACCGTTACGACAGTCTCTATCAACTGATCGAAGCCAAGGGTTGGGAGGTCAGCCAGCCAAGTCACGGGCCGGCATTACCCGAGCTGATTTCGACACCGCTGGATCCGGCTCAGCGCCGCAATTATCTCCAGAAGTTCGTCTACGACAGCGGCGGCAATCTCGTTTCCCGCCAGCACAGCGCAACGGCCGGATTTGCGATGTTCACCTCCGGCAACAGCAACCGTAGCCTCGGGCAGCGCGATGATGGTTCGTTGCCAGGAGAGCCGGAAATCAGTGCGGGTTTCGATGCATGCGGAAATCAACTGAATCTGAACTGTGGCCAAAACATGGTCTGGGACGCTCGCAATCAGTTGCAGGAAGTCACCCTGGTCGCACGAGAAAACCAACCGGATGATTTCGAATGTTATCGCTACGACCGTCCCGGCCATCGCGTGCGCAAAGTGTCCATTGCCCGCGCCGCAGGTCAGCCGCTGCGAAGTGAAGTCCGTTATCTTCCGGGCCTGGAATTACGTTGTCATAACAGTGGTGAGGAACATCATGTCATCACTGTTCCCGCCGGGCGTAATTCAGTGCAGGTGCTGCATTGGCCCGATGGGGCGTACTCGAATCAACTTCGCTATGGCTTGAGCGATCATCTGGGTTCCAGCACGTTAGAGCTGAACGATGAAGGCGCAGTGCTGACACGTGAACACTACTATCCGTTCGGCGGCACAGCCTGCTGGGCAGGTAAAAACGCTTCAGTGGCGAAGTACAAAACCTATCGATATTGTGGCAAGGAGCGTGATGCGACGGGGTTTTATTACTACGGATACCGGTATTACGCACCGTGGCTGCAGCGGTGGGTAAGTGCGGATCCGGCGGGGAGTGCCGACGACCTGAATCAATATCAAATGGTGGGCAACTGCCCGCTCAATTTTTACGATTGGCAGGGCCTGATAAAAATCCCGGTGGATATTTTTATCAGCGATATCGTCAATCCCATCGCCAAAGATATCGGCACCGGATGGTTTGAGGAGCTGATCTGGGACGAAAAAAAAGCCGCTTTCGCCAGCACTGGTTTGGTGTATGGGCAAGGGATGAAGGTCTATGAGGGAGAACTTTCGGAGTGGACCCCGTCTTCATTCGGCCAAGCCATCGCCATGTTCCGCGATCAAGATAAGAAGCTTCGTCTGTTCGCCAACATGCACTTTCAACATATGGGCATACAGCCTGGTATGGGCTTGCCGGAATTCGCCGGCCTGATGAAAAGTGAGGACGCGCAAGGCAACAGATTTCTCATTAACAATCATTCCGGTCATTACAAGCCAGAGCCTTCGATCGCGGTCGAGGCGATGATTCGCGAGATTGCGCCGCAGCAACAATCAGTCAGGTATGTGCCGGTACCTGAAAGCACATCGTTTGATTCAGCAATCCGAATGGAATCGATTAGCTCCCCAGAACATTACGGGCAATTGGTGAAGCAATACAAAAGTGACTTCAAAGGCCTGATTGAGCACTTGAAAGAACACGGAGCATGGGAAGCCGCTAAAGAGCGTTGGGAAAGTAGCGAAGGAATCAATGTGATTTTTAAAATGGACGCATCAGGAATGACTGCGCAACAGATCTACGCCAAAGAGTCCGAGGCGAGGTATGCGAGGGTCGTGGCACCGCCGCCTAAGCGGACGCTAGCTACGAGACAGCCGGCTTCGCCGCCCAAGGGACAAGGCAATAAACCGTCGTTTTTTCGATCCTTGTTCAGTCGCCACTCACGAACGTGATTCTTTCACTCCACCTGTTACTTCTTACAGTATCGACCCGATGAAAAAACCTTCAGGCTACCCCCAAGCTTGGAGTACGTTCACAGCCATGAAGGCGACTCAGCACTCACCTCATCCCACCCTGTCCGTCGTCGACCCGCGAGCACTGGCGATTCGCAGCGTCGCCTACTGCCAGCACCCGGACAAACCCGGCGTCGAACCGCGCATCACCCGGCAGATCTTCGATGAGGTGGGGCGCGAAGTGGCGGCGTGGGATCCTCGGTTGTGGGGAGCCGCGCCGAAACCGAATCTGAGCACCGTTTACGCTTTGAGCGGTCAGGTGTTGCTCACGGACAGCGTGGATGCCGGTTGGCAGTTGAATCTGTGCAATGACGCAGGTTCGCAGCGTTCTTTTTGGGATGCACGGGGTAGCCAATGTCGTCGTGAGTTTGATGAATTGCAGCGTCCGGTAGCGCTGACGGAGCAGGCTTATGGCGAGCAGCCTCAGGTGGTTGAGCGCTGGACTTATGCCGACGCCACGGAGAGTTTTGCCCAGCACAATCAGTGTGGGCAGCTGCTTCGTCATGACGATCCGGGCGGTGGCCAGCTCCTCGGCGATTATGGTTGGTCGGGTGCAGTGCTGGAGGAGTCTCGACGGTTTCTCATTGAGCTGGATGCGCCGGACTGGCCGCTTCTACTGGACGCCCGAGACGAACTTCTCGAAGAAAAAGCCTACGTCACCCGATACGCTTTCTATCCAACGGGCGAGGTGCAGCGTCAGATCGATGCAGCGCGTAATACACAAATTTTCCATTTCAACGTGGCGGGAAAATCCTCTGCGACATGGCTTTGCAATCCGGTGAAGGTCAGCATCCACAGTGTCTTGTCAGCGAAATTCGTTACAACGCCCAAGATCAGATCGAAAGTGAAACGGCCGGCAACGGCGTTGTATCAACTGCGGATTACAGCCCTGAGGATGGTCGCCTGCTGAGGCTTTTCGCGGGTGTCGTAGGGCAACAGCCTTTGCAAGATTTGAATTACGCCTACGATCCGGTGGGCAATATTGTCGAACTCGAAGACAAGTGCCAAACCGTGAGCCACTTCAACGGCCAGCGCATCGACCCCGTCAGCCGTTATCGCTACGACAGCCTGTACCAATTGGTCGAAGCTAAAGGTTGGGAGGTCAGCAAACCGAGCCATGGCCCGGCGCTACCCGATTTGCTGCCAGTGCCGCTGGATCCCGCGCAACGGCGCAACTACACCCAGACGTTTGCTTACGACGCGGCAGGTAACTTGATCACGCGGCATCACAGTGGCGCGCCTGGGTTTTCGATGTTCACTTCTGCGCGCAGCAATCGGAGTCTGGCTCAGCTTGACGATGGATCCTTGCCGGGAGAGTCGCAGATAGCGCTGGGATTTGATGCGGCGGGTAATCAGCTGGAATTGCAGCGTGGGCAGGCCATGGCGTGGAATGTGCGCAATGAGTTGAGTCGGGTGACGTTGGTACAGCGTGGGACTGAGGCGGATGACTTTGAGTGTTATATCTACGATCAGCCGGGGCATCGGTTGCGTAAGACGCAAATCAGTCGGGCATCCGGGCAAACCCTGACAACAGAAGTGCGTTATCTGTCGGGTCTTGAGATTCATTGCGAAGTCGGCGGCGTAGAGCGGCATGTAGTCAGTGTCGAAGCTGGGCGTAATCAGGTGCGTTTACTGCATTGGCCCGAAGGCGCTGTAAACGATCAATGGCGTTACAGCCTTGGCGATCATCTTGGTTCCTGCACGCTCGAGCTGGATGAAAGTGCGGGGATACTAAACCAAGAATATTTCTACGCTTTTGGCAGTACAGCGTGTTGGGCGGGTAAAAGTGCATTGACGGCGAAGTACAGGTCGATTCGCTATTCAGGTAAAGAACGGGATGCCACGGGGCTTTATTACTATGGATACCGGTATTACGTCCCATGGCTGCAACGGTGGATAAGTCCAGATCCGGCAGGCCGAGTTAACGGAATAAATATTTACACCTTTGTTGGAAGTTCTCCCATTCTTAATAAAGATGTTGATGGAAGGGTGTATCAGGGGCGAGATGATAAAGTTGAGGCGGCGATTAAATCAGGTGGGGCAATAATCCTCGCGAGAGGAATTCCAGAATTCCCTCCATTGCAGGCTTCTAGATTGTTGGAGCAATTATATCAGTCGGAAATTATGTTCAAAGGTGCACAACAGGCAATTATTGAAAATCTACGGGGGAGTAAAAATGTCCTGCTAAGTCACTTTGGGCCAGAATACAGAGGTGTAACCGCAAGACTATTGGATTCTTTCGCTCGCGGAGAAGCTTTGGCGAAGCAGTACCGAGAACCGGTAGGAATTGATAAATTTATCGGTGCAATCTCGATATTTAACTCTTTCAATGCTCAAGTGGATAGCTCTGATATTTATGGGCGAGTAATGGTTAATTTTGGTGTGATTGATGATGACGATCTGGACGTGACTCTTGCACACGAACTCTCTCATCTCATATATGTTGATGGAATGAATACCGTTGGGGCTGGAGCAGTGGATAATTTTTATTTAGGTACTTTGTATCCAGATTTGTTAGGCTCTCCGGCAGAGCCGAACGGCATTACCCATCAGAGTATATCCGATATAATTAGGCGTGGCGGACTGACTGTTAATTATATGGAAAGTTATCCGGCGTCTCGCTCAATTTTTATTGATTCAGTAAAATATTATCTTGGAGGCGGGGCCGATGGGATAAGTTTGAGTGGGGCTGTGTCTGTATTTAATAGTCGCCCTGATTTAAGGGCTGATATATCTGTCAATAACGCAGATAGTGTTGCGTTCTCTGCAAAAAGCTTAAACCTGTTGTATCGAGCTCGACAGGCTAATAATAGACTATTGGTCATGTAAGCGGGAGCTGATTATGTTCACGCTGAAAATAGCGATGTGAGCACCGCCCCCTCGCTATGGATTTTAATCAAACCGCACTCACCGCTTATTCAACCCCCGAGCCAACCGATCCCCACCCAACTGAATCACCGCCACCAACGCCACCAGCAACACAATCACCGTCAGCATGATCTGGCTATCAAACCGCTGATACCCGTAGCGATAAGCGATATCCCCCAACCCGCCCGCACCAATCGCCCCGGCCATCGCCGACGAGTTGATCATCGTCACCAGCGTAATCGTGAACCCACCGACAATCCCCGGCAGCGCCTCAGGCAACAGCACATGCCAGACAATGTGCCAACGCCGGCACCCCATCGCCTGCGCGGCTTCGATCAAACCATGATCAACCTCACGCAAACTCACTTCAGCAATCCGCGCAAAGAACGGCGTCGCCGCAATCGTCAGCGGCACAACCGCCGCCCAGACTCCGTACGTAGTGCCGACAATCAACCGGGTAAACGGAATCAGCGCGACCATCAGAATCAGAAACGGGATCGAGCGAAACAGGTTCACGAAGGCGCCCAAGGCACGGTTCAACACCGGTGCTTCGTAGATGCCGCCCTTGTCGCTGGTGACCAGAATCACCGCCATGGGAATCCCCACCAGCAGCGCGATCAGCGACGACACGCCGACCATCAGGAACGTGTCGATAAATCCCTGCAACAAGCGATCAAACCACATAACCCAACACCTCCACTCGTTGCGCCCACGGCGCGGCGCGTTCGCGCAATTGTTCGGCGCTGAACGCTGTGCCACTGACGGCCAATAACAGTTGCCCCAGTGCATGCCCCTGAATTCGTTCGACGCCGCCCTGCAGCAGCTTCACCCGGCCACCGAGGGCTGTAAAAAGTGCCGCCAGATCCGGTTCGTCGCTGGCGCTGCCGGTGAACTGCAAACGCAGCACCACAGCTGCGTCGGAGGAGGGCGGCTGGGGGTGCAAACGGCTCTGCAATTCTTCCGGCAGGGCGTGTTGTAGAGGCGCGAGCAAAGTCTGGCTGACCTCGTGTTGCGGATTGCCAAATACTTCCCACACCGGGCCTTGCTCGACGATGCGGCCGTGTTCAAGCACGACGACGCGGTCGCAAATTTCGCGGATGACTGCCATCTCGTGAGTGATCAGCACGATGGTCAGGCCCAGGCGTTTGTTGATTTCGCGCAGCAGGCCGAGGATCGACTGGGTGGTCTCTGGATCGAGCGCCGAAGTCGCCTCGTCGCAGAGCAAAATATCCGGGTCATGCACCAGCGCGCGGGCGATGCCGACGCGCTGTTTCTGGCCACCGGAAAGCTGCGCCGGATAGGCTTTGTGCTTTTCTTGCAGACCGACCAGTTCGAGCAATTCGCGCACCTTTTTCTCGCGTTGCTCTTTCGGTAGGCCAGCGACTTTCAGCGGCAGTTCGACGTTCTGCCAAACGGTCTTGGCCGACATCAGATTGAAGTGCTGGAAGATCATGCCGATGCGTCGGCGCAGCGCCACGAGGCGGTCTTCATCGAACTCGCCGATGTCGACCTGATCGATCAACACGCGCCCCGACGTTGGTTGTTCCAGACGATTGATGGTGCGGATCAGCGACGACTTGCCGGCGCCGCTGCGACCGATGATGCCGAACACTTCACCGCGCTGAATCGCCAGATCAATGCCTTGCAGCGCCGCGACCGGGCCTTGTCGACCGTTGTAGGTTTTGCCCAGCCCGATGAAGCGCACATGAGCGCGATTCAATTCCGGATGCAGTTCGGTTTTTTCAGCATTGTGTGGCTCTGGAATTTCCAGTCGCCGTTGGATCGCCGCCGTCATGCTCAGCTTTCCCAACCGGCTTGATACAGCTTGCCGTGGGCCTTATCCAGCGCCGCGCGAACGGCTGGCGAATGCTGGTAGATGTCGACGAATTTGATCAGGCGCGGATCGGTTTTGCTCTTTGGCTGGATGACGAACTGGATCACGTATTCCTTGTGGTCGAGGCCGTCGAACAGCAGCGCCGAACCGGCATCGAAAGTCTTCGCTAAACGAATGTAGGCCGGGTAGCCCTGCACCAGATCGGCGTCGTCATAAGCGCGCACCAGTTGCACCGCTTCGACTTGCAGGATTTTGATTTTCTTCGGGTTGGCGACGATGTCGTCTTCGGTGGCCTTGTAGCCGACGCCCGGTTTCAGGGTGATCAAACCAGCCTTGGCCAGCAGCTGCAAACCGCGACCGCTGTTGATCGGATCGTTGGCGATGGCGACGCTGGCGCCTTCTGGCAGCTCGTCGAAGCTTTTGTATTTTTTCGAGTAGAGACCGACGTTGTTGATGATCCCCGGGGCGAACGGCACCAGGTCAAAACCGGCGGCGGCCTTGGCGTTTTCAAGGAAAGGGATGTGCTGGAAGTAGTTCACGTCGATGTCGCCGGCGGCGAGGCTGACGTTGGGTGCGATCCAGTCGGTGAACTCGACCAGCTCGACTTTGAGGCCTTGTTTGGAGGCTTCTTCAACGGCGGCTTCCAGCGGGATGGCGAAGGCGGCGGTGGTGCCGACTTTCAGAGGGGCGTCGGCGGCGAAGATCGCCGAACTGAACAGGCCGAGGGCCAGGGCCAGTGCTTTGACTGGGTGGGACAGGAGTTTCTGGGTCATGATGGGTTTTCCAGTCAGTGCATAAAATTTGTGGTGTTTCTTATGGCCTCATCGCGAGCAGGCTCACTCCTACATTTGGAATGCGTTCCCCTGTAGGAGTGAGCCTGCTCGCGATGCTTTTAGCGGCGAAACGCGGATCCTGTGTGTTGCTCCGGTAGCTGCGCCTCCCCGTGAAACAGCTTCTCGCGCAAGCTGCCGCTGTCGTACGCGGTCTTGTACGACCCACGCCGCTGCAACTCGGGAATCACCAGCTCAATAAAATCGACATAGCTTTCCGGCGTAACAATGCGAGTCAGGTTGAAACCATCCAGGCCGGTCTCAGCGATCCACGATTCCAGCTCATCCGCCACTTGCTCCGGCGAACCGACCACGGTGATGTAGCGGCCACCGAGGGCGTGCTGGTCGAGCAATTTGCGTCGCGTCCAGTCGTTGTTCTGCAGGTTTTTCGTCGCCGATTGAATGGCGTTGCTCTTCACGTACTGGATCGGTTCGTCGATTTCGTACTGAGAAAAGTCGATGCCGGTCGACGCGGAAAAATGCGCCACGCCGGCCTCGGCACTCGCGTAACTCAGGTACTCGGCATGCTTGGCCCACGCGGCTTCTTCGGTCGCGCCGACGATCACGTTGAGGCCCATGAACACCTTGATGTCCTCAGGATAGCGCCCCGCCTCAACGGCGCTGGCGCGCACCTTGTCGACCTGAACCTTGGTCGATGGCTTGTTCTGACCGCTGATGAACACGCACTCGGCGTGACGCCCGGCAAAGAGCAAACCGCGATCGGAGCTGCCGGCCTGAAACAACACCGGCGTGCGCTGCGGCGACGGCTCGCAGAGGTGATAACCCTCGACCTGATAGAACTCGCCCTTGTGCTCGACCTTGTGCACTTTCTCCGGCTGCGCGTAGATCCGCTGCTCGCGATCGTTGAGCACCGCGCCGTTTTCCCAGCTGCCTTCCCAGAGTTTGTAGAGCACTTCCAGATACTCGTCGGCCTGATCGTAACGACGGTCATGCTCGACTTGTTCGCTGAGGCCCATGGCTTTGGCAGCGCTGTCGAGGTAGCCGGTGACGATGTTCCAGCCGACACGGCCACGACTCAGATGATCGAGCGTCGACATGCGGCGGGCGAACAGATAGGGCGGCTCGTAGGTGAGGTTCGCGGTGAGACCGAAGCCGAGGTTCTTGGTCACGGCGGCCATGGCTGAAACCAGCAGCAGCGGGTCGTTGACCGGCAACTGGATCGACTCTTTCAGCGGCACATCGACTGAGTTCTGATAGACGTCGTACACGCCGACGATGTCGGCGATGAAGAGTCCGTCGAACAACCCGCGCTCCAGCAGTTGCGCCAGTTCAGTCCAATATTCGATGGTGTTGTAGCGCGTTGAGGTGTCGCGCGGGTGCGTCCACAAGCCGTGGTTGATGTGGCCGATGCAGTTCATGTTGAACGCGTTGAGCAAGATCTTCTTTTTCGCCGCGCTCATCAGATCGTCCCTCGCAGTGGAGGGTTTTCATCGTTGAGGTAATAGTTGCCGACGGCGTGATATTTCCAGCGCACCGGGTCGTGGAGGGTGTGCACGCGGGCGTTGCGCCAGTGACGGTCGAGACCGTGCTCGATCAGCGTGGCTTGGCTGCCGGCCAGTTCGAATAATGTGCTGCCGGCGGCCAGCGAAATTTCAGTGCTGATCGCGCGCGCTTCGGCGACGGCAATCGATGCCGCAGCGACGGTTTCGGCGTTGCTCTCGGCTTGTGCGGCGTCGAGAAATTCGCCGGCGCGTTCGAGCAAGGCTTCGGTGGCGTGCAGACGAATACTCAAGTGGCCGAAGCTCTTCAGCGTCAGCGGATCTTCGGTGGCTTTGTCGTTGCCGGAATCGATCCATGGCCGGGTTTTGCTGCGCACAAAGTGCAGCGCGTCTTCGTACGCGGCGCGGGCGATGCCGGTGTCGATGGCGGCGTGAAGGATCTGTGCCAACGGGCCAACCGTTGTCGGACGTTCGAACGCGCTTTGGAATGGCAACACGTCCTCAGCTGCGACATAGACGTCTTCAAACACCACCGAACCGCTGCCGGTGGTGCGCTGGCCGAAGCCGCTCCAGTCGTCGATCACGCTCAGCCCTTGGCTGTCACGCGGGACGAACGCCAGTTGCTGCACACCGTTTTCATCGACGACCGAGGTCGGGATGCGCTGCGCGTAAATCGCGCCGGTCGCATAGAACTTGCGGCCGTTGATGCGATAACCGTCGCCGTCGCGTTTGAGGCTGGTGACGCGGTCGTGAGCGGTTTTCGTGCCCAGTTCCGCCAGTGCATTACCGAAACGCTGGCCGGCGAGTACTTCGGCGTACAGCCGTTGTTTTTGCGCGTGGCTGCCGTTTACCCGCAGCACTTCCAGTGCATAAAAATGGTTCTGTGGAATCTGCCCGAGCGAGCCGTCAGCCTGAGCGATCAGGGCGATGACTTTCGCCAGAGTGACGTTGGACACGCCAGCGCCGCCGTATTCCTTCGGCACGCTGATACCCCACAGACCCGAGCGGGAAAACACGTCGAGCTCCGGCAGTGGCAAGCGACGTTCACGGTCGCGCACGGCGCTGTCGCGTTTGAAATCTTCGGCCAGGTCGCTGGCGACGATCAGGGCTTGTTCATCGCTGGTGATGACCGCGACGTGATGGGAAAAAGTCATAGGTTTCTCCATTGCACTTGAGAAAGTGTGCGGTCGTCAGATCCAGGAATGGCGAGCCGGTAGAGTGCCGTTGAGGCGATAGGCGCCGACCGCGTGATATTTCCAGCGCACCGGGTCGTGCAGCGTGTGCACGCGGGCGTTGCGCCAGTGACGGTCGAGGTTGAATTCGCCGAGGGTCGCGCGGCTGCCGGCCAGCTCGAAAAGTTTTTCGCTGGCGATTAGAGAGATTTCTGTGGTCAGCACTTTCGCTTCAGCCACGGCAATCGAGGCGCGCGCGGCGGATTCGGCGGTGAGCGGTGCTGCGTGCACCTGATCGAGCACTTTGCCGGCCTTGCGCAACAGCGCTTCAGCGGCGTGCAGTTCGATTTTCAGTTTGCCGATGTCGGCGATCACGTAGAGATCATCACTGGCCCGCTCGACCTTGGCATCGATCCATGGTCGCGCGCGGGTTTTGACGAAATCGATGGCGTCGTCGATAGCACCACGAGCAATGCCGGCGTCGATCGCCGCTTGAATCAGCTGCGACACCGCGCCTTGGGTGTTGGGGATTTCGTTGATCTTCCAGTTGTCGACGACCAGGCTCGATTCGACGCGAACGTTGTTCAGCAAAATCGTGCCGCTGGCGGTAGTGCGCTGACCGAAGCCCGACCAGTCATCGACGATGCGCAAACCCGGGGTGCCACGACGGACGAAGGCCAGCACTTGCTTGCCGTCATCGTTGAGCGCTTTGACTGCGACCCAGTGAGCGAACAGTGCGCCGGTGGAATAGAATTTTTGGCCATTGATCACGTAATCGTCGCCGTCGGCGGTGATCCGCGCTTTCAATTCCAGGGTGTTTTTGGTGCCGCGTTCCGGGCCGGCATTGCCGATGCGCCAGCCTTCCAGAACGCTCTGGAACAGCTGTTTTTTCTGCGCTTCGGTGGCGCTGCCGAGCACCAGATTGATGATGCCGAACTGGTTTTGTGGAATCTGTCCCAACGCCGGGTCGGCGGCGGAAATGATCGCGAACACCTCGGCCAGGGTGACGAATGAAACCTGCGGGCCGCCGTATTCGCGCGGGATGGCGATGCTGCCTAAACCGCTGCGGGTGAACTGCTCGATTTCCGACCACGGCAGCTTGCGCTGACGGTCGCGTTTGGCGGCCTGCAGGCGGGCAACTTGCGCCAGCTCATGGGCGGCCTTGATGGCTTGTGCGTCGTTGCGCAAAACCTGCGCGGGCAACAACAACGGGGCGATGTCCAGATCCGACTGGACGTTTGCGTCTGCCAGACTGGACATCAGTGCCGCTCCTTGGCTGCACGCAATGCCCTGGCGATCTGCACTGGGGTGATTGTGTTCCGGACCATACTACCTACCTCACATCTTATGAAAAACGCCGCATAAGTGCGGCGAACGAAAGAATGTCCGGTGGTCCGGTTCATATACCCTAAGCGTGTATAAATATTAAATAAACTAACTTTTAGGAATATGCATAGAAGGGGGGATGGTCGGGTTGGTTAACAATATTTCTTTACCGACACGCGCTCTGTGGTGATTGGATTTTGTGGTGAGGGGATTCATCCCCGATGGGGCGCGCAGCGGCCCCGCTTCTAATCGGGCTGCTGCGCAGCCCATCGGGGATGAATCCCCTCACCACAGAATCCCCTCTCTCTTGGAGATGTGGGCTAAGGCTTGCGTGACTCTGCGGCTTTGAGCTCCGGCCTCAGCGGCACTTTCAGATAAGGATTCGCGCATCCAATCTTCAATGTCCGTGGCGGTGCCCAGCGCGAGTTGTTGCCCACCCGATCAATCACGCAGTACGTCACGTCCAGGCGCAAATCCTCGCCCGCTTCGACAATCACCGCCGGCGGCACCCACACCTGAATCGCCCGCCCAACATCGGCCGCCGTGATTGCCGGCAGATCCATGCGCACATCGCCCCAGCGCAAGGTGATTTCGTCGTCTTCGGCCATGTTCACGTAAGGCTCGATGGTCAGCGGCACACCGCGTTTGATCTGGTTCGGGTTCACGCCCTGACGGCGAATAGTGTCGGGCAGGGTGACGGGTGCCAATTGCTGGTTTTCGTCTCCAGACAGCGCTGGGGGCTGGCCGCCCGGGCAATCGAGTTTGACCTGCACCCGCGTCGCCGCCGACAGCGCCGGGCCTTGGCCAACCTGCATGAGCCGGTAATGAATGCTCGCCGTACCGTCGACGATAAAACTCTCCGGCACACGCAGACTGACGGCCTCGCCCACCTCGTCGCGGGTGAGTACACGGGAGGCGACGTAGCAGCGATTCCAGAACAGTTCGATCAGATCGCCGGCGTCCATGCCGGGGTAGGGCGCCACCTCGATCAGCAGGTGTGCAGCGGCAGACAGGTTGATGCCGGTTTTTTGCGCGGACGCGAGGATCGGCGCCGCCAGTTCGGGGGTGTTCGAAGTGCGAGTCATCGGTTTCTCTCCTTGAAGCCTTGCAGCGAAGTCCGTTTCTGAAAAACAAAAGGCGTGAATTGCCAGGCAATACAACAGCGAACTTCTGTTGCGTCAGAATGCTGGTTGATTGAACTAATAAACGTCGGTTGGCGACTAGATAAGAGCGTGCGGGAAGTGGAGTCAATAGAGGCGTTAAGCTAATCCGTGAATTACGAATTAATCAGAACCTTCCTACGCTTGCGAGGCATTCTGCCTAGGAGGATTGGCGAATGAGACCACGATTATTCGGGCGTTTTGCCGGTTTCGAGGGCGAGACTGTTTGAACCCAATCATGGTTTGAGCAGGGTTTTCTATTGATATGTGTCTGTTGCAGAACATATAAGTGCACTGCATTTAGGGTGTTTGTTATTGCAGAAAGTTTATTCAGCGGGATAAGCGTAACTTCCATCCATGGAAGTTATCGTTTAATGCATTGAACAGATTCAGGCGTGATTCAGAAACTTGCTGAGAAACTGTTTGGTGCGTTCCTCTTTAGGGTTGGCAAACAACGCTTTGGCTTCGCCTTGTTCGACGATCACGCCTTTGTCGAAAAACACCACACGGTTGGCCACGTCGCGGGCAAAACCCATTTCGTGAGTCACGATAACCATGGTGCGTTTCTCTTCGGCGAGACCACGAATGGTCGCCAGCACTTCACCCACCAGTTCCGGATCGAGGGCTGAAGTCGGCTCGTCGAACAGGATCACTTCTGGCTCCATCGCCAGCGCCCGGGCAATCGCCACACGCTGTTGCTGACCGCCAGACAGACGACGCGGATAAGCGTCCTCTTTGCCCGCCAGACCGACCTTGGCCATCAGCTTTTTGCCCAGGGCAATGGCGGCGTCGCGTGGCATCTTCTTGACCACAACCGGGCCTTCGATGACGTTTTCCAGCGCGGTGCGGTGCGGGAACAGATTGAAGTTCTGGAACACGAAACCCACGTGCTGGCGCAAATTGCGCACCAGACTCTGCTGCTGGTTCAACGGGCGGCTGGTATCGATTTCGATATCGCCGACCTTGATCCGGCCGCTGGTGGGCTGTTCAAGGAAATTCAGGCAGCGCAGGAACGTCGTTTTCCCCGAACCGCTGGGGCCGATGATCGCGACGACTTCGCCTTCCTTGACCTCGAGGTCGATGCCGTTGAGCACGACCTGACCCTTGAATTGCTTGGTCAGTTTTTCCACGACAATCATCGCGTCAGGACTCCTGGTCGTGCCGATTGACCCGCTCTTCCAACTTGTTCTGGAAGTGCGAAAGCACCGTGGCCAGAATCCAGTAGATCAGCGCGGCGGCAAGATACATGGTGAAGACTTCGAAAGTCCGGGCGGTAATCAGTTGCGCCTGACGGAACAGCTCCGGCACCTGAATGGTGGCGGCCAATGCCGTGTCCTTGACCAGCGAGATGAAGCTGTTGCCCAGCGGCGGCAGCGCCGTGCGCATTGCTTGCGGCAGGATGGCCCGACGCAAGGTTTGCGCGCGGGTCATGCCGATGCTCGCAGCAGCTTCCCACTGACCACGTTCGATCGAACCGATCGCGGCGCGCAGAATTTCACAGGCGTACGCGGCCATGTTCAGCGAGAAGCCGATCAGCGCTGCGGGTAACGGATCCAGTTCGATTCCCAGTTGCGGGAAGCCGTAATAGATCACGAACAACTGCACCAGCAGCGGCGTCCCGCGAAAGAACGACACATACACGCGCGCCAGCCAACTCACTGATTTGAAGCGCGACAGACGCATCAACGCCAGGCCGAAGCCCAGCAGCAAGCCGAAGAACATCCCGCCGAGGCTGAGGACTACCGTGTAGTACGCGCCCTTGAGCAGAAAGGGCGCGGAGTCCAGCAACAGCGTCGATGTCTCGGCGAGTTGCTGGCTCAACTGCGGGAAGTGCGCTTCGAATTGAAATCCAACTTCCATTATTTAGTGACGTCTGCGTTGAAGTACTTCTCGGACAGCTTCTTCAACGTGCCGTCAGCACGAAGTTCGTCGATGGCCTTGTTCACGGCAGCCAGCAGTTCCGGCTCACCTTTACGCAGGGCAACACCGGCTTCCTGACGGGAGAAGGCTTCACCGGCGGCGACGGTTTTCGGGGCTTTCTTGGCGTATTCCAGCGCGGCCAGACGGTCGATCAGGATGGCGTCGGTGCGACCGTTGTTGAGGTCGGCGAACTTGGTCGGATCATCATCGTAAGTGCGCACGTCAGCGCCCGGCACGTTGGCGCGAACCCATTGTTCGTAGTTGGTACCCAGGCCCACACCGACTTTTTTGCCGGACAGGTCAGCGGCGGTCTTGATGTTCAGTGCGGACTCTTTGCTCTTCAGCACCAGCGCCTGAATACCGGAAACGGTGTACGGCTCGGAGAAGTCATACTTCTTTTTGCGCTCGTCGGAGATGGTTACCTGGTTGACCACAACGTCCAGACGCTTGGATTCCAGCGCGGCGAGGATGCCATCCCATTTGGTCGGCTGGATCTTCGCTTTGACGCCGAGTTTTTGCGCGATCGCTTCCGAGAGCTCGACTTCGAAACCGGACAGTTTGCCGTCGGCATCGACGAAGCTGAACGGAGGGTAAGTGCCTTCCAGGCCGACGTTGATAACGCCTTTGTCCTTGATCTGTTGCAGCTGCTCACCGGCCACGGCCTGGCTGATCAGACCGGCGCTCAGCGCCAGACCCAGTGAACCCACCAGCAGATTGCGACGTAGTGCGGAAAAATTCATGACGAGCCCCTGTGTTTTCTTATGGAAGACGCTAAAGGAAAGTTGGCGAATTCGTGATTCGTGCGCCTGCGTTATCGTGCCCTAAAGCAGCTTATGCGTCTTGCGCGAAATTCGCCTGCGGCGAGACTATAAGATGTCTGCGTTAGACTTGAAAATACTTAATATTTAATTTGTTAGATCTTATTTGAATATGGCTTCTCTTTAGAAAAGATCGCAGCCTGCGGCAGCTCCTACACGGGATCACCTGTAGGAGCTGCCGCAGGCTGCGATCTTTTGATCTTGGTCTTACAGAAAATCCCTATAGGCAAACAACGCCGGCGCGCCGCCGGTGTGCAAAAAGATGATCGGGCCTGCATCAAAGCGCTGACGACCAATCCCATCCAGCAACCCCGCCATCGCCTTGCCGGTATAAACCGGATCCAGCAACACCGCCTCCTGACTCGCCAGCAACTTCACCGCCGCCAACGTTCCGGCATTCGGCTCGCCATAGCGCGGGCCGAAGTATTCGTCCCACAATTCGACTTTGAAGCTCTCCGGCAGTTCGACGCCGAGCAGCGCCGCCGTACGCTCAGCCAGCCCTTGCACCTTCGGCCGCTGATCTTCTTCACTGCGCGAAACCGTCACGCCGATCACCGGCAACTGTGGCAACACTTCGCTCAACGCCAAGGCCAGACCACTGTGCGTGCCGGCGCTGCCCGAGGCCAACACCACGGCGGCGAAATTCAGGCCGGTGTCCTTGATCTGCTCGGCCAGTTCCAGACCGGCGCGCACATAACCCAGCGCACCGAGTGCGTTCGAACCGCCAATCGGCACCAGATACGGCTTCTTGCCGTTGCTGCGTAAACGCACGGCGAGGGCGGCAAGTTGTTCATCCGCGTTGTCGAGGTTGTCAACCAGTTCGACCTTGGTGTCGAACAGATCCAGCAGCAGTCGGTTGCCGTTGCCGGTGTAGTTGCTGTCATCGGTGCCCAGCGGATTTTCCAGCAATGCCACACAACCGAGACCGAGCTTGGCGGCCAGCGCAGCGGTCTGGCGGACGTGGTTCGATTGCAGCGCGCCGGCGGTGATCAGCGTGTCGGCGCCTTGCGCCAAGGCATCAGCGGCGAGGTATTCGAGTTTGCGCAGTTTGTTGCCGCCCATGGCCAGCGGCGTCAGGTCATCGCGCTTGATGTACACCTCGCGACCGAGCCATGCGGACAGGCGTTCGAGTTTTTCCAGCGGCGTTGGATGGCCGAGCAGGTCGAGGCGGTTAAAGCGTTCCAGCTGATTCTTGATCATGAGTCCGTACTGGCGGAGAAAGATGAAAGGACTATAGGCACGGGTTTTTGCAGGGGCAACCGCGAATCGCTTATAGCCAAATGAACTGAGCCCAGCACTATCGGTTCTTAATTCGCCCCCGCGAGCATGCCGTAAAGTAGTCGCCGTTGACGCGGCCAGACAGTCCGGCCGCCCGTGAGGAGTCTTTACCGTGAGCGAGCGTTCCAGCCATTGGCAATTGCAGACCATCGTCAGTCAACTGCGCAGCGCGCGGGATCAGTGGCGGGCACAGAACGGCCGGGCGTCCGGCGAGCAGGGTGGTCGCGAGTTGCCGTCGCGGGCGGCGATGGCGGAGATTCTCGAAGCGCTGTGCGGCGCGTTGTTCCCGATGCGTCTGGGGCCGGTGGATCTGCGCGAAGAGAGTGAAGATTTCTATGTCGGTCATACCCTTGATGTCGCGCTGAATGCCTTGCTGGCGCAAACGCGCCTGGAGCTGCGTTATGTCGCCCGCCACAGCGCGCAGGCCGATACCGAAGTCGAGGCCCGTGCGATTGAGATTATTCAGGACTTTGCCTTGGCCTTGCCAGGCTTGCGCACGCTGCTCGATACCGATGTGTTAGCCGCTTATCACGGTGATCCAGCCGCGCGTAGCGTTGATGAAGTGCTGCTGTGCTACCCGGGGATTCTGGCGGTGATTCATCATCGTCTGGCGCACCATTTGTATCGCGCGGGGCTGCCGTTGCTGGCGCGGATCAGCGCGGAAATCGCGCATTCGGCGACCGGGATTGATATCCATCCGGGCGCGCAGATCGGCCGTAGCTTCTTTATCGATCATGGGACGGGCGTGGTGATCGGCGAGACCGCGATCATTGGCGAGCGTGTGCGGATTTATCAGGCGGTGACGTTGGGCGCCAAACGCTTCCCGGCGGACGAAGACGGCCAGTTGCAGAAGGGTCATCCGCGTCATCCGATCGTGGAAGATGATGTGGTGATTTACGCCGGGGCGACGATTCTCGGACGCATCACCATCGGTAAGGGTTCGACCATTGGCGGCAATGTGTGGCTGACGCGCAGTGTGCCGGCGGGGTGCAATCTGACCCAGGCCAACTTGCAGCACGATGACGGCACGCAAAAGTAAGATCCGATGTAGGAGCTGCCGAAGGCTGCGATCTTTTGATCTACAAAAACCACAGCAAAAGATCGCAGCCTTCGGCAGCTCCTACAGGTTTGTGCATGAGTCCTGTTGTCGTTGAACGAATCCCCTCAAACCCGCGTCATACCCATCCTTGAGCTAGCGTAGGAAAACTACCGCCTAGCCGTACGATTAGTCCTTACCCCCCCATCCATGTTTAACTTGAACGTTCATTCAAGTTAAACCGGTGGTTCGCTGCCCGCTCACAACAGGAGGCTTGCCTTTGCTGAGTCCGATCATTTCAGCCACGTCTAAACCCCTCGAGGTGCACGTTTCATGAGTGCATCGTCTACCCCCGCCAGCGGTCTGGTGCGCATGAATCCGCCGGTGTTCTATTTCGCCGCGACGGTCATTCTGCTGTTTGGTCTCGTGGTCATCGCCATGCCTGAACAGGCAGGCGCCTGGTTACTGGAAGCGCAAAACTGGGCGGCCAATACGGTCGGCTGGTACTACATGCTCGCGATGACCCTGTATCTGGTCTTCGTGGTGGTCACCGCCTTATCCGGCTACGGCAAGATAAAACTCGGTGCCGACCACGACGAGCCCGAATTTAGTTACCTGTCCTGGGCCGGCATGCTGTTCGCCGCCGGGATCAGCATCACGCTGTTCTTCTTTTGCGTGTCCGAACCGCTGACCCACATGCTCCAACCGCCGCAAGGCGAGGCGGGCACGGCGGATGCGGCGCGCCAAGCCATGCAGATTCTGTTTTTGCACTGGGGCCTGCATGGCTGGGGCGTGTTCGCCTTCGTCGGCATGGCGCTGGCCTACTTCGCTTACCGCCACAACCTGCCGCTGGCGCTGCGCTCGGCGCTGTATCCGCTGATCGGCAAACGCATCAACGGCCCGATCGGTTACGCGGTCGATGGCTTCGGCATCATCGCCACGGTGTTCGGCCTCGGTGCCGACATGGGTTTTGGTGTGCTGCACCTCAACTCCGGTCTCGACTACCTGTTCGGCATCGCGCACACCCAGTGGATACAGGTCGGCCTGATCACGCTGATGATGGGCGCGGCGATCATTGTTGCGGTCTCCGGCGTCGATAAAGGCGTGCGGGTGATGTCCGACATCAACATGCTGTTGGCCTGTGCACTGCTGCTGTTTGTGTTGTTCGCCGGGCCTACCCAGCATCTGCTCAACACCTTGATCCAGAACATCGGCGACTACCTCGGCGCCTTGCCGATGAAGAGTTTCGACCTCTACGCCTACGACAAGCCTAGCGACTGGCTCGGCGGTTGGACAGTGTTTTACTGGGCCTGGTGGATCGCATGGTCGCCGTTCGTGGGTCTGTTCATCGCACGGATTTCCCGTGGCCGCACCATCCGCGAATTCGTTTTCGGCGTGCTGTTGATTCCGCTCGGTTTCACCCTCGCGTGGATGTCGATCTTCGGCAACAGCGCCATCGATCAGGTGCTCAACCACGGCATGAGTGCGCTGGGCATGTCGGCCCTCGACAACCCGTCGATGAGTATTTACCTGCTGCTGGAAACCTATCCATGGAGCAAAACCGTCATCGCCGTGACGGTGTTTATCAGCTTCGTGTTCTTCGTCACCTCTGCCGATTCCGGCACCGTGGTGCTCTCGACCCTCTCGGCCAAGGGCGGTAGCCCGGACGAAGACGGGCCGAAATGGCTGCGGGTGTTCTGGGGCGCGATGACTGCGCTGATCACCAGTGCGCTGCTGTTCTCCGGCAGCATCGATGCGCTGAAGTCAGCGGTGGTGCTGACGTCGTTGCCGTTCTCGCTGATTCTTTTGTTGATGATGTGGGGCCTGCACAAGGCGTTCTATCTCGAGTCACAGAAGCAGATCGCGCAGTTGCATTCGCTGGCACCGGTCTCCGGTTCGCGACGCGGCACGGGCGGCTGGCGTCAGCGTCTGAGTCAGGCTGTGCACTTCCCGTCACGCGACGAGGTGTACCGCTTCATGGACACCACGGTGCGCCCGGCGATTGAAGAAGTGACGGCGGTGTTTGTCGAGAAAGGCCTGAACGTGGTCACCCAGCCGGATCCGGCAAATGACAGCGTCAGCCTCGAAATCGGCCATGGCGATGCGCATCCATTCATCTATCAGGTGCAGATGCGCGGCTACTTCACGCCGTCCTTCGCGCGTGGCGGGATGGGCTCGAAGCAGCTCAACAATCGTCGCTACTACCGCGCCGAAGTGCATTTGAGCGAGGGCAGTCAGGACTACGATCTGGTCGGCTACACCAAAGAACAGATCATCAACGACATCCTCGATCAGTACGAACGGCATATGCAGTTTTTGCATTTGGTTCGGTAGAGATGAATCGATAGCCCCTTCTCCAGGAGGGGGGCTATCGAATGGAAACGGGTATTCCGGGATTCAGTATTTTTAGTTTGTCGACTGCGTTTTGCAGATACTGCGGTAGTACGCCTTCAAGCCGACCATTTTCCTTGCGACGCAATACCGGTTCTCTTGGAAGTACAAATATCTCTGCAACAGAAACGGACTGTGAAACGGGGAGGCCTGCATGGAGTGATACGTCTTTTCGGCCCGTAATCACAACTTCGTTGTGTGGAAAAAAATCAGGGTTGTTGGTTGAGTTTTTTTGTTGAAGTTCTCTAAGTTCTGAAACGCTGAGTACTACCTGATGATCGCGTTTTGGCCAATTTGCCTGCGGACGGAACACGTGTTTCGCGAGGGCTCCCGCGTTTTCGGTCTTGTTACCGCTGACAGGGTTGCGCTGAGTGCCGATATGATTTGGAAAACTCATATCTGCTCCGGACATCGTGATTATGTTGGAGGGCGTGAATTTAAGTTTGAAGGCAATTTCCCTATAGGTGATTGCCTCGGAAACGGTATAGGTTTCTGGTGTCTGTAGCGAATCAAGTGTCCCTGGCTGTGGAGATGCTGGCGCCTCAACTATTTGAGTGTTCCGATCATCCAGATTGATCAGTGATGTGCTGATGGCGTCCCAGCGAGATAAAACATCATCAGCTTTGTATTTCAGCAGTTCACTGTCGCGACCGTGCATGCTGTCTACAACGCTGTGTACGAGCATCAAATTTTCTGGAAGATTTCCCCACGAGTTCAACCTTTCAGCTTTTCTATCGATTGCCTGACCGACCAAACCATTGCTGTCTGTCCTGTTCACAGGATTGTTGTTGACCATTAAATATTGGTTGGTACCGTCAAGAGACCCCGCCGGATCCGGACTTATCCACCGCTGCAACCACGGCGCGTAATATCTAAACCCATAAAAATACAATCCCGTTGCATCCCGCTCTTTGCCTGAGTATCGAAGGGTCTTGTACTTGACCTCAACAGCGCTCGCCCCCGCCCACCAAGCCGTCCCTCCGTAGGGGTAATAACCTTCCTGGCTCAAGAGTTGCGCCTGATCATCCAGCTCCAGCGATACCGAGGCAAGATGATCCTTCACGCAGTAACGCAGTTGATCATTGGCGATCTCTGCAGGACGTCCCGCCACCCAGTGCAACGCTCGCACCTGACATGCCCCTGCCTCAATGTTGATCACATGCCTATCTTCACCCGTGGCTGCGTTGCGGTGAATTTCCAGTCTTGGCAGGTAGCGGGTTTCACTGCGCAAGCTGCGAGTACCGGTCTGCAGCATGCGCACCTTGCGGGCTCGGCTGCCGGGGTTGTCGTATATGTAGCGCTCGCTATCGTCAGCCCCGTCCTCGCGTTTGACCATCGTAATCAGGCTCAATTGATTGCGCGCATCCCAACTCATCCGCTGTCCGCGTTGCAGTTCCAGTTGATTGCCATTGGCATCGAAGGCGTCGCCCAAATCCTCTTTTCGCGGCACGCTGCGATTACTGTCGAGGGCCGTGAACATCGTAAATGTTTCGGCGCCGCTGTGATGTCTGGCAATCAGGTTGCCGGCGATGTCGTACTCGAAGCTCTGGGTGTACGGCAGCAATTGGTTTGGATCGACCGCGGGCGATCGCCATACCGGCAATGACGGGCCGTGATCCGGTTGGCTGACTTCCCGCCCGGTGGCTTCGACCAGTTGGTAGAGGCTGTCATATCGATAGCGATTGATCGGCTCGCTTCGTCGGTTTTTGAAGTAGCCAGCGAGCCGGGATTTGTCGTCGATGCTGAGGATATTGCCCACAGGGTCGTAGACAAAGTTGAGGTCTTGCAGGTCTTTCCCGGCGGGATCGCGGACACATAATCGAATCGGGCGGCCGTCTTCGAGCGAATATTCGTGGCTGGTTTTTGCGCCGTTGCCGGCGGTTTCATGCGTGACCTGACCCGAGGCGTTGTAGCCAATGTCGCTGACCAGCAGAACGGATTTATTTTCGACGGATGCAAGTTTCAGCCGTGCTTCTTTTTGCTCGCCGGCCCGGGTGTAGGCGAACAGCTTCCGGTTACCCATCGCGTCGGTTTGATCGATCACATCTCCTACGGCGTTGTAACTGTGACAGGTAGTGAAGGCCTCACTTTCCAGTTGCACCTCCCGTGCCGCCATTTCCATCGGCCAATCCGGCGTAGTCAGATCGATCAGAAACCGGGTTTGCTCAATCAGCGACTGGCCCGTCACCGTGAAGGCGCAGTGTTGCAAGGTTCCTGCCGGATGGTCATGGCGCACAAGTCGCCCGCGCAGGTTATCGCTTGCGCAGGCATCGCCATACGTTAGTCGTTCCACCACTTGCGGCGGCTGAGCGGCCAGATATTGGGTCACGGCGACCGGGCGTTGAAGTGGGTCCAACTCAGCGTGACTCTGGCTACCGCGACTGTCCCAATGTGACAGCGGATAACCCGGGGCACTGAACAAACTCAAGGCCCAGCCACTGTCGACGCTTTCGCTTAATAATGTCTTCGCGGACAAGGAAAAGAATGTAGCGATATTGGGTTTGGCCGCAGAACCCCAGAGTCGGGGATCCCATTGGGCGATCATCCGCCGTGCCGGGTCGGAGACTTGCCGATCGATTCGCGATTCGATGGCTTGCTCGACGCGGTGACGACAGTATTTGACGACTCGCACGGCCAGGCCTTGTGAGTCCATCACGGACAGCTTGGGCGTCGCGGTGTCGTGGGAGGTGGCGGCGAACATTACGATCCCTCGTACGTGTTACGCACAGAGTGAGGGCGTTTGAATATTTTGAATACTGTAAGAAGTAACAGGTGGGTGGAAGCGCTTACTGCGCTTCGGAAAACACCATGAACAAGACCATCGCCGCCATCGGCACGCCGAACACCGCACTGCCAATCGCTATTTCCGAACCCAGCGGTTGCTTCGCATGCACCACACCCACCGCGCCGTTAATCACCGTCAACGCCAGCCACAGGGCGGCGAAGCTGTAGGCCATGGTCTGCCGGCTGAAACCGATGCGCTCGCCGATGTAGAGCATGAGGGCGAGCAGAACCAGGCCGAAGAAGATGATGATGGCGGTGTGCATGGCGGGTTCTGCCTGGTGGATGTGTATTGCCTGAAAGACCGCTATCGCGAGCAGGCTCACTCCTACAGTGGAGCGTGGTTGGACATGAATTTTATGTACAACGCAGCTCCTGTAGGAGTGAGCCTGCTCGCGATAGGGTCACCTCGGTGTCCTTTAGAGCATAGACAATCCGGCCCACACCACTAAAACACCGGTCCTCTCCATCGGGACACATTTCGTGACTCATCCAGATGTGCACGGCTCACGAGGTGTGGTGTTCGCTGGCTCGCGCCTGCCGTTGAACTGGCCCTTAACCGAGCGTCCGTTCCGTGAGCTAAAATTATCTTGATGTGTATTGTGTGTATTGCAGGCGCTAGCGTCCCCTAGAGTAAACAGCTCCAGCGGTCGAACAGGGCAAAGGGAATGCGCAGTCGGGAAATGATCAGGATGATCGAGGACGATGGTTGGTATCTGGTGGCGGTGAAAGGCAGTCACCACCAGTAAAAGCATGCGTTCAAGCAGGGAAGGGTGACGATCAAGCACCCCGACTCCGATCTGCCCAAGGGCACGATCAACAGCATTTTGAAACAGGCGGGCCTGAAATGAGGCCCGTTATTGGAAACGAAGGCCGTTTTAAGGGCCTGTCAGAGGAAGGACTCACTCACATGAAATTCCCGGTCGTTCTGCACAAGGATGCCGACTCAGACTACGGCGTGATCATCCCGGATGTACCGGGCTGCTTCTCTGCGGGCACTACGGTCGCCGAGGCGTTTGAGAATACTCAGGAAGCGTTGGCGCTTCATTATGAAGGCTTGGTCGCCGACGCCGCGCCGTTGCCGCAAGTGCGGGAGATTGATGCTCATCTCGATAACCCGGATTACGCGGGAGGGATCTGGGGTGTGGTCGATTTTGATATCACCCCGTATTTCGGCAAGTCAGTGCGGTTTAATGCCACGCTGCCTGAGCAGTTGCTTGAGCGCATCGACCAAACTGTCCGACGTGACCAACGCTATAGCTCCCGCTCCGGTTTCCTCGCGGCAGCCGCCTTGCGCGAACTCTCGATGTAAAGATGACCCTGTAGGAGCTGCCGCAGGCTGCGATCTTTTGACTTGTTTTTAAAGATCAAAAGATCGCAGCCTGCGGCAGCTCCTACTGAGATGTCCGTTTCAGGTGCTTTCCCGTTCGATGACTTGGCACTGCAGCAGATTCAGCCGTTGCACTTCATCGCTCGGCAATACACCAAGACTTTCCAGCACGCGTGTCGCCGCCAGCACACCGATCTCCAGCGCCGGTGGTTTGATCGTGCTCAGACTTGGCAAAAGCATCTCGGCGAACGGGTAATCACCGAAGCCGAGAACGGCGCAGTCTTCGGGGATTTTAATGCCCGCGCGTTGCCCGGCGAGGAGACCGCCGGCGGCGAGGTTGTCGTTGGCGAAGATGATCGCGTCGGGGCGCGGTGAGGCGTTCATCAGGGCGTCCATCGCCTGTTTGCCGGCTTCGAAGGGCGTGCGATCAGCGTCGGGGGCAAAGACCCACGGCTCCACGCCGGCCTCTCGCAAGGTCGCCGCGTAACCGTCGCGGCGTTCCAGGGCGCTGAAGTCACCCGCAGCGCTGTTCTGCACGAACGCAATGCGTCGATAACCTTTTTCCAGCAGATAATTCGCCGCCGTCACGCCTACGTCGAAATGCGAAAAACCGATCTGCATCGGCTCACGTTCCGGCTGGTAATCCCAGGTTTCGATCACCGGAATATCCGCCTCGGCGATCATCTTTTCCGTTCCCGCGCTGTGAAAATGGCTGGTCAGTACCAGCGCCGCCGGCGCCCAGCCGAGAAACGCGCGCACTGCGTTCTCTTCCTGTTCGGTGCTGAAATAACTCGACGCCAGCAACAGTTGATAACCATGACGACTGAGCGTATCGCTGAAGCCCTGAATGGTATTGGCGAAGATCGGCCCGGAAATGTTCGGAATGACCATGCCGACGATTTTCCCCCGCGCCGAGGCCAGCCCGCCGGCTACCAGATTCGGTACATAACCCAAATCAGCCACCACTGCCGCGATCCGCTCGCGGCGTGCAGGCGACACCTGTTCGGGCTGATTGAAGTAGCGCGACACGGTGATCGCCGAAACCCCGGCCTCGCGCGCCACGGCATTCAGGGTCACGCGTCCGGCGCCACGGCGTTTGCGCGGCTTTTCTTCGCTCATGGTTCGATCCTTGTTAAAAACCAAATCGCATATAAAACTAATTTTTCAGTATTGGACGGTCTATGTGCGGATGGCCAATATTGGCGATGTTAGCGCTAACAAAGCGCGTTGTCTGCTACTCGCTCGAGCGAATGCCCAAGACACCGATTCAGGCGCTGTCGTCGCAGAACGGCAGCGGATCAGGGCCAATTTCGAGCGGGCAGAACATGCACAACATTCCTGGGGCGACACACAAACTGGCGCAGTCGATTCGCGCCGCTGGCTGGTTACTGACGGGGTTGGCGGCGCTGCCGTTGCCCAATGCATTCGCTGCTGACAGCAGCGATCAGGAGCCGACGCTGAAGTCGGTCACCGTCACCGCGACTCGCCGCGAAGAGTCGCTGCAAAAGGTGCCGGTTGCGGTCTCGGTGATCGACGGCGAGCAGCTTGAGCGCGATAACCGCAACGGCGTGGCGAGCATTGTTCAGCAAGTACCGTCGCTGAATTTCCGTACCGGCGCATCGAACAAAGACACCTCGTTGTTCGTGCGCGGCGTCGGCACGATTTCCACCTCGCCGGGCGTCGAGCCGACCGTGGCGACGGTGATTGATGGCGTGGTGTATGCGCGTCCGGGACAGGCGACCCTGGACCTGCTCGATCTCGAGCGCGTCGAAGTTTTGCGCGGGCCGCAAGGCACGCTGTTCGGCAAGAACGCCTCGGCTGGCGTGCTCAACATCACCAGCAAGGCACCCACCGCCGAGACCCACGGCTACATCGATCAGTCGTACTACAGCGGCAACGAAAGCCGCACCCGTTTCGGCCTCGGCGGCAGCCTGATTCCTGAGACGTTGAAGGGCTCGATCAGCACGCTGTTCGGCACCTACGATGGCAACGTCGACAACCAACATAATGGTCAGGAGGTCAACGGCTACAACCATCGCGGCGTGCGCGGCAAACTCGAATTCACCCCGAATGACGACGTCACCTTCACCCTGATCGCCGACTACATGCAGTCCCACGACGACGGCCCCAATGGCGTGGTCAGCAAGTCGCTGACCCCGGCCTTCGCCAACGCGCTGAGCCCGGCGTACGCCTCCAGCCACAACCGCGACATCAACACCGACACTCGCTCTCACGTTGAAGACATCAACAAAGGTTTGTCCGGCCAGCTCGACTGGCAACTGGGCGATTACACGCTGACGTCGATCACCGCGTGGCGTGGCTGGGACAACACCCAATATCAGGACGGCGACCGTCTCGGCACGGTGACCGCAGCGTTTCCCGGCACGGCGGATAAGGGTGATCTGGCCTTCGATCAATACTCGCAAGAGCTGCGCCTGGCCTCACCGAAAGGCGAATTCCTCGAATACGTCGGCGGCCTGTTCTACATGCACGGCAAGGACGACGAGACCTATCAGCGCACATTGACCACGACAACGCGCACTGACCGTGGCGTCGCCAACTACGGCACCACCAGCGACAGCTATGCGGTGTTCGGCGAGAGCACGCTGAACTTCACTTCGGACTTTCGCGGCATCGCCGGCCTGCGCTACACCCACGATGATCTCGAATACGATCACCGCCGCGTGTCGACGTCGGCCACCACCGTCAGCGGTATCCAACCGGCGACCAGCAGCTCAGGTTCCGTCGATGAAGATGGCTGGTCTGGTCGCCTCGGAGTGCAGTACGACTTGAGCGACGCCGTCACCACGTACCTGACCTACTCGCGCGGCTACAAAGGCCCGGCCTACAACGTGTTCTTCAACATGCAGCCGCGCGACACCGAAGCGCTGAAACCGGAAACCTCCAACACTTGGGAGGCGGGCATCAAAGCCACGTCGTGGAACAACCGCCTGACCACCAACCTTGCGGTGTTCCACAGCGATTACGACAACTATCAGGCGAACTTCTTCGACACCGTCGCCGGGCAAGTGGTGACGCGTCTGATCAACGCCGGCAGCGTCAGCACCGAAGGCGTCGAGCTCGATTACGCCCTGCAAGCGACCCAGCAACTGAAACTGTCCGGCGCACTCGCTTACACCCGCGCACGCATCGACGAATTCGCCTGCCCGGCGGGCGCGGCGGCGTCCTGCAACGTCAACGGCAAACCGCTGCCGTTCAGCCCGGACTGGAAAAGCTACGTGCGTGCCGACTACACGATTCCGCTGGATAACGGCCTGGATATCGAACTCGGCACCGACTACAGCTGGCAGAGCGAAGTGCAGTACGACATCAGCCAGAACGTCGACACCAAACAGGGCGCCTACGGTATCTGGAACGCCAGCGTCGCACTCGCCGATTACAGCAATGGCTGGCGTGTTGCGCTGCTCGGCAAAAACCTCACTGACAAGTCTTACTCGCCGGTGCTCGCCAGCGGTGGCAACTACATCTACCGCGCCGTGCCACGCGACGACGAACGCTACTTCGGCGTGCAACTGCGCAAGGATTTCTGAGATGAGCAGACAGTTGAAACTCGGCGCGTTTCTCATGGCCACCGGGCACCACGTCGCGGCGTGGCGTCATCCGGATGTGCCGGCGAATGCAGGTCTGGATTTCGCCCATTACAAGCGGCTGGCGCAGATTGCCGAGGCGGCGAAATTCGATGCGTTGTTTGTCGCTGACAGCGTCGCCGCGCCGACCCAGGACATCGCCAGTCGCATGGCGCGCTCTGATCACTTTGAGCCGTTGACATTGCTCTCGGCGCTGAGTGCGGTGACCGAGCACATCGGCCTGATTGCGACGGCGACCACCAGCTACAACGAGCCGTATCACGTGGCGCGCAAATTCGCCTCGCTAGATCACCTTTCGGGCGGCCGAGCGGGGTGGAATCTGGTGACCTCGGACAATGCTGCCGAAGCGCTGAATTTCGGCCGCGACGAACATATCGGCCACGCCGAACGCTACAGCCGTGCGCGGGAATTTCATCAGGTGGTCACCGGGCTTTGGGACAGTTGGGAGGACGATGCGTTTGTGCGCGACAAGGCTAGCGGGGCGTATTACGACCCTGCGAAGTTGCATGTGCTGGATCATGTGGGTGAGCACTTTCGGGTCAAAGGGCCGCTGAATGTTGCACGCTCGCCGCAGGGGCAACCGGTGATCGTGCAGGCGGGATCCTCCGAAACCGGACGCGAGTTGGCGGCGCAAACGGCTGAGGTGGTGTTTACCGCGCAGACATCCTTAGTCAATGCACAGGCGTTCTACGCCGACCTCAAAGGGCGTCTGCCCAAGTACGGTCGCAGCGCCGATTCGCTGAAAATCATGCCCGGGGTTTTTGTCGTGGTCGGCCGTACCGAAGCCGAAGCGCAGGAAAAATGTGAAACGTTTCAGCAATTAGTCGAACCCGAGGTTGGCGTGGCTTTACTTGGGCGTATGCTGGGCAACTTCGATTTGTCGAAGTACCCGCTGGACGGGCCGTTACCGGCGTTGCCACTGACCGAAAGCGGCCAGCAGAGTCGGCAGAAATTGCTCACTGAGCTGGCGGGGCGGGAGAACCTGACCCTTGCCGAATTGGGGCGCAAGATTGCTGGCGGGCGCGGGCATTACAGCCTGGTCGGTACGCCTGAGCAGATTGCAGATCGTTTGCAGGAATGGTTCGAACAGGGCGCGGCGGACGGCTTCAACGTGCTGGTGCCACACCTGCCAGGCGGGCTCGAAGACTTCGCCAACGGCGTGGTGCCGGAACTGCAACGGCGTGGGTTGTTCAGAACGGAGTACGAGGGCCGGACATTGCGCCAGAACCTCGGGCTCGCCCGACCTGGCAATAGATTTGTGTAACACCCTTCGCGAGCAGGCTCGCTCCCACATTTGGAATGCATTTACCTGTGGGAGCGAGCCTGCTCGCGAAGCAGTCGACACCCATTTCAAGACAGACAAGAGAGGATTCGATGACTTACACCGCTGCCGAAAATCGCTATGACTCCATCCCTTACCGCCGCGTTGGGCGCAGCGGTCTGGTGCTGCCGGCGCTGTCGCTGGGCCTGTGGCACAACTTCGGTGACAGCACGCCGATCGACACCCAGCGCGCGTTGCTGCGCACCGCGTTCGATCTGGGCATCAACCACTTCGACCTGGCCAACAACTACGGCCCGCCGTACGGCAGCGCCGAGATCAATTTCGGTCGTCTGCTGCGTGAAGACTTCAAGCAATACCGCGATGAACTGATCATTTCCAGCAAGGCCGGTTGGGACATGTGGCCCGGCCCTTACGGTCAGGGCGGCGGCTCTCGCAAGTACGTGCTGGCCAGCCTCGACCAGAGCCTGCAACGCCTCGGTCTCGACTATGTGGATATCTTCTATTCGCACCGCTTCGACCCGGACACCCCACTGGAAGAAACCGCCAGCGCCCTCGCCACTGCGGTGCAACAGGGTAAGGCGTTGTACATCGGTATCTCGTCGTATTCCGGCGTGAAAACCCGCGAGATGGCCGCGCTGTTGCAAGAGTGGAAAGTGCCGTTGTTGATTCATCAACCGGCGTACAACCTGCTCAATCGCTGGGTGGAAAAGGATCTGCTCGATACCACCGATGAACTCGGCACGGGCGTGATTGCTTTCACTCCGCTGGCGCAAGGGCTGCTCACCGACAAATACCTCAACGGCGTGCCGGCGGATGCGCGGGTTAATCGTCCGGGTGGTGGTTCGCTGCAGGCTTCGCACTTGTCCGAGGCCAACATCGCTCATGTGCGCGCACTGAACGAGATCGCCAAGCGTCGCGGTCAGAGCCTGGCGCAATTGGCGCTGGCGTGGACGCTGCGGGATCCGCGAGTGACCTCGGCGTTGATTGGTGCGAGCCGGCCGGAGCAGATTATTGAGAACGTTGGGGCGTTGAAGAATCTGAGCTTCAGTGCTGAAGAACTGGCGGAGATTGACCGGTTTGCCCAAGAGGGCGGGATCAATTTGTGGGAGAAGCCTTCGACGGCGGAGTGAGCCTCTCGAAGCTGATCGTTCCCACGCTCCGCGTGGGAATGCATCCACGGACGCTCCGCGTTCGGCTTTAGATGGGACGCAGAGCGTCCCGGGCGGCGTTCCCACGCAGAGCGTGGGAACGATCAAGGTAGGAGCTGCCGCAGGCTGCGATCTTTTGATCCTAAAAAAACGGCACATCCCCCAACACCGTCGCCCGCTGCATCACCCGCCGCGCCGGGCGGTAATCATCTACCGCGTAATGCTGGGTCACGCGGTTGTCCCAGAACGCAATATCGTCCAGCTGCCAACGCCAGCGAATGGTGAATTCCGGTCGCGTCGCATGGGCGAACAAAAACTTCAGAATCGCCTCGCTCTCGGTTTCCGACAGTTCATTGATCTTCGACGTGAAGCCTTCATTGACGAACAACGAACGCCGCCCGCTGACCGGATGCGTGCGAATCACCGGGTGTGACAGCGGTGGATTCTTGCGTCGCGCCTCTTCCCACTGCGCGAGCGCTTCAGGCGTGTTGCCGTAGCGTTCCAGCGGAAACGAACGAGTGAAATCGTGAGTCGCGGTCAGCCCTTCGAGCAAACTTTTCATCGGCGCCGACAGCGCTTCATACGCAGCAATCCCGCTGGCCCACAAGGTGTCGCCACCGAACTCCGGCAGCAACTTGGCGCTGAGCACTGCGCCCATCGCTGGCGTTGGCAGGAAGGTCACGTCGGTGTGCCAGATCGCGTTGTCGCGCACGTCGGTGACGGCGGTGTCGAGGACCAGCACTTCCGGTTGTTCCGGTACGTTCGGGTAGATCGGGTGAATGTGCAGGTCGCCAAAGTACGCAGCGAAACGCGCCTGTTGCGGTGGCTCGATTGGCTGGTTGCGGAAGAACAAAACTTGATACTTGAGCAGCGCCTGCTCGATGGCGTCGCGGTGTTCCAGGGACAGCGGCTGGCTGATGTCGACGCCACTGATCTGTGCGCCGAGGGCCGAGCTTAACGGGGTGATGTTGAGGCTGCTCATGGTCTTTCTCTTCAATTGCGGTCATCACCCTATGTAGGAGCTGCCGCAGGCTGCGATCTTTTGATCTTGTTTTTAAGAGGATCAAGATCAAAAGATCGCAGCCTGCGGCAGCTCCTACAGGGGGTGATTCAAAAGATGTTTTAGTGGGCCTGGCCGTGCCACGGCACCAGTTTGCGTTGCAGGGCGCGCAGGCCCATTTCCATGGCGAAGGCGATCAGGGCGATGACCAGAATCCCCAGCACCACCACATCGGTGACCAGGAATTGCGCGGCCGACTGCACCATGAAACCCAGGCCACTGGTGGCAGCAATCAATTCGGCAGCAACCAACGTCGACCAGCCAACGCCTAGGCCAATGCGCACGCCAGTGAGAATGTCCGGCAAAGCGCTCGGCAAAATCACATGGCGAATCAGCTGCAAACGCGTCGCACCCAACGACTGCGCCGCGCGCAATTTCGCCGGGTCAACCGTGCGCACACCAGTGGCGGTAGCAATGGCAATCGGCGCGAAAATCGCCAGATAAATCAGCAGCACTTTCGACAACTCGCCGATGCCGCACCAGATCACAATCAGCGGCAGATAAGCCAACGGCGGAATCGGGCGGTAGAACTCGATCAGCGGATCGAGCACACCACGGGCGATGCGGTTGGCGCCGATCGCAATGCCCACCGGCACAGCGGTCAAAATCGCAAAACCGAGGCCCAGACCGATGCGGCTCAGGCTCGCACCAAGGTGCTGCCACAACGTCGAGTCCATGTAACCGGTAGTCGCCAGCAACCAGCCCTTTTGCAGCACGGCGGACGGTGGCGGCAGGAACAATGGTTCGATCAGACCGGTGGCAGTCACTGCCCACCAGATCGCCACCAAAGTGAACAGCGTCAACAGGCTGATCCAGCGCGTGCTGAGGCTGCGGCGCACGGGAATCACCACCGATGCGCTGACCGGTTTTACCGCCGCCGAGGAAACGTCGTAACTGCTCATGCGCGCTCCTGCCGTTGCCCGGCGCTGCGTTGCGAGAACACTTTGCTCAGCACGTGTTCGCGGGTTTCGATAAAACGCGGATCGGATTTGATCGCGCGGGCGGACTCGCCAGCGGCGTAACGCTGACCGAAATCCAAGTGCAGACGCTCAACGATCTGCCCCGGATTCGGCGCGAGCAGAATCAGGTCAGTGGCGAGGAACACCGCTTCTTCAATGTCATGGGTAATCAGGAAAACCGGCTTGGCGGTGCGTTGCCAGACTTGCAGCAACAGTTCCTGCATCTGTTCGCGGGTGAACGCGTCGAGGGCACCGAAAGGCTCGTCCATCAGCAATACACGCGGGTCAGCGGCGAGAGCGCGGGCGAGGCCGACGCGTTGTTTCTGGCCACCGGAGAGTTGCCAGATGCGGCGGCTTTCGAAACCGGAAAGATCAACCAGTGCGAGCATTTCACGGGCGATTTTTTCGCGTTTGTCCTTGGCGACGCCGGCCAGTTCCAGACCGAATGCGACGTTGGCCAACACGTCCTGCCAAGGCAACAAGGCGTCATCCTGAAACACCACGCCACGTTCGGCGCTCGGGCCTTTGACTGGCACGCCGTCGAGGGTGATGCGCCCGGCGCTCGGTTCAACGAAACCGGCAATCAGGTTCAACAGCGAAGTCTTGCCACTGCCGGACGGGCCGAGGGCGACCAGCAATTGCTGAGGCCCCAGGGTCAGAGAAATATCCGCCAGCACCGGTGTCGGGCTGCCCGGGTACTGTGCGCTGATGCGCTCCAGCTGTAGCAAGGCCATCGCGGTTAACTCCCGATCAGTTGGTGATGAATTTGGCGCTGACGTACGGCGCGTAGTCCGGCAGAACGGCTTCGACCTTGCCTTGTTCCTTGAGGAACGCAGCGGTGTCGGTGATGGCTTTGGTGGTCGGCGCGCCGAGGGTGACGACCTGATCAGCCGCGAGCGGGTAGACGTTGCCTTGCAGCAGCAGCGGAATATCACTGGCCTTGGCGCCGGAGAGTTTCACCAGTTTGTCGACGTTGGATTGATCGGCGAGCCAGGCTTTCGGGTCTTTGCGGTAGTCGGCGTAGGCGTCGAGGGTGACCTTGGCGAATGCGGTGACGATTTCCGGGTGCTTCTCGGCGAAGTCTTTGCGCACGATCCACGCATCGAAAGTCGGCGCGCCGAACTTGGCCAGTTCGCCGGAAGTGATCAGCACTTTGCCGTTTTCTTTGGCCACGCCGAGTGCCGGATCCCAAACGTAAGTGGCGTCGATATCGCCGCGTTTCCACGCAGCAACGATGGCTGGGGGCGCGAGGTTGAGGATGGTGACTTTCGATGGATCGATGTTCCAGTGCTTCAGTGCGGCGAGCAGGCTGTAGTGACCGGTGGATACGAACGGCACGGCGATTTTCTTGCCGACCAGATCTTGCGGGGTCTTGATGCCGGAACCGTCGCGGGCGACCAGTGCTTCGGCGGCGCCGATCTGGGTAGCGATGAGGAAGGTTTCGACCGGGACTTTGCGGGTGATCGCGGCGGTCAGCGGGCTCGAACCGAGGTAGCCGATCTGCACGTCGCCGGAAGCGATGGCGGCGATGATGTCGGCGCCGTTATCGAACTTGCGCCAGGCGATATCGGCTTTGGTGGCTTTTTCGTAAGCGCCGTCGGCCTGAGCGACTTTCGCCGGGTCAACGGTAGTTTGGTAGGCGACGGTGAGGTCGGCGGCCTGAGCCAGAAAACTAGCGGCAGCCAGAGAGGCCACGGCCAGCAGGCGAAGCGGGAAATTCAGTTTCATTGAAGAGCTCCATATCAGGCGACCGAGCGTCGGCGTGAAAGGAGACTAAATGATCTAAGAATCAGTAAATAAATAACTTTTTCGAATGAGCTTATGAGCGGAAAAATCTAAGAGCGAGGGAGCAGATCGTCCGCACGCTCTGCGTGGGAATGCAGCCGGTGACGCTCCGCGTCACCTGGACGCGGAGCGTCCCTTGAGGCGTTACCACGCGGAGCGTGGGAACGATCAATCTCGTTCCCATGTAGGAGCTGCCGAAGGCTGCGATCTTTTCACTGCCCCAACGCTTAATTGCTGATCGCCAAAATACTCGCCTGATACGACCCAACAAACACATCAAAATCCCCCACCTCGTTCTGCTCCAGCTCAGCCTGCGCCGCCAGCGAAGTACGCGCCAACTCCTCAAACTTCGCCTGCTCATCCGCCGCCAAAGGCTCGCTACGGAAAAACTCCGCGTGCGCCTGGCTCTGACGCAACGAGAACTGCGCAAAGCTTTCCTTATGCTCAGCCATCGCCGCCAAAACCTGCGCGGACGGTGTCAGGGACGGATCACTGACCTTGGCCAGTTGCGTATCCAGCGCCTTGCTGTGCGCATCGCCGCCATGGCTCTGATCCAGCAACGCCGCCAGCGGGGCGATTTGTTCCAGCAGTTCGGCAGCCCAAGTCTTCATCTCGACCGACTCACCGTCACGCTGCAACTCCAGACCCGGACGACGACCTTCTTTGACCACGCTGAGGAAGTTCGACGTGGCGTTGCCGCACGAGGTGTTGGTCAGCAGCGGGCTATCGTTCAGCGCGCAGAACAGCAGGAAAGCGTCGAGGAAGCGCGACTCGGTGAGGTCGATGCCCATCGGCAGGAACGGGTTGATGTCCAGGCATCGCACTTCGACGTACTGAATGCCACGGGCCACCAGCGCCTGAATCGGCCGCTCACCGGTGTAGGTCACGCGTTTCGGGCGGATGTTGGAGTAGTACTCGTTTTCGATCTGCAGGATGTTGGTGTTGAGCTGAACCCACTCACCATCCTTGTGCGTGCCGACTTCAACATACGGCGCGTACGGCGTGGCCACGGCTTTGCGCAGGCTGTCCGTGTAGCTGGCCAGATCGTTGTAGCACGGCGTCAGGCCGGCCTGAGCGTTGCTCTGGTAACCGAGGTCGCTCATACGCAGGCTGGTCGCGTACGGCAGATACAAGGTGTCCGGATCGAGTTGTTCGAGCTGATGGGAACGACCACGCAAGAAACCGGCGTCAAGCGCTGGCGAGGCACCGAACAGGTACATCAGCAGCCAGCTATAACGACGGAAGTTACGGATCAGCGCGATGTAGGAAAACGACTGGAAATCGCGATCCGTGCCGACAAACCCTTCGGTTTCGCGCAACAGCGGCCAGAGCTTTTCCGGCAGGGAGAAGTTGTAGTGAATCCCGGCGATGCACTGCATGGTCTTGCCGTAGCGCAGGGCCAGGCCCTTGCGATAGACGTACTTGAGCTGACCAATGTTGGAGGTGCCGTAATAGGCAATCGGGATGTCTTCCTCGGCCGGCAACGGGCACGGCATCGATGGACTCCACAGATACTCGTTGCCGAGTTTGCTGTAGGCAAAACGGTGAATCTTGTCCAGGCTCGCCAGCGTGTCGGCCGGGTCGGGCAGGGCGGGCGTGATGAATTCCAGCAGCGACTCGGAGTAGTCGGTGGTGATTTGTTCGTTGGTCAGCGCGGAACCCAAGGCTTCGGGGTGCGGCGTTTGCGCCAGGCGACCTTCGCTGGTCACGCGCAGGCATTCACGTTCGATACCGTGCAGGCACTGCTCGAGCAGAGAGAGGTTAGCGCGCTCGCCGAGCAGAGCCAGGCGGCGGTTGAGAAGTTCGCTCAATTTGGATTCCTTCACGCGTCAGTCGCCCCAATATGGGGGTGGGCAGGACGGTCTACAAGGGTGAAGTTGAAACTGGCGTTATCGCCTGGTTTTTCTAGCCGGTCAGCCGCACACATACCTGTAGGAGCTGCCGAAGGCTGCGATCTTTTGATCTTGCTATTGAAAAACAAAATCAAAAGATGGCAGCCTGCGGCAACTCCTACAGGATTCATTGCGCCGAAATTAACTCAAAATGATGACCGGTAGCTACAGGACAGCGAACGTGCCTTGTGCTTTTGCGACCAGTTTGTCGCCCTGCATCACGTCGGCTTCAACCACCAACGTGCGCCGGCCCGGGTGGATAACCCGCGCCGTGCACATGACCTCGCCGTCGGAAACGGCGCGGATATAGTTGATCTTGCACTCGATGGTCGCGCTCTGCTGATCGAAGCCGTGGGTGCTGGAACAGGCCAGCCCCATGGCGATATCGACCAGACTGAACAGCGCGCCACCGTGCAATTTGCCGCCGCGATTGCGCAGTTCGGGTTCCAGCACCAGGGCGACTTGCGCCACCCCGGTTTCCAGGCTGTGCAGGCGGCAGCCCAACAGCTTGAAAAACGCGCTCTCGACGAGCCCGGCCGGAATCTCCATCAGCGTTTCTTCAATTGCTTGGCGTTGGCGAACAGCGAGGCCATCGCATTGTTCACCGGCGCGGCGGTGGCGGTTTCCTTGCGTGGCGCGTTGTTCGAAGGCTGGCGCTGCGCCGAGCCCGGACGCGAGCCACGCGCACCGTCGATCTTCTCGCCCGGGGTGTCGCCCATGCGCATCGACAGGCCAACGCGTTTGCGCGGGATATCGACTTCCATGACCTTCACTTTCACCACGTCACCGGCCTTCACCGCTTCGCGTGGATCCTTGATGAATTTCTCCGACAGCGCCGAGATGTGCACCAGACCGTCCTGATGCACGCCGATGTCGACGAAGGCACCAAACGCGGTCACGTTGGTGACCACGCCTTCGAGGATCATCCCCAATTGCAGGTCTTTCAGGTCTTCAACGCCTTCCTGGAACTCGGCTGTCTTGAACTCCGGACGCGGGTCGCGGCCCGGTTTTTCCAGCTCTTGCAGAATGTCGGTGACGGTGGGCAGACCGAAGGTCTCGTCGGTGAATTTCTTCGGATCCAGACGCTTGAGGAAGCTTGCATCGCCGATCAGCGAGCGGATGTCGCGGTCGGTTTCAGCGGCAATACGCTGCACCAGCGGATAGGCTTCCGGGTGAACGGCCGAGGAATCCAGCGGGTTGTCGCCGTTCATCACGCGCAAGAAACCGGCCGCCTGTTCGAAGGTTTTTTCGCCCAGACGCGCGACTTTCTTCAGGGCTGCACGGGTTTTGAACGCGCCGTGCTCATCGCGGTGAGTCACGATGTTCTGCGCCAGTGTCGAGTTGAGGCCGGAGATACGGGCCAGCAGCGCCACCGAAGCGGTGTTTACATCAACGCCGACGGCGTTTACGCAGTCTTCAACTACTGCATCCAGACCGCGCGCCAGTTTCAGTTGCGAAACGTCGTGCTGGTACTGGCCGACACCGATGGATTTCGGATCGATTTTCACCAGCTCTGCCAATGGATCCTGCAGACGACGGGCGATGGACACGGCGCCACGGATCGATACGTCGAGATCCGGGAATTCCTTGGCCGCCAGTTCCGATGCCGAGTACACCGACGCGCCGGCCTCGGAGACCATGACCTTGGTCATTTTCATCGCCGGGTATTTTTTGATCAGCTCGATTGCCAGTTTGTCGGTCTCGCGGCTGGCGGTGCCGTTGCCGATGGCGATCAGGTCAACCGAGTGCTTGGCGCACAGGGCGGCCAGGATGGCGATGGTCTGATCCCACTTGTTGTGCGGCACGTGCGGGTAAACCGTGGCGTGATCAAGCAGCTTGCCGGTGGAGTCGACCACGGCCACCTTGCAACCGGTACGCAGGCCCGGGTCGAGACCCAAGGTGGCGCGTGGGCCGGCCGGAGCGGCCAGTAGCAAGTCGTGCAGGTTGTGGGCGAACACGTTGATCGCCTCGGTTTCAGCGCCGTCACGCAGCTCGCCGAGCAGGTCGGTTTCCAGGTGCGTGTAGAGCTTGACCTTCCACGTCCAGCGCACCACTTCGCCGAGCCATTTGTCGGCCGGGCGGTTCTGGTTCTGAATGTTGAATTGCTGGCCGATCATGCCTTCGCACGGGTGCATGGTGCCCGGCAGCTCGTCGCCGACTTTCAGCGCGGAGCTGAGAATGCCTTCGTTGCGGCCACGGAAAATGGCCAGCGCGCGGTGCGACGGCATGCTTTTCAGTGGTTCGTCGTGTTCGAAGTAGTCGCGGAACTTGGCGCCTTCCTCTTCTTTGCCAGCGATGACGCGGGCACTGAGGGTGGCTTCCTGTTTCAGGTAGTTACGCAGTTTTTCCAGCAGGCTGGCGTCTTCGGCGAAGCGTTCCATGAGGATGTATTTGGCGCCTTCGAGGGCAGCCTTCACATCGGCCACGCCTTTTTCGGCGTCGACGAAACGTGCCGCTTCGGTTTCCGGGGCCAGGTTCGGGTCGTTGAACAGGCCATCCGCGAGGTCGCCGAGGCCGGCTTCCAGGGCGATCTGGCCCTTGGTGCGGCGCTTCTGCTTGTACGGCAAGTACAAGTCTTCGAGGCGGGTTTTGGTGTCGGCAAGCTTGATGTCGCGCTCAAGTTGCGGTGTGAGTTTGCCTTGCTCTTCGATACTGGCGAGGATGCTGATGCGCCGTTCGTCGAGTTCTCGCAGGTAGCGCAGGCGCTCTTCCAGATGACGCAACTGGGTGTCATCGAGGCTGCCGGTGACTTCTTTCCGGTAACGGGCGATGAAGGGAACGGTTGAGCCTTCATCGAGTAGCGCGACGGCCGCTTCGACCTGTTGTGGGCGTACGCCGAGTTCCTCGGCGATGCGGCTGTTGATGCTGTCCATAAAACCACCTGACATATTGTGAAAGCAGGCTCGCAGGCGCGAAAATAAAGGCCCGGAGTCTGGTTGAGCGGCATGAAGATGGCCGCTGCCTGGGTCAAAAGGCACCCCATTGACCCGTGAAATCGAACAATTACTGCGGTTGCCATGAAAAAAACCGGCGATCACCTGCGGTAACGATTCAGACGTTGCCTGGCACAAAACGCCGCGCATTATAACCAGCGTTCTGCCATTCGGGGGTGTTGCAGTCTGTAGGCATAAACCCCGGTTTTCTGGCAGTGAAGGAAAAATCTGCTAACAATGCACACGGTGCGTATAACGGCAGCTACGCCATAATGCGCGCCGAGCTAAAAGGAGCATCTAATGAGCAGCACTGCACAAACTGCTGAAGGCGAAAAAATTCTTATCGTTGATGACGATCCGGGGCTGAGCAGCCTGCTGGAACGTTTCTTCGTCAGCAAGGGCTACCGCGCCCGTACCGTTCCGAACACCGAACAGATGGATCGTCTGTTGTCGCGTGAAGTGTTCAATCTGGTCGTCCTCGACCTGATGCTGCCGGGTGAAGACGGCCTGACCGCTTGCCGCCGCCTGCGCGCCGCGAACAATCAGATCCCGATCATCATGCTCACCGCCAAGGGCGATGAGATCAGCCGCATCAAGGGCCTGGAACTGGGCGCCGATGACTATCTGGCCAAGCCGTTCAACCCGGACGAGCTGATGGCCCGGGTCAAAGCCGTTCTGCGTCGTCAGGCCGCTCCGGTGCCGGGCGCGCCGGGCAGCGAAGACGAAAACGTCACCTTCGGTGATTACGTGTTGTCGCTGGCCACCCGCGAACTGAAGCGCGGCGACGAAGTGCACATGCTCACCACCGGTGAGTTTGCGGTACTCAAGGCTCTGGTGATGAACGCGCGTCAGCCACTGACCCGCGACAAGCTGATGAACCTGGCCCGTGGCCGCGAGTGGGATGCCCTCGAGCGTTCCATCGACGTACAGATCTCGCGTCTGCGCCGGATGATCGAACCCGATCCATCCAAGCCGCGCTACATCCAGACTGTCTGGGGCGTGGGCTACGTGTTCGTACCGGATGGCGCCGCCACTAAGTGATCGGCGATTTGTAGGAGCGGGTCTGTCGGGCCCGGGTTGAATGACCCGGCCCGCAGACTCGCAATCCGCAATATGCGAGCATTGCTCGCTCCTGCAAGTGTGTAGCGGTTATTCATGAAAACCCCCGTCTGGTTCCCCCAAAGTTTTTTCTCCCGCACCCTCTGGCTGGTGCTTATCGTCGTGCTGTTTTCCAAAGCGCTGACCCTGGTTTATCTGTTGATGAACGAGGACGTGCTGGTGGATCGTCAATACAGCCACGGCGTCGCCCTGACGCTGCGCGCTTATTGGGCCGCCGACGAAGAAAACCGCGCGAAGATTGCCGATGCCGCGACCCTGATCCGCGTGGTCGGCGCTGGCGTGCCGGAAGGCGAACAGCACTGGCCGTATAGCGAAATCTACCAGCGGCAGATGCAGGCGGAGCTGGGCGCCGACACCGAAGTGCGTTTGCGCATGCATTCGCCGCCGGCGCTGTGGGTTCGCGCGCCGAGCCTCGGTGATGGCTGGCTGAAAGTGCCGTTGTACCCGCATCCGTTGCGCGGCCAGAAAATCTGGAACGTGCTCGGCTGGTTCCTCGCCATCGGTTTGCTGTCGACGGCGTCGGCGTGGATTTTCGTCAGTCAGCTCAATCAGCCGTTGAAACGTCTGGTGTTTGCCGCGCGGCAACTCGGTCAGGGCCGCAGCGTGCGTCTGCCGATCAGCGATACGCCGAGCGAAATGACCGAAGTGTATCGCGCCTTCAACCAGATGGCCGAAGACGTCGAGCAGGCCGGACGCGAGCGCGAGTTGATGCTGGCGGGGGTTTCCCACGATTTGCGCACACCGTTGACGCGTCTGCGGTTGTCACTGGAGTTGATGGGCGATCGCAACGACCTGACTGACGACATGGTGCGTGACATCGAGGACATGGACGCGATTCTCGACCAGTTCCTCGCGTTTATTCGTGATGGTCGTGATGAATCGGTGGAAGAGGTCGATCTTAGCGATCTGGTGCGTGAGGTGGCTGCGCCTTACAACCAGAATGAAGAGAAAGTCCGTTTGCGTCTTGAGCCGATCCAGCCGTTTCCGCTGCGTCGGGTGTCGATGAAGCGACTGCTGAACAACCTGATCGGCAACGCCCTGAACCATGCCGGCAGCAGCGTGGAAGTTGCGGCTTATGTGAGCGGTGATGTCAGCGCGCCGTATGTGGTGCTGAGCGTGATGGATCGAGGGGCGGGGATTGATCCTTCAGAGCTCGAGGCGATCTTTAACCCGTTTACTCGCGGCGATCGTGCTCGGGGCGGGAAGGGCACTGGCTTGGGTCTGGCGATCGTGAAGCGGATTGCTTCGATGCATGGCGGCAATGTTGAGTTGCGCAACCGGTCTGGAGGAGGGCTGGAGGCGCGGGTAAGGTTGCCGCTTGGGTTGATGCTGCCGCGCGATGCCGTTTAAACCATAAAACCCTCACCCCAGCCCTCTCCCGGAGGGAGAGGGAGCTGACTGAGGTGTCTGGCGTCATACATCGACCTGAAATTCCGAGTCGATTATGGATTCGGTAAAGATCGATCATGTCGGCGGAGTTTTCCAATATCCCCCAATCAGTCCCCTCTCCCTTCGGGAGAGGGTTAGGGTGAGGGGCTCTTGCTCTTCGCTCTAGCCCTTGCCTTTGGTGCGCGTCATATTCGGCCCACCATTCTTTTCCAGATGCTCAATGATGATCCCCGCCACATTCTTCCCGGTAGTGGTCTCAATCCCTTCCAGCCCCGGCGACGAGTTCACTTCCATAACCAGCGGCCCGTGATTGGAACGCAGAATATCCACACCCGCCACCGCCAGGCCCATGACCTTCGCCGCACGCAACGCGGTCATGCGCTCTTCCGGCGTGATCTTGATCAGGCTCGCGCTGCCGCCACGGTGCAGGTTGGAACGGAACTCACCCGGTTTCGCCTGACGCTTCATCGCCGCGATCACCTTGTCGCCGACCACGAAGCAACGAATATCCGCGCCGCCCGCTTCCTTGATGTACTCCTGCACCATGATGTTCTGCTTCAGGCCCATGAACGCTTCGATCACCGATTCCGCAGCGGTCGCGGTTTCGCACAGCACCACACCGATGCCTTGGGTGCCTTCCAGCACTTTGATCACCAGCGGCGCGCCGTTGACCATGTCGATCAGATCGGGAATGTCATCCGGCGAGTGAGCAAACCCGGTGACTGGCAAACCGATGCCGCGACGCGAGAGCAATTGCAGCGAACGCAATTTGTCCCGGGAACGGGCAATCGCCACCGATTCGTTGAGCGGGAACACCCCCATCATTTCAAACTGACGCAACACGGCGCAGCCATAGAACGTCACCGACGCACCGATCCGCGGAATCACCGCGTCGAAACCTTCCAGCGGTTTGCCGCGATAGTGGATTTGCGGCTTGTGGCTGGCGATGTTCATGTAGGCGCGCAACGTGTCGATCACTACCATTTCATGCCCGCGCTCGGTTCCGGCTTCGACCAGACGGCGGGTGGAATACAGACGCGGGTTCCGCGACAGCACAGCGATCTTCATGCAACACCTGTGGAGGAGGTAGATACCGGGAACACCGGCTTGTCTTGTACATATTTGATACCCGGATTGACCACCAACTGGCCGTCGATCAGGGCTTTGGAACCGAGTAACAGGCGATAACGCATGGACTTGCGGCAGGCGAGGGTGAACTCGACCGGCCAGACCCGATCACCCAAGGCCAGGGTGGTGCTTATCACGTAGCGCACCTGCGCATGGCCGTTGGAGCTTTTAATGGTTTTGCGCGTCACCAGCGGCGCTTCGCAGCGGCGGTGACGTAACTGCACCACCGTGCCCAGGTGCGCGGTGAAACGCACCCACTTTTCGCCGTCGCGTTCGAACGGTTCGATATCGGTGGCGTGCAGACTGGAGGTGCTGGCACCGGTGTCGATTTTCGCCCGCAGGCCCGCGACTCCCAAATCCGGGAGCGCCACCCACTCGCGCAGACCGACAACGGTCAAATGGTCAAATGTCTTCAATAGATAAAAACCAACGATTAACGCGTCCAGGCCTCAGGTGCTACCTGGGCCAACGCTTTGAATGCAGGTCTGGCGAACCAATAGCCTTGCATCAGAAATATTCCACAGTCCGCCAGGAAATCCCGTTCACCGGCGCTCTCAATGCCTTCGGCAATGACTGTAACGTCCAACTCCGCACAGATTGTGACAATCCCCCGAACGATCGCCTGACGAACACGGTCGCGATCGACATCGCGGATCAGCGCCATGTCGAGTTTGATCAGATCCGGTTGGAAATCAGCCAGCAGATTGAGCCCCGAATAACCGGCACCGAAGTCATCGATGGCGGTCTTGAAGCCGAATTCGCGGTATTCACGCAGAATATTGGTCAAATGGCGATAGTTATCTACGTGCTCGCTTTCCAGGGTTTCGAAAATCAATCGGTCGATCGGGAAATTGTGTTTTTTTGCCGCCTCCAGAGTGCTGCGAATGCATAACTCTGGACGATAGACCGCGTTGGGCATGAAGTTGATCGACAAGTGTGTCTGCATATTTAGAGTGGCCGCGCCTTCGATGGCGCGGGTGCGGCAGAGCTGGTCGAAACGGTAGCGGTTGTCTTCTGTAACTTGATCCAACACGGTGAACGCGCCTTCACCGGCCACACCCCGAACCAGCGCTTCGTGGGCGAAAATCGACTGATCGCGCAGATCGACGATGGGTTGATAGGCGAAGGCAAACTCGAAGCCCAGCGGCTCGCTTTGCTGGCAGCCTTGGCAACCGGCCTTGGGCGAAGTTAATGAAGATGGAAATTTTGTCACTCGATCTCTCCGTGCCGATGAACCGGCCTGGATCACAGTCTATCTGGAGGGCCGGGTTGTTGCGCCCGACAGAAACGGTAGTACAGTTCCGACTACTGGCTGACCGAGGAATTCATATGGCGCAAAAACAGGAAGAGGACGACAAGGTTCGTCTCGACAAGTGGCTGTGGGCCGCACGTTTCTACAAGACTCGCGCGTTGGCCAAAGCCGCCATCGAGAGTGGCAAGGTGCATTGTCGGGGTGAGCGCTGCAAGCCTGGCAAAGAGCCACGCATTGGCGATGAGTTCGAGATTCGTATGGGGTTCGAAGTGCGTACGGTGAAGGTTGAGGCGCTGTCGATCGTGCGCCGCGGTGCGCCCGAGGCGCAGACGTTGTACGCGGAGACTGCCGAGAGTGTTGCCAAACGTGAGGCGGCAGCGGCGATGCGCAAGGCGGGCGCGTTGGGCATGAGCACCGATGGCAAACCGAGCAAGAAACAGCGGCGGGATTTGTTCAAGTTTCGTGGCAGCAGCCACGACGAGTGAGAGCAGTCGGTGCTGGCCTTTTCGCGAGCAGGCTCGCTCCCACATTTGACCGAGTCGTATGAACTCTATGCGGTCGCTGTGGGAGCGAGCCTGCTCGCGAATCGAGGGCCCAACCCTCGCCGGAGTCAACGCGGATCAGGCGCTACGCACCACACTCATCCGCGACACCACCGGCAACTTGCCCAGCAGCGCAAAAACCGGCGCCGTCACCTTCAACCAGATATTCGCCGCGTGATACGCGAACGGCGTGTAATAACCCCAGCCCAACGCCCACACCGCCAGCAAAACCCCACCGATGTAATCGTCCTGGCCCCAATGCGCACCAGCCACCAGTCGCGGCAACATGAACAACACCGCCAAACCCCACACCGTCAAAAATTGCCCGACCGTACGGCTGAACACGCCCATGAACAGCGCCCAGATCAACAACACCGAGGCGTGATCACCGGGGAAACTCTGGCTGGAGCGATCTTTAATTTCCCAGGTTTTTTCCAGATCCGGGAAGTAGTCGCTGATGTGCACGGCGCCCTCAAGCACCATCGACGGGCTGCTGTGCTGCCAATCCATAGAGTCGGCGAACTTGGAAAACAGTGCGCGAATCACCACCATCAACAACAGAATTGACAGAAAACCGAAAAAAGCCCGGCGCACGTCAATCGCCTTGAACACCCAATCGCCCTTGATCAGCAGCGTCAGCAGGATCAGGCCAACGACGATGTCGAACGGACGCATACTTGCAATTGCCCAGATGTGGAGCCATATGGGGTTGCTGGCCAGCGGTGTATTGAGTGAGCGAAACAGCCACTCGTCGAAAATCACACACAGCGCGTTGCCCGTAGGCCATAACCAGAAAGCCAGTAGTGCTAATGGCACCACGTTGCACAGAACCAGCCGGCCGAGGTTCCACCTTGATTGGAACAAACCCGGATTGTTCATAAAATGCCTCCCATGGCAGAGCAGTCGGCACCAAAAGGGGTGCCAAGAAGCGCAAATTTTCACGTCTTGTAACCATTTTGTCACCACTTTCAGATACCCAGACCTATGACCGACCTACCGGATACCGATTTCACCCAACGCTTCATCTTCGATGACAGCGACACCCGTGGCGAACTGGTCGCGCTTGAGCGCAGCTACGCCGAAGTCCTCGCCAAGCACCCGTACCCGGAGCCGGTTGCGCAATTGCTGGGCGAGCTGATGGCCGCCGCCTCGTTGCTGGTGGGCACCCTCAAGTTCGATGGACTGCTGATTCTGCAGGCGCGTTCCGAAGGCCCGATCCCGATGCTGATGATCGAGTGCTCCAGCGACCGCGACATCCGTGGTCTGGCGCGTTATCACGCCGATCAGATCGCCCCGGACGCAACCCTCGCCGACCTGATGCCGAACGGTGTTCTGGCCCTGACCGTCGACCCGACTGTCGGCCAGCGCTATCAGGGCATTGTCGACCTCGACGGCGAAACCCTGTCCGATTGCTTCACCAACTATTTCGTCATGTCGCAACAGGTCGGTACGCGCTTCAAGCTGTTCGCCGACGGTCGTCGCGCCCGTGGTTTGCTCCTGCAGCAATTGCCGGCCGATCGTCTGAAAGACGAAGAAGATCGCGCCGCCAGTTGGCAGCACATCACCGCGCTGGCCACCACCCTGACCGCCGATGAATTGCTCAGCCTGGACAACGAAACCGTGCTGCATCGCCTCTACCACGAAGAGCAGGTGCGTCTGTTCGATGTGCAGAATCTGCGCTTCCGTTGCAGCTGCTCGCGGGATCGTTCGGGCAATGCGCTGGTCAGTCTGGGTCTGGAAGATGCGCAAGCGTTGGTCGCCGAACAGGGTGGCACCGTCGAGATTGATTGCCAGTTTTGCAACGAGCGCTACCTGTTCGATGCAGCCGATATCGCTCAATTGTTCGCTGGCGCAGGTGTCGACACGCCATCCGACACCCGGCACTAAAACGGTTCAGCGCAGGTAAATTCACTGCTCAAACGCGCAATTACGCCGTTACGACGGGAGGGCCCTACTCTTTTTGGGCGTTTCTGGCATAATCCGGCCCACTTTTTGTCGCGGTAGTAGTGCACGACTTTCTACTACAAAACGTTTGGAGCACACTCGGCCACTGGCCGACGGGGAATCTCATGACGCAAGCCAATAACGCCGTGTACACCGATCTGAGTGTCGATGATCTGGTAAAAGAAGCCTTGAATCGCGGTGAGGGCGAGCTTGCCGATACCGGCGCTCTGGTTGTTCGCACCGGTCACCGCACCGGTCGTTCGCCTGTTGACCGTTTCATCGTTGAAGAGCCTTCCACCCAGGCCGCTATCGCCTGGGGCCCGATCAACCGCAAGTTCCCGGCCGACAAGTTCGACGCGCTGTGGGCTCGTGTCGAGGCGTTCAACAACGCGCAAGAGCACTTCGTTTCCCACGTGCATGTAGGCGCAGCTGAAGATCACTACCTGGCCGTGAAGATGACCACTCAGACTGCCTGGCAGAATCTGTTCGGTCGTTGCCTGTTCATCAACCCGGCCCAGTACAACCCGGCCGGTCGTGAAGAGTGGCAAGTGCTCAACGTGGCCAACTTCGAGTGCGTGCCTGAGCGTGACGGCACCAACTCCGACGGTTGCGTGATCCTCAACTTCGCACAGAAGAAAGTACTGATCGCCGGCATGCGTTACGCCGGTGAGATGAAGAAAGCCATGTTCTCCGTGCAGAACTTCCTGCTGCCGGCCGCTGACGTGCTGCCGATGCACTGCGCTGCCAACATCGGCGAAGAAGGCGACGTGACCCTGTTCTTCGGTCTGTCGGGCACCGGTAAAACCACCCTGTCGGCCGACGAAAGCCGTTACCTGATCGGTGACGACGAACACGGCTGGGGCGAAGGCGTGGTGTTCAACATCGAAGGCGGTTGCTATGCCAAGTGCATCGACCTCTCCGAGAAGAACGAGCCGGTTATCTGGAAAGCCATCAAGCACGGTGCTGTACTGGAAAACGTCGTTATCGACGACGCCAAGCACGCCGACTACGCCGATGTCAGCCTGACCCAGAACAGCCGCGCCGCTTACCCGCTGGAGCACGTTGCCAAGCGTTCCGAGCAGAACCTCGGTGGCGAGCCAAACGCGGTGATCTTCCTGACTTGCGACCTGACCGGCGTGCTGCCGCCAGTGTCGATCCTCAACGAAGAACAAGCGGCCTACCACTTCCTGTCCGGCTACACCGCACTGGTGGGCTCGACTGAAATGGGTTCGGGCAGCGGCATCAAGTCGACCTTCTCCACCTGCTTCGGCGCACCGTTCTTCCCGCGCCCGGCTGGCGAATACGCAGAGCTGCTGATCAAGCGCATCCGCGGCTTCGGTTCGAAGGTTTACCTGGTCAACACCGGCTGGACCGGCGGCGGCTACGGCGTCGGCAAACGCTTCAACATCCCGACCACCCGCGCGGTGATCGCAGCGATCCAGAGCGGCGCGCTGATCGGTGCTGACACCGAACACCTCGACACCATCAACCTCGACGTGCCACTGGCCGTACCGGGCGTTGAAACCAACCTGCTCAACCCACGCAACACCTGGGCTGACAAGGCTGCGTACGACGAGGCTGCCAAAGCACTGGCCGGTCTGTTCATCGAGAACTTCAAGAAGTTCGAAGTGAGCGACGCGATCAAGGCTGCCGGGCCGAAGTTGTAAGATTGGTTTGATGTGAATGAAAAAGCCGCCCTTTTGGGGCGGCTTTTTTTTGGGTGATCAGAAGGTACGAAAAGCAGGTGCCATCCTTTCCTGCTCACTTCTGGACATCCCAAGCGCATTAGCGATCTCCGACCAAACACGGATCACGTCTTGAGTGCGCTCAATGATGTCTGCTGAATCCTCATGGCTAACCCGAAAATAACCAGCGACTTCCCTCGCCAGCTCTAAGTCCAACGCGTTGTCAGAATCAGTGATGTTCAGCTTCAACCCATCCGCATGCGCCACCGGATTCATGTCGTAGGCTGCCGACAATCGCCATCCCCGCCCAGGATCGAAAATAAACCCATGATTCCGTAGGTGGTCATCGGTATTGGATACGAGGATGTTGAAGACGATTCGTGACCAGAGTTCACGGAGGTCGGTGTTGGGTTCCGAGCCGTGTTCCATGATTACTTCCGCCAACTCTAGATAGCTGGCGCCGGTTGAGGCGTCGTCGCCATCGACGCGGTTGGTCATGGTCATAGCCGATGCAAAGTGATGTCGGCCGCCGCGTTCGGTTCGGTCAAAACGCTTCACCAGGAAGCAGTGGTGATCGCTTGCGTAGCGTCGGGCCATGCCGGTGGCAACACGTAGGCCACAATTGAGCGCCAAAGCGTTTACTACAAATTCCCAACCACCTACATCGTAGTCATCTCTCATACTTGGGAATTTGGCGATCCACAGTTGGCCGAACTCGTCGACGACGCTGGCTTTCGGCCTGGCGCCGCCCAGTGAGCCGCCTGGTGCAATGAGCATTCTTAGCCATTCGCGGCCATCGATGGCTGTGTTGTCCCTATCGTTTTCCAAGGCGAGACTTGCCTGCTCTAGGGCGCGTAGTTCGACAAAGGGTGGGGCGGCAACGCCGTCGCGGTCGTCGAGGAAGTTGCCTGCGTCATTGAGTTTGTAGCGAAGGGCGCCGACACGGAACAGGTCGTGCACGCCAAGCAGGTAATCGGATTCAAACAACTTGCTGTTGCTGGGAAGTGAGCCGTCGCGAATGTCCCTCTCTAGACGGCGCTTCATCAGCATTTGGCCCCAACGATCAGGGCTCGAGTCTGCAAAGGCGCCAAAGCGGCTCTGATGTTCCCCGGGGAATTGGCGGCCTTCGAAGGGGCCGATGCGCGGGTCTAAAGTTATGAAACTCAACTCGGGATCGGCCAGCGCCTTAGGGTCGTATTCAAATTCGAACACGTTGGTGTTGCGTGTTTTCCTTGCATGCAAAAATCCGAGGCGTCTGGCGCCTTTCAAGGATTCCCAGTCTGCATAAACAGCAATCAGCGTCATTCTTCACCTGTTGGGGGGCCGGCCTTTTTCTTCTTGTTCAAAAGGCTGGAAAGTGAGTGTGTGTTGAGTGGGAAGTCAGCCGGAATTTTCGTGGTGGTGGCGGCATCGGTAACGTTTGAAGTCCCGACGTGTTCGGATGCGCCCTTTTTTACCGCACTGGCTGCTCGTACTCGCTGGGGCTTTTTGGCTGGGGATCGTGTTGCAGGCATTAACTGCGCATCCTGCAATTGGCGTCCCATCTCATCGGCTGCAGCGAGTTTGTTCAGATCCTTCTCCAACCCCAACACTTGCATGACCGAAAGGTAGGCACCGATGGTCACTCCTGATCCTCCCGTCTCCACATTGCGCAAGGTTGTCAGCGACATGCCGGAGCGTTCAGCGACTTGTTTGGCCGTCAATTTCCGGCGCAGGCGAGCGAGTTTCAGGCGTTCGCCTAAGTCGACCAGAAGTCGAGCAGTAGAGGGCAAAAGCGGCGCTGTTTTCTTGGCCATGTGGCAGTATTCCTTCATTTTTCAACCTTAACTGCCAGAATAATAGCACTTAAGTTGAAAAATGCAGGGCTGGGCGGATCTGCAGTATTTAAGTTTTTAAATGGCATTATTCCAACTATTTTTACGATATATAGCCAGAATACTTCCACTTAAAGGAGGGTAGTGATTGCCAGTCAGTTTTTGTTTCGACTGTGTTTTCTAGGGCTGACTCACGTAAAGGAAGCGGCTTGTCGGTATCGGTGCGCTGGGTTTCCAAACCTTCAATATGAAGGCTGGCCAAGTAGTTCGAGCGGCGTACCTTGTCGTAGTAGGCTTGCTTTTGCTCAGACGACAAAGCGGTCTTGTCGTCTGTTTCCGGTGTAAAGGTCGGACTGGAAGCGTGACGCTCCCTGCGTAAGATCTCGTCCATTTCCTGGACGCTTTCCATCAGCTCATCAAAAAACTTGCTCATGGTTACTCCGATGGTCAATTGCCTTATTTACCGCTCTCGACGAATAGGTGAGAGCTGTGTGATCACTCAAGCTCCGGTCGGAGCTTTCCAGTTGAGCATTTGCTGCTGGGCAACTTGCAGCAGATCACAACCATCCTGCGTCAGCAGATAGAGGGCGTGGGTGATGTGGGGGATGTCTTCGACGTCGGCTTGTTTGAAGTTGAGGCAGTAGAGGGTGCGTAGCAGGTCGCTTGATGCGCGTAAGCGCTGGACGGCGCATTCGAGGATGTCTTGCGGGTTGGCTTCTGTGTCGATGATCAGTGGGTTGGTGTCAGTGAGATTGGATTCGAGTGTTCGGTAACGATCAGTGGTGAATTGATTCCATGTTTTCATTTTATTGATCCTCAATTGCTTCCGGGAGAAGCCACCACATCGTGACCAAGCGACAGGAGGCGACTGTGTTCGGGTTGGTCAACCGGTGAGGATCGTGCACATACCCGGCACACCCGAAGGTGTCCCAAACACAGTCACCATAAACTGCAGGCAATTGAGTGCCGGCAGCATACAGCGCATGCGTACGCACGATCCATTCGGGTGACCAAGCCCGAGTCGCTGGTTGGCAGCGACAGTCACAACTATAGATTCGCGCCCTCAAATCCCGATAGTCGACGAAGCGGTCTGTCCTTGTAGGAACTGGACGAAGATTGCATCGGACGTTCCTACCGATCCTTCAACGTTTTTCAACGCAAATGCACATACGCAGAAATATCCAGCAAACTCGTCGCCAACCCAGTAGCCGGTTGGTAAATCGGGCCTTTCACAGTCGAGAACGGCACGCCTTTGCTGCCGAGGGAAACATAACGTTCGCCCTGATCCAGTTCGGTGAAGTAGGTGTAGGAATAGTTGTGCATTAATTGATATCTGGCCTCGTCGCGGGCGATGCCGTTGGTGAGGTTTTCCAGGTCGGTCTGGGTCAGGTTGAGGGTTTTGTCGAGTGTTGTGCCCCAGCGCTTCAGGCAGATCTCAGCCAGGTGGCGAACGATGCGGCCGGGTTCGGCCAGCACTTTCAGGTCGCTGGCATTGGTCGGCACGCCGCCAGTGGAAGTGGCGTTGCCCGCGAGGGTGGCATGGCGACCGGCCATTGGATAAATGGAGGTTTTGGTGCCGGTGGCGGTTTGCGGGATCACGCAGCTGAAACCTTTGGAGCGCTCATCGCGGGCGTAGACGCCGACGTACTCTTTGACGTTGTTGCCGAGTTTGACGCGTTGCTCCTGAAAGTTGGCGATGCCCGGCACCGGGTCAATCGCAAAGATGTTCACCGGAATGTTTTGCAGTGCACTGTCCTTGAGCATCGCATTGGCCAGCATGTGGCAACTAATGCCGCCACGACTCCAGCCTACCAGGTTAACCGTGGTCGGAATAACGCCATCTTTACGGAAAGTCTTGATGATTTGTTCCTGTAACTTCTGTTGGGTGACGCTGCGGTCGCCGTAGTTATATTTACGCCAGAACCAAGAGCCTTCGACTTTTACATCTTCGATGGGAATGCCGGCGGCTTTAAGTCGGTTGTACTCGGCTTCGGTGAGTTGTTCACGTTGCCATTCACATTGGCCTTTTATGATGTTCATGGCGTGCTGAACGTTTTCTTCCCAGCCCTTGCCGAACAGCGTGCCGCTTAGGCCGTAGTCCTTGTTTTCGGTGAAAAGATCATCGGCCTGCAGGTTGCCGCTGCCGGGGCCGTCGACGACGATCCATTCAGCGAACTCGCGGCCTGTATGGTGAGAGGCGAGGGTGGAAACCAGTTCGCCGTCCCAGAAGTTTTCATGTTGGGTATCGAACTTGTTAGAACCTGTGCCGCAAAAAAATATAGTGACGACTGTCATGATGTTGACCTTGTTGGTGATAAGAACCAACAAGTTAGTGTGCGTCCCGCTCATTAATAAAGCGCTGGGTTGTATCCGGGTTTGTGGTTTTTTATTGAGGTCGAGTTATTTAAGTTGCAGCTTGGCAACTTGCAGCAGGTCGCAGCCATCTTGCACCAATAAATAAAGCGCATTGACTATGTGCGGAATATCTTTCGCGTCGGCCTGTTTGAAACACATACAGTAAAGTGTTTCCAGTAGATCACTGGCGGCGCGCAAGCGTTGGTCGGCGGCATCGAGCAGATCGCTGTGACTGGCGGCGGTGTCGATCAGCATCACGGGTTTTTCGCTGTAGCAGGTTTTGAGTGGCTGGTAACGGTCGATCATGGTGAGGCTTGTCCTGTTCGAAGACGCTCGGGTCGGCCGACAGAGTGCTTTCAGCCGCGCCGGCCACTATAGAAGGGCGTTGCGCAGCGGGACAAGACGGCCGCAATGGACAGTGTTTGTAGGGGTTTTTCCGGGTTTTACGGATTTTCCCTACGTGATTTTTCGGCATATTCGAGGCAAAACCTCTACACGGAAAATTCCTACCTGCTTGTCAGGTAATTCGCCGTACACGGCGCTCCGGTGCGCGACAGAATCTGTAGGGCGTTTGCAAACGTCTGACACGCGCTTAAAGGGAAAACGGCGGGCGTGCAGGCTGCTCCCACAGAATTTGCGTGACCGCTGTATCATTCCGAATCGATTTGGCCCCGACCTTTTCTCGACTCGCTGCGATTGCCCGCTAGGCTGTTGGCATGGCAGCGGTCAAAGGAGTGACAGCGAATGCACAACACCCTGGAACAGGTTTTTGGTTATCCACAGTTTCGTCCCGGACAAGAGGCCGCGATCAGCGCGGTGCTGGCCGGGCGCTCGGCGGCGGCGATTTTTCCCACCGGCTCCGGCAAGTCCCTTTGCTATCAAATATCGGCGTTGTTGCTGCCGCACCTGACGCTGGTGGTCTCGCCATTGCTGGCGCTGATGCAGGATCAATTGGCGTTCCTGCAACGCCACGGCATTTCAGCGGGCAGCATTGATTCTGCGCAGAGCCGCGAAGACGCCAATGACGTGATGGCGCGTGCTCGAACGGGTGAATTGAAGATCCTGATGATCTCGGTGGAGCGTTTGAAAAACGAGCGCTTCCGCAACTTTTTGCAGCAGGTGCCGATCTCGCTACTGGTGGTGGACGAGGCGCACTGTATCTCCGAGTGGGGCCACAATTTCCGTCCCGACTACCTCAAGCTGCCGGACTATCAACGGCAGTTCAACATCCCGCAAACCTTACTGCTGACAGCCACCGCGACGCCGAAAGTCATCGTCGATATGCAGAGCAAATTCGCCATCGCTCCAGAGGATGTGGTGACCACTGGTTTCTACCGGCCCAACCTCAATCTGTTGGTGGAACCGGTGCGCGGTCAGGACAAACGCCGGCGTCTGGTTGAGTGGATGAGTGAGCGCCCGGGGCAGCCCAGCATCGTCTACGTGACCTTGCAGAAAACCGCTGAACACATCGCCGAACACCTTGAACGCAACGGCATTCAGGCCGAGGCGTATCACGCCGGTTTGCCCCACGATAAGCGTGAAGGCATCCAGAAACGTTTCATGGCCGGGCAGTCCAATTGCATCGTCGCGACCATCGCGTTCGGCATGGGCATCGATAAGAGTGACATCCGCAATGTGGTGCACTTCGACCTGCCTAAATCCATCGAAAACTACAGTCAGGAAATCGGCCGCGCCGGGCGAGACGGGCAGCCCTCGGACTGTCTGGTGCTGGCCAACCGCGACAGCCTCAACGTGCTGGAAAACTTCGTCTACGGCGATACGCCGGAGCGCGATGGCATTCGTTATGTGCTCGACGAACTGAAGGCTTCGGTGCCGGACGGGCAGTGGGAGTTTTTGCTCGGGCCGTTGGCGGATCAAAGCAACATTCGTTCGTTGCCGCTGAAGACATTATTGGTGCAACTGGAGCTGCGTGGCTTGATCGCGCCGCGCTACGCCTATTACGCCGAGTACCGCTTCAAATACCTGGTGGAACCGGACGCATTGCTCTCGCGTTTCGAGGGTGAGCGCAGGGATTTTGTCGCGGCGATTATTCAGACCTCCAATCGCGCACGAACATGGGCGACAGTGAGTTTCGACTCGATGTACGAACAGTATTCAGCCGAGCGTAATCGCGTGGTGACGGCGCTGGATTATTTTCAGGAGAAGGGCTGGGTCGAGCTTGAAAGCAAGCAGATGACCGAGGTCTACAGCCTGCTGCACAGCGACTTTGACAGTGACGTGTTGAGTGGCGAGTTGCACGATTACTTCACTCGACATGAACAGACCGAAGTGGCGCGGATTCACGCGATGCTTGAGGTTTTCGCCACCGAGCGGTGTTTGGGTTATCGACTGGCCGAGTACTTCGGTGACCATGATGCGCCCGAGCGTTGTGGGCATTGTTCGGTGTGTCATGGGCAGGTTGCACGCTTGCCGGCGCCGCCGGAATTGCCGCCGCTTGTGGATAAAAACTTCGCGGCGCTGTGTGGTGATTTTATCCACAGGCACGAACAACACACCGGCGTCGTGCCGACAGCGGAACGGCTGACGCGGTTTTTGTGCGGGATCAGCGTGCCGCTGTTTACCAAGCTCAAGGCGCGGGCGATTCCCGGGTATGCGGCGCTGGAGGAATACCCCTACGCCGAGGTGCGCAGCTGGGCGCAAGATCACCTCTAACCCTTGTAGGAGCTGCCGAAGGCTGCAATCTTTTGATGTTGATTTTTTCAAGATGAAAAAGATCGCAGCCTTCGGCAGCTCCTACATGAGTTCATCAAGACAAGGGCTCTATCCATCCGCTGAATGTCGATCATCACGGTAATAAACTTCAAAAAACGTCGTCGGCTGACTATGGTGAGACCAGTCTTTGGATCGCCAACAAGAGAACAATATGAGCCAGACATCCTTCGATATTCAGCAGGCCGCCGTGATCGGCGCGGGCACCATGGGCCGTGGCATCGTCATGTGCCTGGCCAATGCCGGCGTGACAGTACAGTGGGTAGATAACAACCCACAGATGCTTGAGCATGCACTCGCCACCGTTGCCGACACCTATGCACACAATGTGCGGCAGGGGCGCATTGATCAGGCCGAGGCTGATGCGCGTATCGCCCGGGTCAGTGCGGCGGCGGATTACGCGGCGATTCGCAATGTCGATCTGGTGATCGAAGCGGTGTACGAGAATCTTGAACTGAAGCAGAAGATCTTCCGCGAGCTGGATGGCTTGCTGAAGCCTGAAGCGCTATTGGCTAGCAATACATCGGCACTGGATATTGATGCGATTGCGGCGGCGACAAAACGTCCGGAACAAGTGCTGGGCCTGCATTTCTTCATCATGAAACTGCTGGAAATCGTTCGCGGCGCGCAGACCTCACCAGCAGCTCTGGACGCCGCACTGGCTTTGGGCAAGCGCATGGGCAAAGTCAGCGTGGTCTCGGGCAACTGCCATGGTTTTATCGGCAACCGCATGCTGCATCCGTATGTACTCGAGGCGCGCAAGATGTTGCTTGAAGGCGCTTATCCACAGCAGGTCGATGCGGCGTTGCAAGGATTCGGTTTCGCCATGGGGCCGTTTCGCATGTACGACGTGGTCGGCATCGATCTGGAATGGCGCGCGCGCGAGTTGGCCGGCAAGGGTCAGGATGCGCCAGAGGTGCACGTGGATAATCGCTTGTGCGAAATGGGTCGATTCGGGCAGAAGTCCGGCAACGGTTATTACCATTACGAGCCGGGCAGTCGTCAGGCTGAGCATGATCCTGAGGTCGATGCGCTGGTGTTGCAGGTCAGCGAAGGCTTGGGCTTTCAGCGCCGTGAGATCGGCCCGGAGGAGATTCTCGAGCGCTCCCTGCTGGCATTGGTCAACGAAGGGGCGAAGATTCTCCAGGAAGGTATTGCCGAGTCTGCCCATGACATTGATCTGGTGTATTTGAATGGCTACGGCTTCCCGGCGGATAAGGGCGGGCCGATGGCGTGGGCGGATCAGCAGGGGCTGGCGGATATTCATCAGCGGCTGTTGGCGCTGGAGACGCGGCAGGGCGATCAGTGGAAACCGGCGCGGTTGATTGGTGAGTTGGCGGCGCAGGGGAAGGGGTTTGCTGATCGCTGAGTGATTGGGTGCTTGGGGTGACGCTTTCGCGAGCAGGCTCGCTCCCACATTTGGAATGCGTTTCGAATGTGTGTGCGGGCTTGCTCGCGAAGGCCGCGCCACGGATTTAAATTAGACTCGCAACAAATACCTTCAGGAATCGTTGATCAATGTCCAACCCGATGCCTCAACGCACCGACTACCTGCACTTCCAGCCCATCACCACACGCTGGCACGACAACGACGCCTACGGTCACGTCAACAACGTCACCTACTACAGCTTCTTCGACACAGCCGTGAACACATACCTGATCCATGTCGGTGGTCTGGATATCCATGACGGGGAAGTGGTGGGTTTCGTGGTCAGCTCGGCGTGTGATTACTTCGCGTCGATCGCGTTCCCGGATCTGATCGAGATCGGATTGCGAGTCGGCAAGTTGGGCAACAGTTCGGTGCAGTACGAACTGGCGGTGTTCAAGGTCGGCGAAAGCGAGGCCTGTGCGGCCGGGCGTTTCGTGCATGTGTTTGTGGATCGGGCGAGCAATCAGCCGGTGCCGATTCCGAGCGAATTGCGTCAGGCGCTGGAACGTCTGGTGGTGGGATAAAGCAAAAAGATCGCAGCCTGCGGCAACTCCTACATTGATCTGTGTAGGAGCTGCCGCAGGCTGCGATCTTTTGATCTACTTGCCGCCATCAGCAATCAGCGGTGACGATAGTACTTGTGATGCTTGCGGTGGCCGTAGGCATGGCCGCGACCACGGTGGTCGTCGCGGTAGTAGCGACGGTTATCACGACCGCGATCGTAATGACGATCATCGTCATCGCTCTTGTTGCCCATGTAGTTACCCAACGCACCACCGGCACCGCCACCTGCGGCCGAACCGATCAGGCTGCCAGTGCTGCCGCCGAGGCTGCGACCGACCACGTTACCGCCAGCAGCGCCCAACGCACCGCCAATGGCTGCTTCGCCACGGCTGCGTTTGTCGGCGCCGACTGCGCTACCACCCGCGCCGCCCAAGGCTGCGCCAATGGTGGAACCTGTATTGCCGCCTAAAGACTGACCGACGACCGAGCCAAGAACCCCGCCCAATGCGCCGCCAACACCTGCTTCGGTGGTGCCGCCTGCCGACGCAAAACCACTGACCAGGCCAAGGGACAACAAGAGAATCTGGGAGAACTTCATAGAGGAGCCTCAAAGGGATGACGGCGCCGATCCTGAGGCTGTGTAACAAGCGTGACAATCGAAATCCGACGAATAGCACGACTTGTATACAATTTCGCAAGTTACTGTTTTGTATACGGAACTTATCTGTTTTTTGCCGGTCTTTAATTACTTCGGACAGGCCGCTTTTGTAAAAAAGCGGCCTTTTTTGTGGGCGTTCGAAAGGCAAAAAACGAAAAGATCGCAGCCTTCGGCAGCTCCTACACCGATCCCTGTAGGAGCTGCCGAAGGCTGCGATCTTTTGATCTTGTGTTAAGCCGACTTGGCCATGATCAACCCAGTCTCACTCGCCGCTTCCAACCGGATCGCGATGAACTTCGACGTCGGCGTATGGCTGCCATCCCCGGTGCTTTCCAGCGGCACCAACGGATTCACCTCCGGATAATAAGCCGCCGCCTGCCCCGCCGGAATATCAAACGCCAGCAAGGTAAAGCCTTTCACCCGACGCTCACGACCATCGTCCCACAGTGACACGATGTCAGCCTTCTGCCCCGGACGGAAGCCCAGGCGAATGATGTCCGCCTCGTTGGCAAACACCACATCGCGCTGGCCCTTCACCCCGCGATAACGGTCATCGAGCCCATAAATCGTCGTGTTGTATTGATCGTGAGAACGCATCGATTGCAGGATCAGATCCGGCAGTTGTCCAGTCGCACGAGTGCGTTCGTGCACCAGATCTTTCGGCAGCAGGTTCGCGCGGAAATTGGCGCGGCCCGACGGCGTGTTCCACTTGCGCGCACCGGCGCTGTTGCCAAGGTAGAAACCGCCCGGGTTTTTTACCTTCTCGTTGAATTCCTTGAAGCCCGGAATGGTGTCGGCGATCAGTTCGCGAATGCGCGCGTAATCGGCCACCAGCCAATTCCAGTCCACCGGTTTGCTGCCCAGCGTAGCGGCGGCGATGCCGGCGATGATCGACGGCTCCGAGCGCATCTGGTTCGACAGCGGCTGCAACTGGCCGTTGGAGGCGTGAACCATGCTGAACGAGTCTTCCACGGTGACCGCTTGCGGGCCTTCAGTCTGGATGTCGATGTCGGTGCGACCGAGGCACGGCAGGATCAGCGCGTCTTTACCGTGAGCCAAGTGGCTGCGGTTGAGCTTGGTGCTGATCTGCACGGTCAGGTCGCAATTGCTCAGCGCTTCGAAAGTGCGCGGGCTGTCCGGCGTCGCTTGAGCGAAGTTGCCGCCCAGACCGATGAATACTTTTGCGCGACCTTCGGCCATCGCATGGATCGCCTCGACCACGTTGTGGCCGTTATGACGCGGCACCTTGAACTGGAAACGACGCTCCAGCGAATCGAGGAACGCCACCGGCGGACGCTCGTTGATGCCCATCGTGCGATCGCCCTGCACGTTACTGTGACCGCGCACCGGGCACAGGCCGGCGCCCGGTTTGCCGATGTTGCCGCGCAGCAGCATCAGGTTGGCGATTTCCTGAATGGTCGGCACCGAATGGCGGTGCTGGGTGATGCCCATCGCCCAACACATGATTACGTTTTTGCCTTTGGCGTACATGCGCGCGGCTTGCTCGATGTCCACGAGGGTCAGGCCGGACTGTTCGACGATTTGTTCCCACGGCGTGTCATCCACGACACCGAGATACTCCAGCACGTTGGTGCTGTGTTCATTGAGGAAGTCGTGGTCGAACACCGCTGGCGCGCCAGCCTTCTGCGCATCGCGTTCCCATTGCAGGAGGAATTTGGCCATGCCGCGCAACAGCGCCATGTCGCCGCCGAGTGCCGGACGGAAGTAGGCGGTGTTGGTCGGCTTGTCGCCGTTGGTGAGCATTTCGATCGGGTGCTGCGGGTGCTGGAAACGCTCCAGTCCGCGCTCTTTCAGCGGGTTGATGCACACCACTTGCGCGCCGCGTTTCACCGCTTCACGCAACGGTTCGAGCATGCGCGGATGATTGGTGCCCGGATTCTGGCCCCAAACGAAAATCGCATCGGCGTGTTCGAAATCATCGAAGGTCACGGTGCCTTTGCCGACGCCGACACTTTGCGCCAACGCCACGCCGCTGGCTTCGTGGCACATGTTCGAGCAGTCAGGGAAGTTGTTGGTGCCGAAGGCGCGCACGAATAGCTGATACAGATAAGCCGCTTCATTGCTGGCACGACCCGAGGTGTAGAACTCGGCCAGATCCGGGCTCGGCAGACTTTGCAGGTGTTTGGCAATCAGCGCGTAGGCGTTGTCCCAACTGATCGGTTTGTAGCGATCAGTTTCGGCGTCGTAGACCATCGGTTCGGTCAGACGGCCCTGATACTCCAGCCAGTAATCGCTCTGTTCCAGCAACGAAGTGACGCTGTGCTTGGCGAAGAACTTGGCATCGACGCGGCGCTTGGTCGCTTCCCAGTTCACCGCTTTCGCGCCGTTCTCGCAGAACTTGACCATGCCGCTTTCCGGCGAATCGCCCCACGCGCAACCCGGGCAGTCGAAGCCGCCGTTCTGGTTGGTCTTGAGCATCATGCGCAGGTTTTTCAGGGCGTTGTCGCTGGTCAACCAGGCCTGAGCCACACTGATCAGGGCACCCCAGCCGCCGGCTGCGCCTTTGTAAGGCTTGTAGCGCGGGACGGGTTTCTGGTCGGCTTGATGATGTTGGCTCACGCTTGATTCTCCATCGCGGGGCTATACACCCGCGGCGCACTTTTCTGCGGCAGGTGGATGAGATTGAGGTTGTGTCGACGGGCCCATTGCACGGCGAGGCCCGTGGGCGCTGACAGGCTGACCAGGGTCTGGATGCCGGCGCGCAACACTTTCTGGATCAATTCGAGGCTGCAACGGCTGGTGACAATTGCCAGTCCGCCTTCTGTGGATATCTTCTGGCGGATCAGTCCGCCGATCAGTTTGTCGAGCGCGTTGTGCCGGCCAATGTCTTCGCGACCGAGCAGCAATTCGCCGCTGGCGTTCATGAACACTGCCGCGTGTACCGCGCCGCAGTACTGACCCAAAGGCTGAAACGCACTGATGCGCTGACGCAAACCATCAAGCCATTCAATCGGTGGCAACGGCGCGCCGGGCAGCACTTTCAGATCAGGCAACGCCTGTTCCACCGCTTCGACGCCACACAATCCGCAACCGCTGGTGCCAGCCATTTGCCGACGTTGCTGCTTGAGGTTCCAGAAGGCGCGATTAGCGATGGTCACTTGCGCGTATTGCGCCGAGCCGGCGCCGGTCAGTTGCAGGTCATAGATGTCGGTCGCGTCTTCGATGATGCCGCTGCCGAGGCTGAAGCCGACGATGAAGTCTTCCAGGTCAGTCGGCGTCACCAGCATCACGGCTTGGCTGATGCCGTTGTAGGCGATCGCCAACGCGACTTCCTCGGCGAGCGCAGTGCTCGCCGACTCTTCGCGGGGAAGATCGCTGTAACTGTAGGTCTGGCTGGCGGCAGGCGCGGGCGTTTCGAGTGCAGGCGCCGCGCAAGTTGGGCGCTTGGCGTTCATGGCATCACCGACGGTTTGATCAACGTTAAGACTAGGCGCGTCAAGTTGTCGCGTCTAATCGCTACTGTCGATGTATTGATAGATGGCGTCGATCAAGGGAGCTTTTGCGTACGCATACGGTTACAGAGTCATTGGTCGGCTCGGAACCGGGTTTGCCTGACGTGGTCTAGGCTTGGGCATCTGGAACCCAAATCAAGGAGTGTGCGCTATGAGTCTTTTGAGCTTTGTGAAAGAAGCGGGAGAGAAGCTGCTGGATCTGCTGACCCCCGGTAACGCCAATGCCAGTGAGCAATTGAAGGATCACATCAATAAGGTCGGGCTGGGCAATCCGAATGTGCAGGCAACGGTGGATGGCGACAAAGTCACCGTGACCGGTGAAGTGGCAAGTCAGGAAGAGAAAGAGAAAATCCTGCTGGCCGTTGGCAATATTGCCGGGGTTGGCAGTGTTGATGATCAGATCACCGTGAGCGGCCCGGTTGTGACGGCTGCGCAGTTTGTTGTGGTCAAGTCGGGCGACACCCTCAGCGCGATTTCACTGCGCGTGTACGGTGATTCCAACAAGTATCAAAAGATCTTCGATGCCAACAAGCCGATGCTCAAGGACGTGAACAAAATCTATCCGGGTCAGACACTGCGTATTCCTGAGTAATCCGCAAACCCTGTAGGAGCTGCCGAAGGCTGCGATCTTTTGATCTTGTTTTTTACAAATCAAAGTCAAAAGATCGCAGCCTGCGGCAGCTCCTACAGGGGGTCACAAGCCTGAGATCAGGTCGCGGTAGTCTTCGACTGCCGCGAATTCGGCCGTGTCTTTCGGGCCTTTGCGGCTGTCGGGTTGTTTGACTGCCAGCAAGTGCGCCACCCCAAAATCTCGCGCGCTGCGCAGAATCGGCAAGGTGTCGTCGATGAACAGACTGCGTGCCGGATCAAAACCGATATCTGCCTGCAACGCGTCCCAGAACTGCGGGTTTTCCTTGGGGAAACCGTAATCATGCGAGCTGATCAGCCGCTCGAAGTACGGTGCCAGTTCAATCCGTTCCAGCTTCAGCGACAGTGAGTCACGGTGCGCGTTGGTGATCATGATCACCCGTTTCCCGGCGCGTTTGATCGCTTCCAGAAACGTATCCGCATCGGGACGCAGGGCGATCAGGTGCGCAGTTTCCTGCTTCAACTCACGCACTGACAGCTTCAGTTCGCTGCTCCAGAAATCCAGGCAATACCACTGCAACTGACCAGCATGGCGTTCGAACAGCGGCTGCAATTCCATCTCGGCCATTGCGCGGCTGACCCCGTGCAGTTCGGCGTAGCGCTGGGGCAGGTGTTCCAGCCAGAAATGGTTGTCGAAGTGCAGATCCAGCAGCGTGCCGTCCATGTCCAGCAGGACGGTATCGATGTCGGACCAGGGTAAAGAGGGCATGGCAACGTCTCGAAACGGTAGAAAGATATCCGACGTAAACAATCGGGAAAGCCGCGTTATAGTAGCGCGTTCACGCCAAGGAGCTTTGCATGCGCCAGAAACCTACCGTACTCGCCCGCGAGATCGTCGCCACCAGTCGTCTGTTTTGCGTCGAAGAACTCAAGCTGCGTTTTTCCAATGGCGTGGAGCGCACCTACGAGCGGCTGGTCGGCAAGGGCGCCGGCTATGGCGCGGTAATGATCGTGGCAATGCTCGATGCCGAGCACGCGGTGCTGATCGAGGAATACTGCGGCGGTACTGACGAGTACGAATTGTCGCTGCCCAAAGGTTTGATCGAGCCGGGCGAAGATGTTCTGGCGGCGGCTGAACGTGAGCTCAAGGAAGAAGCTGGTTTTGGCGCGCGGCAACTGGAGCATCTGACCGAGCTGTCGCTGTCGCCCGGTTACATGAGCCAGAAGATTCAGGTGGTGCTGGCCACCGATCTCTACGAAGAGCGGCTGGAGGGCGACGAGCCCGAGCCGATGCGGGTCGACAAGGTCAATCTGCGTGATCTGTCGGCGCTGGCGCAGAACCCGCAATTCTCCGAAGGCCGCGCATTGGCGGCGCTGTATCTGACCCGTGACTTGCTGACCCAGCGCGGCTTCTTTCAATCGTGAGTGAAATGTCGATGAATTTTCCCCATCCGTTGATGGCGCCGGTGGTTGCGCTGGCATTGCAGGCCGGCGAAGCGATTTTGCCGTTCTGGCGCGCAGGCGTTGAAGTGACGGCTAAATCTGATGATTCGCCGGTGACGGCTGCGGATCTGGCGGCGCACCATTTGATTCTGGCCGGGCTGACCGCGCTGGATCCGAACATTCCGGTGCTGTCTGAAGAAGACGCGAACATTCCCCAAAACGTACGTGCCGGATGGACGCGCTGGTGGTTGGTCGATCCGCTGGATGGCACCAAGGAATTCATCAGCGGCAGTGAAGAATTTACCGTCAACATTGCGCTGATCGAGAACGGTCGGGTGGTGTTTGGCGTGGTCTCGATGCCGACCAACGGTCGCTTTTACGTCGGTGGTGCCGGGCTTGGCGCGTGGCGTTGTGACAAGGACGGCGCACCGGTTTCGATTCAGGTGCGGGATGTGCCCGAGCCGGGTGAAGCGTTTACGGTGGTGGCAAGTCGTCGGCATTCCAGTCCTGAGCAGGAGCGTTTGCTGGTGGGCTTGAGCGCCAGCCTCGGTGAACTGCAGTTGGCGAACATCGGCAGCTCGCTGAAGTTTTGCCTGCTAGCGGAAGGGGCTGCCGATTGCTATCCGCGACTGGCGCCGACTTCGCAGTGGGACACGGCGGCGGCGCAGGGTGTGCTGGAAGGGGCGGGGGGCGAGGTGCTGGATTTACGCGGTGAGGCGTTTTGTTATCCGGCGCGGGAATCGCTGTTGAACGAATTCTTTTTAGCGCTGCCGGCGAAGGCTGCATGGCGGGCGAGGTTGTTGGAGTTGGCGCGGGGTTAATATCCAAAGATCGCAGCCTGCGGCAGCTCCTACAGGGATCGGCGTAGGAGCTGCCGCAGGCTGCGATCTTTTGCTTTAACGGTGCAACACGTATTGCCCACTAAACGTCACCGCATCGATATCACTTCCGACATTGACGATCCGCGTCTGCAACACCAACCGCGCCCGCCCATACCGCTGATACATCGCCAAAAACTTCTTCCACACCCGCTCATCAGGCGCCGGGCAAATCGCCGTGGCATCCCCCGTCACCGGCAGCGGATAATTGATCTGCCCTTCCTGAATCACGATGTGCCCATCGGTGATCCCTTCTTCCTTCAAACGCAAATGCAACCAGCCCCAACCCGCCAGCACCGCGCCGCAATAGAGACTGCCGCCGAACATGGTGCTCTTGTGGTTGACGTTGGGATCGAGCGGCAAATACAAGCTCAATTGCTGCTCGCGCCAGTCGAGCACCCGCAGGCCCATGTCGCGGGTCAGCGGAATGTCGTGATGAAGCACCGACTCCAGATAGTGACTGTCTGTGCTCATTCGTTTTCGTCCCCGTGGCTGCTGTCACCAAAATTCAGACCGTGCTTGCGCAGTTTGTCGTGCAGGGTCTTGCGCGGAACGCCCAGTGCTTCGGCGAGGCTGCGCACCGAGCTGTGCGAGCGCGCCAGTTCGGCAGCAATCAGCGATTTTTCGAAGTGTTCCACTTGTTCGCTTAGCCCGCCTTCGACAACTGCAACGGTCGCACCGTCGACACCTTCAACAGCACTGTTATCCAGCGCCAGTTCCAGACCGAGGGCAAAGCGTTCGGCGGCGTTTTGCAGTTCACGCACGTTGCCCGGCCAGGTGTGGCGCAACAACAAAGCGCGTTGCGCCGGTTGCAGTTCATGCGGCGGCAAGCCGTGGCGGGCGCTGGCCTCGTCGGCGTAATGCTGGAACAGCATCAGCGCATCTTCGCCACGTTCGCGCAGCGGCGGAATGCGCAGCGGCGCGACGTTGAGGCGGTAGTACAAGTCGGCGCGGAAACGCCCCTGATCAGCCGCCTGACGCAGGTCTTCCTTGGTCGCGGCGATGACGCGGATGTCCAGCGGGATCAACTGATTGCCACCGAGTCGCTCGACCACACGTTCCTGGAGCATGCGCAGCAATTTCACCTGCACGTCCATGCTCATGCTTTCGATTTCATCGAGAAACAGCGTACCGCCATTGGCGAATTCGAACTTGCCGATCCGGCGTTTCTGCGCGCCAGTGAAGGCGCCCGGTTCGTGGCCGAACAGTTCGCTTTCGACCACGGACTCGGCCAATGCGCCGGCGTTGATCGCCACAAACGGCCCGTTGCGTCGGCTCGACAGATCATGCAGCGCGCGGGCGACGACCTCTTTGCCAGCGCCAGTTTCACCGAGGATCAGCACGTCAGCCTTGGTCGCCGCCAGTGCGCCAATCTGCTCACGCAGGCGCAGCATCGGCGCCGATTGGCCGACCAGTCGCGCGCTCAACTCATTGCGATCGCTGAGGGCCAGACGCAGGCTGCGGTTGTCCAGCACCAGTCGGCGCAGGGCTAACGCGCGGCGCACGCTGTCGAGTAGTGCATCGCTGGCGAAAGGTTTTTCGAGAAAGTCGTAAGCGCCGGCGCGCATCGCTTGCACCGCCAGTGGCACATCGCCATGGCCGGTGATCAACAGCACTGGCAACTCCGGATCCTGAGCGTGCAGTTCGCTGAGCAATTCCAGACCGTCCATGCCCGGCATGCGAATGTCGCTGACCACCACACCGGGCCAGTCACGCTCAAGTTGTGCGGCGAGGCCTTTGGCTTCGGACAGCGGCAGGATTTTCAGGCCGGCCAGATCCAGAGTCTGGCCGAGGGCCTGACGCAGGTGCGGATCGTCGTCGATCAACACCACCTGAATGCGATTGTCGATGGTCATGCACTTCGATCCTCGGACGGTTGCAGGCTGACCCCGGGCGCACCGGCGCGCAGCCGCAGGGTGATCAAGGCGCCGCCTTGCTTGTGGTTGGCGAACGACAGTTCACCGCCGAAGGCGCGCATCAGGGTTTCGCAAATGGCCAAACCCAGACCAAGCCCCTGCGTGCGGGTCTTGGTGGTGTAAAACGGCTCGCTGGCGCGGCCGAGGGCTTCCATGCAGAACCCCGGGCCGTTGTCGCGAATGTACAGATTGACGCCCTCGGCGGTGGATTCGGCACTCAGCCACAATTTGCGCGGCGGGCCTTTTTCGGTGAGCGCATCGAGGGCGTTGGCCAATAGATTGCCGAGAACTTGGCGCAGACGGGTTTCCCCGGCTTCGACCCACAACGTAGCGGCGGGCAAATCACGGATCAGCTCGACTTCCATGCTGCGCCGACGTTTGGCCAGCAGTGCCAAGGCATCGTCCAGCGCCGGTTGCAGGGCAACGCTTTCCGGAGCATGACGATCGCGGCGGGCGAAGGCGCGCAGGTGGGCGATGATCGAGGCCATACGCCCGGTCAGTTCGCTGATCAGTTTGAGGTTGCCGCGCGCGTCGTCGGTGCGCTGATGATCGAGCAGAACTTCGGCGTTTTCCGCGTAGCTGCGGATCGCCGCCAGCGGCTGATTGAGTTCGTGACTGATGCTCGCCGACATCGTCCCCAGCGCTGACAGTTTGCCGGCCTGCACCAAGTCATCCTGCGCGCGCACCAGTTCCTGCTGCGCCTGCTCGCGCTCCAATACTTCTTGTTTCAGGCGCCGGTTGAGGCCTTCGAGGTCGCTGGTACGTTCGGCGACGCGACCTTCGAGTTCGCGGCGCGCCTTGGCTTCGAAAGCGATGCGTTCCAGATAATGACGGCGACGCTGCATCATCAAACCGAGCAACAACATCACCACCAGCAACGTGGCGCCACCGATGGCTACGACCGTGCGCACCGGGCGATCGATCAGCGTGCGCGGGGCAAGGATGCTGACGCTCCAGCCGGTTTCGGCGATGTCGTGGGTCTGGATCAGCCAGGCAGTGGGGCTGAGATTCAGCGGTCGAGGCTCGCGGGTTGGATAAGGCTGGATCGCTGTGATCGCAGAGCGTTCGGCTTCGCTCAACTCTCGGGTCGAGCGGAAACGCCATTCCGGGCGCGAGGTGAGAATGACCACGCCGTTGTGGTCGGTCACCAGCAGTTGTTCCGGAGTTTTGCCCCAAAGACTTTCGGTGTGATCGAGATCGACCTTGATCACCAATACGCCGATGATTTTTTCGCCGTTGCGCACGGCGGCGGCGAAGAAGTAACCGCGTTTGGCTGACGTGGTACCGAGCCCGAAAAAGCGCCCCAGACGCCCGGCCATCGCTTCACTGAAATACGGACGGAAGGAGAAATTACGGCCGACAAAACTGTCGTGCTTATCCCAGTTGGAGGCCGCCAGCGTCTGGCCGCTGGTGTCCATCAGGTACATGACCTCGGCGCCGGTTTGCGCGGCGATATTTTTCAGCAGGCGATTGGCGTTGCCTTGGGTGACGCCATCGTCCGGCGCGCCGAGGACAGAGCGCAGCGCGGGCAGATCACCGAGGATCTGCGGCAACACTTCGTAGCGGTGCAGGGTGCCCAACAGGTTGGCGACGTAGAGGTCGAGGGTCTGACGATTCTGGCCGGCCAGTTCACTGCGGTAATACCGCTCGGCAAGGTGTTCCAGCGGCCACAACAGCGGCGCCAGACACAGCGCCAGCAACGCGAGGCTGCGCCAGCGGGGTCTGCGGGGAAGGGTTGGTTTCATGCCGAATGCGCCTGTGGGGAACAGGCGCATTATGCCTAGGCTCAGGCGAAGACGTCAGCGTCCTTGAACAACGCGGCGGTCTGATCCTTGGCTGAAAGTTTCGGCGCTTCGTCCAGTTGCCAGTCGATGCCCAGATCCGGGTCATCCCAGCGAATGCTGCGCTCGGCCGACGGCGTGTAGTAGTCGGTGGTCTTGTAGAGGAATTCTGCGAACTCGCTCAGTACTACGAAACCATGGGCGAAACCTTCTGGTACCCACAGTTGACGGTGGTTGTCGGCAGACAGACGCACCGCTACCCACTTGCCAAAATTTGGCGAGCTACGGCGAATGTCCACAGCCACGTCCAGCACTTCACCGACGGTGACGCGAACCAGTTTGCCCTGGGTGTTTTCCAGTTGGTAATGCAGACCCCGAAGTACGCCTTTCTGCGAGCGCGAGTGGTTATCCTGGACAAATTGTGTGTCCAGACCGGTTGCGTCCTGGAACGCCTTCGCATTGAAGCTCTCGTAGAAGAAGCCGCGCTCGTCACCAAAAACCTTGGGTTCGATGATCAGAACACCGGGCAGATCGGTGGTGATGACATTCATGTGAATTTTCCAGTGATGGGTGTGAATGGTCGACATTCTTGCGCAAAGTGCCCGACGGCGCGAGTGCTGGCATGTAAATACTGAGCACGTTGTAACAACTGGAAAGGCTTGCGCATCCTCTGCAGCAATGGCGATATAGGCGCCTAATAAAATTTCAGGGGTTGTTTGCATGCCACTTGCCACGTTGTTTCACCGCGCCAGTTTGCCCAGCCCCCAGGTTTCTGAGGTGCAAGCCCTGCAATGGCTCGCGGAACATTACGGGATCAGTGGCCGGTTAAAAGCCTTGGGCAGCCAGCAGGATCTCAACTTCCGGGTCGACAGTGAGCGCGGCCGGTTTGTGCTGAAAATCTGCCGTGGCGACTATTCGCTGGTGGAGCTGCAAGCCCAGCACGCCGGCCTCAAGTACCTCGCCGAACATTCCGCAGTCAGGGTGCCCAGCGTTATCGTCGCCAACAATGGTCAGGATTTGTTGACCTTGGAATCCGCTGGCGAATCGGTGCACGTGCGCTTGCTCGATTACATCGAAGGCCAGCCGCTGACCGATCTCGACCATTTGGGCAAAGAAGTCGTGGCCGGGTTTGGTCGGCTTTGCGGTGAGATGGATCTGGCGCTCGCAGGCTTTGATCATCCGGGCCTTGAGCGCACGTTGCAGTGGGATGCGCGCCACGCCAGCGCGTTGATCAGCCATTTGCTGCCGGTGATCAAGGATCAGCGTCAGCGTGAATTGATCGCCGACGCTGCCGAGCAAGCAGAGCGCTGCTTGCAGCCGCTGCTCGAGAAGCTGCCGGTGCAGGCGATTCACATGGACATCACCGATGACAACGCGGTGTGGCAGCGTGATGCGCAGCGTCATTGGCAATTGCAGGGCGTTATTGATTTCGGCGATCTGGTGCGCACCTGGCGCATCACCGATTTGTCGGTGACCTGCGCTGCATTGCTGCATCACGCCGGCGGCGATCCGTTTGTGATTCTGCCGGCAGTGCAGGCCTATCATGCGGTCAATCCGTTGCAACACGAAGAGTTGCAGGCGCTGTGGCCGTTGATCGTCGCGCGGGCCGCGGTGCTGGTATTGAGTGGCGAGCAGCAGGTCAGCATTGATCCGGCCAACACCTACAGCCGCGACAACCTCACCCACGAGTGGGAAATTTTCCGCGTGGCGACCGCGGTGCCGCTGGCGTTGATGGAAGCGGCGATCTTGACGGCGGTTGGTCATTCCTTACCGGCGATCAATAGCGAAGGTTTTGCGCCGTTGTTGCCGAGCCTGGTCGGGCGCGAATTTGCCTTGATCGATCTTGGCGTCTTGAGCGCGCATTTCGAGGCGGGCAACTGGGAGCAGGAAGGTATCGATCAGTGCCTGCTGACCGAAGCCGCTGCGGCGCATGGTTTGGCGGCGAGCCGTTATGGTCAGTACCGTTTGTCGCGCACGCGCCCTGACAGTGCGGACGAACCAGACACCTTCCCGCTGCACGTCGAATTGCGCGTGCCCATCGGTACCACCGTCGAAGCACCGTTTGCCGGCGTGCTGCATCAAGCGGCGGACGGCGCGTTGCACCTCGATGGCCCGCAACTCAGTGTACGTCTGTGGGGCGTGACACCTTCGGTGCACAGCGGCGCGGCGCTGGTCAAAGGTCAGGTGCTGGGCTCGGTCAGTGGCCCGCTGTTGGTTCAGCTATGCCGTGGTGCGCAGCTGGAAGCGCCGCTGTTCTGCACGCCAACTCACGCGGTGGCCTGGCAGGCATTGTGTCCGTCGCCAGCCGCGCTGCTGGGGCTGGCCTGCGATGCCGAGCCGGAGCTGGATGGCAAAACCCTGCTTGAACGCCGTGACGCCAGTTTCGCCCGCACGCAAAAACACTATTACGTCGACCCGCCGCGCATCGAACGCGGCTGGCGCAATCACCTGATCGACATGCAGGGCCGCTCCTATCTGGACATGCTCAACAACGTTGCGGTGCTCGGCCACGGTCATCCGCGCATGGCCGCTGTGGCTGCGCGTCAGTGGTCGCTGCTCAATACCAACTCGCGTTTCAACTATGCGGCAGTCGCCGAGTTTTCCGAGCGCTTGCTGAAGCTGGCACCGGAAGGCATGGATCGGGTATTCCTGGTCAACAGCGGCAGTGAGGCCAATGACTTGGCGATCCGTCTGGCGTGGGCTTACAGCGGCGGTCGCGACATGATCAGCGTGCTGGAGGCTTATCACGGCTGGACGGTCGGCGCCGATGCGGTGTCGACGTCGATTGCCGATAACCCGAAAGCCCTGGAAAGCCGCCCGGACTGGGTGCACCCGGTGCCTGCGCCAAACATGTATCGCGGTGAGTTCCGTGGCATCGATTCGGCACCGGATTACGTGCGCAGCGTTGTGCATCACCTGGAAAAACTCGCCGAGCAGAAGCGCCAATTGGCCGGATTTATCTGCGAACCGGTGTACGGCAATGCCGGCGGCATCTCGCTGCCACCGGGTTATCTGAAACAGGTTTATGCCTTGGTGCGCGCGCAGGGCGGGGTGTGCATCGCCGACGAAGTGCAGGTCGGTTATGGGCGTATGGGTAAGTTTTTCTGGGGTGTTGAAGAGCAGGGCGTGGTGCCGGACATCATCACCATGGCCAAAGGCATGGGCAACGGCCAGCCACTCGGTGCGGTGATTACTCGCCGGGAGATTGCCGAAGCGCTGGAGGCCGAAGGTTATTTCTTCTCGTCGGCGGGCGGCAGTCCGGTCAGTTGCCAGATCGGCATGGCGGTGCTGGATGTGATGGAAGAAGAAAAGCTTTGGGAAAACGCGCAGGTGGTCGGAGGCCACTTCAAGGCACGGCTTGAAGCGTTGATCGATAAACATCCGCTGGTGGGCGCGGTGCACGGTTCCGGGTTTTATCTGGGGCTTGAGCTGATCCGTAACCGCGAGACGCTGGAAGCGGCGACCGAAGAGACCGCGCTGCTGTGTGATCGCCTGCGTGAGCTGGGGATTTTCATGCAGCCGACCGGGGATGATCTGAATATTCTCAAGATCAAACCACCGATGGTGACGTCGCGTCGCAGTGTCGACTTCTTCGTCGACATGCTTGATCGGGTGCTCACCGAGGGACTCTGACACTCACCCCATGTAGGAGCTGCCGAAGGCTGCGATCTTTTGATCTTGTTTTTCAAGAGCAAAATCAAAAGATCGCAGCCTTCGGCAGCTCCTACAGGGTTTCGGAGTTAATTCGATTTGTATCGGTCTTTAATGCGTTGAATTAGACGAAATGCATTTTAGTAGCTTTTAAAGCCGATATTTATCGGCTATAAAGTCGCCATTGCCCCGGCATGGCGATCTCTTGTCCGGTGCGCGCGTTTTCTTTTCGGTCGAAATGGTCGACCGTCAAAGCACTTGCCCGGAGATGATTCATGAGTCGTATCGTTACCGTTGCCGCCACTCAGATGGCGTGTTCGTGGGATCTGGAAGCCAACCTCGAAATCGCTGAAAGGCTGGTACGCGAAGCCGCCGCCAAAGGTGCGCAGATCATCCTGATTCAGGAGCTGTTCGAGGCGCCGTACTTCTGCCAGAAGCCAAACCCGGACTATCTGCAACTGGCGACGACGGTGGAAGAAAACGTCGCGATCAAACATTTCCAGAAAATCGCCAAAGAGCTGCAAGTGGTGCTGCCGATCAGCTTCTACGAGCTGGCCGGCCGCGCGCGTTTCAACAGCATCGCGATCATCGACGCCGACGGCAGCAACCTCGGGATTTATCGTAAAAGCCACATTCCGGACGGCCCGGGCTATCACGAGAAGTATTACTTCAACCCAGGCGACACTGGTTTCAAAGTGTGGAATACGCGTTACGCGAAAATCGGCGTAGGCATCTGCTGGGATCAGTGGTTTCCGGAAGCGGCGCGCAGCATGGCGCTGCAAGGTGCGGAAATTCTGTTTTACCCAACCGCGATCGGCAGCGAGCCGCACGACAAGACCATCTCGTCGCGCGACCACTGGCAGCGTGTGCAGCAGGGCCATGCCGGCGCTAACTTGATGCCGCTGATCGCCAGCAACCGCATTGGCAACGAAGAACAGGACGGCTACGACATCACGTTCTACGGCTCTTCGTTCATCGCCAACCAGTTCGGCGAAAAAGTGCAGGAGCTGAATAAAACCGAAGAAGGTATTCTTGTGCACACTTTCAACCTCGACGAGCTCGAACACATTCGCAGCGCGTGGGGTTCATTCCGTGACCGCCGTCCGAACCTGTACGGCGCGTTGAAAACCCTCGACGGTTCCCTGGAGTCCTGATCCCGATGACCACATTGAAAAGTACCCCGCGCGCCGACGGCTTTCACATGCCGGCCGAGTGGGCGCCGCAAACGCAGACCTGGATGATCTGGCCCGAGCGCCCGGACAACTGGCGTCTGGGCGGCAAACCGGCGCAAGCCGCACACGCAGCGGTGGCCAAAGCCATCGCGCGTTTCGAACCGGTGACTGTTGCCGTTTCCGCCGGCCAATACGAAAACGCCCGCGCCCGCCTGGACGTGCCGAATATCCGCGTGGTCGAGATGTCCAGCGATGACGCCTGGGTACGCGACAGCGGCCCGACCTTCGTCATCAATAACAACGGCGAAGTACGCGGTGTGAACTGGGACTTCAACGCTTGGGGCGGTTTCGATGGCGGTCTGTATTCGCCGTGGAATCGCGACTCGCAGGTCGGTGGCAAGATCCTCGAGATCGAACGCAGCCCACGCTATCGCACTGAAGGTTTTGTGCTCGAAGGCGGTTCGATTCACGTCGACGGCGAAGGAACGCTGATTACCACCGAAGAATGCCTGCTGAACCGTAATCGCAACCCGCATCTGGGTCGCGAAGAAATCGAAGCAGTGCTCAGCGCCAATCTGTCTGTGGATAAAATCATCTGGCTGCCGGACGGTTTGTTCAACGACGAAACCGATGGCCATGTGGATAACTTCTGCTGCTACGTGCGTCCGGGCGAAGTGCTGCTGGCGTGGACAGATGATCCGCAGGATCCGAACTACCCGCGCTGTCAGGCTGCGATGAACGTCCTGCAAAGCAGCACCGATGCCAAAGGTCGCCCGTTCACGGTGCACAAAATGCCGATCCCGGGGCCGCTGTATGCGACCGAAGAAGAGTGCGCTGGTGTCGATCCGGTCGACGGCACGCAGGAGCGTAATCCGTCGGTGCGTCTGGCCGGTTCTTACGTGAACTTCCTGATCGTCAACGGCGGCATCATCGCGCCGAGCTTCGACGACCCGATGGACGCGCCTGCTCTGGAAATCCTGCAGAACCTGTTCCCGCAGCACGAAGTGGTCATGGTGCCGGGCCGCGAACTGTTACTGGGCGGCGGCAACATCCACTGCCTTACTCAACAGCAACCCGCGCCGCACAAAGAGTGAGTTGAGTCGTAACAGCTTGAGTTGATTACCAAATCAGCCGGGCAATGATTAGCTCGCTAAGTATGAACAGAGGCCCGCAGCCCGAAAGGACGGCGGGCTTTTTTGTATCCACTTGTCGACAAACGCGAGACATTGGCATAGCTCTTGTATTCGTCTGGGGGCACTAGGGAGGGGGGAAGAACTTCAATCGTTCTGTCATAAACCTTGGATAACGTAGCCGCTCACGAACGGGGAGAGAGCGCTGAAATGAACGCCGAAGTGAACGTAATCAGCGAGCGGACTTTGCATCCCATGGCCGTTAACGGCGAATCGCTCCACCGCGTTGCGCACTGGTTGAAATCCAATGGAACGCGTCAGATCAGGGTTCCTGATCCGCGCCGGATGATGATCGAGCGCTACCCCGCTGACCTGTTCAGCGAGGACGAACTGGAAGCGTTGTGGGATGTGCTGGAAGGATAAGAAGGACAATAGGGATAAGTGAAAGCGCTGCCGGGATGGCGGCGCTTTTTTTGGCGCGGGAAATATAGAGGTGAGTCGGCCGGTCTATAGCTCATTTATTCGGGAGGGGTGAGGACGTAAAAATCTGCAACATCTGGTAGCCAATCAACAATTGCTCCTCCGAAAAAGATAGTGGCCTGCAAATAGGCAGGGCCTAGTCGTACACGGGAGGTTTCAATACTGAACTCCCTATACTTTTCATCCGCCAGAGTAAAATTCACTGTGATTTTATCGTAAGACTGTCCTCCCCTCCGTAGATCAATAACGAGATGCTCCCAATCTCTAATATTACAAAAACCTTTAATCGTCACAGGAAATGTATAAAACCCATCTGCCTTTGGCGAAAACCAACCGCCATACTCATTTTCATTTTTCACCGTATCTGACATGACCGTGTTCTCGAAAATCTTTAGAAAAGGTTGCTTCTCTTGTACCTCCACCGGGTGCCGTCTACACCTGTAAAATCTGACAGTCCCGATAAACGGTCATAGGTTTTCTTGGTAAATTTCAGACATTTCTAAAAGCAGATCGGCTCTAAAAAATATCAGCGATGTAGGAGTGATCTCGCAGGTCTGCGAGTAATCAAAAAGAATAAGTCCCCGTCATCACAACACTACGCGGCGCCCCCGGCTGGATCTGCGCAGCACTGGTCGCCGACGAGTAATACTCGCGATCAGTAATATTGTTCAACGCCCCACGCAGATCCCAATCCTTCATCCGATAACCCACCAGCGCATCCCAACGTCCATAACCCGGCAGCACGGTTGTATTGAGATTATCGGCATAGCGCTGGCCAACCAGCGTCAGCCCGGTTTCGCCATACCAGCCCAGCTCCGGTTTCCAGGTCAGGAACAGGCTGCCGTTGTGCTTGGCGACGTTGTTGATGCGTTTGCCTTCCAGGCCGTTGTTGTCCTTCTCGATCGTCGCGTCCTGCACGCCGACGCCTCCGCGCACGTACCAGTTACCGGCGATTTTGCCGGTGCCGGTCAGTTCAATCCCGCGTGAACGTTGCACGCCGGTCAGCACGGTTACGGTCGGATCGTTTGGATCTGCGGTGCGGCGGTTGTAGAGCTCAAGGTCGTAGATCGCCAGCGTGGTGCTCAGGCGATCATCAAGCCAGTCGCTCTTCACGCCGATTTCTTTCTGCTTGGTCAGCTCCGGGCTCAGGTCATTGGAGTTGCCCGCTGCACCCGGGGTGATACCGATCAGACCGCCGCCCACTGGTGAGAAAGTTTTAGTCCATGAGGCATAGAACGAGTGATTGTGCAGCGGCGTCCAGACCAGGCCCACGCGCGGGCTGGTGCTGTGGCTGTCGCGGTCTTCGCTGATGTTTTTCAACTGGTTGGTCGACTCGATGTCGAAGGTGTCGTAACGCAAACCGGCGAGCACTTGCCATTGATCGTTCAGGCGCAATTGATCCTGCACGTACAGTGCGCGGCTTTCGACTTCGGTGTGAGTGTCGCTGGATACCTGCATGCGCCCGGTGTGGCGCAAATCGCGATTGGGGTTGTACAGATCCAGCGCTGGCACTGGCGAGCTGCCGGGGCCCGTGGTCGCCGCGTTGTACAGCTTCGGGTCGCGGCGTTGACTGCCGATCTCGATCCCGGTCAGCAGACGATGCTCCAGACCAAAGGTGTCGAAACCGCCTTCCAGCTCAATGTTGTTGTAAATGTTGCGGGTGGTCAGATCCTGCTGCCAGTGCTGACGCGTGACCTTGTTGGTCGCCGGGACATAACCGGTGAGGTAGGTGTTGTCGAAATCACTGTCGAGTTTGAACACGCCGAGGGTCTGGTGCAGTTGCCAGTTTTCGTTGATTTCGTAAGTGAGCTTCGAGCGCAACGACTGGGTTTTGTCGTCGATGAAATCGTGATCGTTGCCATAAGTGGTGTCGCGCCCGACATCGGCCGGACGACCATTAACCCCCGGAATGCCGCGATCCGGCGTGCGGTTGTAGCGGCTGTATTCATACTGCACCAACCAATTCAGATCCGGGCTCAGTTGCCAGCTCATCGACGGCGCGAACAACTGGCGATTGCCACTGACACCATCACGGAAGCTGTTTTCATCCATGTTGCCCATGTTCAGGCGCAGGCTGATGTTTTCGCTCGGATCGGTGCTGAGGTCGGCGTACAGGCTGCGCAAATCTTCGCTGCTGCCTTGGGCCTCAATCGTCGAGCGGCGGCCGAATTCCGGCATTTTGCTCACGCGGTTGACGATGCCGCCCTGGCTGCCACGGCCATACAACACAGCGGCCGGGCCCTTGAGCACTTCGACGCGTTCGATGTTGTGCATGTCGCGCTTGTACTGGCTGTCGTCGCGGATGCCGTCCAGATAAAAGTCGTTGCTCGCATCGAAACCCCGGATGCGCAGGCTGTCGAAACGCGTGTCAGCGCCGCTGCTGACGTTGGGAATGCCGCTCAACGCATCGCCGATGTCATTGGTGCCGTAGTTCGCCACATTGGCGGTCTTGATCGAGTCGATGGCCTGCGGCACATAGCGCACCGGCGTCGAGGTGCGGGTCGCGGTGTTGCTGACTTTGACGCGCGGATCATCATCCTCGGCTTCGGCAGCGCTGATCGATGTTTCAGGCAAGGTTGTAGGAGCCGCGTAGGAAAAACCGGCAGACAGCAGGGCAGACAGGCCAAAGCTGTAGGACGTCAGGCGAAAAGGGGCAGGCATTGAAGAAAACATCCGTAGGATTTTTAGGCTGTAGCGTGTAGGGCGCGGATGATAATGCTTGCTATTTACTTTCGTTAATTATTCCTGGGAAGTTCCGCTGCTGGATTGTTTCGGATTGTGTCTCAGCCAATACAGCCCGCTCGGTCAGCGAAATTGATTGGCTCGTGAGAGCGATCACGCGCACGATAAATCGCTGAAAAATCTTCCTCTGCGCGACGTCAAAATCACTGGTTGTCACCGAATCCTTGCAACCCGCTATCGCAAAAATTACGTTTCTTAGACGAATTTCGCCTATTTAAAGACGATTCTTGAAATTGACACATTGTTCCGGGCGCGGCTACGATTCGGCCCAACGCCTGTGGCCAACCGCCATGACTCAAAATAATAAGAAGGCCCGCCACGACTTGGTCGTGGGCGGGTCTTTTTGTTTCGGGATGAAAAAAGAGTGCAAAAGCGCCGTTTCAGCCGTTCGACACAGCGCGTTTCAACCCGTAATAAGGAAAATAAAATGTTGAACAAGCGAATCAGCCTGATCGCTCTGGGGATGTTGAGCGCCACACAGGCCATGGCTAACGACCAGGCCGAGTCCAAGGGTTTTCAAGAAGACAGCAGCCTCAAAGTGCTGCTGCGCAACGCTTACATCAATCGTGACTACAAAGACGGCAACGACGACAAATCCGAGTGGGGCCAAGCGGCCATCGGTACGTTCTCGTCCGGCTTCACCCAAGGCACCATCGGTGTCGGTGTCGACGCTTTCGGTCTGTATGCACTGAACCTGGAACGCAGCGAAGATCGCAGCGGCGCCGGCGGTATCGACTTCTTCAAGAAGGGCGCCAGCGGTGCTCCGGCCGACGACCTGTCCAAGGGCGGCGCAGCGGTCAAATTCCGTCTGTCCAGCACCACCCTGACGTACGGTGACCAGATGCCGGCCCTGCCGGTGCTGAACTACGACAACTCGCGTCTGCTGCCGGAAAGCTACACCGGTACTTTGATCACTTCCAAAGAGATCAAAGGCCTGGAGCTGAACGCCGGTCGTTTCACCGCCGAATCGCGCAAGAGCGCGGAAGGCCGTGACAGCGGTGGTCTGAAGTCGATCAACGTATTGGGCGGTAGCTACCAGTTCACCGAACAGTTCAAAGCGGCGCTGTACGCTTCCGACGTCGAAGACGTGCTGAAGAAGCAATACGTGAACGCCAACTACGTGTTCCCGATCGACAAGGATCAATCGCTGACCCTCGATTTCAACGGCTACCGCACCAAGCTGGACAATTCCTACGTCCGCGAAAGCGGTGCAACCGGCGACGACAACAAGATCTGGAGTCTGGCCGCGACTTTCGTCACCGGCCCGCACTCGTTCACCGTGGCGCACCAGCGTTCCACTGGCGACAGCAACCTTGGCTACGCCTACGGCGGCTATCAGAAAGATCAGGGTCGTGTCGGCGACGGTGGCAACACCATCTACCTGGCCAACTCCTACTGGTCTGACTTCAACGCTGAAGACGAACGCAGCTGGCAGTTGGGCTACGGCCTCGACTTCAGCGCTTTCGGCGTGCCGGGTCTGAGCTACAACGTTGCTTACGTACGTGGCGACAACATCACTACGTCCACCAGCGAAGGCGGCACCGAGCGCGAGATCTTCAACCAGTTCAAGTACGTCGTGCAAAGTGGCCCGGCCAAAGACCTGAGCGTGAAACTGCGCAGCTCGATCCTGCGCGTGTCGCAGAAGTCCAGCGAGTACAACGTCAGCGGCAACGAGCTGCGTGTGTTCGTGGATTACCCGATCAACATCTTCTGATGATCGATCGAATGTAAGAAACTTGAGAAAAACCCCGATTCGTTCGGGGTTTTTTTTCGACGGATTTTTGATGAAAACCAGAAAAAAACCATGTTTTTGTCATGTAAAAGTAGTTTTTAAGTCGCTGCAAACTTCGTTTCAAACAGGGCTTTAAATGCCTGAAATTCTTTCTCATGGACGCAAATTCTCCACCTAATAGATTAGGCCGCTCAACGCAGTGGAGAATTGGGTAATGATCGTTTTGAACAGAGAAGTGGGCGAATCGCTACGGCGCGACAAATATGTCAACGTCCAGGGTGGTGACTTCAATCTCTACGGTCATTTTGCCGACTTCGTCAGACTGACCAAAAGTTGGGAAAACATGGAGCCTGACAGCTACTACGGTCAGGCCGAAGCCGGCATGCGTTACCGTCGTTACAGCGACTTCGAATACAACCCGAAAACCCGCGAGCTGACGCAACTCGAGCATCGCGCGTACGTGCAATCGAAAGAGAACAACGCCTACGTTGGCGGCCTGGTACGACACTTCCAGGACTTCTCCGATGAAGTGATTTCTTCGCCGGTAATGCGCAGCCTGATCGACACCGATTTCGAAGTGTACAAAAGCGTGTTGCCGGAAGAGCTGCACGATGAAATCTGGCAGTGCCAGATCCATCAGATCCGCATCGAGATCAAACCCGGCAAACAATTGGAAATCACCCCTGAAGGCATTCACTGCGACGGTTACCCGTTCAGCGGTGTGCATTTCTGGGGGCGCAACAATGTCGAGGGTGCGGAGAGTCGTCTGTACGACATCCACGAGCATCAACTGGCGTCGACCACTTACGAGGAAATTCTCGACACCACTTACTTCCTCGACCGCGACATGCGCCACTACGTGACCCCGGCGCGCAACAGCCACACCCATGCCATGGCGTATCGGCAGATTCTGGCGATTTCCTTCTCGCGGCCCGGGACCGCTTTCGACATTGTTCGCTAATCAGATCACCCCAATCGATGGCGTCGAGTGCTCGACGCCAGTGGTGCTGCGACGCGCCACGGCCAAGGATGCGCAGCGCATGGAGCGCTTCTTCCGCCAGTTCGACGAAGTGTCCTTCTGCGAATGGCAGGACGCCAAGTGCCTGCGCGGCGTGTTGATCCAGAAAACCACGACGGCCTATCTCGCCTTCGACGTCGCCGGCGAAATCGTCGGCGCGGTGCTCGGTGGCATGCTCGGCAGTCGCGGCACCATCAATCATCTGGCCGTCAGCCCGCGCTATCGCAGCCAGGGCGTCGGTCAACGTCTGGTTGAAGCGGCGTCGTCCGACATGAAGCGTGTCGGCGTGTTGCGGATGTTTCTGTTCGTCGACGATGCTAACCTCGCGGGCAAGCGTTTTTGGACTGCCCAAGGTTTTTGCGAGCCCCACGGCGAACGGACTTTTGAGAGGGATCTATGAATGAAAGGTCCGGCAGTGCGCCGCTGATGGTCACCCATCAGCCGTCGCGCACGTTTGCCGAAGCCAGCCCGGTGGTCGCCGGCTACTTCACGGTGTCATTCGTGTTCGGGCTGATGGCCGTCAACGCCGGGTTGCCGATGTGGCTGCCGGTGGCGATGTGCTTGTTCGTGTATGCCGGCGCATCGCAATTCGCTGCGCTGGCGCTGATCTCCAGCGGCGCGTCGCTGACCACCATTGTGCTGACCACGTTCCTGATCAACGCGCGGCACATGTTGATGTCGGTCTATATGGCCAAAGCCCTGCGCGCGCTCGGTTTGAGCCGCATGGAGCGTTGGGCTTACGCCGGCGGCCTGACCGATGAATCCTTTGCCTTCCACAGTGTGAAACTCGGCACCGGCGCGCCGGTCAACGTGCGCTATCTGATCGGTTTCAACCTGTTCTGCCACACCTCGTGGGTGCTCGGAGGATTGCTCGGCGCAGTTTGCGCACAGTACGCGGCGCACCTGATCAAATATCAGCTCGACTACGCACTGACGGCGATGATGCTCTACGTGCTGGTGTCGCTGTGCAACACGCGCAACAAACTGATCGCCGCCGCGGCAGCGGTGATCTGCATGGGCGCCCTGAGCCTGGTCGGCAGCTCGCCGTTTAATGTGTTTATCGCCACGTTTGTGGGCTGCGGAGTGGGTGTATGCCTGACCAAACGTTCCTGATTCTGGTAGTGGTGCTGATGATGGCCGTGACCTTTCTGCCACGCGCCTTGCCACTGCAAATCAATACCGAGCACTGGCCGCCATTTGTCGCGCGGGCGCTGGAATACCTGCCGGTGGCGATCGTCGCTGCGATCAGCCTGACTCCCTTGTTGATCAAGGATCAGCACATACAGCTCGACCGCCCGGAATTCTATGCCGCGATTCCGACGTTGCTATGTGCGTATTTCAGCAAAAACCTCTTTCTCAGTGTGGCGGTTGGGACGGCTGCGTACATTGCGCTCGGCTCGTTCATGTAACGGCAGATCGACAACATCGCTGAGCGCCTGGCGCGACAACTCCGAGTTGTTCACCGCAAGGCGCACTTCGAGGAAGTCCTCGAACCCCGGGAAAATCGTCAGGCCGTTTTTCTGCGCAGCCTCACGCGAGACCATGCCGACCGCGTCCATCTGCGTGATCAACGACAACGTCAGCGTTTCGCTGCACGAATAGACCATGCGCTGACCGTTCTCGTGATTGCCCAGCCCGGCGTCGAGAAAACGCAAAAAGCTGTGGGAATACGGACAATCTTCTGCAGGACGTACCTGAAACTTGTTGCCCAGCAACGTCAGCGGATCGTTCTCCTGCCCGCAATGCGCGCCGACTACCTGCACCTGCACTTCGGGCAAGACAATACTCGGCAAACCCGGACGCTGCGGGCCGATCAGCACCGCGAGGTCAAAGTCTTCGTTCTTCAGCTTGCTGAGATTTTCCATCGACTCCGCGTAGCTGAATTCCATCTGATAATCGGGAAACACCTCAATCAGGCGCCCGATCATTCGCCGGTTGAAGTCAGTCGACAACGTGTTGTTCAACGCAACCTTCAACGTCCGCTGGCCCGGCACCTTCAGCGCCTCGACCTTTTCTTCCATCTGTCGCGTGGCAATCAGCACTTTGTCCATATACGGCGTCAGCTCAGTGCCTTGCGGCGTTAGCGTCAGCCCTTTGTTGGAACGACGAAACAAGCGGAAACCGAACTGCTCTTCGACCTTGTTCAACTGCGCGGCCAACGCCTGCACAGTCAGGCACGAATGCTCGGCTGCGGCCGACAAAGAGCCGGTCTGCACGATGCGCATCAGGTTGCGTAAGGTTCTGCTATCCATGGGTAATGCCCTCTAAAGTGGGCTGGGTATTGTTGTTTACGAGACTGCCGGTTCGGCGGCCATATGCTGGGTATATTCCTGTACCTGAGCATAGTTGTCGCGGGTTTAGTAGCGAATTGATGTCCCCGCCGATGGCTGGAGGCTGACACAGGATCGGGGTTTTTGGGGGGAGGGGGGTGATGGGGGTCAAAAAAAGTGCCCGGATCGAAAGATCCGGGCACTTTTTTTCGTTTGGAATCTAAGAGCTGTGGCGATTTTTCCCACCTTCGCTCGGCAGCAATCCTTCCCGATACCAGAAGCGTCCGATTGCAAATGAGGATGTGGCTGATTTACCCCACCGCCAAAAACCAGCGAAATATGGACTGTTACTTTGAGGATTTTGTTAAGGCCGAATCCATTGCAGTTAAGGATATTTCCGCCTAGCCAAGGCGCGACTGGGTGGGTACCAATGAATTTGCCAGGAAAGCGCGCTACTCCCAATCAAACCAATTGGATAGCCCTGGGCTTACCGGACATACGCGATATCGAAGTGAGGTTATTGAATTCGAATGCTCGAGAAATTCCTGGTGCGACAAGTTTGGAATTGGCTTGGGAGCAGGTTGCGTTGGGGTTTGGGTTGTCGGAAGGCAAGAGTTACTCCGTGATACAAACGCCTTACGTCGCGGTCACTGTCAGACGCGAATACCTACTACATATCGTGGAAAAAAGGCCCAATGCGCGAGAGCGCTTCACCGAGTTTGCATTGGATACCATTCAGAATCCCTTGGAAATCTGGCAAATTTCCTACGATGACGGTTCGATACGACTGGCGTTCATCGGTGCGTACAACACGAAATATCAGATGCTTGTGGTGATCCACGCTGACTATGGACACGCTCTCTGGAATTTCATGAACTGCGACAAGAAAGCGTTGAATAAGCATCGCCATGGAATACTGGTGTATCAGCGTTTCCAAACCGCCAAACAAAAAAAGCAGCCTGAAGAGGCTGCTTTTTCTGAAGTAGGTGCTTGATATTGTGCTCCCTCAAGCAGGGGAGAAGAGGTCTCACCCGAGCGCTGATATTCAGGTCATCAACGGGGTTCCTAACGCCGACTATTGCCACCTGAAGGCAGTCGGTTTCGCGCTCTTGGGGCCGATTCTCTGTCAGGCGTATTGGCAAGTCAAACGAAAAATAGGCAATAGGAGTCCGCATATGAAGCGCTTTATTTGTTTGGTTCATATGTGTACTAATCTTGATGTATCACATAACGAGTTGGTAACGATCTGATGCCTACTTCACCTCCAGCCCTCACTCCAAGCGAACAACTCGACGCCCCCGAAGCCGGCCGCGTTGCGCTGAAGTTCTTCTTCAACCTCATGGAGCGCTGGGGCTGCAGCGCCGAGCAGCAACGCACATTGCTGGGCGGTGTCGGTAACACCACGTTCTACAAATACAAACACCTGCCGAACATACGCCTGCCGAACGACACCCTTGAGCGTATCTCCTACCTGATGGGCATTCACAAGGCGCTGAGTATCATCTTCAGCAACAGCCGCGAACGCGCCTACACGTGGGTCTGCAGTCCGAACACGGCAGCACCGTTCAATGGGCAAACGGCGCTGGATTACATGCTGGCCGGGCGCGTGGTCGACATCGCCGATGTGCGCCGCTACCTCGATGGGGTGCGCGGTTGAAGGTGCCAGAGTTAGTGGATGTGGCCTGGCCGCGAGCCTATCGGATCGTTAACAGCAGCTTCCCGCCGATTGCGCTGTTTGAAGATGTGCTCGATCCCGAAGACCTGGAAATTGCCTACGCGATTGAGGCGCTGACCAATGATCGATTGATAGAGCAGGCCGGGGTTCTCGCCCGAGTGCGTCCCGAAGATCGACTCTCCGGCCCCGGCTCGACTCCGGTGATGGCTGCGTTTACTCATATCGGTAAACGTAGCCGTTTCTGCGACGGCACCTTCGGCGTTTACTACGCCGCAAGCAGTCAGGCGGCTGCCATCGCCGAGACCTGTTATCACCAGGAGCGATTTCTGGCGGCGACCCAGGAAGCGGATCTTGAGTTGACCATGCGCACTTACGTCAATCGGGTGGTTAAACCGTTACACGACATTCGTCACGATCATCCCGAACTGCACAATCCGGATCCTGAGGCTTATGGGCCGTCTCAGGTTTTCGCCCGGCAACTGCGCGAAACCGAGTCGTGGGGACTGCTCTATAACAGCGTTCGATCGCCGGGCCATGAATGCGTCGCCGCGTTTCGGCCGCCAGCGGTATCGATTCCGAAGCAGGGTAAGCATTTGCGCTATGTGTGGAGTGCGACTCAGCAGAAGATTTCGTTTGTGTTTGAGATCAGTCAGGTCTGAAACGCAAAAAGCCCTCGCATCAGCGAGGACTTCACGTGGCTGATTTACATCAACGGCTTGTCCGGCAGCGCATCCATTACTTTCACAACATCATCGATCAGCGCCTTGCTCAGTTCCTGCAAATATTCCGAGGCATAGGCGTGAAGATCAGGATCGCGCCCGACTGAGGAGTCCGCAGTGAGCAGTCGTGAAATGTGCAGCAAGTGTGAGGCGTGGGAAAGGGCGGCGATTACCGGTACACCGCGATTGGCAAAACGAGGAGATCAGCGATGGTCGATGAACTGGAGCAATTCCAGCAGGACTTACTGGAGTCTGTACGTCAGATGAAGGCCGGTGAGGCCGCGCGCGTTACGTTGATGCCATTCTCTGTGGCGGAGGAACAAAGCGTCGAGGCATCAAGCGATATTGGATCGGAAAGCCTGATTTCCATTGAACCCGCCAGTTCAGGGCAACGAGAAATGCTGCTCATCCGATTACATCTTTTTATGGGTACGCCATAATTATTGCCAGTTCATAATTTGGCATAAAGACGGAAATTTGAGCTGAAGTAGAAACGCTGCCAATAATATAAACACCCCAGAAACAACAAAGCCCCTGCATTTCTGCAGGGGCTTTGTTTTGTATGGTGCGGCACCAGGAGTCGAATAGCATGTTAACTATCAAATATTCTTGGATTTTTCTGCTTGCCTTGCGCTGCTACCCCTAAAAATACCCCGCACTACACTAGCTGTGATCTGACTGATAAAGCTAGATTCAATTCGTCCAATGTCGCGCGTGTTGCAGGATGGACGTTGGGAGTGTTTCAATGCGTTGCCAAATTTCTATTCATATATTCCTGATAACTGTAAATATGCTCGCAATTTTCCGTCTTTGTCTTTGTCCCAAAAGCGCGCTAGGGAAAACCTAATACGAGTACCGGCTGAAAGCCTATTGGGAAGTTCGGCTAAAGGGCGAGCGCCTACATATCTTATTCTTTTGCCTACAGTGCCAAAGCGAGAATATTCAAAATAGTTACCATTCTTGGTTAAGCTGCAATTCAATGTGGCGATTTGAACACTGTAATTCGTCGTGTCGTCGGGTTCCATATGGCCGCTGCCATCCCAAATAATTTTTCCGTCAAAGAGATCTTCTAATTCTATAGCCTCGTCACAAAGCGATGAGATCAGATCATTGAAGTCATCTTCATCTAGGGTGTCCAAGTAGTTGTACTCGTAGACAGCAGCATCTTCGGTGTGCGGAGGAATAATTCTGTAATGCGGAGCATATTTTATCGTATAGCATTGACCTATCTCATAGGGGGCGTCGTGAGATAGTCTTTGGGCCTTTTCGTCTAGAAGGCGTAGCATCCTCTCATTAACGACATCCCACGCGCCAACGCAGATACCTTCTGCCATAAGCGTCTTACTCAAAATGACAACATTACCCTGTACGGCCATGATTTTCCCTATCTATAAGAATTCCTTGATTTCAAGGAAGTATCATCCGAAAAAAGATCTTTGCCACTTGACGCATTTATAACGTTTTTGATTACATTGCTCTGCGTTTCAATAGCGCCGCTTCTATTGATGTGAAGCATATGGATTTCTTGGCTCTCAAGTGAGACACCTATAAGCTTGCTCCTATGACAGTCGCATGGGTCGATTTCGCTGCACATGCAAGCTATTTTTATATTTTTCTCGTTTGCTGAAACCAATCTAGCTAACCCTTCTTTATAGAAATCCATAGCTTCTACTTTTTTGTATACGACATGGCCCTCTTCGTCATAGCATGCAGTATCGTTTGGTAGTCCGCCCAGTTGATTGCCCAGGAACAAATAGCCAATGTCACTTTCTTTTAGAAATTCTTGTAATGCTTTTTGATTGTACTGGGGGTGAAATCTTGATCTGGGTTTGGAACGAACATCGACCACATATTTGACTTCATAGGTTTTAAGAAGATGTATGAAGTCTTCAATTTTTCGGCTGCCATGACCGATGCTGTAGATGTAACTTATAGTGTCTTTCATAAGAGAGTTTTCCAAGAAAGTCTGCGCTTGAATCGTGATCTGTCCTAAGCGTAACAGAAGCCTTCAAGGTAGTCCGCCGTTGGGGCGCGATTCACCATTTCTCCTATCCTATCGCATCCGTCGATGCGCATATTGACCCTAGAGGCCGTTCCATAGTGGCTAATGATATCAAAGTGATACTTCTTTTCAATCCTTCTTTGATCCCATTGACCAAGCCGACCGTTGCTACCGCGTCCTATCTTAGGGCGGCTTAGCTCAACAGTTAGCCTATCTATCAACCAGATCTAAAAATATCAATTATTTTCAATAAGTTAAGTGATTTCGGAGATGACGGACACAAACTGATCGGGACTCTTAAACTCCGTACAGCTCAAGCGCTTTCCGGCACGCGCAGAGCTGGGCTACTGTGCCATCAGTGAGGCAGGCCTAAAGTTGACTGACGGGGCGCGCTCTGCCTGACAGTCAACCAAGCCTCTTGTACTCTGCGCAGCTCATGCAGGTAGATACTGCACGAACTGCACCTATAACTCTTGTGCAACAGGGTGCCAAGATTCTAAGTGCTCAGGGGGCTCTGGATTCTCGCATTTGTATTTTGGATAGATGCTGATTTGAGTTGTTTGGATTTCGCTGTGTTAACCAAAAATAATCAAGTTTGTTATTTTTCTATAATTGGTTGATTAAGAACTATATGAGTGCTTGAGCTAGCTGTTTTGTTTGGCTGTACTCAATTCTACCTTTCGTGTATACGCCTTTTTCGGAAATTAAGAATAAGGAGCTCTTCGCCCTAGAGCATATTACATAAAGGAGCCTTCTAGCCATGTAAGGCGCTTGGTTATTTATTTTTCTATATATATCATCCCAGTGAGGGATTTTTCCTTCTAGCAGTCCGGTACATATTACAACTTGGTATTCTTCTCCCTTCGTTGAATGGCACGTTGTGATTTTTATGCCGCTGCCTTCATTAAAGTATTTAGATAGGCAGGTGGAACAGTCCTCTACGCCGTCTTTCCCAAGCCTTCTAGTGACGGCCTTAAGCAAGGCATCGTACTGTGATGTAGCGGATGGCGAGTCTGAGTATGCTATTTTTAGATGTAAGCAGTAAGAGTTAATAATATTATTAATATAAGTTATTATGTCTGAATCAGGTGTGATAATAGAGTTGGAGAGCTTAAGCAAGGCTTTGGCAGTTAAAGTCGTAATGTCTATTTTTAGATCAAGATCAATCAAATTCTGGATGATTTCGCTTGCGAGTCGATATCTTCTATAATAATTTTTGCTGCTCACTTCTGTGTTGCTCAAACGTATTAGTTTGAACCAAACATTTTCTTGGGAATAGGGTATTGGAGACAGTCCAGGGGAGTCTAGCCGAACGCCTGGTAATAAAGTTGACAGAGAACGCCCTAAGTTTGTTACTTCGTACCAACTAGGAGAGAGTACTGCAATTTCTTCAGGAGGAATTCCGTGGTTTAGATACGTGTTGATGATTGTGGAGATATGTTGAGCAAGATCTTCCTTGGAAATGCTTTGATTGATACTAAGATTTTCGCCAAAAAAATTAATATTTTGCTTTGAATCGATTTTATAGGGCGATTCTTGGAACTTGCTATAAAAGTCAATGATTTGTTGTTTGGATCGGTAACACCCCGTTAGGGTCATGCAGTCAATTGAACTTAAATTAAATTCTTTACAGATTTCTTGCTGATTTTTTACCACTGCTCCTAGCCCTGTATATATTGCCTGATCAACGTCTCCCACAAGGCATATTTTACTCTTTCCGTGTTTTATTATTTCTCTTAGGATGTTGTATTGAAACTGGTTGGTATCTTGGTATTCGTCAATTAAGCATGACTCGAATAAGCAAGAAAGTCTGAGGCCAATTTCAGGGTTTTGCAGTAATATACTTAAGGCTATATTTAGAATCAAATCAAAATCAATTAGTTTCTCTCTTTGAAGATGTGAGTGGTACTGTCGTGCAACGTCAATGGCATGCACGGTATGTCCAGTCTCATTAATAGACCAATCATAGTTAAGTTTTAATGGTATTTTATCAAAAGTGCCAACAGCAGAGTTTGCTTTTATATTGTCAAGGATTTCCTGGCTTTCGTATTCGTCCACAACGCGATAGCCAGTAGATATTATAGAAAGTAAACCTTTATGTGGTTTGATTATCCATTCCAAGCAAAAAGAATGAATTGTTCCTACCCAGAGATTGCTTAATGGTATGCCAAAGTTATCGAGACGCTCAAGTATAGTGTCTGCAGCCACGTTCGTGTATGTGATTGCGATTAAACGTTTTTTGCCAAGATTTCCCAGGCTCAACCTTTGAGCTAATTTTGCCACTAATGTTTTTGTTTTTCCGCTACCTGGGCACGCCGTCAATAGTAAGTTGCCATCGTGAATTACAGCGTTACGCTGTTGCTCAGTTAACCCGGTCATTGGCATATCAAACAGCCTCTTTGATGAGAAGAGAAACAGGGTCGGTTACGAAAAATTCGGCAAATAGAGCCGAACTTCCTTCAGGTGTATCAATTCCGCGGCCTATGCAGAAAGCATTATATTTCGCCACCCATCCCCCGTTTTCGTACAGTGGAAGTCTATGATGAATCATCTTCCTCCATATATCTTCAGTTACGTGCCCTTTTAAGGCGTTGGACAGCGCATGAAGTACATATTCGGGGATATTGGTGCACGAGTGTAACTTTTCGCTAATGAGGAGAGAGAACCAACCTTTCCCAACTTTATTCGCTAGTTTTAAAACGTAAAATGTTCTAATAGACGCATCTGTAGATCTGAAGTGAGTCGCGTATGTGTCCATGAACGATTTCTTGGTGTAGATAAGTGGTAGAACGTTACAAAATAGCTCTTGGTTATTAGTATTTAATTTGTTTGTGTTTATAAGTTCTGCTTCAAACGTATTTTCTGCATAATAAGCTGACACATAAGCGTTTCCAGAAATTTGCGCATCTAGATCATTTTTTCTCTGCAGTCCATCACGGTCGGCTGCAATAAGGTGTTCAATATGTTTTTGGTTGGCGTAGCTGGTCGGTGCACTTAAGTAGGCTTCATCTCTGTCAGTGAGAATGGAGCAGTGGATCCTCAATCTCTCAGGATGGAAGAGTCCAGAGATATGTTTGAAAACGGTTCCTCCCATGCTGACTAAACTTATCCCTAGTTCGTCAAGCGAAATACCTATCACCGTCTTAATTAATGCGGGTATGAGGATTTGCTCTGCTTCACCTTCTACCAAAATCACGCCTTTGGAAAAAAGTAAGGTGCTTCTAACTGAATCTAGATATCTCTCGATCCTTGATAGATCTTGAGTGTTTAGACCATTAGATGGTTGGTAAACTTCTGAGTGGAGCTTTTTTCTAGATAATACATTGATTGCCGAGATTTTTGCCGCAGAGCTTATCTGTGATGAGTGAGTTGATATAAATACTTGAGTATTGATGTTGCTAACATTAGAGAATAGAGTTTTTTTAATGTGAGTATGTATGTGTGCTTCAGGCTCTTCAATTAAAAGGAAATGAGCTATTTTATCTTCAGAGTCAAGCTGAGCTTCGTATTCATACAGCTTCAATGCTAAGTATATTAGATTGGCTCCTCCAAGGCTTAAGTCCTCGAGCTTTCCTGATCCAATGTATCCAGTGCCATCTTCAACCAGTAGCCCGAGAGACTTGATTAGTTCATCGAACTCCTCGGGAAGGTATGATGAAATGTCTAAAGATGGTGAGTACGTGTGGCCGACTGCTTTGAGCAGTGTTTTTCTGCTCGCTCAGGTTTCTGATTTCATTAAGATCAGATATTGATGAGTTTAAATTTTTAACCTGTTGAACAATTTTATCCGAGTCCGGGATGTTGGTGGCGCTTTTTGCAAGCAGTTTTATAAGAGGGTTGCTGTTTGTGTATTTCATGTCAGCAACTACATTTCGAAGTGCTTTTACATATGTGCAAGATATCTCTTTGACTAACGAAAAATATGGAGGCTTAATGTTTCCTATTTCTGCCGCGTCTTCATCATCAGGGTTCGGGAAATTTAATTCTTCAAAGTTTCCGACAAGGCGTTCGTAAACATGATCCAGTGAAAAATCTACACTTGTTCTTGTGAATGCAACTGCTTCATAAGAGTCTCTATCAATATTTATGTTGCTAAGATAATGGTCGGTAGTGATTTTTCTAAGGCTTATATCTGTAATTGTTTTTGAGATTTCGTAAAGTTTTGCTCTGACAAACTTTCTGGGTCTGAATACGAAAGTATAATTACCTTCTCGGCTAACCGCACCTGGAAGTAGTGCGCTATTTGCAAGCACTAAATCTTCATCAGACCTTCCTAGATCTGCGAATTTCAAGGAGATAACAATCCAATGCCCTTTGGTTGAGCCTAAACCTCTAAAGAAATCTGAGTTCATCAGCTGACGTGCGTTGAGAGGTAGACTTTCATCTAGAACCAATCTCATTGCATAGAATACGTTAGTTTTGCCTGAGGCATTTTCGCCGATAAGTGTGTTAACAGATTCTTTTGAAAACTTAAGTTTTTCAGATTTGAAATTTCTGAAGTTTCTTAACGTCATTTCCTTGATATACATTTTTATTCCTATTGATTTCTTAAGCGTATATAGGTTTTAAATCATGTTGGGTGCTAGAGGGCTGCTTGATTATTTGGTGCAACTGCCTTGGTTCTGCGAGCTTGCGAGCAATTTTCTGAAGGAAGATAGATGAAGTCATAGCACGCAACCGACAACCGGCTGGAGTGGTACGGTCAGCAAGGCGACCCTTGGAAACTCAGTAATAGTCAGTCTGTTGGTTCTTTTCTTCGGGAAGCTCTTTCTACCTTCGGATTTGATCTGATGGCGATGCTTGAAAATCGCAAGAGGTGGAGACTCTTGGTACCAATGCGTTTGTGTCGCATGCAATCCACCAATATTCATCCAGGACAGCCCTCCCTTTTCTTGATCCTAAGCTATACAACGGACTTAATGCATTCATTTCTACGGGAGCCGAGCATCTGAAATAGTCAGGAGCAGGAGTTAGAACGGTCGCGAATTGCCAATGACTCAGTTTTGGTTAGCGAATCTATTGAGTTACTGCTTTTGGGCGATTTCTGGTTGTTACGGCTGACCGGTTCGGGGCTATCGCGGTCGACGTCCCTAGATGGGGAGGAGCGCGATCATCGGCTAGAATCTTTACCATTCTGCCTTTTTGATGATAGCTGTCTGCTTTCAGCTAGCGCAAAAACCTCCAAGACTTGCCTGTGCGCAGAGATATCAACCCTATGGTTAGCCGGTAATAGTAGCGCGTCGATTCCGACCGGGCCGCAAGCTGGTGGCTCAAAAACCAAGCGAGATGTTTTCGTTGCCAAGTCCACGGGTTGTCTCGGTGCCAGCGCCTAGAAATAGCTGTCTGTATAGCTATAGCCTGCCGTATGTGACGTTCTCGTGTGGCAGGTGCCCCAGTTAGCGCCCCGGCCAAGAACGTCTCAATGTCGAATGGTTTGCTCATGTCCGTCCACCTATGTAGGCCGATACCACGTCTATTCGACCGTGTCCCAACTCATAGCTGATTTGTAATCGTGCTTCTCGATCAAGGCGTGGATCGAGCCGTTTGCATCTGCCACCGTTGATGGGGGCTAGGTGGTGGGTAATCTGTTCATAGCGTTCGCACGCATAGGCCGCGCGCAGTTGGTGGAAACCTTTGAGGTTGTACGTACGTAGGATGTCTCTGGAAGGGCGTACGACACTCGATTGAAAATCTAGGTAGCTCTCGTTCGGTGCTAGCAGGTTGCGGCTACCATCGGGAGATACCTGTTCGGCGTACCTGAGTGCGTCGCGAATATGATCATCCACCATGATCCAGCGAGGTGCTGTTGCGCCGCAGCGGCCACCTTTGGTGCCGTCCTGGATGTTGATCTTGCCATATTGTTCGGCTTCACGTTTGAGACGGGGCAGGTCGGCCAGTATGGTCTCGCGCAAGCGCATGCCGGTGGTTCGGGCCAACTGTGCGATCGCTGCTGCACGAGGTTGCTGGTGGCGGAGCGCCTTGATGATCAACATTACTTGGTCACGGTTCTGACCTTGCGGAGTTGTTGAGCGGATGGTAGTGCGCTGCATTCCTAACGCGTTGCTCGGACTCGGTACTTTCACATACTGATCACTGCGAAGCGCTGCCAAGGTACGGTTGACGCTGGACAATCGGTTTTGCGCAGTGGCGATGGCGAGCTCACCTTGTTCAACTTGTTGGCGCAGATGTCCGGCATAGTCCAACAAGGTCTTCCGATCAATCTGCCGCGCATCGTTAAACCCCGGCCCATCCTTCGAGCGGCACCAACGTACAAATGCCTGCCATCGATCACTGTGCGCTTTGACCGTGCCGTAATGCCCGCCGCCAAACATGTCCCGCAACGCCTGGGCCCCGGCATAACTCAATTGGCGGTCATAGCCAAAATTTCGCCCATCCCGTCTGCCTACCAATGCCATGATCAAACTCCTCTCGAAGCCAAAACGTTTCAAACCTTCCTCACGTCATCCCGCCAAGAGTGCTGAGTGTTATCAGGGATCAAGGCCCCTGCGACCTGTGAGGGTTGTCCACTAACGCGGGACTTACGGCTCTTTACGACCGGGAGCTTGGGCATCTCATGATCTGGCCTCCTGAACACTTCCAAGAAAGTGGGCGGGTGGAGGCTGCACTGGCTGACGAGACCGGCGCCGCGAGATCCTGAGTCGGGTGAAGGCAGCTATGCGATGACCGGGGCATACCTGACTGTCAGTCAGGTGCAGTCCATTCCGTAGGCTGCGGCACCATCATCTGCATCGCTGTTGCTGGTGACTTCGGTGTTTGTCACGCCGATTGTCACGAGGGGGAATGCCGCAAAGCCTTGTACGAGTTGGGCTGCAGCAGCGGTAGAAGCGCCCGTCTCTTTCCGGGAGAAAGAGACGGGCGTAGGTTGGCGCAAGGAAATGGCCAAGCGGACAGGTTGCTGCAAGGCAGCTATGAAAGGGGGAAGTTGCCGCAGTGGGCACACTGGTAAAAGTAGGCATCCATCACATCGCTGTGAGCGTGCGAGCCGCCGGACGCTAATCGCACTTTGGGAGAACCACCACGGTGTGGCGTAGCCTTAAAGGTTCTGGCTACCTGGGGTTGCTGTCAACGACAGCGCTTTGCCCGATCTTTTCTACGCCTGTGGATAATTCGGGTCAAGGCTCGAATTTTTGGGAGTTCTGCGGCTGTGGATGAAATTATCCACCGGTGGAAATCTGTGGCTTTCCACAGACAGTTGTGTGGGCTTTAGATTTTTTAAGTGAGGTCCATCCAAACAGGGCGGCTTTGCAGCCCCGTTTGGATGGACCCGCGTGGATAAGCGGATCACTGAGATATGAAGACCGAGCACTTACTCGGTTGCGCCACGTTTTGCTTTTAGGCGAGTGACGTTGGTGCCGGTCTGATTAGCAAACTCGTGGGGAGTGACATGCTCCTGCCGGTTGGCCTCCAGGTACCGGCTCCACCAGTTTGCGCTCCTCGATGAACTCGGCCTTGTGGATGTAAGCGGCGCGGACGTTGTTGCGCTCCTTGTGGCTCATCTGCCGTTCAATGGCTGTCTCCGACCACAATCCTGACTCGATCAGTGCGCTGCAGGCCATCGAACGAAACCCATGCCCGCAGATATCGGTTTTGGTGTCGTATCCCATCGTCCGAAGCGCGTTGTTCACGGTATTTTCGGACATGGGCTTCCAGGGTTTGGCATCCCCTGCGAAGACCAATGCGAATTTGCCTGTGAGTGCATGGATTTTTTCGAGTAGCGCCACTGCTTGCGGCGATAAGGGTACTAAATGGATATCCCCTGCCATCTTCGTACCCCTTGTGGAAAAGGGTACGCCTTCCAACGCGGGTCGAGTGTCCGGTATCTCCCAGGTGCCGCGCTTGAGGTCGAACTCGCTCCAGCGTGCGAAACGCAGCTCGCTGGAGCGTACAAACACATGCAGCGACAGCATTACCGTCAGGCGGGTAAGTGCCCGGCCTTTATAGGTATCGATCCGCTCCTGTAGTTCCGGCAGTCGCGATAAGGGTAGAGCGGGGCGATGTACCACCCGCGGGGCTTTGATCAAGCCTTCGAGGTCGTAAGCAGGGTTTGCGGTGATAAGCCGGAGGCGTTTTGCCTCGCGCATGATGCTCTGCAGGTAGTTTTGTACCCTTAAAGCAACGTCTCTCGTTCCGCGCTTCTTGATCGCTTCCAAGGGCTGCATGAGGTCATGGGTGTCGAGGTCGACAATGGCGCGGGGGCCGATCAGCGGGAACACGTGGGTTTTGAGGCGACTCATCACAGTCTTGGAGTGGCCTAGTGCCCACTTGGCCGACATTTCCGTGTGCCAGTCCAGCGCAACGCTTTCAAAGGTTCTGCCTTTGATCACAGCTTCCGCCTTGGCTTGGTGCTTGGTCTCTATGGGATCAATGCCATCCGCCAGCATTCGCTTGACCTCCAAGCGCTTGCGACGGGCGTCGGCGAGGCCAATGACGGGGTAGTTGCAGAACGAGGTCAGTCCTTCCCGTCCGTCAGGTTTGACGTAACGGAGCCGCCAGCCTTTGCGGCCATTGGGTTGGACTAGAAGATAGAGTCCATCGCCGTCGAAAAGCTTGTAGGCGCGGTCTGTAGGTTTTGCCAAGCGGCAAGCTGCGTCGGAGAGCGGAGCTGTGGTGCGCGACATAAGGGTACTCCCTTTTATCGAAGTGACCTGTATCCCAAACTCTACCCTTAAAACGGTTGGAATCCACCAGTTTCTGACGGAAACCGATGGAACGCCAAAACGAAAAAACCCGCCAGAAGGCGGGTTTTTCGGGGGTTCCAGAGATTTTGAAAGCCTTCTCTGGAACCTTGTATGGTGCCGGCACCAGGAGTCGAACCCGGGACCTACTGATTACAAGTCAGTTGCTCTACCAACTGAGCTATACCGGCGTGTGGGCGACGATTATAGCGACTGGATAATTTCTGTAAACCCCTGAATTCAGACTATTTTTGCATCTCTGAAAATCAGGCCCTGCGCAGTACATTTCGCAGCGCTTGCACCGTCCGCCCGATGCGACTGTTTGGCCGGGCGAATGGCTGCGCTTCTGCGTGTTCGGCGCGATGCAGGGCGGTCGCGAGGTGGTGTCGGGCGTCGCGTTCGCCAGGTTCAGACGCTAATTATCGAGGAGCCCATTTTCAGTCTTGGGCATGGGTGATAAGGCCGCTGAGCTTTGCTTTTTTTCGGCGGTTATGTCGTTTTGATTGGCGGCTTATGCACAACTGAGCACCGTGAAGACGTGCTTAGGCCGGTTTTTGTGGACGCGTTCTCATTTTGTTCGCAAATCCCTGTTTTATTGGTTTTTTCTTTATGTGAACAAAAAATGACCAGAGCTGTTTCAGCACCGAAACAGGCGTGAATATTGGATCCGAGTAAAATCCATCAACAGAGTTATCCACAGGCTGGCGGTGGTTTATTCGCGTTCGGCCAACAACAGGAAATTGCGCGGAGTCAGCGCTGATTCGCAGAAAGTGCCGAGGCGTACGGCGTATCCCTGTTCGGTGAGGAAAAGTGCCCGATCGAGGTTCAGCCAAAGCTCCAGTGGTCGTCGGAATAATCCGCGCAGCAATTCCAGATTGCGCACTTCGGCCAATCGTTGCCATCCAGCCGCTTCCAGTGCCGCCCAATCTGGTATGCCGACTGTGGATAACTCTTTGAGATCGGCCAGATCGCGGCAGTAATCGGCGAACGGTTTGTCCAGCCAAGCGCTGGGCAGGGAGGGCGTTGGCAAGTATTCGTCGACGCCACGCTTTTGCCGTTGCAGCAGGTCGAAAGCGAGGCGACGGGCCATCGAGGTGTCGCGCTGACGTCGGACGCGTGCACCAGCGGTGACGGTTTCACTCATCGGCAGAGCGAGATCTTCCAGCGAGAGTTGTAGGAGCGATGCCGATCCTGCGCAGGACAAGGCCTGATATTCGCTACGACTGGTGCGGTTGTAGCAGCAGGGCACGATCGCCATTTGCTGGCAACCTGCGGCACTGGCCAGTTGCATCAATCGCACATGCAGGTCACCGCAGGCGTGAAGGGCGACGGGCGTGTGATTCGCGCTCAATACCGCAGAGGCGTTCGCCGCCAGTACATCCTGTTCCACATGCAAAGCGTGCAAGTGATGACGCTGACTTAACGCCTGACCGCTGGCGACCAATAAAGGATCGTATTCAACGCAAGTCAGTTGCTGCCCCGCGCCCAACAAGCGTCGCCCCAAATGCCCCTTGCCAGAGCACCAGTCCAGCCAATGCATCGGCTGCGAGGCAAAAGCCAAACGGCTGGTAAACGCCTCGATCTGCTGCCACTTGCGCCCCGGTACATCGACATTCAAGCGATGCCCCGCAGCCTCCAGCGCATGTCCCGGCAACTCGCCAACCACGCTCAACTCAGCCGACAACGCCGCCAATGAAGCAAACGGCTCCGGCGCATCAGCAAGATCAGCAGGGTGGTTATGAGCGTTTTCCGCGTCTTCCAGCGACCGCCCGCGTAGCCACGAGGACAATTCCGGGTAGGACGCTTCCCAAGCAAGCGAAAGGTGAGTGAACGGTCGAGGTTTCCACAGCGCCTGATGCTCAATCAAAAAAGCATCCAGCGCGGTGAAGCGGGCGAGTAAGTCCTCGCCCGTCAGCACGTAGGAAGAATCAACGCCCTTGGCAGGCATCGACGCGCAGCCAGCGCTCCAGCAGCTTGAAGCCGCGCACGAGCACGTAAGCCATCAGCAGATAGAACACGCCCGCCGCGAAGAAGATCTCCACCGGCAGATAGGTGCGCGCGATGATCGTGCGCGCCATGCCGGTCAGTTCCAGCAGGGTCACGGTGCTGGCCAGCGCGCTGGCCTTGAGCATCAGGATCACTTCGTTGCTGTAGGCCGGCAGGCCGATACGCGCCGCACGCGGAAGGATGATGTAGAACATCGCTTTCGGCTTGGACATGCCCAACGCTCGCGCCGCTTCGATCTCGCCCGGCGGAATCGCCTGAATCGCCCCGCGCAGAATCTCGGCGATATACGCCGCGGTGTGCAGGGTCATGGTCACGGTCGCACACCAGAACGGATCGCGCAGGTACGGCCACAACGCACTTGCACGCACCGCGTCGAACTGCGCCAAACCGTAATAAACCAGAAACAGCTGAACCAAAAGTGGCGTGCCACGGAAAAAGAAGATGTAGGCGTAAGGCAACGAGCGCACGTACCAGAGCTTGGAGGAGCGGGCGATGCCTAGCGGAATCGCCAGCAGCAAACCGGCGATGACAGCGATGGCCACCAGTTCCAGAGTCAGGGTCGCGCCCTGCGCCAGTTTCGGCAGCCACTTGATGATGACTTCCCAGTTCATTTAAGCGCTCCTCGCAAAGCCGCGAGCGGCGCGTTTTTCCAGGAAGTGCATGCCGGTCATCGCCAGCACGGTCAGGCCCAAGTACATGATCGCGGCGACCATATAAAAGGTGAACGGTTGTTTCGACACGGTCACGCCGATTTGCGCGTGACGCATGATTTCTTCCAGGCCGATCACCGAGACCAACGCGGTGTCTTTCATCAGGATCATGAACAGATTGCCCAGACCGGGCAGGGCGATGCGCCACATCTGCGGCATGATCAGACGGGTGAAGATCCGCCATTTCGACAGGCCCAGGGCCTGGCCGGCCTCACGGTGGCCTTTGGGAATGGCGAGGATTGCACCACGGAACACTTCCGTGGCGTAAGCGCCGAAGCACAGGCCGAGGGCGATCACGCCAGCGGCGAAGGCGTTGAGTTGCAGGTCGGGGTTGCCGAAGAACTCACCGAGGGCGCGCATCAGGTTGACCGTACCGAAGTAGATCAACAGCACCCAGAGCAATTCCGGGACGCCGCGCACGAGGGTCGAATAAGTGCCGCCAAGCCATTGCAGCGGCTTGTACGGGGAAGTCTTGGCCAAGGCGCCGAGCAGACCGAGCACCAGTCCCAGGCACAGGGCGGTGAGGGCCAGTTGGACGGTCATCAGCGCGCCGGCAGCGAGGGCCGGGCCGAATCCGTAGAGGTCGATAATCATGGGTTTCTGTTCAAATTGCGGCAGGCAAAGTCGGGAGCCGGCGCCGTTGCATCACGGCGCCAGTCCCACAGGTCAGGATCAGTAGATGCTGAACGGGAAGTACTTGTCGTTGATCTTCTTGTAGGTACCGTCGGCGACGATTTCCTTCAGGGCAGCGTTCAACTTCTCACGCAGTGGATCGCCTTTACGTACAGCGATGCCGATCTTGTCGCTTTCTACGACCGGGTCACCTTTGAACTCGTAGTTCTTGCCCGCGTCGCTTTTCAGCCAGTCATAGTTGGCGTACTTGTCGGCGAGGATCGCGTCGACACGACCGGAGGTCAGGTCGAGGTAGGCGTTTTCCTGGGTGTCGTAGAGGCTGACTTTGATGTCATCAGCGTAGGTGTCTTCCAGCCAGGTACCGGCCAGGGTTGCACGCTGAGTACCGATGGTCTTGCCTTTCAGCGAGTCCTTGTCGGTTTTGAAGTCGACGTTTTTCGGTGCGATGAACTGCAGCTTGTTCGAGTAGTACGGGTCGGTGAAATCGACCGCGCCTTTGCGCTCTTCGGTGATCGACAGCGAGGAGATCAGGAAGTCGAACTTCTTCGCGTTCAGGGCCGGAATGATGCCGTCCCAGTCGGACGTGACCACGCTGCACTCGACTTTCATCTTCGCGCACAGGGCGTCGCCGATGTCTTTGTCGAAGCCGACTACGTTGCCGCTGGCGTCTTTGTTGTTGAACGGCGGGTATGCCGCTTCGATGCCCATCTTCAGGGTTTCAGCCATGGCACCGGCGCTGAACGCAAGGGTGACGGCGGCGGCCAGGAAGACCTTTTTATAGTTCTGCATGCATGTTGCTCCGTTAGCGGTTGCTGGACATGAATTGTTTGCAGCGCGCCGAAAGCGGGTTTTCGAACACCTGCTGTGGCGATCCTTGCTCTTCTATAAGGCCTTGGTGAAGGAACACCACTTCGCTGGAGACCTGACGGGCGAAGCCCATTTCGTGGGTCACGAGCAGCATGGTGCGGCCTTCTTCGGCCAATGCGCGGATGACACTAAGTACTTCCTGAACCATTTCCGGGTCAAGCGCCGAGGTGGGCTCGTCGAACAGGATCACCTTCGGTTGCATCGCCAGCGTGCGGGCAATCGCCGCGCGTTGTTGCTGACCGCCGGACAATTGCGCCGGGTACGCGTGGCGCTTGTCGGAGATGCCGACCTTGGCCAGCAGCGCTTCGGCGACGTCGATGGCTTCGGCTTTGCCCTGGCCGAGCACGCGACGCGGGGCCTCGATGATGTTGTCGAGGATGCTCATGTGCGGCCACAGATTAAAGTTTTGAAACACAAAACCAATCTCGGAGCGCAGGCGGTTGATCTGTTTGCCGTCGGCGGCAACCAGTTCGCCATTCTTGGCGGCCTTGAGCTTGAGTTCTTCACCGGCCACCAGAATCTGGCCCTGGTGCGGGTTTTCCAGCAGGTTGATGCAACGCAGGAACGTGGACTTGCCGGAACCGGAGGAACCGAGGATCGAGATCACATCGCCGTCGCGGGCGGTCAGCGAGATGCCTTTGAGCACCTCAAGCTGTCCGTAGCGTTTGTGCAGGTTGCGGATTTCAAGCGCGGGCGTGGCCTCAGCCATGTGCGTTCCTCATATATGTTGCGCTCCAGCTGTTGGGTGGCCTTCCTGGCGAGGCGGCCAAGCTAGCATAGCGTTTCAATGGCAGCCAACAGCGCTACGAGCGGTTAACGGGTGGCATGTGGCAGGTTGTCGCATCGGCACAGCAGACTGTCGCCCCATCAACAACCGAACGGGTGTTTGATCGTGCAAACCCGTGGGTGTCGCGTAAAAAAAGGCGCGATGTTGCCAGCTTTGGCGGGGTGTTGGAAGCGCTATCCGGCCGAACGTACAGGTTTCGCTCTTTTATTGTGCATCCCACACTTTTTCAGTGTGTTTCTGGTGCGCTGATTTGTCTTGAAAGTGAGTCGCAGGGTAACGTTCTGGCGAATAGCCATTAATCTCAAGGACTTGCGATGACCGTCCGGTCGCACGCAAAGCCGCGATCCAGAAGACTTTGAAACATTTTGGCGCATTTATTGCGTGCAGAATCCGGAACGCCCTGTTGGTTTCTTTTTACGAGAAAGAACACACCAGACAGGACGGACTGAATCGCTTTCCTCGCAAAGGTAGTTTCGATGAGCAGTACCCCAAGCTCCAATGGCCTTGAACAAGGGCTCAAACCGCGTCATGTGACCATGTTGTCGATCGCCGGTGTGATCGGCGCCGGTCTGTTCGTTGGCTCCGGCCACGCCATCGCTGCCGCCGGCCCTGCCGTGCTGCTGGCTTACGCCGCCGCCGGTACCCTGGTGGTGTTAGTGATGCGCATGCTCGGCGAAATGGCTGTTGCCTCGCCGGACACCGGTTCGTTCTCGACTTACGCCGACCGTGCCATCGGGCACTGGGCCGGTTTCACCATCGGCTGGTTGTACTGGTGGTTCTGGGTATTGGTGATTCCGCTGGAAGCCAACGCCGCCGCGACCATCCTCCACGCTTGGTTCCCGGGCGTAGGCATTTGGGCTTTCGCGCTGATCATCACCATGTTGCTCACGGTCACCAACCTGTTCAGCGTGAAGAATTACGGCGAATTCGAATTCTGGTTCGCCCTGATCAAAGTGCTGGCGATCATTGGCTTTATCGGCCTTGGTCTTGCGGCCATTTTCGGCTTTCTGCCGAACAGCCAGGTCAGCGGTGTGTCGCACCTGTTCGACAGCGGCGGCTTCCTGCCAAACGGCATGGGCGCGGTGCTGGGTGCAATCCTGACCACCATGTTCTCCTTCATGGGTACCGAAATCGTGACCATCGCGGCCGCGGAATCGAAGAACCCGGGCAAGCAAATCTCCAAGGCCACCAACTCGGTGATCTGGCGGATCGGCTTGTTCTATCTCGTGTCGATCTTCATCGTTGTGGCCTTGGTGCCGTGGAACGATCCTACGCTGGCCAACCTCGGTTCCTACCAGACCGTGCTTGAGCGCATGGGCATTCCTAACGCGAAAATGATCGTCGACATCGTCGTTCTGGTCGCGGTGACCAGCTGCCTGAACTCGGCGCTGTACACCTCGTCGCGCATGCTCTTCTCCCTCGGCAAGCGTGGCGATGCCCCGGCCATGTCGACCCGCACCAACAAAAGCGGCACGCCTTACTGGGCGGTGATGTTGTCGACTGGCGCAGCGTTCCTCTGCACGTTCGCCAACTACGTGGCCCCGGCAGCGGTGTTCGAATTCCTCTTGGCCAGCTCCGGCGCCATCGCCCTGCTGGTGTACTTGGTAATCGCCTTCTCGCAACTGCGTATGCGCAAGCAGCGCATGGCACGCGGCGAGAAAATCGTCTTCAGCATGTGGCTGTTCCCGGGCCTGACCTACGCGGTGATCATCTTCATCGTCGCGGCCCTGACGATCATGCTGTTCCAGGAAGCGCATCGCGTGGAGATCCTCGCGACTGGTTTGCTGAGTTTGATGGTGGTGGCTGCCGGTTTGTTGGTGGCACGCCGTCGCAAGCTGGAAAAACGTGGCGCGGTGGTGTTGAACTGATCCGTAACGCGTAATGCAAAACGGCCGCTGTCAGTGATGACGAGCGGCCGTTTTTGTTTGTGCGCGTTGCTCAGTCGGGATGAACCCAATCCTCAATACGCAATCCGGAAACACGTTCAAATTCCCGTACATTGTTCGTGACTACGATAAGTCCAAGTGACCGCGCGTGGCCTGCGATCATTTGGTCGTACGGCCCAATCGGTGTTCCGGCTTTCGCCAGCTCAGATCGAATCATCCCTGTCTGTGCTGCGGCGTCATTGTCGAAAGGCAAGACTTCCAATCGCGCAACGAATCCTTCGACAATTGCCAGATTTTTTTCTGGGGCCGCTGACTTCTCAGCTCCATAAATGAGCTCCATGAGCGTGATAGCGCTGATGCACAACTGCCCAGAATGTCGATTGAAAGCTTCCCGGACAATTTGTGGTTTGTTCTTGATAGTGAAGATGCAGATGTTGGTATCCAGCATGTATTTGATCATCAGAACGACTCGCGCTCCTGATCGGCAGGTTGCTCACGGTCAGCCATGAAATCAGCGGTGACGCTGTCGCCATCGAACCAGCTATCCCAGCTTTCGCCAGCAGGCGTAATGACGCGTGTTCTGCCAATCGCAATGACTTCCACTCGTTTAACGTCGCCGGGCATCGCAACTGCCTTTGGCAGTCGAACTGCCTGACTTCTATTGCTCATGAAAATTGTGGTCTGTTCCATATTTGACCTCCCGGATCTGATCTGTGATGGGCTCAGGATAGGTCGTGCTTGGGATATGTCAACGGGATATACGCTGTCATCGGACAGAGGGTGACCAAACCATCCAAACAAAAACGGCCGCTGTCAGTGATGACTAGCGGCCGTTTTTGTTTTTGAGCGATGTTTATTCGCTCTTGTCTTCCTGTGCTTCCACCGACTTGCCATAAGCATCCAGCGCAACCCCGAAATCGGTGATGAACTGTGGCTCGCTCAGCCAGGCCTGGGCTTCTTCGATCGTTACGCCTTCGGCCCACATGCGGTAGTCGATCAGCATGTCGGCGGCCAGGTGAGTGGCGGCCATGCCTTCGTTGTCGGCGTTTTCCATGTCCAGCAGTTCAGGATGATCAACGATGACGAACGCCAGTTCGCGCAGCAGGGTCAGCAGCATTTCGTTGCGGCTGATGGCTTCGGCGTCGCGCATTTTGCTGAACATCGCCAGGACGTATTCCGGCACCGGCTCGGCGAGGTGGTCGAGGTCTTCGTCCTGCTCCAGCGGCTTGCGGCCGACCATACGGATTTGCTTGGCTTTGGCCTTGGCGCGTTTGGCGCGTTTCTGTTGCTTGTTCAGGGATGCCATGGGAGCTCAGTTCTTCTGTTGGGTGTTTGCGGCGATCGCGTCGGACGCCGCCACATAGTCGGCCTGGAAGGCCGGTGATTCGATCCATGCCAGCGCGCCGGCCTCGTCGGTTTCCTGCGACCACTGGCGATACTCGATCAGCGCGGCGAGGATGAAGTCCATCGCGCCTTCTTCGCCTTCCTGCTCATAAACCAGCTCCAGCAGCGGGTCTTCGAGGAACGCGGTGCACAGGGCTTGCTGGCTGATCTTCTCTGCGTCGATCATTTTCTTGAACAGCTCGGTCAGATCCACCGATTCGAAGTCGATGCGGTCGTCGTTCGGATCCAGCTCAACCGGCGCTTCAGCGCGTTTGGTGCGGTTCTGCTTGGCCTTGGCTTTGGCCCGGGTGGCGCGTTTTTGCTGCTTGTTGGCGGAGGCCATGATGTGTTCCGTCGTGCGTTGAGAGGGCTCAGCTGCGCGGGACTTGCCGCCCCGGTGTGTCGGGGGCCAGTGCGCCGGTTTGCAGCCAGGTCAGAGCGATGGGCCATAGTGTGGCTTGGTATGCGCTGCGAAAAAAGGCGAAATGTCCGACTTGTTGTTCGCCGATGTCTTGCGGCTCGATGCGCAGGTGGGTTTTTGAAGCGTTGCTGAAGTAGCCGAGCAGGCGTTCGATGGCCGCAATCGTGCCGTAGGGATCGTCGCTGATGCTGATGGCCAGCGTCTGCGCGCGGACATTGGCGAAGGGCAGGGTGCCGGTTTTTTCCATCAGTGCGCGACCGCTTGGGCGCTCTTCAAAACGCGGGGCAGGCGTGCTCCAGTCGTGTACAACGCCTGTCGGCGTGTCCTCCAGCCAGCCGAGGCGTTTGCCGGGGAAGTAGCCGCAGAACAGCGTTATCAATGGCATCAGCAGATGCCATTTGCCGAACATGCGCCAGCGATGCTCGGGTGCGTAATCTCGCCAGTAGGCGAACTGCGCGCCGACAGTGACCAACCGTCGGATAACTCGCCCGGATTCAGCCAACCCCGCCGCGCAACCGCCAAAACTGTGGCCGACCACATCGATCGGCTGACCGGGAAACTCACGTTGCGCACGCTTGAGCATCGCTTCGAAATCCAGCGCGCCCCAGTCAGTCCACGAGGCGTTCAGGCCTTTGATCGAAGCCTGTCGCGATTCGCCGATGCCGCGGTAGTCGTAGGTAATGACGTCGAAGCCATTGGCGAACAGATAGGCGGCGAATCGCGAGTAGTGGCGGCAGCGCACGGAAGTGGCGGCGTTGATGATGACCACCGGGCGCTGGGCATCGGGGGATGTGTGACGCCAGGTGAAACCGCCCAGCACGTACCCGTCGGCGGCCGATTCTTTGAAAGGCTCGCCTTGAGCAGTATTCAAAATCGGCGACCTTGACTGCACATCCTGCGTTGCGGGCATGTCCTGACAGCTCATGACTCTCGACCTTGGCGGGTAAGCTGCCAACGATAGTCTCCGCGCCGCCCGGGAACAATCCGTAGGGTTTATTCAGTGGATTGAGTCAGCATGCGTTCTTCGATCAAGGCCTGTTCGCGATTGAGTTCAGCGCGCAACTCTTCTTCACTCGGCAATATCGTTTTGTAACTGCTGGCGAACAGTTGCTCGTTGCCTTTGAGCATTGAATAACGCGCCACCGAATCGTTGCTTTCGGCAGACAAAATTATCCCGACTGTCGGCTTGTCGCCCTCGCTGCGCATCAGCTCGTCGTACATGCGCACATACATGTCCATTTGCCCGACATCGCGGGCGCTGAGCTTGCCGCGTTTGAGATCGATGATCACAAAGCATTTGAGCAGGTAGTTGTAGAACACCAGATCGATGTACAGATCGACGCCGTCGGTACTGATGCGTTGCTGGCGAGCAACGAAGGAAAAGCCTTTGCCCAGTTCGAGCAGAAAGCCCTGCAGGTGATCGATGAGGGCTTGTTCGAGACTGCTTTCCCTGACCTTGCCGGCTGACGGCAGGCCGAGAAACTCGAGCATGACCGGATCGCGAATGAACTCACGCGGATTGCATTTCATCGCTTCGATGTTGGTGGTGGCTTCTTCGATCACGTCGGCTTTGTCTCTACTCCTGAGGAGCCGCTCGTAGTAGAGGGTGAGAATCTGGCGATCGAGGGCGCGGCTTGACCAGTTCAGGTTGGCGCACTCGTCCATGTACCAATGCCGCGCTTTTTCATTGGTTACTCCCAACAGCCTACGGTAGTGAGTCCAGCTCAATTCGGAACGCACTGCGTTCCAAATTGGAAACAGCTGATAAAAGCTGCGCATGTATCGCAGATTACGTTCATCAAACCCTTTACCAAACTGCGCCGTCAGATCCTTCGCCAGCAAGGCAAGCAACTGCTTGCCATAGCCCGCACGCTGGGCGCCCTGTTGCTCAAACTCGACGATATGCCGGCCGATCTGCCAGCAGGTCTGCACTTGAATCGTATCAACCGCTCGCAGCACTTTTTGCCGTGCCTGACGAATCAACTCGCCAAGCTCCCCCAGCAATGAATCGATTTTCGGGTCTTGCGTGTCAGCAGGTTTTAACTGGCTCATCGGGTCTTCCGCGTCGTTGTGAACAGGCGCAAAAGCATGCCCGGCGTCGCCGTTTGAGTATGTCGGGAGAGACGGTGAAATCCGCAGGAAGAGGCGATTGGTCATGCAGGACACTGCCGAGGAAAAGGACGTTGGCGGGCAGGGTCTGTAGTCCATGTCTTACGAGCGCCAAGTGCTAGCGGTATTTACGCCGGGCCCTGCTCGCGGGTCTGCCGATACGCGTCAGTTGATGCCACGCCACCCCTGCGACCAGCAGCAATCCGCCAAAAAATCCTTCAAAAACGATATGAAACCAGTACGCGCCCGGTTGCCCGGCAAGGGTGTAGACCTTGGCCGGCCCGCCGCGAGTGGCGGTGGTGATGGTGTCGTGAATCAAGCCGTCGATGACCGAGTAGCACAGCAGCGCGCCGGTGCTGATCAGAAACACGCTGATCATGATCGCCAGTCCTCTCGACACCAGGCTTTCCCGAGGTGGCGGCGGATGGGGCAGGGGGATGCGAGTGCGTTTCTGGTTCATCGCGGGGATGACCCTCTTCCGTAAGGGCGGATCTCTGAGGATGGGATCGCGGGTTTTCATGGTTGCGGCGTGATGCTGCTCAAAACGAGGCCACTGCCTGCGAGAGCACAACGCGCAATGGGTTGCTTTCAACACTCAGCAGTTTGATGGCCAAGGCGCAGCAAACCACGATCAGCATCGGTTTAATCAGTCGCGGCCCGACTCGAACAGCGGCACGCGCGCCTAACTGAGCGCCGAAAAACGCCGCCAGTGCCATGGCAATTGCGACTGGCCAGATGATCACGCCTTTGGTGATGAACACCGCCAGCGAACCCAGATTGCAGGATGCGTTGGCGAGCTTGGTAAAACTCATGGCGCGCATCATGCCCAAGCCGCACAGAAGGACAAATCCTACGATAAAGAAAGAACCCACGCCCGGCCCGAATATACCGTCGTAAAAGCCCAGGATGGGCGCAACGGTAAATGAAAACAGCAGAATTCCTATTCGCTTGCGTCGATCTTCATTCGCCAGTTTTGGCGACAGCGCAAAATAGATGGCCACCAGAATCAACATGATCGGCACGCAGGCTTCGAGGTAGCGCTTGTCGATTGAGCTGACCAGCAGCGCACCGCTGGCGCCGCCAATGAAGCCACAGATCATCAGATAGCGACCTTCCCGCCATTCGATCAAGCCGTTGCGGGCAAAGGTTGCCGTGGCCGAGATCGTGGCTGATGCCGCCTGAAACTTGTTCGTGGCAATGGCGCTGATCGGATCCACCCCCGCCAGAAATAAAGCCGGCAGGGTGATCAAACCGCCGCCCCCAGCGATCGCATCAAAAAAACCGGCGCAGAACGCGACGAGCGCGAGCATGCCGATGATGTCCCAAGACATTGTGTTCCCTCTTTATGGTTGTTTGTCGGCCATTAACTGGCGAGGTGTTCAGCAGGCTGATAAGCGCAAGGAATTCAACCTTGTAGCAGTAACGGGTTCTCTGAAATGACGATTGGTGAGGCAAATCTGGACAGTCCAAAAATTCGCACCAGGACCCTTCTGTTGTCTTTGATGACATCCCGGCAGTGGAGGGCTCGCGTGTTGTTGATCACCATGGCCGATTCCTGCGTCAGCGAATAATCCGCTGGAATCGCTTTATCTACGCACTCGCATAGAGCGGAGTAAGCCTTGCTAACGAAGGTCGATGCATTGCTACTGACCGAGAAACGATAGGAATTGAATCGGGCAGCGAATCCAGTGTTTTCGTCGAATTCCAAAATCGAAACGCCGCGTCCGGCTTCTCCTTTACCACTTACAAAGGAGTCACTGCGGGTGAACTCAAAATTGTCGCTGGTGAGGGCAAGGCAATGGACGGCGCCGATCTTTTCGAGAATTGGAGGGAGCGGTATCACGCGTGTTGGTTCACGGCCGGGATTCCATAACGCGGAAAGTATCAACGACGATGGGAGGGGGAATGGCTGTCCTTTACCTTAACAGCGCACCAGTAAGGTGCTTCGGTATGTGGGCCAAGCGCCAGGCCCGAATGTGAGCTCAGCTCATTGGATTTCGGCTCAGCTTTGATCTTGGTAAGTCCCCCGCCCTTGAAGTTGGCAACCAGACGAACCAATTTGCCGTCGTTATCCATGTCATAAGCGAATGCACGATTATCAACAAGGCTCAGTAATATTTGGTTGCGAGCGGCCAGGCAGAGCACGTCGAACCTGTTTTCCAAGGAAGCCACGTCGGGCAATTCATCGGGAGGATCGCAATCAGTGATTTTTTTTAGTCCTTCAAAAATCAAGACGGACAACAAGCAATCGGAGTAGGCAGTCAGCAATGTGCGTTGTTGCTCCGAAAATGCAGACATGAGTTCAGCGTATGCCTTGGTGGTTATGGACTGGGCTTCAGACGCCTGCGGTCCGCCGCGGCTTGCCAATACTTCGGTGAATTTTTGAAGCGACTCTGATTGTCGAAGGTCAAATTTGAAGGTTCTGATTTCTTGTTCTTTAAGGCCCCCAGCATTTGCGACGTCTGGTTTGGTGGCGTGAGTCATTGGCTACATCCCTGTTGTGAATCTGCTGTCGAGCTTCCAGCTCTTCGTCTTATTCTGCCTAAGTTGAGAGAGCGCGTATGTCGTCCATTTCCGCTATTGCCTACGGAGCGTTCCGACAGGTTTGAGAGACTTCAGGGATGTGCGACTCCGGGCCTTGTAGGCTTATTCGTCTGATCGCGATCTGATGCTTGTTGGGAGGGGTAGATAGAGGGGGAGGGAAACGTTGTCCGGCGATTCCGTCGATATGTAACCGTGCCTTACCAAATCGCAGACATAAAAAAACCCTGAATCTTGCGATTCAGGGTTTTCGGTATTTGGTGCCCAGAGACGGAATCGAACCGCCGACACGGGGATTTTCAATCCCCTGCTCTACCGACTGAGCTATCTGGGCAACGGGGCGCATTAAAAGGGTTTTTCGGATTTACGTCAACGACTTTTTTAAAATTTCTTAAATTAATTCCGTCGCTTACGATCCGACCCCCGATTTCCGGGGTTTACTCTGCAGGTGGAACGTAGCCTTCGGCTTGAGCGTATTCCTCGCCGGAGAAGTACTTGTCCATTTCGCCCTGAAGATATTTGCGGTCTTCGGCATTCATCATGTTCAAACGCTTTTCATTGATCAGCAGGGTCTGGTGTTTCTGCCAGTCGGCCCAGGCCTTGGCCGAGACGTGGTCAAAAATATCCTGACCTTTAGCGCCCGGGAAAGGGGCGCGTTCCAGGGCGGGCAGTTCTTCTTTGTACTTGCGGCACATTACGGTGCGGGTCATGGCGACTCTCCTGCATTCAAGACGGCGGCCGCGCGTTCGAGCAAGGTTTTGACCGGGGCGGCGAGGCCCAGGCGCGGCGGGGTGGCGAGGTTATACCAGAGCCAGTCGGCCTCGGCCACGTGATGGGCGGCCTCCTGTACCTGAACCAGCCAGGGTTCGATGGACAGCTGGAAATGGCTGAACGTGTGGACAAGGCTCGGCAGCGCCTGCTGTTCGCCCATGGTCAGTGCGTGCTGGTCGGCGAGGTGCTGCAGGTCGTCGAGGTCGTCGAGTTCCGGCAGGCTCCACAAACCGCCCCACAAACCGCTGGAGGGGCGACGGTAAAGCAGAATCGCGCCGTCGCAATTGGCCAGCATCGGCATCAGCGTGCGCTTTTGCGGGATGGCTTTGCGCGGCTTGGGAATCGGGTAGCGGGTTTCGAGGCCGAGCATGTGCGCTTCACAACCACGCTCCAGCGGACACAGCAGGCAACTCGGCTTGCTGCGCGTGCAGAGCGTGGCGCCGAGATCCATCATCGCCTGGGTGTAGGCGTTGACCCGATCGTGCGGCGTAAAGCGCTCAGCGTTGGCCCAGAGCTGTTTGGCCACCTTCGGCTCGCCGGGATAACCCTCTTGCGCAGTAAAGCGCGCCAGCACGCGTTTGACGTTGCCATCGAGGATCGGCGCGCGCAGGCCCATGCTGATGCTCGCGATGGCGCCAGCAGTGGACAGGCCGATACCCGGCAAATCCGTAAGCTTTTCGACGTCGCGCGGAAACTCGCCACCGTACTGGCTGACGACGATCTTCGCGGTCTTCTGCAAATTGCGCGCGCGGGTGTAGTAACCCAGGCCAGTCCACAAGTGCAGCACCTCGTCTTCCGGCGCTTCGGCCAGCGCTTCGACCGTCGGCAGCGCAGCCATAAAACGGTCGAAGTAATTGAGCACGGTGCTGACCTGAGTCTGCTGCAACATGATCTCCGACACCCACACCCGATACGGATTGATGTCTTGCTGCCAAGGCAAATCGTGGCGGCCGTGGCGGTCGAACCAATCCAGCACCGCCGTGGAAAACTGCTCCGCTCTCATCGCTTGAACAGCCCCTTCAGTGCGTTTTTCAATTCCGGGCTGACCTTGTCACCGAGTTTCTCGTCGATCTTGTCGCTGAGCTTGTCGCCAGCCAGTTTGGTCGCGACCTGACCGAGTCGATCGTTGTCGACGCGGCAGGCTTTCGCGCCCAGCTCCAGCGGGCCACGGCAGCGCAGCGGCCACTCGATGCCGACGAATTTTTCGCCGACCTGACAGGCCGGATCCGGCATCGCACTGGTGTCGCCTTCGACGATGATGCCGACGCGATAGTCCATGCCGAGCACGCGCAAATCGATGTCGCCGTCACCGTTGACGGTCATGCCGGGGATGCGCACTTTCAGATCGGGGTTGCTGGCGATGCCGTTGCGGAAGGTCAGGTTGCCCTTGAGTTCCTGGAACGGCGTGTCTTTGCCGCGTGGCTCGCCGCTGAGGGTTTTGCGGTTGAGTGTGGCGATGCCTTTGCACAATTGCTGTTCAAGGTTGGCGTTGAGCAGCACGCCGTTATTGATCACGAAACTGGCGTTGCCATTGAGGCTTTCGATCAGCGCTTGCTGGCTGTTGCCGTTGCCGGTGACGTTACTGGTGAGCGTCACCAGACCTTTCACCGGCGGATTCTTGCCTTGGCTTTCGAGGATTTTATCGACCGGCACGCGATTGAGCTTGGTCTGCAAATTCAGCACGGGCGCGGTTTGGCGGACATCAAGGGTGCCATTGGCGGCGAAGTTGCCGTTGTACAAGTCGCCGCTCAGGTTGGTCAGGGTCAGCAGGCCGCCCTGGCCGGTGGCTTTCAGTGCGGCGTTCTGGATCGGCAATTTGTCGAGGGTCAGTTGGCCGAAAGTCAGATCGGCGTCCACATCGAGCTTGGCCAGACGTTCCACCGGCAGCAGGCGATCGGTGCTCCACGCGGTTTTGGTCGGCTTGTCCGGCAGCGGCGTACTGCCGGCGCCGGCCATGGCATCGGCTTCGGTGCTGGCGACTTCGGCCTGACGCACTTGCGTGGCGTTCGCAGCTTTTTCCGATTTCGGCGGCAGGTAGCGGTCGACGTTGAAGGTGTCAGCCTTGAGGATCGCGCGCAGCGATTGCTTGGCGAAATCCTCGACGGCGATGCGGCCGCTGAAACTGCTGTCGTCGACTTTCAGGTTGATGTTGTCGAACGCGACGCTGGTTGGCGTGGCGGCAATGCGGCTGACCAGTTCGACTTTGCTCAGGCTGCCGGCGGCCATCGCCGGAAGTGTCTGGCCGATGCTGTCGACGAATTTCGCCAGATCGAATTGAGCGATGGAGAGGCCGCCAGTGATCTGCGGGGTTTTGTCGAGATCGTTGGCTTTCAGTTCGCCCAAAGCGCGCAATTGGTTAGCGGAGATCTTGATCCCCGTCCATTCGGCGACGTTCGCGGCTTTATCCAGCGAAACCTGGCCTTGAGCCGAGAAGGTCATGGCTTTGCCTTGCAGCGGATCGCCAGTCAGTTCGCCGGACAATTTCATGTCTTCGAACCTGTAGCGTTGCAGCGCGCGCTCGATGCGCAATTCGCCGTTCAGCTCGGTGCGCACCCGCAGCATCGGCTGATTGGTGCTGAGGAAAGCGGTGGCCTTCAACGGAATATTGGTCGAATCGTGAACCGCGCCGGTGCTCAACTGGATGCTTTCGGCGCTGAACTGCTTGCCGGTCTTCTCGTCGTTGTATTCAACGCGGGCGTTGTTGACGGTCAGGCTGTCGATGTCGAGGCGGATTGGTTGCGGTGGTTTTTCCGCTGCTGGCGGGGTTTCGCTGGCCGGTTGATTGGCTGCGACAGGCGGCGTTGCACCGGCAGGCTGCGGCAGCTTGCCAATGTCTTCCCAGTTGCCATGACCGTCCTTGTCGCGGTTCAGGCGCAGGTTCAGGCCTTCGACGCGCACGTCGCTCATCTGCACTTCACGGCGCAGCAGCGGCAGCACACGCACGGAAAGGCCAAGCATCTGCAAATCGGCGAACGGTTCGGCCGGTTTGATCAGGGTGGCGACGCTGGCTTCGTGCAATTCCAGACCGAGCCACGGGAACAGGCTCCAGCCGATATCGCCATTGAGCGTCAGCTCGATGTGGGCCTTGTCGCGGGCTATCTGGCGGATCTCGTCTTTATAGTCGTTGGGATCGAAGAGGTGGGTCAGGGCAAAGCCTGCCGCCACGATGATCAGCAACAGCCCGAGAAGTACCAGACCCAGGATTTTGCCGAACGCTTTCATGGGCGAGTCCTTGTAATTAGTCGAATTCGTAATTTAGCCGGGGAGTATAGCGCTGCAAATGCCCGGTTCGGTGTGGCGTCATGTTGCCAGTACCGCTAATGACGCGTGCAACTTAGCCGCGATGGCCAGAGCTTCAGGATGTCCGGTAGGTGCCAGCAGGCGCAGTTCGGCCCCCGCTTGCGACGCCATTTTCCGGACTTGGTTCACCCGTCGTTCAGCAAAAATTGCCCCGTGTAGGAGCTGCGGAACGCTGCGATCTTTTGATGTTTTTCAAAAACAGGATCAAAAGATCGCAGCCTTCGGCAGCTCCAACACAGGTGTAGAGATCAGATGACATGAAAAAGGTGATATCAGTTTGGTTTTTCTGTCACCTGCAAATGGTAACCTTCGCCCCGTTCGTCCGTCCCTCTGCGACTTAACGTCGCGCCTTCAAGGAGCTTCACCCAAAAAACGGTCATGCCTGCGTGCATAAGGCCGAGGGTGAACAGTGGCTGGCGAACCATACTAATAATTGGGGGATACACAATGAGCACGAGCATTACGGCGGACGGCCTCAGCGCCGCCCAGCCTGCGTTCCTCTCCAAGGAGCGCATCATCGCCAAGCCCGGTTTCAACCGCTGGCTGGTTCCACCGGCCGCGTTGGCCATCCACTTGTGCATCGGCATGGCCTACGGTTTCTCGGTGTTCTGGTTGCCGCTGTCCAAGGCGCTGGGCGTCACCGCGCCAGTGACTTGCGCGCCGGACATGAGCTTCATCGCACAAGTATTTTCCTCGCAATGCGACTGGCCGATCTCCATGCTCGGCTGGATCTACACGCTGTTCTTCATCTTCCTCGGTTGCTCGGCAGCGATCTGGGGTGGCTGGCTGGAGCACGCTGGGCCGCGTAAGGCTGGCGTGGTGTCGGCACTGTGCTGGTGCGGCGGTCTGCTGATTTCGGCGCTGGGTATTTATACCCACCAGATCTGGCTGATGTGGATTGGCTCGGGCGTGATCGGCGGTATCGGTCTCGGTCTGGGATACATCTCGCCGGTCTCGACCCTGATCAAGTGGTTCCCGGACAAGCGCGGTATGGCGACCGGCATGGCAATCATGGGCTTCGGTGGCGGCGCGATGGTCGGTGCACCGTTGGCGACTGCGCTGATGAGCCACTTCGGCTCGGCTGAAGGCGTTGGCGTCTGGCAGAGCTTCGTGGCCATGGCCGCGATCTACTTTGTGTTCATGATCGGTGGCGCTCTGTCGTACCGCGTTCCGCCAACCGGCTGGAAACCTGAAGGCTGGACTGCGCCGGCGAAGAAAGCCGCAAACGCGATGATCACCAATCGTCACGTACACGTGAATGTGGCGTGGAAAACCCCGCAATTCCGTCTGGTCTGGCTGGTACTGTGCCTGAACGTTTCTGCCGGTATCGGCATCCTCGGCATGGCGTCGCCACTGTTGCAGGAAGTGTTCGGCGGCAAGCTGCTGGGCGTTGATGTGCCGTTTGGTCAGCTCGATGCCGGTCAGTTGGCTTCGATCGCTGCGATCGCTGCGGGCTTCACCGGTTTGTTGAGCCTGTTCAACATCGGTGGTCGTTTCTTCTGGGCTTCGTTCTCGGACTACCTGGGCCGCAAAAACACCTACTTCGTGTTCTTCGCCCTGGGTTTTGCCCTGTACGCGCTGATTCCGAACATGGGTCATTTGGGCAACGTTGCGCTGTTCGTGGCGGCGTTCTGCATCATCCTGTCGATGTACGGCGGTGGTTTTGCCACTGTTCCGGCGTATCTGGCTGACCTGTTCGGTACGCAAATGGTTGGCGCGATCCACGGTCGTCTGCTGACTGCCTGGGCGGCGGCTGGTGTGCTCGGCCCGGTGCTGGTGAACTATCTGCGTGAATATCAGCTGAGCATCGGCGTTGAACGCGCTGCCGCTTACGACATCACCTTGTACATCCTCGCCGGCCTGCTGGTGTTGGGCTTCCTGTGCAACATGCTGGTACGCCCGGTGGCCGACAAGTACTTCATGACCGACGCTGAACTGGCCGCCGAACAGGCGCTGGGTCACGACAAAGGTGCCGATGCCAGCACGGTTCTGGAGTGGAAAGCCGCGCCGGGCAGCAAGCCGCTGGCGATTGCTGCGTGGTTGGCCGTGGGTATTCCGTTGGCGTGGGGTGTGTGGGTGACCCTGCAGAAAACGGCGGTACTGTTTCACTAAGGTCGCCTGTACCTGATCGTTCCCACGCTCTGCGTGGGAATGCCTCCCGTGACGCTCTGCGTCACATTCGAAGCGGACGCAGAGCGTCCCGGGCTGCACTCCCACGCAGAGCGTGGGAGCGATCATTGCCCTTAATGGCTTGTATGGACATGTCTACCCGCGACAGCCGGGCGTTCTATCCGTCAGCCATATCACCTCTCGTGTTTCTGTTTGCGCCCCGCGTGCCTATAATGGCTGCCTTTTTCGCCCAATGATTTTGCGGAGCTGGTGATGGCCGAACGTAAGGCTTCTGTCGAGCGCGACACTCTGGAAACCCAGATCAAAGCCTCGATCAACCTTGATGGCACCGGAAAGGCCCGATTCGATATCGGTGTTCCTTTTCTTGAGCACATGCTGGATCAGATCGCCCGTCACGGGTTGATCGACCTGGATATTGAATGCAAGGGCGATCTGCATATCGACGACCACCATACGGTGGAAGACGTCGGTATCACCCTCGGCCAGGCATTTGCCAAAGCCATCGGCGATAAAAAAGGCATCCGTCGCTACGGTCATGCTTACGTGCCGCTCGATGAAGCGCTGTCACGCGTGGTCATCGACTTCTCCGGTCGTCCAGGCCTGCAGATGCACGTGCCGTACACCCGCGCCACCGTCGGTGGTTTCGACGTTGACCTGTTCCAGGAATTCTTCCAGGGCTTCGTCAACCATGCGTTGGTCAGCATGCACATCGATAACCTGCGTGGCACTAACACCCACCACCAGATCGAAACCGTGTTCAAGGCTTTCGGCCGCGCGCTGCGCATGGCCGTCGAGCTGGATGAGCGCATGGCCGGGCAAATGCCATCGACCAAAGGCGTTCTGTAATGCAGACGGTTGCAGTTATCGATTACGGCATGGGCAACCTGCACTCGGTGGCCAAGGCCCTCGAGCACGTCGGCGCCGGTAAAGTGCTGATCACCAGCGATGCGGCGGTGATTCGTGAAGCTGACCGCGTGGTGTTCCCCGGTGTTGGTGCGATTCGCGATTGCATGGCGGAGATCCGTCGCCTCGGTTTCGACTCGTTGGTGCGTGAAGTCAGTCAGGATCGTCCGTTCCTCGGCATCTGTGTCGGCATGCAAGCCTTGCTCGACAGCAGCGAAGAGAACGATGGCGTCGACTGCATCGGCCTGTTTCCGGGCGCAGTGAAGTTCTTCGGCAAAGACCTGCACGAAGACGGCGAGCACCTGAAAGTCCCGCACATGGGCTGGAACGAAGTGCAGCAGAAGGTCAGCCACCCGCTGTGGCATGACATTCCGGACATGGCGCGTTTCTACTTCGTGCACAGCTACTACATCGCTGCCGCCAATGCGCGGCAAGTGGTTGGTGGCGGTCATTACGGTGTCGATTTCGCTGCGGCGCTGGCCGATGGTTCGCGCTTCGCCGTGCAGTTCCACCCGGAGAAAAGCCATACCCATGGCCTGCAGTTGCTGCAGAACTTCGCGGCGTGGGACGGTCGCTGGTAAATGGCCGCCAAGAAAACCAAACCGCCGATTCTGACCCTCACTCCCGAACAGGAGAACGAGGCCAATCGCAAGATTCAGCGGTTCATGGAAGACCGTTTCGAACTCGATCTGGGATCGTTCGAAGCAGGGGAAATTCTTGAGCTGTTTACCCGCGAAATTGCTCCGCACTATTACAACAGGGCGATTTTCGATGTTCAGACCCACCTCAAAGAGCGGTTTGAAAGCATCGAAAGCGACCTGTGGGCGCTCGAAAAAAATTAGGAGCAGCTGCAAGCCGCAAGCTTCAGGCTGCAAGAATTGGTACACCGCATGCTCGCAGCTAGTCGCTTGCAGCTTGCCGCTCTTTTGACGAAGGAAAAAGCATGCTGATTATTCCCGCTATCGATCTTAAAGACGGTGCCTGCGTACGTCTGCGCCAGGGCCGCATGGAAGATTCCACAGTGTTCTCCGATGACCCGGTGAGCATGGCTGCCAAGTGGGTGGAGGGCGGTTGCCGCCGTCTGCATCTGGTCGATCTGAACGGCGCGTTTGAAGGCCAGCCAGTCAACGGCGAAGTGGTTACCGCGATCGCCAAACGTTACCCGACCCTGCCGATCCAGATCGGTGGCGGCATCCGTTCGCTGGAAACCATCGAGCACTACGTCAAGGCTGGCGTGAGCTACGTGATCATCGGCACCAAAGCCGTGAAAGATCCGGCGTTCGTCGCTGAAGCGTGCCGCGCGTTCCCGGGCAAGATCATCGTTGGTCTGGATGCCAAAGACGGCTTCGTCGCCACCGATGGCTGGGCTGAAATCAGCACCGTGCAGGTCATCGATCTGGCCAAGCAGTTTGAAGCCGACGGCGTCTCCTCGATCGTTTATACCGACATCGCCAAAGACGGCATGATGCAGGGCTGCAACGTACCGTTCACCGCTGCGCTGGCTGCCGCTACCAAGATTCCGGTGATCGCTTCTGGTGGCATCCACAATCTCGGTGACATCAAATCGCTGCTCGACGCCAAGGCGCCGGGCATCATCGGCGCCATCACGGGCCGCGCGATTTATGAGGGCACGCTGGATGTGGCAGAAGCCCAGGCTTTCTGCGATAGCTACGCGACCAGCTCCAAGCTGTAAGCTGCGAGCTGCAAGTTAGAAGCGCGACCGCGTCCGCTCTTTCTTGCAGCTTGAAGCTTGAAGCTTGCAACTCTTAATCGGAGATTAAGCATGGCTCTGGCCAAACGCATCATCCCTTGCCTGGACGTGGATAACGGCCGGGTCGTCAAAGGTGTGAAATTCGAGAACATCCGCGACGCCGGTGACCCGGTAGAAATCGCCCGTCGCTATGACGAGCAGGGTGCCGACGAGATTACTTTTCTCGACATCACCGCCAGCGTCGATGGTCGCGACACCACGCTGCATACCGTCGAGCGCATGGCCAGTCAGGTGTTCATTCCGCTGACCGTCGGCGGTGGCGTGCGTACCGTGCAGGACATTCGCAATCTGCTGAATGCCGGTGCGGACAAGGTGTCGATCAATACCGCTGCCGTGTTCAACCCGGAATTTGTTGGCGAAGCCGCGCAGCATTTCGGCTCGCAGTGCATCGTCGTTGCCATCGACGCCAAAAAGGTTTCTGGCCCGGGCGAAACCCCGCGCTGGGAGATCTTCACCCACGGCGGGCGCAAGCCAACCGGCCTCGACGCGGTCGAGTGGGCGAAGAAAATGGAAGGCCTCGGTGCCGGCGAAATCCTGCTGACCAGCATGGATCAGGACGGCATGAAAAACGGTTTCGATCTCGGCGTGACCCGCGCGATCAGCGATGCTCTGGGCATTCCCGTGATCGCTTCCGGCGGTGTCGGCAACTTGCAGCACTTGGCTGACGGCATTCTCGAAGGCCACGCCAGCGCTGTGTTGGCGGCGAGTATTTTCCACTTCGGCGAATACACCGTGCAGGAAGCCAAGGCCTACATGGCTAAACGCGGCATCACGATGCGTTAAGCGTCAAAATCCGTACAGGCCAGTGGACACCATGGCGCACCCAAGGCACTCTTGGGCACGCCATGGATTTCGGTAGCCCAACATGATCAAACGCCTGCTTCTAGTTCTCGCCAGCGCCTCTCTGTTGCTCATCAACACGGCCCGCGCCGAAACCAGTCCCGACACCGATCTGGTGCTCCTTACCGAAAACTTCCCGCCGTACAACATGGCGAAGAACGGCAAAAATTTCGCCCAAGGCGAAAACATCAACGGCATCGCCACCGACATCGTTCGGGAAATGTTCCAGCGTGCCGGCGTCACTTACAGCCTGACCCTGCGCTTTCCTTGGGAGCGCGTGTACAAACTCGCCCTGGAAAATCCTGGTTACGGCGCCTTCGTGATGGCGCGCCTGCCGGATCGCGAAAAACTCTTCAAATGGGTCGGCCCGATCGGCCCGGACGACTGGATCCTGTTGGCCAAGGCCGACAGCAAGATCACCCTTGAAACCCTCGAAGACGCGCGCAAATACAAGATTGGCGCGTACAAGGGCGATGCGATTGCCGAGACACTGACCAAGCAGGGCTTGAAGCCGGTGGTGGTGTTGCGCGATCAGGACAACGCCAAGAAGCTGGTCAACGGGCAGATTGATTTGTGGGCGACGGGTGATCCGGCGGGGCGCTATCTGGCGCGACAGGATGGGGTGACGGGGCTGAAGACGGTGCTGCGCTTCAACAGCGCTGAGCTGTATCTGGCGCTGAACAAGGACGTGCCGGAAGAAACCGTGAAGAAGCTGCAGGCCGCGCTGGATCAGATGCGCAAGGATGGTGTGGTGGATGACATCATGGGGCGGTATTTGTAGCGCTTGTTAAAAGATCGCAGCCTTCGGCAGCTCCTACAGAGGAATGCATTGCCAATGTAGGAGCTGCCGAAGGCTGCGATCTTTTCAGCGGTAAACGCCATCCTTGCCGTGTGCTGCAGTCGCCTTGTTACTGCGCACGCTGATCATCTGCCGGATATCTATCCACTCAATCCCCTGAGCCTTCAGCTTCGGCAATTCGCGCTCCAGCACTGCCAGCGTCTGCGGATACGGATGCCCGATCATCACCGCCGAACCCTGCTTGTGCGCCAGGCTGATCGCCGTCTGCAACTGCGTGTAAATCGCCGCTTCCGTACGCTCATCATCAAGAAACACATCCCGCGAAACGCTCGCCAGATCGATCTTCTGCGCCTGCTGCGCGGCGACGGTTTGCGCACTGGTGCGGCTGTCGACGAAGAACTTGTGACGGCGCTGCAACTCGCCCATCAACCACGCCATCGCCACTGGTTGCGCAGTCATGCGGCTGCCCATGTGGTTATTGATGCCGGCGGTGTACGGCACCATTTTGAACGCGGCGTTCAGGCGTTTTTCCAGTTCTTCGATGGGCAGTTCGGGATGCCAGGCGTAAGGCCCGGTGGCCGGATCCATTGGCATGTGCAGGATGACGATCTTGCCGGCGCGATGGGCCTCGCGGGCAAATTCGGTGGCGTGCGGGGTGTCGGGCATGATCGCCGTGGTCACCGGGCCGGGCAGGGCCAGCACGCGGCGATCCCTGGGCAGGTTTTGCCCCAGGTCATCGATGATCAGACTCAGGTAGGCCTTGTGAGGCGTTGGGCTGACGGGCTCTGCATGAGCAGCACCCGCCAGACAGCACAACAGAACGAAGACGAAACGCAAAGACATCCTCAACGGCCGGACGTAATGCTCAGCCCTTTGAGCAGGCTCAGGGCCTGGGCCAATTGGTAGTCATCATCCTGCGGCATGGCTTTAGGCTTGGCGCCCGAGCCGGTCGGTTTGTCGGCGCCGCCGTTGCCGTTACCCAAGTGACCTTGCAGGTCGGCTTCTTTGAAGTAATCGCCGTCCGCCTCGTTGGTGATCTTCGCTTTGCGCACTTCGATGTCCGGGACGATGCCCTGCGCCTGAATCGAGCGGCCGTTCGGCGTGAAGTACAGCGCGGTGGTGATCTTCAGCGCGCGGTCGTTGTTCAGCGGCAGCACGGTTTGTACCGAGCCCTTGCCGAAACTGGTGGTGCCCATGACCACGGCGCGTTTCTGATCCTGCAAGGCGCCGGCGACGATTTCCGAGGCCGAGGCGCTGCCACCGTTGATCAACACCACCATTGGCACCGCTTCGCTTTCGTCTTTGCCGGTGGCGGAGAAGCGCAGTTCGGAGTTGGCGATGCGACCCTTGGTGTAAACGATCAGGCCTTTGGTGATGAAGTGGTCGACCACTTCCACCGCTGCCTGCAACACGCCGCCGGGGTTGTTACGCAGGTCGAGAATGATGCCGTTGAGCTTCTTGCCGTTGTCCTTGCGCAGCTTGGCCAGAGCCTTGGAGACCTCTTCGCCGGTCTTGACCTGGAACTGGGTGATGCGGATGTACGCATAGCCGGTTTCCAGCAACTGCGCCTTGACGCTCTTCACCTGAATCACTGCACGCGCCAGGGTCACGTCGAACGGCGTGCCGCCATCGCGCACCAGGGTCAGGGTGATTTTCTGGCCGATCTTGCCGCGCATTTTGTCGACGGCTTCGGTCATGGTCTGGCCGCGAGTCGGCTGGCCGTTGATCTTGACGATGAAGTCACCGGCCTGAATGCCGGCCTTCGATGCCGGGGTGTCGTCGATTGGCGAGACGACTTTGATGAAGCCGTCTTCAGCGCCGACTTCGATACCCAGCCCGCCGAACTCACCGCTGGTGCTTTCCTGCAGTTCGGTAAAGTCCTCTGGGCCGAGGTAGGCCGAGTGCGGATCAAGGTTGCTGAGCATGCCCTTGATCGCGTTTTCCAGCAGGGTTTTGTCGTCCACCGGCTCGACGTAAGCGGCTTTGATCCGATCCATGACCTCGGCAAAGGTGCGCAACTCTTCCAGCGGCAACGGCGCCTTGGAGGTCGCGGCTGTGCCTGCCGGAGCGACGGCCGGAGCCGGTTGAGCGGCGAACGCCAGAGGCGCGCCGATCACCAGGGCGATCGTCAGGGCCAGCGAGGTAAGACGGGACAAATGCAGCATGTCGAACGAACTCCTAATGTAGGTGACTCAACGCCTATCCTTGCGCGCGGCACCATTGCGCCGGATCACTCGGGTGACCCTGCTGACGAATTGCGAAATACAGCGCCGATGTGTCCTGACCGCCACTGTTACCGACAGTGGAAATCGACTCACCGGCTTTGACCACGTCACCTGCTGACTTGAGCAGCGTCTGGTTGTGGCCGTAAAGACTCAAAAAACCGTTGCCGTGATCGAGGATCACCAGCAGCCCGGCGCCACGCAACCAGTCGGCGAACACCACGCGCCCGCCGTGCACGGCATGCACCTGGCTGCCGGCGGCGGCGCTGATCATTACGCCATCCCACTTGGTACGGGCGTCGTCGCCACGGCTTTCACCGAAGCGCGCCAGTAGTCGACCATCAACCGGCCAAGGAAGTTTTCCCCGGGTTGCAGCAAAAGCGCCACCGAAGGTCTCGCCGCTGCTGGAAACCAGCGCGCCGGGCGTCGATTTGGCGGGTTTTCGTGGGGCGTCGGTGTTTTCCGCCTGCGCCTCACGCAAGCGCTTTTTTTCCGCTTCCTGCTGGGCGATCAGCGCTTTCTGCCGCGCTTCTTCTGCCTCACGGGCCTGACGGGCCAGGGTTTCTTCAATGGTTTTAAGGACTTTAGACAGGTCTGCCTGATCCTGCTCGCGTGCGGCGAGTTTCTGATCGCGGGCCTTTACGTCGTCATTGAGCTTGGCGAGCACCTGCTGACGTTCCTTGCGGACTTTCTCCAGTTCGTCGCGCTGGGTGTCGAGGCTGCTTTTCTGCACCAGCAATTGCGCCTGTTGCGCGGCGATGTCCTGTTCGACATTGGCCAGTTGGCGCAGGGTTTCGTTGAAGTTCTTCAACTGCTCCAGGCGGGCCTGGCTCAGGTAATCGTAATAGGTGAGGGTGCGGGCGAATTTCTCGGGATTCTGCTGGTTGAGCAGCAGCTTGAGGTACTCCTGCCGACCGTTCTGATAAGCCGCACGGGCCTGAATGGCGATCAGTCGTTGCTGTTCAGTGCGCGCGCTCTGGAGTTTTTTTTTCTCTGCATCGAGTCGCTGCAGCTCGGATTCGCTTTTCTGCAGTTCTTTCTGCAGCGCATCGACCTGCTTCTGCAGCTTGCCCAGCTCGGTTTCCGTGCCCTTGAGCTCTTTCTGCACGCCGGATTTTTCTTCCTGGACTTTGCCCAGCAGCTTTTTCAGCTCGGCAATGTCCTGACGCGTGGCGTCCAACTGCTGTTGGGTTTGCGCGCGCTCGTCAGCGAAGGCCGGTTGGAGCAGGCAGGTCAGAGCGAGGGCGATCAGGACGCGAAGCATAGGGGCGGGCGGCACCAGGGTAAGGGACGGCCTAGTATGCCCGCCCGAGGCTGCAAAAAAAACGCCCAATTGGGGCTGTGTGATAACTGGCCTGAAAAACACTCCAAAACCAATGTGGGAGCGAGCCTGCTCGCGAAAGCAGTGTGTCAGGCGACATCGCTGTCGACTGATCCACCGTATTCGCGAGCAGGCTCGCTCCCACAAGGTTAGGTGTGGTTTACACCAGGATGGAAGTGCCGGTCATCTCCGCCGGTTTTTCCAGACCCAGCAGCTTCAGCATGGTCGGTGCCACATCCGCCAGCACGCCGCCTTCACGCACTTTCAGATCACGCTTGCCGACATAAATGAACGGCACCGGCTCGGTGGTGTGCGCGGTGTGCGCCTGGTGGGTTTCTTCGTCGGCCATTTTTTCGACGTTGCCGTGGTCAGCCGTGATCAGCGCTTCACCGCCGACCTTTTCCAGTGCTTCAACGATGCGACCGACGCAAGTGTCGAGGCATTCAACCGCTTTCACCGCCGCGTCGAACACACCGCTGTGGCCGACCATGTCGCCGTTGGCGTAGTTGACCACGATCACGTCGAAACGCTGGTTTTCGATGGCTTCAACGATGCGGTCGGTGACCTCCGGCGCGCTCATTTCCGGCTGCAAGTCGTAAGTGGCGACTTTCGGCGACGGGATCAGAATGCGCTCTTCGCCCGGGAACGGCTCTTCACGACCACCGGAGAAGAAGAAGGTCACGTGCGCGTATTTCTCGGTTTCAGCGATGCGCAGCTGGGTTTTGCCATTCTTCGCCAAGTAATCGCCCAGCACGTTTTCCAGGCTGCCCGCGGCGAATGCCGACGGTGCCGGGATGCTTGCCGCGTATTGGGTCAGCATGACGAACCCGGCCAGTTTCGGCTGGCGTGCGCGCTCGAAGTCCTTGAAATCGTCTTCGACGAATACGCGGGTCAGCTCGCGGGCCCGGTCGGCGCGGAAGTTCATGAACACCACAGCATCGCCGTCTTCAACTTTCACCGGCTCACCAATGGTCGTGGCTTTGACGAATTCGTCGCTCTCGCCGCGAGCGTAAGCCGCTTCGAGACCTTCCTGCGCGGTGGCGGCGTTGAATTCGCTGTTGCCGTCGACGATCAGGTTGTAGGCCTGAGCGACGCGATCCCAGCGGTTGTCACGATCCATTGCGAAGTAGCGGCCGATGATGCTGGCGATGCGGCCCTTGCCCAGTGCCTGGAAGGTTGCATCGAGCAATTCGATCGACGACGCAGCGCTTTTCGGCGGCGTATCGCGGCCATCAAGGAAAGCGTGCAGGTAGATTTTTTCAGCGCCGCGCTTGAAGGCCAGTTCGGCCATGGCGATCAGGTGATCCTGGTGGCTGTGCACGCCGCCATCGGAGAGCAGACCCATGAAGTGCACGGCTTTACCGGCGGCCACGGCTTTATCCACAGCGGCGCAGATGGTCGGGTTCTCGAAGAATTCGCCGTCGCGGATCGACTTGGTCACGCGGGTGAAGTCCTGATACACCACGCGGCCGGCGCCGAGGTTCATGTGGCCGACTTCGGAGTTGCCCATCTGGCCGTCCGGCAGACCGACGTCCATGCCGCTGCCCGAGATCAAGCCGTTTGGCACGGTGGCCCACAGGCGATCAAGGACGGGCTTCTTCGCCGCAAAAACGGCGTTGGATTCGGGGCTTTCGCTGTGACCGAAGCCGTCGAGAATCATCAGGACCAAAGGTTTAGGCGTGGTAGTCATGGAATCCACTCGTGGCTAATAAAGAAGAGGGCGATGGAAAAGGGAGTTGGAGTTTAAAGCTAAGTTCCGACCGCGTCACCGCCGGACGGGGTTTGGCCGACCATAGTGGCTGTGTATACTGGCCGACATTTTAACGCCCTGGAACCTCCTTCGATGGTTGCTCACCTGATTGAATTTGCCACTAACCACTACATTCTTGTCGGTATCTTCGTCGTACTGCTGGCTCTGCTGCTGGCGCACACGATGCAGGGCGGCGGTAAAAGCCTGAGCACCGGCGAACTGACTGCGCTGGTCAATAAAGACGCAGGCGTGGTGGTGGACATCCGTCCGGCCAAGGATTTCGCTGCCGGCCACATCGTTGGCGCGATCAACATTCCCCAGGACAAACTGGCTGCGCGCACCGCCGAGCTGGAAAAGCACAAGACCAAGACCATCATTCTGGTCGACGCCCTGGGCCAGACCGCCGGCACTCACGCCCGCGAACTGATGAAATCCGGCTTTACCGCCGCCAAGCTGTCCGGCGGGATCTCCAGCTGGAAAGGCGACAACCTGCCGCTGGTGAAATAAATGAGCGAAGTCATCGTCTACTCCAGCGACTACTGCCCTTATTGCTCCCGAGCCAAGTATTTGCTCGAGAACAAAGGCGTGGCCTTCAAAGAGATCAAGGTCGATGGCAAGCCGCAGGTGCGCGCCGAAATGGCCCAGAAAGCGGGGCGCACGTCCGTTCCGCAGATCTGGATCGGCAGCAAGCACATCGGCGGTTGTGATGATTTATTTGCCCTGGAGCGCGCCGGCAAACTCGACGCGCTGCTCAAGGCCTGAACGGCTGCACCCACGTACAGCACTCCCTAAAAGACCCAAGATCAGAAAGGATCTGAGATGACTGACCAACAGAACACTGCAGCCAGCGAAGAAGAAACCGCACCGCAATTCTCCTTGCAGCGCATCTATGTACGCGACCTGTCCTTCGAAGCCCCGAAAAGCCCGGCGATCTTCCGCCAGCAGTGGGATCCGGCGGTCGGTCTGGATCTGAACACTCGTCAGAAAGCGCTGGAAGGTGATTTCTACGAAGTCGTGCTGACCCTGTCCGTCACCGTGAAAAACGGTGAAGAAGTTGCTTTCATCGCTGAAGTGCAACAGGCCGGTATCTTCCTGATCAAGAACCTCGACGCGGCTTCGATGAGCCACACCCTGGGTGCGTTCTGCCCGAACATCCTGTTTCCGTACGCCCGCGAAACCCTGGATAGCCTGGTCACCCGTGGTTCGTTCCCGGCCCTGATGCTGGCTCCGGTGAACTTCGACGCCCTGTACGCGCAAGAGCTGCAGCGCATGCAGGAAAGCGGCGAGACGCCAACCGTTCAGTAAACGGTCTGGGCTACAAAGAAAAAAAGCGCCGTAACAGGCGCTTTTTTCTTGGGCTGAAATACTCGTCTCATGTAGGAGCTGCCGCAGGCTGCGATCTTTTGATCTTGATCTTGAAAAGCAGGATCAAAAGATCGCAGCCTTCGGCAGCTCCTACAGTGGAGTCAGGAACTGCGGTTTTGTGGTGTTATTTAAAGTCGTTCTGGCGCCAGGCTTCGTACACGGCGACCGCCACGGTGTTGGACAGGTTCAGGCTACGGCAGCCTTCACGCATCGGCAGACGCAGGCGCTGATCCGGCGCAAGGGCGTCGAGCACTTCCGGCGGCAAGCCACGGCTTTCCGGGCCGAAGATGAACGCATCACCCGGGACAAACGCCGCATCATGAAACGGCCGCGAGCCCTTGGTGGTGAACGCATACACCCGAGGGTTGCCGATGCTCTCCAGGCAACTGGCGAGGTCGGCATGGCGCTGCAGCGTGGCATATTCGTGGTAGTCGAGACCGGCACGGCGCAAGCGCTTGTCGTCCATCTCGAAGCCCAGCGGTTCGATCAAATGCAGGTGGCAGCCGCTGTTGGCGCACAGCCTGATAACGTTGCCGGTATTCGGCGGAATTTCTGGTTGAAAAAGGATGACGTGAAACATGCACGGCTCCGAAGGTAAAGATGACGCGCATTCTACGCCGCAAGCAGACCGGCGTTCGAAACTATTCCCGCGAGTGATCGGTTCGCTGGCGATTGTCGGCATGATGATCGGCTTGATGATTGGTCGTCTGACCACGCCGGATCCCAGTGTGCTGCAGCAAGTCGAAGTGACTGACGGCGGTTTGGTGGTGTGGTTCAACAATGAGCCGAAGCTGCACGGTGAGATCATCGATGGCACCGTGGCGCTGCTGTTTCAGGCCGAAGGACGGGCGCAGAAAGGCCAGCTCAAGCTCAACGGTAAGGACGTGAACTGGCGGACGCGAGCGAGTGACGGAGGGTTGTTGCTGACGGTGCTGGCGGCGCGGCCGCTGCAAGGAGACTGGGCCGGCAGCAAGGTCGATGACCGCTGGCGGCTGGAGATCCATCTCCGCGAGTAATAAAAGCGGGAATCCCTGACCTGCCTGTATCAGGGTTCCCAAAACGGGGTGGACTTCGCGTATCGCGTCGGTCCGGTATAAAGAGGGAACCCCCGGCCTGCCTGTACCAAGGATCCCAAAAGGGTGGGCGCATCGCGTGGCGATCTGCGCCCGGTGTAAAGAGGGGAATCCCCGGCCTGCCTGTACCAAGGTCCCCGAAACGGGTGGTGAAACGAATCACCTGTAAGAGGTATTGCAGGGCGCGTGCCAGGTTTTAATTTGTTGAAACAAAAAAGCTGAGCAGAAACGCGAAAGCCCCGGGATTCGGGGCTTTCGTGTTTTTGGATGGTGAGTTTTCTGGTGTTTTCCGACGCGATTGGGGTGATACGGCTGTGCGCGATCAGAGGTCATCGTGCATCCATGCGGTGCACGGTGGCCCTAAAAGCTTCGCGAGCAGGCTCGCTCCCACAGTTGGAATGCAATCCCCTGTGGGAGCGAGCCTGCTCGCGAATGGATGTGACTGTCAGCGAAGATTCAAAGGCTGATCAGCCCTCATCCCCCTCATCCTCATCCGCCCCATCAACCTTCATCCCCAATTCCTTGATCTTGCGCGTCAGGGTATTACGCCCCCAACCCAACAACACCGCCGCATCACGCCGACGTCCGGCCGTGTGCTTCAGCGCCGTATCGATCATGATTCGCTCAAACGCCGGCACCGCGCTGTCGAGCAAACTCGACTGGCCGCGCGCCAAGGCTTGGTCGGCCCACTGGCGCAGCGCCTGCTCCCAATTGGTCACTGGCGCCGAATCCTGCGGCAGGTTCAGCAGTTCCGGCGGCAGGTCGCTGATGTGCACTTCGCGTCCGGACGCCATCACCGTGATCCAGCGGCAGGTGTTCTCCAGCTGACGCACGTTGCCGCCCCACGGCAGGTTTTTCAGGTATTCCTCGGTCTCGCTTTTCAGCAGCTTCGGCTCGACCGCCAGTTCTTGCGCGGCGCGGCTGAGGAAGTGTTTGGCCAGGGTCGGAATGTCTTCACGACGATCCGACAGGCGCGGGATGTGGATGCGGATCACGTTGAGGCGATGGAACAAGTCTTCACGGAATTTGCCGGCGTGCACCAGGGTTTCCAGATTCTGGTGCGTCGCGGCGATGATGCGCACATCGACCTTGACCGGCACATGCCCGCCAACGCGATAGAACTCGCCGTCGGCCAGAACCCGCAGCAAACGGGTTTGCGTATCCGCCGGCATGTCGCCGATTTCATCGAGGAACAGCGTGCCACCGTCAGCCTGTTCAAAGCGGCCGCGACGCAAATTCGCCGCACCGGTGAAGGCGCCTTTCTCGTGACCGAACAGCTCGGACTCCATCAGATCCTTGGGGATCGCCGCCATGTTCAGCGCGATAAACGGCGAGGCCGCGCGCGGGCTGTGGCGGTGCAGGGCGTGGGCGACCAGTTCTTTACCAGTGCCTGATTCGCCGTTGATCAGCACGGTGATGTTGGAGTGGCTCAAGCGCCCGATGGCGCGAAACACTTCCTGCATCGCCGGCGCTTCGCCGATGATTTCCGGGGTGCGGGTCAGCGCCGGTACGACTTCCAGGCCTTGCTGTTCTTGCGCATGCTGGTTGGCACGTTTGACCAGCGACACCGCTTCATCAACGTCGAACGGCTTCGGCAGGTACTCGAACGCGCCGCCCTGATACGAGGCGACAGCGCTGTCCAGATCGGAGTGAGCGGTCATGATGATGACCGGCAACCGTGGGTGCTGCTCGCGAATCCGCGCCAACAGATCCAGACCGCTGGCACCCGGCATACGGATGTCGGAAATGATCACGTCAGGCTGCTGACGGGCCAGCCGACTCATCACGCCATCGGCGCTGTCGAAGCTCTGGGTGGTCATGCCTTCCTGCTGCAAGGCCTTTTCCAGAACCCAACGGATAGAACGGTCGTCATCGACGATCCACACGGTTTCACTACGGCTCATGTCGATGTGGCTCCTTGTTCCAGTGGCAGAAAGATCGAGAAGGTGGTGTGGCCTGGATGGCTGTCACACTCGATCAGGCCCTGGTGCTGGCTGATGATGTTCTGGGTAATGGCCAGGCCGAGTCCGGTACCGTCCGGGCGTCCGCTGACCATGGGAAAGAAAATGGTTTCTTGAAGTTCCGCAGGGATCCCCGGGCCGTTGTCGATGATCTCGATTTTGGTCACCAGACGATGGCGGACGTGGCCGATGGTGAACTGGCGCATGGCGCGGGTGCGCAGGCTGATGCGGCCCAGACGCAGCTCGTTCTGGCTGCTGATTGCCTGCATGGCATTGCGCACGATATTCAGCACCGCCTGAATCATTTGTTCGCGGTCGATCAGCACGTCGGGAATGCTTGGGTCGTAATCACGCACCAAGGTGATGCAGCCCTGACTTTCCGCTTCGACCAGATGGCAAACGCGTTCCAGCACTTCGTGAATGTTGCACATCGCCAGCGACGGCAACTTGTTCGAGCCGAGCATGCGGTCGACCAGATTGCGCAGGCGATCGGCCTCTTCAATGATCACGTTGGTGTAATCGCGCAGGCTTTCTTCCGGCAGTTCGCGGGCGAGCAATTGCGCGGCGCCACGGATGCCGCCCAGCGGATTCTTGATTTCGTGGGCGAGGCCGCGCACCAGCATTTTGCTGGTTTCCTGTTTGGAAATTTGCGCCTCTTCCTTGGTGATCCGCAGCAAGCGATCACGCGGATGCACTTCCAGCAGGAGCATGGTCGCGCCGTTGCTGAGGATCGGCGTCACCGCGTAATCCACGGTCAGCGTCTGGCCGGTGAGGGCGGTGAGCATCGCTTCGCGCTTGGTGAACGGATGCGCCTGCTCTACCGCTTGGCGCAACGAATTCAGCGCTTCGGTGGATTCTGTGAACAGCTCGCTGATGAATTGCCCATGGCTACGCTGCCCGCTGATGGCGAGCAGCATCTCCGCCGCCGGGTTCATGTACTCGAGGCGCAATTCGGCGTCGAGCAGGATGGTGGCGGTGGTCAGGTTGTCGAGCAGCAAACGGTGGATTGCGTCGCTAATAGTCATCGGAGCCTCTTTTGGGGGCGGAGCGTGCGCAACAAGCAAGCGTCGGTATCGGCAAAATGCAAAAAACAAACCAAGGCTCTGAAAAGAAGCGCTTAACCCCTGAAACAGGCGTTTGACGCTCGTTTACGTGGCACTGGGCCAGCTCTCGCGGGTAGTTTCGAACCAAAATGGGTTGGAATGTGAGTACGGTGCAGGCTATTGCACCAATATAGTGCGCAAAGCTGAGCGGCGTTAGAAGAAACGCAGGAAGGGGTTTTTCGGCTCGGGCGGTTTGTCTTTCAAGGGGCATTCCGGACGTACGCCGTAGTCGTCGGCGACGCAGGGTTTGACCTGGCGTTTCTGCGCGAGGGAAATGCGCAACATGTGGAACGGCTGGTTGGCGGTGCGTTCGACGGTGCGGCCCTCCAAATCGAGGATTTCAACCGAGAGATTGTGGCTGCCGCGATCAATGTTGTTCAGCGGGAACACAGGGCTCAGGCCGGGTTCGCCGGTGGACTGGCCGTCCAGTAATAGGCGATAGCGGTGACCACGTTGCAGGCCGGGTTCGCTGGTGACGCTGACGATGATTTCGCCGGCGCTGCTGCGAATCGTCGCATCGGGTTCGGGCACCAGAATGCGCAGCATGTCGTAGTGGAAGGGTGGTTGTTCCGGGGATTTTTTTGCGGTGGTGATCGGTGCGGCAGCGGTTGGATTGGCGGACATGCGATTGCTGGTCGCGATCGGTACGCGCTTGGCGTTGCTGCGCGGTTGATCGGTGTAGACGCGGTTACCTTGCGAATCAATGTAAGTGAACACCTCGGCTGAGGCCTGCAGTGTCACCAGCGCCATCGCGACGATCAGCCACGTGCGGATCATGGCGTGTGCACCCGTTGTACGCTGAGGGCGACTGGCGGGCTCTGTTGAATGATCGTCTGACCGTCGATGACCTGCACGGCGAGGCGATGCTCGCCGCGATCGACGTTGACCAATTGCAGGATCGGCACATTGCTTGGCTGGCCGTAGGGTTCGTCATCGAGTACCAGCCTTAATTGATGCGGCGGTTGCAGCCGTGGCTTGATCAGCACGTTGACGGTGAAGGTGCCGTTGTTCGCGCGCAGGGCTTCTTCGGTGGGCAGCCCGGCGAGTTCGAGGATGTCGTAGGCGTTGCGCTGAGGTTCACGGTTGTCGCTGACGGGCGCAGAGGGTGCGCTCGGCGCTTGCGGCTCGACGCGATTGAGCGGCGGCAACTCCACGGGCTGCGCCTGTACGCCGTCCGGCGAGTGATCGCTGTAGACCGTGTTGCCGTTGGCATCGGTGTACTTGTAGATCTGCGCGGCGGCGGGCAGGGCGATCAACAATAGAATGTAGAGAAAGGTGCGACCCATGAAATCGACCGGGATTGAAAGCGATGGGGTGCAGCATAGGTCAGGGTGGGCGAGAGGCCCAAGCTGTTAACAATTGGAATTGAAAAACAAAGTCAAAAGATCGCAGCCTTCGGCAGCTCCTACAGGGATCGATGTAGGAGCTGCCGAAGGCTGCGATCTTTTGATCTGCAATAAAAAAGGCCTCCCGAAGGAGGCCTCTTTCACTCACGCCACGGAACGCGGCGCTACCGGATCAGCAGCTGTAGTACAGCTCATATTCCAGTGGGTGTACGAAGGTGCGAACCTTGATTTCTTCTTCCGATTTCAGCGCGATGTAAGCGTCGATGAAGTCGTCGGAGAATACGCCGCCCTTGGTCAGGAACGCGCGGCCCTTGTCCAGCTCTTCCAGGGCTTCTTTCAGGCTGCCGCAAACTTGTGGGATCTCTTTCGCCTCTTCAGGCGGCAGGTCGTACAGGTTTTTGTCAGCAGCGTCGCCAGGGTGGATCTTGTTCTGGATACCGTCCAGACCAGCCATCAGCAGTGCTGCGAAGGCCAGGTACGGGTTGGCAGCCGGATCCGGGAAGCGGGCTTCGATACGGCGGGCTTTCGGGCTCGACACGTAAGGAATACGGATCGAAGCGGAACGGTTGCGAGCCGAGTAGGCCAGCATGACCGGAGCTTCGAAGCCTGGTACCAGACGCTTGTACGAGTTGGTCGCCGGGTTGGTGAAGCCGTTCAGGGCCTTACCGTGTTTGATGATGCCGCCGATGAAGTACAGAGCGGTATCGGACAGGCCGGCATAGCCTTCACCTGCGAAGGTGTTTTTGCCGTCTTTCCAGATCGACATGTGTACGTGCATGCCCGAACCGTTGTCGCCGTACAGTGGCTTCGGCATGAAGGTCGCGGTGCGGCCGTAAGCGTCAGCAACGTTGTGTACAACGTACTTGAGGGTTTGGGTTTCGTCGGCTTTCTTCACCAGGGTGTTGAACTTGACGCCGATTTCGTTCTGGCCGGCAGTCGCCACTTCGTGGTGGTGAACTTCAACGGTCAGGCCCATTTCTTCCAGTGCGTTGCACATGGAGGTACGGATTTCGTGGTCGTGGTCGAACGGTGGAACAGGGAAGTAGCCGCCTTTGACGCCTGGACGGTGACCCTTGTTGCCGCCTTCGATGTCCTGGTCGGACATCCACGAACCTTGCTCGGAGTAGATCTTGAACATCGAGCCGGAAATGTCCGACTTGAATTTCACCGAGTCAAAGATGAAGAATTCTGGCTCTGGACCGGCGAATACGGTGTCACCGATACCGGTGGCTTTCAGGTGTTCTTCGGCGCGCTTGGCGATCGCACGTGGGTCGCGGTCGTAGCCTTGCATGCTCGAAGGTTCGATGATGTCGCACACCAGGATCAGGGTGGCGTCTTCGGTGAACGGGTCGAGAACGGCAGTTTCGTCAACCGGCATCAGGATCATGTCGGAGGCTTCGATGCCTTTCCAGCCAGCGATGGAGGAGCCGTCGAACATTTTGCCGACTTCGAAGAAGTCGTCGTCCAAAGCATCGCGAGCCGGCATGGTCACGTGGTGCTGAGTACCTTTGGTGTCCGTGAAGCGCAGATCAATCCACTTGACGTCATGATCTTTGATGAGTTGAACCGTCTTCGACATATGTCCTCCGGGTGGCTTCGGGCTTGGTAGTGGATGCCCTTAAATGTGGGTGATGCCGGCGCGAATACTCTGCCAAGGCAACCTGCCTCACAAGGGAGCAAATTGCATGCCAGTGCCCCAGCATGGGTTTTTTGCCCCAAATTCACGCTTATTAAGGTGCAAAGCGTCTTAATGCTGCAAATCTCGCCCCCTAATGTAGCGTCCTTAATCGAAAATGACCCGTTTTGGTGCAGACAAAACCTTCTGCACATTAACTGGTTAAACCTTGAGCAATTTCCGCTATAATCCGCGCCCCCCTTTTTCGGCTGGCCGTTCGCGCGCTGTTTTCATGAAACTAATCGTAAAAGTCTTCCCCGAGATCACCATCAAAAGCCGACCTGTCCGGACGAAATTCATCCGCCAGTTGGCCAAGAACATCCGCACCGTGCTCCGCGACCTGGACCCGGCCGTGGTGGTGAACGGTGTGTGGGACAATCTCGAGCTGGACACCCGCATTACCGACGCCAAAGCCTTGAAAGAGATGGGTGAGCGCCTGACCTGCATGCCGGGCATCGCGCACTTTCTGCAGATCGACGAGTACCCGCTGGGCGACTTCGACGACATCACCGAGAAGTGCAAAGAGCACTACGGCGATGCGCTGGCCGGGAAGATCTTTTCGGTGCGTTGCAAGCGTGCCGGCAAGCACGCGTTCAGCTCGATGGACGTCGAAAAATACGTCGGCAGCAAGCTGCGTCGTGAGTGCGGTGCTGCCGGGATTGACCTGAAATCGCCGGAAATCGAAGTCCGTATCGAAGTTCGCGACAAACGGTTGTTTGTGATTCACAGCCAGCACAACGGCATCGGCGGTTACCCGCTCGGCGCCTTGGAGCAGACGCTGGTATTGATGTCCGGCGGCTTTGACTCGACCGTTGCGGCCTACCAGATCATTCGTCGCGGCCTGATGACCCACTTCTGTTTCTTCAATCTGGGCGGTCGCGCCCATGAATTGGGCGTTATGGAAGTCGCGCATTTCATCTGGAAGAAGTACGGCAGCTCGCAACGCGTGCTATTTGTCAGTGTTCCGTTCGAAGAAGTTCTCGGCGAAATTCTCGGCAAAGTCGATAACAGTCATATGGGCGTCGTATTGAAGCGTATGATGTTGCGCGCGGCGTCCAACATCGCTGACCGCCTGCAGATCGAAGCGCTGGTCACCGGCGAAGCGATCTCCCAGGTGTCGAGCCAGACGTTGCCGAACCTGTCGGTGATCGACTGCGTGACCGACAAGCTTGTCCTGCGCCCGCTGATCGTGGCGCACAAGCAGGACATCATCGACACGGCCAATGAAATCGGCACCGCCGATTTCGCCCGGCACATGCCGGAATACTGCGGGGTCATTTCGGTCAACCCGAAGACCGCCGCCAAACGCGGTCGCGTTGAGCACGAAGAGAAAGAATTCGACATGGCGGTGCTCGAGCGTGCGCTCGAAAACGCCAAACTGGTGCCGATCGATCGCGTGATCGACGAATTGGGCCAGGACGTACAGATTGAAGAAGTCAGCGAAGCACTGGCCGGCCAGATCGTGATCGACATCCGTCACCCGGATGCCGCCGAGGATGAGCCGCTGGAACTCGCTGGCGTAGAAGTACAGACGATGCCGTTCTACGCAGTGAACGCTCGTTTCAAGGAGCTGGATCCGACTCGCCAGTACCTGCTGTATTGCGACAAAGGCGTGATGAGTCGCCTGCATGCTCACCATTTGCTCAGTGAGGGGCATGCCAATGTGCGCGTTTATCGACCGAGCTAAGTGCCCGGGGCTGTTTGCCTGTGGCCTGCGTCACCGGCCCCCCGACACCGCCGTCAAGCTGTAACGGCCATGCCGGACACTACTGCTAATCGCTGCCAAGACTTGTCAGCAAACCGAATCCTCTGATCGAGATACACAAGTGATCGAAAATCTACGTAACATCGCCATCATTGCCCACGTTGACCATGGTAAAACCACCCTGGTAGACAAACTCCTGCGTCAATCCGGCACTCTGGAGCGCAACGAGCTCAACGACGAGCGCGTGATGGACTCCAACGACCAGGAAAAAGAGCGCGGTATTACCATTCTGGCGAAAAACACCGCCATCAACTGGAACGGCTACCACATCAACATCGTGGACACCCCGGGCCACGCCGACTTCGGCGGCGAAGTTGAACGCGTAATGTCGATGGTTGACTCCGTTCTGCTGCTGGTTGACGCTCAAGACGGCCCTATGCCGCAAACCCGTTTCGTGACCAAGAAGGCTTTCGAAGCCGGCCTGCGTCCAATCGTGGTCATCAACAAGGTTGACCGTCCAGGCGCGCGTCCGGACTGGGTTCTGGATCAGATCTTCGACCTGTTCGACAACCTCGGTGCTTCCGAAGAACAACTGGACTTCCAGGTTGTTTACGCCTCGGCCCTGAACGGCATTGCCGGTCTGGATCACACCGACATGGCTGAAGACATGACCCCGCTGTACCAAGCGGTTGTCGATCACGTTCCGGCCCCTAAAGTCGACCGTGAAGGCGCGTTCCAGATGCAGATCTCCGCACTGGACTACAACAGCTTCCTGGGTGTTATCGGCGTTGGCCGTATCGCTCGTGGTCGCGTCAAGCCGAACACCCCGGTTGTTGCTATCGGTGCCGACGGCAAGCGTCGCAACGGTCGTATCCTGAAGCTGATGGGTCACCACGGTCTGCACCGTATCGACGTTGAAGAAGCTGCAGCAGGCGACATCGTTTGCATCAGCGGTATGGAATCGCTGTTCATCTCCGACACCCTGTGCGACCCGCTGACTGTTGAGGCGATGAAGCCTCTGACCGTTGACGAGCCAACCGTTTCGATGACCTTCCAGGTAAACGACTCGCCATTCTGCGGTAAAGAAGGCAAGTTCGTGACCTCCCGTAACATCAAGGATCGTCTAGACAAAGAGCTGCTGTACAACGTTGCTCTGCGCGTTGAAGAAGGCGACTCGGCTGACAAGTTCAAGGTTTCCGGCCGTGGTGAGCTGCACCTCTCGGTACTGATCGAAACCATGCGTCGCGAAGGCTTCGAGCTGGCCCTGGGCCGTCCGGAAGTAATCATTCGTGAAGTGAACGGCGTTAAACAAGAACCGTTCGAAAACGTGACCATCGACATCCCTGAAGATTCGCAGGGCAAGGTCATGGAAGAGATGGGTCTGCGTAAAGGCGACCTGACCAACATGGTTCCGGATGGTAAGGGCCGTGTTCGTCTGGAATACAACATCCCTGCTCGCGGTCTGATCGGTTTCCGTAACCAGTTCCTGACCCTGACCAACGGTGCTGGCATCCTGACCTCGATCTTCGATCGTTACGACACCGTCAAGTCGGGCCACATGTCCGGCCGTCAGAACGGCGTTCTGGTTTCGGTTGAAACCGGTAAGGCACTGACCTACTCGCTGGAAACCCTGCAGGCTCGTGGCAAGCTGTTCGTAGAACACGGTCAAGAGATCTACAACGGTCAAATCGTTGGTCAGAACAGCCGTGACAACGACCTGGGCGTTAACCCTACCAAGGGCAAGAAGCTCGACAACATGCGTGCTTCGGGTAAAGACGAAACCATCGCTCTGGTTCCACCAGTGAAGTTCACTCTGGAACAGGCTCTGGAATACATCCAGGAAGACGAGCTGTGCGAAGTAACTCCTAAGTCCATCCGTCTTCGCAAGAAGATCCTGGACGAAAGCGAGCGTACCCGCGCTGCCAAGAAAGCCAAGAACTGAGTCATTAGTTCAGGCTGAATGAAAACGCCCCCGGTCGCGAGACCGGGGGCGTTTTTGTTTGTCCGGGATTTGTGTGGTGTTTGTACTGGCCCCTTCGCGAGCAAGCTTTGCTCCTACGCGGCACGATTCGCCTTTGTAGGAGCAAAGCTTGCTCGCGAAGGCGGCCGATCAGCCGCCGAAAATCTCAGGTCAGATCAAAACTTCTCGATCGCGCGGAAATTCTGCTCGCGCACCACTTCCTTCGGCTTGTACGCGCAATACCCCGGACGTGGCCCGATCTTCGGGTGATTGCGGCAGGTATCCGGCCGCTTGTCATAAATGGTGCACAGGCGGCTCTTACGATCCAGGTAGTAGCAATCGTTGTTGCTCATGCGCTGCAGGGTGAAGATGCCGGACTTCTGATTGAAGCGTTCAACCAGGCCTTCCTTCTGCAAACGCTTGGCGATGTTCTTCGGCGGGTCACCGAGTTCGAACTCGTCGACCACACCGATGCGCACCAGATCCTTGATCTTCACCTCAACCGGCAGCGTGCAGCAGCTGGATATGCAGGAACCGCACATCGGGGCTGAATATTTTGCCCACGTATCGAGACGATCGATCTCGGCGGCGGCAATCAGGTTGGGCTTCATCATCGGGAGTTACCAGGCGTGTGTGCATCAGGGCGCGCGATCATACCGGGACTGGTGGATTTTTGAACAACCTTTCGCCAGATTTTTTCTCGATGCAGGCACATTGCCGGACAATTCGGCACGGCCCCTGCATTCATTAGCCCAGCCGCCAGGGTTATGCCGGGCCATCTCACCGTCTCAGGAAATACTGCCGAACCAGAGCCCTCACCGTCGGTCAGACCGTCTAGGCTCAGACAATTCCCGCTCGCTCGAGGTCCCATTGATGACTCAAGAACCACTAGTTCGCGAAGCAGAGGTGGCCGCATTCCGCGATGCCGTCCTGACCAAACTCACCTACGCGGTGGGCAAAGACCCTGATCACGCCTTCGACCATGACTGGTTCGAAGCCATCGCTTTGGCTGCGCGCGATCACATGGTCGAGCACTGGATGGATCACACCCGGCAGATCTACCGCAAAGGCCAGAAGCGGGTGTATTACCTCTCGCTGGAGTTCCTCATCGGCCGTTTGCTCTACGACAGCCTGAGCAACCTCGGCCTGCTCGACGTTGCCCGTGAAGCGCTGACCGAACTCGGTGTCGACCTCGAACGCATCCGCTTGCTGGAGCCCGATGCCGCGCTCGGTAACGGCGGCCTCGGTCGTCTCGCAGCGTGCTTTATGGAAAGCATGTCGACCCTCGGCATCGCCGGCCACGGTTACGGCATTCGTTATGAACACGGTTTGTTCCGCCAGGCCATCGTCGACGGCTGGCAACAGGAGCAGACCGAGCACTGGCTGGATTTCGGTAACCCGTGGGAGTTCGAGCGGCCAGAGGTCGTCTACTCCATCGGCTTCGGCGGCAGCGTTGAAACCGTCACCGACGTCAGCGGCAAATCCAAACAAGTCTGGTCGCCGGCAGAAACTGTCCGCGCGATCGCTTACGACACGCCGGTGGTCGGCTGGCGCGGGGCAAGCGTTAATACGCTGCGCCTGTGGCGTGCCCGCGCCATGGAAGATTTGCACCTTGAGCGCTTCAACGCCGGTGACCACTTGGGCGCCGTCGCCGAGGTTGCTCGCGCCGAAAGTATCTCGCGCGTGCTCTACCCGGCAGACAGCACCGAAGCAGGGCAAGAGCTGCGCCTGCGTCAGGAATACTTCTTCGTCGCCGCCTCGCTGCAGGATCTGCTGCGCCGCCATCGCAACATGCACACCTCGGTGCTGACCCTGGGTGATCACGCCGCGATCCAGCTCAACGACACCCACCCTTCGATTGCCGTCGCCGAACTGATGCGACAACTGGTCGACGTCTACGACGTGGCGTGGGACGCGGCGTGGCAAGTGACGGTCGATACGCTGTCGTACACCAACCACACGCTGCTGCCGGAAGCGCTGGAAACCTGGCCGGTGGGCCTGATGGAACGCATGCTGCCCCGGCACATGCAGATCATTTACCTGATCAACGCCCAGCACATCGATTCGCTGCGCGCCAAAGGCATTCACGATTTCGACGTGCTCCGCGCCGTGTCGCTGATCGAAGAAGACAACGGTCGCCGCGTGCGCATGGGCAACCTCGCGTTCCTCGGTTCGCACAGCGTCAACGGTGTATCCGGATTGCACACGCAGCTGATGCGTAAAACCGTGTTCGCCGAACTGCACAAGCTCTACCCGGAGCGGATCAACAACAAAACCAACGGCATTACTTTCCGCCGCTGGCTGTATCAGGCCAACTCGGAACTGACTTCGATGCTGGTCGACGCATTGGGCCCGGATCTGCTGGATAACGCGGAAGAGCGCTTGCTCGATCTTGAACCGTTCGCCGAGAAGCCCGCGTTCCGCAAAGCTTTCGCCGAACAGCGCCTGCACAGCAAAAAAGCGCTGGCTTATCTGATTCATGAACGCTTGGGCATTGCCGTCAATCCGGCGGCGATGTTCGACGTGCAGGTCAAACGGATCCACGAATACAAACGCCAGTTGCTCAACCTGCTGCACACCGTGGCGTTGTATCAGGCGATTCGCGCCGAGCCGGAAGTCGACTGGGTGCCACGGGTGAAAATCTTCGCCGGTAAAGCGGCGGCGAGTTATCACCAGGCCAAACTGATCATCAAACTGACCAACGACATCGCCCGGGTAGTGAATAACGATCCGACGGTGCGTGGCCTGCTGAAAGTGGTGTTCCTGCCCAACTACAACGTCAGTCTGGCGGAGAGCATTATTCCGGCGGCGGACTTGTCCGAGCAGATCTCCACTGCAGGTTTCGAGGCGTCGGGCACCAGCAACATGAAGTTCGGCCTCAACGGCGCGCTGACTATCGGCACGCTGGACGGCGCCAACGTGGAAATGTGCGAGCGCATCGGGGCCGAGCACATGTTTATCTTTGGTCTCAGCGCGCAGCAGGTGGAAGCGCGTAAACAGAACCACGAGTTCAGCGCCTTGCCGGACATCGCCGCGTCGCATCGTTTGAACGATGTGTTGCAAGCGATCCGCAGTGGGGTGTTCTCGCCAGACGATACTTCGCGCTACACCGGGTTGATCGACTCGCTGGTGGATTACGACCGCTTTCTGGTCTGCGCTGATTTCGACTCGTACTGGGAAGCGCAGAAACGCGTTGAAGCGCACTGGCACGACAGCAACAACTGGTGGCGTTCGGCGGTGCTCAACACGGCGCGGATGGGCTGGTTCTCGTCAGACCGGACGATTCGTGAGTACGCCACGGAGATCTGGAAAGCGCTGGAGTAACTTTCCGCAACAAATCTACGCAAGTCCCAACGTTTGTTGGGCCGCATCGATATACTGAGCGCCGGTTACCGGCTGCTCTAGTCAACACCGCTCCCACAGGGTTTGTGCCTAGACTGAAGCAATCGCCGGACTCGCCCCGTCTTGGGGCTGCTTAGGGATATCGACCATGCAATGGATGTTCATGTTGATCGGGCTGGTGCTCGGCTGGCTGCTCGACGAGTCGTTCAGTGATGCGCTGTTGGGCGCGTTGCTGGGGCTGGTGATCGGGCAGACGCTGCGCATTGCTCGGCTTGGCTCGCAAGCGGCTGAGCAACAGCAGCAACTTGAACAGGCGAAGGTCGCGCTGCAGGGCGTGGAGCAGCGGCTATTTTTGCTAGAAGGTGCGCCGGTTCGTGCCGCCCCGCCACCGAGTGCAGCACCGGTAACCGAGACCGTCGCAGAACCCGCCAAAACCGTCGAAGAAGCCCCCGCACCGGAACTGGTCTGGGAGTTGCCCCCCGAACTCGAACCGATTTCCGCCGTCGCCAGCGAAACCAGCCAACCGCTGCCTGCCGATGTCTGGAATCTCGACGCCGTTACTCCTGAACCACAAAAACCCGCCGAACCCCGTGGCCCGAACCTTATCGAGCGCGGCATCAGTGCTGCGCGCAATTGGCTGTTCGGCGGTAACACCGTGCTGCGCGTCGGCGTGGTGTTGTTGTTTTTCGGTCTGGCGTTCCTGCTGCGTTACGCCACCGAAGGCATGGTCGTGCCGATCGAGTTGCGTTACGCCGGTGTCGCAGCCGCCGCGCTGGGCTTGCTCGCGCTGGGCTGGTGGCTACGCAATCGCAACAGTAATTACGCATTGATGCTGCAAGGCACCGGGATCGCGGTGTTGTACCTGACGGTATTTGCGGCGATGCGTCTGCATCCGCTGCTCGATCCTTCTGCCGCGCTTGGATTGCTGGTCGCGGTCACGGTGTTCTCGGCGATTCTGGCGATCACCCAGGATGCGCTGGGCCTGGCTGCCGCAGCCGCATTGGGCGGTTTCGCCGCGCCGATCCTGACCTCGACCGGGGCCGGCAGCCACGTCGCTCTGTTCAGTTATTTCGCGTTGCTCAACGCCGGCATTCTCGCCATCGCCTGGTTCAAGGCCTGGCGTCTGCTCAACCTGATCGGCTTCGTCGGCACCTTCGGCATCGGTTTCGCCTGGGGCTTGCGTTCGTATGCGCCCGAGCTGTTGTGGAGCACCGAGCCGTTTCTGATTCTGTTCTTCCTGATGTACCTCGGCATCGGCCTGTTGTTTGCCCGACGCAAATTGCTCGACATGCCCGATGCCCCGGCGGACGGCGACCGTGATGCCTTGCTGCACTGGTCGGCGCGCAAGGGCGATTACGTCGACGGGACGATGCTGTTCGGCCCGCCGATCATTGGTTTCGGTTTGCAGTTTGCGTTGGTGCAGCATCTGGAGTTCGCCGCCGCGTTCAGCGCGCTGGCACTCGGCGTGATTTACATGGCGCTGGCCAAGGTGTTGATGGGTGGCCGCGCGGCGTTGCTGGGCGAAACCTGTCTGGCGCTCGGGGTGATTTTCGCCAGTCTGGCGATTCCGCTGGGGCTGGATGCGCGCTGGACTTCGGCGGCGTGGGCCGTGGAAGGTGCGGGGATTTTCTGGCTCGGTCTGCGTCAGCATCGACCGTTCGCGCGGGCGTTCGCGTTGCTGCTGCAACTGGGCTCGGCGTTGGCGTTTCTCAGTCAATTGCGGGTTGGCGAAAGCAGCCTGCTCGACGGTGCACCGCTCGGCGCGTTGATGCTCGGCAGCGCTTTGCTGTTCAGCTTTTATCAACTGCGCAAGGCCTCGGCGGAGCAGATTTCGCCATGGGAACGCCAAGGCCTGCCAGTGTTGGCCTGTCTGGGCCTGACCTTCCTCTACCTGCTGGCGCCGCTGTTTTTCTTCACGCAGGGCACGGCGATCAGTTGGGCGCTGGCCGGGTTGGTGACGTTGTTCGTCGGCCTGCGGATTCAGTCGCGCACGTTCCTGTTCACCGCGTTTGCTGTGCAGTTGCTCGGCGGCGCTTTGTTCCTCTTGCGTCTGCAAGGCGCGGGCGAGGATTCAGCGGCGGTGTTCAGCGCCGGTTGGAGCGGTTTGCTCAGTGCTTCGCTGATTGGTCTGGCGTTGATCGCCGGCATGCTGTTGGCGGCTCGCGATGAAATGGTGCGTAGCGATGTGCGCCTGCTGCGTGGTTTGTCGGTGGTGTTGTTGGCCGGTCTGGTGCTGATCAATCTGGCGGTGCTGTTCGTGCTGCCGTGGCAAACCGCGAGCGCGGTGTGGGCCGCGAGTGGTTTGTTGATCATCTGGCTGAGCCTGTACCTCAAGCAGCGCGTGAGTTTTGTCTTCGGTCTTTTATTGCAGTTGATGGGTGGCGCGGCGTTTCTGTTCGCAGGCCCGGAACTGCTCGGGCCGCTGTCCAGCGAAGGACTGAAACCGCTGGCCCACGGCGGATTCTGGACGCCGCTGGTGCTGGGGCTGGCCGCGATGATCGGTGCGTGGCGCCTGCAACTGGGCAATCACGCTTCCGCGTTCGATGCGTTGAGTTTGCAGCGTTTGTCCGAAGTTTTGCTGGTTTGGGGCGCGGGTTGGTGGGCGCTGGCGTGGGTCAGTGAAGTGCTGCGTTTTGCTACGCCGAATCTGCAAGGCACGTTGCTGCTGTCGGTTGCAGCGGTGAGCGTGGCGTTGTGGACGGTGTTGTCGCTGCGCCTGAAATGGCCGGCGCTGGGTTTGCTTTGCACCTTGCTGATTCCGGCGGCGGGGCTGGTGTTGCTCGCTGCCTGGCATTCGCGTTATCACCCGGCGGCCGATTTCGGTTGGCTGGCGTGGGCGGCAGTGTTCGCCGTGCATTTCTTCAGTCTGCGCCGCTTGGCGCCGATGTTGCCGGCGCGCGCTTTGAGCACCGCGCATGTGCTCGGCTGCTGGCTATTGATCGGCGTGCTGGCGCTGGAATTGCGCTACGGCCTGCTGTTGTTGTCCGAGCAATACAACGCCTGGCGCTGGTTGGGCTGGGCGATTCTGCCGAGCCTGTATCTGTTGATGGCGGCGGCACCGCGCAATTGGCCGTGGCCGGTCGCAGTGTTTGCCCGCGAGTACCGCTTGTACGCCGCTGCGCCGTTGGCGGTGCTGATGCTCGCGTGGTTCTGGCTGGCGAATGGCGTCAGCGATGGCAATGCCGAACCGTTGCCGTACGTGCCGCTGCTCAACCCGTTGGAGTTGGGTTTGCTGTTCGCGCTGTTCGGCGTTTATGTGTGGTCGCGCAGCGCGGTTTCGCAGCTGTCGATTCGTCAGGACTACGCCGAATACGCGACGCAATTGATCGCCGGGGTTTCGCTGTTCGCCTTCTGCACGGCGTTGGTCACCCGCGCCGCGCACCATTGGGCGGGGATTCCGTTTGAGCTGGATACGCTGCTCGCTTCGATGCTGGTGCAGGCGGGCTTGTCCATCGTCTGGACGCTGATGGCGCTGGGGCTGATGATCGGCGGGCATCTGCGTCATCGTCGCGAAGTGTGGCTGATCGGCGCGGCGCTGATTGCGCTGGTCGTGGCCAAACTGATTTTTGTCGAATTGAGCAACCGTGGCGGCCTCGCCCGGATCGTCTCGTTTATCGGCGTGGGCGTGTTGCTGCTGGTGGTCGGCTATTTCGCACCGCTGCCGCCCAAACGCGTCGACGCTGACCCGGCGGCGGACAAACCGGCCCCGGACACCGAAGGAGTTTCATCTTGAGTCGCATGCTGAATCTGGGTTGGTTGGCGTTGGGCGTGGTGATGGCTGCCGGCGCCCAGGAAAAACCGGCGGACTTCGCCACGCAGGTGCCGCTGTCGGTCAGCGGCGACGGGCCGTGGTATCGCCTCGAACTGCCACTGAATGTGCAATTGCAGGCGCGCCAGACCGATCTCAGTGACCTGCGCGTGTTCAACGCCGCCGGCGAAGCGCAGGCGTACGCCTTGGCGCGCGAATCGGCGCAGACCCGCGACGATGGACAGTTGCACGAGGTGAAGTGGTTTCCGCTGTACAACGCCGCCGATTCGAATGAACACGTGCCGAACGTGCGCGTGCAGTCGACCACCAACGGCACACTGGTCGAAGTGCAGCCGTCGAGTCAGCTGGAGGCGGGCGAGGAAGTGCTGCGCGGTTGGCTGCTCGATGCCAGCGCGATCAAGGCGCCGTTGCAGCAATTGATCCTCGACTGGACCAGCGAGCGCGATGGCTTTCAGCGTTTCAGCATCGAAGCCAGTGATGACTTGCAGCACTGGCAGCCGTGGGGCGAAGGCCAGGTCGCGCGCCTGACGTTTTCCGATGAGCGCATCGAGCAGCACGAAGTGACGTTGCCGGGGCAATCCGCGCGCTATTTGCGCCTGTTGTGGGATTCGCCGAGTTCGGCGCCGACCATCACCTCGGCACAGTTGAAAAGCAGCGATCCGCGCAACGTTCCGCTGCCGTTGGTCTGGTCGCAAGCGTTGTCTGGCAGCAGCACCAAGGCTGGCGAGTACAGCTGGCAGTTGCCCATGGGGCTGAACGTCGAGCGCGTGCAGGTCGAGCTGAAACAACCGAACAGTCTGGCGCCGGTGACATTGGCCGGGCGCCGCGAAAGCAGCTTGCCGTGGCAGGAAGTGAGCAACGGTTTGCTGTATCGCCTGACGCAGAATGGCCAGGACGTGGTGCAGAATGAATTGCAGCTCTACGGGCAAACCGTGCAGCAGTTGAAGTTGACGGTGGATGAGCGCGGCGGTGGTCTGGGTGAGCAGGCGCCGAGCCTGAAATATGCAGTGCGCGCGACCCAGGTGATTTTCCTTGCGCGGGGCGAGGGGCCGTACAGTCTGGCGGTGGGCAATGCGACGGTGAAAACAGCGAATCTGCCGTTGGCGACGCTGATTCCGGATTTCAAACCGGAGAAGTTGGCGGGGCTGGGTAAGGCTGCGGTGCAGGGGGAAGTGGTGGCGACGCAGACTTCGACGGCCACGACGGCGGCGGTGGCGGAGACCAATTGGAAGAAGATCGGGTTGTGGGCGGTGTTGTTGCTGAGTGTGGTGTTCCTTGGGGCGATGGCGATTAGCTTACTGCGCAAGCCTCCTGCCAATTCCTGAGAATGGCTGGCGCTGCGCGCCATTCGCTAGCAGGCTAGCTCCCACAGTGGACTGCAGTGGACACCAATTGCGTGTTCACTCAAATCCCCTGTGGGAGCGAGCCTGCTCGCGAAAGCGGTCTCTCAATCAATACATATCCCAAACCGCGCAGCCTTCGCCCGATTTCGGACTACGCTAAATCCGCTACCTGAACTCTCCACCGACAATCACGTCTCATGCAGGCAATTACACCCCAACGCACGTTACCGGGCGTCTTCGCTCGCTACGGTTTCAGACTCCCTGTAAACTGCGCGGGTTTTTAGCCCCCCATTCCACCGGAGCCGTCCATGTCCCGCGTTACCCTGAGTCGCTATTTGATTGAGCAGACCCGCAGCAATAACACTCCTGCCGATCTGCGTTTCCTGATCGAAGTGGTCGCGCGTGCTTGCAAAGAAATCAGCCACGCCGTGTCCAAAGGCGCCCTGGGTGGTGTTCTGGGCAGCATGGGCACTGAAAACGTCCAAGGCGAAGTGCAGAAGAAACTCGACGTGATCTCCAACGAGATCCTGCTCGAAGCCAACGAATGGGGCGGTCACCTGGCCGGCATGGCGTCCGAAGAAATGGACAATGCCTACCAGATCCCGGGTAAATACCCGAAAGGCGCGTACCTGCTGGTATTCGACCCACTGGACGGCTCGTCGAACATCGACATCAACGCCCCGGTCGGCACCATCTTCTCGGTACTGCGTTGCCCGAACGAATACCTGAGCCAGAACGAGCCGCTGAACGAGAAAGCGTTCCTGCAGCCAGGCACTCAGCAAGTTGCCGCCGGTTACGCGATCTACGGCCCGCAAACCATGCTGGTGCTGACCCTCGGCGACGGCGTTAAAGGCTTCACCCTGGATCGCGAAATGGGCAGCTTCGTGCTCACTCACGAAGACATCACCATTCCTGAATCGACCCAGGAATTCGCCATCAACATGTCCAACCAGCGTCACTGGGAAGCCCCGGTACAACGTTACGTTGGCGAGTTGCTGGCCGGTGAAGAAGGTCCGCTGAAAAAGAACTACAACATGCGTTGGGTCGCGGCGATGGTTGCCGACGTACACCGCATCCTGACCCGTGGCGGTCTGTTCATGTACCCGCGCGACAGCCGTGAGCCATCCAAGCCAGGCAAACTGCGTCTGATGTACGAAGCCAACCCGATGTCGTTCCTCGTGGAACAAGCGGGCGGCGCGTCCACCGACGGTCACCAGCGCATCCTCGACATCCAGCCAGAAGGCCTGCACCAGCGCGTAGCGGTGTTCCTCGGCTCGAAAGAAGAAGTCGCCCGCGCTACGGCTTACCACAAGGAATAAACCATGACCGCGCCCTGGCAGCCGTTGCTCGATTGGTGGTTCGGACATGCCGAATCCCCGGACGACATTTCGGCTGACAAGGGCAAGTTGTGGTTCGGTAAGCGAGACAGCCAAGACCTCGAAGCGCAGACGCGTTTCGGGGTCTTTGTCGATCAGGCCCTGGCCGGCGAATTGACCGAGTGGACGCAACGTCCCGAAGGTTGGCTGGCGCTGGTGCTCCTGCTCGATCAACTGCCGCGAATGATTTTTCGCGACACCCCCAAAGCGTTTTCCGGTGATCTGCGCGCGCAGAAACTCGTCGCCCAAGGCATTGCGGCGGATTTTGATCGGCAGTTGAAGCCGATCCAGCGTGTGTTTATTTATCTGGTGTTCGAACACTGCGAAAACCTCGCGGTGCAGAACGAGGCGGTCTCCCGGTTTATCGAACTGGTGGCTGAACAGCCGGAAGCGCAGCGCGCGGTGTTTGCCGATAATCTGGATTATGCCGAACGGCATCAGAAAGTGATCGCGCGGTTTGGCCGGTTTCCGCATCGCAATGCGGTGTTGGGGCGGGAGTCTACGGTGGAGGAATTGGTGTTTCTTTCCGAACCGGGTTCGCGGTTCTGATCCCAAAAAAGATCGCAGCCTACGGCAGCTCCTACAGTGAACTCGATCTATGTAGGAGCTGCCGCAGGCTGCGATCTTTTGATCCTTAAATGCGGAAACTACCCACCAACTGCTTCAACCGCGCCGCCTGCTGCTCCAGATCCGAGCAAGCCCGCAACGTCGCCTGCAAGTTCTCCACACCTTCCTGATTCAGCGTGTTGATCTCGTTGATATCGACATTGATCGACTCGACCACCGCCGTCTGCTCTTCAGTCGCCGTGGCCACCGACTGGTTCATCCCGTCAATCTCGCCGATACGCTGAGTCACGCTGCCCAAGCGCTCGCCGGCCTGGTTGGCGATGCCGACGCTGCTTTCGCTCTCGCGCTGGCTCTCGGTCATGATGCTGACCGCCTGACGTGCGCCGACCTGCAGTTCTTCGATCATCTTCTGCACTTGCTGCGCCGAGTCCTGAGTGCGGTGCGCCAGATTGCGCACTTCATCGGCAACCACGGCGAAACCACGCCCGGCCTCACCGGCACGCGCTGCTTCGATCGCAGCGTTGAGCGCGAGCAGGTTGGTCTGTTGGGAAATGCTGGTGATCACTTCGAGAATCTGGCCGATGTTCACCGTGTTGGCGTTCAGGGTTTCGATGTTGCCGCAGGAGTCGCTTATCTTCGCCGACAGCTGTTGCATGGCAGAAATGGTTTTATCCACAACCTGCTGACCATCCACCGCGAGGCTGCGCGCATCGCTCGAATGCTGCGAGGCGAGGGCGGCGTTCTGGGCGATTTCCTGCGCGGCGGCGCCGAGCTGATTGATCGCGGCGGCGACGCTGTTGGTGCGGGTGGCTTGCTGATCCGAGTTGTACATCGACGAGTTCGACGCCGCGACTACGCGCAGGGCGACTTCGTTGACCTGGCCGGTAGCCGAGGACACTTCGCGGATCGAGGTGTGGATGCGCTCAACAAAACGGTTGAACGAAGTGCCCAGCGCGCCGAATTCATCGTTGCCGTGGATCACCAGACGTTTGGTCAGATCGCCTTCACCTTCGGCAATGTCATGCATGGCGCGGCCCATGGTCAGCAGCGGCTGCATCAACACGCGGATGAGCATGCCGAGCAGGGCGATGATGATCACTACGGCGATGACCATAGCGATCAGTGCCGAGGTGCGGAATTCGCTGAGCATGGCGAACGCGGTGTCTTTATCGAGCACCAGCGCCACGTACCAGTCGGCAGATGGCACACCGTTAACGTGGGTGAAAGAGATCAACTGGGTCTTGCCGTCGAACTCGACTTCCTTCAGGCCCGGAGTGACTTTCGGCGCACCGTTCGGGTAGGCCTCGGCGAGGGTCTTGAGCACCAGTTTGCTGTCCGGGTGAATCAGGATCTTGCCGTCGGCACTGACGATGAACGCGTGGCCATGGCCGCCGAAGTTCAGCGAGTTGATGATCGCGCTGACGCTGGTCAGGTCGATGTCGGCACCGGCAACGCCGAGCATCTGGCCCTGACGCTGCACCGGGGTGGCGACGGTGATCACCAGTTTGCCCGAGGAGGCGGCGATGTACGGTTCGGTGACGATGGTTTGTTGCGCGCTGTTCGCCGCTTTATACCAGCCGCGTGCGCGCGGGTCGTAATCCGGCGCGCGGTTGCCGGCCGGCACGGAGAACATCACGCCGTCGGCACCACCGAAGTAGCTGAGCTGAAAATTGCCGGTGTAGGCGGGCAGGTCGATGATGCGTTTGAGGCTGGCCGGGGCGTTGCCGTCGACAACAACTTGCTGCGACAGCGATTGCAGCAATTGAATGCGGCTTTCCAGCCAGGTCTGGATGTTGCTGGTGGTCAGGCTGCCCAGTTCCTGCATCGACGCTTCGGTGCTGCTGCTCAGCGCTTCGCGCTGTCGATAGTCGTTGAAGAAAATGAAACAGGCGAACGCAACGGCCACCACGAGGGCGGCAGCCAACAAAATCTTGTGGCTGAATTTCATGTTTCTGGTCATCGAATGAGCTACCGCGAAGGGGCTGATCAAGAAAGGGCGGCAATTTGCCACACAGGGAGGCTTTGCGCTGCTCTTGTTTCGACCGGGCCGCGCCAAAGATTAGGCCTTTTTTGCGAATTGCGACGAAATGCTCAAAAGCGCGACAAAGTGTCTGATTTATCGGCAAAAGCCAGACGAGCGGAGCAATAAATAGGCGCCTCGGGAGGGAACCAGACACCACTTTTCTCTTCTAAGCTTCTGGTTGGCCCCATGCCATCCCCCTTCCGTTCCAGGAGTTACACCATGTCGCTGCGATCTATCGCCCTTTTGTCGTTCTGCGTGCTGTTGGCCGCCTGCGGCAAGATCAATCAGGAAAACTACTCGAAGCTCTCGGCCGGCATGGCCAAGACCGAAGTGGAGACCTTGTTGGGCAAACCGACTGATTGCTCGGGCGCGCTCGGCATGTCCAGTTGCACCTGGGGCGACAAAAACAGCTTTATCAGCGTGCAGTACGCCGGTGACAAAGTGCTGATGTTTTCCGGCCAAGGCCTGAAGTAAACCGGGGCCTCGCGCCCACGGAGAAGAAAAATGAAGCGGTTATTGCTTGTCCTTTTTGCCGGCCTGGTACTGGCCGGCTGCGCCACTTCCGGCGTAGATCCGTTGGCGCCGAAGACCGTCAACAGCGTCAATCTCAAGCGTTATCAAGGGACCTGGTATGAGCTGGCGCGTTTGCCGATGTACTTCCAGCGCGACTGCGCGCAATCCGAAGCGCATTACACCCTCAAGCCTGACGGCAACGTCGCGGTGCTCAATCGTTGCCTGACCCCGCAATGGCAGTGGGAAGAAGTGAAGGGCACGGCTTATCCACAAGTGCCGGGCAAGACCGACAAATTGTGGGTCGAGTTCGATACCTGGTTCTCGCGTCTGATACCGGGTGTGGCGAAAGGCGAATACTGGGTGCTGTACGTCAGCGATGACTACAAGACCGCCATCGTCGGCGACCCGAGTCGCAAGTACATGTGGCTGTTGTCGCGCACGCCGACCGTTAACGGTGTGGTGCGTGAAGAACTGCTGAGCAAGGCGCGTCAGCAGGGCTATGACACCACGCGATTGATCTGGCGAGCGTCGGATCGGCAGATGGCCAAGACTTCTAATTAAGAGCGAAAGATCGCAGCCTTCGGCAGCTCCTACAAGGGAAAGTGTTCACCCTGTAGGAGCTGCCGAAGGCTGCGATCTTTTGCTTTTCTAGCCGAGAAGGTCGCGCAAGACTTGGGTGAACGCGCGGGCGCTGTCCTCTTCCCCGGCATGCCGGCCATCGCGCACAACCCACTGGCCATTGACCAAAACATCACGCACCTGCCGATCCCCTCCGGCAAACAACCAGCGATTCAAAATCCCGTCTCCGCTCGCCGTCGCCAGATACGGATCGTTGCCATCGAGCACAATCCAGTCGGCACGTTTGCCAACCTCCAGCGCACCAATCGGTTGCCCCAACGCCTGCGCACCACCATCCAGCGCCGCGTCATACAACGTGCGCCCGACCATCGGCTGATCCGCGCCATACAAACGGTTACGCCGCTGATCACGCAGACGCTGGCCGTATTCCAGCCAACGCAATTCTTCCACCACACTCAGCGAGACATGGCTGTCGGAACCGATGCCCATGCGCCCGCCCTGCGCGAGGAAATCCACCGCCGGGAAAATTCCGTCGCCCAGGTTGGCTTCAGTGGTCAGGCACAGCCCGGCGATGGCGCGACTCTTGGCCATCAGCGTGACCTCTTCCGGATTGGCGTGAGTGGCATGCACCAGACACCAGCGCTGATCGACTTCGGCATTCTCGTACAGCCATTGCAGCGGACGCCGACCGCTCCAGCTCAGGCAGTCATCGACTTCTTTCTGCTGTTCGGCGATGTGAATGTGAATCGGGCATTGCTTGTTGCTGGCCGCCAACACTTCGCTGATCTGCTGCGGCGTCACCGCGCGCAATGAGTGGAAGCACAGACCCAGCGACTGCGCCTTTTGCTGCGCCAACATTGGCTGCAAACGCGACTGCAGATTCAGGTAATTTTCGGTGCTGTTGATAAACCGACGCTGACCATCATTCGGCGTCTGGCCGCCAAAACCGGAGTGGCTGTAGAGCACCGGCAGCAAGGTCAGACCGATGCCGCTTTCACTCGCCGCCTGACTGATACGCAACGCCAGTTCAGCCGGATCGGCGTACGGCTGACCATTGCTGTCGTGGTGCACATAGTGGAATTCGGCGACCGAGGTGTAACCGGCCTTGAGCATTTCGATGTACAGCTGACGGGCGATCACGCCGAGCTGATCCGGGCTGATTTTTCCGACGAGGCGATACATCAGATCGCGCCAGGTCCAGAAACTGTCATTCGGATTGCCGGCCACTTCAGCCAGCCCCGCCATCGCCCGCTGGAAAGCATGCGAGTGCAGATTGGGCATCCCCGGCAACAACGGCCCGCTTAGTCGCTCGGCGCCATCTGCGGTGGAATCGGCCTGGATTTGGGTCAGCAGGCCCTCGGCGCTGACCTCAAGACGTACATTGTTGGCCCATCCGTTAGGCAGCAGCGCGCGTTCGGCAAAGAAGGCGGACATGGTTCAGCACCCCATCGTGTGTTATTTGTATATACATATACAGACGTTTGCCTGCCCGGTAAACTCCGGCAAGCTAGCCACTTTCATCCAAAGAACAGGGATCAACCGTGCCGACTCCGCCTCCAGTCTCCCCGTTGGCCGCGAACATGGGCGACAGTCCGGCGCCCTTGTACGCCCGCGTCAAACAGATGATCACCCAGCAGATCGACAGCGGAAACTGGCCGCCGCACTACCGCGTGCCGTCCGAAAGCGAACTGGTCAATCAACTGGGTTTCAGCCGCATGACCATCAACCGCGCCCTGCGCGAGATGACCGCCGACGGTCTGTTGGTGCGCATGCAAGGCGTCGGCACGTTTGTCGCCGAACCGAAGAGCCAGTCCGCGCTGTTCGAAGTGCACAACATCGCCGACGAAATCGCTTCCCGTGGCCATCGCCACACCTGCCAGGTGATCACCCTCGAAGAAGAGGCCGCCGGTTCCGAACGCGCGCTGGCGCTGGACATGCGCGAAGGGCAGAAGGTCTTTCACTCGCTGATCGTGCATTACGAAAACGACATTCCGGTGCAAATCGAAGACCGTTTCGTCAACGCGCTGGTCGCGCCGGAATACCTCAAGCAGGACTTCACCCTGCAAACGCCTTACGCGTATCTGAACCAAGTCGCGCCGCTGACCGAAGGCGAGCATGTGGTTGAAGCGATTCTGGCCGAGCCGTCCGAATGCAAATTGCTGCAGATTGAAAAGGGTGAGCCTTGCTTGCTGATCCGTCGCCGCACGTGGTCGGGGCGTCAGCCGGTGACGGCGGCGCGATTGATTCACCCGGGTTCTCGTCATCGTCTGGAAGGTCGGTTTCATAAATAGAGAGCATAAATGAGTGAAGTGAAGGTTTTACGCGCGGAAGGCTACCCGCGCATGCCGTGGAAAAACGGCGGCGGCAGCACTGAGGAAATAACCCGTGATGCCGGTGCCGGGCTGGATGGTTTCGGCTGGCGCCTGTCGATTGCCGACATCGCCGAGTCCGGTGGTTTTTCGACGTTCGCTAGCTATCAGCGGGTGATCACCGTGTTGCAAGGTGACGGCATGGTTCTGTGCGTCGATGGCGACGATACGCGGCCGCTGTTACCGCTCGACCCGTTTGCCTTCAGCGGTGAAAGCCAGGTTTCCTGCACGCTGCTCGGCGGTGCGATTCGCGACTTCAACCTGATCTACGCGCCGCAGCGGTACAGCGCTCGGTTGCAGTGGCTGGACGGTGAACAGCGGTTTTTCAGCTCGGCGGGGACGGTGCTGGTGTTCAGTGTCAGTGAGTTGCTGGAAGTGCAGGTTGGTCATTCCGCGTCGCAACTCGGTCGCCATGATTGCCTGCAACTGGACGGTAACGCCGGACTGGTTGAAGTCACCACCAATGCCGCTTGCTGTGTCATTGAGCTGACGGCGCGCTGATTCAAAAATCTTAAAAGATCGCAGCCTTCGGCAGCTCCTACAGGGTGTACCTCAATCCCACTGTAGGAGCTGCCGAAGGCTGCGATCTTTTGCTTTTGGGATGTTCCCAACCCACGCACCAACTTGTTACCGATTGCCCCAGCGTGGCGCAAAACCTCGCTTTCGTAACAATCTCCAACCCCCTCCATCAATACCCTCGAAATATTTCATCCACGCCAGAACCCTTGATTCAGGCGCCCTCCAGCCGTGTCCGCGGTTTTTCTTGAACAGCCCTCCAACAAGTTGGCCGCTTGATTGCATATGCTTGTATGTACAAGTAAAGACGTATGCGTATGAGTCGTTCGAGACTCTCCGCAGCGTCCACTGATTCGCTTGTCGCGCAGCGAAGCGCACAGGCTGCTTGCCCACTGCCAGGGTTGGTTTGAATTGATCGCTGAGGAGTCTCTTTCGTGACTGATAACAAAATGACTAAGTTTCGCGATGTCGAAATCCGTGCCGCCCGCGGCAACAAGCTGACCGCCAAGAGCTGGCTGACCGAAGCGCCGCTGCGCATGCTGATGAACAACCTCGACCCGGAAGTCGCCGAGAACCCGAAAGAGTTGGTGGTTTACGGTGGTATCGGTCGCGCTGCGCGTAACTGGGAGTGCTACGACAAAATCGTCGAGAGCCTGACCAACCTGAATGACGACGAGACCCTGCTGGTGCAATCCGGCAAGCCGGTCGGCGTATTCAAGACCCACAGCAACGCCCCGCGCGTACTGATCGCCAACTCCAACCTCGTCCCGCACTGGGCGAGCTGGGAGCACTTCAACGAACTCGACGCCAAAGGCTTGGCCATGTATGGCCAGATGACCGCCGGCAGCTGGATCTACATCGGCAGCCAGGGCATCGTTCAAGGCACCTACGAAACCTTCGTTGAAGCCGGTCGCCAGCACTACAACGACAACCTCACCGGCAAGTGGGTGTTGACCGCCGGTTTGGGTGGCATGGGCGGCGCACAACCGCTGGCGGCAACCCTGGCCGGCGCTTGCTCGCTGAACATCGAATGCCAGCAAGTCAGCATCGATTTCCGCCTGAAAAGCCGCTACGTCGACGAGCAAGCCAAAGACCTCGACGACGCCCTGGCACGCATCGACAAATACACCAAAGAAGGCAAAGCGATCTCCATCGCGCTGCTGGGTAACGCCGCAGAAATTCTGCCGGAACTGGTCAAGCGCGGCGTGCGCCCGGACATGGTCACCGACCAGACCAGCGCCCACGACCCGCTCAACGGTTACCTGCCTGCCGGCTGGACCTGGGACGAATACCGCGCCCGCGCCAAGACCGAGCCGGCCGCTGTGATCAAAGCCGCCAAGCAGTCGATGGCCGTGCACGTTAAAGCGATGCTGGAATTTCAGAAGCAAGGCATTCCGACCTTCGACTACGGCAACAACATCCGTCAGATGGCACAGGAAGAAGGCGTCGAAAACGCGTTCGACTTCCCGGGTTTCGTACCGGCTTACATCCGTCCGCTGTTCTGCCGTGGCATCGGCCCGTTCCGTTGGGCGGCACTGTCCGGCGATCCGCAAGACATCTACAAAACCGACGCCAAGGTCAAAGAGCTGATCCCCGACGACGCGCACCTGCACAACTGGCTGGACATGGCCCGCGAGCGCATCAGCTTCCAGGGTCTGCCGGCACGTATCTGCTGGGTCGGCCTGGGCCTGCGCGCCAAGCTCGGTCTGGCCTTCAACGAGATGGTGCGCAGCGGTGAGCTGTCGGCGCCGATCGTCATCGGTCGCGACCACCTCGACTCTGGCTCGGTGGCTAGCCCGAACCGTGAAACCGAATCGATGCAGGACGGTTCCGACGCTGTGTCCGACTGGCCACTGCTCAACGCTCTGCTCAATACCGCGAGCGGCGCGACCTGGGTTTCCCTGCACCACGGCGGCGGCGTCGGCATGGGCTTCTCGCAGCACTCGGGCATGGTGATTGTTTGCGACGGAACGGACGAGGCGGCCGAGCGCATTGCGCGCGTCCTGCACAACGACCCGGCTACAGGCGTTATGCGCCACGCCGATGCCGGTTACCAGATCGCCATCGACTGCGCCAAGGAACAGGGCCTGAACTTGCCGATGATCACCGGTAAATAAATGCAAAAGCCCTGTAGGAGCTGCCGCAGGCTGCGATCTTTTGATGTTGGTTTTTCAAGATCAAAAGATCGCAGCCTGCGGCAGCTCCTACAGAGAATCTAACAATCCACAGAGGTTGAATCATGGCTGTCACCACCGATCGTGCAAGCAACAAACCGTTGATCGAAAGGCGTTCGATCGACTACATCCCGGAAGCGGAAAGACACGGTCGTCTGTTCAGCCAATTCACTCTGTGGATGGGTGCCAACCTGCAAATCACCGCAATCGTCACCGGGGCCTTGGCCGTGGTGTTGGGCGGTGATGTGTTCTGGTCGTTGATCGGGCTGTTGATCGGTCAATTGCTCGGCGGTGGCGTGATGGCGCTGCATGCCGCGCAAGGGCCGAAACTCGGTTTGCCGCAGATGATCTCCAGCCGCGTGCAGTTTGGCGTGTATGGTGCGGCGATCCCGATCGTGCTGGTGTGCCTGATGTACCTGGGTTTCACCGCGACCGGCACCGTACTTTCCGGTCAAGCGTTGGGCCAGTTGTTTAACGTCAGCGACAGCGTCGGCATCCTGATTTTCGCCAGCGTGATCGTGGTGGTCACGGTGCTCGGCTATCGGGTGATCCACTGGATCGGCCGTGTCGCCAGCGTCATTGGCGTGATCGCTTTCGTCTTCCTGTTCTGGCGTCTGATGAGCCAGACCGACGTTGGCGCACTCCTGCAAATCCGTCATTTCAGCTGGAGCAGCTTCCTGCTCGCGGTGTCGCTCGCGGCCTCCTGGCAGATCGCGTTCGGCCCATACGTGGCTGACTATTCCCGTTACCTGCCGAGCAATACCTCGGCGGTGAAAACCTTCTTTGCCGCCGGTGCCGGTTCAGTGGTCGGCGCGCAAGTGGCGATGATCCTCGGCGTGTTCGCGGCGGCTTCGGCCAACGGCCAATTCGCTGGTCACGAAGTCGCCTACATCGTCGGCCTGGGCGGCACCGGAGCCACCGCTGCGCTGCTGTACTTCAGCATCGCATTCGGCAAGGTGACCATCTCGACGCTGAACTCCTACGGCAGCTTCATGTGCATCGCGACCATCATCAGTGGTTTCAAAGGCCACCTGACTGTTACGCGTATGCAGCGTCTGGTGTTCGTGCTGGTGATCGTTGGCGCGGCGACCCTGATCGCGCTGCTCGGTCAGCATTCGTTCCTCGGTGCGTTCAAGTCTTTCATCCTGTTCCTGCTCGCGTTCTTCACTCCGTGGAGTGCGATCAACCTGGTCGACTACTACTGCATCACCCGTGAGCGTTATGACGTGCCGGCGCTGGCCGATCCGAACGGTCGCTACGGTCGCTGGAACATGCTCGGTATCAGCGTTTATGTGTTCGGTGTGCTGGTGCAACTGCCGTTCATCTCCACCAAGTTCTACACCGGCCCGCTGGTGGCGGCCCTCGGTGATGTGGATATTTCCTGGATCATCGGTCTGGTGCTGCCGGCCGTCGTCTACTACGTGTGCGCGAAAAAATGGCACAGCGCGGTACCCGATCAACTGATTCTGCCGGTCGAGCAGAACAGCGTTGTACAACCTAAAACAAGCGGGGCCGGACGCGCTGCGGCGCAGGCCTGATTTGGACGTGGACAGGGCTGGATGCCTCTTGACTGCCGAAAGCCAATTCATGATTAGGAGCGTCACAACAATGAAATCGAACAAGACCCTGCTGACCACATTGCTGTCCATGGGCCTGCTGGCCAGTGCCGGCGCGACCCAGGCCGCGGGCTGGTGCGAATCGGGCAAACCGGTGAAGTTTGCCGGCCTGAACTGGGAAAGCGGCATGTTGCTGACCGACGTCCTGCAAGTGGTTCTGGAGAAAGGTTACGACTGCAAGGTCGACAGCCTGCCGGGCAATTCCATCACCATGGAAAACGCCCTGAGCAGCAACGATATTCAAGTGTTCGCCGAAGAGTGGGTCGGCCGCAGCGAGGTCTGGAACAAGGCCGAGAAGGCCGGCAAGGTCGTCGGTGTCGGCGCACCTGTGGTGGGCGCTGTGGAAGGCTGGTACGTGCCGCGCTACGTGATCGAAGGCGACGCCAAGCGCAAGCTGGAACCGAAAGCACCGGATCTGAAAAACATCGCCGATCTGGGCAAGTACGCCGCCGTGTTCAAGGATCAGGAAGAGCCGTCCAAGGGCCGTTTCTACAACTGCCCGGCCGGCTGGACTTGTGAACTCGACAACAGCGAAATGCTGAAAAGCTACGGCCTCGAAAACAGCTACACCAACTTCCGCCCAGGCACCGGCCCGGCGCTGGATGCGGCAGTGCTGTCGAGCTACAAGCGTGGCGAGCCGATCCTGTTCTACTACTGGTCGCCAACCCCGCTGATGGGCCAGGTTGACCTGGTCAAACTCGAAGAAAAACCCGGCGTCGACAAGTCCGTGAGCATCAAGGTCGGCCTGTCCAAGACCTTCCACGACGAAGCCCCGGAACTGGTCGCCGTGCTGGAAAAGGTCAACCTGCCGATCGACCTGCTGAACCAGAACCTGGGTCGCATGGCCAAGGAACGCATCGAGTCGCCAAAACTGGCGAAAATCTTCCTCAAGGAACATCCTGAAGTCTGGCATGCGTGGGTCAGTGACGACGCAGCCAAGAAAATCGACGCGGCGCTGTAGGTCGATACCTCCCGGCTAACCGCGAGGCAGGCCGGGAGATATGCCGTAAACGCTTGATTGAGATTTCTGATTGAGAGCCGCTTATGTTTCCCGAGAGCTTTACCTTTTCCATCGCCGACTGGGTCAACGGTTGGGTCGATTCGCTGGTCACCAACTACGGCGATGTGTTCCGCCATATCTCCGACACCCTGCTGTGGGCCATCGTCAACCTTGAAGGCATGCTGCGTGCGGCGCCGTGGTGGTTGATGCTGGCGATCGTCGGTGTGATCGCCTGGCACGCCACGCGCAAAGTGGTGACCACTGCGGTCATCGTCGGTTTGTTGTTCCTCGTCGGCGCGGTCGGCCTGTGGGACAAACTCATGCAAACGCTGGCGCTGATGATGGTCGCGACGATCATTTCGGTGCTGATCGGCATCCCGCTGGGGATCCTTTCTGCGCGTAGCAATCGCCTGCGTTCGGTGCTGATGCCGCTGCTCGACATCATGCAAACCATGCCAAGTTTTGTGTACCTGATTCCGGTGCTGATGCTGTTCGGCCTGGGCAAGGTGCCGGCGATTTTCGCTACCGTTATCTATGCTGCGCCACCGCTGATTCGCCTCACCGATCTGGGCATCCGCCAGGTTGACGGCGAAGTGATGGAAGCGATCAACGCGTTCGGCGCCAACCGCTGGCAGCAACTGTTCGGTGTGCAACTGCCGCTGGCCCTGCCGAGCATCATGGCCGGGATCAACCAGACCACCATGATGGCCCTGTCGATGGTGGTGATCGCCTCGATGATCGGCGCCCGTGGTCTGGGTGAAGATGTGTTGGTGGGGATTCAGACCCTCAACGTCGGGCGCGGGCTTGAGGCCGGTCTGGCGATCGTGATTCTCGCAGTGGTCATCGACCGCATTACTCAGGCGTACGGTCGGCCACGGCATGAGGTGAGCAAATGAGCAACGCAACCGTGAGCAAGATCGAAGTCAAAAACGTCTTCAAGATTTTCGGCAACCGCGCCAAGGATGCGCTGGCCATGGTCGGTCAGGGCAAGACCAAGGATCAGGTGTTGAGCGAAACCGGTTGCGTGGTCGGCGTGAACGACCTGTCGTTGAGCATCGGCACTGGCGAGATCTTCGTGATCATGGGCCTCTCCGGTTCCGGTAAATCGACTCTGGTTCGTCACTTCAACCGGCTGATCGACCCCACCAGCGGCGCGATCCTTGTCGACGGCGTCGACATCCTGCAATACGACATGGAAGCCCTGCGCGAATTCCGCCGGCACAAGATCAGCATGGTGTTCCAGAGCTTCGGCCTGCTGCCGCACAAGAGCGTGCTGGATAACGTCGCCTACGGCCTGAAGGTGCGCGGCGAGAGCAAGCAAATGTGCGCGGAGCGCGCGCTGCACTGGATCAACACCGTGGGCCTGAAGGGCTATGAAAACAAATACCCGCATCAACTCTCCGGCGGCATGCGCCAGCGTGTTGGTCTGGCCCGGGCCTTGGCGGCGGACACCGACATCATCCTGATGGACGAAGCGTTCAGTGCGCTGGATCCGCTGATCCGCGCCGAGATGCAGGATCAGTTGCTCGAGCTGCAGAAGACGTTGCACAAGACCATCGTGTTTATCACCCACGACCTTGATGAGGCGGTGCGCATTGGTAACCGGATTGCGATTCTCAAGGATGGGCGGTTGATTCAGGTCGGCACGCCACGCGAGATTCTGCATTCGCCGGCGGATGAGTATGTTGACCGGTTTGTGCAGCGGCGTGCGGCGGTGGTCTGAAATGGATTGTCCTTGTGGCGAGGGGATTTATCCCCGATGGGTGGCGAAGCCGCCCCAAACACTGCATGCGGTATGCCTGAAACATCCTGGCTGCAGGTTTTGGGGCTGCTGCGCAGCCCATCGGGGATAAATCCCCTCGCCACAGGGTTATCTGCATCAACAGAATTGGTATGAGGTTTTAGATGTCCCAGGCTGAAAAAATCGTTATCACCGGCGCTCCTCTGCGTTGGCAGGACGTGGTTGCTGTCGCCCGTCACGGCGCTCAACTGGAGCTGTCGAGCGACACCTGGGCGCGCATCGAAAATGCGCAAGCCATCGTCCAGCGCATCGTCGCCAGCGGCGAGCGCGCCTATGGCGTCAACACCGGTCTGGGCGGTTTGTCTAACGTTTCCCTGCAAGACCAACAACTCAGCCAGCTCTCGCGCAACACCTTGCTCAGCCATGCCTGCGGCGTCGGCCCGGTACTCCCCGACGAGCAGACCCGCGCGATCATCTGCGCCGCCATTCACAACTACAGCCACGGCAAATCCGGCCTGCATCGCCGGGTCGTCGAAGGGCTGCTGGCGCTGCTCAATCGTGGCATCACCCCACAAGTGCCGTCGCAAGGTTCAGTCGGCTATCTGACGCACATGGCGCACATCGGTATCACGCTGCTCGGCGTCGGCAATGTCAGCTATCGCGGGCAGATTATTTCCGCACAACAAGCGTTGGCCGAAGAAGGCCTGCAACCGGTGCAGCTCGGCGCGAAGGACGGTTTGTGTCTGGTCAATGGCACGCCATGCATGACCGGCCTCAGCTGTCTGGCGATTGCCGATGCCACGCGGCTGGTGCAGTGGGCCGACGTCATCGGTGCGATGAGTTTCGAAGCGCAGCGCGGTCAGATCGACGCCTTCGATGCCGAGATCATCGCGTTGAAACCGCACCCGGGCATGCAGCAGGTCGGAATCAATTTGCGCACATTGCTCGATGGCAGTGAAGTGATTGCGTCGAGCAAAGGCATTCGTACGCAGGATGCGCTGAGCATTCGTTCTATCCCGCAAGTACACGGCGCGGCGCGTGATCAACTCGACCATGCGATCAAACAGGTCGAAGCCGAACTCAACGGCTGCACCGACAATCCGTTGCTGCTCGGCACGCCGGATAATTTCCGGGTGATGTCGCAAGCCAATCCGCACGGCCAATCGGTGGCGATGGCGGCGGATTTGCTGGCGATTGCCATGGCCGAAATCGGCTCGATCGCCGAGCGTCGCCTCGATCGTCTGGTCAACCCACACGTCAGCGGTTTGCCGGCATTTCTGGTGGCCAATCCGGGGGTGAACTCCGGGATGATGATCGTCCAGTACGTCGCTGCGTCGTTATGCGCGGAAAACCGTCAATTGGCGCAACCGGCGGTGCTCGATAACTACATCACTTCCGGCCTGCAGGAAGACCACTTGAGCATGGGCACCAACGCCGCGCTGAAGCTGCATCGCGCGCTGGAAAACTGCACGCAGATCCTCGCCATCGAATATCTGCTGGCGGCGCAGGCGTTTGAATTCCTCAAGGAACAACGCTTCGGCACCGGCACCGATGTCGCCTGGCGACTGCTGCGTGAAACCGTCCCGGCCTACGATCAGGATCGCTGGCTCGCCCCGGATATTGCCGCCGCCGCGAGCGTGTTGAAAAACCCGAATCTGCTGCACAACGTTCTATCGAATTTGCATTGAAAAACTACCCTGCCAGCGTGCCAAGGCGCCGGATGCCCACAAGGCTGAAAGCGACGGATAACGGAATGCTCCGGAGCGAATGGCAAGTTAATAACAAACTCTCAAAAGGAGCATTTAAATGACTGCGCTGAACCTGATTCCCGGCCAACTGAGCCTGGCCCAACTGCGTGACGTCTACCAGAACCCGGTCAAGCTGACGCTCGACAACAGCGCCTCGGCGCAGATCGAAGCCAGCGTCGCTTGCGTCGAGCAGATCCTCGCCGAGAACCGCACTGCCTACGGCATCAACACCGGTTTCGGCCTGCTGGCCTCGACGCGCATCGCCAGCGAAGACCTGGAAAACCTGCAGCGCTCGCTGGTGTTGTCCCACGCCGCCGGTGTTGGCGTGCCGATCAGCGATGAGTTGGTGCGTTTGGTCATGGTGCTCAAGGTCAACAGCCTCAGCCGTGGTTTCTCCGGCATTCGCCGCGTGGTGATCGATGCGCTGATCGCGTTGATCAACGCCGAGGTTTATCCGCACATTCCATTGAAAGGTTCGGTGGGTGCGTCGGGCGATCTGGCGCCGTTGGCGCACATGTCGCTGGTGCTGCTGGGCGAGGGCAAGGCGCGCTACAAAGGCGAGTGGATGGAAGCGGTTGAAGCGCTGAAAGTCGCGGGTCTGACGCCGCTGACGCTGGCAGCAAAAGAAGGCCTGGCGCTGCTCAACGGTACTCAGGTTTCCACCGCGTTCGCGCTGCGTGGGTTGTTTGAAGGTGAAGATTTGTTTGCCGGCGCGTTGGCGCTCGGCGGTCTGACGGTTGAAGCGGTATTGGGTTCGCGTTCGCCGTTCGATGCCCGCATTCATGCGGCGCGTGGCCAGAAAGGTCAGATCGATGCGGCTGCGGCTTATCGTGATCTGCTCGGTGAGCGCAGTGAAGTCTCCGACTCGCATCAGAATTGCGAGAAGGTTCAGGATCCGTACTCGCTGCGCTGCCAGCCGCAAGTCATGGGCGCCTGCCTGACCCAGTTCCGTCAGGCCGCTGAAGTGCTGGCGGTTGAAGCCAACGCGGTTTCCGATAACCCGTTGGTGTTTGCCGCTGAAGGTGACGTGATCTCTGGCGGTAACTTCCACGCCGAACCGGTGGCCATGGCCGCTGACAACATGGCGTTGGCCATTGCCGAAATCGGCTCGCTGAGCGAACGCCGCATCTCGCTGATGATGGACAAGCACATGTCGCAACTGCCGCCGTTCCTGGTGGCCAATGGCGGCGTGAATTCCGGCTTCATGATTGCGCAGGTGACCGCTGCGGCGCTGGCCAGCGAGAACAAAGCGTTGTCGCATCCGCATTCGGTGGACAGTCTGCCGACCTCGGCTAACCAAGAAGACCACGTTTCCATGGCACCGGCGGCGGGCAAGCGTCTGTGGGAAATGGCCGAAAACACCCGCGGGATTCTCGCGGTGGAATGGCTGGCGGCGGTGCAGGGGCTGGATCTGCGTAACGGTCTGAAGACCTCGGCGAAGCTGGAACAGGCGCGAGCGATTCTGCGTAAGGAAGTGCCGTTTTATGAGAAAGACCGGTTCTTTGCGCCAGATATCAATGCGGCGACTGAGTTGTTGGCTTCGCGCTGCCTGACCGAGCTGGTTCCGGCGAAGCTGCTGCCTAGTTTGTAACCCACCCACTGATCGTTCCCACGCTCCGCGTGGGAATGCAGCCCGTGACGCTCCGCGTCACTGGACGCAGAGCGTCCCTTGAGGCATTCCCACGCAGAGCGTGGGAACGATCACCAGACGAGGACTTGGGATGAAAACCCTCTGGCAACACTGCCACGTCGCAACCATGGCGCAAGGCGTCTACTCGATCATCGAGGATGCGGCCATCGTGACGTCCGGTGCGCTCATCGAGTGGATCGGCCCGCGCAATCAATTACCGTCCGGCGAATACCCGGCGGTCAATGATCTGCAAGGCGCGTGGGTCACCCCCGGCCTGATCGACTGCCACACCCACACGGTGTTCGGCGGCAACCGCAGCGGCGAATTCGAAAAGCGTCTGCAAGGCGTCAGCTATGCCGAGATCGCGGCGTCCGGCGGCGGCATCGCCAGCACCGTGCGCGCTACGCGTGAAGCGACGGAAGACGAGCTGTTCGCCAGCGCCGCCAAACGCCTGAAAAGCCTGATGCGCGACGGCGTGACCACGGTCGAAATGAAATCCGGCTACGGCCTCGATCTGGTCAACGAACGCAAAATCCTCCGGGTCATCCGTCGCCTGGAAAAACAGCTGCCCATCAGCGTGCGCAGCACCTGTCTGGCCGCCCACGCGCTGCCGCCTGAGTACAAGGATCGCGCGGACGATTACATCGATCTGGTCTGCAACGAAATGCTCCCCGCGCTCGCCGCCGAAGGTCTGGTCGATGCCGTGGATGCGTTCTGCGAATACCTGGCCTTCTCCCCGGAGCAGGTCGAGCGCGTGTTTATCGCCGCGCAACAACTCGGTCTGCCGGTGAAGCTGCACGCCGAACAATTGTCCTCGCTGCACGGCTCCAGCCTCGCCGCGCGCTACAAGGCGTTGTCTGCCGATCACCTGGAGTTCATGGACGAGGCCGACGCCATCGCCATGGCCGAAGCCGATACCGTCGCCGTGCTGCTGCCGGGCGCGTTCTACTTTCTGCGCGAAACCCAGTTGCCGCCAATGGACGCCCTGCGCAAGCACAAGGTGAAAATCGCCATTGCCAGCGACCTCAACCCCGGCACTTCGCCGGCGCTGTCGTTGCGGCTGATGCTGAACATGGCCTGCACCTGTTTCCGCATGACCCCGGAAGAAGCCCTGGCCGGTGCGACGATTCATGCCGCGCAAGCACTGGGCATGGCCGACACTCACGGTTCGCTGGAAGTCGGCAAGGTCGCGGATTTCGTCGCCTGGCACATCGATCGTCCGGCGGATCTGGCCTATTGGCTTGGTGGTGATCTGGACAAACGCGTCGTCCGTCACGGCGTCGAATCAAGTCTGTAGGAGAGCGGTTGTGGATAAGGTTCTGAACTTCAAACAAGGTCGCGTGCCGCTGCTGATCAGCATGCCTCACGCTGGCGTACGCCTGACGCCTGCGGTGGAAGCCGGGTTGATTCCGGACGCGAAAAGCCTGCCGGACACTGACTGGCACATTCCGCAGCTGTACGACTTTGCCGAGGAACTGGGCGCGAGTACTTTGGCTGCCGAGTACTCGCGATTCGTCATCGATCTGAATCGACCGTCCGACGATAAGCCGCTATACGCCGGCGCTACCACCGGGCTGTATCCGGCGACGTTGTTCGATGGCATTCCGTTGTTCCGCGAAGGGCACGAACCGTCGAAGGAAGAACGCGCGACGTATCTGGAGCAGATCTGGACGCCGTATCACCGCACCCTGCAAGAAGAGCTGGCGCGATTGAAGGCCGAGTTCGGTTACGCGTTGCTGTTCGATGCGCACTCGATCCGTTCGATCATCCCGCACCTGTTCGACGGCAAGCTGCCGGACTTCAACCTCGGCACCTTCAACGGCGCCAGTTGTGATCCGCAACTGGCCAGTCAGCTCGAAGCAATCTGCGCCGGCCACAGCCACTACAGCCATGTGCTCAACGGCCGCTTCAAGGGTGGTCACATCACCCGGCATTACGGCAACCCGGCCGAGAACATCCACGCCGTGCAACTGGAGTTGTGCCAGAGCACCTACATGGAAGAGTTCGAACCGTTCCGCTATCGCGCCGACCTGGCCGAGCCGACGCAAGTCGTACTCAAGGAACTGCTACAAGGCTATCTGGCCTGGGCAAAGTCTCACTACACCGGCTGATCCACCCTTGTAGGAGCTGCCGAAGGCTGCGATCTTTTGAGCGTTCCCACGCTCCGCGTGGGAATGCCTCTTGGGACGCTCCGCGTCCAGTGACGCGGAGCGTCACGGGCTGCATTCCCACGCAGAGCGTGGGAACGATCAACGATCAGGCTCCGGAGCATGCTCATTGACGTAAATCGGGTTTATGATGCCCAACGGCAGAATAATAGAAGTCCCCCCAGGGATGACCTCGACCCCTTACGGAGCGCGCAATGCAGACTTTGTTTCCGCAGATCAAACCTCACGCCCGGCACGATCTGGCTGTCGATGACACCCACACGCTGTACGTCGACGAAAGCGGTTCACCCGAGGGTTTGCCGGTTGTGTTCATCCACGGCGGCCCCGGCGCCGGTTGCGACGCGCAGAGCCGGCGCTATTTCGATCCGAATCTGTATCGCATTGTCACTTTCGACCAGCGCGGTTGCGGTCGCTCCACGCCGCACGCCAGTCTGGAAAACAACACCACCTGGGATCTGGTCGCCGACCTTGAGCGCATCCGTAAACACTTGGGCATCGAAAAATGGGTGCTGTTCGGTGGCTCGTGGGGTTCGACGCTGGCGCTGGCCTACGCGCAAACTCATCCGGAACGTGTTCATGGTCTGATCCTGCGTGGGATCTTTCTCTGCCGTCCGCAGGAAATCGAGTGGTTCTATCAAGCCGGTGCCAGCCGTCTGTTCCCTGATTACTGGCAGGACTACATCGCGCCGATCCCGCTGGACGAACGCGACGATCTGCTCAGCGCTTTCCACAAACGCCTGATCGGCAATGACCAGATTGCGCAGATGCACGCGGCCAAAGCCTGGTCTACGTGGGAAGGGCGTACCGCAACCCTGCGGCCGAACCCGCTGGTGGTCGATCGTTTCTCCGAGCCGCAGCGCGCGCTGTCGATTGCACGGATCGAATGCCACTACTTCACCAACAACGCGTTCCTTGAGCCGAATCAGTTGATTCGCGACATGGGCAAAATCGCGCATTTGCCGGGCGTGATCATTCACGGTCGTTATGACGTGATCTGCCCGCTCGACAATGCCTGGGAACTGCATCAAGCCTGGCCGAACAGCGAATTGCAGGTGATCCGCGACGCCGGCCACGCCGCCTCCGAACCGGGCATCACCGATGCCCTGGTGCGCGCGGCCGGCAACATGGCGCGACGCTTGCTCGACCTGCCGCCCGAAGAAGCATGAAGGGCCTTTTGCAGCGCGTCAGTAACGCGCGGGTGGAAGTGGCGGGCGAGGTCGTAGGCGCGGTCGATCAAGGTTTGCTGGTGCTGGTGGCGGTCGAACCCGACGACACGCGTGCCAGCGCCGACAAACTTCTGCATAAGCTGCTTAACTATCGGGTATTCAGCGACGCCGAGGGCAAGATGAACTTGTCCCTGGCGGATGTTGGCGGCGGGTTGCTGCTGGTCTCTCAGTTCACCCTCGCAGCCGACACCAAGAGCGGGTTGCGCCCGGGTTTTTCCAGCGCAGCACCTCCGGCCCTGGGCGAGGAATTGTTCGACTATCTATTAGGCAAAGCGAAACAGATGCATGGCACTGTGGCATCAGGTAGATTCGGCGCGGATATGCAGGTGCACCTGGTCAATGATGGCCCGGTAACCTTCCTGTTACAGACCTGAAAGCGCTTGAAACATCTTTTTAAGGGCGTTTCGACTGAAAACAGGCATTTTTCGCGATAAATACTTGGTTACCCCCGATGCTTTGTCATGCGGGCTACTAGATAATCGCGCGCTACGGGGATCAGCGTTCGTTGGTCCGTTTTGACTTAGGTAGAGACTTGTCCGGAGCCGATTGGGGAATCATTTTGCCCCAGCGGAGTCGGAACAATGCTCGCCAACTTGGCAAGAGTGTTCTGGAAGGTCGGTTTTTCACTGCCGAAAACCCTACAGGCACTTCATCTGGCCGTTGGTTTATTGATCTGTTTTCGGCGAGGGTTGCTCGTGATTGTTAGTCCCTGTAATGCAGCAAAATTGTCTGCCAAACGCATGCGAAGTGCTCTGGTAGCGGGCTCGGCGCTCCTGTGCCTGCTCAGCGCCGGTCAGCTTTGGGCGTTCAATCTTGACGATGTATCGGCCAAGGCAAAAGAGCTGGCCGGGCAGAAGTTCGAAGCCCCGCGCAGCAACCTGCCGAACGAGTTCCGCGACATGAAGTTCGCGGACTATCAAAAAATTCGCTTCCTCACCGAAAAGGCTGAGTGGGCTGATCAGAAGACCCCGTTCAAGTTGTCCTTCTATCACCAGGGCATGCACTTCGACACGCCGGTCAAAATCAACGAAATCACGGCGAACACCGTCGAAGAGATCAAATACGATCCGACCCGCTTCGATTTCGGCGACCTGAAATTCGATCCTAAGGCCACTGAGCAACTGGGTTATGCCGGTTTCCGTGTGCTGTACCCGATCAACAAGGCCGACAAGCAAGACGAAATCATGACCATGCTTGGCGCGAGCTACTTCCGCGTCGTTGGCAAGGGTCATACCTACGGTCTGTCGGCCCGTGGTCTGGCGATTGATACCGCGCTGCCGTCGGGCGAAGAATTCCCGCGTTTCCGCGAGTTCTGGATTCAGCAGCCGAAGCCGGGCGACAAGCATCTGGTGATCTTCGCCTTGCTCGACTCGCCGCGCGCCACCGGTGCCTATCGTCTGATCCTGCGTCCGGGCAGCGACACCATTGTCGACGTCAAAGCGCAGATGTTCCTGCGTGACAAGGTCGGCAAACTGGGCATCGCACCGCTGACCAGCATGTTCCTGTTCGGCGCTAACCAGCCGTCGAAAGTCCTCAACTATCGTCGTGAACTGCACGACTCCAGCGGTCTGTCGATCCATGCCGGCAACGGCGAGTGGATCTGGCGTCCGCTGAACAATCCGAAACACCTGGCCGTGAGCAACTTCAGCGTCGAAAACCTGCGTGGTTTCGGTCTGCTGCAGCGTGGTCGCGACTTCAGCCACTACGAAGACCTCGACGATCGCTACGACAAGCGTCCAAGCGCCTGGATCGAGCCGAAGGGTGACTGGGGCAAAGGCACCGTTGATCTGGTAGAGATTCCGACCGCCGACGAAACCAACGACAACATCGTTGCGTTCTGGAGCCCGGAAAAAATGCCGGAGCCGGGCCAGCCGCTGGACTTCGCTTACCGCATGCACTGGACGATGGACGAAGCGGCGATTCACGCGCCGGACAGCGCCTGGGTCTCGCAGACTCTGCGTTCGACCGGTGACGTCAAGCAATCGAACCTGATCCGTCAGCCGGATGGCAGCGTTGCCTATCTGGTCGATTTCGAAGGTCCATCGCTGGCGGCCCTGGCCCCGGACGCTGACGTTCGCAGTCAGGTCAGCGTCGGCGACAACGCCGAACTGGTCGAGAACAGCGTGCGCTACAACCCGGAAACCAAGGGCTGGCGCTTGACCCTGCGGATGAAAATCAAAGACGCAGGCAAGTCGACCGAGATGCGTGCCGCACTGGTTCAGCCGGTGGTAACGGCTGATCTGGCCAAGTCGTCGGTACCGGCGTCCAACTCGTCCGTGGCCAAGGCCGACAAGGTTGCCGCCAAGCAACAAGAGAAAGAAGACAAGGAAGCCAAGGCAGCCGAGGCCAAACAGGCTCAACAGGCCGATGCCAAGCCCGCTGCAGATGCCAAGGACAAGGCCAACAAAGACGCCAAGCAGCCTGTAGCTGCGGACGCGGCCCCAGCCACACCGGAATCGGCGCCGACTGAAGAAGTCATCACCGAAACCTGGAGCTATCAGTTGCCTGCCGATGAGTAACTCTCAAGTACAGCCAGAGACTCTTTCCGAGTATCTGGCGCATCTGCCGATGACCGACGAGCAGCGCGCGGAACTCGCGGGCTGCCAGTCGTTCAGCGAGTTGCATGAACGCCTGTCGTCCTCGACGTTCGACGCCCCTGCCGAAGCCGCCCAGGCTTCGGTGGGCAAGCGCCTGACCCTGAGCACGGCTGAAGAGCTGGAAGAAGCGGAAATGCTGGTGCTCGACGCCAGCGGTCGGGTCAGCCTCAAGGCCACCCCGCCGATCCGCCGCACCAAGGTGGTTCCGGAGCCGTGGCGCACCAATATTCTGGTGCGTGGCTGGCGCCGTCTGACCGGTCGCACCAACCCGCCACAGCCGCCGAAGGACGAAAACGTTCTGCCGGCGGCGCGCTGGCGCACCGTTGGTTCGATCCGTCGCTATATTCTGCTGGTGCTGATGCTCGGCCAGACCATCGTTGCTGGCTGGTACATGAAAGGCATCATGCCGTACCAGGGCTGGTCGTTCGTCGATCTCGACGAAGTCCTGCACCAGCCGCTGCTGCAAACCGCCACGCAAGTGCTGCCGTATGCGCTGCAAACCAGCATCCTGATTCTCTTCGGGATTCTGTTCTGCTGGGTGTCGGCCGGTTTCTGGACGGCGCTGATGGGCTTCCTCGAGTTGCTCACCGGTCACGATAAATACCGTATCTCCGGCAAAAGCGCCGGCAACGAGCCGATTGCCAAAGACGCGCGTACCGCGCTGGTAATGCCGATCTGCAACGAAGACGTACCGCGCGTATTCGCCGGTCTGCGCGCTACGTTCGAATCGGTCGCGGCTACCGGTGATCTGGATCGCTTCGACTTCTTCGTCCTCAGCGACAGTAACGACACCGATATCTGTGTTGCCGAGCAACAGGCCTGGCTGGACGTCTGCCGCGAGGCCAAAGGCTTCGGCAAGATCTTCTACCGTCGTCGTCGCCGTCGGGTGAAGCGCAAGAGCGGCAACCTCGACGACTTCTGCCGTCGTTGGGGCGGTGACTACAAGTACATGGTTGTGCTCGACGCCGACTCGGTCATGAGCGGCGAGTGCCTGACCAGTCTGGTGCGCTTGATGGAAGCCACGCCGGACGCCGGGATCATCCAGACCGCGCCGCGTGCGTCGGGCATGGACACCCTGTATGCGCGCATGCAGCAGTTCGCGACCCGCGTGTACGGCCCGCTGTTTACCGCTGGCCTGCACTTTTGGCAGTTGGGTGAATCCCACTACTGGGGTCACAACGCGATCATCCGCATGAAGCCGTTTATCGACCACTGCGCCTTGGCGCCGTTGCCAGGTAAAGGGGCGTTCTCCGGTGCGATTCTGTCTCACGACTTCGTTGAAGCCGCGCTGATGCGCCGTGCTGGTTGGGGCGTGTGGATTGCGTACGACTTGCCGGGCAGCTACGAAGAATTGCCGCCGAACCTGCTCGACGAACTCAAGCGTGACCGTCGCTGGTGCCACGGCAACCTGATGAACTTCCGTCTGTTTCTGGTCAAAGGCATGCACCCGGTGCATCGCGCGGTGTTCCTCACCGGCGTGATGTCGTACCTGTCGGCGCCGTTGTGGTTCTTCTTCCTCGTGTTGTCGACCGCGCTGTTGGCGGTGAACACACTGATGGAACCGCAGTACTTCCTTGAACCGCGTCAGCTCTATCCGCTGTGGCCACAATGGCATCCGGACAAGGCGATTGCGCTGTTCTCGACGACCATCGTGCTGCTGTTCCTGCCGAAACTGTTGAGCATCATTCTGATCTGGGCCAAAGGCGCGAAAGAGTTCGGCGGCAAGTTCAAGGTGACCCTGTCGATGCTGCTGGAGATGTTGTTCTCCATGCTGCTGGCGCCGGTGCGGATGATTTTCCACACTCGTTTCGTTCTGGCCGCGTTCCTCGGCTGGGCCGCGACCTGGAATTCGCCGCAACGTGACGACGACTCGACACCTTGGAGCGAGGCGGTCAAACGCCACGGCCCGCAAACCCTGCTGGGCTTCTTCTGGGCGCTGCTGGTGGTCTGGCTGAACCCGAGCTTCCTCTGGTGGCTGGTGCCAATCGTCGGTTCGCTGATGCTGTCGATCCCGGTGTCGGTGATTTCCAGCCGTGTCGGTCTGGGCCTGAAATCCCGTGACGAGAGCCTGTTCCTCATCCCTGAGGAATACAATCCGCCACAGGCGCTGCTGGCGACCGATCAGTACACCCACGAAAACCGTTACCACGCGCTCAACGACGGCTTCGTCCGCGCGGTGGTCGATCCTCAGCAGAACGCTTTGGCGTGCTCGCTGGCGACTTCCCGTCACGGTCAGGCCGAACCGATCGAATGGCTGCGTCAGGAACGTGTGCGTCACGCGCTGAAGGTCGGCCCTGCGGGGTTGAACAACCATGATCGTCTGCAACTGCTGAGCGATCCTGTTGCCCTGGCGCGTTTGCATGAGCAGGTCTGGGCGGAAGGTCACGCCGAGTGGCTGGATGCCTGGCGCGCTTCGGTGAAAGCCGATCCGCATGCGCCGTTGCTGCCGTTGCAACCGGTGAGCTTGCAGGCGCAACCGGCCTGATGAAGAAACCCCGCGATGTTGCGGGGTTTTTTTTGGCCTGCTGAAAAGCCCCTCACCCTAGCCCTCTCCCGGAGGGAGAGGGGACTGACCGAGTTGGATGTTCGAGATACGCCGACCTGATTTTTCTGCGTTGAATTCATAATCGACTCGATTTTTCAGGTCGACATTTAGCTTGAGACACCTCGGTCGGCTCCCTCTCCCTCCGGGAGAGGGCTGGGGTGAGGGTGCGCCCTTGATTGTTAAACAAATCGTCCATTAAACCTTGTGCAAAAAAACGAGTGCGTTAGCATCCGTCCCCGAATTGGCGCACCCGGGCTTTTTTGCCCGTCACTGTTGGTTTTCGCGCCGCACACGCAATGGTTTTGGGGACTTGAAGATGAAGAAGTATCTGTCGATGCTGCTGGTCGGCGTCACGGCACTGGTTGCAGTCAATGCGGCGCAGGCTGGCGCAATCGATGACGCGGTCAAGCGCGGCACGTTGAAAGTCGGTATGGATCCGACCTACATGCCGTTCGAAATGACCAACAAGCGCGGCGAAATCATCGGCTTCGAAGTCGACATTCTCAAAGCCATGTCCAAAGCCATGGGCGTCAAGCTGGAGCTGGTTTCCACCGGCTACGACGGCATCATCCCGGCGCTGATGACCGACAAGTTCGACATGATCGGCAGCGGCATGACCCTGACCCAGGAACGCAACCTGCGCCTGAACTTCAGCGAACCGTTCATCGTCGTCGGCCAGACCCTGCTGATCCGCAAAGAGCTGGAAGGCACCATCAAGTCCTACAAAGACCTGAACACCGCTGACTACCGCATCACCTCCAAGCTCGGCACCACCGGCGAGATGGTCGCCAAGAAGCTGATCTCCAAAGCCAAGTACCACGGCTACGACAACGAGCAAGAAGCCGTGCTCGATGTGGTCAACGGCAAGGCTGACGCCTTTATCTACGACGCCCCGTACAACGTGGTCGCGGTGACCAAGGTCGGCGCGGGCAAACTGGTGTTCCTCGACAAGCCGTTCACCTACGAGCCTTTGGCGTTTGGTCTGAAGAAGGGCGATTACGACAGCCTCAACTTCATCAACAACTTCCTGCACCAGATCCACGAAGACGGCACCTACGATCGCATCCATGACAAGTGGTTCAAGAGCACCGAGTGGCTCAAGGACATGGAATAACGCTCATCCGCTGATCGTTCCCACGCTCTGCGTGGGAACGCATCCTGTGACGCTCCGCGTCACGATCAGGCAGGGACGCAGAGCGTCCCGAGCGGCATTCCCACGCAGAGCGTGGGAACGATCATCCGAGAACCTGCAATGAAACAGAAAAAAGCCCAATGGCCCTGGCACGTCCTCACCGTGCTGGTGCTGGTCGGCCTGGCCGGCGCGTTGTATTACGCGACGTCGCTGATGTCCTACGAATGGCGCTGGAACCGTGTGCCGCAGTACTTCGCCTATCAGGCCGAAGAAACCCAGCGCGCCGCTGACATTTCCACGGTCACCGAACTCGTGCGCAAGGGCAGCAGCGCGCAGGTCACCCTGCGCAACGACGCTGGTGACGAGCAACACCTGACTGTCGACGAGAACAGCCTGCAATTCGCTCAGGGCGACGATGTGGCCGAAGGTGACGTCGTGGGTGTCACTCGCCATTGGGCGGCAGGGCCGCTGTTGTGGGGGCTGTGGACGACGCTTTGGCTGTCGGTAGTGTCCGGGATTCTCGGGTTGCTCATTGGTCTGGTCACCGGCCTGTGCCGGCTGTCGAACAACCCGACCTTGCGCGACCTCTCGACCATCTACGTCGAACTGGTACGCGGCACGCCGCTGTTGGTGCAGATCTTCATTTTCTACTTCTTCATCGGCACGGTGATGAACCTGTCCCGCGAGTTCGCCGGGATCGCCGCGCTGTCGCTGTTCACCGGCGCCTACGTGGCCGAGATCATTCGTTCCGGTGTGCAATCGATCGCCCGTGGCCAGAACGAAGCGGCGCGCTCGCTCGGTCTGAGTGCCGGTCAGTCGATGCGTCATGTGGTGTTGCCGCAAGCGCTGAAACGCGTGCTGCCGCCGCTGGCCGGGCAATTCATCAGTCTGGTCAAAGACACCTCGCTGGTGTCGGTGATCGCCATCACCGAGCTGCTGAAAAGCGGCCGTGAAGTCATCACCACCTCGTTTTCGCCGTTCGAAATTCTGTTCTGCGTCGCCGGTCTGTACCTGTTGATCAACCTGCCGCTGTCGAAGATCGCCAGCCGGCTTGAGCGGAGGCTCGCGCAAAGTGATTGAAGTCCGCGAACTGGTAAAAGTCTTCGACACCCGTGGGCAAGTGGTGCGCGCGGTGGATAACGTCAGCACCACGGTCGCCAAGGGCGAAGTGCTGGTGGTGATCGGTCCGTCGGGTTCCGGCAAGTCGACCTTCCTGCGCTGCCTCAATGGCCTGGAGGAGTTCGACTCGGGCTCGGTGAGCATCGACGGCCTGCAACTGGCCGACCCGCAAACCGACGTCAACGCCTACCGCCGCGAAGTCGGCATGGTCTTTCAGCATTTCAACCTGTTCCCGCACATGACCGTGCTGGAAAACCTCTGTCTGGCGCAGAAAGTCGTGCGCAAGCGCGGCAAGAAAGAGCGCGAAGCCAAGGCGATGGAGTTGCTGCAAAAGGTCGGAATTGCACAGAAGGCCAACGAGTTTCCGTCACGCCTGTCCGGCGGTCAGCAACAGCGCGTGGCGATTGCCCGGGCGCTGGCGATGGAACCGAAGGTGATGTTGTTCGATGAACCGACTTCGGCGCTTGATCCGGAAATGGTTGGCGAAGTGCTGGATGTGATGAAGAACCTGGCCGTGGAAGGCATGACCATGGTCTGCGTGACCCACGAGATGGGTTTTGCTCGGGAAGTGGCGGACCGGGTGTTGTTCTTTGATCACGGCAAATTGCTGGAAGATGCTGCGCCGGCGGAGTTCTTTGATGCGCCGAAGGATCCGCGGGCTCAGGCGTTTCTGCGTCAGGTCTTGTAGTAACTGATCGTTCCCACGCTCCGCGTGGGAATGCCGCCCGGGACGCTCCGCGTCCCTTTCATGCATGACGCGGAGCGTCACAGGATGCATTCCCACGCAGAGCGTGGGAACGATCTGTGGGGCTTATACCTTGAAGCGCCCGACCAGCATCTGCAGATGCGTCCCCAACCGCGCCAGCTCAACGCTGGACGCCGCGGTTTCTTCACTCGCCGCCGACGTCTGATCCGACACGTCCCGCACATTCAGCACGCTACGGTTGATCTCCTCCGCCACCGCGCTCTGCTGCTCGGCCGCCGCCGCAATCTGCTGGTTCATCGCCTGAATCGCCGACACCGTGCGCGTAATGCTTTCCAGCGAACCACCGGCACGACGGGTCAGCTCGACGCTGCTGTCGGTCAGGGTGCGGCTGTTGTCCATGATCGTCGCCACTTGCTGAGTGCCGTTTTGCAGGCCGACGATCAGCTCTTCAATTTCTTCGGTGGACTTCTGCGTGCGCTGGGCGAGGCTGCGCACTTCATCGGCAACCACCGCAAAACCACGTCCAGCCTCACCGGCACGTGCCGCTTCGATGGCTGCGTTGAGGGCCAGCAGGTTGGTTTGCTGAGCGACGGATTTGATCACGTCGAGGACGCTGCCAATCTTGTCGCTTTCGCGCTTGAGCTCGCCCATGGCTTCGGTGGAGTGACCGACTTCAACGGCCAGGCGTTCGATCTGCGCAATGGCCTCGCCAACGACTTTGTCGCCTTCGCGGGCCTGTTGGTCAGCGGCGACGGCGGCTTCGGAGGCTTCCTCGGCGTTGCGCGCGACTTCCTGCACGGTGGCGGCCATTTCGTTCATGGCGGTGGCGACCTGATCGGTCTCGATCTTCTGATTGTTGACCCCGGCGCTGGTCTGCTCGGTCACCGCCGAGAGTTCTTCAGCAGCGCTGGCGATCTGGGTGACGCCGTCGCTGATGCCGCCGATCAGCTCGCGCAGGCCTTGGGTCATGCTCTGCATCGAGCGTTGTAGCTGGCCGAGTTCGTCGCGGCGCTGCGAGACCAGGTTGTGGGTCAGGTCGCCAGCGGCCACGCGCTCGGCAACTTTCAGGGTCTGGTTCAGCGGGATGATGATCTGGCGGGTGATCGCCCACGCGGCCAGCAAGCCGAACGCGATGGCGAGCAAGGTGGCGATGATCAGCATGTTTTTCGCGTGTGCGGCGTCGGTGTCACGCACCACGGTCTGGGAAATGGTCAGTTTTTTACTGGCATCGAGGAGGATATCGCCCTGGGCTGCCATACGAGCAACGGCGCTCCCGCTGGCAGTTTGCGCGTCGCGGAACTGGCCGACGGCGGCGCGATAGGCTTTCATTGACTCGGCGGCTTGCTGCAGGTTGGCAGTGAACTGTTCCGGCAGTTTCGACGGCAGACTCTCAAGGGATTTCAAAGCATTTTCGATGGCGTCGAGCGCAGGTTGCTCGGCCTCGGCCTTGCCACTGTAGGTGTAGCCGCGCACTTGATAGCGCGCCTGTTGCAGCAGCTTGCTCAGATCAACCACGCTGTTGAATTGCGCGATGCTGTCACCTTGCAGCAGGCCCTTTTCAACTTCCGAGACTTTGGCCACGGCGTTGTCGGCATTCGCGCCGAGTTTGCTGCGCGCGTCTTCGCGGTGCGTGGTCGCCTGGATCATGTCGGCGAAAGCACGTTTGTACTCGGCGACGGCAGCCAGTTGCTGGTCGACCATGGCGATGTCGGCCGGTTGTTCGATCAGCGTGCGCGCGGTTTGCAGGCCGCTGTCGAGTTTGCCGAGCATGTCGTTGACCGCGCCCGGGCCTTGTTCGCCACGGCGTGAATCGTAGTCAACGCGGGCCAGACGCAGGTCTTTGCTGTACTCATTGAGGCTGGAAATAAACCCGAGCTTGTCGCCCCGGCTGATGATGCCGCTCATGCCGGACCAGCCGGTGAAGGTGATCAACAGCGTCAGCAAAAGCACCAGACCGAAGCCAATACCCAGCTTGCGTTTGACGCTGACATTCCCAAGATTCTCGGCTAACCAACGGTACATGCGACAACTCCCCGACCACAAATTGGACTTATGGGGAGCGTATCGGCCGGGTGATGGCAATCTGTAACACCATTTGTCCGGGAAGGCCCTGCGCTCTGGATCTGCTGACCTGCTGACCTGCCGATTGCCGACCTGCTAATCCGCTGATCCGCTGATCTGTAGGAGCTGTCGAGTGAAACGAGGCTGCGATCTTTTGTTCTTGCTTATAAAAAAACAACATCAAAAGATCGCAGCCTTCGGCAGCTCCTACACGGGGCGCGGTGTTCGTTTAGAACAGGCGGGCAAGGAGGGCGGTGACGGCGGTTTCTACGCGCAGGATGCGCTCGCCCAGTTGCACCGGTTGCAGGCCGGACTTGGCCAGCAGGTCGATCTCGTAGGGAATCCAGCCGCCTTCAGGGCCGATGGCGAGGGTGACTGGTTCGCTGAGGGCGCGCGGGCACGGCGGATAGTTGCCGGGATGACCGACCAGACCGAGCGTGCCTTCGGTAATCGTGGGTAGGCGATCTTCAACGAACGGCTTGAAGCGTTTCTCGATGACGATCTCCGGCAATACCGTGTCGCGCGCCTGTTCGAGGCCGAGGATCAGTTGTTCACGGATAGCCGCCGGCTCAAGAAACGGCGTCTGCCAGAAGCTCTTCTCGACCCGATAGCTGTTGACCAGAATCACCTTCGCCACGCCCATGGTCGCCACGGTCTGAAACACCCGACGGAGCATTTTCGGACGCGGCAGCGCCAGCACGAGGGTTAGCGGCAATTTCGCCGGTGGCGGCTGATCGAGGGTAACGCGCAACTCAGCTTCACCTGCGTCCAGTCGCAGCAATTCAGCCGAGCCCATCAACCCGTCAATACGCCCGACGCGCAGGCTGTCACCGACTTCCGAACGGTGAACTTCCTGCATGTGCGTCAGGCGTCGATCACGCAGCACCACGCGGTCGGCCGCAATGAAATCGGCCTCTTCGAGCAACAACAGGTTCATGCCTGGGTCGCTGGCGGCTGGTCGTTGTGGTCGTCGGCCGGGGTTTCTTCCGGGCGTTCGCGCTTGCTGATCAAACCACCGAACAGAATGCCGATTTCAAACAGCATCCACATCGGCACGGCCAACAGGGTCTGCGAGAAGATGTCCGGCGGTGTCAGGATCATGCCGACCACGAAGCAGCCGATGATCACGTACGGGCGGATTTTCTTCAGGTATTTGACGTCGACCACGCCGATCCATACCAGCAGCACCACGGCCACTGGAATCTCGAACGCCACGCCGAAGGCGAAGAACAGCGTCATGACGAAATCGAGGTAACTGGCGATGTCGGTCATCATTTCCACGCCGGCCGGGGTGGCGGCGGCGAAGAACTTGAAGATCAGCGGGAACACGAAGTAATAGGCGAACGCCATGCCGGTGTAGAACAGCAGGATGCTCGACACCAGCAACGGCACCGCGATGCGCTTCTCATGCTTGTACAGGCCCGGCGCGATAAAGCCCCAGATCTGATGCAGGATCACCGGGATCGCGAGGAACAGCGAGACCATCATCGTCAGTTTCAGCGGCGTCAGGAACGGCGACGACACGTCGGTGGCGATCATCGTCGCGCCGACCGGCAGGTACTGGCGCAGCGGCGTCGAGACGAAGGTGTAGATCTGCTGGGTGAAGGCGAACAGCCCGGCGAAGATGATGAAGATCGCCGCCACACAACGCAGCAGGCGGGTGCGCAACTCGGTGAGGTGCGAAACCAGCGGCATGTGCTGGTCGTTTTCGGGGAGATCGCTCATGGGGCTCGCGGCGGCAGAGTAGGGTCGTGAGGCGCTGGTCTGATCGGCGCGGCGGTTGGAGCTACGTGTTCGACCGAAGTTTCTGCGGCAACGGGCACGGGTTCTGTCGGCGCCACAACGGCGGCGGGCACGGGTGTCGGAACAGGCGCAGTCGGCGCATGAATCGTCTGCTGACCCACATGCTCAACCGACGTCGGCTCTTGCTGAACCGGGTTGAAAATCTTCCGCGCCTCTTGCTCCAGCGACAGAATATGCTCGTTGTGCAGTTGCCGACGGATCTCGTCGGCACCGATTTCACGTTCAACTTCCTGTTTGATCGCGTTGAAGCTGCGCTTCAGCCGTCCGACCCACAGGCCAGCGGTGCGCGCAGCGCCCGGCAGACGCTCGGGGCCCAGCACCAGCAGGGCGACGAGGCCGACGAGCAGCAGTTCAGAGAAGCTGATACCAAACATTAGTCAGTGCTCACACGTCTTTGCGGATCGGCTCTTCGACTTTCTGCGCCTGCACGTCGATGGTGTGCGGCGGGTTGGCCTGAGCGGTGGCTTGCGGCTGCACCGGTGGTACCGGTTGCGCAGGCGTCACGGTTGGATCAGCGGCAGGTTTTTCGTCGTCGTTCATGGCTTTGCGGAAGCCCTTGATCGACTCGCCAACGTCGGTGCCGAGGTTTTTCAGTTTCTTGGTGCCGAACACCAACACCACGACTACCAGAATGACGATCCAGTGTTTCCAGTCAAAAATGCCCATGTTGCTGTTCCTCTCTAAAAATTGTTCAGGCGGACGGACGCGAGGCTTTCTCGACGTGTCCGGACAGACCGAAGCGACGATCCAGTTCATCGAGCACAGCCTGCGGATGCTGCCCCAGTTGGGCGAGCATGACCATGCTGTGGAACCACAGGTCGGCGGTCTCGTAGATCACATCGCTGCAGTCGCCGCTGATGGCGGCGTCTTTGGCGGCAATAATGGTTTCGACCGACTCTTCGCCGACTTTCTCCAGAATTTTGTTCAAACCCTTGTGGTACAGACTAGCTACATATGAGCTGTCGGCGGCTGCGCCTTTGCGCTCTTCGAGCACTTCGGCCAGGCGGGTCAGGGTGTCACTCATGTTTGTGTCCTGCGGAATAGATGGCGTGCGGGTCTTTGAGAACCGGATCGACGGTTTTCCAGTCGCCGTTTTCGAAGACGCGATAAAAGCAGCTTTGACGGCCGGTATGGCAAGCGATGTCGCCGATCTGTTCAACCATCAGGATGATCACGTCGGCGTCACAGTCCAGACGCATTTCATGCAGGGTCTGCACATGGCCGGACTCTTCGCCCTTGCGCCACAGCTTGCCACGGGAGCGTGACCAGTAGATGGCACGGTTTTCCGCAGCGGTCAGTTCGAGCGCTTCGCGGTTCATCCAGGCCATCATCAATACACGTCCGGTCTTGTGATCCTGGGCAATCGCCGGCACCAGGCCATCAGCGTCCCATTTGATCTCGTCCAGCCAGTTTTTCATCTTCAATTCCTGACAGAAGCAGCTTCGAGTTGCGAGCTTCACGCTGCAAGTAAAAGCAGTTGCGGTGTGCTTGTAGCTTCAAGCTTGCAGCTCGCAGCTTATAACTTGCAGCTGATTCGTGCTATCGGCGAACGACCAGATACAAGCCGACTGCCACCATGATTCCCGCCGGCCAATGCCCCAATTCGTTTAGCGGGCCACCGATGGCGAGGATCACCCCGCCGGCCAGATGCGCGCAACCGAGCAGGCGCAGGAACCAGTCGTCCTTGCGTTTATGCCACGGTGGCGGCGGGTCGTAGGCGTGCGGTTGGGACATGCGTTCGAGCAGATCGCGGGCCATATTCGCCAGATGCGGCAACTGTTCAAACTGGCTCTGCACGTTGCCGAGCAAGGCTTTCGGGCTGACGCGCTCGCGCATCCAGCGCTCGAGGAATGGCTGCGCGGTGTTCCACAGATCCAGATCCGGATACAACTGACGGCCGAGGCCTTCGATGTTCAGCAGGGTCTTTTGCAGCAGTACCAGTTGCGGCTGCACTTCCATGTTGAAACGGCGTGCGGTCTGGAACAGGCGCATCAGCACCTGGCCAAATGAAATATCTTTTAACGGTTTTTCGAAGATCGGTTCGCACACGGTACGGATTGCCGCTTCGAATTCGTTGAGTTTGGTCTCCGCCGGCACCCAGCCCGAATCGATGTGCAATTGCGCCACACGCCGGTAGTCACGCTTGAAGAAAGCGAACAGGTTGCGCGCCAGATAATCCTGATCTTCCGGGGTCAGGCTGCCGACGATGCCGCAGTCGATCGCGATGTACTGCGGGCTCCACGGATTGACGGTGCTGACAAAAATGTTGCCCGGGTGCATGTCGGCGTGGAAGAAGCTGTCGCGGAACACTTGAGTGAAGAAGATCTCCACGCCGCGTTCGGCGAGCATTTTCATGTCGGTGCGCTGATCGGCGAGGGTCGCCAGATCGGTCACCTGAATGCCGTAGATGCGCTCCATCACCAGCACTTTCGGCCGGCACCAGTCCCAATAGACTTGCGGCACGTAGAGCAGCGGCGAACCTTCGAAGTTGCGCTTCAACTGGCTGGCGTTGGCCGCCTCGCGCAGCAGGTCGAGTTCGTCGTAGATGGTTTTTTCGTAGTCCTGCACCACGTCGACCGGGTGCAGCAGACGCGCGTCGGCCGAGAGCTTTTCAGCGGCGCGGGCGAGGATGAACAGCCACGCCAGATCCTGCGCGATGATCGGTCTCAAGCCCGGGCGGATCACTTTAACCACCACTTCTTCGCCGGTTTTCAACTGCGCGGCATGCACCTGCGCCACCGAGGCCGAAGCCAGCGGCTCAACGTCGAAACGGCTGAACACGTCGCTGATTTTCTTGCCGAGCTGTTCTTCGATCAACTTGATCGACAGCTGCGAATCGAACGGCGGCACGCGATCCTGCAAGCGCATCAGCTCATCGGCGATGTCTTCCGGCAGCAAGTCGCGGCGGGTCGAGAGAATCTGCCCGAACTTGATGAAAATCGGCCCGAGATCCTGCAACGCCAGACGCAAACGCGCGCCCCGGCTCAGATCCAGCGGCTTGCGCGGGAACCAGCGCCACGGCAGCACATAGCGCAGCGCCAGGAGGAACCAGGGCAGCGGCAGATCGAACAGCAGGTCATCGAGACGGTAGCGGATCACGACGCGCTGGATGCGCAACAGACGGCGGACGGCAAGCAGCTTCATGCGTTATCGCTTGGGTCGAGGGATCGGGAAAGGCGCTCGAAGCGCGCCTCGAGACGTTCCAGATCAAGTTTGATCCGGTCCAGTTCACTGAACCGCGCTTCGGCTTCGCGCTGCCCGACGAGGGTGCGCGATTCTTCAGCGAGGTATTCGGCGAGGTTCTGGTTGAGGCTGGCAAATCCTTGTTGATACCAGCGCGCGCGGCTGCGCAAGTGACCGCCAATCAGTTGCGTGGCGACCGGGCCGAGCCAGCGCGAGAGTTCGTACTCCCAGTCCAGCTCAAGGTCTTGCAGCACGCCGGCCAGCTCCAGCAGCACGCCACTGTCGCCATCGAGCTCGACTTCCGGGGCGTGCAGCACCGCGGTCTTGTCTTTGCTCACGGCCAGTTTGATCAGGCTCGAAGCCGGCGCACGCAGGGTGCAGTCGACACCGGTTTCCCAGTGCGAGGCCAGCATCAGACCTTCGTCGCTCGGCAAAATGAACAGTTGCAGCGCCGGGCTGCGGCAGTCGACGGCAATCACTTTGCCGGTCAAATGCGCCAGCCGCGGCAGCGCCGTGCTGTCGAGACGCAGCACCCGGTTGAGGCCGAGTTCAACGCTGGCGAGCAGCCCGGTAAGTAACATCAGGGCTTGATGCCACGGTGCAGGGCGACGATGCCTGCGGTCATGTTGTGATAGGTCACGCGGTCAAAACCGGCGTCGACCATCATCGACTTCAACGTTTCCTGATTCGGGTGCATGCGGATCGATTCGGCCAGGTAGCGATAGCTTTCCGAGTCGTTGGTGATCAGCTTGCCCATCAGCGGCATGAAGGCGAACGAGTAGGCGTCGTAGGCTTTCGACATCAGCGCGTTGGTCGGCTTGGAGAATTCCAGCACCAACAGGCGACCGCCAGGCTTGAGCACGCGCAGCATCGAACGCAGCGCGTCTTCTTTGTGCGTCACGTTGCGCAGGCCGAAGGCGATGGTCACGCAGTCGAAATGGTTGTCCGGGAACGGCAGCTTTTCCGCGTCCGCCTGAACGAATTCGACGTTGCCGGCGACACCCAGGTCGAGCAGGCGGTCACGACCGACCTTGAGCATGGATTCGTTGATGTCAGCCAAAACGACCTGACCGGTCGGGCCGACCAGGTGCGAGAATTTTTTGGTCAGGTCACCGGTACCGCCGGCGATGTCCAGCACGCGGTTACCGCTGCGCACGCCCGACAGTTCGATCGCGAAACGCTTCCACAAACGGTGCATGCCGCCCGACAGAAGGTCGTTCATCAGGTCGTACTTGGCGGCTACCGAGTGGAAAACCTCAGCGACTTTTTCCGCTTTCTGGCTTTCCGGAACGTTTTTGAAGCCGAAGTGAGTGGTGGGTTCGGCATCGCTGCCTTTGCGCTGATCAGTCATATCGCTGTCACCAAAAGAGAATGCGCGACATTCTAATCCCCAAGCCATGCTTTGTCTTGGAATGGCTAAAGGTAAGATGGGCAACCTTCGGGACGATTTGCCGCAGCGGCGGTCAAGATTTACCGACACACATTTTTCGCCCCATTCAAAAAGCAGGAGTCAATCAATGGCCAAAATCACTGTTGAGCGTGCCCACAACCTGGGTAAGGAAGCCGCCCGCGAGAAGGCCGACAAGCTGGCGCAAAAACTCTCCGATCAATATGGCCTGGAGCCGCAGTGGTCGGGCGACACCCTGAACCTCAAACGCTCGGGCGTGAAAGGCGCGGTGCATGTGGCGGACGATTCGATCAAGGTCGACGTCGAGCTGGGCCTGATGATGTCGGCCATGAGCGGCATGATCAAAGCCGAAATCGAAAAAGCCCTCGACAAAGCCCTGGTCTGAACATCAAAAGATCGCAGCCTTCGGCAGCTCCTACAGGGGAATGTGTACCCCTGTAGGAGCTGCCGAAGGCTGCGATCCTTTCGTTCAGGCAACACCGATTTATGTCAGTTGTTAGGGTGCCGTTTCTAATTTTTCTACCTACTTTGTGCCTGAGCCCGACACTTTCGCGGGCAGTTCCTCAAACCTTCTGCGCGTGAGGTGCACCATGGCCAAAGTAATTTTGAAGAAAAAAATCGACGCTTCGACAACCGCTCTGAGCGACGTTAAATCCTATGCCCGCAAGATCTGGCTGGCAGGCCTGGGTGCCTATGCCAAGGTCGGCCAAGAGGGCAGCGACTACTTTCAAGAGCTGATCAAAGCTGGTCAAACTGTTGAAAAGAAAGGCAAAAAAGCCGTCACCGAAAAACTCGAAGCGGCCAACGCCGAGATCGATGAAGCCAAGGGTGAAGTGAGTTCTTTCAAAGGTCGCGTCGAAGTTCAACTCGACAAGGTCGAGAAGGCGTTCGACTCCCGTGTAGCAAGCGCCTTGAATCGTATCGGCATTCCGTCTAAACATGACGTTGAGACACTCTCTGCTAAGCTCGATGAGCTGACGGCATTGCTCGAACGCGTCGCGCGTAAATCTTAAGGAGAACGGGATGGCTGGTAAAAAGAACACCGATAAAGAAGGCAGCTCGTGGATCGGGAAAGTCGAAGACTACTCCCGCAAAATCTGGCTGGCTGGTTTAGGCGTGTACTCGAAGATCGACACTGACGGCAGCAAGCTCTTCGATACATTGGTCAAAGACGGCGAGAAAGCCGAGAAGCTCACCAAGTCTGCAGTCGGCAAAAAAGTCGATGCCGCCAAGGATTCCGCTTCGTCGGCCAAGTCGCGCATCAGCGGCGTGAAAGATCGCGCACTGGGCAAGTGGGACGAGCTGGAAGGGGCTTTCGACAAGCGCCTGAACAGCGCGATTTCGCGCCTCGGTGTACCGAGCCGCAATGAAGTCAAAGCGCTCAACAGCAAGGTCGACACACTGACCAAGCAGATCGAAAAACTCACCGGCCTGAAAGCTCAGCCTGTGGCGGCGAAAACGGCTGCGGCAAAACCTGCTGCTAAAACGGCAGCGGCCAAACCTGCTGCTAAAACCGCGGCCAAGCCACTGGTAAAAGCTGCGGCTAAACCTGCAGCAAAAGCAGCGGCCAAGCCGGCAGCGAAAGCCAAAGCCGCCGCTAAACCGGCAGCAAAAACTGCCGCCGCCAAGCCTGCCGCTAAAGCAGCTGCCAAACCGGTTGCCGCTAAGGCCGCTGCGAAACCAGCCGCTAAACCTGCGACAAAAGCAGCAGCCAAACCGGCCGCCAAGCCAGCAGCGAAAACCGCTGCCGCTAAACCGGCTGCCAAGCCTGCGGCCAAACCGGCAGCAGCGAAAAAAACCGCAGTGAAAAAACCGGCCGCGCCGAAAGCCGCAGCGCCGAAGCCAGCAGCACCTGCTGCAGCCAAACCTGCCACCCCGGCAGCTCCGGTAAGCGCGTCGAACTCCGCCGCCGCACCGACTCCAGTGGCAACCCCGACTGCTGCATCGACCCCGTCGACGCCAACCAGTCAGTCCTGATTCTTTCAGGGCAAAACAAAACGCCCGTCCTGTGAAGGTCGGGCGTTTTTGTTTGAAGATCAAAAGATCGCAGCCTTCGGCAGCTCCTACAGAGGTACACATTCCCCCTGTAGGAGCTGCCGAAGGCTGCGATCTTTTGATTCCGGGTTACTCGTGGTCTTCAAGGTATTGCAGGGCCATCCGTTCGGTGGCGACCTTCACCGGCGGCAGCAGGTGCGGTGCCACCAACATCATGATCTGGTACACGACCAAACGAACTTCGCCCTCACGATCCAGAATCCGCTGATAATCCAGCGAGAACAGCAGCGTCATGGTGATCTGCTCCACCAACTGCCCCAACGCCTGGGTATCACTGACCAACTGCCCCGCCGCCTTCAACCGCGCCAGCAACGAAGCCAGCGTACGCTTCAGCGCGTTGAGCAGATGACGTATCCCCTTGGCCAGTTTCGGCAACCGCCCGGCCAGGTTCGACAAGTCCTGAAACAGGAACCGATACTGCGCCAGCCGCTCCACAATCAAATGCAAAAACAGCCAGTAATCCTCCGGTGCCAGTTCCACATCCGAGGGCGGATCAAGCAGCGGCGCCAGTTCATTCTGGAAGCGTTCGAACAGCCCGAGAATCAGCGGTTCCTTGCCGTGGAAGTGGTAGTAGAGGTTGCCTGGGCTGATGCCCATTTCGTTGGCAACTTCCATGGTGGAGACGTTCGGCTCGCCCTTTTCGTTGAACAGTTGCAAAGCACATTCGAGAATCCGGTCGCGGGTTTTCATCCAGTCTTCTTAGAAAAGTTCGGTTAAGCGTCAGCGCACGCGCACGTAGGTACCGGGCGCTGCCTCCATCGGTGGATAGTTCGGGTTGCCGAGGGTGAACGAGGTTTCGTGCTGGGCGCCGGAGCGTTGCTGTATCCATTCCAGCCACTGTGGCCACCAGCTGCCGTCGACGTGTTTGGCGTCGTAGTACCAGGCGCGCGGGTCGCTGCTCATCTTGGCGTTCTCGACGTACGCGGCTTTCGGGTTGCTCGGCGGGTTGAGAATGCTCTGCACATGGCCGCTGTTGGACAGCACAAAGCGTCGGTCACCACCGAGCAGCAAGGTCGAGCGATACACCGCATCCCACGGCGTGATGTGGTCGTTCATGCCGGCGACGCTGAAGCTGTCGACGGTGACTTTCTGCAGGTCGATCGGCGTGCCGCAGACTTCTAGCCCACCCGGATGGGTCAACGGGTTGTGTTTGAAGAAGTCCAGCAAGTCACCGTGAAACGCAGCGGGCAGGCGCGTGTTGTCGTTGTTCCAGTAGAGAATGTCGAAGGCCGGCGGCTCTTTGCCCAACAGGTAGTTGTTGACGAAGTAGCTCCAGATCAAATCGTTGGGGCGCATCCAAGCGAAGACTTTGGCCATGTCGCGACCATCGAGCACACCCTTTTGATAGGAACGACGCTTGGCCGCTTCGAGGGTTTGCTCATCGGCGAACAGCGTGGCCGAGGTTTCGATTTCACTGTCGAGCAGGCTGACCAGATAGGTTGCGCTGGAGACCCGCCGTAGCTGCCGCTTGGCCTGCAAATGCCCTTGCAGGGCGGCGATGGTCAGCCCGCCGGCGCAAGCGCCCATCAGGTTGACCTCGCGGGCGCCGGTAATCGCCCGGCAAATATTCATCGCCTCTTCCACCGCTTCGACGTAGGTCGAAAGACCCCATTCGCGATGGCGCACGTCAGGGTTGCGCCAACTGATCATGAAGGTCTGCAAGCCGTTTTTCAGCGCGTACTGGACAAAGCTGTTCTGCGGGCTGAGGTCGAAAATGTAGTACTTGTTGATCTGCGGCGGTACCACCAATAGCGGCTTGGCGTACTGCTTTTCGCTCATCGGTTTGTACTGGATCAGCTCGAGCATCTCGTTGCGAAACACCACCGAGCCGGTAGTGGTCGCCACGGTTTTGCCGACTTCAAAAGCCTGCTTGGTCACTTGCCGTGGCAAGCCGTCGTTGTGCAGCAAATCATCGAACAAATGACCGAGGCCGCGCACCAGACTGTGGCCGCCGGAGTTGAACAGCTCCTTGACCGCCAGCGGATTGAGCAGGGTGTTGGATGGCGCCACGGCGTCGTTGAGCAGGGTGAAGGCGAAGTGCGCGCGGGCGCGGTCTTCCGGGTTCATGTCGCTTTCGTCGATCCAGCTTTTGACCTGTTTCTGCCAGGCCAGATACGCCTGCAGACTACGCCGGTAAAACGGGTTGAGGCTCCACGCCGGGTCAGCGAAACGGCTGTCGTTGGGATTGGTCGGGTGCAGGGTTTCACCGAGCAGGACGCGGCCCAACTGGCCGCCGAGCTTCAAGGCGTGTTTCGCGCTGTGCACCGGGTTACGCAAACCGTGGGCGGCCACGCTGCGCAGGGTCGAGAGCAAGTCGCGACCGCGCAATCCGGTGATCGCACTCTGTGCGTTAATGAACACGGCGGGGCTGGGCACTACGCCCGTCGCTGGTTTGTCGCGCATGACTCAACACTCCTTCGTCTTCAGGCCAAAAACACACTCACCGAACCAGAACACCATAGACGCTGTTACGGGTTGCTGCTTGCGTGGCGTCCTGCCACGAATTGCGGGTAAAGCCCTGCATAAAGCCTGCCGCCGACCTTAGCCGCCGAGCGGTGTCGGGTGCGGGTGCATCACCGCGCGCTGCCGTTCCTCCTGGAGGAATTTCATGATGATCGGCGCCACGGCTTCGGCGCGGGTGATCAGGAACAGGTGGCCGTCATCGATGATGTGCAACTGCGCGTTGGGAATGCGCCAGGCGAGCATGCGCATGTTGATCAGCGGGATCAGCGGATCGTCGTCGCCGGCCAGCACCAGCGTCGGCTGATGGATCTTGTGCAGCCAGTGAATGCTCGTCCAGCCGAGGCCGGCGAACAGTTGCCAGTAATAACCGAGCTTGCCCGCCGAACGCACTTTCGCCGCGTGGCTGGCGGCCAGGGTCGGGTCGCGACGGAACGAGCCGCCATAGATCAGCGGCGCGATCCTGATCACGTGGGAGGGCTGAATGTAGCGCCGCGGACTGGCCATCAACCACAGTACTTTCGGTTTGCCCGGCACCATCACCGCACCGGCAGCGGTCGCCGCCAGCACCAGTTTCTTGCAGCGTTCCGGATAGTCGTAGGCGAACTGCTGCGCGAGCGCACCGCCCCACGACACGCCGATGACGTTGACCTGCCCGTAGTCGAGGTAATCGAGCATCCGCGCCGTCAGTTTGGCCAGACCGGGAAAACGGTACGGCCGATTAGGCGTCGAGGAGCCGCCGACACCGGGGACGTCGAAAGCGATCACTTCCAGATCCGGATCCAGCGCCGCGACAAACGGAAACACCAGCTCCAGGTTGGCGCCGATGCCGTTGAAAATCAGCAAGGGCGTCAAGTGAGGCTTGCCGGGGCGTACCGCCGTGCGGAGGGTCTGGCCATCCAGATCGACGGTACGGAATATGAACGGTTGCGGCATGCGTCAGACCCTGTGGATTTAAATTCACCACACCCCATGTAGGAGCTGCCGAAGGCTGCGATCTTTTGATCTTGTTTTTTAAAAATCAAAAGTCAAAAGATCGCAGCCTGCGGCAGCTCCTACAGGGGAGGGGTGGTGTCAGTTACCGCTCGTGTACGTATGTGCCCGGCGAGGCTTCGCCCGCCGGATGTGCCTTGTTGCCCAGTTTTAGCGGGGCCTTTTTCAGGTTGCCCGAGCGTTCGGCCTGCCAGGCCTGCCAGTGCAGCCACCAGGAATCGGTGTGCTTGGTCGAGTTCTCTTGCCAGTCATCGGCATTCGCGGCCATGCCTTCACTGGTCATGTAGCGCGATTTCGGGTTGCCCGGCGGGTTCAGGATGCTCTGGATATGCCCGCTGCTCGACAGCACGAATTCCACCTTGCCACCGAACAACTGCGCCGACTTGTAGCAGGACTTCCACGGCGTGATGTGGTCGTTGGTGCCGGCCAGCGAGAAGATGTCGGCCGTGACCTGCTTGAGGTCGATCGGCGTGCCGCACACTTCCAGTGCATTCGGGCGGATCAGTGGGTTGTTTTTGAACATCTCGATCAGGTCGCCGTGGAACGCCGCCGGTAACCGGGTGGTGTCGTTGTTCCAGAACAGGATGTCGAACACCGGCGGCTCGTTGCCGAGCAGGTAATTATTGACCCAGTAGTTCCAGATCAGGTCGTTCGGGCGCATCCACGCAAAGACCTTGGCCATGTCTTTACCTTCGAGCACGCCGGCCTGATACGAATGGCGCTTGGCGGTCTCCAGGGTCTGCTCGTCGACAAACAGGGCGACGTCGCTGTCCAGCGTCGTGTCGAGCACGCTCACCAGTAGCGTGAGGGAGTTGACCTTCTTCTCGCCGATCGCCGCGTAGTGGCCGAGCAGGGCGGTGCAGGTGATGCCGCCGGAGCAGGCGCCGAGCATGTTGATGTCTTTGCTGCCGGTAATCGCGGTGACCACGTCGACCGCTTCTTTCAGTGCATCGATGTACGTCGACAGGCCCCACTCACGCTGCGCCTTGGTCGGGTTGCGCCAGCTGACGATAAACGTCTGCACGTTATTGCGCAGGCAGAACCGCGCCAGACTCTTGTCCGGGCTGAGGTCGAATACGTAGAACTTGTTGATCTGTGGCGGCACCACCAGCAATGGACGCTCGTGGACTTGCTCGGTGATCGGCTTGTACTGGATCAGCTCCAGCACGTCGTTGCGAAACACCACCGCGCCTTCGGTCACGCCGAGGCTCTTGCCGACCTCGAATGCGCCCATGTTGACCTGGCTCGGCATGCCGCCGTTGTGTACCAGATCCTTGGCCAGATGCGAGAGGCCGTCGAGCAGGCTCTTGCCACCGGTTTCGAAGAAACGTTTGACCGCTGCGGGGTTGGCCGCCGAGTTGGTCGGGGCCATGGCTTCGGTCATCAGGTTGATGACGAAGTGGCCGCGCGCGATGTCTTTCGGTGAGAGGTTGCTGTCATCAATCCAGGAGTGGAGTTCCTTGCGCCACGCCAGGTAGGTTTGCAGATAACGTTTGTAGAGCGGGTTCTGGCTCCACGCAGGATCGGCGAAGCGACGGTCATCGCCGGCCGGTTGCAGTTCGGATTTGCCGAACAACACGTTCTTCAGTTCGAGGCCGAAATGGGTCACGTGCTTGACGCTATGGATCGGTTGTTTGATGGCCTGTTTCAGCACCATACGAGCAGAGGCGAGCAGATCCTTTCCACGTAGCCCAACGACAGGATTAAGCCCCAAGGTGTTTTCCGAGGCTTGGTACTTCAAGTCATCGTTATTCTTGTTACTCATCTACGACGCTCCATTGTCCTGAGACGAGTACCCGGTTTTCTGCTGTGCAGTTCCACAGCCAATGCCAGGTACTACTGCTCGGGTGACCGTTAATTCTGCATAGCTGTTTTACAGTCGTAGTGCACTGCAGGGAACTTGCCAGCTCCATTGGTTACCCGAGTTTAATTTTTTTCGCAAGCGGACCGATCCTGTATTCCGCAGGGGAGCATTCAAACAGATGAAGTTAGAAAATGCCCTCTAAAGAGCGCGAGGCTCGGACTAGAGCATCAGCTTGACGATCGACTCGTCGGGATCGCGGGTTTTTCCGGCGGCTTTGAGCTCGGCGAGATAATCGGCCCAGAGTGCGTCAAAACGTCGCCCCAGCTCGTAGAGGTATTCCCAGGTGAACAGACCGCTGTCGTGACCGTCGTCGAAGGTCAGTTTCAGTGCGTACTGACCGGCCGGTTCTACTTTGCTCAGACCGACGTGAATCTTGCCGAATTGCAGGATCGGATTGCCGTGGCCTTGAACCTCGGCGGAGGGAGAATGCACGCGCAGAAATTCGGCGGGCAGGGTGTATTCCTCGCCAGACGCGTATTTGAGCGTCAGGGTTTTCGAGGCTTTGTGCAGTTTGATGTCGGTAGGAATCATAAAAACAGCCTTGAGCTGCAAGCAACAAGCGGCAAGCTTAACTCAGCTTGCCGCTTGTAGCTCGGAGCTTGCCGCTTTACAGGATATAACGGGACAGGTCTTCGTTCTCCGCCAATTCGCCGAGGTGGCTGTTGACGTATTCGGCGTCGATCAGAATCGGCTTCTCATCGTGGGTGCTGGCCATGTCGCCGGCGCTGAACGACACCTCTTCGAGCAGACGCTCAAGCAGGGTGTGCAGGCGACGGGCACCGATGTTCTCGGTTTTCTCGTTGACCTGCCAGGCGATCTCGGCGATGCGCTTGATGCCTTCTGGCTGGAACTGAATGTTCAAACCTTCGGTTTTCAGCAGTGCGCAGTATTGCTCGGTGAGCGAAGCGTGCGGTTCGCTGAGGATGCGTTCGAAGTCCGACGGGCTCAGCGCTTTCAGTTCAACGCGGATCGGCAGACGACCTTGCAGCTCAGGCACCAGATCGCTCGGCTTGCTCAGGTGGAACGCACCGGACGCGATGAACAGGATGTGGTCGGTTTTGACCATGCCCAGTTTGGTGTTGACGGTGCAGCCTTCGATCAGCGGCAGCAAGTCGCGCTGCACGCCTTCACGGGAGACATCGGCGCCGCCGACATTGCCACGCTTGGCGACTTTGTCGATTTCGTCGATGAACACGATGCCGTGCTGCTCAACCGCTTCCAGCGCTTTGGCTTTCAGCTCTTCTTCGTTGACCAGACGCCCGGCTTCTTCGTCACGCACCAGCTTCAGCGCTTCTTTGACCTTGAGCTTGCGCGACTTCTTCTTGCCCTTGCCCATGTTGGCGAACAACGACTGCAACTGGTTGGTCATTTCTTCCATGCCCGGTGGCGCGGAGATATCGACGCCGGCCACTTCGGCGACTTCGATTTCGATCTCCTTGTCATCCAGCTGACCTTCACGCAGGCGCTTGCGGAACAGTTGACGGGTGTTGGAATCGGAACTTGGCGCTTCTTCATTGCTGAAGCCCATGCGTGCCGGCGGCAGCAGCGCGTCGAGGATACGATCCTCGGCAGCGTCTTCGGCGCGGTGGCGAACGCGGGTCATTTCCTGCTCGCGGAGCAACTTGAGCGCCGCGTCGGCCAGATCACGGATGATCGATTCGACGTCACGGCCGACGTAGCCGACTTCGGTGAACTTGGTCGCTTCGACTTTGATGAACGGCGCGTTGGCGAGTTTCGCCAGACGACGGGCGATCTCGGTTTTACCGACACCGGTCGGACCGATCATCAGGATGTTCTTCGGGGTCACTTCAACGCGCAGCTCTTCAGGCAGCTGCATGCGGCGCCAGCGGTTGCGCAGGGCAATCGCGACGGCGCGCTTGGCATCGTCCTGGCCGATGATGTGACGGTTGAGTTCGTGGACGATTTCGCGGGGAGTCATGGACATAGTAGTTGACGGTCCTCAAGCAAAAACAAGCCGTGGCACAGGGCCGCGTCAGGCTTATTCAGCGAGATCCTGCTCCTCAATGGTCTGAGTGTGGTTGGTGAATACACAGATGTCGCCGGCGATACCGAGTGCGGTTTCGACGATTTCGCGAGCCGACAGGTCGGTCTTTTTCAGCAGGGCGCTGGCCGCAGCCTGCGCGTAGCCGCCGCCGGAACCCATGGCGATCAGGCCGTCTTCGGGTTCGACCACGTCACCGTTGCCGGTGATGATCAGGGAAGCGTCTTTGTTGGCAACCGCGAGCATTGCTTCGAGGCGGCTCAGGGAGCGGTCGGTGCGCCATTCTTTGGCGAGTTCGACCGCGGCGCGCACCAGGTGGCCCTGATGTTTTTCAAGCTGGCCTTCGAAACGTTCGAAGAGGGTAAAGGCGTCGGCGGTGGCACCGGCAAAACCGGCGATGACCTGGCCGTGGTACAGGCGACGAACTTTTTTCGCGTTGCCTTTCATCACGGTATTGCCAAGAGAAACCTGGCCGTCGCCGCCCATGACGACTTTGCCGTGACGGCGGACTGAAACGATGGTGGTCAAGGGAAGAGTCTCCACACAGCGGGGCGAAAGTGCCTTATGCCCATTCATATGGGGGTGCTGGAGAGGATTTCAACCGTAGCGCGGGAGAGGAGACGAGCGGTGATCAACTGTAGGAGCTGCCGAAGGCTGCGATCTTTTGATCCTGATCTGAAAGCAAAATCAAAAGATCGCAGCCTGCGGCAGCTCCTACAGGGGGTTTGCGTCGCCTGTGGGAGCGGTTTTCTACGTAAAGTCAGCGGCTCTGGCGTTGTTGTAACAACAGATTGCTAAAACCGCTGCCCGCCAGTTGTTTCTGCGCTGTGGTCAGTTGTTCGCGGTTGCTGAACGGGCCGACCAGCACGCGGTACCAGGTTTCATCTTTCACCGTGCCCGATTCAACCGCGACCGCCTGGCCGAGCAGGATGATCTGCGCACGCACTTTGTCCGCGTCCGCCTCTTTGCGGAACGAACCGGCCTGGAGGAAGAACTTGGTCACGGGCGCCGCTTTCACCGGGGGTGCCGGTGGCGGGGTGATCCCGGCCAGCGCCGCCTGAGCACGCGCAGTGTCGATTTTCGCCGCTTCCGCCGGGGTCACCGGAGTGGTCGGCACTTGTGGCGTCGGCAGGGTTTTCTCCGGCACGGCGTCGGGCGGCACGATCACTTCCGATTCCGGCAGCAGGGTGTAGAAGTCGTACTTCGGTTTCACAGGCTGGGTCGGGCTCGGCGGGGTCTTGTTGGCCTCGGCGATCTTCGACGCTTTCTGCTGTTGCGCTTGCTCGACTTTCTCACGCTTGACCGTGTCGCTGCCCTTGCCCGGCTCCAGTTTCATCAGAAACACGATGAACGCGCCGACCGTCAGGCCGATGGCCATCCACAGCCAACCCGGAATCGGTTGCTTCGCAGGAGCTTGGTAACGGCTGGCGCCACGCTTGGGTGCAGGTTTTTTCTTGGCAGCCAACTTACATACGCTCCAGAGTTTCCAGACCCAACAGCTCCAGGCCTTGCTTGAGGGTGCGACCGGTCAGTGCGGCCAGACGCAGACGGCTCTGCATCTGGGCCGGCGTTTCGGCGGCGAGGATCGGGCAGTTCTCGTAGAAGCTGGAGAACAGACCGGCAACGTCATACAGATAAGTGCAGAGAATGTGCGGCGTGCCTTTGTCGGACACGTTGTTCAGCACTTCGCCGAACTGCGCCAGTTTCGCCGCCAGCTCTTGTTCGTGCTCGGCTTCAAGAACGATCTGACCGTCGACTTCGCTGAAGTCCTTGCCCAGCTTGCGGAACACACCGGCGACGCGGGTGTAAGCGTAAAGCAGGTACGGCGCGGTGTTGCCTTCGAAATTCAGCATCAGGTCGAAGTTGAAGCTGTAGTCGCTGGTGCGGTGCTTCGACAGGTCGGCGTATTTCACCGCGCCGATGCCGACGACTTTGGCGATGTTGCGCAGTTCGTCCTCGGCCAGTGTCGGGTTCTTCTCTTTAACCAGGTTGTAGGCACGTTCCTGCGCTTCGGTCAGCAGGTCGATCAGCTTCACGGTGCCACCGTCACGGGTCTTGAACGGACGGCCATCGGCGCCGTTCATGGTGCCGAAGCCCATGTGTTCCATCTCCATCGGATGGGTCACAAAACCGGCCTTGCGCGCCACGGCGAAGACTTGCTGGAAGTGCAGGGCCTGACGCTGATCGACAAAGTACAGCGCGCGATCGGCTTTCAGTTTGCCGCTGCGATAGCGCACGGCCGCCAAGTCAGTGGTGGCATACAGGTAACCGCCGTCAGCCTTGACGATGATCACCGGCAGCGGGTCGCCATCGGCATTTTTGAATTCGTCGAGGAACACGCACTGGGCGCCGTTGCTCTCGACCAGCATGCCAGCGGCTTTCAAGTCGTTGACCACGTTGATCAGGTCGTCGTTGTAGGCGCTTTCGCCCATCACGTCGGCCATGGTCAGTTTGACGTTGAGCAGTTCGTAGATCTTCTGGCAGTGCGACAGCGAGATGTCCTTGAACTTCGTCCACAGCGCCAGGCAATCAGCATCGCCGGCCTGCAGCTTGACCACCAGGCCACGGGCGCGGTCGGCAAACTCTGCGGAATCGTCGAAACGTTGTTTGGCGGCGCGGTAGAAGTTTTCCAGATCCGACAGCTCGTCGCTGGTGATCGGGTTTTCCTGCAGATACGCCATCAGCATGCCGAACTGGGTGCCCCAGTCGCCGACGTGGTTCTGACGGATCACTTCGTCGCCGAGGAATTCGAGGACGCGGGCCACGCCGTCGCCAATGATGGTCGAACGCAAGTGGCCGACGTGCATCTCTTTGGCCAGGTTCGGTGCCGACAGGTCGACCACGGTGCGCTGCGCCGGGCCGGCCTTGCGCACGCCAACATGGGCATCAGCCAAGGCAGCGTCGAGACGCGAGGCCAAAGCCTGAGTGTTCTGGAAGAAGTTGATGAAGCCCGGGCCAGCGATTTCGGCTTTGGTGACGTTCTCGTCAGCCGGCAGCGCGGCGATGATTTTTTCCGCCAGATCGCGCGGCTTCATGCCCGCAGGCTTGGCCAGCATCATCGCGATGTTGCTGGCGAAATCGCCGTGGGTCTTGTCACGGGCGTTCTCCACCTGAATCGCCGGCGACAGGCCTTCAGGCAACACACCTTCGTTGACGAGTTGGGTGAGGGCTTGTTGGATCAGCTGGCGAATGGTGTCTTTCATGGTCTTCTCTTTCGACCGCAAGCGCGGCGGCGCATCGATGCGCGGGTGGAAAAACTGGGCATTATCCGTTGCGAAGACGGGCTTGCCAACCTTAGCAGGCAGGATGTGGATATGTGGTGACATTAAAAGCAAAAGATCGCAGCCTGCGGCAGCTCCTACACGGGGATCTGGGTTTTCCTGTAGGAGCTAACGAAGGCTGCGATCTTTTGATCTTCAATACAAATCGACGGGATCGACATCCAAGGACCAACGCACCGCCCGCCCGCTCGGCATCTGCTCCAGCGCCAACAGCCAACTGGTCAGCAACCGATGCAGCGGCGCCCGCGCCGACGCCTGCAATAAAAGCTGCGCACGATAACGCCCGGCCCGTCGCTCCATCGGCGCCGGCACTGGCCCGAGCAGTTCAATCCCGCTCAGATTCTGCTCCGCCAGCAAGCGCTCAGCCTCGCTGCACGCCTCATCGAGAAACCCTTCCGCCTGCCCCGGTTTGTGCGCCTCAGCGCGCAACAGTGCCAAATGCGCAAATGGCGGCAGCCCGGCCGCACGACGTTCACTCAAAGCCTGCTCGGCAAAGGCGAAATAACCCTGCTCGGTGAGTTGCACCAATAAAGGATGGTCGGCCAGATGCGTCTGAATGATCACCTTGCCCGGCTCTTCCGCTCGCCCGGCGCGCCCGGCCACTTGAACAATCAACTGCGCCATGCGCTCGCTGGCGCGGAAGTCGCCGGAGAACAGCCCGCCGTCGGCATCGAGGATCGACACCAGCGTCACCCGTGGAAAGTGGTGACCCTTGGCGAGCATCTGTGTGCCGACCAGAATGCACGGCTGGCCCTTCTGAATCGTCGCGAACAGCTGATTCATCGCGTCCTTGCGCGAGGTGCTGTCGCGGTCGACGCGCAGCACCGGATAGTCGGGAAACAGAATCGCCAGACGTTCCTCGGCGCGCTCGGTGCCGGCGCCCACCGGACGCAAATCGACCTTGTTGCACTTGGGACACTGGCGCGGCGTGCGCTCGACGTAGCCGCAATGGTGGCAGCGCAACTCGCCATAACGCTGATGCACGGTCATCCGCGCATCGCAACGCGAACACTCGGACATCCAGCCGCAATCGTGGCACAGCAGCGTCGGCGCGAAACCGCGACGGTTGAGGAACACCAGCACCTGCTGGCCGTTGGCGAGGGTCTGGCCGATGGCTTGTTGCATCGGCCCGGAAATCCCGCTGTCGAGTGGACGGCTTTTTACATCCAGGCGTAGGAAGCGTGGCTGCTTGGCGCCACCGGCACGCTCATTCAGGCGTAGGAGGCCGTAACGTCCGGTGTAGGCGTTGTGCAGGCTTTCCAGCGAAGGCGTGGCGGAGCCGAGCACGATCGGGATGTTTTCCTGCCGCGCACGCACCAGCGCCAGATCACGGGCGTGGTAGCGCAAACCTTCCTGCTGTTTATAGGAGCCGTCATGTTCTTCATCAATGATGATCAGGCCGGGATTTTTCATCGGCGTGAACAGCGCCGAACGGGTGCCGATAATAATGTCGGCCTCGCCATCACGGGCGGCGAGCCAGGCTTCGAGGCGCTCGCGATCATTGACCGCCGAGTGCAACAGGGCGATGCGCGCGTTGAAACGTTGCTCGAAACGCGCGAGGGTCTGCGGGCCGAGGTTGATCTCCGGGATCAACACCAGTGCCTGCTTGCCGGCTTCGAGGGTTTCGCGGATCAACTGCAGATAAACTTCAGTCTTGCCGCTGCCGGTGACGCCGGCCAGCAGAAAGGCATGATAACTGTCGAAGCCGGCGCGGATCGCCTCATACGCGGCGCGTTGCTCGCTGTTCAGCGGCAGCTCCGGTTGCGCCAGCCAATGTTCATGGCGCAAGCCCGGTGCGTGACGGCGGATCTCGACTTGCACCAGACCTTTGGCCAGCAGCAGGTCGAGGCTGTCTTTGCTCAGCATCAGTTTGCTCAGCAACTGATGGGCAACGCCGTGCGGGTGCTGGGCCAATGTGGCGAGCGCCTCACGCTGACGCGGCGCGCGGGCGATACGCGGATCATCAAGGCTGGCACCGGGGGCGGCTGACCAGAAACGTTCCTGACGCGCCTCGGCCAGTTCGCCCTGACGCAACAGCACCGGCAGCGCCCAGCTCAAGGTGTCGCCGAGGCTGTGCTGATAATACTGCGACGTCCACAGGCACAGCTTGAACAGCGCTGGCGGTAGCGGCGGCGTCGTGTCGAGCAGGGCCAGCGCCGGTTTGAGTTTCTCCACCGGCACTTCGCTGGTGTCAGTGACCTCGACCAGAATCCCGATCATCTCGCGTCGGCCAAACGGTACGCGCAAGCGCATGCCCGGCTGCAATTGCTCGCGCAGCACGCCGGCCGGCGCTCGATAATCGAACAGGCGGCGCAGGGGCGAAGGCAAAGCGAGGCGCAGAATGGCGTCGGGCACGCGGGGGGATCTCTATCAACAGACGATTAAAGGACTGGCTGCATAACCTGTGGGAGCGAGCCTGCTCGCGAAGGCGGAGTGTCAGGCGACAAAAATGCTGGCTGATGGATCGTCTTCGCGAGCAGGCTCGCTCCCACAGGGTCGGGAGCCTAGCAGACGGTCGGTCTCGGTGACAGCTTGCGTGATTTAAAAGGTCTGGTAGAATCCGCGGCCTAATTACGTGCGGTATTCAACAATAGTGTTGGATGGCGGCACGCAGCCTGAGGAAGACATCATGAAAGCTGATATTCATCCAACATACGAAGTCACCGCAGTTACCTGCAGCTGTGGCAACAAGTTCGAAACTCGTTCGAACCTGGCCAAGCCTCTGGCGATCGACGTTTGCAACGAATGCCACCCGTTCTACACCGGTAAGCAAAAGACTCTGGACACTGGCGGCCGCGTTCAGCGCTTCGCAGACCGTTTCGGTGCTTTCGGCAAGAAGCCTGCTGCTGCAGAGTAAAGTTGAAAGGCCCGATGGGCTTTTCCTCATTGCTGAAAAAGGCGTCCCTTGTGGGCGCCTTTTTTGTGTCTGCGATTTGGCTGTCCGCCGCGCAGGCTTTCTGCCCCACGCCCGTAGGGCTGACCCGCGTCACGGTGCAGCGCGTGGTCGATGGCGACACCGTGCGCCTGAGCGACGGGCGCAGTGTGCGGATGATCGGCCTCAACACATCTGAGCTGGGCAAGCAGGGCCGCAGTGACGAACCGTTCGCGGTGGCGGCGCGCAAACGTCTGGAATCATTGGTGGCCGACAGCAATGGACGGCTCGGTTTGCGTCTCGGCAAGCAGGCGAAAGACCACTACGGCCGCACGCTCGCGCACCTCTACAGCGCCAGCGGCACCAATCTTGAAGCGCAGATGCTCGCCGATGGCCTCGGCTTTCAGGTCGCGGTCGCGCCGAATATCGATTTGGTTACGTGTCAGCAAGCCGCCGAGCGCAGTGCGCGACAGGCTGGCCGGGGTCTCTGGCGGCAGTCGCCGGTGCTGAAAGCGGCGCGGATCCAGCGTTCCGGTTTCGCCGTGGTCAGTGGCCGTGTGAGCAAGGTTCAGCGCAATCGTGGCGGAACCTGGATCGAGTTGCAGGGTGCGCTTGTATTGCGCGTTGCACCCAATCTGGTCGGACAATTCGACAATGCCCGATTGCAGGCGTTGAAGGGCAAGCAGATCGAGGTGCGCGGCTGGATTGTCGATCGATCACGGCGCGGCGGCTTGAAACAAGATCAGCCACGTTGGCTACTTCCGCTGACAGATCCTGCAATGTTGCAAAGCGCTCGCTGAAATAAAATTGTAGACATTTTTTCTGTCGATTGTGAACAGTCCAGCCCTTGTGCGCCGTGGCTCTTGGCCCAAAGTCGTAGGGCAGGGCGCTTGACAGGGGTGACCGCTCAGTCTTGTGGGGACTTTGCGAGGCGCGTATCCTCGCTGACCAGTCTGTCCAACAGTAAAAAGCGGAATGCCAAAATGTCTGATCTGAAAACTGCCGCTCTCGAATATCATGCCAATCCTCGTCCAGGGAAGCTGAGTGTCGAGCTCACCAAGGCCACTGCTACCGCTCGCGACTTGTCGCTGGCCTACAGCCCCGGCGTAGCTGAACCAGTGCGTGAGATCGCTCGCGATCCTGAACTGGCCTACAAATACACCGGCAAGGGCAACCTGGTTGCAGTCATTTCCGATGGCACCGCGATTCTCGGCCTGGGTAACCTCGGCCCATTGGCGTCCAAGCCAGTGATGGAAGGTAAAGGCGTACTGTTCAAGCGCTTCGCCGGCATCGACGTTTTCGACATCGAAGTCGACTCCGAAAGCCCGCAAGCCTTCATCGACACCGTAAAACGCATCTCCATCACTTTCGGTGGCATCAACCTGGAAGACATCAAGGCACCAGAGTGCTTTGAGATCGAACGTGCTCTGATCGAGCAGTGCGACATTCCGGTATTCCACGATGACCAGCACGGTACCGCGATCGTGACCGCTGCCGGCATGATCAACGCCCTGGAAATCGCAGGCAAAACCCTGGCTGATGCCAAGATCGTTTGCCTGGGCGCCGGCGCTGCCGCCATCTCCTGCATGAAGTTGCTGGTGAGCATGGGCGCACGCATCGAAAACATTTTCATGGTTGACCGTACCGGCGTGATCCACTCCGGCCGTGACGACCTGAACCAGTACAAAGCGGTATTCGCTCACGCCACCGAGAAGCGCAGCCTGGCTGACGCTCTGCAAGGCGCTGACGTGTTCGTCGGTCTGTCCGGCCCGAACCTGCTGAGCCCTGAAGGCCTGCTGTCGATGGCGGCCAACCCGATCGTGTTCGCGTGCTCGAACCCGGATCCGGAAATCTCCCCGGAACTGGCACACGCCACCCGTAACGACGTGATCATGGCCACCGGCCGTTCGGACTACCCGAACCAGGTCAACAACGTACTGGGCTTCCCGTTCATCTTCCGTGGTGCCCTGGACGTTCGCGCCAAGCGCATCAACGAAGAAATGAAAGTGGCTGCGGCCAACGCCCTGCGTGAACTGGCCAAACTGCCAGTGCCACAGGACGTGTGCGATGCCTACGGCGGTGCTCCGCTGGAATTCGGTCGTGAGTACATCATTCCGAAGCCAATGGACAAGCGCCTGATCACTCTGATCTCCGACGCTGTGGCTAAAGCCGCGATCGAGACTGGTGTGGCAACCCTGCCGTATCCGAAGAACTACCCGCTGAAAAGCGTGGATGACGTGTTCAACGGCTAAGCCGTTGTAACGCTTCAAGCGAAAGCCCTGGCTCGTGAGAGTCAGGGCTTTTTGTTTGGAAAGATCAAAAGATCGCAGCCTTCGGCAGCTCCTACATGAATATCGCACTCCCCCTGTAGGAGCTGCCGAAGGCTGCGATCTTTTGATCTGCGCTCCAACCAATAAAAAGCCCCGCACTTCTCGCGAAGGCGGGGCTTTTCAATGCCGCTGGATCAGAACAAGTCGATCGGCGCCTGTTCATCCGCCGGCAGCGGGCTGCCTGGCACAGCGCCGTTACCCAGCTCGTTCACCGATGGCGGGGTATCCTCAGCCTTGAACAGCTCGAAGTACGCCCCCGGCGTGCTCGGCGTCGCCGCACGGCCACTCACCGGATCCACGCGCAGGCTCAACAAACCTTCCGGCTCAGGCTGCACGTGCGGTGGCTTGTCCTTCAGCGCCGCCGACATGTAATTCATCCAGATTGGCAGTGCCACCGTGCCACCGAACTCGCGACGACCAAGGCTTTCCGGCTGGTCGAAGCCCGTCCAGACCGTGGTCACGTAATCGGCGTTGTACCCGGAGAACCACGCATCCTTAGATTCGTTGGTGGTACCGGTTTTGCCGGCGATGTCGCTGCGACCCATGGCCAGCGCGCGACGGCCGGTGCCGAGCTTGATCACGTCCTGCAACATGCTGTTGAGGATGTAAGTGGTGCGGCCATCAACGATGCGCTCGGCGACGGCAGGCGTTTGCGGTGCCGCCGCAGTGCCCGGTGCTTCACCCGGCGTAGCGTTGACCGTGATCGCGTCAGTGTGCGGCGCGGCAATGCCGTCCGTTGCCGCAGCGCCCTGCGGCACGGTCGGCGGGTTGGCGACGAACAGCGTGTCGCCGTTACGGCTTTCGATCTTGTCGATCACATATGGCGTGATCTTGTAGCCACCGTTGGCGAACGTGCTCCAGCCGGTCGCGATCTCCATTGGCGTCAGCGTTGCGGTACCCAGTGCCAGCGAAAGGTTCGGCGGCAGATCCTGTTTGTTGAAGCCGAAGCGGCTGATGTAGTCGATGGTCTTGCTCACGCCCATCGCTTGCAGCAAACGGATCGACACCAGGTTGCGCGATTTGTACAAACCTTCACGCAAGCGGATCGGGCCGAGGAAGGTATTGGTGTCGTTCTTCGGACGCCAGACCTTGTCCAGGTACTCGTCGACAAACACGATCGGCGCGTCGTTGACCAGCGTCGCGGCGGTGTAGCCGCTGTCCAGCGCGGCGCTATAAACGAATGGCTTGAAACTCGAACCCGGCTGACGCTTGGCCTGCATGGCGCGGTTGTAGTTGCTCTGCTCGAAAGCGAAACCACCGACCAGCGAGCGGATTGCGCCGTTCTGCGGATCCAGCGAGACCAGCGCGCCTTGCGCCTGCGGGATCTGGCTGAATTTCAGCGAATTGTCTTTCTGACGCTGCACACGAACCAGATCGCCAACCTGCGCAACATCCGACGGCTGACGCGGATTCGGGCCCATGCTGTTGGTATTGAGGAACGGCCGCGCCCATTTCATAGTGTCCCAGGCCACGTGTTCTTCACCGGTGCGGGTCAGTACTTGCAGGCCGTTCTTGTCGACTTGCGTGACGATCGCCGGTTCGAGGCTGCTGATGGTGCGTTGTTTGGTCAGCTCGCTGGCCCAGGCTTCGCGGGTCTTGCCCGGCAGGCGCGACTCGGGGCCACGGTAGCCGTGACGCTGGTCGTAGGTCATCAAACCTTCGTGCAGCGCGGTGTTGGCCATTTCCTGCAGATTGCTCGGTACCGTGGTGGTGACGCGGAAACCTTCGGTATAGGCGTCGCTGCCATAACGGCCGACCATTTCGGCACGGGCCATTTCGGCGATGTACGGTGCGTTCACTTCCGGGGTCGGCACGTGATAACTGGCGTTCAGCGGCTCGTTGATCGCAGCGGTGTAATCCGCTTCGGTGATCTTGCCGAGCTTGTACATGCGCCCGAGGATCCAGTCGCGGCGTTCTTTACTGCGCGTCGGGTTGGCCAGCGGATTGAAGCGCGACGGGGCTTTCGGCAGGCCGGCGATCATCGCCATCTGCGCCAGGCTGATGTCGCGGATCGACTTGCCGTAATACACCTGCGCCGCCGCCTCGATGCCGTAGGCGCGGTTACCCAGATAGATCTTGTTCACGTACAGCTCAAGGATTTCGTCCTTGGTCAGCTGTCGCTCGATCTGCAGGGCCAGGAGGATTTCAGTGGTTTTGCGCGAGAAGCTGCGTTCGCTGGTCAGGAAGAAGTTCTTCGCCACCTGCATGGTGATGGTGCTGCCGCCGGACTGAATGTGGCCGCTTTTGACCAATTGCGTCGCGGCGCGCATCAGGCTGCTCGGATCGACGCCATAGTGATTGGCGAAATTGTCGTCTTCAGCACTTAGTAACGCATTAATGAAATTGGGGGGAATGTCGGCGAAACGGATCGGAGTCCGGCGCATTTCGCCAAATTCTGCGATCAACTTGTTGTCGCTGCTGTAGACCCGCAATGGAATCTGCAACTGAATGCTTCTCAGGGCCTCCACAGAAGGCAAACCCGGACTAAGGTAAAGATAGGCGCCGCTGAGACCTAAAAGCAGTCCGCAGAAAACGGCGACGATGGACCAACCGAAAAATTTCAGCAGACGAATCAAGGCGTTTGGACATCCAGGGCAAAGAATGAATTTGGCGACGGGGTTCCGGCTACACACAGAACGCCCGCGCAGGCAGTAAAAAGCGGAAAAAATCGCTGGGCATTATAAGCACTTTTCCGTCGGAGGCGTCATTGACGCTTCTGTCAAGGTGGGGTCAGGGAACGCAATGCGTATTACAGAGTCCGTAACTCACGGAAAGTCATAGGGAATTGGTAGTGCTAGGACTCTTCAATAAAAAGACCCATACGTTACTGGGGATCGACATCAGCTCCACCTCGGTAAAGCTGCTGGAGCTGAGCCGTCAGGGCGATCGCTACCGGGTCGAGGCGTACGCGGTAGAGCCGTTGCCGGCGAATGCCGTGGTCGAAAAAAACATCGCCGAACTCGAAGGCGTGGGCCAAGCCCTCAGTCGGGTACTGGTCAAGGCGCGCACCGGGCTCAAGAGCGTGGCGGTGGCGGTGGCCGGATCAGCGGTAATCACTAAAGTCATCGAAATGGACGCCGGACTTTCCGACGACGAACTGGAAAACCAGCTCAAAATCGAAGCCGACCAATACATTCCCTATCCCTTGGATGAAGTCGCCATCGATTTCGAAGTCCAGGGCGTTTCGCCGCGCAATCCAGAACGGGTCAACGTGTTGCTGGCCGCCTGTCGCAAGGAAAACGTCGAAGTCCGCGAAGCAGCGCTGGCCCTCGCCGGGCTCACCGCGCGGGTGGTGGACGTCGAGGCCTACGCGCTGGAGCGCTCGTTCGGCCTGCTCTCCAAGCAACTCGCCGCCTCGCAAGAGCGCCTCACCGTGGCAGTGGTCGACATCGGCGCGACCATGACCACCCTCAGCGTTCTGCACAACGGCAAAATCATTTATACCCGCGAGCAACTGTTCGGCGGCCGCCAGCTGACCGAAGAAATCCAGCGCCGTTACGGCCTGACCGTCGAACAGGCGGGACTAGCGAAAAAGCAGGGCGGCTTGCCCGACGATTACGTCAGCGAAGTCCTGCAACCGTTTCGCGAAGCGCTGGTGCAGCAAGTTTCGCGCTCGCTGCAGTTTTTCTTCGCCTCCGGGCAGTACAACGCCGTCGATCACATTCTGCTGGCCGGCGGCACGGCGTCGGTGCCGGGGCTCGATCGCCTGATCGAACAGCGCCTGAATACGCCGACGCAAGTGGCCAATCCGTTTTCCGATATGTCCCTGAGCAGCAAGGTCAACGCTGGCGCCCTGGCCAGTGATGCGCCGGCCCTGATGATTGCCTGCGGGCTCGCGCTCAGGAGTTTCGACTGATGACGCGGATCAACCTTTTACCGTGGCGCGAGGAGCGCCGTGAAGAGCGGCGCAAACGCTTCCTGCTGACGCTGACCGGCGTCATCGTCGGTTCGGTGGGCGCGGTGTTCATCGCCGATCAGGTGATCAGCGCGGCGATCGATCGACAAGTGGCGCGCAACGATTACATCGGCAAACAAATTGCCGTGGTCGACGAACGGATCAAACAGATCAGTGAACTCAAGGCCCATCGCCAGCAACTGGTCGAACGCATGCGCATCATCCAGGACTTGCAGGGCAACCGGCAGGTCAGCGGGCGGATCTTCGATCAACTGGCGCGGACGCTGCCCGACGGCGTGTATTTCACCCAAGTGAAAATGCTCGGCAAAACCCTGTCCATCAGTGGCGCGGCGGAGTCGAACAACCGTGTCTCCGAGTTGATGCGCAATCTTGACGCCTCCGACTGGTTCGATGCGCCGAGCCTTAATGAAGTCAAAGCCACCTCAGCCGATCAGGTGGAACAGGCCAACGTCTTCCAGTTAACCGTTCGTCAGACGCAGCCGAAGACGACGGAGGACGAGCCATGAAGCCGTCCGAATGGCTGGAGAGCCTGCGCAACATCGACTTCAACGATCTCGACACCAGCAACATCGGCTCGTGGCCAGCGGCGGTAAAAGCCATGGCCGGCGCATTGCTGATGATTCTGGTGCTCGCCCTGGGCTACAACTTTTTCATCAGTGACATGGAAGATCAGCTCGCCCTCAAGCGCGAAGAGGAAGCCACGCTCAAGGAGCAGTTCGCCAGCAAAGCGCATGTCTCGGCCAATCTCGAGCTGTACACCCAACAGATGAAGGAGATGGAAAACTCCTTCGGTGTGCTGTTGCGGCAGTTGCCCAGCGACACCGAAGTGCCGGGCCTGCTCGAAGACATCACCCGCACCGGTCTGGGCAGCGGTCTGGAATTTGAAGAGATCAAATTGCTGCCGGAGGTCACCCAGCAGTTCTACATCGAACTGCCGATCCAGATCACCGTGACTGGCGCCTACCACGACCTCGCGACCTTCGTCAGCGGCGTCGCCGGGTTGCCGCGCATCGTCACCCTGCATGATTTCGAACTGGCGCCAGCCAATCCCGAAGGCGGGACGAAGCTGCGCATGAACATCCTCGCCAAGACGTACCGCTATAACGACAAGGGGCTGCAAAAATGAGCCCGCCACGCTATTTGGCCCTGTCGATGGCACTGCTCGCGCTCAATGGTTGTGGTGGCGGCAATGACTTCAGCGACCTTGATGCCTACATGAATGAAGTGCGACTGCGCCCGCCGGGGAAAATTGAACCAACCCCGACATTCCGGTCTTACCCCACATTCACTTACAGCGCCGCCAACCTGCGCAGCCCGTTCTCGCGTCAGGTGCGCATCGATCTGGCCGGGCAAAAACAGGGTTCGCGCAACGTCAAACCCGACTCCAATCGGGTCAAGCAGTACCTCGAAGGTTTCAACATCGAGCAGTTTGAAATGGTCGGCACCATCTCCAACGCCGGCGGCTCTTTCGCGCTGTTGCGCGGAGCCGGCGGCGTGCACCGGATGAAGGTCGGCGACTACCTGGGGCGCAACGACGGACGCATCGTTTCGATCAGCGCCACCCAGGTCGATGTGGTCGAGATCGTTCCCGACGGCGAAGGGGCCTGGCTGGAACGTCCGCGCACTATTCCTTTGAAAGAGCACTCATAGTGGAAGTCGAACAATGAACAGGATTTTCTCCACCCTCGGTTTTTCGCTATGGATAGCGTTGTTGTCACCGATGGTTATTGCGGCCAATCTGAAGACGCTGGACGTGGCGGCCTTGCCGGGTGACCGCGTCGAGCTGAAGCTGTCGTTCGACGGCCCGCCACCGCAGCCCAAGGGCTATACCACTGAATCGCCGGCGCGGATTGCTCTGGACTTGCCCGGGGTTGCCAGCCAGTTGGCCAGCAAGAATCTCGATCTAGGCAGCGGTAATGCGCGCACGGCGACGGTGGTTGAGGCCAAGGATCGCACGCGACTGATCGTCAGCCTGACGCAACTGGCGCCGTATGACACGCGGGTCGATGGCAATAATCTGTTCGTGGTGGTGGGGCAAGGTGCTCCGGCCGCAGCACCGCGTCCCGTTGCCGCGCCGCGCATTACGCCTGTTGCGGTACCGATAAAACCTTATGTCGCAAAAACCAAAGTCATTCGCGGCGTCGACTTTCAACGCGGCACAGCGGGCGAAGGCAATGTGGTCATTGATTTGTCCGACCCGACCATCGCCCCGGATATTCAGGAGCATGACGGCAAAATCATCCTCAGCTTCGCCCGCACGCAACTGCCGGAAAAGCTGCGCGTACGCCTCGACGTCAAGGATTTCGCCACCCCGGTGCAGTTCGTCAATTCCAGCGTCAGCGGTGATCGCGCGATCATCACCGTCGAGCCCGGCGGCACTTACGACTATTCAACTTTCCAGACCGACAACAAGCTGACCGTCAGCGTCCGGCCGATGACCGTCGACGATCTGCAAAAGCGCAATGCTGACCGCCAGGCGTACGTCGGTGAAAAGCTCTCGCTGAATTTCCAGGACATCGACGTGCGCTCGGTGCTGCAACTGATCGCCGATTTCACCAACCTCAATCTGGTCGCCAGTGACACGGTGCAGGGCGGCATTACCTTGCGCCTGCAAAACGTGCCGTGGGATCAGGCGCTGGATCTGGTGCTGAAAACCAAAGGGCTGGATAAACGCAAAATCGGCAACGTGCTGTTGGTCGCGCCCGCCGATGAAATTGCCGCCCGGGAACGCCAGGAGCTGGAGTCGCAGAAGCAGATCGCCGAACTGGCGCCGCTGCGTCGTGAATTGCTGCAAGTGAATTACGCCAAGGCAGCAGACATCGCCAAGCTGTTCCAGTCGGTGACCAGCGCCGAGGCGAAAATCGATGAGCGCGGTTCGATCACCGTCGATGAGCGCACCAACAACATCATTGCCTACCAGACCCAGGATCGCCTCGACGAGCTGCGACGGATCGTGGCGCAACTGGATATTCCGGTGCGTCAGGTGATGATCGAAGCCCGAATCGTTGAGGCCAACGTCGATTACGACAAAAGCCTCGGCGTGCGCTGGGGCGGCTCAATCCAGAACAAGGGCAACTGGAACGCCTCCGGGGTTAACGGTTCATCGACCACCATCGGCACGCCGGGCAGCACCAGCACCAACTCGCCGTTCGTCGATATGGGCACGGTCGGCAACACCTCGGGGATCGGCATCGCCTTTATTACTGACAACGTCTTGCTCGATCTCGAACTGACGGCGATGGAAAAGACCGGCAACGGTGAAATCGTTTCGCAACCGAAAGTGGTCACCTCCGACAAGGAGACCGCGAAGATCCTCAAGGGCACCGAGATTCCGTATCAGGAAGCCAGCTCCAGCGGCGCGACTTCGGTGTCGTTCAAAGAGGCGTCTTTGTCGCTGGAAGTGACGCCGCAGATCACCCCCGATAACCGCATCATCATGGAGGTCAAGGTCACCAAGGATGAGCCGGATTACCTGAACAAAGTGCAGGATGTGCCGCCGATCAAGAAAAACGAGGTCAACGCCAAGGTGCTGGTCAATGACGGCGAAACCATCGTGATTGGTGGTGTTTTCTCAAATACTCAAAGCAAGGTCGTAGATAAGGTGCCATTTCTTGGCGATGTGCCGTATCTTGGCCGCCTTTTCCGGCGTGATGTGGTTTCGGAGAAAAAATCCGAGCTGCTGGTATTTCTCACTCCGCGTATCATGAATAACCAGGCGATTGCTGTGAGTCGTTGATTCTGTGCGAAATTTGATTCTTGTAGGACCGATGGGCGCTGGTAAAAGCACCATCGGCCGGTTGCTGGCCAAAGAGCTGCGCCTGCCGTTCAAAGATTCCGACAAGGAAATTGAACTGCGCACGGGCGCCAATATCCCGTGGATCTTCGATAAGGAAGGCGAGCCCGGCTTTCGTGACCGTGAGCAGGCGATGATCGCCGAGCTGTGCGAGTTCGATGGTGTGGTGCTGGCGACCGGCGGCGGCGCGGTGATGCGTGATGCCAATCGCAAGGCTCTGCATGAGGGCGGGCGCGTGGTCTATTTGCACGCCTCCGTCGAACAGCAGGTCGGCCGCACCTCGCGCGATCGCAATCGGCCGTTGCTGCGCACCGCCAATCCCGAGAAAACCCTGCGCGATCTGCTGGCGATCCGTGATCCGCTGTATCGGGAAATCGCCGATCTGGTGGTGGAAACCGACGAACGGCCGCCGCGCATGGTAGTGCTCGACATTCTCGAGCGTCTGGCGCAGCTTCCTCCCCGTTAAAGCATCGCTCGAAATGCGCTATCCTCGGCGTCCTGTCACAACCCGTCGCGGTTGTGGCGGCTGGCGGGCGAGCGGCGTCATACCCGCTATAGGCCGCAGATAACCAATAATTCAGGGCAGGATGCCTGCTTCCATCTTCACTGTGGGGACACATGCAGACACTCAAGGTCGATCTAGGCGAGCGCAGCTACCCGATTCATATTGGCGAAGGTTTGTTGGATCAGCCCGAGTTGCTGGCACCGCATATCCATGGGCGGCAGGTGGCAATCATCTCCAACGAGACCGTTGCGCCGCTCTATCTCGAACGTCTGACCCGTAGCCTCGCGCAGTTCTCGGTGATCTCCGTGGTGCTGCCGGACGGCGAAGCCTTCAAGAACTGGGAAACCCTGCAACTGATCTTCGACGGTCTGCTGACCGCGCGTCATGACCGCCGCACCACCGTGATCGCCCTCGGCGGCGGTGTGATCGGCGACATGGCCGGTTTCGCCGCCGCCTGCTATCAGCGCGGCGTCGACTTCATTCAGATCCCGACGACGTTGCTGTCCCAGGTCGATTCGTCGGTGGGCGGCAAAACCGGTATCAACCATCCGCTGGGCAAGAACATGGTCGGCGCGTTCTATCAGCCGAACGTGGTGCTGATCGATACCGCCTCGCTGAAAACCCTGCCCGAGCGTGAACTGTCCGCCGGCCTGGCAGAGGTCATCAAGTACGGTCTGATCTGCGACGAGCCGTTCCTCGGCTGGCTCGAAGACAACGTCGACGCCCTGCGTGCGCTGGATCAAAAAGCCCTGACTTACGCCATCGAGCGCTCCTGTGCGGCCAAGGCTGCGGTGGTCGGCGCCGACGAGAAAGAAACCGGCGTGCGCGCCACCCTCAATCTCGGCCACACCTTCGGTCACGCCATCGAGACCCACATGGGCTATGGTGTCTGGTTGCATGGTGAGGCCGTCGCAGCTGGCACGGTGATGGCGCTGGAAATGTCCGCGCGTCTGGGCTGGATCAGCGAAGCGGAACGTGATCGCGGCATTCGTCTGTTCCAGCGCGCCGGTCTGCCGGTGGTGCCGCCGACAGAAATGACCGAAGCCGATTTTCTTGAACACATGGCAATCGACAAAAAAGTGATCGACGGTCGTCTGCGCCTGGTGCTGCTGCGCCGGATGGGCGAAGCGGTAGTGACCGCCGATTATCCGAAAGAGGTTCTACAGGCCACGCTGGGAGCGGATTACCGCGCCCTGGCTCAGCTTAAAGGTTGAAAAGATTCCAATGACTAGTTTGCATGCCGACGAGGCGTTCCTCGGCCATTTCCAGTTAAGCCACGACCCCTTCGCGCCACGAGTGCCGGGTTTTAAATTCTTCCCGGCCCAGCGCAAACCGGTGCTGGGTCAGTTGCATCATCTGGCGCGTTACAGCCAGTTGCTGCTGGTCGTCACTGGCCCGCAAGGCAGCGGCAAGACCTTGCTGCGTCAGGCGCTGGTCGCCAGCACCAACAAGCAATCGGTACAGAGCGTGGTGGTTTCCGCCCGTGGCGCCGGCGATGCGGCCGGTGTGCTGCGTCAGGTTGCCCAGGCGATGAACGTCGCTCAGGCCGAAGTGGGCGCGATTCTGGATCAGGTGGTGCAACTCGCGCTGACCGGTCAGGAAGTCTATCTGCTGGTGGATGACGCCGAACAACTCGACGAATCCGCCCTCGAAGCGCTGATGGCGCTGGGTGCCGGCGCACCGGAAGGTCGCCCGCACGTATTCCTGTTTGGTGAGTCGTCGCTGATCGCGCAACTCGAGGCTTTGCACCTTGAGGAAGAGCGTTTCCACGTCATCGAATTGCAGCCGTACACCGAAGAAGAGACCCGCGAGTATCTCGACCAACGGCTCGAAGGTGCAGGCCGTGGTGTCGAACTTTTCACCGCGGATCAGATCTCTGATATTCACGAAAGCGCCGAGGGTTGGCCAGGCAACATCAACCAGGTCGCTCGCGATGCACTGATCGAAGTCATGATTGCCAGCCGCTCTGCGGTCAAGCGTCCAAGTATGGGGTTCAACATGCCGAAGAAACACGTATTGGCGATTTCTGCCGTCGTTGTGGTTGCGGTCGCCGCCGCCTGGCTGATGCCGGGTCGCAACAAGACACCAACTACCGGCGCTCCTGCCAATGAACAGGCGCAGTTGCCATTGGGTCAGGGCGGGGCGAACGGGGCTAATCCTTCCGTCGAATTCGCCGGCAATACCCAACCGATGCCGCTGCCGCTGGTCGGCAACTCGCAACCGGTCATGCGTGGCCCGTTGGCTGAAGCGGCCGGAGGCATCACCGAAGGCGACGACGGCGTGCCGGTCGAAGGCTCCAGCGCCACACCGCCGACCGTCACCACTTCCGCGCCACCTGCAGGCGTTCCGGCTGGCCCTGCGCCAACACCGGCTCCAGCCCCGGCCGCGAAGCCGACGCCAGCGCCAACCCAAATTGCTACCGCCAAGCCTGCTCCGGCAGCGCCTGCAGCGAAACCGGCTCCAGCGCCGGCCAAGCCAGCCGCTGCTGCCAAGCCTGCCGAGAAGCCGGTTACCGTGGCCAAAGCCGCCGGTGGCAGCTGGTACGCCGGTCAGCCGACCGGTAACTACGTGGTGCAGATCCTCGGCACCAGCTCGGAAACTGCCGCGCAAAACTTCGTCAAGGAGCAGGGCGGCGAGTACCGTTATTTCAAGAAAGTCCTCAACGGCAAGCCGCTTTACGTGATCACTTATGGCAACTTCGCCAATCGTGATGCGGCCGTTTCTGCCATCAAGGCCTTGCCAGCGAAGGTTCAGGCTGGTAAACCTTGGCCTCGCACTGTCGCCAGCGTCCAACAAGAACTGGCAACAACTCGCTGAAGATTCGGCGGCCTTACCCAGGCCGCCTCTCCAAGCACCTCAAAATTTCTGCAAGTGCGCGCTTCCTTCCAGGTCGCGTGCCTTGTGGTGTCTGCGTCATAGTAGTCTTTGAGTCGTTGCGGTCAGAATTAAAAAAGTTTTGACTAGCACAGCAGATCGCTTTAAACCTTTCACAAATGCGACATGAATTTGCGACATTTCGTCGTCAAATTTGTGAGCCTCTGTGTCGCTGTGTACAATGACCACCCTTTTGCCCCCGCTAAGCCGGCGTACGTTCGGCGCGGATCGCAAGTGGTTGAATTGAAAAGAAATTTGCCTCGACAAGAGGCAGCCTGGTGAGAAAGTGTCTATGAAAGCAGGTCTGTACCAACCAGATGAATTCAAGGATAACTGCGGTTTCGGCCTGATAGCCCATATGCAGGGCGAGCCCAGTCATACCCTTTTGCAAACGGCCATTGAGGCCCTGACCTGCATGACCCACCGCGGTGGGATTAATGCCGACGGCAAGACCGGTGACGGTTGCGGTCTGCTGATTCAGAAGCCTGACGCGTTCCTGCGAGCCATTGCCCAGGAAACATTCAGCGTCGAGCTGCCCAAGCAATATGCGGTGGGCATGGTTTTCTTCAACCAGGATCCGGCCAAGGCCGAAGCCGCTCGCGAAAACATGAACCGCGAGATCCTCGCTGAAGGCCTGCAGCTGATCGGCTGGCGCAAAGTGCCCATCGACACCAGCGTCCTCGGCCGCCTGGCCCTTGAGCGCCTGCCGCAAATCGAGCAGGTGTACATCGGCGGCGAAGGCCTGAGCGATCAGGACATGGCCGTGAAGCTGTTCAGTGCGCGTCGTCGTTCGTCGGTGTCCAACGCCGTCGACTCCGACCACTACATCTGCAGCTTTTCGCACAAAACCATCATCTATAAAGGCCTGATGATGCCGGCCGATCTGGCCGCGTTTTATCCAGATCTGAGTGACGAGCGCCTGCAAACCGCGATCTGCGTGTTCCACCAGCGCTTCTCCACCAACACCCTGCCGAAATGGCCGCTGGCTCAGCCATTCCGCTTCCTCGCCCACAACGGCGAGATCAACACCATCACCGGTAACCGCAACTGGGCGCAGGCCCGGCGCACCAAGTTCAGCAACGATCTGATGGATCTGGAAGAACTCGGCCCGCTGGTTAACCGTGTCGGTTCCGACTCATCGAGCATGGACAACATGCTCGAACTGATGGTCACCGGTGGCATCGACCTGTTCCGTGGCGTGCGGATGATCATTCCGCCAGCGTGGCAGAACGTCGAAACCATGGACCCGGATCTGCGTGCGTTCTACGAGTACAACTCGATGCACATGGAGCCGTGGGACGGCCCGGCCGGCGTGGTAATGACCGACGGTCGTTACGCGGTGTGCCTGCTCGACCGTAACGGTCTGCGCCCGGCGCGTTGGGTCACCACTACCAACGGTTTCATCACCCTCGCGTCGGAAATCGGCGTGTGGGACTACAAGCCTGAAGACGTGATTGCCAAAGGTCGTGTCGGCCCTGGCCAGATCTTCGCGGTGGACACCGAAACCGGGCAGATCCTCGACACCGACGCGATCGACAACCGTCTGAAGTCCCGTCATCCGTACAAGCAATGGCTGCGCAAGAACGCTCTGCGCATCCAGGCGACCATGGAAGACAACGACCACGGTTCGGCGTTTTACGACGTCGATCAGCTCAAGCAATACATGAAGATGTATCAGGTCACGTTCGAAGAGCGCGATCAGGTCCTGCGTCCGCTCGGCGAGCAAGGCTACGAAGCCGTGGGCTCGATGGGCGACGACACGCCGATGGCCGTGCTCTCGCAGCGCGTGCGCACGCCGTACGACTATTTCCGTCAGCAGTTCGCGCAGGTTACCAACCCGCCGATCGACCCGCTGCGTGAAGCGATCGTGATGTCGCTGGAAATCTGCCTCGGTGCCGAGCGCAACATTTTCCAGGAGTCGCCGGAACACGCCTCGCGCGTGATCCTCAGCTCGCCAGTGATCTCGCCGGCCAAGTGGCGCTCGTTGATGAACCTCGACCGTCCGGGTTTCGAACGGGCGATCATCGACCTCAACTACGACGAAAGCGTTGGCCTCGAAGCGGCGATCCGCAACGTTGCCGATCAGGCTGAAGAAGCCGTGCGCGCCGGTCGTACCCAGATCGTCCTGAGCGACCGCCATATCGCCCCGGGCAAGCTGCCGATCCACGCCTCGCTGGCGACCGGTGCCGTACACCACCGCCTGACCGAAAAAGGCCTGCGTTGCGATTCCAACATCCTTGTTGAAACTGCGACCGCCCGTGACCCGCATCACTTTGCGGTGCTGATCGGTTTCGGCGCCTCGGCGGTCTATCCGTTCCTCGCGTACGAAGTGCTGGGCGACCTGATCCGTACCGGTGAAGTGCTGGGCGACCTCTATGAGGTGTTCAAGAACTACCGCAAAGGCATCACCAAAGGTCTGCTGAAGATCCTCTCGAAGATGGGTATCTCGACCATCGCCTCCTACCGCGGAGCACAATTGTTCGAAGCGATCGGCCTGTCCGAAGAAGTTTGCGACCTGAGCTTCCGTGGCGTGCCGAGCCGCATCAAGGGTGCGCGTTTCGTCGACATCGAAGCCGAGCAGAAAGCACTCGCCAGCGAAGCCTGGAGTCCGCGCAAGCCGATCCAGCAGGGCGGTCTGCTGAAGTTCGTCCACGGTGGCGAATATCACGCCTACAACCCGGACGTGGTCAACACCCTGCAAGCCGCCGTGCAGCAGGGCGACTACGCCAAGTTCAAGGAATACACCTCGCTGGTGGACAACCGTCCGGTATCGATGATCCGCGACCTGTTCAAGGTCAAGACCCTCGACACGCCGCTGGACATCAGTGAAATCGAGCCGCTGGAATCGGTGCTCAAGCGCTTCGACTCCGCCGGTATCTCGCTGGGCGCCTTGTCGCCGGAAGCTCACGAAGCCTTGGCCGAAGCCATGAACCGCCTCGGTGCGCGTTCCAACTCCGGCGAAGGTGGTGAAGATCCGGCACGTTACGGCACCATCAAGAGCTCGAAAATCAAGCAGGTTGCGACGGGTCGTTTCGGCGTGACCCCGGAATACCTGGTCAACGCCGAAGTGCTGCAGATCAAGGTCGCCCAAGGCGCCAAGCCGGGCGAAGGCGGGCAACTGCCGGGCGGTAAAGTGAACGGGCTGATCGCCAAGCTGCGTTATGCAGTGCCGGGCGTGACCTTGATTTCGCCGCCGCCGCACCACGACATCTACTCGATCGAAGACTTGTCGCAGCTGATTTTCGACCTCAAGCAAGTCAACCCGAAGGCACTGGTTTCGGTGAAGCTGGTGGCTGAAGCGGGCGTCGGCACCATCGCCGCCGGTGTGGCCAAGGCCTATGCGGACTTGATCACCATCTCCGGCTACGACGGCGGCACCGGTGCTTCGCCGCTGACTTCGATCAAATACGCCGGCGCACCGTGGGAACTCGGCCTCGCCGAAACCCACCAGACTCTGCGCGGCAACGACCTGCGCGGCAAAGTCCGGGTGCAGACCGACGGTGGCCTGAAAACCGGCCTCGACGTGATCAAGGCTGCAATCCTCGGCGCTGAAAGCTTCGGCTTCGGTACTGCGCCAATGATCGCGCTGGGCTGCAAATACCTGCGTATCTGCCACCTGAACAACTGCGCCACCGGCGTTGCGACGCAGAACGAGAAGCTGCGCAAGGATCACTACATTGGCACCGTCGACATGGTGGTGAATTTCTTCACCTACGTCGCCGAAGAAACCCGCGAGTGGCTGGCCAAGCTCGGCGTGCGCTCCCTCGAAGAGCTGATCGGTCGTACCGATCTGCTGGAAATCCTCGAAGGCCAGACCGCCAAGCAGAACCACTTGGACCTGACGCCGCTGTTGGGCAGCGATCACATCCCGGCGGACAAGCCACAGTTCTGCGGCGTTGAGCGCAACCCGCCGTTCGACAAAGGCCTGCTGGCCGAGAAAATGGTCGAGATGGCCTCGTCGGCGATCAACGACATGAGCGGCGCCGAATTCGACCTGGATATCTGCAACTGCGACCGTTCGATCGGCGCGCGGATCTCCGGCGAAATCGCGCGCAAGCACGGCAACCAGGGCATGGCGAAAGCGCCGATCACCTTCCGCTTCAAAGGCACTGCCGGTCAGAGCTTCGGCGTGTGGAACGCCGGCGGTCTGAACATGTACCTCGAAGGCGATGCCAACGACTACGTCGGCAAAGGCATGACCGGTGGCAAACTGACCATCGTGCCGCCGAAGGGCAGCGTTTATAAGACTCAGGACAGCGCCATCATCGGCAACACCTGCCTGTACGGCGCGACGGGCGGCAAGCTGTTCGCCGCTGGCACTGCAGGCGAGCGTTTCGCCGTGCGTAACTCCGGTGCCCACACGGTTGTGGAAGGCACTGGCGATCACTGCTGTGAGTACATGACCGGTGGTTTTGTCTGCGTTCTGGGCAAGACCGGTTACAACTTCGGCTCTGGCATGACCGGCGGTTTCGCCTACGTGCTCGACCAGGACAACGCCTTCGTTGACCGGGTCAACCACGAACTGGTGGAAATCCAGCGGATCAGCGGCGAGGCGATGGAAGCCTATCGCAGCCACCTGCAAAACGTGCTGAACGAGTACGTCGCGGAAACCGACAGCGAGTGGGGTCGTGAACTCGCCGAAAACCTCGATGACTACTTGCGCCGTTTCTGGCTGGTCAAACCGAAGGCGGCGAGTTTGAAATCTCTGCTCTCCAGTACTCGTGCGAGTCCGCAATAAAAGACGCAGCTGCAAGCGGCAAGTTACAAGCCGCAAGTTAACAGCAGTGCGCGATGTGCCTGCAGAGTGATTTTCTTGCAGCTTGAAGCTAGTAGCTTGAAGCTGCTGTTATGAGGTTTTGAAGATGGCCGAACGTCTCAGTAACGACTTTCAATTCATCGATGTCGGGCGCAAAGATCCGAAGAAGAAACTGTTGCGTCAACGCAAGAAAGAGTTTGTCGAAATCTACGAACCGTTCAAACCCCAGCAGTCGGCCGATCAGGCCCACCGCTGCCTGGGTTGCGGCAACCCGTATTGCGAATGGAAGTGCCCGGTGCACAACTTCATTCCAAACTGGCTGAAGCTGGTGGCCGAGGGCAACATCCTTCAGGCCGCCGAGCTGTCGCACCAGACCAACACCCTGCCGGAAGTCTGCGGCCGGGTGTGTCCGCAGGATCGTCTGTGCGAGGGTGCCTGCACCCTTAACGACGGCTTCGGCGCGGTAACCATCGGTTCGGTCGAGAAGTACATCACCGACACCGCGTTCGCCATGGGCTGGCGCCCGGACATGTCCAAGGTCAAACCGACCGGCAAACGTGTCGCGATCATCGGCGCGGGCCCGGCGGGTCTGGGTTGTGCCGACGTGCTGGTACGCGGTGGCGTGACCCCGGTGGTGTTCGACAAGAACCCGGAAATCGGCGGTCTGCTGACCTTCGGCATCCCCGAGTTCAAGCTGGAAAAGACCGTGCTGAGCAATCGTCGCGAAGTCTTCACCGGCATGGGTATTGAGTTCCGTCTGAACACCGAAGTCGGCAAAGACGTGACCATGGAACAACTGCTCGCCGAATACGATGCCGTGTTCATGGGCATGGGCACCTACACCTACATGAAGGGCGGTTTTGCCGGTGAGGATCTGCCGGGCGTTTATGACGCGCTGGACTTCCTGATTGCCAACGTCAACCGCAACCTGGGCTTTGAAAAGTCGCCGGAAGATTTCGTCGACATGAAAGGCAAAAAGGTCGTGGTACTCGGCGGCGGCGACACGGCGATGGACTGCAACCGCACGTCGATCCGTCAGGGCGCCAAATCGGTGACCTGTGCTTATCGTCGTGACGAAGCGAACATGCCCGGCTCGCGCAAAGAGGTGAAAAACGCCAAGGAAGAAGGCGTGAAATTCCTCTACAACCGCCAGCCGATCGCCATCGTCGGTGAAGACAAGGTCGAAGGCGTCAAAGTGGTCGAGACCCGTCTCGGCGAACCGGACGCCCGTGGCCGTCGCAGCCCTGAACCGATCCCGGGTTCCGAAGAGATCATCCCGGCCGACGCCGTGGTCATCGCCTTCGGCTTCCGCCCGAGCCCGGCGCCGTGGTTTGAACAGTTCGAAATCCAGACCGACAGCCAGGGCCGCGTCGTTGCGCCTGAGCAAGGTCAGTACAAGCACCAGACCAGCAACCCGAAAATCTTCGCCGGTGGTGACATGGTGCGCGGTTCCGACCTGGTGGTAACGGCGATCTTCGAAGGCCGCAACGCCGCCGAAGGGATCCTTGATTACCTGGGTGTCTAAACCCGACTCCTTAGCCAAACGCAATAAACCTGTGGGAGCGAGCCTGCTCGCGAAAGCGGTCTGTCAGCCAACTTAAATGTTGGATGGGCCTACCTCTTCGCGAGCAGGCTCGCTCCCACATTTGTTTCTCGGTGTTAGTGATTGATCGTTCCCACACTCTGCGTGGGAATGCAGCCGGGGGCGCTCTGCGTCCCCAAAAGCGTGACGCAGAGCGTCACAGGAGGCATTACCACGCAGAGCGTGGGAACGATCATTGCGCAATAAATTGACCCGATAGACAAAAGGCTGACCTGCATCCGTGCCTTTTGCGTCGCGCTCTGAGAAAATGCCCGCACTTTTTTTCCGGATGCCGACATGACTGCCCTGAAGAACGACCGTTTCCTCCGCGCCCTGCTCAAGCAACCCGTAGACGTCACCCCTGTGTGGATGATGCGTCAGGCCGGTCGCTATCTGCCGGAATACCGCGCCAGCCGCGCCCAGGCCGGTGATTTCATGAGCCTGTGCATGAATCCGGAATTCGCCTGCGAAGTCACCATGCAACCGCTCGACCGCTATCCACAACTGGACGCGGCGATCCTGTTTTCCGACATCCTCACCATCCCCGATGCCATGGGCCAAGGCCTGTACTTCGAAACCGGTGAAGGTCCGCGCTTCAAAAAAGTCGTCAGCACCCTCGCCGATATCGAAGCCCTGCCGATCCCTGATCCGCACAAAGACCTCGGCTACGTCATGGACGCGGTCAGCACCATCCGTCGCGAATTGAACGGCCGTGTGCCGCTGATCGGCTTCTCCGGCAGCCCGTGGACTTTGGCGACCTACATGGTTGAAGGCGGCTCGTCGAAAGACTTCCGCAAGACCAAAGCGATGCTCTACGACAACCCGCAAGCCATGCACCTGCTGCTGGATAAACTGGCGCAGTCGGTGACCTCGTACCTCAACGGCCAGATCATGGCCGGCGCGCAAGCGGTGCAGATCTTCGATACCTGGGGCGGCAACCTGTCGGCGGCGGCGTATCAGGAATTCTCGCTGGCCTACATGAAGAAAATCGTCAGCGGTCTGATCCGCGAAAACGACGGTCGCAAAGTGCCGGTGATCCTCTTCACCAAAAACGGCGGCCTGTGGCTGGAAAGCATTGCTGACGCTGGCGCCGATGCACTGGGCCTGGACTGGACGTGCGACATCGGCAACGCCCGCGCCCGCGTTGGCGACAAGGTTGCGCTGCAAGGCAACATGGATCCGACCGTGCTTTACGCAAAACCGGAAGCGATCCGCACCGAAGTCGGACGTATTCTGGCCAGCTACGGCAAGGGCAGCGGTCACGTGTTCAACCTTGGCCATGGCATCACCCCGGAAGTCGATCCGGAACACGCCGGCGCTTTCCTGCGTGCGGTGCATGAGTTGTCGGCGCAGTACCACGAATAACGCTGCAACGTCTGTACAAAAAAACCTGCCCCGTGTCATGCGGGGCAGGTTTTTTTATGCGTGTAATGTCACTCAATCATTCTCTTATCCCTTCGGAGGGAGCTCGGGTGAGGGGCTCTTGAGGGTGAGGATGAATAGTTTCCTGTTGTAAGAATTCTTTCCTTAGTTGTCGGATTAGTTTCCGTGGCGACTATTCCTGCTACACCCGGTGATTACTCCTACATAGAAGTTTTCCCTATCCACGTAAGGTTTCAGGCGTGTGTTCGGCATGGGGTCGAGCACCGTATTAGAGCCTGGCGCGATGCCAGGCTCGCTTATTTGATATGAGCCTGGAATAACAATGAAAACACCAAATTTTAAAAGGAGTGCATTGGCGACATGCACTTCTTCGTTGATTTTACTGTCGGCCATGCTGGGTTCTTCGGGCGCAGTAGCCCATGGTTATGTAGAGGTGCCGCCATCGCGCGCGTTGCTGTGCCAGAAGGGAGTAAACACCGGTTGTGGTGGTGCGCAATACGAGCCACAAAGTGTTGGCGAAACCTTTCAGGGTTTCCCGGCCGGTGTGGGTGGTGACAAGGGCCAAGGGCCGGTAGATGGCAGGATCGCTAGCGGTGGCAATGAACTGTTCACTGCTCTGGACGTGCAGTCCGCGACACGCTGGCAGCTGACAGACATCAAAGAGCGCACGCTGGATTTCCAGTGGCATTACGAAGCGCCACATACGGTGGAAAAACACCAATATTTCATTACCCGTAACGGCTGGAACCCGAATGAAGCGTTGAAACGCACTTCGTTCGAGAGCACGCCTTTTTGTGAGGTCGCGGGTGATTTTCAGATGCCTGTGCCAGGCACCAGGCATCGCTGCAGTATCCCAGAAGACAAAAACGGTCAGCACGTGATCCTCGCAATCTGGGGCGTCAGTGATACCAAAATGGCCTTCCACAATGTCCTCGACGTAAACATCATTGCCGAGCCGTCCCTGCCCGGTGGCTGGTCGTCGGTCGGCGCCATCGCACCATCGACGCCACTGCTGGCTGGCGACAAGGTCAAGGCCCGCGCCTTTACCGCAGCGGGTGAGAGCGCGCCATACAGCGTCGAAATCTCGATCGACAACGCCGAAGACGCCGAGCCGCGAAACTGGTCGTTCAAACTCGCCGAGCAGATCAACCAGTCGCAGACCCTGATCCGCGCCGGCGTTCGTGATGAAAACGGCAACATCGAAGCGATTCGCGGCAGCAACACGCTGTACGCACAAAAAGACAGCGGCGTCGTTCGCTACGAAGTGCAACTGCTGATGAAAGAAGACGCCGCCGCGCGTCTGTCGGTGGCCTCGCAACAAGCCGAATACGTGCTCGACAAAGGTAAAACCAAAGTCGATTTCAGCATGATGTCGAACCGCAAAATGAACGTCGAAGCCAACCTGTTCAACGAGCAGAACAAGCTGGTCGGCACCACCACCGCGCAAGCGGACAGCGGTGCAACCTGGCTGGCCATGGACATCCGCAGCAACCCCGGCCCGCACACGCTGACGCTGGTTGGCACCACGCTGGATGGCCGCACCACCCGTCAAGACACCCAGCCTGTCAACGTCACCGGTGAAGGCGCCGGCGCCGATTACGACTTCCTGTTCCCGGAAGGTCTCAGCGACTACACCGCCGGCACCAAGGTGCTGCAGCCGAAAACCAACGAGGTCTTCGAGTGCAAGCCGTTCCCGGCATCCGGCTATTGCAAGCAGTACAAGCCTGAGGCGAACGGTTTCGAACCGGGCGTCGGCGAGCACTCGCATGCGGCGTGGAACAAGCTCTAAGGCTCGTCCCGTGTAATTGCGTCAGACGACCACCGAGGTCGTCTGACCGCTGATGATTTTCAGGGGCGATTCGAATGACGCTTTCAATTTATTCCAAGCAACAAATGCTGCTGCACTGGGTGTCGGCAGCGGTAATTCTGTGGACGCTGGTCACCGGGTTTTATGTGGCCAACGTCAATGTGGCCGATGACACCAAACAGTGGGTGGCCGGGGTCAATGTGTCGCTGACCACGCTGTTCATCCCTGTGTTCTGCTGGCGGCTGGTGGTGTTTGTCAGCCACCTGCGACATGAGCGCATGGCGCAGTTTTCCTCGGCAAAAATGCTCGCGATGTTTGTCCATCGGCTGATCTATTTGCTGGTGGCAGTGGTGCTGGTGAGCGGGGTGCTGATGATGGATCGACCGATCCCTGTGTTCGGCCTGTTCGAATTCCCGCAGCCGCTGAGCGATGTGGCGCTGACGGACGGCTTTTTCGTGCTGCACATCTGGGCCTGCACCGCGCTGGCAGTGCTGGTGGCAATGCACATTGGCGCGGTGATTCTGCACGAGCTGCGCGGTTACCGCGTGCTGCGACGCATGTCGTGGCGCTCGCGCGTTCGCCAGGCCTGTGGGCGTATCGGATGAACCGCCGGTGAGATTTTTTTTGCTGTTGGGACTGTGGGCGCTGCCGTTCGCCTGTGCTGCGTTTCTCGCTTGGCAAGAGTGGGCATTTCGCAACGCGCAACGTCTGCCGGTGCCGGTCGCTGTGCCAATGCCGAAGGCACCTGCACCTTTGAACACCGCCGCAGTGGCCACGGTGTTCGGGCTCGCCGCGCCCAGCGCACTTCGACCAAGCGCCGAATCGCTGACCCTGCAAGCGACGTTCGCCGTCGACAGTGGCCTGTCGAAAGCCCTGATAAGCGCTGCCCAAGGCGCGCGGTTATATCGGGTCGGCGACGACTTGCCGGGCGGCAGCGTATTGCGTCGAGTCGAGGCACAACACGTGGTGCTGTGGAACAAGGGGCGGGAGGAATCATTGCCTCTCGCGCCCTCTGCCAGCGCATTCCTCAAGCACTCGCCCGCGTCCGCCGAGGCACCCGCCGCAGACATTTCCGCACGTTTTCTACGCCCGCTGAACGGGCAGTCAGAGTGATCTCATTGATGAACAACTTGAACGGCGCGCACGCTCTGCGCACCTTGTTGGTTTGCGCCGTGCTGGCGACGCCGCTCCTCAATCGCCCTGCATACGCCGAAGAACAACGCTGGCAGTTGGCGATGAATCAGGCCGAACTGCGCGACATCGTCGAAGAGATCTCGGCGATCCTCGGCACCACCGTCGTGCTCGACCCGCGTGTGTCGGGACGCGTCACCGTCATGTCCCGTCAGGCGCTGGATCGTGAGGGCGTGCGGCGCTTGTTCTACTCGGTGCTGGACGCGCACAACTTCACCGTGATCGATGAGGGCGACCGCATCCTCATCACTCCCGTATCAGACGTGAAAACCCGCGCCGGTCAATCGGCCAGCGAGCGCGCCACCCCCGCGCAATTCATCACCCAAGTCATCGAACTGAACACCAGCAGCGCCGCCGATCTGTCTGCGCTGATTCGCCCGTTGGTGTCGGCCAACGGCTACCTCGGCCCGTCCGTTTCGGCCAATGCCTTGGTGATCACCGACACCGGCGCCAACGTCAAACGCATCGCCCAGGTGGTGCGCCAACTCGACGGCGGTCAACAAGATCAGCACGCTGTGGTAGCGCTGCGTTTTGCCCAGGCCAGCGACGTCGCCACGGTGATCGAATCCTCGCTGGGCAAGCGCAATGTCGACTCGCTGATACAAGTGCTGGCCGACGTCAGAACCAATCGCTTGATCGTCATCGGCCCGCTCGCCGTGCGCCAGCGTTTGACCGAGCTGATTCGCCAACTCGACGTGCCGGCCACCGCCAGCCTCGACACCGCGCGGGTCATCCGTTTGCGCCACAGCGATGCCAAGCAACTCGCGCAGGTGCTGGAAAGCATGGGCCAGAATCGCAAACAACCCACAGCTGGCAGCGTCAAAGAAGCGTCCGCCGCAACGCCGTTCATGCTCAAGGCCGACGAAAGTCAGAATGCGCTGGTGCTGATCGCCGATCCGGCTCAGGTCAGAACCATCGAGAACATCGTCCGCGAGCTCGATCAGCCGCGCGCGCAAGTGCTGATCCACGCCGCCATTGTCGAAATCTCCGGCGACATCGCCGATGCCGTGGGCGTGCAGTGGGGCTTGAGTACGGGCGACGCGAAGGGCTTTATCAACTTTCCCGGCACCGACATTCCCATCGTCGGTGGCTTGAAGTTCGACGAGAAAAAATCGGCGCCCGACGGCGCGATTCTGCAGTTGGGCGGCGACCGTTTCGGCGCATTGATTTCGGCGCTGGCGAGCAATACGCGGAGCAATCTGCTGTCCACGCCGAGCCTGCTGACCCTCGACAATCAGCAAGCGGAAATCATCGTCGGGCAGAACGTGCCGTTCAAGACCGGCTCCTACTCGACCAACAGCAGCGGGGCGGATAACCCGTTCACCACGGTCGAGCGCAAAGACGTCGGCATCAGCCTGAAGATCAAACCCTACATCAACGAAGGCTCGACCCTGCGTCTGGAAGTCGAGCAGGAAGTCTCGGACATCGCGCCTTCGGTGTCGGGCATCGATTCCTCGGATCTGATCACCAACAAGCGCGCGCTGAAAAGCACGATTCTCGCCGACGACGGCGAAATAATTGTGATTGGCGGGCTGATCCGCGACAGCGTGCGCACGCAGAAAAGCGGGGTGCCGTTGCTGCGCGATATTCCCTATGTTGGCGCGCTGTTTCGCTGGAGCCGCGACACCCAGACCAAAAGCAATCTGATGGTGTTTCTGCGCCCGACCATCGTGCGCAGCCGCGAAGATCTCTCCGGGATCAGTCAGCAGCGTTACGACACCTTGCGTGACCTCAGTCAGCCCAAGGCCGGGGAGAGCAACTCGCTGTTGCTGCCGGCCGAGGCGCGGCAATTGTTTGAGCCCGGAAAGGTGGCGCCATGAGTGCTCCGCTGGAAATCCTGCCGTTCGGTTTCGCCCGGCGGTTTGGCGTGCTGCTGGACGCTGCGGGCTCCCACCTGCTCATTCGTGCCGACACGTCGCTGACCGCGCTGGCCGAAGTGCGTCGCTTATGTGCTCGCAAACTGTCAATCGAGGTGCTTGAGCCAGAGCCTTTTGCCGCGCGTCTGGCGGCCACCTATCGCGAAGGCCAGAGCGCCGCGCAACAGGTCGCGCAAGGGCTGGACGATGAACTGGATCTGCTCAGCCTCGCCGAGCAAGTACCGCAAACCGCCGACCTGCTCGAGCAACAGGGCGATGCGCCGGTGATCCGCCTGATCAACGCGCTGCTCAGCGAGGCAGTGCGTGCACAGGCTTCGGACGTCCATCTGGAAACCTTCGAGCAATACCTGTCGGTGCGCATGCGCGTCGACGGTCAGTTGCGCGAGATGCTCAGGCCCAAACGCGAACTGGCGACGTTGCTGGTGTCGCGGATCAAAGTCATGGCGCGCCTCGACATCGCTGAAAAACGCGTGCCGCAGGACGGCCGGATTGCCTTGCGTCTGGCCGGGCACGAAGTCGATGTGCGCGTCTCAACACTGCCGTCGGCGCATGGCGAACGGGTGGTGCTGCGCTTGCTCGACAAGCAGGCCGGACGCCTCGAACTGCAACGTCTGGGCATGCCGGACGACACCCTCGTCAGCCTGCAAAACCTGCTCGCCAGACCTCACGGGATTTTGCTGGTGACCGGGCCGACCGGTTCCGGCAAAACCACCAGTTTGTATGCGGCGTTGAGCAGCCTGAACGATCCGTCGCGCAACATTCTCACGGTCGAGGATCCGATCGAATATCACCTGCCGGGGATCGGTCAGATGCCGGTCAATGCGAAAGTCGAGATGACTTTCGCCCGCGGTTTGCGGGCGATTCTGCGGCAGGATCCGGACGTGGTGATGGTCGGTGAAATCCGTGATCGCGAGACCGCGCAAATCGCTGTGCAGGCTTCGTTGACCGGGCATCTGGTGCTGTCGACGTTGCACACCAACAGCGCGGTCGGTGCGGTGACGCGGCTGGTCGACATGGGCGTGGATGCGTACTTGCTGGCCTCGTCGTTGGTTGGTGTGCTTGCGCAACGCTTGTTGCGCACGTTGTGTGTGCATTGCAAGGCGCCGTACTTCGCTGACGCCGAGACTCGCCTGCGTCTGGATTTGCAACCCACGCAGACCGTGGCGTTGTTTCGGCCGCAGGGCTGTGAGCATTGCCAACACGGTTATCGCGGACGCATTGGCATCTATGAATTGATCAGCATCAGCGAACCGGTGGCAGCGCTGATTCATCGAGGCGCCAGCGAGCGCGAACTGATCGACGCCACGCGCAAGGATTCGCGCAGTCTGTTTGAGGCGGGTCGGCAACGCGTGCTCGACGGCGTCACCAGCGTCGATGAGTGGCTGCGCGTGACGCAGGAGAACTGAGCGATGCCGACTTTCGATTACCGCGCTGACAACGCGCAAGGCCATCGCTGCCGAGGCCGGCTCGAAGCCGAAAATCCAAGGCACGCGCGGCAGCTGTTGCGAGAGCGGGGACTGTGGCCGTTTCAACTCAAAGAACTGCGCGGTGAACAGGGTGCGAGGCGTGCCGGCCGTTTGAGCGCTAGTGATCTGGCGCTGCTGACGTTGCAGCTGTCGACGCTGGTGCAGGCCGGTTTGCCGCTGGAAGAAGCGCTGGAAGTGGTCGCCCGACAAACCAGCAAGCGGCGTGTTGCCGGGTTGTTGTGGGCGGTGCGTGGTCGAGTCATGGAAGGCCATGCGCTGGCCGTCGCGTTAAGCCAGTTTCCTGCGGCATTTCCCGAATTGTTCCGCGCCACGGTGGCGGCGGGTGAGCGCTCGGGCCATCTCGGTCATGTGCTGGAGCAACTGGCCGCTTACACCCAGGCGCGGCAGGCGTCGCGGCAAAAGATTCAGATGGCGCTGATTTTTCCGTCGATTCTGATGTTCGCCAGCGTGGCCATCGTCGGTTTCCTGCTCGGCTACGTGGTGCCGGACGTGGTGAAAATATTCGTCGACAGCGGCCAGCAGCTGCCATGGCTGACCCGCGCATTGATCAGCCTCAGCGACGGTGTGCGTCAGTTTGGTCTGGTGTTTCTTGGCGGCGCATTGGCGCTGTTTAGTGGCTGGCGCTGGAGTTTGCGTCAACCGCTCTGGCGACTGCGCTGGCATGCGCTGGCATTGAATATTCCGCTGATCGGCACGCTTCTGCGCGCCATGGAAGCGGCGCGATTCGCCAGCACTCTGGCGATCCTCGGCAAGAGCGCCGTGCCCTTGGTCGATGCACTGGAAATCGCCGCCGCCGTCATCGGCAACCAAACCATCCGCGCACGCATGAGCGAGGTCGCCCGCTCGGTGCGCGAAGGCTCGACGCTGACCCGCAGCCTGGAACGCAGTGGCGATATCCCGCCGATGATGCTGCACATGATCGCGAGCGGTGAACGCGCGGGCGAGCTCGACGCCATGCTCGCCCGCGCCGCCGAACAACAGGAAGCCAGCCTCGCTGCGCGCATCGCCTTGATGGTGAGTTTGTTCGAGCCGGCGATGCTGCTGGTGATGGGCGCGGTGGTGTTGTTGATCGTCCTCGCCATCCTCCTTCCGATCCTCAGTCTCAACCAATTGGTGAATTGATCCATGGCTCTTTTGCACAGAAAAACAGCGACCGCGCAGCGCGGTTTCACCCTGATCGAAATCATGGTCGTGGTGGTGATCATCGGCATCCTCGGCGCGATTGTCGTTCCGCAATTCATGAGCCGGCCGGATCAGGCGAAAACCACTGCGGCGAAGATCGACATTCAGGCGATCGCCACGGCGCTGGAGATGTATCGCCTCGACAACGCGCGGTATCCGACCACGCAGCAGGGGCTGGAAGCGTTGGTGAAACGCCCGAGCGGCACCCCGGCGGCGCGCAACTGGAATCCTGCCGGTTATCTGAAAAGTCTGGCGCGCGATCCGTGGGGTACGCCGTATCAATACCTCAACCCCGGCACCCGTGCGGTGGGTGGCGGTTATGACTTGTATTCGCTGGGCTCCGATGGCGTCAGCGGCGGTGACGGCCACGCTGCCGATATCGGCAACTGGGCCATCGATTGATGCGCCAGCGCTGCCGGGGTTTCACCTTGCTGGAGTTGATGGTGGTCATGGTGCTGATCGGCGTGCTGCTGGGTTTGGTCAGCCTGGTGGGCGGCAGCAATCCGGCGCAAGTGGCGCGGCAGGAGGCGAGCCGGATTGCACGGGTGATCGAGCAATTTCGCGAACGGGCGGTGCTGGAAGGGCGGGAGTTTGGTGTGGGTTTCAGCCCGGAGGGTTATCGCGTTCTGCAGCTTGGCGAGCGGGGTTGGTCGCCTTTAATGGCCTTGCAAACATGGCCGCCGGAATTGCAGCCGCGACTTGCTGTGGAGGGCCTGCCGGTGCGCTTGGCGAGCAGCGCAGAGAGGCCGCAATTGCTGATTCTCAGCAGCGATGAAATCAGCGCGTTTACTTTGCAGTTGGCAAGCCGCGAGCGAGTTTGGGCGGGTTTGTCTTCGGACGGTTTGAGCGAGGTCTCGCTTGATGAGTGACCGACCGCTGATCAAGCGCATGCGAGGTTTCACGCTGCTGGAAGTCATGGTCGCGCTGACGGTTTTCGCCGTACTCGCAGCAGCGATATTGTCCGCGAGCCGCTACGTGGTGCAGCAGAGTGGTGCGGCTGAGCAACGGTTGTTTGCCGCGTGGTTGGCGGATAACCATTTGAACGAATTGCGCCTGCAACACACGTGGGTCGCCGGACAACAGCAACAGATCGTGCACATGGATCGCCGCGAATGGCGGTTACGTCAGCATCTGCGCGAGGGCGATGTATCGGGGCTGTTCACGGTGGAACTGGAAGTCAGTCTCGCCGACAGCGATCAACCGTTGTATCGCACGACTGCACGGTTGCAGGGCCGCCATGAATAGCCAGCGCGGATTCACCCTGCTGGAACTGGTGATCGCGATGGCGATTTTTGCCGTACTCGGTCTCGCCAGTTGGCGCCTGTTCGACAGCGTGGTGCGCGTGCAACAGACGACGGCGAGTCATGAGCGCGCTTTCAGAAGTCTGCAACGGGCGGTGGCGGTGATCGAGCGCGATCTGCTGCACATCACCGAACAGCCGGTGGTGTTGAATGCCGGGCAACTGAGCGTGCAACGCAGTAACTGGCGCAATCCGCTGGATCAACCGCGCAGCGAACGTCAGGAGCTGACGTATCGCTTGCTCGGCGACGTGTTGTGGCGCGAGAGCCGTGCCGAGGGCTCGCTGACCGTGCAGCGGCAGAAGTTGCTGGAGGAAGTCGTCGATCTGCGCTGGCGCCTGCTTGATGATTCTGCGATGGAGTTTCAGCTCTCGACTCGACGCTATGACGGCATTCGCCGGGTGCTGCTGTTGCCGGGAGCCTTGCCATGAAACACCGGCAACAGGGACTGGCGTTGATCAGTGTGATGCTGGTGTTGAGCCTCGCTTTGCTGATCACCAGCGGCCTATTGCGCAGTCATCGACTGGCCTTGCAGAGCAGCGCGCAACAGCTGCAAACCTTGCATTTGCGTCAGTTGGCGGTGGGCGGAGAAATCTGGGCGCTACGGCGTTTGCACAAGGCTTTTGTTGAACAGCAGAACCACGCCGAGATGCTCCGCGACTGGCCGCAAATCACTCCTGAACTGGGCAGCGAAGACGCGCAAGTCGAGGTGCAGATCGAAGACCTGTCGGCGCGTTTCAATCTCAATGCATTGCTGCATCAGGGGCAGATTGATGTGGTGACGCTTGAGCGCTGGGCGCGGTTGCTCGAATTGCTGGAGTTGCCCGCGTTGCGACCTGATCAGGTCGGGTTTTTATCAGAGTTGAGCCAATTAAGACTGGTGCCGGGTTTCGATGCGGCAACGCTACGACGCCTAGAACCATGGGTTTCGCTGCTGCCCACGGATGCAGCGCTGAATATCAACACGGTACCGGCGCTGTTGCTGCGCGTGCTGGAGATCGAGCCCGAAGTGGCCGACGCCCTCGTTCGTCAGCGTCCGACAACTTCATGGCACAGCGTTCAAGCCTTCAGCGCCGACCCATTAATCGCTGATGCTGGAATCAATACCCATGGACTCGGCGTCGACAGTCGCTGGCATCGCATCAGCGTGCGCGTGGTGCAAGACCAGCACGTGCTGACGCTGAGCACTGACGTCGAGCTTGTCGAAAAATCCGCCCAGCTGAAAGTCCTGCAACGCCGCTTACTTCCCTCCCGCGGCCTCGAGATAACGCAATGAAAAACTGGCTTTACCTGACCGCCGAAGGGCTTGCAGACCTGTCGACTGACTGGCCGTGTTGCCTGTGGTCGCACACCGGCCAACGCCAATCGATGCCGCTGCATCAAGCCGCACAAGTACTGCGCGGACAAAAAATCGACCTGTTACTGCCCATCGAATCCTGCAGCTGGCTGCGCAGCGAACCCTGGCCCGGGCGCCGTGCGCCGGCCGCGCAGGCGCTGGCATTTGCTGTGGAAGAGCAGCTTGGCGAAGCGCTCGACACTGTGCATTTGAGCGTTGGCAAAGCGGACGCCGAGCGACGTTATCCGCTGATGGTCATCGCTCGTGAGCGCCTGGCCGCGGTGTTGTCGCTGCTCGGTGAAAGTGGTCTGCAAGTGCGCTCGGTGTTTGTCGATGCCGACTTGTTGCCCACGGATCAGCCAATCGGCACCCGCTGGTTCGGACGCTGGTTGCTGGGCGGGGCGTTGCCGGCGCGGCTTGCAGTCACGGACGAGGGTTTGGCCGCGCTGAAAGGCGTGTTGCCCGAGGACATGATTTGGGTCGATGAGCCGGATGAACAGGCATTGCTGGCGGAAGGTTTTCGACAAGCGATCAATCTGCGTCATGGCGAGTTTGCGCCACGGCATTCGCCGTTGCCGTGGCGTTCGCTGGCGGCGGTGCTGCTGACCTTTTTGTTGCTGGGCGTAGGCGCCAGCGAAACGCGGTTCCGTTTCCTTGATGGCGAAACCCGGCGTCTCGCCGAGCACAATGCACAGCGCTTCAAAACGCTGTATCCACAGCACGGGCAAATCGTCGATCTGACCGCGCAGATGCGGGCGATTCAGAGTTTGCCAGCGCAGTCTCGCGACACTCAGGTTGCGGCGCTGGTCAGGTTGATCGAGCAGGTGATTGGCGCGAGTCAGGTCGAGGTCAAGCGCATCGATTTTGCCGAGGTCGATGGCTGGAAAGTGCAATTGACGGCCAACAGTTTTGCCGAGCTTGAGCAGTTGCGTGAACGCGGGCGTCAGCAAGGTCTGGCGATAAAAGTCGAGGGCGCAAGCAAGATAGGCGATCGGGTGACGGCGACACTGACGTGGGAGGCGGGCGTATGAAGTCTGATGATTACGTTCAGCGTTGGCGGCGTTTATCGCGCCGTGAGCGTGGGTTGATTCTGCTGCTGATGGCGGGGTTGCTCGGTGGTGCGGTGTTTACCTGGATCTGGCAACCAAGCGTGCAACGGCTCGAAGCGCTCGAGCGCCAACATCGTCAGCAACAGGCTTTTGCAATTCAACTGGATCGCGCTCAGCCACCAAGCAGTTCGGCGTTCGACGCGACTCAGCCGTTGTCGTTAAGGATCAGCGAAAGCCTCAACTCGACCGGGTTTGAGGTGCAGCAAATGGACAGCGATAACGAGCAGATCCGTCTGACCCTTAGCGGCCCGCCCGAGCCATTGTTGCTCTGGCTGGACAGGCTTGAACGTGACGGCGTGGTGCTGCAATCGCTGAGCCTGGAGCCGCGCGACAATCTGCTGGAAGCGCGGCTACAGCTCAGATAGTCGCGCCAGTCAGGGGCGGCAGTTTCGCCAGTTTCAATGCCACCAACAGCGCGATCAGCAATAGCGCGCCGATGAACAACCCGATGCCGTTCCAGCCACCAAGGTGCCAGAACACGCCGCCCGCAGTACCTGCGATGCTCGAGCCGGCGTAGTAGCTGAACAGGTACAGCGACGACGCCTGGCCTTTGGCTTTGAGCGCGCGGCGGCCGATCCAGCTGCTGGCCACCGAGTGCGCGCCGAAGAAACCGAAAGTGAAAATCAGCATGCCGACAATCACCAGCGGCAACGGCGTGAACAGGGTCAACGCGAGGCCGACGAACATCAGCGCAATGGTCGCCCAGAGCACTTTGCGACGGCCAAGTTTGTCGGCCAGCGAACCGATTTTCGCCGAGCTGTAGATGCCCGACAGGTACACCACCGAGAGCAAACCCACAAAGACTTGATCAAGGTTGTACGGCGCCGCCAGCAAGCGATAACCGATGTAGTTGAACAGCGTGACAAACGCGCCCATCAACACGAACGCTTCGAGAAACAGCAGCGGCAGACCAGCGTCGCGAAAGTGCATGGTGAAACCGTCGAGCAGGCTGCGCGGGTGCAGCGAGCGCGAGCGAAAATTGCGCGACTCCGGAAGAATCTTCCAGAACACCGCTGCGGCAATCATCGCCAGACCGCCGATCACCAGCATCGCCGTGTGCCAGCTGACGAAGTCGATCAACACGCCGGTGATCAAGCGCCCGCTCATCCCGCCAATCGCGTTGCCGCCGATGTACAAACCCATCGCCAGGCCGATGTGCTGCGGGTGAATCTCTTCGCTCAGATAAGTCATCGCAACGGCGGCCAGACCGCTCAGCGACAGGCCGATCAGTGCGCGCATGATCAGCACGCCTTCCCAACTCGGCATCATTGCACTGGCCATGGTGCAAATCGCTGCGGCAAAAAGCGCAGTTACCATCACCGGTTTGCGCCCGACCCGATCAGAAATCGGCCCGGTGATCAGCAGACCAATAGCGAGCATGCCGGTGGCGACCGAGAGGATCAGACTGCTCTGCGCGGCGTTGATCGAATATTCGTGGGACAGCAGCGGCATCATCGGCTGCACGCAATACAACAGCGCAAAGGTCGCGAAACCGCCGCTGAACAGCGCCAGTACCGTGCGCATAAACATCGGCGTGCCTTTTTCGATGTAGATCTCTTGCAGCTCGGCGACGACATCGTCGGCTGCAGCAGGCGGAACTTCATGGGCAAGGGGCGCGACAGCAGTTTTCACTTCAGACCTCGGAGGGCACAGCCAGGCAGGCAATGAAAAAATCATATAGCTGGCTAATGTTTCTATCCAATATATTGTTCGACCTGTTTGATAGCTTTTACGACCTAATGGGGTTTTCATGGAATTGCGTCATCTGCGCTACTTCATCGCCGTCGCCGAAGAACTGCACTTTGGCCGCGCCGCACAGGTGTTGGGCATCTCGCAGCCGCCGCTGAGTCAGCAGATTCAGGCGCTGGAACAGGAAGTCGGCGCGCGGCTGTTCGAACGTACCAATCGTCGGGTCGAACTGAGCGAGGCCGGGAGATTGTTTCTCGAAGAAGCGCGGCTGGTGCTGGCGCAGGTCGATAAGGCAGCGGATGTCGCCCGACGTGCACAACTCGGTGAACTGGGCGAATTGAAGATTGGCTTCACCTCGTCGGCACCGTTCAACTCGACCATTCCACAGGCGATATTTTCCTTTCGGCAGCGTTTTCCGGCAGTGCACCTGAACCTGCGCGAGATGAGCAGCACGATGGTTGCCGATGCGTTGGTCGATGAGTCGATTGAAGTCGGCATCATGCGCCCGCTCGGATTGCCGGACTCGCTGAGCGTGGTTGAGTTGATGCGCGAACCGTTGGTCGCGGTGCTCAGCTCGAAACATCCGCTGGCGCAGGGCTCGGAGGAGGGTTTGTTTCTCGCGGCGTTGGCGCATGAGCCATTCGTGTTCTTTCCGCGCAGTTACGGCAGTGGTTTGTATGCGCAGCTATTGAGCCTGGCGCGTGACGCGGGGTTCAGCCCGCACTTTGCGCAAGAGGCGGGGGAGGCGATGACCATCATCGGCCTGGTGGCGGCGGGGTTGGGCGTGTCGGTGATGCCGGCGTCGTACCAGCGCATGCGCATTGACGGCGTGGTCTATCGGCCGTTGCTCGATCCCGAAGCGGTGACGGCGGTGTGGCTGGTGCAGCGCAAGGATCAAAAGTCGCCGATGGCCAAAGCGTTTGTTGAACTGCTGACGCGTAAGGTTGAGTCCGCTTAATAGATCGCAGCCTTCGGCAGCTCCTACCTCGATCTATGTAGGAGCTGCCGAAGGCTGCGATCTTTTGATCTTGCCGTTAAGGCAACCGCACCAAATCCCCTTTTAACGCCACCCGTGTCACAAAAATCCCCGCCCGACACTCATAAGTATTCAAATCCTTGCGCACATGCTGGTCGTAATAACTGACGATATTGGTCACCGCGTTCGCCCCGACCCGCTTGGCATCGGCCTGCAGCTTGATCAGATTCGACTGCAACACCCACTCGCAGGAATCATGATCACTCTTGTTGAAACCGTTGGTGCTCAAATCACTGACCACACCCCGGCGCAGCAACTGCTGAGTGCCCTGCGGGCCATTACCGACCAGATAAAACTTCACACTGCCATCCAGCCGCCCGGCGCGAATCGCATCCGAAAGCACGGTTTCGAACGGCATGTACATGAGGTTGGTGGCATGGCTGGCGCTGGGCAGCAGGCCAAAAAGCGCGGCGGCGATCATGGCTTTCACTTGCATGGTCATCTCCTTGACGATGAAAGAGAACCGCGAGTGCTCGACCGACCGGGCCCGCCGTTCTGGCAGGCGCGATGTATCGGCCTGCGAGAACGAGTGTAGATGCAGATGGAGCGCTGTGCCCCCTGTGGCGAGGGAGCTTGCTCCCGCTGGGGTACGAAGTGGCCCTGAATCCTGCGCTCGCGGTTTTTCAGTTAGCCCGCGTCAGCAGGTTTTGCGACTGCTGCGCAGCCGAGCGGGAGCAAGCTCCCTCGCCACAGTCGAGTAATACTCAAGGACTTACGCTGGGCAACCAGCCATTGAGGGAGTCGACCTGTTTGTGAAAGTGCACCCCTGTGGCGAGGGGATTTATCCCCGATGGACTGCGAAGCAGTCCCCAAACCAGTGAATTCGGTATGTCTGATGCTCCGAGTTCTCAGGTTTTTGGGCCGCTACGCGCCCCGTCGGGGATAAATCCCCTCACCACAGGACTGCATTCATTCAGTCATTAGTCACTCGGTCATTCATCCACTTAGCCACTTAGCCACTCAGTCAGTCAGTCGACGTGAGCAAGGTCACCCCTCAACGCCACGCTCGACACCACCATCCCCGCACGGCACTGAAACTTCTCGGTGTCTTTGTACAGATCCCGCTGATCCACGCTGGCGATGTTGATCACCGCGTTGGCGTCAGCTTTTTTCGCGGCGTTCTGCAGGGTGGCCAGTGCCGATTGCAGGGCCCAGAAGCAGGCGTCTTCGTCGGATTTGTTTGAGCCGTTGGTTTTGCGGCTGCTGCTCACGGTGTCGAGTTTTCGTACTTGCTTGGGCAGGGTTTCGCCGGCCAGGTAGAACTTCACGCTGCCGTCGAGCAGGCCGGCGTCGGTGGCGCGTTTGACGCCTTCACGGAAGCTCAGGTAAGTCGGTTCGTCAGCGCCTTGTTTGATGATGCCGAGATTGTTGACCGCTTCGATGTCCGGGTTGATCGACAGCTCTTTGAGCACGTTGTCGCGCAGCCGGTTGACCCAGCGGTTGTAGTTGCCGTGGATCTTGCCGTCCTTGGCGTCGAGGCCGTAGCTGCTGCGGTAGTCGATTTCGAACGAGGTCGGGGTAAACGGGATATCGACTTCGGCGTGATGGCGACCGCGTACGGTGATCGCCGCTTTGATCATGCCCGGGCGCACCGATTGCACCACCCACTGACGATCGTTCAGCGCGGTGACGATGGCGCGGCTCATCTGTTGCTGGGTGAAACCGAGGTTCGGCGAAAACTCTTCTTTAGCGTTGTACACCGGTTTGCTGGTGCAACCGCCGAGCACAAAGGCCAGGGCCAGCAGTGCGGCGATGCGGTGAAACTGAGTCATTCCTTCTACTCCAAACGTATTGCGGTCAGTGCCAGCGGCGGAAAATCAACGAGGTGTTGACGCCACCAAAAGCGAAATTGTTGTTCATCACGAACTCGTGGTGCATCTGGCGGAATTCGCCGCGCAGGTAATCGAGCTTGCCGCAGTGCGGATCGACCTCGTCGAGGTTGAGCGTGTGCACGTACTGGTCGCGGTTGAGCATTTCGATGCTGAACCACGACTCCAGCGCCCCGCAGGCCCCCAGCGTGTGACCGAGGAAGCTTTTCTGCGAGCTGATCGGCATGCGTTCGCCGAACAAACTGCTGGTGGCTATTGTTTCGGCAATGTCGCCCTGTTCTGTAGCGGTACCGTGACCATTTACATAACCGATGGCGTCCGGTGTCAGCCCGGCGTCTTCCAGCGCCAGCTCCATGGCGCGGCGCATGGTCACTTGCTCGGGGCGGGTGGTGTGCTGGCCGTCGGCGTTGCTGCCGAAACCGACGATCTCGGCGTGGATGTGCGCACCGCGTGCGAGGGCGTGTTCCAGTTCCTCAAGCACCAGCATGCCGCCGCCCTCACCGATCACCAGACCGTCGCGGCCCTTGTCATACGGGCGCGGACTGGTCTGCGGTGCATCGTTTTTCAGGCTGGTGGCGTAGAGCGCATCGAAGACCATCGCTTCAGTCGGGCAGAGTTCTTCGGCGCCACCGGCGAGCATCAGCGGTAAACGGCCGAACTTGATCGCCTCGTAGGCGTAGCCGATGCCCTGACTGCCGCTGGTGCAGGCGCTGGACGTCGGGATCAGGCGCCCGGTGAGGCCGAAGAAGATGCTGATATTCGCAGCGGTTGTGTGCGGCATCATCCGCACGTAGGAGTTGGCGTTAAGGCCCTCGGCCACCGAGTTGAGCAGCATGTTGCCGAACGCTTTGATCTCGTCGGTGCTGCCGGTCGACGAGCCGCAAGCGACGCCCATTCGGCCATCCTTGATGATTGCGTCGCCGAGCAAGCCAGCATCGGCCAAGGCTTTTTCCGCCGCGCCGACCGCCAGTCGCGAAACCCGGCCCATGCTGCGCAGCTGCTTGCGCGTCCAGTGCGCCGGCACAACGAAATCATCGATTGGCCCGGCCAGACGCGTGTTGAGTTCGCTGAAGCGATCCCACTCGTCCATCCGGCGAATGCCGCTGCGGTTGGCCGCGAAATTACCGGCGATGGTCTGCCAGTCGCTGCCCAGCGAAGTGATGCCGGCCATGCCGGTGACGACGACGCGCTTCATCAGCACAAGCCTCCGTTGACCGCCAAGACCTGGCGGGTGATGTACGAGGCTTCCGCCGACATCAGGAAATTCACCGCACTGGCCACCTCTTCAGGGGTGCCCATGCGTTGCGCGGGGATCATTTTCATCAGTTCTTCCACCGGCACGTTTTCGTCGAGCATCGCCGTGTCGATCAGGCCCGGCGCGACACAGTTAACGGTGATTTTGCGCTTGCCCAGCTCGATCGCCAACGCCTTTGCAGCGCCGATCACGCCAGCCTTGGAAGCGCTGTAATTGACCTGGCCACGGTTGCCGATCAGCCCCGACACCGAGGTGATGCAGACAATGCGACCGGCGGCGCGGCGACGGATCATCGGCATCATCACCGGGTGCAGAACGTTGTAGAAGCCGTCGAGGTTGGTGCGCAACACCACGTCCCAATCGTCGTCGCTCAGCGCGGGGAACGCGCCGTCGCGGGTCAGGCCGGCATTCAGCACCACGCCGTAATAAGCACCGTGGGTTTCGACGTCAGCTTCGAGAATGGCTTTGCAGGTTTCGCGGTCGGCGACGTCGAATTGCAGGATGCGCGCCTTGCGCCCCAGCGCTTCGATTTCAGCCTGAACGCCTTGCGCCTCGGTCACGCCGCTGCGGCAATGCAAGACGATGTCGTGCCCGGCCTGCGCGAGGCGCAAGGCAATGGCGCGGCCGATGCCACGGCTGGAGCCGGTGACCAGTACGGATTCAGTCATCGTTCGACTCCTTTGTCTGTTGCAGATATTGAGTGGCTTCGGGCGGGCGAAACACGTTGAGCCGGGCGCTGGCATGAATGCCGTCGCCGTGGATATGGCATTCGAAGACGCCCATGCCGTTGTCGTCTTCAAGCGAGCGCAGGCCATGAATGGTCAGCTCGGTGCCGGCAGCAAACGCCTCGACATTGCACTCGAATTTGCGTGTGCCGAGCAGAAAACCCAGCTCCACCGGATTACCTTTTTGTCGCGCGTGGCAACCGGCAAACGCGGCGACGCTTTGCGCCATCAGTTCGACGCCGACCCACGCCGGCAGGCTGCCGTCGGGCAGGTTGAACAGGCCTTCGGACTTGACCGTCAGGCGGGTGTAAATCTGTTCATCGTCGAAGCGCTCGATGCTGTCGATCAGGATCATGTCGCCGGCATGGGGCAGCAGTTCGGCGAGCGGCCAGTCGGTCATGGGGCGTCTCCGAGAATCAGGCTGACGTTGTTGCCGCCGAAGGCAAACGAATTGCTCATCAGGTAGCGGGGAGCAATGGACGTCAGGCGTTCGCGGGCGGTCACCCACTTCAGCGCTGGCAGCGCGGGATCGGCATGACCGTCCCAGACGTGCGGCGGCAACGCGTGATCAGGGTTGTCGGCGCTCAGGCTCAGCCAGCAAAACGCCGCTTCCAGCGCTCCGGCCGCGCCGAGGGTGTGGCCGGTCATCGGTTTGGTCGACGAACAGGCGACGCCTTCGGGAAAAAGCGTGGCGACGGCCAGACTTTCCATGGCGTCGTTGTGTTGGGTGGCGGTGCCGTGCAGGTTCAGATAGCTGATTTGCGAGGTTTGCAAATGCGCGCGGCTCAGGGCTTTCTGCATCGCTTGCAGAGCGCCGCGACCGCTCGGCTCCGGCGCGGAAATATGGTGCGCGTCCGAGCTGGCACCGGCGCCGAGCAGGGCGATCGACGGGCCGTCGTGAGCTTGTTTGCTCATCACGAACAACACCGCTGCTTCGCCGATGTTGATGCCGTTGCGGTTGGCCGAGAACGGATTGCAGCGTTCGTCCGACACCGCTTCCAGCGACGAAAAACCGTTGAGCGTCAGCTTGCACAAACTGTCGACGCCGCCGCACAACACCGCGTCGCACAAGCCCAGATCGAGCAGGCGCTGGGCACTCATCAAGGCGCGGGCGCTCGAGGTGCAAGCGGTGGAAATCACGTAGGCCGGGCCGCTCAGTTGCAGCCAGTCGGCGAGGAAATTCGCTGGCGCGCCGAGTTCCTGCTGACGGTAATCGTATTCCGCCGGGAACTGCTGCTCGCGAATATAGTGCGCCAGGCCACGGCTGGCCTCGTCGATGCCCGAGGTGCTGGTGCCGAGCACCACACCGATGCGGTCGCGGCCGTAAGTCTGGATCGCTTGATCGATGTCATCGCGAATCTGTAGCGCCGCTTCCAGCAACAACTGATTGTTGCGGCTGCTTTGATCGGCAAGTGCTGGCGGGATCGGCGCCAATTCACCGTGTACGGCGGCCACCGGCAATTCACGCTCCACGACCCAGCCGGATTCGCGGCGCATGCCCGAGCAGTCGCCGGCGAACAGGTTGCGCGCGACTTCGGCCTTGTCGCGACCCAGCGCGCAAATCACGCCGAGGGCATTCAGGTAAGCGGTCATGGCGTCGATTCACCGAGCGGAGAAACGCGATAGTGCGGGCCTTGGGGCAGGTTCAATTCGAAGCTCAACGGTTGTGAATAACGGATGTCCCAGCGCGCTGGCAGGGAACGTTGCCCGGTCTGCTGTTGGGCAGAAGGGTAATTGCGCAGCAGCTCGGCGGACGGGGTCAGGGCGAACAATAGCGCGGCGAACAGCTCGCGGGCCTCCGGGTTCGGCGGCAGCAGACCATCGGCCTGCCAGCGACCGTCGATCAATTGCTGACGCGCCTGGGGAATACCCAGCGGATCCATCATCGACCAACGAATACCCGGGCCTTCGCGCTGGATCACCAGCAGCCAGTCCTGGCGTTGCTCGGCTTGCTGGCGTTCGATGTGCAGTTGCAACGGCAGCGGCAACGTCGGGTTGCCCGCCGGCAGCGGCGCCTGGCTGGCGCAGGCACTTAACAGAAATATTGCGCCGACCATCACCATCCGCAGCACTGCGGAAACTGTAGGAGTGAGCCTGCTCGCGATAGCGGTCATACATTCAAAATAAAGGTTAGCTGACCCACCGCTATCGCGAGCAGGCTCACTCCTACAGGTAATGGGGTACATCAGGAAGCCTCTGCCAATGGCTTACGCGCGACAACGTTCACCAACGTCTCTTCACGCTGCCCAAACGGTTTCGGTTTGAGCACCCCAAACCGCTCCAGCAAGCCAAAATCCTTCGACCGGCTCCACCACAAATACGGGTACGACACATTGCGCTCGGCAAACTCAAACCCTTGCCCGCGAATCATCTCCAAATACTGCGCCGCACTCTTCTGCACATGCATCGGATGGCGGAACAGCCAGCGAATCACCCAGGTATCAATGTAAGCCTCGGTCGATTCGGCAAATAGCAGATAACCGCCCGGTTTCAGAACCCGGTAAAACTCGGCCAGCGCTTTTTCCTGTTCAACCAGATGATGAAAGGTCTGATGACAGAACAGCAGATCAACACTCGCGTCCGGCACATTCAGCGTCGCGCAATCGCTGCCGATCAGCTCCACATCGAGGCCCAGACGCGCCGCCTCTTCGCCACTCAACTCCAGGCTGTGCGGATCGGCGTCAACACCGATCAAACGCTGTGGGGCGAAGGTCTGGCGCAGGTGGCCGAACGACTTGCCCTGACCGCAACCGGCGTCGAGCAGCACCGGATGCTCCGGCAGCGCTTCGCTGAACAGTCCGCGCAAATCATTGATCGCCACGCGCAACACATGGTGCTGCCAGGTGTGGCTGCGCAGGAACCAGAAACCGAAGCGGGTTTCCTCGACGTAGCTGTCGCTCAAGTAATTCATGTGGCGTCCTTTGCACAGAGTTCGGAAATCATCTTCAAGCGGCGGCGGGCTTCGCTGACGAACGGGTTGCGTTCGTCCCAGGCGTAACCGGCGAGGATCGAGCTGATCATGCGGCGGATGTCGGCCTGGCTGTCTTCATAAAAAATCACGTCCTGAAAGGTGCCGGCGTACCAGCCCTCGACGTAGCAACGGAACGTATCGACGCCGCGTTTCAGCGGTTCGGCGAACTCGCGTTGCCAGTCGACCGCTTCACCTTGCAACTGACGGTGCAGCACGGCGGCGGCCATGCTCGCCGAACGCATGGCGATGGTCACGCCAGAAGAGAACACCGGGTCGAGAAATTCGGCGGCATTGCCGAGCAAGGCAAAACCCGGCCCGTGCAGGGTTTTCACGTTCGCCGCGTAGCCACCGAGGGTGCGCGCCGGGGTGTCCCACACCGCGTTGTTCAGCACGCCGGCAAGGCTCGGGGTTTCAGCGATGAAGCTGCGCAGGCAGGCATCGAGATCGCTGTCACGGCCCTTGAAGTGTGCTTCGGCCGCGACCACGCCCACCGAGCAGCGGCCGTTGCTGAACGGGATCGTCCAGAACCACACATCGCGATGTTCGGGATGGGTGGTGACGAGGATTTTTTCGCGGTCGAAGGCCGGGTTGTCGATGTGATCTTCGACGTGGGTGAACACCGCTTGGCGCACCGGAAAATTCGACGGTGCTTCCAGATCCAGCAGTCGCGACAGCACACGGCCATAGCCGCTGGCATCTAGGACGAAATCCGCTTCGACGCGGTATTCACGGCCGTCCTCGCGACGCACGTCGAGCTGCGGTTTCGCACGGTCGAAATCGACGCTGACGATGGCATCGCCGTAACGGATTTCCACACCTTGCAGCGCGGCTTGGTCGGCCAGCAACTTGTCGAAGTCGGCGCGCTGCACCTGGAACGTGGTGGGCTTGCCGTTGGTAAAGGTGTCGCCAAAGTCGAAAGCGCTGTAGCGCTCGCCCCAGGCGAAAGCAGCGCCGGTTTTACGCTGGAATCCAGCGGCATTCACTGCGTCCAGCATGCCGGCCTCTTCGACAAAATCGAGGCAGTGGCACAGCAGGCTTTCGCCGATGGAGAAGCGCGGAAAGTGCTGGCGTTCGATCACCAGCACATCGTGGCCCTGGCGTTTGAGCAGGGCAGCAGCGATGGCGCCGGACGGGCCGGCGCCGATGATCACGACCTGACGGGATTCCATTTCAACGGTTGGCACGTGAACTCCGGGGCAGGTGGTTTTTGATGTCCAGCGGTGCACGGTGCAGGCCGATCAGCGCCGGCAGCAGCGTCGCCATCAGGCCCATCAGCATCAGCGCGAAGTACAGCGCCGGGGTGATGAGCTGTTGTTGCAAGAGCAAATTGAGAAAGACGATCTCGCTCAGGCCGCGAATGTTCAGCAGTACGCTTTCACGCCAGCGGCTGGCGCCTTCAAACGAGGCGCCGGCCCAGCCGAGGCCGAGCCAGTTGCCGAGCAGTTTACTGGCAATCGGCAACAGCAGCAGCGCCGCCCATTGCAGCGGGCCGAGGCTGGCGAGGGCGCTGTGCACGTCGATCTGCACAATGCCAAAGGTGAGGATCAGCGGGATCGCGATCCACGTCTGCAAACGGTTCATCCAGCGCGCCGGCAACGGCAGCACCAACGGGATTTTCAGCGCCGCCATGCACAGCAAATAACCGATGCCGAAAATCAGCGCGTTGAGTTTGTAATGCTCGGCCATCACCAGCAGGGCGAAGAAACCGAGGCTGTAGGTCAACGGTCGGCGCACGCCGAACAGGCGCAGCAACAACGGCACACAAGCGAGCGCCAGCGGCAGCAACAGACTGCTCAAGTGCAGGCTGCCTTGGGCGAGGCCGAACAGCGTCCAGCAAGTCAGATCGATCAGTATCGCGGTTTGCACCAGGCGCCGGGTGGCGGCGGGCGGGTAATCGATGTGGCGCAAGTACAGGTACAGCACCGGAATCGCGGTAATTGCGAACACCAGGCCGATCGCCAGCGAGTTGAGCCACGGTTGCGTCGGCAGCAACCAATAAGCCGCTGCCAGCCCGCAGATGAATGGCACGAGAAAACTCGGCAGGGCGATTTTCACGCTCTGGCGATCGAGTTTCAGATCGATCACATCACTGAGGATGTGCCCGAGCAGCAGGGCAAAACTCAGGCTGTAGAGGTTTTTCAGCGACTCCGGCGCAATCAGTTCCGCACCGCTCAATTGCCAGCCCGGTTCGATCCAGAAGTACATCAGCAGCGGCAGGCCGAAGCTCGCCAGCAGCAACTGGCTGACAATCGGGATCAGGCCGAAATATCGACCGACACGGGTCGCGACGGCGAACAGCGCCAAGGCCAGCAGCCAAAAGCCGGCGACCATCACGCTGCCGACTCCGCGACCGTTGCCGTGTGGGCGTGACGCCCGGCCCACGGTGCGAGCATGAAACTGAAGGCCAGCCCAAGGCTGACCGACAAACCGAAATTGCTCACCGCCGGTGTACTGGAGACCGCGAGCAAACCAAACGACAGCCATGTCGTCAGCGCCGCCAGCAACGTGCCGAGCAGGCTCACCGCGGCGCCGCCAACCTGTTCACGCATAAGGATCGCGTAGTCGACGCTGATCGCCGTCACCAGCAGCAGGCCGAACAGGCTGAACAGGGTCAGCGGCTGACCGAGCCAGCCAAGACTGGCCAGACTGCACAGCGCCGCGAGCAAGGGCAGGGCGACGATGCGCAGCGCACCGCCGAGGCCGAACGGCAGCATCAGCACCAGCACGATCAATGCGCAGGAGGCGAGTTTCAGCTCCGCGGCGCTGATCTGCGTGGCGGCGAAAACGTCGTTCAATTCACCGAGGCGATCGACCAGTTGCACCCCCGGCAGATCCAGCGCCTGCACGCGCAACAGCGCCGGATTGTTCAGGCCTTGCAGGCTGGTCATCGCCGCCACGCCGTCTTCGGTCGGGCCGAGCCAGAGCGTGCGATAAGGTTCGCCGAGCGGGCCGGCAAGGGCGGTGTCGATATCTTCCGCTGGCACGGTTTGCAGCTGTTGCAGCTCGCTTTGCAGCGCAGCGAGCGGCACGCCGAGGTCGAGCAGCGGCTGCCAGTATTGCGGCAGTTGGTTCAGCGCCTGGCGGACTTTTTCCTGCTCGCTCGGCGGGCTGACCAGTTGATCGAGGGCCAGATAGCCTTGCAGCTTGTCGAGGTTGACCAGTTGCTCGAGACGCTCGCTCAGCGCTGCCTGACGCTCGAGCAATTGCTGCTGATTGGCGGCGCGTACGAGGAAAAACTGGCTGGTCGGCTGATAACCGGTGATGCGCGCGATGGTCTGCGCCTCATCGGTCAGACGCTGCGGCGCGCCGACCCATTGGCGAATGTCGTTCTTGCTTTGTAGCTGCACCAGACCGCCAACACAGAAGGCGATCAACAGCGCCAACAGCACTGGCGTGCGCACGCGTTCGAGGAGTTTTTCCCGCAGCGCGATCAAGCGCTCAGCGAGCGTCAGCGGCCATTGCGCCGGGCGTAACTCGAGGTTGTTGAGCAGCGCCGGCAGCAGGCACACCGCTGACAGATACGCACCGAGCAACCCGGCGGCAGAGAACACAGCGATTTGCGTCAGCGCCGGGAACGGTGTCCACGCCAGCGCCAGATAACCGATGGCGCTGGTGATCAGGCTCAAGGTCAGCCCGGACAGGGTCAGGCGCAAGGCCGGCCAACTGCGCCACGGCTTCAGACTCCAGCTCTTCGACAGGTAGTGCAACGGATAATCCACCGCCACGCCGATCAGGCTGGAGCCGAGCACCAGCGTCATCACGTGCATATGACCGAACAGCGCCACGCACGCGACAGCCCCGAAAAGCATGCCGACCAACACCGGCACAAATGCCAGCAGCACTCGCCAGCGACGAAACGCCAGCAGCAGCAACAGCAGAATGCCGACCGTTGCCCCGCCGCCAACCCAGGTCATTTCGCGCGTCGCTTGCTGCTGACCGTTGGCCGCGTAAAGCAGACCGCTGGCGGCCAGCAATTGCACGTCGGCTTGCGCTGCTTGTTCGCGGCTGTGCTGCAGCAGATCCGCCACTTTCAGCGGCAGGTTCATGTCGAAAGCGTCGCCAGTGGTGCGCGCGCGCAGCAGCACCCAGCTCTTGCCGTCGGCATCGGCAATCAACGCGCCGCTGCCGATGTCGAGTTGCACCGAACCGTGTTGCGGCTGGCTGTTCTGGATACGCCCGGTCAGGCCCAGCCAATCGTCCGGACTCGGCACCAGGCTGAAACCGCTGAACGGATCGAACAGCGCCTGCACTCGCTGATGAATAAACACATCGGGATGTTCGGTGAGCAGTTGCTGATCGTCCGCCGAGAGCATCGCCAGGCGTCCTTGCAACAACTGCGTGCGCAGCGCCGGCAGATCCGCTTGCAGGTTCCACTGCACTTTCTCGAACAGACCGCTGGCCTGCCATTGCTCGCCGAGCTTCTGCGCCATGTTGACCGCTTGCTGGCGATCGGCGTGGCCGACCAGCACCAGCATTTCGCGATTCAACGGTTCCTGCATGCGCTGTTCGGCGCGCAGTTCGAGGGCGTCCGGGTTAGTGCCGGGCACCAGTTCCATCAGGTTTGCCGACAGCGGCGCACCGTCGCGCCACTGCCAACCGGCCAGCGCAACAACCGCGAGCAGCAGCATCAGAAACAGCCAGGGCAGCCTGCGTTCACTCGGCAAAGTCATGTTGCTCCGTGTCGCTCAGCGGTTCGGCGGCGCTGCTGTCCTGCATGCGCAGCACGGTGCTGTCGCCCTGAGTTTCCAGCAGTTCGATGGTTTGCACCAAGGCGCCACCATCGATGTTGATCTGTTTGAACACTTGCTTGAGCAGCAGCGAACGCGGGGTCAGCGACAGTTTCCACTGCTGCGCATCGCCGCTCAGGGCCAGCTCGAAATCCCGTTGCAGGCCGCTGCTGTCACCTTGCAGCACCGCGAGAAACAGCCGGTTCTGATCGGCCCCGGCGCTCTTGTTTGGCAGCATTTGCCAGCCATTGTCGTCGCGGCGGGCGATGCCGTTGGCGGTGATGCGGTAGTCCTGCTGCAGCGGGGTTTTCAGTAGCCAGAGCAGGCCGTGATTTTTCGCCAGCACAAAACTGCCCTTGCTGATCAGCGGTTGCGGCAGGGCGCGCAGGTGTTTTTCCTGAATGAACTGGCCGTGGATCACGTCCGGTTTCGCCAGTTGTTCGCTGAGTTGTTGCAGGTCGAAGGCGTTGGCCAGTGCCGACATCGTCAGCAGCGCCAGAACGCTCAGGCTTTTCACAAAAACATTCATCGCAGCATCCTTTCCACGGCGTCGGTGAAGACTTTCGGTGAAGCCAGCTGCATCTCGCGGCTGCTGACTTCGACGGCGACTTGCACCGAGCTGGCGCGGGTCAGGCGTTCGCCGCTGTGCAGGTCGGTGATCAGGTAATTGATCTTCAGACGGTTTTCCCACTCGACCAGACTGGCGCGCACATTCAGGCGCTGACCAAACACCGCGCCGCGCACGTAGCGCAGTTGCAGGTCGATAATCGGCCAGGCGAAACCGGACTCGACCATGTGCGTGTAGTTGTGGCCGATCGTGTCCAGCAGCGCACAGCGCGCGACTTCCAGATACTTGACGTAATGGCCGTGCCAAACCACGTGCATGGTGTCGACGTCAAAAAACGGCACGAGGATTTCGGTGTCGGCGTGAAGCACTCCGGCGCTACGCATGCAGCCTCCAGTGTTGCGCGGCGATGCGTTGCAGGCACAGGCGCAGTTCGCCTTCCAGTGCACGATCCTCAATGACCGGCGGGAAGTCTTTGGCCAACTCTTCGTGCATTGCCGCCAGCGACGGTGGCAGCGGTCGTGCGTCTTCGGCCTGAGCGCGCAGCCACACGCCTTGATTGGCGGCGAGCAGGGTGGCGGCGGCGACTTGTTCGGTCAGCTCCAGCACGCGAATCGCATCGCGGGCAGCGATGGTGCCCATGCTCACTTTGTCTTGGTTATGGCACTCAGTGGAACGCGAGAACACGCTGGCCGGCATGGTGTTTTTCAGCGCTTCGGCAGTCCAGGCGCTGGTGCCGATCTGCACGGCTTTGAAGCCGTGGTTGATCATCGCGCGATCTGCCGGCGCGCCGGACAGGTTGCTCGGCAAGCCGTGGTTGTAGCGCTCGTCGACCAGCAGCGCGAGTTGCCGGTCGAGCAGGTCGGCGACGTTGGCCACGAGGTTTTTCAGGCTGTCCATGGCGAACGCAATGTGACCGCCGTAGAAGTGCCCGCCGTGCAAAACGCGCTCGGCTTCGGCGTCGATGATCGGGTTGTCGTTGGCGCTGTTCAGTTCGATTTCAATGAACGACCGCAGCCAGTTCAGGCTGTCGGCCAACACACCGAGCACGTGCGGGGCGCAGCGCAGCGAGTAGCGATCCTGCAAGCGATGCAGTGGCGCGGTCGGTGCGTCGATCGCCAGATCCTTGCGCAGCCACGCGGCAACCTGCATTTGTCCCGGATGCGGTTTGGCGGCGAACAGACGTTCGTCGAAATGCTCCGGATTGCCTTGCAGCGCGACGACGTTGAGCGCGGTGATGCGTGTGGCCAGTTGCAGCAGATAATCGGCGCGGGCGAAGGCGAGGCAGGCGAGGCCGGTCATCACGGCGGTGCCGTTCATCAGCGCCAAGGCTTCTTTCGGGCGCAGCACCAAAGGTGTCCAGCCGAGTTCGCGATGCACATCGGCAGCCTGACGGCGTTCGCCACGGAACATCACTTCACGCTCGCCGGAAAGTGTCGCGGCAACGTAGGACAGCGGCGTCAGATCGCCGCTGGCGCCGACCGAACCTTCTTCAGGAATCAGCGGCAGAATGTCGTATTCGAGAAACGCGTGCAGCCGCTCGAGCAGTTCCACGCGCACCCCGGAAACGCCGTGGCACAACGACTGCAAACGCGCCGCCAACACCGCGCGGGTCGCTTGCGCGTCGAGCAGTTTGCCGAGGCCGCAACCGTGGAACGTGTAGAGATGACGCGGCAACGCTTCGACGTGATGCAGCGGCACCGCGACCACGCAGGAATCACCGTAACCGGTGGTCACGCCGTAGATCACGCCTTCCTTGTCCAGCAGCGAATCGAGGAATCGCGCGCCTTTGGCGATGCGCTCGCGATACTCAGGGTCGCTCTGCAACTGCACGGGCGCCTGACGATTGGCCAGGGCCAGCACGTCTTCGATGCGCAAAGGGCGTTCGCCGAAGGTTACCGGCTCATGGGTTGGCGTCGTCATCGGTCTTCCAGAAAGGGTAAAAGTTGAACCATTGGCGCGGTGCTTCGAGGCAATAGTGACTCAGGCGCTGGGCATAGCGGGTGGCCCACTGATGAATGACCTGCTCGCGCTCGCTGCGCTTCCACGTTACCGCGTCGGCGAACGGTTCGAGGGTCAGGCGATAGTGACCGTCCGCTTGTTTCAGGCACATCAGCAGATTGACCGGGCATTTCAGCAGGCCGGCCAGCAGCCACGGTCCTTGCGGAAACGGCGCCGGGTGACCGAGAAAATCCACGGTCACGCTGCGCCCGCCGTGCAGCGGCACGCGGTCGCCGGCAATCGCCAGCCACTCGCCGCGCTCAAGACGTTCGTGCAGTTGCAGCATGATCACCGGGTCGAGTTCGCTGACCTGAATCAGGCGCAGATTGGTCGCTCCAGCCTCACCGAGCAAACGGTTGAATTGCTCGGCGTGCTTGGTGTGCACCAGCACGTTCATGGTGACTTTTTCGCCGATCTCCGCCAGCGCGCGGCAGACTTCGAGATTGCCCAGATGCGCGCCAACCAGCAGTTGCCCGCGTGTGCCACGCAACTGATTGCGCAGCAGCGCCGGGTCGATGATTTCGATCTGTTCAATGCTGAGCTTGCCGTTCCACACGTCGAGCTTGTCGAGCATGGAGTCGGCGAACGCCATGAACTGACTGAACACGCGCCAGTGGCTTGGGCGCAAGTCATCGCGTTGGCTCCAGTCGGCCAGACGTTGTTGGAATTGCCAGGCACTGCGCCGCGCGGTGCGACCGAACAGGAAAAAGTACAAAACGATGCCGTAGAGCAACGGGCTGAGCAGGCGTCGACCGAGGACTTTGGCGGCGAACGCGGTGAATTTCATCAGCAGGAAGCTGCCGCGCTCTTCGCGGTCGGCCCAGTGCTTCTTGTCGGTTTCGCCGGTCATGCGCGCCACCGTCGCCAGAGGATCACGGGAAAGCGCAGCAACATGCCGAAGAACAGCCGTGTGTGCATGCTCGAAATCAGCGCGTTGTCGTGGAACAGGCGGAAGTGCGACACGCCGTCCAGCGGGTAATGCACGCTGGTTTGCAGCCAACGCATCGGCTGATTCCGCCAGGCCAGGCGGACGAGAATATCCGAGTCGAAATCCATGCGTTTGCCGACTTTTCTTGAGTCGATCACCGCCAGCGTCGGGGTCAGCGGATAGACGCGAAAGCCGCACATCGAGTCGCGGATTTGCAGCGACAGCGTATTGATCCACACCATGACGTGGGTCAGGTAGCGCGCGTACAACCGGCCCTTGGGCACGCTTTCGTCGAACAGTGGATAGCCGCAGATCATGGCGTTGGGATGTGCGCGGGATTCTTCAACGAAGCGGGCGACGTCGTGCAAGTCGTGCTGGCCGTCGGCGTCGACCTGCAAGGCATGGGTGAAACTCAGCAGCGCGGCTTCACGCAGACCGGTCATCACCGCACCGCCCTTGCCTTGGTTGGCGGTCAGGCGCACCAGATGCACGTTGTCGCGTTCGGCCAGAGCATCGAGGACTTTTGCGCAGGAGGGCTTGCTGGCGTCGTCGACCAGAATGCATGGCAGATCTTGCGCGAGCAGAGCATCGACCACGGTGCCTATCGCAGATTCGTGGTTATAAACCGGGATCACGGCGCAAGGGTTATGCATGCCGTTTCTCCACTGGAAAATTGCAGTGACTGCTTCGCGAGCAGGCTCGCTCCCACATGAGATCGCGGTTTCTGTGGGAGCGAGCCTGCTCGCGATTGAGTGCGCAGCACTCACCAAGGTCAATCATGCTCTACACCCAAAAGAATCCGCCCACTGGAGCACGTCGCCGTGTCATTGCGATAAGCGAAATACAACTTGCTGCGCTCCGGATCAAAGCGCAAGTGCAGCTGAATTTCATCCCCCGGCCGCACCAGTTGCTGGAACTTCAGCACTTCCATCCCGGCAAACGGCCCGCTCAGATTCAACAACTGCCGCCCAAGGTTCAGCGCCCATTCCACCTGCACCACGCCCGGCAATACCGGCGCTTTGGGGAAGTGGCCGCTGAAATAAGCCAGATCCGGCGGCACGCTCAGTTGCAAACTCCATTCACCCTCAGTCTCGACCTGCGACAGCACTTCCGGCGCTTTCGGACGCGGCGCCATCAACAGTGCTTCAACCTCGGCCTGGGGCAGTTTGCCCTGGCTGTTCAACGGCAATTGCCGCACCAGCCGCCAGCGTCGCGGCAGGGCCAGAGCTTCACAGTGTTGGCGCAAATGCTGGCGCAAAGTTTCGGTGAGGCTGCGGCGGCCATGTTCACGCAACGCAAACAACCCCGAATCGCTGAGCACCAGCAGGGCGCCAAGGGACGCGCGGTTTTCCTGCACCACGCCAAGCCGCGCTTCGGCAACCCAGTCGTGAGCGACCAAGGCCTGTTCCAGCATCGGCAAAGAAATACGTTTTTCTTCGAGTTTGACGATGCGATCCAGCCGTCCCAACAACTCGAAACGACCATCGGCAGCAATGCGCGCGGCATCGGCGGTGTGTTCAACATGGCCGCCTGGCAGATAAGGCGAAGCGATCAACAGCGCGCCCTCGCTGTCCTGGCTCAATTGGACACCGGCGAACGGTTGCCACAGTTGTTCACCCTGACGCCAGGCAATGCCGCCGGTTTCCGAGCTGCCGAGGATTTCCGTCGGCCATTGCTGCAAGCGTTTTTGCAGACTTTGCGCAGCCTCAAGCGGCAGCGCGCCACCGGAGGAAAACACTCGGCGCACGGCACTGAGCGCTGGCCAATCAAGGTTGTCGCCCATGCGTTTGAGCAGCGCCGGGCTCGCGACCCAGGCGAAGGTCGGATGTTCGCGGCTGGCGCGCTGCATGTCTTCCGGGAAGGCCAGTTGCTTGCGCACAAACGGGCGCCCGGCGCACAGCGGCCACAACACGCGAAACAGCAAACCATAGATGTGTTGAGTGGCGACGCTGCCGATGATGCAGGCTTCAGCAAGATCCGCGCCCCACAGTTGCTCCAGCGCTTCAACTTCATTCGCCAGTTGGCGCAGGGTTTTGTCGATACGCTTGGGTTCGCCGCTGGAGCCGGAGGTGCACAGGCTCAGCTGACATTGATCGAGATTCAACACCGCAGCGGGCAATGCCGGCTGCTGAAAGTCAGTCAGGTGCGCGTCTTCGGCGTGATCGGTCAGCCACAGATCGACTTCGCTCGACCAGCGCTGGCGAGTTTGCGGCTGCAAATCCGACGGCAACAACACGCTGACGCCGGCGCGCCACGCTCCGAGCAGGGCGATGGCGAGATCAGCGGCATCCTCCAGATGCACGGCGAGGCGCTTAACGCCCTGCGCTTGCAGGCCGGCGGCAACGCTCAGCGCCTGTTCGCACAGTTGCGCGTGATCGAGTGCCGGCGCAGCGCAAATCGCCCGCGCCGGCAGGGCCTTGAGCAACAACTGCTCAAGTTTTATCCAGTTCATGTACGGCCTCTTACCCGTTGTCGTATTAGCCATTCAATGGCAAACATCAGGCCGATCAATCCGTAGGAGATCAGGCCGGTGTACAACATCCACCAATTCAGCGGCGCCCACAGGGTCAGGAGGGCGGCGCACAAACCGTTGCAAAAGAAAAACACGCTCCAGGCCACCGTGACCTTGCGTGTGTAGCGAATCGCGATGTCCGGCAGCTCTGACTCACGCAACCGCGCCAGTCGCTCGACCATCGGCGGCCCGTATTTCAGGCTCAGGCTGAACAGCACCAGCATGAAACCGCTGATCAGCACCGGGTACCAACGCAGTAACAGCGGACTGTCGAACAGCGCCAGCAACAGGCAGAACACGATCGCCACGCAAGCCATCCACAGGCTGCCGGGTTTGCGCTCGCCGGTCAGGGCGCGCGCGAGCCACAAGCCGCCCAGCAGCAGACCGAACTGCCACGGGGCGAAGTGCTCCATGCCGAAATACACCGCAAAGGGGTACAGCAGACCGGCCAGCAGCAGGCCCAGGCCGATCAATCGGCTCATGCGGCCGGTTGAACCAGACGGTAAACCGCCTCGACCACGTCACCGACGGTGCGCACGGTCTTGAACTCTTCGGCGGCGATTTTCTTGCCGGTCTGGCGTTTGATGTGATCGATCAGATCGACCGCGTCGATGCTGTCGATTTCCAGATCCTGATACAGGTTGGAATCCAGGCTTACGCGGGCCGGATCCAGTTCGAACAGCTCGACCAAGGCATCGCGCAGGGTGTTGAAAATGTCGTCACGAGTTTGCATGGTCCGGTCTCAAGCTGCCTGTTTTGCCGTGACGAAGGCCGCAAGGCTCGCCACGTTGGTGAAATGGTTGCGGGTGTCTTTGGCGTCGGCGTCGATTTTGATGCCGTACTTTTTCTGGATCGCCAGACCCAATTCCAGCGCGTCGACGGAATCCAGGCCCAGGCCTTCACCGAACAGCGTTTGTTCGTCACCGATGTCGTCGGCGCTGATGTCTTCGAGGCCGAGGGCGTCGATGATCAGCAGTTTGATGTCACGCACCAGGCTAGGGGTGTTCAGTTCGCTCATCTTCGGCGAGCTCCTTGATAAAGTAAGAATGCAAATAATCGTTGAGCTTGCGCGAGGCTTGCGGGGCGGGCCCCTGCGCGGCGAAGGTCTGTGGATCTATATCGGCCCCGACCCGAAAACTGAAGTGCACACGACGGCGCGGGATGCGATACCACGGCTCGGCTTTGGTCAGGGTGGTCGGGTTGACCTTGATGATCACGGGCGTGAGGATTTTCGCACCGCGCAGGGCAATGGCTGCGGCGCCCCGATGAAAGGCTGGCGGCTGTCCCGGCTGAGTGCGGGTGCCTTCGGGGAAAATGATCAGGCTCTGGCCGCTTTGCAATGATTCTGCGGCGGCGTCGAGCATGTCCATGCTGCCGTCATTGCTGATGTATTCGGTGCGGCGCAGCGGGCCACGGGTGAAGGGGTTTTCCCACAGGCTTTTCTTCACCACGCAATTGGCCTGGCGCACCAGGCCGATCAGAAACACCACGTCGATCAGCGACGGATGGTTGGCGATGATCATTTGCCCCGGTCGGCCGAGGCGTTCTGCGCCTTGAATGTCGTAGGTCAGCACGCCGGTGCGGGCCATGAACTGCACAAAAAACCAGAACAGCCGACCGACCATCTGCCGCGCGCGTTGGCGATGAACCAGCGCGTCGCCGGGCAGACAGCCGAGAATCGGGAATACCACCAGGCGCAGGCACAGCCCGCCGAGCCCGAACAGGGCGAAGCTTGCGGCGGTGGCCAGCAACCGCCAGTAATAGGCGTCGCGGTTTTTCTCGGTCACGGCTTGCGTTGCCAGGTCCATACACGATTTTTCCAGGCATGTTGGCAAAGGGTTTGCTGGCCGAGCAGGGTACGCAACAGATTGAGCGCGTGGGGCCAGTCCGATTTGGACAGTGCTTGCGGGGTGCTGTTCAGGGTCAGCCGCCAGTCGGTACCGGGGGTTAGCAACAGACCCAGCGCGTAAGGGAACGGCACATCATCAATCCACTGCGAATAGGCTTGCGGCGGTTGTTCCTCGGTGATCACCAGCAACACGGCCGGGGCGCCTTCATTCAGTAGTGCCGCCGCTTCGAGCATGCCGTGTTCGAGGCCGTCACCCGCTGCGGCAAGGGCGGTCATTTCGCTGGTTTCGCCGCGCATGATCGACCAAAGACCGATGATCGCGTTATGCACTGACAGGCTGAACTGGGTGGGGGATAGCGGCTGGTCGGTGGCCAGATCGCTGAGAATTTCGTACGTGCGCGGGGTTTCGCCGTGGCGCGAGACAAATACCAACGGCAGGTTTTCCCGCCCGTCGGCGAGTGGCCAGCCAACGCTGAACGCCATCCGCGCCAGTCGACTAAGACGGCGCCGCTGCATGGCCGGTAAAAACGACACATCGGGCGCGGCATCACTGCTCTGGAGCACGACCGGTTGTCGGCTCCAGGCCTGCCAGGCGTCCACGCTGTCGAGCCCGGGAGCCCACGCGCGCCATTGGGCGATGTTGAAGTTGATCACGGACATTCATCCCGCCCCTGCGGGCTTTTGTTGACGCATTTAGCCACCAAAGCCGCAGCGGACTTGGCGTGGCGCTTGGCGCCGGGTGGCGCGCATTATCCCGGTGCGACGGGCGTGTAGCAAATGCTGGTTACATTTTGCGCAATGAAATGTACTGGCTGGTTCGCGGTAAAACTGTCATTTGGCCATTATCCAGATTGGCGCGGGCCTGTCTGTCGGGGATCTCGTCAATCGTCGGCAGTTTTTACTGAGACTGCAGACGGAAGTTTGCACCTGACTGTGTAGTCCATGTCCGATGAGGTAGCGAAGCGAGGCCGCGCGCATCTACACTCGGTCATTCTTTGATACACGGAGGTTTTGTCATGCGGCGCGTGGTGTTCAATCAGAAAGGTGGTGTAGGCAAATCGAGCATTGCCTGCAATCTGGCGGCGGTCAGTGCCAGCGAGGGTTATCGCACGTTGTTGGTGGATCTCGATGCCCAGGCCAACTCCACTCAGTATCTGACCGGGCTCACCGGCGACGACATCCCGATGGGCATTGCCGATTTCTTCAAGCAGACGCTGTCTTCCGGGCCGTTCTCGAAGAAAAACCAGGCGGATATTTACGAAACCCCGTTCGACAACCTGCACATCATCACCGCCACCGCCGAACTGGCCGATTTGCAGCCCAAACTTGAAGCCAAGCACAAGATCAACAAGCTGCGTAAGTTGCTTGATGAACTGTCCGAGGATTACGACCGGATTTATCTCGATACGCCGCCGGCGCTGAATTTTTACGCGGTATCAGCACTGATTGCCGCTGATCGTGTGCTGATTCCCTTCGATTGCGACAGCTTCTCGCGTCAGGCCTTGTATGGACTGATCGCGGAAATCGAAGAGTTGAAAGAGGATCACAACGAAGGTCTGGAAGTTGAAGGCATCGTGGTCAACCAGTTCCAGGCCCGGGCCAGCCTGCCGCAGCAGATTCTCGATGAATTGATTGCCGAAGGGTTGCCGGTGCTGCCGGTATACCTGACCAGCTCGGTGCGCATGCGCGAATCCCATCAGGCCAGCACACCGCTGATCCACCTCGATCCGCGACACAAACTGACCCAGCAATTTGTCGAACTGCACAACCTGATCGAAGGGCACTGATCTTTCAAACAATCCACAAATCCCCTGTGGGAGCGAGCCTGCTCGCGAAGAGGTCGGTACTTTCAACACATATGTTGACTGAACGGACGCTTTCGCGAGCAGGCTCGCTCCCACATTCGATCTACGGTGTGTCAGATGCCTTGGCTACGCAGCCACGCCAGCAACTGCGGCAACGGCAACGCGCCACTCTGTCGCGCCAGCTCTTTGCCATTCTTGAACAGAATCAAACTCGGAATCGAGCGAATCCCCAACTGCGCCGACAACTGCTGATTCGCCTCGCTATCCAGCTTGGCCAACCGACACTTGCCCGCCAACTGCACCGCCGCCTGCTCGAACACCGGCGCAAACGACTTGCACGGCCCACACCACTCCGCCCAGACATCCACCAGCAACGGCAGATCACCTTTGATCTGACTGGCGTAATCGCCTTGCTTGAGTTCGAAGGGTTTGCTCAATAGCACCGGGGATTTGCAGCGACCGCATTTCGGTTGATCGGCGAGGCGCTCGGGCGGGATGCGGTTGAGGCCGTTGCAGGAGGGGCAGGGGATGAGGAGTGGGCTGGTCATGATGGGTTCTCTAAGAGGCAGTCTATAGGGCTGATTTGGAGTCGATCTGCCAATTTATCAATGTCTCAACTGCTCACAGTTTTCTCAAAGCATTCCGGGATCGATGGCTAGTCTGAAGGCCAATTCAGCGTTTTACGCTTGTCGTGAGGAGATCGCTTTGTCTTTATCTGCGTGCTACTTTTGTTGCACTAACCGAGAGTTCGATGATCTCTCTGCATCAAATCGGAGCGACATAATGTCCGTAACTTCCAAAATTCGCCGCCAAGGTGGCGCTGCCATCATTACAATTCCGCCGACGCTGTTGAAGCTATTGCATTTGGAGGTGGGGGCGCAGCTTGAGCTCAACGTCGTTGACGGTGAATTGATTGCCCGTCCCGCTGCGCCTCCTGCTCGTAAGCGTTATAGCTTGTCCGAGTTACTCGAAGGCGCAGAGGAATTGCAGAAACTGAACGTCCAGACTGCTGAAGCTCTTGATGGTGGCCCTGTTGGCCGGGAGCTGGGTTGATGGTGCGCAGACAGCCTCCACAGCGGGGTGACGTCTACTGGATTGATCCAAATCCCGTCGCAGGGCGGGAAATGAAGGACAGGCATCGCTTTGTGGTGATTACGCCCAGAGAAATCAACGCATTGGGTGTAAGCATGACGGTGCCTGTTACTAGTGGTGGGAATTTCAGCCGGAATTTGGGTTTGGCAGTGGCCATTACTGGCCACGAAACCAATGGTGTAGCGGTGTGTAATCAGGTTCGGAGTTTTGACATCGAACAACGGGTGCGAGACGGCACGGCCAAATTCATTGAGCGACTGGATGACGTGACAATGTCTGACATTGTCGACCGTGTGATCAGTGCAATCGATCCGCTAAGCTGAGACGCCTCACGAAGAACAACTAATCTCCAAATGCTTTCCCCACTCCGGAGGCCGCTCGGCATAACCTTCCATCCCCGGCTGTTCTTCAAACGGTTTGCTCAGCACCGCGTGCAGCCGGCGTACCTCTGAGTAATCCCCTTGCTCCGCCGCGTCGATAGCTTTTTGCGCCAAATAATTACGCAGGATGTACAGCGGGTTAACCGCGTGCATCTGCGCGCGGCGCTGTTCTTGATCAGGAACGCCATCGCGGGCAACCCGGGCGACGTAGCGTTCGCCCCAGGCGTCGAAGCCTTTGATGTCGACAAAGTCGTCGCGCAACTGAGCAACTGCCTGCTGAGGTGAGTCTTCGCCGAGTCGGCGGAAGAACAGCGTGTAGTCGACGCCGCTGTTTTGCATCAGTTGCAGCAGATCTTCGAGCAGTTTCTGGTCGTCGTCTTCGGCGCTGGTGAAGCCGAAGCGGCGGCGCATCAGGTCGAGGTAGTGCGCTTGGAACAGCGGCAGGTACAAACCGAGGGTTTCGCGCAGGGCTTCGACACTGATAAACGGCGTCAATGCCTGGGCCAGCGCGCTGAGGTTCCACTGGCCGACCGGCACCTGATTGCTGAACGAGTAGCGGCCCTGATCATCCGAGTGGTTGCAGATGAAGTTGGCGTCGAAGTCGTCGAGGAAGGCGAACGGGCCGAAGTCGAAGGTGATGCCGAGGATCGACATGTTGTCGGTGTTCATTACCCCGTGGCAGAAGCCGTAGGCTTGCCATTTGGCGATCAGTTCGGCGTTGCGCTCGACGATCTCGCGGAACATCGCCAGATACGGTTCCGGCTGCTCAAGGCATTCCGGGAAATGCATGGCCAGCACGTGCTCGCCGAGTGCTTTCTGCTGTTCGGGGCGTTTGGTGTAGTAGAAATATTCGAAGTGGCCGAAGCGGATATGGCTCGGCGCCAGACGCAGCACCATCGCCGCGCGTTCCTGTTTTTCGCGCCAGACCGGGGTGTCGGAGCCGATCACGCAGGCTGCGCGCGAGGATGGAATATTCAGCCCGAACAGCGCTTCTGAGGCGAGGAACTCGCGGATCGACGAGCGCAGCACCGCGCGACCATCGCCCATACGCGAAAACGGCGTCTGACCAGCGCCCTTGAGGTGCAAGTCCCAATGCTCGCCCGCTGCGTTGTAGACCTCGCCCAGCAGCAGTCCGCGACCATCGCCCAGTTGCGGCGTGTAGCCACCGAATTGATGCCCGGAATAGACCATCGCGCGCGGCTCGGCATCGGCCCACAGCTTGTGGCCGCCAAACAGTTCGGCAAATTCCTCGGTTTCGGCGGTGGCTGGATCGAGATCCAGCAACGCCAGCGCCGCCGGGCTGGCAACGACCAGACGCGGATTGTCGATCGGCTCGGGCAGCACGTGGGCGGAAAACGCGTCACCGAGGCGGGCGAAGCGATTGTCGAAGGTCAGTTCGTCGAGGGCTTTCAAGGGCCTGCTCCAGCAGAATGTCCGAGCATTCTGCTGGGAATAGACCGGTTAGTCGAGTTTGGCCGGCGGCGGCTCTTGCAGCGGTTTCTGATCGTCGGCGACCGGCACGATGGTTTTCGTCTCCGGCTCGATCGGCACCATCTTGTATTCCTGACCGTGCAGATTCTTCAGGTACACCTCCATCTGCCGGAACGAGATGTTGATGTGCTGCTTCTTGAACTCGCGGTTGATGAAGCGGTTGACCTCATCGAGCACCGGGTTGCGGTCACCGAGGTCACGCACGTGCATGCGCAACTCATGGTCGAGGGTGCTTTCGCCGAAGTTGAGGAAGTACACGTGCGGCTCGGGTTCCTTGAGCACGCGCGGATTCTCGCGGGCAGCCTTGAGCAGCAATTCCTTGACCAGATCCAGATCGGAGCCGTAATCGACGCCGAGTTTCAGCGTCACGCGGGTGATGGTGTCAGTCAGCGACCAGTTGATCAGTTGCCCGGTGATGAACGTCTTGTTCGGGACAATGATGTCCTTGCGGTCGAAGTCGGTGATGGTCGTGGCGCGGATGCGGATCTTGCTCACCGTGCCCGACAGGTTGCCGATGGTGATGGTGTCACCGATCCGCACCGGGCGTTCGAAGAGGATCATGATGCCGGAGATGAAGTTCGCAAAGATCTCCTGCATACCGAAACCGAGACCGACCGACAGCGCCGCCACCAGCCATTGCAACTTGTCCCAACTGACGCCGAGGGTCGACAGCGTCGAGACGAAACCGACACCGGCGATCACGTACGACAGTAGCGTCGTGGTCGCGTACGCGCTGCCCTGCGCCAGATTGAGCTTGGACAGCACGAACACTTCGAGCAAGCCCGGCAAGTTGCGCGCGAGGGCGAAGGTAATGCCGATGATGATCAACGCGCCGAGCATGTCGCCGATGCTGATCGGCACCATGCTCATGTTGGCGCCGGTGCCGCTGGTGTATTCGTAGAGGGTGATGTTGTCGAGGTACGAGAACACCGAAATCAGATCCGACCAGACCCAGTACAGCGCCGCGATAAAGCCGCCGAGCAGGGCCAGACGGATCAGGCGCAGCGACTGTTCGTTGACCTTTTCGATGTCCAGCGTCGGCTCTTCGATCACCGCTTCGCCGTCGCCAGCCTCTTTCGCTGCCTGCCGTTTGGCCAGTGCGCGCTGGTAGGCCAGACGCCGTGCAGCAACGCTCAGGCCGCGAACGAAAGTGGCTTCGATCACCAGCCAGAACATCAGCAAATACAGGGTGTTGATCAAGCGGTCGCTGAGTTTCAGCGCGGTGTAGTAGTAGCCGAAGCACACCGCGACGAACAGGGCGATCGGCAGCACCGTGAACATCACGCCGACGGCTTTGCGGAACAGCGAAGTGTTTTCGTGGGCCGGGCTGCTGATCAGCAGGCGGCTGAGCAGCCAGGCCATCAAGGCGTAGCAGGTCAGTACCACCGGCATGCCGAGCACGTCGTCGGCGAGTGCCGCGGGTTGCAGTTCGGCAACAGCGACAATCGTTACCAATGCCATGACCACCAGACCGAGCCGACGGATCCAGCCGCGCAGGAATTCCACCTGCGGTTTCTCCCAGCGGAAGTGCAGCTCGGCCACGCCGGCCGGCGCGAGAATCCGGTACGCGGTGTAAAACACCAGCCACGCCTGCGCCATTTGCAGCAGCGCCGCGCCCATGTTGGCGTTCTGTCCGCGTGCGTCGATCTGCAAGGCCAGACCACACAGGGCCAGCGCCAGTGCCACCGGCATCGCCAACAGAATGTTGATCAGGATCGCTTGCGGCGTGTGCCACTGGCTGTCGCGCTTGAAGTGACCGATGTCCTGGTGAACCTTGTTCAGGCGCCCGTAGAGACTTTTGCGGCGCCACAACAAGGCGCCGATCAGCAGCGCCAACGGCAGGAACAGCAGTGGTCGCTGGGTCAGGCCATCAGTCAATTCGCTGAGGCTTGAAGCCCACGGCAGTGTGTCGACCTGACGCTTGAGGCGCTCCGGCACGCTGCGCATCCACTCCAGATCCAGCGGCTTGTTGCTCGGAATCCAGAACATCTGCTCATCGAGGGTCGCGCGCAGGCTTTGCGCGGTGCTCAGCAGTTGTTTCTGATTGAGTTGCAGGGTGATCGATTCGTTGAGCACCGCGCTCAGTTCGCGGTTCAGCCGCTCCAGCAGGTCGGCGCGGGTGTTGGCCAGATCCAGCAGGCTTTTGCGCAGTTGCGGGGTGACTTGTTCCGGCGGCTGCGTGGCGAGCAGGTTGTCGACGTAGGTGGTCGGACTGCTGAGCAGTTCGCGCTGTTGGCTGACTTCAAACTGATACAGACGAATGTCGGCGATCTGATCGGCCAGGTCGCGGTCGACCTTCAGGCGCGGCAGGGCCTGCTTCTGCTTATAGAGAATCTTCGACAGCAGCAGGCTGCCTTTGAGTACGTTGATCTGCTCGTCGAGGGCGGAATCGCTCTGGGTCAGGGTATCGAGTTGCTGTTTGGTCTGCAGGTTTTGCTGGGTGACTTCGTTGAGGCGGTCGGTGCTTTTCAGCAGGTAGTCGGAGAGCTTGAGGTTGGCCGTGCTTTCGCTGGCGAGCAAGCTGCTGCCGCCGGCCTTCTGCGCTTCGATCGATTGCTGGGTTACTGTTTCCTGCGACTGCGCCAGACGCTTCTGGTTGATCAGGGTCTGCAGCTCCTGAATCTCGCGGTCGAGGCGGTCGGATTTTTCCGAGAGCAAGTCATGCTGGGCATTGCCGAGATCCTGCAACTGGCTGTTGCCGGCCAGCTCCTGGCGGCGCAACGGGATCAGCGCGTTCAGCGCCGCCAGTTCAGCGTTGAGTTGATCACGCTGCTCGGCGCTGACGGATTTGCCCGCGTCCTTGCCGGACTTGAGGATGTTGTTGATCTGCTGAATGCGCGTCTGGCTGGCGGAGATTTCCGCCTGAGCGCGCTCCGGGCGCGTCTGCGCGGTGATGATCAGGCTGTTGGCGTCGGCCAAGGCTTTTTGCAGATCACTTTGCTGGGTGGAGCGGTCGGTGAGGATCTGCTCCAGTTGCGTGATCGATTCGCGGGGGAAGCGCTGCGCCACCGGCACCACGGTCGTGGCTTTGAGGCGCGTCAGTTCGCGAGCGTTTTCGATGGTCTGCTTGGGTGCGGTCGCCAGTTGCTGCTTGAGGTCGATCAGTTTCTGCTCGTAATCACGCTGATTGTTCAGCTGATTGAGCGTGTTCTGCAGGACGGTTTGCAGGGTCTTTTTGTCGGCATCCGGCAGTTTGCTGTCGGCAAGTTTGTCCAGGCTGGCCTGGACGGCATCGCTGGACGGTGGTTCGGCGGCATACAGCGGGCCGACAGTAAGACTCAGGCCCAGCAGGGCCGCGGCGAAAAAGGAGCGCAGGGTAGGCATAGAGACCGGTCAAGCAAGTGATAGTGGACGCAGTTTAGAGGAAGAGTCCGGGGCCCGGGCGACTTCCTTCGGGGAATCTGACGCCCACTTTGCCGATCTTGTTCCCGTCCATGACCGCAACCGTCCAGTGGGTGTTGTTCCACTCCACCTGGTCGCCAACGATCGGTGCGCCGCCGACTTTCTGCGCGATGAAGGCGCCCAGGGTCATGTCCGGATCGATGCCCTCGGCCGGCAGGCCATACAGCGCTGCAACCGCTTTAAGCTGGGCGTCTCCTTCGAGCACAAAGTCGCCGAAGAAACGCAAATCGAGGCCGCGTTGTGGCGCCTGGCTGAACAGTTTTCCGAGGGCCGGCAAGTTGTGTTCGTGGCCGATAACACACAGCAAATCATCGACTTCCAGCACCGTACTACCCGACGGATGGAGCAGTTGCTGGCCACGAAACAGGGCAGCGATGCGGGTTCCTTCGGGCATTTTCAGCTCGCGCAGGGGTGAACCGATGCACCATTTCTCCGCGCCGAGCTTATAAACGAACAGCTCCCACTCGCTGGTGACATGGACTTCCAGCGCCGCCCGGGAAATCGGCGCAGGCTCCGGCGGCACCGTCACCTTCAACAATTTGGCGACCCACGGCAGGCTTGTGCCCTGCACCAACAGCGACACCAGCACGATAAAGAAGGCGAGGTTGAAGTACAGCTGCGCATTCGGCAGCCCGGCCATCAGCGGGAACACCGCCAAAATGATCGGTACTGCGCCACGCAGGCCGACCCAGGAAATAAAGGCTTTTTCACGGCCATGGAAGGCTTTGAACGGCAGCAGACCGACCATCACCGACAGCGGTCGCGCGAACAGAATCATCCATAGCGCCAGACCGAGGGCGGGCAGGGCGATCGGCAGCAAATCATGCGGCGTCACCAGCAGCCCCAGCACAAGGAACATGCCGATCTGCGCCAGCCACGCCATGCCGTCGAGCATGTGCAGAATGCCGTGACGGCTGCGCACCGGGCGGTTGCCGATGACCAGACCGCACAGATACACCGCGAGGAAACCGCTGCCGTGCAAGGCGTTGGTCAGGGCGAACACCACCAGACCGCCGGCAATCACCAGAATCGGATATAGGCCGTTGGCCAGATTGATGCGGTTGACCAATTGCAGCATGACCCAACCGCCGCCGAGACCGATCACGCCGCCGATGCCGAACTCGCGGATCAGGTGGGTCAGCAGGCTCCAGTGCAGGCCGGTCTGGCCGCTGGCAAGCATGTCGATCAGGGTTACGGTGAGAAACACCGCCATCGGGTCGTTGCTGCCGGATTCGATTTCCAGGCTGGCCGTAACCCGTTCGTTCAGGCCTTTGCCGCCGAGCAAGGAGAACACCGCTGCGGCGTCCGTCGAGCCGACGATGGCGCCGATGAGCAGGCCTTGGATCAGGTTCAGGTCGAACAGCCATGCGGCGGCCATGCCGGTCAGCCCGGTGGTGATCAACACCCCGACCGTCGCCAGCGATAACGCCGGCCACAACGCCACGCGGAAACTCGAAACCCGTGTGCGCAAGCCGCCGTCGAGGAGGATCACCGCCAGTGCGAGGTTGCCGACCAGATAGGCCGTTGGGTAGTTATCGAAAATAATCCCGCCGCCATCAACCCCGGCGGCCATGCCGACTGCGAGGATAATGACCAGAATCGGGATGCCGAGACGGGAGGAGAGTGAGCTGACGAGAATGCTTGCACCTACCAGCAACGCGCCGATCAAGAACAGGCTGTTGATGGTCGTCGCATTCAAAGGCAGTACTCCAGAAGCGTAAAGACGGGCACAAACTGACCATGCAGTCTGCGTGCCAGCGATTCTAACCTGTTGAAATGTGATGCTGTCAAAAAGCTTTTTTCAAGATCAAAGGATCGCAGCCTGCGGCAGCTCCTACAGGGTGCACATCAATCCCGTGTAGGAGCTGCCGCAGGCTGCGATCTTTTGCTTTTTCAGAGGCTAAACCGCCCAACCATATTGTTCAGATCCAGCGCCAGCCGCGACAGCTCATTACTCGCCGCACTCGTCTGATTGGCCCCGGTCGCTGATTGCACCGACAAATCCCGAATATTCACCAGGTTACGATCCACCTCGCGCGCCACCTGCGCCTGCTCTTCCGCCGCGCTGGCGATCACCAGGTTGCGCTCGTTAATTTCAACAATGGCAGTGTTGATCGTATCCAGCGACATCCCCGCGCCGCGAGCAATGTTCAACGTCGACTCCGCGCGTTCGGTGCTGTTGCGCATCGAATCCACCGCGTGTTCGGTGCCGCTCTGAATGCTGCCGATCATCCGCTCGATTTCACTGGTCGACTGCTGTGTGCGATGCGCCAAGGCGCGCACTTCATCCGCCACCACCGCAAAACCACGACCGGCTTCACCGGCGCGCGCCGCTTCAATCGCCGCGTTCAGCGCCAGCAGGTTGGTCTGATCGGCCAAACCACGAATCACATCCAGCACCTTGCCGATGTCTCGGGATTCATTGGCCAGATCACCGATCAACGATGCTGTGCTCTGTACATCGGCGCTCATGCGTTCGATGGCGCTGACGGTTTCCTGCACCAGATCACGACCATCGCCGGCCGACGTTGTAGCGTTCTTCGAGGCTTCCGAGGTGCTCACCGCGTTGCGCGCAACTTCTTCCACGGCGCTGGTCATTTCGTTGACCGCGGTGGCCGCTTGTTCGATTTCGTTGTTCTGCTGCACCAGGCCGCGTGCGCTTTCGTCGGTGACGCTGTTGAGTTCTTCCGCTGCCGACGCCAGTTGCGTGGCCGACCCGGAAATCCGCTGCAAAGTGTCGCGCAGCTTCGATTGCATCTTCGCCATCGCTGCCAGCAAGCGCCCGGCTTCGTCACTGCCATCGACCTGAATCGGCTGCGTCAGGTTGCCTTCAGCGATGGTTTCTGCGGCTTCCAGTGCCTTGGCGATTGGCTTGGTAATGCTGGCGGTCAGCAACCAGGCGAATAACAAAGTCAGTGCAGTGGCAATCACCAGCAGGGTGACCACCAGGTCGAACGCCGAAGAATATTGATCCGCCGCTTGCTGATTGGTGTCGACGGTTTGCCGGGTATTGATCTCCAGCAAACGGTTGAGCACGGTGTTGACCGCTTCGGAGTTGGTCAGCAAGTCGGTGTTGAGCAGGTTGCGCAGTTCATCCACCTGATTGTTGCGCGACAGGGTTCTCATCCGGTCTTCGATCTGGCGGTACTGGCTCAGCAACTGCACATATTGATCGTACGCCGCACGTTCGTCGGGGCTGCTGATAAACGGCTCGTAATCGCTCTGGGCCTTGCGGATCTGCTGGTTGCGCATGTCCAGCAAGTCCATGGTTTTCTGCTGCACGTCCGGTTCGCGGTTGACCAGCAAACGGTACGACAGCACCCGCAGGCGCAGGGTCAGCTGGGTGAATTCGTCGAGGCTCTTGATGCTCGGCACGCTGCTGTTGGTGATGTCTTCGGTGGCGCCGCGAATTTTGCTCATCTGATTGAGCGCGAACACGCCGAGGATCAACATCAATGCGCCAATCAGGGCGAAACCGGTGAACGCCCGTGGGGCGATGTTCATATTGCGAAGGGACATGGAGGGTACCGAGAAGGGCCGCATCCATGCGGGCTAAAACTGCTGAATGGATGACTTATCGGTCATGCGACTAAAGTCTTGAGGGGCTGCGCGTATTTGTCGCAGAGGGCGCTCGGCGACGAAGTGCAGGAACAAGATCGGCAAATCACAGTCTTTAAAGCTCGCGGGAACGCTCGCCCGCCAGGAAAATCAAGGCCTTGCGCCGGTTTAACCCTGGCATCCGTGGTGACTTTTCTTTATCGTACGCGCCCTTTGAAAATGCCTGGAAGATCAAAATGTTGGAAGCATCCCTCAGCCAATTGGAACAGCTCGTCAGCGACCTGGTGCAGCAGAACCAGACCCTCGCGCAAACCAATCAGAACCTGTCCACCGAACTGGCTCAGGCCAAGGATGAAAACGAAAGCCTGCAACTGAGCCTGATGGAACAGGAAGAAAAGCATGGCACCACCGCCGCCCGCATTCAGGCGCTGGTTGATCGCGTCAACGCCGGTCCCGTCAGCGCATGAACCACGGCACAGCAGGGGTAAAAGTCATCTCCATTCTCGGGGAGGACTATTCGATCAAGGCACCGGCCGGGGAAGAACAGACCCTGCTGGACGCAGCATTGATGCTTAAAGCCGCTTTGGCCGACACCAAACGCAAATACCCGACGCTGATCGGTGATCGCTTGCTGGTGCTGGCCGCGATGAATCTGTGCTCGCAGCAGATCGACATGAAGAAGCAGCATCAGGAAGAACTCGACCGTTACCAAGAGCAAGTCAGCGCCACGGTCGACACCATCGCCAAGACCATCAATCAGGGTTGACGGCGTTGCGCACAACCAAAGAATAGATTGTCGATCGGGTTGTATACAATCGGCACGGCTGTTGCATTGCTTCCGCCACTTATTCTTTGGGGGTGCTCCATGCAGTTGTGGCGACGCAGTATCCAATGGCAACTGATCCTCAGCATGGGCACCGCTCTGCTGGTCAGTATCCTGATCGTGGTTGGCATTTATACCCTGGTGGTCAACCGTCTCGCCCAGAGCTATCTGGTCGAACAAGCCTTGCCGTCGAGCATCGAAGCGACGCGCAACGACATCGAGCGCATCCTCGTCCAGCCCCTCACCGCCGCGAAAGACATCGCCAGCAACACCATGGTGCGTGACTGGTTGGCGTCTGGCGAAGACAGCAGCAAAACGGCGGGCTTCGCGCAGTATCTGGAAGGCATCCGCGCCGAACACAAGGCTTTTACGGCTTTGATCATCGGCACCGAATCCAATCATTACATCACCGAAAAAGGCCTGGATCGCACCCTCAGTCGAACCAAGCCGGCCGATGCCTGGTTCTATTCCTTCCTCGACAGCAACCAGTCGCGCACCCTCAATATCGACAACGATGGCGCCACTGGAGAATTGGCGCTGTTTATCGATTTGAAGGTCGAGCAGGCCGGCAAAGTGGTCGGTGTCGCCGGTCTCGGGCTGAGCATGAAAGAGCTGTCGGAGCTTATTCACAACTTCAGCTTCGGCGAGCGCGGCAAGGTCTATCTCGTGCGTTCCGACGGTTTGATTCAGGTGCATCCTGAAGCGCAGTTCAGTGGCAAACGCACGCTTACGGAGCAGATTGGTGCTGCGGCAGCGCAAGCGGTCATGGGTCAAAAAATTGCCACGAACAGTAGCTTCCAGCGTGATGGCGAAGATTATCTGGCCTTCAGCCTGCCGTTGCGTGATCTGGGCTGGACGCTGGTGGCCGAAGTGCCGCAATCGCAAATCTACGCCGAAGCGCGCAAAGCGATGTGGATGAGTGGCGGCATCGGTCTGGCTGTAGCGCTGGTGTGCCTGGCCTTGGTGGTGTGGCTGGCGCGCGGGCTGGTGCGACCGATTCGTCAGGTAACAGCGGCGCTGGTAGCAATCGGTAGCGGCGGGGGAGATTTGACCCATCGGTTAGATTCCAGCCGTGCTGATGAGCTGGGTGATCTGGCGCGCGGCTTCAACCGTTTCCTCGACAGTCAGCGCGGCATGATCGCGGAAGTGCTGACCACCAGCGAGCGTCTGCGCACGGCGGTGGGGCAGGTGGCGAAGGTGGTCGAAAACACCGCCGAGCGCTCCGGTCGTCAGCAGGAAATGACTGACATGGTTGCCACTGCGGTTCACGAAATGGGCCTGACGGTTCAGGAGATTGCGCAAAACGCCGGCAACGCGGCGCTCGCATCGCAGACTGCGCGGGATGAAGCGATGCAGGCGCGGGAAGATGTTGGCGGGTCGATCCGGCATATCGAAAGCATGTCGGACGAAATTGGTCTGGCGGCGGGCGCAGTGGGTGAACTGGCGCATCAAGTGGCATCGATTGACTCGGTGTTGGCGGTGATTCGCGGGGTGTCTGAGCAGACGAATTTGCTGGCGCTCAATGCGGCGATTGAAGCGGCGCGTGCCGGGGATATGGGGCGTGGGTTTGCCGTTGTTGCTGATGAAGTGCGCACGTTGGCGCGGCGGACTCAGGCGTCCACTGATGAGATTCAACAGATGATCGGCAGCCTCAAGCAGGGCGCGGAAAACGCTGTGTCGTCCATGCGTACCGGGCAAGCGGCGACGGGTACCGGGGTTGAGTCGAGTCAGCGTACGGGCGCTTCTTTGACCGCGATTACCGGGCAGGTCGAGCGCATCAGCGACATGAACCATCAGGTGGCGACGGCGACCGAGGAGCAGTCGGCGGTGACGGAGGAGATCAACCGCAACGTGCAGGGGATTTCCGATCTGGCGCGGGCGACGGCGGGGGAGGTTCGCGCTTGTCGTGAGGATTGTCAGATGTTGCAGAAACTGGCGGATGATCTGGCGCGGCAGATGGGTGGGTTCAGGTTGAGTTGAGTGTTGAGCCAGAAAAGCCCCTCACCCTAGCCCTCTCCCGGAGGGAGAGGGGACTGACCGAGGTGTCTTTTGCTATACATCGACCTGAAAACGCCAGTCGATTATGGATTCGGTGAGCCTCTTTCAGGTCGATGGAGTATCAACCATCCCCCGGTCGGCCCCCTCTCCCTCCGGGAGAGGGCTGGGGTGAGGGTAGCTGTTCAGAACCACGCATCCTGCATCGCCAGGCACGTATCATCCCGCGCCTCCAGCAACGCCAATTCATGGTGGCAACCCGGCACTTCCCACGTCAGAAAATACCGCGCCGCCTGCAACTTGCCTTTATAGAAGTCAGCATCGGCCGCATTGCCCTTGGCCAAGCCTTCCTCCGCACGAATCGCCTGTTCCAGCCAGCGCCAGCCAATCACCGCGTGCCCGAACACTTTCAGGTACAGCGCCGAGTTCGCCAGGCTGCTGTTGACCTCGCCCTGCGCCAGATCCGTCAGCAAACCAATGGTCACGGTTTGCAGGCGTGCCACCAGTTTTTCCAGTGGCTCACGCAGTGCTGTCAGCGAATCGTGCGCAGTCGAGCGTTCGGCCGTATTGGCAATCAGGCGAATCAGCTGCTTCAGCCCCGCGCCGCCGTTCTGCGCCAACTTACGCCCAAGCAAGTCCAGCGACTGAATGCCGTGGGTGCCTTCATGGATCGGGTTCAGACGGTTGTCGCGGTAGTACTGCTCGACTGGATACTCACGGGTATAACCGTGACCGCCAAGAATCTGGATCGCCAGTTCGTTGGCTTTCAGGCAGAACTCCGATGGCCAGGATTTGACGATTGGCGTTAGCAAATCCAGCAATTCCTGCGCTTGTTTACGCTCGGTTTCGCTTTCAAGCGTCGTGGTGTCATCGAACAGGCGAGCGGCGTACAAGCCGAGGTCAAATGCCCCTTCGACGTAGGATTTTTGCGTCAGCAGCATGCGTCTTACGTCGGCGTGCTGAATGATCGCCACCGGCGCGGTAGTCGGATCCTTGCTGTCCGGCACTCGACCTTGCGGACGTTCGCGGGCGTACTCCAGCGAGTACAGATAACCGGCGTAGCCGAGCATCACTGCGCCCATGCCGACGCCGATCCGCGCCTCGTTCATCATCTGGAACATGTAGCTCAAACCGCGATGTGGTTCGCCAACCAGATAGCCGACACACTCGCCGTTATCGCCGAAGTTCAGTGCGGTGGAGGTGGTGCCGCGCCAGCCCATTTTGTGGAATAACCCGGCCAGCAGCACGTCGTTGCGTGGGCCGAGGCTGCCGTCATCGTTGACCAGAAACTTTGGCACGATGAACAGCGAAATGCCTTTCACCCCCGGCGGCGCGTCCGGCAGTTTGGCCAGCACCATGTGTACGATGTTTTCCGAGAGCGGGTGATCGCCGCCGGAAATGAAAATCTTGTTGCCCTTGAGTCGATAGGTGCCGTCAGACGCCGGCTCGGCGCGTGTACGAATATCCGACAACGATGAGCCGGCGTGCGGCTCAGTCAGGGCCATAGTGCCGAAGAAGCGGCCGTCGATCATCGGTTGCAGGAAGCGCTGCTTTTGCTCTTCAGTGCCGAAGCTTTCGATCAGGTTCGCCGCGCCCATGGTCAGGAACGGGTACGAGGTCGAAGCAGCGTTGGCCGACTGGAAATGCGCGAAGCAGGCTTGCGACAGCAATGTAGGAAGTTGCATGCCGCCGGCGTCGAAACTTCTCGCGGCGTTGAGGAATCCGGCTTCAAGGAAGGCATCCACCGCCGGTTTTACCTCGGGAATCAAAATCGCCTTGCCGTCCTCGTAGCGCGGCTCGTTTTCGTCGCCTTTGCGGTTGTGCGGGGCGAAGTATTTCTCGGCGATATTGCGCGCGGTGCCGATAGCAGCGTCGAAGGTCTCGCGGTTGTGTTCGGCAAAGCGCTCACGCCGTGTCAGGCCCTCGGCATCGAGGACTTCATACAGCTCGAAAGCCAGATTGCGGGAACTGAGCAGCGTCTCGGACATGGCGGCCTACCTGAAATTGGGGTTGGGCCGAGTCTAGGCGTGCTGATAAATGCTGAACAGGATGATTGATGGGCGTGATACAGAAGCAAAAGATCGCAGCCTTCTGTAGGAGCTGCCGAAGGCTGCGATCTTTTGATCTTTTGATCTTTTGTAGGAGTGAGCCTGCTCGCGATAGCGGTGTGTCAGTCAAACAAATGTGTCTGATAGATCGCTATCGCGAGCAGGCTCACTCCTACAGGGGATTTCATTCCAGGCGACCATTGCGGCCGCCTGGATTTACAGCGGTTTAGCCGATCGTCATCAAGCTGGCATTACCACCCGCCGCCGCAGTGTTAACGCTCAACGCGCGCTCGATCACCAGACGCTCCAGGGCAATGTTGGTCTCGCCCTGGGACAAGCCCTGAACCCCAACAATCGCGCCGGCACGCTTGGCAATCTGCTGGCAAACGCCGCGCAACTGGTCGGAATGGCCGTGATGCAGCACCGCATCAAACACCACTTCGTCTTTATTCCAGTCAGCAACCAGCTTGATCCGCGCCTGAATCTCCTTCGGCAGGCGTGCGAACAATGCCTTGCTGATGTCGGACTCCGGCCATACCGCCGAACCGCCTACCGCCAGCACCGCTGCCAGTTGCGTCAGCAGATCACCTTCAACCTCGGCCAGGCACAGCACGTGCTCGCGCGGCAGGATCGCGTAGCTGTTTTTCTCGCCGGTCGGGCCGGCCAGCACGCGAGTGATGCCGCTCTGCGATTGCGCCGCGTACTGCACGCACAGGGTGCTCAGGTCGGCGTACTTGTTGCTTTCAGCCCAGGCTTTCAGGGCGTTCAGCGGTTTGCTCATGGCGTCGCGCAAACGAACGTCCGGGGCGATAACCGCATCACCACGAGCGAAGGATTGTTCGATGGCATCGGTAGGACGTGTCGCCAGCAAACGGTACAGGTACAGCGGGCCACCGGCTTTCGGGCCAGTACCGGACAAACCTTCGCCGCCGAATGGCTGCACGCCGACCACGGCACCGACGATGTTGCGGTTAACGTAGACGTTACCGGCGTTGACGTTGTCGATCACCTTGGCGATGGTCTCGTCGATCCGCGTGTGCACGCCCAGCGTCAGGCCATAACCGGAAGCGTTGATCTGGCCGATCAGTTGATCGATCTCTTTACGCTTGTAGCGCACCACGTGCAGCACCGGGCCGAAGATCTCGCGTTGCAGCTCGTCGAAGCTTTCCAGTTCGATCAGGGTCGGCATGACGAAGGTGCCGCGTTTGACCTCTTCGGTGTCGGCGATCGCCACTTGGTAAACATTGCGACCTTTGTCGCGCATGCCCTGGATGTGCTTGTCGATGCCAGCCTTGGCTTCGGCGTCGATCACCGGGCCGATGTCCACGGACAGGCGCTCCGGGTTGCCGAGACGGCTTTCCGCCATGGCACCTTTGAGCATTTCGATGACACGATCCGCGGAATCTTCCTGCAAGCACAGTACCCGCAGCGCCGAGCAACGCTGGCCAGCGCTGTCGAACGCCGACGACACCACGTCGATCACGACTTGTTCGGTCAGTGCCGAGGAGTCGACGATCATCGCGTTCTGCCCGCCGGTTTCGGCGATCAGTGGAATCGGACGGCCCTGGCTGTCGAGACGGCCAGCAATGTTGCGTTGCAGCAGGCGCGCGACTTCGGTGGAACCGGTGAACATCACGCCTTTGACGCGCTCATCACCGACCAGACCGGCACCGACAGTTTCACCGCGCCCCGGCAGCAGTTGCAGCACGCCTTCCGGGATCCCGGCTTCGAGCAGCAAGCGCACGGCTTGAGCCGCCACCAGCGGAGTTTGCTCGGCAGGTTTGGCCAATACCGGGTTACCGGCAGCCAATGCCGCAGCGACTTGACCGCTGAAGATCGCCAGCGGGAAGTTCCACGGGCTGATGCATACCACTGGACCCAATGGGCGGTGGGCGTCGTTGCTGAAATCGTTGCGCGCCTGCACTGCGTAATAACGCAGGAAGTCGACGGCTTCGCGGACTTCGGCGATGGCGTTGGCGAAAGTCTTGCCGGCTTCACGCGCCAACAGGCCCATCAGCGGCTGGATCTCGCCTTCCATCAAGTCAGCGGCGCGCTCCAGAATCGCCGCACGTTCGGCCGGCGGAGTGGCCTGCCAGATTGGTGCGGCATTCAGCGCGCATTGAATGGCGTTGTCGACGTCTTCGACAGTGGCTTCTTGAACGTGACCGACCACATCACGGTGATCTGCCGGGTTCAGCACGGCTGCCGGAGTTTCAGTGCTGGAAGCGCAACCGAGCATCGGCGCAGCTTTCCAGTCGGTGTGGGCAGTGGCGAGCAGGGCGCAGGACAGCGAAGCCAGACGGTGTTCGTTGGCCATGTCGATGCCGCTGGAGTTGGCGCGCTCGGCACCGTACAGATCACGCGGCAGTGGAATGCGCGGGTGCGGCAGGCCGAAACCACCTTCCACGGTCGCCATCTGCTCGATCTGCGCCACCGGATCGGCCACAAGCTCCTGAATCGAAATCGACTGATCGGCGATGCGGTTGACGAACGAGGTGTTCGCGCCGTTTTCCAGCAAGCGACGTACGAGGTACGCCAGCAATGTTTCGTGAGTACCGACCGGCGCGTACACGCGGCACGGACGGTTCAGCTTGCCGTCGGAAACTTTGCCTACAACTTGTTCGTAAAGCGGTTCGCCCATGCCGTGCAGGCACTGGAATTCGTACTGGCCAGGGTAATAGTTCTGACCGGCAATGTGGTAAATGGCCGACAGGGTGTGGGCGTTGTGCGTGGCGAACTGCGGGTAGATGACTTCCGGCACCGACAGCAGTTTGCGTGCGCAAGCGATGTAGGAAACGTCGGTGTACACCTTGCGGGTGTAGACCGGATAGCCTTCCAGGCCTTCGACCTGGGCACGTTTGATTTCGCTGTCCCAGTACGCGCCTTTCACCAGGCGGATCATCAGGCGATGACGGCTGCGGCGAGCCAGATCGATCACGTAGTCGATCACATACGGGCAACGCTTCTGATAAGCCTGGATGACGAAACCAATGCCGTTCCAGCCAGTCAGTTGCGGCTCGAAGCACAGGCGCTCTAGCAGATCCAGCGACAGTTCGAGACGGTCGGCTTCTTCGGCGTCGATGTTCAGGCCGATGTCGTATTGCTTGGCCAGCAGGGTCAGCGACAGCAGGCGCGGGTACAACTCGTCCATCACACGCTCGTATTGCGCGCGGCTGTAACGCGGGTGCAATGCCGACAGCTTGATGGAGATGCCCGGGCCTTCATAAATCCCACGACCGTGGGAGGCTTTGCCGATCGAGTGAATGGCTTGTTCGTACGACGCCAAGTACTTCTGCGCGTCGTGTTCGGTCAGCGCCGCTTCACCGAGCATGTCGTAGGAATAACGGAAGCCCTTGGCTTCGAACTTGCTCGCATTGGCCAGCGCTTCGGCGATGGTTTCACCGGTGACGAACTGCTCGCCCATCAGGCGCATGGCCATGTCGACGCCCTTGCGGATCATCGGTTCGCCGCTCTTGCCGATGATGCGGCTCAGCGACGAGGTCAGGCCGGCTTCGTTGTGCGTCGAGACCAGTTTGCCGGTCAGCAGCAGGCCCCAGGTGGCGGCGTTGACGAACAGCGACGGGCTGTTGCCCAAGTGCGGGTGCCAGTTGCCGGTGCTGATCTTGTCGCGGATCAGCGCATCACGAGTGCCTTTGTCCGGGATACGCAGCAGCGCTTCGGCCAGGCACATCAGCGCCACGCCTTCCTGGGACGACAAGGAAAATTCCTGCAGCAGACCCTGAACAATGCCCGCACGACCGCCGGCACTTTTCTGGTTACGCAGTTTTTCCGCGATGGAGGCGGCGAGTTTGTTGGTGGCTTCAGCCATGGCGACCGGCAGGCGAGCCTGTTCGATCAGCATCGGCACGACTTCCGGCTCAGGGCGACGGTAAGCGGCAGTGATCGAAGCGCGCAGAACGGACTGCGGCAGGATGCTTTCAGCGAATTCAAGGAAGCACTGGTGAGCGTGATCGTTGTGGACTTCGCCCGCCTCATCGGCGTCCTTGGCGGTCAGACCGTTCAGCTCGGTCAGGGTTGCACCACCCTCGAGTTTCTCCAGGTAATTGAAAATTGCCTGCTTGATCAGCCAGTGCGGTGTGCGATCAATCGAGGTCGCGGCAGCCTTCAGGCGCTCGCGGGTCGGGTCATCGAGTTTGACCCCAAGGGTGGTGGTAGCCATATTTTTATCCTCATGGTTGCCACAGTTGCGTGGCATCAGCTGGCCGCAAGATTAGCCGTGCGCCGAAAGAGGTGCAACCGGGTGCAACCCTTTTTTTGCCGGAATAATAAGCAGCTCGTCAGGAATTATTTTCTGGTACGAAAGTACTGCTCCTGCTTGGTGCTTTTGCTTCTAGCAAATGGCCATGACTGCCACAAAAGGGAGCAAAAACGCGGTGATTGTCGATAAAACCGACTAGGTGCAACTTATTCTCACGAAACTGGTTGCACCTCTTTTGCTTTGTTGCATAGGATTCGCGCCCAAGGTGCAACCGGGGAAATAACCCGGTGTATCGGCTGATGGCTTTCCTGGGGAAACATCAGTCCTAAATGCGCGGGATCCCGAATCGTCTGCCAAACGTCGTCGTTTGCGAGCGGTTCATCACCGCCGCTACATAAAAACAAAGCCAGGGCGTAACTTAATGAGCGTTAGCAATCCAACCTTGATCACGTTCGTGATCTACATCGCAGCAATGGTGCTGATCGGCTTGATGGCCTATCGCTCCACCAACAACCTTTCTGACTACATTCTGGGCGGCCGCAGCCTGGGCAGCGTCGTCACCGCGCTATCCGCCGGTGCTTCCGACATGAGCGGCTGGTTGCTGATGGGCCTGCCGGGCGCCATCTACATGTCCGGTCTGTCTGAAAGCTGGATCGCCATCGGCTTGATCGTCGGTGCCTACCTGAACTGGCTGTTCGTCGCCGGCCGTCTGCGTGTGCAGACCGAGCACAACGGCGACGCCCTGACCCTGCCGGACTACTTCGCCAGCCGTTTCGAAGACAAAAGCGGTCTGCTGCGCATTATCTCGGCGATCGTGATTCTGGTGTTCTTCACCATCTATTGCGCTTCCGGCATCGTTGCCGGCGCCCGTCTGTTCGAAAGCACCTTCGGCATGTCCTACGAGACGGCGCTGTGGGCCGGTGCTGCGGCGACAATTGCCTACACCTTTATCGGCGGTTTCCTCGCGGTAAGCTGGACTGACACCGTTCAAGCGACCCTGATGATTTTCGCGCTGATCCTCACGCCGATCATCGTGCTGCTGGCCACTGGCGGCGTCGACACCACGTTCCTGGCCATCGAAGCGCAAGATCCAAGCAACTTCGACATGCTCAAAGGCACCACTTTCATCGGCATCATCTCGCTGATGGGCTGGGGTCTGGGCTACTTCGGCCAGCCGCACATCCTCGCGCGTTTCATGGCGGCGGATTCGGTGAAATCGATCGCCAAGGCGCGTCGCATTTCCATGACCTGGATGATCCTGTGCCTGGGCGGCACCGTGGCCGTCGGCTTCTTCGGTATCGCTTACTTCTCGGCGCACCCGGAACTGGCCGGTCCCGTCACCGAGAACCACGAGCGTGTGTTCATCGAACTGGCGAAAATCCTCTTCAACCCATGGATTGCCGGTGTACTGCTGTCGGCCATTCTGGCTGCGGTGATGAGCACCCTGAGCTGCCAGTTGCTGGTGTGCTCGAGCGCCCTGACCGAAGACTTCTACAAAACCTTCCTGCGTAAATCGGCCTCGCAACTGGAGCTGGTCTGGGTCGGTCGCGCCATGGTTTTGCTGGTTGCGTTGATCGCCATCGCACTGGCGGCCAACCCGGATAACCGCGTACTGGGCCTGGTGTCCTACGCTTGGGCGGGTTTCGGTGCTGCATTCGGCCCGGTTGTGCTGATCTCGGTGATCTGGAAAGACATGACCCGCAACGGCGCACTGGCCGGTATCGTGGTTGGTGCCGTCACCGTGGTGGTTTGGAAGCATTTCGAACTGCTGGGTCTGTACGAAATCATCCCGGGCTTCATCTTCGCCAGCCTGGCGATCTACTTTGTCAGCAAGGCGGGCGAACCGACTCGCGGCATGGTTGAGCGCTTCGAGGCAGCGGAAAAAGATTTCATGCTGAACAAGTAAAACGCTGAGCTACGGCTCACATGAAAACGGCCCGTTTCCTACAGGAAACGGGCCGTTTTTTTGTGCCTGTGATTTCTTATTCACCGCAGTCCCTGTAGGAGTGAGCCTGCTCGCGATAGAGGTCTGACATTCAACATTGATGTCATATGACACAACGCCATCGCGAGCAGGCTCACTCCTACAGGGATCTGCTGTGGGGTTGAGGGATTTGTCTGTAGTCGAATGAGCCAATTTTCTGAGGTTTTTTCGACAACAGAAGTAGGGCAAATCTGATTTTTCCGTCCCCCACTCAACACCCCTTGCCCCTCATGCAGAATCGCCCGCCCTCACTCTGCAGAGACACATCGGATGTTCGCGCCTGCCAATCAACCGCGTTTCACGTTGACCCTCGAAGGCGCCCAAATTGACCTCAAAGTCCTTGAGTTCACGGGCAAGGAAGCCATCAGCCAACCCTTTCGTTTTGAGCTGGAACTGGTCAGTGAGCGGCCCGATCTGGATCTCGAAAGCCTGTTGCACTGTCAGGCGTTTCTCAGCTTTGACGCTGACGGTTCCGGCGTTCACGGTCAGATTTATCAGGTCGGGCAGGGCGATTCCGGGAAACGTCTGACGCGCTATCACCTCAGCCTTGTCCCGCGACTGACCTACCTCGGGCACCGCATCAATCAGCGTATTTTTCAGCATCTCAGCGTTCCGCAAATCGTTGAGCAAATCCTCAAGGATCACTCGATCCTGCGCGATGCTTTCGAATTTCGCCTCGGCAGCGATTACCCGGTGCGTGAGTATTGCGTGCAGTACGGGGAGAGTGATCTGGCGTTCATCCAGCGTCTGTGTGCGGAAGTCGGCATCCATTATCACTTTCAGCACAGCCTCGAAGGGCACTTGCTGGTGTTCGGTGACGATCAGACCGTTTTCCCGAAACTCGCCGAGCCGACCTTGTATCTGCCCGGCAGCGGCATGCTCGGTGCGGCGCCGGCGATCAAGCGCTTCAACGTTCGCGTGGAAACCCGTACCAGCGTGGTCACCCGGCGCGACTACAACTTCGTAAAACCGCGTCTGCAACTGGAAAGCCGTATCGACAGTGAGCAGCGCCCGGTGCTGGAGGACTATCACTTTCCCGGCCAATTCAAAGATCGTGAAACCGGCAAGCACCTCGCCCAGCGCGCACTTGAACGGCATGTCGCCGATTACCGTCAGGCCGAGGGCCTTAGCGACGAATCCTCCTTGGTTTGCGGACATTTCCTGCAACTGGCCGACCATCCGCGCCAAGACTGGAATGACCTGTGGTTGCTGACTGCCGTCGAGCACCATGGCCGACAGCCGCAAGTGCTGGAAGAAACGGCGACCAGCGATGGGGAAGGTTTCCAGGGTTACCGTAATACCTTTCTCGCCACGCCGTGGGACGTGTTCTTTCGTCCGGCGCTGGGCCCGGAAAAACCGCGCATGCTCGGTTATCAACCGGCCGTCGTCACCGGCCCGAAAGACATGGAAATCCATTGCGACGAGTACGGTCGGGTCAAGGTGCAACTGGCCTGGGATCGTGATGGTGAGTTGAACGAGCATTCCAGTTGCTGGCTGCGTGTCGCCAGCGGCTGGGCCCACGACGCTTATGGCAGCGTGCTGATTCCGCGAGTCGGCATGGAAGTGCTGGTCGGGTTCATCGACGCCGATGCCGACAAACCGCTGGTCATGGGCTGCCTGCCAAATGCTGCGACGCCAGTGCCGCTGGATCTGCCCGCCGACAAAACCCGCAGCATCTTCCGCAGCCAGAGCAGTCCCGGCGGTGGCGGCTACAACGAACTGCGCATCGAGGATCGCAAAGGTGCCGAGGAAATCTATCTGCGGGCCCAGCGCAACTGGACGCAGCACGTGCTGCACGATCAACAAGTGCAAGTGGATAACCAGCGCAACATCGTCGTCACCGGCCTTGCTCGCCATGAGTTGAAAGCCGATGAGCAGCGCATCACCCACGGACAGCGCCAGACTGAAGTGAAGAAAGATGATCACCTGACCGTGATCGGTGATCAGCATGTTCGCGTGAGCAGTCAGGCGCTTAACGCCAGTGCGCAAATCCACATCAGCGCTGGCCAGCAAGTGGTCATTGATGGCGGCGCGAGTGCAACGATTCAGGCCGGCGGGCAATGGATCAACATCGGCCCCGGCGGGATTTTCAGCAGCGTGCCGATTGTCGTGGGTGGCGCGCCGATGGCGGCGATGAGTGCAGCACCGGTCGTGCCGGGACTGCCGGAGAAACTGGCCGCAGCGTCGGCGGCGATGCTCACGGCGGCGCAAATCATGAGCCTGAAAGGTGATGCGCCATTCTGCGAAGAGTGTGAGCGGTGCAAGGATGGCATCTGCCCGACACCGAGCGGGTTGACCCAATCCCCAAAGTCCTCAGCCCGGCCGGCGCCTTCCAGCGTTGAGCCGGGCTTTCATATTGTTGAACAGGGAATGTCTCGGTCTGCACTGGAATCCACACTGTTCCCGCAGCCGGATCCGGCCGTGCTGGAGAAATTCCGCAGTCTGAATCCGCAGCTCAGCCAATACGCCAAACCTGGGCAACTGATCGTTCTGAGCGATCCGCGTAATACGCAATGCACTCGGGAAGAGGCGTTATTGATGGAGGCGGCGCAGAAAGTTGATGCCGTGTTGGCGCCGATGAATGATGCGGAGGCGGAGTTCATGGCGCGGCATCATGGGGAGATTGAGTCGTTTTTATCGTAGGGTTCGACTGGGGTGGGGATCGGTTCGGCGATGTTTGGTAGTCATCTTAAGAAACTCGCCGAGACTTTGGGTGAGTTGGAGGTTTTGCATAAACAGACATTCGACAAGCATGGCAAGCTGCAGGGGGCGGATTTCTTTGCCACGCGCAAACAGTTGATGACGCAACTTGATAACAGTTTAAGTCCCTTGGTGCGTAAAACAGTCGGTTTGCCCAATCATCCGAGTCTGAGGAGTGCGCTAGGTATTTCTAGTCGCAGCCTCGTCCATCACTGGAGCAAGGCTGGTACTTCAGCCGGGATTCCTGGATATGCGACGCATATTGATGGCGTCAGCAAGGCTAGCAAGGTTATGAAACTGGGTGGCTGGATTGGAATTGGTTTAGGTGCGGGTGCTGCCGGGTTCAAGATTAAAGATACTTGTCGCGCAGGAACGGAGGAGGCATGCAGGAGGGCCAAGTTCACTGAGGCCGGGAAATTGGGCGGTAATGTTGCCGGTGGATGGGGCGGCGCAATGATGGTGGCTCCGCTTGCGCAGTCATCGGTATAGGTACTGTCGGGGTCGGTGGAGTTGCTTGTGGTCTCGCTTTGACAGGCGTGGGTGCATTGGCCGGGGGCGAGGGTGGTGCTCTATTCGGTGAGTGGGTGGGTGAATTGTTATATGAGACTGCGCAATGAAAATAGCACTGAATGAAGTTTATGTATGTGTGGTTTTGACATTGGCTGCATTGTTTGTCTTATGCTTGGCTCTGATGTTCTATCTTGCATATTGTCGAATTAAAGAGATATTGGGCTATTTAAATAATTCTCCTGCTGTAATCGGTAGATCAATGCGTTTGAGTCTTGATCCACTCTCGCGATTGGCACTCCTCGGGCATATCAGCATGATGCTAATCATTCCTCGTCGCTCAATAAGAAAGCAGATCCTGAATGCTCAAGATTACGAACGGTTTCCATGCGGTTTGAAGGCATTAATCAGATTTTGTAACTATTCTATGTGGTTGCTGGCTGCGCTTATGGTGGTTATGTATGTTTTGTATCGCTGACTTTTACACATGACTGATGATGACGAAATTTGGTTTGTCTTGACGTTTGGTGCTTTATTTTTAGGGCTGGGGCTTATATCTTTTTTTGGTCACGTTTATTTGTATTTTTTTAAGATGCAGAGAATTCTGGATCTTCTTGGTAGATCCAGTGGAGTTTGGGTCAGTAAGTCTTTTTCATTTTTCGGTGCTTATTTTGTCTTGATTTGTATAGGTTCTTTCATGCTCTTTCCATCTTTGGCCATTAGGGGTGGCGCTTTGGATAAGGACGACTATCTGAATTTTCCCCGTGAATTAATGATGGCTGTTCGTATTTGTTATCTTTCTGCGCTCGGGGGAGGTGGGGCAATGATTGTGCTTTTGGCTGGTTATAAGTATATGGGTTGGATTGAATGAATTTTTTATTGATTAAATAGATTTTTTTTCTGTTGGTAAGTCTTAATTGAATGGGTTTTGCTATCCATTCGGGGAGTGGGGCGAGCAAGGGGCAGATGTTGTCTATGAAATCCAGAAATGAGATCTGATATTGAAATACTCTTCCTGTTGAGTGGTTTGGTATTGATTGCACTTATTTTTCTGTCGTCCTTGATTTTGCTGTTTGTCGCTTATTTTTTTGCGCGGGATATCTTTGAGTATTTGAGCAATTCGCCGGCTGTTATTTCTAGAAAACGCACCTTGGGGTGGGAGCCGATTGGCCGATTTCTATTTATTAGTAGTGTGGGCACGCTCATGATCTTCTCGCGTAAATCCATACGAAATGGTGAGCTGGACGCCAAGGATTACGAAGCCTTGCCGGTAGGCTTGCGGCGGATAATTTTATTTTCCAATTGGATGATGTTGGTGTTAAGCGCCATTGCAATAATCGGTGTGGTGTTGGGGAAGGTTAATGGTTGGTTGAGTTAACCACTTTTCGATGATCAATCTGTTTTTGTCATTCAGGTTGTCTCTTTACGCTAGTTTGTAACTCAGCCATTTGTTTTTGTAGATAACGGCATTCTCGATATTGTCGAGAGCTGCATAGGCCCTTGAATGAATAAACTGATTCCCCAGCATTGGTTACAGCGTCAGCCGCTAATGGCCGATGAACAACTGTTTGCAGTTCTCAGCAGCACCAGCGATGGCGAGCCGTTCAAGGTCTGGAGCGGGTCAACTACCGCACAAGCGCCAAGTCCGATTTGGGCGGACACTATTTACGCTGAGTGGGATACGGTGATGCCCTTCGTGGGAATTGTCGCTGTGGACAGTGAGTTTCTCGATTGGGTGGCGACTACCGAGTCCCGCGATTGGGGCTGGTTGGCAGTGTCTTCGGCGAGTCCTGAAGTGGTGGTCGAGCATTTTCGCAGCTTGACTCAGGTACTGATGCCGGACGGGAAAACGGTGTTTTTTCGATTCTGGGATGGACGTTTTCTGTTGCCGATTCTGCAGTCTGATGCAGTAGATTCGGTGCAGCTGTTGCCGGTTATCTCGCGCGGTTTGATCAATGGTCAGGCAATTGATATCGGTGGCGTGGCGCAGGTTTCTGGACGAGTTTTTCCTTGGTGGAAGGTGCCGGATTCGGTGTTGGTTTCGACGGGTGACGAAGTCCGGGTCAGCAATACTCTGCAGTGGCTGAGCGAGGAACATCCGCCAATTTTCGAAGCGTTTCCCGAGCCGGTTTTGCGTTGCAAGGTCAGGCAGTTTTTTCAGGTTTCGGTGTCGGAAGATTCGTCGCAGTTAGCGTTGTTGGCCTATTTGCGGGACGAAGATAAGTAAGATTTCCGGGCGAAGGTGTCGGACTTTTCCTTCGAGTTGCGGCGGTTTCCATGAACTGGTGGGCGGTGGGTTGCAGGGATAGTCTTTTGGCTGTCACCGCAAATTCGGTGGCAGGGCGTGGAAGCCCTTTTATCGTTAGGCGCATGAAGCACCACCAGGCAGGCATTCTTTGCTCTCTGTTTTTATGGTGGCTGTGCGCGGGGCGCTTTCGAGTGCGCCGGGTGCCTAACGTCCCGGTCTTCCACACCTGCGTACAGCCGCCACCTATTGCGTGGAAGTAAAAGTGGCGGCTCCAGTTCATACGTTAGGAGTCAGTCCATTGAAAAATTTAAAACCCGATCCACCCTACAAAAAAGTCACTCCCCATCCCGACAACCGCTTCATGGCCCTGACCAGCAACTGCAGCGATATGCCCACGCTGTTCATCGACACTCATGCGCCGCTCGACATCCTCATGGACGCCGCCAACTACCGCCTCCGCGCTGTGGCTCAAGTGCTGGAAAACATGTGCATGCGCGGCTCGGTCGAATGCGACTCCGTCATCCTCAGCGACTTCGCCCAGCTCTGCGTGATCCCCTTGCGCGACGGTTGTGATGTGCTTGATGTCATCGGCAGGCGCCTGCGCAGCATGCCTTAACGCCGGTGTTGTGACAGATCCTTCCTGCCTTGGTAGATGGAAGGATCACTAACCACCTGTGAGAATTTTAATTCTGTAGGTACTGATCCTGTGACTTGATAAAAGCGTCGAACGCAGGAGAGTTGTAAATTTCGAGGCAAGAATAGAACACGATATTTTTGCCCGACTGTTTGCTGATTGAAGATGTCTTCGTGTACGCCTCTGTCACGAATTTTTCGGTTTCGAGGTAGGGGTCGTGGGTGACTTCCAGTGTGTCCTCATTCTGCAATATGGCGTGTTCCCCTTTGCCCATAACTGAGTAAGCGCCAATCGCAAGTCCGAGGTCTGACTTGATATCTGATGCACTCTTGAATTGATTCGATATGCAGTTAGCTAGGCCGTAATTCTTCAGTGAGGTTCTTGCACTATTGAGATCTGCTTCACTTGAAATGGCGTTAGCGGACAGGCCAAGAATGCCTATTGCGATAAGCAGCTGGAATTTCATCCCTTTAACTCCCAGAAATTGATTTTTTCCAGCTTTACGTCTGGCGTATCGTAAGTGTGACTGTCTGAGCGGTGGTAGTCACTGTTATCGCCGGTCGCGCTACCGTTCCACAAAGTCGCATGACCCGTCGCATCGCTCCAGCCATTGATCTCCATGATAATCACGCCTCTCTTACCATTGATGTAATTTGCCTCGCTCATTATCAACTCACGATCCGGAGCACCCCAATTATGTTTCAGGAAAGCCAGAAAATCTGCAACTTTCATGATATAGGGGAGTTGATCCGCACCAGCAAGACGATAGATGGATTTGCTTGGAATGATCGTTCCTTTCGGTACTTTGTATCCACCATAGTTAAACCCTCTACTTATCCTCAGAGCGCATGCGTTTGCGTAAGCATCAGGTTTTTCTGCTCTGGCAGCTTCGACATTGCCTCCTACGAGCGCGTACACATCAATCGAGCTTTTAAGACCAACTTCTGCGTAGGCTGTCCACAAGGTGCTGAATTTTGGCCTTTTTACGAGGATGTTGGAGGTGACTCCACCGGCACTGATATTGAGCTGAGCCATTAAATTTCTCCCTCCATGTCAAAGGCTTCAGCCTCAAAAGCGTTTGGAATGATCGCTATACCTTTCGGGCCCACGGTGCCAGACAGCGCTTTTTCGGTTGCACCGCTGATCGTCACGGTAACGGTCTCGCCGGGTGAATAGCCGGAAGTTTTCACATGAATATTCAAGTCGGTATAAAAGCGCGACACCGAGTCCACCGGAGTTTGGTTGGCTCCATATGAAAACGTTATGCGTTGAATACTTTTCGGTTTGGGGACCAAAGGAATGATGGGAGAGAAGCTTGCAGCGCTATGTTCGCCTCCACCAAAGACGGAGGATTGAGCAAAGAGAACAGTGTTGGATTTCGGCGGACAGCCACACGCTACATAATCACCCTCAAGCGCAACCAGTCCTGCAGGCAGAGTGATAGTTCGCGGGCCTACCGCGACAATCGGGCCTTTACCCGGAGGGCATACGGGACAGCTGGCCATATGGCCGAGAGATGAAGTGCTCACCGCGTAATCAATGTTGATTCCGATGTTTCCTTCCAGAACCGCGCCCCCGGTTGATGTAGGGGCGCCGATACCGATCACCTTTCTTCCCATGTAAATTTCCCTCTTTACAGGTTTTAAGTGATACGGATATTCGCATTCCCTTCGCTTGTGCGACGATGGTTATGCTGCCGCAAAATGTTTCTTGATGTTGCTCGGGCTTTACGAGACATCGCCTTTAACCACCATCTGCGCGCCGTGATTCAAGTGCTGGAAAACATGTGCATGCGCGGCTAGATCGAGTGCGACTCCGTCATCCTCAGCGATTTCGCCATGCTGTGTGTGATTCCGCTACGTGATGGCTGTGATGTGCTGGATGTCATCGGTAAGCGGTTGAGCAGCATGCCCGCCTGAAAAAGATCAAAAGATCGCAGCCTTCGGCAGCTCCTACACGGGAACTAGGGGTCACCCTGTAGAGCTAGCGAAGGCTGCGATCTTTTGATGTTGAGGCCCGCTCAGCCGCCAACCCCTGACTTGCCGCGCGGTAAAAGGTAAACTTTGCGCCCTTCGCAGGAGCAGCCATGAATTATCGTCACGCCTTCCATGCCGGCAATCACGCCGATGTGTTCAAACACCTGACCTTGACCCGCCTCATCGCCTTGATGTCGCGCAAGGAGCAGCCGTTTGCCTATCTCGACAGCCACGCCGGCATCGGTCTGTATGACTTGCAGGGCGATCAGGCGAATCGCACCGGCGAGTACCTGGAGGGCATCGCGCGCTTGTGGGATCAGCCGGATCTGCCGGCGCTGACCGCCGATTACATGAAAGTGCTGCACGAGATGAATCCGGATGGCCAGTTGCGCTACTATCCGGGTTCGCCGGAGCTGGCGCGGCGTCTGACGCGGCCGCAGGATCGGGTGATGCTCAACGAGAAGCACCCGGAAGACGGCGTGCTGCTCAAGGACAACATGGCCGGTGATCGTCGGGTCAAGGTTCACCTCGGCGAGGGTTGGCATGTGGCGCGGGCGATGTTGCCGGTGCAGGAGAAGCGCGCGGTGATGCTGATCGATCCGCCGTTCGAACAGCTTGATGAGATGCAGCGCTGCGCGGCGTCGTTGAAAGAGGCCATTGGCCGCATGCGCCAAACGGTGGCGGCGATCTGGTATCCGGTGAAAGACCAGCGTGCGCTGCGTCGTTTCTATCAGGATCTGGCCGGGAGCGGCGCGCCGAAGCTGTTGCGCGTGGAGTTGCTGGTGCATCCGCTGGATACGCCGAACAGTCTGAACGGCTCCGGAATGGCGATTGCCAATCCGCCGTGGGGGCTGGAGGAAGAACTGCGTGAGTTGCTGCCGTGGTTGTCGAAGAAACTGGGGCAGACTCAGGGTGGCTGGCAGATGGATTGGTTGATTGCTGAGAGCTGATCAACGGCAAGATCAAAAGATCGCAGCCTGCGGCAGCTCCTACAGGGGGTGGGGTCGTCCACAAATGTGCGGACGATCACTGATCTCCTGTAGGGGCTGCCGAAGGCTGCGATCTTTTGCTTTCAGGCTTTAATTACCCGCCAGACTCGGTGGCATGCACACGCCGGTGCCGCCAATCCCGCAATAACCTTCAGGATTCTTCGCCAGATACTGCTGGTGATACGTCTCGGCGAAGTACACGGTCGGCGCTTGTTCGATCTCGGTGCTGATTTCACCCAGGCCAGCCTTCGACAATTCAGCCTGATACACCGCTTTGCTCTTCAGCGCCGCGTCCAGATGCTCTGGCGAAGTCGCGTAGATCACCGAGCGGTACTGCGTGCCGATGTCGTTGCCCTGACGCATGCCTTGCGTCGGGTTGTGCAGTTCCCAGAACATCGCCAGCAGCTCTTCGTAGCTGACTTTATCCTTGTCGAACACCACCAGCACCACTTCGGAGTGGCCGGTCAGGCCTGAGCAGACTTCTTCGTAGGTCGGGTTCGGGGTGAAGCCGCCAGCGTAACCGACGACCGTGCTGACCACGCCTTCGCGCTGCCAGAAGCGGCGCTCGGCGCCCCAGAAGCAACCGAGACCAAAGATCGCAAAATCGACGTCCTGGAAAAACGGGCCGAGCAGCGGGGTGTCTTCAAACACGAAGTGTTTTTCAGGCAGGGTCATCGCGGTTTCGCGGCCGGGCAGAGCTTGTTCTTTGGTTGGAAGCACGTTTTTGTTCACCAGAATTTCCGAGCGCAGAACCATGATCAGTCCTCTCAGTCAGGTTGGATGTAAAAAGTCAGACCGCCAGTGTGCCCAATGATGCCCGACTTCGCACTATCCAATGTAGGAGCTGCCGAAGGCTGCGATCTTTTGATCTTGTCTTTAAAAAAACAGGATCAAAAGATCGCAGCCTTCGGCAGCTCCTACATGAGAGGGCGGCGGGGGGTTAGAGGGCGAGCGGGCCGCGCGGGTAGCGCTTGAGGGCCTGAATCAGCTCGCCGCCGGGGATCGGGCGGTCGAACAGGTAGCCCTGGCCGACGTCGCAGCGATGGCGACGGAGGAACGCCAGTTGCTCGGCGGTCTCGATGCCTTCCGCCACAACCTTGAGCTTGAGGTTGTGCGCCATGGCGATCACCGCTGAGGTGATTTCCATGTCGTCCTGGTTGTCGGGGATTTCGTGGATAAAGCTGCGATCGATCTTGATGATGTCGATCGGGAATTTCTTCAAATAACTCAGCGACGAATAACCGGTACCGAAGTCGTCCATGGCCAAGGTCAGGCCCAGACGCTTGAGCTGATCAAGCTGCAAGTGCGTGTCCTCAGTGGCTTCCAGCAGCAAACCTTCGGTCAGTTCCAGTTCGAGCAGATGGGCCGGCAGCGCTTCTTCCTTGAGGATGTTGGCGATGGAGGCGACCAGATCCGGGTCGGAAAACTGTTTCGGCGACAGGTTGATCGCCACTTGCAGATTGCCCATGCCGGCAGCGGTCAGCGCTTTGCTCATGCGGCAAGCCTGACGCGCGATCCACTTGCCGATCGGAATGATCAGCCCGGTCTCTTCGGCTACGCTGATGAACTGATCCGGGCGGATCATCCCGCGTTCCGGGTGGTTCCAGCGCAACAGCGCTTCCATGCCCAGCAAGCGACCGCTGCGCAGGCACAACTTGGGCTGATAGAACACGTCCAGCTCGTTCTGGGTGAGGGCGCGGCGCAGGTTGTTCTCGACGAACAGTTTGTAACTGGCCTCGGCGTTCAGCGCTTCGGTGAAGACTTGCACCTGATGTTTGCCGTTGGCCTTGGCCTTATGCAGAGCAAGACCGGCGTTACGCATCAGGGTTTGCGGGTCGCGACCGTGCAGCGGTGCACAGGCCAGACCGACCGAGCCGGTGACACTGATCAACTGGTTGTCGACGAACATCGGTTTATCCAGCGTCGCCAACAATTGGTTGGCGATCTGCTGACCAGTCGCCAGATCGGTGTCGTCGAGCAGCACGGCAAATTCGTTACTGGCGAATCGCGCGAGGCTGCCACTTGGGCTGAGGCTGTTGCGCAGACGCCGGGCCAGGCTGATCAGCAGTTTGTCGCCGGTCTGGTGGCCGAGGCTGTCGTTGATGCGCTTGAAGTTGTCGATGTCGACCAGCAACAGGCTGATCGGGGTATCGCTATCCCGGGCGAAGCGTTCGTCCAGATTGCGGATAAACGCCGGACGGTTACCGAGGTTGGTCAGGTTGTCGGTATAGGCCAGGCGCTCGATGCGCTGTTGCGCGAGCTTGGTCTGGGTGATGTCTTCGTAAATGCCGATGTAATGCGTCAGCTCACGGTTGTCGCCGTAGACCTTGGAGATCGACAACTGGCCCCAGTACGGTTCGAGGTTTTTCCGGCGGCTCTTGAATTCGCCCTGCCAACTGTTGCTCTTGGCCAGTGCGGAAGGGGCATCGAACAGCAGCTCGCTAAGGTTTTCCAAGGCTGGCAGCTCGGATAGGCGCTGGCCGTGGACTTCCTCGGTGGTGTACTGGGTGATCGCGGTGAAGCTCGGGTTGACGTACTCGACCACGCCGTCGCAATTGACCAGCAAAAACGCGTTGGCGCTTTGCTCGACCGCACGCTGGAACAGGTGCAGGGCGCTGGTGGCGGTGCGGCGGTTGTGGTTGTTGATGACTTGCGCGAACTGGTCGGCCAACTCGCCGGCGAAGGCGATCTCGTCGGACTGCCAGGCCCGAGTGACGCCGGTCTGTTCCAGGCACAACACGCCGACGACCTGACCATCGACACGAATGCTGGCATCGAGCATCGCGTTGACGTCGCGCGGGCGCAGGGCTTCGGCCATTTCGCGGGTACGCGGGTCACGCATCGCGTTGTGCGCATCGATGGCGCGGCTGCTCTGCAACGCTTCCATGTAATCGGGGAAGGTGCTGACGTCGATCACGTCCGGCAGGATGTATTCCTGCGTCGTACGGTGGTACGCCGAGATCGGCACCAGTTGCTGGCCTTCGAGGTTCCACAGGCTGGCGCAGTCGATTTCATAGATATCGCAGGCGCAGCGGGTGATCAGTTCGGCGGCTTCCTGCAAGGAATTGTGCGTGCTGTAGCGCTGACGGGCGAGCAGCAAAATCAAATCCTGCTGGGCGCGGACACGCTCCAGATGCAGCAGTTGTTCCTGCTGCGCGCGCTGGTTCAGTTCGAGGGCGATTTGCAGGCGCGAGTTCTGGGTTTCGAGGTCGACCGAGGGTTGCAGCGGCGCATCGTCGAAGACGTCATCGACCGCCAGCAAATAGCCGCGCAGCAGGTGACGATTGTGTTGTTTGTAGGCTTCGCCCAGTTCAAGAATATTCAGCGCGCCGGCCGGGGTGTGCAGGGTGTAACGCACCAGATAATGCGGGCTGGCGCCGAGTTGTTGCTGGATCGCGTCGTGCAGTTGATAGCGCGCTTCCGGTTCCATCAGGCTGGCGTAAGGCGAACCGACCAGAGCGCACAGCTCGACAGCGGGCTGGCCGAACTGGCGTTCGCAATTCGGATCGAGAAAGAGCATCGCCCAACTGGCTTCATTCAAGCGCTCGAAACGCAGCATGCCGAGCCGCGAGGGCACAGGCAACTGCGTCACTACCTCGGCCACCATACGGCTGGCGGCATCGGGTTGGCTCTTCATGAAGGGAACTCGCTTGGAAATATGCTGAACGCGCCGGGCTCTCGCCCTCTTAAACGTTGCCTGCGGCAAGGTTGCATCATTGCAGCACTGACTGACAAGAGTGATGAAGGCCAAGTGCTATAAGAATATGTCGGCTGGAGTGAACATTTCTCCAGCGTCTATTTGAAAACAGCAAAAGATCGCAGCCTTCGGCAGCTCTTACAGGGGAACGAGGTCAAATGTAGGAGCTGCCGAAGGCTGCGATCTTTTAAGGTTTAGCGCAGATCTATCGCAATCGACTGCAATGGCTTGCCATCGCGATCATGGTAATTCACCACAATCCGCTCAGCCTCGACCACCATGTGCGCGAAGTTATCCTGACTGATCACCTCGCTCGTCAACTCATGCACATAATCGCCCGCCGCCGTGCGCACCAACGGCTGATCCAGAATGAAAGTGGACGCCTTGGCATACGGCAGCAGTTTGCTGTTGCACAGCGGCGATGACACCACGGTGTGCACTTCGAAATCGTGATCTTCACTGTGCGTCAGGCGCGCAGTCATCGAGCCGTGCACGTCGCCGGAAATAAAGATGACATTGCTGATCCGCCGGGTACGGATGGTTTCCAGCAAGCGCAGACGCTGCTCCGGAAAAGCTTTCCACGCATCTTCGCCAAGGCCTTTGCCGTCCGGGTAGAACATCACGCTGGTGACCACGAATTTGACCCGCGCCGTGCTGTTGATCAGCCAGTCCAGCAGCGCTTGCTCCTGTTCGTCGTCTAGGATGCGTCGATCATCGGCCGACAAGTTGCGTCGGGTGCGGCTGTCGGTGACAAACCATTCGAGATCGCCGTCGCTGAATTGATACCAATAATGCTGGACAGATGAATGATCAACTTGGCCGTTAGTTGCCAAAGAACAGGCCGGGCTATGGCTGGCTTGATACAGTTCATAGGCTTTGGTGGCGTTGTTATATAACGCGTCGTCACCTGCTTCGGCATTCGCCGGCCAATTGTCCTCGATTTCATGGTCGTCGAGAATCATGTACGTCGAAGTTTCCGACATTAAGCGCTTTATGTTGGGTTGCGAAAAAGCTGCGCGGTACTTTGCGAGAATATCTTTGTATTCGTGATCAGGCGCAATCAAGTTGAGGTCGTCGACATAGATCTGATCGCCGGTCATCAGCATTGCACTGATGGGTGGTTGTATCCCCTCAATCAATTGACGGATTGAAGCAAAGATTCGGTCACCCAACTGCGGCAGCACCGCAACCCCTGCCGTCATGCGCAGGTAACGACACGAACCAACGATGTAGGCGCGCGGCTGCAATGATTCGCCGGAGCGGGTGCGGAAGCGATAGATCTCGCGCGGCCATTGCAGCGGTAGCTCGGCGACGCTGTCGACGGTGTGTACCGGACTCATCGGGCTGAACCAGCCGGTTTGATATTCGTATTCGGTGTCTTCATCCAAGTTATTAAGTGCGATCACATTGGACATGTCGCGAGATTCGTCGAGTTTGGCAAAAATGCCTTTAGTCCATTGTGGCGTGTCGCTGGCCCGGTAACGAATGCCGGCGAACACCTGAAGATCTTTTTGAAACTCGCCGCGAATAAATATCCGCGCCTGGTTAGTTGTAACGTGGCCAATAATCGGGCCGATAGTCGGTTTTAACATGTTCGAATCCATTCGAATGAGTGTCAGATAAAACTAAAAGGTAGTTTGACTGTGCTGTGCCAAGACTAGTTGGCGTTTGGATAAAAAGATCGGCACGAAGTTGACTCGGGCTGTAGCCGATGTCAGCGCAATGTGTGGGAAAAGTATAAGAAGCGAATTTCAGGCAAAAAAAAGCCCCGTCAAACTGACGGGGTTGAGGTACGAGCGTGTGGCGCTCGAAAACGTGAAACACAAGTGGCCCTCCATTGCTGGAGGGCCACTTGGGATTACAGCAGGATGGTACGGATGTCCGCCAGCAGGCTGCCCAGACGCTGGGTGAAGCGTGCGGCAGCGGCGCCGTTGATCACACGGTGATCGTAGGACAACGACAGCGGCAGCATCAGTTTCGGCTGGAAGGCTTTGCCGTCCCAGACTGGCTGGATGGTTGCCTTGGAAACACCGAGGATCGCCACTTCCGGCGCGTTGACGATCGGCGTGAAGCCGGTGCCGCCAATGTGGCCGAGGCTGGAAATGGTGAAGCAGGCGCCTTGCATGTCGTCAGCGGTGAGCTTCTTGTCGCGGGCCTTGGCGGCCAGCGCAGCGGCTTCGGCTGCCAGTTGCAGCAGGCTCTTCTGGTCGACGTTCTTGATGACCGGTACCAGCAGGCCATCCGGGGTGTCGACGGCGAAGCCGATGTTGATGTACTTCTTGCGGATGATCGCTTTGCCGCTTGGTGCCAGCGAACTGTTGAAGTCCGGCAGCTCCTTGAGCATGTGCGCGCACGACTTGAGCAACAGCGGCAGGATGGTCAGCTTGACGCCGGCCTTCTCTGCAACGGCTTTCTGTGCAACGCGGAATGCTTCCAGCTCGGTGATATCAGCCGAATCGAACTGAGTCACGTGCGGGATGTTCAGCCAGCTGCGGTGCAGGCTCGACGCGCCGATCTGCATCAGGCGAGTCATCGGCACTTCTTCGATTTCGCCGAAACGGCTGAAATCGACGACCGGAATCGGCGGGATGCCCGCGCCACCGGTTGCGCCAGCAGCAGCGGCCGGTGCTTCCTTGGCCTTCTGCATCATCGCTTTGACGTAAACCTGCACGTCTTCTTTCAAGATACGACCGTGCGGGCCGCTGGCGCCGACAGCGTTCAGCTCGACGCCGAACTCACGGGCCAGTTGACGCACGGCTGGGCCGGCGTGAACTTTGGCGCCCGGCTTGGCCGGGGCGGCTGGAGCGGCAGCAGGTGCAGGCGCAGCGGCAGCCGGAGCAGCAGCGGCAGGAGCACTTGGAGCAGCGGCGGCAGCTGGCGCCGGGGCAGCAGCAGGGGCCGCGCCTTTGACTTTCAGCTTCAGAATCAGGTCGCCGGTACCGACTTCGTCATCCAGCTTGATGGAAACGCTTTCCACCACGCCAGCGGCAGGCGATGGAATTTCCATGCTCGCCTTGTCGGATTCCAGGGTGATCAGCGACTGGTCAGCTTCAACGGTGTCGCCAGCCTTGACCAACACTTCGATGATCTTGGCTTTGCCCGACGAACCGATGTCCGGAACGTGGATGTCCTGAACGCTGTCAGCAACCGGAGCGGCTGGCGCGGCTGCCGGAGCAGGCGCAGCGGCAGCGGCCGGTGCAGCAGCCTGAGCCGGAGCGGCCGCAGCAGGGGCCGCAGCACCCGCCACTTCCAGATCCAGAATCAGGTCGCCAGTGCCGACTTCGTCGTTGAGCTTGACGCTGATGGCCTTGACCACGCCAGCGGCAGGCGACGGGATTTCCATGCTCGCCTTGTCGGATTCCAGCGTGATCAGCGATTGATCAGCTTCGACGGTGTCGCCGACCTTGACCTGAATCTCGATGATCTGCGCCTTGCCCGAAGAACCGATGTCCGGCACGTGCACTTGCTGAACCGAAGCGGCAGCAGGGGCAGCGGCTGGCGCGGCAGCAGCAGGAGCGGCAGCAGCAGGAGCGGCGGCCGGTTTTTCTTCAGCCTTTTTAGCCGGTGCAGCAGCCGGAGCAGGGGCCGCTTCAGCGGCGCCCTCGACTTCCAGCTCAAGCAGTTCGTCGCCTTCTTTCAGACGGTCGCCCAGCTTCACTTTCAGGCTTTTGATGACGCCGGCTTTCGGGGCCGGCACTTCCATGCTGGCCTTGTCCGATTCCAGGGTCAGGATGCTCTGGTCGGCTTCGATACGGTCGCCGACCTTCACAAACAGTTCAATTACTTCACCTTCACCGCTGCCGATGTCAGGTACGCGAATGAGTTCGCTCACAAAATGTCTCCTCAGCAGTCCAGTGGGTTGCGTTTTTCCGGGTCGATGCCGAACTTGGTGATGGCTTCAGCCACAACCTTAGGTTCGATATCACCACGGTCAGCCAGTGCTTCCAGGGCTGCCAACACCACGAAATGACGGTCAACTTCGAAGAAATGACGCAGTTTCTTGCGGCTGTCGCTGCGGCCGAAACCGTCGGTGCCGAGGACTTTGAATTCCTTCGACGGTACCCACTGACGGATCTGCTCGGCGAACAGTTTCATGTAGTCGGTAGAGGCGATGACCGGACCTTTACGGCCGTTCAGGCACTCTTCGACGTAGCTCAGCTTAGGCTTCTGGCCCGGCTTCAGACGGTTGCTGCGCTCGACAGCGAGGCCGTCGCGACGCAGTTCGTTGAAGCTGGTAACGCTCCACACGTCAGCGCCAACGTTGAACTCTTCACGCAGGATCTTCGCCGCTTCACGGACTTCACGCAGGATGGTGCCGGAGCCCATCAGCTGTACGTGGTGCGCCGCATCGCGGGTGTCTTCTTCGAGCAGGTACATGCCTTTCTTGATGCCTTCTTCGGCACCGGCCGGCATGGCTGGCTGCTGGTACGACTCGTTCATCACGGTGATGTAATAGAAGATGTCCTGTTGCTCTTCGGTCATCTTCTTCATGCCGTCCTGAATGATCACCGCCAGCTCGTAGCCGTAGGTTGGATCGTAGGTGCGGCAGTTCGGGATGGTTGCAGCCAGCAGGTGGCTGTGACCGTCTTCGTGTTGCAGACCTTCACCGTTCAGGGTGGTACGGCCGGCGGTGCCGCCGATCAGGAAGCCACGGGTACGGCTGTCGCCAGCGGCCCAGGCCAGGTCACCGATACGCTGGAAGCCGAACATCGAGTAGAAGATGTAGAACGGCAGCATCGGCTGGTTGTGGCTGGAGTACGAAGTACCGGCGGCGATGAACGAGCTCATGGCGCCTGCTTCGTTGATGCCTTCTTCAAGGATCTGACCTTTCTGGTCTTCCTTGTAGAACATCACCTGGTCTTTATCGACTGGCTCGTAGAGCTGGCCGACGGACGAGTAGATGCCGAGCTGACGGAACATGCCTTCCATACCGAAGGTACGGGCTTCGTCCGGGATGATCGGAACGATGCGCGGGCCGATTTCCTTGTCCTTGACCAGTTGCGCGAGGATCCGCACGAAGGCCATGGTGGTGGAAATTTCACGGTCGCCGGAACCGTCAAGGATGGCCTTGAGGGTGTCCAGATCCGGCGTCGGCACGCTGAAGCTTTGTGCGCGGCGCTGTGGCACGAAACCGCCCAGTGCAGTGCGACGCTCGCTGAGGTAGCGGGCTTCGGCGCTGTTTGGCTCTGGCTTGAAGAACGGCAGGTTCTCCAGCTCTTCGTCCTTGACCGGGATGTCGAAACGATCGCGGAACAACTTCAGGCTGTCGACGTCGACTTTCTTGGTGTTGTGCGCAGTGTTTTTCGCTTCGCCGGCACCGGTGCCATAACCTTTGATGGTCTTGGCGAGGATGACGGTTGGTTGTTCTTTGTGGTTGACCGCTTCGTGGTACGCCGCATAGACCTTGTACGGGTCGTGGCCGCCACGGTTGAGTTTCCAGATCTCGTCGTCGGACAGATCAGCAACCATCGCCTTGAGTTCTGGCGTGTTGAAGAAGTGCTCGCGAACGAACGCGCCGTCTTTGGCTTTGTAGTTCTGATACTCGCCGTCGATGACTTCGTCCATGCGACGTTGCAGGATGCCGTCGACGTCTTTGGCCAGCAGTGGGTCCCAGAAACGGCCCCAGATGACTTTGGTCACGTTCCACTGAGCACCGCGGAACACGCCTTCGAGCTCCTGGATGATCTTGCCGTTGCCGCGAACCGGGCCGTCGAGGCGCTGCAGGTTGCAGTTGATGACGAAGATCAGGTTATCCAGCTTCTCGCGGCCGGCCAGGGAGATCGCGCCCAGGGATTCCGGCTCGTCGCACTCGCCGTCGCCCAGGAAGCACCAGACTTTCTGTTTGCCCGGCTGGATGAAACCGCGGTGTTCCAGGTACTTCATGAAACGTGCCTGGTAGATCGCTTGAATCGGACCCAGACCCATCGATACGGTCGGGAACTGCCAGAAGTCAGGCATCAGCCAAGGGTGCGGGTAGGACGACAGGCCCTGTCCGTCGACTTCCTGGCGGAAGTTGTTCATCTGGTCTTCGGTGATACGGCCTTCCATGAACGCACGGGCGTAAACGCCTGGCGAGGTGTGGCCCTGGAAGTAGATCAGGTCGCCGCCGTGTTCGTCGGTCGGGGCCTGGAAGAAGTAGTTGAAGCCGATGTCATACAGGGTCGCACTGGAAGCGAAGCTGGAGATGTGACCACCGAGGTCGGAATCTTTCAGGTTCGTACGCATTACCATGGCCATCGCGTTCCAGCGTACCAGCGAGCGAATGCGGCGTTCCATGAACAGGTCGCCAGGCATGCGTGCTTCGTGGGTTACCGGGATGGTGTTGCGGTAAGGCGTGGTGATGGCGTAAGGGAGCTGCGAACCGCTGCGGGTTGCCAGTTCACCCATACGGGTCATCAGATAGTGAGCACGGTCTTCGCCTTCTTTGTCGAGAACCGATTCCAGGGCGTCCAGCCATTCCTGGGTTTCGACGGGATCGAGGTCTTGCATGGCTTGCTCCAGGGCGGAAAGGCTTCCAGAATCGGTTGCCTGAGTTTGCGACTGGCCTTGTGGGCAGACGATTTAAAATTCTTGGATTGCCGACAGGTTGTTCCGGCGGCGTGTAGTTTTACTACAAATCTTTGAGCATTTCAGCCTTTCGGATGTATAGACGAGTAGTAAAACTACAGATGAAAGGCTTGTGGCCTCTGACTGCGTTGTGAGAATAATCGTTAAGGTTGGTCGATTGCCATCCGTAAAAGGTGAAACTTTGATGCTGGATGCTAAAGAAGAAGAAATTTCAGCTATTTCTAACTTTTGTTCGACAGTCCTTCAGGTAGCGGGTTTTCACCATTCACTACAAGCGGCTGATTACACGCCGATCAAGGATAGACCATGACCCTGCCCGTGCTTGCCGAACTGCCTGCCATCCTCCTGCCGTTGGTCACTCGATCCGAACAGTCGTTCCGTACGGCCGTCGCCGAACTGGAAGACGATCACGGCTTCTCGACCTGGACGCCAGAACGCTGGGCGCAATTCGCCCGCGTCACCGCTGCCAGCGAGTTCGTCATTGAACAGAGCGTTCGTGACCCTTTGATGTTGCTCGCGCTGGTGCAGTCTGGCGAACTCGACCGGCCGTTCGCACCGGGTGAATTGTGTGCGCAGATTTCCGCTGCGGTGAACGCGGCACAGACCGAAGACGAACTCGGTCGCGCCCTGCGTCGCCAACGGGCGCGCCATCAAGTGCGGATCATCTGGCGTGACCTCACCCGACAGGCCGATCTGGTGCAGACCTGCCGCGACCTCTCGGACATGGCCGACGCCACCATCGACCAGGCTTATCAATGGTTGTACAGCCGCCATTGCGAACAATTCGGCACGCCGACCGGTCGCCGCAGCGGTGAGCCGCAGCCCATGGTCATCCTCGGCATGGGCAAGCTCGGCGCGGTCGAGCTGAACCTGTCCTCCGACATCGATTTGATTTTTGCCTACCCCGAGGGCGGCGAAACGGTGGGCGTGAAACGCTCGCTGGATAATCAGGAGTTTTTCATTCGTCTCGGCCAGCGCCTGATCAAGGCACTGGATCCGATGACCGTCGACGGCTTTGTGTTCCGCGTCGACATGCGCCTGCGCCCGTACGGTTCCTCCGGCGCGCTGGTGCTGAGCTTCAATGCGCTGGAACAGTATTACCAGGATCAGGGCCGCGACTGGGAACGCTACGCGATGATCAAGGCGCGGGTGGTGGCCGGCGATCAGGTCGCGGGCGCGCAGTTGCTCGACATGCTGCGGCCATTTGTCTATCGGCGTTACCTGGACTTCTCGGCGATCGAAGCGCTGCGCACCATGAAGCAGCTCATCCAGCAGGAAGTGCGGCGCAAGGGCATGGCCGACAATATCAAGCTCGGCTCCGGCGGGATTCGTGAGGTCGAGTTTATTGCTCAGGCCTTTCAGTTGATCCACGGTGGCCGCGACCTGAGTCTGCAACAGCGTCCTCTATTAAAGGTGTTGAGCACGCTGGAAGGGCAGGGCTACCTGCCGCCAGCGGTGATCAGCGAGTTGCGTGAAGGTTACGAATTTCTGCGATACACCGAGCATGCGATTCAAGCGATTGCCGACCGTCAGACGCAGATGCTGCCGGACGGCGCGCAGGATCAGGCGCGCATTGCTTTCATGCTCGGCTTTGCCGATTGGGACGCTTTCCACGAGAAGCTGATGTTCTGGCGCGGCCGCGTCGCCTGGCACTTTGCGCAGGTGATTGCCGATCCCGACGAGGAAGAAGGCACCGAAAGCGAAGTGGTGGTCGGCGGTGAATGGTTGCCGTTGTGGGAAGAGGAGCAGGACGAAGAGGCGGCTTGCCGACAGCTGGAAGAGGGCGGTTTCGCTGATGCCAGCAAAGCCCTGAAGGCACTGGCCGGTTTGCGCGGCAGCCCGCAATTGCGCGCGATGCAGCGATTGGGGCGTGAGCGCCTTGATGCGTTTATTCCGCGCCTGTTGGCGCAAGCGGTTGAGCATGCCAACCCCGATCTGGTGCTTGAGCGCGTATTGCCTCTGGTGGAAGCGGTCGCTCGGCGTTCGGCTTATTTAGTCTTGCTCACGGAAAACCCCGGTGCGCTGCGCCGCTTGCTGACGTTGTGCGCGGCGAGCCCGTGGATTGCTGAGCAGATCACTCGCTTCCCGCTGCTGATGGATGAATTGCTCAACGAAGGGCGTTTGTTCAAGCCGCCCCTGGCGCCGGAATTGGCCGCCGAATTGCGCGAGCGGCTGACGCGAATCCCCGAAGACGACCTCGAACAACAAATGGAAGCCCTGCGTCATTTCAAATTGGCGCACCGTTTGCGCGTCGCCGCCTCGGAAATCGCCGGCAGCCTGCCGTTGATGAAAGTCAGCGATTACCTGACCTGGCTCGCTGAGGCGATTCTTGAACAAGTGCTGGCCCTGGCCTGGCGCCAGACCGTGGCCAAACACGGCACGCCGCTGCGCACCGACGGCACCTTGTGCGATCCCGGCTTCATCATTGTCGGTTATGGGAAAGTCGGCGGTCTGGAACTGGGGCATGGTTCCGATCTGGATCTGGTGTTTATCCATGACGGTGATCCGCAGGCGGAAACCGACGGGGCGAAACCGATTGATGGCGCGCAGTTCTTTACCCGGCTGGGGCAGCGGATCATTCACTTGCTGACGGCGCAGACCAACTCTGGCCAGTTGTATGAAGTGGATATGCGTCTGCGGCCGTCCGGTGCTTCGGGACTGTTGGTGAGTTCGCTCGGCGCGTTCGCCCGCTATCAGGAAAATGAAGCGTGGACGTGGGAGCATCAGGCGTTGGTGCGGGCGCGGGTGCTGGTTGGCAGTCAGGATGTTGGCAAAGCGTTCGAGAAGGTTCGCGCGCAGGTGTTGGGCAAAGCGCGGGATCTGGCCAAGTTGCAACAGGAGGTCAGCGAGATGCGCGCGAAGATGCGCGACAACCTCGGCACCAAGAGCACCGCGGCCGGCACCGCGGCGAATGCCTTCGACGCCACGGCGCCGTTCGACCTCAAGCAGGACGCCGGAGGTATCGTCGATATTGAATTTATGGTGCAATACGCGGCCCTGGCGTGGTCGCACAACCACCCGCCATTGCTGCGCTGGACCGATAACATCCGCATCACGGAAGAGCTGGAACACGAAGGGCTGATGCCTGCCGAAGACGCCAGCCTGTTGCGCGAGGCCTACAAAGCCTACCGCTCCGCCGCCCACCGGCAGGCCTTGCAGAAGGATCCGGGGGTGATTGCAGGCGACCAGTTCGTCGAAGAACGGCGACAGGTGTTGCGGATCTGGAAAGAGATGGGGCTAAGCTGAAACCGCCAATGAAGGCAACGAAATTCAAAAGGTGGGAGCGAGCCTGCTCGCGAAAGCGGAGTGTCAGGCAACATCGATGTTGAATGTGCCGGCCCCTTCGCGAGCAGGCTCACTCCTACAATAGATCTGCGGTGAATCGCAGATGTTGGAACGAATGCAAAACCCTGTGGGAGCGAGCCTGCTCGCGAAGGCGGAGTGTCAGGCAGCATTGATTTTGGATGTGCCGGCCTCTTCGCGAGCAGGCTCACTCCCACAGTGATCTGCGCTGAAATGCAGATGTTGGAACGAATGCAAAACCCTGTAGGAGCGAGCCTGCTCGCGAAGGCGGAGTGTCAGGCGACATCGATGTTGGATGTGCCGGCCTCTTCGCGAGCAGGCTCACTCCTACAATAGATCTGCGCTGAAATGCAGATGTTGGAACGGATGCAAAACCCTGTAGGAGCGAGCCTGCTCGCGAAAGCGGAGTGTCAGGCAACATCGATGTTGAATGTGCCGGCCCCTTCGCGAGCAGGCTCACTCCTACAATAGATCTGCGCTGAAATGCAGATGTTGGAGTGAGTGCAAAACCCTGTAGGAGCGAGCCTGCTCGCGAAGGCGGAGTGTCAGGCAGTATCGATGTTGGATGTGCTGGCCTCTTCGCGAGCAAGCCCGCTCCCACAATAGATCTGCGGTGAAATGCAGATGTTGGAACGGATGCAAAACCTGTAGGAGTGAGCCTGCTCGCGAAGGCGGAGTGTCAGGCAGCATTGATTTTGGATGTGCCGGCCCCTTCGCGAGCAGGCTCACTCCTACAATAGATCTGCGGTAAATCGCAGATGTTGGAACGGATGCAAAACCCTGTGGGAGCTGGCTTGCCAGCGATAGCGGAGTATCAGACGACAATAATGTTGAATGTGAAGACCCTTTCGCGAGCAGGCTCGCTCCCACAGTAGATCTACAGTGTTTGTAGAATTCTCGAGGCGGGGAGGCGTAATTGCCTCCCCGGTTCGTTTTTGGAAACCACATGAATATTCTGATCGTTGGGCCCAGTTGGGTCGGTGACATGGTGATGGCGCAGACACTGTTTCAGTGTCTCAAACAGCGCCACCCGCAATGCGAAATCGACGTGCTGGCCCCCGAGTGGAGCCGGCCGATCCTTGAGCGCATGCCCGAAGTGCGCCAGGCCTTGAGCTTCCCGCTCGGCCATGGCGCGCTGGAACTGGCGACGCGTCGGCGCATCGGCAAATCCCTGCGCGGTCAGTACGATCAGGCGATCCTGCTGCCCAACTCGCTGAAATCGGCGCTGGTGCCGTTCTTCGCCGGCATCCCGAAACGCACCGGCTGGCGTGGCGAATTCCGTTACGGCTTGCTCAACGACGTGCGCACCCTCGACAAAGAACGCTATCCGCTGATGATCGAGCGTTTCATGGCTTTGGCCTATGAGCCGAACGCCGAGCTGCCGAAACCCTATCCACGCCCAAGCCTGCAAATCGACCCGGTCACCCGCGAAGCCGCGCTGGCCAAGTTCGGCCTGAGCCTCGATCGCCCGGTATTGGCCCTGTGCCCCGGCGCCGAGTTCGGCGAGTCCAAACGTTGGCCGTCCGAGCACTACGCGAAAGTCGCCGAAGCGCGAATCCGCGAAGGCTGGCAGGTGTGGCTGTTCGGCTCGAAAAACGATCACGCGGTCGGCGAAGACATTCGCGCCCGATTGATCCCGGGCTTGCGCGAAGAATCGGTCAACCTCAGCGGCGGCACCTCGCTGGCCGAGGCCATCGACCTGATGTCCTGCGCCGACTCGGTGGTCTCCAATGACTCCGGCCTGATGCACGTCGCCGCCGCCCTGAACCGTCCACTGGTCGCGGTCTACGGCTCGACCTCGCCGGGCTTCACCCCGCCGTTGGCCGAGCACGTTGAAGTGGTGCGTCTGGGTCTCGATTGCAGCCCATGCTTCGACCGTACCTGCCGCTTCGGCCATTACAACTGCCTGCGCCAGCTGATGCCGGACGCGGTCAACGATGCCTTGCAGAAATTGCAGGGCTCTGTGGTCGAGGTTCATTAAGTTGCGGGTACTGTTGATCAAAACTTCATCGCTGGGCGACGTGATTCATGCGTTGCCGGCGCTGACCGACGCCGCCCGGGCCATTCCCGGAATCAAATTCGACTGGGTCGTTGAAGAAGGTTTTGCCGAGATCCCGACCTGGCACCCGGCCGTCGACAAAGTGATTCCGGTGGCGATCCGCCGCTGGCGCAAAAACCTCTGGAAAACTATCGCCAGCGGCGAGTGGAAACGCTTCAAGCAAAGCGTGCGCGCCAACAAATACGACTTGGTGATCGACGCCCAAGGCTTGCTGAAAAGCGCCTGGCTGACCCGTTACGTCAAAGCGCCGGTGGCCGGACTCGACAAAGGTTCGGCGCGTGAGCCGATGGCCGCGCGTTTTTACGATCGCAAACTGGCCGTGGCCCGTGGGCAACACGCCGTCGAACGCGTGCGCCAACTGTTCGCCATCGCCCTCGGTTACGACCTGCCCAAAGGCCTGGGCGATTACGGCCTCAACGTCGAGCGTCTGGTCGAACTGCCACGCAAAAACGCCTTCGTAGTGTTCCTGCACGGCACCACGTGGGACACCAAACACTGGCCGGAAGCCTACTGGCGCGAATTGACCGAACGCGTCGGTTACCTCGGCGTCGGCGTCAAACTGCCGTGGGGCAACCCGCAGGAAAAGGCTCGCGCCGAACGCATTGCCGTCGGTTTCAAGCACGCCGAAGTGCTGCCGAAACTCAATCTGGCCGGCGTCGGCAAAGTCCTCGCCGGGGCGCAAGCCTGCGTGGCGGTGGACACCGGCCTCGGCCATTTGGCAGCGGCACTGGACGTGCCGACCATTTCGCTGTTCGGCCCGACCAATCCGGGCCTGACCGGCGCCTACGGCAAACTGCAGATTCACCTGGCCAGCGACTTCCCGTGCGCGCCGTGCCTGCAAAAGAAATGTACCTATCAACCGACCGCGCAGGATGCCCGTCAGTTTGACCTGAAGCGTGAACAGCCTCTGTGCTTCACGCGTCTGAATCCCGAGCGTGTCGCCAGCCGACTGAGCACGTTGTTAATGGCTGAGGAGCTGCGCTGATGCAATTGGCATTCGTCCTGTACAAATATTTCCCGTTCGGTGGCTTGCAGCGCGACTTCATGCGCATCGCCCTCGAATGCCAGAAACGCGGGCATCAGATCCGCGTCTACACGCTGATCTGGGAAGGCGACGTGCCGCCCGGTTTTGAAGTGCTGGTGGCCCCGGTGAAAGCGTTCTTCAATCATCGTCGCAACGAAAAACTCAGCGCGTGGATGGAAGCGGATCTGGCCAAGCGCCCGGTTGATCGCCTGATCGGCTTCAACAAGATGCCCGGTCTGGACGTTTATTACGCCGCCGACGGCTGCTTCGAAGACAAGGCGCAGAACCTGCGCAACTCGCTGTACCGCCGCTGGGGCCGCTATCGCCACTTCGCCGAATACGAGCGCGCGGTGTTCGCCAAAGATGCGAAGACCGAAGTGCTGATGATTTCCGAAGTGCAGCAGCCGCTGTTCATCAAGCATTACGACACGCCGCTTGAGCGCTTCCACTTGTTGCCACCGGGCATCGCTCAGGATCGTCGCCGTCCAGCGGATGCTGACGAAATCCGCGCCGGTTTCCGCGCCGAATTCAATCTGAAGGATGACGAACTGCTGCTGGTGCAGATCGGTTCCGGCTTCAAGACCAAGGGCGTTGATCGCAGCCTGAAAGCACTCGCGGCATTGCCCGCCGAACTGAAGAAGCGCACGCGGCTGTTTGTAATCGGCCAGGATGACCCCAAATTATTCCAGATGCAGAGCGCGACGTTGGGTCTGGGCGATAACGTCACGTTCCTCAAAGGGCGCAGCGATATCCCGCGTTTCCTGCTCGGCGCTGATCTGTTGATTCACCCGGCGTACAACGAAAACACCGGTACTGTGTTGCTTGAAGCGTTGGTCGCCGGGTTGCCGGTGCTGGTCAGCGCGGTCTGCGGTTACGCCCATTACATCGCCGAGGCCGACGCCGGGCGAGTGCTGGACGAACCGTTCGATCAAGCGCAGCTGACGCACTACCTGACTGACATGTTGAAAGACGACGCTGCACGCGCGGCCTGGAGCCGCAATGGTCTGGCCTTCGCCGAGACGGCCGACCTCTACAGCATGCCGCAACACGCGGCCGATGTGATTCTGGCGGAGCACGCTTAATGAAGTTGATGCTGGCTGAACCGTTCAAAAGCCTTTGGGCCGGACGCGACCCGTTCGCCGAAGTCGAAGGCTTGCAGGGCGAGGTATACCGCGAGCTGGAAGCACGCCGGACACTGCGCACGGAAGTCGACGGCAACGGATTTTTTGTGAAGATCCACCGTGGCATCGGCTGGGGCGAAATCTTCAAGAACCTGCTGACCGCCAAGCTGCCGGTACTCGGCGCGGGTCAGGAGTGGAAGGCTATCCAGCGTTTGCAGGAAGTCGGCGTGCCGACCATGACTGCCGTCGCGTACGGCGAGAAGGGCAGCAACCCGGCGGATCAGCACTCGTTCATCGTCACTGAAGAACTGGCGCCGACCGTCAGCCTCGAAGACTTCAGCATCGACTGGATCAAGCAGCCGCCCGAGCCGAAACTCAAGCGCGCGCTGATCGCCGAAGTCGCGCGCATGACCGGCATGATGCACCGCGCCGGCGTCAATCACCGTGACTGCTACATCTGTCACTTCCTTCTGCACACCGACAAACCGGTGACGGCAGACGATTTCAAGCTCTCGGTGATCGACCTGCACCGTGCCCAGACCCGCGCGAAAATCACCCAGCGCTGGCGCAACAAGGATCTGGCCGCGCTGTACTTTTCCGCGCTGGATATCGGCCTGACCCGACGCGACAAGCTGCGTTTCCTCAAGGGTTATTTCCAGCAACCGCTGCGGCAGATTCTCGCCGAAGAAGCGCCGTTGCTGAGCTGGCTCGAAGGCAAGGCCAACAAGCTCTATGCGCGTAAACAGCGCTACGGGGATGCGCTCTGATGGCGGGTTGGATTCTGGAGCCGCAATACAGTGAACTCGCCGAAGATTTTGGCAGCCTCGAAGCGGTGTTCGCGCTGCAAGGCGAACGGCTGACTCGCGATCCGCTGTCGGAAGTCGTCCGGGTCGAGCGCAACGGCGTCAACTATTACGTCAAACGCTACGTCGGCGCCGGTAAAGGCTTGCGCCGTTACCTCGGCAAGCCGCGCGTGAAGATGGAATGGCAGAACCTCAAGCGCTTCGCCAAGTGGGGCATTCCCACCGCCGAAGTGGTGGCCTGGGGTCTGGAGCGCCGTGGCGCGGCGTACGCCCGTGGCGCGATGATCACCCGCGAACTGCCGCGCACCGAGGATCTCTCGGCGCTGGCTGAGCGCAACGATCCGAAACTCAAGGATCGCGCCTGGGTCGATGGTGTCAGTCGGCAGTTGGCCGCTTATACGCGAACGATGCACGATCACCGCTTCACCCATAACGATTTGAAGTGGCGCAACCTGCTGATCGACGATCAGGATCGACTGTTCCTGATCGACTGCCCGAACGGCGATTTCTGGCGCGGTTTCTGGCTCAAGTACCGCATCACCAAGGATCTGGCCTGCCTCGACAAGGTCGCCAAATATCACCTGTCGAACACCCAGCGCCTGCGCTTTTATCTGCAATACCGTGGGCGTGATCGCCTGAATGCCGCTGACAAGAAGCGCATTCGCCACGTGGTGAGATTTTTCGAGGGACGCGAATGACTGATTTTCTGGCCGCTGAAGACCGTGCGCTGCTTGAGCGCCATGGCCTCGGCACCTTCGACGCGCTCTGGGCCAAACAGCTTGAAGCGGTGGACGAGCCGAACACCGACGGTGGCGGCTGGAGCAGCGTGTTTCGTCTGGAGCTGGAAGGGCACGCCTACTACCTCAAGCGCCAGAGCAACTACCTGACGCGCACCTTGCACGCGCCGTTTGGTGAGCCGAGTTTTGCTCGCGAATTTCGCAACATTAGTCGCTACAACAAGCTCGGTATCCCGGCGCTGCAAGCGGCGTTCTTCGGCCAGCGCAAGGTCGACGGCGAAGTCCGCGCGATCCTGCTGACCCGCGCCCTCGATGGCTGGGATGATCTTGATTCGTTGTTGCAGTGCTGGCCGGAACTGACCGCCGCGCAGCAATCAGCGATCCTCAAGGCCTGCGGGCAACTGGCGCGGCTGCTGCACGGTCTGCGTCAGGTGCACGGCTGTTTTTACCCGAAACATATTTTTTTGCAGGCCGACGGTGCTGAGTATCGCGCGCAGTTGATCGACCTGGAGAAAACCCGGCCACTGCTGTGGGGCATGCGCGATCGGGTCAAGGATCTGGAACCGCTGGTGCGCCGTGCGCCGCAATGGAACGAGGCGCAACTGCGCGAGCTGCTTGCGGCTTATGTCGATCAGGCGACCGACAGTTCGTTGGTCGACGCCTGGGTTACGCGTCTGACCGCGCGGCGCAGTCGCAAGGAGACTCGCTGATGCAGTTGTCCGACCTGAAAAACGCCGGGCGCACGCCAAGTCTGCCGTTGACGATTTCCCTGGCCGATGCCGCCGGGCCTGCCGATTTGCAGCTGCTAAGTCTGCTGCGGGTGCTGCCGGGGCAGCGTTATGTCGGTGCCGGGGTCTGGCGCGGGCGGCCAGTGCTGGCGAAGTTGCTGGTCGGCAGCAAGGCGGCGCGGCATTTTCAGCGTGAACTCAATGGCGTGAAGCTGCTGGCGGCACAAGGCCTGACCACGCCGCTGCTGCTGGCCGATGGCTTGAAGGACGGCGAGGGCGGCTGGCTGCTGTTCGAATTCCTTGAAGACGCTGAAAGCCTTGGCGATGCCTGGCAAAAGGTCGAGTCGTTGCCGGTGCTGGCGGATGAACAATCGGCGGTGCTGGGCGACGCACTCGGCGCGATTGCGCAGTTGCACAGCAAAGGCCTCTGGCAGGAAGACCTGCACCTCGACAATCTGCTGCGCCATGGCGGCCAGTTGTATCTGATCGACGGTGCCGGCATCTGCGCGGAAACCGCCGGTCAGCCGTTGTCGCGGCAGAAAGTGCTGGAAAATCTCGGTGTGTTTTTCGCCCAGTTGCCCAAGGCGCTGGAGCCATTTACCGAAGAATTGCTGGTGTATTACCTGCTGAGCAACGGCGAACACGCGTTGCCGCTGGAAGCGTTGCAGAAGCAGATCGACAAAGTGCGCGCCTGGCGTTTGCGCGATTACCTGATCAAGGTCGGTCGCGAGTGCACGCTGTTTGCCGTGCAGCGCGGAGCATTCGCGCTACGTGCTATTCGTCGTGAGGAAGAAGCGGCGATGGCGCCGGTGCTGGAACAGGCCGATGCGTTGCTCGATCAGGGCCATTTGTACAAAACCGGCGGCGCGGCGAGCGTCGGCAAGGTTGAAGTGGCCGGGCGCAAACTGGTGATCAAGCGCTACAACATCAAGAATTTTGCTCATTGGCTCAAACGCTTCTGGCGCCCGAGCCGCGCCTGGCACTCATGGCGTGAAGGCAATCGTCTGGCGTTCCTCGGCATCGCCACGCCGAAACCGCTGGCCGTGCTGGAAAAACGCTTTCTGTGGCTGCGCAGCCGCGCTTATCTGATCACCGAATACCTGCCGGGCCCGGACATCATCGAGCGCTTTGCGCCGTATGTTGAAAACGGCAACGCGCCGGAATCCGAGCTGCAGGCGCTGGATCAACTGTTCGCCCGCCTGATCGCCGAACGCATCAGTCATGGCGATTTCAAGGGCCATAACCTGTTCTGGCAGGACGATCGCTGGGCGCTGATCGATCTCGACTCGATGTGCCAACACCGCTCCGCCAGCAGCTTCGCCCCGGCCTACGCCCGCGACCGCGCACGCTTCATGCGCAACTGGCCCGAGAGCAGCGCGCTGTATCAAGTGATTGATCAGCGCTTGCCGAAAAGTATTGATCGAGTCTGAAGACTTAAAAGATCGCAGCCTTCGGCAGCTCCTACATTTGGAATGCGATTTCCTGTAGGAGCTGCCGAAGGCTGCGATCTTTTGATCCTCACCGCTGTTCGGCAAATAGCTCTGGGTCATTCCCGCCACGTTTACGCTATAATCCCGCCCTTTAGCTGTCTCTCGCCCGGTGCGAGGGCACTTCAATTTTCAAGGCGCCTTGCGCCTGCATGCAGACTAAAGAGGCTAGACCCCTGTGGCATTGACGATTCTTGGCCTGTCCGGCGCCCTTAGCCATGATCCTTCAGCAGCCTTGTACATCGACGGCAAGTTGGTGGCGGCGGCTGAGGAAGAGCGCTTCGTACGCGATAAGCATGCAAAGAACCGCATGCCCTACGAATCGGCGAAGTTCTGCCTTGAGCAGGCTGGCATCAAGCCGTCCGACGTTGACGTGGTAGCGATTCCGTTCGCGCCGATCAGCCTGTTCGGTGAGGCGCGCTGGCACTACGCCAAGCGCTACTGGTACGCACCGGATCGCGCTCTTGACGCGATTCTGATGGGCAACCGCCGCTACAAGCGCTATCGCAACAAGATCGTCTGGTGCCTGGAGCAACTGGGTTTTGATCCGAAAAAGATCAAGATCGAGCCGGTCGAGCACCACCTGGCTCACGCCTCCAGCGCCTACCACTGCTCGGGTTTCCAAGAGAAAACCGCGATTCTCGGCATCGACGGCAAGGGTGAGTACGCCACGACCTTCTTCGGTTACGGCGAAAACGGCAAGATCCACAAGATCAAGGAATTCTTCGATCCGGACTCCCTCGGCGGCCTGTACGGCGCGATCACCGAGTTCCTCGGTTTCGAGATGCTCGACGGTGAGTTCAAGGTCATGGGCATGGCGCCGTACGGCGACGCCAGCAAATATGACTTCTCGCGTCTGGCCTCGTTCGAGAACGGCGAGCTGGTGATCAACACCGACTACGCCAACGTGATCGGCCTGCGTCGCTACAAAGAGAAGGGCAAAGGCTTCTACTTCTCGCCGAAGCTGATCGAATGGCTGGGCCCGAAACGCGAAGGCGACATCGCTGACGAGCCGTACATTCACTACGCCGCGAGCATGCAAGCGCTGTTCGAAAAGATCTCGCTGCAGATGATCGACCACTACCTGGGCGACATCCTCAAGGAAACCGGCAAACTCGCGTTCGCCGGCGGCTGTGCGTTGAACGTCAAGCTCAACCAGAAAATCATCGCCCGCGATGACGTTAAAGAATTGTTCGTACAACCTGCGTCCGGCGATGCCGGCACCGCTGTTGGCGCCGCCGCTTACGTGTCGCACGCCCGTGGCGTACCGGTCGAGAAGATGGAACACGTCTACCTCGGGCCGTCGTACAGCAACGAAGACGTGATCGCCGCGTGCGCCCGTCACGAGAACAAGCCGACCTGGCGCAAGCTCGACAACATGCCTGAGCAGATCGCCAAGATCATGGTCGATGGCAACCCGGTGGCCTGGTTCCAGGGCCGCATGGAGTTCGGTCCGCGCGCACTCGGTGGCCGTTCGATCATCGGCTGCCCGAGCATTCCTGGCGTGGCTGACCGCATCAACCATCAGATCAAGTTCCGCGAGCGCTGGAGGCCTTTCTGCCCGTCGATGCTCGACACCGTTGCGCCACAGATGATCAAGATCGATCACCCGGCGCCGTTCATGACCTTCACTTTCGAAGTCGCGGATGAGTGGAAAACCCGTGTGCCGGAAGTCGTCCATGAAGACGGTACGTCCCGTGCCCAGGTGCTCAAGCGCGAATACAACCCGCGCTACTACGACATGATGAAAGCGCTCGAAGTCCTCACCGGCAATGGTGTGTCGCTGAACACTTCGCTCAACCGTCGTGGCGAACCGATGATCTGCTCGCCGACCGACGCGCTGAACATGTTCTTCGGCTCCGATCTGCAGTACCTGATCATGGAAGACATTCTGGTGGTCAAAGAGGGCGCAAACGCTTATGACTCGCTCGGCTGAACGCCATGTGTTGCAGTTCTGTCACGGCTATGACGGGCCGTTCCTCGACTGCGCACGGCAGTACGCCAGCCTGTTCGCGGGCACCGGTTATCGGGTGACCACGGTCTTTCTGACCGGGGCCGCCGATAGCGAGGTGGCTGCGGCGTGTGCCTCCGATGAAGTGTTGTTCATGGAATACAGCTCCAAGGCCATTCGTGGCCTGAAGCTGGGCGCCATCGGCGATCTGCGCAAGATCGCCGCTTCACGCAATTTCAGTTTCTGCATCGCCCATCGTTTCAAGCCGATCTACATCGCCTTGCTCGGCACGTCGCTGCCGGTGATTGGCGTGCATCACGCGTTTGGTGATTACCAACGCCGTACGCGCAAGCTGTTTGCGCACATTTTCCGTAAACGTCTGAGCCTGCTCGGTGTGTCCGATGCGGTGCGTGACGACATGCGTCGTTGCCTGCCGAAGTGGCCGCAAACGCGGATTCAGACGCTGTACAACCGTATCGATCTGCCTGCGCTGCAATTTGCTCAGGTGTCCGCCCGCGAAGCCCGCGAGACCTTGGGGCTGGCGGCGGATGCGTGGATTGTCGGCAACGTTGGTCGACTGCACCCGGACAAGGATCAGGCGACATTGCTGCGAGGTTTCGCCGCCGCGCTGCCGGGGTTGCCCGATAACAGCCAACTGGTGATTCTCGGCAAGGGCCGTCTGGAACAGGTTCTCAAAGAGCTGGCGCTAGAGCTGGGTATCGGCGATCGCGTGCTGTTCCTCGGTCAGGTGCCGGACGCACGCAATTACTTCCGCGCCTTCAATGTCTTCGCGCTGAGCTCCGATCACGAACCGTTCGGCATGGTGCTGCTGGAGGCCATGGCCGCCGGCGTACCGTTGCTGGCCACCGCGTGTGGCGGGGCGAAGGAAGTCGTCGAAGGCGTGGGCATTCTGTTCCCGCTGGGCGATGCCGAGCGTCTTGCCCAGGGCTTGCAACATTTGGCTGGTATGGATGATCAACAGCGCCATCAGTGCGCCGAGATGATGCTCGAACGTCTGCGTGAGCAATTCTCCGACCGTGCGGTGCGCGACACCTTCTGGCGTCTGCCGCAAGTTATCGATCTGGCACCGAGGGGCTGATGCTCAACCGATTCCAAGGCTGGCGCGAACGTGGCTGGTCGCCCGTTGACGCCTCGACCTATGCAACCACCTGGCAGCGTTTCGGCGGCAGTGTCGCCACGCATCCGCTGGTGGTTGAGCGTCTGGCCGATCTGGCTGGCATCCCGGTGCGCTATCTGGCCTGGGAGCAGCAAGGCGAAATCAAAGCGGCGATCCCGACCTGGGGCCGTGATCTCGCGCTGTCCAAGGACGTGCTCAAGCGCAACGGCAAAAAAGGCCTGTTCGACCTCGGTAACGCCGAGTTGATCCTGCCGGCCGCCGTCGATGTCCAAGCCCCGCTGCGCCATCGCGCGCGCTACCTGTCGGCGCTCAACGAAAGTCGCTTCAGCGGCATGAAGTTGCAGACCGAGCAACTGGCCATGGCCCGCACCCCGGAAGAACTGTCGAAGAAGTTTCGTTACAACCAGCGCCGCGAATTGCGTCTGCTGGAAGAGGCGGGCGGCGTGGTGCGTCCGGTCAGCGACTTCTCCAGCGTTGAGCTGGCGGCGATCTACTGCGATCTGTTTCAGCGCCGCTGGGGTTTCCCCGCTACCGGCGCGGCGCGCATGGCTGATGTCATCGAGCTGTTGCGTGAGTTGCTGATCGGTTCGGTGATCTTCCTCAACGAGGCGCCGATTGCCATTCAATTGGTGTACCGCGTCGAAGCGCCGGAGTGGATCAGCGTCGAATACATCAACGGCGGCGTCGACCCCGAAACCCGTGAATTCAGTCCCGGCAGCGTGTTGAGCTTCCTCAATACGCAAAGCGCCTGGGAACATGCGCGCGCGCTGAACAAGCCGCTGCGCTTTTCCTTCGGTCGCGCCGACCGTGAATACAAGGATCGCTGGTGCAATCCTGTGCCGGTGTTCACCGTATGAGCCCGCCCATGAGCCGCAAACAGCAACTGCTCAAGCGCCACCGGCGCAACAAACGTATCGGCCTGCTGATTGCGTTGATCGTGTTGATCGCGATCGGCGTTTTGGTCGCTTGGTGGTTGCCGTTGCTGCTCGCGGTGATCGGCTGGGTCGCCCATGAGGCGTGGTTCGCCGATCATTTGTTCTATTCGCCGAAAGACGATTACCAGTACAGCTTTCCACCGTTTACGCCACAGCCGAAAGTGCATCTGAACGGCGAGCAATTGCGTCTGGATGACGGCGTGATGGTGATGGATGACGCCACGCTGATTCTCGCGGTGCAGGTCAAAAGCACGTGGCTGGGCCGCTTCTTCGATCCGCGTATCGAATTGGTGGGCGGTACGAATCCTGATGCGCAAACCTTCGAGCGCGGCGTCAACGGTCTGCGCTATCTGAACCTCAGCGGTCAGGCGCAAGCCTTGTCGCAAGGTGTGCTGCGTTTGCGCGGGCGCTTCTGTCGCGTCTCCGGTGAACCGGTTTTGTGGGCGTTGGAGCAAACCGATTATCGCCGTTCACGAGTGATGGTCATCGCACCGCACGCCGACGACGCCGAGCTGGCTGCCTACGGTTTGTACAGCCAGGCCGATGAAGCCTGGATCGTCACCCTGACCGCTGGCGAAATCGAAGCCGAGCATTATCAGCAGATGGGCCTGAACAAGGTCGAAGCCGCGCGGCTCAAGGGCCGGTTGCGCGCCTGGGACAGCCTCGCCGTGCCGCGCTGGGCCGGTGTGCCGGCGGAAAACTGCGTGCAACTTGGTTACTTCTGTCTGCAACTGGCAGCGATGCAGGCGGCGCCGAATCAAGCGATGGCTTCACGCGAAGCCGATCTGAGCGATACCCGCCTGTTCCGCCAGTTGAACCCGTTCAGCTTGCCGAGCGATGTCGATGGCGCGCCGACCTGGAACAATCTGCTGGCCGACCTGCGCGAAGTGCTGCTGCGCGCACGTCCGGACGTGATCGTCCTGCCGCATCCGACGCTGGATCCGCATCCTGATCATCTGTGCAGCCAGCAAGCCGTGCTGCAAGTGCTGAACACTCTGGACTGGCAGCCAACCCTGCTCGGCTACGCCAACCATTTGCACGACAACGATCGCTGGCCGATGGGCAATGCCGGTGCAGGCATCGCGCTGCCGCCAGCGTTCGATGGCGCCGTACCGATGCAGCCGCTGTGCCTGCCACTGACTATCGAACAGCAACGCGACAAAGCCATGGCGCTGGGCATGATGCATGACTTGCAGCCGCCAGCGCCGTTCAAACGCCGTTTGCGCCGCGTGATCCAGCGTTTGCTGGCCGGTCGCGCGCCGTCGGTGTACGGCGAAAACGAATTTTTTCGAAAAGCGGTCAGACGCCAGGAATTGCTGTGGCTGCTGAAACCGGGTGAATCAGGCGTTAATCGGGGAGAGTTATGAGTCAACGGTCGAAGGTGCTGCAGTTGCAGCCTGACTACAACGTCAAAGCCCATGATTTCGCTGACCTTGCCGAGCAGATCGTCAAGGCGTTGCCGTCGGATCGCTATGAAATCACCGCAGCGTTCCTGCGTGGCAAACCCGCACCTGGCGAGCCAGTCAGCCGCGCCGATCGCTCGGTGTATTTCGAGTTTTCCGACAAATCCCTGAAAGGCATGCGCCTGCGCGCGATGTGGGAACTGTACAAGTTCTGCCGCCGGGAAAAGTTCGACGTCGTCATCTGCAACCGCTTCAAACCGGTGAACATGATGCTCACCCTGAACCGCTGGTTGAAGGTGCCGCTGTGCATTGGCATCTCCCATGGTTTCGGCGAGTACGACCGCTTCTATCGTCGTCGTCAAACGCAGCGGCTGATTGATCGGCACTGGCGCTTCGTCGGTGTTTCGCCGGCGGTTAAACAGTACTTGCTGGACTGCGATTGCGGTTTCACCGACCAGAACACGTATGCCATCACCAACGCCATCGACATCGAACAGGCCGAAGGTTTGCAGCACAGCCGCGAAAAGGCGCGTGAGCTGCTCGGCATCGACCCGAATGTGCGCCTGATCGGCGCGTTGGGGCGGCTGGTTTCGGTCAAGGGTCACACCTATCTGTTGCAGGCATTTGCCGCGCTGAAAGACAAATACCCGAACACGCAGTTGGCGATCATCGGTGCCGGGCGCCTGCAAGCACCGCTGGCTGCCGAGATCGAACAACTGGGCCTGAGCGGTCGTGCGCACTTGCTGGGTTTCAAAGAAAACGCGCTGCAATACGTGCGCGCGTTTGATATCTGGACGATGCCGTCGCTGGCCGAAGGTTTGGGTCTGGCCTTGCTGGAAGGCATGAGCGGACATTTGCCGGTGATCGCCTCGAACGTGCCGGCGATGGTGCCGCTGATTGAAGGCGCTGGCGGTCTGGCGATTACGCCCAAGGATGTGCCGAGTATTGTCGCGGCGCTGGATCAGTACCTCGCTCTGTCCGACGACGAACTCAAGGCCAAGGGCGAGCAAGCCTACCGCTATCTGCAAGAACAACATGACATCGAGGTGTTCCGTCAGAAGTACCTCAATCTGATCGACTCTGGCCTGGAACAGGCACGCAAGGAGCAGCCATGAGCGAGCAGAAAGCCATGGGCGAGCAAACAGCCTTGAGCGAACAAGAAGCCATGAGCGAAGCGAACGCCCTCGTCACCGTGATCATCGCCTCGTACAACCACGGCCCGTACATCGAGGAGAGCATCCTCAGTGTCATCAATCAGACCTACCAGAACATCGAATTGCTGGTGGTCGATGACGGCTCGAAGGACGACAGCGTCGAGCGCATCAGTGCCTTGCAGGCGCAGTACGGTTTCGATTTTCGAGTGCAGCAGAATCAGGGCCTGACCAATACGCTCAACGGCGCCATCGCGCGGGCCAAGGGTAGCTTGATCGTGCCATTCGGCTCCGACGACATCATGTACCCGGAGCGCATCGCGATTCAGGTGGCGTATATGGACGGCAAGCCGGAAGTGGGGATTTGTGCCGGCAACATCGAATTGATGGACGCCGACGGCAACCTCTACCCGGAAAAGCGTCAGCGCCGTGATGTGCCGTTCCGTCGTCTGGATTTCGACGACATGTTCCTTGAGCGCAAACCGTATCCACCAGCCCCGACCCTGATGATTCGCCGCGAAGCGCTGGACAAGGTCGGTGGCTTCGACCCGACGATTCGCCTCGAAGACCTCTACATCGAACTGAAGGTGACCCGCGCCGGTTATTTCATCGATGGCTTGAACGTGGTGATGGCGCGCTATCGCAAGCACGCGACCAACTCGTACAAGAATCACCGCTTCATGATCGAAAGCATTCTGCGTATCTATGCGCTGTTCAGCGATCATCCGCTGTACGACGAAGTGCGCTACAAGGCGCTGAATTCGATGTTCCTGAAAACCGCCAACCGCAATCGCAAGCTGGCGTGGGAGCTGCTGAAGCAGATCCCGTTCAAGGCGTGGAACAAGAAGACCTGGCGCGGTCTTGGGCGGTTACTGTTTTCGCCGCAGGAAAAGAGCTGAAACAGCTGTCGCCCGCGCTTAGCGGGCGACTTTCTCCGAGAGCGGCTTATCGCCTTTCTGCCGCGAGCGAATCCACTGCAACACCTTCTTGCCGGCGGCCATGCCCGGCAACTCGATGTACAGAAAGCTCAGGCTGCTGATCAGAATCAGCAGGCAGGTGCAGATCGCGATCAGCGGCAGATAGACATCCGCCTCCCGCGCATCCAGATTCAGCAGCAGCGGCAGACGCTGCACCATCAGCCACAACACAAAACCGTGCAGCAGATAGGTGCTGTAGCTGATCTCGCCGAGCCAGCGGATGCTGCGTGGCTTGAGCGCACCGAACAGACTGTTGCCCGACGCCACGATCACGAAAAACAATGACAGCAGGAACAGCGGCCCGGTCTTGAACGCACGGTTGAACGCTGTGAACGCAATCACCAGCGCCAACACGGCAATCACGCCCGCCAGACGTGTGCGGCTCCAGGCCACCAGCGCAGGCTTGCGAATCCAGTACGCCGCGGCGATGCCACCGAGAAAACTGGCGAGGAAGTGTTTCTTCAGCGAGTGCTCCCAGCCGACCACTTGATACAGCGCGTAAATGCCGATCAGGCACAGCACCACTTGTATCCAGCTGCCGCGATAGATGAACACCATCCCGGCCAGTGGCAGCGCCAGATAGAAGAACACTTCATAGGCCAGCGTCCAGGTGACGTTGGAAATCAGCATGCCGGTTTGCGGGTATTGGTTGATGTCCGGACGGTCGAAGGTCAGCCACGCCAGAATCTGTTTGAACAGTGCGCTGCCAGGCTCTTTCAGTTCCCAGTTCTGCAAATGGAACACGGTGACGAAGACGATCAACATCAGCGGCAGGTACAGCGGATACAGACGAAATACCCGTGAAATGCCGAAGGCCAGCCAGTCGTGCTGGCGCCCTTGGGTCAGCAGACGGTTCCAGAACAGGAAGCCGGTGATCATGAAGAACAGCGCAACGCTGCCCTGGCCGATCATCGAGTAGAAGTTGCTCGGCGGAAAGCCGAACTCGCCAGTGCGCAGAAAGATCCAGGTAATGACGGCGTGGTGTACGAACACACCAAAGGCCAAGTAGCCGCGCAGGCCATCGATGCTGGCATAGCGGCTTTCACCGGAATGCTGCAGGTGGCGGGCGATTTTCGGTACGACGCGCAACAAAAGCGCGGCGGATACGATGGCCAGCGCATAGGCTACCAGCGCAATGAGGGGGTTGGTTTCGATCATCAATGAACTCGGGCCGCAGTGTTGCCGGCCAGCACTTGCCTGTGCAGATTATCCACCGCAGATTGCGACGCCATCACAGCGTAGCCCTGAAGCAGCGCTTCGAAATGATCCTCGAACAGCCAGCGCTTGTCGACGGTGTAACGTTGCATATGGCGCAGATTGCGCTGACGTAGGGAAAGATTGAGCGGGCTAGGGTAAACGCGCAGGTCGGCCAGATCAATCAAACCGAACTCGCCATCCTCCAGCACTAACACGTTGCCCAAGTGCAGCGAGCGGAAATACACGCCTTTTTCATGCAGTTGCGCCATGAATTTGCCAAAGCGCTCGACCAGCGCCTGACGGACGGCCGGTGCGGTAATGCTCTGCAATACCTGACGCAACGTGTGGCCAGGCAGCGGGGCGTAATGCACGGCGCTGCTGCCATCGTTGAGGCGATAAAGATTTAGCACTTGCGGGGTGGGAATGCCCATAAGGCGCAACTGTTCGCTGTTGACGGCAAAGCGCTCGGAATACGGATTGAAACTGCCCGAGGTGTACCAGCGGCGACGGCGGAACAGTTTGAGGAAGCTGCCATCGGTCAGGCGCAGGACTTTCGGGCCGAGGCCGTCTTCTTCTATGACCTGAGCGCCATTGCTCAAGTGCTGCAGGTCAGTCGCAGAGAGTTTTTGCACCGGCAGGGTTAGCAGTCGTCGCGCACGCTGATTGATGCTCAGTGCCGCGATCAGTGCCAACGGGATCCACAGCAGGAACCAGTGCTCCTTGGGCCGCGAAATGATCCCGCCGCCTTCGGTGAGGCCGGCGCCGATGCCGAAGATCAGCAGCGTCGAGGCAACGATCAACAGTGGTTGTACGCGCTGACGCCAACTGCTCAACAAGCCCCAGAAAATGAAGAACAGCCATGGCAGCAGGCCGACAATGCCGACGTAATAGAGAACGCCCAGCACGAAGCTGTGCGGCTCCTGGAAATTGATGCCGACGCCGGGGTCGACGGACAACGTGGCGCTGTAACCATGTCCGATCCAGGGATGGTCGGCAATCATGTGCAGTACTTGCTTCCAGATTTCCAGTCGATACGAATCGCCACGTTCGATGATCATTTGTGCAAACAGAACGGCGACCGTCACGCCACTGAGCGCCAGGCCGATCAACAAGCCTATCGAGCGACGGTTCCAGCAAATGAAGCACAGCCACAACGCGGCCATGGTCAGCGCTACGAGCGGCGTTCTGGAGCCGGTGCCAATGACCGCCATGAACATGATTGCCATTGCCGGCACACTCAGCCACATCATCTGGCGGCGTTTGCAGGTCATGGTCACGCTCAGCCAATAGGCGGCGAAAAAACCGAACAAGTGAGAACTGAGCAGCGGGTTGTCGAAGGCTCCGCCGCCGATCAGGCGCATGCCCGGTTGATACATGTGGGCAAAACGAAACAGGAACCAGATTGTTGCGCCCAGGGCCACCAGCGCCGCGCCGAACATCAACGGTTGCAGAATCTCACTGCGATAACGCACCAGCAGATAGGTGCCGGCAAACAGCAGCAAGGTGTGCAATGACGGTTTGAACATCCCGGCGAGGCCTTCTTCGCGCGGCCCCCAACTGAGGCTCAGCAGCGCCCAGGCGACAAATATCAACAGCGAGACGAAGATCGGTTCACGCAGTAATTCTTTGAGTTCACGTGGGCGCAGGCACAGGGCGATCAGCGTTGGAATGCTGAACAAGCCGTAAAACAGCTTGTGATGCAGACTTCGGCCCGGCAAAAAGAACAGCGCGCACAGGAGCAGGAAATAGCCGACGGGAAGTATCCACAGGCTAATGAAGTCGAAGACTCGATTGGACGTACTGCTGAAGCCGCGAAGTTGCATGCTGAGAGATTCAATCCTGAAGAAGTTGATCGACCATTCGGATGATGGCTATTTGATGCTTAAAAAGGTGTCTAACAATAACAGCCTTTCGCCGATTGCCAGAACCCCGAAGAAGCTGTGTTAAAGTCGGCGTCCTTATTTATCGACTCTTCGCGTGATATGACCGACTCCAGTCCTGCCGCAAGCCCCTCGAGCTTGAAAATCTACTTCCGCCTGCTCGGCTATGTTCGGCCGTACATCAGTCTGTTTCTGATCAGCATCGTCGGTTTTCTGATTTTCGCTTCGACCCAGCCGATGCTTGGTTACATTCTCAAGTACTTCGTCGACGGCCTGTCGAACCCGGAAGCCGTGCTGTTCCCGACCGTGCCTTACCTGCGTGACCTGCAACTGCTGCAGGCCGTACCGTTGCTGATCATCCTGATCGCGGCGTGGCAGGGTCTGGGATCTTATCTGGGCAACTATTTTCTGGCCAAGGTTTCCTTAGGCCTGGTGCATGACTTGCGCGTGCAGTTGTTCAATAACCTGCTGGTGCTGCCGAACCGCTACTTCGACAAGCATAACTCCGGTCATCTGATTTCCCGCATCACCTTCAACGTGACCATGGTCACGGGGGCGGCAACGGATGCGATCAAGGTCGTAATCCGTGAAGGCATGACGGTGATCTTCCTGTTCGCCTCCCTGCTGTTCATGAACTGGAAGCTGACGCTGGTGATGGTCGCGATCCTGCCGCTGATCGCCGTGATGGTGCGCACTGCGAGCAAGAAATTCCGCAAACAGAGCAAGAAAATCCAGCTGGCCATGGGCGACGTCACTCACGTGGCGTCGGAAACCATTCAGGGTTATCGCGTGGTGCGCAGCTTCGGCGGCGAAGTCTACGAAGAGAAGCGCTTCCTCAAGGCCAGCCAGAGCAACACCGACAAACAGCTGCGCATGACCCGCACCGGTGCGATCTACACGCCGATGCTGCAACTGGTGATCTACAGCGCCATGGCCGTGCTGATGTTCCTCGTGCTGTACCTGCGCGGTGACGCTTCGGCTGGTGACATGGTCGCCTACATCACCCTGGCGGGCTTGCTGCCGAAGCCGATTCGCCAATTGTCCGAGGTCAGCTCGACCATCCAGAAAGGTGTGGCCGGTGCGGAAAGCATCTTCGAGCAGCTGGATGTTGCGCCTGAAGTCGACACCGGCACGGTCGAGCGCGATGCGGTCACCGGTCGTCTGGACGTGCGCAACCTTAGCTTCACCTACCCGGACACCGAGCGTCAGGTGCTCGACAACATCAGCTTCAGCGTTGAGCCGGGGCAGATGGTTGCGCTGGTTGGTCGCTCCGGCAGCGGCAAGTCGACGCTGGCCAACCTGATTCCGCGCTTCTATCACCACGACAAGGGCGAAATCCTTATCGACGGTGTGGAAGTCGAAAACTACAAACTGCTCAACCTGCGTCGTCATATCGCTCAGGTGACTCAGCACGTAACCCTGTTCAGCGACACCGTGGCCAACAACATCGCCTATGGCGATCTGGCCGGCGCGCCGCGTGAAGACATCGAGAAAGCCGCGCGTGATGCCTACGCGATGGACTTCATCGCGCAACTGCCTGAAGGCCTCGACACTCAGGTTGGCGAGAACGGCGTGCTGCTTTCCGGTGGTCAGCGTCAGCGTCTGGCGATTGCCCGTGCGTTGCTCAAGAACGCGCCGCTGTTGATTCTCGACGAGGCCACCTCGGCCCTCGACACTGAATCGGAACGGCACATTCAGGCGGCTCTGGATCAAGTGATGAAGGGCCGCACCACGCTGGTGATCGCGCACCGTCTGTCGACCATCGAGAAGGCTGACCTGATTCTGGTCATGGATCAGGGCCGCATTGTTGAACGCGGCACCCACGATGAATTGCTGGCGCAGAACGGTTACTACGCGCGTCTGAACGCCATGGGCCTCGATGCCCCGGCTGAAGACATCGCCTGATAATGTTCACGCGGTCCGGTAGGAGCTGCCGCAGGCTGCGATCTTTTGATCTGTTTTCATAGAAGCAAGATCAAAAGATCGCAGCCTTCGGCAGCTCCTACAGGGAAACTGCATTGCAGCTGTGGGACGTTGTTTGTATCCAGACCTTTACCCTTCTTGACCAAACCGGCATAAAACCGGGCACCGCGCTTGTTAAGGTTCCTCAACGAACTCTTACATCTATCGAGGGGGACATCCCCGTCGCGCGGGTACTCTCATGTTGCAACGCTATCTGTGGAAACTGCTGCCCAAACCGCAGCGGGCCTTCCTGCTGGGGCGCTTGTCGGTGGTTGATCGGCAGGTCGTGAACAAGTCGATGTCGGCCAGCGTGGCGTTTCCAAAGGCTTTTCAGCAGCACTCCTGTTTATTCATTCATGTGCCCAAGTGCGCCGGCAGCAGTGTCTGCGAAGCGATGTTCGACGGCTGGCGTCCGGGGCATCTGCCGTTGTACTGGTACGAAGAGCAATTCCCCAGGCAGTTTTCGACCACCTTCAAGTTTGCCTTTGTGCGTGACCCGCTGGAGCGGGCCTACTCGGCGTATGCGTTTCTGCGCGGTAACGAGTTGAGTGGTCGCGATCACTCCGCGCAGCAATTGGTGCGGCAGTTTCGCGACTTCGATGATTTCGTCGCCCGCTGGTTGCACCCCGAAAACATCACGCGACAATTGCACTTCGCCGCGCAAACCGACTTCCTCACCGATTCACTCGGGCATCTGGCGTTGGACTTCATCGGCTATCAGGAGCATCTGCAGCGCGATTTTCACTTGGTCTGCGAACATTTGGGCGTGGCGGGCCGGTTGCCTCACCTCAACAGTTCTCGACAACGCCAGCCCATGCCTGCGCGACAATTCTGCACGGCGCTCACCCGGCAACGGGTACGTGAGGTTTACGCCCGTGACTATGAATTATTGGGCTACGAATAAGGGGCAAGGTGTTTGCAACTGTCGTTCAGCGTGTGGCGGGTGCTGTGCTCAAAAAATGAGCAGAAAACCCACCTGTTTCATCCTGTTGCAGCCTGCGCGCAAGCCGGCGCCAACCCTGTGTTAATATCGCGCCCCTGTTCATTTTGTATGTGGGTTGCTCCATGAAGTTGTCCATGCCGCGATTCGATCAAGCCCCTGTCTTGGTGGTCGGCGATGTCATGCTCGACCGTTACTGGCATGGTGGTACCTCACGGATTTCCCCTGAGGCGCCGGTGCCGGTCGTTAAAGTCGAGCAAATCGAAGACCGTCCGGGCGGCGCTGCCAACGTTGCCTTGAACATTGCCGCGCTGGGTGCGCCGGCGTCGCTGGTCGGTGTGACCGGCGATGACGAAGCTGCCGACAGCCTGAGCAACAGTCTCAAAGGTGCGGGTGTTCGTGCCCTGTTCCAGCGCATCGCGCATCAGCCGACTATCGTCAAACTGCGGGTCATGAGCCGGCACCAGCAATTGCTGCGTATCGACTTTGAAGAACCGTTTGCCACTGATGCATTGGCCTTGGCCTCGCAGGTCGAAGACTTGCTCGAAGGCATCAAGGTGCTGGTGCTGTCGGACTACGGCAAAGGCGCGTTGAAAAACCATCAGGTGCTGATCCAGGCCGCGCGTGCCAAAGGCATTCCGGTGCTGGCCGATCCGAAGGGCAAGGATTTCTCGATCTACCGTGGCGCCAGCCTGATCACGCCGAACCTCAGCGAATTCGAAACCATCGTCGGCGGTTGCGCCGATGAGCACGAGCTGGTGAGCAAGGGCGCGACCCTGATGCACGACCTCGAGCTCGGCGCGCTGCTGGTGACCCGCGGCGAGCACGGCATGACTCTGTTGCGCCCGGATCATCCGGCGCTGCACTTGCCGGCACGTGCCCGTGAAGTGTTCGACGTCACCGGCGCTGGCGATACCGTTATTTCGACGTTGGCGGCAGCGATCGCGGCGGGCGAGGAACTGCCTCACGCGGTGGCCCTGGCCAACCTGGCCGCCGGCATCGTCGTTGGCAAATTGGGTACGGCGGCGATCAGCGCCCCGGAACTGCGTCGCGCAATCCAGCGCGAAGAAGGTTCGGAGCGTGGCGTGCTGGGGCTGGAGCAACTGCTGCTGGCGGTTGACGATGCCCGTGCGCACAACGAGCGGATCGTCTTCACCAATGGCTGCTTCGACATTCTGCATGCCGGCCACGTGACCTATCTGGAACAGGCGCGCGCGCAAGGTGATCGCCTGATCGTGGCGATCAACGATGACGCCTCTGTCAGCCGTCTGAAAGGCCCGGGCCGTCCGATCAATAGCGTCGACCGTCGTATGGCGGTTCTTGCCGGTCTGGGCGCGGTGGACTGGGTGATCAGCTTCCCTGAAGGCACGCCGGAAAACCTGCTGCGCGAGGTCAAGCCGGATGTATTGGTCAAGGGTGGGGATTACGGCATTGATCAGGTGGTTGGCGCGGATATCGTCACCGCTTATGGCGGCACGGTGAAAGTGCTGGGGCTGGTGGAAAACAGCTCGACCACGGCGATTGTGGAAAAAATCCGCGGTCATTAAGGTCAAAAGATCGCAGCCTGCGGCAGCTCCTACATTGGAATGTATTCCCCTGTAGGAGCTGCCGCAGGCTGCGATCTTTTGCTTTCAGGAATTCACTTTCTTGCGCGGTACGATTTTCTTCAGCAATTGCTTGGCCTTGCCGCGTAATCGCGCGAGACCAGTTGTCTTCTCCGGTGGCGTCAGACCTTGTTGACGCAACCAGTCCTTCCAGCGAATCCGCTCATCGCGCACCAGCCAGCCCTCCTGACGGGCAAAGCTTTCCGCCAGATATAAACCGCGAGTACTCGCCGGGTACAGTTGATCCTTTTTCAGGGTGTACAACTCCGGCAACGGCTGACCGTCCTGCAACGGCATCAGGTACAAATCGGGCCGCTTGCGATCCAGCCGCGCCACCAGTTGATCGCCTTCCAGTCGCTCGTCGACATGAAACAGGCTCAAGGATTTGGCTTCCTTGGGCACGTCTAGACGCAGGTCGTAAATCAATTGCAGCGACGCCGTCGGCAAATGCACATAAGCCCGTGGCCGTTCCTGCAATTGCAGATTGGCGCAGCGCACCGGACGCGCTGAACCCGACAGCGGCGACAAACGAAACGGCAACGCTTCACGATAATGCAGGGCAGACGAGTAGGGCGCCGGCAGCCACGTATCGTTGAATCGGCCGCCGAGCCAGCCTTCCGGGGTTTCCAGCAAACACTCTTCAGCAATTTCCTGAATCGCCGTGTGCAGCGGAATATTCAGTTCGTGCGCCGGCACATAACCGGAAATCAGTTTCAGCACCACGTCGCCGCGATCCTGCCGTCGTTGACGCACCAGCACCCAGTAATCGCGATTCTGCCAATGCAGGGTCAGTCGCACCGACACACCGAGGTTGGCCAGTTCCAGCGAAAAACGCTCGGGGTCCGCCACGCTCACCGGTTTGCGCCGTTGCAGGGTCTGGGAAAAATTCAGCGGCATGCCGACGCTCTGATAGGTCAGGCCTTCAGGCGTGGCTTCGACGAACAGTGGCAGGGTTTTGAAGTTGCTCGGGTTCTTTCTGATGAGCGTGCGCGGCATGTCGGCTCCTGCTTAATGCCGCGGGGCGGCGTCAGTGACCACGAAGGACTTGGGCTACGGTCGCAACGTTGTGGGCGAGGTGCAGCGGATTGATCGTTCCGACAATAGCACTGGCTACGCCTGGCTGGGCAAACAACAACTCGAAGCTGGCGCGCACCGGATCGACTCCCGGACTCAGGCAAACGTGACCGCTGGCCAGCGCCTTTTTCACCAGAATGGCTTTGCCGTGGGCAGCAGCATAGTCAATGACTGCTTTCTCGCTCTGTTCGTTCAGATTGTAGGTGACCATCGCGCAGTCCCCATGCTCCAACGCTTTCAAGCCACCCTCGACGGTTTTGCCGGAGAAGCCGAAGCCGCGAATCTTGCCTTCGGCCTTGAGCGCGGCGAGGGTTGCGTAAACTTCTTCGTGCTGAAGGATCGCCATATCGTTGCCGTCGGAATGCACCAGAACCAGATCGATAAAATCGGTTTCAAGACGTTGCAGACTGCGTTCAACCGACATGCGTGTATGCGCAGCGCTGAAGTCGTGGTGCGACAGGCCATCGGCAAATTCTTCACCGACTTTGCTGACAATCACCCAGTCCTGACGCTGATCGCGCAGCAGCGGGCCGAGGCGTTCTTCGCTGCGACCATAAGCGGGGGCAGTGTCGATCAGGTTGATGCCCAGTTCGCGCGCCTGGCGCAGCAACATCCGCGCTTCGTCGTCGCCGGGAATCTGAAAACCGTTGGGGTATTTCACGCCTTGGTCGCGGCCGAGTTTGACCGTGCCCAGACCCAGCGGCGAAACCGTCAGGCCGGTGCTGCCCAATGGGCGGTGGAAGTCGTGCAGGCTCGGAAGGCTCATGGCAGCAGTTGCTCCCAGGCAGGAACGCCCATCGGTGGTTTCGGCAGGGCCGGTAACGGTTCGCTGGCGTGGGGCTGAATGCCGTCGCGCTCAAGTGCAGCGATCACGCGATCAGCGAAGTCCGGCGCCAGCGCCAGTTTGGTCGGCCAGCCGACCAGCAACCGGCCCTGCTCGGCGAGGAAGGCATTATCGGGGCGTGTCAGCCCGGTTTGCAGCGGTTCGGCGCGGTCGACGCGCAGGGTCGTCCATTGCGTGGTGCTGAGGTCGATCCACGGCAGCAGCTGTGCAATTTCTTTTTGTGCAGTGGCGATCTGCTCGGCGGGTTCGCGGTGCACGCCTTCGCTTTCGGCGATGTCGCCGCCCATGTACCAGACCCACTGACCGTCAGCGGCAGGATGGGTGGTCACGGTGATGCGCGGTTTGGTGCCGCCGCCCAGGCAGTGCGCGTACAGCGGCTTCAGGCCCGGGCCTTTGGCGATGATCATGTGCAGCGGTCGACGTTGCATGGCCGGTTGGCTCAGGCCGAGGTCTTCGAGCAATTGCGCGGTGCCGGCGCCAGCGCTGAGCACGATGCGTTGCGCACGAATTTCGCGGCCATCGACTTTCAGGCCAACCAGCACGCCCGCTTCCAGCAGCGGCTCGATGGTTTGTCCGGCGAGCAGACCGTCACCCGCCAGATCGGCGAGACGCTGCACCAGGCTCGGCACATCCACCACCAGTTCGGCGAGGCGGTAGACCTTGCCCTTGAAGCGTTTGTCTTGCAGGGCCGGCGGCAGTTGCTCGCCCTTGACCTGATCAACGCGGCCACGCACGGCTTTACTGGCGAAGAAACTGGTGAGGTTGCCGGCGAGGGTGCCGGGCGACCACAGATAGTGAGCTTCGGAGAGCAGGCGCACGCCGGACAGATCCAGCTCGCCGTCTCCTGCCAGCGCTTCACGCCAGCGGCGCGGCATGTCGGCGATGGCTTCCGAAGCACCGGTCAGCGCACCGTGCAGCGCGTATTTGGCGCCGCCATGGATGATGCCCTGGGACTTCACGGTCTGCCCGCCACCGAGGCTGGCGCTTTCCACCAGCACGGTCGAAAAACCCTGACGGCGCAGACGCGCGTTCAGCCAGAGGCCGGCGACACCAGCGCCGACAATCAGAACGTCGGTGGAAATAACGGATGGCATGCAACGACCTCAGGTGTTCAAGACGAGGGCGCAGTATACAGACTCGGCAAAGCGCGGGATTTGTCGATGATCAATGCGACGAATGCAAAACCTGTAGGAGCCAAGCTTGCTCGCGAAAGCGGTGTGTCTGGGATGAATTTTTTGCCTGACACGACGCCTTCGCGAGCAAGCTCTGCTCCTACAGGGATAGGTGTTTGCCGATTAGTGGCCGGCGGTTTTCGAGAACAGCTGAATGACGACGACGCCCAGCACGATCAGCGCCATCCCGAGCATCGCCGGCACATCCAGTTTCTGCCCATAAATAAACAGCGCCGCGACGCTGACCATCACAATCCCCATCCCCGCCCACACCGCGTAAGCCACGCCGACTGGCACCGTGCGCACCACCAGCGTCAGCATCCAGAACGCGATGCCGTAACCGACGATGACCAACACCAGCGGCAGCGGCGTGCTGAAGCCTTTGACGGCTTTCATCGACACGGTGGCGATCACTTCGGCGCAAATGGCAATGGCCAGGTAGGCGTAGGCGTTCATGGTTCAAATCCTCAAGGTGAAACGTTGCTTTACTGAGCCGGCATTCTAGAGATTCCCCAGATGGGGTAAAGTCATTACCTATCTGTTCTGAAGATGGGTTGGTGAGTCAGCATGCAGTGGAATCTGGATCAGCTTCGGGTGTTTGTCAGCGTCGCCGAGCAGCGCTCGTTTTCCGCCGTGGCGCGGCAGCAGCGCAAGGCGCAGTCGGCGATCAGCAGCGCCATCGCCATGCTCGAAGACGATCTCGGTGTCAGCCTGTTCGAGCGTAGCAGCGGTCGCCAGCCGACCCTCACCGAAGCGGGCGAGGCGTTGCTCGAAGAGGCGCGGGAAGTACTGCGCCAGTGCGAGCGCCTCAACGGCCGGGCGATGGCGATGATGCGCGGTCAGGAAGCGCAGTTGCGCGTGGCGCAGGATGAAGCGATGCCTTATCAGGCATTGGTGGAAAGTTTCGGCGCACTGGCCGAGCAATTCCCCAGCCTCGAAGTGCAACTGACCAGCGCCGCCCAAGGTGAAGTCGCGCGCAAACTGGAAGAGCGTCGCGCCGACCTCGGCCTGCTGTTCTATCACGACGAAATCCCCGAAGCGCTAGAGCGTCGAGTCCTTGGCAGCGTGGAAATGGTCACTGTCTGCGGGATCAATCATCCGTTGGCGACGCAGAGCTACGTCACATGTCAGCAGATGGCGCAGCATCGGCAACTATTGATGTCGACCCAAACCAGTGTCTACCCCGGCAACGAACCGGCCAGCCCGCAGGTGTGGCGCGCCGACAGCTACTACGTGATGGCCGAATGGCTGGTGCGCGATCTCGGCTGGGCGTGGCTGCCACGCCACGTCGTGCAGTACTCGGCCTATCAAGGTTTGATGGTCGAACTCGACAGCGAATGGACACCGCCGGCGCTGGTGGTGGAACTGGTCTGGCGCCGTGACGAGCCGCTCGGCCCGGCGGCGCGTTGGCTGGCGGAGCGTTTTGCCGTGCACTTGCGGGCGATCGGCGACAAAAGTCGATAAACTCCGCCGCCATGAATAGAACTCTCTACACCGCGCTGTTTTACCTGGGGCTGCCATTGGTGGCGATTCGGCTGTGGCTGCGGGCGCGCAAGGCGCCGGCGTATGCCAAGCGGATTGGCGAACGTTTTTCCTATGGGATGCCGAAGCTGCAACCCGGCGGCATCTGGGTGCACGCGGTGTCGGTGGGCGAGAGCATCGCTGCGGCGCCGATGATCCGCGCTCTGCTGCAACGTTATCCACACCTGCCGATCACCGTGACCTGCATGACCCCGACCGGTTCGGAGCGGATTCAAGCGCTGTTCGCCAACGAGCCGCGCATCCAGCACTGCTACCTGCCGTATGACTTGCCGTGTGCGGCGGCGCGGTTTCTTGATCGCGTGCAACCGAAACTCGCGGTGATCATGGAAACCGAGTTGTGGCCCAACCACATTCATCAGTGCGCCAAACGCGGGATTCCGGTGGCGTTGGCCAACGGACGCTTGTCCGAGCGTTCGGCGCGCGGTTATGGGCGGTTCCGCAAACTGACGGCGCCGATGCTCGCCGAGATGAGTTTTTTCGCCATTCAGACGGAGGCAGAAGCGCAGCGCTTTCGTGATTTGGGTGCGCGTTCGGAAACGGTCGAGGTGACGGGCTCGATCAAATTCGACCTGACCATTGACCCCGCGCTGCTGCAACGCGCCGCCGAATTGCGCGGGCAATGGCAGGCGCTGGAGCGTCCGGTGTGGATCGCCGCCAGCACTCACGAAGGCGAGGACGAAGTGGTGCTTGATGCCCATCGTCGTTTGCTGGCCAATCACCCGGACGCGTTGCTGATTCTGGTGCCGCGTCATCCTGAGCGTTTCAACTCGGTGTTCGAGCTGTGTCAGCGTGAGGGTTTCTCCACGGTGCGACGTTCGACCTGGGCCAATGTTGATGCGCAAACGTCGGTGCTGCTTGGCGACACCATGGGCGAATTGCTGTTTCTGTATGCCTTGGCCGACAGTGCGTTTGTTGGCGGCAGCCTGGTGGCTAATGGCGGGCACAATTTGCTGGAGCCCGCAGCCTTGGCGAAACCGGTGCTGAGCGGCCCGCACCTGTTCAACTTCCTCGACATCGCCGCGCAGTTGCGTGAAGCCGGGGCGTTGGCAGAAGTGGAGGATGCCGAAGGGCTGGCGGTGGAAGTGCGGCGCTTGTTCGAGTTGCCGCGTGATGCGCAACGCATGGCCGACGCCGGGCTGGCCGTGATGCGCCGCAATCAGGGCGCGTTGCAGCGGTTGCTGGATGGCTTGGCGCGGCTGATCAAATAAAGCGAAAAGATCGTCCGATCGCGGCCCGAGCCTTCGGCAGCTCCTACAGGGGAATTCATTCCAATGTAGGAGCTGCCGAAGGCTGCGATCTTTTGCTTTTAAGGGCGGGCCTTGAGTTGCTCTTCCGCAGCCTTGGCCAGATCCGGCGGGAGGAAATCCTTGTCCGGGTTGTAGTCGGCTTTCAGATAGCGTCGCAGATCTTCCAGATCACCCGGATTCAACGTCCCCGCCGCCTGCTTCAAGCGCAGGTTGTCGAGGATGTAGTCATACCGCGTGTTGTTGTAGTTGCGCACAGAGGTGTACAGCTGACGCTGCGCATCGAGCACGTCAACGATGTTGCGCGTACCGACCTGATAACCGATTTCCGTGGCTTCCACCGCGCTCTGGTTGGAGATGATCGATTGCTTGCGCGCCTGTACCTGCTCGACGTCGGTGTTCACCGCGCGGTGCAGGTTGCGGGTGTTTTCGACGATCTGCCGACGCAGCGATTCGCGCTGTTGTTCGCTCTGATCCAGCTGCGCATACGACTGACGCACTTGCGAACTGGTCAGCCCGCCGCTGTAAATCGGCACGCTCAGTTGCAGGCCGACGGTGGTCTGTTCAACGTTGCCACCGTAAGGCGCGCCGAACGAGTTCGGGTTGGCGAAACCGAGGGCGTCGTTGTCACCTTTTTCGTATTTGGCCACAGCATCGAGGGTCGGCAAGTGGCCGGCCTTGCGCTGCTTCAATGTCTCTTCCGCCGAGCTGACGGCGTAGTTACTGGCCAGCAAATTGAGGTTCTGGCGCGCCGCCGTATCAACCCACGATTTAGCATCGTTCGGCGCTGGCGGCAGAATCGGCAGCGAGTGAACGATGCCCTGAATCGAGTTGTACTGACGGTTGGTCAGGGTGATCAGCGCTTCAAACGCATCATCGACCTGACGCTGCGCAACGATGCGGTTGGCCCGCGCGGTGTCGTAACTGGCTTGCGATTGCAGGACGTCGGTCTTGTCCGACAGGCCGACATCGAAACGCTCGTTGGACTGGTCGAGCTGGCGCTTGAACGCGGCTTCTTCGGCCTTGGTCGAGGCCAGATTGTCCTGGCTGCGCAGCACGTTGAAATAGCTTTCCGCCGATTGCAGGATCAAGTTCTGCTCGGTTGCCGAGAGTTGCAGTGCGGCTTGCTCGTTGACGTCCTTCGCGGCCTGGTACTGGAACCAGCGATCGGCGCGGAACAACGGTTGGGCGAGGGTCGCTTGGTACGAATGCGCGCTGCGGTTGGCGATGGCTGAAGGCTGATCAATCGAGGTGCGCACGTTGGCCGTTTCGGCACCGCCGGACAGGTTCGGCAGCAAACCTGCGCGGGCCTGTGGCACCACTTCTTTCTGTGCGCCGTACTGGGCGCGGGCGGCGGCCAGATCGGCGTTGTTGTCGACCGCTTCCTGGTAAACGCTGACCAGATCGGTTTTGGTCGACAAGGGCGCTTCTGCTGCCCAGGCCATTGCGTTGGACGCACAAGACACGGCAATAGCCAGTGAGAGTTTGCGCAGCATGAGGCGATCCCTAGCATTAATATTATGGAAATAATGTGCGCGCCAAGGCTACGGCGCGGCCCCTGTAGCGTCAAGGCGCGGCAGGGCAAAGCGAGTGTAGTTGCGCAATCGGTTCACAACAATCGGCCAAGCCCCTGTATTTGCGCCATTCATCATGGTGTTTGCCGCGGTGTTGGCGTTCTTTGCCAGTTGTGTCTAGACTGGCCGGGTTCTTGTCGGGGTGCCTTGCTATGAGGCTGAGATCGAATAATTTCGGATCCCGTTGAACCTGATCAGGTTAGCGCCTGCGTAGGGAACAAGATTTCTCGTCACCCGGCGAGTCCTCTTGTGCTTCGTCCGGGAAATTGTTCGACAATCGAACGCTCGACGACGATGCACAGCACCAGTCCTGGTGCGTCCGTGCCTTTCAGGTTCTGCTCCGACAATCCACTGCCTGGATGCTGTCTGGAGAGCCCGTGATGACTACAAAATCAAAAAACGCGATCAACCTGAGTGACTCGGCCAAGGTCGACGAGCAATCGGTCAAGCCGTTCACCCGTTCGCAAAAAGTCTACGTTCAGGGCTCCCGCCCGGACATCCGCGTGCCGATGCGCGAAATCAGCCTCGACGTGACGCCGACCGATTTCGGCGGTGAAATCAACGCGCCGGTCACCGTTTACGACACCTCAGGCCCGTACACCGATCCGAACGTGGTGATCGATGTGCGCAAAGGTCTGGGCGATGTGCGTTCGGCGTGGATCGACGACCGTGGCGACACCGAGCGCCTGCCAGGCTTGAGTTCGAACTTCGGCCAACAACGTCTGGCCGATGCCGAACTGACCAAACTGCGTTTCGCCCACGTCAACAACCCGCGCCGCGCCAAGGCCGGGGCCAACGTCAGCCAGATGCACTACGCCCGTAAAGGCATCATCACCGCCGAGATGGAATACGTCGCCATCCGCGAAAACATGAAACTGCAAGAGGCCCGCGCTGCCGGCCTGTTGACGCAACAACACGCCGGGCACAGCTTCGGCGCGAGCATCCCGAAAGAAATCACCGCCGAATTCGTCCGCGAAGAAATCGCCCGTGGCCGCGCAATCATTCCGGCCAACATCAACCACGTCGAACTGGAACCGATGATCATCGGCCGTAACTTCCTGGTGAAGATCAACGGCAACATCGGCAACAGCGCGCTGGGTTCTTCGATCGAAGAAGAAGTGGCGAAACTGACCTGGGGCATTCGCTGGGGTTCGGACACCGTGATGGACTTGTCCACCGGTAAACACATTCACGAAACCCGCGAGTGGATCATCCGCAACTCGCCAGTGCCGATCGGCACCGTGCCGATTTATCAGGCGCTGGAAAAAGTCAATGGCGTCGCCGAAGACCTGACCTGGGAGCTGTTCCGCGACACGCTGATCGAGCAGGCCGAGCAGGGCGTCGACTATTTCACCATCCACGCCGGCGTACTGCTGCGCTACGTGCCGCTGACCGCCAAGCGCGTGACCGGCATCGTCTCCCGTGGCGGTTCGATCATGGCCAAGTGGTGCCTGGCGCACCATAAAGAGAACTTCCTCTACACCCACTTCGACGAAATCTGCGAAATCATGAAGGCCTACGACGTCAGCTTCTCGCTGGGCGATGGCCTGCGTCCGGGCTCGATTGCCGACGCCAACGACGAAGCGCAATTCGGCGAACTGGAGACCTTGGGCGAGCTGACCAAGATCGCCTGGAAACACGACGTGCAGTGCATGATCGAAGGCCCGGGCCACGTGCCGATGCAGTTGATCAAAGAGAACATGGACAAGCAGCTGGAGTGCTGCGACGAGGCGCCGTTCTACACCCTCGGCCCGCTGACCACCGACATCGCGCCGGGCTATGACCACATCACCTCCGGTATCGGTGCGGCGATGATCGGCTGGTTCGGTTGCGCGATGCTTTGCTACGTGACGCCGAAGGAACACTTGGGCCTGCCGAACAAGGATGACGTGAAGACCGGGATCATCACTTACAAGATCGCGGCGCATGCGGCGGACTTGGCCAAAGGGCATCCGGGCGCACAGATTCGCGACAACGCCTTGAGCAAGGCGCGTTTCGAATTCCGTTGGGAAGACCAGTTCAACCTCGGCCTCGATCCGGACACCGCGCGTTCGTATCACGATGAAACCCTGCCGAAGGATTCGGCGAAGGTCGCGCACTTCTGTTCGATGTGCGGGCCGAAATTCTGCTCGATGAAGATCACCCAGGAAGTCCGCGAATACGCGGCCAACCAGCGGATCGAAGCGGTCGACGTGGACGTCGCCCAAGGCCTGGCGGAACAGGCCGAGCGGTTCAAGAAGGAAGGCAGTCAGCTTTATAAAAAAGTGTAAGCGGCAAGCTGCAAGCTGCAAGATAAAAGCAGATGCGAAACCTGCTTTTTCTTGCAGCTTGTGGCTTGCAACTTGTAGCTATCACTCCTGTGAGATCAGCACCCTTGAGCATTCAACCCAGCACTTATTCTCCCGACCTCGCCGTACCCGCCGACAAGCGTGTATTCGGTGGTCGCGATCTTTTTTCCCTGTGGTTCTCCCTCGGCATAGGCCTGATGGTTTTGCAGACCGGCGCATTGCTCGCGCCAGGTTTGGGCCTGTCCGGTTCGCTGTTGGCGATTTTCCTTGGCACGCTGGTCGGTGTGCTGTTGCTGGCCGCCGTTGGCGTGATCGGCAGTGACACCGGCCTGTCGTCGATGGCCGCGCTGAAGCTCAGCCTCGGCAGCAAAGGCGCGAGCCTGCCGGCGCTGCTCAATTTGCTGCAACTGATCGGTTGGGGTTCGTTCGAAATCATCGTCATGCGCGACGCCGCCAGCCTGCTCGGCACCCGCGCGTTCAGCGAAGGTTCGCTGTGGTCGAACCCGGTGTTGTGGACGCTGTTTTTCGGCGCGCTGGCAACCTTGCTAGCGGTCAGTGGCCCGTTGACCTTCGTGCGGAAGATCCTGCGCAAGTGGGGCATTTGGCTGTTGCTCGCCGCGTGCATCTGGCTGACCTGGAACCTGTTCGCCAAAGCCGATCTGGCCGCTCTGTGGTCGCGCGCCGGTGACGGTTCGATGCCATTCGCCGTGGGCTTCGACATTGCCATCGCGATGCCGCTGTCGTGGCTGCCGCTGATCGCCGATTACTCGCGTTTCGGCAAGCGTGCGAAGAATGTGTTCGGTGGCACTGCGGTCGGTTTCTTCATCGGTAACTTCTGGCTGATGAGCCTTGGCGTCGCCTACACCCTGGCCTTCGCGCCGAGCGGTGAAGTCAACGCGCTGCTGTTGGCATTGGCTGGCGCCGGTCTGGGCATTCCGCTGTTGCTGATTCTGTTGGACGAGTCGGAAAACGCCTTCGCCGATATTCACTCGGCAGCGGTGTCCAGCGGGATTCTGTTGCGCCTGAAAGTCGAGCATCTGGCCTTGGCCATCGGCGTGATCTGCACGCTGATCGCCCTGCTGGCGCCGTTGGCGCAGTATCAGAATTTCCTGCTGCTGATCGGTTCGGTGTTTGCGCCGCTGTTCGGCGTGGTGCTGGTGGATCACTTCATTCTGCGTAAGCGCAGCGCTCAAGTCGCATCAGCCGCATTGCGCTGGCCGGCGTTGTTGGCGTGGCTGGGTGGCGTGAGCACCTATCACTTGCTGGCGAATCTGTATCCGGATGTCGGCGCAACCCTGCCGGCGCTGGTGCTGGCAGGGCTGTTGCAGCTAGTGCTGGGTCGGGCCTTCAGTTACGGCCGGGAAACAGCTCAGGCTTGAGAATGCCGTTCAGACGCGGATAAGGAATCTTCAGTTCGACGTGGCCCAGTGCGTAAGGCGCAATGGTGGTCACGTCGTACTTGAGGATCACGCCGCCATAGGTCAGCGCCACGTTCTGGGTTTTCACGAACGGCCAGTTCTTCACGAACTCCGCTTCCTGATCGAGCTTAGTGCTGATCAACCAGCTGTTGTGCGCAACCTGCGCCGCTTTCCAGAATGCGTCTTCCTGACCCGGCAGCAACATGTCGGACAGGTTCAGCACCTTGTGCTGCTGGCGCGAATAGTTGATGAAACCGCGACCCGGATTGCCATGCGCGCCGCCGGTGTCGAGGTAGCTCGACAACTCGATGATCACCAAGCCGTCATGCTGCTCACGTACTTTCGCTTGCAGGTAGCTGCTGTTGCGCGGGCCGGCACTGGCCAGAAACTGATCGCGATAAGCCGCCAGGGTCGGCGCTACCGGGGCATTTTTCTCGGTGCGGGTCATTTGCAGCAGACGTTTTTCGATGATGCCGTCCAGTGCAGGTTCTGCCGGGAAGCGCAGGGTGTCGATGTTCACCAGCGGACAATCCGGGTTGGAACAGCCAGGTTTCAACTGTTCAGATGCGTCGCGAGTGGTCTCCAGCGGCGTGCGGTAGTTGGGCTGGAACAGGCTCGCGCAGGCGCCCAGAGTCAGGGCGATGGCGGCCACGGAGGCAATTTTGAAAAGCGACATAGGCGTCCTTTCGAAAACAAGGGAAGGCAAAAAGTTACCGCTTCGACTCTCAACGAGGCAGTCAGTTCGCCACTAAGCTAATTAGAGTGGGTTTCGCCTCCACCGTCCATCCCGCTGACGGTAAAGGGGCTGCATCAAACCGTTCGGGCGCGTTAGGATGGCGCGAAGTCGAGGTTGCCAATCAAGCAACGCAGCCTCGTAATGGAATTGCAGTAAAGAGGATGCTCATGACTGATTTTGCCAACGCCATTCCGACCGCCGTCGATATCGTGCGGCGCGAAAAATGCTACGAGGGCTTTTACAAGCTCGACCGCGTGCACCTGCGCCATGAATTGTTCGCCGGTGGCATGAGCCGCGAAATCAACCGTGAAATCTTCGTCCGCCACGATGCCGTGTGCATGCTGCCGTACGATCCGCAGCGCGACGAAGTGGTGCTGATCGAGCAGTTTCGCATCGGCGCCATGGGCAAGACCGACAACCCGTGGCTGGTCGAACTGGTCGCTGGTCTGATCGACAAGGATGAGCAACCGGAAGAAGTTGCTCACCGCGAGGCGCAGGAGGAAGCTGGGCTGGACATCAAGGCCCTGTGGCCGATGACCAAATATTTCCCGTCGCCGGGCGGCAGCAACGAGTTCGTGCATTTGTACTTGGGGCGTTGCAGCACCGAAGGCGCAGGCGGCCTGCATGGCCTGGAAGAAGAGGCAGAAGATATCCGCGTCACGGTCTGGGCCTTTGAAGATGCCTTGCAGGCCGTCCGTGACGGACGCATTGCCAACGCGGCGAGCATTATCGCCTTGCAGTGGCTGGCGCTGAACCGCGCCGAAGTGAGGGGGCTATGGTTGTAAACAAGTTGCGCGATCGTTATCGAGTCGACCTCGCGGGGCTGCAAGCCGCCTGCGAGGCCAACTACGCGCGCCTGATGCGACTGGTGCCGGACATGCGCAACGAGCCCGAGGCGCGGCGCATCGCCGTGACCCAGGGCGAGCAGATGCTCGGCGTGCTGGCCCTCGAAGTGCTGCAAACCTGCCCGTACACCACCACTTTGCAAGTGCGTCAGGAGCACAGCCTGCCGTGGCTGCCGGTGCCGCAACTAGAAGTGCAGGTCTATCACGACGCGCGCATGGCCGAAGTGGTCAGCGCCGAACATGCACGACGCTTTCGCGGCATCTATCCTTACCCGAACGCCGCGATGCATCAGCCGGATGAAAAGGCTCAGCTCAATCTGTTCCTGGGGGAATGGTTGAGTCATTGCCTGGCGCTGGGGCACGAGTACGAAGTCGTACGCTAGTTGTGAACTGCGTCCGGTTCACCGCTTTCCTCTTTTACTGATCCCCCAGCATAATTGCGGCACTTGATCGATTCCGTGCTTTTGCCTTGGGAGAACGCCTTGCCGAGCGTATCCACGTTGACCCCCGCCGATTCGGCGCTGCTGGTGCAGTTGTCCGACAGCCATCTGTTCGCCGAGGCGGACGGTTCGCTGCTGGGCATGAACACCCGCGAGAGCCTGCAAAAGGTCATCGAACTGGTACTTGGGCAACAGCCGCAGATCGACCTGATTCTGGCCACTGGCGATATTTCCCAGGACGGCACGCTGGAGTCGTATCAACAGTTTCGCAAGATGAGCGCGCAGATCGATGCGCCGGCGCGCTGGATACCCGGTAATCACGATGAGCCGCAAATCATGGCGGTTGCCGCCGTGCAAAGCGCATTGCTGGAACCGATTGTGGATATCGGCAACTGGCGGGTGACGATGCTGGATTCGGCGGTGCCGGGTTCGGTTCCGGGGTATTTGCAGGACGATCAATTGCAGCTGCTGGCCCGTTCGCTGAGCGAAGCGCCGGAGCGGCATCATCTGGTGTGCTTTCACCATCATCCGGTTCCGATTGGCTGCGCGTGGATGGAGCCAATTGGTTTGCGCAATCCTGAAGCGTTTTTCGAGGTGCTGGATCGTTTTCCACAGGCCCGCGCGGTGTTGTGGGGGCATGTGCATCAGGAGATCGATCGCGAGCGTAATGGTGTGCGGTTGATGGCTTCGCCGTCGACGTGCATTCAGTTTGAGCCGGGCAGTGAGGACTTCAAGGTGGGGGAGCAGGCGCCGGGGTATCGCTGGTTACGGCTGTTGCCGGATGGGCGGCTGGAAACTGGCGTGGAACGCGTCATCAATTTCGCCTTCACCGTCGACTACGGCTCCAACGGCTATTGATAATCCCTGTAGGAGCTGCCGCAGGCTGCGATCTTTTGATCTTAAAAACAGAATCAAAAGATCGCAGCCTTCGGCAGCTCCTACAGGATGCAGCCAGGCATCATTTGGATGGCCCATCCTGCCGTGACTCCCTGTAAACTCCGCTATCTTTCGCCGACACTCAGGGAGCTCAAATGTCCGGTTCGATCCTCTATATCCACGGTTTCAACAGCGCCCCGGCCTCGAAAAAGGCCTGTCAGCTGGTAACGGTGATGGAGCAACTGGGTTTGAGCGACAAACTGCGTGTCCCGGCCCTGCATCACCATCCGCGCGAAGCCATCGGTCAGCTGGAGCAGGCAATCGCTGAACTGGGCAGCCCATTGCTGGTGGGAAGCTCCCTCGGCGGCTACTATGCGACTCACCTGGCCGAGCGCCATGGCCTGAAAGCCTTGCTGGTCAACCCGGCGGTCAGCCCGCACCGGATGTTCGACGGCTATCTGGGCACGCAGAAAAACCTGTATACCGATGAAACCTGGGAATTGACCCACGACCATGTAACGGCCCTGGCCGAGCTGGAAGTGCCAGCACCTGTGGACGCCCAGCGCTATCAGGTATGGTTGCAGACCGGCGATGAAACACTGGATTATCGCCTCGCCCAGCAGTATTACCGCGCCTGTGCCTTGCGCATTCAGGCCGGCGGCGACCACAGTTTCCAAGGCTTTGCCGGTCAATTGCCGGCGTTGCTGAGTTTTGCCGGCATTGGTGCCGATGTGTACCAGGCAATCGATTTCACCACACTGTGAAGTCTTGCCCCTATTTCATGAATGACTGACGACGAGACCCTATGGCCACTCCCAGCGCTAGCTCTTATAACGCCGACGCCATCGAAGTCCTCTCGGGCCTCGACCCGGTGCGCAAACGCCCCGGCATGTACACCGACACCAGTCGGCCGAACCACCTCGCCCAGGAAGTCATCGACAACAGCGTCGACGAAGCCCTGGCTGGTCACGCCAAATCGGTGCAGGTCATCCTGCACGCCGATCACTCGCTGGAAGTCAGCGATGACGGCCGTGGCATGCCGGTCGACATCCACCCGGAAGAGGGTGTGTCGGGCGTCGAACTGATCCTCACCAAGCTCCACGCGGGCGGCAAGTTTTCCAACAAGAACTACCAGTTCTCTGGCGGTCTGCACGGCGTGGGTATTTCCGTGGTCAACGCCTTGTCGACCGAAGTTCGCGTGCGCGTAAAGCGTGACGGCAACGAATACCAGATGACGTTCGCCGATGGCTACAAAGCCACCGAGCTGGAAATCGTCGGCACCGTCGGCAAACGCAACACCGGCACCAGCGTGTACTTCGCGCCGGATCCGAAATACTTCGATTCACCAAAATTCTCCATCAGCCGCCTCAAGCACGTGCTCAAGGCCAAGGCTGTGCTGTGCCCGGGTCTGCTGGTCAGCTTCGAAGACAAAGGCACCGGCGAGAAAGTCGAGTGGCATTACGAAGACGGCCTGCGCTCGTATCTGGTCGACGCCGTCAACGAATTCGAACGCCTGCCAAACGAGCCGTTCTGCGGCGCTTTTGCCGGTAATAAAGAAGCCGTCGACTGGGCGCTGTTGTGGCTGCCGGAAGGTGGCGACGCGGTGCAGGAAAGCTACGTCAACCTGATCCCGACGGCGCAGGGCGGCACCCACGTCAACGGTTTGCGTCAGGGCCTGCTCGATGCGATGCGAGAATTCTGCGAATTCCGCAGTCTGCTGCCACGCGGCGTGAAGCTGGCGCCGGAAGACGTCTGGGAGCGCATTGCGTTCGTCCTGTCGATGAAAATGCAGGAGCCGCAATTCTCCGGCCAGACCAAAGAACGACTGTCGTCCCGTGAAGCCGCGGCATTCGTCTCCGGTGTGGTTAAAGACGCCTTCAGCCTGTGGCTCAACGCCAACCCGGAAACCGGTCTGGCCCTGGCCGAACTGGCGATCAACAACGCCGGTCGTCGTCTCAAGGCAAGCAAAAAGGTTGAACGTAAACGCGTCACCGCAGGCCCGGCATTGCCGGGCAAACTGGCGGATTGCGCCGGCCAGGATCCGATGCGCTCCGAACTGTTCCTCGTCGAAGGTGATTCCGCCGGCGGTTCCGCCAAGCAAGCGCGGGACAAGGAATTCCAGGCGATCCTGCCGTTGCGCGGCAAGATCCTCAACACTTGGGAAGTCGACGGCAGCGAAGTGCTCGCCAGTCAGGAAGTGCACAACATCGCCGTCGCTATTGGTGTCGATCCTGGCGCGGCGGACATGAGCCAGCTGCGCTACGGCAAGATCTGCATCCTCGCCGACGCCGACTCCGACGGTCTGCACATTGCCACGCTGCTGTGCGCGCTTTTCGTCCAGCATTTCCGCCCGCTGGTGGATGCCGGTCACGTCTACGTCGCCATGCCGCCGTTGTACCGCATCGACCTGGGCAAAGAGATTTACTACGCCCTCGACGAAGCCGAGCGCGACGGCATTCTCGACCGTCTGGTTGCCGAGAAGAAACGCGGCAAACCGCAGGTCACGCGATTCAAAGGTCTGGGTGAAATGAACCCGCCGCAGCTGCGCGAAACCACCATGGATCCGAACACTCGGCGTCTGGTGCAGCTGACGCTGGGCGAAGACTACGCCGAAACCTCGGAAATGATGGACATGCTGCTGGCGAAAAAACGCGCCGGTGACCGCAAAACCTGGCTGGAATCCAAAGGCAACCTCGCCGAGGTGCTGACCTGATGCACTTTGGCTGGGCCTTGGCGGGTGCGTTGCTGCTGAGTTCAATGAGCGTGTCGGCCGAGCCGATACAAGAGCTGCGCCTGCTCGCCGAGCATCCGGTCGACGGCATGCGCGGCGGCAACCTTTCGGGGCTGGCGCTGTGCGGTAACGAGTTGTGGACGGTGTCCGATCGCGATGACGATCAGATCTACCGTCTCAATACCGGCGACAAGGTCTGGCAGGCCGAAACCGTGCACATCGACGTCCCGCCGGTGCCTGACAGCGGTTTGCCGTGGGGCATCAGCTCGCGCACGTGGGCTGCATCGTTTGTGCGTGGCGGCGATCTGGATTTCGAAGGCATCACCTGCGACAACGCTGGCAATCGCTTCATCGTCAGCGAGGCCCACGCGGCCGTGTTGCAAGTGCCGCCACAAGGCCCGGCGTCATGGCTGAAAATCTCGCCAATGCTGGTCAAAGAAGCCCGCGCCAGTGGCATGTTGCTGCACTTCAATGCGCTGTTCGAAGGCTTGGCGATCAACCCGGCGGGCGATCAGATCTGGTTGGCCGCCGAGCGTGAGCGCCGTGGTCTGCTGACCATCAAGCGTCAGCAAACGGTCTGGGATTGCGACGGTGCCTGTGTTCTGCTCAGCGAAGCTGGCGTTGAAATGCAGCCGCCGCAGTTCCCCAAGGCTCGCGCCGTCACCCGTGATTTCGCCGATCTGTCGCTGTTCAACGGCAAGCTGTTCACGCTGGAACGCAATGCCTTCGAGATCTGCCGCCGCGACGCGGTCACGGCTAAAGTCGAGCAATGTTGGTCGTTCGCTGAAGATGCCTTGCAGCCGCAGCGCCAATACCCACAGGCCTACGGTCTGGCAGAAGCATTGGTGGTGGATGCGCAGGGCGCGTGGATCGGTATCGACAACAATGAAGGCGTCCGCGCCGACGGCGAAAAACGCCCGATCATCTGGCGCTTTGCCGCGCCTGACGGTGGCTGGAGCGCCAAGCCTTGAGCCAGCAACCCCCGGGCAAACGCGCCGGTCGCGTGCTGATGATTCTGGCCTGGTGCGCGGCGCTGTTTCTCGCTACGCGGTTTTTCGGCCAGTGGGAGCAACGCCAGCAGAATCCGAACGTGGTAGTCAGTTCGGAGCAGGGCGAAGGATTTATTGAGGTGAAACTGGCCGGCAATGCCCAAGGGCATTTTGTCGCCAGCGGTCAGATCAACGGTGAGCCGGTGGAGTTCATGCTCGACACCGGCGCCACTGACGTGGCGATCCCGGCGGATCTGGCCAAACGTTTGAAGCTGGAAGAAGGTTTCGGTGTGACCCTGAGCACGGCCAACGGCCTGAGCCAGGGCTATCGAACCAAAATTGCCCGCCTGCAATTGGGCGACATCGTGTTGCGGGATGTCCGCGCACTGGTGGCGCCGGGGCTGCATGGCGATCAGGTGCTGCTCGGCATGAGCGCCTTGAACAAACTTGAATTTACTCAGCGCGGTGGCACCATGTTGCTGCGCCAGACAACGAACCGATGAGGCCTGCATGAGCAATCCCCTTGATCTCAGCCTGGACGGTGTAGAACGCCGGTCGCTGGCTGACTTCACCGAAAGTGCCTACCTCAACTACTCCATGTACGTGATCATGGACCGTGCGCTGCCGCATATCGGCGACGGTCTGAAACCGGTACAGCGTCGCATCATTTATGCGATGAGCGAGTTGGGCCTGGACGCCGATTCCAAGCACAAGAAATCGGCGCGTACCGTCGGTGACGTGCTCGGTAAGTTTCACCCGCACGGTGACTCGGCGTGCTACGAAGCGATGGTGCTGATGGCTCAGCCGTTCAGCTATCGCTACACGCTGGTCGACGGCCAGGGTAACTGGGGTGCGCCGGATGATCCGAAGTCCTTCGCCGCCATGCGATACACCGAAGCGCGTTTGTCGCGTTATTCCGAGGTATTGCTCAGCGAGCTGGGCCAAGGCACTGCAGACTGGGGCCCGAACTTCGACGGCACCCTGCAGGAACCGTTGGTGCTGCCGGCGCGCCTGCCTAACATTCTGCTCAACGGCACCACCGGCATCGCCGTGGGCATGGCCACCGACGTGCCGCCGCACAACCTGCGCGAAGTCGCCACTGCTTGCGTGCGTCTGCTCGATGAGCCGAAAGCCACCGTCGAACAGCTCTGCGAGCATATTCAGGGCCCGGACTATCCGACCGAAGCGGAAATCATCACGCCGCGCGCCGACCTGCTGAAAATGTACGAAACCGGCAAGGGCTCGGTACGCATGCGCGCCGTGTACCACGTCGAGGATGGCGACATCATCGTCACCGCGCTGCCGCACCAGGTTTCCGGTGCGAAAGTGCTGGAGCAGATCGCCGCGCTGATGCAGGCGAAACCGTCGAAAGCGCCGCAGATCGCGGACCTGCGTGACGAATCCGACCACGAAAACCCGTGCCGCATCGTCATCATTCCGGTCAATAGCCGCGTCGATCACGATGCGCTGATGCAGCACCTGTTCGCCAGCACCGAGCTGGAGTCGACCTACCGGGTCAACGTCAACATCATCGGTCTGGACGGCAAACCGCAGCTGAAAAACCTCCGCGCCTTGCTGGTCGAATGGCTGGAATTCCGCGTGCAGACCGTGCGTCGCCGCCTGCAATTCCGCCTCGATAAAGTCGAGCGTCGTCTGCACCTGTTGGACGGTTTGTTGATCGCCTACCTCAATCTGGATGAAGTGATCCACATCATCCGTACCGAGGAACACCCGAAAGCCAAGCTGATCGAGCGTTTCGCCCTCAGCGAGATTCAGGCCGACTACATTCTCGACACCCGTCTGCGTCAGTTGGCGCGACTGGAAGAGATGAAGCTGCGCGACGAGCAGGACGAACTGCTCAAGGAACAAGCCAAGCTGCAAGCGCTGCTGGGCAGCGAAGCCAAGTTGAAAAAACTGGTGCGCACCGAGCTGATCAAGGACGCCGAAACCTATGGCGACGACCGTCGTTCGCCAATCGTCGAGCGCAGCGAAGCCAAAGCGTTGACCGAGCACGATCTGCTGCCGAACGAGAAAGTCACCGTTGTGCTGTCGGAAAAAGGCTGGATCCGTTCGGCCAAAGGTCACGATATCGACGCGACCGGCCTGTCCTATAAGGCTGGCGACGGCTTCAAGACCTCGGCGGCGGGGCGTTCCAACCAGTCTGCCGTGGTAATCGACTCCACCGGCCGCAGCTATTCGGTTGCCGCGCACACGTTGCCGTCGGCGCGTGGCCAGGGCGAACCGTTGACCGGCCGTCTGACGCCGCCACCGGGCGCCTCGTTTGAATGCGTGCTGATGCCGGAAGACGACGCGTTGTACGTGATCGCCTCAGACGCCGGTTACGGTTTCGTCGTGAAAGGCGAAGACCTGCAAGCCAAGAACAAGGCCGGTAAAGCCCTGTTGAGCCTGCCGAACAACGCCAAAGTCATCGCGCCACGTCCGGTGGCTGATCGTGAGCACAACTGGCTGGCCTCGGTCACGACCGAAGGTCGCCTGCTGATCTTCAAAATCAGCGATCTGCCACAATTAGGGAAGGGCAAAGGCAACAAGATCATCGGTATTTCCGGTGAACGTGTGGCCAGTCGCGAAGAATATGTCACAGACATCGCCGTCATTCCGGAAGGCGCCACGTTGGTGTTACAGGCCGGAAAACGGACTCTGTCGCTGAAGGCCGACGACCTCGAACACTACAAAGGTGAGCGTGGACGTCGTGGCAATAAGCTACCTAGGGGCTTCCAGAGAGTGGATGCGCTGCTCGTCGAAAACCTCAATTAGGCGTCCTAGAGGCGTCGATCCACGATTTAACGCGTAGATCGACGCTTTGGCGCTGGAGTCGGAACGCATATTCACGGATGATATGGCCTTTCAAGCGCCGGCGTGGCCGAGCGTTCTTCATATTTATTGAGTATTTTCACTGTGGTCAGCCTTGTGGCGGCCACCTGGACGGGATGATGACTGCGCTACGCCTTCCACTTATTTTGTTGCTCGCCGGCGTTCTTGGCCTGGCGGGTTGCAGCGTTCACCAGCCGGTGTCGCTGTATCAACTGGACAGCGGAAGTCCGGTTCAGCCTGCGCAAAGCGCGGGCATGGCGGTTTTGTTGGGCCCGGTAGTCGTCGCTGATTACCTGCAACGTGAAACACTGCTGCAACGTCAACCCGACGGCAGCCTGCAAGCGGCGACCGATGGTCGTTGGGCCGGCAGCCTTTCGTCGGATATCGATCAGTTGTTGATGCGTCAGGTCGCGGGTCACCTCGACAGCCAACGTGTGGTGCTGGCACCGGCCACCAGCGGGTTTACCCCGGATGTGCAGGTGTTGCTGACCATCACGCGTCTGGACTCCGGCGTTAAACAACCGGCGATTCTGGATGCGCAGTGGCGTTTGATTGACCGTCGTGGTCAGGTGCGGGATAACCGCATCATTCATCTGCAAGAGCTGCATGCCGGTAGTACGGCTTCGCAGGTTCAGGCGCAAGGAATTTTGTTGCAGCGTCTGGCTGAGCAGTTGTCGGTGGCGCTGAAACCGTTGGCTAATCAGCCTCCGGTGGCTGAAGCGCCGCGTAAATCGGCACCGAAACCGGCTGCGCCGGCGGCGGACGCGGATAAGCAGCCGAAGATTCCGATGGCTTCGCCGATTCGGACGGATATGGAAGTGTTCCGCTTCTAAAGCTGGATCGAGTTAAAACAGAGCCCGCCTTGTGCGGGCTTTGTTGTGTCTGGGGTTCTGCGTGAAAGATCAAAAGCCCCTCACCCTAACCCTCTCCCAGAGGGAGAGGGGACTGACCGAGGTGTCTGGCGGCATACATCGATCTTAAATATCCTGGCGATTATGGATTCACAGCTGGGCGTTCAAGTCGGTGTAACTCTGCAATATCCCCCAATCAGTCCCCTCTCCCTCCGGGAGAGGGCTAGGGTGAGGGGATTTTCAGTCACCCACAAAAAAGCCCGCAGACAATCACTCGTCTACAGGCCTTATGTTTAGCAGCGAAAAAATCGCAGCCTTCGGCAGCTCCTACAACTTAAGCCCGACGCTCATGCATCCGCGCCAGTTGCCGTTCCAGCATCGACGGATAAGGCTCCATCAAACGCTCCACACAGCAAGCGCCCTCAGGGCTGGCGATCGGGCGGATTCGCGCGCGTTGGCGGATTAGCGCGTCGTCACCAATCTTGCGTTCCACCAGCAGCAGATTGCGGCTGTGCTGCGACAGGGCCAAAGCATCCTGCGCCGAATCCGTCAGCAGCAGATCGATCTGGCTCAACCCAAACAGCTCATCGCCCAAGGTCAGGCCCAACTGCAATTGCAGGGTGATGCCGCTGTCCGCGACTTCAATCTGCAACTGATGGCCCAGCGCGCGCAGCAGCTCGCCGCAGCAGATCGCGTTGGTTAGGTAATCGTCGCCGCTGTCTTCGGTGTGGAACAGCATCAGCGTGCTGCCGTCGTTCAAGGTTTCGATTTCACCCTGATACAACGAAGCCGCCTGATCGAGACAGTCGCGATAACGTTCCAGCAATTCTTCCAGACGCGCACGCGGCAGGCGACGCAGTTGTTCCTGCGAACCCAGCTGCACGGCGAGCACCGCACTGTGTTGCGGCACGCTCGGCGTGGCTTTGCGCACGACCGGTTGCGGTGCTGCATCGAGCGATTCGTCGCGCAGATCGGCAAACGCATCGTCGTCTTCATCGTCTTCAACGGTGCTGACGACGTGGCGTGGCGCCGGTTTCTGGGCGGCCATCGGACGGGATTCGTCGAAGCTCGGATCGCGCAGGTTGCGCACTTCGAACTCGGGCTCGTCGTCCTCTTCTTCGAATTCCGGCTCGGGTTCCGGTTCAGGCACGGGCGCTGGTTCCGGGGCGTAGTTGGCGTGCAGTTGACGCGCCAGATCGCCGATCTCGTCCTGACGATCTGTGCCTGGCGTGTACTCGTCGATGTTGCGCAGCCACACGCGCAATTGCAGCAGTGGCGTCGACAAATTACGGCCAATGCGCAGGCTCAGGGCTAGCGACAGTGCCAACAGAATCCCGCTGAGAATGCCCATGCTTTGCAGGCTGATGGTCATCGGCTGCTGGAACTGATCCATGTCGAGGCTGATGCGCAGTTGCCCGGCGGTCACGTCCTGGAACGTGATCTTGCTCTCGTACATGCCTTCGGCTTCGCCCAACAGGCTGTGCTTGGGCCGCTGACCGGACTCGGCGAGGATGCGGTTATCCACGCTGTAGATCGCCGCGTGGGCCACCAGTTTGTTCTTGGTCAGGTTGTTGAGCAGCACGTTGAGGCTGAGGATGTCGTTGGACACCAACAGCTCCGTGGCAGAGGTCGCGGTCTGCGTGGTCAGGCTTTCGCCCAGCGCATCGGCCTGCTGGTGCATGGCCTGCTTGAATTGCAAACCCATCACGCCGGCATAGATCACCAGGGCCAGAGCGACCAGGATCACGTTATGGCTGGCAATGCGCAATGCAATCGGTACACGGCGGTGGCGCAGTGCACGGAAGATCAGCAGGAAGAAGTTATCGGTTTTAACTGGCGTGGGCCGGTTCACTGAGCTCGGCTCTTTTGTCCGTGAAGTTGACGCGCAGTATAGCGACAGGCCCTAGACCGGCAAAGCGCTGACGGTGCCCGATGGTCACTGAAAGTGAGTAGAATGCGGTTTTTTTCCAGTTGCGGGGGTGCGCGTTGCGCGAAATCGTCCTGATTAACATCACGGGAGTCGACCGTCCGGGTCTGACGGCAGCCATTACCGGTGTTCTGGCACAAGGTGGTGTGAACATTCTCGATATCGGTCAGGCGGTGATCCACGACACCCTGTCGTTCGGCATCCTGGTTGAAATTCCCGACTCCGAGCAAGGCAAATCCGTGCTCAAGGACATCCTGTTCAAGGGCTACGAGCTCGACCAGCAGGTGCGCTTCACCCCGGTGTCCGAAGAGGATTACCAGCAATGGGTGGGCAACCAGGGCAAAAAACGCCACATCGTGACCTTGCTGACCCGCAAGGTGACCGCCGGCCAATTGCAGGCCGTCAGCTCTATCACTGCTAAATACGGTTTGAACATCGACCACATCGACCGTCTGTCGGGTCGCATGCCGCTGGACACGCCAGCGGACAAGGGCAAGGGCTGCATCGAGTTTTCCGTGCGTGGCGAAGCGGCCGATCCGCAGGCCTTGCGCGCCGAATTCCTCAGCGTCGCCCAAGAGCTGAACGTCGACATCGCTTTCCAGGAAGACTCGCTGTTCCGTCGCAACCGTCGTCTGGCCGTGTTCGACATGGACTCGACGCTGATCGAAGCCGAAGTGATCGATGAGCTGGCCAAGGCTGCCGGTGTCGGCGAACAGGTGTCGGCCATCACCGAACGGGCGATGTCCGGCGAGCTGGATTTCCGCGCCAGTTTCAAAGAACGTCTGGCGCTGCTCAAAGGCCTCGACGTCAGCGTGCTTGATTCGATCGGCGCTTCGCTGCGTCTGACCGAAGGCGCGGAAACGTTGTTCGCCGAGCTCAAACGTCTGGGTTACAAGACCGCGATCCTGTCTGGCGGCTTCACCTATTTCGCCAAGCAATTGCAGGCCAAACTCGGCATCGACTACGTGTTCGCCAACGAACTGGAAGTGGTCGACGGCAAGTGCACCGGCGTGGCGATCGAGCCGATTGTCGATGCGCAGCGTAAAGCTGATTTGCTGAAAGAGTTGGCACACAAGGAAGGTTTGCGTCTGGAGCAGACCATTGCCGTGGGCGATGGCGCGAACGATCTGCCGATGCTGGCAATTGCCGGGTTGGGCGTGGCGTTCCGCGCCAAGCCGTTGGTGAAGCAATCGGCGAAGCAGGCGATTTCGACGTTGGGTCTGGATGGTGTGCTGTATCTGCTGGGCTTCCGCGATCGTGATGGGCAGTTGTAATTAAAGATCAAAAGATCGCAGCCTTCGGCAGCTCCTACATGGTTTTTCTCCTGTAGGAGCTGCCGAAGGCTGCGATCTTTTGCTTTATAGCGACTTCCACAACGAATCAAAATCCTCCTCGCTCCCGCCATTCTGCGCGGCTTCCAGCGAGCGGTAAGCGAACTGATTAAAACTGTGCGTACTCGCCACCCGCCGATCCAGCCCGGCGCGGTGTTCTTCGCCGTGGGTGTTGATCAAGATTTTGCTGCCTTCCTGAAACGGCAGACGCGGTGCGAGCAGTGTCGCGGGCACGTCGATGGCGCTGATCTCCGGCAACAATAATCCACGCAAATACTGGCTGTGATCGTCCCGCGAACGCACCAGTTGCAAGCCGCAGGGCTGGGCGTGTGGCGCCACCAGTTCAATGCCCATTTGCGTGCCGCCGCCGCGCACCTGACGAATCCAGCGAATCACCGCGATGCTCCAGCCCAGACTGACGCTGTCCTGAATCCCGAGCATTTCCCCGGCCTGCAACTCGGCGGGGACTTCTTTCGGCCAGCCTAAACAGTAGCCGCCGGGGCTGTGATTGATCACGGGCAATGCATAAGTCGGATAGTGCGGTGCCGCATCGGCGCTGCTTTCGTCGTCGACGAGGTGGTCGTACTGGATTTCTTCGTAGGGCAAAAACTCCTCGTTATTCTGTGGCGCCGCATCGAAGGCCTGGCTCCAGCTGTCCTTTTCACCCTCGGCCACGGCGTGGCTGAAATTCGCTGCGCGGGCGCCGGGATGTTTGAGCATGTCGCTGAAACTGCGCTCGCCGCCAAGGTAGAAGTGCAGGGCGCTCATGCCGACGCACACGGTCAGATTGCCTTGGCCGACGGTGCGCTGAAAACTGCGTTCAGCCGCTTCGCCCCACGTCGCGTGTAAATGTTGCAGCGTGTCGAAACTCAGTCCGGTCGGGACGGGCAAAGGCTTGGACGTGTCCTGATGCAGCAAATGCGCTTCGAGGGTATTCACCAGCGGTTGCGGATCGAAGCCGAGCAAACCGGCGCGCTGCTCACTGCGAAACATGCTGCGGTAACGCGGGCCGATATCGAGTTCGGCGCTGATCGCAAACAGGCCGTCGTCGGGCGTACCGGGGTGCAGCTTGAGCAGGGCGCTCCATGGTTCAAGCACTTCGGCAAGGCGGGCGATCTGGTTCTGGCGCAGTTGATTGCAGCGGGCGCTGCCGAGAAGCAGGGCGGCGATGTAGGTTTGTTCGAGGCTCAGCTCGGTGGTCAGGCTGGCCAGATCGTCATGCACGCGCCGCTGTTGCAGCTGCAACTCACAGGCGATGCGATAGAGCTGATGCAGTTCAAACCACAAATGCTCTGGCGGCGGACTGTATAGCTGGGTTGCGCGAACCAGTTGGCCCTTCAACGCATGCGCCGCGCGCTGCAACGCCAAACCGAGCAGTGCTGCACGATCCTTGCTGTACTTCGGCGTAATCCGCAGAACGATCTGTTTGTAACCGATCGCCAGATGACTTTGCAGGGCCTGACACAGATTGCTGATCTTGCGCGAACGCTCATCGAGCATGATCGCCTGATGCAGGAAATGTCGCTCCAGATGCTGACAGACGAAATACACCTCGGGCCGCAGCAATTCGAGCAGGTGCAGACGATTGTCGCTGGGGGTGAGTAATTGGTTGAGTTCGCCGAGGCCTTGATACAACTGGCGGGCGGTTTCGCCGATGTTGGCCTTGGGCAGGCCGGCGATCCAGCGCTTGAGGTCGCGCGGGGTGGCTTCGCAAAATGACAGGCGCGGCTGATTCGGGGTCGGGGCGCGCAGCTGTGGGGGAGAGATGGTCTGGCTCATGCCAAAAACCATAGCAGCAAATAAGCGAGCGGGTGTTCTGCCTCAACGCATCGTCATTGAAGATGCACACAAAACAACGTGTAGGGGCTGCCGCAGGCTGCGATCTTTTGATCTTGATCGTTCCCACGCTCTGCGTGGGAATGCAGCCGTGGACGCTCCGCGTCCAAAGATCAAAAGATCGCAGCCTTCGGCAGCTCCTACAGAGGTATCGACCGTCAGGGGAATCCATGACGGTCGATGCGTACTCAGGCGTTTGGCAGTGCCAGGCCTTGGCCCATCTGCACCGGCGAACCGGCAACCAGTTCTTCAGCCCATTTCACCTGATCCGGGCCGAACAGCACGATCGCGGTCGAACCCAGCTTGAAGCGGCCCAGTTCAGCACCTTTCTCCAAGTGGATCGGCGCACGGGCGGCTTCGTCGTAGCGGAAGGTTTTCAGCTCACGCTTCGGCGGGGTGACCAGACCGGCCCACACGGTTTCGATCGAAGCGACGATCATCGCGCCGACCAGCACCACCGCCATCGGGCCGCGCTCGGTGTCGAAAATGCACGCCACGCGCTCGTTGCGAGCGAACAGTTCCGGCACGTTTTCAGCGGTGGTCTGATTCACCGAGAAGATCCGGCCCGGGATGTAGACCATCTCGCGCAGGGTGCCGGCCAGCGGCATGTGTACGCGGTGGTAGTCCTTCGGCGACAGGTAAATAGTGGCGAAGTCGCCGCCCATGAACGGTGCCGCATTGGCCGCATCACCGCCGAGCAGTTCGAGCACGCTGAAGCTGTGGCCCTTGGCCTGGAACACGCGACCGTGTTCGATCGGGCCGAGCTGGCTGACCGCACCGTCGGCCGGGCTGAGGATCGCGCCCGGGGTTTCGTCCAGCGGGCGCGCGCCGTCTTTCAGGGCGCGGGTGAAGAAGGCGTTGAAGTGCTCGTAAGCGGTCAGGTCTTCCACCAGCGCTTGCGACATGTCGACTTGATAACGCTTGGCGAACCACTGGGTGAACGCATTTTTGAACCAGCGCACGCGGCACTCGGCAACGCAGCCGGCCAGGCGCGACAGCAGGTGATGAGGCAGCAGGTACTGGCTGAGGATAAACAGACGCTCTTTCATTAGTTGTCCTTAAAAACCTTAAATCTCGACTGGCGTGTCAGGGTGGTTGCCCCATTCGCCCCAGGAACCGGCGTAGCCTTTGACCCGCGGATAACCGAGGGATTTGGCCACCAGATAAGTGAAGCCCGACCGGTGATGGGTCTGGCAGTGGGTAATGATTTCTTTGTCCTTGGTGATCCCGAGATCTTCGAGGATCTGCGGCATGTCGCTGCGAATGCGCAGCTGACGCGCCTTGTCCATGCCCGCCGTCCATTCGAAATTGACCGCGCCGGGAATGTGCCCGGCCTTGGCGGCCAGCACTTTCTCGCCGGAGTATTCCAGCGGCCCGCGCGCATCCCAGATCGCCAGATCGGCAGCCCCGAGACGGCTTTGCAGGTATTCACGGGTCGCGGTCGGCTCGTCGTGCAGGGTCAACGGCAGCGGGCCGCCGACGGCTGCCGGCACTTGAATCGACATCGGCATGCCATCCGCCAGCCACGCCGGCAAACCACCGTCTATATAGTGGTACTTGTGGTGACCGATTACGTCGAGCAACCAGATGAAGCGCCCGGCCCAGCCGCCGCCCTCATCGTCGTAAACCACGTAGACCGCGTCCTTGCGATGGCCCAGCTCGCCGAACAATGCTTCCAGATCGGCTTTGGCCGGCAGCAAACCCGGCGCCGGCGGCTGGCCGAGCTGGGTACGCTTGGGGTCGACAAAGCGCGCGCCGGGGAGATGTCCCTCGGTGTAGCGGGCGGCACTGGTCAGATCCACCAGAATCAGCTCTTCAGACTCAAGCCGAGGCAGCAGGTCGCTCGGTTCAATGACGAGCGGCAAGCCAGAGAAGTCAGACATGCGAGGTCTCCAGAGCACAAAGGGGAGGATTGTAGCGCAGCCTCATCGGCCACGGCTGCTAAAGCTGTGCAGGGCTTTTTCGATGCACTGCGCGGTTTTGCCAAAGGCCTGCACAGTGATGTCGGCAAACGGCCCGCCGCCCTGATCGGCGACGACGATCATGATCACCCGGCCATTGTTGACCAATGAACGCAGGAACAAATGCTCGCCGCGAAACAGCGTGCACAGGCCCGGCGGCAGCAGCGCGGAAAATTGTGCATTGTTGTCCGGGTTGATCCGCACCTGCGCCTGTTGCGCGAGCAAACGTTGCAGCACGCTGCTCTGGCTGACGACAAAATTCAGCGCCGCCGCTTCTTTCGGCAGGCCGGAGGTTTGATTCACGCGCAGATTGGATTGCGTGCGGTCAGCCATCAGGATCATCACCCGACGCATGCCGCTGGCCACCAGCGCATCGCGGGCGGCGACGGTCAGGCTCATGGCATTGGTGAAACGGCTCGGCTCGGCTAGCAGTTCGGCGCATTGCTTGCGCCACTGGCTCAAATCTTCAGAGGTCGGCGCGGCGGCGGGCAGCATGCCGGCGGGTAAACGACGAATGCCCCACGGCCACAGCAGGGAAACCGCCGGGTGCCACAAATCAGGCATCGCATGTTGCCGGGCACTGTTCGCGGCTTGTTGGTGCAACTGTTGCTGCACCTCGTCCATGGAAATCTGCAGGTAAAGGCTGGTCAGGTACTGCCAGCGTTCACTGTGCGGACTGTCCCAGGCCTGTTGCGCCGACAGCGCCAGACCGTTGGCCAGCAGCACGGTGTTGGCCGGTTGATTGAGCCAGCGGCGCAGGGTCGGGTCATCGTCGAGGCGATTTTGCTGGCGCAGCGGGTGTTCGCTGTCGCGGGCGATGCGCAGCACTTTGACCAGTTCACGCTGTTCGCTGAGCAGCAATTTATAGCCTTGCTGCACCCAGATCGGCAGGTGCCAGACCGCAACCAGCGCTTCCGCGATCCGCAGCAGGCGCACGCCGAACAATTGCTTTTCGACGGTGCGCGCCGACTCGCCCTTGTGGATAACCCGCAGCTCCCACTCTTCGAGCAACTGTGGATAAGTCAGCGCCAGTGGCCACAGCGGCGACAGAAACAACAGGCTGCCCCAATGAATGTCCTGCCACAGCCGCGCCAGGCGACTGGCGAAAAAACCGTTGGCCTGTTGCGTCGCGTGCTGGCTGATCATCTGCAATTGGCGCAGGGCCTTGGGGATTTGCATCTGCGGTTCGGCTGGCAGGCGCGCGAGCAGTTCTTCGGTGCGGGCGAGGCCGAGACGGTTGATCGCCACTTCCAGATTTTCCGCCGGCGTGCCCATGTTGCCGTGGGTGTGACGATTGGCCTCACGGATGATGCTCAAGGCCAGCGCCGGGCTGTCCTGCATCAAATCGGCGATGTCGCGCAGCGAACTGCGGTTGTCACGGATCGCGCGACAGACCTTGTCATGCGCCTCTTGCGGCACCGGCAGGCGAACGCTGTCGAGCAGCTTGACCCAGCCTTCGAGGGTGGTCGGTTTTGCGTGTGGGACGTTCGTTTCATTAGCCATGTCTGGACGGGATCTTCATCTGCTTTAGACGCGCCCGGCATGGGCTAAATTGGCTTTTCGCCTGAACTGGCTATAGTCTGGCGCAGTTTTGCCGATAAGTAGAAGAAGAGATTTTTTAACTTCCGAATATGACCTTGAACCCGACTTAAATAAGTACTTTCTACCTATGGCTAAAATTATCGGCATCATCGTCGTATTCGCGAGCGTGCTCGGCGGATACGTGCTTTCCCACGGCAAAATTGCCGCCCTGATCCAGCCTTTCGAGGTGTTGATTATCGGTGGCGCGGCACTCGGTGCGTTCCTGCAGGCCAACCCCGGCTACATGACGATGCACGTGCTCAAGAAATCCCTGAGCATGTTCAGTTCGCGCTTCACCCACACGTTCTATCTGGAAGTGCTGGGTCTGATCTACGAGATCCTCAACAAGAGCCGCCGCGAAGGCATGATGGCCATCGAGGGCGACATCGAAGATGCCGCCGCGAGCCCGATCTTCGCCAAGTACCCGGCCGTGCTCAAAGACGAACGCATGACCGCGTTCATCTGCGATTACCTGCGGATCATGTCGTCCGGCAACATGGCCCCGCACGAGCTGGAAGGCTTGTTCGACATGGAGCTGTACAGCCTTAAAGAAGACCTCGAACACCCATCCCACGCGGTGAACGGCATCGCCGACGCCATGCCGGGTTTCGGTATCGTTGCGGCGGTACTCGGTATCGTGGTGACCATGGCTTCGCTGGGTGAAGGCGATCAGAAATCCATCGGTCTGCACGTCGGTGCGGCACTGGTGGGTACCTTCTTCGGTATTCTCGCGGCGTACGGTTTCTTCGGCCCGCTGGCGCATTCGCTGGCCCACGACGCCAAGGAAGAGCTGAACGTTTACGAAGCCATCAAGGCATCGCTGGTGGCTTCGGCTTCTGGCATGCCGCCATCGCTGGCAGTCGAGTTCGGGCGCAAGGTTCTGTACCCGGCGCACCGTCCAAGCTTCGCCGAGCTGGAACAAGCGGTTCGCGGTCGCTAAGTCATGGAAAATAATCAGCCGATTATCATCAAGCGCGTCAAGCGCATAGCCGGTGGGCATCACGGCGGGGCGTGGAAAATCGCCTTCGCCGACTTTGCGACGGCGATGATGGCGTTCTTCCTCGTGCTGTGGCTGTTGTCCACCGCCACGCCTGAGCAGAAGATCGCCATCGCCGGTTATTTCAAAGACCCGGTCGGCTTCTCCGAAAGCGGCACGCCGTACATCATCGACTTGGGCGGCACGCCGACCCTGGCGCCGGAAAATACCCTCAACCCTGAGGTGAAATCCCAGCCGCAACCAGACAAGGTTACCGTCGACACCGAACAGGTCGAAGGCATGGCCGAGCAGGTCGAGAAAGAACGTCTGGAACTGCTCCTGCAAGAACTGCAGAACAAGGTCGACGAGAACCCGCAGCTGCAGAAATTCAAGGATCAGATCCTCTTCGAGATCACCCCGAACGGCTTGCGTATCCAGATCATGGACGCCGAAAACCGGCCGATGTTCGACTCAGGCTCTGCACGCCTGAAGCCGTACTTCGAAGACATCTTGCTGGCGATGGCCGATACCATCAAAGCGGTGCCGAACAAGATCAGCATCAGCGGCCACACCGACGCCAAGCCGTACACTGGCACCGGCGATTTCGGAAACTGGGAGCTGTCGGCCAACCGCGCCAACGCTGCACGTCGTGCACTGGTGGCGGGTAGCTATCCGGATGCGCAAGTGGCGCGAGTGGTCGGTTATGCCTCGTCGGCGTTGTTCGACCGGGAAAATCCGTTCAACCCGGTCAACCGCCGCATCGACATCGTCGTCCTGACCAAAAAGGCCCAGGAAGCGATCGAGGGTGCGCAAGGTGCGGACGCAGCGAAACCAGTCGATGAAAGCCACAACGGCGCCACCCCGGCAGCGCCGGTTGATCCGAATGCTCTGCCGGCGGATCAGCAACCGGTGCCGCCGCATGAGTTGCGTGAACGGCTGAACTTGTTTGATGACGCCGCGCCGAAACCGGCGGAACCGGGGAGTGCGGCGCCAGCGCCGGCTCCTGCGCCGAAGCAGTAAGAGACGAAAAAGCCGACAGAGATGTCGGCTTTTTTGTGGTTGTCGGTTTCATTTTGCAGATCATTTTCTTAACGCCACGAAAATGATTGAGAGGCGGTCAGTGAGATCTCAAAACCCCCGCCGAATCCTGCCCTTCAACTGATCATGAAACTGCTCAGCATTCCTCTTGTAAGTCCCCTTCATCGACTCACTCATCGAATCCAGCATCACCGAACGCTTGTTCGTCACTTCCTCACGATAAGCATCAATAAAGAAATCCAGATCTTTATCCGTACTCAATTTCGGCCATTTATCCAGATACAGCGGCAGCTCCGCCGGCCCGGTCTTGAACGAGCAGATCCGCCGGTTGCTGATGGTCGCCTCACCAATCTCGAACGGCACCCACCACGACGAAGCCGTCCGCTCCGAGACCACTGCCAGCAAGTGCGTGCACTCGGTGATGTTGCGGGTGATGACGCCGGTGATGTCGTCGGTGGTCTGTGATTCCGGATCGAGCACATCCAGATAAGTCTTGATGTTCGCCTGTTTCAGGCGACTGTTGATCGCCATGGCCTGCATACGATCCATGTGGCGGTAGCTGATAAACACAGGCATCAGAAGTGTCCTTTGATTGCGAGTTCGCGGTAGTAGGCGCCGAGCGCGGTGAGGCGGCAGCCGGTGGAGTGGAGGGCGGCGTAGTACATGTGCTCGGCGTCGACCGGTTCGATCAGGCTGTGGCGATTGCACTTCTGCAGTTGCGCGAAGACCTCGCCGTGTTCCGGATTGAAGCTGGCTTCGGTCGGTTCGTAGCTTGGGTCGAGCGGGTAGGTCGATTCGGCTTCGGCAAACCATTCGGGCAGTTTGCGCAGGATCTCTTTGGGGATCAGCGGCGAGACTTCGCGCAGGGAAATGAACTGCGACACATTGGTCTTGAACACCGGGCGTTGTTCCCACGCATCGAGCGCGTTATCGACAAAGGAATAGAGGCTGCCGGGCGTGATCTTGCCGAGAATGTTCGCCGCGCCACCGTGCAAAGCCTGCAGCAGTAAACCGGTAAACACGCCGTGTTGCGCGCCTTCCATGGCCGGTTCTTCCTTTTTGCACGCGGTCAGAATGGTCATGCCTTCGCCGACCACACTGCTCTCGCTGCGCAAGGCGCGCACTTCACCGGCGGCGCCGCTTTGGCAGCAATCAAGGATGATCACTTTGTTCTTGATGCGCGTGGCTTTGCTCGCCCAGTTGAGGATGTCGCTGATGCGGATGCCGTCCTTGGCGTTGCGATAATCCTGGGGCAGCAACATGCCTTCGTCATTGTCGGTATCGAAACCGCCATGCCCGGCGAAATACAGCAGGGCGACATTGCAGTCGCCGGAAAACAGCTCGCGGATCTGGTCTTCGAGCATCTCCCGACCCAGGTAATCTTCGGCCGACGTCAGCACGACGTTCTTGAAATTGGGGTCGCCGTCGGCGTCGGTTTTCAGCACCGAGGCCATGGCCATGGCGTCATTGCTGCAACCGCTCAGGCGCGAAATATGCGTGTAGTCGTTGATGCCGATAAACAGTCCCTTGCGCATGATCAGGCCGCCGTGTGCAGGCGGATCGCGCCGACGATGCTGTTGGTGTTCCACGCGCATTCGGCGTGTGCGGCGTTACGCACCACCGTGGAAATGCGCTCGGCGCCGAACGGTTTCACCGCGATGATCACCTTGCCCATGCGCTTGGCGATCTCGATTTCCTTGTTGATCCACTTGCTGTAGGTCGAATACATGCCGGCCATGATCAGCACCGCCGAGCACGGACGAATCTTGTTTTCGATGGCTTCTTCGAGCTGTTTGTCAGTCTGCGCGCCCATGATCGGGTTGTGCGGCGGCACCGAAAAATTCTTGTAGGTGAAGTCGGGGTGGGCACTGAGCAGGCGCACCAGATTGTCGTGGGCGTGGGAGTAGTTCCACGAGTGGCTGATGAACAAATGGTAGGTTTGCATGGGGGTTCCTCTGGGGCGCGAACGTGCGACGAGGAACTCAATGTAGGCCCATGAAATGAGCCTACAAGGCTTGGGCGGAGAAAGAGAAATGTCCTGCAAACAGGCGTGCAGAAGTCCTACAGAAAAGACCGATGTTTAAAAAAGGGAGGAGGGTGTCAGGGGAAAACCGACATCCGGCAGCCCTTGGGGAAAGGGCTGCCGGTGCGACTGTTTAATAGCCGTTTTCGGGCAGGCTGGCGATGATCGAGCGGTAGCTGTTCATGCGCTGTTGCTGAACGCGGCCGTCTTCCAGTGCCTTGAGCAACGCACAACCCGGTTCGCGGTCGTGCTTGCAGTCGCGGAAACGGCAAGTGCCGAGCAGGTCGTCGAACTCGATGAAACCGGCTTCAACATCGGCGCGGCTGACGTGGCCGAGGCCGAATTCACGGATACCCGGGGAGTCGATCAACTCACCGCCGCCGGGGAAGTGGAACAGGCGCGCGGTGGTCGTCGTGTGCGTGCCCTGACCGGACAACTCGGACAGCGGCCCGACGCGGGTTTCGACTTCAGGCAGCAAGCTGTTGACCAGCGACGACTTGCCGACACCGGACTGACCGACGAACACGCTGATGCGTCCGTCGAGCTGCTTTTGCAGCTGTTCCATGCCGTCACCGTGGTGCGCCGACACTTCCAGCACCGGATAACCGAGCGTGCGGTACACCGCCAGCAGCGCATTGAGCGCCGGTGCGTTGTGCTCGTCGATCAGGTCGAATTTGTTCAGCAGCAGCAACGGGCGGATGCCGGCGTGTTCGGCGGCTACGAGATAGCGGTCGATCAGGTTGGCATGCGGCTCGGGCAGCGGGGCGAAGACAATGACGATCATGTCGACGTTGGCCGCGACCGGCTTCAACTGGCCTCGGCTGTCCGGACGGCAGAGCTCGGTGGTACGCGGCAATTGCGCGACGATCACACCGATGCCCTGATTGCCGGCACGCCAGACAACCGTGTCGCCGGTCACCAGCGCAGGCAGGTTGGCGCGCAAGTGGCAGCGGAAAACCTGGCCAGCCTGTTCGCCGTCAATGGCCTCGACTTCGACTTGCACGCCGAAGTGAGCGATCACCAGGCCGGTCTGTTCCGGGCCCAGGTCGCCGCCCTCCAGGGCTTCGACAGCCGAGGACTCGCGTTTGGCGGCGCGTGCGGCGCGTTCGCCCTGAATCTTTTCGATGCGCCAGTTTTGACGACGATTGAGTTGGCGTTTGGCCATGGGTGTTCCGTCTGAAGAATGCAGCGATTAGGTAAAACGGCCGCGAGTTTAGCACGCCCGGCAGCCGGCCTAGGCTAAACTGCGCAGCATTGCTCAGGAGCCGAAACATGCAAAACCCGCAGAATCTGATCTGGATCGACCTCGAAATGACCGGCCTTGACCCGGACAACGACGTCATCATCGAAATGGCCACCATCGTCACCGACAGTGACCTCAACACCTTGGCCGAAGGCCCGGTGATCGCCATCCACCACAGCGACGAAGTGCTCGCGCGCATGGACGAGTGGAACACCCGCACCCACGGCAACTCCGGCCTGACCCAGCGCGTGCGCGACAGCCGCATCAGCATGGCAGAAGCCGAAGCGGAAACCATCGCCTTCCTCGAGAAATGGGTGCCGAAGGGCAAGTCGCCGATCTGCGGCAACAGCATCTGCCAGGATCGGCGCTTCCTTTATACCCACATGAAAGCGCTGGAAAGCTACTTCCACTACCGCAACCTCGACGTCTCGACGCTCAAGGAACTGGCGGCACGCTGGGCACCGGACGTACGCGACAGCTTCAAAAAGGGCAGCACCCATTTGGCGCTGGACGATATTCGCGAATCGATCGCCGAGCTGCAGCACTACCGCAAGCACTTCATCAAGTTCTGATGCGATCCCTGTAGGAGCTGCCGCAGGCTGCGATCTTTTGATCTTTCTTTGAACCTGAAAAATCAAGATCAAAAGATCGCAGCCTGCGGCAGCTCCTACGGGGTTTTGTGTTTGCTGCGGCGCCCTCTTTTGGTGCCGCACCGAAATGGCTAGACTGCGCGCCTTCCTGACTGGATCGCCACCATGTTGCTGATGCTCTATCTGATCGCCATCACCGCTGAAGCCATGACTGGCGCGCTGTCCGCCGGCCGTCGCGGCATGGATTGGTTTGGCGTGGTGCTGATCGCCTGCGTCACGGCGTTGGGCGGCGGTTCGGTGCGCGACGTACTGCTCGGACACTACCCGCTGACGTGGGTCAAACACCCGGAATACCTGGTGCTGACCTCGGTCGCAGCAATGTTCACAGTATTCACCGCCCGCTGGATGCGCCACCTGCGCTCACTGTTTCTGGTGCTCGACGCCGTCGGTCTGGTGGCCTTCACCCTGATCGGCTGCATGACCGCACTGGAAATGGGCCACGGCATGTTGGTGGCCTCGGTCAGCGGCGTGATCACCGGCGTCTTCGGCGGCATCCTCCGCGACATCTTCTGCAACGACATCCCGCTGATCTTCCGCCGAGAACTCTACGCCAGCGTCTCGTTCGCGGCGGCGTGGTGTTACATGCTTTGCCTGTATCTGAATTTGCCAAGCGAGCAGGCGATCCTGATTACGTTGTTCGGCGGTTTCCTGCTGCGGCTGCTGGCGATCCGCTTCCACTGGGAAATGCCCAAGTTCGTCTATAACGATCAGCCGTAACGCGATATTCCATGTAGGAGCTGCCGAAGGCTGCGATCTTTTGACGTTCAAGATCAAAAGATCGCAGCCTGCGGCAGCTCCTACAGGGGATTATGCGATTCCGTGTTGTTTCAGAGCCCATTCGACGTGTTCTTGTACCAGCTCTGACGGATAATCCCGCCGCGCCTTCAACGCTTCCAGCACTGGAATGCTCGACGGCGCGTTACCGAGCCCCACCGCCAGATTGCGCAACCAACGCTCATACCCGGCGCGGCGTAGCGGTGAGCCTTCGGTGCTGCTGAGGAATTTGTCCTCGTCCCACATAAACAACTCAGCCAGTTCCGCATTGTCCAGATTGTGCCGTGGTTTGAAGTCGCTCTCCCCAGAGGGTTTGGCGAAACGGTTCCACGGGCAGACGATCTGGCAGTCGTCGCAGCCAAACACGCGGTTGCCGATCAGTGGGCGCAGGTCTTCGGGGATCGCGTTTTTCAGTTCGATGGTCAGGTACGAAATGCAGCGTCGCGCGTCCAGCACATAGGGGCCGACGAAGGCATTGGTCGGGCAGATGTCGAGGCACGCGGTGCAGCGGCCGCAATGTTCGGTGCTGTGCGGATCATCGACCGGCAACGGCAAGTCGACGAACAACTCGCTCAAGAAGAAGTAGCTGCCAGCCTTGCGGTTCAGTACCAAGGTGTTTTTACCGATCCAGCCCAGTCCGGCCTGCTCGGCGATGGCTTTTTCCAGCACCGGCGCGCTGTCGACAAAGGCGCGAAAACCGAACGGGCCGATCTCGGATTGAATCTTGTCGGCTAATTGCTGCACACGTTTACGGATCAATTTGTGGTAATCGCGGCCCAAGGCATAACGCGAGACGTAGGCTTTTTCCGGTTGGGCCAGGCGTTTGGCCATTTCGGTATCGCCGGGCAGGTAGTCCATGCGCAGCGAAACCACGCGCAATGTGCCCGGCACCAGTTCTTCCGGGTGCGAGCGTTTGCTGCCGTGGGCACCCATGTAGTCCATTTCGCCGTGGTAGCCGGCCGCAAGCCAGCGCTGCAGATGCTGTTCATGCTCGGCGAGATCCAGACCGCTGATGCCGACTTGCTGAAAGCCCAGCTCGCGGCCCCAATCCTTGATCGATTGGGCGAGGGCGGGCAGGTCTGTGGTGATGGCGGACATGAGGCGAGAGAAACCGGAGCTGAGGTGCGTATAATTCTGCCAGACATCGGAGCCCGAAGACGCATGCCGCACACGAAAGATGAATTACCCGACGCGCTGTATGGCGCCGCACAGGTGCGCGAACTCGATGCGCGGTTGATTGCCGCCGGCACGCCGGGCTTCGAATTGATGCAGCGCGCGGCGCATGCAACGTGGCGCGCGCTGGTTCGGCAATGGCCGTCGGCGACTGAGCTGACGGTGCTGGCCGGGCATGGCAACAATGCTGGCGACGGTTATCTGGTTGCGGCCATGGCGCAGCGAGCTGGCTGGCAGGTGCGGGTGTTGGCAGTCGGCGATCCGCAGCGATTGCAGGGCGATGCCGCGCTGGCCCACTCCGAGGCGCGGGCTGAAGGTGTTGCGGTGCAAGGCTGGCAGGCTCGCAGCGAACTGCGCGGCGTCATTCTTGATGCCTTGCTCGGCACCGGTTTGAGCGGTGACGTGCGCGAGCCTTACCTCTCGGCGATCAAAGCCATTAACGCCAGCGGCTTGCCGGTAACGGCCGTCGATATCCCTTCCGGATTGTGCGCTGACACCGGGCATGTGCTCGGTGCCGCCGTGCAGGCCGATCTGACGGTGACCTTTATCGGGCTGAAACTCGGTTTGTTCACCGGCGATGCGGCGGATCACATCGGCTCGTTGCTGTTTAATGATCTGCAAGCCAGTGCCGACATCTATCGTGACATTCCGGGCATCGCCCAGCGGCTCAACCCGACTAATCTTCCGAAACTGGCGGCGCGTACGCCGACTTCGCACAAAGGTCGTTTCGGCCATGTGCTGCTGATCGGTGGCGATCACGGGTTTGGCGGGGCGATCCTGCTCAGCACCGAAAGCGCCTTGCGCAGCGGCGCCGGGATGGTTTCGCTGGCGACGCGCCCGGAGCACGTCCCGGCTGCGCTGACTCGTGTGCCGGAGGTGATGACGCTCGGCACATCGTCGGCCAATCAATTGATGGGCTTGCTGGAAAAAGTCTCGACACTGGTGATCGGCCCCGGACTCGGCCAGGCCAGTTGGGGCCGGGCGTTGCTGTCAGCAGCTGCCAATGCGCCGTTGCCGCAAGTGTGGGACGCCGATGCGTTGAACCTGCTGGCGAGCGGTTTAGCGAAGCTGCCCAAGGATTGCGTGATCACCCCGCATCCCGGCGAAGCGGCGCGGTTGCTCGGCATCAGTACCGCCGAAGTGCAGGCTGACCGACCGGCCGCCGCGCGGGCATTGAGCAAAAAATATGCAGCGACTGTAACTCTCAAAGGTGCCGGTACTCTGATCGCACATCCCGATGGGCGTCTGGCGCTGTGTCATCAGGGCCACCCGGCGATGGCGACGGCCGGGTTGGGCGATGTGCTGGCCGGTTTGACCGGCGCGTTGCTGGCGCAGGGAATGCAAAGTTTCGACGCCGCGTGTCTGGCCGTGTGGCTGCACGCCAACGCCGGGGCGCAACAAGGCAAATTGGGCCGTGGGCTGGCGGCCAGTGATCTGATTCCAGCCATTCGTCAGTTGTTGGAGGAGCAAGCACCGTGTCTGAAGTAACCCTGTACCTGGCCGATGAACAGGCCATGAGCGACTTTGGCGCACGGATCGCCCGCGTGACCCAGGGCCACGGCCTGATTTTTCTGGAAGGCAACCTCGGGATGGGCAAAACCACGCTGTCGCGGGGCATCATTCGTGGCCTGGGCCACGTTGGCTCGGTAAAAAGTCCGACCTTCACATTGGTCGAGCCCTACGAGATCGGTGACGTCCGCGCCTTCCACTTCGACCTGTATCGATTGGTCGATCCGGAAGAGCTGGAGTTTCTCGGCATCCGCGATTACTTCGAAGACGATGCGCTGTGCCTGATCGAGTGGCCCGATAAAGGTGCAGGCTTTTTGCCAAAGCCTGACCTGACCATTACCATTAGCCCGCAAGACAGCGGGCGTTCGCTGAAAATTTTATCCCAGGGCTCGCGTGGCGAGGCCTGGTGTGCCGCTTTGGCATTGGAATCCAATTAAATGATGGGGTTAGGTATGCGCTTTCGCGCGTTGGTGGCTGCCGTTGGACTGTTGTTGATGGCAGTAACCGTCAACGCTGTGGCCGATTCAAAGGTCAACAGCGTGCGCTTGTGGCGAGCGCCGGATAACACGCGACTGGTCTTCGACCTGAGCGGCCCGGTGCAGCACAGTGTCTTCACCCTGACCGCTCCGGATCGGCTGGTGATCGACATCAATGGCGCCACATTAGGTGCGCCGCTGAAATTGCAGACCGCGAACACCCCGATCACCGCCATGCGCTCGGCACAACGCACGCCGACCGACCTGCGCGTGGTCATCGACCTGAAAAAAGCCGTCACGCCAAAAAGCTTCTCGCTGGCGCCGAACGGGCAGTATGGCAACCGTCTGGTGGTCGATCTGTTCGACAACGCAGCCGACGCCGAACCCGCTCCAACACCTGCGCCGACCCCTTCGGTCGCGACCATACCGGCAGTGCCGGTCACCCCGACAGAACCGGCGATCAAGTTGCCGCCAGCCCCGGCCGGCAAGCGCGACATTATTGTGGTGATCGACGCCGGCCACGGTGGCGAAGACCCGGGCGCGTCCGGTTCGCGCGGGCAGCGTGAGAAAGACGTGGTGCTGCAGATCGCCCGCGAACTGCAACGTCAGGTCAACGGCATGAAAGGCTTCCGCGCCGAACTGACCCGTACGGGCGACTACTTCATCCCGTTGCGTGGCCGTACCGAAATCGCCCGCAAAAAAGGCGCCGATCTGTTCGTGTCGATCCACGCCGACGCCGCGCCGTCTGCGGCAGCCTTCGGCGCCTCGGTGTTTGCCCTGTCTGATCGCGGCGCAACCTCGGAGACTGCGCGTTGGCTGGCCGACAGCGAAAACCGTTCCGACTTGATCGGTGGTGCCGGCAACGTCAGCCTCGACGATAAAGACCGCATGCTCGCGGGCGTGTTGCTCGACCTGTCGATGACCGCCTCGCTGACCTCCAGCCTCAACGTCGGCCAGAAAGTCCTGACCAACATCGGCCGCGTCACGCCGTTGCACAAACAGCGGGTGGAACAAGCCGGGTTCATGGTGTTGAAGTCGCCGGACATCCCGTCGATCCTGGTCGAAACCGGGTTTATCTCCAACGCCAACGAAGCGAACAAGCTCTCGGCCTCAAGCCACCAGCAAGCGCTGGCGCGTTCGATCAGCAGCGGCGTGCGCCAGTTCTTCCAGCAGAATCCACCACCGGGCACTTACATCGCCTGGCTGCGTGATTCCGGAAAAATCGCCCAAGGCCCGCGCGATCATCGCGTCGGCCCGGGTGAAACCCTGGCAATGATCGGCGTGCGTTATCAGGTGTCGCCGGCCACATTGCGCAGCGCGAACAATCTGAAAAGTGATGAGCTGAAAGTCGGCCAGCACCTGACCATTCCTGGCACCGAACTGGCGTCCAAAGAATGAACGAAGTGCTGAACGCTGCCGCGCGCATCGAACTGCTCAGCCCACGGCTGGCGAACCAGATTGCCGCCGGTGAGGTGGTTGAACGTCCGGCCTCGGTGATCAAGGAGTTGCTGGAAAACAGCCTCGACTCCGGCGCCAAACGCATCGATGTCGATGTCGAGCAGGGCGGCGTCAAGCTGCTGCGCGTCCGTGATGACGGCAGCGGTATTTCCGCCGATGACCTGCCGCTGGCGCTGGCCCGTCACGCCACCAGCAAGATCCGCAACCTCGAAGACCTAGAGCAAGTGATGAGCCTCGGTTTCCGGGGTGAGGCACTGGCGTCGATCAGCTCCGTGGCGCGGCTGACCCTGACTTCGCGTACCCGCGATGCCGAACAGGCCTGGCAAGTTGAAACCGAAGGTCGCGACATGGCGCCGCGTGTTCAACCGGCGGCCCACCCGATCGGCACCTCGGTGGAAGTTCGTGATCTGTTCTTCAACACCCCGGCGCGGCGCAAATTTCTCAAGACCGAAAAAACCGAATTCGATCACCTGCAAGAAGTGATCAAGCGTCTGGCGCTGGCGCGTTTCGACGTGGCTTTTCATCTGCGCCACAACGGTAAAACCATTCTCAGCCTGCACGAGGCCCACGATGATGCGGCCCGCGCACGGCGTGTAGCGGCGATTTGCGGCTCGGGTTTCCTTGAGCAGGCGCTGCCGATCGAGATCGAGCGCAACGGCCTGCACTTGTGGGGCTGGGTCGGTTTGCCGACCTTCAACCGTAGCCAGGCGGATTTACAGTATTTCTTTGTGAATGGCCGGGCCGTGCGCGACAAACTGGTCGCCCACGCGGTGCGTCAGGCCTATCGCGACGTGCTGTTCAACGGCCGTCACCCGACGTTTGCGCTGTTTTTCGAAGTTGATCCGGCGGCAGTCGACGTCAACGTCCATCCGACCAAACACGAAGTGCGCTTCCGTGACGGGCGCATGGTGCATGACTTCCTTTACGGCACGTTGCACCGCGCGTTGGGCGATGTGCGGCCGGAAGATCAACTGGCCGGCTCCGTCACCACCGCCGTCGTTCGCCCATCCGGCCTCGATGCCGGCGAGTTCGGCCCGCAAGGCGAAATGCGTCTGGCTGCCAATGCGCTGCTCGAGCAACCGCAGGCACAACCGGCGTTTAACACGTCGTCCGGTGCCAGCGCTGGCGGCGCTTATCAGTATCAATACACGCCGCGCCCGCAGTCGGGCATGCCGCCGGCTGCCGAGGCGCAGGCTGCGTATCGCGAGTTTTTTGCGCCGTTGCCTGAAGCCAACGCCAATGCGCTGCCGGCCGGGCAGGAAGACATTCCGCCGCTGGGTTACGCGCTGGCGCAGCTCAAAGGCATCTACATTTTGTCCGAGAACGCTCAAGGGCTGGTGCTGGTGGACATGCACGCCGCGCACGAGCGGATCATGTACGAGCGCCTGAAGATCGCCATGGCCAGCGAAGGCTTGAGCGGCCAGCCATTGCTGGTGCCAGAGTCGTTGGCAGTCAGTCAGCGCGAAGCCGATTGTGCTGAAGAGCACGCCGCATGGTTTCAACGTCTGGGCTTTGAACTGCAGCGACTGGGCCCGGAAACTCTGGCGATCCGCCAAATTCCAGCGTTGTTGAAGCAAGCCGAAGCCAACCGCTTGGTCGGCGATGTACTCTCGGACTTGATGGAGTACGGCACCAGCGACCGGATTCAGGCGCACCTGAACGAACTGCTCGGCACCATGGCCTGCCACGGCGCGATCCGCGCCAACCGGCGTCTGGCCCTGCCGGAAATGAACGGCCTGCTGCGTGATATGGAAAACACCGAGCGCAGCGGTCAATGCAACCATGGCCGACCGACCTGGACCCAATTGGGCCTGGACGATCTGGACAAACTGTTCCTGCGCGGTCGTTGATGAGCCAGCTCCCTCCAGCGATTTTTCTGATGGGCCCGACCGCTGCGGGCAAGACTGATCTGGCCATCGAGCTGACCAAGGTGCTGCCGTGCGAGTTGATCAGTGTCGATTCGGCGCTGGTCTATCGCGGTATGGACATCGGCACTGCCAAACCTTCCAAAGAACTGCTGGCCGAACATCCGCACCGCTTGATCGACATTCTCGATCCGGCGGAAGCGTATTCGGCGGCGGATTTCCGTCGCGATGCGTTGCAAGCGATGGCGGAAATCACCGCACGCGGAAAAATTCCGCTGCTGGTCGGCGGCACCATGCTCTATTACAAGGCGCTGGTGGAAGGGTTGGCCGAGATGCCGGCGGCTGATCCCGAGGTGCGCGCGCAGATCGAGGAAGAGGCTGCACGCCTTGGCTGGCAAGCCCTGCACGACCAATTGGCGGTCATCGACCCGGTGTCGGCGGCGCGGATTCATCCGAACGATCCGCAGCGCTTGAGTCGGGCACTGGAAGTCTATCGAGTCAGCGGTCAGAGCATGACTGCCCTGCGCGCACAACAATCTGCGCAAAGTACTGAAGCCGCCGCTTCGGGACTGCAACAATTGCCCTATACTGTCGCGAACTTGGCCATTGCCCCGGCAAACCGCCAGGTACTGCACGAGCGCATTAAACAAAGATTCACAATTATGTTGGAACAGGGATTCATCGACGAGGTCGTAGCCCTGCGTAAAAGAAGTGACCTGCATTCAGGGTTGCCGTCTATACGTGCGGTAGGCTACCGCCAAGTCTGGGATTACCTGGATGGCAAGCTGACGTTGGCCGACATGCAGGAGCGCGGCATCATCGCCACGCGCCAATTAGCTAAACGCCAGTTCACCTGGCTGCGCAGCTGGGAAGATCTACACTGGCTGGACAGTCTTGATTGCGACAATCTGCCACGCGCCTTGAAATACCTTGGGACCATCTCCATATTGAGCTGAGTCCTTGCAATTGCCGTCTATCCTTGGGGGTGTGGCGGCTAAAGCCATCTGAATTACCTATTTTTTATTATTGAATCCTTAAAGGAGTGCGGCACATGTCAAAAGGGCATTCGCTACAAGACCCTTACTTGAATACTTTACGTAAAGAGAAAGTTGGGGTTTCCATCTACCTGGTCAACGGTATCAAACTGCAAGGCACGATCGAGTCGTTCGACCAGTTCGTGATCCTGCTGAAAAACACCGTGAGCCAGATGGTTTACAAACACGCTATCTCGACAGTAGTGCCGGTTCGTCCAATTCGTCTGCCTAGCGCAACCGAATCCGAAGCAGGTGACGCTGAGCCAGGTAACGCCTGATAGGAGTCTCCTTTGTTCTTTGAGCGCCACGGTGGTGGTGAGCGAGTAATCCTCGTTCACTTGGATGGACAGGACCCTGAGGCGCGCGAAGATCCGCAGGAGTTTCAGGAATTGGCTAATTCGGCCGGCGCCGAGACCGTTGCGTTTTTTAACGTGCCGCGTCATCGGCCAACCGCCAAATACCTGATTGGCAGCGGCAAGGTCGAGGAATTGCGCGACCTGGTCAAAGCTGAAGAAGCCGATCTGGTGATCTTCAATCACATCCTCACGCCCAGTCAGGAACGTAACCTCGAACGTGTTTTCGAGTGTCGCGTGATCGACCGTACCGGCCTGATTCTCGATATTTTCGCCCAACGCGCCCGTACCCATGAAGGCAAGCTCCAGGTCGAACTGGCCCAGCTTGACCACATGAGCACCCGCCTGGTTCGTGGCTGGACTCACCTTGAGCGTCAAGGTGGCGGTATCGGCATGCGTGGCCCGGGTGAAACCCAACTCGAAACCGACCGCCGTTTGCTGCGGGTTCGCCTGCGCCAGATCAAGGGCCGGCTCGAGAAGGTGCGCAGCCAGCGCGAGCAATCGCGTCGCGGCCGTTCCCGCGCGGATATCCCGACCGTTTCTCTGGTGGGATACACCAACGCCGGCAAATCCACACTCTTCAACAACGTGACGAAATCCGACGTCTACGCGGCCGACCAATTGTTCGCCACGCTGGATCCGACCCTGCGCCGTCTCGACATTGACGACCTGGGGCCGATCGTTCTGGCGGACACGGTGGGCTTCATTCGTCACTTGCCGCACAAGCTGGTTGAAGCATTTCGGTCTACCCTCGAAGAGTCGAGCAACTCCGATCTGCTGTTGCACGTGATCGATGCAGCAGAACCGGATCGCATGTTGCAGATCGAGCAGGTGATGGTGGTGCTGGGCGAGATTGGTGCCCAGGACTTGCCGATCCTCGAGGTCTATAACAAACTCGATTTGCTTGAAGGCGTTGAGCCACAAATCCAGCGCGACGAAAACGGCAAGCCCCAGCGGGTCTGGCTTTCGGCGCGTGATGGCAGTGGTCTGGAATTGCTTGAACAAGCCATCGCCGAATTGCTCGGCAGTGATTTGTTTGTCGGTACCCTGCGCTTGCCGCAACGATTCGCCCGACTGCGTGCGCAGTTTTTCGAACTTGGTGCGGTACAGAAAGAAGAACACGACGAAGAAGGCATCAGTTTGCTGGCCGTTCGTTTGCCCCGGGTCGAGCTGAATCGACTGGTAAGCCGCGAAGGATTGCAGCCGATGGAATTCATCGAGCAACACACTTTGCAATAAAAGCCTGAAGAAGCGGTTGTGCCGTGACGGCAGGCATTCTGTAGCATTGGTCGGCGCGCCGTGGGTGCGTCTTTGCTTTATCAGATGGAGAGCGCTATGGCTTGGAATGAGCCGGGTGGCAACTCGAATAATCAGGATCCTTGGGGTGGCAAACGCCGCAATAACGGCGACCGCAAGGGGCCACCAGATCTCGACGAGGCCTTCCGAAAGCTGCAGGAAAGCCTGAACGGGTTGTTCGGTGGTGGTAAAAAACGCGGTGATGACGGCGGGGGTTCCGGCAAAAGCCGTGGCGGCTTCGGCGGTCTGATCGGCATCGTCCTCGTCGTGCTGGCGGCTATCTGGCTGTACAGCGCGGTCTATGTGGTCGACGAGCAGGAGCAGGCCGTGGTGCTGCGCTTCGGCAAGTACTACGAGACTGTTGGCCCGGGCCTGAACATCTACCTGCCGCCGATCGACAAGAAGTACATGGAAAACGTAACGCGTGAGCGTGCGTACACCAAGCAGGGCCAGATGCTCACCGAAGACGAGAACATCGTCGAAGTGCCGCTGACCGTGCAGTACAAGATCAGCAACCTGCAGGACTTCGTGCTGAACGTCGATCAGCCGGAAATCAGCCTGCAACATGCGACCGACAGCGCCCTGCGCCACGTGGTGGGTTCGACCGCCATGGATCAGGTGCTGACCGAAGGTCGTGAATTGATGGCCAGCGAAATCAAGGAGCGTCTGCAACGCTTCCTCGATACTTACCGCACCGGTATCACTGTGACTCAGGTCAACGTACAGAACGCGGCAGCCCCGCGTGAAGTGCAGGAAGCCTTCGATGACGTGATCCGCGCCCGTGAAGACGAGCAGCGTTCGCGCAACCAGGCTGAAACCTACGCCAACGGCGTCGTGCCGGAAGCCCGTGGTCAGGCCCAGCGCATCATCGAAGATGCCAACGGTTACCGTGACGAAACGGTCTCGCGTGCCAAGGGTGAGGCGGATCGCTTCACCAAACTGGTCGCCGAGTATCGCAAGGCACCTGAAGTCACCCGCGAGCGTCTGTACCTGGACACCATGCAGGAAGTCTTCAGCAACACCAGCAAGGTACTCGTGACCGGTAACAAAAACGGCCAGAGCAACCTGTTGTACCTGCCGTTGGACAAAATGATTCAGAACAGCTCGGGCAGCAATGCGCCGGTCACCGGTTCGGCCGCTGCCAGCAACAACACGGATGCCGCGCCGCACGTCACTGACCTGCCGCAGACGCGCACAAGGGAGACCCGCTGATGAGCAATAAATCGCTGATCGCCCTGATCGTTGGCGTCGTTGTGCTACTGGTGGGCTGGAACTGCTTCTACATCGTCGCTCAGACCGAGCGTGCGGTGCTGCTGCAATTCGGTCGCGTGGTTCAGGCTGATGTTCAGCCGGGCCTGCATGTGAAAGTGCCTTACGTTAACCAGGTGCGTAAATTCGACGCACGTCTGATGACGCTGGATGCACCGACACAGCGCTTCCTGACCCTGGAAAAGAAAGCCGTGATGGTCGATGCCTACGCCAAGTGGCGCGTGAAAGATGCCGAGCGCTTCTACACCGCAACTTCCGGCCTCAAGCAAATCGCCGACGAGCGTCTGTCCCGCCGACTGGAATCCGGTCTGCGTGACCAGTTCGGTAAGCGCACCCTGCACGAAGTGGTGTCGGGTGAGCGTGATGCACTGATGGCTGACATCACCGCATCGCTGAACTCGATGGCGGAAAAAGAGCTGGGTATCGAAGTTATCGATGTCCGGGTCAAAACCATCGATCTGCCGAAAGAAGTAAACCGCAGCGTGTTCGAACGTATGAGCACCGAGCGTGAGCGTGAAGCTCGCGAGCACCGCGCCAAGGGTAACGAGCTGGCAGAAGGCATCCGTGCCGACGCCGATCGTCAACGCCGCGTGCTGCTGGCTGAAGCCTATCGTGAATCCGAAGAGGTTCGCGGTGACGGTGACGCCCAGGCTGCTGCGATCTACTCCAAGGCCTACGGTCAGGATCAGGAGTTCTACGGTTTCTACCGTAGCCTGCGCGCCTACCGTGAAAGCTTCGCGAACAAATCCGACGTCCTGGTCCTCGACCCAAGCAGTGACTTCTTCCGCTACCTGGAAAAGTCCAAGCCTTGATACGACGTTGACCTGAATCATTCCGCCCGGCGGCTAAAACCTCGGGCGGGGTGATCCTTTCGGAAAACGTGTGTATGATGCGGCAGCCGGGAAATTCCCGGCTTTTTTGCGTCTGCACGTTTGATTGCTGTTTTTTGTTGCAGGCATCGGGTTGAATGACCCGACCGTTTTTCGAGGAAAGTGATGGGCGAAGCCGCTGACAGGCCTTTCGCTGCGTCGTTCATGCGCGTGCGTTTTGAACGGACTGGTCATTTTCTGCTTCACTCAAGGCTCGCCCTCGTGCTGGCCGCCCGGATCAAAGGGGAATGGCGTAATGGCAACGGTAGACCGCTGGCTGCTGCCAGATGGCATCGAAGAAGTACTGCCACCGGAGGCGGCGCGCATTGAAGTCGCGCGTCGTCAGGTGTTGGATCTGTTCCAGAGCTGGGGTTACGAGTTTGTCGTGACTCCCCATATCGAGTACCTGGAATCCCTGCTGACCGGCGCGGGCCAGGATCTGGATCTGCGTACCTTCAAGGTCATCGACCCGCAATCGGGCCGGCAGATGGGTTTCCGGGCGGACATCACGCCGCAAGTGGCGCGCATCGATGCGCACACCCTGCGTCGCGAAGGCCCGAGCCGTCTGTGCTACGCCGGCAGCGTGCTGCATGCGCAACCGCGTGCATTGTCGTCCTCGCGCAGCCCGATTCAGTTGGGCGCCGAGTTGTACGGCGACGCCAGCCCGAGCAGCGATGTTGAAGTGATCAGCCTGATGTTGGCCATGCTGCAACTGGCCGATGTGCCGGATGTGCACATGGATCTAGGCCATGTCGGCATTTACCGTGGTCTGGCGCGTGCCGCCGGTCTGTCTGGTGAAGTCGAGCAGAAGTTGTTCGATGCCCTGCAACGCAAGGCCATCGACGAGGTCATTACCTTGACCGAAGGTCTGCCGGCCGATCTGTCCGGCATGCTGCGTGCGCTGGTTGATCTGTGCGGCGGCCGTGAAGTGTTGAGCGCTGCCCGCGAGCGTCTGGCCAATGCGCCGGCGCCGGTTCTGGCAGCACTGGAAGATTTGCTGGCGATCGCCGAGCGTCTGTCGGCGCGCTTCCCGGAGCTGCCGCTGTACTTCGATCTGGGCGAGCTGCGTGGCTACCACTACCACACCGGTGTGGTGTTCGCGGTGTTCGTACCGGGCGTTGGCCAGTCCATCGCTCAGGGCGGTCGCTACGACGACATCGGCGCCGACTTTGGTCGCGCCCGTCCGGCGACAGGCTTTTCCACCGATTTGAAAACCCTGGTGACCCTGGGGCGTGCTGAGATCGAGCTACCGTCTGGCGGTATCTGGATGCCTGACAGTACGGATGCGGCACTCTGGCAGCAGGTTTGCCAGTTGCGCAGTGAGGGTCAGCGTGTCGTTCAGGCGTTGCCTGGACAACCTTTGGCCGCCGCCCGTGATGCGGACTGCGACCGGCAATTGATTCAGCAGAACGGGCTTTGGCAAGTTTCGCCACTGGCTTCTTGAGTTTTCCTGCCGGCCATCGCCGGCACCAAGTTTGCGCGAATGAGGACAAGTGTTATGGGTAAGAATGTCGTAGTCCTGGGCACCCAATGGGGTGATGAGGGCAAAGGCAAGATCGTTGATCTGCTGACCGAACATGCTGCCGCCGTAGTGCGCTACCAAGGTGGCCACAACGCTGGTCACACCCTGGTGATCGACGGCGAAAAAACCGTTTTGCACCTGATCCCGTCGGGCGTGCTGCGCGAAGGCGTGCAGTGCCTGATCGGCAACGGCGTGGTGGTTGCACCTGACGCCCTGCTGCGCGAGATCACCAAGCTGGAAGAGAAAGGCGTACCGGTGCGCGAGCGTCTGCGTATCAGCCCGTCCTGCCCGCTGATCCTGTCCTTCCACGTAGCGCTGGATCAGGCTCGTGAAAAGGCCCGTGGCGAGTTGAAGATCGGTACTACCGGTCGCGGCATCGGCCCGGCGTACGAAGACAAGGTCGCTCGTCGTGGCCTGCGTGTTGGCGACCTGCTGAACATGCCGCGCTTCGAAGACAAGCTGCGTGAACTGGTGGATTACCACAACTTCATGCTGGTCGGTTACTACAAAGAGCCGGCGATCGAGTTTGAAAAGACTCTGGCCGAGTGCAAGGAATACGCTGAGCTGCTCAAGCCGTTGATGCTCGACGTGACTGCCGAGCTGCACGACCTGCGTCGCGCCGGCAAAGACATCATGTTCGAAGGCGCCCAGGGTTCGTTGCTCGACATCGACCACGGCACCTACCCGTACGTGACCAGCTCCAACACCACCGCCGGTGGCGTGGCGACTGGTTCGGGCGTTGGCCCGATGTTCCTGGACTACATCCTGGGCATCACCAAGGCTTACACCACTCGCGTCGGTTCGGGCCCGTTCCCGACTGAGCTGTTCGACGAAGTCGGCGCGCACCTGGCCAAGCAAGGTCACGAGTTCGGCGCTACCACCGGCCGTGCCCGTCGTTGCGGCTGGTTCGACGCCGTTATCCTGCGTCGCGCTATCGATGTGAACAGCATCTCGGGCATCTGCCTGACCAAGCTGGACGTACTCGATGGTCTGGAAACCATCAACATCTGCGTCGGCTACAAAGACGCACAGGGCAACGCCGTTGCTCCGACCGACGCTGACAGCTACGTAGGCCTGCAGCCTGTGTACGAAGAAGTGCCGGGCTGGACTGAATCGACCGTGGGTGCCAAAACCCTGGAAGAGCTGCCGGCTAACGCTCGTGCCTACATCAAGCGCGTTGAAGAGTTGATCGGCGCACCGATCGACATTATTTCGACGGGCCCGGATCGCAACGAAACCATCGTTCTGCGTCATCCGTTTGCTTGATAAGTCGTTGATGTAAAAAACAAAGGCCCCTTAATCGGGGCCTTTGTCGTTTATGCCTGTCGGACGGCATGACCTTTGCTGTGAAACTTCCTACAAGAGTGCCATCAAATTAATGGCGTCAGAAGTAGAGGTATTCACAGTGTCGGCCGTTCTCTCACTGTTACAAAGCCGTTTGTTGCGCCCGGTATTCGTTACCCTTGGTATCGCCCTTTTGGTGCAAGTGCTGGTGGCCGTCGCCCTGACACGGAGCACCGTCACGGCGCTGGAAGCCGATCTGGCCGTGCGCCTAGGTGCCGACAGCCAGAAACTCTCTGGTGAACTAGAGCAGGCCGGACGTGAAGTCACGTCGAGCCTGGACAACCTTTCCAGCAGCACCCGCCAGCGCTTGACCGCCGGTTTGTCCACGCGTCTGAAGGATGAGCAGGCACAGCTGCGTGCGACTCTGGAAAAAGACCTCAAGGACTCGGCCAATGACATGGCGCAACTGCTCGCCTCCGTTGCGCCGCGCGCGATGTGGGACAGCGACGTGCCGACCCTCTCCGAGTTCGCTCGTCGTGCCCAGCGCAATCCCAATGTGCTGTTTGTGGTGTACGACGATGCCACCGGCCAGCACCTGACCCGTTATCTCAACCGCGAAAACCCGATCAACAAGGCCTTGCTGGAAAAAGGCCAAGGCGAGCGTGCGCTGGATAAAGTGCTGGATGCGGCGAAAAACGACCCATCCGTTTACTACCTTGAAGCCTCGATCAATCCCAACGGCGTGGAAATCGGCAAGGTGCTGATGGGTGTTTCCACGGCGTCAGTGGAAACCGATCTGGCCGCGCTGGACAAACGTTTCTCGGCGCTGATCGCCAGCAGCGATCAACTGGTCGGCGACAGTCTTCAAGGTGCCGCCGCCGATAGCGCAAAAGCCATGCAGGCGCGTCTGCAATCGGCGCAATCCACCGCTGCTGAAATGAAAGCCAATACCGCCAGCACCGTGCAAGAAGCAGCGGCGACGCTGCGCTGGAGAATCGGTCTGGGCCTGGCGCTGGTCGGCTGCGGCGTGCTGCTGTTGCTGGCCGTGGTGTTGGGCCATCGCGTGGTCAATCGCCTGAAGATGCTCAATGCCGCGATGGATGATCTGGCAGCGGGCGAGGGCGATCTGACCAAGCGTGTGCAGATCAACAGCAAAGACGAAATCGGCGACATGGCCTCGGCGGTCAATCGCTTTGTCGATAAGTTGCAGCCGATCGTGCGCGAGGCGGGCGATGTCGCCCAGCGTACCGGCGTGGAAATCGGCGCGATGACTCTACGCAATGCCGGAGCTGATGCAGCGGCCGGGATGCAGCGTGATGAAGTGGCGGAGAGTCTGCGCGCACTGTCGCAAATGGCCGACGAGGCACAGTCTGAAAGCCATGCGATGCAGGCGGCGTTGAAGCAGGTGGTGGATATTCGTCAGGCCACTGATGAGAACACGCGCACATCGGCCAAGGTCGGCGGCTTGATTGAGGCGTTGGCGGGACAGGTCGACACCGGAGCGAAGGTCATTCAGCGACTGGCGCAGCAGAGTGAACAGATTGAAGTGGTGCTGACGGTGATCCACGGGATCGCCGAGCAGACCAATTTGCTGGCACTGAACGCGGCAATTGAAGCAGCGCGCGCGGGTGAAACCGGGCGTGGGTTCGCGGTAGTGGCGGATGAGGTGCGTGCGTTGGCGAGCAAGACGCAAAGCTCTACCGGCGATATTCAGGCGCACATTGTTGCTTTGCAGCAGGGTGCGCGTGAGGCGGTCGAGGCGATTGGCCAGGCTGGGCGTCAGGCTAGCGAAGGCTTGCTGGTGTTGCGCGACAGTGCGCGCTTGCAGCAATCGGTGCAGGCCTCGGTTGAGCAGGTGCATGCGGCGATTGGTCTGGCGACGCAGGCAGCGGCGCATCAGGCGCAGGGTGCGCAAGCGGTGCGTGGGCGGGTCGAGACGATTCATGCGCAGGCCGAGAAAGCGGCGCAGGCAGTGGTGGAAACCACGGCGAGTGGCAAGGTGTTGGATGGTTTGGCGGCGCAGTTGAAGGCGAGTCTGGGGCAGTTCAGGGCTTAGGATCAAAAGATCGCAGCCTGCGGCAGCTCCTACATTAATCTCCTGTAGGAGCTGCCGCAGGCTGCGATCTTTTAGCGGCTCAGATACATCCGGGTCGTCAGCAGATACACCGGCAAGCCGGACACCAAAATCAACAACGCCGCATAAGGCGCCGCCGCCGCAAACTCGACATTCGCGGTATGCGCCCAGACCTCAGTCGCTAGCGTGTTAAGCCCGGTCGGACTCAGCAGCAGCGTCGCCGTCAATTCCTTCATCGCATCGAGAAACACCAGCGCAAACGCCGCGCCCAATGCCGGGAAAATAATCGGCAACGTCACCCGGCAAAACGCCGTGAAAGACGAAGCGCCCAGCGTCCGTGCCGCCTCTTCAAGCTGCGGCGCAGCCTTGTTCAGTGCAGTACGAATCGGTGCCTGCGCCAGCGGCAGAAACAGCAGTGCATAAGCGATCAGCAACAACCCCGAAGTCTGGTACAGCGCCGGCACGTAATGCAGGGCGAAATACACCAGCGTCAGCGCAATCACCAAGCCCGGCAACGCGTGTAAGAGATATGGCAGGCGTTCGGCCCAGATCGCCAGTTGGCCCTTGTAACGCACCACTAACAACCCGACCGGCACCGCCAGTACCAGGCACAGCGCCGCGCCACCGAGCGACAGTGCCAGTGACGACAGCAATGCTTCAGTAATCGCCGCCACCGGAAACGCTGCCGACGAACCGACCGCGAGCCAGTAGGCCAGCATGCCCAGTGGAATCCCGCTGCCGACAATCGCCAGCATCAGGCAATACAACTGACCGACCGTGGCCCATGGCCCCAGCCGAACCTGCTCAGCCTGACGCGCCGCGCCTTGCCCGGTGCGCACATGCCGGCCTTTGCCACGCACGCGCAGTTCCAGCCACAACAGCAACAGACACAGCGCCAGCAGCACCGCAGAAAGCATCGCTGCGTTGGCGTTACTGAATTCCAGCTCGAACTGTTGATAGATCGCGGTAGTGAACGTTTGCAGGCCGATGATCGACAGCGCGCCGAACTCCACCAGCATGTGCAAGGCAATCAGCAGCGAACCGGCCAGTAGCGACGGCCAGAGCAGCGGCAGGGTGACGCGGAAAAACACCCCCCAGCGATTCTGCCCGAGGGTGCGCGCGGATTCTTCAAGGGAGGGATCGAGATTGCGCAGGGTTGCCGCTACCGGCAGAAAGATCAGCGGATACTTCGACAGGCTCATCACCAGAATCGCCCCGCCGAGCCCTTCGAACTGCGCACTCAAGGAGACCCAGGTGAAGCTGCTGACAAACGCCGGCACCGCGAACGGCAGGCACAGAATCACGCCCCACAGGCGCCGCCCCGGCAGATTGCTGCGTTCCAGCAGCCACGCCAGCGACAGGCCGATCACGCCGCAGGTAATCGTCACGCCGACCATCAATGCCAGCGTATTGCGCAGCAGGCCGAACACATACGGGCGCCACAGCAAGTGCAGCGCCTCGGCCCAACCGGCCTGCCAGGCTTTCAGTCCGACGTAGGCGAGCGGCAAAAGGCTGAGCACCACCAGCAGCAACACTGGCAGCACCAGCCAGATCGACGGCCGCTTACGCTTTGGTACGTAACCCCCGCGCGCGGCGGGGGCGGATAACGATGCGGCCATCAGTTCAAGCCAACTTCACGTTCCAGTTCCAGCGCTTCTTCGGCATTGCCCAGATCGGCCGGCGTTACGTTCGGCGCTTCCAGCTCGCTGAACGGCTTGAGCCCGCGATCCGATTCCATGCCTTTGTGCAGCGGGTATTCGGCAGTGGTCTGAGTGATCACGCGCTGACCTTCTTCGCTGGCCATGTAGGCAAGGAATTGTTGAGCTTCTTTGGGATGCTTGCTGGATTTCAGCACGGCAGCACTGGACACGGTGATCAAGCCGCCGACGTCGCCGCCGGTGAAGTAATGCAGTTTCGAGTCGAGTTGGCCTTTCTCGCGCTGCAGGGCGAACCAGTAGTAGTTGTTCACCAGTACGGTGGCGACTTCGCCGTTTTCCACAGCTTTCAGGGCAACCATGTTGTTGCTGTAGGTTTTGCCGAATGCGCGCAGGCCAGTCAGCCATTCTTCGGCAGCGTCACGACCGTGCAGCTTGATGATCGCTACGGCTTGTTCCTGGAACGCGCCGCTGGTTGGTACGAAACCGACTTTGCCTTGCCACTTCGGATCGGAGAATTCCATCACCGATTTCGGCAGGTCTTTTTCATCGACCAGTTTCGGGTTGTAGGCAACCACGCGAACGCGCGCTGTGACGCCGATCCAGGTGCCGTTGCCGGCTACATATTTTTCCGGGAGCACAGCCAAAGTGGCGTCATCGGTTTTCGCCAGCAGGCCGAGTTCGCCGAGATTGTTCAGCGGCGGCGATTCTTCGGTGTAGATCACGTCGGCGGGGGAGCGGTCGCCTTCTTCGATGACCTGGCTGGCGAGCTGGTTGCTGCTGCCTTTGCGGACATTGACGTGAATGCCGGTCTTGGCTTCGAAGGCTTTGGCGATCGCGTCGCCGACTTCCTTGTGCTGGCCGTTATAGAGAGTCAGGGAAACCGCATCGGCAGCCTGGGTGAGGGGAGTGGCGAGCGCCAGGCCGAGAAGGGTGAAGGTCAGGCCTCGGCGCAGGGTATTTCGAAACGTCATTCGCAGGGTTCCTCACTGTCGCATTGCAAAAACTTGCAACAATGATAAACGATATTGTTTCTCAAGTGCGCCTTGCGAGAGGCCGCCAGCTCTGATACGACGTCTTCGTTGAACCGTAGGAGCTGCCGAAGGCTGCGATCTTTTGATCTTGCTCTTTGGAAAAACAAGATCAAAAGATCGCAGCCTTCGGCAGCTCCTACATGGAGATATCAAGATTTCGGGAAGCCAGAAACGCAAAAACCCGCTTTCGCGGGTTTTTGTGAAATCCAAGGCCGTAACCTTGAATTTGAATTGGTGCCCAGAAGAAGACTCGAACTTCCACGACCTTGCGGTCACCAGCACCTGAAGCTGGCGTGTCTACCAATTTCACCATCTGGGCAATCATCGCTAGCGTTGCCGCTGTTGATGTGGCGCACTATACGGAGCGCTTTTTGATCTGTAAACCCCTGATTTAATTTTAATAAATCGGTTTTAACAAAAGCGTTCCTTAGAATGCAAAAAACCCGCTTTCGCGGGTTTTTGTGTGAGTCTTGAAACTGATCTAGTCTCAAACTCTAAATTGGTGCCCAGAAGAAGACTCGAACTTCCACGACCTTGCGGTCACCAGCACCTGAAGCTGGCGTGTCTACCAATTTCACCATCTGGGCAGTATCGGCAACGCTGTGCGTCGTCGATGGCGCGCACTATACGGAGCGTCTTTTTAACTGTAAACCCCTCTCAGCAAAAAACATGATTTTTTTTACCGGCGGTGGTCAAAACGGCTTTCAAGCAACGCTACAGCCCCGGATACGCGCCTTATAGAAGCGGAAATTTCCCGTTTCATGGCGCCTATGCCAAACTAACCCGCATATAGACAAGGTGAAAACTCTCTAATGGCCGATTGGCAGTCCCTCGATCCCGAGGCCGCTCGTGAAGCGGAAAAATATGAAAACCCTATTCCTAGTCGCGAACTGATCCTGGCGCATCTCGCCGATCGGGGTTCGCCTGCTGCCCGCGAGCAACTGGTCGAAGAGTTTGGTCTGACCACAGAAGACCAGATCGAAGCCCTGCGCCGCCGCCTGCGCGCCATGGAGCGCGACGCTCAACTGATCTACACCCGCCGCGGCACGTACGCGCCGGTCGACAAGCTCGACCTGATCCTCGGTCGCATCAGCGGTCACCGTGACGGTTTCGGCTTCCTGGTGCCGGACGACGGCAGCGACGACTTGTTCATGAGCCCGGCGCAAATGCGTCTGGTGTTCGACGGTGACCGTGCGCTGGCCCGTGTTTCCGGTCTTGACCGTCGCGGTCGCCGCGAAGGCGTGATCGTCGAAGTGGTTTCGCGTGCTCACGAAACCATCGTCGGTCGCTACTTCGAAGAAGGCGGCATCGGTTTCGTCGTTGCCGACAATCCGAAGATCCAGCAAGAAGTGCTGGTCACGCCGGGCCGTAACGCCAACGCGCAGATCGGTCAGTTCGTCGAGGTGAAAATCACCCACTGGCCAACGCCGCGCTTTCAGCCGCAAGGCGATGTGGTCGAAGTGGTCGGCAACTACATGGCGCCGGGCATGGAAATCGATGTTGCCCTGCGCACTTACGACATTCCGCACGTCTGGCCCGAAGCCGTACTGAAAGAAGCCGCCAAGCTCAAGCCGGAAGTCGAAGAGAAAGACAAAGAGAAGCGCGTTGACCTGCGCCATCTGCCGTTCGTCACCATCGACGGCGAAGATGCCCGCGACTTCGACGATGCGGTTTATTGCGAAGCCAAACCGGGCAAGCTGCGCCTGTTCTCCGGCGGCTGGAAGTTGTACGTGGCGATTGCCGACGTTTCCAGCTACGTGAAAATCGGTTCGGCGCTGGACAACGAAGCGCAAGTGCGCGGCAACTCGGTGTACTTCCCCGAGCGTGTTGTGCCGATGCTGCCTGAGCAACTGTCCAACGGCCTCTGCTCGCTGAACCCGCACGTCGATCGTCTGGCCATGGTTTGCGAGATGACCATCTCCAAGTCCGGCGAAATGACCGACTACTGCTTCTATGAGGCGGTGATCCATTCCCACGCTCGCCTGACTTACAACAAAGTCAGCGCGATGCTGGAAACGCCGAAAGTCACCGAGGCGCGTCAGCTTCGCGGTGAGTACAACGACGTTCTGCCGCACCTCAAGCAGCTTTATGCGCTGTACAAGGTTCTGCTGGCGGCTCGTCACGTACGTGGCGCGATCGATTTCGAAACGCAGGAAACCCGAATCATCTTCGGTACCGAGCGCAAGATTGCCGAAATCCGTCCGACCACCCGTAACGATGCGCACAAGCTGATCGAAGAATGCATGCTGGCGGCCAACGTGGCCACCGCCGAATTCCTCAAGAAGCACGAAATTCCTGCGCTGTACCGCGTCCACGACGGCCCGCCACCGGAGCGTCTGGAAAAACTACGCGCCTTCCTCGGCGAGCTCGGTCTGTCCCTGCATAAGGGCAAGGACGGCCCGTCGCCGAAGGACTACCAGGCATTGCTGGCGAGCATCAAGGATCGTCCGGATTTCCACCTGATCCAGACTGTAATGCTGCGTTCGCTGAGCCAAGCGGTGTACAGCGCTGACAATCAGGGCCACTTCGGCCTGAATTACGAAGCCTATACCCACTTCACTTCGCCGATCCGTCGTTACCCGGATTTGCTCACGCACCGCGCAATCCGCAGCGTGATCCATTCGAAACAGGACACCCCGCACGTTCGCCGTGCCGGTGCGATGACCATTCCGAAAGCGCGTATCTATCCGTACGACGAAGCGGCGCTGGAGCAACTCGGCGAGCAATGCTCGATGAGCGAGCGCCGTGCCGACGAAGCGACCCGCGACGTGGTGAACTGGCTCAAGTGCGAGTTCATGAAGGATCGCGTGGGCGAGTCGTTCCCTGGCGTGATCACTGCCGTGACCGGTTTTGGTCTGTTCGTCGAACTGACTGATATCTACGTCGAAGGCCTGGTGCACGTCACCGCGCTGCCGGGCGATTACTACCACTTCGATCCTGTGCATCACCGCTTGGCGGGCGAGCGCACCGGTCGTAGCTTCCGTCTCGGCGATACCGTTGAAGTGCGCGTCATGCGCGTTGACCTCGACGAGCGCAAGATCGACTTCGAGATGGCCGAAAAAACCATCAGCGCGCCGATCGGTCGCAAAAAGCGTGGTGCTGAAACTGCCGCGCCAGCCGCGAAAGAAAAAGCCGAAGCGGCTCCTGCAAAAACCGCAGGTCGCCGTCCAGCGAAAGAGAAAGCTCCCGAAGCCTATCGTCCAAGCGACGCTGTGGCGAAAAACGCCGAGCTGCGTAAAAGCCGTGAAATGAAGAAGGCTCTGCTTTCCGACGCCAAAAACGGTGGTAAAGCGGCGCCTGGGGGAAAGACCGGGCGGTCGGCGCCTGAAAAGGCCTCCGGCGGCAAGCCAGCAAAACCGAGCAAACATCGTAAAGGCCCGCCAAAAGCGGGTTCTGCTCCAGCCAAAAGTGGCGGGGCACGTAAACCGAAGGCGAAGTCATGAGTCAGTTGGAAAAAATCTACGGCGTTCACGCGGTAGAAGCGTTGCTGCGTCACCACCCGAAGCGCGTCAAGCAGATCTGGCTGGCTGAAAGCCGCAACGATCCGCGCGTGCAGACGCTGGTTGAGCTGGCCAACGAGAATCGTGTCCAGGTTGGTCAGGCCGAGCGCCGCGAAATGGACGCTTGGGTTGAAGGCGTTCACCAAGGCGTGGTCGCGGAAGTCAGCCCGAGCCAGGTCTGGGGCGAAGCGATGCTCGACGAGCTGCTCGATCGCACTGACGGCGCACCGTTGCTGCTGGTGCTTGACGGCGTGACCGATCCGCACAACCTCGGCGCCTGCCTGCGTTCGGCCGATGCGGCCGGTGCGCTGGCGGTGATCGTGCCGAAAGACAAGTCGGCAACCCTGACACCGGTCGTGCGTAAAGTGGCCTGCGGCGCGGCGGAAGTGATTCCGTTGGTGGCCGTGACCAACCTTGCGCGCACCCTGGAAAAGCTTCAGCAGCGCGGTCTGTGGGTTGTCGGCACAGCAGGCGAAGCTGAAGTCAGCATCTACGACCAGGATCTGACGGGCCCGACCATTCTGATCATGGGCGCCGAAGGCAAAGGCATGCGTCGCCTGACCCGCGAACACTGCGACTATCTGGTGAAGCTGCCGATGGCCGGTAGCGTCAGCAGCCTCAACGTCTCGGTTGCGACGGGCGTCTGCCTGTTCGAAGCCCAGCGTCAGCGCGGCGTAAAAGCCAAGCCTGCTGCCAAGAAATAAGCCCCCTGTAGGAGCTGCCGCAGGCTGCGATCTTTTGATCTTGTCTTTAAAAACAAAATCAAAAGATCGCAGCCTTCGGCAGCTCCTGCAGGTGTTCATTGGTGATTGTTCAAATAATCACCAATTGCCTTGCACCTCTTCTGTCCCTTCTCTACAATTGCGCCCCTTGCTGTGACGGCAGGCACGCATGTGCCCCGCGCCAGCAAGTCCATAAGTGTCATTCACTCCTTGTCTGACCGTTTTTGAGCGGCAGGCTACAACCCGTAAGGAGCATTCATGCGTCATTACGAAATCATCTTTTTGGTCCACCCGGATCAAAGCGAGCAAGTCGGCGGCATGGTTGAGCGTTACACCAAGCTGATCGAAGAAGACGGCGGCAAAATCCACCGTCTGGAAGATTGGGGCCGTCGTCAACTGGCCTACGCAATCAACAATGTTCACAAGGCTCACTACGTGATGCTGAACGTTGAGTGCACTGGCAAGGCCCTGGCCGAGCTGGAAGACAACTTCCGCTACAACGATGCAGTGATCCGTAACCTGGTCATCCGTCGCGAAGAAGCCGTTACCGGCCAATCCGAGATGCTCAAGGCTGAAGAAAACCGCAGTGAGCGCCGTGAGCGTCGCGACCGTCCTGAGCACGAAGGCGCTGAAAGCGCTGATAGTGATGACAGCGACAACAGCGATAACGCTGACGAGTAATCCACGGACCTTTTAAGGAGCCTATCAAATGGCACGTTTCTTCCGTCGTCGTAAATTCTGCCGCTTCACCGCTGAAGACGTGAAGGAGATCGATTACAAAGATCTCAACACTCTGAAAGCCTACGTATCCGAGACCGGCAAAATCGTTCCAAGCCGCATCACCGGTACCAAAGCTCGTTATCAGCGTCAGCTGGCCACCGCTATCAAGCGCGCCCGCTTCCTGGCCCTGCTGGCCTACACCGACAGCCACGGCCGCTGAGACCGGGCAGTCGACAAGTAGCAAAGGATTGAATGCATGCGTGCCTTAGCTGAGTTCATCATGCGCGGCCGCATGCAGGCCACTCTCGTAGTGGCCGGATGTGCAACATTGCCGTTGTTGTATTGGTTGGGTGCCGCCGCCGGGAGCCTTGTGCTGCTGCGGCGCGGATTGACAGACGCCCTCGGTGTTCTGTTGCTGGGACTGCTGCCGGCCTTGGTCTGGTGGTTGTATGCCGATGATCCACGGGCACTTCTGGTGCTGCTGGGGTCTTCGGGGCTTGCGTTGATTTTGCGCGCAAGTGAGTCCTGGGTTCGTACGCTGCTGGCCAGCGTGGCAATAGGAGTGGTGTTTTCGGTGGTGCTCGGGGCGGCGTTTGCTGCCCAGATCGAGATGCTCGCGCAGGCCCTTATCAAGGTAATGCCCGCGCTTCTCGGTGAGACCTACAAGCAATTGTCGGTCGATGAGCAAGCGCGTTTCGCGTCCCTGATTGCACCAGTCCTGACCGGACTGATTGCGGCGTTGTTGCAGATCGTCAGCGTGCTGAGCCTGATTGTCGGGCGTCATTGGCAGGCGTTGTTGTACAACCCGGGTGGTTTTGGTCGCGAGTTTCGCGCCATACGGATCCCGCTGGGGCCGGCGATGTTACTGCTGGCGTTGATGCTTCTGGGCCCGAATCTCGGTGCACAGATGGCCATGTTGACGCCGTTGTGCAGTGTACCGCTGGTGTTCGCCGGACTTGCCTTGATTCACGGGCTGGTTGGGCAGAAGCGACTGGCCGGTTTCTGGCTGGTGGGGTTGTACGTCACGCTGTTGCTGTTCATGCAGCTGATCTATCCGTTGCTCGTGGTTTTGGCCATTGTCGACAGCCTGATTGATTTTCGCGGTCGTCACGTGTCGAAAGACACCGACAGCGCGAACGGTGAAGGTTAAAAGTTAGAGGATTTTCACATGCAACTGATCCTTCTGGAAAAAGTCACCAACCTGGGCAACCTGGGTGACAAAGTAAACGTTAAGGCCGGTTACGGTCGTAACTACCTGCTGCCTTACGGCAAAGCTACCGCCGCGACCCCAGCGAACATCGCTGCGTTCGAAGAGCGTCGTGCCGAGCTGGAAAAAGCTGCTGCAGACCGTAAAGCATCGGCTGAAAGCCGTGCTGCCCAACTGGCCGAGCTGGAAGTGACCATCACTGCCACCGCTGGCGACGAAGGCAAGCTGTTCGGTTCGATCGGTACTCACGACATCGCTGACGCACTGACCGCCTCCGGCGTTGAAGTGCAGAAGAGCGAAGTTCGTCTGCCGAACGGCACCATCCGCAACGTAGGTGAATTCGACGTGGCTGTGCACCTGCACGCCGAAGTTGAAGCCACCGTACGCGTTGTCGTGGTAGCAGCTTAAGCAACACCTGATCGGCTGGCGGCTTGCCCGTCAGACGGTTAACATCGGGCACGATCCTGTTTACAGGTCGTGCCCTTTGTCTTTCTGCAATTCCTGATTTTCAACCAAACTCAAGTGGCCATGAACGATATCTCCGCTCCCGAGCAATACGATCTGCAAACCGCTGCCCTGAAGGTGCCGCCGCATTCCATCGAAGCCGAACAGGCTGTCCTCGGTGGTCTGATGCTGGACAACAACGCCTGGGAACGCGTGCTCGATCAAGTCTCCGACGGTGATTTCTATCGACATGACCACCGCCTGATCTTCCGTGCGATCGCCAAGCTGGCCGATCAGAACTCGCCGATCGACGTCGTGACCCTTGCCGAGCAATTGGACAAGGAAGGTCAGACCTCGCAGGTGGGCGGCCTCGGTTACCTCGGCGAACTGGCGAAAAACACACCGTCCGTCGCCAACATCAAGGCGTATGCGCAGATCGTCCGCCAGCGTGCGACGTTGCGCCAACTGATCGGCATCAGCACCGAGATCGCCGACAGCGCCTTCAATCCGGAAGGGCGCACCGCCGAGGAAATCCTCGACGAAGCCGAGCGTCAGATCTTTGCAATTGCCGAGGCCCGGCCGAAAACCGGTGGCCCGGTAGGCGTGAACGATTTGCTGACCAAGGCAATCGACCGCATCGACACACTGTTCAACACCGACAACGCGATTACCGGCCTGTCCACCGGCTACACCGACCTCGACGAGAAGACCAGCGGCCTGCAGCCGGCTGACTTGATCATCGTCGCCGGTCGTCCGTCGATGGGTAAAACCACCTTCGCGATGAACCTGGTGGAAAACGCCGTACTGCGCAGCGACAAGGCCGTGCTGGTGTACTCCCTCGAGATGCCAGGCGAATCGCTGGTCATGCGTATGCTCTCGTCGCTGGGCCGCATCGACCAGACCAAGGTGCGTTCCGGTCAGCTAGAAGATGACGACTGGCCGCGACTGACCTCGGCGGTCAACCTGCTCAATGACCGCAAGCTGTTCATCGACGACACCGCCGGTATCAGCCCGTCGGAAATGCGTGCGCGAACCCGGCGTCTGGCGCGTGAGCACGGTGACATCGGTCTGATCATGATCGACTACCTGCAATTGATGCAGATTCCGGGTTCCGGCGGCGACAACCGCACCAACGAGATTTCTGAAATCTCGCGTTCCTTGAAAGCCCTGGCCAAAGAATTCAACTGCCCGGTGGTGGCGCTGTCGCAGCTCAACCGTTCCCTCGAGCAGCGGCCGAACAAACGCCCGATCAACTCCGACCTCCGGGAATCCGGAGCAATCGAGCAGGATGCTGACGTGATCATGTTCGTGTACCGCGACGAGGTGTATCACCCGGAGACCGAGCATAAAGGCATCGCCGAAATCATTATCGGCAAGCAGCGGAACGGGCCAATCGGCTTTATCCGCCTGGCGTTTATCGGTAAGTACACCCGTTTCGAAAACCTTGCGCCGGGCAGCTATAACTTCGACGACGACGAGTAATCTTCGTCGCCTGATCTGGCCTCTTCGCGAGCAGGCTCGCTCCCACATTTGGAATGCGTTCAAATGTGGGAGCGAGCCTGCTCGCGAATGGGGTCGGCACAATTTCCGACCACAGCCGTCGGAATTGGTCAAAATTTGTGCTATATTCCGCGCCCGCGAAATTCAATGAAAGCCAACACCGGTTATCGACATGCAAGCAGCCAAGCCGTTATTTGACTATCCAAAGTACTGGGCCGAATGTTTCGGGCCAGCGCCATTCCTGCCGATGAGCAGGGAGGAGATGGATCAGCTTGGCTGGGATTCCTGCGACATCATCATCGTCACCGGTGATGCCTACGTCGATCACCCGTCGTTCGGCATGGCGATCATCGGCCGGCTGCTGGAGTCACAAGGCTTCCGCGTCGGGATCATCGCCCAGCCAAACTGGCAGTCCAAAGACGACTTCATGAAGCTCGGCGAGCCGAACCTGTTCTTCGGCGTCGCGGCCGGCAACATGGACTCGATGATCAACCGCTACACCGCCGACAAAAAAATCCGTTCCGACGACGCCTATACCCCGGGCGGTATGGCCGGCAAACGTCCGGATCGCGCGAGCCTGGTCTACAGCCAGCGCTGCAAGGAAGCCTACAAAAATGTGCCGATCGTTCTTGGTGGCATCGAAGCCTCCCTGCGCCGCATCGCCCATTACGACTACTGGCAGGATCGCGTGCGTAACTCGATCCTGATCGACGCCTGCGCCGACATTCTGCTGTACGGCAACGCCGAGCGCGCGATTGTCGAAGTCGCCCAGCGTCTGTCCTACGGTCACAAGATCGAAGACATTACCGACGTGCGCGGCACCGCGTTCATTCGTCGTGACACGCCGCAAGGCTGGTACGAAGTTGACTCGACGCGCATTGACCGTCCGGGCAAGGTCGACAAGATCATCAACCCGTACGTGAACACCCAGGACACCCAGGCCTGCGCCATTGAACAGGAAAAGGGCCCGGTCGACGATCCGCAGGAAGCCAAGGTTGTACAGATTCTGGCCAGCCCGCGCATGACTCGTGACAAGACCGTGATCCGCTTGCCGTCGATGGAAAAAGTCCGCGGTGATGCGGTGCTTTATGCCCACGCCAATCGCGTGCTTCACCTCGAAACCAACCCGGGCAACGCCCGCGCGCTGGTACAGAAGCATGGCGAAGTCGACGTCTGGTTCAACCCGCCGCCGATTCCGATGACCACCGAAGAAATGGACTACGTGTTCGGCATGCCTTACGCACGTGTTCCGCACCCGGCGTACGGCAAGGAGAAAATCCCGGCCTACGACATGATCCGTTTCTCGGTGAACATCATGCGGGGCTGCTTCGGTGGCTGCACCTTCTGCTCGATCACCGAGCACGAAGGCCGGATCATCCAGAACCGTTCCGAAGAGTCGATCATTCGCGAGATCGAAGAGATCCGCGACAAGGTGCCAGGCTTCACCGGCGTCATCTCCGACCTCGGTGGCCCGACCGCGAACATGTACCGTATCGCCTGCAAAACGCCGGAAATCGAATCCGCGTGCCGCAAGCCGTCCTGCGTATTCCCGGGCATCTGCCCGAACCTGAACACCGACCACTCGTCGCTGATTCAGCTGTACCGCAGCGCCCGTGCCTTGCCGGGCGTGAAGAAAATTCTGATTGCTTCCGGCCTGCGCTACGACCTCGCGGTCGAGTCGCCGGAGTACGTCAAAGAGCTGGTGACCCACCACGTCGGCGGTTACCTGAAGATCGCCCCGGAACACACCGAGGAAGGTCCGCTCAACCAGATGATGAAACCGGGCATCGGCAGCTATGACAAGTTCAAGCGCATGTTCGAGAAGTACACCAAGGAAGCGGCCAAAGAGCAGTACCTGATTCCGTACTTCATCGCCGCCCACCCGGGCACCACCGACGAAGACATGATGAACCTGGCCCTGTGGCTCAAGGGCAACGGCTTCCGCGCCGACCAGGTGCAAGCGTTCTACCCGTCGCCGATGGCCACCGCCACCGCGATGTACCACTCGGGCAAGAACCCGCTGCGCAAGGTCACTTACAAGAGTGACGGCGTGACCATCGTCAAGAGCGAAGAGCAGCGTCGTCTGCACAAGGCGTTCTTGCGTTATCACGACCCGAAAGGCTGGCCGATGCTGCGTGAAGCGCTGATCCGCATGGGTCGCGGCGACCTGATCGGTTCGGGCAAGGATCAACTGATCCCGACGCACCAGCCGACCACCGACAGCTACCAGAGCGCCCGTCGCAAGAACTCGACGCCTGCTGGCAGCCATAAAGTGGCGAAAGAAGGCAAAGAGAAGACCACCAAGATCCTCACCCAGCACACCGGTCTGCCGCCGCGTGCCAGTGATGGTGGTAATCCGTGGGACAAGCGTGAGCAGGCCAAGGCGGCGGCATTTGCCCGCAACCAACAGGCTGCGAAAGAGCGTAAAGACGCCGCGAAAGGCAAAGGGCCGAAACCGACCCGCAAGCCGGTCGTACCGCGCTAAAGCAAACGCCAACCTTCGGGTTGGCGTTTTTTTTTGAGTCAAAAGATCGCAGCCTGCGGCAGCTCCTACAGTGGGATTCGCGTTTCCCTGTAGGAGCTGCCGCAGGCTGCGATTTTTTGATCTTCGCCACATTTAGGCGCAACTTCGCCTAACCATTTCCCCGCATCGCCCGATTTTGGTGCTGTACTGCCCTAAGCATTCCGGGAAAGCGCCCAAGCCTCTGCATGGCATAAGTCTTGCGCGCTTTCGAATACGCTTAGGCTCGCAGGAGGCACGCCGTGTCGATTCATGTCGCATTGCATCACGTCACGCATTACCGCTACGACCGCGCTGTCGAACTCGGCCCGCAGATCGTTCGCCTGCGCCCGGCTGCCCACAGTCGCACGCGGATTTTGTCGTATGCGCTGAAAGTCTCGCCCGAGCAGCATTTTATCAACTGGCAGCAAGACCCACAGGGCAATTACCTCGCGCGGCTGGTCTTCCCGGAAAAAACCGATGAGTTGCGCATTGAAGTCGATCTGCTGGCCGAAATGGCCGTGTTCAATCCCTTCGATTTTTTCCTTGAGCCCTACGCCGAGAAAATCCCTTTTGCCTACGCCCCGGACGAACGCAAAGAGTTAGCGCCGTATCTCGAAACCCTGCCACTGACGCCAAAATTCAGAGCCTATCTGGACGCCATCGACCGCACGCCGCTGCCAGCGGTGGACTTCCTCGTCGCACTCAACCAGCGCCTCAGCGAAGACATCGGCTACCTGATCCGCATGGAACCGGGCGTGCAAACCCCGGAGCACACTCTCGAACATGCTTCCGGCTCCTGCCGCGACTCGGCGTGGTTGCTGGTGCAACTGCTGCGTAACCTTGGCTTGGCCGCGCGGTTTGTTTCCGGTTACTTGATTCAACTAACCGCCGATGTGAAAAGCCTCGACGGCCCGTCCGGCACTGAAGTGGATTTCACCGACCTGCACGCCTGGTGCGAAGTGTATTTGCCGGGCGCCGGCTGGATCGGCCTTGATGCGACGTCAGGGTTGTTCGCCGGTGAAGGGCATATTCCGTTGGCCTGTAGTCCCGATCCGTCCTCGGCGGCGCCGATCAGTGGCTTGGTCGAACCCTGCGAATGCGTGTTCAGCCACGAAATGTCGGTGGAGCGAATCTGGGAGGCGCCGCGCGTCACCAAGCCCTACACCGATGAGCAATGGCTGGCGATTCAAGCGCTGGGTCGGCAGATCGATGCTGACCTGTTAGCCGATGACGTGCGCCTGACCATGGGCGGCGAGCCGACGTTCGTGTCCATCGATGACCCGGACGGCGCCGAGTGGAACACCGCTGCATTGGGCGAGGACAAGCGCCGTCTCTCTGCGGAATTGTTCCAGCGCATGCGCAAACACTACGCACCGAAGGGCCTGGTGCATTTCGGTCAGGGCAAGTGGTATCCGGGCGAACAACTGCCGCGCTGGTCGCTCAATTGCTACTGGCGCCGCGACGGCGTGCCGGTCTGGCACAACGATGCGCTGATCGCTGACGAGCAGCAGGATTACGGCGCCACAGGTGAATTGGCCGGGCGTTTTCTGGCCAGTGTCGCCGAACGCCTGAAATTGCCTACACGTTTTGTGTTCCCGGCCTACGAGGACAACTTCTATTACCTGTGGCGCGAGGGCACGTTGCCGAGCAACGTCAGCGCCGAAGACTCGCGTCTGGAGGAGCCGCTGGAGCGCGCACGCCTGCGCAAAGTCTTCAGTCAGGGCCTGAACAAGGTGATCGGCCAAGTGCTGCCTCTGGCGCGCACAGCCAAGGGCGATCAATGGCAAAGCGGCCGCTGGTTCCTGCGAGACGAGCATTGCCGCTTGGTGCCGGGTGATTCACCGCTGGGTTATCGCCTGCCGCTCGGTTCGCAGCCGTGGGTGAAAGCCGCCGAGTACCCGTTTATTCATCCACAGGATCCAAATCAGGATTTTCCCGAGCTGCCGCAAACCACCCAACTCAACCTTCACGGCGAACCGGCGACGTCTGATGAGCGCACGCCAAAAATCGACGAATCCGCCGATTGGCTGACCCGCACCGCGTTCTGTGCCGAAGCCCGCGAAGGGCGTTTGTACCTGTTCATGCCACCGCTGGAGCGGGTCGAAGATTATCTGGAACTGGTCGCGGCGATCGAGGCCACCGCCGAAGAACTGCATTGTCCGGTCTTGCTGGAAGGCTACGAGCCGCCTAGCGATCAACGCCTGAGCAACTTCCGCATCACCCCCGATCCGGGCGTGATCGAGGTCAACGTGCAGCCCTCGGCGACATGGGACGAGTTGGTCGAGCGCACCGAGTTCCTCTATGAAGAAGCGCGGCAAACCCGCCTGACCACCGAGAAATTCATGATCGACGGCCGCCACACCGGTACCGGCGGCGGCAATCACTTTGTGCTCGGCGGCGCGACGCCGGCGGATTCACCGTTTCTGCGACGTCCGGATCTGCTGCGCAGCCTGATCAGTTACTGGCACAACCATCCATCGCTGTCGTACCTGTTTTCCGGATTGTTCATCGGCCCGACCTCACAGGCGCCGCGCGTCGACGAGGCACGCAATGACGCGCTGTATGAGCTGGAAATCGCTTTCGCGCAGATGCCGGAACCGGGCGAGGAATGCGCGCCGTGGCTGGTCGATCGATTGCTGCGCAACTTGCTGATCGACGTCACCGGCAACACCCACCGTGCCGAATTCTGCATCGACAAACTGTATTCGCCCGACGGCGCCACCGGGCGTCTCGGCTTGCTGGAATTGCGCGCGTTCGAAATGCCGCCCCACGCGCGCATGAGCCTCGCTCAACAATTATTGCTGCGGGCGCTGGTCGCACGGTTCTGGCGCGAACCTTATGCGCCAACGAAACTGGCGCGCTGGGGCACCGAACTGCACGATCGCTTCCTGCTGCCGCACTTTATCGAGCAGGACTTCGCAGACGTCATCGTCGAACTGAACAGTGCCGGTTATCCACTGCGGGCGGAATGGTTCGCGGCGCATCTGGAGTTTCGTTTTCCCAAGGTCGGCGATTACGCCGTCAATGGCATCGAACTGGAACTGCGTCAGGCGCTGGAACCGTGGCATGTGTTGGGCGAGGAGGGCGCGGCGGGCGGCACGGTGCGCTATGTCGATTCATCGCTGGAGCGCTTGCAGGTCAAGATCAAAGGGCTGCCGCCGCAGCGTTATCTGCTGACCTGTAATGGCATCGCGGTACCGTTGCACCCGACCGGGCGCGTCGGTGAATTCGTCGCCGGTGTGCGTTACCGCGCCTGGCAACCGGCCAACTGCCTGCAACCGACGATACCCGTACATGCACCGCTGGTGTTCGACCTGCTCGACACCTGGATGGGTCGATCACTGGGCGGTTGTCAGTACCACGTCGCGCATCCCGGCGGGCGTAATTACGAGACGCTGCCGGTTAACGCTAACGAAGCGGAGAGCCGGCGTATGGCGCGATTCTTCCGCGTCGGACACACGCCAGGGAAACTTCCTATACCGAAGGTGGAAATCACTGACGAGCTACCGATGACAATCGATTTACGACGTTTCCAAATCGTACGCGACGCTTAGATTTTTCGTATATCCGGGCGTCATGTGCCTGCGTTAGTCTGACCGTTCCTTGCTGTCTGCCGAGCTTTCCATGCCTGACCTGCTAGACCGCTACCCGCTCACGGCGGGCACTTATCACGAACTGCTCGACGGCAGTGGAGCGGTGCGCCCGCATTGGCAGCGGCTGTTCGATCAGTTGCAGCGCAGCAGCCCGGCGCAGTTGCTGCAGCGGCAAGCGTTGCTGGCGCGGCAGATTCAGGAAAACGGCGTCACCTATAACGTCTATGCCGACCCCAAAGGCGCGGATCGGCCGTGGGAACTGGATCTGCTGCCCCATGTGATTGCGGCGGATGAATGGCAGCAGTTGTCGGCGGGGATCGCTCAGCGGGCGCGTCTGCTCAATGCTGTGCTGGCGGATCTTTATGGCCCACAAAAGCTGATCAGTGAGGGGTTGCTGCCGGCGGAACTGGTCTTCGGCCACAACAATTTTCTCTGGCCGTGTCAGGGCATTGCGCCACCGGAAGGGGCTTTCCTGCATCTCTACGCGGTGGATCTGGCGCGCACGCCGGACGGCCGCTGGTGGGTCACTGCCGATCGTACTCAGGCGCCATCGGGTGCCGGTTATGCGCTGGAAAACCGCACCATCGTTTCCCGTGCTTTCCCCGAGTTGTACCGCGACCTGAAGGTGCAGCATCTGGCCGGTTTTTTTCGTACGTTGCAGGAAACCATTGCCCGTCAGGCGCCCTGCGACGATGACGCGCCGCTGATCGTGTTGCTCACGCCTGGGCGTTTCAACGAAAGCTATTTCGAACATTTGTACCTGGCTCGCCAGCTCGGTTATCCGCTGGTCGAGGGCGGCGATCTGACCGTGCGCGATGCCACGGTCTACCTGAAAACCCTCAGCGGCCTGCGTCGGGTACACGCGATCATGCGGCGGCTCGACGACGATTTCTGCGACCCGCTGGAGCTGCGCACGGACTCGGCACTCGGCGTGCCCGGATTGCTTGAAGCCGTGCGTCAGGGCCGTGTGCTGGTGACTAATGCGTTGGGTAGCGGCGTGCTGGAATCGCCGGGGTTGCTGGGGTTTCTGCCGAAGATCAATCAATACCTGTTCGGCGAAGAACTGATCCTGCCATCGATTGCCACGTGGTGGTGTGGCGAGGCGCCGGTGTTGGCGCAGGCGTTGGAGAAACTTCCGGAACTGTTGATCAAACCAGCGTTTCCCTCGCAAACCTTCGCACCCGTGTTTGGTCGTGATTTGAGTGAAAAACAGCGACAGGCGCTGGCCGAGCGCATGCAGGCGCGCCCTTACGCCTACGTCGCGCAAGAATTGGCTCAGCTGTCCCACGCGCCTATCTGGCAGGCTGAAAGCGGACAACTGCAACCCCGTGCGATCGGCATGCGCATGTATGCCGTGGCCAGTCGCGACGGTTATCGCGTGCTGCCCGGTGGCCTGACCCGAGTGGCCGCCGAGGCCGATGCCGAAGTGGTGTCGATGCAGCGCGGCGGCGCGAGCAAGGACACCTGGGTGCTGGGCGAACGACCGCCGAGCGGTGAGCAGTGGAAAACTCAGCGCAATGTCGGCGTACATGACCTCGTCCGCCGCGATCCCTATTTGCCGTCGCGGGTGGTGGAAAACCTGTTCTGGTTCGGCCGTTATTGCGAGCGCTGCGACGACAGTGCGCGCTTGCTGCGCATCATGCTCGCGCGGTATGTCGACGGCGATGACCCGCAAGCGTTGCAGGCCGCTGTCGATCTTGGCGAACGGCTGGCGCTGTTGCCGGACGAAGGCGAATTGCCGGAGCGGCTGCTGTCTGCCCTGCTGGGTGACGACTGGTCATTCAGCCTGCGCTCCAACCTGCAACGCTTGCAGTGGGCGGCTTCGCAGGTGCGCGGCAAACTTTCGCGGGAGAACTGGCAGGCGCTGGTCGAGTTGCAGCGCGAAGCGATGGAGCTGGATACCGACGAGCCGGACTTCGGCGAGTTGCTGGATTTTCTCAACCGACTGGTGATGTCGCTGGCGGCGCTGTCTGGGTTCGCCCTCGACGACATGACCCGCGATGAGGGTTGGCGATTTCTGATGATTGGCCGGCGCATCGAACGTCTGCAATTTCTCAGCAGCAGTCTCGCGGCATTTTTGCGCGGCGCCGGCGCTTTCGATCAGTCGGGGCTGGAATGGCTACTGGAACTGGGTAACAGCAGCATCACCTATCGCTCAAGGTATCTGGCGGTGGCGCAATTGATCCCGGTGCTGGATCTGTTGCTGCTGGATGAGCAGAACCCGCACGCGGTGTTGTTCCAGCTGAAACTGGTGACGCGCACGTTGAAACGCCTGAACGAGGATTTTGGTGCGCCGCGGGAGGCAGGATTGCCGCAATTGGTCGAGCGTTTGGCGCGTTTCGATCTGGGCTGTCTGGAAAATCCGCTGTTCGGTGACACCAGCGTGCGCGCCGCGCTCAATGGTCTGGCGGATCTGCTGCAAGAGATTGCTGAGGCCAGCGGGCAAGTATCGGATCGTCTGGCCCTGCGCCATTTCGCTCACGTCGATGATGTCAGCCAACGCACGGTGTCCGTCTGATGAGCGCGCATTACCAGATCCTCCACGACACCTGTTACCACTACGACAGCCCGGTGTCGCTGGCGCAGCAATTGGCACATCTATGGCCGCGCGAGTGCACTTGGCAGCGCTGCACCGAACAAAAATTGCTGATCAGTCCGGAGCCGACGGCGCGCCGCGATGAGCTGGATGTGTTCGGTAATCCGCTAACCCGACTGGCGTTCGAGCGCCCGCATGATGAATTGCAGGTCAACGCGCGGCTGACGGTGGAAGTGCTGGCGCGGCCGGTGCTGGATTTTAAGCAGTCGCCGGCGTGGGAGCAGACCCGCGATGCGCTGACCTACAGCAGTCTGCCGTTGTCCGCCGAGATACTTGAGGCGTGTCGATACCGCTTTCAGTCACCGTATGTGCATTTGAAGCGCAGCTTCGTCGAGTTCTCGCAAAGTTGTTTCCCTGCGGGGCAGCCATTGATGCTCGGTGTGCAGGCGTTGATGCAGAAGATTTTCAGTGAATTCACCTTCGATGCCGAAGCGACCCAAGTGGCGACGCCGCTGGTAGAAGTGCTGGAGCGGCGGCGCGGGGTATGTCAGGACTTCGCGCACTTGATGCTGGCGTGTGTGCGCTCGCGAGGTTTGGCTGCGCGTTATGTCAGTGGTTATCTGCTGACTCAGCCGCCACCGGGGCAGCCACGCCTGATCGGCGCCGATGCGTCGCATGCGTGGGTGTCGGTGTTTTGCCCGGTGCTGGGCTGGGTGGATTTCGATCCGACCAATAACGTGCAGCCGGCGCTGGAGCACATCACTTTGGCGTGGGGCAGGGACTTCTCAGATGTTTCGCCGCTACGCGGGGTAATCCTCGGCGGCGGCAACCACGATCCGGAAGTGCGCGTCACCGTAATGCCACTGGATTAACGCAGATCAAACTGTAGGAGTGAGCCTGCTCGCGATAGCGGTGTGTCAGCAGCAAATATTTCAACTGGCACACCGCTATCGCGAGCAGGCTCACTCCTACAAGGGGAATTGGGGTGTTTCGGCAAGTGGGGCTGTGAGGGCCGGCAGTGAAACCGCCAGCCCCGTCACAAATCCGCAGGGTCTGATTCGATCATCAAACCCGGTGGGGTTCAGGCGTCAGGCGCCTGATCTTTCGGTGCTTCGGTTGCATCAACATCATCTTCCGTTGCCACTTCACCCTCAGGGTTCAGTGCTGCTTCTTCAGCGGTTTGCTTCTTGCGCTGAAGCTTTTCCTCTTTCTTCTGTTCCTTTGCCAAGTCGCGTTGACGTTTGGCGAAGGAGTAATTGGGTTTGGCCATGGGCGTTCCTCTAGGTCGAAGGTGAGGTTGAGCGGCGCGTATTCTGCCCTGTATCGACGTCCGAGGGTTAACCGGGTTTTTGATCGACCCACTTTGGCGTGACGGTCGGCTTCCAGTTATCCAGGGCATCGAGCAGCGTTTGCGGCGATTCGCTCACTTGCAGCATGTCACGGTGTGGCGCGCGAACGAAGCCTTCGCCGACGATGTGGTCAAGAAAAGCAGTGAGTTTGCTGTAAAAACCGTTCACTTCGAGCAGTCCCAGCGGTTTGCCGTGATAGCCGAGCTGGCCCCAGGTCCAGACTTCAAACAATTCTTCCAGCGTGCCGAGGCCGCCGGGCAGGGCGATAAACGCATCGCTGAGCTCCGCCATCCGCGCCTTGCGCGCGTGCATGCCGTCGACCACTTCTAGGCGCGTCAGACTTTTGTGACCGATTTCCTTGTCCATCAGGCTCTGCGGAATGATGCCGATCACTTCGCCACCAGCGGCCAGTGCGGCGTCGGCGACAATCCCCATCAAACCTACGGCGCCACCGCCGTAAACCAGCGTCAGCTTACGCTCGGCGAGCGCTCTGCCTAACGCAACGGCAGCTTCGGTGTAAGCCGGATCAGTACCGGCGTTGGCACCGCAAAATACACAAACGGATTTCAGAGACATGCTTTTCTCCTGGGTCAATCCGACACAGGGTAATGGCTGGCACGCCTCGATCCAAGGGCTAAACTTCGCGTTCCGGTGTTTCAAAGGTACCGCTGGCGCCACAGGCGTAGGCGGCGAGCAAACTGCACAACAGACCGTTAAAGAACATGACAGGCACTCCGTTTCAGTAGATGCGCCGATCATAGGGCGGGGCGGGAATTCTGGCCGTTAGATTGTGTCGATGAGTGTCATAGCCTGAAAGTTGTATACAATTTTTGACGCAAGTCATAGGAACTTGCGAAGATTTCAGGCAGTCTTTCCACCATTAGTGTTTTTGTTAACCCTGCCTTGGAGATTCACCATGTTTTCCAAAGTTGTTGCGGTATCCCTGCTGGCGCTGGCCAGCAGCCAATTGATGGCTGCCGAGTGCAAAACCACCGTTGACTCCACCGATCAGATGTCCTTCAACACCAAGGAAATCGTGATCGACAAGAGCTGCAAAACCTTCACCGTCGAACTGACCCACTCCGGCAGCCTGCCGAAGAACGTCATGGGCCATAACCTGGTGATCAGCAAAGAAGCTGACATGCAGCCAATCGCTACCGATGGTCTGGCCGCCGGCATTGACAAGAACTACCTGAAAGAAAGCGACGCTCGCGTAATCGCCCACACCAAAATCATCGGCGCCAAAGAAACCGACTCGTTGACCTTCGACGTATCGAAGCTGAACGCCGCTGAAAAATACGGCTTCTTCTGCTCGTTCCCAGGCCACATCTCGATGATGAAAGGCACCATTACTGTTAAGTAATGGGGTAGGCATAAAAAAAGCGTCCCAAGGGACGCTTTTTTGTTTTTGTAGGAGCTGCCGAAGGCTGCGATCTTTTGATCTGGTTTTGAAGATCAAGATCAAAAGATCGCAGCCTCGTTTCACTCGACAGCTCCTACAGGCTCCGTCGCGACTTATGGGGCGAATGGCATCACACGTTTGTGATGGGTTTTGTTGTAGGTGTCGACGATGATTTTGAAGGCTTCCTCGCGCACCGGCTCGCCGTGCAGAAACGCATCGATTTCGGCATACGTCACGCCATGCGACGCTTCGTCCGGTTTGCCCGGCGACAAATCTTCAAGATCCGCCGTCGGCACTTTCTCCACCAGCGACTCCGGCGCACCAAAGCTGCGGGCAATCGCGCGCACCTGATTTTTCACCAGACCGCTCAGCGGTGCCAGATCGCAGGCGCCGTCGCCGAATTTGGTGAAGAAGCCCATCACCGCTTCCGCCGCGTGGTCGGTGCCGATCACCAGACCGTGCGCTGCGCCGGCGATGGTGTATTGGGCGACCATGCGCATCCGCGCCTTGGTGTTGCCGAGCACGAAGTCCACCGATACTGCGTGTTTGCCTTCGAACGCGGCGACTTCGCTGGCCAGCGACTTCACGGCCGGGCCGATGTTGACGGTGTGGCGTTCGTCCGGGGCGATGAAATCCACCGAGGCTTGGGCGTCATGCTCGTCGAACTGAGTTTCGTACGGCAGGCGCACGGCGATGAATTTGTAGCTGTTATCGCCGGTCTGGTCGCGCAGCTCACGCATCGCGCGCTGGGCCAACAGGCCTGCGGTCAGCGAATCGACGCCGCCGCTGATGCCGAGCACCAGCGTCTTGAGCCCGGAATTGACCAGACAATCCTGAATAAAGGCGATGCGCCGGGCGACTTCGGCCTGCAGGGCTTTGTAGTCAGCGAACGGCGGTTGCACTTTGAGCTGTTCAGCAATCTCACGCTGTACGGCTTGCATGAATTCACTCCTTGCTAGATGAACTGGAATCGGCAGGAACCTGGAACACGTGTCGCAAGTAGGCGACGAAATTCGGGTCTTTGCAGTGGGACTTGCCTGGCTCGTCGGAGATCTTCGCCACCGGTTGGCCGTTGCAGGCAGTCATTTTAAGCACGATGCTCATCGGTTCGACACCCGGAATGTCACAGGTGAGGTTGGTGCCAATGCCGAAGCTGACGTTGATCCGGCCGTGCAGCGCGCGGAAGATCTCCAGCGACTTGGGCAAGGTCAGGCTGTCGGAGAACACCAGCGTCTTGCTCATCGGGTCGATGCCGAGCTTGTGGTAATGCGCGATGCATTTTTCGCCCCACACCACCGGATCCCCGGAGTCGTGGCGTAAACCGTCGAACAGCTTGGCGAAGAACAGATCGAAATCGCCGAGAAACGCATCGGTGGTAATGCAGTCGGTGAGGGCGATCCCCAGCAAACCCCGGTACTCACGCACCCAACAGTCGAGCGCGGCGATCTGGCTGTCGATCAACCGTGGGCCGAGTTGCTGGTGGGCCATGATCCATTCGTGGGCCATGGTGCCCAGTGGTTTCATGTCGAGTTCGCGCGACAGGTGTACGTTGCTGGTGCCGACGAAACGCCCGGGGAAATCGTGCTTGAGCACGTTCACCACTTCTTCCTGCACACGGTAAGAAAACCGGCGGCGGGTGCCGAAATCGGCTACTTGCAGTTGCGACAATTCGTCGGCCGAGGCGTTGGCGGTCAGCCAGTCGAATTTGCGGTAGAGCTGCTCGCGCGCCTGTTCGAGCACGGTTTCGCGGTAGCGATAGCGGTTGCGCACTTCGCTGACGATCGCCAGCAGCGGCACTTCGTAGAGGATCACATGCAGCCACGGCCCGCGCAGGCGGATGAACAGCTCGCCGTTCTCGATGCCGGTGTGCACGTAGCGCAGGTTGAAGCGGAACAGACCGAGGAATCGCAGGAAGTCCGGTTTCAGGAAAGAGATACGCTCAAGGAAATTCAGTTGATCGGCGCTCAGGCTCAGTTCGGCCAGACGCTCGATCTGATAGCGGATCTCGGCCAGGTACGGGCGCAGATCCTCGCTGTTGCGGCAACGGAATTCCCATTCGACTTCAACGTTGGGGTAGTTGTGCAGCACCGCCTGCATCATCGTCAGTTTGTAGAAGTCGGTGTCGAGCAGGTTCTGCACGATGCGATCGGCAAACACACTCTCGCTCATAAACGGTCTCCAGGTGCGCCGCGCTGTGGCGCGGTAAAAATCAATGGCGCTAGTGGCGCATATCAGTGGTGGGGATTGCCAGCGCTTTTTTGCTCTCGGGTGAAAGATCCTCTGAGGCCATGCATCTCAGTCCACAAAATTTAGCTATTTTCGGTTGCGCCTCAAGTGCAGCTTGAATGACTTGTTCGAGTTGTGCCCCGCTTTTTAAATAATCGGCCAGCAGGGAGTGTTTGGGTATCAGATTGATTTCAACTGCTTTAACCAAAGCAGCTCTGAGCATTTCTTGGGTTACGATTTTATACATGAATGACGCCTCCTTTGAAGGTGATCTGTTCCAGTGTGTCGACGCCGTCCTGAAGTAGCACGTACGCTGGAAGTATTAGTTTATAAAAATCAGAATCGTTGGTGCCCTTGAGGGTGACTAATGTGAAGGCCTCCAAAAGACCTGCGGAAGCGCGGATTCTGAAACAGGCATCTTCAAATAACTGATTGGGCGTGGCATGTGAGTCTATGAAGTATGTCGGCGTATCAGTTGCATTGGCTTTGAGGGGGTAAAAGCGATTCATGGGATAAACTCCTTCTGTTTGTTCTGGGCGTGACGGCTCGAAGAAAGCAGGGTTCTTGAGGGTTTATTTTTAGGTGGGTTTGATGTAGTAGCTGCAAAGCCGTTAATTGATTTAATGACTTTGCATGTTCTGTTTAACGTTTGGCAGTCTGTTTACTGGTGCTCGAAGAAATAACCTTCTCGCTATGAGTGTTTATGTCTGGGCAGCTATATCCCGGCGGCCAAGCCAAAAGATCAATGTCCAGATCCGGGAATTTGCTTGAATCGAAAATAGGCTTCTTGATTCCGGCACGGCGTTGTTCGTCATAGTCGCGCACAACACGCATGCTGATGTTGAAGAGCAAGAACATCGCTACCAGGTTAACAAGCGCGAGCAGCGTCATGGTGATGTCTGCAAACGCCAGAACAGTGGACAGGTCTTCGACGGAGCCCCAGTACACTAATATCAATACCAGTGCACGGTACAAGAGCAGCGTCTTTCGAGGCTCACTCAAGATGAACCGCAAGCTGTTTTCTCCCAGGTAATAGTTGTAAAGCATCGCCGTGAATACGAAGAGCGCAAGCACGACGCTGATAAACATCCGTCCCCATTCCCCAACGACGGCGGCGAGCGAATTTTGTGCCAGCGCAATCCCGTCACCTTCAAATCCTGGTGTGTAGAAACCCGATAGCAAAATCAGTAGCGCGGTACACGTGCAGATTATGAATGTATCGATGAAGACACTCAGGGCTTGTACGACGCCTTGTGCAACGGGGTGGCCGATCTTCGCTACTGATGCGACATTTGGAGCGCTTCCCAGTCCTGCCTCGTTGGAGAACACTCCGCGTCTCACCCCCATGATGATTGCGCTGCCCACCAGCCCGCCAAAGGCCTGATCCAGCCCGAACGCGCTGTTGATAATGGTCATGAGCATCGCCGGAACCTGGTCGAACTGCAGAACCATTACGTAGGCCGTCACGCTGATGTAGGCGAGAACTTTAATAGGTACCAGAAGGTCAGCAACTGCCGCTATGCGCTTTATCCCGCCAATGAAAACGACCCCCAGCAACAGCGCAAGTCCGAGCCCTGACCAGATCGGCGCCACGCCAAACGCATCTTTTAGTGAATGCGATACCGCATGCGATTCGAGGCCGTTGATCGCAAACCCAAAAGTCACCAGCAATAGTACGGCTGCGATCATGCCGAGCCAGCGCTTGTCCAGACCGTGCTGGATGTACCAGGACGGGCCCCCTCGGTAGAGGCCTTTGCCATCGCTACGCTTATAGAGTTGTCCCAGCGTACATTCGAAGAAACTGCTCGACATACCCAGAAGAGCAGTCATCCACATCCAGAACACTGCGCCGGGCCCGCCCATGCTTACCGCGATCCCGACACCGACGATATTTCCCGTGCCGACTCGCCCGGCAAGGCTGAGCATAAGCGCCTGAAATGAACTCAAGTGATGGCTGTTGCCGCGCCAACTGCCGAGTAATACGCCAAACATATGGGGGAAATACCTCAACTGAACAAATCCGGATCGGACAGTGAAGTAGCTTCCCAGGCCAAGCACTAAAGGTATTAATACCTTACCTGACAGAAAGTCGTTGATGATGTCTAGCATTCCAAGCTCCTTGCTTTGTTAGTGCTGGCGAATTAATGGTGTCGCCAGTCCTGAAGCCTTTCAGGAGTCGTAATATCCAGCCATATTTCATCCGATGCAATTTCGCAAGTTGCTCAAATGTGATGCTGGTTGCTGCTATGGTGAGTTCTCCTGGGTTCCTTGCTGAGTGATTTATGTGTGAATTTTTTTCCGCAAACTTGAGGTTTCTGTGTAGTCACTACAGATCTGTCGCAGAGGTCTGTAGGAAGGTTCGTATTAATCGTGGGCAGTTTAATAAGTATCTTTGTGGGAATAGTATGCCCGCACCTTTTAACCTCAAGCGGATTTGCGATTTTTTTGGTGTGGAAGAATTTGAAATGCGCCTGCCAAGCGAGCAGTTCATTGCATTGATTGGCGTAAAAACCAGCAAAGCCAAGCTCTTCGATGAAGAAACAGTCTCACAAAGAGTTTTGAAACACCTGCGCAAACAATCCTCACCAGAACTGAAGGCTCACACGGGGTATTACCACGAGTACTACCATGCGATGACTGAACCGGGTTCCATTCTGTGTTCGCTTGTGCATGTGCGGGAAGAAGGCGATGACATAGTGTATGAGCGAAATGAGCAGTTACAGATGTCTGGAGTAGAAGGTGGGTTTGAACGATATCGATATAAAGGTGTTGCTTATTACCTGCGAGATCGCCTTTTTTTCGTAGATTATGAATCGCTGACTTCAAACGAAATCAGTCAAACTATTCTCATCCCAAGTTTCAAAAGCTGCATTACACGGTTAAATGGATTGAAGCTTGGCGTTTCGGCTGCTGATCATCGCGCGCCTTCCTGTTCAAGGGTGGTCTGGGAATATTTGGGGCAGGAAATTGATCGGGCCGCAGCCTATCGTCGTGTCCGGTTGTACAACCCTGATGATTGCGCCATTGATGCCGATCTGCGTGCGCGTCTCGCCCAGGCTCAGGTTGTGGATGGCCTGTTTGTGATCGTATGACAAATTTTCGTAGGAGCTGCCGAAGGCTGCGATCTTTTGATGTTGGTTTTGAAGATCAAAAGATCGCAGCCTTCGGCAACTCCTACAGGGGATTGTCAATCTGCTCGAGCATCCATTTGACGAAATCCCGCACCTTGGGCACTTCCGCCGCGTGCTCCGGGTACGCCAGATAGTACGCGTCAGTGCTCGGCATCGCATGCTGCCAGGGAATGACCAGTTTGCCGTCGGCCAATTCCTCTTCCACCAGAAACCTTGGCAACAGCGCCACGCCACAACCCACCTGTGCGGCGCGAATGCACATATAAAAGGTTTCAAAACGTGGCCCGTGATAGCTGTGTTCGGTCTGGTAGCCCTGACTGTCGAACCAGTCGTGCCACGCCTGTGGGCGTGAGGCATTTTGCAGCAAGACCAGATCGGTGAGTTGCGTCGGATCAGTGAACGGCGTATCCGGCAGGCTGCTCGGAGCGCACACCGGCACCAATTCTTCACTGAACAACTTCAGGCATTCAGTCCCCGGTCGCGAGCCTTGACCGTAATAGAAAGCCAGATCACTGCGCCCTTGCAGTAAATCATCGGCCTCTTGCTCGTTGCACAAATCCAGATGAATTGACGGATGGCGCAAACGCCAGCCTTTCAGGCGCGGCACCAGCCAACGCGCGCCGAAGGTCGACGGGGTCGATACGCGTAGGACTTCGGTCTCGCCGCCGTAGGAACGCAGGTAATGGGTCGACATCTCCACCTGCGTGAGGATTTTTCGTACTTCCACCAAGTACAAATCCCCGGCCGGGGTCATCTGCAAACGTCGGCGCACGCGGAGGAACAACAAGTGTTGTAACAATTCCTCAAGCTGCGCGACCTGCTTGCTCACCGCACTCTGGGTCAGGTTCAGTTCCTCGGCGGCGCGGGTGAAGCTCAGGTGCCGGGTCACGGCCTCGAAGCATTGCAGGGCGGTGATCGAGGGCAAGTGGCGTTTGTTCAGCATGGCCGATCCTTTTCTTGTCTTTCTATGCTCAGCATGAATAAACGGAATGATATCTCGCGTAAAGGTCGTTTGTTGCCTCGCCATTGTGAAGCTACAACTAATGGCCTGCCCGGTCGTGAAGTGGCGACCGCACACATTCAGTTTTTTGCTTGAGGAGTGACCCATGGTTGCCGCATTGCTTGATCGTCTTGGTGTGAACCCGGCCCTTTATCAGAACGGCAAAGTGCCGGTGCATTCGCCGATTGATGGCAGCCGCATTGCCGCCGTGAACTGGGAAGGCCCGGCCGAAGTCGAGCAGCACATCAGTCGCGCAGATCATGCGTTCGAGCAATGGCGCAAGATTCCGGCCCCGCGTCGCGGCGAGCTGGTGCGTCAGTTCGGCGAAGTGTTGCGTGAATACAAGGCCGATCTCGGCGAACTGGTTTCGTGGGAGGCGGGCAAAATCACTCAGGAAGGTTTGGGCGAAGTGCAGGAGATGATCGACATCTGCGATTTCGCCGTCGGCCTGTCCCGTCAGTTGTACGGTTTGACCATCGCTTCCGAGCGTCCGGGCCACCACATGCGTGAAACCTGGCATCCGCTGGGCGTGGTCGGTGTGATCAGCGCGTTCAACTTCCCGGTCGCGGTGTGGGCGTGGAACACCACGCTGGCGCTGGTCTGCGGCAACCCGGTGGTGTGGAAGCCGTCGGAGAAAACCCCGCTGACCGCACTGGCCTGCCAAGCGCTGTTCGACCGTGTGGTGAAGAATTTTACCGATGCACCGGCGAATCTTTGCCAAGTGATCATCGGTGGTCGCGATGCCGGCGAAGCGTTGGTCGATGACCCGCGTGTCGCCCTGATCAGCGCCACCGGCAGCACGCGCATGGGCCGTGAAGTGGCGCCGAAAGTCGCCGCGCGTTTTGCCCGCAGCATTCTGGAGTTGGGCGGCAACAACGCGATGATCCTCGGCCCAAGCGCTGATCTGGACATGGCGGTGCGCGCGATTCTGTTCAGCGCCGTCGGTACCGCCGGCCAGCGCTGCACCACGCTGCGTCGCTTGATCGCCCATGAGTCGGTCAAAGAAGAAATCGTCACCCGCCTGAAAGCCGCGTACTCGAAAGTGCGCATCGGCCATCCGCTGGAAGGCAATCTGGTCGGCCCGCTGATCGACAAGCACAGCTTCGAAAACATGCAGGACGCGCTGGAGCAGGCGTTGAGCGAGGGCGGTCGGGTGTTTGGCGGCAAGCGCCAATTGGAAGATCAGTTCCCGAATGCTTACTACGTGTCGCCGGCGATTATTGAAATGCCGGAGCAGAGCGATGTGGTGTGCAGCGAAACCTTCGCGCCGATTCTGTACGTGGTTGGTTACAAAGATTTCCAGGAAGCACTGCGCCTGAACAACGCGGTACCGCAAGGGTTATCGTCGTGCATCTTCACCACTGATGTGCGCGAGGCTGAGCAATTCATGTCGGCGGTGGGCAGTGATTGCGGGATCGCCAACGTCAACATCGGCCCGAGCGGTGCGGAGATTGGTGGTGCGTTTGGTGGTGAGAAGGAGACCGGCGGTGGTCGTGAATCGGGTTCGGATGCCTGGCGCGGGTACATGCGCCGCCAGACCAATACCGTGAACTACTCGCTGGAGTTGCCGCTGGCGCAGGGCATTACGTTCGACTGAGGATGGAGGAAAAGCTGAAAAGATCGCAGCCTTCGGCAGCTCCTACATAGGTGGCGCCAGGCTGCGGTTTTGTAGGAGCTGCCGAAGGCTGCGATCTTTTGGCGGCCCCACAAGCGCATTTGGTTAGGTTTCTGTTGGAGTCTGGCAATGCCGTTACGCGAAGAATGTCTGTGGGAAAAACTTACGCCGCAAAGGCCGGATAACACGGCGCTCAAGGGTGAAGTCAAAGTCGATGTCTGCGTGATCGGCGCCGGGTTTACCGGGTTGTCGGCGGCGCTGCATCTGTTGGAACAGGGCAAAAGCGTCTGCGTGCTGGAAGCGCATCGCGCTGGCCACGGCGGTTCCGGGCGCAACGTCGGGCTGGTCAACGCCGGCATGTGGATTCCACCGGACGAGATCGAAGCCGGTTTCGGCGAAGCGGTCGGCAGTCAGCTCAATCGCATGCTCGGGGCCGCGCCCGCGCTGGTGTTCAGCCTTGTGGACAAGTACAACATCGATTGCCAATTGCGCCGCGAAGGCACGCTGCACATGGCGCATAACGCCAAAGGCGAGGCCGATCTGCGCAGTCGCGAGCAACAATGGAAACGTCGCGGCGCACCGGTCGAGCTACTCACCGGCAAGGCTTGCGAACAAGCCACCGGGACGCAAAAAATCGCCGCCGCGTTGCTCGATCGTCGCGCCGGCACGCTCAATCCGATGGCTTATGTCACCGGGCTGGCGAACGCGGTGCTCGGCCTCGGCGGGCAGATGTTCGACCATTCACCGGTCACTCGACTCGAGCGTCAGGGCGCGAAATGGTCGGTGCAAACCGAGCACGGTTCGGTGCTCGCCGAACAAGTGGTCATCGCCTCCAACGCCTACACCGAGGGCGACTGGACGGAACTCAAACGCAATTTCTTCCCCGGTTATTACTATCAGGTCGCTTCGGTACCGCTGACCGAAGACGCTGCGCAGGAGATTCTTCCGGGTGGGCAAGGCTCGTGGGATACCCGCCAGGTGTTGAGCAGCATCCGCCGCGATAAAGAAGGGCGGCTATTGCTCGGCAGCCTCGGCAACGGTAATCAAAAACCGGCCTGGTTTCTCAAGGCCTGGGCCGATCGGGTGCAGCAGCATTACTTCCCGCAACTGAAACCCGTCGAATGGGAATGCACCTGGACCGGGCGCATCGCGTTTACGCCCGATCACCTGATGCGTCTCTTCGAACCGGCACCGGGGCTGGTCGCTGTCACGGGCTATAACGGCCGTGGCGTCACCACTGGCACGGTGGTCGGCAAAGCCTTCGCCGATTACTTGTGCAACGGCAATGCCGAGGCCCTGCCAATTCCCTTTGCACCGATGCAGCCCTTGGCGGGCGTGGGCTTGCGCAGTTGCCTGTACGAGGCCGGGTTCTCGCTGTATCACGCGGGCCAGTGCCTGCGCATCGTGATTTGAGTGTTGAATTATGTTGCCGGAAGCGGCGCTTTTCGATGCAGCGACTAGCCTGTAATGGTGCGGGTTGTAGCAGTCCCGCACCAGCAGTGTGCAGTTCGGTGACGCGGGCTGTTACAGGCTGGTTGCACGTCGTTTGGTGCCGCGGTTGCAATGATGGCGCATGCGGGTTGCGCCTGAAAAAATAAATGGTTTCACCTTCCGCGGTTTAGACGGTTGCACGCCCAATGAAAATGGGAACGAAACAGTCGAAATAACAAGAAAGCAGCGACTTTTTGAAGAATAAAAAACCGATGGCACGGCCCTTGCTCTGCGCATTCAGTGAAGTGAAGTCGCAGTGCCAACTAAAAAAAACCTTGGAGCACCACCTCATGTCCCAGACGTTTTACAAGAAAGGCTTTCTGGCCCTCGCAGTGGCTACTGCGTTGGGTGTTTCTGCGTTTGCTCAGGCTGATATCAAAATCGGTGTAGCGGGTCCAATGACGGGCGCCAACGCGGCATTTGGCGAGCAGTACATGAAGGGTGCACAAGCGGCGGCCGACTCGGTCAACGCGGCAGGCGGCGTCAACGGGGAAAAAATCGTTCTGGTCAAAGGCGATGACGCCTGCGAACCGAAACAAGCGGTAACGGTCGCCAAGGATCTGGTCAATCAGAAAGTCGCTGGCGTGGTCGGCCACTTCTGCTCGTCTTCCACCATTCCAGCCTCGGAAATCTACGACGAAGCCGGCGTAATCGCGATCACCCCGGGTTCCACCAACCCGCAAGTGACCGAGCGCGGCCTCAGCGCCATGTTCCGTATGTGCGGGCGTGACGACCAGCAAGGCATCGTTGCCGGCGACTACATTGTCGACGTGCTCAAGGGTAAAAAAGTCGTTGTGTTGCACGACAAAGACACCTACGGCCAAGGCCTGGCGGATGCCACCAAGGCACAACTGGTCAAGCGTGGCGTGACCCCAGTGTTGTATGAAGGCCTGACCCGTGGCGAAAAAGACTTCAGTACCATCGTCACCAAAATCCGTGGCGCTGGCGCCGATGTCGTCTACTTCGGTGGTCTGCACCCGGAAGCCGGTCCGCTGGTTCGTCAACTGCGTGAGCAAGGCCTGAAAGACGTCAAGTTCATGTCCGATGACGGCATTGTGACCGATGAACTGGTAACCACCGCGGGTGGCCCGCAATTCGTGGATGGCGTGCTGATGACCTTCGGTGCCGACCCACGCATGCTGCCAGAGAGCAAGGCAGTGGTAGACGCGTTCCGCAAGGCCGGCACCGAGCCCGAGGGCTACACCCTGTACGCCTACGCTTCGGTACAAACCCTGGCCGCAGCCTTCAACGGCGCCAAGTCCAACAAGGGCGAAGAAGCGGCTGCCTGGCTGAAGAAAAATCCGGTGAAAACCGTCATGGGCGAAAAAGCCTGGGACTCGAAGGGCGACCTGAAAGTCTCCGACTACGTGGTTTACCAGTGGGACAAGGACGGCAAATATCACCAGCTGGAAAAACAGAAGTAAGGGCTGACGCGATCAGTTGATCCCACCGTTCCTTTGTAGGAGTGAGCCTGCTCGCGATGACGGAGTTACAGGCAACACATGTGTTGAATGTTAATCCGCTATCGCGAGCAGGCTCACTCCTACAGGGGGCGGTGGTGACGGGTGAATCGTGGCTGACATTGCTCCGACGTAAATCTGTATTTTCCCTAGAAGAGCCGCACGTCCACAGGCGTGCAGGTTCTCACTGCGTGAGATTGCGTTATGGATGGTATTTTCCTGCAGCAACTGGTCAACGGTCTGACCCTCGGGTCGGTCTATGGCCTGATCGCCATCGGCTACACAATGGTCTACGGCATCATCGGCATGATCAACTTCGCCCACGGCGAGGTTTACATGATTTCTGCTTACCTGGCGGCAATCAGTCTGGCTCTGCTGGCTTACTTCGGTATCGAATCTTTCCCGCTGCTGATGCTCGGCACACTGATCTTCACCATCGTCGTCACGGCGGTGTATGGCTGGGTCATTGAGCGAGTCGCTTACAAACCCCTGCGCAACTCCACCCGACTGGCACCGCTGATCAGCGCCATCGGTATCTCCCTAATTCTGCAAAACTACGCACAGATCGCTCAAGGCGCGAAACAACAAGGCGTGCCAACCTTGCTGACTGGCGCGTGGCGTGTCGACATCGGCACCGGTTTCGTGCAACTGACTTACACCAAAGTCTTCATTCTGGTGGCCGCGTTCGTCGGCATGGGCGTACTGACCTACATCATCAAGTACACCAAGCTCGGGCGCATGTGCCGTGCGACTCAGCAAGACCGCAAAATGGCCTCGATTCTGGGGATCAACACCGACCGCGTGATCTCTTACGTGTTCATCATCGGTGCCGCCATGGCGGCATTGGCCGGTGTGTTGATCACCATGAACTACGGCACGTTCGACTTCTATGCCGGCTTCATCATCGGCATCAAGGCATTCACTGCTGCGGTGCTCGGCGGTATCGGCTCTCTGCCCGGTGCGATGCTCGGCGGGATCATTCTCGGGATTTCCGAGTCGCTGTTCTCCGGCCTGGTCAACTCCGACTACAAAGACGTGTTCAGCTTCTCGCTGCTCGTACTTGTTCTGGTCTTCCGGCCGCAGGGCCTGTTGGGCCGTCCTCTTGTGTCGAAGGTGTAAGCGATGTCTTCAACCACTAAAAAAACCATCGATTTCAAAAAAAGTCTGGTTGAGGCGGTTCTTGCCGGCCTCATTGCCCTGATCGTATTCGGGCCGATTGTCGGCGTCGTCCTCGACGGTTACAGCTTCAACCTCGAATCGACCCGTGTGGCGTGGATCATTGGCGTTGTCATGATCGGCCGGTTTGCCCTCAGCCTGTTCTTGCAAACCCCCAAAGGCCTGAAAATTCTCGACAGCTTCGAGAGCACCGGGTCGGGTGTGCATGTGCTGCCGGCCGATCACAAATCAAGCCTGCGCTGGATCATCCCGCTGCTGATTGTGCTGGCCGTCATCGTGCCGTTTGTTTCCAACTCCTATTTGCTGGGCGTGGTCATCCTCGGGTTGATCTACGTGCTGCTGGGGTTGGGGCTGAACATCGTGGTCGGTCTGGCCGGTCTGCTCGACCTCGGTTACGTGGCGTTTTATGCCATCGGCGCCTACGGTCTGGCGCTCGGTTATCAGTACCTCGGTCTGGGCTTCTGGACGGTGCTGCCGCTGGCGGCGATCACTGCGGGCCTTGCCGGCTGCATCCTCGGTTTTCCGGTACTGCGCCTGCACGGCGACTATCTGGCGATCGTGACCCTGGGCTTCGGTGAAATCATTCGCCTGATCCTCAACAACTGGTTGTCGCTGACTGGCGGCCCGAACGGCATGCCGGCGCCACTGCCGACGTTCTTCGGTCTGGAGTTCGGCAAACGGGCGAAGGATGGCGGGGTGCCGTTCCATGAGTTCTTCGGCATCGCCTACAACCCGGACGTGAAGTACTACTTCATCTACGCGGTGTTGTTCCTCGTGGTTTTGGCTGTGCTGTACATCAAACACCGTTTGGTGAAGATGCCGGTCGGCCGTGCCTGGGAAGCCTTGCGTGAAGACGAAATCGCCTGCCGTTCGATGGGCCTCAACCACGTGCTGGTCAAGCTATCGGCGTTCACCATTGGCGCGTCGACGGCAGGTCTGGCCGGTGTGTTTTTCGCCACCTATCAAGGTTTCGTTAACCCGACCTCGTTCACTTTCTTCGAATCGGCACTGATCCTGGCCATCGTCGTCCTCGGCGGCATGGGCTCGACCATCGGCGTAGTGATCGCAGCCTTCGTACTCACCGTCGCCCCGGAACTGCTGCGCGGCTTCGCTGAATATCGCGTGCTGCTGTTCGGCATCCTGATGGTGTTGATGATGATCTGGCGACCACGCGGGCTGATCCGCATCAGCCGTACCGGGGTCACTCCACGCAAAGGTGCCATTCACTATGAGAGGACTGCGCCATGAGTGAAGTCGTACTCTCTGTTGAAAAACTGATGATGCATTTCGGTGGCATCAAGGCCTTGAGCGATGTCAGCCTGAAGGTCAAACGCAACTCGATCTTCGCCTTGATCGGCCCTAACGGCGCTGGCAAAACCACGGTGTTCAACTGCCTGACCGGTTTCTACAAAGCCTCCGGCGGCAAGATCGAGCTCAACGTGCGCGGCCAGCAGACCAACGTCATACAGTTGTTGGGCGAGTCGTTCAAAGCGTCGGATTTCGTTTCGCCGAAATCCTTCCTCAGTCGCATGTACTACAAGATGTTCGGTGGCACGCACCTGGTGAACCGTGCGGGGCTGGCGCGGACATTCCAGAACATTCGTCTGTTCAAGGAAATGTCGGTGCTGGAAAACCTGCTGGTGGCCCAACACATGTGGGTCAACCGCAACATGCTCGCCGGCATCCTCAACACCAAGGGCTACCGCAAGGCTGAAAGCGACGCACTGGACGTTGCCTTCTACTGGCTGGAAGTGGTCGATCTGGTTGACTGCGCCAACCGTCTCGCCGGTGAACTTTCCTACGGTCAGCAACGCCGTCTGGAGATTGCCCGGGCCATGTGCACGCGGCCGCAGATCATCTGCCTCGACGAACCGGCCGCCGGCCTCAACCCACAGGAAACCGAAGCGCTGAGCGCGATGATCCGGCTGCTGCGCGACGAGCACGATCTGACCGTGGTGCTGATCGAACACGACATGGGCATGGTAATGAGTATTTCCGACCACATCGTGGTGCTGGATCACGGCATCGTCATCGCCGAAGGCGGGCCTGAAGCGATTCGAAATGATCCGAAAGTGATTGCGGCGTATCTCGGCGCCGACGAAGAGGAACTGGTATGACGCAACCGATCCTCGAACTCAAAAACCTCGACGTGTTCTACGGACCGATCCAGGCGCTCAAAGGTGTTTCGCTGCAGATCAACGAGGGGGAAACCGTCAGCCTGATCGGCTCCAACGGTGCCGGCAAGTCGACACTGTTGATGTCGATCTTCGGCCAGCCAAGGGCAGCTGGCGGGCAGATCATTTATCAAGGCGTCGACATCACCCAGAAGTCCTCGCACTACATCGCTTCCAATGGCATCGCGCAGTCGCCGGAAGGTCGGCGGGTGTTCCCTGACATGACCGTCGAGGAAAACCTGTTGATGGGCACCATCCCGATTGGCGACAAGTACGCTAAAGAGGACATGCAGCGCATGTTCGCGCTGTTCCCGCGACTGGAAGAGCGGCGGACGCAGCGGGCGATGACCATGTCCGGTGGTGAGCAACAGATGCTCGCGATTGCCCGGGCGTTGATGAGCCGGCCGAAGTTGTTGCTGCTCGATGAACCGAGCCTGGGCCTCGCGCCGATCGTGGTGAAGCAGATTTTCGCGACCCTGCGGGAATTGGCGAAAACCGGGATGACGATTTTCCTGGTCGAGCAGAACGCCAACCATGCGCTGAAGCTGTCGGATCGGGCGTATGTGATGGTTAACGGCGAGATTCGCCTGACCGGTACCGGCAAAGAGTTGCTGGTGAATGAGGAGGTGCGTAACGCCTATCTGGGCGGGCACTGATTCTTCGCACGTTATACACAGCCCCGGCGACGCAAGTCCCGGGGCTTCTTTTTACCCACAATTCCCTGTAGGAGCTGCCGCAGGCTGCGATCTTTTGATCTTAAAAAACAACATCAAAAGATCGCAGCCTGCGGCAGCTCCTACAGGGAAAACGATTGTTCCGTCAAATTGTGGAAAACAAATCCGGCAAGCTACCAAAGCTCGACATAAAGACGCTGCAAATGGCTGTTTTTCCACAGTTTTGACTTGTCCCCGTTTGCTGTGGAGCTGGCTGTGAATAACGTGGGTGTATCTGGCTGCAGGCCTTGTAAGCCGTGGCTTGCAAAGGTGTGGTTGTTTTTTGATCAGACGCTTTTGCCTGAGCGAGAGGCGCCAATGTCAACCTTTTTATAAGGCTGATATCGCAGTCGATATGAAGTGCGCCTGCCTGTGGATAAGTCTGTGATTAAACTCTGGAAAGACCTCGCTAAGCAGCGTAATTGCTGGCCTCGCGCAATCACTGTGTCGACCGCTTGGTCGTGCAAAATGCCATGTCCCGCACATCTGCCGCTTCAGGGTCAAGCAAAAAACTTTCTATTTCCCCCGCAAAGCCTTGTACGGCGCGGCTTTGCGCGTTTCCACTTGCCCCCGGAAACTGTGGAAGGGACTGTGGATAACATGCGCGCACATGGCTACAGGCCACGCCCTGTATGGCGTTCCTACGGTTGATCATTTTTTGTTCGATCATGTAGGAGCTGCCGAAGGCTGCGATCTTTTGATGTTGTTTTTCAAGATCAAAAGATCGCAGCCTTCGGCAGCTCCTACACGGAGGCGGTGGTTGCCCGATATTCGCGGGCCGGGCATGCTGCTGGCTGATTTTCTATTCCAAGGGCTGCCTCGGTAGCCGAATCAAGGAGAACACGATGTCCAACACCCTGTTTATCACCGGCGCAACGTCCGGTTTTGGTGAAGCCTGCGCCCGTCGTTTCGCCGAGGCTGGCTGGAAACTGGTGCTGACCGGCCGTCGTGAAGAACGCCTTAATGCACTGTGCGCCGAATTGTCGAAGCAGACCGAAGTGCACGGTCTGGTGCTCGACGTGCGTGATCGCAAGGCAATGGAGGAGGCGATAGCCAATCTGCCGCCATCGTTCGCCAAGCTGCATGGCCTGATCAACAACGCCGGTCTGGCGCTGGGCGTTGATCCTGCGCCGAAGTGCGATCTGGACGACTGGGACACCATGGTCGACACCAACGTCAAAGGCCTGATGTACGCCACGCGTTTGCTGCTGCCGCGTTTGATCGCCCATGGCCGTGGCGCTGGCATCGTTAACCTCGGTTCGATCGCTGGTAACTACCCGTACCCGGGCAGCCATATCTACGGCGCGACCAAGGCGTTCGTTAAGCAGTTTTCGTTGAACCTGCGTTGCGACTTGCAGGGCACCGGCGTGCGCGTCAGCAACATCGAGCCGGGGCTGTGCGAGAGCGAGTTCTCGCTGGTGCGTTTTGCCGGCGATCAGGAGCGTTACAACGCGACCTACGCCGGTGCCGAGCCGATCCAGCCGCAGGACATCGCCGAGACGATTTTCTGGGTGATGAATACGCCGGCGCACATCAACATCAACAGCCTGGAGTTGATGCCGGTGAGCCAGACCTGGGCTGGCTTTGCGATTGAGCGTAACAAGGCCTGACACCGCGTTATCGTTCTTCGCGAGCAAGCTTTGCTCCTACGGATTTGTACGATGGTGTAGGAGCAAGGCTTGCCCGCGATGAGGCCAAATCGGCCAAAACACGGCGATAAGGTAAACTCCCCTCGCAACAACCCAACCGCACCCCGCGGTTTTCCAGGTTTTTCGAGGAGTCAAAGTGAGTAACCGAGGTGAGCAGTCGCTGCTCAAACAATCGACCATTCTGATGTTCGCCGTGGCGATCGCCGGGATCGTCACCGGTTTTGTTTCTGGTTCGCAATCCATCCTTTTTGATGGTTTTTTCTCGCTGATCGCTACCTTCATCAAAGTCCTGATGCTGATCACTGCCAAGTTGATCGCCAAGGAAAGCAATCACCGCTTCCAGTTCGGTTTCTGGCATCTGGAGCCGATGGTGCTGCTGATCGAAGGCAGTTTCCTGCTGTTGATCGCGATCTATGCGTTTCTCAACGGTGTGTTTGGCATCATCAACGGTGGTCGCGAGATCGAGTTGGGCTTGGTGATCATCTACGCCGCCGTGTTTACCGTGGTCGAGTTCGCCTATTTCTTCTACGTCCGACAGCGTAACCGCAAGCTCAAATCGACCCTGATCCAGTTCGACAACATCAGCTGGCTGGTGGACGCGATGCTGTCCGTAGGCCTGTTGATCAGTTTCCTCGCGGCACTGCTGCTCAAATCCCAGGGTTATGGGCAGTGGGCGGTGTATGTCGACCCGCTGATCCTGATCGTGCTGGCGCTGACCATGTTGCCGCCGGCGTTCAAGATTCTTGGGCCGGCGTTACGCGATGTATTGGGCATCGCCCCCGACACGCTGGATGATCAGGTGCGTCAGGTGATGGAAGAGGCGAAGGCTGAGCATGGTTTCGACGATTACGTGTCGTACGTGCAGAAGCACGGACGGGCGCGGTTTATCGAGATTCATGTGGTGTTGCCGGCGGACTATGCACTGAGCCATGTCGGGCAGCTGGACGCGTTGCGCGAGGAAATTTCGGCGAAGCTGGGCAAGCCGGATGCAGCGCGGTGGCTGACTATCAGCTTTACCGGCGACAAGAAGTGGATTGCCTGATGTAACCCTGATTGCTGTTGAGAATAGATTTGTGATGCAGGGGATTTAGGTAGAGAAGGGATTTACTGTAGAGAAGGGATTTATTGTGGCGAGGGGATTTATTGTGGCGAGGGGATTTATCCCCGATGGGCTGCGCAGCAGCCCCGCTCTTTTTTCAGGGCCGCTACGCGCCCCATCGGGGATAAATCCCCTCGCCACAGTAGATCTCTTCCACCCAGTAAATCTGTTTTGCCATGAGATCAGCGCAAATATTCATCCAGGCCGCTATAGCACGTCGCAAGGTGATACGGCGTGGTCGAAGGCATGTCCTTGCGACTCACCTCACCCTGCTCATCCCGGCATTCATGCCAGCCACCCGCATGCAGAAACCGCTGCTGCAACGCCTGCAACTGACGCAACACCACCGCCTCGCTGCCCTGACGCAACGTCAGCGCGCGCAAATATTCCGCCTGCGCCCAGATTCGTTGAGTCGAATCCTTCGGCTGCCCATCCTGCCGCAGATCGAGCATCGCCCGCACCGCGCCTGACGGCTGTTCCACGCCATGCTGCTCAGTAAACGCAAACGCGCGATCCAGCGCCGCATGCAGTTTCGAGCCGCGCAGCAACGGCGACGACTCGAGCAGGAAATACCATTCGAACTGATGCCCCGGCTCGTACCAGTTATCCACAGCCCCCAGCGGTTTCTCCATCAACACGCCATGTTGCGGATCGACGAAGCGCTTGTGCATGGCTGTGCATAACTCCAGCAACGCGGTTTGGGTCTGGGCATCTTCGCGAACGGCGAGCGTGGCGAGGAACGCTTCGGCCAGGTGCATCAACGGGTTTTGCAGCGGGCCGGTTTCCAGGGTGATCCAGTCGCGATTCAGGCACGCCTCGTACAACCCATCACCGGTGGCAAAGCGCCGGCCAATGATTTCCAGCGCCGCATTCAGCGTCGACTCGACCAGCGGATCGCCGGATTTGCCCCAGTAGTGCGCGCAGGCAAAAAGGATGAAGGCGTGGGTGTAGAGATCCTTGCGCTGATCCAGCGGCTTGCCCTGCGCATCGATGCTGTAGAACCAGCCGCCGTGGTCGGCATCGTGAAAGTGCCGTTGCAAGGAGCGGAACAGCGCCGCCGCGCGAACGTCAGCGTTATCCACAACCCCGATCAGACTGGAGAACAGATACAACTGCCGCGCGCAGGCCATCGCTCGGTAGCGTTGCGGTGGCAAGGGTTGATGCGTGGCGTCCAGCGCCTCATAGGGCAACGCCATGTCGGCGTTCCAGCCCGGGCCTTGCCAGAGGGGCACGATCACGTTGACGAAGTGCTGTTGCACAGCGCCGAACAGGGCGGTCAATTCAGGCAGGGAGGTGGAGCGGGAAGCGTGGGGCATGGGCGGGCGTCGTCACGGGCTGGGGCGATTGCGCGACATGGTAGCAGAGAGCATCGGTTGGGTGACGACCCTGTAGGAGCTGCCGCAGGCTGCGATCTGTTGATCTGGCTTTATAAAGTCAAAAGATCGCAGCCTGCGGCAGCTCCTACAGGAGATCAGCCGTTTAGCCGGCCAGCAGCCAGGCGCCGGTGATTGCCGAAGCCGCACCTGCAAGACGAACCAACGGCGCAGCAGCCTGAGGCAGAAAACGCACCAGCGCATAACCCGCCGCATGCAACACCGCCGTAGCCGCCACAAAACCCGCCGCATACGCCCACGGGTTACTCATATCAGGCAATTCCAAGCCATGTGCCACACCATGGAACAACGCAAACACCGCCGTCGCCAGCACCGCCATCATCAACGGCGGACGCACGGCCAATGCCACCGCCAGACCCAGCGCCAGCACCGACGCAGCAATCCCGCTTTCCAGCGCCGGCAGTTCCAGCCCTTCAAACCCGAGCAGGCCGCCAATCAGCATGGTGCCGACAAACGTGCACGGCAGCGCCCAGCGTGCCGCGCCTTGTTGCTGCGCCGCCCACAAACCGACGGCAACCATCGCCAACAAGTGGTCGAGGCCACCAATCGGGTGGCTGATACCGGCGATCAAACCACTGTCGCCGTGGCCCGGGTGGGCGAAGGCCAGCGCCGGGGTCAGCAGCAGCGCAACCGCGCCGAGAATGCGTTTAAGTGTCATGAATAAGCTTCCTTGTTGATAACTAAATCAGGCTGCGGTCAGCAGGCCCTGGCGTTCGATGAAGGCGATGATGGCTTCCAGACCCTGACCGGTTTTCTGGTTGCTGAAGACGAACGGCTTGCCGTTGCGCATGCGTTTGGTGTCGCTGTCCATCATTTCCAGCGAGGCGCCCACCAGCGGCGCCAGGTCGATCTTGTTGATCACCAGCAGATCGGATTTGCAGATCCCCGGCCCGCCCTTGCGAGGCAGCTTGTCGCCGGCGGAAACGTCGATCACGTAAATGGTCAGGTCGGACAGTTCCGGGCTGAACGTCGCCGACAGGTTATCGCCGCCCGACTCGACGAGAATCAGATCGAGCCCCGGGAAGCGCCGGTTCAGTTGATCGACCGCTTCAAGGTTGATCGAGGCGTCTTCGCGGATTGCCGTGTGCGGGCAGCCGCCGGTTTCCACGCCGATGATCCGCTCCGGCGCGAGGGCTTCATTGCGCACGAGGAAATCGGCATCTTCGCGGGTGTAGATATCGTTGGTGACCACGGCGAGGTTGTAGCGCTCACGCAGGGCCAGACACAGGGCCAGGGTCAACGCGGTTTTGCCGGAACCGACCGGGCCGCCGATGCCGACGCGCAGAGGTTGTGTGTTCATGAATGTTTCTCCTAGGAGCGAAAGAGGCGGCTGTACTGGCGCTCGTGGGCCATGCACGCCAGGGACAGGCCGAACGCGGCGCTGCCGATGTGTTCGGGATTGATTCGGGTCGCGTCCTGCTGTGCCTGTTGCAGTAACGGCAGCAATTCGCTGGTCAGGCGCTGGGCGGCTTGCTGGCCCAGCGGCAGGGTTTTCATCAGCACCGCGAGCTGGTTTTCCAGCCAACTCCACAGCCACGCGGCGAGGGCGTCTTGCGGGCTGATGCCCCAGGCGCGTGCAGCCAGCGCCCAGCACAAGGCCAGATGCGGTTCAGTGCGTTGATCGAGAAAATCACGGGCAGGCGCGTCGAGCTCCGGCAAACCGTTGAGCAATTGCTGCAACGAGTAGCCCATCTGCCGGCTCTCCAGATGCAACTCGCGGGTCTCGCGGCTGGCGCGATGGCTTTCACAGAGGATCAGCAACTCGCTCCAGTTTTCATCCGCCGCTGCCTGGCAATGCGCGAGCAACAATGGCGCCTCAAAGCGCGACAGATTCAGCAGCAACTGGTCACTGATCCAGCGGCGGGCGTCGTCCGGGTTTTTCACCCGGCCGTTATCCACCGCCATTTCCAGGCCTTGCGAATAGCTGTAGCCGCCAATCGGCAACTGCGGACTGGCCAGGCGCAGCAGCGCCCAGGCCGGATTCACAGGCGGACGCCGAACTGATGGAGTTTCGGCGCGTAGTTGAAGTCTTCGTCGCCGTGTCGTGAATGGTGGTGGCCGCCGCCATAAGCACCATGTTCCGGCTGGAACGGTGCTTCGATGGCTGAAACCTGCGCGCCCAATTGTTCGAGCATCGCCTTGAGTACGTAATCGTCGAGCAGGCGCAGCCAGCCGTCACCGACCTGCAGGGCGACATGGCGGTTACCGAGGTGATAAGCGGCACGGGTCAGTTCGAAGGCGCTGGCGCAGGTGACGTGCAGCAACTGCTCGGGGCGGGCGCAGACGCGGACGATGCGGCCGTCTTCAGCCTGTAGGCATTCGCCGTCATACAGCGGCGGCTGACCGCGCTCCAAAAACAACCCGACGTCTTCACCTTCAGCACTGAAACAGCGCAGACGGCTTTTGCTCCGCGCTTCGAAGGTCAGGTGCAACTCGGCGGCCCAGACGGGTTGAGGGTCGATTCTGCGGTGAATCACCAGCATCGGGAAACTTCCAGCTATGGACAATGGTTGCTCTAGAGCAAGGGGCTTGCCAATCGGACGAGATGTAGGAAATCCCTGTCGGAGCGCACTGGATGTTTCAAGATGTTGCGGGGATTTGGAAGGTTTTGGTGCATGAAGGTTTTTACATGCACCAATTTGCAGCGGGCAAAAAAAGATCGCAGCCTTCGGCAGCTCCTACATGAAACGCAATCTCTGTAGGAGCTGCCGAAGGCTGCGATCTCTTGATCTTTACTCGGTACTGCCCAGGCCCTGCCAATGCTTCAGGCCGATAAAGATAAAACGCAGCTGCTGAGTGATCTTCGCCTGTGGCGTCAGATGCTCCGGCAGCGCTTCGGCGGGCGGGTCGATGATGTCGGGGAGGGTGGCGAACACCGATTTGACGATCAGATCAGCCATCACACTCAGGCCATCGGCATCGAGATGCTGGAGCTTGGGCATCATCGTCAGATCCGATGCAAGGTCGGAGCTGATGTTTTCGCGCAACCGACCAATGGCTTGCCGCACCGGCAGCGAACCACCGTATTGCTCGCGGGCGAGAAACAGAAATTGCGAGCGATTAGCGCTGACCACATCGAGAAAGATCCGCACCGAGGCATCGATAATGCCGCCCATGACGAATTCGTTGTGGCGTACCAGGCGGATGGTTTCGCGGAAGGTCTGACCGACTTCGCTGACCAGCACCAAACCCAGTTCGTCCATATCGGCAAAATGCCGGTAGAAACCGGTGGGCACGATCCCGGCGGTTTTGGTCACTTCGCGCAGGCTCAGGCTGCCGAATCCTCGGCCGCTTTCCATCAGGTGGCGGGCAGCGTCCATCAAGGCGTTGCGGGTCTGTTGCTTCTGTTCGGCGCGGGGCAGCATCGCAGAGTGTGTTCTTCGGCGGGACAAGCGCCGCACTCTAGCAAATCGGCTTTATCGGCGTCGAACGGCAGGACGGTGCAGCGGGGATTTTTGCGGGATGTTTTACCGGGGCCTGAAAAGTCAAAAGCCCAATCCGTCGATTGGGCTTTTTTTCTGGGCCACCATGGGCTCAGCTCACAGCGCTGTTGCGTTCGATCACACGATCACCACCACCTTCGGCAACAGCCTGGCCTTGTGGGGTTTTGTCGTAGCCGTCTTCAACCAGGCCTTTTTCTTCGAGGCGGTTGCGACCGTTTTCGGCGACAGCCTGACCTTGAGGGGTTTTGTCGTAGCCATCTTCGACCAGACCTTTTTCTTCCAGGCGATCACGACCGCCTTCTGCTACAGCTTGACCCTGTGGAGTTTTGTCGTAGCCGTCTTCAGCGAGGGAGCCTTTGGTGTGGTCGGAGCCGTCGGCAGCAACGGTCTGGCTGAACACCGAGTAGCTGGTTTTTACTTGTGGCGTGGCTTGTTCGGCGGCAGGCAGAGCGAAAGCAGTGCTGGCCAGCATCGAGAGGGTAAGGCTAAGCAGTAATTGGCGTTTCATGATGGGTTGCTCCTTGGGAGGGCGATAAAGTGGGTACGAGGGCAATGCTACTCTCGATAAGTCGATATAAAAGTTCATAAACGCAATGGTAATAATCAACAGAATTGATTGTTCTGGCGGGAGGCTCTAGATCGGGCCTTTCAGAGCATCGGTTTTGCACCGAGGTGGGTATTTTCGACCCACTCGCGCCTCGCAAAAGTGCGGGTCGCGGTAACGCTGTTCGACTGATCGGTCAGAATTCGCCCGGGTTTTTCCGTCTTAATCGGCTTTTCGGTTAAACCTGCGGGCCTTTTGCCAGTCACAGTTTTCATAGGGGCCGCTTTGGCCCGCCGTTTCAGCCTTTCACCGTGTTTTGGGTGAGGGGTCGTGATCAGGAGTTTTGTGCATGACGCGCACTGGAAAAATCTTCAGCTGGACCTTCGCCATCCTCGTGCTGCTACTGGCCGTGCTGGTATTGATCATCGTGTTCTTCGACTGGAACCGGATCAAACCGCCGCTCAACGCCAAAGTCTCGGAAGAACTGCACCGACCGTTTGCCATCAATGGCAACCTCGCGGTGATCTGGCAGCGCGAGCCGGATGAAGGCGGCTGGCGCGCCTGGGTGCCGTGGCCGCATGTGGTTGCCGAGGATTTGAGCCTGGGCAATCCGGACTGGTCGAAGAAACCGCAGATGGTCACCCTCAAACGTGTCGAACTGCGCATCTCGCCACTGGCGCTGCTGGCGCAACGCGTGGTGATTCCGCGAATCGACCTGACCGAGCCCAACGCCGATCTGCAACGGCTGGCGGATGGTCGCGCCAACTGGGTGTTCAAGTTTGATCCCAAGGATCCGAATGCTGAACCGTCGAGCTGGGTGGTCGACATCGGCGCCATCGGTTTCGACAAGGGTCACGTCACCCTCGATGACCAGACCCTGAAAACCAATCTCGATGTGCTGATCGATCCGCTGGGCAAGCCGATTCCGTACAGCGACATCGTTGGCGACAAAGCGGCGAAAACCGCGCAGGACAAGGGCGGCGCGCCGCAGGACTACGCGTTTGCGCTCAAGGTCAAAGGCCAATACCACGGCCAGAACCTTACTGGCCAGGGCAAGATTGGCGGCTTGCTGGCCTTGCAGGACGCGAGCAAACCGTTTCCGCTGCAAGCCCAGGCGAAGATCGGCGACACCCGCATCGAACTGGCCGGCACCCTGACCGACCCGATGAATCTCGGTGCCCTTGATCTGCGCCTGAAACTGGCCGGCGACAGCCTCGGCAATCTCTATCCGCTGACCGGCGTCACGTTGCCCGATACGCCACCGTATTCCACCGACGGTCATTTGATCGCCAAGCTGCATGACGCCGCTGGAGCGAAATTCACCTACGAAAAATTCAACGGCAAGATCGGCAACAGCGACATCCATGGCGACCTGACTTACGCCGCTACCCAGCCGCGACCAAAACTCAGCGGTGCGCTGGTTTCCAATCAACTGCTATTCGCCGACCTTGCGCCGCTGATCGGCGCGGATTCGAATGACAAGCAAAAGGCCCGTGGCGGCGACAGCAAGCAACCGGCGGATAAAGTGCTGCCGGTCGAGGAGTTCAAGACCGACCGCTGGCGCGCGATGGATGCCGACGTCGAGTTCACCGGCAAGCGCATCGTCCACAGCGAGAAGCTGCCGTTCAATGACCTCTATACGCATCTGGTGCTCAACGACGGCGAACTGAGCTTGCAGCCGCTGCGCTTCGGCGTCGCTGGCGGCAATCTCGATGCACAAATCCGTCTCAACGGCCGCACCGAACCGATGGAAGGCCAGGCCAAACTCACCGCGCGCCGCTTCAAGCTCAAAGAGTTGTTCCCGACCTTTGAACCGATGAAGACCAGTTTCGGTGAGCTGAATGGCGACGCCGATATCAGCGGTCGCGGCAACTCGGTGGCGAAATTGCTGGGCGGCGCCAACGGCAAGTTGAAGATGTTGATCAACGACGGCGCGATCAGCCGTGAATTGATGGAGCTGGCCGGGCTTAACGTCGGCAACTACGTGGTCGGCAAGATCTTTGGCGACAAGGAAGTGAAGATCAACTGTGCGGCGGCGGACTTTGACATCAAAACCGGTCTGGCGACGACGCAGCTGTTTGTTTTCGATACCGAGAACGCGATCATTTATATCGATGGCACGGCGAACATGGCCACCGAGCAACTGGATCTGACGGTGACCCCGGAATCGAAGGGCTGGCGTTTGATTTCCCTGCGTTCGCCGCTGTACGTGCGCGGCAAGTTCATCAAGCCGGACGCCGGGGTTAAACCAGTGCCGTTGCTGTTGCGCGGTGCGGGGATGGTGGCATTAGGCGTGATTGCGGCACCGGCGGCGGGGTTGCTGGCGTTGGTGGCGCCGAGTGGTGGCGAGCCGAATCAGTGTGCGCCCCTGCTGGAGCAGATGAAGGAAGGGAAAGCCCCGGTAACGGTTAAACCCACTAAATAAGGGCAAGATCAAAAGATCGCAGCCTTCGGCAGCTCCTACGCCGATCGTTCCCACGCTCTGCGTGGGAACGCCTCTACGGACGCTCCGCGTTCGGCATTAAAAAGGCACGGAGAGCGTGCCGGGCTGCATTCCCACGCGGAGCGTGGGAACGATCAGTTAATGCATTCTCATGTAGGAGCTGCCGAAGGCTGCGATCTTTGTGCTTTTGTTGCGGCCTCTTCGCGAGCAGGCTCGCTCCTACATTGGAATGCATTTCAAATGTGGGAGCGAGCCTGCTCGCGAAGGCGATTTATCGGGTTTAGAGGTCGTTCAGGATGTCGGCCATGTCATCGGCGTGCTCTTCTTCCTGCGCGAGGATGTCTTCGAAGATGCGCCGTGTGGTCGGGTCTTTCTCGCCGATGTACTGAATGATCTCGCGGTAGCTGTCGATAGCGATCCGCTCAGCGACCAGATCCTCGTAAACCATCTCTTTGAGGGTGTTCCCTGCCACGTATTGCGCGTGGGACATTTTCGACAGCAGGTCGGGATTGAACTCAGGCTCGCCGCCCAATTGCACGATGCGCTCGGCCAGACGGTCGGCGTGCTCGGCTTCCTGGGTGGCGTGCTCGAGAAATTCTTCGGCAGCCACATGGGCTTTAACGCCGTTGGCCATGAAATAGTGGCGCTTGTAGCGCAACACGCAGACCAGTTCGGTGGCCAGCGATTCGTTGAGCAAGCGCAGCACCTCCTCACGGTCAGCGCTGTAGCCTTCAGTTACAGCACCGTTCTCGACGTGTTGGCGCGCACGTTCGCGCAGTGTTTGAACATCTGACAGATGCAGGTCGTCGCTCATTTCGATCTCCAGGAGGCTAATCCGATGGGCGCCACGTTCTGCGGCCGTGGTCGCTACCCAAGTTGTGAGTCATGAGCGAAGCAAAAAGTTTTATGCAATTTGCGGCGTCCTCGGCGTCAGCCCCGACAACGCCGCCTCCTCGCGCAACCACGCAAAAAATGCGCGCACCGGCGGATGTCGTTCGCGGCCCGGCACACACAACGCGCTATACCCGGCGCCATCCACCACAACGTCGGCTTTGTAAGGCACCAGCAGACCACTGGCGACACTTTCCGAGACCAGAATATTGCTCGCCAGCACCAGGCCTTGCCCGGCGATCGCCGCTTGCAGGGCGTAATGTTCTTCGTCGTACTCGCGGTTCGCCGGCGACTGTTTGAGCCAGTTTTCGCCAGCCTTTGCGCACCACGCTTGCCAGCCATGGGCGTAGAGCTTCGAGTTATGCCAATGCACGCTGATCAATGTTGGCGTGCGCCGCGCGGCCAGTGCCACTTGCTCCGGTGAGCCGTAGACGCCGAAGGATTCATCGAACAGGCACAAGCCATACAGGTTCGGATAGTCGTCGAGGCTGTAACGCAGCACCAGATCGACGCTGGCGTCCTGATGCAAATCGATGACCTCGCAGTGGGTATCGAGGCGCACGTTGATGTTCGGATGCTGCGCATAAAAACGCCCGAGACGCGGCACCAGCCATAACGCTGCAAACGCGGCCGTGGTCGACAACGTCAGGCTGCTGACGCTGCGTTGCGGGCGCAGGGTGTCGACGCTTTGCGCCACTTCCAGCAACGCGCCGTGCAGGCTGCGAAACAATCGCTGGCCACCCTCGGTCAGGCGTACTTGGCGCGGCAGGCGTTCGAACAGAGCAAGCCCGAGCCAGTCCTCCAACGCACGAATCTGATGGGAAATCGCCGTCGGCGTCACCGACAACTCTTCGGCGGCCGCTTTAAAGCTCAACAAACGTGAAGCAGATTCGAAAGCGCGCAGGGCGGTCAGCGGCAGCGAGGCGAACATTGAAAACTCCACGGATGAAATCAATTCATCCCGACTGATTTTTGCTCATTTGTTTAGACGTAATGGCGAGCTTCAAGCTGGAAGCCACAAGCCGTTTGATTCTAGTCCGGAGAATGTACAGATGAGCAAGATTCTTGTGCTGCATGCCAGTCCCCGTGGTGATCGTTCCACTTCGCGCCGTCTGGCGGAAAGTTTTCTCAGCGCCTGGCAGGTGCGCCATCCGCAGGCTCAAGTCACTCGCCGTGAAGTCGGGCGGGCATTGATTCCGGCAGTCAACGAAGCGTTCGTCGCCGCAGCGTTTTACCCCGAGCCCGACAACCGGCCTCTGTCGATGCAGGCCGATCTGGCGCTCAGCGATCAACTGGTCGGCGAATTGTTCGATCATGATCTGCTGCTGATTTCCACGCCGATGTACAACTTCAACGTACCCAGCGGGCTCAAGGCCTGGGTCGATCAGATCGTGCGGTTGGGCCTGACCTTCGATCACACGCTGGACAACGGCGTCGCCCAATACACGCCGCTGTTACAGGGCAAGAAAGCCTTGATCGTCACCAGTCGCGGCGGATTCGGCTTCGGCCCCGGTGGCGAACTGGAAGCGCTGAACCACGCCGATCCATGGCTGCGCACGGCGCTGGGTTTCATCGGCATCAACGATGTCAGCGTGGTCGCCGCCGAAGGTGAAGAATCCGCCGAACGCAACTTCGCGGTGTCGGTGGCCGAGGCCGAGCAGCGTTTGCTCGACCTTGCCCGGGAGTTCTAGGTGGCCTGGGTGTTCCTGCTGATCGCTGCCGGTTTTGAAGTCACCTTCGCCATGGGCATGAAGTACGCCGAAGGTTTCACCCGGCTGTGGCCGTCGCTGATCACGGTGATCGCGGCGATCGGCGGGATTTACTTTCTGACTTTGGCGATGCGCGAGTTGCCGGTGAGTATTGCTTATCCGATCTGGACGGCCATCGGCTCGCTGGGCACGGTGTTCCTCGGTTTTGCCTTGCTCGGCGAGAGCCTGACGCTGGTCAAACTGCTGTCGGTGGGGCTGATTGTGGCGGGGGTGGTGGGCCTGAAGTAGGCTGGTCGATGAGTTGTCATCATCAGGGAGGATGCTTGGCGGGCGTTTTGCAGGCCTTGCATCCACTCACCGACCACAAGGATGTTTGCCCATGTCCACGCGTTATCCGCTGGTGCTGGTTCCGGGCATGCTCGGGTTTGTACGTTTAGTGCTCTATCCGTATTGGTACGGAATCATCAAAGCCTTGCGCCGTGGTGGTGCGACGGTGTTCGCGGTTCAGGTGTCGCCGCTCAATTCGACTGAGGTGCGGGGCGAGCAACTGCTCGCGCGTATCGACGAAATCTTGCGCGAGACCGGCGCGCAGAAGGTCAACCTGTTCGGCCACAGTCAGGGCTCGTTGACGGCGCGCTATGCCGCGGCGAAACGCCCGGATCTGGTGGCGTCGGTCACGTCGGTGGCGGGTCCCAATCATGGGTCGGAGCTGGCGGATTATCTGGAAAAACATTACCCGGCGGACAGCGCCAAGGGGCGTCTGCTTGAGGCGTTGCTACGGCTTTTCGGGTGGCTGATGGCGGTGCTGGAGACCGGTTATCGCGGGCCGGGATTTCCGGTGGATATCCATGCTTCGCACCATTCGCTGACCACCGCGGGCGTGGCGCTGTTCAACCAGCGTTATCCACAGGGCTTGCCGCAAACCTGGGGCGGGCATGGGCCGGAAGAGGTTAACGGCGTGCGTTATTACTCGTGGTCGGGGACGTTGCAGCCGGGCAAGACCGATCGCGGCGGCAATCTGTTTGACGGAACCAATCGCAGTTGTCGCTTGTTCGCGAAAACCTTTGTGCGCGAGCCGGGGCAGTGCGACGGGATGGTCGGGCGGTACAGCTCGCACCTTGGCACGGTGATTGGCGATGATTATCCGCTGGATCATTTCGACATTGTTAACCAGTCGCTGGGGCTGGTGGGCAAGGGCGCGGATCCGGTGCGGTTGTTTGTTGAGCACGCGGCACGCCTTGAGGCAGCGGGGCTTTAGGGGCGAACAACAAGATCAAAAGATCGCAGCCTGCGGCAGCTCCTACATGATGTTGAGGCGTTCACATAATTTGTGTCCGACACCCAACCTGTAGGAGCTGCCGCAGGCTGCGATCTTTTCCATCAGGCAACGCTGATTCGATGGCCTAGCACGGTGGTCCAACGCTCAGAAAGTATCACCCCACCCAACGTCAGCAACCCGCCCACCAAGTGATACATCGCCAACTGCTCCTTCAACACCACCGCCGCAATCAGCGCAGTAATCAATGGCAGCAAATTAAAGAACAACGTCGTCCGGCTCGGCCCCAGGCGTTGCACCGCCTGCATCCACGCCAACGGCGCAACCATAGAAGCCAGCAGGCACGCATACAACACCAGCGGAGTGTTCTGCAGGGTCAAACCGGTTTTCGGCGAAGCGACGTACAGCGGAAACAACACGACAATCGCCACCAGCACCTGCAAATACAGCAACACCAGCGGCGGTAAGCGCAGCTGCCATTTCTTCAGCAGCGTGCTGTAAATCGCGTAAGCCAGCGTCGCGATCAACATCATCGCATCGCCCATGTTCAGGCCGTGTTGCAGCAACGCGCCAAGGCTGCCCGACGACACCACCACCAGCACGCCAGCAAACGACAGCACCGCGCCGACCAGCGCACCGGCGGTCAGACGTTGACCGAGGCTGATGATTGCCATGGCCAGCGACATCAAAGGCATCAGCGACAAAATGATGCCCATGTTGGTCGCGGTGGTCAGGGTTGCGGCGAAGTAAGCGAGGCTCTGATACACCGCCATACCCAGCACACCGAGGACAAAAATCTTGCCCAGGTTCGGACGAATCTGCGGCCAGTGCGCGATCACCGCTTTGAGCATGAACGGCGTGAACAACAACCCGGCGAGCAGCCAGCGATAGAAACCGATCTCGGCGGGGAAAATCGCCCCGACCGCCAGTTTGTTGATCACGGTATTGCCGGCCCAGATAAAAATCGCCAGCAGCGGAAACGCGTATTGCATGAGTTGAAACCAGTACGTTGATGAGTCGCAATTATCCCTTGTCTGGATGCAGGCCTATACTTCGAACCGGACAACCTGCCTCTGAAACCGGACAGCATGAACAGTAAACACATCGATCTACTGGATTTCAGCGAGCTGCCGTCGGCGGTGTACTTCCGTTATGCCGATTTCAACACCCACGAATTCGCCGCGCCGCACCGCCATCCTTGGGGCACGCTGGAATACGCGGCGCACGGCGTGCTGCACATGGACGTCGACGGCAGTCGCTTCATGTCGCCGCCGCAGTACGCGGTGTGGGTGCCGCCGCAGGTCGAGCACAGTTTTTACAGCCATCAACCGGTCAACTATCGCGCGGTGTGTCTGGATCCCAAGGTTTGCGCCGATCTGCCCCGACGCGCCTGCACGCTGGCGATCAGCGACATTCTCAAAGCGATTCTCAAGGACTTCGCCGCACGCGATGTGAAAATTCCTCAACTCGATGCCGATCAACGACTGGCGCAGGTGTTGGTTGATCAACTGCAACAGGCGCCGGTGCACGAGTGTTATCTGCCCTACGCGAGCAGCCCGGGTTTGCTGGCGATCCTCGAAGCGTTGCAGGCCGAGCCTGGCAACAACCAGCCGCTGGCGCATTGGGCGGCGCAAGTGCATGTCAGTGAGCGCACGTTGGCGCGTCAGTTTGTACGGGAACTGGGGATGAGTTTCGGCGAGTGGCGTCAGCGTCTGCGTTACCTTGCGGCGATCGAAGCGTTGGAGGGTCAGCGTAGCGTTCAGGAAATAGCCTTTGATCTTGGCTATAGCAGTGGCTCGGCGTTTATCGCCATGTTTGCGCGACAGGCGGGCTGCACGCCGGAGCAGTATCGACGCAGCCACTGGGAAGGCAGGAAGGTGTAACAAGCTTTGACTACACTCCTGCAGAGGCCGCACCCATCGGTGCGGCGACAAGGAGAAAACTCCATGAAGATGTTGCGTGTGCCTTTGTTGATGATTGGTTTGCTCCTGTGTTCCCAGGGCTTCGCCGCCACGGCGCAGCAAAACAAAATGACCACCTGCAATGCCGATGCGACCGCCAAGAGCCTCAAGGGCGATGAGCGCAAAACCTTCATGAGTACTTGCCTCAAGGCAACGCCTGCGGCTAACGACGGCAAGCAACTGACCCCGCAGCAGCAAAAAATGACCACCTGTAACGCCGATGCGAAAACCAAAGCGCTGACCGGCGATGCGCGCAAGGCGTTTATGAGTGATTGCCTGAAGAAAAAATAAGAGCAAAAGATCGCAGCCTGCGGCAGCTCCTACCTGAGACCGCGATCCTGTAGGAGCTGCCGCAGGCTGCGATCTTTTCGGCGCGACGAGGCACCCGGGCCTGTACTCGCTTCGGCGCCGGAACGCTGGCAGACTGCCCATCCTTTTACGCCGTTCGTTTTGAGGCTGTATGCCAACGTTTTCTGAGCGTCATGTAGTGTTCTGGGTCAGTTGCATCATCATTTTCGGCGGTTTGCTGCTGGTGCTGCCGCTGCGCTTGTTGCCGAGCCTGCTCGCCGGCTTGTTGGTGTTCGAGCTGGTCAACATGCTCACCCCGCAACTGCAACGGCTGATCGAAGGCCGCCGCGCGCGCTGGCTGGCGGTGGCGTTGCTGGGGACGTTGGTGGTCAGTGTGCTGGCGCTGCTCTTTGCTGGTGCGATCAGTTTCCTGCTGCACGAAGCGGAAAACCCCGGTGCCTCACTGGATAAATTCATGGGCGTGGTTGATCGTGCGCGCGGGCAATTGCCGCCGTTCATCGACGCCTATCTGCCCGCTAGTGCCGGTGAATTCCGTGTAGCGATCGGCGAATGGCTGAGCAAGCATCTCTCCGAACTGCAACTGGTCGGTAAAGACGCCGCGCACATGTTCGTGACGCTGCTGATCGGCATGGTGCTCGGCGCGATCATCGCCCTGCAGCGCGTGCCGGACGTCACCAAACGCAAACCGCTGGCGGCGGCGCTGTTCGACCGTCTGCACCTGCTGGTTCAAGCGTTTCGCAATATCGTCTTCGCGCAGATCAAGATCGCCTTGCTCAACACCTTCTTCACCGGGATCTTCCTCGCGGTGATCCTGCCGATGTTCGGCGTGAAGCTGCCGTTGACCAAAACCCTGATCGTGCTGACCTTCCTGCTCGGTCTGCTGCCGGTGATCGGCAATCTGATTTCCAACACGCTGATCACCATCGTCGGCCTGTCGCTGTCGATCTGGGTGGCGGTGGCGGCGTTGGGTTATCTGATCGTTATCCACAAGCTCGAATACTTCCTGAATGCGCGCATTGTCGGCGGGCAGATCAGTGCCAAGTCGTGGGAGTTGCTGCTGGCGATGCTGGTGTTCGAGGCCGCGTTCGGCCTGCCGGGGGTGGTGGCGGGGCCGATTTATTACGCGTATTTGAAGAGTGAGTTGAAGCTGGGTGGGATGGTTTAACAGCAGCTTCGAGTTGCAAGCTTCAAGCTACAAGTAAAAGCAGAAGCCAGAGCCGCAGAGGCTCTTGCTTTTGCTCTTACTTGCCGCTTGCCGCTTGCCGCTTAAAGCTTGCAGCTGCCGTTAAACGCCATAGCGTTTGCGGGCTTCAATCGCCAAACCACTACCAATGCTGCCAAAGATATTCCCTTCAACATGCCGCGCATTCGGCAGCATTGCCGAGACGCTGTTGCGCAGCGCCGGAATCCCGCTCGAACCACCCGTGAAGAACACCGTATCGACCTGATCGACCGCCACTCCGGCATCGTTCAACAGCTGCGTAACACTGCCGCGTACCCGCTCCAGCAGCGCATCGATCGCCGATTCAAACAGCGCGCGGCTCAGTTCCACGCTCAACCCGGCCTCGATTCGATCCAGCGGCACATGGCGACTGTCGGTGTGGGTCAGCTGGATCTTGGTTTCTTCGACTTCCATCGCCAACCAGTGGCCGGCGCGTTGTTCGATCAACTTGAACAGGCGATCGATACCGCCGGTGTCTTCGATGTCGTATCGCATGCTGCCCAGCGCCAGGCTGGATTTCTGCGAATACACCGAGTTGATGGTGTGCCAGGTCGCCAGGTTCATGTGGTGGCTGGTTGGCATGTAGGCGCCGCTCTTCATCCGGCTGCCGTAGCCGAACAGCGGCATCAGGCCTTGCAAGCTCAGCTGTTTGTCGAAGTCGGTACCGCCGATGTGCACGCCACCAGTGGCGAGGATGTCGTCGTGACGGTTATCGAAACCGCGACGCTCGGGCGACAGGCGCACCAGCGAGAAGTCAGAGGTACCACCGCCGATGTCGACGATCAGCACCAGCTCTTCTTTTTCGATGGTCGACTCGTAGTCGAAGGCCGCAGCGATTGGTTCGTACTGGAACGACACTTCCTTGAAACCGATCTTTTTGGCTACGTCGACCAAAGTGTCTTCAGCTTCCTGGTCAGCCAGCGGATCGTCATCGACGAAGAACACCGGACGACCCAGCACCACTTGCTCGAATTCCCGACCAGCGGCAGTTTCGGCGCGGCTCTTCAACTGACCGATAAACAGGCCGAGCAAGTCCTTGAACGGCATCGCCGTGCCGAGAACGCTGGTGTCGTGCTTGATCAGCTTGGAACCGAGCAGGCTTTTCAACGAGCGCATCAGTCGGCCTTCATAGCCTTCCAGGTACTCGTGCAGCGCCAGACGACCGTAAACCGGGCGGCGTTCCTCGATGTTGAAGAAGACCACCGACGGCAGGGTGATCTTGTCGTCTTCCAGCGCGATCATCGTTTCCATGCCGGGGCGCAGCCAGCCGACGGTGGAGTTGGACGTGCCGAAGTCGATGCCGCAGGCACGGGCTGGAGAGGCGTCTTTCATGTCTTTCGGTTCCGGTCAAAAAAACGGCCGCGCAGTGTATGTCAGTGCGCGCCAGAATCGAAGGCCGGTCATCAGCTATTTCGCGACTAAACTGGTTGAAAATCGCAGCTTCGCCCCAAACTTGCTGGCATGGGCCGGCAGAACCACCGGCGGTCACAAGAACCGCCGTCCACTGCCGATAAACTTCTGCTGCGCCACCCGGTCACAACTTTGAGATCGGTCAACCTGGCACGCGCGAATCGGCGCATGCTTGGCAACGGCGCGAAATCGATAACGGATGGTGATTCCTTCAATGGACTTCAAAGACTATTACAAGATCCTCGGCGTGGAGCCGACAGCAGACGACAAGGCAATCAAGGCGGCCTATCGCAAGCTGGCGCGCAAATACCACCCCGATGTCAGCAAGGAAAAAGACGCCGAAGAGAAATTTAAGGACGCGTCGGAAGCCTATGAAGCGCTGAAAAGCGCCGACAAACGTGCCGAGTACGACGAGCTGCGTCGTTATGGCCAGCACGGTCAGCCGTTCCAGGGGCCACCGGGCTGGCAGAGCCGTGGCGGCTTTGGTGGCGGCGGTCAGGACACCGGCGACTTCTCGGACTTTTTCAGTTCGATCTTCGGCAATCGCGGCCCCGGTTTCGGTGGCGGTGAAGGTCGGCAACAACGCAGTGCAGGGCGCCGAGGGCAAGACGTGGAAATGGAACTGCCGATCTTCCTCGAGGAGACGCTGTCGAACGAGTCGAAGAAAGTCACCTTCCAGGTGCCGCAATACAACGCCAACGGCCAGCACGTCAGCAACACCACGAAGAGCCTGAACGTGAAGATTCCGGCGGGCGTGACCGACGGCGAGCGTATCCGCCTTAAAGGCCAGGGCGCACCGGGCGCCGGTGGCGGGGCGAATGGCGATCTGTACCTGACCATTCGTTTTGCGCCGCACCCGAAATTCGATGTCGAAGGCGACAACCTGATCATCACGCTGCCGCTGGCACCGTGGGAGCTGGCGCTGGGCACCGAAGTGGCCGTGCCGACCCTGACCGGCAAGATCAACCTCAAGGTGCCGGCCGGCAGTCAGAATGGCCAGCGCATGCGCGCCAAAGGACACGGTCTGAAAAACAAGGCTGGCGAACGCGGTTTCCTGTTTGTGCAGCTCAAAGCGGTGATGCCGAAAGCGTCCGATGACGAGGTCAAAGCGCTGTGGCAGGAACTGGCGAACAAAGCCGCCTTCAATCCGCGAGAGAACTTCTAAATTCGACGACGGAGTAGCCCATCATGAGCAGCCCCCTGATCGTTCAACTGGACCTGGCAGAATTCTGTGAGGCGGCCGATCTGTCGGACGTCTACGTGATCGAAATCGTCGAACACGGCATCCTCGAACCTCAGGGCGCGCAGCCCCGGGAATGGCGCTTCACCGACTACGAACTGGCCCTGGCCAAGCGCGCCGCCAAGTTGCGGCGCGACCTGGAACTGGAGTGGGAGGGCGTCGCGCTGGCGCTGGATCTGCTGGAAGAGGTTCGCGAATTGCGCGCCGAGAACCGCATGTTGCGGCAGCGGTTGGGGCGGCTTGTGGTCGAGTAATTCTGAAGGATGTGTATTGGCTGATCGGGCCTCTTCGCGAGCAGGCTCGCTCCCACATTTGGAATGCATTTCCCTGTGGGAGCGAGCCTGCTCGCGAAGAACGATAACGCGGTATCGTTGATTAAACCCGCCTCGGTAACACTACGCTAAACCGCGTGCCGTCAGCCTCACTCGAGCTGACTTCAATCGTCCCGCCATGGGCATTAACCACTTCCCTGACAATAAACAGGCCCAATCCGAGACTGGTCGAAGGCTGCCCCAGTTCTTCATCGGCGCTGCGCACCAGCGGATCGAAAATTGTCCCTAAGGCATCCTCCGGAATCGGCGTGCCGAAGTTATGCACCGACAGGCACACCGCGTCCGCCTCATCCTGCAGGGTCAGCGTCACCTGTTGCGTGTTCGATCCATGCTGCAGCGCATTGCCGATCAGGTTTTGCAGCAGTTGATCAATGCGCCCCGCGTCCCACACACCTCGGGTATCACCGTCAATGTGCAAAACCGGCGAGCAATTCGGGTTGCCGGCACACGCCTCGGCAATCGCCGCCCGCGCCGCCTCGGCCAGATCCATCGGGGCCGGTTCGATCGGCAGACCTTTACCTAGACGACTGCGCACCAGCTCCAGCAAATCACTGACCATCGCCGCCATGTGCCGGGCGCCGCGCTTGATGTTGTGGGCGCAGGCCAGCGCATCGCCTTCGAGCGTGGCTTTGCGCAACAGTAATTCGGTGGACATGCTCACCGCCTGCAGCGGCGCGCGCAGGTCGTGGCCGAGAATCGCCAGAAAGATGTCCCGCGAACGATTGACCTGTTCTGCGTAGGCCGCCGTCGATTCGGCCAATGCTTCATCGATGGCTTCATTGAAACGAATCATGTCCTGAAAGTAGGTCATGTCCGGTGCTTCGAGGCTGTCGACCCAGCGACGGATCACGCAGGCGCGCAAATGACGAAACTCCGAGGTCATCTGCACCAGATCAAAACCGACAGTGTGGCGCAATTCACCATGGCTGGCGCCGGCCTGATCGAGGCTTGGGGTTTTCTCCGGGCCGTCGCCCTTGGCTTTGGCAGCCTGTTCGTCGGGACTTTGCGGTTTGTTCATGTCACGAGCGGCAGCCAGCAAAATGGCTTTGGCGTGGTCACGCAATCCTTCGGCGTCCATGTACTCGGCAGCGGGCGTGATGGTGGCGGCGAACTGCTCCCACTCCGCGACGATGGGATCCACGTTGCACACGATGAACTCGGAAAGACGCATGAGCGGTTACCTGAGCATGAATCGATGGACGGCGATTCGAATATTAGCCCCTCTGGCGAGAATTACACCCCCGCTGATGCCCGGCTCCCGGGGTATTTTTTTGGGTGCGGTACATATGTATTTTCGGCTCTTCAATTACTGTGCAGTTATGGGTTTTTCAGCGCGTTGTTGAGCAGTATTTTGGTTTTTTGTTTTTTCTTGTCATCCGTAATCTGAGCCCAGGTTACTGGATGACGAGATTGTGAAAATGGATGCTCCAACGAATAATTTGCCGATAAATAATGGCCCGCACCACGCCGTAATAACCGCGCTTATCCCCGATGCGATAACACAAGCGCCGCCCCATCGGCTTCAAGCACTTGAAGCAAATCTGAATGTTGCAGTGTCGTTGGCGTCATGGCCGCTGGCGGGGCGCAAACTTTTGAAACAACAGGTCGATGCACATTGGCGAAATCAGCGTGAAGTCGATTCGACGTTGAATACGCTCCAACAGAACATCGAAGACTTCGCCCGACCTTTGCTGACCCAGGCACTGAAAAACCAGATGAACATTGATCTGGATGTCGACCAGGCGATGCTCAGGCTGTACGTCCCGGACAAAATTATCTTCGGCATCGACCGCGGTGCAACGCGATCTCGACACTCGTCCTTGCTTGCCGCGGCGCTGCATAATTTCGAGCAGGCCGAGACGGTTGCCGGCTACTTTCGCAGCGGCTCCGGTGTGTACGTCGCTGACGCTGATGGCGCACCGGTGCAGCATGCGATTACGGTCGGCGAGTTCGCCAGCCTTTGTCGCTCGCTGGACATCGGCGCGCAGTACCAGCGACATCTCAAGGCATTGTTGCTGCCTGACGAGGCGGACAAGCGATCGACTCTAAGGATGCAATCGGTGGCGGCCGAGAAATCGGCATTTGAAGTGGCTGCGTCGATTGCCGGCATGAACGGCGATCTGAGCATTCATGGTCAAGCGGTCGTCAGCGATGTGCTCAATGGGCAACCCCGCATCAACTTTCACGATCGCCCGCTGCAAACCCATCGCCTGCGGCTGATGGGCATGGAGTTGTCAGGGATTGTACTTTTCAGCGCCGTGGCGGAAAAAAGCGAAACAGAAAAGTTTCTGTTGGGGTTAATCCCGGAAGAGCTTCAGTTCCTGTTCGATTGGTCGAGACGTATCCCCGGGTTAAACGACAACCTGTATGAGAAATATAAAGTTCTAAGTGATGTATTTGCCAATGGGCCGGGCGCTCTGACCGATGAGATTTCACGGCGTAATGATTTCTATGATCAAAGTATTCTGACCGGGCCGTTGATTGCCTACATTCCCGAAGATCCGGTCAAGCCGCTAAAAGAATATGCTTCGCTGACGGTCTTCATGAAAGCGTTGGCGACGCAACTGCTTGGTCAATCGTATCAGCAGTTTTTCAGCAGATTTGTCGCACAAAAAGACCAGCCGAAATTCTTCAGGCGCGTCAATGAGCGTCTCAAGGAAATCACATGGCACCAGCGCGAACCTCTGGACATGGGGCCGTGGTGGCGGGAAACAGCGGTTGAAAATCCCGATGCCGAGCCCATTACCGTGCCGATTCAGGACGATATTTGGGAGCATCTGTTCCTTCGCAAGCGTGACAAGGCGATCAGTGATGCACGCGTGGTCGCGGTGCCTACGGGCGACGAAGACGCGAAAACCCGCTGGAACCGACTGCTCAGTTACCTGGACGTCGGCTGGAACGTTTTCAACTTCGCCGTAATGTTAGTGCCCGGCGTGGGCGAGGTGATGCTCGGCGTGATGGTCGCGCAATTGTTGGCAGAGTTTGCCGAGGGCATCGAAGACTGGAGTCATGGCGACAAAGAAGAGGCTTGCGCGCACATCAACAGCGTCATCCTCAACTTTGCGCAATTGGCGCTGATGAGTGCCGGGCATGTTTTGCCCAAAAGCCCAGTCGCGATCAAACCCTCGCCGTTTATCGACAAGCTCAAAGCAGTTGCTTTGGCAGATGGCAGCAAAAAAATGTGGAACCCTGATCTCGCGCCTTACGAGCACAAGCTCGCGTTGGCTGAGGGAAACTTTGCTGATGAATCGGGTTTGTATCCACATCAAGGCAAGCGGGTTCTGCACCTGGAGGGTAAGCAATATGTGGTGAAAGAAGATCCGCTGAATGGCCGTTTCCGTCTGCAACACCCGACCCGCGCCGACGCTTATGCGCCGACGATTGAACACAATGGTGCGGGTGCCTGGAAAAGCGAAGTGGAGCAGCCCCTCGAATGGGAAAAAACACAACTATTGCGCCGACTCAACCCGCTGGCCGCGACGTTCAGCGAGCCGGCGCTGGAGCGAGTTATAAAGGTCAGCGGCATCGAAGAAGACGTGCTGCGCCGGCTGCATGTAGAGCACGAGCTGCCACCCGCATTGTTGACCGATACTCTGAATCGTTTCGATCTTTACGTCTCGATCAGTCGGTTTGGCGAGCAGATCCGCAGTGGCCATGTCAGCAACCATCTGACCGGTTATTTGCCGGGGTTGGTGACGGAACTCCCGCACTGGCCCGAGACAAAAGCCATCACGCTGAAAGACCCGTTGCCGACTGACCGGGCAGCGGTCACCTATGGCAGTTCCACCGCCACGCCAACCGACACACTGACTATCACTCAAGAAGAATTGCAGACTGGTAGATTTGAAACTCGGGTGCTGGATTTTCTGAGCGAAACGGAAACAGAAGCATTACTTGGCCGTGCCATCTCCACCAACAAGATCGTACGCGTTCAGGCATTGCGCGAAGCATTGGCGCTGCGAGCGAGCAAACGCAGTTCGCGGGTGTTCGAGTCGCAGTACAAAACGTCTGATGTCTCTGCTGATTTCCGTGCGCGCAGGTTGCAAAGCGATTATCCCGACCTGCCGTGCATTGTGATCGAACAAGTGCTCAAGGAGGCGGATCCGCAAAATGTGCGGGTCTTTGAAGAGAGCGGGCAAATTACGCTCAAGCTGCGTCAGCAACTGCGTGCCGCAGGCGGCAGGGTTCGACTGAATCGTGCCTACGAAGGCCTTTATCTCGAACACCTGGAAAATGCCGACAGCCGTCGATTGGCGTTGTGCTCGATGGAGAGCCTGCCGGGCTGGTTGTCAGAGGTGCGCATTGAAGTTCGTGAGCTGTCGTTCACTGGCCCGCTTCAATCCAGCGTTGGAGCGCCGGATGCACCAATCCGCAAAGTATTGATCGTTGATGAGAACGGTCTGTTCAGTGCGCGCGATGACCAGGGGCTGCATTTGCACGGCGCAGAAAATATCTACAGCGCTGTACTGCATGCGTTGCCCGATGCGCAGCGTCAGGCACTGGGTTACGAAATCACTCAGGGTGAATTGCTCAAACAGGCCATTCAGCGTTCACCGCTGAGCCATGCACAGTTCGAGAAAGTTCTGTTGGACAACCCGCTGCGCAAGCCGGCTTACGATCCGGAAAACATGCGCCTGCGTGGCGGCATGCAGGGTTATCCGATGCGCCCTCAAGGGTGGTCGGGTTTCCAGCGGCGCATTGGCTCGTTGTATCCCGCCTTCACCGATGCAGAGGTGGAAACGATGCTCAACAGTTTTGGCGAAAACGTAGTGGGCCAGCGTATTGCGGCGCTCGAGCGCGAGTTCAGTACGTTCAACCTGGCCTTTCAGCGCTGGTTGAATGATATGAGCCTTGCCTACCGTTTCAGCCCCGAAGGCGTGGCGGAGTGGACGTCGCGCAACAAGGTCTACCACCTGCTTCGTCAATGTTGGCAACGTACCGGGCCACTCGGGCCCCCGGCCCCCGGGATCATCCGGGCGCAGGCGTTGAACCTGAACGGCGTGCCAATGGATCGTCATTTACTGCGCATGCCCCGGCTCAGCGCCAGTTTCGACCATGTCACCTCATTGAGCCTGCAAAATGGCCAGCTATTAAGTGATCAGCAAGATTTTCTGGGTAGCTTCCGCCAGTTGCGCGATCTCGATCTGTGGAAGAACCGCTTGAGCGACTTGCCCGAAGTCATCAGCCACATGCCTTACTTGCGTGTGCTGACGCTCTCGGATAACCAGATCGCATTGACGGCCGAAAGTGCTGCGCGGCTGCGGGCGATGAGCCGGTTGCATGTGCTGAAACTGGATGGCAATCCGCTTGGACGGGTGCCGGACATCAGTCAGATGCCGGCGTTGTTGATACTGACGCTGGACAGCACTGGCATCGATACCTGGCCCATCGGCCTGTTTGCCAGACAACGCCCGCGTAACCTGTATCTGGATTTGCGCTTTAACCAGATCAGCGAGCTTCCAGAGGTCGCGCCGGGTTCGGTGTATGCCGAATTGATCGCGCGCACGAATGTCAGTCGTGACGTTTTCCATTTGTCTGCGGAGAATCTCGAAAAGCTCAAACAGTACATTGAGTCTGTCGGGCTCGACCCCGACCGCCCGTATCCGTCGCGGGGTACCATCGACAGCTCGCTCTGGGATGTCGGTATCACCGAGGCGCAATGGAATGCCTATCAGCCATTCTGGGACGAGGTTGAGGACGAGTTCGGCTCGGAACCCTTTTTTAACGAGTTGCGCAAACTGACCGCTTCCGCCGATTTCCGGGCCGCCGATCTCGGCTACAGAACCGACCTTACCGCCAAGGTCTGGCGAATGATCTTCGCCATGAACGAGAACACCCTGCTGCGCGAGAAGATTTTCGCCGAGGCCGTTGCATCCACTACCTGTGCCGATGCCGGCGCGCAGTTTTTCAATGCTATGGGCGTCGAGGTACTGATTCACGAAGCGTACGGGCTGATCAATACCGATCTGGTGGAGGCCGAACTCGTCGCGTTGGCCCGTGGCAAATCACGGCTCGATGAATTGGCTCAGATCGCCCGACAACGGGTGGCGGATCGTTTGAAAGCGGGGGAGACCTTCCGTCGCGAAAACGCTGACGGTGTTACCGGCACCATCGATGAAGTAGAGGTTCATCTGGCCTATATGACCGATCTGGCGGAACGACTGGATTTACCGTGGCAATCACGCGGAATGTTGTTCCGAAAAATCGCCGGGGTCACTGAGCAGATGATCGAGGACGCTTATCAGCGAGTGATCGCCTTGGAGGAAGGTGAACTGCTGGCGCCACGGATTCTTGAACAGCCCTTGTGGCAGCGCTTCCTCAAGCGTACTTATCGCAAAGAGTTCGATGAACTGCTGCTGTCGCTCAAGGATGAGGACGATATGGCGCAATTTGAAGCGTTGCAAACGCTGGAGAAAACCCTGACGCAAAAAGCGATAGATCGGGCGAAGCTGCAGACGGTTTATCCGCCGTTCACGGTGAAACCGTAAACAGGCCTGGAGGCGCGATAACGCCTCCAGGCTTTTTTTTGCTGCTGTGGCTTAAAACAGAAAGTAACGCTGCGCCATCGGCAGCGTTTCCGCCGGTTCACACCATAGCAATACGCCGTCGGCCTTGACCTGATACGTCTGCGGGTCGACGTCGATGTTCGGCAGGTAATCGTTGTGGATCAGATCGGTTTTCTGCACATCGCGACAACCTTTGACCACAGCGATTTTTTTCTTCAAGCCCAGCGCTTCGGGCAACCCGGCGTCGTGTGCAGCCTGGCTGATGAAGGTCAGGCTGGTGGCGTGCAGCGAGCCACCGTAACTGGCGAACATCGGGCGGTAGTGCACCGGTTGCGGCGTCGGAATCGAAGCGTTGGCGTCGCCCATCAAACTGGCGGCAATCGCACCACCCTTGAGAATCAACGTTGGTTTCACGCCGAAAAACGCCGGACGCCAGAGCACCAGGTCGGCCCATTTGCCGACTTCAATCGAGCCGACTTCGTGGCTGATGCCATGGGTGATCGCCGGGTTGATCGTGTACTTGGCGATGTAGCGTTTGGCGCGGAAGTTATCGTTGCCTGCGCCGTCCTGCGGCAGTGGGCCGCGCTGTTTTTTCATTTTGTCGGCGGTCTGCCAGGTGCGCGTGATGACTTCGCCGACGCGGCCCATGGCTTGACTGTCGGAGCTGATCATCGAGAACGCGCCGAGGTCGTGAAGGATGTCTTCGGCGGCAATCGTTTCGCGACGGATGCGGCTTTCGGCGAACGCGACGTCTTCGGCAATGCTCGGGTCGAGGTGGTGGCAGACCATCAACATGTCGAGGTGTTCGTCGATGGTGTTGCGCGTAAACGGTCGGGTCGGGTTGGTCGAGCTCGGCAGCACGTTGGGGAAACCGCAGGCCTTGATGATGTCCGGCGCGTGACCGCCACCGGCACCTTCGGTGTGGTAGGTGTGGATGGTGCGACCCTTGAATGCGCCAAGGGTGGTTTCGACGAAACCGGATTCGTTGAGGGTGTCGGTGTGGATCGCCACCTGCACGTCGAACTGGTCGGCGACGGTCAGGCAGTTGTCGATGCTCGCCGGGGTGGTGCCCCAGTCTTCGTGCAACTTGAGGCCGATGGCGCCGGCCTTGACCTGCTCGATCAGCGGTTCCGGCAGGCTGGCGTTGCCCTTGCCGGTGAGGCCGATGTTCATCGGGAAGGCGTCGGCGGCCTGAAGCATGCGAGCCAGGTGCCAAGGGCCCGATGTGCACGTTGTGGCGTTGGTGCCCGTGGCCGGGCCGGTGCCGCCGCCGATCATGGTGGTAACGCCGCTCATCAGCGCCTCTTCGATTTGCTGTGGGCAGATGAAGTGGATGTGCGTGTCGATGCCACCGGCGGTGAGGATCATGCCTTCACCGGCGATGACTTCGGTGCCGGCGCCGATGGCGATGGTCACGTTGGGCTGCACGTCCGGGTTACCGGCCTTGCCGATCGCGGCGATGCGCCCATCCTTGAGGCCGACGTCGGCTTTGACGATGCCCCAGTGGTCGATGATCAGCGCGTTGGTGATCAGCGTGTCGACGACTTCGGCGGCCAGCAATTGGCTCTGGCCCTGGCCGTCGCGGATGACTTTGCCGCCACCGAATTTCACTTCTTCGCCGTAGGTGGTGAAGTCTTTTTCGACCTCGATCCACAGCTCTGTATCGGCCAGGCGCACCTTGTCGCCGACGGTGGGGCCGAACATGTCGGCGTAGGCTTGACGGGAAATCTTCATGCGGCGTCCTTCAGGAAAATAGTGGTGAGCCATAGACCCTCACCCTAGCCCTCTCCCAGAGGGAGAGGGGACTGTTCGCGGTGGGTCGGCTATCGGTGATCGGCTCCCTCTCCCTCGGGAAAGGGCTGGGGTGAGGGGCAGCGGTGCACGCAGATGTCAGAGATCACCCATGATTCGTCCGGCAAACCCAAACACCCGCCGATGCCCCGCATAATCCACCAACTCAACCTCACGACTCTGCCCCGGCTCAAAACGCACCGCCGTCCCCGCAGGAATATTCAGGCGCATGCCACGGCTGGCTGCGCGGTCAAACGCCAGCGCGTCGTTGGTTTCAAAAAAGTGATAGTGCGACCCCACCTGAATCGGCCGGTCGCCGCTGTTGGCGACTTTCAGGCTGATGGTGCGGCGATCGACGTTGAGTTCGATGTCGCCGGGCTGGATCTGGTACTCGCCAGGAATCATCACTGGGCTCCTTGCAGAATCTTGTAATAGAGGGCGGTCGGCCGATAGGTGCCGTTCGGGTCGCAGGCGTAATCGGGGATGGCACCCGCGCGGGTGTAACCCAATGCCTGATAGAAATTTTCGGCGGGCGAGCCCGCTTCGGTGTCGAGGTAGAGCATGCCGCGCTTGTGCTTCGGCGCTTCGAGTTCCAGCGCGCTCATCAATTGCTGACCGAGGCCGCGACGCCGCGCGTCTTCGCGCACCAGCAGTTTTTGCACCTCGGCGCGGTTCAAACCGTTGGCCTTCTGACACAGACCCAGCTGCACACTGGCCAGCACTTCTTCGTCTTTGACCACCACCCAGAGCAGCACGCTGCCCTTGTTGACGTTGTCCTGAACCTCATCGAAATATGCGCGCGCCTGCACCGCATCGAGGTCGGCCATGAAACCGACGCTGGCGCCATAACCCACTGCGTCGAGCAGCAAATCGATCAGGCCCTGACGGTAGTGGGCAAAACTTTCAGCATTGACGCGGCGCAGTTGGGCGGCGTTCATCGGTGTCACTCCTTGATGGTTTCAGGCGGCTCCGCGCCAGGATTGAGGGTCAGTTGCATGAATGTCAGGTCGAGCCAGCGACCGAACTTGGTGCCGACTTGCGGCATCTGCCCGGTGGTGATGAATCCGGCGCGCTCGTGCAGACGAATCGAAGCAGCGTTGCCGCTTTCGATGGCGGCGACCATCACGTGCTTGTCGCAGGTCTTCGCCCGTTCGATCAGCACAGTCATCAGTTGCGGGCCGAGGCCGTTGCCGCGTTGGTCGCTGCGCACATACACCGAGTGCTCGACGGTGTGGCGGAAACCGTCGAACGGCCGCCAGTCACCGAACGAAGCGTAGCCGAGCACAGTGTTGTCGGCGTCGACGATCACCAGAATCGGATAGGCCTGTGCCTGACGCGCGCTGAACCACGCCTGGCGGTTGCCGAGGTCGACGGCTTGTTCATTCCAGATCGCCGTGGTGTTGAGCACGGCGTCGTTGTAGATGTCGCGGATCGCCGGCAGATCGGCGTGAACGGCGTCGCGAATGGAGTAAGTCATGGCGCGGCCTCAGACGATCGGTTGGTGGACGGTGACCAGTTTGGTGCCGTCGGGGAACGTCGCTTCGACCTGAATCTCCGGGATCATTTCCGGGATGCCTTCCATCACTTGTTCGCGGCTGAGCAGGGTAGTGCCGAAGTGCATCAACTCGGCCACTGTCCGACCGTCACGCGCGCCTTCGAGCAGCGCAGCGGAGATGTAGGCCATGGCTTCCGGGTAATTGAGTTTCACGCCGCGCGCCAAACGCCGCTCGGCGACGAGGCCGGCGGTGAAGATCAGCAGCTTGTCTTTTTCGCGTGGGGTCAGGTCCATTGTGGGAATCCAATATCGGCAGTTAAAAATGATGTCGTACACCCTGCAGGAGCTGCCGAAGGCTGCGATCTTTTGATCTTGATCTTTAAAAACAAGATCAAAAGATCGCAGCCTGCGGCAGCTCCTACAGGGGAATGCATTTCAGGTGTTCCAGATTCGGGGTGGCTGGGCTTCGCGGTCCAGCAGCACCGGGCGTAGCAAGCGCCATAAATCGATCAGCCACGCACGGGCGAGCAATGCTTCGTTAGCCAGACACCGAGCCACCAACAGGCCGGGCAATTGCGTCAAATCCCCGCGCACGTCATGCCCCAGCGAACGACAACGCTCCAGCAATTCAGCATCAATCTCACCGGTGACCAACAACGTCGCAAACACCGGATGACCATCCAGCCCGATCGGCGAATCAAGCAAACCGTCGTCACCGACAATGCGCTGGCGCTCATGCCAGAGCAATCGGCCGTCGCGGCGGATATCCAGATGCGCCTGAAAATGCCCGCGATCAAAACGCTCGCCACTGGCCGGACGACCCAACGCCACCACGTCCCAATAAAACAACCGCGCGTCACCTTCAAGATCAATCGAAGTGCTCAGTTCAGCCTGGGCGGCGCTGTAGACGATGGTTTCCTGCGGCAGCCATTCCAGCGTCGCGCCGGCCGCCACTTTAAAGTCGAGTTTCTGATAAGCCGGGCCACCGGCGCGATACCACTTGGCCGCGCCTGGGCTGGTGATCTGCGCCCAGGCCTGTTGCTCGATGCGCACGCTGATGTCGAGGCGATCACCGCCAGCAATCCCGCCTGGCGGGTGGACGATGATGTGCTGGCAGACCTCGGGGCCTTCGGCGTACAGGTGCTTTTGCACGCGCAGCGGGCCGAGGTGCCGGCGCTGAACCGGACGTGTGCAATCGCCGAAACGGGCGTAAGCGAGTTCCAGCTCGGCGTGCCAGCTCGGGGTAAACAGGGCAGGTGAAACAGTCGAATTCATGGTTTGTAATTATCGTTAGGAAGCTACAGATTAGATCGTTGCCTTAGATCGTGACCAGCCCGCGCACGCCTTCGGCCTCCATATTTTCGCCGCGACCCTGCTGCACGATCTCGCCCCGGGACATCACCAGGTACTGATCGGCCAGCTCCGCCGCGAAGTCGTAGAACTGCTCGACCAGCAAAATCGCCATGTCGCCGCGCGCCGCGAGTTTCTTGATCACCGCGCCGATCTCCTTGATCACCGAGGGTTGAATGCCTTCGGTGGGCTCATCGAGGATCAGTAAACGCGGACGGCTGGCCAATGCGCGACCAATCGCCAATTGCTGTTGCTGACCGCCGGAGAGGTCACCGCCGCGACGCTGCTTCATTTGTAGCAGCACCGGGAACAATTCATAAATGAAACTTGGCACTTCTTTGGCTTCACTGCCGGGAAACCGCGACAGGCCCATCAACAGATTTTCCTCAACGGTCAGGCGGCCGAAGATTTCCCGACCTTGCGGCACGTAAGCGATTCCGGCGTGAACGCGTTGATGCGGCTTGAACGTGGTGATCGGTTTGCCTTCCCAATTCACTGCGCCTTCTTTGGCGGGCAGCAGGCCCATCAGGCATTTGAGCAGGGTGGTTTTGCCGACGCCGTTGCGCCCGAGCAGGCAGGTGACTTCGCCGACTTTCACGTCGAACGAGAGACCGCGCAGGATGTGGCTACCGCCGTAGTACTGGTGCAGCTTGTCGACTTGCAGCATGTCCAAAATCTCCCCGGTGATCGTTCCCACGCTCTGCGTGGGAACGCATCCCGTGACGCTCCGCGTCACATAACGGCGGACGCAGAGCGTCCATGGCGGCATTCCCACGCAGAGCGTGGGAACGATCTATTCGCAAACCTTAGCGGCCGAGGTAAACCTCGATCACGCGCTCGTTTTCCTGCACTTGCTCAAGCGAGCCTTCCGCCAGCACGCTGCCCTGGTGCAACACGGTCACATGGTCAGCAATCGAGCCGACAAACCCCATGTCATGCTCCACCACCATCAGCGAATGCTTGCCCGCCAGACTCTTGAACAACTCAGCGGTAAACTCGGTTTCCGCATCGGTCATCCCCGCCACCGGCTCATCGAGCAGGAGCAATTGCGGATCCTGCATCAGCAACATGCCGATCTCGAGAAACTGCTTCTGCCCGTGGGACAACAACCCTGCCGGGCGATTGACCGAGGTGGTCAGGCGAATCGTCTCCAGCACTTCGCTGATGCGATCCTTCTGCTCACCACTTAACCGCGCACGCAAACTGGCCCAGACCGACTTGTCGGTTTTCTGCGCCAGTTCAAGGTTTTCAAACACGCTCAAAGCCTCGAACACTGTCGGCTTCTGAAACTTGCGACCGATGCCGGCCTGAGCGATTTGCACTTCGCTCATTTGTGTCAGATCCAGCGTTTCGCCAAACCACGCCTTGCCGTGACTCGGGCGAGTCTTGCCGGTGATCACGTCCATCAGCGTGGTCTTGCCCGCACCGTTGGGGCCGATGATGCAGCGCAACTCGCCGACGCCGATGTACAGATTCAGATTGTTCAGTGCGCGAAAGCCATCGAAGCTGACGCTGATGTCTTCCAGTGTGAGGATGGTGCCGTGACGCGTGTCGAGGCCCGGGCCGACGCGTTGACCGAGGCCGATCGAGTCGCGGCTGGTGCCGGCGTCCTTGTTCGGTTCGACGGGAAAAAAGGCTGGTTCCAACATGAATTCAGCGCTCGCTGTGACTCTCATTGTTCACCTCGTTTCTTCAGCAGGCCGATTACGCCTTTGGGCAGGTACAGCGTCACGACGATGAACAACGCGCCGAGGAAGAACAGCCAGTATTCCGGGAACGCCACGGTGAACCAGCTCTTCATGCCGTTGACCACCCCGGCACCGAGCAACGGGCCGATCAGTGTGCCGCGCCCGCCAAGGGCAACCCAAACCGCCGCTTCAATCGAGTTGGTCGGCGACATTTCGCTCGGGTTGATGATCCCGACTTGCGGCACATACAACGCACCGGCCAGACCACACAACACCGCACTCAACACCCACACGAACAACTTGAAACCGCGCGGGTCGTAGCCACAGAACATCAAGCGGTTTTCCGCATCACGCAATGCCGTCAGCACGCGGCCAAACTTGCTCTGCGCCAGGCGCCAGCCGATGAACAGGCTCGCCACCAGCAGCAACACCGTGGCCAGAAACAGCACCGCGCGGGTGCCCGGTTCAGTGATGCCGAAACCGAGAATCGTGCGGAAATTGGTGAAACCATTGTTGCCGCCGAACCCGGTCTCGTTGCGGAAAAACAGGAGCATGCCGGCGAAGGTCAGGGCCTGGGTCATGATCGAGAAATACACGCCTTTGATCCGCGAACGGAAGGCGAAGAAACCGAACACCAGCGCCAGCAAACCCGGCGCCAACACCACCAGACACATCGCCCAGACGAAGCTGCTGGTGCCGGTCCAGTACCACGGCAATTCGCTCCACGACAGGAAGGTCATGAACGCCGGCAGACCATCGCCGGCAGCCTGACGCATCAGGTACATGCCCATCGCATAACCGCCAAGGGCGAAGAACAGACCGTGGCCTAGCGAGAGCAAACCGGCGTAACCCCAGACCAGATCCAGTGCCAGCGCGACGATGGCGTAACAGAGGATTTTGCCGACCAGCGTCAGCGTGTACGCCGAGATGTGCAGCGCATTGTCGGGCGACAACAACGACAGCAGCGGCAGGGCGATCAGCAGGGCGAGGATTACCGCACCGATGGCAATGGTGACTTTCGGCCCGGCCTTTTGCGTGGCCGTGACTAACAGAGGCTGGTTCATCAGTCGATCACCCGTCCTTTCAGTGCGAAGAGGCCTTGCGGACGTTTCTGGATAAACAGAATGATCAGCGCGAGGATCAGGATCTTGCCGAGCACCGCACCGATCTGCGGTTCGAGAATCTTGTTGGCGATGCCCAGGCCGAATGCTGCGAGCACGCTGCCGGCCAATTGGCCAACGCCGCCGAGCACCACCACCAGGAACGAGTCGATGATGTAGCTCTGACCGAGGTCGGGGCCGACGTTGCCGATCTGGCTCAGCGCCACGCCGCCGAGGCCGGCGATGCCCGAGCCGAGACCGAAAGCGAGCATGTCGACACGACCGGTCGGCACGCCGCAGCAAGCCGCCATGTTGCGGTTCTGGGTGACGGCGCGAACGTTGAGACCGAGGCGGGTTTTGTTCAGCAGCAGCCACGTCAGCACCACCACGAACAGTGCGAAAGCGATAATGACGATGCGGTTGTACGGCAGCACCAGATTCGGCAGCACTTGAATACCGCCGGACAGCCACGCCGGGTTGGCGACTTCAACGTTCTGCGCGCCGAACAACAGGCGCACCAGTTGAATCAGCATCAGGCTGATGCCCCACGTGGCGAGCAATGTTTCCAGTGGGCGGCCGTAGAGGTGACGAATCACCGTGCGCTCCAGTGCCATGCCGATTGCGGCGGTAACGAAGAACGCCACCGGCAATGCGATCAACGGATAAAACTCGATGGCTTGCGGTGCGTAGCGCTGGAACATCAACTGCACCACGTAGGTCGAGTAGGCGCCGAGCATCAACATCTCGCCGTGGGCCATGTTGATCACGCCGAGAAGGCCGAAGGTGATGGCCAGACCGAGCGCGGCCAACAACAGAATCGAACCGAGGGACATGCCGCTGAAGGCCTGACCGAGGATCTCGCCGATCAGCAGTTTGCGTTTGACCTGGGCAAGGCTGGTTTCGGCGGCGGTGCGCACCGTGGCATCAGCTTCGACGCCGGGTTCGAGCAAACCTTCGAGGCGCGTACGGGCCAGTGGATCGCCGGTTTCGCCGAGCAATCGCACGGCGGCGAGGCGCACGGCGGGGTCAGTGTCGACCAGTTGCAGATTGGCCAGCGCCAGGCTCAGGGCGGCGTGGACGCTGTCATCTTTTTCGCCAGCGAGTTGCTGGTCGAGGAATTTCAGCTGCGCGGGTTTCGCGCTTTTCTGCAATTGCTGCGCGGCAGTCAGACGGATTTTGGCGTCGGCGGCGAGCAATTGATGGCTGGCCATCGCGGTGTCGATCAGACCTCGCAGGCGATTGTTCAACCGCAGGGTTTTTGGCTGGCCATCGATGGTCAACTCGCCTTGTTGCAGGGCGTTGATCAGTTCGATACGCGCCGGATCGGGCTGCGCGGCCCAGGTTTCGAGGAGCTTGGCCTGTTGCACGGGATTGGCCGCGACGAAGTCTTCGGCATCGCCGGCGTGGGCCAGCATTGGCAGCAACAGTGCGATGGCGAGAAGCAAGCGGTGTATGGCAGTGCGCATATGCGTGGCCTTGCGTAGTGATCGTTCCCACGCTCCGCGTGGGAATGCAGCCCGGGACGCTCCGCGTCCCCAAAGCGGACGCAGAGCGTCCGTTGAGGCATGCCCACGCAGAGCGTGGGAACGATCAGGTTGAGCGGGATAACTCAGTTGCTCTTCACCGCATAATCCGGCTTCTTGTCGTTGCCCTGAATGAACGGGCTCCACGGTTGCGCACGGATCGGCCCTTCGGTCTGCCACACGACGTTGAACTGACCATCGGCCTGAATCTCGCCGATCATCACCGGTTTGTGCAGGTGGTGGTTGGTCTTGTCCATGGTCAGCGTGTAGCCCGATGGCGCCGCAAAGGTCTGCCCGGCCAGCGCTTCACGTACTTTGTCGACGTCAGTGGATTTGGCTTTCTCAACCGCCTGAGCCCACATGTGGATACCGACGTAAGTGGCTTCCATCGGGTCGTTGGTCACGGCTTTGTCCGCGCCCGGCAGGTTGTGTTTCTTCGCGTAGGCTTTCCAGTCAGCGACGAATTTCTTGTTCGCCGGGTTCTCGACGGATTCGAAGTAGTTCCACGCCGCGAGGTTGCCCACCAGTGGTTTGGTGTCGATGCCGCGCAGTTCTTCTTCGCCGACCGAGAACGCCACGACTGGTACGTCGGTGGCTTTCAAACCCTGGTTGGCCAGTTCTTTATAGAACGGCACGTTGGAGTCGCCGTTGACGGTCGAGATGACCGCAGTCTTGCCACCGGCCGAGAATTTTTTGATGTTGGCGACGATGGTTTGATAGTCGCTGTGACCGAACGGCGTGTAGACCTCTTCGATGTCCTTGTCGGCCACACCTTTGGAATGCAGGAACGAACGGAGGATTTTGTTGGTGGTGCGCGGGTAGACGTAGTCGGTGCCGAGCAGGAAGTAGCGCTTGGCGCTGCCGCCTTCTTCGCTCATCAAATATTCCACCGCCGGGATCGCTTGCTGGTTCGGCGCGGCGCCGGTGTAGAAGACGTTCGGCGACATCTCTTCGCCTTCGTATTGCACCGGGTAGAACAGCAGACCGTTGAGCTCTTCGAACACCGGCAACACCGATTTACGTGACACGGAAGTCCAGCAGCCGAACACCACGGCGACCTTGTCCTGGGTCAGCAACTGCCGGCCTTTCTCGGCGAACAGCGGCCAGTTCGATGCCGGGTCAACCACGACCGGCTCAAGCATCTTGCCGTTGACGCCGCCCTTGGCGTTGATCTCGTCGATGGTCATTAGCGCCATGTCTTTGAGCGACGTTTCGGAGATCGCCATGGTGCCGGACAACGAATGCAGAATCCCGACCTTGATGGTCTCGGCGGCCTGGACAGTCCAGGTCATGCCCATCGCGGCAATCGATGCCGTGAGTGTGAAAGCCTTGATCAAACTGCGACGCTTCATTGTGCGATCTCCATGAACATTTGAAGTTTTTTTGGTTGGCAGATGCGGACGACTGAAGGCTGTTTTGCAAGGGCTGTGCCCGGTCGGGTTCAGGCAGGAAAATGTCGTGTTAGAGCGCTTGCGCGGTTTTGCGCTGCACCACGAAGGGACGCGCAGGGCGCGTTGGTGCATGCGGTCGCGCCACTTTGGGGCGCGAAAAATCATGTGTAGGAGCTGCCGAAGGCTGCGATCTTTTGATCTTGCTCTTGATCGTTCCCACGCTCTGCGTGGGAATGCAGCCGTGGACGCTCCGCGTCCAAAGATCAAAAGATCGCAGCCTTCGGCAGCTCCTACAGGGAGGAGAAATCTGTGGAGGGTCAGCGGCGGCGCATCAGGCCGATGAAGAAGAGGCCGCCGATGGCAGCAGTGGCGATGCCGATCGGCAAGTCTTCCGGCGCGATCAACGTGCGCGCTGCGACATCGACCCAGACCAGAAAGATGCTGCCAAGCAGCACGCACGCCGGCAGCAAACGCCGATGCTCGGCACCGACCAGGCGCCGCGCGATGTGCGGCACCATCAGCCCGACAAAACCGATCGAGCCGCTGATCGATACCAGCACACCGGTCATCAACGAGGCGATGACGAACACCCGCAAACGCACCGCGCGCGCATTCAAACCGAGGGTCACGGCGGTCTGCTCGCCGGCCATCAATGCGTTCAACGGTCGCGCCATGCCCAGCAGCAACATCAACCCGAGCAGCACGCTGGCCGCTGGCACCGCGAGCAACTCCCAGCGCGCCAGCCCGAGGCCGCCGAGCATCCAGAACATCACCGCCGAACTGGCGCGGTGGTCGCCCATGAACAGCAGCAGATTGGCGATCGCCATCATCACGAACGACACCGCCACGCCACACAGCAGCAAGCGGTCACTGTCGAGCCGGCCATGGCGACTGGCAATCGCCAGCACCACCAGCATGCTCAACAGCGCGCCGATGAACGCGGCGATCGGCAAGGTCAGCAGCCCGACAATTTCGCCGACATGCAGCACCACAATCACCGCGCCCAGCGTGGCCCCGGAGGTGACGCCGAGCAGATGCGGATCGGCCAGCGGATTGCGCGTCACCGCTTGCAGCACCGCGCCGATCAGCGCCAGCCCGGCACCGACCAGCGCGCCGAGGAGCATGCGCGGCACGCGGATCAGCCAGACGATATGTTCCTGTCCGGCGCTCCAGTTCACCTCGCCAACACCGAAGGCCTTGTGCAGCAAAATCCGCCACACCACGTCCACCGGCACCCGCGCCGGGCCGAAGCCGAGCGAGACCACGCACGACACCAGCAACACGGCGCCGAGGGCGAGCAGCAGCAAGGCATAGCGACGGTTGATCATTCGCCGTGGAAACCTTTGGCCAGGGTTTCAACGGCCAACACGTTGTCGATGCCCGGCGTGGCCTGCACATACGGAATGACGATGAAGCGTTGGTTCTTGATCGCATCGACCGATTGCAGCGCTTGGTTATCGAGCAGGAACTGGATTTTCTGATCTGCGGTGATTTCGCTGTAGTCGACGATCACGATCACCTGTGGATTGTGCTCGACCACGGTTTCCCAGTTGACCCGCGTCCAGCTCGCGTCGACGTCATCGAGAATATTGCGCCCGCCCGCCGCATCGATCAGCGCTTGCGGCATGCCGAGGCGGCCAGAGGTCATCGCGCGGTCTTCGCCGCTGTCATAAAGGAACACACGCGGCTTTTCTGCTGGCAGGTCTTTGCGCACGGCAGCGACTTGCGCCTGCATGTCGGCGATCAAGGCATTGGCGCGATCCTGCACGTCGAAGATTTTGCCGAGGTTGCGCAGGTCGTTGTAAGTGTCCTCCAGCGTCGCCGCCGGGCGCTTCATCACGAAAGCGCAGGACTCGGTCAACTCGTAGACATTGATGCCCAGCGGTTGCAGGGTTTGCGGCGTCAGGTCGCCGCCGACGCGCATGCCGTAATCCCAACCGGCGAAGAAGAAATCGACGTTGGCGTTGAGCAGGGTTTCCACCGACGGGTACTTCGCCGCGAGCTCCGGCAAACCGTCGAGCAGCGATTGCATCTCGGGTGTCACCGACTTCCAGCCACTGACGCCGCTGTAACCGGCCATCCGCGATTTGAGGCCGAGGGCGAGCATCATCTGGGTCATGTTGATATCGTGGCTGACTGCGTGTTTCGGCGCTTCCTTGAAGGTCACGTCGCGGTTGCAGCTGTGCACGGTCAGCGGGTATTTGGTCGCTTCGGCCAACGCCTCGGCACTGCACAACAGAAGAGCGACGCAAAGCAGGGAACGCAGGGTCATGGTCGGGTTATCCAGGTGATTCGCGGGTAGCCGTGGAGGGGATGCGCGTCGATCAACGCCTCGACGCCAAACACCTCGCGCAGCAATTGTTCAGTGAGGACTTCTTGCGGCGTGCCGCTGGCGACGATGCGGCCGTGATCGATCACGTACAAACGGTCGCAGAACGCGGCGGCCAGATTCAAGTCGTGGATGCTGGCGAGGGTGCCGATGTTCAGGCGTTTGACCAGTTGCAGCAATTCGAGCTGATAGCGCGGGTCGAGGTGATTGGTCGGCTCGTCGAGGATCAGCAGTTGCGGTTGTTGAGTCAGGGCGCGGGCGAGAATCACTCGCTGCTTTTCACCGCCGGAGAGGGTGGCGAAGGCGTGGTCTTCGAAGCCATCGAGGCCGACGGATTTAAGGGCCTGAGTGGCCAGATCGCGGTCTTCCCGGGTGTCACCGTCGAACAGACGTTTGTGCGGCGAGCGGCCCATGGCGACGACTTCTTCGACGGTCAGGCCGAAGGCATCGGGGAATTCCTGCAAGACCACGGCGATGCGTTGCGCGCACCAGCGTGAGGATTGTTTCCAGACGTTGTGGTGATCAAGTCTGACCTCACCGCTTTCCGGCGCGCTGAAGCGATAGGCACAGCGCAGCAGACTGGTTTTGCCGCTGCCGTTGGGGCCGATCAACCCGACGAACTCACCGGCGGCCACCTGCAACGAGGCGTCACGCAGCTGGAACTGGTGATGACAGTGGCCGTGGCCCAGCGGTGTCCAAGCGAGGTCGGTGAGGGTGAGTGAGGTCATGCGGGTCCGGTGTGATGTCGATGATTGTGGTGGTTCAGTGAGATTTTTTCCCCCTCACCCCAACCCTCTCCCCCAAGGGGTAGAGGGGGAAAGGGAGCCGATCTTCATGCTGTTCAAACCCTGAGTTCGACTCGGTATTTCAAGTCGGTGCAACTTGCCCAAACACCTCGGTCAGTCCCCTCTACCTCTGGGAGAGGGCTAGGGTGAGGGCAAGGCTTTTCAATCAAAAGGTGTAATCAGCGCTGACAAAAAACGAGCGCGGTTCGCCAAGGATCCACTGCTGCCCCTCATTGTATTGGCTTTGCGCATACCGGCGGTCAAACAGGTTGTTCACCTGCAAGCCCAGCGTCGTGTTGCGCAGCGCTTGCCACGACAACGTCGCATCGACCACGGTGTAACTCGGCAGCTCGTTGCGGTTGGTCATGTCGGCGTAACGCGCATCAACATACCGCACACCGGCGCCGGCCTTGAGATCATCGCTGAGCGCTTTGTTCAACCAAAGGTTGGCCGTACGCCTTGGTACGTCCACCGGACGATTGCCGTTATACGACAGCGTCTGGCCGTTCACCACCTCCGAGAAATCGTCGTACTTGGCCTTCACGATCGCCGCGTTCGCTTGCAGTTGCCAGGCATGCGGCAGTTGCAGATCGAGGCTCGCTTCCAGACCGTTAGACGACTGCTGACCCACCTGCTGCTTGAGCGTCGGGTTGCCCGGATCATCGGTCAGCAGCTTTTTCTTGACGATGCGATACGCCGCCAAGGTGAACTCGCCGCGCTGATCCCAGAACAACTGCTTCATGCCGACTTCAGTCTGGCGTGCCGTCGACAGATCGTACTGCTGCTGGCTCGGGCTCAGAGAAATCAGCCCGCCAATACCGTCGGTGCTGGTCGCCATCTGGCCGTAGAACGAGGTGTCCGGCGTCAACGCAAACACCAGCCCGGCCTTCCAGTTGTTGCCGGTCAGGGTCTTGTCGCTCTGACTGCCATCGAGCAGATTATTGCGATCGACGTGCACGTAATCGCGGCGCACACCGGTCACCAGCGACCAGCGCTCACTCAGTTGCGTGCGGTTCTCGGCGAACACCGACATCTGTTTGGTGGTGCTGTCGAACTGATCGCGATAAGGGTCGGCGCTCTCGAAAGTGCCAGCTTGCGGGTGATACAGATCCACGGCCTGGCCGTTCGGCAACACGTCGTTGAACGGCGAGTTGCTGTTGAGCTGGAAGCGGATGCGGTTGTACTCGACGCCGCTGACGGTCTGGCTGTCGAGGCCGAACAGCGAGTGTTTGAAGGTGAAGGTCTGACGGTCGCCAACCTGTTCTTGTTTATGGCCGATGCCGAAATAACCGCTGCGACTGAGTTGCTGCCTGCCCGCGTCGAAGTTGTAGTTCTCGGCGTTCTGCCAGCGGCGCTGGGCCTTGAGGTAATACAGCTCGTTGCTGGCGCTGACCGAGTCGTTGATCTGCCAGTCGCTGGTCAGACGCGTCCACTGATCGTTGTAGTGCTGTTTGTCGTCGCGCACGTTGTAGTTTTTGTTGCGCAAACTGTCCTGCAAATGGCCATTGATCAACGGCGTGCCGAAGTAGTTTTGCGGGCGCTGATCGCCGTAATCGTGGGCGAGGGTAAACGCCAGATCTTCGCTGGCCTGCCAGCGCAGGGCGGCGCTGATGAAGTCGCTGGAGGCGTCGCCGCGATCGATCCAGCCGTTGCTGCGCAGACGATTGAGATTGAGGCGATAGCTCAACGTATCGCTCAGTGAACCGCCGCTGTCGAAGGCCTGCTGTTGGCTGTCGTAAGAGCCGTAACCGACGCGCAGATGATTTTCGATGTCGCCCTCGAATGGCTTCTTCGGAATAACGTTGACCACTGCGCCGGTCGCGCCTTCGCCGTACAACACCGACGCCGGGCCACGCAGCACATCGACACGCTCCACCGACCAAGTGTCGACCGGGAACGTGACGGTGCCCATGCCGGTGTACATGCGGTTGCCGTCATACAACTGCATCACCGAACTCTGCCCGGTGAAACCGCGCGCCTGCAACGATGTGCCGCCATCGCCCGGCGTCCCGGTGCGGCTGATGCCAGTGCTGCGCGACACCGCGTCCTGCACGCTGCGATCGCCGCGTGCGCGGACTTGCTCGCCGCTGAGGCTTTCAACGCTGGCCGGGGTTTGCATGGCGCTGAGGTTCAGCCGCGAACCGGCGGTGGTCGGCGTGGTGAGGCTGACGGTTGCATCGTCAACGGCGGGCGCGCTGATGGTGCCGGTGGGCAACGTCAGGGGGGCGCTGTCGGCGTGGGCATTGTTCATGGCGAACAGGCAGAGGCTGGACAAGAGGTACTTGTTCATCGGTACGGTGAATCACTTCATCAAATGAAAAGCCCACGACTTGTGGTCGTGGGCAGAATGGCAAATTCGCGTTATACAGTAACACTAAAAATTGCCGGCATATAAGCCCCGGCAGTCTATAGAGCTGTCTAAATCGCGCATCTCGCCTGCTTCATGATGAAGTTGAGGCAGATTCAGGTTGGCGACCAAACCGCGACAGCAGCAGTCGATCCAGCAACCACACCACCACCAGCGAAGCGCCCACCAGCGGAAAAATCACCGCCAGCGCGAGCATGATGACCACGCCGGTTTTCCATTTCGGCAGGTCATGCCGCAGCGGTGGCACGCCGAATTTGCCCTGTGGCCGACGCTTCCACCAGATCACCACACCGCTGACGGCACTGAGCAGAATCATCAGGCAGATCAGCAACACGACGATCTGATTGAAGGTGCCGAACATCTTGCCTTCGTGGAGCATCACGCCGATTTCGGTGGCGCGGGCAACCGTGCCGTATTGTTCGAAACGCACATCGGCGAGGACTTTGCCGGTGTATTGGTCGACGTGCAGGGTGGCGTCGTTGCGCGGATCGTCGGCGAACACGGCGATGGTGAGCACGCCGGTGGCGGTGGTCGGCAGGGTGATGCTGTAACCCGGTTCGACCTTGCGCGCGGTGGCGATGTTTTGCACGTCTTGCAGGCTGATGCTCGGTGCCGCCGGGCCAGCGTTGGCGCCGCCGTGGGCCATGTGTTCGGCGTGGTCGCCGGACATCGGCATCGGCGTGTTTTCCATTGCCCAAGGCACGGTCTGGCGGGTGGCGCTGTTCAGGGTTCGCGCTTCAACATCGGAGGTCGGCACGTTGTCCCACATCGCTGCCGGGAACACGTTCCACACTTGCGCGTATTGCTTGCCCCAGAAACCGGTCCAGGTCATGCCGCTGAGCAGCATCACCAGCAGCAATGTCGCGCCCCAGAACCCGGTGACCGCGTGCAGATCCCGCCACAACACACGACCGCGACTGTTCAGCCGAGGCCACAAAATGCCTGCGGCCTGACCGCGCGGCCACCACAGGAACAACCCGGACACCACTAACACCACGCCCCAACCGGCGGCCATTTCGATGAGACGGTCACCGACGGTGCCGATCATCAATTCGCCGTGAATCGCGCGGGCGATGGCTTGCAGGTTTTGCTTGGCGTCTTGTTCGCCGAGGATGTCGCCGTGGTACGGGTCGACGAACACATTGAGTTCGTGACCGGCGTTGGTCACCACAAATTGCGCGCTGCGTTCGGCGTTGACCGGCGGCAGGTATTGGGTGACCTGGCCTTGTGGATAAGCGCTTTTTACCCGTTGCAGCAAGTCATCGGCCGGGACGCTGTGATGACCGGCGGGGACGTTGAGCAGGCTGCTGTACATCAATGAATCGAGTTGCGGTTTGAACAGGTAAATCATGCCGGTCAGGGCCAGCATCACCATGAAAGGGGCGACGAAGAGCCCGGCGTAAAAATGCCAACGCCAGGCGAGGTTGTAGAAATTCGGTTTGGGCTGATTCATCACGTGTGCTCCGCTGGGCGAATTTTTTTTAGATCAAGAGATCGCAGCCTTCGGCAGCTCCTACAGGGGTACATGCGGGCTGCGATCTTTTGACTTTCTTTTTAGAAACTCATGTCCACCTTGGTCCAGAGCGTGCGCCCCGGTTCGTTGATGGCTTGCGGGTCGTTGGCCGGGTAGCCGAATCCGGCGTTGCCCGCCAGGTTCAGGTGTTCGGCGTAAGCCTTGCCGAACAGGTTGTCGACGCCGCTGCTGACCTTCCAGTTTTTGTTGATCCGGTAGGCACCGTTGAGTGAGAACACGCCGAAGCCCGAACTCTTGTCGTAATCCTTGCCGACCACGTTGCCCTTGTTCTGGTCGATACGGTTTTGCGCAGCAACCACCCTCCACAGTGCGCCGGCGCTCCAGTTGTCTTTGGTATAGGTCAGACCGAAGCGTGCATCCAGCGGCGGCATTTGCGGCAGGGCCGAACCGTCGCTGCTGTTCTTGCCCCAGGCGTAGGCCAGGGTCGCATCGGTCTTCCAGTTGTCGGTGAGTTGATACGCGGCACCGAGTTCACCGCCCATGATTCGCGCGTCGATGTTCTCGGCGCGCGAGGTGCTCATGCCCATCATTCCCGGGGTGTAATCGAAGAGGATGTAATCGCGCACCACGCCGATGTAGCCCGAGGCCCAGGCTTCCAGATCGGCGCTCTTGTAGTTCACGCCGAAATCGAACTGCGTGGTTTTCTCCGGTTTGATCGAATCGAACGCGTTGAGCGAACCGACCGGGCCGCTGCTCGCCGAGAACAGCTCCCAGTAATCCGGAAAGCGCTGCGCGTGACCGAGGCCGGCGTAGAGCGTGGTCGGGCTGCCAGCGAGGTCATGCTCGTAGCGCACGAAGCCGCTGGGCAGGGTGTCGGCGCGGGTGTCGTCGGCGGTCGGATTGGGGCGGGTCATCATTCCCGAACCGCTGGTTTGCCGATAATCCTTGGCCGAGGCGCGGTCGACGCGGGCGCCGGTGATCAGCCGATCGCGGTCGGCGGCGTACCAGGTCATTTCACTGAACACGCCGTAGTTATGGAAATCGGCGTCCTTGGTGTAGGGCAGATCTTTGTAGGTGTCGACGCCCATTGAACTGCGCTGGCGATGCTCGTTGGTCTGCGCGTCGAGGCCGGTGATCAGTTGAATGTCGGCCCAACGCCAGGTCGCTTTGATCCGCGCACCGAGGGTGCGGCGGTCGACGTTGGACGCCATGGGCCCGGCCATCATCCCGGTGCCGGACGGCGTGCGCAGCGTGTAGTTGTCCATCACGTGGTCGGCGTAGTTGTAGTAGACCTGCGCTTCGAGTTTCTCCAGCACGTCGGTGATGTTGGATTTTTCGAAACGCAGGCCGAGGCTTTCACGCAGGAATTGCGAGCCGTCCATGCCGCGCCCAGCGTAGCGCGCTTCGCCGTCGCCCTTACCGGCGGTGAGTTCGATCAGGGTGTCGGCATCCGGCGTCCAGCCGACCGCGACGTCGCCGTTCCACTTGTCGTAGCGCGAGGCGACGATGTCGTTGTTGCCGTCGCGGTAATCGTCGGAATGCGCGGTGTTGCCGATCACCCGCACGTAACCCAACGGGCCACCGGCAGCTGCGTCGACAACCTTGTCGAAGCGTCCGTGAGAACCGGCCAGAACGCTGGCGTTCACCCGCGTGCCGAGTTCGCCGAAGCTCTCCGGTTCACGATCAAACAACACTGTGCCCGCCGAGGCGCCCGGGCCGTAAAGCACGGTTTGCGGGCCTTTGATCACGGTGAGTTTGTCGTAGGTTTCCGGCGAGATGTACGAGGTCGGCGCGTCCATCCGGCCGGGGCAAGCGCCGAGCAGCATGCTGCCGTTGGTGAGGATATTCAGACGCGAGCCGAACATGCCGCGCAATACCGGATCGCCGTTGGTGCCGCCATTGCGCACCAGCGCAAAACCCGGAATGGTTTTCAGATAATCGCCGCCGTCACTCGCCGGCACTGGTTGGCGTGGATCTTTTGGGTTGGTAACGATGGTCAGCGGTGAGCTCGGCGCGATCGCGGTGATCACCGTTGGACTCAGTTCTTCGTTGTGGCCGGTGTGATCATCGGCCAACACCAACGGGGACAGCAGGACGCCGCAAAGGACGGCGCTAGCGTGCCTGAAACGAATCCGTGATTCGTTCAAAGCGAAGGACGCCGGGGCGGAACCCGAGCGTGAAACAGCAGCAAACCTGGACATGACAATTTCCATCAAACAGTCGTAAACGACACGGCCGGCAGCCTGAAGCTGTCTTCTCAACCGTGTGCAATCAAAGGTGCGTGTTTACGCTGCGATGGGTGGTGCGCGGCTGCGGGCGCCGGGGAAGAAGGTTTGCCGGGCGTGGCCCAGGCGCGGGGAGGGCGGAGTGAAAGTGTTGAGTGGCGGGATGTTGAAGGCGACGAAATCGCCGCCGCCGGTCAGTGCCGGGCAATTGAACAGCAGGCTGCAATAGCCGCATTTTTCCCACAGCACGTGGTGCGAGGATTGTGGCGGGCAGTGTTCGGCGCTGGGTTTCGCGTCGTGTCCGGAGTGATCCATCCCCGGCATGTCCATCGACATGTCCATGCTCATTGGCAGGGAGGTCGAGGCGTGCTGATCCATCGGCATCGACTGAGAAATCAGTGGGCCGATGAAGATCATCAACATGGCGAACAGGGCGATCCAGCTGCCGCGAGTCAGGTGTTCAGTCTGACGGCGTGGCGCGGAGGGCCTGGCGCTCAGCGGGCGCATGGGCGGAATCTGCCGGAAGGCTTACTGAGCGTGCGCGTGAGCCTGCGTGGTTTCCGGGGGCTTCTTCTGCACCGAAACTTCGACGGTGACGTCGCCGGCCTTCTCGAAATGCAGCGTCAGCGGGAATTGCTTGCCGTCCGTGAGCAGGCTGCGATCAGTCGGGTTGAGCAGCATCACGTGATAGGCCATCGGCGCAAATATCACGTTGCCGCCAGCAGGGATTTCCACGCTCGGCACCTGCTGCATCTTCATCAGATCGCCCTGCATCACATGCTCATGCAACTGCGCTTCGGGGGCGATCGGCGAGACGACGCTGAGCAAGCGGTCAGCCGTTTTACCGCCATTGTGAATCACGAAATACGCCGCAACGGTCGGCGCATTCGGCGGCAATTCCTGCGACCACGGGTGGGCGATTTCAATCTCGCCAGCCTTGTATTCGTGGGCATTGGCGAAGCACGCGGGCAGCAACAGCGCAGCGATGACGATGAGTTTGTTCAACATGGCAGTTCTCCAGAACGATTTGAAACGCAGGTCAATTGCGAGAACAAATCAAACCAGAGGAGAGGCGCGGGGATTGAGGCTCGGCCATTGCTGGCGCGGAGTAGGGGTTTGCAGTGAGAGCGGCGCGACGCTGTGATTGCTTTCATAGCGGGCGAAATACAGCTGCGGCGAATGGCCCGGCAACGCCACCAATGGCGCAGAACCCGAGCAACACCAGCAATGCTGCATGTTGGAATGCGTGTCGTTGGCCGGCGCCTTCTGCTCGGGGGAACCGATGTTGATCGCGACCATCTTCGTCCCGCTGCCGGTGCAGAAACTGCTCCACAGCAACTGTTCGGCCGGTGAATTGGCCGCCTGCGCTATCGCCCCCGTCATCGGCATGGCGAGCATGTTGAACAGCACTGCAAAGCAGGCGATCCAGGCAAATGCTAGCCGTTGTCGGTTCATGGGAGAGATCCATTTGGGTGGGCGATCAGGCGCGGGCTATTTAGCCTGATCAGGGCCGATAAGTAAAAAAGCGTCGTGCGGTTTGGTGTCGCAGCGTTTTTCAAAGAGTGTAGCGGTTGCGAATCGCGACGCCAGTCAGGCCGCCTTCGCGAGCAAGCTCGCTCCCACAGTGATTGATGGCGTACGCAGAAAATGCGAACGCCGCGAACCCTGTGGGAGCGGGCTTGCCCGCGAAGGCGTCCTCAAGGTTTCTAACCTTTCAAACCAGGCCTTCAGTCGTGAGGGCCGCGAGGACTTCAGACGCCGACCCAAACTCCCTATCAACCCCCGGCAACACCGGCCGCTTCAACACCAGCACCGGCACTCCACGCTCGCGCGCCACTTCCAGTTTCGGCTCGGTGGCGGTGCTGCCGCTGTTTTTGCTGATCAGCACATCGATCTGCCGGCGTTCGAACAAGGCGCGTTCATCGTCGAGCAGAAACGGCCCGCGTGCGCCGATGACTTCGCAGCGCTCATTGCCGGGATAAACGTCAAGGGCGCGCAGTGTCCAGAATTGCTCGGCGGGGATTTCGTCGAGGTGCTGCAATGGTTCTCGGCCAAGGGTAAACAGCGGACGACGGAATGGTTTGAGGGCATTGATCAGCTCCGCCCAGTCGCTGACTTCGCGCCAGTCATCGCCCGCTTGCGGCTGCCACGCCGGGCGGCGCAGGGCCCAGCAGGGGATGCCGGTCAGATGCGCAGCGGTGGTGGCGTTTTGGCTGATTTGTGCGGCGTAGGGGTGCGTGGCGTCGAGCAGCAGGTCGATGCCTTCGGCGCGAATAAATTGCGCCAGACCTTCGGCACCACCATAACCGCCGACGCGCACCTGACAGATCAGATCGGTCGGCACACGACCGACACCGGCGAGGCTGTAAATGTGCTCCGGCCCCAGCGTACGGGCGATCGCGAGGGCTTCGGTGACGCCGCCGAGCAACAGGATTCGTTTACGCATCGAAGGGTTTAACCAGATCAAGCAAAGTGATCGGCAACGCTTGTCGCCACGTATCAAACTCGCCCAGCGGCTGCGCCTGCGCGACATGAATGCGCGTCAGCTCACCGCCGAAACGTTCGCGCCAGCTCATCAGGGTGACTTCACTTTGCAGGGTGACGGCGTTGGCCACTAGACGCCCGCCGGGTTTGAGCCGTTCCCAGCACGTTTCAAGCACGCCCTCACGGGTGACGCCGCCGCCGATGAAAATCGCATCCGGGCGCTCCAGACCTTGCAGCGCTTGGGGAGCCTTGCCGCGAATCAACTGCAAACCGGGCACGCCCAACGCATCTCGGTTGAGCTCGATCAATTGCTGACGACCGTCATCGGCTTCGATGGCCAACGCGCGGCAGCTCGGATGTGCGCGCATCCATTCGATGCCGATCGAGCCGCTGCCGGCGCCGACGTCCCAAAGCAATTCACCGGGCGTCGGGGCGAGGCGGGCGAGGGTGATGGCGCGCACGTCGCGTTTGGTCAGTTGGCCGTCATGTTTGAACGCCGAGTCCGGCAGGCCGGCAAGGCGCGACAAGCGTGGCGTGTTGGCGTCGGCGAGGCATTCGATGGCGATCACGTTGAGGTCGGCAGTCGAGGCAAGGTTCCAGTCGTGGGCGCTGGCGTCGATCCGTTGCTCGGCATCGCCACCCAAGTGTTCGAACACGCTCATGCGACTCGAACCAAAGCCGCGTTCACGCAGCAATTGAGCAACCGCCGCCGGGCTCTGTCCGTCATTGCTCAACAGCAGCAACCGCACGCCGCTGAACAACTGCGCATTGAGCGCTGCCAGTGGCCGCGCCACCAACGACACGATGCTCACTTCCTGCAACGGCCAGCCCAGCCTTGCCGCCGCCAGCGAGCATGACGACGGTGCGGGCAGAATCAGCATTTCATCACTCGGCACCTGCCGCGCCAGGCTGGCGCCGACGCCATAGAACATCGGATCGCCGCTGGCCAACACACAGACCGCTTCGCCGCGCTGCTCAAGCACCGGCGCGAGAGAAAACGGGCTCGGCCACAACTGGCGTTCGCCGCGAATGCACACCGGCAGTAAATCCAGTTGGCGTTGGCCACCGATAATCCGCGAGGCGTTCATCAGGGCGCGCCGGGCGTTTTTACCAAGGCCTTTAAAGCCATCTTCAGCGATGCCTACAACCGTCAGCCAAGGGGCCATACCTTCCTCAATCGTGTGCTTGCCATTATCCGGCGACATGATAGCGCGATGGCTGCCAACTGACTGCTTTCAATCTGTTAATTGGCGAACGGACACTAATTGTTTTAGTTGCTTTTGTTGGAATTGTTTTGAGGTTGTTATTCTCAGTGCAATGAACTGCCGTTTATAGATGAACAGGCAGTGATAATGAGTGCCAAGCAAGGTGCGTTAAATATACAGGAGTGTAGATATGAGTGAGATACAGCGGGCTGCAAGTACTTTGACTGATGGCGGTGCTTCAGTCGTAATGGGAGGCAATTTACTGTCGTTTCTCTCGGGTGTGGCCAAGGCAGATCAACGGTTTATTAAAGACAGTATGCGCTGGGCGGAGTTTAGAGCGGATCAACGCCATAACAGAAAACATGAACCTGCAGCATGGTTCGAATTTTACTCTGGCGTCCTGTGGTCTGTTGGCTGGGGGTTGGAATACGAACCGGTAATTGTTGCCGACAAAAAATTCACGGGAAACTTGTTGGACAAGTGGGCGAAATCGGTGTCGACGCTGATAAGTCGATCAAAAATTGCCGCAATGAAAGAGACCTTTCAGTTACTTGAGGTTAGCCCGGCTGGAATCGATGTGTTATCCGATGGCGCGCGCGCATGGGCAGACTTTCGTTTTTCCCCAGCACAATACAATGCGCAAAAAGAGTTGGAGATCGTGATTAGCAACGTGCGTTTTCTGCAAACTGACTGGAGTTCGAATTATCTATTCTGGACGGTACAGCACACCGGTGCGCAACTTGATATCCAGTCCAGGCGCTTTGCAATCAAACCGCGACAGATGGAAGAGTATCGCGCACGGTTAAGCGAAGCGGTGCTTGAAATGCGTACGGCGGAAATTGAACTGACGCGTTAAATCGTGGCTGGTGATGGAACGATTTTTAGTGTTGGCGTGACAGCTGAAATGAATTGAATGGAACGAAAGTTGATTAATTTTAAACGTGGGGCTAATTTGGTTTTACGCCAAGACGGCGTTTAAATAATTGCAGGGAATCAATAGTAATGAATGAATTAAATGAACAGGTAACTTCTGCTGCTCAACGTGTTGCATTAATTACGGAGTGCAATGAGTTTGTCGCGGCACAACCAGTAATGCATGCGCGCACCGTTCGGGCCGCTGCGAACTTGCCCATTGACAAGGATGAACTGAACGCCGCCATCATGGGGTCGGGTATCGCAGGTTTTGATGCGAGCATGTCCAAGCGCAGCAAGCGTATCGTCAAGAATACGTACATGTATGCCGACCTGGTGGCCTTGCTCAAATTTCCGGCGGCCAGTCAGAAAGAACAGCGATACAACGAGTTCATGCGACTGATGAAATTGACCGGATGGTTCGCCTTCAGCCAGCCGTATAATCGCTACAGTGCTTCTTCGCAAAAGCTCACGATGGACAATGTTGCCTTGACCATTATTCATGCGGCAGTGGGTGCAGCCATTGGCCAAGGCCAGACAGCATTGAAGGTACTGTCGACTGTCGCCGATGCAACAATGGATGCACTGAAGAACGAGCCTGAAGCATTGAAGCTTTTTGAAAACAACTCGAAGAAAGCCGAAGGTGGCAACTTCTGCATGTCCAGTGCCCTGGAAGATACCGACGGTGGCATTACCCTGGCCGTTGCAGCCGTGCAATACCTCGCCACTGCACAACCGACCAAAGTGTTGTTTATCGAGTGGGCCACTTCGGCAGTTGAAATCTATAACGGCGCGGCCACCATGCACATGGATGAAGAGGATTACTTGATGGTCGAGCCGCTGATTGTCAAAGCGCTGACCGAGCAGCGTGAAAGAGCGCTGAGCTATGAGTTCGGTACGAAGGCCTGAGTTTAAATAAAGCCAGAGACGCGAGTCTCTGGCTTTCCAGGAAGCTGAAAATGAACACAGGATTTAAAACTTTCGTCTGCGCCGGCGCGGTCATTCTGGTGGCGGACGAATTATCCGCAGCAGACCGATCCGATAGCCTTGATGCCCTGCTGTATGCTCAAACAGTCGCCGCCCATAAAGTTTCCGATGGCCGCGACGTTGAATCATGGGCCCACGCTAATAAAATGGCATTGAGAGCCACCGGTGCCCTGTTGCTGGACAACCCAGGCGTAAATTTTCCGGCGCCTTTACCTGAAAGCTTTACCGTGTTGGAGTTGGCAACCAGACTTCTGCACAGCTGGATTCCCGCGACGGTCACACGCGTGTGCGCTTCAGCGATCGAGGTGCAGTTGAAGCAAGTCTCCGCTGCGGTGGCTAATCAGAGTATCCAGCCACATGTTTTGTTGGAGGGGAATTGCATCAGATTTATGTTGGGCGTTGTTTCTTCCGGGACAGCGGTATCGACTGTGGTCGTGTCTTTTGAAGTTGCAGAAATCGTCGTCGATAATGTGCTTTATCATCGTTTCAATAACAAAAATATCCAGGGCCGCGTGTTTGTCGAAGGCTACAAAGCGCTGATCGATCCCGAGGATTATGGTTTTTCCCGGGCCAAGGTTATCTCGTTACTGGGCGAGCGCCGCCAAGAGCAAATCATCGCGTTGGCCTGAAATGCCCGCGAGGGCAATGCCCGTCGAGGGATATGTCTTGCAAAACCGACGGGCAGACTTTTCATGCCGGTGAACAAAGCAGGCATAATACCGCGCCTTTCCCTCGCAACCGGTTCGCCCCTTGAACGAACGCCCGATGTCCACTGCCATACGCCCCTCGGCTTGTCCGGGGTTGCTGCGTATCGTTCAGGCATTGGATGGCGGGATTTGTCGGATCAAACTCAACGGTGGCTCGCTCAGCGCCGATCAGGCAGATGCGGTGGCGGATGCGGCACAACAGTTCGCCAGCGGCGCCATCGAGGCGACCAACCGCGCCAATCTGCAGATTCGCGGGATCGGCGCGCAGTCCTCTGCATTGATCGACAGCCTGTTGGCTGCCGGCCTCGGCCCGCGATCCGCAGCCGGCGACGACGTGCGCAACCTGATGCTCAGCCCGGCTGCCGGGATCGACCAGCAGATGCAATTCGACACTCGTCCGCTCGCCGAACAGATCCTCGACACCCTGCAAAACCATCCGCGCTTTCATGAATTGAGCGCCAAGTTCGCCGTGCAACTGGACGGCGCTGAAGCCTTGGCGATGCTCGAACACCCGCATGATCTGTGGTTATCAGCCTTCAAAAGGGACGGCGAGACATTGCTGGCATTCGGTCTGGCCGGCTGCCCGACGGATCGTGCGCTTGGTGCGGTGGCACTGGACAACGGCCATGCGCAGGTGGTCGCGGTGCTCGAATTGTTCCTTGATCTGGCGCGCCCTGAGCAAACGCGGATGCGCCATTTGCTCAGCGAAATGACGCCTGAGCTGTTTCTTGAAAAACTCGCTCAGCGGGTCACCCTGCAAGCTGTCAGCGATTGGCAGCGCCCGCCGGCAGCGGACAATCTGCACATCGGCGTTCATCCGCAAAATACCTCGGATTTGGTGTACATCGGCGCCGTACCAGCGCTCGGTCGTCTCGATCCGACAATGCTGCGCGGTGTTGCACAACTGGCTCGCCAGTTCGGCAACGGCCACCTGCGTTTCACCCCGTGGCAAAGCCTGTTGCTACCCGACGTCAAAATCACTGACGCCGCCGAGGTGCTGCAAGGCCTCAAGCAACTCAACCTGCTGACCGAGCCGAGTCAACCGCTGTCGCGCCTGATCGCCTGCACCGGTTCCAACGGCTGCGGCAAAGGCCTCGCCGACACCAAACAGGACGCCCGCCATCTGGCGACGCTGCTGCCCTCGGCGCTCAGCGTGCACCTGTCCGGTTGCTCGCGTTCCTGCGCCGCGGCGCACCGTGCGCCGGTGACGTTGCTGGCGGTCAGCCCCGGTCATTACGACCTCTATTTTCGCGATGCAACGCTGCCGGGTTTCGGCGCGTTGCACGCACGCAATTTTACTATTGAAGCGGCCGCGATTTTGCTCGACGCCCGCTCCCGGAGCCCCCTTGATGCTTGATTACATCCGCGACGGTCAGGAGATCTATCGCAACTCCTTCGCGATCATTCGCAGCGAAGCCAACCTCGCGCGAATCCCGGCCGATCTGGAAAAACTCGCGGTGCGGGTGATTCACGCCTGCGGCATGGTCGAGGCCATCGACGGTCTGCAATTTTCCGAAGGCGCGGGCAAGGCCGGGCGCGAGGCGCTGGCCGCCGGTGCGCCGATTCTGTGTGATGCGCGAATGGTCTCCGAAGGCGTGACCCGCGCGCGCCTGCCGGCCAACAACAAAGTGATCTGCACCTTGCGCGACGACAGCGTGCCGGAGCTGGCGCGCGAGCTGGGCAACACTCGTTCCGCCGCTGCGCTGGAACTGTGGCGTCCGCACCTTGAAGGCAGTGTGGTGGTGATCGGCAACGCGCCGACTGCGCTGTTCTATCTGCTGGAAATGCTCGACGCTGGCGCACCAAAACCGGCGCTGATTCTGGGCTTCCCGGTCGGTTTCGTCGGCGCCGCCGAATCGAAAGCGGCACTGGCCGCCGACAGCCGTGGCGTGCCGTTCGTGATCATGCAAGGCCGCCTCGGTGGCAGCGCCATGGCCGCCGCCGCCGTCAATGCCCTCGCCACGGAGATTGAATGATGCAGGCTAAAGGACGTTTGATTGGCCTGGGCGTCGGCCCCGGTGATCCGGAACTGATTACCGTCAAAGCGCTGCGCTTGCTGCGCGAATCGCCAGTGGTTGCGTACTTCGTCGCCAAGGGCAAAAAGGGCAACGCGTTCGGCATCATCGAAGCGCACCTGCAAGAAGCGCAGAACCTGCTGCCGTTGGTGTATCCGGTGACTACCGAAGCATTGCCGGCGCCGCTTTCTTACGAACAAGTCATCAGCGATTTCTACGATGAAGCCGCCGAAACCGTCGCCGCGCATCTCGATGCAGGTCGTGATGTCGCGGTGATTTGCGAAGGTGATCCGTTCTTCTACGGCTCCTACATGTACCTGCACGATCGCCTCGCCACGCGCTATGAAGCGCAAGTGGTGCCGGGCGTTTGCTCGATGCTCGGTGGCGCTTCGGTGCTGGGCGCGCCGTTGGTGTATCGCAATCAAAGTTTGTCGGTGCTCTCCGGCGTGTTGCCCCATGAAGAATTGAAGCGACGTCTGGCCGATGCTGACGCCGCTGTGATCATGAAGCTGGGCCGCAACTTCCCGAAAGTGCGTCAGGTACTGGAAGAACTCGGTCTGGCCGAGCGTGCGTTGTACGTTGAGCGCGCGACCATGGCCAATCAGAAGATCGTGCCGATGGATCAGGTCGAGCCGATGTCCTCGCCGTACTTCTCGCTGATCATCGTGCCGGGCGAACGGTGGCAGGGCTGATGACTCACTCCACACCCGCCATCGTCATTCTCGGTCAGGCCAGCCTGGCCACGGCCCGTCGCATTCAGCAGGTCTATCCGGCGGCGCAGATCCACGGCCTCGCCGGGCGCGTTGAAGGCGCCGATTGCAGCTATCAGGAATTCGGCGCGACCTTGCGCGATCTGTATCAGCACAACACGCCGATCATTGCCCTGTGCGCTGCGGGCATTGTCATCCGCACACTGGCGCCGCTGTTGCTGGAGAAGGGCGCCGAACCTGCCGTGCTCGCAGTGGCTGAAGATGGCAGCGCGGTGGTGCCGCTGCTCGGCGGCCTCGGCGGGGTGAATGTCATGGCGCGGGAAATCGCTGCCGGGCTGCAAGTGACGGCGGCAATCACCACCAGTGGCGAATTGCGTTTCGGCACCTGCCTGCTCAATCCACCGAGCGGTTATGCGCTCGCCGATCTGGAACTGGGCAAGCGTTTTGTCTCCGACCTGCTAGCCGGGCACAGCGTGCGTATTGAAGGCGAGGCGCCGTGGCTGGATCAGGCGCAACTGCAGGAAGATCCGCAGGCGCAGCGTTCGATTCATGTCAGCAGTGCTGAGCGTGAAGTCAGCGCCAACGAATTACTGATTTATCCGCGCAGTGTGGCGGTGGCGGTCACTGCCGACGTTGCCGATCTACCGAGCGCCGTTCGCAAAGCATTGCAGCAAGCAAAAATTGCGCTGCAATCGCTGGCGTGTCTGGTCGCCGCTGACAGTCAAATGGCTTCGGCGAACTTGCGTGATGCAGCGCTTGACCTGGGCGTGCCGCTGCGGTTTGTCGCTGCGCAAACTGATCTCGAAGCATTGGCACTTAATGCCGTACCTTCAGCGAGCATCGTGACCGCAAACAACCTCGCCATCGCGATTGCCGAGCAGCCGCTGGACGTTGCTCATGTCGGCCGCCCACGCGGTCGTCTCGCCGTCATCGGTCTTGGCCCCGGCGCAGCCGAACTGATGGTTCCCGCCGTCAAAGCCGAACTGGCGCGTTGTACCGATGTGCTCGGCTACGAAACCTATGTGCGCATGGCCGGCCCGTTCCGCGACGATCAAGTGCAGCATTGCACCGACAACCGCGAAGAAATGCAGCGCGCCCGTCACGCTTTCCGACTGGCCGCCGAAGGCCGTTCGGTGATCGTCGTTTCTTCGGGCGATCCCGGCGTGTTCGCCATGGCAGCGGCGGTGCTCGAAGCGCTGCACGAGTCGGATGATCCCTCGTGGCACAGCGTCGATCTGGAAATTCTTCCCGGCGTTTCCGCATCGCTGGCCACCGCCGCACAGGCCGGTGCGCCGCTGGGGCACGACTTCTGCGTGATGTCGCTGTCGGACAACCTCAAGCCGTGGTCGATTATCGAGAAACGTCTGGATCTCGCGGCGGAAGCGGATCTGGCGCTGGCGTTCTACAATCCTATTTCCAAGGCGCGGCCATGGCAGTTGGGGCGAGCGCTGGAAATCGTCGCACAACATCGCACGTCAGAAACGCCAGTGGTGTTGGGGCGGGATGTTGGCCGGCCTGGGCAAACATTGCGCACCACCACATTGGGCGCGCTGACACCGGATCAGGTGGACATGCGCACGATGGTGCTGATCGGTTCGTCCACCACGTGCACCTTTCCTCGCGCAACTGGGGGTGATTGGGTTTACACGCCGCGCTGGTATGGCGAGAAGCCAAAAGGCTGATGCAAAAAAAGCGGCTCTACGGAGCCGCTTTTTATTTCTGCGTTTACCAAGGATTCAGATCAGGGCACCAGATAGCCTTTCACCCCGGTGAAGATGATTTGCGCCGCCAGTGCGCAAACAAATAGCCCCATCAAGCGGCTGACAATCTGCAAACCCTGATCACCCAGAATTCGCTCGATGCGGTTCGACAGATAAAGCACCACGCCAACCGTGAAGCTGGCCAGAATGATGCTGAGAATCGCCGTGAGTTTGTCGTCCCAGTGCGGCTGGCTCACGCCCATGACCAGCAGGGCACCGATGGTGCCGGGGCCGACGGTGATCGGGATGGTCAGCGGCACGATGGTCACGTCCTGCTGGACATTGTCTGCCTGCACCGCAGATTTGCCCTGCGCCATGCCCAGTGCCGAGATAAACAGCACGCTGCCGGCGCCGATGCGGAACGCATCCACGGTAATGCCGAAGACATCGAAAATCACTCGCCCAAACAGGTACAGCAAGACGCTGGAAATCAGCGTGGCGGCGGCGACTTTCCAGGCCAGGCGCCGTTGTTCCTTGCGCGAGTAGCCACGGGTCAGGGTAATGAAGCACGACAACACGAAGAACGGGCTGTAAAGCACCAGCATCTTCAGGTAAACGCTGAACAACACGTGGAGCATGGTGCTGGCTCACTGGCGAGGGTAGTCGTGGGGGAGTCTAACAGGCGTTACGACGGTTGGGTTGTCGCGCGATTCTGCTGATCACGCTCAGCCACCCAATGCTCGATCAACTCGCGCAACTGCGACAATTCCACCGGTTTGGACATGTGCCCGTCCATGCCGGCCTGACGCGCGCGCTCTTTGTGTTCGGCAAGAATGTGCGCGGTCAGCGCGACGATTGGCGTGCGGATGCGCTGATTGCTGACTTCCCAGGCGCGCAATTGTTGCGTCGCCGAGAAGCCATCGAGAATCGGCATTTCGCAGTCCATCAGCACCAGATCGTACCGCTGCGCTTTCATCGCCTGCAGGGCTTCTTCGCCGTTGCTGGCGGTGTCCGGTTGCAGGTTGAGTTTACCGAGCATGCCGCGAATCACTTTGGTCGAAATCGTGTTGTCTTCGGCGACGAGGATGCGGAAATCGCTCGGCACTTTCGCCGCCGTGGCCGCGGTGACCACTTGCGGCTGGAACACCACCTGACCTTTGTTGCGCTGGTTGAGTTCGTCCGCCAGCGTGGTCTTGAGGGTGTAGCCGGCCACCGGTTTGGCCAGAATGCGTTTGATTCCCGAGTTGCGCGCAATGATCTTGCTCGGCGCGTTGCTGATGCCGGTGAGCATGATCAGCAGAATGTCGTGATTGAGGCTCGGGTCTTCCTTGATCTTCGCCGCGAGCTGCATGCCGGTCATGCCGGGCATGTTCTGATCGAGCAACACCACATCGAAATAATCGCGCAGGTGCGCTTTGGTGCGCAGCAGGGCCAGCGCTTCCTTGCCCGACGGCACGGCGCTGACATTCAAGCCCCAGGCGCTGCATTGCTGCACCAGCACTTTGCGGCAGGTGTCGTTGTCGTCGACCACCAATACGCGCGCGCCTTGCAGTGGGCTGTCGAGATCGGAGGTCGGGTGTTCGAGACGATCCGGATCCAGCGGCAAAGTCAGCCACAACGTGCTGCCCTGCGTAGCGCCGCTCTTGATGCCGAATTCACCCTGCATCAAACGAATCAGTTGCCGCGCGATGACCAGCCCGAGATTGCCGCCCAGACGATTCGCCGAGAGGAAATGCTTGCTGTGCAGTTCGGCGTGCATCAGCGCATCGCGTTCTTCCTGCTCCATCGGCGCGCCGCTGTCCTGCACGGCGATGCGCAGACGCGGTTTGGTGCTGCGCTCGTCGAGGGCGACGACGATCAGCACTTCGCCTTCTTCGGTTTTCTTCAGGGCGTTTTCCAGCAGGCTGAGCAAGGTCTGGCGCAAGCGGGTCGGATCGCCGCTGATGACGCGCGGGACTTGCGGCTGGATGAAACTGATCAGTTCGACGTTCTGCTGTTCGGCTTTAGCGCGGTAGATGCTCAGGCAATCGTCGATCAACGCATTGAGGTCGAACTGCACGTCATCGAGTTCAATCTGCCCTGACTCGAGTTTGGAGATGTCGAGGATCTCGTTGATCAATGTCAGCAGCTCGTTGCCGGCGCTGTGGATGGTTTGCACGTAGTCGCGTTGCTTGACCGACAGCGGCGTGCCCAGCAGCAGTTCGGTCATGCCCAGCACGCCGTTCATCGGCGTGCGGATTTCGTGGCTGATCTTGGCGAGGAATTCGGCTTTGGCGTTGATCTCGGCGTTGCTCGCGGCGAGGTCGCGGCTGACGCTGAAACGGCTCTCGGTGATGCTGCGCTGACGTTCGCCGAGGGCGATGCTCATCAACAGACCGCTGACGCAGATGAACGCCATCAGCGTCATGATCAAGCCTTGCGGCGACACCAGTGTCAGTCCCAGCAGCGCCGGCAGAATAATCAGCGTGCCGATGTTGAACACCACCATGGCCGCCACGAACAGGCGCGCCGGGCGATAACCTTTTTGCCAGTGATAGACGCCGACGAACAACATGCTCAGACCGGCGAGTGCCACCAATGCGTAGGTGATGATGTTCAGCGGCAGTGTATTGACGAACAACAGCAGCAGGCTGCAGATGACAATGAACAGGATGTCGGCCATCAGCAGCTTGTTCAGCGGGTGCGGGCCGAGGGGGCCGAAGAAGCGATAAGCAAACATCAAACCGGCGGGTGCGGTCAGCAGCAGCGCCAGATAAGCGCCCGGTGTCTGGATCGCGTGCCAGTTCGGCAGCCAGGGCCCGAGCAGATTGAGCAGCAGCAACAGGCTCAGGCCCAGCAGACCTTCGCAAACCGCCAGCCACAAGCTGCTGCGTGAACGCGAATAGCTGTAACGCACCACGTTATGCAGCAGGAGCATGGCGAGGCAGCCGAACAGCAAACCGAAAATCAGCGAATGGTTTTGATTGGCCGCGCTCATCACGGCCGATTGCAGGGTGATGTGCGGACGCAATTGATGGTCGGAGACCATCCGTAAATAAACGTCGAGGGGTTTGTCGCTTTGCGGCAGGGCGAGCATGAAGTCGCTGCTGGGCAACGGTCGTTCGGCCTGCGGTTGCTCGGTGCCGGTGTTGCGTTGCTCGATCAACTGGTCGCCGTCGAGCACGTAAAGACTGAGCTGTGACAGGTCAGGGGCGAAGATGCGCAGCACTTGTTCGTGCTTGCCCGGCGCCAGTCTGAAGCGCAGCCACAGTGCACCATCGGGCTCGGACGCGGTGAGGCGCTCAAGGTCGATGGGGCTGAATTGATTGGTATAGCGAGCGGAGCGGATGTCGCTCAGTTGCAGATTGCCCTGATCGTCGAGCAATACCGACCAGCCACTGCCTTGTGCGGCCTGGGCCGGAAGCATGCAGAGCAAGGTCAGCATCGTGACGGTGAAGCTTATGGCAATCCTGAGCCAGCGCACGGCGAAATCCCTTCGTAGGTTGATGCCAGAATATAACGATGCGCCGCGGCGGAACAGCCCGGCGAGGAACGGTATCCCTCGCCGGACTTGATGAACAGCTTATTCCTGGGTTTCGCCACGTTCACGGGCAATGGCGCGGTAGCCAATGTCCTTGCGGTAGAAGCTGCCTTCCCAGTCGATGGCTGCTGCCAGCTTGTACGCTTGCTGCTGCGCTTCACCGACGCTTGCGCCCATTGCAGTGGCGCAGAGTACGCGACCACCGGCGGTGACAACCTGGCCATCCTTCAGCGCAGTACCGGCGTGGAAGACTTTGCCTTCCAGCTTCGCCGCTGCGTCGAGACCGTTGATCGCCGCGCCCTTGGCGTAGTCGCCCGGGTAGCCGCCAGCGGCCAGCACGATGCCGACGCTCGGGCGTGGATCCCACTGTGCTTCAACCTTGTCCAGCGCTTGCGCCAGCGCGGCTTCGACCAACAGCACCAGGCTCGATTGCAGGCGCAGCATCACCGGTTGGGTTTCCGGGTCGCCGAAGCGGCAGTTGAACTCGATGACTTTCGGGTTACCGGCCTTGTCGATCATCAGACCGGCATAAAGGAAACCGGTGTAGACGTTGCCTTCCTCAGCCATGCCTCGCACGGTCGGCCAGATCACCAGATCCATCACGCGCTTGTGCACGTCGGCAGTGACCACCGGGGCAGGGGAGTAAGCACCCATGCCGCCCGTGTTCGGGCCGCTGTCGCCGTCGCCCACACGTTTGTGATCCTGGCTGGTGGCCATCGGCAGCACGTTTTTGCCGTCGACCATGACGATGAACGACGCTTCTTCGCCGTCGAGGAACTCTTCGATCACCACGCGCGAACCGGCGTCACCGAAAGCGTTGCCAGCGAGCATGTCGCGCACGGCGTCTTCGGCTTCGGCCAGGGTCATGGCGACGATCACGCCTTTACCGGCGGCCAGGCCATCGGCCTTGATCACGATCGGTGCGCCTTTTTCACGCAGATAAGCCAGGGCCGGCTCGATCTCGGTGAAATTCTGGTAGTCGGCCGTCGGGATCTTGTGACGGGCGAGGAAATCCTTGGTGAAGGCTTTCGAGCCTTCCAGCTGTGCAGCGCCGGCAGTCGGGCCGAAGCAATCCAGACCACGCGAGCGGAAAAGGTCAACGACGCCAGCCACCAGCGGCACTTCCGGGCCGACGATGGTCAGGGAAACGTTTTTCTCGGCGAAGTCGGCCAGTTGCTCAAGGGCCAGCACGTCGATGGCGACGTTTTCGCACTTGGCTTCAATGGCGGTGCCAGCGTTGCCCGGTGCAACAAAAACCTTCTGCACGCGCGGATCCTGAGCCACTTTCCAGGCCAGAGCGTGTTCACGGCCACCGCTGCCAATGATCAAAACATTCATTTCAAAAACCTCAAAAAACTGTGGGGCGCTACCAGACCTCAGCATTCAAACCCTGTAGGAGCTGCCGCAGGCTGCGATCTTTTGATGTTGCTCTTTTAAAAGACAAGATCAAAAGATCGCAGCCTGCGGCAGCTCCTACATGACTCCAGCATGCAGAGGGAGCGAAAAATCAGTGACGGAAGTGGCGCATGCCGGTGAAGACCATAGCGATGCCGGCTTCGTCAGCGGCGGCAATCACTTCAGCGTCACGCATCGAGCCGCCCGGCTGGATCACCGCAGTGATACCGACCTTGGCTGCGTTATCCAGACCGTCGCGGAACGGGAAGAACGCGTCCGAGGCCATCACCGAACCGGCGACTTGCAGACCAGCGTGCTCAGCCTTGATCGCAGCGATACGCGCCGAGTTTACGCGGCTCATCTGGCCCGCGCCGACACCGATGGTCTGACGGTTCTTGGCGTAGACGATGGCGTTGGATTTAACGTATTTGGCAACTTTCCAGGCGAAGATCAGGTCGTGGATTTCCTGCTCGGTCGGCGCACGTTTGGTCACGACTTTCAGGTCATCGGCGCTGATCATGCCGATGTCGCGGCTCTGTACCAGCAGGCCGCCGTTGACGCGCTTGTAGTCCCACGCTGCAGCGCGGTCAGCCGACCACTCGCCGCAGGCCAGCAGGCGCACGTTGGCTTTCGCCGCAACAATGGCGCGGGCTTCTTCGCTGACGCTTGGGGCGATGATCACTTCAACGAACTGACGCTCGACGATCGCCTTGGCGGTCTCGGCATCCAGTTCACGGTTGAAGGCGATGATGCCGCCGAACGCCGACTCGGTGTCGGTGGCGTATGCCAGTTCGTAGGCCTGACGGATGCCGCCTTCAGCGTCCGGGCTGACGGCCACGCCGCACGGGTTGGCGTGCTTGACGATGACGCAGGCGGGTTTGACGAAGCTCTTCACGCATTCCAGCGCGGCGTCGGTGTCGGCCACGTTGTTGTACGAGAGTTCTTTGCCTTGCAGTTGGGTCGCGGTGGCGATGCCGACTTCGGCGGGTTTGGCTTCAACGTAGAACGCCGCGCTCTGGTGCGGGTTCTCGCCGTAGCGCATTTCCTGGGCCTTGATGAACTGGCTGTTGAAGGTGCGCGGGAATTCGCTGCGGCCTTCGGTGCTCAGGGTTTCAGCGGCCTGATTCACGGTGCCCATGTAGTTGGCGATCATGCCGTCGTAGGCAGCGGTGTGTTCGAAGGCTTTGAGCATCAGATCGAAGCGCTGAGCGTAGGTCAGGCCACCGGCTTTGAGGCCTTCCAGCACGCTGGCGTAATCGCTGGCATTCACCACGATCGCGACGTCTTTGTGGTTTTTCGCTGCCGAACGCACCATGGTCGGGCCGCCGATATCGATGTTTTCGATCGCGGTCGGCAGGTCGCAACCTGGCTTGTTGATGGTGGCTTCGAACGGGTAGAGGTTAACGGCAACCAGATCGATCGGCTTGATGCCGTGCTCGTTCATGATCGCGTCATCGATACCGCGACGACCGAGGATGCCGCCGTGGATTTTCGGGTGCAGGGTTTTCACCCGACCGTCCATCATCTCGGCGAAACCGGTGTAATCCGCGACTTCCACTGCGGCAACACCGTTGTCGCGCAGCAGCTTGAACGTTCCGCCGGTGGAGAGGATCTCGACGCCCAGAGCTTCAAGCTCCTTGGCGAATTCGAGGATCCCGGTCTTGTCGGAAACGCTGATCAAGGCGCGGCGGATCGGCAGGCGGGTAGTCTGGTCGGTCATCTCAATTTCCATCAAAAGCAAAGGAAGTCAGCAAAAAAGGCGACCGTTTTTTACGCGGGCGCCTTTCTGGTTTGATTGAATGCTTACAGCAGATCGTACTGCTTGAGTTTCTTGCGCAGCGTGCCTCGGTTGAGACCGAGCAGCTCGCTGGCCTTGGTCTGGTTGCCCTTGACGTAATTCATCACGCTTTCGAGCAGGGGCGCCTCGACTTCGGAGAGCACCAGGTTGTACACATCCGTGACGGACGCGCCCTCAAGGTGGGCGAAATAATTGTGCAGCGCCTTCTCGACACTCCCGCGAAGGGTCTGACCTTCTTCGCTCGGGGTATTGAGGTGCTGTTTCAAATTCACGTTGTCGCTCACGGGTGCTGTTCCACTCACTAAAGTCTCGGTCATCATCGTCATGCGGCCACCCCTTCTTCGTCCCCTGTCAGGCTCTTGTAATGCTCGGCGAAGAACTCCCGAACATTGGCGCATTGTGTTTCCGTACCATCCAAACGATTGAAGTGGGCGCGAAACTCCTTGGCGCCCGGCAAGGTTGCGAGATACCAGCCCACATGCTTGCGCGCAATGCGCACGCCCATCACATCCCCATAGAAAGCGTGAAGTGCGGCCAGATGCTCTAGCAGTATGTGTTCCACTTCGATCAACTGCGGCGCCGGCAATTTCTCGCCCGTGCGCAGGTAATGATCGATCTCGCGAAAAATCCATGGCCGCCCTTGGGCGGCGCGGCCTACCAACAGGCCATCGGCTCCGGTCGCGTCGAGCACGTAACGGGCCTTCTCCGGCGAATCAATGTCGCCATTGGCAAACACCGGAATCGACACGGCCTGCTTGATCGCGGCAATCGTGTCGTATTCGGCTTCACCTTTGTACAGATCGGCGCGAGTGCGGCCATGCACTGCCAGCGCGGTGATCCCGGCCTGCTCGGCGATCTTCGCCACGGTCAGACCGTTCTTGTTGTCGCGATCCCAACCGGTGCGGATCTTCAGGGTGACCGGCACATCAACCGCAGCCACAACGGCCTGCAGGATCTCGGTCACCAGTGCTTCATCTTTCAACAACGCGGAACCGGCGGCCTTGTTGCAGACCTTCTTTGCCGGGCAACCCATGTTGATATCAATAATCTGTGCGCCCAGCTCAACGTTGGCCCGGGCTGCATCCGCCAGCATCTGCGCGTCGCCACCGGCAATCTGTACCGAGCGTGGCTCGGGATCGCCTTCGTGGATCATGCGCATGCGCGACTTGCGGGTGTTCCACAAGCTCATGTCGCTGGTGACCATTTCCGAGACTACAAGCCCTGCGCCCAAACGCTTGCACAGCTGACGAAAGGGCTGATCGGTGACACCCGCCATCGGGGCGAGAATCAAGCCGTTCTGCAATATGTATGGGCCGATGCGTACCGCCGACATAGGACTTCCCTGAAGTGGGGCCGGATCATGAGAGTTCGAAAAAGGGTTGGCATGATACCCGCTCTCGATGACTGGATAAAGGCTGAATTGAACAAAATCTGAACAGTTATTCTGTTATTGCCAGCGGTTTGGTTGCCCGCCGCTCAGTCAGAAAACTGCCGTCAATCGAGAAACGGTGAAGCGATTCACTCGGGCGAGTGAAAACTCAGGCTGTAATTCACCGCTTTCGGGCCTGGATCGAGAATATCCAGCGCAATGTGGATCGGCGTCTGTGGTGGCATTTCCGCCAATCCTTCGAGATCGCCGCTCAGGTATTCGCCGGGTTTGAACCGACGACTGGCAATCAAGTGACCGTTGAGGTCGGCGAAACGCAGTTCCAGCAGCGGAAACGGCTGCGAGAATGTCGCGCGGTTATAGATGATCGCGTCGACCACCAAGGCACCGCTGAACTCCGGATGGCTGCGCACCACCAGATTGCTGCTTTTAATGCGGGCAATGTCGACTTTCGACGGCACAGTGCAGCCGATCTGCGGGCAGATCTCCTGGAACCATGGCCGGTATTGATCCTGCCGCGCCAGTTCGTCGAAATGGTAAGCAACGTACTGCGCGCCGAGACCACCCGCCGCCAGCAGCACCAACAACAGCCAAAGCATGCGCCGGCCCCACGGCGAGCGGCGCTTCTGCCAGTCGAGTTGCAGCGGGTCGTCGGTCAGATCCTGCAGGACTTCGGCGCGCACGCCGGGGTCTGCGCGGTCACGCTTTTTGCGCAATGGGGTGATCGTTGGCAGGTCGTCGTCTTCGCTGTCGTCGCTGGCGGACAAACGTTCGCGACGGGCGTTCGGATCGATCGGGTCGTGCAGGCGCAATTGCGGGATGGCCGGCTCGTCGTCGAGATCCACCGGTTCCAGCGACAACGAAGGCTCGGTGCGCGCGGATTTCACCGGCTCGATGTCGACGGTTTCTGGCTCGTGTTCTTCGTGCTCTTCGTGTTCGGCGGCGTGCTCATCGGCGCGTTCGCTGAAAAGAGTGTCGCGCCAGACCGTTTCATCCGGCTCAGGGCTGTCGCGGCGAGCACTCAGGGAATCTTCGCGTTGACGACCGAATTCGGTGGTCGGCTGGATTTCCCGTTGTTCGAGGCGGGCGAGTTCTTCGTCCAGATCGAGGCTGTCGAGGTCAAGCTCGGACGCGCTCCACTGTTTTTGGCTGATGGCGCGCGGTGCGGGCGGCTCGATGATGGGCGGCGGCTCGATAACGGGCGCGGCCTCGACAATCGGCGCAGGCTCGACAATCGATGGCGCGACCGGCGTCACCGCGTCCTTGCCGGCGTGTTGCTCCAGCAGCTGTTTGGCCGCGTTGAACACTTGCAGACAAGAGCCGCAGCGAACCACCCCGCGGGCCACGCTCAATTGAGCATGGCTGACACGGAAACTGGTTTGGCAATGCGGGCACTGGGTGACGAAGCTGTCGGTCATGCGGCGATCCGGATTGTGCAGGCGGTCATATTAGCGCCGACGGCCGGTGATGCGCACCCAGCCATCGCGATTGGCGATCGGGTCGAGGTCGAAATCCTGCGCGTAAGCGGCGGCGACTTCATCACCTTGCTCGGCAAGAATGCCCGACAACGCCAGACGGCCACCGGATTTCACCAGGCTGGACAGTTGCGGCGCCAGCGAAACCAGCGGGCCGGCGAGAATATTGGCGACCAGCACATCGGCTTGCACCTGCGGCAGATCTTCCGGCAGGTACAGCGGGAACAGTTCATCAGCGATGTTGTTGCGCCCGGCGTTGTCGCGCGATGCTTCCAGCGCCTGCACATCGATGTCGGTGCCGACCGCTTCTTTCGCGCCGAGCAACAGGGCGGCAATGGCCAGAATCCCCGAACCGCAACCGAAATCGAGCACGTTGCAGTCTTTCAGATCCTGACCGTCGAGCCATTCCAGGCACAGCGCGGTGGTCGGGTGGGTGCCGGTGCCGAAAGCCAGGCCCGGATCGAGCAGCAGGTTGACCGCGTCAGGCTCCGGCGCGGCGTGCCAGCTCGGCACAATCCACAGACGCTGACCGAAACGCATCGGCTCAAAACCGTCCATCCAGCTGCGTTCCCAATCCTGATCTTCGATGACTTCGCTGTGATGCTCGGGCAGCGGGCTGCCGGTCAGCAGTTCGAGATGGGCCAGAACCGGTGCCGGTTCGGTGCCGCCCTCAAACAGCGCCAGCAGATGAGTGTGCGCCCACAGCGGGGTGGTATTGAGTTCCGGTTCGAAGATCGGCTGATCTTCAGCGTCCATGAAGGTCACCGACACGGCGCCCACTTCAAGGAAAGCGTCTTCGTAGGTTTCGGCTTGTTCCGGGCTGATGGCGAGACGTACTTGCAGCCAAGGCATGGCGGGCACCTTTGAAAAATATTGATTGCAGCCTAGCGGCCGGCGAGAAGCGCGCAAGTTTACGCGAGCGCGCGGCAGAACACGAACATGCTTGAAGATCAAAAGATCGCAGCCTTCGGCAGCTCCTACAGGAGTTTGCATTCCAATGTAGGAGCTGCCGAAGGCTGCGATCTTTTGACTTTGCTGCAGAAACAACAAAGCCGCCCGAGGGCGGCTTTGTCTGGTGCGGGCTGAAGCTTAGTGCTTCTCGCCAGCCAGCTTGTGCTCGAGGTAGTGAATGTTCACACCGCCCTTGCAGAAGCCTTCGTCACGAACCAGATCACGGTGCAGCGGGATGTTGGTCTTGATCCCGTCAACCACGATTTCGTCCAGGGCATTGCGCATGCGCGCCATGGCTTCGTCGCGGGTCGCGCCGTAAGTGATCAGCTTGCCGATCAGCGAGTCGTAGTTCGGTGGAACGGCATAGCCACTGTACAGGTGCGAATCGACGCGAACGCCGTTGCCGCCTGGAGCGTGGAAATGCTTGACCGTACCCGGGCTCGGCATAAAGGTTTTCGGGTCTTCAGCGTTGATCCGGCATTCCAGCGAGTGACCGCGGATTACCACATCATCCTGAGTGAACGACAGCTTGTTGCCAGCGGCGATGCTGAGCATCTCCTTGACGATGTCGATGCCGGTGACCATTTCCGAAACCGGGTGCTCCACCTGAACACGGGTGTTCATTTCGATGAAGTAGAAACGACCGTTCTCGTACAGGAACTCGAAAGTACCCGCGCCGCGGTAGCCGATGTCGATGCACGCCTTGACGCAGCGAGCCAGTACTTCTTCGCGAGCCTTCTCGTCGATGCCCGGTGCCGGCGCTTCTTCGAGAACTTTCTGGTGACGACGTTGCAGCGAGCAATCGCGGTCGCCCAGGTGGATCGCATGACCCTGGCCGTCGGACAGCACCTGAACTTCGACGTGGCGCGGGTTGGTCAGGAATTTTTCCAGATACACCATCGGGTTGCCGAACGCCGCGCCAGCTTCGGTGCGGGTCAGTTTGGCGAAGGCGATCAGGTCTTCTTCTTTATGCACCACGCGCATGCCGCGACCACCACCGCCGCCAGCGGCTTTGATGATCACCGGGTAGCCGACTTCACGACCAATGCGCAGCGCCGTTTCTTCGTCTTCCGGCAATGGGCCGTCGGAACCTGGAACGGTTGGCACACCTGCTTCGATCATCGCGTGCTTGGCCGAAACCTTGTCGCCCATCAGGCGAATGGTGTCGGCTTTCGGGCCGATGAAAGCGAAGCCGGAGTTCTCGACTTGCTCGGCAAAATCGGCGTTTTCCGCGAGGAAACCGTAGCCTGGGTGAATGGCGGTAGCGCCAGTCACTTCAGCGGCAGCGATGATGGCCGGGATGTGCAGGTAGGACTGAGCGGCAGACGCCGGGCCGATGCAGACGGATTCGTCTGCCAGACCCAGGTGCATCAGCTCTTTGTCGGCCTTGGAGTAAACGGCGACGGTCTTGATGCCCATCTCTTTGCAGGCACGCAGAATCCGCAGGGCGATCTCACCGCGGTTCGCGATCAGAACTTTTTCCAACTTCGCAGTCATCAAAGGCTCTCCGCAGTTCAAACGATGGTGAACAGCGGTTGGTCGTACTCAACCGGCTGGCCGTCTTCGACGAGGATGGACTCGATCACACCGCTGGTTTCAGCTTCGATGTGGTTCATCATCTTCATGGCTTCGACGATGCACAGAGTGTCGCCTTTCTTCACGGTCTGGCCGACTTCAACGAAGGCTGGCGAAGCTGGCGAAGATTTACGGTAGAACGTGCCGACCATCGGCGAACGGGCAACAGTGCCGTTCAGCGCTGGCGCAGCAGCGGCAACCGGGGCTGCAGCCGCTACCGGAGCAGCAACAGGTGCGGCAGCCGGTGCTTGCATCGGAGCCGGCGCGTAATACTGCTGAGCCGGGGTTTTGCTGTGACGGCTGATGCGTACGGACTCTTCGCCTTCCTTGATCTCGAGCTCGTCGATGCCGGACTCTTCCAGCAATTCGATCAATTTCTTAACTTTACGGATATCCATGAATCATCAACTCCCAAGGGTCGGTCAGGGGCGCTTAACGCTTGTATTTCAAGTCGTTGCCGGTGTTTCAAGCTGTTCTAGTGCAGCCTCCAGGGCCAGTCGGTAACCGCTGGCGCCAAGGCCGCAGATCACTCCCACCGCTACGTCGGAGAAGTAAGAGTGATGGCGGAAAGGTTCGCGTTTGTGCACGTTGGACAAATGCACTTCGATGAATGGGATGCTCACTCCCAGCAGCGCGTCACGTAATGCGACACTTGTGTGTGTAAAAGCTGCTGGATTGATCAGGATGAAATCCACACCTTCGCCGCGCGCGGCGTGGATCCGGTCGATCAATTCGTACTCGGCATTGCTTTGCAGATACAGCAGATGGTGGCCGGCTTCACGGGCGCGGCGCTCCAGATCCTGATTGATCTGCGCCAGGGTCGTTGAACCGTAAGTACCGGGTTCGCGGGTGCCGAGCAGGTTCAGGTTGGGGCCGTGCAGCACCAGTAGGGTTGCCATCTGCGTGTCCTTGTTATGGGTGAGCAATGTTCAGAACCCGGCGACTATGCCGCAAAGACTTTGTGACTGTCCAGTTCTATGCAATAGCCAGCACGATGGGCGATGTTTGCGCAAAATATGTGACCGAGGGTCTGGATCCGGTCATTTGTGGCAATCCTTGTAGGAGCTGCCGAAGGCTGCGATCTTTTGATTTTCAGGTGCAAGATCAAAAGATCGCAGCCTTCGGCAGCTCCTACAGGGATTTTTGTCAGACGCGGAAGGCTTGAACGGCGGTATGCAGCTGGCCGCCGAGAACCAGCAGATTTTCGCCCTGTTCGCGCCCACGACCGATCCGCAGCAAGTTATCCCCACCCAACTGATGAATTCGCTCACTGTGATCGCGAATCTCACTGACCGCGCCACTTTGCTGCGCCGTCACGTCGGCAATGCGGATGGCCGTGTCGGAAATGGTCTGGATCGCGCCAACAATTTTATCCAGCGCTCCGTCCGCTGCTTGTGCCTGACTGGCCGTGGCTTCGGCGTGTTCGACCTGCGCGCGCATGCCTTCGACCGATTGCCGCGCCGCCGTTTGCAGGCCGGCAATCAACGTCTGAATCTCCGCCGTGGCCCCGGCTGTCCGCTGCGCCAGCGAACGCACTTCCTCGGCGACCACGGCAAAACCACGACCCATTTCCCCGGCCCGCGCCGCTTCAATCGCCGCGTTCAGCGCGAGCAAATTGGTCTGATCGGCAATCGAGCGAATCACCGTCAACACGCCGCCAATGGTCGCCGACTCCTCAGCCAGATGTTCGATCATCTGCGCATTGCCTTGCACTTCACCGACCAAGGCGTGCAGCCCGGTCAGGCTCTGGCCAATCACGGTTTGGCCATGTTCGACGGCCAGTCCGGCATGACGGCTGGCATCGGCGGCCTGTCGCGCGTCACCGGCCACTTGTTGAATCGTCGCCTCCAGTTCGCCGAGGGAATCGCGGATCAGCGCGGTGTCGCCGGCCTGATGCTCGGCGCCGCTGTGCAAATCGTTGCTCAGCTCGGCGAGGGTGCGGCTGCTGCCCGCGACTTGCTCCGCATTGCCGCGAATCGTCCCGACCAGATCCACCAGATAGGCGCGCAAGCGATTGAGCGAAGCCTCGATGTCTCGCAGTTCGCGGTTGGTTTTGCCCAGATGAATGTCGCGGCTGAAATCGCCTTCAGCCCAGGTCGACAGCGCTGGAGCGAGGTTGGTCAGGGTGCGCGAGAGCCGCCGCTGTAAGGTATCGATCAACAGTGCGATCAGCAGAATCAGGCCGATCATTACCCCCTGCATCAGGCGGACTTCGCCTTGAATTTGTCCGTGCTGCGCACGCACCACCGGCTCGAGTCCGGCGATGGCCTGCTGCACGGCGGCGATTTTCTGGTGGGTGGCGGCGCTGAGATCGCTGCGTTTCTGGATCTGCTCGCGGGTGCGCGCCAGCTCTGCCGGATAACGACCGAGCAGGCTGTTGAGTTCGCGTTTGAGGCCGACACCGGCATCTTCGGCGACGGCTTTTTCAGTGTTCTCGATGCCCATCATCGCGGCGAAATCGTCGCTGCCGGATTCGCTTTTCGCGACAACGCCGAGCAAGGGCAGGGCATCAATCGCTTGCGCCTGCGTGCTGATGTTGCTGACTTCACGCTCAACGTCCGCCGCCAATTCACTGCGCCCGCTGCTGACCAGTTTGTCCCGTGCCAGCGACAATTTGCCGAGATGTTGCGAGGCGGCAAGCAGCGGCGTCAGGTAACCCGAGTTGCCGTTGGCGTAGGTGCTGAGTTGCTCAAGGCTGGCGCTCAATTCGCGCTCGGCCTGCAACAGCAAGGCCTGCGGATCACCGGCCAGTTTGCCGGCGGCGAGCAGATCGGTTTTGCTGAATTCATCCAGCTCCGCCAGGCTCGGGCGCAGGGTATCGGCCAGCGCCGGCGGCAGTTCGCCGAGTTCTTTGTGCAAGCCATCAATGGCCTGACTGGCGGCGCTCAGGCGCAAGGCGTCGCCGCTGGCGAGGTAGTCCTCGACGTTACGAGCGACCTCGTTCTGAAATTGCTGTGACAACCCCAGATACCGCTCCATCAATAGATACGGGCGTTCGAGGGCTTTTTGCGACCACCACAGCGTGGCGCCGAGTGCGACACACACGGCGACCAGCAGCAGGGTATTGAGATTGGTGAGCAACTTCAGGCGCATGACGACTACCAACGGCAGAAATGGTAAGCGCCTGAATTTATTGCGGTTCTGTTACAGGGTTATGACCGAATCAGTGGAATCTGATGAAAAGGTGGCACTTTGCTTTGATTCCCGCGCCGACTGCACGCGATTGCGCCCGGCACCCTTGGCGCGGTACAGCGCCTCGTCGGCCTGGCTGGCCATCATCAGGCTGTCGCAGTCGTCGTGCATTTCCACCACGCCGGCGCTGAAGGTGCACCACAAATCCTGCGGTTGTGCCGGGTAATGGATTTCGGCGAAGCGCTGGCGGATTTCGTCGAGCACTTTGTGCGCAGCCTCTATATCGGTGTCGGGCATGACGATGGCGAATTCTTCGCCGCCGTAACGGCCGATGAAATCGGTCTTGCGCAGACGCTGCTTGAGGAACAGTGCGAGGCTCTTGATCACGCGGTCGCCCATCGGGTGGCCGTGGCTGTCGTTGACCCGTTTGAAGTGGTCGATGTCGAGCATCGCAAAGCTCAGCGGCTTGCTCTCGCGGCGGGCGCGGAACGAGCAGTCTTCGAGCAATTGCAGAATGTGCGTGTGGTTGTACAGACCGGTAAGGCTGTCGCGCACCATCCGTGCTTTCAGGTTGCGCGCGCGGGCGGCGCGGTTGCGCACGGTGGTGATCAGGTGGCGCGGCTTGATCGGTTTGGTCAGGAAGTCATCGCCGCCCTCGCTCATCGCGTCGAGCTGTTTGTCCAGATCGTCCTCGGCCGACAGATAGATGATCGGCACGCTGACATAACGATCGTTGTGGCGAATCACTTTGGCCAGCTCGGTGCCGGTGCAGGCCGGCATGTACATGTCGAGGATGATCAGATCCGGCTGGAAATCCGCCAGTTCGGCCATCGCCTGAATCGGTTCAATCAGCGTGCGCGTGACGATGCCGGCGCTGTTGAGCAGACGCTCGGTGTGCAGGGCCTGCGCACGCGAGTCGTCGATGATCAGCACTTTATAAGGTTCGTACTGGGCGACGCAGGTGAGGACCTCGATTTTCTCCAGCAGGCTCGACGCTTCAAGGGTGCCGGTGAGGAATTCCTGGCCGCCGGCGCGCACGGCGGCGAGGCGGGTCGGGGTGTCGGTTTCGTGCAGGCTGAAGAACAGCAGCGGCAGCGGTTCATCCAGACCGACCTGCGCTTCGGCGGCGAGTTTCAGGCCGATGCCGGCCCCGCTGAAGTCCACGTCCATGACGATGGCTGCGGGCAAGCGCTCGACCATCGACGAACGAAAGGCTGCCACGCTGTCCAGCGCCTGCGCGCTGAGACCGAAGAATTCCAGTTGTTTGGCCAGACGCTCGGCGCGGTCGTGATCCTGCAGCATCACGTAGATCGGCTTGCGCAGCGGCGGCAGGAAGGTCTGGTCGAGTTGATCGCCATGACGCAGGCCGGTGCGCGACAAGCGCTGCATCAAACGATTGAGGTCGGTGATCAGACCGCTGCTGAGACGGCCGCGATTGGCATCCACTGCTTGCAGCGATTGACTGATGTGGTGCGCCAGTTGCGTGTGTTCGGGCTGTTCGAAGCGCTCGGCAAAACGCAGCAGGCGCAAGTTCGCCTCGCTCAGTTCGGCGAGGTCAACGGTGGACCACTCACTGCGTTGCAGGCGCTGCCATATCTCAAGAATCTGACGTGCCTGATGAATTACCCGCTGGGCAAAGTGGTGCTTGAGACGCTCACGGCTGGGGTCTTCTGGCTCGGTCATATCCTGACTACTAGTTAGGCTGCATGCTGAGGGCGACTGGTGGCTCTATGCTAGCACCTCTTTTCCCTTACACGAGCGTCGTACTGCAATAATCTGCAATGCGTCATCATTCAGTTTCTGACCGATCGGTTTTGTTTTCGACCTGCTCGTCGGTGAAGCCCCCGTGTGCCGGGAGCGTAATAGAGGTCGGGTAGTTTTCGGATGAATTTTTTGCCCGCACTTTTATCATCGCGGTGAGTGCGCTTTTCGATTGTTTTCAAGCGCCTGCATGCGGGTGATCGGCCCTCGGCTATCAGGGAAACCCTTAGTTCGGCGCGAAGCGTCATTCGCCCGCATGATTTGCGGCTTATCTTTACTCGCGGGTGCCCGGCTCTGGCACGTTGTTGTATGGTTGTGGTCGAACCGTTGAACCCAAGTGATTGAAAGGATATCGCCATGCTGGACTGGAAAAACCGCGCGGGCAGCGCGCCTGAACGTGCCGCCGAGCCCAAGTCGGCCACCCGCAGCTATGTTGGCGGGCTGCTGTTCAGCCGCGCATTGGCCACGCTGATCGGCATTTATCTGCTGGTGACCATCGGCCTCGGCTGGTACTGGAGCCAGGAGCCGGCGCTGTTTCCGGTCGCACAAAACGCGCAAGTGGCTGCCGAGAAAGAAGGCAAGCAAATGGTCATCGGCTACACCACGGTCGAAACTCTGAAGACCGTCGCCGGCACCTTGCTCAACAAACCGGGCGGCTACATTTCCAACGACCGCTTCCCGCCAGGCCTGTGGATGGACAACACGCCGAGCTGGGAATACGGCGTGCTGGTTCAGGTGCGTGACCTGACCCGTGCCCTGCGTAAAGACTTCGCCCGTTCGCAATCGCAGTCGGCGGAAGACGCCGATCTGGCCAAGGCCGAGCCGCGTTTCAACTTCGACAACAAGAGCTGGGTTCTGCCTTCCAGCGAGTCCGAGTATCAGGAGGGCATCAACTCGCTGAGCCGTTATCAGGCGCGCCTGTCGGATCCGAGCCAGAAAAACGCACTGTTTTATGCGCGTGCTGACAACCTGAACAACTGGCTGGGCGATGTCGGCACCCGTCTGGGTTCGCTGTCGCAACGTCTGTCGGCCAGTGTCGGTCGGGTCAAGCTGAACACCGCGCTGAAAACCGAAACCCCGGCGGTGGGTGAAGTGCCGCAGGTCGATGAGGAAATCGTCGAGACGCCGTGGATGCAGATCGACAACGTCTTCTACGAAGCACGCGGTCAGGCCTGGGCGCTGTCGCACTTGCTGCGCGCTATCGAAGTAGACTTCGCCGATGTACTGGCGAAGAAGAACGCCACCGTCAGCGTGCGTCAGATCATTCGTGAACTGGAAGCCTCGCAGGAACCGGTGTGGAGTCCTATGATTCTTAACGGTAGCGGCTTCGGCGTGCTGGCCAACCACTCGCTGGTCATGGCCAACTATATTTCCCGTGCGAACGCTGCTGTGATCGATCTGCGTCAACTGCTTAATCAGGGATGAGTCATGTCCGATAGCGCGAAAGAGGCGGCGCACCGTGCCGCCTCCGATGCCGAACAAATTGCCTGGGTCGACGAGCAGGACAACCTGCTCGGCGCTCTGGTGCGCGCCGATCTGCGCGAACGCGGGCTGATCGGTCGCGGCACTTACATCATGCTGTTCAATTCCGCCGGTGAGCTTTGCGTGCATCGGCGCACTTTGAGCAAGGCGATTTATCCCGGTTATTGGGATGTCGCGGCGGGTGGCATGGTGCAGGCTGACGAGACTTACGCCGAGTCGGCCGCCCGTGAGCTGGAAGAAGAGTTGGGCGTCAGCGGTGTGGAGTTGACCGCCCACGATCATTTCTACTTCGAAGACACTGGCAACCGTCTCTGGTGTTCGGCGTTTTCCGCCGTCTGGGACGGCCCGCTGAAACTGCAGCCGGAAGAGGTGCTGGAAGCGCGCTTTATTCCGGTCGAGCAGGTCATGCAGGAAATCCGGGAAAAGCCTTACTGCCCGGACTCGCTGGCCGCGTTGAAGCGCTATCTCAAGGCGCAACAAAGCGACGTCGCAAAGAACACATAAATTGGCGCTGATTGGCACTTAGCAATCGGGTTTTTTGCCGTTACACTGCGCGACCTTTTCAAGCTGCACCGAATAGTTTGAGGTTGGCCTGATTGACTGCTGGCCTGTGGGGAATCTGTAGGAGCTGCCGAAGGCTGCGATCTTTTGATCTTGGCCTTTAAAAAAGATCAAAAGATCGCAGCCTTCGGCAGCTCCTACATTTCAGCAATTGAGCCGTCCAGGAATCGATATCCGGTGCAGTAGCGCTGCCCCTGCCTGAGTGGGGCTTCGCGGTCGATGACCTTGCCCAAGGTCGCGATCAGTCTTTGTCCTCCCAAGAGGATTGCCGGTGGCCAAAAAAGCCGCATCCTTCGCCGCCCTTGGTGGCCTGGTATTTTCCACCGACGCAGGTCGTCATTGCCCGGAATGCAGTAAGCCGGTGGACGCCTGTATCTGCAAACAAACCGTGATCCCGGCAGGGGACGGCATTGCCCGCGTGCGTCGCGAGAGCAAGGGCCGCGGCGGCAAGACGGTGACCACCATCACCGGCGTGCCACTGGCCGAAGACGCGCTCAAAGAGTTGGCGACAACGTTGAAGAAACGTTGCGGCACTGGCGGGGCGCTGAAAGACGGGATCATCGAAATCCAGGGCGATCATGTCGAGCTACTCTTGGCTGAGCTGATCAAGCACGGTTTCAAAGCGAAGAAGTCCGGCGGCTAGCAGCCTCTGTGAAATCCATCTGCGGCTTGATCCGGCGCTGAATTCATTCAGATCCGGCGTCGTCTCCATGGTTTTCACAGAGCCTGTTCATGACCGGTTTCTAAACTCCACGCGGTCAGCGCGGTCTACCGCCGCGCTGACGAATCGTCATTTTCATTCTTTAGACTGCGCCAGCCTGCGTTCAGGCGACGCACTATGACTTCTTTATAGGGGACTTCGATGTCCGTACGACGCACACGTAAAGACGATGGCAGCCAATGGACAGTTGCGGACAGCCGCAGTGTTTACGGGATTCGCCATTGGGGGGCCGGGTATTTCGCGATCAATGAAGCCGGTCGCGTCGAAGTTCGTCCGAACGGCCCGAGCAGCTCGCCTATCGACCTGTTCGAGCAAGTCGACCAACTGCGCAAAAGCGGTTTGTCCTTGCCGTTGCTGGTTCGTTTCCCCGACATCCTGCAAGACCGTGTCCGCCAGTTGACCGGCGCCTTCGATGCGAACATCGAGCGTCTGGAATACCAGAGCAAGTACACCGCGCTGTACCCGATCAAGGTTAACCAGCAAGAAGCGGTGATCGAGAACATCATCGCCACCAAGGACGTGTCCATTGGTCTGGAAGCCGGCTCCAAGCCTGAGCTGCTGGCCGTGCTGGCACTGGCGCCGAAGGGCGGCACCATCGTCTGCAACGGTTACAAGGATCGCGAGTTCATTCGTCTGGCGCTGATGGGGCAGAAGCTTGGCCACAACGTATTCATCGTCATTGAGAAAGAATCCGAAGTCGCTCTGGTGATCGAAGAAGCCGCCTCGCTGAAGGTCAAGCCACAGGTCGGCCTGCGCGTGCGTCTGTCGTCGCTGGCCTCGTCGAAGTGGGCGGACACCGGTGGCGAGAAATCCAAATTCGGTCTGTCGGCGGCGCAATTGCTGTCGGTGGTCGAGCGCTTCCGCGCGGCCGGTCTGGATCAGGGCATTCGCCTGCTGCACTTCCACATGGGTTCGCAGATTGCCAACCTGGCTGACTATCAGCATGGTTTCAAAGAAGCGATCCGTTACTACGGCGAGCTGCGCAACCTCGGTCTGCCGGTCGATCACATCGACGTCGGTGGCGGTCTGGGCGTCGACTACGACGGCACGCACTCGCGCAACGCCAGCTCGATCAACTACGACATGGACGATTACGCCGGTGTTGTGGTCGGCATGCTCAAGGAATTCTGCGATGCGCAGGCCCTGCCGCATCCGCACATCTTCTCCGAAAGCGGCCGCTCGCTGACCGCGCACCACGCGATGCTGGTGGTGCAGGTGACTGACGTCGAGAAGCACAACGACGAAATCCCGCAGATCGAAAACAAGGAAGCGTTGCCGGAAACCGTGCAGTGGCTGGTTGACCTGCTCGGCCCGACCGACATTGAAATGGTCACCGAAACCTACTGGCGCGCGACTCACTACATGAGCGACGTGGCCGCGCAGTACGCCGACGGCAAGCTGACCCTGGCTGAAAAAGCCCTGGCCGAGCAGTGCTACTTCGCCGTGTGCCGTCGCCTGCACAACTCGCTGAAAGCGCGTCAGCGTTCGCACCGTCAGGTGCTCGACGAGCTCAACGACAAACTGGCCGACAAGTACATCTGCAACTTCTCGGTGTTCCAGAGCCTGCCGGACACCTGGGCGATCGATCAGGTACTGCCGATCATCCCGCTGCACCGTCTCGACGAAGAGCCGCTGCGCCGTGCCGTGCTGCAGGATCTGACCTGCGACTCCGACGGCAAGATCAATCAGTACGTCGACGAGCAGAGCATCGAAACCAGCCTGCCGGTACACGGTTTGAATGAAGGCGAAGACTACCTGCTGGGCGTGTTCCTCGTGGGCGCCTATCAGGAAATCCTTGGCGACATGCACAACCTGTTCGGTGATACCGACTCGGTGAACATCTACCAGAACGCCGATGGCAGCGTGTACCACGCCGGCATCGAGACCCACGACACCATCGAAGACATGCTGCGTTACGTGCACTTGTCGCCGGAAGAACTGATGACTCACTACCGCGACAAGTGCGCCAGTGCCCGCATCAGTGCCAGCGAGCGCACGCAATTCCTCGATGCCTTGCGTCTGGGTCTGACCCGCTCCTCCTACCTGTCTTCCTGACGGCAGGTTGTCCTTAAACCGGGTTGTCTGAAATTTTCCCCGCAGGCTGTGGAAAATTCGGATAACCCGGTGGGACATATCCCAACTTCCCCGCGAAATCCTTGGCCATCCCGGCCAGCAAAGTCATCCGGTCTGCTTTTCGCGTAGGTCATTTCCTAAGTTGTACTTCGGCACTCTACTCAGCCATGGGTCTCGGCGAGAATCCCCGGCCGCCCCTCCTGTAGAGATCCGCCTATGTTTGATCCAGTCAACGAGCCGACCTTTCGTCTCGATGTAGCGGGTCTGTCCGACGCCTTCGAAGTGCTGGCGTTTACCGGTAACGAAGCCCTCAGCGAACCCTTTGCGTTTGAGATCGATGTGTTGATCGACGATGTGCAACTGGATCTCGCCGGTCTGCTGCACCGTTCGGTGTTCCTGCATTTCGATGCGCTGCGCAACGGTGTGCACGGGCAATTGCACAGCCTGGTTCAGCACGAGCATGGCCCGGGCGTCCGCCTGTGCCGCGCGCGGCTGGGGCCAAAATTGAACTGCCTGGCGCTGCGTTTCAGTCAGCGGGTGTTCAGTGGTTGCTCGGTGCCGCAGATTCTCGCGCAAGTGCTCAAGGAACACGGGATCAGCGGTGGGCAGCGACGCTTCGAGCTGGGCGGCGACTATCCGCCGTTGGCGTTCTGCACCCAATACCGCGAGTCCGACCTGCAACTGCTGCAGCGGTTGTGCGCGCAGGCGGGCATCCACTATCACTTCGAGCATCGGCGTGACGGCCATTGTCTGGTGTTCGGTGACGATGTCGCGCAATTGCCTCGGGCCGGTGCCGCGCAATTTGCTGACGTGATAGAAGACGAAGCGCCGGCGGTGCGTCGCTGGCAATTGCACAACGCATGGTCGCCGAGCGAGGGCGGTACGCAAGCGGCGCAGAGGGCCGAGGGCGAAACCGATCTGGCCTGCTTGCGCAGTGGCCGCTGGTTGCCGCTGGCGGGGCATCCATTTGCCGAGTGCAATCGTGAATGGCTGCTGTCCCGCGTTGAACATCACGCTGACATGTCCCTCGAACAGCCTTACGCCAACCGGATTTTCGCGGTCTTGCAGGATGCCGCGCCGGTACCGGAAACCGTACCCGCGCGCCCACGCATGCACAGTTTGCAACGGGCCTGGGTGGTGGCGGTCGACGAGCCGCGTCCGGATCGCTCGCGGCCGGTGGCGGTGCAGTTCGACTGGCTGTATCAGGGCGAAGGCGCTGCGGCCAGTCATTGCTGGCTGCCGCTGGCGCCGGCGTTGGCCGACCAAGCGTTGCCATTGCTGCGCGAAGGGGTCGAGGTGGTGGTGAGTTTTCTTGAAGGCGATCCGGATCAACCGGTGATCAGCGGGGTTTTACAGGCGCCGCTGGCCGATGAAGAGCCTGAGCAAGATACCCCGTTGCCGGAGCAGATCATCACCGAAGGCCTGCCGCAATGGCTGAAGTCGGCGCAACCGTTGCTGCTGCTGTGCCTGATCCCCGGCGGCGGCAGTTACAGCCATTGTCGCGAATCAATCTGCAGCTGCCGGTTGGTCAGTGAACTCGACCAGAGCGGTCGCGGATGAGCGACGTCATGCTCGACCCGCTGGCGCAATGGCTGCTGCTTGATGTCCAGGAAGCACCGCAGGCGCTGAAGAATCTGCGTGAAGAGTTTGCCGGCTTGCGGCACTTCTGGCTGTTCGATGCCACGGAGTTTCAACCGCTGCGCGAGCACGGGCCTTTATTGATCGAGTTGCACGACAGCGAGGCGCTGCTGGAATGCTGTCAGCGCGACCCGCAGACCTGGCGCGGCTTGTTGCTGGATAGCGAAGTGTCGAGCGCGGAATTGCTGCAGCACTTGCGGCGCATGCTCACCGTGTCGTTCGGCCTGCATCACCGGGCGCTGCTGAGTTTCTACAACCGCCAGACTGCGAGCTATTTCTTCGACGCTTGCGATGCCCGCGAATTGAGCCGCTGGCTCGGGCCAATCCAGCAGTTACGTTGGTACGGCGGCACCTGGGCCGACCGGGCAATCGGCAGTCACGGCTGGCAGCAATTGCGCAATCCACGCTTGGCGGTGGCGCCGCTCGGGGTTGAAGAAAATCTGACCGCGCAGCAACGCGAGCGCCTGCAAACCTGTCTGCTGGAGCAGCACATCTGGCGCTGGTGCCAATCGCTTGGAACCGACTACGCGGCGATGGCCTCCCATGTTCAACAAGGTCTGGCGCTGGGCTTCAGCGACCGTGGCGTGCTCGACGGCTGGTTATGGCTACGCTTGCTGCATCCGCGCGCTGTGTTGGTGCCGCCGCCGGCGGGATTGACCCAGCAGGAAGGGCTCGACCATGTGCGTCTTCAGTGGCAGAACGATCAACCCTGAATCAGAGGTTCGGCATCCATGGCAGGCACTTTGCGGCAACGGTTTGGCGTGCTGATCGGCGGGATTTTACTGTTGGTGCTGGGCGGTTGTTCGCCGGTGAAGGTGCTCAACGCCCTGACGCCCGAAGAGACCTTCGATAAAACCTCTGGCATTGCCTATGGCGATGATCCACGGCAGAGGCTCGACGTCTATGTGCCGCGTCATCCGCTCAAGGACGCGCCGGTGGTGGTGTTTTTCTACGGCGGCAGCTGGAACAGCGGCGACCGTGGTGACTACACCTTTGTCGGCGAAGCGCTGGCGTCGCGCGGAACTGTCGCAGTGGTTGCGGATTATCGGCTGTATCCGCAGGTGCGTTATCCACTGTTTCTCGAAGACGGCGCGCGGGCGGTGGCGTGGGCCAAGGCACACATCAGCGAATATTCAGGGAACCCGCAGCGCCTGTATTTGATGGGGCACAGCTCCGGCGCCTACAACGCGGCGATGCTGGCGCTGGATGGCGATTTGCTGGGGAAGGTCGGCATGTCGCCGAAAGATCTCAGCGGATGGATCGGTCTGGCCGGGCCGTATGATTTTCTGCCGATCGAGAACCCTGATGTGCGTCCGGTGTTTTTCTGGCCGAATTCGCCGCCGCAATCGCAGCCGATCAACCATGTCAGTCGCGGCGCGCCACCGGCGTTGCTGATTGCCGCGAGCAAGGATGATCTGGTCAATCCGACGCGCAACAGCGGCGGCCTCGCTCGCAAACTGCGCGAAGCCGGGGTGCCGGTGCAAGATTTGTATTACTCGCGGCCCAGCCACATCACATTGGTGGCGACACTGTCGCGACCGTTGCGGCGATTGGCGCCGGTGCTCGATCAGGTGGTCGGCTTCATCGAGCACACGCCCACTCAGTGAGCGCCGCCGTTGAACCAGCCGTCATTGCGTTTGAGCCACAGCGCTTGCGCGCCGAGCGTCAGGCTGCGCAAGACCATGAACAGCAGAAACGTTATCCACAGGCCGTGATTGCCCAGACCTTGCAGCGCCCAGGCGAAGGGCAGCAGCAGAACCACGGTCATCAACATGCCATTGCGCATTTCCCGCGCGCGGGTGGCGCCGATGAACAGGCCATCGAGCAAGTAGCTCCACACCGCAATCAACGGCAGCACGGCGAGGTAGGGCAGGTAGATAAATGCGGTGTCGCGCACGCTCTGGATGTTGGTCTGCATCTCGATAAACAGATGCCCGCCGAGCAGAAACAGCACGGCAAAACCGACGCTGGCGATCAATGACCATCCGCCAGCCACCACCAACGATCGACGCAACGCGAGGCGATCACGCGCGCCGATGGCGTGGCCGCAGAGGGCTTCGACGGCGTGGGCCAGACCGTCGAGGGCGTGGGCGGTCAGCAGCAAGCCGTTGAGCAGCAACGCGTTGGCGGCGACGGTCGCATCGCCCAGCCGCGCGCCTTGCACAGTGATCAGGAAAAATACCGATTGCAGGGCGAGGCTGCGGATGAAAATGTCGCGATTGACCGCCAGCAACGGGCGCCAGCTCTGCCACAGCTTCAACGCCGCCCAGGCAATGTGCCCCGGATACGCGCGCAGGGCTTTGCGGGTCATGTAGAGGCCGAGCAGGGCGCCGCTCCATTCGGCGATCACCGAAGCGCGGGCCGAACCGACCACGCCCCAGTCCAGACCGATGACGAACCACAGATTGAGGGCGATGTTGATCAGGTTGGTGCTGAGCAGAATCGCCAGCGGCGCCCGCGCGTTCTGCGTGCCGAGGAACCAGCCGACCAGCGCGTAACTGGCCAGCGCCGCTGGCAGGCCGAACAGCCGCGTATGGAAAAACTCCCGGGTGAGCTGATCCAGCTCCGCCGACGGCTGCATGAAATGCAGAGCCACGCCGCTCAACGGCACGCCGAGGGTGCCGAGCACCAGCGCCAGACCCATCGCCAGCAGCAACCCTTGCAAGAGAATCTGCCGCAACGCCGCACCATCGCTGCGCCCGGCGGCTTGCGCGGCAAAACCGGTGGTGCCCATGCGCAGAAATCCCATGGCCCAGGCGAGAAAGGTGTACAGACTGGCGCCGACCGCCACTGCGCCCAATTGATGGGCGTGGGGCAAATGGCCGATGACAGTACTGTCGACCAGCGCCACCAGCGGCACGGAAATATTCGAAAGGATCATCGGCGCAGCCAGCGCCCAGACCTTGCGGTGAGTCGGGCGGTCGCGCCAGTCGGTGGTCAGGTTGGACATGCGGGCTCCTTGGGGGAGCGGCATTGTAGCGATTAACGCAATCCCCTGTAGGAGTGAGCCTGCTCGCGATAGCGGTGTGTCAGCTAAAGATGTTTCAACTGAACCACCGCTATCGCGAGCAGGCTCACTCCTACAGGAGGGCGGTGGTGTCAGTGAATAATCCAGCTCAGCAACCACAACCCCAGCAACAACCAGATAATCCCGGCAATGATCGACGCATTCATAAACGCCCGAATCGCCGACCACAACAGCATCAACCCGACAATCAGCGCGATGATGCTGATGATCGACGTGTCCATCCCCAGCGTCTTCGCCAGCCCGTCGACAAAGTTGCCGCCGGCATTGCTCAGAATATTGAACAGCCCGCTGAGGCCATCGACGATAAAGCGGATCACCGACCCGAGCGCCTGGCCGAGCCATTCGAAAAAGCTTTCTACCTGCATGTGTGCATCCTGATGAAAGAGCTGAGCCTTGGGCCACAACGCAGGTGGCCGAGTTCCCTGCCACGAGTATGGCCCAATGCAACGCCGAACGGAAAACCTGTAGGAGCTGCCGCAGGCTGCGATCTTTTGATGTTGTTTTTCAAGATCAATGTCAAAAGATCGCAGCCTGCGGCAGCTCCTACAGAGGGCCTTGCCTTCAGCGGGCATCCGCTTGAAGCTATACGCCTTCAGGAGAGCCCGATGAACCTTGTTGAACTGACCGAACGCCTGCACGCCATTCGCGACCGCAATGACTGGCGGCAATTTCACAGCCCGAAAAACCTCGCCATGGCCGCCAGCGTCGAGATGTCTGAGCTGGTGGAAATCTTCCAGTGGCTGAGCGAAGACCAGTCGCGCCAGTTGCCCGCTGACAAACTCGCCCATGCCGGGCAGGAAGTCGGCGACATCGTGCTGTACCTGTTGCTGCTGTGCAGCGAGTTGGGGTTGGACATGAATGAAGTGGTGCGCGCCAAGCTCGCCGACAGCGAACGGCGGTTCAGCTGATGAGCGACCGGCATTTCGATCAGTTGGCGACGCGTTTCGCCGAAAAAATCTACGGCGGTGCCAAAGGCGCGATTCGCCTCGCGGTGTTGCAGGCCGACCTCGCTGAAGCGCTGCCGGATCGGCCGTTGCGCGTGCTCGACATCGGTGGCGGCCTAGGCCACATGTCGCTGTGGCTGGCCGAGCGTGGCCACGAGGTGACCTTCACCGAACCGGCCGAGCCGATGCTCGAAGGTGCGCGCCAGCGTTTCGCCGAAGCCGGGCAGACCGCGACGTTTATTCAGGCACCGTGGCAGGCGTTGCTCGGGCAACTCACCGAACCGTATGACCTGGTGATCTGCCACGCCGTGCTCGAGTGGCTCGCCGAACCCCACGCGATCCTGCCGGTGCTGCATCAATTGACCAAGCCCGGCGGCTGGCTGTCGTTGGCGTTCTACAACCGTGACGCGCTGATTTACCGCAACCTGCTCAAAGGCCATTTCAAGAAAATGCGCAAGAACGACATGGCCGGTGAAAAGCAGAGCCTGACCCCGCAGCAGCCCCTCGATCCACGGGAATTGGCAACGCAACTCGAAGGGTTGTGGCAGGTCGAAACTCAGAGCGGGATCCGGGTTTTCCACGACTACATGCCGGTGGAATTCCAGGCCCGCGCCGAACTCGTCGATTTGCTCGAGATGGAGCTCGCTCACCGTCGCCACCCAAGCTTCGCCGGGCTTGGGCGTTACTTGCACTGGATCTGCCGGCCGATCTGATCGGAGCGCGAAATGAAAGCTCAATCCGGGTTATTGCTGATCTGTCTGGGGTTGGCCGCCTGCGAGGGCAGCAATCCTTACGTGGCGCAATCGCGGCCCTTGCCGCCGGCGCCGCCGCAAGCCGCCAACACCTTTGATCGCAGTGCTTATCCGGCGCCGCCGCGTGATTACGGGCGCTATCGCAGCTGGGCCTGGCTCAACGGCCAATTGCCGCCGGGCACGGCATGGGCGGATTCGGCGCAAGTGGCCGAGGCGGTGAGCAACGCGCTGGATCAGCGAGGTCTGCGCCCGCTGCACGACAATCGTCCGGCCGACCTGTTGGTCAGCGCCAATCTGAGTCTGCAAACACGCTTGCGTCAGGTGCAGGACGATTACGGCTACTACGGCGGCGGATACAGTGGCTATGATCGTTATGGTCGGGGTTACGGGATGTACAACAGCGTGCCGATCGTGCGCACGTACTCCGAACAAGTGGTCGTCGTTCAGGTGGATCTGTTCGACGCCGGTACCGGACAACCGGTCTGGAGTTCCAGCGCCGAAACAGGCACCCGTGGCAACCAGAGTGATCAAGCTGATTCGATCCGGGAGGCTGTGGAAAAGGCCATGTCGGCGTATCCTCCCAGTTAGCTTCTTGCAAATGAGAAGCTTGTGCAGGTCATGTCTTCTACCGGAGAAAAACCATGTTCCGTCGTCTCGCCTTACTGGCCATGGCCGCGTTGCTCAGCGCCTGCGCCGCCAATCAGGTCAATCATGACTTCGACGCCAGCCGCGATTTTGCTGCGTATCGCAACTGGAGCTGGAAAGAACCCGCCCTGCAATATCGCCCGGATGATCCACGGATCAAAAGCGACCTGACCGAGCAACGCATCCGCCAGGCCGTCACCGATCAACTCGATCAGCGCGGTTTGCGCCCAGCCGCTGCCGGGGCCAAGGGTGATTTGAGTGTGCAGACTTACTTGATCGTCGAGGATCGTCAGCAGCAAGTGACGACCAACTACGGCGGCGGTTGGGGTGGTCCGTGGAATGGCTACTGGGGCGCGCCGATGTATAACGAAACACGCAACATCACCTACAAAGTCGCGACCATCCAGATCGACTTGCTCGACGGCAAAGACGGCAAACTGGTGTGGCGCGGCAGCGACGAGCAAATGCTCGCCAGCAAACCGAACCCGGAAGATCGCAGCAACGCCATCCGCGAGACCGTCACCCGAATCCTCGCTAACTACCCACCGCGCTGAAATGATGTAAAAAATCCCCTGTAGGAGCTGCCGAAGGCTGCGATCTTTTGATCTGTTTTTTTAAAAGCAAGATCAAAAGATCGCAGCCTTCGGCAGCTCCTACAGGGATTCGTCAGCGTTCGTTTGCAGGCGCGTCTACACTCAATCGCATCAATGGAGGTTGCGCTCGGCAGTGCGCCGGCAAAGGAGTGCGCCATGTCGCCTCGTTCGCAGTTCAATGGCCCGGCCCGGCAACGCGGGGCGATCGGGTTGATGGCGGCTGCCACGCTGAGTGTGGCGCTGGTGGCGATGCTGTTGGTGGTCGACACCGGGCGCTTGTACATGGAGCAGCGCAAATTGCAGCGGGTGGTGGATAACGCTGCGCTGGAAGCGGTGAGCCGTGGCGGCAACTGTCTGCCCGGTTTGACCGCTGCCACTTACGCCGGGCAAAGCGCGGTGCGCAATGGTTTTACCGTCGATGCCAACAACACCCTCGCCACCACTTGCGGATCGTTAGTTACTGCCGCAACCGGACTGCGCACCTTCACCGCCGATGCCACGCAAGCGGCAGCAGTGCGGGTAGTCGGCAGTCACACCCTCACCACCAGTTTTGCCGGCGGCGTGCAGGCGTTGTTCAGCGGCACGTCGGTCAGCCTCAACACCACGCTCAACGCCACGGCCGTCGCCGCGAAACCCCAGCCGACCATCGCCCAACTGAACATTCGCAGCACCTTGGCCACGATCAATACCGCGCAATCGAACATCCTCAATCCGCTGTTTTCCGGGCTGCTGGGCGGCAACGTCAACCTCACGGCGCTGGGCTGGAACGGTTTGCTCAACACCGATATCAACCTGCTCAGCTACCTCAACCAATTGGCGATCAACCTCAATGTCGCCGCCGGCAATTACACGCAGCTGCTCAACACCCAGGCCACGGTCACCCAACTGATTCAGGCCGCCGCGACGGTGGTGCAACTCAACGGCGCGACGGCGGATGTGATCACTGCACTGGGCCAGTTGCAGGTGGCGGCGATCAACGCGGCGCCGGTCAAACTTGGCGATATTCTGCAATTGCAGACCGGCACCACGGCGGCGGGGCTCGACGCCAATCTGCAACTGCTGCAACTGGTGCAGGGCGTGATTCAACTGGCCAACAGCAAAAGCGCGGTGGCGGCGACGTTGCCGATCAGTGTGTTGGGGCTGGCGAATGTCACGGTGAAAGTGAAGGTGATCGAGCCGCCGCAGTTTTCTGCGATTGGTGATCCGGCGCTGGCCAAGGTTGATCCGCTGGGGGCGAACCGGATTTATGTGCGCACTGCGCAAATTCGCACGCTGATTTCAACGAATCTGCCGGTGCTGAGCGGCGTGACCGGGCTGACCAGCGCCGTGCTTGGACTAGTCGGTGCATTGACGCCGACGCTCAATGCGCTGCTGAGTCTGGACTTGGTCGGCACGCTGAACTCGCTGGGCTGTCTGCTTGGCGCGGGTTGCGAGCAACTGGATCCGCAACTGCTGCCGACGCCGCGAATCGACATCAGCCTGGATGTTGGCGGTGCGAAAAGTTATGTCACCGATTTCCGCTGCCCGACGGGCGCTACCGGCACCAAAAGCCTGACCGCCCACACCATCACGTCGATTGCCGACCTCAAACTCGGCAAGATCGACCCGACCAATGCGTTCTCTTCGGCTGCCGAACCGACGGTGGCGCCGTTGGCATTGATCGATCTGGGTATCGTCACCTGCCACAAAATCCTCGGGCTCGGAACCTGTGATGCATCCACCCACGTCCCTTTCGGCGCTGGCGGTATCGGCATCATGCTCGACACCAGCGTCGCGCAAAACTCGCAGGATCTGGTGTTCTCCAGCTCAACGCCGTTCGCCACCCCGGCCAACCTGAAATTGCCGCCGAGCATTCAGGCGGCCGTGCCGACTACCAACATCGTCAACAGCCTGTCGAACACGCTGGCGGGGGTCAACCTGATTGTCTATCGACCGCTGGGCAGCAATCCGTTGGGTGCCATTGTCACCGGCGTCGCGTCACTGATCAGTGACGTCACCAACCGTTTACTCCCAGCGGTCACCGCTGTGCTGAGTCCGTTGCTGGATCCTATTCTCAACAACCTGCTAAAAAGCCTCGGCATCAACCTGATGGACGTCGACGTCGGCGCCAACATGACCTGCGGGCAAACCGGCAAAGCCTATCTAGTCATCTAATCGTCCGCCGAAATCGGCAGTTCAATGCAAAACCGCGCGCCCTCGACCGAGTTGCGCACGCTCAAAAGCCCGCCCATGTTGTCGATGATCCCGTAACTCACCGACAGCCCCAACCCCGTGCCGACACCAATAGGTTTGGTGGTAAAAAACGGCTCGAAAATCCGCTCGAGCAAACGCGGGTCAATGCCGCCACCGTTGTCCTCGACCCACAGCCTGACCTTCACTTCATCACGCTCGGCATAAATCGAAATCCACGGTTTTAAGCTCGAATCCTTCTCACGCTTGCTCAACAACGCATCGCGGGCGTTGACCATCAGGTTGATCAACACCTGCTCCAGTTGATCGACATAACCGCGCACCTGCACCTGAAAACCGGTGTCGCTGATGCGCAGATCCACGCCTTTACCGCGCATGCCTTCAGCCAACAGCGACAACGTGCCTTCGATGGCGGAGGCCGGATTGAACAGTTGTTGCTCGATCTCCGAACGGCGGCCGAACACGCGCATGTGATCGACAACCTTGGCCGCGCGCTGCACCTGCGCGTCGATGCGGTTGAGTTTGTCGGTCAGGTAATCGACCTGCACATCGCCATTGCTCAAGCGCTTGAGCACGTTGACGATAGCCATGCGCATCACGTTCAACGGCTGATTGATTTCGTGGGCGAGCCCCGTGGCCATCTCGCCGAGGGTGGCCATTTTTGCGCTCTGCGTGAGCTGCTGCTGCGAGCGGCGCACTTCGGTGTTGTCGCGACCCACCGCTTGCACTTCGAGCAACTGCCCGCGCTCATCGAACACGCCGCGATCCGACCACACCCACCAGGCATGTTCGCGGCCAGGCAATTGCAGGCTGATTTCGGCGGTGCTCACCGGGTTGTCCGGGGTCAGCAGCGTCAGGCGCTGGACGAAAGCAGCGCGCTGCTCGTCGGACATCCAGGTGCCCAGATCGATGCCCGGCAATTGCTCCGGCGTGCATTCCAGATAGTTAGCCAGTGGCCGGTTGCCGAAAGTCAGGGTCAGATCCGGGCGATAGCGGCAGATCATCGCCGGTGAATCTTCGACCAGAATCCGGTAGCGCTCTTCGCTTTGTTTGATCCGCTCAGCGGCCAGCGTCGCATCGGTGACATCCAGCCACAGGCCAACGGCTTCGACCGGCAAACCGAGGTCGTTGCGCAGCAGTTTGGCCTCGTCGAGCAGCCAGTGATAATCGCCACGGCTGTCACGCAGGCGATAACGCGCACGCACCGAACCTTCGCGCAGCAACTGCCGAGTACGCTGGAAATACACCTCGCGATCTTCCGGATGCAGGCGTTCGATCAGCGCCGCCGAGCTGCAATCTTCCAGACGCAAACCGAGCAGCGGTTGCAGGCTGGCGCTGAAAAACGCTGGTTGCAACGCACCTTCGGCGTAGTGCTGCACGTAAATTACCGCCGGTGAACTGGCGATCAGATTGTCCAGCCGCGCATGGGCGGCGGCGGCCAGTTGCTGCTGGTTTTTGATGTCGCTGATGTCGAGCATGAAACCGACCAGCCGCCGGTGTTCGGCGCTGCCGGTGACTTGCCCTTGCACGCGAAACCACGTTGGCGCCTGCTTGTTATCCGCAGGGTGCAGACGCACGCTTAGGGTCAGCGGCTCGCCGTGTTGTTGCAGGGCGTGCAGGCCGCTGCGCATTTCCTCGCGATCGGCAGGATGGATCTGCGTCAGCCATTCTTCCTGGGTCAATCGTGTCGCCTGCAGATGCAGGGCGGCCGCCAATGACGGTGCCAATTGCACCGCATCGCCGACACCGGGGATTTCCCACCAACCGGTGCCGAGCAAGGTCTGTAGGGATTCCAGACGTTCGTGCTGGCGATGATGCTGCTGCTCACGCAGACGCCCGAGCAACGGCGCCGCCAGTGAACTTGCCAGCCACATCCAGTCGCGCACGGTCAGATAGGGCGCAGCGTGATCAACGTCGTAAAAACCGCAGAGCAGCCATGCGACCACGCCGCGATCATCGCTGTAGGGCACGGCAAAACCGTCGGCGTTGCCGAAGATAATCTGCACCCGCGAATGTTCGTTGAGGCCGTGATGCGCATCGAGTCGCTGCGGCGCGGTGCCGTTCAAACTGTCCAGCGGCGTGCCCAGTCGCTGACCGTCGTGCCACAGCGTCGGCGCGTCATGGGCCTGGAACTGTCGATAGATTTGCCAGCCCTGTTCCTGTTCATCGAGCAGCGCCAATGCCAGACAAGGGATGTGCCAGCGCTGGGCGATGACTTGCAGTTGTTCGCTGACAATCACCGGCAAACGCAACGGGCCGCAACTGCGCAATTGTTCGCTGATTTGCCCGGCGATCACTTGGCAGGCGTCGTGGTGGCGCGCTTGCTGGCGTTCGATGAGCAAGTCGGCGATGTCCATCAACTGCAACAGCCAGCCGTTGCCCCAGCGCTGCGCCCAGCCGCGCAAATGCAGCACCTGATCGCCGAGGCAGGCGAAGTCGAGATCGAGCAGTTGCCCCTGCCAATCACTCGGCTGGCCCTCGATGGCCAGGCAACTGTGGGCGAGCAAGTAGTCGCTCAGTGGCAATGGTTGAGCGTGAGGTTTCTGTTGTTCCAGTACATGGCGCAACGGCCCGGCCATCTGCAACACCGCGCCGTCATCGTCGAGATGAATGTGCAGGCCCAGCATCGGCGAGACCAGAGGCTCCAGCGGTTCTTGAGCGGCGACCGCTGAACGCTTGAGCAACCGCCCGAAAAGTTTATCGCCCACCGTCAAAATTGCAGACTCGATTGGGCGGTCAGATTGGTCGGCAGGCTGGGCACGGTGCCAACTCCCGGCAGCACCAGAAATGGCAGCACTTGATTGAGCTTGCTGACCGGGTAATTGACGCTGACGGTGAGCGTGCCGTTGAGACCTTTAGTGCTGTCGAAAACCGCGCTGGTATCGGTGCCAATCACCAAATTGAACGACGACGGCACCCAAGACAATTGTTGAGTCAGCGCTGCATTCGCAGCATTGACGACCGCCGTCGCATAACCGGGCGTCGTCGGGTCAATGGCGACGCTACGGCGCACCGCTTCAGCCGTCGCCTGATTGAACGATTGCATCATCACGAACGGCAGGCTGTAGCTGATCAAGCCGTAAAACACTGCAAAAAAGATCACGAACACCAAGGCGAACTCAATCGCCACCGCACCTTTTTGCGACTTCCGAAAGCCGTTTTTCATGAGTGCGTCTACCCTGACAGTCACTGCGTAGTATCAGCATAGAATCATTCAGCAAAAACGGACGGTTTTTACCGGATGCAGAGTTTTATCCTTCTCGTATGGCTGCTGGTTTGCGCCGCTCAGGACGCCCGGCAGCGGCGCATCACCAATCTCTTGACTGTCGGTGTCGGTGCCTTGGCGCTGGGGTTTTTATTGGCCACCGGCAGCACCTGGCTGGGTGCTCAGGCCGGGCAGGGCGGCTGGGCGGTTTTGTTGGCGTTGGCGTTTACCCTGCCGGGTTATTTGATGGGCCGCATGGGCGCCGGTGATGTGAAACTAATGACAGCTCTGGGCCTTGCGACGGACGGTATTTTCGTTCTTTGGACATTTGTCGGCGCCGGCATCGCCAGCGTGCTCTGGCTGCTGCTCGCGCCAAGAGTCTGGCTGCATATGAGTCAAGGGCTTAGAGATCGTCTTCGATATTTGCGCCCGGGATCGTCAAAAAAGCTGCCATTTGCGCCGTTTGTGCTACTCGGCACGGGGCTGGCTTTCTATTGGATCCACTAGTCGCCGGGTGCCACTAGTCCTATGTACATAGTCGGAAAGTACGTCTACTTTCAAAGAAGCTGGTTATACAGCCGAGAGCTGTCAGTACAGGAATGGTCAGCTTTGGCCTAGGGCATGGAGTGGCACGTGAACAAGCTTACGTCTGCGGTAAAAGTCCTCGTGGTTGATGATCAACCCTTGATTGTCGAGGAGTTGTGCGAGTTTCTCGAGTCCAGCGGTTATCGCTGCGTCCCCTGCGTTTCCAGCCAAGAGGCGATCGAGCGTTTTACTGAAGACGCGCAGATTGGTCTGGTTTTGTGCGACCTGCACATGCCGGGGATGGATGGCATTGAACTGGTGCAGGCGTTGCAACGCCTGGCCGGCAAACAGCGCGCGTTCGAGGCGATCATGTTGACCGGGCGGGCGGACAAGCAGGACGTGATCAAGGCGTTGCGCGCGGGAATCGCTGATTATTATCAGAAGCCGATTGATCTGGCGGAGTTGCTGGAGGGTTTGCAGCGTCAGGAGTTGGCGTTGCAGGAGCGGCACAAGAATGTGCAGTTGGGGCATTTGAATCAGAAGTTGCAGTTTTTGTCTGAGTCGATTGATGACCTTTATCAGGATCTGGATAAGGTTCGGCGTAGTCCTGCGACGGTGGTGCGGGATAGGTTGGGTGGGGAGGTTGAGGCGGCGGAGATGCCGGAGATTTTCAATCAGTTGTCGCCACGGCAGTTGGATGTGGCGCGGTTGGTGGGGAAGGGGCAGACGAATTATCAGATTGCTTGTGAGTTGGGGATTACCGAGAACACGGTGAAGCTTTATGTTTCGCAGGTTTTAAGGTTGACGCATATGCATAATCGGACGCAGTTGGCGTTGGCGCTTTCGCCTGGGCGGGGGCGGGTTACGGCGCACTGATTTGGGTACATATCCGTTGTTTGTGTTGGGGCGGATATGGGTTCCGCCCTTACGGCGGGTCACTTTGGCAAACGCCCCAAAGTAACCAAAGGTCTTTGCCCTGACGTCCGGCCCTCGCTAAGGCTCGGGTTCCTTCGCTCCGGGTTCATCCGGGGGCATCGCCTACGGTTTGCTTCGCTGCACCTCCTCTCGATGCTTTCCCCGTATGAATCCCTCCCGCTCAGCCTCCCGACGGGCTCTAAGATCAAAATCAAAAGCAGGCGAGCTGACACTCGGCCTAGTGGTTGGCGTGGATCGCCGCGATTTCATGTAGGAGCTGCCGAAGGCTGCGATCTTTTGATCTTCGTTGGATTCGCCCCTCACCCCAGCCCTCTCCCGAGGGAGAGGGGGCCGATTTTTGTGCTTGTCAGAATGTGAGTTCAACTCGGTATCCCACGTCGGCGTAACTCGCCCAAACACCCGGATCAGTCCCCTCTCCCTCTGGGAGAGGGCTAGGGTAAGGGGCTTTCAGATCATACGCGGCAGCCTTCGGCTAGGGGGGCATCGCCCACGGTTTGCTTCGCTGCACCTCAATGCTTTCGCCGTACGAATTCCTCCCGCTCAGCCTCCCGACGGGCTCTAAGATCAAAAGCTGCACCCGAGCTTGCGCTCATCGTGTCGAGTGGTTAAGAGCGTGGCGTGTTCGGCTTTGGTTTTGTGTTGAGGCTGCCCCTCACCCCAGCCCTCTCCCGAGGGAGAGGGGGCCGATTTTTGTGGTTTTCAGAGTCTGTGTTCGGCTCGGTATTTCAGGTCGGCGTACCTCGCCCAAACAGCCCGATCAGTCCCCTCTCCCTCCGGGAGAGGGCTAGGGTGAGGGGCTTTCAGATCATGCGCGGCGGCCGAGCGTGCACTCATCCTGTGTAGGAGCTGCCGAAGGCTGCGATCTTTTGATCTTGTCTTAAAAAACGAAATCAAAAGATCGCAGCCTTCGGCAGCTCCTACAGGTTATGGGGTCTGTTAGTTCTTGGTCTCTATCTTCCCGCCCGCATCCGGGTCATACAGATCCGGGATTTCGTATTTGTATTTTTTGATCCAGCGCTGCATCGCCAATTCACGCTCAGTGGCGGTCGCCGGTTGTGGGTTTTTCGAGGCGGCCTGGTTGCGGCTTTGCAGGACGAGCCAGCCTTCGGTTTCCTGTTGTTGCGCCGAGGCGGGGCCGGCGTCGATGGCGTGGGCGCTGAGGGGCAGGCTGAGCAGGGTCAGGTAGCACAGGCCTTTGACGGGGTTCATGGCTGTCTCCTTATTTGATCGAGGACGGCAGTGGGTCGGCGACGACCGCGACCTGGTTGCTGGCCGCGGGTTTGGCTTTGACCGGGGCTTTGAGTTTTTCCGCGCGTTCCTGGGCTTCGGTGAATTGATCCGGGGTCAGTTTGGCGCGGCTGACGATTTCGGCGGCTTGCGGCCAGTTGTTCTGGTAGAGCAGTAAGGTGACCAGGTTCTGCGCCGCCAGTTGGTTGTTCTGCTTGAGTTCGAGGGCGGTGAGGAATTCGAAGCTGGCGTCGTTCAGGCGCAGTTGGTTGAGGTAGACCACGCCCAGGTCGTTGCGGATTTTTTCGTCGGTGGGCGCCAAGCGCACGGCGCGTTGCAGGTGCGCCTGGGCCTGGCCGTTGTCGCCGCGCGCGGCATAGAGTTGGCCGAGGCCGTGTTCGGCTTCGGCGGTCAGGCAGCCGCCGACGAGGCTGCGGTAAAGCGGTTCGGCTTCGCTGCGGCCGAGCAGGCGATAGACCTTGGCTTTGCGCAGACGCACTTCGCTGAGGTTGTCCGGCAGGCTTTCGAGGTTGGCGAGGCTGGCGTGCAGTTTGCCGTCGTTGGCCAGGTCGTCCGCCAGGTTCAGCGCCAGTTCCTGTTCCGAGGACAGTTTGCTGCAACTGGACGGCGACAGTAACGACGTCCACGGCGCCTGGCCGTTGGTGGCGCAACCGCCGAGCAGCAGCAGACTGGCGATGACTATCAGTACTTTCATCAAACACGCTCCATGAGTCGGATTCAGGATGCAAACGCCCGGGTAATCGCAGTGAAGCCGGGGCCGGCGAGGACGATCAGCAGCGCCGGGAACAGAAACAACATCATCACCACCGACATTTTTGCCGACATCTTCGAGATGTATTCCTGCAAACGTGTCAGGCGCCGGTCATCCAGCAGTTGTTTGAGCGCCAGCAGCGATTTCATCGCGCCGCCGCCCTGTTGGATCAGTTGTTGAAGGATCACGCAGGTGTCGGTGAATTCGTCGACGGCGAGCATCACTGCGGCTTTGTTCAGCTCCTGACCGAGCTCCAGGCCGGAGTCGACACGGACGAGGATCAGGCGCAGTTCGCTGGTCAGTTCCGGCAGCAGTTTTTGCCCCTCGATGCTCAGCACGCGCAGTGCCTGCTCCACGGCCATGCCGGATTCGAAGAGGATGCGCAGCAGCGGAATGAACGTGGAAATTTCCACCGAGATGATTTTCTGCCGACGCCCGGCCGCGTAGGCGAGCAGGCGTTTGGGCAACAGGTAACCGGCGCCGGCAGCGAGCATCGGCATGATCCAGCGGTTGTCGGCGTGGGGGAAAAAAACTTCCTGTAAAAAAATCGCCAGCCCTAAGGTCAGCAACGGCGTACCGATCTGGCAGGCGGCGAACAGCGCGCGTTCGTTGGCGCGGCGCCAGCCAATGCGGCTGAGCAGGGTTTGGGTTTCGCTGTCGATGGTTACCGAGCGCCGACCAAAACGCGTGTTGCCGAACGCGCGCAACCAAGTGCCGAAGCGGTTTTCGCGCACCAGATGCCCCTGCAAACGCTGGTTGACCTGACGTACGCGACGGCGCTCGGTGAGCAAGTGGTTGGCCACCAGCAGCAGGGCGCCAAGCAATAACATCAGGGCGGCGAGATAGAGCATGTCAAACACTCCGCAACATGCGCCACAGCGCCAGGCATCCGAACACTTGCAACAGCGCTGCGATGATCAGCATGGTGTGGCCGCCCGAGTCGTGCCACATGCCGAGCATGTAGCCGGGATTGGTCAGCATGAAATAGCTGACGAGGATGATCGGCAGCGAGCCGAGCACCCACGCAGTCATCCGTGTTTCTCCGGTGAGGGCGCGCAATTGACGCGCGCCCTGATCGCGTTCGCGGATCAGTTTGATCAGGTTCTCCAGCAGCTCGCTGGCGTTGCCGCCGTAGCGGTGATTGACCTTGAGGCCGAGGGCGAACATGCGCAATTCGTCCTGCTCGTACAGCTCGGCAAAGTCGCTGACGGCGTCGGGCAGATTGACCCCCAGTTGTACGTTGCGCTGCACCCGGCCCATGGCTTTTTTCAGCGGATCGTCACTGGCCTCGATGCCGCCCATGACCGCGTCGCTCAAGGTGCGCCCGGACTTCAAACTGCGCACGGTGTGATCGAGTAACTGCGGCAGTTGCTCGATCATGCGCTTGATTCGGCGCCGATAAAGGAAGGCGATGTATAGGCGCAAAATCAGTGGCGGAGCGACCAGCATCACCAGCAAACCGACCCAGTCGAACAGCAGATAACCGAGACCCATGGAGACCGCCCACAGGCTCATCCACAAGCCGAAACGCTCGGTCGGACGGCCCAAACCTGCGCGCAAAAACATCCGCTCAAGGCCCACCCATTTCGGTTTTTCTTCGGCCAGTTGCGGTTGCCCGGCGGCCAGTCGACCGAGGACTTTTTCGTTGGCGGTTTTGCGTATGCCGTGCAGAAACAAACGGATCGACAGCCCGAGCAAAACCAGACACAAGGTGATGAGAATGACCGGTCCCAGCATGCTCCGTGCTCCTTGCCGTCAGCCCAGATGAGTCTCGTGGCGCAACTTGTCGCCCGCCGGATTGACCGCTTCGCGGAGGAAGCCGAAACCAGTGCGGCGGTCGAGGCGGAACAGGGTGTTGGTGACGTAGACGTCTTCGCGGATGCCGACCACTTCCACCACTTCGCTGACGCAGCGGCGGCCGTCGGGCATGCGGGTCAACTGGATGATCACGTCGAGCGCCGCGCAGATCATCTGGCGCAAGGTGCGCTCGGCGATGGCGCGACCGGTCAGCCCGACCAGCGTCTCCAGACGCAGCAGCGCATCCTGCGCATTGTTGGCGTGGACGGTGCTCATCGAACCGTCGTGGCCGGTGTTCATCGCGGTCAACACATCGACCACTTCGACGCCGCGAATCTCGCCGAGGATGATGCGGTCGGGGCGCATCCGCAGGGCGTTGCGGATCAGGTCGCTGGCCTTCACTTCGCCGTGGCCCTCGGCATTCGGCGGACGGGTTTCCAGACGCACCACGTGCGGGTGGCCGAGCTGCAATTCGGCGACGTCTTCGATGGTCACCAGACGTTCGTGCGGGTTGATCAATTGGCTGAGGATGTTGAGCAGCGTGGTTTTACCGGTGCCGGTACCGCCGCTGATAAGAATGTTGCAGCGCTTGCCGACCGCGTCCTGAAGGAATTCGAAGATCTGCAGATCGATGGTTTGCATCGCCATCAGGTCGCTGCTTTTCAGCATGTCCTTTCGGAATTTCCGAATCGACAGGCACGGGCCGTCGAGTGCAATCGGCGGAATGATCGCGTTGACCCGGCTGCCATCCGGCAGGCGCGCATCGACCATTGGCGACGACTCATCGAGACGCCGACCGAGCGGCGCGAGAATCCGCTGCATCACCCGTTCAACGTGATGCGCATCGATAAAACGCAGGTCACTTTGATGCAGCACGCCGTCGCGTTCGATGAACACCCGGTGCGGGCCATTGACCAGAATTTCCGTCACCGTTGGATCGCGCAACAGCACTTCCAGTGGGCCGAAACCGGTGAGCTCGTCGACGATTTCTTCGCCCAGCCGCTCCATCTCATAACGCGAGATCGCCAGGTGCAAACGGGCGATGTATTCAGCGACTTTGTCGGTGACGAATTGCGCGAGTTGCTGGCGCGAACCCTCCAGCAGGTTTTTTCCCGACTCTTCGATGGCATCGATGATGTAGCGGTGCAGCACCAGTTTCAGGCCTTCGTGGTCGGTGTTGCCCACCGCCCCGCGTTGCGGCGAGCCGAAGAGTTTTTCGCTGCTCATGTGTTGCCTCGCAGACGCCCGAACCAGGTGACTTTCGGTTTCGCCAGCCCTTCGGAGCGTTTCGCCAGACGTTCGCCGAGGGCCCGCAGGCTTTGCGTGAGTTTTTCTCGCGGCGCCAGTTCGAACAGGCTGACACCCTGATTTTTCGCGTTGAGACGGACTTCGGCGTTGGCCGCCAGAACCGCGATAACTTCCAGGTTGTAGGTCTTGCCGAGGGTTTCCGCATCCGGCGCGACGTTGCTTAAATAGCGGTCGATCAGCAGTCGGCCGTGGTCGAGTTTCATGCCTTTCTCGCGCCAGTTATTGAGCACGGCGAGGTTGCGTCGGCAGTTGAGCACGTTCTGATCGGTGTACCAGAGCAGCTTGTCGCAATGGCTGACAAAAGTGCGCAAGGCTTCGCTGTCGGCTTGCCCGGTGAGGTTGACGACGATGTGCTGGAAGTGCTGACGCAGGGCGCTGAGGAGCATGAACAATTCGGCGGCGCTGGTGGTTTCCAGCGGCTCGTCACTGCTGGCGTAAGCGAGGATGCGCAGCCCGGCTTCGGCGCTGGTGAAAGCGCTGTCGATTAGCGTGGCGTCGAGGCGTCTTAGATGGCGCAGAGCGTCGCCGAAGTGGAACGAGCTCTCCAGCCCCAGCAACGCGAGGCTGTCACCACGGGGCAGACCGAGGTCGAGGAGCAAGGTTTGCTGACCGCTCTTTTGCACGACCATCGCCATGTGATTGGCCAGCAGTGCGCCGTCGGAGCTGCTCTGCACGCCATACATCACGGTCAGGCCACCGAGTTGCGTGTTCGGTGCCACCGGCGGCAGACGTTTGCTCAGGCGCCGCACCAATCCTGCGACTTCGCTGGAGCGCGAACCGTAGGCGACGAAATCCCGTGCGCCGGCGCGCATTGCATTCAGCACAAGCTGATTGTCCATGCCGTCGCCGAGGGCGACGATCGCCAGCATCGGTTTGGCTTCCAGCGCACCTTCGATCAGCGCGCTCTGCGCCACGACGTGTTCGCGATCAAGGCCGACAAACACCAGATTGGCGAAGGTGACATCGACCAGCGCGAGCAATTCGTCGAGGCTGCCGCCACCGGCGCTGACCACTTGGCCGAGCGGCGCGAGGGCGCTTTGCAGCCATTCCAGATCGGTGCTGTTGCGGGTGATGGCGAGGAACGTCTGGCTCAGGCTCTGGCTCATTGGGACAACCCACTGCGCTTGTCGAAATTGCCGTTTTCGAGGAAGAACATGCGATAGAAATTCGGGTCGTAGTTGCGCAGTTTTTCCCCCGGCAACGACGGCAGTTGCGCGTCGGCGGCCAGCGGCTGCACCAAGTGCGGGGTGACGATCATCAGCAGTTCGCGCTCTTCGCGTTTGATCTGCGAATCACGGAAAAATGCGCCCAGCACCGGGATGTCGCCCAGGCCAGGAAACTTGTTCACCTGCGAAGTGTTGGTGGTGCTGATCAAACCGCTGATGACGAAACTTTCGCCGTCGGCCAGTGACACACTGGTGTCAGTGCGGCGTACGGTCAGCGCGGGCACTGGCGTGCCGCCGATGTTGATGGCGTTGGCGTAATCCAGTTCGCTGACTTCTGGTGCGACTTTGAGGGTGACGCGATTACGGTCGATCACGGTCGGCGTCAGCGTCAGACGAATACCGAATTCCTTGTATTCGATGGTCACTGTGTCGCTGCCGGAGCTGGGCACCGGAATCGGGATTTCGCCGCCGGCGAGAAAGCTTGCGCTCTGGCCGCTCAGCGCCACCAGACTCGGCCGCGCCAAGGTGTAAGCGAAGCCGCTGCCTTCCAGCGCATTGATGATCGCCATGGTCTTGCCGCCGATCCACGAGAAGTTGAACAGACCGTTGTTCACCGGCAAGCGTGGCTGCGGCACACCATCGATATTCGGCAATGTGCCGGGCGAGCCGAACAGGAAGTTGCCGCGCACACCGATCAACGAGGCGGTGGCTTCCTTGAGTTTGGTGCGGCTGACTTCGACGAAACGAATGTCGGTCTGCACTTGCGACGGCAGGGTCGGATCTTCTGACGGCGGCAGGCTGGCACCGGTGAGTGCGGCGGTGGCGGCGCCTTGCACGAACACCATGCTTTGGCGCGGTTCGCTGGAGCACGACGTCCAGACCATCAGGCTGGTGGCGCCGGGCGCGACGCCGGTGAGCAGAAAAGACGAGCTGCCGTTGGCGTGCACGTCGGCGATTTTCGGATCGCCAATCGCCAGCCGCGTGATCGCCACCGGTGATTGCACATCCTGTTGAAAGCCCTCGCCGATCTCGATCACCGGCGGCATGCGCCCGAGTGCCGAGCAATTACCGGTGGCCGCCCACACGGCGTCCATGGACAGGCCCATCAACAACATGGCCTGCAGCATTGGTTTTAAGGTCGGCCAGCAACGACTCGGCATGCACTTGGATCCTTGCGCAATCATGGGGTTTGTTGAGTGATCTGGTTGCCGCGAATGATCTCCACCGCCGGCCGTGCAACGGCGCCGGAGCCACCGCTGGACGGCACTTTTGGCGCCGCGCCGAGGGCCAGTTGGGTGAACTGGAAGAGTTGACTGTTGGCGTTATCGATGTGGGCGGGCGCCTGACTTTCGCCGGCCCAGTATTTCGCCAGACGTTGTTCTTCACTGCTGCGCACGGCCAGGCGCAAGGTGCCGACCTGGGTGGCGAGCATCATCCGGCTGAGCAGTTGTTCCGGTACCGCCAACACCACGGTGCGCGCGGCGATGCGGCGCTGATCCTGTTTGATTTTTTCGTCGGCGCTCAGCGCGGGGGAGGCGGGTTGACCGTCGTTGGTCAGGCCGTATTGATCACCGACGCCGAGCACGCGCATGGCCGGTAAAACGATTTGCGCCGACTGCTGCAAGTTGCTGCCGTCCTGGCGCAGGTAGAGGAGGACATCGACGTAGTCACCGGGAAGTAATTGCCCGGCAGCGCTGATAACTTCGTCGACGGCCACGGTCAGCGCGCGTTCATCGCTGTGGATCATGCGTGCCAGTGAGCCACCGGCGGAGAAGCTTTCATCGTTCAGCCAGGTGCCGGCGCTGAGGTGCCGCCATGGTGTGCGGCCGACCGCTTGATCGACGCTGCTCAAGCTGCCGGCCGGGGCGCTGCGCAGTTTTTCCACGGTGACGTCGGCGGCGGTCAGCGGCGAAAACGGTGGCACGTCGTGGAGCAGCACCACCACCGGTTGGCGGGTCTGGTCTTCGGCGATCGCGACAGTTTTTTCAACGGTGACGTTCGGCGCGGCAGGCGCCTCGGCAACAGGTGCCGGTTGGCGGCTGAGCACCAGCCCCCAGTAACCGACAAAAACGGCGCCGAGCAACAACACTGCTGCAAGGCCCATGGTGACGCGACTGTTCATGACGGCTCTCCCTTTCCTGCTGCACGACCCACCGCTTTTTTCAACGAGAGATTTCGCAATCCGGCAGCTATGAACATTCAACTATTTCGCTATTTCCACGCTAGCTGATCCAAGCCAAAACGCCATTAGTGACAGACAAATAACTGACTAAAGTAGGGGTGTTGGCCAATTAACAGCAGGAAACGGCCGATCACCAATGGACTAATCCTTTGTAATTAATCCGTTCTTACAGTTGTTGGGAGGGGGTTTGTTGACAATGCTCAAATGGCACGGTGGAACCTTGCCGCTGTAGCGTGACATCGGCGCCAAAGGCGCGAAGGAGTGGACGTATGTTTCGTATGACTCTCGACTATCTGCGGGCGCATGCCCGGACATTCTGCAAAAGCGACGAAGCGGCGTCGGCTATTGAATACGCGATTGTTGTGGCGATGGTCGCCGTGGTTGTCGTGGTATTTGTGACACCTGTCGGCGATAAGGTACTGGCGATTTTCAACGTCATTCTGACCAAGCTTGGCGGTACGGCGCAGACCAAGCCCGGTATCTGATCGAACTCACTCTTCCTTTTTCATGGCCTGTGCGCGCTGACGAATAGCGGGCTCAGGCTTTGACGAGGCTGTTGGATTTTCCGTGTCCGGCCAGTGGCTGGCGCGAAGGAGAATAGCCATGTTGCTTGAATATGTGATTGCTCGTGTGCGCTCGTTCCTGGGGAGCACCGAGGCGGCGTCGGCCATCGAGTACGCGATTGTGGTGGCGATGGTCGCTGTTGTGGTCGTGGTGTTTGTTACGCCGATCGGAGCGAAGGTCTATGCCATTTTCAGCAGTGTGCTGACGTCCTTGGGCGGAACCCCGCCAGCGGCTCCGGTGCAGACGCCCTGATTGCGATGATGGGCGAATGACGCGCTACACTCGGGTTCACTTTCGGCTTTTAAGGGATTGCCCATGACTGCTTCCTCGCTGCCGCGCCAACAGTTGCTTCTGGTTGACGATGAAGAGGATGCGTTGCTGGAGCTGGCTGAGTTGCTGGAGGGTGAGGGGTTTGTGTGTCATACGGCGACGTCGGTGAAGTTGGCGTTGCATCATTTGACGCGGCATCCGGATATTGCGTTGGTGATTACCGATTTGCGTATGCCTGAGGAGTCGGGCATGTCGTTGATCAAGCGCTTGCGTGAGCATACGTCGCGGGCGCATTTGCCGGTGATTGTGATGTCGGGGCATGCGGATATGGAGGATGTCAGTGATTTGCTGCGGTTGCAGGTGGTGGATCTGTTTCGCAAGCCGATTTATCACGTGAGGTTGTTTGAGACTTTGGATAATTTGTTTCCCAAGCCTAGGGGGGTTGGGCGGGGGTGAGGTTTTTGGGGTATATCCGTTTTTTTTGTGATGGCGGGTATGGGTTCCGCCCTTACGGCGGGTCACTTTTGCAGACGCCCAAAAGTAACCAAAACGCTTTGCCCTGACGTTCGGCCCTCGCTTGGGCTCGGGTTCCTTCGCTGCGGGATTGATCCGGGGTTCATCGCCTACGGTTTGCTTCGCTGCACCTCCTCTCGATGTGTTTGGCTGCGCCAAACGGTCGCTGCGCTCCCACCCCGGATCAATCCCTCCACTCAGCCTGCCGACGGGCTCCGAGATCAAGATCAAAAGCAGGCGAGCGGACACTCGGCCTATTGAGTGGTGAGAAGCACGGCACGTTCGGCTTTTGATCTTCGTAGGAGCCGAGCTTGATCGCGAAGGCGGCCTGAGAGCCGACTAATCTTTACCTGAATATCCCCAACCTGTAGGAGCTGCCGAAGGCTGCGATCTTTTGATCTTGCTCTTAAAAACAACATCAAAAGATCGCAGCCTTCGGCAGCTGACAAGGGGGGCGCCTCCATTCAGTAGGTGGATATCGTACTTTTCTTATAGCGCACAAACGTGAACTACGACGAGCGGTAGTTAGACCTGTAATTTCTGACAGTAGGCAGTCGCCTGCGTTTGGTATTCACTGAGATCTGTTTTCGCCAGCTTTTCTGCAGGGAATTAGTCCTGGAAGGCTTGGTAAATTCTTTGAAAAGGAAATCAAGTGATGTCTGAGCAGAAGTTGTTATCCGACGCTGAGGCCGTTCTAAGAGAATTGGATGTAGTGTCCGTGCCCGTCAGTCAACAAGCCCGTAAGGCGCCTGTGGTTGAAAACCTGTTGCCAGCACTGCCGGGTGATAAGGCGACTAAATTACAAAGGAGTCGTCAGGGCAAGGATTGCAGGGTGATTGTGGAGGATCTGTGGCTACCTCCGGGGCTAGCACAGGGTGACGCATTTATGGTCTTGTTAAAAAACGGTTCCGAACTGGTTTCTCATTGGATGGACGTACCCATTCCGCCTCCAGTCAAATTTGAAATGACACTGGCGGGTGCTTTCACGGATACGATGGGATTATTTCGTTTGTCTTATATGGTTCACTATTTGGGTAATGCCCACAAATCTGATACTTCAGAGTTTGTAATTGACAGAGTTGCCCCCAATTACGGTAATCCTGGTATTGCGGCGGTTCCGCCATCTGAGATCATCAAGGGTGTTGTCACGCGCAAAATTCTGGATGCTCTTGGGGATATCACTATGATCATTCCCACCCCTGCAGATGTTAAGCAGGGCGATGTCTGCATGGGTTATTACGGAAGCCGTAACTCCGGAATTTATGTCGACAGACATGTTGTAGATGATGATATATCTGCACCGATTCAAATAAAGATTCCAAGGGCGTCAGTTGAAGACAACGGTGATGGGGTTTTTTTCTTTTATTACATATATGAAGACCGAGTCGGTAACGTCGGCCCATCCTCAAGGCTTTTCCAGTTCGAGATTCAACTGACACCTGTGTCGGTAGATAGGGTTGACTGATGTCTGGAAAGAAAAACGCCGTCCGAAAGATGAGGATGGCGTTTTTTTTGCCTCAAGACCGGTATTGTTTGCGAACAAAAACAGGCTCTACGAACCTGCGTCGCGAAAGCGCCCTCCCAAGCACCGCCCCCTACAACTGATAACTAAAACTGATGCTGTAACGCGTCCGCCGATTGAAAGTATCCAGCGCTTCATCCGACATTGCCTTCGCCGCTTCCAGCGCGATGTTGTAGTACTTGGCATCGCCAAACCGTAACCCCAGCGCCGCCGAGGACAAGCTGTTCGCTTGCACCGGCAGTTGATTGAACCAGCTGCGCGAGCGATCCAGCACTACATACGGTTGCAGTATCCGCACCCAGCTTCCTTCGCGGTTGTAGCTGTAGTTGACCTCGTATGCCACGCCCCAGCCTTTGTCGCCGGACGCCTGGTCATCGGGATAGCCGCGACCGAAATTCTGTCCGCCAAATACCGCGCGTTCGCTGTCGGGCACGCTGTCGTCGCTCCAGTACAGGGCGGCCGAGAGTACGCCTTGCCAGTTGTCGAAGAATTTGTCGCTCTGCACCCCGGACAGTCGTGCGCGGAAGAAGTCGAGGTCGATGGCGCTGTTGTTGGTTTTTGCGCCCATGCTGTCGAGGCCCTGGTAGAGGCCGGCGCTGAGGATGCGCAGTTGTTTGGCATCGGCTTTGCGCCAGTCGCCTTCGAAGGCGAGGGCGCGGATGTCGGTGCGTTCTTCGACGCTCAGCGGGTAGCCGACGACGTTGTAGCGGGTTTTGTCGTTGACGGCGTAGAGGCGCGAGCCGGCTGTTAGCAGCTCGTTGGAGGCGGCGATCAGGGGAACGGTGAAGCCGATCGAGTAGCGATCGTTTTCGCGGTGCGGTTTGAGTTCCAGGCCGTTGTCCAGTCGCAGGTTGGTGCCGGGGTCGGCGCGGTAGCGTGAGGCGGACAGGGCCAGTTGTGTGCCCTCGGATCCGAGGAATTGGCTGTAGTCGGCGCGGTAGTAATGTTCGTCATCGTCACCTGGCGGGAACAAGCCGCTGAGGGTCAGTTGTTCGCCCATCGAGGTTTGCGAGTTGCTGCTGACACCGAGCAACGCCTGCGTGCCGTTGCGGTTGTCTTCGGTGGTGCTCAGCGTGCTGGTGAACGGCTTGCGGCTGGCCTGGGCGATCAGGGTGGTGGCGCCGTCGGTGGTGCCCGGTGGCGGCACTTGCGCCTGGATGGTGACGCCGGGGATGCGTGTCATCAGCGTGGTGTAGCGTTCGAAGGTCTTGCGGGTCAGCGGGCGTTCGGCCTGGATTTTTGTGATGAATTTATCCAGCAGACCTCTGACGCGGCCGACGTCGCCTTCGACTTGTACGTCGCGTACGTAACCTTCCACCAACACCACGCGCGCAACGCCGTCGTCGAATTTCTGTTGCGGCAGGAACGCGTAGGACAACAGGTAGCCGTCCTGTTGATAACGGCGGGTGATGTTGCGCGTGGCTTCAATCAGATCGGCGAGGCTGGTTTCGCGGCCGATCAGGGGCTTGTAGTTTTCCGCCAGTTCAGTGAGCGGGTAGATCGTGCCGCCTTCGATCTGCACGGTTTTCAGGTTGATCTTGGTGCTCATCATCAACGGCTGCGCGGCCGCAGCGCCGGGATCCGGGACTTGCACGGGCGCGGCGTTCGGGCGATAGGCATCGGCCGGCAGGTTGGGCACGGGCAGGTTGCGGATGGTTTCGTTGGAATTGAGAAAGGTCGGCAGGGTGTCGGCGAGGGCAGTGGAACTGAGGCTGAGGAACAGCAAAGACGCCATTACGCGCATAGGACACTCCGTGGTCATCACAGCACCGGGCTGATTTTTCCTAAGAAAAAAGCGGAAGACTCGTAGGAATCTTCCGCCCTCAACCAAGCGTAGGCGCTGTAGGTGAGGCCGTCGAATCGGCCAGGTGCAATTTAGCGTTTGTTGCCGCCCAGGGCGCCGGTCAGACCACCGAGTACGCCACCCAGACCACCACCGGTGGCGGTGCCGCCAGCGCCGGACGCGGTGCTGGTGACTGTGTTGAGTACGCCGCCGACAGTGCCGCCGACAGTGTTGACCGTATTGCCGACGGTGGCGCCGACGTTACTGACCAGTGAGGTGACCGGGTTTGTCGCGCCAGTACCTCCGCCCGCCGTGCCAGCGTTGACCAGGCCTCCGACAGCGCCGACGGTGGTGCCCACGCTGGCGACGGTGCCACCGACGGCGCTGAGTACCGGGTTGCTTGTGGCACCGGCGATGCCGCCACCCAGATTGCTGACTGCGCCGCCCACTTGTGCGGTGAGGCTGGAGACCGGGCTGCCAAGGCCGGTCGCTGCGCCGACATTTTGCGTCAGGCTGGTGACGGCTACCGTGACCGGAGCAATGCCTGTACTGACGGTGTTAGTGATGGTTGCCAGGGTTGCGGTCGGTGCGGTGATCGGTGTGCCCGAACCGCCCAGAGCCGTGTTGAGCGAGGCGACGGTGTTGCCGACCGAGACGACGGTGCCGCCCGGTGCTGCCAGTGCGCTGTTGCCAGTGCTCAAGCCGCTGCCAACATTGGCCACCGCGCCGCCGACGGTTTGCAGCAGGCCGGTGCCGCCCAGCGCGCCGCCGATGCCGCCAAGTCCGCCACCGATGCCGCCGGAATCGCCACCACCGGTGCCGCTTGATACCAGGCCACCGGCCTTGCCAACGGCGGTGCCGACATTGCTCAGCACGCCGCCGACGGTGTTAGTGACGGGGTTGCCATTACCGGTGGCAGTCACTTTGCTACCGAGGCCGTTCACGGTCGCGCCGAGTTGTTGGGTCAGCCCATTGAGTGGCGAGCCGAGACCCGTGGCGCCGCCGATTTTGGTGGTGGTGCTTTCAACCATCGCGATTACCGGCACCAGTTTCTGACTGACCTGGGTAGTGAGGCCACCGAGAGGCCCGGTGGTGGTCGCGATGCTTAGCGTGTCACCGATCATGGTGACTTTTTCGCCGACGCCATCCAGCAAAGGAGCGACTTTGGTGACGACACCGCCAACGACGGGAACACTGCTGGTTGCCGTGGCCAGTTTGCCGCTGACATCGGACACGCCATTACCGAGATCTGTCACTACACCGCCCACCGACGAAGCAGTCACCCCCACGCCATTCGGCGTACTGGCCAGTTTGCCGATGCCGTTGCCCAAGCCGTCACCCAAGGTGCTGACGACATTGCCGGTGGTGTTGGCAACGCTTTGCACAACGCCACCCACCACAGGAACAGTGCTCAGGGAATCGCCGACCTGGCCAACGCCGCTGCCGACGCCGCTGACGGTAGTGCCGACATCTTTCACCAATGTCGTGGTCACCAGAGTAGGGACGGTGGGATTGGTCGGGTTGGTTGGATCCGTCGGGTTGGTCGGGTTGGTTGGATTGGTCGGATCAGTGCCGCCACCGGTTCCGCCTGTGCCTCCAGTCCCACCGGTACCGCCCGTGCCACCGGTTCCCGCGGTGCCGCCATCGGTGCCTCCGGTACCACCCGTGCCGCCAGTTCCCGCGGTACCGCCACCGGTACCGCCCGTGCCGCCCGTGCCACCGGTTCCTGCGGTGCCGCCATCGGTTCCACCGGTACCGCCCGTACCACCGGTGCCCGCAGTGCCTCCATCGGTACCACCCGTTCCGCCCGTACCACCGGTTCCATCGGTACCGCCTGTGCCGCCAGTTCCCGCAGTATCTCCGCTACCACCGGCGCCACCCGCAGCGCTGTCGCTGGCCGGCGCAGAACTGCCGGAGCTGCTGTGATGGCCGCCACCGCCGCTGCTGCAACCGGCCAGACCGAGAGAGAGAACCACTGCCAAAGCGATTGCAGATTTTGACCAGACTTGAGTTTTCATGATCGAGATTCCTTGCACCTGTCACAACGTTCGTTGCCTTCGATGACTCGCCGATTCATGTCGCCGGCAATGTCCTCGTCCGTTGCTGCAATCTCAGTCCAGGCGCGGGTTCCCGCCATTCTCAAGTTGGTATTAACGCCTTTATATAGAGGGCCGTTTGCAGCGCCTAAGGACTAATACCGAGGTGATAAACGCGCAAAAAAAAAGCCTTGAAAATCAAGGCTTGGATTTTTTCATTGGAAGGGAGGGGAGGCGGGAAAACTTAAGTGATATATACACAATTAACAGGTCAAATTTCCCCGTTTCCGGGATCGACACAATCCTCTGTGCCACCTCACCACAAGGGTTCTGCGTTTATTACGCGATCGGTTGCCACAGGCCAACCATATGCTCCAGATCTTCCGCACCCACCAATCGCAACTCACCACTCGACCCCGCCGCACTCGCCAGCAACGTCACCTCGCTCGGCAGTCGCACCGGCTTGCGAAAGTGCACAGTGATTTCCAGATTGGCCTTGGGCAAATGATCGGCCAGTGCCGCCAATGTCCGTGCCTTGTTCCACAAACCATGAGCAATGGCCGTAGGAAAACCAAACAGCTTGGCACTCGCGGCGCTCAAGTGAATCGGGTTGTAGTCACCGGAAACCTTGGCGTACTGCCGGCCAATGTCCGCCGGCGCTTTCCACTGCGCCAATTCGCTTAACGCTTGCGCAGGCTCCCAATTCGGATCAACTGGTTCGCCGTCGAGCTTCACCCCGCGACAAAGCATCTGACTTTCCGCTTCCCACAACGGCCCTAGTTGATCGTCCAGCGTGGTCAGCACATCGAACGTTGCGCCTTTGGGATGCGGTTGCAAGTTGTGCACACGCATGCTGACCTGCGCGCGACTGATCCCGCCCATTGGCCGCAACACGCGAATGCGATTGCTCAAATGAATCAGCCCCAGCAGCGGAAACGGAAATTCTTTTGCCGTGAGCAATTGCATCTGCAACGCGAACGCGAGGATGTGTGGATAAGTCGGCGGCAACAGCCCGTCATCGGCAAAGCCGCAGACCTTGCGATAGTCCGCCAGGCGCTTGCCATCGACATCGACCCAACAGCGCAAACCGCTGTCGGGCAGGGTGGTGCCGGTGATTTTGCGTCGCGTCGCGGCCCGTGCGTAAAGCCCCGGCAGGCTCGGTTCGCGATCCAGCGTGTGCCATTCGATGCTCATGCCTTAAGCTCCCAAAACACTTTGCCCACAAACCCGCAACGCCTGACCGGTGAACGCGCCGGTACCCGGTTGCGCCAGCCACGCCACGGCTTCGGCGACGTCTTGCGGCAAGCCGCCCTGGCCCAGCGAACTCATGCGCCGCCCGGCTTCACGCAAACCGAACGGGATGTGCGCGGTCATCTGCGTTTCGATAAAACCGGGTGCGACCGCGTTGATACTGATGCCACGCTCCAGCAGCGTCGGCGCCCACGCTTGCGCCAGACCGATCAAACCGGCCTTGCTCGCGGCGTAGTTGGTTTGCCCACGGTTGCCGGCGATGCCGCTGATCGAGGCGAGCAGAATCACTCGCGCATCGTCGTGCAGCGTGCCGTTGTCGAGCAGCGCTTTGGTCAGCACTTGCGGCGCGTTGAGATTGACCGCGAGCACCGCGTCCCAGAATTCCGGGGTTATGTTGGCCAGGGTTTTATCGCGGGTGATGCCGGCGTTATGCACCAGAATGTCGAGGCCGTCAGGCAGTTGCTCACTCAGTTGCGCGGCGGCGTTTTCGGCGCAGATATCGAGGGTGATCGCGCGACCACCGAGGCGGGCGGCGAGGGCTTCGAGATCGGTTTTCGCTGGCGGCACGTCGAGCAGAATCACTTCCGCGCCATCGCGGGCGAGGGTTTCAGCGATCGATGCGCCGATACCGCGTGCCGCACCGGTGACCAGCGCTTTGCGACCGGCCAGCGGACGCGTCCAGTCAGTGACTTGTGTGGCGCACGCGGTCAGACGAATCACTTGTCCGGAGACAAACGCACTTTTCGGCGAGAGGAAAAACCGCAGCGGGCCTTCCAGTTGATCCTCGGCACCTTCGCCGACATAAATCAGTTGCAACGTGCCGCCGCTGCGCAGTTCTTTGGCCAGCGAACGCGAAAAACCTTCGAGCGCGCGTTGTGCACTGGAGGCGAATGGATCGCGGAGAGTTTCCGGGGCGCGCCCCAGAATCACCAGATGCGCGCTGCTCTCAAGATTCTTCATCAGCGGCTGAAAGAATTCGCGCAGTTGCTTGAGCTGGTCGGTGTGCTGCAATTCGCTGGCGTCGAACACCACGGCTTTTAGTTTCGGGCCATGGCCGGGAATCCATTCGGTGGCGGTCGCCGGTTGCTCGCCGTAGCGGTAAATGCTTTCGGTCAGACGGTTGGCAAATGTGCTGACGCGTTCGGCCAGCGGCCCGCCACCGATCAGCAGCGCACCTTCCACCGGCCGCAGGCGCCCAGCCTGCCAGCGCTCCAGTCGCACCGGCGACGGCAGGCCCAGCGCCCCGACCAGACGATGGCCGAAGGACGAGTTGGCGAAGTCGATATAGCGGTCAGACATGGAACGCTCTCCAAAAGTTGGGGTTCAAAGTGTGGACTACCGATGGCAATCAATCGTTCGATCCACGCAATTGGGCCTACGCTAGAACACTGAGGTTTAGCAGGTCTGGCAGATAAATGCGGTACTTGTGGGAGCGAGCCTGCTCGCGAAAGCGGTACATCAGTCACCAAACTGGCTGAATGTGCCGACGTTTTCGCGAGCAGGCTCGCTCCCACAGGAACAGCATCAAATTCGATAATGTGGAAAAGGAGTTATTCATGAGTCAGCTGCGCCGCGTCGCGATCATTGGCGGTAACCGTATCCCTTTCGCCCGTTCCAACGGGCCGTACGCCACGGCCAGCAATCAGGTGATGCTCACCGCCGCGCTCGAAGGCCTGATCGAACGCTACAACCTCCACGGCCAGCGCATCGGCGAAGTGGTGGCGGGCGCGGTGCTTAAATTGTCACGGGATATGAACCTGACCCGCGAATGCGTCCTCGGCTCGCGTTTGTCGCCAGCCACCCCGACCTACGATATCCAGCAAGCCTGCGGCACCGGTCTGGAAGCCGCATTGCTGGTCGCCAACAAAATCGCCCTCGGCCAGATCGATTGCGGTATTGCCGGTGGCGTCGACACCACGTCGGACGCGCCGATCAGCGTCAGCGAAGGCCTGCGCAAAATCATTCTGCAAGCCAACCGCGCGAAAACCACCGGCGACAAACTGAAAACCTTTCTGCAACTGCGGCCCCAACACCTGATCCCGGAATTCCCGCGCAACGGCGAACCGCGCACCGGCCTGTCGATGGGCCAACACTGCGAACTGATGGCGCAGACCTGGAATATTCCGCGTGAAGAGCAGGATCAACTGGCCCTCGAAAGTCACCAAAAACTGGCGGCGTCCTACAGCGAAGGCTGGCACAACGATCTGATGACACCGTTCCTTGGCCTGACCCGCGACAACAATCTGCGCCCGGATCTGACCCTGGAAAAACTCGCCACGCTGAAACCGGCGTTCGAGAAAAGCGCCAAAGGCACGCTGACGGCGGGCAACTCCACGCCACTCACCGATGGCGCCTCGGTGGTGCTGCTCGGCAGTGAAGAGTGGGCGAAGGAGCGCGGCTTGCCGATTCTTGCCTATCTGCGCGATGGTGAAGCGGCGGCGGTGGACTTCGTCAACGGTGCCGAGGGCCTGTTGATGGCGCCGGTGTATGCGGTGCCACGCTTGCTGGCGCGCAACGGGCTGAGCTTGCAGGATTTTGATTACTACGAAATTCACGAAGCGTTTGCGGCGCAGGTGTTGTGTACGCTCAAGGCTTGGGAGGATCCCGAATACTGCAAATCCCGGTTGGGGCTGGATGCGCCGTTGGGGTCGATTGATCGTAGCCGGCTGAATGTGAAGGGCAGTTCGCTGGCAGCGGGGCATCCGTTCGCCGCTACGGGGGGACGCATCGTCGCCAACCTGGCCAAACTGCTGGAGGCGGCGGGCAAGGGGAGAGGTCTGATTTCGATTTGTGCTGCTGGCGGGCAAGGTGTTACCGCGATCATCGAACGCTAGAAGAACCCCTCACCCTAGCCCTCTCCCAAAGGGAGAGGGGACTGATTGGGGGATGCTTGCGAGGTACGCCGACCTGATAGTGCTGCACCGAATCCAAAAATCGACGCGGTGTTTCAGGTCGATGTATAACGCCAGACAACTCGGTCGGCCCCCTCTCCCTCCGGGAGAGGGCTGGGGTGAGGGTAAAAAGGCGAAACCACAAATGTCAGATTCTGTCGCAAATCCCCTCACCGGCCGATACCAACAAGTACCACGCTGTCAGCTATTATTCGCAGCGGTCTACGCAGGTTGGCCCTGATTAATCCGGCACAGTGTGTGCATCGACAACGTTCACAGGTCGGCAACCCCTCCCCGTACTGCGAGGATTGCCGTATAACGAGTGACATTCGCGTGTTTGGTAATAAAGGACCCACAATAAAAGCTGATGAAGACTCCAAAACGCATTGAACCGCTGATCGAAGACGGTCTGGTTGACGAGGTGCTGCGACCACTCATGAGTGGTAAAGAAGCAGCTGTTTATGTGGTGCGCTGCGGCAACGAGTTACGTTGCGCCAAGGTCTACAAGGAGGCAAACAAACGTAGTTTCCGCCAGGCAGCCGAGTATCAGGAAGGCCGCAAGGTGCGTAACAGCCGTCAGGCGCGCGCGATGGCCAAGGGCTCGAAATTCGGTCGCAAAGAGACCGAAGACGCTTGGCAGAACGCCGAAGTGGCGGCGCTGTTCCGTCTGGCTGGCGCCGGTGTGCGCGTGCCCAAGCCGTTCGACTTCCTCGAAGGCGTGCTGCTGATGGAACTGGTGGCCGATGAATACGGCGATGCGGCGCCGCGTCTTAATGACGTGGTACTGGAAGCCGATCAGGCCCGTGAATATCACGCGTTCCTGATTTCGCAGATCGTGCTGATGTTGTGTACCGGTCTGGTGCACGGTGACCTCTCGGAGTTCAACGTGCTGCTGACACCGACCGGCCCGGTGATCATCGACCTGCCACAAGCGGTCGATGCTGCCGGCAACAACCACGCGTTCAGCATGCTTGAACGTGACGTTGGCAACATGGCTTCGTACTTCGGTCGCTTTGCGCCGGAGTTGAAGAAGACCAAGTACGCGAAAGAAATGTGGGCGCTGTACGAAGCCGGCACCTTGCACCCGAACAGTGTGCTGACCGGTGAGTTCGACGAGCCGGAAGAGCTGGCGGATGTCGGCGGGGTTATCCGCGAGATCGAAGCGGCGCGGCTTGATGAAGAGCGCAAGCAAGCGATCCGTGCGGCGGATGACGAGCCTAAAGGCAAATCAGAAGAACCACCGCCACCCCCGTGGATGCAGTGATCGTTTGAACAGAAACCCGGCTTCGGCCGGGTTTTTTGTCTTCAGCACACCACCAATCCTTGTAGGAGCTGCCGAAGGCTGCGATCTTTTGATCTTGGCGATCGATCAGAACAGGATCAAAAGATCGCAGCCTTCGGCAGCTCCTACAAGGATCGTATGTGAGTACCCAACGCAACACCCAACTGATCATCACCGCCCGGCTCATCTCCGATTTCGGCGCATTCCTCAACATGGTCGCGCTGGCCACCTACGTCTACCTGCTCAGCAACAGCTCCATGAGCGTCGGCATCTTCCTCGCCAGTCGCGTCGGCGGCGGGATTTTTGCCAGCCTCATCGGCACTGCGGTTTACCGGCGCTGGAGCGGTCGCGCGCCGCTGATTGCCTTCGACCTGTTGCGCGCCAGCGTGCTCGGTTTGCTATTGATCGTGCCGGTCAGCCAGCAGGTCTGGTTATTGCCGCTCATTGCCTTCGGCCTCGGCCTGGGCAATTCGATGTTCGCCATCGGCCTCAACAGTCAGCTGCCGCGTCTAATCCCCGCCGATCAACTGCTCAAAGCCAACGCCTGGATCACTTCGGCGTCTTCCGCAGCCATGGTCGGCGGCAGTCTCGTATCGGGTTTGCTGGTAGCTGCATTCGGATTTGAAACGGTATTCGCTTTGAATGCCGTGACCTATCTGCTCGCGGCGCTGTTGATCGTGCCGTTGCGCTTCGACGCTCCCACGATCAACGAGGAACCCGAACGCGGTGAATGGTCAGCGCTTAAGTACGGTTTGCGCAGTGCGCCGGTGATTGCCGCGATGCTCGCGGTGACGATGGCCGACACCTTGGGCAGCGCCGCGCACAACGTCGGTTTTCCGATCATCTCGAAACTGCTCACGCCCGATTCGGCGAGTACCACGTTGGGCCTGATGCTCGCTGTGTGGGCCAGCGGCAAACTGCTCGGCGCGCGCATCGCCAGTCGCCTCAAAGGCTCGGACAATATCCATCTGGAGCGGCGGTTTTTCTTCGGTGTGGCGCTGATGTCTTGCGGCTTCATTCTGATGTTCCAGCAGCACAGCCTCTACGGATTGCTGCTGTTTTCATTGCCGGCGGGGCTGGGCGATGGCTTTTCCGAAGTCGGCCTGATGTCCCGTCTGCAACGCGAGCCCGAGCACTTGCGCCTGCCAATCTTCAGCGTGCTGACGTTGCTGCAAATGACCGGTTTCGGCATCGGCATGCTCATCGCTGCGCCGTTCTACGCGTGGTGGACGCCGGGTGCCGTGGTCATGTTGTTCCACGGTATTCCGCTTTGCACATTGCTCACGGTGAAACTGTTGGCGCTCAAACGCGCGCGGGTTGTGCGCAGCAGCCCGACGCCAGCTCCTTGAGGATCGGGCAGTCGGGGCGATGGTCGCCGTTGCAGTGCTCGACCAGATCCTGCAGGGTGTCGCGCAGTTCGCCGAGTTCGCGGATCTTCTGATTCAGCTCGTCGATGTGCTGACGCGCCAACGCCTTCACATCGGCGCTGGCGCGTTGGCGATCCTGCCAGAGGGTCAGCAGTTTGCCGACCTCTTCCAGTGAAAAGCCTAAGTCCCGCGAGCGCTTGATAAACGCCAACGTGTGCAGGTCATCGTCACCGTAAACCCGGTAACCGCTGTCGGTGCGATGCGCCGCTTTGAGCAGGCCGATCGATTCGTAATAGCGGATCATTTTCGCGCTCAGGCCACTGTGTTTGGCCGCTTGACCGATGTTCATCGGTGCTCCTCCAGATCCTTGGGTTTCCAGGTTTTCAACAGTAGCGCATTGCTCACCACGCTGACGCTCGACAGCGCCATCGCCGCCCCGGCCAATACCGGATTGAGGAAGCCGAACGCCGCCAGCGGAATGCCGATCAGGTTGTAGACAAAGGCCCAGAACAGGTTCTGACGAATTTTCGCGTAGGTCTTGCGGCTGATTTCCAGCGCCGCCGGCACCAACCGTGGATCGCCGCGCATCAGAGTGATACCCGCCGCGTGCATGGCGACGTCGGTGCCGCCGCCCATGGCGATGCCGATGTCCGCAGCGGCGAGGGCCGGGGCGTCGTTGATGCCGTCGCCGACCATCGCGACCACGCCGGTTTTTTTCAATTCGGCGACGGTGGCGGCTTTGTCGGCGGGCAGCACTTCGGCGTGAACGCTGCTGATGCCCAGCGCTTCGGCGACCACGCGAGCGCTGCCACGGTTGTCGCCGGTCAACAAATGGCTGTGGATATCTCGTGCGGCGAGTTGCTGCACGGCTTCCAGCGCGCCGGGTTTCAATGTGTCACCGAAGGCGAACAAACCGAGCACTTTCGGCTCGGGACTTTGCTCGATCAACCACGACAACGTGCGACCTTCAGCTTCCCAGGCTTGGGCGGATTCGCTCAGGTTGCCGGTGCTCAAACCACTTTCGTCGAGCATGCGCCGATTGCCCAACGCCAGACGTCGGCCATCGAGATTACCGGCGATGCCGCGACCGGTCAGCGACTGGCTGTCGCTGACATCAGGCACCTGCAGATTGCGTTCAGCAGCGGCGTCGAGCACCGCTTTGGCTAACGGGTGTTCACTGCCGCGTTGCAGGGCGCCGGCCAGTGTCAGCAGCCTGTTTTCATCACCATCGACCGCGCTGAAATGGGCAATGCGCGGTGTGCCGGAGGTCAGCGTGCCGGTCTTGTCGAACACCACAGTGCTGACTTCATGGGCGCGTTCCAGCGCTTCGGCGTCCTTGATCAGAATGCCGTGGCGTGCGGCGACGCCGGTGCCGGCCATGATCGCGGTCGGCGTGGCGAGGCCCAGTGCACAGGGGCAAGCGATAACCAGAACAGCGACCGCATTGATCAGCGCGGTTTCCAGCGGCGCGCCGTACAGCCACCAGCCCATCAACGTGGCCAGGGCAATCAGCAACACGGTCGGCACGAAAATCTGGCTGACCTTATCCACCAGTTTCTGGATCGGTGCTTTCGCTGCCTGGGCGTCCTCGACCAAGCGAATGATCCGCGCCAATACAGTCTCGGCGCCGAGCGCCTGAGTGCGCACCAACAAGCGACCTTCACCGTTGATTGCGCCGCCGGTGACTTTGTCGCCCGGTTGTTTCGGCACGGGCAGGCTCTCGCCGCTGATCAGCGCTTCGTCGGCGTGGCTCTGGCCCTCAATGACTTCGCCATCGACGGGAAAGCGTTCGCCGGGTTTGACCAGCACCAGATCATTGAGGCGCAGGGCGCTGATGGCGACATCTTGTTCGCGGCCGTCGATCACTTGAATCGCCCGTTCCGGCCGCAAGGCTTCGAGGGCGCGGATGGCGCTGGCGGTCTGGCGTTTGGCGCGGCTCTCGAGGTATTTGCCGAGCAGCACCAAGGCAATCACCACCGCCGACGCTTCGAAATACAGATGCGGCATGCGCCCGGCAGCGGTGGCCCATTCATAAAGGCTCAAGCCATAACCGGCGCTGGTGCCGAGGGCAACGAGCAAGTCCATGTTGCCGGCACCGGCCCGTACGGCTTTCCACGCCGCCACGTAAAACCGTGCACCGAAGATAAATTGCACCGGCGTGGCGAGGACGAATTGCACCCAGGCCGGGAGCATCCAGTGAATGCCGAACGGTTGCAGCAGCATCGGCGCCACCAACGGCAAGGCGAGGGCGATCGCGCAGATCAGCGCCCAGCGTTCGTGCTTGAGCTTCTGCTGTTGGTTATCGGTTTGCGGGTGTTCGGCTTGCCAGACGCTGGCCGAGTAGCCGGCCTTGCTCACCGCGTCTAGCAGGGTTTGTGAGTCGACGTGGCCGAGCAATTCGAGGTGGGCGCGTTCGTTGGCCAGGTTGACGCTGACGCTTTTCACCCCGGGGACTTTGTTCAGGGCGCGCTCGACGCGGCCGACGCAGGAAGCGCAGGTCATGCCTTCGATATTCAGTTCGAGAGTTTGCTGCGGGACGCTGTAACCGGCGCGCTCGACCGCTTCCATCAAAGCCGCAAGGCTGTCGCCCGGCGCCTGCACACGGGCCTGCTCGGTGGCGAGGTTGACGCTGACGGCACTGGCGCCGCTGACTTTGCTCAAAGCCCGCTCGACACGCCCGGCGCAACTGGCGCAGGTCATGCCGGCAATCGGCAGATCGAAAGTGATGGAATCGGACATCGGTCGTACTCCCTGTAGTAGATGCCTACAAGGATCAACCTTGCCATGCGGGCAAGGTCAAGCGCCAATCTTCCTACCGTGATCGTTCCCACGCTCCGCGTGGGAATGCCTCCTGTGACGCTCTGCGTCACGCATCGGGACGCGGAGCGTCCATGGCTGCATTCCCACGCGGAGCGTGGGAACGATCACGCGCATAAATCAGTATTCGAGATCGGCGCGTTTCAGGTAGACGCCTTCGGAATTCATCGCCAAGCGATACTTCAGCACATCCCCGGCACGCAGTTTGATCTCCTGCGAACCCGGCGCAAGCATGCCCGGATTGCAACCGGCGACTTGCCCCGGCAGCAACTTCAAGCGCAGCGACACGGTGCCCGGCGGCAGGTTGAAGGAAATACTTTGCTCCTGCAGCAGCCGCGCCGAGAGCTGATCCTGGATATACACGCCAATCTCGCAGGAGGTCGACACTTCCAGACGCTCGCGGGAGATGATCAGCACCGCGTAATCCTCCCCGGCGGCTTGCACTTGAGGGACGGCGGCAAAGAGGCTGAGCAAGCCAAACAGGCTGAAAGCTGACCAGCGCATGGCTGAATCTCCTGAATTTAAGTCATTGATGCACGCAGTTTGGCCGAGCGCGGCGCCGATTGCCAGCCCGGCAGGTGATTGCAGAACTTGACCTTGCCATCGTGGCAAGCTCGACACTGCCGGCAACCTCACTCAAAGGAGTCATTCCATGCAAGTGTTCAACGTTCAAGGCATGTCCTGCGGCCACTGCGTCAAAGCCATCACTAACGCCGTGCAGGCCAAAGACCCGGCGGCCAGCGTGCGCGTCGATCTGGCGGCGAAAGAAGTGGGCGTTGAAAGTGCGCTGAGTGCCGAGCAGGTGATCGAGGTCATCAGCGAAGAGGGCTACGCCGTCAAACTCGCCTAGAAACAAAAAGATCGCAGCCTTCGGCAGCTCCTACAGAAGACGCATTCATGTAGGAGCTGCCGAAGGCTGCGATCTTTTGCTGTTTTTATAGTTAGCGAGCTATCGGAATGTTCAAGGCGTCCAGCCGCAGCTAGACTGTCGGGCTGCCGACTTGCCTGACTGGATGCCTGATGAACTTCCGTACCATTTTGATTCTCGGTGCCTTGACCGCCTTCGGGCCCTTGGCGATCGACTTTTATTTACCTGCGTTTCCCGCGATGGCGCTGGCGTTCGCCACCGACGAGAAGCACGTGCAGATGACCCTGGCCGCCTATTTCGCCGGTTTGTCCCTCGGCCAGTTGGCCTACGGCCCGGTGGCGGATCGCTTTGGTCGGCGCATTCCGCTGCTCGTCGGCCTGACCCTGTTCACCCTCGCTTCATTGGCCTGCGCCTATGCGCCGAACCTCGAATGGCTGATCGGCGCGCGCTTCGTGCAGGCGTTGGGCGGCTGTGCGGGCATGGTGATTTCCCGCGCCGTGGTCAGCGACAAATGCGACGCCGTCGGCTCGGCGAAGGTGTTTTCGCAGCTGATGCTGGTGATGGGGCTGGCACCGATTCTGGCGCCGATGCTCGGCGGTTTGCTGGTCAACACCACCGGCTGGCAGTCGATCTTCCTGGTGCTGACCGGTTTCAGCGCCCTGGCCGGCCTCGCGGTCGCGCTCGGTCTGCCGGAAAGTATGCCAGCGAGCATGCCGCGCCAACCGTTGTCCGGTGCCTTTCGCCAGTACGCACGCCTGCTGAGTGATCGCGTTTACCTCGGCCACGCGCTGACCGGCGGCATCGCCATCGCCGGGATGTTCGCCTACATCGCCGGCTCACCGTTTATCTTCATCAAACTGTATGGCGTGCCCGCCGAGCATTTCGGCTGGCTGTTCGGCACCAACGCGGCGGGCTTCATTCTGGTGGCGCAGGTCAACGCGCGGCTGTTGGCCAAGCGTGGCCCGGCATTCCTGCTGGCGCGTGCAGTCTGGGTTTATCTGGCAGCGGGCCTGACGTTATTGGCGGTCAGCGCCTTGCACACCGAATCGTTGTGGCCGCTGCTGATTCCATTGTTTATCTGCGTGTCGAGCCTTGGCTGCATCAGCCCCAACGCCGCCGCTTGCGCGATGAACGGGCAGGGCGGGCGCGCCGGCAGTGCGTCGGCGTTGCTCGGTTGCATGCAATTCAGCGTCGCCGCCGGGGCTTCGGCTCTGGTCGGTGTGTTGCACGACGGCACCGCCGTGCCGATGGCGATTGTCATCAGCGTTTGCGGTTTGTTGGTGGTGTGCGTCGCGATGCTGACCCGGCGTCTGCAAAACGCCCGGGCGCTGGCGCAGGCTCAAGCCGAGGTCTGAAACACTCAGCCGGCGGCGCGCTGCTGGCTGCGGTCGGGAATCTGATGGGGCGCGAATATTCGCGCTTCGAGGGTGCGAGTGAAGGCCAGGGCTTCGGCTTCACTGCGGAATGTCACGGCGTGCTGGTCGAGACGAACCTGCCATTGAGACTTTGCCACTTCTTTTATCAGGATCTTCATTGCTGACCTCCTTTGCGTAAAAGATGTACCGCAGAGGCTTCGATTGTAGTCCTGAATACCATCGCAATTGTGACAAGGGTCAGCCATCTGACTGACGGCAAAGATCGCAGCCAGCGGCCGCTCCTACACGGCCGCGCCCACTCCACCGTGGCTCTACACCCCTGTAGGAGCTGCCGAAGGCTGCGATCTTTTGTCTTTAGAAACTTTCTAAAACAATTTTCCCCTTGGCTTTGCCACTCTCCAGCAACTCATGCGCCCGACGCAGATTGGCCGCATTAATCACACCAAAATGCTCGCCCACCGTGGTCTTCAACGTCCCCGCATCAATCAGCTCAGCCACACGATTGAGCAGGTTGTGCTGCTCGATCATGTCCGGCGTCTCGAACAGCGAGCGGGTGTACATGAACTCCCAGTGCAGCGACAGGCTCTTGCGCTTGAGCTTGGTGATATCGAGCGACTTCGGATCGTCGATCAACGCCAGTTTGCCCTGCGGCGCCAACGCCTCGACCAGTTGATCCAGATGCTGATCGGTCTGGGTCAGGCTGGCGACGTGAGTGACGTTGTCGATCCCGGCGCGTTTCAGTTCTTCGCTCAACGGCTTGCTGTGATCGATCACCAGATCGGCGCCCAGTTCTTTCACCCAATCGCTGGTCTGCTGGCGAGAAGCAGTGCCGATCACTTTCAGACCGGTGAGTTGCTTGGCCAACTGAGTGAGAATCGAACCGACACCGCCGGCCGCGCCGACGATCAGCAGGCTTTGGCCTTCATCGGTTTTGCCTTCGCGGATTTGCAGACGTTCGAAGAGCAATTCCCACGCGGTGATCGCGGTCAGCGGCAACGCAGCGGCTTCGGCGAAACCGAGGGATTTCGGCATATGGCCGACGATGCGCTCATCTACTGTGTGCAGTTCACTGTTGCCACCAGCGCGGGCAATGGAACCTGCGTAGAAAACCTTGTCGCCAGCCTTGAACAGCGTCACGTCGCTGCCGACAGCCTTGACCACACCGGCGACGTCCCAGCCCAGCACTTTCGCCGCGCCGTGTTCCGGCGCCACGTTTTGCCGCACTTTGGTGTCGACCGGATTGACCGAGATGGCTTTGACTTCAACCAGCAGGTCGCGCGGGCCGGCGACCGGTTCTGGCCGTTCGATGTCTTGCAGGGACTTGGCGTCGCTGATCGGCAGGGACGCGTAATAGGCGATGGCTTTCATGAGTGGCTCCGTACAGGTAATAGAAGAAGGAATCAGGCAATCGCGCCGAGGCGCTTGAGTTCGAAGTGTTCGATGGTCTGCGAGGCAGTGGCCTGAAAATTCTGGAAATGCGCGCTGGCGTTGTGCGTCTGGAGGATTTCCTCGCTGGCCCAATGTTCGATCACATAAAAAACCTGTGGGTCGGCGAGGTCGCGGTGCAAGTCGTACTGGCTGCAACCGTCCTCGGCGCGGCTCGGTTCAACCAAGGCCCGCAGGGCTTGTTCGAGGGCGTCCTGCTGGCCGGGTTTGGCGATCAGGGTAGCGATGGCGGTGAATGGCTGGGACATGCGCGGCTCCAGAGAAGCGGGATGAATTCGATGAGCGGATGATTAGCTATTTCTCTGCGGGATAAAACCGGCTAAAACAGCAGTCTCTTTCAATATTTTTTTGATAATCGGAGCTGGGAATGCTGCGTTTCGATGACTTGCAGTTGTTTGTCCGGGCGGCGGATCTGGGCAGCCTGTCGGCGGCAGCGCGGGTGATGGACATGTCCGCCGCCGTGGCGAGCGCGGCGTTGAAGCGCATCGAACAGCAACTCGGCGCGCGTCTGCTGGCGCGTTCGACCCGCAGTTTGCGCCTGACCGCCGAGGGCGAGGGTTTTCTCGAATACGCGCGGGCGGCGTTGAGCAATCTCGATGAAGGGCGGCGCTTGCTGGCCAGCGGGCAGGATCAGGTCAGCGGGATCTTGCAGTTATCGGCACCCTCGGATTTCGGTCGCAATTTGTTGCTGCCGTGGCTGGATGAGTTTCAGCGCGAGCACCCGAAACTGACCGTGCGCTTGCTGCTCGGTGATCGCATCGCCGACCTGTTCCGTCAACCCGTGGACATCGCCTTGCGCTATGGCGAACCGGAAGATTCCAGTCTGGTCGCCATGCCGATCGCCCCGCACAACCGGCGCGTACTCTGCGCCTCCCCGGCGTACCTGGCCCGACACGGCGAACCGCGTCAGCTTGAACAACTGGCGCAACACAATTGCCTGCTGTACATGCTCGGCAGCCGGGTTCACGACCACTGGAGTTTTCACGACGGCAAGCGCGAAGTCGGGCTGACGGTCAGTGGCGACCGTTTCAGTGACGACGCCGATGTCGTGCGCCTGTGGGCAGTGGCAGGCGCAGGCATCGCCTACAAATCCTGGCTCGACGTCGGCGCCGATGTCCTCGCCGGACGCCTCAAAGTGCTGCTTCCGGAGCTGTTATGTGAGCGCGCTCCGCTGAATTTGTTGTGCGCCCATCGCGCTCAATTGAGTAAGCCAGTGAACCTTCTGAGGGAAATGCTCGCCAGCCGATGCGCTGAATTGAGTAGTCAATTTCCCGCTTTCTCGAAAGTTGATCATTAGTCGCAGGTAAATAGAGAAATTTCTCTCAGCAACAATCACCACCCGTGCAGGCCGCGGCGCGGGACGCAGCCTGTAACCCGCTTATACTAGCGGCCGCCTCATGCCGTACCGACACCCCGATCCACAGACCTTCACCGCCCGTCGCCGGGAACGGGTGACGGGCGCGCAACGGCGACTGATTCAGTGCCCAGGCAGATTGCGTCAGTGGCCAGCATGGCCCCGGTACATGGCGTATTTCGCGTCTTGGCCGACGACTCATTAGTGGTCAAGATGTCTGCGAGCAGTAGACGATACGATTCAACAGGGAGTGAATATATGGAACATGCACCTTGCATCAGCCAGATCGCCACGTTGCTGGCTGACCCCAAGCGCAGTGCGATGATGTGGGCCTTGATGGATGGCTCGGCGCGGCAAACCGAAGAGCTGGCGTTGCTGGCGGGGTTATCGCCGTCCTCGGCCAGCGCTCATCTGGCGCGACTCTCCACTGGCGGCCTGTTGAAAGTCGAAGTGCGTGGGCGCAAGCGCTTTTTCCGTCTGTCGGCGCCCGAGGTCGGCGCGGCAATCGAAGCCCTGGCCAGCGCCACCATCGCCAGCGCACCCCGCGACATTCCCGCCGTGTTCAAACGCGCAACGCCGATTGCCAAACCGCAGACGGCGCCGTCGTCACTGCTGCGCGCACGTTTCTGCGACGACCACCTCGGCGGCACGCTCGCTGCCGATTTGTATCAACGTTTGCTCGATGCCGGCTGGATCGAGCAGATCGAACAGCGCGTGGTGGTCACGCACAAAGGTTCGACACAACTGGCCAAGCGCGGGGTGTTCATTCAGGCGCTGGCCCATCGCAACGTGCAAGTCGCCTGCGCCTGCCCGGACTGGAGCGAAAGACGTCCGCACATGGGCGGCACCCTCGGCGCGGCGCTGTTGCAGTTGTTCATGCAATCCGGCTGGCTGACATTGCCCCACGACTCCCGCGCCTTGCAATTGACCGCCACCGGCCAGCGCGAAATCCATCGCTTCGCCAGGGAGACCGAGCTGGAAATGGCGTTGTAGAGCAGTCGCCGCGTCGCCCACGGCTGCGAACAGGTCGCATCCAGCACGAACGCCTGAACGCGATCGCGCACACTCGATCCGGGGACTTTTCGGATGGGGGGAGGCGGCATGGACACTCGACACTTCAGTGCGGCAGAGCGGCTGGAACGCCTGCCGATCAGCGGTTATCACCGGATCATTTTCATCATCATTGCCTTGGCGTTTTTCTTCGATTCGATGGATCTGGCGATGATGACGTTTTTGCTCGGCTCGATTAAGGCCGAGTTCGGACTGAGCAGTGCGCAGGCCGGGTTGCTCGCCAGTTCGAGCTTTTTCGGCATGGTGCTGGGCGCGTCGTTGTCGGGCATGCTCGCCGACCGTTTCGGGCGCAAACCGGTGTTCCAGTGGAGCATCGTCTTGTGGGGCGTGGCCAGTTATCTGTGCTCGACGGCGCAAACGGTTGAGGCGCTGACGTTGTTCCGCATCCTGTTGGGGATCGGCATGGGTATGGAGTTTCCCATTGCTCAGTCGATGCTGTCGGAGCTGATTCCGGCACAGCGGCGAGGGCGTTATATCGCCTTGATGGACGGTTTCTGGCCACTGGGTTTTGTTGCGGCGGGCGTGCTTTCGTACTTTCTGCTGCCGCTGATTGGCTGGCGCGACATCTTTTTGGTGTTGGCGATACCGGCGGTGTTTGTGTTGGCCATTCGTTTTTTCATTCCTGAATCACCGCGCTGGCTGGAGCAGGCTGGGCATGATGAAGCGGCGGACAAGGTGTTGAACGGCATCGAAGCGCGGGTGCGATCCTCCCTCGGCGGTGCGGCGCTGCCGGAACCGGTTCGTTTGCCGCGCACCGTGACGCCGCCGGGTAACTTCTTTTCGGCGCTCAAGCAAATCTGGTCACCGCAGTATCGCCAGCGCACGACGATGATCTGGAGTCTGTGGTTTTTCGCACTGCTCGGCTTTTACGGGTTGACGTCGTGGCTGAGTGCGCTGCTGCAACAGTCGGGTTTTGCCGTGACGCAGTCGGTGTATTACACGGTGCTGATTTCGTTGGGCGGGATTCCCGGGTTTCTGATGGCGGCGTGGCTGGTCGAGCGCTGGGGGCGTAAACCGGTGTGCATCGTTACGCTGCTCGGCGGCGGGGTGATGGCGTTTCTGTATGGGCAGAGCGCGGTGTTCGGCGGCAACGTGGCGCTGCTGATCGGCACCGGGTTGTTGATGCAGTTCTTTCTGTTTGGTATGTGGGCGGTGCTTTACACCTACACGCCGGAGTTGTATCCAACGTCGGCGCGCGCGACGGGCTCGGGCTTTGCCTCGGCGATTGGCCGTGTGGGATCGTTGCTCGGGCCATTGGTGACCGGGCTGGTGTTTCCGATTACCGGGCAGGGCGGGGTATTCGCGCTGGGTGCGGCGTGCTTCGCGATAGCGGCGGGGGTGGTGTGGTTGTTCGGGATGGAGACGCGGGGCAAGACCCTCGAAGAGCTGACCGAGGTGGCCTGAAAAGATCGCAGCCTGCGGCAGCTCCTACAGGGTTATGTGTACACCTGTAGGAGCTGCCGCAGGCTGCGATCTTTTGCTTTTAGGGTTTTACCAGGCGCGCATCCAGGCTGTTTTGCGCCAGGCGCTTGGCCTGATCCTGGGTCATGCCCAAATGCTCATGCAGCGCGTAGAAGTTCTCGGTCACATAACCACCGAAATACGCCGGGTCATCGGAGTTCACCGTGACCTTCACGCCACGCTCAAGCATGTCGAGAATGTTGTGCTGCGACATGTGATCAAACACGCAAAGCTTGGTGTTCGACAACGGGCACACGGTCAGCGGGATCTGCTCGTCGATGATCCGCTGCATCAGTCGCTCGTCTTCGATGGCGCGTACGCCATGGTCGATGCGCTGGATTTTCAGCAGATCGATGGCTTCCCAGATGTACTCCGGCGGGCCTTCTTCGCCAGCGTGGGCAACGGTCAGGAAGCCTTCGTGACGGGCACGATCGAACACGCGCTGGAACTTGCTCGGCGGGTGGCCCATCTCGGAACTGTCGAGGCCGACAGCGACAAACGCGTCACGGAACGGCAGCGCCTGGTCGAGGGTTTTCTCGGCTTCTTCTTCGCTCAAGTGGCGCAGGAAGCTGAGGATCAGACCGCTGGTGATGCCCAGTTGCTGCTCGCCATCCTTCAATGCGGCGGCGATGCCGTTGAGCACCACCTCGAATGGAATGCCCCGGTCGGTGTGAGTCTGCGGGTCGAAGAACGGTTCGGTGTGAATCACGTTCTGCGCCTTGCAGCGCAACAGGTACGCCCAGGTCAGGTCGTAGAAATCCTGCGAAGTACGCAGTACATCAGCGCCCTGGTAATACAGGTCGAGGAATTCCTGCAGGTTGTTGAAGGCGTAAGCCTTGCGCAGGGTTTCCACGTCGTTCCACGGCAGGGCGATCTTGTTGCGCTCGGCCAGGGCGAACAGCAGCTCGGGCTCCAGCGAGCCTTCCAGGTGCAGGTGCAGTTCGGCCTTGGGCAAGGCGTTGAGCCAGTCGTACATATTCTTTTCTCATCAGGTGCAATGACGGCATTCTACAGATGCTCGCCGAAACAATTGGCAAAACCTGACCAAGCGATCCATCAAACGGCTTCCTGCTCGCGGCGATAAGCGTAGGTATCGGCGAAGCGCGACAGCAGGAATTCGGCGCAAGTGGTCGTCGGATATTTCGCCGGATGCTGTGCGTCCTGACATCCGGGCAGGCATTCGATGCGCGTGTCCGGGTGCGGCTCGGCAAAGAACGGCATCGAATAGCGATCTACCCCGAGCGGGCTGATCACCCGGTGCGGGGTCGAGCGATAACGGTCGTTGCTCCAGCGCGCCATCATGTCGCCGAGATTGACCACGAAAGTGCCGTCAATCGGTGGTGCGTCAATCCATTCGCCTTTGACGTTTTTCACTTGCAGGCCACCGGCGCTGTCCTGATAGAGCAGGGTGATGCAGCCGTAATCAGTGTGCGCGCCGGCGCCTTGCTGTTCGGCGGAGCTGGCGGTGTGGCGGGGTGGGTAATGGATCATGCGCAGGACGCTGACGGGTTCATTGAAGCGGCTGTCGAAGAAGTCGCGTTCGATGTCGAGGGCGAGGGTCATAGCGCGCAGCAGGGTTTGCGCGAGGGCTTGCATGTCGAGGTAGTGCTGCTCCATCAATTCAGCCCATCCGGGTTGAGTTGGATGGCGGTTGGGGCCGCGCAGCGGTTTTTCGGCGAGCACTTCGGGATGGTTGGCCGGCAAGTGCAGGCCCATGTCGAAGGTTTCTTTGAGGTCGCTGGGTTTGCTCGGGTCGAGTTGTTCGGTGGCGATGGCGCCGTAACCGCGATGGTGGCGGGTCTGGGTGATGTCGATCTTGAGTTTTTCTGCGGCGGGCAGGGCGAAGAAACGCTGAGTCTGATCAAGCACCGTGTCGATGCGCTGCGCTGAAATCGGATGGCCCTTGATGTAGAAAAAGCCCCATTCGCGGCAGGCCAGGTCGATCTGCTCGGCCACCGCAGGCCAGGCGTTTTCGTCGTCGGAATAGAGCGGGCTGATGTCGATGATCGGAAGCTGATCCATACACAATCCTTGAATACGCTGAAGATCCAACTGTGGGAGCGAGCCTGCTCGCGAAGAGGGAGTGTCAGACAACATTTTTGTTTGATGACACACCGCTTTCGCGAGCAGGCTCGCTCCCACAGGGTTATGTGTGACTAGTAAAAATTTACTTCGGCATCTCGGCCTTCATGCCTTCTACGTAGTAGTTCATCGACGCCAGTTCCGCATTCGTCGCACTCACGCCCGCTGGGATTTTCTCGACCCCGGCCTGATCCTTGATCGGCCCGGTGAACGGCTGGAACGCACCGCTTTTGATGTCAGCAATAATCTGCTCGGCCTCGGCTTTCACCGGCGCTGGCACCAGATCGCTGATCGGCAGTTCAATCGTGCCTTCCTTCAGCCCGCCCCAGTAATCCTGGGATTTCCAGGTGTGATCGATCACGCTTTGCGTCGCCTGAATATAGTGCGGCGCCCAGTCGTTGACGATCGAGGTCAGCACCGCTTTCGGGCCGAAGTGCGCCATGTCCGAGGCGTAACCCACCGCATACACGCCACGACGTTCGGCGGCTTGAATCGGCGCCGGGCTGTCGGTGTGCTGGAACACCACATCGACGCCCTGATCGATCAGCGCGTTGGCCGCGTCGGCCTCTTTGCCCGGATCGAACCACGAGTTGACCCACACCACTTTGATCTCGGTGCCCGGGTTGTATTTGTTCAGCGCCAGTTGAATCGAGTTGATGTCGCGGATCACCTCGGGGATCGGGAACGAGGCGACGTAACCGATTTTTTTGGTCTTGGTCATCTTCGCCGCGAGGAAGCCACCGACGTAGCGACCTTCGTAGGTGCGCGCCAGATAGGTGCCGAGGTTCTTGTCCTGTTTGTAGCCGGTGGCGTGTTCGAAGGTCACCTTGGGAAATTGTTTGGCGACTTTCAGCGTCGGGTTCATGTAGCCGAACGAGGTGGTGAAGATCAGATCGTATTTGTCCTTGGCCATGTTGCGGATGACCCGCTCGGCGTCGGCGCCTTCTGCGACGTTCTCGACGTAGTTGGTGGTGATCTGATTGCCGAACTTCTCGGCGAGTGCCTTGCGCCCCTGCTCATGCTGATACGTCCAGCCGTGGTCACCGATCGGGCCGATGTAAACGAAACCGACCTTGAGCGGATCGGCAGCGCTGGCGCTCAGGCTGATCCCCAGACCGAGGGCGGCGCACAGCAGTTTGTGCAGCGGACGTATTTGCATGAATTCGAACTCCATTTTGTTGTGTGTGATCAGGGGCAATGCAAATTGCTGACCAACAGGACAACAAACAAAAAAGATCGCAGCCTTCGGCAGCTCCTACATGGGAATGCGCAACCTGTAGGAGCTGCCGAAGGCTGCGATCTTTTCAGCGCCAGAACCAACGCAGTGCAAGTCCGCGAGTTCACGCCATCGCTTGGTGCGCTAATGTGTAACGAAACGTTAGCGCCGCTCCGCAGTCAGTAGCTCATTCGCACTCTTCGGTAAAAGGCCCGTCCATGCTCACCATCCTCAAGCAAGAAAGTTTTCTGCTACTGGCCGTCATCGCCGCGTGCGTCGCCTATCCGTTGGAACACTGGATGTTGCACAGCGGCCAGATCGTCGCGCTGACTGCCGGTCTGGTGCTGATCGCCTTCATCGTCGCCGCCTCGATGCGCGTCGCCCATCACGCCGAATTGCTCGCCGAAAAGATAGGCGACCCTTACGGCACGATGATCCTCACGCTCGCCGCCGTGCTGGTCGAAGTGGTAATTCTGGCGATCATGATGAGCAACGAAGCCTCGGCGACGTTGGTGCGCGATACGATCTATTCCGCCGTGATGCTCGACATCAACGGCATCCTTGGCCTCGCCGCGCTGATGGGCGGGATCAAACACGGCGAACAGTCCTACAACGACGATTCGGCGCGTAGCTACAGCGTGATGATCCTCACCGCCATGGGCGTGTCGATGGTCGTGCCGGAGTTTATTCCCGAGGCCAACTGGAAGATTTATTCGGCGTTCACCATCGGTGCGATGGTGGTGCTTTACGCGCTGTTTCTGCGCATGCAGGTCGGCCCGCACAGTTACTTTTTCAGCTACAGCTATCCGGATAAACGCCGCAAGAAAGAACCGCAGGACGCGCAGGCGAAAGCACCGAGCATCGGCCTGTCGATCGGCATTCTGGTGTTTGGCATTGTGGTGATCGGCGCACTGGCCGAAGTGATGTCGAAGACCCTCGATCTGGGCCTGGAAGGCACGGGCGCACCGCCGGTGATCACGGCGATTCTGGTGGCGGCCATTTCTGCGGCACCGGAGATTTTGACCGCGTTGCGCGCGGCATTGGCCAACCGCATGCAGTCGGTGGTGAACATTGCGATGGGCGCGTCACTGTCGACGGTGATTCTGACGGTGCCGGTGATGGAGGCGATGGCGCTGTATACCGGCCAGCCGTTTCAGATGGCGATGACGCCAGTGCAGACGGTGATGATTTTCCTGACGTTGATCGTTAGTGCGATCAACCTCAATGACGGCGAAACCAATGCCATTGAAGGCATGACGCACTTCGTGCTGTTTGCGACGTTCATCATGCTTTCCCTGCTCGGCCTTTAACCCTGGCCGAATCCCCTGTGGGAGCGAGCCTGCTCGCGAAAGCGGTGTGTCATTCAACAACCATGTTGTCTGACACTCCCTCTTCGCGAGCAGGCTCGCTCCCACAGTTTTGAACGGCGGTGTATCAGGTGCCGGCGATCAGTTGGCGGGCCGCCTGGCTGTGATCGGCGATCAGGCCTTTGAGGTCAAGGCCTTCAACCTGCCCATCGACCACGCGCCACTTGCCACCAATCATCACCCGATCCGCACGATCCGCGCCGCATAACAGCAGCGCCGAAATCGGATCATGGCTGCCGGAGAAACGCAGCTCATCGAGCTTGAACAACGCCAGATCCGCCTGCTTGCCCACAGCAATCTCACCAATGTCGGTTCGGCCCAGCAAGCTCGCCGAACCCTTGGTTGCCCAACCCAGCACGCGTTCCGGGGTGATCTTCTCGGCGCCGTAACGCAGACGCTGGATGTACAGCGCCTGACGCGCTTCGAGAATCATGTTCGAGGCATCGTTAGACGCCGAACCATCGACGCCCAGACCAAACAGCGCACCGGCGTCAGTCAGATCAATACTCGGGCAGATGCCGGAAGCCAGACGCATGTTCGAACTCGGGCAATGGCAAATGCCGGTGCCAGCCTGACCGAGGCGAGCGATTTCGTCCGGATTGAAATGGATGCCGTGGGCCAGCCAGGTGCGCGGGCCGAGCCAGCCGACGCTGTCGAGATAATCGACGGTGCGCAGGCCGAAACGCTGCAGGCAGAAATCTTCTTCATCGAGGGTTTCGGCCAAGTGTGTGTGCAGGCGCACGTCGAGCTTGTTCGCCAGATCAGCACTGGCCGACATGATTTCCGGGGTCACCGAGAACGGCGAGCACGGCGCGAGCGCGATCTGGATCTGCGCGCCATCGCCACGCTCGTGGTACTCGTGAATCAGGCGCTGACTGTCGTCGAGAATCACCTGACCTTCCTGCACGGTCTGTTGTGGTGGCAGGCCGCCGTCCTTCTCGCCGAGGCTCATCGAGCCGCGAGTGAGCATGGCGCGCATGCCCAATTCACGCACGGTTTCGACTTGCACGTCGATGGCGTTTTCCAGGCCGTCCGGGAACAGATAGTGGTGGTCGGCAGCGGTGGTGCAACCGGACAGCAGCAACTCGGCCAACGCGACTTTGGTGGCGAGCGCGAGTTTCTCAGGTGTCAGACGCGCCCACACCGGGTACAGGGTTTTCAGCCACGGGAACAACGGCTGATTGACCACTGGGGCCCAGGCGCGGGTGAGGGTTTGATAGAAATGGTGATGGGTGTTGATCAGGCCCGGCAGGATCACATGCTCGCGGGCATCGAACACTTCATTGCACGGCGCCGACGGCTGTTGGCCGGCAGCCAGCACTTCGACGATGACACCGTCTTGCACGACAAGACCGCCACGGGCATCGAGCTCGTTGGAGGTGAAAATAGCGAGGGGATTTTTTAACCAGGTACGGGTCGCGGGCATGTTGCCGGCTCCTCTGAAAATTGGGTTCAGGGTTGCCAGCTCAGTGATGCCCTGTCTGCTGATCCAGGGTCGCCGCGGGGACGAGGTGCGCAGTTTCAAACAAAACGCCGCATCGGGCAAGCCCAACCCGACCATTCACCACACACCCAAAATACACAAACCAATGGCGATGATCCGACAACGCGCATTCCAAACAAAATGCGCAAACCTGTAGGAGCTGCCGAAGGCTGCGATCTTTTGATCTTGTTTTTTACAATCAAAAGATCGCAGCCTTCGGCAGCTCCTACAGGGGATCATCAATTACCAGGGAATGGTTTCGCCCTTGTAGTTGATGAAGTGATGCCCGCCCTTGCCGGTGTACGCATTCACCTGATCAACCAACCCACGGGTGCTGGTTTCCACATCCAGATCCGCGCCTTCGCCACCCATGTCCGTCTTCACCCAACCCGGATGCAGCGACAACACGGTCATCTTCTGCTCGCCCAATTGCGTGATAAAACTGTTAGTCATCGAATTCAGCGCAGCCTTGCTGGCCTTGTACAGCGCCAGCTCCGGCGCGTCCGGCACGGTCACGCTGCCCAGCCCGGAACTCATGAACGCCAGCACACCGCTGCCTTCGCGGATCTGCCCGACAAAACGCTGCGCCAGATTGATCGGCGCCACCGCATTGGTGAAAAACAACTGACCGACTTCGGCCAATGTCGCGCCGCCCGGGGTCTGATCGGCCGGGCCTTTGACCCCGGCGTTGACGAACAGCAGATCAAACGTTTCGCCCTTGAGCTGTTGGCTCAGGGCGATCACCGCTTGCTGATCGTCCATGTCGAGCTTCTCGATCCGCACCTTGCCTAATGCTTGAAGCGCATCGGCATTGGCAGGATTGCGCACGGTGGCGGTGACCTGCCAGCCGTCGGCCAGCAGGGTTTTCACCAGACCGAGGCCAAGGCCCCGGGAGGCGCCGATGATCAGTGCGTTTTTTGCAGACATGAGGGGCTTCCTTGATGAATGAGGATCATGGATTCAATGGACAGGCCTGACCGAGCCGAAGTTGCAGCTCTTGCCGCAGTACGTCGAGTTCGCTCATGCGGGTTTCGATCAGTTGCAGTTTGTCGCGCAGAAGTTGCGCCACGGCGTTGTCCGGATCGGGCGCGTTCCACAACGCCGCGACACTGTCACCGATCTCGCCGAGGGTAAATCCCAGACGCTGCGCCGTTTTGATATAGAGCACCAGTTGCACCATCTCCGGTGGATAGTCGCGGTAACCATTGGCACTGCGCTGCGCCGCAATCAGCCCGCGTTGCTCATAGAAACGCAGGGTGTCACGGCTGACGGCGCTGGCCAGGGCTAATTCACCGATGCGCATGGCGACTCTCAAAAGGGCTATTGACCTTGGAGCATACTCCAGGCTTTACCGTGGTTGCTCCCTGAATTTCTGGAGCAAGGACGATGTGGACTTCAACGCAGTATCGCCACGTGGTGCGCGGCAGTGCCTGGTATGACTTGATCGTCACGGCAGCGTTTGCCACGCCATGGAGTTTTGCGCTTGTGCACGGGTTGTTGAGCGCACTGGATTTGCCCGGCGAATTGCCGGCGTTTCAGCCTGTGCACATGTTGATGGCGAATCTGTTGGGGTCGGTGGTGTGCGTGTGGGCGGTGCTGCGGATTCGTGATCCGCAGGCGGTTTATGGACGGTATGACGCGGTGGCGCGGTTTTTGTTTGCGGCTTGGCAGGGGTATGCGCTTGCCCGTGGTGCCAGTTCGATTCTGATTGTTTTCCTGGTCTTTGAACTGGCGTGGGGCATTGCTCAAGTATTGCCTGTGCGGGCGCCTTCGCTGGCAAGCCATGCTCCTACAGGTGATGCAAGACGCTCTCTGTAGGAGCAAGGCTTGCCCGCGATAGGGCCAACAAGGTCACCGCATCAATGCCCGGCCTGCCAAGGTTGCCCCAACGAAACCGGTGCATACAATCTTGTACGCACCGCATCCCGCGACAACAGCACCAATACCAAAATCGTCGCCACGTACGGCAGCATCGCCAGCAAACTCGACGGAATCGCCAGCCCCAACCCCTGCGCGACCAAATGCAGGATGCTGGCGAGCCCAAACAAATAAGCCCCGAGCAACAACCGCCACACCCGCCAACTGGCAAACACCACCAGCGCCAACGCAATCCAGCCACGCCCGGCGGTCATGTTTTCCGCCCACATCGGCGTATACGCCAGCGACAAATAAGCCCCGGCCAACCCGGCCATTGCCCCGCCAAACAGCACCGCCAAGGTACGCACGGTCAGCACCGGCAAGCCCATCGCACTGGCCGCATCCGGGTTCTCGCCCACGGCTTGAATGATCAACCCGACACGACTTTTGATGATCACCCACGCCACCAGCGCAAACAGCGCGAACGACAGATACACCAGCAGATCCTGAGCAAACAGCATCCGCCCGATCAGCGGAATTTCACTCAGATAAGGAATCGCCAACGGCTCAAAACCGGCCAGTGGTTTACCCACCCAGGCCGCGCCGACAAAGGTCGACAGCCCGACACCAAAAATCGTCAGAGCCAAACCGGTTGCCACTTGATTGGCATTGAACACCAGCGCCACCAGCGCAAACAGCGACGACAACAGCATCCCGGCCAACATCGCCAGCAATACGCCCAGCCACAGGTTGCCGCTGTTCAGCGCGACGATAAAACCGATCACCGCGCCAAACAGCATCATCCCTTCCTGCCCAAGATTGAGCACACCGCTCTTCTCGCAGATCAGCTCACCCAGCGCCACCAGCAACAGCGGCGTGCCGCAACGCACCATGGCGTAGAAAATATTGCTCAACAGATCGATATCCATCACAGCGCTCCGGCGGTTACGGCGGTGGTCGACGTGCGCTTCACCCAGCGCAGATTCAGGCGTGGCCGATAGAGGATCAGCACGTCACAGGCGAGCAGGAAAAACAGCATCATTCCCTGAAACAACTGGGTGATTGCTTGCGGCAGATTCATCGTCATTTGCGCGCTCTCGCCACCGATGTACAGCAGCGCCATCAACAGGCTAGAAAACAGAATCCCGATCGGATTGAGGCGTCCGAGAAACGCCACGGTAATCGCCGCATAGCCGTAACCCGGCGACACCTGCGGCACCAATTGACCTATCGGCCCGGTGACTTCGCAGACACCGGCAAGCCCGGCCAAACCGCCGCTGATCAACAGCGCCAACCAGATCAAACGCTTCTCGCGAAAGCCGACAAACCCCGCCGCACGCTTGTCTAGCCCGAGCACTTTGATCTGGAAACCGACAAAGCTTTTCTGCAACAACACCCACACCGCGACCAGTGCGAGCAGGGCGAAATACACCCCGGCGTGCACGCGGCCATCCTCCATCAACAACGGCAAACGGCTCGCGTCGCCGAACATCGCCGACTCGGGAAAGTTGAACCCGGCCGGATCCTTCAGCGGCCCGTGCACGCAGAACAGCAGCAGGTTCAGGGCGATGTAATTGAGCATGATGCTAGTGAGAATTTCGTTGGCGTTGAAACGTGTGCGTAACCATGCCGTCAGCCCGGCCCATGCCGCGCCGGCGAGGGTGCCGGTGAGCAGAATCAACACCAGCGCCCAACGGCTTTGCATGTCGATAATGTTTACCGCCAACGCACTGCCGGCGAGTGCGCCGAGGAGCAATTGCCCCTCAGCGCCGATGTTCCAGATCCGCGCCTGATAGGCCACCGCCAGGCCCAAAGCGCAGAGCAGAATCGGCAACGCTTTGACCAGCAATTCGGAGACGCCATACATATCGCTGACCGGTGCGATCAGCAGCGTGTGCAAGGTTTGCAGCGGGTCATGACCGAGGGCGATAAACAGCAGCGAGCCGCAGCCAAGCGTCAGCGCTGCCGCCAGTAACGGCGAGCACCACAGCATCAAGCGCGATTGCTGGCCACGGGGTTCGAGGGAAAGCAGCATGTGGAAACTCCGTTAAACCGTGGCGGCTGAAGGTGAATGATCGAACTGGCCGGCCATCCAGCCGCCGACGTCGCTGAGTTGGGTATCGCCCGTGTTGTGCAACGCCGACAAACGTCCACCGCACAACGCGCCGAGGCGGTCGCTGATCTGGAACAGTTCGTCGAGGTCTTCGGAAATCACCAGAATCGCCGCACCGGCATCGCGCAACGCGATCAACGCACGGTGGATGGTCGCGGCGGCGCCGACATCGACGCCCCAGGTCGGGTGCGCGGCGATCAGCAGTTTCGGTTGCTGAAGGATTTCGCGGCCGAGGATGAATTTCTGCAAGTTGCCGCCGGACAGGCTGCGCGCGGCGGTTTGCGTGTCCTGAGTTTTTACGCCGAAGCGCTGAATGATTTGTTGGGCGAGGGCTTCGACTTTGCCGCGTTCGATCAAACCGTGGCTGACCAAGCCTTGTTGGAAAGCGGTGAGCAGAGCGTTATCGGCCAGACTCAATTCCGGCACCGCACCATGGCCGAGGCGCTCGGCGGGGACGAACGCCAAGCCCAATTTGCGTCGCGCGTCCGGGCGCAGATCGGCGACGTGTTGCTCGGCGAATCGAATGGTTGCAGCTTCCGCCCGAGGCAAGGTTTGTTCGCCACTGAGCAAGGCGAGCAACTCATCCTGGCCATTGCCCGCAACTCCGGCGATACCGACGATTTCACCGCTGCGTACCTGCACATCTATGCCAGTCAGCGAGCAACCAAACGGATCGGGGTTGTGCCAGCTCAAGCCCTTCACCTGCAAAAACGCCGCGCCGCCGCTGACCTTTGGGTAGTCACCGATGAACGCCGCCGCTTCGCCAACCATCAACTGCGCCAACTGCTGATCCGAGCATTCGGCCGGCACGCAATGCCCGGCCACGCGCCCGCCGCGCAGAACCGTCGCGCTATGACACAGCGCGCGAACTTCGCCGAGTTTGTGGCTGATAAACAGAATGCTGCAGCCCTCGGCGGCGAGACGGCGCAGGGTGATGAACAATTCGTCTGCCTCCTGCGGCGTCAGTACCGACGTCGGTTCGTCGAGGATCAGCAGACGAATGTCCTGCATCAGGCAACGAATGATTTCCACGCGCTGGCGTTCACCGATCGACAGGCTGTGGACAAGTCGCTCCGGCTCCAGCGCCATGCCGTAGCGGCGCGACACTTCGCGAATTTTCGGTTCCAGTTGTTTCGGCGTGCCAGCCTTCGCGCCCATCGCCAGCGCGATGTTCTGCGCGACGCTGAGGGTTTCGAACAGCGAGAAGTGCTGGAACACCATACCGATGCCCAACTGCCGTGCCTGCGCCGGATTGCGGATGCTGACTCGCTGACCCTGCCAAAGCATTTCCCCGGCGTCGGCCTGGGTGACGCCGTAAATGATCTTCATCAACGTACTTTTGCCCGCACCGTTTTCCCCGAGCAGGGCGTGAATTTCACCGGGCGCAATGCTCAGGTCGATGGCGTCGTTGGCCAGACAACCGGGATAACGTTTGCTGATGTGGCGCAGTTGCAGGCGCGCAGGAGTAGAAGCAATTGGCATGACAGGCTCGACTTGCTTGGAGTTGTGCCTGTGGATAAAGCAATTTCCTGGCCATTGAGTCAGGAACCCGAGCGGGCTGCGGGTGCGGGCGCTCGGCGCAGAGCATTGCGCTGAAAATCGGCGGGATTCGCAGCACCATTACAGCGCAAAGCCGTTGATCGGGCTCCAGTTTTGCCCGTTGGCAACTGATCAAAAAACGAGCAAACCCGTGGGGGCTAGGCAGAACCTGCGACTGCGGCGGTCATGAACGGGTTATCCACAGGTTGCTCCACAGTTATTGTGCGCAAGCCGAAACGTCGGGCATAAGCACTGTGGTGCTTTCTTCTAATGGTGATAAACGCGGCTAACTGATTGTTTCTGCTTGAAAATTACATTTCGTCGGGCAAATTGAACGAAAAGTGAACAAACCGCGCAAAGCCACGTGACTGAAGGGTTACAGCGTTATGTGCTCAGGTTATCCACAGTCGGGTGCACAGCAGATGTGGGCAAGTTTGCGGAATATGAAATTTCGCATCCGCCCCAAAACATCGCAGCCTTCGGCAACTCCTACAGGGAAACGCATTTCAATTGTAGGAGCTGCGGAACGCTGCGATCTTTTGACCTTGCTTCACCGCTGCAACAAAATCCGCCCACGACTCAAATCCGCCAACTGCCCCTGCAACACCGAAATCTGCGCCTCACCCACCGCCAACTTCAACTCAACCCCATTCGCCGTAAAATTCTCTTCAACAACCAGCCCACCCAAATCCGCCACGCGCAACTTCACTAACGCCAACTCGGCAAACCCGCAAGCACAACTCAACGCCACCCGACTGATCAACTCAACCTTCGCCGCCGTCTGCAAACACTTGTTCGCCCCACCGCCATAGGCCCGGGCCAAACCACCAGTGCCGAGTTGAATCCCGCCGTACCAACGAATGACCAAAACCGCGACCTGATCGCAATCCTGCGCTTCAATCGCCGCCAGAATCGGGCGCCCCGCAGTACCGCCCGGTTCGCCATCGTCATTGCTGCGATATTGATCGCCGAGTTTCCAAGCCCAGCAATTGTGCGAAGCATTCAAATCGCTGTGCTGTTCAAAGAACGCCTGCGCATCAGCAGGACTGCCGATCGGTGTGGCGAAGGTGATAAAGCGGCTTTTGCGAATCTCTTCGCGGTACTCGCAAAAACCGCTGAGGGTGAAAGGCATAAACGTCTTATAGAGAAGGAGTGAGGCCGCAGCCTTTGAGAATGATGCGGATCAGGTTGTTGCCGGCGTCTTCCATGTCCTGCTTGGTCAACTTGCTGCGACCGCTGACGCGACAGATCTGCGTGGCGAAATCGGCATAGTGCTGGGTGCTGCCCCACAACAGGAAAATCAGATGCACCGGATCAACCGCGTCCATTTTGCCCGCATCGATCCACGCCTGAAACACCGCCGCACGGCCGGTGAACCAGGCGCGGTAATCCTGATTGAAATATTCGGTCAGGCATTCGCCGCCGCTGATCACTTCCATCGCAAAGATTCGCGAGGCTTGCGGCTGACGACGGGAGAATTCCATTTTCGCGCGGATGTAACGGGTCAGCGCTTCGGCCGGATCGTCCTCGGCCGTAAGTGTGTTGAAGGTGCTGTCCCACAACTCGATGATGTTGCTCAGCACCGCCACGTACAAACCGAGTTTGTTGGTGAAGTAGTAATGCAGGTTCGCCTTGGGCAACCCGGCATTCTGCGCGATGGTGTTCATGCTGGTGCCTTTGTACCCGTGACGGGCGAACTCGTCTTCGGCGGCTTTGAGGATGGTCTCTTCGTTCTTCTGACGAATGCGGCTGGCGGGTTTGCCGCCATGGGCTGGGACTTCAAAGGTCATAGGCACTTCCGGGTTTGTCTGTGGGTGCAACCAGTTGCGTTGATAGCGCACCCACAGGCATCCGACAAGTCCTTGCGCGATAAAACCGTTACGCCTGTTCGATCTTGTTCAGCGGCGCGTGTGTTTCAGCGGCTTCGGTTTTCGACTCCGGCAGCAACAGGCACAGGATGATGGCGGTCAGGCCACCGCTGGTGATTGCCGAGTCGAACAGGTTCTGCACCAGTTTCGGCAGCAGGTGCAACAGGTTCGGTTGCGCGGCGATGCCCAGACCAACGCCGAACGATGTGGCGATGATCAACATGCTGCGCCGATCCAGCGACGACTGCGCGAGGATGCGCACGCCGGCCGCGGCCACCGCGCCGAACATCACCAGAGTCGCGCCACCCAATACAGGTTTCGGAATCTGTTGCAGCACCGCGCCGATCATCGGGAACAGTCCGAGACAAAACAGGATCGCGCCGATGTACAGCCCGACGTAGCGGCTGGCGACGCCGGTCAACTGGATCACGCCGTTGTTCTGCGCAAACGTGGTGTTGGGGAAAGCGCTGAAGGTCGCGGCGATCATGCAGCTCACGCCATCACCGAGCACGCCACCGCGCAGGCGGCTTATATATGAAGGGCCGCTGATAGGTTGACGGGCGAGCATGCAGTTGGCGGTGAGGTCACCGACGGTTTCGATGGTGCTGATCAGATAAATCAGCGCGACCGGCAGGAAAGCTGTCCAGTCGAAGCTGAATCCGAACCTGAACGGGGTAGGAAAACTCACCAGCGGCAAGTCGGGCAACGGCTGCGGCACCAGTTTCCCACTGAACCACGCGGCCAGACTGCCCAGCACCAATCCGATGATGATCGCCGACAAGCGCACCCACGGCGTGTTGGATCGGTTGAGCAGAATGATCGTCAGCAACACAAACACCCCCAGCGCCAGATTGCCCGGCGCACCGAAGTCCGGCGCATTGAAACCGCCTCCGAGATCAGTGATACCGACTTTGATCAGACTGATGCCGATCAGGGTGATGACGATCCCGGTCACCAGCGGGGTAACGACTCGACGCAATTGCCCGATGAAACGGCTGAGGACGATCTGCACGATCGCGCCGAAAAAGCACACGCCGAAGATCATCGCCAGAATGTCTTCCGGGCTGCCGCCACGTTGCTTGACCAGAAACCCCGCCGACAGCACCGCACCGAGAAAGGCGAAACTGGTGCCTTGCAGACAGATCATCCCGGCGCCAATCCCGAACGGCCGCCGCGCCTGAATAAAGGTGCCGACGCCCGACACCATCAACGCCATGCTGATCAGGTAAGGCAGATAAGCGGTCAGCCCCAGCGCCGAACCAATCACCAGCGGCGGGGTGATGATGCCGACGAAACTGGCGAGCACGTGTTGCAGCGCGGCAAGGGTGGCGGCGAGTGGTTTGGGGCGGTCGTTGAGGCCGTAGATCAAGTCGCTGGACGGTGCGGAATCTGGCTGCATGGCTTAAGGCTTCTTATCAAAGGAACGAAGTAATTCCCCCTCTGCAAAAACCTGTCCACTTGCTCAGCTTTATCGGCAAATAACCCGCAAATGTAGGAGCTGCCGCAGGCTGCGATCTTTTGATCTTGCCTTCAACGCGTCGCCGCCAAACTCTCCAAAAAGCTCTCCAGCACCAAATGAGGGCGCCGCCCCTTGCGCGTGACCGATGCCAGAATCAAATCGTAAAACCGCGTCCCTGCTTTCAAAGCACGCAAACGCCCCTGCTGCACCCAAAGACTGGCGTAATGATCCGGCAAATACCCAATGTAACGCCCGGTCAAAATCAAAAACGCCATGCCCTCACGGTCAGAAGCACTGGCCGTGCAATTGAGCGCCTGGTAATGCGCCTGAATATCCGCCGGCAAACGAAACGTCGGCGCAATCGCGTCCTGACTGTTCAGGCGTTCGTCATCCAGTTGCTTGTCATCAACATAAAACAGCGGATGCCCCACCGCGCAATAAAGCAGCGAACGCTCGCTGTACAGCGGCTGATATTCCAGGCCCGACAAGGCACTGGCCTGCGGCACCACGCCGACATGCAGGCGGCCATCGAGCACACCTTGCTCGACTTCGTTCGGCGCAATCATGCGGATCTGAATCTGCACATCCGGCCCGCGCTCCTTCAGTTGTGCGAGGGCGTGGGTGATGCGCATGTGGGGGAGGGTGACGAGGTTGTCGGTCAGGCCAATGATCAGCTCACCGCGCAAATGCTGGTGCAGGCCGTTGACCTCGGTGCGAAAACTTTCCAGCGCACTTAATAGTTGCAAGGCTGATTGATACACCTCGCGTCCTTCTTCGGTCAGCGAAAATCCGGCGCGACCACGCTGGCATAGACGCAAACCGAGGCGCTGCTCCAGATCACTCATCTGCTGGCTGATCGCCGAGCGACCGATGCCGAGCACAGTCTCCGCCGCCGAGAAGCCACCGCACTCGACCACGCTGCGAAAAATCCGCAGCAGGCGAATATCAAAATCACTGACCTGGGCCAGCGGATCGGGGCGGCGGCTGCTCATCTTATTGTTCTCATTGTTTAGCAAAGATCTAACTGAAGGTTAGAAGAGTTGAATTTCACCGACTTTATCGCCGTGGCAATTTAGCTGCAACAACGCTTTTTATCTCCCTGACGCTTATGCCCTGCGAGGTTTTGCCCGATGAACATGCCTGAAAACGCTCAGTCGCCACTGGCCAGCCAATTGAAGCTGGACGCGCACTGGATGCCGTACACCGCCAACCGCAACTTCCAGCGCGATCCGCGTTTGATCGTTGGCGCCGAAGGCAGCTGGCTGATCGACGACAAGGGTCGCCGGGTATACGACTCGCTATCCGGTCTGTGGACCTGCGGCGCCGGTCACACCCGCAAGGAAATTCAGGAAGCGGTCTCCAAGCAGTTGGGCACCCTCGATTACTCGCCGGGCTTCCAGTACGGTCACCCGCTGTCGTTCCAACTGGCCGAGAAAATCACCGAGCTGACCCCGGGCAATCTGAATCACGTGTTCTTCACCGACTCGGGATCCGAGTGCGCCGACACCGCGGTAAAAATGGTGCGTGCCTACTGGCGCCTGAAAGGTCAGGCGACCAAAACCAAAATGATCGGCCGTGCCCGTGGTTACCACGGCGTGAACATCGCCGGCACCAGCCTCGGCGGCGTCAATGGCAACCGCAAACTGTTCGGTCAGGCGATGATGGACGTCGATCACCTGCCGCACACGTTGCTGGCAAGCAACGCGTTCTCCCGTGGCATGCCGGAGCAGGGCGGTATCGCTTTGGCCGATGAGCTGCTGAAGCTGATCGAACTGCACGATGCTTCGAACATCGCTGCGGTATTCGTTGAACCGATGGCCGGTTCCGCTGGCGTGCTGGTACCGCCACAGGGTTACCTGAAACGTCTGCGCGAGATCTGCGATCAGCACAACATCCTGCTGGTGTTCGACGAAGTGATCACTGGTTTCGGTCGTACCGGCAATATGTTCGGCGCCGACACCTTCGGCGTGACCCCGGATCTGATGTGCATCGCCAAGCAAGTCACCAACGGCGCGATCCCGATGGGCGCGGTGATTGCCAGCTCTGAGATCTATCAGACGTTCATGAATCAGCCGACGCCGGAATACGCCGTGGAATTCCCGCACGGCTACACCTACTCGGCGCACCCGGTGGCTTGCGCCGCTGGCCTGGCAGCACTCGACCTGCTGCAAAAAGAAAACCTTGTACAAAGCGTCGCTGAAGTCGCGCCGCACTTCGAAAACGCGCTGCATGGCCTGAAAGGCTCCAAGCACGTGATCGACATTCGTAACTTCGGTCTGGCCGGTGCGATCCAGATTGCCGGGCGTGACGGCGACGCCATCGTGCGTCCGTTCGAAGCGGGCATGGCTCTGTGGAAAGCCGGGTTCTACGTACGTTTCGGCGGCGACACCCTGCAGTTCGGCCCAACCTTCAACAGCAAGCCGCAAGACCTCGATCGCCTGTTCGACGCGGTCGGCGAAGTGCTGAACAAGCTCGACTGATTTTTCCTTCTATATATACCTACAAAAATGGGCACTCCTTAACCGGGTGCCCGTGGACATGAATTCAGGAGTTTTCGATGAGCGTTATCCCGCATTTGATCAATGGCGAACTGGTGACTGAGAACGGTCGCGCGGTTGATGTGTTCAACCCGTCCACCGGTCAGGCTATCCACAAGCTGCCATTGGCAACCCGCGAAACCATCCAGAAAGCCATCGATGCCGCTAAGGCTGCGTTCCCGGCCTGGCGCAACACGCCACCGGCCAAACGTGCCCAGGTGATGTTCCGCTTCAAGCAACTGCTCGAGCAGAACGAAGCGCGCATCTCGCAACTGATCAGCGAAGAACACGGCAAGACCCTCGAAGACGCCGCCGGTGAACTGAAGCGCGGCATCGAGAACGTCGAATTCGCCTGCGCCGCCCCGGAAATCCTCAAGGGCGAGTACAGCCGCAACGTCGGCCCGAACATCGACGCATGGTCGGACTTCCAGCCGCTGGGCATCGTTGCCGGCATCACTCCGTTCAACTTCCCGGCCATGGTGCCGCTGTGGATGTACCCGCTGGCGATCGTCTGCGGCAACTGCTTCATCCTCAAGCCGTCCGAGCGTGACCCAAGCTCGACACTGCTGATCGCTCAGCTGCTGTTGGAAGCCGGCCTGCCGAAAGGTGTGATGAGCGTGGTTCATGGTGACAAGACTGCGGTGGACGCGTTGATCGAAGCGCCGGAAGTCAAAGCGCTGAGCTTCGTCGGCTCGACGCCAATTGCTGAATACATCTATGCAGAAGGCACCAAGCGCGGCAAACGCGTGCAGGCACTGGGCGGCGCGAAGAACCATGCAGTGCTGATGCCGGATGCCGATCTGGATAACGCGGTCAGCGCACTGATGGGCGCGGCGTACGGTTCGTGCGGCGAGCGTTGCATGGCGATTTCTGTTGCCGTGTGTGTTGGCGACCAGGTTGCAGATGCGCTGGTGGCGAAACTGGTGCCACAGATTCAGGCGCTGAAAATCGGTGCCGGCACTTCGTGCGGTCTGGACATGGGCCCACTGGTCACCGGTCAGGCGCGCGACAAAGTCAGCGGTTACGTAGATGACGGCGTGGCAGCGGGCGCGACCCTGGTGGTCGACGGTCGTGGTTTCAGCGTCGCTGGTCATGAAGAAGGCTTCTTCCTCGGTGGCTGCCTGTTCGACAACGTCACCCCGGAAATGCGCATCTATAAAGAAGAGATCTTCGGCCCGGTACTGTGCATCGTTCGCGTGAACAGCCTGGAAGAAGCCATGCAACTGATCAACGATCACGAATACGGCAACGGCACCTGCATCTTTACCCGTGACGGTGAAGCGGCGCGTCTGTTCTGCGACGAGATCGAAGTCGGCATGGTTGGCGTCAACGTGCCGCTGCCAGTACCGGTGGCTTACCACAGCTTCGGCGGCTGGAAGCGTTCGCTGTTTGGCGACCTCCACGCTTATGGCCCGGACGGCGTGCGCTTCTACACCCGTCGCAAAGCGATCACCCAGCGCTGGCCGCAGCGTGCGAGCCACGAGGCTTCGCAGTTCGCCTTCCCTAGCTTGTAAGTAGAAGGGCAGGGCTACGAAGGCCGACCCCTTGGGGTCGGCCTTCGTGTTTGCGGGCTTTTTTGACCTTTGTGACAGAAATATGAAAATAGACGTTGACGACAGATCCCAAGCGTCTATAATTCGCCCCACTTCCGGCGCAGTCGAAACGGAAAACTACTTGAGATTCAACGAGTTACGCAGTTTTCGGCAGAAAGTGCTTCAGTTCATCGAAGCCAAAAGGAAGTTGAAAAAGAGGTGTTGACAGCAGCGTGTAACGCTGTAGAATTCGCCTCCCGCTGACGAGAGATCTGAAGCGCAAGTGGTTGAAGTTGTTGAAGAATTCTTCGAAAACTTCTGAAAATAATCACTTGACAGCAAATGAGGCTGCTGTAGAATGCGCGCCTCGGTTGAGACGAAAGATCTTAATCAACCGCTCTTTAACAACTGAATCAAGCAATTCGTGTGGGTGCTTGTGGAGTCAGACTGATGGTCAACAAGATTATCAGCATCACAAGTTACTCCGCGAGAAATCAAAGATGTAACCAACGATTGCTGAGCCAAGTTTAGGGTTTCTTAAAAACCCAAAGATGTTTGAACTGAAGAGTTTGATCATGGCTCAGATTGAACGCTGGCGGCAGGCCTAACACATGCAAGTCGAGCGGATGAGAGGAGCTTGCTCCTTAATTCAGCGGCGGACGGGTGAGTAATGCCTAGGAATCTGCCTGGTAGTGGGGGACAACGTTTCGAAAGGAACGCTAATACCGCATACGTCCTACGGGAGAAAGCAGGGGACCTTCGGGCCTTGCGCTATCAGATGAGCCTAGGTCGGATTAGCTAGTTGGTGAGGTAATGGCTCACCAAGGCGACGATCCGTAACTGGTCTGAGAGGATGATCAGTCACACTGGAACTGAGACACGGTCCAGACTCCTACGGGAGGCAGCAGTGGGGAATATTGGACAATGGGCGAAAGCCTGATCCAGCCATGCCGCGTGTGTGAAGAAGGTCTTCGGATTGTAAAGCACTTTAAGTTGGGAGGAAGGGCAGTAAATTAATACTTTGCTGTTTTGACGTTACCGACAGAATAAGCACCGGCTAACTCTGTGCCAGCAGCCGCGGTAATACAGAGGGTGCAAGCGTTAATCGGAATTACTGGGCGTAAAGCGCGCGTAGGTGGTTCGTTAAGTTGGATGTGAAATCCCCGGGCTCAACCTGGGAACTGCATTCAAAACTGTCGAGCTAGAGTATGGTAGAGGGTGGTGGAATTTCCTGTGTAGCGGTGAAATGCGTAGATATAGGAAGGAACACCAGTGGCGAAGGCGACCACCTGGACTGATACTGACACTGAGGTGCGAAAGCGTGGGGAGCAAACAGGATTAGATACCCTGGTAGTCCACGCCGTAAACGATGTCAACTAGCCGTTGGGAGCCTTGAGCTCTTAGTGGCGCAGCTAACGCATTAAGTTGACCGCCTGGGGAGTACGGCCGCAAGGTTAAAACTCAAATGAATTGACGGGGGCCCGCACAAGCGGTGGAGCATGTGGTTTAATTCGAAGCAACGCGAAGAACCTTACCAGGCCTTGACATCCAATGAACTTTCCAGAGATGGATTGGTGCCTTCGGGAACATTGAGACAGGTGCTGCATGGCTGTCGTCAGCTCGTGTCGTGAGATGTTGGGTTAAGTCCCGTAACGAGCGCAACCCTTGTCCTTAGTTACCAGCACGTTATGGTGGGCACTCTAAGGAGACTGCCGGTGACAAACCGGAGGAAGGTGGGGATGACGTCAAGTCATCATGGCCCTTACGGCCTGGGCTACACACGTGCTACAATGGTCGGTACAAAGGGTTGCCAAGCCGCGAGGTGGAGCTAATCCCATAAAACCGATCGTAGTCCGGATCGCAGTCTGCAACTCGACTGCGTGAAGTCGGAATCGCTAGTAATCGTGAATCAGAATGTCACGGTGAATACGTTCCCGGGCCTTGTACACACCGCCCGTCACACCATGGGAGTGGGTTGCACCAGAAGTAGCTAGTCTAACCTTCGGGAGGACGGTTACCACGGTGTGATTCATGACTGGGGTGAAGTCGTAACAAGGTAGCCGTAGGGGAACCTGCGGCTGGATCACCTCCTTAATCGACGACATCAGCTGCTCCATGAGCTCCCACACGAATTGCTTGATTCATTGAAGAAGACGAAAGAAGCAGCCCGAAATTGGGTCTGTAGCTCAGTTGGTTAGAGCGCACCCCTGATAAGGGTGAGGTCGGCAGTTCGAATCTGCCCAGACCCACCAATTTTGTGTGGGAAACGCCTGTAGAAATACGGGGCCATAGCTCAGCTGGGAGAGCGCCTGCCTTGCACGCAGGAGGTCAACGGTTCGATCCCGTTTGGCTCCACCACTACTGCTTCTGAAGTTTGAAAGCTTAGAAATGAGCATTCCATCGTTGTGATGATGAATGTTGATTTCTAGTCTTTGACTAGTTCGTTCTTTAAAAATTTGGGTATGTGATAGAAAGATAGACTGAACGTTACTTTCACTGGTAACGGATCAGGCTAAGGTAAAATTTGTGAGTTCTCTTAATTGAGAAATTCGAATTTTCGGCGAATGTCGTCTTCACAGTATAACCAGATTGCTTGGGGTTATATGGTCAAGTGAAGAAGCGCATACGGTGGATGCCTTGGCAGTCAGAGGCGATGAAAGACGTGGTAGCCTGCGAAAAGCTTCGGGGAGTCGGCAAACAGACTTTGATCCGGAGATGTCTGAATGGGGGAACCCAGCCATCATAAGATGGTTATCTTGTACTGAATACATAGGTGCAAGAGGCGAACCAGGGGAACTGAAACATCTAAGTACCCTGAGGAAAAGAAATCAACCGAGATTCCCTTAGTAGTGGCGAGCGAACGGGGACTAGCCCTTAAGTGGCTTTGAGATTAGCGGAACGCTCTGGAAAGTGCGGCCATAGTGGGTGATAGCCCTGTACGCGAAAATCTCTTGGTCATGAAATCGAGTAGGACGGAGCACGAGAAACTTTGTCTGAATATGGGGGGACCATCCTCCAAGGCTAAATACTACTGACTGACCGATAGTGAACTAGTACCGTGAGGGAAAGGCGAAAAGAACCCCGGAGAGGGGAGTGAAATAGATCCTGAAACCGTATGCGTACAAGCAGTGGGAGCAGACTTTGTTCTGTGACTGCGTACCTTTTGTATAATGGGTCAGCGACTTATTTTCAGTGGCGAGCTTAACCGAATAGGGGAGGCGTAGCGAAAGCGAGTCTTAATAGGGCGTCTAGTCGCTGGGAATAGACCCGAAACCGGGCGATCTATCCATGGGCAGGTTGAAGGTTGGGTAACACTAACTGGAGGACCGAACCGACTACCGTTGAAAAGTTAGCGGATGACCTGTGGATCGGAGTGAAAGGCTAATCAAGCTCGGAGATAGCTGGTTCTCCTCGAAAGCTATTTAGGTAGCGCCTCATGTATCACTGTAGGGGGTAGAGCACTGTTTCGGCTAGGGGGTCATCCCGACTTACCAAACCGATGCAAACTCCGAATACCTACAAGTGCCGAGCATGGGAGACACACGGCGGGTGCTAACGTCCGTCGTGAAAAGGGAAACAACCCAGACCGTCAGCTAAGGTCCCAAAGTTATGGTTAAGTGGGAAACGATGTGGGAAGGCTTAGACAGCTAGGAGGTTGGCTTAGAAGCAGCCACCCTTTAAAGAAAGCGTAATAGCTCACTAGTCGAGTCGGCCTGCGCGGAAGATGTAACGGGGCTCAAACCATACACCGAAGCTACGGGTATCACCTTCGGGTGATGCGGTAGAGGAGCGTTCTGTAAGCCTGTGAAGGTGAGTTGAGAAGCTTGCTGGAGGTATCAGAAGTGCGAATGCTGACATGAGTAACGACAATGGGTGTGAAAAACACCCACGCCGAAAGACCAAGGTTTCCTGCGCAACGTTAATCGACGCAGGGTTAGTCGGTCCCTAAGGCGAGGCTGAAAAGCGTAGTCGATGGAAAACAGGTTAATATTCCTGTACTTCTGGTTATTGCGATGGAGGGACGGAGAAGGCTAGGCCAGCTTGGCGTTGGTTGTCCAAGTTTAAGGTGGTAGGCTGAGATCTTAGGTAAATCCGGGATCTTAAGGCCGAGAGCTGATGACGAGTGTTCTTTTAGAACACGAAGTGGTTGATGCCATGCTTCCAAGAAAAGCTTCTAAGCTTCAGGTAACCAGGAACCGTACCCCAAACCGACACAGGTGGTTGGGTAGAGAATACCAAGGCGCTTGAGAGAACTCGGGTGAAGGAACTAGGCAAAATGGCACCGTAACTTCGGGAGAAGGTGCGCCGGTGAGGGTGAAGGACTTGCTCCGTAAGCTCATGCCGGTCGAAGATACCAGGCCGCTGCGACTGTTTATTAAAAACACAGCACTCTGCAAACACGAAAGTGGACGTATAGGGTGTGACGCCTGCCCGGTGCCGGAAGGTTAATTGATGGGGTTAGCTAACGCGAAGCTCTTGATCGAAGCCCCGGTAAACGGCGGCCGTAACTATAACGGTCCTAAGGTAGCGAAATTCCTTGTCGGGTAAGTTCCGACCTGCACGAATGGCGTAACGATGGCGGCGCTGTCTCCACCCGAGACTCAGTGAAATTGAAATCGCTGTGAAGATGCAGTGTATCCGCGGCTAGACGGAAAGACCCCGTGAACCTTTACTATAGCTTTGCACTGGACTTTGAATTTGCTTGTGTAGGATAGGTGGGAGGCTTTGAAGCGTGGACGCCAGTTCGCGTGGAGCCAACCTTGAAATACCACCCTGGCAACTTTGAGGTTCTAACTCAGGTCCGTTATCCGGATCGAGGACAGTGTATGGTGGGTAGTTTGACTGGGGCGGTCTCCTCCTAAAGAGTAACGGAGGAGTACGAAGGTGCGCTCAGACCGGTCGGAAATCGGTCGTAGAGTATAAAGGCAAAAGCGCGCTTGACTGCGAGACAGACACGTCGAGCAGGTACGAAAGTAGGTCTTAGTGATCCGGTGGTTCTGTATGGAAGGGCCATCGCTCAACGGATAAAAGGTACTCCGGGGATAACAGGCTGATACCGCCCAAGAGTTCATATCGACGGCGGTGTTTGGCACCTCGATGTCGGCTCATCACATCCTGGGGCTGAAGCCGGTCCCAAGGGTATGGCTGTTCGCCATTTAAAGTGGTACGCGAGCTGGGTTTAGAACGTCGTGAGACAGTTCGGTCCCTATCTGCCGTGGACGTTTGAGATTTGAGAGGGGCTGCTCCTAGTACGAGAGGACCGGAGTGGACGAACCTCTGGTGTTCCGGTTGTCACGCCAGTGGCATTGCCGGGTAGCTATGTTCGGAATAGATAACCGCTGAAAGCATCTAAGCGGGAAACTAGCCTCAAGATGAGATCTCACTGGAACCTTGAGTTCCCTGAAGGGCCGTCGAAGACTACGACGTTGATAGGTTGGGTGTGTAAGCGCTGTGAGGCGTTGAGCTAACCAATACTAATTGCCCGTGAGGCTTGACCATATAACACCCAAGCAATTTGACTACTCGAGAGAGCATCAGATTGCGGTGTGTGAAGACGAAACGAACCGAAAGTTCGATGTTCACAAGCACCGAAAGCTGTCACATACCCAATTTGCTGAAGCGAGGCCATCTGGCCACGACTCAGTACCCGAATTTCTTGACGACCATAGAGCGTTGGAACCACCTGATCCCATCCCGAACTCAGCAGTGAAACGATGCATCGCCGATGGTAGTGTGGGGTTTCCCCATGTGAGAGTAGGTCATCGTCAAGATTAAATTCCGAAACCCCAATTGCGAAAGCAGTTGGGGTTTTGTTTTGCCCGCAGGAAAGTTCCTACATCATTCAACGGCGTCGTCCGGCTGTCACAACCTGCTGACAATGCTAAGGTTCTGCCCTGGCTTTCGCACTTTTCCAAGGAATCCTTTATGCCGGGCGCCCAGTCCCTCAACGCTGCATTCATGGTGGTTCAGAGCAATAGCCTGGACGAACTGCGCAGCCTGGTGATCAGCATAATGCGGCGCTATCCACTGGCGCCCTTGGAAAACGAAATTGCCCTCGTACAAAGCAACGGCATCGCCCAGTGGCTCAAATTGGCCTTGGCTGAAGACCCTGAAGAAGACGACCTCGGTGGCTGCGGTATTGCAGCTGCTATCGATGTGCAGCTGCCCGGCAGCTTCATGTGGCAGCTGTACCGGATGGTGTTGGGCCGTGATGAAATCCCACCGAAATCCCTGCTCGATAAAGCCCCGCTGACCTGGCGCCTGATGCGCTTGCTACCTCAAGTGATCGAGCGCCCGCATTTCGAGCCGTTGCAGCGCTTCCTCACTCACGACACTGACTTGCGTAAGCGTTACCAGTTGTCCGAGCGACTGGCGGATCTCTTTGACCAGTACCAGGTCTATCGGGCCGACTGGCTCGAAGATTGGGCCGAAGGGCTGCACCAAATCCGAAATGTCCGAGGTGAAATAAAGCCACTGGCGCCCGCGAGCTGCTGGCAGGCTGAACTGTGGCGTGCGCTGCTGGAGGATGTAGGTGAACAAGGCATGGCGCAAAGTCGCGCCGGTGTTCATCAACGATTTATCGAGCGCATCAACACCCTCAAAGAGGCACCCGCCGGCCTGCCCTCACGAGTGATCGTTTTCGGGATTTCTTCCCTGCCGGCTCAGGTGCTCGAAGCTTTGGCCGGGCTCGCACGTTTCAGTCAGGTTCTGCTCTGTGTGCACAATCCATGTCGCCACCATTGGGCCGATATCGTTGCCGATAAGGATCTGCTGCGACACCAGTACAAACGCCAGGCACGCAAGAGCGGTATGCCCGTCGTACTCGATCCGGACGCATTGCACCAACACGCCCATCCGCTGCTAGCTGCATGGGGCAAGCAGGGCCGCGACTACATCAACCTGCTCGACAGCTACGACGATCCCAACAGTTATCGCGCGGCTTTCCGAGACGGTCGCATCGACCTGTTCAGCGATACTCAACCCGAGAACCTGCTCAACCAACTTCAGAACGACATCCTCGAACTGCGCCCGCTCAACGAGACACGCGAGCTCTGGCCAGCTGTCGATCTGACACAAGACCATTCGATCCGTTTTCACATTGCTCACAGCGCTCAGCGTGAAGTGGAAATCCTTCACGACCAACTCCTCGCACGCTTCAGTGCCAATCCCGATCTGCGTCCCCGTGATGTAATCGTGATGGTGCCGGACATCGACAGCTACGCGCCCCACATCCGTGCCGTATTCGGCCAGCTTGATCGCCATGATCCGCGATTTATCCCATTCACCTTGGCGGATCAGGGCCAACGCGGCCGTGACCCCTTGCTGATTGCAGTCGAGCACCTGCTAAAGCTGCCAGACAGCCGCTTCCCCGTCAGCGAAATCCTCGACCTGCTCGACGTTCCTGCACTGCGCGCTCGTTTCGGTGTGGAAGAGCGCGACCTGCCGACGCTGCATCGCTGGATCGAAGGCGCCGGTGTGCGTTGGGGCATGAGCGCCGAACAACGCGCAGGCCTCGGTTTGCCGGATGAGCTGGAGCAGAACAGCTGGCACTTCGGCCTGCGCCGGATGCTGCTGGGTTACGCCGTCGGCAGTGCGAATGCCTGCGCCGGTATCGAACCCTACGATGAAATCGGCGGACTGGACGCCGCGTTGATCGGGCCACTGGTGGCACTGCTCGATGCCTTGGAGCTCGCTCATCAGGAATTGATGCAACCGGCTCAACCCAAAGAGTGGGGCTACCGGTTGCAGGCGCTGATGCAATTGTTCTTCAAAGCCAGCAACGAGCATGACGACTATTTGCTCACCCAACTCGAAGAGCTTCGCGAAACCTGGCTGGAGACTTGCGAGGCCGTCGGTCTCGACGATCAGTTACCGCTGACTGTCGTCCGTGAAGCCTGGCTCGCCGGTCTGGATCAGGGGCGTTTATCGCAGCGTTTCCTCGCCGGCGCGGTGAACTTTTGCACGCTGATGCCCATGCGTGCGATCCCGTTCAAACTGGTCTGCCTGCTGGGGATGAACGATGGCGATTATCCGCGTGCACAACCGCCGCTCGACTTCGATTTGATGGGCAGCGATTACCGTCCCGGCGACCGTTCGCGGCGTGAGGATGACCGTTATCTGTTGCTCGAAGCATTGCTGTCCGCGCGCAATCAGCTCTACATCAGTTGGGTCGGCCGCAGCATTCGCGACAACAGCGAGCGGCCTGCTTCGGTGCTGATCGGCCAGTTACGCGATCACCTCGCCAGCGGCTGGCGATTGCTCGACGAGACCCAGGATATTTTGAGCGCCATGACCGAGGAGCATCCGTTGCAACCGTTCAGTGCGCGCTATTTTCATGAGGGCGATCAGCTCTTCAGCTATGCCAGCGAATGGCAGGTGCTGCACCAACAGCACGGATCTCAAACCGCTGTGGAACTGCTTGCGCCCTATGTCCAAGAGGAACCGTTGACCCTCGCCCTGTTACAGGACTTCCTGCGCAACCCGGTTCGACACTTTTTTACCCAGCGCCTCAAGGTCTATTTCGAAGCCGCCGAGGCGCCGCTCGCGGACGAAGAGCCGTTCGTGCTCGACGCTTTGCAGCGCTACACGCTCAGCGACCGTCTGCTCGAAGCCGCAATGAGGCAGCCGGACAATATCGATCAGGCCCTCGAATCTCAGGCCCGTCGCCTGCAAAACAGTGGGTTGCTGCCCATGGCCGGTTTTGGCGAATGCCTGCAACGCGAGCTGATCGAGCCGCTGCCGGACTTGCTGCAACGCTACCAACAACTGCTGACGTTGTGGCCGACCCCGCTGACCAGCGCAATTCCGATCAGCCTTGAATTGCAGGGCTTGCGCCTTGAAGGCTGGCTCTCGGGTTTGCACGAGCGCGCCGATGGTGGCGTGTTGTCGGTCACAACCATTCCCAACAGTATCGGCTCGATCAAAAGCCGCAAATGGCATCGGCTGACCAAACCGTGGGTCAACCATCTGGTGGCCTGTGCCAGCGGACTGTCGTTAACCACTGCGTTGGTGGCGAGTGACGATTCACTGCTGCTGGAGCCCATGGAAAAAGACCGCGCGGTTCGCATCCTCAGCGATCTGCTGCTCGCCTGGCAGACCGGCATGCGCCAACCACTGCCGATTGCAGTAAAAACGGCGTTCGCCTGGCTGTCCCAGACCGACCCACTCAAGGCCGAAGCCGCCGCGCGCAAAGCCTATGAAGGTGACGGCCAGACCAGTGAAGGTGAGCGCCGTGAAAGCCCGGCGTTGTCTCGACAATTTGCCGACTTCGATGCCTTGCTCGCCGATGAAACATTCTCCGGTTGGTGCCACGCGCTCTATCGGCCACTGCTGGAAGCGCCTTGGCGTTCATTGTCCAGTGAAGGAGCGCGCGCATGAGCAGCAAAACTCCACTGGCACTGGCCTTCCCGCTGCACGGCAGCCAACTGATCGAAGCCAGCGCCGGCACCGGCAAGACGTTCACCATTTCTGCACTCTATCTGCGGCTGATCCTAGGTCATGGCGGCGACGTCAATGGCTTCGGTCGCGACCTGCTGCCACCACAAATTCTCGTGGTGACCTTCACGGACGCAGCGACCAAAGAACTGCGCGAACGGATCCGCACGCGTCTGGCCGAAGCTGCGCGATTCTTCCGCGACGAGACGCCTGCGCCCGACGCGCTCATCGCCGAACTGCGCGAACAGTTCGAGCCACAACAATGGCCCGGCTGCGCCAATCGTCTCGACATCGCCGCACAGTGGATGGATGAAGCCGCCGTTTCGACGATTCACAGTTGGTGCCAGCGCATGCTGCGCGAGCACGCATTCGACAGCGGCAGCCTGTTTACTCAATCGCTGGAAACCGATCACAGCGATCTGCTCGGCGAAGTACTGCGCGATTACTGGCGGCTGTTCTGCTACCCGATGCAGGGCGATGCGCTGAACTGGGTTCGCAACAATTGGGGTGGGCCGGCAGCGCTGTTGCCGCGTGTCCGTGGACTGTTCGCCAGCGAGCGCGACAGGGACGAAGGCAAGGCCCCTGCCGAGCTGATCGAGGAATGCTTGCTGGAGCGTCGCGCAGCATTGGTCGAGCTGAAAATGCCGTGGCGGCAGTGGGCCGATGAGTTGCTCGCCATCTGTCATCAAGGCGTTGCCAGCAAAACCGTCGACGGTCGCAAGATGCAGGCGCGCTACTTTGAACCTTGGTTCGAGAAGCTCAAAAGCTGGGCCGAAGATGAATCCATGGAGCAACTGGATATCGGCACCGGCTTCACCCGACTGACCCCCGACGGCATGGCCGAAGCGTGGAAAGGTCAGGCACCGAGTCATCCGGGGCTGGATGCCATGCCCGCACTCAAGTCGAGTCTGGATGGCTTGCCCACGCCAGACGCCGCCGTCCTGCAGCACGCCGCGAAATGGGTGGGTGCGCGCTTTGAAGAAGAGAAACGTCGCCGCGCCGAAATGGGCTTCGACGACATGCTGCTGCGCCTCGATGCCGCGCTGCAATCAGAAGGTGGCGAGCGTCTCGCAACGCTGATTCGCGAGCAGTTCCCGGTAGCGCTGATCGACGAATTCCAGGACACCGATCCGGTGCAGTACCGGATCTTCGAAAGCATCTATCGCATCGAGGAAAACAGTCCTGACACCGGGCTGTTTCTGATCGGCGATCCCAAGCAGGCGATCTACGCCTTCCGTGGTGCGGACATCTATACCTATCTGCGCGCGCGCAAGGCTACGACCGGCCGCTTGCATACCCTGGGCACCAACTTCCGTTCCAGCCACGGCATGGTGAAAGCGGTCAATCACGTATTCGAACGCGCCGAGTCCCGCGAGCTGGGACGCGGCGCGTTTTTGTTCCGCGAGAAAAGTGGCGAGAACCCGGTACCGTTTCAACCCGTCGACTCACAGGGCCGCAAAGAACACCTGCAAATTGCCGGGCAGGAAGTCGCGGCGCTGAACGTCTGGCAGTTGTCCAGCGATCAGCCGTTGGCCGGCGCGGTGTATCGCCAACAACTGGCTGCCGCCTGCGCCAGTGAAATCACCGCGTTGCTCAATGGCGGGCAAACCGGCAATGCTGGATTTGTGCGGGAGGGCAAAGACTTCAAAGGCCTGCGACCTTCCGACATCGCGATTCTGGTTCGTGACGGTAAAGAGGCGCAGGCCGTACGCGGTGAGCTGGCCGCTCGTGGCGTGCGCAGCGTTTATCTGTCCGACAAGGATTCCGTGTTTGCCGCGCAGGAGGCCCGAGACTTGCTGTCCTGGCTCAAGGCCTGCGCCGAGCCTGACGTTGAACGTTCTCTGAAAGCCGCGCTGGCCTGCATCACGCTGAACCTGCCGCTGGCCGAACTGGAGCGTTTGAATCAGGACGAACTGGTGTGGGAATCCCGCGTCATGCAGTTCCGTGGCTATCGCGAGTTGTGGCGCAAACAGGGCGTGCTGCCGATGCTGCGGCGTCTGCTGCATGACTTCCATTTGCCACAGACATTGATTGCCCGCAGTGATGGCGAGCGCGTGCTGACCAACCTGCTGCACTTGTCCGAATTGATGCAGCAAGCCGCTGCTGAACTCGACGGCGAACAAGCGCTGATCCGGCATCTGGCCGAGCTGCTGGCCTTGTCCGGGCAGGCTGGCGAAGAACAGATTCTGCGCCTCGAAAGTGATGAGCAATTGGTCAAAGTGGTGACCATCCACAAATCGAAAGGCCTGGAATATCCGTTGGTGTTCCTGCCGTTCATCTGCTCGGCTAAACCGGTCGACGGTAGCCGCTTGCCGCTGCATTACCACGACGCGACAGGCAACGCTCAATTGAGTCTGAAACCGACGCCCGAGCTGATTGCGTTGGCCGATGACGAACGTCTGGCTGAAGACCTGCGTTTGCTCTACGTAGCGCTGACACGTGCGCAACACGCCTGCTGGTTGGGCGTGACCGATCTCAAACGCGGCAATAACAACAGTTCGGTGCTGCACCTGTCGGCTCTGGGTTATCTGTTGGGCGGTGGTGCGTCGTTAGGTGAGTCCAGCGGTTTGAATAGCTGGCTGCGAGATTTGCAGCAGGACTGCCCGGCAATCAGTGTCGGTGAAATGCCACCGGCCAGCACCGAACATTACGAACCTGCGCGCAACGAAGCGGTTCTCAGCGCCACGCTTGTGCCCAAGCGCAAGGCCAGCGAGAACTGGTGGATCGCCTCGTACAGTGCGCTGCGCATCAGCGACGTTTTGAGCGTCGGCAGCGATGAGGCGCCGGACAGTCCGCAGGCGCAAAAGCTCTTCGATGACGAACGCCTCGATCCGGATGCACCACGCGAAATCATCGCTGGCGGTGCCGATATCCATCGCTTCCCGCGTGGCCCCAACCCCGGGACATTCCTTCACGGTTTGCTGGAGTGGGCAGGGGATGACGGTTTCGCCGTCACGCCCAAAGCCGTGGAAGACGCGATCGGCCGGCGTTGCAACCTGCGCGGCTGGGAAGGCTGGATCACCACGTTGAGCGACTGGTTGCAACACCTCCTCAAATCGCCGCTGCCGATCGGCGCCGGGCAACCGCCGGTGGTGCTTGAGCAGTTAACGCAGTATCGCGTCGAGATGGAATTCTGGTTCGCCAGCCATAAAGTCGATGTGCTCAAACTCGATGAGCTGGTACGTCAGCACACCCACAACGGCGTGGCGCGGGTGGCTGCCGAACCGGTGCAGCTCAACGGCATGTTCAAGGGCTTTATCGACCTGACCTTCGAACACGATGGCCGTTACTACGTGGCCGACTACAAATCCAACTGGCTGGGCGTCGATGATTTCGCCTACACCGAGCAAGCCATGGAACAGTCGATTCTCGACAACCGTTACGACCTGCAATACGTCTTGTACCTGTTGGCCTTGCACCGTCAGCTCAAGGCGCGGTTGCCCGACTATGACTACGACCGGCATGTCGGTGGTGCGCTTTATCTTTTCCTGCGTGGCACCCGCGCAGACAGTCGCGGGGTGTACTTCGCCCGGCCACCCCGTGAATTGATCGAACGTCTGGATCGGCTGTTTCAGGGCAAACCCGAGCCCAAGGCCGAACCCGCGTGGGAACAGGGAGTCTTGCTATGAGCCGCACCTTCGCCGATCTGCTGCCGACGCCTTTGGCCGCCGACAGCCTGTCGAGACTTTCGCCGCTGACCCGTGCCGAAGACTTGTTGCTCTTGCTTACCCGCTGGGTCGAGCGCGGCTGGCTGCGTGCACTGGACAAGGCATTCGTGGCGTTTCTGCATGAGCTCGAACCGGACACCGATCCGCTGGTGTTGCTCGCGGCGGCGCTGACCAGCCATCAACTCGGCCATGGTCACGTTTGTCTGGATCTGTTTGAAACCCTCAAAGCGCCGGACTTTGCGCTGTCATTGCCGCCCGAAGGCGATGTGCAGGGTGGCGTCTTGTTGCTGCCTTCGCAATTGCTTGAGGCGCTCGACGGTGCTCATTGGTGCAAGGCTCTTGCGGGCAGCGCTCTGGTCGCTCTGGCTGCCGATACCAGTGAAGAAGCTCAGCAACGCCCGCTGGTGTTGTCCTCGAAGCGTCTGTACTTGCGGCGCTACTGGGCTTACGAGCGGCGTATCGATTCCGCGTTGCGCCAGCGTCTCGCCCAATCCGAAACGACGCCGGCCGATCTGCCGCAGCGACTCAATGAGCTGTTCGGTTCAGCCAAGTCCGGCGAGGTCATCGACTGGCAAAAGCTCGCTTGTGCGCTCGCCACGCGCGGTGCCTTCAGCATCGTCACCGGCGGCCCCGGCACCGGCAAAACCACCACTGTCGTGCGTTTGCTGGCATTGCTGCAGGCGCCGGCGGTGGAGGCCGGCCATCCGTTGCGCATTCGCCTGGCAGCGCCCACCGGTAAAGCTGCCGCACGCTTGACCGAGTCGATCAGCCAGCAAGTGCAATCGCTGAAAGTCAGCGAAGATGTGCGGGCGAAAATCCCTTGCGACGTGACTACCGTCCACCGTTTGCTCGGCAGTCGTCCGGGCACCCGACATTTCCGCCATCACGCCGGTAATCGTCTACCGCTGGATGTGCTGGTGGTCGACGAAGCCTCGATGATCGACCTGGAAATGATGGCCAATCTGCTCGACGCCTTGCCGGCCCATGCGCGACTGGTGTTGCTCGGCGACAAGGATCAGTTGGCGTCCGTTGAGGCTGGTGCGGTGCTGGGTGATCTGTGCCGCGATGCCGAGGGTGGTTGGTACAACCGGCAAACCCGGCAGTGGCTGGAGTCGGTCAGCGGTGAGTCTTTGCTGGACAGCGGTCTGCATGAGGATTCCGACGGCTCGCATCCGTTGGCTCAACAAGTGGTGATGCTGCGCCACTCGCGGCGTTTCGGTGAGGGCAGCGGCATCGGCCAACTGGCGCGGCGAGTCAATCAGCAGCTTCCGGAAGAGGCGCGGCAATTGCTCGCGGCGGGGCACTATGACGATGTGTTTTCGCTGCCGCTCAAGGGCGAGCACGATCACAAACTCGAGCGGCTGCTGCTCGACGGTCATGGCGAGGGCCCGCAGGGGTATCGGCATTACCTGAGCGTGCTGCGCAATCAACGCCCTGCATCTGGCAAACCGCTGGAACATCCGGACTGGATTCTCTGGGCCCGCGACGTCTTGCAGGCGTTCGACACCTTCCAGTTGTTGTGCGCGGTACGCAAGGGCCCGTGGGGCGTTGAAGGTTTGAACCAGCGCATCACCGCGGCGTTGCTCAAGGCCCGGCTGATCGAGCACGACCAGCAATGGTACGAAGGTCGGCCGGTGCTGATGACCCGCAACGATTACGGCCTGGGCTTGATGAACGGCGACATCGGCATCGCCCTCAAACTGCCGGAACGTGAAGGGCCCGACGCCGGCAAACCGGTGCTGCGCGTGGCGTTTCCGCGCAATGACGGTCAGGGCGGCGTGCGTTTCGTCCTGCCGAGCCGACTCAACGATGTAGAAACCGTGTACGCCATGACCGTACACAAATCTCAGGGCTCTGAGTTCGCCCACACCGCGTTGATCCTGCCGGATGCCTTGAATCCGGTGCTGACCAAGGAGTTGATCTACACCGGAATCACCCGCGCCAAGCACTGGTTCACCCTGATCGAGCCGCGTGCCGGGGTATTTGAAGAGGCCGTACAACGCAAGGTCAAACGCCTCAGCGGACTGATGCTGGAACTGGAGGAGGGCGCCCAGTCTCCTGAATGATAATCGCGATGACGGCCAGCGGTTTCTGACCGACCAGTCAGAGGTCGCTGCCTCGCTGGCCATTCGCCGCTGTGCTATCGTTGCGGCATCATTTCGGTAAGATCCAAGAGAATCCCTGCATGAAGGTGTCTGTCTGGGCGGCAGAGCGCGTGGTTGGCTGCAAGCACGCGTTGCTTGTCGGCCTGCTCTGGTTGTTGACGAGCGTGGCCGTCGCACAACCGCAAGCGCCGACGGGCATGGCCGAACAACGCGCCAAATCTGTCACCCAAGTCGTGCTGGGCATCCTCAGTTATGCTCGCTGGCCGGTAGAGCCTGCGCAATTGCGTCTGTGCATCGTCGGCCCTACCGAATACACCGACGACCTGGTCAAAGGCACCACTCAAGCCACCGGCCGACCGGTTGTCGTGCGCCGCTTGCTGGCCGATAACCCGGCCATCGTCAGCGAATGCAATGCCGTGTACATCGGCAAGCTCACCGCCGATGAGCGCAGTCGCCTGTTCGCCGCATTGATCGGACACCCGGTGCTTAGCATCAGCGAAGCCGACGACCAATGCACGGTCGGCAGTCTGTTCTGCCTGCGCGTCGGCGACGAGCAGGTGTCCTTTGAAGTCAATCTCGACTCCGTTGCCCGCAGTGGCGTGCGCATTCACCCGAGCGTGCTGCAGTTGTCGCGCCGTAAATCGGCGGCCCCATGAAATTGTTCAGATCGAATAAGCGCTCCACGTTGGGCTCGGTACTGGGCCGTGGACATTTAACCGTGGCATTACTGGCGGTAGCGATGGCCAGTGTCTCGCTGACGCTGCTCGGTGTTTTGGCGCTGCGGGTTTATGCCGACCACAATCTGCATCTGATCGCCCGTTCGATCAGCTACACCGTCGAAGCCGCGGTGGTGTTCAACGACAAAGCGGCGGCGACGGAAGCGCTGGAAATGATCGCCTCGACCGAAGAAGTCGCCGACGCGCAAGTACTGGACGCTCAGGGAAAATTGCTGGCGCGCTGGCATCGCGCGGAAAACGGCCTGTTCTCCGATCTGGAAATGCAGATCACCCGCGCCCTTCTGGAAAAACCGATCAGCCTGCCGATCGTGCATCAAGAGCATGAAATCGGCCGCATCCTGCTCACCGGACACGGCGGCAGCCTCATGCGCTTTCTGCTGAGCGGTCTGGCGGGGATCATTCTTTGCACCGCGATCAGCGCCTTTGTGGCGATCTATCTGGCCCGTCGGCAACTGCGTGAAATCATCGGCCCGCTGCGCAGCCTCGCCACCGTGGCCCACGCCGCGCGCAGCGAACGGGCGCTGGATCGCCGCGTGCCACCGGCGCAAATCGCCGAACTGGACAACCTCGGCAACGACTTCAATGCCCTGCTCGACGAACTCGAATCCTGGCAGAGCAACCTGCAAAGCGAAAACGAAACCCTCGCGCACCAGGCCAGTCACGACAGCCTTACCGGTCTGCCGAACCGCGCCTTTTTTGAAGGCCGCTTGATGCGTGCCCTGCGTAACGCCAGCAAGCTCAACGAGCGCGTGGCGGTGCTGTTTCTCGACAGCGACCGTTTCAAAGGCATCAATGACAATTTCGGCCATGCCGCCGGCGACGCAGTGCTGGTGGCGATTGCCAATCGTGTCCGCGCACAGTTGCGTGAAGAAGATCTGGTCGCGCGATTGGGCGGTGACGAGTTCGCCGTGCTGCTCACGCCGTTGCACAAGATCGAAGATGCCGAACGCATTGCCGACAAAATTCTCGCCAGCATGGACACGCCCATCACGTTGCCCGGCGACACCAGTGTCGTGACGTCGCTCAGTATCGGCATCGCGGTTTTCCCTGATCATGGCGCCACCCCCGGCGCCCTGCTCAACGCTGCCGACGCGGCGATGTATCAAGCCAAGCGCCTCTCCCGTGGCGCGCAATTCACGGCCGGGTCGGAGCACCCGGTCGATCCCGTTCAAACCAGGAGCTGATTCCCGTGTTCAAACTTCCATTTCGATTGTTCTCCGCCGTGCTGTTGATGGCCGTATTGGCCCTGACCGGTTGCCAGACCGCGCCGCAAAAAGGCCTGACCCCGGCGCAAGTCGCCGTGCTCAAACAACAAGGTTTCGAGCTGACCGATGAGGGCTGGGAATTTGGCCTGTCGGGCAAAGTGCTGTTTGGCAGCGACGTCGAAAGCCTGAACAATCAAAGCACCGAAATCGTCGAGCGCATCGGCAAAGCCTTGCTCGGTGTCGGCATTGAACGCGTGCGAGTCGATGGCCACACCGATGCATCGGGCAAAGAAACCTACAACCAGCAACTGTCGCTGCGCCGCGCGAAAAGTGTGGCCGCCGTGCTCAGCACCGTCGGCATGAAGCAAGAGAACATCCAGCTGCAAGGCCTGGGCAGCAAAGACCCGGTGGCTTCCAACAGCACCGCCGCCGGCCGCACGGAAAACCGCCGGGTGTCGATCGTGGTCAGCGCCGACTAATCGGCGAACTGCATCTCGCGGGTCTCGCCCATCAACAGACCCTGATTCTGTTCAGTCACCTCGCGAATGTAATCCCACAACAAAGTAATCCGCTTCAACTTCCTCAAATCCTCCCGGCAGTACATCCAGAACTGCCGGGTGATGTTGATTTCCTCCGGCAGCACCGGCAGCAAGCGCGGATCCTGCGCGGCGAGGAAGCACGGCAGAATCGCCAGTGAGCGGCCTTGCTGCGCTGCGACGAATTGCGCGATCACGCTGGTACTGCGTAAATTCGCGTGGGCACCGGGCAGCACGTTGGCCAGGTAGAGCAGCTCCGAGCTGAACGCCAGATCGTCCACATAACTGATGAATTGATGCTTGCCCAAATCTGCCGGGCGGCGGATCGGTGGGTGTTTGTCCAGATAGTCCTGGGTTGCGTAGAGCTGCAAACGGTAGTCGCAGAGTTTGCAGCAGACGTACAGCCCGTGTTCCGGGCGTTCGAGGGCGATGACGATGTCGGCCTCGCGTTTGGACAGGCTGATGAAGTGCGGCAGCGGCAGGATGTCCACCGAGATCGCCGGGTAGGCGTCGACGAAATGGCTCAGTTGCGGGGTGATGAAAAAACTGCCGAAGCCTTCGGTGCAGCCCATGCGCACGTGGCCGGACAAGGCGACGCCGGAGCCTGAAACCTGCTCGCAAGCCATGTGCAACGTGCTTTCAATCGACTCGGCATAACCGAGCAAACGCTGGCCTTCGGCGGTCAGGACGAAACCGCTGGTGCGCGACTTTTCAAACAGCAGCGTGCCGAGCGCCGCTTCCAGCGAACTGATCCGTCGCGACACCGTGGTGTAGTCGACGGCGAGCCGTTTGGCGGCAGTGCTGGCCTTGCGGGTGCGGGCGACTTCGAGGAAAAACTTGAGGTCGTCCCAGTTCAGCGAGCCTAGAGAGGTGATGTTTTTTTGCATGATGGACGGGCTTATATGTGCGTTCTTATTAGAAGTTTGCACATCTATACTCCAAAAACAGTCCGACAACCAATTCGTGACACACGCCTCATCTCAAGGCGAACCCTTCGCCTTGGCTCCTACGATAAAAACAAGTTTCGGAGACCAGCATGAACGCATCGCTTACGCCCAACGAAACCACGCTGCAGAAGGTCAAGCTGCTGATCGACGGCGAATGGGTCGAATCGCAGACCACCGAATGGCACGACATCGTCAACCCGGCCACTCAACAAGTACTGGCCAGAGTCCCGTTCGCCACCGCCGCTGAAGTCGATGCCGCTGTCAGCGCCGCACAGCGTGCCTTCCAGACCTGGAAACTGACTCCGATCGGCGCGCGGATGCGCATCATGCTCAAGCTGCAAGCGCTGATCCGCGAACACTCCAAACGCATCGCCGTGGTGCTCAGCGCCGAGCAGGGCAAAACCATTGCCGACGCCGAGGGCGATATTTTCCGTGGCCTGGAAGTAGTTGAGCACGCTTGCTCCATTGGCACCCTGCAAATGGGCGAATTCGCTGAAAACGTTGCGGGCGGTGTTGATACCTACACCTTGCGCCAGCCAATCGGCGTTTGCGCCGGCATCACGCCGTTCAACTTCCCGGCGATGATTCCGCTGTGGATGTTCCCGATGGCCATCGCTTGCGGCAATACGTTTGTGTTGAAGCCTTCGGAGCAGGATCCGCTGTCGACGATGTTGCTGGTTGAGTTGGCCGTCGAGGCGGGCGTTCCGGCGGGCGTGTTGAATGTGGTTCATGGCGGTAAAGACGTGGTCGATGGCCTGTGCACGCACAAGGACATCAAAGCGGTGTCCTTCGTCGGTTCGACCGCCGTTGGCACTCACGTTTACGATTTGGCCGGTAAGCACGGCAAGCGCGTGCAATCGATGATGGGCGCGAAAAACCACGCTGTGGTGCTGGCCGACGCCAATCGCGAGCAAGCGCTGAATGCCTTGGTCGGCGCCGGTTTCGGTGCGGCCGGGCAACGTTGCATGGCCACTTCGGTGGTGGTGCTGGTTGGTGCGGCGAAACAATGGTTGCCGGATCTGAAAGCGCTGGCGCAGAAACTCACCGTCAATGCCGGCAGCGAGCCGGGCACCGACGTTGGCCCGGTGATCTCGAAAAAAGCCAAGGCACGAATTCTCGACCTGATCGAAAGCGGCATCAAGGAAGGCGCCAAGCTGGAACTGGACGGCCGCGACATCAAGGTGCCGGGTTACGAGCAAGGCAACTTTGTCGGCCCGACCCTGTTCTCGGGCGTGACCACCGACATGCAGATCTACACCCAGGAAATCTTCGGCCCGGTGCTGGTGGTGCTGGAAGTCGACACCCTTGATCAAGCCATCGCGCTGGTCAATGCCAACCCGTTCGGTAACGGCACTGGCCTGTTCACCCAGAGCGGCGCAGCGGCGCGTAAATTCCAGACGGAAATCGACGTCGGCCAGGTCGGCATCAACATCCCGATTCCGGTGCCAGTGCCGTTTTTCAGCTTCACCGGTTCGCGCGGTTCGAAACTCGGCGACCTCGGCCCGTACGGCAAGCAAGTGGTGCAGTTCTACACGCAGACCAAAACGGTCACGGCGCGCTGGTTCGACGACGACAGCGTCAACGACGGCGTGAACACCACCATCAATCTGCGCTGAGGATCGGCCATGAAAATCGCATTTATCGGGCTGGGCAACATGGGCGCGCCGATGGCGCGCAACCTGATCAAGGCTGGCCATTCGCTGAACCTGGTCGACCTCAACAAAACCGTGTTGGCGGAACTGGAACAACTCGGCGGCAGCATTCGCGCTTCGGCGCGTGAGGCGGCCGAGGATGCAGAACTGGTGATCACCATGCTGCCGGCGGCTGTGCATGTGCGCAGTGTCTGGTTGGGTGAGGACGGCGTTTTGGCCGGGATTGGCAAAGGCGTGCCGGCGGTGGATTGCAGCACAATCGATCCGCAGACGGCGCGTGATGTGGCTGCCGCTGCCGCCAAACAAGGCGTGGCCATGGCGGATGCGCCGGTGTCTGGCGGTACGGGCGGCGCGACGGCCGGGACGTTGACCTTTATGGTCGGCGCCACGCCAGAACTGTTCGCCACCCTGCAACCGGTGCTGGCGCAGATGGGCCGCAACATTGTGCATTGCGGTGAAGTCGGCACCGGGCAGATCGCCAAGATCTGCAACAACTTGCTGCTGGCGATTTCGATGGTTGGCGTCAGTGAAGCGATGGCGCTGGGCGATGCGTTGGGGATTGATACGTCGGTGCTCGCCGGGATCATCAACAGCTCGACCGGACGTTGCTGGAGTTCGGAGATGTACAACCCGTGGCCGGGGATTGTTGAAACGGCGCCGGCTTCGCGGGGGTACACCGGTGGGTTTGGTGCGGAATTAATGCTGAAGGATTTAGGCCTGGCGACGGAAGCAGCGCGTCAGGCACATCAGCCGGTGGTGCTTGGCGCGGTGGCGCAGCAGTTGTATCAGGCGATGAGTCAGCGTGGGGATGGCGGGAAAGATTTCTCGGCGATTATCAATAGCTACCGGAAACCGCAGTAACTGTTCAAAAATTTGAGGTGGAAGGGCTTTTTGTGGCGAGGGGATTTATCCCCGTTGGGGTGCGTAGCAGCCCCCTGCAGTGTGTCAGGTAAACCGAGTGCTCAGGTTTTGCGACTGCTGCGCAGCCGAGCGGGGATGAATCCCCTCGCCACAGGAATCTCTATTTCCATAGGGATCATTGGGGTGTGTTTAAAAATTTGCAGTAGGTGTTGCCGGGAAATCACGTCGGGTGATTTCCCGGCTTTTTTGTGCCAAAAAAAGATCGCAGCCTGCGGCAGCTCCTACAGGAAACGTATCTCTGTAGGAGCTGCCGAAGGCTGCGATCTTTTGCTTTATCAGGCAAACACGAAATACTTACGCACCGTCTCAACCACTTCCCACGTACCTTTCATCCCCGGCTCAATGACAAAGATGTCGCCAGCACGCAAGTGAATCGGCGCCATGCCGTCCGGGGTGATCACGCAGTAGCCTTCCTGGAAATGGCAGTATTCCCACTTCACGTATTCCACGCGCCACTTGCCCGGCGTGCAGATCCACGTGCCCATGATCTTGCTGCCGTCTTCGCTGGTGTAGGCGTTGAGGTTGACGGTGTGCGGGTCGCCCTCGAGTTTTTCCCATTTGCAGGCATCGAGTACCGGCAGCGGGTGGGTGTCGCGCAGAACGGTGATTGGGGCGGTCGCGGTCATGGGAGCTCCGGGCAGAAGGAATTGAAGTCGCACCGTATAGCGCCCGGGCGCTGCCCAGTTGTCTGGGGTCGACATCGAGCTGCTCAGAAACGCGCGCACGTTCAGAGTTTTTCCAGCGGCTGAATCTGTTTGGATGAAGTCTGCCCCTTAGGGGAGAGTCAAGGCGTGTAGCAGGGCTTTGGCGTAACCCGGCAGGGCGGTGAAGTCCTTGGCGCAGAGCATCAAGGTGCGACGCGCCCACGGTTCGTTGAGCGCAACGCTTTTGAAGCTGCGTGGCGCCGCGCGTTCGATGGCCGCCAGTGGCACGATGGCGAGCCCGGCGCCACGGCTGACCATACGCATCACGCCGTCGAAACCGTCGGCGCGGATACGCACCTGCATGCGGGCGCCGCTGTGCAGGGCCTGTTCTTCGAGATAGATCGCCAAAGCGCTGTTGGCGCTGAGTCCTACAAAATCGTGGTGCAACGCATCGCTGAAACTGACCTCGTCGGCGTCAGACAACGGGTGATCGAGGGGCAGAATCAGTACCAGTGGATCATCGCGAAAGGGTTGGGTTTGTAGGTCGCGGGTGTCTACGGCGTCGGAGACTATACCGAGATCCGCCGCGCCTTCGCGCAAGGCGTGGGTGATGCGCGCACTCGGCAGTTCCTGCAAATCGATGTCGAGATTGGGGTGATTGCGCAGGAAATCGGCGAGCACTTCCGGCAGGTATTCAGTGATCGCCGTCGTGTTGCACAGCAGCCGCACCTGGCCTTTGACGCCTTGGGCGTAGTCGGCGAGATCCTGCTGCATACGTTCGGCTTGTTGCAGGAGGATGCGCGCGTGATGGGCGAGGGCTTTGCCGGCGGGGGTCGGGGTGACGCCACGGCGACCGCGTTCGAGGAAGTCGGTGCCGAGCGAGGCTTCCATGGCGCGGATTCTGGCGCTGGCGGCGGCAAGGGATAAATGGCTGCGCGCGGCGCCGGCGGTGATGTTGCCGGTGTCGAGGATGTGCAGGTAGAGGCGCAGGTCGGTGAGGTCGAAGTGCATGTCGGCAGCCGGTTTTTGTGGTGTTTAGGCCGGCCCCATCGCGAGCAGGCTCACTCCTACAGGTTTTGTGTTCGCCACCGATCTAATGTAGGAGTGAGCCTGCTCGCGATGAGGCCAGAAGCTTCAAAAAAATTTAAGCCTCTTGCTCTGGAAGAGGCACCCTCAGTATATGGCAGATTTTCAGCCAACCTCGACTGGCGCACAGTACCGCCATGAACACACTCACAGACTTCTACCAATACCTGGGCCTGACCCTGTCCCTGCTGGTCATCGCCACCTTCATCCTCGCCGGCCTGATCAAAGGCATCATCGGTCTCGGCCTGCCCACCGTCGCCATGGGCCTGCTCGGTCTGGCTATGGCGCCATCGCAGGCAGCCGCGTTGTTGATCATCCCGGCTACCCTGACCAACCTCTGGCAACTGGCATTCGGCGGGCATTTAAAAGGCCTGATCAAACGCCTCTGGCCGATGCTGTTGATGATCTTCCTCGGCACCGGCATCGGCACGTTGTGGATCGGCATGGCCGGGGGACATTGGGTGGTACGCGGGCTCGGCGCGGCGTTGCTGTTGTATGCGCTGAGCGGATTGTTCCTGCCGACGCTGAGCGTAAATCCCCGCCACGAACCCTGGCTCGGCCCGGTCTGCGGTGTGATCACCGGCGTCATCACTTCAGCCACCGGCGTCTTCGTGATTCCGGCGGTGCCCTACCTGCAAGCACTGGGTTTGAACCGTGATGAACTGGTGCAAGCACTCGGCCTGTCCTTCACCGTTTCGACTCTGGCGCTGGCCGGCGGTTTGCTCTGGCGCGGCGCACTCGGCGGCGGTGAATTGAGCGCCTCGCTGCTGGCGCTGATCCCCGCCGTGCTGGGCATGTTGCTCGGCCAATGGCTGCGGCAACGCATCAGCGCCGTATTATTCAAACGGGTTTTCTTCATCGGTCTGGGCGCGCTCGGCGCCCACTTATTGATCAGCGGTTAGCCGAGGCTGCGCTGAGCATGTCGATGGCGCGAATGTCGAAATCGCGTTCCAGATAGTCCATGCGCTCGGCGAAAAACGCCTTCATGTGCGGCAGACTCGAGTGCACATCCAGGTGTGCCTGGCTCTCCCAGATCTCGTAGAAGAGAAACAGCGACGGATCTTCCTTGTCGCGCAGCATGTGGTACTCGATGCAACCGGGCTCGGCGCGGCTCGGTTCAACATAAGCGCGGAACAGCGCTTCAAAGGCCTCGGCTTTTTCCGGGCGGGTCTTGGCGTGCAGGATAAAACCCTGGCGTTCACTCATCACAACGACTCCTCAAATACAGATGGCCGAGCATGCTATGGCAACAATCTGTGTTCGATTCGTGCTTTTTGGTCAAAAGAATTTTGCGCAATCACGGCTTATTCCGCGCGAGGCAGATGGTTAACCTGCCGCCATTCCAGTTTCCCTTCTCCACCCAGCCGGAATGGCTGCGCCGAGGCTTTCTCATGAAAAAAGTATTGTTGCTGAATGGCGGTAAAAAATTCGCCCACTCTGATGGTCGTTACAACGCCACCCTGCACGAAGCCGCGCTGAGCGTGCTGGATCGCGGCGGTTGTGATGTCAAAACCACCTTCATCGATGAGGGCTACGACGTCGCTGAAGAAGTGGCGAAATTCCTCTGGGCCGACGTGATCATTTATCAGATGCCGGGCTGGTGGATGGGCGCGCCGTGGACGGTGAAAAAGTACCTCGACGAAGTCTTCACCGAAGGCCACGGCAGCCTCTACGCCAGCGATGGCCGCACCCGCTCCGATGCGTCGCAGAAGTACGGCAGCGGCGGTCTGATTCAGGGCAAGCAATACATGCTGTCGCTGACCTGGAACGCACCGCAGCAAGCTTTCGATGACCCGACCGATTTCTTTGAGGCCAAAGGTGTTGATGCGGTGTACTTCCCGTTCCACAAGGCCAACGAGTTTCTGGGCATGACCGCGTTGCCGACGTTTTTGTGTGTGGATGTGATGAAGCGTCCGAACATCGAAGGTGATGTGGCGCGTTATGAGCAGCATCTGACCGAGGTGTTTGGCCTTAAGGCTTGAGTGGTTTAGGGCTACTATCGGTGGTAACAGCAAAAGATCGCAGCCTGCGGCAGCTCCTACAAAGTTCACATGTAGGAGCTGCCGAAGGTTGCGATCTTGGCGATCTCAAAGAGGACACCCGTGAAAGCCAGATCCGATGAGTTGCAGATTTTCGTCTGCGTGATCGAGTGCGGTTCCATCTCCGCCGCTGCGGAGCAGGTCGGGCAAACACCGTCGGCCGTCAGCCGCACGCTGTCGAAGCTGGAAGCCAAACTCGACACCACGCTGATCAACCGCACCACGCGGCGCATGGATCTGACCGAGGAGGGCAAGTACTTTTTCGAGCACGCCAAGCTGATTCTCGATCAGATGGATCAACTCGAAGAACGCCTGTCCTCACGCCAGCAAACTCCGTCCGGGCGTTTGCGCATCAACGCGGCGTCGCCGTTCATGCTCCACGCCGTCGTCCCCTACATCGACGAATTCCGCCGGCTCTACCCGGACATTCAGCTAGAACTGAACAGCAATGACCTGATCATTGACCTGCTGGAACAAAGCACCGACATCGCCATCCGCATCGGCACCCTTGCCGATTCGACGCTGCACGCACGTTCGCTCGGTTGCAGTCCGCTGCTGATCGTCGCCAGTCCTGCGTATCTGGAAAAGCACGGCGCGCCGCAGCAAGTCGCTGATCTGAGCGAACACATTTTGCTCGGCTTCACTCAGAACGAAGGCCTTAACCAATGGCCGCTGCGCTATGTGCACGGCGATCGCTGGCCGATCACCCCGGCGATCAGCGCCTCCAGCGGCGAGACTGTGCGGCATCTGGCGCTGGAAGGGCAGGGCATCGCTTGCCTGTCGCACTTCATGACCATCGACGACATCCGCGCCGGCCGTTTGAAAGTCCTGCTCGGTGAATTCAACAGCGGTTATCGCCAGCCGATCAACGCGGTGTACTACCGTAACTCGCAACTGGCGCTGCGCATTCAGTGCTTCCTCGACTTCATCCAGAGCAAACTCGCCGCCTACGCCAGCGCCGATTTCAAAGGCTGATTCGTGACCTCTGCGCAAGAGTAAATTGGGCGGGAGCGGGTTTTTCCCCCGGGCTCACGGGCCGATACTCGTCCCATCACTTACTCACGCAGGGAGTTTCTCCATGAACGTATTCGTCACCGGCGCTGCCGGTTTTATCGGCGGCTCGATCGCTACCGGTCTGGTTCAGGCCGGGCACAACGTCACCGGCCTGGTGCGCAGCGCTGAACAAGCTGATGAGCTGAAAGCACTCGGCATCACCCCGGTTATCGGCACACTCGACGACCAAGCACTGCTCGCCGAACAGGCCCGCGCCGCCGACGCCGTGATCAACGCCGCCAGCAGCGACCATCGCGGCGCGGTGGAAGCGTTGCTCGATGCTTTGCGCGGTACCAACAAAGTGTTCCTGCACACCAGCGGTTCGAGCATCGTTGGCGATGCGTCGGGCGGCAAGTCCAGCGACGTCATCTACTACGAAGACAATCTGCCGGAGCCGACCGTCGATAAAGCCGCACGCGTGGCCATCGACAACTTGATCCTCGCAGCGGCGAAGGACGGCGTGAACTCCGCCGTCATCTGCAACACGCTGATCTACGGGCATAGCCTGGGCGTCAAACGTGACAGCGTGCAGTTGCCGCGATTGCTCAAACAAGCGCGCAAAAGCGGTGTCGTTCGCCACGTCGGCACAGGCCAGAACATCTGGTCCAACGTGCACATCGAAGACGTCGTTGCCCTTTACCTGTTGGCGCTGACCAAAAACGTTCCGGGCACTTTCTACTTTGTTGAAAGCGGCGAAGCGTCGTTTATCGACATGACCTCCGCCATGGCCGCAGCGCTGAACCTGGGCCAACCGCAAGACTGGCCATTGAAAGACGCTGAAGCCGAATGGGGCTATGAAATGGCCAACTATGGCCTCGGTTCCAACAGTCGTGTGCGCGGCAAACATGCACGCGAAATACTGGGCTGGACGCCGAAGCGCACGTCAGTGGTTGAATGGATTCGTAACGAAATGGTTTAACCAGCGTTAAAGCCCGGCGGGCTTGGCGATCAATCCTCTAAATGGCTGCCTTCGGGTGGCCGTTTTCGTTTCAGGTTTTGCTCTCCTGATATGCCGGATCTATGGTGCCTTGAACATTGTGAGTTCAGAAGGGACAGGGATGACTGATCGTTACGACGCTGAGGGAGCGCAGGGCAGCTTTCAATCGGGTTCGAATGAACAAGTGTTGAGCAATAAGCTGGGAATAACTGATTCTGAGGACATGGAGGACGCAGAGCTGATTCTGCTGGAAAAGCTTTATCAGTCCGTGATCATCGAGCATTTGCCCGCTCGTTCAATAACTGTTCAGGATTTGAAGGACTGGCATCGATATTGGCTGGGGAACATCTACCTTTGGGCTGGTGATGTTCGCAGTGTGAACCTGGGCAAGGATGATTTCTTTTTCGCTGCTGCAGCGCAGATTCCTCGATTGCTCGATGGCTTTCAAAAGGACTGTCTTGCCAAGTACACACCGTGCAAACCGGATTTGGATGAGAACCTGATTCACGCTATTGCGGTAACGCACGTCGAGTTCATCCTGATTCATCCGTTTCGAGAGGGTAATGGACGCTTGTCGCGATTGCTGGCGGATGTCATGGCGGTTCAGGCGGGCTACGTACCGTTGGACTACAGCAGTTGGGAGCGAAACAGAGAGGCTTACTTTGCTGCCATCAACCAAGGTCTGAATTGCAACTACGAACCCATGAAGTACTGGGTGAGGCAGGCATTGTGGACTTGAGTGGATGGCTTTACTTCGCTAGGGCGAGGTGCAGGAACTTGCTGGATTTTAGCTTTAGCTTAAGTTCGATCACTTCAACACTCTGGCCGGTTTCAATGGCTGTCGAACTGGCAATCGAGCGAATTAGCGCCTCGGCTGTCAGCTTCTTTCTGGTGCGGTGTGTGGTTGTCATGGCAGTTATTCCATAAGTGTCGTTGCCCGAGTATAGCGCCTGATTCAATCCTCAGAACATCGCTGCCCCGTGGGAGCCGGCTTGCCAGCGATAGCGATTACTCAGTCAGCCTCTACGTTGAATCTGCAACCGCCATCGCCAGCAGGCTGGCTCCCACAGGTGTCCGCATTTTGACTGAAGGAATGCACTCAAACTGTAGGAGCAAAGCTTGCTCGCGAAAGCGCTGTGTCAGTCGACAGAAATGTTGGATGTGACATCGTCTTCGCGAGCAAGCTCAGCTCCTACAGGTCTTGTGTGGACATGAAAATTCGCTGGGTGGATTTTCATTAATCGCGACAAAACATATCTATTTACGACATCTCTTACCTCTCCACGAAAATTACTTTCATGCGGTTTGAAATCTCGATCTCGAAATGATTTATGAGTTTCACAACCCATTCGAACGTGACCCTTTCGAGGAGTACCGCATGACGCCTGACTTCGGCTATTGGCTGCTGGTTTATGCAGCCGTTGCCATCATTGCTTTGATCGTGTTGATCGCCCGTTACCGGCTTAATCCGTTCATTGTCATTACCTTGATTTCCATCGGCCTGGCGCTGGTGGCCGGGATGCCGGCCTCCGGGGTTGTCGGGGCGTATGAGGCCGGGGTGGGCAAGACGCTGGGACATATTGCGCTGGTGGTGGCGCTGGGGACGATGCTCGGCAAGATGATGGCCGAGTCCGGCGGCGCCGAGCAGTTGGCGCGCACGTTGATCGATAAATTCGGCGAGAAGAACGCGCACTGGGCGATGGTCTGCATCGCGTTTCTGGTCGGTTTGCCGCTGTTCTTCGAGGTCGGTTTCGTCTTGCTGGTGCCGATTGCGTTTACCGTGGCGCGCCGTGTGGGTGTGTCGATTCTGATGGTCGGTTTGCCGATGGTCGCCGGTCTGTCGGTGGTGCACGCGCTGGTGCCGCCGCACCCGGCGGCGATGCTGGCGGTGCAGGCCTATCAGGCGTCGGTCGGGCAGACCTTGCTCTACGCGATTGCCATCGGCATTCCGACGGCAATCATTGCCGGCCCTCTGTACGCCAAATTCATCGTGCCGCGCATTCATTTGCCGGCGGATAACCCGCTGGAAAGACAATTCCTCGATCGCGAACCGCGCGACAAACTGCCGGGTTTCGGCATCACCATGGCGACCATTCTGTTGCCGGTGGTGTTGATGCTGATCGGTGGCTGGGCCAACCTGATTTCCACGCCGGGCAGCGGTTTCAACCAGTTCCTGCTGTTCATCGGCAACTCGGTGATCGCGCTGTTGCTGGCGACGTTGCTGAGTTTCTGGACGCTGGGTATCGCTCAGGGTTTCAGCCGTGAATCGATCCTCAAGTTCACCAACGAATGCCTCGCGCCAACGGCCAGTATCACTTTGCTGGTCGGCGCTGGCGGCGGTTTGAACCGCATTCTGGTGGATGCCGGTGTGACCGATCAGATCGTCGGCCTCGCTCACGAATTTCACCTGTCGCCGCTGATCATGGGCTGGCTGTTTGCAGCGCTGATGCGCATCGCCACAGGCTCCGCGACCGTGGCCATGACCACCGCATCGGGCGTGGTCGCGCCGGTGGCCATTGGTCTGGGATATCCCCACCCTGAGCTGTTGGTGCTGGCGACCGGCGCCGGGTCGGTTATCTTTTCCCACGTCAACGACGGCGGCTTCTGGTTGATCAAGGAATACTTCAACATGACGGTCGCCCAGACTTTCAAGACCTGGACTGTATTGGAGACCCTGATTTCGGTGGTCGCTTTTGCAATGACCCTCGGTCTTTCTTACCTGCTGTAACCGGAGCCAGCCGTCATGGACATCCTTTATCAGATCCGCGCCCGTCAGGATTTCTTCAGCGCCGGCGAAGGCCGTATCGCCCGGCTGATGCTCGACGACGTCGGTTTCGCCGCGAGTGCCAGCCTCGAAGACCTCGCGCAACGCGCCGAAGTCAGCACCGCCACGCTGTCGCGTTTCGCCCGCACGGTTGGCTGTCGTGACCTGCGTGATCTGCGTCTGCAACTGGCCCAGGCCAGCGGGGTTGGCAGCCGTTTTCTCGACCCTGCCGGTACGCCCGAGCAGTCAGCTTTCTACGGGCAAATCGTCGGCGATATCGAAACCACCTTGCGTCAGCATCTGGCCGGTTTCGATGAATCACGCTTCGCCGATGCAGTGAGATTGCTCGGCCAGGCGCGGATGATTCACGCCTTCGGCATGGGCGGTTGTTCGACCCTGTGCAGCGATGAATTGCAGGTGCGGCTGGTGCGCCTCGGCTATCCGGTGGCGGTGTGTCATGACGCGGTGATGATGCGCGTCACCGCCGCCAGCCTCAACGCCGAACAAGTGGTCATCGTCTGCTCGCTGACCGGCATCACCCCGGAGCTGCTCGAGACCGTCGAACTGGCACGCAACTACGGCGCACGCATTCTCGCCATCACCCGCGCCGACTCGCCGCTGGCCGAACTGGCCGACGTCGTGCTGCCGCTGCAGAGCGCGGAAACCTCGTTCATTTTCAAACCGACGGCGGCGCGCTACGGCATGCTGCTCGCCATCGACGTGCTCGCCACCGAGCTGGCGCTGGCCAATCCTGAAGACAATCAAGAACGTCTGCGGCGGATCAAACTGGCCCTCGACGAATACCGTGGCGGCGACGATCACCTGCCGCTGGGAGACTGACATGTTGTACGACACCCTGATTCGCAACGCCTTGATCATCGACGGCAGCAACACGCCCGGCTACCAGGCCGACGTGGCCATCCGCGATGGCCGTATCGAGCGCATCGGCGATTTGTCCGAGGCCACGGCGACCGAAGAAATCGACGCCGCTGGCCGCGTGCTGGCGCCGGGTTTTATCGACGTGCACACCCATGACGACACGGTGGTGATTCGTCAGCCAGAGATGCTGCCAAAACTCAGCCAAGGCGTGACCACGGTGATTGTCGGCAACTGCGGGATCAGCGCCTCGCCCGTGAGTTTGAAAGGCAATCCGCCGGATCCGATGAACCTGCTCGGCACGGCGGCGGCGTTCGTTTATCCCCGTTTCAGCGATTACCGCGCGGCAGTCGAAGCGGCGAACACCACGCTGAACGTCGCCGCGCTGATCGGCCACACGGCGCTGCGCAGCAATCATCTGGATGACCTGTTGCGCACTGCGACACCCGAAGAAATCGCCGCGATGCGCGAGCAATTGCGTGAAAGCCTTGAGGACGGTGCGTTAGGTTTATCCACAGGTCTGGCCTACGCCAGCGCTTACAACGCGTCCACCGATGAAGTGATGCAACTGACCGAAGAACTCACGGCATTCGGCGCGGTGTACACCACCCATTTGCGCAGCGAATTCGCCCCGGTTCTGGAGGCGATGGGCGAGGCGTTTCAGATCGGTCGTCACGCCAAATCGCCGGTGATTATTTCCCACCTCAAGTGTGCCGGCGTGGGTAACTGGGGGCGCAGTCCTGAGCTCCTCGCTTCATTGGAAGAGGCCGCGAAAACCCACCCGGTCGGCTGCGATTGTTACCCGTATGCGGCGAGTTCTTCGACGCTGGATTTGAAGCAAGTCACCGATGCGCATCGCATCACCATCACCTGGTCGACGCCGCACCCGGAAGTCAGCGGTCGCGACTTGATCGACATCGCTGCGGAATGGAATCTGCCGCTGCTTGATGCCGCGAAACGCTTGCAACCGGCGGGTGCGGTGTACTACGGCATGGACGAGGCGGATGTACGAAGAATCCTCGCTCATCCGCTTTCGATGGTCGGTTCTGACGGACTGCCGGAAGATCCGTTCCCGCATCCACGCTTGTGGGGCGCGTTCCCACGGGTGTTGGGCCATTTCAGTCGCGACGTCGGCCTGTTTCCGCTGCACACCGCTGTGCACAAGATGACCGGGCTGTCGGCGGCGCGGTTTGGTTTGAAGGCGCGCGGCGAGATTCGTGAAGGGTATTGGGCGGATCTGGTGTTGTTCGATCCGGCGACGGTGCGTGATGTCGCGGATTTCAACGATCCGCAAAGAGCGGCGCAGGGCATTGACGGGGTTTGGATCAATGGCGTGTTGAGTTACCGCGACGGGCAGGCAAATGGGCGCAGGGAAGGGCGGTTTCTGGCGCGGGACGGGGATTTACGCAAAGGGTTTCATCAGTCGAAATCCCCCCTATAGGAGCTGCCGAAGGCTGCGATCTTTTGATCTATGTCTAATAGTGGCAATCTGAGATTAAAGAAAGCCATCAACAAGCCGAATTCCTGACATCCACCCCGTCTACACTGTGGGGCCAACCAGTCAGGGAGCACCCCATGAGCTTCGGCAAAACCACCCCGATCCTGCGGATCTTCGATGAAGCCAAAGCGGTAGAGTTTTACGTCGATTTTCTCGGATTCAAGATCGACTGGCAGCATCGCTTTGAAGCGAATTTCCCGCTGTACCTGCAGGTGTCGCGTGGCGAGTGTGTGCTGCATTTGTCCGAGCACCATGGCGACGCGAGCCCGGGTTCGGCGCTGCGTATCGAGACGGATGAGCTGGAGGCGTTTCAGCAGCAATTGATCGCCAAGGACTACAAGTTCTCGCACCCGCAGATTCAGGCGATGCCGTGGGGGAGTCAGGACATGACGATTGCCGATCCGTTCGGCAATCGGCTGGTGTTTACCAATGCGATCAGCCTCTAGAACGAAAAGCCCCTCACCCTAGCCCTCCCGAAACGTCGGACCGCCCGGAGGGAGAGGGGACCGATCCGGGGATGCTTGAGAGATACACCGACCTGAACCAGCTCGGTCGAATCCATAATCGACTCGGTCATTCAGGTCGATGTATAGCGCCAGACACCTCGGTCGGCCCCCTCTCCCTCGGGAGAGGGCTGGGGTGAGGGGAACATGGCACACCGCAAAAAGAAGCCCGCCATCCAACCCTTCCTGTTGGGCCGCGGGCTCTTGCGTTACTCGGTCGGCACTAACTGATCCAGCACGCGATTGACCGCCATTTCCGCCACCATCACCACTTGCGCAATGCCCTGCAAAGTCTTGCGATGGGTGCCTTCAACCTGCGCGGCATGGTTGTTGAGCATGACGGTGGCCGAGCCAAGGGTTTCGCTGGCGTCGGTCAGCAGGGATTCGGTGTTTGCTGCGGGGTTGGCCATGTACAGCGTGTTGGGCGAATAGGGCGTGGCCATGAGGTCGGCGTTCGTCGGACCGAGGTAGTGGTCGAGCGCGCGCTCGGCGGCTTCGTGGAATTTTCTGGAGTCGGGGGATTCGTAGGGGGATGCCGGGTCGGTGGCCGGCGGGTTTGGCGTAACTTTGAACATTAACCAGATCCTCAAATTAAGCTGGCCACCGCTTCTCTACTAAAAGAAGTGGAGGCAGCTATGCGCAGGTTAGTAGACCGGGGATCTGGGAAACCGGCGCGCCCGAGGGCGCCCTACGCACAGCCACCATAACGTTCAGGCAAGACCCGATTGCTTGATGAGCTATACGCCCCAAATATTCCGGGCTACTAAACCCGATCACTGGAAATCAGTGACGCAATCAAGTTACGCAGCATGCTCAGGGCGCACAAGCCGGCGGATTCTGGCGTAGGCGTAGGTTATGGCGCAAGGATTTGTGGGCTGTTTCGCGTAACGCCGGGTGTCTTTAAACACCTGTGATGCTGGATGTTTATTGCGCTCAAGTATCGAAGATTTACCTGTAGGAATTGGGTGCGGCAACTGGCGCATTCGCGAGCAGGCTCGCTCCCACAGTTGATCTCCGTTGTTCACAAAGTTGATGTTCACCGCCGACCCAATGTGGGAGCGAGCCTGCTCGCGAAGAGGCCCGGATAATCACCCCCGATGCATCTGCCGAAACTCGCCCGGCGGCATCCCGCGTCGGCTCTTGAATGTGCGGTGAAACGACCTCGGTTCGGTAAACCCCAGATACTGCGCAATGTCCTGAATCGGCAACGTACTGTTGAGCAAATAATGCTCAGCCAGTTCCTGGCGCAAATCATCCAGAATCTGCTGATACGACGTCCCCGCCTGATGCAACTGGCGCTGTAACGTACGCACCGACACCGCAAGATGTTCAGCCACCTGTTCCTTGCGCGGCAAGCCTTCCTTAAGCAACTGCCGCAGAATATTCTTCACCTGCTGCTCCAGCGACGCATCCTCCAGCGTTGCCATCAACCCCAGCGCATGTTCCTCCAGGGTGCGCAGTAACTGCGCATCGGCCTGACGCAGCGGTAACTGCAAATACGCCAGCGGCACGATCAGCGCCGAATACGCCTGATCAAACACCACCGGGCAATCGAAAAACGCCTCGTACTGCGCAGGCGTCGCCTCAGCCGGGCACGAGTGTTCTAGCCACACAGCGGCCGGCGACATCTGCGTATCAGCGATCCAGCGTGCATATTGCAGCCATGAACCGAGCACGTTTTCCACCAGATGCCGGCGAATCCGTGGGCGCTGATAACGGCACGTCCAGATCAAATGCACGTGGCCATCCAGCACCTCGGCGCGACTCACGCCCATGTCGCCGACCAGTTTTTCGAACGGCATGATCCGGCTCATCGCATCGCCCAACGTCGCGCAGTTCATGGTGATGTAACCGAGCACGCTCCACGAATTGGGCAGGACGAAATTCGCCGCGTTGAGCCCGAACAACGGATCCCCCGAGTGTTCGCAGAAATAATCCAGCAGCCGCTCATGTGCCTCACCGGGCAAACGCAGGGTGTTGTCGCTCAACTGCTGCGCCTGCAAACCCGCCGCCGCCAACGCCGGTTCGACGGCCATGCCCAGTTGTTCGGCGTGGCGCAGGTATTTGAGCAGGGGCGGAACTGAGGTGAAGCCGAGCGATTGCATGATCCCTTCCTTTGATCGACGGCCGCGTGGGCGGATGAATGCCTGAAAGGTAATTTGAAACCACGACTAAAGTAAATGGCTGACGCTTGCGCGACGTTTGACTCAATTGGCTACACGAACTGGCCGGATGCGACCGTGACACTTTGCGGTCGCTGGCTAGTATGGGGGCCTGAAATATCACTGATCTGACGGCAAAAAAGGACACACGCATGCGACGCTGGAACGGCTGGGGAGATGCAACCACGGTGGTCGAACTGCCGGCCCAGGGCGCGGAGTTTCTTCATGAGCGACTGGGCGAGGGGCGCGCGCTGCCCGATGCCACGCTTGAAGCCGCATTGGCGCGTGTGCCGGCCTCGCGGTTGTCGGCGCACACTTTGTACAGTATCGATGCTCATGATCGTTTGTTGCATGCGCGGGGCCAGAGCCTGCCGGACTGGCTGGCGTTGCGCGAAGGTGCGCTGGGCAATTATCCCGATGCGGTGGCGTTTCCCGAGACCGCTGAACATATTCGCCAATTGCTGGCGCTCGCCCACGAACAGGACTTGTGCCTGATCCCGTATGGCGGCGGCACCTCGGTGGCCGGGCACATCAATCCGCCGGATTCAGCGCGGCCAGTGGTGACGGTGTCACTGGCGCGAATGAATCGCCTGATCGACCTCGACGAACAAAGCCTGCTGGCGACGTTCGGCCCCGGTGCGAGCGGGCCGCAGGTGGAAAGTCAGTTGCGTGCGCGGGGCTACACGCTGGGGCATTTTCCGCAGTCGTGGGAGTTGTCGACGTTGGGCGGTTGGGTTGCCAGTCGTTCCAGCGGTCAGCAGTCGTTGCGCTATGGCCGGATCGAGCAACTGTTTGCGGGCGGAACGCTGGAAACCTTTGCCGGGCCAATGCACATTCCAACCTTTCCGGCTTCGGCTGCCGGTCCCGATTTGCGCGAAGTGGTGCTCGGTTGCGAGGGCCGTTTCGGGATCATTTCCGAGGTCAAAGTGCGGGTCAGCGCGCTGCCTGCCGATGAACGTTTCTACGGCGTTTTTCTCCCCGACTGGCCGCAGGCTCTCAGAGCCATTCGCCAATTGGCCCAGGCACGCGTGCCGCTGTCGATGCTGCGTTTATCCAACGCCGTGGAAACCGAAACGCAACTGGCGCTGGCCGGTCATCCGCAACAAATCGCCTGGCTGGAAAAGTATCTGAAGCTAAGGGGGGCAGCAGAGGGCAAATGCCTGCTGACCTTCGGCGTCACCGGCAATCGTCGGCAAAACGCATTGTCGCTGACACAGGCGCGCCAACATCTGAAGGCCTTCGGCGGCGTGTTCACCGGCACTTTGCTCGGCAAGAAATGGGCGCAGAACCGCTTCCGTTTCCCCTACCTGCGCGAGAACCTGTGGAACGCCGGTTACGTCGTCGACACCCTTGAAACCGCCACCGACTGGAGCAACGTCGACAACCTGCTCAACCTCATCGAAAACAGCCTGCGCGAGGCCTTGGCCGCTGAGGGCGAGCGGGTGCATGTGTTCACTCACCTGTCCCACGTTTACGGTGAAGGCTCGAGCATCTACACCACCTACGTGTTTCGCCCGGCGGCGGATTACCCCGCGACGCTGGCGCGCTGGCAGGCGCTCAAACACGCGGCCAGCCAGACCATCGTCGACAACCACGGCACCATCAGTCACCAACACGGCGTCGGCAAGGATCACGCGCCGTACCTGTTGCGCGAGAAGGGCGCACTGGCGATGGATACCTTGCAGGCGCTGAGTAAACACTTCGATCCGGCCGGGCGCCTCAACCCCGGCACGCTGTTGCCGGAGTGACGGCCATGAGTCAGGACTGGAACGCCGCATGGCGCCAGCAGACTCTGCCAACACTGGCGGATGAAACCTGGGATCTGATCGTCATCGGCGGCGGTATCAGCGGCGCCGGAATCCTGCGTGAAGCGGCGCGTCGCGGCTGGCGCTGCCTGTTGCTGGAACAGCGCGATTTTGCCTGGGGCACCTCCAGTCGATCGTCGAAAATGGTACACGGCGGTTTGCGTTACATCGCCAAGGGCCAGTGGCGCCTGACCCGCGATTCGGTGCGCGAGCGTCAGCGCTTGCTCGACGAAGCGCCGGGGCTGGTCGAGCCGATGAGTTTCATGATGCCGCACTATCGCGGCGGCTTTCCCGGGCCTCGGGTGTTGGGTGGTTTGTTGAGCGTTTACGATGCTTTGGCCGGACGGCGCAGCCATCGTTTTCATGATGCACAACAGCTCCGATATCTGGCGCCGGGCGTGAAGGAAAATAACTTGCTCGGCGGCACCAGTTTTGTCGATGCGCTGACGGACGATGCACGACTGGTGATGCGCGTATTGAGCGAGGCGCGAGCGGATGGCGCGGTCGTGGTCAATGGCGTCCGCGTCGAGCATTTGCTGCGAGAAAACGGGCGAGTGTGCGGCGTTCAGATCGAAGACTGCGAGGCCGGGGCGACTCTGCAATTGCGCTGTGGCGTGATCGCCGTGGCCACCGGCGCCTGGGCTGAACGCTTGCGGCCGACTGAGGCGCCACGGCAATTACGGCCGTTGCGCGGCAGTCATTTGTTGCTGCCGGGTTGGCGTTTACCCGTGGCGCAGGCGTTCACGTTTTTGCATGAGCGCGACCGCCGTCCGGTGTTCGTTTTTCCGTGGGAGGGCGCGACGGTGGTCGGCACCACGGATCTCGATCATCGCGAAGATCTGGATCACAGCGCGAGCATCAGCGGCGAAGAACTCGACTATCTGCTGGCTGCCTGCACACAGCAATTCCCCGGCGCAGAAGTGACGGCCAATGACGTGCTATCGACCTGGTCGGGCGTACGTCCGGTGGTTGGCAGTACGGCGGGCAATAATCAAAACCAACCGTCGAACGAAACCCGTGAACATGTGCTGTGGCAGGAGCCCGGTTGCGTGACGCTGGCCGGCGGCAAACTGACCACGTTCCGCCCGCAAGCCATCGAAGTGCTCAAGGCCTGCGCGGACATGCTCGAACGTCCCTTCGTCGATGACGCCGCGCCGGTGTTTGCCGCCGTACCTGCGCTGGCGATTGCAGAATTGAGCAGTCAGCAGTGGCGACGACTGGCCGGAAGGCATGGCCGAAACCTGCCGAGGCTGGCGCAATTGATCAAAGAAGTCGGCCACGACACGGTTGGCATCACGGACACCTTGTGGGCGGAACTGGCCTTCGCTTGCGAAGCGGAAATGGTTCTGCACCTCGACGATCTACTGTTGCGCCGCACGCGTCTCGGCCTTTTGCTGCCTCACGGTGGCGAAGACCATTTCACCGCCATCCGCCAAATCTGCCAGCCACGACTCGGCTGGAGCGACGCATACTGGCAGCAGGAAATTCAGCGTTATCGGGCGTTGTGGAAACGCCATCACGGTCTGCCGGATGCCACGCCTTGATGCCCCTTGAAGAGAGCTCCATGGATAACCACCCGAACAAGCGTTACCTGCTGGCGATCGACAACGGCACCCAGAGCGTGCGTGCGCTGCTCTTCGATTTGCAGGGCAATTTGCTCGGCAAAGGCAAGGTCGAACTGCAGGCGTATTACTCGACGCAACCGGGTTGGGCCGAGCAGGATCCGGAGTATTACTGGGCGAAACTCGGCGAGGCGTGTCAGCAAGTCTGGGCGCAAACCGGCATTGATCGTTCGCAGATTGCTGGCGTTTCCCTGACCACTCAGCGCGGCACGGTGATCAATGTTGATGCGGAGGGCAAACCGCTGCGTCCGGCAATTTTGTGGCTCGATCAGCGCCAGAGTGAAGTCGAGGGCGGGATCAAAGGGCCGTGGGGCTGGTTGTTCAGACTGGTCGGCGCGCAGGGCACGGTGGATTATTTTCGTGCCCAGGCTGAGGCGAACTGGATTGCGCAGCATCAGCCAGAGGTGTGGGCGGCGACCGACAAGTTTTTGCTGCTGTCGGGGTTTCTCACCCATCGACTGTGCGGGCGCTTTGTCGACTCGGTGGGTTGCTGCGTTGGCTATCTGCCGTTCGATTTCAAACGGCTGAAATGGGCCGCGCCGAGTGACTGGAAATGGCAGGCGCTGGCGGTACGTCCCGAGCAATTGCCGACCCTGCACAAACCCGGTGAAACCCTCGGCTACATCACCGCTGAAGCGGCTCGCCACACCGGCATTCCCGAAGGCTTGCCGCTGATTGCGGCGGGTGCCGACAAGGCGTGTGAAGTGGTCGGTGCCGGCGTGGTCGATGCGGGCACGGTGTGCCTGTCCTACGGCACCACGGCGACGATCACCAGCACCCGTTCGCGCTATCTGGAAATCGTCCCGTTGATTCCGCCGTACCCCTCGGCGGTGCCGGATCAGTTCAACTGCGAGGTGATGATTTATCGCGGTTACTGGATGGTCAGCTGGTTCAAGAACGAGTTCGGCTTGCGCGAGATGCAGCAGGCCAAAGAGCAGGGCATCGAGCCGGAGCAATTGTTCGATGCGCTGGTCGATGCGGTGCCACCGGGCTCGATGGGTTTGATGCTGCAACCGTACTGGTCGCCGGGGATTCGTGAGCCGGGCGTGGAAGCGAAGGGCGCGATGATCGGCTTCGGCGATGTGCACACCCGCGCGCATATTTACCGGGCGATTCTTGAGGGGCTGGCGTATGCGTTGCGCCAAGGCATGGAGAACATCGAGCGGCGTTCGAAGGTGTCGATAAAGCGCCTGCGCGTGGCCGGTGGCGGTTCGCAGAGCGATGCGGCGATGCAGCTTACGGCGAATATTTTCGGCCTGCCGGCGGAGCGTCCGCATGTGTACGAAGCATCTGGCTTGGGGGCGGCGATCTGCTGTGCAGTGGGGCTCGGATTGCACGCAGATTTCCCCACGGCCATCGCGGCAATGACCCGAGTAGGCGCGGTCTTCCACCCCCAACCCGAGGCACAAAAAATCTACGAGCAACTGTACAAAGAGGTTTACCTGCGCATGTACCGCCAGCTCAAACCGCTCTACCAAAGCATCCGCAAAATCACCGGCTACCCCGCCTGAAAAGCAACACCACAATTCCCCCTGTAGGAGCTGCCGAAGGCTGCGATCTTTTGATCTTGTTTTTTAAGATCAACATCAAAAGATCGCAGCCTTCGGCAGCTCCTACAGGGATCGTATCGTCACCTGAAATGGCGTACCGCCAGCTCAAACCGCTGTACCAGAGCATCCGCAAAATCACCGGCTACCCCGCCTAAAAAGCACACTTCAAATCCCCTGTAGGAGCTGCCGAAGGCTGCGATCGTTTGATCTTGTTTTTTAAGATCAACATCAAAAGATCGCAGCCTTCGGCAGCTCCTACAGGGATCGTATCGTCACCTGAAATGGCGTACCGCCAGCTCAAACCGCTGTACCAGAGCATCCGCAAAATCACCGGCTACCCCGCCTAAAAAGCACACCACAATTCCCCCTGTAGGAGCTGCCGAAGGCTGCGATCTTTTGATCTTGTTTTTTAAGATCAACATCAAAAGATCGCAGCCTTCGGCAGCTCCTACAGGGATCGTGTTGAGATTTGAATTGGCGCCATCGGAGACTTTTTCTGGTGAGATCGGACAGTGTCAGCGGCGGGGGCGGTTGTTAGGCTCATTCCCCACGGCACCTCCAATAAGAACCCGGCAATGAAGCTGACATTCCTCCTGTTGCTGCTTTGTGCAACGGCCCCAAGTGCTTGGGGCTGGTCGAACCATACGGTGGGCAGCTACCTGGCGTTGCAGGATCTGCCGGCTTTGCGCGATGCGCCGACCGTCGAAGTCGAGCAGCTGGAAACCTTCCTCACGCTGCAATACCAAGCGATCAGCACATTGCTGGAGCAGCAGGAAACCTTCGCCCGCGAACACTTCGCTCAATACCCGCCACGCCCCGATGCGCTGAAATTACCGGCCACGCCGAGTGACAATCTGCGCCACGACTTTTTCACCGCGATGCGCATCAATCCGCAGATTCATCTGGCGATGGTCATCCAGCCATTACCCGGCAAAGACCTGCCCGAGCGCGAGCATTTGCAGGCCAATCAAGTCATGGTCGAACAAACCCTGTCACCGTGGAATCGCCAGCGCTTTATCGTCGTCGCCAACCACGAAAAAGTCGCAGCACTCGCGGTGCTGGCCAGCGCCGCCGACGAACCGGATTACGGCCACGACATCAACCTCTTCACTGACAACCCCGGCGACGCTGGCGCGCGCTACGGCTTCGGCCCGCAACCCTTTGGTGACGAGCGTTTCCAGTACAGCTCGCAAGCGCCGTTCCACATGGGCTTCTTCCACGAAAGCCCGGTGGTCTATGCCGCTGCCGGATTCCTCGAACGCAGTTGGCCGGACTGGCGCGCGTATCAATACATGGGCCTGGCGCGACTGGCATTTGCCAGCGGCCATCCGTATTGGGGTTATCGCTTTCTCGGCTGGGGCCTGCACCACGTTCAGGATCTGACACAGCCGTATCACGCCAAGCCATTGCCGGGCGTCGACCTCGCCAGTCTTCTGCTGCTGGAAGGCAAGGCGCTGGCCGGTTTCGCCGCCGACAAACAGGCCTCCATCGAACGCGTTGCGACCCGGCACATGGAAGTCGAAAAGTATCAATCCACCTGGCTGCGGCGTTTGCTGCGTGCCGGCAATCCGCATCCGATGCTCGACGCTTACACCGATGTCGCCCAAGACAAATCCTATCCGCCGTACTCGGTCGACTACCTGCGCGAAGTGGTCAGCGCCGAGTCGGTCGATGATTCCGCCGCCTTCGACGAAGCGATCGGCCAGTGGCTGGAAACGGCGCCACTCACTAGTGATTTCAGCAGCGGTAATCAGCTGCAACGCGAAGATTTCGACCATCCGGCACTCAATCAACAGCTGTTCAAACTGCTCGGCCATTTCGGCGCGCACAGCCGGATTTACGTCAGCGCGGGATTGGCGCCCTAGCCACCGCGACAGGACAAAAAACAATAAAAAACAGGGAAGGAGGAACACATGATCAGCACTCGATTGCGCCTGACGGGCGCGGTGCTCCCCGGTGTCGGCCTGGCAGGGCTGCTGCAACTGTGCGCAGTCGATGCGGCGCACGCGGTGGAGTTCAGCTTCATGGACAAACAGGTCACCGGTTCGATCGACACGACGTTGTCGTACGGTCGTATGTGGCGGGTGCAGGGCCGCGACAAATCCAACGATGACGTCAACACCAACGACGGCAATCGCAACTTCGACACCGGGCTGGTTTCCGAGGTGTACAAGATCACTTCCGAGCTTGAAGCCAACTATCAGAACTACGGTTTGTTCATGCGCGGCACGGGGTTTTATGACACGCAGCTGATGGACAAGCGCAACAACTACTACGACAACAACAGTCCCTCGCAACCGAGCCAGAGCTACCCGCAGGACGACCGGTTTACCAGCCAGACCCGCGATATTGCCGGCAGCCGCATCGAGATGCTCGACGCGTATGTGCACGGCAGTTGGGACGTCGCGCAGATGCCGGTGACCGCCCGAGTCGGTCGACAAGTGTTCAACTGGGGCGAGGGGATTTTCTATCGCGGCGGGATCAACACCACCAACCCGGTTGACGCGGCCAAGTACCGTTTGCCCGGCGCCGAAGTTAAGGAAGTGCTGGTGCCGGTAGAGGCGCTGAGCTTCAACGTCGGCCTCACCGATTCGCTGACCATGGAGAGTTTCTATCAGACCAACTGGAAAGAAACCCGCATCGATCCGGTCGGCACTTTCTACTCGCAAACCGACCTGTTCGCCGATGGCGGCAACACTGGTTACAACAACTTCAGCGGCACCGCGCTCGATACGCCGGTGCCGGGGTTTGGCAACGTCATCGGCCTGTACAGCGCACTGGGTAACAACCCGTTACTGAGTTCGGCTTTGCAAACCACCGGTCTGTACGCCAACGGTGTGACGCCTGCGTACGGCAACACGTTGAAAGTGGCGTCGATCGGTAAGGACTACAACGCGCGCAACGACGGGCAGTTCGGTTTCGCTTTCCGCTACATCGCCGAGCAGCTCAACAGCACCGAGTTCGGTTTGTACATGGTCAACTACCACGCCAAGGAACCGACCATCGCGGCGGATCTGGGCGGGTACAAGGGCATCGACATGGATGCGCTGACCAACCTGTTGTCCGGCGTTGCCGGCGATCAGGCCGGGGCGCTTGCCGGCGGTCTGGCCACGGCCGATGTGATGGGCAACATTCAGGCGCATCGTCGTTACGCCGAAGACATCCGCATGTACGGCTTCAGCTTCAACACCACGCTGGGCGAGGCCTCGGTGTTTGGTGAAATCGCTTATCGGCCGAACCTGCCGATTGGCGTCGCGGCCACTAACGATTTGATCGGCGACCTGGCCAACGGTGCGGCGGTGGCGGTGACGGGCCGGTCGATCAACGTCGGCGGGCAGATGGTCAATCTCAACAGCGAGATCAATAACGCCGAGCGCGTCGAAGCGTTCAACACCTCGCTGGGCACCATCTACAACTTCGGCCCGACCGCCTCGTTCGACTCGCTGTTCGGCATCTTCGAACTGGCCTCGGAACATCTGCGTGGCAGCAATCTGCAATACACCGCTTATGACGGCAGCACGCGTTATTACGCGGGGACTGGTAACTATTCCTATGTGTCCGGTGGTGATCGCGACGATCAGGTCAACCGCGATTCCTACAGCTACACGGCGATGCTCAACGGCACGTGGAACGACGTGTACGCCGGGGTCAACGTCTCGCCTTACATCGTTTACAAAGACGACTTTCAGGGCAACAGCTACCAGGCCGGCAACACCATCGAAGGTCGTAAGGCTTACACGCTGGGGATCAAGGCCAATTACCAGAACAAGCTTGAAGCCGAGTTGCAGTACACCGAGTTCTACGGCGGCGGACAAAACAACGGCATCCGCGACCGCGACAACGTCGGGTTCAACCTCAAGTATTTCCTTTAAAGACCACACAGATCCCCTGTGGGAGCGAGCCTGCTCGCGAAGAGGCCGGCACATTCAACATTGATGTCGACTGACACACCGCTTTCGCGAGCAGGCTCGCTCCCACAGTTTTTTGTATTTTGGAGAAGATCATGGTTCACACTTCAAGATTCACCAGGGCTTCGCTCGGGCTTGTTCTAGGTCTGGCCGCCAGCACCGCCCTGGCCGCCAGCACCGCCCTGGCCGCCATCACCCCGCAACAAGCCGAGCAACTGAAAACCACCCTGACCCCCATGGGCGCCGAGCGGGCTGGCAACGCCGCCGGCACCATCCCGGCCTGGACGGGCGGCATCACCCAAGCCCCGGCCGGCTACAAACCGGGTCAGCATCACCCCGATCCATACGCGGCGGACAAACCGCTGTTCACCATCACCAAAGCCAATCTCGACCAATACAAAGCCCACCTCAGCCCCGGCCAGATCGCGCTGTTCAATAGCTATCCCGACACCTTTCAGATGCCGATCTACCCGTCCCGTCGCTCCGGCTCGGCGCCGCAGTGGCTGTACGACAACACCTTGAAAAACGCGACCTCGGCGAAACTGCTCGAAGGCGGCAGCGGTTTCTCCGATGCCTACGGCGGTGTACCGTTTCCAGTGCCGAAGGACGGCGTCGAAGTGCTGTGGAACCACATCACCCGCTATCGCGGCATCTACGTCGTGCGCCGCGCTTCCGAAGCGCCGGTGCAGCGCAACGGCAGCTTTGCGCTGGTGACGTCGCAACAGGAAGCACTGTTCAACTACTACCGCCCGAACGGCCAGTTCGCCGACCTGAAAAACATCCTGTTCTACTACCTCGCCTTCGTAAAAAGTCCGGCGCGTCTGGCCGGTGGCGCAGCCCTCGTTCACGAAACCCTCGACCAGCTCAAAGATCCGCGCCAGGCCTGGGTCTACGACGCCGGCCAACGCCGCGTACGCCGCGCGCCCAATCTCGCGTACGACACGCCGATCTCATCCTCCGATGGCCTGCGCACCGCCGACGACACCGACCTGTTCAACGGCTCGCCGGATCGCTACGAGTGGAAGCTCAAGGGCAAACAGGAAATCTACATTCCCTACAACAACTACAAAGTCTCCAGCCCCGACGTGAAGTACGCGCAACTGCTCACCCCGGGCCACCTCAACCCGCAATACACCCGCTACGAACTGCACCGGGTCTGGGTGGTGGAAGGCAACTTGAAACCGGGCTCGCGGCATATCTACTCGAAACGCGTGTTGTTCCTCGATGAAGACAGCTGGGGCGCTGCGCTGGTCGATCAATACGACGGGCGAGGGGAGCTGTGGCGCGTGTCGATGGCCTACCTGAAAAACTTCTACGACCTGCCCACCACGTGGAGCGCGCTGGACGTTTTCCATGATTTGCAGGCCCGTCGTTACTACGTGCAGAACCTCGACAACGAAGAAGCCGAGACCGTGGATTTCGCCCAGCCGGTGCCCGAGGATGCGTACTTTATGCCGTCGGCGTTGCGCCAACGCGGCACGCGGTGAGGATCCATTAACTCGCGATCGAACAGGATTTCTGTAGGAGCTGCCGCAGGCTGCGATCTTTTGATCTGGCTTCTGATGGTTCAAAAGTGAAGATCAAAAGATCGCAGCCTGCGGCAGCTCCTACGGGTACCGGGGTTTTTTCGGGATATCGAGGTGGCAGGTCTGACGCTTTCGCGAGCGGGCTCGCTCCCACAGGTTTTGAAGGTGTTCACACATTGTGTGATCGACCTTGTAACTGTGGGAGCGAGCCTGCTCGCGAAGTTCTTTCATTCACTGCAAGGTGAAGATCAAACGCGGAAGTGGCTGACCATCTGCTGCAACTGCCCACCCAACCGCGCCAGCTCCACACTCGACGCCGCCGTTTCGTCACTCGCCGCTGCGGTTTGTTCCGAGACGTCGCGCACGTTGATGATGCTGCGGCTGATCTCTTCCGCCACTGCGCTCTGCTGTTCAGCCGCCGCCGCGATCTGCTGGTTCATCGACTGAATATTCGACACCGTGCGGGTGATGCTTTCCAGTGACAGGCCGGCCTTGCGGGTCAGCGCGACGCTGCTGTCGGTCAGGGCGCGGCTGTTGTTCATCACCGCCGAAACCTGCTGGGTGCCGTTCTGTAGACCGGCGACCAGGCCTTCGATTTCTTCGGTGGATTTCTGCGTGCGCTGGGCCAGGCCACGTACTTCGTCGGCAACCACGGCAAACCCGCGACCGGCTTCACCGGCGCGCGCGGCTTCAATCGCGGCGTTGAGCGCGAGCAGGTTGGTTTGTTCGGCGACGGCTTTGATCACGTCCATGACGCTGCCGATCTTGTCGCTTTCCTGTTGCAGCACGCTCATGGCTTCGGTGGAACGCACCACTTCGCTGGCCAGACGTTCGATCTGCGCGATGGCTTCGTTGACCACTTTGTCGCCTTCACGGGCTTCGCCGTCAGCGGCGGCAGCAGCTTGCGAGGCTTCCTCGGCGTTGCGCGCAACTTCCTGCACGGTGGCAGTCATTTCGTGCATCGCAGTGGCGACCTGATCGGTCTCGACTTTCTGGCTGTTCACCCCGGCGCTGGTCTGTTCGGTCACGGCCGACAGCTCTTCGGCGGCGCTGGCGATCTGGGTAACGCCGTCGCGGATGCCGCTGATCAAATCGCGCAGGGTCACGCCCATGCGCGCGATGCCTTGTTGCAGCACACCGAGTTCGTCGCGACGGGTAACGATGACGTTGTGGGTCAGGTCGCCGCTGGCGATGCGGTCGACCACGGCCATGGTTTCGCGCAGCGGACGGGTGATCTGACGGGTGATCAGCACGGCGGCAATCACGCCAACCAGCAACGCCAGCAGGGTGCTGATCAGTTGCAGAGTACGGGCCTGAGCGCTTTCGGCGTCACGGCGATCGAGTTGAATCTGATACAGCTGCTCGCTCTGGGTGACGATGGTCGCGCCCTGATCGGTCATTTCCTTGCGCGCCTGCACAGCTTCGCTGTTGGCGTTCTTGAACGCCTGCAAGGCGCTGCGGTAATTGACCAGCGCGGTCTCCAGCTGACGCAGGGCATCTGCCTGAGTGTCAGCGAAATGCACGTTCAATTGCTTGAGGCTGGCGATCGCCACGTCGAGTTGGGCGACGGCTTTCTGCTCGGTGTCGGCGTTGGTGGCGGCCATGTAGCTGCGCACTTCGTAGCGGGTGAGGATGAACGCTTCCTTGGCCGTGGTGATGGCCTGGAACTGTTCGAAACGTTGCTCGCTCATGTCCATTTGCTGCACATGTTTGCTGATCGATTCGATCTGACGATACGCGGCGTCGGCATTCACGCTCATGGCGTCGCGCGCACTGTTGGCGGTGCGGTAGGCGTTGCGCATTTTGTTCAGCGAGGTCTGGTATTCAGCGATGGTCGCCGCCTGCGCCTTGAGCAACTTGACGTTCTCCGGGCTCTTGAAGCTGCTGATCAACTTCTGCTGTTGCGCGGCGAAGGCTTCAAGGGTGGTCTGCACGTTTTGCGCGGCGGTTTCGTCGCCGTTGGTCAGCATGTATTGCAGGCGCACCACGCGCAGTTTGGTCAGGCCGGAGTTGAGCTGGGTGATGTCGCTCATCCAGTTGCTGCGGTCGATCAGGCCGCCGAGGCTGGTCCAACCGGTCAGGGCCAGGACGCAGGTCAGGGCCAGCACCAGGCCGAAGCCCAGGCCCAATTTCATGTTCACGCTGATGTTGCCGAACCAGCTATTCATCAAAAATCCTCCAGAAACGTTGGGTTTCTTGGTCGTCGGTTAGGCTGGAAGATTGTTGTTTTTTTGAGCCAGCAAGGGTGTTAGCAGGTCTGTATCGGCCGCAATGCCGAGAGCTGAAAGGATTTTGTCCTACGGAATTTGTAACAAAGGATCCCAAGACTTTTTTCACATGGGTTTCACTGGCTGCCCACGCCCGCCTCTGTACCTTCGCCGCATCGAATGACAAGTGATGCATGCCGGTGAGGCGGCTTTTTGTGGAATTGAGACTGAATCTGTTCGGCGTCAAACGCTCGATCGATCTGAGCGGTTTGGCGCGTTTTCGCAACACGTGGGTGGTGTTGGCCGCCTCCGTGCTGGTGATTCCGCTGACCTTGTGGTTGCTGGCACCCGCAGCTGTACCGGATCTGGCCCACGGCAATGTCGCCGGCGCGCAGGCGTTGGCGCAGGGCTGGGCGCAAGGCGACATGATCGTGCTGGTGCGCCACGTCGAACGCTGCGATCACTCCAAGGCACCGTGCCTGAGCGGCAATGACGGCATCACTCAACGTTCGCGCAGTGTCGCGGATGCGGTGGGTTCGCAGTTTGAACAACTGGGCCTGAGCAACGCCGACCTCTACAACAGCCCTATCGAGCGCACCGTGCAGACCGCCGGTTACATGTTCACCAAGACCTCCACCGCCGCCGACTGGTTGATCAGTTGCAAGGGCCGGATGTTGCAGGACGCGCTGGCGCACAAAGTGCCGGGGCGCAATTTGATCCTGGTGACCCACAGCGAATGCATGGGGCAACTGGAGAAAGACCTGAACGTACCGCCCTCCGATCCCGGCTACGGTTCTTCGCTGTTTGTCGCCGCTGCCAATCCGGCGGCCCCACAGATGCTCGGCTTCATTGAAGCCTCCGACTGGCGCACGGTGACCACCCGATGAAAGCGCGTTTCTACGCTTACAACTTTGGCATCCCGCTGCTCTGTGCAGCGGTGGTGTTTCTGCTGTTCGACATGACCAAAATCGACATCGCTTTCAGCAACCTGTTGTTCGATCCGCTGACTCAGACTTTCCCGCTCGACAAAATCCACTTCTTCGAAAAACTCACGCACAAATGGGCGCGGATCATTCCGAACTGGACGGGCGAGATTGCCGTGATCGGTGCGATGCTCTCGGTGATCTGGCCATTGGTCAGCCCGCAGAAGCGGCCACGACTGGGTGCCTTTCTGCAGCGCAGCCGAGTCGCGCCGGTGCTGCGCTTTGCCGCTGATCATCGTAGGGATTTTTTCTTCGTCGTGGTGGCGTTCGCCGTTTGCACCGGGGTGATTCACTTCCTCAAGGCGCACACCAGCGTTTACTGTCCGATCGAGACCACGCTGTACGGCGGCAAAATGGCTCATGTCGAGTGGTACGAGAATTTCCAGTTGTTCCATGAAGCGGGCGAGGGCCGTTGCTGGCCGGGCGGGCACGCGTCGGGTGGTTTCACCATGCTGGCGCTGTACTTTGTTGCGCGACGCTACCAGTGGCGATTTTCCAAGGCGATTTTGTGGGGCTCGTTGTTGCTCGGTTTTGTCTACGGCACGACGCGCGTCCTGCAAGGCTGGCACTACATGTCCCACACGTTTTGGGCTGGGATCTTTGTCTGGCTGGCGTGTTTGCTGACAGCGTTGGCGTTTTATGGACGGGCGCGGCTGGAGATGCCGGTGTTGGAGAAGCTGCAACGACAGTTATCCGTACCAGCCCCGGCAACCAACTGAATGATTAGTGGCCGAACGCGAAAACTGTAGGAGCAAGGCTTGCCCGCGAAGGCGATGCATCAGGCAATGGATGTGGCGTATGTGATGACGCCTTCGCGAGCAAGCTCAGCTCCTACAAAAGAATTCAATAGCCGACGAAGTAGTAAGCCTGCCGCCCAACCTTCATGGTCTTCAGCACTTTCAGCGGCGCTACAGGCTCAGTATCCGCCGAGATCACCGCCACATTCGTCGCTGCCGCTCCCAGAAACTCCCGTAACTGCGCCTCCGTATCCAGTCCCTTCAGCACACTCTGCGTATAAAACACGCTCGCGCCGCCCACCCGCTCATTCGCCTGAAACAACGCCACCTGATGACCACTGGCCTGCAGCGATTGAATGTGTTCCGTCAGCGGCAGAAACGACAGGTGTTTATCCGCATTCGGCAGCGCCCACTGCGCCGCAAAGAGATAACCGGCGATCACCACAGCCAATAAGCCGAACGCCAATGCCTGACGTCGTCGAGCGATCCAGCCTACAAATCGATTCGCCGATTCGTACGCTTTCAACCGCTCAAACAACACAAATGCATACTCAGCCGCGATCACCGCAGCCGCCGGCGTCATCGACATCAAGTACACCGTGCGCTTGCTCGACGCCAACGTCAGCATCACAAACTGCGCCACGATCCACAGGCTGAAAAACAGCAGATACCGATTAGCCTTCAACTCTTTACGGAAGTGCCACAGCCCCAGATACACCAGAATATTCCACGGCAAAAACGCTTGCGGCAGCTTGGCGAGGTAGTAATAAAACGGCTCGTAATGCCCGGCCTCAACGAACGATCCGCTGAAACGTCCGACACTGTTGGTCAGCAACACCTCTCTGACCGCTTGCGCACCGCCATGCTGATAAAGCACCACCAGCCAGATCAGCAGCGGAATCAAACCGACCACGGTGAGCAATCCCGGCCGCAACCAATCTCTGATCTTCAGGCGCCGGTCGATCAGGTTGTCCGCCAGCAGATAAGCAAAAATCACCACGCCAGGCATCGCCAAACCGAGCACGCCTTTACTCAGCGTCGCGATGGCGATGCCGACGACAAACAGCAGCGAATTGCCCAGCGTCGGCACTCGCTGCGCCTGAAAAAACGCCAACAACGCCGCCGTCACGCCGAGCGCCAGCAGCGCGTCTTCGCCAACGCCACGTACGTTGCTCCAGTAACTGGCCATGGTCGCCAGCAGAATCCCCGCCGTCCAAGCGACCCTTTTCGGCCGCTCGAAGCGACGCAACATGCCGTACAACAACATCACGCTAAACAACCCGGCCACCGCCGAGGCCAACCGCACCGCCCACGGCGAAACGCCGAACACGCGCATTGCACCGGCGTCCAGCCACAAACTCAGTGGGGGTTTTTCCAGAAACGCTTCGCCGAACAGACGCGGCGTCACCCAGTCATTGTCCAGGTGCATTTCCATGGCGATGCCGGCGACGCGGGCCTCGGTGGAGCCTTGCAACTGATGGTTGCCCAGCGCAAAGAAAAACAGCAGGGCGGCAAGCAGAAACAGCGAAGTGACGGCACGCGACATGGCGTTCAGGCTACCGAAAGGGGCGGGAACCCCGAGCATACGTCGGCAATGCTGAACAATTCGTGAAGCTTAAGCGAGTGGTCGCGACCAACGTTTGTCCGGTGTTTCGAACCGCGGATTGACCAGCGCCGTCAGCACATGATCCTGCCAGCGTCCGGCAATGTTCAGATACGCCTTGGCGTAACCCTCACGCTCGAAACCCAAGCGCTCCAGCAACCGCGCACTGCGCTCGTTGCCGGGAATATAGTTGGCCATGATCCGGTGCAGATTCTGCCCCTCGAACATGTACGCGATGCCAGCCTCCAGCGCTTCCTGCATCAAACCCTGGCCCTGATGGGTTTCATCGATGTGATAACCCAGATAACACGCCTGAAAAGCCCCGCGAATAACCCCGCTGAAATTGCACGCGCCGATCATCTGCTGGCCGTCCGGCGACAACAGCGCGAAATGCATCGCCAGCCCGGCCTCAAACGCACTGGCCTGAATCTCGAGACGTCGACGGATTTGCGCGGTGGAGAAATATTCAGTGGTACGGATCGGCGACCACGGCGCGAGATGGCGCAGGTTGCGGCGATAGAACTCACTTTCGAGTTCCGCCTGATCCGGGGCAAGAATCGCCAGCGTCAGGCGTTGGCAGGGCAGGGTCAACAGCGGCATCGGACGTTCCGGTCGGCGGGGTTGTCAGACAGCATTGCCCGACACCGCAGAAAATACAAACCGGTTGATGTTCTGTAGGAACTGCCGAGGGCTGCGATCTTTCGCTCCTGCGTTTTCAAAATCAAAAAATCGCAGCCTTCGGCAGCGCCTACACGGGAAACCTTGAACGATGAGGAATTTCAGGCAAAAAAAAGCCCGCAGGAGCGCGGGCGAACCGTAGTTTCTTGAATGAGCGAGCGAACTTTACAGGTTCGGTCGGGCAGGGGCAGTGAAGAAAAATTCATCTCGTTTGCGGCCGCTCTAGCCCGGTTCAAGGCAGGTAATCAGCGGTAAAGTCGGCTTCCGAACGTGCGCGCAATCGACCTTTGCGACAGGCCAATTGAAAGCGTTCGAAGTCGCGTTCATTTTGCGCGGTGTAGCTTTGCGCGTACTTCAACAACGCATCGGCCAGCGCATCGCTTTTGCCGATGTAGCCGCTGATTTGCGCGGCTTGCCCGGACGCTTTCGCATGCGCGCGGGCCAACGCACGACCGCAAACCCGTCCATAGGCGGCGAACGTTTCAGCGTCGAAGGTTTCCAGTTCGGCGGAGATTTTCATGTCGCGCAGTTGCCGCACATAGAAATGCCGACCGTTGGGCCCCGTCGTCCAGCCGAGAAACAGATCGCTGGCCGCCTGCATTAAACGCTGACACTCGACCACGCGCTGACCTTCGTGGCGCACCGGCGATTTGCCTTTGACGTAATCGGCAAGCACCGAGCGCCGCGCCTCCTTGAATTGCAGAAACAGCGGAAATTCCTGATCGTCGGTCATTAGCGCCACCAGACAACGGGTGCCGACACTGCCGACGCCGACCACTTTGAACGCCATGTCTTGCACATGAAACCGCGACAACAATTCGCGACGATCAGGTTGCAGCGTGCCGCGATAATCGCGCATGAACATCTCGTAAAGCGGACGCCAGTCCGACAGTCGCAGCCAGTCATCCTCGGCATCGAGCAACGTGGAGTTGTTGTGCAGATGGAAAATTTCCGGCAAGTCATCGCGAATAATCAGACGCCCGTGTTTATCGCGCTCGCTGATCTTCGGCAGCAGTCCTGCGTGAGTGCGCTGCTCAGCTTTTTCGATAGCGCGCTGCACGTGTTCAAGCGTGGTTTTGCGCGCCTGCGCGAGCAAGTCGGTGTAACTGATCGACTCGTACCAGTTCTCCAGCGAACTCTGTTCGGCGCACTCCAGCAGGGTCGCTTGATACGCGCCGATCATGTCGCGACACACCGACTCTTCGACCGAATCGCCGTGGCGCAAGTCGCGCGCGGCAACCACCAAACTGGCGGCCAGACGTTTCAAATCCCACTCCCACGGCCCGGGATGTGCCTCGTCAAAATCATTGACGCTGAACAGCAGATTGCGCTCCGGCGTGGCGAAACCACCGAAATTCATCAGATGACAATCACCGCAGATCGGCGAAATCAAACCCATGGTCGCCGTGCTCGACAAGTCATGCGCCTGCAACAACGCATTGCCGCGAAAAAACGTAAACGGCGACACCAGCATCCGTCCGTAACGCAACTCCACCAACGACTCGACACGCCCTTGACTCGACGCCTTGATCAGCGGAATCGGATCACGACTCATCTTGCCCGTCGAAGCCTGAGCACTACGCGGGCACTGCTTGCGTGCGTCCTTGCCGGTTTGCATGCGGTCTTTTAAGGAAGTCATGATCACTCGGGTGTCGACGTTGAATGGCATGTGCGCTGTGAGTGTAGAAGCGCTTTCGCACTTCACCCGCAAGGTTTGCACCGCGCGCGATCTGCGATAACGTCCAACCGACCTCACGTTCCAAAAACGGAGAGCCTTGTGCTTTCACTGTTGATTTCGCTACTGCTGGCCTTCCTTGTTGGCCTGGTGTCCCAACGCATGGGCATGTGCCTGGTCAACGCGGTCGGGCAATTGTTGCGACGCCGGCCGACACTGTTTGTGTCGCTGGTTTCCTGCGGTCTGTTTGGATTGTTGCTGGGGCCGTTGTACGGATTGTCCGGGTTCAGTCAGCCGCTGTTTATTCCTGAAGTGGGCTATTGGTCACTGGTGCTTGGCGGCTTGTTGTTCGGTATCGCCTCGGTGCTCAACGACGGATGCAGCGTCGGCACCCTGACCAAACTCGCCAGCGGTCATCTGGCGAAAATATTTACAGTGATCGGCTGGGTGCTGGGCATCGTGCTTTGGCACCACCTCAACATGCTCACTGAACATAAGATTCAGCACATGGCGGAGATATCCAGCCATCAGTATTGGCTGACTATCGGCATCGTCTTACTGGTTCTGGTGTTTTTGTCACAGATGCATGGCGATCGGCGTGTGGTGGTTTCGAGCCTGCTGCTCGGCGCTCTGACCAGCGCGCTCTACACGTTCGAACCGCAGTGGACGCCGAGCGTGTTCTTTTATGACTTGTCGCGGATGTTCTGGGCGATGGATGAGGGCGCGTTGACGGTTCAGCGAGTGGCGGTGTTTGGCATGTTGCTGCTGGGGATGCTGGTGTACACGTTGCAGCGACGGACGTTTTGTTATCAGCGGTTGCAGTGGTTGCCGGTTGTTCGGCATTTACTGGCCGGGATGCTGATGGGGATTTACACCCGTACAACATCAGCCAGAAGGTCGAGGTGATCGTCGAGCATTTTCGCGCCAATATTCGCGGTCTGCTCAATGGTCAGGCCAAGGCCATGGTAGTGACGAGCAGCCGTCAAGAAGCTGTCCGTTATCAGCTGGCATTAAAAGCTTATGTGCAGCAGATGGGTTACAACGATGTGCACCCGCTGGTGGCGTTCTCCGGAAGCGTATTATCGGATGAAGTAATCCCCGAAGAGGTGACGGAAAATAGTAGCCTGCTCAACGCGGGCCTTAACGGTCGCGACCTGGCGGACGCTTTCGACACCCAAGACTTCAACGTGATGATCGCGGCCAATAAGTACCAGACCGGCTTCGATCAGCCCAAGCTGTGCGCCATGTACGTCGACAAAAAGCTGCAAGGTGTGGACTGCGTGCAAACCCTATCGCGGTTGAACCGCACCTTTGGTGACAACAAGCAAACCTTTATCCTCGACTTCTTTAACGAGCCGCAGGATATTCTCGACGCCTTCTTGCCGTACTACACCAAGGCCGAGCTGACTGATGTGACCGACCCGCAGATCATTTATGACCTGCAGAAGAAGCTAGATGCCGAGGGCATCTATTACTGGCAAGAGGTAGAAGCGTTTGCCTTGGCCTTCTTCGACCCTAAGGCGCAAGCCAGCAAGCTCAGTTATTACTGCGCGCCGGCCAAAGAGCGTTTTGCCAAGCGCTATGCCTTCTCGCTTGAATCTCGTCAGCAGGCGCTTGATTACAAACGAACCGCTGAAGCCAATGGGGATAGCGTCGGCTTGAAAAAAGCCGAGCACGCGCTGAAAGAAGCCGGTGAGCAGGTTGATCAGCTCGACCTGTTCCGCAAGAACCTGCAAGGCTTTGTGCGCCTGTACGAGTTTCTTTCGCAGATAGTGCCTTACGAGGATCGTGAGCTGGAGCAGTTGTGTGTGTACGCAAAGCACCTGCATCCGCTCTTGCGTGTAGATCGCCTGCTACAAGACGACGTCGATGTGGGCGAGTTGCAGTTGAGCCACTACCGCCTGAGTAAGCGCGCCGAACACCAGCTTCGCCTGCACGAGGAAACTGGCGAGTACACTCTTAAACCTGGCAGTGATGTGGGCAGCGGGAAGCCCCATGACCCAGAGAAGAAGCGTTTGTCGGAAATCATTGATGCATTGAACGATATCTTCGGTGCTGAAGTTAGCGATGACGATCAACTGCAATTTCTCACTGGCATTGCTCAGCGCATCAGCCGCCAGGAAGATGTGATGGCCCAGGTGAACAACCATTCGGTTGATCAAGTGATGCACGGCCTGTTTCCCAAGCGCGTCCTCGACACCGTGCTGGACGCCATGACCGACCACGAGAAGCTGTCACTGGAAGTATTGGATAACGAAACGAAGAGCCGGGCGTTTGCACTGGTGATTTTGAAGATGCTGAAGACAGCCGCAGCCCTCGATGACAGCGGCGTGCGCGGCGACTAGAAAGTCGCGAGCAGGGATAGGGAGTAATTGTGGCAATTCCGGATTTTCAAAGCGTGATGCGTCCAGTGCTGAGCACCGTTCAAAACGGTGAGTCGCTGCCGCTCAATGAGTTGCGTGAGCAAGTGGCGGATCAGTTTCAACTGACCGAGGACGAACGTAAGGAACGCCTGCCTTCCGGTCATCAGACGGTGATTAACAATCGCGTAGGCTGGGCTCGCACTTATTTGAACAAGGCGGGGCTGCTCTGCATTCCAGCCAAGGGCATGGTGCAGATCACCCCACGCGGTCTCGATGCTTTGGCCAAGGGGCCGCAGCGAATCACGGTGAGCTGGTTAAAGCAGTTTCCCGAGTTTGCGGATTTCCATACGGCCAAGCCTCAATCTGTTGAAGCATCCGCCATGCTCAATGTTGATATTGCCGAAATTACACCAGACGAGCAGTTGGCCGATGCGCATCAGGCGTTGATGCAATCCCTCGTAGAGGAATTGCTGGCGCAAGTTCGGGCGGCCACCCCCAGCTTCTTCGAACAGTTGGTGGTCGATCTGATGATCTCTATGGGTTACGGCGGTTCGCGCAAGGAGGCCGGAAAAGCGACCCAGGCGACCAATGATGACGGCATCGACGGCATCATCAAAGAAGACACGCTTGGCCTCGACGTGATCTACCTGCAGGCAAAACGCTGGGCCAACACGGTGCATCGCCCGGAGATCGACAAATTTATCGGCGCACTGACTCGCCAGCGTGCGCGCAAGGGGGTGTTTATAACCACCTCGGAGTTCTCCGACGGAGCCCGCACTGCCGCGCTTGGATTGGATATCAAAGTTGTGCTGATTGATGGCGTTGAGCTTGCGCGGCTGATGGTCGAGAACAATTTGGGCGTCAGCGTTAAGCAGGTCTACGAGGTGAAGCAGCTGGACAGTGATTACTTCGCGGGAGAGTGACTCGTTGCTATGACAGCGTTTATCGAAATTCGGTTTGGCTTCTACGGCTTCCATCACGCCATTTTCCAGAATCAAAACGGATCTGGCAGGCACAAAAAAGGCACCTGCGAGAAACGCTAAGTGCCTGATTTGTAACGCTTATTTGGTGGAGCCGGGGGGATTTGAACCCCCGTCCGCCAGTACTCCGCTGTCGGTACTACATGCTTAGCCGTTTCTATTAAGTTAACCCTCAGCGACCCGAAGGGCAGGGTGCTTTGGGCGAGTTGTGTAAGTTTTAGCCGCTTCGTCCACAACGTACTGCACGGCGATTCTGTTCTATATGACAATCACTTTGGGTTTACAGACATCCCCTGGTGATTGCTGGACCCGAAGGTACCAGAAGCTCAGGGCTAAGGCTGCTTACGCAGCGAGAGCGAATTCCTGGCCGTAGTTTTCGTCATTGGCAACTATAAGTAGTTGCAACAGTGGATTTACGACTTCTGTTACCAAGTCGGCATGCACCTAAAGTTTCGCAACCGGCGTCGAATCCTAAACGGCCCCGAACTCATTGCTCAGTACATCTGTTTGAGCAACAAGCCTGTGCAGTGTACGTCAATCGGCCGGGAAGGCCAACCCGAAGGTTGGCTTCCGGGTGTGTCAGTTACGCGTTGGATTGCGGATCTGCATTTTCGTGATCATGCCGTTGGTGATTTCAACGCATTTGCCATCGTCCCCGGCAGCCTGCGCCTTCATGGCGTCTTCCTGGGCGGTCTTGACGTTGTTCAGCGAGGTTTCCGGAATGGAAGGCTGGCTGGTGACAAAGTCTTTGATAACTTGAAGATTCCCGGCACACAGGTCTTTATCCGCCGCAAACACCGGCGACGCCAGAAGTGCACCAGCGATGAACAATCCAGCAATTGCAGAATGCTTCATGGGTATCTCCTTGAACGGTAGGTCTCGGTGCTGCCGGACGGTCTGGCGGCGATGCCGAGGTCATAACAGGCTACGTTAGCGTAGGGCCTGTTCAATCGACCGTCGCGCTACGCAGGAATTCGGTTTTTTTTACATCTGGTATCAAAACGCCTGCTCACGATCACTTCTTGGTGTCCCCCGAGGTTTTCTGGATTTCCAGAATTGTTTGCTGGGTTTCCGCGACGCAGTCGTCAATCTTGCCTTGGGCCTTGAGGGCTTGGGCTTTTGCCACACTGGCGGAGACGCGCGCGTTCAGCTCCGATGAAGTCTGATACTCCGATTTCGCGTTATTGATGGTTTGCAGATTGGCTTCGCACAGGCTGTCTGGTCCAGCGGCAAACGAAGTCGACGCCATCACCGAGGCAGTAACGAACAGACCGAGCAGTACAGAACGTTTCATGTGTATCTCCTTGCGCTGAGGGATCCAGACTTCGCTGACCCGGAGTGCCGGTCACCGAAAGAAGGAACGGCCCCGAGTGTTCGGGGCCTGTTCTGTGGACTGCGGTCTTGCGCAAGGGTTCTGTTTTCTTCAGCAGGCCTTCGCCTGAGTGACTCGATCGACCAGATAAACCAGACCGTGATAGTCGATGCCGCCGTGTTGCGTCAGGCCGATTTCGCAGGTGCGACTGGTGGAAATTCCCTCACTGCAATGTTGCACCGCGTCCTTCAAAGTGCGTAGCGAATGGCTGTTCAGCTCCGGCGTGGTGAAGCCCTTGTCGCCGGCAAAACCGCAGCAGTGAATGCCTTCCGGAATCACCACGGTTTTGCTGCATTTGCGCGCCAGATCGATCAACGCTTGGCTTTCGCCCAGGTGCTGAGTGCTGCAGGTCACATGCACGGCAATCGGTGCGTCTTGCGGGGTGAAATCCAGTCGATCGAGAAGATGCGTACGGATGAAGCGCACCGGGTCGTACAGATCCAGACGGGTTTCTCCTCCGTCTTGAACCAGGCGCAACGTGCATGGGCTGGTGTCGCAATAAATCGGATCGAGACCGCCGCGACTGGCGTGGAGCAAGGCGCTGATCAACTCCTGACGCTTGTGTTCGGCTTGCTCGGCGTAGCCTTTTGAGGCGAAGGGCTGACCGCAGCAGAGGTTGTCCTGATTGTCCGGGAAGACCACTTGGTAACCGGCCTTTTCCAGCAGACCACGGGTTTTGTCGTAGAGCGACATCTGCTCTTTATCACCCGCCGCCGGGCCCATGACTCGCGAGACACACGCGGCCAGATACACCACACGCGGGCGTTCGTCCGACACGTTCGGGCTGAAGCGAATGACTTTCTCCGGTTGCGGCATCGCATTTGTCCACAACGGTACCTGGCCTTTGGACAGGCGCGTAATCGTTGCCGACAGTTTCGCCAGACGCGGCGCGCCGAGCATCATCCGCGCACCATTAGCGACATGCAGAGTGAAGCGTGCCCCCTGCAGAGTCTTGGCGAAATTTCCTTCAATCCAGTCAGCCGTTTTCTGATGCGTTGCGTGTCGGCCACGGAGCTTTTTCACCAGCTCGCCGGTGTTGATGCCTACAGGACAACGTTGTGCGCAGAGACCGGTGGCGGCGCAGGTTTCGATGCCTTGGTATTCGTAGGCTTTTTCCAGTTCGGTGGTGTCGACGCCGGCACGTTTTTTCGCCTGAATATCGCGCCAGATCACGATGCGCTGGCGCGGGCTCAGGGTCAGTCCTTTCGACGGGCAAACCGGTTCGCAGAAGCCGCACTCGATGCACTTATCCACAATCTCATCGGCCGCCGGCAGTGGCTTCAGGTGCTTGAGGTGGATCTGCGGATCTTCGCTGAGCACCACGTCCGGGTTGAGAATTCCGTTAGGGTCGAGCAGCCGTTTGAGCTGCCACATCAGTTGGTAAGCGTCGCTGCCCCACTCCAGTTCCACGAACGGCGCCATGTTGCGCCCGGTGCCGTGTTCGGCTTTCAGCGAGCCGCCAAACTCCACGGCGACCAGTTGCGCGACGTCATCCATGAACGCTTGATAGCGTGCGACTTCTTCCGGGTTGTTGAAGCCTTGAGTGAAGACGAAGTGCAGATTGCCTTCCAGCGCGTGTCCGAAAAGGATCGCTTCGTCGTAGGAATGTTTGTCGAACAACTCGATCAAGCGGTTCACACCGATGGCCAGTTGTTCGACCGGGAAGGTCACGTCTTCGATGATCACCGTGGTGCCGGTTTTACGTACGGCGCCGACGGCAGGGAAGGTGTCTTTGCGAATGGCCCAGAGTTTGACGTTTTCGGCAGGGTCTTCGGTGAAGTCGATCTGCTTCTCCACCGGGAAACCATTGAGCGACGCCATGACCTGCGCCAGTTGTTCCTGTAGGAGTGCAGAGGTCGCTGCGCGGGATTCGATCAGCAAGGCGCAGGCATTCTTCGACAGCTGTTGTACGAAAGCGGGCATGCCGGGTTTGTCTTGCACCGAGCGCAGACTGCGGCGATCCAGCAGTTCTACGGCGGACACCGGTTGGCTTTTCAGCACGGTAACCGCGTTGCAGCAGGTTTCCACATCGGGGAAGACGATCAGCGCCGAGGCCTTGTTCGGGTGATCGATTACTGTGTCGTACGTCACCGCGCTGATGAAGCCGAGCGTGCCTTCGGAGCCGACCAGCAAGTGGCTCAAGATATCCACAGGGTCATCGAAATCCACCAAGGCGTTGAGTGACAGGCCGGTGGTATTTTTCAGACGGTATTTGTGGCGGATTCGTGCAGCGAGTTCGGCGTTGGCGCGGGTCTCGCGGCCTAAAGTCGCCAAGCGTTCAAGCAGATCGCCGTGGCTGGCGTGGAATGCCGCGACACTCGCCGCGTCTTCGGTATCGAGCCGTGTGCCATCGGCCAGCACCAGACGAATGCCGGCCAGCGTGTGATAGGTGTTTTGCGCGGTGCCGCAGCACATACCGCTGGCGTTGTTGGCGACGATGCCGCCGATTTTACAGGCATTGATCGACGCCGGATCCGGGCCGATCTTGCGTCCGAACGGCGCCAGCCACGCATTGGCTTGCGCACCAATCACGCCCGGTTGCAGGCGGATTTGCGTACCTTGGCCACGAATCTCGCGCGCGTTCCAGTTATCCCCAAGCACAATCAACACGGAATCGCTGATTGCTTGCCCGGACAGACTGGTACCCGCCGCGCGGAAGGTCACCGGGACATGGTCACGTTGAGCCAACTTCAGCAGCGCCACGACTTCGTCTTCAGATTCAACGCGGATCACCAACTGCGGAATCAGCCGATAAAAACTCGCATCGGTGCCGAAGGCCAGCGTCGATAACGGATCATCAAAACGGCGCTCGGCCGGAATCAGTTGCTGCGCATCACGCAGGAAATTCACTGGAAGCGTCATTGGTCCTCCAGGATCAGCACCACGAGGTCTTTCGGGCCGTGGGCGCCGTAGGCCAGCACTTGTTCAATGTCGGCGGTTTTCGACGGGCCGGACACCAGCAACGCATTGGTCGGCATGCCTTGCGCCCATTCGAATTCCTGTTGAACCTGATAAAAGTTGTCGCGGATTTCGCTGGCCTTGAGCAGAGCGAAATGCACCGGCGGCACCAGACTCATCAGCCGTGGTTCTTCGCGGGTTGGCCACAGGATGAGGCTGCCGGTGGCGGCGATCGCGCCAAGGGTGCCGGTGAGGCTGGCCGGAGTGTCGTTGAACAGTTCGGCTTTCCATTCTTCCATCGGCCGGTCGTAGGATTTCAGCGTCGGCAGCTCAGGATTATTCGCCCAGTGTTGTGTGATTTTCTGCCCGTGGGCGGTAGTCGGTGCAATCAACAGGCTCGGTAGCTGACGATCACGCAGCAATTGCGCAAGCAGCGCTGGCCACTCTTCGCCCGAGGTCATGTGGATTTCGGTGTGTACCGCTTCCATCAGTTTGCGCAGTTGCGGGATGCGTTGTTCGGCGCTGTAGGTGTACGGCTGCGTTACCAGATCGATATCGAAGTCGTCGGCTATCGGCGTGGTGCCGGTCAGACTTTTCCGCAGTTTGCCGAGGATATTTTGCTTGGCGCTCATCAGCGATCTCCCTGTTTGGCCAGATGCTCGCGGGCCATGTCGTGCAGTGAGCGGGCGGCGGGTTTTGGGGCGCTGTGGTTTTGTGTCCACGGGCCGACGTTGCTTGGCGTCAGCGCCCGCAGGCGCGTGGCGAAGAATCCGAATAATCGATACAAAATTGGCGAGCTGTTGAGCCTGGCCCAGGCGTTCCAGATAAAACGTTCCTTGCGCGAATACTTGCTGCCCTGACCGCGCATCACTTGATGGGGACTGTCCGGGGCTTTGACGTTTTCTTCGCGCAAGCGCCGCAGGATTGCCGGGATGGGAATTTTTACCGGGCAGACTTCACCGCAGGCACCGCACAGCGATGACGCGCTCGGGTGATCCGGAACCTTGGCCAGGCCAACCATGTGCGGGGTGATGATTTTGCCAATCGGCCCCGGATACACCTCGCCATAAGTGTGACCACCGACGCGGGTGTATACCGGGCAATGGTTCATGCAGGCGCCACAGCGGATGCAGTTCAGGGTCTGACGCAATTCACTGTCGGCGAAAGCCTGGCTGCGACCGTTGTCGAGCAGCACAAGATGCACTTCCTGCGGGCCGTCGAGTTCGTGTTCTTTGCGCGGGCCGGAGATCATGTTGACGTAAGTGGTGATCGGAATGCCCAGCGCCGAGCGTGTCAGCAGCGACAGTAACGGCACCACGTCGCGCAAGTTTTCCACAACCTTTTCGATGCCGGTGACGGCGATGTGCACCGGCGGCACGGTGGTGGTCATACGGCCGTTGCCTTCGTTTTCCACCAGCAGCAGGGTGCCGGTTTCGGCGACGGCGAAGTTGACACCGGAGACGCCGATGTCCGCTTCGAAGAATTTCTGCCGCAGGACTCTGCGACCGATTTGAATGAGTTGGTCAACGTCCTTGGTGTATTCCACGCCAAGTTTGTCGTGGAACAAGGACGCGACCTGACCGGCATTCTTGTGGATCGCCGGCATAATGATGTGTGAAGGCTTCTCGTGGTCGAGCTGGACGATGTATTCCCCCATATCCGACTCCAGGCATTCAATGCCTTGAGCCTCGAGGAAATGGTTCATCTCCATCTCTTCGCTGACCATCGATTTGCCCTTGATCACTTGCCGCGCCTCGTGAGCACGGATGATCGATAAGACGATGCCATTGGCCTCGTCCACCGTTTCCGCCCAGTGCACTGTCACACCGTTGCGGGTCAGGTTTGTTTCCAGTTGCTCGAGCAGGTCGGGCAACTTGGAGAGCGCGCGGGCTCTGATCGAGTTGCCCAGAGCACGCAAGTGTTCTCTTTCGTGGGCATCGCCGAAAGCCGCTGCCCGTTTGGTCATCAGTGAATCCATCGCAGTACGGAAGTTTTTCCGCAACTGCTGATCACCCAAGGCGTTGTGCGCCCGGGTGCGGAAATCTTCTTCTACGGCGACCGTAGGAATAATCGCGGAAGTGCTCATTGCGCACCTCCGGTTCGTTGCCACAGAAAGCTGGCGAGATGTTGCCCGCGTAGCGTTTCTTTTTGTTTCTCCAATGCGCCGTTGATGTTCATCAAACAGCCACAGTCGGCGCTCAAGACCTGATGCGCGCCGGAATCCTTCAGCGATCGGGTCTTGTCAGCCACCATCGCGCCGGAAATGTCTGGCATACGGACGCTGAATGTTCCGCCGAAGCCACAGCATTCGCTTTCGTGGTCGTGGTTGACCCGTTCCACGTTGCTCAACTGCGCCAACAACTCGCGACCGTGCAGGTGGGTGTTCATTTCGCGGCGTGCCGAACACGAAGTGTGCAGGGCGACTTTGACCGGGTCGCCGCTGTCCTTGAGCTGCACCTTGCAGACGAACAGCAGAAACTCGGCCAGTTCATAGGTGCGGGCCGCGAGGGCCTGAACCTGTTTCAACGTGTCCGGCTCGTCCTTGAACAAGTCGGCGTAATGCTCGCGCAGCATGCCCGCGCAGGAACCCGACGGCACCACCACCGGATAATCGCCGGCAAACAGCGCCAGTTGCGAGCGCGCTACCGTCCGCGCCTGCTCGGTGTAACCCGAGGTGTAGGCGGGTTGACCGCAGCAGCTCTGCCCTTGCGGGTACTCGACCCGAATCCCTTCGCGCTCCAGCAAGTGGATCGCGTCCATACCGGCTTCGGGGTAGAACAGATCAACCACGCACGTCCCGAACAGATAAACCCGCGACGGTTTCTCGCTGGGGTATTGCCGAGGTTCGGGCAGTGGCGGTGCCACGCGGGTCGCGTTCGGCACAGCGTTGTAAAAAAGCTCGCTCATCAGGCGTGTCTCCGGGTGAACCCGGTTATCCGTCCGCTGAGGCTGCTGAATATAGAGAGTGTTGCTTTCAGCAGCCTTACAGACCGGGTGGTGAATTGCTGACGCCGGCATCACGAACCGGCGTCGGTTTTTTCCATGGTTCTTGTAGGTTTAGTGCACCAGCATGCCGGTGAACCAGTAGGCCTGAGCCAGGGTGATCAGACCGACAATCGTTGCAAAGAATAGGCTGTGCTTGAGGGTGAAGCGGAACAGATCCGATTCCTTGCCCACCAAACCGGTCGCGGCGCAGGCCACGGCGATCGATTGTGGCGAGATCATTTTGCCGGTCACGCCGCCGCTGGTATTGGCCGCTACCAGCAGGACGTCATTAACGCCGATCTGGTGTGCAGTGGTCGCTTGCAGCGAACTGAACAGTGCGTTGGACGATGTATCGGAACCGGTCAAGAACACGCCGAGCCAGCCGAGGAACGGCGAGAAGAACGGGAACGCCGCGCCAGTGCCGGCCAGCACGAGGGCCATGGTCGAGGACATGCCGGAATAATTGGTGACGAAAGCAAACGCCAACACCATGCCGATCGACAGAATAGGCCAGCGCAGTTCGTAGAAAGTCTCTTTCAAAGTGGTCAGACCAGTTTTGAAATTGATCTTCAGCACCAGCATCGAGATCAGCGCCGAGAAGAAAATCGCCGTGCCGGTCGCGGAAATCGGATCGAGTTTGAACACCGCTGGAATCGCGGTTGGCGCAGCAACGATCGGTGCGGTCTTGATCACCAGTTGATCAAGGTGCGGAATCGCAAAGTTGAACACCCAGCTGTACATCGAGCCGCCAGCGGCGAACATCGCTTTGAAAGGCTTCAGCGTCCAGATGGTCACCAGCACGGTGAGGATCAGGAACGGCGACCACGCTTTAAAAATTTCCCCGAGGCTGTAAGGCGAAGCCACGGTGGTGCGCTTCTGGCCGAAACCACCGACGCTGGCGGTAATCGCTGCGCTGGAGGTAGCGCCTGCGATTTGTGCGCCGGCGGCGCGTTTCGGTTGCCAGACTTTGAGGAACAGGGTCAGGGAAATCAGGCTCGCTAGCGCCGAAGTGATGTCCGGCAGTTCCGGGCCAATGAAGTTGGAGGTGAAGTATTGGGTGATGGCGAAGCTCAGGCCCGCGACCAATGCAGCCGGCCAGGTTTCACGAACGCCGCGCAGGCCGTCCATCATGAACACCAGCCAGAACGGCACGAACAGCGACAGCAGCGGCAGTTGGCGACCGGTCATGGCGCCGATCTTGAACGCGTCAATCCCGGTCACTTGGCCGGCAACGATGATCGGAATCCCCAAGGCGCCGAACGCAACCGGTGCGGTGTTGGCGATCAGGCACAGGCCAGCGGCGTACAGCGGGTTGAAGCCCAGTCCGACAAGCAATGCCGCAGTAATCGCCACGGGCGCGCCGAAACCGGCGGCACCTTCCAGGAATGCACCGAAGCAGAAACCGATCAGCAGCACTTGCAGGCGCTGGTCGTCAGTAATCGATAACACCGAACTGCGAATGACCTCGAACTGACCACTTTTCACCGTCAGTTTGTAGAGGAACACCGCCGCGACAATGATCCAGGCAATCGGCCACAAACCGTAGGCGAAACCATAACCGGCGGCGGCGAAAGCCATGTCGACCGGCATCTGAAACGCGAAGATCGCCACGGCAATCGACAGGGCGAGGGTGATGCTCCCGGCCACGTGGCCCTTGAGACGGAACACCGCCAGCGCGAGGAAAAAGAACACGATGGGGATGACGGCCGCGAGTGCGGACACGCCGAGACTGCCGAGCGGGCTGTAGAGCTGTTGCCAGGTTTGCATATGGGGTGGCCCCTAATTGTTGTTGGTCAGGCACTGTCAGCGTTCTTGGTTAATTGGTAAGACCAATTTACAATCGCTGTTGGCTAGGGTAAAAGCCTTGGTGTCGGTGTGTCAATTTGTCGCCCTAAAACTTTTGTCGAACGTGCAGCGCAGATCGCGTCTGATCCGCTTCGACGAAGTGGCGTCTGGTAGGTGTCGGCAAGGCGCCGATAGGCCAGAATAGAGAGCCCGGCGAGCGGTCGGGATCGTGGAGAAGTGAGTTATGGGGTTTGATCAGATACGTCAGCGCCGTTTGTCTGACGATATTGTCGAGCGACTCGAGGGGATGATCCTTGAGGGCACGCTGAAGTCCGGTGAACGGCTTCCGGCGGAGCGCACGCTGGCCGAGCAATTCGGCGTATCGCGTCCGTCATTGCGTGAGGCGATTCAGAAGCTCGCGGCCAAAGGCTTGCTGGTCAGCCGTCAGGGCGGCGGCAATTATGTGGTGGAAAGCCTGGGCTCGACGTTCAGCGATCCGCTGCTGCATCTGCTCGAAAACAATCCTGAAGCGCAGCGCGACTTGCTCGAGTTTCGCCACACCCTGGAGGCATCGTGTGCCTATTACGCAGCATTGCGCGCGACGGACGTCGATCGTGAACGGCTGACGGCGGCGTTCGATGAGTTGCAGGATTGCTACTCGCGCCACGACGAAGTCAGTCGGGTGGAGGAGGGCGCGGCAGATGCGAAATTCCATCTGGCGATTGCTGAAGCCAGTCATAACGCGGTGTTGCTGCACACCATTCGTGGCTTGTTCGATTTGCTCAAGCGCAACGTGGTGACCAACATTGGCGGCATGTACAAGCAGCGCACGGAAACCCGCGACATGCTGATCACCCAGCATCGGGAATTGTATCTGGCGATTATTGAAGGTCGCGCGGAGCAGGCGCGGGAAGTCTCCAGCCGACACATTTTGTATGTGCAGGAAGTGCTGGAAGAGGTGCGGCAGGAGGTTCAGCGCATGGCTCGGGCGGAGCGGCGCAAGGGCATGTGATTTTTTAAAGCAAAAGATCACAGCCTGCGGCAGCTCCTACAGGGAAATGCGAATTCCTGTGTAGGAGCTGCCGAAGGCTCGGGCCGCGATCGGACGATCTTTGCTTCCAAAGGCGAAGACTAGTCTTCCTTGCCCTTGTTGCGCACAGCACGCTGCAGCTCACGACCGGCGTCGCGTTCGCGCTCGGTGTCACGCTTGTCGTATTCCTTCTTGCCCTTGCCCAGAGCAATCTCGCACTTGACCATGTGCTTGCTCCAGTACCAGGACAGGCAGACGCAGGCGTAACCCTTTTGCTGCACCATCGCGGCAAGCTTTTCCAGCTCGCGGCGGTTGAGCAGCAATTTGCGTGTGCGCACCGGGTCAGCGATGACGTGGGTACTTGCGGTCATCAGAGGCGTGATGTGGCTACCGAGCAGCCACGCTTCGCCATCCTTGAGCAGGACATAGCTGTCAACCAGCTGTAGCTTGCTTGCCCGCAGACTTTTTACTTCCCAGCCGGCCAGGACCAGACCAGCCTCGAACTTATGCTCGATGAAGTAATCGTGTCGCGCCTTTTTGTTCTGCGCGATGGTCCCTGTTGGGTGTTTCTTCTGTTTAGCCATAGGGGCGGCATTATATGGAGATAAACGGCCGTCGGCTACGGTGATGCTGCGTGCTTGAGCAGGTTGAGTGAATCCCGGACAATGCGGCCTCTTTTTCTAACGCTTGGGCGTGATAAACGATGTCGACAGACAAGGTTTCTGTCCACGGCAGTTGGGCTAGCCGCTGGGTATTCATACTCGCCGCGACCGGTTCGGCCGTGGGACTGGGTAGTATCTGGAAATTCCCCTACATGGTCGGGGTCTACGGCGGCGGTGCGTTTGTACTGATGTTTCTGGCGTGTATCGCCCTGATCGGCATCCCGGTCATGCTCGCTGAAACCCTGATTGGCCGCCGCGCACGGCAGAGTCCGGCGAACGCCTTGAAGGTATTGGCGCTGGAAGCCGGGCACTCGGCCAGATGGTCGTGGGGCGCGTTTGCCGGGATGATCACGGCATTGCTGATCCTGTCTTTCTATAGTGTGGTCGGCGGCTGGTCGCTGGATTACATCGTCGACATGGGTCGCGGTGACTTCCAAGGCGCGACGGCCGATCAAGTCGGCACGTATTTCGGCAATGTCATCGCCGATCCATGGCGCCTGACACTTTGGCACACGATTTTTATGCTGCTGTCCGCCTTCGTCATCGCTAAAGGCGTGGTCGCCGGGCTGGAACGCAGCTTGCGCATCATGATGCCGTTGCTGTTTGTGATGGTGTTGGTTCTGCTGGGTTACAGCATGACCACCGGGCATTTCATGGAAGGCGTGCATTTCATGTTCGACTTCCACCCGGAAAAAGTTCTCGACGGTCTGCTGCCTGCGATGGGCCACGCGTTCTTCTCGCTGAGCGTTGGCGTCGGCTCGATCATGATCTACGGCGCGTACATGCCGAAGAACGCGTCGCTGTCCGGCACGGTGGTCGGCGTGGCGCTGCTTGATACCTTTGTCTCGCTGGTCGCCGGTCTGGCGTTGTTTCCGATCGTCTTCGCCGCCGGCCTGAACCCGAGCGAAGGCCCGGGCCTGATGTTCGTCAGCCTGCCATTTGCCTTTGGTAACGTAGCCTTCGGCCAATTGATGGGCGTGGTGTTCTTCGTGCTGGTCGCCGTCGCGGCCTGGAGCTCGGCGATTTCCCTGCTCGAGCCGATGGTGGCGTATCTGGTTGAACGCACCAAAGTCAGCCGCGCCTGGGTGACGTTCTGGTTGGCGTTTACCTGCTGGTTCGTCGGTTTGGGCACGGTGTTCTCCTTCAATATCTGGAAGGAAGCCAAATTTTTCGTGAACGAAGACGGTCTGTTCCACCTCTACCAATGGGGTGCGAAGAGCGGTCTGGACTTCTTCGGTGTGATCGATTTCTTCACCTCGCGGATGATGTTGCCGCTCGGTGGCCTGTGTTTTGTATTGTTCGCCGGATGGGTGATGGGGCGTGAAGCGGTGCGTGACGAGTTGTCGATCCGCAACCCGAAACTGTTTGCCCTGTCTCTGTTCTTGATGCGCTACGTGGCGCCAATCGGCATTGTTGTAGTGTTTGCCGCTCAGCTCTGGAAGTAACGCTTACATGACGACTCATATTCAACGCTCAGCCCTGTTGCCATACCCGGCGCAATTCCTTTACGACCTGGTCAACGACGTGGCGCGTTACCCGGAATTTCTGCCGTGGTGCTCGGCGGCTGAGGTGCTGGAAAGCTCGCCTGAGCACATGCGCGCCAGTGTTGGCGTGGCGAAGGGCGGGCTGAGTCAGCATTTCGTCACGCGCAATACGCTGGTGCCGGGACAGTCGATCGAGATGAATCTTGAGGAAGGCCCGTTCAACCAGTTGCACGGCGTTTGGGTATTCAAGGCGTTGAACGAGAAGGCCTGCAAGATCAGCCTGGATTTATCGTTCGATTACGCCGGGCCGCTGGTGCGTGCGACGTTGGGGCCGCTGTTCAATCAGGCTGCCAACACGTTGGTGGATGCGTTCTGCCAGCGCGCCAAGCAGATGCAGGGTTAAGCCGGTGATCGAGATAGAAGTGGTGTATGCCGCGGTTGATCGCCAGGTTCTGGGCACGGTCAGCGTGGCAGAGGGCACGACAGTGCGTGCTGCGGTGCTCGCTTCGGGGATTGCTGAAGAGTTTCCTGAGCTGAATCTGGCGGAATGTCCGTTGGGGATTTTCGGCAAGGTCGTGCCGGATCCAGACTCGCGGGTGATTCAGGCAGGCGAGCGCATTGAGATTTACCGCCCTCTGCTCGCTGATCCGAAAGAAGTTCGACGCTTGCGTGCGGCCAAAGCAGCTGAGGCTAAAGCGCGAAATCTTTAAATAAGCCAAACGCCAGACAATAAAAAACCCGGAATTTCCGGGTTTTTTATTGCGTCGCAAATTATTGCGGCGTGGTGTCCAGCGGCTCTGGTGTTGGAACCGGAACGGTTTCCACACCATCGACGTCCTTCTGGATCTGATCCAGCAAGGAACCTGGCTTGACCGGTTTTTCCGGTGCTGGCTTCTCGGTGTTTTCAGCAGGAGCGGTCACGTTAGTGCCACTGTCCTTACCGAGAATGGCTTCGTCACGGCTGACGCCCGGCATAAAGTCACCGGACAAGCTGACAAGCTGGTCGTTAGAATTGAAGATAACGCTGACGCGTTCCTGTTGGCGTTCACCGCCACCCGGTTGCAGGCTATACAGGTAATCCCAGCGATCGGCATGGAACGTGTCGGTCAGCAGGGGGTTACCCATAATAAACCGTACTTGCGGCCGGGTCATTCCCGGGCGTAACTGGTCTATCATATCCTGCGTGACGACATTGCCCTGCTGGATGTCGATTTTGTAAACCCCGGGGAATGAACAACCGGCGAGTGCGAGCAGTCCCACAAAGGTGAAACTGGTTAGCAAGAGCTTGGTGTTTTGCATCGGTGGGCGACTTCCACTATCTTGGCTGGGACAACGTAAACGCCGATCATACCCGCATTAAGAGAAGCTGCGAAGCAGCATCGCGAGAAAGCTGACCATGGTTGAAAATAGCGAACTACGCAAAGCCGGCCTCAAAGTGACCCTGCCACGGGTCAAGATCCTGCAAATGCTCGACTCTACCGAGCAGCGTCACATGAGTGCCGAGGACGTCTACAAGGCGTTGATGGAAGCTGGCGAGGACGTCGGTCTGGCCACGGTTTACCGTGTTCTGACCCAGTTCGAAGCAGCTGGCCTGGTGGTCCGTCACAACTTCGACGGCGGCCACGCGGTATTCGAACTGGCTGACGGTGGCCACCATGACCATATGGTCAACGTGGAAACCGGTGAAGTGATCGAGTTCTTCGACGAAGAAATCGAAAAACTTCAGAAGTCGATCGTCGAGAAGCATGGCTTTGAGATGGTTGATCACAACCTGGTGCTGTACGTCCGCAAGAAAAAGTAAGCATGTCGCGCGAATTCAGGTTTGCGAAACGAGCGAAGGCGACCCAAGGGTCGCCTTCGTGCTTTCTATTGTTTCAAAATCTTAAACTTTCGCCGTAACCACCATTTTTTTCGCGTGAGCCAACGATTCCTTGGTCAGATCGATGCCGCCGAGCATCCGCGCGACTTCTTCTATTCGTTCGGTCTTGCTCAGCTTGGACACAGCTGTGTGGGTTGCCTCATCGCCACGCACCTTGTGCACAAACAGGTGCTGATGACCCTGCGCGGCCACCTGCGGCAAATGCGTCACCGTCAGTACCTGCCCGCGTTCACCCAAACGACGTAGCAACTGGCCGACAATTTCCGCCGTCGGGCCACCAATGCCCACGTCCACTTCGTCGAATACCAGCGTTGGCACCCGGGATGTCTGCGCAGTGATCACCTGAATCGCCAGGCTGATCCGCGACAGCTCACCACCGGACGCCACTTTCGCCAACGCCTTCAACGGTTGTCCAGGGTTGGCGCTGACCAACAATTCGACCTGTTCCAAGCCGTTCGGCAGCAGTTCGTCACTGCTGTTGGCGCGCAGCTCGATGGTGAATCGGCCGCCGGGCATGCCCAGACGCTGAATCTCTTGTTCCACTGCACTGGCAAGGCTGCCGGCGGCCTGATGGCGCAGATCGCTCAGCTCGCGGGCCTTCTCTTGATAATGACGGGCGTAAGACGCCAGCTCCTCACCCAGGCGCTCGATGGATTCGTCGTTGGCATTCAGGGTTTCGATTTCATCCAGCAGCTTCTGCTGCATTTCCGCGACTTCGGTCGGCTGGATTCGGTGTTTGCGCGCCAGCGTATAAATAGCGTCGAGGCGTTCTTCCAGATATTGCAGGCGTGCCGGATCGGCATCGAAGTTGTCGAGGAAGCGATTGAGTTCACCGACAGCCTCTTCAACCTGAATCTGCGCGCTGGTCAGCAAGCTGCTGGCTTCGCCCAGAGCACCGACCGAATTATTCACGCTCGACAGGCGATTGAGACTGGCGGTCAGTGCGTTCAGGACATTACCCGAGTCACTTTCGCTGCATTGCTCGACCACTTGCCGGCAAATGCCCAGCAAGGTTTCGGCGTTGGTCAGATTCTTGTGTTCCTGCTCCAGTTGCTCCAGTTCGTTATCGCCGAGACCGAGGTTTTCCAGTTCTTCGAGCTGATAGCTGAGCAGTTGATGGCGCGCGCGTTGTTCGTCGCCGGAATTGGAAAGGCGCTCCAGTTCCTGACGGGTCTGGCGCCAGCGCTGGGCAGCCAGTTGAACCTGACGGGCCAGATCGGTCGCGCCGGCGTATTCGTCGAGCAAACGGCGATGGGTATCGGTTTTCAGCAGCGACTGGTGTTCATGCTGGCTGTGGATATCGATCAGCAATTCGCCAAGGGACTTGAGGTCGCCGAGCGGGCAGGGCGTGCCGTTGATGTAGCCACGCGAACGGCCTTCGCTGGTGATGACCCGACGGAGGATGCACGGGCCGTCGATGTCCAGATCGCGCTCGGCCAGCCAGGCGCTGGCCTCGGGGATGTCGACCAGATCGAACGTCGCGAGGATGTCGGCCTTGTCGGCGCCCGGGCGAACCACGCCGCTGTCGGCACGATCGCCCAGGGTCAGGCCGAGGGCGTCGAGCATGATCGACTTGCCGGCGCCGGTTTCCCCTGTGATCACGCTCATCCCGCGATCAAGTTCGAGATCGAGATGTTCAACGATGGCGTAGTTATGTACGGACAGGTGCACCAGCATAAAGGCCGCTCCCAGGCTTTAGGTCTGGTTATTTATACAGTGTTTTGTTTCGGCCTGACAATGCCCTCGCTTAGCTCGATTTGCTTGAACCGCAAAACTTCTTAGCGCATCAGGGAATGAGAATGCGGCACTTTTTTGTAGGGTTAATGCTTGAAGGCCCTTGAAGCCTGATTTTGCGGCCCCATATATCGGGACAGAAGCGCGGGTCAGGCTCGCGGAAGAAATTGAAAGGAGAATTCTATGGCTGACGAACAGACAGTAGATACGCAAAACCCAGATGCCCCTCAGGCGCCGGAAGGTTCGAGTGATGACCTGGCGACCCGTGTGCAAGTGCTCGAAGAGCAATTGGCCGCAGCGCAAGATCAATCTCTGCGCGTAGCTGCCGATCTGCAGAACGTCCGCCGCCGTGCCGAATTGGACGTCGAGAAGGCGCACAAATTCGCCCTGGAGAAATTCGCCAGCGACCTGCTGCCGATCGTCGACAGTTTGGAGCGCGGTCTCGAGTTGTCGAACCCGGACGACGAAAGCATCCGTCCGATGCGTGAAGGCATCGAGCTGACGCTGAAAATGTTCCACGACACCCTCAAGCGTTATCAGCTTGAAGCGATCGATCCGCATGGCGAACCGTTCAACGCTGTTTACCATCAGGCGATGGCTGCACAAGAAAGCGCCGACGTAGAACCGAACAGCGTTCTGAAGGTGTTTCAGAAAGGCTACCAGCTCAACGGTCGCCTGTTGCGCCCGGCCATGGTTGTGGTCAGCAAGGCGCCTGCGCCAATTTCGCCTTCGATTGACGAGAAGGCTTGAAATTAGCCGCAAGGCCCCCATTTAGAAGTCAAGCGTTTAAGTGCTACCGCAGTCAGCCACCACTGCTGCGGCATCCAAATCCAAAGTTTCGGGAGAGTTAACATGGGCAAAATTATCGGTATCGACCTGGGGACCACCAACTCCTGCGTCTCCGTGCTGGAAAACGGCAAAGCAAAAGTTATTGAAAACGCTGAAGGCGCGCGTACCACGCCGTCGATCATCGCTTACGCCAACGATGGCGAAATCCTGGTAGGTCAGTCGGCCAAGCGTCAGGCTGTGACCAACCCGCACAACACTCTGTACGCAGTAAAGCGTCTGATCGGTCGTCGTTTCGACGAAGAAGTTGTGCAGAAAGACATTCAGATGGTTCCGTACAAGATCGCCAAGGCTGACAACGGCGACGCCTGGGTTGAAGTGAACGGCCAGAAAATGGCGCCGCCACAAATCTCGGCTGAAATTCTGAAGAAGATGAAGAAGACCGCCGAAGACTACCTCGGCGAGCCAGTGACTGAAGCGGTCATTACCGTTCCGGCCTACTTCAACGACAGCCAGCGTCAGGCGACCAAAGACGCCGGCCGCATCGCGGGTCTGGACGTAAAACGTATCATCAACGAACCAACCGCAGCCGCTCTGGCTTACGGTATGGACAAGGCCAAGGGCGATCACACCGTGATCGTTTATGACCTGGGTGGCGGTACTTTCGACGTCTCCGTGATCGAAATCGCTGAAGTTGACGGCGAGCACCAGTTCGAAGTGTTGGCCACCAACGGTGACACGTTCCTGGGCGGTGAAGACTTTGACATTCGTCTGATCGACTACCTCGTCGACGAATTCAAGAAAGAAAGCGGCATGAACCTCAAAGGTGACCCGCTGGCGATGCAGCGCCTGAAAGAAGCCGCTGAGAAAGCCAAGATCGAACTGTCCTCGAGCCAGTCGACCGACGTTAACCTGCCGTACATCACTGCAGATGCGACCGGTCCTAAGCACCTGAACGTGAAAATCTCGCGTGCCAAGCTTGAAGCACTGGTTGAAGACCTGGTTCAGCGCACCATCGAACCTTGCCGCATCGCCATGAAAGACGCTGGTCTGGACGTTGGCGCGATCAACGACGTGATTCTGGTCGGTGGTCAGACCCGTATGCCGCTGGTACAGAAGCTGGTAACCGATTTCTTCGGTAAAGAAGCACGTAAAGACGTTAACCCGGACGAAGCTGTTGCCATGGGTGCTGCGATTCAGGGCGCTGTTCTGGCCGGTGACGTGAAAGACGTTCTGTTGCTCGACGTCAGCCCGCTGACCCTGGGTATCGAAACCATGGGTGGCGTGATGACCGCGCTGATCGAGAAAAACACCACGATTCCTACCAAGAAATCGCAAGTGTTCTCGACTGCCGACGACAACCAGGGCGCTGTGACCATTCACGTGCTGCAGGGTGAGCGTAAGCAAGCCACTCAGAACAAGTCCTTGGGCAAGTTCGACCTGGCCGACATTCCACCTGCTCCACGTGGCGTGCCACAGATCGAAGTAACCTTCGACATCGACGCCAACGGCATCCTGCACGTCGGCGCGAAAGACAAGGCTACCGGCAAGACTCAGTCGATCGTGATCAAGGCCAACTCCGGTCTGTCCGATGACGAAATTCAGCAAATGATTCGTGATGCTGAAGTCAACGCTGAAGAAGACCGCAAGTTCGAAGAACTGGCCGCTGCCCGTAACCAGGGTGATGCACTGGTTCACTCGACTCGCAAAATGGTTGCTGACGCGGGCGACAAAGTCACCGCCGAAGAGAAGACTGCGATCGAAGCGGCTGTGGTTGCTCTGGAAGCCGCTGTCAAAGGCGACGACAAGGCTGCTATCGAAGCGAAGGTTGAAGAGTTGTCGAAAGTCTCCGCTCCGGTTGCTCAGAAGATGTACGCCGAACAGGCTCAGCCAGCTGATGGCGCAGCCCCGCAAGGCGAATCGGCTGAGAAGGCTGACGACGTTGTCGATGCAGAGTTCGAAGAAGTCAAAGACCACAAGTAAGTTGTTGGTCGGCCGGTTGACTGCCTTCGGGCAGTGACTGGTAGGATGTCGCCGCGCGGGAGCTAGCTCCCGCGTTGGCGTATCTGGAATACGCGAATTTTTACAGCATGCGACAACGTTCGGATGCTGGCGGTATGGCCGGGAATGCTCCTGCTTTTCGCGCCGCAAGTACCGCAGAATCAAAGACCAGGATCGTTGAATTGACGTGAGTTGGGTCCGGGCCTGTATTGGGGCTCAACGAGTTTGGCGATCCTCAGGAGGGGTTTGCCGGACGTCCTCAAGAGTGCAGAAGACTTATGGCAAAGCGTGACTATTACGAAGTGTTGGGTGTTGAGCGTGGCTCAAGCGATGCAGACCTGAAGAAGGCCTATCGTCGTCTGGCGATGAAGCATCACCCGGACCGTAATCCCGATGACAAAGCGTCGGAAGAACTGTTCAAAGAGGCCAATGAGGCCTACGAAGTACTGTCCGATTCCAGCAAGCGTGCGGCTTACGACCAGTACGGTCATGCCGGCGTCGACCCAAGCATGGGCGGCGGTGCCGGTTTTGGCGGTCAGAACTTCTCTGACATCTTTGGCGATGTCTTCAGTGATTTCTTCGGTGGCGGTCGCGGCGGTGGTCGTGGCGGCGCTCAGCGTGGCAGTGATCTGCGCTACACCCTCGAGCTGAATCTGGAAGAAGCGGTGCGCGGCACGTCGGTGAATATCCGCGTTCCGACACTGGTCAACTGCAAGCCGTGCGACGGTTCGGGTGCCAAGAAAGGCTCCTCGCCATCGACGTGCCCAACCTGCGGCGGCATCGGTCAGGTGCGCATGCAGCAAGGCTTCTTCTCGGTGCAGCAAACCTGCCCGCGTTGCCATGGCCAAGGCAAGATCATTTCCGATCCGTGCGATTCCTGCCACGGTGACGGTCGCGTTGAAGAGTACAAAACCCTGTCGGTCAAAGTACCGGCCGGCGTCGACACCGGCGACCGCATTCGTCTGTCCGGCGAAGGCGAAGCGGGTACGCAGGGCGGCCCGACGGGCGACCTGTACGTGGTCATCAACGTGCGCGAGCACGATATCTTCCAGCGTGACGGCAAGCATCTGTTCTGTGAAGTGCCGATCAGCTTCGTCGACGCAGCATTGGGCGGCGAGCTGGAAATCCCGACCCTCGACGGTCGCGTCAAACTGAAAATCCCTGAAGGCACCCAGACCGGCAAGCAGTTCCGTGTGCGTGGCAAAGGCGTTGCGCCGGTGCGTGGCGGCGGTGCAGGCGATCTGATGTGCCGCGTTGCGGTCGAAACGCCGGTGAATCTGAACCGTCGTCAGCGCGAACTGCTGGAAGAATTCCGCAGCTCGCTGGCCGACGACAACAGCCATTCACCGAAAACCACCGGTTGGTTTGACGGTGTGAAGCGTTTCTTCGGCGATCTGTAAGGAGTCGGCATGCGACGTATAGCTGTGATGGGCGCTGCTGGGCGCATGGGTAAGATTCTGGTCGAAGCCGTGCAACAGCGCGCGCCGCTGACCGGTTTGACCGCTGCCGTGGTGCGTCCGGGTAGCACGTTGATCGGCGTCGATGCCGGTGAGCTGGCTTCGTTGGGTCGTATTGGCGTGCCACTGTCCGGTCATATCGAAGCCGTGGCTGAAGAGTTCGACGTACTGATCGACTTCACCCTGCCCGAAGTGATGCTGAAAAACCTGGCGTTCTGCCGCAAGGCAGGCAAAGCCATGGTTATCGGTACCACCGGGCTGGACGCGGCGCAGAAGCAATTGCTGGCCGATGCCGGGAAAGATATCCCGATCGTGTTTGCTGCCAACTTCAGCGTCGGGGTCAACCTGTCGCTGAAATTGCTCGAGATGACCGCGCGGGTGCTGGGCGATGAGGCTGACATCGAGATCATCGAAGCTCATCACCGGCACAAGATCGACGCACCTTCGGGTACCGCGCTGCGCATGGGCGAAGTGATTGCCGATGCGCTGGATCGTGATCTGCAGAAGGTTGCGGTCTATGGGCGTGAAGGTCACACCGGCGCGCGTGAGCGTGAAACCATCGGTTTTGCCACGGTTCGCGGCGGTGATGTGGTCGGCGATCACACCGTGCTGTTTGCCTGTGAGGGCGAGCGTCTGGAAATCACCCACAAGGCTTCCAGCCGCATGACCTTCGCCAAGGGCGCGGTGCGTGCTGCGCTGTGGCTCGACGGGCGTGAGCCGGGCCTGTATGACATGCAGGATGTGCTCGATCTGAAGTAATTCGATCGTGAAAAAAAACAAGGCGCGTAAAGCGCCTTTGTTTTGTCTGAAGTTTCAATTTTTGAAAGGAATGCAACGGATGCAACCATTGGATCTGGCCGATGTGGCCAAGTACGTCGAAGACAATATCGGCACGTTTCACCAGAAGCGTCTCGACAGCCTGTCGCGGTTGAAGCTCAAGAGTGTGCTCAAGCGCAAGAATCCCTACATGTTCAAAGCCAAGGACATGCAGACGGCGGAGCAGATCGTTCGCGGGATTGTTGATGCGCACGTGTCTTCTAACGAGGAAACCCTGTTCGGCGATTGGCTGGAAGGGCTGGCGATCTTCATCAATGGCAAGACCTATGGAGGATGGAAGTCAGCGGTCGCCGGTGTTGATCTGGAGTTTGATAAAGACGGGCGCCGTCATCTGGTCGCGATCAAGTCCGGGCCGAACTGGGGCAACAGCTCGCAGATCACCCAAATGCGCACCAACTTCAAAACGGCGCAGCGCACGTTGCGTACCAGCCAGTCCGGCCTGAACATCGTTGCCGTCAACGGTTGCTGCTACGGGCGTGATAACAATCCGGACAAGGGCGACTACAGCAAACTCTGCGGGCAGCGTTTCTGGGAGTTTATCTCGGGCGACCCGGATCTGTTTGTCGAGCTGATCGGGCCGCTGGGCTTTAAGGCGCACGAGCGTAATGCCCAATTCCAGGACTCGTACACGCAACTGGTCAACCAGTTCACGGAAGAATTCACCCGCGAGTTTTGCAACGCTGAGGGTGCGATCCAGTGGGATCGTCTGGTACGCCTCAACTCTTCAAGCGATGAGTGAGGCGTGAGGCGTGAGGGAGCAGGCGCTCCCTCGGCAGTGAATCAGGCCAGTTCCAGGTCGAATTGGAGCTTCTTCTTCTGCTGCTCGAACACTTGCAGCCAGTCGTTGTGCGACGTGGCCTGGTAGCGCGAGAAGCGGAAGTCCTGCGGCGGTGCCTGATCGGTGCCGCTGAGCAGGTCGCGAATCAATTTGCCAACTGCGTGGCCGAGGCTGACCGGAACGGCGTTGCCGACCTGTTTGTATTGCTCGATCAGCGGGCCAGCCAGTTGCCAGTCGTCCGGAAACTCCTGGATGCGTTTGTATTCCTGAATCGACAGCGGGCGATCCTCTTCCGGGTGCGCGAGGTCGGTGGCCGGCATGGCCGGGTGAGTGACCAGCGTCGGCGAGGGTTTTTCCCAATGCAGACGGCGCAGGAAACCGGTTTTGCCGCCGCCGGAGAAATACGACTTACCGAGAGCTTCTTGCTGCAAGTCCGGAGTCAGGCTGCGCCAGTTCTGTCCGGCGGTGAGCATGCGGTAGTACTTGAGGCGTTTTTCCGGGAAGTTCAGGTGCGTGTGCTGATCCAGACCGACCAGTGCGCCGCGCAGCTTGTTCCAGACCGGCAGGCCGTGGGAGCCGTCTTCGGAGTGGGTTGGCGTCAGGAATGGCGCTTCTTTGCCGTCGCGGGAGCAGACAATGATGACCCGCTCGCGAATCTGCGGCGTGCCGAAGTTTGCCGAGTTGTACAGGTTGAACGTGCAGGTGTAGCCGGCACGTCGTAGCACGCTAATGACGAAGTTGAGCGCGCCGCCCTTCATTTCGTCGAGGGACAGATCGGGGAATTCGCTGCCGCGCTGATTGTGCGGGCGATGATCCATTGGGCACGACAACAGCCCGCGCACGTTCTCGATCACGATGAAGCGTGGGCGAATTTCCAGCGCCAGATCGATGTACTTGAGGAAGGCGTTGCCGCGATCATCATTGAACGCCTTGCGCTTGCCGGCGGTGCTGAAGGCCTGGCAGGGCGGGCCGCCGACGATCAGGTCGACGTCTTCGGCGCGCACCTGTGCGGCTTCCAGCACTTGCTCGGCGGTGCAGTCATTGATGTCACCGAGCAGCGCGGTGTTGGGGCGATTCAGGGTGATGGTCTGGCGGCAATGCTTGTTCGATTCGCAGGCCAGGCGGATATCGAAACCAGCCTTTTCCAGGCCGAGATCGAGGCCCATGGCGCCGGAGAAAAAACTCAGAGCGATAGGTTTGCGCTCGCTCGACGACGTCTGCACGGCGTAAGCAGGGTGATCTTGTGCAATCATATGTGCGGTTCGGAGCCCGTAATTTTTTAAGCTGGCGTGGTCGATGATCCAGGTGTTACCGATCTTTTCGGACTGGAGGTCGCCGTTGCGGCAAAGGGTTCTGACCCGTTGCGTACTGACATTCAGCAGCGTGGCGGCGTCAGCGATGCTGATGTGGGTACTCATTCAGGGTTTCTTGCTCGAAACTTGAGATGGGTACCTATTCTAAAGAGGGGTGAAGGGGTGTCAACCGTGCCATCACTGTGGCCGCGCGTCGCCATGCCTTTATAAGGCGAGTTTGTGTGTGTTTCGCCCTTCCGAAATCGAGGTCTTTCCTGTAAGCTACAGCTTTAGTGTGTCCACTAAAAGCGCGCAGAATAATTCAGTGAAGAAGCGGGGTGACGTGTCCATACGTCACTCCGCTTTTTTACAACCTGCGATTGCCCCTTCATGCTTTATTTACGGGAGGTCTTCTTGACTAAGCCAGCCATACTCGCCCTTGCTGATGGCAGCATTTTTCGCGGCGAAGCCATTGGAGCCGACGGTCAGACCGTTGGTGAGGTGGTGTTCAACACCGCAATGACCGGCTATCAGGAAATCCTTACCGATCCTTCCTACGCCCAACAAATCGTTACCCTGACTTACCCGCACATCGGCAACACCGGCACCACGCCGGAAGACGCCGAGTCCGACCGCGTCTGGTCCGCTGGCCTGGTCATTCGTGACCTGCCGCTGGTAGCGAGCAACTGGCGTAACACGATGTCCCTGTCCGATTACCTGAAAGCCAACAACGTTGTGGCAATCGCCGGTATCGACACCCGCCGCCTGACCCGCATCCTGCGTGAAAAAGGCGCACAGAACGGCTGCATCATGGCCGGCGACAACATCTCCGAAGAAGCGGCAATCGCTGCTGCGCAAGGCTTCCCGGGCCTGAAGGGCATGGATCTGGCGAAAGTCGTCAGCACCAAGAAGCAATACGAATGGCGCTCGACTGTCTGGGATCTGAAGACCGACAGCCACGCGACCATCGAAGCTTCCGAGCTGCCTTACCATGTGGTTGCCTACGACTACGGCGTCAAGGTCAACATCCTGCGCATGCTGGTCGAGCGCGGCTGCCGCGTCACCGTGGTGCCTGCTCAGACTCCCGCTGCCGACGTGCTGGCACTGAAGCCGGACGGCGTGTTCCTGTCCAACGGCCCGGGCGATCCGGAGCCATGCGACTACGCGATCAAGGCGATCAAGGAAGTCCTGGAAACCGAAATTCCGGTATTCGGCATCTGCCTCGGTCACCAACTGCTGGCTCTGGCCTCCGGCGCCAAGACCCTGAAAATGGGCCATGGCCACCACGGTGCCAACCACCCGGTACAGGATCTGGACACTGGCGTTGTGATGATCACCAGCCAGAACCACGGTTTCGCGGTAGACGAAGAAACCCTGCCAGCCAACGTGCGTGCGATCCACAAATCGCTGTTCGACGGCACCCTGCAAGGCATCGAGCGCACCGACAAGAGCGCGTTCAGCTTCCAGGGTCACCCTGAAGCGAGCCCGGGCCCGAACGACGTCGCGCCACTGTTCGACCGCTTCATCAACGAGATGGCCAAGCGACGCTAAGCGTTCGCCTTGAGACTGTAGAGAGAAGCCCTCGAGGGCGGCCCCGGCACCGGCGGCCCCCTCGGGACTTCAGAAATCGATCAAGACGGCTTGCCGACTGACCTGCGGATTTGAGTGACAAACCCATGCCAAAACGTACAGACATTAAAAGCATCCTGATTCTCGGCGCTGGCCCGATCGTTATCGGCCAGGCCTGCGAATTCGACTACTCCGGCGCCCAGGCCTGTAAAGCCCTGCGCGAAGAGGGCTACCGCGTCATCCTGGTGAACTCCAACCCGGCCACCATCATGACCGACCCGGACATGGCCGACGCGACCTACATCGAGCCGATCAAGTGGCAGACCGTTGCCAAGATCATCGAGAAAGAGCGTCCGGACGCCGTGTTGCCAACCATGGGCGGCCAGACTGCTCTGAACTGCGCCCTGGACCTGGAACGCGAAGGCATTCTGGAGAAGTTCGGCGTAGAAATGATCGGCGCCAACGCCGACACCATCGACAAGGCTGAAGACCGTTCGCGTTTCGACAAGGCGATGAAATCCATCGGCCTGGCGTGCCCGCGCTCCGGTATCGCCCACAGCATGGAAGAAGCCAACGCGGTTCTCGAAACCCTCGGCTTCCCGTGCATCATCCGTCCGTCCTTCACCATGGGCGGCACCGGTGGTGGCATCGCGTACAACCGTGAAGAGTTCGAAGAAATCTGCGCCCGCGGTCTCGACCTGTCGCCGACCAAAGAGCTGCTGATCGACGAATCGCTGATCGGCTGGAAAGAATATGAAATGGAAGTTGTCCGCGACAAAAAGGACAACTGCATCATCGTCTGCTCGATCGAAAACTTTGACCCGATGGGCGTGCACACCGGTGACTCGATCACCGTGGCTCCAGCACAAACCCTGACCGACAAGGAATACCAGATCCTGCGTAACGCCTCCCTGGCGGTACTGCGCGAGATCGGCGTCGAGACCGGCGGTTCCAACGTGCAATTCGGTATCTGCCCGGACACTGGCCGTATGGTCGTGATCGAAATGAACCCGCGCGTATCGCGTTCCTCGGCGCTGGCTTCGAAAGCCACCGGTTTCCCGATCGCCAAAGTCGCGGCCAAACTGGCTGTGGGCTACACCCTCGACGAACTGTCGAACGACATCACCGGCGGCAAAACCCCGGCGTCCTTCGAGCCGTCGATCGACTACGTCGTCACCAAGCTGCCACGCTTCGCTTTCGAGAAGTTCGCCAAGGCTGACGCACGTCTGACCACGCAAATGAAGTCGGTCGGTGAGGTCATGGCCATCGGCCGTACCTTCCAGGAATCCCTGCAGAAAGCTCTGCGCGGTCTGGAAGTTGGCGTTTGCGGTCTGGACGAGAAGCTCGACCTGAGCAACCCGGAAAGCATGAGCGTGCTCAAGCGCGAACTGACCGTGCCAGGCGCCGAGCGCATCTGGTACGTGGCAGACGCTTTCCGCGCCGGCATGACCGTCGAAGAAATCTTCGCGATGAACATGATCGACCCTTGGTTCCTGGTACAGATCGAAGATCTGATCAAGGACGAAGAGAAGGTCAAGACCCTCGGTCTGTCCGCGATCGACCGCGACGTGATGTACAAGCTCAAGCGCAAAGGCTTCTCCGATCAGCGTCTGGCCAAGCTGCTGGGTGTGACCGAGAAGAACCTGCGGACTCACCGTCACAAGCTGGAAGTGTTCCCGGTCTACAAGCGCGTTGACACCTGCGCCGCCGAGTTCGCCACCGACACCGCTTATCTCTATTCGACTTACGAAGAAGAGTGCGAAGCCGCGCCGTCGGATCGCGACAAGATCATGATTCTGGGTGGTGGCCCGAACCGTATCGGCCAAGGTATCGAGTTCGACTACTGCTGCGTTCACGCTGCCCTCGCACTGCGCGAAGACGGCTACGAAACCATCATGGTCAACTGCAACCCGGAAACTGTTTCCACTGACTACGACACCTCCGATCGTCTGTACTTCGAATCGGTAACCCTCGAAGACGTGCTGGAAATCTGCCGCGTCGAGAAGCCAAAAGGCGTGATCGTCCAGTACGGCGGCCAGACTCCACTGAAACTGGCTCGCGCTCTGGAAGCCGCAGGCGTGCCAATCATCGGCACCAGCCCGGACGCGATCGACCGCGCCGAAGACCGTGAGCGTTTCCAGCAAATGGTTGAGCGCCTGAACCTGCGTCAGCCGCCAAACGCCACCGTGCGCAGCGAAGACGAAGCAATTCGTGCCGCCAGCAAGATCGGTTACCCGTTGGTCGTACGCCCATCCTATGTGCTGGGTGGCCGCGCGATGGAAATCGTTTACGAAGAAGAAGAGCTCAAGCGCTACCTGCGTGATGCGGTGAAAGTGTCCAACGACAGCCCGGTGCTGCTCGACCACTTCCTCAACTGCGCCATTGAAATGGACGTGGATGCGGTCTGCGACGGCAAAGACGTCGTCATTGGCGCGATCATGCAGCACATCGAACAGGCTGGCGTTCACTCCGGTGACTCGGCGTGCTCGCTGCCGCCGTACTCGCTGCCTGCGCACATCCAGGACGAGATGCGCGAACAGGTCAAGAAAATGGCCCTGGAGCTGGGCGTTGTCGGCCTGATGAACGTACAGTTGGCGCTGCAAGGCGAAGACATTTACGTCATCGAAGTCAACCCGCGTGCCTCCCGCACCGTACCGTTCGTGTCGAAGTGCATCGGTGTCTCCCTGGCGATGATCGCTGCCCGCGTGATGGCTGGTAAGACCCTGAAAGAAATCGGCTTCACCAAAGAAATCATCCCGAACTTCTACAGCGTGAAAGAGGCGGTCTTCCCGTTCGCCAAATTCCCTGGCGTTGACCCGATCCTCGGCCCAGAAATGAAGTCGACCGGTGAAGTGATGGGCGTCGGCGACACCTTCGGTGAAGCATTCGCCAAAGCCCAGATGGGCGCGAGCGAAGTGCTGCCGACCGGCGGTACTGCGTTCATCAGCGTACGTGACGACGACAAGCCATTGGTTGCAGGCGTGGCCCGTGATCTGATCAACTTGGGCTTCGAAGTGGTTGCCACTGCCGGTACTGCCAAGCTGATCGAAGCCGCAGGTCTGAAAGTGCGCCGTGTGAACAAGGTGACCGAGGGTCGTCCGCACGTGGTCGACATGATCAAGAATGACGAAGTCACGCTGATCATCAACACCACCGAAGGTCGTCAGTCGATCGCTGATTCGTACTCCATTCGTCGTAATGCCTTGCAGCACAAGATCTACTGCACCACTACCATTGCTGCTGGCGAAGCTATCTGTGAAGCGCTGAAGTTCGGTCCGGAAAAGACCGTGCGCCGCTTGCAAGATCTACACGCAGGATTGAAGGCATGAGCATAACCAAATACCCAATGACTGTTCAGGGCGCCAAAGCCCTGGAAGAAGAACACACTCACCTGACCAAGGTCGTCCGTCCGAAGCTCAGCCAGGACATCGGTACGGCTCGCGAGCTGGGTGACTTGAAGGAAAACGCTGAATACCATGCCGCGCGCGAACAGCAAGGCATGGTCGAGGCGCGGATTCGTGACATCGAAGGCCGGATTCAGAATCAGGTCATCATTGATGTCACGTCGATCCCGCACACTGGCAAAGTGATTTTCGGCACGACCGTGGAAATTGCCAACGTCGAGACGGATGAGCGCGTTACTTACCACATCGTGGGTGAGGACGAGGCTGACTTCAAACTCGGCAAGATTTCCGTCGGTTCGCCACTGGCCCGAGCCTTGATTGCTAAGGAAGAGGGTGATGTGGTGGCGGTTAAAACGCCTGGTGGCGTGATCGAGTACGAGATTGTCGAAGTCCGTCACATCTGAAAAAGGGCGCCCGCTGCACGCGGGCGCCATGCTTTGGCAGCTGACCCAGATGTTATGGGTCGGCGGTCTATGGCTTATTCATCTCGGTTTGCAGCCGGCACTGGGCAAAATTGGCCTGGCGCCGCTGCTGATCGATGAAGTAGCCGCTGCATTTGAAGTGCTGGTGGTGGGATTCGCTGCCGCTTGCGTGATATTTCAGGCTTTGGTGCTGGTTCAGGCCGAAGGCCTTGCCAGTCTATGGCGGGATTTTCGCGGGCAGGTGCTGCTGATGGCGTTGTACGCGTGCGCGATGTTTGTCGCGGTGCGTGTCGGCTGGCCAGAGGCGCAGCGCTGGCAGGAATTCAGTTTTCTGATTCTGGGCTTTTCCGGTTTGATACTGGTAATGCAACCGGTGCCGGGGTGGAGTGTCAGGGTGCGCGAAGCACACCCTTGACCCCTGTCATCACTTGAAGCGATGAACGTTCGACAGCTGCTTGTTGGCGCTGAAGTTCTTGCGATACACCAGTGCCATCTTGCCGATGACCTGTACCAGATCCGCTTTGCCGACCTTGCACAGCTCTGCGATTTGCGCCAGGCGCGCTTCGCGATCAAGGATGGTGAGCTTGATCTTGATCAGCTCGTGATCCGCCAATGCACGTTCAAATTCGGCTAACACACCTTCAGTCAAACCATTGTCGGCTACCGTCAAAACGGGTTTCAGATGGTGGCCAATGGATTTGTACTGTTTCTTCTGCTCTTGAGTGAGCGGCATAATCTGACCCTTTCGTCTGGATTCTGTAAAATGGCGGCCATTTTACCCGAGGGCTCGTGGATCCGCCCAATTAATCACGACCCTAATTATCGAGGTGCCCAATGGCGCGTTCCAAGACAAGCCTTGGTTGGCTGAAAAGACATGTTAATGACCCGTATGTGAAGCAGGCCCAGAAGGATGGCTACCGCTCGCGTGCGAGTTACAAGCTTCTGGAAGTCCAGGAGAAGTACAAGCTGATCCGTCCCGGCATGAGCGTTGTCGACCTGGGCGCAGCGCCTGGCGGCTGGTCGCAGGTCACCAGCCGGTTGATCGGCGGTCAGGGGCGTCTGATCGCCTCGGACATTCTGGAAATGGACAGCATTCCGGACGTGACTTTCATTCAAGGTGACTTCACTGAGGACGCGGTGCTCGCGCAGATCCTTGAGGCGGTAGGTAATTCGCAGGTGGACCTTGTGATTTCCGATATGGCCCCCAATATGAGTGGTACGCCCGAAGTGGACATGCCCAAAGCCATGTTTCTTTGCGAACTGGCGCTAGACTTGGCGGAGCGAATCCTCAAGCCGGGCGGTAATTTTGTAATCAAGATTTTTCAGGGTGAAGGGTTCGATACCTACCTGAAGGATGCTCGCAAGAAGTTCGACAAGATCCAGATGATCAAGCCGGACTCTTCTCGAGGCACCTCCCGCGAGCAATACATGCTGGCTTGGGGCTACCGCGGGCGTAGTGAGTAAAACGGAGTTTTTTTGGCGGGGTGATAGGTTTTTCGTATTTCGCCCCGAGCGCATTAGCGAATATTGTGTAGAAAGTGTTTCACAAAGGGTTACAGACGGCGCCTGCCAGAGCCGTAGGTAATGTAGTAAGTTAGGCCGGTGAATATCATGCGAAGCGCGCGCCAGTAGCGGAGCTTGCTTCAGAGGGTAGTTAATTGAACGATATGGCAAAGAATCTGATCCTGTGGTTGATCATCGCGGCTGTCCTGGTGACAGTGATGAACAACTTCTCCAGCCCTAACGAGCCGCAGACCCTCAACTATTCCGACTTCATCCAGCAGGTCAAGGATGGCAAGGTCGAACGCGTAGCGGTTGATGGCTATGTGATTACCGGCAAACGCAACGATGGCGACAGCTTCAAGACCATTCGTCCGGCGATTCAGGACAATGGCCTGATCGGCGATCTGGTCGACAATCACGTTGTGGTTGAAGGCAAACAGCCTGAGCAGCAAAGCATCTGGACCCAGCTTCTGGTGGCCAGCTTCCCGATCCTGGTGATCATCGCGGTGTTCATGTTCTTCATGCGCCAGATGCAGGGCGGTGCCGGCGGCAAGGGCGGGCCGATGAGCTTCGGCAAGAGCAAGGCGCGCCTGCTCTCCGAAGATCAGGTAAAAACCACGTTGGCTGACGTTGCCGGTTGCGACGAAGCCAAGGAAGAAGTGGGCGAGCTGGTTGAATTCCTCCGTGACCCGGGCAAGTTCCAGCGCCTGGGCGGTCGTATTCCTCGCGGCGTGCTGATGGTCGGTCCTCCGGGTACCGGTAAAACCTTGCTGGCCAAGGCGATTGCCGGCGAAGCCAAAGTGCCGTTCTTCACCATTTCCGGTTCTGACTTCGTCGAGATGTTCGTCGGTGTCGGTGCCAGCCGTGTGCGTGACATGTTCGAGCAGGCGAAGAAACACGCGCCTTGCATCATCTTCATCGATGAAATCGACGCCGTCGGCCGCCATCGTGGCGCCGGCATGGGTGGTGGTCACGATGAGCGTGAGCAGACTCTCAACCAGTTGCTGGTTGAGATGGACGGCTTCGAAATGAACGACGGCATCATTGTTATCGCTGCAACCAACCGTCCTGACGTACTCGACCCTGCGCTGCTGCGTCCGGGCCGTTTCGACCGTCAGGTTGTGGTCGGTCTGCCGGATATCCGTGGTCGCGAGCAGATCCTCAAAGTCCACATGCGCAAAGTGCCAATGGGTGACGACGTCGCTCCGGCCGTGATCGCACGTGGTACTCCGGGCTTCTCCGGTGCTGACCTGGCTAACCTGGTCAACGAAGCGTCGCTGTTCGCTGCACGTAGCGGCAAGCGCATCGTCGAGATGAAAGAATTCGAACTGGCCAAAGACAAGATCATGATGGGCGCCGAGCGCAAATCGATGGTCATGTCCGAGAAAGAAAAGCAGAACACTGCTTATCACGAAGCGGGCCACGCCATTGTGGGTCGCGTCGTGCCTGAGCATGATCCGGTCTACAAGGTGTCGATCATCCCGCGCGGTCGTGCGCTGGGTGTGACCATGTTCCTGCCGGAAGAAGATCGCTACAGCCTGTCCAAGCGCGCACTGATCAGTCAGATCTGCTCGCTGTACGGCGGCCGTATCGCTGAGGAAATGACCCTGGGCTTCGACGGTGTCACCACCGGTGCTTCCAACGACATCATGCGTGCCAGCCAGATTGCACGGAATATGGTGACGAAATGGGGCCTGTCGGAAAAACTCGGTCCGCTGATGTACGCCGAAGAAGAGGGCGAAGTGTTCCTCGGCCGCGGCGGTGGTGGTCAGGCGGCCAGCTTCTCCGGTGAGACTGCCAAGCTCATCGACTCCGAAGTGCGCAGCATCATTGATCAATGCTACGGCACGGCCAAGCAGATCCTCACGGACAACCGTGACAAGCTCGATGCCATGGCTGACGCTCTGATGAAGTACGAAACGATCGATGCTGAACAGATCGACGACATCATGGCCGGTCGCACACCTCGCGAACCTCGCGACTGGTCGGGTGGCACGGGTACACCGCCGCCGCCTCCGGTTGTACAGGATGAGCGTCCGGAAACACCGATTGGCGGTCCGGCTGCTGACGTTTAAGGTTTGAAATGACTTTTGCACAGTCCCTGACCCGGTTGCCTTGCGGCAACCGGGTTCTTGATTTGGCCCATACGCATGTCATGGGCATTCTCAATGTCACTCCCGATTCCTTTTCCGATGGCGGCCAATACAGCCAGCTCGACGCGGCCCTGCGCCACGCGGAAGCCATGGTCGCCGCCGGTGCGACGCTGATCGATGTTGGCGGCGAGTCGACCCGACCCGGTGCGCGTGCGGTTTCGCCGCTAGAAGAGCTTGAGCGCGTCGCGCCAATCGTGGAGCTGATCAATCGCGAACTTGATGTAGTTATTTCAGTTGATACCTCGACGCCCGCGGTGATGCGCGAAACGGCTCGTCTCGGTGCTGGCCTGATTAACGATGTCCGTTCATTGCAGCGTGATGGTGCTCTGGATGCGGCAGCGGCAACTGGTTTGCCGGTGTGCCTGATGCATATGCTGGGTGAGCCTGGCGATATGCAGGACAATCCGCACTATCAGGATGTCACTCGGGAAGTCGGTGAGTTTCTCGCCGAGCGCATGACGCAATGTGCGGCTGCCGGTATTCCTGCCGAGCGAATCATTCTCGACCCGGGATTTGGCTTCGCCAAAACCCTGCAGCACAATCTAAGCTTGTTCAAGCACATGGAGGCCCTGCATGCGTTGGGCCGGCCGCTGCTGGTGGGCGTTTCTCGTAAAAGCATGATCGGGCAGGCGCTGAATCGTCCTGTCGGTGAGCGGCTGCACGGCGGTTTGGCACTGGCGGCACTGGCGTCGCTGAAAGGTGCGCGTATATTGCGTGTCCATGATGTGGCGGAAACGGTAGACGTGGTGCGGATGCTCGCGGCCGTGGAATCAGCTGAATAAGAATGATGGAGCACTTATGAGCAAGAAATATTTTGGTACTGACGGCATTCGTGGTCGAGTCGGTGAATACCCGATTACCCCTGACTTCATGCTCAAGCTTGGCTGGGCTGCCGGCATGGCGTTCCGCAAGATGGGTGCCTGCAAGGTGCTGGTCGGCAAGGACACGCGGATTTCCGGCTACATGTTCGAATCGGCGCTTGAAGCCGGCCTGACTTCGGCGGGTGCCGATGTGATGCTGCTGGGCCCGATGCCGACGCCCGCGATCGCTTACCTGTCGCGTACGTTCCAGGCTGAAGCCGGCATTGTGATCAGTGCCTCGCACAATCCACACGACGATAACGGTATCAAGTTTTTCTCCGGCAAAGGCACCAAGCTGCCAGATGAGCTGGAGTTGATGATTGAAGAGCTGCTCGATACGCCGATGACGGTGGTTGAGTCGAGCAAGATCGGCAAGGTGTCGCGTATCAACGACGCATCCGGTCGTTACATCGAGTTCTGCAAAAGCAGTGTGCCGACCGGTACCAGCTTCTCCGGGCTGAAAATTGTTATCGACTGCGCCCACGGTGCGACCTACAAGGTAGCGCCTAGCGTGTTCCGTGAGCTGGGTGCGGAAGTGGTGGTGCTGTCGGCGCAACCTAATGGCCTGAACATCAACGACAACTGCGGCTCGACCCATATGGGCCAGTTGCAGGCGGCGGTGCTGGCTGAGCATGCTGATCTGGGTATTGCCTTCGATGGCGATGGTGATCGCGTGTTGATGGTCGATCACACCGGTGCCATCGTTGATGGTGACGAGCTGTTGTTCATCATCGCCCGTGACCTGCATGAGCGCGGCAAGCTGCAGGGCGGCGTAGTCGGTACACTGATGAGCAACCTGGGTCTTGAGTTGGCGCTGGCGGAGCTTTCAATTCCGTTTATCCGTGCCAATGTCGGTGACCGCTATGTGATTGCTGAATTGCTCGAACGCAACTGGCTGGTCGGTGGTGAAAATTCCGGGCACATCGTTTGCTTCAATCACACCACGACCGGTGATGCGATCATCGCGGCGTTGCAGGTGCTGATGGCGCTCAAGACTCGTAACGAGGGTCTGGCGCAAAGCCGTCAGGCGCTGCGCAAGTGCCCTCAAGTGCTGATCAACGTGCGTTTTGGCGGCGGCGATAATCCGCTGGAGCATCCTGCTGTCAAGGAAGCCAGTGCGCGTGTGACCCAGGCAATGGCGGGTCGTGGTCGTGTGCTTTTGCGCAAGTCCGGGACAGAGCCTCTGGTGCGCGTCATGGTCGAAGGCGAGGACGAAACCCAGGTTCGCAGCTACGCCGAAGAACTGGCAAAACTGGTAACTGAAGTTTCTGCCTGATTCGGCTTGCAAGGCATGATTGTGTTGGGTAACATCTGCGCCCACTTTGACCGACGAGGTACAGCATGCGTCGCCCTATGGTAGCTGGTAACTGGAAGATGCACGGTACCCGCGCCAGCGTCGCTGAGCTGATCAACGGCCTTCGTCATCTGGCCTTGCCAAGCGGTGTTGATGTCGCGGTATTCCCGCCTTGCTTGTATATCAATCAAGTGGTTGATGGCTTGAAAGGTAAATCGATTTCGGTCGGTGCGCAGAATTCTGCGGTGGAATCCATGCAAGGTGCATTGACCGGTGAAATTGCACCGAGTCAGTTGGTGGATGCAGGTTGTTCCCTTGTGCTTGTCGGGCACTCCGAACGCCGCCAGATCATGGGTGAGCGAGACGGGATGCTGAATCGCAAGTTCGCAGCGGCACAGGCATGTGGCTTGATTCCGGTGTTGTGTGTAGGGGAAACCCTCGAGCAGCGCGAAGCCGGGAAAACTCTTGAGGTTGTCGGGCGTCAGCTGGGCAGTATCATCGAGGAGCTGGGTGTTGGTGCTTTTGCAAAAGCAGTCATTGCTTACGAGCCTGTCTGGGCCATTGGCACCGGACTGACTGCAACGCCGCAACAGGCGCAGGATGTGCATAAAGCCATTCGCGAGCAGTTGGCGGCAGAGAATTCTGAAGTCGCACGAGGTGTGCGGCTTCTATACGGCGGCAGCGTGAAGGCGGCCAATGCGGTCGAACTGTTCGGCATGCCGGATATCGATGGGGGGCTCATTGGTGGAGCTTCCCTGAATGCAGATGAGTTCGGTGCGATCTGTCGCGCCGCGGGAAACTGAAAAAATGCTGGAAACAGTCGTAGTCGTTTTTCATCTGCTGGGTGCATTGGGCGTAGTTGCTCTGGTTTTGCTGCAGCAGGGTAAGGGTGCGGACGCTGGCGCGTCTTTCGGAGCAGGTGCTTCAAATACTGTGTTCGGAAGCCAAGGTTCCTCTACCTTTCTTAGTAAGTTTACTGCTATACTTGCCGCCGGTTTCTTCATAACCAGCTTAGGGTTAGGTTACTTTGCTAAAGAGAAAGCTCACCAGCTGACTCAAGCAGGTTTGCCAAACCCGGCAGTGTTGGAAGTACCTAAGCAACAACAACCGGCTTCTGATGATGTCCCGGTGCTTCAAGAGCAAAAGTCGGCTACTCCAGCGACTGACGTACCTCCAGCTCAAGAGCAGAAGTAAGAAGGGTTTCAAACGTAGTTTTGCCGAGGTGGTGGAATTGGTAGACACGCAACCTTGAGGTGGTTGTGCCCATAGGGTGTAGGGGTTCGAGTCCCCTTCTCGGTACCAATTAGTCAGGAGAGCCCGCTGTTGCGGGCTTTCTTGCAGGTGGAAGGTTACATTGACCCTATAAGGGATCGGTCGTATACTTCCGCCCCAGCTTTGTCGCGGGGTGGAGCAGTCTGGTAGCTCGTCGGGCTCATAACCCGAAGGTCGTCGGTTCAAATCCGGCCCCCGCAACCAGTTTAAGGAGCCCCTTTTCAGGGGCTTTTTGTTAGCTGGACACTTTCAACGCCGCTGTTCGACGGCGTTTCAAGGATGGGCGTTTCGCCCATTTTTTTATTTTGCAAAGCATGCACATATCATGCACTAGGGGGTTCAGGTGTCGAGCAAGCTAGAAGAGTTGCAGGCCTTGCTGGCCCCGGTGGTCGTGGCCCTGGGCTATGAATGCTGGGGTATCGAGTTTTCGGCTCAGGGTCGTCACTCGATGTTGCGCGTTTATATCGATAAAGAGGGTGGCGTGCTGGTGGACGATTGCGCCATTGTCAGCCGTCAGATCAGTGGTGTGCTGGATGTTGAAGATCCAATCACCGTTGAATACACCCTTGAAGTTTCCTCGCCTGGCATGGAGCGCCCACTGTTCACTATTGAGCAGTTCGCCCAGTTTGTCGGTGAACAAGTGAAGATCAAGCTGCGCTCGCCTTTTGAAGGTCGACGCAACTTTCAGGGCCTTCTGCGCGGTGTAGAAGAACAGGATGTCGTGGTGCAGGTAGACGACCATGAATTCCTGTTGCCGATCGATATGATCGACAAGGCCAACATTATTCCCAGTTTTGACTGAGACGCGGATCCCGCGGATCCAATGGCTTGCGAAAGGCGAGGCGTACGATGAGCAAAGAAGTACTGCTGGTTGTTGAGTCGGTATCCAATGAAAAGGGCGTACCGGCAAGCGTAATTTTTGAAGCGCTGGAGCTGGCTTTGGCCACTGCTACCAAAAAGCGTTTTGAAGACGAAGTTGACCTGCGTGTGGAAATTAACCGCCACACCGGGGCATACGAAACTTTCCGTCGCTGGACGGTCGTCGAAGAGGATGATCTCGACGATCCGGCCATCGAAACCTGGCCGAGCAAGGTTGCTGAAACGCATCCGGGTGCCAACGTTGGCGACGTCGTCGAAGAAAAGATCGAATCCATCGAGTTCGGCCGCATTGCTGCACAGACTGCCAAACAAGTCATCGTGCAGAAAGTGCGTGAAGCCGAGCGCGCTCAAGTGGTCGACGCTTATCGCGAGCGCCTGGGAGAAATCATCTCCGGCACCGTGAAGAAAGTCACCCGCGACAACGTGATCGTCGATCTGGGTAACAACGCTGAAGCGTTGCTGGCCCGTGAAGACATCATTTCTCGCGAAACCTTCCGTGTCGGCGTGCGTCTGCGTGCGCTGCTCAAGGAAATCCGCACCGAGAACCGCGGCCCGCAGCTGATCCTGTCGCGTACCGCGCCGGAAATGCTGATCGAGTTGTTCCGCATCGAAGTGCCGGAAATTGCTGAAGGCCTGATCGAAGTAATGGCAGCGTCCCGTGATCCGGGTTCGCGCGCCAAGATCGCCGTCCGCTCCAAGGACAAACGCATTGACCCACAAGGTGCTTGCATCGGTATGCGCGGTTCGCGCGTCCAGGCAGTGTCGGGTGAGTTGGGCGGTGAGCGTGTTGATATCGTTCTTTGGGACGACAACCCGGCTCAGTTCGTGATCAACGCCATGTCCCCGGCTGAGGTTGCGGCAATTATCGTTGACGAAGATGCCCACGCAATGGACATCGCCGTTGGCGCAGACAATCTGGCTCAGGCCATCGGTCGCGGTGGTCAGAACGTGCGTCTGGCCAGCCAGTTGACTGGCTGGACCCTGAACGTGATGACCGAATCGGACATCCAGGCTAAGCAGCAAGCAGAAACCGGCGACATCCTGCGCAACTTCATCGACGAGCTGGAAGTCGACGAAGACCTGGCTCAGGTGCTGGTAGATGAAGGCTTCACCAGCCTGGAAGAGATTGCCTACGTACCGGTGGAAGAAATGCTCAACATCGACGGCTTTGACGAAGATACCGTCAACGAGCTTCGCGCTCGTGCCAAGGATCGTTTGTTGACCAAAGCCATCGCTACTGAGGAAAAGCTGGCAGACGCCCATCCGGCCGAAGACCTGCTCTCGCTTGAGGGTATGGACAAGGATTTGGCGATGGAACTGGCGGTGCGCGGCGTAATTACCCGCGAAGACCTGGCCGAGCAGTCTATTGACGACCTGCTCGACATCGACGGCATTGACGATGATCGTGCCGGCAAGTTGATCATGGCCGCCCGAGCCCACTGGTTCGAGTAATTAGGCGCGGCCTGAGGAGAGAAGTGCATGACGCAAGTCACGGTGAAACAACTGGCCGATGAGGTCAAAACACCGGTAGAGCGCCTGTTGCAGCAGATGCGTGAGGCAGGTCTGCCGCACACCGCCGCCGAAGAAAATGTGACTGACAGTGAGAAGCAGTCCCTGCTGACTCACTTGAAAAGCAGCCACAAGGCGAAAGTGGAAGAACCACGCAAGATCACGCTGCAGCGTAAAACCACCAGCACCCTGCGTGTTGCTGGCAGCAAAAGCATCAGCGTTGAAGTCCGCAAAAAGAAAGTTTTCGTACAGCGCAGCCCGGAAGAAATCGAAGCCGAGCGCAAGCGTGAACTGGATGAGCGTCGCGCAGTAGAAAATGCTGCCCGTCAGAAGGCTGAAGAAGAAGCCAAGCAACGCGCCGAAGTAGAAGCGCGTAACCAGCCTGCTGCTGCGCAGAATGCTAATAGCGCCCCTGCTGCTGCGCCGGTTGCCGCTGCCGAACCTGTACGCGAAAGCGCACCGGTCGCTGCCGCTGCTCCAGCTCCGTCTGCTGAAGTTCGCAACAAGCAGAACGAACAGCGCCGTCCGGACAAGCCACGTGCTGACGATAACAATCGTCGCAGCGGTGGCGGTGATGGCGAGCGCAAAAACGCTCCGCATCGCGCCTCGGTCAAAGAAAAAGCGCCGGCTCCACGTGTGGCGCCACGCACTACCGACGAAGAAAGCGATGGCTTCCGTCGTGGTGGTCGCGGCAAGGCCAAGCTGAAGAAGCGCAACGCGCACGGTTTCCAGAGCCCAACCGGCCCTGTCGTGCGTGATGTGCAGATCGGCGAGACCATCACTGTTGGCGATCTCGCCAATCAGATGTCGGTCAAGGCTGCTGAAATCATCAAGTTCATGTTCAAACTGGGTACTCCAGCGACCATCAACCAGGTGCTTGATCAGGAAACTGCTCAACTGGTAGCCGAAGAACTGGGCCACAAAGTGACCCTGGTCAGCGACACCGCCCTGGAAGATTCCCTGGCCGAGTCCCTGAAGTTTGAAGGTGAGTCGTTCTCCCGTGCGCCAGTTGTGACCGTAATGGGTCACGTTGACCACGGTAAAACTTCCCTGCTCGACTACATCCGTCGTGCCAAGGTAGCTGCTGGCGAAGCCGGTGGTATCACCCAGCACATCGGTGCGTACCACGTTGAAACCGAACGCGGCATGGTCACCTTCCTCGACACCCCGGGTCACGCCGCGTTTACCGCAATGCGTGCTCGTGGTGCCAAGGCGACTGACATCGTGATCCTGGTGGTTGCAGCGGACGACGGCGTGATGCCGCAGACCATTGAAGCTGTTCAGCACGCGGTAGCGGCTGGCGTTCCACTGGTTGTAGCAGTGAACAAAATCGACAAGCCGGGCGCCGATCTTGATCGCATCCGTAGCGAACTGTCGGTTCACGGCGTGACGTCTGAAGAGTGGGGCGGTGATACGCCGTTCGTTCCGGTTTCGGCGAAAGTCGGTACTGGCGTGGACGAGCTGCTGGAAGCCGTTCTGCTGCAAGCTGAAGTTCTCGAACTGAAAGCAACACCATCGGCTCCTGGCCGTGGCGTTGTGGTTGAATCGCGTCTCGACAAAGGTCGTGGCCCGGTTGCAACCGTTCTGGTTCAAGACGGTACCCTGCGCCAAGGCGACATGGTGCTGGTCGGTTCGAACTATGGCCGCGTGCGCGCCATGCTCGACGAGAACGGCAAGCCAATCAAAGAAGCCGGTCCTTCCATCCCAGTCGAGATCCTCGGCCTGGACGGTACCCCGGACGCTGGCGACGAGATGAGCGTTGTTGCTGACGAGAAGAAAGCCCGTGAAGTGGCTCTGTTCCGTCAAGGCAAGTTCCGCGAAGTCAAACTGGCTCGCGCTCACGCCGGCAAGCTGGAAAACATCTTCGAAAACATGGGTCAGGCAGAGAAGAAGACGCTCAACATCGTCCTCAAATCCGACGTCCGTGGTTCGCTGGAAGCGTTGAACGGTGCCTTGAATGGCCTGGGCAACGACGAAGTACAAGTGCGCGTAGTAGGCGGCGGCGTGGGTGGTATCACCGAATCCGACGCTAACCTGGCACTGGCTTCGAACGCTGTACTGTTCGGCTTCAACGTGCGTGCCGATGCTGGCGCACGGAAGATCGTCGAGCAGGAAGGTCTGGATATGCGTTACTACAACGTGATCTACGACATCATCGAAGACGTCAAGAAAGCCCTGACCGGTATGCTCGGCAGCGATGTTCGCGAGAACATCCTGGGTATCGCCGAAGTGCGTGACGTGTTCCGTTCGCCGAAGTTTGGCGCGATCGCTGGTTGCATGGTGATCGAAGGTGTTGTGCACCGTAACCGTCCGATCCGCGTACTGCGTGAAGACATCGTTATCTTCGAAGGCGAGCTGGAATCCCTGCGCCGCTTCAAGGATGACGCTTCCGAAGTACGTGCCGGCATGGAATGCGGTATCGGCGTTAAGAGCTACAACGACGTTAAAGTCGGCGACAAGATCGAAGTCTTCGAGAAGGTTCAGGTTGCTCGCAGCCTCTAACTCGCGCACTTCAGGAGCCGTGATGGCCGGCCGCACTCAAGGGTGTGGCGCATCACAAGGACTCTAAACGCAACGCCCGGTCTGGCATTTGTCAGGCCGGGCGTTTGCCGCTTTCAGACCTTGCGGGTTTCACCGCAGGGCAGTAACAGGTAACAAAATCATGGCAAAAGAATACAGCCGTACCCAACGTATCGGCGATCAGATGCAGCGCGAGCTGGCCCAACTGATCCGTCGTGAAGTCAAAGATCCACGTGTGGGTCTGGTCACCATTACCGCTGTTGAAGTCAGCCGTGACGTCGGTCACGCGAAGATTTTCATCACCGTAATGGGGCAGGACAACGCTGAAGACATCGCGCAAAGCATCAAGGTGCTGAATGCCGCCGCAGGTTTCCTGCGCATGCAACTGGCCCGTGAAATGAAGCTGCGCAGCGTGCCGCAACTGCACTTTCACTACGACGAATCCGTCGTGCGTGGCGCGCATTTGTCAGCGCTGATCGAGCGTGCCGTGGCTGAAGACAATCAGCACCCGGTCGCTGCTGAACCTGAAGACACCAAGGAGTAATTCGGTGGCTCAGGTCAAACGTATCCGTCGTAACGTCAGCGGCATTATCCTGCTCGACAAGCCGTTGGGGTTTACCTCCAACGCCGCGTTGCAGAAGGTTCGCTGGTTGCTCAACGCCGAGAAGGCCGGTCACACCGGCAGCCTCGACCCGCTGGCCACCGGCGTCTTGCCGTTGTGCTTTGGCGAGGCGACCAAGTTCTCGCAATACCTGCTCGATTCCGACAAGGCCTATGAAACCCTGGCGCAGCTGGGCAAGACCACCACCACGGCCGATGCCGAGGGTGAGGTTTTGCAGGAGCGTCCGGTGACCGTTGGTCGCACCGATGTCGAAGCGGCATTGCCGAAATTTCGTGGGCAAATCAGTCAGATACCGCCGATGTACTCGGCGCTCAAGCGTGATGGCCAGCCGCTGTACAAGCTGGCGCGTGCAGGCGAAGTAGTGGAGCGCGAACCGCGTTCTGTTACTATTGCGCGCTTGGAATTACTGGCCTTCGAAGGCGATACTGCGCGTCTTGCGGTGGATTGCAGCAAGGGCACCTATATTCGCACCCTGGTGGAGGATATCGGTGAGCAACTCGGTTGTGGTGCGTACGTCGCTGAATTGCGCCGTACCCAGGCCGGGCCTTTCACCTTGGCGCAGACCGTGACCCTCGAAGAGCTGGAAGCGGTACATGCCGAAGGCGGCAACGAAGCGGTTGATCGCTTCCTGATGCCATCGGACAGCGGCTTGCAGGATTGGCCGCTGCTGCACTTCTCGGAAGCGAGCGCGTTCTACTGGCTCAACGGCCAGCCGGTACGTGCCCCGGATGCTCCGAAGTTCGGCATGGTGCGGGTACAGGATCACAATGGTCGCTTCATCGGTATCGGTGAAGTGAGCGAAGACGGGCGCATTGCGCCACGTCGACTGATTCGGTCGGAATGACCGAAACCGGTCTGTGTCAAAGCAGGCTGGCGAGGGTGGCTGTTAACAGGCACGGTCACTACTCATTTATAGATACAGGGATTTGTCCCTGGCCTGTTGAAGCTGTTTCTTTGAAACAGTTTCCTGATAAAAGGATTGCCTCATGGCTCTCGACGTTCAAGAAAAAGCTCAAATCGTTGCTGACTACCAGCAAGCTGTTGGTGACACTGGTTCGCCAGAAGTGCAAGTTGCACTGCTGACCCACAACATCAACAAGCTGCAAGGTCACTTCAAGGCCAACGGTAAAGATCACCACTCCCGTCGTGGTCTGATCCGCATGGTAAACCAGCGTCGCAAGCTGCTGGACTACCTGAAAGGCAAGGATCTGGGTCGTTATCAGACTCTGATCGGTCGCCTGGGTCTGCGTCGCTAATCAGTGATTGCGCTATGAGGTTGGTTGTCTGTCGGACGTCAGCGGTTTACCGCCGGCGGCTTGCAGGCTCCCAGCCTCAAGTTTTATCTGGATACACGTTTTACCCTGGACAGGCGTTGGGCCGATTCCCGACATTGCCCAAGAATTCGCAAGAAACCAGTTCCCCCAAGAGCCACAAAGAAGGTAGGACACCGTGAACCCGGTAATCAAAAAATTCCAGTTCGGTCAATCGACCGTTACCCTCGAGACTGGCCGTATCGCCCGTCAGGCCTCCGGCGCAGTATTGGTCACCGTTGACGACGACGTCAGCGTATTGGTGACTGTAGTCGGTGCAAAACAAGCCGATCCAGGCAAGGGCTTCTTCCCTCTGTCGGTTCACTACCAGGAAAAGACTTACGCTGCCGGTAAGATCCCTGGCGGTTTCTTCAAGCGTGAAGGCCGTCCTTCCGAAAAAGAAACCCTGACTTCCCGACTGATCGACCGTCCGATCCGTCCGCTGTTCCCAGAAGGCTTCATGAACGAAGTGCAGGTTGTCTGCACCGTCGTTTCCACCAGCAAGAAGACCGATCCGGACATCGCTGCGATGATCGGTACCTCGGCTGCCCTGGCCATCTCGGGTATTCCGTTCGACGGCCCGATCGGCGCCGCTCGTGTAGCTTTCCACGAAAGCACCGGCTACCTGCTGAACCCGACTTACGAGCAGCAAGCTGCTTCGAGCCTGGACATGGTCGTTGCCGGTACTTCGGACGCCGTGCTGATGGTTGAATCGGAAGCCAAAGAGCTGACCGAAGACCAGATGCTGGGCGCCGTACTGTTTGCTCACGACGAATTCCAGGTTGTGATTAATGCGGTTAAAGAACTGGCCGCTGAAGCTGCCAAGCCAACCTGGAACTGGGCTCCTGCGCCAGAAGCCACCGAACTGCTGGGCGCTATCCGTGCCGAGTTCGGCGAAGCGATCTCCCAGGCTTACACCATCACCATCAAGGCCGACCGTTACGCTCGCCTGGGTGAGTTGAAGGATCAGGTTGTTGCCAAGCTGTCCGGTGAAGAAGGCCAGCCTTCGTCCAGCGAAGTCAAAGCTGCCTTCGGCGAAATCGAATACCGCACCGTTCGCGAAAACATCGTAAACGGCAAGCCACGTATCGACGGTCGCGACACCAAAACCGTACGTCCGCTGAACATCGAAGTCGGCGTTCTGCCGAAGACTCACGGTTCGGCGCTGTTCACCCGTGGTGAAACCCAGGCTCTGGTAGTCGCGACTCTGGGTACTGCCCGTGACGCACAGCTGCTGGACACCCTGGAAGGCGAGAAAAAAGACCCGTTCATGCTGCACTACAACTTCCCTCCGTTCTCGGTAGGCGAGTGTGGTCGCATGGGTGGTGCTGGTCGTCGTGAAATCGGTCACGGCCGTCTGGCCCGTCGTTCGGTTTCGGCCATGCTGCCAGCCGCTGACGTGTTCCCGTACACCATCCGCGTGGTTTCGGAAATTACCGAATCCAACGGTTCGAGCTCGATGGCTTCCGTTTGCGGCGCTTCCCTGGCCCTGATGGACGCTGGTGTGCCGATGAAGGCGCCAGTTGCCGGTATCGCCATGGGTCTGGTTAAAGAAGGCGAGAAATTCGCCGTTCTGACCGACATCCTCGGTGACGAAGACCACTTGGGCGACATGGACTTCAAAGTAGCCGGTACCGCCAAAGGTGTTACCGCGCTGCAGATGGACATCAAGATCAAAGGCATCACCGAAGAAATCATGGAAATCGCTCTGGGCCAAGCCCTGGAAGCGCGCCTGAATATCCTCGGTCAGATGAACCAGATCATTGGCCAGTCGCGTACCGAACTGTCGGCCAACGCTCCGACCATGATCGCGATGAAAATCGACACCGACAAAATCCGTGACGTTATCGGTAAAGGTGGCGCGACCATCCGTGCGATCTGCGAAGAAACCAAGGCTTCGATCGACATCGAAGACGACGGTTCGATCAAGATCTTCGGCGAAACCAAGGAAGCTGCTGAAGCTGCACGTCAGCGCGTTCTGGGCATCACCGCTGAAGCCGAGATCGGCAAGATCTACGTGGGCAAGGTTGAGCGCATCGTCGACTTCGGCGCATTCGTCAACATCCTGCCGGGCAAGGACGGTCTGGTGCACATTTCGATGCTGAGCGACGCTCGCGTAGAGAAAGTGACCGACATCCTGAAAGAAGGCCAGGAAGTGGAAGTGCTGGTACTGGACGTGGACAACCGCGGCCGTATCAAGCTGTCCATCAAAGACGTGGCAGCAGCCAAGGCTTCGGGCGTTTAATCAGCCCAAAGCGTTAGCGCAATAAAAATGCCCCGCCGTGAAAACGGTGGGGCATTTTTTTGTCTGGCATAAAGATCAAAAGATCGCAGCCTGCGGCAGCTCCTACACAAGTGGTGTGATAACCCGATCATGTAGGAGCTGCCGCAGGCTGCGATCTTTGCTTTTGTGAAAACCGGTGCTAGGTTTGGCCCACCGCCCGTGTAGCTCAGCCGGTAGAGCAGCGCACTCGTAACGCGAAGGTCGCAGGTTCGATTCCTGTCTCGGGCACCATTTCCCTCATGCCCCCTCGATTTATGTCCCTCAGGTCAAAGTTTTTGTGAGAGAGATGTAAAGACCCGTGTAATTCGTCATGCAAACGTCCTATATTCGGTGCCTGCATGAGCATCGCTTAGCAGTTTTCAGATGATCCCGAATGGTTCCGAAGGCCGGAAAAAACCGCGTCAGAGAGATCCTTGATGATCCAGATCCATCCTCCATTCTTACGATCAGCGAGAACGCCATGACCGAATTAACTCAAGAGCAACGTCACGAACAAGCGCTGGAGAAATACAAACTCGACGCGCCCCAGCTGTTGGAAGAGATCAAGGACTTGAGTCCTGACGATCAGAAAGACCAGATTCAGTGGGCATTCGAAGACGAAGCCGAGGCCCAGGGCCTGCAGCCGTGGGAACTGACGCTCAAGTACACGAGCACGCCGGAGGAGTTCGAGGCGCAGCGCCTCGTGCTGCACAAAGAGGCGGCGGAAGTGCTGGGTGTCGATTGGGAAGAGTACTGCGAGATGAATAATCTCGTCGTATAAGAGCAGCAGCGAGTCTCAAGCGGCAAGCTACAAGTCGGAGCAAAAGCGCTGTGGCTTGTAGCTTGTAGCTCGCAGTTTGCCGCTGCTGTTAAAGACTCAAGCGCATCGACAGGTCGACCGCTTTGACATCCTTGGTCATCGCGCCGATCGAGATGTAATCCACCCCGGTTTCGGCGATTGGCAGCAGCGTGCTTTCGTTGATGCCACCGCTGGCCTCCAGTTTCGCCTTGCCGCCGTTCAGGCGCACGGCTTCGCGCATGTCGCCCAGGCTCAGCTCATCGAGCATGATGATGTCGGCGCCGGCTTCCAACGCTTCTTTCAGCTCTTGCAAACTTTCCACTTCGATTTCCACCGGTTTGCCCGGCGCAATCTTGTGCGCGGCCGCGATGGCCTGCGGGATTCCGCCGCTGGCAGCGATGTGGTTTTCCTTGATCAGGAACGCGTCGTAAAGGCCGATGCGATGGTTGTGGCAGCCGCCGCAGGTCACTGCGTATTTCTGCGCCAGACGCAGCCCCGGCAGGGTCTTGCGGGTGTCGAGCAGCTTGACCTGAGTCTCGCCGACAAAATCCGCAAGGTACTGCGCCCGCGTCGCCACGCCGGACAGCAGTTGCAGGAAGTTCAGCGCACTGCGCTCGCCGGTCAGCAGCGAACGGGCCGGGCCTTCCAGATGAAAAAGCGGCTGATTGGGTTTCACCCGCTGACCATCTACTACTTGCCAATGCACCGCGACGCGCGGGTCGAGCTGACGAAAAACCGTATCAACCCACGCTGTGCCGCAGATGACGGCGTCGTCACGGGTGATGATGGTGGCTTTGGCCAGACGTTCGGCCGGGATCAGTTGCGCGGTGATGTCGCCGCTGCCGACGTCTTCGAGCAACGCACGGCGCACGTTGGCTTCGATTTCGGCGGTCAAATCGGCGAGACGTAGATTCGGCATAACGGGCTCCACAAACAAAGTGATTCGATTATAGGGGCATGGCGCGAGCCAACCCAAGGCGTGAACGTGCGTGGTTGACTGCATCCGGTCGAATTTCTTTGAGCAAAGGCCGGCCGACGTGGTCAATGCAAGGGGCGAGGTATAGGGGAAACCCTGACGGCTATAGCGGCGGTGACACCTTTTGCAAGATAATCCGCCTTGCATTTGACGTCATGGCTTTGACGTCCTGATTGAAATTGTGGGAGCGAGCCTGCTCGCGAATGCATTCTTTCAGTGACATTGCTGCGGCTGACATACCGCCTTCGCGAGCAGGCTCGCTCCCACAGGGGATCCGGGTTGGCTTGACCGATTGAATCACCGTTTCAGGAGGCTTGGATGCACAACGACGGGAAAGTAGTGCCTTTTCACAAGGGGACTACGGATCAGGCGAACCATTCGCCGCTCGCCCGCCTGCCTGTGATTCTGCTTCAGGTTCGCGACAAGGCTGCGCAGCAACTGCGCCACGGCTTGCAGGAGTTGTTCGATAACGCCGACGACACTCTCTTCGAAATGGCGGATCGCGCACGCAATGACGTCGAACAGAACATCTTTTTCGAAGCCATGCGCGACCTGCGCCTGAAGCGCAAAAACATCGAGCGTGGTTTTCTCGAACTGTTTTTCGAGGCTTTCGTCGGCCTCACTCAATACGACGCCTCACCCAACGCCTTGCCGCCCGCACTGATGTTCGACGAGTCGGCGCCACGCACCGACGACATGGAGCGCAGCGTGGCGATTGAGACCATGGTTGGCCGGGTGCTCAAGCGCGATGGCTTTGCGCTGGATCAACTCAGTGCACGGCTCAGCGTTTTGCTCGGCAAACCTCTCGACGCGCAGCACAACCCGCTCGCCCCGGCGATGCTCTGTGAGTACTTCTTGCAGGCCGGGCGCAACCTCGGCGTGGAGATCAAGGTCAAGCTGATCCTGCTCAAACTGTTCGAGCGCTATGTCCTCGCCGACACCGAGCAGTTGTATGCCGAAGCCAACCAACTGCTCAGCGTCACCGGCGTACTGCCCGAGCTGAAGCCGGCGCCGGCGCGACGTGCGCTTGATCGCGCGATGGCCAACGTGCACAGCGAAGACAGTGAAGAACCGCTGCCGGCCGACGAGGGTGTGCAAGAAGTCTTCGCCGCGTTGCAGGAACTGTTACTGCAAGTGCGCGGCAGCGTCGCGCCAACACTCGAGCCCAGCGCTGCTACGCAGCCGATCAGCACCCGCGACCTGCTGCGTCTGCTCTCGCACTTGCAACAATACGTGCCGGCACTCGCGGCGCAGGACGATTTCGATCTGCGCAATCAGCTTGAACAGTTGTTGACGCGGGTCAGCCTCAGAAGTGGCAAATCACGGATTGTCGAGGGCGCGGACGAAGACGTGATCAACCTGATCGCCATGGTCTTCGAATGCATTCTGGATGACCGTAATGTGCCGGATTCGCTCAAAGCGCTGATCGCGCGATTGCAGATTCCGATGCTCAAAGTGGCGGTGCTCGACAAGAGTTTCTTCAGCCGCAGCAGCCACCCGGCACGGCGCCTGCTCAATGAAATCGCCGCTGCCGCAATGGGCTGGGGCGATAGTGACAACGAAGCGCGCGACAACCTGTATCTGCGTATCGAACAAGTGGTGCAGCGCCTGCTCACGGATTTTGTCGACGATCCGGCAATTTTTTCCGAGCTGTTGGCGGACTTCCTCGCGTTCACCAGCGACGAACGCCGCCGCAGCGAACTGCTTGAACAACGTTTGCGCGATGCCGAAGAGGGCCGGGCGAAAACCGAGCTGGCTAGGCGCCGGGTCGAACGGGCGTTGAATCAAGCGCTGTTGGGCAAAGTGTTGCCGCCGGCAGTGGTGACGTTTGTTGAGGATGCCTGGAGCAAAGTGCTGCTGCTGACCTGTCTCAAACATGGCGAGGCTTCCGCCCAGTGGCGTGACGACGTGCAGACCATGGAACAACTGGTCTGGAGCGTGCAGCGTCACAACGACGCGGAATCCGGTCTGCGTCTGTTGGCTTTGGTGCCCGGCCTGCTCAAATCGCTGCGAGATGGCCTGACTCGTGCGGCATTCGATCCATTTGCCACCAGCGAATTTTTCAGCGAGCTCGAAACCCTGCACGTGAGGGTGCTCGAACCTGCCAGCGAGGCCGATCCGATGATCGAAGTTTCGCAGCAGATTGTTTTGCCTTCCGCCGATGAGGGCGCAATGGCGAAAAACTCTACGCATCTGCCGGACGATGCCGCCGGTCTGCGCCAGGTCGATCAATTGCGTCTGGGCAGTTGGGTGGCGTTTCAGGAAGACGAAGAACACAGCTTGCGCTGCAAACTCGCGGCGATCATCGACGCCACTGACAAATACGTCTTTGTCGACCGCACTGGCATGAAAGTCCTCGAGCGCAGTCGCGCAGCACTGGCGGTGGAATTCCAGCGTGGCGCCGCGCGAACACTGGACGACACCTTGCTGTTTGACCGGGCACTGGAGTCGGTGCTGGGCAACCTGCGGCGACTCAATCGTTCCAAGTGATCGCGCGCCGGGTGCCGATCACGGCATACTGGACGCCAACACAGTCGGCGCTGAAGGAATCGTTATGCAGCTGGATCCCGCTAGCGGGTGGTGTCACGGGGTGCAGGTGTGCCCATCGCCCAATTTCAATGAACGCCCGGCGGGCGAAGTTTCCCTGTTGGTCATCCACAACATCAGCCTGCCACCGGCGCAATTCGCCACCGGCAAGGTGCAGGAATTTTTCCAGAACCGTCTGGATGTCACCGAACATCCCTACTTTGCAGGGATCGCCGACCTACGCGTCTCGGCGCATTTTCTGATTGAACGTGACGGCAAGGTCACCCAGTTTGTCTCCTGTCTGGAACGGGCGTGGCATGCGGGCGTGTCGATTTTTGACGGTCGCGAAACCTGTAACGATTTTTCCGTGGGCATTGAGCTCGAAGGCACCGATGATCTGCCCTTCACCGATGCGCAGTATCAAGCGCTGACCGTGCTCACCCGTCAGTTGCAAAGAGCATTTCCGGCCATCACCGGCGCCCGTATTTGCGGGCACAGCGACATCGCACCCGGGCGTAAGACCGATCCTGGCCCGGCATTCGACTGGGCGCGTTACCGCGCAGCCCTGGCACAAGAGGAAGGACAATGAGTTTTCTGGTGTTACTGCTGGCCGTCTGGATCGAGAAGTTCTCGGCCCTGCGCCATCGGGTTCAACGCGATGGCGGATGGATCCGCGAACTGAACAAACTCGAAAGCAGCGAGCGACTGGCGGGTAAACCGTGGCTGGTGCTGACCATTCTGGTGCTGTTTCCGGTGGCGCTGCTGGCGCTGTTGCTGGTGGTGCTGGAACCGGTGGCTTACGGTCTGCTGGCGTTGCCGGTACATCTGCTGGTGGTGATTTACAGTCTGGGACGCGGCGATTTGCTCGGCGGTCTCGGGCCGTTCCGCGATGCCTGGCGCCGTGAAGATCTGCAAGCGGCGGCGCATGTCGCCAAGCGCGATCTGAATATCTGCGCCGACAGTGGCGAAGAGCTGCTCGATCGCGTGCAAGGGCATTTGCTGTGGGAGGCCTATCAGAGCTTTTTCGCGGTGATCTTCTGGTACTTCGTGCTCGGCCCGGTGGCGGCGTTGGCGTATCGCTTGCTGGCGCTGGCTGAAGAACACGGCACGAACCCGGCGCTGGTCGAACGCGCCGCGCAATTGCGCCATGCCTTTGATTGGGTACCGGTGCGACTGCTGGCGGCGAGTTTTGCCTTGGTCGGCAATTTCGTTGCGGTTGGCCGGGTGATGTTGCATGAGTTGCTGAACTGGAATATCAGCGCTGCGCAACTGATCAACAAGGTCGGCTTGGCAGCGGGGGAGATCCCGCCCGCTGCGGTCGGGCCGGAAGGCATTACTACCCTCGACAGTCTGTGGGAACTGCTGCTGCGCGCGGCGGTGTTGTGGTATGCCGGGTTTGCGCTGTGGACAGTCTTGATTCACTGATTTAAACAAAGATCAAAAGATCGCAGCCTGCGGCAGCTCCTACAGAGATTGGTTTTTGTAGGAGATGCCGCAGGCTGCGATCTTTTTTTTCGTTAACCTTAAGTTACAAAACCTCCCGCCGATTTGAGCTATACAGTGATGGCGCCGGATAGTGGCTATCTGCTGTCGTCCCGCGCCTGCCAATAAAAACAAGAAAAACCAAGGGAGACTTCCAGTGAAGAGCTTGCTCTATCCCGCCGTCTCGCTGATGAACCGTCTGAGCTTCGGCATGAAGTTCAGCTTGATCAGCGTGCTGTTCCTGGTGCCGATGCTGGTGACCAATTTCTATCTGGTGCGCGATTCCTATCGCGAATTCCAAGGCACCCGCGTCGAATTGCAGAGCCTCGATCTGCTGGGCAGCAGCCTGACCCTGCGCCGGGATCTGGAAACCCTCAACAATCTGGTGCAGATCAACGTCACCCTTGGCCAGTCTGGCAAGGCGGGCAACATCGAATCGAAAATCACCAGCCTCGAACAAGCCGTGCTGACACGCCTGCAAGGGCTGACGGCGATGGCCGACGATCCCGAGCAGATCAAGGTGTTCGACGGCAAACGCGATGAAATGATTGCCGCGTTCAAAGCCCAGCAAGTGGAAAGCTCACTGCAAAGCAAAAGTGCGCTGATCGGCAAATTACTCGCCAGTGCGCAGATTTTCAGCCAGATCATCACCAGCCAGGCTGGTTTGAGCCGCGACAATCAGGGCGATATCCGTCAGCTCAGCGAGCTGGTCACCCTGATCACCCCCGGCGTCACCCAAACCCTCGGCGAAGGCCGGGCGATCGGTTCGTACTCGCTGGCGCAGGGCTTTCTCAACAGTGCCTCCAGTACGCGGTTCGACGAACTGCTGGTGAAGATCGAAAAACTCCAGGGCGAGTACGGCTTGAAACTGCAGGACGCCCTCGCTTCCAGCAAATCCTCGCGGGACGACCTCAGCGTCGAGGCCGACAACAGCAAGGCATCGCTGAAGCAAGCCAGCGAATTGTTCGAAGAACAGGTGGTGATGGCCGACACCCTCGATGCGCCGTGGCAGGCGTTTTACGACCAGGTCACCGCGTTGATGGATAAAACCTACGCGCTCAACGAAGCTTCGCTGAAATTTCTCGACAGCCAATTGCAGCAACGTCTGGCGCATAACCGCACGCACATGATCTTGCAGGCTGTGGCGCTGTCGGTGGTGTTTGTACTGATTTTCTATCTCTATGGTGGTTTCTACGCCTCGACCCGCACCACGCTCAAACGCCTCGGCGCGATGATGGACAAGGTTGCGGCGGGTGACATGACGGTCAACTTCAAAGCCAATAGCCGCGATGAGTTGGGTGAGTTGGGCGAAGTGTTTAACGGCACGGTGAGGAAGATTCACGACCTGATCGAACGTGTCGGCCAGACAGTTGGCGAAGTCGAGCGTCAGGCTGGGCAGGTAGAAAACGTCTCGGCGCAGAGTAATCAGGCAGTCGCGGGGCAACGCACGCAGATCGAGCAAGTGGCGACGGCGATGAATCAGATGTCGGCGACCTCGCTGGAAGTCGCGCGCAGTGCCGCAGCGGCGGTGAGCAGCGCCCACAGCGTCAATAACGAAACCCTCAGCGGGCGTGGATTGGTCGAGTCGCAGCAGGGCAGCATTGCTGCGTTGGCCAGCGAGATTGATCAGTCGGTGCTGGTGATCAATCAACTGGCGAGCGACAGCCAGTCGATCAGCCGCGTATTGGAAGTGATCAAAAGCATCGCCGAGCAGACCAACTTGCTGGCGCTCAACGCCGCAATCGAAGCCGCGCGGGCTGGCGAGCAGGGCCGCGGTTTTGCGGTAGTGGCGGACGAAGTACGCACGCTGGCCAAACGCACTCAGCAATCGACCGAAGAGATCGAGCAGATGATCGCCAAGTTGCACGGCGGTGTCGGCGCGGCGGTGAAGGCCATGGGCGTCAGCCATCAGATGGCCAATGGCACGGTCGGGCAGTCGGAAAAGGTACAGCAGGCCTTGGAAAACATACTCGGCGCTGTGGGCATGATCGTCGATCAGAACCAGCAGATTGCGGCGGCGGTGGAGCAGCAAACGGCGGTGGCCCATGACATTGATCAGAACATCGTCGAGATCAATCGCGCCGGCGAGCGCACGGCGCAAGGCGCGCACCAGACCGAAGACGCCAGTCGCGCGCTGTCTGCCCAGGTCGTCGAGCTAAAACAACTGATCAGCGCCTTCCGCGTCTGAGCCATACACAAACCCCCTGTAGGAGCTGCGGCACGCTGCGATCTTTTGCTCTTGATTTCAAAGATCAAAAGATCGCAGCCTCGTTTCACTCGACAGCTCCTACAGGGTGAGATGTGTTACCAGCCGAACACTTCGCAGCTGTTGGCGGTGCTCGCGGCGGCGAGTTGTTGTGGGGGGATCTGCATCAATTCAGCCAATGCCGCGCAAATCGCCGGCAAGTGCGCCGGTGTATTGCGGACACCGGGAAACATTGCCGGCGCCATGTCCGGTGAATCGGTTTCCAGCACGATCGAGTCCAGCGGCAAGTCCGCCAATACCCGATGCATACGCAACGCCTGCGGCCACGTCGGCGCGCCGCCCAGACCCAGTTTGAAACCGAGTTTGATGTACTCCCGCGCCTCTTCACGGCTGCCGGCAAAGGCGTGGATGATCCCCGCGCGTTTGAGCTTGAAGCGCTTGAGCGTGGCGATCACCGCTGCATGGCTGCGCCGCACATGGATCAGCGCCGGCAATTGAAAATCCGCAGCGAGTTGCAGCTGTGCTTCGAACAACGACTGTTGCCGCTCGCGATCCAGCGTTTCGATGAAGTAATCCAGACCGATCTCGCCGACCGCGCACAACTGTCGATGACCCTTTAATCGGGTCAGCCAATCACCGAGTGCCGTCAAATCTTCAGGACGATGTTGATCGAGATACACCGGGTGCAAGCCGAACGCCGCGTGCAAATCAGCATCGCTCTGCACCAGATCCCACACCCGTTGCCAGTTGCCCTCGTACACGCCCAACACCACCATCCGCCGCACCCCGAGGGCGCGGCTTTCGGCGAGCAACGCCGGGCGATCGGCGTCGAAGTCGGGGAAGTCGAGGTGGGTGTGGCTGTCGATCAGCTCCACGGCTCAGTCCCGGTGAATACGCTGCTTGAAGGTTCGCGCAATGGCCTGCACGCCGGGCTTGTATTCCGATTGCTCGACGGCAGCGAGCGCCAGTTCCAGCGCCTTGTCGGCGATCAATTGGTGCTGCTGGGCCATGGCGTTGACCGGCAACGGCAGGAAATCCAGCAACTGCGTGTCGCCAAAGGTGCCGAGGCGCAGCGGCCGCGATTTCAACGGGAAGTCATGCAGCGCATCGAACACGCCCTGCAACAGCACGTAGGAAGTTGTCACCAGCGCGTCGGGCAAATGCCCCAGACGTTGCAGGAGTTCTTCCATCAATTGCTTGCCACATTCGCGGCTGAAGGCTTCGGCGTGCTCCACGAGCACTTCGCCTTTGAAATCGGCCAAGGCTTGTTTGAAACCGGCGGCACGTTCCTGGCTGATACTCAGCTCAGGCCGCGCACCGAGCAGTACGATTTGCTTGAGCTGCGGTTCGAGCAGGCTTTGCGTCAGGTGCTGACTGGCCTCGCGGTCGTCACTGATCACCGAGCAAAAATGCTCCGGCTCCATGACCCGGTCGATGGCGATGATCGGCGTGCCCTTGGCCTGCAACTGCCGATAACTGTCATCACCGGCCGGCAGGCAACTGGCGACGATCAGCGCATCGCAACGACGCGCGCGGAACAGTTGCAGCAACTGGCGCTCGCTGTCCGGCGCATCGTCCGAGCTGGCGATCAGCAGTTGATAGCCGCGCGCTCGCGCACCTTGCTCCAGCAGCTTGGCGATCCGCGCGTAACTGGGGTTTTCCAGATCCGGCAGGATAAAACCCAGCGTGCGCGTATGCCGACTGCGCAGCCCGGCCGCTTGAGGATTGGGTGTAAAGCCATGCAGATCGACCACCGCCCGCACACGTTCGACGGTGGCGGTGCTGATGCGCTGCTGTTCGGCCTTGCCGTTGATGACGTAGCTGGCGGTGGTCACGGACACTCCGGCCAACCGCGCGATATCACTGAGTTTCAACCCGGGATTTCCTTGTTTTTTCGAGCTTGCCGCAACATTTTCGCCAATCCTACCCGATTAGGGCAGACGACTATTGTCGCAACGCATCCGACAAGTTGGACTTCAAGGATGGGACATTATCGAGTAACGTGCCGATCAATCTAGATTAAACGTTTCAGCAAGCGTATTTTCTACGTTTTAGACGCCTTTGGCCGGTTCTGCCGTGAAACCGCCAAAACTGCCGCTGAAAAGCGAAGCAATCCAGCGCCTAAGCTGTGACCATTCAAAACAATACCTGGCGCATCCAGCGTCAAAAAGGAGATTGCATGCTCGAGCTCACTATAGAGCAGATATCCATGGGCCAATCGGCTGTGGATAAACCCGCTGCCTTGCAACTGCTGGCCGATCATCTGGTGGCGGATGGTCTGGTCGCCGACGGTTACCTCGCCGGTTTGCAGGCCCGGGAAGCGCAGGGCTCGACCTTTCTCGGTCAAGGTATTGCCATCCCCCATGGCACCCCGGAAACCCGCGATCAGGTGTTCGCCACGGGCGTGCGCCTGATGCAATTCCCTGAGGGTGTGGATTGGGGCGATGGCCAGATCGTTTATCTGGCGATCGGCATCGCGGCCAAATCCGACGAACATTTGCGTCTGCTGCAATTGCTGACCCGCGCCCTCGGCGAGACCGATCTGGGCCAGGCCCTGCGTCGCGCCAGTTCGCCGGAAGCGCTGCTGAAACTGCTGCAAGGCGCGCCGCAGGAACTGGCGCTGGATGCACAGATGATCGGCCTCGGCGTGTCGGCTGACGATTTCGAAGAACTGGTCTGGCGAGGCGCGCGTTTGCTGCGTCAGGCCGATTGTGTGAGCAACGGTTTCTCGGCGGTGCTGCAACAGGTCGAAGCGCTGCCGCTGGGCGACGGCTTGTGGTGGTTGCACAGCGAACAAACGGTGAAGCGTCCGGGCCTGGCGTTCGTCACGCCGGACAAACCGATGCGCTACCTCGGCCAGCCGCTCAGCGGTCTGTTCTGTCTGGCCAGCCTCGGCGAAGCGCACCAGGCGCTGCTCGAACGTTTGTGTGCATTGCTGATCGAAGGTCGCGGCCATGAATTGGGCCGCGCCACCAGCAGCCGCAAAGTCCTTGAAGTGCTCGGCGGTGAATTGCCCGCCGACTGGCCGAGCGCGCGCATTGCGCTGGCCAACGCCCACGGCTTGCACGCGCGTCCGGCGAAGATCCTCGCGCAACTGGCGAAGCGTTTTGATGGTGAGATTCGTGTGCGCATCGTCGACGGTCAGGACAGTGCTGTATCGGTGAAGAGTTTGAGCAAACTGCTCAGCCTCGGCGCCCGTCGCGGTCAGGTGCTTGAGCTGATTGCCGAACCGAGCATCGCTGGCGACGCCTTGCCGGCCTTGCTTGCGGCTATCGAGGAAGGTCTCGGTGAAGAAGTCGAGCCGCTGCCCGCCATCAGTGAGCACCGTGAAGTTTTTGCCGACATCGCTGAAGTGCTGGTCGCCCCGGCGTCCGGCACTCAGTTGCAAGCCATCCCCGCCGCGCCCGGCATTGCCATCGGCCCGGCGCATATTCAAGTACAACAAACCATCGATTACCCGATGCGGGGCGAGTCCGCCGCGATCGAACGCGAGCGCCTCAAACAAGCGCTCAGCGATGTGCGCAACGACATTCAGGGTCTGATTGAACGCAGCAAGGCCAAAGCCATCCGCGAGATCTTCATCACCCATCAGGAGATGCTCGACGACCCGGAACTCACCGACGAAGTCGACACCCGCCTCAAGCAAGGCGAAAGCGCCGAAGCGGCGTGGATGGCGGTGATCGAAGCGGCGGCCAAACAACAGGAATCGCTGCAAGACGCCTTGCTCGCCGAGCGCGCGGCGGATCTGCGTGACATCGGCCGCCGCGTGCTGGCGCAACTGTGTGGTGTGCAAACCCCGAGCGAGCCTGAGCAACCGTACATTCTGGTGATGGACGAGGTCGGCCCGTCCGACGTCGCGCGGCTGGATCCGGCGCGTGTGGCGGGGATTCTCACCGCACGCGGCGGCGCCACCGCGCACAGTGCCATCGTTGCGCGAGCGCTCGGGATTCCGGCGCTGGTCGGTGCTGGCGCCGCAGTGTTGTTGCTGGCGCCGGGCACGCCGTTGCTGCTCGACGGTCAACGCGGTCGCCTGCATGTCGACGCCGATGCTGCGACCCTGCAACGAGCCACTGAAGAACGCGACACCCGCGAACAACGCTTGAAGATTGCCGCCGAACAGCGCCACCAACCGGCACACACCACCGACGGTCACGCGGTCGAAGTGTTTGCCAACATCGGTGAAAGCGCGGGCGTAATCAGCGCGGTAGAGCAGGGCGCCGAAGGCATCGGTCTACTGCGCACCGAACTGATTTTCATGGCCCATTCGCAAGCGCCGGACGAGGCCACGCAAGAAGCTGAATATCGTCGTGTGCTCGACGGCCTCGCCGGGCGTCCGCTGGTCGTTCGCACGCTGGATGTCGGCGGCGACAAACCGCTGCCGTATTGGCCGATCGCCAAAGAAGAAAATCCGTTCCTCGGCGTGCGCGGCATTCGCTTGACCTTGCAACGTCCGCAGATCATGGAAGCGCAACTGCGCGCCCTGCTGCGGTCGGCGGATAACCGTCCGTTGCGGATCATGTTCCCGATGGTCGGCAGCGTTGAAGAATGGCGTCAGGCCCGCGACATGACCGAGCGTCTGCGTCTGGAAATCCCGGTCGCCGATCTGCAACTGGGGATCATGATCGAAGTGCCGTCCGCCGCATTGCTGGCGCCGGTGCTGGCCAAGGAAGTCGACTTCTTCAGCGTTGGCACCAACGACCTCACGCAATACACCCTGGCCATCGACCGTGGTCATCCGACCTTGTCGGCGCAGGCGGACGGCCTGCACCCGGCAGTGCTGCAACTGATCGACATCACCGTGCGCGCGGCCCATGCCCACGGCAAATGGGTCGGTGTTTGCGGTGAGTTGGCGGCGGATCCGCTGGCGGTGCCGGTGCTGGTTGGTCTCGGTGTCGATGAGCTCAGCGTGTCCGGGCGCAGCATTGCTGAAGTGAAGGCGCGCATCCGTGAACTCAGCCTGACGCAGGCGCAAACCCTTGCTCAACAGGCCCTGGCCGTGGGCAGCGCCAACGAAGTGCGCGCATTAGTGGAGGCCCTGTAATGGCCAAGATTCTTACCCTGACCCTCAACCCGGCGCTCGACCTTACCGTCGAACTGCCACGGCTGGACGCCGGTCAGGTCAACCGCAGCGACGAGATGCACACCCATGCCGCCGGCAAAGGCGTGAACGTCGCGCAGGTGCTCGCCGACCTCGGTCATCAACTGACGGTCAGTGGCTTTCTCGGCGAAGACAATCTGCAAGCGTTCGAAACCCTGTTCGCCAAGCGTGGTTTTGTCGACGCATTTATCCGCGTGCCGGGTGAGACGCGCAGCAACATCAAAGTCGCTGAACAGGACGGCCGCATCACCGACATCAACGGCCCGGGGCCGGTGGTCGATGCTGCCGCGCAGCAGGCGTTGCTTGATCGTTTGGGGCAGATTGCACCGGGTCATGACGCGGTGGTGGTCGCCGGCAGTTTGCCGCGTGGCGTCACGGCGCAGTGGTTGCGTGAGCTGATCGAACGGCTCAATCAGCTCGGCTTGAAAGTCGCCCTCGATTCCAGCGGCGAAGCGTTGCGCGAAGCATTGAAAGCCAGTCCATGGCTGATCAAACCGAACACTGAAGAACTCGCCGATGCGCTCGGTTGCGAGGTGGTTTCGCACACGGCGGAAGCGCAGGCAGCGGCGCGTTTGCATGCGCAAGGCATCGAGCACGTGGTGATCTCCCACGGTGCTGACGGCGTGAACTGGTTCAGCGTCGGTTCGGCGCTGCACGCCACGCCGCCGAAGGTCAGCGTCGCCAGCACGGTCGGTGCCGGTGATTCGTTGCTGGCCGGCATGCTCCACGGTTTGCTCAGCGCCGACACGCCCGAGCAGACCCTGCGCACGGCCACCGCGATTGCGGCGATGGCGGTGACCCAGATCGGTTTCGGCATCCACGACCGTGCGCAACTGGCGCAGCTCGAACAGGGCGTGCGCGTGCGCCCCCTGACAGAACAATAAGAGGGTTTGTCATGAAATTAGCCATTGTTACGGCTTGCCCGAACGGCATGGTCACCAGTGTGCTGTGTGCGCGTTTGCTTGATGCGGCGGCGCAGCGTCAGGGCTGGAGCACCAGCGTTGAAGTGGTCGATGCGGCGCACCCGGAACGCGAATTGTCGGCGGCGACGATTGCCGCGGCGGAGTGGGTTTTGTTGGTCGCCACGGGGGCGGTCGACATGACGCGTTTTGTCGGCAAGCGAGTTTTCCAGATTGCCCCGGCACAGGCGCTACAGGATGTCGAAGCGGTGCTGCGGCGTGGCGCGGAAGAGGCATCAGTCTACGTTGCCAGCGCCGCTGAACCGGTCGCTGATGCGTCGCGTGTGCCGCGCATCGTCGCCATCACCGCGTGCCCGACCGGTGTTGCTCATACCTTCATGGCCGCCGAAGCCTTGCAGCAAACTGCCAAGCGTTTGGGCTATGAGCTGCAAGTCGAAACCCAAGGCTCGGTGGGCGCGAAAACCCCGTTGAGCGCGGCGGCGATTGCTGAAGCGGATGTGGTGTTGCTGGCGGCGGATATCGAAGTCGCCACCGAGCGTTTCGCCGGTAAGAAAATCTATCGTTGCGGCACCGGCATCGCGTTGAAGCAGTCCGAAGCCACGCTGAAAAAAGCCTTGGCCGAAGGGGCTGTGGAAAGCGCGGCGAGTGACGGCAAAGCACCGGCCAGGCAAGAGAAAACCGGCGTCTATAAACACCTGCTGACCGGCGTGTCGTTCATGCTGCCGATGGTGGTGGCGGGCGGTTTGATGATCGCGCTGTCGTTCGTGTTCGGCATCACCGCGTTCAAGGAAGAAGGCACGCTGGCGGCGGCGCTGATGCAGATCGGTGGCGAGACCGCGTTCAAACTGATGGTGCCGCTGCTGGCGGGTTACATCGCTTATTCGATTGCTGACCGTCCGGGCCTGGCGCCGGGAATGATTGGCGGCTTGCTCGCGAGTACGTTGGGCGCCGGGTTTATCGGTGGCATCGTCGCCGGTTTTATCGCCGGTTATGCGGCGAAGGCGATCAGCCGTTATGTAGCGTTGCCGCAGAGTCTGGAAGCGCTGAAACCGATTCTGATCATCCCGTTGTTTGCCAGTCTGTTTACCGGGCTGGTGATGATTTACGTGGTCGGCAAACCGGTCGCCGGGATGCTGTTGGCGCTGACGAGTTTTCTCGACAGCATGGGCACCACCAACGCGATCCTGCTCGGCGTGGTGCTTGGCGGCATGATGTGCGTCGACCTCGGCGGGCCGATCAACAAAGCCGCGTACGCGTTCTCGGTGGGGCTGCTGGCGTCGCAGAGTTATGCACCGATGGCGGCAACGATGGCAGCGGGGATGGTGCCGCCGATTGGTCTGGGCATTGCCACGTTTATTGCGCGGCGCAAGTTCGCGCAGACCGAACGCGAGGCGGGTAAAGCCGCGTTGGTATTGGGGCTGTGCTTTATCTCTGAAGGGGCGATTCCGTTTGCCGCGAAAGACCCGTTGCGGGTGATTCCGGCGAGCATTGCCGGTGGTGCGTTGACCGGTGCGTTGTCGATGTATTTCGGCTGCAAACTGATGGCGCCGCACGGTGGCTTGTTTGTGTTGGCGATTCCGAATGCGATCAACCATGCGCTGTTGTATCTGCTGGCGATTGTCGCCGGAAGTTTGTTGACCGCTGTCGTCTACGCCACAGTCAAACGCCCCGAAGCCGTCGAACTGGCCCTCGAACCTGCCAAGGCTTAACTAACACCGCGAAACCTTTGTAGGAGCTGAGCTTGCTCGCGAAAGCGGTCTGGCATTCACCGAAGATGTCGACTGACATGGCCTCTTCGCGAGCAAGCTCGGCTCCTACAAGGGCGGGTGTCATGTCTGTTTCATGTGGGCGTGCTTAAGTTTCCCTTTTTCCAGGGAGAACCCCATGAGCGATTTCAATCTCGGTCGCCGGCGTGTCATGCAAGGGATCGGCGCCGGGCTGTTGCTGCCGGGGCTGGCGCCGGCGGTGATTGCTTCGGTCAAGGATCGTCCGCAATTGACCGATGGCGTGCAGTCCGGTGACCTGCTCGGCGATCGCGCGATGATCTGGAGTCGCAGCGATCGCCCCGCGCGCATGGTGGTCGAGTGGGACACCCGCAGCCTGTTCGGTAACCCGCGTAAATTCATCTCGGCACTGGCCGACGCGCGTACTGATTTCACCGCCCGCGTCGAGCTCACCGGACTTCCCGCCAATCAGGCGATTTTCTATCGCGTGTATTTCGAAGACGCCCAGACCGGCGTCGCCAGCGAACCGTGGTTCGGCCATTTGCGCAGTGTGCCGACGGCCAGACGCGATATCCGTTTTGTCTGGAGCGGCGACACTGTCGGCCAAGGCTTCGGCATCAACCCGGACATCGGCGGCATGCGCATCTACGAAGCCATGCGCTTGCGCCTGCCGGACTTCTTTATCCACAGCGGCGACACCATCTACGCCGACGGCCCGGTGCCTGCGCAGTTCACCACCGAAGGCGGGCGTATCTGGCGCAATCTCACCACTGAAGCGAAGAGCAAAGTCGCGCAAACCCTCGACGATTATCGCGGTAACTATCGCTACAACTTGATGGACGAAAACATCCGCCGCTTCAACGCCGAAGTGCCGCAGATCTGGCAGTGGGACGACCATGAAGTGGTCAACAACTGGTCGCCGGGCAAGCAACTGGATGAGCGTTATCAGGAAAAAGATATCCACACCTTGGTGGGGCGCGCGCGGCAGGCGTGGCTGGAAAATGCGCCGATGCGTTTGCAGGCCGCCGACGGTGGCGGGCGGATCTATCGCAAGCTCAGTTACGGGCCGATGCTCGATGTATTTGTGCTGGATATGCGCAGTTATCGCGAGGCGAATGACGACAATCTGGGCGCGGAAAAACCGTTTCTCGGGCGTGAACAACTGGACTGGCTCAAGCGTGAATTGAAGGCGTCGAAGGCACAGTGGAAAGTCATTGCTGCGGACATGCCGATCGGACTTGGCGTGCCGGACGGTGAAGTCAGTCCGGGTGTGGCGCGATGGGAAGCGGTGGCCAATGGCGACCCGGGCCCGGCGCAGGGACGTGAGTTAGAGATCGCCGAATTGCTCGGTTTTTTGCGCGCGCAGCAGGTGCGCAACTTCGTCTTTTTGACGGCGGACGTGCATTACTGCGCGGCGCATCACTATCACCCGGATCGGGCGGCGTTTCAGGATTTCGAGCCGTTCTGGGAATTTGTTGCGGGGCCGTTGAATGCCGGGAGTTTCGGGCCGAATCCGCTGGATAAAACCTTTGGGCCACAGGTGGTGTTCGAGAAGGCCCCGGCGGTACAGAACACCTCGCCGTTTGCCGGGTTTCAGTTTTTTGGTGAGGTGAATATTGAAGGGCAGAGCGGGGAGATGAGTGTAGTGTTGCGGGATCTGGATGGAGTGGCGGTTTTCGAGCAGAAACTACAACCCGTCTGACCCCCTCTGTAGGAGCTGCCGAAGGCTGCGATCTTTTGATTTTGCTTTTGAAAAGATCAAGATCAAAAGATCGCAGCCTGCGGCAGCTCCTACAGGGAAAGCGCTGTGTCAGTAGACGTCACGGCGATAGCGGCCCTGTTCGATCAGGCGCTCGACTTCAGCGCTGCCGAGAATGTCCTTGAGCACCTGATCCACGCCTGAAGCCATGCCCTGAAGGCTGCCGCAGATGTAGATGACAGCCCCATCCGCCAGCCACTTCTTCAACTCACCCGCCGATTCACGCAAGCGATCCTGCACATAAACCTTCTCCGCCTGATCCCGCGAAAACGCCAGATCCAGCCGTTCCAGATCACCGTTGATCAACCACTCTTCCAGCTCCGCACGGCAGAGGAAATCGTGTTCACGGTTACGCTCGCCAAACAGCAACCACTGGCGCTGCTGACCGTCGGCAACCCGTGCCTTGAGCAAACTGCGCAGCCCGGCCAGACCGGTGCCGTTGCCCAGTAGAATCATCGGCACCGGCTCGTTCGGCAGGTGGAACCCGCTGTTGCGACGCACGCGCAGGCTGATGCTGCCACCGACCGGCGCATGCTCGGTCAACCAGCCGGAACCAATGCCCAGCGTGCCATCGGCATGCTGTTCCTGACGCACGATCAGCTCCAGCACACCGTCGGCGGCAATCGAGGCGATCGAGTATTCGCGCATGGCCAGCGGCACCATCGCATCGACCAGCGACTGCGCATGCAAACCGACCAGATGCGCGCGATGCTCCGGCAATTGACGCGAAGCCAATGCAACTTCCAGCGGCTCGTCGAGGCCGTTGATTTTCACCATGGTCTCGCCACGAATACCGAGGCCGTCGAGGAAATGTTCGATGACCCACGGGCAGTTGCGCGGCAGCACTTCGACCAGATCACCAGCCAGCCAACTGCTGGTGTTCGGTGCGCTCAGGCCCAACAGATAAACCGGCGAACCGCTGCTGTCCGGGTTCATCAATTCGCGGCGGGTCAGCGTCCAGTTGTCGTAGCTCGGTGCTTGCCAGGTATCGACCGGCGCTTGTCCGGTGAGCAGACCAAGTTGCGTCTGCCAGTGACGCAGCGCATAGGGATCGCCGCTGTCGACTTCCACCGGCGCAAACAGTGTCTTGCCACCATGCTCGCCGAGCCACTGATGCAGACGTTTGGCAAAGCCGCAGAAGTGCTGGTACTGACGATCGCCGAGTCCAAGCACCGCGTAGTTCAAGCTGTCCAGTGTCGAAGCTTTGCCCAGCACTTTGCGCTCGAAACCACGGGCGCTGTCCGGTGCTTCGCCGTCGCCGAAGGTGCTGACGACGAACAGCGCGTTGTTCGATTCACGCAGATCCTGCTCGCTGACATTCGCCAGCGGCTGCACCTTCACCGGCAAACCGGCGGCCTGCAATTGCCCGGCGGTTTGCCACGCCAGTTGTTCGGCGAAACCGCTCTGGCTGGCGAAACCGATCAGCCACGCCGGTGCATCGCCCGCCGGTTGTTCGAGGCCTTTACGTGCGTCCTTGATCTGCTTTTTCTTGCGCCGACGATCGAGGTACAGCAGCCAGCCGGTGATGAAAAACAGCGGCATGCACACCGCCGCGAGGGTGATGATGATCCGTCCGATCAGGCCGAAATAGCTGCCGACGTGCAGTGCATAAATGCTGGTCAGCAGTTGCGCCTTGAAGCTCTTGTCGGCGTAGCGGTCGACGCGTTTGACGATGCCGGTGGCCGGGTCGAGGGTGATCTGGTTGAGCGCGCGCTCATGCGGCGAGTTTTCCAGCAGATAAAACACGGTCGCCGGTTGGCCAGCCACGGGCGGCATACGAATGTTGTAGGCAGACAGGCCGGGGCCGGCGGCGCTGTAGATGCTGCTCCACATCGCCGCGTAATCGGCAGTCGGCGCCGGGCCTTGCGGTGCCGGGCCACGACCACCGCGCACGCGTTCGTTTTGCGGCGCATCGGAAAGCAGTTTGGTCAGGCCTTTGTTGTACCACTCGTACGACCACGACAACCCGGTCAGCGCCAGCAGCAAATAGACCAACAGGCACCATGTACCCGCCACCGAGTGCAGATCCCAATTGAAGGCGCGGCCCTTTTTCTTCCAGTCGAGGGTCAGCCACACACGCCAGCTGTTCCACTGACGCGGCCAGCGCAGGTACAACCCGGAGAGGCAGAAAAACAGCAGGATCAGCGTGCAGGCGCCAGTGATGTTGCGGCCGGTATCGCCGATGGCGAGGAAGCGGTGCAGTTGCAGCATCAGGCCGAAGAAGTCCTGGCCGACGGCATCGCCCATGAACTCGCCGGTGTACGGATCGAAGTAGCGCATCTCGCCGCGACGTTCACCCTTGGGCGGGGTGAAAAACACTTTCGCTGCGCTGCCGCTGTCGGTCTCGACCGAGAGCATCGAGACTTTTTTGCCGGACGCGGCTTCGATGCGCTCGACCAGTTCGACCGGTGGCAAGACGCCGGCGACTTGTTTTTCCACTTGCAGGACGGAGGGATTCAGCGCCCGCAGGATTTCGTCCTGAAACGAATAGGTCGCGCCGGTGATGCCCATCAACGCCAGCACCAGGCCTGCGGTGATGCCAAAAAACCAGTGCAACTGGAACAGGGTTTTCTTCAACACGTCACTCGCCGTCCGTTCGGAAATTGTCATCACGGCGCGCATTATGCCGTGGGTTATCGAGAAGCGTTCTTTATTACGCAGAAAAGCCCCGTTCAATTGAATGAACGGGGCCGACTGTTTTTGTAGGAGCTGCGGCACGCTGCGATCTTTGTTTTTACTTTTAAGATCAGGATCAACAGATCGCAGCGTGCCGCAGCTCCTACAGGGTCAGAAGTGGAAGTTGGTGCTCAACAATGCCGTACGGCCCGCCGCCTGGTTGGCGAAATGGGTCGAGAAGGCTTTGTCGTAGTAGGTTTCGTTTGTCAGGTTCTGCACGTTGAGTTGCAGGTCGACGTTCTTGGTCAGCTTGTACGCCGCCATCGCGTCGTAACGCACATACGAATCGACCATGGTGGTGTTGGCCACGCTGCCGTAAACGTCGTCGACATAGAACGCGCCGCCACCGAGGGTCAGCTTCGGTGTGACCTGATAAGTGGTCCACAGGCTGGCGCTGTTTTTCGGCGTGTTTGGCAGTTCGTTGCCGTCGGTGGCGCGGTTCAGCGGGCCGCCGTCAACTTGCTCGCTGTCCATGAACGCGTAACCGGCGAACACTTGCCATTTCTCGGTGATCTTGCCGCTGGCCGACAGTTCGAAACCTTGCACGCGGGTCTTGCCGGCGTTTTCGTACGAAGTGGTGTCGACTTGTACCCGAGCGTTTTCTTTCTCGGTGCGGAAGATGTCAGCGGTCAGCGACAAACGATCGTTGAGCAGGTCCCACTTGGTACCGATTTCGTAGTTCTTGGTGGTTTCCGGCTCCATGTCGCTGCTCAGCAGGTTGCCGGCACGGTCAGTGCTGCCGCCCAACGGGTTGCCTTCCTGACCTTCGCCCAAGGTGTTGCCCGGCGGCGTGGCAGAGGTCGCGTAAGACGCATAGATGCTGCCGTTTTCCGCTGGCTTATAAACCACGCCGAACTGACCGGTGACGAACTCGCTGGTGTCAGCACCCTTCGAAGTGGTGGTGCCGGCGTTGGTGTAAGTCTTGTAGCCGGTTTCGAAGTGGTCGTAACGCAGGCCCATATTCACCAGCCACTGCTCGGACAACTCCAGGGTGTCGAACGCATACAGCGCGTACGTATCGGACTGGGTGTCGGTGCCGGCGTAGTTACGCGAGATCGCGCCGTTCCACGGATCGTTCGGGTTCGGGTTTGACAGCGAGGTGCAGTTGTAGCCACTGGCTGCGCCGATCAGCCCCGGGTTGCAGTTAGTGGTCGCGGCGGTGGTGCGCGGCGTGGTGTCAGTGTTGACGTTGTACGAGGACTTCTGGCTCTCCTCACGGGTGTATTCCACACCGGTGGAGAAGCTGTTCTTGAAGCCTGCAACGTAGAAGTTACCGAACAGGTCAGTCTGGTTGGTGGTGGTCTCGGTGTTGCTCACCCGAGTGTTCGCACGACGCCAGACCGTACCGTTGTTGACGTTGCCCTTGCTGTCGTCCGGTTGGGTCAGGATGTAATCCTGCATGCTGGTGCCATGACGCAGGGTGTTCTTGATCGTCAGCGAGTCGCTCAAATCGTGTTCGATGGCGAAGGTCGCGGTGTCGGTGCGGCCCTTGCGGAAATCGCGATCCAGACCGTAGAAGTTGCTGTGGTCGCCACCCGAGTACGGCTTGTCCGGATTGGATTTGCTGCGTGCCGCCGAGCCGCCGAGCGGAATGGTGTACGGCACGCCGGAGTCCGGAGTGTCGTTGCTTTCCAGATGGTAGTAATCGAGGTTGACGCGGGTGTCGGTGCCCAGACCAAACGCCAGAGACGGGGCGATGCCCCAACGGTCGTAATCGACCTTGTCACGGCCGGCGACGTTGCTTTCGTGGCTCATCAGATTCAGACGGCCAGCGGCGGTGTCGCTGAACTGGTAGTTGCCGTCGAGGGTGTAACGCTGGGTCTGGTCGGAACCCCAGGTGAAACCACCGTCGAACGAGTTGCCGAGGTGCGCTTTCTTGCTCACCAGGTTGATGCTGCCGCCTGCTGCGCCACGACCGCCGATGGCGGAGTTCGGGCCCTTGCTGACTTCAATGTTTTCCACGGCGAAGATTTCGCGGCTCTGCGAACCGGTGTCGCGCACGCCGTCGAGGTAGGTGTCGCCCTGGGCGTCGAAACCACGAATGAACGGACGGTCGCCCTGCGGGTTGCCGCCTTCACCGGCGCCGAAAGTGATGCCCGGCACGGTGCGCAGCGCGTCCTGCATGTTCAGGGCGCCGGTGTCTTTAAGTACTTGTTGCGGGATCACGGTGACCGAGCGCGGCGTGTCGACCAGCGGCGCGGTGTACTTGGGCGAGGAGGCTTTTTCGACCTGGTAGGACGTCGAGTCCTGCGCTTCGCCGGTGATGGCGGTGGCGTCCAGAGCGATGGCATTGCCGGACGCTTTGCTGTCGGTTTTCTCGGCAGCGAACACCATCTGGCCAGCGGAGCCGGCGGTAATTGCGACGCCGATTGCAGAGGCGAGCAGACGTGGTGAACTGACCGGTAATTGTGCGTGTTGACGTGCCATTTTTATTCCCCTCCCCAAGGATTTGAGGCGGCGGAATATAGGGTAAACAGGTATTCGTATCAATTGCGAAACATTGTTATTCGCACTGAATTTACATTCTTTACAATTTAACCTTACGGTTTCTGCCAGTTCATTCGTCTCCCGGGTTTTACACAGAAAATAAGAATCAATACCATTGCCGCCTCTTTGCCATCAGGTGACATCGCCATGCTGCTGCACATCCCCGCACTGTTCGCGAAAGACGAGGTGCAGCGCATTCGCCAGGCTTTGCAGCAGGCTGACTGGGCCGATGGCAAGATCACCGCTGGCTTCCAGTCGGCCAAGGCCAAGCACAATCTGCAACTGCCCGAAGGCCATCCGCTGGCCAAGGAAATCGGCGCGGCGATGCTCGAGCGGCTGTGGAAAAATCCACTGTTCATGTCCGCCGCATTGCCGCACAAAGTCTTCCCGCCGTTGGTGAACTGTTACACGGCCGGTGGCAGCTTCGATTTCCACATCGACAACGCCGTGCGCCAACCGAAGGGCAGCATCGAGCGCGTGCGCACCGATCTGTCGGCAACGTTGTTTTTCAGCGAGCCTGAGGATTACGACGGCGGCGAACTGGAGATTCAGGACACCTTCGGCACGCAACAAGTGAAACTGCCCGCCGGCGACATGGTGTTGTACCCCGGCACCAGCCTGCACAAGGTCAACGCGGTCACTCGCGGCGCGCGTTATGCGTCGTTCTTCTGGACGCAAAGCCTGGTGCGCGAAGACAGCCAGCGCGCGCTGCTGTTCGAGATGGACGGCGCGATCCAGGAACTCACTCAAGACATGCCCGATCACCCTTCGCTGATTCGCTTAACCGGCACCTATCACAACCTGCTGCGTCGCTGGGTCGAGGTATGAGTTTTCTATTGCGTCGCGAGGAAGTCCTCAACGGCGAACAACTCAGCGCCATGCTCACTGAAAGTCCGGCCCGTGCGGCCCAAGCCATTTTGCTGGCAGCGGGCGAGGGCGAGGTTGAAGCGCAGGCATTGCTCGGGCAAATCCTGCTGGACGGCCAGGGTATCGCGCAGGACCCGCCGCTGGCGCTGCGCTGGTTCGGCATCGCCGCCGGACGCGGGCACCTGATGGCGCGCAACATGCTCGGGCGTTGTCATGAGCATGGCTGGGGGTGTGCCGCCGATGCCGGGGTTGCCGCGCAGCATTATCGAGTCGCGGCGCAGGCAGGCCTGGATTGGGCGATGTACAACCTGGCAAATCTCTTGGCGACCGGGCGCGGCGTGGCGGTCGATCAGCCGCAAGCATTGGCGCTTTATCGCCAGGCCGCCGAGTCCGGACACGCCAAGTCGATGAACCTGCTCGGGCGTTATCTTGAAGAGGGGCGCCATTGTCGCGCGGACCCTGCCGCAGCCTTCGACTGGTATCGCCGCTCGGCGCAGGCCGGCGACTTCCGTGGCCAGTTCAGTTATGCCAGCGTGCTGGCCGAGCGCTCACAGATTGAAGAGGCGTCAGGCTGGTACCGCAAGGCAATGTTCGGGGGGCATGCTGCGTTTCTCGGCGTGGCTGCCCAGACTTTGGAGAGCGCAGCACACACGGCCATTCAGGCATTGGCTCAAGAGTATAAAGAACGCGCAGGGCATATCAGCGTCTAGTTGAATTCAAGGCGCTGTTCGCAAGTATCGAGTCGTATGTCCAGTTGTTAGTATTCTTTATAAATATATTGAAGTCATGAAGCGCTTTTTTTAAGTGCGGCTTTTATGCTTAAGTCTGTCTGGCAAGTTTAAGTTCTTACCAAACTGATTAAAGGAATGATCATGTCTTCTTCCAGCTTATGGGGCGATGCCCTGAATAATGCCTCGCCTGAACAAGTTATGCAGATGGCGGCGGCGCCAAAGTTACTAAGTGACGCATCGACGTCGGATGGCGATGAAGTAGTACGCGACAGAGGGTTGCTCCTCACTAAAAAGCAGATCATTGATTTGCGTAAATATGAAGCCGCCGGCCTGGCGCTGCCGCATACCCTGAAGGATGTCGAAGATTATCTGCGTTATGGCGCAGGGCAGAACGGCGGCCCAGGGCTGAATCCGACAGATTTCCTCTCGACCTTTGTAAACACCCGCAACCACGCAAGACGCTGGTCGCCGCTGCGTGAACGCATCATGATGACCGGGCAGGGGCTGAAGAGCTTTGCCAGCAGCATGCTCAATTATGGCAAGGCGATTCAGGAAGTCTTGAGCGACGATGATTCGGTCGCGTTCCTCAAGAAAAACAAGATTAAAACACTTGCCCAGCTTAAAGCTCTCGAAATTGAATTGGGTGACAAGTTTCCGGATATTGAAATTGATCCGGATACCATCGCGACGTTGGACTATTACCTGCAGCGAATATTCGAGCGGATCAATAAAAACCTCAGCGATGTGCAAGGCATCAAGAATGACCTGGACTTATTTGGTTATGATCTGCGCGAACATGTCCTGCCCAATATCAAACTCAGGGTCGGCTTGATCGACAGCAGTACGTTGGCAGCAGATATCAAGGTATTGAAGAATGACATCGATAATCGTGCCAAAGAAATCGATATCAAAAACACTGAATACAAGGCCGCTGTTCAGGAGGCATTGAAGTCTGCCGCCGGGATGAACATCGTGGGCCTGGCCATGGCTATCTACATGGGGGTGGAGGCGGAAAATATTCGTGCTGCACGCAAAGCGTTGTATGCCGAACAGGAACGGGATATCCAGGTGTTGGCGAGCAAGAACCAGACACTCGGTTCTCTTGCCCGCGTCAAACATGACCTGCAAAGTCTGATGATCGTGGCCATCGATGCCGACATCGCCACGCAGAACCTGATGCATGTCTGGAAAAGCCTCTACCTGCACATTTCCAACTCGGTCGCTGCGATGGGCCGCGTCAACGATGCCTTGAGCCTGCGGGTCTTCGGTACCGAGTTCGAAGAAGTCGTGCTGCCATGGAAAACCATCGAGACCGACTCGGACAAGCTTATTCAGGTCTTCAAAGAGGCTGATGAAGAATACGAGCGCAACTATTCGTTCAGCACGCGAACCTCGCGTGTGATCAGTCTCAGCGCGACAGTGAGCTATCCGCCTGTGGACATGGCCACTTTGGCCTCCACTGTCGAACAGATGCGTGAAGCTCGCACTCAGGCAGAAGTCTTGAAGACTAAACTGGGTTACCTGCCTGATCTGTTTGACCGCTTCAAGCGCACTGTGAGTGGCATGGGGCAATGCCAAAACCAATTGCAGGATTCGGCCCAGACCGGAGTGAATGATCTGCAAAACTGCCTGCGACGTCTCGCCCGCAACGAGAAGGATCGGTTGAAAGAAACCGATCCTGAGGTCATTGAAGAAATCGACGATGAGCGCAAGGACATTTTGCGTTCGATTTCCTCTGCCATGACCAAGCAGGCAACTCTGGTGCGTAACGCCTTGCGCAATATTGATGCACGGTTTGATATGCGTCTGACGCAGGCTTACATCGCCGATTTCCAGCGCGACGCGCTCGTGGCCGATGCAGAAATTGCGCAGCTGGACAGCAAACTTGCAGAGCTTGCGGCTGATCGAAAGGTCATCATTGACGGGGTCAATCTGCTGGAAAAAAGCGGTATCGAGAATCTGGGCAAGGACGTTGAGCTGACCATCGCCAAGATCACCGAACTGGGCCTGGCTCCGCCGGAAATCAAACTGGTGATGGCGGCCATCGACCAACTGAAGCGAACCCTTATTGGCATTCGTGAGTCTGTGCGCTTCCTGGACATGGTGCGTGAGAGCGACAAGCTGAAGCTGAAAATCGATGGCGTGCAGGCCGAGATTGAAAGCGAGCGCGCGGGTATCCGTGATTCGCAAGGCAAGGTCACTTACCTGAAGGCCATTCACGCCATGGAAGACTGTCGCGCCGAATATGCCGCCACCTACCGTCCTGCCGTGAATGCTTTTGAGCAGTTGCGCGATGCAATCGATGTCGAAGTGTCGGACGACTGTGATGCACTCAGTGCCGCGTTGAAACAGCATGCGCCACTGTTTATCGCTTTCCTTAATCCGCTGTCCGTTCCGCAGCGCTGAGTCTGCCGGTAGGCGTGCTCTGCATTTGTGTGTGATATCAGAGTCCCGCGCAGGATTGCCGATGGGCACGGTTCCATCGGCAATGAAAAGTACGATCAGACTAAGGAGAGGCTGATGCTTGAATATTTACTGGCAGAAAAAAACTTCGCTGCATTGAAGCAGTATGTGAAGTTTCTGCAGGATCTACCCCCTGCCTTGCAGGAAATGACCGAGTTTACCGGGATCTTCGAACGGCAAAAGCACATCATGGTGCCGCCGCCGAATGTTCAAAGCCTGAGGCAGGCTGCACAAACCAGTGAAATGTGTTGGCGGGCGATACAGGTGGCCACACCGGCGCTTGGCAGCCGTTCTGCGCAGGTGTTGCTTGAGATTTTTGCCTTTATCGAAGAGTTTCAGGCAGTCGTTTCAGAGGCCGACAATCGCCGAAAGACGATCGTCACGATTGATCCGCGGCAATTTTCACTGGTGAGGTCGCCTGCCTGGGGTAATGCACCTGCCGAAAGCATCATCGATGTGCTGCGCGAAATGGATCGCCGGCTTGAGCAATATCGGGGCATGGTGCTCAATTTCAAAACCCGGGTGATCGGACTGGCCGAGTCGATCCACGGCATCTTCGTGCGTTTCATCGAGTGCCTGACGATGCCGATATGCACGTGCGATAAACCGATCCCCAAGATCGAGGCCTATTACAGTCTGGGTAAAATCGGTCTGCCCGGCACGACTTATGAGCCAGGCCGGTTGTATTCGCATGAGGAGCGAATCGCGCAGTCCAAAGAACATGTCGAGTTTCTGTTCAACCTGCGCCGACGCGCTGCCAGTGCGGCGAACAACCTCAGCGATTTCTGCCATCGGATGTCGTGCATGCTGGATGAAGCGCAACAGATGCTTCGAGACCATTATCCGGCGATGACGATGGCGCGGGCGAAATCTGCGCTGCCGATGCTCAAGGGGCCGTTGAACGATGTGCAAAGCATGTCGGACCAACTGGGCAAATTGACCCGGCTGTAACGCAAAAAGCCCATGACAGGTCATGGGCTTTTTGCGTTACGGGTAAGACGCTTACACGTAATACGACTTCAACGGCGGAAAACCATTGAACTCAACCGCGCTGTAACTGGTGGTGTAAGCACCGGTCGACAACCAGTACAACCGGTCACCAATCGCCAGGTTCAGCGGCAAACCGTACTTGTAGTTTTCATACATGATGTCGGCGCTGTCGCAAGTCGGGCCGGCGATGACCACTTCTTCCATCTCGCCTTTCTTCTCGGTCCAGATCGGGAACTTGATCGCTTCGTCCATGGTTTCGATCAGGCCGGAGAACTTGCCCACATCGGTGTACACCCAGCGTTCAACAGCCGTGCGCGACTTGCGTGCGACCAGTACCACTTCGCTGACCAGAATACCGGCGTTGGCGATCAACGAACGGCCTGGCTCCAGAATGATTTCCGGCAGGTCATCACCGAAGTCTTCCTTGAGGAAGCGGATGATTTCTTCGGCGTAGGTTTCCAGGCTGTTGGTGCGGGTGATGTAGTTGGCCGGGAAGCCACCGCCCATGTTGATCAGCTTGAGGTGGATGCCGTCTTCTTCTTTCAGACGCTCGAAGATCACTTTGACCTTGGCGATCGCTGCGTCCCAGACGCTGATGTCGCGCTGCTGCGAACCAACGTGGAAGGAGATGCCGTAAGGCACCAGGCCGAGGTCGCGAGCGAGGATCAGCAGATCCATGGCCATGTCGGTCTGGCAGCCGAATTTGCGCGACAGTGGCCAGTCAGCCGTGGTCGAGCCTTCGGTGAGGATGCGCACATAGACTTTCGAGCCCGGTGCAGCCTTGGCGATGTTACGCAGGTCAGCTTCGGAGTCGGTGGAGAACAGGCGCACGCCCTTCTCGTAGAAGTAGCGGATGTCCTTGGATTTCTTGATGGTGTTGCCGTAGCTGATACGGTCGGCGCTGACGCCGCGATCCATCACCTTATCCAGCTCGTAGATCGAGGCGATGTCGAAGCTCGAACCCTTCTCTTTGAGCAGGTCGATGATCTCGACGGCCGGGTTGGCCTTGACCGCGTAGTAGACCTTGGCGAATTCGAAACCGGCGCGCAGGTCATCGTAGGCCTGGCTGATCATCGCGGTGTCGATCACCACGAACGGGGTTTCCTGTTTGTCGGCAAACGCCTTCATTTTGTCAAAAGTGGCGCGCGCGAAATAGTCTTCGACATTGATCGACATGCTGGGAGCTCCTATGGGCAAACTCGTAAAAACAATGGGTGCAAATGAACGCCCTCCGTATCCCCACTTTGGTTCGCCTACTTCCCAAGGCATGTCGCCGAAAGCAAAAAGGCCACGGGCGGATTTGCCCTTGGCCTTGCTGTCTCGTCGTCAGTACTTGAGCCGGATGGATCGTTTCCAGCATGGACGTTCGGCGCGAACTTTAGGGCGTGAGGGGCCTGAGATCAACTAAAAATGTCGCGTTTTTGCACGCTTCTGACGTGCGTCGCTTTGATCACTCTTTGTAGCCGACCGAGATGACGGACAGATGTTCCCCGAGAATTTTGAAGTGTTAAAAATACCTGCACGTTCGCGGATTATGTCGGCGAAGTCGTGGATAAGTGTGATGGCGGCAACATCGGCGACGTTGGCGGCGAGGGGAGGGTATGAGGGGGGATTTGGCTAGTTTGAGCAGGAGGTTCGAGAACAATTCCGAGTGGCGGGTGTTGAGATTCTTTTCCGCCTTGTGAATGCCTTGGTCACACCCCCATCCTGTAGGAGTGAGCCTGCTCGCGATGACTTTTTTTCAGTCGACATCTTCATCGACTGAGATTGCCAATCGCGAGCAGGCTCACTCCTACATGGATTTGTGTTTCTTGCCCGAAAATCAGGCGACTACGGCCTCAGCTGGCGAGACGATGCTGGTCTTGCCGCCGCGGGATTTGCCGGAGCTCAGATACTCGGCAATCGACTCCTGCGTTACCTCACCGAGGAACACTCGCTCGGCGTCCATCACCGGCAACCACGAACGGTTGAACTCGTACATGCGCGACAACAGAATGCGCAGATGCTCGTCGTACGCGGCGGTGGCGTTGAATTCACGCAAGAACTGCGCGCAAGTGCCGGTCTGACGGTGCAGATCACGACGACGCACATAGCCCAGTGCCTTGTTGTCGGCGCAGGTAACCACCACGTAGCGACGGTCATGTTCGTCCATCAATTCCAGCGCATCGGCCACTGGCGTTTCCGGGCTCACCGATGGCGCGTTGTCCGCCGCATCTTCCGCTTTCACCAACAGCAGGCGTTTGAGCGTGCTGTCCTGGCCGACGAAGTTGCTGACAAAATCGTCCGCCGGGTGCGCGAGCAGCGTGTCCGGGTGATCGATCTGCAGCAGTTTGCCGGCGCGGAAAATCGCGATCTTGTCGCCGAGTTTGATCGCTTCGTCGATGTCGTGGCTGACCATGATCACGGTCTTGTTCAGCGCCCGCTGCATCTCGAAGAATTCGTTCTGGATCATCTCGCGGTTGATCGGGTCGACCGCACCGAACGGCTCATCCATCAGCAGCAGCGGCGCATCGGCTGCCAGTGCACGGATCACGCCGATGCGCTGTTGCTGACCACCGGACAGTTCACGCGGATAACGATGCAGATACTGCTTGGGCTCAAGCTTGATCATGCTCATCAACTCGCGGGCGCGGTCGTGGCATTTCTGTTTGTCCCAGCCGAGCAGTTTCGGCACGACGACGATGTTTTCTTCGATGGTCATGTTCGGGAACAGACCGATCTGCTGGATCACGTAACCGATGTTGCGACGCAGGGTCACTTCGTCGAGATCGGTGGTGTCTTCACCATTAATGAGGATCTTGCCCGAGGTCGGTTTGATCAGGCGGTTGATCATTTTCAGCGTGGTGCTTTTGCCGCAACCCGATGGCCCGAGGAACACACAGATCTCGCCTTCATTGACGGTCAGGCTCACCGAGTCCACGGCTTTGACGTCTTTGCCGTTGCTTTGGAAAGTTTTGCTGAGGTTTTGAAGTTCGATCATTTGAGGAGTCCTTTTGGAGTCAACGAGCGTTGCAGCCATTGGAGAAACAGGTCAGCGAAAATGGCCAGAAGACTGACCAGCAGCGCGCCGACGATCAGCATCGACATGTCACTGCGGCTGATAGAAGCGAGGATCAACACACCGAGGCCGCCAGCGCCGATGGTCGCGGCGATGGTCATTACGCCGATGTTCATCACCACGGCGGTGCGCACGCCGGCGAGGATGACCGGCACCGCGATTGGCAGTTCGACCATGCGCAGGCGCTGGCCGAAGGTCATGCCGATGCCGCGTGCGGCTTCACGTATGCCGGGTTCGACGCCGGTGAGGGCGAGGTAGGTGTTGCGCATGATCGGCAGCAGTGAATAGAGGAACACGGCGGTGATCGCCGGCATCGGGCCGAGGCCCTGACCGAACTTCGAGTAGAACGGCAGCAGCAAACCGAACAGCGCAATCGACGGCACGGTCAGCAGCACGGTGGCGCTGGCCTGTAGCGGGCCGGCGAGACTCGGGAAGCGCGTCATCAAAATGCCCAGCGGCACGCCGACGACAATCGCCAACGTTACAGCGATGCCGACCAGGGTGATGTGCTGCCAGGTCAGGTGCATCACCTGTTGCCAGTCGAGATGGGAAAAGGCGTTGAAGAATTCCATGACTTTTCCTCCTTTAATTCAGCGGATGTTGGCGCAGGAAATCGGCGGCAACGGACGATGGGCTTTCATGATCGACATCGACCCGCGCGTTGAGCTGGCGCATGGTTTCGTCGTCGAACAGTTCGGCCAGCGGCTTGAGTTGCTCGGCCAGTTTCGGGTTGGCGTCGAGTGTTGCCTGGCGCACTACCGGGGCTGCGGTGTAATCGGGGAAGTAGTGTTTGTCGTCTTCGAGCAGTTTCAGGCCAAAGGCGCTGAGGCGGCCGTCGGTGGTGTAGACCAGACCGGCGAACACCTGACCGTTGCGCAACGCCGTGTAAACCAGCCCGGCATCCATCTGGCGGATGTTCTTGCGGGTCAGGTTCATGCCGTAGAGGTCGACCATGCCGATCAGGCCGTCGGAGCGGTTGGCAAACTCGGTGTCCAGCGCCACCAGATGATTGGTCTTGGCTTCAGCGCGCAGCACCTCGTTCAACTGACTGATGTTGGTGATCTGCGGATATTCCTCAGCCACTTTTTTCGGCAGCGCGAGGGCGTAGGTGTTGCTGAATTTCGACGGCGTCAACCAGATCAGGCCTTTTTTGGCGTCGAGTTCTTTCACCCGGGCGTAGGACTGAGCGCTGTCGAGTTTCTCGGTGACATGGTTGTAAGCCACCAGCGACACGCCGGTGTACTCCCAGAGCAAGTCCAGTTGCCCGCTTTCGTGAGCGCTGCGGGCGAGGTTGCTGCCCAGACCGCCAGTGATCTGCGCGTCGTAGCCTTTGCTGCGCAGGTATTGCGCGGTGATTTCCGCGAGCAGGGTCTGCTCGGTGAAGACCCGGGCGCCGAGGCGAATCACCGGTTTGTCAGCGGCGTGCGCGATGCCGGCGAACAGCAGGGCGCTGCTCAGCATCAGGCTTAGAATCAAGCTAAATCGTTTCATAGGTATTCCTTCGCAAAAGCCTTAAGACGTGCGCAAACCGCGTTCCAGCCAGAGACGGCTGGCAAGCGTGACGACGCCATCGAGCAGCAACGCGAGCAGTGCGGTGCACGCAGCGCCGAGTACCAGTTGCGGCTGATTGTTCAGGGCGATGCCGGGGAAGATCAGACTGCCGAGGCTGTTGGCGCCGATCAGGAATGCCAGCGGCGCGGTGCCGACGTTGATCGCCAGGGCCACACGCACACCGCCGACAATGATCGGCACGGCGTTGGGCAATTCGACTTTCCACAGCACCTGGCGCGGCGTCATGCCGATGCCGACGGCCGCTTCTTTAAGCGATCCCTGAACGTTTTTAAGGCCTTCGTAGGTGTTGCGCACAATCGGCAACAAGGAGGCGAGGAATAAAGCGAAGATCGCCGGGCCACTGCCGATGCCGAGGACGCCCAAGGCAATCGCGAGCACGGCCAGCGGCGGCACGGTGTTACCGATATTGAAGATTTGCATGAAGCGCTCGGCGCGTCCGACCATGGTCGGGCGACTGAGGAAGATGCCGGCGGGGATGCCCACGACAAGGGCGGCCAGCATTGAAGCGAGGACGAGAATCAGATGAGCTTGCAGGTAAAACAACAAATCGTCGCGGTAGTGTTCGATCGTGTTGATGCCGATCCAGTGGACCAGCAGGGCCAGGAGCGCGATCACCACCGCACCTCCAATCAGCCCTTTGCCATAGCGGATAGCCACAGGCGGACTCCTTTTTTTGTAGTCGGCGAGCGCAGTCCCGTGTGGCAGGCCAAACCTTGGCTGCCGGGAGCGTCGTTCGCGAAAAGTAGCCGTTTTTCAGCGCCGCAAAAGGGGGCTGAAAGCGAGCCATGAGCGCAGCCTCGTCAGGCTAACTTGCTGATTTTTCAGCCCCTGACGAAAATTCGTAACAGGGGATGGACGTCTCCGAGCGCTGAAAGGTTCCCACATAAGATGCCATCTGGCCACCTGCAGGAGCTGCCGAAGGCTGCGATCTTTTGACTTTGTTCTAGCGCAACAGAGCAAAAGATCGCAGCCTGCGGCAGCTCCTACAGGGTTTTGCGGGCCCGAGGGACGGTGGTTCGGCGGTTACTTTTTAAGCTATACTCGCCGCCCTTTTTTGAATCACCGCCAGGCGATTTCCCATGACCAACCAGGCCGCCGAAGTCGCGAAACGCCGCACTTTCGCCATTATTTCCCACCCCGATGCCGGTAAAACCACGATCACCGAAAAGCTCCTGTTGATGGGCAAGGCGATTGCAGTGGCCGGTACGGTGAAATCCCGTAAATCCGATCGCCATGCGACATCCGACTGGATGGAGATGGAGAAGCAGCGGGGTATTTCCATTACCACGTCGGTCATGCAGTTCCCGTATCGCGAACACATGATCAACCTGCTCGACACCCCGGGCCACGAAGACTTCTCTGAAGATACTTATCGCACCTTGACGGCGGTCGACTCGGCGCTGATGGTGCTCGACGGCGGTAAAGGCGTTGAGCCGCGTACCATCGCGCTGATGGACGTCTGCCGTCTGCGTGACACGCCGATCGTCAGCTTCATCAACAAACTCGACCGTGACATCCGCGACCCGATCGAACTGCTCGACGAAATCGAAGCCGTTCTGAAGATCAAAGCCGCGCCGATCACCTGGCCGATCGGTTGCTACCGCGACTTCAAAGGCGTGTACCACCTGGCCGATGACTACATCATTGTTTACACCGCCGGTCATGGTCACGAGCGCACCGAAACCAAGATCATCGAGAAACTCGACTCCGACGAAGCCCGCGCACACCTGGGTGACGAGTACGACCGTTTCATCGATCAACTGGAGCTGGTTCAGGGCGCCTGCCACGAATTCAACCAGCAGGAATTCCTCGACGGTCAGCTGACCCCGGTGTTCTTCGGTACGGCTTTGGGCAACTTCGGTGTTGACCATGTCCTCGACGCCGTTGTCGATTGGGCGCCGCGTCCATTGGCCCGTGTCGCCAACGAACGTACCGTTGAGCCGGTCGAAGAGAAGTTCTCGGGCTTCATCTTCAAGATCCAGGCAAACATGGATCCCAAGCACCGCGACCGTATCGCGTTCATGCGTATCTGCTCCGGCAAGTACGAGAAAGGCATGAAGATGCGCCACGTGCGCACCGGCAAGGACGTGCGCATCGGCGACGCCCTGACGTTCTTCTCCTCCGAGCGTGAGCAACTGGAAGAGGCTTTTGCGGGCGACATCATCGGCCTGCACAACCACGGCACCATCCAGATCGGCGACACCTTCAGCGAAGGTGAAGTTCTCGGGTTCACCGGCATTCCGCACTTTGCGCCGGAGCTGTTCCGTCGTGTGCGTCTGCGTGATCCGCTGAAGTCCAAGCAGTTGCGTCAGGGTCTGCAGCAGTTGGCCGAAGAGGGTGCAACGCAGGTGTTCTTCCCGGAGCGCAGCAACGACATCATTCTTGGCGCCGTGGGTGTGCTGCAGTTTGATGTGGTCGCCAGCCGTTTGAAGGAGGAATACAAGGTTGAGTGCTCGTATGAGCCGATCACTGTGTATTCCGCGCGCTGGATTGAGTGCAGCGACAAGAAGAAGCTTGAGGAGTTTTCCAACAAGGCTGTGGAGAACCTGGCGGTTGATGGCGGTGGGCACCTGACTTACCTGGCGCCGACGCGGGTTAATCTGGCGTTGATGGAGGAGCGTTGGCCGGATGTGAAATTCCGTGCGACGCGTGAGCATCACTAAGCTCTGAACTGTTTTGTCCGAAGCCCCCAAGGTGTATGCCTTGGGGGTTTTTTATTGCCTTGGGTTTGGGGGCATATCCGTTTCTGCGGGAGTTTCTGATTACGGTTTCGCCCTTACGGCGACTCACTTTTTTTACAAACGCCTAAAAAAAGTAAGCAAAAAAACGCTTGCTCCTACGTGCGGCCCGCTCGCTGGGGCTCGGGGTTCCTTCGCTGCGGGATCGATCCGGGCGCAGCGCCTACGGTTTGCTGCGCTGCACCTCCTCTCGCTGTGTTTGGCTGCGCCAAACGGTCGCTGCGCTCCCACGCCCGGATCAATCCCTCCACTCAGCCTTCCGATGTCGCCTGTGGATCAAAATCAAGATCAAGATCAAGAGCAGGCGAGCTGACACTCGGCCTATTGAGTGGTGAGGAGCAAGGTTTCGGCTTTGGATTTGTGGTGTTTTTGCCCCTCATCGGAACGCCGCCCGCCCAGGCCTCTCCAGAGGGAGTGGGAGCCGATTTGTGAGCCTTTCAGAATCTGGGCTCGACTCGGTATCCCACGTCGGCCTACCTCTCCCAATCACCTCAGATCAGTCCCCTCTCCCTCCGGGAGAGGGTTAGGGTGAGGGGCTTTTGATCTCAAGTCGGTTTTTTGTAATCTCTCGATGTACTTGGCCACGACGTTTGGCTGGCCAGTACGGTGCTTGTGCTGTTTAAATTCCGTTGACCCGCCAAGCCACTCGTTCGTCCACCCCGCACAAACCTTCACTTAGGTGATTCAGCTATCAGTGTTATTCAAAAGCAATCTGTCCTTCGAGGGCATTTCCACTCGGCCTTTAGCGTCCTATCTGGTGAACACGGCTGATCGGAACTAGATTTCACACAGCGCCAGTCAGGCACGTATGTCTCACCTGGAAAAGGATGGAGTCGGCTATGAAGAGCAGATTGCTACGCGTTTTATTGCTATTGAAAGTGATGGTGATGCTGTCCCTCGGCACCGCGACGGCCTGGGCCGAGTGCGAGGATCATGATTCTCAGGCCTTCAACGGGCAGGTGGGGCACAGCGGTTTGATGCTCGCCAAATCCGAATCCGAGCCGGGCGATCAGGGGCAGGGCGGTGCCGCCGACGATGACGACTCGACCACTGACGAGCCGGACACTGATGATTCGGATGAGGGCGATAGCCAGACGTAATTCTAAGATCAAATAAACCCTTGGTTGCGATATCCCTGTAGGAGCTGCGGCACGCTGCGATCTTTTGATCTGGATTTTATCAATCAGAATCTAAAGATCGCAGCGTGCCGCAGCTCCTACAGTTCTAACAACGGGTTGTCCGGATCGAGCAAGATCGAATTTTCGTCTGGAGCCGTTTGTCAGATTATCAGGATTATGTAGAGACACCTGTCAGATATGACAGTAGACGAATCTTCATTGGGTCATTACAAATACATTCGTAATTTGGAGGTTTAAAGATCAAACCCAATGGAAGGAGTTTCATTATGATAAACAGTGCGAATACTCAAACGACAGGGCAAATGGTAGCGTCGGGCCTTAATGTTGAAGGCTTTGTAACCACTAATGTTCAAGCATATCAGCGTGGTTCTATAACTGGATTCGCTGGGGCTGAAAATTTATCAGGAATTCTTCATACTCTTAATGTTTACGTGGATGCGGAAGATATTGTGGCGGGGACAACTTATGAAATAACCGCTGGGGGGCTGCCGGGTAAAGCGAATGTGTTTTTCTCAACTGATGACGGAGTTTTATTCAGGGCTGACTCTGGGACGGTAAAGATTGAAGTATTCGATAAGGCGCTTCAGAAGGCTGTTATCAAAGTTAAGGCGTTACAGCACAGTCATGATCAGGTGGAGGAAGTCGAGGTCTTGGTTGAAGCTGATTTTAAAGGATTTTCATAGTTTGGCATGAGGAGATTATTGGCGAGAAAAGCGTTGTATTGATGTCCGCTTCGTTTTTTTTTGATAGGTAGAGAATCACTTTCGCACAGTTGCTGAATCAGATGAGGGTGATCTGTATCCCGTTGAAGTCAAAGAGGATCAATACTGCCTCGCGATACTCCTGTAGGAGCTGCGGCACGCTGCGATCTTTTGATCCTTAAAATCCAGATCAAAAGATCGCAGCGTGCCGCAGCTCCTACAGGTTTTGTGTCTCCTCGCAGGTTTTGCTTACGCCGCGCCGTCGAGGAATTGCTCGGCGTAGTGGCAAGCCACCTGCCGATTATCCAGCGGACGCAGTGCCGGTTCTTCGGTGCTGCAACGCTCGGTCGCGTACGGGCAGCGCTTGTGGAAAGCACAGCCTGGTGGCGGGTTCAGCGGGTTAGGCAGTTCGCCGACGATTTTGATCTTCGGCTTGTTTGGATCCGGGTGAATGGTCGGGGTCGCCGACAGCAGCGCCTGGGTGTACGGGTGCAGCGGGCGTTCGTAGATGTCGTTCTTCGGGCCCATTTCCACCGGGCGGCCGAGGTACATCACCATCACGTCATCGGCGACGTGTTGCACCACCGCGAGGTTGTGCGAGATGAACACGTAGGCGGTGTTGAACTCCTGCTGCAGATCCATGAACAGGTTGAGCACCTGCGCCTGAATCGATACGTCAAGTGCCGAGGTCGGTTCGTCCGCCACCAGCACTTTCGGTTGCAGCATCATCGCGCGCGCCAGGGCAATACGCTGACGCTGGCCGCCGGAGAACATGTGCGGATAACGCTGATAGTGCTCAGGACGCAAGCCGACCTGCTTCATCATCGCCTGGACTTTCTCGCGACGTTCGGCGGCGGAGAGGTTTGTGTTGATCAGCAGCGGTTCGCCGAGCTGGTCACCAACTTTCTGCCGTGGATTCAACGAGGCGTACGGGCTCTGGAACACCATCTGCACGTCTTTGCGCAGTTGCTTGCGCTGAGCCTTGTCGGCGCCGGCGACTTCCTGTCCGGCGATTTTCAACGAGCCGGACGAAGGCTCTTCAATCAGCGTCAACGCACGGGCGAGGGTGGATTTGCCGCAACCCGACTCGCCTACAACAGCGAGGGTCTTGCCGGCTTCCAGTTCGAACGACACGCCGTTCAGGGCGCGCACGGTCGCGTGACCCTTGAACAGGCCACGGGAGACTTCGTAGTGACGGGTGAGGTCGCGGGCGGTAAGTACGACGGCCATTACGCCACCTCCTGGTTCAGCGGGTAGAAGCAGCGGGCGAGGCTGTGGGCTTTCGGATCAAGGCCTGGACGCTGCGCGCGGCAGCTGTCCTGCACGTACGGGCAACGCGGCGACAGCAGGCAACCCTGCGGACGGTCGTAACGGCCCGGAACGATGCCCGGCAAGGTCGACAGGCGTGAGGCGCCAAGGCTGTGCTCGGGAATCGCCTTGAGCAGCGCTTCGCTGTACGGGTGCGCCGGGATGTCGAACAGTTGCGGCACTTGGCCGACTTCCACGGCTTGCCCGGCGTACATCACGCAGACGCGCTGGGCGGTTTCTGCCACGACCGCGAGGTCGTGAGTGATCAGCACCAGGCCCATGTTCTGTTCTTTCTGCAACGCCAGCAGCAGATCCATGATCTGCGCCTGAATCGTCACGTCGAGTGCCGTGGTCGGTTCGTCGGCGATCAGCAGTTTCGGCTCGCCGGCAATCGCCATGGCGATCGCGACGCGCTGGCTCATACCGCCGGACAGTTGATGCGGGTAGGCGTCCATACGGCTGGCGGCGCCCGGGATTTCGACTTTTTCCAGCAGTTCGATCGCACGTTTGCGCGCTTGCTTGCCGGACATTTTCAGGTGCAGACGCAGCACTTCTTCGATCTGGAAACCGACGGTGTAACTCGGGTTCAGCGCGGTCATCGGATCCTGGAAGACCATCGACAGGTCTTTGCCGACGATCTGCCGACGCTGACGATTGCTCAGCTTGAGCATGTCTTTGCCGTCAAAGTTGAGCGAGTCGGCGGTGACGATGCCGGGATGCTCGATCAGGCCCATCAGCGCCATCATGGTCACGGATTTACCCGAGCCCGATTCACCGACGATGGCCAGTACTTCGCCTTTGTCGACTTTCAGGTCGAGGCCGTCGACCACCGGGGTCGCGGTCTTGTCGCCGAAGCGAACGTTGAGATTCTTGATTTCTAGCAGTGACATGGGAATCTCCTCAGGCGGCGTTCTTGAGTTTCGGGTCGAGCGCATCGCGCAGACCGTCGCCCATCAAGTTGATTGCCAGCACGCTGAGCAAAATGGTCAAACCAGGCAGGCTCACAACCCACCAGGCGCGTTCGATGTAGTCGCGGGCCGAAGCCAGCATGGTGCCCCACTCAGGGGTTGGCGGTTGTACGCCAAGGCCGAGGAAGCCCAACGCAGCGGCATCGAGAATCGCCGAGGAGAAGCTCAGGGTCGCCTGAACGATCAGCGGTGCCATGCAGTTCGGCAGCACGGTGATGAACATCAGACGCGGCAGACCGGCACCAGCGAGGCGCGCGGCGGTCACGTAGTCGCGGTTCAGTTCGCCCATCACGGCGGCACGGGTCAGACGCACGTAGGACGGCAGGGAAACCACAGCAATCGCAATCACGGTGTTGATCAGGCCAGGGCCGAGGATGGCGACAATCGCCACAGCCAGCAGCAATGACGGCAGGGCCAGCATGATGTCCATCAGACGCATGATGGTCGGGCCAATCATCTTCGGAAAGAAACCGGCGAACAGACCGAGGAGGATCCCCGGAATCAGCGACATCACCACCGAAGACAAGCCGATCAGCAGCGACAGGCGCGAGCCCTGAATCAGACGCGACAGCAAATCACGGCCGAGTTCATCGGTGCCGAGCAGGAACTGAATCTGCCCGCCTTCAAGCCACGCCGGCGGCGTCAGCAGGAAGTCGCGGTATTGCTCGCTCGGGTTGTGCGGGGCGACCCACGGCGCGAACAGCGCGCAGAAAATCACCAGCAACATGAACAGCAGGCCGGCGACCGCGCCCTTGTTCTTGGAGAAGGCTTGCCAGAATTCTTTGTACGGAGACGGGTACAGCAGGCTTTGATCCGCGGTGGTGGCGGACGTCGCTACTGAGGAAGTTGGAGTGCTCATTGGATTGGACCTCAGCGCTGATGACGGATGCGTGGGTTGGCAAAGCCGTAGAGGATGTCCACTACGAAGTTGACCAGAATCACCAGGCAGGCGATTAACAGGATGCCGTTTTGCACAACCGGGTAGTCCCGGGCGCCGATGGCTTCGATCAGCCATTTACCGATGCCGGGCCAGGAGAAAATGGTTTCGGTCAGGACTGCACCGGCCAGCAGCGTGCCGACTTGCAGGCCGACCACGGTGAGTACCGGAATCAGCGCGTTACGCAGACCGTGGACGAACACCACGCGCGACGGCGACAGGCCTTTGGCCTTGGCGGTGCGGATGTAGTCTTCGCGCAGTACTTCGAGCATCGACGAACGGGTCATCCGCGCGATCACCGCCAGCGGAATGGTGCCGAGCACGATGGCCGGCAGGATCAGGTGATGCAGCGCGTCGAAGAACGCCCCGACGTCATCGGCCAGCAGCGTGTCGATCAGCATGAAACCGGTGCGCGGCTCGATGTCGTAGAGCAGGTCGATCCGCCCGGAAACCGGCGTCCAGCCCAGGCTCACCGAGAAGAACATGATGAGGATCAGGCCCCACCAGAAGATCGGCATCGAATACCCCGCGAGGGAGATGCCCATCACCCCATGGTCGAACAGGGATCCTCGCTTGAGTGCCGCAATCACCCCGGCCAGAAGGCCGAGAATGCCGGCGAACAGCAGGGCGGCCATGGACAGTTCCAGGGTCGCCGGGAATAGAGAGGAGAACTCGGTCCATACGCTGGTGCGCGTGCGCAGGGATTCACCGAGATCGCCTTGAGCCAGTTTACCGATGTAGTCCAGATACTGGGCATACAACGGTTTGTTCAGACCTAGGCGTTCCATTGCCTGAGCGTGCATTTCGGGGTCGACCCGACGTTCGCCCATCATCACTTCCACGGGGTCGCCAGGGATCATGCGAATCAACGCGAAGGTCAGCAAGGTGATGCCGAAAAACGTGGGGATCAATAACCCCAGTCGGCGGGCAATAAAACTAAACATCTTGTGTAGTACCTCATCAGCCGGTTAGGCGTGCCCGGCGTCCCTGGGGTCAGGGACGCGGGGAGTTTCTTATCTACTTCACCTGGGTGGTGGCGAAGTTATTGGTTGTGAGAGGGCTGATTTGATAACCCTCTACGTTGTTGCGCATTGCCGTGAACATCCTGGTGTGGGCCATGCTGATCCATGGCTGATCCTGATTAAACAGCACTTGCGCCTGTTCGTAGAGCGCGGCGCGTTCGGCCGGATCTACTTTAGCCCGTGCTTCATCCAGCAGTGCCTGGAATTTCTCGTTGCACCAACGTGCATAGTTTTCGCCGTTCTTGGCCGCTTCACAACTGAGCATAGGCGTCAGGAAGTTATCCGGGTCGCCGTTGTCACCCGCCCATCCGGCAGACACCATGTCGTGCTCGCCGTTCTTGGCGCGTTTAAGCATTTCGCCCCATTCCATCACGCGGATGTCGATTTTGATCCCGACTTTCGCCAGATCAGCCTGCATCATTTGCGCGCCGAGCATCGGATTCGGGTTGGTCGGGCCGCCGCCGTTACGGGTAAACAGGGTAAACACGGTGCCTTCCGGTACTCCGGCTTCCTTCAGCAGGGCGCGGGCCTTGTCGAGGTCGCGAGGCGGGTTTTTCAGGTCGTGGTTGTAGCCGAGCAAGGTCGGCGGGTATGGGTTGACCGCTACGGTAGCGTTGCCCTTGCCGAACACAGCGTTGACGTAGGCTTCCTTGTCGAAGGCAATGTCGATCGCTTTACGCACCCGCACGTCACTCATGTACTTGTGCTGAGTGTTCAAGGCGATGTAGGCAACGGTCATTGCGTCCAGTTCGTCGACTTTCAGATTGCTGTCTTTCTTGATGCTCGGGATGTCATCCGGTTTCGGGTATAGCGTGACCTGGCACTCGTTGGCCTTGAGTTTTTGCAGGCGCACGTTGTTGTCGATGGCGATCGCCAGAATCAACGCGTCGGCTGGCGGCTTGCCACGGAAGTAGTCCGGGTTGGCCTTGAAACGTACCTGCGCATCTTTGGCGTAACGCTGGAAGATGAACGGGCCGGTGCCGATCGGCTTGCTGTTCAGGTTGCCGGTCTTGTTGGCCTTGAGCAACTGGTCGGCGTATTCGGCCGGGTAGATCGAGGAGAACGCCATCGCGATGTCGGCCAGGAATGGCGCTTCGCGGCGGGTCAGGGTGAACTTGACCGTGTTGTCGTCGACTTTTTCTACGCTTTTGAGCAGTTCTTTGAAGCCCATGCTTTCAAAGTACGGGAAGCCCACGCTCGACAGTTTGTGCCACGGGTGATTCGGATCCAGCTGACGCTGGAAGCTCCAGACCACATCGTCGGCGTTCATGTCGCGGGTCGGCTTGAAGTATTCGGTGGTGTGAAATTTGACGCCTTTGCGCAGATGGAAGGTGTACGTCAGACCGTCTTCGCTGATGTCCCAGGATTCGGCGAGCGCCGGGATCACTTCAGTGCTGCCGGGTTTGAAATCGGCCAGGCGGTTGAAGATGGTTTCGGCCACAGCGTCTGCCGTGACTGCAGTTGTGTACTGAACCATATCGAAGCCTTCCGGGCTGGCTTCGGTGCAGACGACTAGGGGTTTGGCCGAGACGCCAACAGCGACACTCAGCAACGCAGCCGCGATGGCCGCACGTAGGGGAAGCATTTTCATCGATAACCCTCTGCAATCGGTTGAAGACAAAAAGCCGAACGGCCGACTCATCATGAGTCAGCCGTCGGCAGGCGTTTTACAGAATGTTGAACGGAATGGTGGTCACCAGACGGAACTCGTTGATGCTGCCGTCAGCCTGGTTTTCGCTGGCACGGTGAGCGGTGTAAGTGCCGCGAACCGTGGTGGCTTTGAGCGGGCCGCTCTGTACCGCGTAGGTTGCACCGATGCCGTATTCATAGTGGGTTTCGCCGTCCATCGCCTGCACGCCGTCGTAACCGCCACCCTTGTAGTGAGTGCCGTCGATGCCCCAGCCGCGCGCCTGGTAGATGTTGAACTTCAGGCCTGGCACGCCGTATTCGGCCATGTTGATGCCGTAGGAAACCTGGAAGGATTTCTCGTTCGGGCCGTTGAAGTCGGACAGCAGGGAGTTGGCCAGGTAGATGCCGTTGGTTTCGTGCAGGTAGTCGAAGTACTCGTTACCGTTCACTTCCTGATACGAGAAAGTCAGGGTGTGGGCCAGGTGAGTCAGGCCGAACGACAGCGAGTAGGTATCGTTGTCGATTTCGCCCAGCAGCTTTTTGCCTTCGTCGACGGTTTTGTAGTAGTTCAGGCCGGTGGTCAGGCTCAGTACCGAGCTGTCGCCCAATACGTGCGTGGCGCCGAAGTAGTACTGGTTCCAGATGTCTTCGGCCTGCGTGCCCCAGAGGCTGGTGGTCAGGCTGGCGAATGGCTGGTAGGAAATACCGGCGGTCTTGACGTGATCGGACTCCACCCGGCCGTTACCGTACTCGGTGCGGAATTTTTGCAGGCTCTGTTCCGAACGTGGCGAGACGCGGTCGAAGGTCGCCACGTCGAATGCCAGGTTGTTGAGCTCTTCGCTGTGGATCGCGACACCTTCGAAGCTCGAAGGCAGGGCACGGTTACCGATCACGTCGACTTGCGGGCTGCTGAAGTTCATGCGGCCGGCGGTCAGGGTGGTGTTGGAAACACGCGCCTTGATGTTGGCCAGACCCAGTTTGCTCCACTGATCAACCGCTTCGCCGTTGTCTTTATGGGTCAGGGTACGGTTGTTACCGGAGGCCGGGCCGGTTTTCGGCGCGCCACCGTTACCGGAGGCCAGGTTCTCGCGATCACGCTCCAGCGCGAGGGCGTTGTAGGCCGCGATTTCAGTGCTGAAACCGACAGTACCCTCGGTGAAGCCCGAGTTGTACTTGACGATGGTGCCCTGAACCCAGTTGATCCGGCGATCAGTCTCAGCCAGTTGACCGTCCTTTTTGTAGGCGAACTTGGCGCCACGCTTCAGTTGCTCGTTGGCGTACCAGTTACGGGTCGAACCGCTGATCGATTGACCTTCGACGAAACCGGTGGCTTCCGCCTGGGCGCTCTTGTCGTTGATCGTCACCGGGGTGAACGCCTGGCTCTGGGTTTCCGCATAAGCGGTTGCGGTGATGCTGCTTATGGCCAAGGCCAGTATCGCGGTGCTGCTCAGTTTCATGGGTGAAGCTCCTTTACTTTCTTTTTATGCCGGCTTTTTTGGGTTGGCCGGTTATTGGTTTAGAACTCATTCACACATCGCAAACGTTTGCCAAATGCCTGATTGGCGAATTTCGGCAAAGCGCTTGCGTGAGGGGCTAGACGGGCCCCTCAGCGTTGCGGCTAATCGGTTGGGTTAATCGATGCTGACACCCGAGAAAACGTTGCGTCCGAAGGGGCTCACCTTGAACCCTTCGATTTTCGTGCTCAGCGGCTGGTTGACCGTCGAGTGGGCGACAGGCGTGATCGGCACTTGCTGTTTCAGCAACTGCTGAGCCTGTTTATAGAGAACGGTGCGCTGGTCGCGGTCGGTGACGACCTTGGCCTGTTTGATCAGCTTGTCGTACGCCGGATCGCACCACATGGAGTAGTTGTTGCCGCCAATGGCGTCGCAGCTGTACAGCGTGCCGAGCCAGTTGTCGGGATCACCGTTGTCGCCGGTCCAGCCAATCAGGCTGACGTCGTGCTCGCCATTCTTGGTGCGCTTGATGTACTCGCCCCATTCGTAGCTGACGATCTTCACTTTCAGACCGATCTTGGCCCAGTCAGCCTGGAGCATTTCGGCCATCAGTTTGGCGTTCGGGTTGTACGGACGCTGCACCGGCATCGCCCACAGGGTGATTTCGGTGCCTTCCTTGACGCCCGCAGCCTTGAGCAGCTCTTTGGCTTTTTCCGGGTTGTAGGCGGCGTCTTTGATGCTGTCGTCGTAAGACCACTGGGTGGGTGGCATGGCGTTGACGGCCAATTGGCCGGCGCCTTGATAAACAGCGTTGAGAATCCCTTGTTTATTCACCGCCATGTCCAATGCCTGACGCACTTCGAGCTGATCGAACGGCTTGTGGCGGACGTTGTAGGCGATGTAACCGAGGTTGAAACCCGGTTTGGAGATCAGTTGCAGTTTCGGATCGTTCTTCAGCGCGTCGACATCGGCCGGACGCGGATGCAGGGTGATCTGGCACTCGTCAGCCTTGAGCTTCTGCACGCGCACGGAGGCGTCGGTGTTGATCGCGAAAATCAGGTTGTCGAGTTTGACCCGGCTCGGATCCCAGTACTGCTTGTTGCCGGTGAAGCGGATGTTCGAGTCTTTCTGATAGCTCTTGAACACGAACGGCCCGGTGCCGATTGGCTTCTGGTTGATGTCGCTCGGTTTGCCGTCGGCCAGCAGTTTGTCGGCGTATTCGGCGGACAGAACGGCAGCGAAGCTCATGGCGAGGTTCTGGATGAACGCGGCGTCGACGCTGTTGAGCGTGAACTCCACGGTCAGCGGCCCGGTCTTCTCGACCTTGGCGATGTTCTTGTTCAGGCTCATCCCGTTGAAATACGGGAACTCGGTCGGATAAGCCTTACGGAATGGCTGCTGTGGATCAAGCATGCGATTAAACGTGAACAGCACGTCGTCGGCGTTGAAATCGCGGGTCGGCTTGAAGTACGGCGTTGTATGAAATTTCACACCTTCACGTAAGTGAAACGTGTACTTGAGACCATCCTCGGAAATGTCCCACTTGGTGGCCAGACCCGGTACGACATTGGTCGCGCCTTTTTCGAACTCGACCAGACGGTTGTAGATCGGTTCGGCGGCATCGTTATCGGTGGCCGTGGTGTATTGCGCGGTGTCGAAACCCGCGGGGCTGCCTTCAGAGCAGAACACCAGACTTTTGCTGGCGGCGAAACTCGCGGACGTAGCGGCCATCAGGCCGGCGCCCAGCAATGCGGAAAAAACCAAGGTATGGCGCATGACGCTCCCTCTTTTTTAGTGTTGTGCAATGCGCCGCGTCTCGTCCTGAAACGTTGTGGTCGCATTGAGCTCAATCCAATACGTACGGCAAACCGGTGGCCCACACAGAAACTGGTCAGAACCCGACGGTATTAGCCGTGGGCCTGGCAGTAAATGCGTAAAAGCCTGAAAACCTCGTAGGAAAAGGCGACGCGGCCCCGCCACTGCAGGTGTCTGCAGCGGAATCGGCTGTAGGCAAATTCCTAACTTCCCGGCAGGTAAAACAGCGGCGACGTCATAAACGTCGCCGCTGCAGTGCCTTATTTGCTGACGCTGACGCCGTAGAAGGAATTCAAGCCGAATGGGCTGATCTTGAAGTCCTGCACGTTGGCGCGCATGGGTTGGTACACCGTCGAGTGAGCGATAGGTGTCATTGGGACTGCATCTTTGAGGACGTGTTGTGCCTCTTTGTACAGTTCGGTGCGCTTACCTTGGTCGGTTGTGCGCTTGGCTTCTTTGACGAGGCCGTCGAACTTCTTGTCGCACCACTTGGAGAAGTTGTTGCCGCTGAGCGAGTCGCAGCCGAACAGCACGTTCAGCCAGTTGTCCGGATCACCATTGTCACCGCTCCAGCCAATGATCATGGCCTGGTTCTCGCCACCTTTGGAGCGCTTGATGTACTCGCCCCACTCGTAGCTGGTGATCTTCACTTTCAAGCCGATCTTGGCCCAGTCGGACTGGAGCATTTCGGCCATCAGTTTGGCGTTCGGGTTGTATGGACGCTGAACCGGCATCGCCCACAGAACGATCTCGGTACCTTCCTTGACGCCGGCTTCCTTGAGCAGCTGTTTGGCTTTCTCAGGATCGTATTTGGCATCTTTGATGGTGGTGTCGTAAGACCACTGCGTCGGCGGCATGGCGTTGACGGCCAATTGGCCTGCGCCCTGGTAAACCGAATCGATGATCTGTGGCTTGTTCACAGCCATGTCCAGCGCCTGACGCACGCGCAGGTCAGCCAGCGGGTTTGCTTCGTTGCTGCCTTTGACTTTGTCCATCACGTTGTAGGCGATGTAACCCAGGTTGAAACCCGCCTGGTCAGGCATCTTCAGTGCTGGATCTTCTTTCAGCGCTTTCAGGTCGGCCGGACGCGGGAACAGGGTGACCTGGCACTCGTTCTTTTTCAGCTTCTGAATACGTACCGACGGGTCGGTGGTGATGGCGAAGATCAGGTTGTCGATCTTCACGTCTTCAGGCTTCCAGTAGTCTTTGTTCCCGGTGTAGCGGATGTTGGAGTCTTTCTGGTAGCTCTTGAACACGAACGGGCCAGTGCCGATCGGCTTCTGGTTGATGTCGGCGGCTTTGCCTTCCTTGAGCAGCTGGGCAGCGTACTCGGCGGATTGCACCGAAGCGAAGCTCATGGCCATGTTCTGGATGAACGCGGCGTCGACTTCTTTCAGGGTGAACTTGACGGTGTGGTCGTCGACTTTATCGATCTTGGTGATGTTGGTGTCCATCCCCATGTCGGTGAAGTACGGGAATTCGGTCGGGTACGCCTTACGGAACGGGTCATCCTTGTTAATCATGCGATTAAAGGTGAACAGCACGTCGTCGGCGTTGAACTCACGAGTCGGCTTGAAATACGGGGTGGTGTGGAACTTGACGCCTTCACGCAGGTGGAAGGTGTAAGTGAGGCCATCGTCGGAGATGTCCCACTTGGTCGCTAGACCAGGAATCACAGCAGTGCCGCCGCGTTCGAACTGGGTCAGACGGTTGAACATGGTTTCAGCTGAGGCGTCGAAGTCGGTTCCGGTGGTGTACTGGCCCGGGTCGAAACCGGCCGGGCTGCCTTCGGAGCAGAACACCAGGTTAGTCGCAGCGGATGCGAAAGGTGCGGAGGCTAACAAGCCTGCGCCGACTAGAAACGGAATGACCGCGTGTTTAAGCATGTTGGCCTCATGATTTGTTGTCATTTTTTAGTAGTGAGGTACGACCTCGTGAGTCGTGCCTGCGGATACTTATGCAGGGGCCATACCCATTGCAAGATCCAGAGTGTGTGCGAGCGTTAAACGGTGGCACGTACGTACCTTAATGTCGCATCTGTGTAAGTTTTGACGCATTTGACCGTTTGCGCGGGTTTTTTACGGTGCAAATGGAGCCCCAAAACGGTGCGTTGGTCACGTTGTGTGCGCCGGGGTGGGGCTGGGTGTTACTTATTTATACTGTTGGTTTTTGTAGGATTTTTCTGAGGTTTGGGTGGGGGCTTGGTGGGGGTTGGGTTGTGGATTTTTTGGAGGTTGTACTGGGTGCAACTGGGGGTGCTTCTTTTGGTAGCGCCTTGGGTGAATATCCGGTTCTTCGGGTGTTGCGGATTATGGTTCCGCCCTTACGGCGGGTCACTTTTGGCAAACGCCCCAAAAGTAACCAAAAGGTCTGTGCCCTGACGTCCGGCCCTCGCTAAGGCTCGGGTTCCTTCGCTCCGGGTTCATCCGGGGGCATCGCCTACGGTTTGCTTCGCTGCACCTCCTCTCGATGCTTTCCCCGTATGAATCCCTCCCGCTCAGCCTCCCGACGGGCTCTAGGATCAAAATCAAAAGCAGGCGAGCTGACACTCGGCCTAGTGGTTGGCGTGGGTTTTCCGCGATTTCATGTAGGAGCTGCCGAAGGCTGCGATCTTTTGATCTTCGTTGGAATCGCCCCTCACCCCCAGCCCTCTCTCGAGGGAGAGGGGGCCGATGGTGGGCTTCTCAAAATCTGAGTTCGACTCGATATCTCACGTCGGCGTACCTCGCCCATACACCCCGATCAGTCCCCTCTCCCTCAGGGAGAGGGCTAGGGTGAGGGTTTGCTTTTGGCTGTTTAAGTTTGCATCCGCGTTTCAGGGGCGCGTTCAGACTCTAGTGCACTGGAAGGACTTACTTTCGCTCACTGTTTTTAAATATAAAACCGAAGATATTTATTTCGAATGGTTCTCCGAACTTTACGTATTTCGACGGCTGCCTGTTACTTCTGACAGTAGACGGATTTTCTGATGTTGGGTTGAATGCCACTGCGATTACAGAGCATCTACAGGAAGAGATGATATGACTTACCCAATTATTACTGAATACAAAGGCTTTAAGATTCATGAAAATAATCCAAGCGATGTCGGTGATCATTTTCAAGGGTTTTATTCGGACGGCCGGCCATTTACAGGTCTTTGCAAATCTAAAGTCGAGGTCGAGCACCTGATTGATGCTAGCCGCGCGTACAGCGGCCGTCCGGATGGCTGACTTTGTTGTCAGGCAGCCCAGCCGTTAATGCAGGGTGATTAAGATTGGATATGAGGTTTTGTATTGGAATTTTATTAATAGAGAGAGGAATGGTCATGGCTTATCCGAAAGATATCGAATACAAGGGTTACTTGATTAGAGAGTATGACCCGCAATACCAGGCGAGCTCTTTTCAAGCGTGCCACCCGAACGGGGAACCCTTAGGAGGGTTGGATAAAACGTTACGTGACGCGAAAGCGCAAATCGATCGTCGATCGTCGCTTGGTAAAAGGTAGCTTGCGCGGATAGAGTTTATCTCTTTGTTGGTTTAAGCCACTAACTGAGTGTCCTTTCAATCGCGACGGGTTGCTCAATGTCTCAACGATAAAAAACCGGCAATCACTGCTGATCGCCGGTTTTTCATTCAACCCAAAATCAAATCACTGCATCAATACTTCAATCGCGCCATCCGCCGTCATGCTGACCTGGCTTGTGCCCGCTTCAACTTCCGGCGTCACCGGCGCTGCATCCATCGCCGCCGCTTTCATCATCATCGGGGCGCGCAGGTACGGTTGTGGGTAACCGTTGCTGTTGAGGTTCAGGTTGACGATTTTGTAGCCCTTGCCGCCGAGTGCGTCGGTGGCCAGTTGGGCGCGGTTTTTGAAGGCGGTGACGGCTTCTTTGAGGAGTTTGTCTTCGCTGGCCTTGCGGGTCGGGTCGGCGATGGCGAAGTCCATGCCGCCCATTTTCAGGTCGCCCAAAAGTTCGCCGGTGAGTTTGGACAGGGCGGCGAAGTCGGAGCTTTCCAGGCGCAGTTCGGCGCGTTCACGCCAGCCGGTGATCTTTTGGCCTTTGGTGTCGTAGATCGGGTAGCTGTTGCGGCTGCCCTGGCGCAGGGTGATGTCTTTGACTTGTTTGGCCTGGCCGAGGGCCTTGTTCATGGCGGTGCTGATGTCGGCGGCGAGTTTGGCCGGGTCGGTGTTTTGTTCTTCGGTGTAGAGGGTGACGATCATCAGGTCGCGGGCGACTTCCGTGCTGACTTCGGCGCGCAGGGAGATCTGGTTGTAGTGCAGCTCATCGGCGGCCAGGGCCGGGAGGCTGGCGACGCTGCCGACGGTCAGGGCGAGAAGGGCGGCGCTGCGGCGAAATGTGTGCATGAAAGCTCCTTGATGAGGGCGCAGGTGATGGTTCGGGGGCCTGCGTGAAACCATCAGACTCCAGAAAGCAGCTTCAAGTTGCAAGCCTCAAGCTGCAAGCCAAAAGCTTTTACTTGCAGCTTGAGGCTTGTAACTCGCCGCTGAGGTGGTGTGGTCGTTTGCCGCACTTTCGCCTCTCAAGCCCGCGGCTTGGTTATACTCCGTGCGATCCGCCTGGAGCGCTCATCAGGAGAGCTCATGCTCGCCCCCGTACAACTGACTTCCGCCACTCGCCAGAACCTCTGGCGGTTGACGTTCATCCGCACCTTGGTGCTCGCCGCGCAGGCTGGCTCCGTAGGCTTGGCCTACTGGCTGCAGCTGTTGCCGTTGCCGTGGGTGCAACTGGCGATGACCCTCGGCTGCTCGACGCTGCTCTGCGTGTTCACCGCCGTGCGCCTGCGCACCTCGTGGCCGGTGACCGAGCTCGAATACGCGCTGCAACTGGCCTGTGATCTGGTGATCCACAGTGCGCTGCTGTATTTCTCCGGCGGTTCGACCAACCCGTTCGTTTCCTATTATCTGGTGCCGCTGACCATCGCTGCGGTGACGCTGCCATGGCGTTATTCGGTGGTGCTGTCGGGTATCGCGCTGGCCTTGTACACGGTGATGCTGACGCGGTTCTATCCGCTGGAAACCTTGCCGATCGCCCGTGAAAACCTGCAGGTCTACGGCATGTGGCTGAGCTTCGCACTCGCCGCTGCGGTCATCACCTTCTTCGCTGCGCGCATGGCCGAAGAGCTGCGTCGTCAGGAGGAACTGCGAGCGATTCGCCGTGAAGAAGGTCTGCGCGATCAACAGCTGCTCGCTGTTGCGACGCAAGCCGCCGGCGCTGCCCATGAACTCGGCACGCCGCTGGCGACCATGAGCGTGCTGCTCAAAGAGATGCAGCAGGATCACCCCAATCCACTGCTGCAGGACGATCTGAAAGTGCTGCAAGATCAGGTCAAACTCTGCAAGGAAACCCTGCAGCAACTGGTGCGCGCCGCCGAAGCCAATCGTCGTCTGGCGATCGATATGCAAGACGTCACCGACTGGCTCGACGAGGCACTCAATCGCTGGCACCTGATGCGTCCCGAGGCAAGTTACCGTTTCCATCGTCTCGGCCAAGGCACGGTGCCGCGCATGGCACCGCCGCCGGATTTGACCCAGGCGCTGCTCAATCTGCTGAACAACGCCGCCGACGCCTGCCCGGAAAACCTTCAGGTAACCTTGGATTGGGATGCCGAAGACGTCACCATCAGTATTCGTGACCACGGCGCCGGTGTGCCGCTGGCCATCGCCGAGCAGATCGGCAAACCGTTTTTTACCACCAAGGGCAAAGGTTTCGGCCTGGGCCTGTTTTTGAGCAAGGCCAGCGTGACACGCGCAGGCGGCTCAGTGAAACTCTATAGTCATGAGGAAGGCGGCACGCTCACCGAGCTGCGCCTGCCCCACGGCGCCCGAGGAGACCAACATGAGTGACGAAATCCAAGTCGAAGGCGAAGAACTGCCGCATTTGCTGCTGGTCGATGACGACGCAACATTCACCCGCGTCATGGCCCGCGCCATGGCTCGCCGTGGCTTTCGCGTCAGCACCGCCGGTTCCGCCGAAGAAGGCCTGACCATCGCCCAGGCCGATCTGCCGGACTACGCTGCGCTCGACCTGAAAATGGACGGCGACTCCGGTCTGGTGCTGCTGCCCAAGCTGCTGGAGCTGGATCCGGAAATGCGCGTGGTGATCCTCACCGGTTACTCGAGCATTGCCACCGCGGTCGAAGCGATCAAACGCGGCGCCTGCAACTACCTGTGCAAACCGGCCGACGCCGACGACGTGCTGGCCGCGCTGCTCTCCGAGCACGCCGACCTCGACAGTCTGGTGCCGGAAAACCCGATGTCGGTCGACCGGCTGCAGTGGGAACACATCCAGCGCGTGCTCACCGAACACGAAGGCAACATCTCCGCCACTGCCCGCGCCCTGGGCATGCACCGCCGCACCCTGCAGCGCAAACTGCAGAAGCGCCCGGTTCGTCGCTGAACCTGCGCTGAACGACTATCGCCAGCCCTCGCGATAAAACGCACCGATCAACTATGATCGGTGCGTGTCTGTTCTTTTCTATATCGAGCCTTTTCCATGAATCAGAACGCTGAATATTCCGCGGTCAACGATGCTGTGCGCGGGCAGTTTTTTCGCAAGGTGTGGGCGATCATCACGCCGTATTGGCGCAGTGAAGAGAAGGGCAAGGCCTGGACGCTGTTGATTGCCGTGATTGCGCTCTCGCTGCTCAGCGTGGGCATCTCGGTGTGGTTCAACACCTGGTACAAAGACTTTTATAACGCGCTGCAAAAGAAAGACGAGGCGGCGTTTTGGCAATTGATTCTGTACTTCTGCGGCATTGCCGCCGTGGCGATTATCGGCGCGGTGTATCGGCTGTATCTGACGCAGATGCTGACGATTCGCTGGCGGGCCTGGCTCACCGAAAAGCATTTCTCGCGTTGGCTTTCCGACAAGAATTACTACCAGCTGGAGCAGGGCGGTTATACCGATAACCCGGATCAGCGGATTTCTGAAGACCTCAATAACTTCACTTCCAACACCCTCGAGCTAGGCATCGGCCTGCTGCGCAATATTGTCAGTCTGGTGTCGTTCTCGATCATTTTGTGGGGCGTGTCGGGCAGTATCGAAGTCTATGGCGTGACCATTCCCGGCTACATGTTCTGGTGTGTGCTGGTTTACGCGATCGTCGGCAGTTGGCTGACGCATTTGATCGGTCGTCGCTTGATCGGCCTGAACAACCAACAACAACGTTTCGAAGCCGACCTGCGTTTTTCCATGGTGCGGATTCGTGAGAATGCTGAAAGCATCGCGTTGTACAACGGCGAACCAAATGAAAATCGTCGCTTGAGCGGGCGCTTCGGCAATGTCTGGCACAACTTCTGGGACATCATGAAAGTGTCCAAGCGCCTGACGTTCTTCACCGCCGGTTACAGCCAGGCGGCGATCATTTTCCCGTTTATTGTCGCTTCGCCGCGTTACCTTGCCGGCAAGATCGAGCTCGGTGAGCTGATGCAGATCAGCTCGGCGTTCGGCAACGTGCAGGAGAGTTTCAGCTGGTTCATCAGTGCCTATCAGAGCCTCGCTTCGTGGCGCGCCACGTGTGATCGTCTGCTGAGTTTCCGCCAGGCGATGACCGATAACGAAGAGCGCAAGCCTGCGATCGATGTGCAGAATCAGGGCAGCGAATTGAAGGTGCACAACCTCGGTCTGGATCTGGCCGACGGTCGTCATCTGCTGACCAGCGCCGACATGACCGTTGAACCGGGTGATCGAGTGATGCTGAGCGGGCGTTCCGGCAGTGGTAAATCGACACTGCTGCGCGCGATGGGACATTTGTGGCCAGCGGGGCACGGCAACATTCGTCTGCCGGCGGCGCGTTACCTGTTCCTGCCGCAAAAACCGTATCTGCCGATCGGCACGTTGCGCGAAGCATTGAGTTATCCACAACCGAGCGAGACCTACGCGCCTGAGCGTTATGCCGAGGTGCTGGAAACCTGCCGCTTGCCGCATCTGGTGGCGCGACTGGACGAAGCCAATCACTGGCAGCGCATGCTGTCGCCGGGTGAGCAGCAACGACTGGCCTTCGCCCGCGCGCTGCTTTATGCGCCGCATTGGCTGTACATGGACGAAGCCACATCGGCGATGGATGAAGAGGATGAGGCGACGTTGTATCAGGCGTTGATCGATCAATTGCCGGGGCTGAGCATTGTCAGCGTCGGCCACCGCAGCAGCCTGAAACGCTTTCACCCTAGACATGTACGCATCGACAGCGGCCATCTGGTGGAGCAACCCGTCACCGCCTGACCCCCCGGAGCCCTTGTAGGAGCTGCCGGAGGCTGCGATCTTTTGATCTTGATCCATAAAATCAAAAGATCGCAGCCTTCGGCAGCTCTTACAAGGAGGTCGCGTTGACAGTGATCGTACAACCCGCTTGAGCTATGATGGCCTCAAGCCGAATTTTCGAGACAAAATGCAGACCATGGAAAACCTGATCGACACCCCACGCTTCCCGCGCAAGCGCCGCAGCCTGGCACAGGAACTGGTGACGGTGCTGACCGAGCAGATCCGTGACGGTCTGCTCAAACGGGGCGATAAGTTGCCCACCGAGTCGGCGATCATGCAGGAGCACGGCGTCAGCCGCACCGTGGTGCGCGAGGCGATCTCCCGTCTGCAAGCCGCCGGGCAAGTGGAAACCCGCCACGGCATCGGCACGTTTGTCCTCGACACACCGAGCCCGAGCGGCTTTCGCATCGATCCGGCCACCGTCGTCACCTTGCGTGACGTATTGGCGATTCTCGAATTGCGCATCAGCCTCGAAGTCGAGTCCGCCGGCCTCGCCGCGCAACGCCGCAGTCCGGAGCAACTGGCAACCATGCGCGCCGCCCTCGATGCACTGAACGACAGCGTCGCCCACGCCAGCGATGCCGTCGCGTCCGATTTCGCCTTCCACCTGGAAATCGCGCTGTCGACCGGCAACCGCTACTTCACCGACATCATGACCCACCTCGGCACCAGCATCATTCCGCGCACGCGGCTGAACTCAGCACGTCTGGCCCATGACGATCAGCAGCACTACATGAATCGCGTCAGCCGCGAGCATGAAGAGATTTATCAGGCGATTGCCCGGCAGGATTCCGATGCAGCGAGAGCGGCGATGCGGTTGCATCTGACCAACAGCCGCGAAAGGCTGCGCCAGGCTCATGAAGAGGCGCAGGCGCAGCGGGGATAAAGGGAAAGATCAAAGCTCATCGGCTTCATAGTCGATGTACTCGATTTGTCCGTCGAACAGTAATTTGAAGGTTTTTTCGACAATGACAAAGCGTTGATCGGGCAGAGCTTCGAATTCGACAAAGTCGTTGATCTGAACGTGCAGGTCGAATTCTCGGGGGATCTCCAGCGGAGCAACTCGTGAATCGGGAGAGAAGTTGAAGCGATGCATGGTCTTCATGTCGGGGGCTTCCTGGGCTGGAAATTTCTCCGATTCGGCCTGCTTTTTCAGAAGCCGGCACCTGTAAGAAGTACCAGTTTCGACGAATGGTCATGCTTTCTGACGCCTTTGCATCGTCCTGAAATCGCCATCGCGAGCAGGCTCACTCCTACCTTGAAATGCGTTCCAATGTGGGAGTGAGCCTGCTCGCGATGGGGCCAGCCGCCGTCATAGATTTTTCAGTCTTAGGACAACATCTCTCCTTACCTCCGCTCTATTAACTTTTCTCCATGGTTGCTCGAGGGCTCTGCCACGGCCTTCAATAACGATAAAAGCAATCCTGTCCGACAAAAAACCACCCACAACGATGAAATGCAGTTGACGGTTATCTTTTAAGTTGTACGATGACCTACAACTTCAGCGAAGGCTGAACGTGACAATCACAACAATATTGCTACCCAGGGTGTTCGAATAATGAATCCACAAGAACTGAAGTCCATCCTCTCTGCCGGCCTGCTGTCCTTCCCGGTTACCGATTTCAATGCGCAGGGTGATTTCAACCGTGCGGGCTACATCAAGCGTCTGGAATGGCTGGCCCCGTACGGCGCTTCGGCTCTGTTCGCAGCGGGCGGCACCGGTGAGTTCTTCTCCCTGGCCGCCAGCGAATATTCGGAAATCATCAAGACTGCCGTCGACACTTGCGAAACCAGCGTGCCGATTCTCGCCGGTGTCGGCGGTTCGACCCGTCAGGCCATCGAATACGCACAGGAAGCCGAGCGTCTGGGCGCCAAAGGCTTGCTGTTGCTGCCGCACTACCTGACCGAAGCCAGTCAGGACGGCGTTGCCGCACACGTTGAAGCGGTGTGCAAATCGGTCAACATCGGTGTGGTCGTCTACAACCGCAACGTTTGCCGCCTCAACGCGCCGCTGCTGGAACGTCTGGCCGAGCGCTGCCCGAACCTGATCGGTTACAAGGACGGTCTGGGCGATATCGAGTTGATGGTGTCGATCCGACGCCGCCTCGGTGATCGCTTCAGCTACCTCGGTGGCTTGCCGACCGCCGAAGTCTACGCCGCTGCCTACAAGGCGCTGGGCGTGCCGGTTTACTCCTCGGCGGTGTTCAACTTCATTCCGAAAACCGCGATGGATTTCTACCACGCGATCGCTCGCGAAGATCACGCCACCGTCGGCAAGATCATCGACGACTTCTTCCTGCCGTACCTCGACATCCGCAACCGCAAGGCCGGTTACGCCGTGAGCATCGTCAAGGCCGGCGCCAAAATCGCTGGCTATGACGCCGGCCCGGTGCGCGCACCGCTGACCGACCTGACCGGCGAAGAGTACGAAATGCTCGCCGCGCTGATCGACAAGCAAGGTGCGCAATAACCCCCGAACAAACCGAGGCCGCTGAGCAATCAGCGGCTTTTGCGTCGAGAGGAGAAAAGGCTGTGACTGATTCCAAGCGTTACGACAATTACATCAACGGTGAATGGGTTGCCGGTGCCGATTACTCGGCTAACATCAACCCGTCCGAATTGAGCGACACCATCGGCGACTACGCCAAGGCTGATCTGACTCAGGTTCATGCGGCCATCGACGCGGCGCGCGCTGCGTTCCCGAACTGGTCGACATCGGGCATTCAGGCCCGTCACGATTCGCTGGATAAAGTCGGCACGGAAATCCTCGCTCGTCGCGAAGAACTCGGCACCTTGCTGGCGCGGGAAGAGGGCAAGACCCTGCCCGAAGCCATCGGCGAAGTAACGCGCGCCGGCAACATTTTCAAATTTTTCGCCGGTGAATGCCTGCGTCTGTCTGGCGACTACGTGCCGTCGGTGCGCCCGGGCGTCAACGTCGAAGTCACCCGCGAAGCGCTGGGTGTGGTCGGTCTGATCACCCCGTGGAACTTCCCGATCGCGATTCCGGCGTGGAAGATTGCTCCGGCGCTGGCCTACGGCAACTGTGTCGTGCTGAAACCGGCCGATCTGGTGCCGGGTTGCGCTTGGGCACTGGCCGAAATCATCTCCCGCGCGGGCTTCCCGGCCGGCGTGTTCAACCTGGTGATGGGCAGCGGTCGTGTGGTGGGCGATGCGCTGGTGCAGAGCCCGAAAGTCGACGGCATCAGCTTCACCGGTTCGGTGGGGGTGGGTCGTCAGATCGCCGTTAACTGCGTGTCGCGTCAGGCGAAAGTGCAGCTGGAAATGGGCGGCAAAAACCCGCAGATCATTCTCGACGACGCCGACCTCAAACAAGCGGTCGAGCTGTCGGTACAGAGCGCGTTTTACTCCACCGGTCAGCGTTGCACCGCGTCGAGCCGCTTGATTGTCACCGCCGGGATTCACGACAAATTTGTCGAAGCGATGGCCGAGCGCATGAAGTCGATCAAAGTCGGTCACGCGCTGAAATCCGGCACCGACATCGGTCCAGTGGTTTCGCAAGCACAGCTTGAACAGGACATGAAGTACATCGACATCGGTCAGTCCGAAGGTGCGCGTCTGGTCAGCGGCGGAGGTCTGGTGACTTGCGATACCGAAGGCTACTTCCTCGCGCCAACGCTGTTTGCCGACAGCGAAGCGTCGATGCGCATCAGCCGTGAAGAGATCTTCGGGCCGGTGGCCAACATCGTTCGGGTGGCCGATTACGACGCAGCGCTGGCGATGGCCAACGACACCGAGTTCGGTCTGTCGGCGGGTATTGCTACCACCTCGCTGAAGTACGCCAACCACTTCAAACGTCACTCGCAGGCCGGGATGGTGATGGTCAACTTGCCGACCGCCGGCGTCGATTACCACGTTCCGTTCGGTGGCCGTAAAGGTTCATCCTATGGCTCACGTGAGCAAGGCCGCTATGCCCAGGAGTTCTACACCGTGGTGAAAACCAGCTACATCGGCTCCTGAATGCAGCACGCGGTGTCGACCCTGACACCGCAATCCCTGTAGGAGCTGCCGCAGGCTGCGATCTTTTGATCCTGATCTTAAAAACAAGATCAAAAGATCGCAGCCTTCGGCAGCTCCTACAGGGAACCCGAAATACGAACATCCCGTAATACAGGAAACCCGAAATACGGACATCCCGTAATACAGGGAACCCGAAATACGGACATCCCGTAATACAGGGACACCCGGAAAACCGGGCACCAAAGAAGATTCACCCGCGCATAAAAATAATCAGTGGGAGTACATCTACATGCAATCGTCCAAGCCGACTCACGTCCGCTATTTGATCTTGCTCATGCTGTTCCTCGTGACCACGATCAACTACGCCGACCGCGCCACGATCGCCATCGCCGGCTCCAGCCTGCAAAAAGACCTCGGCATCGACGCGGTCACCCTCGGCTACATCTTCTCTGCATTCGGTTGGGCCTACGTGGCCGGGCAAATTCCTGGTGGCTGGCTGCTCGATCGTTTCGGCTCGAAAAAAGTTTACGCCCTGAGCATTTTCACCTGGTCGCTGTTCACCGTGCTGCAAGGCTTTGTCGGTGAGTTCGGCATGTCCACGGCGATCGTTGCGCTGTTTATGCTGCGCTTCCTCGTTGGTCTGGCTGAAGCGCCATCGTTCCCGGGCAACGCACGCATCGTAGCGGCGTGGTTCCCGACCGCTGAGCGCGGTACCGCGTCGGCGATCTTCAACTCGGCGCAATATTTTGCCACCGTGTTGTTCGCGCCGCTGATGGGCTGGATCGTGTACTCCTTCGGTTGGGAGCACGTGTTCATTGTCATGGGCCTGTTCGGGATCGTCTTCTCGGCGATCTGGTTGAAGGTTATCCACAGCCCGCGCCAACACCCGCTGGCCAACGAAGCGGAAGTGCAGTTCATCGCCGACAACGGCGGCATGGTCGACATGGACGTCAAGCAAGGCAAAAAAACCGACGGCCCGAAATGGGATTACATCCGTCAGTTGCTGACCAATCGCATGATGCTCGGCGTGTATCTGGGGCAATACTGCATCAACGGCATCACCTATTTCTTCCTGACCTGGTTCCCGGTGTACTTGGTGCAAGAGCGTGGCATGACCATTCTCAAGGCCGGTTTCATCGCCTCGTTGCCGGCGATCTGCGGCTTCATTGGCGGCGTGCTCGGCGGGGTGATTTCCGATTACCTGCTGCGCAAGGGCCACTCGCTGACCTTCGCCCGCAAAGCGCCGATCATCGCTGGTCTGCTGGTGTCCAGCAGCATCGTCGCCTGCAACTATGTTGATGTGGAATGGATGGTCGTCGGCTTCATGGCCCTGGCCTTCTTCGGCAAAGGCGTTGGCGCACTGGGTTGGGCGGTGGTCTCCGACACCTCACCAAAACAGATTGCCGGTCTGAGCGGCGGCCTGTTCAACACCTTCGGCAACATTGCTTCGATTACCACACCGATCGTGATTGGCTACATCATCAGCTCCACCGGTTCGTTCAAGTGGGCGCTGGTGTTCGTCGGTGCCAACGCACTGGTGGCGGTGTTCAGCTATCTGGTCATCGTTGGCCCGATCAAACGTGTGGTACTCAAAGAGCCGCCAACCAACGGCGGTGTTGAAGCCAGCGGTAAATTGTCTCAAGCGCATTCCTGAGGAGCGGCGTCATGCAGCTGATTGAACATTCCGACTCGCCGCGCCACATCCGCCTGCACGAGCGGGATAATGTGGTGGTCGTGGTCAACGACCAGGGCGCACCGGCCGGCACTGAATTTGCCGATGGTCTGGTGACCGTGGAATTCGTGCCGCAGAGCCACAAGATCACCCTCGAAGACATTGCCGAGGGCGGTCAGGTGATTCGCTACGGTCAGGTGATTGGCTACGCGTTGCAGCCGATCCGCCGGGGCAGTTGGGTCAAGGAAGATCAACTGCGCATGCCGACCGCGCCGCCACTGGACAGCTTGCCGCTGTCCACCGACGTGCCGGACGCGCAGGCACCGCTGGAAGGCTTCACCTTCGAGGGTTATCGCAATGCTGACGGCACCGTCGGCACGCGCAATATTCTCGGCATTACTACGACCGTGCAGTGCGTCACCGGCGTGCTCGATCACGCGGTGAAACGCATCAAGGATGAGCTGCTGCCGAAGTACCCGCACGTCGATGACGTGGTGGCGCTGACCCACAGTTACGGCTGCGGCGTGGCGATCACCGCCACCGACGCTTACATCCCGATTCGCACCGTGCGCAATCTGGCGCGCAACCCGAACCTCGGCGGCGAGGCGTTGGTGATCAGTCTGGGCTGCGAGAAATTGCAGGCCGGGCAGGTGATGCACGAGGACGATGCGTCGGTCGATCTCAGTGATCCGTGGCTGTATCGCTTGCAGGATTCCAGTCACGGTTTCACCGAGATGATCGAGCAGATCATGCAACTGGCTGAAGTCCGTTTGAAGAAACTCGACCAGCGCCGCCGCGAAACCGTGCCGGCGTCCGAGTTGATCCTCGGCATGCAGTGCGGCGGCAGCGATGCGTTCTCCGGGATCACCGCCAACCCGGCGCTGGGTTATGCCTCCGACTTGTTGTTGCGCGCGGGGGCCACGGTGATGTTTTCCGAAGTCACCGAAGTGCGTGATGCGATTTATCTGCTGACCTCTCGTGCCGAAACCAAAACCGTCGCCGAAGAACTGGTGCGCGAAATGGACTGGTACGACCGTTATCTGGCCAAGGGCGAGGCGGATCGCAGCGCCAACACCACGCCGGGCAACAAGAAGGGCGGGTTGTCGAACATCGTCGAGAAGTCGCTGGGTTCGATCGTCAAATCCGGCAGCAGCGCGATCAATGGCGTGCTCGGCCCGGGTGAGCGGTTCAAGCAGAAGGGGCTGATTTTCTGCGCGACGCCGGCGAGTGATTTTGTCTGCGGGACGCTGCAGTTGGCGGCCGGGATGAATTTGCATGTGTTCACCACGGGGCGGGGTACGCCGTACGGATTGGCGATGGCGCCGGTGGTGAAAGTGTCGACGCGCACGGAGCTGGCGCAGCGTTGGCCGGATCTGATTGATATCGACGCCGGGCGGATTGCCACCGGGCGCGCGACGATTGAGGAATTGGGTTGGGAGTTGTTTCACTACTATCTGGATGTTGCGAGCGGCAAGCAGCAGACGTGGGCGGAGAAGCACAAGCTGCATAACGACATTACGTTGTTTAACCCGGCGCCGATTACCTGATGGTTTTGGGGTAGGGCAAAAGCTACCCTCACCCCAGACCTCTCCCGGAGGGAGAGGGGGCCGACCGAGTTGTCTTGCGCAATACATCGACCTGAAATACCGAGTTGATTATGGATTCAACGAAGTCATTTCAGGTCGGCGGATTTTTTGAATATCCCCCGGTCAGTCCCCTCTCCCTCCGGGAGAGGGCTAGGGTGAGGGGCTTTTGCTTTATCATTGCCACCTAACGACGCTCACCCAAGGCTCCCTCGGCATGCTGGCAATTTTCCTCGAAACCCTGAACATCACCGCGCCGGTGTTTGCCATGCTGTTTCTCGGTGTGTTGCTCAAGCGCATCAACTGGATCAACGACAACTTCATTCACACCGCCTCCGCACTGGTGTTCAACGTGACCATGCCGGCGCTGTTGTTCCTCGGCATTCTGCACGCCGACCTGCACGCCGCGTTGCAACCAGCGCTGCTGATCTACTTCTCCGTCGCCACACTCGTCTGTTTTGCCATCGCCTGGGGATGGGCGATTTTCAAGTGCCCGCGTGAAGATCGCGGTATCTACACGCAGGGTGCGTTTCGCGGCAACAACGGCGTGATCGGTCTGGCGCTCGCGGCGAGCATGTACGGCGATTACGGGATTTCCCTCGGGGCGATTCTCGCGACGTTGGTGATCCTGTTTTACAACACGCTGTCGACGATTGTGCTGGCGGTGTACAGCCCGGTGATCAAGTCCGATCCGTGGAGCATCTGCAAAAGCGTGTTCAGCAACCCGCTGATCATCAGCGTGATAGCGGCGGCGCCGTTTGCTTATTTCAAGATCGGTTTGCCGGGGTGGCTGGAGACGTCAGGTCAGTATCTGGCGCAGACCACGTTGCCGCTGGCGCTGATTTGCATCGGCGGAACCCTGTCGCTGGCGGCGTTGCGCAAGAGCGGCAACATGGCGCTCAGTTCGAGTCTGGTGAAGATGATCGGTTTGCCGGTGCTGGCGACGCTCGGGGCGTGGTTGTGCGGCTTTCGTGGGGCGGAGTTGGGGATTCTGTTTCTGTACTTCGGCAGCCCGACGGCGGCGGCGAGTTTTGTCATGGCTCGGGCGGCGCAAGGCAATCATGAGTTGGCGGCGGCGATTATTGTGCTGACCACGTTGATGGCGGCGATTACCACCAATGTCGGGATCTTTGTTTTGCAGTGGGGTGGGTGGATCTAAAGGGCAACATCAAAAGATCGCAGCCTGCGGCAGCTCCTACATGGGCATGCGTTCCTGTAGGAGCTGCCGAAGGCTGCGATCTTTTAGCTTTTCTGGTAGGTATCGATCACTTCCTGCGCCGCGCGAAACGCATCAATCGCCGCCGGCACGCCGGCATACACCGCGCAATGCAGCAGCGCCTCACGAATCTCGTCCACTGTGCAGCCGTTATTCAACGCCCCACGTACATGCCCCTTCAACTCCTGCGGGCACTTCAGTGCAGTCAGCGCGGCAAGCGTAATCAAGCTGCGCGTCTTCAGCGGCAAACCTTCGCGATTCCACACGCCGCCCCAGGCATGCTCATTAACGAAATCCTGCAACGGCTGGGTGAACTCGGTGGCGTTGCCCAACGCGCGATCGACAAATGCATCGCCCATTACCTGGCGGCGAACTTCTACCCCGGACTTCTTCGATTCGGTCATGGCATATCACTCTTGTGGTGTTGGCGGCGCCAGGCGCGGATGGACGTAAACAACAAATACCCCAGCAGCGGCGGCAGAACGTAAAACAGCATCAGCCGCTCCAGCTTGCCGGCCAGCGGCATGCCGGTGGTGAACGACACCACGTGCAGCCCGTAGACCAAATACAAACCGAGCAGCAACAAACCTTCGGCGCGGGTCACGCGGTAGCCGGAGTAGAACACTGGCAGGCACAGCGCGGCGACGCCGAGCATCACCGGCAGGTCGAAATCCAGTGCGTTCGGCGATACCGACAATGGTGTCGGCGCGATTAGCGCGGTGAGGCCGAGCACGCCGAGCAGGTTGAACAGATTGGCGCCGATCACGTTGCCCACGGCGATGTCGCGTTGGCCGCGCAGGGCGGCGATCAGCGAGGTCGCCAGTTCCGGCAGCGACGTGCCGACAGCGACCACGGTCAAACCGATCACCCGTTCCGAGAAGCCCAGATCCGTCGCTACCACCACAGCGGCGCCGAGCAGCAGATGCCCGGCGAATACCAGCATCGCCAGCCCGACGATGATCATCAAAACGCTGGCAAGCCATGAGGTTTTTACCGCGTCGGGTTGCGCGGAATGCGGTCGCGCCGAGTGCCGTGACTGGCGCAACAGCAAGCCGAGATACAACGCCAAAGCGCCGAGCAAGAGAATGCCGTCGAAGCGGCTGATCTCCTCGTTCCACGCCAACACAAACACCAGCAGACTGGCGCCGATCATCAGCGGAATGTCGAGACGCACCAGTTGCCGTGACACGCGCAGCGGAATGATCAGCGCTGACAGGCCGAGAGTTACAAGGATGTTGAAGATGCTGCTGCCGACCACACTGCTGACCGCGATGTCGGGGTTGTGCCCCAGCGCGGCTTGTACGCTGACGGCCATCTGCGGCGCACTGCTGCCGAGGGCAACAATGGTCAGGCCGATGATCAGTGGACGCACATGCAGACGCTCGGCCAGCCGCACCGCCGCGCGCACCATCAGTTCGGCGCCGAAGATCAGCAGGCACAGGCCGGCGAGCAATTCGATCACGCTGATCAGCGGTAAATCGGTCAGTCCGAAAATGGCCAGCGCTCCATCAGTCGAGGGCCTGCACGCGAACCCGCGCGGTACCGCTGCTGAGCATACCGAGTTGTTTGGCGGCTTCGCGTGAAACATCAATCAGGCGTCCACGTGTATGCGGGCCACGATCGTTAATGCGCACCACAACGGACTCATCGTTTTTCAGGTTGGTGACCTTCACCCGCGTGCCAAAGGGCAACTGGCGGTGGGCGGCGGTCAGGGAATTCTGGTTGAACGCTTCGCCACTGGCAGTGCGTTTACCGTGGTGCTTGGCACCGTAATAAGAAGCGACGCCGGTCTGGTCGTAACCGTGCGGGTCGATGGTGTCGGTACTGGCGCAACCGGCCAGCAAAGAGAGCAGGGCGCAGGCGCCGAGCAGACGTTTCATTCAGATACTCCAAAGTGATCGTTCCCACGCTCCAGCGTGGGAATGCATCCCGTGACGCTCTGCGTCACACCGCAATGGACGCGGAGCGTCCGGGGCGGCATTCCCACGCAGAGCGTGGGAACGATCCCCGAGCGCGGGGCCAGAATCAGCCTTCGAGCTTGCTTTTCAGCAGTTCGTTCACTTGCTGCGGGTTGGCTTTGCCTTTCGACGCTTTCATCGCCTGACCGACAAAGAAGCCGAACATCTTGCCGCGTTTGGCTTCATCCGCCGCACGATACTGTTCAACTTGCTCGGCGTTGGCCGCAAGCATTTCGTCGAGCACCGCCGAGATCGCGCCGCTGTCGGTCACCTGTTTCAGGCCACGTTTTTCGATGATCTCGTCTGCGCTGCCTTCACCGTTGGCCATCGCTTCAAACACCACCTTGGCGATCTTGCCGGAGATGGTGTTGTCCTTGATGCGCAGCAGCATGCCACCCAACAGTTCCGCCGACACCGGCGACTCGTCGATGTCCAGGCCTTGCTTGTTGAGCAGGCTGCCCAACTCGACCATCACCCAGTTCGCCGCCAGTTTGGCGTCGCCGCCGATGCTCGCGACTTTCTCGAAGTAATCGGCTTGCTCGCGGCTGGTGGCCAGCACGCTGGCGTCGTAGACCGACAGACCGAATTGCTCCTGGAAGCGCTCGCGTTTCTGCGGAGGCAGTTCCGGCAGGGTGGCGCGCACCTCGCCGAGGAACGACTCTTCGATGACCACCGGCAGCAGATCCGGATCGGGGAAGTAACGGTAGTCGTTGGCTTCCTCTTTCGAACGCATCGGACGGGTCTCGTCCTTGTTCGGATCGTACAGACGGGTCTGCTGGATCACTTTGCCGCCGTCTTCGATCAGCTCGATCTGACGCTGGATCTCGGAGTTGATCGCCTTCTCGATGAAGCGGAACGAGTTAACGTTCTTGATCTCGCAACGCGTGCCGAACTCGACTTGGCCTTTCGGGCGGATCGACACGTTGCAGTCGCAACGCAGCGAACCTTCGGCCATGTTGCCGTCGCAGATGCCCAGATAACGCACCAGTGCGTGGATCGCCTTGACGTAAGCCACGGCTTCCTTGGCGCTGCGCATGTCCGGCTCGGAAACGATTTCCAGCAGCGGCGTGCCGGCACGGTTCAGGTCGATGCCGGTGGCACCATTGAATTCTTCGTGCAGGCTCTTGCCGGCGTCTTCTTCCAGGTGCGCGCGGGTGATGCCGACACGTTTGACCGTGCCGTCTTCCAGCGCGATGTCCAGGTGGCCCTTGCCAACGATCGGCAATTCCATCTGGCTGATCTGGTAGCCCTTAGGCAAGTCCGGATAGAAGTAGTTTTTACGGGCGAACACGTTGTGCTGACCGATCTCGGCGTCAATCGCCAGACCGAACATCACCGCCATGCGCACCGCTTCCTGGTTCAGCACCGGAAGAACGCCGGGCATGCCCAGGTCGATCAGGCTGGCCTGGGTGTTCGGCTCGGAACCGAATGTGGTGGAACTACCGGAAAAGATTTTCGACCGGGTGGTGAGCTGAGTGTGAATCTCCAGCCCGATCACGACTTCCCATTGCATGTGTGTCTCCTCAGAAGCCGGTTGGGGTGCGGGTGTGCCAGTCAGTGTTGAGCTGATACTGGTGCGCAACATTGAGCAAACGGCCTTCCTGGAAATACGGCGCAAGCAACTGCACGCCCACCGGCAGACCGTCGACAAAACCGGCCGGCATCGACAGGCCCGGCAGGCCCGCGAGGTTGGCGGTGATGGTGTAGACGTCTTCCAGATAGGCAGCGACCGGGTCGCTGTTCTTGGCGCCGAGTTTCCAGGCCGGGTTCGGCGTGGTTGGGCCGAGGATGACGTCGACTTCATTAAAGGCAGCCATGAAATCGTTCTTCACCAGACGACGGATCTTCTGCGCTTTCAGGTAGTAGGCGTCGTAGTAACCGGCGGACAGCGCGTAGGCACCGACCATGATCCGGCGCTGGACTTCCGGGCCGAAGCCTTCGCCACGGGAGCGCTTGTACAGGTCGATCAGGTCTTTCGGTTGCTCGCAGCGATGGCCGAAACGCACGCCGTCGAAACGCGACAGGTTCGAAGAAGCCTCTGCTGGCGCGATCACGTAGTACGCAGGAATCGCGTGCTGCATGTTCGGCAGGCTGATTTCCTTGATCACGGCACCGAGCTTCTGCAGCTCTTTAATGCTGTTCTGGATCAGTTCGGCGATGCGCGGGTCGAGACCGACGCTGAAGTATTCCTTCGGCACGCCGATGCGCAGGCCTTGCAGCGAATCGCCGAGGCTTGCGGAGTAATCCGGAACCGGCTCATCGATGCTGGTGGAGTCGTTCTGATCGAAGCCAGCCATACCTTGCAACAAAATTGCGCAGTCTTCAGCCGTGCGCGCCAACGGGCCGCCCTGATCGAGACTGGAGGCGTAAGCGATCATGCCCCAGCGCGAAACGCGACCGTACGTCGGTTTCAGGCCGGTGAGGTTGGTGAACGCTGCTGGCTGACGAATCGAACCGCCGGTATCGGTGGCCGTCGCCGCAGGCAACAGACGAGCGGCAACTGCGGCCGCCGAGCCGCCGGACGAACCGCCCGGTACGTGTTCCAGATTCCACGGGTTTTTCACCGCGCCGTACCAGCTCGACTCGTTGGCCGAACCCATGGCGAACTCGTCCATGTTGGTCTTGCCCAGGGTCACGGCGCCGGCAGCGGCCAGCTTCGCGACCACGGTGGCGTCGTATGGGGCCTTGAAGTTGTCGAGCATCTTCGAGCCGCAGCTGGTGCGAATGCCCTGAGTGCAGAACAGGTCTTTGTGGGCGATCGGCGCGCCGAGCAGGGCGCCGCTCTCACCGTTGGCGCGGCGGGCATCGGCGGCTTTCGCCTGCTCGAGAGCCAGCTCTTCGGTGAGGCTGATGAAACTATTGAGCTGCGGATCGAGCTGGGTGATACGCGCCAGCAGGACTTTGGTCAGCTCTTCGGAGGAAAACTTTTTATCGGCGAGACCGCGGGCGATCTCGGCCAGAGTCATTTGATGCATTGCAGGCTCTTTCCCTTTAGTCGATGACTTTCGGAACCAGATACAGGCCGTTTTCGACCGCTGGTGCGATGGACTGGTAGGCCTCGCGGTGATTAGTCTCGGTCACGACGTCGGCACGCAGGCGCTGACTGGCTTCCAGCGGGTGGGCCAGAGGCTCGATACCGTCGGTATTAACAGCCTGCATTTCGTCGACCAGCCCGAGAATGCTGTTGAGGGCGGAAGTAATGTGTGGAAGATCAGCATCATTGAGGCCAAGGCAGGCCAGATGAGCAATCTTTTCCACGTCGGAGCGTTCTAGCGCCATCGGGATTCTCCAGTGGAAAACAGAACACACGGCGTCCGTGTGTTAGATTGTTCGGAACACTACCGCACTTCTACGGTCATAAGGCCGCGATTGTGGGGCTTGGTGCACAGAAAAGCGGCCAATTTAACATATTGGCGCCTTGCCCAAAATCCCTGTCGTTGTTAGAGTTTGCCGCACTTTTTTACCCACGCGTTGCCTAGGGTCCCTTTCCCATGTTCAAGAAACTGCGTGGCATGTTTTCCAGCGATCTTTCCATTGACCTGGGCACTGCCAACACCCTTATTTACGTGCGCGAGCGCGGTATCGTCCTGAATGAGCCATCGGTTGTGGCTATTCGGACACACGGTAATCAGAAAAGTGTCGTCGCTGTCGGCACCGAAGCCAAGCGCATGCTCGGTCGTACGCCGGGCAACATTGCTGCCATTCGTCCGATGAAAGACGGCGTGATCGCCGACTTCAGCGTTTGCGAAAAGATGCTGCAATACTTTATTAACAAAGTTCACGAAAACAGCTTTCTGCAGCCTAGCCCTCGTGTGCTGATCTGCGTTCCATGCAAATCCACCCAGGTTGAGCGTCGCGCCATCCGTGAATCGGCCCTCGGTGCCGGTGCCCGTGAAGTGTTCCTGATCGAAGAGCCAATGGCTGCTGCGATCGGTGCCGGCCTGCCGGTCGAAGAAGCGCGCGGTTCGATGGTCGTGGATATCGGTGGTGGTACCACTGAAATCGCACTGATCTCCCTGAACGGTGTGGTCTATGCCGAATCCGTACGCGTTGGCGGCGACCGCTTCGACGAAGCGATCATCACCTACGTGCGCCGTAACTACGGCAGCCTGATCGGTGAATCCACCGCTGAGCGCATCAAACAGGAAATCGGTACTGCCTATCCGGGCGGCGAAGTGCGCGAAGTCGATGTTCGCGGTCGCAACCTGGCCGAAGGCGTTCCACGCGCATTCACCCTGAACTCCAACGAAGTGCTGGAAGCTCTGCAAGAGTCCCTGGCAACCATCGTTCAGGCCGTGAAAAGCGCGCTGGAGCAGTCGCCGCCGGAACTGGCTTCCGACATCGCCGAGCGTGGCCTGGTGCTGACCGGTGGTGGCGCGCTGCTGCGTGACCTCGACAAGTTGCTGGCGCAGGAAACCGGTCTGCCGGTGATCGTTGCCGAAGATCCGCTGACCTGTGTTGCTCGCGGCGGTGGCCGTGCATTGGAAATGATGGATAAGCACACCATGGATCTGCTCTCCAGCGAATAAATGCTGGGTTGCAATACGTGGGTGAGCGCGCGCAGGCAGCACTTTGCAGTGCTGCCTGTTGGCGTTTATCTTCTGTCAGTCTTCATCCAGGCCGGTTTGATGCCGTATGAATAAACAGAACATTTGCCTGGGAGGAGCGGCTTATTAAACCGCTTTTCGCCAAAGGCCCTTCGTTGGGTGTGCGCCTGTTGGTGCTGGCCGTGCTGTCGGTCGCGCTGATGGTCGTCGATGCCCGCTTCAGTCTGCTCAAGCCTGCACGCAGCCAGATGTCGCTGGTGCTGATGGATGCCTACTGGATCACTGACCTGCCCGGACGTTTATGGGAAGGCGTGGCCAGTCAATTCGGCAGCCGTACCGAGCTTGTCGCCGAAAATGAAAAACTCAAAACCGAAAACCTGCTGCTGCAGGGTCGCATGCAAAAGCTTGCCGCCCTCACCGAGCAGAACGTTCGGCTGCGCGAGTTGCTGAATTCTTCCGCACTGGTCAACGAAAAGGTCGAAGTGGCCGAGTTGATCGGCATGGATCCCAATCCCTTCACCCATCGCATCATCATCAATAAAGGTGAGCGCGATGGCGTGGTGCTCGGTCAACCGGTGCTCGATGCGCGCGGCTTGATGGGCCAGGTGGTCGAGTTGATGCCCTACACCTCGCGTGTATTGCTGTTGACCGACACCACTCACAGCATTCCTGTGCAGGTGAACCGTAACGGTTTGCGCGCAATTGCCAGCGGCACCGGTAACCCGGAACGTCTGGAATTGCGCCACGTTGCCGACACCGCCGACATCAAAGAAGGCGATCTGCTGGTCAGCTCCGGTCTCGGCCAGCGTTTCCCGGCCGGTTACCCGGTGGCGACGGTCAAGGAAGTGATCCACGATTCCGGTCAGCCCTTCGCCATCGTCCGCGCCGTACCGACGGCAGCACTGAACCGCAGCCGCTACATGCTGCTGGTGTTCAGCGACACCCGCACGCCGGAAGAGCGTGCCAATGACGCCGCGCAAGCCCAGGAAAATCTCGACGCGCAGGGCGGTGGCCCGGTGATTCCGGCCACTGTGCCGAAAACCGTCACGCCACCTGCCGCCGCTGCGGCGACTCCAGCAGCAACGCCCGCCGCACCGGCCGCTGCCGCTGCGACACCGGCCAAGCCGGCTGCGAGCAAACCGCCAGCGGCGTCTAAACCGCCCGCCGCCAGTAAACCTCCGGCCGCTCAGCCGGCTGCACGGCCAGCGGCGAAACCGCCGGTGACTGCGCCCGCCACCATCGGGAGACAAGAATAATGGTCGGAGCGACTGCCTCGCGTAACGGCTGGATCGTCTGGCTGACCTTTGCCATCGGCCTGCTGCTCAGTGTTTCGCCGTTGCCGCAATTCATGGAAATCCTCCGCCCGCTGTGGCTGGCGCTGCTCCTGACATTCTGGGCGCTGTACATGCCGCAGACGGTCGGGATGGTCACCGCGTTTTGTCTGGGCCTGGCCGAAGACGTGCTCTATGGCACGCTGCTGGGGCAGAACGCCTTGATCCTGACGCTGATTACTTTCCTTGTCCTCTCGTTGCAACAGCGCTTGCGCATGTTCCCGATGTGGCAGCAGTGCCTGGTGATTCTGGTGATCTTCGGCCTCGCCCAGCTCGTGCAGCTGTGGCTCAGCGCGTTGACCGGCAACCGTCAACCGACGCTGGCGCTGGTATTGCCGGCACTGGTCAGCGCCTTGCTCTGGCCGTGGATCAGCTTCGCTCTGCGTGGATTGCGCCGCCGCTACAAGATCAATTGAGTCGATCAGGCATGTGCCCGCACCGGTGACGCCGCCAACAGGGAAGAGTATTTGTGAGGCAGGGCACTAAACAGGGAGATGTCGTGATGAAGTCGCTTTACCTTGCCTCAGGTTCGCCGCGTCGGCGTGAATTGCTCACGCAGATCGGCGTGCCGTTCACCGCCATCAGCGCGGACATCGATGAAACCCCTTTAACCAACGAATCCCCTTCGGCCTACGTCGAGCGTCTGGCGCGCGGCAAAGCCGAGGCCGGGCGACGCACGCTCGTGTCCACTGAACAGCATTGTGTGCTGGGCGCCGATACCGCTGTGGTGCTCGACGGTAAAATTCTCGGCAAACCGGTGGACGAAGCCGACGCATGCGCCATGCTGATGATGTTGTCCGGCAAGGAGCATGAAGTGCTGACGGCAATCGCCGTGCTCGACGACGAGCGTTGCGAGTCGCGCGTGGTGCGTAGTCTGGTGCGGTTCCGCCCGATCAGTCGTGAAGAAGCCGCGGTCTACTGGGCCAGCGGTGAACCCCGGGACAAGGCCGGTGGCTATGGCATTCAGGGCCTCGGCGCAGTGTTTGTCGCCGGGCTCAATGGCAGTTACTCGGCGGTGGTCGGGTTGCCTGTTTGCGAAACCGCAGAACTGCTGGGCCATTTCGGCATACCCTGTTGGCAAAACCTAAGCGCGCAATGAGCGTCGTACGAAACCAGATGCGGCCATTATCGTGAAAATGTCTGAACGAGATCCTGCCATGAGTGAAGAGATTCTGATCAACATCACGCCGATGGAGTCGCGCGTGGCGGTGGTCGAAAACGGTGTGCTGCAAGAAGTCCATGTCGAGCGCACGCAAAAACGCGGGATCGTCGGCAACATCTATAAAGGCAAGATCGTCCGGGTACTGCCGGGCATGCAGGCGGCATTCGTCGACATCGGCCTGGATCGCGCCGCGTTCATTCATGCCTCGGAAATTTCCCTGCGCGAAGGCTCCTCCGTTGAAAGCATCAGCGCGCTGGTGCACGAAGGCCAGAGCCTGGTGGTGCAAGTCACCAAAGACCCGATCGGCTCTAAAGGCGCACGCCTGACCACACAACTGTCGATCCCGTCGCGCTATCTGGTGTACATGCCGCGCACCGCCCACGTCGGCATTTCCCTGAAAATCGAAGACGAAGCCGAACGCGAACGCCTGAAAAAGGTGGTCAGCGATTGCGTGGCCAAAGAAGGCATTCAGGAGGCGGGCGGCTTTATTCTGCGCACCGCGGCCGAAGGTGCCGGCGCTGAAGAAATCCTCATGGACATTCGTTATCTGCGCCGTTTGTGGGATCAGATCAACGAACAAATCAAAACCATCGGCGCGCCGAGCGTGATCTACGAAGACCTCGGTCTGGCCTTGCGCACCCTGCGCGACTTGGTCAGCCCGAAGATCGAGAAGATCCGCATCGACTCGCGGGAAACCTTCCAGAAAACCACGCAGTTCGTCGCCGAGCTGATGCCGGAGATCGCCGATCGTCTGGAACATTACCCGGGCGAGCGGCCGATTTTCGATCTGTATGGCGTTGAAGACGAAATCCAGCGCGCCCTTGAGCGCAAGGTCCCGCTGAAATCCGGCGGCTATCTGGTGATCGATCCGGCGGAAGCCATGACCACCATCGACGTCAACACTGGCGCGTTCGTCGGTCATCGCAACCTTGAAGAAACCATTTTCAAGACCAACCTCGAAGCCGCCACCGCGATTGCCCGGCAGATGCGCCTGCGCAATCTGGGCGGGATCATCATCATCGACTTCATCGACATGGAAGATGAAGAGCACCAGCGTCAGGTGCTGCGCACGCTGGAGAAACAGCTGGAGCGCGATCACGCCAAGACCAACATTATCGGCATCACCGAGTTGGGCTTGGTGCAGATGACCCGCAAGCGCACCCGCGAAAGTCTTGAGCAAGTGCTGTGCGAGCCGTGCAGCAGTTGTCAGGGCCGTGGCAAATTGAAGACTCCGGAAACCATCTGTTACGAGATTTTCCGCGAGATTCTGCGTGAGGCCCGTGCCTATCAGGCCGAGGGTTATCGCGTACTGGCCAACCAGAAAGTGGTTGATCGACTGCTCGATGAAGAATCGGGTAACGTCGCCGAACTTGAAGGGTTTATCGGTCGCACCATTCGTTTCCAGGTGGAAACCATGTATTCCCAGGAACAATACGACGTGGTGCTGCTCTGATCCCCTGCGTCACATTTTTTCTACCGCGGCTGGCCTCAGCTTTTCGCAGTTTTATTGCCATGGGAGCCATCTGACATGGAGCGTCTGACACGCATTCTGGCCGCACTCACCCGTTGGGGGCTGGGCCTGTGCGCGTTGGTTCTGGTGTTGATGGCGTTGTACGTCAGCCTCGGCCGCGAGCTGACCCCGCTGGTCGCCGAATACCGCACTGACATCGAAGACAAGGCCAGCGCCGCCCTTGGCATGCCGTTGCAGATCGGCGAGCTGGAAGGTAACTGGAGCGGCTTCGCCCCGATTCTGCTGGCACGCGATGTGATGGTCGGCAGCGGCGCCAATGCGTTGCGTCTGGATCAAGTGCGCGCCGTGCCTGATCTCTGGGCCAGTCTGTTGGCCCGTGAAGTGCGCATTGCCCATCTGGAACTCAATGGCCTGAAGATCAGCCTCAAGGAAGCCGAGGACGGCAGTTGGGCGCTGGAAGGTCTGCCAGTGCAGAACGATCAACCGCTGGATGCGCAGCAGTTGTTCAATCGTTCGCAAATGATTCAGCAACTCTCGGTGCTCGACAGTCAGGTGACCCTGCAGCCGCAGGATCACGCGCCGATGACCCTCACCTATGTCGGCATCAACCTGAAAACCGGCGCCAGTCGCCAACGTCTCGATGCCCGTTTGACTCTGCCGGACGGCCAGCCCGTGGCGATCAACCTGCGCACGCGCCTGCGTCCGGAGCAATGGCAGGACAGCACGGTCGAGGGCTACGCCAGTCTGCCGCAAAGCGATTGGGCGAAATGGTTGCCCGAACGCCTGACCCAACAATGGAATTTCTCCGAGATCAAGGCCGGCGGTGAGGTCTGGATCGATTGGGCCAAGGGCACGCTGCAAAGCGCCTCTGTTCGCTTGAACGCGCCGCAAGTCACCGGCGCCTATGGCGAGCGCAAGCCTATCCAGATCAACAACCTCGCCATCAACGCGTACTACCGCGACGGTGGCGACGGCGCGGCGGTGACGTTTGATTCGCTGGCGATGAATTTCGGCGAAACCCGCTGGGAATCCCGCGTCCAACTGCAACAGACCCGCGCCACCGACAAAGTGGAAGAGCTCTGGCATCTGCAGGCTGATCGTCTGGATCTGACGCCGATCACGCCACTGCTCAACGCGCTCGGGCCGTTACCCAAAGGTTTCGCCGAAGTGGTCGATCACCTGAAAGTGACCGGTGGCCTGCGCAACGTGCTGCTGGATTTCCGTCCGGCGGCCACTGACGGCACAAAATTCAGCTTCGCCGCCAACCTCGACAAAGTCGGCTTCGATGCCTATCACGGCGCCCCGGCTGCACGAAATGTCAGCGGCAGCCTCAGCGGTAACCTCGACGGCGGCGAACTGCGCATGGACAGCAAAGATTTTGTCCTCCATCTCGATCCGATTTTCGCCAAGCCGTGGCAATACATTCAGGCCAACGCGCGCCTGACGTGGAAACTTGATAAAGACGGATTCACCCTGATCGCGCCGTACCTCAAGGTGCTCGGCGAAGAGGGCAAGATTGCCGGCGACTTCCTGATTCGTCTGCATTTCGATCACAGCCAGGAAGACTACATGGACTTGCGTGTCGGTCTGGTCGACGGCGACGGTCGTTACACCGCCAAGTACCTGCCGGAAGTCTTGAGCCCGGCGCTCGACGAATGGCTGCGCACGGCGATCCTCAAAGGCGCGGTGGACGAAGGTTTCTTCCAGTATCAGGGCTCGCTGAGCAAGGACGCCAAAGAAGCCGATCGCAGCATCAGTCTGTTCTTCAAGGTGCATGACGCCGAACTCGCATTCCAGCCGGGCTGGCCGCACGTCAGCAAGGTCAGCGGTGATGTGTTTATCGAGGACAGCGGCGTACGCATTCTGGCGAGAAAGGGTCAGTTGCTCGACACCCAGGTCAGCGATGTCTCGGTCAATATTCCGCATGTGCCGTCCGGGCAGAACTCGCACTTGCTGCTGGATGGCGCGTTCGCCGGTGGTCTGGGCGATGGTTTGAAAATTTTGCAGGATGCGCCGATCGGCACGGGCGAAACCTTCGCCGGTTGGGAAGGCTCAGGGGATCTTCGTGGCAAGCTCAAGCTCGACGTGCCGCTGGGCAAAGGCGAGGAGCCGAAAGTCCTCGTTGATTTCAAAACCGCCAATGCGAAGTTGAAACTCGCTGAGCCGAAGCTCGAGCTGAGCCAACTCAAGGGTGATTTCCGCTTCGACAGCGCCAAGGGCCTCAGCGGGCAGAACATCAGCGCACGGGCCTTCGACAAACCGGTGACCGCGCAGATTTTTGCCGACGGCAGTCCGGGCAAGCTGAAAACACGTGTTGCGGCGACAGGCCAGGTCGAAGTCAAAAAGCTCACCGACTGGCTGGCGGTGACGCAACCGTTGCCGGTGTCCGGGACGATTCCGTATCAACTGCAATTGAATCTGGACGGCGCCGACAGCCAATTAATGGTCAGCTCCAACCTCAAGGGCGTGGCGGTGGATCTGCCGGCACCGTTCGGCATGGCGGCGGATGTCGGACGCGACACGGTGTTCCGCATGACCTTGCAAGGGCCGGAGCGGCGTTATTGGGTCAATTACGATCAACTGGCCAACTTCACCTATGCCGCGCCATCGAGCGGTTTTGCTGACGGTCGCGGTGAGTTGTTCCTCGGGGCGGGCGAGGCGGTGTTGCCGGGTGCCAAGGGTTTGCGCATTCGCGGTGTGCTGTCGGAGCTGGACGTCGCGCCGTGGCAGGATCTGGTCAACAAGTACGCCGGGCAGGATCCGGGCGGCAGCGCCAACAAATTGCTCAGCAGCGCGGATATCAAAGTCGGCAAGCTGACAGCGTTCGGCACCACGCTGGATCAGGCGTCGGTGCAGCTCAATCGCAAACCTGGCGCGTGGGCGTTGGCCCTCGACAGTCAGCAGGCTAAAGGCACCGCCAGCCTGCCGGACGCCAAGGGCGTGCCGATTTCGGTGAACATGCAATACGTGAAGCTGCCGGCGGCGGATCCGAATGTGCAGACCGACGAGAACGCCCCCGATCCTTTGGCCTCGGTCGATCCGACTAAAATCCCCGCGCTGGATATCACCATCAATCAATTGTTCCAGGGCCAGGATCTGGTCGGTGGCTGGTCGCTGAAAATTCGCCCGACTGCCAAAGGCATTGCCCTGAATAGCCTCGACATGGGCCTCAAAGGCATCCTCTTGCAAGGTAATGGCGGCTGGGAAGGCGCGGCGGGTTCGAGCAACAGCTGGTTCAAAGGGCGGATCAGCGGCAAGAACCTCGCCGATGTGCTCAAGGGCTGGGGTTATGCGCCGAGCGTGACCAGCGAAAATTTCCACATGGACGTCGATGGCCGCTGGCCGGGCTCGCCGGCATGGCTGGCGACCAAGCGCTTCTCCGGCACCCTTGATGCCTCGCTGAACAAAGGTCAGTTCGTTGAAGTGGAGGGCGGCGCGCAGGCGTTGCGCGTGTTCGGTCTGCTCAACTTCAACTCGATTGGCCGTCGCTTGCGCCTGGACTTCTCCGACCTGTTCGGCAAAGGCCTGAGCTACGACCGGGTCAAAGGCCTGCTGGTGGCGACGAATGGTGTTTACGACACCAAGGAGCCGATTCGCCTGACCGGGCCGTCGAGCAACATCGAACTCAACGGCAAACTGGACATGGTTGCGGAGCAAGTCGACGCCAAGTTGATGGTGACCTTGCCGGTGACCAACAACCTGCCGATTGCCGCGCTGATCGTCGGAGCCCCGGCGATTGGCGGTGCTTTGTTCCTGATCGACAAGCTGATCGGCGACCAGGTGGCGCGCTTCGCCAGCGTCAAATACACCGTCAAAGGCCCATGGAAAGAGCCGAAAATCACTTTCGACAAGCCTTTTTGAGTAGCATGACGCTATCCCCGTGTAGGAGCTGCCGCAGGCTGCGATCTTTTGATGTTGTTTTTTAAAAGCCAGATCAAAAGATCGCAGCCTGCGGCAGCTCCTACACCGTCACATGCAGATTCCGAGGAGCGGCCATGTCTTTTGCGGTGATTCAAATGGTCAGCCAGAGTGACGTGCTGGCCAATCTGGCTCAGGCCCGGCGCCTGCTCGAACAGGCTGCCGCCGGGGGCGCGAAGCTCGCGGTGCTGCCGGAAAATTTCGCCGCCATGGGCCGTCGCGACGTCGCTGATATCGGCCGCGCCGAGGCATTGGGCGACGGCCCGATCCTGCCATGGTTGAAACAGACCGCCCGCGACCTCAAGTTATGGATAGTGGCCGGCACATTGCCGTTGCCGCCGGTGGATCAACCGACGGCGAAGGCCAATGCCTGTTCGCTGCTGGTCAACGAACACGGCGAAATCGTTGCACGCTATGACAAGCTGCACCTGTTCGATGTCGATGTCGCCGACAATCGCGGCCGTTACCGCGAATCCGATGACTATGCTTATGGCAGTGGTGTGGTGGTGGCGGACACGCCGGTGGGCAAATTGGGTCTGACCGTGTGTTACGACCTGCGCTTCCCGGAGCTGTACAGCGAATTGCGCGCGGCTGGTGCTGAATTGATTACCGCACCGTCGGCATTTACCGCGGTGACCGGTGCGGCGCATTGGGACGTACTGATTCGCGCGCGGGCCATCGAAACCCAGTGTTATGTGTTGGCGGCAGCGCAGGGCGGAACCCATCCGGGGCCGCGCGAAACCTTCGGTCATGCGGCGATTGTCGACCCGTGGGGCCGCGTGCTGGCGCAACAGGATCAAGGCGAAGCGGTGTTGTTGGCCGAACGCGATAGCAGTGAACAAGCGTCCATCAGGGCGCGGATGCCGGTGACGAGTCATCGGCGGTTTTTCTCGCAGGGCGCACAGCGACCTGCTTCAGAACATGAATTTAAGGCGTAAACCTATGAGCGAGTTGTTGTCCTCAGTCAGTGATCACCTGTTGGCACCGGGCGGCGTGACCATCGAGAGCCTGCAAGGCGTACTCGGCGATCTGGCCGGCCCGGGCATCGATGCCGCCGACCTGTATTTCCAGGGACAGATCTCCGAGTCCTGGGCGCTGGAAGATGGCATCGTCAAGGAAGGCAGCTTCAACCTCGATCAGGGCGTTGGCGTGCGCGCGCAATCCGGTGAGAAAACCGGTTTCGCCTACAGCAACGCGATCACCCTCGAAGCCCTCGGCGCAGCGGCTCGCGCGGCACGTTCGATCTCCCGTGCCGGGCAAAACGGCACGGTGCAGGCGTTCACCAGCCAAGACGTCGCCCAGTTGTACGCGCCGGATAACCCGCTGGAAGTGCTGAGCCGCGCCGAGAAAGTCGAGTTGCTCAAGAGCATCGATGTCGCGACTCGCGCGCTCGACCCGCGTATCCAGCAAGTCAGCGTGAGCATGGCCGGTGTCTGGGAACGGATTCTGGTCGCGTCCACCGACGGCGGTCTGGCGGCGGATGTGCGCCCTTTGGTGCGTTTCAACGTCAGCGTGATCGTTGAGCAGAATGGTCGTCGCGAGCGCGGCGGGCATGGCGGCGGCGGGCGTACCGACTACCGTTATTTCCTCGCCGAAGACCGCGCCATGGGCTATGCCCGTGAAGCGTTGCGTCAGGCGCTGGTGAATCTGGAAGCGATCCCTGCCCCGGCCGGTACTTTTCCGGTGGTGTTGGGTTCGGGTTGGTCTGGCGTGCTGTTGCACGAAGCCGTCGGCCACGGTCTGGAAGGCGATTTCAACCGCAAGGGCAGTTCGGCCTACAGCGGGCGCATGGGCGAAATGGTTGCCTCGAAGCTTTGCACCATCGTTGATGACGGCACCTTGAGCGGCCGTCGCGGTTCGCTGAGTGTCGACGACGAAGGTACGCCGACCGAGTGCACCACGCTGATCGAAAACGGCGTGCTCAAGGGTTACATGCAGGACAAGCTCAACGCGCGTCTGATGGGCGTGGCCCGTACCGGTAATGGTCGTCGTGAATCTTACGCGCACTTGCCGATGCCGCGGATGACCAACACCTACATGCTCGGTGGCGAAAGCGATCCGGCGGAAATCATCGCGTCGGTGAAGAAAGGCATCTACTGCGCCAACCTCGGCGGCGGTCAGGTCGACATCACCAGCGGCAAGTTTGTGTTCTCCACCAGCGAGGCGTACCTGATCGAAGACGGCAAGATCACCGCGCCGGTCAAAGGCGCGACGTTGATCGGCAACGGCCCTGAGGCGATGAGCCGGGTGTCGATGGTCGGTAACGATCTGGCGCTGGACAGCGGTGTGGGGACGTGCGGCAAGGATGGGCAGTCGGTGCCGGTGGGCGTGGGTCAGCCGACGCTGAAAATCGATGCGATCACCGTCGGTGGCACGGGCGCATAAGAAACGTGTGTAGGAGCTGCCGCAGGCTGCGATCTTTTGATTTTAAAAACAAAGATCGCAGCCTTCGGCAGCTCCTACAAGGATGAGATCAACGCAGACCGCGTTGAGTCTCGTCCAGCTCACGGATGTACTTGAAGATCTTGCGGCTGGAAGCAGGAGGTTTGTTTTGCGCAACCTCGTGCTGAGCCTGACGGATCAGGGAACGCAATTGCTGGCGATCGGCGTCCGGGTACTCGACGACGAATTTTTCCAGCACGGCATCGTCGCCCGCGATCAGGCGATCGCGCCAGCGTTCCAGGTTATGGAAACGCTCGTTGTATTGGCGAGTGGAGGCATCGAGTTGATCGAGCAAGGTCAGAATCGCGTCAGTGTCCTGGTCGCGCATCAGTTTGCCGATGAACTGCAAATGCCGTTTCCGCGCGATATTCGCGGTGTGCTTGGGCGCATCGGCCAAGGCCCGGCGCATGGCGTCGGTCAGTGGCAGTTTTGCGATCAAGTCAGGCTTGAGTGTTGTAAGGCGCTCGCCAAGGTCAACCAGAGCATGCAGCTCGCGTTTGACCTGAGATTTGCTTTTTTCTCCCGTATCGAGGGAGTCGTCGTAAGAATCAACCATGGTGGCAGTCCGCAAAGAAACGCCGCCATGATAACCAGTCGGGGGCCGCTTGTCCGGCCCGGTCGCTCGATGGCCCCAGCCGAAAGCAGAATTTGAGTGGAGATGAGCATGAGTGCAGTTGAAAGCGTCGGCCCGCAGGCATTGCCGGCACTGCAGGAACAGGTCGAGCAGATCATCGCCGAAGCCAAGCGTCAGGGCGCCAGTGCCTGTGAAGTCGCGGTGTCGCTGGAGCAAGGCTTGTCCACGTCCGTGCGTCAGCGCGAAGTCGAAACAGTCGAATTCAACCGCGATCAGGGGTTTGGCATCACCCTGTACGTCGGCCAGCGCAAAGGCTCGGCCAGCACGTCAGCCACCGGGCCAGAAGCGATTCGTGAAACTGTCGCGGCGGCGTTGGCGATTGCCAAGCACACCTCGGAAGACGAAGCCTCGGGCCTGGCCGATGCCGCGCTGATGGCCAAGGATCTGAAGGATTTCGACCTGTTCCACGAATGGGACATCACCCCGGAGCAGGCGATCGAGAAGGCGCTGATCTGCGAAGCGGCGGCGTTTGATGCCGACGCGCGGATCAAGAATGCCGATGGCACCACCCTCAGCACCCACCAAGGCTGCCGCGTTTATGGCAACAGCCACGGTTTTATTGGCGGTTACGCGTCGACCCGACACAGTCTGAGCTGCGTGATGATCGCTGAGGCCGACGGCCAGATGCAGCGCGATTATTGGTATGACGTCAGCCGTCAGGGCTCGTTGCTGGCGGATCCGGTAAGCATCGGTCAGCGTGCGGCGCAGCGGGCGGCGAGCCGTTTGGGCGCGCGTCCGGTGCCAACCTGTGAAGTGCCGGTGCTGTTCTCCGCCGAACTGGCCGGTGGCTTGTTCGGCAGTTTCCTCTCGGCGATTTCCGGCGGCAGCCTGTATCGCAAATCGTCGTTCCTCGAAGGCACGCTGGGGCAGAAGCTGTTCCCGGAATGGCTGACCATCGATGAGCGTCCACACCTGATGCGCGCCATGGGCAGTTCGGCCTATGACGGCGATGGTCTGGCGACGTACGCCAAACCGTTCGTCGAAAAGGGCGAATTGGTCTCGTACATCCTCGGCACGTATTCCGGGCGCAAACTCGGCATGCCGAGCACCGCTAACGCCGGCGGCGTGCACAACCTGTTCGTCACCCATGGCGACGAAGACCAGGCGGCGCTGTTGAAGCGCATGGGCCGTGGTTTGCTCGTCACCGAATTGATGGGCCATGGCTTGAACATGGTCACCGGCGACTATTCACGCGGCGCGGCGGGTTTCTGGGTCGAGAACGGCGAAATCCAGTTCGCGGTGCAGGAAGTGACCATCGCCGGCAACATGCGCGACATGTTCAAGCAGATCGTCGCGGTGGGTAACGACCTGGAACTGCGCAGCAACATTCGCACGGGTTCGGTGTTGATCGAGCGGATGACGGTAGCGGGCAGCTAAGCCCCAACCGTCACAAAAAAGGCGCGCCATCCACCCGGATGGCGCGCCTTTTTCATGCCTGCAACAAAGCCCTTGTAGGAGCCGAGCTTGCTCGCGAAAGCGGTGTATCAATCAACATCAATGTTGACTGACACGACGCCTTCGCGAGCAAGCTCGGCTCCTACAAAAGCGTGCGCTCTTGTTTTGGTTCTCATTATCATCTAATAATAAATCTCATTATCGGATGAGCCCCGGATCATGAGTTCTGCCTTGCACGAGCAGCCGTACCTCGAAAGCTGGCGATGGATGAGTCGCCAGATCCGTTGCGCGATGGATCCTGACGAACCGCGCCTGATCGAACATTACCTGGCCGAAGGCCGGTACCTGTCTTGTTGCACCGCGACCTCACCCTGGACGGTCGCCGAAACCTCCTTCCGTTTGCTGCTCGACACCGCCACCGACATCGCGTTGCCCTGGCACTGGCGCAGCCTCTGTCTCGATCAAGCCTGGCGCCCATTGCGTGAAATGGAGCGCCTGTCCCTGTGCAAATGCCGGCTCAAACGCTGGCAGCGCTACACCTGGCAGCTCGCCACTTGCGAGTTGCTTCCCTCGATTCCTCTCATTGAATTAGTCCAAGGATTTACCGATGACCAAGACACGTATTGAGCGCGACAGCATGGGCGAACTGCAGGTGCCGGTGGACGCTCTCTACGGCGCGCAGACCCAGCGCGCAGTGGATAACTTCCCGATCAGCGGCAAACCGATGCCGACGCAATTCATCCGCGCACTGATCCTCGCCAAAGCCGCCGCCGCCCGCGCCAACGTTGAGCTTAATCAGATCAGCGCCGCACAGGGCAAAGCCATCAGCGACGCCGCGCAAGGCCTGCTCGAAGGCGATTTCATGCAGCATTTTCCGGTGGATATTTTCCAGACCGGTTCCGGCACCAGCTCCAACATGAACGCCAATGAAGTGATTGCCACCCTGGCCAGTCGCCTGCTCGGCGAGCCGGTCAACGCCAACGATCACGTCAACTGCGGCCAGAGCAGCAACGACATCATTCCGACCACCATCCACGTCAGTGCCGCTCTGGCCCTGCACGAACAATTGCTGCCGGCGCTGCTGCACTTGGTGCAAGTGATCGAGCACAAGGCCGGGCAAGTGCATCACCACGTTAAAACCGGTCGCACGCATTTGATGGACGCTATGCCGGTGCGCATGAGTCAGGTGCTCAACGGCTGGGCGCAGCAGCTCAAGGCCAACATCGCTCATCTGCAGGATTTGTTGCCGAGCCTGCAATCCCTCGCGCAGGGCGGCACAGCGGTCGGCACCGGGATCAACGCACATCCTGAGTTCGCCGCGCGTTTCAGCCGTCAGTTGAGCCAATTGACCAACGTGCAATTCACACCGGGCAAAGACTTGTTCGCGCTGATCGGTTCGCAAGACACCGCCGTCGCCGTCTCCGGCCAACTCAAAGCCATCGCCGTCACTTTGATGAAAGTCGCCAATGACCTGCGCTGGATGAACTCCGGCCCGCTCGCCGGCCTCGGTGAAATCGAACTGGAAGCTCTGCAACCGGGCTCGTCGATCATGCCGGGCAAGGTCAATCCGGTGATTCCGGAAGCCACCGCCATGGTCGCCGCGCAGGTGATCGGCAACGATTCGGTGATCACCATCGCCGGCCAGTCGGGCAACTTCGAATTGAACGTGATGCTGCCGATCATCGCGCAGAACCTGTTGAGCAGCATCGAATTGCTGGCCAATTCCAGCCGCCTGCTCGGCGACAAAGCCATCGCCAGCTTCAAGGTCAACGAATCGCGCTTGAAAGAAGCGTTGTCGCGCAACCCGATTCTGGTCACTGCACTCAACCCGATCATCGGTTACCAGAAAGCCGCCGAAATCGCCAAGCAGGCTTACAAAGAAGGCCGTCCGGTGATCGACGTCGCCCTGGAACATACCGATCTGTCACGCAGCCAACTGGAAGAGTTACTCAATCCCGAGAAGCTCACCGCCGGCGGCGTGTAAACCCCGCAACCGCTTTGGAGGCTCACCATGGAGCACTGGAAACGCACGATCGAACGGGCCAATCGCTGCTTCATGTTGGGCGAGCTGATCGACGCCCGTGAGGCTTACCTGCAAGCCCTGGCCCTGGCGCAAGTGTTGTTCGAACGCTGGGCGGACGCCGACGAAGCGGTGGCGGCCTGCGTCATCTCCCACCACAACCTCGCGGATTTGCACCTGCGTCTGAATCAGCCGGAGGAGAGCGCCGAATACCTCTGCGCCATCCATCAACGGCTGTTGCAAACCATGCAGGACGAACGCCAGCGCCTGGCATTGCGTGAAGCGGCGTTGCGCCAGAGCAGCAAAACCTATGTCGAGCTGCTGAATTTCATCAGCGAACACGGCGAATACCCGCGCACTCAACGCCTGCTGCACCCGGATACCGGCAATGCGCGCCGCGCGCCTGCCCCACATCACCATGGAGTCCATTGAAATGGCTTTTACCTTGCCCGCTTTGCCTTACGCCTACGATGCCTTGGAACCGCATATCGATGCGCAGACCATGGAGATTCACTACACCAAACATCACCAGACCTACATCAACAACCTCAACGCGGCGGTAGAAGGCACTGAATACGCCGAGTGGCCGGTGGAAAAACTGGTCGCCAGCGTTAAGGATCTGCCGGAAAAACTTCGCGCGGCGGTGATCAATCAGGGCGGCGGTCACGCCAACCACTCGCTGTTCTGGGAGGTGATGGTGCCAAGCGGTGGCGGCAAACCGGATGGCGCGCTGGCCAAAGCCATCGATGAGCAACTGGGCGGCCTCGACAGCTTCAAGGAAGCCTTCACTAAAGCCGCACTGACCCGTTTCGGCAGCGGCTGGGCCTGGCTCAGCGTGACCCCGGAGAAAAAACTGATCGTGGAAAGCAGCGGCAACCAGGACAGCCCGTTGATGAACGGCAACACGCCGATTCTCGGTCTCGACGTCTGGGAGCACGCCTACTACCTGCGCTACCAGAACCGTCGCCCGGAATACATCAATGCGTTCTACAACGTGATCAATTGGCCGGAAGTTGCTGCGCGCTATCAGGCCGCACTGGTTTAAGTCATCTATAAAAACAATCCAAGGCTGACTATGGGCACTGAAACACTGGCGATCGGAAGTGGGCGTATGTTTCGTTACGCAGTGGGATCGCTATTGCTGTTGGCGGGCATGACCTTGCTGGTTGCCCACGGACTGGCATGGCTGAATCTGGAACCGAGGCTATTACGGGCGTTGCAGGGTGGTGCGATCTGCGCGCTCGGCACGGCGCTTGGTGCGGTGCCGGTGCTGGTGATTCGGCGCATGCCGCAGGCACTCAGCGATACGTTGCTGGGGTTTGGTGCCGGGGTGATGCTGGCGGCGACGGCGTTTTCGCTGATCGTGCCGGGCATCGCCGCTGCTGAGAGTCTTGGCCTGACGCCGTGGGGCGCCAGTGGCCTGATCTGCTTTGGCATCATGCTCGGTGCGTTCGGGTTGTATCTGGTTGATCTCAAAGTCTCGGGCGCGTCCCCGGAAATGCTCGTCGGCACTGTCGATCGCCCAGTGATTCCGCCACGGATCTGGTTGTTCGTGTTCGCCATCATTGCCCATAACATCCCTGAAGGCATGGCCGTCGGTGTGTCTGCCGGTGGCGGCATGCCGGACGCGGACAGCCTGGCCATGGGCATCGCTTTGCAGGATGTGCCGGAAGGTCTGGTGATTGCGTTGGTATTGGCCGGGGCGGGGATGTCGCGGGTCAAAGCGTTTTTGATCGGCGCGGCGTCTGGACTGGTTGAACCGGTGTTTGCGCTGTTGTGCGCGTGGCTGGTCAGTCTTGCGCAGGTGTTGTTGCCGTTAGGGTTGGCGCTGGCTGCGGGGGCGATGCTGCTGGTGGTGACCCACGAAGTGATCCCCGAGTCGCGACGCAATGGTCATGACAAACTGGCCAGTCTTGGCTTGTTGAGCGGGTTTTGTTTGATGATGGTGATGGATACGGCGTTGGGTTGAAGCAGATCAAAAGATCGCAGCCTGCGGCAGCTCCTACAGGGATTATGTGCGCCGCGGGTAACCGTAATTGCCCCTTCCAATGTAGGAGCTGCCGAAGGCTGCGATCTTTTGACTTTGGCGGTCAACCACCTTCATCGAAGTAGTTGTTGATCAGCGCCACCAGCGCATCCAGCGCTTCCTGATCTTTCTCGCCCTCAGTACTCAAATAGATCTTGGTGCCCTTGCCAGCCGCCAGCATCATCATCGCCATGATGCTTTTGCCATCAACCGTGGTCTCCGGCGTGCGGCCCACTCTGATCGTGCAATCCGGATACTGCCCGGCCACGCCAACGAACTTGGCCGATGCGCGGGCATGCAGGCCCAGTTTGTTGATGATTTCGATTTCCAGAGCAGGCATCGCGGTGTGAATCCTTTAAGTGAGGTCGCGGTGGCGAACCTGGACGTTCTTCAGGGTTTTCTGCAGGGCTTGACCCAGACGTTCGGTCAGGTAGACGGAGCGGTGATGCCCGCCGGTGCAGCCAATGGCAATGGTGACGTAGGCGCGGTTGCTCGCTGCGAAACGCGGCAGCCATTTGTGCAGGTAGGTGAAGATGTCCTGAAACATTTCTTCGACGTCAGGTTGTGCCGCCAGATATTCGGCCACCGGCGCATCGAGCCCTGATTGCGCACGCAGTTCCGGCTTCCAGTACGGGTTGGGCAGGCAGCGCACATCAAAAACCAGATCGGCATCCACCGGCATACCGCGCTTGAAGCCGAATGACTCAACCAGATACGCCGTACCCGGCTCCGGCTGATTCAGCAGGCGCAGCTTGATGGTGTCGCGCAACTGGTACAGGTTCAGATTGGTGGTGTTGATCTTCAGATCAGCCAGGTCGGCGATCGGGCCGAGCAGGGCGGTTTCATCCTGAATCGCCTCGGCCAGCGAGCGGTTGGCATTGCTCAGAGGGTGGCGGCGGCGGGTTTCGGAAAAACGCTTGAGCAGGGTTTCTTCGTCAGCATCCAGATACAGAACATCGCACTGGATGTGCTTGGCGCGGGCATCTTCGAGCAGTTCCGGAAAACGCGTCAGATGGCTCGGCAAGTTGCGCGCATCGATCGACACGGCGACCAGCGGTTGCGCCAGTTCGGTGTGAATCAGCGCGCGTTCGGCCAGTTCCGGCAGTAAACCCGCCGGCAGGTTGTCGATGCAGTAATAACCGTTGTCCTCAAGGACATCCAGTGCGGTGCTTTTACCCGAGCCGGAACGGCCACTGACGATGATCAAACGCATGATTACTGCCCGTTTTGCTCGTCCAGTACGACCTGGTACAAGGCTTCGTTGCTCGGAGCGCTGCGCAACTTATCGCGCACATCCTTGCGATCCAGCATGCTGGCGATCTGGCGCAGCAATTCCAGGTGCGCATCGGTGGCGGCTTCCGGCACCAGCAGTACAAACAGCAGGTCAACCGGCGCGCCGTCGATAGCGTCGAAATCGATAGGGGCTTGAAGGTGCATCAACGCGCTGATTGGCGTTACACAACCTTTCAGGCGGCAATGGGGAATGGCGATGCCGTTGCCAAAACCGGTCGAACCGAGTTTTTCACGGGCAATCAGAGCCTCGAAGACATCTTGCATCTCCAGATCCGGCACTTCGCGGGCGATCAGGTTGGCAATTTGTTCGAGGGCTTTCTTTTTACTGCCGCCCGGCACGTTCACGAGGGAACGGCCGGGGGTCAGGATACTTTCAAGTCGGATCATGGAATGGGGGGTTATCGACCGGTTGCGCCCTGGAGGAGGCTCTGGGTCTTTTCCTTATGCTTTTTGAGTTGGCGATCCAGCTTGTCGGTCAGTGAGTCGATCGCAGCATACATATCAGTATCTTCTGCGTTGGCGACCACTTCGCTGCCGGGAATATGCAAGGTGGCTTCGATTTTCTGCTTCAGCTTTTCGACACACATCGTGACTTGCACGTTGGTGATCTTGTCGAAATGTCGCTCCAGTCGTTGGAGTTTTTCCTCGATGTAGGAACGCAGAGGTTGGGTCACTTCCAGTTGGTGTCCACTGATGTTGACTTGCATACAGCTTCTCCTTCGTTGCCAGTGCATAAAGCGGCAGGCCGGATAGCCTGCCACTGGAACGCTGTAACGTGGCTTACATCAACCGCTTGCGTTCGCTCGAAGGCGCGATCCCGAGGGATTCGCGGTACTTGGCGACGGTGCGGCGAGCCACCTGAATGCCTTGTGCCTCCAGTAAACCAGCGATCTTGCTGTCACTCAACGGCTTTTTCTGATTTTCCGCGGCAACCAGTTTTTTGATGATCGCTCGGATCGCCGTGGACGAGCATTCACCGCCTTCAGAGGTGCTGACGTGGCTGGAGAAAAAGTATTTCAGTTCATAAATACCGCGCGGGGTATGCATGAATTTCTGCGTGGTCACTCGGGAAATCGTTGATTCGTGCATGCCCACCGCTTCGGCGATGTCGTGCAGCACCAACGGCTTCATGGCTTCGTCGCCGTACTCCAGAAAACCGCGCTGATGCTCGACGATCTGGGTGGCAACTTTCATCAGGGTTTCGTTGCGGCTCTGCAGGCTCTTGATGAACCAGCGGGCTTCCTGCAACTGATTGCGCATGAAAGTGTTGTCGGCGCTGGTGTCGGCGCGACGCACAAAGCCGGCGTACTGCGCGTTGACGCGCAGGCGTGGCATCGATTCCTGATTCAGCTCGACCAGCCAGCGCTCGTTGTCCTTGCGCACGATGACGTCAGGGACGACATATTCGGCTTCGGTCGATTCGATCTGCGAGCCCGGACGCGGATTGAGGCTTTGTACCAGTTCGATGACCTGGCGCAGCTCGTCTTCCTTGAGCTTCATACGGCGCATCAACTGGCTGTAATCACGGCTGCCGAGCAAATCGATGTAATCGCTGACCAGACGTTTGGCTTCCGCCAGCCAAGGCGTCTTGGCCGACAGCTGACGCAATTGCAGCAGCAGGCATTCGCTGAGGTTGCGCGCGCCGATACCGGCCGGTTCAAATTGCTGGATGCGGTGCAGGACGGCTTCGATCTCGTCCAGTTCGATGTCCAGTTCCGGATCGAACGCCTCGAGAATTTCTTCGAGGGTTTCGTCCAGGTAGCCCTGATTGTTGATGCAATCGATCAGGGTCACGGCGATCAGGCGATCGGTGTCGGACATCGGTGCGAGGTTGAGTTGCCACAGCAAGTGGCTTTGCAGGCTTTCGCCGGCGGAGGTGCGGGTGGTGAAATCCCACTCGTCATCATCGCTGCTGGGCAGGCTGCTGGCGCTGGTCTGGTAAACGTCTTCCCAGGCAGTGTCGACCGGAAGCTCGTTGGGGATGCGTTCGTTCCATTCGCCGTCTTCGAGGTTATCGACGGTCGGTGCGGCTTCCTGATAGGAAGGTTCCTGGATCTCGGTGGGCTTCTGTTCGGCGTTGTCGGCCATGGGATCCGAGTTGTCGAAGTCGTCGCCTTCTTCCTGGCGTTCGAGCATCGGATTGGATTCCAGAGCCTCCTGGATTTCCTGTTGCAGATCCAGGGTCGACAATTGGAGCAGGCGGATGGCCTGTTGCAGCTGCGGTGTCATCGTCAGCTGCTGGCCCATTCTCAAGACTAGCGATGGTTTCATGGCAGGGGCTTAACACCTTATTCGCCGGCGCTATGCGCCATCCACTACAGGGCGCCGAAGCGCCAAACTTAAGCAAATTATATGCCTGAAACTGAAGTGTTTGCCTAGAGCGCTGTAACAATTAAGCGTATTAAATCCTGCTTGAATCGATACAGCACTCCGGCTGCGCACCGGGCACTGTGACGCTTACAGGCGGAACTCGTGACCCAGATACACTTCCTTGACCAGTTCGTTGGCCAGGATGGTTTCGGCGTCACCTTCGGCGATCAGTTGACCGTCGTTGACGATGTAAGCGGTTTCGCAGATATCCAGCGTCTCGCGGACGTTGTGGTCGGTGATCAGAACACCGATGCCCTTGGCCTTGAGGTGGTGGATGATCTGCTTGATGTCGCCGACCGAGATCGGGTCGACACCGGCGAACGGTTCGTCGAGCAGGATGAATTTTGGTGCGGTGGCCAGCGCGCGAGCGATTTCCACCCGGCGGCGTTCACCACCGGACAGGCTCATGCCGAGGTTGTCGCGGATGTGCGTGATGTGGAATTCCTGCAACAGGCTTTCCAGCTCTTTGCGGCGGCCGGCCTTGTCGAGTTCCTGACGGGTCTCGAGGATGGCCATGATGTTGTCGGCCACCGACAGTTTGCGGAAGATCGACGCTTCTTGCGGCAGATAGCCGATACCGGCCTTGGCACGACCGTGCATTGGCTGGTGGCTGACGTCCAGATCGTCGATCAGCACGCGGCCCTGATCGGCCTGTACCAAACCTACGATCATGTAGAAGCAGGTGGTTTTACCGGCACCGTTCGGGCCGAGCAAACCAACAATCTGGCCGCTGTCGATCGACAGGCTGACGTCACGCACGACCTGGCGGCTTTTATAGGCCTTGGCCAGGTGCTGAGCTTTCAGAGTTGCCATTACTGGGTCTTCTCGTCGGTTTTCTTCTTCGGCTGGATCACCATGTCGATACGCGGACGCGATTCGGTGACTTTGCTGCCGGTAGCGCGACCGGCGCTGGCCAGTTTCTTCACGGTGTCATAGACGATTTTCTCGCCCTGAGTCGTGTTGTTGTCCTTGTCGACGACCTTGGCCTTGTCGATCAGCACGACGCGGTTTTGCGCGGCGTGGTACTGAATCGTTACGCCCCAGCCCTGTACAGGCTTGGCGTCACCCTGGGTTTGCAATTGCTCGAAGTAGGCAAGGTTACCCACCGACGTCACTACGTCGATATCGCCAGCCGGCGTTCGGGTGATAGTCACCGTATTGCCTTTAACGATCATCGAACCCTGGGTGATGATCACATCACCTTTATAAGTGGCGATGCCGTTCTTGTCGTCCAGTTGGGCGTCGTCGGCCTGAATACGGATAGGTTGCTGCTGATCGTTCGGCAGAGCCCAGGCGCTCACGCTTCCCAGTGCTGCGCCCAGACTGAGCAAAATAGGGAGGGTTTTAACGAGCCTCATACTGTCCTCTTACGTTCGATAGCAGGTGTATCCTGCTTTCCTTCAGGTACGCTTTCATGCCAACGCCGGTTGATACACCGCCAGCGCCGTCGATTCTAACGGGTTGCTCGGTCTGCGCATATTGCTCCTGCGGGAACACGGTCATGCGCGTGGAAGTGACCAGCAGGTCGCGGTTTTGTTCGTCGGTGCGTTTGATGCGCACCGAATCAATCAGTTCTACCTGTGTGCCGGCCGCATTCACTTCGCCGTGCTCACTGGTCACGTGCCACGGAAACTCGGTTCCGCGATACATGTTCAGGTCGGGTTTGGTGACCAGAGTAATGTCCGTTGCCTTGACGTGCTCGGCTATCTCCGACGTCATTTCATACTGCACACCGCCGTCCGGCAAATATTGCAGGGTATGCGTTTTGGTCGCGTACCAGTCGATCGGGTTGTCGACGGTGGTAACCGGCGGATTGTCGAGGAAACGTTCCGGGCTGATGTTCCAGTAGCCGACCGCAGCAAACAGCACAGCGATGCAGCCAAACAGCAGGAAGTTACGAAATTTTTTGCTGAACATGGTTTGGCTCACAGGTACGCGGCGTTGGCCGCATCGAGGCGGCCCTGGGCGCGCAGGATCAATTCGCAGAATTCGCGGGCAGCGCCTTCGCCGCCTCGGGCCCGGGTCACGCCATGGGCGTGTTCGCGGACGAAATCAGCAGCGTTGGCAACCGCCATGCCCAGGCCTACGCGGCGGATCACCGGCAGGTCAGGAAGGTCGTCACCGAGGTAGGCGACCTGTTCATAGCTTAGGCCCAGTTGTTCAAGTAGACCGTCGAGAACGACCAATTTGTCTTCACGCCCCTGAAAAAGGTGCGGGATGCCCAGATTTTTCGCCCGACGTTCAACCACTGGTGTCTTTCGACCGCTGATGATGGCGGTTTGCACGCCAGCGTTCATCAACATTTTGATGCCCTGACCGTCGAGGGTGTTAAACGTCTTGAATTCGCTGCCGTCTTCAAGGAAGTACAGGCGCCCGTCAGTGAGGACGCCATCGACGTCGAACACCGCCAGTTTGATCGCTTTGCCGCGTTGCAGCAGATCGTTGCTCATTACATGACTCCTGCGCGCAGCAGATCGGAGAGGTTGAAGGCGCCAATCGGGCGATCATCCTCATCGACGACTACCAGTGCGTTGATTCGGTGGTCTTCCATGATTTTCAGCGCTTCGGCGGCGAGCATGTCGGGCCGGGCGGTTTTGCCGTGAGCGGTCATCACCTGGTCGATGGTCGCGCTGCGGATATCGATGCTGCGATCCAGCGTGCGGCGCAAATCACCGTCGGTGAAGATCCCGGCGAGTTTACCGTCGGCTTCAACAATGGCGGTCATGCCCAGACCCTTGCGGGTCATTTCCATCAAGGCATCTTTGAGCAGGGTGCCGCGTTGTACTTGCGGCAGCTCCTGACCAGCGTGCATGACGTTTTCGACTTTCAGCAGCAGACGACGGCCCAATGCGCCACCGGGATGGGAAAACGCGAAATCTTCAGCGGTAAAACCGCGAGCTTCGAGCAGCGCCACCGCCAGGGCATCGCCCATGACCAGTGCAGCCGTCGTCGACGAGGTCGGTGCCAGGTTGAGCGGGCAGGCTTCGTGCTCGACGTGAACGTTGAGATTGACCTCGGCAGCCTTGGCCAGCGGCGATTGTGGGTTGCCGGTTACGCTGATCAACTGGATGCCCAGGCGTTTGATCAACGGCAGCAGGGTGACGATTTCGTTGGTCGAGCCGGAGTTCGACAGGGCCAGAATCACGTCATCACGAGTGATCATGCCCATGTCGCCGTGGCTGGCTTCGGCCGGGTGCACGAAGAATGCAGGGGTGCCGGTGCTGGCCAGGGTGGCGGCAATCTTGTTGCCGATGTGCCCGGATTTGCCCATGCCGACCACGACTACACGGCCCTTACTGGCCAGAATCATCTCGCAAGCGCGTACGAAATCGGCGTCGATATGGGGCAGCAAGCCTTGAACGGCTTCCACTTCGAGGCGGATGGTGCGTTGTGCCGATTGAATCAGGTCGCTGGTTTGGCTCATGTCAGAAATCGTATAGCCCGATGAAAAGGCGGCGATTATAGCGGTTATGTGGCAAAGCCTCACGCAAGTTCGTCGTGCTTTGTCATTCGCCGTAACTAAAAGCCCGAAAAAGCGTCTGTAACCCTGTCATATCGTTGAACACGGCCCGGCACAAGCCTTGGGCGCGCGCCCTTTGCAGTGATATAGTTCGCCGCCAGTTCGGCCTGCCCGGGATGTATGTGCTTTTCCAGGAAAGCCTGGCGTCCGAGTGAGAGGCTGCATCGCAAGGAGTTTAGATGAGTGCCGATAACGCCTACGCGGTCGAGCTGAAGGGAGTCTCCTTCAAGCGCGGTGCGCGCAGCATTTTCAATAACGTCGATATCCGTATCCCGCGCGGCAAGGTCACCGGCATCATGGGGCCTTCCGGGTGTGGCAAGACCACGCTGCTGCGGTTGATGGGCGCACAATTGCGTCCAACCAGCGGTGAGGTCTGGGTCAACGGTCAGAACCTGCCGAAGCTTTCGCGCAGCGATCTGTTCGACGCGCGCAAGCACATGGGTGTGCTGTTTCAGAGCGGCGCCCTGTTCACCGATCTCGATGTTTTCGAGAACGTCGCTTTCCCCCTGCGCGTTCATACCGAGTTGCCGGAAGAAATGATCCGCGACATCGTCCTGCTCAAATTGCAGGCCGTGGGTTTGCGCGGCGCCATCGAGTTGATGCCCGATGAGCTGTCCGGTGGCATGAAGCGTCGTGTTGCATTGGCCCGCGCCATTGCCCTCGACCCACAGATTCTTATGTATGACGAACCGTTCGTCGGTCAGGATCCAATCGCCATGGGCGTGTTGGTGCGCCTGATCCGTCTGCTCAACGATGCGCTGGGGATCACCAGTATCGTGGTTTCCCACGATCTGGCCGAGACCGCGAGCATCGCCGACTACATTTATGTCGTCGGTGATGGTCAGGTGTTGGGGCAGGGCACGCCGGACGAGTTGATGAACTCGGACGAGCCGCGTATCCGTCAATTCATGACCGGCAACCCGGATGGCCCGGTGGCGTACCACTTTCCAGCGACGGATTACCGCGCAGATCTTCTGGGGAAGCGTTGATGCGCAGACTTTCATTAATAGAACGCGTACGCCGTTTCGGCGCAGCTGCGATCGACGCCATCGCGGTGTTCGGTCGGGCAACGTTGTTCCTGTTTCATGCCTTGCTGGGGCGTGGCGGTATCAGCGGTGGCTTCGGGCTGCTGGTCAAACAGCTGCATTCAGTCGGCGTGATGTCGCTGGTGATCATTGTTGTTTCCGGGATTTTCATCGGCATGGTGCTGGCGCTGCAGGGCTTCAGCATTCTGTCGAGCTACGGTTCGGAGCAGGCGGTCGGGCAGATGGTTGCGCTGACGTTGCTGCGTGAACTCGGCCCGGTCGTCACTGCTCTACTGTTCGCCGGGCGTGCCGGTTCTGCGCTGACTGCAGAAATCGGCAACATGAAATCCACCGAGCAGCTGTCCAGCCTGGAAATGATCGGCGTCGACCCGCTCAAGTACATCATTGCCCCGCGCCTGTGGGCCGGTTTCATTTCCATGCCGGTGCTGGCGATGATTTTCAGCGTGGTGGGTATCTGGGGCGGTTCGTGGGTGGCTGTCGACTGGTTGGGCGTGTATGAAGGTTCCTACTGGGCGAACATGCAAAACAGCGTCAACTTCACCAGCGATGTGCTCAATGGCGTCATCAAGAGTGTAGTTTTTGCCTTTGTCGTCACCTGGATCGCCGTATTCCAAGGCTATGACTGCGAGCCCACTTCCGAGGGGATCAGTCGTGCCACCACCAAGACCGTGGTATTTGCCTCGCTGGCAGTGCTCGGCCTGGACTTTATTCTGACCGCTTTGATGTTTGGAGATTTCTGATGCAAAACCGCACCCTGGAAATCGGTGTCGGCCTGTTCCTGCTGGCAGGGATCCTGGCTTTGCTGCTGCTTGCACTGCGCGTCAGTGGTCTGTCTCCGACATCGACCACCGACACGTATAAACTTTATGCCTACTTTGACAATATCGCCGGTTTGACGGTCAGAGCCAAAGTGACCATGGCCGGTGTAACCATCGGCAAGGTCACGGCGATCGATCTGGATCGCGACAGCTTCACCGGTCGGGTGACCCTGCAAGTGGATAAAAAGGTCGACAACCTGCCGACTGACTCCACAGCGTCTATCCTGACCGCGGGTCTGCTGGGCGAGAAGTACATCGGTATCAGCGTCGGTGGCGAAGACAAGCCGCTGACAGATGGTGGAACCATCCACGACACGCAGTCGTCTCTGGTACTGGAAGACCTGATCGGTAAATTCCTGCTCAATACCGTTAGCAAAGATGCCAAATGAGGAGCTTTGAATGATCTCTATCTTGCGACGCAGTCTGTTGGTATTACTCGCGGCCCTGCCGTTGATGGGTAATGCCGTTGCTGCTGCGACTTCGGCACATGATCTGGTTCAGGACACAACCACCCGGTTGCTGGCCGACCTGGCTGCCAACAAAGAAAAGTACAAGCAGGATCCGAGCGATTTCTACACCGCGCTCAACACCATCGTCGGGCCGGTAGTGGACGCCGAGGGCATCTCCAAAAGCATCATGACGGTCAAGTATTCGCGCAAGGCCACCCCTGCGCAGATGAAGACCTTCGAAGAAAACTTCAAGAAAGGTCTGTTCCAGTTCTACGGCAACGCCTTGCTCGAATACAACAACCAGGGCATTACCGTCGATCCTGCCAAGGATGAGTCGGGCGATCGCACCAGTGTTGGCATGGTTGTAAAAGGCAGCAGCGGCGCGATCTATCCAGTGCAGTACACATTGGAGAAGATCAACGGCGAGTGGAAACTGCGCAACGTGATCATCAACGGCATCAACATTGGCAAACTGTTCCGTGACCAGTTCGCTGACGCGATGCAGCGCAATGGCAACGACCTCGACAAGACCATCAACGGTTGGGCGGGTGAAGTGGCCAAGGCCAAGGAATCCACCGAAAAGAACCCAGCGCAATGAATGAGGCAGCAGTTCGTATGAGTGATGTCGACGAGCTATTGCTCAGCGGAGTGCTGGATTACCGCACCGGCCCTGACTTGCGAAAGGAAGGGCAGGCGTTGATCAAGTCCAGCAAGGCGTCATCGCTGGTCATCGATTGTTCGGCAGTGAAGAAGTCCAGCAGCGTCGGCCTGTCGTTGCTGCTGTGCTTCATGCGCGATGCGCAAGCGGCCGGCAAGGCTGTGAGCATCCGCGCAATGCCCGAAGACATGCGCGAAATCGCTCAGGTCAGCGAACTGACCGAGCTGTTGGCGCATCCCTGAACCCGCATCATTAAAGAAGCCCCCCGTCAGAGTCCTGCCATGCGGGGTTCGCAGGCGCGGGGCTTTTTTGTATGATGTCCGACCCGTGCGCACAGGGCGCCGATTGAGGTTGAGCATGCAGGCCGTAGAAGTGAAGAGCTTCCTTGAAGGAAAGCTGCCCGGAACGTTGGTAGAAGTTGAGGGCGAAGGCTGCAATTTCCAGCTGAACGTGATTAGCGATGAACTGGCGGCGTTGAGCCCGGTGAAGCGTCAGCAGCAGATCTATGCCCATTTGAACCCATGGATCACCGATGGCAGCATCCATGCGGTCACTATGAAATTTTTCAGCAGCGCGGCCTGGGCCGAGCGCACCTGAGCCTAAGGGCGTCGAGATTCTTATGGATAAATTGATTATTACCGGTGGCGCTCGTCTTGATGGCGAGATCCGCATTTCCGGGGCAAAGAACTCTGCCCTGCCGATCCTGGCTGCCACGCTGCTGTGCGATGGCCCGGTGACCGTTGGCAACCTGCCGCATCTGCACGACATCACCACCATGATCGAGCTGTTCGGTCGCATGGGCATTGAGCCGGTGATCGACGAGAAACTCAGCGTCGAAATCGACCCGCGCACCATCAAGACCCTGATCGCCCCGTACGAACTGGTGAAAACCATGCGTGCGTCGATCCTGGTACTGGGCCCGATGGTTGCCCGTTTCGGTGAAGCCGAAGTCGCATTGCCTGGCGGTTGCGCCATCGGTTCGCGTCCGGTCGACCTGCACATCCGTGGTCTTGAAGCCATGGGCGCGGTCATCGACGTCGAAGGCGGCTACATCAAGGCCAAGGCGCCTGAAGGTGGCCTGCGCGGTGCAAGCTTCTTCTTCGATACCGTCAGTGTGACCGGTACCGAGAACATCATGATGGCCGCTGCTCTGGCCAAGGGCCGCAGCGTGTTGCAGAACGCCGCTCGCGAACCTGAAGTGGTTGACCTGGCGAACTTCCTCAACGCCATGGGCGCCAAGGTTTCCGGCGCCGGCACCGACACCATCACCATTGATGGCGTCGAGCGTCTGGGTTCGTGCTTCTACAAGGTGATGCCTGACCGTATCGAAACCGGCACCTACCTGGTCGCTGCTGCCGTGACCGGTGGCCGCGTCAAGGTCAAGGACACCGATCCGACCATCCTCGAAGCCGTTCTGGATAAACTCCGTGAAGCCGGCGCAGAAATCACCTGCGGTGAAGACTGGATCGAGCTGAACATGCACGGCAAACGTCCGAAAGCCGTGAACGTGCGCACCGCGCCGTACCCGGCTTTCCCGACTGACATGCAGGCACAGTTCATCTCGCTCAACGCCATTGCCGAAGGCACTGGTGCGGTGATCGAGACGATCTTCGAAAACCGTTTCATGCACGTATACGAACTGCACCGCATGGGCGCCAAGATCCAGGTCGAGGGCAACACTGCCATCGTTACCGGTACTGAAGTCCTCAAGGGCGCGCCAGTCATGGCCACCGACCTGCGTGCTTCGGCCAGCCTGGTGATCTCGGCACTGGTTGCTGAAGGCGACACCCTGATCGACCGCATCTACCACATAGACCGTGGTTACGAGTGCATCGAAGAAAAACTGCAGATGCTGGGCGCCAAGATCCGTCGCGTTCCGGGCTGATTGCTGCACGTGGACACAGGGACGTGTCCGTTGAATTCGTTTTGAGTCGAGCCGGTTTCCGGCTCGATGTGTGTCCGGCGCCGATTGCGACCGGGCATGAGTACCTTGATAAGGACTGACGTTTCCCATGTTGACCATCGCACTGTCCAAGGGCCGCATCCTTGACGACACCCTGCCGCTTCTTGCTGAAGCGGGCATCGTGCCGACCGAGAATCCGGACAAGAGCCGCAAGCTGATTATTCCTACGACTCAGCCAGACGTACGTCTGCTGATCGTGCGCGCCACTGACGTGCCGACCTATGTCGAGCATGGCGCGGCCGACCTCGGCGTCGCGGGTAAAGACGTGCTGATGGAATACACCGGCCAGGGCCTGTACGAGCCACTGGACTTGCAAATCGCCCAGTGCAAGCTGATGACCGCCGGCAAGATCGGTGCGGCCGAGCCCAAGGGCCGTCTGCGCGTGGCGACCAAGTTCGTCAACGTTGCCAAGCGTTACTACGCCGAGCAGGGCCGTCAGGTCGACATCATCAAGCTCTATGGCTCGATGGAACTGGCGCCGCTGATCGGTCTGGCGGACAAGATCATCGACGTGGTCGACACCGGTAACACCCTGCGCGCCAACGGCCTGGAACCTCAGGAACTGATCGCCACGATCAGCTCGCGCCTGGTGGTCAACAAGGCTTCGATGAAAATGCAACACGCCCGAATCCAGGCGTTGATCGACACCCTGCGCAATGCAGTGGAGTCTCGACACCGCGGCTGATTCACCTGCGCGACGTTAAGTCGCGCCCGTCTATCCGCCTCATAGCCAGAATCTCAGGTGCCCAAGCGGAAACGACTGGCTAGGGAAGGTGCGCTGACGTTTAATAACGACCGCGCCTTACTCCAAAAGGCAATCTAACTGCAGCAGAACAATTTCTCAGAAGTATAAAAAACGCGTAGTGGCCAGCCTTTTGAAGCAAGGCCCTACGGGTTGGCACTGTGCCCGCACCATGCAGCGTTGCGGGACTCGGTAAGGAAAAACCCCTTACCTTCGTCCCGCGCCTTGCCTGGTACGGGCACAGTACCAACGCGATCGTTATTAAACGTCAGCGCACCTTCGGGCGCCTGAGTTTTTGCCATTCCTATGAGGCTCTCGCTATGACCGCAACGACTGCAATTCGCCGACTCAACGCTGCTGACCCGGATTTCGCGCATCATCTGGATCATCTGCTGAGCTGGGAAAGTGTGTCTGACGACTCGGTCAATCAGCGGGTGCTGGATATCATCAAAGCTGTGCGCGAGCGCGGTGACGCGGCGCTGGTCGAGTTCACCCAGAAGTTCGACGGCCTCGAAGTCGCGTCGATGGCCGACCTGATCCTGCCGCGCGAGCGTCTGGAACTGGCGCTGACGCGCATCACCGTGCCGCAACGTGAAGCACTGGAAAAAGCCGCGGCCCGCGTGCGCAGCTACCACGAAAAACAGAAGCAGGATTCCTGGAGCTACACCGAGGCTGACGGCACGGTGCTGGGCCAGAAGGTCACGCCGCTGGATCGCGCCGGTCTGTACGTGCCGGGTGGCAAGGCGTCGTACCCATCCTCTGTATTGATGAACGCGATTCCGGCCAAGGTCGCCGGTGTGACCGAAGTGGTCATGGTCGTGCCGACCCCGCGTGGTGAAATCAACGAACTTGTGCTGGCGGCGGCGTGCATCGCTGGCGTCGACCGCGTGTTCACCATCGGTGGCGCACAAGCCGTTGCTGCCTTGGCTTATGGCACCGAAAGCGTGCCGAAAGTCGACAAGGTGGTTGGCCCGGGCAACATCTATGTCGCCACGGCCAAGCGCCACGTTTTCGGTCAGGTTGGCATCGACATGATTGCCGGCCCTTCGGAAATCCTCGTGGTGTGCGACGGCCAGACCGATCCGGACTGGATCGCCATGGACCTGTTCTCGCAAGCCGAGCATGACGAAGACGCGCAGGCGATTCTGGTCAGCCCGGACGCCGAGTTCCTCGACAAGGTCGCCGCCAGCATCGACAAACTGCTGCCGACCATGGATCGCGCGACCATCATCGAAACCTCGATCAATGGCCGTGGTGCGTTGATTCACGTGAAGGACATGGCCCAAGCCATCGAAGTCGCCAACCGCATCGCCCCGGAACACTTGGAGTTGTCGGTCGCTGACCCACAGGCCTGGTTGCCGCAGATCCGCCACGCCGGCGCGATCTTTATGGGCCGTCACACCTCCGAAGCGCTGGGCGATTACTGCGCGGGCCCGAACCACGTATTGCCGACCTCCGGCACCGCGCGGTTTTCGTCGCCGCTGGGCGTGTATGACTTCCAGAAGCGTTCGTCGATCATCTTCTGCTCCGAGGCCGGTGCTTCCGAGCTGGGTAAAACTGCCTCCGTGCTGGCCCGTGGCGAATCGCTGAGCGCCCACGCGCGCAGCGCCGAATACCGCATCAAAGACGAACAGAAGGGAAACTGAAAAATGAGCAAATTCTGGAGCCCGTTCGTCAAGGATCTGGTGCCATACGTGCCGGGCGAACAACCGAAGCTGACCAAACTGGTCAAGCTCAACACCAACGAAAACCCGTACGGCCCATCGCCAAAAGCCTTGGCGGCCATGCAGGTCGAACTGAATGACAACCTGCGCCTGTACCCGGATCCGAACAGCGATCTGCTGAAAACTGCCGTCGCCAACTACTACGGCGTACAGAGCAATCAAGTGTTTCTCGGTAACGGTTCGGACGAAGTGCTCGCGCACATTTTCCACGGTTTGCTGCAGCATGATCAGCCGTTGCTGTTCCCGGACATCAGCTACAGCTTCTATCCGGTTTACTGCGGGTTGTACGGCATCAAGTTTGATGCGGTGCCGCTGGATGCGCAGTTCCAGATCGACCCGGCTGACTATGCCAAGCCGAACGGCGGGATCATTTTCCCTAACCCGAACGCCCCGACCGGTTGCCTGCTGGCGCTGGAAACGGTCGAGCAAATCCTCAAGGCCAGCCCGGATTCTGTGGTGGTTGTTGATGAGGCGTATATCGACTTCGGCGGCGAGACGGCGATCAGTCTGGTCGATCGTTATCCGAATCTGCTGGTGACGCAGACCCTGTCCAAATCGCGCTCGCTGGCCGGTTTGCGCGTGGGTCTGGCGGTGGGGCATCCGGACTTGATCGAGGCGCTGGAGCGGATCAAGAACAGCTTCAACTCCTATCCGCTGGATCGTCTGGCGATTGTCGGTGCTGCTGCCGCGTTCGAAGATCGCGAGTATTTCGACAAGACCTGCCGGTTGGTGATCGAGAGCCGCGAGTGGGTGATCGCTCAGTTGCAGGCCAAGGGTTTTGAGGTGTTGCCGTCGGCGGCGAACTTCATCTTTGCGCGGCATCCGCAGCATGATGCGGCGGGGCTGGCGGCTAAATTGCGCGAGCAGGGCGTGATTGTGCGGCACTTCAAGCAAGAGCGGATTGCGCAGTTCCTGCGGATTTCGATTGGCACGCCGGAGCAGAATCAGGCGCTGATCGACGGCCTGGGCGAGCTTTAAAGGCAAGAGCCCCTCACCCTAGCCCTCTCCCAAAGGGAGAGGGGACTGATTGGGGGATGCTGTTGAATTGCACCGACCTGATGCTGCTTTACCGAATCCATAATCGACTCGGTCTTTCAGGTCGATGTACCTCACACGACACCTCGGTCGGCTCCCTCTCCCTCCGGGAGAGGGCTGGGGTGAGGGTCTGCTCTTATTCGTGATGCGGCTCGCCAAGGAATGTCAGCGAACTAAACAACCCACGACTATTCACATCAGCACTGTCCTTCACCGGCACCTCGACCTGCGCCGCAATCACATTCAGCCCTTCATTTCTCACCAATACCTGCGCACGGCCATCCTCATCCGTCTCGGCGCTCAACGTATTCGGCGCATTGCGATAGTCACCAATCAACTTCACCCCCGCCGCCGGTTTGCCATTCAGCAACACCCGCACCGGCAATGATTTCCCCGGCCCCACGGTCAACGGGTCAACCTCCGGCACAATCAGCAGCTTGATCTGATCCAGCTTCGGCAACTTCGCCCCCGGCTGATAAATCGCCAGACTGTATTTAAACGTCTCCGTCGCCTCGACAGCGCCCGGTACTTTGCTGCGGCCTTCATTGACCCACTTCTTGTCAGCCGTCTGCGACCACATGCCGTTATTCAGCGCCACGGCCATCACCGCAGGCGACTTCAGCGGTTTCAAACGTGCGTGATCGGCGAGTCGCTCAACGCTGACCGGAATCATCTTGCCGCCCGCGTCATAAGCCCAGGCGCCGCTGATTTTCTGCGCCTTGAACGCGTTGTCTTCGGCGCCATGGCCGTAGATCACTTCGATATTGCCGCGCCGTTGTTCGGTCCACAGGCCATGAGCCGAGACTTGGCCGGCGAACAGGGCGGCGATGAGCACGAGGGTTTTGCCGTATTGCATGGTGACGTCCTTTTACAGATTGAGTGTCAGGCTGACGGTGAAATTGCGCGGCTCGCCGGGGTTGACCCAGTAATTGCTGTACGAGCGCTCGTAGTATTTTTCGTCGAAGAGGTTGTTCAGGTTCAGGCCGACGGTGACGTTGTCGCTGGCCTTGTAGTGGGCCAGCAGGTCGACGGTGTGATAGGCCGGCAATTCAAAATCGCTGCCGGATTCACCGGAACGGTCGCCGACATAAGTGAACGCCGCGCCAACGTCCGAGCCGCGCAAACGGCCATCCTGAAACTCATACACCCCGAGCAGACTGCCACTGCGTTTGGCCACGCCGAGGATGCGGCTGCCGGTGGGAATCACCGCGTCACCCTGAGTGACTTCGGCGTCGATAAAAGCGAAGGCACCGATCACCCGCACCGCATCGGTGACTTGCCCGGTGACTTGCCAATCGAAGCCGCGACTGCGCGCCTTGCCCATCGCGCGGCTGGTGTCGGTGCCCGGGTCGAGGGCGAGGACGTTTTCCTTGTCGATGTGGAAGAAGGCGAGGGTGCTGCTCAGGCGCTCGTCGAACAGCTCGTTCTTGATGCCGACTTCGTAGCCGACGCCTTCTTCCGGGTCGAAGGATTTGCCGGACGCGTCGAGGCCATTGTTCGGTTTGAACGAGGTCGAGGCGTTGGCGAACAGACCGGTTTGCGGCGTCAGTTGATAGAGCAGCCCAGCGCGTTGGGTGAGGGCGTCATGCCGTTGGTTGCTTGTGGCGTTGCGGCTGTGATCGTCGATATGTTGATCGAAATGTTCGAAACGCGCACCGATCATCCCGCGCAGTTTGTCGGTGAAGATGATTTGATCCTGCAGGTTCAGCGCATGGCTTTCGACGTGTTCGAACGTATCCGTGCCCGAACGTGCACCGTTGGGTTTCGGCTGGCCGTAGATCGGGTTGTAGATGTCAATCGCGTAGGGGCCGCCAGCAATCGTGGTGACGCGCTCGTTCTTGCGGAAGTTCTCGTACTCGCTGCCGATCAGCAATTCGTGCTGCCAAGGGCCGAGGTCGAACAGCCCGCGCAGCTCCAGTTGGGTGATGCTGTCGTGCCAGTTGGTGTCGCGCTCGCGATAGCGGCGGTTGACGGTGTGGCCGTCGGCGCTCAGCGGACGCGCTTCCGAAGCGAAGCCCCAGAGTTTGCCGTCCTTGTAATGGCTGGCCAGGCGCAACTTCCAGCTGTCGTTGAGGTGATGTTCGAGGGTCGCTTGCAGCAGGTTGTTGTGGTTGTCGATGTTGCCGTCGTTGGGTTCACCGAGGAAGGTCGAGCGCGACACGCCGCTCCATGTGTTGTTCGGCGCAACGATGCCGCGATCGAACGTGGAGCTGTGACGGACGATTTCGCTTTCCACCAACAGCGACGTGTCCGGGTTCAATTGCCAACTGATCGAAGGCGCGACGAACACGCGCTTGCTGTCGACGTGATCGCGAAAACTGTTGTTGTCCTCGACCGCGAGGTTGATCCGCGAGAGCACATCGCCCTGATCATCCAGCGGCGTGTTGACGTCCAGCGCAGTGCGATAGCGATCCCAACTGCCGGCGCTGGTTTGCAGCGTGGTAAAGGCTTCGGGCTGCGGTTTCTTGGTGACGATGTTCACCGTGCCGCCCGGATCGCCTCGACCGTACAGGCTGGCCGCCGGGCCTTTGAGCACCTCAATGCGCTCGATGTTGGCCGCATCTGGCGTGCTCGGGTAACCGCGATTGGCGCTGAAACCGTCCTTGTAGAACTCAGAGGTGGTGAAACCGCGCACGCTGTACTCGTAAAGCGTCAGGCCACCGAAGTTGTTCTGCTTCGACACGCCGCCAGCAAAATCCAATGCGCGCTCAACACTGCTGCTGCCCAGATCCTTGAGCACGCTGGCGGGTACTACGCTGATCGCCTGCGGGATATCACGAATCGCCGTGTCGGTTTTGGTCGCACTGGACGAACGCGTGGCGCGATAACCCTTGACCGGGCCGGTCGGCGATTCGTAATCGGAGATGACGCTGATGGCGTCGAGTTCGAGGGGTTGCGGTTCTTCGGCGAAGGCTGGATCAACCAGCAAACCGAGGCTCAGGCCGAGCAGGGAGGCCTTTGTTCGAGACGACATGTTATGTTGTTCCAATTCATAGAATTGAAACAATATAACATGCCTTTTGAGAATGTCTTTTATTCGCGCGCCTGGCGCGAAAAAAGTTTTACTCTTCTTTTTCCTGCACTGGCGCTGGTGGTGGACGCAGACCAATTTCAGCGGTCAGCTTCAACTCTTTACCGTTACGCATCACCTGAATCGTCACTTTGTCAGTCGGTTTAATCCGCGCAACCTGGTTCATCGAGCGACGACCGTCACCGGCCGGCTCGCCATCAATGCTCAGGATCACGTCACCCAATTGCAGGCCGGCCTTCTGTGCCGGGCCATCGCGGAAGATCCCCGCCACGACAATCCCCGGACGCCCGGACAAGCCAAACGACTCGGCCAGTTCCTGGGTCAGCGGCTGCACTTCAATGCCCAGCCAGCCACGAATCACCTGACCGTGTTCGATGATCGACTTCATCACTTCCATCGCCAGTTTCACCGGAATGGCAAAACCGATGCCCTGCGAGCCGCCGGACTTGGAGAAGATCGCCGTGTTGATGCCGGTGAGGTTGCCGTTGGCGTCGACCAGTGCGCCGCCGGAGTTGCCCGGGTTGATCGCCGCGTCGGTCTGGATGAAGTCTTCGTAGTTGTTCAGGCCCAACTGATTGCGGCCGGTGGCACTGATGATGCCCATGGTCACGGTCTGGCCGACACCGAACGGGTTGCCGATGGCCAGCGCGACATCGCCGATGCGGATGTTGTCAGAGCGGCCGACGGTGATCGCCGGCAGGTTTTTCAAATCGATCTTGAGGACAGCGAGGTCGGTTTCCGGGTCGCTGCCGATGACGCGGGCGAGGGTTTCACGACCGTCCTTCAACGCCACGACGATCTGATCGGCGCCGCTGGTAACGTGGTTGTTGGTGAGGATGTAGCCTTCCGGGCTCATGATCACGCCGGAACCGAGGCTCGATTCCATACGCTTCTGCTTCGGCGAGTTGTCACCGAAGAAGCGGCGGAACTGCGGATCCTCAAACAGCGGATGGTTGGGCTTGTTGATGACTTTGGTGGTGTACAAGTTGACCACCGACGGCGCCGCGATGGTCACCGCGTCGGCATAGGACACCGGGCCCTGCTGCACGCTGGTGGTTTGCGGGGCCTGTTGCAGGTTGACGTCGAGGCTCGGCAGCCCGACCCATTGCGGGTAACGCTGAATAATCAACAGAGCGATAAGCACACCGGCCAACAGCGGCCAGCCCATAAAACGCAGCGCCTTGAACATTAAGCACGTCCTGGAAAAGTTGCAGGCGGGGTCAGACCGCCCATAATGTCGCGCATTATACGAGGCCGCGCGTGCCTCTGAACGGGATATTTAGGAGTCTTTCATGGCCGTTGCCCTCAGCACCCTCGTCGAAGAAGCCGACCGTTACCTTGGCAGTGCGAAAATCGCCGATTATTGCCCCAACGGCTTGCAGGTCGAAGGCCGGCCGCAGGTGATGCGCATTGTCAGCGGCGTCACCGCCAGTCAGGCCTTGCTCGACGCTGCCGTTGAGGCCGGGGCGGATCTGGTGCTGGTGCATCACGGTTACTTCTGGAAGGGCGAAAACCCGTGCATCACCGGCATGAAACAGCGCCGGTTGAAGACGCTGCTCAAGCACGACATCAGCTTGCTCGCCTATCACTTGCCGCTGGATCTGCACCCGGACGTGGGCAATAACGTGCAACTGGCGCGTCAGTTGGACATCACGGTGGAAGGGCCGCTGGATCCGGATAACCTGAAAATCGTTGGCCTGGTCGGCTCGTTGAAAGACCCGATGACCGCACGCGACTTCGCCCGCAAAGTGCAGGAAGTCATGGGCCGTGAGCCGCTGCTGATTGAAGGCAGCCCGATGATTCGCCGGGTCGGCTGGTGCACAGGCGGTGGCCAAGGCTACATCGATCACGGCGTGGCGGCGGGCGTCGATTTGTTCCTCAGTGGCGAAGCGTCCGAGCAGACTTTTCACAGCGCTCGCGAAAACGACATCAGCTTCATTGCCGCCGGCCACCACGCCACCGAACGCTACGGCGTGCAGGCACTGGGCGACTACCTGGCAAAACGCTTCGCCCTCGAACACATCTTCATCGACATCCCCAACCCGATCTGACTGACACGACCTCTGTAGGAGCTGCCGAAGGCTGCGATCTTTTGATCTTTAAAAACAAGATCAAAAGATCGCAGCCTTCGGCAGCTCCTACAGGGGCGGGTTGGCCGAACTGGTGGGCATATTCATATGCCCTTTCGTTCTAGCCCGCGTCCTGATTAGAAGAAGGTCGCTGTGCTAGGATTCCCCGCTCGAACACGGCCCGCTGGCCGTTCATAAGAAAGTTTTCGTGAGTAGCCATGGTCGACAAACTGACGCATCTGAAACAGCTGGAGGCGGAAAGCATCCACATCATCCGCGAGGTGGCCGCCGAGTTCGATAACCCGGTGATGCTGTACTCCATCGGTAAAGACTCCGCCGTGATGCTGCATCTGGCACGCAAGGCGTTCTTCCCGGGCAAGCTGCCGTTTCCGGTGATGCACGTCGACACCCGCTGGAAATTCCAGGAGATGTATAAGTTCCGCGACAAGATGGTCGAAGAACTGGGCCTGGACTTGATCACCCACATCAACCCCGATGGCGTGGCGCAGAACATCAACCCGTTCACCCACGGCAGCGCCAAGCACACCGACATCATGAAAACCGAAGGCCTGAAACAGGCACTCGACAAACATGGTTTCGACGCAGCCTTCGGCGGCGCCCGTCGCGATGAAGAGAAATCCCGCGCCAAAGAGCGCGTGTACTCGTTCCGCGACAGCAAGCATCGCTGGGATCCGAAAAACCAGCGTCCAGAACTGTGGAACGTCTACAACGGCAAGGTCAACAAGGGCGAATCCATCCGTGTATTCCCTCTGTCGAACTGGACCGAACTGGACATCTGGCAGTACATCTACCTCGAAGGCATCCCGATTGTGCCGCTGTACTTCGCCGCCGAACGCGAAGTGATCGAGAAGAACGGCACGCTGATCATGATCGACGACGAGCGCATCCTCGAGCACCTGTCCGACGAAGACAAAGCGCGCATCGTCAAAAAGAAAGTGCGTTTCCGCACCCTTGGCTGCTACCCGTTGACGGGCGCCGTGGAGTCCGAAGCCGAAACGCTGACGGACATCATTCAAGAAATGCTTCTGACGCGAACTTCCGAGCGCCAGGGCCGTGTCATCGACCACGATGGCGCCGGCTCGATGGAAGACAAAAAACGTCAAGGGTACTTTTAAGCTTCGAGTTACAAGCGGCAAGCTGCAAGTTAAAGGCGGTATGCGTAACTTTGCGGTTTGGCGCTTGCGGCCGGTCGCTGCGAGCCGGAATCGGATGACTCGTAATGGATTTCGAGAAACTGGTTGTTTGGCAGCGAAGCAAATGCTTGGCGGTGGGGATTTTTAGAGAGTTTGCGCGATGCGGGGATTTTGGATTCAAGGATCAGATCACTCGCTCTGCACTGTCAGTGCCTTCCAATATTGCTGAAGGCATGGAGCGTCGGAGTTGCAAAGAAAAGGTGCACTTTCTTTGGATCGCGAAGGCTTCTTGCGGAGAGTTGCGCACTCAGATCCTGATAGGCCGAGATATCGCTTACATCGCAGAACCGCTGGCTGAAAATTGGATTATGGAAACCCGTGAGCTTTCTAGAATGCTGGGCGGGTTGATCAACAAAATTTCTGACTAGCTGTACGCCGACAAGCTTGCCGCTTGAAGCTTACAGCTCGGAGCTTGAATGCAATGAGCCACGTATCTGATTTGATCAGCGAGGACATCCTCGCCTACCTGGGCCAGCACGAACGTAAAGAGCTGCTGCGCTTTTTGACTTGCGGTAACGTCGATGACGGCAAGAGCACCCTGATCGGGCGCCTGCTGCACGACTCGAAAATGATCTACGAAGATCATCTGGAAGCGATTACCCGCGATTCGAAGAAAGTCGGCACCACCGGTGATGACATCGACCTGGCATTGCTGGTTGACGGCCTGCAGGCCGAGCGTGAGCAGGGCATCACCATTGATGTTGCTTACCGCTATTTCTCCACCGCGAAACGCAAATTCATCATCGCCGACACCCCCGGCCATGAGCAGTACACCCGCAACATGGCCACTGGTGCCTCCACCTGTGACCTGGCGATCATCCTGGTCGACGCGCGTTACGGCGTGCAGACCCAGACCCGTCGCCACAGCTTCATTGCTTCCCTGTTGGGGATCAAACACATCGTCGTCGCCATCAACAAGATGGACTTGAAGGGCTTCGACGAAGGCGTGTTCGAGTCGATCAAGGCCGACTACCTGAAGTTCGCCGAAGGCTTGAAGATGAAGCCGACCAGCATGCATTTCGTGCCGATGTCTGCCCTCAAGGGCGACAACGTGGTCAACAAGTCCGAGCGCTCGCCTTGGTACAAAGGCCAGTCGCTGATGGAAATTCTCGAGACCGTGGAAGTCGCGGGCGACCGCAACTTCACCGATCTGCGTTTCCCGGTGCAGTACGTCAACCGTCCGAACCTGAACTTCCGTGGTTTCGCCGGCACGCTGGCCAGCGGCATCGTGCACAAGGGTGACGAAGTCGTGGTGCTGCCGTCGGGCAAGAGCAGCCGCGTGAAATCCATCGTCACCTTCGAAGGTGAGCTGGAACACGCCGGTCCAGGTCAGGCAGTGACGCTGACCATGGAAGACGAAATCGACATCTCCCGTGGCGACCTGTTGGTGCATGCCGACAACGTGCCGCCAGTCACCGACAGCTTCGAAGCGATGCTGGTGTGGATGGCTGAAGAGCCGATGCTGCCGGGCAAGAAATACGACATCAAACGCGCTACCAGTTATGTGCCGGGCTCGATTGCCAGCATCGTTAACAAGGTTGACGTGAACACCCTGGAAGAAGGCCCGGCGAGCGCGTTGCAGCTCAACGAAATCGGCAAGGTGAAGATTGCGCTTGATGCGCCAATCGCCCTCGACGGTTACGAAAGCAACCGCACCACCGGCGCGTTCATCATCATCGATCGCCTGACCAACGGCACCGTCGGCGCCGGCATGATCGTCGCGCAGCCAGTGACCCATGGCACTGCCACGCACCACGGCAAACTGGCGCATGTTGCGACTGAGGAACGTGCTCAGCGCTTCGGCCAGCAACCGGCCACCGTGCTGTTCAGCGGTCTGTCGGGCGCGGGCAAAAGCACGCTGGCTTATGCGGTCGAGCGCAAGCTGTTCGACATGGGCCGTGCGGTGTTTGTGCTGGATGGCCAGAACCTGCGTCAGGATCTCAACAAAGGTCTGCCACAGGATCGTATCGGCCGCACCGAGAACTGGCGTCGTGCCGCACACGTGGCGCGTCAGTTCAACGAAGCGGGTCTGCTGACCTTGGCTTCGTTCGTGGCGCCAAGTGCCGAAGGGCGTGAACAGGCCAAGGATCTGATCGGCAAGGATCGTCTGCTGACGGTCTACGTACAGGCCTCGCCGGCCGTGTGCGCCGAGCGTGATCCGCAAGGTCTGTATGCCGCCGGTGGCGACAACATCCCGGGCGAATCCTTCCCGTACGACGTGCCGCTGAATGCCGATCTGGTGATCGACACGCAGACGCTGAGTCTGGAACAAAGCGTCAAGCAAGTGCTGGATCTGCTGCGTCAGCGTGGCGCGATCTAAGCAATAAAGCAGCGACAAGCTTCTAGCTTCAAGCTGCAAGAAAAAGCCCGTCGATGAGTGATCATCGGCGGGCTTTTTTGTGACCTTTAAAAGTCAAAAGATCGCAGCCTTCGGCAGCTCCTACAGGATGTACGTCAATCCAATGTAGGAGCTGCCGGAGGCTGCGATCTTTTGATCTTAATGCTTCGGATATTCGCGGTGCATCTGTTCCAGCAGCGCATCCTTGTCCAGCCACAGCTGATTGATCCAGCCCTGAAACTGCAAACGATATTCACCGTCCTGATCGTAATTCTTGCCAATGAACTGCTGCGGAATCTTCAGCTCTTCAAAGTGCACCACCACGTCGCGCACATTGCCGCAGAGCAAATCCCAAAACCCCGGACGCCCGGCCGGGTAGTGAATCGTCACGTTGACGATCGACTCCAGTTGTTCGCCCATCGCATCCAGTACAAACGCAATGCCGCCAGCCTTCGGCTTGAGCAGATATTTGAACGGCGATTGCTGTTGCGCATGTTTGCCTTCGGTAAACCGCGTGCCCTCGACGAAGTTGAAAATCCCCACCGGATTATTGCGAAATTTCGCGCAGGTTTTACGCGTGGTTTCGAGGTCTTTGCCTTTCTTCTCCGGGTGCTTGGCCAGGTACGCCTTGGAGTAACGCTTCATGAACGGAAAGCCCAGCGCCCACCACGCCAGACCAATCACCGGCACCCAGATCAGCTCCTGCTTGAGGAAGAATTTCAGCGGCTGAATCCGGCGATTGAGCACGTATTGCAGCACCAGAATATCGACCCAGCTCTGGTGGTTGCTGGTGATCAGATACGAGTGCTGATAGTCGAGGCCTTGCAAGCCGCTGAGGTGCCAGCGCGTGCGGCGCACCAGGTTCATCCAGCCTTTGTTGTTGCTGATCCACGCTTCATGGGTGTGGCTCATCAGCCAACCGGCGATGCGCTGGGTAAAGGCAAACGGCAGGGCCTTGACCAACGCCACGCAAAACAGAAACGAGCAAAGCAGAATCGTGTTGAGCGCCAACAGCAGCGAGGCGATCACGCCGCGCACGGGTGCAGGTAGAAAATCCAGCATTTACACATCCATAGGTCGGTTGGCGGCTTGAATCGCGGTGAGGGCGATGGTGTAGACGATGTCATCGACTTGCGCGCCGCGCGGCAAGTCGTTTACCGGTTTGCGCAGGCCTTGCAGCATCGGCCCGAGGCTGACGCAATCGGCGCTGCGTTGCACGGCTTTGTGCGTAGTGTTGCCGGTGTTCAGGTCAGGGAACACAAACACCGTAGCGCGACCGGCGACCTGACTGTTCGGCGCCAGTTGTCGGGCGACTTCAGCGTTGGCCGCAGCATCGTATTGCAGCGGGCCGTCGATCAGCAGCGTGTGCTGTTGTTCGTGGGCGAGCAAGGTGGCCTCGCGGACTTTTTCGACTTCCTCGCCAGTGGCCGATTCGCCGCTGGAGTAACTGATCATCGCCACGCGCGGGGTGATGCCGAACGCCGCAGCCGAATCGGCGCTTTGCAAGGCAATTTCGGCCAGCTCGGTGGCGCTCGGGTGCGGGTTCATCACGCAGTCGCCGTACACCAGCACTTCTTCCGGGAACAGCATGAAGAACACCGACGACACCAGCGTGCAGCCCGGTGCGGTTTTAATCAGCTGCAATGCCGGGCGGATGGTGTTGGCGGTGGTGTTGATCACGCCCGAAACCAAGCCGTCGACTTCATCCAGCGCGAGCATCATGGTGCCGATCACCACGGTGTCTTCCAGTTGCTGCTCGGCCATCGGCGCATTAAGGCTTTTGGTTTTGCGCAGGGCCACCATCGGTTCGACGTAGCGTTCGCGGATCAGATCCGGATCAAGAATCTCCAGCCCCGGCGGCAATGTGATGCCTTGGGCGCGGGCGACGGCTTCGACGTCTTCCGGTTTCGCCAGCAACACGCAACGGGCGATCCCGCGTTCCTGACAGATCGCCGCCGCTTGCACAGTGAACGGCTCGCTGCCTTCAGGCAGGACGATGCGCTTGTTCGCTGCCTGCGCACGCTGAATCAATTGATAACGGAACACCGCTGGCGACAGGCGCATTTCCCGAGGCGTGCCGCAGCGCTGGTGCAGCCATTTCGCGTCGAGGTGGCTGGCGACGAAGTCAGTGATGATCTCCGCACGCTCGCGGTCATCAATGGGGATTTCTTTGTTCAAACCGTTGAGCAGATTGGCGGTGTCGTAGGAGCCAGTGCTCACCGACAACACCGGCAAACCGGCCTGCAACGCGCCACGGCAGAGGTCCATGATGCGCGGATCGGGCAGGGTGTCGCTGGTCAGCAACAGGCCGGCCAGCGGCACACCGTTGATCGCGGCGAGGCTGACGGCGAGGATGATGTCGTCGCGATCGCCTGGCGTCACCACCAGCACACCGGGCTTGAGCAGCTCGACGGTGTTGCGCATGGTGCGCGCGCAAATGATGATTTTGGTCATCCGCCGGGTTTCGTAATCACCGGCGTTGAGCACCTGCGCGCCCATCAGATCGGCGACGTCGCGGGTGCGTGGTGCGTTAAGTTCTGGTTGATACGGAATGCAGCCGAGCAAGCGGAAGTCACCGCTGCGCAGCAACGGCGAATGCTCCTTCAGGCGCGCGGCGAAGGCGTCCATGCTTTCGTCGGTTTTGACCTTGTTGAGGATCACGCCGAGGACTTTCGGGTCTTTCGGCCCGCCGAACAATTGCGCCTGCAATTCGACACGCCCGGAGAGTTCGGCGAGCACTTCGTTTTCCGGCGCGGAGACCAGAATCACTTCGGCGTCGAGGCTCTTGGCCAAATGCAAATTGACCCGTGCGGCGTAACTGGCGCTGCGGGTCGGCACCATGCCTTCGACCACCAGCACGTCTTTGCCGATGGCGGCTTGCTGGTAAAGGGTGATGATTTCTTCGAGCAACTCATCGAGCTGACCGTCGCCGAGCATCCGCTCAACGTGAGCGAGGCCCAGCGGGCGCGGCGGTTTCAGGCCGTGGGTGCGCGCCACCAGTTCGGTGGAACGCTCAGGGCCGGTGTCGCCCGGGTGCGGCTGCGCAATCGGTTTGAAGAAACCGACTTTCAGGCCCGCTCGCTCCAGCGTGCGCACCAGCCCGAGGCTGATGGAGGTCAGACCCACGCCAAAATCGGTGGGTGCGATAAAAAAAGTTTGCATGCGAATTCTCTAAAGTTGCATGGCAATGGTGTCAGCTTATGTCTGGCTGACTACCGAAATTCAGTCGCCAAGGTTATCGCTAACCGAGCCTTGTGCGCACCAACCGCAGGCAAAGGGTTGGCCTATTTTTTCAATACGTTGCGCCGGGTCGAGTACCCACGCCCGGGTTTGCCAGGGCGGCTGATGGCGCAGGTGCTGGGTGTGGCCACAGGAAAGCTCGGCCACCCAATGGCCCTCTTCGTCTTGATGGAAGCCTGTGATCGTCGAAACCCGTTTGTCCGGGTTGTGTTCGCTTTCGCGCGATTGCTTCGCTAAACTTGGCCTTTCTATATTCTTATGCAAAAGGTCTCGCCCCATGCTGATCGCCGCCAATAAGGCTGTCTCCATCGACTATACCCTGACCAACGACGCTGGTGAGGTCATCGACAGCTCCGCCGGCGGCGCTCCGCTGGTCTACCTGCAAGGCGCAGGCAACATCATCCCGGGCCTAGAAAAAGCTCTGGAAGGCAAAACCGTTGGTGACGAGCTGGACGTTTCCGTTGAACCGGAAGACGCTTACGGCGAATACGCCGCTGAGCTGGTCAGCACCCTGAGCCGCAGCATGTTCGAAGGCGTTGACGAGCTGGAAGTCGGCATGCAGTTCCACGCTTCGGCGCCGGACGGCCAGATGCAAATCGTCACCATCCGTGACCTCGACGGCGACGACGTGACCGTTGACGGCAACCACCCGTTGGCCGGCCAGCGTTTGAACTTCAAAGTGAAGATCGTTGACATCCGTGATGCCAGCCAGGAAGAAATCGCTCATGGTCACGTCCATGGCGAAGGTGGCCATCACCACTGATTTCTGCGCTAAGCTTCGAGTACTGGAGAGGCGCCTGCGGGCGCCTTTTTAGTCCGCGGCTGTCCTTGGTGGTCTCGCCAAGTGGCTGTTTCGAGTAGAACACGGGAATCTTGGAGTTCGTCATGAGTGCTTTTCACGACCTTAAGTTGACAGCCCTGGATGGTCAGGAGCTACCGCTGGCGCCTTTCAAGGGCCAAGTCGTGCTGGTGGTCAACGTCGCCTCCAAATGCGGCTTGACCCCCCAGTATGCGGCGCTGGAAAACCTCTATCAGCAGTTCAAAGGCAAAGGCTTCAGCGTGCTGGGCCTGCCGTGCAACCAGTTTGCCGGTCAGGAACCCGGTTCTGAAAAGGACATTCAGGATTTCTGCAGCCTCAACTATGGCGTGACGTTTCCTTTGTCGAGCAAGCTCGAAGTCAACGGTCACGAACGGCATCAGCTCTACCGTCTGCTGGCGGGCGAGGGCGCGGAGTTTCCCGGTGACATCACCTGGAATTTCGAGAAGTTTCTGCTTGGCAAGGACGGTCGGGTGCTGGCGCGGTTCTCGCCGCGTACGGCGCCGGATGATCCGACCATTGTTCATGCGATTGAAAAAGCGCTGAGCTGATCAAGCAAGATCAAAAGATCGCAGCCTTCGGCAGCTCCTACAGGTGACCTCAAAATCCCATGTAGGAGCTGCCGAAGGCTGCGATCTTTTGCTCTGCGTCTTTTGATCCTTAATCACCGAAATCAATAATGCTGTTCAACGGCTTCGGCTCTCCATATTATCGCCGTCATAAAGCCATCTCTGTGGAGCCTCTCGATGCCCGTTCAAGCCTTGTTCAAACCGTTCCACCTCGGTGCCCTCGAACTGCCGACCCGCGTGGTCATGGCGCCGATGACCCGTTCTTTCTCCCCGGGTGGCGTGCCGAATTCGAAAGTCATCGAGTACTACCGCCGTCGTGCGGCCGCCGGTGTTGGCCTGATCATCACCGAAGGCACCACCGTTGGCCACGTTGCCTCGAACGGTTACCCGAACGTGCCGCAGTTCTTCGGTGAAGCGCCGTTGGCCGGCTGGAAAAAAGTCGTCGACGCCGTTCACGCTGAAGGCGGCAAGATCGTTCCTCAGCTGTGGCACGTGGGCAGCGTGCGCCGCATCGGCACCGAACCGGACGCCAGCGTGCCGGGTTACGGCCCGTCGGAAAAACTCAAGGACGGTCAGGTCGTGGTGCACGGCATGACCAAACAAGATATTCAGGACGTGATCGCTGCGTTCGCCCAAGCGGCCAAGGATGCACAAAGCATCGGCATGGACGGCGTGGAAATCCACGGCGCCCACGGTTACCTGGTCGACCAGTTCTTCTGGGAAGGCAGCAACCAGCGCACCGACGAATACGGCGGCAGTCTGGCCAACCGTTCGCGTTTTGCCATCGAGTTGATTCAAGCCGTGCGTGCTGCGGTCGGCGAAGGCTTCCCGATCATCTTCCGCTTCTCGCAGTGGAAGCAGCAGGATTACACCGCGCGTCTGGTGCAAACCCCGGAAGCGCTGGGTGAATTCCTCAAGCCGTTGTCCGACGCTGGCGTGGATATTTTCCACTGCTCGACACGGCGTTTCTGGGAGCCGGAGTTCGACGGCTCTGACCTGAACCTCGCTGGCTGGACGCGCAAGCTGACCGGCAAACCGACTATCACCGTTGGCAGCGTTGGTCTGGATGGCGAGTTCCTGCAATTCATGGTCAACACCGACAAGGTCGCGCAACCGGCCAGTCTGGAGAACTTGCTGGAGCGTCTGAACAAAGAGGAATTCGATCTGGTGGCGGTGGGACGTGCGCTGCTGGTTGACCCGGACTGGGCGCTGAAAGTCCGCGAAGGGCGTGAGCAGGATATTTTGCCGTTCAGCCGTGAGGCGTTGATGTCGCTGGTTTAAGCGGCGCTATCACTGACCTCTTCGCGGGCAAGCCTTGCTCCTACAAGATCAACGGCATTTCGCCACGTGTCTTGTAGGAGCAAAGCTTGCTCGCGAAGACGGCTTCAGATTCAGCAAAAAATCAGGGCAGTGTCTGAACTTGAGGCACCACCAACTCCCCCAAACATGCCCCACGCAAATGGCTCTCAAACTGCTCGATGATCGCCGCCCACCCCTGGCGACTCGCATGCTGCCGCGCATTCAGGCGCACGCAACGCAAGCGCTCATCCTCTTCCAATAACCACACCGCCGCCTCGCAAAACGCCTCTTCGTCCCCGGGCATCGCCAGCACGCCGCTGTAGCCATGGCGAATATGCTGCGCCGCCGCAGCCTGATCGTAAGCCACCACCCCCAACCCTGACGCCAACGCCTCCAGCACCACATTGCCAAAGGTTTCGGTCAGGCTCGGAAACAAAAACACATCCCCCGACGCATAGTGCGCCGCCAACGCTTCGCCACGCTGGGCACCGCAAAAAATCGCCTCAGGCAAATCCTTCTCCAGCGCCAGCCGTTGCGGCCCGTCGCCGACCACGATGAGTTTCAGATTGCGCTGTGGATAAGCGCTGCGCAGTGCTTCGAAGCTGCGCTTGAGCAGGCCCAGGTTTTTCTCCGGCGCGAGGCGTCCTACGTGAATCACGGCAACGTCGCGCTCGCGAAGTCCCCATTGCTCACGCAAAGCGTTCAGGCGTTTGCTCGGGTGAAACAACTGGCTGTCCACACCGCGCGACAACAACGCCAAACGCTCGAAATGCCGACGCTCCAGTTCCAGACGTTGACTGGGACTGGGCACCAGCGTCATCGCCGAGCGATTGTGAAACCAGCGCAAATAATGCGTGAGCATCCGCGTCAGCAGGCCGAGGCCGTACTGACTGGTGTATTGCTGAAAATTTGTGTGAAAGCCGCTGACCACCGAAATCCCCAGGCGTCGCGCCGCGCGCAAAGCCGATAAACCCAGCGGGCCTTCCGTGGCGATGTACAGCACATCCGGGCGCTGGCGTTTCCAGCGGCGCAGCAATTTGTGCATCGACGACTGTCCCCATTGCAGCCCCGGATAGCCCGGCAGCGGCCAGCCTCGGCACAACAGCAGCGCGTCGTCATCGCTGCGCTGCGGATCGCCGGCCTGACGCGGGCGCACCAGATCCACTTGATGCCCACGCGCGCGCAGTCCATCGCACAAGCGGCCAAGGGTATTGGCCACGCCGTTGATTTCCGGTGGGAAGGTTTCGCTGATGAGGGTGATATGCAGAGCTGTCGTCATGACCTCAGTGTCGGCTGAGGCCATGTCGTCGTTGTGACGTTCGGATGATGGATTTGTGACGCCGCGTTAGCGTTGAGTCACCAGGTTCTCGGCGCCACGCTCACGCACCCAGAACAGCGTCGCACCAGCGACAGCAGCTGGCATCATCAAAATGTTCACCACTGGAATCAGCAGCACCAGATAGACGATCCCGCCAAAACTCATGCTCTGCCAGCGCTTCTGCCGCAGCCAGGCGAGCATCTCGTTCCAGCCGAGTTTGTGGTTGTCCGCCGGGTAGTCGATGTACTGGATCGCCATCATCCACACGCCGAACAACAGCCACAGCGGCGCGGCGATGATGTTCACCACCGGGATAAACGAGAGGATGAACAGGCCGATTGCGCGGGGCAGGAAGAAGCCAAGTTTGCGCATTTCCCGGGCGAGGGTGCGCGGTACCATCTCAATCAGTTCGCCCCAGCTGAAGGCCGGGAAGTCATCGGTGCCGCGCACGACCACTTCGACTTTTTCCGCGAGGAAACCGTTGAACGGTGCGGCGATCACGTTGGCGAGCATGGTGAAGGTGAAAAACACCATCAGCGCCACCAACACGACGAACAGCGGCCAGAGGATGTAGCTGAGGAAGCTCAGCCATTCCGGCAGCGACGGCATCAGCGTGTCGACCCAGAGGCTGAACTGGTGGCCGGCCAGATAGATCAATCCGACGAACAGCAAGAGGTTGATCGCCAGCGGCAGCAACACGAACAAGCGCAGGCCAGGGCTGAGAACCAGTTTGAGGCCTTCGCGCAGGTATTGCGGGCCGGACAGAACAGGGGCGGGCATAAGGTGCTCCGAGCAAGGGAAAACGCGCCGACCTTACCGACTTTGCAACGGCGGCGAAAGCACGGTAGAGCGATCGACATTCACTGTAACAAAGACGTCCATCTCGTCAGTGTGTCGGCATAGAGACCACCTATGAGCTGGATTGTTAATCCGTATTTCCTTAATCTTGCCCCCCTCGATACGCTGCACCCAACTTTTTACAGGACTGTCGAGCTCAAGCCTTCCCCAAGGTTTTCCACGGTCCTTTTTTATTTCCGCCGGCAGTCCGGCGATCCGTGCCAGTTTTTTCGGCCCGGTCAACAGGAGCAGGTCATGTCTGAAGTCCGTCATTCGCGAGTGATTATTCTCGGTTCCGGCCCTGCCGGTTACAGCGCTGCGGTATACGCGGCCCGTGCCAACCTCAAGCCACTGCTGATCACCGGCATGCAGGCCGGCGGTCAACTGACCACCACCACCGAAGTCGACAACTGGCCGGGCGACGTTCACGGCCTGACCGGTCCAGCCCTGATGGAGCGCATGCGCGAGCACGCCGAGCGTTTTGAAACCGAGATCGTTTTCGATCACATCAACGCTGTGGATTTCGCTGCCAAGCCTTACACCCTGACCGGCGACAGCGCGGTTTACACCTGCGACGCCCTGATCATCGCCACCGGCGCCAGCGCTCGTTACCTGGGCCTGCCGTCGGAAGAAGCGTTCATGGGCAAAGGCGTTTCGGCCTGCGCAACCTGCGACGGTTTCTTCTACCGCAACAAGCCGGTCGCTGTGGTCGGCGGCGGCAACACCGCAGTTGAAGAAGCGCTGTATCTGGCCAACATCGCCAGCACCGTGACCCTGATTCACCGTCGCGAAACCTTCCGCGCCGAGAAGATTCTGATCGACAAGCTCAACGCTCGCGTCGCTGAAGGCAAGATCATCCTCAAGTTGAACGCCAACCTCGATGAAGTCCTGGGCGACAACATGGGCGTGACCGGTGCGCGTCTGAAGAACAACGATGGCAGCTTCGACGAAATCACCGTCGACGGCGTGTTCATCGCCATCGGCCATACCCCGAACACCTCGCTGTTCGAAGGCCAGTTGACCCTGAAAGACGGTTACCTGGTGGTGCACGGCGGCCGTGAAGGCAATGCGACTGCGACCAGCGTCGAAGGCATCTTCGCTGCCGGTGACGTGGCTGACCACGTTTACCGTCAGGCCATCACCTCGGCCGGCGCCGGCTGCATGGCGGCACTGGACACCGAGCGGTACCTGGACGGTCTGCAGAACGCATCGTTCTAAGATCGCAGGCACAAAAAAACCGGCCAGATTGGCCGGTTTTTTTGTGCCCGAGAATCAAAGTCACCACACATCCCATGTGGGAGCGAGCCTGCTCGCGAAAGCGGTATATCAATCGACATCAGTGTTGAATGTCAGTCCGTATTCGCGAGCAGGCTCGCTCCCACAGGGGATTGTGGTTGGGTCTGGGATCAGCGGCGGGTCAGGGGCTGTGCGGTGAACTTGACGCCGGCCAGACCGTGTTTGATCAACGCACGAATGTTGCCGTGATCGCTGCCCTCAGGCGTCGCCACTACCGAGCGGTAATGCTCGCCAAACGCCAGCAGCGCTTCTTCATCGCTCAGGCCTTCCAGCAGCGCCAGACCCAAGGTCTTGCACGAACCTTCGTTCTGCCCGGCGGCGTTTTCCACGCCACCGTTGTTGAAGGCTTGCGGCTGGTAGTCGTAACCGGCAGCAATGAAAGCCAGGGTGTCGGCGAAAGCGTGCTCGCCGCTTTTCAGGCTGGCGCGCAGGGTGTTCAGGTCACTCATGGGTTTTTCCTTTGGCGAACGCCGCTTGCTGGTCGGCGCTGGCTTCTTGCTGATATTGGGCTTTCCACTCGGCGTACGGCATGCCGTAAACCACTTCGCGGGCGTCATCGAGGCTGATGTCGATCTGGCGCTCGTCGGCTTCGGCCTTGTACCACTTCGACAGGCAATTGCGGCAGAACCCGGCGAGGTTCATCAGGTCGATGTTCTGCACGTCCTTGCGGCTGTCCAGATGGGCGACCAGCCGGCGGAAGGCGGCGGCTTCGAGTTCGAGGCGTTGTTGCTCGTTCATGGAGGTCTCTTCGAGACAGCTTCAAGCGGCGAGCTTCAAGCTGCAAGTTTGGATTGTGGGTGGCGGTAGCTTAACGCTTGCAGCTCGAAGCTTGAAGCTCAGCGGCTTGCCGCGAGGGTGATCGATACCGATTCGGCAAATCGCAGCGCATGCGGCTTGTCGACTTCGACTTCGGCGTACAGCACCGAGCCGTTGCTCATCACCAGATCGAGCAGTTCCTGCGTCAGACGTTCGAGCAACGCAAAACGGTTGCCCTCGACGTGAGCGATGATCGCTTTGGTGATCGTGCGGTAGTTCAGCGCGTGATCGATGTCGTTGTCACGCACCGCTTCCTGCGCGGCGTACAGAATGGTGACGTTGATCAGCACATCCTGCTTGTTGAGGATCTCGTCCTCGTTGATCCCGATAAAGGTGCGCAAGCGCAGATCCTTGACCCGGATGCGCGCCATTCCCGGTTGAAGTTGTGGCATTTACTTGCTCCGTCCAATCAATTGCAGGAACTCCTGACGGGTGTTGCTCGACTCGCGGAAGGCGCCGAGCATGACCGAGGTGTTCATCGTCGAATTCTGTTTTTCCACGCCGCGCATCATCATGCACATGTGTTTGGCTTCGATGACCACGGCGACGCCAGCTGCATCGGTGACCTGTTGCACCGCGTCGGCGATTTGCCGGGTGAGGTTTTCCTGAATCTGCAGGCGTCGGGCGAACATGTCGACCAGCCGCGCGATTTTAGATAATCCCAGCACCTTGCCCGTCGGAATATAAGCCACATGGGCCTTGCCGATGAAGGGCAGCAGGTGATGTTCGCACAACGAGTACAACTCGATGTCGGCGACGATGACCATCTCGTCACTGTCCGAAGCAAACAGCGCGCCGTTGACGATTTGCTCGACGCTCTGATCGTAACCGTGACACAGGTATTGCATGGCTTTGGCCGCGCGCACCGGGGTGTCGAGCAACCCTTCGCGGTCGGGATTTTCGCCGAGACCGATGAGGATTTCACGGTAGTTTTCGGGCAGGGAAAGGCTCATGGACATCCTCGCAGCTAGGCGTTATTTGACGTGCCGCCCGCCGTTGACGGTCAGGGTCGTACCGGTGACATAAGGGTTGTCGAGCAGATAGCGCAGGCTCTGGTAGATCACTTCGCTGCCGGGCTCGATGCCCAGCGCCGATTTGGCCAGCGCTTTGGTGCGGTACGCCGCGTCGTCGTCGGGATTGAACAATAGCAGGGCCGGCGCGATGCCGTTGACCTTGATTGCTGGCGCAAAGCGCGCGGCGAAGGACAGCGTCAGGCTGTCGAGCCCGGCTTTGCTGGCGCAATAGCCGATGTGTTTGCTGCTGCCCTTGCGCGTGACATCGTCGCTGATGTGGATGATGTCGGCGGGTGTCGAGCGTTGCAACAAATCGGCGCAGTGCAGGTTGATCAGGTAAGGCGCGAGCATGTGCAGATTGATCATGCGGGTGAAGGCTTCGGCCTCGCTGCCCGGGGTTTCGGCCAGCCACTCGGAGGCGTTGTGCACAATGGCGCGCAGGCTATCGGTGTGGTTTTTCAGTTCGCTGATAAAGGCGAGAATCCCGGCTTCGCTGGAGAACTCGGCGAACAGGCCGATGGCGCCCAAATCTCGCAGTGTTTGTACGCCGGGACGTTCGGTGCGGTAGGTGAAGATGACGCGATGACCGTCTTCAAGCAAACGCTGCGCGCAGTGCAGACCGACACGCTGGCCGGCGCCGGTGATGAGGATCGGGGCTGCGGAAGTAGACATGAACGGCTCGCATCGCGGTGGGAGCAAAAACTATAACAGCGACACGACGGAAAAGATCGCAGCCTGCGGCAGCTCCTACATTGGCCTGCTTGCCTCCCTGTAGGAGCTGCCGAAGGCTGCGATCTTTTAAAGGTGCTGCGTAGACGTTTCGGCAGGCACGCGTCGAACCGGCGTGCTGTTCAACCAATTCGCCAGTAATCGCGTCGACAGCGGAATAAAGAAATAAACCATCAATGGCGTCAGGCACAGCGTGCTGATAAACACCCGCGGCAACAGACTCATTTCGCCGAGCAGCGGGCCCAGCACAAAGTTGAACAGCATCGACACCGGAAAGAACGCCAGCCAGATCGCCACCGCCTGTTTCCAGCGTGGCGGACGTTGACCGGCCGCGCCGAACCAGCCTTCGATGCCGCTGACGCGATGTTCCTTCGGATGGGCAAACAGATCGCTGCCCCGATCCAGCCATGCCGTACGCGAGGCGGAGTGCTCCCACGCATGCAAAGTCTGTTCATCGACGAAGCGGAAAATGATTTGAAATTCGTTATCACCGGGCGGCGGAGCGAGCACGCCAGAGCCGAGATAACCGGGAAAGTCGGTGGCCAGTTGTTCGCCTTCGCGCAACCAGGCGATCAAATCCTGATAGCGACCATCGGCGACGCGACGCGCGACCATCAGCGTGACGGGGGAAGTAGACATTGTGTATCTCCGTATTTCGTTCGCGGCACTCCGGGTAGGAGTTTCGCCAGACGCGCGCCGGGGTAGAGGCCCGCGTTTATTGCCAAGCAAGGATTATTCCTGAATTTTGCGATTTAACCAGAGACTTTCGTCGCAGTTCATCGCTTTTACCTTTAGCGGGCATTGCAGCTAGAATGGATCCAATCACTTTACAAGGACGTTGAGCGCACTATGCCTGTCATCACGGAGCTGAGCCCTGTTTCACGGGCGTCTGACGCGCTCGAGCGCGAAGACCTTTTTCCCATTCGTGAAGTGTTCCGACTCACCGGGGTCAACCCGGTCACGCTGCGTGCCTGGGAGCGACGTTACGGTTTGATCGAACCGACGCGCACTGAAAGTGGGCATCGGCTGTATTCAATGACCGAAATCGAGCGCGTTCGCAGCATTGTCGAGTGGATCGATCGTGGCGTCTCCGTGAGCAAGGTCGGCAAAATCCTCGCTAAAACCGAACCGCTAAAAGCACTGGCGCACATCATTTCTGATGATCAGGTGCAGGCCGATTACCAGCAGTGGCAGCATCAGGTAAAGCGTGCGATCAGCGCCTTCGACGATCTTGAACTGGATCGTGTCTACGGCCAGATTTTTTCTTCTTATTCGCTGCCCGTGGTTTTTCAGGACATCCTGCTGCCGCTGTGGCGGCAATTGCTGCTGGGGCAGGAAGCCTTCGGACACACCAGCGAATGGCTGTTCTACGACGGCTACCTTAGAACCCGCGTACTGCAACGAATCATCGCGTTACGCACCACGCAGCCCCGCAAGATTCTCGTCAGTGCATTGGCCGGTCAGTGCCGTGAACTGGAATTGCTGGTGGCCGCGCTGTTTTTGAGCAGCAGCGATGCGGGTGTTCGGGTATTGACGACCGGTCAGCCATTCGGTGAATTGACGCTGGTCTGCGAAAAGATCAAACCGCAGGCACTGGTGCTGTTTTCCAATCACGCACCGGCCGTCGAACTGCCACGGCGTTTGAACCGTTTGGCATTGAGTCTGGATTGTCAGGTGTTGCTGGCGGGGGATGCGGCGGATCTGGCAGAGGAAACTCTGGCCGGATCGTCAATCGGTTGTCTGGGCAATGAAGGCGCGACCATGCGTCAGCGGCTGACGCAATATCTCGCGGGTAAACTCGATACCTGAGAATCAGGTGTGCAGGGCAGGGTGGGTCAGGCGATGTTGTTGCAGAATGAACTGGCGCAGGCGCTCGGTTTCATCGGCATCGGTCTGGCTCAGTTCGTAGGCGAAGAAACCTTTGTCGGTCTCACGCTCGAAATTGCCGCGCAGGGAAATTCGCTCATAGCCTGAAGGGCTGAACCACAGGGCGAAATGCTTCGGTGGTTTGGTCTTGTTGCGCACTTCCAGCAACACGCCTTTGTGCGACACCTCATGAACCCACAACGTCCCCGGTTGGCCATTGGCATTTTCCAGCGCCACCGGCTCGTCCAGCGCCAGGCGCCATGGACGCACCATCGGGCCGTCTTCGTAAATGCTTGGCACACCTAGACGCAAATGCAGCGCGTGGAACTCGTCTTCCACCAGATGCAGCGGGAAAGTCATCTGTTGGTTTTCGAAGTTGGCCTGAATGGTCACTTGTTCGTGAGCGGCCAGGCGCGTGAGCAAATCACGGATCTGCGAACCGCCATTAACCAGCAGACTCGACGTCGCATCCCGCACATTGAGTTGCGGGTTGTGCTGCATGGTCTGGATGAAATCCAGCTCATCCTGAGTGAGGAGGGCGTCGCGTTGCATGGCTAGCTCGAAAGATATAGTTACAAAGTCATTGGTGATTGTAGTTAATGACAATTAGTTCGCTGATTTGTTTGCGCCGTTCGTCGCTTTCAGTTCTGCCAGCTGTGCTTTCAGTGTCGCGACCTCCTCTTCGAGTTGCGCAACGCGTTGCTGAGCCTTGACCTGAATCGTTACATCTTTCTGCACGCCGACGAAATAAGTAAGCCCATCGTCAGCGCTTTTTACCGTTGAAAGCGACAGTTCGTTCCAGAACGGTGTACCGTCCTTGCGATAGTTACGCAGGATTTCCCGGCACGATCCATTGTTGCGCAGCACCTCGCGAACCCGCTCCAGACTGGCCTGATCACGGTCACCAGCCTGCAGGAAGCGGCAGTCCTGATAGAGAATCTCTTCGCTGCTGTAGCCGGTCAGCTGTTCGAATGCGGGGTTGACGTAAATCAGGATGGTGTCCTGATCGCCTTCCTTTTCCGCTACCACGATTCCATCGTTGGAGGCGTTGATCACCATTTGCAGCAGGCTGGCGTTGATCATCTGTGAGTCCGTTCAGAATGGCCGAGGGTTCGCATTCTAGATAAACCGTCAGCGCTGTCTACTGGCCATTATCGCCAGTTGAGATCCAATCGCAGCTTTGCGGCTTGGGCTGCTACTATCGCCGCTCATTTTTTCAGTTTCAGGATCAGATTGATGAAAGTCGCCATCCTCTCCGGTTCGGTTTACGGCACCGCCGAAGAAGTCGCCCGCCACGCCCAGAACCTGTTGAAAGCCGCTGGCTTTGAAACCTTCTACAACTCGCGCGCCAGCCTGGCGGACATTCAAGCGTTCGGCCCGGAAGCGTTCCTCGCGGTAACCTCGACCACTGGCATGGGCGAGCTGCCGGACAACCTGCAACCGTTGTATTCGACCATTCGCGATCAACTGCCAGCCGCGTGGCGCGGTTTGCCGGGCGCGGTCATCGCCTTGGGCGACGCCAGTTATGGCGACACCTTCTGCGGTGGCGGCGAGCAAATGCGTGAACTGTTCGGCGAACTGGGTGTGCGTGAAGTGCTGGAGATGCTGCGCATCGACGCCAGCGAAAGCGTGACCCCGGAAACCGACGCCGAACCTTGGCTGGCGCAATTGATCGACGCGCTCAAGGGCTGATCGGCCGCTCGCGCAGGAGTGCCAGCCACGCCTGCGCGGCATTCGACAAATAGGCGCCCTGACGCCAGATAAACGCGATGTCCCAGCGCAGATAATCCGGCGCACGCAAGGTCAGACGCACCACGCCTGGCCGCACCAGTCCGCGCGCCACCACGCTGGGCAACAACACCACGCCTTGCCCGGCGGCCACCAGCGCCGCAAGAAAATCCGCCTGACCGCTGCGCCCGCCTTCCTTCGGTGTGAAGCCCATTTGCTGGCACGCCTGCAGCAAACGATCGTTGAGCACGAAGCTGCGCTGATAAAGCAGGAACGGCGTATCGGCGAGCTCCTCCAATCCGATCTCGCCGCGATCCGCCAACGGGTGATCGACCGGTAGCAGCGCATCGAGTTTCTCATCGCAAAACGGCTGACAGTCGAACTGCGGATCCTTCGGCAACAAACTGCCTCCCAGCTCCAGTTCACCGTTGAGCACGGCTTGCTCGATGTTGCGGCTGCCGCCCTCGAGCAACTGCACGCTGATGTTCGGGTAGCGCCGGCGATATTCGGCAAACAACCCGGCGAACAAAGCATCGCTGCCCAACAGCGGCAGACCGAGGCGCAACTCGCCACGGGCCAGATGGCTGAGATCGTCCAGTTCGACCAGCAATTCGTTGCGTAAACGCAGCATCGCTTCGGCGCGCTGCAACACCACGCTGCCGGCGGCGGTGAGGCGCAACTGTGAACCGAGGCGTTCCAGCAGCGGCGTGCCGAGGCTCTGTTCCAGTTGCGCGACTTGTTTGCTCACCGCTGATTGGCTGATGTGCAGGGTTTTCGCCGCTTGGGTGAAACCGCCCTGATGCATGACTTCGACAAAACTGCGCAGCTGTTTGAATTCCATAAGCCTGATTCCGTTTTGGAATGGCTTTGAGTCTAACAATTCGCTTCGGGGATGGCAGGCCACTTCGTAAAATAGGCTTCTGTAAGGAGCCAATCTCATGAACGCCGCCCGCTTCAAACACCTTTCACGTCTCTTCGTCGAACTCGCCGTGTTGCTCGGTCTCTACCTGCTCGGCTGCCAACTCGCCGCGTGGCTGGCCTGGCCGATTCCTGGCGGCGTGATCGGCATGGCGCTGTTGCTGCTGGCCTTCGCATTCGGCTGGGTCAAACCGGCGGCGCTGCAACTGGGCGCGGGATTGTTGATGGCCGAGATGCTGTTGTTCTTTATCCCGGCGCTGATGAGCCTGCTCGATTACGGCACGTTGCTGCGCAATGACGGCTGGCGGATTTTGCTGGTGATCGCCGCCAGTACCTTGATGGTGATGCTGGTGACCGCATTCACCGTGGAATTGGCCGTGCGCGCGAGGCGTTCCCATGAAGCTTGAATGGATGCCGATGTTCTGGCTCGCCTTCACTTTGTTGGCGTACCTGTTCAGCCGCTGGATTTATCGACGCACCGGACGTTATGTGTTGTCGCCGCTGATTCTGGTGCCGGCGATGCTGCTGGCGCTCGCCGTGCCGCTGCACACCGCCTATGCCGAATATTCCAGCAACACCCACTGGCTGATGTTGGTGCTCGGCCCGGTGACGGTCGCGTTCGCTGTGCCGATCTGGCAGCAACGGCGTTTGTTGATGCGGCACTGGTCGGCGCTGATGCTCGGCATGGTGGCCGGCAGTGCGGCATCGATCGGCACCTCGTTCGGCTTGGCCAAGGCATTGGCGCTCGACAGTTCGGTGACGATGTCGCTGGTACCGCGTTCGATCACCACGCCGTTCGCCATGCCGCTCGCGCAAAACCTCGGCGGTGTGCCGGAGCTGACCGCGGTGTTTGTGATGTTCACCGGCGTGTTCGGCGCGATGCTCGGCGGCGTGCTGTTGAAGTGGTTGCCGCTGCGCAGTGCCTTGGCGCGTGGCGCGTTGTTCGGCGTTGGCGCGCACGGTGCCGGCGTGAGTCGCGCGCATGAAGTGGGCGGTGAAGAAGGCTCTGTCGCCGGGCTGGTGATGGTGCTCACCGGGTTGCTCAATCTGTTTGCTGCACCTTTGTTGGCGTCGTTGCTTTGACATGGATCCAAGCTGTTTGCACGACTGACCCGGTCAGTCATCAAGCTGGCTGCCAATGCAACTACGTGATTGCCTGCACCTGACTAGACTGCTCACAAGTTGCAGAACAATAAGAACGCAGAGGTGCATACAGTGAGCGTAGCCCCCGTCCAATCGTCCCTTAACGTCAAAGACCAGGTCAGTGCTGCGGAATGGCAGACCCGTGTCGATCTCGCCGCTTGTTATCGTCTGGTCGCCGCCCATGGCTGGGACGACCTGATCTTCACGCATATTTCCGCCAAGGTGCCGGGCACCGAAGACTTTCTGATCAATCCGTTTGGTCTGATGTTCCATGAGATCACCGCGTCGAGCCTGGTGAAGGTCGATCAGGCCGGCAACAAACTCATGGACAGCCCTTACGAAATCAACCCCGCCGGTTACACGATCCACAGCGCCGTGCACGAAGTACGGCACGATGTGGTTTGCGTGCTGCACACGCACACCGCCTCGGGTGTCGCGGTATCGGCGCAAAAGCAGGGCGTGTTGCCGATCAGCCAACAATCGTTGTTCGTGCTGTCGAGCCTGGCCTATCACGGCTACGAAGGTGTGGCGCTGAACCACGAAGAGAAGGCGCGTTTGCAGGCCGACCTCGGCGAAAACAATTTCCTGATGTTGCACAACCACGGTCTGCTGACCTGTGGCAGCACCATCGCCGACACTTTTTTGATGATGTTCACCTTCCAGCGCGCTTGCGACATTCAGGTGATGGCGCAAACCGGGGGCGCTGAACTCATCGCCATCGAACCGCAAATTCTGGCAGGCGCCAAAGCGATGATCGCCGGCGTCACCAAAAGTGCTCAAGGCATGGGTGGCGCGCTGGCCTGGCCGGCGCTGCTGCGCAAACTCGATAAACAAGATCCCGGATATAAACTCTAATGCCACTTGCCGAGATTCCTCTGTGTGTCTGGCGTAAACGCAGCCGGACGTTTGTCTTTCGTGGTCAGCCGATCCGTTACTGGACGGCGGGGCAGGGCGAGCCGCTGCTGCTGATCCACGGTTTCCCGACCGCCAGTTGGGACTGGCATTACCTGTGGCAGCCACTGGCCCAGCGTTATCGGGTGATTGCCTGCGACATGCTCGGTTTCGGCGATTCAGCCAAGCCGGTCAATCACACCTACAGCTTGCTGGAACAGGCGGATTTGCAGCAGGCGTTGCTCGCGCATTTGCAGGTCGAGCAACCGGTGCATGTGCTGGCGCACGATTACGGCGACAGCGTTGCGCAAGAACTGCTTGCCCGGCATTACGAGGATCGCATCGAAATCGCCAGTTGCGTGTTCCTCAACGGTGGCCTGTTTCCGGAAACCCATCGGCCGGTGTTGATGCAGAAACTGTTGCTGAGTCCACTGGGCTGGATGATCGGCCGCGCGTTTACCCGCGATGCGCTGGTGAAAAGTTTTCGGCAGATCTTTGGGCCGAACACTCGGCCGACAGAGAGCGAACTGGATGATTTCTGGAGCTTGGTCGAGACCAATCGTGGGCCACGGATCATGCACAAACTGATCAGTTATATTCCGGAGCGTCGGGTGCAGCGTGATCGTTGGGTCGCGGCGATGCAGCGCGGTGAAATTCCTCTGCGGGTGATCGATGGCGAAGTCGACCCGATCTCTGGTGCACACATGGTGCAGCGTTATTGCGAGTTGATTGCTGATGCCGACGCTGTGCTGTTGCCGGGCATTGGTCACTACCCGCAAACCGAAGCACCGGTGCAGGTGCTTAAGCACTATCTGGAATTTCGTGAACGTCAGGTGCTGCCGCCGCGCAAAGTGGCCTGTTCCTGAAGATTGAAAGATCGCAGCCTTCGGCAGCTCCTACACCGATCCCCTGTAGGAGCTGCCGAAGGCTGCGATCTTGTGCTTTTCAAACCTGACTATCCCCCAACCTTATCGCACACCATTCAGCCCCAGCCCTGTTCGTTGTGACACCACGCCTCGTGCCTGACACTCGGGATCAATGTCCCATTGGCCTGCTGGAGTTGCCTCGATGAATGAGTCTGTGCGTTTCGAAGATAAAGTCGTGATCGTCACCGGAGCCGGTGGTGGCCTTGGCCGCGCCCACGCACTGCTGTTCGCCAAACAGGGCGCGAAAGTGCTGGTCAACGACCTCGGCGGCTCGGCTCAGGGCGAAGGCGCCAATGCCTCCGCTGCCGACCGCGTCGTCGCCGAAATCCGTGAAGCCGGCGGCACCGCCGAAGCCAACCACGACTCGGTCACCGACGGCGACAAACTCGTGCAAAACGCCCTCGACGTCTTCGGCCGCGTCGACGTCGTGGTCAACAACGCCGGCATCCTACGCGACAAAACCTTCCACAAAATGGACGACGCCGACTGGGATCTGGTTTACCGCGTCCACGTCGAAGGCGCCTACAAAGTCACCCGCGCCGCATGGCCGCACCTGCGCGAGCAAAACTACGGCCGCGTGATCTTCACCGCCTCGACCTCGGGCATCTACGGCAACTTCGGCCAGTCCAACTACGGCATGGCCAAACTCGGCCTCTACGGCCTGACCCGCACCCTGGCCATCGAAGGCCGCAAAAACAACATCCTCGTCAACGCCATCGCCCCAACCGGCGGCACGCGCATGACCGAAGGCCTGATCCCGCCGCAAGTGTTCGAACAACTCAAACCGGAACTGGTCAGCCCGCTGGTGGTGTACCTGGCCAGCGAGCAATGCCAAGAGACTTCTGGACTGTTCGAAGTCGGCGGCGGCTGGATGGGCAAGGTGCGTTGGGAGCGTAGCCTGGGTGCCGGGTTTGATCCGCGAGTAGGTTTCTCGCCGGAAGATGTCGCGGCGCATTGGCAGCAGATTTGTGATTTCGAAGGGGCGGCGCATCCGAAGGACAATATTGAAGCGCTGAAGGAAATGATGGCGAATTTGCAGAAGTATTCGCTCTGATTCCACTGCATCAAGCGACAGGATTTGCCTGAGTCCTGTCGGCCCCTTCTGAAATCCCCGCGGTACAAAATTCTTCGCCCATAAAAAAGGCCGCTACAAACGCAGCGGCCAAGGTAAGACGTTGGATCAAGGAGCTACAAATCAACGTCAGTGAACACCGGGGCGATAAACCGACCTATCGATTCATCTGAAATCTGTTAGCAATGGCCAGCGTTGCTCATGGCCAGTGCTTCGCGCTTTTCGGCGTATCCCGTGAAAGCCCGCTCAGAATAAGCAGTTCGGCCTGCAGGAAAAATAGCGATTCCGGACATGCACTGTTGCGGAGCATGCAACAGTCGCTGTGCCCCGGCATGCACCATGCGCTGTGCTGATGATCGTCCATCCAGCTCACTCATGGATCGCGCAAAGCCCCGTGCTGTGCGGGCATTCATCCTTTCGAGCGACAGCGTGAATACCTCCTTGGTGCGCTTATCGTCAGGTGGTGGCGGCAGTAGGGTGGGGCCTTCTGTCACTCACCGGGGAAGACGCATGACAAAAACAACAATGCGCGCCATCTTCACACCGCAAGCGCTGGCCGCTGCGGTGGCTCTGGGTTGCTGTGCCCAGGCGCAAGCGGTCGCTTTCAACATCGGCGAAATCGAAGGGACGTTCGACTCGTCCTTGTCGATCGGTGCGAGCTGGGGCCTGCGCGATGCCGACAAGTCGCTGGTCGGCACGGTCAACGGCGGTACCGGGCAATCTTCCACGGGTGATGACGGGCGCCTGAACTTCAAGAAGGGCGAGACCTTTTCGAAGATCTTCAAAGGCATTCACGACCTCGAACTGAAGTACGGCGATACCGGTGTGTTTGTGCGCGGCAAGTATTGGTACGACTTCGAGCTGAAGGACGAAGACCGCGAGTTCAAGCAAATCAGCGACAGCGGTCGCAAGGAAGGCGCGAAGTCGTCCGGCGCGCAGATCCTCGATGCCTTCGTCTATCACAACTATTCCATTGCCGATCTGCCGGGCACTGTGCGCGCCGGTAAGCAGGTGGTGAGTTGGGGCGAAAGTACCTTCATCGGCAACTCGATCAACAGCATCAACCCGGTCGACGTTTCCGCGTTTCGCCGTCCCGGTGCCGAGATCAAGGAAGGCCTGATTCCGGTGAACATGTTGTTCGGTTCGCAAGGTCTGACCGATCAACTGACGGTTGAAGGCTTTTACCAACTGGAGTGGGATCAAACCGTTCTCGACAACTGCGGCACGTTCTTTGGTGTTGACGTTGCGGCGGATGGTTGCAACAACGGCTACACCGTCGGCAGTCCAGCGATTGCACCGTTTGTGCCGTTGACCCAGGCATTCGGTCAAGGCATTCAGGTCACTCGCGAAGGGGTGGTGATTCCCCGTGGCGGCGACCGCGACGCGCGGGATTCCGGACAGTGGGGCACAGCGCTGCGCTGGCTCGGCGACGATACCGAGTACGGCCTCTATTTCATGAACTATCACAGCCGCACGCCAACGGTGGGCACCACCACGGCGGGGCTTTCGACGCTGGCGGCATTGCCGGGCATGGTCGGCATTGCCAACGGTCTGGCGCCTGGCAGCGGTGCGGGGCTGGCGCAGAGCGTGATGCTCGGACGCGGTCAGTACTACCTCGAATACCCGGAAGACATTCGCCTGTACGGCGCGAGTTTCTCCACCACTTTGCCCACCGGTACCGCGTGGACTGGCGAGATCAGCTACCGGCCTAACGCGCCGGTGCAGGTCAACACCAACGACTTGACGCTGGCGCTGCTCAACCCGATTGCCGGCGGTGCGGCCTCGCCACTGGCGACGTCGCCGGGCGCGGACAACAAAGGTTATCGCCGTAAAGAAGTGACGCAAGTGCAGAGCACCCTCACGCACTTCTTCGATCAGATGTTGGGCGCTGAACGTCTGACCGTGGTCGGCGAAGCGGCGGTGGTGCACGTCGGTGGTCTGGAGTCGCGCAGTCAGCTGCGTTATGGCCGCGACTCGGTGTACGGCCAGTACGGTTTCGGCGGCGATACCGACGGCTTTGTCACCTCGACCTCGTGGGGCTACCGCGCACGGGCGATTCTCGATTACGCCAACGTGGTCGGCGGGATCAACTTCAAACCCAATCTGTCGTGGTCGCATGACGTCGCCGGTTACGGGCCCAACGGCCTGTTCAACGAAGGCGCGAAAGCGATCAGCGTCGGCGTCGATGCCGACTACCGCAACACCTACACCGCGAGCCTCAGTTACACCGACTTCTTTGGCGGTGACTACAACGTCCTCGAAGACCGTGACTTCGTGGCCCTGAGCTTCGGCGTGAACTTCTGATCTGCCCGAGAAGGATGACTGCAATGCGCAAAATGATTCTGCAATGTGGTGTGCTGGCCCTGAGTGTGCTGGCGGCCAACGTGATGGCGGCGGTGTCGCCGGATGAAGCGAACAAACTCGGCACCAGCCTGACCCCGCTCGGCGCCGAAAAGGCCGGCAACGCCGATGGCTCGATTCCGGCGTGGACCGGCGGTATCCCGAAAAACGCCGCCGCAGTGGACAGCAAAGGTTTCCTCGCCGACCCGTTCGTCAACGAGAAACCGTTGTTCACCATCACCCCGGCCAACGTCGACAAGTACAAAGACAAGCTGTCCGAAGGCCAGGTGGCGATGTTCAAGCGCTACCCTGAAACCTACAAAATTCCGGTCTACACCACTCACCGCACCGTCGCCGTGCCGCCGGAAATCTACGAGTCGGCCAAGCGCAGTGCGCTCAATGTGACCACGATCAACGACGGTAACGGCCTGGCCAATTTCACCGGCAATCGCTACTACGCCTTCCCGATTCCGAAGAACGGCGTCGAGGTGTTGTGGAACCACATCACCCGTTACCACGGCGGCAACGTCAAACGCATCATCACTCAGGTGACCCCGCAGACTAACGGCAGCTTCACGCCGATCCGCTTCGAAGAAGAGATCGCCGTGCCGCAACTGATCAAGGATATCGACCCGGAAAAAGCCGCCAACGTGCTGACCTTTTTCAAACAGTCAGTGACCGCGCCGGCGCGTTTGGCCGGCAACGTACTGCTGGTGCACGAAACCCTCGATCAGGTGAAGGAGCCGCGTCTGGCGTGGATCTACAACGCCGGCCAGCGTCGGGTTCGTCGGGCGCCGCAAGTGGCGTATGACGGCCCGGGCACGGCGGCGGATGGCCTGCGTACTTCGGACAACTTCGACATGTTCTCCGGCGCACCGGATCGCTACGACTGGAAACTGGTCGGCAAAAAGGAAATGTACATCCCGTACAACAGCTACAAACTCGATTCGCCGAGCCTGAAATACGACGACATCGTCAAGGCCGGGCACATCAATCAGGATCTGACCCGTTACGAACTGCACCGTGTCTGGGAGGTGATCGGTACGGTGAAACCGAACGAGCGGCACATCTACGCCAAGCGCCACATGTACATCGATGAAGACAGCTGGCAAGTCGCACTGGTCGATCACTATGACGGTCGCGGTCAATTGTGGCGCGTGGCCGAAGGTCACTCTGAATATCACTACGAGCATCAGGCACAGGCTTACACCCTCGAAGCGCTCTACGACATCATTGCCGGTCGCTACATTGCCCTGGGCATGAAGAACGAAGAGAAACACAGTTACGAATTCGGCTTCGAAGCCAAGGCGGCGGATTACACGCCATCGGCCTTGCGCGCCGAGGGCGTTCGGTAACGGTCTGGATACATCGGCAAGGCAAAAGGCGACCACTCGGTCGCCTTTTTTATGGGCCGCAATCAGCGCGCTGAATACTCGTCAACAAGGTGCCCGGAGCGGGCTAGGGTGAGTGCACAACGATAAGAAGGCTCACTCGATGACCGCCATGACGCCCTGCCTGGATCGCCGCGGATTTCTGCCCAGGCTTTCTTCCCATCATCAGTCGCGTACGCGTTTGAGCGCGCCATTGCTCGAATCCGTGGCGCGGGTGCGGCTGGTGTGCGCGCCGGCCGGCAGCGGCAAAAGTGCATTGCTTGCTGAATGTCTGTTTCAGGCGCCGCCCGCGAGCGAGGTGCGGTGGTTGCCGTTGGCTGGCGCAACGCTCAGTCCCACCGACTTCTGCCAGCGTCTGGCGCAGACGTTGGGGCTGGCCGAGCGGGTGGATGAGGCGCGGTTGATCGCGACGCTGGCACGTTGGGCTGAGCCGACCTGGTTGTTTATCGACGATTACTGTCGTCTGCCCGATCCGGCGCTGGATGCGTTGCTTGATCGCTTGCTGGCGGTCAGCAGCCCGGCACTCACGTGGTGGATCGGCACGCGCCGACGTCCGCAATGCAACTGGCCGCGTTTGCTGCTCGACGATGAGTTATATGAATCTGAAAGCGTGACCCTCGCTCTGACCCAAGACGAAATCGCCTGTGCGTTGACGCATTTGACGGCAGAGCAGGCCAACAGTGTGGCCGGGCGAATTTTCCAGCGCACTGGCGGCTGGTGCGCCGGGGTGCGCATGGCGCTGCTGCAAAAGTGCGACTGGACGCAAAGTCTGCAACCGCAACAACGGGTCGATACGCTGCTCGATTATCTGCAACACGAACTGTTCAGCAGCCTTACGCCGGAGCTGGCTGAAGCCTGGCGGGTGTTGGCGCATCTGCCGCGATTCAATGCCGAACTGTGCGAGCACTTGTTCGGTGCCGGCGAGGGTGCGCAACTCTTGCGCACGCTGCAAACGCTGGGCTGCTTTATCGAGCCGTGGCACGAATCGGCTGAATGGCTGCAAGTGTTCCCGCCGCTCGCGCAAGTCATGCGCGAAGAGCAATGGCCGGCGAGCCGTTCCTGGCATCGGCTTGCCTGTCAGTTTTTTACCGTCGGCAAGGATTGGCGTTCTGCCTTCGAGCAAGCGCTGCTCGCCGAAGAATTCGAAGTGGCGGTCAGCCTGTTGCAGCACTTCAGTTTCGAGCATCTTTTTGAAGAGCAGACCGTGGTGCTTTTGCTGCGCTTGCACGAGCAACAGGGCGAAGAATTGATTTTGAGTTCGCCGCAATTGGTCGGGCTGTTTACCGGGGCACTGTTATTTGCCGGCCGCTTCGAACAAGCAGAACAATGCATTGCGCATATGACGCGATTCCTGCCACAACCGTCAGCGCAATCCGAGCGGCAGTTAATTGCCCGTTGGCAGGCGCAACAGGGTTGGCTCCTGCATTTGCAAGGGCAGATGCAGCCCGCGCAGGAACACTTTCAGCATGCGCTGGCCGAACTGGCCCCCGAGACGTGGCCGACCCGGCTGCTGTGCCTGTCGGGGCTGACTCAGCAGGCATTTCTGCGTGGTGAACTCGACGTGGCGCAGGCGTTCAACCGGCAAGCGCTGTGCCTGGCGCGGGCGCATGATTCATTGGTCTTCGAAGGCCTGCTCGAACTTGATCATGCGCACCTGCTCGAACAGCGCGGTGCGAGCGCGCGGGCCGAGGCGTTATTGAGCAACATGGATGAATTGCTTCGCGAGCACACTGTGCGGCTGACGCCTTTGCACGGCAGGATCGCGCTGCTGCGCGGGCGCCTCGCACTTAATCAGGGGCTGGACGAACGCGCGGCGGCACTGTTTCAAAGTGGCTTGAATGATTGCCTGCGCAGCCACGACAAACGAGTGCTGTACGGCTATTTGGGACAGGCGCAATTGGCGGCCAATCAGCGTGATTTTGAGCTGGCCTTCAATCGGCTCCGGGCGGCTGAACGCTTGATGCAGCAGCGGCAGATTCCCGACACGGTCTATCGCGGTGTGTTGCTGCAGGTCAGCAGCCATTTCTGGTTGCAACAGCAACGTCAGGATCTCGCTTGTGAAGCGCTGAGCCGCGTGTTGCGTCATTACCAGGGAGCTCAAGCTGTGCAGGCTCCGCCAGCAACCGTGTTGCTCATCCCGAGAATTGAATACCTGCTGATCCTTGCTCGCGCTGCCGGTTCGCCGATGGACGCTGAGCACCTGGCGCAGTTGCAGCGCAGGATGAACCAGGCCCAATCCAGCGCGATGAACGCCTTGCACACGGAATTGCAGCTGGTCATCGCCGAGCTGCTGTGGCTCGCCGGCCGCAAGGATGAGGCCGATAAAGCCTTGCGACAGGGGCTGCGGCTGGCGGCGGATTTTCAGTGCCGTCAGGCGTTGCAAGAGTTGAGTCTGCGCAGGGCCGAGATGTTGCAAACGGTGGCGCTGCCATCGGCTCATCATGTGGATTTTGAAAACTCCGCCAGTTTGCCTTTGTTGAGTCAGCGCGAACTGAAAGTTTTAAAGCTGATTGCCCTCGGTTATTCGAATCAACAGATTGCCGATGAAATGTTTATCTCGTTACACACGGTAAAGACTCACGCTCGACGTATTAACGTAAAGCTCTGCGTAGAGCGCCGGACTCAGGCGGTCGCGAAGGCAAAGTTGTTAGGCGTGCTGAGTTAAAAATAAAGCGTGCTAACAGCACGTTGAAGTCATTGAGACGTTTTGCATGCTTTGCCCATATTTTGAATTGCTTGTCGGTTTTTTTGTTTTCGCCAACTGAAGTAATTTTTGCCCGTTGACCTGCCATTCGGCTGGTTGTGTTCTGAAGTAACTCAGGGGCATTGAATGAACTTGTTTGATAAGCGAATTTTGGCGAACGTGCAAGAACCTGCAAAGTGGCTGGGAAATGCCGAGGGTGATAAGCAGCTCGAGTTTGCGCAGTTAGAACAACAGCTTGTTGCCAGTCGACTGCATCTCGAACGACAACTGGGGCACCTGACCGATCTCCAGTCGTATGCGCGCTTTGTCATTGCTGGTTCGATCAGGCTCGATTTTGGTACGGTATTGAATCCTGATCAAATCACCGTTCGTTCACAGTACGTTTTCAAAGAAGGCCCGCACACTATTCAGCAGGACAACTCACGGAGTCTGACTGAGTTTGCGCTGTATGGGCTGCACGACAAATCGTCACGCGCCCGACTGGAATGCGTGGGCGAAGGCGTGCCTGCGCTAATGAACCAGCAATGGCTTGAAAACTCCATGGACACTTCAGATCTACGCGCTGATTACGGTGCGAGTTTGCGCAAGACTTACGAAAAAAGCACTGTCATCGAGGCCATGGCGGCTTTCGTAAAACAGCAGCTGTTACTGAGCGCTTTTTCGGCGCAGCTTCAGGGACATCTCAATCAAGCCAATCTTGAGCGTGTTCGGCGCGCGGTCGCGGGTGAGGCGGGACTCGTTATCAGTTGCCTGAGACTGGAGTTGCCGGGAGCCAACAATCGGCCGCTGAAGGATCTCGTCGTCATCGGTTCTGAGCAGCCAGGTCAAGGTGGCTGGCTTCTCTATGCGCCGGGCGCTCCAGTCGATCACGAATGGCATGAACTGCCGGATGTGCGCAGTCTGGGTCTGGAAATCGGAAGCTGGACCGCGACCGAAAAAGGATGCGATTATCTCGCGTGGCAGTCTCATGCAATGGATCGGCAGGCCCTTTCCAGTCATCTTAACAAGGTCTTGCAGTTACCCTCACTGTGGCGAGGTGTGGAGGTGGGGCCTACTTCTTACCGTGGTTCGGAAGTGATGTTGAATCTGGTGTACAACCAGCGCGCATGGATCGTGGCGCAGGAGGAAAGTGTCACACCTTATGCCTATCGCTCGGCCACTGCCGTCCAGCGTCAGCTGTTTGCTCGCGTTAATACTGAACTACAGGCATTGCAAGCAGTGAGCGTGCGTCAGGGTGGATTTGTTTCGTACGAACAATTCTGTTTTGACCTCATCAAGAGGCTTGTTGAAGAGCATTTGTCGGAAAAAGGCGTCTATGTTTCGATCAATCCAGATCAGATCCGGATTGAGATCAGCGAAGACCAACAACTGACCTTGACTCAGTTGATCGTTGGTGAAGTATCTTTTTATGCCGACCGTGTCGGCGAGCCGAAATATCCGAGATTCATTGTCACGGGTGGTCATCCGCCGCTCAATGCGCTGGATATTCGAAATATCTCCAGTTGGTCGAAGAGGCTGCGGCCGGGCGAACAGTACATTGATATGTTGCGCACTGTTCAGCTGAATCCACAGCATGTGACGGGCGCCTTCAATCGCCGTCTGTATTTGGCGATCTTGAAGCGAAAAATGTATATAGCGGTCATGCAGGCGTTTTTCAGTGGACAACTAAGTGCTCAAGCATTACCTGAGTTACTTGATGTAGTTGCGGACGTTGATAGCGAGCATCCACCCAAAGCGGTTATGGAAGATATTTCTCAAATTGGTTACAGCGCGCTGTGCAATTTGCACATCAAGAGAGCAAAGGTTGTAGGCGTGTTCGTCTTTCGGATACAGCTGGGCAGTCACGTCGAAGAATATCTCTTCGCCCCCGACGCACCGGATGGTCGTGAACTCTGGCCATTCTCCGAGTTTGTCGACGCGGTGAAATCTCGCGGTTATGGTCGGTATTTTTATGAAAAAGTTGAGGAAAAATATCAAACCAAGGTCAAAGATTATCTAGACCAACTCGAACTACGAAGCAATTTTACCGAGGCTCCTGCGCTTGAACGCTATGCTCGAATCGAGAACTTCCAAGCGTGCTATAGCGAGTTGATTTACAAAGTAATTTCCGATGTTGATGAAAAAACCCAAAGCATGGCCGAAATCATTTTTGGGCTGATTTTTGACGGCGTTGTCACGGCCGTCACCGCACTGAGTTTCGTATTCCCGCCGGTGGGCGTTGCCTTGAGTGTTGTGCTGTTCACAAAAGAGGCCGTATCCGGGCTGGATGCACTCGTTCAAGGGGATCGGGCGAAAGCGCTGAAGCATTTTGTGGAAGCAATTGCGGAAATGGCCTCGTTGGGCAAGGCTGGCGCGGGTAAGCGCGCCGCGTCGAAAATGCAAAGTAGCTTCGTTTCACTCATCGGTGACGTTTATAAAATCGAGAGTTTTTACAGGCAGGCAACAGGACACCCTAGTCTGCCCGATCTGGCAAAGGATGCCATTCAGGAGATCCTGGATAGCTCTCAAGCCCTGACCAGTAAAACCACGATTATCTGACCAGTCCCGTGCCATGTCACAGCGCCGCACACTAATGGCGCCGTTCAACGACTGACGTCGTCGCTTTGAAAGCCCATGCGCCAACTCACGGCCCGCGTCGCCGCCAACAAGCGCTGCGCCGCGGGGCCGTTTTCGTCAGCGTGAAACAACGAGGTCGGGCCGACGATCGTGAGCACGGCTGCGACCTGGCCAACCGCATTGAACACCGGCGCGGACAACGCGTCCACGCCGGGCATCAGCAAGCCGTGAACATGGTGCAGACCGCGTTCGCGGATCTGTTCGCACAGGGTTGTGTAAGTCTTTTCGTCTTTGAGCGGGTGATCGGCAACGGCGATTTCCTGCTCGCGCAGATCATCGGTTTCCCGATGCGGCAGAAACGCGCTGAACACCAGTCCCGTCGAAGAACTGAGCAGCGGCAGCACTGAGCCTAACTGCGTTACCACCGTCACCGCACGCACCGCCGGTTCGATGTGCACCACGGTTGCACCCTGATTGCCCCACACCGCCAAAAAACAGGTCTCGTTGAGTTCGTCGCGCAGTTCGGCCAACGGCAGGGCGGCGACTTTCAGCACGTCCATACTGTTGAGTGCGGCCAGACCCACGCGCAAGGCTTCACGGCCGAGGCCGTAATGGTTGGTGGCGGCGTTCTGCTCGGCAAAACCCGAGGCGATCAACGCCTGTAAATAGCGATGCACCTTGCTCGCCGGCATCTGTACGTGTTCGGCCAGACGCGACAGCGAGGTCGACGGTGACAACTCGGCCAAAGCCTTGAGGATGTCGGTGCCGACTTCGGCGGAGCGGACTTTCTGTTTGCCGTTACTGTCGCTGGTTTTTTCCATGGTGCGGCCGGGTTCCGATACGAATGGGCGTCTTTATAGCTTGACGCTGGATAGCGAGCAAATTACGTTATGCGTAATCGAATTACGATAATAACAACCCCGGCGTGCCGAAACCTCTGAGCCAGAGCGATGGGCCACTGCCGACTCCCTGTTCAGGAGGCTCCATGAACCTCGATTCAACCGCTCAGGCGCTGGCGTATCAGTCCGGTTTCGGCAACGAATTCAGCACTGAAGCGTTGCCCGGCGCGCTGCCCGTCGGCCAGAACTCCCCGCAAAAAGCCCCGTACGGCCTCTACACCGAATTGTTTTCCGGCACCGCGTTCACCATGGCCCGCAGCGAAGCGCGGCGCACCTGGATGTACCGGATTCAGCCGTCGGCCAATCACCCGGCGTTCGTCAAACTGGAACGGCAATTGGCCGGTGGGCCGTTGGGCGATGTGACACCGAATCGCCTGCGCTGGAATCCGCTGGAGATTCCCGCTGAGCCGACTGATTTCATCGATGGCCTGGTGAGCATGGTGGCCAACTCCGCCGCCGAAAAACCGTCCGGCATCAGCATTTACAACTATGCCGCCAATCGTTCGATGGAACGCGTGTTCTTCAATGCCGACGGCGAACTGCTGCTAGTACCGCAACTCGGCCGTCTGCGCATCGCCACCGAGCTGGGCGTGCTGGAAGTGGCGCCGCTGGAAATCGTCGTGCTGCCGCGCGGCTTGAAATTCCGCGTTGAACTGCTTGACCCGCAAGCACGCGGTTACGTCGCCGAGAACCATGGCGCGCCGTTGCGTCTGCCGGATCTGGGGCCGATTGGCAGCAACGGCCTGGCCAATCCGCGCGACTTCCTGACGCCGGTCGCTGCTTACGAAAATCTGCAGCAGCCAACCACGCTGGTGCAGAAATTCCTCGGTCAGTTGTGGGCTACCGAACTCAATCACTCGCCGCTCAACGTGGTCGCCTGGCACGGCAATAACGTGCCGTACAAATACGACCTGCGCCGTTTCAACACCATCGGTACGGTCAGTTTCGATCATCCCGATCCGTCGATCTTCACCGTGCTGACCTCGCCGACCAGCGTGCACGGTCTGGCCAACCTCGACTTCGTGATCTTCCCGCCGCGCTGGATGGTCGCCGAAAACACCTTCCGGCCACCGTGGTTCCACCGCAACCTGATGAACGAATTCATGGGCCTGATCCAGGGTGAATACGACGCCAAGGCTGAAGGCTTCGTGCCCGGCGGCGCCTCGCTGCACAGCTGCATGAGCGCCCACGGCCCGGACGGCGAGACCTGCACCAAAGCCGTCAACGCCGAGCTCAAACCGGCGAAAATCGACAACACCATGGCCTTCATGTTCGAGACCAGTCAGGTGCTGCGCCCAAGCCGTTTCGCCCTCGACTGCCCGCAACTGCAATCTACTTACGACGCTTGCTGGGCCACGCTGCCCGCCACGTTCGACCCGACCCGGAGATAACCCATGACGCAGAATTCCATCACCCGCAGTTGGGTCGCTTCAGCCAACGGTCACGCAGATTTCCCACTGCAGAACTTACCGCTCGGTGTGTTCAGCGTGGACGGTTCGGCGCCGCGCGCAGGCGTGGCGATTGGCGAACAGATTTTTGATCTGCAAGTCGCGCTGGAAGCAGGGCTGTTCGACGGCGCCGCGCGCAGTGCCGTCGAAGCCATGCACGGCGGCCAGTTGAACGCGTTCTTCGAACTCGGTCGCGACGCTCGCGTTGCTTTGCGTGAGCGTTTGCTGGAACTGTTCAGCGAAGGCAGCACGCACCGTGGCAGCATCGAAGCGCAAGGTACAAAACTGCTGCCACTGGCCGCCGATTGCCAACTGCACCTGCCGGCACGCATCAGCGATTACACCGACTTCTACGTCGGCATCGAACACGCGCAAAACGTCGGCAAACTGTTCCGTCCGGATAACCCGCTGCTGCCGAACTACAAACATGTGCCAATCGGCTATCACGGTCGCGCCTCCACCGTGCGCGCCTCCGGCACCGACGTGCGTCGTCCTAAAGGTCAGACCTTGCCGGCCGGTCAGACTGAGCCGAATTTCGGCCCGTGCGCACGTCTGGACTATGAACTGGAACTGGGCATCTGGATCGGTCAGGGCAACGAGATGGGCGATTCGATCGCCATCGGCGATGCCGCTGATCACATCGCCGGTTTCTGCCTGCTCAACGACTGGTCGGCGCGCGATATCCAGGCGTGGGAATACCAACCGCTGGGCCCGTTCCTGTCGAAGAGTTTCATCACCAGCGTGTCGCCGTGGGTCGTAACAGCAGAAGCGCTGGCGCCATTCCGCACCGCGCAACCGAAGCGTCCGGAGGGTGATCCGCAGCCGCTGCCGTACCTGTTCGATCAACGCGATCAGGACGGCGGTGCTTTCGACATCGAACTGGAAGTGCTGCTGCTCACCGAAGCCATGCGCGAACAGAATCTGCCAGCCCATCGCCTGACCCTGAGCAACACCCGCTACATGTACTGGACCGTCGCGCAAATGGTCGCGCACCACAGCGTCAACGGTTGCCAGTTGCAGGCCGGTGATCTGTTCGGTTCGGGTACCTTGTCCGGCCCGGAAAACGGTCAGTTCGGCAGCCTGCTGGAAATCACCGAGGGCGGTAAAAAACCGATCGAACTGGCGTCCGGCGAAGTGCGCAAATTCCTTGAAGACGGTGACGAAATCATCCTGCGTGCACGTTGCGCCCGTGATGGTTTTGCCTCGATCGGCTTCGGCGAATGCCGTGGCAAAGTGTTGGCGGCGCGCTGACAGGAGCGGTTCATGGATCTCTATACCTACTACCGTTCGACCTCGTCGTACCGCGTGCGGATCGCGCTGGCATTGAAGGGCCTCGATTATCAGGCGTTGCCGGTCAATCTGATCGCGCCGTCCGGTGGCGAGCATCGGCAAGCGGCGTATCTGGCGATCAATCCACAAGGCCGGGTGCCGGCCTTGCGCACTGACGAGGGTGAGTTGTTGATCCAGTCGCCGGCGATCATCGAGTACCTGGAGGAACGTTATCCACAGGTGCCGTTGTTGCCGGAAGACCTCGCGGCCCGCGCCCATGTGCGTGCTGTCGCGGCGGTGATCGGTTGCGATGTGCATCCGCTGCACAACGTCAGCGTGCTCAATCGCCTGCGCCAGTTGGGGCAGGAAGAGCCGCAGGTAGTTGAGTGGATCAGTCACTGGATCAGCCAAGGCTTGGCCACGGTGGAGCAGTTGATTGGTGATAGCGGTTTCTGTTTCGGCGAGTGGCCGTGTGTGGCGGATGTTTACCTGATTCCGCAGTTGTATGCGGCTGAGCGGTTCAATGTTTCGTTGGAGGCTTATCCGCGAATCTGCCGAGTGGCGGCGCTGGCGGCAGACCATCCGGCATTCATCAAAGCCCATCCCGCGAATCAACCTGACACCCCGTAACCAAAATTGTAGGAGCAAGGCTTGCCCGCGAAAGCGGTGGTTCAGTTATCTATTGTGTTGCTGACCCACCGCCTTCGCGGGCAAGCCTTGCTCCTACAGGTGTTTTGCAACACATGATCGTTCCCACGCTCTGCGTGGGAACGCATCCCGTGACGCTCTGCGTCACAGTGGACGCAGAGCGTCCCCGGCGGCATTCCCACGCGGAGCGTGGGAACGATCCGGTTGCCACAGCAAAAAATCATAAAAACAAAACAGGTACCTTGCGATGCACAACCAGATTGCCAGCTTCCGTGCGGCACTCGACGCCCGTCCTGTGTCCCGTTATCAGTGGTTGCTCTTGATCCTGCTCGCCTTGCTGCTCGTCACCGACGGCTACGACGCGCAGGTGCTCGGTTACGTTGTCCCGGCACTGGCTCAGGATTGGGGTCTGGAAAAAGCCGCATTCGGACCTGTTTTCAGCGCCAACCTGCTCGGTTTGACCATTGGGTCGCTGGTGGTCACGCCATTGGCTGACCGTTTCGGCGTGCGACGAATTCTGCTCGCTTGCGTGCTGATCTACGCCACGCTCACCGTGTTGATGGTGTTCGCCGATTCCCTGAATACGCTGATGATCGCGCGCTTTATCTGCGGCATCGGCATGGGCGGCGCGATGCCCAGCGCCATGGCGTTGATGTCGGAATATTCGCCACCGCGCTTGCGTACTTTGATGGTGACGCTGGCGGCGTGCGGTTTTTCGTTCGGTGGTGCGGCGGGTGGTTTTGTCGCGGCCGGATTTATCGATCAGTTCGGCTGGCAAGCGGTGTTCCTCGCTGGCGGCGTGACGCCGTTGCTGCTGTTCCCGTTCCTCTGGTGGATGTTGCCGGAGTCGCTGCCGCGTTTGCTGCGTGACGCGCCGCCGTATGCGCGCCTGCGCAAAGTCACCGCGCGAATGTTGCCGGACTGGCAACCGCCAGTGGCGAGCGTCGAGCAAAACGAACGCGAGCAGGGCAGCAAACTGACCGTGGTCGAATTGTTCCGCAACGGCTACGCGCGACCGACGCTGCTGATTTGGGCGACGTTTTTTGTCAGCCTTATTCTTCTGTATTTCATGATCAGCTGGCTGCCGACGTTGCTGCTGGAAAGTGGCCTGACACTCAACGAAGCCAATCTGGTGACGTCGATGTTTCTGTTCGCCGGCACCCTCGGCGCGATTTGCATGGCGTGGTTTGCCGACCGTTTAAAGCGCAAGGTGCGGCTGTTGTCTGGCGTGTTGGCCGGCGCGGCGCTGTGTACGATTTTGCTCGGCCTTAATCACGACAACCCGCGTTATCTGGTGGCCTGCGTGTTTGCGGCGGGGTTCTGCATCATCGGCGGGCAGCTGACGTTGAATGCGTTCGCGAGTAATTTTTATCCGGCGCACGTTCGCGCCACGGGTACTGGTTGGGCATTGGGTGTAGGGCGTTTTGGTTCGATTCTCGGGCCATTGTTCGGCAGTCTGCTGTTGGCGATGCACATTCCCGTGGAGCAGATTTTCTTCTTCTGCGCGATTCCGGCGGTCATCGCTGCGCTGCTGATCATCCAGGTGCGCTCGCCTTCCGAGGGTGGTTCGGTTGTGGGTGTTGCGGCGCCTTTTAAATCTTGAAGATCAAAAGATCGCAGCCTGCGGCAGCTCCTACATGGGATCATCTGTAGGAGCTGCCGCAGGCTGCGATCTTTTGCTTTTAATGGACGACAGAATTAGGCGGCAAGTGGCTGAGCCGGTCGGTCAGGCGCAGCCGCTGGATCGGATCATCGCTCAGCAACAACGCACGCTCCAGATCGAAGCGCTCGGCATTCGGGCAATCCAGCCGCTGATACAAACTGGCTCGCGCCAGATAATCAGCGGCAGCAGCATCGCCCAGTTCGAGTACCCGTTCAGCGTCGATCAGCGAGGCAATGTAGTCCTCATGGGTCAGGTGCAACTGCCGCAAGTTGCGCGACAAACGTTGCAGCATCTGCACCGGCGAGGCCGTCAGCAAATGCTCGGCGTTGAGTTTCATGTTCGGCCCGTACTGGCGCTGCAACAACTCGCGACAATCATTCGGATACAGGCGTCGACCGCCGCAGGGATCAAGCAGGTGATCAGCCCCCGGTACTCGCAGCAGGAAATGCCCGGGGAAGTTGACCCCGACCAGCGGAATCTCCAGGCCTTGTGCCAACTCCAGCGCAATCAACGCCAGCGCCAAAGGCTGACCGCGACGGGTCTGCATGACTTTGGGCAGCATCGCCGCCTGCGGTCGTAACGGCAAAAAATCATCCTGAGCGAAACCCAGATCAGTCATCCGCCGCAATAACGGTTGCGCCAGTTCACTGACCGGCAGCATCGGCAGCCCATAACTCACGCGCTGTTGCAGCTCTTTGAAGTCGTGCAGCAGCGCCGCCGGGTCGACGTCTTTTTCGTGCTCGGCAGCAATCCACAACGCGGCTTCTAACAGCGCGGGCGGTGAACGGTGCAGGCACTCGAAAAATCGTTGACGCGGACTCATCGCAATCTCCCTCGAATGCCTCGTTTTAGCCCCGTCAGTGTTATTCGTCCAGTGGCGGATTTTGCAGCGATTGAGTTATGCCGCAAAACATCTGTCTTCGAGGCCGCTTATTCCGGTGCGCTCCAGCAATTTTCAGGCGCAAGCCTATACTGGCGTTCTACAAGAAGTGATTCGGGAGCCCAACAATGTTTGCGCTCATGCAAAGCACTCGCCTGGATTCGCTGCACCTTAGCGTCGACCCGGTTTCAGGGTTGAAGGCGGTCATTGCCATCCATAACAGTCGCCTCGGGCCAGCCCTGGGCGGGTGTCGTTACCTTGCCTATCCGAATGATGAATCAGCCATCGAGGATGCCATTCGCCTGGCTCAGGGTATGAGCTACAAAGCCGCGCTGGCGGGATTGCCGCAGGGCGGTGGCGTTGCGGTGATCGTGCGGCCGGCGCATGTGGAAAATCGCGCGGCGCTGTTCGAGGCGTTCGGGCGCTGCATCGATCAGCTTGATGGCCGTTACATCACTGCCATCGACAGCGGCACCTCAGTGGCGGACATGGATTGCATCGCTCAACAAACCCAACACGTCACCAGCACCACCTCGGCGGGCGATCCGGCCCCGCATGCGGCAATGGGCGTGTTCGCCGGCATTCGCGCGACCGCCATGGCGCGGTTGGGCAGCGATAATCTTGAAGGTTTGCGCGTGGCGATTCAGGGTTTGGGCAACGTCGGGTATGCGCTGGCGGAGCAACTACACGCGGCGGGTGCCGAATTGCTGGTCAGCGATATCGACCACGGCAAGGTGCAACTGGCGATGGAGCAACTCAACGCGCACCCGATTGCCAACGATGCGTTGCTCAGCACGCCGTGCGACATTCTTGCGCCGTGTGGGCTGGGCGGGGTGCTCAACAGTCACACCGTCACACAATTGCGTTGCTCGGCGGTGGCGGGCTCGGCGAACAATCAACTGACGCATCTGGACGTGGCTGATCAATTGGAACGGCGCGGAATTCTTTATGCGCCGGATTATGTGATTAATGCCGGTGGGCTGATTTATGTCTCGCTGAAGCATCGCGGCGAGGAATTGCCGACGATTACCGCGCATCTGTCGAAAATCAGTTCGCGGCTGACGGAAGTGTTTGCTCATGCGCAGGCGGAGAAGCGTTCGCCGGCGCGGGTGGCGGATGAGTTGGCGGAGCGGGTTTTGTATCGGTGATGGGGGAAGATCAAAAGATCGCAGCCTTCGGCAGCTCCTACAGGGGCTGCGATCCTTTGTTGATTACTTTGCAGCTTTTGCCGCTTTCGCAGGCTTGGCCGGCGCTTCAGCCACCTCCACCACTTCGGCGTTCTCGACAGGCTCGGCCGGTGCGTTGATCAGCTCCGACAGCGCGTCAGGCTGGCTCTTGAACGCCCGGGCGAACACATCGCGATTCTTCGCCATGTAGATCCCGGCTTCTTCCACTTGCTGTTCAGTCAGGGACGGAACGGCTTTTTGCAGGACATCGGCCAGATATTCGGCCAGTTCGAGCATTTTGTCATGACGGTCAGCTTCGGCTTTATCCATGAACAAGCGCTCCAGATCTCGGCTGCTGCGGTATACCACTTCGACGGCCATTCACCACCTCACATGCCTTCACATTAAGTTGTCTTGACGACTACTGTATCCATATACAGCGAAAAGGATAAGCGAATCCCTGCGCCATGGGTAGTGGGATTTTAATGTAGACCGGATTTAGGGTTTGGCAGTGGGATCGTGTTGGGGCCATTCGCGAGCAGGCTCGCTCCCACAGGGATCGTGCAAACCCGAGGCCTGCGACCAAACGCCACGGCGCGGGTTTGGTGATGGCTCGCCATGATGGCGTGGCCTCTTTTCTGCATGAAAACCGTTACGTGCAGAAAACCGTCACGTCCAACGCGCATCATCCGCTCGCATCGAGCTAAGGAACATCATCGTGAAAATAAACTGGGCCGAGAAACTGCGGCAAAACGTGCATCAACTGGCCGAGTCCCTGGGCAACCTGTTCGTCGAAACCTTTCACTATCTGGCGCTGTTTGCCATCGGTGCGGTGACGGCATACGCGGCGGTGATGGAGTTTCTCGGGATGCTCGAGGAAGGCCACATCAAGATTGATGACATTCTGCTGCTGTTCATCTATCTCGAATTGGGCGCGATGGTCGGGATTTATTTCAAGACCAACCACATGCCGGTGCGCTTCCTGATCTACGTGGCGATCACTGCGCTGACGCGCCTGTTGATCTCCAACGTCTCGCACCACAACCCGCCGGACATGGGCATCATCTACCTGTGCGGCGGGATTCTGCTGCTGGCGTTGGCGATTCTGGTAGTGCGTTACGCCTCGTCACAATTTCCCTCGGTGAAAATCGAGAAACCACAGCGCACCCTCGGTACAGGTTCCAGCGAGCATCCCGAGGTCGAGAAGGGCGAGCTTTAAAGTCCGGCCGCTGGTCGGGGCTGATCAATGATTTTTTGCGGTGGCGGGGTCAGTCCGTCGCCGCTGGTCATCGATTCGAGGATCGCCATGGCGCTGTGGCCCTGTTCGATGGCGATGCCGAATTGAATGCTCTGCACCAAGCGTTTAAGGCGCACGGGATCGTTGCGTTGTTCGGCGCTGATCATGCGTTTGGCCACGATCCGGCCGTTGTTGGACAGGGTCAGCATAATGCTGCCATCCAGCCCTTGAATGCTCAGGTTGATCTGATAGTCCGGCGCAAAGGCATCGGTAATGATCTGAAATGGATTGTCCATGATGCGTCACCGCCTGATTGAACGTGCAGTTGTTGACCGGCCGTGATCGGGTTGGTTCGCCAAACCGGATCACCGGCCATTCCGTGGCCATTCGCGAATTGCTCGTGTAGGAGCTGCCGCAGGCTGCGATCTTTTGATCTTCGGTGTTTTGATTTCAGTCATGAAGATCAAAAGATCGCAGCCTTCGGCAGCTCCTACCATGGAGTTTGCAAGGGACATGCCGGAAAAATTGTCGAACAATGAACACGGCGATAAAAAAGGCGAGCCACGGGGCTCGCCTTTTTTTATCGCGCGGTTTCAGGGCAGAACTGCGCAGATGACCGCTGACAGTGCAATCGGGATCAGCACTCCACCCAGTTCACCGCCAGGCCGCCGCGCGACGTTTCCTTGTACTTGTCGTGCATGTCGGCGCCGGTATCGCGCATGGTGCGGATGACTCGATCCAGGGAGATGAAGTGATTGCCGTCGCCGCGCAGGGCCATTTGCGTGGCGTTGATCGCTTTCACCGCCGCGATCGCGTTGCGCTCGATGCACGGCACTTGCACCAGCCCGCCGACCGGGTCGCAGGTCAGGCCGAGGTTGTGTTCCAGACCGATTTCGGCGGCGTTTTCCAATTGCTCCGGAGTGGCGCCGAGCACGTCAGCCAGACCCGCAGCGGCCATTGCGCAGGCCGAGCCGACTTCGCCCTGACAACCGACTTCGGCACCGGAGATCGAGGCATTTTTCTTACACAAAATACCGACGGCGGCCGCGCCGAGAAAGAACGCGACAACATCGTCGTCAGACGCGTCCGGATTGAATTTCATGTAGTAGTGCAGAACAGCCGGAATGATCCCCGCAGCGCCGTTGGTCGGCGCAGTAACCATGCGTCCGCCTGCAGCGTTTTCTTCGTTCACCGCGAGGGCGAACAGATTCACCCATTCCATTGCCGACAGGGTCGAGCTGATCACATTCGGTTTGCCGATTTCCAACAAGCTGCGGTGCAATTTCGCCGCACGACGCGGCACATTGAGACCGCCGGGCAGAATGCCTTCATGGCGCAAACCTTGTTCGACGCACTCCCGCATCACCGACCAGATATGCAACAGGCCCTGACGGATTTCGGCGTCGCTGCGCCAGGCGCGTTCGTTGGCCATCATCAGCTCGGACACCCGCAGGCCGTGCTTTTTGCACAACGACAGCAGTTCGGCGGCGCTGGAAAAATCGTACGGCAGTACCACGTCGCCGGCCGGGGCTACACCCGACTCGGCTTCCGCCGCTTCGACGATGAAACCACCGCCGACCGAGTAGTACGTTTGCTCAAGCAGAACGCCGGTTTCGCCAAAGGCTGTCAGCGACATGGCGTTGGGGTGGTAGGGCAGGCTCTCGTCGAGCAGTAGGAGATCTTCCTGCCAGTTGAAGGCAATCGCGCGTTGACCGGCGAGGGACAGTTGGCCTGACTCACGCAATTGCTGGATGCGCGGGTCGATGGTCGACGGATCAATGCTGTCTGGCCATTCGCCCATCAGGCCCATGACCGTGGCGCGATCGGTGGCGTGACCGACGCCAGTAGCGGAAAGCGAGCCGTACAGGCGGATTTCCACGCGCCGCACATCATTGAGTAACCGCTGGTCGATCAGCGCCTGAGCGAAGGTCGCGGCGGCGCGCATCGGGCCGACGGTGTGGGAACTGGACGGGCCGATGCCGACTTTGAAAAGATCGAAAACACTGATAGCCATACTAAAGCCTTGCAAGTCATGGAGTAGGAATCGCCGCCATTTTTTGTAGGCCAAGCGCAATGTCGGCGATACTGCCTCTCTCGGTCTGACGTGACCAACGAAACTTCCTAAGACAGCCTTTAGCAGGACTAAACGATGAGTCGTCAATTGCACGCACAGACCTATGTCTGGCTACAGGTGTTTTCCTGTGCCGCGCGGCACCTGTCATTCACCCGGTGCGCGGAAGAACTGCACATCACCCCGGGCGCGGTCAGCCAGCAAATCCGCCAACTGGAAGAGCGCCTTGGCTTTCGTCTGTTCCATCGGCGAGCGCGAGGCGTGGAGTTGAGCGCGGAAGGGCAGCGGCTGGCGATCACGGTCAACGAGGCGTACGGCAGCATCGATGCGGAATTACGTCGACTCGATGCCGGGATGATCAGCGGCACGCTGCGGGTACGCTCGATTCCATCGTTTCTGAGCAAATGGCTGACGCCACGCTTGCCGCGCCTGCAACAGCGTTTTCCGGATATTCAGTTGCGACTGGTGGCGGAGGACAGCAGCGTGCCGTTGCACGAAGGCGACTTCGATCTGGCGATCGATCTCAACGACGGCAGCTATCCGGGATTGTTATCCACAGCCTTGCTCGATGAGCAGATTTTCCCGGTGTGCGCGCCGAGCCTGCTACGCGGGCGCCCACCGCTGCACGGGCCGGCGGATCTGGGGCATTTCCCGCTGCTGCACGACATCACCGCCTGGCGCGGCAGTTATGAATACGCGGAGTGGGAGTTTTATCTCAATGCGATCGGCTTCGAGGGCGCCGACGTACGGCGCGGGCACACCTTCAACCGCAATCACCTGACCATCGAAGCGGCGATTGCCGGCATGGGCGTGGCGATTGCCCGGCGCACATTGCTAAACGATGAGCTGGAGCGGGGCGCGTTGATCGTGCCGTTTGGCTTGTCGGTGCCCAATCACAAACGTTACGTGTTGCTCTATGCGCCAGGGGCGCTGAGCCATCGGGGCGTGCGTGCGGTGCATGATTGGCTGGTCGAAGAGGCGGGGATTTTTCGCAGCTTGCACCCGTTGAACGACGGGCAATTGTGAGCAGATTTTGCAGGGTTGCGAGGCGACCCAACTCCCGACCTTACCAGCGCTTTACTCGGTTGTCCGGCTTTTTTTGCGAATGAATATTTATCTTTTCTCAGGGGTTGAAATGTTCGGCAGTCGGGCCGATTGTTGTAACCAAGGGGTCAGGAAATTCACTTCAGGCCCCTCGCGAGCTAGCTGAAATAAGGGATGAACTATGCAAATCCAAGTCAACAGCGATAACCATGTTCAAGGCAGTAAACGACTGGAGGAGTGGGTACGTACAACCATTGAGAGCACGCTCGACCGTTATGAGGAAGACCTGACCCGTGTCGAAGTCCATCTGAGCGACGAGAACGGTGACAAACCAGGACCGCATGACATGCGCTGCCAACTGGAAGCGCGGCCAAAAGGCCATCAACCGATTTCCGTGACCCACAAAGCCGATTCGCTGGAACAGGCGATCGACGGCGCTGCCGAAAAACTCGAGCACGCCCTGGAGCACCTCTTCGGCAAACTGCGAGGTAAACCACGCGCCGCTGTAGTGCCCTTCACCGGCAAGGCCAACGACAAGCTGTTGGCGGAAGAATTTGACGAGAACGAACAGGCAGCGATCAACAGTTGATGCGCTGATTCTATAAGCCAACCTGATGAGAACGGGTCTGCGGAAGCAGGCCCGTTTTTTTTGTAGCAGGACAGCCCCTCACCCCAGCCCTCTCCCAGAGGGAGAGGGGGCCTACCGAGGTGTCTTGCGGGGTACATCGACCTGAAAGACCGCGTTGATTATGGATTCGGCAAAGCAGAATCAAGTCGGCGTGACTCGCAAGCATCCCCCAATCAGTCCTCTCTCCCTCCGGGAGAGGGTTAGGGGGAGGGCAATTTTCGAGCTGCCGCTATTCGTATGATCTGCTCCAGTACGGCATCCATCTGCTGGAGAACCTCCAGATTGCTGAAGCGCACGACTTCAATGCCCTGTTGATACAGGTAGAGAGTTCGGCGCTGATCATGAATCAATCCCGACGTTTCAAAGTGCTGCCCACCGTCCAGCTCAATCGCCAATTTCAGCTCAGCACAGTAAAAATCCAGCACGTAAGGCGGGCAGGGAAACTGTCGGCGGAATTTAAGATTGGCGATCTGGCGGGAGCGTAACCTCTGCCAGAGCAGGTGTTCGCAGTCGGTTTGCTGGGCGCGTAACTGGCGGGAGAATTGGACGAGGGTGGGGCGAGTTTGCATGCTTCACGATCCTTGTGAAGTTGATTTGATATTTCACTGTAGCCGAGAACCCTCACCCCAGCCCTCTCCCAGAGGGAGAGGGGGCCGATCTTAGTTGTATCAAGACTTGAGTTCGGCTCGATATTGCATGTCGGCGCAATACGCCAAAACAACGCGGTCAGTCCCCTCTCCCTCCGGGAGAGGGTTAGGGTGAGGGGCTCTTCAATCCTCAGAACGCTACCGAAGTCTGCACATAAACCGTCCGCGGTTCCCCCACATACTTGCCTTTGTTGTTGTCATCAAACGAGCGCGTGAAGTACTGCGTGTTAAAAATGTTCTTCACCCCAACAGCCACATTCAGATCCGACAACTGCGGCCCAAAGTCATACCCCGCGCGGCTGCTGAACAGCATGTACCCTGGGATCTTGCCCGTACTGCCGTCAGCACTTTCCTTCGAAGTGTTGGCATTATCGGCGAACTGGTCACTCTGGAAACTGCTGTCCAGATTCAACTTCCACGCCCCTTCGGTGTAACCCATACCAATCGTGCCCTTGTGCTTTGACGAGAACGGCACCCGATTACCTTTGTTCGGCCCGTCTTCACGAATAGTCGCGTCAACGAAAGCGTAAGTCGCGTAAACATCGAAACCCGCCAGCGCCGGGCTCAAGTCATCCAGCGCGTAGTTGACGCTGGTCTCGATGCCCTGATGACGAGTTTCACCCCGGGCGATCACCGAATCATTGGTCTGATTACTCTCATACTGGTTATCGAAGTTGATCAAGAACGCACCAATCTCCGCGCGCAACGCGCCATTGTCATAGCGAGTACCAAGCTCCCAGGTGCGGGCCTTTTCCGGTTTCACTTCACCGCTGCTCACGCGGTTGGGCATCTGGCTGTACTGCACGCTGCCGAATGAGCCTTCGGTGTTGGCATACAGATTCCAACTGTCGGTCAGGTGATACAGCACGTTCAACGCCGGCAGCGCGGTGTTGTAGTCGCCTTCATATTTGACGTTGGTCAGGTTGTTGGTTTGTTGCGAGTCGATCATCTCGTAGCGCACGCCCGGGGTGATCGTCCATTTGCCGATGTCGATGCGGTCGTCGACGAAGAACGCATTGGCTTCGGTGCCGCCACGGGTATCGCGGTCGTTGCGGCTGTTGGTAGTCGGGTATTCGTTGCTGGCGATCGGCGTGCGATAGCGCAGTTCGTGGCCGGCCTCGTTGATGTAGCGGTAGCCGATGCCGACTTCATGGCTGGTCGGGCCGAGGTCGAAGCCTTGGGCGAAGCGAGTTTCCAGGCCGCGTACCCAATACTCGCGCGGCGACAGCGAAAGGAAGCTGCCCTGATCCAGATAACCGCTGCGCAGGGTTTTGGTGAAGAAAGTATTGGCGGTGAATTCGCGGCGATCTTCCTGATAGCGATAGCCGAAGTTGAACATGGTGCGACGGCCCCAGAACTGGTCTTTCGGGCGCGTCGACTGATACGGATCGGCATCGTAATCGGCAACATTCAGACCGCCGGGCATGTCAGCCTTGCCTTCGTAATACTGCGCCATGGCGTTGAAGCTGTTGGCCTCGTCGAGCTGATATTTGCCCTTGAGGATCAGGTCGTCGATTTCGCTGTCGCTGTGTTCGCGCCAGTCGCCGCCGCGCGTGCCGGAGTAGAGCAATGCGCCGCCGAGACCGTTGGCGTTGGTGCCGCCAGCCACCAGGTTGGCGCTGGTTTTGAAGCCATCGTGGCTCGAGGAAGGGCTGGTTTCAGTCTGGAAACCGCCCTTGACCGTTGGCTCGTCAGGAATCGCGCGGGTGACGAAGTTGACCACGCCGCCGACGTTCTGCGGGCCGTAACGCACCGCGCCGCCGCCGCGCACCACGTCCACCGCATCCATGTTGCCCATGCTGATCGGCGCGAACGAAAGCTGCGGTTGGCCGTAAGGGGCGAACGGCACGGGAATGCCGTCCATCAACACGGTCGAGCGTGCGGCCAGACGCGGATTCAAACCACGGATGCCGAAGTTCAGCGCCATGTCGTGGCTGCCGGTGCCGTTGTTTTCCGGGGCGTTGACGCCGGGGATGCGGTTGAGCACATCACGCGCCTGAGTCGCGCCCTGGCGTTCGAACTCTTCGCGGCGGATCACATCGCGCGCGCCGGGGTGTTCGAAGACGTTGATCTGCGCGGCATCGCCGAGCCAGTCGCCGACGACTTTCGAGGTGTCCAGCTCCAGCGCGGCATCGGTGATCGGTTGCAGGCTGAACGCGTTGTTACCTTCGGCGCGTGCTTGCAGACCGGTGCCTTCGAGCAAAGCGTTCAAACCTTGCTCGGGCGTGTAACTGCCTTCCAGACCACGGTTTTGTACGCCGCTGGTGATTTGTGAACCGAAAGAAATCAGCACACCCGCTTCACGGCCAAACTGGTTGAGGGCGTTTTCCAGTGACGCTGGCGCGATGTGATAAGCCTTGGCGTCGGCCGCCATTGCGGCGGGCAGGGCGCTGAAGCTCAGGCTGGCGCCGAGGACGAGATTGCGCAGGCTGCGGGCCAGTGGCGTGAGGCGGGTGGGGTGCATGGCGGATGATCCTGAGAAGGTTGAATCAAGGGGGCTTTCCTTCTCTGTCACCCCAGATCTGAAAAACGGCTCATTTATTTTTCAAGGATCAAAAGATCGCAGCCTGCGGCAGCTCCTACATTTGCAATGCATATCTCCTGTAGGAGCTGCCGAAGGCTGCGATCCTTTGATCTTGCTCCTTACACCCGCGCCTCAACGGTCACCCAATACCGGGTAAAGCGCTTCACCTTCACCGGCAAACTGATTTCCAGCAGATCAAGAATCCGCTCACTATCGTCCAGCGGATACGTCCCGGAGATCAACAAATCAGCAACCTTCCTGTCGCAATTAAGCTGCCCGCGACGATAGCGACCGAGCTCATCGAGAAAATCCCCCAGACGCATATGCGCCGCCACCAACATGCCATCGACCCAGGCGCCACTGTTGGCATCCAGCGCTTTCGCGTCACCAACAATCGTCGAGGTAAAACTGAGTTGCCGAGCCACCGGCAGCAGCATCGGCGCACGCCCATCGGCGCTTAGTTCGACCCGCCCTTCAAACAAAGCCACCTGCGTGCGATCGGCCAATTGCCGCACATTAAGACGCGCGCCCTGGGTTTGCAGAACACCCTGCGCCGTGCGCACTTCAAACGCGTGCGACGCGGTCAGGAGCATTTCTCCCTCAAGCAAACGAATCAGACGCTGATCAATCCGCACGTCAGCTGCACTCGCCGTGTTGAGGTGCAATTGATCGCCCGCACCCAGCGCCACCTTGCGCCGTTGACCGATCGGACTGCGGTAATCGGCAAGCAACGACGGCAGCGGATTGTGCTCACGCATTCCCCAGGTCGCAGCCGAACCAGCGCCAAGAATCAGCAACAACTTCAGCGCCTGACGCCGACTGCCCGACTTCGGCCCGTTCAACGCCGCATGCGCCAGCGGTGAAGACACACTGCGCAACCGCTGATTGACCCGCTGAATGTGTTCCCACGCCCGCCGATGTTCGCTGTGCGCCTCCAGCCATTGCTGCATCGCCGTCTGCTGGCGCGGGCTCAGGGCGCCTTGCTGCATTTCCATCAGCCAGTGCACAGCCTGTTCGGCCACCTGCGAAGAAAAATCCGGAGCGCGATTCATAGGGCGAAGTAGCAGCGCATCGCCGCTTTGTTCAGATGACGTTTGACCGTGGCCACAGAAATGCCGAGTTCAGCGGCGATCTGTGGATAAGTCAGGCCATCGACCTGCGCCAGCAAAAACGCGCGTTTGACCTGGCGCGGCAAGCCGTCGAGCAACTCATCCAGCTCCATCAGGGTTTGCAGGATGATCGCTTTGTGTTCTTCCGACGGCGCGAGCATTTCCGGCATCTGCGCGAGGGTGTCGAGGTAGGCGCGCTCCAGATCCTGACGGCGGTAGTGATTGAACAACACGCGCTTGGCGAGGGTGGTGAGGAACGCGCGCGGCTCGATGATCACCGGCGGTTCGCGAGCGGTCAGCACTTTGATGAAGGTGTCCTGCGCCAGATCCGCCGCGCTGTCCGGGCAGCCGAGTTTGCGCCGCAGCCAGCCGGTCAGCCAGCTGTGGTGGGCCTGATAGAGCGATTCGACGGGATGGGCGGACGACAACGATGACTCCGGGCGTTTTGTTGACGCGGTAGAGAGGTGCGTTAGAGAACAAGAACTGTTCGCATTGTAGGGTGCGCTGGCGGTGTCCGGCAATCAGATGCTTTTGCGTATGAGAATATTTATCATTAATATTGCTCGACTGTTGTTCGGCTTGTCGGCCGGACGTTTTCGTTTCAGGGTCGAAACATGAAAGCCAAACTCGCCACACTTCCGATGTCCTATCGTCTGGCCGTTACCTCGCGGGTGCTGGCGGCGGTGTTTGGCGGCTATCTGGTCGCGGCGCTGGCCAGTGTCACCCTGACCATGTGGTTGCCGCTCAACCGCGCCGAAGCCGTGGTGACCGGCATGACCGTCTCGTTTCTGGTCTATCTGGTGGCGGTGTTGTGGTGCTTTGCCTGCCGCACGGCGTGGTCGGCGTGGGTCGGTTTGCTGGTGCCGAGCGTGATTCTGGCGACCATCTCCGGCGCTGCTCGCGGGTTGGGCTTTGCATGAAAGAGGGTTTTCGCCAGGCCATGGCCTGGTTGCACACGTGGGTCGGGCTGGTGTTCGGCTGGTTGCTGTTCGCGATTTTTCTGACCGGCACGCTGGCCTATTTCAATGATGAAACCACGCACTGGATGCAGCCGGAAATTCCCTCGCGACCGTTGAATGCCGAGGCGAGCCTGGGCCTGGCGCAGGACTATCTGCAACAACATGCCGCCGGCGCCTCACGCTGGCTGATCGACTTGCCCGACGCCCGTGATCCCGGCCTGACCGTGCGCTGGCAGCAGTCGCCGGGCAAACCCGGCGAGCGCGGCCGCTTCGAATCGAAAACCCTCGACGCGCAAACCGGCAGCGAAGTGCAGGGCCGCGAAAGCATGGGCGGCGAGTTCTTCTACCGCTTCCACTTTCAGCTGCAAATGCCCTATCCGTGGGGGCGCTGGCTGGCGACAATCGCCGCGATGGTGATGTTCGTTGCGCTGATCACCGGGATCATCACCCACAAAAAAATCTTCAAAGACTTCTTCACCTTCCGTCCGCGCAAAGGCCAGCGTTCCTGGCTCGACGGGCATAACGCGGTCGGCGTGCTGGTGCTGCCGTTTCACCTGATGATCACCTACAGCAGCCTGGTGATTTTCATGTCGATGGTCATGCCGGCGAGCATTTTGGCGTCGTACGGCAGCGACGTGAACAAGTTTTACGATGAAGTATTCCCTGGCTCCAATACCCCGGAGCGCGCCAACATTGCGCAGGCGCTGGCGCCCATGGCACCGCTGTTGGCCAAGGCCAGCGAGCAATGGTCGGGCGGCCACACGGCGCGACTGTCGGTGAACAATCCGGGCGACGCCAATGCGACGGTGGTGCTGTCGCGTGCCGGCGACGGCGTGGTGCACGATTTCGGCCGTGCGGTGACGTTCAACGGGGTCAGCGGACAGATGCTCGGCAGCACACCGAATCAGCCGATGGCCATGGCGGTCGGCGGCGCTTTCTATGGTTTGCACATGGGCCACTTCGCCGGGCCGGTGTTGCGTTGGCTGTACTTTATTTGCGGGCTGGCCGGCACCGCGATGATCGGCACCGGGCTGGTGATCTGGCTCGGTAAGCGTCAACTCAAACACGCGAAGAGCGGTGTGATGCCGTTCGAACTGCGGCTGGTTGAAGTGCTGAACATCGCCAGCATGGCCGGGTTGGTGACGGCGATCGCGGTGTTTTTCCTGGCCAATCGTCTGCTGCCGACAGGTCTGGCCGGACGTGCGGATTGGGAAGTGAATGCGTTCTTTATCGCCTGGGGTTTGAGCGTGGTTCACGCGCTGTTCCGACCGGGGCGCAAGGCCTGGGTCGAGCAGCTTTTATTGGGCGCCGTGTTGTTTATGACGGTGCCGTTAATCAATGCGCTGACTACGCCGTGGAATCTCGCGGTGACCCTGACGCAGGGCGATTGGACGCTCGCCGGTTTTGATCTGACCTGCCTTGCCACCGGCCTGTTTCTGGCGTGGGCCGCATGGAAAATGCAACGCGCCGCCAGCACTGTCAGCGTGAAAAATCCTCGTCGCGAAAAGGCCCGGGCGATCACCCTTGAGCAGGGAGCGAACTGATGCTGTTGGCGCTGCTGCTGTGTTACGCAGGGTTCACCGCGTTGTGTCTGTCGATGCCGCGACATCACGATGAATTGCTCGGCCACAAACCTTCGGCCGCACGTCGTCAGGCGCTGAAAATCGCTGGCTGGTTGTTGCTGTGTTTATCGCTGTGGGCGGCGGTGAGGGTCAATGGCTGGAGCTTTGGCCTGGTCGACTGGTTCGCCGTGCTGATGCTCAGTGCGCTGACGCTGGTGTTGCTGCTGCCCTATCGCCCGCGGCTGGCGTTGGTGCTGGCCGGGCTGAGTCTGCTGGCCAGTCCGGTGGCTGCATGGGCGCAGTGCTGACGTGCTGATCGGTCTCCCTCCGGAATCCCGCGACGACGAACCGCGTGGGGCGCGTGCGCATTTTCTCCAGGTGTTTCTGTCCCAGCGTTCGCAGATGGAAGCGCTGGTGAATCGGCGCGTCGGCTGCCGGGCGACAGCGGCGGATCTGGTGCAGGATCTGTTTTTGCGTTTCTGGCGGCGGCCGCTGGTGCAAGTCGAAGAGCTCAGCACTTATCTTTTACGTTGCGCCGGCAACATCGCCATCGACCATTTGCGCAGCGAAGGTACGCGCTCGCGAGTCAACGAAGGCTGGCAACCGGATGAGCCGCACAGCCACGGCAGCGAGCCGCAAGCAGCGCTCGAAGCGGGCAATGATCTGCGTCATGTCGAAGCGGCGTTGCGTGCATTGCCCGAGCGCACCCGACAGATCTTTTTGCTCAATCGCATCCACGGTCGCAAGTACGCGGACATCGCCAAAGCCATGGGCCTGTCCCAAAGTGCCGTGGAAAAACATATGATGCGCGCCCTCGAGGCCTGTAAGGCCAGCCTGCGCGAACCCGCGCCACGTCTGCCAGGGAAAGCACCGTGAAGCCAACCGATTACGTCACCCCGACACCGGCTCAGGAGCGGGCTGCATTCGCCTGGCTGAGCCTGTTGCATGATCGGCCAAGTGCGGGCGATCAACTCACCTTCAGCCAATGGCTGCGTGCCGATCCGGCGCACGCCGAGGCTTATGCGCAGGCGCAAGTGGTCTGGGAGCTGAGCGAAGGCCCGGCGCGAACATTGGCCGATGAAGACGCTTTGGCGCTGCAGGATTATCTCGATGCGATGGATCGACCGCGTCGTCCGCAGCTGTTGCGGTGGTCGGGTGCGCTGGCGATTGCCGCGTGTCTGTTGTTGATGATCAGCCTCGGCACCGGGTGGCAGCCGCAGCGCTGGATTGATGATCTGGGGGCGGATTACGTTTCAGCACCGGGGGAAATTCGCACGGTGACGTTGGCCGATCAATCGCAAGTTACCCTCGATGCTGACAGTGCGATTGCAGTGGATTTCAGCCGGGGTGAGCGGCATGTGCAGTTGCGCCGTGGCGCTGGATTTTTCACGGTTACGCACACTGGTGAGCCGTTTGTGGTCGAGGCCGAACAAGGTTCGGCGCGGGTGCTTGGGACGCAATTCGAGGTGCGACTGCAAGCGCATGGCGCGCAGGTGACGGTGTTGTCCGGGCGTGTCGGGGTGACGGCGGATCGTGATGGCGAACAGCAGATTCTCACGGCCGGGCAGCAAGTCGCTTACGGAGCGGGATCGGCGGAAAAACTGCATGCCGTGGACAGCGAGGCGCAACTGGCCTGGCGGCAGGGTTGGCTGACGTATTACAAGTCGACGCTGGGGGACGTGGTGGAGGATTTGCGCCGGTATTATCCGGGGCGGATTGTGCTGCTCAATGATGAGTTGGCGGCGCGCAAGGTCAGTGGCAGTTTTCCGAGCAAGGATCCGCAGGCGGTGTTGAATTCTTTGCAGGGGGTGTTGGGGTTTGAGCAGCATCAGGTGTTGGGGCATCTGATTATTTTGCGTTGAGGCAAAGTCAAAAGATCGCAGCCTTCGGCAGCTCCTACATTGAAATGCGATCCCCTGTAGGAGCTGCCGAAGGCTGCGATCTTTTGATCTAAAAAAATATTTTCAAATTGTGATGAGGTAAACCCAGGCCCCATCCGTGTAGTGACTGAAACTGCGAGTCATTCGCATCCGTTGCGGTTCTACACAGGTCATGAGTCATGAAGTCCAGGGCAAAATCGGGTTCGGTCAAACAGTGGTTAGGCGTGTCGGCGTTGAGCTTTTCGGCATTGGCGCTGTTGCCGATGAGCGTGGCGCGCGCCGCTGAAACCGTCAGCAGCCAGCCGCAAAAGCAGTTCACGTTCAGCCTGGCCGCCAAACCGCTGCCGCAAGCCTTGAGCGATTTCAGCCGGCTCACCGGGCAGAGCGTGGTCTACACCGACGAAGCGCCGTACGGCCTCACCGCCCCGGCGGTCAACGGCCAGATGAGCGCGGAACAGGCCCTGCAAAAGTTGCTCACAGGTTCCGGTCTGAGTTTCCGCCGCACCGACAGCCACACCCTGGCACTTGAGCCGCAACCCACCGAGGGCGCGTTGAACCTCGGCGCCACCACCATCACTTCGATGCGCGACGATTCGTTGAGTTATCAGCCGCCGGAAACCAGTTCGGTGATGCGCTCTTCGGCCTCGCTGCAAGAAGTCCCGCAGACCGTCAACGTCATCCCGGCGCAGGTCATCCGCGATCAGGCACCGCGCAATCTCGACGACGCACTGGCCAACGTCAGCGGCATCACTCAGGGCAACACCTTGGGCAGCACGCAGGACTCGGTGATGACCCGCGGTTTTGGCGATAACCGCAACGGTTCGATCATGCGCGACGGCATGCCAATCGTGCAGGGCCGAGGCATGAACGCCACGGTCGATCGCGTTGAAGTGCTCAAAGGCCCGGCGTCGTTGCTCTACGGGATTCAAGATCCCGGCGGCGTGGTCAACATGGTCAGCAAGAAGCCTGAGCTGGCGCAGTACAACGCGCTGACCCTGAGCGGCTCGACCTACGGCGACGGCAAGAATGGCAGCGGCGGCACTTTCGACAGCACCGGTGCGCTGGGCGATTCCGGGCTGGCCTATCGCATGGTGCTCGATCACGAAGACGAAGATTACTGGCGCAATTTCGGCACGCTCCGCCAAACCCTGATCGCACCGTCGCTGGCCTGGTTCGGCGAAAGCACCAAGCTGTTGTTCGCCTACGAGCATCGCGAATTTCTCACGCCGTTCGACCGTGGCACGCTGATTGATCCGCGCACCAATCATCCACTGGATATCTCGCGCAACGAGCGTCTCGACGAGCCATTCAACAACATGGAAGGGCGTTCGGATCTCTATCACTTCGAAGCCGACCACGAACTCAACGACGACTGGAAAGCCCATTTCGGCTACAGCTGGAACCGCGAAACCTACAACGCCAGCCAAGTACGCGTCACCGCCATCGACAGCAAAAAAGGCACGCTGACCCGCAGCATGGACGGCACACAAAACGCGATTAGCACCGACCGTTTCACCACCGCCAGCCTCGAGGGCAAAGTCAATGTGCTGGGCATGCAGCATGACCTGGTGTTCGGCGTCGATGACGAGTACCGCAAGATCTACCGCGCCGACCTGATCCGTCAGAAAAGCCTGAGCACCTTCAGCTACGTCAATCCGGTGTATGGCCGTGAAGTCGAAGGCACCACGGTCAGTGCCGCCGACAGTGCGCAGACCGATGAACTGCGCAGCGATTCGATCTTTATGCAGGACTCTATTCACCTCACCGATCAATGGATTCTGGTCGCCGGCGGGCGCTTTCAGGCGTACGACCAGTACGCCGGCAAAGGCGTGCCGTTCAAGGCCAACACCGACAGTAACGGGCAGAAATGGGTGCCGCGCGCGGGGCTGGTGTATCGCTACACCGACGCTTTGTCGTTCTACGGCAGCTACACCGAATCGTTCAAACCCAACTCGACCATCGCCCCGCTGAGCGGCAGCAGCACCGTGCTCGACGGCAGTATCGCGCCGGAAGAAGCCAAGTCGTGGGAACTGGGCGCGCGCCTCGATCTGCCAGGACAAGTCACCGGCAACATTGCATTGTTCGACATCAAGAAACGCAACGTGCTGGTGGCCAATGCTGAAGGCCCAACGACGATTTACAGCGCCGCCGGCGAAGTGCGGTCGCGCGGTCTGGAACTGGATTTGAGCGGTCAGTTGAGCGAGCGCTGGAGCATGATCGGCAGCTACGCCTACACCGATGCCGAAGTCACGGAAGACCCGGACTACAAAGGCAAGCGCCTGCAAAACGTGGCGAAGAATAGCGGCTCATTGTCGGCGGTGTATGACTTCGGCAGCGTGATCGGTGGCGATCAATTGCGCGTCGGCGCCGGGGCGCGGTATGTCGGTGAGCGGGCGGGTAACGCGGTGAATGATTTTGATCTGCCGAGCTATACCGTGGCGGACGCGTTTGCCACTTACGACACCCAGGTTGAAGGGCAGAAGGTCAAGTTTCAGCTGAATGTGAAGAACCTGTTTGATCGCACTTATTACACGTCGGCGGCGAGCCGGTTCTTCGTGTCGATGGGGGATTCGCGGCAGGTTTCGTTGTCCAGCACGTTGGAGTTTTAAGTCAAAATCAAAAGCCCCTCACCCTAACCCTCTCCCGGAGGGAGAGGGACTGATTGGGGAATATTGGAGAACTTCGCCGACGTGATCGATCTTTACCGAATCCACAATCGACTCGGTTATACAGGTCGATGTACAACGCCGGACACCTCGGTCGGCTCCCTCTCCCTCTGGGCGGTCCGACGTTTCGGGAGGGCTGGGGTGAGGGGAACCAGGCCTCAACGCAAAAACGCCTGCCGATACTCCCCCGGCGTCCCGCCCAACACCTGCTTGAATCGATTGGTAAAGTGGCTCGCACTGGCAAACCCGCAAGCCAAAGCAATCTCCCCCAACGGCAACGCCGTACCGCGCAACAACTCCCGCGCCCGATCCAGGCGTCGCGCCAGCACGTACTGATGCGGCGGCAAGCCAAAGCTCATCCGAAACATCCGCGCAAAATGATATTCAGACAATGCACATAATCCGGCCAACTGCCCAAGGCTGATCGGCTCGGCCAACTGGCTGTCGATGAACTCCACCAATTGCCGACGCTGATGCGGCGCCAACCCACCCTTCAAACGCAAACCCTGACGCGCGCCGACTTGGCTGAGCAAGGTGTGGCTGATCAATTCGTGAGCAATGCTGCTGGTCAGCAAGCGCTCGGCAGGCTCGTCCCAGTTCAACGTCAGCAGTTGCCGAAAGCGCTGTGCCTGTTGCGGATCTTCAAGAAAAGTCTGCTCGCGCAATTGCATCTCACGCGGCTCACGATCAAGCAGCGTGACGCAACCGAGGGCGAATTGTTCAGCGCTGAAATACAGGTGCGCCAAACGAATATCACCGTTGATCACCCAGCCCGATTCGTGATCGGCCGGCAGGATGCACAGCTTGTCCGGCCCGCCTTTTTGCCCCGGCTGGCCGCGACGGAAAGTGCCGGTGCCGCCAGCGATGTAGCAGGACAGCGTGTGGTGGCTCGGCGCTTCGTATTCCTGCGCGTCGTGGTGGTTGGTCCACAAAGCTGCAGACAAGCCGTCACCGAGCTCGGCGCTGTGCACAAGGCGTGCGTTCGGCGAGCGGTTGAGGGCTTGAAAGACTTGCAGGTTATCGATTGCGGCCATGATCGGTTTTCTCCAACGCCTTGCATCCTACTCCGTAGGCTTCGCGCTGCCAGCCCACTGCCGGACAAAAGCGCAAGAATCTGCAAGCGCCGAAGGCAAGCCTCGGCAGACACTCAAGGCCTATTGAGGAGTAAGCGCCATGAACCTGTCGTTGTATTTGCTGACCGTGCTGATCTGGGGCACCACCTGGATTGCCTTGAAATGGCAGTTGGGGGTGGTGGCGATTCCGGTGTCGATTGTTTATCGATTTGGCCTCGCGGCGCTGGTGCTGTTTGTGTTGTTGCTGCTCAGCCGTCGGTTGCAACCGATGAACCGTCGCGGTCATTTGATTTGTGTGGCGCAGGGCTTGTGCCTGTTTTGTGTGAACTTCATGTGTTTTCTGACGGCAAGCCAGTGGATCCCCAGCGGTCTGGTGGCGGTGGTGTTTTCCACCGCAACTTTGTGGAATGCGTTGAATGCGCGGGTGTTCTTTGGGCAACGCATCGCGCGCAATGTATTGATGGGCGGGGCGCTGGGGCTGTTCGGTTTGGGCATGTTGTTCTGGCCCGAACTGGCCGGTCATCAGGCCAGTCCGCAAACCTTGCTTGGACTCGGTTTGGCGTTGTGCGGCACCTTGTGTTTTTCGGCGGGCAACATGCTGTCGAGCCTGCAGCAGAAGGCGGGCCTCAAGCCGCTGACCACCAATGCCTGGGGCATGGCGTATGGCGCGGCGATGCTGTCGGTGTGGTGCCTGGTCAAAGGCATTCCGTTCGACATGGACTGGTCGCCGCGTTACGTCGGCGCGCTGCTGTACTTGGTCATCCCAGGCTCGGTGATCGGCTTTACCGCTTACCTGACGCTGGTCGGCCGCATGGGCCCGGAGCGCGCGGCGTATTGCACGGTGCTGTTCCCGGTGGTCGCGCTTAACGTTTCGGCGTTTGCCGAAGGTTACCAGTGGACGGCGCCGGCGCTGGTCGGGCTGGTGTTGGTGATGTTGGGTAACGTGTTGGTGTTTCGTAAACCGAAAACAGTATTGGTTCCGCCGCACGGTAAGTTAGCTTGATATGAAAGAGCGCTGTTGATCAGCGCTCGACTTTCAAGGTGATGTAAATCATTACCGGGAAGATGAAGTCAACAATGTGCCGAGCCCAGTCTTTGGCGTTCCATTCTGTTGAAGTGTCCATGTCGAACCATTCCACGCCGACGGTTTGCAGGCACACGTAATAGATAAAGATGGCAACCAGAATGCCCATGATCGAAAACTTCTTGGCTTCATGGAATTCTTCCGCCGAGTCATTCACTTTTCGATACAGGTGATAGGTACCCATCAGGCATAGCACGGTATAGGTGACTTCCAACGTAATGATGAGCCAGAAGATCCGGTGGTGCAGGTAAGGCGAATCGATCGACCGATACTTGATGTTTTCGTTGGCGGTAGTGTCCATGCTCAGAATGTGAGCAACGTATTCGTAGTTTGAGTTGTAGTCGAAAAAGTTATGAATGATCACCAGTACGCCAAAAAAACTGATGTAGGCCATCAAGATGACTTTGCTGTAGCGGATAAGTTTTTCGGTGCTCAGGTTGTTCACGGTCTTCGCTCTCCATTGCGTCTTATCGTTCATTCGATAATGCCGAGAGCTTATAACGCGGAAGTGTGAATAGGGCTGTTGTTGAATTTCAAGTTGTGTAGTCAAGTTGTGGCGGGCAAGTGCAAGTGTTGCACTTGCCCGTTTTTTTATCCGCGCCAGACTTGTGGGTTGACCAGATCCTGCGGGCGTTCGCCGAGCAGGGCGCTGCGCAGGTTGGCGAGGGCACGGTTGGCCATGGCTTCGCGGGTTTCGTTGGTTGCGGAGCCAATGTGCGGCAGGGTCACGGCGTTTTTCAGCTGGAACAGTGGCGATTCGGCCAGCGGTTCTTTTTCGTAGACGTCCAGACCGGCGCCGCGAATGCGGTTGTTTTGCAGGGCTTCGATCAGCGCGGGTTCGTCGACGACCGGGCCACGGGAGATGTTGACGAGGATGGCGCTTGGTTTCATCAGGGCCAGTTCGCGGTGGCTGATGAGGTGGCGGGTTTTGTCGCTGAGTGGCACGACCAGGCAGACGAAGTCGGCTTCGGCCAGCAGTTGGTCGAGGCTGCGAAATTGGGCGCCGAGTTGTTCTTCGAGTTCGGTCTTGCGGCTGTTGCCGCTGTAGATGATCGGCATGTTGAAGCCGAGGTGGCCACGGCGGGCGATGGCGGCGCCGATGTTGCCCATGCCGACGATGCCGAGGGTTTTGCCGTGTACGTCGCTGCCGAACAGCGGGGCGCCGACGCTGGCTTGCCATTGGCCGGCCTTGGTCCAGGCGTCGAGTTCGGCGACGCGGCGGGCGCTGCTCATGATCAGGGCGAAGGCGAGGTCCGCAGTGCTTTCGGTGAGGACGTCGGGGGTGTTGGTGAGCATGATGCCGCGTTGGTTGAAGTAGTCGAGGTCGTAGTTGTCGTAGCCGACGGAGACGCTGGAGACGACTTCGAGTTTGGTCGCGGTTTCGAGTTGGGCCTGGCCGAGTTTGCGGCCGACGCCGATGAGACCGTGGGCGTGGGGCAGGGCTTCGTTGAATTGGGCGTTGATGTCGCCGGTTTTTGGGTTGGGGACGATGACGTCGAACTCTTGTTGCAGGCGTTCGATCATTGGCGGGGTGATGCGGCTGAAGGCCAGGACAGTTTTTTTCATTGCTGAGGGCTCGACGGGCTTGATTGCAAGCAAGCTAACATTTTCTCGCTTTGATTGTCTCGGGGGGCTTGGCGGCCTTTGGGCCGACCATGTTCTTGGGGGTTTGGGTGTATATCCGTTTTTTTGGTGATGGCGGATTGAGGTTTCGCCCTTACGGCGAGTCACCTTTTCCAAACGCCGAAAAGGTAACCGAAAAGGCTTTGCTCCTGCGTTCGGCCCGCTCGCTGGGGCTCGGGGTTCCTTCGCTGCGGGATTGATCCGGGGGCAGCGCCTACGGTTTGCTTCGCTGCACCTCCTCTCGCTGTGTTTGGCTGCGCCAAACGGTCGCTGCGCTCCCACCCCCGGATCAATCCCTCCACTCAGCCTTCCGACGTCGCTCGTGGATCAAGATCAAAAGCTTTGTCGAGCTTGCGCTCATCCTGTGTAGGAGCTGCCGCAGGCTGCGATCTTTTGATCTTGCTTGTGCTTTTCGTAGGAGCAGAGCTTGCTCGCGATGGCGGCCTGACAGCCGACCAATTCCTGCCAGATGTACTCAATCCAGCTGTAGGAGCGAGCCTGCTCGCGATGACGTTCTGCTGGGTAGGCATTTTCTAACTGTATGCACACAATCCAACTGTGGGAGTGAGCCTGCTCGCGATAGCGGTGTGTCAGACGCCGTAAATATTGAGTGTGCTGACGTCTTCGCGAGCAGGCTCGCTCCCACAGGGGAATCAGTTGTGTGTTGGGGTTTGGGCTATTTCGTGGTTATCCAGCGCCCGGTTTACCGCCAGTTCGGCGAGCATGATGATTTGCTGGATCGCCAGAATCGTTCTTCGCTGCGGGAGTTCGATGTAGGCGGCGATGTCGCTGGTCATAAGGCTGGCTTGTGCCAGTGATTCGCAGGCGTGAACCAGCAGGCTTTCGTTGTCCTGATTGGGGGCGACCTGGAACATGGTGCTGGGTTTGTGGAAGCGCAGGGTGAGTGCGTTGGGTTTGAGGTAGTGGTCGAGGGCGCGTTCGGCGGCTTCGTGGAATCTTTTTGAGCCGGGGAATTCGTAGGGGGTGGTGTCGTCGAGCTCGGGGGGATTCGGTGTTGGTTTGATCATGGTGAAGCTCCATTCGGGAAGTGGAGTTCGCCAAGCACTGCGACCAAGCAATAGGGTGGCGAACCGTACGCGGGTTGGTCGACCAGGGAATGGAAACCCGGCAGAGCCGAAGCTCTCCCACGCACGGCTCGCCATTAAGCAAGCTTGAAAAGTGCGCCATTCTAAACCCGAGCGACCAAGCCCGGTCGCTGATTCGTCAGCGACACCCAAATCCTATCCACCTCACTTCCGACGGACAACCGACGCGTCCTGTCGGAAACATCCGCGAAATCCCCGTTCTGTAGGAGCTGCCGTAGGCTGCGATCTTTTGATTTTTAAACAAGAAGATCAAAAGATCGCAGCCTGCGGCAGCTCCTACAGGGGCGTGGGGTGTTTAAAGGTCAGTTGGCGACTCGGGCGCCGGCGAGGGTGCCGCTGAGTTCGTAGGCGGCCAGTTCGGCTTGGTGTGCGGCGAGGATTTCTGGCAACGACCCGCGCAGGTATTCGACCCACGTTTTGATCTTCGCATCCAGGTACTGCCGCGAAGGGTAGATCGCATACAGGTTCAATTCCTGCGAGCGGTAGTTCGGCATCACCCGCACCAGCGTGCCGTTGCGCAAGCCTTCAATCGCCGCATACACCGGCAGCACACCCAGGCCCATGCCGCTGATGATCGCGGTTTTCATCGCGTCGGCGGAGTTCACCAGAAACGGTGAGCTGTTGATGGTGACCACTTCCTGGCCTTCCGGGCCGTCGAACGCCCATTTTTCCAAAGGGATCACCGGGCTGACCAGGCGCAGGCAAGCGTGGTTGAGCAGGTCGCTGGGTTTTTGCGCGGCGCCGTTGGCTTTCACGTAGGCCGGCGAGGCGCAGACGATGCTGTAGGTGATGCCCAGTCGCTGCGAAACAAAACCGGAATCGGGCAGTTCGCTGGCGAGCACGATGGACACGTCGTAGCCCTCGTCGAGCAAGTCCGGCACGCGGTTGGCCAGGGTCAGGTCGAAGGTCACGTCCGGGTGGGTTTTGCGGTAGCGGGCGATGGCATCGATGACGAAGTGCTGGCCGATGCCGGTCATGGTGTGCACTTTCAACTGCCCCGCCGGGCGCGCGTGGGCGTCGCTGGCTTCGGCTTCGGCCTCTTCGACGTAGGCGAGGATCTGTTCGCAGCGCAGCAGGTAGCGTTTGCCCGCTTCGGTGAGGGCGATGCGCCGGGTGGTGCGGTTGAGCAAGCGGGTTTGCAGGTGGGCTTCCAGGTTGGAGACCGCGCGCGAGACGTTGGCGGTGGTGGTGTCGAGTTGCACGGCGGCGGCGGTGAAGCTGCCGGCTTCGGCGACGCAACTGAAGGCGCGCATGTTTTGCAAAGTGTCCATGGGGTGCTCTCAAGGGAGATGGCAAATTGTGACACGAAGTTTCAGGGGCGAGACCCCCGACCAAGGGATTATCTCGTTAACCGTAACAAAGATTCACAGAAATCCCAGCTTATCGCCGCACAGGGCCTTCCATAGAATTGCGCCGATCCCTGTAGGAGCTGCCGAAGGCTGCGATCTTTTGATTTTGTTTTAAGGGAATCAAGGTCAAAAGATCGCAGCCTGCGGCAGCTCCTACAGAGAACACGCCCCGCCTTATCCTCTTCTCAGGAATTCGCAGCTGTGCCGCGTCGCATCAACAGAGCGCTTTTGCCGCTCAGTGTTCTGGCTTTTACCCTGGGTCTCAGCGGCTGTATCTCAACTGACGGAATTGCCCCACAGGGCAAGGCGTTGGAAGCCAATTCACTGGCTACCGACGACGCCATCGCCCACGCTGCCCGTGACGCCAACTGGCCCACCGCACAATGGTGGCAAGCCTACGGCGACCCGCAACTCAATCGCTGGATCGACCTCGCCGTGCAAGGCAGCCCGAGCATGGCCATAGCCGCTGCGCGAGTGCGTCAGGCGAAAGCCATGGCCGGTGTCGCCGAGGCGGCTGAGTCGTTGCAGATCAATGGCGAGTCGACGTTAAAACGCCACAACTGGCCGACCGATCAGTTCTACGGCCCCGGCGATCTGGCCAACACCACGACCTGGGATAACAACGCTGCGCTGGGTTTCAGCTACGCCCTCGACCTCTGGGGCCGCGAAAGCAATAGCAGCGAGCGCGCGGTGGATCTGGCGCACATGAGCGCGGCCGAAGCGCGACTGGCGCAGCTGGAATTGCAGAACAACATCGTCCGCGCCTACATCGAACTGTCGCTGCATTACGCCCAGCGCGACATCGTCGCGGCGACGCTCAAGCAGCAACAACAGATTCTCGATCTGGCGCAGAAGCGTTTGAACGGCGGGATCGGCACGCATTTCGAAGTCAGTCAGGCCGAAACACCGTTGCCGGAAACCCATCGGCAAATCGATGCGCTGGATGAAGAGATCGCCCTCAGTCGCAATCAACTTGCCGCGCTGGCGGGTAAAGGGCCGGGGGAGGGGGCGCAGTTGCAGCGCCCGACTTTGTCCCTTGGCGCTGAGTTGAAACTGCCGTCAGCATTGCCCGCCGAATTGCTCGGTCAGCGGCCGGATGTGGTCGCCAGTCGCTGGCAAGTGGCGGCGCAGGCGCGTGGAATCGATGTGGCGCATGCCGGGTTTTATCCCAACGTCGATTTGGTCGGCAGCCTCGGTTATATGGCCACCGGCGGTGGCGCGCTGGAGTTTTTGACCGGCAAAAAACTCAACTACAACGTCGGCCCGGCGATCTCGCTGCCGATCTTTGACGGTGGGCGTTTGCGTTCGGAACTGGGTGAAGCCTCCGCCGGTTACGACATCGCCGTGGCGCATTACAACCAGACGCTGGTGAATGCGCTGAAGAACATTTCCGACCAGTTGATCCGCCGCGAATCGATGGACAAGCAGCAAGGTTTTGCCGCCGAGTCGGTGGCGACCGCGCAGAAAACCTACGACATCGCGATGATCGCTTATCAGCGTGGGCTCACCGATTACCTCAACGTACTCAATGCGCAGACGTTGCTGTTCAAGCAACAGCAAGTGCAGCAGCAGGTGCAGGCGGCGCGGTTGAGTGCGCATGCCGAGTTGGTGACTGCGTTGGGTGGTGGCCTCGGGGCCGGCAACGACGTACCGACGGCCGAGAAAACTCAGGCCCCGAAAACCCCGGCACTGCTGCGGTGAACCCAAAATCTCTGCTGGGAATTTCCTCCTTTGGAGTTGACCCCAAACCCTGTGGCGAGGGGATTTATCCCCGTTCGGCGGCGCAGCCGTCGCAAAGCCAGTGCATGCGGTGTGACTGTGGGAATCGGGTCGTAGGTTTTGGGGCCGCTTCGCAGCCCAACGGGGATAAATCCCCTCGCCACAGGGGCTGTGTACGCCGTAGCAAATTCTTCAATTCTCGATCATTGAGCAGGATTTAATGACTCCCTTGCCCGCACCGCTGCGCTGGCTCTACTCCCTGGAATGGCGCCGTGGATTTTTTGACTGGGCGCGCAGCGATGGCGTGACCTGGGTCTACATTTTCAAGGTGTTGCTCGCCGCGTTCCTCACGCTGTGGCTGGCCATGCGCCTGGAACTGCCGCAACCACGCACGGCGATGATCACCGTGTTCATCGTCATGCAGCCGCAGAGCGGCCAGGTGTTCGCCAAGAGTTTCTATCGCTTCCTCGGCACATTGGCCGGGTCGGCGATGATGGTCACGCTGATCGCCTTGTTCGCGCAAAACACTGAACTGTTTCTCGGCTCATTGGCGATCTGGGTCGGCATCTGTTCGGCCGGCGCCGCGCGTTGCCGCAACTTCCGCGCCTACGGTTTTGTCCTTGCCGGTTACACCGCCGCGATGGTCGGTTTGCCCGCGCTGGCTCACCCGGACGGCGCGTTCATGGCCGCCGTATGGCGAGTGCTGGAGATCTCGCTGGGCATCCTTTGCGCGACCGTGATCAGCGCCGCGATCCTGCCGCAAACCGCCAGCGCCGCCATGCGCAACGCCTTGTATCAGCGCTTCGGCGTGTTCGCATTGTTCGTGACCGATGGCCTGCGCGGGCGCAGCAAAGCCGAGTCTTTCGAAGCGAGCAACGTGCGCTTTATCGCCGAAGCCGTTGGCCTTGAAGGCTTGCGCAGCGTGACCGTGTTCGAAGACCCGCACATGCGTCGGCGTAACGGTCGACTGAGCCGTTTGAACAGCGAATTCATGGGCATTACCACACGCTTCAACGCCCTCCATCAATTGCTCGAACGCCTGCGCGTCAACGGCGAAGAACACGTGGTCGCGGCGATCAGACCGGGCCTGCAGGATCTCGCCGAAGTGCTCGACGGCTTCAGCGGCCGCGCCCTGACCAGTCCCGATGCCGCTCGTTTGGCAACTGCGCTGGCGACCTACAAAGAAGGCCTGCCGGCACGCGTGCGAACCCTGCGCGCGATCTTTCAGGACACCGATCCGAGCGAAGCCGAACAACTGGATTTCCACACCGCGTACGAACTGCTTTATCGCTTCGTCGACGACCTGCACAGTTATGCACAGACCCACGCGTCACTCGCCGATCACCGTCACGAACGCGAGCGCTGGGATGAACCGTTCACCCCGCAAACCAACTGGTGGGCCGCTGCGGCATCAGGCATACGCGCCTCGTTCATTCTGGTGGTGCTCGGCAGTTATTGGGTCGCCACTGCATGGCCAAGTGGCGCGACGATGACCCTGATCGCCGCCGCCACCGTGGGCCTTTCGGCTGCCACACCTAACCCGAAACGCATGGCTTTCCAGATGGCTTGCGGCACCTTCCTCGGTGCCCTGATCGGCTTCGTCGAGATGTTTTTCATCTTCCCGTGGATCGACGGTTTTCCATTGCTGTGCGTGATGCTCGCGCCAGTGATCGTGCTCGGCTCGTTCCTCACGTCGCGCCCGCAATACGCCGGTGTCGGCCTTGGTTTGCTGATCTTCTTCAGTACCGGTTCGGTGCCGGACAACCTGACGATCTACAACCCCTACACCTTCATCAACGACTACATCGCCATGGTCATGGGCATGTTGGTCTGCGCCGCTGCCGGGGCGATTATTCTGCCGCCGAACAGTCGCTGGCTGTGGAAACGTCTGGAGCAGGATCTGCGCGGCCAAGTGGTTTACGCAATCAGCGGCAAACTAAAAGGCCTGGCCTCGAGTTTCGAGAGCCGCACCCGCGATCTGCTGCATCAGGCCTACGGTCTCGCGGCAGGTGAGCCGAAGGTGCAAAAGAATCTGCTGCGCTGGATGTTCGTGGTGCTCGAAATCGGCCACGCGATCATCGAGTTGCGCAAGGAACAGGCGATCCTGCCGGTGCACCCGGCCTATGCCGAATCGCAGCCGTGGCGCCAGGCAATCCGCGTGATGGGCCGCGCGTTGGTGCGGCTGTTTCTGCAACCCAACTCCAGCAATCTTGAACGCGCACTGATCGCTGTCGATCACGCGATCAGTCGAGTCGCCGCGACTGATGAGCCGTTTGCGCCGCATTTCGATACCTCCGCATTGCGCCGGGTGAAGAGCTATCTGCACTTCATCCGCACCTCCTTGCTCGACCCGCAATCACCGCTCGCTGCCTACGCCGTCGCCAAGCCCGAAGGACTTGCCCATGCCTCGTGAAATCGCCTTCCACGGCGTGTACATGCCGACCATGACCCTGATGTTTTTCATCGCTGCGGCACTGGCCTGGGCGGTGGATCGGTTCTTGTCCGGTTTCGATCTGTACCGTTTTTTTTGGCACCCGGCGCTGCTGCGTCTGAGTCTGTTTACCTGTCTGTTCGGCGCCATGGCGCTGACTGTCTACCGTTGAGAACGTCCCCATGAAAAAGTTTTTCAGCCTGCTCGCGACCCTGCTGGTGCTGGCCCTGGCGCTGTGGATCGGCCGCACGTTGTGGGAGCACTACATGAACACGCCGTGGACCCGCGACGGTCGCGTTCGCGCCGACATCATCAACGTCGCCGCCGACGTTACCGGCGAGGTGGTCGACGTGCCGGTGCGTGACAACCAACTGGTGAAGAAGGGCGATTTGCTCATGCAGATCGACCCCGAGCACTACCGCATCGCGGTCAAACAGGCGCAGTCGCTGGTCGCTTCGCGCAAGTCGACGTGGGAGATGCGCAAGGTCAACGCCCACCGCCGCGCCGATCTCGACAACCTGGTCATTTCCAAGGAAAACCGCGACGACGCCAGCAACATCGCCGACGCCGCGCTCGCCGATTACCAACACGCGCAGGCGCAACTGGAAGCCGCCGAACTCAACCTAAAACGCACCGAAGTGCGTGCGGCGGTCGACGGTTACGTGACCAACCTCAACGTGCATCGCGGTGATTACGCCCGTATCGGCGAAGCGAAAATGGCCGTGGTCGACATGAACTCGTTCTGGGTTTACGGCTTCTTCGAAGAGACCAAACTGCCGCACGTGAAAGTCGGCGACAAGGCCGATATGCAGTTGATGAGCGGCGAAGTACTCAAGGGCCACGTGGAAAGTATTTCGCGCGGCATCTACGACCGCGACAACCCGGAAAGCCGCGAGCTGATCGCCGATGTGAATCCGACGTTTAACTGGGTGCGGTTGGCGCAGCGAGTGCCGGTGCGGATTCACATTGATGAGGTGCCGGAGGGGGTTCTGTTGGCGGCGGGGATTACCTGTACGGTGGTGGTGAATCAGGAATCTGTTGATAACTGATAGATCCCGTCGTCTGCATCGCGAGCAGGCTCACTCCTACACTGGTTCTGTGTCACACCGAAGATCCCCTGTAGGAGTGAGCCTGCTCGCGATAAGAGCTACCCGGTATTTCAGACCAATACCGAATAATCACTCAGCGCAAAACGTCTCCTGCAAATGCCTCCAGACCACCCGCCCGACGGCGGTCTGTTCAAACACCACCGTCGAACGCCGATCCGTATGCAATCCGCTCGCATCCGTCTGCTGCTCGCGGTAACTCACCGTCGCACCGCGCTCGTGTAATGCAATCCCGCACAGCTCGCTGAGCTCGATTTTGAACCCGCGCTTCTTACCTTCAGCCATTCGAAACAATCCGCTCAACGCCTCGAAATTCAGCATCCGGCCCAGCGGCGAAATCATGGAGAACTCAGGCGAAAACCGCGCTAGCAGTCGCTCCAGTTCAGCGTCGTCTCCCTCCACGGCAAACCATCGTTCGATGGCTTCGTGTGCCTGAATCACTTCATCAAAATATTCGCTGTAGTCGGTCATATGGATTTTTCCTTCAGGGGATTAGGCGCCAGCAGGGCGAGCACGGTGGTTGAGTCGAAGCGCAGCACGCTGACCATCGGCAGCAACGTGAGCAGCGCGGCAGCGAGGAAGCAGTAGCGAAAACCCTCACCACCCAAAGCCCCCAACAAGGAGCTGAGCAACGCCGCGCCGAGGCAAAAACCAAGCTGACGATTGATATTCCACAGCGCACTGGAGTGGCCCATTTTTTCTGGCACGATGCCGACGAATGCCAAGGTCTGCGCAGTGACGCTGCACAGGCTGCCGCCCAGGCCCATCAGGGCGTACGCGATGATCAGCGGCGTGCTGGCGGGTTGTTCGATGCGCATCAGCAAGACGATACCGAGGCATTGCAAAAGCATGCCGGCGCTCAGCAACGGTTTGGGGCCGAGGCGGTTGAAGACGCGTTTGCCGAGCATGATCGCCACGCCCGAACCCACTGCCCATGGCAGCATCAACGCCCCGATTTGCGCTGCACCTAAGCCAAGGTTGTGCAGGTACAACACGGCTATCATGTGGGTGCCGGTGAACACGCCGGGCACGCACAGGTAGATCAGCATCGCCAGGCGCAGGGAGGGGTTTTTGATCAGTTGCAGGTCGAGAATGGCGTTGGGTTTACGCCAGCCGTCACGCAGATAAATGCACAGGGTCAGGACGCTGAGCACGAAGACAAAGAGACCGAGGATGCGGGTGTCTGTTTCGCTCAGCATGCTGACGGCGATCAACAACAAACTCAGCGCAGTCGCCGCCAATAGCAAGCCGCGCGCATCCAGCGTCGGGCGTTCACTCGAAGGCTGATCGGCTTTCAGCCAGAACAGTCCAAGGCCAATAGCGAGCAGCGCCACCGGCAAATTGAGGTAGAAAATCCATCGCCATGACAACGCCTGAACAATCAATCCGCCCGCCGCCGGCGACAGTGCCGGCACCATCAACGCCACCAACAAAACCACCCCGGTAAAGTGCGCACGCTGCGACGGCGGAAACTGTCGATACGCCAACGCCTGACCGACCGGCAGCAACAACCCGCCACCGAGCCCTTGCAGCAGGCGCCAGCCAATCAAGCTTTCGATCGATGCCGCTTGCGCCACCAGCGCCGAGCCAATCCCGAACAACAGCAGCGAGGCGAGAATCAGCCGTCGTTCGCCGATCCGTGCCGCCAGCCACACGCTCAGCGGAATGATCAGCGTCAGCCCAAGCATGTAGGCGTTGGTGATCCACGCCAGTTGCGTCACCGAGGCATGCAATTGTTGGGCGATGTCGGGGTAGGCAATGCTGGCGACGAACATGTTCAGCAAGTCGAGGGCGAAGCCCAACAAATACACCAGCGCGACTTTCGAGCGATAAGCCATGGCAGCTTCCCTGTGATGAGACGTGCAGGGTAGGGCGCTTCTGGTGATAGGAAAACGCTGGTTTGGCTGCTAGTTTGTCAAAATTATTTTGACAAGGAGCGCAATGAGCATGGTCAGTCTCGACCGTTTCGACACATTCAAAGCGGTGGTTGAGGCCGGTTCGTTGACCGCTGCCGCCGACACGCTGGGCCAGACGCGCGCGGTGGTGAGCTTCAACCTCAAGCGGCTGGAGGAAGAATTGGGCGTTACCTTGCTCACCCGTAATACCCGGCAACTGGCGCTGACCGACGCCGGCGAGCGTTTTTATCGACGCTGTCTGCGTACGTTGGACGAAGCACGATTGGCGATCGAGGAAGCCCGTTCGGAGCATTCACAGCTCAAGGGTACGTTGCGCATCACCACCACGGTGGAGTTTGCATTGGCCCAGGTGGTGCCGGCGCTGGAGGTGTTTCGTCAGCAGCAACCGCAGTTGAATATTCACCTGTCGACGTCTTCGACCCATGCCGATCTGATCTCCGAACGGTTCGACATGGCGATTCGTCTGGGGCGTATGCACGACTCCAATTTGCGTGCGGTGCAGTTGTCGACATTCGAGGTATTCGCGGTGGCCGCGCCGAGTCTGGTTGAGCGTTTTGCACCGGTTGCCACGCTGGCCGTATTGGAATCAATGCCGACATTGGGCCATGGACGGGTGCCGGAAATGACCGTGGTCGATCCCTTTGGCACCGAGCATTTTTACCAGCCAAAACCGGGCACCACGGCCATCGTCGCGGACAACTCGGCGACGTTGCGGGCGTTTGCGTTGACCGGGCAAGGCGTGGCGATTTTGCCGCAATGGTTGATTCAGGATGATCTGGACGCCGGACGCTTGCAGCGCTTGTTGGCGGATTACCGGTTTGCTCAGCAAGGGGTGTATGCGTTGTATCCGGATACCCGGCATTTGCCGCTGAAGGTGCGGGCGTTTATTGATTTCATGAAAGGGTGGGGCTGAGGAACTGCAGTGCCTGGTCTGGCCTCTTCGCGGGCAAGCCTTGCTCCTACATTGGGTTTGCGGCGCACACAAAACCGTAGGAGCAAGGCTTGCCCGCGAAGGCGTCAACCCGATCTCAAAGTTGCCCTCCCAACCCGAACCGCTTCATCAACACCGACTCCAGCAAGCCCTTCGGCAACAACGCCGCCAACAGCGGCAACGCCCGGCTGCCATTACCAATGCGGATCAAGCGCGGCGGGTTGCTCTGCCGCACGGCCTTGAGCAAATCAGCGGCAAACTCAGCAGCCGGCGTCGGCTTGTCCTGCGAAGCCTTGGCCCGCGCGCGAATGCCTTCACGCAACGGAAACCACGGCGATTGTTCATTGATCAACTGCTCGGCCTCATGCCCGGCATTCTTGGCGAAGCTCGACTGAATCGCCCCCGGCTGCACTTCCATCACACGAATGCCGAACGGCGCCAGTTCCATGCGCAAGGCATCGGTCAACGCGTGCACCGCCGCTTTCGAGGCGCAGTAAGCACCTGCAAACGGCGTGACCAAAACCCCTGACACGCTGCCGATATTCACCACCAGCCCCTTGCCCCGCCGCAGCACCGGAAACAACGCGCGGGTAACGCCGACTATGGAAAACACATTGGTTTCGAACTGCCGTTGCATCGCCGGCACACCGCCGTCGAGCAACGGCCCCATCGCGCCATAACCGGCGTTGTTGATCAGCACGTCGAGGCCGCCATGCTGCTGACTGATTCGCTCGCCGAGTTGCGCCAGCGCCGCGCCGTCGTTGACATCCAGTTGCACGGCGGTAAAACCGGCCGCACTCAATGCTGCGACATCGTCAGCCTTGCGCGCACTGGCCCAGACCTCATAGCCCGCGGTTTTAAATGCATCGGCAAGCGCGCGGCCGATGCCGCTGGAACAACCGGTAATCAACGCAACGGGCATGGCGCATTCCTTGTGCAAAAAAGTTGGGAAGGGGGATCAGTCGGAGAAACTACCCTGCAAATGCTCGGCGCGGAACTCCAGAGTTTGCGGGCGATAACCTGGACGCAGTGGCGGCAATGGCAAACAGTCTTCCCACGTCGAACCGGCCTGCAATTCGCCGGGGCCACGGTAGCGCGGCGCGGTGTATTGGTTGTCGGCCAGGTTGACCGTGTCGCCCGGCGCGTAGGCTGCAATGCGCCAGCGCAGCTCGGTCAGCGGCACACTGTTGCCGTTGTTCATCTTCAGTTGCAACGGGCGATCGGCGGGGCATTGCTCCGGCGCGTAGCTGATGCGCAACTCGAGGCGCGCCAGTTGCTTGATCTCGCGGTTGTCCAGCCACACCACCCACATCGCTACCAGACCGAGTCCGATAGCGGCTGCCACTGACACCGGCAAGGCTTTGGCCGGATAGCGCAGCAACAGGATCAGCCAGGTGATGACCAGCAAAATGCCGATGAACATGGGGGAGCGCTCCTTGAGTTCGTGAGCACCATCCTACCGAAGGGCCGGCGCAATGGATATTCGTAGAACAGTCGATTGCGCCGTTGGTCGGGACTGTAATTTCTGACAGTAGGCACGCGGCACTTTGCCTGCTGTGATAACCGCACGCACCAAGGACGTGGTCGAAACCCATGGGCATCCACAGTCATACATCGATGCTTGAGGTGAATGATCCACGCGGACTGCAGATTCGCAGCGTGGATTACTGGCGCGACGATGAAAACCGGCCTGCTGAAACGCGTATCCACCGTACGGCCCTCGACGTCGCCGGGCATGCCGTCAAACAATGGGATCCGCGACTGTGGGCGCTGCAAGCAACGGATCCGCTGACGCCGGCCAACCTGACTTCGGTGTATGCATTGAACGGTGAAGTGCTCCGTTCCGACAGCACCGATGCCGGTGTGCAAATCAAGCTGCGTGGTCTGGGCAATCATGTGTTGTCCACTTGGGACAGTCGTGGCACGCGGCACGAGGATGAGTACGATCAGCGTCTGCGCCCGACGGCGAAGTTCGAAGAGGCGGTGGCCGAGCCCCGACGCTGTGTCGAGCGCTTGGTGTACGGCCGGCCGGGCGAGGGCGATGCGCAATGCAATCAGTTCGGCGAACTGATCCAGCACTTCGATCCCGCTGGTTGCGTGCTGTTCACACAGTTCGCGATCAACGGTCAAAGCACTGAAAACACCCGCCACTTCACCCAGGATTCTGTTGCGCCGAACTGGCCACCTTTGCTGGATGATTGTCTGCGATTGCTCGAACCGGGGCCTGGTGCGACCACGCAATGGCGCTTTACGCCACAGGGGACGCTGCGCGAACTCATTGATGCCAAGGGTCATCGACAAACGTTCGAGATGGCCGTAGATGGCCGTTTGCGTGGCGCTGCTTTGCAGTTGAAGCATCAATCCAGCGCGCAGCTGTTGGTCAGCGATATCCGCTACAACGCTGAAGGCCAGGTTGTATATGAAATGGCGGGCAACGGTGTCAGCACGACGTTGCTTTATCGGCCACAGGACGGTCGACTGCTCGAGCGTCTGACCAAGAGCACTGTTGGCGTGGTGTTGCAGCATTGGCTTTATCAGTACGACCCGATGGGCAATGTACTGAGCATTGAAGACAAGGCACTCCCCGTGCGCTATTTCGCCAACCAGCGCATCGAGCCGATCAGGCATTTTCGCTACGACAGTCTTTACCAGTTAATTGAAGCCACTGGCTGGGAGTCGCTCGTTACTCAGCGGAGCCCCGGCTCGAGCGGCCAGGCGGATCCGGCAGCGATCGGCAACTATCGGCAGACCTTCCGTTACGACGCCAGCGGTAATCTCCTGCAATTGAGCCATGTCGGCGGACAAGCTCAGGGTCATCAACTCAGCGCCGCTCGCTACAGCAATCGTTGCCTGTCCTGGCGCAACGGCACGGCACCCACGGAGGCCGACATCGCTGCCGCGTTTGATAGCAACGGCAACTTGCTGGCGCTGGAGCCCGGGCGAAATCTGCACTGGAACCTGCGCAATCAACTCAGTCGCGTCACGCCAATTACCCGCGAGAGTGGGCTCGATGATCGCGAATCTTACCTGTATGACGGCGCCGGATCGCGCGTGCGCAAGATCACTGAACGGCAGACCCATGCACGCACAGTGATCGCCGAGACGCGCTATCTGCCCGGGCTGGAACTGCGCAGCCACAGCGGTAACAACCAGCATTTGCAGGTGATCAGCGTTGCGATCGGACTCAACAGCGTGCGCGTTTTGCATCGTGACGGCGGACCGGATCGCTACCGCTATGGCTGCACCGATCACGTCGGCTCGATCGGTCTGGAACTGGATGGCGACGGGCAAATCATCAGCCGCGAAATGTTTTATGCCTTCGGTGCAACGGCGTGGCAGGACGGCGATGTCAGCGACAAAAACATTGGTTACTCAGGCAAGGAGCAGGATGCCACCGGCCTGCATTATTTTGGCTTTCGTTACTACGCCGCGTGGCTGCAACGCTGGGTCAGTCCCGATCCCGGCGAAGAGGTCGACGGGCCGAATCGCTACCGGGCCATGCGCAACAGTCCGCTGTTCTACCGCGATCAGGATGGATTGGTTTCATTGCCCACTCAGGCCTCAGGCAGTGCGGCATTGCGAATGCAGGAATCGTCCCGAGGTCTGCCACAGGTTTCATCCGAAACCCGAGAAAGGATTGCTCAGGGCGCACAGGTCATTGGCAAGACCTTGTCTTACGCCAAGCATCCGTTGATCGGCGCCGTGGGCAGTGTGCTGGAAACCGGCGGGCGCGTGCTCGAAGTCTACGATGCGCAAGCACAGATGCAGAGCCGCCAACGCAGCACCCAGCAGGTGTTGCCAACGAGCGTGCCGGTTGCCAGCAACACCTCATCACTGTTGAGCAAGTTACCGGAGATGGCCGCTTTCACCGGTTTTAACCATCAGATTGGCGAAACAGCCGCACAGTCCAGCGCAGCGCCGAGTGCACTCTCGATGCAGTTATTCGCCGCCGGGTTTGGTTCGGCGACGCCACCGAACATATCGATGGCGCTGATGGCCGAGGATCCTTTGAAGATGGGCAACAAACGTGGCAAACGCGCTACGGTTGCTGCGGCGCATCATGAATAGAGTGGCTGTCTGGGAATAAAAAAGCCCCCGCCCAACCCGCTGCGGATAGGGAACGCAACGGGCTGGACGAGGGCTTCTTGTTTTGCCGATCAGTTACTGCGCGATGGTTTTCACCGACACGCCGCGTTCGATCGGGGTGGAGCGGCCGTAGATGTCTTCGAAGCGTTCGATGTCGTCTTCGCCCAAGTACGAGCCCGATTGCACTTCGATGATTTCCAGCGGGATCTTGCCCGGGTTGCGCAGGCGATGCACCGAGGCGATCGGGATGTAGGTCGACTGGTTTTCGCAGAGCAGGAACACGTTTTCATCGCAGGTCACTTCGGCGGTGCCGCTGACCACGATCCAGTGTTCGGCGCGGTGGTGGTGCATCTGCAGCGACAGGCATGCGCCCGGTTTTACCGAGATGTGCTTGACCTGGAAACGCCCGCCCATGTCCACCGAGTCATACGAACCCCATGGACGATAGACTTCGCAATGGTTCTGGGTTTCGCTGCGGCCCTGCTCGTTGAGCGTGTTGACCATCTGCTTGACGCCCTGAACCTTGTCTTTGTGGGCGATCATCATGGCGTCTTTGGTTTCGACCACGACGATGTTTTCCAGACCGATCACCGACACCAGTTTGCCGTTGCCGTGGATCATGCAGTTCTTGCTGTCCTGGATGACCACGTCGCCTTTGGTGACGTTGCCGTTGGCGTCTTTCTCGTTGACTTCCCACAGCGACGACCAGCAACCGACATCGCTCCAGCCAGCGGTCAGCGGCACCACGCAGGCGCGCTGGGTTTTTTCCATCACGGAGTAGTCGATGGAGTTGTCCGGGCAGCAGGCGAAGGTGGCTTCGTCCAGCGTCACGGTGTCGGCATCCTGCTCGCTGCGCTCAAGGGTCAGCAGGCAGGTGTCGTAGATGTCCGGATCGTGCTTTTTCAGCTCTTCGAGGAAGCGGCTGGCGCGGAACAGGAACATGCCGCTGTTCCAGTAGTAACCGCCGGACTGCACGTACTCGGTAGCGCGTTTGACGTCAGGTTTTTCGACGAAGTGCGAGACGCGGCTGACGCCTTCGGGCAGCAGCGAATCCGCAGTGGATTTGATGTAGCCGTAACCGGTTTCCGGTTTGGTCGCCGGTACGCCGAACAGCACCATTTCGCCGTTTTCAGCGGCGACGGTGGCGAGGGCGAGGGCGCGTTGCAGGGCTTTCTGGTCTTCGAGGACGTGGTCAGCCGGCAGCACCAGCATCAGTTCGTCGCGACCTTCATTGACCAGCATCATCGCGGTCAACGCCACGGCCGGCGCGGTGTTGCGGCCGAACGGTTCCATCAGGATGCGCTGGCATTCCAGATTGCGATTGCTCAACTGCTCGTTGACGATGAAGCGGTGATCCTTGTTGCAGACCACTATCGGGGTGTCCATACCTTCGAACACCAGGCGCTCGAGGGTCTGCTGGAACAGCGTGTGTTCGCCGGTCAGGGCGAGGAATTGCTTAGGGAACTGCTTACGCGAAAGCGGCCAAAGACGTGAACCGCTACCACCTGACAAGATCACCGGAATCATATTGTTTACTCCATAAAATCGATTGGTTAGAGGCACGAACGCTGTGTCGTTTCACTCTTGTTTTTGTTTCGTACCGAGAGGCCGCCGCATTCCCTTGTAGGAGCTGCCGAAGGCTGCGATCTGTTGATCTTGATCTTCATAAACAAAGTCAAAAGATCGCAGCGTGCCGCAGCTCCTACAGGGGTCAGCGTCTCATCGGGAAATTTGTTAGCGAGTCGATACCGGGCGTTTTACCCAGACTGGCGACAGGCTGCTGCCGCTGCCGGTGACGTACAGCACTGCTGCTTCACCGCGCTCGAGGGCGACCGGTTTTACGTCGCCGACTTTCTTGTCACCTTCGTACAGCGCCAGGCTGACTTTCACCGGGTTGATTTCACGTTCGCCACGGCCCTTGGCGGCCACGTTCGGCACCACGTCGGTCTTGCCGTCGGCGGTCTTCAGGGTCAGCGGTTTGTCGCTGAGGTTCTGCACGCGTACCAGGGATTTCTGCTTGTTCTTGAACGGCGGCTCTTCAATCAGTTGCGGCGCGCCGGAAGCGTTGTTGACCAGGGTGTAGTAGTGGTCACCGGCGAGCTTCACCGGCAGGGTCTGGCTGCCGACTTTGGCGCTGTAATCACCGCCCGGCATGAAGCTGAAGTCGCTGCTGGCCAGTGGCGCAACGTCGCTCAGGTTGGTGCTGCCGACAGTCGCGCTGACTTCAGCGTTGCTGGCGTTGTAGACACGCACGAAGGACGAGCCTTTCGGTGCAGTCGGGCCATAAAGTGCGGCGTCACCACCGGCGAAAGCTTGAACCGACAACACGCTCAGACCTGCAACCAGTGCAATGCGTTTTGCGAGACGACGAGGAGTAGTAGTGAAAGTCATGGTGTACCTCTCTTTCAGTTTTGCGCCCGATCGGGCGTCTCGGATTTAGTGTTGATTGCTACGTTTTGTTGGCGCGCGCCGGCTTGTTTAAGCTCTGCGACCCACTGCGGGTCGGCGTCGCCGATTTCGTTGTTCACAGGCAGATATCGTTCAGGAAACTCCCAGATCAGCACCTGTGGCGGGCTGTTCTTGAAGTCATCGCTTTTCAGGTAGCTGAGCATCGGCAGGATCGGGCCGTGGCCGTCTTCGGCGTAGCTCACCACGTCGCTGTGCAGCGCTTGTTTCAGGGCACCGACGAAGTTCCAGTTGGGGTTGGCGCTGTAGCTGGTGCCGACCAGTGCCACCGGCACTTCATTGCTGGCGAACAGCGCGTCGTCACCGGCAGGCTGATCGCCAGCCGCGACGGTGTTGCGCTTTTGCAGCGGCTCTTGCGCCGGCATCAGGTTTTCAAACAGCGGATCGAGCGGCAGGAACAGACGCAGATCGCCCTTGTGAGTGACCTTCTCCGCCGGCGTGGTGACGAAGCGTTGCGGCTCGCCGCTCAGCGGGAACTTGTCGGCGATGGTTTTCGCCAGGGTGTTGGCGGCAATCTCGGCGCCTTCCGGCGTCCAGTGCGTGTCGGTGCGCAGGAACACTTGCTGACCACTTTGCTTGGCCTGCTGGAACGGCTTGAGCAGGTCAGGGGCGAGGATCTTGTCGGCGGCTACACGAGCATGGAAATCCTGATAGAGATTTTCGTGGATGCTCGCCGGTTTCACTTCACCCAGATGCTCCGGGTACAGACGAACCTTGGCCGGCACGATTGCCATCACCAGTTTCACGCCTTTCGCTTTCAGGGTCTGGCGCACGCCTTCAACCAGCGCGTAGTTGCCTTGCAGGTTCAGCTCTTCGTTGACGATCGGGTTGAATTCCTCATCGCTGTACAACCACTGATCGCGACCGAGCACCACGCCCGGACGACCTTCGTTGAACAGTTTGAAATCCAGCGCGGCCCAGAGGTTGGTGCCCAGACGCTTGATCGGGAATTCATCGTCGTAGTGCGTTTCCACAGCCTTGGTCCAGCGACCGTTGAGCACCGTCGCATCGGCATTGGTGCTGAAGCCGAAGAAGCTGCGAACCGACCACAGACCCAAGACCAACAGGGTCACCAGGAACAGGGCGATGTAGAAGATGCGTAATGAGCGGGTCATGTCAGATCCCTCAGAACTGGAAGTAAAGGAACGGCGAGAAGCTTTGCGCCGAGAGTTTGAGAATCGAGGCGATGAACAGCAGCAGGATCAGACCGCGCATCACGTAGCGCGACCAGTCCGCGCTCCAGTAGGCCGGTTGCACCTGGGCTTCGACGCCGACGGTGTAGCCAGGCTCATGGATGCTCGCCGGGTTTTCGCCGGGTGCGGCTTTAATCATTCCCGGAGTCGCCGTGGCAGGGCCGTTGGCCTCAACGTTGACTTCAGGTTTGCTCTTGGCCGGTGGCTGGTTGGTGTACAGATCGCGCAGGCCGAAGAACGCCAGCGTCACGTACGCCACAACCAGAGTTGCCACTTGCAGACCGGTGAGGCTGGCCTGATTGAGTTCCGACAACGACCATTCACCGAAGCTGAACATGGCGCCGTACATACGGCCGGCGACATGCAGGTTTTCGGCGCGGAAGATCACCCAGCCCATCACCACGAGCAGGAAGGTCAGCGCCCAGCGGATCGGGTTGAGGCTGCGTCGCGAAGTGTTCAGGCCCAGCGCTTTTTCAATCGCCAGCCACATGCCGTGCCAGGCGCCCCAGACGATGTAGGTGATGTTCGCGCCGTGCCACAGACCACCGAGGAGCATGGTCAGGAACAGGTTGCGATAGGTCATCAGCGTGCCTTTGCGGTTACCGCCGAGGGTGATGTACAGATAGTCACGCAGCCAGGTCGACAGGCTGATGTGCCAGCGACGCCAGAACTCGGTGATCGACTGGCTGATGTACGGCTGTTTGAAGTTTTCCATGAAACGGAAACCCATCATCAAGCCCAGACCAATCGCCATGTCGCTGTAACCGGAGAAGTCGAAATACAGCTGTGCGGTGTAGGCCAGTGCGCCGAGCCAGGCATCGCCGGTGGTCGGGTTTTGCAGGGCGAAGCAATGGTCAGCGACCACCGCGAGGGTGTCGGCGATGAAGACTTTCTTGATGAAACCCTGCATGAACCGCGTGCAGCCCTCGGAGAATTTATCGAGGGTGTGCGTGCGGTTGTTGAACTGGTCGGCGAGGTCGCGGAAACGCAGCACCGGGCCGGCAATCAAGTGCGGGAAGATCGCTACGAACGCCGCGAAGTCGATCAGGTTGCGCGTGGCCGGGGTGTCGCCGCGATACACGTCGATGATGTAGCTGATCGATTCGAAGATGTAGAACGAGATACCGATCGGCAGCAGTACGTGGGTGAGGATGAACGGCGACAGACCCACCGACGTCATCATCGCGTTGATGCTGTCGACGCCGAAGTTGGCGTACTTGAAGTAGCCGAGGATGCACAAATCGACTGCGACACCGAGCAGCAGCCAGCGCTGCGCCGGTTTGGTTCTGACACCGGCGGCACCGACTTTGAGGCCGATCCAGTAGTTCCACAATGTGACGGCAGCGAACAGCGCGAGGAAGTCCACACGCCACCAGGCATAGAACACGTAGCTGGCGATCAGCAGCTGCAAATTGCGATAGCGTTGCCCGCTCAAGTAGTACAAGCCGAGAAAGATCGGCAAGAACAGAAACAGGAACACGTTGGATGAAAATACCATCCCGATCTCTCCATGTTTGAACCAACAGTCAAGGGCCAAAGCCCCCCCAAACCCCCCGTGGTAGTGGAGGGGTGACACAGTGCTTGCTTGAGGTCGGAGCTGGCCGTCAGACCGCGCCCCTCACCCCCCGCCCTCTCCCGGAGGGAGAGGGAGCCTGATCTCCATGGTTTTCAAAAATGGAGATCGACTCGGTATTTCCTTACAGCCTGATCTCGGTTGTTTTCAAAGCCTGAGATCGACTCGGTATTTCATTTCGGCGTAACTCGCACAACCACCTCGGTCAGTCCCCTCTCCCTCCGGGAGAGGGTTAGGGTGAGGGGCTTTCGCTTTTCGCCTTTCAAGAGCCTTTGTTGCCCTTTTCATGGGACGGGTCGTAGACCTTGGTCAGGTCGCCGCCGAGGCGGAAGGTCTTGAACGGCTGCATGCCGCGCTTCTTCTCGATGACATCCGGCGCACAGGTGTAGAGCGTGCAGAACGGTTCTAGCCAGGCGAATTTCATGTCCTCTTTCAAGTCGGTCATGTCCTGCTCTTTGCCGTTCTTCTTCTCGAATTCGTCCGGATCTTTCACCCCCGACAACACCCGATCACCCAGACGCTTCAGCGCACCGTTGTTCTCCTGGCGCAAATCAACACCATTGACCTGGGCAAAACTGGCGATCATCGCCAGCGGCGGCAGGGCGTAGTTGTGATAGGCGAGGGCGCGTTGCTGGCGCTTGAGTTCGTTCGGCAGGTAACCGTCGGCATCGACCTGATTGGCGCCGACCTTGTATTCCTTCACCGCCCAGTCAAACAGGTCGCGGCGGTTGGTCGCGACCGAGGTCGCCATCACCGACCATGCGGCCCAGTACGAGTGATTGTTGGTTTTTTCCAGCGGCAGGTTGTCCCAGTCGCTGACCACCTGATCGGCCATTTTGCTGAACCACGCCTCGATCACCTGCGCTTCCTGCTGATGCTGCGCCAGCGGATGCGAGTCGGAGAACTTCAGGCGAATGTACGAAGAGGCCATGCTGCCCAACGCCCATTTGCGCATCGACTTGCCGGTGTGGTTGAAGTCTTTCGACATCAACGCGTCGGCCTTGGCCCACGCGGTCAGCCAGTTCAGCGTGCAGTCGAGCTGTTCCGGACGACCGTCGCGCATGAACTGCATCACCCGTTTGGCGGTGCCGCGTTCCAGCGTGGTGATGTCTTTGGTGGTGTCGCGAAAAGCTTTTTCCGACTGCACATTCAGCGTCGAACGCGCCTTGTCCGAGCCTTCGTATTTGCTGCGAAATTGCAGCGGCCCGGTGTACGGCGTCGGCATGGCGTCGCAGCCTTCGCTGTTGTCGCCGGTCTTGAATTTATCCACAGGCGCGAAATAGCCCTGCGGTGGACGCAGTGGCGCGGCGGCCTGAGTCGCCCCGGCGAACATCGCCAGGCTCAGCAGCGTCGGTGCCAACAGATTTTTGAGTTTCGGATTTCGCATAGCAGACCTCATTGCCCGACCTGAGCGGTTTGTTGCCCAGCGCCCGGGAATACGTTGCGTTTGCAGATTTTCGCTTCGACTTTTTGTGGCGCGGTGCCCGCTTCCGGGCCCTGAACTTCGACCGCCAGCAGGTTCTGCGTGGCCCAGTCTTCGTCCGTGCGCAACTCAAAGGCGAAACGACCGTCGGTGTCGGAGGTTTCCGGTTTCTCGATCTTGATGTCCTCGTGGCGACCGTTCATGTACCAGAGGGTGGCTTGCAGGGTTTTCACCGAAGGGTCGGCGAAGCGGATGTCGACCTGATGGCTGCTGTTTTGCAGGTTCAGGTTCTTGCTGTTGACCAGCAGTTCTTGTTTGCCGCCCGGTTTGAGCGTGGTGCTCGCGGACATCTGTGCGTCTTTGCCTTCGCAGCCGTTGTCGAGCAGGGACATCATCTGGCGATAGATGGTCTCCTGATCGAGGCGGTACAGAGGCGAGAATTCCCAGATGAGAATTTTCGGCGGGGTCTTCTGGAATTCGTCGCTGCCGAGGTACTGCAGCATCGAACCTTCCAGACCACCGCCGGGGAACGCGACGTTGAGAATGTCGGCGCCGATGGCTTCTTCGAGGAAACCGGCGAAGTTGTAGTTCTTGCCGCTGTGCGAAGTACCGACGAGGGTGATTTGCGGGTTGCCGGAATCACCGAACAGGTCGCCGTCGCCAGCCTCGCCCTTAGGCTCGGTGGTGAACTGATCCATGTACTGGATCGCGTAACTGGTGCCGCACAGTTGCCCGGCCATGTTGTGCAGGGTGCCGGTTTTGCCCATGCGCCCGGAGCGTTTGGTTTCGAATTCACGCTTGGGCACGTCGGCGAAGGCCGGGATCTGCTTGACCTTCTCGGCGACGATTTTCGCCGTGCGCTGTGCACCGTATGGCGTCCAGTGTTGGTCGCCGCGGAAGTAGAAATCGTGGGCGGGCAGGGTGTCCGGCAGCGATTCGTTGGTCAGCGGCGACAGGTCCGGCACCACGTAACCCATCTTGGCGAAACGGCCGAGCATGGTCTTGTAGTTGCCCAGCGCTTTCTCGTAATCGAACGCGGCTTTTTCCTGCGGGTTGAGCTTGTTGCGGTTCACCAGGCCACGGGTCGGCTGGTAAACGATCACCAGCTCAACGCCTTTGGCCTTGAACGCATCGTGCAGTTGTTGCAGGCGTTTGTAGCCGGCCGGGGTGGTGTCGAACTCGGTGCGCAGGTCTTCCTGCGTCCGGAACAACCAGTCGCCTTGTGCCTGCACCAGGGTGGTGAAGTTCTGCTGATAACGCGTGGTGTAGTTCTTCGCGTCATGGGCGGCCGGGCACAGGTTGCAGCACGGTTCGGCGCTGAACTTCGGCGGCGTGGCGGCAGCGCTTTCATCGGCACGGGCGCCGTTGCTGGCCGCGAGAATGCCCACGGTCAGGGCCGACAGGCTGAGTAATTTGATCAAGTGTGGGTGCATAAAATTATCCTCAGTCCTGCATTTCGGTCTGGCGTTCGACAGGGTCGATCAGCACGGCTTTCTGCTGGCGCACCAGCAGGTCGAGAATTTCATCCTGGCGCTCGCCGAGGATGCCGTTGAAGCTGATGCCGCTGGATTTGGTCGGCGCCAGCATCGACACGCGATACAGCTCGACACTCAAAGGCGAATCGATCGACAGCGGGCCGCTGCCGTTGGCCGCCAGCTCACCGCCGACGACGATCAGCGACACCTGCGCATCGAACGGGTCGAGCTTGATGTCACGGTCGGTGTCGCTCAGATCCTTGATGTGGCCGTAAACGCCGGTCAGGCCGTTGGCCATGGCGACGTTTTCGTAGAGGCGGATGTTCACGCTGTTACGAATACGGATGCCGTGGCGTTTGTTGCTGATGACCTTGTTGCCCCACAGCAGATTGTCGGCGGACTCGTAGAGCGTGATGCCGTCGGTGTGGTTCTTGTAGATCTCGTTGTAGGCAATGATGTTGTTGACGCTGTTACGGTCGATCACCAGGCCCGAGAGGTGGTTGTCGAAGCTCTTGTTGTTGAAGATGAAGCTGTCGTTGACCTCACGGGAAATAATGATCCCGTGCTTCTTCTTCGTGCCGTGCACAGTGTTCTCGGCAATGATCAGGCCGTGGGAACGGTCGTGCGGGTCGATGCCGTAAACGATGTTGTCTTTGTAGGTGTTGCCCTTGACCACGAAGTCGCGGGTCTCGTAGCAGTAGAAGCCGTACCACATGTCCGAGAACTCGGAGCCGACGATCCAGCCTGTCGGTTCAGGACGCTTGAGCACCTTGGCCATGTTCGGCGTGTATTGGGAAATACTCACGCCGTACGACTTACTGTTGGCGTAGCCGAAGCTGGCCATCTTGCTGTTGACGATGTAGGTCTCGGTGCCGCCCCAGGCCAGCAGGAACGGACGGAATTCCTTCGGCGAACGGAAGGTCGCCGGGCCGTTTTCCTTCTCGCGCCAGCCAGTGATCTTGGTGTCACGCACGAACAGCTGACCGTCGTTGACCAGGAACGAACCGGCCTCTTGCGACAGGCGCAGTTCCTGGGTCTGGCCGTCGATTTCGAGGATGCCTTTACGGCCGACGACGATTGGCAGCTTCGACAGGTACACGCCCGGCGAGGTCTCGCTGAAGTACTGCTTGGGCAGCTTCTTCGCCAGATCCTTGAGGTTGATGTAGCCGTCGTCGACGAAGATCGCCTGCGGGATGCCGTGCTGACGCACCACCCATTCGGCCATCTTGTTGTCGCCGCCGATAAAGTCCTTCAGCGCGTCTTCCTGCATCATCCGGCGCACGCTGATCTTGCCCGGTTTGCTGCGGACGATTTTCGCCGCAGCGGCTTCGGCGGTGAAGCCGGACAGGTCAGGCAATTTCGGCGCGGCCAGATTCAGCGCGTCGGTTGGCGCGCTGCTGACGGTGTAGGTCTTGGCTTGTTGCAGCTCTTTGGCCACGGTGGCCGGCTTGGCCGGTTGCGGCGCCGTCGGCTCCACATTGGCGAAGGCGCCGGCGCTGGCCAGCAGCATCGCGCCGGCCAGCAGGCTGAGTGAGCCTATCCTGGTGCTGATCATGTCGGGCACTCCCTTGGCGGTTTGCATCAGAAGCGCCAGATCACGTCGATGAACGCGCGGTGCATGTACGAATCAACCTGCTTGCCGTAGGCATCGCCCGGTTTGAACACACCGCCACGGAAACGCACGAGGGCCGAAGGCTCGTCGATCGACTGGCTCAACGCCGCCGGCAACAGGCCTTGCTTGAAGTACTTGGTGACGACCAGATCCATCTCCTGACCGAGATCCTTGTTGCCGTCTTCAAGCGGCAGCGAGGTGCTGGAAAGAATGGCGCCGGTGGCGTCGTCGGTGTTGTTTTCCACGGCGTTGATGCCGTTGCTGCCGACCGGCTTGTTGCCGTCGACACGCCAGAATTTGTGGTAGATCAGGCTGGCGTCGTACTCGTCGTTGACCATCCACGAACCGAACAACGTCGCGGTTTGCATGTTGTTCATTTCGCCACGGAAGGCTTCGCCGAAACGGTGAACCCGCGAGCGCGTACCGGTGTAGTTGGAGCGGTTGCTCTCCAGACCATTCTGTTCGTAATCGGCGCTGGCGCGGGCATACGCACCGCCGACTTGCCATTGCGGATCGAGGCGCAGACGCACACCGATGTCGGTGGCCCAGCCGTTGACGTCATCGCTGCGCTTGGCTTGCGCCGGGCGCGAACCATCGGCGTTCAGCGCGTTGACCGTGTCACGGTCGCCGCTCATGCCGGTGATGCTGCCCCAGTAGTTGACGGTGTTGGTGTTGCGCCAGTTGTAGGCGTCGCTGTCGGCGGTCAGGCCGAGCCAGCTGATGTCGCCGTTCTCGGTTTTATCCAGCGAGTCGCGCGGGACACCCAGCTCGGCGTAATCGAGTTTGCCGTCGTCGTGGGTATGGTGACCACGAATGCCGACCCACTGGCCCGGCGTCCACTGGTAAGCGGCATCGGCGTAGGCGTGCAGGCGATCTTTGTCTTTCGGCGCCAGCTCTTTCAAGTCGGTGCGGTATTCGCTGAAGCGTTCGGCGACACCGGCGTTGGCGCGCAACAGGGTGGTGTCGAAGGTCCAGTTCAGCGCTTCGATGTTGGTGTCGCGCCATTGGCCATCGTCATTGCGCAGGCGCTGGCGACCGAACTTGAGCATCTCGCCCGGGTACGGCGTGAGGCCGCTGTAGCCTACCCAGAACTCGCGCATCGCCAGGTAGTTTTTCTTGGTTTTGCGATCACCGTTGTCGGTGGCTTGTTCACCGTCGGATTGTTGCAGGGTGTCGGTTTCGATGATGTCGGTCGAGGTCACGGCCTGACCCATGGCGTAGGCGCTCCACGCGCCGCTTTCGCCGTAGATCCACGGACGCAGGTCGAGGCCGACGCCGTTGACGTCGCCGCCGCTGGCGGTGCCGAGGTCGCGGTCGTCTTCGGACTGGCCGGTGACTTTCACTTCGAGGCCGAAGTTCTTGGTTTCAGTCATCGCGGCCAGTGTCGGGCAAGACCAGATCAGCGCGAAAGTGAGGCCAATGCCGGCCTTCACAAATGGATTCAACTTCATAATTTTTCCTCGCCGTCTTCTTCTTGCAGGGCGTGCAGTTGCAGCGTGTTCTGGTTCAGAGCGCCACGGCTGGCTTGCTCCTGTTGCAGCAGACGTTGGGCTTCGGCCAGACGCTCGGGCGGCAATTGCGCGGCGAGGGTGGTCGCCAGCTCATCGGCTTGCGGGGTGTTTTGCGCCTTGGCCAGTTGGCTGAAGACGTAGGCGTTGAGCGGATCGGGCTTGGTGCCCTTGCCTTGGGAGAACAGTTGCGCGATGGCGAAGTCGGCGCTGTTTTGGCCGTTGCGCGCAGCGGTCAGCAAGTGGTCGAGCGCCTTCTGCGGATAGACCTTGCCGAGGTAGCCACGGCGATAGATCTGGCCGAGGTAGTAGTCGGCGGCGACTTCGCGGCCAACGGCTTTCTGGAAATGTTCTTCAGCAACTTTGGCGTCAGCCGGGACCATTTTGCCTTCGTAGTAGAGCTTGCCCAGCAACAGCTCGGCGCGCGGCTGGTCGGCGGCGCGGCCGTTGTCGAGGTACTTCATCATCTGGTCGACGTCGCCCAGTTCCGGGTAGTCGTAAAGCAATTGCGCGAGGGTCACCCACGACGCCGGGTAGCCCGGAGCGATCGGCTCAAGCAGCGACTGCGCGGTTTTTTCGTCGGGCTTGCCGAGGGTCGAATCGGCCAATACACGGGCCACGGAATCGACGCGCTGGGCGGTGACGGTGCCACGGCTGTAGCCGGCCTGCATCTGCTTGATCAGCTCGGCTTGCTGTTCTGGCTGGGCACGTTTCTGATAGACCGTGGCCAGTTCGACGTAGCAGATGTCGGTGGTGTTGAGCGCGGCTTTGCAGATTTTTTCCACGTCATCCAGGTGCTGGTCGTAGGTGCCTTGGGTGCGATACAGCAGCACCTGCGCCAGACCTGCTTCCGGATAACCGGATTTGCGCCATTGATCGATCTGCTGCTGTGCGTTGATGTTCGGGAAGCTGTGCGGGTATTGCAGGTAGAGCATCGCCAGCGGGATCAATGTGTTGCCTTCGCCATTGGCGGCGGCTTTTTTCAGCAGGGTTTCGGCTTCGTGGTGCTCGGCTTCGGTGGAACCCGGTTTGGCCACCAGCAAGCGGCCCAGACGCGCCTGAGCACGCGGCGAAACACTGGCGGCGGCGCGGTAAGTCGCTTCGGCCTGTTTCATTTGCTCAGGGTCGCGGCTGTCGACCTGGATATCGGCGAGGCCGACTTGCGCTTCGCTGTAACCCAGATCGGCCAGTTGCTGATAATTCTGCGCAGCGGTGGCAGTGTCGCCACGCTTCAGCGCTTCGTTGGCCAGACGCTGATCGGGCAGGCCGGCGCAACCGGCCAGAGAAACTGCCAATGCCAGCGAGCACACCATCAATCCCATGTGGGAGCGAGCCTGCTCGCGAAGCAGTCGACTCGGTACATCAGACAAACCGTGCGGACCCTTTCGCGAGCAGGCTCGCTCCCACAGGGTCGGCGGTGTGTTCAAGATAGGAGTAGTCACAGGCATGTCCTCGACTTAAAGACCGGCAGCCATGGCTTTGTCGATCAGCCAGTTCAGGTTCGGGCCACGGTCGCTGTTGACTTCCACCGGGCGGCCGGCGAGGTTGCTGTCGAGCGGCTCGTCTGGCTGGATCTGTACGCGGATGTCAGAGGACAGGTCGGCGCTTTTCAGGCTGGTGCTGCTGACGATCTTGCCGGTGCGGGTCTTGTCTTCGCCGGCGATCTGGAAGCTCACCGGGGTGCCCGGACGCACATCGCCGAACTGGCGATAGGAGAAGCGCGCATCAACGGTGGCCTGGGTGTTGCGCGGCACCAGTTGGAAGATCACGTCGCCCTTGCTCGCGTATTGACCGTCAGCCACCAGTTGCTGGGCCACGGTGCAATCGCAGGGCGAAGTCAGGGTGCCGGTCATTTGTTTGCCGAACAGTTCTTCAACCTTGGCCGGGGACAGTTGATCTTCTTCCAGATGGCCCTTGAGCACGTCGAGCATGCTGGTGCTGAAGGTCGCCAGTGGCGCGCCTTTGGCGGCAACGCCGTCGGACTTGATCAGGCTCTGCACGGTGCCGTCGCGGGGCATGGTGATGTTCATCCCCGGCACGCTGACCAGACCAGCCTGCGCGTGGCTGACGAAGTACATGCCGTACACCGATTTGAAAATGAAGCCCGCCGCGACCAGACCGACGACAAACACACCGGCGCTGAAGGTCACTGCTTTCAGTCGACCGAACGGGGTCATGCCGGAGCCGCCGTCCTTCACTTTGCGCGCCTTGGTGAAGTTGTCGCGCTGCAGCGTTGCCAGCACTTCACCCATGCTGACGATGTCGCCGGCCAGGTGCGAAGTGATCAAGTGGCGCAGGGTGGAAATGTCCTGCGGCTCGAGGTTCTGAAACTGGCAACCGACGCGGCCGGTCTGGCGGTCGTAAGAACGGATCTGCAGCTCTACATCCATCGCCAGCCCGAGGTTGTCGATGACGAATTGCAGACGCGCCTTGTGCACATCGCCAGCCTTGAGCGGCAACTGCCCGGCGTTGAACGCCAGACCACCGGCCGACAGGTCGATGACCCGCGCTTCAACCGGTGTCCGGTCGGGGCCGAAAAAGCGCAGTTTGGCCGGGATTTTCACGCGGGCGTGTTGGCGCTGGGCTTCGGATTCATGCACTACGTTGGCGTTGACGGCGGTATTCATAGGGGCGATTTCCTTGTTAATTCAATAGGGGCGGGTCAGACCATCATCAGCAGCACGGCGACAAAAATGCTGCCGGCGGAGAAGGTCATGGTCCGAGACGACCAGGTGTTGAACCAACGTTGAAAGCTGGCGAGATCACGGGTCAGGGATGTGGGTTGGCGTGTCCAGGATTGTTGGTCGAGGCGGAAGAACACGTAGATCTTCACCAGCGCGCCGACGATCTGGTTGTAATAAAGAATCGCGGGATAAGCCGGGCCGATGCGGTGACCGGAGCACGACAGCAGCAGGGTCAGAATCAGGCGGGTGATGCCGATCCACAGCAGGTAAACGAGGATGAACGCGGTGCCGTATTTGAAGCTGGCAATGATCGCCACGGTCAGGCCGAGCAGGGACGTCCACATCGATACGCGCTGGTCGAACAGCACCACCGAGGTGAAGGCGCCGAGGCGTTTCACACCCAGGCCCAGTGCTCGCGAGTTCTGGCGCAGGTTGTTGCCGTACCAGCGGAACATCAGTTTGCGGCTGGCTTTGATGAAACTCTTTTCCGGCGGGTGTTCAACGGTGTTGATCGCCGCGTCAGGCACGTAGAAGGTGTCGTAGCCAAGGCGCATCAGGCTGAACCAGCTCGACTTGTCGTCGCCGGTCAAAAACTTGAAACGGCCCAGACGCCAGTGTTGCAGCGAGTCGCTCTCAACGTCGGCGATGAATTCCGGGTTGGTCACCACAGACGCTTTGAATACCGACATACGCCCGGTCATGGTCAGTACGCGTTTGGACAGGGCCATCGAGCACATGTTGATGTGGCGCTGGGCGAAACGCAGCTTGTGCCATTCGCTCATGATGTAGCCGCCGCGCACTTCGCAGAATTCGTTGGTGGTCAGGCCGCCGACGTTGCCGAACAGCTGGAACCACGGCACGGTCTTGCGCACGGTGCCTTCGCCGAGCACGGTGTCGCCATCGATCACGGCGACGACTGCACGGTCGTCCGGCAGGTGACGGGAGATCGCGCGGAAACCGTAGGCCAGGCCATCACGTTTACCGGTGCCGGGAATGCGCACAAAGTCGAGCTTGACGCGCTCTGGCGGATTCATCCGCGCCCACAGCGCCTTGACCAGCAGCTCATCGGACATTTCCACGATCGAGCAGACCACGGTGGTCGGCAGTTCGCAGTCGATGGCTTCGCGGATCACCGAGCTGTAGACCTGCGCTGTGGTCAGCGCGTCGATACGGAAACTGGTGACCATCAGAAACACATGCGACGGATCCGCCGCTTTACCCAGCTTGCGCACTTTACGGCGCAGGTGCGGATAAACGATGTAGAGAAAAATCATGCCGCGCACAAAGTGCGTTGCACCCATCGAGTAGCGCCAGATACCCACGGCGCCAATCAGGAAAATGAAGTCCTTCGACTCGGAGTCGAATGTGGACGTGGGCAGCATCAAGGCCAGGCCCATCAACAAACTTAGGTAGAACAGCCAACCGGCGGCCTGAAGTAGGCCGTGTTTTAGCCTGTGCATAATCTGCATCCGTCTCTATCTCGGGCCGGGCCCGATGGGGTTAAGGCAGGCTTACAAAAAACTGCGATGTCACGCGCAATTCGGGTGATCCCTGTAGGAGCTGCCGAAGGCTGCGATCTTTTGATCTTTGCCGGTTCACTCGGAACTCAAGCGTTGCCGGTAAAGATCGCAGCCCCGTTTCACTCGACAGCTCCTACAGGGCTCGCTGCAATCCGTGAGTCCCTGTAGGAGTTGCCGAAGGCTGCGATCTTTTGATCTTTGCCGGTTCACTCGGAACTCAAGCGTTGCCGGTAAAGATCGCAGCCTTCGGCAGCTCCTACATTTGGGTTCTGTTGCACGGCGTCGCGAGGGCGGCGCCGGGCAACGTCTGCTTTACCAGCAGATACCTTCGGTGCGAGTACCGGCGTCGGTGGCTTTGGCCATGAAGCCGACCAGGTCGATGACCTGTTTGCCATGCGGAGCCTGTTGCGCCAGCGCGCGGAATTTCTCGTCGCGGTTGCCGAGGATGATCACGTCGGAGTTGTCGATCACCGAATCGAAGTCCGCGTTGAGCAGGGACGATACGTGCGGGATTTTCGACTCGATGTAGTCTTTGTTCGCGCCGTGAACACGGGCGTACTCGACGTTGCTGTCGTAGATGCTCAGGTCGTAACCCTTGCCGATCAGCATCTCGGCCAGCTCGACCAGCGGGCTTTCGCGCAGGTCGTCGGTGCCGGCCTTGAAGCTCAGGCCGAGGAGGGCGACTTTGCGTTTGTCGTGGCTTTCAACGATGTCGAAGGCGTTCTGCACTTGCGATTCGTTACTGCGCATCAGCGAGTTGAGCAGCGGCGCTTCGACGTCCAGGGAACCTGCGCGGTAGGTCAGGGCACGCACGTCTTTCGGCAGGCACGAACCGCCGAAGGCGAAGCCCGGGCGCATGTAGTACTGGGACAGGTTGAGGGTCTTGTCCTGGCAAACCACTTCCATCACTTCACGGCCATCGACGCCGACCGCTTTGGCGATGTTGCCGATCTCGTTGGCGAAGGTCACTTTGGTCGCGTGCCAGACGTTGCAGGTGTACTTGATCATCTCGGCAACGGCGATGTCCTTGCGGATGATCGGCGCGTCGAGTTCTTCGTAAAGCGATTGCAGAACGTCGCCCGAAGCCTTGTCGAATTCGCCGATGACGGTCATCGGTGGCAGGTCGTAGTCGGCGATGGCGGTGGATTCACGCAGGAATTCCGGGTTGACCGCAACACCGAAGTCGACGCCAGCTTTCTTGCCGGAGCAGTCTTCAAGAATCGGGATTACTACGTTGGCAACAGTGCCCGGCAATACGGTGCTGCGTACAACGATGGTGTGGCGGGTGGTTTTTTCACGCAGGACAAAACCGATCTCGCGGCACACCGCTTCGATGTAGTTCAGTTCGAGGTCGCCATTCTTTTTGCTCGGCGTACCGACGCAGATCATCGACAGGTCAGTGTCACGAATCGCTTCGGCGAAGTTGGTCGTGCCACGCAGACGACCGGTTTGAATACCCTGTTGCAGAAGTTCGCCCAGGCCCGGTTCAACAATGGGAGATTTGCCAGCGTTGATCATGTCGATCTTGTCTTTGGCAACATCGACGCCAACCACGTCATGGCCCCGTGCAGACAGGCAACCGGCACATACTGCGCCAACGTAACCCAAACCAAATATGCTGATGCGCATCGCAATTACCTCTGTATATATCAGGCCTTAGAAGGCCGGAGTTAATGGTGTTCAGCGTTCACTAGTGCACTCGAAAGTGCGGCTTACAGGCGCCACAATGCCGTGTGCAGGCATACAAAGTTCCGAGTGTCTAAATAAGTGCACTCAAGATGTGCGCAACCAGGCCTTATAGTTATGACTTGCCCTGTTATGCAGCGGATCTTCCTTGTGGAAGACTCAGGTGCATTCGTCTTGCGCGCTTGATGGCGGGCAGGAAGGCCCGTAGATCAAGCGGTTTGGTGCTCAGGCGAGCACGTTTATAGGGGCGCGGCCTTGGCCTTGTAGGGGATATTAATGCTGCGTATCTCCTGTCCTTCAGTGTGCTTTGCGACCGATTAGTCATCTAGGCAAGTTGCTGTGACAACTTGGTTACATGGCTAATTGTCCTACGTAAGTTATCTCGTACAAACTCGGCGAGAATCGTTACCGGTGGTATGAACTACGCATTTGGACATAGTTCCAGTCCGCTCATCGCGCCATCTGAAATTTTTTGAAATATTGACAAAGATGGCACTGGTCTCAATTTGATAGCACTTTCCGTTTCGCCCTTTATTGATAGGGGCGTCATTGCGCTAGATAGTTTTGTGCCACTACCTTGAAAAAATTTACGTGCCACTACTGAAAAAAATGATCAGTGTCGAGTGAAACTAAAATTAGAAAAGACAGGGATTGTTTTCTGGCGCCATAAAAATGGCGAAATCAAGCGAGGGATTTTTGACGTCGTGCGAGCTGCACGACTCTTTATAAAAAGAGTCGTGCATTAGGCATGCTTTATTCGGGGGCGTGGTCGCGCAGAAATACCAGGTTGTCAGGTTTCGACTGTTCGGCGCTGTAGCGATAACCCTGCACATCGAACTGCTTGAGCTGGGCGGGATCGTTGATCTTTTCCTGAATCACGAAACGGCTCATCAGGCCTCGGGCCTTTTTCGCGTAGAAGCTGATGATCTTGTACTGGCCGTTCTTCTGATCCTTGAACTCGGTGTTAATGATCCGCGCGTTCAACGCCGTGCGTTTAACCGCCGAGAAGTATTCGTTGGATGCGAGGTTGAGCAGCACGTCGTCGCCCTGATCGGCCAGCGCTTCGTTCAACCATTCACTGATGCGCGTGCCCCAGAACGCGTACAGGTCTTTGCCACGGGCGTTGGCCAGTTTGGTGCCCATTTCCAGGCGATACGGTTGCATCAGGTCGAGCGGGCGCAGCAGACCATAGAGGCCGGAGAGCATGCGCAGATGCTTTTGCGCGTAGTCGAAATTGGCTTCGCTGAAAGATTGTGCGTCGAGGCCGGTATAGACGTCGCCCTTGAATGCGAGCAGCGCTTGCTTGGCGTTTTCCGGGGTGAACGCGGGCGTCCAGCTGCCGAAACGCGCGGCGTTGAGGCCGCCGATCTTGTCGGACACGTGCATCAGCTCACTGATCTGCGCCGGGGTCAGGTCGCGCAATTGCTGGATCAGTTCCTGAGAATGGTCGAGGTACTGCGGCTGGGTGAAGCGCTGGATCGCCGGCGGTGTTTCGTAATCGAGGGTCTTGGCGGGGGAAATCACCATCAGCATGAAGTCGTCTCCTTTAATCGTGGGGGCGATTCTAGGGGGTTGTCGGTGTTGACTCCAGCTATCAAGCCCATAGGTGATCGACGGCTCACCTCAAACCCCTGTGGGAGCGAGCCTGCTCGCGAAAGCGGAGTATCAGTCGACATCTAAGGTGAATTTGAAATCGCATTCGCGAGCAGGCTCGCTCCCACATGGAAATCGGCGTTGCTGCGGGGAATCGTGTGGGATCAGCTATAGTGCCGCGCGGGTTTTGTTACGGAGACGCCCCTTTGCGTATTGTTCTTTTATTCACCGCGTGGCTGTTGAGCTTCGGTGCCATCGCGGCGCCGGGCGATGTGGCGACGCTGGATCGCAGCACCTGGCCGGAGCAGCTCAGCAGCCCGACGCTGTTCGACGTCGCCTCGCGCGCCGAAATCCTCATGTTCGCCCGGGGCCTGCTCGGCACCGAAGCGCTGGACGAAATCGCGCTGGCCCAGCGCCTCGGCCTGCGCACAGTGAATATCGACGCGGTCAACAGCCTGCGTCAGCGTCTCTGGCAGCGCCTGTTGGCCAACTACAACTACGCCCAGCAAAGCTGCGATCAGGACGCCTCGTTCTGCTTCCTCGTCGAAGACCTGCCGACCCTGCGCGAGCAAGCCGCCAAATTCGTCGTCAGCGATGACAGCTATTACACCAAGTGGGCCGAGCCGAGCCGGATCTTTCATGTGCAGTATCTCGATGAGCTGATGCGCAAGGCCGCGCTGTTTCCGCAGACCAGCAGCGAAGTCGATCGTTTCGGCGACTACGAGCGCAACGGCGACGAGATGCACGACCGGCTGTTTCTGCTGACTTTCGACAGCGCCGCGAATCTGCAACCGGACAATACCGACTGGCTCACCGGCTATCTGCGCAAGGCCAATCTGAGCGGCACGTTCTTTGTGTTGGGCAAGGATATTCAGGCACGCCTGAGCGATCGTTCGGTGAGCAGCCTGCAAACCGAGTTCTCCAGACAGTGCGTCGGCGTGCAGGGCTGGGAGTTCCGCTCCCACAGCCACTGGCAGGACTGGCAGGATTCAGTGCGGCGCAGCGCCGATCTGGTGAAGAACAAACTGCCGGAAAACTACGTGCCGCTGTTCCGTCCGCCGGACGGCCAGCGTCGCAGCGATGCGCAAGGTTTCTTTAACACCCAGGGCCTGCAAGTGGCGCTGTGGGACATCGATGCCCAGGACGGTGCCGGCAAACTCAAGGGTGCGCCGAGCGCGCAACGGGTGCTGACCCTGATGCTGTTGTGGCGTCACGGGGTGATCAATTTCAATATGAAACAGGACGCGGTGAAGACCTCGTTGCCGTGGCTGATCACGCAAACCGCGCAGAGCGGCATCGGTTGGGAAGACTGTCAGGACGCGTTTCGCTGAGAAACGCTAAATGCCCGGAAACATTGGGCTTGGGGTGATTTTTTCAGAGAATTTGCTGCAGGTGGACTTCCGACTCTAACGGTGTCGACGGAGTCCGCCAAGGGCTTTTCGTCACTTTGCAAAATAAACTTAAAAAAACCGTCAAAGTACTTTTTTATGTCATCGGTTTTGGAGTATTACGAAGACAGACCGCCGAAACCTGCAACACAGGTGGCGTCTTCCAAGACCCGTTTGTTTGCAGTCACTTGAATCTCCGCAGGTGAGATTTCGGCAGTCACTTCGAGGCGCAGCACCGCTCAGGTATTGCGTCTACTGGCTCTGACATAGGTGACCGAGTATGGATGATCACGGACGTAGCCCTTCCTCCAACCAGCCAATCCTGTATGTACTCGATACCAACGTATTGATTCACGATCCAAACGCCCTGCTGAATTTCGAAGAACACCACGTCGCGATCCCGATGACCGTGCTTGAGGAGCTGGACAAGCTCAAGAGCGGGCATCACAGCGTGGCCGCTGAATGCCGTCAGGCCATCCGGCTGATCGACAAAACCCTGGGCGATGCGTCCCCGGAAGATGTCGAACTGGGTGTGCCGATCCAGCGCGGCAAGGGCGGGCCGAAGGGCTTGCTGTCAATTCTGATGAGCAAGCAGGCCGAGTCGAACCTGATTCTGCCCGAGCATCTGAACGACAACAAAATCATCAACCAACTGATCGATCTGCACACTCGCGACCCGAAAAAACCGGTGGTGCTGGTCACCAAAGACATCAACATGCGCCTGAAGGCGCGCGCCTGCGGTATCGCCTCCGAGGACTACAGCACCGACCAACTGGTCGACGACGTGTCCTTGCTGCCGAACGGCTACCACAACATGACCGGCTCCTTCTGGGACCGCGTGAGCAAGGTCGAAACCCGTCAGGATCACGGCCGCACCTGGCACCAGGTACAACTGATCGACAACCTGCCGGCCGTGCACATCAACGAGTTCATCATTGATGAACAGGGCTTCGTCGGCTGGATCAAGGAGATTGAAGAAGACCGCCTGCTGATTCTCGACCTGCACCAGGAACCGCTGCTGCACCAGGAAGCGTGGGGGCTCAAGCCGCGCGACATCTATCAAAGTCTGGCGCTGTACGCGCTGCTCGATCCGGACATTCATCTGGTCAACCTGTCGGGTGCGGCAGGCTCCGGTAAAACCATTCTGGCGCTGGCCGCTGCGATCGAGCAGACCATGGTCAGCAAACGTTATCGCCGCATCATTGCCACCCGCAGCGTGCAGGGTCTCGACCAAGAGATCGGTTTCCTGCCCGGCACCGAAGCGGAAAAAATGGAGCCGTGGCTGGGCGCCATCACCGACAACCTCGAAGCCTTGCACATGGATGACGAAAACACCCATGGCAGCGTCGACTACATCCTCAGCAAAGTGCCGCTGCAGTTCAAATCACTCAACTACATTCGTGGTCGCAGCTTCCAGCAAAGCCTGATCCTGATCGACGAATGCCAGAACCTCACACCGCACCAGATGAAAACCATCATCACCCGTGCCGGCGCCGGTTCGAAAGTGGTGTGCCTGGGCAACCTCGCACAGATCGACACCCCTTACCTGTCCGCGACCAGCTCCGGGCTGACCTACCTGACCGAACGCTTCAAGGATTTCCCGAACGGTGTGCACATCACCCTGCAAGGGGTGCCTCGCTCGATCCTGGCTGAATACGCCGAAACCCATCTGTAACTGCATCGTCAACGAAACCGGGCGGCCGCAAAGCCGCCCGGTTTTTTTATGCCTGAACACAAAACCAAATGTAGGAGCTGCCGAAGGCTGCGATCTTTTGATCTTGTTTTTAAAGATCAAAGTCAAAAGATCGCAGCCTTCGGCAGCTCCTACACGGAGAACACCATATTCGTGGGTGCGGAAATTTGACCCGCAGGTTTACAATCCCCGCTCCTGATCAGGAGTAATCCCGTGCTGACTCATCTCGATTCCCAAGGTCGCGCCAACATGGTCGACGTCACCGAAAAAGCCGTGACGTTCCGTGAAGCGACGGCCCAAGCGCTGGTGCGCATGCTCCCCGAAACGTTGCAGATGATCGTCAGCGGCGGCCATCCCAAGGGTGATGTGTTTGCCGTGGCGCGCATTGCCGGCATTCAAGCGGCGAAGAAAACCAGCGATCTGATTCCCCTGTGCCACCCGCTGATGCTCACCGGCGTCAAAGTCGAACTCAGCGCTGACGGCGCAGACACCGTGCGCATCGTCGCCCGCTGCAAACTGTCCGGGCAGACCGGCGTCGAGATGGAAGCACTGACCGCCGCCAGCGTAGCCGCCCTGACCATCTACGACATGTGCAAAGCCGTCGATCGCGGCATGACCATTGAAAGCGTGCGTCTGCTGGAGAAGGTCGGCGGCAAGAGCGGGCACTTTCAAGCGGAGCAGCCATGAACCTGACCGTGAAGTTTTTTGCCCGTTACCGTGAAGCGCTGGGCGTGGATTCGGTGAAGGTTGAAGGTGATTTCGCCACCGTCGATGACGTGCGTGCATTGCTGGCGCAACGGGATGGCGCTGAAGTATTGAGCGAACAGAACCTGATGTGCGCGCGCAATGAAGACCTCTGTCAGCTCGACGAGCCGGTGGTCGATGGCGACGAAGTGGCGTTTTTCCCCACCGTGACCGGAGGCTGAGCCATGGCGATTCGTGTGCAGGCCACGCCGTTCGACCCGGGCGCTGAAGTCAACGCGATGCACGCGGCCAATGTCGGCGTCGGCGCGGTGGTGAGTTTTGTCGGCTACGTGCGTGATTTCAACGATGGACTGGATGTGGCGGGGATGTTCCTCGAACACTATCCGGGCATGACCGAAAAAGCCCTCGGCAAAATCGCCGTCGAAGCCGAGCAGCGCTGGCCGCTGCTGAAACTGGAAGTGTTGCACCGCATCGGCGCGCTCGAGCCGGGCGAGCCAATCGTGTTCGTCGGCGCCGCCAGCGCCCATCGCCGGGCCGCATTCGATGCCTGCGCTTTTGTCATGGACTACCTGAAAACCCGTGCACCGTTCTGGAAGAAAGAAAACACCAGCGACGGCCCGCGTTGGGTTGAAGGGCGGGACAGTGATCATGCAGCGGCGGATCGCTGGAAGAAGTAAATCAAAAGATCGCAGCCTTCGGCAGCTCCTACATTGGGTCGGCATACCCCTGTAGGAGCTGCCGAAGGCTGCGATCTTTTTGCTTCTGCCCCGAATTGACGATTTGTACATATAAGTCCAAGATGGATTTACAAGTACAAAATGCTTCAATCTTGCCGCTCGAAGCTCCCTGCTCGCAGCTGCTCTTCTTCGTCTTGCCAAACCAACAACAACCCGCGAGAGAACGAACATGAAGAAACTCCCCCTCATCACCGGTCTGGCCCTCAGCCTGTTGTCCTGCGCCAGCGTGTTCGCCGCCGAGCAAACCCTGCGCATCGGCATCGAAGCCGCTTACCCGCCATTCGCCTCGAAAACCGACAAGGGCGAGATCGTCGGTTTCGACTACGACATCGGCAACGCCCTGTGCGCGCAGATGAAGGTCAAGTGCGTGTGGGTCGAAGGTGAGTTCGACGGTCTGATTCCTTCGCTGAAAGTGAAGAAGATCGACATGGCGCTGTCGTCGATGACCATCAACGAAGACCGCAAGAAGTCGGTGGATTTCACCCACAAGTACTACTTCACCTCGTCGCGTCTGGTGATGAAAGAAGGCGCCACCGTAGACGATCAATACGCCAGCCTCAAAGGCAAGAACGTCGGCGTTCAGCGTGCGACCACCACCGATCGTTACGCCACCGAGGTGTTCGAGCCCAAGGGCATCAACGTCAAGCGCTACAGCAACAACGAAGAGATCTACATGGATCTGGCGGCGGGGCGGCTGGATGCGATTTTCGCTGACACCATTCCGCTGAATGACTTTTTGACGATGCCGCGCGGCAAGGGCTATGCGTTTGTCGGGCCTGAGTTGAAGGATCCGAAGTACGTCGGCGAGGGCGCGGGGATTGCGGTGCGCAAGGGCAATGCGGAACTGGTCAGCCAGTTGAATGGCGCGATTGATGGCATTCGCGCGAGTGGCGAATACCAGAAGATTTCCGAGAAGTATTTCAAGTCTGATATTTACGGCGACTGATTGAAAAGATCGCAGCCTGCGGCAGCTCCTACAGGGGAATGCGTGCTCCTGTAGGAGCTGCCGAAGGCTGCGATCTTTTGATCTTCAGCCCTTCATTTCCTTCAAATGCTTGTACACCGTCGCCCGCCCCATGTTCAGCACATTGGCCACGTAGTTCGAGGCGCTCTTGCCCTTGAACGCGCCCTCGGCGTGCAGTGCCAGCACCAGTTCACGTTTGTGATCACGGGTCAGCACATTCAGGCTCAACTGCCGCTCGCGCAGCCAGGCGTGGAGGAAGGTGTTGATGCGTTCCTGCCAGTCATCGCGAAACAGTGAGTCCGGCTGCGGGATCAGTTTGCTCGGCGACAGGAACAGATCCAGCGCCGCCTTGGCATTCTCGAACAGCGAAATATTCAGATTGATGCACAGCACCGCCAACGGCAAACCTTCGCTGTCGCGCAGGACGCTGCTCAGGCTGCGAATCTTCTGACCGTCCCAGTTGAGCTTCTCGTACGGGCCAATGTTCCTGTCGCTGACATCCTCGCTGAGCATGTCTTCCAGCGATGAGTCGTCGCCAATCTCGCGTTTCGACAGGTTGTTGGCGATGTAGTCGACCTTCTGCGTGCGCAGGTCGTGCAGCACCACTTCGGCGTGCGGAAAAAACAGCGTGGCGATGGCGTCGGCGATGGCGCGGAAGTTATCCAGCGCCGGATCGAATTCGGGGGCGGTCATGACAGTGGAGCTCCAGGCAGCGTCAGCGCCCCCGTGAACAGGAGGCGCTGCGAGTGTGCCGCAATCCGTTGAGCGAGTCATCCTGACGGGCATTCAAGCGAGGCGGGCAGGGGAGAGCATGGCGCTGCTCAGACCGAAGTTGCGCAAGTGTTCAGGCAAAGGTTCGCCGCGAACCAGCGCCGCGCTGGCCTGGCCCATCGCCGGCGATGTCTGGATGCCGTAACCACCCTGCGCCGCGACCCAGAACAGCCCCGGCACCTGCGGATCGAAACCGCTAAGCAAATCACCGTCGGCGACGAAACTGCGCAGGCCGGCCCAAGTGCGGGTCGGACGGCGGATGGTCAGCGTGGTGGCTTCTTCGATCTGGTAAATGCCCATGGCAATGTCCAGTTCTTCCGGCTGCACGTCGTGGGGTTCGACCGGATCGGCGTTGGCCGGTGAGCCGAGGAACATGCCGGCGTCGGGCTTCATATAGAAGGACTCGTCAAGGCTGACCAGCATCGGCCAGTGATGAATGTCGACGCCTTCGGGGCCGGCGAAGATAAAGGCGGCGCGGCGTTTCGGTTGCAGGCCCAGCGGCTTGGCGCCGGCCAGTGCGCCGATCTTGTCAGCCCAGGCGCCGGCGGCGTTGATAATTACTGGCGCGCTGAAGGTCTTGCCGTTGGTTTGTACGTGCCAGAGGCCGTCGGCGTCGCGGCTCAGGCCGAGCACTTCGCAGTCGGTATGGACTTCGCCGTGGTTGCGACGGATGCCGCGCAGGTAGCCCTGATGCAGGGCATCGGTGTCGATGTCGCTGGCGCTCGGGTCGTAGATCGCGCCGTGGACTTTTTCCCGACGCAGGATTGGCAGGCGCGCGCAGGCTTCGTCGGCAGTGAGCAACTGCATCTCGGGCACCGTGGCTTTGGCGCTGAGGTATTGGTTATTGAGTTCGGCGGGGTCACTGGTGAAATCGACGGTCATTTCGCCGCGTGGTGTCAGCAGCGGGTGTTCACAGAAACCGTTGGGTGGATTATCGAAGAATGCGCGGCTGGCTTGGGTCAGGGCGCGGACTTGCGGTGTGCCGTAAGCTGCGGTGAACAGCGCGGCGGAACGTCCGGTGGAATGATAGGCCGGGTGCGACTCACGTTCGAGCACGATGACTTTGGCCTGCGGCGACAGCCAGAACCCGGTGGAAGCGCCGGCAATCCCGCCGCCGATGATGATGAAATCTGCCTGGCTCATGAAAAACTCCAAAGCTATCGTGGCTCTCTGGGGATCTGCCATTGGCAACTCCCCAATCAGAATGCGATCCCTGTAGGAGCTGCCGAAGGCTGCGATCTTTTGATCTTGTTTTTTTCAGGATCAAGATCAAAAGATCGCAGCCTTCGGCAGCTCCTACAGGGGATTTTTGGTGTTAGTGGGTTAGGTGATAAACCGCATTGGCAAGGGCAATGTCTTCCAGGCCCAAACCAATTGAACGGAAAAACACGTGACGGTCGTAACCCGGACGCTGCACTTTTTCACTGAGCAGGTCAGCGAGGTCACCAACGATCGAGTCCTTGCTCCAGTCATGCTGCTCACTGGCAATCAGCATTTCACCCGCCGACCCCGGCGTGGTCAGCCGATAGTCGCAGAAGACCAGCATGTCGTTGAGGCTCTGCGGCGGCACTTCGTGGGCGCGCGGAGCGTTGGTGCTGATCGAGGTGATCAGCGCCGGTTTGCTCAACTCAGCGGGATCAATCACCGGGCCCGCCGATGAGGTGCAAAGCATGATCACGTCAGCTTCGGCGAGGGCGGCCTCACGGCTGTCGGTGATCTTCAGATTGGGCGTGATGGCTTTCAACAGTGCCTGGGATTGAGCGTCAGCGCACAGGCTTGGCGAATACAGACTGATGCTCTGCCAGTCACGCAGCGATTTCACGTAATGCAGATGCGCCTGGGCAACCTTGCCGCTGCCAATGATCGCCAAATGTTTAGCGCCCAGAGGCGCGAGCGCATCAACCGCCACCGCTGTGGTCGCAGCGGTGCGTGCAGTGGTGAGTTCACCAGCATCGCACAGCAATAGCGGCTGACCGGTTTTCATCGACATCAACAGCGTCCACGCTGTCACCAGCGCACCTTGTTCGCGAACGATGTAGGGCGAGGTCTTCACGCCGTAAACCCCATCCTCGGCCAGCACGCCCAGATAGTTGATGAAGTCGCCAGCACCCTGCGGGAATTCGACCAGTTGCTGCGCCGGCTGCACGGCTTTGCCGTTGGCAAGATCACGAAACAGCTTGCGCAAGATCTGCGGCACATCGATACGCGCCAGCAACTCACGGGCTTGGGCTTGGTCGATCACGTAGGGCGTACTGGACATTTCAGACTCCGCAGACAAAAAAACTAAACTTGTTTGTCCATTATGGACTTTTAGTATTCTTGAGCAAGCTTCTGCGGCAAAAAATCCAGACGAAAAAAAAGCGCAGTCCGTTGCCGGCTGCGCATTCTTTTTTAGCGTCGCTTACTGCTGCGGACGCTTGCGCTCTACCGCACGCAACAAATGCGTCGGCGGCGTTTCACAGCTGATCTTGCGACCGAGCTTCTCTTCGATGGACGGCAACTGATAGGAGTCGTCCTCACCGGCGAAGCTGATCGACACGCCGTCAGCACCGGCACGACCGGTACGGCCGATGCGGTGCACGTAGTCGTCCGGCACTTCCGGCAGGGTGAAGTTGATCACGTGGCTGATGCCGTCGATGTGGATGCCGCGACCGGCAACATCGGTAGCGACCAGTACGCGAATCTTGCCTTCGCGGAAACCTTCCAGAGTCTTGATGCGTTTGTGTTGCGGCACGTCGCCGGACAACTGCGCAGCGTTCACACCGTCGCGCACCAGGCGCTCTTCAATGCGACGGACTTCGTCCTTGCGGTTGGCGAAGACCATCACCCGCTCCCAACCATTATCGTTGACCAGGTTGTAGAGCAGTTTGTACTTGTCGGCACCGGCCACGGCGTAGATGTGTTGCTCGACGTTTTCGTTGGCGACGTTGGTGATTTCGATTTCAACGATCGACGGATCGGTCGTCCACTGCTTGGCGAGGTTCATCACGTCTTCGGTGAAGGTCGCAGAGAACAGCAGGGTCTGGCGTTCGCTTTTCGGCGGGGTCTGACGAATGATCTGGCGGACTTGCGGGATGAAACCCATGTCGAGCATGCGGTCGGCTTCGTCCAGCACCATCACTTCGACCATGTCCAGATGCACGTCGCCGCGCTGGTTGAAGTCGAGCAGGCGGCCCGGGGTCGCGACGAGAATGTCGCAGTGGCGCGCTTCGAGGTGCTTGAGTTGCTTGTCGAAGTCCATGCCGCCAACGAAGGTCATCACGTTGAGGCCGGTGTACTTGGTCAGGTCAGCGGCGTCTTTGGCGATCTGCACCACCAGCTCACGGGTCGGCGCGATGATCAACGCACGGGGTTCGCCCATGTAGCGTTCTTTCGGCGGCGGTGTTTGCAGCAACTGAGTGATGATCGAGATCAGGAACGCGGCGGTTTTGCCGGTACCGGTCTGCGCGCGACCAATGGCGTCTTTGCCGGCGAGGGTGAAACCCAGCACCTGCGCCTGGATCGGCGTGCAATACGGGAAGCCCAGATCCTGAATGGCGTGCATCAGTTCTGGCGCGAGTTTGAAATCGTGAAAACGGGTTTTGCCTTCTTGTGGCTCGACGACGAAATCTTCGAGTTTCCACGGAATGACCGATGCCTTGGGCTTCGGTTCGCGACGCGGTCTGGCCGGTTTCGGCTCTTCACTGCGCGCAGGCTCGGCGGCGATGGGGGCGGCCGGAGCGGGTTGCGGGTCTTGCTTCGGTGCTGCTACGGCAGCGGGGCGGTCGGCCTGGGGCGCATCGTGGCGATGACCGGGGGCGTGCGACGGCGCACTGGGAACTGGCGCGAGCTGCTCAGCCTCGCTTTTACCGAACATTTTCTTGAGTGCTTCGAGCACGGTCATCTCATCAATTGGTTAAGGAATGTACGCCGGCCAGTGTAATGCAAGAAACGGGCGCGGCGTAGTGTGATGATCAACGGGCAGGCAATGCTGTCGCGATTAGCGCAGACGTTCGCTCAACCAGACGCCAATGTCGCGAATTTCTTCGGGTAACACTTCGTGCTCCATTGGGTATTCCTGCCATGTCACGGTGACACCATGCTTCACCAAGTGCTCGTAAGCACTGCGGCCCATCGAGTTCTGCACCACGTTATCGAACTGACCGTGCAGGCACAGCACCGGAATCCGCTGCTGGCTGGCCGATAACTCCAGCTCATCACTGAACGTCGGTGCATACGTCGACAACGCCAGCACGCCACCCAACGGCCCCTGCCATTTCAAGAAAGCGGTGTGCAACACCACGGCACCACCCTGGGAAAAACCGGCGAGGAAAATCCGCGAGGCGTCTATTCCGCTGGCGCGCTCGTTTTCGATCAATTCGATGATGCGATCGGCAGACGCTTCCAGCTCATCGCGATCGATCGCCCGCGCCGGGCTCATGGCTTTGATGTCGTACCAGCTCGGCATGGCATATCCGCCATTTATCGTCACTGGACGGGTCGGCGCCTGCGGCAACACAAAACGTGTGCTCAACAGGCTTTCCTGCAACGCCTCGGCCACCGGCAGGAAGTCGTAGCGGTCGGCGCCGAGGCCGTGCAGCCAGATCACGCAGGCGTCTGCGGGCTTAACAGGCTGAAGAATCAAGGGCTCGGTCATGGCTGCTCCAATTGTGTGCGGGCGCTCTCATTGAGTGCGTGATTGAAGGGCGCGCCCGATTGATCTGTTAAGAAGATGTCGCAAGGGTACAAGTTTTGCTATTGACCTGTCGCTAAAGCGCTTCAGCGAACGGTGTGGTACGGGCTTTGCTATGGCTTCAGGCGTGCAACCGATCTCGCGCCTGGCGGTAACACTATCAGTGTACCCCGTGGGCCGGGATTGCAAAAAATCCGGTGATGGATGTTCGCCAAGGGCCGCTACGGGCTTCGCGAACGTGAAAGGGCTACCGCCCGTTCGGCCGATTGGTGAGAAGTGAGTGATCCATTTTGTGGATCTTCTCCTACTAGACTCATAGCGAAGGTCTTACGTCGGTTGACCCAATAAAAAGCCAACAAGGGTCAACACCGCCTCAAAAGGGTGCGACTGGACTCAAGCTCCGACACAACAAGAGCAAAACTGGAGGTTTGAATGAAGATGTTGAAATCCACCCTGGCCATCGTGACTGCAGCAACAGTACTCGGTGTCAGCGGGTTCGCTCAGGCGGGTGCAACCCTGGATGCAGTGCAGAAGAAAGGTTTCGTGCAGTGTGGCGTCAGCGACGGTCTGCCGGGCTTCTCGGTACCGGATGCAACCGGCAAGATCCTCGGGATCGACGCTGACGTCTGCCGCGCTGTGGCCGCTGCCGTTTTCGGCGACGCGACCAAGGTCAAGTTCAGTCAGTTGAACGCCAAGGAGCGCTTCACCGCGCTGCAGTCCGGCGAGATCGACATCCTGTCGCGCAACACCACCATGACCAGTTCGCGTGACGCGGGCATGGGCCTGAAATTCCCGGGCTTCATTACCTACTACGACGGCATCGGCTTCCTGGTGAACAACAAGCTCGGCGTGAAAAGTGCCAAAGAGCTGGACGGTGCAACCATCTGCATCCAGGCCGGTACCACCACCGAACTGAACGTTTCCGACTACTTCCGTGGCAACGGTCTGAAATACACCCCGATCACTTTCGACACCTCCGATGAAAGCGCCAAATCGCTGGAATCCGGTCGTTGCGACGTGCTGACTTCCGACAAGTCCCAGCTGTTCGCCCAGCGCAGCAAGCTGGCAGCGCCGAAGGACTACGTGGTTCTGCCGGAAACCATTTCCAAAGAACCCCTGGGCCCGGTCGTACGTAATGGCGACGACGAGTGGCTGGCCATCGTGCGTTGGGTTGGCTACGCGCTGCTCAACACCGAAGAAGCCGGCATCACTTCGAAAAACGTCGAAGCCGAAGCCAAGTCGACCAAAAACCCGGACGTCGCTCGTATGCTCGGTGCTGACGGCGAATACGGCAAAGACCTGAAACTGCCGAAAGACTGGGTAGTACAGATCGTCAAACAAGTCGGTAACTACGGCGAAATCTTCGAGAAAAACCTCGGCAAGAGCACTCCGCTGGAAATCGACCGCGGCTTGAACGCCCTGTGGAACAACGGCGGCATTCAGTACGCACCACCAGTGCGCTAATGGTTCTATCGCCCGGCGGGCCAACCGCCGGGTGATGTTCTTGTTCCATTTTTTGCGGGGCACTTCATGCAAAATTCAATCGGCGCACCTAAGCAGAGGCTCAGCCTCAGCGATCCACGAGTGCGTGCGTGGCTATTCCAGATCATCACGATTGTCGCGGTGGTCTCGCTGGGCTGGTTTCTGTTCGACAACACTCAAACCAACCTGCAGCACCGGGGCATCACTTCCGGTTTCAGCTTTCTGGAGCGCAGTGCCGGGTTCGGCATCGCTCAACACCTGATCGACTACACCGAAGCGGACAGTTATGCCCGCGTCTTCGTTATCGGTTTGCTCAACACCTTGTTGGTGACAGTGATCGGCGTGATTCTGGCGACGATTCTCGGCTTCATCATCGGTGTGGCACGGCTGTCGCAGAACTGGATCATCAGCAAACTGGCGACGGTGTACGTGGAAGTTTTCCGCAACATTCCGCCGCTGCTGCAAATCCTGTTCTGGTACTTCGCGGTATTCCTGACCATGCCGGGGCCGCGCAACAGCCATAACTTCGGCGACACCTTCTTCGTCAGCAGCCGCGGCCTGAACATGCCGGCCGCGCTGGCCGCTGATGGTTTCTGGGCGTTCATGATCAGTATCGTGGTGGCCATCGTCGGCATCGTGCTGATGTGCCGTTGGGCCAACAAGCGCTTTGAAGCGACCGGCGTACCGTTCCACAAGTTCTGGGTAGGCCTGGCGATTCTGCTGGTGATCCCGGCGTTGTGCGCACTGATCTTCGGCGCGCCGCTGCACTGGGAAATGCCTGAGCTCAAAGGCTTCAACTTCGTTGGCGGCTGGGTGCTGATCCCGGAACTGCTTGCCCTGACCCTGGCCCTGACCGTGTATACGGCGGCGTTTATCGCTGAGATCGTGCGTTCGGGGATCAAGTCGGTCAGCCACGGCCAGACCGAAGCGGCGCGTTCGCTCGGCCTGCGCAACGGCCCGACCCTGCGCAAGGTGATCATCCCGCAAGCCCTGCGCGTGATCATTCCGCCGCTGACCAGCCAATACCTCAACCTGGCGAAAAACTCTTCGCTGGCGGCCGGTATCGGTTACCCGGAAATGGTTTCGCTGTTCGCCGGCACCGTGCTTAACCAGACCGGTCAGGCGATCGAGGTGATTGCCATCACCATGAGCGTGTACCTGGCGATCAGTATCAGCATTTCCCTGCTGATGAACTGGTACAACAAGCGCATTGCGCTGATCGAGCGGTAAGGAAAAGCGCATGAGTACTCATACTTTCAAACCCGACATGCCCCCACCGAACAGCAGCATCGGCGTGGTGGCGTGGATGCGCGCGAACATGTTCTCCAGCTGGCTCAACACCTTGCTGACCCTGTTTGCGTTCTACCTGATTTATCTCGTCGTGCCACCGATTCTCAGTTGGGCAATCATTGATGCCAACTGGGTCGGCACCACCCGCGCCGACTGCACCAAGGACGGCGCTTGCTGGGTGTTCATTCAGCAGCGTTTCGGCCAGTTCATGTACGGCTATTACCCGGCTGAATGGCGCTGGCGCGTCGACCTGACCGTGTGGCTGGCGGTGATCGGCGTGGCGCCACTGTTTATCTCGCGCTTCCCGCGTAAAGCGGTGTACGGGCTGAGCTTTCTGGTGATCTACCCGATTGTTGCCTGGTGCCTGCTGCACGGCGGCGTGTTCGGCCTGCCACAGGTGGCGACCAGCCAATGGGGCGGCCTGATGCTGACCCTGGTGATCGCCACCGTCGGTATCGCCGGCGCCTTGCCGCTGGGGATCGTGCTGGCATTGGGTCGACGCTCGAACATGCCGGCGATTCGGGTGGTCTGCGTGACCTTCATCGAATTCTGGCGCGGCGTGCCGTTGATCACCGTGCTGTTCATGTCCTCGGTGATGCTGCCGCTGTTCCTGCCTGAAGGCATGAACTTCGACAAGCTGTTGCGGGCGCTGATCGGCGTGATTCTGTTCCAGTCGGCCTACGTCGCTGAAGTGGTGCGCGGTGGTCTGCAAGCGATTCCCAAAGGTCAGTACGAAGCGGCCGCAGCGATGGGCCTCGGTTACTGGCGTTCGATGGGTCTGGTGATTCTGCCGCAAGCCCTGAAGCTGGTGATCCCCGGCATCGTCAACACCTTCATTGCGCTGTTCAAGGACACCAGTCTGGTGATCATCATCGGCCTGTTTGACCTGCTCAACAGCGTCAAACAAGCCGCTGCCGATCCTAAATGGCTGGGCATGGCCACCGAAGGCTACGTGTTCGCCGCCCTGGTGTTCTGGATTTTCTGTTTTGGTATGTCGCGCTATTCCATGCATCTGGAACGCAAGCTCGACACTGGCCACAAGCGTTAGGAGTTCTCTGTAAATGAGCGAAGCAATCAAAAAGCCTGTGAGCCCTGAAGGCATTATTCAGATGCAGGGCGTCAACAAGTGGTACGGCCAGTTCCACGTGCTGAAAGACATCAACCTCAACGTAAAACAGGGCGAGCGTATCGTTTTGTGCGGCCCGTCGGGTTCCGGCAAATCGACGACTATTCGTTGTCTCAATCGTCTGGAAGAACACCAGCAGGGCCGCATCGTCGTCGACGGCGTGGAACTGACTAACGACCTCAAGCAGATCGAAGCGATCCGCCGCGAAGTCGGCATGGTGTTCCAGCACTTCAACCTGTTCCCGCACCTGACCATTTTGCAGAACTGCACCCTGGCGCCGATGTGGGTACGCAAGATGCCCAAGCGCAAGGCCGAGGAAATCGCCATGCATTACCTGGAGCGCGTACGCATTCCGGAGCAGGCGCATAAATTCCCGGGGCAACTGTCCGGTGGTCAGCAACAGCGTGTGGCGATTGCCCGCGCCCTGTGCATGAAACCGAAAATCATGCTGTTCGATGAACCAACTTCAGCGCTCGATCCGGAGATGGTGAAAGAGGTGCTGGATACCATGATCGGTTTGGCGGAAGACGGCATGACCATGCTTTGCGTGACTCACGAAATGGGCTTCGCGCGGACTGTGGCGAACCGTGTGATCTTCATGGACAAGGGTGAGATCGTTGAACAGGCTGCGCCGAATGACTTCTTCGATAATCCGCAGAATGAGCGGACGAAGTTGTTCTTGAGTCAGATCTTGCATTGATCTGACCTACGTTCTGAAATAAACCCGGACCGCGTTCCGGGTTTATTTTTACCAGGTTTTGTCAGGGCGCCGGTGCCGTCTCCTGTTCCGGGAAGCGCGCGGCGAGCAATCGCCGCAATTCACTGCCTTCGTTCATCGCGTGTATTTCGGCGAGCAGGTGAGGGTGCCGGTCTAGCAGACGCATAAGATTGAACAACGGTTGAGGCGGTGAAAGCTCGCCGCGTTCGTAGCGGGAAAAAGCGTTGTGACCTCCGCCGGATAGCAATTTAACTGCTTCTTTTTGGGTGAGATGCAATTTGCGGCGGATGCGTTTCATCTCGGCGCCCATTACGTGGAAGCACTCTTCGAGCAATTTATCGCCGGCGTCAGAATAGCGTTCGGCGCTGTCAGTATCGTTATCAAAAATGATCTCGCCGCAGGCTCTGCATTCCCACCCTGCAATGCCGTGCACCCAACGTGAAACATCCTTGTAGTTGACAGTCAAACTGCGACCTTCGAAATGTTGCATCGACTCTTGAGTGCCGCAGCTCAAGCATTGCCGTGTATTCATAAATTCTTCTCCTTGAAAGAGATCACGGGAGGACCGCCGTTGGGGCAGTAGGTGATTTTGATATACAACTCCAAGTCGTGAAATCCAATGTGGTAAACATCCTGCCAGTGTCTGTGGTTGGTGTAGCAAGTCATGGACTTGTAGAACATCCGGCGATCCAGCGAGCAGATGGCTTGCTGCATACGTTTGAGGTTTAACCCCATGCCCTTGCCCGAGCTCATCGCGCTTCCTGTAAAGGCTTTAGCGCCCAGTCTGATGACTTCTTGCTTCACTACCACCAAGTCGTAATGGGGTGTGTTCTTTTCCATAAGAAACCAAAACCCTGTCCCTGAAATTACCCTTAAAGGGTAATTTTGACCAATCGAAAATGCCGCTCCATGTGTCGCCTTTTGACCCTAGGTGGTTGCCGTCCTACATGGGTCTGACTAACATGTCGGAAAATTCATCCTATGATTGGATGAAAGGGCGAATCCTATGTCAGACATTTCTCCACTCATTAAACGATCCTTGGTCGATCAGGCCCTGGATCAACTCCGCCAGCGCATTAACAGCGGTGCCTGGCAGGTCGGCGAACGCTTGCCGACCGAACCCGAGCTCTGCGCTGAGTTGGGCATTAGCCGCAATACCGTGCGCGAAGCCATGCGTGTGTTGGCGTTTTCCGGATTGATCGAGATTCGTCAGGGCGACGGCAGCTATTTGCGCGCGCTGGTTGATCCGCTCGATACGCTGAAAGCGTTGTCGCGTTGCTCGCTGGAGCAGGCGCGGGAAACCCGGCACATCCTTGAAGTCGAGGCGATCGGCCTGGCGGCGTTGCGTCGCACCGATGAAGACCTCGCCGCATTGCGTGAGGCGCTCGGCACCAGCGGCAGTCACTACCATGGCGACCTCGATACCTACATCGCCTGCGATCTGGTGTTCCACCGCCGACTGGTCGACGCCGCGCACAACCCGACCCTCAGCGAGCTGTATCGCTATTTCTCCAGCATCGTCGGCGCGCAATTGCGCCAGACCCTGAACATCGTCCCGCGCCGTCAGGAAGTGTTCGACCTGCACATCGAGTTGCTCGATGCCGTCGAACAACGCGACCCGGAACGGGCCAAAGCTTTGTCGAGGCAGTTGATCAATGAACCTTGAAACCGAGAAATCCATGTCCCGCAGTGAGCTATCCACAACCCCGAAACGCACGGCAGAGCTTGAAGAGCTGTTGATCGACGCCGAGGCCGATGACGAGCAGGTGCAACAGAGCCACCCGCTGGTGCGCCGCCCGTGGCTGTTGCTGCTGGGGCTGATTCTGGTGGCGTTGAACTTGCGCCCGGCGCTGTCGAGCATGGCGCCGCTGCTCAGCGACGTTTCCAAGAGCCTCGGCTTGTCGGCGGCGCAGGCCGGTTTGCTGACCACACTGCCGGTGCTGTGCCTCGGTTTATTCGCACCGCTGGCACCGATTCTGGCGCGACGTTTTGGCGCCGAACGCGTGGTGTTGGGCATCCTGCTGACACTGGCCTGCGGCATCATTTTGCGTAGCAGCTTTGGTGAAATAGGCCTGTTTGCGGGCAGCGTATTGGGCGGCGCAAGCATCGGCATTGTCGGCGTATTGCTGCCGGGTATCGTCAAACGCGACTTCGCCAAACACGCCGGCACCATGACCGGCGTCTACACCATGGCGCTGTGCCTGGGCGCGGCAATGGCGGCGGGCACCAGTGTGCCGTTGAGCGAGCATTTTGGCGGAGACTGGACAATTGGCCTGGGCTTCTGGGTCATCCCGGCGCTGGTGGCGGCGTTGTTCTGGCTGCCACAGGTCGGGCAGAAACACGGTGCACACAACGTCGCCTATCGCGTGCGCGGTTTGCTGCGTGATCCGCTGGCGTGGCAAGTGACGTTGTACATGGGCCTGCAATCGTCGCTGGCGTACATCGTGTTTGGCTGGTTGCCATCGATCCTGATTGGTCGCGGGCTGACGCCGACGCAAGCGGGGCTGGTGTTGTCCGGCTCGGTGATCATCCAGCTCGCCAGTTCGCTGGCCGCGCCGTGGCTGGCCACTCGCGGCAAGGATCAGCGACTGGCAATTGTCGTGGTGATGGCGCTGACCCTGGGTGGCCTGTTCGGTTGCCTGTATGCGCCGATCGAAGGCCTGTGGGGCTGGGCGATTCTACTGGGCCTGGGGCAGGGCGGTACGTTCAGTCTGGCGTTGACGTTGATCGTCTTGCGTTCGCGGGATTCGCACGTCGCGGCGAACCTGTCGAGCATGTCCCAAGGCTTCGGTTACACGCTGGCGTCGATGGGGCCGTTTGCGGTCGGTGTGGTGCATGACTGGACGGGCGGCTGGAATGCGGTGGGCTGGATCTTCGGCATCATCGGCACCGGCGCGATCATCGCCGGCCTCGGCGCCGGGCGAGCGCTGTACGTGCAAGTGCAAAGCGAAAGAATCTGATACTTGTAGGAGCTGCGGCACGCTGCGATCTTTTGATTTTTATCTTTGGTAAATCAACATCAAAAGATCGCAGCGTGCCGCAGCTCCTACAGGGTTTTGTGTGTTGCCGTATTCGGTGTGCGAATGCCGATAGTGTTTCTTCGTATTGCGGATTATCGTGCTGGCAATCTGTACCTATTTTGGAGATTGCCCATGAGCGAAGCCCACAGCGCGTTGATCACCCGCTTCTACGAAGCCTTCAAACGTCTGGACGCCGAGGCTATGGCCGCGTGCTACACCGATGACGTGGTGTTCAGCGATCCGGCCTTCGGCGAACTGCGCGGGCGCGATGCCGGCGACATGTGGCGCATGCTCACCACCCGCGCCAAAGACTTCTCCCTGACCTTCGACAACGTCCGCGCCGATGAGCGCAGCGGCGGCGCGCACTGGGTTGCGACCTACCTGTTCAGCCAGACCGGCAACGTTGTGATCAACGATATCCAGGCCCGTTTCGTCTTCCGTGACGGCAAGATCTGCGAGCACCACGACCATTTCGATCTGTGGCGCTGGTCGCGTCAGGCTCTGGGTTTTAAAGGTCTGCTGCTGGGCTGGACGCCCCTGGTACGCAACGCCGTGCGTGCTCAAGCATTGAAGGGACTGAAGGCATTTCAGGCCGGTCGCTGATAAGATCGCGACCTGTTTCCTACACGCCTTGATCCCAAAGTGACCAGCCTTAGCGAAAAATCTGTCGATGTGGCCGAACCGGTGAGCAAGTCCTGGTTCGTCTATCTCGTTCGCGCGGCCAACGGTTCGCTGTACTGCGGCATCAGCGACGACCCGGTGCGCCGCTTCGCCAAGCATCAAAGCGGCAAAGGCGCGCGGTTCTTCCTCTCCAGCCCGGCGATGGCGTTGGTCTACACCGAGCTTTGTCGCGATAAAAGCGATGCTTTGCGTCAGGAGCGGCTGATCAAAAAACTGCGCAAGAGCGCCAAGGAATGCCTGGTCGCGTCTTATCAATCTGACTGATCGGTTCCCATCAGCCAGATCTGTAGGCTGCTAAGCAAATGCACGCTAAGCTGCCGGCTCACTTTCTGAGCGGCGGAGCCGAGCATGTCCGAGTTGATTCTGCATCATTACCCGACTTCTCCATTTGCCGAGAAGGCCCGCCTGCTGCTGGGTTTCAAAGGCCTGTCGTGGCGCTCGGTGCATATCTCGCCGGTGATGCCCAAGCCGGATCTGACCGCACTGACTGGCGGCTATCGCAAAACCCCGGTGCTGCAAATCGGCGCCGACATCTACTGCGACACTTCTCTGATCGCCCGTCGCCTGGAGCAGGAAAAAGCCCTGCCGAGCTTCTTCCCTGAAGGCCAGGAAATGACCACCGCGAGTTTCGCCACCTGGGTTGATTCGGTGGTGTTCCAGCATGCGGTGAGCCTGGTGTTCCAGCCTGAGTCGGTTGCCGTGCGTTTCGGCAAGCTGCCGCCGGAAGCGATCAAAGCGTTTATGGCTGACCGCGCCGGTTTGTTCAGTGGCGGCAGCGCCACACGTTTGTCCGCTGAGCAGGCCAAGCATCAATGGCCGACGATCATGCTGCGTCTGGAGCAACAACTGCAGCGCGAGCAGGGCGACTTCCTGTTCGGCGAGCCGTCGATTGCCGACTTCGCGCTGGCGCATCCGCTGTGGTTCCTCAAAGCTACTCACGTCACCGCGCCGTTGGTGGATGAGTATCCGGCTGTTTCCGCGTGGTTGGGTCGAGTGTTGGGCTTTGGCCATGGCGCGGCGAGTGCGATGACTTCTGAGGAAGCGCTGGAAGTTGCACGCAGTGCGACGCCAGCGGATCTGCCGAAAGAGCAGTTCATCGACCCGAATGGTTTCAAGGCAGGCCAGCAAGTGGCGATCTCGGCGACGGATTACGGTGTTGATCCAGTGGTCGGTGAGTTGCTGTTTGCCGGTAGCGAAGAGCTGATCATTCGTCGCGAAGACGAGCGCGGCGGCGTGGTGCACGTGCACTTTCCACGCTTCGGTTTCCGTATCGAAGCCCGCTAAATCTGTAGGAGCAAAGCTTGCTCGCGAACAGCGATGACGCGGTATCTCTGACAAACCGGGTTATCGTTCTTCGCGGGCAAGCCTTGCTCCTACAGAGTTTTATTTCAGGGCGGCGAGGATTTCGTCCGGGTCAAACCCGCGAATCAAGGTGCCGTTGACGTCAATCAACGGAATCCCGCGTCCACCCAATGCCTCATACGCCTTGCGCGCATCGGCATCCTTCTCGATGTCGAACTCCTTGAACGCAATCCCCTTGCTGTCGAGAAAACGCTTGGTCTGTTTGCAGTAACCGCACCAGTCGGTGGCGTAGAGCACGACGTTGGCTTGCGCCCGCGTCTGCTCGGCAACCATTTGCGACGGATTGAACACCCGCTCGATCTTGCCCCAATTCTGATACACCACGACCACCAGCAGAACCAGCGCAACCTTTTTCAGCACATTGGCGAGCATCAGTTGCGCCGCTTCAGCTGATCGGTCAGCGACGTCGGCAAACCTTTGATGACCAGGGTGCCAGCCTCTTCGTCGTACTCGATCTTCGAGCCCAGCAGGTGCGCTTCAAAGCTGATCGACAGGCCTTCGGCGCGGCCGGTGAAGCGGCGGAATTGATTCAAAGTGCGTTTGTCCGCGGGAATCTCTGGCGACAGGCCGTAGTCCTTATTGCGGATGTGATCGAAGAAGGCTTTCGGGCGCTCTTCGTCGATCAGCTCGGAGAGTTCTTCCAGGCCCATCGGCTCGCCGAGTTTGGCCTGGCTGCTGGCGTAATCGACCAGGGTTTTGGTCTTCTCGCGCGCGGACTCTTCCGGCAGGTCTTCGCTCTCGACGAAATCGCTGAAGGCCTTGAGCAGCGTGCGCGTCTCGCCCGGGCCGTCGACGCCTTCCTGGCAGCCGATAAAGTCGCGGAAGTATTCCGAGACCTTTTTGCCATTCTTGCCCTTGATGAACGAGATGTACTGCTTGGACTGCTTGTTGTTCTGCCACTCGGAGACGTTAATCCGCGCCGCCAAGTGCAGCTGGCCGAGGTCGAGGTGGCGCGACGGGGTCACGTCCAGCTCGTCGGTCACCGCCACGCCTTCGCTGTGGTGCAGCAGGGCGATCGCCAAGTAATCAGTCATGCCTTGCTGATAATGCGCGAACAGCACGTGGCCGCCGACCGACAGATTCGACTCTTCCATCAGCTTCTGCAGGTGCTCGACCGCGACTTTGCTGAATGCGGTGAAGTCCTTGCCGCCCTCCATGTATTCCTTCAGCCAGCCGCTGAACGGGAACGCGCCGGATTCCGGGTGAAACAGGCCCCAGGCTTTGCCCTGTTTGGCGTTATAGCTTTCGTTGAGGTCGGCGAGCATGTTCTCGATGGCCGCGGACTCGGCCAGTTCCGTGTCACGGGCGTGCAGAACTGCGGGCGTGCCGTCGGGTTTTTTGTCGATCAGGTGGACGATGCAATGACGGATCGGCATGGGCTTCTCGGCTGTTGGAAGGGAGGAGGGCAGGCTCCCCCGAAAAAGCGCTAAGTGTACCCGATTCTCGGCACGGGCCTGTTGTAGGAGCTGCCGCAGGCTGCGATCTTTTGATCTGGCATTTTAAAAAAAAACAGGATCAAAAGATCGCAGCCTGCGGCAGCTCCTACATAAGCGGGAAACCGCGTCAGCGGCAGCGTAAACGTGGGGTTGTAGGGTAAAACCGGGGCGTGCGACCGGGCTTATGCAGTTTTTTCGCGGTTTAGAGCAATAAAGCTGACCAAATGGGTAGCTAGAGGCGGATATTTCCTTGTCTCTGTGCTAGTTTTGCCCGGTCTTACGCGAAGTCACTGCGTTAAGCGTGCAATCAGCATTTGTCAGGTCGAACCAAACCCTGATTTCGGTATCTATAACCCGACTCGTCGTGGTTATCGCCGAGGGTGCCAGATCCAGAAGATCGGGCTCGATGGCTGACACTGCACTCTGCAATCCATATGAATTTGATAGGGAAGGAACACTACATGGCTCTTACTAAAGACCAACTGATCGCCGACATCGCTGAAGCTATCGACGCGCCGAAAACCACCGCGCGTAACGCTCTGGACCAACTGGGCCAAATCGTTGCCGATCAGCTGGAAAACGGCGGCGAAATCACCTTGCCAGGTATCGGCAAGCTGAAAGTGACCGAGCGTCCTGCCCGCACTGGCCGTAACCCTTCGACTGGCGCTGCCATCGAAATCCCTGCGAAGAAAGTGATCAAGCTGGTTGTGGCCAAAGGCCTGACCGACGCTGTGAACAAGTAAGACGCAGCAATAAAAAACCGTGCTCCGGAGTGATCCGGGCACGGTTTTTTTGTGCCTGCGATTTGGTGGTCAAGTCGCGGGCCAATGTGGGAGCGAGCCTGCTCGCGAAAGCGCTAGGTCAGTCACCCTAAATCTCGACTGATATACCGCATTCGCGAGCAGGCTCGCTCCCACAGGGGATCTGCGGTGCGTTAGCGAACCCAACGCTCGCGGCGCCAGATCTGCTGCTCGGACTTGGTCTGGAACGTCCACGCCACGAAACGGCTTTGCTTCTGGCCCTGCGACATCTCCACGACCTGGCTTTCCAGCACGCCGGCCTTTTTCAGCGCGGTTTCGATGGCTGGCAGGTTCGAGGCTTTCGACACCAAGGTGCTGAACCACAGCACTTTGTGCTGGAAATTCGCGCTCTCGGCGATCAGTTGCGTCACGAAACGCGCTTCGCCGCCTTCACACCACAGCTCGGCCGACTGGCCACCGAAGTTCAGCACCGGCAGTTTGCGTTTCGGATCGGCCTTGCCCAGGGCGCGCCATTTGCGCTCGCTGCCCTTGGTCGCTTCGTCCATCGAGGCGTGGAACGGCGGGTTGCACATGGTCAGGTCGAAACGCTCACCTGGCTCCAGCAAGCCAATCAGGATGTGCTTGCGGTTTTCCTGCAAGCGCAACTGGATCACCTTGTTCAAGTCGTTGGACTGAACGATTGCTTTGGCGGCAGCCACGGCCGTCGGGTCGATTTCTGAACCGAGGAAGTGCCAGCGGTATTCGCTGTTACCGATCAGCGGGTACACGCAGTTGGCACCCATGCCGATGTCGAGCACGTTGATGATTGCGCCACGCGGCACCTTGCCGTCGTTCATGCTCGCCAGCAGGTCAGCGAGGAAGTGCACGTAATCGGCACGGCCCGGCACTGGCGGGCAGAGGTAGTCTGCCGGGATGTCCCAATGCTGTATGCCATAGAACGACTTGAGCAGCGCCCGGTTGAACACGCGCACCGCGTCGGGGCTGGCGAAGTCGATGCTTTCCTTGCCGTACGGGTTGGTGATCACGAACTTCGCCAGTTCCGGCGTGGTCTTGATCAGCGCCGGGAAGTCGTAACGACCCTGATGGCGATTGCGCGGGTGCAGGCTGGCCTTTTCACGCGGCTCGACGGTCTTGGCCGGGGTCGCGGAGTCAGGCTTTTTGCGCGCAGGTTTGGGTGTGCGGGGGGCGTTCATGGGCGTGATCGATTCGGGTATGGCTGAAAGTGGCGGGTATTGTCCCACATTGACGAGCTATGCGCCGATCCCATGTAGGAGCTGCCGCAGGCTGCGATCTTTTGATCTTGGTTTTTAAAAGCCAGATCAAAAGATCGCAGCCTGCGGCAGCTTCTACAGGGGGGAATGTGGCGGGAATGAAAAAGGGAGGCCACTTGGGCCTCCCTTTTTCAATGCGATTTGCCGTTACAGACTGGCAATCCGCGCGTGTTGCTCAGCCAGTTTGGCCAGGGCTTGTTCAGCCTCGGCCAGTTTGGCGCGTTCCTTCTCGATGACTTCGGCCGGGGCCTTGTCAACGAATCCGGCGTTGGACAATTTGCCGCCAACACGCTGAACTTCACCCTGCAAACGCAAGATTTCCTTGTCCAGACGTGCCAGCTCGGCGCCCTTGTCGATCAGACCGGCCATCGGTACCAGCACTTCCATCTCGCCAACCAGAGCGGTCGCGGACAGCGGGGCTTCTTCGCCAGCCGCCAGAACGGTGATCGATTCCAGACGCGCCAGCTTCTTCAGCAGCGCTTCGTTCTCGGTCAGACGGCGCTGGTCTTCAGCGCTGACGTTCTTCAGGTAGATCGGCAGTGGTTTGCCCGGGCCGATGTTCATTTCGCCACGGATGTTGCGCGTGCCGAGCATCAGTTCCTTCAGCCATTCGATGTCGTTCTCGGCGGCCGGATCGATGCGCTCTTCGTTGGCCACTGGCCAAGGTTGCAGCATGATCGTCTTGCCCTGAATACCGGCCAGCGGCGCGATGCGCTGCCAGATTTCTTCAGTGATGAACGGCATGAACGGATGCGCCAGACGCAGCGCCACTTCCAGCACACGAACCAGCGTACGGCGAGTGCCGCGCTGACGTTCAACCGGCGCGTTCTCGTCCCACAGCACTGGCTTGGACAGTTCCAGGTACCAGTCGCAGTACTGGTTCCAGATGAACTCGTACAGCGCTTGCGCCGCCAGGTCGAAACGGAACTGATCGAGTTGACGGGTCACTTCGGCTTCGGTGCGTTGCAGTTGCGAGATGATCCAGCGATCCGCCAGCGACAGTTCGTAGGCTTCGCCGTTCTGGCCGCAATCTTCGCCCTTGTCCAGAACATAACGCGCGGCGTTCCAGATCTTGTTGCAGAAGTTGCGATAGCCTTCAACGCGGCCCATGTCGAACTTGATGTCGCGACCGGTCGAAGCCAGCGAGCAGAAGGTGAAGCGCAGGGCGTCGGTGCCGTAGCTGGCGATGCCGTCGGCGAACTCGTCGCGGGTCTGCTTCTCGATCTTCTTCGCCAGTTTCGGCTGCATCAGACCCGAGGTGCGCTTCTGCACCAGGTCTTCCAGTTCGATGCCGTCGATGATGTCCAGCGGGTCAAGGACGTTGCCCTTGGACTTGGACATCTTCTGGCCCTGACCATCACGCACCAGACCGTGTACATATACGGTCTTGAACGGTACCTGCGGCGTGCCGTCCTCGTTCTTGATCAGGTGCATGGTCAGCATGATCATCCGGGCAACCCAGAAGAAAATGATGTCGAAGCCCGTGACCAGTACGTCGGTGGAGTGGAATTTCTTCAGGAACTCGGTTTTTTCCGGCCAGCCCAGGGTGGAGAACGTCCACAGACCGGAACTGAACCAGGTGTCGAGAACGTCGTTGTCCTGTTGCAGCGCTACGTCCGGGCCAAGATTGTTTTTGGCGCGCACTTCGGCTTCGTCGCGACCGACATAGACTTTGCCCGACTCGTCGTACCAGGCCGGAATCCGGTGGCCCCACCACAGCTGACGGCTGATGCACCAATCCTGAATGTCGCGCATCCACGAGAAGTACATGTTTTCGTACTGCTTCGGTACGAACTGAATGCGACCGTCTTCAACGGCAGCAATCGCAGGCTCGGCCAAAGGCTTGGTCGACACGTACCACTGGTCGGTCAGCCACGGCTCGATGATGGTGCCGGAGCGGTCGCCTTTCGGCACTTTCAGGGCGTGGTCGTTGACGCTGACCAGCAGGCCGGCGGCGTCGAACGCAGCAACGATCTGCTTGCGCGCTTCAAAACGCTCAAGACCGGCGTATTCAGCTGGAATTGCGCCATCAATGCTGTCGTTCAGCGTACCGTCGAGGTTGAACACCTGGGCTGCCGGCAGCACGTTGGCGTTCTTGTCGAAGATGTTCAGCAGCGGCAGATTGTGGCGCTTGCCGACTTCGTAGTCGTTGAAATCGTGGGCCGGGGTGATTTTCACGCAGCCGGTGCCGAATTCAGGATCGCAGTAATCGTCGGCGATGATCGGGATGCGGCGGCCAACCAGTGGCAGCTCGACGAACTTGCCGATCAGGGCTTGGTAGCGCTCATCGTTCGGGTTAACCGCAACGGCGGAGTCGCCGAGCATGGTTTCCGGACGGGTGGTCGCGACGATCAGGAAGTCGTTGCCTTCAGCGGTTTTCGCGCCGTCGGCCAGCGGATACTTCAGGTTCCACAGGAAACCTTTCTCGTCGTGGTTTTCCACTTCGAGGTCGGAAATCGCCGTGTGCAGCTTGGTGTCCCAGTTGACCAGACGCTTGCCGCGATAGATCAGACCGTCTTCGTGCAGACGCACGAACGCTTCTTTAACCGCTTCCGAGAGGCCATCGTCCATAGTGAAGCGCTCGCGGCTCCAGTCAACGGACGAGCCGAGGCGGCGGATCTGACGGCTGATGTTGCCGCCGGACTGATCCTTCCATTCCCAGACTTTCTCGAGGAATTTTTCGCGACCCAGATCGTGGCGATTCTGGCCTTGGGCTTCGAGTTGACGCTCCACCAGCATCTGCGTGGCAATACCGGCGTGGTCGGTGCCCGGCTGCCACAGGGTGTTGCGACCCTGCATGCGGCGGAAACGGATCAAGGCGTCCATGATCGCGTTGTTGAAACCGTGACCCATGTGCAGGCTGCCGGTGACGTTCGGCGGCGGGATCATGATGGTGTAGGAGTCGCCCGCGCCTTGCGGGGCGAAGTAGTTCTCGGACTCCCAGGTGTTGTACCAGGAAGTTTCAATGGCGTGCGGCTGGTAGGTCTTATCCATGCGCGGCGGGACCCTATTGGCATTAATTCAGGAAAAGCCGACGAGTATAGCGGGGCATGGGGCCGAGGGCGAGCGGGGCGGATCGAGTGTCTGTCCGTGCGCGCAATGAGTTGTACGCCTATACCCATTGTGACGTTCTGGTCGGCGGTGAATCGCAGGGTTTCTGCCGCGCCTCTTTGACTTCGAGTGACTGAATGAAACTGTCCGAGACTTCACTGAATACCTATACGCCGTCGGTCGTGGCCTGTGATGCCCGTGGTCTGTCGGTGCGAGAAGTGCAATATCACCGCCATCCCGAATCGCCAGCGATCACCCAGGCACGCATTACCTGTCATCAGTTCGATGCGCGCGGCATCAACGTTCGAAGCGCTGACCCGCGTTTGAATGAGGCAGGGTTGGCCAACTTCATCCATATCACGAGCCTTTCCGGCACTGTGCTGTGCCAGGAAGGCGTCGACAATGGCACTGTCGTGACGATGAATGACGCGGCTGGCCGGTCGTTCAGGGTGGTGAGCAACATTCACTCCGGTGACGATGGCGCAGACATCAATCGGCATGCCGTGACCCGAATCTTTCAATACGAAAGCAATAATCTGCGAGGACGCCCGGTTAGCCTTGTCGAGCAGAACGCAGAGGGTGTCCGCCGAATCAGCGAGCGCTGGCGATATGCGGGGAACAGTGACCTTGAAGCGTCGCAGAACCTGGCCGGGCAATGCGTGAGCCACTACGACACGGCGGGTCTGGTCAGAGTCGACAGTCTGGCGCTAAGCGGCGTAGCGCTGTCCGTTACTCGTCGTCTGCTGGCGCACGCCGATGACCCGGACGCCGTTGCCGATTGGCAGGGCGAAGACGCTCAGGCTTGGGATGGCTTGCTGGCGGCCAAGGGCTTCACCCACCAGACCACCACCGATGCGACGGGCGCGGAGCAGACCACCACGGACGCTGCGGGCAACCGACAGCGCATGGCATATGACGTGGAAGGTTTGCTCACGAGCCGTTGGCTAACCCTGAAAAATCGGGTCGAGAAAAATATTGTGAAATCCCTGACTTACTCGGCGGCCGGCCAAACGCTGCGCGAAGAACACGCTAATGGCGTGGTGACTCGTTGGGGATACGAGGAAGAGACGCAACGCTTGCTGGGGATAAATGTACAAAGGCCGGTCGGTCACGTGTCCGGGGCGAAAGTCTTGCAAGATCTGAAATATCAATATGACCCGGTCGGTAATGTGCTCGGCGTACATAACGATGCAGAAGAAACCCGCTACTGGCGTAATCAGGAAGTCGTGCCGCAGCACACTTACGTCTATGACAGTCTCTATCAATTGGTCAGCGCCACCGGACGTGAGATGGCGAATGCCGGCCGGCAGCGTGGCTTTCCTGTCGTATCCGGTTTCGACAGTGCCACTTACACGGCTTATACGCGCACTTACAGCTACGACGAGGCGGGCAATCTGACGCGGATTCGCCACTGCGCGCCAGTGTCCGATCACTGCCACACCACAACCGTTACGGTCAGTCACCGCAGCAATCGCGGCGTGACAAGTCTCCTTTGCACTGATCCGCGAGAAGTGGACGGCTGGTTCACCGCAGGCGGCCAGCAAACAATCCTGCAACCCGGTCAACCGCTGGCCTGGACGTCCCGCAACGAAATTCTGAAGGTCACTCCGGTTGAGCGAGGTGGCGCAAAAGATGACGTCGAGAGCTACCGCTATGACGGCGGCAGTCAACGGCTCTTGAAGATCACTACCCAGAACACCATCAGCGCCACGCGGGAGCAGCAGGTGATTTACCTGCCCGCGCTGGAGCTAAGGACTATGAAAATCAACGGCACTGAAGCGCAGCGTTTACAGGTCATCAGCGTGGGAGCTAGCGGTCAGTCGTCGGTGCGGGTATTGCACTGGGAGAGCGGAAGACCAGAAGACATCAGTAACGATCAATTGCGTTACAGCCATGATGATCTGATCGGCAGCAGCGGGCTGGAAGTCGATGCGCAGGGGAAAGTGATCAGCCGCGAAGAATACTTTCCTTACGGCGGTACGGCAGTCTGGACGGCGAGAAATGCAGTGGAGGCGAGTTTCAAAACCGTCAGGTATTCAGGCAAGGAGCGCGATGCGACGGGGCTTTACTACTATGGCTGGCGCTACTACCAGCCGTGGATTGGACGCTGGTTGAGTGCTGATCCGGGCGGAACGATTGACGGGATGAACCTGTATGTCATGGCCGGCAACAACCCGGTCACGTTCCGTGACAGCAACGGGTTATTGAAAGAGGGTCGGGAGGCAGCGCGGCGCGTGGGTGAGACCTTTGTTCATCCTCGGCATATGCCTGTCTTTGAAAGAATTTCAAGGGTGCAAAATATTGCCCTGAGCGTTCGTGAATCAGGCAGTTACACACTCAATGCGCTGGGTGAAGGCGCGGCCGCCAAAGGGCATAACATTCTTGAAAAAACCATAAAGCAAAGTTCGCTGACGGGCGTTTATGGTGAACAGGCTGGCGCCATGCTTCAGAGGGCCGAGAGCAGTGGGTTTGCCGGGCGAGTGGGCAAGTGGAACAAGGCGGGCCTGCAGGGTGTTTATGCGCGCAATAACGTAAGTTTTGAAGACACGACTTACGACATCAATTTGCAAAGCCCCGTAGAGCACGAACTGGTTGATTCCTGGATCAAGTTCAAGATCGTCACGCCTTATACGGGCGATTACGACATGCATGACATCATTCGTTTCAGCGGTGACAAGGGGCATGTCCCTGAATCGGGAAGTGTCGATGAGAAAGAAATAAAGGATCTGATCAATCTTGGCGTTGCGGCATCTGACCCGGCGAGGTCATTCGAAGACGTCTCGATGAATGTTGTTCGTCATGGGCCGCAAGTGAACTTCGTATCTTATATGTGGAAAAACGAGTTTGAAAAAGTCCAGGCCGACAATGGTTATCTCGGTGCAGTGGCGCGGCCAGGCCCGTTTCCGATAGCGATGGTGCACCAAGGGCGGTGGAGCATTCTGGAGAATAGCCATGAGCTGTTCGAGTTCTACGGCTCTACCAATACCGTTGTTCCGGAACACTGGGCGCAAGAATTTGTGGGGCGAGGAGGGGCAATGGTCGCCACTCCCCGGCACGCGAAAATTCTGGATAAGTTCCGCAGGGCAAATACAGTCTGAAAGCTTATTCGTATTGGCTGAGCAGCCTTTCCATCCGCGCATCGAGGCGCCGTTTGATTTCGGTTTCGATGTGCGGCGCGAAGTCGTCGATCACGTCTTGCATGATCAATTGCGCGGCGGCGCGCAGTTCGCTGTCGAGGTGGAGCAGGGCGTCCGGGCCTTTATTCACCGCTGCCGCAGGTTGCGCGGCCGGCGCTGGCGTTGGCGCAGGTTGCGGTTCGACGGCTTGCAGTTCATTGCCAACCGCTTCGAACAACATCGGAATTTGTTCCTGTTCACCTTCATCGACCGTATCGGTCAACAGCGGTGGTTGCAGGTTGTCGTCGCCGAGCAACTGACGAATCGATTCGAGATCGTCGAGCAGGTGTGTCGGCTTTTGCTGCGGTTTCGGAGTGTCCATTGGAATGCTCAGAGTCGCTGTAAACGGTGATCTTGCAGAGGATAGCCCTGTTCGCGGTAGAAGCGAAAACTCTCCCGCGCCGCGGCACGAATCGTCGGGTCTTCGACCACCACTTCCGCCACCCGGGCGAACTTGTTGGCGAAGGCCGGGACTTTCAGGTCGAGGTTGACCAGCAAATCCTGATGCTGACCGCAGTCATCACCCACACCCAGCACGATCAAACCGTCCGGTTCGCTGTCGGCAGGGCCATGCGGCACGAAGCTTTCGCCCTTGAACGCCCACAGGCGCGCATCGAGATCGTCACGCTGGGCGGCATCGCTGCAATGCAGATAGATGCGGTGACCCATGCGCCAGGCTTTCTCGGTGAGCTTGCAAGCGAAGTCCAGGCGAGCCGAAGGGTCGGCGCTGGGCAGAATGTAAAAATCGACTTTGGTCATTGCGGTTCCAGAGCGGCAAGCGACGTCACCGGAGAGTGACGCCGCCGCCCATCAGCGGGTTCAGGCTTTGGCGCGATCCAGCAGGTACTGGGTCAGCAATGGCACCGGACGGCCAGTGGCGCCCTTGTCCTTGCCGCCACTGGTCCATGCGGTGCCCGCGATGTCCAGGTGCGCCCAGTTGAGGTTCTTGGTGAAGCGCGACAGGAAGCACGCGGCGGTGATGGTGCCGGCTTTCGGGCCGCCAATGTTGGCGATGTCGGCGAACGGGCTGTCCAGTTGCTCCTGGTACTCGTCGAACAGCGGCAGTTGCCAGGCACGGTCGTCAGCAGCCTGGCCGGCGCTGAGCAGTTGGCCGATCAGTTCGTCGTTGTTGCCCAGCAGACCCGAGGTGTGCGCACCCAGTGCGACGACGCAAGCGCCGGTCAGGGTGGCGATGTCGATCACCGCTTGTGGCTTGAAGCGCTCGGAGTAGGTCAGCGCATCGCACAGCACCAGTCGGCCTTCGGCGTCGGTGTTGAGGATTTCCACGGTCTGGCCGCTCATGGTGGTGACGATGTCGCCTGGACGGGTCGCGTTGCCGCTCGGCATGTTTTCCGCGCAAGCGAGGATGCACACCAGGTTGATCGGCAGTTTCAGCTCAAGCACGGCGCGCAGGGTACCGAACACCGAGGCAGCGCCGCCCATGTCGTACTTCATTTCGTCCATGCCGGCGCCCGGCTTCAGGCTGATGCCGCCGGTGTCGAAAGTGATGCCTTTACCGACCAGTGCGTACGGCTTCTCGGATTTCTTGCCGCCGTTGTATTGCATGACGATCAGACGTGGCGGTTGCTCGCTGCCTTGGCCGACGGCGTAGAACGAACCCATGCCCAAAGATTTGATCTTCTTCTCGTCGAGGACTTCGACTTTCAGATCCTTGAATTCTTTGCCCAGGTTTTTGGCTTGTTCGCCAAGGAAGGTCGGGTGGCAGATGTTCGGTGGCAGGTTGCCCAGATCACGGGTGAAGGCCATGCCGTTGGCGATCGCGGTGGCGTGACTCACGGCGCGCTGCACTTCAGCCTGGGCAGCCTTGATGGTCAGCAGGGTGATTTTTTTCAGTGCGCGCGGTTCGGCTTTCTGGCTCTTGAACTGGTCGAAAGTGTATTCGCCGTCCACCAGGGTTTCCGCCAGCAGACGGGTTTTGCCGTAGCTGTCGCGGTTTTTAACAATAACTTCATCCAGCGCCAGCACGGCGTCGCTGCCGTTCAGGCCTTTCAATGTGTTGAGAATGCCGGCAACGATTTTGCGGAACGGACGGTCGCCCAGTTCTTCATCCTTGCCCACGCCGACCAGCAGCACGCGCTCGGCTTTCAGGTTCGGCAGGCTGTGCAGCAGCAGGCTTTGACCGACTTTGCCGGCCAGATCGCCACGCTTGAGGACGGCGCTGATCGCGCCACCGCTCAGCTCGTCAACCTGTTTGGCGGCGGCGCCGAGTTTGCGGCCTTCGCCGACGGCAACCACCAGGGTGGCGGTTTTCAACGTTTCTGGGCTAACGCTTTTTACAACCAGTTCCATGTCCGGATCCCTGAATGAATGGTCAACATGCAGGCGTTCGACGGTGTCCGCAGTCGCCTGCTTATAAATAGAAGAGGCGCAGGCCAAAGCCTGCGACAAGGGCCGCAGTTTGAACCTCGCTCCCCGCGCCTGACAACCCTCGGTTGTACGATCTGCAACGGATTACAGACATGGATGAGTGTGCGCAGTGACAGGCGCCCCCAATCACAGGATAATGCCGCATCTTTTTCCGACGGCTCTGCGTTGCGTGCCGGTCGGTGTGTTTGCTTGTTTGGCCGCCTTAGCCTGACAACCCTGGAGTGTCTGGTTTGATCGTCTTCCGTTATCTGTCCCGCGAAGTCCTGCTGACCCTCAGCGCCGTGAGTGCCGTGCTGCTGGTCATCATCATGAGCGGTCGCTTCATCAAATATCTGGCTCAGGCCGCTGCCGGCCAGCTCGATCCGGGCTCGTTGTTCCTGATCATGGGCTTTCGTCTGCCGGGGTTCTTGCAACTGATTCTGCCGCTGGGCCTGTTCCTCGGGATCCTGCTGGCCTACGGTCGCCTGTACCTCGAAAGCGAAATGACCGTGCTCTCGGCCACCGGCATGAGCCAGCAGAAGCTGTTTCGCATGACCCTGTTCCCGGCGACCCTGGTGGCGCTGGTCGTGGCGTGGCTGAGTCTGAGTCTGGCGCCGCAAGGTGCCAACCAGTTCCAGCTGCTGCTGAACAAGCAAGATGCGCTGACCGAGTTCGACACCCTTGAACCGGGCCGCTTCCAGGCGCTGCGCGACGGTACGCGGGTGACCTACACCGAGAGCCTGACCGACGACCGGATCCACTTGGGCGGCGTGTTCATTTCGCAAAAGAATCTGGGTGCCGACAAGAAGGATCGTGGAATTTCCATTCTGGTCGCAGAGTCAGGTCGTCAGGAAGCTCGCGCGGACGGTACCCGTTATCTGATTCTCGACAATGGCTATCGTTACGATGGCAGTCCGGGGCAGGCTGATTATCGAGCGATTCATTACGAGACTTATGGCGTGCAACTGCCAAAGCCGGAAGTCAGCGAAGAAGTCACCGACCGTGACGCCATGCCGACCTCAGCCTTGCTTGGAAGTGATGACATCCGCTCCAAAACCGAACTGCAATGGCGTCTTTCCCTGCCGCTGCTGGTATTTATCGTGACCCTGATGGCGGTGCCGCTGTCGCGGGTCAATCCGCGACAAGGGCGTTTCCTCAAGCTGCTGCCGGCGATTCTTCTTTATATGGCTTACCTGACCATCCTGATTGCCGCCCGTGGCGCCCTCGAAAAAGGCAAGATCCCGCCGACCCTCGGGTTGTGGTGGGTGCACGCGATCTTCCTGTTTATCGGTCTCGGCCTGCTTTATTGGGAGCCTTTGCGCCTGAAGATGGCCAGCCGTCGCAGCGCTGCGCTGGAGGTGGCTCGTGGTTAAACTCGACCGCTACATCGGCAGCAGCGTGTTCATGGCGATCATCGCCGTGCTGGCGATCATTCTGGGTCTGGCGACGTTGTTCGCTTTTATCGATGAAATGAGCGACGTCAGCGACACCTACACACTGATGGATGTGCTGAGCTTCGTGATGCTCACCGCGCCGCGCCGTCTCTACGAAATGCTGCCGATGGCCGCGCTGATTGGCTGTCTGATCGGTCTCGGCAGTCTGGCCAGCAGCAGCGAACTCACCGTCATGCGTGCCGCTGGTGTATCGATCGGGCGCATCGTCTGGGCAGTGATGAAACCGATGCTGGTGCTGATGCTGGCCGGTTTGCTGATCGGCGAATACGTCGCACCGGCCACCGAAAGCATGGCTCAGGCCAATCGCTCGCTGGCTCAGGGCAGCGGCGATGCGCAAAGTGCCAAGCACGGTATGTGGCACCGTCAGGGTGAAGAATTCATCCACATCAACGCCGTTCAACCCAACGGTTTGCTGTACGGCGTGACCCGTTATCACTTCGACAAAGAGCGTCATCTGCTGAGTTCGAGCTTCGCCAAAAAAGCCGAATTCGACAAGGATCACTGGCAGCTTAGCGGTGTCACCACCACGGTTTTCCATGAGCGCAGAACCGAAGTGGTCAATGTGCCGGCCGAGCGTTGGGACGTGTCCCTGAGCCCGCAGTTGCTCAGCACGGTGGTGATGGCGCCGGAATCGCTGTCGATCAGCGGTCTGTGGGGTTACATCCACTATCTGTCTGAACAAGGCTTGAGCAACGGCCGTTATTGGCTGGCGTTTTGGGTCAAAGTGTTGCAGCCGCTGGTGACTGCTGCGTTGGTGTTGATGGCGATCTCGTTCATCTTCGGCCCGCTGCGTTCCGTGACCCTCGGTCAGCGTGTGTTCACCGGTGTGCTGGTCGGCTTCACCTTCCGCATTGTCCAGGATTTGCTCGGCCCTTCGAGCCTGGTGTTCGGTTTCTCGCCGCTGTTTGCGGTGCTGGTGCCGGCCGGCGTGTGTGCGCTGCTCGGTGTCTGGCTGCTGAGACGGGCGGGTTGATGCCGCCGGTTTTGCCAGTGTTTTAACCTCGAAAACGCCTCGGTCGACAGACCGGGGCGTTTTTGCATGCAATCCGGGTGACAGGTGAACGTGACGCTTGCGCCGTGTATCAGGTACAATTCCCGGCTATTTTTCGGCGGGCTATGCCTGCAGCCTTTTTGAGTGTTGATCCGTGAGTGATTTGAGTCATATCCGCAATTTCTCCATCATCGCCCACATTGACCATGGCAAGTCGACGCTGGCCGATCGCTTCATCCAGATGTGCGGCGGCCTGGCCGAGCGTGAAATGGAAGCCCAGGTACTGGATTCCATGGATCTGGAACGTGAACGCGGGATCACCATCAAGGCCCACAGCGTCACCCTGTATTACACCGCCAAAGACGGTATCAAGTACCAGCTGAACTTCATTGACACCCCGGGCCACGTCGACTTCACCTACGAAGTCAGCCGTTCCCTGGCCGCGTGTGAAGGTGCACTGCTGGTGGTCGACGCCGGTCAAGGCGTTGAAGCCCAGTCCGTGGCCAACTGCTACACCGCCATCGAGCAGGGCCTTGAGGTCATGCCGGTATTGAACAAGATCGACCTGCCACAGGCTGATCCTGATCGCGTCAAAGACGAAATCGAGAAGATCATCGGCATCGATGCCACCGACGCCGTCACCTGCAGCGCCAAAACCGGCCTGGGTGTCGACGAAGTGCTCGAGCGTCTGGTGCACACCATTCCTGCGCCGACCGGCAACATCGAAGATCCGCTGCAAGCGTTGATCATCGACTCCTGGTTCGACAACTACCTGGGCGTTGTCTCCTTGGTGCGTGTGCGTCATGGCCGCGTGAAGAAGGGCGACAAGATCCTCGTCAAGTCCACTGGCAAGATCCATCTGGTCGACAGCGTTGGCGTGTTCAACCCGAAGCACACCGCTACTGCTGACCTGAAGGCCGGCGAAGTGGGCTTCATCATCGCCAGCATCAAAGACATTCACGGTGCACCGGTCGGTGACACCCTGACCCTGAGTTCGACCCCGGACGTTGAAGTGCTGCCTGGCTTCAAACGCATCCAGCCACAGGTTTACGCCGGTCTGTTCCCGGTCAGCTCCGACGACTTCGAGGATTTCCGCGAAGCGCTGCAGAAGCTGACCCTGAACGACTCGTCGCTGCAATACACCCCGGAAAGCTCCGACGCACTGGGCTTCGGCTTCCGTTGCGGTTTCCTCGGCATGCTGCACATGGAAATCATCCAGGAGCGCCTCGAGCGCGAGTACGACCTGGATCTGATCACCACGGCGCCAACGGTAATTTTCGAACTGGTTTTGAAGACCGGTGAAACAATTTACGTCGACAACCCATCCAAGCTTCCGGATGTGTCGTCGATCGAAGACATGCGCGAGCCAATCGTGCGCGCCAATATCCTGGTGCCGCAGGAGCACTTGGGTAACGTCATCACCCTGTGCATCGAGAAGCGTGGCGTACAAGTCGACATGCTGTTCCTCGGCAATCAGGTGCAGGTCACTTACGACTTGCCGATGAACGAAGTGGTGCTCGACTTCTTCGACCGTCTCAAATCCACCAGCCGCGGCTATGCTTCGCTGGATTACCATTTTGATCGTTACCAATCGGCTAATCTGGTGAAACTGGACGTGCTGATCAACGGCGACAAGGTCGACGCTCTGGCGCTGATCGTGCACCGTGACAACTCGCACTACAAAGGTCGCCAGTTGACCGAGAAGATGAAAGAACTGATTCCTCGTCAGATGTTCGACGTGGCGATCCAGGCCGCCATTGGCGGTCAGATCGTGGCACGGACAACCGTCAAGGCGCTCAGAAAGAACGTATTGGCCAAGTGCTACGGCGGTGACGTTAGCCGTAAGAAAAAACTGCTTGAAAAGCAGAAGGCCGGTAAAAAACGCATGAAGCAGGTCGGCAACGTGGAAATTCCACAAGAAGCCTTCCTTGCAGTGCTCAGGTTGGATAGTTAGGTCCTATGTCACTAAATTTCCCGCTGTTGCTGGTCATCGCCGTGTTCGTCTGCGGCCTGTTGGCGTTGCTTGATCTGTTGATCCTTGCACCGCGTCGGCGTGCCGCCATTGCCTCTTATCAGGGCAGTGTCGGTCAGCCAGATGTCGTGGTGGTCGAGAAACTCAACAAAGAGCCGCTGCTGGTTGAATACGGCAAGTCGTTCTTCCCGGTGTTGTTCATCGTGCTGGTGCTGCGTTCGTTCCTCGTGGAACCGTTCCAGATCCCGTCCGGTTCGATGAAGCCAACCTTGGACGTCGGCGACTTCATTCTGGTGAACAAGTTTTCTTACGGGATCCGCCTGCCGGTGATCGACAAGAAAATCATCGAAGTCGGTGACCCACAGCGTGGCGATGTCATGGTGTTCCGCTACCCGAGCGACCCGAACGTCAATTACATCAAGCGTGTAGTCGGCCTGCCGGGCGACACGATTCGCTACACCGCTGACAAGCATCTGTTCGTCAACGGCGAGTCGATTGCCGAGCAGATGATCGGCTCCGAGCCGGGCACCCTGGGCAGTGCCGAGCTCTATAAGGAAAAACTCGGCGCTGCCGAGCACCTGATCCGCAAGGAAATGAGCCGCTACCGCGCCACCCCGGATCGTTCGTGGACAGTGCCTGCCGGGCACTACTTCATGATGGGCGACAACCGCGACAACTCGAACGACAGTCGCTACTGGGATGATCCAAAGATTCCCAAGGATCTGCTGGGCATGGTTCCCGACCAGAATATCGTCGGCAAGGCCTTCGCGGTCTGGATGAGCTGGCCGGAACCGAAACTCAGTCACCTGCCGAATTTCTCGCGGGTTGGCCTGATCAAGTAATCACACACGGCGCTGTTGAACACAGCGCCGAATGCATTTCTGGCGTCGACACAATCGGCTCCGGGGCATGAAGCCAACGATATTCAGGATGTAATTTTTGAACACAGCGTTAATTGTCCCAGGCCCGCGCCGTACCCCGGCGATGGCGGTGGAATCCAGCTTTGAACACAGCGTGGGTAAACCGTGAGCGCCTCATTAAGCCGTCTCGAGCGACAGCTCGGTTACACCTTCAAGGATCAGGAGCTGATGCTGCTGGCCCTTACGCACCGCAGTTTTGCCGGGCGCAACAACGAGCGCCTGGAATTCCTCGGCGATGCCATCCTCAACTTCGTCGCTGGCGAGGCGCTGTTCGATCGCTTCCCGCTGGCCCGCGAAGGCCAATTGTCGCGTTTGCGCGCACGTCTGGTAAAAGGTGAGACGCTGGCCGTACTGGCGCGCGGTTTCGACCTTGGTGATTATTTGCGGCTGGGTTCCGGTGAACTGAAGAGCGGCGGTTTCCGTCGCGAATCGATTCTGGCCGATGCCCTCGAAGCCTTGATCGGCGCGATCTACCTCGATGCCGGCATGGACATGGCGCGCGAACGCGTCCTGGCCTGGCTCGCTGGCGAGTTCGAAGGTCTGACGCTGGTCGACACCAACAAGGATCCGAAAACCCGCCTGCAGGAACACCTGCAATCGCGCGGTTGCGATCTGCCACGCTATGAAGTGGTGGATATCCAGGGCGAGCCGCACTGCCGAACCTTCTTCGTCGAGTGCGAAGTTGTCTTATTGAATGAAAAAAGCCGAGGTCAGGGTGTCAGCCGTCGTATTGCCGAACAGGTAGCGGCCGCTGCAGCACTGATTGCCCTGGGCGTGGAGAATGGCAATGACTGATACAAACGCAACTCGCTGTGGCTATGTTGCCATCGTCGGCCGTCCCAACGTCGGTAAGTCGACGCTGCTGAACCACATCCTCGGCCAGAAGCTCGCGATCACTTCGCGCAAGCCGCAGACCACTCGCCACAACATGCTCGGGATCAAAACCGAGGGTGACGTGCAAGCGATCTACGTCGACACCCCGGGCATGCACAAGGGTGGCGAAAAGGCCCTGAACCGTTACATGAACAAAACCGCTTCGGCGGCGTTGAAAGACGTCGACGTGGTGATCTTCGTCGTTGACCGCACCAAGTGGACCGACGAAGACCAGATGGTGCTGGAACGCGTGCAGTACGTGACCGGCCCGCTGATCGTCGCGCTGAACAAGACCGATCGCATCGAAGACAAAGCCGAGCTGATGCCGCACCTGAGCTGGTTGCAGGAACAACTGCCGAACGCGCAGATCATTCCTATTTCCGCACAGCACGGGCACAACCTCGACGCGCTGGAAAAAGTCATCGCCGATCACCTGCCGGAGAACGATCACTTCTTCCCGGAAGACCAGATCACCGACCGCAGCAGCCGTTTCCTCGCCGCCGAACTGGTGCGCGAGAAAATCATGCGCCAGATGGGCGCCGAGCTGCCGTACCAGATCACCGTCGAGATCGAAGAGTTCAAGCAGCAGGGCAAAACCCTGCATATCCACGCCTTGATCCTCGTTGAGCGTGACGGTCAGAAGAAGATCATCATTGGCGACAAGGGCGAGCGCATCAAACGCATCGGCACCGAAGCGCGCAAGGACATGGAGCTGCTGTTCGACTCCAAGATCATGCTCAACCTGTGGGTGAAGGTGAAGGGCGGCTGGTCCGACGACGAGCGTGCACTGCGTTCGCTGGGTTACGGCGACCTGTAAGCGATTCGAAGATCAAAAGATCGCAGCCTTCGGCAGCTCCTACATGACGTACACCTGTAGGAGCTGCCGAAGGCTGCGATCTTTTTTGCAATCCCTGATCGGGAAACAACGTTTATGTCGCAAACCCCGCCTCCCGCCCAACCCGCCTACGTCCTGCACTCTCGCGCCTATCGCGAAACCAGTGCCTTGGTGGATTTCCTCACGCCGCAAGGTCGGCTGCGGGCGGTGTTGCGCAGTGCGCGGGGCAAGGCCGGGACGTTGGCGCGGCCGTTCGTGTCGCTGGAAGTCGAGTTCCGTGGCAAGGGCGAGCTGAAGAATGTCGGGCGCATGGAAAGTGCCGGCACTTCGGCGTGGCTCAATGGTGAGGCGCTGTTCAGCGGACTCTATCTCAATGAACTGCTGATCCGTTTGCTCCCCGCCGAAGACCCGCACCCGGGCGTTTTCGATCACTACGCCGCGACCTTGTTGGCGTTGGCCGAAGGCCGTCCGCTGGAGCCGCTGCTGCGTTCCTTCGAATGGCGTTTGCTGGATGATCTCGGTTATGGGTTCTCGCTGAACACCGATATCCACGGCGAAGCGATAGCCGAAGACGGCCTCTATCGCCTGCAAGTGGATGCCGGCCTGGAGCGCGTTTTTCTGCTGCAACCCGGCCTGTTCAACGGCGTCGAATTACTGGCCATGGCCGAAGCCGACTGGACTGCACCGGGCGCACTCTCCGCAGCCAAGCGCCTGATGCGCCAAGCCCTCGCCGTCCACTTGGGCGGCCGTCCTCTCGTCAGTCGCGAGCTGTTTCGCAAGCCCTAGCCCCGTGTATGCTGTGCGCCGAATCTTTTTCTTCAGGAGCGCGCACCCGTGACCACCAGCAATCGCATTCTTCTTGGCGTGAACATCGACCACGTCGCCACCCTGCGTCAGGCCCGTGGTACGCGCTACCCGGATCCGGTCAAGGCTGCGCTGGACGCGGAAGAGGCGGGCGCTGATGGCATTACTGTTCACCTGCGTGAAGACCGCCGGCACATTCAGGAGCGCGACGTACTGCTGCTCAAGGATGTGCTGCAAACCCGCATGAACTTCGAAATGGGCATCACCGAAGAAATGATGGCGTTCGCCGAGCGCATTCGTCCGGCGCACATCTGCCTGGTGCCGGAAACCCGTCAGGAACTGACCACTGAAGGTGGTCTGGATGTAGCGGGGCAGGAAGAACGGATCAAGGCTGCGGTTGAGCGTCTGTCGAAGATCGGCAGCGAAGTGTCGCTGTTCATCGATGCTGATGAGCGGCAGATTGCAGCGTCGAAGCGCGTTGGCGCACCGGCGATCGAACTGCACACCGGGCGTTATGCCGATGCTGAAACGCCGACGGAAGTGGCTGAAGAACTGAAGCGCGTTGCGGATGGCGTGGCGTTTGGTTTGGCGCAGGGTTTAATCGTCAATGCCGGCCATGGCCTGCATTACCACAACGTTGAGGCGGTGGCGGCGATCAAAGGGATCAACGAGCTGAACATCGGCCATGCGCTGGTGGCGCATGCGTTGTTCGTCGGCTTCAAGTCCGCTGTGTCCGAGATGAAAGCGCTGATTCTGGCTGCTGCTCTCAAGGGCTAAGATCAAAAGATCGCAGCCTTCGGCAGCTCCTACAGGTGTACACATAACCCTGTAGGAGCTGCCGAAGGCTGCGATCTTTTGCTTTTAAAGAGGGGCAGGTTCTTGAGCGGGTTTTGACTTGTCGATGCCAGGCACATGCAGATTGCCCTCAGCCACTTGATCACCCTCAAGCTGCGGCTGTGTCACCCAAGTCAAAATGTCGTAGTAACGACGAATGTTCGCCACGAAATGCACCGGTTCGCCGCCACGGGCGTAGCCATAGCGGGTTTTGCTGTACCACTGTTTCTGCGCCAGACGCGGCAGGATCTTCTTCACGTCCAGCCACTTGTCCGGGTTCAAACCTTCTTTGGCCGTCAGTTTGCGCGCGTCATCGAGGTGGCCGCTGCCGACGTTGTACGCGGCGAGGGCGAACCACGTGCGATCCGGTTCCTTGATCGAATCGTCGAGCTGATCCTTCATATAAGCCAAGTACTTGGCGCCGCCCATGATGCTCTGCTTCGGATCAAGTCGGTTCGACACGCCCATCGCCTGCGCGGTGTTCTGCGTCAGCATCATCAGCCCGCGCACACCGGTTTTTGAGGTGACGGTCGGCTGCCACAGCGATTCCTGATAACCGATCGCCGCCAGCAGACGCCAGTCGACTTTCTCTTTCTTCGCGTAATTCTTGAAGTGCTGTTCGTACTTTGGCAAGCGCTGCTGCAAGTGCTGGGCGAAGGTGGTCGCGCCCATGTAACCGAGTACGTCAACGTGGCCGTAGTAGCGATCTTTCAAGCGTTGCAGGGTGCCATTCTTTTGCACCTTGTCCAGATACGCGTTGATCTCGTTGAGCAGGCTGTTGTCCTCGCCCGGGGCCACGGCCCAGCTCTGGTTGCTGGCATCGCCAAGGTCGAAGGCGACGCGGATGTTGGTGAAGTACACCTGGTTCATCGCCACTTCGTTGGAATCGACGAGGGTCAGGTCGATCTGGCCTTCATCGACCATGCGCAGCAGATCGACCACTTCAACCGCGTCGGATTCTTCGTATTCAATGCCGGGGAATTTCTTTTTCAGCTCCGCCAGTTGCTCGGCGTGGGTGCTGCCCTTGAGCACCATGATCTTCTTGCCGACCAGATCGCCGGCGTCGGTAGGGCGCGACTGGCCGTTGCGATAAATGATCTGCGGGGTGACTTCTAAATAAGAGTGGGAGAAGCGTACCTGTTGCTTGCGATGCTCGCTGCTGACCAGACCGGCGGCGGCCAGCACCGGGCCGTTGGGTTTGCCGATCTGATTGAAAAGATCGTCGAGGTTGTCGGCGGTCTCGATCTTCAGCTCGACCCCCAAATCGTCGGCGAAACGCTTCACCAGCTCGTATTCGAAGCCGGTTTCACCGCTGCGATCCTGAAAGTAGGTGGCGGGGCTGTTGCGTGTAATCACGCGCAGCACACCATCCTCCTTTATGCGCTCCAGCGTGTTGGGTTTATCAACACAGCCACTGAGCATCAGGAAGAGTCCGGTTGCGATCAGCCATTTGGCGTACCGCGGACGCAAAGCCGTTGGGAAAAACATGTGCGCAGTATACGCAAACGGCCACTGGCGCCATATCTCGACAGTGCAGGATGACTCTGTTGGCCGTCACAAAATCGCACGAAACCCAGCAGGCACGGGGCTTCGCGGGTTTTTGTTACAGTAAAAATAAGCAGCTCTCAAACCGCCGATTTACCTGACTCCGGAGTCGGAAACACAGATTGATACCCGAGTGCAACCGTGCGTAGCGTTTCGGGTGATGTTGAGGGCGGTTTAGGCTAGAATGCACGGCCTCAAAGCACACCCCTTCCCGAGGCTGTCCCGAAGATGTTGATCCTGCGCGGCGCTCCTGCCCTTTCTGCCTTTCGCCACAGCAAACTCCTTGAGCAACTGAGCCAGAAGGTTCCAGCTGTCAGTGGCCTGTATGCTGAATTCGCTCACTTCGCCGAAGTCACCGGCGTCCTGACCGGCGACGAACAGCAGGTGCTAGCGCGCCTTCTGAAGTACGGCCCAAGCGTTCCGGTACAAGAGCCGACCGGTCGTCTGTTTCTGGTGTTGCCGCGTTTCGGCACCATCTCGCCATGGTCGAGCAAGGCCAGCGACATCGCCCGCAACTGCGGCCTGAGCAAGATCCAGCGTCTGGAGCGCGGTATCGCCTTCTACGTTGCTGGTCAGTTCAGCGATGCCGAAGCCCAGCAGATTGCCGACGTGTTGCACGACCGCATGACGCAAATCGTGCTGGCCAACCTTGAACAGGCCGCCGGTCTGTTCAGCCACGCCGAACCGAAGCCGCTGACCGCGATCGACATCCTCGGTGGCGGTCGCGCCGCGCTGGAAAAAGCCAACACCGAGCTGGGCCTGGCCCTGGCCGAAGACGAAATCGACTATCTGGTCGACGCCTTCAACGGTTTGAAGCGCAACCCGCACGACATCGAACTGATGATGTTCGCCCAGGCCAACTCCGAACACTGCCGTCACAAGATCTTCAACGCCAGTTGGGATATTGATGGTGAGAACCAGGAAAAAAGCCTGTTCGGCATGATCAAGAACACCTACGTGATGCACAGCGAAGGCGTTCTGTCGGCTTATAAGGACAACGCCTCGGTGATCGTCGGCAACGTCGCCGGCCGTTTCTTCCCGAACCCTGAGACCCGCCAGTACGGCGCGGTGCAGGAGCCGGTGCACATCCTGATGAAGGTTGAAACCCACAACCACCCGACCGCGATTGCCCCGTTCCCGGGTGCATCGACCGGTTCCGGCGGCGAGATCCGTGACGAAGGTGCAACCGGCCGTGGCGCCAAGCCAAAGGCTGGCCTGACCGGTTTCACCGTATCGAACCTGCAGATCCCGGGCTTCGAACAACCGTGGGAAGTGCCGTACGGCAAGCCTGAGCGCATCGTTACCGCCCTGGACATCATGATCGAAGGCCCGCTCGGCGGCGCCGCGTTCAACAACGAATTCGGTCGTCCGGCCCTGACTGGCTACTTCCGTACCTTCGAACAGTCGATCACCACCCCGCATGGTGACGAAGTTCGTGGTTACCACAAGCCGATCATGTTGGCCGGCGGCATGGGCAACATCCGCGAAGAGCACGTCAAGAAAGGCGAGATCGTCGTTGGCTCCAAGCTGATCGTCCTCGGCGGCCCGGCGATGTTGATCGGTCTGGGTGGCGGCGCGGCTTCCTCCATGGCCACCGGCACCAGCTCGGCGGATCTCGACTTCGCTTCCGTACAGCGTGAAAACCCTGAGATGGAGCGTCGTTGCCAGGAAGTCATCGACCGTTGCTGGCAGCTGGGTGACAAGAACCCGATCAGCTTCATCCACGATGTCGGCGCGGGCGGTCTGTCCAACGCCTTCCCGGAACTGGTTAACGACGGCGATCGCGGTGGCCGTTTCGAACTGCGCAACATTCCCAACGACGAGCCGGGCATGGCCCCGCACGAAATCTGGTCCAACGAATCCCAGGAACGTTACGTTCTGGCCGTCGGCCCTGAAGACTTCGCGCGCTTTCAGGCGATCTGCGAGCGCGAGCGCTGCCCGTTTGCCGTAGTTGGTGAGGCGACTGCCGAGCCGCAACTGACCGTGACCGACAGCCACTTCGGCAATAACCCGGTGGACATGCCACTGGAAGTGTTGCTGGGCAAGGCCCCGCGCATGCACCGCTCGGTGGTTCGCGAAGCTGAAATGGGCGATGACTTCGATCCGTCGAACCTCGACATCAGCGAATCCATCGAACGCGTTCTGCATCACCCGGCCGTGGCGAGCAAGAGCTTCCTGATCACCATCGGCGACCGCACCATCACCGGCCTCGTGGCCCGTGACCAAATGGTCGGCCCGTGGCAGGTTCCGGTGGCCGACGTTGCCGTCACCGCCACCAGCTTCGACGTTTACACCGGTGAAGCGATGGCAATGGGCGAGCGCACTCCGCTGGCTCTGCTGGACGCTCCGGCGTCGGGCCGCATGGCCATCGGCGAAACTCTGACCAACATCGCCGCGTCGCGCATCAACAAGATCTCCGACATCAAACTGTCGGCGAACTGGATGTCCGCTGCCGGCCACCCGGGTGAAGACGCGCGTCTGTACGACACCGTGAAAGCGGTCGGTATGGAACTGTGCCCTGAGCTGGGTATCACCATTCCGGTGGGCAAGGACTCGATGTCCATGGCCACCCGTTGGAGCGATAACGGCGAAGAAAAAACCGTGACCTCGCCGATGTCGCTGATCGTGACCGGTTTCGCGCCAGTGGCTGACATCCGTCAGACCCTGACCCCGGAACTGCGCATGGACAAGGGCACCACCGACCTGATCCTGATCGACCTCGGTCGCGGTCAGAACCGGATGGGTGCTTCGATCCTTGCTCAGACACACGGCAAACTCGGCAAACACGCGCCGGACGTTGATGACGCCGAAGACCTGAAAGCCTTCTTCGCGGTGATTCAGGGCCTCAACGCCGACGGTCACCTGCTGGCGTACCACGACCGTTCCGACGGTGGTCTGCTGACCTCCGTGGTGGAAATGGCCTTCGCCGGCCACTGCGGTCTGAGCCTGAACCTCGACGGTCTGGCAGAAACCACCGCCGACATCGCCGCCATCCTGTTCAACGAAGAACTGGGTGCGGTGATTCAGGTTCGTCAGGACGCCACGCCAGACATCCTCGCGCAATTCAGCGCGGCCGGTCTGGGCGACTGCGTGTCGGTGATCGGTCAGCCGATCAACAATGGCCAGATCAACATCACCTTCAACGGTGACACCGTGTTCGAAGGCCAGCGTCGTCTGCTGCAACGTACCTGGGCTGAAACCAGCTACCAGATCCAGCGTCTGCGTGATAACGCCGACTGCGCCGAGCAAGAGTTCGACGTGCTGCTGGAAGAGGACAACCCGGGCCTGAGCGTCAAGCTCAGCTACGACGTCAACCAGGACATCGCCGCGCCTTACATCAAGAAAGGCATTCGCCCACAGGTTGCCGTGCTGCGTGAGCAGGGCGTCAACGGTCAGGTGGAAATGGCCGCTGCGTTCGACCGCGCTGGTTTCAACGCGATCGACGTGCACATGAGCGACATTCTCGCCGGCCGTGTCGACCTGAACGAGTTCAAAGGTCTGGTGGCGTGCGGTGGTTTCTCCTACGGCGACGTGCTCGGCGCCGGTGAAGGCTGGGCCAAGTCGGCGCTGTTCAACAGCCGTGCCCGCGATGCGTTCCAGGGTTTCTTCGAGCGTAACGACAGCTTCACCCTCGGCGTGTGCAACGGTTGCCAGATGATGTCCAACCTGCACGAGCTGATCCCGGGGAGCGAGTTCTGGCCGCACTTCGTGCGCAACCGCTCCGAGCAGTTCGAAGCACGGGTGGCGATGGTGCAGATCCAGGAATCGAACTCGATCTTCCTGCAGGGCATGGCCGGTTCGCGTATGCCGATCGCCATCGCTCACGGTGAAGGTCACGCCGAGTTCTCCAGCGAAGAAGCACTGCTGGAAGCCGATCTGTCGGGTTGCGTGGCGATGCGTTTCGTCGACAACCATGGCAAGGTCACCGAGAAGTATCCGGCTAACCCGAACGGTTCGCCGCGCGGGATTACTGGTCTCACCAGCCGTGATGGCCGTGTGACGATCATGATGCCGCACCCGGAGCGAGTGTTCCGCGCGGTGCAGAACTCGTGGCGTTCGGAGGACTGGAACGAGGACGCACCTTGGATGCGTATGTTCCGTAATGCACGCGTCTGGGTTAACTAAGGCCTGTGTATAAGCTGGCGTTTTTTGTTCCTGACAGTCATGTCGAGGTGGTCAAAGGGGCTGTGTTCGCTGCCGGTGGTGGGCGGATCGGTGACTATGACCACTGTGCCTGGCAGGTGCTCGGTCTGGGCCAGTTTCGACCTTTGGACGGCAGTCAGCCGTTTATGGGTGAGGCGGGGCAGGTTGAGCGGGTCGAGGAGTGGAAGGTTGAGCTGGTGGTGGCGGATGAGTTGATTGTTGCTGTTGTGGCGGCTTTGAAGCTTAGTCATCCCTACGAGACACCGGCTTATGAGGTGTGGCGGCTGGAAGATTTCTGATAGCCGCTTATTACAAGAAACCCGCAGATGAGAGATCGTCTGCGGGTTTTTTGTTGCCTGCGATCTGCTTTTCTGTAGGAGTGAGCCTGCTCGCGATGGCGCCCTGACAGGCGACCAAGCTCTGTCTGGCTGAGTGAATATCCGTTTCTTCGGGCGTTGCCGCTGGCGGTTTCGCTCTTACAGCGAGTCCCTTTGGCAAACGCCCCAAAGGAACCAAAGGTCTGTGCCCCAACGTTCGGCCCGCTCGCTAAGGCTCGGGGTTCCTTCGCTCCGGGATCCATCCGGGCGCATCGCCTCCGGTTTGCTTCGCTGCACCTCCTCTCGATGCATTTGGCTGCGCCAAACGGTCGCTGCGCTCCCACCCCCGGATAAATCCCTCCACTCAGCCTGCCGACGGGGCCTGTGGATCAAGATCAAGAGCAGGCGAGCTGACACTCGGCCTATTGAGTGGTGAGGAGCACTGCGCGATCGGCTTTGGTTTTGTGGTGGATTCGCCCCTCACCCCAGCCCTCTCCCGGGGGAGAGGGAGCCGATTTGTGGGCTTTTCAGGATCTGAGTTCGACTCGGTATTTCACGTCAGCGTAGATCCACCAAACACCTCGGTCAGTCCCCTCTCCCTCTGGGGGAGGGGGGGAGTGAGGGGCTTTTGATCTGTTTCAGGATCTGAATTCGACTCGGTATTTCACGTCGGCGTAGATCCACCAAACACCCCGGTCAGTCCCCTCTCCCTCTGGGAGAGGGCTAGGGTGAGGGTTTGCTTTGGTCTGTTTAGATATGTGTAGAAATAGCAGAACCTTCCCACAAGGTTTTCAGGTTGTCCGTCGGACGCGCGCTCTCTAGTCTTTGCCTGTCGCTGCCAATTCAGCGACCGGGCGTGAGATCCCCGGAAAGCTTGCAACTAGCGCCAACACTACGATAATTGGCGCCAGCTCAATCTGCTGCCTGTGTTATGGCGGCTGTGTGCGGGCAGACTTCGGTCTGGCCGGTTGCCTGCTCCGGTGGATCTCACCCTGCACATAGCTGCCACCTCTTCGCCGCGTGAGATCCGGCGAACGATGGCATCCTCACTTGCAGTAGCAGGAGTTGAATTTTGGACAAGCTAATACCAGATCCACCCCCCGAAACCACCACCCCACTCGAAGCCGCCATCCGCGCCGAAGACTTGGCAAAAAACCGCGAAGCCATCAAACGCGCCCTCGATTTCTACCTCAGCCCTGAACCCGCCAAACCCCGACAACCGAGCACCATGTTCCTCGTCCACCCCAGCGTCGACACCGAAAGCCTGCTCGCCCACGCTTGTGAATCGTTGGCCTCAGCGAACGCCATGGCCAGCAACTTCGCAACCGAGCTAGGCGGCTTGCAACGCAGCACGGCACTGGCCATCCAGCAAATCATCATGCTCGCCGAACTCGCAGTAAACCGCGCACTGGATCGAGTCGATCCACAAACCTGACGACCGCGTCATCGTTCATCGCCAGCAGGCTGGCTCCCACAAGGTCGTGCACAATTTTGAGAACAGTGAAGAACCTGTGGGAGCCTGGCTTGCCAGCGATGACGACCTGATTCTTCGGATTGATAGCTTCCCTGTAGGAGCTGTCGAGTGAAACGAGGCTGCGATCTTTTGCTCTTGCTTATGATTGTAAAAAAGCAAAATCAAAAGATCGCAGCCTGCGGCAGCTCCTACAGGGGTGATGTGTGGGGTCAGACTTTGGCGCTGACTTCGCTGCGGTTGACCAGGCTTTCAAGCGCCCCACTCAAACTCGCCGCCTTATCCCCCACCAGCAAATGCCAGATCCCGCCATCCAACTGGCTGACACCGTGACACCCCAGATCCTTCAACTGCGCCTCGGACAACGCCTTGTCATCCGCCAATTGCAGGCGAATGCGCGTCATCGCAATGCAATCCAGTTGCAGCACATTGTCGCCGCCGCCCAACGCGTTCAGCCATTGCTGCGCCTCGGAACCGGCAACGGCCATAACTTTCGGCTCATCAACAACAGCGGTTTCAACCAAAACAGCACGCCCCAACGCCGGCATCGCCAGACGAATCTCATCCGCAATGCTGTCCGCCATCGGCCCGACCACAACCTGCAAACTCCCACCTTTACCCGGTCGCACAACCGCCATCGCACCCAGCGCTTTCAGATCAGCATCCGAAGCCTTGTTGCGATCAACCATCTCCAGCCGCAACCGCGTGGTGCAGGCGCCAACCGTCAGCAGATTTTCAGCGCCGCCCAATGCCTTGATGTATGCACTGGCGCGCTCGTTTTCAGTCAGTACGGCTTTTTCACTGACAGCGACATCCTCACGCCCCGGCGTTTTCAGATTGAAGCGACGAATGCAGAAGTCGAAGACGAAGTAGTAGATCACCGCGTAAGCCAACCCAACCGGGAACACCAGCCAACCATTGGTGGACTTGCCCCAGCCGAGAATCATGTCGATAAAACCGCCGGAAAACGTGAATCCCAAGTGAATGTTCAGCGCGTTGGTAATCGCCATCGACAACCCGGTCAGCAGCGCATGCAGCAGATACAGCAGCGGTGCCAGGAACATAAAGGCGAATTCAATCGGCTCAGTCACCCCGGTCAAAAACGAGGTCAGCGCCATCGACAGGAAAATCCCGCCCATGACTTTGCGGCGTTCCGGCAGCGCATTGCGGTACATCGCCAGGCATGCCGCCGGCAGGCCGAAGATCATCATCGGGAACATGCCGGTCATGAACTGGCCGCCCTTCGGATCGCCGGCGAAGTAGCGCGACAGGTCGCCAGTCACCAATGCGCCCGTAGTCGGATCGGTGAAGTTGCCGAACACGAACCACGCCATGTTGTTGAGGATGTGGTGCAGGCCGGTGACGATCAGCAGTCGGTTGAACACGCCAAACACGAACGCGCCGATGCTGCCGCTTTCCATCATCAAGGCGCCGAAGGCGTTGATGCCGTGCTGGATCGGCGGCCAGATGTAGCCGAACACCACGCCCAGACCGACCGCTGCGAACCCGGTGACAATCGGCACAAACCGTCGCCCACCAAAGAACGCCAGATACTCCGGCAGCTTGATGTCTTTGAAGCGGTTGTACAGCGCGCCAGCCATCAGGCCGGCGACGATGCCGGCGAGCATGCCCATATTGATGCTCGCATCGAGCACCTTCAGCGTGGAGATCATCACCAGGTAACCGATCACCCCGGCGAGGCCGGCGGTGCCGTTGTTGTCCTTGGCGAAACCGACGGCGATGCCGATGGCGAAGATCATTGCCAGGTTGGCGAAGATCACCTGGCCGGCATCGTGGATGATCGCGATGTTCAGCAGGTCAGTGTCACCCAGACGCAGGAGCAGGCCGGCAATCGGCAGGATCGCGATCGGCAGCATCAGCGCGCGGCCGAGGCGTTGCAGGCCTTCGATAAAGAGTTGATACATGGCGTTTGTCCTTGTTGTTTTTGTTAGCGCAGTGGCCAATGTTGATGACAGGCGTGGCGCACGGCGGCGGCGCTGCTCAACTTGAGCAGGTCGCGGCTGAGGCGCTGGCATTCGGCTTCGTGCACCTGGCGCACGCGATCCTTAATTTCACCGATTTGCACCGGGCTGACCGACAATTCGGTAACGCCCAGACCGATCAACACCGGCGTGGCCAGCGGATCGGAGGCGAGGGCGCCGCAGACACCGACCCAACGCTTGTGCACCGCCGCGCCTTCGCAGGTCATCGCGATCAAACGCAGCAGCGCCGGGTGCAGGGCGTCGACACGGGCGGCCAGACCGGCGTGATCGCGATCCATGGCCAGGGTGTATTGCGACAAATCGTTGGTGCCGATGGAGAGGAAGTCGGCGTGTTCGGCGAGTTGTTCGGCCTGTAATGCGGCGGCGGGGACTTCGATCATCACGCCGATTTCCGGACGCTGAGCGATGTTCATCTCCAGGCACAACGCATCGACGCGTTGGCGAATGTGCAGCAGTTCGTCGACTTCGGTAACCATTGGCAACAGGATTCGGCAGCGACGCAGCGGGCTGACTTGCAGCAGCGCGCGCAGTTGCTGATCGAGGATTTCCGGGCGGGCCTGAGCCAGACGAATGCCGCGCAGACCGAGCACCGGGTTGGCTTCGATCGGCAGCGGCAGGTAATCGAGTTGTTTGTCGCCGCCGACGTCGATGGTGCGGATGATGACTGACTTATCGCCCATCGCATCGATCACAGCTTGGTAGGCGCTGCGTTGCTCTTCCACATCCGGAGCAGTCTGTCGGTTGACGAACAAAAACTCGGTGCGCAGCAGACCGACGCCATCGGCGCCGTTGGCAAAGGCATCTGCCGCTTCAGCGCTGGAGGCGACATTGGCGACGACTTCGATGTGCACGCCATTTCGCGTTTCGGCGGGTAAGTGAGCCTTGGCTTGCTGAGCATCGCGACGTTGCTGACGATCGATTTGCGCCTGCTGAACTTCAGCCAAACGTTCAGCGTTTGGCGTCAGTTCCAGACGTCCACCGTCAGCATCGAGCACCACCGATTGACCTTGCGGCTGATCAAGCAATGCCGAACCCAGCGCCACCATGCATGGCAAACCTTTGCCGCGAGCGAGAATCGCCACGTGCGATGTCGCGCCACCCTCGGCCATGCACAACCCGGCGACACCTTGGGCGCTGAGCTGCAGCAGATCCGACGGCGTCAGCTCATGCGCCGCAACAATGGCACCGGCTGGCACATCGTAATTCCACGCCTCACCGAGCAACGCACGCAGTACGCGTTGTTTCAGGTCGCGAAGATCGTTGGCGCGCTCAGCCAGCAGCGCGCTGCCGGTGTGCTGCAGGACTTCGCACTGCACATCGATCGACTGGCTCCAGGCGTGAGTCGCCGCAGTGCCTTGTTCGATGGATTGCTGTGCCGCGTCGAGCAGCGCCGGATCTTCCAGCAACGCCAAATGCGCGGCGAAGATCGCTTCTTCATCGGCATTCTTGTGCTTCTTCGCTTGGGCGAGGGTGCCGTCGATTTCGCTGCTGACCTGTTGCAGTGCAGCTTCAAGCACTTGCTGTTGTTGCAGCGGATCGTGATTGCCCGCGTCCACCGGCAAACTGATCGTGTTCAAGCGAAACAGCGGCCCACCGACGAATCCCGGCGCAGCGCAAACCCCGTGCAACACGCCAGCCTCGGCCGGGCGTTTAAGAGGGGCAACACTGACCGGTGCCGCCGCGTGATGATCATCCGGCAATGCCGTGGCCAACGCCGTGAGCAGCGCTTGCAACGCCGCCTCAGCATCCGGCCCCTGACAGCTGACTTGCACTTCATCCTGCTCGCCAACCGCCAGGCCCATCAAACCGATCAGGCTGTTGCAGGGCGCCGATTTACCGGCGAAGTGCAGTTGCGACAGGCTCTTGAAACCTTGCGCGGTCTGCCGAATCAACGCTGCTGGGCGCGCATGCAAACCACCGCGATGCGCCACCAACACATGACCCTGAACCTCCGGCCCGTCGACGACTTCAGCGCTCGCTGCCGAGCCATTGCGCGCCACAATGTGCAGCAACGGTTCGCCGACTTTCACCGCTTTAAGCGTGATCGGGCGCACCTGGAAATCCTGACTGTTGGTCAGGATCAACAGGCTGACGAGGCTTTTGCATTGCTGGCCGACCTTGTCGAGGTCGTAGCGCAACAACGGCTGACCCTTGGTTACGCGAACACCTTCCTTGACCAGCATCGAGAAACCCTCGCCGTTCAACTCAACGGTGTCGAGGCCCAGATGCAGGAGGATTTCCGCGCCGTTGTCGGCACGCACGGTGAGTGCGTGGCCGGTGCGGGCGACGTGGATGATTACCCCGGCGCACGGCGAGTACAGCGTGTCGTTGATCGGGTCGATGGCGATGCCGTCACCCATTGCGCCGCTGGCGAACACCGCGTCCGGGACTTTGGCGAGCGTGAGCACCGGGCCGCTGAGCGGGGCGCTGAGGGTCAGCTCTTTATTGTTGTTGTGCATGGCTCGGTCTCATCGGTTAAATCTCGGTTCGATATCCCCTGTAGAAGCTGCCGCAGGCTGCGATCTTTTGATCTTGTTTTTTGTGAATCAAAATCAAAAGATCGCAGCCTTCGGCAGCTCCTACAGAGGTTGTGCATCAATCGGCGGTTTTCGCGTCCGCCGATAGGGTTGTGCATCAATCAGCGGTTTAGCGTCCGCCGATTGGGTTGTGCACCCATCAGCGGTTTTCGCGTCCGCCGACAGGGTTGTGCATCAATCAGCGGTTTAGCGTCCGCCGATAGGGTTATGCATCGATCAACGGGTGTCAGTGCGTGCGGGTCACTTTGCTAAGGTGGCGCGGCTGATCCGGATCCATGCCACGGGCCACGGCCAAACCTGCCGCCATCACGTAAAAACTCTGGATCGCCAGAATCGGATCGAGCGCTGGGTGCTCGGCGCGGGTCAGTGTCAGGTCGCGTTCGCTCACGTCATCCGGCGCGGCCAGCAACACACGAGCGCCGCGTTGACGCATTTCTGCCGCCAGGCTCAACAAGCCAGCCTGTTCAGCACCGCGCGGTGCGAAAACCAGCAGCGGATAATGTTCGTCGATCAACGCCATCGGGCCGTGACGCACTTCGGCGCTGCTGAACGCTTCGGCCTGAATCGCCGAGGTTTCCTTGAATTTCAGCGCCGCTTCCTGAGCGATGGCGAAACCGGCACCACGGCCGATGACCATCAAACGCTCGCAATCGCGCAACGCTTCGATGGCCACGCTCCAGTCCTGTTTTGCCGCTTCGCGCAGACCTTCAGGCAGGGCGTTACCGGCCTCGAGCAATTCGCTGTCTTCTTTCCAGTGCGCGATCAAACGGGCGCTGGCGCTGAGGGTGGCGATAAAACTCTTGGTCGCGGCGACGCTGCTTTCAGTCCCGGCGAGCAGTGGCACGCTGAATTCACACGCGGCTTCGAGTGGCGAATCGGCGGCGTTGACCATCGACACGCTCAGCGCGCCACGCTTGCGCAGCAGACGCAGGCTGTTGACCAGATCCGGGCTCTGCCCCGATTGCGAAAACGCGAACGCGACCTGACCGCTGACCTTCAACGGCGCTTGCTGCATGGTCACCACCGACATCGGCAACGACGCCACCGGCACGCCCAGTTGCTGCATGGTCAGGTAGGCGAAGTAGCTCGCCGCGTGGTCGGAGCTGCCACGCGCAACGGTCATCGCCACTTGCGGCGGCTGACGGCGCAGGCGTCCGGCGATCTCGATCATTTGCGGGTCGAGCTGTTGCAGTTGGGCTTGCACGGCCTCGAACGAGGACAGTGCCTCCTCAAGCATTTTTGAAGTCAATGTCTTCTCCTTCGACCATGACGGCGGTCAGTGTGAGTGAGCGATCGAGCCGCACGCAGTCGGCCCAGGCACCTGGTGCAAGGCGCCCGCGTTCGGTGATGCCGAGGTAGTCGGCGGGGAATTGCGACAGACGTTGCGAGGCTTCGGCGATCGGCAAACCGATCTTCACCAGATTGCGCAGGGCCTGATCCATGGTCAGCGTGCTGCCGGCCAAGGTGCCATCGGGCAGGCGCACGCCGCCCAGGCATTTGGTCACGGTGTGGCTGCCGAGCTTGTACTCACCGTCGGGCATGCCGGCGGCGGCGGTCGAATCGGTGACGCAATACAGGCACGGGATTGAGCGCAGGGCCACCCGAATGGCGCCGGGATGCACGTGCAGCAAGTCCGGAATCAGTTCGGCGAATTTGGCGTGGGCCAGTGCCGCGCCAACGATGCCCGGCTCGCGGTGATGCAACGGGCTCATGGCGTTGTAGAGGTGAGTGAAACTGGTCGCGCCAGCCTCCATTGCAGCAACGCCTTCCTCGTAACTGCCGAGGGTGTGGCCGATCTGCATGCGCACGCCCCGGCTGCTGAGTTCGCGGATCAAACCGTCGTGACCGGCGATTTCCGGAGCGATGGTGATCACGCGGATCGGCGCCAGTGCCAGATATTCTTCGACTTCGGCCATCAATGCGGTGTGGGCGAAGTTCGGTTGTGCGCCGAGTTTGCCGGGGTTGATGTATGGGCCCTCGAGGTGAACACCGAGGACGCGCGCGGCACCTTTCGGACGCTGTTCGCAGAACTCTCCGACTTCCTTCAACACGCTGGAGATCTCGGCACTCGGCGCAGTCATGGTGGTGGCCAGCAGCGAGGTGGTGCCGAAACGCACGTGGGTTTTGGTGATGGTCTCGAAGGCGCTGGCGCCTTCCATGATGTCTTTGCCGCCACCGCCATGCACGTGCAGGTCGATGAAACCGGGCAGCAGATACGGCAAGTCATTGCTCGCCGGATCGCAAGGCACGCCTTCGATCGACACGACTTTGCCGTGTTCGTGGATCAGCCGGCCGCGAACCCAGCCGCTGGCGGTGAGGATGTTGTCTTCGGACATTTCGCTTCTCTCGTTTGGCTCGGCTGCTGATCAGCGGCGAAGCTCTGCAACAAAGTCGTAGTAATCGTTGCGGCAATAGGTGTCGGTGACTTCGATCGGTGTGTTGTCTTCGAGGTAGCCGACCCGGGTCATCAGCAGCATCGCGGTGCCGGGAGCGATGCCGACCAGTGCGGCGAATTCGTCCGAGGCGTTGATCGCCTGAATGTGCTGCAGGGCGCGGACGATCGGTTTGCCGATGCCGTCGAGGTATTCGTAGAGGGAATCGCCGACCAGTTGCGGCTTGGGCATGATCGAGGCGGGCAGGGTGCTCATCTCGATGGCCATCACCGTGTCATCGGCTTTGCGCAGACGCTTCATGCGCGCGACCTTGTCGTTCGGCGACAGGCTGAGGCGGATCAGTTCTTCGTGGGTCGGCAGGGTGATTTCACGCTCCAGCCATTGCGAACTGGGCACGAAACCTTTCAAGCGCAGCATCTCGCTGAAACCGGACAGGCGCGACAGCGGTTGTTCGAGGCGTGGGGTGATGAAGGTGCCGGAGCCTTGCAGGCGACGGATCAGGCCTTGATCGAGAAGGACTTCGAGGGCTTTGCGCGCGGTGACGCGGGAAATACCGAGCAACTCGCTGAGGTTGCGCTCGGACGGCATCGCCTGTTCGGCTTTCCACTGGCCGGCATGAATTGCCGATTCCAGATTGCGCGCCAGTTGCAGGTACAACGGCGTCGCTTGTTGGTCGTCAGGGCGCAAGGCCTGAAGGTCGTTCATGTCGGTGTCCGGTGCGGGTATTGGAGTGGTTGTCGCCCGTGAATGCAGCGAAAATTAATACCACTTGAATACCATGTCAACGTGGTGACAGGGCCGGAAACCCTTGTGGATCGAGGATTTTGAGGGTGGTGGTTCTAAGTGGTATTAGGGGTGGGGGTGTAAACGCAAAAGATCGCAGCCTGCGGCAGCTCCTACACGTTGAAGTGGTATCACCTCTGTAGGAGCTGGCGCAGGCTGCGATCTTTTGATTTATTTTTTTTGCCGACCGATGGTTGTACGAAATCCAGGTTTGGCACCGGTTGCGAATCGTAAGGGACGAGCTCGTCACATAAGCATAAGCACTAGATTCGTTTTAGTGTTCATGATGTCCATGTGGTATCCCACGTCCCTTGGAACTCGGTCTATTCCCGAGTAACGTTGGATATGTGAATAAAACTGCCATTTGGAAGTCTTTCGAATTGGCTTTTACCAAGCCTGAACAGTACGCCGCCACTGAAAAGCAGATCACCATCATTCGCGAAAGTTGAAAGTTGTTCACGGGTAAAGAACTGGGAGAATTCAAAAATATGCTGTTCGTTTTTTTTGTCACTGCTGTTATCAGTGACATATAAACTATAGCTTATTGCGACGTGATAGCTGTCAAGGCTAACTTCGATATATTTTTTTTCCGTAATTCTGTATGTTTGGCCGGCTACCTTGTAAGTGTCATCGACCCGTACGAGCTCTGCAAATCGCCGTGAGTCTACAGTGCCAAGTGGAAACGGGCTCGCCTTCTCTTGATTTTTATCAAGTTCTTTGTTCATGATCAGAAGTTCCTTACGTACTTTGGAAAGATCATCCTACGCAGGAAGCCAGAACGTGATAACTGTAATATCTGACAGGTTTTTATAACGTTTTAGAATGAGTCTGATTGTTTACTGTTATTAGTTGCGATAAGCCCGGAATTCTAGTTGTGAACTTATACAGCTGGAGATGGTTATCCAATCCTTCCGCTTAACACTCAACAGAATCCTGGGTTGTCGCGAGACATCAATACCTATCAAAGTTTCATCTCGCGTTCGCCGGGTGGCCTATGGGCGAATTTCAACCATCGTGCCATCCGGCACCAGGCTCCACACCTCACGCATATCCACATTGCGCATGGCGACGCAGCCGTCGGTCCAGTCGAGGGTGTGGAACAGGTCTTCCGGGGTTTCTTCGGAATCCGGCGTGCCGTGGATCATGATCATCCCGCCAGGCTCAACGCCTTCGCGCCGGGCGCGGGCCGAGTCGCTGATGTTCGGGTAGGAAATGTGCATCGACAGGTTGAATTTGTCGCTGGTCTTGCGCCAGTCGATCCAATAGAAACCTTCCGGCGTGCGCTTGTCGCCTTCAATCAGTTTCGGACCTTTTTTCGCGCCCTTGCCCAGGGAGATGCGATAAGTCTTCAGCGGCTTGCCGTCGGCGATCAACTGCAGTTGATGCGCCGATTTGAGCACCAGGACTTTTTCGATAAGCGGGGTATTCGCCGGCGTCACGGTGGTCACGAAGGACGCTTGGGAAACGCTAACGAACGACAGGCAGAACAGGGCAAGCAACCAGCGCATTGAAACGATTCCCCAAGGAGTGACGCAGATAAGTGTTGTGTAGGAGCTGCCGCAGGCTGCGATCTTTTGATCTTCTAACCGACAATCACCGGCTGCACCAACGGCGGAATCGATTCCGAACGCACCGGATACACCTCAACCCGCCGATCAGCGAAGAAGCATTCTAAGGTACGCCCCACCGTCCTGAAAGCCAGCTCGTCCCATGGAATGTCGGCTTCGTCGAATAGTTGCACTTCGAGGCTCTCGGGGCCGGCGGCAAAGTCCAGATCAACCAGCTCCGCGCGGAAGAACACATGCACCTGACTGATGTGTGGCACGTCGATCAGCGTATAGATGCTCAGGTTACGCACGCGGGCGCAGGCTTCTTCGGCAGTTTCGCGGATAGCGGCCTGTTCGATGGTCTCTCCGTTCTCCATGAACCCGGCAGGCAACGTCCAGTAACCGAGGCGCGGCTCGATGGCACGGCGGCACAAGAGCACTTTTGTGCCCCAGGTCGGCACGCAACCGGCGACGATATTGGGGTTTTGGTAGTGAATGGTCTGACAGCTGTCACAGACAAATCGCCGCCGCGAATCGCCTTCGGGAATGCGCTGGGTGACCGGGTTACCGCAGTGGCTGCAAAATTTCATGCTGGGCTTCCTGAATGCTGCGCCTATCTTGGCGTGCAGCGGTGTCGGTCGGCAAGTTGTCGTTTCGCGACATGGCGGGATTCGGGGGCTTGGGCGGCTGCAATGATTGGTGCATGATGCAGGGTAAGGCACCGATCGAGAACACTCATGCTGGACGAGCTACTGCATAGGGTAAGCAACCACACACCGCGCACGCTGGAGACCGACAAACGTTTCCCCGAGGCCGCCGTTCTGGTGCCGATCACCCGCAGTGACCAACCGGAACTGGTCCTGACCCTGCGCGCCAGCGGGCTCTCGACCCATGGCGGCGAAGTGGCTTTCCCCGGTGGACGCCGCGATCCCGAAGACCCGGATCTGATCTTCACCGCCCTGCGCGAAGCAGAGGAAGAGATCGGCCTGCCGCCGGGACTGGTCGAAGTCATCGGCCCGCTCAGCCCGCTGATCTCCCTGCACGGCATCAAGGTCACGCCTTATGTCGGCGTAATCCCCGATTTTGTCGAGTATCAGCCTAATGATGCCGAGATCGCTGCGGTGTTCAGCGTGCCGCTGGAATTCTTCCGCAAAGACCCCCGCGAACACACCCATCGCATCGACTATCAAGGTCGCAGTTGGTACGTGCCAAGCTATCGCTACGGCGATTTCAAGATCTGGGGCCTGACCGCCATCATGATCGTCGAGTTGATCAATCTGCTCTATGACGCCAAGATCAGTCTGCATACTCCGCCTAAAAGCTTTATTAACACCTAAGCCATCGTTCGAATGGCCATCACCGTGAGCCCTGAGGAAAACAAGATGAAATACCGCCTGGGCGACGCCCGTGTCGAGACCCACCCGCAGAGCTGGGTCGCCCCCAATGCCGTGCTGGTAGGCAAGGTCAAACTGGAAGAGGGCGCCAACGTCTGGTTCAACGCTGTGCTACGCGGCGACAACGAACTGATCCTGATCGGCAAGAACAGTAACGTGCAGGACGGCACCGTGATGCACACCGACATGGGCTATCCGCTGACCATCGGCACGGGCGTGACCATTGGCCACAACGCCATGCTGCATGGCTGCACCGTTGGCGATTACAGCCTGATCGGTATCAACGCGGTGATTCTCAACGGCGCGAAGATCGGCAAGAACTGCATCATTGGCGCCAACTCGCTGATTGGTGAGGGCAAGGAAATTCCGGATGGTTCGCTGGTGATGGGCTCGCCGGGCAAGGTTGTGCGTGAGCTGACCGAGCCGCAGAAGAAGATGCTTGAGGCCAGCGCCGCGCACTATGTGCATAACTCCCAGCGTTATGCGCATGATCTGGTTGAGCAGGAAGAATGAACACGCCAGAAAGACCGGTTGCCTCGCCATGCGTGAATATTTGTGCGCTGGATGAGGATGATGTGTGCACCGGGTGCCAGCGTACGGTGGAAGAGATTACCCGCTGGAGCCGCATGAACAATGACGAGCGCCGGGTGGTGTTGGGGTTGTGTCATGAACGGGCGAAGGCGAGTGGGTTGGTGTGGATGATTGGTAAGACACCCGGGCATTAAGATCAAAAGATCGCAGCCTTCGGCAGCTCCTACATTTGAAATGCGTTCCCTTGTAGGAGCTGCCGCAGGCTGCGATCTTTTGATTCTGCTTTGGCTGAAGTAATCTGTGCGCCAATCTGCCAGGTCGCCCCCATGATTTTCCTCATCGCCTACATCAGCAGTGTCGTGCTGATCAACTTCGCCTTCTCCACCGCGCCGCACCTGGACATCATCTGGTCGGCCTGGGGCGGTCTGGTATTCGTGCTGCGCGACATGGTGCAAATCCGTTTCGGCCACGGGGCGATCGCGGCGATGCTGGCGGCGCTGGTGCTGTCTTACGTCACCTCCGACCCTTCCATCGCGCTGGCCAGCGCCACGGCGTTCGCGGTCTCCGAGATCATCGACTGGCTGGTGTTCAGCATCACCAAACGTCCGTTGCGCGACCGCTTGTGGATCAGCTCGGCGCTGAGCATTCCCCTCGATACCTTCATCTTTTTCGGCATGATCGACGCCATGACGCCACCGGTGATCATCACCGCACTGCTGTCGAAATTCGCCGGTGTCACCGTCGTCTGGCTGATCATGGCCTGGCGCGATCGCAAACAGGCCGTCGCCAGCTGAAGCCAAAGCCTCGGGTTCATGTAAAATGCCGCGCTTTCTCCCCATGGAAAGCGCGTCTGGCGTCGCTTTCCTCGATGATCCGCTGCTTTGAGGACCTGAGATGACCCGTATCGGAACTCCATTGTCGCCAACCGCGACCCGCGTATTGCTGTGTGGCTGTGGTGAGTTGGGCAAGGAAGTGGTGATCGAGCTGCAACGCCTGGGCGTTGAAGTGATCGCCGTTGACCGCTACGCCAACGCGCCGGCCATGCAAGTCGCCCATCGCAGCCACGTGATCAACATGCTCGACGGCGCCGCCCTGCGCGCGGTGATCGAAGCCGAGAAGCCGCACTTCATCGTGCCGGAAATCGAAGCCATCGCCACCGCCACCCTGGTCGAACTGGAAGCCGAAGGCTTCACCGTGATCCCGACCGCGCGCGCTGCGCAACTGACCATGAACCGCGAAGGCATCCGTCGTCTGGCCGCTGAAGAGCTGGATCTGCCGACCTCGCCGTATCATTTTGCCGACACCTTCGAGGACTACAGCAAAGCCGTCGAAGACCTCGGTTTTCCATGCGTCGTCAAACCGGTGATGAGCTCGTCGGGCAAAGGCCAGAGCTTGCTGCGCAGCACCGATGACGTGCAGAAAGCCTGGGATTACGCGCAAGAGGGCGGTCGCGCCGGCAAAGGTCGGGTGATCATCGAAGGCTTTATCGATTTCGACTACGAAATCACTCTGCTGACCGTGCGCCACATCGGCGGCACCACGTTCTGTGCGCCAGTCGGTCACCGTCAGGAGAAGGGCGACTACCAGGAATCGTGGCAGCCACAAGCCATGAGCCCGATTGCCCTGGCTGAATCCGAGCGTGTTGCCAAAGCCGTGACTGAGGCGCTGGGTGGCCGTGGTCTGTTCGGCGTTGAGCTGTTCATCAAAGGTGATCAGGTATGGTTCAGCGAAGTCTCGCCACGGCCGCACGACACCGGTCTGGTCACGTTGATTTCCCAGGATCTGTCGCAGTTCGCGTTGCACGCTCGCGCGATTCTGGGCCTGCCGGTGCCGTTGATCCGTCAGTTCGGGCCTTCGGCTTCGGCGGTGATTCTGGTGGAAGGGCAGTCGACCCAGACAGCGTTCGCCAATCTGGGTGCGGCGTTGAGCGAGCCGGATACGGCGTTGCGTTTGTTCGGCAAGCCAGAAGTGAATGGCCAGCGCCGCATGGGCGTGGCGCTGGCGCGGGATGAGTCGATCGAGGCTGCGCGTGCCAAGGCGACCCGTGCTGCTCAGGCTGTTGTCGTAGAACTCTAAACCGGGTCGCGGCATTCGCGAGCAAGCTTTGCTCCTACATAAGGTCGCGTTGCGACGCTGATCTGTAGGAGCAAGGCTTGCCCGCGATGGCGGTCTGTCAGGCCACCCGATTCAGATCGTTATCCCGCGTCTCTTTCAGGCACAGCACCGCAATCAAACTCAGCACCGCCGCCCCCGACACATACCCGCCGACATAGCTCAAACCACCCATCGCCACCAGTTTCTGCGCAAAGAACGGCGCCGCCGAGGCCCCGACAATCCCACCCAGGTTATACGCCGCCGAAGCACCGGTATAACGCACGTGGGTCGGAAACAGCTCCGGCAACAGTGCGCCCATCGGTGCAAACGTCACGCCCATCAAAAACAGCTCGATGCACAGAAACAGCGCCACGCCCCAGGTCGAGCCTTGCGTCAGCAATGGTTCCATCAAGAACCCGGACAGAATCGCCAGCACGCCACCGATGATCAGCACCGGTTTACGCCCATAACGATCGCTGGCCCAAGCCGACAATGGCGTCGCAGCCGCCATGAACAGTACGGCAAAGCACAGCAATCCCAAGAATGTCTCGCGGCTATAACCCAGCGTTGAAACCCCGTAGCTCAGGGAAAACACCGTCGAGATATAGAACAGCGCATAGCAAACCACCATCGCCGCCGCGCCCAACAAGGTCGGAGCCCAATACTGGCTGAACAGCTCAACCAGCGGCACTTTCACCCGCTCCTGACGCGCGATGGCGTTGGCGAACACCGGCGTTTCGTGGAGTTTCAGGCGCACGTACAGGCCAACCATCACCAGTACCGCGCTAAGCAGGAACGGAATGCGCCAGCCCCAACTGCGGAACTGCTCGTCATCGAGAGTCATGGCCAGGGTCAAGAACAAGCCATTGGCCGCAAGAAAACCAATCGAAGGGCCGAGTTGCGGAAACATACCGAACCACGCGCGTTTACCTTTCGGCGCGTTTTCCGTGGCGAGCAACGCAGCACCGCCCCATTCACCGCCCAATCCCAGGCCCTGACCAAAGCGCAGCACACACAACAGAATCGGCGCCCACGCGCCAATCGTGGCGTAACCCGGCAGCACGCCGATCAGCGTCGTACACACGCCCATCAATAGCAGAGATGCGACCAGCGTCGATTTACGCCCGATACGGTCACCGAAATGGCCGAACAGCGCCGAGCCCAACGGTCGGGCCAGAAAAGCGATGCCAAAAGTAAGAAACGCCGAAAGCATCTGCGCCGTGCCGGACGTCTGCGGAAAGAACACCGGCCCAATCACCAGCGCAGCCGCCGTGGCGTAAACATAGAAGTCGTAGAACTCGATCGCGGTGCCGATAAAACTCGCCGTCGCCACGCGGGTGGCGGAGTTGGTCGGTTGGGCAGGCGCGGTGTCGCTGAAAGCGGTACTGGTCGTCATGCGGTGATCCCTGACAGTCATGAGCTCCGTTGGAGCGAATTATTATGGTCGAACACCCAGGGATGTGGGATGAGGCGCGGTCGCTGTTTCAGGTAGGAACAGTTGCCGGAGTACAGCGGAAATGGCCGAAACCGGTCTGGTGCGGGGTAAGCACGCGGTTTGGCAACGCTTGGGTAAGCGGATTTGATTATAGGAAGGGGGCTAACAATCAAACAAGAGCAAAAGATCGCAGCCTTCGGCAGCTCCTACAATTGGGACATTTGGGACATTTGGGACATTTGGAATATTTGGAAATTTGGAACGCATTCCAATGTAGGAGCTGCCGAAGGCTGCGATCTTTTGATCTTCTATCGGGCAGGCACCAAAGCAGGCACAGACGAGGTATGCCAGATCAACACCTTGCTCACCCGGTTCTCCTCAGTCTCAAGAATCTCCAGTCGATAGCGCCCGATCTTCAAGCAAACCGCACTCTCGGGAATCGTCTCCAGCGCCTCAGTCACCAACCCGTTCAGCGTTTTCGGCCCATCACTCGGCAAATGCCAGCCCAGGCACTTGTTCAATTCGCGAATCGAAGCGGTGCCATCAATCACCATCCGCCCGTCAGCCTGCGGATGAATGTGCGGGTTCTCCAGGCTGTGCTCACTCTCGAACTCGCCGACGATCTCTTCAAGAATATCTTCCAGCGTAACGATGCCGAGCACTTCGCCGTACTCGTCGACGACCATGCCCAGCCGCCGCTGCTGTTTGTGGAAATTCAGCAACTGCAATTGCAGAGGCGTACTTTCCGGGACGAAATACGGCTCGTAACTCGCCGCCAACAACGCTTCGAGCGTCAGATCGCCGTTGTTCAGTAAATGACGGATCTGACGGGTATTGAGCACCGCTTCAACCTGATTGATGTCGCTGTGGAACATCGGCAGGCGCGTGCGCTTGTTCTGGCGCAGTTGCTCGATGATCGCTTCAATCGAATCGTCGAGGTTGATGCCGTCGACGTCACTGCGCGGCACCAGAATGTCGTTGACGGTGATGTTGTCCAGCGCATGAATTCCCGAAACCGGGTGTGCGTGAACAGGATGCTCGGGGTCATCACGACGATCGCCGGGCGCGTCGTCGTCGCTCTGCTGCACCACTTGCGGCTTGCGCGCGAACGGGCGGATCAGCAAAACGCTGACACGGCTGAACAGCCAGGCCAGTGGGTAAACAATCTTCAGCGGAACCGCCAACAACGAATTGCCGAAGGCCAGCACGGCATCCGGATAACGCTGGGCGAGGGTGCGTGGGAAATAATCAGCGAACACCAGCAACACCGCACCGGCACCCAGGCACGCTGCCCATGGGCCGTTTTCCTCGCAGAGGAAAATCGCCAGCAACGTCGCGATGATCACCGCGAGTGCTCGGCACAAGGTGTTGCAGAGGATCAGGCTGTCGAGCGGGAAGCTCAGCTTCGCCAGCGGTTTATCGCTGGCGCGCGAGGCGGTGCGTTGCGCGAGCAGATGCTGCTGCGCGATTTCGACGGCGGTAAACAGCCCTGACCATAAAATCAGCAGGACAAATACCGCGAGCATCGGCCCTATGGGCAAACCGTCCATTTATGCCGCCCGTCAGATGTGCAGGATGTATTCACGAACCAGTTTGCTGCCGAAATACGCCAACATCAGCAGGCAGAAACCGGCGAGAGTCCAGCGAATCGCCTTATGACCGCGCCAGCCGAGACGGTTGCGGCCCCACAGCAGCACGCTGAACACGATCCAGGCCAGACACGCCAGCAAGGTTTTGTGTACCAGATGCTGGGCAAACAGGTTCTCGACGAACAGCCAGCCGGAGATCAGCGACAGCGACAACAGCGTCCAGCCGGCCCAGAGGAAACCGAACAACAGGCTTTCCATGGTTTGCAGCGGCGGGAAGTTCTTGATCAGTCCGGACGGGTGTTTGTGCTTGAGCTGGTGATCTTGCACCAGCACCAGCAAGGCCTGGAACACCGCGATGGTGAACATGCCGTAGGCCAGCAGCGACAATAGAATGTGCGCGAGGATGCCCGGTTCTTCGTCGATGATCTGCACAGTGCCGGTCGGCGCGAACTGCGCCAGCAACACCGTGACCGCGCCGAGCGGGAACAGCAGCACCAGCAGGTTCTCCACCGGAATCCGTGAGCAGGCGATCAAGGTCAGGGCGATCACCGCCGCCGAGATCAGGCTGGAGGCGCTGAAAAAGTCCAGGCCCAGGCCAATCGGCGTCAGCAAATGCGTGAACAGGCTGGCGAACTGGGCCACCACGGCGAGTACGCCGAGGGAAACCAGCAGGCGCTTGTTCGCCTTGGCACCGGCGGCCAGACGCGTGCCTTGATAGAGAGTCGCAGCGGCATATAGAAGGGCGGCGGCGAGGGTGGTCAGCAAACTGGGTGACAAGGGGAGCATAAATCCTGTTAGGCAAGCCCGAAAGGGGCTGAGTTTGGCATAGAACCGCCATGGCACGAAAGACTCAGGAAGCTGACGGCGAGGTGTCCGCCAGCCGCAGTCTTCGCTATAATCCGCGACCTGCCCACGCCGCAGGCTCGCCGAGCACATGTTGATTCCGGTCTGGGCCGCCATTATCCCGGTCTACACAGGGCCTGAAAGGATCGCGCAATGTTTGAAAACTTAACCGACCGTCTCTCGCAGACGCTGCGCCATGTCACCGGCAAGGCCAAGCTGACCGAAGACAATATCAAAGACACCCTGCGTGAAGTGCGCATGGCGTTGCTCGAAGCCGACGTCGCCCTGCCGGTGGTCAAGGACTTCGTCAATTCGGTCAAGGAGCGCGCTGTCGGCACCGAGGTGTCGCGCAGCCTGACGCCGGGCCAGGCGTTCGTGAAGATCGTCCAGGCCGAACTCGAAAGCCTGATGGGCGCGGCCAACGAAGACTTGAACCTCAGCGCCGTGCCGCCCGCCGTCATTCTGATGGCCGGTTTGCAGGGGGCCGGTAAAACCACCACCGCCGGCAAACTGGCGCGCTTCCTGAAAGAGCGCAAGAAGAAGTCGGTCATGGTCGTGTCGGCGGACGTTTATCGTCCTGCGGCGATCAAGCAGTTGGAAATGCTCGCCGGTGAAGTGGGTGTGACCTTCTTTCCGTCCGACCTGAGCCAGAAGCCGGTCGACATCGCGCAAGCTGCTATTAAAGAAGCAAAACTGAAATTCATCGACGTGGTGATCGTCGATACCGCCGGTCGTCTGCACATCGACGAAGAGATGATGGGCGAGATCAAGGCGCTGCACGCCGCGATCAACCCGGTCGAAACCCTGTTCGTGGTTGACGCCATGACCGGTCAGGATGCGGCCAACACGGCCAAGGCCTTCGGTGATGCGCTGCCGCTGACCGGTGTGATCCTGACCAAAGTCGACGGCGATGCCCGTGGCGGTGCTGCGCTGTCGGTTCGCGCCATCACCGGCAAGCCGATCAAGTTCATCGGTATGGGCGAGAAGAGCGAAGCGCTCGATCCGTTCCACCCTGAGCGTATCGCCTCGCGGATTCTCGGCATGGGCGACGTGCTCAGCCTGATCGAACAGGCCGAAGCGACCCTCGACAAAGACAAGGCCGACAAACTGGCCAAGAAGCTGAAGAAGGGCAAGGGCTTCGACCTCGAAGACTTCCGCGATCAGCTGCAACAGATGAAGAACATGGGCGGCCTCGGCGGCCTCATGGATAAACTGCCGAGCATCGGCGGCGTCAACCTGTCGCAAATGGGCAATGCCCAGAACGCCGCAGAGAAACAATTCAAACAGATGGAAGCCATCATCAACTCCATGACCCCGGCCGAGCGCCGCGACCCTGAGCTGATCAGCGGTTCGCGCAAACGCCGTATCGCCATGGGTTCCGGTACTCAGGTGCAGGACATCGGTCGCTTGATCAAGCAGCACAAGCAGATGCAAAAGATGATGAAGAAATTCACCGCGAAAGGCGGAATGGCGAAAATGATGCGCGGCATGGGCGGCATGTTGCCCGGCGGCGGCATGCCAAAAATGTAAAGAATCCGCGCCGGTCGTCGCACCGGCGCAGACCCTGCAAGGACGCAGGATCAACAGCAAACCCGCACACGGCGGGAGCTGACCGGCCGTTTTTATCGACGGCTCTATATGCAGATCTGCACGGCTTGCCATAGGCGCCGGAAAAAGTCATTTGCAAAAGTCCGGATATTCCTTAGAATATGCGGCCTTTCGGGCACCCATGCCCGCTGTGCATTTAGATTTGCAGCACCGACTACAGGAACGATGTTCACATGCTAACAATCCGTCTTGCCCTTGGCGGCTCCAAAAAGCGCCCGTTTTACCACCTGACCGTAACCGACTCGCGTAACCCGCGTGACGGCTCCCACAAAGAACAGGTTGGTTTCTTCAACCCTGTTGCCCGTGGTCAGGAAGTTCGTCTGTCCGTGAACCAAGAGCGCGTTGCCTACTGGCTGAGCGTTGGTGCACAGCCTTCTGAGCGTGTTGCTCAGTTGCTGAAGGACTCTGCAAAGGCTGCGGCCTGAGCAATATGAACGCGACGCCAGCTGTTGCTGATGATTTGATCGTTATCGGCAAAATTTATTCTGTTCATGGCGTTCGCGGCGAAGTGAAGGTTTATTCCTTTACTGATCCGACTGAAAACCTGTTGCAGTACAAAACCTGGACGCTCAAGCGCGAAGGCAATGTCAAACAGGTCGAGCTGGTCAGTGGACGCGGGAGCGATAAGTTCCTGGTCGCAAAGCTCAAGGGTCTTGATGATCGTGAAGAAGCTCGTCTTCTGGCCGGTTATGAGATCTGCGTGCCGCGCAACCTGTTCCCTGAATTGACCGACGGCGAGTACTACTGGTACCAGCTGGAAGGTCTGAAGGTCATCGATCAACTGGGGCAAATGCTCGGGAAAGTCGATCATCTTCTGGAAACCGGCGCCAATGATGTAATGGTAGTCAAGCCTTGCGCTGGCAGCCTGGATGATCGCGAACGCTTGCTGCCCTATACGGCGCAGTGTGTGTTGGCAGTCGATCTGGCAGCGGGCGAGATGAAGGTGGATTGGGATGCGGACTTCTAAGCGTGGCTAAATTGCGCGTAGAAGTGATCAGTTTGTTTCCCGAGATGTTTTCCGCCATCGGCGACTACGGCATCACCAGTCGAGCGGTCAAACAGGGGCTCTTGCAGCTGACCTGTTGGAACCCGCGGGATTACACGACGGATCGGCATCACACTGTGGACGATCGCCCGTTTGGCGGTGGTCCGGGCATGGTGATGAAGATCAAGCCCCTGGAAGATGCTCTGGTTCAGGCCAAGGCAGCAGCCGGGGAGGCGGCGAAGGTTATTTACCTGTCCCCCCAAGGCCGTCAACTGACTCAGTCGGCGGTACGCGAGTTGGCACAATCGGATGCATTGATCCTGATTGCCGGCCGCTATGAAGGCATTGACGAGCGTTTTATTGATGCTCATGTCGATGAAGAGTGGTCGATTGGTGACTATGTATTGTCTGGCGGCGAGCTGCCGGCAATGGTCATGATCGATGCGGTTACACGACTGCTGCCTGGAGCTTTAGGGCATGCGGACTCCGCCGAGGAAGATTCCTTTACGGATGGTCTGCTGGATTGCCCGCACTACACCCGACCTGAGGTGTATGCGGATCAGCGTGTTCCCGACGTGTTGCTAAGTGGCAATCACGCGCATATCCGGCGTTGGCGTTTACAGCAGTCCCTTGGTAGGACCTATGAACGACGCGTCGATCTTCTGGAAAGCCGCTCGCTTTCTGGAGAAGAGAAGAAGCTGCTCGAGGAATACATCCGCGAGCGGGACGATAGTTAACAACGTATCGATGGTAGATCGAACGATTTACCTTAGGAGCACAGCATGACCAACAAAATCATCCTTGCACTCGAAGCAGAGCAGATGACCAAAGAAATCCCTACCTTCGCCCCAGGCGACACTATTGTCGTTCAGGTGAAAGTGAAGGAAGGCGATCGTTCCCGTCTGCAAGCGTTCGAAGGCGTTGTAATCGCCAAGCGTAACCGCGGCGTGAACAGTGCGTTCACCGTTCGTAAAATCTCCAACGGTGTTGGCGTAGAACGTACTTTCCAGACCTACTCCCCGCAGATCGACAGCATGGCTGTTAAACGTCGCGGTGACGTACGTAAAGCCAAGCTGTACTACCTGCGCGACCTGTCGGGTAAAGCAGCTCGCATCAAGGAAAAACTGGCTTAAGTCCAGCTTCCGATGCAGAAAAAAGCAGCCTACGGGCTGCTTTTTTGTTGCCCGAATTTCACCGATCCTCTGTAGGAGCTGCCGAAGGCTGCGATCTTTTGATCTTGCTTTCGATCCGCAATCCACTGTTTACGAGCTGCCCGACATGACCACCCGCGACCAGGAAATCGAACGCCGCACCGAACTCTCGGTGACCCGCGTCACCAAAGCCGTCTTCCCGCCGACCACCAACCACCACAACACTCTGTTCGGCGGCACGGCGCTGGCGTGGATGGACGAAGTCTCGTTCATCACCGCCACACGCTTCTGCCGCTTGCCGCTGGTGACCGTGTCCACCGACCGCATCGACTTCAACCACGCGATCCCGGCAGGCTCGATCGTTGAGTTAGTGGGCAAGGTGATCAAGGTCGGCAACACCAGCCTCATGGTTGAGGTGGAAGTGTTTGTTGAAAGCATGAGCTGTGATGGTCGCGAGAAGGCGATCCACGGGCAGTTCAGCTTTGTCGCGATTGATGACGACAAGCGCCCGGTGCCGGTGCTGCCGGGTTTTGCAGCTTGAATTTTTAAAAGATCGCAGCCTTCGGCAGCTCCTACATGTGATGCGTTTCCCTGTAGGAGCTGCCGAAGGCTGCGATCTTTTGCTTTTAAGCCTGTTGTGCCTCAGGCTGAATCAACGCCAACAACGTCCACCCCGACCCCGGCTTCACGACAGTCTCCGGCGTCACCACATGCACCCAGCCGCTGTCATCGCGCATAAACAGCAACGTCGCGCGATTACCATGCAGCGCCCGGTAATCATCCCAACTGAATCCATCCGTCAACGTCGTGCTGTACAACTCTGCCCCCTGGCCGATCTGACTGGCCAGCTTCGCGTAGGTAAACGCTTCGCTGCCCAACTGATTGCCACGATGCTCAAGACTCGCCCGGTGCTTGTCACTGCGACGGCTTTCCTGACCACTCGCCAAGCCAAACAAGCGCTGATGCCCGAAGTCATGACGGAAGCGCATCGCCGCCAAGGTATTCAGCTCACCCGACGGCGACAGCGCCAGCAAATGCCCCAGCCCGACCAGATCCAGATGCGCATCGGCATGCTGCGAGGCCGGATTGCCGAAGTACGTCGGCAAACCTTCCATGCGCGCCGCACGAATGTTTTCCCAGCTTGAATCGGTCAGCAATACCCGGCTGCCCAATTGCTGCAGCGACTTGGCCAGCTCGCGTGCCGGGCCATTGGCACCGACGATCAGGAAGCCGCTCGGCGCCGGCTCGGCCACCTTAAGCAAACGTGCCAACGGGCGCGCCGTCGCGCTTTGCAGCACCACCGTGCCGATGATCACCGCGAACGTCAGCGGCACCAGCAGCAGCGCACCTTCATGTCCGGCCTCGTGCAGACGAATCGCAAAAATCGCCGACACTGCCGCCGCGACAATTCCGCGCGGCGCGATCCAGCACAGCAGCGCACGCTCGCGCCAGCTCAGGCTCGAACCGGCCGTACTGAGCAGCACGTTCAGCGGTCGGGCGATGAACTGAATCACCACCAACAGAATCAGCACCAACGGCCCGAGGCCCATCAACGCGTACAAATCCAGACGCGCCGCGAGCAAAATGAACAACCCGGAAATCAGCAGCACGCTGAGGTTTTCCTTGAAGTGCAAAATGTGCCGCACGTCTACGCCTTTCATATTCGCCAGCCACATGCCCATCAGCGTCACCGCCAGCAGACCGGACTCGTGCATCACCTCGTTGGAGGCAATGAAAATCCCCAGCACCGCCGCCAGCGACGCGAGGTTATGCAGGTACTCCGGCAGCCATTGCCGGCGGATCACCGTCCCCAGCAGCCAGCCACCGACAACGCCGAACACTGCGCCACACAGAATCACCCCGCCAAACGTAAACAGACTCTGTTTGAGCCCATGACCTTCAGTGCTGGCAATAATGAAGCTGTAAACCACAACGGCGAGGAGGGCGCCGATCGGGTCTATGACGATGCCTTCCCAGCGCAGAATGTTGGCGATGGAAGATTTCGGCCGCACCACGCGCAGCATCGGCACAATCACCGTCGGGCCGGTGACCAGCGTCAGGCTGCCGAAGAGGATGGCCAGCATCCAGTCGAAACCCAGCAGATAGTGCGTGGCGACGGCGATGACGACCCAGGTCGACAGCGCACCGATGGTCACCAGACGATGCACGACGCTGCCGATTTCCTTCCATTCCGACAGGTGCAGCGTCAGGCTGCCCTCGAACAGAATCAGCGCCACCGCCAGCGATACCAGCGGCATCAGCAGAGGGCCGAACATTTCCTGTGGATCGAGCAGGCCCAACACCGGCCCGACCAAAATCCCCGTTACCAGCAGAAACAGAATCGCCGGCAGCTTCAGGCGCCATGCCAGCCATTGGCAGCCCAATGCGGCGACACCGATGCCACCGAATGCCAATAGGATTTGCTGCTCGTTCATTGAAGCTCCCTGTTCCTTGAAATGGCGCGCTGTGAAAGACTAGCGCGCATTATTACTGTTCATTTTCTATTTGCGTACAGCGCTTTTGCGTGTGCGTGCAGAGTGCCCATGGCTGCCATTGACCACCCGCTGATTGATCAATTCCTCGACGCTTTATGGCTGGAGAAAGGCCTGTCCGACAACACCCGTGACGCCTATCGCAGTGACCTGGCGTTGTTCAACGGCTGGGTGCAGGAGAAAAATCTCGAGCTGATCAATGCCGGTCGCGAATTGATCCTCGATCATCTGGCCTGGCGGCTTGAGCAAAACTACAAACCGCGCTCGACGGCGAGATTTCTCTCCGGCGTACGTGGCTTCTATCGCTACTTGCTGCGCGAGAAGATGATTTCTGTCGACCCGACGTTACGTGTCGAAATGCCGCAGCTGGGTCGGCCACTGCCCAAGTCGTTGTCGGAAGCTGACGTGGAAGCGCTGCTGAAGGCGCCGGATCTCAGCGAAGCCATCGGTCAGCGTGATCGCGCCATGCTTGAAGTGTTGTATGCCTGCGGCCTGCGGGTGACCGAATTGATCAGCCTCACGCTGGAACAGGTCAACTTGCGTCAGGGTGTGTTGCGGGTGATGGGCAAGGGCAGTAAGGAGCGGCTGGTGCCGATGGGCGAGGAAGCGATTGTCTGGGTCGAGCGCTACATGCGCGATGGGCGCGGTGAACTGCTCGGCGGGCGGCCCAGCGATGTGCTGTTCCCCAGTCAGCGCGGCGAGCAGATGACCCGGCAGACGTTCTGGCACCGCATCAAGCATCAGGCCAAGGTCGCGGGGATTGGCAAGTCGTTGTCGCCGCATACGTTGCGCCATGCGTTCGCCACGCACCTGCTCAACCATGGCGCGGATTTGCGCGTGGTGCAGATGCTGCTCGGCCACAGCGACCTCTCCACCACACAAATCTACACCCACGTCGCCCGCGCCCGCCTGCAAGAGCTGCACGCCAAACACCACCCGCGCGGTTAACTCCATACCTCCCCGTGTAGGAGCTGCCGCAGGCTGCGATCTTTTGATCTTAAAAACAAAATCAAAAGATCGCAGCCTGCGGCAGCTCCTACATACAGCAGGTGTGATGAGTGGCGACAGGCGCATTCGGCCACCGTGGCCTTATGTGTTAGGCTTTGCCGGTTTGCACGATGGACGGTTATGACCCGGTGTTCCGGCACGGGCGTTCTGATCGTTCCATTTGTCCGCCTTCAGGAGTTCTCATGCGTCTGACCCAGATTTTCGCCGCCGCAGCCATTGCGTTGGTCAGCACCTTTGCCGTCGCCGATGACGCGGCCGACAAAGCGATTCGTCAAAGCCTGGAAAAACTCGAACTCGAGGTTCCGGTAGAAAGCATCAATGCCAGCCCGTTGCCAGGCATGTACGAAGTCAAACTCAAAGGCAGCCGCGTGCTCTACGCCAGTGCCGATGGCCAGTACATCGTTCAGGGTTACCTGTTCCAGCTCAAGGACGGCAAACCGGTCAACCTGACCGAGAAAACCGAACGCCTGGGCGTCTCCAAACTGGTCAACGCCATTCCGGTTGCCGAAACCGTGGTCTACCCGGCCATCGGCGAAACCAAATCGCATATCACCGTGTTCACCGACACCACCTGCCCGTACTGCCACAAGCTGCACGCCGAAGTGCCTGAGCTGAACAAGCGCGGCATCGAAGTGCGCTATGTTGCGTTCCCGCGTCAGGGCCTCGGTTCGCCGGGTGACGAGCAACTGCAAGCCGTGTGGTGCTCGAAAGACAAGAAAGCCGCCATGGACAAAATGGTCGATGGCAAGGAAATCAAGGCCGCCAAGTGCGAGAACCCGGTTTCCAAACAGTTCGCTCTGGGTCAGTCGATTGGCGTGAACGGTACACCGGCCATCGTTTTGGCCGACGGACAAGTCATTCCGGGCTACCAGCCTGCGCCACAAGTCGCCAAACTGGCGCTGGGCGCGAAGTAATTCGCATCGTCACGGTCAGCCGCTGACGATCATGGTCCGGCAGCAACATTGCCGGGCCATCAATAGAGAGCCGCGAGCACGCGGTTGTTTTCCGGCCGACCCAGCGTCGGCCGTTTTATGGGGAGTTCACAGTGAATCCGGTCAAAGTAGGCATCTGTGGGTTAGGCACCGTCGGTGGCGGTACCTTCAACGTACTTCAGCGCAACGCCGAGGAAATTGCTCGTCGTGCCGGGCGTGGAATCGAAGTGGCACAAATTGCCATGCGCACGCCAAAGCCTCAGTTCCAGACGACCGGTATTGCGATTACCAACGATGTCTTCGAAGTGGCCACAAACCCTGAGATCGACATCGTTATAGAGCTGATGGGCGGCTACACCGTTGCCCGCGAGCTGGTACTCAAGGCCATCGAGAATGGCAAGCATGTGGTCACCGCGAACAAGGCTCTGATTGCCGTTCACGGTAATGAAATTTTCGCCAAGGCTCGCGAGAAAGGCGTGATCGTCGCATTCGAAGCGGCCGTGGCCGGTGGCATTCCGGTGATCAAGGCGATCCGTGAAGGCCTGTCCGCCAACCGCATCAACTGGGTCGCCGGGATCATCAACGGCACTGGTAACTTCATCCTCACCGAAATGCGCGAGAAGGGTCGTACCTTCGAAGACGTGTTGGCCGAAGCGCAGGCACTGGGTTACGCCGAAGCCGATCCGACCTTCGACGTTGAAGGCATCGACGCCGCGCACAAGCTGACGATTCTGGCTTCCATCGCGTTCGGCATCCCGCTGCAATTCGACAAGGCTTACACCGAAGGCATCACCAAGCTGACCACCGCTGACGTCAACTACGCCGAAGCGCTGGGCTATCGCATCAAGCACCTCGGTGTGGCGCGCAGCACCGCTGCCGGTATCGAGTTGCGCGTACACCCGACGCTGATCCCGGCCGATCGCCTGATCGCCAACGTCAACGGCGTGATGAACGCGGTGATGGTCAACGGTGACGCCGCCGGTTCGACGCTGTTCTACGGCGCCGGCGCCGGCATGGAGCCAACCGCTTCGTCGGTGATCGCCGATCTGGTCGACGTGGTTCGCGCCATGACCTCCGATCCGGAAAACCGTGTGCCGCACCTGGCCTTCCAGCCGGACTCTCTGTCGGCCCACCCGATTCTGCCGATCGAAGCCTGCGAAAGCGCTTACTACCTGCGCATTCAGGCCAAGGATCATCCGGGCGTGTTGGCTCAAGTGGCGAGCATCCTCTCGGAGCGCGGCATCAACATCGAGTCGATCATGCAGAAGGAAGTCGAGGAACACGACGGTCTGGTGCCGATGATCCTGCTGACCCACCGTGTGGTCGAGCAGCGCATCAACGATGCCATCGCCGCCCTCGAAGCGCTGGCCGGCGTGAATGGTCCGGTAGTACGGATCCGCGTCGAGCACTTGAACTAAATAGAAGCAGCTGCAAGCTTCGAGCTGCAAGCGGCAAGAGAAAAGCGGTCTGGCTTTTACTTGCAGCTTGTAGCTCGTAGCTTGAAGCCCAAACCGAAGGTTTGCCCTTATGCGTTACATCAGTACCCGCGGCCAGGCACCGGCCCTGAATTTCGAAGACGTCCTGCTGGCTGGTCTGGCGACCGACGGCGGTCTGTACGTTCCGGAAAACCTGCCACGTTTCACCCAGGAAGAAATCGCTTCCTGGGCCGGCCTGCCGTATCACGAGTTGGCCTTCCGGGTGATGCGCCCGTTCGTCACCGGCAGCATTCCGGATGCCGATTTCAAAAAGATTCTTGAAGAAACCTACGGCGTGTTCGCCCACAGCGCCGTGGCGCCGCTGCGTCAGCTGAACGGCAACGAATGGGTGCTGGAGCTGTTCCACGGCCCGACCCTGGCGTTCAAGGACTTCGCCCTGCAACTGCTCGGTCGTTTGCTCGACTATGTGCTGGAAAAACGCGGCGAGCGCGTAGTGATCGTTGGCGCTACTTCCGGTGACACCGGTTCGGCCGCCATCGAAGGCTGCAAGCACTGCGAAAACGTCGACATCTTCATCCTGCACCCGCACAAGCGCGTGTCGGAAGTGCAGCGTCGCCAGATGACCACGATCTTCGGCGAGAACATCCACAACATCGCCATCGAAGGCAACTTCGATGACTGCCAGGAAATGGTCAAGAACAGCTTCGCTGACCAGAGCTTCCTTAAAGGCACGCGTCTGGTCGCGGTGAACTCGATCAACTGGGCGCGGATCATGGCCCAGATCGTTTACTACTTCCACGCCGCCCTGCAGTTGGGCGGACCGGCGCGTTCGGTGTCGTTTTCGGTGCCAACCGGCAACTTCGGCGACATTTTTGCCGGTTACCTGGCGCGCAACATGGGCCTGCCGATCAACCAGTTGATCGTCGCCACCAACCGCAACGACATCCTGCACCGCTTCATGAGCGGCAATCAGTACGTCAAGGACACCCTGCACGCCACGCTGTCGCCGTCGATGGACATCATGGTCTCGTCGAACTTCGAACGCCTGCTGTTCGACCTGCACGGTCGCAACGGCGCAGCAATCGCCGGTCTGATGGATTCGTTCAAGCAGGGCGGCGGTTTCAGCGTCGAGCAAGAACGCTGGACCGAAGCGCGCAAGCTGTTCGATTCGCTGGCCGTGGATGACGCGCAGACTTGCGAAACCATCGCTGAAGTCTACGAGCAGACTGGCGAAGTGCTGGATCCGCACACCGCCATCGGTGTTAAAGCTGCGCGTGAATGCCGTCGCAGCCTGGATATCCCGATGGTGATCCTGGGCACCGCTCACCCGGTGAAATTCCCTGAAGCCGTAGAGAAAGCCGGTGTAGGAAAAGCGCTCGAACTACCTGCACATCTTTCTGATTTGTTTGAGCGAAATGAGCGCTGCACCGTTCTGCCAAACGAGCTGAAAGCCGTGCAAGCCTTTGTCAGCGAGCATGGCAACCGCGGCAAGCCGCTGTAAGCCGCAAAAGCTGTCACATTTTGAAGCCCGTCTCCTGACGGGCTTTTTTGTTTCTGCTGCCACACTGCTCGGGTTTTCACCCACGAAGGACGGGTGAGTTGATCACGAAGGAAGTGGCAATGTGGTTTTCCAGAGATTTGAAGCCAGCCCTGTGCTGGCTGTTTTTATTGGCAATGCTGGGGTTCATGCGCTGGGGGGTAGCGGCGCAACTGATGCAGCATGACGCTGGCGTCAGCAAGGTTCAGCCCATCGAGCTCAACGCAGAAGAGCAGCAATGGATCCGCGACAATCCGCGTGTCATCGTCGCGTCCGTGCAGTATCCGCTGTACCTGTTCCAGGATGAACATGCGCACTGGAACGGCCTGAACAGTGATGTGCTCAAGCGTATCAGCGCGATGACCGGTTTGCAGTTTGTGCATCAAGAGTCTTTCTCCACCGACCACCTGCTCGAACGGCTGGGGCGCGGTGAAGCGGACATCAGCACCACGCTGGCCATGAGCGATGAGCGCAAGGCGTTCCTCGATTTCAGTCATGCCTTTGGCGGTGCGGGCTGGGTGTTTGTCGGGCGTGTTGGCGAAGCACAGGTTCAGTCGCTGGAGCAGTTGGCCAAACGTGTACTGGTGCTGCCGGCCCGGCACGCGCTGGAAGGCATCATTCGCCGAGACTATCCGGCCATTGAGATCCGCTCGGTGAAAACCTATGCCGAAGCACGGGCGTTGGTCGAAAGCGGTGAGGCTTATGCCACGATTGAAAACGAGATTGGCGCGCAGCTGTTTCCTTCCGGATTGCTCAGGGTCGGCGATTTGCTCGAAGGAAAATGGGAGGCAGATCACTTGGCGGTGCGCAAGGGCCAGCCGCAGTTGTTGAGCATCCTCAACAAGGCGCTTGAGGCTTTTCCCCCGGAGGAGTTGCGCGCGATTCGGCTCAAATGGCTCGACGGTGTTTCCCCGCTGCGGGTGCCCTCTGTGTGGCAGCGCATCGCCAGTTGGGGCTGTTGGGCGATGGCCGTGATTGGCACGTTCGGTCTGTTGTCGCTGGTCTGGAATCGCCGATTGCGCGCGGCAATCAGGCAACGCACTGAAGCTGAAAAAGATCTCGGCGACCAGTTGGCGTTTCAGCATGCGTTGATCAATTCAATGCCCGATCCGGTGTTCGTCCGCGACCTGCTGGGTCGCTTGATCATGTGCAATCGCAGTTATGAGGAGGCGCTCGACATTCGTTTCGATCAGGTTCAGGGACGCTCGCTGATGGAGGTTGATGCCCTGCCACAGATCACGTCGCGCATGCTTCACGACGAATTCATGGCGCAGTTGCAGACGCGCAAGACGCGATTCTGCCGGCGCCAACTGCAATTCAAAAACGGCTCGCGGGAGATCTACCAATGGACGGTGCCGTTTTACAGCGCCGACGGAAAACTGCGCGGACTGCTCGGTGGCTGGACAGACATGAGCCGACGTCTGCACTGAGTTTGGGAAAAGTCCTATAACCCCTGAGGCCTTTTCCGATGGGAGGCTGAGGACGGCTGCCCTAGAGTGAACGGTGTCTGCGGTGAGAGTCCGCACCCGCCGTTGCAGAGGTCGCCTATGCGCTCGCTCAAAGTCCTGATCCTTGAACACAATCCGTTCCAGTTGATGGCGTTGCACCAGATGCTCAACGCCATCGGCATCTACAACGTACTGACCGCGCCGTCGCTGGGTTCGGCCTTGGGTTCGCTGGAGCAAAGCGGCGTCATCGATATCGCTATTTGCGATCCGCAACTCAAGGGAGGCGATGGCCTGGCGTTGATCCATCATCTGACCCGGCAGGAGCAATCACGCGCATTGATTCTGCTGGGCAACGTGGCGCCGAGCCTGCTGACTGACCTTGAAACGCTGCTGCACGCGCATGAGCTGCAACTGCTCGGACGCTTGCAAACGCCGGTTTCGGCGGTGTTGATGCGCGGTTTGCTTGATCAATACCTCAGCGCTTTGCATCAGCCTGTCGGGGCTTGAAACGCCGGGTATTTTTACTGTCATCTTCGCCGTGCATGCTCCATAGACCGGTAAGGCTCCAGGGATGGAGCAATCGCAGGCAGAACTTTCTTCTCGGGCCGGTGGTCATTTATTGTGAACACGCCCCAGGCACTGTGTTTTCGGACTATTGAGTGGAGATCGAGATGGAAAGTATCAGTCTATTGCTCGGTGAGGCTCTGAGCCCGTATCAAGTGACGTTGACCCCTCGCGGCAGCCATGGCGAATGCCTGGTGACCCTGAAGAACAGCAACGGCGCCATTGTGGTGGAACGCGAATTCAATCAGGCGCAATTGAGCGACAAACGCTTGCTGACCGATGTCGTCGACGGCCTGCACCGTGACGTGCTGATTGCCGAAGGACGGCTGGAACCCTGTGTGATCGCGGCATTGCGCAACGCAGCGCTGGATAAACGTCCGACGCTGTAAAGATGAAATATTTTTTGTGGGAACCTTCCTGCATCCCTGTCAGTCAGACCCAGTAACAGCAGGATCAAGCATTGTGCTCCGGTGCTTGTCGCTTGCTGCTACTGGTCTTTATGTAGGCCACGTTTAACCCCGAGTCGTCTCCCCACTTCTCGGGGTTTCTTTTGTCTGGCGTTTGCCTATTGCGCGGCTTGCTGCTCGAAAAATGTCCGCGCCTGTTGCAGATAATCCGCTTGTCGTTCGGGATCCAGCCACGCCGCGTAGAGTTGATTCAAATGCTCGTGGGGCAGGGTGCGCAGCAGTTGGTTGATTTCGCTGATGGCCTGACGGCCCTGCGTGGTGTCGGAACAAGCGACATAGCCTGAGAGATATTTCTCGGTGCCGCGAATCGAATAGAACTCCAGCTCATCTTCCGGAATTTGTGCCTGTTTCGCCTGATAGCGAATTTCCGGCCAATAACCGAGCACCACCTGTAATCGGTTCAGCCGCTGCATCGACAGCAAATTGCTCAATGCATCATTGCCGTAGTGCGGGGTCAATGCGCCGCTGGGGGCGTGGCGCAACAGTCCGTCGATGTATTCGCCGTAACTGCGTTCGGCAACTACGCCGACTTTTCGCTCACCACTGGCCAGCAGCGCAGAAAAATCCACCGCGCCGTCCACCAGATACGGTTCGAGCACCGCGCGATCTTTCTGACGCACCACCAGGCCATTGGCTACAGCGCGAATCGCCGGAATCGAATACGCCACCCACTGCGCGCGCTCCTTGTTCCACAGCAGCGCGGGGTCACAGGCGAAGGGGTTTTCGTGAAGCATCTGCAGACCACGCGCACGGTTGACGCGCATGATCTTGTGTTCGTACTGCGGCATGCCGGCAATCAGTTGCGGCATCAAATGATCGATCACCCCCTGACCCTTTTTCGGTCCTTCGAAGATCGTCATCGGCGGTAAATCGCGCAGCAACCAGATCAACGTCGGCTTCGCCTGCGCCCACGTTGGCGAGGCCAGCAAAAACAACAGGCCGAACAGACGCCACGTCCACCATTGGTGAGCGCGGTTGGCGTCTGAGGGATGCAGGTTTTTCAGCTTAAATGGCTCCGTCTTCGCGCAATCTAGCGATCTGCTGTGCGTCGTAACCGAGGTCGGCGAGCACCTGCGCATTGTGTTCACCCAGCGTCGGCCCGACCCATTCGGAACTGCCTGGCGTCTCGGAAAGTTTCGGCACGATACCCGGCATCTTGAAGTCCTTGCCGTCCGGCAACTTGGCGGACAGGAACATCTCCCGGGCGAGGTATTGCGGGTCGCTGAACATGTCTTCGGCGCTGAAAATACGGCTGACCGGTACTTCGGCCTGATTAAGCAGATCGAGCACCGTTTGCAGCGGCTGCGAATTGACCCAGCGATCGATCACGCCATACAACTCGTCGCGGCGACTGTCGCGCCCGTCGTTGCTGGCCAGCATCGGGTCATTAGCCAGATCTTCGCGGCCGATAATCAACATGAAACGCTTGAAGATCGCATCGCCATTGGCGCCGATCTGCACGTGCTTGCCGTCGGCGCTGGTGTGGATCGAGGACGGCGTGATGCCGGGCATGATGTTGCCGGTGCGCTCGCGGATAAACCCGAACACATCGAACTCCGGCACCATGCTTTCCATCATCGCGAAAATAGCTTCATATAAAGCGACATCGACCACTTGGCCGAGCCCGCCATTGACCTCGCGATGACGCAGCGCCATCAGTGCGCCGATCACGCCCCACAGCGCGGCAATCGAATCGCCGATGGAAATCCCGGTGCGCACGGGCGGGCGGTCTTCAAAACCGGTGATGTAGCGCAAACCGCCCATGGATTCACCAACCGCGCCGAAGCCTGGCTGATCTTTCATTGGCCCGGTCTGGCCGAAACCGGACAGGCGCACCATCACCAGTTTCGGGTTCAGCGCGTGCAAGGTTTCCCAACTCAGGCCGAGTTTTTCCAGGACACCGGGGCGAAAGTTTTCGATGAGGATGTCGGCTTCACTGAGCAGTTTTTTCAGGATCGCCAGGCCATCAGGATGCTTGAGGTTCAGCGTCAGCGACTTCTTGTTGCGCGCCTGCACGAACCACCACAAGGACGTGCCTTCATACATTTTTCGCCATTTGCGCAGCGGATCACCGCCGTCCGGCGATTCGATCTTGATCACTTCAGCGCCGAACTCGCCGCAAATACGCGAGGCAAACGGCCCGGCAATCAACGTACCCAATTCAATGACTTTCACACCGCTGAGCGGCTTGTTGGAAAACGGCATGCTGAATCCTGTAGGACAAGGCTGTGCGGATACAGCGTTTTAACATAGCCGGCTGTCAGACGCCGCAGGTTGATCGCCATCAATTCGATGATTGCCTACCGCATCGGTTAGACTTGCCGCCTTTCCTCGTATCAAGAAGCCCGTTCATGGCCCAGCCGTCCACTACCTACAAATTTGAACTGAACCTCACCGACCTCGACCGCAGTGTCTACGAGAGCGTCAAGCAGACCATCGCCCGTCACCCTTCGGAAACCGAAGAACGCATGACCGTGCGGCTGCTGGCCTACGCCCTCTGGTACAACGAGCAGTTGTCGTTTGGTCGCGGTCTGTCAGACGTGGACGAACCTGCGCTGTGGGAAAAGAGCCTGGACGATCGCGTTCTGCACTGGATCGAAGTCGGCCAGCCAGACGCCGATCGCCTGACCTGGTGCTCGCGTCGCACCGAGCGCACCAGCCTGCTGGCCTACGGCAGCCTGCGCGTTTGGGAAACCAAAGTGATCCCGGCGATCAAGAATCTGAAAAACGTCAACATCGCCGCCGTCCCGCAGGAAGTGCTGGAGACCTTGGCCAAGGACATGCCCCGCGTTATCAAGTGGGACGTGATGATCAGTGAAGGGACGATCTTCGTCACCGACGACCGTGGTCAGCACGAAGTCCAGTTGCAATGGCTACAAGGTGAGCGCGACTGATCCCGCGCCTGTAGCTGATTAATCCCACGTATTAAAGAGAAGTCTCCGTCACCCCATGCGCATCGAACCTCGCCTACTGCCCGAAACTCTGCCTTTTCTCGGTGATATTCCGCCGCTGCTGACCCGCCTGTACGCGGCGCGGGGCGTGCAGTCCGAGGCAGAGCTGGACAAGAGCCTGGCACGGTTGATCCCGTTTCAGCAGCTCAAGGGCATTGATGCGGCGGTGGACTTACTGGTGACGGCGCTGGAGCAACGCCAGCGCATCCTCATCGTCGGCGACTTCGACGCGGACGGCGCGACGGCCAGCACGGTTGGCATGCTTGGCTTGCGCTTGCTCGGTGCCGCGCACGTCGATTATCTGGTGCCGAACCGCTTTGAATATGGCTACGGCCTGACCCCGGAAATCGTCGAAGTCGCTTTGACTCGCGAGCCGCATTTGCTGGTCACTGTCGACAACGGTATTTCCAGCGTCGAAGGTGTTGCGGCGGCAAAAAAGGCTGGCCTCAAGGTCTTGATCACCGACCACCACTTGCCCGGCGAAGAGCTGCCGCAGGCCGATGCGCTGGTCAATCCGAACCAGCCTGGCTGCGAGTTTCCGAGCAAGGCACTGGCCGGCGTCGGGGTGATTTTCTATGTGTTGATGGCGTTGCGCGCGCGTTTGCGCAGCCTCGGCTGGTACGAGAACAAGCCGCAGCCGAACATCGGTGAACTGCTTGATCTGGTGGCACTGGGCAGCGTTGCCGACGTGGTGCCGCTGGACGCCAACAACCGGATTCTGGTGCACCAAGGCCTGGAGCGCATTCGCGCCGGTCGCGCACGGCCGGGGATCAAAGCGATTCTTGAAGTGGCCAAGCGTGACGCCACTCGCATCACGTCCACCGATCTCGGTTTTATCGTCGGCCCGCGCCTGAACGCTGCCGGGCGTCTGGATGACATGAGCCTGGGCATCGAATGCCTGCTCACTGCCGACGCCAACGTTGCCCGGGAAATGGCCGCGCAACTGGACGGTATGAACCAGGATCGCAAATCCATCGAGCAGGGCATGCAGCGTGAAGCGCTGGCGCAGCTCAAGGATTTGCCGGTGGAGTCGATGCCGTTTGGTCTGTGCCTGTTCGATCCGGAGTGGCACCAAGGCGTGATCGGTATTCTCGCGTCACGGATGAAAGAGCGTTACTTCCGTCCGACCATTGCCTTCGCTGATGCCGGTGATGGTTTGCTCAAGGGCTCGGGGCGTTCGGTGCAGGGCTTCCATATTCGTGATGCGCTGAGCGTTGTTGCAGCGCAGCATCCGACCCTGATCGCCAAGTACGGCGGCCACGCGATGGCCGCCGGTCTGACCTTGCCGCAAGAGAATTTTCTGCTTTTCGCCGAGGCCTTTGACGCTGAGGTGCGTAGGCAACTTCGCGAGGAAGATCTGACCGGGCGCATGCTCTCGGACGGCACGCTGGCGGTGGAAGAATTCCACCTCGAACTGGCTCGCGCTCTGCGCCACGCTGGGCCTTGGGGGCAGCATTTTCCTGAGCCGCTGTTTCACGGGGTGTTTCAGTTGGTTGAACAGCGGGTGGTCGGTGAGCGGCATTTGAAAGTGGTGCTGAAGAGCGAGTGTGGCTCGGTGAAGCTGGATGGCATCGCGTTTGGGATTGACCGGGATATCTGGCCGAATCCGACGATCAAGTGGGTTGAGCTCGCCTATAAGCTCGATGTTAACGAGTTTCGGGGTAATGAGACCGTTCAGTTGATGATTGCCCATATCGAACCGCGCTGAAGATCAAAAGATCGCAGCCTTCGGCAGCTCCTACATGGGAATGCGCTTTTCTGTAGGAGCTGCCGCAGGCTGCGATCTTTTCTTGAATTTCCCCCGATCCCCCGTTGTCGACTAGGCTCTAAGCACTGCTTGATTGGCCTTGTGACGTCTTGTCGAATTTTTTGCCCGCGGGGGCGGGTGCTGCACCTTTTTCCTGTCACTCGTCGACTATTCAAACAGAACCCTGGAGCCTGCCCACTGATTTGAGAGGTGCCCCATGAGTCTGCTGCTTGAACCCTTCACCCTTCGCCAACTGACCCTTCCAAACCGCATCGCCGTCTCGCCGATGTGCCAGTACTCCAGCGTCGACGGCCTGGCCAACGACTGGCACCTGGTGCACCTCGGCAGTCGCGCGGTGGGCGGCGCCGGTCTGGTATTCACCGAAGCCACGGCGGTCACTGCCGACGGGCGGATCACCGCCGAAGACCTTGGCCTGTGGAACGACGAACAAATTGAGCCGCTGCAACGCATCACCCGTTTCATTACCTCCCAAGGCGCGGTCGCCGGCATTCAACTGGCCCACGCCGGGCGCAAGGCCAGCACCCATCGGCCGTGGCTCGGCAAGCATGGCAGCGTTAAACCCGATGACGGCGGCTGGACTCCGGTCGGGCCCTCGCCGATTGCATTTGACCCGCAACACACGCAACCGAAACAGCTGGATGAAGGGCAGATTGCCGACGTCATCCAGGCGTTTGTCGATGCCGCGAAACGCGCGCTGAAGGCGGGTTTCAGTGTAGTTGAGGTGCATGCGGCGCATGGGTATCTGCTGCATCAATTTCTCTCGCCGCTGAGCAACCAACGCCGGGATCAGTACGGTGGTTCGTTTGAAAATCGTATTCGTCTGGTGTTGCAAGTGACTGAAGCGGTGAGGGCGGTTTGGCCGGAAGAGTTGCCGTTGTTTGTCCGCGTGTCAGCCACCGACTGGGTGGAGGACGGCTGGAATCCGGATGAAACCGTGGAGCTGGCGCGGCGGCTGCACACGCTTGGCGCGGATCTGATCGACGTGTCGTCGGGCGGCACCGCAGCGAATGCCGAAATCCCCGTCGGGCCGGGTTATCAGACGCGCTTCGCCGAACGAGTACGCAAAGAGTCAGGCATCGCCACCGGTACCGTGGGAATGATTACCGAGCCGGCGCAGGCCGAGCACATTCTGCGCACCTGTCAGGCCGACATCATCTTCCTCGCCCGCGAGCTGCTGCGTGATCCGTACTGGCCGCTGCACGCCGACGATGATCTCGGGGGGCGCAAAGCGGTGTGGCCGGCGCAGTATCAGCGTGCGACGCATCGGGATCAGCCGATTCATGAGTCTGATTTGCGCGATTGATTGACGCTCCGTTACCAGCCAATAAAAAACCCGCCATTGAACCGGCGGGTTTTTTTCTGATTTCCTTGCGCCAATCCGCTGACATGACCCCCTGTAGGAGCTGCCGAAGGCTGCGATCTTTTGATTTTGCTTGTTAAAAACAAGATCAAAAGATCGCAGCCTTCGGCAGCTCCTACAGGGGATGAGGCCCGTGTAGGCGCTACATCATCAAGGGTATTTGCGCTTATCCGGCGCCGGCGGGAAGTACTGGTACAACCACGTCTCGCTCAACGTGCGATCGTTGGTGCGAATAAACAACCGCAGCTCCACCGGCTCAACGCTGTCACTGGTCGGGTACCAGTCAAACAGAATCCGGTAACCCTTGATGTCATCCAGCACCAGCACGCTGAAATCCTGCACCTTGCCGTTCGAGCACGTCACCACCGGCTCAATCCCGGTGCCCTGTGGCAATCGATCAAGGCCGCCACCCGTGAAATCCACAGCAAAACGACGTGCCCAGACCGGCGGGTAATGCTCGCCCGGTGCCCAACCCTCAACAAAACCACCCATGCCGGAACGGGTCGCCTGCACCCGCGCCAACGGCGTGCTCACCGGCGGCAAAGCGCTCCAGTAGAGCTTGTAGCCGTAGTTCAGCGAATCACCGGCAGCCACCGGTTTTTTCGGGGTCCAGAACGCGACGATGTTATCGAGCGTCTCGCCAGTCGTAGGGATTTCCAGCAGATCGATAGAGCCCTCGCCCCATGCGGTGGTCGGTTCTACCCACAGGCTCGGACGCTTGCTGTACCAGTCCACGGTGTCCTGATAGTTGGCGAACTCATGGTCGGTCTGCACCAGACCGAAACCTTTCGGATCGGTATCGGCAAACGCGTTGAATTGCAGAGTCGCCGGGTTGTTCAGCGGACGGCAGATCCACTCGCCGTTGCCGCGCCACATTGCCAGGCGATCCGAGTCGTGGATTTGCGGGTGAATGGTGTCGCACATGCGCCGTTCGTGGTTGCCGCAGCTGAACATGCTGGTCATCGGCGAGATGCCCAGTTGCTCGATGGCGGTGCGCGCATTGATGTGTGCGTCGATCTCCATCACCACGCGCTCGGCCTGGCAATCGATGTCGAAGCGGTAAGCGCCGGTGGCGCTCGGCGAGTCGAGCAGGGCGTAGACCACAAAACGCGTGGCGTTCTGATCCGGGGTCTCGAACCAGAACTTGGTGAAGTCAGGAAATTCTTCGCGCTTCTTGGCGTAGGTGTCGATCGCCAGACCGCGCGCGGAGAGGCCATATTGGCCAGTCGCATCCACCGCACGGAAATAACTGGCGCCGAGGAACGACACTACGTCGTGGCGATCGAGTTCTGGCGCCTTGAACAGCTTGAAGCCGGCAAAACCCAGGTCGCCCTTGAGCTGCTGGGTGTCGACCGAGGTGTTCTCGTAGTTGAACAGCGCCGGGCGGAAATGCACTTCACGCGCGGTACGAGTCTTCGGGTCGACGCTGTACATGCGCACCGGCTGGCGGAAACCCATGCCGACGTGGAAGAACTGCACGTCGAGTTGGCCCTTGTTTTCCTTCCACAACGAATGATTACCGTCGTAGCGGATCGCGTTGAAATTCTGCGGCGTCATGGTCGCCAGCGTCGGCGGCAGCACCTGTTTAGTGTCCTGATAGGCACTGCCAGCCAGTTGCTTGGCCTGGCGCTTCAGCGCTTCGAAGTCAAACGCCTGCGCCTCGCCATCGGCGGCGCCACCATTGGCCGCCCACGCACGGGTCGCCAACAAGCCGGTGGCCGAAAGACCGGTGTAAGCCGCAATGGCCATGGACGCTTTGAGCAAATTCCTGCGGTGCATAAATACAACCTGTCGTGTGCAATCCCGCGCCGTTCCTGGCACGTGCTGGATCAGAAATAACGGTTCGGACAAGCCTTCGGCCAAACGCAACGGACTATAAACAGATGCCGGCTAGCTTAAACGGTTCGCTCGCAATGCAAAATTCGTTGATTCACTGCGCCAGTGTGTCAATGAAACAAGACATGTCGGTTAAAAATCTGACAGGACGTTCTGATTTACACGGCATATCTGCTTTTCTTGACTAATTACTCTAAAAACCGCTTTTCAGCGGCGAATTTATTTCTATTCTATGGGCATGGCCGGCGCGATCCATTTGGCCGGCAGGGCACACGGCGCTGCTGTAAGGGGCAGGGCGATGTGGTGTTTAAGCAATTCTTTGCAGTACTAGAGAAGGACATCGTCCATGGCAAAAATACAAGGCATCACCGATATGCTGGGCATTTTCCCCTGCCTGGGCAGCGGACGCAGAAGGCGTCGGTTGAGCTCTGAGGAACTGAAACTGGTGGAGCGCTATCGCGAGCTTTCGGAAAGTGACCGGATTGCGATGCGGTATCTGGTGGATGCGATGCGGAGTGTTTCGCGGTTTTAACGCTGGGGTGGGCACCGTGAAAGCCATTTGGCTTTTACGGTGGACAGATCAATCAACCTTCTAATGAACCTGTGGCGAGGGAGCTTGCTCCCGCTGGACTGCGCAGCAGTACCCTGCTTTTTTACAAGAGGGGCCGCTACGCGACCAAGCGGGAGCAAGCTCCCTCGCCACAGGTTTTTTCATTCGGGCCGTTGACTGGTGAGAAGAAGCCTAACTGTTGATCATGTATGACACCAAGTCGGCTCTGTCGATACCTTCTGTAGGAAAAGGGATCCATCTCTAAGGGTCGTCTCTGTAGGAAATGCCTTTTTTTGCACTGGCACCAGCGAGACCACCCCTAACCTGTGTTTTTTCCGTTATTTGTTTGAATCTTGCGCATCGCTGCAGATGCTCGGCCCTTGGTTTCAGGGTTCAAAGGATTGTCACGAATAAAGGAGAATTCAATGAAGGTGTCTCTCAAGCAGATCAACGGCCCATGGGATCAGGGCTGGGTGCTGGACAAACACATGGTAAGTAGTACCTTTCTTGGCAACGATGATCGCGGACACCCATGCTTCGATAATCAGCGTACTGAGATTGGTGAGGCGACCTACCAGCTCAAATACCAGAAGGATTGGACTCAGGTCAGTCCACTTGCCCAGGCAGTAGCGACAAATGTGTTCCCAAAACTGAACCAGGTCGGGTTTGTAGTGCCTATGCCCGCTTCAAGTATTCGTCAGCGACAACCGGTGACTGAAGTTGCCCTGGCGTTGGGACGAATTATCGGTCGGCCGGTTTTCACGGATTTGCTTCGAAAAGCGACCACGGGAAAGTCGCTGAAGGATTTACATTCCAAGGCCGACAAGGTTGCCGCGATTGGAGACAGTTTCACTGTCAATGATGAAATCACCACCGATGGATGCTGGAATGTTTTGGTTGTAGATGATTTGTTTGATAGCGGAGCGTCGATGGACGCGGCCTGCGCTGTTCTGCGTAAATATCCGAAAGTAGGGAAAATTTACGTCGCAGCGCTAACTTGGAAGTGAATTCAATGACCACTGTATTTATTGCTGGCTCTATCAACATCAAGAACCTTGATCCGAAGGTTAAAGAGCGCATCAATAATATCGTCGCGTCAGATTTTGAGGTGGTGGTTGGTGATGCAGGTGGCGCCGATACCTCCATTCAGGAGTACCTGCTGAGTCTCGAACGATCCAGAACCACGGTGTTCTGCAGCGGTTCTGCTCCGAGGAATAACCTTGGACAGTGGCCCGCCAGAACAGTCGACTCCAAGCATTCCAAGGGGTCGAGAGCCTTCTTCACCGAGAAAGACGTCGTCATGGCCGAAGCAGCTGACTACGGTTTGATGATCTGGGACGCAAAGAGCACCGGTACGCTCAGTAACGTCATTGAACTGTTGTCGAGAAAGAAGAAGTCGCTTGTTTTCGTCAACAAGGAAAAGGAATTCAAAGTGGTCGGAGACGTCAGTCAGCTCGAAGAATTGATTGCATTCATGTCCGATCACGCCAAGCAAAAAGCCAATGAAAAAATCAAATTGTTCGACCGTATTTCCCTGTTGAAGCACGATCAGGCAGAGCTTTCTTTTTGATGACGTTTCACGGCTTGCCTCAACCCCGGCACCTTGTCGGTGCCGGGATCAAACGCTCTTAGCGACTCACTTTCCACGCATCCCCAGCCGGGGCCTTGCCATGGTCATACGGCTTGCCAATCCACATATAAACCAGCCCCAAACCGATCACGATCGCCGTGCTCAACACCATCGCATAGTTCACATACCACGCCGCATCCGGTGTGCGTGGCCAGGCCATGTTGATGATTGCGCCAACGCCGTACACCAGCGCGCCGATGTTCACCGGCCAGCCCCATGCGCCGAGGGTGAATTTGCCGCTCGGTTTCCAGCCTTTGCTGCGGGCGTACAGCGCGGCCAGTACGATCATCTGGAACGCGAGGTAGATGCCGATGGCGGCGAAGCTGACGATGGTGGCCACGGCGTCTTGCAGGAAGAAACCGAGGGCGATGATCAGGGCCGGCAGGACGCCGGACACGAACAGTGCGGCAACCGGTACTTGGGTTGTAGGAGAAATCTTTTTCAGCAGTCGGCTGCCGATGACCATTTCGTCGCGAGCGTAGGAGTACAGCAGACGGCTCGCCGCTGCTTGTAGGCTGATGACGCAGGAGATGAAGGAAATCATCACCACGCCCATCACTACTTTCGAACCGACCGGGCCGAAGGCATTGTTGAGTATGGTAGTGACCGGGTCTTTGTCTGTGCCGTTGATCACCGCTTGCATGTCCGGCACGGCGAGGATCAGCGCCAGGCAGGCGAACATCGCCGCGATGCCGCCGATGTAGATGGTCATGCGCATGGCCACCGGGATTTTCGCGCTCGGGTTCGGGGTTTCTTCGGCGACGTCGCCGCAGGCCTCGAAGCCGTAGTAGAGGAACATCCCCGCCAACGACGCGGTGAGGAAAGCCGGCAGGTACGAGCCGTCGACGCTGATGTCGAAGGTGTTGAACAGCACGCTGAGCGGTTGGTGACGTTCGAATACCAGCAGATAGACGCCGACGATCACCGCGCCAACCAGTTCGCAGAGGAAACCGAACATGGCGATGCGCGCCAGCACTTTGGTGCCGCTGAGGTTGACCAGTGTGGCGAACAGGGTCAGCACCAGGGCGATGACGATGTTGGTGTTGTTGCTCGGCTCGAAACCGAGCATGGCGGCCAGGTACGGGCCAGCGCCGACCGCAACGGCAGCGATGGTCACGCATAGGGCGATGGAGTAAATCCAGCCGACCATCCATGCCCATTTCTTACCGACCAACCGGCGCGCCCAAGGGTAAACACCGCCGGAAATCGGGAACTGCGAAACCACTTCGCCGAAGATCAGGCACACCAGCAATTGGCCGCAACCCACCAGCAAGTAGGCCCAGAACATCGGTGGGCCGCCGGCGGCGAGGCACAGGCCGAAGAGGGTATAAACCCCTACGACCGGTGACAGATAAGTGAAGCCCAAAGCGAAGTTTTCCCACAGGCTCATGCTGCGGTTGAAATTCGAGGTGTAACCCAGTTTGCGCAGTTGTTCGGCATCGCTGTCGGCAACGGCTGTGGCGAGATCGGGTGAGGAACTCATGTGTGTTTTGCTCCGTGAAATCGGCAGATTTCGGATGGCCGAGGCCGTGGCGGGGCCATGCAGGCGCCGTCCGGTTCGGTAGTTGTTGTTTTGGTTTCGGTGAAGCCTGGTGGTGAATCGCCGACATCATCCGTGTGTCGCGGAAAAGATCGCAGCCTGCGGCAGCTCCTACAGGGGAGCGGCGTCCATCATGTAGGAGCTGCCGCAGGCTGCGATCTTTTCGCCGTTAATGCTTGAACATCACATGCCGAACCGTGGTGTAGTCCTCCAGCCCATACATGGACATGTCCTTCCCGTAACCGGACAATTTCTGACCGCCATGGGGCATTTCGCTGACGAGCATGAAGTGCGTGTTCACCCACGTGCAGCCGTACTGCAAACGCGCTGACATGCGATGCGCGCGTCCTACATCCGCTGTCCACACCGAGGAGGCGAGGCCGTAGTCCGAATCGTTGGCCCATTCCAGCGCCTGCGCTTCATCGGTGAATTTGGTCACCGAGACCACCGGGCCAAACACTTCGCGGCGAACGATTTCGTCGTCCTGCTGCGCATCGGCCAACACGGTCGGCTCGAAGAAGAAACCATTGCCATCAACAGCCTTGCCGCCAGTGATCAAACGAATGTGCGACTGCGCCACAGCACGCTCGACAAACCCGGCAACACGGTCGCGATGTTGTGCAGTGATCAACGGCCCCAGCTCAGTCGACGGATCATCCTGCAAGCCGTACTTGATGCTGCTGACCGCCGCGCCGAGCTTCTCGACGAACTTGTCGTAGATGCCCTGTTGCGCATAAATCCTGCACGCGGCAGTGCAATCCTGCCCGGCGTTGTAGAAACCAAACGTGCGAATACCTTCCACCGCTGCATCGATATCGGCGTCGTCGAAGATGATCACCGGCGCCTTGCCGCCCAGTTCCATGTGCATGCGTTTAACGCTGTCGGCAGTGCTGGAAATGATATTGGCGCCCGTGGCGATGGAGCCGGTTAGCGAGACCATGCGCACTTTCGGATGCGTGACCAGCGGACTGCCAACGGTAGGCCCACGACCAAACACCAGATTGAGTACACCGGCCGGGAAGATTTCTGACGCCAGTTCGGCCAGACGCAACGCGGTCAGCGGGGTTTGTTCCGACGGCTTGAGCACCACCGTATTACCGGCGGCCAGCGCCGGGGCGATTTTCCAGGCGACCATCATCAGCGGGTAGTTCCACGGCGCGATGGAGGCGATCACGCCGACCGGGTCGCGACGGATCATCGAGGTGTGGCCGGGCAGGTATTCACCACCGGCCGAACCGCTCATGCAACGGCTGGCGCCAGCGAAGAAACGGAACACATCGGCAATCGCCGGAATCTCGTCGTTGAGCGCGGCGCTGTAGGGTTTGCCGCAGTTGTCAGATTCGAGTTTGGCCAACTCCTCGCCGTGGGCTTCGATGGCGTCGGCGAGTTTGAGCAACAGTAGCGAGCGGTCTTTCGGCGCGGTTTGCGACCAGTCGGCGAAGGCGTTGTCGGCGGCGCGCACGGCGGCATCGACCTGGGCTTCAGTGGCTTCGTTGATCTCTACCAGGACTTCGCCACGCGAAGGGTTGAGCACCGGTTGCGCAGGGCCTTCGCCGTTGACCAGTTGGCCGTTGATCAAGAGTTTGGTTTGCATGTCTGTTGTCCTCTTTATTGTTCTGCCGAAACCGAACCCCTGTAGGAGCTGCCGAAGGCTGCGATCTTTTGATGTTGCTGTTGAAGATCAAGATCAAGATCAAGATCAAAAGATCGCAACCATCGGCAGCTCCTACACGCGGTTGGGTTTGTGGTTATTCGGTTATTTGCCGCCGCTGCCGGCGACGCTTTCGCCACCGCGCGTCAGGTAATACGCGCCAAGGATCGGCAGCATCGTCACCATCATCACCAGCATCGCGACGACGTTGGTCACCGGCACATCCCGTGGTCGGCTCAGTTGATTGAGCAGCCACAACGGCAGCGTGCGCTCATGCCCGGCGGTAAACGTGGTGACGATGATTTCGTCGAACGACAGCGCAAACGCCAACATGCCGCCGGCCAGTAACGCCGAGCCGAGGTTCGGCAGGATGATGAAGCGAAAGGTCTGCCAGCCATCGGCACCGAGATCCATCGAAGCCTCGATCAAACTGTGCGAAGTGCGGCGCAGGCGGGCGATAACATTGTTGTAGACGATCACCACGCAGAAGGTTGCGTGGCCGACGATGATGGTGAACATCCCCGGCTCGATCCCCAGGGTTTTAAACGTCGCCAGCAGTGCGATCCCGGTGATGATCCCCGGCAGCGCAATCGGCAAGATCAGCATCAGCGAAATGCCCTGTTTGCCGAAGAAGTCGCGGCGGTATAGCGCTGCCGATGCGAGCGTGCCGAGCACCATCGCAATCAACGTTGCGATGGCTGCGATCTGCAATGAAAGCTTGATCGACTCCAGAACATCCGGCCGCGAAAACGCCACGCTGAACCAGTGCAACGTGAAGCCCTTCGGCGGAAAGCTGAACGCGGCTTCTTCGGTGTTGAAGGCGTAAAGGAAGATGATCAGGATCGGAAAGTGCAGAAACACCAACCCGCCCCAGGCTGCGATTTTCAGGCCTAGAGAGGCATGCCCTTGTGATGAAGAATCAGAGCGCATCGAAAGCCCCCAGTCGTTTGACGATGGACAGGTAAATCGCGATCAACACGATCGGCACCAGCGTGAACGCCGCCGCCATTGGCATATTGCCAATCGCACCTTGCTGCGCGTAGACCATGCTGCCGACGAAATACCCCGGCGGCCCGACCAGTTGCGGCACGATAAAGTCGCCCAGGGTCAGCGAAAACGTGAAAATCGAACCGGCGGCAATCCCCGGAATCGACAGCGGTAAAATCACCTGCATAAAGGTCTGACGCGGCTTCGCACCAAGGTCAGCGGAGGCCTGCAACAGCGACGGCGGCAGACGTTCCAGCGACGCCTGAATCGGCAGAATCATGAACGGCAGCCAGATGTACACAAACACCATGAATCGCCCCAGATGCGAGGTCGACAGAGTGCTGCCGCCCACCCCGGGAATCCCCAAGATGAACTGCAAAACCGGCTCCAATCCCAAGTGCTGCACGAACCATTGCGCCACGCCGCCCTTGGCCAGCAGCAACGTCCACGCATAGGCCTTGACGATGTAACTGGCCCACATCGGCATCATCACCGCGATGTAGAAAAACGCCTTGGTCTTGCCGGTGGTGTAGCGCGCCATGTAGTAGGCAATCGGGAACGCGACGATGGCGCTGGCGATCGACACGACGATGGCCATGCTCAGCGTGCGCAGGATGATGTCGAAGTTCGACGGCTGAAACAGCGCGGCGAAATTCGCCAGGGTCAGGTCAGGCGTGACCGCCATGGTGAAGTCGTCGAAGGTGTAGAAACCCTGCCACAACAGCACCAGCAGCGAGCCAAGATAGATCGCGCCGAACCACAGCAGCGGCGGCACCAGCAGCATCGACAGATACAGGTTCGGCTTGCGGTAGAGCAGGTTGGAAAACCGGCGCAACGGCGGCGATGAGGTCATCGCGAGCGTGCTCATATCAAACCCCGCTCGCCACGGTGTCATGCAGCGGAATCATCGCTTCCCGCGCCCAACGCGCGCTCAGGCGCTGGCCGGTCTGGTGTTGTGCGCTGCTGTCGATCCACTGGTTGTTGGCGTGGCTGATGCTCAGGGTCTGGCCGTTTTCCAGCTTCAATTCATAGCGCGTGGCGCTGCCCTGGTACTGGATGTCGTGGAGCAGGCCGCTGACTTCGATTTCGTGACTGGCCAGCGGGCCTTCGGCGAAACGCACGTGTTCGGGGCGGATCGAAAATGGCTGCGGATGACCGCTGATTTCACGCGCCAGATCGCCACGAATCACGTTCGAGGTGCCGACGAATTCAGCCACGAATGTGGTGGTCGGTTTCATGTACAGATTGCGCGGCGTGTCGACTTGTTCGATGCGACCCTTGTTGAACACGGCGACGCGATCGGACATCGACAGCGCTTCGGTTTGATCGTGGGTGACGAAGATGAAAGTGATGCCGAGCTGGCGTTGCAGCTTCTTCAATTCGCTTTGCATTTGCTCGCGCAGTTTCAGATCGAGCGCACCCAAAGGCTCATCGAGCAACAGCACGCGCGGACGATTGACCAAGGCGCGGGCGAGGGCGACGCGCTGGCGCTGACCGCCGGACAATTGCACCGGTTTGCGCGCGCCATAACCGCCGAGGGCGACCATGTCCAAGGCTTCTTCTGCGCGTTTGTGCCGTTCGGTTTTGCCGACGCCTTTGACCTTCAATCCGTAGGCGACGTTGTCGAGCACGTTCATGTGCGGGAACAGCGCGTAATCCTGAAACACCGTGTTGACGTCACGTTGATACGGCGGCAGACCAGCCGCTTCAGCGCCGTGGATGCGGATCGAACCGGCGCTCGGTTGTTCGAACCCGGCGATCAGGCGCAGGCAGGTGGTTTTGCCCGAGCCGGAAGGGCCGAGCATGGAAAAGAACTCGCCGTCCTCGATATCGATGGAAACCCGGTCAACGGCTTTTACGTCGCCGAACTGCCGGGAAACGTTGGTGAACTGGACTGCAAGCGTCATGGTGCGGTGCTCCGGTAAAGCGGGCTTTCAAAAAAATTCGTGTGTGCGTCGAAAAGATCGCAGCCTGCGGCAGCTCCTACAGGAGGTGTGCAGGGCGCTGAGATTGCTTTTAGCTCCCTCTCCCTCCGGGAGAGGGCGGGGGGTGAGGGTGGCGGTTTCGGCCATTGCTCTGAGATCAAGAGCAAAGTCAAAAGCTACCCCCTCACCCCAGCCCTCTCCCCCAAGGGGGCGAGGGGGGAAAGGGAGCAGACCGCGTCGTTGTCGAGAGCTAGCGGCCGCCCATGATCGCGATGTAGTCCTGCGTCCAGCGGCTATACGGCACAAACTTGCCACCTTCAGCCTGCGGGGTTTTCCAGAAGGCGATCTTGTCGAACTGGTCGAAACCGTTGGTTTTGCAACCTTCAGCGCCAAGCAATTCGCTGTCCTTGCACGCCGCCGGAACCGCCGGCAACGAACCAAACCACGCCGCCACATCACCCTGGACTTTCGGTTTCAGCGACCAGTCCATCCACTTGTACGCGCAGTTCGGGTGCTTGGCCTCTGCGTGCAACATGGTGGTATCAGCCCAACCCGTGGCGCCTTCTTTCGGAATGGTCGAGGCGATTGGCTGCTTCTCGTTCATCAAACCGTTGACCTGATACGGCCACGCGCTCGACGCCACCACGCCTTCGTTTTTGAAGTCGCTCATCTGCACCGTGGTGTCATGCCAGTAGCGGTGGATCAGCGGCTGCTGCGCGCGCAACAGATCGAGCACGGCTTTGTATTGATCTTCGGTGAGTTGGTACGGGTCTTTGATGCCCAATTCAGGCTTGGTCGACTTCAGATACAGCGCTGCATCAGCGATATAGATCGGGCCGTCATAGGCCTGCACGCGACCCTTGTTCGGCTTGCCATCGGGCAGATCCTGCGCGGCGAATACCACGTTCCAGCTGGTCGGCGCGGTTTTGAACACGTTGGTGTTGTACATCAACACGTTCGGGCCCCACTGGTACGGGGTGCCGTAAGTCTGGTTGTTGACCACGTACCACGGCGCGTCTTTGAGGCGCGGGTCGAGGGTGTTCCAGTTCGGGATCAACGCGGTGTTGATCGGTTGCACACGCTTGCCGACGATCAATCGCAGCGAGGCATCGCCCGACGCGGTGACCAGGTCGTAACCACCCTTGGCCATCAGGCTGACCATTTCGTCAGAGGTGGCCGCTGTCTTCACGTTGACCTTGCAGCCGGTTTCCTGCTCGAAACCGGTCACCCAGTCGTAGGCCTTGTCGCTCTCGCCACGTTCGATGTAGCCCGGCCACGCAACGATATCCAGCTGACCTTCGCCGGCGCCGACGGCCTTCAACGGCTCGGCGGCTTGCAGGCTGGCGCTGGCCAGCAGGGCCGTGGTGATTGCACTGAGCAGTGCGGTCTTGTGCACGAACATGAGACACACCTCTTCGTTTTTTAGATTTCTGTTAAGAGTAGTCGCAAGCTGCAAGCCCCAAGCTGCAAGACACAGCGGATTTGCTTTTAACTTGCGGCTTGTAGCTCGCCGCTTAAAGCTCCCGGCTATGCCGGGCCATGATGTGCCGCACCACGCTGTAGTCCTGCAGCGAATCACTGGATAAGTCTTTGCCGTAACCGGAGCGTTTCAGCCCGCCGTGGGGCATCTCACTGACGAGCATGAAATGGCTATTGATCCACGTGCAGCCGTATTGCAGACGCGCGGCGACCTGCATCGCTTTGTCCAGATTCTGCGTCCACACCGACGAGGCGAGGCCGTATTCGGAGTCGTTGGCCCAGTCGACGGCCTGCGCGAGCTCGTCGAAGCGAGTCACGGTGACCACCGGGCCGAACACTTCGCGCTGGACGATTTCGTCGCTCTGTTTGCAACCGGCTAGCAGCGTCGGTTGATAGTAGAAACCGGCACCGGAGTGCACCGCTGCACCGGTCACGCGTTCGATGTGCGGCTGACCGAGGGCGCGTTCGACGAAACTGGCGACGCGGTCGCGCTGGCGGGTGCTGATCAGCGGGCCAATCTCGTTGTCGGCATCACGTTTGCCGGCGAAACGCAGGCTGCTGACGGCGGCGCCAAGCTCTGCGACCAATTTGTCGTGAATCCCGGCCTGCGCGTAGATCCGGCAGGCGGCGGTGCAGTCTTGCCCGGCGTTGTAGTAGCCGTAAGTGCGCACGCCTTCGACCACAGCCTGGATGTCGGCGTCGTTGCAGACGATCACCGGAGCTTTGCCGCCAAGTTCGAGGTGCGTGCGTTTCAGGGTTTTCGCGGCGGCCTGAAGGATTTTCTGGCCGGTGACGATATCGCCGGTCAGCGAGACCATGCGCACTTTGGCGTGGCCGACCAAATGGCTGCCGACGCCTTCGCCGCCACCGCAGATGATGTTGATCACCCCGCGCGGGAGGATTTCGGCCAGCGCTGGCGCCAGGGCGAGGATCGACAGCGGTGTGTGTTCGGACGGCTTGAACACCAGCGTGTTGCCGGCGGCGAGGGCCGGGGCGATTTTCCACGCGGCCATCATGATCGGGTAATTCCACGGCGCAATCGAGGCGACCACGCCAATCGGATCGCGGCGCACCATGCTGGTGTAGCCCGGCAGGTATTCGCCGCTGAGCTGGCCGGTCTGGCAACGCACGGCGCCGGCGAAGAACCGGAAGACATCGACGGTCGCGGTCAAATCGTCCTGACGCGCCAGGTGCAACGGCTTGCCGCAGTTCAGCGATTCGAGGCGGGCAAGGTGATCGGCGTGTTTTTCGACGGCGTTGGCGATGTCCAACAGCAGGTTCGAACGTTGCTGCGGCGTGGTGCGCGACCATTCGGCGAAGGCGCGGTGGGCGGCGAGGATGGCGGCTTCGACTTGCTCGGTGCTGGCCTCGGCGATGTGGGTGAGGATTTCACCGGTGGCCGGGTTGAGAATCGGCTCGACGAAACCTTCCCCGGCGACCAATTCGCCGTCGATCAACAACGCGGTACACATCGGGGTCTGCGCGCCAGCCATTTTCCGCGTTCTCTTTTCTTGTGTGGCCATTGTTGCTCCCTGATATCGGGAGCCGACCGTCTTATAGATGCAGCAAGACTAGTGCGCGGCTCCGAGGTCGACAAATTCTAAATACTGAAGGCAGCATTCGATTAAATAGATGGCTTGCGCCCGCCGTGGGGTTGCTCACGGGCCACAGTGAGAAATGGATCGACGAGAGCGGGGCGCGCGGTGCCACGGCGCCAGGCCAGGCCGACGTCGAGGGTTTGATTCAAGTCGGCAATCGGTCTTGCTTCGATGATGTCGCCTTCGAGTGACCAAGGGCGATAGGTCATGTCTGGCTGGATCGATACGCCCAAACCGGCGGCGACCAGACTTCGTACGGCCTCGGTGGACGCGGTTCTCAGGGTGATTTTTGGTTGCAGGCCGGCGCCGCGCCACAAGCGTTGGGCATTGCGATCCATTTCATCGACGTTTAGCTGAATCAACGGCTCGCGGGCGACATCGGCGAGATTGATGCTGTCGTGTTCCAGCAATGGATGCTGCGCCGGTAGCCACAAACGATGGGGGGAATGAGTCAGTACCTCGGTCTGCAAGGCATGGCGATCTTCGAGATTGGAGAGGGTCAAAACGCCAACGTCGATCTCGCCGCTGACCAGCAAATGCTCGATGTACGGGCGCTCATCTTCCATTACGCGGATCTCGACGTTGGGATAGGCGCGCTGAAAACGGGTGAGCAGATCCGCGAGGTAATAACCGGCAACCAGACTGGTCACGCCGACGATCAACTGCCCGGCAACTTGGTCGGTGCTCTGTTGCAGACTGCGTTTGGCGTTGTCCACAGTCGCAAGAACCAGGTGCGCCTGACGTAGGAATTGATGACCTTGGTGCGTAAGGGTCATGCCTTTGGCGTGACGGCTAAACAGGCTGACGCCGATCTCTTCTTCCAGTTGCTGGATCGCTAACGTCAGGGTTGACTGGGAAATGAACGCGGTTTGCGCGGCGGCGGAGATCGAGCCGGTCTCGGCCACAGCGATGAAGTGACGAATCTGACGCAGGGTCATCATGACGGGAATACCCGGTGGGCGGTTTTTATAGATGGATCTGAGTGTATATCTATTTTCACGAAGGCCTGCGGGCAGCGAGCAACATCTGGAAGCACACTCGCAGGCCGGTCACGGGCACTTTCGAACTAGGCTGGAGGCCTTATAGATCCGGATAACCCCTGTTTTGGAGGCGGAACATGAACACCCGTGGATTGCTCGATCAACTACTCAAGTCCGGCCAGGATCTGTTGCAGAACAAGGCCGGTGGTTCGCAGAACAAATTGTCCGGTGGAGGCTTGGGCGGCTTGCTCGGTGGCGCATCTGGCTCCGGTGGCCTCGGCGGCCTGTTGTCAGGCGCGGGTGGCGGAGCGCTGGCGGCTGGCGCGATGGGATTGCTGCTCGGTAACAAAAAAGTGCGTAAGGTCGGCGGCAAAGTCGCGATCTACGGAGGCCTCGCGGCGCTCGGTGTGCTGGCTTACAAGGCTTATGGCAACTACAACGCGCAGAAAGGCATCGCGCCGCAAACTGAACCGCAGACGATCGACCGCCTGCCAGCGGCGCAAGTCGAACAACACAGTCAGGCGATTCTCAAAGCACTGGTCGCCGCCGCCAAGGCTGACGGCCACATCGATGATCGTGAGCGCCAGTTGATCGAAGGTGAATTCACCAAACTCGACAACGATCAGGAACTGCAACACTGGCTGCACGCTGAACTCAACAAACCTCTGGATCCCACCGACGTCGCCCGCGCCGCGAGTACGCCGGAAATGGCCGCCGAGATGTACATCGCCAGTGTGATGCTGGTGGACGAAGAGAACTTCATGGAGAAGTCGTATCTGGATGAACTGGCGCGACAGTTGAAGCTGGAGCCCGGTCTGAAAATCGAACTGGAGAAGCAGGTGCGCCAGGCGTTGACCTAAATCTCGCAACGCAGTTGAAATTTGTAGGAGCCGAGCTTGCTCGCGATAGCGGTGTGTCAGCCAACATCATCGGCAACTGATCCACCGCTTTCGCGAGCAAGCTCGGCTCCTACAGTTGATCGCATCTGCAGCCCAGTCATCTGCGTAATGGCCATTGCGCCGCCTCTTTTTGCCATTTCAGCACTGGCACGGCCACCCCTGATTGTCGGACAGTCCTAACCCAGAGCCTCTCGCCCAACTACTCGGGCAGGCCCGGGGGTTAAAAAGCGTCTTATAAATGAAACACCGCCCTCGGCTATACTCCCCGCATTTCGACCTAGGCACGAGGAATCACTGTGAAGAACTGGACGTTGCGCCAACGCATTTTGGCGAGCTTTGCGGTGATTATCGCCATCATGTTGCTGATGGTGGTGCTCTCCTATTCGCGACTGTTGAAGATCGAAGCCAGTGAAAACAGTGTCCGCGACGACGCGATTCCCGGGGTTTATTACAGCTCGATGATTCGCGGCGCGTGGGTCGACAGCTATTTGCAGACTCAGGAACTGTTGGGGCTCAAGGAAGGGCAGGGCATCAGCAGCGAAGACGAGGCCGATTACAAGTCGTTCGAGGCGCGCCTGCTGGAGCAGATGGAAAATTACCGCAAGACCATGGCGACCGACGAGGATCGCCGCGAGTTCGCCGCGTTCGAGAAGTATCACGACGCCTATCTGCAACTTCAGGACGTGGTGCTCGACTTGCACAAACGCAACATGGAAGCCGATGCGATCAAGGTTTTCCACGAGAAACTCACGCCAGCCTGGTACGCCGGCCGCATGAAGCTCAACGACATCATCGGCGAAAACAAAAAAGTCGCCGATCAGGCCATGGCCAATATCGATGAGGCTGTGGCAGCCGCCAAAGTCAGCATGATCATTTCCCTGCTGGTCGCCGTTCTGGCCGCCGGCTTGTGCGGTCTGCTGTTGATGCGCGCGATCATGGCGCCGATGAACCGCATCGTGAAAATCCTCGAAATCATGCGCACCGGCGATCTTAGCTCGCGCCTGAACCTCGACCGCAAAGACGAATTCGGCGCGGTGGAAACCGGCTTCAACGACATGATGACCGAGCTCACGTCGCTGGTGTCCCAGGCGCAGCGCTCATCGGTGCAGGTGACCACCTCGGTGACTGAAATCGCCGCCACTTCCAAACAGCAGCAAGCCACCGCCACCGAAACCGCCGCGACCACTACCGAAATCGGCGCGACCTCCCGCGAAATTGCCGCCACGTCGCGCGATCTGGTGCGCACCATGACTGAAGTCTCAACCGCTGCCGATCAGGCTTCGGTGGCCGCCGGCTCCGGCCAGCAAGGCCTCGCACGCATGGAAGACACCATGCACTCGGTAATGGGCGCCGCCGATCTGGTCAACGCCAAACTGGCGATCCTCAATGAGAAGGCCGGCAACATTAATCAGGTGGTGGTAACTATCGTCAAAGTCGCTGACCAGACCAACCTGCTCTCGCTCAACGCCGCCATCGAAGCCGAGAAGGCCGGTGAATACGGCCGTGGTTTTGCCGTGGTCGCCACCGAAGTGCGCCGTCTGGCGGATCAGACTGCGGTCGCCACGTATGACATCGAACAAATGGTGCGCGAGATTCAGTCGGCGGTGTCGGCGGGTGTGATGGGCATGGACAAGTTCTCCGAAGAAGTGCGTCGCGGCATGTCCGAAGTGCAGCAGGTCGGCGAGCAGTTGTCGCAGATCATTCATCAAGTGCAGGCGCTGGCGCCGCGCGTGTTGATGGTCAACGAAGGCATGCAGGCGCAGGCCACCGGCGCCGAGCAGATCAACCACGCGCTGGTGCAGTTGGGCGATGCCAGCAGCCAGACCGTCGAATCGTTGCGTCAGGCCAGTTTCGCCATCGACGAACTGAGCCAGGTGGCCGTCGGGCTGCGCAGCGGCGTCTCGCGATTTAAAGTCTGATGAGCGAAATCATCGCCAAACGCAACGTTGCCCCGGTGGCGAAGCAGGCGTTGTTCCTGCTGTTTCGCATTGGCAGCGAACGTTACGCGTTGCGCGCGACCGAGGTGGCGGAAGTGCTGCCGCGCCTGCCATTGAAACCGATCGCACGGGCGCCGCAATGGGTCGCCGGGGTCTTCGCCTATCGCGGTGCGGTGGTGCCGGTGATTGACCTCAGCGCGCTGACATTCGGTCAACCGGCCGAGGCGCGCACCAGCACGCGACTGGTGCTGGTGCATTACCGCCCGGACGAGTCGCAGCCGGGGCAATGGCTCGGGCTGATTCTCGAACAGGCCACCGACACGCTGCGCTGCAACCCGCAGGATTTTCAGCCGTACGGCCTCGACAATCGAGAGGCGCCGTACCTCGGCCCGGTGCGCGAAGATGCGCAGGGGCTGGTGCAATGGGTGCGGGTCAACGATTTGCTCGATGACGGCGTGCGCGCCTTGCTGTTCCCCGATCCGCCGCTGAGTCCGGCGCAGTTCGAGGGGCAGCCATGAGCAGCGATCAGCGCTTTTTCGACTTCCTCAAGGAGCGCATCGGCCTCGATGTGACCTCGGTGGGCCCGGCGATCATCGAGCGTGCGGTGCGTCAACGCACCACGTTGTCGCAAGCGGCCAACGCCGAAGAGTACTGGCAGTTGCTGCAAGGCTCGCGCGATGAACAGCAAGCGCTGATCGAAGCGGTGATCGTCCCGGAAACGTGGTTTTTCCGTTACCCGGAATCCTTCGCGACGCTGGGCAAACTGGCGCACAAACGCCTTGGCGAGTTAAACAACATGCGTGCGCTGCGCATCCTCAGCCTGCCGTGTTCGACCGGCGAAGAACCTTATTCGATTGCCATGGCGTTGCTCGATGCCGGGCTCAAACCGCATCAATTCAAAGTCGACGGCATGGACGTCAGCCCGCTGTCGGTGGAAAAAGCCCGGCGCGCGCTGTACGGCAAGAACTCCTTTCGTGGCGATGAACTGACTTATCGCGAGCGCCATTTCAGTGCGCAACAGGACGGTCATTTGCTCAACGAAAACGTTCGCGAGCAGGTGCGTTTGCAGGTCGGCAACGTGCTTGATCCAACGTTGTGGGCCAGCGATCCGCCGTTCGATTTTGTGTTCTGTCGCAACCTGCTGATCTATTTCGACCAAGCGACGCAGAAGCAAGTGTTCGAAGTGCTCAAACGCCTCACCCATGACGACGGCGTGCTGTTTATCGGCCCGGCCGAGGGCAGTCTGCTCGGGCGTCTGGGCATGCGTTCGATCGGCATCCCGCAGTCGTTCGCGTTCAGTCGTCACAGCGATCCGCATCCCGAGCCACTGCCGACGCCGAAACCGGTCACGTTGCCGATCAGCCCACCGCCGCGCAACACGCCGCCAACGCCGGTACGCAATCGGCCGTTCAGCGCAGTGACGCCAATGCCGACCACCCGCGCCAGCGCCAACCCGGACGCGGCAACGCTGCTGGCGAACATTGCCGCGCTGGCCAACGAAGGCAAAAGTGCCGAGGCCCGCGTCGCGTGTGAACAGTATTTGCGCAGCCACGAACCGGTGGCGCAAGTGTTTTACTGGCTCGGCCTGCTCAGCGATGTTGCCGGCCTGACCCTTGAAGCCCAAGGCTTCTACCGCAAAGCCTTGTACCTTGAACCGCAACACCCCGAAGCGCTGATGCACCTGGCCGCATTGCTGCAGGCCCAGGGTGACAGCGCCGGTGCCAGACGATTGCAGGAGCGCGCCGCCCGCAGCGGCCGCACCGCCGACAGTGAGCGCAAACGATGATCGCGTCCGACACCTTGAACGTCACCCACGAAGACGCCCGGGCCATCGACGATTGCTGGAACCGCATCGGCATCCATGGCGACAAGTCCTGTCCGCTGCTGGAAGAACACATTCATTGCCGCAACTGCGCGGTGTATTCCGCCGCCGCCACGCGATTGCTCGACCGTTACTCGTTGCAGCAGGATGAGCGCGATCCGGTCGCCAGCGTGGTTGAAACCGACGTCAAAACCCGTTCGTTGCTGATGTTCCGTCTCGGCGAAGAATGGCTTGGGCTGGCAACGCGCAGTCTGGTCGAAGTGGCGCCGATGCAGGCGATCCACTCGTTGCCGCACCAGCGCTCACGGGCCTTGCTTGGCGTGGCCAACGTGCGCGGCGCGCTGGTGGCGTGTCTGTCGCTGGTTGAGTTGCTTGATCTGGACGCCAATGCCGTGCCGGTCAGCACCGGGCGGGTGATGCCGCGCATGCTGATCATCGCCGCCCATGGCGGGCCGGTGGTGGTGCCGGTGGATGAAGTCGACGGCATTCATGCCATCGACGAGCGCATCCTCGATGCCGCCTCACAATCCGGGGTGCAGGCCAGTGCCAAATACACCCGAGGCGTTTTGCAATTTCGCGGTCGCAGCCTGCGTTGGCTGGATGAAGAACAGTTGCTGTCCGCCGTGACCCGGAGCCTCACATGACCCCCGAGCAAATGCGCGACGCCTCCTTGCTGGAGCTGTTCAGCCTCGAAGCCGAAGCGCAGACCCAAGTGCTCAGCACCGGGCTGCTGGCGCTGGAACGCAATCCAACCCAGGCCGATCAACTCGAATCGTGCATGCGCGCCGCGCACTCGCTCAAAGGCGCGGCGCGGATTGTCGGCATCGACAGCGGCGTCAGCGTCGCCCATGTGATGGAAGATTGTCTGGTCAGCGCGCAGGAAGGCCGATTGCTGTTGCGCCCGGAACACATCGATGCGTTGTTGCAGGGCACCGATCTGTTGATGCGCATTGCGACGCCGGCGAATGCGCCGCAACCGCGCGATATCGAAGCGTACGTGGCCTTGATGGGGCAGTTGCTCGATCCGTCAGCACTGCCAACTGCCGTCGCTGCGCCGGTGATGGCCGAGTTGCAACTCGAAGCGCCGCCTGCGCCTGCTTTCGAACCGCTGGTTGAAACGCCAGAACCGACGCCACAGAAAAGCCGACGCACCACCGAGGGTGGCGAACGCGTGCTGCGCGTGACCGCCGAACGCCTCAACAGCCTGCTCGATCTGTCAAGTAAATCGCTGGTCGAAACCCAGCGCCTCAAGCCGCATCTGGCGACCATGCAGCGCCTCAAGCGCATGCAGAACAACGGCCTGCGCGCACTGGAAAACCTCAACGTGCACCTCAAGGAACACGCGCTGAGCCTTGAAGCGCTGGAAGCTCTGGAAGACGCGCGGCGCTTGCTCGCCGAATCGCAGCAACTGCTGAGCGAGAAAAACGCCGAACTCGACGAGTTCGCCTGGCAGGCCAGCCAGCGCGCGCAAGTGCTTTACGACACTGCGTTGGCCTGCCGCATGCGCCCGTTTGCCGACGTGCTCACCGGTCAGGTGCGCATGGTGCGTGATCTGGGCCGCAGTCTCGGCAAACAGGTGCGGCTGGAGATCGAAGGCGAGAAGACCCAGGTCGATCGCGACGTGCTGGAAAAACTCGAAGCACCGCTAACGCATTTGCTGCGCAACGCGGTCGATCACGGCATCGAAACCCCGGAGCAGCGCCTGCTCAAGGGCAAATCCGAGGAAGGCCTGATCCGTCTGCGCGCCTCGCATCAGGCCGGTTTGCTGGTGCTGGAGCTGAGCGATGACGGTAATGGCGTCGATCTGGAAAAGGTGCGCCGCAGCATTATTGAACGGCAGTTATCCCCAGCCGAAACCGCTGCGCAGTTGAGCGAAGAAGAACTGCTGACGTTCCTCTTTCTGCCCGGTTTCAGCCTGCGCGACACGGTCACCGAAGTCTCCGGCCGTGGCGTCGGCCTCGACGCGGTGCAGCACATGGTGCGCCAGTTGCGCGGCGCGGTAGAGCTGGAGCAAACGGCGGGCGAGGGCAGTCGCTTCCATCTGGAGGTGCCGCTGACCCTGTCGGTGGTGCGCAGTCTGGTGGTGGAAGTCGGCGAGGAGGCCTACGCTTTTCCGCTCGCGCACATCGAACGCATGTGCGATCTGGAGCCCGAAGACATCGTGCAGGTCGAAGGTCGCCAGCATTTCTGGCACGAAGGCCGGCATGTCGGGCTGGTTGCGGCGAGTCAATTGCTCAATCGCCCGGCCAGCCAGAACAGCGGCGAAACCCTGAAAGTCGTGGTGATCCGCGAGCGCGACGCGATTTATGGCGTGGCCGTGGAGCGCTTCATTGGCGAGCGCACCTTGGTGGTCTTGCCACTCGACGAACGTCTGGGCAAAGTGCAGGACATCTCTGCCGGCGCCTTGCTTGACGACGGTTCGGTGGTGTTGATCGTCGACGTTGAGGACATGCTGCGTTCGGTGGACAAACTGCTCAACACCGGGCGCCTTGAGCGCATCGCCCGCCATGGCAATCAGGCTGTGGAAGCGGCGCGCAAACGCGTGCTTGTAGTCGACGACTCGCTGACCGTACGCGAGTTGCAACGCAAGCTGCTGCTCAATCGCGGCTACGACGTTGCGGTGGCGGTGGACGGTATGGACGGCTGGAACGCCCTGCGCTCCGAGGATTTTGATTTGCTGATTACCGACATCGACATGCCGCGCATGGACGGCATCGAGCTGGTCACCTTGCTGCGCCGCGACAACCGTCTGCAATCGCTGCCGGTGATGGTTGTGTCGTACAAGGATCGTGAAGAGGATCGCCGCCGTGGACTGGACGCCGGGGCGGACTATTATTTAGCCAAAGCCAGTTTTCATGACGACGCCCTGCTCGACGCAGTGGTCGAGCTCATCGGAGGAGCGCGGGCATGAAGATCGCAATCGTCAACGACATGCCGATGGCGGTGGAGGCGCTGCGCCGTGCGCTGGCCTTCGAGCCGGCGCATCAGGTGGTCTGGGTCGCCCGCAACGGCGCCGAGGCGGTGCAACTGTGCGCCGAAAACACCCCGGATCTGATCCTCATGGATCTGATCATGCCGGTGATGGACGGCGTCGAAGCCACACGGCGGATCATGGCCGAAACGCCGTGCGCGATCGTGATTGTCACGGTTGATCGCCAGCAGAACGTCCATCGCGTGTTCGAGGCCATGGGCCACGGCGCGCTGGACGTGGTCGACACCCCAGCCCTCGGTGCCGGAGACGCACGGGAAGCCGCCGCGCCGTTGCTGCGCAAGATCCTTAATATTGGCTGGCTGATCGGCGACAAGGCACCGCGCTCGCGCCCGGCACCGACACCTCCGCGCAGTTCGGGCTCGCGCCAGCGACTGGTGGCGATCGGTTCATCGGCGGGTGGCCCGGCGGCGCTGGAAGTCTTGCTCAAAGGCCTGCCGCGGGACTTCTCGGCGGCAATTGTGCTGGTGCAGCACGTCGATCAGGTGTTCGCCGCCGGCATGGCCGAATGGCTGGCCAGCGCCAGTGGCCTCGATGTGCGTCTGGCCCGCGAAGGCGAGCCGCCACAGGCCGGCGCGGTGTTGCTGGCCGGCACCAACCACCATATTCGTTTACTCAAGAACGGCACGCTGGCCTACACCGCCGAACCGGTCAACGAGATCTACCGGCCCTCGATCGATGTGTTTTTCGAGAGCGTCGCCAGCTACTGGAACGGTGATGCGGTCGGGGTTTTGTTGACCGGGATGGGACGCGACGGCGCGCAAGGGCTTAAGCTTTTGCGTCAACAGGGTTATCTGACCATCGCGCAGGATCAGCAAAGCAGTGCGGTGTACGGCATGCCCAAGGCCGCCGCCGCGATCGATGCCGCCGTAGAAATCCGCCCCTTGGAAAAGATAGCGCCACGATTGCTGGAGATTTTCCCCAAATGAACCGATTTATCCGCAATCCTGGCCCCCGCAGTACTCAGGTGACCGCCCATGACTGATTTACAGATCGACGACATTAAAACCGACGAAAACGCCGCCATGGTGTTGTTGGTGGACGATCAGGCGATGATCGGCGAAGCCGTGCGCCGTGGGCTGTCGAATGAGGAAAACATCGACTTCCACTTCTGCTCCGACCCGCATCAGGCCATCGCCCAGGCGGTACGGATCAAGCCGACAGTGATCCTCCAGGATCTGGTGATGCCCGGCCTCGACGGCCTGAGCCTGGTGCGCGAATACCGCAATCACCCGGCGACCAAGGACATCCCGATCATCGTCCTGTCGACCAAGGAAGACCCGCTGATCAAGAGCGCGGCGTTCTCGGCCGGGGCCAACGACTATCTGGTGAAACTGCCGGACACCATCGAACTGGTGGCGCGCATCCGTTATCACTCGCGCTCGTACATGACGTTGCTGCAGCGGGACGCGGCGTATCGCGCGTTGCGGGTCAGTCAGCAGCAGTTGCTCGACACCAATCTGGTGCTGCAACGCTTGATGAACTCTGACGGCCTGACCGGGCTGTCCAACCGCCGCCACTTCGATGAATACCTGGAACTGGAATGGCGCCGTTCGCTGCGCGATCAGAGCCAGTTGTCGCTGCTGATGATCGACGTTGATTACTTCAAGTCCTACAACGACAGTTTTGGCCACGTTGAAGGGGATGAAGCGTTGCGCAAAGTGGCAACGGCGATCCGCGACGCCAGTGCGCGACCGTCGGACTTGCCGGCGCGCTATGGCGGCGAAGAGTTTGCGCTGGTGCTGCCGAACACCTCGCCGGGCGGGGCGCGGTTGGTGGCGGAGAAGCTGCGGCAGACCGTGGCGTCGTTGAAAATCCCGCACAACACCCCGGCGGAAGGCGTAAGCCTGACCATCAGCATTGGTCTGGCGACCATGGTGCCGCAGTCGGGCACGGATTGCCGGTTGCTGATTTCGGCGGCAGATCGCGGGTTGTATCTGGCCAAAAACAATGGCCGTAACCAAGTCGGGATCGAATAACCACCGCAATCCCCTGTAGGAGCTGCCGAAGGCTGCGATCTTTTGATCTGTTTTTAAAATCAAAGTCAAAAGATCGCAGCCTTCGGCGGCTCCTACAGGTGAAAGGCGCCAAGTGAATCGCCGCCACACCCGCCAGACGGGCTGCCGTCACAGCCTGATTACGTTATACTCGCCGGCTTTCAAAAGTTCGCCAACGAGTGCTGCCCGTCATGGAAATCAACCCGATCCTGAACACCATCAAGGACCTGTCCGAGCGCTCCGAAACTATTCGGGGGTATCTTTGACTACGATCAAAAGCATGAGCGTCTGACTGAAGTCAATCGCGAGCTTGAAGATCCGAGTGTCTGGAACAAACCTGAATACGCCCAGGAGCTGGGCCGCGAGCGTTCGGCGCTGGCGCAGATCGTCGACACCCTCGATGAACTGAACGCCGGCCTGGCCGATTGCCGCGATCTGCTGGACATGGCCGTCGAAGAAAACGACGAAGGCGCAGTGGGCGATGTCGTCGCCGAACTGGCCCGTCTCGAGGAAAATCTGGCCAAGCTGGAATTCCGCCGCATGTTCAGCCATGAAATGGACCCGAACAACGCCTACCTGGACATCCAGGCCGGTTCCGGCGGCACTGAAGCGCAAGACTGGGCCAACATCCTGCTGCGCATGTACCTGCGCTGGGCGGATAAACGCGGTTTCGACGCCACGATCATGGAACTGTCGGCCGGTGAAGTCGCCGGTATCAAAGGTGCGACCGTGCACATCAAGGGCGAATACGCCTTTGGCTGGCTGCGTACCGAGATCGGCGTACACCGTCTGGTGCGCAAGAGCCCGTTCGACTCCGGCAACCGTCGTCACACCTCGTTCTCCGCGGTTTTCGTCTCGCCAGAGATCGATGACAAGGTGGAAATCGAAATCAACCCGGCAGACTTGCGGATCGACACCTATCGTTCCTCGGGTGCCGGTGGTCAGCACGTAAACACCACCGACTCGGCCGTACGTATCACTCACGTACCGACCAACACCGTGGTCAGCTGCCAGAACGAACGTTCCCAGCACGCCAACAAGGACACCGCCATGAAAATGCTGCGGGCCAAGTTGTACGAGCAGGAAATGCAGAAACGCAACGCCGCATCGCAAGCGCTGGAAGACACCAAGTCCGATATCGGCTGGGGTCACCAGATTCGCTCGTACGTGCTCGATGCGTCGCGGATCAAGGATCTGCGCACCAACATCGAACGCAGCGACTGCGACAAGGTACTCGACGGCGACATCGACGAATACCTGTATGCCAGCCTGAAATCAGGGCTGTAAGGCCTGCTCTGCAGTGGTCGCGGTAATACGCGACCCTGTAGGAGCAAGGCTTGCCCGCGAACCCCGGCGCCACGCCGGGGGTAACGAACCTGTGATGGAATATCTAAAGACATGAGCGACCAACAACTCGACCCGCAAGCCCTGCAACAGGAAGAAAACTCCCTGATCGCCCTGCGCAAGGAAAAGCTGGCTGCCGAGCGCGCCAAGGGCAACGCCTTCCCGAACGACTTCCGTCGCGAAAACTACTGCGAAGATCTGCAGAAGAAATACGCGGACAAGACCAAGGAAGAGCTGGCAGAGGCTGCAATCCCGGTCAAGGTTGCCGGTCGCATCATGCTCAACCGCGGCTCGTTCATGGTGATTCAGGACATGACCGGTCGCATTCAGGTCTACGTCAACCGTAAAACCCTGTCGGAAGACACCCTGGCCGCGGTGAAAACCTGGGACATGGGCGACATCATTGCCGCCGAAGGCACCCTGGCGCGTTCCGGCAAGGGCGACCTGTACGTTGAAATGACCAGCGTGCGTCTGCTGACCAAATCCCTGCGTCCGCTGCCGGACAAGCACCACGGCCTGACCGACACCGAACAGCGCTACCGTCAGCGCTACGTTGACCTGATCGTCAACGAAGAAGTGCGCCAGACGTTCCGCGTGCGTTCGCAAGTGATCGCGCACATCCGCAGCTTCCTGATGAAGCGCGACTTCCTTGAAGTCGAAACGCCGATGCTGCAGACCATTCCGGGCGGCGCAGCGGCCAAACCGTTCGAAACCCACCACAACGCGCTGGACATGGAAATGTTCCTGCGTATCGCGCCTGAGCTGTATCTGAAGCGTCTGGTGGTTGGTGGCTTTGAAAAGGTTTTCGAGATCAACCGCAACTTCCGTAACGAAGGCGTTTCGACTCGTCACAACCCAGAATTCACCATGTTGGAGTTCTACCAGGCGTACGCCGACTACGAAGACAACATGGACCTGACCGAAGAACTGTTCCGTGAGCTGGCGCAGTTGGTTCTGGGCAGCACCGACGTGCCGTACGGCGACAAGGTGTTCCACTTCGGCGAGCCGTTCGTGCGTCTGTCGGTGTTCGACTCGATCCTCAAGTACAACCCTGAGCTGACTGCCGATGATCTGAACGACATCGACAAGGCCCGCGCCATCGCCAAGAAGGCCGGCGCCAAGGTGCTGGGCTTCGAAGGTCTGGGCAAGCTGCAGGTGATGATTTTCGAAGAACTGGTCGAGCACAAGCTGGAACAGCCGCACTTCATCACTCAGTACCCGTTCGAAGTGTCGCCGCTGGCCCGTCGCAACGACGACAACCCGAACGTCACTGATCGTTTCGAACTGTTCATCGGTGGCCGTGAAATCGCCAACGCCTACTCCGAGTTGAACGACGCGGAAGACCAGGCCGAGCGCTTCATGGCGCAGGTGGCCGACAAGGACGCCGGCGACGACGAAGCCATGCACTACGACGCCGACTTTGTTCGCGCGCTGGAGTACGGCATGCCGCCAACGGCCGGTGAAGGCATCGGCATCGACCGTCTGGTGATGTTGCTGACCAACTCACCGTCGATCCGCGATGTGATCCTGTTCCCGCACATGCGACCGCAAGCGTAAACGTTTCAGTTAAAAAGCCGCCTAAAACAGGCGGCTTTTTATTGCCTGTCTGGTACAAATGTATCAATTGGTTACTTTGGAATTAGCAGAGGAAGTCCGGTCGTGATGGGTGCAATAGCTCAAGAAGGTGCAGCGGGTATCGCCACTGCGGTCGCTGAAAGTGTTCAGTACCAGGGTCGCAAGGCCAGCCGACAGGGCAGCGAGCAGCGTCGACAGGACATTCTCGACGCGGCGATGCGCATTGTCGTGCGTGATGGCGTGCGCGCCGTGCGTCATCGTGCGGTGGCGGCCGAGGCCGGTGTGCCGCTGTCGGCGACCACGTATTACTTCAAGGACATCGATGATCTGCTCACCGATACCTTCGCGCAATATGTCGAGCGTAGCGCTGAATACATGGCCAAGTTGTGGAACAACAACGAAGGCCTGTTGCGTGAGATGGTCGTCAGCGGTGATGGCAGCCCGGAGTCGCGTTCGCAACTGGCGGACGATATTGCGCGGTTGATGGCCGACTATGTGCACCGGCAGTTGGTCAACCGTCGCGAGCATTTGATGGCCGAGCAGGCGTTCCGGCAGGAAGCGTTGCTTAACCCGGGGCTGGCGATTCTGGTGCGCTCGCATCAGCAGATTCTGTTGCAGGGCACCTGCCAGTTGTTTCAGGTGCTGGGCTCGCGTGAACCGCAGCAAGATGCCAAGGTGTTGACGGCGATTATCGGACGGATGGAATATCAGGGCCTGCTCAACGAAGCCGAGCCTTTGGCCGAAGAAGACATGCTCGGCATTCTGACGCGCTACATGCACCTGGTGCTTGCGTCGGTGTAATCGGCTGTTGCTTCACCCTGTGGGAGCGAGCCTGCTCGCGAATGCGGTCAGACATTCAACATCTTTGTTGCTGACACACCGCTTTCGCGAGCAGGCTCGCTCCCACAGGGGGCAGTGTTCATTTGAAGGCCGTATGTTCATAGGGAGTATCGAATGAAAGCCTGGCGTAGCGTGCTGATCGCCTTGTCGTTCCTGCTGCTCAGTGGTTGTCTGGTGACGTTCAAGGAGCCGCTGACCGCCAGTGAGCCGGCGCCCAAAGGCCTGCTCGGCAAATGGTCGAGCACCAATGCCTGGGGTGAACCGATGAACCTCGAGCTGACGCGCCTGGGCAATGATCGCTATCAGGCGGTCACGTATTTCAAAGCCAAACCCCGCGAGCGCGAAGCCTATCCGTTCACCGTCTCGCGCCACGGCAACCGCTGGTACCTGTCGGCGAAAGTCCCGGCGCAGTACGGCGGCCACTTCACCATCGCCGGTTTCGAGCTCACCGACAAACACGAATTGGTGGTCTACAACCTCGATCTCGAACAGATCAATCAAGCGATCAAACAAAAAGCCCTCGACGGTCAGCCATTCCAGACCGACGATGGCGACGGCGTGCAGGTCGACAGCAGCCTCGACAAGGTCTTTGCTTACCTCGATGATCCGGCCAATTCCGATGTCTTCGTCGAGGCCGTGCGCTACCAGCGCCAGGCCCGCGCCAAATAAATTCAGTACGTCACGTATCTACAGGAGTTTCGGGTGGACGATTACCAGCAGACGATACGCATGTTGTCCGACCGCATTGTGCTGGCGCAAACGCCGATCCGTGTCCTCGACGCGGTCAAGTGGGACGAGAACATCCGCAAGGGGTTTCTCAAGGCCAAAGGCAAGGAAATGCCGGCGATCGACCGCGACTACTACCTCAATCGGCCACTGAGTTTCGATTCGAGCAAGGTCAAACTGGAATTCCAGAACATCGAGCGCGACATCACCCGCCAGCTCGGTCAGTTCAACCCGGTCGGGCAGATCATGCGGCGCATGTGCAAGGAGTACCGCATGGTCGTGCGCATGCTCGAAGCGCGCGGCACCGAGGATTTCGGTCTGATCTCTCAAGAGCTGTATGGCGCCGCGTCGGATGCGTTCCACGCCGGCGACCCGACCCTGGCCGACCTTGGCCTGATGATGTCCGATTACCTCAATAACATTGACGGCCGTGGCGATCTGAAGGACGAGCCGAAAACCCTCACCGCCAAAGACGCCGTGCACCTGTTGCAGACGCGTCTGAACAAGGTTTTTGGCGAGGCCGAGGAAACCATTCGCGTGTTCGAGTCCGACGGCATCGTCGCTGACGCGGCGGCGGGCGCGGATTACATCAAGATCCGCACCGATGCGATGTTCAACGATCGCGACGTGCGCGCGCTGGAAGTTCACGAAGGGCTGGTACACGTCGGCACCACGCTCAACGGTTTGAATCAGCCGATTTGCACCTTCCTCTCCAAAGGCCCGCCGTCGTCGACGGTCACCCAGGAAGGCCTGGCGATCCTGATGGAAATCATCACCTTCGCCTCCTACCCGAGCCGCCTGCGCAAACTGACCAACCGCACCCGCGCGATTCACATGGTCGAGGAGGGCGCGGACTTTTTGCAGGTGTTCGAGTTCTTCCGCGAGCAGGGCTTCGAGATGGCGGAAAGTTACGGCAACGCCAGCCGCGTGTTCCGTGGATCGACGCCGACGGGGCTGCCATTTACCAAAGACTTGTCCTATCTCAAGGGCTTTATCATGGTTTACAACTACATTCAGTTGGCCGTGCGTAAGGGCAAGCTAGAGCAAATCCCGCTGTTGTTCTGCGGCAAGACCACGCTGGAAGACATGCGTACCTTGCGTCAGTTGGTGGATGAGGGATTGGTGGTGGCGCCGAAGTACTTGCCGGATCAGTTCCGCGATTTGAACGCGTTGTCGGCGTGGATGTGCTTCTCCAACTTCCTCAATCACCTGAGCCTGGACCGGATCGAAGCGGATTACTCCAATATCCTCTGAACAACTGACATGCCCTGTGGGAGCGAGCCTGCTCGCGAATGCGATTTCACATTCAACATTAATGTTGGCTGACACACCGCTTTCGCGAGCAGGCTCGCTCCCACAGTTATGATTGGTGCTTGTTTTCCCTAATTCTGCGAGGTTTCACCGGATGAGAATCCTCGGCATTTTCTGCCTGCTCCTGACCCTCAGCGGTTGCAGCTCGTTATTGTTCTACCCCGAACCGGGCCAGATCTTCACCCCGGAAAAAGCCAAGCTCGAATACCGCACCGTCACGCTGGTCACCGCCGATGGCTTGAAGCTCAACGCCTGGTGGCTACCGGCCAAGCCCGGCGTCGAGGTCAAAGGCACCGTCCTGCATCTGCACGGCAATGGCGGCAACCTGCCGATGCATTTGGGCGGCAGTTGGTGGTTGCCGAAGAACGGCTATCAAGTGCTGCTGGTCGACTATCGCGGTTATGGCTTGTCCGAGGGCGAGCCGAGCCTGCCGGCGATCTATCAGGACATCGACGCCGCGTTCGCCTGGCTGGACAAGGCACCCGAGGTCAAAGGCAAGCCGCTGGTGCTGCTCGGCCAGAGCCTTGGCGGTTCGATGGCCGTGCATTGGCTGGTGCAGCATCCGGAGCGGCAGAAGCAGCTGAAAGCGCTGGTGCTCGATGGCGTGCCCGCCAGTTACCGCAGCGTCGGCCAATACGCGCTGAGCACGTCGTGGCTGACCTGGCCATTCCAGGTACCGCTGTCGTGGCTGGTGCCGGATGGCGACAGTGCGATCAACTCGATGCCGCAGCTGAATGGCGTGCCGAAGCTGATCTTCCACAGCATCGACGATCCGCTGGTTCCGCTTTCCAACGGCATCCGTCTGTATCAAGCTGCGCCGCCACCGCGCGTGCTGCAACTGACTCGCGGCGGCCATGTGCAAACCTTCGGCGACCCGGTGTGGCGCCAGGTGATGCTGCGCTATCTGGAAGATCCCGAACATTTCAACGGCCTGCGCCGCCTCGGTGAAATCCCCAATTACCCGACACCCCCGAATTCTGAAGATGAGAGTCCGCAATGATTGAAGAACGCAACGCCATCCCGCTGATCATCACCGGTATCTGCAGCATCCTCGGCACCGTCGGGGCGCTGTGGTACTACGGTTACCTGCACTTCGCCAAACCCGAGGATGCGTTGCTGCTCAACGAATTCACCATGCTCAAGACCGTTCCCGGTGAAGACTACAAAGTCTCGCTGGAGCCGGCAGCGCAAGTGGCGCAGTGCATTGATGGCGTGCTGGTGTTGTTTGATACCGAGCAGAAAGGTTTGACCGGTGTGCTGATCAACGCACAGAAAAAAGCCGTGCGCTGCATGGGTGAAGAGACCCCGCAAAAACTCCAGCCTTAAAAGCAAAAGATCGCAGCCTTCGGCAGCTCCTACATTGGAATGCGTTCCCTGTAGGAGCTGCCGAAGGCTGCGATCTTTTGATCTGAAAAAAAGCCCCGCCTGATCACTCAGGCGGGGCTTTTGCGTTACAGCCTACAGCTTAGTTCGAGCTAACAGCCGAACGTGGCACAACCGGCTGGTTGTCGTTGGAAATGGTCACTTCCACACGACGGTTTTGCGCACGGCCCGAAGCGTTGCTGTTCTCGGCAACCGGGTATTCCTTGCCATAACCCTGAGCGACGATGCGCGCTGGATCGACGCCCATTTTCACCAGTGCGGTACGCACGGAGTTGGCGCGACGCTCAGACAGGGTCTGGTTGTGGCTGGCAGTACCGGTGCTGTCGGTGTAACCCTCGACGATCACTTTGCGATCCGGGTTTTCCTGAAGGAACTGCGCCAGTTTGTTGATGTTGACCAGACCGCTGGATTTCAGGTCAGCACGATCGGTAGCGAACAGCACGTCACCGAAAGTCACCAGCGTACCGCGATCGGTCTGCTTGGCGTTCAGGCTGTCCTGCAGCTGTTTGATCTGCTGATCACGGGCATCCAGACGCGCTTGAGCACGTTGGGCGGCGGCGTTTTTCAGGTTGTTTTCAGCGGTGCGCAGGGCGATGGTCTGCTTGGCCACTTCTACGCGCTGATTGGTCAGGTAAGCCAGTTGGTCAACCTTGGCCGCGTCTTGCTTGTCCAGATAAGCCTTGTCGGCTTTGTCCAGGTAATCGCTGGCGTCTTTGGTTTCCAGCGCTGCGACTTTGCTCGCCTGCGGGTTGGCTTGCAGGCCGGCGTAGTTGGTGCGCGCGTTTTCCAGATTCGGGTTAGGCGGAGTGGAACAGGCAGCCAGGGCAACGCTTGCGGCCAGAAGAGCTGGGATCATCAGTTGCTTACGCATAATTTGTCGTCCTTTCTATCGATAAAAGTTTCAGCTTTGCGGTCGGGATGCGCGCTTATTGCACGGTGCGCTGACTTTCCTGACGCAGTTCCTGAACACCTTTCTGGGAATCCTTCACGGCTTGTTCAGCCTTGGCTGCCTGAGCTTTGCGTTCGGCTACGCGAGCGTCCCACTCGGCTTGCTCGGACAGGGTGCGGGCCTCGTCATACTTCTTGTCATGCATGGCGATTTCGGCTTGTTTCAGTTTGTCCTGCGCTTGCTTCATCTCGACCGCTGCGAACTCGGTACCGCCAGCGCTGACGGCGCTGTTCACGGCCGATTGCGTCACGGCGTATTGCTCGGTCGGTGGATTACCGGCGCAACCGGCCAGAACGAAGCTGGTGCCGATCGCCAGAGCAGCCAGTTTCAGACCGCGCAGGTGGGTAAACGAGGTTTGGTTTTTCATGGTCTTCAACTCCATTAGGCATCTCCTGAAAACATCTAAATCCATCCTGGTCGAGGAGCCGAAAAGCGTCGTGTGAAAGGCGTTTTTGAAACGCTCGTTCCAGGCGTGGTTACAGGTTCCGACCGGAGTGATTTTTCAAAAGTTCAGAAAAGATGGCTAATCGCCAAAATAATTTTTGACTGAATGGACAAGGCTCTAAAGCGGGAACTTTGGCGGGATAGAGCGGTACGCGCGGGGTTTTAGAAGCCAGGTAACACACGATTTTCAAATTGAAATACGATCCCTGTAGGAGTGAGCCTGCTCGCGAAAGCGGTGTGCCAGTCACCATCAATTTTGACTGATACACCGCTATCGCGAGCAGGCTCACTCCTACAGTTTGATGTGTGTTGGGTCAGTGTTTTTGCTTGCCTTCAACAGCCGAGAGGTCATGCAAATGCCGCCGCGACAGCGCCAGAAAACGCGGCGTAGGCCCGACGTCCTCGTACAGCGGATCACCTTCCTCATCCGTCGCCACCACCGTCGAACCTTTCACATACGGCAGGCTCGCTTCGAACTCTTCAAGCGCTGCGCCAATCAGTTCGCCGAGCAATTCTTCGGCATGCCGTTTGGGGTACATCTCGGCAATCGCGGCCAGTCGCGCAGCCGCTTCAACGTCCAGATGAATCGTGTAGCCAGTGTCAGTCAGGCGACCTTTGGCGTTTTCTTCCCAATGCTGGGCGAGTTCACGAATTTTCATGATGACCTCATTTCGCACCTGCTCATGGCAGGTCTGGGTGAGTGTCCGCCGGGGCCGGCGGCAAGCCGTTGTACGGCATACTGTTGAGACTAGCTTTCGGCCACAAGGTTTAAAGTCCCTTGGTCGGATGCTTGTAAGAAGCGGCGCAGAGCGGCACTCTCTAGGTCATGCACTCGTTTCTAAGCCGTCCGGATTACTGCTGGGGAATTGCTGATGACCGATATTGATGCACGCTTGCGCGAAGACGTTCACCTGCTCGGAGAGCTGTTGGGCAATACGATTCGAGACCAGTACGGCGAGGCGTTCCTCGACAAGATCGAGCAGATTCGCAAGGGCGCCAAGGCCGATCGCCGAGGCTCGATGGACGCTGAACTGAGCGCCAGCCTCAATCAATTGAGCGAGGACGAATTGCTCCCGGTGGCGCGCGCGTTCAACCAGTTTCTCAATCTGGCGAACATCGCCGAGCAGTATCAGTTGATTCATCGGCGCGAAGAGTCGCAGCCGGCGCCGTTCGAATCCCGCGTGTTGCCCGAGTTGCTCGCACGTTTGCGCAACGAAGGCCACAGCGCTGAATCGCTGGCCCGCCAGCTGTCGCGACTGGAAATCGAACTGGTGCTGACCGCGCACCCGACCGAAGTGGCGCGACGCACGCTGATCCAGAAGTACGACGCAATCGCCGCGCAACTCGCCGCGCAGGATCATCGCGACCTGACCAGCGCCGAACGCGAGCAAATTCAAAACACTCTGCAACGGCTGATCGCCGAAGCCTGGCACACCGAAGAAATCCGCCGCACGCGACCGACGCCGGTCGACGAAGCCAAGTGGGGTTTCGCGGTGATCGAGCATTCGCTGTGGCAGGCGATTCCCAACCATATGCGCAAGGCCGACAAGGCTTTGTTTGAAGCGACCGGCCTGCGCTTGCCGCTCGAAGCTGCGCCGATTCGCTTCGCCTCGTGGATGGGCGGCGACCGTGACGGCAACCCCAACGTCACCGCCGCAGTGACCCGCGAAGTGTTGCTGCTGGCGCGCTGGATGGCCGCCGATTTGTACCTGCGCGATGTCGATCATCTCGCGGCCGAGCTGTCGATGCAGCAGGCCAGCGATGCGCTCAAAGCCAAGGCGGGCGACAGCGCTGAACCGTATCGCGCGGTGCTTAAACAACTGCGTGAACGCCTGCGTGCCACGCGCAATTGGGCACACGCCGCACTGACCGCGCCAACGCCTGCGCCAGCCGATGTGCTGAGCAACAATCGCGATCTGCTCGATCCGCTGGAACTGTGTTTCAACTCGCTGCACGAATGCGGCATGGGCGTGATTGCCGACGGGCCGTTGCTCGATTGCCTGCGTCGCGCGGTGACCTTCGGCCTTTTCCTCGTGCGCCTCGATGTGCGTCAGGATTCGTCGCGGCACAGCTCGGCGATGACTGAAATCACCGACTACCTCGGCCTCGGTCGCTACGAAGATTGGGATGAAGAACAGCGCATCCGCTTCCTCACGCAAGAACTGACTAATCGCCGGCCATTGCTGCCGGCGCACTTCAAACCGTCAGCCGACACCGCCGAAGTGCTCAACACCTGCAAGGAAATCGCCGCCGCACCGGGCGCTTCGCTCGGTTCCTACGTGATCTCCATGGCTGGCGCCGCTTCCGATGTGCTCGCCGTGCAACTGCTGCTCAAAGAGTCCGGCGTGTTGCGACCGATGCGCGTGGTGCCGCTGTTCGAAACTCTCGCCGACCTCGACAATGCCGGGCCGGTGATGGAGCGGCTGTTGCTGCTGCCGGGCTATCGTGCACGGCTGCAAGGCCCGCAGGAAGTGATGATCGGTTACTCCGACTCGGCCAAAGACGCCGGCACCACCGCAGCGGCCTGGGCGCAATATCGCGCGCAGGAACGCTTGGTGGAAATCTGCCGTGAGCAGCAAGTTGAATTGCTGCTGTTCCACGGTCGCGGCGGCACCGTCGGCCGTGGCGGTGGCCCGGCGCACGCGGCGATTCTGTCGCAGCCACCGGGTTCGGTGGCGGGGCGTTTCCGTACCACTGAGCAGGGGGAAATGATTCGATTCAAATTCGGCCTGCCGGACATCGCCGAGCAAAACCTCAATCTGTACCTGGCAGCGGTGCTTGAAGCGACGTTGCTGCCACCGCCGCCACCGACGCCGGAATGGCGCCATCTGATGGACGAATTGGCGGCCGATGGTGTCAGTGCTTACCGTCAGGTGGTGCGAGAGAATCCGCAGTTCGTTGAGTATTTCCGCCAGTCCACGCCGGAGCAGGAGTTGGGCCGCTTGCCGCTCGGCAGTCGTCCGGCGAAACGCCGTGCGGGCGGCATCGAAAGTTTGCGGGCGATTCCGTGGATCTTCGGCTGGACGCAAACGCGGCTGATGCTGCCGGCGTGGCTCGGCTGGGAATCGGCATTGAGCAAAGCGCTGGAGCGCGGCGAAGGCGAGTTGCTCGGGCAGATGCGCGAGCAATGGCCGTTCTTCCGCACGCGCATCGACATGCTGGAAATGGTGCTGGCCAAGGCCGACGCGGACATCGCGTTGTCCTACGACGAGCGTCTGGTCGAGGCGGATTTGCTGCCGTTGGGCGCGCAGTTACGCGACCTATTGTCGCAGGCGTGCGCGGTGGTGCTTGGTCTGACCGGTCAGTCGCAGCTGCTGGCGCATAGCCCGGACACCCTCGAATTCATCCGTCTGCGCAATACTTACCTCGACCCGCTACATCTATTGCAGGCCGAGTTACTGGCCCGTTCACGGCAGCAGAATGTCGAGCAGGGCAGCCCGGTGGAACAGGCGTTGCTGGTGTCTGTGGCGGGGATCGCCGCCGGTTTGCGCAACACCGGCTAACGATTTTGTGGCGACATGCGGCACCGGCCACAGGCGTCGGTTGCCGCTTTGCCTGACGGGTGAAAGTGCCGCCAGGCGACAGTTAATGATGGGGTTGCGACTTGGGTCACCGCGTCGCAGGGTCGCGGCGGGCGAAGGTTTCTCCGACTTTTGGCGTCTTGTGTGGGCGCAGCCTGCTGTGTATCTTGATCAGCCTTTGGCCGTTTCTGCGGCCACGTCCCGTATTTTCAGGATTCGTCCCAAGAGGCGAATCCTTTGTTTTGTAAAAGCTTTTTATAAAAAAATTGAGGAGCACATCTAATGCGCGTCATTCTGCTGGGAGCTCCCGGGGCCGGTAAAGGTACTCAGGCAAAGTTCATCACCGAAAAATTCGGCATTCCACAAATTTCCACCGGTGACATGCTGCGTGCAGCGGTCAAGGCCGGTACTCCGCTGGGCGTGCAAGCCAAGAGCATCATGGATGCCGGCGGCCTGGTGTCCGATGACCTGATCATCGCACTGGTAAAAGATCGTATCGCTCAGGCTGACTGCGCCAACGGCTTCCTGTTCGACGGCTTCCCGCGCACCATTCCGCAGGCGGAAGCACTGGTTACCGCCGGCGTCGAGCTGGACGCTGTGGTTGAAATCGCAGTTGAAGACGAAGAAATCGTTCAACGCATCGCCGGTCGTCGTGTTCACGAAGCCAGCGGCCGCGTTTACCACATCGTCTACAACCCGCCGAAAATCGCTGGCAAAGACGACATCACCGGCGAAGAGCTGGTACAGCGCAAGGACGACACTGAAGAAACCGTGCGTCATCGCCTGTCGGTTTACCACTCGCAGACCAAGCCGCTGGTGGAGTTCTATCAGAACCTGTCCGCCAAAAATGCTGGCAAGCCGAAGTACAGCCACATTCCAGGCGTTGGTTCGGTTGATGCAATCACCGCCAAGGTGCTGGCAGCGCTGAGCTGAAAAGTCTGAATCGCAGCATCATCCACGGCCCGCTTGCGGGCCGTAGTTGTTTATACTGACGCACTTTTTCCCACCCCTGTTTTGGAAACATCGATGAGCACCTTGCTGGCCCTGGACACCGCGACTGAAGCTTGCTCCGTTGCCTTGCTGCATGACGGCAAGGTCACGAGCCATTACGAGGTGATCCCGCGCCTGCACGCGCAGAAGCTGCTGCCGATGATTCAGCAACTGCTGGCCGACGCCGGCACCACGTTGCAAGCGGTCGATGCGATCGCCTTCGGTCGCGGGCCGGGTGCGTTTACCGGTGTGCGGATTGCCATTGGTGTGGTGCAGGGCCTGGCGTTTGCGCTGGATCGCCCGGTGTTGCCGGTGTCCAACCTGGCGGTGCTGGCGCAGCGTGCGTTGCGTGAGCATGGTGTGAGCCAGGTCGCGGCGGCCATCGATGCGCGCATGGATGAAGTGTATTGGGGCTGCTACCGCGAGACGGCGGGGGAGATGCGTCTGGTCGGTGCCGAAGCGGTGCTGCCGCCGGAAGTGGTCGCGCTGCCGGCGGATGCCAGTGGCGACTGGTTTGGTGCCGGCACCGGTTGGGGGTATGCCGAGCGTATTGCCGTCAATCTGACGGGCTCGGATGCGGGCATGCTGCCTCATGCTGAAGACTTGCTGACTCTGGCGCGCTTCGCTTGGGAGCGCGGCGAGTCGATCCCGGCAGATGACGCACAACCGGTTTATCTGCGCGACAAAGTCGCCACCCCCAAGGCTCGTTGAGCCTTTAAAAGATCGCAGCCTTCGGCAGCTCCTACAGGGATCACATTCCAACTGTAGGAGCTGCCGAAGGCTGCGATCTTTTGATTTTCAAAACACCAATCGTCAGTTTCCAGCCCCTCGCTTTAAACCTTTTGCGCTTTATGTGTTCTAGTTATCACTCGGCAGTTTGCTAAGTCGGCCCGGTGCCGCTAAATTGCCATCATCGATACCGAGCATGAATTTATGCGTATAGACGGCCTCTCCTCTCAGTCCTATCCCATCAAGCGCAAGCCTCGCAAAGGCAATGTGACCGTGGATGAATCCGTCGACGATATCGACGGCGAGCTGGAATTTCCGACTGAAGAGCAACTGGCCGCCCGCGCTGCCAAAGCTTCCGCACAACGCCTGGCCAATCTGCCCGCCCGCCAACAAGACATGATTTACCACCGCGCCATGAGCAAAAGCGTAGCGATGGCCCTCGCCAGCTACCTGAGCACTGCCGGTTTTGTCGATTGGGATGCAGACGTGCTGGGCCTCGATCTGTACATCTAATGGATTTGCCTTACTACCTCGGTTGCCCGTCCTGGAGCGAAAACGCCTGGCGCGAGTATCTCTACCCGGTAGACGCAAAAACCTCTGAATTCCTCGGTCTCTATTCTCAAGTGTTCAACGCCGTCGAAGGCAATACGACCTTCTACGCCAGCCCGTCGCCGGCCACTGTGCAGCGATGGGCCGAAGTCATGCCCGAACACTTTCGCTTCACCGCCAAATTCCCCGGCGACATCAGCCACAGCGGCGACTTGCGCGAGCAACTGACCGCCGCCGAAACCTTCCTGCAATTACTCAAACCCCTCGGTCAGCGTGTTTCGCCGTTGTGGCTGCAATTATCGAAAAGCTTCACGCCACATCGGCTGCCGGAACTGGCGGCGTTCATCGATGCGCTGGATTGCCCGCTGGCGGTGGAAGTGCGGCATGAACAGTTCTTCGCCAAGGGTGAGAGCGAACGCCTGCTCAATCGCTTGCTGCTCGACCGTGGCGTCGAGCGCATCTGCCTTGATCCGCGTGCGCTGTTCAGTTGCCTGTCGACCGAATCCTCGGTGATCCACGCGCAATCAAAAAAGCCCCGCGTGCCGACGCGCCCCGCGGCGTTCACGCAATTCCCGCAGGTGCGCTTCATCGGCCATCCGGAGCTTGAAGCCAACGACACCTTCCTCGTGCCCTGGGTGGCGAAAATCGCCGAGTGGATCGAAGAGGGGCGCACGCCGTACATCTTCCTGCACACCGCCGACAACCTGTTGGCGGCGAAGCTGGCGCAACGTTTTCACGCACAATTGATGCAACGTTTGCCTGGCCTGCCACCGCTGCCTGAGCTATACAGAGAACCCGCCGCCGAGCAACTTGGTCTGCTCTGAGGCGGATTCGTTTTCCTGCCCGGGAGCCAGCCGATGGACGCCTTTGACCTTCAAGCACAAACCCGTAAAGCCCACGCCTTCAAAGCGCTGCATGAGCGTGCGCAAGTCTTCGTCATTCCCAATCCGTGGGATGCAGGCTCGGCGAAGATGCTCGCCAGCCTCGGCTATCAGGCCTTGGCCACGACCAGTGCCGGTTATGCGTTTTCCCAGGGCAAGGCCGATGGTGCGTTGAGTCTTGAAGAGACCTTGGCCAACGTCCGCGCGATTGTCGCTGCGACCGATTTACCGGTGGCGGTGGATCTGGAAAACGGTTTTTCTGATGACCCGACCGAGTCCGCGAAAAGCTTGTTGCGTGCCGCCGAAGCGGGCGCGGTCGGTGGTTCGATCGAAGACGCGACGGGCCGCCCGGATGCGCCGATCTATTGTTTCGAACATGCCGTCGCGCGCATCGAAGCCGCCGTCGCTGCCGTGCGCACGCTGCCATTTCCTTTCATTCTCACCGCGCGTGCGGAGAACTATCTGCACGGCAATCCTGACCTCGATGACACCATCCGCCGCTTGAAAGCCTTCGCCGACGCTGGCGCCGACGTGCTGTACGCGCCGGGTTTACGCAACGCCGAAGAAGTGCTGGCGGTGGTACGTGCGGTGGCGCCGAAACCGGTCAACGTGTTGATGTCCGGCGGTTTGAAACTGACCGTGCAGGAATTGCAGGACATGGGCGTACGCCGCATCAGCACCGGTTCGGCACTGGCGCTGGCGGCGTTCGGCGAGTTCTTCCGCGCCGCTGAAGAAATCCAGCAATCCGGCACGTTCGGCTTCACCTCGCAGTCGATGCCGTACGCCAAAGCCAATCAGTTCTTCAAAGGCTGAACATGGGGCGATGGATATTTTGCCTGGTGCTGTTGATGATCGGCGGTGCCGCGTTCAGTGTCTGGCGCGGCTGGCTGGCGGTGCCGCCGCAGTGGAATCCGTGGGCGCCGCTGGACGTGAAAGCCGCGCCCAATTGGCTCACCGGTTACAAGCTGATGCGCTTGCGCAGTGATCCAGAACTTTGTGCACAGGCATTGAGCAGTTCAGATCTGCGCGTCACCCGGCAATCCGACAGCCCCGACGCCAAGTGCCCGCTGATCGGCGCCTTGCGCGTGCAGGGCGGTGAGGTGGCGCTGAGCAGCAGTTTCCTCGCCAGTTGTCCGCTGGCGGTGGCCTACGCGATGTTTGAACACCACACGTTGCAACCGGCAGCTCAATCGATCTATGGCCAGAAGGTCACGCGCCTCGACCACCTCGGCAGTTTCGCTTGCCGCAATGTCTACAACCGCGAGAGCGGCGCACTCAGTCGTCATGCCAGCGCCGATGCGCTGGACATCGCCGGGTTTCGTCTGGCTGACGGGCGCAGCATCAGCGTGCTCAAGGACTGGCCGAAGCAAAATCAGGACGCGAAATTTCTACGGCAGGTGCGCGACGGCGCCTGCGAAGCGTTCAGTGTGGTGTTGAGTCCGGATTACAACGCTGCCCATCGCAATCACTTTCATGTCGATGTCGGGCGCTGGAGCGTGTGTCGCTAGAGGTTACGCGGCGAGGCGCAGGTTCTGCAGAACGATCGGGCGTGCCCAGCCGTTATCGAAGTCCAGCGCCTTCTGTTGCTCGACGATTTCTTCCGGCGGGAACGGCGGATATGGTTTCTGCATCAGGTCGAGGTCGAACTCGGCAATCGGCAGGTACAGAGGCTTTTTCTGCGGCGCCGGGCCCGGTTCTGGCATTGGCTGGCCGTTGTTGATAACCACAGGGCGAACCCAGCTGCTGTCGAAATCCTGCTGCTCTTGCTGCGCTTTCAGTTCTTCTGCCGGGAACGGTGGGAACGGCTTGTCGAGCAACTCGGTTTCGAATTCGGCAATCGGCAGGAACAGCGGCTCTGGCGGACGCACTTGAGTTTCCACCACATCGCATTCGCGCTGGCTGACGATGTGCGCGTGCAGGTCGCTGCCGACGGTCGGCTCTTCGCTGCTGCTCAGGTCAACCGGTGGAAACGTGCCGCAGGCCGGCACCACATCACTCGTCTGCTCGGCCAGCGCCTGGGCAAAAAAATCCTGCCACAGGTGACTGACGCCGCTCAGTGCTTGAGTGTTTTGACGGCTAAAGTCGCCATGGGGCGAAATGTAGCCAATCGATGTGGGAAGAATGCCTGACATTTTTTTCGGTTGACGCTCAGCTCTGGCAAAATGTGCGTTGAATGAGTTATCGGCGGTTTTTGCCGCTCCTTGAATTTTTGAGCGTGTTTTCCATGATTGAGCAACCCGCGGCCTGCCGCATCCATGTCGAATCCCTCGGCGCGACGTTTGAAGCGCAAGCTGCGCAGTGGGCCGAGCGTCTCGGTCTGCCGCGCGAGGTGGCTGACGGCGAGTTCGCCTTGCAGGTCGGCGAGCAGGGGTTGCAGCTGCAACAGCTCGGCCCGGACGCACCGGGGCCGGTGCGGGTCGACTTCGTTGAGGGCGGCGCGGCGCATCGGCGTTTATACGGTGGCGGCAGCGGTCAGATGATCGCCAAGGCTGTCGGCGTCGCGCAAGGCGTGCGCCCGCGCGTGCTGGATGCGACGGCGGGGCTGGGCAAGGATGCGTTTGTGCTGGCCAGTCTGGGTTGCGAGATGAGCCTGATCGAGCGCCAGCCGCTGATCGGCGCGCTGTTGGAGGATGGGCTGGCGCGTGGTGCGGAAGATTTCGAAGTAGCGCCGATCGTGGCGCGGATGAAGCTGCTCAAGGGCAATTCCATCGAGGTCATGCAGAACTGGGAAGGTGAGGCGCCGCAGGTGATTTATCTCGACCCGATGTTTCCGCACCGCGAGAAGACTGCGCTGGTGAAGAAGGAGATGCGTCTGTTCCGGCCGCTGGTGGGCGATGATCCGGATGCGCCGGCGCTGTTGCAGGCGGCGCTGGCACTGGCGACGCACCGGGTGGTGGTCAAACGACCGCGCAAGGCGCCGTGCATTGACGGGCCGAAACCGAGCCATGCGCTGGATGGCAAATCGAGCCGCTACGATATCTACCCGAAGAAAGCGCTCAAGCCTTAAACCGCGTCGCCCTTATCGCGAGCAGGCTCACTCCTACAATTGATCTGTGGTGCACACAAATCCACTGTAGGAGTGAGCCTGCTCGCGATAGGGCCAGCCCAAACAGCGCAAAAGCTAAGGTTTGTAAGCGCGCATAAACAACCCCACCACTTCCTCAATATGGCTTTCCGCAGCCTCTTCGCTCAACGGCTCCCCGCAACCAAACATCAGCCGGAAATTCCCGGCGCCTTTGATCAGGCAAAAGAAATGCTCGGCCGCATTACGCGGCAGGTCGATGCTCAGCGCGCCCGTCTCGTGGATGCGCGTCAGCAGCCGCTCCATCCCTTGCACCATGCGCTGTGGGCCGGCTTCGAAGAAGATCAGTGAAAGCTTCGGATCCTGCACCCCCAGCGCCATGATCAGACGATGCAGGTTCACCGATTCATCGCTGTTGATCAGGTGATGAAAGCCTCGGGCAATGTTCAGCAACACATTTTTCACGGCGATGCCTTCCGGCAATTCGAAGATCAATGTGGGTAATTGCTCCTCGCATTTGGCCATCACGGCGGCGGAGAACAGCGTCTCCTTGTCGTTGAAATGGCTGTAAACCGTCAGCTTCGACACGCCAGCCTCGCTGGCGACCGCGTCCATGCTGGTGTTGGCATAGCCATGACTCAGAAACAGAATTTTCGCCGCGTCGAGGATCGCCTGGCGCTTGGCCAGATCCTTGGGGCGGCCCGGGCCGTTTGGAGCTGAAAGATTGTTCGACATTCTTCGCTTTTAATACTGGACTGGTGAGTTTGCTATTAATAACATACCCGCCAGTATAATTATTCCAAGCACCATTAGCGAAAGGTCCGTCACCATGTTCCGCCATGCGTTGTCCTGTGCGTTGCCAGCGAGTCTGGCGTTCCTTTTGTCAGCGTGCGGTCAGGAAGAAGTGACGCAAGTCACCGTGCGACCGGCCATGGTGGTGCAGCCAGAGCCTTCGGCGCAGGCGATGGAAAGTTATCCGGGCGAGGTGCGCGCCCGCTACGAACCTGATCTGGCATTCCGCATTGGTGGCAAAGTCAGCCGACGACTGGTCGATGAAGGTCAGCGCGTGAAGGCCGATCAACCGCTCGCTGAACTCGATCCGCAAGACGTGCGCCTGCAACTGGAAGCCACCCGTGCGCAAGTCGCCGCCGCCGAAGCCAATCTCAATCTGGTGCGCGCCGAACGCGATCGCTACAAGACCCTGATGGATCGGCAGATGGTCAGCCGCTCGGCTTACGACAATGCCGAAAACCTTTACCGCTCAGGTGAAGCCCGCCTCAAACAAATCAAAGCTGAATTCAACGTTTCGACCAATCAGGCCAGTTACGCGGTGCTGCGTGCGCCGCAGGACGGCGTGGTGGCCAAGCGTTCGGTGGAAGTCGGCCAAGTGGTTGCCGCCGGACAGACCGTGTACACCCTCGCCACCGATGGCGAGCGTGAGGTGTTGATCAGCCTGCCCGAGCAAAGCTTCGGCCGCTTCAAGGTCGGTCAGCCAGTGTCCGTCGAATTGTGGACGCAGCAGAATCAGCGCTTCGCCGGACAAATTCGCGAACTGTCGCCCGCCGCCGATCCACGCTCGCGCACCTTTGCCGCGCGCATTTCGTTCACCGCCGGCAAAGTCCCGGCCGAACTGGGCCAGAGCGCTCGTGTGTTTGTGCAATCGGCCGATGCCGTGTCGCTGGCGGTGCCGCTCTCGGCACTCACCGCTGAAAACGGTGCGACCTACGTCTGGGTGGTCAACGGCAACAACACGTTGAAGAAAACCCCGGTGCGCGTTGGCCCGTTCGGCGAAAAAACCGTGCCGGTGCTTGAAGGCTTGAACGCCAGCGACTGGGTGGTGGCGGCCGGCGTGCATGTGCTTTTGGAAGGTCAGCAGGTGCGTCCGGTGGATCGCTCCAACCGTGTGGTCAATCTGGCGGACAAGGAGTAAGTCCCGATGCGCTTCAACCTTTCCGAATGGGCGCTGCGTAATCGCCAGATCGTACTGTTCCTGATGCTTTTGCTGGCCATCGTCGGCGCGTTGTCCTACACCAAACTCGGCCAGAGTGAAGACCCGCCGTTCACCTTCAAAGCCATGGTCATTCAGACCCGCTGGCCGGGTGCGACCGCGCAGGAGGTCTCGCGCCAGGTCACCGAACGCATTGAAAAGAAACTGATGGAAACCGGTGAGTACGAGCGCATCGTCTCGTTCTCACGCCCCGGTGAATCGCAGGTCACGTTTATCGCCCGCGACTCGATGCATTCCAAGGAAATCCCCGACCTCTGGTACCAGGTGCGCAAGAAGGTCGCCGACATCCGCCACACGTTGCCGCCGGATATTCAGGGGCCGTTTTTCAACGATGAATTCGGCACCACGTTCGGCAATATCTACGCGCTGACCGGCGACGGTTTCGACTACGCGGTGCTCAAGGATTACGCCGACCGCATCCAGATCCAGCTGCAGCGGGTCAAGGATGTCGGCAAGGTCGACTTGCTCGGTTTGCAGGACGAAAAAATCTGGGTCGAGTTATCCAACGTCAAACTGGCGACCCTCGGTTTGCCGTTGGCGGCGGTGCAACAGGCGCTGCAAGAGCAGAACGCCGTATCGACCGCCGGGTTCTTCGAAACCGGCAGCGAGCGATTGCAGCTACGGGTGTCGGGGAATTTTCAGACAGTCGATGAGATAAGAAACTTCCCGATCCGTGTCGGTGATCGCACGTTCCGCATCTCCGATGTCGCCGATGTGCGCCGTGGTTTCAACGATCCACCGGCACCGCGCATGCGCTTTATGGGCGAGGATGCGATCGGTCTGGCCGTGGCGATGAAGGACGGCGGCGACATTCTGGTGCTCGGTAAAGCGCTGGAAGTGGAGTTCTCGCGGATCCAGAAAAACCTTCCGGCCGGCATGCAGTTGCGCAAGGTTTCCGACCAGCCAGCGGCAGTGAAAACCGGGGTCGGCGAGTTCGTCCAGGTGTTGGTCGAAGCGCTGGCAATTGTCTTGCTGGTGAGCTTCTTCTCCCTCGGCGTGCGCACCGGCATGGTCGTGGCGCTGACCATTCCGCTGGTGTTGGCGATGACCTTCGCCTGCATGTATTACCTGAACATCGGTCTGCACAAGATTTCCCTCGGCGCGTTGGTATTGGCGCTGGGCCTGTTGGTGGACGACGCGATCATCGCCGTGGAAATGATGGCGATCAAAATGGAGCAGGGTTTCGACCGCATCCGCGCGGCAAGTTATGCCTGGACCAGCACCGCGTTCCCGATGCTCACCGGTACGTTGATCACCGCTGCCGGGTTCCTGCCGATTGCCACTGCGCAGTCGGGCACCGGCGAATACACCCGATCAATCTTTCAGGTGGTGACCATCGCGCTGCTCGCTTCGTGGGTGGCGGCGGTGATGTTCGTGCCGTATCTGGGGGAAAAACTCCTGCCGGATCTGGCGAAAATTCACGCCGCCAAACACGGCACGGGCGATGGTCAGCCGGATCCGTATGGCACGCCGTTTTATCAGCGTGTTCGGCGGCTGGTCGAGTGGTGTGTGGTGCACCGTAAAACCGTGATCGTGCTGACGGTGGGGCTGTTTATCGCTTCGGTAATGTTGTTCCGTTACGTTCCGCAGCAGTTCTTCCCGGCCTCCAATCGACTGGAATTGATGGTCGATCTGAAACTGGCCGAAGGCGCATCGCTGGCCAATACCACCGGTGAGGTCAAACGCCTGGAGGCGATGCTCAAGGATCACGCCGGCATCGATAATTACGTGGCGTATATCGGCACCGGTTCGCCGCGTTTCTATCTGCCGCTGGATCAGCAGTTGCCCGCGGCGAGCTTCGCGCAGTTTGTGGTGTTGGCGAAAACCATCGAGGAGCGTGAAGCGCTGCGCAGCTGGTTGATCAGCACATTGAACGAGCAATTCCCGGCGATGCGCTCGCGGGTCACGCGTCTGGAGAATGGCCCGCCGGTGGGTTACCCGGTGCAGTTCCGCGTCACCGGCGAACACATCGAAGAAGTCCGTGCGCTGGCGCGCAAAGTGGCGACCAAGGTTCGCGAGAATCCGTATGTGGTCAACGTGCATCTGGATTGGGAGGAACCGAGCAAAGTCGTGTACCTGAACATCGATCAGGATCGTGCCCGGGCGCTCGGTGTGAGCACGGCCAATCTGGCGAAGTTTCTGCAGAGTTCGCTGACCGGCGCGAGTGTCAGTCAGTACCGCGAAGACAACGAGTTGATCGAGATTCTGCTGCGCGGCACGGTGCATGAGCGCACCGAGTTGTCGTTGTTGCCGAGTCTGGCGGTGCCGACGGATAACGGCCGCAGTGTGGCGTTGTCGCAGGTCGCGACGCTGGAATATGGTTTTGAGGAAGGGATTATCTGGCACCGCAATCGGTTGCCGACGGTAACGGTGCGCGCGGACATTTATGGCAAGGAGCAGCCGGCGACGTTGATCAAGCAGATCATGCCGACGCTCGATCCGATTCGCGCGGAGTTGCCGGATGGGTATTTGCTGGATGTCGGCGGCACGGTGGAGGATTCCGAGCGTGGGCAGAAGTCGGTGAATGCCGGGGTGCCGATGTTTATCGTGGTGGTACTGACGTTGCTGATGGTGCAGTTGCGCAGTTTTTCGCGCACGGCGATGGTGTTTTTGACGGCGCCGCTGGGGTTGATCGGGGTGGTGCTGTTTTTGATGGTGTTCCGTCAGCCGTTCGGGTTTGTGGCGATGTTGGGGACGATTGCGTTGTCGGGGATGATCATGCGCAATTCGGTGATTCTGGTGGATCAGATTGAGCAGGATATCAAGTCGGGGCTTGGGCCTTGGCAGGCGATTATCGAGGCGACGGTGCGGCGGTTTCGGCCGATTGTGTTGACGGCGCTGGCGGCGGTGTTGGCGATGATTCCGTTGTCGCGCAGTGTGTTTTTTGGGCCGATGGCGGTGGCGATTATGGGCGGGTTGATTGTGGCTACGGCTTTGACGCTGTTGTTTTTGCCGGCGTTGTATGCGGCTTGGTTCAGGGTTCGGCGGGAGGCTTGATCTTTCGGTTACTTGGCGGCCTTCGGGCCGACCATGTTCTGGGTGTTCTTTGTGAATATCCGTTTTTGCGGGGGTTGCGGCTGGCGGTTTCGCCCTTACGGCGAGTCCCTTTGGCAAACGCCCCAAAGGAACCAAAGGTCTGTGCCCTGACGTCCGGCCCTCGCTAAGGCTCGGGTTCCTTCGCTCCGGGTTCATCCGGGGGCATCGCCTACGGTTTGCTTCGCTGCACCTCCTCTCGATGCTTTCCCCGTATGAATCCCTCCACTCAGCCTCCCGACGGGCTCTAAGATCAAAATCAAAAGCAGGCGAGCTGACACTCGGCCTAGTGGTTGGCGTGGGTGCGCCACGATTCCTTGTAGGAGCTGCCGAAGGCTGCGATCTTTTGATCCTGCTTTTGTAGGAGCAGAGCCTGCTCGCGAAGGCGGCCTGCCAGCCAACCATGCTCTGTCTGATTCAACACCATCCAATTGTAGGAGTGAGCCTGCTCGCGATAACGGCCTGCCAGCCAACCATGCTCTGTCTGATTCAACACCATCCAACTGTGGGAGCGAGCCTGCTCGCGAAGGCGGCCTGACAGCCGACCAATCTCTGCCTGAGTTGCCTCTATTTCCTTCCTACATCTTTTTCAGAAACCTCCGATATTGAGCCTTTCCCCCCTCGGGTGTTGTACTCCAGCGTCTGTTTTCAACCGCCTCGAGTTCACCCTTTCATGAAAAACCCACCCGTCTTCAAAGGCCGATCCGATTCCGTATTCAATCTTCTGCTGCGCTCGCCACACAAGCAGCGTCTGGCGGATTATCTGACGTTGCTCAAGCCGCTGGATGATCAGGGCCGTTATCTGCCTTTCGAGGCGTTGCGTTATCGCTGGGCGTCCGGGTTGGATGTGAAGGTGTGTTGGGCGTTGGTCAAGAAGGCGCGGGTGGCGCAGTACGTCAATCTGTTGCCGTTGGGCGAGCCGGTGCAGTGGGGCAAATATGTGCTGACGCCGTTGGCGCAGATCACGTTGTCGTTGGTGGATCGGCAGACGACTTTTGCCGCTCTGGATTACATGACTCGGCAAATTGGAGAGCAGGCGCATTGCAGTTATTTGCTTAATGATTTGATTGAGGATGAGGCCATCGCCAGTAGTCAGTTAGAGGGCGCGGCGACGACTATGCGTGTGGCCAAGGACATGCTCAGGCATCGGCGTCAGCCGCGTACGCCGGATGAGCGGATGGTGATGGGCAACTACAGGATGATGAATTTCGCCTGGGAGAAACGCGATGAGCCCATGAGTGTGGATTTGATCGCTGCGATGCATCGGGTGGGGGTGGAGGGGATTGCTGACGAGGATTATTCTCCGGGCGTTTTCCGGGCGAATGATGAGGTGGTTGTTCAGGACGGCGCGGGCAATACGGTGCATCGTCCTCCGCCCGCTGCAGGGCTGGTTTCGCGGTTGGGGAGGTTGTCGGACTGGATCAATTTGCCTGAGGGGTCACCTCAGGAGAAGGGTTATGTGCATCCGCTGATCAAGGCGATCATGCTGCATTTTGCCTTGGGTTACGAGCATCCCTTTCGCGACGGTAACGGGCGGGTTGCGCGGGCGTTGTTTTACTGGTTCATGTTCAAGAACGAGTTTGTGGCGTTTCGTTACATTGCGATCAGTTTGCTGCTGCGCAATGCGCCGGTGAAGTATGGGCGCTCTTATTTACATAGCGAGGCGGATGAGCTGGATCTGACGTACTTCATCGAGTTTCAGTGTTCGGTGATTCAGCGAGCGGTAAGCCGGTTCACGGACGTGTACCGCAAGAGCGTGGTTCACACGACCCATGCAGCCTGACAGAAAACCCTGTAGGAGCTGCCGAAGGCTGCGATCTTTTGATCTTCAATGCTCGACAGCAAAGACCAGATCAAAAGATCGCAGCCTGCGGCAGCTCCTACACGGGACGTTACAGCGTGCCGAAGACTTTTTTCGCCAGACTCGTCGCCGCAGCGGCCGGGTTCTGGCGGATGGTTTCTTCTTGTTTGCCGATCATTTCGAACAAGCCATTCAGCGCTTGTTCGGTGACGTAGTTTTCGACATTCGCGCTTTTCGCATCGACCACACCGAACGCAGCAGCCTGGCCAGCGAACGAGTTGTACTTCTGCGCCACGCCGACTTTGTCGGTCGCCTGTTTGACGATCGGCAGGAACTTGGCGCGGATTTGTTCGCGGCTGGATTTGTCGAGGTATTGCGTGGCTGAATCCTGGCCGCCGCTGAGGATGCCTTTGGCGTCGGCGACGCTCATTTTTTTCACGGCGTCGACGAGTATTGGCTGGGCCTGGGTCACGGCACTTTCCGCCGCTTTGTTCATCGCGGTTTCGAGTTCTTCAACCTCGGCGCCCATGCCGAAGGCTTTCATTTTGCTGGCGGCTTTGCCGAGTTTGCCCGGAAGTTCGATTTTCACCTCGGGGTTGTTGCTGAAGCCGCCCGGGGTGCCCAGTTGTTTGACGGCGATTTGCGCGCCTTGGGTCAGGGCATCCTTGAGGCCGCCGGTGGCGTCTTGTTGCGACAGGTCGCTCAGTGACAGGGCCAGAGCGTTGGCGCTGATCATCAGGCCGGCGCACAGGCCGGCGAAGCGAAGGGTAGGGCGGAGCATGGCGGCTTCCTTGTTGCGGAAATGGGTGGCGGAGAATGAATTAACGAATCGCGTCGACGCGGATTTTCAGCGGCTGCGGGTCGTTGCCGTCGAGTTGCACGGCGTGGTTTTCGGTGGTGATGAACATCAGCTCGCCGTTGACTTCGATACGCGCGCTGACCGAATAACGGTGGCCGGGTTTGACCTGCGCCGGATCGTAGCTCAAGTGGAAGGGCAGCGGCACCTGGCCTTTGATTGGGCCTTTCTGCTCGTCGAGCACGACCGCCGGGGCGTCGGCGAGGGAAACGTCTTGCAGGCTCACGCTCAGGGTCGCGCTCGGTGGCAGGGCGATGCGTTGCAGGTAGAACACTTCGCCATCGAGGCTGGCCTTGCCGGCGGGGGTGGTCGATTGGCAGGCGCTCAACAGCGTGGCGGCGGCGAGAAGGGTGAGTTTTTTCATCGGAACCTCTAATACTTTTGCGCCGGAAGAATCCCGGCGCCGAAGAGAAATCTAGCGGATTTTGCCATCAACGTCAGTGAACAAACGTAATGGTTTCTCCAGCCACTGCGAGATCCACTGCGATAGCCGCAAACTCAACGTAGGCGAAACCGGCGCAAGTTCGACATGCCACGGCGTGACTGCAATGGATTGGTGATAGCGGTTTTCCACACCGCTTAACGCATAGCGCTTGCCGGGTATGACCCTGTCTGGATCGTATTGCAGATAAAACGAAGCGGCGGTTTGTTCATCTTGAGTGACGCGGGTAAGTTGGGTATTCGGGTCATCAGCATCGTGCAGACTGATCGTCACGGCTTCATGTTCAGCAACGACACTGGGCTCCTGAACTTCTACATACAGAAAGCCGATCGGGCTCAAGTGCAGCGTCTGCCGGTGCGGAGCTTTGTTAACGACAACGAAGTAGTCCAGCGCCACGAGCAAAGGCTGTTGCTCATGGAACATCTGAACGTTGATCTGATACTTCACGCCGACATCGCTGTACTGATGCGGAAATGAGAACTTCCAGTCGACATCAAAGACTGACGAGTGCCGCCAGTCTTTAATGTTGATCGGAGAAGTGGAGTTAACCACTTTGACGCTGACCACCGTTTCATTCTCACCGCCCTCAGGAGCGCGGAAGTTTGGGGGCAAACGAAAGTCGACGGTGACGATGGGAGTTGGTTCGTGCAGCAGGCTCATCTCGATATCCTTATCGCGATTTTTAAAGTGAGCCTATTTATCCACGAATCAACTAACGGGAGAACCCGGCGGGCTCTCCGTTAGTTATCGGCAAGTTTCAGCCTTCGGCGGTTACCGCGCTTTCAGCCGCATCTTCACTGCGATGCAGCGCAACCTGGCGGATCGACAAACGAATGTCCGCTGGCAGTACGCGTTTGGCCGCACCTTCCGCCAATTCGCCGAGCAGTTCGTGGTAGCTGAGCTTGCCGGCCTCGTCGCGACGCAGCACGTCGAGGTCGAGCAGGGTCTGGATGAAATGACGGAACAGGCTCTTGTCGAAAAACTCCGGGGCGTTGAGGCCGTGGAGGATCGACAGGCGCTGGGCCATGACGGTGCAGAGATCTTCCAGTTCTTCGGCGCTGATGCTGTTCTGGCCACTGTTGAGCAGCAAGGACACGGTCATGTAGAAACGCTGCAAGGTCTGCGCGATGCTTTTCGACAGCAACGTCAGCAACACAAAATGCCGCGAACTTGGCGCCGGACGCAGGTAGACGTCTTTCTCGAAACGCAGCAGACCTTGCTCGACGAACGCTTCCAGCCACTGATCGACCACGGCATCCAGTTCGTCCAGCGACCAGCGAATGAACAGTTCCGACTGCAAGTACGGATACAGCGCGCGGGTGTAGCGCAGGATCTGTTCGCGGCTCATGCGCGAGGCGCTCTGGAAGAAGCTCGCCAGCAGCGCCGGCAGGGCGAAGATGTGCAACACGTTGTTGCGGTAGTAGGTCATCAGGACGGCGTTCTGCTCGTCGAGATAGAGAATCTTACCCAGCGCATCGTTCTGCTCGGACAGCAGATCCATGTCCTTCACGTGCTCGATCAAGGCACGGCCATCACCTTCCGGCAGCGTGGTGTGTGGCGAGTACGGGACTTTGCGCAGCAGCGCCAGATACAGATCCAGCACCCGCGCCATGGCGCGATCATCCAGCGCCAGGCGCGTGGTCGACAGCAGCGCCAGCGCCACCAGGTTGACCGGGTTGATCGCCGCCGCTTCGTTCAGATGCTGCGCGACTTTCTCGCCGAGACGATTGGTGGTCTCGTTGAGCCACGCCGGTTTGAACTGTGGGCCGAGTTCTTGCTGGCGCCAGTCCGGTTGCTCGGCGTCGAGGAATTCGGCGAGTTTGATCGGCTCACCGAAGTTGACGGCGACCTGACCGAAGCGCTGCTTCAGCGCGCCGATAACTTTGAAAATATCGAAGATCGATTCTTTCTTCTTGCTCGCGCCGCGCAATTCGCCGAGGTAGGTACGCCCCTCCAGCACGCGCTCGTAACCGATGTACACCGGCACAAACACGATCGGCATGCGCGACGAACGCAGGAAGCTGCGCATCGTAATGGCGAGCATGCCAGTTTTCGGTTGCAGCATGCGTCCGGTGCGCGAGCGGCCGCCCTCGACGAAGTACTCGACCGGGAAACCTTTGGTGAACAGCGTGTGCAGGTATTCGTTGAACACCGAGGTGTACAGCGGATTGCCCTTGAACGTGCGGCGCATGAAGAACGCGCCGCCACGCCGCAGCAGGCTGCCGATCACCGGCATGTTGAGGTTGATCCCGGCAGCGATGTGCGGCGGGGTCAGGCCGTTGCGGAACAGTAAGTACGAGAGCAGCAGATAGTCGATGTGGCTGCGATGGCACGGCACGTAGATCACTTCATGACCCTGCGCGACCTTCTGCACGCCTTCGATGTGGTTGACCTTGATGCCGTCGTAAATCTTGTTCCAGAACCAGCTCAGCACCACTTCGAGGAAACGGATCGCGGTGTAGGTGTAGTCCGAGGCGATCTCGTTGCCGTAGCGCAAGGCCTGAGCCTTGGCTTTTTCCGGGGAGATGTTTTCGCGCTCGGCTTCGTCGAGGATCGCTTGCTTGACCAGCGGCTGATTGAGCAGGCCTTTGACCAGGTTGCGACGGTGGGAAATGTCCGGGCCGATCACCGCTGCTTTCAGATTGCGGAAATGCACGCGCAGGATACGCTGGGCCATGCGCACGGTGCGTTCATGGCCCTTGTTGTGATCGATCAGCTCGCGCAGGTGAATCGGTGCGGAGAATTGCACGCGGGTTTTGCGGCCGAGGACGATGATGCTCAGCAGACGACGCAGGCGTCCGGTAACGGCCCAGCTGTCGGCGAACAACAGTTTCCACGGACTGTTTTCGCTGTCCGGCGACTGGCCCCAGAACACGCTCACCGGAATGATCTGCGCGTCTTCGGCAGCGTTCTGCGTCAGCGCGCTGACCAGTCGGGTCAGGGTCGGCGGCGCGCCGCGTTTGTCCTGACGACCGAGCCAGTCCGGATCCGGCGTCAGGTAGAAAAACGCCGCCGGTTCAATCAGCGAACCCACCGACACCGGCAGCACCGGACGCGGCAGGCCGGCCTTGGTGCACTCGGTGTCGAGCACGGCCAGATCGGTCAGCGAAGGGTTTTGCAGGACGTAGAACACCGGACGACTGCGGTCGAGGTTGAGGGTGAACGACGACTGATTGATCGTCTCCGAGCGAACCCAGAGGTACAACAGTCGGCGCAGGGTGCCAAACACAAGACGGCGGAACGGGGAACGGGTCATACGGCTTCTGCGTGAGTGAATAAAACCGAGCGTTTGCTCGGGCGGTCGATAGTGTGCCGTATTGGACGAAAATCGGCAAAAAAGCGGCGAAGTAATCTCCTGTTGAGACTTTTCGCACCTGTCATATACTCGGCGGTCTGTCGCCGGGGCCCTTTTATGGACGTCGGATGCAGGCTGACGTTCCTCAAAGGCTTTCCTGCGAAAAGCCTGTTCAATAATAAAAAAGGAGTATGAACAGATGGCAACACGTGAAACCGGCAACGTGAAGTGGTTCAACGACGCCAAAGGCTACGGCTTTATTCAGCGCGAAGACGGGGTGGACGTATTCGTGCACTACCGCGCGATTCGCGGCGAAGGGCACCGGTCGCTGGCTGAAGGTCAGCAGGTTGAGTACGCGGTGATTACTGGCGAGAAGGGTTTGCAGGCGGAAGACGTTGTAGGCCTGTAACAGCAGCTTCAAGTTTCAAGCTGCAAGCCACAAGCTATAAGCAGTTTCGCTTGAGGCTTGCAGCTTGCAGCTCATAACTTGCAGCTGCTGTTAAGCGGTTTTCCAGGTGATCTCTTCTTCACCGTCTGCGCTGATGCGCATCCAGCGATCAGCCGTCTCTTCACCTTCTTCCTCGACCCATGTGCCCGGTGCACAACGCACTTCGACGTCCAGCGCGGCAAACGCGGCACGCGCGCAGGCGATGTCGTCGTCCCACGGCGTCTGGTCGCTTTCCAGGTACAGGCTGTTCCACTTGCCCACGGCTTTCGGTAGCCAAGTCACCGGCACGCTGCCGGCCTTGCACTTCCAGGTCTGGCCTTTCTGAACCCAGTCGGTGCACGGGCCCAACGCTTCGCCCAGCCAGGCGGAAATGGCCTTATGGTCGACGTCGGCGTCTTTCAGGTAAATCTCGATGTCCGGTTGGCGCATGGATGTCCTCACTGCGGTCTGAAAAATCCATTCGCGGATTTAGCCGGCCCCGGGCACTTGCCCGAAACCAAAAGTTATTGAAGAACGAAATAATCGTAGCGCATCGACACCGTGGTCTCGAACGGCTCGGCCTGTTCGATCACCGCCGCGCGACGCTCGGCACTGGCGCGCCAGCCGTGGGGTGTCATCGCCAACAGGTTGGCGCGATCCTCGGGCTTGTCCAGGGTCAGCTTGAATTCCAGGGTTTCACTGTGCGCCAGCGCCATGCCTTCCGGCACCAGGGCCAGATGCTTGTCGTCGGTGTACTCGCGCACTTCGTCGTACAGGCGTTCGCGCAGTTCCATCAGATGGCCGCTGGTCGGGCCGACTTTCATCAGACCGCCGCCGACGCTGAGCAATCGCTTGGCTTCTTCCCAATCCAATGGACTGAAAACACTGGCGAGAAACTGGCAACTGCCCGACGCCAACGGCACGCGAGCCATGCTGGCGATCAACCAGCTAATCGCCGGGTTGCGTTTGCACGCGCGTTTGACCGCTTCACGGGAGATATCCAGCGCGTAGCCATCGGCGTTCGGCAAGGCTTCAGCGATTTGCGCGGTGTAATAACCCTCGCCACAACCGATGTCGACCCAGCGCCCCGGCGCATAACTCGCCGCCAGCTCGGCCAGACGCTTGGCCACCGGCGCATAATGGCCGGCGTTCAAAAAGTCGCGGCGCGCCTCGACCATGGCCTGGTTGTCGCCAGGGTCGCGGCTGTTCTTGTGCTGCACCGGCAGCAGGTTCAGGTAACCCTGGCGCGCACGGTCGAAGCGGTGGCCGGCGGGGCAGACCACGCCGTTATCCACCGCATTCAGCGGCTCACTGCAGATCGGGCAAGCAAGCATCAGGCGAGCAACTTGATCATGGTTTGGTAGTAGATCTCGGTCAGTACGTCGAGATCCGCCGCCAGCACGCGTTCGTTGACCTGGTGGATGGTCGCGTTGACCGGGCCCAGTTCAACAACCTGTGTGCCCATGGTCGCGATGAAACGGCCATCGGACGTACCGCCGCTGGTCGACGCTTTGGTCTCGCGACCAGTGATGTCCTTGATGCTCGCCGACACCGCGTCGAGCAGTGCGCCCGGTTCGGTGAGGAACGGCAGACCGGACAGCGCCCAGTCGATGTTCCAGTCCAGATCGTGTTTGTCGAGAATATCGGCAACGCGTTTCTGCAGGCCTTCGACGGTCGATTCGGTGGAGAAACGGAAGTTGAATACCGCCACCAGATCGCCCGGAATCACGTTGGTCGCGCCGGTGCCGGAGTTGACGTTGGAAATCTGGAAGCTGGTCGGCGGGAAGAAATCGTTGCCGTGATCCCAATGCTCGGCGGCCAGTTCGGCCAGTGCCGGAGCGGCGAGGTGGATCGGGTTTTTCGCAAGATGCGGATAGGCGACGTGACCCTGGATGCCCTTGACGGTGAGCTTGGCGCCCAGCGAGCCACGACGGCCGTTTTTCACCACGTCGCCCACCAGCGTGGTGCTCGACGGTTCGCCGACGATGCACCAGTCCAGACGCTCGTTACGCGCGGCCAAACGCTCGACCACAGCCTTGGTGCCGTGGTGCGCCGGGCCTTCTTCATCGCTGGTGATCAGAAACGCGACTTTACCCTTGTGATTCGGGTAGTCGGCGACGAAGCGCTCGGCGGCCACGGTCATCGACGCCAGGCTGCCTTTCATGTCCGCCGCGCCACGGCCGCAAAGCATGCCGTGTTCATCGATCAGCGCATTGAACGGGTCGATCTGCCACGCGGTAACCGGGCCGGTCGGCACCACGTCGGTGTGGCCGGCGAAGCACAGCACCGGGCCGTCGTTGGTGCCGTGGGTGGCCCAGAAGTTATCCACATCTTCGATGCGCATCGGCTCGAGGCTGAAACCGGCATCGCCCAGGCGCTGCATCATCTGCTTCTGGCAATCGGCGTCGACCGGCGTCACGGACGGACGGCGGATCAGGTCGATGGCGAGTTGGAGGGTCGGCGAAAGGTCGGCGTGGGCCGTCATGTAATAACTCCGGGTGCGCACGGTAAACCTGTAGGAGCTGCCGCAGGCTGCGATCTTTTGATTTTGTTTTTTAAAATCAACAGCAAGATCAAAAGATCGCAGCCTTCGGCAGCTCCTACCGAGTTTGTTGGCATTGAAAAAGGCGGTCATTCTAAAGCAAAACGGCGGCCCGAAGGCCGCCGTTTGACGTTATCCGTTACCGATTATGCTGTTGCCGGCTCAGGCTTGGCCGCAGGTTTCGGCAGCGACGACAGGAACGCCATGATCAGCGCCGCCAGATACGGCAGCGATTGCACCAGCAGCATCACCACCCAGAAACGCATGTCGTTGCTCGGGATGCCGTTGACCAGGTAGATCCCCAGCGCCGCGCCCCACAACAGCAGCATGATGAACAGCTCTTCCCGCGCTTCGGAAATCGCCACCCAGAAACCATGGTTGTCGGCGTTTTTCGGCGTGCGGAAGAACGGAATGCTGGTGGTGAAGAAGCCGTACAGCACCGCTTTGGCGATGGTGTGCGACAACGCCAGCCCGGCCAGTGCCGCGCAGAATGCATCTTTCAGGTTCACGCCGACGGCGCGACGGTAGAGGAAGATGATCTTGCCGACCTTGAACACGAACAGCGCCAACGGCGGGATTGCGAAGATCAGCAGCGGCGGATCGACCCGCTGCGGCACGATGATCATCGCCGCCGACCACAACAACGCGCCGACGGTGAAGAAGATGTTCATCCCGTCCGCGACCCACGGCAACCAGCCCGCGAGGAAGTGGTAACGCTGGCCACGTGTCAGTTCGGTGTCTTTGCCGCGCAGCAGGCTGCGGGTGTGGCGCTTGATGATCTGAATCGCACCGTAAGCCCAGCGGAAGCGCTGTTTTTTGAAGTCGATAAACGTATCCGGCATCAGACCCTTGCCGTAGCTGTCGTGGTAATACGCCGCCGACAGGCCTTTTTCGAACACGCGCAGACCGAGTTCGGCGTCTTCACAGATGCACCAGTCAGCCCAACCCAATTCTTCCAGAACCGACCGACGGGTCATGGTCATGGTGCCGTGCTGAATGATCGCGTCACGGTCGTTACGGGTGACCATGCCGATGTGGAAGAAGCCTTTGTATTCCGCGTAGCAAAGCTTTTTGAAGGTGCTTTCGTTCTGGTCGCGATAATCCTGCGGCGACTGCACCACGGCGATTTTCGGGTCGGCGAAGTGCGGCACCATGTGCTTCAGCCATTTCGGGTGCACGCAGTAATCGGAGTCGATCACGGCGATGACTTCGGCGTCCTTGGCGGTGTGCGGAATCAGGTAGTTCAGCGCGCCGCCCTTGAAACCGGCCAAAGGCGAGACGTGGAAGAACTTGAAGCGCGGGCCGAGGGTTGCGCAGTAGTCACGCACCGGTTCCCACACTGCGGGATCCTTGGTGTTGTTGTCGATGATCAGGACTTCGTAGTCCGGATAATCGAGCGCGGCGAGGGCGTCGAGGGTCTGTTTGACCATCTCCGGCGGCTCGTTGTAGCAAGGCACGTGGATCGAGACTTTCGGGCGGTAGTTGGAGTCGCCCTCCACCGGCAGGAATTCGCGCCGGCGTTTGTGAATCCAAACCGCTTCGGCCAGTTCATGCGCCTCGGTAAGCAGCACGATAAACACCCCTAGCGCACCGAGTGCCAAGAGGAAGCCGACCGTCAAACTGAACCACGTGCTGTATTGCAGGCTGTAGTCGTAACCGATCCAGACCAGCACCGAACCGCAAAGGAAGGCGATAAAGGTCAGGAAGATCCGCCCACGCTGACGCAGGGCCGAGCCGTCGATCATCAGCAACGTCAGCGACAGCAGCGCCAGCACCACCGAGCCGATCGCCAGCACGCGCCATTGCGGAATCGCCACGACCGGGCCTTCGAAGTTGAATTTCTGCTGACGCGCGGCGTTGAACACGCCCCAGTACGCGCCAACCGAACCTTCGTCGCTGGCCTTCCACGGCTGGTCAAACGCTTCGATCACGAAGTAGTTGAAGCCTTGGCGGTTAAGCTTGTTGACCAGCGTACGCAGGTAAATCGCTTGATCCGCCGGCGATGCATCGGCGCCACCGCGCATGCGACCGTTGCTCGGCCAGCCGATTTCAGACAGCAGCAGCGGTTTTTTCGGGAACATCTTTTTCAGGTCGCGGGCACGGTCGAAAACGAACTGCCCAGCCTTGTCGACCGGAATAAATTCCCAGTACGGCAGAACGTGCGCAGCGATCAGATCCACGTGCTTGGCCAGCTCCGGGTGTTCTTCCCAGACGTGCCATTGCTCGGAGGTGGTCACCGGCACTTTCACTGCCGCGCGCACACGATCGAGCAACACGCTCAGCTCTTGCGCAGTGATTTCCTTACGGAAGATCGCTTCGTTCCCGACCACCACGCGAACCACGCTGCGCGAAGTGTTGGCCAGTTCGATGGCGCGCTGGATTTCCCGTTCGTTGCGTTCCTGATCGGGGCTGATCCAGATCCCCAGCGTCACGCGCAGGCCGAACTCTTCAGCCAGTTTCGGGATGTCTTGCAGCGAACCGTCGACTGAGTAGATGCGGATGTTGTCCGTCAGCTTGCTCATGATCTCCAGGTCGCGGCGCATTTCTTCGTCAGACGGATACTGATCCTTCTGCGGATATTGTCCCTGCTGGAACGGCGAATAGGAGAAACCGGAGATCTGCTCCGGCCAGTTCGGCGCGGAAACCGGGCGATTGATCAGCGCCCAGAAACCGGTGAACAGGGCAGCGATTGCCAGAACCACCACCAGGTTGAGTCCAAATTTACGCGATGACATAGCTATTTCGGGTTCCAAAGGCTGTGGAACGAAGGAGTCGGTTGGCGTTGCGCCTTTCTTATTGCAAAAGGGCGCGCATCCTACACCGGCAGTCCGCCAGTCGTACATCTGACAGGGAAATGCCCGACATTGGGCAGCCGACTTTGACTTAAGTTCTTACACTTGTAGCTCGAAGCTTAAAACTTGTCGCTGTGTAGCCCTATAATGCGCGCCGGTTTTTGGGGTAATGGTCATGAGTACAGAAGATCCGCGGTTTGCAGGCATCGCCCGTTTGTATGGCATCGAAGGTCTGGCGCGTTTGCGCGCGGCCCACGTGGCGATCGTCGGCGTCGGTGGCGTCGGTTCCTGGGCGGCGGAAGCCATGGCCCGTTGTGGCGTCGGCGAGATTTCGCTGTTCGACTTAGATGACGTCTGCGTTAGCAACGCCAATCGCCAGTTGCACGCGCTGGACAGCACCGTCGGCAAGCCTAAGGTCGAGGTGATGGCCGAGCGTCTGCGCGGGATCAACCCGGATTGCACCGTGCACGCGGTGGCTGACTTCGTCACCCGCGAGACGATGGCTGAATACATCACGCCGGACATCGATTGCGTGATCGACTGCATCGACGCGGTCAACGCCAAAGCTGCGCTGATTGCCTGGTGCAAGCGTCGCAAGATTCAGATCATCACCACCGGCGGCGCGGGCGGGCAGATTGATCCGACGCTGATACAGGTGTGTGACCTCAACCGCACGTTCAATGACCCGTTGGCCTCGAAAGTGCGTTCGACGTTGCGTCGTGATTATGGCTTTTCGCGCACCGTGACCCGGCATTACAGCGTGCCGTGTGTGTTTTCTACCGAGCAACTGCGTTATCCGAAGCCGGATGGCAGCATTTGTTTGCAGAAGAGTTTTGTGGGAGACGGCGTGAAATTGGACTGCGCGGGTGGGTTTGGCGCGGTGATGATGGTCACGGCGACGTTCGGCATGGTCGCGGCGACCAAGGCTGTGGACAAGATTGTGGCGGGTGTTCGGCGCCCGGCGGAGCGGGTCAAACCTGACGCCTGACTGGGTGATCGTTCCCACGCTCCGCGTGGTAATGCCTCAACGGACGCTCCGCGTTCGGCTGCTGATGGGGACGCGGAGCGTCCCGGGCTGCATTCCCACGCAGAGCGTGGGAACGATCAGTTAGCGCGCCAACTCATTCATTCGCTGGAGCACTGCATTGAGGCCATTGCTGCGCGAGGGCGATAGCTGACGCGAAAGGCCGAGCTGATTGAACCAGTCCGGTAGATCAATTTGCTGCAACTCCGCCGCTGACAGTCCGTTCACTCGCAACAGCAACAACGCCACCAACCCACGAATCATCCGCGCATCGCTGCTCGCCGCGAACTCCCAATAACCATCACGCAATTCCCCAACCAGCCACACCTGACTCTCACAGCCATGCACCCGATTGACTTCGCACTTGTCCGCATCGCCAAGCGGTGGCAACCGATCACCAAACTGCATCAACAACCGCGCGCGCTGTTCCCAACCCGCCGCGTTTTGAAACGTTTTCAGCGCCTCGGCAGCCTCGACCGGCAAGCTCATCGCAACATCTCCAGCGCCTGATCCAGCGCTTCAAAGAACCGTTCCAGATCCTCCGAATCGTTGTACAACGCCAGCGACACCCGAATCGCCCCGGCCAGCTCGAAGCTTTTCAGCAGCGGCATCGCGCAATGATGTCCGGCGCGCACGGCAATACCTTGTTCTGTCAGCAAGTGCGCCAGATCAGCGTTATGCACACCTTCAACGACAAAACTCGCCAGCGCCAATTGCGGCTTGCCCAACAAACGAATGCCATTACGAGCAGCGAGGCCACGCAGCAGATAGTCATGCAGCGCCGCTTCGTGGGCCGACACTGCGTCCTGATCGAGCCCGGCCAGATAATCCAGCGTCCCACCTAGGCCGATCACGCTGGCAATCGGCGGTGTGCCCGCTTCAAAACCCAGCGGAGCAGGGCGGAAGCGCGCGTCGTGGTAGTTGGCTTCCAGCACCATTTCGCCGCCAAACTGCCAAGGCTTCAACTGCTCAAGCGCTGCATTGCGTCCGAACAGAACGCCCAAACCATCCGGCCCATACAGCTTGTGGCTGGAAAACACGTAGAAGTCGCAACCCAGCGCCTGCACGTCATGCCGGCCATGCACTACGCCTTGCGCGCCATCGACCACGGTCAACGCGTTCTGCGCCTTGGCCATGCCCAGCAGCGCCGGCAATGGCTGCCAGGCACCGAGCACGTTGGACAACTGACTGACCGCCAGCAATCGCGTGCGCGGGCCAATCAAATGCACAGCCGCAGCGAGGTCGATCAAGCCGTCGGCATCCAGCGGCAAAATCACCAGTTTCAGATTGCGCCGTTGCGCCAGTTGCTGCCACGGCAGCAGGTTGGCGTGATGCTCCAGGGCGCTGATGACAATTTCATCGCCCGGGTGGAAAAGATGTTCCAGGCCGTAAGCCAGGAGATTCAGCGCGCTGGTGGCGCCGTGGGTAAAGATGATCTGCCCGCTGTCTCCGGCATTCAGCCATTGCGCAACCTTGAGCCGACTGTCCTCGAACGCCTGCGTGGCATGGGCGCCGGGCAGGTGTTGCGCGCGATGCACATTGGCCGCGCCATTGGCGTAGTAATGCGTCAGCGCGTCGAGCAGGGCCTGGGGTTTTTGCGTGGTGGCGGCGTTGTCCAGATAGGTCTGGTCTTGCCGTTGCAGCGCGGCGATGGCCGGGAAATCGGCACGCCAGGGGGAGGGAATCATCATCTGTTCAGCCCTGTGAACTTGGGCGGATGTACACCGCCCCCTGTAGGAGCCGAGCTTGCTCGCGAAGCTTTTGGCGGCCTCAAGGACGCCTTCGCGAGCAAGCTTTGCTCCTACAGAAGTCGGATGAGGCTGCTTAGTTGTGAGCGTGCAGCGCTTCGTTCAGTTCGATCGCCGATTTGTGGGTTTTGCATTCCACAGCACCGGTTTCCGAATTGCGACGGAACAGCAGGTCAGCCTGACCGGCCAGCTCACGCGCCTTCACAACCTTAACCAGGTTGTTGTTTTCGTCGAGCAGCGCAACCTTGGTGCCAGCAGTTACGTACAGGCCCGACTCAACCGTGTTGCGGTCGCCCAACGGAATACCGATACCGGCGTTGGCGCCGATCAGGCAGCCTTCGCCGATCTTGATGACGATGTTGCCGCCGCCCGACAGGGTGCCCATGGTCGAGCAACCGCCGCCCAGGTCGGAACCCTTGCCGACGAACACGCCAGCCGAGACACGGCCTTCGATCATGCCCGGGCCTTCGGTGCCGGCGTTGAAGTTGATGAAACCTTCGTGCATCACGGTGGTGCCTTCGCCGACGTAAGCGCCCAGACGCAGACGTGCCGCGTCAGCGATACGCACGCCGGCCGGAACCACGTAGTCGGTCATTTTCGGGAACTTGTCCACCGAGAACACTTCCAGCAGCTCGCCACGCAGACGGGCTTCCAGTTGCATTTCGGTCAGTTCGCTCAGGTCGATCGCGCCCTGGCTGGTCCAGGCCACGTTCGGCAGCAGCGGGAAGATGCCGGCCAGGCTCACGCCGTGCGGCTTGACCAGACGGTGCGACAGCAGGTGCAGCTTCAGATAAGCCTCAGGCGTCGAGGTCAGCTGTGCATCTTCGGCCAGCAGAGTGGCGACCAGCGGCTTGTGGCTTTCGGCCAGACGGGTCAGCAGCTTGCCTTGCACGGCGTCGATGCCTTTCACGGCTTCAGCCAGTTGCGCCGCCTGAGCGGTGGTGAAGGTGATGGCCTGGTTGCCTTCGGTGTAACCGAGGATTGGCGCCACGGCAGCGACCAGTTCGGCCGAAGGATTGAGCAATGGCTGGGCGTAGAACACTTCCAGCCACGCGCCTTGACGGTTCTGAGTGCCGACACCAAAGGCGATGCTGAACAGGGAATTGGACATGTAAATACACCTCTACAAAGAGTGACGGGCTGCTTACTTCAGAGCGGCCGCGTAGATATCTGGCTTGAAGCCAATCAGGGTTCGGTCACCGAGATCGAGCACCGGGCGCTTGATCATCGAGGGTTGAGCGAGCATCAGTTCGATGGCTTTCGATTGGTCGAGATCGGCTTTGCGTTCGTCGTCGAGTTTGCGAAAGGTCGTGCCTGCGCGGTTCAACACCGTTTGCCAGCCATGCTCGTCACACCATTGGGTCAGGTGCTCACGGTCGATGCCGGCGCTTTTGTAATCGTGAAAGTCGTAGCTGACAGCGTGCTCATCAAGCCAGGTGCGCGCCTTTTTCATGGTGTCGCAGGCTTTGATGCCGTAAAGCTGTAAGTGCTTGATTTCGTTGGGCATAAAATTCTCCCCAAAACTTCCCCAATATCGCCCAAAAACTCAGCCGGGGATTATGCCACGTCGATCCACTCAGCGCCTCGACTGTCGCGATACACGTCAGTCATGGCGGCCGAACGGTGACCGAGTAGTTTCTGGGCATCGCGGCCTTCGAGTTCGTGAAGCCGTGCCGCAAGCGATCGCTGTTCATGAAAGGACGGCGGCTGGCGCCCGAAAGTTATCCCCAGCTTGGCGCCTGCCTTGTCCCGCGCTTCCGCAAAAGCAGAACTCAGAGTGTCAAGCACCACCGGCTGACCAGCCTTGGCCCTACCCGGCGCCTGCGCATGATGCACCAGGTGTTGTGACAGAACGCTGTCGCGGCATTGCTTGACCACTTGCGCCAGATCAAGCCCGACTGACTCAAGTCGAATGCCAGTACTGATCCGTAGGCGTGCGCCGGTTTTGGACTGCACGACGTGAAGGAAGCCGTCGTGCACATCCTTGAACAACATGGAGGCGATATCGTCACGGCGTTGCCCGGTGAGCACTGCCAGTTCCATTGCACGACGCAACCACGGCTTCGTGGCTTCTGCATAAATCTCCTTCCACAGCTCCAGCGTCAGCCGCTCGCGCTTGATGCTCACCCGCGCCGCCTTGGTCACCTCGACCGGGTTGGTGTCTGCCCACCCTCGCGCCTGTGCCTCAGCGAACACGTCTCGCAACAGCGAGCGCATCGCCCTCGCCATCTGCGCCTTTCCTTCTTTGGCCATGCCAGTCAGGTAATCGGCCACATCCATCGTTGTGATGTCCTTGATCCCCTTCGAACCGAACACCGCTTCCAGTCGGTTTATCCGCATGCCCACGTTTTTGTTGCTGCTAGCCGACAGCTTGCGCTCGGCGAACAGCTCGCGGTATTCCACCAGCCATTCCGAAAAGGGCTTGCCCGGCGCGACCACTGGGATGGCTATACGATCAACCAGTGCCGGCCTTACGTGGTCGGCATGGTTCGCGGCGACAGCCTCACGAATGGCTGCCTCCTTATCTTTTCCTAAGCCAAACACGCGACCACTGACCGGATCGCGATAGGTGTAGTACGTGACGCCGTTGCGGGCGTCGGTCTTGCGGTAGAGATTCGGGGGAAGATCCTTTGACCCTGTGTTACGCGGCCTGGGCGCCATTGCGTGCTCTCTCTATTCTGCTGATCAGGCTGCCGCCGACAATGCGGATCGGCTGCAGGTCAGGTTCCTGATAGTGGGCGTTCGATTCTACATAGTAGCTGCGCCCGTGCTTTACCGGCGCTGGCGCGATCCGGCCTTCGCGCGCCCATTTGCGCAGCGTGTTGGGGCTAGGCGGCGTCTTGAACTCGGCCGCCGCCCATTCGTCCAGGGTGACTTTGCTCATGAGATGCTCCATGCCGCGCGTGGCGGCAGAAGGTGGTTATTCGGTTTTAGTGGGAAACCACTCGGTGTCGTACTCATGCTGAGTAACAAGCTCAGGGGTCAGGCTGGGCAACTGCCGCTCGAAGGTCAGGTATCCAGACGGCTTTTCCAACCAGCCCGGGGCTTCCTCCATGAACTTGGCTTTGTATATTCGAAGCAAGTGATCAGCGGCCTGCTCGAAATGCTCCTCACGGTAATTCCCTTCGCAGATGCTTCCGTTGCTGACTCGCCAGACGGTGCGCTTGGGCTGCGCTTCGGCAGCACTGATTTTTTCGGCCATCTGGTCGCGGGCGTAACGCATTTGATCGAGCGTCAGCGTGGCTACCCAAGCGTCGGTGCCGATTCTTTGAACGTGACCGAACTCGCACTTTATTTCAGGCATGCAGAGAACCTCGCCCGCCGTACACCGGCAGGCTGTTGAGTAGGGGGAGGGATTAGAGTTGTGGCGCGAGCAGGTCGGCGACCACTTCGCCGGTATCGTGGAAATACCAGTCGCTGTCGGTCAGGTTGTTGATCATGAAAGCGGCGAAACGGTCAGCCGACATGCTCCTCATGATCCGTTCAAACTTAGGCGTCGGCCCCTTCCAGGTTGGCTCAGCGCCGACGAGGCGGGCGGCCGCCAGGTTATGGTGACCATCCAGCAGAACGCGGTAGTGCTTGCCGCGAATCGCCATGTCCACCGTCCTGACTACGAAGACCTTGAATTTGGCCGCCTTTCTGTTGATGACATCGGGATTCAGATATCGCTGGCTACTGATCAGCGGGGGCAAGCTCATGGCTTCCAGCGCCTGCCAACGCGATAAACCGTCATCAGGTTGTGATGGAGCGGCACCTTGAGCACATGGTCGAAAAACTCACCCTTGCCCGAGATGAAGCCAGTTGGCACCTTGGTTCCTCCGGTGCCGAATTCTCGCCAGCACTCTTCGCCGCCGTTCTTGTCCCAGTATGCGCGCTCGCGTTTTGGAATCTCATCGTAGGTTTTTTCGAACAGGGAGGTATCCGGGATATCACAGATCCGGCGCCATGCTGGATTGCGCTTGCACCAGTCGGCGGCATGCTGGGCAGCCTGGTCGACGGAGTAAAATTCTTTGGTGCTTTGTGCGTTCATCGCCACGGCCCCTTGTAGATGAGGTAGGCCATGTAGAGCGGGGCGAGGATCATGCCGCCACCTTCTGGCCGAGCAACACATCCGCCACAATTTCCCAGAGCTGTGCTGGTGACCATTGAAATCGGTCGAAGTCCGTGTCTGGCTGAATGCCGACTCGGCAAGTGGAATGAGCGCCCGCCGGGTACTCGCCTCGCTTGGCCATGATCGTCGCTACGCGGCCGTCACCGCCGGGTGTGGTGCGGTGGTACGCATATGCCTGGGTGTTGTAGTCGTTGCCGGCTGGTATTCCGAGCGTCCCGACATGCACTAGATCTGCGCGACCGTCTGGTGTCCATGGTCTGCCGCCGCCAGGTGTCCGTGCTCCCTCATGCAGGTAGAGCATGAATTCGCCGGCATCGTGGCAAACGAGTTCGAACTCATGGTTGAACTGGGTACCGACGATCACCCGCGAAGTGAAGTTGAAGCGGTGATCGTGAATCGACGAGTGCTCGAAGCAGGCCCGGCGCGGCAGGTCTGGGTGCCAAACGTGCAGGCGCTGATTGCCCTGCAGTTGAACCTGCACGAACCCAAGACCATGCAGGGTGATTTTGTCGGTCATTACGTCGTCGATGATGCTCATGAATTCACCTTTTCGAAGTGGAACACCACCGGCGCGCCTGTCTCGGCGATCAGGCCATATGCCTTGGCTAGGCGGTAGATTGGGGTGTAGTTGTTTAGCGACTCGACGTGTCTTGAGATCCAACTGCGCCAGCCTTCCAGGGTCTGGCCACCCTTGCTGATGTTGCAGGGCGCGCAGGCGGGCATCATGTTTTCCAGCACGTCGTGCTCGGGGCGCAGCGGCTTGCCCGACACCAACTTCCAGGTACCGGCGGCGGTCTGCTTGGATAGCAGCTCACGTACCACTGGGGCAAGGTGGTCGGCGTGCCACCGGTCACCCAGCACCACACCGCAGTAGGCGCAGTGCCCGCCGTACTTCAGGCGCACTTGCTCGCGCTCAGCTTTCTTCAGGCGCATAGGTATCCTTGCCGCTATAGCGGCTGACTTTGAAGGGGGAGGGGGGTATAAATTGATTCGCGAGCTTGATCGCGGATTGCTATTACAAAAAGGAATGGCTCAAATGATTACGATTAAAGGGAACACAGCAATTAATTGTGGAACGCTTCTAAAGATGGATGCGCCGCATACCGCCAACGTATTGATCGAAGACAATCAAGGTTTCAACATCACGGGCGAACTGATTAACCTGACCGTGTTCGTCGATCCAGAAAAGCTGAACGCTTTTTTGGCCGAGGTGAAACCTCACATGAAGGAGATGAAAGGTGAGCAGCTTGAGGCCTTTCAGTCCATCGTAGAAACCCTCTCTAATCCAGCCGTTCCAGATAAGTCTGGCGCACTGGCGCAACTCGCTGAGTTTGGCAAATCAATAGCCAGTGGTGTCCTCGCCACGGTGATAGCAAGCTTCCTTGGTTGACCATTAGGGGAGCGGCGTTGCAAGTTTCCCGGAAGGAGTACGGATGTACTCTTTTCTGTGTCAGACGCCCGGACGGCCTTTGAAGGCGAGCCAAATGTAGTGACGACCCTTGGCGGTGACTTTGATTTTTCCGATCTGCCGGTTCCAGCTGATCAGTCGTAGCTCTTCGAGGATTGAAGTCAGCGTGTGGCCCTGATGCCAACCGGCCAGCGCCTTGATGCAACCTTGGGCCAGCAGCCCGCGAAAGTCGTCGTGGCCAAAGTTCGTGCCTTGGAATGCGCTCTGCACCTGCTCATCAGTCACCAAGTCGGTGATGGTTCTCACGTTCGGGTCGAGCCTGTAGCTTTTGTGGGTCATGGCAGTTCGTCCCCGACGATCATCTTGCACGGGCCGAGTCGCACCTTTGCGAGCTCTGCCACCAGTTCATCAATCCGCTGATCCGCTGCGTTCAGGCGTTGCTGCAGGGCGTCACGTTCGGCGGTGACCCGTTCGAACTCGACGGCCATCACCACATCAGGTTGTGGTTGCTGGCAAGTGTCCGGCTGATCTTTGCCGCTGAATGCCCACGCTGTGGGGCCTTGGCACATCTCCAGCGTCAGGTTGCTGGTGATCTCATCAATCACCTCGCGGTCAAGCTTCTTGCTGTAGTGGTTGACCAGCTCGTTGGCGATAGTGAAAACCATGGTTCCGAGTCGGGTGGACTTTTGGTCTTGATTGCTCACTTCGAATGTCTCTTTCAATTGTCGGTACCGGTGTAGGTGCGCCAAGGCACCTTCACGCCGTTTACGAGGAATCCCCAAGTTCCTTTGTAGGGGCTGGTGATGAACAGGGTGAATGCGCCGCCTTCGGCAACGCTATCGATCCGGTGGTATTCGCCGTAGCTGAGCTGCGCTGTCTCGCCTGGGCGCCGGTCGATGTACTCGGTGGCTTGGGCGTTGGCCGGTACGTTAAGCCCTGCCAAGGCCGGGTCATCATGGTCGAGCAGCCGCTGCTCCGTGTAGCCGCCGCGCAGGATGATCGTGCGCGCATTCCATGGGTGGTCATGAAGGTCGCGGTCGTTGTCCTCGCGCTTGATGTGGTGGATGCGTATCGACCACGGAATCAGGCTGATGCGGCGCTCACCGGTTACTGGGTCGTACGGGTTGAACAGCCACCAACGGCCCATGTACATCTCGGTACCGTCGGCGGACATGATGTGCAGGTACGGGGTGAGCTTGGCGCGGGCGATAAGCCATTTGGCGATGGCCGGCCGCGCGATTACCTTGGCGATGATTCGCCAGAAGATGTTCAGCATGGATGACGTCCTGTGCCGGGGCGTGCCCGGGCGGTGAAGGGTTTATGCGGCGAGCCGCTGATAAAGATCAATAATGTCTGCGGCGTTGGCGGCGACCAATGCCTCGGCTTCGTCTGGGCAGACGCTGTTGCCGATCAGCCGCACCTGATCGACCTTCTTGATGTCGCGCCATTCCTCGGCGCCGGTGACCGGGTCGACGAAAAGACCGCGATCGATGATGTAATCCTTGTCGAAGCCTTGAGCGGCCTTTAGCTCTGGCGGTTGCAGCATGCGCAATGTGATATCGATCAGCACATAGCCGCCGACCATCACCAACTCAGCCGGTTCTTTGAAGTGCTCCGGCAGGTATTTGTGCATGAAGGCGGCGCAGCGCCGGGCGCCTTCCATATGCTCAGGAGTCAGCGTGTCGGGCACCTGCACCGTCTCGACGACCGCCACGCGATCTTTCGTCGGCAGCGTGTGCATCGGCTCGTTTAGCGAGATGCCGTCCTTCTCGTTGCCGTAGTACTTCACCAGGTAGGCGCTCACCAACCGCTGATTTGCTCCGGACTGGCAGATGGTAGATATCGGATCGTAGGCCGATCGCCCGTCGCCTTTGTAGAATCCGCCGTTCGCCTGCTCGAAGAACGCCGTAACGATGCCGTGTCGCGCGGCGCCGGCCAGAACCGTCTGCGCTGGGTCGTCAGGTGAGCCGCCCACTGCGTTTTGCCCGAACGCGGTCATGTGTGCTGCTGCCATTGCGAAGTGGCCGCCTTTGACTTGGGCGACCTGCGTGCGCAGCGGCTCCTGCACGTCGAAGTTGCGCTGTGCTGATCCGTTGGCGCACTCGGTGAGGAAGGGCGCTGCAACCGGCTGCACCAGTGCGTGATGGGTGCCGCCCGCGCTGATTGTGGAAAGCGCTTCGTCGGTACCGTGCGTGCTGGTGTGCGCCGATGAGGTGCCGCGCATTGGAACGATGAAAGGCTTCGAACTGGTCAGGACATGACGCCAGCAGCCCTTGGCCACGCGGCGCATGGTGTTCTCAGCCATCGGTTTGTCGCGGAAGATCGTGCGACCGAGGTTGCTCCAGTCGATGCACCCTGCCGCCGAGCGCCACGGCAATTGTTTCGCCGCTGGCCGCTTGTGACGTTTCGGCGCGGGCCAGACGATCGGCTTCCCATCGCTGCGCGCCACCAGGTACAGGCGTTTGCGGATGGTAGGAGTGCCGGCGTTCGCCGCGATGCGCTCCCGCCACTCAGCGTTGTAGCCCAGCCCCCGCACCAGAGCCTCCATCGGCACGAACTCTCCGATTGCCTCGTTGATCTCCGGCATGTCCGGATGATCAGCGGGCAGGCCGGTGCTGATCGCAGCAATGAACGCTTTGAAGGTGCGGCCGCGTTCAGACTTAATCGGTTGGCCGTCCTCGTCTATTGGGCCCCAGTCACAGAATTCTTCAACATTTTCGAGGAAGAGAAGTCGCGACTTAGTCACGAACAACCAGCGGATCACTACCCATGCAAGTCCGCGCACGCCGCGATCGCGTGGCGCGCCACCTTTGGCCTTGCTGTGGTGACGGCAATCCGGCGAGGCCCAAATGATCGCCACCGGCTGGCCGCCGGTGGCTTCGCGAGGGTCGACCTCGAACACGTCGGCGACGTAATGCGCCGTCGTGGGGTGGTTGGCGCGATGCACGGCCAGGGCGATTGGATTGTGGTTCACCGCCACGTCCGGCTCCCGATATGCCCGAGCGATGCCGGTGCTGGCGCCGCCACCGCCGGCGAACAGGTCGACCACCAGTTCCTTTTCGAACGGCAGGCCCATGCTCGGCTGGCCATGGATGAACTGAGGCAATTTCTGTTGTGCGGACATAGGGGATCCTCGCCGGCTGGCGTGATTCGTAGAAGTTGGGATGCGGCCGGTTTCCCGGCCTGAAGCTATTACTTCGGATCGAACGAGCCGAGAGAGAGCGAAGCGTTAGTGCCGATTTTCTCCTGAAGCACCGTCTTGAATTCCTGCGCGATGTCTTCGCGCTGAACTTCTTCACCGACCCAGCGCAGCTTCAGAGCCGGGACTGCGCCGCTGGTGATTACCGAAATCCGCAGGTTGATCTGCTGTTCGGTAAGGCCCTCGAAGGGGATGGTGCTGAACAGCAGGGCGGCCGGAAGGGTTTCTTTGCTGCGGGCCTCGATCTGATCCATGGCGCTGCGGCTGGCGCTGGTGTCGCCGACGGTGTTTTCGGATTCGCTGGTGGCCTTGACCGTGATCGTGCGCACCGCGGCGATTGCGCGGGCTACCGGAATCGCGTTGCCTGCGTCATCCACCGGGGTCAGATACTGATGCCAGTCTTCGATCCAGTCGCTCAAATCCTTCTGCGTCATCGCTCGGCCGCCGATGGACTGTGCTGCCTTGTATCCGGCCGACGCCTTGAGCTTCAGCACCGCGCGGTCATCCGCGTGCCCTGGCAATGCATCAGTACCCAGGTTGAACAACAGCGTGCAGGTCATTTCGTCCTGGTCGATGAAGCCTTTTGCGCTGGCGATCGCGCGGTCAGCGACGTAGGCACTGAAGTCGGCAAGCGAGTGAGTGGAGTAGATGCCGCGGAAACGGCTGCGACCAGCCTGCCATTTCTCCAGAGTGACCACCTGACAGCCGTCTGGCAGCACAACAGTAGGGGTTTCGGTTGGCAGGGATTTACCGGCAGCTTGCAGGGCGGTGTCGGTGATGACTTGTATTGCGTCTTTAGTCAGTGACATGCGTCAGATCCTTGTGGGAGCGAGGTTTTAGGTGCGGGGTTTGATGGGGGCTTCTTCACGCGTGAAGAGCTGATCGTGCTTCTCAGCGAAGAGGGTGATCTTGCCGCCGGAGCCGACGTGCATCGGCGTGTCCAGGCTAGTGTTCTCGCTTCGGGTACCGCGCTTGGTCGGCACCTTGTAGTCGAGCTTGTGCTTAATTTTCACCTGACTCGACTCGCCGATCTGGCTGAAGTCCAAGGTGATCACGAGCTTGCCGGCCTTGCCGTGGTCAACCACGCCGGAAGCAACTTCGGAAAGGGCATGGCCAATCTGGCTGGCGAAGGCGCCGCCGTTCAGCTCTTCGAGGAATTCGGCGGTGTTGGTTGCGGTGGACATGGCTGTTTCTCCGGGATGGCCGAAAGGCCGCTGGGTGGGAGGTTGAATTGCGACTGGCGTAGGCGCTGCTGCACCTGTCTGCTGATGCGTCTCATGAGTCGACGAATTTGAACTTGTTCTCGGTGGCGATCAGTTGCACGCGCTTGACGTGCATGTGCAGCGTTTTGGCGGTCTCGCTGATCGTTCTGCCAGCCTCGGCCAGCTCCCGCACCTTTGGAGCGATCTTGTTGCGCTCGACGCGGAGGCGGTCGTGGTGCGGCGTGGATGCCAGCTTCGGATCACCGCTGACGCCGCTGGGGATTTGCTGGGCCTTGCCGCCGGCGCCGAAGAACTGATCCATTTGCTTGTTCAAATCGGAGATGATCGAGTCGCGCGGGTGGGGCATTGGTACGCCGATCACTGAACACCTCCCACCGGACGGTTGGCCTTCTCTTCAAACTGCATGGCGATCTCCATCGCGGCCTTGTACGTCCAGCGAAACGCCTTGGTCTTGCCGCTGGAGAGGTCGACGACGTGATAGGCCTCGCCGACGACCTTCACTTGGAAGCGAACCTTCTTTGGCGGCATGACCTGGTCAACGCGATTGAAGAAATCGATTCGCGCTGCGTGTGTTTTCTGGAGCAGCACACCGAGTTCTTCGATGCGCTCTTGAAATGATGGATGCATGGCAGATGCCTCGGTGTGGGTTGCGTTTATTCGTCAGCACTCGGCGCCGCCTGCTGGTTGCCGTTCGGCGCAGGGGAGAGTCCTGACGGATAAAGGCAGGCAATAAAAAAGGCCCAACTGGACAGGAAGGCCTTTCTGTTTTTCGATGCAGTGAGTTGCGGTTTTTGGCGGGATCGTTCAGCGCCAGAACGCGAAGACCCCGGCGGTACATCGCCATCGCTCGCGGTGTGTGCGTTGCGGATCGGTTGGCAGCGCGATAAAGCAGGGCGGTTCTGGCCGCACATGATCCAGCGCTGCGCCGATCAGGATGATCAGAAGCATGTGACTCTCCGGTTGATTGCAGGTGTCCAGCGTCTGCTGGGTTGGCTTCCGCATCCCAATGCGCCCTGTCGCCAAGGTGCAGCAGCGATGATCACTCGGCCAGTAGCACTTCGATTGCGGCACGGTAGTCAGACGCGAGTTGCTTGTTCAGTTTCGCCTCTGTCCACTTCCCTTCATCCTGCTGGATCGCCGCATTTTCTTCGCACTGTTGTGCGTGCTGGGTAAGTTTTGCGATTGCTGTTGCGTGCTTCATGGTTGATTACCTGTCGGTTGTCATCCCAAGCAGCCCTCGCGAGAAGGCTGCTCAGTGATGCTTCCCGTCCTATTGCCGCCGGAAGGGGCGGGGCGCACTGCATGCCGGGTCACTCACACGGTTAAAGCGTTTCACCATCGAGCAGCCGTCCAGGTTGTTCCTGTCGTTGGCAGGCTTTCGGGCCTGTCTGCTCGCCGGTCGCCGGTAGAGGCAATGCGGTCTGTTGGTTTGTTTGTTGCGCTGACTGTTAAAGAGCGGCGGGGCGCTGCCCCTTCGCCATGTAGTGGTTGGCGATGGATTTAATTTAGAAAACTTAACGAAGATCGTCAACAGTTATTTTAGATATCTTAACTTCTAAGGCGTTCGAGTACGCTTTAAAGCGGTGCGCGTCAAGACTTACGCGAGGTGAAATGTTCGGATAGTCTGCTCATAAACCTGTATGGATATACAGCAATCAAGGAGCATCTAATGGCGAGCGCACAGAAGAAACCTCAGGAACAAAAGCCGATGTCCGGAGTAGAGCGCCTGACACTCAGGGTTTCCAATATGATCAACCATCCGATCGCTCAGGATCGGAAGTGGGCAACCATCCACAGGCTTGATAGCGACGGCGATCGCGAGTGGGATGAAGTTATGACCGTGCTTGCCGCCATTGATGGAATCGATATGACGTTCAACGACGAGGATGACTCGGTGACTTTGAGCTGGGAGTCTGCGGCTGAAGAAGATCCTCGAGCCGAGGGGCACGAGGAATTCGATGCAGTAGAAGAGGCGGCGGCTTTCTGACGTGAAAAAAGCCCGCCATTGCGGCGGGCTTTTTGATTACGCTTTCCTGGCGTTCCAGATCAACAGAACCTTGGCGTGAATCGTCACGTCATCGATCCGAGCCGTCTGGCTCTCGTAGTGTTTGTTGTCTGAAATCAACCTGTAGTGTTCTTCGTCCTTGCGCATCACGCGCTTGATATACAGCTCGCCATGCCAGGTGAGTACGTAAATCCCTTCACCGATGAAGTCCCGAACACCCTTATCGACGATGACCAAATCCTTATCGTTGATGGTGCCTTCCATGCTCTGGCCCCAGCCGTTGATCATGCCAAGCGAGGTTGCGGATGTGTACGTGATCCCTTTTTCCCGCAGTATCTCCTCACGCACCACCAGATTTCGAACTACCTCCGTGTAGTCGGGAGGTACTTGTCCGTGCCCCATGGCGGCCCGGATATCGTATTGAGGGATGACGATTTCTTCGTTGGTCGGGCGCAGATTAGCGAGATGGCCCGGCAAGTAACTCCCTCCTTGATCAATTGGATTGTCAGCCTCCGCCGCCGCCGCAAGCATCGTTTCCCGCGCCTTGTCCGAAAGGTTCTTCCCAGCCTTAGACGCAAGCATCTTGGCCATCATCTCCACAGTGGACATGCCAGCTCTGGTGTCGTCATGGGGCACGAGATCTGCCGCGCCGACCCCATCGGACAGCCAGTCAGGTGAGCACTGGAGTGCCTTGGCCAGCGCCAATAGGTTTTTGCCTTTCGCACCGTTCGTCCCGCTCACCCAGAAACTGACCGTCGCCTTAGATACGCCAGTCAGTCTGCTGATGTCGGTAGCGCTTAAGTTGAGCGCCTTCATACGTGAGGTGACGCGATCTTTAAATTCCATATTTAGGATTCTAAACATTTAGATGTTTAGATAACTTGCCTTGTAGTGTTAAGAACTCTAAACTCGCCACAGACAATGGAGACAAGGCCCCATGACTTACGACGAAGCCCTGAAACATTTCGGTACCGGCCGCGCGATCGGGGACGCCCTCGGCGTGAGCAGCAGTCGCGTGTCCCAGTGCCGTACGACTGGCGGGTTTTCCTACCCCATGCAGTGCGTGCTTGAAAAAGAATCTCGCGGAGCGCTGATCGCGAAGCGTGAAGACGATCCAGCCCAGACGATCAAACAATCCGCCTGAGCAGATGAGAAACATTTTGCAATGCCTGATGGCACGCAGCCACATAAACAAGATTGAGGTTTTACGGATGCAAGATTTTCTGAAGGCCTGCGACGACGTGGTTGACGACGCTAATACCAAGGAACTGGCCACGCTGATGAACATGCCGCCGGTGAGTCTGCTCCAGCGGGCGAACGCGAACTACGACGGCGCCTGGTTCAACGCGAAGCATTTGTACGCACTGCTTTTGCATACGCAAGACATGCGGCCGCTGACTGCACTGGCTGGAGAGTTCGGTTACTCGATCGTGAAGCAAGACCAGCCAGTTGCACTGGGAATCCATGAAGCGCTTGGCCGCGCCACTCTCGAGTTCGCAGAAGTAACCGTCGAAACCCACACCGCAATGGCTGACGGGCGAGTAGATCAGGTAGAGCGCGCTCGGATCCTGAAAGAGATCGCACACGCCGAAGAGGCGCTGGCGCAGCTGAGGGCGTCGGTCAAGGTCGCCTGAATCGTAGGCATAAAAAAACCGCCTTGCAGGGCGGCTTCTTCAACAACTTGTAAAACACAGTGGGGCCATTATGAACACGATCGTCGCTCCAAGCAACACGATCACCATGTCGAGTCGAGAGATTGCCGAGCTCACGGGCAAGCAACACAAGGACGTCATCCGTGATATCCGCGTGATGCGCAAAGCGTTAGTCGGTGATGGCGCAGATCTGCGCCATCTTCACGAGATCAAGGATGGTCGGGATTACACCTCCGAATTCCACCTCGATCGATTGCTTACTGAAACTCTGCTGACTGGCTATAGCATCCCGCTTCGCCATCGTGTCGTGACACGTTTAAGCGAACTCGAAAACGTGTCACGACACGTTGTTTCCATTCCGCAGTCCCTGCCTGAAGCCCTGCGCCTCGCTGCTGATCTGGCTGATAGAAACGGCGAACTGCAGCGTGTTATCACCGACCAAGCACCGAAAGTCGCGGCCATTAAACGGCTCGCTGCTGCAGGTGGCGCTATCTGCATCACAGACGCAGCTAAGCAGTTGGGCGTTGCACCATCTCGGCTCTTTAGTTGGCTTGAGCAGCATCGATGGATTTTCCGGCGACACGGCGGCAAGCGCTGGGTCGCATACCAGCCTCGAATCAGCTCAGGCCACATGACCCACAAAGTTACGGCATTGAGGCCAGACCCTGAGACCGGGATTGAGCGCGCGGCTTTCGACCCCATGATCACGCCGAAAGGCCTTACCCGTCTCGCAGAGCTCATGCAGGAGGCCGCGTAATGGCCGGCGATTGGATCAAATTCGAACTCACCACCCTGGACAAACCTGAGGTCTGCCAGATCGCAGACTTAGCTGACATCGACCCGGATGCGGTTGTCGGCAAATTGATGCGCGTTTGGGGCTGGTTCGACCAACAAACAGAAAATGGTAACGCTCCGAGCGTTAGCAAAAAGTTACTCGACCGATTGGTTGGCGTTACCGGTTTCTGTGAATACATGAAGTCTGTCGCATGGATGATTGAGGAGGGCGGGGTGATCAGTCTTCCTCACTTCGAGCGCCATAACGGCAAGACCGCTAAAAACAGGCTTCTCACTGCAAAGCGGGTGGCAAATCACAAAGCCAGTAACGGTAAAAGTAACGCTGCGAACGTTAGCGGCGCGTTACCTAAAGAAGAGAAAGAGAAGAATAAAGACCCTCTCTCTGCGCATGAGCCCGTTGACCCTCGCATGCCAAGCGAGATGACTCTCGACTGGCAGGCTGACGCCAAGTTGCTCAAGACCTATGCAACCCATTCTGGCGTGGCACTCACCATGTTCACCGATGACGTTCGCCGCGCGTTCACCGCGCACTACGAACCACGCGGGCAGGTGAACACTCAGGCCGAATGGGTGCAGATGCTGGTCAAGTGGGTGATGAACGACAGGGCTCGCTCAGCTGCAACGAACGTCGCTCAGTTCAAGCCAAAGAATGCGCCCGTTACTGATTTCGACGACGACGACACTGAATGGCAGAGCGGGGTGAAGCCATGAAGGCTGTTTCAGTGGTTGCCAACGGCTTGTGGGAAAAAGCTCAGTCAGGTGAATTCATCGCCGCCGTGGAGGCTGCACCGGCGGTCAGCGACGCCAGTAACACTTTGGTGTCGGCAATCAACAACCTGTTCGGGGAGCTTCGATCTATCCGTTCGGCTTGGCGCCAAGCTTGGCCCGACAAGGAGACTTATCAGGCGTCGAAGAGGCAGTGGTACCAGGCATTTCTCGAAGAAGGAATCAGCACTCAGGGGCAGATTGATTTCGGGATGGCACAGGTGCGCAAACAGTCCGGCGACTTTATCCCAAGCCCGGGACAGTTCATCGAATGGTGCAAACCAACCCCCGAAATGCTCGGCCTGCCACCACTCGTCAACGCACACCGGGAAGCCTGCCGAAATGCTCACCCAAGCATGGCAGGGCAGGGGCTGTGGTCACATGACGCGGTTTGGCATACCGCCAAGGAGTGCGGTTTCGAAAGCCTAAACAAGCTCGACTCATCGCTGAGTTTGAAGCTGTTTGAGCGCAACTACACCATCACGGTTCGGCGCTTACTCTCAGGTCTCCCGCTACAACCCATGCCCAAAGGGCTTCCCGCTCGAGTCGCTGCGAAGGTCACTCCAGAGGTTGGAAATGATGCACTGGCACAGTTGCGCGCCAAGCTTGGAGGTGCCCGTGGCTGATCGCCGTCTGGCTGTCCCAGAGATCGATACCTACCGTTTCGCGGTGTTCTGCTGCTCGTTCAAGGTCGACTTGAGCTCCCCTCCGGATCACGCACTGGCTTTGTTTGCGGATGAGGCCATGGCCAAGCGTTACGGCGCATGGATGTGGCCGGGTACCTATGAGGTCGTCGACGTCACGACGGGGAGACCGCCATGCGCGTGACTTCGAAGAAGCTTCGTGCCTCTGCCAACGGCCAGGAATGCACCGTCCGGATGCCGGGCATCTGCAACCACAACCCCGAAACCACCGTGCTCGCCCATCTGCCGTGTGGGCAGAAGGGCATGGGCATGAAGGGTTTCGACACCGTTGCGGTGTATGCCTGCGCAAACTGCCACGACGTGATCGATGGCCGCGCCGCCGGCGAGATTGATTGGCAGGACATGCCGCGCGCCATTGCCGAAACCCATGAAGCCCTCATCCGGGCTGGAATGCTCACCGTAAAGGGGGCCGCATGATAGACCCGATGACCTATCTCATCCTGTTGGTGCTTGGGTGCTGGGTGCTCCGAGAGATATGTGGGCTGGTTCATCGCGCACAGCGGAAAGCACGGGGTGATCGTAGATGAAGCCGATTATTCCGAAGTTATTCAAGCCGAGAACCGGGCGCGCTAAGCCGGTTGACCGTGAAGGCCTCGAACAGGCCGCGCTGATGCGTGAGCTCGAGCTGTGCTGCCCGGCGGTGTTCGATCTGATCTACCACGTCCCAAACGGCGGTCACCGGGTCAAGGCGGTCGCCGCCAAACTCAAAGCCCAAGGCGTGAAGGCCGGCATTCCTGATCTGGTTTTGAGCATGGCGCGCGGCGGTTACTTCGGTCTGTATATCGAATTCAAGGCCACGCCGCCGAACGACGCGGCAGTTTCGGCAAGCCAGCAAGAGCGCCTGCGCAAACTGAACGACCAAGGCTATCTGGCGATCGTTTGCCGTGGGCACTTCGACGCGATGGAGCAGATCCGCGCCTACCTTCGACTCGCACCTACAGTGGTGGCTGCATGAAGCTCGTAGACAATCAGCACATTCAGTCAGAAGCCCTGAAGCGGATTGGATTTCCACGAAACATGGATGCAGCAAGTCTCACAACTCCGAACTTTGATCGTTTGCTGCGACAAATGGACGAACTAAAGGCCTCGGCCGGCCCGTTCCAAAATGTCGTGATCTGCGTGGATTGCCTGAAGGTTCATGACTGCCCGTTTGACGCCAAGTTTGAAAACTCGTTTTCCCACCGCCGAGTGTGCGGGCATTGCGGCAGTCGACACGGTTTCCGCGACGTCCTCGGCCGCTGGATATCGTTTGCAAGGCCTTGGGCATTTTGGACTTGGGGTAGCGGTTGCTGGGCGTTTGATTTCTGCACAGAAGCGAAACCATGAGTACTGCCGCGGTGAAGATCACCGAAGCCGAACTCAAGCGTCAGGCGGCCGGCAGCGTGCAAGACGTTCGCGACCTCGAAAACAAAGGCCTGTACCTACGCTTCAACAAGGCCCGCACCGGCGGTTCGTGGTACCTGGTGCTGAAGCGCAAATGGAACCCAATCGGCACGTTTCCCGAGCTATCCCACAAGCAGGTCGTCGCGGCGCTGCCGTCAATTCGTCTGCGCCTGGCCGCTGGCGAAGGCGCGAGTCTGTCGAAGTGGGACACCGTGGGCGAGCTGCTCGACTGGTTCGCCGATCGCATGTCGCGCGACCGCAACCTCTCGACTAAGCGCAAGAACACCGGCGCGTCGATGATCAAATGTCACCTCAAGCCGCGCCTCGGTGATCTGTCGCTGATCAGCATCGACAAGGCCGCACTCGACAACCTGCTGATGTGGCCGTTGCAGGAAACGATCTCCATCGACTACGTGCGTTCGGTGTTCCAGCTGCTGGCCTTGGCGTTTCGTCAGGCTGCCAAGCTGGGCCTGATCACCTCCAACCCGATGGCGGCGATCAAGTTCAACGACTTCTCCAAGGCGAAGGTAGGGATCAAGCCGTCTCGCCTGCGCGGCGTTCAACTGGAAGGCCTGCTGCAACAGTTGGCCGAGGTCATGCCCACCGCGCCGCTGGATTCCATGCTGGCTCTGATGATGTTGTGTCACGGCACCCGGATCGGCGAAACCCGCATGGCGCGCTGGTCGCACATCAGCCTGGCAGAACGCGAGTGGTTTATCCCGGCCGAGAACACCAAGACCGGCGTCGAGCATCACCTGCCCCTGACCGAGCAGGTTTGCACGTTGCTGGTGAAGTATCGCGAAGGGCAGTACGCCCGAGGCTATGAGGGGCAGTGCCTGTTCCCGGCACGCAACGGCAAAGCACTGGGTGAGGCTCAAGGCTGCGCAGTGTTCCGTCGGCTGGGGCAGGGCGAGTGGACAAGCCATGACCTGCGCAAGGTGGCCCGTACCGGTTGGGCAGACCTCGGCGTTGACCATCTGATCGGCGAGCTGCTGATCAACCACGCGATGGGCCACAACGTAAAAGTTTACATCCAGTCGGACGTAATGAGCCGCAAGCGGGATGCCCTCGAACAGTGGCACGCGCATCTAGATCAGAAAGGGTTTGCAGCGATTCACGGATTGACCGGCGTTAGATTTGAAGATTCCGGTAATCCGCTGCAAGCCACAGAGCATAGGGCCTGCAAGGCCGTTCAAGAAACAACCATAGGCGAGGTTTAAAAATGATGATTTTGCTCGATCAGCACTCCGGTCTCGCCGTGAATCCCGCGCTGGTTGGCTCGATTCGGTTCAGCAAATTCAACGGATACACGTATCTGCTGATCACCATGAAAGACGGTTTCGAGGTTCAGGTAGCGCACCGCCCAGAGGCTGGTGTCGATGTCGCCAAACTCCACTTCCAACTGCTGGAGGCGGTATGAAGAAGTCCCACGGACCCGCATTCAAAAAGCAGGTGATCCCATTGGCGCCCTGCGGAGCGTGCAAGGGGAAGGCGGTCGTCAACGGCATGTTCCACGAACTCGACTGCCTCAAATGCCATGCATCGGGCTGGGTTCGATTGGACAACGGTCAGGCGCTTGAACTGCAAGAACTGGTCACGCAGCTTGGCTTTAATCTTCGGATTGCGTGCCAGCAGATCGATCGGCGAATTACCGGCTCACCCATGGGTGTATCCGAGTACTACGAACAGAACAACCGCCGCGGCGCCGGCGGATCGAACTTCACAGGGGATTGAGCCATGGCCTTCACACCATCATTTAAAGAACGCACCGCCGAGGATCTGCTGGAGCATTGGGGCCGTTGGGTTGTCCTTGGCTCGAGCGTTTCCTGCTGTGCATCCCGAGAAAACACAATCCTGTCCCCGATGATCACTGATGACGATGCTCTGATGATTGACGGGTTGATGGGGCGGCTTCTGAAACGCTACCCGGAATGCGGTCAGGTGCTGATGCGCTATTACACCAGTCGCGACACCTCATTGATGGAGGTGGGTAAGAAAATGAAGTTCGGCGAAGAGAAGACTCGGCAGCTCTGGAAGGCTGGAGTTGCCTGGATTGATGGAGCTCTCGATATTCGTCGCGAAGCCGCTTGACAGGGCCGGGGGCGATCTATAGATTTCAGTTACTTTGCGGTTTTTCCGCGTGCAAAGCCCGTCTCTGAGATGGGCTTTTTGCTTTCTACAATTCACAAAGCCTCGGCATTTGCCGGGGCTTTTTCGTTTTCGGGCATTGCCCAGGCCACGCAGGCCTCTTTTCTTCCCGGAGCTGTGATGGATCCTACCGACCTCGGCGCAGGCACCGTTACCTGGCTGAGCGGCAGTGCCACCGTGATCCTTGGCGGCTTCTTGTGGCTGCGGAAATTCCTATCGAAAGACGCAGCTGATCGGGCAATGGATAACGCTGATATCGGCACCGTCCGCCGGCTCAATGAGTTGCTTGATTCGGAGCGAACAGCTCGGAAGGAAGCAGAAGCGCGTGCCGACCAATTCGCAAAAGAGCGAAACGACTTGGCCGCTTCTGTAGGCCGGATGGAAGGAAAGATTGAAGCGCTGACCAGTCAGGTCGCCCAACTCACGGAGCGAGTTACCTTGCAGAGCGACGAAATCACACGCCTGCGCAATAAGCTCGGAGGTGTCGTGTGATGGACAGATGCGCAATGGAGTTCATTGCTCGTCGCTGGTGGCGTCGGGCTGAAGTGTGGGCTATCGCCATCGTGCTGACTGCTGGTGGTTCCGTGCTTGGATATCAGGCCTGTTACTGGTCGTTGGCGGAAAAGCAGTCCCAGCAGGTCGAGGAAATACGCGGCGCATATGCCGCCGCAATGAATGAGCGCGACCAGCGTTTGGACGAGTTAACCCGTAAGACGGGAACTGCCGCTGAGAAAGCAACCAAAGCAGCGAATACAGCTACTCAAGCCGCAGACGTCGCAAGCCAGGCTGCCGGTAAGGCAGCTGAGGCAGTAGAGCGCGTCACACAATAGAAGAGACATTTATGCCATTGCGTCCACAGAAGCCCTGCACAGCGTTGGGCTGCAGGACGCTCACGCGGAATGCCCGTTACTGCGACGACCATGCCGAGCTCGCCAAGGCTGCAATAGCCAAGCGTGTTGAGGCTCAGCGTGAGAGCAGCACCCAACGCGGCTACGGATACAAGTGGCAGAAGGCGAGCAAAGGTTTCCTCATCAAACACCCGCTGTGTGCCCAGCATGATCGGCGCGGCGAGGTCGTGGTCGCAACAGAGGTCGATCACATCGTCCCCCACAAGGGAGACATGACCCTGTTTTGGGATCGTCGCAACTGGCAGTCGCTCTGCCATAGCTGTCACAGCACGAAAACGGCGTCTGAGGACGGCGGATGGGGCAATCCGAGGCGGTAATCGTGCGAAATGCACGAAAACGAGCCAAATGAGAGGCATTCCCATCCAAGAGGGAGGGGGAGGGTCAAAAGCTCAGAGGTTTTTGCTTCTAGACCGTCCGCCCAGGCTTTCTCTTACGCCCGCGAAATTAAAAATTCAGGAGTTGCGCGATGGGAGGCACCGCCACGGTCGCCGGCCGTGGTCGCAAACCCAAGCCAACGGCCAAAAAAGCACTAGCCGGTAATCCCGGCAAGCGGGCGCTGAACACGTCCGAGCCGCAGTTTTCAGAAATCACAAAAGACATCGATCCGCCCGAGTGGATGAGCGATATCGCCGCCACCATGTGGAAGATGGTTGTCCCGGAATTGCTCCGCGAACACGTCATTGCCCTGACCGACCTTCACAACGTGGAGGCGTTTTGTACTGCTTATAGCAAGTGGCGGATGGCCGAAGATTCAGTCCAGCAGTTCGGCATCGTTGTCAGTTCCGCTCAAGGCAGTCCTATGAAAAATCCTGCGTTGACTGCGGCAAACGAGGCGATGCGGCAGATGGTGACCTTCGGTTCGATGCTGGGTCTTGACCCGTCAAGCCGGTCGCGCCTGATAGGCGGTAACAAGGAAAAACAAACCAATGAGTTCGCTCAACTACTGAGATCCTAAATGGCCAAGTCCCCTACGCCGAACGTCGATAAGGCGACGGCTTGGGGGCGCTCCGTTCTGCGTGGGAAGGTGCCGGCGTGCCGGTATGTTCACCAAGCGATCCAGCGTCACTTCGACGATCTGGCCGCCAGCCGCAAGCGCGGATTCCGCTACAAGTTCGATGCCGCCAAGGCTGAGAAAAAGCTCAAGTTGAGCCAACTACTTCCGCACACCAAGGGCGAGTGGGCGTTCAAGCGTCAGCTCATCACCCTCGAGCCATGGCAGTTGTTCGGCCTTGCCGCCACCTTCGGCTGGGTAAAGAAGAAGGGTGGTCACCGTCGTTTCCGTGAAAGTTATTGGGAAGTGCCGCGCAAGAATGGCAAGTCTGTCGTCGCTGGCTGTGTGGGCATCAGTATGTTCGTTGCCGATGATGAGTTTGGCGCCGAGGTATACGCCGGCGCCACCACTGAGAAGCAAGCCTGGGAGGTTTTCCGGCCTGCCAAGTTGATGGTCAGCAAGTCACCGCTGCTCATCCAGGCCGCTGGAATCGAGGTCAACGCCTCGAACATGAACATCCCATCCGACTTCAGCCGGTTCGAACCGCTGATTGGCAACCCTGGCGACGGCGCCTCACCGAGCTGCGCCATTGTCGACGAATACCACGAGCACCCGACCTCGGCTCAGTACGACACCATGCTCACCGGTATGGGCGCCCGTCGGCAGCCGCTGATGTTCATCATCACCACCGCTGGTTCGGATATCGAAGGGCCGTGCTACGACAAGCGTCGGCAAGTGATCGAAATGCTCGAAGGCACGGTGCCGGACGACGAACTGTTTGGTTGGATATGGACGCTGGACGAGGGCGATGACTGGACTGATCCGATGATGCTGGCCAAGGCCAACCCCAATCATGGGGTTTCTGTTTTTCAGGAGTATCTGGAAAGCCAGCAAGCGCGGGCGATTCGCTCCGCAAGGTTCACCAACACATTCAAAACGAAGCACCTCAATCTTTGGGTGAGCGCCAAGGCCGGCTTCTACAACATGGAAAGCTGGAAAGCGTGCGAGGACACGACGCTTACGCTGGAGCAGTTCGAGGGGCAGGAGTGGATAGCTGGCTTCGACCTGGCTCGCAAACTGGATATGAACTCTCGCGCCCGATTGTTCTGGCGTGTGATCAATGGAAAGACGCATTACTACAGCGTTGCCCCGAAGTTCTGGGTGCCAGAAGACACTGCGTTCAACAGCGACAACAAGCGCATGTCGGAAAGATTTCAGGCTTGGATCAACTCTCAGCACCTCGATGTCACTGAAGGCGCCGAGATCGATTACCGGGAGATCCTTGAAGACACGAAAGAGGCTAACCATCAGGCGCCTATTCGAGAGTGTCCAATCGATCCGTTTGGTGCGTCTGGTCTGATGCACGACCTCGATGACGAGGGCTTCAGCCCGATCACCATCACGCAGAACTACACGAACATGTCGGATCCGATGAAGGAGCTTGAAGCGGCCATCGAGTCGGGACGGTTCCATCACGATGGCAACCCGATCATGACCTGGTGTGTCAGCAACGTTATTGGCAAAAACTTGCCCGGAAACAATGACGTCGTGCGCCCGATCAAGCAGGGCGATGACAACAAAATTGATGGCGCGATAGCGCTGATCATGGCTATCGGCCGGGTCATTATTCTGGCCGGCGACAACAGCGGCAACATCAGCGACTTCTTCTCCAAACCAATCATCGTTGGATAACTGACCATGGAAACAGGCCTGATCCTATTTATCGCCGTGGCCGTCGTCGCGTTCTGTCTTATCGCCGCTGGAATATTTGTTCTCGCTGGCCTCGGCTGGGCTTTGGTGGCGGGCGGCGTTTCCTTTCTGATCGCGGCTGGGTTTATTCGTAAGGGGTTGACCGGTGGATAGATCCCTCAAGGCAGTATTGCGCCAGGCGTTGCACAAGTCTGCTGAGCCTGGGCTGATGAAGTCCTCGCTCGCTGGTTGGGTCGGGCGCCGAATCGGGCTGGGAGACGCTTCATTCTGGAATAGTTTTTACGGCACTGATTCGGCATCGGGCAAGACCGTGAGCCAGCAAACGGCACTGCAACTGTCCACTGTGTGGGCTTGCGTTCGATTGATTGCGGAAACCTTGGCAACATTGCCGATAGCTCTATACGAGGATCAAAAGGGAGTACCAGTAGTGGCCAGCGCGCATCCGGTTCACCGGGTGATCAGCGTTCAACCCAATGCCGATCAGACTCCCGTCGAGTTCTGGGAGTGCGTGGTGGCCAGCTTGTTGCTGTCGGGCAACAGTTTCAACGAACCGACTCTGGCGGGGAGAGACGTTTCGTCTCTCGAATTCCTGCTACCGCAATCGGTTTCGCCACCGCGGCGGTTGAGTGATGGTTCAATCGAATACCGATTTATCGACAGCAACGGGAAATCGCACACGTTGCTCGATGAACAGATGATGCACACACGCGGGTTCGGCACCGATCCACTGTGCGGATTGAGCCCACTTGCGATGGGGCGCAACGTATTCGGCGCAGCCATGGCGGCAGATGAGTCGGCGAGCAAGATGTTCGCCAACGGCATGAAGTTGGGTGGCGTTCTTTCAACCGACCAGATCCTGAACAAAGCACAGCGCGAAGACATTCGCGAGGACATGGCAGCAAAGTTTGCAGGCGCGGTTAACACCGGCAAAACGATGGTGCTTGAGGCGGGTATGAAATATCAGCAGGTGTCGATGACACCCGAGGATGCCCAGATGCTTCAGACCCGTGCTTTCAATGTCGAGGAAATTTGCCGTTGGTTTCGTGTGCCGCCTTGGATGGTTGGTCACACCTCGAACAGCACTAGCTGGGGAACTGGCATGGAACAGCAAATGCTCGGATTCCTCAGCTTTACCCTGTTGCCATGGATGAAGCGAATCGAGCAGAGCATCAATCGTCGCTTGCTTCGACCTGATGAGCGGCGGCGTTTCTATGCGAAGTTCAATCCAGAAGGTCTACTTCGCGCCGATAGCGCTGCCCGCGCAGCTTTCTACAGCTCGATGACGCAGAACGGGATCTATACCCGCGACGACTGCCGCATAAAAGAGAACCTCGCTCCTCAGGGGGGGAACGCCGCGAAGCTTACGGTGCAGTCCAACATGCTTCCCATCGACAAACTGGGCGAAGGGGCAGGCGATGCTCAGCAAGCGAGATCCGCGCTCATTGATTGGCTCAACGACAAGCCAAAAGGTAATTCTGAATGAACCGAAAAGACCAATCGGTGGCGGTGAAATATCGCTCATTCGACTACGACGTGAAGGCTGTCGGCGACGACGGCCTTTTTTCTGGCTACGGATCAGTGTTTGGCGTGGTTGACAGCTACAACGAGGTGGTGGCGCCGGGTGCTTTTCTTGAATCCATCGCAGAAGCGAAAGCGAAAAGCCGAACGTTTCCAGTGTTGTGGCAGCACCGTACCGGCGAGCCTATCGGCAGTTGGGATATCGAGAGCCTGAAAGAAGATGATCGCGGGCTGTTCGGTTCCGGTGACCTCTGGCTGGCTGACGCACCCTATGCCCGCATCGCTTTCCGTGGAATGCAGTCGCGCTCAATCACTGGCCTATCGATCGGGTACTACGTGCGCGATTCCAAGTTCGACGAAAAGACTCGGGTTCGCACACTGACCAAACTCGACCTGGTGGAAATATCGATCGTGACTGTGCCGGCGAACGACGAGGCACGTACCGACACTATTAAATCGAAGCTTGCCCACGGCGGCCTGCCTTCGATGCCCGAATTTGAGCTGCTCCTGCGCGAGGCAGGCTTCTCGAAAACTCAGTCTGCGGTGATTGCCAATCGCGGACTGCAGCATTTGCTCCGGAGCGAGTCCGAGGGCGACCTGGCAGCCATCGAAATCGTCGAGGCGCTTAAATCGCGTCCGGCGCTGGTTCTCCCTTCTTTTTGAGGATTCACCATGCACAACGTCATGAGCAACGACGCTCGCGCCGAGCATCGTCAAATGCAGCGTAAGGAACACGCTGGCGATCAGATTCAGCTGAAAGCGGTCAATGATCTGCTCGATCAGCGGGACAAAGAAATCAAGGCATTCGCCGAGAAGGCGAGCAATGAAATCAAAGAACACGGCACCATTCTGGCCGAAACCAAAACAGTTCTCGACGGGCTGGTTAATGATGGCCTGGGTTTACAGGATCGTTTGCAAGATATCGAGCAAAAGATGGCGCGCCGTTTCGCCGCCAACGACCCAGCTGAGCAAAAGTCCGCCGGTGAGGAGTTGTCTGACTCCGAGGACTTCCAAGCGCTGCAAACCCGTGGTCGCGGCATCGCTCGGATCGGCCGCAAAGCCGTCACCAATATCACCAGCGCGACTACCGGAACCGGCGGTGTTGGTGTTGGCATCCAGCCCACCCGTTTACCCGGCGTGCTCGCCGAGCCTGATCGGCAGTTCGTCATCCGTGATCTGATCATGCCGGGCCGCACCAGCTCCAGCTCCATCGAGTATGTCCAGGAGAGTGGCTTCCAAAACATGGCTGCTATTCAGGCGACTGAAGGTGCAGCAAAGGCTCAGTCTGATATTTCCTTCAGCCTGAAAACCACCAACGTTGTAACGATCGCCCACTGGTTCCGCGCATCCAAACAAGTGCTGTCGGATATCCCGCTGTTGCAGAGCTACATCAATGGGCGTGCGATTTACGGCCTGAAGTACAAAGAAGAAGAGCAATTGATTGCGGGCAATGGTGTCGGCGGAAACATGCTCGGTCTGATTCCTCAAGCCTCCGCGTTCAACAATGCTCTGCGCAAGGCTGGCGATACCAAAATCGATACGTTACGTCGTGCAATCTTGCAAGTTCGTATCGCTGAATATCGTGCTTCGGCTATCGCGCTGAACCCGGTTGACTGGGCTGACATCGAGTTGACCAAGGACGCCAACGGTTCCTACATCTGGGTGAATGTCCAAGAAGGTGGCGCGCAGCGTCTTTGGAAATTGCCTGTGGTAGACAGCAACGCGGTACCGGAAGGTGAGTTCCTGGTAGGCGCGATGAATATCGCCGCTCAAGTGTTCGATCGTGAAGAGGCTGCGGTCGAAGTTTCCACCGAAGACGGCGATAACTTCCGCACGAACATGGTCACCATCCGAGCTGAAGAGCGCCTCGCACTCGCGGTGTATCGCGAAGAGTCTTTTGTCCACGGCGAATTCGACGCGGCTTAAGCGTCTTCAGTCCTAACAGGAGCGCGCCTAGGAAACTGGGCGCGAGTACTTATGCCAGATGTAACTGTGAAAACCGTAAAAGGGTTCAACGCGGATGGGTTGGGCATCGAAGAGAAGTACGTTAAACGCGGCGCAGAGGTCGTCATTGACGAATCACTTGCTCGGGATCTCCATCGGAACGGATTGATCGAAGATTACGACTCGAAAGCGGCGGCTGAGCCTGAAAACAAAAAAGCGCCGAACCCAGACAATAAATCGGCGCCCAAGCCAAGCACCAAGAAATAGGCCTGATAATCATGAGCGTGATCAGCATCGAATTGGCAATGAAGCACCTTCGGGCGGAATTCGAGGATGCCGAAGACGTTCAGTCGAAGCTTGATAGTGCTGAAACCGCCGCACAGAAGTTCTTGCAGCGACGGTTTTATGCCGACGCTGCGGCCTTGGCTGCTGCGCGCGCAGGCGTCCCTGCTGCGCGCCTCGCTGCTCGCGCGGCATACCAATTGGCCGTCACGGGCGCGGAAGCTGTTGAAAACTGGGATGACCGCTGCGCTGCCCTTTCGGATGCAGAGTTTTTGTTCTCTGAGGCTTTGCGAGATTGCACGGCAGTCGCGCGCGGCATGGTCATAAACAAATCGATCGTTGCGGCTTGCCTGCTTACGCTTGGCCATTTATGGATGAGCCGAGAGGACACGGTTACCGGAATCAATACGTCGTCCGTGATCGAGCTACCACACGGTTCGCGATCGCTGCTGCAACCCGACAGAATTGATATGGGGGTTTGAATGGCATATCGCGAACCTAGTGCTGGCGAGCTCAACAAGCATGTCACTCTGCGTCGCCGAGACGATGCGCCCTCCGAGGACTTGGGTCTGCAGTCGCTGTTCTCGCAGCTCAACCCGCGATGGGCAAAGATTGAACCTGTCGGTTCGGCTGTCTACACAGACAGCGCACAGACCGAAAACAAAATCACCCACCGGATATTCCTGCGATTTCGCACTGGCATCACGACGGCCTACGAAGTGATTCATCAGGAAACCCTTTATCGTGTGAAGCGCGGCTTTGACATGAACGGCCGCGGCCGATTCGTCGTTTTGGAAGTCGAGGAGCTTGGCCTGATCAAACCTGGTGGAGGCATCTATGTCTAACTCCGCATCGATCGATGGCTACCTTCACGTCGAGGGCTTCGAGAACTTCGAGCGAGACGCTTTCGACAAAAGAAAGATCCGCGCCGGGATGCGCAAGGTCGGGCTGTTAATCGTGCAGCGAGCCCAGATGAACCTGGTACTTGGCAAAGGTCAGGACGGGTACCCAGTGAATCGTACGGGGGCCACTGTCGAATCAGTCAGTTTTAAGGTGTCCCGCTCCGGATTCCTCGTTCGCATATCCCCGACGAAAACCTCATCGATGGCAGAGTTTTATCCTGCCTATCTGCACTACGGCGTGAAGAAAGGCCGGAGACTTGGAAAACTTGCGCCGGGGCAGGGGAAGGGGAAATCCAACCGCCGCGCGCGAGGTGAGCGTGCTGCTGCCCTTGCTGAGCGGGCTTCCGGCGAATGGCGCATTACACCACGTGACAACTACATGGCCGACGCGCTCCAAGATTCGGCCTCGCAAGTTCAATCGATTCTCTCTGCCGCGTTCGAAAACGCGCTGGGTTGATCGTCGCTCCGGACACCCGCATGAAATTGAATCCTATCGTTGCCCATCTGCGGCTGACGTGCCCAACCTTTGCCGGCCGTGTGGCAGGCGGGATTGATTGGGACGCCGTCGTTGATAGCGCCCAGCTCCCTTTGCCTGCGGCATATGTAATCGCCACTGCGGATGCAGCCGCGCCGAGCAGGGCGCAGAACGTCGTTATCCAAGACATCCTTGATCAGTTCAATGTGGTCATTGTCCTGGAAACTTCGGACGAGCGCGGCCAGGCAGACAATGACCTGCTGCACGAGATCCGCGCCGAGCTTTGGCGGGCGCTCGTGGGTTGGAAGCCTGGCCCGGAATACACGCAAATCCAATACGGAAAAGGGGCGCTTTTACACATCAGTCGCGCTCGAGTCGTTTATCAGTTCACTTTCTTCTCGGAATTTCAGCTCGGCCGCAATCGGTCAGACCAACCGCCAGAGACATGGCAGGAGTGGGAGCTCGACGGTTTGCCCGGCTTCACCGGCGCAACCATCACCATGGATTGCATCGACCCCGCAGACCCCAATTTGAAACAACCCGGCCCGGACGGGCGCATCGAAGCTGCATTCACTGGAGACGTAACACCATGACCAAGCGCATCACTGTGGTGCCGGCCGCTGGCCGCTCTGTGCCCGATCCGGAGGCTGGCGACTTGTTGCCCGTTGAAGGCCGGGAAGTCCCCGACAATGCCTGGTGGCGCCGCCGCCTGGCTGACGGTGACGTCAAGACCAAAGCTGTAGAACCCCCATCCGCCAAAGCCAAACCGGCGCTGATCGAGGAAGGCAAATAATGGCCATCGGATTCAGCAACATTCCCGCCGATATCCGTGTCCCGCTGTTTTACGCGGAGATGGATAATTCGGCTGCAAACAGTGCCTCATCGGCTATGCGCCGATTGATCGTCGCTCAGGTTAACGATGCGGCGAACAGCGAAAGCATCGGCAAGCTGATGCTGGTTTCCAGCCTCGCGATTGCCAAAAGCATCGCCGGCCAAGGTTCGATGCTTGCCGCGATGTATGAGACCTGGCGCAAGGCCGACCCTATCGGCGAGATCTGGTGTTTGCCGCTGCAGGGCGAAACTGGCGTGGCCGCTTCTGCGACCATCACCATCACTGGCGCGGCTACGGAAGCCGGCTCGCTCAACCTGTACATCGGTGGTGTGCGCGTGCAATCGGTGATCGCATCGGCTGCGACTGCCACGATCGCTGCCGCCGCGCTGGCGGTGAAAATTAATGCAACACCTGATCTGCCAGTGACTGCCGCTGCCGCCAATGGCGTGGTAACGCTGACTTGCAAATGGAAAGGCGAAAGCGGGAATGACATCAGCATTTCGATGAATCGCCTGGGCAAGTCCAATGGCGAATCCACCCCAGCGGGGCTGACCGTCGCAACCACCGCTATGACCGCGGGTGTCGGTGCTCCGGATGTCGTCGATGCCATCGCAGCGCTGGGTGATGAGCCCTTCGAGTTTCTGTGTCAGCCATGGTCGGACACGACCACGTTGAATGCGTGGAAAGACGCGATGGACGACAGCACCGGCCGCTGGAGCTGGGCCAAGCAATTGTTCGGTCACGTCTACACTGCGAAGCGCGGCACACTGGGCACGCTGGTCGCGGCGGGGCAGGCGCGAAACGATCAGCACATGACTATTCAGGGTGTCGAACCCGGAGTGCCTCAACCGGTATGGGTGCAGGCTGCGGCACTTGCAGCACGTACGGCGGTGTTTATCTCCGCCGATGCTAGCCGGCCAACCCAGAGCGGCAGCATGCCCGGCGTTGATCCAGCACCGGCCAGCGACCGCTTCACGCTCACCGAGCGACAGTCGTTGCTGAACTACGGCATCGCCACCGCGTATTACGAGGGCGGCTACGTACGCATTCAGCGCTCGATCACCACCTATCAAAAGAACGCCTACGGCCAGGTCGACAACTCGTATCAGGACAGCGAGACAATGCACCAGTCGGCTTTCATCGTGCGCCATATGCGCAGTGTCATTACCAGCAAGTACGGCCGGCACAAGCTGGCGAACGACGGCACCCGCTTCGGTGATGGCCAGCCGATCGTCACACCTGCTGTGATCCGCGGCGAGCTGATTGCCCAGTACGCCAAGCTCGAGCTGGAAGGGCATGTCGAAAATGGCGAGCTCTTCGCCGAGCACCTGGTGGTAGAGCGCGACAGCAACGACCCGAGCCGCGTGAACGTGTTGTTCCCGCCGGACTACATCAACGGTCTGCGCATTTTCGCGCTGCTCAACCAGTTCCGCCTCCAGTACGACGAAGCGGCGTAACGCTGACCCTGAACACCCAGCCCGCCCTGTGCGGGCTTTTTCATTCTGGAGACAAAGACCATGGGCGAAAAAGTAGCCGGCACCGTGTACGTAAAAGTAGACGGTACGCAGCTGACGATTACCGGTGGTGCAGAAGCACCGCTGATGGACAAAAAACGCGAGACAGTCTGGCCCGGTTTCTTCAAAGAGGAAGAGCTGGCCGCGTATATCAAGATGACTGCGCTCATGCCGCAAAGCTTCCCGATTAAAGCACTGGCCAACGGGCGAGACATGACCGTGACGTGTGAATTTAGCAACGGCCGGGTGTACGTCCTGTCCGGCGCTTATCTCGTCGATGAGCCCTCGCACAAGGGTGAGGACGGTACAGTTGAGTTGCAATTTGATGGTGTGAAAGGGAGCTGGCAATGAGTGAATCAGTGAAGCTGCAGGTTGCGATCGAGGCGCACGGTGACCCCGTCACCGAGCTGACTATGCGCCGCCCGACGGTGCAGGAAGTGCGGGCGATCAAGGCGCTGCCGTACAAGATCGACAAAAACGAAGAAGTCAGCCTCGACATGGATGTGGCCGCCAAATACATCGCGGTCTGCGCGGGCATTCCTCCGTCGTCGGTAAACCAGTTGGATCTGGCTGACCTCAACGCATTGAGCTGGGCCGTTGCGAGTTTTTTCATGAGTGCGGCATCGAGTCCATCACCGACCTGATTGCCGTTGCCTATGACTTGGCCTGGTTCTGGAAGGTTGACCCCGAACAGATGATGGCCAAGCCACTCGACGTGCTCTGCGAATCGCTTGAGCACGCCCAACGAATCAACCGTATTCAGCAGGTGCAGTGATGCCGGATAAGTTTCAGCTCAAGGCGTTGATCACCGGCGTCGACAAGCTGTCGCCAACGCTGAAAGGGGCTGCGAAAAACGTTGCGGGATTCCGCAAGCAGTTGAGCAAGTCTGGTTTGGGCAACATCGGTTTCAAGGATGTCGTTCAAGGAGGTGCGTTCGCGGCACCGTTCATCGCAGGCGCTCGCGCAGCGATGGAGTTCGAGACATCCATGGCGGATGTGAAGAAGGTTGTCGACTTCGATACACCAGAACAATTCCGGCAGATGAGCAAGGATGTCCTCGACCTGTCGGAGAAAATGCCGGTAGCAGCGAGTGGCATTGCCGCGATCGTTGCCGCTGGTGGACAAGCCGGTTTCGCGCGCGGTGAGTTGAAACAGTTCGCCGAAGATGCAGTGAAGATGGGTATCGCCTTCGATCAGACGGCGGATCAATCCGGCGACATGATGGCCAAGTGGCGCACCTCCTTCAAGCTGACGCAGCCTGAAGTGGTGGCGTTGGCTGACAAGATCAACTATCTCAGTAATACCGGGCCATCGTCGGCTGCGCAGATTGCAGACATCGTCACTCGCATCGGGCCGCTCGGCGCCATTGCGGGCCTGGCGTCCGGCCAGATTGCCGCTATGGGTGCAACTTTGGCGGGCGTCGGCGTGCCAAGTGAGGTTGCCGCGACAGGCATGAAGAACTTCATGCTGGCGCTGACTAAAGGCGGCTCAGCTACCAAGCAGCAAGCCCAGGCATTCAAGTCACTGCGCCTCGATGTAAAGGACTTGGCCAAGTCCATGCAAAAAGATGCGCAGGGCACCATCGAAGATGTCCTTGCGCGGATCGCTAAAGTTGATCCATCGAAGCAGGCCGGACTTTTAACAGAGCTGTTCGGAACCGAATCGGTTTCCGCAATTGCTCCGCTTCTGACGAATCTCGATCTGCTAAAGAAGAGTTTCAGAGACGTCGCTCAAGGCTCCGGATTTGCCGGTTCGATGGAGAAGGAATATGCCGCGCGTTCCGCCACAACCGCGAATGCAATGCAGCTTCTTCAAAACCGTGTAACCCGTCTCGGCGTCGAAGTCGGCAACGCTCTATTGCCACCGTTCAATGAATTGATGTTGCAGATCGGGCCGCTGGTATCGCGCGTGTCGGCTCTGGCGGCCGAACATCCGCAACTCATCAAAGGTGTGTTGGCTGCGGGTGTGGCTTTCGGCGTCATGCGCGTAGCAGTCACCGCTGCTATGTGGGCGATGAAACTGTTTAGCGCAGTCACTGCGATGAGCCCCGTGGGAATCATCGTTCGGGTTATTGCGCTGGCGGCCGGCTTGCTGATCGCCAACTGGAAAACCGTCGCTCCGTTCTTTGAAAAGTTGTGGGAGCGGGTGCGCCGTCCGGCGATGGTGTTTTGGGAGTGGATCAAGTTGGCGTGGCAGTACACGCCGATGGCTTGGGTGGTCAAGAACTGGGAGCCTTTGACGGGGCTGTTCACTGCAATCTGGGACGTGCTCTATGCAGTCTCCACACCAGTGATGAAATTCCTTGGCGATCTGTTCGACTGGTCACCACTCGGGATGATCATCAATAACTGGGAACCCATCGTCGGCTTTTTCAAAAAGATGTGGGACAGGATCAGACCAATCCTCGAACCGATGATGAAGTTGTTGGGTATTGAAGTCGGCGACAAAGGGCTCGTGCAAACCGCGACCGATAAGGCAAACGCATTTGCTGAAGAGCAAACCCGGCGAAATGCTGGTGTCGGTGGTGGAACCGGTGCGCTCGTCAGAGCCGATGCAGCGAAGGTTGCCAAAGATCAGCAAGCAATAAACAACCGAGCCTTCGGTACTGATAAAGACCAGCTACTTCGTGCCCCGGGCCAGGTACCGCCAACGGTTAGAGCCGACGCAGCGAAAGTCGCTCAAGACCAGCCGGCAGTAAACAATCAGGCCTTCGGCATCGATAAGGGCAAGCTAATGCGCGCTCCTGAGCGAGTGCCGCCATTAGTTCGAGCGGATGCTGCGCAAATCGCCAAGGACAAGTCGGTGGTTTCGCCACCGGCACCGGCCGCCGATAACAGCCAACTACTTCGCGCGCCCGCGCAGTTGCCACCGGCAGGCAGCCTTATTCAGCAGACCGCCGCCGCGACCGGGCAAAAGATAAACGGCGAGCTCAACATCAATATCAACGGTGCCCCGCCAGGTACAACCGTCGAGCAACCAAAAACCGACCAGAGCGGACTGAAGATCAAACCGAACGTTGGCACCCGAACCGTGGGCGTTATGAAGGGGTAGGGAATGGAACAAACATGGCGAGAGCAAATGCTTCCGGCATCGTTCCGAGGGATCAATTTTCTGATCCCCCAGGCATCGGTACCCGTGGGTATGAAAGTGCAATTGCACGAGTTTCCGCAACGCGACGAACCGTACGCGGAACAATTGGGCAAGCAGGCGCAAGTGCACCGGCTGGTTTGCTGGATCATCGGCGATGATTGTTTCGAGCGTCGGGACAAGTTCATGGAGGCCGTGCAAACGCCTGGTGCCGGTGAGCTTGTTCACCCTTGGCTGGGCCGGATGCAGGTCAAGGCTGGTGAAGCCGAGCTGACGCATGATTTCAAACAGGGCGGCATGGCCGCCTTCGCGGTGACGTTCTATCCGGACAACCCCCTAAAATTTCCGACGGCGAAGGTCAATACTCAACAGCAAGTGGTGAAGGCGTCCGACAGCCTGCTGGATTCGGCATTGGCGCGATATAAGTCGGCCATGGCTACAGTGGATCAAGCACGTCTAGGCTTGGCCCGCCTGCGAAACAGCCTGTCGGGCGTGTACACGGTCATCCAACAACAGTTCTCCACTATTCTCGGCGCCTTCACGAATCTGACCGGGCTCGCGCAATCATTGATGAATGCGCCCGAATCTCTGTCGTCTTTATTTTCCAGTTACTTCAGCGATTTTTCGGTGGATGAGTATCTGGGGAATTCTGCTGGATCAAGCTCTGACGGAGCGGTGCTTACTCCTTCGCAGCAGGCGAGCTTGAACGGAAGCGGTTCAGCGAATTCTTTCGCGCAGGCGCCTGATTCGAACTATCGACAAACTGTGGTGGCTTCCACGCAGCATGCGGAAGCCGTCGTCAAAATAAATACTGTCAGCCAGTTGGGAGGGGTAGATGCCGCTGCTGCATCGCAGACTGCGGCGAATCTTGTGCAGGACATGCTACTGGTGCAGGTCGCACTGATCATTAGTGAAATGCCTGTAGCGTCCCAGCCTGTGTCGACACTTTCGGTGCCGTCTGTTGAACAGCAGGCGGTTCAGCCCATTGTGCGCGTGGACGTGCCAGTAGCCGACGACGTTATTGAGCTGCGAGACAACCTCAATGAAGCCATCTTTCAGGCTTCACTCAAGGCTGATTCAGAGCATTACATGGTGCTCAACACGTTGCGTCAAACCATCGTCAAACACCTGACCGCCGTTGCGGAGTCCGGGGTGCGGCTCGTGGAGATCACTCCTTCCGAGACCCTCTCGGCGTTGGTACTGGCTTACCGCCGATTTGGAGATGCCACCCGCGAATCGGAGGTGGTACAGCGCAACCGCTTGCGGCATCCCGGGTTTGTTCCGGCACGCCCGCTCAAAATCGCCCAGAGGTGACCCATGGAAGATGTCAACGCTGTCAGCCTTACGGTTGACGGTCTGGATTACTTTGGCTGGAAGTCGGTTGAGATCACCGCAGGCTTAGAAGATCAGGCCCGATCATTCACGCTCAGCATCACATGGAAGTGGCCCGGCCAGATCGAGTCTTTGCCCATTAAGCAGGGGGCGAAGTGCCAGGTAAAGATCGGCGATGATCTTGTCCTGACTGGCTGGGTGTTCGCCACACCCATCAGCTACGACCATCAACAGATCACCACCAGCATCAGCGGCCGCTCGCTCACCGCCGATCTGGTGGATTGTGCGGCGGTCAACAAGCCTGGCCAATGGAACAACCAAAGTGTTCTCGCGATTGTCTCTGCGCTCGCGGCACCGTACGGCATTCGTGTGCGCAGCGAGATCCCCGAGGGGGCGAAACTGTCAGACCATACGATCGAGCCGGGCGAGACAGTTTTCGAGTCCATCGACCGTCTACTGACGCTTTTCCGTGTGTTCTCAACAGACGATGCCAAAGGGATGGCGGTACTCGCAAAGCCAGGCAGCACGGTACGCGCGTTCGATGCGCTGGAAGTTGGAAACAACATCTTGACTGGTGACGCGCCGCTGGACTTCTCGGCTGTATTTTCCGAATACCAGGTGCTGGGTCAGAAAAGCGGGACTGATGAAGAATTCGGCGAGAAAGCAGCCGAGGTTTCGGCCGTTGTGTCTGATCCGCGAATGACCCGCAAGCGGGTAATGATCATTCAGGAATCCGGGCAGATGACCAACGAGCTGGCGCAAGCACGGGCCAACTGGGAGCGCGGCTCGAGGATGGGAAAAGCGCTCACCACCACTTACACGGTGCAGGGCTGGCGACAATCAAACGGCGCGCTGTGGAAGCACAACTCCCTCGTACGTGTCATTGATCCGATCATTGGATTCGAGCGAATCATGCTCATCGCCAGGGTGACTTACTCGCTGACCGACAGCGGCATGATCACCACAATGGAAGTTGGCCCGCCGGACGGATTTGAGCCCGAACCGCACGACCCGCACAAAGACCGCAAGCTGAAGAAGGGCGGCAAGGCGGACAACTTCGAATACCTCATCCCCGCAGATTACGAGCCAAAAAAATGAGCCTGAAAAGCGTGATGGCCCGCGGCACCGTGGTGCTAGCTGCCGCTGGGAGAATGATGCAGACGCTGCAGGTGAAGCTGACTGCCGGCGAACTGAAGGACGGGGTCGAGCATTTCGAACCCTACGGCTTTACCTCTAATCCACTCGCCGGCGCTGAAGTGCTCACCCTATTCCTCAACGGCGATCGCTCCCATGGTGTTGTTGTGGTAGCTGCGGATCGCCGTTACCGGATCAAAGAGCTTAAGTCCGGCGAGGTGGCGATCTACACCGACGAGGGCGACAAGGTGCACTTCAAGCGTGGGCGGGTGATCGACATTGAAACCGAGACGTTGAACATCAAGGCCACCACGGCGGTGAACTTCGATACTCCGGTGATCAATCAGACCGGAAAGATTGTTTCCACGGGTGATCAAGTCGCTGGTGGTATCAGTCAGATCACTCATATCCACACCAACGTTCAGGCTGGCAACGGCAACAGCGGGCCACCCGCGGCGGGTACCTGATGATTACGTCAGCTGACCAAAAAACCACGCTCACTCGAGCGGTGCTCATCAGCTTGTTCACGTGGGGCCGGGCACTGACCGATGACCCGATTGACGATGAAGAGCTTTACGGCTGGTGGGGTGATAGCTATCCGAGCATTGCAGATGACCGTATCGGTTCGCGGCTGTGGTTGCTGCGCCGGGTCAAGTTAACCGATGTCACTCAGCGTGACGCCGAGTTCTACGCCCATGAAGCCCTTCAATGGCTGATCGATGACGGTCAGGTTCTCGCAATGGAGATCGCCAGCGAGAAGCACGACATCAGCCGGCTGAACCTGATTGTCATCCTGACCGTCCCTGGTGGCGATCGCATCGAAATCAAATCCAACTCCTCTTGGCAGGTGATCTATGCCGTTTGATACGCCTTCACTGCCAGAACTCATCAGCCGAACACAAGGCGATCTGGCCAGCGACTCCCTCCGTCGTTCCGATGCGCAGGTGCTGGCGAGAACGTTGAGTGGCACCGCCTATGGTCTGTACGGGTATCTCGACTGGATTGCCGAGCAGATTCTTCCGGATAGGGCGGATGAAGAAACACTCGAGCGCATTGCCGCGCTGCGCCTGAACCAGCCACGAAATGCGGCACAGGCTGCGGAAGGCGCCGTCTCCTTCAGCGCTGCTGCTGGCGCGGTTGTTGATGCCGACGTTGTACTTCAGGCCGCTGATGGACGGATGTACCGAGTAACGACCGGGGTCACCACTGTGGCAGGGGTCAACACCACTACGATTGAGGCTGTGGATTCCGGCACATTGGGCAACGCTGACCCGGGGTTGGCGCTCACGCTGGTGCAGCCAGTGTCTGGCGTCATCAATGCCTTCACCGTCATAGCGCCGGGCTTGAGTGGGGGTATTGCGCGGGAGAGCATCGAGTCATTGCGTGCTCGGGTCATTCGCTCCTACAGGGTGATTCCGCATGGCGGCTCTGCCGACGATTATGAAACGTGGGCGCTGGAGTTTCCCGGCGTGACTCGCGCATGGTGTCGAGGCAACTACTTGGGGCCGGGCACTGTCGGGCTGTTTGTCATGCGCGACAACGACCCAGTGCCTGTCCCGAGTCCAGCTCAGTTGCTTGAGATCAAAAACTACATCGAGCCACTTCGCCCGGTTACCGCTGAAGTGTATGTGCTCGCTCCCACAAAAAAGCTCGTGCTTTACAGCATTCACCCGGTTCCGGACACGACTGCGGTACGAGCGGCGATCACTGCGAGCTTGATCGATCTACATGAACGGGAAGCGGGATTGGGTGACAAGCTGCTTATCAGCCATATCCGAGAGGCAATCAGCACAGCTGCTGGCGAAACAGACCACACACTGACGTTGCCAGCCTCGGACGTTCCAGCCGCAACCAATGAGCTGCTGACCTTTGGAGGCATAACATGGCTGTAGCGCGAACCGCTGATCAGTATCGCCAGCAGCTGCGCGGGCTGCTTCCCGCAGGGCCAGCCTGGGATCCCGAACTGGTGCCCGAGATTGATCTGGTGCTGGCGGGAGTTTCTCTCGAATTTTCCCGCCTGGATGCGAGGGCTGTTGATCTGCTGAATGAGATGGATCCGTCGGGTATCAGTGAACTGGTTCCGGACTGGGAGTCCGTTATGAACCTACCCGATCCGTGTTTGGGCCCGAACCCTGCGTTCGAGGATCGCCGACTGGCGGTGCGCCGGCGCCTGGTTGAAGTAGGCGGGCAGAGCCGGGCCTACTTCATTGAAATAGCCGTGAGCCAAGGATATCCCGCAGCCACCATCACCGAGCATCGAGCGCCCCGTATGGGGCGTTCGCGTTTTGGCGTAGCTCATTTTGGGACGTGGAAAGCCCAGTTCATGTGGACATTGAACACCGGAGGACGACAGCGAAAGGGTCGCCGCTTCGGTGTTAGCTACTGGGGCGAGCGATTCGGAACCAATCCCGGAAACCCACTCGAGTGTTCGATTAAGCGTCCAGCCCCCGCGCATACCGTTGTTCATATCAATTTTGACTGAGGTGCAAAACAGTGGATTTTCCTAAAAGTGTCCCCGGCATTGGGCTGGTTGGCGGCAAGTTTGTCGACGAAGATCAGCTCACTGGAACGCCGGGGTCTTTGATCCCTGCGCAGTGGGGTAACAGCGTAACTGAAGAGCTTTTGAACGTTATCGCGGCTGCCGGCTTCGCTCCCAATGAGACGGCCAACAACCAACTCATCACGGCGATAAAGGCCATCACTGGCGGCCGTCTCATCAATGTGGCGGTGTTCAATACAAGCGGGATTTATACGCGGTCTGTTGGAACGAAAGCGATCCGCATACGGCTCGTAAGTGGCGGTGCCGCTGGAGGTGGCGCCACCGCAACTAATGCCTCCCAGATCTCGGCTGGAACGGGCGGATGCTCTGGCAGTTATGCGGAAGGTTATTACACCACCGTGCCCGCTACCGCTGCGGTGACTGTGGGGCTGGGTGGTATTGGGGTTCAAGGCACCACTGGAGGTAATGGTGGTTCATCGTCTGTGGGTTCGCTGATTTCCGTCAGTGGGGGTACAGGTGGAAACCAATTAGGCCCAACCGTCCCGCCGCTGACGGCAAACGTAAATCCTGCGGGCACATCTATCACGGGCGCAAACATCATGGGTATCCACAGTGGAGCACCACCCATGGCATTCGTTACGTCGCTTTCGGTCGGCTACTCCGGGCAAGGAGCAAGCAGCCTGCTGGGAGCTGGTGGTGCGTCAGTGAATGGTTCTGGCGACGGAACAAACGGCTCCGGTTTCGGAGCTGGCGGAGGCGGCGCACTCTGCCTCGCCAGTTCGATCGCACGGACTGGCGGCAAAGGCACCAACGGCATCGTAATCATTGAGGAATACAGCTGATGTTCACTTACGCACGCGTGAGCGATGGGGTTGTGCACGAAATCTTCGAAACCGAAGGCGATATCAACGAAATGTTCGCTCCAGGTATGGAGTGGATTTTGCTCACGGCAGGAGCAGAGGATGTTGTCGATGGATGGACATACGACGCAACGACCGGCGCCTTCTCCGCCCCTGTACCGAGCGTTCCGTCGCCTGAGCAAATTTTCTCATCCAACACCGCAAGCCGGGACTATTTCCTGAGCGCTGCAACGAAGGCAATTGCGCCACTGCAGGATGCAGTTGATTTAGGAATGGACACGGAAGACGAGTCTGCTCGACTTACCGCCTGGAAACGATATCGGGTGACTGTGAATCGCATTGACCTCACCGACCCTTCCCCCTCATGGCCAGCCATGCCCGAATAGCAGTCCGCACAGTGCGGGTTTTTTTACGCTTGGAGAATACTGATGACTGCAACCGAAAGAGATCGAGACATCCTCGCCCGAACGTTGTGGGGTGAGGCGCGCGGCGAGAGTATTGCAGGCCAGATTGCCGTGGCGTGGACAGTGCGAAACCGTGTGTTCGATGGAAAGGAAAAATCGTGGTGGGGTGAGGGGTATGCGGGAGTGTGCCAAAAGCCATATCAGTTCAGCTGCTGGAACAAGGCTGACCCGAACTACCAGTTCCTGATCGGCGTGAAGCAGATCCCATTCCGCGAGCTGGCGCAGGCGCGAATCGCTGCTGACCAAGTGATCGACGGCAAGGTGCCGGATCCCACTGGCGGGGCCACGCACTATTACGCGATAAGCATCAAGGCGCCGGCTTGGTCGGTGAAGGCGAAGCAGACCTTGAAGTTGGGCGGCCACGTCTTTTTCAGGGACGTGCCGTGATAGCCGTGCCTTGGAGAGCAGTTGGAGCGCTGGTGCTGCTGTTGGTCGGCGCCAGTAGCGCTTGGCAGTTCCAAAATTGGCGTTATGGAAGTCAGTTGGCTGAAGAGGCCCGCCTGCACTCCGAAGCCCTCAACCAAGTGACGCTGGCTGCTGCCGCTGCGCAACAGGCCGAGCAGGACAAGCGTCTCGCGCTCGAGCAAAGGCTAGCGACTATCGAACAAACACACTTCAGGAAAATGAGCGATGCCCAACGTGATCAGGATCGCTTGCGCGATCGCCTTGCCACTGCTGATGTGCGCCTGTCAGTCCTCCTCGATGCAAGCGACGTTGCCAAGGGCTGCAATTTGCCAGCCTCCACCGGCGCCGGCGGCGTGGATCATGCAACCGTACGCGCCCGACTTGACCCAGCGCATGCTCAAAGAATTATCGCCATTACCGATACCGGTGACCGAGCCATGATAGCGCTCGCTGCTTGTCAGGCTTATGCAGCAAAAGTCTCCTCCTTGGACTGATCTATACCACTACGTAATTCAGAAAAATTCTGGCAAAATTCGTCAACGTGCTGCGCATCGAAGCATTGACGGAAGGTTAAAAGCGTATGAATTTTAGGTCGGACATCAATGGACTGAGAGCGTGGGCCGTTGTCGTAGTAGTTTTGTATCACTTCGGAATTAGCTTCTTTAACGGCGGGTTTGCCGGCGTTGATATATTCTTCGTGATCTCCGGTTTTCTAATGACCGGAATCATTACACGAATACTAGAAGATAAGAGCGGCAAGGCTGTGTCTTCGCAGATAACTAGTTTCTTTCTTGCTAGAGTTAGAAGGATATCCCCGGCGTTAATTGCAGTTTGCATAGTCTTGCTGGTGCTGGGATGGTTCTATTCTAATCCGGCTGAATTCGAGCTACTTGCTAAACAGAGCTTGAGTGCGGTTCTGTTTTATTCGAATATTCTTTTTTTCGATCAGGCCGGTTATTTTGATGTTGCCTCGGGCAAAAAGCTTTTACTGCACACGTGGTCGCTTTCAGTAGAGTGGCAATTTTATGTGGTGCTACCGTTTTTTATGCTCGCCGCTTGGAAGTTGAAAAGTACCAGAGCGTCTTTGTTTGTAGCGCTAGTGCTGGCGTTTTTGATCTCCTTGGCATACTCGGTATTTGAGTCCTTTAAAGCGCCAGATGCAGCATTCTATTTGTTAAGCTCAAGAGCTTGGGAGCTGGTGTTAGGCGGTATGATATTTTTCATATCGTGCAATTTTTCCATTGAAGGAAAAAAGGCAAAGCTAGTTGAGCGTGTTTCTTTTGTGACGCTGATCGGCGTGGTGCTTTTTTTCGACTCAACACTCCCATGGCCGGGGCTGTACGCGCTTGTGCCGACTGTGGCAACCGCTTTGATAATCTTGTCGAATCAGAGTGATTCCAAATGGACGTCAGGGAAGGTTGCTCAGTGGCTCGGTGACCGCTCCTACTCCTTATATCTTTGGCATTGGCCGATATCCATATATGTAAAAAATTTAGAAGGCGGTCACCCACACTGGTATACGGTGGCTGGGCTTGTCGCGACACTCATTGTGGGTCACTTGTCCTACAGGTACATAGAAGGGCCAGCCCGGAAACATTTCTTTAAGGGGAATGCAAAACGCAGCCTTGTTGCATCGTTTGGTGTCACGGCCTCCGTTTTGGCTTGTAGCGTTGTAATTACAGCGAATGCAGGATATCCATCTAGATATCCTGCAGGTGTAGCTGAGTTAACAAAGTATCATTTCAATATGGCAGATTGGCGAGACGGAACCTGCTTCCTCAGACCAGAGCAGAATTTCAAGGATTTCAATGGTTGTTCTTCTCATTCTGATTCCGTGATACATACGTCTGCTCTGTTGTGGGGTGATTCGCATGCTGCTCAGCTCTATCCCGGTCTAGTAAAAACGCTTCCGCATAACGTTGAGTTCACTCAATTGACAGCAAGCGCATGCCCGCCATTCCTAGATGTTGAACTATCAAATCGGCCGAACTGCAAGAAGATCAACGATTATGTTAGGGATTGGATCATCACTAATAAGCCCGATCAGGTAATACTTTCAGCTCGGTGGCCAGGGTATGACTGGTCGCCAGTCAGTAAGACTATTGAATTTTTGCAAAGTAACGGCGTTAAGAAAATCCAAATATTCGGGCCAGTGCCAAGCTGGAGTGAGTACCTTCCTGATTTGCTCGTTAAGAGCGTAGGCAAATCTGAAGCCGCGAATGCACAGATCCCCGAGAGGCTTGCAGTGGGGTTTTCAGATTACGTGTCCGTGGTTGATGGTCAGCTCCATGCCGTAGCTGAGAAAAATCATGTCTCTTATATTTCTTCGAGCAGCATCTTCTGCGATAAGAGTGGATGCATGACAACGATAACTGACGAGCACGGATTGAGCCCTACGGCGTACGACGACGCGCATTTGTCAGTGTCGGGCTCGGAATATCTAATAACCAAAAGCAGTGTGTGGAAATAGTTTTGATCGCGTTGGAGGTGGAGAGGATGGTTAGCCTCTCCAACGCTTCTACTGCCCGGTAGCACTCTCTCGCTACCTACGGCGGCGTTTTTGCTGAGGTTGTGTATCCGTTCAGCATTTCTCTGAGGTCTCCGACCTCTTTTTTGTAGGCATTGCCTAACGTTCGTAGATCATGCATTTTTCTGCGGATCGCTGCTGTCTCCGCTGCTTTTTCACGCAAAGTAGCCATAGCCAAGTCTCTGTCGCGAACGGCCTCAGCGTGCATCTCAACCAATTTGAAAATCCGCTCACGCTCCTGGCGTAACTGCAGAGTCAACTCCTCGAACTCGCTTTCGTACATTCTGAGTTGGTGCTGGCAGGTTTCGAGCGGCGTCGGGCAGCCGAGCCAATCGTCGGTGTCTTCTATGAGGTGATCCACTGGAATGCCTTACTGAATACTGGTTGCATATACAGTAATCGAGGCGCGTATGGCGAGCGAGAGTGAGGCGACGAGCTGTAGGATTTTGGATTTGTGAATGTCGGCAGGACGCCGCTGGCGGGTATGCAGTCTTCCCCAAAACGCAACCGTTCGGGCCAATGTTTATTAGTTTCTGAACGGTCGAAAAATCGGGTGGTTTTCAGTGATGATTTACGTCTCAAAGCCTTGATTTTAAAGGCCTTGATTGATTCCTATGCGGCATCCCAGGCTTTGATGCCGAAAAGGTGCAACGTTTTACTTGAAACGGTCAAGGAATTGCCCCCTTTACAGGTGCTGGAGAAAAATGGTGACGGATTATGCCATGACCCTTCGGCGAATACGCAAAACCCTGTAGGAGCTGTCGAGTGAAACGAGGCTGCGATCTTTTGATTGTGTCTTCAAAGATCAAAAGATCGCAGCGTGCCGCAGCTCTTACACATTGTTGTGCGGACATCATTTGGGGCGTGTGCGACATAGGTGCAAACGCCAGACGCATCCTAAGCGGCTAATATGGCAGTTCAACGCTGTCGATTGTCTGAGATTTCCGCTTTATGCAAACCGCTTACACCGTCCTGATCCTGCTGATGCTGGTCAGCGTCTCGCGTCTGGTCGGACGGGTCATCCCGCTGCCGCTTCCTTTAGTGCAAATCGCCGCCGGTGCCTTGCTCGCTTGGCCGACGCTGGGTTTGCACGTGGCCCTCGATCCCGAACTGTTCCTGTTTCTGTTCCTGCCGCCGCTGCTGTTTTCCGATGGCTGGCGCATGCCCAAACGCGAATTCTGGCATTTGCGCGGGCCGATTCTGACGCTGGCCGTTGGGCTGGTGCTGTTCACCGTGGTCGGCGCCGGTTACTTCATTCACTGGTTATTGCCGACGATCCCATTGCCCGTGGCTTTCGCCTTGGCGGCCGTGTTGTCGCCGACCGACGCCGTGGCCGTCTCGGCTATTTCGCAGAACCGCTTGCCGACCCCGCTGATGCACATCCTCCAGGGCGAGGCGCTGATGAACGACGCTTCGGGCCTGGTGACCTTCAAGTTCGCCTTGGCCGCAGCCATCACTGGCGTGTTCTCGCTGACCAACGCCAGCCTGACCTTTGTCGTGGTGGCGCTCGGTGGTCTGGCGGTCGGCGTGGCGCTGAGCTGGCTGGTCGGGCGCCTGCGCTCGTGGATGATCGCGCGCGGCTGGGATGATCCAGCGACGCACGTTGTATTTATGTTGCTGTTGCCGTTCGCCGCGTATGTCTTGGCTGAACGCCTTGGCGTCTCGGGCATTCTGTCGGCAGTGGCGGCGGGGATGATGCAGAGCTGGCTCGACCTGCTGCCCCGGCAGACCAGCACCCGTTTGCTCAACCGCAGCGTCTGGTCGCTGCTGGAATTTGCTTTCAACGGCTTGATCTTCCTGCTGCTCGGCCTGCAATTGCCGGACATCATCAAAGCCGTGGTCAGCCACGAACCGACGTTGTGGCCGACCCTGCTGTATCGCGGCCTCGACGTCGTGGCAATTTTCCTCGCGTTGGTGCTGCTGCGGTTTATCTGGGTGCAGAGCATCTGGCGTTTGTCGGTGTTGCTGCGGCGTGTGCGCGGCAAAGGCGAGTTGACGCAAGTACCGACCGCACGTTCCTGCTGGTTGCTGACCGTCGGCGGTGTGCGTGGGGCGGTGACGCTGGCGGGTGTGATGTCGGTGCCGATGTTGATGGGCGCGGAGGCATTTCCCGAGCGTGATCTGCTGATCTTCATCGCCGCCGGGGTGATTCTGCTCTCACTGATTTCGGCGTGTATCGCGCTGCCGCTGTTACTGCGCGGCATCGAAAAGAGCCCGGACGACAAGCGTCGCCAAGAAGTACGCGATGCCTGGCGGAAAACCGCCGAAGCAGCGATTCACTCACTGGAAACCGAGGAGCTCCCACCGCAGGATGCCGCTCAAGCGGCGCTGGCGGCAGAGCTCAAGGCGCGGATCATGTCTGAATATCGCCATCAACTCGACGTGTTCAACGACTCCGCCGAAGCGCAGGCGATGGCGTTTCAGATGGATCTGCTGGAGCGGCGTTTGCGTTTGAAGGCGCTGCGAGCGCAGCGCCTGGAACTCTATAGTCTCAGCCGTCATCACCAGATTGGTGATGACGTATTACGTGAAGTGTTGGGAGAGCTCGATTTGAGTGAAGCAAATCTTGGACTGGTCAAATAGATACCCGTTGTAAACTCATGGATTGTCCAACAGGTCTTTCCAAGGAACACTGTCTGGATCTTTTGGGTAAAAATAACGGGCGGCTTTTATATCTTTTTCGCTGAGTTCATTATTCTCGCCGACTTCGAAAACGCCGTCGGTGAGTTCCGCATCGACTTCATAGTGCATGATGGAGGTCGTGTCGTAATCAGTGTCTGCAACATTGTCCGGATCGACGGTTTTGAGGATGTTGTGATCAACACGCTCTTTATCCCACTCATGTTCCTCAAGATAGTAGGCGTAGACTTTTTCTTTGTTCCAGGGGATGTTCGCATCGCGATGCATGTGTTCATGCTCGAAGCCCAGTACATGTCCGATTTCATGACGTAGAGTCGCCATAAAACCTTCTTCGCCAATCGGAATGGCGAGGTAAAGGGTTGCTTCACTCTGCTCAATGATTAACGCATCAGTGCCGATGGTTGAGCAACTATCGTCACAAATGGTTCGGATTCTGATCTCGGCATCCTCGTCCTCTGACAGTTGGAAGTCTATATTCGCATATCGCTGCCACTCCCAGAATCCCGCCATGTAAACCATCTTTCCAATGAACGAATGAGGATCTAGAAAGCGTACTCTCAATGTCCTGCCCGCTCTCCAGAATTTCTTGAAATAACCAGTTGCCCTGATACCGTGCCCCATGGCGTTTGGTGCACGAGTGTTCGCAGGGTTTTCCCGGAGCGCTGCGTGATGGGAGGCACTCTCATCGTGTGGGCGAATTATCGAACAAGGTTTGTTCTGTTTCATTTAAAGTTCCTTTTTAAATAGTTTTTTCAATCTGCTTGAATCCAGCAGTTCGAGATGTGGTGCGGTTTTTACAAAGTGTTGGTCGATATCTATTTGAGTGAAAAAAATAGACGGCAGGTTTACACCGGATAGGGATAAGCCTTCGCCATGAAGGCCTTGTCGTTGTCGCTAAGTTCCAGGTTAAGGAGATTCTGGAAATCGCCCTTTGTCCAGGATTGGGGGATGAAGTAGTGCATGATCGACTTGCGGTCATAGTCTGAGTAAATGCTGTCTTCGCGATCGGCGCAATCAATATACAAGTCGTGCAGCCAGTCACGCTTCGAGCGCGTCAACTCATCGTCTTCATCCGGATCGTCAGTCAGTCCATGTGATTCGTAGATCGTTGACAAGTCCCAAGGGATGTCGGCCAGCGGGTGAGTCTGTTCGTGTTTGGCACCCAGCATATGACCAAACTCATGCATGACATTGGCGGCGAAAAAACGGGGGCGTTCAGCCAGGTGTGAACCGAGCTGCATCGTTGCGCCTTCGTCATGAAGCAGTGCGTCAGTGCCGACGGCGGAAAAGAAAGCGCCACCGTCGCAACGAATGCGGATATCACCTGCATGACCTTCAACGAAATCGAAGTTCAAATTGATGTGCGGCAGCCAGCTGCTCGCGGCGGCAATGATTATATCTTTGGCCTCCTGTGTACCATTGAGAAAGGCAATTGTAAGTGTGCGACCGGGCGTCCACAGTTTGGATGGGTTATTTGTTGCCCACATTTTTGTTCTTCCTTGAGTTGGTTTTTATTTGTAGCCGAGTGCAGTAGCGCACGACCGAATATAAGTCGTGGGCAAGAAGGAAGAGAGTCTTTAGTTGTCTTGAAGTGTAACTTGCATGGGCAAGTTACCGTGCCAGATTGCCTGGCACGGTATTCAGTTGTTTATTTCTGACGGGTAATAAACGCGCGAATTCGTTCCGCCGCTTCAACGCATTCATCCAACGGCGCAACCAGCGCCATACGCACACGGCCGGCACCCGGATTAACGCCATCGACATCACGGGACAGATAAGAACCCGGCACCACAGTGACATGCTCTTGTTCGAACAAATCACGGCAGAACGCCGCGTCATCACCGTTCACATTCGGCCACAGATAGAAGCTGCCATCCGGACGCTGCACGTCCATCACCGGGCTGAGGATTTCCAGTACTGCATCAAACTTCTCGCGGTACAGCGCACGGTTGGCGCGCACGTGTTCTTCGTCGTTCCACGCGGCAACGCTGGCCAGTTGCGTTTGCACCGGCATCGCGCAGCCGTGGTAGGTGCGATAGAGCAGGAAGCCTTTGAGGATGTCGGCATCGCCAGCAACGAAACCGGAACGCAGGCCCGGCAGGTTGGAACGCTTGGACAGGCTGTGGAACACCACGCAACGTTTGAAATCCTTGCGGCCCAATTCGACGCAAGCAGTGAGCAGGCCCGGCGGCGGGGTTTGTTCGTCGAAGTACAACTCGCTGTAGCACTCGTCAGCGGCGATCACAAAGTCGTATTCGTCAGCCAGTGCGATTAGCTTTTTCAGTACGTCGACCGGGATCAGCGCGCCGGTCGGGTTACCCGGCGAGCACAGGAACAGAATCTGGCAACGCTTCCAGATGTCCGGCGACACCGCGTCGAAATCCGGGTTGAAGCCGTTCTCGTCGAGGCACGGCAGGTAGTGCGGCTTGGCCCCGGCGAGGAACGCGGCGCCCTCATAGATTTGATAGAACGGGTTCGGGCTGACGACCAGTGCGTCATCGCCGCGATTGACCACGGTCTGAGTGAAGGCGAACAGCGCTTCACGGGTGCCGTTGACGGGCAGTACGTTGCGCGCCGGATCGATCCAGCCGCTCGGTACGCCGAAGCGACGTTCGCACCAGCCGGCGATGGCTTCGCGCAGGGCCGGGATGCCCAATGTGGTTGGGTACACCGCCATCTGATCCAGATTGTTCGCCAGCGCTTCGGCGACAAAGCTCGGCGAGCGATGTTTCGGTTCGCCGATCGACAGCGCGATCGGGCGCTTGTCCGGGTTCGGCGTCACAGTGCCGAGCAGGGCGCGGAGCTTTTCGAACGGGTAGGGCTGGAGCTGGTTCAGAGCGTTGTTCATTGGGGCCTCTTTTAATGTGGGAGGGATTGCTTCAATGCGCGCCTTACACAAAACCTGTAGGAGTGAGCCTGCTCGCGATGAGGAAGGCACATTCAATATCTATGCAAGCTGATGAACCGCTATCGCGAGCAGGCTCACTCCTACAGGGGGTTTGTTGAGCAGGCTGGTATCGGAGTCTTCCTTCCCACAGGAGTAATAGTTACTTCAATTCAAATACTGATACGCGAAAGCTTGATATCCGGCTCCTGATTGACGCTCAACTGCTCAACGATCGCATCCTGTAAACGGCTGCACAGCAGCGGGTCGGACAGCGGCTGGTTGTGCGCGTCGGTGATAAAGAACACGTCTTCCACCCGTTCGCCCAAGGTCGCAATCTTGGCGTTCTGCAGCGACAAATCGAACTCAAGGAAAATCCCGCCGATCCGCGCGAGCAGTCCCGGTCGATCAGGTGCGGTCAGCTCCAGCACGGTGACCGGGCGCTGCGCATCGTTATGGATCGTCACTTGCGGCGCAAAGGCAAAATGCTTGAGCTGACGCGGCACCCGACGCTGAATGATCGTCGGGTAGTCGTCCGGGTTGCGCAGCGCTTCGGTCAGGCCTTCGCGGATCTGTTTGACCCGTGTCGGGTTGTCACCGATGGATTCGCCTTCGTTGTCGAGCACGATGTAGGTGTCGAGGGTGAACTGACTGCTCGAGGTGATAACCCGCGCGTCGTGAATGTTCAGGTTGAGCTGATCCATCGCCGCCACGGTCACCGCGAAGAAGTCGTGCTGATCCGGTGCATAAATGAAGATCTGTGTGCCGCCCTCGAACTCGCGCTGGGTGGTTTCCTTGATCAACACCAGCGGCCCGCCATCGACCGGTTGCTGCAGGATCGCATCGCTGTGCCAAGCCACGTCGCCAGCAGTGTGGCGCAGGAAATAGTCATCGCCCAACTGCGCCCACAACTGCTCGACGTCGTCCGGATCGGTGCCGCCGCGCACCAGAATGTCCAGTGCCGCGCTCTGGGTCTGGCGGATCTGTTCTTCGCGATCGACCGGGTTTTCCAGGCCACGACGCAACGCGCGTTTGGTCTCGGTGTAGAGCTGACGCAACAGGCTCGCTCGCCATGAATTCCACAGTGTCGGGTTGGTCGCGTTGATGTCGGCCACGGTCAGCACGTACAGGTAGTCGAGGCGGGTTTCGTCGCCGACTGCCTGCGCGAAATCGTGGATCACCTGTGGGTCGGACAAGTCCTTGCGCTGCGCAGTGGTCGACATCACCAGATGGTTCTGCACCAGCCAGACAATCAGGCGGCTGTCCCACACCGGCAACTGGTGGCGCTGGCAGAACGCCTCGGCATCGACCGCGCCGATCTCCGAGTGGTCGCCATGCCGACCCTTGCCGATGTCGTGGTACAGGCCGGCCATGTAGATCAGTTCGGGCTTGGGCAGCTTCGCCATGAGCTTGGCGGCCAGCGGGAATTTTTCCGACACCTGGGTGTACTGCAATTTGCGCAGGTGCTTGATCAGATTGAGCGTGTGCGCGTCGACCGTATAGATGTGGAACAGGTCGTGCTGCATCTGCCCGACGATAAAACCGAACTCCGGCAGATAACGCCCGAGAATGCCGTAGCGGTTCATCCGGCGCAGGTTGCGGTGGATGCCGATCTTGCACTTGAACAGTTCTATGAACAGGCTGGTGTTGCGAATATCGTTACGGAAATTGTCGTCGATCAGGTGACGGTGCTCACGCAGCAAGCGAATGGTATCGGCACGTACGCCTTTGATTTCCGGCTGCTGGGCCATCAGCACGAAGATTTCCAGCATGGCGAATGGCGTGCGGCGGAACACGTTGTCGTTGCGCGCTTCGATGTAGCCGTCATGCAACTGGAAACGTGCGTTGATCGGCTGCGGCGGCGCTTCGTCTTCCGGCGCGAGGATGACTTCCTCGAAGTGCTGGATGATCAGGTCGCTGAGCTGAGCGATGCTCATCACTACGCGGAAATACTGTTGCATGAAGTTTTCGACGGCCTGTTTGGCGTCGTCACCTTCAAAACCCAGCAGGCCGGCAATGGTGCGCTGGTGATCGAACAGCAAGCGGTCTTCGGAACGGCCAGCGAGCATGTGCAGGGCGTAACGCACTTTCCAGAGGAATTCCTGGGAGGAGGCGAGCAGGGCGTTTTCGCTCTCAACGAGGAAACCTTCGCCAGCGAGGGCGCGCAGGTTCAGCGTGCCGTATTGGCGACGCGCAACCCACAGAATGGTCTGAATATCCCGTAGTCCGCCGGGCGAGCCTTTGACGTTGGGTTCCAGGTTGTATTCGGTGTCGTTGTATTTGTGGTGGCGAGCCTTTTGTTCGGCGCGTTTGGCCAGGAAGAATTCCTTCGCGGGCCACATGTGTGCGGTGCTGGTGACGTCAAGCATGCGCTGACGCAAGCGCTCGGGGCCGCAAATGGTGCGGCTTTCCATCAGGTTGGTGACCACAGTCAGGTCGGCGCGCGCCTCTTGGGCACATTCGTCGACCGAGCGAACGCTCTGACCGACTTCCAGACCGATGTCCCACAGCAAAGTGAGAAAACGCTCGATGGAATCGCGGAAGACTTCGTGATCAGCGCTGTCCAGCAGGATCAGCAAATCAATGTCGGAATACGGGTGCAACTCACCACGGCCGTAGCCACCGACCGCGACCAGCGCGATGTCGGCGTCTTCGCTCCAGTTGAACTGCTCCCAGGCCTTTTGCAGGATGTTGTCGACGAACCAGGCACGGTCTTCGATCAGGCGGCGGATGTCGCGGCCATTGCGAAAACGCGTGTCGAGTACCTCGCGAGCCTGGCGGATCGCCTTCTTGAACGCCGCGATAGGACTCGCTTTGAGGGCCAGTTCAGCCTGGAACTGGCCGCGGTCGAAGAGTTCGGGATCCACCTGCGGCATTGATTGGCTTTCCTTCTATAAGGCTGGGAGCGTTTGCTGGATCAGGCCGAGATGCGCGGGATGGTGTCGTCGGCGCGCAGGGTGAAGATCTCGTAGCCGGTGTCGGTGACCAGCAGGGTGTGTTCCCACTGTGCCGACAGCTTGCGGTCTTTGGTGATCGCGGTCCAGCCGTCGCCCAATACTTTGGTGTCGGCCTTGCCCTGGTTGATCATCGGTTCGATGGTGAAGGTCATGCCGGCCTTCAGTTCCATGCCAGTGCCGGCCCGGCCGTAGTGCAGAATCTGCGGCTCTTCGTGGAACACCTTGCCGATGCCGTGGCCGCAGAACTCGCGAACGACTGAGAAACCGTTCTTTTCCGCGTGCTTCTGAATCACTTCACCGATGTCGCCGAGGCGGCAACCGGGTTTGACGATTTCGATCGCCTTGTACATGCATTCCTGAGTGATCTGCGACAGACGCTCGGCCCAGACCGGCACTTCGCCTACGTGGAACATGCGGCTGGTGTCGCCGTGGTAGCCGTCTTTGATCACGGTCACGTCGATGTTCAGGGTGTCGCCGTTTTTCAGCGGCTTGTCGTTCGGGATGCCGTGGCACACCACGTGGTTGATCGAGGTGCAGATCGACTTCGGGTAGCCCTTGTAGTTGAGCGGGGCAGGGATGGCTTGCTGCACGTTGACGATGTAATCGTGGCAGATCTGGTTCAGCTCATCGGTGGTGACGCCCGGTTTGACATGTTCGGCAATCATTTCCAGCACATCGGCGGCCAGTTTGCCGGCGACACGCATGCCAGCGATGTCCTCGGGGGTTTTGAGGTTGACGGTCATACAGGCTCTCTCTGCGCTCGGCGGCGCTTGCTGATACGAATAGGGTGGCAAGTGTGCGTTTTGCGACCCTGAAAAACGCGATTCTAACAGACGCACGGCGCAATTCAGTGCCTGCGTGCATCGCTTCTCTCTATACAATGGTGCCCCTGAAGCCGATTCCAAGGGGGCTGCGCCCATGTCCTTGGTGCGAATACAGATTTCGTGTTCCGTTTCTGCGCACCCTGTGGTATAAAATGCGCCGCTTTCCGGGGATACCCCGAAAAGCTTAAATCCACACACGTGTCGACACGATGACCTGGGTGCTTTTGGCTTTATGCCACTGGTTGGTCATTGGGATACGTGGAGGCCAAACCCGACTTATTAAGGAACTATCATGTCCCAAGTCAATATGCGCGATATGCTGAAGGCCGGTGTGCACTTCGGTCACCAAACCCGTTACTGGAATCCGAAAATGGGTAAGTACATTTTCGGCGCGCGTAACAAGATTCACATCATCAACCTTGAAAAAACCCTGCCAATGTTCAACGAAGCTCTGACTTTCGTAGAGCGTCTGGCCCAGGGCAAAAACAAGATTCTGTTCGTCGGCACCAAGCGTTCCGCTGGCAAGATCGTTGCTGAAGAAGCAGCACGTTGCGGTTCGCCGTACGTCGATCACCGCTGGTTGGGCGGCATGCTGACCAACTTCAAAACCATTCGTGCTTCCATCAAGCGTCTGCGTGACCTTGAAGTTCAAGCCGAAGACGGTACTTTCGCCAAGCTGACCAAGAAAGAAGCGCTGATGCGCACTCGTGATCTTGAGAAGCTGGATCGTTCGCTGGGCGGCATCAAGGACATGGGCGGTCTGCCAGACGCACTGTTCGTGATCGACGTTGACCACGAGCGCATCGCGATCACCGAAGCCAACAAGCTGGGCATCCCGGTTATCGGCGTTGTCGATACCAACAGCAGCCCGGAAGGCGTTGACTACATCATCCCAGGCAACGATGACGCAATCCGCGCTATCCAGCTGTACATGGGTTCGATGGCTGACGCAGTTATCCGTGGTCGCAACAATGTTGGCGGCGGCACTGTAGAGTTCGCAGCTGAAGAAGCTCCGGCAGCTGCAGCTGAGTAATTAACGCCCTGGCGTTGACTCAGTAAGCAAAAAGGGGGCTTGGCCCCCTTTTTGCCACCTCGAAAACCATTTGTCGGCAGCGCAGCTACAGCATCTGTAACGTGCAGCGGCTACAAACGGCTTCGGGAAGAATTGAACGCCCGTTCGATCGGGTGGAATGGTTGAAAACCTATCCAAGAGGAATTTGAAAATGGCAGCAATTACTGCAGCGTTGGTTAAAGAACTGCGTGAGCGTACCGGCGAAGGCATGATGGATTGCAAGAAAGCCCTGGAAAAGGCTGACGGCGACATCGAAAAAGCCATTGATGACATGCGTGCTTCGGGCGCAATCAAGGCTGCCAAAAAAGCAGGCAACGTAGCTGCTGAAGGCGCGATCGCTCTGAAAGAAGACGGCAAATCTGCTGTTCTGCTGGAAGTGAACTCGCAGACCGACTTCCTGGCTCTGCAGGACGACTTCAAGGCATTCGTTGCTGAAAGCATTGAAAAAGCCTTCGCTGACAAGCTGACCGATGTTGCTCCGCTGATCGAAGCGCAAGAAGCTGCTCGTCTGGTACTGGTCGGCAAGGTTGGCGAAAACGTCAACATCCGTCGTCTGGTTCGCGTAGAAGGCGACGTTGTTGGTGGCTACCTGCACGGCAACAAGATCGGTGTTGCAGTTGTTCTGAAAGGCGGCAACGTTGAACTGGCCAAAGACATCGCTATGCACGTAGCGGCCAGCAACCCTGAGTTCCTGCTGCCATCGGAAGTTTCGGCTGAAGCGATCGAGCGCGAAAAAGCTGTGTTCCTGCAGCTGAACGAAGAGAAGATCAAAGGCAAGCCAGAAAACATTGTTGAAAATATGGTCAAAGGCCGTATCAGCAAGTTCCTGGCAGAAGCAAGCCTGGTTGAGCAGGCGTTCGTCAAGAACCCTGAAATCAAGGTTGGCGAACTGGCCAAGAAAGCCGGTGCTGAAATCGTTTCCTTCACTTACTTCAAAGTAGGCGAAGGCATCGAGAAGCCGGTCGACAACTTCGCTGAAGAAGTTGCTGCCCAGCTGGCTGCCGCCAAGCAATAAGACAGTTTTCAACTGTCGCCCGAAAGAGGCTGCCCGCTTACGCGCGCAGCCTCTTTTCAGATGGGGTAGCCAATTTTTTATTGGTTTCCACTTGGAACTGACTTACAAAGCCATGTTCCGATGGCGCTGAAGCAGCGCCAAGCTAGAGTGAACGCCAGCTGTAAACAGCTCGCACAGAATTTTTTAATACGCCGCAGGAGAGATTCGCAATGGCTCAGCAGGGCAGTGGTTATCAGGCTCGCTATAAACGCATTCTACTCAAGCTTAGCGGCGAGGCCCTGATGGGCTCGGAAGAGTTCGGGATCGATCCGAAAGTACTCGATCGCATGGCGCTGGAAGTCGGCCAACTGGTCGGCATCGGTGTTCAGGTCGGTCTGGTGATCGGTGGCGGTAACCTGTTCCGTGGCGAAGCCCTGAGCAAAGCCGGTATGGATCGGGTCACAGGCGACCACATGGGCATGCTGGCCACTGTGATGAACGCCCTGGCCATGCGCGATGCGCTGGAACGTGCCAATATCTCGGCCATCGTGATGTCGGCGATTTCCATGGTTGGCGTAACCGATCACTATGATCGCCGCAAAGCCATGCGCCACCTGAACTCCAAAGACGTCGTGATTTTCGCAGCCGGTACCGGCAACCCGTTCTTCACCACGGATTCGGCAGCCTGCCTGCGTGCCATCGAAATTGATGCCGACGTCGTGCTGAAAGCGACCAAGGTCGATGGTGTTTACACCGCAGACCCGTTCAAAGACCCGCATGCCGAGAAGTTCGATCATCTGACTTATGATGAAGTACTGGATCGCAAGCTGGGTGTAATGGATCTGACCGCTATCTGCCTGTGCCGCGATCACAAGATGCCGCTGCGCGTATTCAACATGAACAAACCTGGTGCCCTGCTGAACATCGTCCATGGCGGCGCTGAAGGCACCCTGATCGAGGAAGGTCAACAATGATCAACGAAATCAAAAAAGACGCTCAAGAGCGCATGCAAAAATCCCTGGACTCTCTGGCTCACGCCTTTGGCCAGATCCGTACCGGTAAGGCTCACCCAAGCATTCTGGGCAGCGTGATGGTGCCGTACTACGGCGCTGACACCTCCATCACCCAGGTTGCCAACATCACTGTTAAAGACTCGCGCACCCTGCAAGTCGTGGCCTTCGAGCGCAACATGCTCGCTGCCGTCGACAAGGCAATCCAGAGCGCTGGCCTGAACCTCAACCCGACCAACCTCGGTGAGTTGTTGCTGATCTCCATGCCTGCCCTGACTGAAGAAACCCGTAAGGGCTTCACCAAGCAGGCGCGCAGTGCTGCTGAAGACGCTCGTGTTGCCGTGCGCAACATCCGTCGTGACGCGTTGGGCGAGCTGAAGAAGCTGGTCAAGGATAAAGAAATCAGCGAAGACGAAGAGCGTCGTGCAATCGCCGATATCGATAAGCTGACCAAGGATTCCGAAGCCATGATCACCAAGGCCACGGAAGAGAAAGAAAAAGACCTGATGGCCGTATAAGGGTCGAGCTTTTAATGGACAAGACCAAGCAGACTGCGCCGTCCGCGGTGCCGCGCCATGTCGCGATCATCATGGATGGTAATAATCGCTGGGCTAAAAAACGCTTTATGCCGGGTGTCGCCGGGCATAAAGCGGGCGTGGATGCTGTGCGAGCCGTCATCGAGGTGTGCGCTGAGGCCAAGGTCGAAGTGTTGACCTTGTTCGCCTTCTCCAGTGAAAACTGGCAGCGCCCGGCCGATGAAGTCAGCGCCTTGATGGATCTGTTCTTCAAGGCATTGCGTCGTGAGGCCAAGCGCCTCAACGACAACAACATCTGCCTGCGCATCATTGGCGATCGCACGCGCTTCCATCCTGAACTTCAGGCGGCGATGCGCGAAGCCGAAGCAATGACTGCCGGTGCCAACCGTTTTGTTCTGCAGATCGCCGCCAACTACGGCGGTCAGTGGGATATTGCGCAGGCTGCACAGCGCCTGGCACGCGAAGTTCAGGCCGGGCATCTGCGTCCGGAAGACATCACTCCGGATCTTTTGCAAACCTGTCTGGTCACCGGCGATCTGCCGTTGCCGGATTTGTGCATCCGCACCGGTGGTGAGCACCGCATCAGCAACTTCCTGCTGTGGCAGCTGGCTTACGCCGAGTTGTACTTCTCCGACCTGTTCTGGCCGGACTTCAAACACGATGCCATGCGTACTGCGCTGGCCGATTTCGCTTCACGTCAACGTCGCTTCGGTAAAACGAGCGAACAGGTCGAAGCTGGAGCCCGGGTTTAATGCTTAAACAACGAATCATCACTGCACTGATCCTGCTGCCGATTGCCTTGTGCGGGTTTTTCCTGCTCGAAGGCTCCGGGTTTGCCTTGTTCATCGGTCTGGTCGTGACTTTGGGCGCCTGGGAATGGGCGCGTCTGGCAGGTTTCACCGGGCAAGCGTTCCGTGTGGCTTTTGCCGCCGTGGTCGCGTTCATGCTCTTCATCATGTACATCTTGCCCGGCCTTGCGCCATGGGTGCTCGGTGCTTCGGTGTTGTGGTGGGCAGTGGCGACTTACCTGGTGCTTACTTACCCGGCCTCCAGTGCTCATTGGTCCAGTGCGGCGACCAAACTGGTGATCGGTCTGCTGATTCTGTTGCCGGCCTGGCAAGGTCTGGTGCAGATCAAACAGTACCCGTTGGGTAACTGGCTGATCATGGCGGTGATGGTGTTGGTGTGGGGCGCTGATATCGGCGCCTACTTCTCCGGCCGTGCTTTCGGCAAGCGCAAACTGGCCCCGCAGGTCAGCCCGGGCAAGAGCTGGGAAGGCGTTTACGGTGGTCTGGCATTGAGCCTGGTGATCACCGCCATCGTTGGTCTGGTGCGCGACTGGACAGTGGCCGAACTGCTCAAGGGCTTGATCGGCGCTGCGCTGATCGTCTTTATCTCGGTGGTCGGCGACCTCACCGAAAGCATGTTCAAGCGTCAATCCGGCATCAAGGACAGCAGCAATCTGTTGCCCGGGCATGGCGGTGTGCTTGACCGCATCGACAGCCTGACCGCAGCGATTCCGGTGTTTGCCGTGCTGTTGTGGATGGCCGCACCGTGAGCCGAGCCCAACAGATTACCGTTCTGGGGGCGACCGGTTCGATTGGCCTGAGCACCCTGGATGTCATTGCGCGTCACCCTGAGCGTTATCAAGTATTCGCCCTGAGCGGTTTCACGCGTCTTAGCGAACTGCTGGCCTTGTGTGTGCGTCACGTGCCGCAATTTGCCGTGGTGCCTGAAGTCGCCGCTGCCCGTGGCTTGCAGGATGATCTGCGTGCCGCGGGTTTGCCAACGCGGGTGCTGGTGGGGGAGGAGGGCTTGTGCCAGGTCGCCTCCGCGCCGGAAGTCGATGCGGTGATGGCGGCGATTGTGGGTGCAGCGGGGCTGCGTCCGACTTTGGCCGCCGTCGAGGCTGGCAAAAAGATTCTCCTGGCTAATAAAGAAGCGCTGGTGATGTCCGGTGCTTTGTTCATGCAGGCCGTGCGCAAAAGCGGTTCGGTGCTGTTGCCGATCGACAGCGAACACAACGCGATTTTCCAGTGCATGCCGCAGGATTTTGCTCGTGGCTTGAGCTCGGTCGGCGTGCGAAGGATTTTACTGACAGCCTCTGGTGGCCCGTTCCGACAGACACCGATGGCTGAACTGGTGCATGTTTCACCTGACCAAGCGTGTGCGCATCCGAACTGGTCCATGGGGCGCAAGATTTCCGTGGATTCGGCCAGCATGATGAACAAAGGCCTTGAGCTGATCGAAGCCTGCTGGTTGTTCGATGCCAAGCCATCGCAGATCGAGGTGGTGATCCATCCGCAAAGCGTGATTCACTCGCTGGTCGATTACGTCGACGGCTCGGTGCTGGCGCAGTTGGGTAATCCTGACATGCGCACGCCGATTGCCAATGCGTTGGCTTGGCCGGAGCGTATTGATTCCGGTGTGGCGCCGCTCGATCTGTTTGCCATCGCGCGCCTGGATTTCGAAGCGCCGGATGAACAGCGCTTCCCTTGTCTGCGTCTGGCGCGTCAAGCCGCCGAGGCCGGCGACAGTGCACCGGCGATGCTCAATGCGGCCAATGAAGTGGCTGTGGCAGCGTTTCTCGATGGGCGGGTTCGTTACCTGGAAATCGCGAGTATCATCGAGGAGGTCTTGAATCTCGAACCCGTGGTGGCGCTGGATGATCTCGATGCGGTGTTTACCGCCGACGCGAAGGCACGAGTTTTGGCCGAACAATGGTTGAAACGTCACGACCGATAAGTTTTGCAACACAATGGCTTTACGCGGCACTGAACAGGATTGCGGAGAAAGTAGATGAGCGCGCTCTATATGATTGCCGGCACCCTGATCGCTTTGGGTGTGCTGGTCACCTTTCATGAATTCGGCCATTTTTGGGTCGCGCGTCGCTGTGGCGTCAAGGTTCTGCGTTTTTCCGTAGGCTTTGGTATGCCGTTGCTGCGCTGGCACGACAAGAAAGGCACCGAGTTCGTGATCGCCGCGATTCCGCTGGGTGGTTACGTCAAGATGCTCGACGAGCGTGAAGGCGAAGTGCCGCTGGATCAGCTCGATCAGTCGTTCAATCGCAAATCTGTACGCCAGCGTATTGCCATCGTGGCTGCCGGCCCGATCGCCAACTTCCTGCTGGCTCTGGTGTTTTTCTGGGTGCTGGCGATGCTTGGCAGTCAGCAAATACGCCCGGTTATCGGTGGTGTGGAGTCCGGCAGTATCGCGGCCAAGGCTGGTTTGACGGCGGGTCAGGAAATTGTCGCAATTGATGGCGAGCCGACTTCTGGTTGGGCAGCGGTCAATTTGCAGTTGGTACGTCGACTGGGTGAGAGCGGTTCACTGCAGTTGTTGGTGCGTGAGCAGGGCTCTACGGCTGATTCGCCGCGCGAGCTGGCGCTGGATCATTGGCTGAAAGGAGCTGATGAGCCGGATCCGATTCGCTCGTTGGGTATTCGTCCATGGCGTCCGGCCTTGCCGCCGGTGCTCGCAGAACTTGATCCAAAAGGCCCGGCGCAAGCTGCTGGCCTGAAAACCGGCGACCGTCTGGTCTCGCTTGACGGCGTGGTGCTGAGCGACTGGCAGCAAGTAGTCGATACCGTTCGTACGCGTCCTGATACCAAAATCATGCTGCGTGTCGAGCGTGATGGTGCTCAAATCGACGTCCCGGTGACGCTGGCAGCGCGTGGCGAAAGCAAGGCGCCGAGCGGTTATCTGGGCGCTGGCGTCAAAGCGATCGACTGGCCACCGGAAATGATCCGCGAGGTCAGTTACGGGCCTTTGGCCGCGATTGGCGAGGGCGCTCGTCGCACTTGGACCATGAGCGTTCTGACCCTCGATTCGCTAAAGAAAATGCTGTTCGGCGAGCTCTCGGTAAAAAACTTGAGTGGACCGATAACCATTGCTAAAGTGGCGGGCGCTTCTGCCCAGTCGGGCGTCGCTGATTTCCTGAATTTCCTTGCTTATCTGAGTATTAGCCTGGGGGTTCTGAATTTGCTGCCCATTCCTGTACTGGATGGGGGGCATTTGTTGTTTTATCTGATCGAGTGGGCGCGTGGTCGTCCCTTGTCGGATCGGGTGCAAGGTTGGGGGATACAGATCGGTATCAGTTTGGTGGTCGGAGTGATGTTGTTAGCTCTGGTCAACGATCTGGGTCGACTGTAACGCTTCGCTGAATTGCGAATCTGCCGCATTTTGCGGCAGTTTGTTTATTGCCAGTTGGAATAAGAAAGGACTTCATGAAACGTCTGCTGCTAACTGCGGTTCTCACCGTATTGATGATCGCCGAAGTTCACGCCGAGTCCTTCACTATCTCTGATATTCGCGTCAATGGCCTCCAGCGGGTCTCCGCGGGTAGTGTCTTTGGTGCCTTGCCGTTGAACGTCGGCGAGCAGGCGGATGATCGTCGCCTGGTGGAATCCACTCGTGCGTTGTTCAAAACCGGTTTCTTTCAAGATATCCAGCTGGGCCGCGAAGGCAACGTACTGGTAATCACGGTCGTTGAACGTCCGTCGGTCGCCAGTATCGAGATCGAAGGCAACAAGGCGATCTCTACCGAAGACTTGATGAAAGGTCTCAAACAGTCCGGTCTGTCCGAAGGCGAGATCTTCCAGCGTGCCACCCTCGAAGGTGTGCGTAACGAACTGCAACGTCAGTACGTTGCTCAGGGTCGCTACTCGGCCACCGTTGATACCGAAGTGGTTTCGCAGCCACGTAACCGTGTTGGTCTGAAAGTGAAGATCAACGAAGGTACCGTTGCGGCCATTCAGCACATCAACGTCGTTGGCAACACGGTTTTCCCTGAGGAAGACCTGACCGACCTGTTCGAACTGAAAACCACCAACTGGCTGTCGTTCTTCAAGAACGACGACAAGTACGCCCGTGAAAAGCTTTCCGGTGACCTGGAGCGTCTGCGCTCCTACTACCTGGACCGCGGCTATATCAACATGGATATCGCTTCGACCCAGGTGTCCATCACCCCGGACAAGAAACACGTCTACATCACCGTTAACGTCACCGAAGGCGAGAAGTACACCGTTCGTGACGTCAAACTCAGCGGTGACCTGAAAGTCCCTGAAGACCAGGTCAAATCGCTGTTGCTGGTGCAGAAAGGCCAGGTGTTCTCGCGCAAGCTGATGACCACCACCTCTGAACTGATCACCCGTCGTCTGGGTAACGAGGGTTACACCTTCGCCAACGTCAACGGTGTTCCGCAGCCACACGATGACGACCACACTGTCGACATCCTGTTTGCTGTCGATCCGGGCAAGCGTGCTTACGTCAACCGTATCAACTTCCGTGGCAACACCAAGTCGGAAGACGAAGTGCTGCGTCGTGAAATGCGTCAGATGGAAGGCGGCTGGGCTTCGACCTATCTGATCGACCAGTCCAAGACCCGTCTTGAGCGTCTGGGCTTCTTTAAAGAAGTCAACGTTGAAACCCCGGCTGTGCCAGGTGTCGACGACCAGGTTGACGTGAACTACAGCGTTGAAGAGCAGGCTTCCGGTTCGATCACCGCCAGCGTCGGTTTCGCCCAGAGCGCCGGTCTGATCCTCGGTGGTTCGATCACCCAGAACAACTTCCTCGGTACCGGTAACCGCGTCAGCGTCGGCCTGACCCGAAGCGAATACCAGAGCCGCTACAACTTCGGCTACGTTGACCCGTACTGGACCGCCGATGGCGTGAGCCTGGGTTACAACGCGTTCTATCGCACCACTGACTACGATGACCTCGATGTCGACGTTGCAAGCTATGCGGTAGACAGTCTGGGTGCTGGCGTAAACGTCGGCTACCCGATCAGCGAGACTTCGCGTCTGACCTTCGGTCTGTCCGTTCAACAGGATGAGATCAAAACCGGTACCTACACAGTTGACGAGATTTTTGACTTCGTTAACAAGGAAGGCGACAAGTACCTGAACTTCAAGGCGTCGGCCGGCTGGTCTGAATCGACCCTGAACAAAGGCGTACTGCCGACCCGTGGTCGTTCGCAGAGCCTGACGCTGGAATCGACGATTCCGGGCAGCGACCTGTCGTTCTTCAAGCTTGATTACCGTGGTCAGCTGTTCCAGCCGATCACTGAAAACTACACCCTGCGTCTGCACACCGAATTGGGTTATGGCGACGGTTACGGTTCGACTGACGGCTTGCCGTTCTATGAAAACTACTATGCTGGTGGTTTCAACTCGGTTCGTGGCTTCAAGGACAGCACTCTGGGTCCTCGCAGCACACCAAGTACGGGTAAAAACGGTACTCTGCCCGATCCGGATCAGGATCCACTGCCATTCGGTGGCAACGTTCTGATTCAGGGCGGTGTTGAAGTATTGTTCCCGCTGCCTTTCGTCAAAGATCAACGCTCCCTGCGTACGTCGGTATTCTGGGATGTGGGTAACGTGTTTGATTCGCAGTGCAAAGACACCACGAACACTGATGGTTCGAAGTCCAACACGCAGTGCAACGACATCAGCCTGAGCAACATGGCGAGTTCCGTTGGTGTAGGCGTGACCTGGGTCACCGCACTGGGTCCTCTGAGCTTCGCGTTGGCCATGCCGATCAAGAAACCGGATGACGCTGAAACTCAAGTGTTCCAATTCTCCCTCGGCCAGACGTTCTAAGCGTCTGACCCAAGATAACGACAATGGATTTTGTAGGAGTGCATCGTGCGTAAGTTGACTCAATTGGTTCTCCTGGCCTCCGTACTGGTGGCAGGCCCGGCTTTCGCCGACATGAAAATCGCTGTTCTGAACTATCAGATGGCTTTGCTGGAATCGGACGCGGCCAAGAAGTACGCCGTTGATGCCGAGAAGAAGTTCGGTCCGCAACTGACCAAACTGAAGACTCTGGAAAGCAGCGCCAAAGGCATTCAGGATCGTCTGATGGCCGGTGGCGACAAAATGCAGCAGGGCGAGCGCGAGCGTCTGGAGCTTGAATTCAAGCAAAAGGCCCGTGACTTCCAGTTCCAGTCCAAAGAACTGAACGAAGCCAAAGCCGTTGCTGACCGCGAAATGCTCAAGCAACTGAAGCCGAAGCTGGATGGCGCAGTGGAAGAAGTCATCAAGAAAGGTGGTTTTGACCTGGTGTTCGAGCGTGGCGCAGTGATCGATGTCAAACCTCAGTACGACATCACGCGCCAGGTTATCGAGCGCATGAATCAGCTGAAGTAACCCATGACCGTGACCATCAAGCTCGGCCAGTTGGCCGAGTTCCTCGGCGCCACCCTGCGTGGCGACCCGGAGAAGCAAATTACTGGGCTAGCCACTTTGCAAGAGGCTGGCCCAGCTCAGTTGAGCTTTCTGGCAAACCCTCAATACCGCAAATTCCTGGCAGGCTCGCAGGCGGCAGCGCTGTTGCTCAAAGAAGCTGATGCTGAAGGCTTTGCCGGAAATGCGCTGGTGGTGCCGGATCCTTATCTGGCCTACGCACGTATCTCGCACTTGTTCGATCCCAAACCAAAAGCTGTGGCGGGTATCCACCCGTCGGCAGTGATTGCGGACGACGCGGTGGTTGATCCAACCGCCAGCATCGGCCCGTTTGTAGTGATCGAAGCCGGTGCGCGTATCGCTGCTCAAGTGACCTTGGGCGCCCACTGCTTTATCGGTGCGCGCAGTGAAATTGGTGAAGGCGGCTGGCTCGCGCCCCGCGTGACCCTGTATCACGACGTGCGCATCGGCAAACGTGTGGTGATTCAGTCCGGTGCTGTGCTCGGTGGTGAGGGCTTCGGCTTTGCCAACGAGAAGGGCATCTGGCAGAAAATCGCCCAGATCGGTGGCGTGACCATCGGCGACGACGTAGAGATTGGCGTGAATACCGCTATCGACCGCGGCGCGCTGGCCGATACCGTGATCGGCAATGGCGTGAAACTCGATAACCAGATTCAGATCGCGCACAACGTTCAGGTCGGTGATCACACTGCCATGGCCGCGTGTGTCGGGATCTCCGGCAGCACCAAGATCGGCAAGCATTGCATGCTCGCTGGCGGTGTCGGTCTGGTTGGGCACATTGATATTTGCGACAACGTTTTCCTCACCGGGATGACCATGGTGACCCACTCGATTACCGAGCCAGGCGCCTACTCATCCGGTACAGCCATGCAACCGGCGGCCGAATGGCGCAAAAGCGCGGCCCGTATTCGTCAGCTCGATGACATCGCGCGACGTTTGAAACAGCTGGAAAAGCGCGTAGGGGAAGTGACCCCTGACGGCAATGCTTCATCAGATGGCTGATACCATTTCCATATCAAGTGTGCACAGCCTCTAGACTGCCTCCTTGATTTGCTAGAGGAGTGCGCGTCAGTCGCGCTCCCAATCTTTACATAGGCTTCCCCCCGAAATGATGGACATCAACGAGATTCGCGAATACCTGCCTCACCGTTACCCGTTCCTGCTGGTGGACCGAGTGGTGGAACTGGACACTGAAGGCAAGCGCATTCGCGCCTACAAGAATGTCAGCATCAATGAACCGTTCTTCAATGGTCACTTCCCTGCGCATCCAATCATGCCGGGCGTACTGATCATCGAAGCGATGGCTCAGGCTGCCGGGATCCTCGGTTTCAAAATGCTTGATGTGAAGCCTGCCGACGGCACGCTTTACTACTTCGTCGGTTCCGACAAGCTGCGCTTCCGCCAGCCTGTGTTGCCGGGCGACCAGTTGATCCTTGAAGCCAAGTTCCTCAGCTGCAAGCGTCAGATCTGGAAATTCGAATGCCAGGCTTCGGTCGACGGCAAGCCGGTCTGCTCGGCTGAAATCATCTGCGCGGAACGCAAGCTATGAGTTTGATTGACCCTCGCGCAATCATCGATCCGTCGGCCGTTCTGGCTGACGGCGTCGAGGTCGGCCCGTGGTCGATCGTCGGCGCCGGTGTGGAAATCGGCGAGGGTACCGTGATCGGGCCCCATGTAATTCTTAAAGGCCCGACCCGCATCGGTAAGCACAATCGCATCTACCAGTTTTCTTCGGTAGGCGAGGACACGCCCGATCTGAAATACAAAGGTGAAGAAACCCGTCTGGTGATTGGTGACCATAACGTCATCCGCGAAGGCGTGACCATTCACCGTGGCACCGTTCAGGATCGTTCCGAAACGACCTTGGGCGACCACAACCTGATCATGGCCTATGCCCACATCGGTCACGACAGCGTCATCGGCAACAACTGCATTCTGGTCAACAACACCGCGTTGGCTGGCCATGTGCACGTTGATGACTGGGCGATCCTCTCCGGTTTCACCCTCGTACATCAGTATTGCCACATCGGCGCCCACAGCTTTTCCGGCATGGGCACGGCGATCGGCAAGGACGTTCCGGCGTTCGTGACGGTATTCGGCAACCCGGCGGAAGCACGCAGCATGAACTTCGAAGGCATGCGCCGTCGTGGGTTCAGCGAAGACGCGATCCACACCCTGCGTCGCGCCTACAAAACCGTCTACCGCCAAGGCCTGACGGTCGAGCAGGCACTGGCTGAGCTGGCTGAACCGGCGGCGCAGTTCCCGGAAGTCGCGATTTTCCGCGACTCGATCCAGTCGTCGACTCGCGGCATCACTCGCTGATCATGGCTAATCTGCGTATTGCGCTGGTGGCGGGTGAGGCTTCCGGCGACATTCTCGGCGCCGGTCTGATGCGCGCCCTCAAGGCGCAGCATCCGGCGGTCGAGTTCATCGGTGTGGGTGGCCCGTTGATGCAGGCCGAAGGCCTGACTTCCTACTTTCCCATGGAACGCTTGTCGGTCATGGGCCTGGTAGAAGTGCTCGGGCGTCTGCGTGAGTTGCTCAAGCGCCGCAAGGAGCTGATCGCCACGCTGATCGCCGAGAAACCGGATGTGTTCATCGGCATCGATGCCCCGGATTTCAACCTCAATATCGAACTGAAGCTGCGTCAGGCCGGGATCAAAACCGTGCATTACGTCAGCCCGTCGGTGTGGGCATGGCGGCAGAAGCGCGTGTTGAAGATTCGCGAAGGCTGCGATTTGATGCTCACGTTGTTGCCGTTCGAAGCGAAATTCTACGAAGAGAAGGGCGTGCCGGTTCGGTTCGTCGGCCACACGCTGGCCGATGCCATTCCGCTGGAGGCTGATCGTGCTGCCGCGCGTGCCGAGTTGGGCTTGCCTGACGGCCCGCTGGTGGCCTTGATGCCCGGCAGCCGTGGCGGCGAAGTGTCGCGACTTGGCGCGCTGTTCCTCGATACCGCCGAGCGCCTGCGCAGCATGCGCCCGGGTGTGCGTTTCATCATTCCTTGCGCCAATGCCGAGCGTCGCGCGCAGCTTGAAGAGCTGCTCGCCGGCCGCGATCTGCCGGTGACCTTGCTCGACGGCAAATCCCATCTGGCCCTGGCCGCGTGCAACGCCGTGTTGATCGCTTCCGGTACCGCGACCCTTGAAGCGCTGCTGTACAAGCGGCCGATGGTGGTCGCCTATCGCTTGGCGCCGCTGACGTACTGGATTCTCAAGCGCATGGTCAAGAGCCCTTACGTATCTTTGCCGAACCTGCTCGCCCAGCGTCTGCTGGTGCCAGAATTGTTGCAGGATGATGCGACGGTTGAAGCACTGGCCCAGACCTTGTCGCCGCTGATCGAAGGCGGTGAAGAGCAGACGCGCGGTTTCGACGAGATCCACCGCACGCTACGCCGGGATGCCTCCAATCAGGCGGCGGACGCCGTCCTTAACCTGATCGGTCAAAAACAATGAGCAAGACAAGCATGCAGATGGGCCTGGATTTCACCCTGGTCGCCGAAGTCGAAGAATTGGTGGCCGGTGTCGACGAAGTCGGTCGCGGCCCGTTGTGCGGTGCAGTGGTGACGGCGGCGGTGATCCTTGATCCGAATCGGCCGATTCTCGGTCTCAACGACTCGAAGAAGCTCACCGAAGCCAAGCGTGAAAAGCTCTACGACGAGATCATCGAGAAGTCGCTGAGCTGGTGTATTGCCCGCGCCGAAGTCGAAGAAATCGACGAACTGAACATCCTTCACGCGACCATGCTCGCCATGCAGCGCGCGGTCGCCGGCCTGCATATTCAGCCGAAACTGGCGATGATCGACGGCAACCGCTGCCCACACTTGCCGATGCGCGCTGAAGCGGTGGTGCAGGGCGACGGTAAGGTGCCGGCCATTGCTGCCGCGTCGATTCTGGCCAAGGTCAGTCGTGACCGTGAAATGGCTGCGTTTGAATTGATCTACCCGGGTTACGGCATCGGCGGGCATAAAGGCTATCCGACGCCCGTTCATCTGGAAGCCTTGGTACGTCTGGGCCCGACGCCGATTCACCGGCGCTCGTTTGCCCCGGTGCGTCTGGCTTACGAAGCGCTGGAAGGCCTGACGCAGGTTTAGTCGCAAGGCTGATGTTTTGTTCGAGGCCCGGTACAATCCGGGCCTTGTTGTCTCTATGTAACTGGACAGGATCACTATGCCGGCTTCATTCGTTCATCTACGCCTGCACACTGAATACTCGCTGGTCGACGGGCTAGTGCGGATCAAGCCGCTGGTCAAGGCGCTGACCGCCATGAACATGCCGGCGGTCGCGGTCACCGACCAGAACAACATGTGTTCCCTGGTCAAATTCTATAAAAACACCATGGGCGCCGGCATCAAGCCGATCTGCGGCGCCGACCTGTGGCTGTCGAACAAAGATCCGGACGCGCCGCTGAGCCGGCTCAGCCTGTTGGTGATGAACGCCAAGGGCTATCGCAACCTCACCGAGTTGATCTCGCGCGGCTTCATTGAAGGCCAGCGCAACGGCATGATCATCATCGAGCGTGAGTGGGTCGCTGAAGCCAACGACGGCCTGATCATGTTGTCCGCCGCCAAAGAAGGCGAGATCGGCATGGCCCTGATCAGTGGCAACCCGGCTGAAGCCGAGGCCCTGACGCGCGAATGGATGGCGGTGTTCCCGGATCGCTTCTATCTGGAAATCCAGCGCACCAACCGTCCCAACGATGAAGAACAACTGCACGGCGCCGTGGCGCTGGCCGACAAACTCGGCGCGCCGCTGGTGGCGAGCAACGATGTGCGCTTCATCAAGCAGGAAGACTTTGCCGCCCACGAAACCCGCGTGTGCATCGGTGAGGGCCGCGCCCTCGACGATCCGCGTCGTTCGAAGAATTACAGCGATCAGCAATACCTGAAAAGCGCCGAGGAGATGATCGAGCTGTTCAGCGATATTCCCGACGCGATTGAAAACACCGTCGAGATCGCCAAGCGCTGCAACATCGACGTGAAACTGGGCACGCACTTCCTGCCCAACTTCCCGATCCCCGATGGCATGACCATCGACGAATATTTCCGCAAAGTCTCCTTCGACGGTCTCGAAGAGCGCTTGGCGGTGTTGCTGCCAAAAGACACCACCGAAGACTACGAAGCCAAGCGTCAGGTCTATGTAGATCGCTTGAATTTCGAGCTGGATATCATCATCCAGATGGGCTTCCCCGGTTACTTCCTGATCGTTATGGACTTTATCCAGTGGGCCAAGAGCAACGGCGTGCCGGTAGGCCCTGGCCGTGGTTCGGGTGCCGGTTCGCTGGTGGCCTACGTGCAGAAGATCACCGACCTTGATCCGCTGGAATACGACCTGCTGTTCGAACGTTTCCTTAACCCGGAACGGGTATCGATGCCCGACTTCGACGTCGACTTCTGCATGGACGGTCGTGACCGCGTGATCGACTACGTGGCCGAGAAATACGGGCGCAACGCGGTAAGCCAGATCATCACTTTCGGTTCCATGGCCGCCAAGGCTGTGGTGCGCGACGTGGCGCGGGTGCAGGGCAAGTCCTACGGTTTGGCGGATCGTCTGTCGAAGATGATTCCGTTCGAAGTCGGCATGACTCTGGAAAAAGCCTACGAGCAGGAAGAAATCCTCCGTGACTTCATCAAGGTCGATGAAGAGGCCGCCGAAATCTGGGAGATGGCGCGCAAGCTCGAAGGCGTGGTGCGTAACGTCGGTAAACACGCCGGTGGTGTGGTTATCGCGCCGACCAAGCTGACTGACTTCTCGCCGATCTATTGCGACGAGGCCGGTGACGGTCTGGTAACCCAGTTCGACAAGGACGACGTTGAAGCCGCCGGTCTGGTGAAGTTCGACTTCCTCGGTCTGCGGACGCTGACGGTCATCGACTGGGCGCTGAAGACCATCAACCGCGACCGCGCCAAGGTCGACGAGCCGCCGCTGGACATCGCGTTCATTCCGCTCGACGACAAGCCGACTTACACGCTGTTGCAAAAAGCTGAAACCACCGCGGTGTTCCAGCTTGAATCCCGCGGCATGAAAGAGCTGATCAAAAAGCTCAAGCCCGACTGCCTGGAAGACTTGATCGCACTGGTGGCCCTGTTCCGTCCGGGCCCGCTGCAATCCGGCATGGTTGATGACTTTATCAACCGTAAGCACGGTCGCGCCGAGCTGGCGTATCCGCACTCCGACTATCAATACGAAGGCCTCAAGCCGGTATTGGCACCGACCTACGGCATCATCCTGTATCAGGAACAGGTGATGCAGATTGCCCAGGTGATGGCCGGTTACACCCTCGGTGGTGCGGACATGCTCCGTCGGGCGATGGGTAAGAAAAAGCCCGAAGAAATGGCCAAGCAGCGCGGCGGTTTTATTGAAGGTTGCAAGACCAACAATATCGAAGCCGACCTTGCCGGTAACATTTTCGACCTGGTGGAAAAATTCGCCGGTTACGGCTTCAACAAGTCTCACTCGGCTGCATACGGTCTGGTTTCGTACCAGACGGCCTGGCTGAAGACTCACTACCCGGCGCCGTTCATGGCCGCGGTACTGTCGGCGGACATGCACAACACCGACAAGGTCGTGACCTTGATCGAAGAAATTCGCACCATGAAGCTGCGTCTCGACGCGCCGGATGTGAATACTTCGGAATTCAAGTTCACGGTGAACGACGAAGGCCGCATCATTTATGGCCTCGGCGCGATCAAGGGGGTGGGCGAGGGTCCGGTCGAGGCGATCACTGAGGCGCGCGCGGACGGGCCGTTCAAGGATCTGTTCGATTTCTGCGCCCGCGTCGACCTCAAACGAATCAACAAGCGCACCCTCGATGGATTGATCCGCAGCGGCGCGCTTGATCGTCTCGGCCCGTTCTTCCATGAAGAGCAAAAGGCTTATCAGGCCAACATCGACCGCAACCGTGCGGTGCTGTTGACTGCGATGGAAGAAGCGATCAAATCCGCCGAGCAGACGGCGCGCACCCACGACAGCGGCCACGCCGACCTGTTTGGCGGCTTGTTCGTTGAGGAAGACGCCGACGTTTACGCGGTGCATCGCAAGGCCAAAGAGCTGACCCTCAAAGAACGCCTCAAGGGTGAAAAAGACACCCTGGGCCTGTACTTGACCGGTCACCCGATTGACGAGTACGAAGGTGAGATCCGCCGGTTCGCCCGTCAGCGCATCATCGACCTGAAGCCGGCCCGCGATACGCAGACCGTGGCCGGGATGATCATTGCCCTGCGCGTGATGAAGAACAAAAAGGGCGACAAGATGGGCTTCATCACCCTCGACGACCGTTCGGGGCGAATCGAGGCGTCGCTGTTCGCCGATGCGTTCCACTCCGCACAGTCGCTGTTGCAGACCGACGCGATGGTGGTGGTTGAAGGCGAGGTCAGCAACGATGACTTCTCCGGCGGCCTGCGCCTGCGGGTCAAGCGTGTGATGAGCATGGAAGATGCGCGCACCAACCTTGCCGAGAGCCTGCGCCTGAAGCTGCAAACCCAGGATCTGAAAGGCGATCAGCTACGCTGGTTGGGTGATTTGCTCAAGCGCCATCGCGGCGCGTGCCCGGTGACCATGGAGTACACCAGCCCCGATGCGAAGACCTTGCTGCAGTTTGGCGAGACGTGGCGAATCGACCCGGCGGATGCGTTGATTCAGGCTCTGCGTGACCAGTTCGGGCGAGACAACGTCTTCCTCCAATACCGTTGACCGGCGAGTGCCATCATTGCACTTGCCCGAAACCTGAATTTTTAATCTCGACCTCAGCGCGCCTCTCCCTTAAGGTAGGGCGCGAATAGACAACCGGCCGGCCCAAGCTTATTTGGGACTCGACCCAAGACGGACGCCTATGAACCCGAATTTTCTAGATTTCGAACAGCCGATCGCCGACCTGCAAGCCAAGATCGAAGAGTTGCGCTTGGTCGGTAATGACAATTCGCTGAATATCGGCGATGAGATCTCCCGCCTGCAGGACAAGAGCAAAACGCTGACCGAGGACATCTTCGGCAAGCTGACCAGCTGGCAGATCGCACGCCTGGCGCGTCACCCGAAACGCCCGTACACCCTCGATTACATCGAGCACATCTTCACCGAGTTCGACGAGCTGCACGGCGACCGTCACTTCTCTGACGACGCCGCCATCGTTGGCGGTATCGCCCGTCTGGAAGACCAGCCGGTGATGATCATCGGTCACCAGAAAGGCCGCGAAGTGCGCGAGAAGGTTCGCCGCAACTTCGGCATGCCGCGTCCGGAAGGCTACCGCAAGGCATGCCGTTTGATGGAAATGGCCGAGCGTTTCAAAATGCCGATCCTGACCTTCATCGACACCCCGGGCGCTTACCCTGGTATCGACGCTGAAGAGCGCAACCAGAGCGAAGCGATCGCCTGGAACCTGCGTGTGATGTCGCGCCTGAAAACCCCGATTATCGCCACCGTTATCGGTGAAGGTGGTTCCGGCGGTGCACTGGCGATTGGCGTCTGCGATCAGTTGAACATGCTGCAGTACTCGACCTACGCGGTGATCTCGCCGGAAGGTTGCGCATCGATTCTGTGGAAAACCGCCGAAAAAGCGCCGGATGCTGCCGAAGCGATGGGCATCACCGCTGAGCGTCTGAAAGGCCTGGGCATTGTCGACAAGGTGATTGGCGAGCCTCTGGGCGGCGCGCACCGTGATCCGGCGACTGCCGCTGCTTCGATTCGTGCCGAGCTGAGCTCGCAACTGGCGATGCTGAAGAAGTTCGATAACGAAGCGCTGTTGAAGCGCCGTTATGATCGACTGATGAGCTACGGCCTCTAAGTCGAACGCAATACCCCTGTAGGAGCTGCCGAAGGCTGCGATCTTTCAAGATCAAAAGATCGCAGCCTTCGGCAGCTCCTACAGGATCCTTGAGAAGCGACCCTCTCTATGAATTCTTCGAAGAGTGATTTGCCTTCCCGGCTTCTGCTGAACCTTGAGCCTTGGCGCAATGCCGCTCATTGGCGTATCGCCTTCTCTGGTGGTCTTGATTCCACCGTCCTGCTGCATCTGCTGGCCTCTCTGGCAAAATCCGATTCCCTCCCGCTGCTAAGCGCTGTCCATATCCATCACGGCCTTCAGGCTGCGGCTGATGCGTGGCCGCAACATTGCCAAGCCGTTTGCGATGCGCTGGGTGTTTCGTTGCTGATCGAGCGGGTTACGGTGCAACCGGGTGCGAGTCTGGAGCGAGCAGCACGGGATGCGCGTTACGCGGTGTTCAGTGCGCTGACGCAGACCAATGATCTGTTGCTGACCGGGCAGCATCGCGATGATCAGGCGGAGACGCTGTTATTTCGCCTGTTGCGCGGCGCCGGTGTGCGCGGACTATCTGCAATGCCGGCGCAGCGGCCGGTGGGGCAGGGCACACTGGTTCGGCCGCTGCTGGACATCTCCCGCGCCGAACTGGAAGCGTACGCGCAGTCACATCAATTGACCTGGATCGAAGACCCGTCCAATCAGGATCGGCAATTCTCGCGCAACTATCTGCGCCATCAGGTCATGCCGCTGCTGACCGGGCGCTGGCCGCAAGCGCAGGCGAGCATGGCCCGCAGTGCCGCGCATCTGCGTGAGGCGCAGGGGCTGCTCGATGAACTGGCGCAGATCGATCTGACACAGGCGAGCACCCCGCACGATTTCGAATGGCTGGGTTTGCCGTCGCTGGAACTGGCGCCACTCGCCGCACTGTCCGCCGCGCGCCAACGCAACGCGATCAGTCATTGGCTCGAACCCTTCACCCAACTGCCGGATAGCGACCATTGGTCGGGTTGGACGGATCTGTGCGAAGCGGCTTCCGATGCTTCCCCTATCTGGTGTCTGGCCAATGGCGAATTGCATCGCAGCGCCGGACGTGTGTGGTGGCTCAGCGGCCACTGGTTGCGCACGCCGATGATCGGCGCCGACTGGCAAGTGCCGTCTTCACCGCTACGCTTGGCCGATAATGGTCGCGTCATGTTCGACGGGCAAAATCCTTGCGGCCCGTTGCGTATCGCCTATCGTCAGGGCGGCGAAGTGATGCATTTGGCGGATCGCGGTCATCGCGATCTCAAACGCCTGCTCAATGAGCGCGCGGTGCCGGGTTTTGTGCGTGGCAGATTGCCGCTGCTGTTTCGCGGTGACGAATTGCTCGCGGTGGCGAACCTGCCGGGGCTTGATGGCAATGGGCAGGACGGCTGGAAATTGCATTGGCAGCCAACAGGCGAAGATCTGGGTTTGAGCTGAAAGGAGCATTCCGGTAGACTACGCTCCCTTCTTGATACAACTTCTGTGGATTCGCCTGAATTGCAGGAGTTGCCGATTACCAAGCAGTCTTTGCTGGGCGATTCCAAAAAATGTGTAGCGAGCAACGTACCGGTGTTTCATCTGCCGGTCTGTCCCAACGCGGCGGTTTTTTTGAAAGGTGCACTGTGATTAATGCAGGTGATCGGGGGCTTCGGCCTTCCTTCGCTTCCCCCGGCGGCTCGGACCGCTTTAACGCAGACTTCTAGGGTTTTTCATGACGCGCTACATATTCGTCACGGGCGGTGTTGTTTCTTCTTTGGGGAAAGGCATTGCATCGGCTTCATTGGCAGCCATCCTGGAGGCGCGGGGACTTAAGGTCACCATGCTGAAGCTGGATCCGTACATCAACGTTGACCCGGGCACCATGAGCCCGTTCCAGCACGGCGAAGTGTTCGTCACCCACGACGGCGCCGAGACCGACCTGGACCTGGGCCACTACGAGCGGTTCATCCGCACGACCATGACCCAGAACAACAACTTCACCACTGGCCGTGTTTACGAGCACGTGCTGCGCAAAGAGCGCCGTGGTGACTACCTGGGTGCAACCATCCAGGTGATTCCGCACATCACCGACGAAATCAAGCGCCGCATCATCAAGGGTGCTGGCGACGCTGACGTGGCGATGGTTGAAATCGGTGGCACCGTCGGTGACATCGAGTCGCAACCGTTCCTTGAAGCGATCCGCCAACTGCGTTTCGAAGTCGGCGCCAAGCGCGCGATGCTGATGCACCTGACTTTGGTGCCGTACATCGCCACTGCCGGCGAGACCAAAACCAAGCCAACCCAGCATTCGGTGAAAGAACTGCGTTCGATCGGCCTGCAGCCAGACGTACTGGTGTGCCGTTCCGATCACCCGATCGACATCTCGTCGCGTCGCAAGATCGCTCAGTTCACCAACGTTGAAGAACGTGCGGTGATCGCGCTGGAAGACGCCGATACCATCTACAAGATCCCGGGGATCCTGCACTCGCAGGGTCTGGACGATTTCGTCGTTGAGCGTTTCGGTCTGCAGTGCGGCAGCGCTGATCTGTCCGAGTGGGAAGCGGTGGTTGATGCCAAGCTGAACCCGGAACACGAAGTGACCATCGCCATGGTCGGCAAGTACATGGAGCTGCTGGACGCCTACAAGTCGCTGATCGAAGCGATGAGTCATGCCGGCATCAGCAACCGCACCAAGGTAAACCTGCGTTACATCGATTCCGAAGACATCGAAAACCAGGGCACCGCGCTGCTCGAAGGTGTCGACGCGATCCTCGTACCGGGCGGCTTCGGTCTGCGCGGCGTGGAAGGCAAGATCACCGCCGTTCAGTACGCTCGTGAGAACAAGGTTCCATACCTGGGCATTTGCCTCGGCATGCAAGTGGCGGTCATCGAGTTCGCCCGTAACGTGATGGGCTGGAAAGACGCCAACTCCACCGAGTTCGACCGCGCCAGCGGCCACCCGGTTGTGGGTCTGATCACCGAATGGGAAGACGCGACCGGCGCCGTTGAAGTGCGTACCGAGGCGTCCGATCTGGGCGGCACCATGCGCCTCGGCGCTCAGGAATGCCTGCTTGAAGCCGGCTCCAAGGTGCACGACTGCTACGCCAAGGATGTGATTGTCGAGCGTCACCGTCACCGTTACGAAGTGAACAACAAGCTGCTGCCACAACTGATCGAAGCCGGCCTGAAAATCTCCGGTCGCTCGGCTGACGCAGCGCTGGTTGAAGTGGTAGAAGCGGCCGATCACCCATGGTTCGTTGCTTGCCAGTTCCACCCTGAGTTCACCTCGACACCACGCGATGGCCACCCGCTGTTCAGCGGTTTCGTCAAAGCAGCGTTGGCTCAACACCAGAAGAAGGCGTAACCCGATGGCACAGAAGATCATCCGCGTCGGCGACATCGAGATTGCCAACGACAAACCCATGGTGCTGTTCGGCGGCATGAACGTGCTGGAAAGCCGTGACATGGCCATGCAGGTTTGCGAAGAGTACGTAAAGGTCACCGAAAAACTCGGTATCCCTTACGTGTTCAAGGCCAGTTTCGACAAGGCCAACCGGTCTTCTGTGCATTCGTATCGTGGCCCTGGCCTGGAAGAAGGCATGCGCATCTTCCAGGACATCAAACAAGCCTTCGGCGTACCGATCATCACCGACGTCCACGAGCCTGATCAGGCCGCGGTCGTCGCTGAGGTCTGCGACATCATTCAACTGCCGGCCTTCCTGTCGCGCCAGACCGATCTGGTCGTCGCGATGGCCAAGACCAACGCAGTGATCAATATCAAGAAAGCCCAGTTCCTCGCGCCTCAGGAAATGAAACACATCCTGAGCAAGTGCGTGGAAGCGGGTAACGACCAACTGATCCTCTGCGAGCGTGGTTCGAGCTTCGGCTACAACAACCTCGTGGTCGACATGCTCGGCTTCGGCATCATGAAGCAGTTCGAGTATCCGGTTTTCTTCGACGTGACCCACGCGCTGCAAATGCCAGGCGGTCGTTCCGACTCCGCTGGCGGTCGCCGTGCGCAGGTGCTGGATTTGGCCAAGGCCGGCATGAGCCAGTCGCTGGCGGGTCTGTTCCTCGAAGCACATCCGGATCCGGACAACGCCAAATGCGACGGCCCTTGCGCCTTGCGTCTGGACAAACTGGAGCCATTTCTGGCCCAGCTCAAAGCTTTGGACGAACTGGTGAAGAGTTTTCCGACGGTAGAAACCGCGTAACACTCAATTCTCCGGTAAAGTACCGCACGATTTGTCGCACATGCCCTCGGGCATGTGCGTTGTCGTCTGCAAGCTGCCCGCTGCACAACACTTGCCGACGGTAAAAAGATTTCCTCTAGCTGCGTCGTTTTCGTCAACTTTGGAGTGTTTACAACAATGGCAAAAATCGTCGACATCAAAGGTCGTGAAGTTCTCGACTCCCGTGGCAATCCCACCGTGGAAGCGGATGTGCTTCTCGACAACGGCATCATCGGCAGCGCTTGCGCGCCGTCCGGTGCATCCACTGGCTCGCGTGAAGCGCTCGAGCTGCGTGATGGCGACAAGAGCCGTTATCTGGGCAAAGGCGTACTGAAAGCAGTCGCCAATATCAACGGCCCGATCCGCGATCTGCTGCTGGGCACCGACCCAAGCGACCAGAAAGCGCTGGATCACGCGATGATCAAGCTCGACGGTACCGAAAACAAAGCGACCCTGGGCGCCAACGCCATCCTCGCCGTGTCCCTGGCGGCGGCCAAGGCTGCTGCACAGGATCAGGATCTGCCGTTGTACGCACACATCGCCAACCTGAACGGCACTCCGGGTGTTTACTCGATGCCGGTGCCGATGATGAACATCATCAACGGTGGCGAGCACGCCGATAACAACGTCGACATCCAGGAATTCATGGTGCAGCCGGTTGGCGCCAAGTCTTTCTCGGAAGGTCTGCGCATGGGCACCGAGATTTTCCATCACTTGAAAGCCGTGCTGAAGGCCCGTGGCCTGAGCACTGCCGTTGGCGACGAAGGCGGTTTCGCACCGAACCTGGCCTCGAACGAAGACGCGCTGAAAGTTATCTCCGAAGCGGTGGCCAACGCCGGTTACAAGCTGGGCACTGACGTGACCCTGGCGCTGGACTGCGCGGCGAGCGAATTCTATGAAGACGGCAAGTACAACCTGTCCGGCGAAGGCCAGGTGTTCACCGCTGAAGGTTTCGCTGATTACCTGAAAGGCCTGACCGAACGTTATCCGATCATCTCGATCGAAGACGGTCTGGACGAGTCCGACTGGGCTGGCTGGAAAATCCTCACTGACAAGATCGGCGAGAAGGTGCAACTGGTGGGCGACGACCTGTTCGTCACCAACACCAAGATCCTGAAAGAGGGCATCGATAAAAACATCGCCAACTCGATCCTGATCAAGTTCAACCAGATCGGCACCCTGACCGAAACGCTGGAAGCCATCCAGATGGCCAAGGCTGCCGGTTACACTGCTGTGATCTCGCACCGTTCGGGCGAAACCGAAGATTCGACCATCGCCGACCTGGCTGTGGGCACCTCGGCTGGCCAGATCAAAACCGGTTCGCTGTGCCGTTCCGACCGCGTTTCCAAGTACAACCAACTGCTGCGTATCGAAGAGCAGTTGAATGGCAAAGCCAAGTACAACGGTCGCTCCGAGTTTCGCGGTTAAGCCGTAGATGGTAAAAAGACACCGGATTGTGTCGGAAAAGTCGTGACAGCGATGGATTTGCCACTAATCTGATGCCTTATATGCACAAGCCTGGATCTTCCAGGCTTCGTGCTATCAGATGCTTCAAAGTTTTGGCATGGCTGTCTTTTTTCACTGGATACCTGATATTCGATGCGCAGTCCCTACTGGTTGTTTCTCGTTTTGCTCTTGCTGCTGGCCGGTCTGCAGTACCGCCTGTGGGTGGGCAATGGCAGTCTGGCGCAAGTCGCCGAGCTGAATCAGCAGATTGCTGATCAACACGCCGAGAACGAAGCCCTGCTGGAGCGCAATCGGGTGATGGACGCTGAAGTCAGCGAGCTGAAGAAAGGCATGGAGACCGTTGAAGAACGCGCTCGCCATGAGTTGGGCATGGTCAAGGACGGCGAAACCCTCTACCAGTTGGCCCAATGATCAATTCCCTGCCGGCCTTCTGGGCCGTGATTCCTGCCGCGGGCGTCGGAGCCCGAATGGCCGCGGATCGTCCCAAGCAATACCTGCAGCTGGGCGGACGCACAATTCTCGAACACAGCCTCGGCTGTTTCCTCGATCACCCAAGCCTGCAAGGGCTGGTGGTCAGTCTTACTGTTGATGATCCTTACTGGCCGAACCTGGCGTGCGCAAGCGACTCGCGAATTCAGCGGGTTGACGGCGGGGCCGAGCGATCGGCTTCGGTGCTCAATGCCTTGCTGCACTTGCATGCGCAGGGTGCCGATGATGACGATTGGGTACTGGTGCACGATGCGGCGCGGCCGAATCTGAGTCGCGATGATCTCGACAAGCTGCTTGCTGAACTGATGGATGACCCGGTCGGCGGTTTGCTCGCCGTGCCGGCACGCGACACGTTGAAGCGGGTCGACAAGCACGGTCGTGTGCTTGAAACCGTCGATCGCAGCGTGATCTGGCAGGCGTATACGCCGCAGATGTTTCGTCTTGGGGCGTTGCATCGGGCGCTGGCGGACAGTCTGGTCGCGGATGCCGTGATCACTGACGAAGCGTCGGCGATGGAGTGGGCGGGGCTGAAGCCGCGACTGATCGAAGGGCGCGCGGATAACCTCAAGGTGACGCGGCCGGAAGATCTGGAGTGGTTGCGCCAGCGTTGGGCTAACCGCCGCTAAAAGATCAAAAGATCGCAGCCTTCGGCAGCTCCTACATGGATCGCATGCTTTTGTAGGAGCTGCCGAAGGCTGCGATCTTTTGCTTTCAACCTCGATACTCCGGCCGCTCAGCCAACCCCTCCTTCAAAAAATCCACCAATTTGCGCACCTTCGGCGACAGATGCCGTTGCTGTGGATACAACGCCCACACCGCCGTATTCGGCGGCTGATGCGCCTCCAGCAGCGAAATCAACGCGCCACTGTGCAGGTGCTCCAGCACGTAATAATCCGGCAACTGACACAACCCGACGCCCTGCAACGCCGCGTCCAGCACCGCTTGCCCACTGTTGCAGCGCCAGTTTCCCTGCACCCGCTGAGAAAATTCCCGCCCGTTCTGTTCCAGTTGCCAGACGTCCGAGCTGCCGATCAGGCAATTATGCCGACTCAATTCCGACAAACTGTGTGGGCGTCCATACCGTTCGAGGTAGGACGGGGATGCACACAGGTACATGCGCCGGGGGGCCAGTCGTGCTGCGACCAATCGCGAGTCCTGTAACCGACCCAACCGAATCGCCAGATCCAGCCCTTCATGCACCAGATCAAGTTGGCGATTGCTCAGTTCGATATCGATGCGCAACTGCGGATACAGCCCCATAAACCGTGTCACCAACGGCACGATAAAGCGTTCGCCGTACGCTACCGCGCAGGTCATGCGCAGCATGCCTTTCGGTTCGCTGGTCAGGTCGCCGACCGCGCGCAATGCTTCCTCACGACCATCCTGCAAACGTTGGCAATGCTGGAGGAACGTCTGCCCGGCCTCGGTCAGCGTCACCCGGCGGGTACTGCGATAGAGCAGACGCGTCTGCAAACGCTCTTCCAGTCGTACGATTTGTCGACTGACGTGGGAGGAAGAAACCCCAAGGCGTTCGGCCGCAGCGGTGAATTGGCTGCACTCGGCGACGGCGACGAACTCGTCGATGCCTTCCCAGCGGTTCTCGGACATTGGATTATCCCTGTACGGCAATAATATTTTGCATTTGTCCGGATTATTCATCAGCCAGCGCTGAACTACACTCGCTGTCTGGTTTTTTTATTCATTGGATTCACTGGAGAGTCAGCATGATCAAGTCGCGCGCCGCCGTTGCCTTCGAGGCCAAAAAGCCGCTGGAAATCGTAGAAGTCGATGTCGCCATGCCCAAGGCCGGTGAAGTATTGCTGCGCGTCGTCGCCTCCGGTGTTTGCCACACTGACGCCTACACCCTGTCCGGCGCTGATCCGGAAGGCATCTTCCCGTCGATCCTTGGCCACGAAGGTGGTGCCATCGTTGAAGCGATCGGCGAGGGCGTGACCTCGGTTGCCGTTGGCGATCACGTGATTCCGCTGTACACCCCGGAATGCGGTCAGTGCAAATTCTGTAAGTCGGGCAAGACCAACCTGTGTCAGGCGATTCGCGCGACTCAAGGCAAAGGTCTGATGCCGGACGGCACTTCGCGTTTTTCTTACAAGGGCGAAACGATTTTCCACTACATGGGTACTTCGACATTCTCGGAATACACCGTACTGCCGGAGATCTCCGTAGCGAAGATTTCCAAAGACGCCCCGCTGGAAAAGGTTTGCCTGCTCGGTTGCGGCGTTACCACCGGCATTGGCGCAGTGCTCAACACTGCCAAGGTGAAACCGGGTGACACCGTGGCCATCTTCGGTCTGGGCGGTATTGGTCTGTCTGCGGTGATCGGCGCTGTGAAAGCCAAGGCTGCGCGCATCATCGCCATCGACATCAACCCGGCCAAGTTCGAGATCGCCAAGCAACTCGGTGCCACCGATTGCGTGAACCCGAAAGATTTCGATCGTCCGATTCAGGAAGTGATCGTCGACATGACCGATGGCGGCGTCGACTTCTCCTTCGAATGCATTGGCAACGTGCAACTGATGCGCGCCGCGCTTGAGTGCTGCCACAAAGGTTGGGGCGAATCCGTCATCATCGGCGTGGCCGGTGCCGGCCAGGAAATCGCCACCCGTCCATTCCAGTTAGTCACCGGTCGCGTCTGGCGCGGTTCGGCATTCGGCGGCGTGCGCGGCCGTACCGAGTTGCCAAGCTACGTCGACATGGCGCAAAGCGGCGAGATCCCGCTGGATACTTTCATCACCCACACCATGGGCCTGGAAGACATCAACAAAGCGTTCGACCTGATGCACGAAGGCAAGAGCATCCGTACCGTCATTCATTTCTAAAAGCAGCGGCAAGTTACAAGCTTCAAGCTGCAAGTAACTGCGCTTTTGCCTGTTCTTGAAGCTCGGAGCTTGCTGCTTGCAGCTGGGAGAATCCCCATGAGCCTGGAAAACATCTCCTGTCAGAAAAGTTTCGGTGGCTGGCACAAACGCTATCGCCATCGCTCCGACGTGCTCGGTTGCGACATGGTGTTCGCCGTTTACCTGCCACCGCAAGCGGAGCAGGGCGGCAAATTGCCGGTGCTGTACTGGCTGTCCGGCCTGACCTGCACCGACGAGAACTTTATGCACAAGGCTGGCGCCCTGCGCATGGCCGCCGAGCTTGGTCTGATCATCGTCGCGCCCGACACCAGTCCGCGTGGCCCGGATGTGCCGGGCGATCCGGATGGCGCCTGGGATTTCGGTCTCGGTGCCGGCTTCTATCTGAATGCCACGCAGGAACCTTGGTCGCGGCACTATCGGATGCATGACTACGTCGTGCAGGAATTGCCTTCACTGGTTGAAGCGCATTTCCCCGCGTCGGATAAACGCAGCATCAGCGGTCATTCCATGGGTGGCCACGGTGCGCTGGTCTGTGCGCTGCGCAACCCGGGGCGTTACCAATCGGTGTCAGCCTTTTCGCCGATCAATAACCCGATGGATTGCCCGTGGGGGCAGAAAGCATTCTCGCGTTATCTGGGCGAGGATCGTTCGAAATGGAAAGAGTGGGATGCCTGCGCACTGATCGCTGAAGCGGATGAACAATTGCCGCTGCTGGTTGATCAAGGTGATCGCGACGACTTCCTTGAAAAACAGCTGAAACCCGAAGCCCTGCAACAAGCGGCAAAACAAGCGGGCCATCCGCTGACATTGCGTCTGCAACCGGGCTACGACCACAGCTATTTCTTCATCGCGAGCTTCATTGACGACCACTTGCAACATCATGCACGCGCCCTCAAGGGCTAATGCGGGTAGAATCACGCCCTGACAAAAATCGGGGCGTTTTTTTTATGCGTATTGGCCACGGCTATGATGTGCATCGTTTCGCTGAAGGCGATTTCATTACTCTGGGCGGCGTGCGCATTGCACACAGCTTCGGGCTGCTCGCTCATTCCGACGGTGACGTCCTGCTGCACGCCTTGAGCGATGCCTTGCTCGGTGCTGCGGCGCTGGGTGATATCGGCAAACACTTCCCGGACACCGACCCGCAATTCAAGGGCGCCGACAGCCGAGCGTTGCTGCGGCATGTGGTCGCGCTGATCCACGCCAAAGGCTGGAAAGTCGGCAACGTCGACAACACCATCGTTGCCCAGGCACCGAAAATGGCCCCGCATATCGAATCGATGCGCGCGCTGATCGCGGCGGATCTTCAAGTTGAGTTGGATCAAGTGAACGTGAAAGCTACCACCACCGAAAAGCTTGGCTTTGTCGGTCGCGAAGAAGGCATCGCCGTGCACTCCGTTGCCTTGTTGCTGCGCGCATGAATGAACTGCAACTGCTCGGCCCGCGTGCCTATGGCGAACCCCTCGGCACGGCGGTACTGAAAGCCATCGCTGAAGATTTTCAGGTCGATGAAGTCCTCGACATCCCGTTCAGCGGCGACGGTGAACACCTGTGGATCTGGGTGGAAAAACGTGGCCTCAACACTGAAGAAGCTGCACGGCGTATTGCCAAGGCTGCCGGCGTGCCGTTGCGCACCGTCAGCTATGCCGGTCTCAAGGATCGTCAGGCGCTGACCCGACAGTGGTTCAGCGTGCAATTGCCGGGCAAGGCTGATCCGGATCTGTCGGCGGCGGAAAACGACACGCTGAAGATCCTCAAGACCACGCGCCACAAGCGCAAGCTGCAACGCGGTGCACACTCGGCCAACGGTTTCACCTTGCGCCTGACCCAGTTCGCTGGCGACAAAGACGCGATCGAACAACGTTTGCAACTGATCGCCAGGCAAGGCATTCCCAATTATTTCGGCGCCCAGCGTTTCGGCCATGACGGCGGTAACGTTGTTGATGCGCGTGGGTGGGCGGCGCGCAAAGCCTTGCCGGAGCAGCGCAACGTGCGTTCGCGACTGCTGTCGACGGCGCGTAGTTTTCTGTTCAATCAAGTGTTGGCGGCGCGTGTGGCCGATGGCACCTGGCAGCAAGCGCAAGTCGGTGATCTGCTCGCGTTCACCGACAGTCGCAGCTTTTTCCCCGCCGGTGAAGCTGAATGCAGCGACCCGCGTCTGGCGATTCTCGATCTGCATCCGACCGGCCCGCAGTGGGGCGAAGGTGACTCGCCGACCGCAGGCGTTGTCCATGAACTGGAGCAGGGGATTGCCGCGCGCGAAGCGGAGCTGCGCGATTGGTTGATTCACGCCGGCATGAGCCACGAGCGTCGCATCCTGCGGCTGCCCATTGGCGGGTTGACGTGGCATTATCCCCAGCCTGACATTCTGCAACTGGAATTCGTCCTCCCGGCCGGATGCTTTGCCACCGTATTGGTGCGCGAGCTCGTTGATCTGGTGCCGGTGGGGCAGACGGACAGCCCATGCGTATTCTGATTTCTAACGACGATGGGGTAACCGCACCCGGTCTCGCCGCGCTTTATGCTGCGTTGGCGGATTACACCGAATGCGTGGTTATCGCCCCGGAGCAGGACAAAAGCGGCGCCAGCAGTTCGCTGACGCTCGACCGTCCGTTGCACCCGCAATACCTGGCCAACGGCTTTATCAGCCTCAACGGCACCCCGACCGACTGCGTGCACCTGGGCCTCAATGGCTTGCTGGAACGCCAGCCGGACATGGTCGTGTCGGGGATCAATCTCGGCGCCAATCTGGGTGACGATGTGCTGTATTCCGGAACCGTGGCAGCGGCCCTTGAAGGGCGCTTCCTCGAACGTCCGTCGTTCGCTTTTTCGCTGGTCTCGCGTCAGGTGGATAATCTGCCGACAGCGGCGTACTTCGCGCGCAAACTGGTCGAGGCCCACGCCGGGCTGGATCTGCCGCCGCGCACGGTGCTCAACGTGAACATTCCGAATCTGCCGATCGATCACATTCGCGGCATTCAGCTGACCCGTCTCGGCCATCGCGCTCGGGCGGCGGCGCCGATGAAAGTGGTCGATCCGCGTGGCAAGGCCGGTTACTGGATTGCTGCCGCCGGCGACGCCGAAGACGGCGGCCCGGGCACCGACTTCCATGCGGTGATGCAGGGCTACGTTTCCATCACCCCGTTGCAGCTTGATCGCACCTTCAACGATGCCTTCAGAAGTCTCGACGGCTGGCTGGAGGGACTGCGCTGATGGCTCGCGAACACGACGACAGACTGCGCAGCGGCATCGGCATGACTTCCCAGCGCACGCGGGAACGCCTGATCCAGCGTCTGTATGAAGAAGGCGTGTCGAACGCCAAGGTACTCGAAGTGATTCGCCGCACGCCGCGCCATCTGTTCGTCGATGAAGCGCTGGCGCATCGCGCATACGAAGACACGGCACTGCCGATTGGCCACAACCAGACCATTTCCCAGCCTTATATGGTGGCGCGCATGAGCGAGCTGCTGCTCGAGGCCGGGCCGCTGGATAAAGTGATGGAGATCGGCACCGGTTCCGGTTACCAGACGGCGGTGTTGTCGCAACTGGTTGAGCGAGTTTTTTCGGTTGAGCGTATCAAGGTTTTGCAGGATCGGGCCAAGGAACGCCTGGTCGAGCTGAACCTGCGCAACGTGGTGTTTCGTTGGGGTGATGGCTGGGAAGGCTGGCCGGCGCTGGCGCCGTACAACGGCATCATCGTAACCGCCGTGGCCACCGATGTGCCGCAAGCCTTGCTGGATCAATTGGCCCCGGGCGGGCGCATGGTGATTCCGGTTGGCTCCGGCGAAGTTCAGCAATTGCTGTTGATCGTGCGGGAAGAAAACGGTTTTTCCCGTCACGTTCTGGGGGCGGTGCGCTTCGTTCCATTGCTCAACGGGCCGTTGGCCTGAGCATTTGTTCGCCGCTGTTGAATTCCTTTCAACGGCTCCGGTCTTACACCGGCGATAGCGGATTAAACGTAGCGTATTGCCAGCTGGCAAACGTGTGCGTGAAGCGATTTCGCTTCATTAAGGGTAAAGCCGAATCTGCCCGTTATACTTGCGACAGTTCATGCCGAAATCCGGCATTCCAAATTTTTCAGCCACCACAAAGGGAGCGGCGGGTGAGTCTCACAGTCATTGCGCAGCGTATGGGTAACACGAGCTTTCAGCGCCTGGTGACTGGCCTTGTCTTGAGCACCTTGCTGGTCGGTTGCTCCAGCACCAAATCGAGCAACGTGAGTGTCGTCGATCGCAACAAGGCGGTCGCCCAGCGTCCGACAGTGACGACCGGGCAGTACGTAGTCCGTCCGGGCGATACGATGTTTTCGATCGCTTTTCGCTACGGCTGGGACTACAAAGCCCTCGCAGCCCGGAACAATATTCCTACGCCATATACGATCCATCCGGGTCAGACAATTCGCTTTGACGGGCGCACCGGTTCAACGTCGAGCGCGGTGGTAAGCAACTCGAGTTCTTCGCCTTCTTCGTCGAGCAAAACCACGGTAATCCGGCGCCAGGCGAATGGCACGACGACCACCACAACCACCGGTTCTACGGGCGCTGCACCGTCCGTCGCGAATAAGCAAACCCCCGCTCCGATGCCTCCTGCAGGCCCGGCCCCGACCGGCTGGGGATGGCCATCTAATGGCATTCTCATTGGAAAATTCTCTTCAAACGGTAGTTTGAATAAAGGAATTGATATCGCCGGGGATTTGGGACAGCCTGTTTTAGCTGCGTCTGATGGGACGGTGGTTTACGCCGGGAGTGGCTTAAGGGGCTACGGCGAATTAGTCATCATCAAACACAGCGAAACCTACGTCAGTGCTTACGGTCACAACCGCAGGCTGTTGGTTCGGGAGGGTCAGCAGGTCAAGGTCGGACAGACAATTGCCGAAATGGGGTCAACGGGTACAGACCGGGTGAAACTGCATTTTGAGATTCGCCGCCAAGGTAAACCTGTAGATCCACTGCAGTTCCTGCCACGACGTTGATTTGTCATCCAGCCTGTTCCGTCGCGTAGAGGGGACAGGCTCCAGCGTTGCCAAGGATAAAGGCGTCGCTTGAGCTTGGGGTCGAACTCACCAAAGGACTATAACAATGGCTCTCAGTAAAGAAGTGCCGGAGTTTGACATCGACGATGAGGTTCTCCTTATGGAGGCCGGCATCGATTCGGATTCTTCGATGTCGAATGATGAAGGGGCTGCACCGCCTTCCGTTCGTTCCAAATCCAGACAATCTGCGACACTCAAACAGCATAAGTACATCGACTACACGCGGGCACTCGATGCCACGCAGTTGTATCTCAACGAAATCGGCTTTTCCCCATTGCTCTCTCCGGAAGAAGAAGTTCATTTTGCGCGCTTGTCGCAAAGTGGCGACCCTGCCGGACGCAAGCGCATGATCGAAAGTAACCTGCGGCTGGTGGTTAAAATCGCCCGACGTTACGTCAATCGGGGCCTGTCGCTGCTGGATCTGATCGAAGAGGGCAACCTCGGACTGATCCGCGCGGTGGAAAAGTTCGACCCCGAGCGCGGCTTCCGCTTCTCGACCTACGCCACCTGGTGGATTCGTCAAACCATCGAGCGCGCCATCATGAATCAGACCCGGACCATCCGGTTGCCGATTCATGTGGTCAAGGAGCTAAACGTGTACCTGCGGGCTGCACGGGAGCTGACGCAAAAACTCGACCACGAACCTTCACCCGAAGAAATCGCCAACCTGCTGGAAAAACCGGTGGGCGAGGTCAAGCGCATGCTCGGCCTCAACGAACGGGTTTCTTCGGTCGACGTCTCGCTGGGTCCGGATTCGGATAAAACCCTGCTGGACACCCTGACGGATGATCGTCCGACCGATCCATGTGAACTGCTGCAGGATGACGACCTGTCGCAGAGCATCGATCAATGGCTCTCGGAACTGACCGACAAGCAGCGCGAGGTGGTGATTCGCCGCTTCGGCCTGCGCGGCCACGAGAGCAGTACGCTGGAAGATGTAGGCCTGGAGATCGGCCTGACGCGCGAGCGGGTGCGGCAGATCCAGGTAGAGGGCCTTAAGCGCCTTCGAGAAATCCTTGAGAAGAATGGCCTGTCGAGCGAGTCGCTGTTTCAGTAAGCGCCTCACACGTCCGCCCGCAAAAAGCCCCGACTGGTTCGGGGCTTTTTGTTGCCTGCAGCTTTTGATGTTGTTGTTGCTGTTGCTGTTGCTGCAGCTTTTGATGTTGTTGTTGCTGTTGCTGTTGCTGTTGCTGTTGCTGTTGCTGTTGCTGTTGCTGTTGCTGTTGCTGTTGCTGTTGCTGTTGCTGTTGCTGTTGCTGTTGCTGTTGCTGTTGCTGTTGCTGTTGCTGTTGCTGTTGCTGTTGCTGTTGCTTTTGTAGGAGCTGCCGAAGGCTGCGATCTTTCGATTCTGCTTTTTAAAATCAAGGTCAAAAGATCGCAGCCTTCGGCAGCTCCTACAGGGGGAGGGTTTGTAGTGTGCTGCTGTAAGCCTTGGCTTACTCTTTCGTAGGTGTTCGTTATTTTTACAGTTCGGCAGACGCCCATTCAGTCAGTCGACGATCACTAACCTGCTGACTAATAAGCTTATTTTGAAATATGAAGCGGTTATGACAAACGCTTTCAGCACGGAAGGCCGATTGCCCCCGCCGCAGAACCCTCTAGTATTCAGGTTGTGTCGACGGACAGACACGCCCTTCAAGGAAGAGGGGAATGGACATCGCAGGATGCGATTCATCAGGACGATGAAAAGGAATACAGGGATTAGGGAAAAAATGTGGGCGGGTCAAACCGCCCCTTTTTTTGTCCGCAGAAAAGTAAATCGCAGACAAACAAAAAGGCCCGCAAGGGGCCTTTTATTCGAGCGCGTGACAGATCAGCGTTCGAGGTCTTTGATCTTGCCTTTGACGCCATCCCACTCTTCGGCATCCGGCAGCGATTCTTTCTTCTCGGTGATGTTTGGCCAGATTTCAGCCAGATCAACGTTCAGCTGGATGAACTCCTGCATCTCTTCCGGAACTTCGTCCTCGGAGAAAATGGCCACGGCCGGGCATTCTGGTTCGCACAGGGCGCAGTCGATGCACTCATCCGGGTGAATCACCAGGAAGTTCGGGCCTTCGTAAAAGCAGTCCACCGGACAGACTTCTACGCAGTCGGTGTACTTGCACTTGATGCAGTTGTCGGTGACGACGAAGGTCATTTCTAATTTTCTCCTCAGGCGGCGGCAGCGTTGCCCCTTCACGGTTGGGGTCGCCAGGTTCGGGAGCGATACCTGCTGGCCAGGCTATTAGCCAGCAGCATCCCAAACCGCGCGAGATTCTAACAGCTTGAAGCCGTTTGCGTTATATCCGCTTCTTCAGTGCTTATATCCGGTTCTTCAGGGCATAGAGCATTTCGAGCGCACGGCGTGGTGTCAGGTCGTCCAGATCCAGTTTAGCCAGCTCATCGAGAACCGGGTGCGGCAGGCTGGCAAACATATCGCTTTGCTGCGGCGTCGCCGGTTTGCCCTTGGCCGCCGGTTTCGGCGCTTCATGGGGCAACGCGGTTTCTTCCAGTCGGCTCAGGTGCTCGCGGGCCCGCACGATCACTTCGCTTGGCACACCGGCCAGTTGCGCCACCGCCAGGCCGTAGCTCTGGCTGGCAGGCCCCGGCAGCACGTGGTGCAGGAAGACGATGCGTTCGTTGTGCTCGGTCGCGTTGAGGTGGACGTTCGCCACCAACGGCTCGGCTTCCGGCAGCACGGTCAGTTCAAAGTAGTGAGTGGCGAACAGCGTGTACGCGCGTAGATGCGCCAGACGCTCGGCCGCTGCCCATGCCAGCGACAGCCCGTCGAAGGTGCTGGTGCCGCGACCGACTTCGTCCATCAGCACCAGGCTGCGTTCGGTGGCGTTGTGCAGAATGTTGGCGGTTTCGCTCATCTCGACCATGAAAGTCGAACGGCCACCGGCGAGGTCATCGCTGGAACCGATCCGGGTGAAGATGCGGTCGACCAGCGACAGTTCACAACTGGCCGCTGGCACGAAGCTGCCGATGTGCGCCAACAGCACGATCAACGCGGTTTGCCGCATGTAAGTGGATTTACCGCCCATGTTCGGGCCGGTGATCACCAGCATGCGCGTGTTGTCATCCAGGCTCAGGTCGTTGGCCACGAACGGCGTAGTCAGCACTTGCTCGACCACCGGGTGACGACCCTGAGTAATGCGCATGCACGGCTCGCTGACGAAACGCGGGCAGTTCAGATCGAGGTTCAGCGCACGCTCGGCGAGGTTGCTCAGCACGTCCAGTTCGGCCAGCGCCGCAGCGGTGTCCTGCAACGGTGGCAACTGGCTGATCAAGTCTTCCAGCAACGCTTCGTAGAGCATTTTCTCGCGGGCGAGGGCGCGGCTCTTGGCCGACAGCGCCTTGTCTTCAAACTCTTTCAGCTCAGGCGTGATGAAACGCTCGGCGCCTTTCAGGGTTTGCCGGCGAATGTAATCCGCTGGCGCCGACTCGGCCTGCTTGCTCGGCAACTCGATGAAGTAGCCGTGAATGCGGTTGTAGCCGACTTTCAGGTGGCTCAGGCCGGTACGGGCCTTCTCGCGGGCTTCGAGATCGATAAGGAACTGGCCGGCGTTTTCGCTCAGCGATTGCAGCTCGTCGAGTTCGCTGTCGTAACCGGTTTTCAACACGCCGCCGTCACGGATTACCGCCGGCGGGTTGTCGATGATGGCTTTAGCCAACAGCGCTGCCAGTTCCGGGTAAGTGCTGGTGATGGTCGCCAGACCTTGCAGGTGCGGCGCTTCCAGATCGGTCATCGCCACTTGCAGCTCAGGCAGGGCGCCGAGGGCGTCGCGCAGGCGGGCGAGGTCACGAGGACGGGCATTGCGCAGGCCGATTCGAGCGAGAATCCGCTCGATGTCGCCGATTTCCTTGAGCTGCGGCTGCAGCTTTTCGAAACGGTAGCGATCGAGCAGGCAAGTGATCGAGGTCTGGCGCGCCAGCAACACGGTCAGGTCGCGCAAGGGACGGTTCAACCAACGCGTCAGCAGACGGCTGCCCATTGCGGTCTGGCAGCGATCAACCACCGATTGCAACGTGTTGTCGCGGCCACCGGCCAGGTTAGTGTCGAGCTCGAGGTTGCGACGGCTCGCGCCGTCGAGCACCACGGTGTCATCGAGACGTTCGTGACGCAGGCTGCGCAAATGGGGCAGGGCGGTGCGCTGGGTTTCTTTAGCGTAAGCCAGCAGGCAACCGGCAGCGCCGATGGCCAGCGTCAGGTTCTCGCAACCGAAGCCTTTCAGATCCTGAGTGGAAAACTGTTGGCAGAGACTTTTCAGCGCCGAATCACGCTCAAAATCCCACGGCGCACGACGGCTGACGCCACGGCGTTTTTCCGCTGGCAGGTCGCGTGGCCAGTCGTCCGGGATCAACAACTCAACCGGGTTGACGCGCTCTAGTTCCGCCAGCAGGTTTTCCCAACCCTTGATTTCCAGCACGCTGAAATTGCCGCTGGTGATGTCCAGCACGGCCAGACCAAACAGACGCTCATCCCCCAACAGCGCGGCGATCAGGTTGTCACGGCGCTCATCGAGCAGCGCCTCGTCGCTGACCGTACCCGGCGTGAGAATCCGCACGACCTGACGATCAACCGGGCCTTTGCTGGTCGCCGGGTCGCCGACCTGCTCGCAAATCACCACGGATTCGCCGAGCTTGACCAGTTTCGCCAGATAACCTTCCGCCGCGTGGTAAGGAATCCCACACATCGGAATCGCCTGCCCCGCCGACTGCCCGCGCGCGGTCAGGGTGATGTCGAGCAACTTGGCAGCCTTCTTCGCGTCTTCGTAGAAGATCTCGTAGAAGTCGCCCATGCGGTAGAACATCAGCTGATCCGGGTGCTGATTCTTCAGCCGCCAGTACTGCTGCATCATCGGAGTGTGGGAGGACAGATCTGAAATTGCTTTATTCATCAGAGGTTTAGCTATACCGAGAAAATGTGTCGGGGCAGAGGTGCAGGCCCCTGAGTTGATTCAGTGGGCGGAGTATGAAGTTTTTTTGAGGTGGATGCAGCAACGCGCCGCCGCTCGGGTTGGCATTGTGTCCTATAGTGCCGAAAAGCTATCGAATCATCGGAGTTCGTGGGTTGAAGGTCAGTTGAGGAAGCGGCGTGGAACAGTCTGAAGGCATCGGCTCGGGATCGTCATCGAGCGATTGTTACTACGATGCAGAAAAAATGACCCTCACTCGGGCGCAGCAGTCGGTGATTCTGGGCAGTAATGAGAGTGATCTGTTGCTGGCGTTGATTGCCGGGGTGACGGACAAGGAGCAGCTGATTTCGCGGGTCTGGGGTGAGCGCGGGCTGGTGATTTCCGACAGCAGTTATTACAAGACGCTGCACATGCTGCGCACGCATTTTGCTGATGTTGGTTTGCCGCGTGACAGCCTCAAGACGTTGCCGCGCCGGGGCGTGGTGCTGTTGTGTGAGATCCGTTTGATCAGCGCAGAGGTGCCTGAGTCCGTACCGGCAGCGCCGGCGGTCATCTCGGTAACGAAGCCGCGGCACCGCTACTGGCGTTTTTTGCTGCCTGCATTGGTTGTGCCGGCTATCGCGCTTCCGTTGTTTTACGCCTACCTGATGTTTAAAAAACCAGCCGACCTGGAAGAGTGGAAACTCATCTGGCAAGACGGTGATGCGCAGTTATATGTGGAAGAAAGTGAAAAGATGTCCAAGGACGAGATTGTAAAAGCACTCGGCGAGTTTGAACCGCCCATTGTGTTATCCGACATTAATTATTATGTAAGAAAGCCGCTCTCCCAGTTATTGATCAAGTGCGTCAAGCCTGAAAGTAAAGGGGAGGCCATATGCGTGAATTACCAGCTCGTTGGAAAAAAATAATCGCATTGATGGCAATCGCCTCTGTGTTGGTTTTCGGTGGGCTGGTGGTCAGGTATTTCTACGTGATCAATCGTGATATTCCACGTGCACCGTGTTTTGCTTCTATTGACTTCGTTCATACCCATGATCACAAAGTCCGCTGGCATGGTGTCGGTGATATGACGATTGATCCAAAGGAAGGCGCTCTCTATGTGTATTACGTAGTGAAAACGCCAGAGGGAAAAGTCTATACCTATGATCGAAAGTTCGACATTGCCCTGACGCATCTGGACACTTCAAGGTTCCTGTTCAAAACACGTTCTGTTGTGAAGTTCGATGCCGATACCGCTGGAGATGAACTGCCGTTTATGGAGCGAGGCTTTCAAGGCGGCATGGTCACGTTCAATTATTTCTCCGATGCCGAGTACTACTACAACATCAACAACCTGATCAATGGTGTCTGCCACGTCCCTCGCTGACTCAGCCCCCGGCGCGACTAAGTAAGACTGAGTAAGACGCCAGTAAGGCCACGACAGCCCCGCATTGTTAATGTCATTCCCCGTAGGAGCTGCCGAAGGCTGCGATCTTTTGATCTTGCTTTAAGAAGATCAGGATCAACAGATCGCAGCCTTCGGCAGCTCCTACAAAGGAAGCGATTCAAGCCAACAGCCTCTGCGACGGCACCGAAGAGTCCGCGCAGTTCGGCTGTTTTTATTGCCTTGAAGAATGTGACGATGTTTAGAGTGTTGAGGGGTTTTATACATGCTCTGGTTTTGTGTGCGCAGTGCATATGGCGTTCAGGCTCCAGTCTGGAAACGATCAATTGCGATAAACAGACAAGGCACTGTGTTTGTTGCGGCGGCGGTGGGTGGGAAAGAAAAAGAGGTGAGTATTTCCACACTGTCAGAACGGATCCCGGTATTGCTGTGTTTTGATCATGTTTATGTGCCGATGGCGTGGATGGTTGAACACTTTCCGATGTGCAAGGCACGTTGTCGCGACATGGTCATGGCAGCATTAACTGCGATACAAAGAAACTTGAATTGTCGCGATGCCTGGTCTCGCGTCAGCTATTTCGGTGGGCATTATGGCGAGAGAAGTTACTTGGGGTATGCCTCATGAAACTCAGTATTTTCTGCAGTCTGTCCCTCGCAGTCAGCGGCGTATTAATCATTGAAAACTCATTCGCCGACTCGCGACAAAGTTGCGCCGAGCGCCGCGCTGAAATTATTCGCCAAATAGACCGTGCAGAAGCGGCGGATAACGTTTATCGCCAGGCCGGACTTGAGCAGGCGCTGGCCAATGTCGAGCGTTATTGCCGAGAGCCCTCTGCCGAGGATGATCATTCAAGAGCGATTCGCAAGGCCGAAGCCGAAGTGCGGCGCCGTCAAAACCATCTGAAAGCAGCGCGTCAGTACGGTGATGTGAAAGTCATCAAGAAGCACGAAGCCAGGCTCGAACGCGCCGAGGAAAAATTGCAGCGGCTTGTGGATGAGTGACAGCCGCCGTTGTGAATGACGTATGTGTCAATGACATCAGGAAACCTTCCAATGAAAACCGCAGTGATCTTCGCTTCAATCTTTACCTCAGCCATTTTGCTCACCGGCTGCACCGCCACCGATTGGGTACACGCCGCCGGTGGCATCATGGGCGCCAAAGACGATTACGACAAAAAGGCGCGCAATGATCGGATCAAACGCGCCAACGCGGCGGCTCGACGCGTCAAATCTTGATTTATGCGTTTTGTATGCTCATTTTATGCAATTCGGCATTTGTCTTGAGATAAAACTTCAAGCACTATGCGCGTTATGCAAAAACGCAACGTAGCAACCGTCTTAAGAGCACTGCTTGATCAGCACGGGATCTCCCCCACGGAGCTTCACCGTCGCACCGGCGTGCCGCAATCCACTCTCTCGCGAATTCTCAGCGGGAAGATCGTCGATCCCTCGGATAAACATATCTCGAAGATCGCCGAGTACTTCGCCGTAAGCACCGACTTGTTGCGCGGTCGCGCGGATGCGCCGCCGGCGAGCGCTGGCGCGCGCAACAACGATGTGCACGCGGAACTCAAGGACATAAGCCTGTGGGACGACGACACACCGGTCGATGATGACGAGGTGTCGGTACCGTTTCTTCGCGAGGTTGAATTGGCGGCTGGATCAGGAAGATTCATCGTGGAAGAGAGCGAGCGCTCTAGTCTGCGCTTCGGCAAGCGCAGCTTGCGCCATAACGGTGTGCAATTCGACCAGGCCAAATGCGTGACCGTGCGCGGCAACAGCATGTTGCCGGTGCTGCGTGACGGCGCCACCGTCGGTGTCAACGCCGGCAAATGCGGCATTGGCGACATCATCGATGGCGACCTTTATGCAATCAACCACAACGGTCAATTGCGGGTGAAGCAACTCTATCGCCTGCCCACCGGTATCCGTTTGCGCAGCTTCAATCGTGACGAACATCCGGACGAGGACTACAGCTTCCAGGAAATCCAAGAAGAGCAGATCGTCATCATTGGTCACGTCTTCTGGTGGGGCATGTACGCCCGATAAGCAGATCGCCGTCAGATAGAACCCGCCCCTCAGCGGGTTTTTTTTCGCCTCGAAAAAGCCACCAAGACCTTCAACCACGCGGCTTTTCATGCGTTCGTGCATTTCTTGTGCATAAATAAATGCATTTATGCATTGACTGTATATGCATCCATGCATATTCTTGTCACCAAGCCGCTCGACAAAGCGGCTGGCAAGACAAGCTCTTTAGTTCGACAAGAACAGGCAGCGATGAACCGGCCTCAACGGTTCAGAGGGTTGGCAACTGACCCGGGTGTGCAGCGTAAAGCACCAGAAGCAGTTATCCGGCGGGCAGGGACCGCGGTCGGAAAAACAATCTGAATGGACTCGTACCGCGCCAGTAGCGCCGAAAAGTCAGCTTCCTTCCGGGTTACAGGAATTGAAGGAAGGCGAAGGAGCGCATTACTGAAAAGCCTGGCGGGTGACTGCCGGGCTTTTTGGAATGCCTATCTCTCGCAAGCCGGTCGGACTGTTGAAATTCCATCTATGGGACAGCATGAGAGATGGCGGGTCGCAGGTAGCAGGTGCGATTGGCATGACACCATGCACAAACAAAGGGACTTGCACATGCTAACGGAATGCAGATGTGGAAAGTGCAACAAGCTTCTGGCCCGGGCGGGACGGTATAGCGAAATACAAATCAAGTGTCCACGCTGTGGAACCTTGAATAACATGAAGACCGATGAGTCTCGAACAGCGCCAGAGAGCGGAAGTTGAGTAATACATGCTCGACTTCATCAAGTGCATGTTTGCACAAGATATTCGGAGATTGTCATGGCTGGTCCAATTCTGCTTGATACAAGTTTTGTATACCCTGATAACAAATATGACCCTGTTCGAGACTGGGGCAATGGCGGTGGTTACAACTTCATTCCTGGTAATTATGTCGGTATGCCGGTATTTACTTCGCATCAAATGAGCACGGTGATGGGGCGGCTCAACACCTCCATCTCCTATACGGTTGCATTTACCAATGCGATTCTGAAGCCAGTGCAAGATCAGTATGCCGCGGACTCGCAGGCGTTGGCAGCATCCATTGAAGCTCAACTGGCGGCGACGCGACTGGAATTTGGAACTAATAGTCTACCTCCCGTCGAAGCGGTAAAACGCGAGATGTCCGTCCGCCAGACACTTGTCACACGTAAGGCAGCGGCCTATCAGGCGGATGCCGCTACGGCGAATAGTTTCTTCGGCAGTGACCCGTTACCAAAAACGCAAAATGAAATCGCACTCAAGGCGTTTAATAATTTTGAAAAAGGCAAGATTCAGTATGCCGACTCGTTGAAGGCATGGGAGCGTTCCTATCGTGCAGCCTATTCAGCAAAGTTGCATGCCGATACGGTCACGGCGTTGAACACCCAATACACGTCTGTTCTTCGTTTTCTTGATGCTTTGCAACTGACGGAGAACCAGGCTGCCGTAAAAGAAGCCACCATGTGGGCAGAGATTCGTGCCTGGGGCGAAAAGCTGACTGCGCGACGCAATCCCATCGTCAATCAATACAACGCTGATGTCGCGGCTGTCGAACCCAAAGTGCAGTCCGAACTTGATGCCGAAAACGCAAGGATAGGACCTCTCCCGCAGCAAACGGCTGGTGAGTGGGTCAGCCGTGCATTGGCTGTCGTCAATGTGCTGTCGCAGCGCAAGTACGATTCCTTGAAGGCTTTGAATTTCGCGCTGTCGCAGTATCCCGGCGTGGATTTCAAAAATAGCGATCTGAAGGGTTTCCTCGAACGGGCAAGGGACGGAAAATTGCCTTCCGATGCTGCTTTCGAGCACGAACTTTCATTGATCAGTACGGCGTATCGTGCCGACGTCATCACGCGGGAAATAAACAGCCTGGAGGGCAGACTGCCTGCGCTTAATACCGCGCAAGCCTATCTGGAGGCAGAGTCTTTGAAGGATGGTCTGAGCTTTCTGGCAGACACCAATGAGGAGATTCTGACTAAATACGGCGAGCGTATGAGTAAGGTTGCCCGTGATCTTCAGAGCAATATTTCCGGGAAGAAAATCCGCAGCTACAACGACGCCATGGCGACATTTGAAACGGTTCGCAGCAATCCGCGGGCAAAGCTCAGTGGCCAGGATTCCAAAGCCGTCGCCGATGCTCTGAAGGCACTGGATAAAGCCACTTTTGCAGCCAATTTGACGCGACTGGGTAAAGCCTTCGGCGTGGTTGGGAAGATTGTTCAGGGAGAAGCTATTCGACAGAAAGCAGTTTCTGGTTATGAGACCGGTGACTGGAAACCGTTGGGTCTCGAAATCGAATCGATGGCGGTCGGCACTGCTGCCGCGTCTGCAGCGGGAGCATTGTTGGCCGTGGTTTTGGCGCTCTTCGGTATCCCTGCTATCGTTTCCATTCCAGCAGTTGCAGTGCTGATGGCATTAATCTCTGCGTACATTGACGCGGCGAAAGTTGATGAAATCAATGGCTATTTTTTTAAATAGCATTATGCCGGACTAGCGAAGTCTGTTAGACCGGAATTTGCCCTCGGTGTTTTCGCGCCGAGGGCACTGGTCAATAACAAGGGGGAGTCGTGAGAGTTTCAGGTAAACGCTTCATTAAAATGAAAATTCCGGTGGTCTTGCTCTTGCTGTCCTGGGCGCCTTTGTTTGTTTTTGCGTTCTTTATTTCTGACGATGCACGCAGCGGAATGTTTTCACTGCCCCGGTCAATAGTCGACGGCTATTGGCTGACAGGGGCTGGTTTTATTTCTTCAAGATTTTATACCCTGTCCAGTACTGTGGTTAATTATATAGGATGGTTGTCTCCATTTTTTTCTGTTTTGTTTACTTGTCTGGTTGTGAAGAACTCATTGTTCGAAGATGCCGAGTATGAGGAGAGCTCTCTTTTCAAGATGATGTCTTTGTTGGCGGGTTGGGTGCTTCTGATGATTTTGGTTTTTTGGATGCTTTATATGCGCGAAACTGATCTGGCTCATGCTCGCGCGCCCCTGTCTTTATTTGGTCGCAATCCGATCGCCTACATTCTGTTCTCATGCGGTGTTATGTTTTTACTGAATGTGATGGTGCTGTCCACGTATTTGCTCTTTCGGCATTTACCTGTCGTTATACGTCATCGATTGAGCAAAAAGAATTCCCCGCCTCTGCAATGAGGCGCTGACAACCGAATGTCCTTAACTCGTAGATTAGAAAAGCTCGAAGTAAATTAACTGACGAGCTTTTTTGCGCGTGCTCTATCCAGTCCTGCGCTCTCTTAAATCAAACACTTTTCACCCATCAAATCCTCAAGGAGGCGTGACATGACAAACGAGCAACAAGCATTGGCAGACATGCCGATCTGGCTGGTCATCCTCCTTGCCGTGGTGGGCGGGGTGTCCGGCGAAATGTGGCGCGCTGACAAAGAGGGCGCCCGTGGCTGGTCGCTGATGCGCCGCCTGGCCCTGCGCTCCGGCGCCTGCATGATCTGCGGTGTCTCGGCGATCATGCTGCTGTATGCCGCTGGCATGTCGATCTGGGCGGCTGGCGCTTTTGGTTGCCTGACTGCGATGGCCGGGGCCGATGTGGCGATCGGACTTTATGAACGCTGGGCGGCCAAGCGGATTGGCGTCTGCGAAATTCCGCCGCGCGATCCGCAGTAATTCTGCATTTTCTACAGCGCCTCAGTCCTGAAGTCGCTGCTTAAGACTGACCTGAAAACGCCGCAAATCCCTTGTAGGAGTGAGCCTGCTCGCGCTAGCGGTGCCACAGTCGAACTTCATCTAACTGATCCACCGCAATCGCGAGCAGGCTCACTCCTACAGTGACCTGTGGTCAGTTTCATAATTTGGAACACCCCCATGAAGATCACCCCGATCCTCACGCAATTGCGTGCGCAATGCCCAAGCCTGGCCAATCACATTTCGGTGGGTATCGATCTGGCGTTCTTGCAGGGCAATGCCGATCTGCCGACACCTTCGGCCCACGTGCTGCCGCTGGCTGATCTGGCCAGCAACAGCACCGCACAAAACCTCACCACCCAACCAATCCGCGACCGCTTTGAAATCGTTCTGGCGCTCGACGCCAGCGACCCTACAAAAGCGCTGGATCTGTTGCACGACCTGCGCGCCGAACTGTGGCGTGCGCTGGTGGGTTTCAAGCCCGATACCGACTACAGCGCCATCGTCTACGACGGCGGTGAACTGCTGTCGATCAACAGCAGCCGGGCGTTTTACCGGCTGCGTTTTTTTGCCAAGTTCCAGCTCGGCCGCAATCTGCCGAGTCAGCCTGCGGAGAGTTGGCACGAACGCGAACTGGACGGTTTGTCGTCCTTCACCGGGGCCACCGTGCGGGTCGATGCGATCGACCCGGCCGACCCCAATCTGAAACGCCCGGGCCCCGATGGGCGCGTGGAAATGACTTTCTCTGGAGACGTAACCCCATGAGCAATCGCATCACCGTACTGCCGGCCGCCGGCCGCGTCGTACCTGACCCGGAGGCGGGCGATCTGCTGCCGCTGGAAGGCCGTGAAGTGCTGGACAGCGCCTGGTGGCGCCGACGTCTGGCCGACGGCGATATCACCCTCAAAACCGCAACCGCTAAACAAAAGGGAGCCAAATAATGGCGATCGGATTCAGCAACATCCCCGCGGACATTCGTGTACCGCTGTTCTATGCCGAAATGGACAATTCGGCCGCCAATAGCGCGAGCTCGACCCTGCGTCGTTTGATCGTCGCTCAGGTCAACGACAACATTGCGCCGACCGAGGTCGGCAAACTGGTGTTGGTCTCCAGCGTTGCGCTGGCCAAAAGCATCGGCGGTCAGGGCTCGATGCTCGCCGCGATGTACGAGACCTTCCGCAAGGCTGACCCGATCGGCGAGATCTGGTGCCTGCCGCTGCACAACGCTGAAGGCGCGGTCGCCAAAGGCGTGCTGACCCTGACCGGCGCCGCCACTCAGGCTGGCGTGCTGAATCTGTATGTCGGCGGTGTGCGAGTGCAAGCCACCGTGGTCAACGGTGCTACCGCCGCTCAGGCCGCCACCGCGCTGGCGCAGAAAATCAACGCCACGGCCGATCTGCCGGTGAGCGCTGCCGCTGCCGAAGGTGTGGTCACCCTGAACGCCAAATGGACGGGCGACAGCGGCAACGACATCAGCCTGCAATTCAATCGTCTGGGCAAGAGCAACGGCGAAGAAACTCCGGCCGGTCTGACCGCCGCAATCACCGCCATGACCGGCGGCGCCGGTGTGCCGGATCAGGTCGAAGCCATCGCCGCACTGGGTGATGAGCCGTTCGAATTCATCGCCTTGCCGTGGTCGGATCTGTCGACGCTCAACACTTGGCAAGCGGTCATGGATGACAGCACCGGTCGCTGGTCGTGGGCCAAGCAATTGTTCGGTCACGTCTACAGCGCCAAGCGCGGCACCGTTGGCACATTGGTTGCCGCTGGCCAGGCGCGCAACGACCAGCACATGACCATTCAGGCGCTGGAGCCGGGCGTTCCGCAACCGTTCTGGGTACAAGCCGCTGCATTGGCTGCACGCACCGCCGTATTCATCTCCGCCGACGCCAGCCGTCCTACGCAAAGCGGCAGCCTGCCGGGCGTTGATCCGGCACCGGCGAGCGAGCGCTTCACCCTGACCGAGCGTCAGTCGCTGCTCAACTACGGCATCGCCACCGCGTACTACGAAGGCGGCTACGTGCGCATCCAGCGCTCGATTACTACTTACCAGAAAAACGCTTACGGCCAGGCCGACAACTCCTATCTGGACAGCGAAACCATGCACCAGTCGGCGTTCATCGTGCGCCGTCTGCAAAGCGTGATCACCAGCAAATACGGTCGGCACAAACTGGCTTCCGACGGCACCCGTTTCGGCGCCGGCCAGCCGATCGTCACGCCGAGCACCATTCGCGGAGAGCTGATTGCGCAGTACGCCAAACTCGAACTGGAAGGCCACGTGGAGAACGCCGAGCTGTTCGCCGAGCACCTGATCGTCGAGCGCGACGTGCAGGATCCTAGCCGCGTGAACGTGTTGTTCCCGCCGGATTACATCAACGGTCTGCGCGTGTTCGCACTGCTCAACCAATTCCGTCTGCAGTACGACGACGCGGCTTGATCCGCACGTTTGACGGCAAGCATTCAGCCCACCTCGCGTGGGCTTTTTTATTCAAGGGAGTAACACCATGGGTCAACTGATTGCAGGCACCTGCTACGTCAAAGTCGACGGCGCACAACTGACGATCAACGGCGGCTGCGAAGCCCCGCTGATGTCCACTAAACGCGAAACCATCGTGCCGGGTTTTTACAAGGAAACCGACGTGGCAGCGTCGTTCAAAGTGACCGCGCTGCACACCCCGGACTTCCCGCTCAAGCAACTGATCGAAGGCGTCGACATGACCGTCACCTGTGAATTCAGCAACGGCAAAGTCTACGTGCTGGCCGGTGCGTATCTGGTTGAAGAGCCAGTCTCCAAAGGCGATGACGCCGCTATCGAACTGAAATTCGAAGGCATCAAAGGAACCTGGCAATGAGCGGCGCCGTGAAGCTTCAAGTCGCGATCGAAGCTCACGGCGAGCCCCTGACCGAACTCGTTCTGCGCCGCCCGACGGTGCAGGAAGTGCGAGCGATCAAGGCGCTGCCGTACAAGATCGACAAGAGCGAAGAAGTCAGCCTCGACATGGACGTGGCGGCCAAATACATCGCCGTGTGCGCCGGCATTCCGCCGTCGTCGGTCAACCAGCTGGATCTGGCCGACCTCAACGCGCTGAGCTGGGCCGTTGCGAGTTTTTTCATGAGTGCGGCGTCGGCGCCATCACCGACCTGATCGCAGTCGCCTATGACCTGGCTTGGTTCTGGAAGGTTGACCCCGAACAGATGATGGCCAGGCCACTGGATGTGCTCCGCGAATCGCTGGAGCACGCGCAACGGATCAATGCGATGCAGCAGGTGCAGTGATGGCTAATACACAATTAAGCCTGATCCCGCAGACCTTCCCCGTTACGGTCAATATGCTCGTGGTGCTCAAGGGCGCCGAGAAGGTCGAGACCGAAATGAAAGGGCTGCGCGGCAAGGTCGCAGCATTCAAGAAAAGCATGGAAGACAGCGGCCTTGCGCCGCTGGACATCGCCGGGTTCATTTCCGAGGGCGGCTTGCTCAAGCCGTTTCAGGATGGCATCAAGAAAGCCATCGAGGCGCAGGATGCGCTGGCGAAAAAGGTGCTGGCGAACAAAGGCCTGAAAGTGCCCAAGGTGGTGCAGGGGGAAACCTCGGCCAACCTGGCAAAATTCAACGAAGCTCTGGACAAGATTTCACTGAACATCGGCCAGGCGTTGTTGCCGGCGGTCAACAGTATTGTCACCGCGCTGACGCCGGTGATTACCTCGATCGGCGAGTTCGTCGCGAATAATCCGTATCTGGTCGAAGGGCTGGCGGCGGCTGCGGTGGCTTTCACTGTGGTCACTGTCGGGGCGATGGGACTGGTCGGTGTGCTGAGCATTCTGGCCTCACCGATTGGTCTGATTGCTGCCCTCATCGCGGGGGCGGTGGCCCTCATCGTGATCGGTGCCCGACTGATCACTGACAACTGGGCTTCGATCTCGGGATTTTTCAGCAAAACCTGGCAGTCGATCAGCGATGCAACCGGGCGCGGCGTCGAAGCTGTGCGTAAGGGTTGGGACGAAATGGTCACCGACGCGAAGCAAAGTTATGCCGCGATACGCGCCGATGCACTCGCCAAGTGGGACGAAATGACCGCCGACGCCATTGCGGGTGTCAGTGGTCTGGCGGCAGGCGCGTCCGCAGGTCTGCGGGCGTTTGGTGCATCAATGGGCGAAACCTGGGATTCGGCCAGCAACGCCGTCATTGGCTTTTGGGATCGTGCGGCTGCCGATACGGCGACCGGTCTGGCTTCACTCAAAGCCAAACTCTATACCTCGCCATTGGAAAAAATGTCTGCCCTTTGGCGATCCGCCGATGAAGTTGTCGTCGGCTACTGGAATCGTGCGTCGGCGGCGACGATGTCCGGTTGGAACTCGATCAAGTCGAGCTTAGACGGCTCATTAACGGCAAGACTGGCTGACGTATGGGGCTCTGCGCAAAGCGCTGTTTCCTCGGCGCTCACAGATATGCGCGACCGAGCCGTGACTGGCTGGACGTCGATCAAATCAACATTCGACGGCAGGCTGAGTGGGCAACTGGCTGGCGTTTGGAATGCTGCGCAAAACGTCGTTTCCACCGCCATCGGTGAAATGCGCGACAGCGCCGTGAGCGGTTGGACATCGATCAAATCGACATTCGACGGCACGCTGAACAGACGATTAAGCGGCATCTGGAATGCTGCGCAAAACGTCGTTTCCACCGCCATCGGTGAAATGCGCGACAGGGCCGTGAGCGGTTGGACATCGATCAAATCGACATTCGACGGCACGCTGAACAGACGATTAAGCGGCATCTGGAATGCTGCGCAAAACGTCGTTTCCACCGCCATCGGTGAAATGCGCGATAAAGCCGTGACAGGCTGGACGTCGATCAAGTCGACGTTCGACAGCACGCTGAACGGGCAACTGTCGGGCATCTGGAATGCGGCGCAGAACGTCGTCGCTACGGCCATCGGCAATCTGACCCGCACCGCGCTCGCTGCGTGGGAGCAATTGAAGTCGGTTTTTTCCTGGTCGCCGAGCGCCATGATCGAAAGCGTCTGGCAGCCACTGGCGCCGGTTTTTTCTGCGCTGTGGGATGTTCTGCGGGCGGGCGCGGAAACGTTGAAAAACTATCTGCAAAACATGTTCAACCTTTCGCCGCTGGCGGCGGTGACGGCTAATTGGGAAGGTCTGAAAGGTTACTTTTCCGGCTTGTGGGCATCGTTGACTTCAGATGCACAACCGGTGACGGACGCTTTCAATAACCTGTTCAGTCAGTCGCCGCTGGAGTCGATCCAGCAAGCCTGGGAACCGCTGCTCGGTTGGTTCGCCGGACTCTGGACGAAGTTGCAAAGTCTCGTCGGGCCGATCAGGGAACTGCTCAGCGGTAACTTGTCCGGGTTCGTCGCGAAGATCACCGGCAAACCCGGTGCGGATGGCGAAAGCGCTCAGCCAGCGCCGTTTTTCGGCAACAACGATGCAGGCACGGCGAGCGCGTCGGGCCTCAACAGCTCGTTGCCACAATCCTCCAGCGCCCTGATCCAACAAAGCGCAATCAACAACCGCACGCAACTCGAAGGTGGCCTGACCGTCAGCTTCGTCAACGCGCCGCCGGGGCTGCGCACCGATCAACCACAAACCAATCAACCAGGCCTGGCGCTGTCGTCGCGCATCGGTTATCGCTCGCTGTCGGCAGGAGGTTCCAATGAACTGGCGTGACCGTTTATTGCCGGCATCCTTTCGTGGTGTCGGTTTCTGGATCGATCAGGCGAAAACCCCGGTCGGTCGCAAGGGGCAGTTGCACGAATACCCGCAGCGCGACCTGCCGTTTTTCGAAGACCTCGGCCAACAAGCCAAGACCCACGACATCACCGCGTTCATCATCGGCGCCGATTGCCTGGAGCAACGTGACAAGTTGCTCAAGGCGTTGGAGGCGGGCAGCGGTGAGCTGGTGCATCCGTGGCTCGGACGCCTGCAAGTCAAGGTCGGCGAATGCGACATGACCCACACCCGCCAGGACGGCGGCATGGTCACGTTCACGCTGAAGTTCTATCCCGATCAGCCGCTGCCGTTTCCGACGGCGACTGTCAGTACGCAGAAAGTCCTGCTGGTGAAAGCCGACTCGCTGCTCGGTTCTGCGGTGGCGCGTTTCGAACAGGCGATGACGCTGATCAAGGCTGCGCGGATCGGCATCGCCAATCTGCGCAACAGCCTCACCGGGGTTTACGAGGTGATCAAAGAGCAGCTGAAACCGCTGATCGCGCAGTACAAGCAGATCACTGAGCTGGTGAAAGCGGTCAAGGAATTGCCCAAGGAAGTGGCAGCGGAATTCAAAGGCTTGCTCGGCGATATCAAGGAGCTGAAAGCGTTCGCGAAGGAGGGCTACCGTGGCGTGATTGCCGATGTCTCCCAACAACTCGAAGCGATTCGCAAAGCCGATGCGCCGAAGATCACCACCGGCAAGGACACCAACGCGGCGGCGCAAGCCATGGCCGATCTGGTGCAGGACACGCTGCTGGTCAAAGTCGCGCAATGGGTGGCGTCGATGCCGGTGGCGACCACGCCGGTGAAGCTGCAATCGACACCGTCGGTGGGCCAACAGGCGACCACGCCGGTGACCCGTCAGGAAGTGCCCGTCAGTGATGACATGCAGGCCCTGCGCGAAGCGGTGAGCGCGGCGATTGATCCGATGCTGGACAAAGCGGGGGCCGCACATTTTCAGGCGATCAACGATGTGAAGGAGGCGTTGATCAATCACCTCAAAGCGGTGGCATCGTCCGGTGTGCGGCAGGTCAGCAAGTCGTTTCAGGAAAGTTTGCCGGCGCTGGTGGTGGCCTACAAACAGTTTGCCGATGCCACTCGCGTTACCGAAGTGATCCAACGCAACGGTACTGTTCATCCGTTGTACCTGCCGCCCAACGACGTGAAAGTTTCCAGGGAGTAAGCCATGAGCGAGATGGATAATCGCGTCACGCTGACGGTTAATGACATGGAGTACGGCGGCTGGAAAAGCGTCGAAATCAGCGCCGATCTGGAGCGTCAGTTTCGCAGCTTCAAACTGGATATCACTTGGCAGTGGCCGGGACAAACTGTGGATCAGCGGATCAAACCCGGCGACCCTTGCGAAGTGAAAATCGGCAAGGATCTGGTGCTCACCGGTTATGTGTTCAAAGCGCCGATCAGTTATGACGGACGCCAGATCAGCCTGAGCATCGAAGGCAGTTCCAAGACACAGGATCTGGTCGATTGCGCAGCCGCCAACCGGCCGAATCAATGGCAGGATCAACCCTTGCTGAGTATCGTCGAGGCCTTGGCGAGTGAGTATTCGCTGAAGGTCGTGAACGAAATTCCCGAGACGTCGCGGCTGGCCAAACACACGATCGTGCCGGGTGAAACGGTGTTTCAGTCGATCGATCGTTTGCTCTCGTTGTTGCGGGTTTTTTCCACCGATGACGAGCAGGGCCGGCTGGTGCTGGCCAAGCCCGGCAGCGGCGGTCGTGCCAGTGATGCGCTGGAACTGGGCAAGAATATTTTGTCGGCCAATGCGGCGATGGATCAGAGTCAGGTGTTCTCCGAATACCGGGTGATCGGTCAGCAAAAAGGCTCTGATGCCAAGAGCGGAGCGGCGGTCAGCGAAGTTGAATCGACGGCGGCTGATCTGACCTTCAAGCGTCGACGCACCACGGTGATTAACGAGGGGACGCAACTGACCTTTGAGTTGGCGCAGCAGCGTGCCCAATGGGAAAGCGCCACCCGCCTGGGCCGCGCGCAAACCACCACGTATCAGGTGCAGGGCTGGCGTCAGGCCAACGGCGATTTGTGGCGTCACAACACGCTGGTGCGAGTGAAAGATCCGGTGCTTGGTTTTGACGGCGACATGCTCATTTCAAAAGTGACGTATTCATTGTCGGCACAAGGCTCGGTGACCACGCTGCAAGTGGCCCCGCCGCATACCTTCGACGCCAATCCCAGTCCCCCCAAAACCTGACTGTTCCTTAAAAGATCGCAGCCTTCGGCAGCTCCTACATATGCACACCGATCCAATGTAGGAGCTGCCGAAGGCTGCGATCTTTTAGGGCCTCATAGGAATTCAACATGAGCCTAATGACACGCCTGCTGGCGCGCGGCACTGTCGTGCTCGCCAATTCGGCCGCCAAGCTGCAATCGCTGCAAATGCGCCTCACCGCCGGTGAAGTCAACGATGACCTCGAACACTTCGAACCCTACGGCTTCACCAGCCATCCACTGGCCGGTGCCGAAGGCGTCGTCACCTTCATCGGCGGCGACCGTTCCCACGCCATCGCTTTAGTCATCGCCGACCGCCGCTATCGCCTGCAAGCGCTGGCCGCCGGCGAAGTGGCGATCTACACCGACGAGGGCGACAAGATCCACTTCAAGCGCGGACGGATCATCGACATCGAAACCGCCACGCTGAACATCCGCGCCAGCAGCGCGGTGAATTTCGACACGCCGGTGATCAATCAGAGCGGAAAAATCGTCTCCACCGGTGACCAGCTCGCTGGCGGTATCAGCCAGATCAAACACGTCCACGTCGGCGTACAAGCCGGCAGCGGCCAGACCGGTGTGCCGGCAGGAGGCCAGTGATGTTTATCAGCCAAAACCTCCACGCCGCGCTGACCCGCGCCGTGCTTATCAGCCTGTTCACCTGGCGCCGCGCTGCCGATGACGACGCACTCGACGATGAAGAACGATTCGGCTGGTGGGGCGACAGCTTTCCCACCGTCGCTGACGATCGTATCGGCTCGCGGTTGTGGCTGTTGCGCCGGGTCAAGCTGACCCGACAAACCCAGATGGACGCCGAATTCTATGCCCGCGAAGCCTTGCAATGGCTGATCGACGACGGCCACTGCAGCGCCATCGACACCCTCAGCGAACGCCTCGATGCCCAGCGTCTGAACCTGCGCACGGTGCTGACCCTGGCCGACGGCGAACGTCTGGACATTAACCCCGATAACAGTTGGCAGGTGATCTATGCCGTTTGAAACCCCTTCGCTGCCGGTGCTGATCAAGCGCACCCAAAGCGACCTGGCCGGCGATTCGCTGCGCCAGTCCGATGCGCAAGTGCTGGCCCGCACCCTCGGCGGCGCCGCGTTTGGTCTGTACGGTTATCTCGACTGGATTGCCGAGCAGATCCTCCCCGACAAAGCCGATGAATCGACGCTGGAACGCATCGCCGCGTTGCGTCTGAACCAGCCGCGCAAACCCGCGCAAGTGGCCACGGGCAGCGTCAGCTTCAGCGCTACGGCCGGTGCGATTCTGGACGTCGATACGTTGCTGCAAACCAACGATGGCCGTACTTACAAAGTCACCACTGCGCGGGTCACGGCCAACGGTGTCAACAGCACCACCATCGCCGCGCTTGACGCCGGCAGCCTCGGTAATGCCGATGCGGGCCTCGTATTGACGCCGGTGCAGCCGGTTGCCGGCATTGTCGGTAGTAGTTTTGTGGTGCAGGCGCCGGGACTCAGCGGTGGTGTCGCGCGGGAGAGTCTGGAGTCGCTGCGTTCGCGAGTGATCCGTTCCTATCGCGTGATCCCTCACGGTGGCTCGGCCAGTGATTATGAAACCTGGGCGCTGGAAGTGCCGGGTGTGACGCGGGCGTGGTGCCGTGGCGGTTTGCTCGGGCCGGGCACGGTGACGGTATTCATCATGCGCGACGAAGATCCGCAACCCGTGCCTAACGATGAGCAATTGGCCGAGGTTCAGGGTTACATCGAGCCGCTGCGCCCGGTCACCGCCGAAGTGCATGTGCAAAGCCCGGTTCAGGTGCCAGTGGTTTATCGATTCAAAAGCGTCAACCCGGACACCACTGCCGTTCGTGCGGCCATCGAAGCGCAGTTGCGCGACTTGCATAACCGTGAGGCCGATCTCGGCGTGTCGTTGCTGATCAGCCACATCCGCGAAGCGATCAGCAGTGCCGGTGGCGAGTTCGATCACGTACTGACTGCACCGGCCACCGATGTCGGTGCTGGTAAAAGCGAGCTGCTCACTTTCGGAGGTTGCGTATGGGGGGCATAAGAACCGCCGCGCAATATCAGGCGCAGCTTCGTGCGCTGCTGCCCAGCGGCCCGGCGTGGGATCCGGAGCGCGTGCCGGAACTTGATGAAGTCCTGCAAAGCGTCGCGGTCGAACTGGCGCGTCTCGATGCTCGCGCCGCCGACCTGCTCAACGAGATGGATCCGGCCGGCGTCAGCGAACTGGTGCCGGACTGGGAACAGGTGATGCACCTGCCCGACCCCTGCCTCGGTGCCGAACCGTTGTTCGACGACCGCCGCCTCGCTGTTCGCCGGCGCTTGCTAGCGGTCGGCAGCCAGGCCGTCGGTTACTACCTGGAAATCGCCAAAAGCCAGGGTTACCCCAACGCAACCATCACCGAGCACGAGGCACCGCGCATGGGCCGCGCACGTTTTGGTTCAGCGCGCTGGGGCACGTGGGAGGCGCAATTCATGTGGACGCTTAACACCGGCGGGCGCTTGCTGCTCGGTCGGCGTTTCGGCGCGAGTTACTGGGGTGAGCGCTTCGGCGTCAATCCGGGCTCGGCGCTGGAGTGTTTGATTCATCGCAGCGCGCCGGCGCATACCACGGTGCATATCAATTATGACTAGGAAGGCGTGAAATATGGATTATCCAATAACCGTTCCCAGTGTCGGCCTGGTCAACGGCCGTTTCGCCGATGAAGACCCGGAGGCAGGCAAACCGGGTTCATTGATCCCGGCGGCGTGGGGTAACAGCGTTACTCAAGAAATTCTGAATGTGATCAATGCGGCCGGGATGGCTGCGTCCGAGACGGACACCCGGCAACTGCTCAAAGCCATTCAATCGATTGTCGGCAATGCCAGCCCGATGCGATCGGTGATCACCCGGCTAGCCGCTTCAAAGACGTTGACCGAGCAGGAACTTGGTCTCGTGTTGATTGATGCCAGTCCGGCGCCGGTCACTGTTGTGTTGCCAGCGGCCGATGGTCCATTGGGTGTGCGCGATGTGATAGTTCGTCGTGTGGACAACAGCGGCAGTCGACTCGTCGTTCAAGCGGCCGGCAGCGACCGGATTCGTTTTCACACGCACCTTTCGGCCAGTGGCTATCCATTTTTAGTGTTGATGGGTGGTGGTGACTGGTGGCATTTGCGCAGCGATGGCGCGGGGAGTTGGTGGCCGGTTGGGCGCTTCGATAACACGCCGTTGGGGCGACCGTTTTTCGAGACGACAGTCTTGCTGATCCCCGGTGGTTACGGTGCGCTCAATGGCGCCGTCATGAAGCGTGTCGAATGGCCGTGGCTTTGGGATCACGCGCAGCAATCGGGGATGCTCGGCACCGAGGCTGCTCGCGTTGGCAACGAAGGTAAGTGGACGTCGGGCGATGGCGCAGCAACCTTTCGTGGGCCAGAGGGGAGGGGTGAGTTTTTGCGAGTGCTGGACGAAGGCCGGGGCGTGGACATAGGTCGCCAAACAGGTACCTCTCAATCAGGCTCGATTCATTCCTACGCCCAAGGTGCAAATGGCGGAGGTGCTGTGGGTGCCTACTGGTCGGATAGCTTGACCGGATTTGGTGCTGAAACGCGCGAAGAAGCCGAATTCGTTTCAGGATTACTCAATGGTGGTCCTGTTTATCCGGACGGCACCAATTATCAGCGAGATACGGCCAGCACTGTGCTTTACACCTTCAAATCCCGCCCGCGCAACATCGCCTATCCCGGTCGAATCAAACTAATCTGAGGCTCCCCATGTTCAATTATCTGTTTGACGGCTCGGGCGCATTGTCCGGGCCTGTCGAGTTTTTCGTCACGCCCGGAATCGGCGTTCAGCTTCCTGCCAACGCCGTGCAACTGTCCTTTGAATTGCCCGAACCGGAAACCGGCCGCACCTGGGCGCTGATCAATGGCGTACCGCGGGAAGTCATCGATCGTCGGGGACTGGTTTATCGCAAGGACGGCGGCGCGCAGCAACACTGGAATGAGTTGGGCGAGTTGCCTGACACCTTCACCACACAGCCCTGGCCCGGTGATTTCCATATCTGGGGTGATAACGCCTGGCAACTTGATGAGCAGGCGCAACTGGCCGGTGCCAGACAGCAGACTCTGCAAGCGCGCGATGCACTGCTTCGTGAGGCCGTTCTGCGAATTGCTCCGCTGCAATACGCCGAGGATATCGGTGATGCCAGCCATGAAGAGCAGTTGCAATTGCTCGAATGGAAGCTCTACAGCGTGGAGTTGAACCGCATCGAGAAACAGCCAGGTTTCCCTGCGCAAATCACTTGGCCAATCGTGCCAGGCACGATCGCGAACACCTGAAACATCGCAAAGGAGAAATGCAATGGATTATCCAATCAGCGTTCCCAGTGCTGGCTTGGTCAATGGCAAATTTGTCGATGAGGATCCGCTTGCCGGATCTCCCGGGTCCTTGATTCCGGCGAGTTGGGGCAATGGTGTGACCCAGGAAATTCTCGGGGTTGTACAGGCCGCCGGAATGACGCCCAGCGAAACTTCAAACACGCAATTGTTAACTGCACTTCGAAGTGCGCAGCTGTATCAGACCCGGGCACCATTTGACGTCAGTCGTTCGGTGGCTACAACCGAGTTTGTGCAGCGTTCGTTGGGCAACTACGCCGGGGCACGCAGCGTCACTGCCGCGACACAACTGACCGTTGCGGATGTGGGATGGACGATTGGTATAGGTGGAAACTCGCCTTATACGGTGAGCTTGCCCGATATCAAGACTGTGCCCAATGGTGGGACATTTTCGTTGCATTGCCGGAGTAACGCGGTCGTCACCATTGCATGCACGGGCACTGCGCAAATAACCCCGCAAGGTGCTTATCTGACCTCGATCGTCATGAACAGTGGCGAGAGTGCGACCATTGTTAATGAGAGCGGTATTTGGGCTGTTCATGGGACGGCGAGTCTGAAGTACGCCGCGCTTCTGTCCGGTTTGAACGGTAACCCCGGGTATCAGAAACACGCCAGCGGCAATATCGATCAGTGGGGAACGGTTATGACGGATGCCAACGGTGAGGCTCTTGTGACCTTTCCGATTTCGTTTCCCAACGCATATTCCTCATGCGTGGCTACTCACGTCGGCACTGGCGGAGCGATGGTTATCGTCTTGGGAGGAACAGAGCAAAAACAAAGTATTCGCTTGAAAATGCGAGATGCAGTTAACGGGGTATCGCCAGGCTGGCGTATTAATTACTTCGCAAAGGGTTATTAAATGAACGCCTACAATGTTTTGTTCAGCGCCAGCACACTAGGTGTTTATGTACCGGGTATCAACTCGGCCGACATTCCTGAAGACGTGATTGAAATCCCACAGGCGTACTGGATCTCACTGCTACAGCATATGGCAGTGACGCCGAAGACGGTTGGTGTCAGTTCAGCTAACGGTTATCCGATACTGGTTGATCCACCAACACCTTCGGCGGATCAGGCAGCCGAAACTGAACGTCACTGGCGCACTGCACAACTGGCTGCCACTGACGGTCTGGTAGCGCGCGATCGTGATGAACTCGAAGACGGTGGCGGTACCACGCTAACCACCGATCAATACACCGAACTGCAAACCTACCGGCGTGCACTACGCGACTGGCCGCAGGGCTCTTTCTTTCCCTTTAGCGAGCATCGACCAGTCGCGCCGCGCTGGTTGGCGACTGCGCTTTAAGTCAGCAAGGATGTTGAAATGGATTATCCAAAAAACGTTCCCGGTTCAGGCCTGGAGAACGGTAAGTTTGTCGATGAAGATGCCATCGCAGGTACACCCGGTTCACTGATTCCGGCCAGTTGGGGTAACAGCGTTACTCAAGAGATTCTCAACGCCATCAAGGCTGCCGGATTGACTCCCGATGAGGAGCAGACCAATCAACTGGCGCTGGCAATCAAAGAGTTGTCGAAACCGGATCCGCTGCAACAGTTTCCGATGCAGGTGTATCGCAGGAATCTGTTGATCAATGGCGGGTTTGATATCTGGCAGCGGGGGGCTTCCAATCAGGCGCCGAATATTGGCGGATATGTTGCTGATCGTTTTCGCTGCGACTGGAACGGCAACGCGGGCGTCAGTATCACCCGTCAGAGTTTCTCCCTTGGACAAGCGGAAGTGCCTGGCGAACCCGCCTGTTTCCTTCGCTGGCAGCAAATCACCGCGGGGGTGGGCGCTACCACTCACCGGATTTATCAGAACATTGAATCGGTCAGAACGCTTGCTGGCAAAACCGCGACCCTGACGTTCTGGGCCCGATCGGATGCGGCGCGGCCATTGAAAGTGGCTGTCGCTCAACAGTTTGGTACCGGAGGTTCAGAAGCGGTTGTGAAGGTGGTGGATGTTTTTCAGCTGAATACGGCGTGGACCCGATACACCGCGACGTTCCAGGTACCTGCCATCGCCGGAAAAATGAAGGGGGTCAACGACTGCCTGACGCTGTCGTTTGATTTACCGTTGAACGTTATGCAAACAGTCGATCTGACCTTGATTCAACTGGAGGAGGGCCCGGTTTCCACTCCCTTTGAGCAGCGATCTGTCGTTGACGAGTTGATGCTTTGTCAGCGTTATTTCGAAAAGTCTTTTGCGAGCGGACTTCCCGTCAAAGCGAATAACGGAACCAACACGTGTATTTCGACGTTCACCCAAGTTCCGGCGGGCAACACTGGCCAATACGGTATGACGATCGGCTTTCTGGTGCAGAAAAGAGTTCAGCCGACCGTCACTACTTATTGCCCGGCTGACACCAGCAATCAGGTCTGGAATCAGACGATGATGAAGGCTTGCACCGGCACCACACTGCAAGGTGTTACGGATCGCAGTATCTCGTTTGCCACAGTCACACCCGTTAACAGTGCGCCAGGCCAGACCTTGCAACTGGAATGGACAGCAGACGCTGAAATATAGGGGTTGAAACTCATGACTTATCAACTGACCGCAAGCGGTGTGTTGCGCATGGAGGATTCCGCGTTTATTCCGCAAGATCCCGACAACCGTGATTGGCTCGCGTATCAGCAATGGCTGTTATCGGGCGGCGAGGTGCTGCCAGTCGGCGAAACAGTCGAGGACGCGGTGCCGGGGAGCCCTCTGAAAACTCTCGCAAAAAAATGGCTGGCAGGTATTTCCCGTCAGTCGTGATATCAGTCAAAGGATATCCAGGGAGGATCAAGCATTATGCAAATAACCGAAAACAACTTAACTAACATCATGCCCAACGCCCGCACCCAAGCGGGCGTTTTTGTTTCTGCACTCAACACCGCAATGGCTCGCCGGCGCATCGACACACCCAAACGCATCGCCGCGTTTCTTGCGCAAGTCGGTCACGAATCCGGGCAATTGCAGTACGTACGCGAACTGGGCAACAACCAATACCTGAGTAAATACGACACCGGCACCCTGGCCTTGCGCTTGGGTAACACGCCCGAAGCTGACGGCGACGGGCAAAAATATCGGGGGCGTGGGCTTATCCAAATCACCGGGCGCAGCAACTATCGCCAGTGCAGCCTCGGTCTGTTTGGCGATGAACGCCTGCTGTCGCTGCCAGAACTGCTCGAACAACCGCAATGGGCGGCCGAATCTGCCGCTTGGTTCTGGGAGCAGAACGGCCTCAACGAACTGGCTGATCGCGACCAGTTCAACACCATCACCCGGCGAATAAACGGCGGGTTGAACGGCTTGCAGGATCGCCTGGAAATCTGGGCGCGGGCGAGGGCGGTGCTATGCCAATCCCTTGGCGAATGATTGGCTTACTCTTATTGGCCGTCGGCGCTTTTGTGGCGGCCTGGCAGTTTCAGGACTGGCGCTACGGCCGCCAACTCGCCGAGCAATCGCGTTTAAACATTGAAACGCTGAATCAACGGAATCTCGCCGCCGCCTCGGCGCAACAGGCCGAGCAGGATAAACGCCTGGCGCTCGAGCAACGGCTCGCGACCAGTGAACAAACCCACTATCGAGCACTGAGCGATGCCCAACGTGATCAGGATCGCCTGCGCGATCGCCTTGCCACTGCTGATGTGCGCCTGTCAGTCCTCCTCGACGCAGGCGATGTTGCCCAAGGCTGCAAACTGCCAGCCACCGCCAGCCCCGGCGGCGTGGATCATGCAGCCGTACGCGCCCGACTTGACCCGGCGCATGCTCAACGAATTATCGCCATCACCGACACCGGCGACCGCGGACTGATTGCCTTGCAGGCGTGTCAGGCCTATGTCAGAGCGCTCGCGCCCGAACATTTTGAATGACTCTGTGTCTTGAAAGCGCAACCGGCTCGTGTACGGTGGAGGCATTCCACACGATCCGGAGTGCGCCGTGAAAGAGATCACCCAATTGGCTGCTGAACTGGGCCGACGCCTGCAAGTGCTCAATGCCCATGTCACCACTGCGGAGTCGTGTACCGGTGGCGGCATCGCCGAGGCGATCACGCGGATTTCCGGCAGCTCGGCCTGGTTTGAAGCGGGTTACGTGACGTATTCCAACCGGCAGAAAACCCAGCAACTGAATGTGCCCACCGGGTTGTTCGAGACGGTAGGCGCGGTCAGTGCCGAGGTGGTCGAGGCGATGGTGCGTGGCGCGCAGGATAAAAGTCTGGCGCGATTTGCCGTGGCGGTCAGCGGTGTGGCGGGGCCGGACGGTGGTTCACCGAACAAGCCGGTCGGCACTGTGTGGCTGGCATGGGGCGTTGGCGAGACGGTGACCAGTGAGGTTCAACACTTCCCCGGTAACCGCGATGAAGTCCGCCGACAAACGGTGAAGGCCGCGCTAGAGGGGCTCCTGCGACTAGCGGCACGAGAAATCGAAAATCAGGGGTAGGCGATCCGCGAACGCTGTGGAATAATACTGGCTACTTATACAGGTGTTGGCCGTCAGGCCTTATTGATTACGTGAGGACTTTAATGGACGACAACAAGAAGAAAGCCTTGGCTGCGGCCCTGGGTCAGATCGAACGTCAATTCGGCAAGGGTGCCGTAATGCGTATGGGCGATCAGGACCGTCAGGCGATCCCGGCTATCTCCACTGGCTCTCTGGGTCTGGACATCGCGCTCGGCATTGGCGGTCTGCCAAAAGGCCGTATCGTTGAAATCTACGGTCCTGAATCCTCCGGTAAAACCACACTGACTCTGTCCGTGATTGCCCAGGCTCAGAAAGCTGGCGCGACCTGCGCATTCGTCGATGCCGAACACGCCCTCGACCCTGAGTACGCCGGCAAACTGGGCGTCAACGTCGACGACCTACTGGTGTCCCAGCCTGACACCGGTGAACAGGCACTGGAAATCACCGATATGCTGGTGCGCTCCAACGCCGTTGACGTGATCATCGTCGACTCCGTGGCAGCCCTGGTACCGAAGGCTGAGATCGAAGGCGAAATGGGTGACATGCACGTGGGCCTGCAAGCCCGTCTGATGTCCCAGGCGCTGCGTAAAATCACCGGTAACATCAAGAACGCCAACTGCTTGGTGATCTTCATCAACCAGATCCGTATGAAGATCGGCGTGATGTTCGGTAGCCCGGAAACCACCACCGGTGGTAACGCGCTGAAGTTCTACGCGTCGGTTCGTCTCGACATCCGCCGTACCGGCGCGGTGAAGGAAGGCGACGAAGTGGTCGGCAGCGAAACCCGCGTCAAGGTTGTGAAGAACAAGGTGGCTTCGCCGTTCCGTCAGGCCGAGTTCCAGATTCTTTACGGCAAGGGCATCTACCTCAACGGCGAGATGATCGACCTGGGCGTGCTGCACGGTTTCGTCGAGAAGTCTGGCGCCTGGTACGCCTACGAAGGCACCAAGATCGGTCAGGGCAAGGCCAACTCGGCCAAGTTCCTGGCGGACAACCCGGAAGTCGCGAAAAAGCTTGAGAAGCAACTGCGTGACAAGCTGCTGACCCCAGCGGCTGACACCAAGGCTTCGCCGGTCAAAGAGACCGAAGACGACCTGGCCGACGCTGATATCTGATCGCAACGATGAGCACCGTCGTACTCGAAACCCTCGTCGCGGTGCGGCGAACCGCCATGGATCTGCTCGCACGTCGCGAGCACGGTCGAGTCGAGCTGACGCGCAAACTGCGTCAGCGCGGCGCTGAGGCGGAGATGATCGAAATAGCCCTCGACCGTTTGACGGAAGAGGGACTGCTTTCCGAAGCCCGTTACCTTGAAAGCTTTGTTTCCTACCGTGCCCGCTCCGGCTATGGCCCATTGCGGATTCGTGAAGAACTGAGCCAGCGCGGTTTGCAACGCGCCGATATCGAACTCGCCCTGCGCGAAAGCGGTATCAGTTGGCAGGAGCAACTTCAGGAAACGTGGCGTCGCAAATTCTCCGGGCATTTGCCGATTGATGCGAAAGAACGGGCCAAGCAAGGCCGGTTCCTTGCGTATCGGGGCTTCTCGATGGAGATGATCAACCGCTTGTTCAGCGGTCGAGGGATTGACGATTAAGACGCCTCAATAAAAACGGCCCGCTATGGAAATAGCGGGCCGTTTTTTTTTGCCTTTAAATTGCCTTTGACGGCTCACGCGTACGTTGCGCTGCGTGCGGTTTGGACTGCGCCCAGTTTTCCGGCAGGTTGATGTAGTCGATCAGTTCCCTCAAGCGCCCTTGATTACGCGCATTGAAGGCGAAAGCCAGTCGCGCCAGATGGCTGTATTGCGCTTCGTCGTGTTCCTCGCCGCTGTAGGCGTGCTGATGAAAGCGGTCGCTGAGGCACAAATCAGCAAACGCCTCCTGCATATGCTCAAGCGCTTGTTCGCTGAGCTTGTGATTCATGCGAATTACGAACTGCCGCTTGAGCCAGCGGCTGGAGTGGAAGTTGCTGTAGAACTGGTTGATCTGCTCCACCGCCTCTTCGACCGTGTACACCAGACGCATCAGTTTCATGTCGGTCGGCAGGATGTAGTGATTTTCCTCCAGTTGTTGGCGAATGAAATCCATCGCGCCCTGCCAGAACGTGCCGCCCGGCACATCCAGCAATACCACCGGCACCAGCGGACTTTTCCCGGTCTGGATCAACGTCAGCACTTCCAGTGCTTCATCCAGCGTGCCGAAACCCCCGGGGCACAGCACCAGCGCGTCGGCCTCTTTGACGAAGAACAATTTACGGGTGAAGAAGAAGTGGAACGGCAGCAAATTGCCGGTGCCGTCGACGGTCGGATTGGCATGCTGTTCGAAGGGCAGGGTGATATTGAAGCCGAGGCTGTGATCGAGGCCGGCACCTTCGTGGGCGGCGGCCATGATGCCGCCACCGGCACCAGTGATGACCATCATTTCGGAGCGTGCCAGTTGAGCGCCGAGTTCTCGGGCCAGCGCATACAGCGGATGTTCGACCGGTGTGCGTGCCGAGCCGAACACAGTGACTTTACGTCGGCCCTTGAATTGCTCCAGCACGCGAAACGCTTGCTCCAGTTCGCGCAGGGCTTGCAGGGTGATCTTGGCGTTCCAGCGATTGTGGTCTTCCTGAGCCATGCGCAGCACGGTCAGGATCATGTCGCGGTAAATGGGAAGGTTTGGGCTGTCGGGGGAAACACGGCTGAGTTGTGCTTCGACCTGGCTGATGAGGTCGGGGCCGCTTTCCTGAAAATGACGACTCAACAGGTCATTCGGTTGGTAAGGCATTCAACGTCTCCTTCTGCACAGAGCGGGTGGCCCTGACGAGCGGCGTCAGGGCCGCGCTGCAAAAACACACACGATCGGCAGTTCCATTTCTGCCGTTAACAGATGACCGGGAATACTTTGAATTTAGACCCTTGCGTGCAATTGCGCTGACTTGATCATTGCGCCGCAACGTTCTGACTGGCAACCGCTTATTGATTTTCACTCGCTCGGCACACCGCTCGTCCGAACGTGCAACGCGCGCTAAACCCTCTGATTAACTAACTTACAGGCGCCTACGACAGCGTTGCGGCAATAACCGTACGCAAGGTGCACGTTTTTGAAGGATTTGCGGGTAGCCAGGAGGCGGGACATGACCAGAGTGGTTCTGGAGATCGATGCACAGTTGTATCGAATGTTGAAAGCATCTGCCGAGACCCATCAGGTCAGTCTCGAAGAGGAATGCTGCCGGCGTTTGGCGGGTGGCGAGCATCCGTCGCAGTATCTTCAGGCCTTGCTGGCCGAATTGCGCGCCGAGGATGAACAGCGGCGCGCGAATTCGCAATGATTACTTCTTCTTCGCCGGGGCAGTTTTCGGGCAATCCGAATCCTGATAGCTGGCGGAGCCGATCGCCTTGTTGGTTTTCACTTCGGTGAAGTCGTAACGCATGACCGCGCCTTTGGCCATCAGCTTGCGAAAGGCCGGGTTGTTGCACACCGAAGCGCCCAGTTGAAAGTACACAGCCTTGGGATCAGCACGCATTTTCTGCGCATGACTGGCCTGTACGCTCAGGTGGTTGATCAGCGTGGTGCCTTCAACGGTGAAACCCTGATCAAGAATGTCTTCACTGATGGCGCGTGGCGTGCCGACGCTGCTCTGGGCGGCGACGTTGCGCAGCTCGCGGTTCAGATTCTGCTCACTCAAGGATGCAGCCTGAGCGGTGAAGGACGACGCCAGCAGAATGGCAGCGGTGGGAACGATAAGGCGCAGCATGAAACTCTCCTGATTCGGTGACTGGTGGTTCGACCAGCCTCGGGGCTGTGCGTTCAGTGGCGCCGAATTATAGGGGAGCCGGTCGGGAGGGTACAGGCTTGTCCCCGTTGCTCTGGTAAACTGCCGGCCTTTATTGCCTGCCGAGTGCTGTTCGTGTCGAGTTTCCCTGTCTGCCGGCGTTGCCCGCGATGAACCATGCCCCGAATGCCGTCGCCCGTTTGCGCGACCAGCGCGAAGATGAAGGCATCAAGCCGATTCAGGCCCGTGGCTTTCGCTCCGAGCGCTGCCGCGATTGCCGGGTGATCATCAGCCATTGCCTGTGCGCCTGGCGGCCGAGCGTTGAAACGCGTTCAGGCGTGTGCCTGATCATGACCGGCAAGGAAGTGTTCAAACCAAGCAACACCGGTTGGCTGATTGCCGATGTCGTGCGCGATAACCATGCGTTCATCTGGTCGCGCACTGAGCCCGATCCGCAGATGCTGGCGCTGCTCAACGACCCGCAATGGCAGCCGTATCTGGTGTTTCCCGGCGAATACGTCGAGCCGTCGCGGGTGACCAACACGGTCGCGCCCGATAGCAGCAAGCGCCCGCTGTTTATTCTGCTGGATGCGACGTGGACGGAAGCGCGGAAAATTTTCCGCAAGAGCCCGTATTTCGATCGCTTGCCGATCTTGAGCCTGCTGCCCGACAAACTCTCGCGTTATCGCCTGCGCCGTTCCACCCGCAGCGAGCACCTGTGCACCGCCGAAGTCGCAGCGCTGTGCCTGGAGCTGGCCGGCGACGCGGATGCCGCCTCGGCGCTGGACGCCTATTTCGATGTGTTCAGCCAGCATTACCTCGGCGCCAAGCAACAGCTCGACATGAATGAATCCACCCCCGCGCACGCCGAGTTGCTGCCCTATATACGAAAGCCGCAGCCGGAGTGGGCGCAATAGTGGCCCATACTGTCGCTACCGGCGGCCTTGCTGCTTGACCACCCAGTCTTCGCTGGGCATGCTTGGCGCCGATTAGGGTGCGGCCAAGGTTTGAAACGCCGTCTTTGCTGGTTATTGGCGTTGAACGTGCCCCTTTGGATACCGCTTGCAAGCGGCATCTTGAGTTGCTTTGGCCAGACCCGACTGCATCGGGTCTGCCATCAAAAACAGGATCATTTGAAAAATGGCCACATACGACATCCTGATTGCCGATGATCACCCCCTGTTTCGTAGCGCCCTGCATCAAGCGGTGACGCTGGGCCTCGGCCCGGATGTGCGACTGGTGGAGGTGGCGAGCATCGCCGAACTGGAAGCGCGCCTGACCGAAAAATCTGACTGGGATCTGGTGCTGCTGGATCTGAACATGCCCGGCGCTTTCGGGTTTTCCGGGTTGGTCATGCTGCGCGGGCAGTATCCGCAGATTCCGGTGGTGATGGTGTCGGCTCAGGAAGAAGCCTCTGTGGTGGTCAAGTCCCGTGAATTCGGCGCCAGTGGCTTTATTCCCAAATCCAGCGACCTCAGCGTGATTCAGCAAGCCGTGCGCAAAGTGCTTGATGGCGATGTGTTCTGGCCGCCGCAAGCGTTCGAAGCAGTCGCCGTGTCCGACGAAGCCAAAGCCGCCAGCGATGGCCTCGCGAGCCTGACGCCGCAGCAGTTCCGCGTACTGACCATGGTCTGCGAAGGCCTGTTGAACAAGCAGATTGCTTACGAATTGAGTGTGTCGGAAGCGACCATCAAGGCCCACGTCACGGCGATCTTCCGCAAGCTGAATGTGCGCACCCGCACGCAGGCTGCGTTGCTTCTGCAACAACTTGAGTCAATTCCGAGTCAATAAAGCCTGGCGCCTTCACGCTTTTTTGACTTTTGTTGATCTAGCTTTCTCACTCCTCTTTGGTTGGTCTCAACGTTATGTCACCTTTCAAGGGCCAGACCGGCCTGAAACGCATCCTTAATGCCTCCGGTTATTCACTGGACGGTCTGCGCGCAGCTTTCACCGGCGAAGCGGCGTTCCGCCAACTGGTGTTGCTCAACGTGATCCTGATCCCGGTGACGTTCTTTCTGAATGTCAGCCGTGTTGAACAGGCGCTGTTGATCGCGGTGTGCCTGCTGGCGTTGATCGTCGAGCTGCTGAATTCGGCGGTCGAAGCGGCCATCGACCGTATCTCGCTGGAACTGCACCCATTGTCGAAGAACGCCAAGGACATGGGCAGCGCCGCGCAATTCGTCGCGCTGAGCATGATCGGTCTGGTGTGGGCGGTGATTCTGCTTTAAGCGATCGTCGGCAAGACGATCTCGTCGCTGCGCTGAACCCCGGCGGTGAAAGCGCGGCACAGTTCCAGAAACTCGCGCATCGCCGAGGTCTGGTATTTCTGTTTGTGCCAGATGAAGTAGAACTGCCGCGCCAGATCCAGATCCGGCGTTTCCACCGGCACCAGACTGCCGCGCCGGAACGCATCACGCAGCGCCAGTCGCGAGATGCAGCCAATCCCCAGCCCTGATTCCACCGCGCGTTTGATCGCTTCGGTGTGTTCCAGCTCCAGACGGATATTCAGCGCGCTGCGATGATGACGCATGGCCTGATCGAAGGTCAGCCGCGTGCCGGAGCCTTGTTCGCGCAGAATCCACGCCTCGTGCGTCAGCTCTTCCATGGTTGCGGTGCCGCGTTTGGCCAAGGGATGCTGCGGCGCGCAAAACACCACCAGCTCATCCTCAACCCAACTCTGCACTTCGATGTCCGGGTGGCTGCAATCGCCTTCGATTAGACCCAGATCAATTTCGTAGTGGGCAACTTGTTGCACGATATTGGCAGTGTTCTGCACGTGCAGCTTCACCTGACTTTCCGGGTGGCGCTGCATGAAACTGCCGATCAACAGGGTCGCCAGGTAATTGCCGATGGTCAGCGTGGCGCCGACAGACAGCGAGCCGAAACCGGATTTGCCGTTGAGCAGGTCTTCGATTTCCTTGGCCTGATCGAGCAGGGCCACCGCCTGTGGCAGTAGCTGTTTGCCGAGGGCGTTGAGGCTCAGCCGTTTGCCGGCGCGGTCGAACAGCTGGCAGCTGGATTGGCGCTCAAGCTCGGTGATCGAAGTGCTGGCAGCCGACTGCGAGAGGTTGAGCAGACCCGCAGCACGGGATACGCTTTCCTGCTGGGCGACGGCGACGAAGACTTGCAGTTGACGGAGAGTAAATCGCATATCGATATAACCGATAACCCTTATCTTAATAATCCAGTTAACAGATATTGTCGTCGCTATTAGAATGCGATGCAATTGCGCACCGTCGCCTTCAAAAGCCAGCGCAGACCCAATCTCCAGGAGTCAAACGTACATGAGCAACATGAACCACGAGCGTGTCCTCAGTGTTCATCACTGGAACGACACTCTGTTCAGCTTCAAGTGCACCCGCGATCCGGGCCTGCGCTTCGAGAACGGTCAGTTCGTGATGATCGGCCTGCAACAGCCTAACGGCCGCCCGCTTATGCGCGCTTACTCGATCGCCAGCCCGAACTGGGAAGAGCATCTGGAGTTCTTCAGCATCAAGGTGCAGGACGGCCCGCTGACCTCGCAGCTGCAGCATTTGAAGGAAGGCGACGAGATCATCATCTCGAAAAAGCCTACCGGCACCCTGGTTCTCGATGACCTGAACCCGGGCAAGCACCTGTACCTGCTGAGCACCGGCACTGGTCTGGCGCCGTTCATGAGCGTGATTCAGGATCCGGAAACCTACGAGCGCTTTGAAAAAGTGATCCTGGTTCACGGCGTACGCTACGTCAACGAAGTCGCCTACCGCGAATTCATCACCGAGCACCTGCCGCAGAACGAGTTCTTCGGCGAAGCGCTGCGTGACAAGCTGATCTACTACCCGACCGTGACCCGCGAGCCGTTCGAGAATCAGGGCCGTCTGACCGACCTGATGCGCAGCGGCAAGCTGTTCAGCGACATCGGCCTGCCACCGATCAACCCGCAGGACGACCGTGCAATGATCTGCGGCAGCCCGAGCATGCTCGACGAGACCAGCGAAGTGCTTGATAGCTTCGGCCTGAAGATCTCGGCGCGGATGCGCGAGCCGGGTGATTACCTGATCGAGCGTGCGTTCGTCGAGAAGTAAGCTGTTCAGGTGACGCAGAGCGTCAACGGATGCATTCCCACGCAGAGCGTGGGAACGATCAGCCCCCACTGCCTGCAAAGGCAATGGGGGCTTTTTTATGCCCGAAACATTTCCTTCATGCCTGCCACAATCCATGTAGGAGCTGCCGAAGGCTGCGATCTTTTGATCTTGCTTTTAAGATCAAAATCAAAAGATCGCAGCCTTCGGCAGCTCCTACATTGACCGAGGTCTCAGGCTGCGGCAGGGATAACTTCGAGCACGCGAATCTGCTCAGGCGTCGGGTAATGCCAGCGCACGTCCAGATCCCAGAACTGCGCACCGTATTCACGCTCTGGCACCGGGGTCTGATACGCCGGACGCGGATCCTGGGCCAGACACTGTTCAATCAACGCAACCAACGGCTCATCAAGGCGCTGAGCGTGTGTGTGCGCTTGTTTCAGTGCCGAGTCCGTCCACTGCACGTCAATCAGCTGCGGTGCCGCGCTGGCGATGCTGTTGGAGGCTTCGGGGATGATATCGGCATAGGGCACGTAGGGTTTGACGTCGAGAACCGGCGTGCCGTCGAGCAAATCGATGCCCGAGATGAACAGGCGATCGGCTTCAACCTTGTCCAGTTTCACTACAGACTGACCGATGCCGTTGGGTCGGTGAGTCGCGCGGGTGGCGAACACGCCCATGGACTTGTTGCCGCCCAAGCGGGGTGGGCGGACTTTCAGGCGTGGTTTTTCTTCGAGTGCTTGGTGGAACAGGAACAGCAACCAGACGTGACTGACCTGTTCCAGACCTTGCACGGCGTCACCTTGATCGAACGGCGCCACCAGTTCCAGCACGCCACGGGCGGCGGGGGCCAATTGCGGCTGGCGCGGGATGGCGAATTTCTCCTTGAAGCAGGAGCGCACGAAGCCGATGGGGGAGACGCTGTAAGTCATGGTTTGCATTCGAAGCGGGGCAGGGTGGGAATGATGCACTAAAGATCAAAAGATCGCAGCCTTCGGCAGCTCCTACAGGGGCGCGTCGATCCCATGTAGGAGCTGCCGAAGGCTGCGATCTTTTAAAGGCTAAACCCACCATCCAGCGGAATAATATTCCCGGTCATATAGGCCCCGGCGGTACTCGCCAGGCTGATCGCCAACGCCGCCATTTCTTCCTCACGCCCCCAACGCTTCATCGGGATCACCGCCGTGTCCTCAGCCAACGCCTTCTCATCATTGCCAATGTGCTGAGTCATCTTGCTCGGAAACCTTCCCGGTGCGATCACATTGACATTGATGTGCTGGCTCACCAGCTCCCGCGCAAGAATCCGTGACAATTGGTGCAGGGCAGCCTTACTCGGCCCGTAGGCATAAGCCTGTTCACCAAAGGAAGAAATCCCCGCCACCGAACCAATATTGATAATCCGCGCCGGATTCGCCGCTGAGCCTGCCTTGCGCAACAACGGTAGAAACTGCTGGATGCAGGTGAACACCGACGTCACGTTGAGCTGCATGACCTTTTCCCAGCCCTTGACCGGGTAACTCTCCAGCGGCGCGCCCCACGTGGTGCCGGCATTGTTTACCAGAATATCCAGATGGGTGATTTGCTCGCCCAGACGCGCTGCCAGTTCCTGCACGCCTTCTTCAGTCGCCAGATTCGCTGCCATGCCGTAGCAAGTACCCAAAGCGCTGAGTTCTTCCGCGGTTTGATGACAGGCTTCGGCGTCGCGCGAGCAGACATAAACACGCGCGCCAGCCTCGACGAAGGCTTTGGCGATCATTTTGCCGATACCACGGGTGCCGCCGGTCACCAGAGCGGTGCGGCCTTGCAGGGAGAAATACGGGTGCATGGCGAGTCCTGAGGATTAGGGATCAGTACACTCTAGGCCATGCGGCCAGCTTCGAGTTGCAAGCTACAAGCGGCAAGTAGAAGCGAAGTGGCAACTTGCAGCTTGCAGCTCGAAACTTGTAGCTGCTGTTTACGCTCTCACGCGCAGCGTGAGCCCCTTGAGGAAGTTGCGCAGCAACTGGTCGCCGCACGGGCGGTAGTTGGTGTGGCCAACCTTGCGGAACAACGCGCTCAGCTCAGGCTTGGACACCGGGAACTCGGCAGCCTTGAGGATCGCGTGCATGTCGTCTTCTTTCAATTCGAAGGCTACGCGGAGCTTTTTCAGGATGATGTTGTTGGTCACCGGCACTTCGATCGGCTGCGGCGGACGGCTTTCGTCCTTGCCTCGTTTGAAGATCACCAGGCCGTCGAGGAAGTGTGCGATGACTTCGTCCGGGCAGCGCACGAAACCTTCTTCGTCTTCTTCTTTCTTGTCGAGCCAGGTCAGCACGTCAGCGAGTTCTACGTCCATGCCGCCGAGTTTGATGATTTCGACAACTTTCTTGTCGCTGATGTCGAGCATGTAGCGCACGCTGCGCAATACGTCGTTATGAATCATGTGAGTAATCCTGATAAGCGTTGTGGGCAGCACGCGGGCGCGCTGCCGGAATGTGTGGCGGCAGTGGAAGTCTTAGAACTTCTCTTTGCCGGACAGGTAGCGCCATTGGCCGACCGGGACTTTGCCGATCGAGACGCCGCCGATGCGGATGCGGCGGATGCCGATGACCTTGAGGCCAACCGCTTCGCAGAACTGGGCGATGATCCCCGGCTGCGGGTTTTTCATGGCGAAGCGCAGGCGGTTTTCGTTCTGCCAGCTGGCCTTGACCGGCGGCAACTCCTTGCCCTTGTGGGTGAGGCCGTGCTGCAAGCGGTTGAGGCCGTGGGCGACCATGTCGCCTTCAACTTCGACTACATATTCCTGCTCGATCTTCGCAGCGTCGGCGGTGAGCTTGCGCAGGATTTTCCAGTCCTGAGTAAACACCAGCAGGCCACTGGCCTTGGCTTGCAGGTCGGCGCTGGCGGTCAGGCGCAGGAAGTGGCCGCGCAACGGGCGTTTGCCATAGCGGTGTTCTTCGCTGAGGGTGTCGATGCTCAGCGATTGCATGGCGCTTTCGACGTCCATGCCGGCCGGCGCGTTGAGCAGGATAGTCACCGGCTCCGGCGCGGTGGCCTGGGCGTCCTTGTCGAGCTCGACCTTCTGGTCGCCGACCTTGAACTGCGGTTCGTCGATGACTTCGCCGTCCACGGTGACCCAGCCGCCCTCGATGAACAGCTCGGCCTCCCGGCGGGAGCAACCGACCAGTTCAATGAGGCGTTTGGAGAGGCGAATCGGGTCAGTCATGACAGGGCCGTAACAAAAAAGGGGTGGGCATTGTACCTGTGTGGCGCCGGTTAAGCCCGGTTCCATTTGTAGGAGCTGCCGAAGGCTGCGATCTTTTGATCTTTAAAAAGCAAAGATCGCAGCCTTCGGCAGCTCCTTGTATGTTGCCCTCACACCAGTCAATTGAGATCTAGGCTCACTGGTGCGGACATACGAAGATGTTTTTCTGGGGGAGACCGATCGCTCCTAAAGGCAGGACTTGCTCCTGACCTTGTCTGTAGAGAGGTCCCCCCGCCTCATTGCCCACCACGAAGAGTATCGAGAAGCCGACGAGTCGGACTTCGCATTACAAGGTTGCAGTGGCATGAAGTTCGAGGTCAGGGGAACCAGGAAGCATTTTTAACCCAGTTCACTCGGAGTTGAAAGCATGAGCATGCATGTCGGTTTGGATGTGGGGTCTCGCACGACCGCCATGGGTTGGCGTAACGACGGTCGTTTTGCAGGCGCCTGCAACATCGACCAAACACCCGCAGGGCGTAAGGCGGCGATCAACAAGTTGCTCGAACTCAAGCCTTTATCCGTGGTGATGGAAGCCACCGGCATCTATTACCTGGATTTGGCCATGGAGCTCGCTGCGGCGGGTTTGCCCGTTTCGGTTATCAATCCGAAGAGCTTTCATAACTTCGCCAAGCTGATGCTGAAAAACAGCAAAACCGATGCAATCGATGCCCAATTGCTAGCTGAATACGGCGAGCGCATGAGCCCAAGATTGTGGACTCCACCTACAGCCATACAGCTGGAGTTGCGGGCTATCGGAAGGCATATCAATCGTCTGACATGTCATCGCACCCGAGCCAAGAACGAGCTGCATGCGCTGAAGGCTACTCAAACAACCCTGACGATGTTGATTGAAGACGAAGAAGAAGCCATTGAGGCCTTCGACAAGCGAATCGAGCGTTTCAGGCTCGCAGGCCGGGCACTGATCGACAATTGCCCGACGTTAAGCGCCCAGTTCGGGCACATGATCGCAGCGCCGGGGATGGGCGAAATTTCAGTATTTGCGGCACTGGCTGAATTGACGACTTTGCCGGTGACGCTTAAATCCGCGCAGGTCAGCCGACATGCAGGACTCGATGTGCGGCTTACGCAATCAGGTACCAGCATCGATAAACCTGGGCGGATAAGTAAGGGCGGAAACGCCTACCTACGCTCAGCGATGTATATGCCAGCGCTGACCGCCATTCGTTGCGACAGCAACGTGAAAGCCTTTTACGAAGCGCTGATCGGGCGAGGAAAGAGAAAGATGCAGGCGATCGTCGCCGTCATGCGCAAATACCTGACCGGTCTGTGGGCTTGCATGCAAGCCGGAGAAGATTTCGATACGGCCAAGCTTTTTAGCGCAAAAGACCTCGCAAAAGCTTGACCGTAAACAGAGTATCTACAGGGGTACGGTTGTGGGTCAGGCGTGGCTTGAGCGTTGCTGATTTTGCCGCAAACGCATATGCAGCAACGGATACGGCTGGCCCATGCCATCCACTTCAGAGCGGCCGATCACCTCAAAACCCTGCTTGCAGTAAAACCCCAGTGCCTGCGGGTTCTGTTCGTTGACGTCCAGCTCATCGGCGTTCAAATGCTGCATCGCGTAGTTGAGCAGCTTCTTGCCCAAACCTTGGCCGCGAAATTCGGGATCAATGAACAGCATCTCAATCTTGCCCGCCGCAACCCCGGCAAACCCGGTGATGCGCTGGTCGGCGTCCTTGGTGCAGATCAGCATCACCGCATCCAGATAGCGGGTCAGCACCAGATTACGCAGCAGCTCGATGTAGCTGTCCGGCAGAAAGTCATGGGTGGCGCGAACCGAGGCCTCCCAGACCTGGGTCAGTTCCTGATAATCGCTGAGTTTCGGCGTGTGGATAACCGAGTGGTGACGCATGCCCGTTGGCCTCTTGTTCGTTCAGGGGAGTCCGTCCCCCGATAAACGATAGCCGTAAAAAAGCCCCGCATCTTGGAAAAAGAGCGGGGCTTTTGAATTCAGCGCTATCCCGAATCCCTGTAGGAGCTGACGAGTGAAACGAGGCTGCGATCTTTTGATCTTGTTTATCGAGATCAAGATCAAAAGATCGCAGCCTTCGGCAGCTCCTACAGGGTATGCGGTGTTAGATCTGTTCGGCCCACAGATCGTATTCGTCAGCGTCGGTGACTTTGCACCAGACCTTGTCGCCCGGCTTCAGGTTGCTGCCGTTGTCGATAAACACGTTGCCGTCGATTTCCGGGGCATCGAAGAAGCAGCGGCCAACTGCGCCTTGCTCGTCGACTTCGTCCACCAGCACTTCGATTTCACGGCCGACGCGCATTTGCAGACGTGCCGAGCTGATCGCTTGCTGGTGCGCCATGAAGCGATCCCAACGATCCTGCTTGACCTCGTCCGGAACGATCTCCAGATCCAGATCGTTGGCCGGAGCGCCTTCCACCGGCGAGTACTGGAAGCAGCCGACGCGGTCGAGCTGGGCTTCGGTCAGCCAGTTGAGCAGGTACTGGAAGTCTTCTTCGGTTTCGCCCGGGAAGCCGACGATGAAGGTCGAGCGGATGATCAGATCCGGACAGATTTCGCGCCAGTTCTTGATCCGCGCCAGGGTCTTGTCTTCGAACGCCGGGCGTTTCATCGACTTCAATACTTTCGGGCTGGCGTGCTGGAACGGGATGTCCAGGTACGGCAGGATCTTGCCGGCGGCCATCAGCGGGATCAGCTCGTCAACGTGCGGGTACGGGTAAACGTAGTGCAGACGTACCCAGACGCCCAAAGTGCTCAGCGCTTCACAGAGTTCGGTCATGCGGGTTTTCACCGGCGCGCCGTTCCAGAAACCGGTGCGGTATTTCACGTCAACGCCGTAAGCGCTGGTGTCTTGCGAAATAACCAGCAACTCTTTAACGCCGGATTTGACCAGACGCTGAGCTTCGTCGAGCACATCGCCGACCGGACGGCTGACCAGTTTGCCGCGCATCGACGGGATGATGCAGAACGAGCAGCTGTGGTTGCAGCCTTCGGAAATCTTCAGGTAAGCGTAGTGACGCGGGGTCAACTTGATGCCTTGCGGCGGCACCAGGTCGATCAGCGGGTTGTGATCTTTACGCGGCGGCACGACTTCGTGCACGGCGTTGACCACTTGCTCGTACTGCTGCGGACCGGTCACGGCCAGCACGCTCGGGTGCACGTTGCGGATGTTGCCTTCTTCCACGCCCATGCAGCCGGTGACGATCACCTTGCCGTTTTCCTTGATCGCTTCGCCGATCACTTCCAAAGATTCAGCCTTGGCCGAATCGATGAAACCGCAGGTGTTGACGACTACAACGTCGGCGTCCTGATAGGTGGACACCACGTCATAACCTTCCATGCGCAGCTGGGTCAGGATGCGCTCGGAGTCGACCAGTGCTTTCGGGCAACCCAGAGATACAAAGCCAACCTTTGGATTGGCCGGCGCAGGAGTGGTGGACATGTCTAACCTCGGTATTTTGTGACGTCGCTTGCGCAGTGCGAAAGCCGACGGATGGGCGCTTAGGGCGCGCCTCTGATCAAAAAGTGCGCAATTCTAGCGGCGAGAAGCGCACTTGACCAGCTTTATGCCGGGAAATACGACGAGTGCTGCGCTATGCTTCGCGCCGTTGGGCTTTACCAATTTTTTACAGTCAACAAATCGTCTGTAACAACAGGTAAATCAGCGCATCATGCTGCACGACAAAGCATAGTGCTTCATTGAAAAGAAGCCGGTTCCGGTAAGTCAGGAGTGTTGGATGGGTCAGGCAAGTAGTCATGCGGCAGGCGCCGAGGGTTCGGCAACCAAGCCGCTGAGTATGCTGGTCGCGGCGGTCGGGGTGGTTTACGGCGACATCGGCACGAGCCCGTTGTACACCCTTAAAGAAGTGTTTTCCGGCGGCTACGGTGTGCCCGTCAATCACGACGGCGTGCTGGGCATTCTGTCGTTGATCTTCTGGTCGCTGATCTGGGTGGTTTCGATCAAATACATGATGTTCGTGCTGCGCGCCGACAACCAGGGCGAGGGCGGCATCATGGCGCTCACCGCATTGGCAAGGCGAGCGGCAGGGCATCGCAAAAAGCTGCGTTCATTATTGGTGGTTTGCGGACTGATCGGCGCTGCGCTGTTTTATGGCGACAGCATGATCACCCCGGCGATTTCCGTACTCTCGGCGATTGAAGGTCTGGGGCTGGCATTCGATGGCATTGACCATTGGGTGGTGCCGCTGTCGCTGGTCGTTCTGGTCGGGTTGTTCCTGATCCAGCGCCACGGTACCGCGCGGATCGGCATTTTGTTCGGGCCGATCATGGTCACCTGGTTCCTCGTCCTCGGCGCGCTTGGTGTGTATGGCATCAGCCACACCCCAGAAGTGCTGCATGCGATGAACCCGATGTGGGCGGTGAATTTCTTCGTCGTTCATCCGGGCATGGGCGTGGCGATCCTCGGCGCTGTGGTGCTGGCGCTGACCGGTGCCGAAGCGCTGTACGCCGACATGGGCCACTTCGGTCGCAAACCGATTGCCCGCGCGTGGTTCATTCTGGTGTTGCCGGCGCTGGTGCTCAACTACTTCGGTCAGGGCGCTTTGCTGCTGGACAACCCGGAAGCGGCGCGTAACCCGTTCTACCTGCTGGCGCCGAGCTGGGCGTTGATTCCGCTGGTCGGTCTGTCGACCATGGCCACGGTGATCGCCTCGCAAGCGGTGATTTCCGGCGCGTTCTCCCTGACCCGTCAGGCGATTCAGCTCGGCTACATTCCGCGCATGTACATCCAGCACACCTCCAGCGCCGAGCAGGGCCAGATTTATATTGGCGCGGTGAACTGGGCGTTGATGGTTGGCGTGGTGTTGTTGGTACTCGGCTTCGAATCGTCTGGCGCACTGGCCTCGGCCTACGGCGTGGCGGTTACCGGCACGATGCTGATGACCACCATTCTGGTGTCGGCAGTGATGCTGCTGCTGTGGAAATGGCCACCAATCCTTGCCGTGCCGGTGTTGATCGGTTTCCTGCTGGTGGATGGTCTGTACTTCGCCGCCAACGTGCCGAAGATCGTGCAGGGTGGTGCATTTCCGGTGATCGCCGGTATCGCCCTGTTCGTGCTGATGACCACCTGGAAGCGCGGCAAGCAACTGCTGGTCGATCGCCTCGACGAAGGCGCGCTGCCGCTGCCGATCTTCATCAGCAGCATCCGCGTACAACCGCCGCATCGCGTGCAGGGCACTGCGGTGTTCCTCACCGCGCGCTCCGACGCCGTGCCGCATGCGTTGTTGCACAACCTGCTGCACAACCAAGTGCTGCATGAGCAGGTGGTGTTGCTGACAGTGGTCTACGAAGACATTCCGCGCGTGCCGCCATCGCGACGTTTCGAAGTGGAAGCGCACGGGGAGGGCTTCTTCCGGGTGATCCTGCACTTCGGCTTCACCGATGAGCCAGACGTACCGCAAGCGCTGAAGCTGTGTCATCTGGATGATCTGGACTTCAGCCCGATGCGCACCACCTACTTCCTCAGTCGCGAAACGGTGATTGCCTCGAAGCTGGAAGGCATGGCGCGTTGGCGAGAGGCGCTGTTTGCGTTCATGTTGAAGAATGCCAATGGGAACTTAAGGTTCTTCAATCTGCCGCTGAATCGGGTGATTGAGTTGGGGACGCAGGTGGAGATGTAAGCTTGGCCCCATCCGAAAAGCCCCCGGTAGCCTTGTGGCTGGCGGGGGCTTTTTTGTGCCCGAACACATTGCTTGAATACTGCACCAATCCCCCTGTGGGAGCGGGCTTGCTCGCGAAGGCGGTGGATCAGCTACCGGAGATGTCGTCTGACACAACGCCTTCGCGAGCAAGCCCGCTCCCACAATGATTCTGGGTATTTCCTGTATCCCGTGATCAACGCAATCCTCCTGTAGGAGTGAGCCTGCTCGCGATAGCGGTGTGTCAGTTGGCAAATAGGTGGCTGACACTCCGCTATCGCGAGCAGGCTCACTCCTACAGGGGGTTGGGGTGATCCTCTGAATGTAAAAAGCCCCCGCCATCGTGAGATGGCGGGGGCTTTTTTAAGGACGCTTCAGATCACTCTTCCGCGACCTGGCTCGCCGCCTGACGCTTCTCGATCAAATCCACCAAGCGCTTGGCCAGCGCCGGGTAGTTCTCGTCGAAGTGGTGGCCGCCGGGCAGTTTCACTGCTTCACCGACTGCGGTCTTGTCGGTGCAACCACTTTCATCCGCCTCTTCTTCGCCATAGATGCAGATCACCTTGGCCGGTGGCAACTTGGCCATTTCCGGGCCGGTGGCGGCTTCTTTGCCGGCGTTGCCGAGCCAGCCTTCGACTTCGATTTCGAAGCTGCCGGTGCGGGCGAAGGCGAGCAGGATGATGGCGTCTACGCGTTGCTGCTCGGTGTCCGGCAGGCGGTTGTAGATCGCCGGTAGAACGTCGGCGCCGAACGAATAACCGGTGAGGATGAAGCGTTTGGTGCCCCATTTCTGCCGGTAGTGCTGCATTAATTCACTCAGATCCAGTGCGCTTTGCTCCGGGCTCTTGTGCTGCCAGTAGTAGCGCAGGGTGTCGATGCCGACCACCGGGTAGCCGATCTTGGCCATTTCACCGGCCACATCGCGGTCGAGGTCGCGCCAGCCGCCGTCACCGGAGAGGAACAGGGTGACAGTGTCTTTGGCCTGACCGGCCGGCACTTCCACCACCGGAATCGCCAGACCGCCGTTAGCCTTGTCGCCGCCAACGAGGATTTTGCGCAGTTCGTTGTTCAGCACTTGCGGCAGGTTGATGTCGTAGTCGCTGATGCTGGTTTCGGCGTTCGGTTGATCGCGCACGAAACCTGCGCTGGCGTCGTCCGGGTTGTCGTTCCACGCTGCCAGCCAGTGGCCGTGGGCAGCGGATTTCGGCAGCAGGTGCGTGCAGCCCCCTTTTTCCAGGGCGAGGTCGACGGAGATGGCTTGGGCCTTGTCGTCTTTCTGTTCCGCCAGCCAGCGCCAGGCCAGCACGGCGCCCGGGCCGATGCCGCTGACCAGAGTGGCCGGGCCGTTCAGCTCGCGCAGGCCGGTTTGCAGGGCGCGGCTTTGTTGCAGGCAGTCCTTGGGCAGAATCACCTGAACGATCTGCGCCGAGGCACTGCGGCTCAGGGTGGTCAGTTGATTGTCGGTCAGCTTCTGGTCGCTATTGACCGCCACCAGCACCTGCGCCTTGGGCTTGGTGCCGGGGATGATGCGGGTCAACACGGTGCCGTCGGCTGCCGTAATGGGTTCGAGCGTCGGTTCCGGTGCCGGGCGTTTGAGGTACCAGTAACCGCCGCCGGCAATCACGGCCAGCACAATCAGTGCGGCCAGGATGTACTTCAGGGAGCGTTGAATCATCAGCGTTTCACCAATCCAGTCAAGCCGCCCGCGATCAGGGCAGCAGTGTCGGCCAGCGCCACCAACGGATCGAGTCCGGCGGGCACGGCCATATAACGGGGTTCCCAGTCAGGCTGGAACTTGTCTTTGAAGCGGCGCAAGCCTTGGAAGTTGTACAGCTGCTCACCACGGCGGAAAACCATCGAGCCCAGACGCTGGGTCAGCGGTGCACCACGGCGGGGTTGCAACCCCGACAACGGCACCATGCCCAGGCTGAAACGCGCGTATCCGTGACTCTTATAATGTTGAATCAGGCCGACCATCATGAATTCCATGGTCAACTTCGGCGCGTCCGGGTGCGCGCGCATCAGGTCGAGACTGGCCAGATCATGGCTGAACGTCTCAAGCAGGTTGGCGAACGCCACCGGGCGACCTTCGAAGCGAATCACCGCGATGCGGAAATGCTTCAGGTATTCGTCGCTGAAACGGCCGAGGGAGAAACCTTTCTCGCGCACGTTCTTGCCGGTCAGCCAGGCATCGGAAATCACTTTCAGCTCATCCATCGGCGCCTGGCCCGGCTCGTGGATCTCCAGCGACAGACCGTCGCGGGTGCCTCGGTTCCAGGTGTAACGCAGATCCTTCATCTCTTTGCCCTTGGCTTCCAGGTCAAAGCGATGCAGATCGACGCGGGCTTCTTCGCCGAGCTTGATCGCGGTCAGGCCGATGTCCATGTAGTACGGCAGGTTCTCCGCGCGTACCTGATAGAACACCGGGCGCGCATGGTAGATGTCGCAGAGGTCGCGGAACTGCCAAATCATTTCGGCGCGTTGCTGGCTTGGGCCGATCGGGTCGTACAGCGCCACCAGGCTGCGGCCACGACGGGCGTACATCAGAAACGCCTCGTCGTTGGGGTGGAACAGCAACGCCTTGTCACCGGTCAGCGCGAGGCCGCCGTCGGGTTGCGAAGAGGCCATCAAAATCTTCGAGGCGCGCTCCAGCTCATCCGGCGTCGGCAAGTGAATGACCGGGCGCGCAGTGCGCAGCAGCCAGGTCAGGGCGATCACCAGCAACAACACCGCAGCGCCAAGCAGCGAACGCAAGCCACGCGGTGCATCAGCGTCGAGGGTGAACTGCCACCACAACTGATGGCTGTAAGGAACGTCCTGATAGGCGAACAGCAGCAGCCAGGTCGATGCACCGAGAACGCACAGGCTGGCGACCAGATACAGCGGCGAGAAGGGCAGTTCGGTCAGGCGGCTCGGTCGGTAGAACGAGCGACGGAAAACCCCCAGCAACGCGGCGGTGAGGGTCATCAGTGTGGCTTCTTCCCAGTCGAAGCCTTTAAGCAGCGAGAGCAGGGCGCCGACCAGCAACAGAATGGTGGTCAGCATCCATGCTGCCGACAGGCGACGGCGCAGGCCTTGGGCGAGCATCAGGCACAACACGCCAATCAGGCTGGCGCCGAAGTGCGAAGCGTCGACAAGGCGATGTGGAATCAGAAAACCAATGTGCTCAAGACGCGTGTCGATTTCAGGAGTGGCGCCAGAAAACAGCAGCACCACACCCGATAAGAACACCAGCACCGCAAGGATCGGCGCGGCCAAACCTGAGGCAGCGCGCATCGTTTGCGATTGGAACAGGCGCTGACCTTCGTTGATCAGCAGCACCACGCAGGCCACCAGCATTGGCAGCACCACGTAAATCAGGCGATAGAGCAGCAGCGCAGCAGCCAGCGGTGCGGCGCCGAGTTTGTCGGCAAACGCTGCCAGCAGAATCGCTTCGAACACGCCAACGCCGCCCGGCACATGGCTGAGCACGCCAGCGGCAAGGGCGAGCAGATACACCAGCAGGAACGCGCCAAACGGTGGCGCTTCGGGCAGCAGCAGATACAGCACGGTCGCGGCGGCGGCGACGTCGAGTGCGGTGATGAGCAGTTGCAGGAAAGTCAGACGTCGACCCGGCAGACGCAAGGTGCGGCGACCGACCCGAACCAGCAGGTTATCGCGCAACGGCTGCTCCGGCAGACGCCGACGATAGATGCCGATCGCCAGCACCGCGCCAAGCAACAGGACGACAGCGGCAACTGTGCCGAGCAGACCTTCGGACAGACCGAGTGCCGCAGAGGCAGCGGGCAGGTCACTCAGCGTCGCCAGCGCAGCCAGTGGCGGTAGCGCGCAACCCAGCGACAGGCTGGCGAACAGGGTCATGTGCGCGACTTCCGCCGCCCCCAGACCATGCCGTGCATATAAACGATAGCGAACCGAGCCGCCGGACAGCAGCGACAGGCCAATAGCGTTGCCAATCGCAAACGCGGTGAAACCGCCCATCGCCAGAGTACGCGGCGGCAATGTCACGCCAGCATAGCGGCTGGCCGACCATTCATAGCCGAGCAGAATAATGAAGCCGACCACCGTCGCACCGAAAGCGCCGAGCAGGGCGGGTTTCGGTACCTCGAGAATCGAGTCGTGCAGAGCGTCGAGATCAAGCTCGGCCAATAGATGGCGACAGGCAATCAGCGCAATGGCGAACAGCAGCAACGTAACGGCCAGACCAATTGGCTGACGGTATTTGCTCAAACGATCCAGCAAGCGCAAACGCTCTGGCTTGATCGGATGTTCCGCTGTGACGGTGTCTTGTGGATCAGACGAGTTGGCGCGCATCAATCACCTCTTGGATTGTGCGCGACAGGATGGAGGTATCCAGCCAAGTTACCAATCCCTGTAGAAAAAAATAATCACAAAATACTACGCCTCTCACCGGGTATCGGCGAGGGCAGTTCCTGGATTGCAGACGTCGTGCCTGCGACACAAGCATAGTCGCAAGTTGGCGAGTCTGAAGATCCCAAGCGTTCACTGCACAGTGACAGATCATTGTTGCGAAAGGACTTTTTCAACAGATACAAAAAAGGCCACTCTTTCGAGTAGCCTTTTTTGATGTTTGGTTGCGGGAGCCGGATTTGAACCGACGACCTTCGGGTTATGAGCCCGACGAGCTACCAGACTGCTCCATCCCGCGTCTGTGTGGCGGCATTCTACAGAGGAACGACGGGGTGTCAACCGCTAATCCCGTAAAGGGTCAAATAAGTGTGAGATCGCGTCAAACGGTCGCAGGTCGCGCCTAAGTTTCGGAAATGCAACGAATTCCTGTTTGGCGATCGCTTCCTTATAAGTAGAAGAAATCCACAAAATAGACACGCACAAAAAAGGCCACTCTTTCGAGTAGCCTTTTTTGATGTTTGGTTGCGGGAGCCGGATTTGAACCGACGACCTTCGGGTTATGAGCCCGACGAGCTACCAGACTGCTCCATCCCGCGTCTGTGTGTCGGCATTCTACAGAGGATCGCCGGGGTGTCAACCCGCATTCTGGATAAAATCTGTTGAGGTTCAATCGGTTAGCGCTTTTTGCAGCGCCTGAAAAGGCGTGCAGGGCAGGTGGCACAAGGGTTTCAGCTCTATCGAATGGCTTCTTTCGATTGAGAAAATAAATTCATAGGCCTTTTCCTACGCGTGGAAAAGAACATTCTTACCACTGGTGCTATATACAGGTGTCAGTGAGATACTGCCGATCCGGCTCGCCATGTTTCCTTTTCTGTCATGACTCAGCGAAAAATCATCCACGTCGACTGTGACTGTTTCTACGCCGCCATCGAGATGCGTGATGACCCGAACCTCGCCGGCAAGCCTTTGGCGGTGGGTGGTTCGGCGGATCGGCGCGGTGTTATCGCCACCTGCAACTACGAGGCGCGGGCCTATGGCGTACGCTCGGCGATGTCCTCGGGGCATGCCTTGAAGCTGTGCCCGGATCTGACCATCGTCAAGCCGCGCATGGACGCCTATCGCGAAGCCTCGAAAGAAATTCATGTGATTTTCAGCGATTACACCGACCTGATCGAACCGCTGTCGCTGGATGAGGCTTATCTGGATGTCTCGGACAGTGCGCATTTCGGCGGCAGCGCCACGCGTATTGCTCAAGACATTCGTCGACGCGTCTCCAATCAGTTGCATATCACCGTGTCTGCCGGTGTGGCGCCGAACAAGTTTCTGGCGAAGATCGCCAGCGACTGGAAAAAACCCAATGGTCTGTTCGTGATCACCCCGGATCAGGTCGAGGACTTCGTCAGCGGTTTGCCGGTGAGCAAGCTGCACGGTGTCGGCAAGGTCACCGCCGACAAACTGGGCAGGCTCGGCATCGTCGACTGCTCGCAATTGCGCGAGTGGGACAAGTTGGCGCTGGTGCGCGAATTCGGCAGTTTCGGCGAGCGAATGTGGAGCCTGGCGCGTGGGATTGATGATCGACTGGTGCACAACGACAGTCGGCGTCAGTCAATCAGCGTGGAAAATACCTACGACGTTGATCTGCCAGATCTGCGCAGTTGCCTCGACAAGTTGCCGGAGCTGCTGGAAACCCTGAAAACCCGCATGGCACGAATCGACAGCAGTTATCGACCGGGCAAACCGTTCGTCAAAGTGAAGTTTCATGATTTTACCCAGACCACGCTGGAGCAGGCCGGGGCAGGGCGGGACTTGGGCAGTTATCAGTTGATGCTGACGCAGGCGTTCAATCGCGGCGGGAAACCGGTGCGGTTGTTGGGGGTTGGGGTGAGGCTGGAGGATTTGCGCGGTGGGTTTGAGCAGATGGAGTTGTTTGAGCGGTAAAAATCAAAAGATCGCAGCCTTCGGCAGCTCCTACAGGAGAACGCGTTCCAATGTAGGAGCTGCCGAAGGCTGCGATCTTTTATGAGGCGTTAATTCGGGCCGGGATCAGCCACCAGACGCCCCGCATCCTTGGTCAGCGACTTGAGAAACTCAGTCTGTAACTCAGGATCGTTGCGCGTCAGTTCGATCAGGCTTTGTTCCAGTTCGCTGGCTTCTTCTTCCAGACCCAGTTCCGACAGACGTTTGACCCGGTGTACCCACTGGCTCACTTCGTCATCTTCCAGGTCGTCGTAAATCAAGCCGTGCGCTTCGAGCAACTTGCCACGCAGGTGGCTGCTGATCGCCAGGGACGAGTCGGAATGCACGTCATCCTTAGCGTCCTCGACACTGATCTGCAGTTTACCGACGTAATTGAGGTCATGCTCAGCGAATGGGCTGTCGAGCAGGTTCACACGCAGCACGCCGTTGCGGTCGGTGGTCATGTCGAAGGTCTGTTTGCCAGCCTTGACCTGTACCGGCCGCTCGCTCCACGGCAGGCTCGAATACTCCGTGCGCTTGTCGCGCTGGACTTCATCGATACCGGCCAGGTTCTGCTGCGCACGGCCGTTGGACTGCACGTTCATGAACGGGTTGAGCCCGGCAAAACCGTAACTCAGCCAATCCTTGGTCACGCTGTCCGGCAGATTGCCGAGGGCAAACACGTTGACCACGTTGGCGCCGACACCACCGACCACCGCCACCACGCCCAGCGGAATCTCGTAGACCTCGCGCCAAGGCTGGTAAGGCGTGTAGCGATCGTAACGACGTGTCACTTCGAACTCGGTGACTTCAAAGGTCTTCTGTTCGTTGATCTTCACGCGTCGCTGCGGCAGCTCAAGCTCCTTAGGCTCACCGACATCAATCTGCAGGCTGTGGTCGAGCAATTTTCGCTCGACCCGCTCTTCGTGCTCGCTGCGCTGTGACATGTGATTGGCACAGCCGCTGACCAGCAGGGCACCGCACAGGGCGGTGCCACCGAGGCCTAAGGTGTTTCGCTTGAACATGACGTCTCTATCTGGTTTCAGCGGCGGATACGGGCCTGAAGGAAGGACAGTACGTCGGCGACCGGCAGTGCTTGCGCTTCGCCTTCAGTACGACTCTTGTATTCCAGGTTGCCTTCGGCGAGGCCGCGGTCACTGACCACGATCCGGTGAGGAATGCCGATCAGCTCCATGTCCGCGAACTTGATGCCCGGGCTGGTTTTTTTGTCGCGATCATCCAGCAGCACTTCGAAGCCGGCCGCCGTCAGTTCGGCGTACAGCTTGTCGGTGGCTTCGCGCACCTGCTCGGTTTCATAACGCAGCGGTACCAGCGCGATCTGGAACGGCGCCAGGGTGTCGCTCCAGATGATGCCGTTGGCGTCGTTGTTCTGCTCGATGGCTGCCGCCACCACGCGGGAAACGCCGATGCCGTAGCAACCCATTTCCAGCGTGACTGGCTTGCCGTTTTCGCCCAGCACTTCGCACTTCATCGCCTTGCTGTACTTGTTGCCCAGCTGGAAGATGTGCCCGACTTCGATGCCGCGTTTGATTTCCAGCGTGCCTTTGCCGTCCGGGCTTGGATCGCCGGCGACCACGTTACGCAGGTCAGCCACGGTCGGAACAGGCAGATCGCGCTCCCAGTTCACGCCGAAGTAGTGCTTGTCGTCGATGTTCGCGCCGATGCCGAAGTCGCTCATCAGTTCGACCGAACGGTCGATGATGATTGGCAGCGGCAGGTTCAGCGGGCCGAGCGAACCGGCGCCGGCGCCAATGGCGTCACGCAGTTCGGCATCGGTGGCCATGACCAGCGGGTTGGCCACGCCAGCTTGCTGGGCTGCCTTGATTTCGTTGAGTTCGTGGTCGCCACGGATCACCAGCGCGATCAGCTTGCCTTCTTCTTCGGCGCGCACGATCAGGGTCTTGATGGTCTTTTCAATCGGCAGATTGAATTTTTCCACCAGCGCCGCGATGGTTTTGGTGTCAGGCGTATCGACCAGACGCAGCTCTTCAGTCGCAGCGGCGCGCGAGGTTTCGCGCGGCACGGCTTCGGCTTTTTCGATGTTCGCTGCGTAGTCGGAACCGTTGCTGAAAACGATGTCGTCTTCGCCGGACTCGGCCAGTACGTGGAATTCGTGCGAACCCGCGCCACCGATCGAACCATTGTCGGCTTCCACCGGACGGAATTTCAGACCCAGACGCGTGAAAATGTTGCAGTAGGCTTCATGCATGCGGTCGTAGGTAATCTGCAGCGATGCCTGATCCGCGTGGAAGGAGTAGGAGTCCTTCATGATGAATTCGCGGCCGCGCATCAAACCGAAGCGTGGACGGATCTCGTCACGGAATTTGGTCTGGATCTGGTACAGGTTGATTGGCAGCTGTTTGTAGCTGCTCAACTCGTTGCGCATCAGATCGGTGATCACTTCTTCGTGGGTCGGGCCCGCGCAGAAATCACGACCGTGGCGGTCTTTGATGCGCAGCAGCTCAGGGCCGTATTCTTCCCAGCGCCCCGATTCCTGCCACAGCTCGGCCGGTTGGGTGCTCGGCATCAACACTTCCAGAGAGCCGGCAGCGTTCATTTCTTCACGAACGATGGCTTCAACCTTGCGCATCACTCGCAAGCCCATCGGCAGCCAGGTGTACAGGCCCGAGGCGAGTTTGCGGATCATGCCGGCGCGCAGCATCAGCTGGTGGCTGATCACGACCGCGTCGGAAGGCGTTTCTTTCTGTGTGGCGAGCAAAAATTGACTGGTGCGCATGGTTGGCCGTTGTCGGTTGCTATGACTGGAAATGACGGAGCAGTGTACCGGCGACTTTTGCTGACGTACAGGCGTGTGGCCGGTGGAGGAGTTCAACGGCGGGATTCCTCCCGCCATTGACGAAATGTCTTACGACTCTTCCGCGACGGGCGTCGGGACGGGCTCGGGCGTAGGTGTCGGGCCTTCGCGGCGACTTTCCTGGAACCAGTGCAGGGCTATCAGCACCAGCGTCGGCACACCGAGCAACGCGGTGATCAGGAAGAAGTTGTGGTAACCGAACTTCTCCACCATCACCCCGGAATAGCCGCCGATCAGGCGCGGCAGCAGGAGCATGATCGAGCTGAGCAGGGCGTATTGCGTCGCGGAGAACTTCAGGTTGGTCAGGCTCGACAGGTAGGCGACAAACGCCGATGTCGCCAGACCCGAACTGAAGTTGTCGAGGGAAATGGTCACCACCAGCATCTTCAGGTTCGGGCCCATGTCGGCGAGCATCAGGAACAGCAGGTTGGTGCCTGCCGAGGCGGCGCCGCCGATCAGCAGAATCGGCAGAATGCCGAAACGCACGATCAACAGGCCGCCCATGCCGGCGCCGACGAGTGTCATGATCAGGCCGAAAATCTTGCTGACGCTGGCGATCTGATCCTTGGTGAAGCCCTGATCGATGTAGAACACGTTGGCCATTACGCCCATCACCGTGTCGGACATCCGGTAGGTCGCGATCAAACCGAGCAACAGCAGTGCCTGCCAGCGATAACGCAGGATGAAGTCGTTGACCGGCGTCAGCACCGGCGCCAGGCCACGGCGACCCATGGTCGACAGGCACAGACCGGTCAGCAGCGTATAGAGGATGGCGCGCAGGAAGGCGCGGTCTTCGAGCAGCAGATCGAGCGGGCTCATGCTGCCGAACAGCACGCTGGCGAAATCGGTGTTGTACAGCTGGGTGAACATCGCCGGCACCGACACGAGCAAGACGATCAGCACGAACACCGACATTAATTGATGCATGAACGTATAGCGCCCGGCCTGCAATTGCGTACGCAGTGGCACCGGCGGTTCGCGCATGAACAGCGTAGTGAGCAGGGCAGGGATCATCAGCGCGCCGAACAACACATAAGTGCCAGTCCACGCCGAGTGCTTGTAGTTGAAACCGGTAGAGCCGAAGCCTTCGGCAAAAAACAATGCGCCGGCGGTGGCGAGCAGGGCGGCGACGCGGTAGCCGGACATGTAGCTGGCGGCGAGTGCAGCCTGACGATTGTCGTCGGCGATTTCCAGTCGATAGGCGTCGACCGCAATGTCCTGGGTAGCGGAAGCGAAAGCGACGACCACGGCAATCGCGATCAACCAGGACAGGTGCTTCTGCGGATCACAGAAACCCATGCCGATCAGGCCAAGGATCACCAGGACTTGTGAGAGCACCAGCCAGGAGCGGCGTCGGCCAAGCTTGCCGAGCAACGGCAGGCGCCATTGGTCGAGCAGCGGTGACCAGACCCATTTGAACGCATAGGCCAGGCCGATGAGGCTTGCGTAGCCAATCGTTTCACGGGCTACGCCCGCTTCACGTAGCCAGACGGAAAGCGTTGAAAACACCAGCATGTACGGCAGGCCGGCGGCGAAACCGAGCAACAACAGCACGAGCGTCGAAGGACTGGCATAAGCAGCTAGCGCGGCGCGCCAGGTTTTACGGGGCATGGGCTGAAGTCTGCCTCAAGATTGCGAAAACAAAGCGCGCACTCTAACCGCTGTGCTCTACCGGACGCCAGCCATGGCGCTGAATATCCACACGATTATTCTGGACGGTGATGCCTTCCACGCGCAAACGCGCCCGTTGTTCATCGCCCGACGGGCTGCCCACCGGCAAACTGATACGACCGCCGGCGCCCAATACACGGTGCCAGGGCAGTTTGGTATCACCAGGCAACTGACTCAATACGCGGCCGACCCAGCGGGCGGCGCGCCCCAACCCGGCCAGTTCGGCTAACTGACCATAGCTGACGACTTTGCCTTCGGGCACTTGGGCGAGTGTCGAGTAGAGCGCCGTGCGTCGGATTTGCGCTTCGCTGTCCCCTTCGGGGTTCGGGTCTGTCACGTACGGAGTTCCTGAACTTGATCGTATCGAGGCCCTAAGCGTAATCCCTCGTCGTGCAGTTGAGAAATGAACTCAATAGAAATAGTCCGGTCAGTCCTTGTCAGGGTCTTATTCCTACGGATAATGCCCACCTTTTTTCGCAAACTTGAGCCCTCGATTCGCTTATGTTGTCCAGAACCTTGCTGTGCCTTGCTGTTTTCAGTGCGTCCACGCCCCTGCTTGCCGACACCGTCTGGTTGAAGAACGGTGACAAGTTGAGCGGCACCATTTCCCTGTTCGACGGCGGCAAACTGTTGATTCAGACCAAGTACGCCGGAGCCGTCACGATCGACTGGAAAGAGGTCAAGACCCTTGAGAGCGATCAGCACCTGTTGGTCAAACAGGATGCCTACACCGGCGAAGTCTCCAAGTCGCTGACGGCGGCGGAAGACGGCAAGGTCACCCTGGCCAACGGCGAGGCGCCAAAAACTGTCGAGCTGGCGAGCATTCAGCAGATTCTCAAGCCGAAACCGGTGGTCGAGGATCTGGTCTGGAAGGGCAATGTCGACCTGGCAATGGATTATCAGCGCGCGGAAAAAGACACCGACGATTACGACATCGATTTCAAAACCTCCGCGCGTCACGGTCGCTGGCGTCACACCGCCGAGGGCGAGTACAACCGCGAAGTGCAGGACGACGAAGTCACCACCAACAACTGGCGCGCCGAATACTCCCTCGACCGCTTCCTGACCGATAAGTGGTTTTGGCAGGGGCGCCTGAATTACAAGCGCGACCATGTTGAAGACCTTTCGCGCCAGCGCGTGGTCGGTACCGGTCCCGGTTACCAGTTCTGGGATGACGAGTTGGGCGCGTTCTCGCTCGGTTCGCTGCTCAACCGTACCGATTACGAATACAGCGATGGCGGCAAGGACAACTTCTATTCGGTCGCGATGAAGTGGGATTACAACCGTTACCTGATCGGCAAGAAGGTCGAGTTCTTCACCAACGGCGAGTTTGGCAAGCCGTTGTCGGGTGTCGCGGATTACGCGCTGGATGCCGAGATGGGCCTGCGCTACAAGGTTACTGAATGGGCGTCTCTGAATTTGAAAGCTGAGCGCGACATTATCAGTGGTACCGATGATGCTGATTTGAGCAAGACCCGTTATACCGCTGGGTTTGGCGTTGCCTGGTAACGTTTAAAGCAAAAGATCGCAGCCTTCGGCAGCTCCTGCACGGATTGTGTGGGGCTGCGAAGGCCGCGATTTTTTTTGCGCCTGAAAAACAGGCGCCCACAAAAAAGCCCCGCTTTTAAGGGCGGGGCTCTTTTCTAAAGAAGCTACAAGTTAGATAACTTGTACTTCCTCAGCTTGCATGCCTTTCTGACCGCGGGTAGCGATGAAAGAAACCTGTTGGCCTTCTTTCAGGCTTTTGAAGCCGTCGGATTGGATAGCTTTGAAGTGAACGAACAGGTCGTCACCGGATTGTGGAGTGATGAAGCCGAAGCCTTTTTCATCGTTGAACCACTTAACGGTACCGGTTTGGCGATTAGACATGGTGTAACTCCTTGAACAAAGATAACTGCGACACAGGAAGAACCCTGGCCGAGACTGAGTGCAAAGAGCAGGAAAAATTCTTGTAGATGGTTGGATCGAAATTCAACATATCGTGTAGAGATTCTCAGTGACACAAGCAGCACAGTGGCGCCACCTTAACCCTTTTTCCGGAACGTGCCAATGCTTCTTGCGAAGGTTTCTAAGATTTAGGGACCAGCGGTGTGACAGTTCGTCGCCAGCGCGCGTAAATATGGGGTGTTCGGCGAGAATTGCAGCGCGCACTTTGAAGAGGACGGCGCGCCCGGTAAGATGCCGGACAGAATTTTTCCACCTCGCTATTCAGGACACCCCGCCATGAGCATCAAATCGGACAAGTGGATTCGCCGCATGGCGCAGGAACACGGCATGATCGAACCTTTCGTCGAGCGCCAGGTGCGCGGCAGCGACGAGAGCCGGGTCATCTCCTACGGTGTCTCGAGCTACGGCTACGATGTGCGCTGCACCAATCATTTCAAGGTGTTCACCAACATCAACTCGTCGATCGTCGATCCGAAAAACTTCGATCCGGGCAGCTTCGTCGACGTCCACAGTGATGTCTGCATTATTCCGCCGAACTCCTTCGCCCTGGCCAGCACCGTCGAATACTTCCGCATTCCGCGCAACGTATTGACCATCTGCCTGGGTAAAAGCACCTACGCACGCTGCGGCATCATCGTTAACGTGACGCCGCTCGAGCCTGAGTGGGAAGGTCACGTGACGCTGGAATTCTCCAACACCACCAACCTGCCGGCGAAGATCTACGCCAACGAAGGCGTGGCACAGATGCTCTTCCTCGAATCCGATGAAGAATGTGAAGTTTCCTACAAGGATCGCGGCGGCAAGTATCAGGGCCAACGTGGCGTAACGCTGCCACGTACCTGATTCGTCCATCCGGCGGATGCCGGGAATTCTTTGGCGGGCAGACACTCTATGGGGTGTACTGCCCGTTTTTGTTTCAGCAAATGCGGGCCTTCGCCGAGGAGTGCTTTATGAAGATCGATCCGCATATCACTGCCGAACTGGCAAGGCTTGAGCCCAATCAGATTGGCGTATTGGCCTGGTCCTTGTTGGCACACCCGCCTATCAACATGGCCGGCGGAATTCCTGGTCAGCCTGATCCAGATACCCCCAATGAGCAACCGACCGAGCCGGGCGAGCCAACCCTTCCGGACGAGCCACCACCGGCGCCAGTTGCCTGATTAATTACTTGCCTTTGTAGGAGCAGAGCTTGCTCGCGAAGCGATTTGTCTGATTCATCGATTTTGATTGGACGAACGCTTTCGCGAGCAAGCTTTGCTCCTACAAGGGCGGGGTGTGATTAGTTGATGGGCCAGATTTCGTTGTCGCCGGTGACGAAGATTCGGCATTGGTCATCTTTTTCGACCGGATAGCCGCCGGTAAACGCTCCGAACGCCGGTAGCAGGCTGATTCGCTCGCCCAGTCTGAAACAGGCTAATCGTAAACTATGCCGCCCTTTGCCGAACAACCGGTAAACCGGGTGTACGTGGCCGGCCAAAACATGCCGTTCCGGGTGCGGATCAGGCTCGTGTTGAAGCGCAAACGGCCCTAAGAGCAGCGGCTCTGGCACCACGCGAATGTTTAGCGACGCAGGCGGATCCCCTGCGCGTTTATCGTGATTGCCGCGAATCAACGTCATCGGCAGATCCGCATGACGCTCACGCCATTGCGCCAGCGCATTCAGCGTACCCACCGCATGCGAGCCCGGCCCGTGCAGGAAATCCCCCAGAAAGATCAGTTGCCGACACGGCAGCACGGCCAACAATCGGTCGATTACCGCAATGTTGCTCGCCGTCGTTCCCTGCGGCACCGGTTGTCCGAGGCTGCGATAGGCCGCTGCCTTGCCAAAATGCACATCAGCGATCAACAACGCCTCTTGCGCTGGCCAGTAGAGCGCCTTTTCCGGAAGTAACCACAACTCCTCGCCGGCCAAACGCACGGGATACGCCGCGTTCATGACGATTTACCGTTGTCGGCAGACTTCTCCAGATCACCGACCATGCGCCTGATCCGGTCGGCGAGTTTTTCCGAACTCATGCTTTCGCGCATGCGTTCCACCAGCAGCGGGAACCCGAGCGGCGTAGGACGTTTGATCTGATGCACATCGAGTTTCATCCCGTTGATCCGCTCCAGTGTCTGTTCCAATCGACGAATATCCAGTTCTTCACGTAGGACTTCTTCCCCGGCCTGGGCGAGCAACAGGTTGTCGGCGTCATATTGTTTGAACACTTGAAAAAACAATCCGCTGGAGGCCTGCACCTGCCGGGTACTTTTCGGCGCGCCGGGATAGCCGGCGAATACCAGCCCGGCGATTCGGGCGATTTCGCGAAAACGGCGCAAGGCCAATTCACCGGCATTGAGACTGGCGAGCACATCAGCCAAAAGATCCGCAGGGTCGAGCAGCTCAGCATTGAGGTGTTGCGACCAATCCACCGGCGTGGCACTGAGCAGCTCCAGCCCGTAATCATTCACCGCGATGGAAAAGGTCACCGGTTGGCGCTGGCTGACGCGCCACGCCAACAGGCTCGCCAGCCCCAGATGCACCTGGCGCCCGGCGAACGGGTAGAGGAAAAGGTGCCAGCCTTCGCGGGATTTCAGTACCTCCGCCAGCAGATTATTAACCGTCGGCAAGCCTGACCAACGTGCCTGAGTCTCAAGCAGCGGGCGCAGCGCCTGCATTTCCGGGCCGACGAACTCACCTTCGGCGGCTGCACTAAACCGCGCAACCACCGCTTGCGCGAGTTCATTGGAGAGCGGCATCCGCCCGCCATTCCAGCGTGGCACTGCCGCTTTTTTCACGGTGCTGCGTTTGACGTACGCCGTCATGTTTTCCACCCGCACCAATTCCAGCAAACGCCCGGCGAACAGAAAACCATCACCGGGTTTCAATCGGGCGATAAAGCCTTCCTCGACGCTGCCGAGCTGCTTGCCACCGCCGCCCTTGCTCCAGAATTTCAGGTTGATGCTCGCATCGCTGACAATGGTGCCGACGCTCATGCGATGCCGCCGCGCCAGTCGCGCATCGGGCACGCGCCACACGCCGTGCTCATCCGGTTCGACCCGGCGATAATCCGGATAGGCTGTCAGAGACATCCCGCCATGGCGTACGAAAGCCAGCGCCCACGCCCAATCCGCAGGCGTCAGATCACGATAAGCCCACGCCGTGCGGACTTCTTCGTACAGCTCATCCGGTAAAAATCCGCCACCCAGCGCCATGCTGACCAGATGCTGCACCAGCACGTCCAGCGATTGATGTGGCGACAGGCGCGGTTCGATGCGCCGTTGTTCGACGGCGTCGCGCGCGGCAGCGGCTTCGATCAGTTCAAGACTGTGGGTAGGCACCAGCGTCACCCGCGAGGTGCGTCCCGGTGCGTGACCGGAGCGTCCGGCACGCTGCATTAAACGTGCAACGCCTTTGGCCGAGCCGATTTGCAGCACGCGTTCGACCGGTAAAAAATCCACACCGAGATCCAGACTCGACGTGCAGACCACCGCTTTCAACAAACCATCCTTCAAGGCTTTTTCGACCCAGTCACGGGTGTCGCGAGACAGTGAACTGTGGTGCAACGCAATCAACCCGGCCCAGTCCGGCCGCGCTTCCAGTAATGCCTGATACCAGATTTCCGATTGCGCCCGGGTGTTGGTGAACACCAGCGTACTGGCGCAGGCATCGAGTTCGGCGACGACTTGCGCAAGCATCTTCAGACCAATGTGCCCGGCCCACGGAAAACGCTCAATGGACGGTGGGATCAGGGTGTCGACCTTCAGCGTTTTTTCGCTTTGTCCCTGAATACTCACGCCGCCGCCCTGTGGGATTAGCACGTGTTCGGCGTGGGATTGATTACCGAGCGTGGCGGACACCCCCCAGACGATCAGATCAGGCTGCCAGCGGCGCAAACGAGCGAGCGCCAGTTGCAGCTGCACGCCGCGTTTGTTGCCAAGTAATTCGTGCCATTCATCGACGACGATCATCTTTAGCGAAGCGAGCGCGGTCTGTGCGTCGGCACGGGCCAGTAGCAGGGTCAGGCTTTCCGGCGTGGTGATCAGCGTGGTTGGCAAACGTCGACCCTGCCGCGCACGTTCGCTGCTGCTGGTGTCACCGGTGCGCAGGCCGATGCTCCACGGGATTTGCAGGTCATCGACGGGTGTTTGCAGGGCGCGCGCGGTGTCGGCGGCAAGTGCCCGCATCGGGGTGATCCACAACACGGTCAGTGGTTCGGCAGGTTGTTTGCGTTTGCGTGGCGGCGCATCGACGGGAACGGTTTTGGCGAATCGATTGAGGGCGGCGAACCATACGGCATAGGTTTTACCGGCGCCGGTGCTGGCGTGGAGCAGACCGGATTCGCCGTTTTTGACGGCCGCCCACACCTGTTTCTGAAAGGCGAAGGGCTTCCAGTTGCGGGCGCTGAACCAGATTTTTGCGAGGTCGAGAGATTTCGCCATGCCGGCTGCGCGCGCTCTGGAGGGGTTCTTCCAGAGACCACGGCGCGGGCGGACAAGTTTGATTTTTGTAGACGATGAAAAACGAATGTGGGAGCGAGCCTGCTCGCGAATACGGTGTGTCAGCCAACAATTTCTTAACTGACACACCGCTTTCGCGAGCAGGCTCGCTCCCACAGGGGGACGGCGTACGGGGTTACTTGAGGTTGCCGCTGAGGAATTGTTTCAGGCGTTCACTTTTCGGGTTGCCGAGCACGTCTTCGGGGGCGCCTTCTTCTTCGACCAGGCCTTGGTGCAGGAACAGCACCTGGCTGGAGACTTTGCGGGCGAAGCTCATCTCATGCGTGACCATGATCATGGTGCGGCCTTCTTCGGCCAGACCTTGAATCACCTTCAATACTTCGCCCACCAACTCGGGGTCAAGCGCCGACGTCGGTTCATCAAACAGCATCACCTCCGGCTCCATCGCCAGTGCCCGGGCAATCGCCACGCGCTGTTGCTGACCGCCGGATAAAAATGCCGGGTACTGATCCGCCACCCGCGCCGGCAAACCAACCTTATCCAGATAACGCCGTGCGCGATCATCGGCTTCCTGCTTGCTGCAACCCAACACCCGGCGCGGGGCCATGGTGATGTTTTCCAGCACGGTCATGTGGCTCCACAGGTTGAAATGCTGGAACACCATCGCCAGTCGCGTGCGCAAACGTTGCAGTTCATCGGCGTCGGCGACGTGCATGCCGTGGCGGTCGGTGACCATGCGGATGGTCTGGCCATCGAGGCTCATGGCGCCGTCGTTGGGTTGTTCGAGAAAGTTGATGCAGCGCAAAAAGGTGCTTTTGCCCGAGCCGCTGGCGCCGATCAGGCTGATCACGTCGCCGGTCTTGGCCTTGAGCGAAACGCCTTTGAGCACCTGATGGTCGCCATAGCTTTTGTGCAGGCCTTCAACGGTCAGTTTGTACATGGGACAGACATCCTCAAGGCGAAAGTAGGTAGCCGCTGCGATAGGCTTCGGCGCCCGCCACGTGGGCGATGACCATGCCCGCGGTGGCCATGCGGCGCAGCGAGCGGGCGTACATCAGCCCGGCAGTCGAGCTATGAATAGGAGTGATGCGGTCGTGGATCGGGTCGATGATTTCAGCGATCTGCTGCCCGGCCTCCAGGTATTGGCCGGCCACTGCCGTGTACACCAGCAAGCCACCGACCGGCGTGGTCACCGGTTCGACACCCGCCAGTGGCGTAGCGGGATACGGCAGCGGCGGTTGCGGTTTGGTTTCACCAACGATCGCATCGGACTGAATCAAGTAGTCGATCAACGCCTGGCAGTCGCGGCTGGCCATCGGGTGATTGACGTCACCCTGACCGCGCAACTCGACGGTCACCGAAAAACTGCCGAGCGGAATCTCGAAGTGTTCGCCGAAGCGTTCCTTCAGTTGCCACCACAGCAGGGTGAAGCATTCGTCGAACGACTGGCCGCCGGAATCGGTGGCCAACAGGCTCGCCTGGGATTCGATGTAGCGCGCCAGCGGTTCGACCTGCGGCCACGCTTCGGGCGTGGTGTAGAGGTGCACCACCGATTCGAAATCGCAGTGCAAGTCCAGCACCATGTCCGCATCGCAGGCCAACCGTTGCAGGGTCAGGCGCTGCGATTGCAGTTGCGTGGTGGCGGTCTGGCGGGCGAGGGCGTCGCGCAGATGGCTGCGGATCAGTTCGAGATTGTGCTGCGGATCGTCGCTGAGCTTGCCCTCGATGGCGTTGCCGATCTCTTCACTGAGGTCGACGAACCAGCGGTTGAAATTCTGCCCGCTCTCCAGTTCGTAACGGCCCAGCGGCACGTCCATCAGCACTTGTTCGAGGCCGACCGGGTTGGCCACCGGCACCAGCACGATCTGGCTGCGCAGGCGGCCGGCGGCTTCCAGCTCCGCCAGTCGCTGCTTGAGGTGCCAGGCGACGAGCATGCCCGGCAGTTCGTCGGCGTGCAGCGAAGACTGAATGTAAACCTTGCCCTTGGCCTGCTCCGGGCCGAAGTGGAAGCTGTGAATCTGTCGCGCAGTCCCCGGCAGCGGGGCCAGCAAGTCATGGATCAGGTGGCGCATTGGCATCTCTTTTTTTCTGGGGCCGGTCCTAGTGAGTCGGGCCGAGGAAGGCCAGCCATCGGCGTTCGGCGAGGCGGAACAGGCCGACCAGCGCAAAGGTAATGGTCAGGTAGATCAGCGCGGCGATGCCGAACGACTGAAAGGTCAGAAAGGTCGCCGAGTTGGCGTCCCGCGCGACTTTCAGGATGTCGGGAATGGTCGCGGTGAAAGCTACCGTGGTCGAGTGCAGCATAAGGATTACTTCGTTGCTGTAGTAAGGCAACGAACGGCGTAAGGCCGACGGCATGATCACGTAGGCATACAACTTCCAGCCAGTCAGACCATAGGCCTTGGCTGCTTCGACTTCGCCGTGGTTCATGCTGCGGATCGCCCCGGCGAAAATCTCCGTGGTGTAAGCGCAAGTGTTGAGGGCGAAGGCTAGGATCGTGCAGTTCATCGCGTCGCGAAAGAAGCTGTCGAGAATCGGCTGCGCACGCACGGCGGCGAGGCTATAGATCCCGGTGTAGCAAATCAGCAACTGGATATACAGCGGCGTGCCCCGGAACAGGTAGGTGTAGAACTGCACCGGCCAGCGAATGTAGAAGTGCGGCGACACCCGCGCGATCGACAACGGAATCGACACAAGGAAACCGATAACGATTGAGGCCGTGAGCAGCCACATCGTCATCGCCAGCCCGGTGATGTTCTGGCCGTCGGTATAAAGGAAGGCGCGCCAGTATTCCTGCAGAAGTTCGATCATCGTACGGCCTCCCGGGAACCGGCGGCGTAACGGCGTTCGAGCCAGCGCAGGATGAAGTTTGAAGCGCTGGTGATCAGCAGATAAATCAACGCGGCGAGTACCAGAAAGTAGAACAGTTGATAGGTGCTTTTACCGGCGTCCTGCGCGGCTTTGACCAGGTCGGCGAGACCGATGATCGACACCAGCGCGGTGGCTTTGAGCATCACCATCCAGTTGTTGCCGATGCCCGGCAGGGCGAAGCGCATCATTTGCGGAAACACCACGTAGCGAAAGCGCTGACCGCGTTTGAGGCCATAGGCGGTCGCAGCTTCAACCTGACCGCGCGGCACCGCGAGGATCGCGCCGCGAAAAGTCTCGGTGAAATACGCGCCATAAATGAAGCCCAGGGTCAGCACCCCGGCACTGAACGGGTTGATCTCGATGTATTCCCATTCCATGTAGTCGGTCAGCGATGTCAGCCAGATTTGCAGGCTGTAGAAAATCAGCAGCATCAGCACCAGATCCGGCACCCCGCGAATCAGCGTGGTGTAGAGCTGAGCAGGCAGGCGCACCAGTTTGATCTTTGACAGTTTGGCACTGGCGCCGAGCAGGCCGAGCAACACGGCCACCAGCAGCGACAACGCCGATAATTTGATGGTCATCCAGGTGCCTTCCAGCAGCAAAGGACCAAAGCCCTTGAGGCTGAAGGCGGAGAGCCCCAGATTTTGCAGGAGGGTTTCGAACATAAATCAGCAACCTGAGCGGATGGAAAAGGCGCCCATCGAGGATGGGCGCCGGGGCATTATTTGCCGCTGTACAGATTCAGATCGCCAAAGTGTTTCTTTTGAATCTCGGCGTATTTGCCGTCATCGTGTAACGCTTTGATACCTTTATCTAAAAGCGCCTTCAGCTCAGTGTTACCTTTCTTAATACCGACAGCGGTTTTGGCTGGCAGCAATTCGTTGTCGACTGGCTTGCTGACGTCATAGTCGGCGCCCTGTGGCGACTTCAGGAAACCCAGTTCGGCTTGCAGCATGTCCTGGATACCGGCGTCGAGACGGCCGGAGGTCAGGTCGGAATACACCTGATCCTGGTTCTGATAGGCCTGGGTTTTCACGCCGGCCTTGTCCAGCACGGCTTTGGCGTAGGCTTCCTGAATGGTGCCTTGCTCGTAGCCAACGGTTTTACCCTTCAGCGATGCAACGTCGGCGGTGATCCCCGAACCTTTTTTCGACACATAAGCCGTCGGGCCGGAGAACAGCTCGCTGGAGAAATCGATGACTTTCTCGCGGGCCGGGGTCACGGTCATCGACGAGATCACACCGTCGAATTTGTTGGCTTTGAGGCCCGGAATCATGCCGTCGAAGTCACTTTCGACCCACTTGCACTTGACCTTCAGTTCGGCGCAAATCGCGTTGCCCAGGTCGATGTCGAAGCCCACCAGGCTGCCGTCGGCCGCTTTCGACTCAAACGGTGCATACGAAGGGTCAACGCCAAAGCGCAGCTCTTTGTATTCCTTGGCCAGCGCGGAGCCAGCGGCCATGCACAACGCCAGTGCAGAAAGGGTCAGCAATGCTTTTTTCATTATTCAATCCCTAAGAACCAATATGAGCGCTTGTGGCGCAGAATTATTGTTACTGGAACGCGTACGACCTATAGAAAGTAGCAATTTCCGAACCATAGTCCCGAACAAGTGTTTTAAAAGGTTGGGCGGGGAGGGATGAGGGCGATTGAATGCCCGGAAATGGGCACATGAATAACGCTGCACCAACCTGGTTCGATGTCATGGCAACAAACCATTGTGGCGAGGGGATTTATCCCCGATCGGCTGCGCAGCAGTCGCAAAACCTGAATGCACGGTATTCAGGGAGAATTGCAGGGGGCCGCTTCGCAGCCCATCGGGGATAAATCCCCTCGCCACAGGGGATATTTATCGCCTGAGAAGGGAGGTCAGGCCAACAGATCTTGCAAGGTCGCGAGGCTATCCGCTTCTTCCACGGTTTTATCCTGCCGCCAGCGCAACATCCTCGGGAAGCGCACCGCGATCCCGCTCTTGTGCCGCCGCGACAGGGCGATGCCTTCGAAGCCCAGCTCAAACACCAGACTCGGTTTCACGCTACTCACCGGGCCAAATTTCTCCACCGTGGTCTTGCGCACAATGCTGTCGACCTGACGCATCTCCGCATCCGTCAGCCCCGAATACGCCTTGGCAAATGGCACCAGCGCCCGCTGGCTCGACTCCGGCGGGCCGTCCCACACGGCAAAGGTGTAATCGCTGTACAAACTGGCGCGCCGACCGTGCCCGCGCTGCGCATAAATCAACACCGCGTCGACGCTGAACGGATCAACCTTCCATTTCCACCAAACGCCCATGTCCTTGGTGCGTCCGACGCCGTACAGCGAATCTCGCGCCTTGAGCATCATGCCTTCCACACCCAGTCGCCGAGAGGCTTCGCGCTGGCGGGCGAGGTCGAACCAGTCGCTGCCGGTCAGCACGGGGGAGGGCAGCAACACCGGGCTGTTACACCTTGCAATGACCTCTTCAAGTTGCGCGCGACGTTTGGCCTGCGGCTGGTTGCGCCAGTCTTCGCCCTGCCATTCGAGCAAGTCGTAGGCGAGCACCACCACCGGTACTTCTTCGAGGATTTTCTTGTCGAGGGTTTTGCGGCCGATGCGCTGTTGCAGCAGGGCGAACGGCTGCACCGCTGGCGGCTCTGTCGATTGCGGATCGAAGGCGTCTTCGGTGGTCGGGTGAGTGCTTTTCCACACGACGATTTCACCGTCGATCACCGTGCCGTCGGGCAAGCCGTGCACCAGCACATCCAGCTCGGGGAAACGTTCAGTGACCAGCTCTTCGCCGCGTGACCACACCCACAATTTGCCGTCGCGTTTGACCACCTGCGCGCGGATGCCATCCCATTTCCATTCAATCTGCCAATTGCTCGCCGGGCCGATCAGCGCTTCAAATTCTTCAACCGGTTGCGACAATGCGTGCGCGAGGAAAAACGGGTAGGGCTGGCCGCCGCGCTGAGCATGCTCGTCGGCGGATTCTGGGGCGATCAGTTTCAGGTAACTGGCAGCGTTCGGGCGGTTCGACAGGTCGGTGTAACCCACCAGTCGCTGCGCCACGCGTTTGCTGTCCAGGCCAGCCATTGAGGCCAGCGCGCGGGTGACGAGCAATTTCGACACGCCGACGCGGAAGCTGCCGGTGATCAGTTTGATGCACAGCATCAGGCTTGATCGATCGAGTTGCGCCCACAGCGTTGGCAGTTGCCTGCTCAAAAATTCGGGTGTTTCACCACGCAGCGGCAGCAGCTTTTCTTCGATCCATTCGGCGAGGCCGGCTTCAGAGCTGTGCGGATTCTCCGGGAGCACCAGCGAAATGGTTTCCGCCAGATCGCCGACCGACTGATAGCTCTCCTCGAACAGCCACGGTTCGAGGCCCGACATTTCCACGGCAATCTCGCGCAGAATCCGCACCGGCACCAACTGCCGAGGCCGTCCGCCGGACAAAAAATACACCGCCCATGCCGCGTCCTGCGGTGCAGCCTGGGCGAAGTAAGCTTGCATCGCCGCCAGTTTGGCGTTGCTGGAAGTGGTTGCGTCGAGCTCGGCGTACAACTCGGCGAAGGCTTTCATGTGGGAGTCTCGGCGACGGTGGGTTCGGCGGCGATGTTGTCTTCCTCGTCATCGCCGTATTCGGTGTTGAAGCCTTGCGCGTCGAGGCCTTGCTCACGCAAATGGCGCACCAGAACGCCAATTGAGCCGTGGGTGACCATCACGCGTTCCGCGCCGGTTTGATTGATCGCCCACAACAGGCCGGGCCAGTCGGCGTGATCGGAGAGAACGAAACCACGATCGACACCGCGCCGCCGCCGAGTGCCACGCAAACGCATCCAGCCGCTGGCGAAGGCATCGCTGAAATCACCGAAACGGCGCATCCAGCTACTGCCGCCAGCAGAAGGCGGGGCGATGACCAGGGCTTGGCGCATGAGCGGATCGTATTTGCTGACGTCGCCGGCGTAGATCGTCGGCGGCAGGTACACGCCGGCCTCGCGGTACACGCGGTTCAGCGGCTCGACCGCGCCGTGGCTGAGGATCGGGCCGAGGCTTTCGTCGATGCCGTGAAGGATTCGCTGGGCTTTGCCGAACGAGTAACAGAACAGCACGCTGGCCTTGCCGGCGGCGATATTGGCTGACCACCACTGATTGATTTCACTGAACACCTGCGCTTGCGGCTGCCAGCGATAGATCGGCAGGCCGAAGGTCGATTCAGTGATGAAGGTGTGGCAGCGCACCGGTTCGAAGGGGGCGCAGGTGCCGTCCGGTTCGATCTTGTAATCGCCGGACGCGACCCAGACTTCGCCACCGTATTCGAGGCGCACTTGTGCTGAACCGAGCACGTGGCCGGCCGGGTGGAAACTGAGGGTGACGCCGTGATGGGTCAGGCGTTGGCCGTAGTCGAGGGTTTGCAGGTTGATGTCTTGACCCAGACGCGCGCGGAGAATCCCTTCGCTGGCGCTGCTGGACAGGTAATGCTGATTGCCGGTGCGCGCATGATCACCGTGGGCATGGGTGATCACCGAGCGCTCGACGGGGCGCCAGGGGTCAATATAGAAATCACCCGCAGGGCAATAAAGACCTTCGGGACGCGCGATAACAAGGTCCATGGCGTGACCACAATGGGGGGCTTGTTAGCTATGAGGCTGGCGCTGGGCTGGAAGTTCTATCGACTTTGAAGCGCCACCCTCACCCCAGCCCTCTCCCGGAGGGAGAGGGGGCCGACCGAGGTGTCTGGCGAATGACATCGACCTGAAAAACCGGGTCGATTATGGTTTCGGCACTGCAGGAACCGAGCAAATCCCGGGTGTGGAAAAACACGAACCGAGCAAATCCCGGATTCAGCACAGCACCTTCAGTTCGGCATAAAACTTCAGCCACCCCCAATCAGTCCCCTCTCCCTCCGGGAGAGGGTTAGGGTGAGGGGCTTTTAAAGTCAGGCTTAACCGGGTTTCGCCATACACCCGCTCAAAGTTGTGCGGCTGCCTCTATTTTCAGGACGACACAAAGCCAATGTGGGAGCGGGCTTGCTCGCGAATGCGGTGTGTCAGGCGCCAAAAGTATTGACTGTCACGACGCCTTCGCGAGCAAGCCCGCTCCCACAGGGGAATTGCGTTTACTTACCCGGAGTCAGGGTCAACCGGGTTTTGCCATACACCCGCTCAAAGTTCTGCGGCTGCATTGGTAACCCGATGTATTGCCCCTTCAGCCACTGATCAATCCCGTTCAGGTAATTCGGGCTCTGCGGATTGCCCGATTGCCCCGTACCGTTTTGCCCCATCAGCGGTTCGGTCTGGCCGAAGTCGACGATAAAACGCATCGACGGCGCGCGCGTGGTGTTGAAGTCCTGACCCCAAGCGAATGCCGACGTGTTCAACGTGGTGTGATCGCCGCCCGCCGCCAATGGGCCGCGCACGGTCTGACCATTGCTGTTTTTCCAGGCATAGCTGTGCAACTTGCCCCACTGCCAGGCCCGGTGATCGCCGCCCAACTGACTGTCGCCAGCGCTGATCGCCGCCGCAAGGCTGCGGGCAAGAATCAGCGCTTTGTCTTCTTTCTGCGGTGTGCGGATGTCGTCCCAGAACGGACTGTCTTCACGCCCCAACAGATGATCGGCCTGCGCCGCGTAGGACAAATCGCCGTTGGCGATAAATGCTTTCCAAGCCGGGCTCGATTCCGGGCCGAGTTCGTCGAGGAAGATCTGCTTCATGCTTTCTTGCAGAAACAGCTCATAAATCGCCGCGTCCGCCGAGTTCGGGCTGAGCTTGCCGTCGAACGCCATCAATCGTGTGAACGCTTCGCGGGCCTTGCTGCGGTCGGCTTCCGGCAGGGCATCGATCGCCTGCTTCAGCGGCTGCTTCATGCCCGGCGCTTCGAAGACTTTCTTCAGCTTGGCGGCAAACGTGGTGGTCTGGTCGTATTGCATGGCGATCACGCTGCGGCTGTCGTGCTTGCCGCTGCCGGCCAGTTCGGCCAGGCGTTCGCCACGCTCCGGTGCGGCCCAGGAATTGGACAGCTGCATGCCGTAACCGTGAGGAATCACGCGCTGGTTGGCGGTGCCGAGCCAGCCTTGCGCCGGATCCTGATCGTAGGGGTGCAGCATCGGGTCGGCGTAACCGTCCCAGTCGTAACGACCTTCCCAGCCCGGCGAGGGCAGCAAACCTTCGCCTTCGCGACGGTTAGGGAAACGTCCGGTGACTTGCCAGCCAATGTTGCTCGCATCGGCGAACACCAGATTCAGGGCGATGGCGCGGATTTCACGGCTGGCGTCCGAGGCACGTTCAACGGTTTGCGCGCGGGTCAGATCGAAAAATGCATCCAGCGATTTATCGTCGGTGAAGCTCGGCGTCTGCAACGCCAGACCGTAGCCACTGCCTTGCGCCGCTGCCTGCGCACTGTTGAGCAACGCACCGTGACGGGTTTCGTACACCGCTTCGCGAATCGGTCGCTGACCTTTGACGAAATAGGTTTCGTTGCGCACACCCAGCGGCTGCCATTTGCCGTTGACCTCGTAGGTCAGGCTGCTGCCCTGACGACGGATTTTTTCCAGGAACAGATCCTGGTTGTCGCCGAGCACGCTGGTCATGCTCCAGGCGACTTTGCCGTTGAAACCACCCAGTACCAGCGGCAAACCGGCAACGGTGACGCCGGCGGCTTGATACTTCGGTGCGCGGATCTGCACGAAGCTCCACAGCGACGGCGCGGCGAGCGGCCCATGGGCGTCGCTGGCGAGAATGCTTTTGCCGCTGCGGCTGCGTTGCGGGGCGATCGCCCAGTTGTTCGAAGACGTCGCACCGAGCAGGTTCAGCGTCGACAGTTGCTGGCTGGCGCTGCTCAATTCAGTCAGGCCGGGGATCTGCCCGTTGAGCTTGAGGCCTTGCAGCTTGTCGGCCTCGGCCAGCGGCAGATTTTCGTCCGGCGCCGACGGCGTCAGCCAGGCGAGTTTGTCGGTGGTCACGGTTTGCGCGAGCACCAGCGAGGAAATTTCTTCCGGCAGGTTGGCCGACTGGCTGAAATTCAGCAGGGCGAAAATCAGCGCCGAATCTTCCGGTTTCCAGTATTCGGGTTTGTAGCCGCTGGAAGCGAGGTCGCCCGGCAGCTTGTCGGCGTAGCGGAACAGGTAAGCGTTGACGCCCCGCGCATAGACTTCAAAGAAACGCTTGAGGCGTGGCGACGAGGCCTTGTACAACTCGGCAGCGCTTTTCTTCAGATTGACCGCGCGCATGTAGCGGTCGGCGTCGAGCATCGAGGCGCCGGACATTTCCGCCAGACGGCCCTGAGCCAGCAGACGCAGGGTGACCATCTGGTTGATCCGGTCGCTGGCGTGGACGTAGCCGAGGCTGAACAGTGCGTCATGGAAGGTGTTACTTTCGATCAACGGCATGCCCATGGCATTGCGTCGCACCGAAACATTCTGCGCCAGGCCCTTGAGCGGTTGCACGCCAGAGGTTGGCGGGAGGGTGTCCTGAGCGTTCCAGGTCTGGCAACCGGACAGGCCCAAAACACCGGCCACTGCTGCGGCAACGCCGAACCGGGGAAGAAAATGAGTAAGGGCTGGCGAGGCCATGGCAAAGCTCCTGCGGGGGGTAGCGTCAGTAAAGGCGCTACGTTAGTGAGCAGGAGGATGCCGCGCAAGCGGGGGCGGGGGTTATTTGTGTATTTCTGTCGAATGGAAAAGATCGCAGCCTGCGGCAGCTCCTACATAAGCATTCATTCCCATGTGGGAGCTGCCGAAGGCTGCGATCTTTTGATCTTCAATCAGGATTTCGGTGGATTGATCTTCTGCACCAGCGCATACGCCTTCACCGTCGCCGGGCGATCCTTGATGTGGTTGAACCAGCGCTGCACATGCGGGAAGTCTTCAAGGTTCTGGCTCTGCCATTTGTGCGAGACGATCCACGGATAAATCGCCATGTCGGCAATGCTGTATTCACTGCCAGCAACAAACTCGTTATCCGCCAATTGCTTGTTCAACACGCCATACAACCGCGCCGTTTCATCAATGTAGCGCTTGATCGCGTAAGGAATTTTCTCCGGCGCAAACTGGCTGAAGTGATGATTCTGCCCGGCCATCGGCCCCAAACCGCCCATCTGCCAGAACAGCCATTGCAACGCGGTTTGCCGCCCGCGCAGATCCTTGGGCAGGAACTGGCCGGTTTTTTCCGCGAGATACAGAAGAATCGCCCCGGATTCAAACACCGACAACGGCTCGCCGCCATCAACCGGCTGATGATCGACGATCGCCGGGATGCGGTTGTTCGGGGAAATTTTCAGAAAGTGGGGCTGGAACTGCTCACCCTGACTGATATTGATCGGGTGAACCTTGTAGGGCAGGCCGGCTTCTTCGAGGAACAGGGAAATCTTGTGGCCGTTGGGGGTGGTCCAGTAATACAGGTCGATCATGGAAAGCTCCAAATCAGAAAATGGCTTACGTGCGGACAGCAAACGCCAGCGTCAGGTGATCCCGTGTGCGTTCGATAGCTTGCCTGTTATCAGGAGGTGATGCTGAACTGCGCAGAATTCAATGACCCGCCCGTGAGAAAAATCGCCATGGAGCTTCAGGCCAACGCAGCACTGATCATCATCGACCAGCAAAAAGGCATCCTGCAGCCACGTTTGGGGCGACGGAATAATCCTCAGGCGGAAGACAGGATTTTTGAACTGCTGGGGTTTTGGCGGCGCAGCGGGCGGCCGGTGATTCATGTGCAGCATCTGTCGCGCGAACCTGACTCGGTGTTCTGGCCTGAGCAGGAGGGCGTGGAGTTTCAGCAACGGTTCTTGCCGCAGGACGCTGAATGGCTGATTCAGAAACAAGTGCCGGATGCGTTTTGTGCCAGCGGACTGGCGGCGCGTTTGCGTGAGGCGGGGGTTGGGCAGTTGGTCATTGTTGGCGTGGCGACGAATAACTCGGTGGAATCGACGGCGCGTTCGGCGGGGAATCTGGGGTTTGATACGTGGGTGGCAGAGGATGCGTGCTTTACCTTCGACAAGGCCGATTATTTCGGCACGTTGCGGACGGCTGAAGAGGTGCACGGGATGTCGTTGGGGAATTTGCAGGGGGAGTATGCGACGGTGGTGAGTGCGGCGCAGGTATTGGCGGCGGGCTGAAATCTGTAGTGAATGTGCGGGCCTCTTCGCGAGCAGGCTCGCTCCCACAATTAATGGCGTTCCAGCAGAAAGAACGCGGTCAACTGTAGGAGTGAGCCTGCTCGCGATAGCAGTTTGTCAGGTAACAAATTCATCAACTGACACACCGCAATCGCGAGCAGGCTCACTCTTACAATAAATGCATTCCAACTGAAGGAACGCGGTCAACTGTGGGAGCGGGCTTGCTCGCGAAGGCTTCAGATCAGGCGAAGAAGCTCTCCGCCCAGAGCATCACGCCCCGTGGCACTTCTTGAATTTCTTGCCGTTGCCGCATGGGCACGGGTCGTTGCGGCCGACGTCTTTCAGGGCGTTGCGCACCGGTTCCTGGTGGGCGTGGCCGCAGTTCGGGCCGTGTACGTGACCGTGGTCATGATCGTGATGATGGTCATGATCATGATCGTGGTTGCAGTCAGGGCCATGGACATGAGGTTGCTGAGTCATCGGTGTTGCTCCGGAATAAAATCGGCGGGGATTATCACGCCATTGCGCTCAAGGTGCACGTAGTGGGCGATGAATAAACCGGTTTCCATTTCACCCTGCAATCGATAAGGAATCTGCTGGTCGGGTTTTTTCAGCAGTTTCACCACGTCTTTGACCTTCGGCCACAGGTTGGTGCGGATCGGCACCTTGAAGTACGCGCTGTGCTTCGGCCCGACGGTGAACCAGTGTTCATGCTCGCCTTCAGCCAAGAGCATATCGCCCAGATGAATGCGGTATTCGAGGCCGCGCACGGTCAGGTCGCTGTCGTTGGGATTGTCGACACGGAAGTGCAGGATGAATTTCTGCTCGAGCAGTTTCGCCCGCACCACTTCGACGTTCACCAAGTGCACGGCGGGATCGACGCTGTCGTCGCTGAACCACGAGGCACAGCCGCCGAGGTTGAGGAACAGCGTGAGGATCAAGAATTGGAATGTGCGCCGACGACCGAGCATGGTTTAACTCCCTTTGGTGCCAGTCTAGACGCTAAAAGATCGCAGCCTGCGGCAGCTCCTACAGGAGATCGCGTCCCCCGTAGGAGATGGCGAAGGCTGCGATCTTTTGATCTTCAACCTCAAGCGCCGAAATACCCCGCGCAGCACTTCTTGAACTTCTGCCCGCTGGCGCATGGGCAACTGTCATTGCGCCCCAGTTTCAATTGCACTGTCGGGTCGATGAAAAACCAGCGCCCGGCGTTCTGCACAAACGAGGAACGCTCGCGATGGCTGTGCTCACCCTGATCGTCGTGCCAGCGCGCAGTGAAGGTCACAAACGCATGTTCCGGCTGCCCACCAAAGACTTCCGAGCTCTCGACTTCCAGGCCGAGCCAGGTGCTCTGCGCGCTCCAGTTGCTGATCGACTGCCGATCCAGACCCGCTTGCTGAGCGGGCAGGGTGGTCGCCACCAGATAGTCGATCAGGCCCAGCACATAAGCGCTGTAGCGCGAACGCATCAAGGCTTCGGCACAGGGCGCCGGCAGGCCGTCGTGATAATGGCCGCAGCAGGCATCCAGCAGGTTGCCGCTGCCGCACGGGCAAATGGCTGTACTCATTGCATTACCACCAGTATTTCCCGAAATTTTCCGGATTGGCCCAGAACCGCGCGTTGAGCCAGTCGGGGACTTGTTTGTAGTCAAGCAGATCGTAGGTGAACAGGGTCAACACTTGATCGTCGCGCTGAAAACGTTCGGTGGCTTGCAGGGCCAGCGAATAGAAATCGGTTTCCTGCCAGCCGCAAGCCGACAGATCTGCCAGCACCGCGATGCGGCTGGCATTTAAATTTCGAATCCCGCCCAACAGATTCAGGCCGTCGCGCTTGGGCAAATGTTCCAGGCAATCGACCACCAGCGCCAGATCAAAACGCTGCGCAGCCAGTTCGGCGGGCAAAGCACCGGGGGCGGCGTGGGCGACAACGGAATCCGGGTGCGCCTCCTTGAAAGCAGTCAGGGCCGGGAATTCGCTGGCGCCGATCAACAGCAAACGCGCCGGCGCGTAGCGATCCAGCAATGCGGCCAACGCCTGTTGCGGCGTGCGGGAAGAAATGGCGACGTTCATCGAAGCTCCTCAATCAGACCGCCAAGACTAGCCTGCCTGATCACGCCCGCAAAGAGCCCTGTCCCGCGACTTTGCGGCAATTGCGGCGAAGTCCTGTGAACACGGTCGCAAACAGCAGTGGCCTATTGCTGGCGGAGATTAAAACTCCGGTCTTTACTCCCTGAATCGGTTTCAAGCCGATCCCTCAGGAGAAAACCAGATGAGCATAGTGCGGACAGCATTACCTTTGATTCTGCTAACCAGTGTGTTGACGGGTTGCGCAGGTTTGCAGAAAACCGACTGGCCGACCTGTGCGGCGGTCGGTGGTGTCGTCGGGGCCGGTCTTGGCGCGACGGAAAGTTCGGCGTGGGCGGGCTACGGCGCGCTGATCGTAGGCGGTACGGCAGCGGCGTATTGCTGGGTACATGGTGATGGCGACGAAGACGGCGATGGTGTGCCGGACAGCCGCGACAAGTGCCCGGGCACTCCAAAAGGCGTGCAGGTCGATGCTGACGGCTGCCCACCACCGGCTCCAGCCCCCGTGGTTGAAGAAGCGGTAGTGGTCAAAGAAGAAACCATCGTTATTCGTGATGTGCACTTCCAGTTCGACAAAGCCACACTGACCAGCCCTGACAAACAGGTGCTCGATAAAGTCGCGACGCGCCTGAAACAGGAATCCTCGACTGCACAACTGACCGTCACGGGTCACACCGATAGCGTGGGCAGCGATGCCTACAACAAAAAACTGTCGGATCGCCGTGCGCACTCGGTGGTGGAGTACCTGATCCAGCAGGGCGTGCCACGTGCCAGCTTCGTTTCGGTGTCGGGTCTGGGTGAAAGCCAGCCGGTCGCTGACAACAAAACGGCAGACGGTCGCGCGCAAAACCGTCGCACCGAAATCAAAATCCAACGCTAGCCCCCTCGCATCCGCGGCTTGTGCAGTCGCGGATGCGGGTCTTTACTCCTGTGTAACCGGTATGGGCCGGTGACACAGGAGCTTTCAAATGAGTGTTTTCTCAAGGTCCGTCTTGCCGGTTCTGCTGCTAGGCAGTTTGCTCACCGGTTGCGCCACGCACAGCGATGGCACTGCACCCCTCAATCAACGTACGTGGCCGGTCTGCAGCCTTCTTGGCGGCTTGGTCGGTGGCGGTCTTGGCGCCATTGAAAGTGGCGGCTGGGCCGGTGGCGGCGCAGCGCTGGGGATTCTTGCCGGCGGACTGATCTGTTACGCCCAGGATGGCGATGAAGACGACGATGGCGTGTTCGACCGCCGCGACCGTTGCCCCGATACGCCGGCCAATACCCCGGTCGATCACCGTGGCTGCCCGTTGCCGCAATATCCGGTCACCGAAAAAACACCGGAGCCTGTGCCGCAAACGGAAGTCATCACCCTCAGCGATGCCGGCGATGTCTTGTTCGATTTCGACAAGTCTGATCTGACGCCTTCGGCCAAAGCCCAGCTCGATACGCTGATGGACAAACTGCGTAATGCCGACGTGGTGAGCATCAAGGTCATCGGTCATACCGACAGCAAAGGTTCGGACGCTTACAACCAGGCGCTGTCGGAACGTCGCGCCAGCAGTGTCGCCTCCTATTTGCTGAGTCAGGGTCTGTCGCCGAATAAACTCACCAGTGAAGGACGTGGCGAGAGTGAACCGGTGGCTGACAACGCAACCGATGAGGGCCGCGCGAAAAACCGTCGCGTGGAATTGCACCTCAATCGTTAGGACGCGTCTGTAGGGCGCAGGCTAGAGCCGCCGGGCTTCGATCATCGTTGACCCGGCGGCCATTTGGCGACTTGTCTGGATTTTTTCTTTTCCCCTCTGGCTTATCCCCCGCAGAAGCCGTTACTGTGCGTCCAAAGAATAATTCGCAACACGGGGGAGCGTATGAAAGTGTTCTGGGGGCTGGGGCGGTTGTTGACCCTGCTGTTCTGCTGCGTGGTGCTGGCCAATCAACTGGTGCCATTCGTTCATCCGCTGCACCTGCTGGTCAATCTGGCTGGCGGTCTGTTGTTGCTGATCCACGTGCTCGAAGTGCTGCTGTGCAATCGCAGCCTCAAGGGGCGTCCGCACCCTTGGCGTGACCGTGGCCGCATCCTGTTGTTCGGCGTATTCCACCTGCAAACCATCCCGGCCCCGGCCGCTCCGGAGGCTTCTTCCCATGCGTAAACTTTGCCTGCTCGCTGCATTCATCAGCCCTTTGGCCTGCGCCCAAGTGGTGACGGTTGAAACCAACTCGCTGATGCGCCTGCCCAACACCACCAGCACCTTGCAACTTGAACGTCTGGACGTGGCTGATTACGGCACGTTGCTGATTCCATCGAACGTGACCGAACTGACCGTGGGCGAATTGCGTCTGGGTCATGAAGCACGCATCGCCATCGTCCCGGCCGAACAGGCGCTGGAGATGAAAGTGGCGCGCGCTGAATTGAGCGAAGGCAGCCAGATCACCGCGCGCGGTGCTCCCGGTACTTATGAAAAAGCCGCGCGCGCGGGGCGTAATCTGAATCTGCAATTCAAAGCGTTGAACGCGCCGCAACTGTTGGTTGATGCCCGTGGTGGCACCGGTGCGCCGGGGTTTGTCGGTCTGGATGGCGGCAACGGTGAGGATCCGGGCTGCACTTATGGTTCGGCCGGGCATGGTTTTGATGGCAGTGACGGCGCCGACGGCCAGCCGGGTGCACCGGGTGCGCTGGTGCGGCTGGAGGTGCCGCGCGAGTTTCCGGCTGAGCTGATCAAGGTCAATGTGACCGGTGGCAACGGTGGCCCGGCGGGTGTCGGCGGCAAGGCAGGCAAGGGCGGCAAGTCCAAGGGCTGCCTGGTGTATCGCGCCGATGGCGGCAAGAACGGCAAGGCCGGGGCGGATGGACAGCCTGGGCCAGTGGGTGCGGCGGGGGCTGTGACTGTTCAGCGCCTGTAAAAGCAGACCCTCACCCCAGCCCTCTCCCGGCGGGAGAGGGGGCTGACCGAGATGACTCACGCTATCCATCGACCTGAAAAACCGAGTCGATTATGGATTCAACGCCAATCTTTCAAGTCGGCGTAGCTCTTCAATATCCCCCATTCAGTTCCCTCTCCCCCCGGGAGAGGGCTAGGGTGAGGGGCTTTTGAGCTAATCCCCCGACCTGAAGGATCGAGTCGATTATGGATTCAGAACAGATATCTCAAGTCGGCGTACCCCTCAAATATCCCCCATTCAGTCCCCTCTCCCTCCGGGAGAGGGCTAGGGTGAGGGGCTTTTGATCTGATCCCCGATCTTCAAATCATCGGCCTCGCCGCCGCTATCGCCACCAGCACCAACCCGACAATCAAATTAATCCCCACCACCCGCCGAATCCGCCCCAACACCGCCGCACCCGTCGGCCAGTCCTTCGCATCCACCGCCGTGCGCAATTCCGGCAGCATCAGCCCCTGAATGCGGATAAACAGCGCCGTCATCACCACGTACAACCCGATCATCACCTGCACATATTTCGGCGCGGTTTCAAACCCGACCTGCTGCAGATGCAACATGCCCACACCGCTAATCGGCAACAGGATCACCGCGACCCACACCCAGCGGAAAAAACCTTGAAACACTTCCACCCACAAGGTCAGCCGGGCGGGGCCGTCGAGGGCCTTCACGGCCGCAGGGCGCAAGACCATCCAGGCGAAAAACATGCCGCCGACCCACACCAGGGCGGACAGGACATGCAGGGGGTAGACGAGGCTAAAAAGTGTCATTGGGTTACTCCGTTCTGCGCAGGATCGATTCGCGGGGTATGATAGCCGCCGATCCAAACCACTGAAAATTTATCCAGCGTTTTTTGCGCCCGACACTCAATGATCAGCACTGAACTCAAAACCACGATCCAGGGCGCCTACTCGCGTTTTCTTGAAGCCAAGAGCCTCAAGCCGCGTTACGGCCAGCGCCTGATGATCGCTGAAATCGCCAAAGTCCTCGGGGATATCGACACCGACGACGAAGGCCGGCGCAGTGGCGACCCCGCAATTGTTGCGGTGGAAGCCGGCACCGGTACCGGCAAGACCGTGGCTTACAGCATGGCGGCGATCCCCACCGCGAAAGCCGCCGGCAAGCGTCTGGTCATCGCCACGGCGACCGTCGCGCTGCAAGAGCAGATCGTCTACAAGGATTTGCCCGACCTGATGCGCAACAGCGGGCTGAATTTCACTTTCGCCCTGGCCAAGGGCCGTGGCCGCTACATGTGCCTGTCCAAACTCGACATGCTCTTGCAGGAAGGCCACGCGCAAACCGCCACTGCCCAGCTGTTCGAAGAAGAAGGCTTCAAGATCGAGGTCGACGAGGCCAGTCAGAAGCTGTTCACCAGTATGATCGAGAAACTCGCCGGCAATAAATGGGACGGCGACCGCGACAGCTGGCCGAATGCGCTGGAAGACGCCGATTGGGCGCGTCTGACCACCGATCACAGTCAGTGCACCAACCGTCATTGCCCGAACTTCGGCCAGTGCGCCTTCTACAAGGCCCGCGAAGGCATGGGCAAGGTCGACGTGATCGTCACCAACCACGACATGGTGCTGGCTGACTTGGCCTTGGGCGGCGGCGCGGTGCTTCCCGATCCGCGTGACACCATTTACGTGTTCGACGAAGGTCACCACCTGCCGGACAAGGCCATCGGCCACTTCGCCCACTACACGCGTCTGCGTTCCACCGCCGACTGGCTGGAAACCACCGCCAAGAACCTCACCAAACTGCTCGCCCAGCATCCGCTGCCGGGCGATCTCGGCAAGTTGATCGAGCAAGTGCCGGAGCTGGCACGGGAGATCAAGGCGCAGCAGCAGTTCATGTTCAGCGCCTGCGAACAGGTCGCCGATTTCAAACCCGGCGAAGACGTCGAGGGCCGTGAGCGCCCGCGTCATCGGTTCGTCGCCGGGGTGATTCCCGAGCACATGCGCGAAATGGGCATCGAGCTGAAGAAAGGCTTCTCGCGTCTCAACGATCTGTTCACCCGTCTGACCGACCTGCTCAAGGAAGGCATGGACGGTGAGGTCAACATCGGCATCGCCAGCAATCAGGCGGAAGAGTGGTATCCGCTGTTCGGCAGCCTGCTGTCCCGTGCCTCCGGCAACTGGGAGTTGTGGACAGCCTTCACCGCCGAAGACCCGGAAGACAGCCCGCCGATGGCGCGTTGGCTTACCCTGGCCGAAAGCGGTTCGCTGTTCGACATCGAGGTCAACGCCAGCCCGATTCTGGCCGCTGAAACCTTGCGCCGCAGCCTGTGGAACGTCGCCTACGGTTGCTTGGTAACGTCGGCAACCCTGACCGCACTGGGCACCTTCGACCGCTTCCGCATGCGTGCCGGTCTGCCGAAAAAAGCCGTCACCGCCGTGGTGCCGAGCCCGTTCCATCACGCTGATGCCGGCGTGCTGCGAGTGCCGGATCTGAAAGCCGATCCGCGCGATGCTCCCGCGCACACCGCCGCGATCATTCGTGATCTGCCGGATCTGGTCGAAGGCTCGCGCGGCACGCTGGTGCTGTTCTCTTCGCGCAAACAGATGCAGGACGTATTCGACGGCCTCGACCGCGACTGGCGCAAGCAAGTGTTCATTCAAGGCAACCTGTCGAAACAGGAAACCCTGAACAAGCACAAGGCGCGCGTCGATGGCGGTGATTCCAGCGTGCTGTTCGGTCTCGCCAGTTTTGCCGAAGGCGTCGACTTGCCGGGTGCCTACTGCGAGCACGTGGTCATCGCCAAGATTCCGTTCTCGGTGCCGGACGATCCGGTCGAAGCGGCGCTGTCGGAATGGATCGAAGCCCGTGGCGGCAATCCGTTCATGGAAATCTCGGTGCCCGACGCCTCGCTGAAACTGGTTCAGGCCTGCGGTCGTCTGCTGCGTACCGAAGAAGATCGCGGCACCATCACCTTGCTGGATCGGCGCCTGGTCACCCAGCGCTACGGCAAGGCGATCCTCAATGCGTTGCCGCCCTTCCGTCGTGAAATATCCTGAGACATCGGTGGGCAGTTTTGCCCGCCGTGTTGTCTATCTCTCTGCCATCGCTTTTCCATTGGCCATTATTGGTCGTTAGGGAGAACTCCGTTCTTATGATCCGCCGTTCGCTGCCTGCCGTTTTCGCCTTGATCTTCGCTGCGCCTTTGATGGCAGCGCCTGCCGGTCAGCAGACCCTGTTCAACTTTGTCCGCCCGGCGGATGTGGTCAAAGTCACCACTGAAAACGCCGATCTGCCTCAAGCCAATGCCGAGCAGACCGCAGAAGGCGAAGTGCTGCGCCGGGTGACGTTCAACCCGGTGGCCCGTCCGACCCTGCGTCTGACCCCGCAGACCGGTGCCTGGGACTGGTCGCAGTCGGGCATGATGAGCCTGCGTCTGCAGAGCGCGATGAACTGGGCCGTGACGGTCTATGTGCAAATCCAGAGCAATGACGGCCGCACACTGGTCAGCCGCGTCGACCTGCCGGCCGGCCCTGCGCAGACCTTGCTGGTGCCGCTGGTGGCGTCGACGCCGCTGAGCCAGGGCATGAAAGCCGGGCCGCCGATGCCGATGACCGTCGACGGTCAGCGTATTTTGCTGGCCGCGAGCAGCGGTGAGATTGATCGCAGCCAAGTGGTATCGGTGAGCCTGTCGATGGATCAGCCGAAAGTCGCGCAGAGCTTGCTGCTTGAGCGTTTCGGCGTGCAGGACGGCGAGTCGGTCAGCCAAGCGGTGTACGGCAATCTGGTCGACGCTTACGGGCAATCGACGCGCAGCAAATGGCCGGAAAAAATCGCCAGCGACGAACAACTGAAATCCGCCGCCGCCAAGGAACAGCAACAGCTGAAAACCTGGCTGGCCGAGCGCGAGAAGTCCTCGCTGGACAAGTTTGGTGGCTGGAACAAAGGCCCGGCGTTCAAGGCCAGCGGCTTCTTCCGCACCGAAAAACGTGACGGCCGCTGGTATCTGGTCACGCCTGAGGGGCATCCGTTCTACTCCCTCGGCGTCAATACCGTCAGCCCCGACGTCAGCCAGACGTACGTGACAGGTCGCGAGTTCATGTTCGAATCCTTGCCGAAACCGGATGAGCCGTTGGCCAGTCACTTTGGTGAAGGCGACAACCGTGGCGGCAATGGTGTTGATCAAGGTCGAGGCTACGCCAACGGCCGCTGGTACGATTTCTACGGCGCCAACTTGCAGCGTGTGTACGGCGAACCGTGCAAAGCGGACAGCGAAGGCAAATCCGGGGTCGCTGAAGCGGCGAAGGCTGAAGCCACTGAAACCGCCGCCGCCAAAGCCGCAGAACCTGCCGCTGTACCGGCAGAGCCGAAGTCAGGCGTCGCCGAAGCGGCCAAGACTGAAACCGTGCAAGTGGCCACGGAAAAGGCTGCCGCGCCGTGCAAAGCAACTATTGATGAGCAACAGTGGGCCAACCACACGCTCGATCGCCTGCAAGCCTGGGGCTTCAACACGGTCGGCAACTGGAGTGCCGATTCGCTGAGTGACGCCGAGCGCGTGCCGTACACCTTGCCGCTGTCGATCGTCGGCGATTACACCAGCATCAGCACCGGCAGCGACTGGTGGGGCGGCATGCCCGATCCGTTCGACCCGCGTTTCGCCATGGCCACCGAGCGTGCCGTGGCCATCGCTGCTCGCGATCACCGCGACGATCCATGGTTGATCGGCTATTACGCCGACAACGAACTGGCCTGGGCCGGCCCGGGCGACGATGCGAAATCCCGTTACGCGCTGGCCTACGGTACGTTGAAAATGACCACCGACGTGCCGGCCAAACGTGCGTTTCTCAAGCAATTGCGCGACAAGTATCGCAATCAGGCGGGCCTGTCGAAGGCGTGGGGCATTGATCTGCCGGCGTGGGAATTGATGGAAGACCCGGGGTTCGTGCCGCCGCTGCCGAACCCCGAGCACCCGGAAATCGAGGCCGACTTCAAATATTTCCAGAAAGTCTTCGCCGACACCTACTTCAAGACCATCTCCGATTCGCTGAAATGGCACGCGCCCAACCAGATGCTGTTGGGCGGTCGCTTCGCCACCAGCACGCCGGAAGCCGTGGCGTCCTGCGCGCAGTATTGCGATGTGCTGAGCTTCAACATGTACACGCTCAAGCCGCAGGATGGCTATGACTTTGCTGCGCTGGGGGCGTTGGACAAACCGGTGCTGATCACCGAATTCAACTTTGGCTCGGCCGATCGTGGCCCGTTCTGGGGTGGCGTGACGCAACTGAGCAAGGAAGAAGATCGCGGGCCGGCATATGCCAATTTCCTCAAACAGGCGCTGAGTGAACCGTCGATCGTCGGCGTGCACTGGTTCCAGTATCTGGATCAACCGGTGACGGGGCGTCTGCTCGATGGCGAGAATGGTCACTTTGGTCTGGTGGGCGTGACGGATCTGCCGTATCAGGGCTTTGTCGAAACCGTGCGCAAGAGCAATTTGCAGGCGATGGATCAGTTGGGTCAGCAGGCGCAGAAAGCGCCGGTGCATGAAGCGGAAGGCGGCCGCAAAGGCGAGGCCGGCAAAGGCGCGGGGGCAGGGCATGCGGGTGGGCATTCGGGGAATGGTCATTAAGGTTTGAAACGCTAAAAGATCGCAGCCTGCGGCAGCTCCTACAAAGGAACGCAATCCCATGTAGGAGCTGCCGCAGGCTGCGATCTTTTGATTTGGCTTTTTAACCGTCTAGCCCGCAGCTGTTCCCAAATCCCTCAAGGGCTGGAACAATGCGGGCCACTTTGTAGAGCGTTTTCGCGGGGGAGTTGCGGGTGCAGATTCAGGGACATTACGAGCTTCAATTCGAAGCGGTGCGCGATGCTTTCGCCGCACTGTTCGACGATCCCCAGGAACGCGGCGCAGCCCTGTGCATTCAGGTCGGTGGAGAAACCGTCCTCGACCTCTGGTCAGGTACCGCCGACAAGGACGGCGCCGAAGCCTGGCACAGCGACACCATCGCCAACCTGTTCTCCTGCACCAAAACCTTCACTGCCGTCACCGCGCTGCAACTGGTCGCCGAAGGCAAGTTGCAACTCGATGTGCCGGTCGCCCGCTACTGGCCGGAATTTGCCGCCGCCGGCAAAGAATCCATCACCCTGCGCCAATTGCTTTGCCACCAGGCCGGTCTGCCGGCACTGCGAGAATTGCTCGCGCCGGAAGCCCTGTACGACTGGCAAACCATGGTCGACGCCCTCGCGGCGGAAACGCCATGGTGGACGCCGGGCACTGGCCACGGTTACGCGGCAATCACTTATGGCTGGCTGATCGGCGAATTGCTGCGACGTGCCGACGGTCGCGGCCCGGGCGAATCGATTGTCGCCCGCGTGGCCAAGCCGTTGGGGCTGGATTTCCACGTGGGTCTGGCTGACGAAGAATTCCATCGCGTGGCGCATATTGCGCGCGGCAAAGGCAATCCCGGCGATGCCGCCGCGCAACGTCTGCTGCAAGTGACTATGCGTGAACCGACCGCCATGAGCACCCGCGCCTTTACCAATCCGCCGTCGGTGCTCACCAGCACCAACAAACCGGAATGGCGACGCATGCAGCAACCGGCGGCCAATGGTCACGGCAATGCGCGCAGCCTCGCCGGCTTCTATGCCGGGTTGCTCGACGGCAGCCTGCTGGAAAGCGACATGCTCGAAGAGCTGACCCGCGAACACAGCCTCGGCGAAGATAAAACCCTGCTGACCCGCACCCGTTTTGGTCTGGGCTGCATGCTCGACCAACCCGATGTGCCTAACGCCACCTACGGCCTCGGCCCACGGGCGTTCGGCCATCCGGGCGCGGGCGGATCGATCGGTTTTGCTGACCCTGAGCACGATGTCGCGTTTGGTTTTGTGACAAATACCCTTGGGCCTTACGTTTTGATGGATCCGCGCGCGCAGAAGCTCGCGCGGGTGCTTGCCACTTGTCTATAAAGCAACACCCGAGGTCTCTGCATCGGAACCTCGTGCAATTTTTCGATTCAAAGCGACAGTTTATCCGGGCGAAAGTGCTCTGATTTTTCATTACTTTATTTTGTGGATTTTCAATGTCATCTAAAAAGACCCTCGCCCTGGCCCTGTGTGTAGCGATCACCGGTTGCGCACAGACCCCAAAGAACGATGCGGAAGGCACCAGCACTTGGTGGCCGTTCGGTTCCTCCGACAAAGTCGCGGCCAAAGAGCCTGCTCCAGCCCCGTTGAAACCCGCCGCTACTGCGCCGGTTGCCAAGTCTGAAAGCAGCAACCCTTGGTACTGGCCGTTCGGTTCCGATGACGAAGCCGTCAAGGCTGACATGAAGGCCGAAGTCGCGCCTGAAGCGAAAAAACCAGTCGCCGTGGCCAAGGCTGATGCCGATTCGGGCGCTAAATGGTGGTGGCCGTTCGGCGCCAAGGACGATCAAACCCCTAAAGCCGTGCCGATGCCAGATCCGAAAGTGACCCAGGCCTGGCTCGACGATTACGAGCCGCGCCTGCGCGAAGCGGTCAAGGACAGCAACCTGCAACTCGAGCGCCGTGAAAACGTCTTGGTCGTTACCGCACCGGTAGAAGGTTCGTTCAACCCGGATCGCCCGGCCATGCTATTGCCAGTCACCCTAGGCCCGTTCACTCGCGTGGCTAAAATCCTCGAAGCCGATCCGAAAACCGCTGTGCTGGTACTCGGTCACAGCGACACCAGCGGTTCCGCGCCAGCCAACGTCAAGCTGAGCCAGGAGCGTGCACAAGCCATCGCGGCGATTTTCCGCCTCAGCGGTTTGCAGCGTGATCGTCTGATGCTGCGCGGCATGGGTTCCGAAGCACCGCGTGCGGCCAACGACAGCGTTGAAGGTCGCGCCCTGAACCGTCGCGTCGAGATGCTGGTCACTCCGCAAAACACCATGGTTGCCCTGCTGAGCAAGTACAACATGCCAGCACCGAAACCCGTCACCATGGTGGCGGCGCAAGACGTCAAGCCAGTGGCCAAACCGGTAACTCCGGCTCCGGCCGCGAAGAAAGCCGCTGTACCGGCCACCAAAAAAGCCCCGGTGAAAAAAGCCGCTGCCAAAGCGCCTGCGAAAAAAGCCCCGGCCAAGGCCCCGGCGAAGAAAACCACGCCAGCCAAAGCGTCGACCACCGACAAGAAAGTCGCGGCGACCGATACCACCAAAAAGTGATTCGCTAACGAAAGGAATGCGCCATGACCCAGGCTCTGGCAGATATGCGTCGTGATTACACCCGGGATGGTTTGTCCGAGGCGCAAGCCCCGGCTGAGCCGTTTGCGCTGTTCCACCAGTGGTTCGCCGACGCGGTGAAAACCGAGCAGGCACCGGTGGAAGCCAACGCCATGACCCTGGCCACGGTTGATGCGGACGGCCGTCCGCATTGCCGCATTCTGCTGCTCAAGGGCCTGGACGCGCAGGGCTTTACCTTCTTCACCAATTACGAAAGTGCCAAGGGCCAGCATCTGGCGGCGAATCCGTTTGCCGCCATGACGTTCTTCTGGCCGACCCTTGAGCGCCAGGTGCGCATTGAAGGGCGCGTCGTGAAGGTCACGCCTGAAGAGTCCGATGCGTATTATCAAGTGCGTCCGCTGGGCAGTCGCCTCGGTGCCTGGGCGTCGCCGCAAAGCCGGGTGATCAACGGCCGTGGTGAACTGGAAGACTTGCTCAAAGCGACTGAACAACGTTTCTCCGACAGCCAGCCAGATTGCCCGCAACACTGGGGCGGTTACCGCTTGCTGCCTGAGCGCATCGAATTCTGGCAGGGCCGTCCGAGCCGTCTGCACGATCGCCTCAACTACCGTCTGCAGACCGGCCAATGGTCTGTTGAACGTCTGGCACCTTAAGCAGTCTACCGAGCGAGATAGCTTGCCGCAGCGGCATTGAGCCACTGCGGCAGATCGCGGCGCTTGATCTTCTGCGCCCGAGCGCTCGCCAGTTGCTCGAGCATGTAGGCGCGTTTACCTTCATCCTTGCCGGCCAGCGACAGCGCCAAGTCGCGATCCATCCAGCGTTTGATCCGCACGTACAGCCACCCGTGGAAGTACAGCCCGGCGAGCGTGGTGGCGAAAATGATGAAGTAATCCATGAAAATCCTTGGGGGCGGTGGCGCAGGATCCGTAATTTGGCGCTACTGTAGGGCTCTAGAAGGAAACGTGCAGGCGTCTGTACCTCGCCTGAATGAAAGCAAATTTGTCCGGGCTGCGCCGTGACAGGCGTCAAGCAGCGGAGTTTAATGAATATATGTTCTTTTGGAGTTGATGCTATGCGTAAGTCTGTTCTGCTGGTTGCTTCCTTTTCCACGATGGCGATGTTGCTTACCGGCTGCCAATCGAGCCTGACCGGTGACTCCTACTCCCGTGACGAAGCGCGTCGCGTGCAGACGATTCGCATGGGCACCATCGAATCCCTGCGCCCGGTCAAAATCGAAGGCACCAAAACCCCGATCGGCGGCCTCGCCGGTGCAGCAGTCGGCGGCGTCGGCGGCAGCGCCATTGGCGGCGGCAAGGGCAGCATCGTTGCCGCAGTCATCGGTGCGGTGGCGGGTGGTTTGATTGGTTCGGCCACGGAAGAAGGTTTGACCCGTACTCAGGGTGTGGAAATCACCGTACGTGAAGACGACGGCAGCATGCGCGCCTACGTGCAGCAGGTTCAGGAGAACGAAGTGTTCCGTGTTGGCGAGCGGGTACGGATTTCGACTGTTGGCGGGACGAGCCGCGTTTCGCACTAAGCGAAAGCGAGTCGTTGAAGAAAACCCCGATCAGGTGACTGGTCGGGGTTTTTTATGCTTTCAGTTTGGAGAGTCACTAATCAGCACATGTGCCCATGAAGAACTCCAAGCCCCTCGGGAAACTCACCTTGAGAAGAGTTTCCAGCGCAGCTACTTGATCTTCGCTTAACAACAACTCGCCGGGCTCCAGCTCACTCAGAGGCTTGGATTCAATGAGTTGTGCGACTTTCTCATTCATCTCGCTACCGGCGATATCTAGCTCAAATTGCACTGAATTATCTTGGACTTCATCAGGAAAGAAGCCGGTGATCGAAAGGTAGCGCACACGGTCAATCAGCCTGTTTTCGCTATTAACTGTAGTCAAACGAAATTTGATAGTCGTTGGTACTCAGGGTGATTTGATGTTGAAAGTACGGCTGAATGGTAGCAACCCACTTTTCGATAACATTGAAGCTGCCATTATTGATGTTGCCCTCCACCGGAATGCCCAAGGCATTCAATACTGATTCATCATCCCCAAGATTTTTTGACGACTCTTCGCCCTGAAGTTGTAGGGTTGCTGTGTCATACCACTCCATTCTCAGTTGCAGTCCCATCTCTTCCTCACAGATATCTTTTTTTAATGCTTCTTTCTTTTCTAGGCCCTTCGCGTTGCTCACCTGTGTAGGGATCGAAGGCTCCTAAGTGAGCTCCATCGCTTTGGTACATTTCTAACTCACCATGCCTTGAGTCCCATTCGTAAATTCTCTTGCCTTTGGCATCTGTCCAGCGCTTACGAAGTCCACCTCCGCCCTGAACTGGATTCTTGTCTTTAACTTTTTTCAAGTCTGGAAACGCGGTGATTTGCTCTGTAGTTGGCGGTTTATGGTAACTATGGCCAGCAGGTGCCAAGCCTTTGCGTGCTGTGTTCAGTACAACGTATAACGGTTTTACCCCCGAACCCACCGGAAAAACCAAAATGAAATCCCGGTACTCCGGCGGATAAATCGGATTAACCAGAATCCCGTCCGCCGCTTTCGTCGGTGGATACACCCAGATATGCGGCGCTTGCGGTGCAGCCTCCAGCGCCGGAATACCGAGAATGTCGGAGCCATCCACAGCAGGCGTCCAGATCAGTTCGACGCCTTCACCCAGATCCGCAATGAATTGGCTGCCGCGCGCGGTGAACTGCACGACATCAACCATTTCCCAATCGCGATTCTTGCCGGTGTAGAAACCGTAACCTTTCAGACTGCCGTCGGCCTGTTGTTCGATTCTCAGCCGAACACGAGTTCGCGCCTGCTCAAGTCTGCGCAACTGCTCGTCGGTATACAGCGCGCTGTCGTCAAGACTCGATGGCATGAACAGCGCGACCAAACCCACCAAAGGCGCAACGGCCGCACTGGATACCACTGCGGGCAGGGCTTCAAACACCGAACCCGCCAACGCCAGACTGCCAAACCCGGCAGGAATGGCGGTTGCACCGATTTTCTTGAGCGGGACGCCGCCGCTATCATCAGCCTCACGCGCGCCCAGCAAAATCAGCTCACCGTAATCCTTCAAACTGTCAGTCGGCACCATCCCCGAAGGATTGGTGTAGTCGATGATCGCATCCGGTAATTTGCAGGACTTGGCGAATACGCAGCCGGCCCGAACGACATCGTCCTTTTTCGCCGCCACTTCCCGACCACGCTCGAACGCCTCCTGCCGGGCCAGCATGGCGTCGTAAGCATTTTGTCTGGCGTCGCGGTCAGCCAGTTCACTGGCCGTCATGTAGCGGTAGGTGACGTGATGCCCGTCGCCTTGCGGTGGGTTGGAAACCCGGGGAATGTCCTTGTTGCCAGCCACTGATCGTCCTTTCGTTCATCCATCGACAGCCCCTCGCAAGGGACTGGGCAACGTTAACGAAGCAGGAAATTTGTGGCTGTAGGACGCGTCTTCAAAGAGGTGGGGATTAGTCGCTGTATGTCAGTGAGGTACTGATCTGAAGAGGTTTAGAGCCATGAGTCCACAGAGAAGCCTGTTCTACCGACCTAAAGTAATTTGTCGAGCACGAACTCTTTGAACCAAGGTGGTTGGGTGTCTGATTTGATTTCAATCAGCTCGCCATCAGTGATCTCTGCTATTTGCGTCAAGCCTTCACTACCTTCATCCGAGTTATCGAATATATAGGCCCGGTTTGAGGTCAGGATAGCTTCAGACAAAAGCTCAAGAGAGCGCCAGTATCGCGCTTCTATTTTTTCGGGAGGAACGCTGTGTCCGCCTTGGGACACACGATAGGCAACCCTGGCAATGTTGATCTGAGGATCAGCGGTAGCGACGTAGTAAACGTAAACCCGGTAGCCAGACTGATGGGCTTCGGCGAGCAGGCTGACTTTGTCTGAGGAGGACATGACTGTTTCGAACGTGAAACTGATGCGTTCCTTGATCAGAGACCTACGTATGAAGTCGGAGAGGGCGGATGCGACATAGGAGTCGATTTCCGTATTGAAGAAGCTTAGGCGTTCGCCATCAATCGTAAGGGTATCGAGCTTTGCTAACGAACGAGGGGACTTCTTGAGTAGGGCATGCTCACGGAAGAAGTCGAAAATGCCTTCCTTGTGAGCCTCGATGCGGTAGGAGGTGAAATCAAAATAACCGGTATCTTTGATTGCCCGTTCTATGTCATCAGGATTTATGTAGTTTCCCAGCAAATGCGCGGGAACCAGTCGATTGAAAGTACTTTTTCCTGATCCGTTCGGACCCGCAAATATCCGTATTCTGGGTGTGCTCAAGAAGTGACCTGTTTTGAGGATTTGTTGATGTGCAGGCGAGTGCCGCTTTTCAGATTTCCATAGGTACCGATTGAGCGCAGTGCAACGGAAGTCTTCTCAGTCACTTCAAACAACTGGCCGTCTTTAGCGACGAGCACCACTGCGCCATTGGCGAGCGCCATCTTATAGGCGTTGTTGAAGGCCTTCAGAGCGATATCTGGAATCCGCGATTCCTGGACGGAAATCTGATCGTCCGTCATTGGGCGTTTTTCTGCTTTACGTGACATGGATGACTCCAGAAAGTCGCTGCTGAAAAGGTGCTGCGGCAACGAAAGATATAGCACACTTGCAAGGTTTAGAGCCAAGCCCCTCTATAAGAGAGGGGCTCTGATTTTTGTAGAAAGATGTATCTCAGGCGTTTTGTAAGGTGTTCTTTCGACTCGCCGCCGCCGTCACCGCATAACCAATCAGCGCCGCCAGAATCGAGCCGGTCAGAATGCCCATTCGATCCATCCCGGCGTAGTCGCTCACGCCCGGTTCAAAGGCCAGCGAACCAACGAACAGGCTCATGGTGAAGCCGATGCCGCAGAGGATCGCCACGCCCATGACCTGGCCCCAGTTGGCGCCTTGCGGCAGGGCGGCGATGCCGACTTTGACGGCCAGCCAGGTGAGGCCGAAGACGCCGACGGTTTTGCCGAGCAGCAGGCCGACTGCAATGCCCATCGGCACGTCGTGGGTGAAGCTTTCGACGGTGACGCCGCTCAGCGACAGGCCGGCGTTGGCGAAGGCGAACAGCGGCAGGATGCCGTAAGCGACCCACGGGTGTAGCGCATGTTCGAGGGTCAGCAGGGGCGACGGCTCGGCGTTTTTCGTGCGCAGCGGGATGCAGAAGGCCAGGGTCACGCCGGCGAGCGTCGCGTGGACACCGCTTTTGAGCACGCAGACCCAGAGGATCAGACCGATGATCATGTACGGCCCGAGCTTGACGACCCCGAGTCGGTTCATCGCCACCAGCGACGCAATGCACGCGGCCGCGAGGCCCAGCGACAGGGTCGACAGTTCGCCGGAGTAGAAGATCGCGATGATGACGATGGCGCCGAGGTCATCGATGATCGCCAACGTCATCAGGAAAAGCTTCAACGACACCGGTACGCGCTTGCCGAGCAGGGCCAGTACGCCGAGGGCGAAGGCGATGTCGGTGGCGGTCGGGATCGCCCAGCCGCTGAGGGCCGCAGGGTTGTCGCGGTTGAGGAACCAGTAGATCAGCGCCGGCACCAGCATGCCGCCGATCGCCGCCGCACCGGGCAGGACGATTTGCGACGGCTTCGACAGCTGACCGTCGAGTACCTCGCGTTTCACCTCCAGGCCGATGAGCAGGAAAAACATCGCCATCAGACCGTCATTGATCCACAGCAGCAGGGGTTTAGCGATTTTCAACGCACCGATCTGCGCCACCACGGGGGTGTCGAGCAGGCCGGTGTACAGCCACGACAGTGGCGAGTTGTTGATAATCAAAGCCAGGATGGCCGCGGCGATCAATAACAGACCGCTGGCAGCTTCCAACTGAAAGAAACGCGTGAAAGTGCTACGCAGAGGCAAGGTCGCTCTCCATCGAATCGTCAAAAGGTGGAACACCCTAACCCGTACTGTTAGTTGTTAAAACAAAAGTTATATTCTTTTTTGTTATATGTCGTTACAGGCTGTCTGGCTCAAGCCACGGTGAGCCTAGCAGTTGCCTGACATATTGAGACTCAGCTGTATCTGTGCGGAATATAGGATTACTCCTAATCTGACGTACGAACCTTTGCAGGAGGCCAATCTCCTGCCCGATTCAACGAGAACACAGACCATGAGCGACAACCGACAGTGGGCCCGCGAAGCCATCCGCATCATCGAAGCGGACTTCCAGCGCAGCGCCGACACCCATCTGATCCCCTTGCCGCTGCCGGGTTTTCCGGGCATCGAGCTGTACTTCAAGGATGAATCCAGCCATCCGACCGGCAGCCTCAAACATCGCCTGGCCCGTTCGCTGTTCCTCTATGCACTGTGTAACGGCTGGCTGAAACCCGGTGCGCCGGTGATTGAAGCGTCGAGCGGTTCGACGGCGATTTCCGAAGCGTATTTCGCGCGGATGCTCGGTTTGCCGTTTATTGCGGTGATGCCGGCGACCACCTCGAAAGAAAAAATCGCCCAGATCGAGTTCTATGGCGGCAAAAGCCATCTGGTAAAAGATCCGACGCAGATCTACGCCGAATCCGAGCGGCTGGCCCGTGAACACGATGGTCACTTCATCGACCAGTTCACCTACGCCGAGCGCGCAACCGACTGGCGCGCGAACAACAACATCGCTGAATCGATCTTCCAGCAGATGCGCTTCGAGACGCACCCGGAACCGAGCTGGCTGATTTCCAGCCCCGGCACCGGCGGCACCACCGCGACCCTTGGTCGTTACGTGCGCTATCGCCAGCATTGCACCCGCGTGTTGTGCGCCGATGCCGAGCGTTCAGTGTTCTTCGATTACTACCAGACTGGCGACGCGACTTTGCGTCTGGATTGCGGCTCGCGGATTGAAGGCATTGGCCGGCCACGGGTGGAAGCGTCGTTCCTGCCGAAGGTGATCGATGCGATGGTCAAAGTGCCGGACGCCTTGTCGCTGGCGGCCATGCATTATCTGGCGCAGCGTCTGGGCCGGCGTGTTGGTGGATCGAGTGGCACCAATCTGATCGGCGCGTTGATGGCGGCGCAGCAGATGAAGGCGGCGGGGAAGTCGGGGTCGATCGTGGCGATTTTGTGCGATGGCGGCGAGCGGTATGCCGACACGTATTACGATCAGGGTTGGCTGACGGCGCAGGGGTATGAGTTGAGTGGGTTGATTGAGGCGGTGGCGGCGAGTGCCGAGCGCGGTGAACCGCTGCCGACCTCAGTGCAACGCGCCAACATCTGACACACCGAAAACCAAATGTGGGAGCGGGCTTGCTCGCGAAGGCAGTGTGTCAGGCGATACATGTATCGACTGAAACGACGCTTTCGCGAGCAAGCCCGCTCCCACAGGGGTTTCGTGTAGTGTCAGCTAGTGCTGATTAGTCAGTCAGGCCGAGGATGTCGCGTGCCACGGCTTCGGCAATCCGAATCCCGTCCACACCTGCCGACAAAATCCCGCCCGCATAACCCGCGCCTTCACCCGCCGGGAACAAGCCCTTCACGTTCATGCTCTGCAGCGTTTCGTTACGCGTAATGCGCAGCGGCGACGAGGTACGCGTCTCGATCCCGGTCAACACCGCATCGTGCAGCGAGTAACCGCGAATCTGCTTCTCGAACGCCGGCAAGGCTTCACGAATCGCTTCAATCGCAAATTCCGGCAATGCCAGGGACAGATCGCCCAGCGACACGCCCGGTTTGTACGACGGCTCGACTTCGCCCAGTTCGGTCGAAGGAATGTCGTTGATGAAGTCGCCAACCAGTTGCGCCGGCGCCTTGTAATCGCTGCCGCCAAGGATGAAGGCGTGAGATTCCAGGCGTTCCTGCAACTCGATCCCCGCCAGCGGGCCGCCCGGATAATCGACTTCCGGGGTGATGCCGACGACGATGCCGGAGTTGGCGTTGCGCTCGTTACGCGAGTACTGGCTCATGCCGTTGGTGACCACGCGGTTCGGCTCGGAAGTCGCCGCGACCACGGTGCCGCCCGGGCACATGCAGAAGCTGTAGACCGAGCGGCCGTTCTTGGCGTGGTGCACCAGTTTGTAGTCGGCGGCACCGAGTTTCGGGTGGCCGGCGTATTTGCCCAGACGCGCACGGTCGATCAGCGATTGCGGGTGTTCGATACGGAAACCCACCGAGAACGGTTTGGCTTCCATGAACACGCCACGGCTGTGCAGCATGCGGAAGGTGTCGCGGGCGCTGTGGCCGAGGGCCAGAACCACGTGTTTCGAATGCAGGGTTTCACCGCTGGCGAGTTCGACGCCGACCAGTTGGCCGTCTTCGATCAGCACGTCGGTGACGCGTTCCTGGAAGCGCACTTCGCCGCCCAGTTCGCGGATCTGCTCGCGCATGTTTTCAACCATGCCGGTCAGACGGAACGTACCGATGTGCGGCTTGCTGACGTATAGAATTTCTTCCGGCGCGCCGGCCTTGACGAACTCGTGCAGGACTTTGCGGCCAAGGAACTTCGGATCCTTGATCTGGCTGTACAGCTTGCCGTCGGAGAACGTGCCCGCGCCGCCTTCGCCGAACTGCACGTTGGATTCTGGATTGAGTACGCTTTTACGCCACAGGCCCCAAGTGTCTTTGGTGCGCTGGCGGACTTCGGTGCCGCGTTCGAGGACGATCGGCTTGAAGCCCATTTGCGCCAGCAGCAGGCCGGCGAAGATGCCGCACGGGCCGAAACCGACAACGATCGGGCGCTGGTTCAGGTCGCTCGGCGCTTCGCCGACGAATTTGTAGCTGACATCCGGCGCCACGTTGACGTTACGGTCGTCGGCGAACTTGCCCAACACCGTGGCCTCGTCGCGCACTTCGAGGTCGATGGTGTAGATGAAGCACAGTTCGGAGGACTTTTTGCGCGCATCGTAGCTGCGCTTGAACAAGGTGAAATCGAGCAAATCATCGCTGGCGATGCCCAGGCGCTGCACGATGGCAGGGCGCAGGTCTTCTTCGGGATGGTCGATTGGCAGCTTGAGTTCAGTGATTCGTAACATGGCGAGGATCCGGGTTCGCGGGGCGCACAACTGCGCCAGGGCGTTTGAAGGCCGCGATTATAAGCCGCAAAGGCCGGATCCGGTGAGGCTAAAACGCTCAGTCGTTGCGCGATCCGCCGAAATACCCGCAACCGCGCTGCACCTTGCCGTCGATGCGCAGCTCGGCGCTCATGTGCTGGACGCTGCCGGTGTTGCTGTCGATGCAGCGCTGCGGCGCGACCCACAATTCAATGCGCTGGTTGTTGGCTTCGCTGCTGAGATTGAAGCGACCGTCGCCCAATTGATCTTCAATGTATGGCACGGCGAGTGGCGGCTGGCCTTCACGGTCGATGACCATACCTTTGCCGCTGACCTTGACGTTCCACTCCGGGCCATGGCCGGCGGCACGCAGGATCAGCAGTTTGAAATTCGGATCATCACACGCGGTGCCGGAGCGCTCGACGCGATACAGCTGAGTCAGATCGAGGCGATCGCCGGAGACTTTGCCGCGAACATCGGCGAACAGCTTGCCTTGCTCGTCGGCGAGGGTGGCGGCTTCTTGCAGCACGCTGGTGCCGCCGATGTCGTTGACCACCAGTTGGCGCTGATCCTGACACGGCTGGAACACCAGTTTGCCGTCAGCGGCGGTCAGTTGCCCCTGCATCCGCGTTTGCCCGACGTGCGAGGCACTTTCACGCGGGCCATCGAACAACTGGCACGCCGCAAACAACGGCAGCAGGGCAACAAGGACTAACGAACGGGCAACACGCATCTTCGGCTCTCCAGACAAGTGTCGCCACGTTACGCAGCCTGTCAGTCAAATGCAAAAGATCGCAGCCTGCGGCAACTCCTACACCGAGTTACGCCGCCCGCCGACAAAATGCAAAACATCGCAACCCCCGACACTCCCCTGTAGGAGCTGCCGAAGGCTGCGATCTCTTGATCTTACCCAACGTGAAACGTCTGCCCGGTCTGTAGCCCTTCAACACTCTTGGCGTAGGCCAACGCCACATCCGCCGCAGGAACCGGCTTATAGCCACGGAAGTACGGCGCATATTTGCCCATCGCCTCCAGCAACACCGTCGGGCTGATCGAGTTAACGCGCAGGCCACGCGGCAACTCAGTGGCCGCTGCCCGCACAAAGCTGTCCAGCGCGCCGTTGACCAGCGCCGCCGACGCACCGCTGCGAATCGGATCGTGGCTGAGCACGCCAGTAGTGAAGGTGAACGAGGCACCATCGTTGGCGAATTCGCGGCCGATCAGCAGCAAATTCACTTGGCCCATCAACTTGTCCTTGAGGCCGAGGGCGAAGCTGTCTTCGCTCATCTCGCCCAGCGGGGCGAAGGTGACGTTGCCAGCGGCGCAGACCAGTGCGTCGAATTTGCCGGTCTGCTCGAACAGCTTGCGGATCGACGTGCTGTCACTGATATCCACATGGAAATCACCGCTGGTGCGGCCGATACGAATCACTTCGTGGCGTTGCGACAGTTCTTTATCCACGGCCGAACCGATGGTGCCGCCAGCGCCTATCAACAGAATCTTCATCGAGCTGTACCTCAAGTGTGTGAACGAGGTTTCAGTCTAGAGTGGTTTTTTCTGTGGATAAGCGCACTAATAGGCAACCTTTGGTTTTCAAATGGAAACAATCCATGAGCGAAATGGATGATCTGGCGGCGTTCGCCGTGTTGATCGAAGCCGGCAGTTTCACCTTGGCGGCGCAGCAATTGGGCTGCAGCAAGGGGCAGTTGTCCAAACGCATTAGCCAGCTCGAAGCGCAGTTTTCCGTGGTGTTGCTACAACGCACCACTCGACGCCTGAGCCTGACGGCGGCGGGCGCTGCGTTATTGCCTCAGGCGCAGGCGCTTGTAGTCCAGGTCGAAAAAGCCCGTCAGGCATTGGCGCGATTGAAGGACGACATGGCCGGCCCGGTACGAATGACGGTTCCGGTGTCGCTGGGGGAAACGTTTTTCGATGGATTGTTGCTGGAGTTTTCGCAGCAGTATCCCGAGGTGCAGATCGAGCTGGAGCTGAACAACAGCTACCGCGATCTGTCCCGCGATGGCTTTGATCTGGCGATCCGTTCAGAAGTGGCCAATGACGAACGACTGGTGGCCAAGCCGTTGCTGGCCTGGCAGGAAATGACCTGTGCGAGTCCCGCTTATCTGGATCGATTCGGCGAACCGTCGACGCCACAGGCGCTGGCCGAGCACCGTTGCTTGCTCAACAGCCACTACAGCGGTCGCGAAGAATGGCTGTATCACCAGCAGCACGAATTGTTGCGAGTACGCGTGTCCGGGCCGTTTGCCAGCAATCACTACAACTTGCTGAAAAAAGCCGCGCTGAGCGGCGCCGGTATTGCGCGATTGCCTTCGTACCTGCTGCAAGCGGAATTGGCTGACGGCCGATTGCGCTGGCTCCTGCGTGATTATCAGACGCGGCGCATGCCGATGTACCTGGTGCATCCGTATCAGGGCGGGTTGCCCAAGCGCACGCAAGTGCTGGCGGACTATCTGATTGGCTGGTTCAAACGCAGCGGCGAGGCGCTGGATCGACTCCAGCGTTAACCCTTACCCCTGTGGGAGCGAGCCTGCTCGCGAATGCGCCGGTTCAGTCAACATTTCGGGTGAATGTGAAATTGCCTTCGCGAGCAGGCTCGCTCCCACAGGGATCTGCTTATTTTGCGAAACGGCGGGCGATCAGGTGGTCGATCGACATCTTGCCCGGCCCGGTCGCCATCAAATACAGCAATACCGCCGCCCACGTACCGTGAGTCGGGTAAGCATCCGGGTATACAAACAGCTGAATGGTCAACGTCATCCCCAGCAACGCCATGGCCGAAAAGCGCGTAGCAAACCCAACCAGAATCAGCACCGGAAAGAAGTGCTCGGCAAACGCGGCCATGTGCGCGGCGATCTCCGGCGACAGCAGCGGCACGTGATATTCGCTGGTGAACAACGGAATGGTCGAATCGGCCAGACGCGGCCAGCCAAGCTGAAAGGTGCCGTCGATGAGGTCGATCGCCAGCCCCTCGATCTTGGTCTGCCCGGACTTCCAGAACACCGCCGCAATCGCGAAGCGCGCAATAAAAGCGATCAGGCTCTGGGGGATTCTCTCGAGCAGCGCAATGGCGCGAGTGATCAGGTTGTTCATGGCGTTACCTTATTGTTCAAGTGGGTGATGACGTTGCGCGCGATCAGCAAGGCCAGGGTCTGGCTGAGATCGAATTCAGGGCTGTTTTCGGCGGCTGCCAGCAATGGCTGGCCGTTGATCAGATGGCGGATAAACACGCTGGCGCCGTGATCGATGGCGAACACCTCAACCTCCAGTCCGTTGCGCAGGATCAGCGTGTGCTGGGCCTGATGGATTTCGATGCCTTCAAGTGAAGGTTGTTGCTGATGTGCAGCCCAGATCGCAACCACGGCATAAGCCGAATGGAGGAGGTGCAGGGAGGGATGAAGCGTGAAGCACAGATCGCTCAAGCCTTGCGGGGCGGCGAGTGCTGCGGTGATTTGTTCTGGCCGTACGGGGTCGGCGTCGGCGGCGTGATAGGCCTGCGTGCGCAGATGCTCAAGGCGCGCGACATCGGCCAGATAAGGCACGCTCGATGCCGGTTCGAAGGCGTCGATAAAGTCCGCAAACGCTTCGCCATAGCGGCTCATCAACGGACTCTGCGGCGGCTGCTGTTGTACGAAAGTGGCCGCCATGGCGCGGAAAAATTCCTCGCCGACCAGTTGCGCAACCACCGGATAACCGTCCGCCAGTGCGTTGATCAACGAGTTCTGCACATTGTTGCGGTACACCGCGAAACGACTGGCGGGATCGGCGCCGTTACTGCTGCACAAACCGGCAGGGCAGGGCAGACGTACATCGAGCAGCGCGGCGCTGAATGCGCTTTGCGTGCTCATGGCCGACTTCCGGCGCACAGCAGCATTTCGTCTGCCTGTTGCGCTTCGGCCAGCAAGGTGTTGAATGCGGGCACCTGATTGTCCCGTTCGATCAAGGTTGATATCGGCCCGATACGATCCAGCGTCTGCCAATACAAGGCCCAAACCGCTTGATCGATCGGCGCGCCATGATCGTCAATCAGCAAGCGATCACCCAGGTTGTCGGAATCTTCGGCAAACCCGGCCAGATGAATCTCGCCAACCGCGTGCAGCGGCAGCGCATCGAGATACGCCAATGGATCACGGTGATGATTTACGCACGACACATAGACATTGTTGACGTCGAGCAACAGCCCACAGCCGCTGCGACGGATCACTTCATGGATGAAGTCAGGCTCGTCGTACGTTGAATGCTGAAACGCCAGATACGTTGCCGGGTTTTCCAGCAGCATTGGCCGTTTAAGAGTGTTTTGCACCTGATCGATGTGCGCGCAGACGCGGTTCAGCGTCGGCTCGTCGTAGGCCAGGGGCAGCAGGTCATTGAGGAACACCGGGCCGTGGCTCGACCAGGCCAGATGTTCGGAAAAGGAGTGTGGTTGATAGCGCTCGATCAGCTCGGCCAGACGTTGCAGGTGCTGAGTATTCAGCGGCCCTTCGCTGCCGATGGACAAACCGACGCCATGCAGCGACAGCGGATACTGTTCGCGAATCAAACCGAGAAAGTGATGAAACGGGCCGCCGGCCACCATGTAGTTTTCGGCGTGGACTTCGAAGAAACCGATGTCCGGTCGGGTGTCGAGCACTTCACGAAAGTGCCCGGTCTTGAGCCCCAGCCCGGCACGGGGCGGGAGCCCGGTGAGGGCTGCCTGAGTGCGGGGGAGGGCATGGTCGTCAGGTGTGAACATGATCGTCACTCAGGCAGGCCGTGAATCAGGACTTCGCTTTGAAAGCTTCCATCTGGCCGAAGCCGGTCGGCGAGGTTTTGCTTTCAGTCTTGGCGCAGGTGCCTTTAGGGACGAGCTTCCAGGCGTTGGCCTGGTAGTCGGTTTTCGCGGTGCCAGCGCAGGTGGTGCCGGCGCCTGCAGCGCAATCGTTCTTGCCTTTCATGGCCACGCCAAAGCATTTTTCCATGTCATCGGCCGCGTGGGCGGTAGAAACGGCAGCGATGCTCAGCGCAGAGCCGAGGGCCAGAACCAGGGCGGTAGCGGACAGGGTGCGGGTGGTAGCAGTCATGGTGTTTCTCCAGTTTCGGTCAGGGTTTTTACAAGCGTTTTTGCGCTTGCTTAACCCTCTAGAGAAAGGTCATGGCGATGCGTTACAGCGGGGCTGGATGTTTTTTTTTTATAATTCTTCCGGGCACCGCCGTCCCCCTTGTGGGAGCGAGCCTGCTCGCGAAAGCGTTGTGTCAGACACCATTGATATTGAATGACACACCGTCTTCGCGAGCAGGCTCGCTCCCACAGGGGGATTTTCGGTGGGTTCGAGGTTTATGGTGGACATAAAAAACGGCCCGAAGGCCGTTTTTTTGTTGGGCGAAATGCGTCAACCGCCGAGGTACGCCTCGCGTACTTTCGGGTCGGTCAGCAGCGCTTCACCGGTGCCTTGCATGACCACACGGCCGTTCTCCAGAACGTACGCGCGATCAGCGATTTTCAGCGCCTGGTTGGCGTTCTGCTCGACCAGGAACACCGTCACACCGTCCTTGCGCAGCATTTCGATGATGTCGAAAATCTGCTGGATGATGATCGGTGCCAGGCCCAGCGACGGCTCGTCGAGCAGCAGCAGTTTCGGCTTGCTCATCAGCGCGCGGCCGATGGCGAGCATTTGCTGTTCGCCGCCGGACATGGTGCCGCCGCGCTGGTTGAAGCGTTCTTTCAGGCGTGGGAAAAGTCCGAGAACCTTGTCCATCTGTTCCTGATAGTCGCCCTTGTCGGTGAAGAAGCCGCCCATGGACAGGTTTTCTTCAACGGTCAGACGGGCAAACACCCGACGACCTTCCGGCACCACCGCGATGCTTTTGCGCATGATCTGCGACGAGTCCTGGCCGACCAGTTCCTCACCCATGTAACGGATGCTGCCACTGTGCGCTTGCGGCGAACCGCACAGCGTCATCAGCAGCGTGGACTTGCCGGCCCCGTTGGCGCCGATCAGGGTCACGATCTCGCCCTGACGGACTTCGACGTTGACGCTGTGCAGGGCCTGGATCTTGCCGTAGAAGGTGGAAACGTTTTCGAACTGCAGCATTTACGCTTCCCCCAGGTAGGCTTTGATCACTTCAGGATTGTCGCGGATCTGTTCCGGCGTGCCGTCGGCCAGAGGCGTGCCCTGGTTGATCACGACGATGTGGTCGGAAATGCTCATGACCAGTTTCATGTCGTGTTCGATCAACAGCACGGTGACGTTGTGCTCCTCACGCAGCACGCTGATCAGCGCCTTGAGGTCTTCGGTTTCCTTCGGGTTCAGGCCGGCGGCCGGTTCGTCGAGCATGAGGATCCGCGGACGGGTCATCATGCAGCGGGCGATTTCCAGACGACGTTGCTGACCGTAGGCCAAGGTGCCGGCGGTACGGTTGGCGAACTCTTTCAGGTTGACCTTTTCCAGCCAGTACTCGGCAAATTCCATCGCCTCGCGCTCGCTTTTGCGGAACGACGGGGTCTTGAACAGGCCGGCCAGAAAGTTCGTGTTCAGGTGACGGTGCTGGGCGATCAACAGGTTCTCGACCGCCGTCATGTCTTTGAACAAGCGCACGTTCTGGAAGGTACGCACCACGCCTTTGAGGGCGATCTTGTGGCCCGGCAGGCCTTGAATCGGCTCGCCGTCGAGCAGGATGCTGCCACCGGTTGGCTGATAGAAACCGGTCAGGCAGTTGAACACGGTGGTCTTGCCCGCGCCGTTCGGCCCGATCAAGGCAACCACTTGTTTCTCTTTGACGGTCAGGGCCACGCCGTTGACCGCCAGCAAGCCGCCGAAGCGCATGCTCAGGTTCTCAACTTTTAAGATCTCGCGGCTCATTTTCGCAACTCCATGTGTGGGCGTTGCATCGGCAGCAGACCTTGTGGACGCCAGATCATCATCAACACCATCAGGGCACCGAACATCAACATGCGGTACTCGCTGAACTCACGCATCATTTCCGGCAACAGGATCATTACCACGGCGGCCAGAATCACACCCAACTGCGAGCCCATACCACCCAGCACGACAATGGCGAGGATGATTGCCGACTCGATGAAGGTGAACGATTCCGGGGTCACCAGACCCTGACGGGCAGCGAAGAAGCTACCGGCGAAACCGGCGAATGCAGCGCCGAGGGTGAACGCCGACAGCTTGATGATCGTCGGATTCAGACCCAAAGCACGGCAGGCGATTTCGTCTTCACGCAGCGCTTCCCACGCACGGCCGATCGGCATGCGCAGCAAACGGTTGATGACGAACAGCGCCGCCAGCGCCAGTACCAGGGCAACCAGGTAGAGGAAGATCACCTTGTTGATCGAGTTGTATTGCAGGCCGAAATACTCGTGGAAGGTTTGCATGCCTTCCGCAGCCTTGCGTTCAAAGGTCAGGCCGAAGAACGTCGGTTTCTCGATGTTGCTGATGCCGTTCGGACCGCCAGTGATGTCGGTCAGGTTACGCAGGAACAGACGGATGATCTCACCGAAGCCGAGGGTCACGATCGCCAGATAGTCACCGCGCAAACGCAGCACCGGGAAGCCCAGCAGGAAGCCGAACGTCGCCGCCATCAGGCCGGCAATCGGCAGGCAGATCCAGAAGCTCAAGCCGTAGTAGTGCGACAGCAGCGCGTAGCTGTAGGCGCCGACGGCGTAGAAGCCGACGTAACCGAGGTCGAGCAGACCGGCCAGACCGACGACGATGTTCAGGCCGAGGCCGAGCATCACGTAGATCAGGATCAGCGTTGCGATATCCACCGCGCCACGCGAACCGAAGAACGGCCACACCAGTGCACCGATGATCAGCGCAATGATGAAGTAGCGTTGCGTGGTCGGCAGGGTCAGGAAGTTGCTGGCCTTGGCCGGGATCAATGGCATGCCCGGCGAGGATTTCCATGCCTTGCTGATCTGCTGGTTGAACAGCACCCGCAGGAACATCAGCACCGAACAGATGGCGATGGTCGCCAGAATCATCGGGCTGGTGTTATGCACTTCGAGGTTGATGCCGACGATGGTCAGTTTCAGTCCGAGTACCGGGTAGGCCACAGCCCACACCAGCAAGGCACTGAACAGTGCCTGTTTAAGATTCCTAGTCATACTTTCTCAACCTCCGGACGGCCCAGAATGCCGGTCGGACGGAACAACAGCACCAGAACCAACAAGCCGAAAGCCACGACGTCCTTGTATTGGTCGCCGAAGATATCGGCGCCAAACGCTTCCGCCACCCCAAGCACCAACCCGCCGAGCATGGCGCCGGGGATGCTGCCGATGCCGCCGAGCACTGCCGCGGTGAAGGCTTTGAGGCCGACGAGGAAACCGGCGTTCGGGTTGATCACGCCATATTGCATGCTCAGCAGCACGGCCGCGATGGCCGCCAGCGCAGCACCAATGACGAAGGTCAGGGCGATGATGTTGTTGGTGTTGATGCCGAGCAGGTTGGCCATCTTGATGTCTTCGGCGCAGGCGCGGCAGGCGCGACCCAGGCGAGAACGGGAGATGAACAGCGTCAGGCCGAGCATGGCGATCAGCGTCACCACGAACACCACGATTTGCATGTAGGAAATCAGCACTTCATGTGCGCCACCTGGCCCGAAGGAAATGTTTCCGGGGATCAGGTTGGGGATGGATTTGTCCTTGGAGTCTTGCGCCAGCAGAACCGTGTTCTGCAGGAAGATCGACATACCGATGGCGGAAATCAGCGGGATCAGACGGTTGCTGCCGCGCAGGGGGCGGTAGGCGATCCGTTCGATGCTGTAACCGTAGGAACTGGTGACAACGATGCTCGCAATGAAGGCCGCGGTCATTAACAGCGGGACGTTGTCGATTCCCATCATGGCCAGCCCGGCGATGGCGATGAACGCCACGTAGGAACCGATCATGTACACCTCGCCGTGGGCGAAGTTGATCATTCCAATGATGCCGTAAACCATCGTATAGCCGATGGCAATCAGGGCATACGTGCTGCCAATGGTCAGACCATTAACCAGCTGCTGGAAGAAGTGATAGAGGTCAGGCATTACAACGCTCCTAAAAACCTGATACGCATTTCACTGGTGGAGTCATTTTCCCGCCCGGCCCCGTGGATCTATATCCACTTCGAATCCGGGTTTTGCCAGCGAACCGCTGATGACGGTTTTGAGATTTTCAGGTGGGGAGACTGGCGGATCACGCCAGCGCGGCCCATACATTCGTAAAACAAAGCCCACGGCACGCCGTGGGCTTTATTGGCAGTCAGTCAGGCAGCGCCTTACTGAGGGGATACTTCAGTTTTTGGTTTGCCGAAGTGCCACTCGTAAACCACAAATTTGAAGTCCTTCAGGTCGCCCTTGGCGTCGAAGCTCAGGTCGCCAGTCGGGGTTTTGAAGGTGCCAGCGTGAATGGCTTCAGCCACTTTGGCCGGGTCTTCGCTCTTGGCAGCGGTGATACCGCCGGCAATCACTTCAACAGCCGAGTAGGAAGGGAACACGAACGGGCCGCTCGGATCTTCTTTCTTCGCTTTGAAGGCATCAGCCAGGGCGATGTTGGCCGGATCCTGGTCGAAGGATTTCGGCAGGGTTACCAGCAGACCTTCGGAAGCGTCTTTGGCGATCTGCGAAATCGAGTCGTTACCCACGCCTTCCGGACCCATGAACTTGGCTTTCAGGCCTTTTTCAGCCGATTGACGCAGGATCAGGCCCAGCTCCGGGTGGTAGCCGCCGTAGTAAACGAAGTCGACGTTGGCTTGCTTGAGCTTGGCGATGATCGAGGAGAAGTCCTTGTCGCCGGCGTTGACGCCTTCGAACACGGCAACTTTCACGCCTTTCTTCTCAAGGGTCGATTTGACGGCGGTGGCAATGCCTTCACCGTATTGCTGTTTGTCGTGCAGCACAGCAACGATTTTCGGTTTGACGTGATCGGCAATGTAGTTACCGGCGGCAGGGCCCTGGGCGCTGTCCAGACCGATGGTACGGAAGACCATTTTGTAACCACGGGCGGTGATGTCCGGGCTGGTGGCAGCCGGGGTGATCATGATCACGCCTTCGTCTTCGTAGATGTCCGAAGCCGGTTGAGTGGAGCTGGAGCACAGGTGACCGACCACGAACTTGACGCCGTCGTTGACGACCTTGTTCGCTACCGCTACTGCTTGTTTCGGATCGCAGGCATCGTCGTATTCAACGGCTTCGAGTTTCTTGCCGTCGACGCCGCCCTTGGCGTTGATTTGCTCGATGGCCATTTTCGCGCCACTGAACTGCATATCGCCGTATTGGGCTACTGGACCGGTTTTAGGACCGGCGATACCGATTTTGATGGTGTCAGCTGCGAACGAATGGCTGGCAACCCCGGCCAGAACCATTGCGGCAAACAGTTTGGAAATCTGCTTAGTAGCCTTAGTCATAGTGCTCCACTCTTACTGTTGTATTTTTTTTTTGAGTTCTGGCGCCGTAGCAGCAGAACCGGGTCAGATATCTTTGCGATACCCTCCAGAAATGCCCCCGGCAACTGTACCGGTACAGTGTAGAGCGCCGGTTGTTAGCCTGGGAAGCGGGCGCCGAGGGGCAAAACCTGAGGGTGTCGCTTTTTTGAATGAAAAAGACAGAATTGCGGCGGGGCGTTCGTGGGGTTATGCCCCAATCAGCAGCATTCCTTGGCTTTCCTGCTCTTTTCGTTCGGTACAGCCTTTTGCAACCGGGTTTTGCTGACGGATCACCGACGTTATTATTCGCGTCGATTTCTTTTCCGGACAGTTCCCATGAATCAAGAACCTAGCACCCTCTATGCCAAGCTGCTTGGTGAAACCGCATCTATTACCTGGAAAGAGTTGGAGCCGTTCTTCGCCAAGGGTGCCCTATTGTGGGTCGACCCTGACCTGGATTTGATCGCCGCCGCCGAGGCCGTGGCGTCGGATGATGGCGAGAAAGTCGCCGCCTGGCTGGCCGAAGACAAAGTCGCCAAACTGTCTGAAACGCGGGCGCTGGATCTTTTCGAACGCGATCCGCAGCTGTGGGCAGTGGTGGTTTCGCCGTGGATTCTGATCCAGGAAAGGGCGGGTGCTGCCGACGTTGCACCTTGATGGTGCGTCCGCTGGTCAGCGAAAAGTGTGTAGCGGAGTAGCGTGATGGCACGTTGCCGTGAAGAAAGGCCACAAGCGAGGGTGGCATCACGGTGACGTAAACGTAACGGGAACAGTTGAGAGAGCAGCCTTTGGGCTGCTTAATTGTTTCTGGATGTTGGAATGGCTGAAATATTCAGTGAATTTGAGGGCCTCTTCGCGAGCAAGCCCGCTCCCACAGTGTCCGAGTGAACACAAATATTGTGAACACCACAAAACCTGTGGGAGCGGGCTTGCTCGCGAATGGGGCGCCTCGGTTCCGGATCAGACCGAGAAAGACTTCCCGGTATGGTTATTCAGCGAAATAACCTTGGTCTTACCAATCCGGTGACGATAAATCTCGCGCAAATACTTGATCGACTTCTTCACACAATCGCGCGACAACCGAATGTCATTGATCGAAACAAACTTGTCTTTGTCGTTGATCAGCTCGCGGTATTTCTTCTCGTACATCGGTTTGATCGCGTACCAGTTGGTGTCGAGGATCTTCGCCGGGTTCTCGAATTCATTAAGCAAATCGTCGATGCGATCTTCGTCGAATTCTTCATTAATGATGAAGTCGAGGATCGAGTTGTCCAGCGTCTCATCGAAACGGTACGGGGTCTTGGCGAAGCAGCGTTTGATGAACGCGACGATCAGGGTCAGGAAATCATCCGACAGGCACGGGCTCTTCGCGATCAATGTGGTCAGCGACAGGTTGGCCGAGGCGCCGATCACCAGCGCATAACGCTTGAGCGTGGTGTTGGGGAACAAGCTGTTGAGGTGTGTCTTCAACCGGTTCAGATCCATGTACGACAGCTTGTAATCCTTCGGCAGCGAAACGATCGAGACCACCGACGAGCAATTCTTGAAGAAGTGCAGGTCGTGCAACGCGGCGGCGTCGTAACCGGAATTCTTGTACTGCTCCAGCGAAGCACGATAACGCTTGGATTCGATCGGCAGCAGGCTGATGCCTTCGATCGCTTGTGTGACCTTGTTGAAGTGCGGCAGGTCGATCGAGCGGAAGAACAGATCGTCGATGTTCAGGCGCTGCGGCTCTTTATCGAAGACCTTGAATTTGTCGCTGCTCGGCGGCGGAGTTTCCGGCACCACCGATTCGGCGTAGGCAATCGCCACCGGGCCGGCCAGACTCATGAACAGGTCGTTGGCATCGAGGCGAATGGTCTCACCGATGTCGATGCCGGCGCGGCGGAAATAGTTCTGATCGTAGTCAGTCGTCACCGCCTGCGCCGTCAGAATGTTGAAGATTTGCTGCGAGATGTATTGGTTGGCGTGCTTTTCCATCGCATTGACATCAATGTTCTGGATGTTGCCGTCATCGCTCTCTTCGGCGTAACGCATGATGTCGTTGGAGATCAGCATCATCGCGTTCCATGGGCGGATACGGCCCATGACGCTGGCTTCGCTGCTGTCTTCGTTGGCGAAGTTGTAGGAGAAATCCCATTCTTCCGAAAGGTATTTGCACAGCAGGCGTCCGGCGTTGATGTGCAGCGCCTCGGACATTTCGCTGCGGTGATCGGAAATATTCGGCAGCACGCAGATGCCGCTGGTGAAGATCGGTTCGAACACGAACGAATGACCGCTCTTGCCGTCATGCTCGTCCATCGGCTTGGTGTCGAACGTCTTGTTCATGTACGAGTGCTGCTGGGCCAAGCCGAATTCCGAGGCCATGCCGGAACCGGTACCGCCGCCGGCACTGAAGATCGAGAAATACAGGCGCGACTGGTTGGCCTTGATGCCGCAGCTGTCGATCAGGTACGAGTGGATCATTTTCCAGTCAGGGCTGGAGAAGCGCTGCGTGTCCTTGTTGAGGATGATCTTCGCCAGATACTGGCCGAGAATCGGCGCGTTACCGGCGCCACCGGCGTGGACTTCGGACAAGTCCATGATCTTCATTTTGCTGTAGTCGCGCAGGAAACCGCTTTTTTCGCCCTTGCGCGAGAAACGAATGCGCCCGGCGATGTCCTTGTCGAGGTCGCCGAGCATCACCAGCGGCTCGACCAGAAACACCGGTTTGCTCGCTTTGCTGTTGCCGATGCGCAGGTTGTTCTTGATCCACTGCGCCGGGCTGTAGCCTTTTTCGGTGGCGCGTCGGTCATTCGACGGGCGATCTTCGTTGTTGAATTCGTTGAGGTAGAACTTGCGCGCGTTGTACACCAGCTCCGCCACGTCGAGGGCGATGTTGGAGCCGCAGCGACCGAGGCCGATCAGGCACACCGACGGGAACTCCTGATCGTTGTGCTGTTCGTTATCGCCTTCCAGGTGCGGCGGGCGCGGGAACACCATGTCACGCAGGCCGTCGAGGTTGTCGAGGATGCGGTCGGTATTGGTTTCGGTGAAGTACAGGTATTGCTGGGTCGACAACGGACGCGAGGGAACCAGCGGTTTGGGCGATGACGGGCTGTTGGCGGCGGGGCTCGGATTCAGATCGGAGACCGCAGTGGCGGTATTGTTTTTAGAAGTCATTGGGCGCCATTTACCTGGTACTGGGTTGGTTCGCAGACCAGTGTCAGCGAACCTCACGGAATAAGAGCTCGCGTCTTGTTTGCGCGAATTTGGCCCGGGCGTCAGGGACTTGGCCTGACGGTCGCTCGGGGGAATCCTTTCCTGATCGCTGATGAATCGGCCATTATTCGGCGATCTTTAATCAAAAGGAGGCTAAATGATGTCAACGCTACCTTCGTTGGGGTTCGCCGGAATCGGTCTGATGGGCTTGCCGATGTGCCGCCGCTTGCTGGCCGCCGGTTACCCGCTGAGCGTGTGGAACCGCAACCCGGACAAGTGCGCGCCACTGGTTGAGGCCGGCGCCCGGCAAGTGGCGACCCCGGCTGAACTGTGCGCACACGCCGATGTGGTGATGCTGTGCCTGGCTGATACGGCGGTGGTGCGCGAGGTGGTGTTCGGCGCGCGCGGTGTCGCTGAGGGTGGCAAGAGCGGTCAGTTGCTGGTGGATTTTTCCAGCCTGGAACCGACCGCGACGCGCGAGATGGCCGCTGAATTGGCGCAGAAAACCGGCATGTCGTGGCTGGATTCCCCGGTGTCCGGTGGTGTGGTCGGCGCCGAGGCGGGCAGTCTGGCGATCATGGTTGGTGGTGAAGCTGCGGATCTCGAGCGAGTGCGCCCGGTGCTGCTCAATCTCGGTCAGCGCGTTACGCACATGGGCGGCGTTGGCGCCGGTCAGGTGACCAAGGCCTGCAATCAGATGATCGTCGCCTGCAACGCGCTGGTGATTGCTGAAGTGGTGGCGTTGGCGGAAAAAGCCGGGGTCGATGCCAGCCTGATCGCCGAGGCATTGGCCGGCGGTTTTGCCGATTCGAAACCGTTGCAGATCCTCGCCCCGCAAATGGCCGAAAGCCGTTTCGAACCGATCAAATGGCACGTGCGCACGCTGCTCAAGGATCTCGACACCGCGGTGAAGTTTTCTCGCGAACAGGGCTCGGCCACGCCGATCAGCGGATTGGCCGCACAATTGATGCGCCTGCATGGGGCGCAGGGCTTTTTGGCGAAGGATCCAGCAACGCTGGTGCAAATGTACCGCGCGCCAGAATCAACGGATTGACCGCATGGGACTGTTTGCGCTGATTGATTTCTTCCAGCACCGGGCGTAATTCGTCCAGCGGCACCGGGCGGCTGAGCAGGTAACCCTGAATGAAATCGCAGCCCGAGCGTTCGAGAAATTCGTACTGCTCCAGGGTTTCCACGCCTTCGGTGACCACCTGCAAATGCAGGGTGTGCGCCATGACGATGATCGCCTGGACGATCTCCATGTCCGCGGTGGCATTGGGAATGTCGATGATGAACGAGCGGTCGATTTTCAGCGTATTCAGCGGCAGACGCTTGAGGTAGGCCAACGACGAATAACCGGTGCCGAAATCATCGATCGACAGCGACACGCCGAGGGCGCGGATCTGCCGCAACAACACCAGGGTGTTGGCGATATTGCCCATCAGCGCATTCTCGGTGACTTCCAGCTCCAGCCGTTCCGGCGCGACACCGGCAGTGCGTAAGGCGTTTTCGATTTCGTCAGCCAGTTCTTCGCGGCCAAGGTTCAGCGGCGAGCAGTTCCAGGCGATTTTCAATTCGTCGCAGCCGTGGCGCGACAGTTCTCCCAAATCCTTGCAGGCGCGACGCAGCACCCAGTTGTCCAGTTCGGCGATCAGGCCATTGTTTTCGGCGATGCTGATGAAGCGATCCGGCGTCAGCAGGCCGTTCACCGGATGCTGCCAGCGGATCAGCGCTTCAAGCTTGGTGACCTTGCCGGTTTTCAGTTCGAAGATCGGCTGGTAATACAGCATCAAACCATTTTCTTCGCGCAGGGCATGACGCAGTTCTTCTTCAAGTTGCAACTCCATGGTCGCGCGGTTTTTCAGGTTGGAATTGAAAAAGTGCAGGCCGTTGCGCCCGGCACCTTTGGATTGATACAGCGCCAGATCGGCGTGCTTGAGCAGTTCTTCGCAGGTGGTGCCGTCATCCGGAAACAGACTGATGCCGATGCTGGTGGTCATCACCATGCGCCGCCCGGCCAGCTCAATCGGCTCCTTCATTTTTTGCATGATGCGCTGGGCCATGCCGCGCGCTTCTTCGCGGTCATGCAGGCCGATGAGGATGCAGAACTCGTCGCCACCGAACCGCGCGACCACGTCTTCATGGCTGCGCACCGAGCCTTTGATGTGGTCGGCGATGACTTTCAACAGCGCGTCGCCGGCGTCATGGCCGAGGCTGTCGTTGATGCGCTTGAAGTGATCAATGTCGAGAAACATCACCGCGAGCATGCCGCCCTCGATGGCTTTCTGATTGAGCTTCTCGGCGAAGATCTGGTTGAAGCCGCGACGGTTGATCAGGTTGGTCAGTGCGTCGTAATTGGCCACTTGCTGCAGCGACATGCGCGCCTGATCGAGCTGGCTGAGCAGGGCGTTGACCCGGCGCAGGTCATGCTCCTTGTGTTGCAGCTTTTTGTCGGCGAGTGCGGCGCTGATCGCACTGCCGAGAATCAGCAAGGTGATCAGGGCCACGGTCAGGCCCAATTGCAGGTGGCTGGTTTCGGCGGTCAGTGTCGGCGTGCTGGCCTCGGGCAAAATCAGCTTGAGTGCGGCCATTCCGGTGAAATGCATGCTGAAGATGCCGGCGCCGAGGATCAGTGCGGCGCTGTATTTGAGTACCTGATGAAGTAAACCGCTGCCTTCGCGCAGATAGCCTGCCACCCACAGAGCGGCGAAACTGGCGCCGATGGCGATCACCACTGACAGGGTGAACAGTCCAGGATCGTAATACGCCGTTGCGGCCGATTGCATCGCCGCCATGCCGACGTAATGCATGCCGGCAATACCCAGACCGATGACGAGCGCGGTTTTCAGGTAGAGCACCAGACTGGGCTGGGATTCGCTCAGGGTGTGCATGGCCAGCCACGAGGCGAGCAGGGCGATCAGCAGGGAAAACAGGGTGATGGGCAGGTCGTACTGGATGTCGATCGGTGCCTGAAACGCAAGCATGCCGATGAAGTGCATGGCCCAGATGCCGCCGGCCAGGCAGGTCGCGCCGATCCAGCGCCATAGTCGCTGTGAACGCGGGTCTTCCGCGTGACCGACGCGTTCGGCCATGTCGAGGGTGGCAAAACTGGCGGCGCACGCGACCAGATAGGCCACCAGCACCAGCAGCGGGTTATGGCTGCAATTAAGAATGACCTGCCCGCTCTCCGGCAGCTCGGTAACAAACTGCAAACCAAGCCACTCCATAGCATGCCCCGTCTCTGAGTCGTCCTTACTGCGCGGCTAGCGCAGGCGAATGACTGGAGTATAGAGGCGGTTTTCGCAGAGCAAGTGGTAGTGGCACATTGGCGCTAATGATTTCGGCATTAGCGTCATAGCGATTGGCGCTAAAGGCTTAGGCGATCTGTTCGAAAGGTATTTGCGCCCATTCCGGTTGCAGCGGCGGCAGGCCAAAACGTACGCGGGCCTTGTCGCAATCGACGTTCTGCTCGCCGTTTTCCCACGACGATTCGAACTCGCGGCAGGGACTGGAACGCAATTCATAAATGGAGCACTTCACTTCGCTACCGACTTCGCCTTCCAGCGCCGTGCAGCGTGGCGATTTGCAGTCGGTGCCGTTCATCGCCACCCGGCTCGGGCTGATCTGCGTGACCAGTTCATCGGGCACGGTGCCGCCGGAGGAAGCGCACTCACCCCAGAAAAAAGACACACGGAAATGGGAACAACAGGCACCGCAATTCAGACACGGACTGACTTCGGACATGGACGGGGGTATCAAAGGGATTGATCGGGAGATCCGGACGGTTCCGGCGGCTATTCTAGGCTTCGCCACGGCGTTGGGAAGGGGGGCGTGAAACTATTTTTTTGTGGCAAGGTTTTGCCGCAAAAGCCCCGGTTTTCGGGGGATTCAAGCGTTATCAAGGGCTTACGTTTCGTTACAGTGCCATGGCCCGATATCAGGCAGACGAATGATCACAGACAGCCCCGTTCAGGCTGACTAGATTGCAGGTTCCGGGCTCGGATGCGTTGGCAGTGAAGCCCTATAACAATAAAGAGACGGACCCATGCAGAACTCGACCCAAGCGGCGAATGCCTGGCGCATTCTGTTCCTGCTGTTCCTTGCCAACCTGTTCAATTTCTTCGACCGCACCATTCCGGCGATCATCATCGAGCCAATCCGCATGGAATGGCATCTCAGCGACTTTCAACTGGGCATCGTCGGTACCGCATTCACCCTTGTTTACGCGATTGCCGGCCTGCCGTTGGGGCGCATGGCCGACACCGGCTCACGGCGCAAACTGATGGGCTGGGGCCTGGCGACGTGGAGCGCGCTGACCGCAGTCAACGGGCTGGTCGGCAGCTTCTGGAGCTTTTTGATCGTGCGCATGGGCATCGGCATCGGTGAGGCCAGTTATGCGCCGGCAGCCAACTCGCTGATCGGCGATCTGTTCCCGGCGCATCGTCGGGCGCGGGCGATGGGCATTTTCATGCTCGGTCTGCCGCTGGGCTTGTTGCTGGCGTTTTTCACCATCGGCTGGATGGTCAAGGCATTCGACAGCTGGCGCGCGCCGTTTTTTATCGCGGCGGTGCCGGGGCTGGTCCTGGCGATCTTCATGTTCTTCATTAAAGAGCCGAAGCGCGGCGCGGCGGAAACCGTGCAGGTTTCGCAGGAACGCGTCGACAAGCCGATCCGGCGGATTCTGGCCGTGCCGACCTTTCTCTGGCTGGTGATGGCCGGGTTGTGCTTCAACTTCGCGACCTATGCCTGCAACTCGTTTCTGGTGCCGATGCTGCAGCGCTATTTCCTCATGCCGCTGCAGGAAGCGGCCGTGGCGACTGGCGTGATCGTCGGCGTGACCGGACTGATCGGTTTGACGCTGGGCGGCTGGATTGCGGACAAGATTCACCAGCGCGTGGCCAACGGGCGGCTGTTGTTCGCGGCGTTCAGTCTGATTATTTCGACCCTGTGCACGGCGTGGGCATTGCATTCCGGGCGCATCGAGATTGGTGTGTTTGTCGCGGTATTCAGTGTCGGCTGGCTGTTTGCCTACAACTTCTACACCTGCGTTTACACCGCGATTCAAGACGTGGTCGAACCGCGTCTGCGGGCGACGGCGATGGCGTTGTTCTTTGCCGGGTTGTATCTGCTGGGCGGTGGCTTGGGGCCGGTGGTGGTCGGTGGTTTGTCCGATCACTTTGCGCACACGGCGATGCTGGCGGCGGGGGCTGAGCAGATGAGCGAGGCGTTCAAGGCAGTCGGGCTGCATGACGCGATGTATTTGATTCCGGTGGCGCTGTTTCTGACGATGGTGTTTCTGTTTCTCGCGGCGCGGTGTTTTGTGCGCGATGCGCAGCGAATGAAGGAAGGTTTGGTTGCGGTGGTTGAACCAGAGGTTGCAGTGGCGACGGCTTAAGATCAAAAGATCGCAGCCTTCGGCAGCTCCTACATGATCGTTCCCACGCTCTGCGTGGGAATGCAGCACGGGACGCTCTGCGTCCCTTTCCAGAGCTGGAACGCTGAGCGTCCCTTGAGGCATTCCCACGCGGAACGTGGGAACGATCGGCCCGCATCGCTGCGGGCCTTGTTGTTTTCAGCAGGGGAGCAGGGCGGTTTAACCCGCCACCAACACCCGAATCGCTTCCAGGCGCAACGCCGCTTTGTCCAGCATCGCCAGACCTTGCTCGCGCTGTTCACGCAATGCCACCAGTTCGCTGTCACGTACGGTCGGGTTGACTGCTTGCAACGCGGTCAGGCGCGCCAGTTCTTCGTCGGTGTCGGCCGCCAGACGGCGACGGGCCTCGGCCACGCGCTCGGCGTGACGCGGGGTGATCTTGTCTTCACCGGCATTGATCCGTGGCGTCAGCTGATCGCGCTGAGCCTGGATAAACTTGTTGGCGCTGGCGCGCGGCACGCTTTCCAGCTGATCGTTCAGGGTTTCAAACGAGACGCGTGGCGACAAGTCGTTGCCATTGGCATCGAGCAGGCAGCGCAGGGCGGCCGGCGGCAGGTAACGGCCCAGTTGCAGCGCGCGCGGAGCCACCACTTCGCTGACATAGAGCAATTCCAGCAACACGGTGCCCGGCTTCAGCGCCTTGTTTTTGATCAGCGCGACGGCGGTGTTGCCCATCGAACCGGACAGCACCAGATCCATGCCGCCCTGCACCATCGGGTGTTCCCAGGTGATGAACTGCATGTCTTCGCGCGACAGCGCCTGGTTACGGTCGTAGGTGATGGTCACGCCTTCGTCGTCGCCCAGAGGGAAGCTGGCGTCGAGCATCTTCTCGCTCGGCTTGAGGATCAGGGCGTTTTCCGAATGGTCTTCGCTGTCGATGCCGAACGCGTCGAACAGGGTTTCCATGTAGATCGGCAGGGCGAACTGATCGTCTTGCTCAAGGATGTCCTCAACCAGCGCTTCACCTTCGCCAGCGCCGCCGGAGTTGAGCTCCAGCAAACGGTCGCGGCCAGTGTGCAGCTCGGCCTCCAGACGTTCACGCTCGCTGCGCGCTTCGTCGATCAGCGCTTGCCACTCGCTGTCGTCGGCTTCTTCGAGCAGCGGCAGCAGGCGCGGGCCGAACTGATGCTGCAAGGCGTTGCCGGTCGGGCAGGTGTTGAGGAACGCGTTCAGCGCTTCGTGGTACCACTGGAACAGGCGCTCTTGCGGGCTGGTTTCCAAGTACGGCACGTGCAGTTCGATGATGTGCTTCTGGCCGATCCGGTCGAGACGACCGATACGCTGCTCAAGCAAATCCGGGTGCGACGGCAGATCGAACAGCACCAGGTGGTGTGCGAACTGGAAGTTACGACCTTCACTGCCGATTTCCGAGCAGATCAGCACTTGCGCGCCGAACTCTTCATCGGCGAAGTACGCGGCGGCGCGGTCACGCTCAAGGATGTTCATGCCTTCGTGGAACACCGTGGCCGGGATGCCGGAACGCACGCGCAGGGCGTCTTCCAGATCCATCGCGGTTTCAGCGTGGGCGCAGATCACCAGCACTTTGGTGCGCTTGAGCATTTTCAGCTGATCGATCAGCCATTCGACGCGCGGGTCGAATTTCCACCAGCGCTCTTCTTCGCTGGCGTCCGGCTGCGACTGGAAGCTGACTTCCGGGTACAGCTCGGCGTGATCGCCCAACGGCAGCTCGAGGTATTCGTCCGGGCACGGCAGCGGGTACGGATGCAGCTTGCGCTCCGGGAAACCCTGCACGGCAGCGCGGGTGTTACGGAACAGCACGCGGCCGGTGCCGTGGCGATCGAGCAGTTCGCGCACGAGGCGGGCGCTGGCTTCGGTGTCGCCATCGTTGACCGCGGTCAGCAGGGCTTCGCCTTCGTTGCCGAGGAAACCCTGAATGGTTTTGTGCGCTTTGGCCGAGAGACGGCCCTTGTCGAGCAGTTCCTGAACGGCTTCGGCCACCGGGCGATAGTTATCGCTCTCGGCACGGAACGCGGCCAGGTCGTGGAAACGGTTTGGATCGAGCAGGCGCAGACGGGCGAAGTGGCTGTCCTGACCAAGTTGTTCCGGAGTCGCGGTGAGCAGCAGCACGCCCGGGATGACTTCGGCGAGTTGCTCGACCAGCGAGTATTCGGCGCTGGCCTTTTCTTCGTGCCAGACCAAGTGGTGCGCTTCGTCGACCACCAGCAAATCCCAACCGGCGGCGAACAGAGCGTCCTGCGCCTTCTCATCGTCGACCAGCCATTCCAGCGCAACCAGCGCCAGTTGGGTGTCTTCGAACGGGTTGGTGGCATCGCTTTCGATAAAGCGTTCTTCGTCGAACAGCGCGACCTGCAGGTTGAAGCGGCGGCGCATCTCCACCAGCCACTGGTGCTGGAGGTTTTCCGGGACGAGGATCAGCACGCGGTTGGCGCGACCCGAGAGCAGTTGGCGATGGATCACCAGACCGGCTTCGATGGTTTTACCCAGACCTACTTCGTCCGCCAGCAATACGCGCGGCGCAATGCGGTCGGCGACTTCACGGGCGATGTGCAATTGGTGCGCGATCGGTTGCGCACGCACGCCACCCAGGCCCCAGAGCGAAGATTGCAGCTGGCGGCTAGTGTGTTCGAGGGTGTTGTAACGCAGCGAGAACCACGACAGCGGGTCGATCTGCCCGGCGAACAGACGGTCGCTGGCCAGACGGAACTGAATGAAGTTCGACAGCTGGGTTTCTGGCAGGGTAACGGCTTCGTTCTGCCCGTTGAGGCCGTGATAAACCATCAGCCCGTCGACATCGTCGACTTGCTGCACGGTCATCTTCCAGCCTTCGAAGTGGGTAATGGTGTCACCCGGCGAGAATCGCACGCGGGTGAGGGGCGCATTCCGTAGCGCGTACTGGCGGGTTTCGCCAGTGGCCGGGTAGAGCACGGTCAACAAGCGGCCGTCCTGTGCCAGAACGGTGCCTAAACCCAGCTCGGCTTCGCTGTCACTGATCCAGCGTTGCCCCGGTTGATACTGCTGCGCCATGCTGCCTGACTCCCACCTTGAAAAAGCGGGCTATCTTAACGGAATGAGGGCTTCAGGGCCAAAGGATTAGCAGCAGTGGCGAGCTTTTAGCTGCGAGCTGCAAGCTGAAACAAAAGGCGTCATGCGTCTGTTTTCTCCTCTTGCAGGGCACCTGTAAGTGTTAAGCAGGTCACAGAATTGCGACGGGTGGCTCAAGGCGTGTTTGTCTTAGCCGATAGCCTGCTGACAGGAGAACCCCTATATGTTGCCACCGATGCTCCCCTTGAGCGCTGTGCCGATCACTTCGCAGCAGGATCCGATCCGCCAGCGGCCGGATATTCCTCCGGTGGTGCCGGTGCAGGAAAGCTCCAACGAAAGTACGATCGATCTGCAGAAACGTGATCCGGAAGAGGATCGACTGCTGGCGCGCGAAGAACAGCGCCGTCAGCAGGAGCGTGATCGTCGCCGGCGCGAGGCCGACGAAGACTCGGAAGAGCATCTGGCCGTGCCGGGTACCGTGCTCAACGCCGACAATACCGTGCCGGTGGTGCCGCTGATTGAAGATCAGCCGCGTCAGGGCTTGTGGGTCGATATCGAGATTTGAGCGGCTCTGGCTAGATGATTGGTTTGATCGTGTTGGGCTGGGTGGCTGGTCAGCGCTGACGGCAGGCGGCATTATTGGCGCAGTCCTGCCGGTGATGTGGCAGTTGTGATTCTTTGAAGCGATGTTCTGAACGCCATGAGCCAAGACGACAAACTGATCGACCTCAGCACTGAACGCGCCAAGCGGGTGCATGACATTAAAGAGAAGCGGCTGAACGAAGTGCGTCAGGCGTTTGAGCAGGCGATGCCGTTGGGCAAGCCGAAGAAAAAGTCGAAGAACAAGCCGAAAAAGCGTTGATCTCCCCCTGCATCTGTTGATGCAGGTCAGTTATTTCCCCTCCTTTCTCTCCCTTTGTTGCGGTTATTGATCCCGGTCAATTTGTGCGCCTGTGTGTTTGGTAATTTAGTCCCATCGCAGCAAAGCAGGGGCCAGGAGGCCAGTCATGTTTTTCGATAACGTGGTGTTTGCCGGGGTTCTGACTGTAGGGCTGATGGTTCTGTTTTTTGCAGGGTTTGGATTTTTTATCTGGAAGGATGCGCATAAGCGTAAGAAGTGATTCTTCTGGATTGATGGGCACGCAAGGCATTTTGGGGCGACTTCGGTTGCCCCTTTTTTTTGCCTTGGCGGCCTTGGCGGCCTTTGGGCCGACCAGGCTGGGGGTGTGTTTTGTGAATATCCGTTGCTGCGGTAACGGCTGCTTAGGGTTTCGCCCTTACGGCGAGTCACCTTTTCCAAACGCCGAAAAGGTAACCGAAAAGGCTTTGCCCTGACGTTCGGCCCGCTCGCTGGGGCTCGGGGTTCCTTCGCTCCGGGATCGATCCGGGGGGCAGCGCCTACGGTTTGCTTCGCTGCACCTCCTCTCGCTGTGTTTGGCTGCGCCAAACGGTCGCTGCGCTCCCACCCCCGGATCAATCCCTCCACTCAGCCTGCCGACGGGCTCCGAGATCAAGATCAAGATCAAGAGCAGGCGAGCTGACACTCGGCCTATTGAGTGGTGTGGAGCACGGCGCGCTTGGCTTTGGTTTTTGTGGCGTTTTTGCCCCTCATCGGAACGCCGCCCGCCCAGCCCTCTCCCGAGGGAGAGGGAGCCGATTGGTGGGCTTTTCAAAATGTGTGTTCGACTCGGTATCCCAAGCCGGCGTACCTCTCCCAAACACCCCGATCAGTCCCCTCTCCCTCCGGGAGAGGGCTAGTGAGGGGCTCTTGATCTTGATCTGGCTTTTGACGTGGCTTTTGATCTCAAGCCCCTTCGGCAGGCCGAGCGTAGGTGTCCATCCGGGGATCAGGCGCGTAGCGCCGTGCGGCGTAGCCGCACACATCGAGAGGAGGTGCAGCGAAGCAAACCGTAGGCGATGTCCCCGGATGGACACCGTAGCGAGGGAACACTGAGCCTCAGCGAAGTGCCGTACGCCGGGGCAAAGCCTTTTGGGTTACCTTTTCGGCGTTTGGAAAAGGTAACTCGCTGTAAGAGCGAAACCGCCAGCAGCCATCACCGCAGCAACGGATATGCCCCCAATCCCAACCCCAACCCCCGAACCAAAAAAAAGGCGCGATCCCAAAGAATCGCGCCTTCTTCATATATCGCTATCTATCAACTACCCAAAGCCTTCGAAGCCAACCAGAACAACCCAGCCGACAACGCCACGGTAGCCGGCAAGGTCAACACCCAAGCCAACAGAATAGTGCGAACAGTCCCACCTTGCAGGCCGCTCTTATTCGCGACCATGGTACCCGCCACACCCGAAGACAACACATGAGTCGTCGACACCGGCAAACTGAAGATGTTGGCCAAACCAATCAAACTCGCCGTAGTGATCTGCGCCGACATACCCTGCGAATAGGTCATGCCCTGCTTGCCGATCTTCTCGCCAATGGTCAGAACCACACGTTTCCAGCCAACCATGGTGCCCAGACCCAGCGCCAGTGCAACCGCCAGAATCACCCAGAACGGCGCGTATTCAGTGGTCGTGGTCAGGTCTTTGCGCAACTTGTCGAGGTCAGCCTTTTCACGGGCATCCAGAACCGGCAACTTGCTGACTTTCTTCGCGGTATCGTCCAGGCACAGCAAGTAACGACGTACTTCGATGCGGCTATCCGACGACAGCGAATGATAGTCCGCTACACCTTTAAGCGTGTGCAACAGAGCGGTGATAGTCGGTTCGGTCTGCTGCGGGTTGCAGCGGAATTTCTCCGGCAGGTCGCCGTCTACGCTCTTGCCCAAGGCCAGGAATTCACCCAGCGAATCGGCGTTGCGCTGGTAGAACTGGCTCAGGTGCAGGGTCGCGTCGCGGGTGCGTTCGATCTGGTAAGTGGTGCTGTTCAGGTCGAGAACGAACTGCGCAGGCACGATACCGATCAACACCAGCATGATCAGGCCGATGCCTTTCTGGCCATCGTTGGAACCGTGCACGAAGCTCACGGCCATGGCCGAGATCACCAGAACCAGACGGTTCCAGAATGGCGGATGCTTTTTGTCGTCGAGTTTGCGGCGCTGTTCAGGCGTCTTGTGCATCTTCGACAGCGGGCGCCACCATTTCAGGCCGATCAGGATCAGCGCTGCAATCAGGAAGCCAGCCATCGGCGAGAACACCAGCGAAGCGCCGATGTCGATCGCTTTCTGCCAGTTAACGCCGTCGGCCAACGGAATGTCGTTGATCAACGCGTTGGCCAGGCCGACACCGAGGATCGAGCCGATCAGGGTGTGGGAACTGGACGCCGGGATACCGAAGTACCAAGTGCCGAGGTTCCAGGCGATTGCCGCTGCGAGCAACGAGAAAACCATCGCAAGGCCATGGCCGGTGTTCACATTGATCAGCAGCTCAACCGGCAGCAAGTGGACAATGGCATACGCCACGCCAACGCCACCCAGCAGCACGCCGAGGAAATTGAACACACCGGAGAAGAACACCGCCAGGTGCGGCGGCATGGCTTTGGTGTAGATAACAGTGGCTACCGCGTTAGCGGTGTCATGAAATCCATTGATGAACTCGAAGGCGAGGACAAACGTCAGGGCGAGCAAGAGGCTCACAAGCACCCAAGCATCCAGTCCGCTGAATAAATCGATCATGAAGGTTTTCTGACCCGGTCGTAAGGGGGCGCGATTATGCCAGAAAAGACTGGAAATCGATGCCCTCAGTGCTCATCGGTAACGCACTTCTTCGATTTAATTTGTTGCAGCACATGAAAACCAAGCGGCGTGCAGGGTTTTTCAAGCCTTTGATTTGTCTATAAAAAGGCTTTTTGGAACAAGCGTTTTACCCGCGTTTGGAGGGCTCAAACGCTTGTCTGAAATATCTGTGAAACTTTCCGAAGCTGTCCTTTAGCCGGCTCTACGCAGAATCAGCCGCTGCCCGCGGGTAGCGGGCGCGCAAGGCATCGTCTCGGCACCGCGTGGGTAACCGGTGCGTACACGGATGCTCAAGGCCTTCAAAAACCGTGGCTCATGGCTCTTCGGCTTTGAGTTCCTTTTCGATCTTTTCGATTTCTTGCTTGAAGACCTGATCCTGAACGGTAGGGCGTTTGCGCCATGCCTTGCGTTCCGGTTCTGGTTGAGCGGCGTAGGTGGTGACTTCCCCGCCGTAAACATCCTTGTAACGTTGTTCCTGGCGCTCAAGTTCCGCGCGCAGTTCGTCTTTCGTCACAGTGCTACCTGTATGAGTTGAGATAAATGTCTGGTGAATCGCACTGCAACGAGTCGATTGAGCGGGCCCGTCGAGAACTCAACGCCAGAACAGGCATTGATGTCTTCGGCAGGGCGATCAAGACTTCCATGTTACAGGCGGCTACGACACCAGATTAAAACGGACGCAGCATCAGTTCCTGTTTTAGCGAGCGCTGGCGTTACATCAATCATGAGCGTCAGACGCTTGCCGGGGCTGGCAGCGATTGGCATCGCCTCAGCCGGTGACCACCTCGATGAATAACGGGTGCCACTGAGGTGCATTATAGCGGTCGATTCAGGATTGACTATCGTTGCCTAGTTAAAAACGGTTCGGGATGTGTGATTGTTTTGTTAATCGCAACTTTCTCGGGTAGTTGAAGTGCAAGCAAACGTTTACTTCGCCGCGATCTGTTTTTGGCGCCATTTAGTCGATCAACTAAATCTTGATTGAGTTCCCCGGCAAAGTTGCACAAGCGTCTCAAATAGCAAACCACAGCAGAGGAGGGCGATTGCGATTATCGGTCGACGGTTCGATAATCGCCCAATGTTGATGGCCCGCCGCTTGTGCATCTCCCCGCGAGCCGTTTGTATAGCCATTGATCCGTGTCGGGTAAAAAGGACAATAAATGAACGATCAAATGCGCAACTCCTTCACTTCCGTGGCGCCGCCGATCGTCGCCTCGCCGGCCAAGCGGATTCAGGCACTGACCGGTGATCCGGATTTCATGACGTCGCTGGCCCGTGGCCTGGCGGTGGTGCAGGCGTTTCAGGAGCGCAAACGTCATCTGACCATCGCGCAGATCAGCCACCGCACGGAAATTCCCCGCGCCGCGGTGCGCCGTTGCCTACACACTCTGATCAAACTCGGCTACGCCACCACCGACGGACGCACCTATTCTCTGCTGCCGAAAGTGCTGACCCTCGGCCACGCTTATCTATCATCGACGCCGCTGGCCGTGTCCGCGCAGCCGTACCTCGACCGCATGAGCGAGCAACTGCACGAAGCCTGCAACATGGCCACGCTTGAGGGCGACGACATTCTTTACATCGCGCGGTCGGCGACCACGCAGCGGCTGATCTCGGTCGACCTGTCGGTGGGCGGGCGTCTGCCGGCTTATTGCACATCGATGGGCCGGATTCTGCTGGCAGCGCTGGACGACACGTCCTTGCGCGAATACCTCGACCACGCTGAACTGGTCGCTAAAACCAGCCGCACGATCCACACCCCCGACGCGTTGCTCGAATGTTTGCAGGAAGTGCGGCAGCAAGGTTGGTGCATCGTCGATCAGGAATTGGAGCAAGGCCTGCGCTCGATTGCCGTACCGGTCTACGACGCTTCGGGCCAAGTGGTGGCGGCGCTCAACGTCAGCACCCACGCCGGTCGCGTCAGCCGCACCGAGCTTGAGCAGCGCTTTCTGCCGGGCCTGCTCAGCGCCAGCCGCGACCTCAGCGCGCAGTTGTTTGCCTGATGAAGCTGTTCGATAAACGCACAGTGTTGCGTTTATCGAATTGACGCTAAAACCCTCGGATCATTAATGTCGCGGCAGCGTCATCCGGCGCTGTTGTGAATGAGCCCGCCGGACTGTCGACTCCCATAATAATGACAAGAGGCAACTCACCATGCGCACGCTCCCCGACTGTCTCCGCTCCAACCGCTGTTGCCGGGTTCACCGCAACGCCTGATTGCAACCTTCTATTCTTGTAGCTGTGCCGCTCTCTGGCCGGCCGCCGTTCGACTGCGTTTTTTGCGTGGATAAAAATAATGAACCAGCCTCAGTCCGCTGTGGGTCAGTGCCTCGACGTGCAGACCTTCATCAACGCCCAACCGATCTCGCGCTATCAATGGCGGGTGGTGATCTTGTGTTTCCTGATTGTCTTTCTCGATGGCCTCGACACCGCCGCGATGGGCTTCATTGCCCCGGCGTTGTCGCAGGACTGGGGCATCGACCGCGCCAGCCTCGGCCCGGTAATGAGCGCCGCGTTGATCGGCATGGTCTTCGGCGCACTCGGTTCCGGCCCTTTGGCTGACCGCTTCGGGCGAAAAGTCGTACTCGTCGGCGCCGTGATTCTGTTCGGTGCCTTCAGCCTGGCGTCGGCTTACAGCACTAACGTTGAACAACTGCTGGTGCTGCGCTTCCTGACCGGCCTCGGTCTGGGCGCGGGGATGCCCAATGCCACCACGCTGCTCTCGGAGTACACCCCGGAGCGCAAGAAGTCGCTGCTGGTGACCAGCATGTTTTGCGGTTTCAACCTCGGCATGGCCGGTGGCGGGTTTATTTCCGCCAAGCTGATTCCGGCGTTCGGCTGGCACAGTCTGCTGCTGATCGGCGGGATTTTGCCGCTGATCCTCGCGGTGGTGCTGCTGTTCTGGCTGCCGGAATCGGCGCGCTACCTTGTCGTCCGTAACCGTGGCACCGACAAAGTGCGCAAAACCCTGGCGCCGATCGATCCGGTCACCGTTGCCCAAGCCTCGAGCTTCAGCGTGCCGGAACAAAAAACCGTGAAGGCACGCAACGTGTTCGCGGTGATTTTCTCGGGCACCTACAGCACCGGCACCTTACTGCTGTGGCTGACCTACTTCATGGGCCTTGTGATTGTTTATCTGCTGACCAGTTGGCTGCCGACGCTGATGCGTGACAGTGGCGCGAGCATGGAGCAAGCCGCGTTCATCGGTGCGCTGTTCCAATTCGGCGGGGTATTGAGCGCGGTCGCTGTGGGATGGGCGATGGATCGCTTCAATCCGCACAAGGTTATCGGCATTTTCTACCTGCTGGCCGGGGTGTTTGCCTACGCGGTGGGGCAGAGCCTGGGCAATATCACCTTGCTGGCGACTTTGGTTTTGGTGGCGGGGATGTGCGTGAACGGCGCGCAATCGGCAATGCCGTCGCTGGCGGCGAGGTTTTATCCGACGCAGGGGCGGGCGACCGGCGTGTCGTGGATGCTGGGGATTGGCCGCTTTGGCGCGATTCTCGGGGCGTGGATGGGCGCGACGTTGTTGGGCTTGGGCTGGAATTTTGAGCAGGTGTTGACGGCGTTGGTGATTCCGGCGGCGGTGGCGACGGCTGCGGTGGTGATCAAGGGCATGGTCAGTCATGCGGATGCCACTTGAGTACAACTGTCAGAATCTCCTTTGAATGTTCTGGCCCCTTCGCGAGCAAGCTCGCTCCCACATTGGAATGCATTTCAAAATGTGGGAGCGAGCTTGCTCGCGAAGCCTTTGTTCTTGATTGTTAGGCAAACAACAATCTGTTCGATAAACGAACACTCAGTCGATTATCGGATTGTTTGGCACTTTTCCCAGGCTTAATCTGCAGTGACTCCGGCGCTGAACCTCGCGCCTTTTTATCACTGGCGATTCATTACAAAAACAGGAGCCCGCTCCATGGCTGAGATCCTTTCGCTGCACGACGCGGTGAAGCAATTCGTCAACGACGGCGACACCGTCGCACTCGAAGGCTTCACTCACTTGATCCCTACGGCCGCAGGTCATGAAATCATTCGTCAGGGCAAGAAAGATCTGACGCTGGTGCGGATGACGCCTGACCTGATCTACGACCAACTGATCGGCGCCGGTTGCGCACGCAAACTGATTTTCTCCTGGGGCGGCAACCCTGGCGTGGGTTCGCTGCACCGTCTGCGCGACGCGGTCGAGAAGCAATGGCCGCAGCCGCTGGAGATCGAAGAACACAGCCACGCCGACCTGGCGAATGCCTACGTCGCCGGCGCTTCCGGCCTACCATTCGCGGTGCTGCGTGCCTACGCCGGTTCCGACCTGCCGAAGGTCAATCCGCTGATCAAAACCGTCACCTGCCCGTTCACCGGTGAAGTGTTGGCGGCCGTGCCGTCGGTGCGCCCGGACGTGACCGTGATCCACGCACAGAAAGCCGACCGCCAAGGCAACGTGCTGCTGTGGGGCATTCTCGGCGTGCAGAAAGAAGCTGCACTGGCCGCCAAGCGCTGCATCGTTACCGTCGAAGAAATCGTCGACAACCTCAACGCGCCAATGAACTCCTGCGTGTTGCCGACCTGGGCCTTGAGCGCAGTGTGCCATGTACCCGGCGGTGCACATCCGTCCTACGCCCACGGTTACAACGAGCGCGACAATCGTTTCTATCAGGCGTGGGATCCGATCGCCCGCGACCGTGAGACGTTTACCGCGTGGATCAACGAATACATCCATGGCTGCGCTGACTTCAGCGAGTTCCAGGCCAAGTTGGCCGCTGCTTCGGAGGCCAAGTAATGACTTACACCACCAATGAAATGATGACCGTCGCTGCGGCCCGTCGCCTGAAGAACGGCTCGGTGTGCTTCGTCGGTATCGGCCTGCCGTCGAAAGCCGCCAACCTCGCGCGCCTGACTTCGTCGCCGGACGTGGTGCTGATCTACGAATCGGGCCCGATTGGCGCCAAGCCGAGCGTGCTGCCGCTGTCCATCGGTGACGGCGAACTGGCGGAAACCGCCGACACCGTCGTCCCGACCGGTGAGATTTTTCGCTATTGGTTGCAGGGCGGACGCATCGACGTCGGTTTTCTCGGCGCCGCGCAGGTCGACCGTTTCGGCAACATCAACACCACCGTGGTCGGCGATTACTTCTCGCCGAAAGTGCGCCTGCCGGGTGCCGGTGGCGCGCCGGAAATTGCCGGCTCGGCGAAAAGCGTGTTGATCATCCTTAAACAGTCGGCGCGTTCGTTTGTCGACAAGCTCGACTTCATCACCTCGGTCGGTCACGGCGAGGGCGGCGATTCGCGCAAACGTCTGGGCCTGCCGGGCGCCGGCCCGGTCGGGATCATCACCGACCTGTGCATCATGGAGCCGGAAGAGGGCACCCGCGAATTCGTGGTCACCGCACTGCACCCGGGCGTGACCCGCGAGCAAGTGGTCGCGGCCACCGGTTGGGCGATTCGTTTTGCCGACAGCGTTGAGACCACCGCGGAGCCGACTGACGTCGAACTGACCGCGCTGCGCGATCTCGAAGCGCGCACCGCCGCCGCCCACGGTCAGGCACCGGGAGAAGCATGATGCGTGACGTTTATATCTGCGACGCGATTCGCACGCCGATCGGCCGTTTCGGCGGCGGACTGTCCGCCGTTCGCGCTGATGACCTGGCCGCCGTGCCGATCAAGGCCCTGATGGAGCGCAATCCATCGGTGGACTGGAACGCCATCGACGAAGTGTTCCTCGGCTGCGCCAACCAGGCTGGCGAAGACAACCGCAACGTTGCGCGCATGGCCCTGCTGTTGGCCGGCCTGCCGGAAAGCGTGCCGGGCGTGACCCTCAATCGTCTGTGCGCTTCGGGCATGGACGCGATCGGCACGGCATTCCGCGCCATCGCCAGCGGCGAGATGGAGCTGGCGATTGCCGGCGGCGTCGAATCGATGTCCCGCGCGCCGTTCGTGATGGGCAAGGCTGATGCGGCGTTCTCGCGCAACATGAAACTGGAAGACACCACCATCGGTTGGCGTTTCATCAACCCGCTGATGAAGGCGCAATATGGCGTCGACGCGATGCCGCAGACCGCCGACAACGTCGCCGACGACTATAAAGTCTCGCGCGCCGATCAGGACGCTTTCGCCCTGCGCAGTCAGCAACGCACCGCCGCCGCGCAGGCTGCAGGATTTTTCGCTGAAGAAATCGTCGGAGTGCGGATTGCCCACAAGAAGGGTGAAACCGTGGTCAGCCAGGATGAACATCCGCGCGCCGACACCACGATTGAAGCGCTGACAAAATTGAAACCGGTCAATGGCCCGGACAAAACCGTCACCGCCGGCAATGCCTCCGGCGTCAACGACGGTGCCGCGGCGCTGATTCTGGCTTCTGCCGAAGCGGTGAAAAAACACGGTCTGACCGCCCGCGCCAAAGTGCTCGGTATGGCCAGCGCCGGTGTCGCGCCGCGGGTAATGGGCATCGGCCCGGTGCCAGCGGTGCGCAAATTGATCGAACGCCTCGGCGTAGCGGTCAGCGATTTCGACGTGATCGAACTCAACGAAGCGTTTGCCAGCCAAGGCTTGGCGGTGCTGCGTGAATTGGGTCTGGCGGATGATGCCGCGCAGGTCAACCCGAACGGCGGTGCGATTGCCCTCGGTCACCCGTTGGGCATGAGCGGTGCGCGTCTGGTGTTGACCGCGCTGCATCAGTTGGAAAAGACCGGTGGCAAGAAAGGTCTGGCGACCATGTGCGTCGGTGTCGGCCAAGGTCTGGCCCTGGCCATCGAACGCGTCTGACGCAAGCCGTGACGAAAAAGAACAGAGGAAAGCGACATGTCTGACAAGCCTGGTTACCGTCGTCCGCAGGAAGGCACTCAGCCTGAGTACCTGCACCCGACGTATCAATCCACCAACCTGCGCTCGCCGTCGAAGCCATTGGTGTTTCTGCCGCACTCGCTGTCGGAAATCACCGGCCCGACCATCGGCGCCGAACGTGTAGGCGACACCGATAACGACCTGACCGCCCAGCACGAAGGCGAACCACAGGGCGAGCGCATCATCATTCACGGCCGCGTGCTCGACGAAAACGGTCTGCCGGTGCCGGGGATTCTGGTGGAAATCTGGCAGGCCAACGCCGCTGGCCGCTATAACCACAAGCGCGACGTGCATGATGCGCCGCTCGACCCGAACTTCACCGGCACCGGCCGCACCGTGACCGACGCCGACGGCTGGTATCAGTTCCAGACCATCAAGCCTGGCGCCTATCCGTGGGGCAACCACCACAACGCCTGGCGCCCGGCGCACATTCACTTTTCGCTGTTCGGTCCGAGCATTCTTACGCGCCTGGTCACGCAGATGTACTTCCCGGGTGACCCGCTGCTGGCCTACGACCCGATCTACAACTGCGTGTCGGACACTTCGGCCAAGGAACGCCTGATCGCCAGTTTCGATCTGGAAAAAACCATTCCGTCCTACGCCCTCGGTTATCGCTGGGACATCGTGCTGCGCGGGCGTGAAGCCACGCCGATGGAGAAATAAGATGACGCTGACTGCGACCACGTCCCACACCGTCGGGCCGTATTACCACATCGGCCTGACCTGGCTGAACCGCGAAGACCTCACCGTCGAACAAACCCTCGGCGAGCGCGTGGCGATCACCGGGCAAGTGGTGGATGGCAACGGCGATGTCGTCAACGACGCCATGCTCGAAGTCTGGCAGGCGAATGCTGCCGGCAAGTACGACCACCCGGAAGACGAGCAGAACAAAGCGCTCGACCCGAACTTCGAAGGCTTTGGCCGGGTGCCGGTGGATGCTGAAGGGCGCTTTCGCTTTACCACGATCAAACCGGGCACGGTTGAAGGGCTGAAGGGCTCGACCCAGGCGCCGCATTTGGTGGTGTTGGTGTTTGCCCGTGGCTTGGTGAAGCATTTGCTGACGCGGATCTACTTTGAAGGCGAGCCGGCCAACGTTGATGATCCGTTGCTCGAATGTGTGCCGGCTGAACGCCGCGCGACCTTGCTGGCGAAGAAGGATGAATCGGGTGTTTACCAGTGGAATGTGATTTTGCAGGGCACTGATGCCGAGACGGTGTTCTTCGATTATTAAGATCAAAAGATCGCAGCCTGCGGCAGCTCCTACATGATCGTTCCCACGCTCTGCGTGGGAATGCCGCCATGGACGCTCCGCGTCCACCGTGACGCGGAGCGTCACCGGATGCGTTACCACGCAGAGCGTGGGAACGATCAACAGGGGATGCAGACCCATGTAGGAGCTGCCGAAGGCTGCGATCTTTTGATGTTTCGCCTTGTGGAACGGGACTGTTGCAAAGTATGTCTAGACTCTCACTGTCCCTATCGAGTGAAAAACAATGACAACCACCACCTCCCATTACACCGGTGAAGAGCGCAGCAAGCGCATCTTTGCCATTGTCGGCGCCTCGTCCGGCAACCTTGTCGAATGGTTCGACTTCTACGTTTACGCCTTTTGCGCGATCTATTTCGCCCCGGCGTTTTTCCCCTCCGATAACCCGACGGTGCAACTGGTCAACACGGCTGGCGTGTTCGCTGCCGGCTTCCTGATGCGTCCGATCGGTGGCTGGATTTTCGGTCGGATCGCTGACAAGCATGGGCGCAAGAAATCCATGCTCATCTCGATTCTGATGATGTGCTTTGGTTCGTTGCTGATCGCTTGTCTGCCCACTTACAACAGCATTGGCGTCTGGGCGCCGATCCTGTTGCTGTTCGCGCGTCTGCTGCAAGGCCTGTCGGTCGGCGGTGAATACGGCGCCACGGCCACCTACATGAGCGAAGTTGCGCTCAAGGGCCAGCGCGGATTTTTCGCCTCGTTCCAGTACGTGACCTTGATCGGCGGGCAACTGCTGGCGGTGTCGCTGGTGGTGATCCTGCAACAGTTCCTCACCGAAGAAGACCTGCGTGCCTACGGCTGGCGTATCCCGTTTGTTGTGGGTGCAATTGCGGCGGTGATTTCGCTGTTCCTGCGTCGCTCGCTGAAAGAAACCACCAACAAGGAAACTCGCGAACACAAAGACGCCGGCAGCATCCGCGCGTTGTTCCGCGATCACAAAGCCGCGTTCATCACCGTGCTCGGTTACACCGCCGGTGGCTCGCTGATCTTCTACACCTTCACCACGTACATGCAGAAATACCTGGTGAACACCGCCGGCATGCACGCCAAGACCGCCAGCTACATCATGACCGGCGCGCTGTTTCTGTATATGTGCATGCAGCCGCTGTTCGGCATGCTCGCCGACAAGATCGGTCGACGTAATTCGATGCTCTGGTTCGGCGCGCTCGGCACGCTGTTCACCGTGCCGATTCTGTTGAGCCTGAAGAGCGTCAGCAGTCCGTTTCTGGCGTTTGTACTGATCACCGTGGCGCTGGCGATTGTCAGTTTCTACACCTCGATCAGCGGCCTGGTGAAAGCCGAAATGTTCCCGCCGGAAGTCCGCGCCCTCGGCGTTGGTCTGGCGTACGCGGTGGCGAATGCGATCTTCGGCGGTTCGGCGGAGTTCGTCGCGCTGAGCCTGAAGAACATCGGCATGGAAAACTCCTTCTACTGGTACGTGACGGCGATGATGGCGATCGCGTTCCTGTTCAGTCTGCGCTTGCCGAAACAAGCGGCGTATTTGCACCACGATCTCTAACCCGATGCGCGCGGGCCGTGATGGCCCGCGCCTGCAAGGATTTTTATGACTCAGCGACCGGGCAATCAATTGTTCGATGCCTACTTCACTGCCCGCGATATGCGTGAGGTGTTCTGCGATCAGGGCCGCGTGCAGGCGATGCTCGACTTCGAAGCGGCGCTGGCTCGGGCCGAGGCGCGGGTCGGCTTGATTCCGTCCACTGCGGTGGCGCCGATTGCGGCGGCTTGCAACGCTGGTCTGTATGACTTCGCAGCACTGGGCGAGGCGATTGCCACGGCCGGCAATTCGGCAATTCCGCTGGTCAAGGCGTTGGGCAAACAGATCGCCGCGACCAATGCCGAGGCTGAGCGTTATGTGCATTTGGGCGCGACCAGTCAGGACGTGATGGATTCCGGGCTGGTGTTGCAATTGCGTCAGGCGCTGGAATTGATTGAAAGTGATCTGGCGCAGTTGGCCGATTCGCTCGCTACCCAAGCGCAACGTCATGCAGCGACGCCGCTGGCCGGACGTACCTGGCTGCAACATGCGACGCCGGTTACCCTCGGCATGAAAATCGCCGGATGGCTGGGGGCCGTGACTCGCAGCCGTCAGCGTCTGCGCGAACTCAAACCGCGTCTGCTGGTGCTGCAATTTGGCGGCGCCTCGGGGACGCTCGCGGCGTTGGGTGAGCAAGCGATGCCGATTGCCGAAGCGCTGGCCGAAGAACTGCAACTGACCTTGCCGGAACAACCGTGGCACACCCAACGCGATCGCGTGGTGGAGTTCGGCGCGGTGCTCGGTTTGATCGCCGGCAGCCTCGGCAAATTCGGCCGCGACATCAGCCTGTTGATGCAGACCGAAGCCGCTGAGGTTTTCGAGCCATCAGCGCCGGGCAAGGGCGGTTCGTCGACCATGCCGCACAAACGCAATCCGGTTGGTGCAGCGGTGCTGATCGGTGCGGCGACGCGTGTGCCGGGTCTGGTCTCGACGCTGTTCAGCGCGATGCCGCAGGAGCACGAACGCAGCCTCGGTTTGTGGCATGCCGAATGGGAAACTTTGCCGGAAATCTGCTGCCTGGTTTCCGGTTCGCTGCAACAGGCGAAATTGCTCGCTGAGGGTCTGGAAGTCGACGCCGAACGCATGTCGCGCAACCTCGAACTGACCCAAGGGCTGGTGCTGGCCGAAGCGGTGAGCATCGTCCTCGCGCAACGGGTCGGCCGCGACACCGCGCATCATCTGCTCGAACAATGCTGCAAACGCGCGGTGGCCGAGCAGCGTCATTTGCGCGCCGTACTCGGTGACGAACCGCAAGTCACCGCCGAATTGAGCAGTGCTGAACTCGATCATCTTTTGAACCCCGCCCATTACCTCGGCCAGGCGAAAACCTGGGTCGAGCGTGCGGTGGCCGAACACAACGCATTGTCTGTCTGAAAGGAGAAGGCTGTGGCTTTCGTTCAACTCGCCGATGGCGAACTGCACTATCAAATAGACGGCCCGGTCGATGCGCCGGTGCTGGTGCTGTCCAACTCGTTGGGCACTGATCTGCACATGTGGGACGTGCAGATGCCGGCGTTCACCGAGCATTTCCGCGTGCTGCGTTTCGACACCCGCGGTCACGGCAAATCACTGGTGACGCCGGGGCCGTACAGCATCGAGCAACTCGGTCACGACGTACTCGGTTTGCTGGATGCGTTGCACATTGATCGCGCGCATTTCTGCGGACTGTCGATGGGCGGGCTGATCGGGCAATGGCTGGGGATCAATGCCGGGCATCGTCTGCACAAGCTGATCGTCTGCAACACGGCGGCAAAAATCGGCGATCCGACGGTGTGGAATCCGCGCATCGAAACCGTGCTGCGTGATGGCGCGGCGGCGATGGTTGCTCTGCGCGATGCATCGATTGCTCGCTGGTTTACCCCGGATTTTTCCGCTGCACATCCGGCCGCAGCCAAGCAGATTACCGACATGCTCGCGGCGACTTCGCCTGAAGGGTATGCGGCCAATTGCGCGGCGGTGCGTGATGCCGATTTCCGCGAGCAACTGGCTTCGATCAACGTGCCGTTGCTGGTGATTGCCGGCACCGAAGATGCGGTGACGCCGCCGGCCGGTGGGCATTTCATTCAGGAGCATGTACGCGGTGCCGAGTACGCCGAGTTCTATGCGGCGCATTTGTCCAACGTGCAGGCCGGTGCTGATTTCAGTGATCGCGTATTGGCGTTTCTAAACGCCTGACAAGGGGATTTTCGTGGACGAGAAACAACGTTACGACGACGGCATGCAAGTGCGCCGCGCGGTGTTGGGCGATGCGCATGTCGATCGCAGCCTGACCACGCTGACCGAGTTCAACTCGGAATTTCAGGAGATGATCACCCGGCATGCCTGGGGCGATATCTGGACACGTCCGGGCTTGCCTCGGCACACGCGCAGTTTGATTACCATCGCCATGCTGATCGGCATGAACCGCGAAGGCGAGCTGAAACTGCATTTGCGCGCGGCGGCAAATAATGGCGTGAGTCGCGGTGAGATCAAGGAAGTGATCATGCAGAGCGCGATTTACTGCGGGATTCCGGCGGCGAATGCGACGTTTCATTTGGCGGAATCGGTGTGGGATGAGTTGGGTACCGAATCCCGCGAGTGACGGTTGAAACCGAAAAAGATCGCAGCCTTCGGCAGCTCCTACATTTGGAATGCGTTCCCCTGTAGGAGCTGCCGAAGGCTGCGATCTTTCGCTCTTCAAACCGTGGCAACAATAAATATCCGCTTGAACGCAAACAACGTATGCCCGTCCGCCTCCTGCGGATACTGCGCATGTACCCGCATCAGATAGTGATAAATAAACCGCGCCTGCTCCGCTGAATCCAGCGCCTGCATCACCGGCCGCAGCGCCGACACTTTCACCCAGTCATACACCGGCGATTTGCCGTCGACCACCTGCAACTGCTCGGTCTCCCAGATATCCAGCGACGTGGTCAGCGGCGCCAGCAAACGGTAGTAATCCTCCAGCGCCAACAACGGTCGCGCCGCCATACGCTGGCGCAGTTCCGGCGTGCCCAGTGGCGTGCCGCCGACACCGCCGTCTTCGAGTGTTTCCAGCATCAGCCGATACCACAACGCATCGCGCCAGTCCGGCATATGCGCGGCCAGGCAGCCGCCGGCGTTGAGCTGGCCGAGCAGGCGCGGCAGCAGCGTTTCATGGCCATCAATAAAGTGCAGCACGGCGGCGGCAAACAGCAGATCTGCCGGTTGTTCAGGCTGCCAGTCGAGCAGGTCGCACTGTTGCCATGAGGCGTTGATCGGCAGGGCGCGTGCCTCGTCGAGCATTTGCGCTGAACTGTCGATGCCCAGCAAGTGCGCCTGCGGCCAGCGCTCGGCCAACAAGCGGGTGGCGATGCCGGTGCCGCAACCGAGGTCAACCATACGTTTGGGATGGTGCAGGTCGACGCGGTCGAGCAATTCATTGACCGGGCGTTGCCTGAGGCGGGAAAACTGCTGGTACGCCTTGGCGTTCCAGTCAGTTGCTGCTTCTTTGAGTCGGGTGATCATGAGGTCGTCCTCTGGTGATCAACAGTGTCTTCCGATGACAGCCTGGCTCAAGTCTTTAGGGGACCAACATCAACAGATAACGGAAGTGGGAAGGGGCGTACACCTGAGTCCTTCAGGTTTTGTAACTTTACCTGCCGGCCGGCAAATCACCACTCATCCAGACCAATGGCACAAATCCCTGTAGGAGCTGCCGCAGGCTGCGATCTTTTGATCTTGATCTTAAAAACAACATCAAAAGATCGCAGCCTTCGGCAGCTCCTACAGAGGCCGCAGGGATCAGATCCAACGCCATCAGGGTCGGATCGGTTTTTAGAGGAGGCTGATCGGGTAACTGACAATCAAACGATTCTCGTCAAATTCGTTATTGCTGAAATCCCGGCGCATGGTCGAGTTGCGCCATCTGACGTTGAGATCCTTGAGCGTGCCGCTCTGCACGGTGTAGCCCAGTTCCGATTCGCGGCCCCATTCCTTGCCGTCGGTGATGGTGCCGGTGTGTACGTTGTCGCCGCTGATGTAGCGGTTCATCAGGGTCAGGCCGGGCACGCCCATCGCGGCGAAGTTGTAGTCGTGGCGCAGCTGCCACGAGCGTTCCTGCGCGTTGTCATAACTGGCGTTGTAACTGTCGTTGGCCAGCGTGCCGCCGCTGGTGCCGTTGACGCGCATCCATGCGCTGTCGCCGGTGAGTTTTTGCAGGCCGACGTAGAAGGTGTTGCCGCCGTATCGGGCCGAGAACATCCCCGACCAGGTCTTGTTGTCGAGCTCGCCGGCGCGCGCGCTGCCGTCGTCCTTGCCGTAGAAGAAACCGAGGTTGGCGCCCAGCGTCCAGTCGCCCAGCGGTTGGCTGTGCGTCAGGTTGACGTATTGCTGGCTGTAGATGTCCTTGAGTTCAGCGTTCCACAAGCCGATCTGGGTGCGTTTTTCGTTGAACACATATTCGCCGCCCTGAAAGTTGAAACGATCCGAGGCGAACGCCGCTTTGCCGGTCATCGACATGTCACTCATGCTGCTGTCGTCGCGCGGGCTGTTGGCGCGGAACTGGCCGCCGTAGAGGGTCAGTCCGTCGATTTCTTTCGAGGTGATCTGGCCGCCACGAAAGGTTTGCGGAAGCGAGCGACCGTCGTCCGAACGCAGGATCGGCAGCACCGGCATCCATTCGCCGACCTTTACTTCGGTCTGGGAAAACTTCGCCTTGAACGCGACGTTGGTGCGGCCGAAGTTATCCGCCGGGCGACCGTCGTGATCCAGTGGCAACAACTGCGTGCCGCCCGTGCCTTTGCCGCCATCGAGTTTCAACGAATACAAACCCAGCACGTCCATGCCGAAGCCGACGGTGCCTTGGGTGAAGCCGGATTTGGCGTCGAGGATGAAGTTCTGCGTCCACTCTTCAGCCTTGCCCTGCGCCTTGGTCGGGTTGGTGAAGTTGCGGTTGATGTAGAAGTTGCGCAGGTTGAGGTTGACCTTGGCCCCTTCAATAAACCCCGCTTCTTCAGCCGCGACGGGGAGGGCGGCACCCGCCAGGGCCAGGGCGATCAGGCCGGGAAATGCGTAGGGCGCAGGGGAGGTGCTCATAGCTGGGTCTCTCTTGTGTTTTTTTGGGGCAAACGGAATGCGCTGCGGCCGTTTTTGTGGCGCAGAAATGCGATGGATTCAGGGGGCGGAGCGGCGGCGATCAGCCGGACGGAGCAGGGTGTGGGAGCATGTGGCGAACCTGTTGTTATTGGTTTTGTGGCTCGAATGGTGCGGGGGGCGGTGGTGGGGATTCAATCGGGAGAAGCGGGTTTTGGGCGATTATCGAACAGCATTGAAGATCAAATGATCGCAGCCTTCGGCAGCTCCTACAGGGGATCGCATTTCAAATGTAGGAGCTGCCGAAGGCTGCGATCTTTTGATCTTCAGGCAACAAAAAGCCCACCAATCGGTGGGCTTCTTGTGTTCAGCAGATGATCAGAACAATCTCATCTTCGGCGCTTCTTCTTTCACCGGCTCGTTCTTCGCGGTTTGCGAATTCCAGCCGCCACCCAAAGCCTTGTACAGGTTGACCGCACTGGTCAGCTGCGCGAGGCGGTCGGTGATCAGCGCTTGTTGCGCGCTGAACAGCTGACGCTGGGCATCGAGGAAGGTCAGGTTGCTGTCGACACCGATGCGGTAACGACGCTCGGCCAGGCGGTAGTAATCCTGGTTGGCCTGAACGAAGTCACGCTGCGCTTGCAGCTGCTCGGTGTAGGTCTGGCGGGCGGCCAGGCCATCGGCGACTTCCTGGAAGGCGGTTTGAATCGACTTCTCGTAGTTCGCCACGCCAATGTCCTTCTGGATCTTGGCGTAGTCGAGGCTGGCGCGCAGGCTGCCGGCGTTGAAGATCGGCAGGTTGATCTGCGGCGAGAACAGCCACGTCCCCGAACCACCCTTGAACAGACCGGACAGATCCGGGCTCAGGGTGCCCGCGTTGGCGGTCAGGCTGATGCTCGGGAAGAACGCTGCACGGGCCGCGCCGATGTTGGCGTTGGCCGCTTTCAGGTTGTGCTCGGCTTGCAGAATGTCCGGACGACGTTGCAGCAGATCCGATGGCAGACCCGGCGGTACGTCGCTGAGCAGATCATCCGACAGCGGTTTGGCCGCTTGCAGATTGGCCGGGATACCGGTGCCGAGCAGCAGGGTCAGGCTGTTTTCGTCCTGAGCGACCTGGCGGGTGTAGCGCGCCAGTTGCGCACGGGCGTTTTCCACCGAGGTACGCGACTGCGCCAGATCCAGTGCCGAAGCGACACCGACTTCGTTGCTGCGGCTGGTCAGCTTGTAGCTTTCTTCAAAGGCACCGAGGGTGTCTTGGGTCAGCTTGAGCAGTTCCTTGTCCGCTTGCCAGGTCAGATAAGCATTGGCGACGCTGGCGACCAGACTGATCTGGGTGCTGCGACGCGCTTCTTCCGTGGCGAAGTATTGTTGCAGCGCTTGTTCGCTCAGGCTGCGAACGCGACCGAACAGGTCGAGTTCGTAGGCGCTGATGCCAACGGTGGCCGAGTACGAGCTGCTGATCATCGACTCGCCGGTCTGCGAAGCGCGCTCCGGAAGACGTTGACGGCTGCCGGAACCATTGGCCGAAATCGCCGGGTACAAGTCAGCACGCTGAATGCGGTATTGAGCCGCGTAAGCGTCGATGTTCAGTGCCGCGACACGCAGGTCACGGTTGTTTTCCAGCGACACCTGGATCAGCTGTTGCAGGGCAGGGTCGTGGAAAAACTGCTTCCAGCCCTGCTCGGCAGCGGCTTGCGCCGGTGCCTGGGCCGGCGAGTACGCCGGCCCTTGCGGGTACTGGCCTGCGACCGGAGCCTCAGGCTGCTGATAATCAGGTATCAGCGAGCAACCGCTCAGCACGAAGGCGGCGACTGCGATGGAGAGTAGCGACTTGCTCATTGGCCAGCCTCTTTAGGAGTTTCTTTAGCTTCGTCATCTGGATCGGCGATTTTACGCTGGCCGATGGACGAAACCGTAACGAAGAACAGTGGAACCCAGAAGACCGCCAGGATCGTGGCTGTGAGCATACCGCCAATTACGCCGGTACCGATCGCGTGTTGGCTGCCCGAACCGGCACCGGTGGAGATCGCCAACGGTACAACACCGAGGACGAAGGCCAGCGACGTCATGATGATCGGTCGCAGACGCATGCGGCAGGCTTCGATCGCCGCATCACGCAGGCTACGCCCTTGTTCATGCAGTTCCTTGGCGAACTCGACGATCAGAATGGCGTTTTTAGCCGCCAGACCAATGGTCGTCAACAGACCCACCTGGAAGTACACGTCGTTGGACAAACCGCGCAGGCTGGTGGCCAGCAGCGCACCGATGATCCCCAGCGGCACCACGAGCATAACGGCGATCGGAATCGACCAGCTCTCGTACAGCGCCGCCAGACACAGGAACACCATCAGCAGCGACAGGGCGTACAGCGCCGGCGCTTGCGAACCAGACAGACGTTCTTCATACGACAGACCGGTCCAGGAGATACCGACACCCGCCGGCAGCTTCTTGGCAATCGCTTCGACTTCGGCCATCGCATCACCGGTGGAGTAACCCGGCGCCGGAGAACCGAGGATCTCCATCGCTTCTACACCGTTGTAACGCGCCAGCTTCGGCGAACCATAGATCCACTCGCCCTTGGCGAATGCGGAGAACGGCACCATGGTTCCGGCGCTGTTGCGCACGTACCATTTCTTCATGTCTTCGGGGCTCATGCGAGCACCGGCCTGACCTTGCACGTACACCTTCTTCACCCGACCACGGTCGATGAAGTCGTTGACGTAGCTACTACCGAAGGAAATCGACAGGGTACTGTTGATGTCGGAAATGCTCACACCCAGGGCGCGCGCTTTCTCGTCATCAATTTCCAGGTGGTATTGCGGCTCGTCGTTCAGGCCGTTCGGACGTACCTGGTAGAGCACCTTGCTCTGCGCGGCCAGACCGAGGAACTGGTTACGCGCTTCCATCAACTTGTCGTGACCGATACCGGCACGGTCTTGCAGGAACACGTCGAAACCGGTGGCGTTACCCAGTTCCAGTACCGCTGGCGGGGCGAAAGCAAACACCATCGCGTCGCGGAAGGTGAAGAAGTGCTGCTGCGCACGCTGGGCGAGGGCAAACACGCTGTTGCTGGCGTCACGCTCGTCCCACGGTTTAAGCATGATGAACGCCAGGCCCGAGCTCTGCCCACGACCGGCGAAGTTGAAGCCGTTCACGGTGAACACCGAGGCCACCGCACCGGACTCTTTCTCCAGCAGGTAAGAACGCATTTCGTCGATGACGACTTGGGTACGTTCAGCACTGGAACCGGCCGGGGTTTGCACCTGGGCGAACAGTACGCCCTGGTCTTCTTCCGGCAGGAACGCGGTCGGAATGCGGGTGAACAGCCAGATCATGCCAACCACGATCAGCAGATACGCCAGCAGGTACGGGGCTTTGCGCGACAGCATGTTGCCAACGCCGCGCTCGTAGCTGCGAACACCACGGTCGAAGTTACGGTTGAACCAGCCGAAGAAGCCTTTTTTCGGTGTGCCGTGCTCGCCCTTCGGAATCGCCTTGAGCATGGTGGCGCAGAGCGCCGGGGTGAAGATCAGCGCAACCAATACCGACAGGGCCATGGCCGAGACGATGGTGATCGAGAACTGCTTGTAGATCACACCGGTGGAACCGCTGAAGAACGCCATCGGCAGCAATACCGCCGACAGCACCAGCGCAATACCGACCAGTGCGCCCTGGATCTGGCCCATGGACTTTTTGGTCGCTTCCTTCGGTGACAAGCCTTCTTCGCTCATCACCCGTTCGACGTTTTCCACCACAACAATGGCATCGTCCACCAGCAAACCGATGGCCAACACCATACCGAACATGGTCAGGGTGTTGATGCTGAAACCGAACGCCGCGAGGATGCCGAATGTACCGAGCAATACTACCGGCACGGTCATCGTGGTGATGACGGTGGCGCGGAAGTTTTGCAGGAACAGGAACATCACCAGGAATACCAGCACGATCGCCTCAACCAGGGTTTCAACCACACCCTTGATCGACTCGGTCACCACCGGGGTGGTGTCGTACGGGAACACCACTTCCATGCCTTCCGGGAAGAACGGCTTGAGCTCGTCAATCGTCTTGCGCAGGGCTTTGGCGGTGTCGAGGGCGTTGGCGCCGTTGGCCAGTTTCACCGCCAGACCGGACGACGGCTTGCCGTTGAACTGAGCCGAAATGGTCGAGTTTTCGCCACCCAGACCGACATCGGCGACGTCACCAATGCGAACTTGCGAACCGTCCTGATTGACCTTCAGCAGAATCGCCTTGAACTGCTCGGCAGTCTGCAGACGGGTCTTGCCGATGATCGTGGCGTTCAGTTGCTGGCCAGGCAGCGCCGGCAAACCGCCGAGCTGACCGGAGGAGACCTGGACGTTCTGCGCCGAGATCGCGGAGCTGACGTCGGCCGGGGTCAGGTTGAATTTGTTCAACTTGGCCGGGTCGAGCCAGATGCGCATCGCGTACTGGGCACCGAAGACCTGGAAGTCACCAACACCGGCGGTCCGCGAGATCGGATCCTGCATGTTCGACACGATGTAGTTGGACAAGTCGTCCTTGGTCATGCTGCCGTCACGCGATACCACGCCGATCACCAAGAGGAAGTTTTTCACTGCCTTGGTCACACGGATACCTTGTTGCTGCACTTCCTGCGGCAACAGCGGGGTGGCCAGGTTCAGCTTGTTCTGAACCTGAACCTGCGCGGTGTCGGAGTTGGTGCCTTGCTCGAAGGTCGCGGTGATGGTCATGCTGCCGTCGGAGTTACTTTCCGACGACACATAACGCAGGTTGTCGATACCGTTGAGCTGCTGCTCGATCACCTGGACCACGGTGTCCTGCACGGTTTGCGCCGAAGCGCCCGGGTAGGTCACGGAGATCGCAATGGCCGGTGGCGCAATGCTCGGGTACTGGTTGATCGGCAATTTCAGGATCGAAAGTGCCCCGACCAGCATGATCACCAGGGCAATTACCCAAGCGAAAATCGGACGGTCGATGAAGAATTTTGACATGAGTTACTCCCCTTTGCCGCCAGCGGCTTTGTCAGCAGGCTGAGCGGGGGCCGGGTTCTTTTTCGCTACGTTGGTGGCTTCGGTCGGGTTCACTTGCACGCCCGGACGAACGTATTGCAGGCCTTCGGTGATCAGACGATCGCCGGCTTTCAGGCCGTCTTCGATCAGCCACTGGCTGCCGACGGTGCGGCTGGCCTTGAGCTGACGCAGCTCGACCTTGTTGTCGGCGCCAACGACCAGTGCGGTCGGGGTGCCTTTGAGGTCGCGGGTCACGCCTTGTTGCGGTGCCAGAATCGCTGCAGCGTTAACACCGGCCTGCAATTGAGCGCGGACGAACATGCCCGGCAGCAGGGTGTGATCCGGGTTCGGGAACACGGCGCGCAGGGTCACGGAACCGGTAGTCGGGTCGACCGACACTTCGGAGAACTCCAGCTTACCGTCGAGCTTGTACTGGCTGCCGTCTTCCAGGGTCAGCTTGACCGCTGCCGAGTTCTCGCCGGATTTTTGCAGGCGACCGCTTTCCAGCTCGCGGCGCAGTTCCAGCAATTCAACCGAAGACTGGGTCACGTCGACGTAAATCGGGTCCAGCTGCTGGATCGTTGCCATGGCGTCGGTCTGGCCATTGTTGACCAGCGCACCTTCGGTGACCGAAGAGCGACCGATACGGCCGGAGATCGGCGCGTAAACCTTGGTGTAACGCACGTTGATCTGCGCGCTCTGCAACGACGCTTCCGATTCCATGCGGTTGGACACGGCGGTGTCGTATTCCTGACGGCTGACGGCTTGTTCATCGACCAGTTGCTTGTAGCGATCGGAGATCGACTTGGTCGAACGCAGGTTGGCTTCGGCGCTTTTCAGGGTCGCTTCGTACACGGCTGGATCGATCTGATACAGCTGCTGGCCGGCTTTGACGTCGCCACCTTCTTTGAACAGACGCTTGAGAATGATGCCATTGACCTGTGGTCGAACTTCGGCAACGCGGAACGCGCTGGTGCGGCCCGGCAGTTCCGAGGTGAGGGTAAAGGCTTGTGGTTGCAGGGTAACGACGCCGACCTGAGGGGGCGGAGCGGCCGGTGCCGCTTCTTCCTTTTTACATCCGCTGAGCAGCGATGCCAGGGCGACGGCAGTGACCAGAGCGGTAACAGCTGGCTTGAATTGCATGAAAATCCTCGGGTCAGGCGCGCAAAAAGCGCACAAGAAGTGTGGAAGGGTAAAAAAAGGGTACCGGGTGGATAAGTAGCTTGCTAAGGAATATACTTACGTTCATGGTTGTTTGTAAACACCTTGGCGTCGTACCCACCCTGTTACAAAAGTCGTCGCAAGGTAAGAAATTGTAGGCCGGGGAGCCGATCCGCGAGAGATCACCCCCTCTTTATTCAGCGGATATTCAGCCATCCCTGAAACATCCTGTTTGAGGTTTTACTGCCATGGTCCGTCGTACCAAAGAGGAAGCTCAGGAAACCCGCAACCAGATTCTGGAAGCGGCGGAGAAAGCCTTTTATGAAAGGGGCGTCGCTCGTACGACGCTGGCGGACATCGCGACCCTTGCCGGCGTCACGCGTGGCGCTATTTATTGGCATTTCAGCAATAAAGCCGACCTGCTTCAGGCCATGCTCGACACCCTGCACGAAACGCTGGATGAGCTGGCCAAGGCCAGCGAGAGCGAGGACGAACTCGATCCGCTGGGCTGCATGCGCAAGCTGTTGATTCATTTGTTTCATCAAATTGCACTGGACCCGAAAACCCGGCGTATCAACGAAATTCTGTTTCATAAGTGCGAATTCACCGATGAAATGTGCGATTTGCGCCAGCAGCGCCGGACGGCCAGCCTCGAATGCAACGATCGCATCGGGCTGACCCTGCGTAATGCGGTGAATCGCGGCCAGTTGCCGGAAGATCTCGACACTGCCCGCGCGGCCATCAGCATTCATGCCTATATTGATGGCCTCCTGTACGGATGGCTTTTGGCACCGGACAGCTTTGAGCTGCATGCCGAGGCCGAGCGTTGGGTCGATACAGGGTTGGATATGCTGCGCCTGAGCCCTAGCCTACGCAAATGAAAGTAATGACAGCCTGAGCAGGTGAACAGAGTTTTACCACGTGTGGGGTTGAGCAAGAGTGCATTTATATACGCTCGGTTTGTCCGTTGACAGCCGGATGCCGGGCTATTTTGTAGGTAAATTGTTGCCCGGATGTGATCGCTCGGGCCTCATCGGCAGCTATCGCGGCAATACGCGCACAGATGATGAAAAAGTGCCCCGTTGCGAGGCACCTTTCACTGTCGGTGATCTGTCAGCCCAGGGTGATGGCTACCGCGTAGCTGTAAGGGCGATTCGGCAGCGCGCGCGAGATTTTCGAACTGCAGGGCAAAGCCTTGCGTCCCGTCGAGGCGATTTTATGCTCGCGATGAGGAATGGTCGGTGGCGAGAACGAAAACGAAGAGTACTTTTTCTTGAGTTTCAGCAGCGTCGAGAACTCGAAGCCGTAAGACTCGCTGGCAAACGAAAAACCATGATTGATCGTTGTCGGACCTTTGGTTTTTGAACTGACTTTGACCACCGGTACCTCATGGCGTAAAGTAAAGTTCATATGTTGCATGGGCTGGATATCGAAGTCGGAAGTGGCAAAGTTACTGTGATCCCAATTGGCATGGCGCAATGTGAACACTTCGTTGGTGTTGTTATAAATGTTGAACAGGATGCTCGTATAAGAGCCAATGCGCGAGATGCTGTTCCATTCATCCTGTTCGGCTTCACTCGCCTCCTTGAGGTAGTCGAGAAATGCCGGAGGGATCTGCGATTTATCCTCCAGAGCAAGGACTTTCTCAGGAGAAAGGCCCGCCAGTGCAGTCTGCAGAATAGCCGCGGCGATCGGGTTGATCTGTGCCAATGCAAACACCAGTGTTGAATTCACCGAAGCCAGGTCGATCTGCTCAATGATTTCGTATTCTTCAAAATCTTCGTAGTCATCAATGTTGATACCGGTATTACCATCCATGGTGCAGCTCCTTTTGAGGTTTGAATAAAACTATCATTCATCAACAAGAAGTTCATCCGGGCTTGTATTTGCGGATATGTAGAGTGGTTGCCCGTTATGTAGGCAGTGGTAAGTTGCATGGAGGGAGGCTAATAAAAAAGCCCCGACGTTTACACGTCGGGGCTTTGTTTTTCTTCGTAGTACGGCTTACAGCGTCGGATAGTCGATGTAACCGACCGGCCCCTTAGCGTAGAACAACTCCGGACGCGCTTCATTCAACGGCGCATCAGCCTGCAAACGCGCCGGCAGATCCGGGTTGGCAATAAACGGCACGCCAAATGCCACAGCGTCAGCCTTGCCACTCGCCAGCCACGCGTTGGCGCTGTCCTTGGTGAAGCGTTCGTTGGCGATGTACGGGCCACCGAAAGCTTCTTTCAGTTGCGGGCCGAGGCTGTCGGCGCCTTCTTTCTCACGGGAGCAGATGAACGCGATACCGCGCTTGCCCAGCTCACGCGCGACGTAGGTGAAGGTTTCGGCAAGGTTGTCGTCGCCCATGTCATGGGAGTCGGCGCGTGGTGCCAGGTGCACACCAACGCGGCCAGCGCCCCAGACTTCGATCGCAGCGTCAGTCACTTCCAGCAGCAGGCGCGCACGGTTTTCCAGGGAGCCGCCGTAGTGGTCGGTGCGCTGGTTGGTGCTGCTTTGCAGGAACTGGTCGAGCAGGTAACCGTTGGCGCCGTGGATTTCCACGCCGTCAAACCCGGCGGCTTTGGCGTTCTCGGCGCCGGTGCGGTAAGCGTCGACGATGTCGGCGATTTCAGCGGTTTCCAGGGCACGCGGGGTTGGATAGTCGGCCATTGGGCGAACCAGGCTGACGTGGCCTTTTGGCTGGATGGCGCTCGGTGCAACCGGCGCTTCACCGTTGAGGTAAGACGGATGGGAGACGCGGCCGACGTGCCACAGTTGCAGGAAGATCTTGCCGCCAGCGCCGTGAATGGCTTTGGTCACATTGGACCAGCCGCGCACTTGGTCGTTGGACCAGATGCCCGGGGTGTCCGGATAGCCCACGCCCATTGGCGTTACCGAAGTGGCTTCGCTGAGGATCAGGCCGGCGGAAGCGCGCTGTACATAATATTCAGCCATCAGCGCGTTCGGTACGCGGCCTTCATCGGCGCGGCAGCGGGTCAGCGGGGCCATGATGATGCGGTTGGCCAGTTCGACGTCGCCGAGTTTGATGGGATCAAAAATAGTTGCCATGTCTACAACCCTCGTAAAAGTGAAAGTTAATCAGTGAGTCGCGGGGGCCAGATCGGCATTGCCGTTCTGACGGAAAGTAATCAGGGTCACCAACAGCGCCAGTAACGCGAGGGCACCGCCGGCGAGCGGCACGCTGGTCAAGCCGTAACCGTGGGCGATGACGCTGCCGCCGACCCAGGCGCCGAGGGCGTTGCCGACGTTGAAAGCGCCGATGTTCAGGGTCGACACCAGGTTCGGTGCGGCTTTGCCGAAGGTCACCACGTTGACTTGCAGGGCCGGCACGGCGGCGAAGCAGGCGACAGCCCAAAGGAACAGGGTGATTTCAGACGGAATCAGCGCGACGCTGGTCCAGGTCAGCACGGTGGAGATCACCGCCATGGCGATGAACACGCCGATCAACGTGGCGGCCATGCCTTTGTCGGCGAGTTTGCCGCCGATGATGTTGCCGACAGTCAGACCGAGGCCGATCAACATCAGCGTCCAGGTCACGCCACGCGGCGAGACGCCGGTGACTTCGCCAAGCAGCGGCGCGACGTAAGTGAACACGGTGAATACAGAAGCGGCGAACAGCGCGGTCATGCTCAGCGACAGCCAGATTCCGGCACCTTTGAGGGCGGCGAGTTCGGCGCGCATGTCGAGTTTTTCTTCATCACGCTTGGCCGGCAGGAAGCGGATCAGGCCGATCAGCGCGATCACGCCAATCACGGTCACCGCCCAGAAAGTCGAGCGCCAGCCGTATTGCTGACCCAGCGCAGTGCCCAGTGGAACGCCAAGCACGTTGGCCAGCGTCAGACCGGTGAACATCAATGCGACGGCGGAAGCGCGTTTGTTGGCCGGCACCAGATTGGCGGCAACGACCGAACCGATACCGAAGAAAGCGCCGTGGCAGAGGGCCGTGACTACACGGGCGAACATCAACACGTTGTAGTCACTGGCGATGGCGCAGAACAGGTTGCCGACAATAAAGATGCCCATCAACGCGACCAGTGCCGCCTTGCGCGGCAGTTTGGCGGTGGCCAGTGCCATGAACGGCGCACCGATGGCCACGCCCAAGGCGTAACCAGTCACCAGCCAGCCGGCGCCGGGGATCGACACACCGAGGTCAGCCGCGACATCGGGCAGCAGGCCCATGATGACGAACTCGGTGGTGCCGATGGCGAAGGCGCTCAAGGCGAGGATGAGTAGCGAGAGGGGCATGCGGGTTTCCTTGTCGGCTGGCTGACGTTAAGGGTCAGAGCTCTTTACTGAGGGTGCTGAGGAACGCCTGGATCACGTCCTCGTTACGTTTGAAAAAGTGCCATTGCCCGGCCTTCTGGCTGCTGATCAGTCCTGCGCGTTGCAACGTCGCGAGGTGGGCAGAAACGGTCGACTGCGACAGGCCGCAGCGCTGATCGATCTGTCCGGCGCAGATGCCGTACTCGTGGTTGTGCAGCTGTTCCGGGAATTCGCCTTTCGGGTCTTTCAGCCAGTTGAGGATGTCTCGCCGTACTGGGTGCGCCAGGGCTTTTATTATTTCGTCGAGGTCAAGGTTCATGGCAGGGTGCTCGGTTGTGTACAACGCTATATCGCGATGAGGCGAACTTTAAATCGGTACTTCGCGATATACCAATATGATTTTGGTCTGATGAGCGCATAAATCGGTATATCGGGTTATAACGATATGGTGAGGTGTCGATTGCGGGGCGCGGTGCTAAGCTGCGCCCATGAACTATCTCGCACATTTGCACCTCGGTGGCCAGCGCCCCGGGCAATTACTCGGCAGCCTGTATGGCGACTTCGTCAAAGGCCGGCTGCAAGGGCAGTTTGCGCCGGAGGTGGAAGCGGCGATTCAGCTGCATCGACGGATTGACGTGTTTACCGATCGCCATCCCTTGGTGGATGTCGCCTTGGGGCGGTTTACCGAGACGCGGCGGCGTTATGCCGGGATCGTGCTTGATGTGTTTTTTGATCACTGTCTGGCGCGGGATTGGCGGTTGTATGCCGAACAGCCGTTGGCGGTTTTCACGGCTGATGTGTATCGGGTGCTGACCCACGAGCGGGAGCTGCCCGAGCGACTGGCGAAGATTGCGCCGCATATGGTTGCCAATGACTGGTTGGGTTCGTATCAGGAATTTGAAGTGCTGGAGCAGGTGTTGCGCGGGATCTCGCGGCGGTTGAGCCGGCCCGAGGAACTGGCGGGGGCGATGCAGGAGTTGCGGCGGTTGTATGAGCCGTTGAGTGAAGATTTCAGATTGTTCTACCCACATCTCCAGGGCTTCGCCCAAATTCCCCAGACACCGAATATCTAATGTAGGAGTGAGCCTGCTCGCGATAGCGGTGGGTCAGTCACGTTGATGTTGCCTGATGTACCGCTATCGCGAGCAGGCTCACTCCTACAGGGGATTTGTGTTTCAGGCAGTTCTCCAGGATTTTGCTGGGTTGCGGGATTAAGCAAGATCAAAAGATCGCAGCCTTCGGCAGCTCCTACAGGGATCGGTGTAGGAGCTGCCGAAGGCTGCGATCTTTTGCTTTTCAAGCGGCGATCAGGTCGCCGGTGCGACGCGGTTCGGCAGGTTTCGCCACCTCACCAAACAACACCTTCTGCACCGCCTGCTGCGCTTCAAATGCCAGCGCTGCACGCTCGCGCCCCTGACACGCAATCGGCTTGAGCAGGTGCACTTCAACGTCGCCGCAATCATTGCTGAACAAACGCATCAAGTGCGAGAGCAAATCATCGTCACCAATAAACGGCGCCAGCGCATCAATCTCGCCATCACGCAGATAACGAATCGCCACCGGTTGCAGCATCACCTCCGAATCAATCGCCGCCGACAGCAAGCGGCCGTGAAAGGTGCGCAGCGAGCGGCCATCCGTGGTGGTGCCTTCCGGGAACATCAGCAGCGGATGCGCGGTTTGCAGGTGACGGCTCATTTGCTTGCGAATCAACTGGCTATCGCCCGAACCGCGACGGATAAACAGACTGCCAGCCTTCGCCGCGAGCCAACCGGCGACCGGCCAGGTGCGCACTTCAGCCTTGGACAGAAACGACAGCGGCGTGAGCATGCCGAGCAGCGGAATATCCGTCCACGACACATGATTGCTCACCCACAACATCGGCCGCTTCGGCAGCTCGCCGTGCACGGTCACGCGAAAGGGCAGGGCATTGCCCAAGCGCGCCATGAAAAAGCGCGACCAACGCTGGCGACGTTCCATCGAATGCGCCAGACCAATCCGTTCAAAAACGCCGAAGACACCGGCCATGGTCAGCCCCAGTGTCACCACGATCAGCACTCGCGCAATCCGCGCGTACACCCGCAACCGGCTCATCACACGGCCGCCTTGAAGTGCTTGGCGTAGCGCGGGCAAAGTTCGTCGCGCTTGAGCAGGATGAACACGTCGGCGACCTGAAAATCTTCGTCCCAGCACGGCTCGCCGCAGATCTTCGCGCCCAGACGCATGTAGGCCTTGAGCAGCGGCGGCATTTCCGCGATCACGTTCGATGGAATATCCAGCGTCGGCAGCGGTTTTTTCGGTTCGGCGCGCAGGTGTTCGGTGCACAGATAACGTTCGCGCAGACGCTGCATGATCGCGTGCGCCTGCACGCCGCCGTCCTGCATCGGGATGCTCGCGCAGCCCATCAGATAGCTGTAGCCTCCCTGATTCAACACCTCGGCCAACTCGCCCCACAACACGGCGATGGTGCCGCCATTGCGGTACGCCGGGTCGACGCAGGTGCGGCCGATTTCGAGGATCGGGCCTTGCAGATGCGCGAGGCCGTGCAAGCTGAATTCTTCTTCGCTGTAGAACTTGCCGAGGCTGCTGGCGGCGGTGTGATCGAGTAAACGCGTGGTCGCCACCAGACGCCCGGTGTTCAAATCACGCACGCCGATGTGGCTGCAGTGAACATCATAATCATCCATGTCCAGACCCAGTTCCGCGCCTTTCAGCTTGGCGTTGAACTCGCCGCTGAACACGTTGAATCGCAGGGCCTGGGCTTGCTGCAAGGCCTCGGCGCCGATCAGGCGTTCGGCTTGCAGGCGGCGTTCATTGCCGGTGTCGCTGATGCGGGCGATCTGAGTCATGTGAATCTCCGTACGGGCCTTGAACCCGTCGTGGGTTGCAGCCGATCGACTTTCTTTATGCAGCCGTGTTGTGCAAAGTCAGGCTATGTAGCCCCGGTGTCATCGCCATGAACGTTCGGTGATGCTTATATGACAGCCCACAAGGAGCCTCTTATGCCCTGGCCAGATCTGCTGCACAGCCCTGAACGACTGCCCGCCGTTGCTGACCTTGCCGAGGGTTTTGCGACGTTGTTGCAGCAGTTGGGCAACCTCACGCCGTTCGAATTGGCGGTCGCCGGTGGGCGGCGGATGGCGACGCCGGGGCTGGCGTTTCTGGTCGGTTATCAGGCGGCGTTGCGCATGTTGTGGCCGAGTGCACCGCTGAGCCTTGGCGCTTTGTGTGCGACTGAACAGCGCAGTCTGCGCCCGGCAGACATGCAGACGCGGCTGACGGATTTGCGTCTGAGTGGACGCAAGGATTTCGTCACCGCCGGTGATGCGGCGGATTGGTTGTTGATTGCGGCGCGCAGTGAAGAGCCCGGCGAAAGTCCGCGCCTGAGTCTGGCCGTGGTCTACCCCGGCGAGCCCGGCGTGAGCGTGGAGAAATTGCCGGCGCTGCCGTTGATGCCGGACATCAGTCCTGGTCGGCTATTGCTCGATGGTGCGCTGTGTGAGTTGTTGGCCGGGGATGGTTGGGATGCTTACGTGAAGCCGTTTCGCACCCTGGAAGATGTTTATGTGCTGAGTGCGATGACCGCGTGGCTGTATGGCGTTGGGCAGGACAGCGATTGGCCGCAGACGCTGCAATTGCGTTTGCTGGCGCTGTTGGCCGGGTGTGCCGAGGCGAGCCGGCAGCCGCCGAATAATCCGGCCGGGCATGTGTTGTTGGCTGGGCTGTTTGCGCAGTTTGATGCGCTCAAGCCTGAGATCGATCAGGCGTTGGCGGAGGGTGGTTCGGAGTGGGCGCAGATGTGGGCGCGGGATCAGGGAGTGATGCAGTTGGCCTCTATCGCCAGAGCCAAACGCCTGACCAAAGCCTTGCACACCTCCCTGTAGGAGCTGCCGCAGGCTGCGATCTTTTGATCTTGTTTTTTAAAAGGCAAAATCAAAAGATCGCAGCCTGCGGCAGCTCCTACAGGAGGCATCGGATCGCAGATTGTCATTTTTCTGGGCTAGGATTTGCAGATCTGTCTAGCGAGCCCTCACCATGTTCAAAGGCCTGACCCTGCTTCTGCTGCTGATCAGCGCCACCATTCAGGCCGAACCATGGCCCGGTGAGCAGTGGCCGACTGGCGCGATAATCACCAATACTCAAGCGCTGGAAAACTACGCCTTCCCACCCCGCGACGACACCAGCCGCAAAGGCATCCGCACCGATGCGCTGCTGATCATCCGCGACGGGCAGATCATCTACGAACGCTACGCCGGCCCGACCAATGCGCAAACCCCGCACCTGACCTGGTCAATCAGCAAAAGCCTGATGGCCGCCGTCCTCGGTGTGGCGTATGGCGAAGGCCTGTTCAAACTCGAAGACCCCGCCGCAAAGTTTTACCCGCCGCTGGCTAAACACCCGCAGATAAAAATCGCCGACTTATTGCATTGGGCCTCAGGCCTCGACTGGCAAGAAGACTACGAATACGCCCCGCTGAAATCCTCGGTGGTGGCGATGCTCTACACCCGTGGTCACCGCGACATGGCGGCTTTTACAGCGGATCACGACAGCTACGCGCCACCGGGTCAGGCTTTCCGTTATTCCAGTGGCGACAGCAATCTGCTCGCCGCCGCACTGAAAAACATCGTCGGCCCGCAGCGCTATGCGGACTATCCATGGACGGCGCTGTTCGAACCCTTGGGCATCCGCCACGCCGTGTGGGAAACCGATGCGACGGGCACCTTTGTCGCTTCGTCTTACGCCTATCTCACCGCGCGCGATCTAGCGCGAGTGGGTCTGTTGATGGCGCGCGATGGGCGCTGGAATGATCGGCAGTTATTGCCCAAGGATTGGCTCGCGTTCAACCTCAAACCGTTCGCCGGTTACAAGGCGCATCAAGACGAAGCGGTGCCTGGCGGACAATGGTGGCTCAACCGTGCGGCGGATGGCGCGGCGTCTCCGTGGCCCGATGCACCGCCCGACACTTTCGCCGCCCTTGGCCATTGGGGCCAGGCGATGTATGTGATTCCCAGCGAGAAACTGGTGATCGTCCGTTATGGCGATGATCGCGACGGCAGTTATCGGCATAACGAGCTGCTCAAACGCGTGCTGCAGGCGGTGCGGCCATGAAGCGCTTTTTGCTGTTGCTGCTGGTTTTGTTGCTCGGCTGGATCGTCTATGAGCGCGAAAATCTGTGGGCCTTCCCGGACATCATCAGCGCCTACACTGCCAAGGAATATTGTTCGTGCCGGTACGTGATGAACAACGATGCCGAGTATTGCCGTGGCTACGTAAAACAATGGCTGCCGACCAGCCAGTTCAGCGATGACCCTGCCCGCAAAACCATCACCGTCAGCGGCATGGGCCGCAGCAACAGCGCCCAGTGGCAAAACGAACGCCAGGGCTGCCGCCTGAATCCCTGATCACACCGAATCGTCCCTGTAGGAGTGAGCCTGCTCGCGATGGCTGTGTGTCAGTCAACATAATTGTTTCTGATACACCGCCATCGCGAGCAGGCTCACTCCTACAAGGGGTTGGGTTGATCACGGAAGCGGGGTTCCACTCTGTGGAACCACATTCGATTGTCCTCGCGCGCGTCTCGCGGTTATCTGGCGGTGAGCACGACCTGCCTTCCAACGTGTCGTGAATTCATTGCGAACAACAAGACCGGGAAAACCCGCGCGAGGAGAACCGTCATGACCCGACATCAGCACATTCTGGCCTGGCTCAGCGACGTCGCCAGCGACCTGCACGCCACCCGCCAGGACATCCACGCCCACCCCGAACTCGGCTTTGAAGAAAGCCGCACCTCGGCGCTGGTCGCCAAATCCCTCGAAAGCTGGGGCTACGAAGTCCACACCGGCATCGGCAAAACCGGCGTCGTCGGTGTGCTGCGCAACGGCAGCAGCTCGCGCAAACTCGGCTTGCGTGCCGACATGGACGCCTTGCCGATCATCGAAAACACCGGCGTCGCCTACAGCAGCCAGCACAAGGGCTGCATGCACGCCTGCGGTCACGACGGACACACGACCATGCTGCTCGGCGCCGCGCGTTATCTGGCGGCGACGCGTCAGTTCGACGGCACCCTCACGCTGATTTTCCAACCCGCCGAAGAAGGTCAGGGCGGCGCCGAAGCGATGCTCGCCGATGGTCTGCTTGAACGTTTCCCCTGCGATGCGCTATTCGGCATGCACAACATGCCGGGCCTGCCCGCTGGGCATCTGGGCTTTCGCGAAGGGCCGATGATGGCTTCGCAGGATCTGCTCAACGTGGTCATCGAAGGCGTCGGCGGCCACGGTTCGATGCCGCACCTGACCGTCGATCCGCTGGTCGCTGCGTCGAGTGTGGTGATGGCGCTGCAAACCGTGGTCGCCCGCAACATCGATGCGCAGCAAGCGGCGGTGGTCACCGTCGGCGCACTGCAAGCGGGGGAGGCGGCCAACGTCATCCCGCAACAGGCAATCCTGCGCCTGAGCCTGCGCGCACTGAATGCCGACGTGCGCGAGCAAACCCTCAATCGCGTGCGCAACATCATCGAAACCCAGGCGCAGAGTTTCGGCTGTACTTCGACAATCGAACATCGCCCGGCCTATCCGGTGCTGGTCAACCACGCTGCCGAAACCGAGTTCGCCCGCAACATTGGCGTCGAATTGGTCGGTGCTGATGCCGTCGATGGCAACACGCCAAAATTGATGGGCAGCGAAGACTTCGCCTGGATGCTCCAGCGTTGCCCCGGCGCCTATCTGTTTATCGGCAACGGCGTGTTGCGGCCGATGGTGCACAACCCCGCCTATGACTTTAACGACGACATCCTGCTGACTGGCGCCGCCTACTGGGGCGCGCTCACCGAGAGCTGGCTCAAGCCGGCCTGATTTCTTCACGTTCTGCTGCCGCTGAATCCCGAGCGCACCGGCGCACGGGCTCACCCAACAGCTTTTGGAGAATCTCCCATGCAGGCTTCAGGCACAGGTGTTTCGCGTACCCGGCAAGTGGTCGCCGCCGTTATCGGCAACGCGCTGGAATGGTATGACTTCATTGTTTACGGCTTTCTGGCGAGCATCATCGCCCGGCAATTCTTCCCCTCCGAAGACAGCTACGCCTCGCTGCTGATGGCGCTGGCGACCTTCGGCGTCGGCTTCTTCATGCGCCCGGTGGGCGGCATCCTGCTCGGCATGTATTCCGACCGCAAAGGTCGCAAAGCGGCGATGCAGATGATCATTCGTCTGATGACCGTGTCCATTGCAATGATCGCTTTCGCGCCAAGTTACGCCGCCATCGGCATGGGCGCGCCGTTGCTGATTGTGGTCGCGCGGATGCTCCAGGGCTTCGCCACTGGCGGCGAATACGCCAGCGCCACGGCGTTTCTGGTGGAAAGCGCGCCGGCCCATCGCAAAGGTTTGTACGGTTCGTGGCAACTGGTCGGGCAATGCCTGGCGGTGTTTGCCGGCGCGGCGATGGTGGCGTTGGTCACCCACCTGTTTACCCCTGAGACGCTCGACAGTTGGGGCTGGCGGATTCCGTTCGTGCTCGGCCTGTTGATCGGCCCGGTCGGCTTGTGGATTCGCAAGCACATGGAAGAGCCGGAAGAGTTTCTCGAAGCGCGCAAAAAAGCCAAAGGCGCAGCGCCGGGCCTCTGGCAAGTAGTTCGCGAACATCGCCGCAGCCTGCTGGTGTCGATGGGCCTGGCCAGTGGTGCGACGGTGGCGTTTTACGTGGTGCTGGTGAACATGCCGACCTTCGCCCACACCAACCTCGGCTTGCCGCTGGATCAGGTGTTGCTGGTGCAGATGCTCGCGGTGGCGCTGATGACCGTGGTGATTCCGTTCTCCGGCGCGCTGTCTGATCGGGTCGGCCGGCGACCGGTGTTGATGGCGTTCACATTGGCGTTTTTCGTGATGATTTATCCGCTGTACGTGTGGGTCGCGGCAGCGCCTTCAATCGAACGTTTGCTGGTGATGCAACTGCTGCTGTGCGGCGCGATTGGCGGCTTTTTCGGCCCGGCACCGACGGCGCTGGCCGAGCAGTTCCCCATCGAAGTGCGCTCCACCGGCGTGTCGATTGCCTACAACATTTCGGTGATGGTGTTCGGCGGTTTCGCGCCGCTGATCGTGACCTGGTTGAGCAAGGTGCTGGAAACCCCGGTGGCGCCTTCGTTTTATGTGTTGTTCGCTTGCCTGCTGACCTTGCTCGGGATTTATTGCATGCAAGAGGCGCCCCGCGCCAAAGCCCCCAGCGCGCTCAACCTTGGAGTGAAATCTTGAGTCCGTTAGCCATCGATCCGATTGTCGCGCTGGACGCCGATGCGTTATCCCGCGCGATTCATGCCCGCAAAGTCTCGTGCCGTGAAGTGATGCAGGCGTATCTGCAACACATCGAGCGTTTCAATCCGCAGGTCAACGCGCTGGTGTCGTTGCGTCCGGCGGAGGAGGTTTTGCGCCAGGCCGATGAATGCGATCGGCAACTCGATCGCGGCGAATCCCGGGGCTGGATGCACGGCATGCCGCAGGCGATCAAGGATCTGGCCGCCACCGCTGGACTGCGCACGACCATGGGTTCGCCGTTGTTCGCCGAGCAGGTGCCGCAGCACGATGCAATCAGCGTGGCGCGGGTGCGCAATTGCGGCGCGATCATCATCGGCAAGAGCAACGTGCCGGAATTCGGCCTCGGTTCGCAGACCTACAACAGCGTGTTCGGCACCACCACCAATGCCTACGATGCCAGCCGGATCGCCGGCGGCAGCAGCGGCGGGGCGGCGGTGGCGTTGGCTCTGCGTTTGCTGCCGGTGGCCGATGGCAGCGACATGATGGGCTCGCTGCGCAACCCGGCGGCGTTCAATAACGTCTTCGGTTTTCGCCCGTCCCAGGGCCGCGTGCCGCACGGGCCGACGCCGGAAGTGTTCGTCCAGCAACTGGCCACCGAAGGGCCGATGGGCCGCAGCGTCACCGACGTCGCACGATTGCTGTCGACGCAGGCTGGCTACGATCCTCGCGTGCCGCTGTCGCTGAAAGATGAGCCGCGCAACTTTGCCGAAGGCCTGCAACGGGATTTCAGCGACGTGCGCATCGGCTGGCTCGGCGACTACAACGGCTATCTGCCGATGGACGACGGTGTGCTCAGTTTGTGCGAATCGGCGCTGGCAGATTTCACCGCGCTGGGCTGTCAGGTCGAAGCCTGTCAGGCGGATTTTTCCATGGAGCGTTTGTGGCAAACCTGGCTGACCCATCGGCACTTTCTAGTGCAGGGCAGTCTGGGTGCCGCGTATGCCGATCCGCACAAACGCGAGTTGCTCAAACCGGAAGCGCAATGGGAAATCGAGGGCGGTCTGCGTCTGAGAGCTGCCGATGTCTACAAGGCCTCGGTCGACCGCAGTGAGTGGTATCGGGCGCTGAGTGAATTGTTCGAACGTTACGATTTCCTGCTGTTGCCTACCGCACAAGTGTTCCCTTTTGATGCACAACAGTCATGGCCGCGCGTGGTCGGTGGGCAAACCATGGACACCTATCACCGCTGGATGGAGGTGGTTATCGGCCCGACGTTGGCCGGGTTGCCGAGCATCAGCGTGCCGGTCGGTTTCAACCCGGCAGGGCTGCCGATGGGCCTGCAAATCATCGGCCCGGCGCAGGCGGATCGCGCGGTTCTGCAACTGGCTTATGCCCATGAACAACTGACCCGTTGGGTCGAACGACGACCACCGCCATGCCTGCAATCGGCTTGAGCGGCCCGCATTTTGCTGCAAAAAGTGTTCATCCATCTGTGCGCAGGGAGATCGAACACATGGGCAGCAAAGCAGATACCGGCAGCGTGCGTTCCGTCGAACGCGCGCTGGCGATCGTCGAATTGCTCGGCGAGCATCAGGCGCTGGGGCTGGAGGAATTGCACTACCTCACGAGCCTGCCGAAGGCCACGGTGTCACGGATGCTCGCGACGTTGCAGGAGCAGGGCTGGATCTATCGTGGCCTCAGCGACCGGCGTTATCGCCTGTGCGCCAAGCGTCTGTTTGGTGATCGTCAGCAACGTTTCAAACGGCATCTGGTGGAGAGCGCGGCGCCGATGCTGGTGGAGTTGTGCGAGCGCACCGGGCTGGTGGCGGATCTGTCGTGCTTCGATGGCGAGCGGGTTGAAGTGATGGAAAGCGCGATTCCGCAGGTGTTGCGCAAGCGTTATCCGAACAACTGCCAGATCGTCGGGCATCACGCGAGTTTGTTTCATTCGGCGATGGGCCGGGCGTGCCTTGGCGAGTTGGGCAGTGATGAGGTCGAGCGGCTGGCCCACCGTGAGCAGTTGAGCGCGGAAAGTTTGTTCAGTGCGACAGAGCAGGCGTTGCAGCAGGGCTTTGGCCAGCGCACAGAGGGTTATTGGGAGTACCCGGTGCGCCTGCCGTTTCTGATTCGCGCGGTGGCGTTGCCGATTCGTGCTGAAGGCAAATTGGTGGGCAGCATGGCGCTGCACTGGCCGATGGATCAGGCGCCGGTGGAGCGGGTGTTGAGCCTGCATTTGAACAGTCTGGCGGCGACGATTGGCGATGTGCAGCAGGTATTGGCCTGACAGCCAAAAGATCGCAGCCTGCGGCAGCTCCTACAATATTTGAAATGCATTCCCCTGTAGGAGCTGCCGCAGGCTGCGATCTTTTGATCTTGATGTTTGCAATAACCCCATGGCCAGTTAAGGTTCGTGCAGGTTTATCGGCCCCACGAGTCCTCAATGTTCAACCGCTCCCTCATTGCATCCCTGTCCAGCCTGCTGCTCGCCGCTGTCGCGTTGCCGGCGCAGGCCAATTGGTATCTGGACGGCGAGTCGTCGCGGCTGTCGTTCGTCAGCACGAAAAACGCCAACATTTCTGAAGTGCAGCGCTTTCTGGTGCTGCATGGCAAGGTCGACCCCAACGGTCGCGCCGAAGTCGAAGTCGAACTGGACTCGATCAACAGCGGCATCCCGCTGCGCGATGAGCGCATGCGCAAGGAGCTGTTCCAGATCGAGCAATTCCCCGAAGCGACCATCACCACGCAGATCGACCTGCGCCCGATCAACGATCTGGCGCCCGGCGCGCAGTTGGAATTGCGTCTGCCACTGACCGTCAACCTGCATGGCAAGCAACACGAATACCCCGCCGAATTGCTGGCGACGCGGCTCGATGATCGACGCTTTCAGGTGGTTACTCTGGAACCGCTGGTGATCAACGCCGAAGATTTTGATCTGGCACCGGGCCTGGAAAGTCTGCGCAAACTCGCCGACCTGTCGGCCATCAGTCTGTCGGTACCGGTGGGTGCGGTGCTGATTTTCACGGCGCGCTGACATGCGCGGCGCGGTGTTCCCATGGCGTGACGGCAACCGTTTCGAGCTGCTGATCGACGGCCCGCAATTCTTCCCGCGCATGCTCGAGCAGATCGCTGGCGCGCAGGAGCAGATCGAACTTGAGCTGTACCTGGTCGAGGCCGGTGCCTGTGCCGAAACCATCGTGCAAGCGCTGGTGCTGGCGGCCGAGCGTGGGGTGCGCGTGCGCTGTCTGTTCGATGATTACGGCAGCCTCGCCTTCACCCTCAATCTGCGTCAGCGCCTGACCCATGCCGGGGTTGAACTGCGTTTCTACAATCGGCTGAACTGGCGGCGCTGGGTCGGTAATTTCTACCGCGATCACCGCAAGTTGCTGCTGGTCGATCAGCGTCTGGCAGTGGTCGGCGGCACTGGCGTCACCGATGAGTTCTGGACGCCGGGGCACGACACCAGCGAATGGCACGAAGTGATGGTCGAGATCAGCGGCCCGTTGGTGATCGACTGGCAATTGCTCTTTGATCGTCAATGGATTGCCAACCGCTACCGCCGCGCCTGGCGTCCGGCTGCGCATTTCGGTCTGCCACGGTTACCGCGCGTGCCGGACAAGGGCGAGGGCATGGGCCGCGTGGCGTATGCCGATGCCCGCCAGCATCGCGATATTTTGCAGTCGTTGTTCCGCGCGTTGAACAGCGGCCAGCAACGTATCTGGATGGCCACGCCGTATTTTCTGCCAACGTGGAAAATCCGCCGCTCCCTGCGCAAGGCTGCCGCGCGCGGTGTCGATGTGCGTTTGCTGTTGACCGGGCCGCGCACCGATCACCCCTCGGTGCGTTACGCCGGGCATCGTTACTACCCACGCCTGCTCAAGGCCGGGGTGCAGATCTTCGAATATCAGCCGTGCTTCCTGCATTTGAAAATGGTGCTGGTGGACGATTGGGTGAGCATTGGTTCGTGCAACTTCGATCACTGGAACCTGCGCTTCAATCTGGAGGCGAATCTGGAGGCGCTGGACCCGTCGTTGACGGCAGCGGTAGAGGCGAGTTTTGTGAAGGACTTCGGGCTGAGTCAGCGGGTCAGTCTGGAAGAGTGGCAGCGCCGGCCGTTGTGGCGGCGGGTGAAGCAGCGGATCTGGGGGTGGGTGGATCGGGTGGTGGTGAACATCCTCGACCGCCGCGGGTAGAGCGAGATCAAAAGATCGCAGCCTTCGGCAGCTCCTACAGGGTGTACACCATTGATCGTTCGCGGAGCGTCCCTTGAGGCATTCCCACGCAGAGCGTGGGAACGATCAGGTGTGTTGCCTGAAAATTACAGCAACTCGAAGCTCTGCTGTGTGACGTCCTGCGAATCCAGGCCGATCTGTACGTTGAACTTGCCAGGCTCGGCCGCGTATTTGAGCTGGGCGTTGTAGAACTTCAGGTCATCTTCGGTGATGGTGAAGTGCACGACTTTCTGTTCGCCGGCCTTGAGCATGATTTTCTGGAAGTTCTTCAGTTCCTTGACCGGACGGATCATCGAGCCGGTAACGTCCTGAATGTACAACTGCACCACGGTTTCGCCGTCACGCTTGCCGGTATTTTTCAGCATGACGCTGGCGTCGAGCTTGCCGGTGGCGTTCAGCGTGGTCGACGACAGCGCCATGTCGCTCAGGGCGAAATGGGTGTAGCTCAGGCCATAACCGAACGGGAACAGCGGCCCGGTGGTGTCATCGAAATACTGCGAGGTGTAGTTGCCCGGTTTGCCCGGCGTGAACGGCCGGCCAATGCTCAGGTGGTTGTAGTAGGTCGGGATCTGGCCCACGGAACGCGGGAAGGTTACCGGCAGTTTGCCCGACGGGTTGTAGTCGCCGAACAGCACGTCGGCGATGGCGTTGCCGCCCTCGGTGCCGCTGAACCAGGTTTCCAGAATCGCGTCAGCCGATTGGTTCTCTTCGAGAATGGTCAGCGGGCGGCCGTTCATCAACACCAGCACCAGCGGTTTGCCGGTGGCTTTCAGCGCGCGGATCAGCTCGCGCTGGTTTTCCGGGATGTTCAGGTCGGTGCGGCTGGACGATTCGTGGGACATGCCACGGGATTCGCCCACAGCCGCGACGATCACGTCAGCATCCTTCGCCGCTTTCACCGCTTCGTCGATCAGCACGTTGGCCGGGCGCGGGTCATCGACCACTTCCGGGGCATCGAAGTTGAGGAAGTTCAGGTAATCCAGCACCTTCTTGTCGCTGGTTATGTTGGCGCCACGGGCGTAGATCAGGTTCGCCTTGTTGCCGATGACCGAGCTCATGCCGTCGAACAGGGTGACCGATTGCGTCGGTTTACCCGCCGCTGCCCAACTGCCCATCATGTCGATCGGCGCTTTGGCCAACGGGCCGACCAGCGCGACTTTCGCGTCTTTCTTCAGTGGCAGAGTTTCGTTCTGGTTCTTCAGCAGCACCAGGCTGCGACGCGCGACGTCGCGGGCCTCGGCGCGGTGCAGACGGCTTTCGGCGTAGGTGTCGGCCGGATCGTCTTCAGCCTTGCCGATGCGCAGGTACGGATCCTTGAACAGGCCCATGTCGTACTTGGCGGCGAGCACTTCACGCACGGCGTTGTCGATGTCTTTCTGTTCGATCTCGCCGGCCTTGAGCAGCCCCGGCAGTTCTTTGCCATAGAGGGTGTCGTTCATGCTCATGTCGATGCCGGCCTTGATCGCCAGCTTCGCCGCTTCACGACCGTCGCGGGCGACGCCATGTTTGATCAGTTCGAAAATCGCGCCGTGGTCACTGACCGCCAGGCCTTTGAAGCCCCAGTCGCGACGCAGCAGATCGTTCATCAGCCAGGTGTTGGCGGTGGCCGGAATGCCGTTGATCGAGTTCAGCGCAACCATCACGCCACCGGCGCCGGCATCAATCGCGGCGCGGTACGGCGGCAGGTAATCCTGGTACATCTTCACCGGACTCATGTCGACGGTGTTGTAGTCGCGACCGCCTTCAACCGCGCCATACAGGGCGAAGTGTTTGACGCTGGCCATGATGCTGTCGGCCGCGCTCGGGGTGGCGCCCTGATAGGCACGAACCATCACGCCGGCAATGCGCGAGGTCAGGTAGGTGTCTTCACCGAAACCTTCGGAGCTGCGGCCCCAGCGCGGGTCGCGGGAGATGTCGACCATCGGCGCGAAAGTGATGTCGAGGCTGTCGGCGGCGGCTTCTTTGGCAGCCACGCGGCCGGATTTGCCGATCGCGTCCATGTCCCAGCTCGACGCCAGCGCCAGCGGAATCGGGAAAATCGTGCGGTGACCGTGGATCACGTCGTAGGCGAAAAACATCGGGATCTTCAGACGGCTGCGCATCGCCGCGTCTTGCATCGGGCGGTTTTCCGGGCGGGTGATCGAGTTGAACGTACCGCCGATGTTGCCGGCGGCGATCTCTTTGCGGATCAACTCACGAGGCATTTCCGGGCCGATGCTGATCAGGCGCAACTGGCCGATCTTCTCGTCGAGGGTCATTTGCTTCATCAGGTTGCTGATGAACGCGTCCTTGTTTTCCAGGGGTACCGGGGTCGTGGCGGCCAATACTTGATGACTGGCCAGGCTGACGAACAGACCCAGCAAACACAGTTTCTTCATGAATGTTTTTCTCAAGGGCCCAAGCGGCGATGCAACGCCGGCCAGCCAAAATTTAGGGAGCGACTATTGTTGTTCGGGTGCAGGCTCAAAAAACCAGAGCCAAAAACGACAGCCGACACTGCGGCAGCGTGATCGCGCAGGGCACTTTTTAGCCCATTGGCGCGTCGTAATCCAGCGGCGCGGCCGATTATGCCCCAAGAGCCGGCGCAGAGTGTTTCGCGCTCGGTTTTTATAATGAAATGTGCCAAGGAGCATCACTGCGATGAATGTAAGCCCAACCAATCGCTCGCGTTTGCAGGTCGTCACCCTGCTGATGCTGGCCACGCTGTTGACCGCGTGCGGCATCAACAATATCCCGACCCTCGACGAACAGGCCAAAGCCGCGTGGGGGCAAGTGCAGAACCAGTACCAGCGGCGTGCCGACCTGATCCCCAATCTGGTGGAAACGGTGAAGGGTTACGCCAAGCATGAAGAGGAAACCCTGACCGCCGTAATCGAAGCGCGGGCGAAAGCCACGTCGATTCAGGTCGACGCCAGCACCCTCGACAATCCCGAGAAGCTCAAGCAGTTCCAGCAGGCGCAGGATCAACTGACCGGTGCGTTGAGCCGGTTGATGGTGGTCTCCGAGCGCTATCCGGATCTGAAGGCCAACCAGAACTTCCTCGCCCTGCAATCGCAACTTGAGGGCACGGAAAACCGCATCGCCGTGGCGCGCCGCGATTTCATTCTGGCGGTGCAGAAATACAACACCGAAATCCGCACCTTCCCCGGTCGCCTCTGGCACAGCGTGATGTACAGCGACCTGCCAATCCGCGAAACCTTCGAAGCCACCACGCCGGATGCCGATAAGGCACCCCAGGTCAAATTCTGAAAACACACCTGTGTAGGAGCTGCCGAAGGCTGCGATCTTTTGATTTTGACCGTAAGAACAAGATCAAAAGATCGCAGCCTGCGGCAGCTCCTACAAGGATTGGTGGGGGTAATAGATGCGTGTGTTGAAGATGGGGCTGGTGGTGCTGTTGTGGGTATTCGCCCTCAGCGCCCGGGCCGAGTTGACGTTCCCGGCGCTGAGCGGGCGGGTGGTGGACGAAGCGCAGATGATCGAGCCGTCGGTGCGCGCGCAACTGGGCCAGCAGTTGCAGGCCCACGAGCAGGCGACCGGCGAGCAATTGGTCGTCGTCACTGTGCCGGATCTGCAGGGCACCACCATCGAGGATTTCGGCGTTCAGCTCGGCCGGCACTGGGGCATCGGCCAGAAGGACAAAAACAACGGCGCGCTGCTGATCGTCGCCCGTGACGAGCGCAAACTGCGCATCGAAGTCGGTTATGGTCTGGAGGATCGGCTGACCGATGCGCAGTTGTCAGTGATCATCCATCAAGTCATCACGCCCGCGTTCAAGACCGGCAATTTCAGCAAAGGCATCAGCGACGGCGTCGCGGCGATGCTGGTGGTGCTCGGCGGCAATCCGCTGGACGAGCCGTCGACGGTGTATGAATCGAGCGGTGATCCGTCCGATGATTTCATCTCGCGGCATCCCGGTTTGTTCGTATTTTTGCTGATGTTGTTCATCCTGACCGTGTTTGTCTTCCAGATGCTCGGTATCCTGCCCGCCGGCCGGGGCGGAGGTGGCGGAGGCGGCGGCTTTGGCGGTGGAGGTTTTGGTGGCGGCGGTGGAGGCGGGGGCTTCAGCGGCGGCGGGGGCAGTTTCGGCGGCGGTGGATCGTCCGGCGGCTGGTGACATTAAAAGAATAATGAGCAGGCACTTTTCAACATGGCATTACTGACCGAACACGAACAACGCAAAGTCGCCGAAGCGATCGCCCGGGTCGAGCGCGACACCGACGCCGAACTGGTGACAGTGCTGGCCGCCCGCGCCGACGACTACGCGTACATCCCGCTGCTGTGGGCGAGTTTGCTGGCGCTGGTGGTGCCGGGCGTCGTGCACTACCTGACCGGCTGGCTGACCATGCACAGCCTGCTGTTGGTACAGTGGGGCGCGTTTATCGTGCTGTGCCTGCTGTTTCGTTTGCCGAAAATCACCACGCATTTGATCCCGCGTCGCGTGCGCCACTGGCGGGCGTCGAACCTGGCGCGACGGCAGTTTCTCGAACAGAACCTGCATCACACGGTGGGCAGCACCGGGATGCTGATTTTTGTCTGTGAAGCGGAGCGCTATGTGGAGATTCTGGTTGATGAGGGGATTTCCACGCGGCTGGATAACAAGAGCTGGGATGTGATTGTCGCGGCGTTTACCGAGCAGGTGCGGCAGGGGCGCACGCTGGAAGGGTTTGTGACGTGCATTGAGGCGTGTGGGGAATTGCTCAAAGTGCATGTGCCGGTGACGCAGGTGAGGAACGAATTGCCGAATCGGTTAGTGGTGTTGGCCTAGATCAAAAGATCGCAGCCTTCGGCAGCTCCTACATTGGCCTCTGTAGGAGCTGCCGAAGGCTGCGATCTCATGATTTGTGCCGTTCGGTAAATAAGAGCGTGTCCCCAACCCCCATCCCCCCTAAAATACCCGCCATTCCCGATTTCGCCCGTCCGAGGCCGCTTTTTCATGTCCGTTACCGCCCCGTCCACCCAGCCCGCGCCCGATCACCACGCCCAGTTCATCGAGCTGCTGCAAACCAGCCTCGAGCAGAACGGCTTCATCAAACTGGTGCTGGCCAAGTACGTCGGTGAAGAGGCGGAGCTGCAGCGGGTCATCATCAAAGCGGTCACCGTCAAAGCGCAGCCGAACCTGTCCTTCGTCTATCGCTACAAAACCCGCGACATCACCAAAAACCTGCCGCTGAGCGAAGGCGTGGCGACGATTGCCGCGCTGTTGCCGGCCTCGTTCAAAAATGCGCATTTACTCGCCGTGACTGACGAAGCTCAGCTCGAATACAGCAAAAAGGGCAAGAGTTCGCTGTTCAAGAGCAAACCTCAGCAATTGCGTGAAGCACCGTCCGCCGAGCACAACCGTGAGAAAAACCGCTTTCTTGAGTTGAGCCGACCGTTCCTCAAGGACTTGGGCGTGACCAACGCGCAGCAAGAGCTGATCCCGGCGATGTCGCGCAAGTGGAAGCAGATCAACAAATTCATCGAAGTGTTCAGCCATGCGCTAACCACCTCGCCGCTGGCGCTGGACAAACCGGTGCGCGTCGCGGATTTCGGCTCGGGCAAGGGCTATCTAACCTTCGCGATTCACGATTACCTGCGCAACACCTTGAAGGCCGAGGGCGAAGTCACCGGCGTCGAGTTGCGCGAAGAAATGGTCAACCTGTGCAACGCCGCCGCGGCGAAGCTTGATCATCCGGGGCTGGTGTTCAAGTGCGGTGACGTGCGCAGCGTGGCGCCGAGCGAACTGGACGTGATGATCGCTTTGCATGCCTGCGACATCGCCACTGACTACGCGATCCACACCGGCATCCGCTCCGGCGCGTCGATCATCATGTGCTCGCCGTGCTGCCACAAACAGATCCGCCTGCAAATCCAGAGCCCGGCGCTGCTCAAGCCGATGCTGCAATACGGTTTGCACCTCGGTCAGCAGGCGGAAATGGTTACCGACAGTCTGCGTGCGCTGTTCCTGGAAGCCTGTGGTTACGAGACCAAGGTGTTCGAGTTCATCTCGCTCGATCACACCAACAAGAACAAGATGATTCTCGCGGTTAAACGCGCCGAGCCGGTCGATCCGGCTCAGCTGTTGGTAAAGATTGAGGAATTGAAAGCGTTCTACCACATCAGCGAACACTGCCTGGAAACCCTGCTGCGCGCCGACGGTTACCTCTCCTGACGGCCATCTGCTTTGGAATACACACCTCGACGATCATTGCCTGGGGACACACACCCTGACGATTATTGCCTTGGAATACACACCCTGTAGGAGCTGCCGAAGGCTGCGATCTTTTGATCTTAAAAACAAAATCAAAAGATCGCAGCCTTCGGCAGCTCCTACATAATCAACCGTTCAACCGTTCAACCGTTCATACGGTGGCAATGCGGGCCGGTTGCACCGTGGTTTTGCGGCCGAGCATGACCGTTGCGATGACACCACACGCAAACACCCAGGTAATCGGCTCGACATGCTCGCCAAAGAACAGCGCCGAAAACGCGATGGTGAAGAAGATCTGCAACAACTGGATCTGACTGACCCGAGCGATCCCGCCCATCGCCAGTCCGGCGTACCAGGCAAAGAATCCAAGAAACTGCGAAAACAGCGCGACATAGCCAAACGCCCACCAAGCCTTGGCCGACACTGCGCCGTGATGTTGCAGCGCCAAGTAAACCACCGGCCCGATCAACAACGGCGTCGACAGCACCAGGGCCCAGCAGATCACCTGCCAGCCGCCCATCTCCTTGGCCAACCGGCCGCCTTCGGCATAGCCCAGCCCACCCACGGCAATCGCGCCGAGCATCAGCAAATCCCCCGCCTGAATACTCCCTGCCCCGGTGTACAACGCGTAACCGAGCACCAACGCACTGCCCAACGCGGCGCAGGCCCAGAAGGCTTTTGACGGACGCTCATGAGACAGCCACGCGGCATACAGCGCCACGCACAGCGGCTGCAAACCGTTGACCAATGCCCCGTGCGACGCCGGCAGCGTTTGCATGGCCCACGCCGACAACACCGGGAAACCGAGAATTACCCCGGCGATCACCAGGCTCAGGCCTTTGACTTGCTGCCACGTTGGCCACTTTTCGCGGCGCCACAACAACAGCATCGCCGCCGGAATCGCCGCGAACAACGCGCGGCCCAAGCCGTTGAGCAGCGGATGCAGTTCCTGCACCACGATGCGGGTGAAGGGCAGGGTGAGGCTGAAAATCACCACGCCGAGCAGGCCGAGGGCCATGCCGGTGTTTTCGCGCGAGGACATGAGGGGAGACCAGAATCGTAGAGAATTGGGAATGACCTCATCAAGCCATAAACCGGGGGCTTGTGGCTGTTACAGCTAGGCACTTACTTATCCGTACAGTTGCGGGTAATCCCCGCAACGTAGGAGCTGCCGAAGGCTGCGATCTTTTGATTTTGTTTTTAACGGCAAGATCAAAAGATCGCAGCCTTCGGCAGCTCCTACAGTAGTAGCCCGTTGTTACCCGTCACTGTCGAATAGGTCTACCTTGAACACTCCCAAGCATTTCCCAGAGGAGTCCTCCCCATGGCCGCGAAAAAGATTCTGATGCTGGTTGGCGATTACGTCGAAGACTACGAAGTGATGGTGCCGTTCCAGGCCCTGCACATGGTCGGGCATACCGTCCACGCCGTGTGCCCGGACAAGCCATCCGGCGGCACCGTACGCACTGCGATCCATGACTTCGAAGGCGACCAGACTTACAGCGAAAAACCCGGTCACCTGTTCGCCCTCAACTTCGACTTCGCCAAGGTCAGCGAAGGCGATTACGACGCGCTGCTGATCCCCGGCGGTCGTGCCCCGGAATACCTGCGTCTCAACGAAAAAGTCCTCGACCTGGTGCGCGCCTTCGACAAGGCTGGCAAACCGATCGCTGCCGTCTGCCACGGTGCTCAGTTGCTGGCAGCGGCCGGCGTGCTCGAAGGTCGCGAATGCAGCGCCTATCCGGCCTGCGCCCCGGAAGTGCGACTGGCGGGCGGTACGTACATCGACATCGCCGTGACGGATGGCCACGTTCAAGGCAATCTGGCCACAGCCCCGGCATGGCCGGCGCACCCGAACTGGCTGGCCGGTTTCCTCGGCTTGCTCGGCACTAAAATCACCCTGTAACGAGGATTCGCCGATGTGCGAGCTCTACGTCAAGGCCGACCCGATTCTCTACGAATCACGCTCGCGCTCGCTGCGCATCTGCGGCGTGGTGACGACGTTGCGTCTGGAGAATCAGTTCTGGGACATCCTCAGCGAGATCGCCGAGGTCGACGGCATGACCACCAACCAATTGATCGCCAAGCTGTATGAAGAGGTGATGGATTATCGCGGGGAGGTGGTGAATTTTGCGTCGTTCTTGCGGGTGAGTTGTACGCGGTATTTGAGTCAGCGGCGGGGGGTGGTTCCGGAATTATCGGTGGTGCGGGCGCAAGTGAAATAGTCCAGACCGGGTTGACCCTATCGCTGGCAAGCCAGCTCCCACAGGTATCGTGTGTGCCTCGAACCCTGTGGGAGCGGGCTTGCCCGCGATGGGGCCGGTATGGGCGACAGATACGCTTGGCTGGTCTTTACTCTGAAGCGCGAAATCTCTTAATTGCCCAGGAGCAGCGACATGTCCGGATGGTACGAGTTGAGTAAAAGCAGCAACGGCCAGTTCAGGTTCGTCCTGAAAGCGGCGAACGCCGAAACGATCCTGACCAGCGAGTTGTACACCACTCGCGCGGCAGCCGAAGGCGGCATCGCCTCGGTGCAAACCAACAGCGCGCTGGATGACCGTTACGAGAAAAAATCGACGAAGGACGGCCATCCGTACTTCAACCTCAAGGCGGCCAACCATCAGATTATTGGCAGCAGCGAGGCGTATTCATCGGATGCGGCGTGCGACAAAGGCATCGCCAGCGTCAAGGCGAACGGGCCGACAAAAGCCATCAAGGACAAAACCCTGCCAGTCCTATAACCCTCGATACCTGGCACTTGTAGGAGCAAGGCTTGCCCGCGATGGCGGTGTATCTCTCAACATCAATGTTGAAGGATAGGGCCTCTTCGCGGGCAAGCCTTGCTCCTACGGGGTTTTGCGTTTTTCGAGAGATCAGCGTAGGCGTTCAGGATGGTGCATTTGGCTCTGCCCCGTCGCACACATCCCCTGTAGGAGCTGCGGCACGCTGCGATCTTTTGATCTTGATTTTTAGAAGATCAAAATCAAAAGATCGCAGCGTGCCGCAGCTCCTACAGGGGTTTTGATTGCCGGGGGATCAGCGCAGGGTTTTCAGGATTGTTTGTAGTTGGGTCTGGCCTGCCGCGCTCAATGCAAATACCGGCAGGCGTGGATCACCCACCTCCAGCCCGGTCTGGCGTAACCCGGCCTTGATCGTCGCCGGCAAGCCGCCCTTCAGAATGAAGTCCAGCAGCGGCAACTGGCGATAAAACAGATCCCGCGCGCGATCCAGATCGCCCGCCATCGCTGCTTCATACAGATCCAGATTCAACTGCGGAATCAGGTTCGGCGCTGCCGTGCACCAGCCCTTCGCCCCGGCCGCGAACGCTTCCAGCGCTAGTGGATTGCAGCCGTTGTAAAACGGCACCTGACCTTCGCCGAGCAATTGCAGCTTGTGCATGCGCTGGATGTCGCCGGTGCTCTCCTTGACCATGGTCACGTTTTCCACGGCATTGACGATGCGCAGAATCAGCTCGACCGACATGTCGGTGCCGCTGGTGGCCGGGTTGTTGTAGAGCATGATCGGCACGCCGATGCTCTCGCCAATCGCGCGGTAGTGGGCGAGGATTTCCGCTTCGGTGAGTTTCCAGTACGAGGCCGGCAGCACCATCACCACGTCGGCGCCATGGGCTTCGGCGAAGCGTGCGCGGCGCACGGCTTTGGCGGTGGTCAGGTCGGACACGCTGACGATGGTCGGCACACGTTTGGCCACGTGCTTGATACTGAATTCGGCGACTTGATCCCACTCCGCATCGCTCAGGTACGCGCCTTCGCCGGTGCTGCCCAATGGTGCGATGGCGTGGACGCCGCTGGCGATCAGGCGGTCGATCGATTGGCCGAGTGCTGGCAGATCGAGCCCTTCGCCATTGGCGCTGAACGGGGTGATGGTGTAGCCGATGATGCCGTGAATGTTGGACATGGGAGCGTCTCCGTAATGAGGTTTCAGTTCAGGCAATCGGCGTGTTGGCGCAGGTTCTGCCGAGCGTAATAGTTGAAGGCGGCGGCGTGGCGTTTCGGCTTGGCGATCCAGTCATGGGCTTCGCGGCCCAGCGCGGGGATGATCGGTTTGATCGTGCCTGCCGCCATCGCCAGTAGCTGCAACTTCGCCGCGCGTTCGATCAATTGGGCGATGACACACGCCTCTTCAATCGTCGTGCCGGTCGACAGCTGACCGTGGTGCGAAAGCACAATCGCGCGTTTGTCGCCCAGCGCACCGGCGATCAACTCGCCTTCTTCATTGCCCACCGGCACGCCCGGCCAGCCTTCGAGAAACGCGCAGTCGTCGTACAGCGGGCACAGATCCATGTGGGAAATCTGCAGCGGCACTTCCAGCATCGACAGCGCGGCAACGTGCGTCGGGTGGGTGTGGATGATGCAGTTCACGTCCGGGCGAGCGCGGTACACCCAGCTGTGAAAACGGTTGGCCGGGTTGGCCATGCCGTGACCTTCGAGAACCTCCAGATCCTCGTTGACCAGCAGCAGATTGCTCGCGGTGATTTCGTCGAAACCCAGGCCCAGTTGCTGAGTGTAATAGGTGCCGGGCTGCGGGCCACGGGCAGTGATTTGTCCGGCCAGGCCGGAGTCGTGACCGTTTTCGAAAAGAATCCGGCAAGTCAAAGCCAGCTTTTGCCGGTCTGTCCACGTATTATCCGCAAGGCTTTTTTGCATCTGGGTCAGCGCTTGCTTGACCAGTTGGTCTTTGGGTAATGCTAATGTCTTGGCCATGTCTGTGTCCTTTGGGTGATTGCAAATGACACGAAAGAGGCTATATGACACAAAGTGTCATTGGCAAGCACAAATCGTCGCTTCCTTCATGGAATAACCGCTGCGCATGTCTATCCGTTTGAAATTATTGAGAAAAAAACTTGGCGTAACCCTTGAGGCATTGGCCGAAAAATCCGGCATGACCAAGAGTTATCTGTCGAAAGTCGAGCGCGGGCTGAATACCCCGTCGATTGCTGCCGCGTTGAAGCTGGCGAAAGCGCTGAACGTGAAGGTCGAGGAATTGTTCTCGGAAGACAACGTCAGCCTCGACAGCTACAGCCTGGTGCGCAGCCACGAGCGGCAGTCACTGGCGGCGAATGATCAGAGCCCGGGTTATGCGGTGCTGGCGCATCAGGTCAGCGAGCGCAATTTGCTGCCGTTCATCATCTATCCGCCGAGCGAATTCAGCGACAAGACCTTCAAGGAGCATCTGGGCGAGGAGTTTTTGTTCGTTCACGAAGGGCAAGTTGAAGTGGATTTCATGAACGAGAAAGTGCTGCTGCAACGCGGCGATGCGCTGCACTTCAATGCACAGAAACCGCACCGAATCCGGTCGGTAGGGGAGGTGCAGGCGCAGTTGCTGGTGGTGGTGCACAGCGCTGAGGAATGAACCCTGAAATCAAAAGATCGCAGCCTTCGGCAGCTCCTACAGGAGAACGCATTCTAACTGTAGGAGCTGCCGAAGGCTGCGATCTTTTGATCTTGCTTCAAACCTCGACCGGCACCGACAATTTCGGACTGCCCAGCGCATGCGTCTTCGCATCAAAAAACCGCAACTCAGCCCCCGTCCCGTCAAACACCTGCGCGTAGTGCCGCTTCTGGTGCTGCACAAACGCCGCACTGCGCGGATAGATCGAGATCGCCACATTCTTCGGTTTCGCCAAGCGCAGCGCCCGCACAATGTGCGCATCCTGCTCGGCCAACGCGTGGCCAAAGATGCACAAACTGTCGCCATGCCCGAGCAATTGCTCATAACAGAACGACAGATAATCCGAACTGCGAATGGTTTTGAGCTTGTCCGCACTCGGCCCTTCGGTGACGAACAGCGGCACGTCATCCAGCGTCTTGATCGTATTGTTGATCGCGAAGCTGCCGAGCAGCGTGCCTTCGGTCGAGGTCAGTTTGCGCGCGGTGCCGTCCTGATTTCGCACCAGGTGCAGGCCACCGTGCAGGTACAGCAGACGCGGTTTGTCAGTGGCGCTTTCGGCCAGATCGAAACTCGCGTTGGCGCCGTTGAACAGGTCGTCGATGGCATCGCTTTGGTGTTGCAGCGCCCAGTAGTTGAGCAAGTCGTAATTGGTGGTGAACACTGTGCGATAGCGCGCCAGTTCTTCATTCAAAGTCGCCAGCGTCGAGGCTTTCACCAGTCGCCACGGAATGTGCACGGCGTGCACCGTGTTGATCAGGGCTTCCTTGATCGCGTAGTAGCGATTGCGCGGGGCGGCGGAGCTGACGGCCAGCGCCTTGTTGACCCGGCTGGTGGTTTTCAGCGCGCCGAGCACCTGCTCGAAACTGCGCGTCTGCATAGCGTCGAACACCGCCAGTTCCGACGCACTCAGCGGTTTCTCCTCCACGGTGCGGGCGTTTTCGAACAGCGAGTCGTAGCCGAAATCGTCCCACACCGCGCGGCTGGCGCCATTGCCCACCAGCAGGCCGTTGAACTCGGTCGCGGCGCGCAGGGTGTTCCAGTCTTCAAGGCTGGCGTCGACATCCAGAAAATCGGTCATTGCGTAGGCGGTCTCAAAACATAGGGGCTGATGGGCGGCGACTTTATCACGAGCGGGCATTGAGCCAGATCAACATCGGCGCTGACCGATCGGTCGATGCTGTGCTTATCCGCTGAATCGGAGCAGTCGATTCGGCCCCTGTCAGGAGACGCGCGCATGACCAGCACCTTTTTCATTCCGGCGGTAAACATCATGGGCAACGGCTGCCTCGACGAAGCCATGGTCGCGATCCGCAACTACGGTTTTCGCAAAGCGCTGATCGTCACCGACGTGGGTCTGGCCAAGGCCGGTGTGGCGACGATGGTTGCCGAGAAGCTGGCGATGCAGGACATCGATTCGGTGATTTTCGACGGCGCCAAACCGAACCCGAGCATCGCCAATGTCGAATCCGGGCTGGGTTTGCTCAAGGAGACCCGCTGCGATTTCGTCGTGTCGCTGGGCGGCGGTTCGCCCCACGACTGCGCCAAGGGCATTGCCTTGTGTGCGACCAACGGCGGGGAAATCCGTGATTACGAAGGTGTTGATCAATCGAGCAAGCCACAACTGCCGCTGATCGCGATCAACACCACCGCCGGCACCGCCAGCGAGATGACCCGTTTCTGCATCATTACCGACGAATCGCGTCACGTGAAAATGGCCATCGTCGACCGCAATGTCACGCCGCTGCTGTCGGTCAACGACCCGGAACTGATGGTCGCCATGCCCAAAAGCCTGACCGCCGCCACCGGCATGGACGCATTGACCCACGCCATCGAGGCTTACGTTTCGACCGCCGCCAACCCGATCACCGACGCCTGCGCGTTGAAAGCAATCACCCTGATCAGCAACAACCTGCGCCTGGCCGTGCGCGACGGCACAGATCTCGCCGCGCGGGAGAACATGGCCTACGCGCAGTTCCTCGCCGGCATGGCTTTCAACAACGCCTCGCTCGGTTTTGTGCATGCGATGGCGCACCAGTTGGGCGGTTTCTACGACTTGCCCCACGGCGTGTGCAACGCCGTGTTGCTGCCGCATGTGCAGACCTTCAACGCGCTGGTCTGCGCCGATCGCCTGACCGATGTCGCCCACGCCATGGGTGCTGACATTCGTGGTTTCAGCGCCGAGGAGGGCGCGCAAGCGGCGATCACCGCGATCCGCACCTTGGCCAAAGACGTCGACATCCCGAGCGGTCTGCGCGAACTCGGCGCCAAACTCAGCGACATCCCGATCCTCGCCACCAATGCACTGAAAGACGCTTGCGGCATTACCAACCCGCGCGCGGCGGATCAACGGCAAATCGAGGAAATCTTCCGCAACGCCTTCTAACGCTTGCCATCCCCCGGCGCGAACTTCACGCAAAGCATCGCGCCGACGGCCAGCAACGTACACAGCAGCGACAATGGCCAAGCCTGTGGACTGGCGATCAGACTGGCCATCGCGCCAATGATCGCCGCCATCAATTGATGAATGAAGCCACTCAGCGCCATCGCATATGCACCGGCAATCGGCGCGCCATCGTTGGCGCGTGACAGGCTGATCGGGTAGTTCAACGACTGCCCGAACACCGCCACGCAATACGGCAGCCAAAACAGTAGCGCGATGGAACTGGCCGCCAGACTGCCCAGCAACATCACGCCGCTACCGGCCAGCACCAGACCGACGCCAACGGTCATCAACCACGCCTGACCGGTGCGCAACACGAAGTGATTGACCGCCAGCGCACCCAGAAAATACGCCGCGCTGATTGGCCAGCCGAGCAAACCGTAATCCACCGTCGACCAGGCGAACGGCCCCTGCAAAACCAGCGGCGCTGCGGTGTTGAAGGCGATGATCACGCCGTAGCCCAAACCACCGGCCAGCGCCGGCAAAAGAAATGCCCGATGCAGCAGAATCAGCCGATAAGCCGACCACGATGAAGCGCTGACCGGTTCGTCAGCGAGAGCAGGGAAAGCCACCCGCGAAACGATCAGCGCCATCACCAGGCAGACCACGCCGAGCAGGTAGAAAATCGCCTGCCAGCCCAGCGTCACCTCGATGATCGAGCCCAGGTATTGGCCGATGCCCAGCGCCACTACGAACGAGATCGAAATCCACGACAACGCCTTGGCCAGCAGATCGCCGCGAAAGCTGTCGCGGATCAGCACCCGCGCCATCACCGAAATACCGCTGGCGCCGACGCCTTGCAGCAGTCGCAGCAGCAAAAACCACTCAAGCGTCGAACCCAGCGGCAAGGCCAGATTGGCCAGGCCGTAAATCGCCAGCGCCGCCAGCAACACCGGTTTGCGGCCGATGCGCTGGGCCAGACTGCCCCAGAACAACATCGGCAGCGCCATGCCGATCAGGTACAGCGACAAGCCCCACGACACCTGCGCAGGATCCGCCGCCAGATAGCGGGCGATTTCCGGCAGCGCCGGCAAATAAATACTCATGCCCAACTGGGCGAGAAAAACCGTGCTACAGGTGATCAGGAGAGTGACGCTGGCGTTCATGATTCGTCCCTGTTTTCAGTCGTCGAGATCACAACGGTGGGTGCGCAACAGCTCGGTGATCAGTTCACAGAAGCGGCGGATCAGTGCTGGCGGCATGTCGGCGCGCAGCGTAATGCGGATGGCTGCCTTGCCTTGTGCAACCACCGGAAAAAACACCGCACTGGTGAAAAATCCCTGTTCGGCCAATTCGCTGGCCACTTGATTGGCCACCGCCGCCTGCCCGCATTTGATCAAGCGGATGGCCATGTTGCTGTGGCATTGATCGGTGCTGATCAGGCTGTCGAAGAGGCGGATATTAGCCTGAAGGTTGCTTTGCAGCGCGGCGAATTCAGCGCTGCGATGCAGGCGGATCGACGCTCTGCCGGCACCAATCGCCGCGCAGTTGAGACTCTGCGACCAGTTGCTCGGCCCGCCGTAACGCTGGATCAGGGTTTTCTGCCGCTCATTGCCCAGCATCACCAAACCACCGCTGGCGCCAAACGACTTGGCCAGCGACGCGACGATCAGACAATCCTCTTCCAGCGCCGCCACCCGCGGCCGCACCAGGCCGGCGCCGTGCTGACCGACCGCGGACAACGCATGGGAATCATCCAGATACAGAAACAGCCCGTAGCGATCCTTCAGATACAACAGACCTTCCATGTTGGCGACGCCGCCCATGCTGTACGCGCCATCGGCGACATACGCCACGCGGCCATGTTGCTGGCAGGCGCGTTCGAGAAAATCCATGTCGTTGTGCGGCGCGGTGACCACGCGGGTTTCATCGGCGCACGCGGCTTTCAAATGATTCATCGAGTAGTGCGCGTGGCGGTCGAAGACCATCACCGGCGGCTGACCTTCGGTGAAGATGCCGCTGGCCAGCAACGGCAGGATCCCCGCGCTGGCGGCGCTGCAAGACAAAGTGCTCAGACAGACCGTATCAAAGAGTTGCGACAGCTCGTTTTCGTACTGCTCGAGAATCGCCAGTTTGCAGCGATTTTTCGAGTTGGCGACACGCAAGCTGCCGGTTTCACGCAGGGCGGCGATGGCGCCTTCGAGCAGGGCCGGGTGGTGATCGAGCCCGAGATAAGAGGTCGTGCAGAAGTGATGGAATTCACGCCCGTACTGATCGAGCAGGTGGTTGGGGCTTTTTACTTCGACATTGAGACCGGCGACTTTGCCCTGTTCGGCGATGTCCCAATCGTAGTCGGCGAGGGCAATGATCTTGCGAAAATTGGAATACAGATTCGGGGTGTGCAACGGAAGATTCACAGGCGACATTCCTTGAGCGTAGCGATCCATGGGGTGTTGCAATTTGTGTGTGTTGCCAGACTTTACAGAGCGAAAAGTCGGACAAAAATAGGCCGATTCCGCGAATCCTGAGAGGCAACAGAGTTTTGTTTGTAGGGCGAAGCCACGAACGTCGGCGGATTAATCACATGTCTGACTTCAACGAAAACCGGGCTATCCTGCCGACTCGAATGTCCCCGCCAGCGAGACTTCCATGCTGCAAAAAAGCCTGATTCGCCGCCTCGACCTGATCACCCTGCAACTGTTTGTCGCCGTGCATGAAGAGGGCACGCTGACCCGCGCCGCCGCGCGCGAAGCCATTGCGGTGTCGGCGGCGAGCAAGCGCTTGATGGAATTGGAAGAGGCGCTGGGCATCAGCCTGTTCGTGCGCCAGGCCAAGGGCATGACGCTGACGCCGGCGGGGGAAACGCTGCTGCACCATGCGCGGCAGATGTTGTTTAACGTCGAGAAGATGGGCCTGGAACTGGGCGAGCACAGCCACGGTGTGCGCGGCTATGTGCGCATGCTGGCGAACCTGTCGGCGATCATTCAGTTTCTGCCGGAAGACTTGCGCGACTTTTCCGCGCGGCATGCGCAGGTCAAGACTGACCTTGAAGAACGGCCCAGTGCCGGGGTGATTCAGGGCGTGCTCGATGGCGTCGCGGATCTCGGTATTTGCTCCAACGACAGCGACATCAAGGGCCTGCACAGCGTGTTGTACCGCGAGGACAAACTGGTGGTGGTGATGCTGCCGGAGCATCCGTTGGCCGCGCGTGAATCGGTGGCTTTTGCCGAAACGCTGGACAGTGATTACGTCGGGTTGCACGCGGCCAGTTCGATCAACATGCGCACCCACGCGGCGGCGCGGCAGGCGGGCAAGGTGCTGCGCATTCGCATTCATGTGCCGGGGTTTGATGCGGTGTGCCGGATGGTGCAGGCCAACATGGGCATCGGAATTTTGCCGCAGCGGGCGTATGAGTTGTTTGGTCAGGCGCTGGGGCTGCACGCGGTGCCGTTGACCGATGACTGGTCGGATCGCGCGTTGATTGTGGTGGTGCGCGATGAGGCGGGGTTGTCGCCGGTGAGCCGGTTGTTGTTTGAGCATTTGCGAGGCTGATATGCCTATCATTTGTGTCGCAGATACCCCCCTGTAGGAGCTGCCGAAGGCTGCGATCTTTTGATCTGTTGTTTTAAGAGCAAGATCAAAAGATCGCAGCCTTCGGCAGCTCCTACAGGGGCGGTGCGTTCGCATTTCGCGAACGCCCTTTGCCGAACGAAGGTTGGATTCTTCCACCATCGCACCTCTAGTCTTGCCGGCATATTCCAAGAACAAGAGGTACCCCGCGATGACTGCCCCCCTGAGTGCGATCAAAGTGATCGAAATCGGCACCCTGATCGCCGCGCCGTTTGCCGCGCGCATGCTCGCCGAGTTCGGCGCCGAGGTGATCAAGATCGAAGCCATGGGTCAGGGCGACCCGCTGCGCAAATGGCGCAAGCTGCACGAAGGCACGTCGCTGTGGTGGTACCTGCAATCGCGCAATAAGCAGTCGCTGGCGCTCAATCTGAAATCCCCGGAAGGCATCGAACTGGTCAAGCAACTGGCGACCGACGCCGACGTGATCATCGAAAACCTGCGCCCCGGCGCGCTGGAAAAACTCGGCCTGGGCTGGGACGTACTCCACGCGCTCAACCCCAACCTCACCCTCGTGCGTATTTCCGGTTACGGCCAGACCGGCCCCTACCGTGATCGCCCCGGTTTCGGCGCGATTGGCGAGGCGATGGGCGGCATCCGCTACACCACCGGCACCCCCGGTTCGCCACCGGCGCGAGTGGGCGTGAGCCTCGGCGATTCGCTGGCATCCTTGCACGCGGTGATCGGCGCGTTGATGTCGCTGCTGCGGGTCAAAACCGGGCAGGGCGGTGGCCAGATCGTCGATGTGTCGCTGGCCGAAAGCGTGTTCAACGTCATGGAAAGTCTGGTGCCGGAATACGACATGCTCGGCCACGTTCGCGAACGCAGCGGCGGCGCGTTGCCGGGCATCGCACCGTCCAACACGTACCTTACGGCTGACGGCGCTTACGTGGTGATCGCCGGCAACAGCGATCCGATCTACAAGCGTTTGATGCAAACCATCGGTCGCGATGATCTGGCTGACGCCGAAGAATTCGCCCACAACGACGGCCGTGCGGCCAAGAGTGGCATGCTCGACGCCGCGATCACTCACTGGACGAGCAGCCTGCCGATCAACGACGTGCTCGCCGCCCTCGAAGCTGCCGAAGTCCCGGCCGGGCGCATCTATTCGGTGGCCGACATCGTCGCCGATCCGCACTATCAGGCGCGCGGCATGCTGCTCGACGCCGAACTGCCCGGCGGCGCAACCGTGAAGATGCCCGGCATCGTGCCGAAACTCTCGGAAACCCCCGGCGGCGTGAACTGGTCTGGGCCGACCCTCGGCCAGCACACCGACGGTATTCTCGCCGGTCTCGGCCTGACTGAACTCGACATCGAACGCCTGAAAAGCCAGGGAGTAGTGCAATGATTTCCGACTATTCGCAAACCTTGATCGTCCAGGAAGTCTCGCCTCGCGACGGCTTGCAGATCGAGCCGACGTGGGTGGAAACCGTCGACAAAATCGCGCTGATCGATCAACTGTCGCTGGCGGGTTTCAGCCGCATCGAAGCGGGTTCGTTCGTGTCGCCGAAAGCCATTCCGGCGCTGCGTGATGGCGAGCAGGTGTTCCAAGGCATTCAGCGTCAACCGGGGGTGATTTACGTCGCGCTGATCCCCAATCTCAAAGGCGCGCAGCGCGCATTGAAGGCGGGCGCAGATGAGCTGAATCTGGTGATGTCCGCCAGTCAGAGCCACAACCTCGCCAACATGCGCATGCGTTGCGAGGATTCGCTGGCGGCGTTTGCCGACATTGTTGCTTTTGCCGATGGCTCGGGTGTGCGGCTCAACAGCAGTATCGCGACGACGTTCGGTTGCCCGTTCGAAGGCAAGATTGACGAGGATCGCGTGTTGCAGATTGTCGACGCTTATCAGGAGATCGGCATTCAAGGCATCACCCTCGCCGACACCACTGGCATGGCTAATCCGCGTCAGGTGGATCGCTTGGTACGGCGGGTTTTGCAGCGGCTTTCGGCCGCGGATCTGACCCTGCATTTCCATAACACCCGGGGTTTGGGGTTGTGCAATGTGCTGGCGGCTTACGAGGCAGGAGCGCGGCGATTTGATGCGGCGCTGGGCGGTCTCGGTGGTTGTCCGTTTGCACCCGGGGCGTCGGGCAATATTTGCACTGAGGACTTGGTGAATTTGTGCGATGAGATCGGCATTCACACCGGCATCGACTTGCCGCTGCTGTTGACGCTCTCGCGCGGATTGCCGGATCTCCTCGGCCACGAAGTCCCCGGCCAACTGGCCAAGGCCGGGCGCAATTGCGACCTGCACCCGATCCCCACCTGAATCTCCCTCTGTAGGAGCAAAGCTTGCTCGCGAACGCGGTGTGTCATTCAGCAGTGATGCGACTGCCCTGACGCCTTCGCGAGCAAGCTCGGCTCCTACAGGAACAGCGTCATAACCAGACAACAAAAACAATCGGACGCCCACCGGCAGTCCGCCTGGAGAAAAGCTATGAGCCTCAATGTAATGGAGGCGGGCGCGAGCTCGTCTGTCGATCACGACGCCGAAAAAGCCCTGGTCAGCAAAGTCGCCTGGCGCCTGATGCCGTTGATCATGGTCTGCTACCTGTTCGCCTTTTTCGACCGCATCAACATCAGCTTCGCCAAGTTCCAGCTACAAGCCGACCTGAGTCTGAGCGACACCGCTTACGGCCTCGGTGCCGGGCTGTTCGTGGTCGGTTACGTGCTGTTCGAAGTGCCGAGCAACATGATGCTCTACAAGGTCGGCGCGCGCCGCTGGATCGCGCGGATCATGATGTCGTGGGGCGTGGCGACGGCGCTGATGGTCTTCGTCACCAGCGAATGGCAGTTCTACGCGCTGCGCTTTTTGATCGGCGCGATGGAAGCCGGTTTCGCCCCGGGCGTGTTGTATTACCTGACACTGTGGTTCCCGCAGCACTTCCGTGGACGCATCACTTCGATGCTGTTTCTGGCCTCGGCGTTTGCCGGTCTGGTCGGCGCACCGTTCTCCGGGCTGGTGCTGGAACACCTCGACGGCGTTCTGCAAATGCGCGGCTGGCATTGGCTGTTTCTGCTCGGTGGTCTGCCATGCATCGGCCTCGGGTTTCTGGTGCTGATGCTGCTCAAGGATCGCATCGAGGACGCGCACTGGCTGACCGCTGACGAGAAAAAATTGCTGTCCAGCCGCATTGCCCATCACGAACCGCACAAGAGCGGCGGTTCGTTGCTGGCGGCGCTACGGATTCCGGGTTTTCTGACCTTGGGGCTGATCTACTTTTTGATCCAGGTCGCGTCTTACGGCTTGAATTTCTGGGCGCCACAATTGATCCGCAGCGCCGGTACCGAGAGCCCGGTGATGATCGGTCTGCTGACCGCCATTCCGTACATCTGCGGTGCGATCACCATGATCGTGATCGGGCGGTTGTCGGACGCAACCGGCGAGCGCCGCAAGTTTGTCGCGGGGTTGGTGGTGGTTGGCGCGATCGGATTCTTCAGTGCGGGGATTTTTGCTGATCACACCACGTTCCTGATCGTCGCCCTCGGCTTGCTAGGCGCCGGCATCATCGCCGCTATTCCGAGCTTCTGGACGCTGCCACCGAAGTTGCTGGCCGGTGCCGGCGCAGGTGCGGCGGGCGGGATCGCGGTGATCAATACGCTGGGGCAGTTCGGCGGCATCGTCAGCCCGGTGATGGTCGGGCGGATCAAGGATCTCACCGGCAGCACCACGCCGGCGCTGTATGTCATTGGCGTGGCGGCGTTGATCGCAGCGGCGTTGTTGCTGTGGGGATTGCCGCAGAAACTGCGCACGCTCGATAAATATTGAGCCGCTGAAAAGATCGCAGCCTTCGGCAGCTCCTTGTATGTTGCCCTCACACCAGTCAATTGAGATCTAGGCTCACTGGTGCGGACATACGAAGATGTTTTTCTGGGGGAGACCGATCGCTCCTAAAGGCAGGACTTGCTCCTGACCTTGTCTGTAGAGAGGTCCCCCCGCCTCATTGCCCACCACGAAGAGTATCGAGAAGCCGACGAGTCGGACTTCGCATTACAAGGTTGCAGTGGCATGAAGTTCGAGGTCAGGGGAACCAGGAAGCATTTTTAACCCAGTTCACTCGGAGTTGAAAGCATGAGCATGCATGTCGGTTTAGATGTGGGGTCTCGCACGACCGCCATGGGTTGGCGTAACGACGGTCGTTTTGCAGGCGCCTGCAACATCGACCAAACACCCGCAGGGCGTAAGGCGGCGGTCAACAAGTTGCTCGAACTCAAGCCTTTATCCGTGGTGATGGAAGCCACCGGCATCTATTACCTGGATTTGGCCATGGAGCTCGCTGCGGCGGGTTTGCCCGTTTCGGTTATCAATCCGAAGAGCTTTCATAACTTCGCCAAGCTGATGCTGAAAAACAGCAAAACCGATGCAATCGATGCCCAATTGCTAGCTGAATACGGCGAGCGCATGAGCCCAAGATTGTGGACTCCACCTACAGCCATACAGCTGGAGTTGCGGGCTATCGGAAGGCATATCAATCGTCTGACATGTCATCGCACCCGAGCCAAGAACGAGCTGCATGCGCTGAAGGCTACTCAAACAACCTTGACGATGTTGATTGAAGACGAAGAAGAAGCCATTGAGGCCTTCGACAAGCGAATCGAGCGTTTCAGGCTCGCAGGCCGGGCACTGATCGACAATTGCCCGACGTTAAGCGCCCAGTTCGGGCACATGATCGCGGCGCCGGGGATGGGCGAAATTTCAGTATTTGCGGCACTGGCTGAATTGACGACTTTGCCGGTGACGCTTAAATCCGCGCAGGTCAGCCGACATGCAGGACTCGATGTGCGGCTTACGCAATCAGGTACCAGCATCGATAAACCTGGACGGATAAGTAAGGGCGGAAACGCCTACCTACGCTCAGCGATGTACATGCCAGCGCTGACCGCCATTCGTTGCGACAGCAACGTGAAAGCCTTTTACGAAGCGCTGATCGGGCGAGGAAAGAGAAAGATGCAGGCCATCGTCGCCGTGATGCGCAAATACCTGACCGGCCTGTGGGCTTGCATGCAAGCCGGAGAAGATTTCGATACGGCCAAGCTTTTTAGCGCAAAAGACCTCGCAAAAGCTTGACCGTAAACAGAGTATCTACAGAGTGCGAATCCAATCCTGTAGGAGCTGCCGAAGGCTGCGATCTTTTGATCTTTATTGCGGTGCCAAGACTCTTCCCGGCGAATTGCCAAACTGAATCAACACTACCCCCGCAATCAACAACACCGCGCCAAACACCCGCGGCAATGTCAGCTGTTTCTCCACCAACCCAAACAAGCCAAAGTGATCCAGCAGCATCGACGCCAACACTTGACCCGCCAACGCCAACGCCACAAACCCCGAAGCCCCGAGCTTAGGCAGCAACACCACCGCCAGCGCGACAAAACAAACCCCAAACGCACCGCCGGCCCACATCCACATCGGCGCCTTGCTGATAAACGCCAGCGACGGCAGCGGCAACCGCAACGCCAAAATCACCGGCAGCAACACCAGCACACTCACCAACAGCGACGCCAACGTCGCCCACAATGGATGGCCCAATCCGCGCGCCAGGTTGCTGTTGATCGCGCTCTGAAACGGCACCACCGCCCCGGCAAACGCGGCCAACGCCAACAAACCGGCCCACTGCAACGTACTCATGATCATTCTCCAACAGGTTTTGCTGGACTCTAGAGTATTCGTCGCGCAGATTTAAATTCCGTTTCGTCATCCAGAACATGCATCAAATGAATGATCTGCGCCGCATCGACCTCAACCTGCTGGTGATCCTCGACGCCTTGCTCAGCGAGCAGCACGTCACCCGCGCCGCCGAGCGCCTGCACCTCAGCCAACCGGCGGTCAGCCATGCGCTGGCGCGTCTGCGCGATTTGCTCGGCGACCCGTTGCTGGTGCGCGCCGGTGCAACCCTGGCTCCCACCGCACGAGCGCTGGAACTGGTCGCACCGCTCGCTGAAGTACTCGCTCAAGTGCAATCGCTGCTGGCACCAAACACCTTCGATCCCGCCAGCGCCCGACGCACCTTTCGCGTGGCGATGTCGGACTACGGCGCGGCGATCATCCTCCCCGATCTGATCCGAACCCTGCGCCGCGAAGCGCCGGGCATCGACCTGCAAATCAGCCACGCCAGCCGCGAAGGCATGCTCGAAGGCGTGCTCAATGGCGATATCGACCTCGCCGCCGGCGTCTTCCCGGAAATGCCCCACGAATTGCGCAGCACGCTGCTGTTCGAAGAACGCTACGTCTGCCTGCTCGACCGCCAGACCCTGCCGGCCAACGGCGTGCTCGATCTGCCCACCTACCTGTCGCGCCCGCATGTCTTGCTGGAAATGCGCGGCAGTGGCACACCGGAAATCGAGCGAGCCCTGACGACACTGCGCGAACGCCGTCGCGTCGCGATCAGCCTGCCGCACTGGAACGTCGCGCCGCAGTTGATCAGTGGCACGGATTTGATTCTCACCGTGTCATCGCGCAGCGTGCGCGATTTGGTGCATGGGGATTTGATTGTTGTGCCGCCACCGTTTGATATTCCGGCGTTTACGTTTGTGCTGGCTTGGCACAAGCGACGGGGTGGGGATCAAGCGTTGAATTGGTTGAATCGGAAGATTGATGAGGGGATAGGGCAGTTCGTGTGAGTACTTGCTACCAGTTTTTTGGCGGGAGGCGTCGGGTATGGAAGATGCGTAAAACTTGCAATCGACCCTGACGAACACGATACGGAATCAAGTAGGGGCGATCAGGGACTGCCCACTCCCGAGTTCCGGGCAAGCGTCCTTCGCGCCCTGAGCTGGGAAATCGAGTGAGATTATCGACGCTGGCAAAAATGGCCTGAACAAACTCCGAAGCGGCCTTGGGATTCTCAATTGCAATGTAGGCAGCTTCGTCATCGAGATTTTTTAATGCGGTTTTCAGCCACTCAACGCGCATTTGCATTCCATTTTTCAGCGATCGCCCGAACCTCATCAGCAGTCGCGAAATCACCTGCATCGGCTTCTTTCAGTGCTTGCTGGATCTCTTCAATTTGCCACGCTTCTCTTGCGAGATATTCACGCAATGCATCCACCGCCAAGTATGACTTACTGCGGCCGGTAGCTTTGGCGAGGTTGGCAAGAGTATCGGCAATTTCATCCGGGATACGCAGAGACATGACGGACATGGTGGTCTCGATGTAGTGATTTGTAGTGCAACATACTACAGCGTCATACTCACGAAGATCAGCCGTTCGTCTATCCAACAACATCGGGCAAGGATTCGGTTCGAATTAAGCTGTATTTACAAATCCGCCGACTCTCTCCCGAACCTTCAGAGGTTACTGATCCGATGCTCACCGGCCTCAACCACCTGACCCTCGCCGTCAGCGATCTGAACCGCAGTCTGGCGTTTTATCGTGACGTATTGCAGTTGCGCGTCGAGGCGACGTGGGACGCCGGTGCCTATCTTTCGCTTCCGGGACTGTGGCTGTGCCTCTCGTTCGATCCATTACGCACTAGCGAGCCGGGCGCCGACTACACCCATTACGCCTTCAGCCTCAACGCTGCGGATTTTGCGCTATTCGTACAAACGCTAAAAGCAGCAAACGTGCGGGAATGGCGCGATAACCGCAGCGAAGGTGCGTCGTTCTATTTTCTCGATCCGGATGGCCACAAGCTCGAAGCTCACGTCGGCGATCTGGCCTCGCGACTCGCAGCGTGTCGGCAGAAACCGTACGCCGGCATGCGTTTTTACGACGGGCAGTGATCAGGCGCAATCGGCTGATATAGACTGGCCGCCACGTGTTCTGGCGCTTGCAGGTTTTCCATGACTCTATCGTTGCTAATGGCCGTTCTGGCCTCGGGTTTCATTTACGGCATCACGCCGGGGCCGGGTGTGCTGGCGGTGTTCGGTATTGGCGCGGCCCATGGGCGACGGGCCGGGGCGGGGTTTCTCTGCGGGCATCTGCTCGGCGATGTGGTCTGGTGCAGCACGGCGCTGATCGCGATTGTTGGCGCTCGGGAAATCGGCAGCACGGCATTCGACGTGCTCGGCGTGCTCAGCGGTCTATACTTGTTCTGGCTCGGCTGGCGCGCGGTGCGGGCGCAGCGACGCAATACGAATGAGCCGCAGGGCGCGGCGCGCAATCCATTCTGGCACGGCATTCTGTTCGGGCTGACCAATCCCAAAGCCTACCCGGTGGCGGTGGCGACGTTTACTGCGCTGCTGTCGAGCCGTGCCGAGCTGCTCAACTGGTCGATGCTGCCGGCGCTGATCGCCCTGAGCTTCCTTGGCGGGCTGCTCGCCTACGCTATTCTCATCGGTGTTGTCGGCGCGCAGCGGGTGCGCACGCTGTATCAGCGCCACGAGTTGCTGATCACCCGGTTGTGCGGGGTGATGTTCATCGGTTTCGCCATCAACGCGTTGGTGCATGCGTTGCCGGGGCTGATGCCGAACAAGGCTTGAGGGTGACTGTACATCGCGCAGCGCGGCAATCATCGGGCGCTGCATTAGCTGATTGCGCTTCACCGTTCGTCAGTGCATCGACAACTTTTCTAAACCTTTGCCGGCCAGAAAATTCTCAATCTAGGCGGGCACCTGCTCGCCACGATCATTACCAAGAGGTAGAGAATCATGCCTAATTCAAGAAACTCGAACTCGGGAAACTTCGCTAACGATCGAACGAAGGCGTCTGAAGCCGGTCGCAAAGGTGGGAAAACCACTACAACGACTGTCGACAAAGACCCTGCGAAAACAGAAATGGGCCGCAAGCCCGGTCAGAAATCGAAGTAGTCAGTGAAGTCGTTTTGATTGAGAGGCGGGGGCGTAAGCTCCCGCTTGAATTTTGAGAAAAGGAGGGCGCGACCATGAGCCGGATGGCCACCCGTTTACGCAATTTGAGTGTTGTTTCGCTGTTGAGCCTGTGCGCCACCAGTGCTTTTGCCCAGTCGCCTGCCGATTTCATCAACGATGCGTCGGCCAAAGGCATGGCTGATATCGAAGCCAGCCGCTTGGCCCACGGGAAAACTGAATCCAAAGAGGTCAAGGATTACACCATCGTGGTGATCAATGACCGCACCACCGCCAATCAGCATCTGGCGAAAATTGCCAAGAAGCTCGATTTGCCGATCGCGCCGCGCGAAGAAACCGCCGACAAGGCTAAAGAGCTGATTCCAGAGGTGAAGGACGGCGCAACGTTTGATCAGGCCTATGCCGCGAGTCAGGTCAAAGCCACCGAAGAGGCCATTCAGCAGATCGAGCAGGAAGCGCAGACCACTGACGTGCCTGAGATCAAAGCCTTCGCCGACGAGACCCTGCCGAAACTGCAGAATCACCTGGAAATGGCGAGAGCCTTACAGGCCAGCCGCTAATCTCACAGACAACACAGATCCCCTGTGGTGAGGGGATTTATCCCCGCTCGGCTGCGCAGCAGTCGTTAAACCATTCAATGCAGTGTGTCAGGCTGAATTCGGCAGCAAGAAATGGGGCTGCTTCGCAGCCCAACGGGGATAAATCCCCTCGCCACAAGTGTTTTTATTCGCCCGATAAACCTAGCACTCATTCAAATCCTGCTTCGACTTGCTCTTCTCACCCAGCCCTTCAAGGTTAAACACCTCGCCCTCGCCCAACGAGCGGTAATGCCTGCGCAACGCCTCCAGTTGCTTCAAATCCAGCGCTTCCAGCCCGAGCATCGCGTTCTGCGCTTCCTTTGTCACCAGTAGCAACTCATCAATCTTCAAATGCAGAATGTCGGTGTCGCGGTTCTGCGTGTTCTGAATCAGAAATACCATCAGGAACGTGATGATCGTGGTCGAGGTGTTGATGATCAGTTGCCACGTATCGTTGTAGTCAAAAATCGGCCCACTCATCCCCCACAGCCCGATCAGGATCAACGCCCCCATAAACGTCTTCGGGCTACCGGCCCACAGAGCAAGCTTCTGGGAAATCTTCGCGAATTTCATAGCCGTATTCCTTATTGGGGGGAGTGCATGAAATTCAGACACTGACGGCGTTGTGAAAATTCTAATTACAAATCAGCGAATGGAACCGGACGTTGGTAGGGCAGCGCCGGCCAGTCGGATCACGGTATGGTAGCGGCAACTGTTTTTTCCAGGTTTTGAAGCAAACGCCTTACAGGAGAACGCAATGAGTTGGTCCGCCAAGCAATACGTCGCTTTCGAAGATGAACGCACCCGTCCGGCCCGCGATCTGCTGGCGGCGATTCCCACGGCAGAGGCGCGAGCGGTGGTTGATATCGGTTGTGGCCCGGGCAATTCGACGGAGCTTCTGCTGCAGCGTTTTCCTGAGGCGAAAATCTGCGGGCTGGACAGCTCGGCCGACATGATCGACGCGGCACGCAAGCGTTTACCGCAGTTGCAGTTCGAGGTGGCAGAGATTGATCGATGGGCGGACGCCGGGCCGTTTGATGTGATCTTCGCCAATGCCGTGTTGCAGTGGGTGCCGGATCACGCAGCGTTGTTGCCCGCGTTGGCCAACAAGTTGTCGGCGGGCGGCAGTCTGGCGATTCAGATGCCGGATAACCTCAACGAACCGTCCCACCGCTTGATGCGTAAAGTCGCCGCCAATGGCCCGTGGGCCGCGAAGCTCGCCGGCGCGGCGGGACAGCGGACGGACATGGCGAGTGCCAGCGATTATTTCTCGATGTTGCGCCCGCACTGCGCGCGGGTCGATGTCTGGCGCACGACGTATCACCATCAATTGTCGGCTGGCGCAGCAGGGGTGGTTGAGTGGTTCAAGGGTAGCGGGTTGATTCCGTTTTTGAGTCCGCTGACTGAAGCGGAGCGGGCGGAATATCTGGAGCAATACCTGAGGGAAGTCGCGAAGGCTTATCCGGCGTTGGCGGATGGGTCGGTGCTGTTGCCGTTTCCGCGATTGTTTATCGTTGCGACTCGCTGAAACGAACGAATGCTTTGTTCGACTTGAGAGCGGTGGGATGGCGTCAAGCGAGCCCCTCACCCCAGCCCTCTCCCAAGGGAGAGGGAGCTGATTTGGGGGCTTTTCAAATCCTGAGTTCGGCTCGATATCGCAGGTCGACGTAGCTTTGGACGGCATCTCGGTCAGTTCCTTCTCCCTCTGGGAGAGGGCTAGGGTGAGGGGCTATTCCAAGGTTGAATCCATTCAACGCTGCACCGCGACCAGCATCATCATCGGCCGCTCCCGCTCTTCCGCCAGTGCCGGTTGCGCCGCCACCTCGGCATCACTTGGCCCCCATTCGTTGACATGACGAATGGTGAACCCCGCCTCAATCAACGAATTGAGCAACGTCCCGATCGTACGATGCTGCTTGATCACGCCCTCGGCCAACCAATGGGTCACCCGCTCACCTTCCATCTGATAACTGTCCAGCGGCCAACGCTTGTTGCCCCCGCTATCAACCAACCACCCCGGATTACGCGGGGCCATAAAAATCGGATGCTCGATGGAAAACACAAAGTGCGCACCCGGTTTCAACGCCGCATAAAGATGAGCAAACAGCCCTGACAAGTTCTTGATGTAGTGCAGCGCCAGTGAACTGTACGCCAGATCAACACTGCAAACCGGCAGGTCGAGCTGCTCAAGATCGGCACGTTCATAACGAATATTCGTCGCCACCGTAGTCTGCCGCGCGCGATCCAGCATCTTCTCCGAAACATCCAGACCCAGCACATTGGCGGCGCCGCTCTCACTGGCCCAACGGCTGAACCAGCCATAACCACAACCCAGATCGACCACATTCAAACCATGCATGACCGGCAGCAACGCCTTGAGCGCCGGCCATTCCGGCGCGGCATCGAGCCCGCCGATGGAGCGGTTCATCTGGCTGTAGCCCTGGAAAAACTCGGGATCGTCGTAGATGTTTTGCGTCATGGGATGAGTGCTCTTTCAAAATGTTGTCGCAGTGAATGGCTCATTTCCAATGCCCTTAAGACAAAGACGAATTCAACCCTGCTGCAACACCTTCAAAGCCGCCGACGCGAGAAACCCCGAGCGGCTCCTTTCTTCCGGATGGTGCAACACATACTCATCAATACGATTAAGCAGGTGCCCCGGCAGGGTGATGTTGAGCTTCTGGGCTTTGCCCAAATATTTGACCACGTCGATGTCCACCACCGCCCACGCGCAACCGGCGTATTTCGGATTGGCCACATTCACGCCCAGTTTGCTGGCGGACGGGATAGGCGCACCGTCCTCGGCCAGAATCTCGAAATGGCCTTCGATCGCTTCGCGAGCCATGGCGACAGCATCGTCGAGGTCATCACCTGCGGAAAAACAGCCAGGAATGTCCGGCACTTCCACGCCCCAGGCGTGTTCGTCATCACCTATTGAAATCGCAATCGGATAAAGCATGTGTGTTGTCCTCCATGGCGCAACTGACTGAGTGAGTCAAAGCAGCGCCTGCTGCAAAATACTGATGGCCGTTTTTTTGAGCAAGATCCTTCTTCGGATGCGGCACAGTGACCAATCCGGGTTTGCTCGGATGCTTGAAGTGATGGTGACTGCCTCTGATCCGCACCAGATACCAACCGTCTGCGACGAGTTGGCCGATTAAAAAACGGCTATTCACAACACCTCCTTGTGGTGTGCTTGGTAGTTACTATACCTACTGGTTTTTTGTGATCAACAGTGGAGCCACCGAAAGGTCATCGTCCGCTGATGACCTCAATGGTTTATGCAGTCTAGGAAGGGTAGGAAAAGGCGAGCGGAGAGTGTGTTGCAAAGGGTTGCGTCCGCGCGCAGCAACTCACTAGAAACCAGCCGAATAGCGGGTTCATATCGCAGAAGTCCCAGCTTATTTCCGACGCAGATTTGCGACGTTATTGTCGATCCGGTTTTGGATAGTGAGCAGTGTCTCCCGGGTGATCAAACCGGGATAAAGACGTTCGGCCGTCACTGAAAACTCACTGGCAATGTCGCAAACCCCATCAATCATTTCAGCGGCTTTATTGGCTGGAACCTCTGCTTCCTGCGCAAGCTTGAGCATGGCCTTGCGGTCAATCTCCAGGGCTTCACCCATCACGTCCATCTGATGATATCCACCAGGCCCCTCGCAAAAAGTGACGTCGTAAGCCGGCGCCAGCTTCCAATCGCCGCTGGCAGTCATGAGGTAGGCGAAGTTTTTCGGGTGATCGTCGCGGTTGTTGAAGGCGACATTAAAAACCACGCGTTCGAATGCGAGTGCTTTTTCTCGAACGTCGTTGGTGCATTTGTGAGTGGCGCGCAAGAAATTGACGTAATCCAATGCACCCGGGGATTGGAAATCCGCGCCGGTATAAGCCGCGAGACGTTGCATGGGCGCGCGTAAGCCATCTTGTCGATCGAAGCGTCTGCTGGCGAAGGCGGCCATTCCGTCAGGCAGGCTGAAATACTGAGTGTCAGGTGTCTGGATGCCGCACATGCGCAGGCATTCGGCGTAAACCATTTCTATGGCGCAGACTTCGGGGTGTTCTTGCTGTGCGGGGAATTTCACCAGCCAGGCTTCAAACCCCGGCGTGGCCGCAGTGGTAAAGATTTCGGTTTCAGGGTCGCGATAAACCAAAGCCTTGGGTCTGGCGCCTTGCGGAGAGCCTCCTACCAGCAGCAGTTTTTGCAGGAGTTCGCCACCTTCGCCTTTGAGCACTTCGCGTACTTCGGCTGCCAGCAGGGCAATGGGAACGTGGATCTGCGGTTCCAGCGCTTCGGGTGCAACCGGCTCAAACGACATGGCGCCCATGGCATTGTTGCCGATGTAGGCCAGTCGCTCCAAAGGGCCGATTCGCGCCGGGTTGAGCCCGCGACGTTTGAACAAGCGATCCATCAAAAGCATGCCCCAGCCGTCAGGCAGGGAATCATAGACCGGGCCGGGCAGACTCATTTGATGAGACGGAAAATCCCGTCGCAGCCGGGCTCCCTCCAGTGGAAGGCGCAAGGACGATAATTCCAGTCCTTTCTTTTTGGCCTCATCACTGAACTCAAACGCAATGAGCGGCCGGCCGGTCAAGGCCGTTGTGGAAACGAGCGTGCCCCACCGCCAGCGTTCGCCCCAGCCATCGTAGAAGACATCAACCTGTTCAAGCATCGTCGGATTTCCTTTTGATGCGATGACGCTTGGCGCTTTTTTCGTAGCGCAAGATGTCATCGAGGGTATCGAGCTTTGGCTGGAACAACCCTTCAAGTTCTTTACCACGTCCAAGCACCATGGCCACTCGCACCAGGCTCTCGAAACTCACATTGCGCCCGGCTTCCATGCTGGACACTGTGTTGCCACCGACGCCGGCGCGTGAGGCCACATCGGCTTGCGACATGCCAAGCGCCAAGCGCTCCGTACGTAGACGTGAGCCCAGTTTTTTAATGATTTCGTCAGGCGTGCTGAGGCTTAAGTCCAACATGATGTGTGTACTGCCTGGAGAATGCTTCAACGAATGAAAGGTGCGATCACTCAAAATCGTTTAGCGAGAAACGATAACTCCTGAATATTGTGGCTTATCTTCTGAAATTAGCAATAACTCACAAAATAAGGGAATTAAATAAAGGTGGGACGCCTCGTGTTCACTGCACTTGCCAAACCCCGGACACAAAAAAACCGGCCCTATAGGCCGGTTTTCTGTATTCCTGCATCCCCCGTCAAAAAAATCACGACGTGAGACAAAATTTGATTGGAGCGGGTAGAGGGAATCGAACCCTCGTCGGAAGCTTGGGAAGCTACTGTTCTACCATTAAACTATACCCGCTCAGAGCGGCTGACTTTGTACCAGACTCGGCCACGGATTTGAAGTTTTTCTTTTGCAAAAGAGCGCTTTGTATCGTTGAAAACGGTCAATCGCGGGCGAGCACTGCGGGTCGCAAATCAAAAGCTCAACCCCGCAGGCTCGCGCGCGACGACACTTTTTCAAATAGCCAATGCATGTTGATCCTGAACAAACGAGTAACGCGTTCGGCTGGTTTGCTGCGCCGGTTTCAGAAAGCCGAGCAAGGCGTTCTGGCTATCGCGGCACGCCGCTTTGTGCTCCATATCGAGAAAATGCCCGGTGGCTTGCAGGGTGGTGAAGGTGCTCTGCGCGACGTGGTTGCCGAACAGGCGCGCATCGTCGGCGGCGGTGTATTCGTCCCATTCGCCGTTTAAAAACAGCACTGGCACGTTGATCTTTTTCGCCGCGTTCAAGTAGCACTGCCGGTCGCTGTGCAGCACGTCGCTGATGTGGAAATGCATCTGCCCGTATTCGTGCTCGGCCAGGCTGCTGACGTGGCGGTAGTTGAAGCGCTTGAACAGCGAAGGCAAATGTTTGCCGATGGTGTCGTTGACCAGATGGCCGACGCGGTCGCCGTCGCGCTGGCCGAGGTAGTCGACGCCACGTTCAAGGTAGTCGAGCATGTGCGCGTTGATCACCGGCGAGAACGAGCTGATCACCGCCCGTTCGATACGCCGAGGCTGGTGGGCGAGGGCGACCAGAGTCGCAGCACCGCCCCAGGAAAACGACAGCACGTGCTCTGCGCCAAAGTGGTCAATCAGCTCCAGCAGGATTTGCCCTTCGACTTCCTTTGTCAGATGTTTCTCGTGGCGGTTGTGGGCTTTTGACCGACCCGCGTAGGGCTGGTCGTAGCAGACCACGTTGAATTGCGGGTGCAGGTTCTTCACGGTTTGTGCAAACGACGCAGTCGTGGCCATCGAGCCGTTGACCAGAATGATGGTCTTTTCTGCGGCGTCTGCGCGATAGAACTCCGTGTAAACCCGATACTGACCCTGTATATCCAGCACAGCGATTTCTGGCCTCATGTCATAAGACTCCTGGCAAGCAAGCGGGTATGCGCGCAATGGTGAGATTGCACGAGCTTTGTGACAGGTAGGCATACGCCTGGAATTTGCTTGGCCCATGTCGATCCGATAAGGCAGGTCGACGGGTATTGTTATTGGCGGGCAGTTTGTCGGCTGAGGCGCAGCCCTTGGGGCTGACGACCGACAAAAAGTTTCTTAGAGGTATGTTGTGACTCGTCGGTCACATTTCGGCCGACGTCCTGATTCAAGCAGGGGAGGCAGGATCGCGCAAGTGCCGTTGGTAAATTGTTCGACAACTTCTGCTCAGCGGTCGCGGGCTTAGAACAAATGAATCTCTTCGGTGCGCAAAGCGCGGTACTCGCCCGGTTTTAGCGCGTCATCGAGCTGTAACCGCCCCATGGATTCACGGTGCAAGCGCAGGACTTTGTTGTTGAAGAAACCAAACATGCGCTTCACCTGATGATAACGCCCCTCGACGATGCTCAGCCGCGCCGAGCGTGGGCCGAGCAGCTCCAGTTGCGCCGGCTGCGTGGTCAGATCCTCGAACGCGAAGTAAATCCCCTCGGCAAAGGTGATCGCATATTCCGCGCCAATTTCCTGCTCGGTCTCGACGTAATAGACCTTCGGCAGTTTGGTCTGCGGCTGGGTCAAGCGCCGCGACCACGCGCCATCGTTGGTGATCAGCATCAGCCCGGTGGTGTTGAAGTCCAGGCGCCCGGCGATGTGCAGGTCGTCCTTGTCCGGTTCATCGATCAGGTCGAGCACGGTCGGATGCTGCGGATCGCGGGTGGCGCTGACGCAGCCGGGCGGTTTGTGCAGCATGAAATAGCGCGCCGGTTTGCCGACTTGCAGCACTTCGTCATCAACCTCTACGCGACTGAACTCCAGCACCTCGCTGTGCGGATCGCTGACGACTTTTCCGTCAATCCGCACGCGCTTTTCCACCAGTAACAGGCGCACCTGCTGACGGTTGAAGCGCGGTAGATTGCTGAGGAAACGGTCGACGCGCATGTTCAGTGTTCGATCAATGAAGGGGCGCGCATCTTACGGGATCGGCCGCTTGGCCGCTTGCAGTTGCGCCTCGACCTGCGCGCAACGCGGGCACAGGCACGATTGGTTGCGCAGTGCTGGCGGCAGCGCTTCGAGCACCGCCGGGTCGATGCTCACGCCGTAGCACCAGCACTCGCGGTCGGCAGTGCGCGGGTCGGCCAGGCTGCAGTCGTTGCGGGCGCCGCAGGCCGGGCAATGGTCGGGTTTAACGTCGGAATCAGGCATAAGTCGAGTGAGGCATTTCCACGCAGGTGCGGTTGCGGCCGGTTTGTTTGGCCCGGTACATCGCATGATCGGCCCGCGACAGCAGACTGTGCAAGGTGTCATCGCGTTGCAGGGTGGTGGCGCCGATGCTCACCGTCAGATTCAGGGTGTGACCGTTGTAGGCATATTCCTGTTGTTCGACGTGCTGACGAATTTTCTCGGCGATGTTCTGACCGGTGTCGCCGTCGGTGTCCTTCAGCAACACGATAAATTCCTCACCGCCCCAACGGCAGACGATGTCGGCGTGGCGCAGGCAACTTTGCAGATCGCGGGCGAAGCCAATCAACACCTGGTCACCGGCCATGTGTCCGTAGGTGTCGTTTAGCGCTTTGAAGTGATCGAGGTCGATCAGCAACGCCGTCAGCGGTTTGGTCTCGCGTTGTGCTTCGTGCAGGGCTTGCGCGGCAAGCAGGTCGAAGCCGCGACGGTTGGGCAGTTCGGTGAGGCTGTCGAGGGTTGCCTGCGTTTGGATCTTGCGCTGATAGCGTTTGATCACGCGATTGAGCAACGCCAACACGCTCAGCGTCACCAGCAAGCAGATCAACAGATTGAGATAGAGCGACTGACGGATTTCGCTCAATGCACCGTCTTCGCGTTTATCGACGAACAGGTACCAGTTCAGCTCGGGAATGAAGCGCACGTTGAGAAAATGTCCCTGGCCTTCAGCGGAATACTCATAGCTGCCGCTGTGCGGTTTCGGCAACTGACTGACCAGACTTTTCATGCTCTCGATTTCGCCAAGACTCTGGCCGATGTGCGCGCCTTCCGGGCCGCCCTCGGCGCCGGTCAACACCAGTCGGCCGAAGGTGTCGACAAAGTACACGCTGCGTTGATAGCGCTGCTGGTATTTGTCGATCAACTTGATCACTGCGTCGACGGTCAAACCGACGCCGGCCGCGCCGATGAAACGCTCGTGGTAGTCGTAGACTTTGTAGTTGATGAAAAAGGTCAGGTTGTCCTTGTTGGCCAGATCGGGGTCGACGTTGATCTCGTACGGATCCTTCATGTCGCGCACGCGGAAGTACCAGGCGTCGCGCGGTTCTTCGACTTTGATCTGCTTGAGCACGCCTTTGGCGTGGTAGTAGGTGAGGGTGCTATTGGAGACGAAAAACGCGGTGTAGGCGCCGTAATGGGTCATGACCTCGTTGAGGTACCGGGTCATTTGCTCGGGGTTTTGTTCGCCGTTGACCACCCAGTCGCGCATGAAGGTGTCGCGGGACATCATCGAGGAAATCAGGATCGGTCGGACGAGGTCTTTCTGGATTTCCGAATAGACCGTGTCGGACGTCAGCGGCAGCTCGGTGTTGACGATGTTGTCGCGGATCGAGGCGCGCGAGGCGTAGTAGCTCAGCAGGGACGTGGCAAGGAAACCGGCGCCGAGCAGGGCGATCAGCGTGAGTACCAGCGAGCGTTGGGAGTACAGCGCAGATCGATGCGGCATGGCAGTTCCGTTGGCAGTGGCCCGATGGCATGCATTCTAGTGGGACTGCGGGGAAATAACTGCTCCATGTGCGGCGCGAATGGTCGTTCCTGTCTTCGGCAGGGTTATACAAGAACCTGTGGGAGCGAGCCTGCTCGCGAAGGCGCCGGGTCAGTCAACATTGAAGTGTCTGGCACTGCGCTTTCGCGAGCAGGCTCGCTCCCACAGGGGGCGCGGTCAGGCCAGGGTTTTCAGGTAGGCCCGCCAGCCGCCGAGATGGCTGATGTCTTTGGCGCCTTCAAGACCATACGGCTCACAGATAAACCCACTCTCCCAGCGCCCGTCCGCCAATTGCACCTTGCCCAATCCCAACGGTGCCGGAATCCCGGTCAGAAACGAACCCAACTCGCTGCTCGGCAACTCCCACACCTCCACCGCAATCGCCACGCCGCCGTCTTTCACCCGCACCATTCCCGGACGCAATGGCGGGCCGCCGGCCAAGGCGTGCAGTTGATAATCCTGCGAGCTCAGCGTGGTTTCCAGCAACCGCCCACCGCGCTGCGTCAGTTGCCAGTTCAACGCCAACCCTTGCAGATGTGCGCCACACACGACGATTCGCGCACGATCATTGCGCGCTACGTTCGCGGGCGTCGGCAATGCAGTGTCCTGCTGACGCTGCATCGCATCCGCCACACTCAACAGATATTGATCGGTAAACACCCGCCCAAACAACGTCACGCCCCACGGCAATCCATTGGCCATAAACCCGCTCGGTACGGCGACGGCGGCGTAGTCGAGCAGGTTCATGAAGTTGGTGTAGTAACCCAGTTCGGAATTGCGCAGCACCGGTTCGGCGTGCAGTTCGGCGAGTGTCACCGGGCGGCCGATGGTCGGCGTCAGTACACAGTCGAGACCTTCGAGCGCTTGATCGCACAGCGCTTTCAACGCTTGCAGCCGGTACTGCGCGCGGAAAGTCTGCACGCCGCTCACCGCCGGGGCTTTGGCCAGTACGGCGCGGATCACCGGTAAAACGGCTTGCGGATTCTGCTCCATCAATTCGCCGGCAACGCTGTAACGCTCGGCGACCCACGGTCCTTCGTAAAGCAAACGTGCGGCTTCAAGGAACGGCGTCAGATCCAGTTCAACCGCTTCGCCACCCAAGGCCTTGAGTCGGTCGATGGCATCGCCGAACAACAGCGGCCCTTCAACACAACCGAAAAACTGCAGATCCTGCGCACGCGGCACACCGAAACGAAATGGCCGCGGCGCACCAAACGCCGAGCCATCATTCCACGACGGATTGCGGCGGCTGTACTCATCGCGCGGATCGAGTTTCGCCGTCAGCGCCAGCAACTGACTGGCTTCACGCGCCGTTGCGGTAAACGTGGTCACGCAATCCAGCGTACGGCACGCGGGCACCACACCGGCGGTGGAAATCAGCCCTTTGCTGGCCTTCAATCCGAGCAGATTATTCAACGCCGCCGGCACCCGACCGGAACCTGCGGTGTCGGTGCCCAAAGCAAAACTCGCCACGCCCAAGGCCACCGCCAGCGACGAACCGGCGCTGGAACCGCCCGATGGATATTCCGGCAATACGCTGTTCGGGCAGGCGCCGTAAGGCGAGCGGCTGCCATTAAGGCCCGTGGCAAATTGATCGAGGTTGGTCTTGCCCAGCGGAATCGCCCCCAACGCGATCAGTTGCTCGACGATGGTCGCCGAGCGCTCCGGCACATAAGCAAAATCCGGGCACGCGGCGGTGGTCGGAATGCCGGCCAGATCGATGTTGTCCTTGATCGCAAACGGCACGCCGTACAGCGGCAGACTGTCGAGATCACGACCATCGAGCGCCGCCAGATACGGCTCCAGTTCGGCGACGCTGAGCAGGTGGATGAACAGGTGATAATCCGGGTTCAGCGCGGCTGCTTTGTCGCGCAGTGTCGGCAGCAGTTGACGCGGTGTGGTGTCGCCATTGCGATAGGCCTGGCGCAGAACATCGAGTTGCAGATTCATGAGTTGATCCTTATTCAATTGGCTTCAGTCGAGTTCCAGCACCACGACCCGTTGTCCCGCACGCACCGCCGAACCGGGTTGCACACGGATCTCGCGCACCACGCCGGCCATCGGCGCGAGCAGCGGAATCTCCATCTTCATCGACTCGAGAATCACCAGCACATCGCCGGCCGCAACACGGCTGCCAGCCTCGACCTGCACCTGCCAGAGATTGCCGGCGATGTGGCTGTCGACGCTGTGTTCACCCTCCGCCAGCAGCGCGTCCTCGCAGGATTCGACCACCGCTTCTTCGCTGTCGAAATGCGCCTGACCACTGGCGATCCAGCGTTCGCGTTCGGCATTGAAGGCACCCTGTTGCTGAGCGCGAAAGGCGCTGATGCCCTCGGCTTCACGACTGAGAAACGCTTGGTAATCGGCGAGGTTGAGGTGGCTGTGTTCGATGTTCAGATCGAAGCGCCCCAGCGGAAAATCGCGGCGGATGCGCAGCAGTTCTTCAGCGCTGACCGGGTAGAAACGGATCTGATCGAAGAAGCGCAGCAGCCACGGTTTACCGTCAAACGCCGCCACTTCGCGGTAGCGATTCCACATCTGCAAGGTACGCCCGACAAACTGATAACCACCCGGGCCTTCCATGCCGTACACGCACATATAAGCGCCGCCGATGCCCACCGAATTCTCGGCCGTCCAGGTGCGCGCCGGGTTGTATTTGGTGGTCACCAAACGGTGGCGCGGATCGAGCGGCGTGGCCACCGGCGCACCGAGGTAGACATCGCCGAGGCCCATCACCAGGTAGCTCGCATCGAATACGGTGCGCTGCACTTCGTCGAGGTTCGGCAGGTCGTTGATGCGGCGGATGAACTCCAGATTGCTCGGGCACCACGGCGCGTCCTTGCGCACGGTGGTCATGTATTTCTCAATCGCCAATTGGCAGGCCGGATCATCCCAGGACAGCGGCAGATGGACGATGCGCGACGGCACTTGCAGGTCGTTGGCGGCGCACACCGCGTCCCATTCGCCGGCGATGATGCCGAGGATATCGGCGAGCGGCAGTTGCTCCGGCTGGTAATGGATTTGCAGCGAGCGGATGCCGGGGGTGAGGTCGATCACGCCGTGCAGGGCTTTGTGTTCCAAGGCTTGCATGAGCGCGTGGGCGCGAAAACGCAGGACGAGATTGAGCTCCGGCTCGCCGATTTCCAGCAATAGATGCGTATCCCCAGAGACACGCGCAACAAGCCGCACATCCCCCTGACCCAACGACAACACTACAGGCGACACCAAACCCTGTGGGAGCGAGCCTGCTCGCGAATGCGGTGGATCAATCAATACTGAGTTGTCTGAAATATCGCGTTCGCGAGCAGGCTCGCTCCCACAGTGGAGATCCCATTTCAGGGCGAGGTTGCGGGCGGTTTTGAGGTCGATCGGAATGAACTGGACTTTATCGCCCGCCTTGAGCTGCCCCAGCTGCCACAAATCCGCCTCGATCACCGTCACCGGGCAGACAAATCCGCCAAGGCTCGGGCCATCCGGGCCGAGGATCACCGGCATGTCCCCGGTGAAATCCACCGCGCCAATGGCGTACGGATTGTCGTGAATATTCGACGGATGCAACCCGGCTTCACCTCCGTCCGCGCGTACCCATTCCGGCTTCGGCCCAATCAGCCGAACACCGGTGCGGCTCGAGTTGAAATGCACTTCCCATTGGGTTTCAAAGAACGTGCCGATGTAGTTCTCAGTGAAATACTCCGGCGCAGCGTGCGGGCCGTAAATCACCCGAATCTGCCGCACCGCAGGTAACGCGGTGACGTGTTCTTCAGCCAGTTGTTGACCGCTGCTGCGATCAGTCAGAGCAGGCACATGCAACACGTCACCCGCGCGCAACGCGCGACCAACGTGGCCACCAAACTGACCCAACGTGAAAGTGCTTTTGCTGCCCAGATAATCCGGCACCTGCAAGCCACCGCGCAGGCACAGATAGCTGCGCGCCCCGGCACCGCTGATGCTACCCAGATGCAACGTCGCACCCGCCGGGATCAGCAGGGCGGTATTCATCGGCACGCTGTCACCCTCAAGCGTCAGCGCGATCGGCGCACCGGTCACCGCGATCACCGCTGCACAATTGAAGCGCAGCAACGGCCCGCTCATGGTGATTTCCAGCGCCGCCGCGCCTTCAGCATTGCCGAGCAAGCGATTGCCCAGACGCAGCGCGCGGCTGTCCATCGGCCCCGACGGCGGCACACCGACCGCCCAGTAACCGAGGCGACCGGGATAGTCCTGCACGCTGGTTTGCGTGCCTGCGCTGAGCACTTCAAAAGTGTTGGCGCGATAGTCCAGACCTTCCAGACAACGCGTCCACGGCTCACCGCTGGCGAACGGCGTGTCGAGCAGAATCTGCCGCAGGTAATCACGGTTGGTTTCCACGCCGTACAACAGACTGTCGCCCAGCGCTTGATGCAATTCGGCCCGTGCCTGCTCGCGGGTGGGCGCCCAGGTAATGACCTTGGCGATCATCGGATCGAAATACGGCGGGATCTCGCAACCCGCCTCAACCCACGTGTCGATGCGCAGTTGAATGCCGTTGGACGGCGGAAACTGCACAGCCGTCAGCAGGCCCGGGCTCGGCTGAAAATCACGTCCTGGATCCTCCGCATACAGCCGCGCCTGAATCGCATGGCCTTCGGGTTTCAACTGACGAGACAACTCGTTCAGTGGCGGCAGATCACCGGCGGCCAGCTCCACCATCCAGCGCACCAGATCCACGCCCCAGACCTGTTCGGTGACACCGTGCTCGACCTGCAAGCGCGTGTTCACTTCGAGGAAATAGAAGCGCTGCGCCTCGCTGTCGAAAACGAATTCCACGGTGCCGGCGCTGCGGTAGTTAACGGCTTTCGCCAGTTTGATCGCCGCCGCGCACAGCTCTTCGGCCATGCCGTCGGGCAGGTTTGGTGCCGGGGTTTCTTCGAGGACTTTCTGATTGCGCCGTTGCACCGAGCAGTCGCGCACGCCGAGGGCGATGACTTCACCGCGACCGTCGCCGAACACCTGCACTTCCAAATGGCGGGCGCGCTGGATGTACTTCTCGATGAACACGCCGGCGTCGCTGAAGTTGTTCTGACCGAGGCGTTTGACTGCCTCGAACGATTCTCTCAATTCGCTGGCGCTGCGGCACACGCGCATGCCGATGCCGCCACCGCCAGCGGTGCTTTTCAGCATCACCGGGTAGCCGACTTGTTCGCCAGCGATCAGCGCAGCGTCGAGGCTGTCGAGCAGTTCGGTGCCTTCGAGCATCGGCACGCCGTGCTGTTTGGCCAGGGCGCGAGCGGTGTGCTTGAGGCCGAACACGCGCAGCTGCTCTGGCGTCGGGCCAATGAAGGCGATGTTCTGTGCTGCGCACGCTTCGGCGAACGCGGCGTTCTCGGACAGAAACCCGTAGCCGGGATGGATCGCCGTGGCACCGCTGTGCTTGGCGATGGCGAGGATCTTGTCGACGGCCAGATACGTGCCGGCAGCGGCGCCTTCACCGAGGCTGTGCGCTTCATCGGCTTGCAGGATGTGCAGGCTGGCGGCGTCGGCTTCGGAATACACGGCCACGCCTTTGACCTGCAATGAGGCGAGGGTGCGCAGGATGCGGCAGGCGATGGCGCCACGGTTGGCGATGAGGATTTTTTCGAACATGGCATAACCCCTGAAGGGGAAGCGGGCCGTCCCGCCGTTTTTTGACAGACATCCGGGCCGTCCCGGATGACTTAAATCCACGCTGCACCTGTAGGAGCTGCCGCAGGCTGCGATCTTTTGATCTTGAATTTTCAAAAAGCAAAATCAAGAGATCGCAGCCTGCGGCAGCTCCTACAGGGGAGCGGTTATTTGATGCACTGCCCGGAACGCGCCTGGCACAGGGCGAAAAGCAAGCGGCGTAAACGGCGGATAGTCAGTTCCATACCAGCAGCTCCGCAGGTGTCGGGTTGTAGGCATTGCACGGATTATTCAACTGCGGACAATTGGAAATCAGCACGATCACGTCCATCTCCGCGCGCAAATCCACATACTTGCCCGGCGCCGAAATGCCGTCTTCAAACGTCAGTCCGCCGTCCGCCGTGACCGGCACATTCATGAAGAAATTGATGTTCGGCCCGATGTCGCTTTTGCCCAGTCGCCCGTCATGCACACAGGCGCGCAGGTAGTTGTCGCGGCAGCTGTGCATGTAGCGTTTTTCCAGGGCGTAACGCACGGTGTTGCTCTCTTGCGCGCAGGCACCGCCGAGGGTGTCGTGGCGTCCGCAGGTGTCGGCGACGATGGTCAGCATCGCGTGGCCGAGGTTGGAATAGAGCACGCTGCCGGTGCTCAGATAGACGCTGTTCTGCCGGCGCAAAGTGCGTTGCACGTCGTAGCGTTCCTTGGGATTGGCGACGCTGTAGAACAACGTATCGACCGCTTGATTACCTTCCAGATCAAGGATGCGCAGGGTCTGCCCGGCCTTGACCTCCATCAGCCACGGCTCACCGACCGGGATCGTGGCGCGGTACACCGCAGCGTCGGGTTGTTTTTGCGAAGTGGCGATAGCAACTGACATGGCAGCGATCCTCAGGCAAACAAACGGTCGGTGTTGATAAAGCCGCGCTCATTTTCCGGGCGCGAAGTGCGGCAGTGTTCGGCGACGCTGGCGTCGGCGTTCATCCAGCTCAGCTTCAGCGGTTTTGGTGCATATTCCGGCGCCGGATCCATCGGGTGTTGCAGCGCGGTGAGCACCACCAGCGTGTCCATCGGCGCGTACAGTTCGATGTAGTCGCCGGCCTTGGAATTGCCCTCGACGAAGTGGAAACGCCCGGCCTCATCGACGTTGACGCGGCTGAACAAATTGAGGGTCATCAACAGGTCGGACAGGCCCAAACCCCACTTGCCGAGTTCCACCAACAGGTTGTCGGTGCCGTTGCGAAAGAAGCCGTTGCGCAATTCCTGATAGCGGCCCTGACCGTACTTTTCTGCGACCTCTTCGGCGCAGAGCACACCGCCGAGGCTGTCGCTCCAGCCGCAGGTGTCAGCAGTGATTGCGGCCAGCACGCGGCCCATGTCCGAGTACAGGCAGTGACCGCTGGTGAGCTTGGCGGTGTGTTGGCATTTGAGGCTGTCGGGCAGGTTCAGCCTCTCGGTTTTTTCGTTGGCGTTGAGCAGGGTCAGGCTGACGTTGGCGCCGCCGCGCAGATCGGTCAGGCGCAGCAATTGGCCGCGCTTCAACACGAAGGAACGGTGGCCGCCACCGGGGAGCATTTCTTCGGCGAACGGTGGAAACAGTTGGGTCGAATCAGTCATCGGCTTATTCATCAGAGCAGTCCTCTCAAGCGGTGCGAAGGGCGCCTGCCAGTGGCAACGGCAGGGCGTCGACGGCGGCGCGTTGGGCGCGGCGGTCGCTGTTCAAAGGGATGTCGTAGGTGATGCGTGCGCCATAGGCGCCGGGGGCGTGCGGGTCGAGGCGGACCTTGTCGAACACCAGCAGACGCGTGCCGAGGCTGAAGCCTTCGGACAGATCATGGGTGACCATGAACACGGTCAGTCTGGTCTCGCGCCACAGCTCCAGCAGCAAGGCGTGCATGTCTTTACGGATGCCCGGATCGAGCGCGCCGAACGGTTCGTCGAGCAGCAACACGCGCGGTTTCATGATCAGCGCCTGAGCAATCGCCAGCCGTTGCTGCATGCCGCCGGACAACTGCGCCGGATACTTGTCCAGCGCATGACCGAGGCCGACTTTGTGCAGCAGCGCCGCAGCCTGTTCGCGCGCGTCACGTTTGGCGCTGCCGAACAACCGCCCCAGCAGCGGCGCACGCGGCAATTCGAGGCCGAGGGCGACGTTGTCGAGCACGTTCAAATGCGGGAACACCGAGTAGCGCTGAAACACCACGCCACGGCTGGCATCCGGTTCGCAGGCCAGCGCTTGACCGTCGAGCAGAATCTCGCCGCGACTCGCCGTTTCTTGACCGAGCAGCAGACGCAGGAAGGTCGATTTGCCGCAACCGGAGGCGCCGACCAAGGTGCAAAATTCGCCTTCGTTGACATTCAGGTTCAAGCCTTCGAGCACCACTTGATCGGCGTATTGCTGCCAGACGTTTTTCACGGTGATGAAGCTCATTTGGCCGCCCCTTCATACCAAGGGAACGCCCGCCGCGTCAGGTATTTCAGGCCCCAATCCATCAGCCAGGCGAGGAGGGTGATCCACACCACGTACGGCAGAATCACGTCCATCGCCAGATAACGCCGCACCAGAAAAATCCGGTAGCCGAGGCCGTCAGTGGAGGCGATTGCTTCGGCGGCAATCAGGAACAACCACGCCGAGCCGAGCATCAGCCGCAACGAGATCAGCAAGCGCGGCAGCAACTGCGGCAACACCACGCGCAGCATCAGCGTCCAGGTCGAAGCACCGAGGGTCTGCGCCTTGATCAGCAGTTCGACCGGGATTTCTCGGGCACGCTGCTCCAGATCACGAGCAAGCGCCGGGGTGATGCCGATCACGATCAGCATGACTTTCGACAACTCGCCCAGACCGAAAACGATGAACAGAATCGGCAGGATCGCCAGCGGCGGCACCATCGACAACACCGTCAATAATGGCGACAACGGCGCGCCGAACAGCGGCAGTGTGCCGGCGGCGATGCCCAGGCACAGCCCGGCGAGTGCAGCGATGCCGAGCCCAATGGCCAAGCGCCGCAGACTCGACGCGGTGTCCTGCCACAACAGGTAGTCACCGGTGCGGCTGTCGGCATTGAAGGCCAGACGTTTGACCGCATCGGTCATCTGCACGGCGCTGGGCAGCAGTTTGTCGTTAGGGTTGTCCGCCAGGCGCTCGGCCGAGCCCATGAAATAGGCGAACAGCAGCAGAGCGAACGGCAGGATCACCAACAACAGGCGACTGGGGCGATCCGGGTGGCGATTGATCAGGCGCATGGCCAAATCCTCCGTGGCTTACAGCTTGGCGTCGGCAGCCATCTGCACGTAAGTCGGATCGAAACGCAGCTTGAGGTTGCCGGTGTCGCCGCTGGTCACGCCGTTGGCGAAGGCCATGCCGACCGCGCTGGTGTCTTTTGCGCCTTCACCGAGCAAGCCGTGCTGGAAGGAAAATTCGGCGACTTTGCGCATGGTTTCCGGCAGCTGTTGGCTGGTGGCGAAGTTCAGCGCTTCGCTTGGCGTGGCGAACAGTTTGGTGGTGTCGAGTTGTGCCTGGAATCCAGCGAGATCGGTGCCCGAGGCTTTGGCCATGTGCTCCAGCGCAGCCTTGCTCGCGGCGTTCTTGGCGTTCATCAACTCGACCACTTCGAACCACGCGCCGGTCAGCGCTTTGCCCAGCGCCGGGTTGTCTTTGAGGGTGGCGCTGTTGACCACCATCATGTCCATGATCTCGCCTGGAATCTGGCTGGAATTGAACACTTCGGTCACGCCCGGTTTGGCCTTGATGTCCGAGAGCATCGGGTTCCAGGTCGTCACTGCGTTGACCTGGTCGGTGTTGAAAGCGGCGGAGATGTCGGCGTCGGACGTGTTGACCACTTTCAGGTCTTTTTCGGTGAGGTCGACCGAATCCAGCGCGCGGGCCAGCAGGTAGTGCGAGACCGACAGTTCAACCAGATTGACGTCCATGCCCTTGAGGTCGGCGACCTTTTTGCCGTCGCCCTTGAGGACGATGCCGTCGTTGCCGTTGGAGAAATCGCTGACGATCAGCGCGGTGCTGTCGACGCCGCCGGCGGCCGGAATGGTCAGCGCATCCATGTTGGTCATGGTGCAGCCGTCGAACTGGCCGGCGGTGTATTGATTAATCGATTCGACGTAATCGTTGAGCTGCACGACGTCGATCTTGATCCCGTATTTCTTCGCCCATTTATCGACGATGCCCTGGCTGCCGGCGTATTCCCATGGCATCCAGCCGGCGTAAATCGTCCAGCAGACGCTGAAGTGATCTTTCTGAGCGGCGGGGGCTTGGCTGCTGATAAGCGCGGCGAACGCGGCGGCGAGCAGGGCGGGCAAACGTAGTCGGGTCATGGCGGATTCTCCAGTTGATCAAGGGCGGACAGGAAGGCAACGCGGCACCGCGAACGGTGGCTTGTCTCCCGGGCTTTTGTCCCGCCGTGTAACCTCAACTGGAGGTCGCCAACTCTCGGACCAGCCACTCGCGATTGCGAGCCGGAACCCTAGTCAGCCATTGCAAATTGTGGTGCCGCGAACCTGTGATATGACTCCTGCACGGGTTTGCTAAAGCGAGAGGCGTGCCAAGTCACGGAGAGCGCTCTGGCACGGGGCTGTGGGTCGGATCGGATTTGACGCGAGGACGGGGCGGCGCTTTGTGTTGGTGCGCCGATGCACTGCGATGCAGCGTGGATACCGCACCAATCACTTGTTTCAACTTGTTGCAGAGTCGCACCAGATTCGGAAAACGCTGTCTGATTTTTCGACAGTCACCGATTAAATGACTGTCGCCTGCCAGCGTCGCTGGTGCGGCCAACTCGCGGTCCAGGAGGCCGCCATGTATAGACGAATTCTTCTGCTTGCTGCGTTGATGTTTTCCGTTGCCGGTTGCGCCCCTTACTCCTACGCGGACTCGTATTACAGCTCCGAGGTTTACACGTCACCGGCACCGGCCTACTACAACACAGGCGGCACTTATTACAACGGCGGCAGCCGCTATTACGCCCAGCCGCGTTACTACCAACCGGCACCGCGGTACTACCAGCAACCGCGTTATTACCAATCGGCGCCGCGCCACTATCAACCGGCCCCACGCTACTACGAAAGCCGTCGCTGGCACGGCAATGACCGCGGCAACTGGGACGGCCACCGTCGCGGCGGTTGGGACAATGATCGCCGCGGTCGTGGCAACTACGACCGACATAGCGGCCGCGGCGACCACAACGGACGTGGCAACCGCTGGTAATCACCCGCAAACAGAAAGCGGCGCATGAAGCGCCGCTTTTTTTGTGCCTGCGATTGACTCAGTAAGCGGTTAAATCCGCCAACGGATGCCGACCTTCCCAAACCTTGTGAAAGTGCGCCTCGACCACCGCGTCCGGCACGTTGTTGATGTCCGGCCAGTGCCAGTGCGGTTTCTGATCCTTATCGATCAACCGCGCGCGCACGCCTTCGCTGAATTCCGGGTGCCGACAGCAATTGAGGCTCAGGGTGTATTCCATCTGGAAAACCTCGGCCAGCGACAGATGCCGCGCACGAATGATCTGTTCCCAGACCAGATGCGCGGTCAGCGGCGAGCCTTCGCTCATGGTCTTCGCGGCCCGGGCGATCAATGGATCGCTGCTGTCGCGTTGCAGGCTGATGGCTTTCCAGGCGCAGGCCACGTCGCTGACGTCGAGCAGTTCGTCGATCTGCTGACGACGCGGCAGCCACTGCGCTTCGGGCATTTGCACCACGGCTTCCTGCTGCAAAGCCTTGAGCAGACTGTTGAGCTGCCGATCGATCTGTTCCTGCCAGTTTAGCTGCAGCAGGCCTTCGATCAGTTCCGGTTGCTGTTCGTCGAGCAGGAAGCGGTCGGCCAGATCCAGATCGATCGCATCGCGCCCATTCATGTGCGCGCCGGTCAGGCCGAGGAACAAACCGAGCTTGCCCGGCAGCCGCGCGAGAAACCAACTGGCGCCGACATCCGGATACAGACCAATGGTGATTTCCGGCATCGCCAAACGGCTGCTCGGCGTGACGATCCGCGTGCTCGCGCCTTGCAACAGGCCCATACCGCCACCCAGCACATAACCGTGGCCCCAGCAGATCAGCGGTTTCGGATAAGTATGCAGGTTGTAATCCAATCGATATTCCGCGCTGAAAAACTGCGCGGCCAGTGGCGGCACTTCGCCGGGGTGGGCGCGGCAGGCTTCAACCAGACTGCGCACTTCACCGCCGGCGCAGAAGGCTTTGGTGCCGTTGCCGCGCAGCAATACGCAGACGATTTGTGGATCCTTGGCCCAGGTGTCGAGTTTGTCGCTCAGGGCGTTAATCATCGGCAGGGACAGCGCGTTCAGCGACTTTTCAGCATCCAGGCTGGCGATACCGATGCGGGCGCCGTCGGTGCCGGTGAGTTCTTCGAAGTGCAGATTCATCGTGACCTCGATCGGGAATTTGAACGATCAGTATGATCGTTGTGGGGGAAAGTGCCGGATCTGCATCAGATCAATTGACAAGCGTGGTCGGCTTTCCTAGGGTTCGCCCCATTGTTTTTGCCGGGTATGACCATGACTGCTGACGACCGTATCAAACTCGAACCTAGCTGGAAGGAGGCACTGCGTGCTGAGTTCGACCAGCCCTACATGACAGAGTTGCGCAATTTTCTGCAGCAGGAGCGGGCGGCCGGCAAGGAAATCTACCCGCCGGGGCCGATGATTTTCAATGCCTTGAACTCGACGCCGCTGGAAAAAGTGAAGGTGGTGATCCTCGGCCAGGATCCGTATCACGGCCCGGGTCAGGCCCATGGCCTGTGCTTCTCGGTGCAACCGGGCGTGCCGGCGCCGCCGTCGCTGGTCAACATCTATAAAGAGTTGAAACGCGACCTGAACATCGACATTCCCACTCACGGCTACCTGCAGAGCTGGGCCGATCAGGGCGTGTTGATGATCAACACGACGATGACCGTCGAACGCGCCAACGCCAATGCGCACAAGGACAAGGGTTGGCAGTTTTTCACTGACCGGATCATTGAACTGGTCAGCGAGCGCCAACCGCATCTGGTGTTCATGCTCTGGGGCGCGCATGCACAGAGCAAGCAGAAGCTGATCGACGCGACCAAGCACCTGGTGCTGACGTCGGTGCATCCGTCGCCGTTGTCGGCTTATCGCGGGTTTTTGGGGTGTGGGCACTTTAGCCGGACGAACAAGTTTCTTGAGCAGAATGGCGAAACGCCGATTGAGTGGCGCTTGCCGCCTGTCGCGTAATCTCGTTCCCACGCTCTGCGTGGGAATGCCTCAATGGACGCTCTGCGTCCGCTTGGGACGCGGAGCGTCCCGGGCTGCATTCCCACGCAGAGCGTGGGAACGATCATGTAGGAGTGAGCCTGCTCGCGATGGGGGCAACTCGGTTTTATTCGGGATTGCGATTCCAGTACTTGAACAACGGCTCCGCCAGAAACAGCACAAACAACAACCGCATCACCTGCATCGCCGTCACCAGCGGCACTGACAATTGCAGCGTCTCCGCCGTCAGACTCATCTCGGCAATCCCGCCCGGCATCATGCCCAGCGTCAGCGAGCGCAGATCCAGATGGGTCAGCGCACTCAAACCCAGTGCCGCCAGTGTCGCAATCAACATGGTCAGCGCCGTGCCGATCAACGTCCGCCCCATGAATGAAGGCGCACGCCGAAAGAACTGCCGGTTGAAGTGGCAACCCAAGCCACTACCAATCAACCACTGGCCAATCTGACTGCCGCCATCCGGCAAACCAATGTGCAAATCCCAGGCGATGCTCACCGTCGCACTCACCAGCAATGGCCCGAACAGCCACGGATTGGGTTGGCGCAAACGCTGCCAAAGCCAAGCGAGCAAACCGCCCGCCGGAAACAGAATCGCCAGCCAGCGCCAATCGACGCTGCCAGCATGAGAAATCGGGTTGCCGTCGCCGAGCAAATACTTGAACGCCGCCGGCACGCACAGCACCACCACCAACACCCGCAAACTTTGCCCCGCCGCCACATGGCTAAGCATCGCGCCATTGCGCGCACCGAGGTTGACCATCTCGCCGGAACCGCCGGGCATGCTCGAGAAAAACGCCGTGGCGCGATCCTCACCGGTGCGGCGCATCAACCACACGCCGACCACTGCCGACACACTGGTGACCAGCGCACCGAAGAAGATCAAGCCGAAATGACTGAGCACCTGCTCCATCACCACCGGGGTGAAGTGCAGGCCAATGCCAATCCCGACGATCCACTGGCCACACTTGCGGCCGCCAGGAATCTCGGTGAGCTGCCACGGCGTCAGGCAGCGCACGAGGATGATCGCCAGCAACGAGCCGACCATCCACGGCAGTGGCCAGCCGATCTGGCTGGCGAGGTAACCGCCGAGCAGACCGACCAGCGGGGTTCCCCACCAGGATTTCAGTGAGGCGCGATCAAACATCGGCAATGGCGCGACGCGCGACCGAACGTTTGCGCCAGATGCGGATCAGCGGGAAGGCCAGCATCAGCGCGGTCAGCACCCAGACACCGAAGGTGATCGGGCTCGACCAGAGGATCTCCAGCGCACCGTTGGAAATCGACAACGCACGACGCAGGTTCTGCTCCATCAGACCGCCGAGGATGAAGCCCAGCAGTACCGGCGACAACGGGAAGTCGAGCTTGCGCAGGATGTAACCGAAGATGCCGATGCCGACCATCAGGAACAGGTCGAACGTAGTGGCGTGTACCGCATAAACGCCGATCCCGGTGATGATCGCGATCACCGGCACCAGAGCCCAGTTCGGCACGGCAAGGATGCGGGTGAATATGCGGATCATCGGGATGTTGAGGATCACCAGCATGATGTTGGCAATGAACAACGAAGCGATCAGGCCCCAGACGATGTCCGGTTGTTGCTGGAACAGCAGCGGGCCCGGGGTGATGTTGTACAGCGACAGCGCGCCGATCATCACCGCTGTGGTGCCCGAACCTGGCACACCCAGTGTCAGCATCGGCACCAGTGCGCCACAGGCCGAAGCACCGATGGCGGTTTCCGGCGCGGCAAGGCCACGGGCATCACCCTGACCGAATTTGCCGCTGGCACCGGCGATGCGTTTTTCGGTCATGTACGCCACGGCGCTGGCCAGCGTCGCGCCAGCACCCGGCAACACGCCCATGATGAAGCCAAGCAGGCCGCAGCGAATGTTCACCACGAACACCGACGAGGCTTCCTTGAAGTTGAACATCATCCGCCCGGTGGCTTTCACCGCTTCCTGACCGCGATGAGTTTTCTCCAGCAGCAACAGAATCTCGCTGATCGAAAACAGGCCCAACACCAGCACGACGAATTGAATGCCGTCAGTCAGGTGAATGTTGTCGCCGGTAAAGCGGTAAACGCCGCTGTTGGCGTCGATGCCAACGCTCGACAGGAACAGGCCGATCAACGCCGCAATGAAGGTTTTCAACGGTCGATCACCGGCCATGCCGCCGAGACAGACAATCGCAAACACCATCAACACGAAGTATTCCGCCGGGCCGAAGGCTATCGCCCATTTCGCCAGCAGCGGGGCGAACAGCACCATGCCGCAAGTGGCGATAAATGCACCGATGAACGAACTCCACGCCGACAACGACAGCGCTACACCGGCCAGACCTTTGCGGGCCATCGGGTAACCGTCGAGGGTGGTCATCACCGTCGATGCTTCGCCCGGAATGTTCAGCAGGATCGAGCTGATCCGCCCGCCGTATTCGCAGCCCAGATACACCGCTGCCAACAGAATCAGCGCCGATTCCGGCGGCAAACCAAGAGCAAAGGCAATCGGGATCAGCAGTGCCACGCCGTTGATCGGGCCGAGGCCCGGCAGCAAGCCAACGACGGTGCCGATCAGCGTGCCGGTCAGGGCTGTGACCAGGTTGTACGGGCTCAGCGCGACGCCGAAGCCTTGGCCCAAATAACCGAGGGTATCCATATCAGTTCTCCAGCACGTCGAGCAGGCCAAGGGGCAGCGGAACGTCCATCACACGGTCGAACAGCAGGTACAGACCGATGGCCATCAGCGTGGTCACCACGATGCTCGGCATCCAGCGACCGCCATACAGGCGCGCCATCGGAATGCCGATGAGGATGCTGCTGAGGATGAAACCCAGCGGTTCGAACAGACCGGCGAACACCAGCAGCAGGGCGACGCAGATAGCAATCTTGGTCAGGGTTTCGCGATCCAGTGGCGGCTCGTCATCGCTGTGTTTGATCGGCGCCGGGCGAAATACCATGTACAACAGTGCCGCGCCCATCAGACCGAGCATCAGCAGCGGGAAGGCGCGCGGGCCGACCGGTTCGTAGGAAAAAGCCGCTTGGTACGGCCATGCCATCAGTGCCAGGCCGACACAGACCAGCAACAGCACCGAGGCGAAAATGCGTTGAATAAGCATGGGAGCTCCTGTGCCGCGTCCCCGCAATCGGGAACGCAGCCGCTAGACAGAGGCGATCACTGGATCAGGCCGAACTCTTTGGCCAGCACTTTGTAGTCGGCAACTTGCTTCTTCACGTAGGTGTCCAGCTCCGGGCCAGTCATGGCGAACGGGAACAGTTCACGCTGATCGCGCAGCTTGGCGAACTCGTCGGATGCCAGCAGTTTGTCGAACGAGTCTTTCCACCAGGCGTAGTCTTCGTCGCTGACTTTTGGCCCCAGGTAGAACCCGCGCACCACCGGCCAGACGATGTCGTAGCCTTGCTCGCGAGCGGTCGGGATGTCTTTCATTTCCGGCTCGTCGAGGCGCTTGTCGGAGAACACCGCGAGCAAACGCATGTCGCCACTTTGAATGTGCGGCATGGAGTCGGAGATGTCGGTACTGCCGACCTGGATGTGGCCGCCGAGCAGGGCGGTAGCGATTTCGCCACCACCTTCGAGGGCGACGTAACGCAACTCACGCGGGTTGATCCCGGCTGCCTTGGCGATCAGCGCGGTTTGCATCCAGTCCTGGCTGCCGACGGTGCCGCCGGAACCGATCACCACCGAGCCTGGATCTTTCTTCAGCGCTTGAACGAGATCGTCGAGGGTCTTGTAGGGAGAATCGTTTTTCACTGCGATGGCGCCGTAGCTGGTGCCGACGGCTGCCAGCCAACGCACGTTGGTTTCATCGAAACGACCAAACTTGCCTTGGGCCAGGTTCAACAACGAACCGCTCGACCACGCCACCAGCGTGCCGGCATCGGCCGGACGCTGAGCGACCACCGCGTTGTACGCCACCGCGCCGACACCGCCGGGCATGTAGGTCACGCGCATCGGTTTGCTCAGCAGTTTCTGATTGACCAGTGCGCTCTGCACCAGTTTGCAGGTCAGGTCAAAACCACCGCCGGGCGAGGCCGGGGCGATACACTCCGGACGTTTCGGTTCGGCCATCAACTGCCCGGCCACCAGCATCATGCCGGCCGCTAAAGCAACTTTACGCAGTGAAAAATTCATTGGTCTCTCCACGATTTCTTGTTGTAAGGACTTTTTGTGTAGGAGCTGCCGAAGGCTGCGATCTGTTGATCTTTCAACCCCCAACATTTCAATCAATTACCAAAGAGCAACGCTATAGCTCACCAGCAACCGCACTTCATCCGCATCGCGAGCCGAGTAATTGGAACGGTAAGTGGCATTCCTCAAACGCACGGCGACATCCTTCAAAGCGCCGCTTTGTACTACATATTTGATCTCGGTGTTGCGCTCCCACTCCTTGCCTTCCTCGCCGGTCTTGAGCTTGATGTTGTCACCGCCCAAGTAGCGGCTCATGAAGGTCAGGCCGGGGATGCCGAGTTTGGCGAAGTCGAAGTCGTAACGTGCCTGCCAGGAGCGTTCTTCCGCGCCGGCGAAGTCGTTGATCTGCACGAAGTTGACCAGATACGGGTCGCTGCCATCGACATACGGGAACGCGCTATCGCCGGACATGTGTTGATAACCGGCGCTGAACTTGTGGCCGCTCAGTGCATAGCTGACCAGACCGTTGAGCGAGCGGTTGTCGATCTCGCCACCACGGGCCGCGCCCTGATCATCACTGACGGCGAAACGCAGATCAGTGGCAAACGTGCCCGGGCCCATCGGCCGCGAGGCGACCAGGCCGAAGAAGTGCTGGTTGTAGACTTCGTCGAGTTGCGCGAAGTGGTAACTGCCGGTGATTTTGTCGGTGAACTTGTAATCGACGCCGCCAAAGTCGAAGTGCTTGCCGGCAGCGGTACCGGCGAAACGGCTGTTCTTGTTGTTGAGGGCAATGTCCTCGAAATCGGTGCTGTCTCGATCCTTGGCCTTCTCCAGTCGGCCACCGGTGAAGGTCAGGTTTTTGATCTCTTTGGAGGTCAGCAAACCGCCTTCAAAGGTCTGCGGCAGGATGCGTCCGTCGTTCGGTTTGAGGATCGGCAGCTCAGGAATCAGGCTGCCGATTTTCAGTTCGGTGGCGGAGATTTTCACTTTGCCGGTCAGGCCGAGCTTGGAGTATTCGTCCGCCGCGCGTCCGTCATCGTGGGTCGGCAGCAGGCCGGTGCCGGTGCGATCCGGGCTGGAATCGAGTTTGACGCCGAGCATGCCCAGCGCATCGACACCAAAACCGACGGTGCCGTCGGTGTATCCCGATTGCAGATTGAGCATGAAGCCCTGAGCCCATTCGTCACGCTTGGATTGCTGGGCGCTGGTGCCATCGCGGAAGTCGCGGTTGAAATACATGTTGCGGGTTTCGAAGGTGGCGCTGCTGTCTTCAATGAAGTCGGCAAAACTCAGCGGCGAAAAACCGGCAAGGGCGGCGGCACTGGCGAGGGCGGTGTGGCTGAAACGGGAAGGGCGAACAGGCGTGAATGCCTGAGGCTGCATGGACGGCATGCGGGTGTACTCCGTTTATTGTTCTTATTGGTCGAAAACGCTTCGTGGCGTTTTTCGTATCGCTGTGTGGCAGCAGCGACGGCAGTCGGGACTGTCCGTGGGCCGACTCTAACCGGCTAACCTTTCACTAACCTTTCAGCTGACTTTCACGGTTTTCGGGCTTCACAGCGGCGGTTGCGGCTGTAAACTCCGCGGCAAAGAGTGGCGTCGGCCATCCCTGAACGAGGTAAAAATCCATGCGTGTCCTGCTCGTCGAAGACCATCTGCAACTGGCCGAAAGTGTTGCCCAGGCGCTCAAGAGCACCGGTCTGACCGTGGACGTGTTGCACGATGGCGTGGCCGCTGATCTGGCCTTGAGCAGCGAGGAGTACGCCGTGGCGATCCTCGATGTCGGCCTGCCGCGCATGGACGGTTTTGAAGTGCTGGCGCGGTTGCGCGCACGCGGCAAAAACCTGCCGGTGCTGATGCTGACCGCGCGCAGTGATGTGAAAGATCGCGTGCACGGTCTCAATCTCGGCGCTGACGATTACCTCGCCAAACCGTTCGAACTGACAGAGCTCGAGGCGCGAGTCAAAGCCTTGCTGCGCCGCAGTGTGCTCGGTGGCGAGCGTCAGCAGCGCTGCGGCGTGCTGGCCTATGATCTCGACACGCGACGCTTCAGTCTCGGCGAAGAATTGCTGACGCTGACCTCCCGCGAGCAAGCCGTACTGGAAGCGCTGATCGCCCGACCGGGCCGCGTGATGAGCAAGGAACAATTGGCCGCGCAGGTGTTCGGTCTCGACGAAGAAGCCAGCCCCGACGCCATCGAAATCTACGTGCATCGCTTGCGCAAAAAACTCGATGGTCAACCCGTAGCGATCGTCACCTTCCGCGGCCTCGGTTACCTGCTGGAAAGCCGTGATGCATAAGCCCAGCAGCCTGCGCTGGCGGTTGCTGTGGAACCTCGCGTTGTTGCTGGTGGTGTTGATGCTCGCCAGCGGATTGAGCGCTTACTGGAACGGTCGCGAAGCCGCCGACACTGCCTACGACCGCACGCTGCTGGCCTCGGCGCGCACCATCGCCGCAGGGTTGTCGCAACGCGATGGCAGCCTCAGTGCCGATGTGCCTTACGTGGCCCTCGATACCTTCGCCTACGACAGCGCCGGGCGTATCTATTACCAGGTGAACGACATCCATCAGAAGCTGATTTCCGGTTATGAGAATCTGCCCGGCCCGCCACCGGGCACGCCTCGAACTGACAGTTATCCGGCGCTGGCACGTTTTTACAACGCCACCTACAAAGGCCAAAACGTACGCGTGGTCAGCCTGCTGAAAGCCGTTACCGAACCGAACATGAACGGCATGGCGGAAATCCGTGTGGCCGAAACCGACGAGGCGCGCGTGAGCATGGCGCGCAGTCTGGCCGCCGATACTTTGCTGCGTCTGGGCATGTTGGCGATTGGCGCATTGTTGTTGGTCTGGTTTGCTGTCAGTGCGGCGTTGCGCCCGCTGGAGCGTCTGCGCACGGCGGTGGAAGAGCGTCAGCCCGATGATTTGCGGCCATTGCCGCTGGTTGAAGTGCAGCATGAGTTGTGGCCGTTGGTGCGCGGGCTCAACCATTTCACCGAGCGGTTGCGCGTGCAGTTCGAGCGTCAGGCGCAGTTCATTGCCGATGCCGCGCATGAGTTGCGCACACCGTTGGCCGCACTGAAGGCGCGACTTGAGTTGGGCCTGCGCTCGAACGAGCCCGAGACGTGGCGCACGACCTTGGAATCTTCAGCGCAAAGCACCGATCGCCTGACGCATCTGGCCAACCAGTTGCTGTCGCTGGCCCGTGTTGAAAACGGTGCGCGGGCGATTGCCGAGGGTGGCGCGCAGTTACTCGACCTTAGCCAGTTGGCGCGAGAGTTGGGCATGGCCATGGCACCGCTAGCGCACAAACGCGGTGTTGCGTTGGCATTGGAAGCGGACGAGCCTGTGTGGTTGCGCGGTGAGCCGACGTTGCTCAATGAGTTGCTGAGCAATCTGGTGGATAACGCGTTGGCGCACACACCGCCGGGCGGCAATGTGATTCTGCGCGTGACGGCGCCGGCGGTGCTTGAGGTTGAAGACGACGGGCCGGGAATTCCGCTGGAAGAGCGTGATCGCGTGTTTGAAAGGTTTTACCGGCGCAATCAGCAGGTGGCCGGGTCAGGGTTGGGATTGGCGATTGTCGGCGAGATTTGCCGGGCGCATCTGGCGCAGATCAGTCTGCATGATGGCGAGGAGGCGGGGTTGAAGGTGCGGGTGAGTTTTGTTGCCGGGTGATTGCGGCGCCTTTGATGGCCCCTTCGCGAGCAGGCTCGCTCCCACAGGGGTTTTGTGTACGACACAGATCCAATGTGGGAGCGAGCCTGCTCGCGAAGGGCGCGCCTCGGTCCTGGATCAGATCAGTAAAACATCGACCGCGATTCTTCCAGATCCACGCACAGCGCTCTGTTCTCCGGATCAATCCCCAACTTCCTGAACGCCGGCACACTCGCCAGATCAATCCGCGCAAACGGATGATCGGTGCCTTTACGGCAATGCAGATTCGCCACCTGCACCAGATCGACATAATCAATCTGCGTCGAATCGCGTTTGAAATCCTGATAACGCCCTGGCAATTCCACCAGCCGTTCCGGAAACTCCCAGACCCGCAGCAATTTGTCACCGAGCAACGGATGAATGCGCTCGATCACATGGTTGAGGCTGACCGGATCCGACAGCAACTCGTAGTGATCTTCGGCATAAGTCAGAATCGGCAGCACACCAATCTGATGCACCAGCCCGCCCAGCGCCGCTTGATCCGGCTTGAGCTGGGTGTAGCGGCGGCACAGCGCGTAGCTGACTCCGGCGATTTCCAGACTGCTGCGCCAGACTTCGCGCATTTTCTGTTCGACCACTTCGGAGCGGGCATGGAAAATCTGCTCCATCACCAGACCGATCGCCAGGTTGCTGCTGTAGTTGATGCCCAGCCGCGTGATTGCGGTGTGCAGGTCGGTCACTTCCTGCGCGGCGCGCAGTAGCGGGCTGTTGACCACTTTGATCAGGCGCGCCGACAGTGCGGTGTCGCGACCGATGACTTTGCTCAGGTCGCTGACACTGATTTCCGGATCTTCAGCAGCCTTGCGAATTTGCAGGGCCACTTCCGGCAACGTTGGCAGAACCAGGTCATCGTTATCGATGGCCTCAACCAAATCCCGTTGGACCTTTTCCGCCAGTTCGCTCATTTGGACTCTCTAGGGTGTTGCAACCAGGCTGCGATCAACGCTGGATTTCGCGGTCGCGATCCAGTTCGTAGGGCAAATCGAGCACTTGCAACGCAGGCCCTTCAAGGCTGCCCAGATGCAGATCGCCCGCTTCGGCAGCTTCGGCCTGCAGCACCGCCAGGAGTTCAATGTTTTGCTCGGCGTTGGCGGCCAGCACCACTTCACCGATGGAGCTGTTGTGGCTCGGCGCGAACAGCTGTGTGCCAGGCTCTGGCAGTTCGCTCGCGTCCAGGCTCAAGCGATACAGGCGACGTTTTAGTTTGCCGAGGTACTGCATGCGCGCGACGATTTCCTGGCCGGTGTAGCAGCCTTTCTTGAAGCTCACGCCACCGACGGCTTGCAGATTGAGCATCTGCGGAATGAACAGCTCACGGGTGCTCGGCATGACCTGACCGATGCCGGCGCGGATCTGGCCCAGCAGCCATTGATTCAATGCGGCTTCTGGCAGTGCGGCGGACAGTTTGGTTTTGATTGCATCGGCTTGATCGGCCGGTACCCACAGTTCGGCGCGATCCGGCGAGACGCGAATCGCAATCAACCCTTCGTTGCGCACGACACTGTCGGTTTCTGCCGGCAAGTCCAGACCAAGGCTGCTCAGGGCAGCGTCAGCGTGCGCCAGACCAAAACGCACCCAAGCGGCGCTTTCGTCGTTCAGTTTCGATTTGGAGAACACCGCGTATTTTTTCAGATCGGCCAGTTGCGGCTCGAGCAACTCACTGGCCATCGCCAGCACCACGCCGTCACCTTCGAGCAGAATGCGGAAACTCGACTGCATCCGGCCTTTCTGCGTGCAGCGCGCGCCAAGGCTGGCCTTGGTGTCACTGAGGTAATTGAGGTTGCAGGTCAGCTGGCCTTGCAGGAATTTTCCAGCATCCGCGCCGCGAACCGCGAGAACGCCTTCATGAGACAGGGTGCAGAAAAAAGCAGAATCGGCCATGGGTCTTCGCAGGGTAAAAAGTCTGGGGCACATCATAAGGGTGCGTTGTTGAAATGGGTAGTTGATAAAGGATCGGTGGTGCCCGACCAAAGCCGACTGTGCGACCCGCTTGGGGGCTGTATACTTGCCGCCAAATTTGAGGAGGGCCCCATGGTCGAACAAGTTGAACTGAATCGCCTCTTTTGGCACAGCCGTCGCGGCATGCTTGAGCTTGACGTGTTGCTGGTGCCGTTCGTGAAGGAGGTCTACGCGACGTTGAATCAGGTGGATCGCGATCTGTATGTGCGTCTGCTGACGTGCGAGGATCAGGACATGTTCGGCTGGTTCATGGAGCGCAGCGAGTCTGAAGATCCGGAACTGCAGCGCATGGTTCGCATGATCCTGGATCGTGTCCAGCCCAAGTAATACGTTCGAATGCCGCTGGCATGCCTCACGGCAGTTGCTGGCGGCGTATCTGTTGGCCCAGGCGTTAGCCTTGGGTTCGTTGTTTCTTCTATCTATTCCACTCTGGGCCCATCTGCTCGGGGCTTCTGCTTGTCTGCTGCATGGCGTTTGGGTGTTGCCACGGCAGATCCTGCTGAGTCATCCACGAGCATTCTGCGGATTGCGCCGTGATGCCGATGGCTGGCAATTGTGGAATCGTGCGGATGGCTGGCAAGCGGTGCAGCTGCGCCCGGACAGTCTGGCGCTGCCATTGATCGTGGTGCTGCGCTTTCGTTTGCGCGGCGAGTGGCGGGTCAGATCGATCTGTGTGCCGCGAGATTCGCAGGTCGCCGATGTGCATCGACGCCTGCGAGTGCGGCTCAAGTTCAGCCGGCGTAGGTGGGCGGTATCAGAATAGTGTCGAGCGCTTCGGGCTGCAGATTCGGGTAGTCGAGGGTGTAATGCAGACCGCGACTTTCCTTGCGCTCCATGGCTGAGCTGATCATCAATTCCGCCACTTGCGCCAGATTGCGCAGCTCGATCAGGTCGCGGCTGACTTTATAGTTGCTGTAGAACTCGTCGATCTCGTCCAGCAGCAAACGCACGCGGTGCTGCGCCCGTTGCAGACGCTTGTTGGTGCGCACGATGCCGACGTAGTCCCACATGAATCGGCGCAGCTCATCCCAGTTGTGCGCAATGATCACGTCTTCGTCGGAGTCAGTGACCTGGCTGGCATCCCAGACGGGCAGGGCGCTTGGCGCATCGATATCGTCGAGTTGCGCAAGAATGTCCGCCGCCGCCGAACGGGCATAGACGAAGCATTCCAGCAGCGAGTTGCTGGCCATGCGGTTGGCGCCGTGCAGGCCGGTGAAACTGGTTTCGCCGATCGCATACAAACCCGGCACATCGGTGCGGCCTTGCTGATCGACCATCACGCCGCCACAGGTGTAATGCGCGGCGGGGACGACCGGGATGGGCTGTTTAGTGATGTCGATGCCGAAACCGAGGCAGCGCTCATAAACAGTCGGGAAGTGGCTTTTGATGAATTCTTCGGGTTTGTGGCTGATGTCGAGATAGACGCAGTCGACGCCCAGACGCTTCATTTCATGGTCGATGGCGCGGGCGACGATGTCGCGCGGGGCCAGTTCGGCGCGCTTGTCGAAGCGGTACATGAAGCGTTCGCCGTTGGGCAGCTTCAGATGGGCGCCTTCGCCACGCAGGGCTTCGGTAATAAGGAAGCTTTTCGCTTGCGGGTGATACAGGCAGGTCGGGTGAAACTGGTTGAATTCCAGATTCGCCACGCGGCAGCCCGAACGCCAGGCCATGGCGATGCCGTCGCCGCAAGCGCCATCGGGGTTGCTGGTATAGAGGTAGACCTTGGCGGCGCCGCCCGACGCGAGGATCACGAATCGTGCGCCGTAGGTGTCGACTTCGCCAGTCTTGCGGTTCAGCACATAAGCGCCGAGGCAACGATCGCCGTCCATGCCCAAGCGGCGCTCGGTAATCAGATCAACGGCAACCCGCTGTTCGAGCAATTCGATGTTCGAGCGCTCTTTGGCTTGGGCCAGAAGGGTTTTGAAGATCGCCGCGCCGGTGGCGTCAGCGGCGTGGATGATGCGCCGATGACTGTGGCCGCCTTCGCGGGTCAGGTGGAATTCGAATCCACCGTCTTCAGTGCCGGACTGTTCGTCGCGGGTGAATGGCACACCTTGGTCAATCAGCCACTGAATGGCTTCACGGCTGTGTTCGACGGTGAAACGCACGGCGTCTTCATGGCACAGACCGCCGCCAGCATTCAGGGTGTCGTCGACGTGGGATTCGACAGTATCGGTATCGTCCAGCACGGCGGCAACGCCACCCTGGGCCCAGAAGGTCGAACCGTTGGCGAGATCGCCCTTGCTCAATACGGCAATGCGCAAATGACCCGGCAGGGTCAGCGCGAGACTCAAACCGGCAGCGCCGCTGCCAATGACCAGAACATCATGTTGGAATTGTTGGCTCATTACAGGATTCCGCTCAAAGCGACCCGGGTCGGGGGTGGCGCGATTCGCCTGGATCGGCGAGTCAAGTCAGCCACACAGCCCACTAGTATATAGAGGGGTGGGGCGGCACAATAGCCGGGCCTATATGGCATTGTGAAACTACTGTGACGGGAAAAACCGGGTGCTTCGTCGGAAGTTTTTTTCGCCGGTTTTGGGAAAAGACGACTGTATCGGCGCTGAAACAGCTTTTTTCCGCCCAGGGTTGCCCAATGTCGGGTGGGTACGGCTATAAATAATTGGAACTTTTGCCAAAGGCCCAAGATCAATAGTCGGTGCCAGAAACAAGGGACGTGTCGGCTTCAGTGCGGAATCTGCGGTTGGATTCCTGCCCGGCGAAACCGATAACAAGATTATTCGCGCAGCCGGTTCATCCCGTGCTGCGTTTTTCGTGCGTGCCAAATCAGAGCCCGCAGGAAACTTGCCTGGAGGGGGAGAACTTTTGCGAAAAGCCCGAGTCTATGTTTGCAAGTCTGGTCGTTTAGTTATGCAAGTCTCCTTCGGGCTTATCGAGGAGTGTTCATGCTAACCCAGGAAGAGGATCAGCAGCTGGTCGAGCGCGTTCAACGCGGCGACAAGCGAGCTTTCGATCTGTTGGTGCTGAAATATCAGCACAAGATTCTCGGGTTGATCGTGCGTTTTGTGCACGACACCCATGAAGCCCAGGACGTGGCTCAGGAAGCCTTTATCAAGGCGTATCGAGCACTTGGAAACTTTCGCGGCGACAGTGCGTTTTATACGTGGCTGTACCGTATTGCCATTAACACGGCAAAGAACTACCTGGTTTCTCGCGGTCGTCGGCCGCCGGATAGCGATGTAAGTTCAGAGGATGCGGAGTTCTACGACGGCGATCACGGCCTCAAGGATCTCGAATCACCAGAACGTGCGTTGCTGCGGGATGAGATCGAAGGCACCGTCCATCGAACCATCCAGCAACTGCCAGAGGATTTGCGTACGGCGTTAACTTTACGTGAATTCGATGGTCTGAGTTACGAGGACATTGCGAGCGTCATGCAGTGTCCGGTGGGTACCGTGCGCTCCCGGATTTTCCGCGCTCGGGAGGCCATCGATAAAGCCCTGCAGCCGTTGTTGCAGGAAAACTGAGACAGCGGCGATAGCCAAGAGAGGAACGCCATGAGTCGTGAAGCCCTGCAGGAATCGCTGTCCGCAGTGATGGATAACGAAGCGGACGAACTGGAATTGCGTCGAGTGATTAATGCACTTGATGACGTCGAAACCCGTGAGACCTGGGCTCGTTACCAGATCGCTCGGGCAGCCATGCACAAGGATCTGCTGCTGCCACGTCTGGATATCGCTGCGGCAGTGTCTGCTGCGCTGGAAGACGAAACGGCTCCGGCCAAAGTATCCCGCAGCCCATGGCGCAACCTTGGCCGTCTGGCTGTTGCAGCCTCGGTAACTGTTGCCGTTCTGGCCGGTGTTCGCCTGTACAACCAGGACGAAATCGCTGGTGTTGAACTGGCTCAGCAAAGCAACCAGACAACCCTGGCCACCCCTCAGGTGAAAGGCCCGGCTGTTCTGGCAGGCTACAGCGAGAGCTCGGAAGCCACTGGCCCTATGGCCAACGGCGTACTGCAAGGTCAGCCAGGCTGGCACGATCAGCGTCTGCCAGGTTACCTGCGTCAGCACGCTCAGCAGGCTGCATTGAAAGGTACTGAAAGCGCGCTGCCATACGCACGTGCCGCAAGCCTGGAAAACCGTTAAGGAGGATCATGCGCGCCATACCTCTACTTTCGCTTCTGCTCAGTGGCTGGTTCATTGTTCCAGCCCATGCCGATGAGGCCCAGGACTGGTTGACCCGTCTGGGCCAGGCCGAGCAGCAGCAAAGCTTTCACGGTACTTTTGTTTACGAGCGTAACGGTAGTTTTTCTACCCATAACATCTGGCATCGCGTCCAGAACGGTCAAGTCCGCGAGCGTTTGCTTCAGCTCGACGGCTCGGCTCAGGAGGTCGTGCGCATTGATGGACACACTCAATGCGTCAGCGGCACCCTGATCGCGGGGCTGGGGGATTCTCCCAACTCGACCGCTCGTGCCCTGGATCCTAAAAAGCTGAAAAACTGGTATGACCTTGCTGTCATCGGCAAGTCGCGCGTGGCCGGTCGCGATGCAGTGATTGTTTCACTGACGCCTCGCGATCAGCACCGTTACGGTTTTGAATTGCATCTGGATAAACAGACGGGCCTGCCGCTCAAGTCATTGCTGTTGAATGACAAGGGTCAGTTGCTCGAACGTTTCCAGTTCACCAGTCTCGATACCGACGAAGTCCCGTCCGACAAAGACTTGCAAGCCGATGCCGGTTGCAAGGCTGTGACGCTGGACAGCGACAAGGCCTCCGCCGTCAAGACCGCCCAGGTCTGGCGTTCGGACTGGTTGCCGCCCGGTTTCGAACTGACCAGCAGCACCTCGCACAAAGATCCGCAAACCAAAACACAGGTCAACAGCCTGATGTATGACGATGGCCTGGCACGTTTTTCGGTGTTCCTTGAACCGTTGAACGGCGCGACCGTCACCGACACCCGGACTCAACTGGGCCCGACCGTTGCCGTTTCCCGTCGCCTGACTACACCCGAAGGCGAAATGATGGTGACCGTGGTTGGCGAGATTCCAATCGGCACCGCCGAACGGATCGCCTTGTCGATGCGAAACGACAGTGCCGCCACCAGCAAGCAGTGAGCTGATTCCAGTCACTACCACTTCTTCGTCGAGACGGAGATGAAATGTTTGCTGAGCATTTTCATTTGCAAATAAGCCGAAAATTTTTTATAGGTCAGAGCCTCACGGCTCTGGCCTTGTAGTTGTTCCTGGAATAAAAGCGCCAGCCTGTGGTTGCCGGTGATTCTTGTTCCATATCGCTTAAACCTGCTCGTCGTAACGGGAGCTGTATGTCGATACCTAGCTTGAAATCTTATCTGTCCATTTTTGCCACCGTGCTATTGCTCGGTCAGGCGGTGCCTGCTGCACAAGCAGCCGACCTGCCGGACTTCACGCAACTGGTCGAACAAGCGTCGCCGGCCGTGGTGAACATCAGTACCACGCAGAAACTGCCGGATCGCAAAGTGAACCAGCAGATGCCGGATCTGGAAGGCTTGCCGCCGATGCTGCGCGAGTTCTTCGAGCGCGGCATGCCGCCTCAGCAGCGCTCGCCGGGCGGTGGTGGTCGTCAGCGTGAAGCGCAGTCGCTGGGTTCAGGCTTCATCATTTCCCCGGATGGCTACATCCTGACCAACAACCATGTGATCGCTGATGCAGACGAAATTCTCGTGCGTCTGGCTGATCGCAGCGAAATGAAAGCCAAGCTGATCGGCACCGACCCGCGTTCCGACGTGGCCCTGCTGAAAATCGAAGGCAAAGACCTGCCAGTACTCAAACTCGGCAAATCCCAGGATCTGAAAGCCGGCCAGTGGGTTGTCGCGATCGGTTCGCCATTCGGCTTTGACCACACCGTGACCCAAGGCATCGTCAGCGCCGTCGGCCGCAGTCTGCCGAACGAAAACTACGTGCCATTCATCCAGACCGACGTGCCGATCAACCCGGGCAACTCCGGTGGCCCGCTGTTCAACCTGAACGGTGAAGTGGTCGGCATCAACTCGCAGATCTACACCCGTTCCGGTGGCTTCATGGGCGTGTCGTTCGCCATCCCGATCGACGTGGCGATGGACGTTTCCAATCAGCTGAAGAGCGGTGGCAAGGTCAGCCGTGGCTGGTTGGGTGTGGTCATCCAGGAAGTGAACAAGGATCTGGCCGAGTCGTTCGGTCTGGAGAAGCCGGCCGGTGCGCTGGTTGCACAGATTCAGGATGACGGCCCGGCAGCCAAGGGCGGCCTGCAAGTCGGCGACGTGATTCTGAGCATGAATGGTCAGCCGATCGTTATGTCTGCTGACCTGCCGCACCTGGTTGGCGCACTGAAGGCTGGCGCCAAAGCCAATCTGGAAGTGATTCGTGAAGGCAAGCGCAAGAACGTCGAACTGACTGTTGGCGCCATCCCGGACGAAGACAAAGAACTGGATGCACTGCCGAAGTCCGGCGCTGAAACCACCAGCAATCGTCTCGGTGTTGCCGTGGGCGAGCTGACCGCCGAGCAGAAGAAAACCTACGACCTCAAAGGTGGTGTGGTGATCAAGGAAGTGCAGGACGGCCCAGCTGCCCTGATCGGTCTGCAACCGGGTGACGTCATCACGCACCTGAACAACCAGGCCATCGGCTCCACCAAGGAGTTCGGCGAGATCGCCAAAGCGTTGCCGAAGAATCGTTCGGTGTCGATGCGCGTTCTGCGTCAGGGTCGTGCGAGCTTCATCACCTTCAAACTGGCTGAATAAACCAGCGGCAAGGTCAAAAAGAAACCGCCTCGAAAGAGGCGGTTTTTTTTGTGTCCGAAGATTTTGTGTCGCTGGATGAAACTCAGCCCATCATGTCCTTGATCATGCGCTCCTGCTCCATCAGCTCGCGCTGGCGGGCATCGATGCGAGACGACAACGGGAAGTTGTTACCCGCCTTACGCTTGGCAAAGTCGAGTTGCTGGATCGCCTGACGGTAATCGCCAACCAGCGCGAAGTATTCGGCGCGCGCCTGATGCAAACCGATGATGTTGCCCGACAAACCACGGGTCTCGGCAACTTGGTACCAGACGTCCGGATCGTTCGGGCGCGACTTCAACAGACCTTCCAGTGCTTTCTCGGCATCGGCAGAGCGATTCTGCTTCAACAGTAAATCTACGCGAACCTGATTCAGCGGATAGTTGCCCGGATACTGCGTGAGCATGCGGTCGACACGCGACTGTGCGTCAGGCAGGCGATTGTTGGTGATGTCCAGATCGACCTGCGCGAGGTTGTAGATGATCTCGTTCGGCGATTTGGCCAGCAGTTGTTTCAGGTTCTCGCGAGCCTCATTCAACTGTCCACCCTTGATCTGCGCGATGGCCAGACCGTAGCGCGCCACATCGTTTTTCGGGTTTTCATCCAGCTGCGCGCGGAAACGCTTGGCGCCAAGGCCCGGGGTTTCTTCGTAGATCAACTGCACGCGTGCACGAATCAGCTGATAGCGCATCGTGTCTTCGATCCCGCCCGGTTTCGCCTGTTCGGCGCGGTTGCGGGTGTCGGCGATACGCGATTCTGTCACCGGGTGAGTCAGCAGAAATTCGGGTGGCTTGGCGTCGAAACGGTACTGACGCATCAAGCGTTCGAACATTGTCGGCATCGAGCGTGGGTCGTAACCGGCCTTTTCCAGATTGAGGATGCCGATGCGGTCGGCTTCCTGTTCGTTCTGGCGCGAGAACGTGCGTTGCGACTGAATCGCCGCTGCCTGGGTGCCGGCGATGGCCGCGATTCCGGCATCACCGCCACCGGCCGCTGCAATGACGATACCGGCCAGCAGCGCGGCCATCATCGGCACTTGCATACGCTGCGAGGCTTCGACGCCGCGCGCGAAGTGGCGTTGCGACAAGTGAGCCAATTCGTGCGCGAGTACCGAAGCGTATTCGCCCTCGGTCTGGGCATTGAGGAACAAACCACCGTTGACCCCGACCACGCCGCCCGGCGCCGCGAAGGCGTTGAGCTGCGGGCTGTTGATCAGAATGAATTCGAGGCGTCGGTCAGTGACCTGGCTGGTCTCGACCAGCTTGTACACGCTGGACTCGACGTAATCCTTGAGTTGCGGATCGTTGAGCTGCGAGACCTGGCTGCGCAACATCGCCAGCCAGGCCCGGCCGAGTTGGTATTCCTGTTGCGGTGAGACGATGGCAGAACTGGCGTCGCCGAGTGACGGCAGATCGTCGGCAAAGCCTGGTGAGGCGAGCAGGCAAGCGAGCGTCAGCAGGGTAGGGCGCAGAAAAGTCATGCACAAAGCCTTAGAAGACAAAGACCTTACTGTAGCCGGACACCGGGCTTGCGACCAGATATTCTAGGCAGCTCGACTATCTCGATCGGAGTGACGCAATGACTGACGCTGTAGCCCATGACGTGGAACTGGACGCCAGTGGCCTGAATTGTCCGTTGCCGTTGCTCAAGGCGAAAATGGAATTGAATAAACTGCACAGCGGCGCGGTGCTCAAGGTGATTGCCACCGATGCCGGCTCGCAACGCGACTTCCGCACCTTTGCCAAGTTGGCCGGTCATACGCTGCTGCTCGAAGAAGACGACGCGGGCGTTTACCGTTACTGGTTGAAAAAAGCCTGAAGCCAACAGCGTAAAACAACCTAAGGATTATTGATGTTCAAAGTGTTACGCGACTGGATTCAGCGCTACTTCTCCGACGAAGAAGCCGTGGTGCTGGCAGTGTTGCTGATTCTTGCCTTCACCGCCGTGCTCACCCTCGGCGGCATGCTCGCGCCGGTACTGGCGGGGATGGTACTGGCGTATCTGATGCAGGGCCTGGTGGTCACGCTCGAACGCCTGCGCGTGCCGGGCGGCGTAGCCGTGGGATTGGTGTTTGCGCTGTTTATGGGCGTGTTGATGCTGTTTATTGTCGTGGTCATGCCGCTGCTCTGGCATCAGTTGATCACGCTGTTCAACGAACTACCGGGCATGCTTGCCAAGTGGCAGTCGCTGCTGCTGTTGCTGCCGGAGCGCTATCCGCATCTGGTCTCGGACGAGCAAGTGCTGCAAGCCATCGAAGCGGCGCGCGGCGAGATCGGCAAGTTCGGGCAATGGGCGCTGACGTTTTCGCTGTCGAGTCTGCCGCTGCTGGTGAACATCATGATCTATCTGGTGCTGGTGCCGATTCTGGTGTTCTTCTTCCTTAAAGACCGGGCCATGATCGGCGAGTGGGTGCGCGGTTATCTGCCGCGTGAGCGCGCGTTGATTACGCGGGTCGCGCAGGAGATGAACCGACAGATCGCCAATTACATTCGCGGCAAAGTCATCGAGATCGTGATCTGCGGCGGCGTGACCTACATCGCTTTCGTCGCGCTCGGGCTTAATTACGCGGCGCTGTTGGCGTTGCTGGTCGGGATTTCGGTGGTGGTGCCGTATGTGGGTGCGGTGGTGGTGACCGTGCCGGTGCTGTTGATTGCGTTGTTCCAGTGGGGCTGGAGCGATCAGTTCATCTATTTGATGGCGGTGTACGGGATCATCCAGACGCTGGATGGCAACGTGCTGGTGCCGTTGCTGTTTTCCGAGGCGGTCAACTTGCACCCGGTGGCGATTATTTGCGCGGTGCTGTTGTTTGGCGGGTTGTGGGGATTTTGGGGTGTGTTCTTTGCGATTCCGCTGGCGACGCTGTTTAAAGCAGTGTTGGATGCTTGGCCGCGCAAGGAACCGGAAGTGGCGCCGCTGCTTTAAAGCAAAAGATCGCAGCCTTCGGCAGCTCCTACAGATTCGATACCCGATCGCATATTTCGCGATGGCACGACTCCTGTAGGAGCTGCCGCAGGCTGCGATCTTTTGATCTTAGGCCTTGTTCAGCTCTTGAGCAGCAGCCAGAACAGCATCCACATGCCCCGGCACTTTCACACCGCGCCATTCCTGACGCAGCACACCGTCCTTATCAATCAGGAAGGTGCTGCGATCAACGCCCAGGTATTCCTTGCCGTACAGCTTCTTCAACTTGATCACGTCGAACAGCTGGCAAACCGCCTCGTCCTTGTCGCTGATCAACTCGAACGGAAAGGCTTGCTTGCCCTTGAAGTTCTCATGGGACTTCAGGCTATCTCGTGAAATGCCGAAGACTTCCGTGTTGGCAGCCTTGAACGCTTCATGTTGATCACGAAAGCCCTGACCCTGAGTCGTGCAGCCCGGTGTGCTGTCCTTCGGGTAGAAGTAGATCACCACTTGTTTGCCCTTCAGCGCAGACAGGCTGACAGTTTGCCCGCTGGTGGCAGGGGCTTCGAAATCCGCAACCGGTTGGTCGATGACAACGGCCATGAAAGCTTCCTTACATTGGGTTTTGTGGGCGCCAAGGCTCGATCAGTGCGTCCAGGTTCATCGCATCGGAGAAATCGAGGAACTGGTCGCGCAGCCAACTGATCTGGGTGCCGGCCGGCAGGGTCACGATGAACGTGGCGTTGAGCATGGTGCCGCCGGTCTGGGGCGCCTGATACGTGTCGCAGGTCAGGTTTTCCAGCTCGACGTTGTGATCCATGAAGAACTGGCACAGCTCGTTGATGATGTCCGGGCGATACGCCGAACTCACATAAGCCACGTACGGCAGGGCTTGTGGACGATTTTCCAGCGGCGCGCTGCGCACCACGTTGGCGGTGAAAGCGTGTTTCTTCGCCAGACTCGGCAGACTGCCTTCGAGGCGGGCGAGGGCGTCCCAACTGCCGGTGATCTCGAGGATCAACGCGCTGCACTCGCCGTGGCGAGTCAGACGGGAGGTGACCACGGCGCAGCGATTTTCATGGCTGGCGCGGCACAGGACGTTAGTCAGCTCCATGGGGTTGGCGCCGAGGGCACTGATGACAAGGAATTGTTCGCGAACTGTGGGGGTGGACATGCAGCATTCCTAAAGCGATGAGCGGTCGGTAGGTGACGGACGCTAGCGGCCGGGGCGCGCCTGTTCTGGCTGTCCATGCAATAGACCCGGCAAGCGCTCGCGGCTCGCTCCACTATAGCGGGAGCGCGTCGATGCGACGCAGGAACGGGGTCTGGGAGGCCGAAAAGGGAGGCAGGAACCCGGCGTACAAGCTGATCGGTACCGATCAAAGTCTGAAGGGTAGCGAAAAGCGCGGCCAAGGGGAATGGCGGCAGCGCAGTACTTCGCTTGTGCAAGCATCTTGGCGCCAGTACCATTACCGCTCTCTTTTTCCGGCAGGAGCGGTTTCATGATTGCGGGCAGTATGGTGGCACTGGTCACTCCCATGGATGCACAAGGGCGTCTTGACTGGGACAGCCTCAGCAAACTCGTGGACTTCCATCTCAAGAACGGCACCCATGCCATTGTCGCGGTCGGTACTACCGGCGAGTCGGCAACCCTTGATGTAGAAGAACACATCGCCGTCATCAAAGCCGTGGTCAAACAGGTTGCCGGGCGCATCCCGGTCATCGCCGGCACTGGCGCCAACTCGACCCGCGAAGCCGTCGAGCTGACCCGCAACGCCAAAGAAGCCGGCGCCGATGCCTGCCTGCTGGTCGTTCCGTACTACAACAAGCCGACTCAGGAAGGCTTGTACCAGCACTTCAAGCACATCGCTGAATCAGTCGACATTCCACAGATTCTCTACAACGTTCCGGGCCGCACCTCTTGCGACATGCAGGCCGAGACCGTGATTCGCCTGTCCACCGTGCCGAATATCATCGGCATCAAGGAAGCCACCGGCGATCTGAAACGCGCCAAAGCGATCATCGATGGTGTGAGCAAAGATTTCATCGTGCTGTCCGGCGATGATCCAACCGCCGTTGAACTGATCCTGCTGGGCGGCAAAGGCAATATCTCCGTGACCGCCAACGTCGCACCGCGCGAAATGGCCGATCTGTGTGAGGCCGCGCTGAAAGGCGACGCCGACACCGCACGGGCCATCAACGAAAAACTGATGCCGCTGCACAAAGACCTGTTCATCGAAGCCAACCCGATTCCGGTGAAGTGGGCTTTGGTTGAAATGGGCCTGATGCACGAAGGCATCCGCTTGCCGCTGACCTGGCTGAGCACACCTTGTCATGAAACGCTGCGCTCGGCCCTGCGCCAGTGCAGCGTCCTGGTTTAATTGAGGAAGTACAACGCATGAAGCGAATGGCCGGACTTTCCGCACTTGCCTTGATTATCTCCAGCACCAGTGGCTGCGGATGGGTCTGGGGCCCGGAAGGTTATTTCCGTGACCGTGGTAGCGATTACCTGGAAGCGCAACAGACTGCACCGATGCAACTGCCACCGGATGTCAGCACCTCCAAGCGTCTGGATCCGCTGCTGCCGATCCCGCGCAACGTCGCTGATGACACCGCCAAGGGCGAATACGTGGTTCCACGTCCTCAGCCACTGTCGGCCATCGCCGATGCCACCGACTACTCGCTGCAGAAGAGCGGCGATTCGCGTTGGGTCATGGCCCAGCATCCACCGGCCGAAGTCTGGCCAGTGGCGGTGCAATTCTTCCAGGACAACGGTTTCCGTCTGGATGAACAGCGTCCGCAAACCGGCGAATTCACCACCACCTGGCAGCATTCCGATGAGCTGTCCGCGTCGATGGCCAAGCGCCTGAGCGCGGCCGGCGTCGCTACCGACAGCGAAACCCGCGTCCGTGTGCGCATCGAGCCAGGCGTGCAGCGCAACACCAGTGAAATCTACGTGGTCAGCGCCGAGCGTCCTGCCGGCAGCACCGCCGATGTCGATTTCACCAACCGCTCGGTCAACACTGGCCTGGACGCCGCGCTGGTCGACGACATGCTCGCGAGCATGAGCCGAATCTCCGAGAAGGGCGGTTCGGTGTCGATGCTGGCGTCGCGTGATTTCGATACGCCGAGCCGCGTCAGCCTCAGCGAAGACGGCAGCGGCAACCCGGTGTTGAACGTCGGTACCGATCTGGATCGTGCCTGGTCGAGCGTTGGCCGTGCACTGGAACAAGGCGAATGGCGCGTTGAAGACATCAACCGCAGCCTCGGTCTGTACTACATCAACCTGGCCGAAAAAGCCGAGAAGAAAGACGACAAGCCTGGTTTCTTCAGCAGCCTGTTCGGCAGTGCGCCGACCAAGGAAGAAGTTGAATCCCGTGCCGAGCGTTATCAGGTTCGCCTGAGCAAGGTTGGCGAGAACATTCAGGTGACCGTCGAGAAAAACATCAACACCGTCGCGCCGGCTGAAGTGGCGCGTAAAGTGCTGAGCGTGATTCAGGACAACCTGGGCTGATCAACCATGCGTTTTGCCGTTCTCGGCAGCGGTAGCCAAGGGAACGGCACGCTGATCGCCAGTGCTGATACGTATGTGCTGGTGGATTGTGGTTTTTCCCTGCGGGAAACCGAAAAACGCCTGTTGCGTCTGGGTGTGAACCCGGCGCAACTGAGCGCGATACTCGTAACCCACGAACATGCCGACCACGTGCATGGCGTGGGTTTACTGTCTCGGCGCTACAATCTGCCGGTCTACCTCAGTCGCGGCACACTGCGCGGGATGCGCAAACCGATTGAACCCGCAGGCTTGCTGGCCGGCGGCGAGCAACTGCAGATCGGTGCACTGAACATCGGGGTCATTGCCGTGGCCCACGATGCGCAGGAACCGACCCAGTATGTCTTCAGTGATCAAGAGCAGCGGCGCTTCGGCCTGCTGACCGATCTGGGTTCTTACTGCGAGCGGGTGCTGGACGGTTATCGGGATCTCGATGCGTTGATGATCGAGTCCAACCATTGTCGTGACATGCTGGCCCGTGGGCACTACCCGTACTTTCTCAAGCAGCGGGTGGGCGGCGAGCTGGGACATTTGAACAACCATCAGGCGGCTTTCCTGGTGTCCGAGTTGGGCTGGCAGGGCTTGCAACACCTTGTCCTGGCTCATCTGAGCAGCAAGAACAACATGCCGCAGCTGGCCCGGCAATGTTTTGTCGACACCCTCGGGTGCGACCCGGACTGGCTGCAACTGGCCGATCAAGATTCAGGGCTCGACTGGCGCCACATCGCCTAGCCCACCTACTTAGCAAGCGGAGCCCATCATGGAAAAACGTGAAGAACTCTACCGCGGCAAAGCCAAATCGGTTTACAAGACCGACGACGCTGACCGCTTGATCCTGCTGTTTCGCAACGACACCTCGGCGTTCGACGGCAAGCGCATCGAGCAGCTCGACCGCAAAGGCATGGTCAACAACAAGTTCAACGCCTTCATCATGCAGAAACTCGAAGCGGCCGGCATTCCGACCCAATTCGACAAACTGCTGGCCGATAACGAAGTCCTGGTGAAGAAACTCGACATGATCCCGGTCGAGTGCGTCGTGCGTAACTACGCCGCCGGCAGCCTGGTCAAGCGTCTGGGCGTCGAAGAAGGCCTGAAGCTCAATCCTTACACCTTCGAACTGTTCCTCAAGGACGACGCCAAAGGCGACCCGTTCATCAACGAATCCCACGTTGTGGCATTCGGTTGGGGCACTGCCGAGCAACTGGTTCGCATGAAAGAACTGTCGCTCAAGGTCAACGAAGTCCTGTCCAAGCTGTTCGATGACGCTGGTCTGTTGCTGGTCGACTTCAAGCTTGAATTCGGCGTGTTCAGCGACGGCTCCATCGTCCTCGGCGACGAGTTCAGCCCGGACGGCTGCCGTCTGTGGGACAAGGACACCAAGAAGAAGATGGACAAAGACCGCTTCCGCCAAGGCCTCGGTGACGTCATCGAAGCCTACGAAGAAGTCGCCAATCGTCTGGGCGTACCGCTTTAATCGACGCAAGCATCTGATAGCACGAAGAAATTTTCGAAAGAGGGTTTGCTTTCGGTAAAAGTGTTGTTATGATGCGCGCCGTTGGAGAGATGCCAGAGTGGCCGAATGGGACGGATTCGAAATCCGTTGTACCTTCACCGGTACCTAGGGTTCGAATCCCTATCTCTCCGCCATTACATAGAAAAAGCCCCGTAGATGAAAATCTACGGGGCTTTTTTGTTTCTCGTGCAATTGGACTGGAATACCCTCGGTCAGGCGAGAATTGCTCCGATGTCGCGCAAGATGCCCGTTCCCACGAAACTCTCGGATTTTGCCTACAACCCTGTTTCGATTAACTCAATTATTCTGATCTCCGTGCCAAAAACACTCTAAATCCAGACACGACGACGCCGCTTTCCATTGATGGATAAGCGGCGTTTCTGCATTTATTGAAATGGGCGCTTCATGCATCAGCGAGATTAATCGCAGCTGCCAAATATCGGTGCGGTATCATGATGTAATACTATGAACAATAAGCAACTTGGTACTCTTCAAGCCGTATATTCAAGACCTACTCCATCTACGCTGGAATGGACACGTATAGAGTCTCTTTTCAAAGCGGTAGGCGCCAAAGCTGTGGAGGGTAATGGTTCGCGTGTTCGGTTTGAGTTAAGCGGGGTCGTTGCTACCTTTCATCGTCCTCATCCAGACAAAGAAGCAAAGCCCTACCAGGTTCGTGATGCTCGGGCTTTTCTAGAACAAGCAGGAGTCATTCCGTGAACGTGATGAATTACAACGGGTATGCTGCCCGTATTGAATACAGTGACGAAGATGGTCTGTTTGTTGGTCACATCGCAGGAATCAAGGATGTCGTGGGATTCCACGGTGAATCAGTCAGAGAACTTAGAGCTGCCTTCGAGGAGGCAGTGAGCGATTATCTGGAAACGTGTGCAAAACTCGGTCGAGTGCCTCAGAAGCCTTATTCAGGCAATCTGAGCCTGCGATTGGCGCCAGCTCTTCATGCCACCGTTGCAGTGAAAGCTCAATTGGCTCGAAAAAGTATTAATCAGTGGGTGGCTGAAGTGCTTGACCGGGAAGCACACGCCTGACACGGCATGCTCGGCAGTTGACTGAGCCTTACCGTCCGCGTTGCTCTGGGTTTTCCGCGACTCATGGAAAAAAAGCCCCACAGACCCAAAGCCTGTGGGGCTTTTGCATTTCTGCGGGATCTACATCACCCCGCACTTCCAGCCCGTCAAGGCTGCGAGTGGCCCAACTTGCGCTTGATCAGTTCATACACATCCTTATGCGTCGAGTTGTGCAGCGTCTTGTCCTTGCAGGCCGAGCTGAGGAAGGTTTTCACTTCTTCCTTGGCGTGCGGGTAGAGGCTGGCGACGTAGTCGGCTTCGTGTGCTTGTGTGCAGTTAAAGTGCATGTCGTCTTTCGCTTTGTCTCTGGCCATGTCTGCGGCTCCTTTTTGAGTGTGAATGATCGGGAGAAAACAGGGCCGGATGGCCCCCTGCATTGCTGAGCGTAGGGGTGCAGCGGTGGCCCGCCAGTCATTCGGTCAAAAAAGGAAGTGGCTGTAGGACGCTGCCTTTTTCCGATTCACGCGGTTAAATTTCTTTTACCGGGGTTTCGCCCTGTACCGCTTTGATCAGCTCGATTACGTGCAAGCAATCCGCTTTGTTCACGTACGATTCGCCGCTGGCGATGGTTTCGTGATTGCCCGCGCGCAGCCTCCAGCGCCATTGGCCTTTGCCGGTGGTCGGGGTGCCGCGGGATTGCCTGTAAATCTCGAAATACATTCAGTTCGCTCCATGCGATAGACGTGTGCGCCAGCCTGTGTGGCGCATCGACGCAAGCCTAGCGCAGGCGGGTTTTTTGGCTACCGGACATTTGTTTCCAATCGTTGGCGGATGTTTCTGAAAGGCACAGACCAGAGCCCTCGAAGCGGTTGACGGTCAGCGGACGCATCGTGGCGATGGACGCCGCCCCCAACTGCTTTCTACACTGCCGGCAGTCTGGGGATCGGGGAGCAATGGATGAACCGCAATGAACTACGCAAGGCCGACATCAACCTGATGGTGGTGTTCGAGACCTTGATGCTGGAACGCAACGTAACCCGGGCAGCCGAGAAGCTGTTTCTTGGCCAGCCGACTATCAGTTCGGCGCTCAATCGTCTGCGCACGATGCTCAACGATCCACTGTTCATCCGCGTCGGCCATCGCATGGAACCGACGGCTCGCGCTGAAGATATTTTCCGCCACCTGAAGCCGGCGCTGGATTCGTTGTCGGTGGCGCTGAGCCTGACACGCGATTTCGACCCGGCTGTGAGCACCATGACCTTCCGCATCGGTCTGTCCGATGACGTCGAGTTCGGTCTGCTGCCGCCGCTGCTGCGCGCCTTGCGTCAGGAAGCGCCGAACGTGGTGTTTGTGGTGCAGCACGTCGATTACTGGCGCATTCCCGATCTGCTCGCCGCCGGTGACATCACCGTCGGCATCAGCCAGACCCGTGGCTTGCCGGCGAATGCCAAGCGCAAACTGCTGCGACACATTCAACCGAGCATCCTGCGTGCGGATGCTTCCGACACACCGCTGACCCTCGACGAATATTGTGCGCGGCCGCATGTGCTGGTTTCCCACACGGCGAATGTCAGTGGTTTCGCGGATGAGTGGCTGGCGGAACTGGGCCGCACCCGGCAAGTCGTGCTGTCGGTGCCGCAGTACAGCGCGTTGCCGGCGTTGTTGGCGGGCACCGATCTGATCGCCAGCCTGCCGGATTACACGGCGGCAGCGATGGCCACTTCGGGGTTGCTGTTCAAAGAGCCGTTCCCGTTCAAAACGCCGACGCTGGACTTGTCGATGGTCTGGCTCAGCCACGTCGACAGCGACCCGGCCGAGCGCTGGTTGCGTTCCCGGCTGGAGCAGTTTATGAGTGAACGGCCCGTCACCGCCTTTTGATTGACAGGTAGGAGCTGCGGCACGCTGCGATCTTTTGATTTGGCATTTGAAAGATCAAAAGATCGCAGCCTCGTTTCACTCGACAGCTCCTACGGTGATAGATGGCCTTTGGCACATCGCCGCCGGCGTAGCTAACTCGCGTTTGCAACACGGCGAATTGCGATAAGTCAGCTGTGTTATACGTACGACCTTTCTGCCGCCCGACTGGAGCCTCCCGATGCCACACCTGCACATGGAATACACCGCCAACCTGCCGCAGCTGAACGCCGACGTCGCGTTGATTCGCCTCAATAACACGCTGGTGGGTTCTGGTCAGTTCGCGGCGGAGTTCGATATCAAGAGCCGTGCGTTGAAGGTCGAAACCTTCAAGGTTGGCACGGCCATGAGCGAGCGCGGTTTTGTGGCGGTGAAGTTGGCGTTGCTCAGCGGGCGTTCAGCGGAGACCAAAAAACAGCTGTCGCAAAGTCTCTTGGCCGTGCTCCAGGATCTTTGTGAATGGCCGGCCGGTGTCGAGGTGCAGTTGAGTGTCGAGCTGATCGATATCGATCGCGAGTCCTACACAAAAACGGTCATCGGCGTGTAGGAATCAGGCCGCTTGCAGTTCACTGCACACCTTGACCACTTGTTCGCGCAGCCAGACGTTGGCGCTGTCCTGATCAACGCTCTGGCTCCATTGCATGTCGAGGGTGAACCCCGGCAAACCGTTCGGCGCCTCGCAGTGATTGAACACCGCATCGTTGGTCAGTAACCGCTGAATCCGCCGGGGCAGGGTGAGGATGAAGTCGGTGCCAGTGATCATCTTCAACGCCGCGCTGTAACTGTTCGAACGCGCGACGATCTGACGTTTCTGCGCCTGTCGCGCCAGCCAGCCATCCACCATATTCGTCGTCGACGTCCACGGCGTCGGGAACACATGCCGGCGTTCGGTAAACGCTTGCAGGCTCAGGCGCGGTTCCAGCGGCGTCGCGCGTTTGTCGAAGACGCAGACCAGGTCATCTTCCAGCAACATGCGCGACTTCAAGTCCGTGTGGTGGCGGTGGAAGTTGGGGCCGAAACTGATGACCAGATCGAGGCTGCCATCGCGCAACTCATCGGCGGGCACATCGGTTTCGAACTTGTGCATGTTGACCATCACTGGCAAGTCATCGAAGTCGAAGCGCTTCAACAGGCGCGGCAAAATCAGTTGTTCGAAGTATTCCGGGGCGCAGATGTTGAAAGTGACCGCTTGCTGGCTCGGGTCAAATGTCGGTGAGCCGGCGTGGCAGAGGTTGATGCTTTCGAGGATTTTCTGCACATGGCCGTACATGCTGCTGGCCTTGTAGGTCGGGCGCATGCCGGTGCGGGTGTTGATGAAGAGTTCGTCTTCAAAACTGGTGCGCAGTTTTTTCAGGCAGTAACTGACGGTGGACTGACTGACGAACAACGTTTCCGAGACCTCGGTGACGCTGCTCTGCTCATACACGGCGATAAACACCATGAGATCCTGCATGTCGAGCTTTCGAAGCAAGTTACTGTTCAGCATCCGTTCCGTCCCGCTGTGCTCCTTGCGCTGAATCCGCGCAAACGTGTGCGAACGATCCTAACGGAACGATGGTACAAGAACAAAGGCTTGTAGGACGTTTCATGGACAGTTGTGGGACAGAAAGTTTTAGCAACACGACGTTACCGCTAAAACCGCTGAAAGCTGGCCAGAGGCCTGTAGCCCGATCACTGGAAGTGTTGCGAATAACGTCGCGGATCGAAGCGCAACACCATCAACGCCATGATCAGCATCACGCCGGTCAGCGACCACCATGCCCATTCGAAACTGCCCAGTTGATCGCGGATCATCCCGGCGAGCAGCGGCGACATGCCGGCAATCAGATAGCCGATGCCTTGCACGAAAGCGGTCAGGCCGCCAGCGTGTTGCGGGTTGTCGAGGTGATCGAGCGAGACGATCAGGCTCATCGGAAACAGTCCGCCGATGCCCAGACCCAACAGGCAGGGCCACAGCAGGCTGAGGTGTTGCGGGCTAAGGATCAGGCCGCAGAAACCGGCGATGATCAGTCCAAGGAGGGCCATCAGTACGATGCGTCGGTCGCGGCTGCGATTGGCGATGGCTGGCACTACCAGGCCGGAAATCACCTCCATGGCTGTCAGAAAACCTAACAGCAGGCCGGCGTTTTGTTCGCTCCAGCCTTTCTCCACGTAGTACGGCGCCAGCCAGGCGAGGACGCAGGTGTAGGACGCAGTGCCCAAGCCGAAGAAGATTGCGAGTAACCAGGCGCGGGAATGTTTGAAGAAGGTTTCTTTTCTGACTGAAGTGTTCGCGGTCGCAGGCAGGTTGCCGCGTTGCGACCACCAGAACAGCAAAGCCAACATTGCCAGGATTGCCCAAACGGCCAGTGCCATCCGCCAACTGCCGGTACTGATAAGCACCAGCGGCGCGAACGACGCAGCAATGGCGGCGCCGCCCATGATCGATGTGACGTACAAACCCATGCACAGGGCGACGTTGTCGGGGAAACGCGATTTGATCAATGCTGGCATCAACGCCTGAATCAGCGCAATGCCGATACCGGCCAGAATCGCGCTGACAATCAACTCGACGGTGGAATCGACAAACAACCGCGACAACGTGGCCAGACCGATCAGCAGCAACGACCACAGCACCGTGCGTCGTTCACCCAGACGCTGGCTGATGCCGATGCCAAAAAACATCGCCAGTCCCATGGCCATCACCGGCAGCATGGTCAGCAGCGAGGCGAGGCTGAAGCTCAACGGGATGTCGCTGCGAATCGCCGACAGCAATGGCCCGACCGCCGCCATCGAAGGGCGCAAATTGAGGGCTACCAGCATGACGGCGAGCATCAACCAGACAGCGGGACGGGCAGTGGCGCGGACGTTTTCCATCATCAAACCTTGGGAAAGGGCAGATGATTAGGCGCGGAGCCCTATGATTCGGGCAAATCAGAAAACCCCCGGCCTTACCTAAAAATCAAATACCCGCCGGTTCCTGTAGGAGCTGTCGAGTGAAACGAGGCTGCGATCTTTTGACTTTGTCTTAACGGCAAGATCAAAAGATCGCAGCCTTCGGCAGTTCCTACAGGGGTTGTTAGCTGAATAAAAGCTGAACCATTCCCAAATACTCCACAACTTTCAGACTTTGCTCTCAGTCCAACTAATCGTTGGCGTCTTTTTCACAAAAAATTGATGGTTGCCTGCCTAAAGTTTGTCATGCCTTGGTTAATGAATTTTTCACAACTAACCGAGGGTTCTTTTCAGGAACTGCCCCTCATCATGTTGAAGTTAAAAGCCGTGCGCCCGGAATGGGTGACGTTGATTGCCAGCGCCTTTCTTTTGATCGGTTTTAACGTTGTGCTCTGGCAGCACCTGTTCGACATCACCGCGTCAGACGGCAAGGGCATTGCCATGCGCGTGGCGTTTGGGGTGATGATCTTCGCGGCGTTCAACATCGTGCTGACCTTTCTGGCCTTCCGCCCGCTGCTTAAACCGGTATTGACGCTGATGTTTTTGATCAGCGCTGGCGTGGCTTATTTCATGAGCCAGTATGGCGTCATGATTGACCCGGGCATGTTGCGTAACTTTGCCGAAACCAATGCCACCGAAGTACGAGACCTGCTCTCGTTAAAGTTGTTTATTTATATTTTCTTTCTCGGTGTTTTGCCGTCGTTGTTGTTGTGGAAGCTGCCGATTAATTATCGGCGCTGGCACCGTGAGTTGTTCAGCAAAGTTATTGTCAGCGTGGCGTCGGCGGCCGTCATTGGTGGTGTGGCATTGGCCAACTATCAGGGTTTGTCGTCGTTGTTTCGCAATCACCACGAAATTCGTTTGATGCTGGTGCCGAGCAACTACATTGGCGCCACGGCCGGTTACCTGCGTGAACAAGTGGCGTCGGCAGAGCAACCGTTCATCAAGATCGGCGAAGACGCCGAACGCAATCCCGATGTAAAACTTGAACCGCGCAAGTCGCTGACTGTGCTGGTGGTGGGTGAAAGTGCTCGGGCGGAGAACTTCGGTATCCTCGGCTATAACCGTGACACCACACCAAAACTCGACAAGGAAACCGGGCTGATCGCATTTACCGAGGTGCATTCCTGCGGCACGGAAACTGCCGTCTCGGTGCCGTGCATGTTCTCTAACATGGGCCGCAAGAACTACGATGCGAGCAAGGCAAAGAACGAGGAAGGCCTGCTCGACGTCCTCAAACGGGCCGGCATCGATGTGATCTGGCGCGATAACCAGTCCGGCTGCAAAGGCACGTGTGATCGCGTCACCGTGCAGGATGTCAGCAACCTGAAAGACCCGGCACTGTGCGCCAACAGCGAATGCCGTGACGAAATTCTGCTGCAAGGGCTGCAAAGCTTTATCGATCACCTGGACAAAGACACCGTGCTGGTTCTGCATCAGATGGGCAGTCATGGTCCGGAATACTTCAAGCGTTATCCAAAGGAGTACGAGCACTTCACGCCGGTCTGTGAAAGTAACGCCCTGAACAATTGCAGCCGCGAAAGTATCGTCAACGGTTACGACAACACGCTGGTGTACACCGACCATGTGCTGTCGAGTCTGATCGATGTGCTGCGCAATAATCAGGACAAAGTCGATACCGCGATGTTGTACCTGTCCGATCACGGCGAGTCGCTGGGGGAGTACAACCTGTTCCTGCATGGCACGCCGTATATGCTGGCGCCGGAACAACAGAAGCACGTGGCGATGCTGGCGTGGTTCTCCGACAACTATCAAAAGTCCTACTCGGTCGACACCCATTGCCTGCAAATGAGCCGCGATAAACCGCTGAGTCAGGACAACCTGTTCCACTCGATGCTCGGTTTGCTCGAAGTGAAGAGTTCGGTGTATCAACCGGATCTGGACATGTTTGCCGGTTGCCGCGGGTCAGTGATCGACGGCGTGTTGGCCAAGGACTGAAGCATTCCCGCTGTAGGAGCTGCCGAAGGCTGCGATCTTTTGATCTTGTTTTTGAAGATCAAAAGATCGCAGCCTGCGGCAGCTCCTACAGGTGATGGCCACGTTTGATCCTTCTGTCAGACTATTCTTGCCCATTGGCAGGACATTTCGTTACAGCTCTTGCCCTTCGCAGGCGCGTAAATCGCCGGTGGCGATATATACTGCGCGCCATTCTTCAAGGGAGAGCCGTGTGGCCATCGATATTCACTGGATTCGCGACAACGAAAGCCTCGCGCAGTTTTGCGCCGAGTGGCAGCAGCTGCCGTTCGTTGCCCTCGACACCGAATTCATGCGGGTCGACACCTTCTACCCGATTGCCGGCCTGTTGCAGATTGGCGACGGTAAACGCGCCTACCTGATCGATCCGCTGACCATCAATGCCTGGCAACCGCTGGCAGCACTGCTGGAAAATCCGGCGGTGCTGAAAGTCCTGCACGCCTGCAGCGAAGACCTCGAAGTGCTGTTGCGTCTGACCGGTAGCCTGCCGGCGCCGATGTTCGACACACAATTGGGCGCGGCCTATCTGAACCTCGGTTTCTCCATGGGTTATTCGCGTCTGGTGCAAGCGGTGCTGGGCATCGAACTGCCGAAGGGCGAAACCCGTTCCGACTGGTTGCAGCGTCCGTTGTCCGACACGCAGATCAGCTACGCCGCTGAAGATGCCGTGCATCTCGCGGAAGTTTTCGTACAGCTGCGCCCGAAACTGTCCGACGACAAGTTCGCCTGGGTGCTGGAGGACGGCGCCGAACTGGTGGCCAACCTGCGCCGCGAAACCGATCCGTACGAGGTTTACCGCGAAGCCAAACTGGCGTGGAAACTCTCCCGTGCACAGCTCGCGGTATTGCGTGAGCTGTGCGCATGGCGTGAAACCGAAGCGCGTGCCCGTGACTTGCCGCGCAACCGCATCGTTCGTGAGCATTCGCTGTGGCCGTTGGCTCGCACGCAACCGGACAACCTCGCCGCGCTCGGCAAGATCGAAGACATGCACCCGCGTACCGTGCGTCAGGACGGTCAATTTCTGCTTGATCTGATCAAGCGCTCTGGCAGTGTGGGCCCTGATCAATGGCCGCCTGCCGTGCCGGAGCCGTTGCCGATCGAAGCTGCTGCGTTGATCAAACAACTGCGTGCGCTGGGGCAGGCCAAGGCCGAGCGCCTCGACATCGCGCCGGAACTGATGCTACGCAAGAAAACCCTCGAAGCGCTGGTCAAAAGTGGCTACCCCGAGGGTCCTTACCAATTGCCTGAGTCGCTGCGTGGCTGGCGCCGCGAACTCATGGGTCAGACGCTGCTCGACAGCCTGGCCACCGCCGGAGAACAGCCTTGAAACGTATTTGTTCCATCTACCAAAGCTCGAAGCGCAGCGGCATGTACCTTTACGTGCTGAAAAGTGATGCACTCGAGCGCGTGCCGGAAGCGCTGATGCTGGCGTTCGGCAAGCCGAAACATTCATTTGACCTGGTGCTGTCGCCTGAGCGCAAATTGGCCAGCGAAGACATCGTCGTCGTGCTGGAAAACCTCGACAAGCAGGGCTATCACCTGCAAATGCCGCCGGCCGAGGACGAGTACATCGAGCACTTGCCCGAAGAGTTGCTGCGACGCAACGACCCGGTCTGATCTGCGAGGCCCTGTTCTGGGCCTCGATTAACCCTGGAACTGTTTTTACCGCGACGGTCGCCCGACATCCGGCGACCGTCTGCACGGTTTGCGAAAGGTTTGAAGATGCGCGTTCTGATTGCCGAACACGACCACGCGATATACGCCCGGCTGCTGCGTCAGGCAGTGCCCGAGCTTGAAGTGCTGACCAGCGGCGACTCCGCCGAACTGGCGCGGCTGGCCGCTGATTGCCCGGTGTGGCTGGGGCAGCCGGATCTGCTGGCGACCCTGTTGCGTCAGGGCCACCAGCCACAATGGCTGCAATCGACCTGGGCCGGCATCACGCCGCTGCTTGCCGATGGCTTGCGCCGCGATTATCGCCTGACCCGCGCCGTAGGCATTTTCGGCCAGGTGATGGCTGAATACGTTTTGACCTACATGCTCGGTCACGAGCGCGAGGTATTGGCGCGACTGGTCAGCCAGGTCGAGCGCAAGTGGGACAACCGCACCGGCCAGAGTCTGGTCGGGCGCAAGGTGCTGATCGTCGGCACTGGCGACATCGGCCAGAGCGTGGCGCAGTTCCTGCTGCCGTTCGGCGTCGAGTTGTACGGCATCGCCAGCAGCGCGCGCGCGCAGGCGCCGTTTGTCGAAGTCGGGTCGATGGCGGATCTGCCACGGCTGGTCGGCGAAGTGGATTACGTGGTCAATCTGCTGCCGAACACCGAACATACCCACGATATCTACGACGCGGCGCTGTTCAAGCAATTCAAGCCGACCGGGTTGTTCATCAACGTCGGGCGCGGTGTGGCCGTGGTTGATGCGGATTTGGTCGAGGCGCTGAAGGAAGGGCATCTGGCGGGCGCGGTAATCGACGTCTGCCGTCAGGAGCCGTTGCCGCAGCGTCACCCATTCTGGACGGCGTGGGGCTTGCTGCTGACCGGGCACAGCTCGGCACCGACTTCACCGGCGCTGATGGTGCAGTTGTTTGTCGACAACCTGAAGGCGTATCAGGCGAGCGAGGCGTTGCGCGGGGAAGTGGATTTCAATCGCGGGTATTGAGTTGGCATCAAAAGATCGCAGCCTGCGGCAGCTCCTACAGAGGTACATATTCCCCTGTAGGAGCTGCCGAAGGCTGCGATCTTTTGCTTTTAGAGGGTGAAGTCGCCTTCAGCCGCCAGTTCGCTCAGCGGACGACGCGGGCTTGGCTCTTCGCGTGCTTGCAGGTAATCCGCCAGCGTTGCCTTGTCACCCAGTTTGCCTACCGCAACAGCGGCATGCAGCGCATAACCTTCAGGAATATTCAGCTCCTTGCGCGTCAGCTCCTGATCGAAGCCGGCCATGCCGTGGGTGTGCCAGCCGCTGATGCTCGCTTGCAGCGCCAGATGGCCCCACGCCGAACCCGTGTCGAAGGTGTGCCACAACGCCGGGGTTTCTTCGGTCGCGCCCGGTGCCGTGAAGGTGGTTTTTGAAATCACGATCACCAGTGCCGACGCATGCTGCGCCCAGCTACGGTTGAATTCATTGAGCAGGCCCAGATAACGCTGCCAGTTCGGCGTGTCGCGGCGCGCGTAGAGGAAACGTCATGGCTGCGAGTTGTACGCCGACGGTGCCCAGCGGGCGGCTTCGAAGAAGCTCAGCAGGGTCTCTTCCGGGATCGCTTCACCGGTGAAGGCGCGCGGCGACCAACGGTCGGTGAACTGCGGGTGAATGGCGTATTCGGCAACGCGAGGGTTGGCACTCATCGAGAGATTCCTGGCTACGTTTGAGTAAATGAATTCGAGGCAAAACCCTACTCGGCAGCGCTGAGGCTGACAAGCGCGATTTACCGACAGTCGCCAGCGCTTGGCCCGCGCGGCCCGGGGCACTAGACTGGCGGCCTTTCACCACCTGATGTTGATGCTTGAGCCATGGCCGCCGAAGTCGAACCGTTCTGGAAACACAAAACCCTTGATCAACTGGATCACCAGGAATGGGAATCGCTGTGCGACGGCTGTGGTCTGTGCTGCCTGCAAAAACTCGAGGATGAAGAAGACAACAGCGTCTATTACACGCGCATTGCCTGCAAACTGCTGGATCTGAACACCTGCCAGTGCAGCGATTACCCTAATCGCATCAAGTTTGTCCCGGATTGCATCCAGCTCACCCCGGGCCAGGCCGAAGAATTCAAATGGCTGCCGCCGACCTGCGGTTATCGACTGGTCAGCGAGGGCAAGGATCTGCCGTCGTGGCATCACTTGGTGTGTGGTGATCGCGAGGCGGTGCACCACGAACGAATTTCACAATCCGGGCGTATGCTCGCCGAAGGCAGCGTGCCGGAAGATGACTGGGAAGATCACCTGATTTTCCGCGCTGGCTAACGGGATAACCTGTAGCGAGGGAGCTTGCTCCCGATATTGAGTGCGCAGCACTCACACAATAATTCTGACTGCCACAAGGAGTGGGTATGGCTGTGGGTTTGCTGCGAGCGTTGCTGATCGGCCTGCTGATGTTCAGTGCGCCCGTCTGGGCAGCAAAAAAAGTCGATCTCGATTACCACATACGCCTGTTGCCACAGAGCGATCAGGCCGAAGTGCGCCTGACCCTGGCCAAAGGCGAAGCCGTGCGCAGCCTCGATTTCGACCTTGGCGACGGCAGCCATTACAGCGACTTCAAAGCCGATGGCCAATGGCTGCTGACTCCCGGCAAACACGCGCGCGGCGTCTGGCGCCCGACCAGTGCCAAGGCCAGCCTGACCTACCGCGTGCGCATCAGCCACGGCCGCAAAAACGGCAGCTTCGATACGCGCATGACGCCGAGCTGGGCGCTGATGCGCGGTGATGAACTGGTGCCGCCAGGCAAACTCGATCAGCAAGACGGCACGGAACTGGTCTCGCGCCTGCAATTCGAATTGCCCGATGGCTGGAAAAGCGTCGAAACCGCCTGGCCAAGAATCGGCAAAAACAAATTCCGCATCGACAACCCTTCACGCCTGTTCGACCGCCCGACCGGCTGGATGCTCGCCGGCAAGCTCGGCAGCCGTCGCACGCGCCTGGGCGAAACCGAAGTCACCGTGGCCTCGCCGCAAGGGCAGGGCATGCGCCGCATGGACGTGCTGACGTTGCTGACGTTCGTCTGGCCGCAGGTGCAGGCGGTTTATCCACGTCATCCGGCCAAGCTGCTTATCGTCGGTGCCAACGACCCGATGTGGCGCGGCAGCCTCGGTGCGCATGAATCGATTTTCGTGAACACGCGCTTGCCGCTGGTCAGCGAAAGCGGCAGCAGTGCGCTGATGCGTGAACTGGCGCAGGTGTTTGGGCGGATTAACGACGAGCAGCGCAGCGAGTGGATCAGCGAAGGCTTTGCCGAGTATTACGCGATCGAACTGATGCGCCGTGCCGGTGGCATGAGCGATGAGCGCTATCAGAGTTTGCAGGCGAGACTGGCAAGGGACAGCCAGAAAGTCACCACGCTGCGCGGTGAGCAGATCAGCCCGGCGCAGGTGGCAAAAGCGGTGATTGTGTTGCAGGAACTGGATCGCGAGATTCGTTTGAAGACCCGCAATAAACGTTCGCTGGATGATGTGTTGCGGGGAGCGATGCATTTGGGGACGGTGAGTACTAAAGAGTTTGTGCAACTGGCTGAGAGTATTCTTGGCGAGTCTTCCAAAGTCCTTAAGAACGACTTACTGCAATAAGATCAAAAGATCGCAGCCTGCGGCAGCTCCTACAGGGGAAACGCATTTCACATGTAGGAGCTGCCGCAGGCTGCGATCTTTTGCTTTTAAACCCCGGCTTTCGGCGATTTCACCGAATCATTGCCGGTCACTGTCGCCGAGCTGGTCGCCGCTTCGGCATTCGCCTTCAGCTTGCTCAACTCTTCTCCGGCACGCTCGATCTTCGCGCGCACGTTATTCATGTCCTGACGACTTTTCTCGATCAAGCTTTTCACCGAGCTGTGCCCGGTAATCCCGCGCGCCATGGCCACGCCGCCAATCGCCACCTGAATCAAACCGAACACACCGCCACGGCGCAGGCCCTTGCCGACCATGATCACGCCGCCGGCCAGCGAGCCGATGCGCTCCCAGCCTTCGACGTTCTGCTCGGAACGGCTCTGAAAGGGGGTGGATTCGATACGTTCGACGCGTTTGAGCTCGGTCATGATCTTTCTCCAGGCTATGAGTAATGGATAAATAAGCTGACTGCGCGAGCGGTCAGCTTGTTCCATCGGATGTGCCACGCTTCAGCGGAATTTCGGCCCGGAGCGGGTGTTCAGGCCTTTGGCCATGCGGTCGTAGAGCACGACGTTGACGGTGGCAGCGAGGTTCATGCAGCCGGTGGTCGGGATGTACACGACGTCTTCGCACCAGTCGCGGATCTCTTTATCCAGCGAACCGTCTTCAGGGCCGAAGATGTACAGGGCGCGATCCGGGTGGGTGTATTCAGGTAGCGGACGGGCACCTTCGACCAGCTCCACGGCGACCGGCACGCAGTTGAGCGGGAGGATTTTTTTCAGATCATCGATGCCGATCAGCGGGATGTCGTAGTGCACGCGTTTGGTGTCGGTGACGAAGTCGGCGGCGCGTTCATAACGCTTGCCGGTGTAGAACACTGACGCCACGCCGTAGCAGCCTGCGGCGCGCATCACCGAACCGACGTTCTCCGGTGATTTGGGGTTATACAAACCAATGCAGCTGTACCGTTTGTCTGCCACGAGCGGGGTGCCTTCGGGAAAAAAGAGCGCGATTATACGGGGATAAGATCAAAAGATCGCAGCCTTCGGCAGCTCCTACATTTGGATGGCGTACACCCTGTAGGAGCTGCCGAAGGCTGCGATCTTTTGCTTTTTAATCTTCTTTCTTCATCAACCCGGCCAGCGCGGCAAACGGGTTATGCGTGGCCTTGGCGATCTTCGGCGTGCTCAGCGAGCCTTCGCTGAAGTACTGCTGATCGGTATAACGCGAGTGCTCGTTATCGTGGCAGTACAGGCACAACAGCTCCCAGTTCGAGCCGTCCTGCGGGTTGTTGTCGTGGTTGTGGTCGCGGTGGTGCACGGTCAGTTCGCTCAGGCGCTTGCCGGAAAATTCACGGGTGCAGCGGCCACAGACGTGCGGGTACATCTTCAGGGCTTTGTCGCGGTAGCCCATTTCCTTGTCGCGCTGGTTGTCGGCGAGGATGCGATCCAGCTTCGACGTATTGGTTGGGGTGGACGAACTCATGGGTTCACCTTTGTAAAAGACTAATGACGGTTATGGGCAGAGTTTAGCTCAGCCCTTGAGCTTCTCGGCAATCCAGATCGTGTGGCGCGTGCCCTTGTTGCCGTGGGCGAAGACCTGGACTTCTTCGGCCTTGAAACCGGCCTTCTTCAATTTGTCGGAAAACAGCCGATCAGCGCTGGCTGACCACACGGCCAATACGCCTTTCGGACGCAATGCCTTGGCGCAGGCATTCAGGCCAGCGGCGGAGTACAGCCAGCTGTTGGCCTTCTGGGTCAGACCTTCGGGGCCGTTGTCGACGTCAAGCATGATTGCGTCGAAACCATTCGGCTCGCTTTGCAGCACCTTGGCCACGTCTTCCTGACGGATCACCGTGCGCGGGTCGAGCAGCGGACGACCGGACTTCTCGCCGAGCGGGCCACGGTTCCACTCGACCACGCCGGGCACCAATTCGGCGACCACTACTTCAGCGGTCTTGCCCAGATGCTTGAGCGCGGAGGCGAGGGTGAAGCCCATGCCCAGACCACCGATCAGCACCCGCGAATCCGGCCGCCCGGCGACTTTGCGGCAAGGAATCTCGGCTAGCGCATCTTCGGAGCCGTGCATGCGCGTGTTCATCAATTGCCCGCCGTCGCCGCCCTGAATCTTGATGACGAAGTCCTCGCCATACTCGAACAGGCACAGGGCACCGCCGCTTTCGGGGATCGGGGTGGTGTCGAGCAGAACGAAACGTTTCATGGAAATCTCTACAAGGGGGAAGGCAAGCGGGCCCGTTGGGAGTAGCCTGAACGCAGACTAGAGGCCAAACGGAGCCCTTGATGAAGCGCACCATTCTAACGGTCATTGCCCTGGCCGCGCTCTCGATTACTGCAGTGCAGGCGCAGCAGACCATTCCGGTCAGCCCGACGCCGCAGCCCGGCGCGCCCGGTACCGCAACACCAACACCTTATCCGCAGATCACGCCGATCAACATTCCCAAGTCGGGCGCCGGCAGTGGCAGCCCGCCGCTGGTGCCGATTGAAATGCCGACTCCGCCGAGCAAAGATCAGCCAGTGCCGGGCATTGAACCGAGCGGCAGCAAGGCTAAATCGCCTGGCGGTTAGACCTGTTGTGCCGCCAGTTGGCCGTCGGCCATGCGCAGGCGTTTCGACAGCGAGACGGCGAGGGCGCGGATAATCTTCGCGGCGATCTTCGGCGCGTCGTTGAGCATTTTTTCCAGCGAATCCTTGCCGAGGTTCAACAGTTGGCAGTTGCTCGCAGCGATGCAGGTGGCCGAGCGGCGTTCACCATCGAGCACTGCCATTTCACCGAAGGCGCGACCGCTGCGCAGGGTGGCCATGGTGATGACCTGGCCGTCGGGCCCGGTTTTCTGCACAGCGACCTGACCGGTGTGGAGGATGCACATGAAACTGCCGGCATCGCCCTCGCGGAATATCGCCTCGCCTTCCGCCACGGTGCTGATGCTGAAGTAGCCCGAGGCGGCGGCGAAGTCGGCCAGTTGCAATTGATCGAACAGGCCACAGTCCATCAGCCAGTCGCGGATTTCATTGTTCAGGAAGGTTGGTTCTGACATGTCGGTGCGGTCTTATTCTGTTGTCTCAGTATCAGGCTCTACACAGTCCCTTGTAGGAGCTGCCGAAGGCTGCGATCTTTTGATCTTGCCCCTCAAAAAATCGAGATCAAAAGATCGCAGCCTTCGGCAGCTCCTACAGGGATCTGTGGGTATCGGCCACAATGGGTCTGGAGTTAAGACCCAAGTGACGGACGGAGTTCCTCAGGCCAGGCCCAAAACCTTGAACACAAATGCATATTCGAGTGCTACGTCACGTAATCCCTGATAACGCCCGCTCATCCCGCCATGCCCGGCGCCCAGCTCAGTCTTGAGCAGCAGCACGTTGTCGTCGGTTTTGCTCGCGCGCAGTTTCGCCACCCACTTGGCTGCTTCCCAATACTGCACGCGGCTGTCGTTGTAGCCGGCGATCACCAGTGTCGCGGGATAAGCCTGCGCAGTGACGTTTTCGTACGGCGCGTACGCCTTGATCCGCTCGTAAACCTCCGGCTCTTCAGGGTTGCCCCACTCGTCATATTCGGTGACGGTCAGCGGCAGCTCCGGGTCGAGCATGGTGTTGAGCACGTCGACGAACGGCACTTCGGCAATCGCCACGCCGAACAGATCCGGGCGCTGATTCAACACCGCGCCAATCAACAGACCACCGGCGCTGCCGCCGCTGATCGCCAGTTTTTCAGCCGTGGTGATGCCGTTGAGGATCAAGAATTCGGCGCAGGCAATGAAGTCGCTGAAGGTGTTCTGTTTGTGTTCCTGCTTGCCAGCGCGATACCAGGCTTCACCCAGCTCACCGCCGCCACGCACGTGGGCGATGGCGAAGGCCATGCCGCGATCGAGCAGACTCAAACGCGCGTGGGAGAACCACGGATCCAGACTCGAACCGTAAGCGCCATAACCGTACAGATACAGCGGCACCGGTTTGCCGAGCATTTCGCGCTTCATCACCAGGCTGATCGGCACTTGTGTACCGTCCGGCGCAGTGGCCCACAGGCGCTGGCTGACGTAAGCGTCGGCGTCGAACGGGCCGAGCACCGGAGTTTCTTTCAGCACGGTTTGTTCGCCAGTGGCGAGGATCAACTGGCGCACCTGAGCCGGGCGATTCAACGCTTCATAGCGCAGACGAATGCGATCGCTCTCGAATTCCAGGCTGTTTTGCACATAGAGGCTGTAGGCCGCGTCTGGTAATTGCACGCGATAAGGCGCCAGGCCTTGTGGGTGAACTTCGATGATCGGCAGGCCACCTTCGCGCAGGCTCAAAGTCATGGCTTCGGTGTTGAGGCTGACGCCGTCGAGCATCACCGTGTCGTTGTGCGGGATCAGGTTCTGCCAGTCGGCTTCGGTCGGCGCGATGCCGGTATCCGGCGCCTGATACAGCGCGTAGTTGATGCCGTCGCGGTTGGTGCGGATAAACCATGTCCACGTGCCATCGAGCAGGCCGTGATCGACGTCGTATTCGTGATCTTCGACTCGTGGCGCCAGGCACGTGAACGGCAAGTGCGGCTGATTGGCATCGAGCACCCAGACTTCGCTGGTGGTCTTGCTGCCCAGCGACAGCAGTAATTGCTGCTCGGAGCTGGAACGGTAGCAATGCAGGAAAAAGCGACCGTCCGTCTCAGTGAAGACTTCTTCAGCGGCGGTGCCGTCGAGGCGATAGCGCAGCAGTTTGTGCGGACGATGGGTGTCGTCGAGTTCGCCGAAGAAAAGCGTCAGGCTGTCGTTGGCCCAGGTCATGCTGCCGTCGCAATCCTCGAATTCCAGCTCACTGACCTTGTCGTTGGACAGTTCTTTGACGAACAGCGTGTAAATCTCATCGCCCGTGGCGTCGACGCTGTAGGCCAGCCGCTGATGATCGGGGCTGATGCTGAACGCGCCCAGCGAGAAGAACCCGCCATTGGCCAGCAGGTTCGGGTCGAGCAAAAGCTGTTCGCGGCTTTCGTCGAGGGTCAGGCTGTCGTCGGCCGGACGCGGGCAGCGATAGTGCCGCGCGTATTCGTCGCCAGCGGTGGTGCGCGTGTAATACAGGTACGGGCCCCATGGCGAGGGCAGGGACAGATCGGTTTCGAGAATCCGGCCCTTGATCTCTTCGAACAGCGTTTCGCGCAATTCAGCCTGATCGGCGGTTTGCGCTTCCTGATAGCCGTTTTCAGCCTTGAGGTAATCGAGTACTGCGTCGGTGTCGCGTTCCTGCAGCCAGGCATACGGGTCGGCGCCGGGCGCCTTGTGGGCAATCGGAGCACTGCTGACGTTGGCGAATTGGGGCATGGAAGGCTCTCGAACAATGTACGGAATAGGGGTTTTCGCAAATCCTGGAAACACTGCAACCTCTGTAGGAGTGAGCCTGCTCGCGATGAGGCCGGCAGCTTCAACATCAATGCCGACTGGCAGTCCGTCATCGCGAGCAGGCTCACTCCTACAGGTCGTGTGTCTATTGGGACAAGCCGGACGGGCGAAAAGTCGTTACTATAAGCGCCTCTTTGCCTGCCTTGCCATGGACACCATGACCGAGAACGACTATCTGATCGCCTGGGGCCTCTACGCCTTTGCCGCCGTAGGCTGCCTGTTGGTATGGATGCGCCTGACCACCTGGATGTGGCGCTACCTGCGCGAGCCGCTGCGGGTACTCATGGCGGTGTTGCTGTTCAGCCCGACCATCATTGACCCGGTGAAAGCCAAAGTTGCGCCGTCTATCGCCATTACCGCGCTGGATCTGGCGTTCAAGGTCGGCAACAACGCGTGGCGAGCGATCTCCGATCTGTTCATGTACAGCATGATCGCCCTCGGTATTTACCTGATCTTCGTGTTGATCCGTCTGCCAATCGAACGCGCGTCCCGTGCTCGCCGCGAGCAGGCAGAAGCCGCCAAGGCTGCCGCCCGTGCCGATGATCGCGATGACGATCAACCGTTCGGCGGCGTCGGCGATGACCGCTACGGTCGTCCGCCAGTCCCGAGCAATCCGCAGCGCACGCGGGTCGAGCCGCGCCTGTAATCCCGAGAGTCCGCACATGTGTGAATTACTGGGCATGAGTGCCAACGTGCCGACCGATATCGTGTTCAGCTTCACCGGCCTGATGCAGCGTGGCGGGCGTACCGGCCCGCACCGCGACGGCTGGGGCATCGCGTTTTACGAAGGTCGCGGCTTGCGCCTGTTTCAGGATCCGGCGGCCAGCAGCGAGTCGGAAGTCGCCAATCTGGTGCAACGCTATCCGATCAAAAGCGAAGTGGTCATTGGCCACATTCGCCAGGCCAACGTTGGCAAAGTCTGCTTATCCAACACTCACCCGTTCGTCCGCGAACTGTGGGGGCGCAACTGGTGCTTCGCGCACAACGGCCAACTCGCCGATTTCACCCCGATCAAAAGTTTCTACCGCCCGGTCGGCGATACCGACAGCGAGGCGGCGTTCTGCGATTTGCTCAACCGCGTGCGTGCAGCCTTTCCGGAACCGGTCGATATAGAAGAACTGTTGCCGGATCTGGTCGCGGCCTGCGCCGAATACCGCAGCAAAGGCGTGTTCAACTGCCTGCTCAGCGATGGCGACTGGCTGTTCTGCTACTGCTCGACCAAACTGGCACAGATCACCCGGCGCGCACCGTTCGGCCCGGCGCGCTTGAAGGATGTCGACGTAATCGTCGATTTCCAGGCGGAAACCACGCCCAACGACGTGGTCACCGTGATTGCCACCGAACCGTTGACCGAAAACGAAAACTGGACCCGCTACGAACCGGGCCAATGGAGCCTGTGGCGACGCGGCGAATGCGTCAGCCAGGGTAAGACCGAATAAGGATTGCGCGCCATGTTGCTCAGTTATCTACGGCTGGTGTTGTTCGCGGCGGGCCTGTTGATCGGTGTCCAGGTGCCGGGCTTCATCAACGATTACGCAAAACGCGTCGAAGCGCATCTGATTGAAGCGCAGACCGGGTTACGTGGTTTTCAGGGCACGGCTGATCAGTTTTTCAAAGGCGATATGCAGGCGCTGGTCGCGCATTATCGCGCCAGTGAAGATCCGATATTCCGTAGCGATGCGGATAGCCTGAACACTTTGCTCACCCGTCAGGTGGCGTTGGACAAGCAGTTCCAGGCGATGCAGGGCCCTTGGTACATCCGCTTCCTGCAAGTGGTGCTGGCGGCGGATCCGGACATTCGCAAGGAAACCTGGAATGGCTACAGCTATCAGATTCTGCTGACGCCGGAAGCGATGATCTGGGGCATGAGCGGCGCGCTGTTGCTGTCGTTCGGGATCGAATGCGTGTTCCGTCTGATTGACTGGGTCGTGCTCGGCGGCCGACGCCTGCGCCAGAGCCGCCCGATCGAAGACCGCGACGTGCGCGGCCTCTGAAGATCGTTCCCACGCTCTGCGTGGGAATGCAGCCCGGGACGCTCCGCGTCCCAAAGCGGACGCGGAGCGTCCATTGAGGCATTCCCACGCGGAGCGTGGGAACGATCATGTAGGAGCTGCCGAAGGCTGCGATCTTTGCTGTTAAGGGGTCAAAACCACATACCCATCACCAACCTTCTGCGCATACCCCGCCAACACCTGCTGACACAACGTCACAATTTCCTCGACCCACTCAACCCCCACCCGCCACGACACCACCACCTGCAAGTCCGGTGGCCGCTGATCGATGTCCAGCAAGGTCAATTCCCCCCGCGCCAGTTCCTCCGCCACCAACACCGGCGGCAGCACGCCAATCCCGAATCCATCGCGCAATAACCGCGTGATCGCCGACACCGAATTCACGCAATTCAAACGCGGCGCCATCACGCCGTTCGCCTGCATCAACGCCAGTAGATCCTGATGTGGTCGGGAGTTTTTCGAGTAGGTGATGATGCGTTCCTGCGCCAGTTCAGCGAGGTCGGCGTAGTCGCGGTTGTAGATCGAATTACTGGCGACGATCCAGCCCAGCGGATGGCTGGCCAGTTCCAGGCTGCGCACACTTTCGTGGCGCACCAGATCGGTTTGCAGAACGATATCGAGAAAACCTTTTTGCAGCTGATCGCAGAGGTTTAGCGAGGTATCCGCCACCAGCTCGATTTCCACGCGCGGGTACAGATCGGTCATCTGCGCCACCAACGGGCTCAGCCACGTGTGGATCACCGTGTCCATCACGCCGATGCGCACGCGGCCGACCTTGCTTGAGCGAGTCTCGATCGACTGCTTCAGCGCCGACATGGTGTCGAGCATCTGCTCGGCATAGTCAAGCACTTTCAGGCCTTCGGGCGTCAGGCTGACACCGCGCGAATCACGCAGAAACAGCTTCACCCCCAGCTCGCCCTCCAGCACCGCAATGCGGCTGGAAATCGATGCCTGGGTGGTGAACAGCTTGTCGGCGGTCAGGCGAAAACTCTTCAGGCGGGCGACCCAGACAAAGGTCTCGAGAAACTTCAGGTTCATGGGCAAGGCTCGGGTGACAAATTTTTCTTATGCCTAAGGCGGGTTTTTATTCGTTGGACGCAGCACGCCCGGGCGACGAAAAATCGGCGCATCCGGTTCCCACGATAGGCGTCGTCGGGGCTACGAACAAGACCAATAAAAAACCTGTGGAGATAAGCCATGAGTGCTCCCGACACCCTAGAAGCATCCCCGGCACCGGCGCGTCCGGGGCCGTTCGACTGGTATCGCAACATCAACCAGCAGGAGCGCCGCACTTTCTGGAGCTGCAAGATCGGCTACGGTCTGGACGGCATGGACACGCAGATGCTCAGCTTCGTCGTGCCGACGCTGATTGCGATGTGGGGCATCACCACCGGCGAGGCCGGGCTGATTCATACCAGCACGCTGATTGCTTCAGCGATTGGCGGTTGGGTCGCCGGGATTCTCTCCGACCGCATCGGCCGCGTGCGCACCCTGCAATTGACGGTGCTGTGGTTCGCCTTCTTCACCTTCCTCTGCGGCTTCGCGCAAAACTACGAACAACTGTTGATCGCCCGCACCTTGATGGGCTTCGGTTTCGGCGGCGAATGGACGGCCGGCGCGGTGCTGATCGGTGAGGTGATCCGCGCCAAGGATCGCGGCAAAGCGGTGGGCATGGTGCAATCCGGGTGGGCGCTGGGCTGGGGGCTGACGGCGATTCTGTATGCGCTGCTGTTTTCGGTGTTGCCACCGGAAGACGCCTGGCGCGCGCTGTTCATCCTCGGCATCGTGCCGGCGATTTTCGTGATTTTCGTCCGTCGTCTGGTCAAGGATCCGGAGATTTATCGCGAGGCCAAGGCCCAACAAACGCCGGAGAATCAATCGAAATTTTACGAGATCTTCGCGCCGGGCATGCTCTTCACCACGTTCCGCGCTTCGCTGCTGACTACCGGTGCTTTGGGCGGCTATTACGCGATCACTTCGTGGTTGCCGACCTTCCTCAAGAACGAGCGCGGTTTGAGCGTACTCGGTACTGGCGGTTATCTGGCGATGGTGATTGTCGGTTCTTACGTTGGTTACGTGATCAGCGCCTATCTGACCGATCTGCTCGGCCGCAAAAAGAATTTCATTCTGTTCGCGGTCGGCTCGTTCACCATCGTTTTGCTCTATACGCAATTGCCGGTGAGCAACGGCGTGATGCTGTGGCTGGGCTTTCCGCTGGGCTTTTTCGCCTCAGGGATTTTCAGCGGCATGGGCGCGTTTCTCACTGAGTTGTTTCCAACACGGATTCGCGGTTCGGGGCAGGGTTTTTGCTACAACATCGGGCGGGCGCTGGCGGCATTGTTTCCGCTGCTGATCGGTTTGCTTAGCCAGACCGTGCCATTGAGTGTCGGCATTGGTGCTTTCGCGGCGGTGTCTTACGGCGTGGTGATCATCGCGGCATTGAGCCTGCCGGAAACCCGTGGCAAGCAACTGGACGCGCAGTAACTGATAACCTGCGAAGCACAGTCCTACCGATAAAAAGACAAGCCCCTACAGGAGTGTTCACCGTGAGCCGCCTGCTATTGAATTGCGACATTGGCGAGAGCTTCGGCAGCTGGACCATGGGTCTGGACGCCGAGGTCATGCCCTTCATCGATTGCGCCAACATCGCCTGCGGTTTCCATGCCGGCGACCCGAGCATCATGCGTAAAACCGTCAGCCTGGCGTTGAGCCACGGGGTGAAAATCGGCGCGCATCCGGCTTATCAGGATCTGGTCGGTTTCGGCCGCCGTTCCATGGCGTATTCGGCGCAAGAGCTGCAAGACATCCTGCATTACCAGATAGGCGCCCTCGACGGCATTTGCAAGGCGCAGGGCGGGAGAGTCAGTTACGTCAAACCGCACGGCGCGATGTACAACGACATGATGACCAACCCGGCGCAATTGCGTGCGGTGATTCAGGCCGTGGCCGCTTACGACAGCAGCCTGCCGCTGATGTTGATGGCCACTCGCGACAACTCGGCCGCGCAGCAAATGGGTGATGAGTATGGCGTGACGTTGTGGTTCGAAGCGTTCGCCGACCGCGCCTATGACAGCGCCGGCAAACTGGTTTCGCGACAACTGCCGGGTGCGGTGCATCACGACCCTGAAAAAATCATCGAGCAAGCGCTGACCATTGCCCGTGGCGACAACCTCACTGCCAGCGACGGCAGCGCCTTGCGTCTGCATGCCAATACCCTCTGCGTACACGGCGACAACGCCAGTTCGGTGGTCGCCGTGCAGGGTATTCGCGAGGCCTTGAATCAGCAGGACGCGCAATGAACCCAAGGATTGAAGTGGTGGCACTGGATTGCCTGATGCTGCGTCTGTTCGATGAAATCGCTGAGGCCAACATGCCATGGATGCTCGCCGCCAGTGAGCGCTTGCGTACGGTGTTTGGCGCGCAGTTGATCGATCTGGTGCCGTCGTACACGACGTTGATGGTGCATTACGATTTGACGGTTTTGAGCCCGAATCAGGCGCGGGAATTGATCGCTGAGGCGCTGATTGATCTGTCGCCGAATTCACGATCCGCCGGTCAATGTCATGTGCTGCCGGTCTGGTATGACTTGAGCGTCGGGCCGGAGTTGAGCTTGCTGGCTGAGCGCAGTGGGCTGGCAGTGGAGGAGGTGATCCGTTGCCACAGCGGCCGCGAATATCAGGTGTTCGCTCTCGGCTTCGCGCCGGGTTTTGCCTTTATGGGTTTGGTCGAAGAAATCCTCGCGGCGCCACGTTTGAACACGCCGCGCAAGAAAGTTGCCGCCGGCAGCGTCGGTATCGCTGAGCGGCAAACCGCTGCCTATCCCGTGGTCTCGCCCGGTGGCTGGAATTTGATCGGTCGTACGCCGGCGAAACTGTTTGACCGTCATCGCGAGGGCTACAGCCTGATGCAACCCGGCGACACCGTGCGTTTCGAAGCCGTGAGCCATGCCGAGTTCATCAATCTGGGCGGCGACGACACGCCACTGGAGGCGCAGGCATGAGCCGATTGACGATTGAGGCGAGTACGCCGCTGTGCCTGTTGCAGGATGCCGGGCGATTTGGTGTGCGGCATCTGGGCGTGACTCAGGGCGGCGCGGCGGATTGGAATTCCATGAGTTGGGCCAATTGGCTGCTGGGCAATGGGCTGGATGTACCGGTGATCGAAATCACCCTCGGCGGGTTTGCGCTGATCGCCGAAGAGGATTGCTTGCTGGCGCTGGCCGGGGCGGATCTTGGCGCGCAGGTTGATGGTCAGCCGTTGGCGCCGTGGCGCAGTTTCAAATTGGGCAAAGGGCAGAAATTGCAGTTCACGCAACCGTTGCTTGGCGCGCGGGCCTATCTGGCAGCACCCGGCGGCTTCGACGCGCCGAAGGTGTTGGGCAGCAGCGCGACGGTGGTGCGTGAAGAGCTCGGCGGGCTCGATGGCATGGGGTTGCCATTGGCCAAGGGTTCGACACTGAGTTACCACGGGGAATCGCTGTGTGTTCGCGAAGTGCCTGTGGATTTACGGCCGGATCTGAAATCGAGTGCACCGCTGGATCTGGTGCTCGGCGCACAGATCGGTCAGTTCAGCGGGCAGAGTCTGTTTGATGTGTTTAACAGTGCGTGGACGCTGGACAGTCGCGCTGATCGAATGGGCATTCGCTTGCTGGGCAAGGCGTTGGAGTATCAGGGGCTGCCGATGATTTCCGAGGGGATTCCGTTGGGCGCGGTGCAGGTGCCGCCGGATGGCCAGCCGATTGTGTTGCTCAATGATCGGCAGACGATTGGCGGGTATCCACGGTTGGGCGCATTGACGCCGTTGGCTTTGACGCGGTTGGCGCAGTGTTTGCCGGGGGCGCAGGTGCGGTTGCGGCCGGTGGTGCAAGATGTCGCGCATCGTGAGCATGTCGAGTATTTGCAGAGATTTGGCTGAAGATCAGAAGATCGCAGCCTGCGGCAGCTCCTACAGGGGAACGCGAATTTGATCGTTCCCACGCTCCGCGTGGGAATGCCGCCCGGGACGCTCCGCGTCCCTGTGACGCAGAGCGTCACTGGATGCGTTCCCACGCAGAGCGTGGGAACGATCTGGTCGTCATTTGGACAAGAACCGCATCCCTTCTTCCAAACCGCGCAACGTCAACGGATACATCTGATCCTCGATCAAATCCCTGACGATATTGGTCGACGAGGTATACCCCCACGTATCTTTCGGATACGGGTTAATCCAGATGAGCTTCTTGTACTTCTCCATAAACCGCTGCATCCACACATAACCCGGCTCTTCGTTCCAGTGCTCGACACTGCCGCCGGCCTGGGTGATTTCATAAGGCGCCATCGCCGCGTCGCCAATGAAAATCACCTTATAGTCAGCGCCGTACTTGTGCAGCAGATCCTGGGTTGAAGTGCGCTCGGAAGTGCGGCGCATGTTGTTCTTCCACACCGATTCGTAAACGAAGTTGTGGAAGTAGAAGTACTCCAGATGCTTGAACTCGGTCTTACAGGCCGAGAACAACTCCTCGCAGATCTTCACGTGCGCGTCCATCGAACCGCCGATGTCGAACAGCAACAACAGCTTCACCGTGTTGCGCCGCTCCGGGCGCATCTGGATATTCAGCAATCCGGCGTCGCGTGCGGTGTGATCGATGGTGCCGTCGATATCGAGTTCTTCCGCCGCGCCCTGGCGAGCGAATTTACGCAGACGACGCAGGGCAACCTTGATGTTGCGCGTGCCCAGTTCCACCGAGTCGTCGAGATTCTTGTATTCGCGCTGATCCCAGACTTTCACCGCTTTGCCCTGACGCTTGCCGGCATCGCCCACCCGAATGCCTTCCGGGTTGAAGCCGCCGGAGCCAAACGGGCTGGTGCCGCCGGTGCCGATCCATTTGTTGCCGCCGGCGTGGCGCTCCTTCTGTTCTTCCAGACGCTTCTTGAACTCTTCGATCAGCTTGTCCAGGCCGCCAAGGGACTGGATCTGCGCGCGTTCCTCGTCGCTCAGCGAGCGCTCGAATTCCTTGCGCAACCAGTCTTCGGGAATCAGCGCCTGCAGGTGATCGTCGAGTTTTTCCAGGCCATTGAAGTAGGCGCCGAACGCACGGTCGAACTTGTCGAAATGGCGTTCGTCCTTCACCAGAATCGCCCGCGACAAGTAATAGAACTCGTCCATGTCGGCGAAGGTCACGCGCTGTTTCAGCGCGTTGATCAGGTCGAGCAGCTCGCGCACCGACACCGGCACCTTGGCTGCACGCATTTCATTGAACAGGTTGAGCAACATGGCATCAGCCTCTTAGCGGGTGCCGCGACGGCTCATGAACGCCAGACGCTCAAGCAGTTGCACGTCCTGCTCGTTCTTCACCAAAGCACCGGCCAGCGGCGGAATCGCCTTGGTCGGATCGCGTTCGCGCAGCACCGCTTCGCCAATATTGTCGGCCATCAGCAGTTTCAGCCAGTCGACCAGTTCCGAGGTTGACGGCTTCTTCTTCAGGCCTGGCACTTTGCGCACATCGAAGAACACGTCCAGCGCTTCGCTGACCAGATCCTTCTTGATGTCCGGGTAGTGCACGTCGACGATTTTCTGCAGGGTCGGGCGATCCGGGAAAGCGATGTAGTGGAAGAAGCAGCGGCGCAGGAAAGCGTCCGGCAGCTCTTTCTCGTTGTTCGAGGTAATGATGATGATCGGGCGCTTCTTGGCCTTGATGGTCTCGTCGATCTCGTAAACGTAGAACTCCATCTTGTCGAGTTCTTGCAGCAGGTCGTTGGGGAACTCGATGTCGGCCTTGTCGATCTCGTCGATCAGCAGAATGACCCGCTCTTCGGACTCGAAAGCCTCCCAGAGCTTGCCTTTCTTCAGGTAGTTGCGCACGTCGTGGACTTTTTCAGTGCCCAGCTGCGAGTCGCGCAGACGGCTGACCGCATCGTACTCGTACAAGCCCTGATGGGCCTTGGTGGTGGATTTGATGTGCCAGGTGATCAGCTTGGCATTAAACGATTCGGCCAGTTGCTCGGCGAGCATGGTCTTGCCGGTGCCCGGCTCGCCCTTGACCAGCAGCGGCCGCTCCAGGGTGATGGCGGCGTTGACCGCCAGCTTCAGGTCATCGGTGGCGACGTAGGCCTGGGTGCCTTCGAACTTCATCTGCTAATCCTCGAACGGTAACGCCGACCTGACGGGCAGGGCGGGGGCGAAATAATCGGATGCCCGACTATAACGCGCAGGCCGGTCGACTGTGAACGCAGACGGCTTATTCAGTCTCTGAATGGGGCGTCACATGTTGACTCAGTCTCGGCCCATGGCCAGTATTTTTACCCGGTTGATTCGGCGATAGCCTCTGAACACACCGCATGACTTGCGGCAAAAGGGCTTTCTGTGGCGAGGGAGCTTGCTCCCGCTGGGCTGCGAAGCAGCCCCATCCCGTTCACTCGGAGGCTTTTAATACATGTCGAGCATAAAAAGACCACGCTTGTCCGCTGCCGTAGCGCTTACAGACCGCCGACTCGCACTGACCTTTTGCGATAGCCGGCAAGTAACAGTCGATTTGAGTTGCGATATCCAAACATATCCAGGACTCGCCCCATTACTCGATCCGATAGTCTTTGCAACTGCTCGTCTGGCAGATAATGGCTGGACTGTTGAATGGTTGGCCGCAGATATCCAGATCGGCGCAGATACCTTTTATCGGGATGCATTTCGCCCGTAAATCCTAACCCGCATCCGGCTTAGGCCGTTCATACCGCGCATTGAATGCCTGAACAAAGCCATTACGCAAAATCTGCAAAAACGCTTCAAGCGCGCTGATATTTTGCTGATGCACATTGCCGCTCAGCTCAACCTTGGTCGCGAACTGGTTTTTTGCCTGATTCTTCAGCACGGTTTCCGTGCCGCCGACCAGCGCTTCCCAGACGGAACGGAAGATGCTTTTGTTCTTGTTTTCCACGTCCTGCTGCCAGTTGAAGACTTCAACGTCGCGCAGCAGGGGTTTGATGTAGCCGTTGACTTGCGCCTTTTTGGCTTTGGCCTCAATCACTACATCCCCGTGACCTGCATTGAAGTCGAACTTGCCGTAGGCCGAAGCGAAGTCATTCATGCTTTTGAGTTCGATGTCTTTGGCGCGCAGACGGAATTCGAAGTCTTCAAAATTGCTCAACGGATCGAAGGTGGCGGTGGTTTCCAGCGGTGCGTGGCCGAGTAGCAAGGCTTTGCCTTCGAAACGGGCGTCGCGTTTACCGTCCTTATCGACCACGTTGGTCAGGTTGTAGATGCTCGCGTTGACGTCAGTGGCATTCATGTTCACCGGCGGTTTGGAGTTGAAGTTGCGGAAACTGATGCGACCGTCGTTGATTTGCACTTCGTCGAGGGTGATGGGCAACAACTTGCCCAACTGCTCACGCCAGTCGGTGCCTTGACCGGTTTGGGAATTCTGTTTGTTGGCGCCACCGTCGACGAAGTTGATTTCAGGTTTGAAGAACTTCACTTGAGCGACGACGGCATGGTCGTACCACAGCGAGTGCCAACTGACTGAAAGGTCGATCAACGGTGCGTTAACGAACGGCACCGGCACTTTGCCGTCGACTTTGACAATCTTCAGACCGTTGATTTTGTAGGCGCCGCGCCACCACGCCAGGTCAACATCGGTGATCTGACCACGGTAATCGCCCATGTTGGCCAGTTTGTCGTTCAGGTAATCGCGCACCACGTAGGGCAGGGCGATGTGCAGCGCGATCAGCAGCACGACGATTCCCGCAAAAGTCCATAGCGGCCAACTGTAACGACGTTTCATGGTGACAATTCCCGAACGATGTAAAGCGATTGACTACTGCGTGTTGCAGACGTTCGCCTCGACTGGACTGTGATGGGCAACAGGCATACCTTGGAGCGCTGAATTCAATGCTGCATAAGGACCCAGCCATGAGCCGTATTTTTGCTGACAATGCCCATTCCATCGGCAACACGCCGCTGGTGCAGATCAACCGTATTGCGCCGCGTGGCGTGACCATTCTGGCCAAGATCGAGGGGCGCAACCCCGGTTATTCGGTGAAATGCCGGATCGGCGCCAACATGATCTGGGACGCCGAAAGCAGCGGCAAACTCAAGCCCGGCATGACCATCGTCGAGCCGACGTCGGGCAACACTGGCATAGGCCTGGCCTTCGTCGCCGCCGCTCGCGGTTACAAATTGATGCTGACCATGCCGGCCTCGATGAGCATCGAGCGCCGTAAGGTGCTCAAAGCATTGGGTGCTGAACTGGTGTTGACCGAACCGGCCAAGGGCATGAAAGGCGCGATCGAAAAAGCCGCTGAAATCGTGGCCAGTGATGCCGACAAATACTTCATGCCTGCGCAGTTCGATAACCCGGCCAACCCGGCCATTCATGAAAAAACCACCGGCCCGGAAATCTGGAACGACACCGACGGTGCTGTCGACGTATTGGTGGCCGGCGTCGGAACCGGCGGAACCATCACCGGTGTTTCGCGGTATATCAAGAATACCCAGGGCAAACCGATTCTCTCCGTGGCCGTGGAGCCGGTGTCCTCACCGGTGATCACGCAAGCGCTGGCCGGTGAAGAGATGAAGCCGAGCCCGCACAAGATTCAGGGGATCGGCGCCGGTTTTGTGCCGAAAAACCTCGATCTGTCGATGGTAGATCGGGTTGAGTTGGTGACTGACGAAGAATCGAAAGCCATGGCCCTGCGTTTGATGCAGGAAGAAGGAATCTTGTGCGGGATCTCCTGCGGTGCAGCGATGGCGGTTGCCGTGCGTCTGGCGGAGACCCCGGAAATGCAGGGCAAGACCATCGTCGTGATCCTGCCGGACTCGGGCGAGCGTTATCTGTCGAGCATGTTGTTCAGCGACCTGTTCACCGAGCAGGAGAATCAGCAGTAATCTGGATTGATTCAGGTCAGCCAAGGTTCAGGATCGTTATGTTAATAAGCGCTTTATTGCGCATTGCTTAACACTGAATCTTGGAATGCACGGGTTTTTCCCGACGCCGGTAGTGTTTATCATGGCCGGCTGCCATGCCGGGTAAATGGCATCGCAGCGTCGTTTTTTATCAAGGAGTTGTGGATGACCGTTTCGTTTGCCGCCAAGGCGTTTGTGCTGTTGCTGTTTCTCGGCAGCACGCTCTATGTGCATTTGCGCGGCAAGGCGCGTTTGCCGGTACTGCGTCAGTTCGTCAACCATTCGGCGCTGTTCGCTCCGTACAACGCCTTGATGTACATGTTCTCTGGCGTGCCGTCGAAGCCTTATCTGGATCGCAGCAAGTTTCCAGAGCTGGACGTGTTGCGCGACAACTGGGAAACCATTCGCGACGAAGCGATGCACCTGTTCGACGAGGGCTATATTCGCGCCGCCGAGAAGAACAACGATGCCGGTTTCGGTTCGTTCTTTAAGAAAGGCTGGAAGCGTTTCTACCTCAAGTGGTACGACAAACCGCTGCCTTCAGCCGAAACCCTGTGCCCGAAAACCGTGGCGCTGGTCAGTGCGATTCCGAATGTAAAAGGCGCGATGTTTGCGTTGCTGCCGGGCGGTAGTCACCTCAACCCGCACCGCGATCCGTTTGCCGGCTCTCTGCGTTATCACCTCGGCTTGTCGACGCCTAACTCTGACGATTGCCGGATCTTCGTCGACGGTCAGGTTTACGCCTGGCGCGACGGTGAAGACGTGATGTTCGATGAGACCTACGTGCACTGGGTTAAAAACGAAACCGAGCAAACCCGCGTCATTCTGTTCTGCGACGTCGAACGTCCGCTGAAAAACCGCTTCATGACTCGCATTAACCGTTCGATCAGCGCCTGGCTCGGCCGCGCCACTGCGCCGCAGAATCTTGACGACGAGCGCGTGGGCGGGATCAACCAGGCTTACGCGTGGAGCAAGAACTTCAGCGACAAATTCAGCGGCGTTGTGAAACAGTGGAAGCGCCGTAATCCCAAGGCCTACCGCGTGGCACGACCGGTATTGGCGGTGGTGGTGTTGACGTTGTTGGGGTATTGGTTGTTTGGCTGAGGCTGGACATTGAAATGAAAAAAACCGCTCTTTGGGAGCGGTTTTTTTATGAGGGGAAAGTGAACGAGGCGCCAGCGAGGATGCCACCGGGCTCTTCAACGGCTGGATGTGCCAATGCCTCTCTAATTCGGCGCAACTCACTCTCTGGCAACTCGCCGAAAGAACGTTTTCTATCGGCTTTTATCGATCTGGCGTTTGGGGTCTTTTTTTCGACGGCTACCTTCATGGTGCCTCCGGTGTTGATCATTAAATGAACAGTTATTCGATACTAGCCTTAGTCAATTGCCTTCACAAGCCTACCTTCTGAATCGAACTCGAAACCCAATTGTCGGTAAAGAGAGATGACTCCAGGAAGGGGCTCTTGAATCTCGATTTGCGTGCTGCCAATGATTCGCGCGAAGTGACTAACAGCGGTCAAAGCAAACGTCGCTACTCGGCTTTTGAGAGGGTGATCATTGCCAGGCTTGCCTTCCAGGCGGACAATTTTTACTCGTAATCGACTTTGATTAGGGTTCGCAAAGCATAGACCGCACAATTCTTGATCAAACCAGATGGCCAAATCGAAACTCAGCGGTTCTTTGGCTTTCCACCTGACCACTTCCCGCCACGAGAAATGAGGATCGAACCATTCCTCATAAGCTACAAGCGCTGGAGCGTCGATTGCTTCGAAACGAACTCTGGAGTGATCGACATCCACTATCCCTTGCTGCAGTAGATCCTCCTGAAGTTTTGCGAAAGTAATACCGGCTTGTTTCCTCGCCTGTGATTTGTACACTTGGTAGCGCAAATACGTCCGTTCCCTTGGCATATGATTCCGGGCATTCCTTGTCCTCCATGGATGGGTACTGCCATTGCAAACCAGCCTATGCGTCTCCAATCCACCTGTCGCTAGCGGCCATTCGCCCAAGTCATTGCAATCCATGTCCTACGCTGGTTATATTCAGCCCCACGTGAGCCAACCGACTTACGTATCCATTCAAAAAGATCAGCCCCAATGCCTGCATCCCTCATCAACGCGGTAGTCGATTCAGCGGTCAACGCTGGCGTCGTGCCGTGCGGGAATCAGCAGCCAAGGCAGATCAGTCATTACCCCCCACCTGTCAGTAGCACGCCGGTGTGCGCAGTCGTATCACCGCCGGGCGTTGGCGTTTCGGGCTGATCAGCGTTTTTGCTGCCCCCCGTGCCCGCCTGAAAAAACCTACTGAATTTCAGCCTCGGCTGAGTTGGCTATTTGCCTGACTACAGGTGGTATTCATGTTTGTCCTTTCGAAAAAATCCGCGCTCGCGGCGGCGTCCACGAGCCTGTTCGTTCTGCTGTGGAGCAGCGGGGCGATCTTCTCCAAATGGGGGCTGGCGCACGCGTCCCCCTTTGCCTTTCTGCTGATACGTTTTGCGATTGCCTTGTGCGGGCTGGTACTGCTGGCGCCGTTGCTCAAGTTGAAGTTGCCCAAGGGCGGCAAGCCGATGCTGTATGCGATTGCCACGGGCGTGGTGTTGCTGGGGGCTTATCAGATTTTCTATCTGCTGGCCCTGAACACCAAAGTCACACCCGGCGTGATGGCCACGATCATGGGCGTGCAACCGATTCTTACGGTGGTGCTGATGGAACGACAGCGCTCAGCGAGCCGCTTGTTCGGCCTGGCGCTGGGGCTGGCCGGGCTGATCATGGTGGTCTATCAGGGTATCGGTCTGGCCGGCATGTCCTGGGCGGGAATGCTCTTCGGGTTGCTGGCGCTCGCGAGCATGACGCTCGGTTCGATCATGCAGAAGCGCATCACCGACAATCCCCTCGGCACGCTACCGGTGCAGTACCTTGCCGGGCTGTTGCTCTGCGGGATTTTTGTGCCGTTCCAGCCGTTTCATTTTGAACACAGCGCAGGGTTTTTCCTGCCGGTGTTGTGGATGGGGTTGGTGGTGTCGGTGCTGGCGACGCTGTTGCTGTATCGGCTGATTGCGCAGGGCAATCTGGTGAACGTCACCAGCCTGTTTTATCTGGTGCCGGCGGTGACGGCGGTGATGGATTACCTGATTTTCGGTAATCGGCTGGCGGCGTTGAGTGTGCTGGGGATGCTGCTGATCATTGTTGGGTTGGCGTTTGTGTTTCGTAAAACGGGGTAACAGAGAGTCAGGTGGCGGCTGTTCGGCCGCCAATCGCGAGCAGGCTCACTCCTACAGGGGGATGCATTCCAATAGTAGGAGTGAGCCTGCTCGCGATAGCCTTTTCTGCACCAGCACAAATCTACCGGGCCGGTACCTCCGCCGGCTTTACCACCGCAGGCTTCAGCACCAGCCACAACGCCGCCGCAATCAGCACGCCGCCATAAATGTGCGCCATCGACAGCGGCTCATCCAGCAGCAACGCCCCCCACAACACGCCAAACGGCGGAATCATGAAGGTCACGGTCATCGATTTCACCGGGCCGATCGAGCTAAGCAGGCGGAAATAAATGATGTACGCAAACGCCGTGCAGCCCAGACCCAGACCGAGCAGCGACAGCCAGACATGCCAGCCGCCCCAACTCACGGGTGGTTGGGTTGCCACGCTGTAGCCAAACAGCGGCAGCAGGAACAATGTCGCGCCGAGCATGCTGCCCAGTGCCGATAAGCGACTGTCCAGTCCGCCAGCCTGATCCAGCCAGCGCCGCGCAAGAAACCCGGCGAAGCCATAACAGGTGGTCGCCAGCAGGCAGGCGACGGCGCCCATCAACAATTGCAGATCGAATGCCACCGGCCCTGCGCGCGTCAGCACGCCAACCCCGAACAGTCCGAGGAAGACGCCGCTCAATTTGGCGACGGTCAATCTTTCACTGAAGAACAATCCGCCAATCAACACGCCCATCAACGGCGTGGTGGCGTTGAAAATCGCCGAGTAACCGGCCGGCAGCACTTGCGCGGCAACCGAATACAGCGTCGCCGGAATCCCCGAGTTGATCACGCCGAGCAGCATCACGGTTTTCAGTTTGCCTTTGAAATCCCAGCTGATGCGCATCAAACCGAGGATCACCAGCAGACCGACGGCAGCGATCGATACGCGAAAAAACGCGGTCGGGATCGTCCCGATCACGGGCGCAATCACGCGCATGAACAGGAAACTCGCGCCCCAGATGGCTGCCAGCGACAACATACGGAAAATATCGACAGGGCTCACGGCGGGGCTCCTTCCTTGATCGGGACGAGAGTGTTGCCGAGGCCCCGGATCATGGCAACCGCTAATCGGACATTTAATTTCCCGCAGCCGCCGCTTACACACAGAAAACCACACGCGGTAACAACCGGAACGGCATTTGGCCGAAATTGCACTTCACCTGTGCCCGCAACCGTGGCTAAGCTCAGGCACAGATTTCCAAACGTACGCCGAGGTCTCATTTATGCCGCAGCAATGGCCAGCCACCGACATCGCCCGCATGATCCTCGATGGCTTTGACGATTACCGCGAGCATTTCCGGCGGATCACTGACGGCGCGCGCGAGCGTTTCGAGCAAGCACGCTGGCAGGAGACGCAAACGGCGTCGGCGGCGCGGATCAACCTCTACGAGGAAAAGGTCGGCGAGACCATCGCCCGCTTGCGCGAACATTTCGACGACGGAACGCTGATGAACGTCAGCTGCTGGCCGCTGGTGAAAAGCGCCTACATCAGTGTTATCGACCTGCGCTTCGACGATGAACTGTCCGAGACCTGGTACAACTCGATTTTCTGCGGGCTGTTCAGCCATGACCTGATCAGCGATGGCTGCATGTTCATTCACACCACGCGCCCGAGCCTGCGCCGTGCCCGCGCCGCGCAAACCCGTACCTATAAACCGCAAGGGCAGTTATCGGGGATGCTCGCGAGCATTTTTGCCGATTACCGTTTCAGCGAGGATTACGCCGATTTACCAGGTGACTTGCAGCGCCTCGAAGCGCAACTGCGTGAGAATCTGCCGGACTGGGTGTGCAAGGATCCGGAGCTTAGCGTCGAGCTGTTTTCCTCGGTGCTGTACCGCAACAAAGGTGCGTACCTGGTCGGGCGCATCTACACCCGCGACGAACAATGGCCGCTGGTGATTCCGCTGCTGCACCGCGAAGGGCGCGGGATTCAGATCGATGCGTTGATCACTGACGAAGCCGACGTGTCGATCATCTTCTCCTTCACCCGCTCGTACTTCATGGTCGATGTGCCGGTGCCGGCGGAGTTTATTGGCTTCCTGCGGCGCATTTTGCCCGGCAAACACATCGCTGAGCTGTACACCTCGATCGGCTTTTACAAACACGGCAAATCCGAGTTTTACCGGGCGCTGATCAATCACCTGGCCAATACCGACGATCAATTCATCATGGCACCGGGCGTGCGTGGCATGGTCATGAGCGTGTTCACCCTGCCGGGCTTCAACACCGTTTTCAAAATCATCAAAGACCGCTTTTCGCCCTCGAAAAACGTCGACCGCGCGACGGTGATCGAGAAGTACCGACTGGTGAAAAGCGTCGACCGGGTAGGGCGTATGGCCGATACCCAGGAATTCGCTGATTTCCGTTTTCCGCTGACCAAGTTTGATCCGGCGTGTCTTGAGGAATTGCTCGAAGTGGCAGCGTCGACGGTATCGGTTGAGGGCGACACCGTACTGATCCGCCACTGCTGGACAGAGCGGCGAATGACCCCGCTCAACCTCTATCTGGAAAACGCCAACGACGCCCAAGTGCGTGAGGCGCTGGAGGATTACGGACTGGCGATCAAACAACTGGCGGCGGCGAACATCTTTCCCGGCGACATGCTGCTGAAGAACTTTGGCGTTACCCGTCACGGGCGTGTGGTGTTTTATGACTATGACGAGATCTGTTTCCTGACCGAAGCCAACTTCCGTCACATTCCTGCGCCGCGCACGCCGGAGGACGAAATGGCCTCTGAACCGTGGTATTCGATCGGGCCGCTGGATGTGTTTCCGGAAGAATTTCCGCCGTTTTTGTTCGCTGATTCGGGGCAACGCAAGTTGTTCGATCAGTTGCATGGCGAGTTGTATAACGCGGATTACTGGAAGAGCCTGCAGGAGGCGATTCGCGCCGGCAAAATCATCGACGTCTTCCCGTACCGCCGCAAAGGCCTGGACAACGAATAACTCCTCTGTAGGAGCTGCCGAAGGCTGCGATCTTTTGATTTTGCTTTTAAAAAAACAAGATCAAAAGATCGCAGCCTTCGGCAGCTCCTACAGGGGAAGCAGGCCAATCGAAGGCAAATCTGCGACAATCGGCCCCCTGCACAAATAGACGACCGAATTGCGTACCCGATGACCGACGAATCGCCCTCCATCGACAAACTGCTGAAAAACCTCGAACACGCCATGCTCGCCGACCGTCACCGGCTGCGGCGGCAGTTGCTTGAGCTGCGCAAGAAACCTGATGAGGCCAAACTGGCCCAGTGGGTGACGCGCATGCAGGCGTCCTGTGATCAGGTGCTGGCGCGCAAGGCCAGCCTGCCGGTGATTCGTTACGACGACAGTTTGCCGATCGCCGCCAAGCGCGACGAGATCAAGAAAGCGCTGGAAAAGCATCAGGTGCTGATCATCGCCGGCGAAACCGGTTCGGGTAAAACCACGCAATTACCGAAAATCTGTCTGGAGATCGGTCGCGGTCAGCACGGCTTGATCGGCCACACCCAGCCGCGTCGAATCGCTGCCCGCAGTGTGGCCAGTCGGGTTGCCGAAGAACTCGGCACGCCGCTCGGGTCGCTGGTCGGCTATCAGGTGCGTTTCGAAGATCAGAGCGATTCCAACACCCTGATCAAGCTGATGACCGACGGCATTCTGCTCGCGGAAACCCAGAACGATCGTTACCTTGAACGCTACGACACGATCATCGTCGACGAAGCCCACGAGCGCAGCCTCAACATCGACTTCCTGCTCGGTTACCTGAAAACCCTGCTGCCGCGCCGCCCGGATCTGAAAGTCATCATCACCTCGGCGACCATCGATCTGGAGCGCTTCTCCAGGCACTTCGACGACGCGCCGATTGTTGAAGTCTCCGGCCGTACCTTCCCGGTCGACACCTGGTATCGCCCGCTGACGCTCGAGCAGGACGAAGAGGGCAACCGTGTCGAGGATGACCTGACGGTGGATCAGGCGATCCTCGCCACCCTCGATGAAATCGCCGCTTACGAACGCAGCGAACGCCGCAGTCCCGGCGATGTGCTGGTGTTCTTGCCTGGCGAGCGTGAGATTCGTGACGCTGCCGACATGCTGCGCAAAGCCCAACTCAAACACACTGAAATTCTGCCGCTGTACGCGCGCCTGTCGCCGGCCGAGCAGCAGCGGATTTTCCAGTCGCACCCGGGCCGTCGCGTGGTGCTGGCGACCAACGTCGCCGAGACTTCGCTGACCGTACCGGGCATCCGTTACGTGATCGACAGCGGCACCGCGCGCATCAGCCGTTACAGCTACCGCGCCAAGGTGCAGCGCTTGCCGATCGAGGCGATTTCTCAGGCCAGCGCCAATCAGCGAAAAGGTCGTTGCGGCCGGGTCGAGCCGGGTATCTGCATTCGTTTGTACAGCGAAGAAGATTTCCTCGGGCGTCCGGAATTTACCGATCCTGAGATTCTGCGCACCAACCTCGCCGCGGTCATTTTGCAGATGCTGCATCTGCGCCTCGGCGAAATCACCGCGTTCCCGTTTATCGAGCCGCCGGACGGCAAGGCGATCAGCGACGGTTTCAACCTGCTGCAAGAACTCTCGGCAGTTGATCGCAACAGTCAGCTAACGCCGTTGGGTCGACAATTGGCGCGCCTGCCGGTCGACCCGCGCATGGGTCGCATGCTGCTTGAAGCGGCGAAACTGGGCAGCTTGCAGGAAGTGCTGATCGTCGCCAGTGCGATGTCGATTCAAGACCCACGCGAGCGTCCGCCGGAGCGTCAGCAAGCGGCAGATCAAGCCCACGCGCAGTGGAAAGACATCGACTCGGATTTCGCCGGATTGGTGAATCTTTGGCGTGGATTTGAAGAGCAGCGCCAGGCCCTGACCGCGAGTCCGCTGCGCAACTGGTGCCGGAAGAATTTCCTCAACTACCTGCGTCTGCGCGAGTGGCGTGATTCCCATCGCCAGTTGAGCTTGATCTGCCGCGACATGCAGTTGAGCCTGAACAAAGAGCCGGCGGATTATCCGAAGCTGCACAAAGCCGTGCTGGTCGGTTTGCTCAGCCAGATCGGTCAGAAAACCGAGGACGGCGATTACCTCGGCGCGCGTCAGCGGCGCTTCTGGATTCACCCCTCGTCGGGCATCGGCAAGAAGCGCCCGCAATGGCTGATGACCGCCGAACTGGTGGAAACCACCAAGCTATACGCGCGCATGGTCGCCAAGATCGACGCCGACTGGATCGAACCGCTGGCCGGGCACTTGATCAAGAAAAACCACTTCGAACCGCATTGGGAAAAGAAGCGCGGCCAGGTCGTCGCGTTCGAACAAATCACCCTGTTTGGATTGATCGTGGTCGGGCGCCGCCCCGTGCATTACGGCCCGGTGGATCCAGTGGTTTCCCGCGAGCTGTTTATCCGCGAAGGTCTGGTGCGCGGCGAGATTCAGTCGAAAGCCAAGTGCCTGACCGCGAACAAACAACTGCTGGAACAACTCGACGAACTCGAAGCGAAGGCCCGTCGCCGCGACATTCTTGCTGACGAAGAAACCCTCTACGCCTTCTACGACGCACGCCTGCCAGCGGAGATTCACCAGACCGCGACCTTCGACAGTTGGTATCGCATCAATAGCCAGAAAGATCCGCAGCTGTTGATCATGCGCGAAGAAGACGTGCTGGCCCGTGAGGCCAGTGAAGTCACCGCGCTGCATTACCCGGACACGCTGCACATCGGCGATCTGGAACTGGCGCTGACCTATCACTTCGAACCCAATCACCCGCGCGACGGCGTGACTTTGCGTGTGCCGGCGCCGCTGTTGCCGATGCTGCCGCCGGAGCGTCTGGAGTGGCTGGTGCCGGGGCTGATCGAGGCCAAGTGCATCGCTCTCGTGCGTAACCTGCCGAAAGCCTTGCGCAAGAACTTCGTGCCAGTGCCGGACTTCATCAAGGCTGCGTTGCAACGCATGACCTTTGCCGAGGGTTCGTTGCCGCAAGCGCTGGGCCGTGAGCTGTTGCGCATGACCGGCGCGCGGGTCAGCGATGACGCGTGGGCGGAGGCTGAGCAAGGCGTCGAAGGGCATCTGCGGATGAATCTGGAAATCGTCGACGGCCAAGGCAAATTCCTTGGTGAAGGACGTGATCTGGCCGAGCTGACCGCGCGTTTTGCCGAGGCCAGTCAGGCCGCGTTAGCGGTGCCGCAGAGTGCGAAAAGTCAGCAACCGGTAGAGGCGAAAGTCTTCGCACCGGTTGCAGAAAAGACTCAACAGAAGATCGCCGGGTTGTCGATGACGGTGTATCCGGCGCTGGTCGAAGAGGGCGGTACGGTCAAGGAAGGGCGTTTCTCGACCCCGGCCGAAGCCGAATTCCAGCATCGTCGTGCGTTGCAGCGTTTGTTGATGCAGCAACTGGCCGAGCCGGCGAAGTTTCTGCGCAGCAAGTTGCCGGGGCAGACTGAGTTGGGCTTGCTCTATCGCGATTTGGGCCGGGTCGATGCGCTGGTCGAAGACATTCTGCTGGCCAGCCTCGACAGCTGCATTCTTGAAGGCGAAGACCCGTTGCCGCGTGACGGCGCCGGTCTGGCAGCACTGGCTGAGCGCAAGCGCGGCGGTTGGACGGAGCACGCTGAACGTGTGGCGCGGTTGACCCTGGAGATTCTCAAGCTGTGGCACGGTTTGCAGAAACGCTTCAAGGGCAAGATTGATCTTGCTCAGGCCGTGGCACTGAACGACATCAAGCAGCAGATTAGTAACCTGGTGTATCCGGGGTTTGTGCGCGAGACGCCGATGCAGTGGCTGAAAGAAATCCCGCGTTACCTGAAAGCGGTAGAGCAGCGTTTCGAGAAACTTGGCGCGCAGGTGCAGAAGGATCGCGTCTGGAGCGGCGAACTGGCCGGTCTCTGGGCGCAATATCAGGCTCGCGCCGCCAAGCATGCGCAGGAAGGCAAACGCGATCCGCAGCTTGAGTTGTACCGCTGGTGGCTGGAGGAATACAGGGTTTCCCTGTTCGCCCAGCAGTTGGGCACGAAAACCCCGATCTCCGACAAACGCCTGAGCAAACAGTGGAACCAGGTAGAACCCTGAGCCCCCACCGCTGATCGTTCCCACGCTCTGCGTAGGAACGCCTCTGGGGACGCTCCGCGTCCAGTGACGCGGAGCGTCACAGGCTGCATTCCCACGCAGGAGCGTGGGAACGATCATTCGTGTTGATCTTGAGAAAGGCGCCAAATCCCTGCGTTTATGGCAAACTTCGCGACCATAAACGCCGGTTTCGCGACCCAGAGCCTTCGGCCGTGTCGCGTGGCGGAATAAAACGATGCCAGGTTTGCGTCCCCCGGATGGGAATAGACCCTTTGTGTGTTGGTACGACGGTTCCAGCACTTTCTGCCTGAACAGATTAGAGAAACGACCATGCATAACGTCGTCATCAGCGGCACCGGCCTGTACACCCCGGCCAACAGCATCTCCAACGAAGAGCTGGTGCAGTCTTTCAATACTTACGTCGCGCAGTTCAACGCCGACAACGCCGAGGCCATTGCCAACGGCGAAGTCCAGGCCCTGACCGAATCCAGCGCAGCCTTCATCGAAAAAGCTTCGGGCATCAAGAGCCGCTTTGTCATGGACAAGGACGGCATCCTTGACCCGCAGCGCATGGCCCCGCGCCTGCCCGAGCGTTCCAACGACGAATGGTCGGTGCTCTGCCAGATGGCCATCGGCGCAGCCGAACAGGCCCTGCAACGCGCCGGCAAAACCGCCGCGGACATCGACGGCGTGATCGTCGCCTGCTCCAACCTGCAACGCGCCTATCCGGCCATCGCCATCGAAGTTCAGGAAGCGCTGGGCATTCAAGGCTTCGGTTTCGACATGAACGTCGCTTGCTCCTCGGCGACCTTCGGCATTCAGGCCGCCGCGAACAGCGTGCAACTGGGCCAGGCCCGGGCGATCCTGATGGTCAACCCGGAAGTCTGCACCGGTCACCTGAACTTCCGTGACCGCGACAGCCACTTCATCTTCGGCGACGCCGCGACTGCGGTGATCATCGAACGTGCGGACACCGCCACCTCCAAGCACCAGTTCGACGTGGTCAGCACCAAACTGCTGACCAAGTTCTCCAATAACATCCGTAATAACTTCGGCTTCCTCAACCGCGCAGCAGAAGAGGGCGTCGGTGCCCGCGACAAGCTGTTCGTGCAGGAAGGCCGCAAGGTGTTCAAGGATGTCTGCCCGATGGTTGCCGAGTTGATCGGTGAGCATCTGCAGGAGAACCAACTCAACGTTGGCGACGTGAAGCGCTTCTGGCTGCACCAGGCCAACCTGAGCATGAACCACCTGATCGTGCGCAAACTGCTCGGTCGCGAAGCTACCGAAGAAGAAGCTCCGGTGATTCTCGACACCTACGCCAACACCAGCTCGGCGGGTTCGGTCATCGCGTTCCACAAATATCAGGACGATCTCGCCGCCGGTTCGCTGGCCGTGCTGAGCTCGTTCGGTGCCGGTTACTCAATCGGCAGTGTGATCCTGCGTAAACGTTGATCGCGCCTTAAAGATCGCCGCCTGCGGCAGCTCCTGCACTGATCCCCGTAGGAGCTGCCGCAGGCTGCGATCTTTTGCTTTCAGAGAGGTAATGCATGGCCGCAACGGACGACACCCAACTGCTCGAACGCCTGCTGGCCGGTGAACAGAAGGCTTTCAAGGAACTGGTCAGCACCTATCAAAGCGCGATGCGCGCCGTGGCCTATGCCATCGTCGGCCAGCGTCACGTCGAAGAAGTGGTGCAGGACGCCTGGCTTTCCGTGGTTCGCCATATCGGCACCTTCGAAGGTCGTTCCAGCCTGAAAACCTGGCTGCTGACCATCACCGCCAATTCCGCCAAAAGCCGCTACAAGCAAAATCGCCGCGAAGTGCTGATGGATGACTTGCCGTCACCCCACGGCAGCATCGACGACGACCGCTTTTCCCCCGGTGACGGCCATTGGCTGATCGCCCCGTTCGCCTGGCACCAGGACACCCCCGAAGCACTGCTCACCGAAGGTGAATTGCGCGACTGTCTTGAGCACACGTTGCTCAGTCTGTCGGAGCTGCAAAGCAGTGTTTTGCTGCTGCGCGAACGGCAGGGTCTGGAGCTGGAAGAGATCTGTAATCTTCTGGAGATCTCGCTCTCCAATGTCCGTGTGCTGCTGCATCGGGCGCGGCTGAAAGTCTTCGCCACGGTGGAGCATTTTGAGGAGACCGGCGAATGCTGACCTGTAAAGAACAAGTGGCGCGCTCCAGCGATTATCTCGATGGCCAGTTGAGCTTCCGCGAGAAACTGATGGTGCGTCATCACCTGATGTTCTGCCCCAATTGCCGCCGCTTTATTCGGCAGATGCGCTTGATGCAGGCCACGTTGAAGGCGATGCCGGAAAAACCGGAGGAGGGCGTTGATTCCTTGGCCGAACGCCTCGCCGAACAACGCCGCAAAGACCTGTAGGAGCTGCCGAAGGCTGCGATCTTTTGACCTTGATAAACAAGATCAAAAGATCGCAGCCTTCGGCAGCTCCTACAAGGGAGTAGCGCAGTGCGGGTGAAACGAACGGATGATGGGGATCGTCCCGCCCGCACCGGGCTAAATTGACGCGGTTAGAACTTGGCTTCGGCATCCAGTTGCAGGGTGTTGGTGTCGGCGTCACGCTGAGTACGGCTGGCGAAGTCGGCCTTGGTCAGGAAGTACGTGGCACCGATGGCGAAGTTCTTGTCGATGTCGTAACCGACCTTGAACTTGTGGCCACGCGAGCCGGTGGTGCCGTTGGCGAAGTCGGAGTCGGTGAAGGCCCCCACCACGGCGTCGCGCTGCACATCACGGTAGTTGTAATCGAGGTTGAAACCGAAGACTTTCGACTTGGCGCCGATCAGCCAGGCGGTGTCTGCGTCGGTCACGGCGTCGTTGTTTTTCACGTACTGACCGTAGAACGACAGAGGCATAGCCAGACCGCCGATGTCGAGTTGGCTGAACCCTTCATACAGACGGAATTCGTTGTTCGCCGAGTTGCCGTTGACCGACAGCGCGCACGGTGTCGACGTGCCGGTGCAGCGGCTGTCTTCGTCGTTCTGGTAGGCGTAAACGCTGCCGCCGACGGTCAATTTCAGGTTGTCGGTGATCGCCAGACGGCTACCCAACTGGCCGGCGGTCAGACGCAGGTCGTGACGGAACTGCACGCCTTCGCCATCGACGTTGTCCTTGAGGGTGTAGTTGCCCAGGCTGCCGAACAGTTCGGCGGTGCTGCCCAGTGGGTATTTGTAAGTAACGGCCAGACCTTCCGGGTTGATGTCGCCATCCCAGATCACGTCGCCCATGCTCACCCACGGTTGCAGCATCTTGCCGCCGATCACGTGCAGGTTCTTGATCTGATCGGGGTGGTAATCGATGTAGCCCAGGTCGAGCCAGATCTGCTTCTTGTCGAAATAGTTGTCCAGATCCTGGTTGGTCGAACGAGCGTCATCGCCGCCGCCAGTGGCGATGCGGATGCCGGTGTCGACTTGCGGGTTGATCTCGGTGTAGGCGCCGAGGCGGGCACGGATACGCTGGCGATCCTTGTCGCGACCGCCGTTGTTGGATTCGCCGTCGATCTTGACGGTCTCCTGACGGATGCGCACGTCGCCCTTGAATTGTGTCTTCGCTGCCCACGCCAGTTTCTGATCGAAAGCGCTTTGTTCGTTGGTCTTCTTCGCGACAGCCGCGACTTGTTCATTGGTCTCTTGCTGCGCCTGCTGCGCGATTTGCTGAGCCTTCTGATCCTTGGCTAGTTCGGTTTGCAGTTCGATGTACTGCGCCTGGGAAATCGAGCCGTTGGCTTTAAGCATGTCGAGCAGTTTGGCGTCGACTGCGGCGCTGGCCGGAACACTCATGGCCAGCAACAGGCCGCCACACAGGGCTGCCGCAGTTTTCGTGGAAGCAAGACGCATAGCAATCTCCGAAGATGAAAGGGGATGGCTGAACCATCCTGGACACAACCGACGGTTGAAGGTCGGAAAACAGTGGCCGGGCTATAACCCGACGCTCTAAAAACAGGCGCCAGTATCGCGATGGTTTATGACAGTGCAGTGGCACAGTGATGGCAGGATGATGACGATGGGTGTTTGGCCGGAACGATTGATTTAGAGCGGTGTCGGCCGAAGGAGCGTGTGCAAAGCACGTCGATAAGCGATACTCGCCGGGCTTTGAAGCCCCGATGTGGAGAGCCCGTTGATGCCGTTGCAACGCCTGCAAAACCTGTCAGAAATCGCCCCGGCGAGTTGGGACGCACTGGTGCCCGAGAATCAGCCGTTTCTGCGGCATGCCTTTCTCAGTGCGCTGGAAGACAGCGGCAGCGTTGGCCCGCACACCGGTTGGTTGCCGGAGCATTTGCTGCACATCGAAGATGATCGACTGATCGCCGCGTTGCCCACTTTCCGCAAGTGGCATTCCTACGGCGAGTACGTGTTTGATCATGGCTGGGCCGACGCCTGTGCCCGCGCCGGCATCGACTATTACCCCAAATTGTTGATCGCCGTGCCGTTCAGCCCGGTCAGTGGCCCGCGCTTGTTGGCGGCGAATGTCGAAGACGGTTTCGAACTGCTGAAAAGCCTGCCGGGGTATCTAGAAATCGAAGAGCTTTCCAGCGCGCACATCAATTTCACTGACCCGTTTACCGATGCAGCGATGGCCGAACAGCCGGGCTGGTTGCAGCGCATCGGCTGTCAGTATCACTGGCAAAATCGGGGTTATCGCGACTTTCAAGACTTCCTCGACGTGCTCGCCTCGCGCAAGCGCAAGCAGATGCGCAAAGAGCGCGAGCAAGTGGCAGGGCAGGGTTTTGAGTTTGAATGGCTGGAAGGACGTGAGCTGGATGAGGTGCAGTGGGATTTCGTCTATGCCTGCTACGCCAATACCTATGCGGTGCGCCGACAAGCGCCTTATCTGACGCGGGAGTTTTTCAGTTTGCTGGCTGAGCGCATGCCCGAAGCGATTCGTGTGGTGCTGGCTAAACAAGGTTCACGGCCGGTGGCGATGGCCTTCAGTCTGGTCGGTGGCGACAGTTTCTACGGACGTTATTGGGGCTGCCTGGCGGAGTTTGATCGGCTGCATTTCGAAACGTGTTTTTATCAGGGCATGGAGTATGCGATTGCCAATGGCTTTCAGCGGTTTGATGCGGGTGCTCAGGGGGAGCACAAATTGATTCGCGGGTTTGAGCCGGTGATCACGCATTCTTGGCATTACTTGCGTCATCCGGGGCTGAAAGCGGCGGTCAAAGATTTCCTCGAGCAAGAGCGCGCCGGCGTCCTCGCGTACGCCGAAGAAGCCCGAACAGCCTTGCCCTACCGCCAAACCTAGAACCCATGTAGGAGCTGCCGAAGGCTGCGATCTTTTGATCTGGCCTTTTAAAAACCAAGATCAAAAGATCGCAGCCTTCGGCAGCTCCTACACGGGTTTTGTGTTGGGCTCAGGTTTCTTCTTTGCCCAGCCAGCGGTAGATCCCGCCGCCGACCACTGCGCCTATCAGCGGCGCGACCCAGAACATCCACAACTGCGCAATCGCCCAGCCGCCCACCATCAGCGCCGGCCCGGTACTGCGCGCCGGGTTGACCGAGGTGTTGGTGACCGGAATCGAGATGAGGTGGATCAGCGTCAGGCCCAGACCAATCGCAATCGGTGCCAGTCCCGGTGGCGCGCGTCTGTCGGTCGCGCCGAGGATAATGATCACGAACATCGCGGTCATCACCAGCTCAGTGACAAACCCTGCCGCCATCGAATACTTGCCGGGAGAATGCTCGCCATAACCGTTGGACGCGAGGCCGGAGGCAATATCGAAACCTTCCTTGCCGCTGGCGATATGAGCGATCAGCGCCGCCGCGAGGATCGCGCCGAGCACTTGGGCAATGATGTAAGCAGGCAACTCTTTGGCGGGGAATCGACCGCCGACGACCAGACCGACCGACACGGCCGGGTTGAGGTGACATCCGCTGATGTGGCCGATGGCGAACGCCATGGTCAGCACCGTCAGACCAAACGCCAGGGCCACCCCCAGCACGCCGATACCCAACGGCGAAGACGCGGCGATCACCGCACTGCCGCAACCACCCAACACCAACCAGAACGTACCCAACAACTCCGTAGCTGAACGTTTCAACAGAGACATGAGAAGAGTCCTTGATAGCGCTGCTATCGAGACTGCATCGAGTTGTGCGTCCTTGCAGACTTACGACAGGCTCCGTTCCGAAGCCTTGGCTGAGTACAGCAGGGTTTTTACGGATTTCCAGCAGGGCAAAAAGCAAAGATCGCAGCCTGCGGCAGCTCCTACAGTGATCGTTACCACGCTCTGCGTGGGAATGGGACGCTCCGCGTCCAGTGACGCGGAGCGTCACGGGCTGCGTTCCCAGGCGGAGCGTGGGAACGATCATTCAGTGCATCAGTCGATACCGACGAACCCCCCGGTCTGGTGCGCCCACAGCCGCGAATACAAACCGCGATGCGCGAGCAGCTCAGCATGAGTACCGCTCTCGGCAATCTTGCCGTTCTCCAGCACCACCAGCCGATCCATCCGCGCAATCGTCGAGAGCCGGTGCGCGATCGCGATCACGGTTTTACCCTGCATCAGCGTTTCCAGACTTTCCTGAATCGCCGCTTCGACTTCCGAGTCCAGCGCCGAGGTGGCTTCGTCCATGATCAGTATCGGCGCATCCTTGAGCAGCACCCGCGCTATCGCAATGCGCTGACGCTGACCCCCGGACAATTTCACCCCGCGCTCGCCGACGTGCGCATCAAAACCGGTACGACCCTCGGCGTCCGACAGCAACGGAATAAACTCATCGGCGCGCGCCTTGTGCACCGCGTCCCACAACTCGGCATCGGTCGCGTCCGGTTTGCCGTACAACAAGTTGTCGCGGATCGAACGGTGCAGCAACGAAGTGTCCTGGGTGATCATGCCGATGCGCGCACGCAGGCTTTCCTGACCGACGTCGGCGATGTTCTGCCCGTCGATCAGAATGCGCCCGCCCTCGACGTCGTACAGGCGCAGCAGCAGGTTGACCAAGGTCGATTTGCCGGCGCCGGACGGCCCGATCAAACCGATTTTCTCGCCGGGTTTGATGTTCAGGTTGAGGTCGCCGATGATCCCGCGCTTCTTGCCGTAGTGAAAATCGACGTGCTCGAAACGCACTTCGCCACGGGCCACTTGCAGCGGTTTGGCGTCTTCGCGATCGGTGACGCTGACCGGTTGCGCGATGGTTTGCAGACCGTCCTGCACCATGCCGATATTTTCGAAAATCCCGGTGACCACCCACATGATCCAGCCGGACATGTTGACGATGCGAATCACCAGACCGGTCGCCAAAGCAATCGCGCCGACGGTGATCAACGATTGCGTCCACAACCACAGGGCCAACGCGGTAGTGCCGACGATCAGCAAGCCGTTCATGGTGGTGATCGCCACGTCCATGCTGGTGACCACGCGGCCAGCCAGTTGCGCTTTGACGGTCTGTTCTTCGATGGCTTCCTTGGCGTAGTGCTGTTCGAAATTGGTGTGGGCGAACAGCTTCAGCGTGGCGATATTGGTGTAGCCGTCGACGATGCGCCCCATCAGTTTCGAGCGCGCGTCGGAGGCTTCCACCGAGCGTTGTTTGACCCGTGGCACAAAGTAGTAGAGCGCGCCGATGTAGGCGGCAATCCACAGCAGCAGCGGGATCATCAGGCGCCAGTCAGCTTCGGCAAACAGCACCAGCGAGCTGATCGCGTAAATCACCACGTGCCACAGCGCATCCACCGCTTGCACCGCAGAATCACGCAGCGAGTTACCGGTCTGCATGATGCGTTGGGCGATGCGCCCGGCGAAGTCATTCTGGAAGAAATTCAGGCTCTGCTTGAGCACATAGCTGTGGTTCTGCCAGCGGATCATGCTGGTCATGCCGGGGCTCAGCGTCTGATGCACCAGCAGGTCGTGCAGGCCGAAAAAGATCGGCCGCAACACAAGGGCAACCACCACCATCCACGTCAGTTCGAGGGCGTGGTCGCTGAAGAAATTCGGGTTCGGCGTGCCTTGGGCCAGGTCGATGATGCGGCTCAGGTAACTGAACAGCGCCACTTCGATCAGCGCGGCAAACAGGCCAACGACGAGCAGGGCGGCGAAACTCGGCCAGACCTGTTTGAGGTAGTAAACATAGAAGGGCCAGACACGGTCTGGAGGGGACGCCGTGGGGGCGTCGCGGAATATGTCGATCAGTTGTTCGAAACGGCGATAGAGCATCAGATAACCGCCCGGAATGCGGGCTCTCCTTTTATCAGTGTGAGCGGCGCGGGATCAGCCCGGCGCCGCTCGATATGCCCTGCAGAACTTAGTCGATGCGCTTGGCCGACTTGATGATCACAGGGTCGACAGGCACGTTTTGCATGCCGCTTTTAGTGGTGGTCTGCGAGTTGACGATGATGTCGACCACGTCCATGCCCTTGACCACTTTGGCGAATACCGCGTAACCGGCGTCACGGCCCGGGTCGAGGAAGGCGTTGTCAGCCACGTTGATGAAGAACTGGCTGGTGGCCGAATCCGGGTTGGAAGTGCGCGCCATCGACAGCGTGCCGCGAACGTTGTGCAGGCCATTGCTGGCTTCGTTCTTGATCGGTGCCTTGGTGTCTTTCTGTTGCATTTGTTGGGTGAAACCGCCGCCCTGAGCCATGAAGCCCGGAATCACGCGGTGGAAAATGGTGTTGGTGTAGAAGCCGCTGTCGACGTACTCAAGGAAGTTCTTGGTACTGATCGGCGCCTTGACCGGATCCAGCTCGATTTCGATCTGGCCGTTGGTGGTGTCCAGCAGCACGTGTGGCGCCTTGGCTGGCGTTGCTGCCATCAGGTTGGCGGCAAACAGAACGGTACCGGCGGCGAGGGCGAGTTTTTTCAGCATGGGTCAGTGATCCTGAGATTGAAGGTCGGCTGTGGCGAGAAACTCCAGCAGCGTTTGATTGAAGCGTTGCGGTTGGTCGAGCGGGGTGGCGTGGCGCGAATCGTCGATCACCACCAGCCGTGCATCAGGCAGCAGTTTTACATAGGTTTCTTTCAGCGCGACGGGTGTGTAGTCGCGGTCGGCGCTGACGATGAGGGTTGGACAGGTCACGCGGGAAAGTCGTTCCTGAACGCCCCAACCGACAATCGCATCGAAGCTGGCGAGATAAGCACGTTTGTCGTTTTTTGCCCAGCGTTCGGCCATTTTCTGCCGCAGATCGGCCTGTTCCGGCTTGGGAAAAAGTTTGCCGCCGAGGGCTTTGCCGATGGTTTCGAGGCTGAGCACGCGCATCAGACTCCAGCGTTTGAACCACTGCCAATAGTCATCACGGCTGCGCAATTTCACTTCGGGCGCGCTGTTGACGATGGTCAGGCTTTTAAGCAATTGCGGGTGATCGACGGCGAACTGAAAACCGATCATGCCGCCCATGGACAGCCCGGCGTAATGCACCGGGCCGAGGTTCAAATGTTCGATCAGCGCAAGCAGGTCGGCGCTGAAACCGGCGATGCTGTAGCGCTCACGGGGTTTGTCCGAACGGCCGTGGCCGCGAACATCCGGAACGATCACCCGGTAGTGCGCGGCGAGTGCGGGGATCTGCATTTCCCAGTCCAGCGTGCTCGAACCGAGCCCGTGAACCAGCAGCAACGGCCTACCGTGGCCATATGCCTCGTAGTGCAGGTTGCAACCTTCGTGCTCGAAATACGCCATCGGTGGACTCCGTGTCAGGCTTGTTCAGGGGCGGCGTACGGCGCATCCAAAGGCAACGTATCGAAGGTGCGCAGCAGTTCGATGAGGATTTGCGTCGCCGGGCCCAGGGGTTTGTCTTTGTTCGAATACAGATAGAAGCTGGAGTTGCGGGTGCCGCCCCTGTCCAACGGTAGCAGCTTGAGCGAGCCATCCTTGAGTTCTCGTTCAATCATGTGTCGAGGTAACCAGGCAAAACCCAGACCGCTGCTGACAAATGTCGCGGCGGTGGCGAGGCTGCCGACCGTCCAACGCTGTTCAGCGCCGAGCCAGCCGACATCGCGGGGTTGCTGGCGGCCGGAGTCGCGGATCACCACTTGCATCTGCGTTTCGAGATCCTGAAAACTCAGTTCGCGATTGAGCCGGTGCAGCGGGTGATCGGGGTGGGCGACGGCGATGAACTCGACGTCGCTCAATTCCGCCCCGAGGTGGCCGGGAATGCTCAGGCCGGTGATGGCCAGATCGGCCACGCCTTCGAGCAGGACTTCTTCCACACCCGACAACACTTCTTCACGCAGACGCACGCGGCAGCCACGGCTTTGCGGCATGAACGCGGTGAGCGCGCGGACGATGCGCGCACTCGGGTAAGCGGCGTCGACCACCAGCCGCACTTCCGCTTCCCAGCCTTGTTCCATGTGATGGGCAAGGTCTTCGAGCTGACTGGCCTGTTTCACCAGTTGCCGCGAACGACGCAGCAACACGCCTCCGGCTTCGGTGAGCACGGCTTTACGCCCATCGATGCGCAACAGCGGCACGCCGAGCTGATCCTGCATGCGCGCGACGGTGTAGCTCACCGACGATTGCGAGCGGTGCAGGGCCTCGGCGGCCTGGGCAAATCCGCCATGGTCGACCACGGCCTGCAATGTTCGCCATTGATCCAGGGTCACGCGGGGCGCTTTCATCAATAGCTCCTCTTGTCCTAAGCTGGCGGTCCCTCATGGAGACTGCCGAATGAAAAAATTCTGTTGTGTGTTGCTGGCGCTGCTGCCGCTGACGGCGTTCGCGTACCCGATCGACGTGGAAAAGGATCTCAACGGATTGAAGATCGACTACGAAACCTACGACACCGACAACGACATCGGTTCCATTCGGGTCGCCAACTACGGCGATGTCGATGCGACGTGCAAGGCCATGTTCAGCAACGGCCCCGAGGCGCCGCGCACCCGCAGCATCGATGTCCCGGCCGGCAAACATAAAAACGCCACGGCCAAGTTCACCCGCTCGATTATCAAGTTGCGCATCAAACTGACCTGCGTCCCGAAATAACCCCGGATCCCTTGTAGGAGTGAGCCTGCTCGCGATAGCGGTGTGTCAGATAAATTAATGGTGCCTGACACTACGCCATCGCGAGCAGGCTCACTCCTACAGGGTAGGTGTCAGCATCTAAACGAATTATTCGATACTTTGCAGCAATTATTTGCGCTTTTTCATCGATTCAACTCTGTTTAACCTTCACTCCATCGACTTACAACATTCTCGGATGGAGGCTACACAACATGTCCCGCGTTCTGATCATTGAAAGCAGCGCCCGCCAGCAAGACTCGGTGTCCCGTCAACTGACCCAGACCTTCATCAGCCAGTGGAAAGCTGCACACCCTGCCGATCAGATCACCGTGCGTGACCTCGCCGTGAACCCGGTACCGCATCTGGACGCCAACCTGTTGGGTGGCTGGATGAAACCTGCCGAACAGCGCAACGCCAGCGAACAATCGTCGCTGGATCGCTCCAATGAATTGACTGATGAACTGCTCGCCGCTGACGTGCTGGTGATGGCTGCGCCGATGTACAACTTCGCCATCCCGAGCACCCTCAAGGCCTGGCTCGACCACGTGCTGCGTGCCGGCGTGACTTTCAAGTACACCGAAACCGGCCCGCAAGGCCTGCTTAGCGGCAAGCGTGCCTACGTGCTGACCGCTCGCGGCGGCATCTACGCCGGCGGCCCGGCGGATCATCAGGAACCGTACCTGCGTCAGGTCATGGGTTTCATCGGTATCAACGACGTGACCTTCATCCACGCCGAAGGCATGAACCTCGGTGGCGACTTCCAAGAGAAGGGCCTCAACCAGGCCAACGCCAAACTGTCCCAGGTCGCTTGACAGGTTAATCGCCAGATAATCTCTGGATGGTCTAGTGACCTGGCGCAACCCCTTCAAGGTTCCACGCGCATCGAACCTCCCTTTGCACTTGTTGCTCCTGAGTGCTGTAGCCCGATTGAACGCATAGGCGAGATCGGGCTTTTTTTTGCCCGGAATTCACCAATCCCCTGTAGGAGCTGCCGCAGGCTGCGATCTTTTGATGTTGATTTTGAAAACAACATCAAAAGATCGCAGCCTGCGGCAGCTCCTACGGGGGATTTGTGTTGGTTGCAGAATCGAAAACCCGCTATCGTCGCCGCCATTCAAAACCGAGGCGAGCATGGGCTATCTACTTTTTGTCACGCTGATCCAGGCGTTTTCCTTCAGTCTGATTGGCGAGTATCTGGCCGGTCATGTCGACAGTTACTTCGCCGTGCTGGTGCGCGTGGTGCTGGCCGGGCTGGTGTTCATTCCGCTGACGCGCTGGCGTTCGGTGGAGCCGTCGTTCATGCGCGGCATGCTGATGATCGGTGCGTTGCAGTTCGGTGTGACCTACGTCTGTCTGTACCTGAGCTTCCGCGTGCTGACGGTGCCGGAAGTGTTGCTGTTCACCATCCTCACGCCGTTGCACGTGACGTTGATCGAAGACGCGCTGAACCGCCGCTTCAACCCGTGGGCGCTGATCGCCGCACTGGTGGCGGTGAGTGGGGCGGCGGTGATTCGTTTCGACAGCATCAGCCCGGACTTCTTCATGGGCTTCCTGCTGCTGCAATTGGCCAACTTCACCTACGCCGCCGGGCAGGTGATATACAAACATCTGGTGGCCAAGCACCCGAGTGATTTGCCGCATTACCGACGGTTTGGCTTCTTCTACGTCGGCGCGCTGGCGGTGGTGCTGCCAGCGTTTTTGCTGTTCGGCAAAGCGAATTTTCTGCCGGAAGCGCCGCTGCAGTGGGGCGTGCTGCTGTTTCTCGGACTGGTCTCGACCGCGCTGGGCATGTACTGGTGGAACAAGGGCGCGTGCATGGTCAATGGCGGGACGTTGGCGGTGATGAACAACCTGCATGTGCCGGTGGGGTTGCTGCTGAATTTGCTGATCTGGAATCAGCATGAGGAATTGGGGCGGTTGTTCCTGGGGGGTAGCGTCATCCTTGCTGCCGTGTGGATCAGCCGCCTGGGCATCCGACGCACCGCATAATCCCCGTAAGAGCTGCCGAAGGCTGCGATCTTTTGATCTTTAAGGTCAAAAGATCGCAGCCTTCGGCAGCTCCTACAGGGGAATTTTGGGCTACATGAGGTGTTTTTGTGGCTCGGGGATGCTTGCCGAGCCGAGCACCGCTGGCAGCAGGCCAGAGCGCAAATCCCCGCCACTCGGCTGCTGATACAGACTCAACCCAAACTCCGGCAACACCGCCAGCAGATAATCAAAAATATCCCCCTGAATCCGCTCGTAATCCGCCCACGCCGTGGTGCGGGTGAAGCAGTAGATCTCCAGCGGAATGCCCTGCGCAGTGGTCTGCATCTGCCGCACCATGCAGGTCATGTTCGGTTGAATCTCCGGATGACTCTTCAAATACGCCAACGCATACGCGCGGAACGTGCCGATATTGGTCATGCGCCGGCGGTTGGCCGACATCGCCGCGACATTGCCCTGCGCCTCGTTCCACGCCTTGAGCTCGGCTTTCTTGCGGCTCATGTAATCGGTGAGCAAATGCACCTGCGAGAGCTTTTCTTCCTCGTCATCGCGGATGAAACGCACGCCGCTGGCGTCGATGAACAGGCTGCGTTTGATCCGCCGTCCGCCGGATTGCTGCATGCCACGCCAGTTCTTGAACGACTCGGACATCAAGCGCCAGGTCGGGATCGACACGATGGTTTTATCGAAATTCTGCACCTTGACCGTGTGCAAAGTGATGTCGACCACATCGCCATCGGCGCCGACTTGCGGCATTTCGATCCAGTCGCCAACCCGCAGCATGTCGTTGCTGGTCAGCTGCACGCTGGCGACGAACGACAGCAGCGTGTCTTTGTAGACCAACAGAATCACCGCCGACATCGCACCGAGACCGGAGAGCAGCAACAGCGGCGAGCGGTCGATCAGGGTGGCGACGATGATGATCCCGCCAAACACATACAGAACCATTTTCGCCAGTTGCACGTAGCCTTTGATCGAGCGCGTGCGGGCGTGTTCGGTGCGCGCGTAGATATCGAGCAGGGCATTGAGCAGCGCGCTGATGGTCAGCAGCAAAAACAGGATGGTGAACGCCAGCGCGACGTTGCCGAGGAAGTTCATCGCGGTTTTGCTCAGTTCCGGCACCAGGTGCAGGCCGAACTGGATCACCAGCGACGGGGTAATCTGCGCCAGGCGCTGAAATACTTTGTTGTGGCGTAAATCGTTGATCCAGTGAAACGCCGGCTGACGACCGAGCATGCGGCTGGCGTGCAGGATCAGGTAGCGCGCCACTCGTCCGAGTACCAACGCGATCACCAACAGCAGCATCAGCGCGAGGCTGGCTTGCAGGATCGGATGCTGTTCGAGGGTGCCCCAGAGGTCTTGGGCGTTGAGCCAGAGCTGTTTGATATCCATAAGTGAAACGATTCTTCTGTAAGACGCGATGGCCGATTAGAGCATTTAAGACGCCAGGTATTACGTTTGGAGACAAATCAGGCAACAAAAAAACCACTGATTGCTGCCGTTTGCATAAAGAAACTCGGCCTGAGCGCTCGAAACCGGTAACCTATGCAGCTGTTTTTTTGCATATCTTCGAGGTAGCACCCGTGTTTTCCCAATTCGCCCTGCACGAACGCCTGCTTAAAGCTGTGGCCGAGCTGAAATTTGTCGAGCCAACGCCTGTGCAAGCCGCGGCCATCCCGCTGGCGCTCCAAGGGCGTGATCTGCGGGTGACTGCGCAAACCGGTAGCGGCAAAACCGCCGCTTTCGTTCTGCCAATCCTCAATCGCCTGATCGGCCCGGCCAAGGTTCGCGTCAGCATCAAGACGCTGATCCTGCTGCCGACCCGCGAGCTGGCCCAGCAAACCCTGAAGGAAGTTGAGCGTTTCTCGCAGTTCACCTTCATCAAATCCGGCCTGATCACTGGCGGTGAAGACTTCAAGGTACAAGCGGCGATGCTGCGCAAAGTGCCGGACATCCTCATCGGCACCCCGGGCCGCATGATCGAGCAACTCAACGCCGGCAACCTCGATTTGAAAGAAGTCGAAGTGCTGGTGCTCGACGAAGCCGACCGCATGCTCGACATGGGCTTCTCCGAAGACGTTCAGCGTCTGGTCGACGAATGCACGAACCGTCAGCAAACCATGCTGTTCTCGGCCACCACCGGTGGTTCCGGCCTGCGCGAAATGATCGCCAAAGTGCTGAACAACCCTGAGCACTTGCAGCTCAACGCGGTCAGCCAGCTTAACTCGACCACCCGTCAGCAAATCATCACCGCCGACCACAATCAGCACAAAGAGCAGATTGTGAACTGGCTGCTGGCCAACGAGACCTATCAGAAGGCGATCATCTTCACCAACACCCGCGCCATGGCCGACCGCATCTACGGCCGCCTCGTGGCTCAGGAATACAAAGCGTTCGTGCTGCACGGCGAGAAAGATCAGAAAGATCGCAAACTGGCGATCGACCGTCTGAAGCAGGGCGGCGTGAAGATCCTCGTGGCCACCGACGTCGCGGCCCGTGGTCTGGACGTTGATGGTCTGGACATGGTGATCAACTTCGACATGCCCCGCAGCGGCGACGAGTACGTGCACCGTATCGGTCGCACTGGTCGTGCCGGTAACGACGGCCTGGCGATCTCGCTGATCTGCCACGGCGACTGGAACCTGATGTCGAGCATCGAGCGCTACCTCAAGCAGAGCTTCGAGCGCCGCACCGTCAAGGAAGTCAAAGGCACCTACGGCGGGCCGAAAAAGGTCAAGGCCTCGGGCAAAGCCGTTGGCGTGAAGAAGAAAAAGACCGACGCCAAGGGCGACAAGAAGAAAACCGCCGCGAAGACGCCGACCAAGCGCAAGAGCGCCAACCGTCCGAAGCCAGACTCTCTGGTGAGCAGCGACGGCATGGCCCCGCTCAAGCGCCGCAAGCCGGCAGAGCCAGCGGCTGAGTAAGTCGTTTAAGGCTGGATAAAAAAACCCGGACAATGTCCGGGTTTTTTTTCGCCCCTCTGTAGGAGCTGACGAAGGCTGCGATCTTCGCTTTAGCCTTCCGCCTTCTTCTCCGCCGTACCCAACTCTTTCAAGCGCTGATCAATCAACTGGCACTTGTCCGGCAGATCCGCGCTGGCCGTGCCCAGATCCATTTTCTGCAACTCGGCGTTGATCTCTTTGGCCTTGGCCGGATTCTGTTCAGTGAGCTTGGTGACCTCTTTGGCCAGTTGTTCACGTTTGGCGGTCGCCTCCTCAGGCGTGCAGGCCCAGACGGGCAGGGCGCAGGCAAGGGTGGCGGCGAGGGTGAGCTTGATCAGGGTTTTCATGGGGGCAGGCCTCAGCTCCGGTTAAGGCGGGTTAACCGGTTGAGGGGCAAAGCCTGTGAAAAGTTCAGAAACTGTGGCAGAACCTGTGGGAGCGAGCCTGCTCGCGAAAGCGGTATGTCAGGCACTATTCATGGTGGCTGACACGGCGCTTTCGCGAGCAGGCTCACTCCCACAAAGGGCGATCATTTGCCGTGGCAGCAGCTGGATTTTGTCGCGCCTTCATACCGATCATGATGCCGCACCCATTCCATGATCTCGTCTTCATTGCGGCCCTTCGGCGTCAGGTCGAGGTAGTTGTAGGCTCCAACCAGCATGTCCAGACCTCGGGCGTAGGTGGAATAGGTGTGGAAGATGTTTCCGGCGTTGTCCTTGTAAAACACGCTCAGCCCGGGCATTTCTTCCTCTGCGCTGTCAGTTTTTTCGTAGTTGTACGTAGCCTTTCCGGCGGCAACATCCTCGGCACGGGCGCACACGCCGAAGTCATAGTTGAAGTCGCAGCCCTCTGACGATACCCAGTCAAACTTCCAGCCCATGCGTTTTTTGAAGTCTTGAAACTCGTTGAAAGGCGCGTGAGACACCGCAACCACGGCGATATCGTGATGGGCCAAATGCTGGTTGGCGCCGTCGATGTGGTCGCTGAGGAACGAGCAACCCTGGCAGCCTTCCTCCCAATCCTTGGCGAACATGAAGTGGTAGATCACCAATTGGCTGTGGTCGCCAAACAGGTCTGCCAGCTTCAATTCGCCGTTCGGGCCCTGGAAGTGGTAGTCCTTGTCGACTTTCACCCAAGGCAAGGCGCGGCGCTCAGCGCTGAGGCGATCGCGCTCTTTGGTGAAGGCTTTTTCGTGTTCTAAATGTTGTTTGCGGGCGGCGAGCCATGCGTCACGCGACACCACCGGATGGTTCTCAACGTTCATGATGATTTCTCCTGCGGGGTTGAAACCGTCTGTTTCAGACTAGTCGTTCAGCCCGCCGGGAAATCGACAGACCGCCGGTCGGTCGGCAACGGAAATACAGCTGAACGGCTGCGCCAGCCTCCGGTCACAACCTAGGTACGCGCCCCAAATCATGCGCACCGGAGGTTGAATCAGGATGACGACTTATAACTGGGATTTGATTGAACGCTTGCTGCACGAAGTGCAAAACAGCGCCGGCCACAGCTTCGCCCCTCGCGCCTACGCTGAGGATTACGCGGCGGAGAAAGCCAGCGCCGGCGAGCCGATCGAGAATCTGGATCACCTGAAAACGGTGGCCTGCGACTATGAACGGCTGTTGCTTTTGCGCGGTTTTATCCAGCCGCGTCCGGATGAGGAGGGCAGCACCGGCAACAATTTTTCTCTGACCCCGCGCGGTTCGAGCTTGCTGAGCCTGATCGACAGCAGCATTCCCGGCAATGACCACCCGCGTCAGGTGCTGGATGAACAGCCCGATGCGCTGGATGAAGCGACGTTTGATGAAGTCGCCTCGAAAGCCCAGATCGCCTGAGCATTGTTGTTAAATCAAAAGATCGCAGCCTTCGGCAGCTCCTACAGGGTTTGTGTAGGAGCTGCCGAAGGCTGCGATCTTTTGATCTTCAGCCCTGTCTGGAAGCCTTCAGGCATTTGAGGTCGTTGAAGTCTTTGCGTACCCCTTCGATCTTTTTCAATAAGCGCTGACGCTGCTGCGGCGTGCTCTCCGCCATCAAATCCACGAACAACGAGCGCGCCTGCGCTTCGGTGTCGGCGTAGGCCTTGCGGTAATCCGCTGTCCATAAGCTCTCGCGATTCACCAGAAGCGTCTCGATCCGCTGTGGGAATTCCGCACTCTTGCGTTGCGCCACGGCGGCACTGAACTGCTTTTGCCAATGCGCGCGGTTGGCGATCCACTGGGTGTTCTGATCGCCGAGAGCGTTAGTCCAGGCCACTACGCGCTGTTCTTGCGTAGGGCTGAGCGGGCCGAGCCAGTCGTTGAGGCGTTTGGTCATGCGCTCGCCACGTTCCTTGATCTGCTGGGCCAGCGGCGGATTGACGTAATCCTGCTGGCGTTTGCGCAAGTCCTTGGCAAACGCTTCATTCATCTCCGCCACTTGATTGTCGTCCAGGCCTTGCAGCAATTCGATGGCCGACGGGGTGATCTCTTTCGCGGTTTCGGCGATGGCTTGCTTGGCTTCGGCGGTGCGCGCCTGCAGCGCGGCGTCGGTGACCTGATTGGTCTCGACCATGGTTTGCAAGCGATCGAGCCAGTCGAGGTAGCCCGGCAACTGCGTGGTGCAGTGCCAGTTCAGATGTTCCTTGAGGCGTTCGTTGAACCAGTCTTTCTGCTCGCCGTTCATGTCGACGTAGTCGCCGAGCGTCCACGGAATGATCACGTCGAGGTTGCGATAGGCCAAGCCGACGCGGCTGCAGGCGCCGAGGGCGAGAGTGAACATCAATAGCGCGGCAATGTGCTTGAACCAGCGAGACATGGGCGAATCCTTGCGATGGCCAGCCTGAGGGTCTGATGTTTATGTGAACGCAGAATGAGCCCGGCAGTTCAGCCGATCAATAGAAGGCGCGTTCGGCCTTGAGCGTGACGAGGCCGTCGCACTGGCTGTTGTGGCCGGAATAGGCCGAGCAATCGCTGCCGCTGAGGCTGGAGTTGCTGTAAATGAGATCGAGATCGACGCCCATCACCGGGCGGGAGAACTTCACCGACCAATCGGTAAAACTACTGACGTAGCCGCCGTCCACCGCTACTGGCGAGTTCAACTGGTGGGTGGTGTATTTCATGCTGACGCCGATGCCGAACGGCTGATTGCCGCCAAGGTCGGCGAAAAGGGTGTTGTTCTGTTTATCCGGGTCGTTGCTCAGCGCGATGCCGAAGCGGCTGCCGAGCAGGGTCAGGCCACCGAACACTTCCTGGCTGTCGAGGGTGTCGACCTTCGGATAGCTGTAATGAATCATCCCGACTTCGTAGCCGAGTAACTGATCGAATGGCTGTTTAAAGCCGACGTAGGAGTCGATTTCAAGGTTCTTGCCCGGCGAGATGCCCATGCTCGGTGCGTACTGACCGACGTAAAGGCCACTGTCGTGGCTCAGATCGAGACCGCCGTGGAACGAACCGACCGCCGCCGGTTTGACCAGGCCCTGCGCCATGCTGCGGCTGGGTGTGGTGCCGAGCTTCAGGTCGAAATCACCGAGTTCACGCTGAAAAATCTGCGCGTGCGCAGTCGTTGCCGCGAGCAGGCCTACAAGCAATAAACAGGAAGATGTGCGCATGCGTCACTCCATGAACAGCGAGCGCAGGACGGCGGGCCTGCTGAAACGCTTGATCTAGACGCGTGCAAGGATACCGGCGAATGCTCGGCATTGAAGGCCGTTCGTCGATTTCTGAATATTTGCTGTTTGGTTTGTTTAAAACGGGGAGGGTGTTGCGCGGTGCCAGTCCAGGCGCTTCGAAGCTCAAAGCGCCTCTGGACGGGTGTAAAACCGGGTGTTACTTCTTGCCCAGGCTGATCTGCTTGGACGGGCCGAACGTCTGGCCACTGACGCCTTTGGCAATTTGCTGGATCTCGCCGCCGGACTTGAGGAACGCTGCGATTTGATCGTTGATCGATTCGCTGGTTTCAACGGCTGGAGCTGGCTTTGCTTTGCTGTTGGATGCTTTTACACGCATGGCGGCCATTAACCTGTAGAAAAGTAACTCGGCCAGGCATCGTACAGTAATTACTTGACAATTGCTTGGTAAATATCCCCGGGAATAGCCCAGTGCAGCGCTGCATTATTCGCGGTTAATTAATTGGAATATCTAGCTAACCTGCTGTTTTAAATAAGATCATTGCTGTTTGACGGGACATTATGTCGCGGCTGAAACCCTCGCTGGCAGACTGACGAGCGGCACCTCGCTCGTCGGCGATCAAGGAAAATCAAGGCGTGGCGCAGATTTAGCCGAAACCGAGGATCTGCCGGCGAACGTTCACGGCAAAAACGGGTAGAATGCCGCCCACGTAATGAGGGTTCTGGAAATGGCTTTAGTCGGGCGTTACAACAGTTTGCAAGTGGTTAAACACACTAACTTCGGTTTATATCTGGACGGCGGTGCGGACGGCGAGATTCTTTTGCCCAACCGTTATATCCCTAAAGATATTCCCAGCGAAGATGAAGATTGGCTCAACGTTTTTGTTTATCTGGACAGCGAAGACAAACTTCTCGCTACCACAGAGAAACCAAAAGTTCAGGTCGGCGAATTTGCCAGTCTGAAAGTTGTTGAAGTCAACAGCATCGGTGTGTTCCTCGATTGGGGGCTGCCGAAGGATCTGTTGCTGCCGTATTCCGAAGAAAAGCGCCAGATGACCGCCGGCGAGTACTGCGTGGTGCACGTCTACCTCGACAAGCACACCCGCCGCATCACCGCCACCGCGCGGCTGGATCGCTATCTCGACAAAACCCCGGCCAATTACAGCCAGGGCCAGGAAGTTGATCTGCTGGTCGCCGAAGCCACCGACATGGGCTTCAAGGCGATCATCAACAACAAGCACTGGGGTTTGATCCACAAGAACGAAATCTTCAAGTTCATGCGCGCCGGCATGAGCGAGAAGGGCTACATCAAGGAAGTGCGCGCCGACGGCAAGATTGCCCTGAGCCTGCAACCGGTGGGTCAGGAAGCAGCGAGCAGCCTCAACTCGAAGATTCTCGCCAAGTTGCGCGACAACGACGGCACGCTGCCGGTCAGCGACAAGAGCGATCCAGCGTTGATCAGCAGCCTGTTCGGCGTCAGCAAAGGCAACTTCAAGAAGGCCATCGGTTCGCTGTACAAGGAAGGCAAGATCGTTATTCATGCCGATCGCATTGAACTAACCTGAGCCCACGCCAGCCCCATGTAGGAGCTGCCGCAGGCTGCGATTTGTTGATGTTGAGGGTCAAAAGATCGCAGCCTGCGGCAGCTCCTACATTGAGGGTGGTGAGATGAAAAGATCGCTGATTGCCTACGTCGCCACGCTGCTGACGTTTCTTCTGCTCGACGGCATCTGGCTGGGGCTGTTGATGGCGCCGACCTACCGCGAACTGCTCGGTTCGCTGATGCTGGAAAAACCGCTGCTGTTACCGGCCGCGGTTTTTTATTGCCTGTATGTTTTTGGCTGTGTGGTGTTTGTGGTGTTGCCCGCGCTGAGTTGGCAGTGGGCGGTGAAGAGGGGGGCGTTGTTGGGGCTGGTGGCGTATGGGACGTATGACCTGACGAATTGGGCGACGTTACGTGGGTGGTCGGTGCAGGTGACGTTGATGGATTGGGTTTGGGGGATGGTGGCGACGGCTGTGGCTTGTGCGGTTGGGTTTTTGGTGGTGAGGCGGTTTGGCCGGCGCTGATCCTTCATATGGGTTGGCAGTGAGGGCCTCTTCGCGAGCAGGCTCGCTCCCACAGGGGAAGGCATTCCAATGGTGGGAGCGAGCTTGCTCGCGAATGGCGGCGCAGCCGACGGCCATTCACCGCTGACGCTACAGAAGAAACAAATGTCTTTTCCTGACGCCTTTTTCCCTTCGACTCATTGATAATCCCCAACACTGTTTTCTGACCATTGGATGGCCTGCCATGTTGTGTGTGTTCGAGGTGTTGCGGTGAGTGTCGAGCGGCGCAATGCCGACCGGTTTGCCCTGCAAGTGATGATCGGCCTGTGCCTGATCTGGGGCGTGCAGCAAGTCATGATCAAATGGGCTGCGCCGGACATCGCGCCGGTGATGCAGGCGGCGGGGCGGTCAGGCATTTCCGCGTTGCTTGTAGGATTGTTGATCTGCTGGAAGGGTGGTTGGGATCAGGTCGGCAACACCTGGCGCGGCGGTTTGCTCGCCGGTGCGTTGTTCGGTCTGGAATTCTTCTTTATCTCCGAAGGCCTGCAACTGACCACGGCCGCGCACATGTCGGTATTCCTCTACACCGCGCCGATTTTCACCGCGTTGGGCGTGCATTTTCTGCTGTCCAGCGAGCGTCTAAGGCCGCTGCAATGGCTGGGGATTCTGCTCGCCTTCATCGGCATCGCGATTGCTTTCGCCGGCGGTGTGTCGTGGGACAACCTTGACCGGAGCATGCTGCTCGGTGATTTCTTCGGGATTCTGGCCGGTGCCTGCTGGGGCGCGACCACCGTGGTCGTGCGTGCCTCACGCTTATCCGACGCGCCGGTTACCTTGACCCTGTTCTATCAATTGATGGTCGGTTTCGTCGGGCTGTTGTTGATCGCGCTGTTCAGCGGCCAGATCACTCACGTCAACCTGACCACGGTGGCGGTGGCCAGTGTGCTGTTCCAAGGGCTGGTGGTGTCGTTCTTCAGTTACCTGGTGTGGTTCTGGCTGTTGCGTCGGTATCTGGCGGCCAATCTCGCGGTGTTTTCGTTTATGACGCCGCTGTTCGGCGTGACCTTCGGCGTGATTCTGCTCGGCGAAGAGCTGAGCCTGAACTTCATCATCGGCGCCGTGCTGGTGTTACTCGGCATCACCTTCGTCAGCGCCGAACAGTGGGTGCGTCGGCGTTTGCGCAAAGCGCTGGGTCAGTAGCCGCTGGCCGAGCATTCAGGGGGTGCGACAACATGGCTCATGGGGCCAAAGGCAGGGTCGGGGCCGATCCGAATACGTGGATAGAAGTGCTGCAGGCTGTCTATCCCGCGGCTTCGGCGGATGTGCGAGAAACGGCTTGAACCAATGGCTGCAGATTCTGTTCCATTCAGTAACAGATCATTGCGGATTTCGCCGAGCATTGCGTAGGACTTCGGACTATTATCAGTGCGAAGCGGCCTCAGAATTCCGGCCGCTCAGCACCACCCTGAAGGGGGCATGACGATGAAAGAGAAAATTCAAAACTGGCTGCACGACTTGGGTGTTGCCCTCGGCTTGATCGAACCGCCTCTGCAACCTGTCCCGATCCGCACCGATGACGAGCAGCGTCGCCGCCAGCCGCGCCGGCGGTAAGTGCCTCTTTAAGGATCAAGAGATCGCAGCCTTCGGCAGCTCCTACATGGATCAGTGTAGGAGCTGCCGAAGGCTGCGATCTTTTGCTTTCAATGCCGTCCAATCTCTAGCAAAAACCGGCTCAAGTCATTCGCGGTCTTCGCGGTCTTGAGCATGCGGTCTTCTTCGGCGGTGAATGCCGTCAGTCCGAATTCATCTTCCAGATGAAAGATCAAATCCTCGATATCGGCCTTTTCCAACCCCAATTGCACCAAGCTGGTGTGGTCGTTGAAGTCGCGGTTCTCCAGCAGACGGCGGATGAAACGGTGCACGGCGGCACGCACGGCAGCTCTTCTCATGGCAGATTTTTCTAGTCGTTGTTCTGCTTGAGTGAAGCATCTTCATCAGCACTTTTCTACAGACGAAAAAAACGGGTGTGGCAACCGACGCCACACCCGTCGAAGAAAGCATCAAGTCGTTACATCAAGCTTAGATCGCGCTCGCCACGGTAGCCGGGCGAGGGGAGACCAGGCTGACCACCACAAAACTGATCAGGCCCACAGCCAGGCTGTAGTAGATCGGCGTGTTGGCATCAAGGCCGTCCTTGATCATGAACAGCAGGGCGGTGGCGAAACCCAGACCCATGCTGGCGATGGCGCCGGCGGTGGTTGCGCGTTTCCAGAAGATCGCCCCGATCAGCGGGATCAACATGCCGCCCACCAACAGGTTGTAGGCGAGGGTCAGCGCGCTGATCACATCGTTCACCACCAGAGCGATACCCAGCACGACAATGCCGGTCAGCAGGGTGAACAGGCGGTTGATGCCCAGGCTCGATTGTTTACCGCCGCGCAGTTTCGGCAGCAGGTCTTCGGTGATGGTGGTGGCAGCGGCGAGCAGGCCGGCGCTGGCGGTAGACATCATGGCGGCCAGTGCAGCCGCGATCACCAGACCCCGGATGCCGTCCGGCAGCGACAGTTTGACGATGGCGGCGAAGGCGTTGTTGACGTTGGACAGATCAGGAATCAGCACGTGTGCCGCCATGCCGATCAGGGCGCAGGCCAGGCCGTAGATGATGCAGTAGATGCCGGCGGCGCTGCCGGCGTACTTGGCGACTTTTTCGTTTTTGACGGTGAACACCCGTTGCCAGATGTCCTGACCGATCAGGATGCCGAAGAAGTAGATCATGAAGTAGGTGATGATCGTGTCCCAACCGATCGTGGTGAAGTTGAACGCGGTGGCCGGCAACTTCAGCACCAACTCGTCCCAACCGCCCACGCGGTACAGGCAGATCGGCAACAGGATGAACATCAGGCCGACGGTCTTGATGATGAACTGGACGATGTCGGTCAGGGTCAGCGACCACATGCCGCCGATCGCCGAGTAGATCACCACCACGCCACCACCGACCAGTACCGAGACCCAGAACGGCAGGTCAAACAGCACTTGCAGGACGGTGCCGATCGCGAGGATCGAGGTCACGCCGATCATCAGTGCGTAGGCCAGCATGATCAGCGCGGAGGCCGAGCGAGCCATCGGGTTGTAGCGTTTTTCCAGCACTTGGGTAACGGTGTAGATCTTCAGTTTCAGCAGCGGTTTGGCCAGAAACAGGTTCAGCGCGAGAATCCCGCAACCCAGCGCGGCGCACAGCCAGAAACCGGAGATGCCATGCACGTAGCCGAGGCGAACGGTGCCGACGGTGGACGCACCACCGAGCACGGTAGCGGCCATGGTGCCCATGTACAGGCTTGGGCCGAGGTTACGACCGGCGACCAGAAAGTCCTCGTTGGTCTTGGCCTTGCGCATGCCGAAATAGCCGAGCAAAAGCATGCCGGCTGCGTAGATGAGGACGACGAATAAATCCAAAGCCATGATGGCGTGTCTCCGATTGTCTTTTTTATGTGAGGCTGAATTCAGTCTCCTGTGGGAGCGAGCTTGCTCGCGAAGGCGTCGGCACATTCAACACTGATGTGACTGACAGATCGCTTTCGCGAGCAAGCTCGCTCCCACAGGGGATAGGCGTTTATTCAGGCGGCTTGTCGCATTGCCGCTTTTACCGGCGACTCCGCGCCTTGGCTCCGTGCATCCTTCGGGCCGAACACTTCTCGCGGTTCCGGGAACAGGCTCAGCAGCGTCAGGTACACCACCGAAGCCAGGCCCAGGGTCACCGGCAAGCTGATGTCGATGCCGCCGGCCATTTCACCCAGCGGGCCAACGAATTGCCCCGGCAGGTTGACGAAGCACAGGCCGACCGCCGCGCTCGGGATCCACGCGCCCAGGCCGCGCCAGTTCCAGCCGTGGTTGAACCAGTAGCGTCCGCCCTGTTCGCCGCGCGTGAACACTTGCAGGTCATCCGGGCAGTAGAAACCGCGACGTACCAACAGGCCGATGATCATGATCACCATCCATGGCGTGGTGCAGGTGATGATCAGCACGGCGAAGGTCGACACGCTCTGCACCAGGTTCGCCGCGAAGCGACCGATGAAGATGAAGGCAATCGACAGCAAGCCGATCAGCAGCGTCGCTTTCACCCGCGACAGCACGCGCGGGAACACGCTGGACATGTCCAGCCCGGTGCCGTACAGCGACGTGGTGCCGGTGGACATGCCGCCGATCACCGCAATCAGACACACCGGCAGGAAGAACCAGCTCGGCGACACCGCCAGCAAACCACCGACATAATTGTTCGCCGCGATGTAGTCCGGCGCCTTGATCGCGACGATGGTCGCGGTGGTCAGGCCGAACAAAAACGGAATCAGGGTTGCCAACTGTGCCGCGATCACCGCCAGCATGATCTGGGCTTTCGGGGTTGTGCGCGGGATGTAGCGTGACCAGTCGCCGAGGAAGGCGCCGAAGGAAATCGGGTTGCTCATCGCCACCAATGCGGCGCCGATAAACGCCGCCCAGAAACCTGCCTGACCGAGGGCCACGCTGCCGGCGTACTGGCTGTCGAAGGCGGGGGCAAAGGCGAAAATGCCGAGCAGGAACAACAGGCTCGCGGCCCACACCGCAATGCGGTTGACCCACAGCATGATGCGGAAGCCGTAGATGCACACGGTGAGTACCAGCAACGCGAACAAGCCGTAGGCCAGACCCAGGGTCAGGTCGGTTTCCGGCAGGCCGATCAGACGTTTGGCACCACCGACCAGCGCGTCACCCGAACTCCACACCGACAGTGAGAAGAACGCGATCGCCGTCAACAACGACAGGAACGAGCCGACGATCCGCCCATGCACACCGAAATGCGCACCCGATGACACAGCATTGTTGGTGCCGTTGAGCGGGCCGAACAGGCCCATCGGCGCAAGGATCAGCGCACCGACCACCACGCCCAGCACGATCGCCCAGACGCCGGCCTGAAAAGACAGACCGAACAGCACCGGGAAACTGCCGAGCACGGCGGTGGCGAAGGTATTGGCGCCGCCGAAGATCAAGCGAAACAGGTCGCTGGGTCGGGCGTCGCGCTCATGATCCGGGATCTGTTCGACCCCGTTTGTTTCAATGCTGCTAAGGCTTTTTTCGTTGTTGTTGTTATTCATGATCTGCTCCGATCACAAAGGCGCGCTCATCGTTCGTGAGCGTCACCTGTTTTGGCTAAGGGGATGGCAGCCCTTCCGGCATCGCGGACAAATGTTCGTGGCAGGCCAGCCAATGGCCTTGTTGTTCTAGGCTCGACGCTTGTTTCTTGAAAACAATCGTCTCGCGCTCCTGGCTGAAGTGTTGCTCCCCTTGCATGCGCAGCTCGGTGGCCACGTCATGGATGAAAATCGCCACGTCACCTTGCAGGCTGACGAAGGCGTTGCTCGAGGTGCACGCAAGCACCTCGAAGCCATCCTCGGCGCGCCAGCTGTCCCACAAGGCCTGATAGGCATCGCGCGACAGCAGTGGCTGTTCGAGGGTGTAGAAAACGAAACTTGCATCGGCGCTGAACGCGCCGAAGTAAGCCTCGCGATCGTTACGGGCAAAGGCAGCCACCAGTTCGGCGGCCGCTTGCAGAACCTGATCACGTTCGTTCATGACGCAACCCTCAGCGGTGCACCACGCCAGGCAGTACGCAGAGCATTTCGTACAGCAGGTTGGCGGCCAGCAGCGAGGTGTTGCCGGTGGTGTCGTAAGCGGGCGAGACTTCTACCAGATCGCAACCGATCAAGTCGAGGCCTTGGCAGCCGCGAACGATTTCAATCGCCTGAATGGTCGTCAGGCCACCGATTTCCGGGGTGCCGGTGCCAGGTGCCCAAGCCGGATCGATGCCGTCGATGTCGAAGCTCAGGTACACCGGGCCGCCGCCGACTTTCTCGCGCACTTCGGCCATCAGCGGTGCCAGCGACTTGTGCCAGCACTCTTCGGCCTGAACCACGCGGAAGCCCTGATCGCGGCTCCAGTTGAAGTCGTCAGCCGTGTAACCCTGAGCGCGCAGACCGATCTGCACGACGCGATCACAATCGAGCAGACCTTCTTCAACCGCGCGGCGGAAGGTGGTGCCGTGGGCGATTTTCTCGCCGAACATGTGATCGTTGACGTCCGCGTGGGCATCGATGTGCACCAGACCGACCTTGCCATGCTTTTTATGAATCGCACGCAGGATTGGCAGGGTGATGGTGTGGTCGCCACCCAGGGTCATCGGGATCACGTTGTGCTCGAGGATGTTGTCGTAGGCTTCTTCGATGATGCGCACGGCGTCGAGCAGGTTGAAGGTGTTGATCGCCACGTCGCCAATGTCGGCCACGGCCAGCGAGTCGAACGGCGCAGCGCCGGTCGCCATGTTGTAAGGGCGGATCATTACCGATTCGGTGCGAATGTCGCGTGGCCCGAAGCGGGTGCCGGGGCGCAGCGAAGTACCGATGTCCAGTGGCACGCCTACGAAGGCAGCGTCCAGGCCGGCAGCGGTCGGTACATGGGGGAGTCGGAGCATGGTGGCGATGCCGCCGAAGCGCGGCATTTCGTTGCCGCCCAGTGGTTGGTGAAGAATCTTGTCCACGGGTAGGGCCTCATCGTCTTTGTTTTATTTATATCGGCGCGCCGTTGAGCACAGGTTCGGACGCCGCTGTGGGGCCGATGATGCGAAATGTAGTGAGGGGAAAGAATCGCTACGGGCAAATACTTAGTTCAGATTTTTCTAAACTAATGCCAGACTTCCACACCGGCTCGTTCCCATGCTCCGCGTGGGAATGCATCTACGGACGCTCCGCGTCCAGCCGTACTTGTAGGTGACGCAGAGCGTCACAGGCTGCATTCCCACGCAGAGCGTGGGAACGATCCTTGGAGTAGACATGGCCAACGCTTTACCCGACCTGAAACTATTGCGCATCTTCGTCAGCGTCGTGCGCCATCAGGGTTTCGCCAATGCGCAGCAGGAACTCAACCTGTCGACCTCGGCGATCAGCACCTACATGAGCCAGCTCGAAGCCGCGCTAGGTCTGGTGCTGTGCCATCGCGGACGCGGCGGGTTCAGCCTGACCAGCAAGGGTGAGCTGTTCCATCAGGAAACCCTGCGCCTGCTCGCCGAACTCGAAGGGTTCGAGCAATACGCCGCCGCGCTCAAGGGCGAATTGCGCGGCACGCTCAACCTCGGGGTGATCGACTCCACGGTCAGCGACAAGGCCTTGCCGTTCGCCGAAGCCATTGGCGGCTACAGTCAGGAACACCCGGCGGTGCATTTGCACTTATCGGTGATGAGCCCGTACGAATTGCAACTCGGTGTGCAGGACAATCGCCTCGACCTGGCCATCGGCGCGTTCTCCACACGGATGAGCGGTCTGGTCTACATGCCGCTGTACCGCGAGCAGCACTGGTTGTATTGCAGCAGCCGCCATCCGTTGTTCAACGAGCGGCGCATCCCTGAGCAAGTCATCACCCAGCAGCGCATGGTCGGTCGTGGTTACTGGAGTCAGGCCGAGCTGGCGCGTCACGGTTTCAAGCACAGCGCAGCGACCGTGGAAAGTATGGAGGCGCAGCTGATTCTGGTGCTGTCCGGCGCCTACATTGGTTACTTGCCGGAGCACTACGCGCAGGCGTGGGCCGACAAAGGGGATTTGCGGGTTCTGCTGCCGGCGACGTTCGGTTATCAGGCGCCGTTCTCGATGATCATGCGCCGGGGCCGTAGCCGTGAGCCGCTGATCCAGACCTTCCGCGATTTGCTCAAAGCACAGCTCAATCAGGCTTAGCTTGTAGGAAAAAGAAGTATGTCCAGACCTCAATGCCCGCGCTGCCTGCGCCCACAAACCCATTGCCTGTGCCCGCTGATCCCCAGCCTCGACAGCCGCACGCGGGTGTTGCTGTTGCAGCATCCGAGCGAGGTCAATCATGCGTTGAACACCGCGCGATTGGCGGCGCTGGGGTTGAGCAATGCCGAGTTGATTGTCGGCGAGGTTTTTGAGGATTTGCCGACGTTGTTGAATCAGCCGGGGTATCGGGCGCGGTTGTTGTTTCCCGCCGATGATGCGCAACCGATGCAGGCTTACGCTGAGTCGGATGAGCCGTTGTTACTGGTGGTGCCTGATGGAACGTGGCGTAAAGCGCGCAAGATGCTGCACCTCAATCCACTGCTGGCGGCGTTGCCACGGGTGACGCTGGCCGAGGGCGGGGTGTCGCGCTATCGGTTGCGCAAGGCCCCGGGGCCGGGGGCGTTGTCGACGGTTGAGGCGATTGTGAAGGCGTTGCAAACGCTGGAGGCGCCGGTTTCGTTTGAGCCGTTGCTCAAGCCGTTTGAAGCGTTGATCGAGGGGCAGATCGCGGCGATGGGGGAGGAGACCTTTCAGCGTAATCATGGCGATAGATGATCGTTCCCACGCTCTGCGTGGGAATGCATCCAGTGACGCTCTGCGTCACAGTCGCGAAGGGACGCGGAGCGTCCCGGGCGGCATTCCCATGCGGAGCATGGGAACGATCATTCGCTACCGCTCGCGCATCGCCTCAGTCCGCGCCTTCAAGACCGGTTTCAACAGGTAATCCAGCACACTCTTCTCCCCGGTAATGATGTCCACCGTCGCCACCATCCCCGGAATAATCAGCAGCGGCTTCACATCTCCGCCCAAATGGTTTTTATCGGTGCGCACCTGAATCAGGTAAAAGCTGTTGCCCTTGTCATCAGTAATCGTGTCCGCGCCGATCAGCTCAAGCTTGGCGCTCAGCCCGCCGTAAATCGTGTAGTCATAAGCACTGAACTTGACCATCGCCTTCTGCCCCGGATGCAGAAACGCCACGTCCTGCGGGCGCACTTTGGCTTCGATCAGCAGGTTGTCCTCCAGCGGCACGATTTCAACCATGTCGCTGCCCGGCTGCACCACGCCGCCGATGGTGTTGACCTTCAATTGCTTGATCACGCCGTGCACCGGTGACGTCACGGTGGTGCGGGTGACCCGGTCGTCGATGGCGATGCTGGTCGCGGTGATTTTTGACAGGTCGGTGCGTTTCTCGTTTAGCTCTTTGGCGGCTTCGGAGCGGAAGGTTTGTTCGGATTCGTCGATCTTGCTGCGGATCTCGGCAATCGCCGATTCGGCGCGGGGAATGGCGAGTGTGGTGGCGTTCAGCGAACCTCGGATCTCCACCGCGCTGCGCTTCAATCGCAGGATCTCCACCGGCGACACCGCACCGGTTTTCACCAGCGGTTCGGACATGTTCATTTCTTGCTGCAGCAAGGCCAGACTGGAACTGAACTGGCCCTGCTTGGAACGAAATTCCGCCAGTTCCTGGGTTTTCTGCCGCAGTTGTTCGCTGAGGGTTCGTTGTTCACTGGCCAGTCGGCGCTGGCGTTGGTCATACAGCGAGCGCTCGTCTTCAGCGACTTGCGGCGCTTTGGCGACCACTTCATCGGAGAGCTTGAACGGCCGGCCTTCCGCTTCGGCCGACAGTCTTTCGACCTGCGCCGTCAGCGCATAACGATCGGCCTCGCTCTCGCCTTTGTTCGAACGGAAGCGCGTGTCATCCAGACGCAGCAGGGTGTCGCCCTTGTTCACCATTTGCCCTTCACGCACGAAGATCTCGGTAACGATGCCGCCCTCAAGGTTCTGGATCACCTGAATCTTGCTCGACGGAATCGCCTTGCCTTCGCCCATGGTCACTTCTTCGAGCACGGCGAATTTGGCCCAGACCACCGCACTGATCAGCAGCCCCGCCGCCAGCCACACGGTGATCCGCGACCAGCGCGGCGAATCCTGCAACGCGGCCCCGGCGGTTTCCGGCATGAACTCAGCCTCGGCGCTTTTGCCGAAACTGTCGAAGTAGCCGCGAGATTTGCTTTCACTTGAAGCAGACATGGCGCAACTCCTAAACCGCCGCAGAGCCGACGCGGCCCTTGCGCAGTGCTTCGATGACTGCTTCTTTCGGGCCGTCGGCGACGATCCGGCCGTTGTCGAGTACCAGCAGCCGATCCACCAGGCTCAGCATCGAGGTGCGGTGAGTGACCAGCAGCAGGGTTTTGCCTTGCACCCAGCCATGAAGTTTCTGGCGCAGGATGTCTTCGCTGCTGTTGTCCATGGCGCTGGTGGGTTCGTCGAGGAGCATGATCGGCGGGTCGAGCAACAGCGAACGCGCGAGTAATACCGCTTGGCGTTGGCCGCCGGAAAGCAATTGCCCGCGCTCACCGACCGGCCGATCAAAGCCTTGCGGATGCTGGCGAGCGAGTTCGGTGACGCCGGTCAGCTCAGCCACTTCAAGCATCCGCGAATCGCTGACGTAGCGTGCGCCGAGGGTGAGGTTATCGCGCAGGCTGCCCGCCAGCAGCGGCAGGTCGTGGGCGACATAGCCGATTTGCTGGCGCAGATCCGCGACATCCAGTTGCCGCAGGTCGAGACCGTCGAGCAGCAACTGGCCTTCTTCTGGCTCATAGAAACCCATCACCAACCGCGCCAAGGTGCTTTTACCCGAGCCACTGCGACCGATAATGCCAACCCGTTCGCCGGCCTTGAGGCTGAAGCTGATGTTGCTCAGGGCCGGCGCATTCTGGCCGTTGTAGTGAAAGGTCACGCCGTTGACGTCCAGCGCGCCTTGCAGTTGCGTGCGTTCCAGCGGCCGCTGTTTGCCGTCGCGTTCTTGCGGCAACGACATCAATGCGTCGGTGCTTTTCATGGTCAATTGCGCTTGCTGATAACGGGTGATCAGCCCGGCGATCTGCCCCAGCGGCGCGAGTACGCGGCTGCCGAGCATGTAGCTGGCGACCAGCGCACCAACGCTGAGGTTGCCGGCGATGATGCTGTAAACCCCGGCGACAATCGTCGCCATCCCCGAGAACTGCTGAATGAACAATGTGCCGTTGGTTGCCAGCGCCGAGAGATTGCGCGCATGGCTGTCGAGGCGGGTGAGGGCGCCGTGGGTGCTTTCCCATTTGTGCTGGCGCTCGCTTTCGGCACTGCAGGCCTTGAGGGTTTCCAGACCGCCGAGTGTTTCGATCAGCACGGCCTGGCGTTCGGCGCCGAGGCTCAGGCTTTTCTGCACGGTGTCGCGCAGGCGCACCTGAATCGCCAGGGCGAAGATGATCGTGATCGGAAACGCCAACATCGGAATCACCACCAGCCAGCCGCCGAGCAGACCGATCACTACCAGCATCAGCACGACGAAGGGCAGGTCGATCAGGCTGGTCAGGGTGACGGCGGTGAGGAATTCACGCAGACCCTGAAAGTCATGAATGCTCTGCGCAAACCCGCCGATGGTCGCTGGCCGCGCCTTCATCGACATGCCGGTGATGCGCTCAAACAAAGTCGCGGAAAGGATCACATCGGTTTTCTTGCCGGCGGTGTCGAGCAAGTGCGCACGCACCACCCGCAGCACCAGTTCGAAACCGGTGCCGATCAACAGGCCAATCGACAACACCCATAAGGTCGACGTCGCTTGGTTTGGCACCACGCGGTCGTAGGTCTGCATGACAAACAGCGGCACCATCAGGCCCAGCAGGTTGATCAGAAAACTGGCGAGAATCGCATCGCCGTATAGCCATTTCGACAGCTTCAGGGTATCGCGAAACCACGCATGCACGCGCGGCACCAGCGGCGAGCGCAGGTCTTCGAGTTCGTGGCGCGGCCGGGCGAACAAGGCTTGGCCGCTGTAGTGTTCGGTGAGTTCTTCACGGCTGACCCATTGCTCGCCGCCATCGGCTTCGCTGGGCAGAATCAGCGCTTTGCCGTCATCGCCAAAACGCCGCAGCACGGCGGTGCGACCGTCGTTGAGTAACAACAGAATCGGCAGGTTCAGCGGTGAGATGTCTTTGAGTTCACGGCGCAACATCCGCGCCTGCAACCCTGCACGAGCAGCCGCACGGGGTAGCAAATCGAGGCTCAAACGTTGTTTGTTCAGCGGCAGCCCGGCACTCAGGCTGGCGCGACTGACCGTCGCGCCATGCAGTTTGCAGAGAATCAACAGACCGTCGAGTAACGGATCATCGAAGCTCAGCCGCGGATCGACCCCAGAGTTGCCGGGTTCCATGCTGGTCATATTGATCGCTCCTTTGAACTGGCTCGGACACCCACATCAACCCTGCTGCATGATCGTTCCCACGCTCTGCGTGGGAATGCCTCTAGGGACGCTCTGCGTCCAGTGACGCGGAGCGTCACGGGCTTCATTCCCACGCAGAGCGTGGGAACGATCATGCAGCCTTCGGCAGCTCCTACAGGGGGGTTATTTCAGCTCGGGGAGGCGGGCTTCGTTCTTCACCTCGCTGGAAGCGATTGCATCGGCGGGCAGCACCACCCGTTGTTTGCTCAGCAACTGGCCCATGTTCGCCAGCACGCGGTACATCGAATATTCCTCGGTGTAGCGAATTTCGGTGTAACGACGGTTGGCGTTGTAGAGCTCGTTTTCACTGTCGAGCAAGTCGAGCAGGGTGCGTTGGCCGAGGCCGAACTGATCCTGATACGCGGCGCGTACACGCTTGGTGGTTTCCGCGTATTCGCGGGCGGTCGGGGTCTGTTTCTTCGCGTTGAGCATGGCGTTCCAGGCCAGGTGAATGTTCTCGTTGAGCTGACGCAGGGCGTTGTTGCGGATGTCCATTGCTTGGTTGATCTGGTGCGCATCGGAGGCCAGTCGCGCCTTGTCGCTGCCGCCACGGAACAGGTTGTAGTTCATGATCACGCCGACACGCCATTCGTTATCGTGGCCTTCATCGCCCTGCACGTTGTTGTTCGCGCCCACCGCTGCTTCAGCGTCGAAGCGAGGGTAGAACGGCGATTTGGCGACTTCGTACTGGCTCTCGGCCGATTGCACGTCGGCCTGCGCCGATTTCAGGTACGGGTTGTTTTCGACCATGCTCTGCTGGGCTTCCGGCAGGGTGGTCGGCAACTCGCCACGGGTCGTGGCCGGGGCTTCCAGTTCATCAGGCATGCGCCCGACAACGCTGAAGAAGTTCGACTCGGCATCCGCCAGATCCACTTCAGCGGTGTCGAGGTTGTTTTGCGCCAGCGCTTTACGCGCCACCGATTGATCGGAGTCGGCAGTGCTGCCGATGCCACGCTCGGTGCGCAGGCCAATCTGATCGTTGACGCGCAAGTGCGCTTGCAGGTTGTTCGTGGCCAGGGTCACCAGTTCGCGGCGCTTGAGCACTTCGAGGTAGACCTCGATGGTGCGCAGGGCCAGATCCTGAGCGGTGCCTTGCGCGTAGTAGGCGCGCGAATTGGACACGCCTTTGGTGCGCTCAACCTCGTTGGCGGTGTTGAAACCGTCGAACAGCATTTGCCGCAAGCGCAGCTCGGATTGGGTGTAGTTGAGAATTCGTGTGTCGTGGTTACCGAAGGCGCGGGTGTTGGTGTTGTCGCTGTAGCCACGGCCATACGCGGCGTTCAAATCGACGGACGGATAGAAGCCGCCCTTGGCGACTTTGACTTGTTCATCAGCCGACAGGCGTGCATCCACGCGCGAAGCGAGTTCCGGGTGGGTGGCGATGGTGCTTTGGATCGCCTCGGTGAGGTTCATGGCCTGGGCTTGGGATGTGCAAGCCATGGCCAGCAAAACCGCGCTGCAGAGGGGGGTTAAAACGCGCATGGGTGCATCTCCCTGAGTCCTGATGGTGTGTTACTGTCGCCAAAAATTTGACGATATTTTTAGTGGAAAGCGTTTCACTCTTGTAACAACAGAGCTAAGAACATAATGAAGCGTAGCTAAGAAAAAATTTTCATAAGGCTTATTCCGAAAAAAACTTATGCGGTTTGTAAAATCCGGCACATTGTTCAGCTCGAAAGCCTTTGTTTTATGCGCGCTAGGGAGCGCAGAAAGGCTTGAGGAAAGTTCCATTCACTTTGCGACATACGGCGAAGTACTGCTGAAGGGGAGGGACGCGTAGCGGCTGGGGAGCGACAGATTTTTGTCACTCGAGTGATTCACCGGCGTTACGTAGCGCTCGTGGGAATGCTGCATTGATCAGGGTTTTCAAGTGCTTGATAGCGCTGATTTTTCCTGAACGGCGCAACCTGCGAACGAACTGTCGAAGGCGCGAGCGTCGCCACGGCAACCCGATTGAGCCATGGGCTACTTCGTTAACCAGTGCCGACAGTGGTCGGCAGCGGAGGAATTCACATGGCAACGCTCATCGGTACCGTCACTAAAGTCATTGGTCAGGTTTTCGCACAGGCAGCGGACGGCACAAAGCGCGCGCTGGTCGAAGGCGATCGGCTGTTTGCCGGCGATCAATTGATCACCGGAGCCGAAGGCGCCGTTGCCGTTCATCTGCAAAATGGCAAAGAGCTAACCCTTGGGCGCGGCAGCAGCATGATCCTGTCCGGGCAACTGCTCGCCGATCAGGCCGCGCACGTGAACGCGGCCGAGGCGGTGACGCCGAGCGAAGCGCAACTGACCGACGTCGAGCAAATCCAGAAAGCCATCGCCGCCGGTGATGACCCGTCGAAAACCGCTGAAGCCACTGCCGCTGGGCCAAACGCCCCGGGTGGCGCGCCGGGTGAAGCGGGTGGTGGTCACAGTTTTGTCTTGCTGACGGAAGTCGGCGGGCGCGTTGATCCGATCATCGGTTTCCCCACCGCCGGGTTTGGCGGCATCCCTGAATTCCCTGAAGAACGCCACAACGTGGTGATCGACAACGGCGACGACACGCCAGTGATCGTGCCGCCACCGGTCAACAATCTGGTGACCCTCAACGGCCTGTCCGTACCCGGTGGCGAGCTGAACCTCAACGAAGCCAATCTGCCTGACGGCTCGGCCGCCAATCCGGCAGCGCTGACCCAAAGTGGCAGCTTCACCGTTAACGCGCCGGACGGTTTGACCAGCCTCAGCGTCGGCGGCATCAGCCTGGTCAGCGGCGGTGTGGCGGTCGGTTTCCCGCAGTCGATCACCACGCAATTGGGCAACACCCTGACCATCACCGGCTACAACCCGAGCACCGGTGTCGTCACCTACAGCTATACCCTCAACGGCAACGACACCCACGCGGCGGGTGACGGCGCGAACAACCTCAGTGAACAATTCACCGTGGTTGCCGGCGACAGCAATGGCGATACCGCGACCGGTTCGCTGGATGTCAACATCACCGATGACGTGCCGCGCGCGGTGGATGACAGCAACAGCTCAACCGCTTCGGAAACCTTGCTGACGCTGACCGGCAACGTGCTGACCAACGATGTGCAAGGCGCTGACCGCGTGGCCACCGGCCCGGTGACGCCGGGCACGTTCACCGGCACTTACGGCACCCTGGTGCTGAACGCCAACGGCACTTACACCTACACGCTGAATACCAGCGATGCCGATTTCAAAGCGCTGCACGGTGGCGGCAACGGCACCGAAACCTTCGCCTATACCCTCACCGATTCGGACGGCGATAGCAGCACCGCGAATCTGGTTTTGCAGATCCACAACAACGACGACCCGGTGACCCTCGGCGGTTTGAATATTGCGGGCGGCGAGCTGACGGTTTTCGAGAAAAACCTGGCCCTGGGCAGTTCACCTGATTCGGCAGCGCTGACGCAAAATGGCAGCTTCACCGTTACTGCACTCGATGGCGTCACCACGCTGACCGTCGGCGGCATTGCCGTGGTCACCAACGGTGTCGCGGCTGGTTTTCCGCAATCGGTGACGACGCCGCTGGGCAGCACGTTGACCATTACCGGGTTCAACGCGGCGACAGGTGTGGTCAGTTACAGCTACACGCTGGTCGATAACGAAACGCATCCGAACGCCAATGGCGCGAACACTCTGCCAGAGCAATTCGCCGTCACCGTCGTCGACGACAACGGCACGACCGCGAATGCCACGCTCGATGTGAACATCATCGACGACCTGCCAAAAGCGGTGGATGACAGCAATACCGGCACCGCCTCGGAGACCAATCTCAGCCTCACTGGCAACGTGTTGACCAACGATGTGCAGGGCGCCGACCGCGTGGCCACTGGCGAGACTGCCGGGCCGATCACCGCCGGTACGTTTGCGGGGACTTACGGGACTTTGGTGCTGAACGCCAACGGCACTTACACCTACACGCTGAACACCAGCGATGCGGATTTCAAAGCGCTGCACGGTGGCGGCAACGGTACTGAAAACTTCACCTACACCATCACAGATTCCGACGGCGACACCAGCACCGCGAACCTCGTCTTGCAGATTCATAACAACGACGATCCAGTGGTAATCGGTGGTCTGGATGTTAACGGCGGCGAACTCACCGTTTACGAGAAAAACCTCAGCGACGGCAGCGCACCAGACTCCGGTGCACTGACTCAAAGCGGCACGTTCAACATCACCGCACTCGACGGCGTGACTACCCTGACAGTCGGCGGTATTGCGGTGGTCACCAATGGCGTGGCCGCAGGTTTCCCGCAATCAATCACCACGCCATTGGGCAGCACACTGACCATCACCGGTTTCAACGAAACCACCGGCGTCGTCAGCTACAGCTACACCCTGGTCGATAACGAAGCGCACCCAACCGCGAACGGCGCGAACAATTTGCCTGAGCAGTTCGCCGTCACCGTCGTCGATGACAACGGCACCACCGCCAATGCGACCCTCGATGTGAATATCGTCGATGACTTGCCAAAAGGCGTGGATGACTCGAACGCAGGCACCGCCTCGGAAACCAATCTGTCGCTCACTGGCAACGTGTTGACCAACGATGTGCAGGGCGCCGACCGTGTGGTCATCGGCGAGAATGCCGGCCCAATCACCGCCGGTACTTTCTCAGGGACTTACGGCACATTGGTGCTCAACGCCAACGGCACGTACACCTACACCCTCAACACCACCGATGCTGATTTCAAAGCATTGCATGGCGGCGGTGACGGCACCGAAACCTTCACCTACACCATCACCGATTCCGACGGCGATACCAGCACCGCGAACCTCGTCTTGCAGATCCACAACAACGACGATCCGGTGATCATCAACGGCCTCAACGTCAACGGCGGCGAACTCACCGTTTACGAGAAAAACCTCAGCGACGGCAGCGCACCAGACTCCGGCGCACTGACCCAAAGCGGCACCTTCAACATCACCGCACTCGACGGCGTGACCACGTTGACCGTTGGCGGCATCGCCGTCGTCACCAACGGCGTAGCAGCAGGTTTCCCGCAATCAATCACCACGCCATTGGGTAGCACACTTACCATCACCGGTTTCAACGAAACCACCGGCGTCGTCAGTTACAGCTACACCCTGGTCGATAACGAAGCGCACCCAACCGCGAACGGCGCAAACAATCTGCCAGAGCAGTTCGCCGTCACCGTCGTCGATGACAACGGCACCACTGCCAACGCGACCCTCGACGTCAACATCGTCGACGACCTGCCTAAAGCGCTGGACGACAGCAATACAACCACGGCGTCGGAAAGCCAACTGACGCTGACCGGCAACGTCCTGACCAACGATGTGCAGGGCGCCGACCGTGTCGCGAGCGGGCCGGTTACCGCAGGCACGTTCACCGGTACTTACGGCACCTTGGTGCTCAACGCCAACGGCACGTACACCTACACCCTCGACACCACCGATGCCGACTTCAAAAATCTGCACGGCGGCGGCAACGGTACCGAGAACTTCACCTACACCATCACCGACTCCGACGGCGATACCAGCACCGCCAACCTGGTGCTGAACATCCATAACAATGACGATCCAGTGGTGCTCAACGGCCTCGACGTCAATGGCGGCGAACTCACGGTCTACGAGAAAAATCTCGGTGACGGCACCGACCCCAATACCCCGGCCCTGACCCAGAGCGGCACCTTCACCGTCACTGCTCTCGACGGTCTGCAAACCCTGACCGTCGGCGGCATCAACGTGGTGACCGGTGGCGTCGCCGCAGGTTTCCCACAATCGATCACCACGCCGTTGGGCAGCACGCTGACCATCACCGGTTACAACGAAACCACCGGTGTCGTCAGCTACAGCTACACCTTGGTCGATAACGAAACCCACCCGAATGCCAACGGCGCCAACAGCATCACCGAGAACTTCAACGTGGTGGCGACGGACACCGATGGCAGCACCGCCAACGGCCAGATCAACGTCAACATCGTCGATGATTTGCCGAGCGCCCACCCTGATGCCGCGTCGGTGGCAGAGGGCGGAACCGTCAGCGGCAATGTGCTCGACAACGATATCGGCGGCGCCGATGGCCCGGCGGCGACCGGCGCGGTGGTTGGCGTGCGTGCCGGCGCCGACACGTCGACCTCGGCCCTCGGTGGCCTGAACAGCAACATCAACGGCACCTACGGCTACCTGACCCTGGATGCCAATGGCAACGCCGTCTACCACAGCAATCCCAATGCGGTGAACGGCCCGGGCGCGGTGGATGTATTCACCTACACCGTGCGCGATTCCGACGGTGATGAAAGCACCACAACCATCACCATCGACGTCGCCAACAGCAAACTGTATGCGACCAGCGACACCGATGTGACCGTGTTCGAAAAAGCGCTCGACCTGACCAAGGACGGCGCGGATCTGGCCCCCGGTACGGTCACCGGCAGCGACCCGAGCAACACCGGCGAAACCGCGTCCGGCACCCTGGTCGGCTCGGTCACTGGCGCGGTCGGCGCGATCAGCTATGCACTGGTCGGCAGTGCCACCGGCAACTACGGACAGATTGTCCTCAACCCCAATGGCACCTACACCTACACCCTGACATCGCCCGCGACCACCACGCCGCATGCCGATGACGGCGCCAATACCCTGACCGAAAGTTTTACCTATCAGGCCACCGATTCGCTGGGCAACATTGTCACCAGCACCATCGTCGTCAGCATCGTCGATGACGTGCCACATGCAGTAAACGACAGCAACGCCAACAGCGCTTCGGAAAGTCTGTTGACCCTCACCGGCAACGTGCTGACCAACGATGTGCAAGGCGCCGACGTGGTCGCGAGCGGGCCGATTACCCCCGGCACCTTCACCGGCACCTACGGCAAACTGGTGCTCAACGCCGATGGCTCGTACACCTACACGCTGGACACCAACGATGCCGACTTCAAAAATCTGCACGGCGGTGGCAACGGCACCGAGACGTTCACCTACACCCTGACCGATGCCGATGGCGACGTCAGCACCGCCAACTTGGTGCTGAACATCCATAACAATGACGATCCGGTGGTGCTCAACGGCCTCGACGTCAACGGCGGCGAACTCACCGTTTACGAGAAAAACCTCAGCGACGGCACCAGCCCGAATACTCCGGCCCTGACCCAGAGTGGCACCTTTACCGTGACCGCCCTCGACGGCCTGCAAACCCTGACGGTCGGCGGCATTGCCGTGGTGACCAACGGTGTCGCCGCAGGCTTCCCGCAATCGGTGGTTTCGCCGCTGGGCAGCACCTTCACCATCACCAATTACAACCCGACCACCGGTGTCGTGAGTTACAGCTACACCCTGGTCGACAACGAAACCCACCCGAACGCCAATGGTGCCAACAGCCTCACCGAGAACTTCAACGTGGTGGCGACGGACACCGACGGCAGCACTGCCAACGGCCAGATCAACGTCAACATCATCGATGACCTGCCGACCGCCAAAGCCGACACCGGCTCGGTGGCCGAGGGCGGTACCGTCAACATCAGCGTGCTGGGCAATGACGTCACCGGCGCCGATGGCGCAGCAACAGGCGGGGCGGTGGTCGGCGTGCGCGCCGGCAGCAACACCGGCACATCGGCCATCGGCGGGCTCAACAGCAACATCAACGGCAACTTCGGTTACCTGACCCTCGATGCTGCGGGCAACGCTGTTTATCACAGCAACCCGAACTCGGTGAGCCCTGCGGGCGCGACCGACACTTTCACCTACACCATCCGCGACAGCGACGGCGATGAAAGCACCACGACCATCACCATCAACGTCGCCGACAGCAAACTGATTGCCTCGGTCGATCAGGACGTCACGGTCTACGAAAAAGCCCTCGACCTGACCAAGGATGGCCAGGATCTGGCCGCCGGCACGGTCACCGGCAGCGACCCAACCAACACCGGCGAAACCGCGACGGGCACGCTGGTCGGCGCGGTCACCGGCGGCAGCGGCGCGCTGACCTACACCTTGGTCGGCAGCGCCACCGGCAGCTACGGGCAGATCCAGCTGAATGCCGACGGCACCTACACCTACACGCTGACTTCGGCGCCGAAAACCTCGCCGAACGCCAACGACGGCGCGAATACTCTCAGCGAAAGTTTCACCTACAAAGCCACTGACGCACTGGGCAACAGCACCACCAGCACCATCGTCGTCAACATCGTCGATGACGTGCCAAAAGCCGTGGCTTCCGATCGTTCGGTGGCAGCGGTGGAGATCGATTCCAACCTGCTGATCGTCCTCGACATCTCCGGCAGTATGGCCGACGCCTCCGGCGTGCCGGGCCTGTCGCGACTGGCGCTGGCCAAGCAGGCGATCAGTGCCTTGCTCGACAAATACGACGATCTCGGCGACGTGAAGGTGCAACTGGTGACCTTCAGCAGCAGCGCTACCGATCGCACCTCGGTGTGGGTCGATATCGCCACTGCCAAGACGATACTGGCGGGTTTGACCGCGGGCGGCGGCACCAACTACGACGCCGCCGTGGCGACCATGCAGACTGCGTTCAACACCTCGGGCAAACTCACCGGCGCGCAGAATGTTGGCTACTTCTTCTCCGACGGTAAACCGACCACTGGCCAGGAAATCGGCACGGCGGATGAAACCGCGCTGAAAGCCTTCCTCGACGCCAACAACATCCGTAACTACGCGATCGGTCTGGGCAGCGGCGTGAGCAACGCCAACCTCGATCCAGTGGCGTACGACGGCATCACCCACACCAACACCAACGCTGTAGTGGTGACAGATCTCAACCAACTCAACTCGGTGCTCTCGGGCACGGTGGTCGGCGCACCGGTCACCGGTTCGCTACTGGGTGAGGGCGGTACGTTCGGCGCGGATGGCGGTTTTATCAAAACCATCGTCGTCGACGGCACCACCTACACCTACGATCCGAAAGCCCTTAGCGGTCAGGGTTCGTTGACGGCGACGGTTGGCACCAACCACGGCACGTTCAACACCGTAAACAACTCGGTGAGCATCGCCACCAACAATGGCGGCACGCTGGTGGTCAACCTCGACACCGGCGACTACACCTACACTTCGCAGAAAACCACCGCCGTGGTGATTACCGAGAACATCGGCTTCACCGTCAGCGACAACGACGGCGACCTCGCCAGCTCGACACTGACCGTGAAAGTGATCCCCAACGCGCCTCCGGTGGCGGCGGACGATCACGTCATCACCAACGTGCTGTCGAGCAACGTCGTGGTGCCGGGCGAATTGCTGCTGGCCAACGACACCGATCCGAATGGCGATACGCTCAACGCCACGCCGACGACGTTCAATACCGGTTGGATCTCGAAAGCGGCGGACTTCACCGGCACCGGGGCGATCAACTTCACTGGCACCAACGCCAATACCGCGGCCAACCAGAACCTGGCTAACGTGCGCAATTCGTTCAGTGCCAACGCGGCAACCATGACCGCTGTGCTGGTGGTCAGCGGTTATCTCGGTGCTGTGACCAACAGCAACGCCAACGATGAAGACCGCATCACCGTCAATCTGCGTCAGGGTGAGACCCTTAATCTGGATCACAACCTGGCGGCCGGTCACGTCACCATGGAGTACTCGATCAATGGCGGCGCTTACACCACGCTGGCAGACGGGCAAACGCTGACGGCAGCCGCGAATGCGACCTATCAGATCCACATCACCAACATCAACGACACCACGGGCAGCGGCGGTAACTCAGCGGAAAACTACCAACTGACCATGACCCTCAACTACGCCGGGGCCCACGACATCACCCCGGACTTCAACGGCACCTACACCGCCAACGACAACCATGGCGGCAGCGACACCGCCAACGTCAGCATCAGCTATCAGGATGGCCACACCCTCACCGGTACCTCCGGCGATGACATTCTGGTCGCCGGCACCGGCAACAACATCATCAACGCCGGCGACGGCAACGATGTGCTTACCGCAGGCTCCGGCAACAATGAAATGCACGGCGGCGCCGGCAACGATTTGCTCTACAGCGGCCCGGGCAATGACCTTCTCGATGGCGGCACCGGCACGGACACGGCAAGCTATGCCCACGCCACCGCCGGGGTCACGGTCAACCTCGGCCTGCTCGGTGCGCAAAACACCCTCGGTGCCGGAACTGACACCCTGACGGGCATCGAAAACCTCGTCGGCTCGAACTTCAACGACACGTTGACTGGCGACAACAATAACAACGTGATCAATGGTGGGCTGGGCAACGACATCCTCAACGGTGGCGGCGGTGACGACTTGCTGATCGGCGGCCTGGGCAACAACACCCTGACCGGCGGAGCAGGGGCCGACACCTTCCAGTACCTCAAGGGCAACAGCGGCCACGACACCATCACCGACTTCACCCCCGGCACCGACAAGCTCGACCTGTCGCAACTGCTGCAAGGTGAAAACGGCACCACGGCGTCGCTCGATGACTACCTGCACTTCACCGTCACCGGCACGGGCGCGTCGGTGCTCACCAGCATCGACGTCAGCGCCATGGCCGGTGCCACGCCAAACCAGACCATCGACCTGGCCGGCGTCAACCTCGCCAGCCACTACGGTGTAACACCGGGGGCGGGCGGGATGATTGCCAGCGGGCACGACACGGCGACTATCATCACCGGCATGCTCAACGATCATTCGTTGAAGGTCGATACCGTCTGATCCGAGGCTGAAACGACAAAACCCGCGCTCCCGGTTGAAGGGGAGGGCGGGTTTTTTTTACGTCTGAAAATAATGGATCTCAATGATATTCCCGGCGTGTGAGGAAGCTCAGGTGGGCAGTTCTCCGACGAACGGTCGTAAAACCTGTAATTTCTGACAGTAGTCAGAACCTGCCCTCGCGCATTAAATGAAGCCATGCAGTGACGGCGCAAATCGCGCCGCTCCGCAACTTTCATAAGGGAAGGCCGGGAAATGGACAAGCATGAACATCCTGCCGAGCCGCCGATCGATGGCCTCGCTGAAATAGCTGCCGCGATGGAAGCACCCAAAGTCCCCGCTGTGCTCGATCCGGATGATCCCAGTGGATTGCTGCCGCTGACAGCATTGGGTGACAGGCTGGCGGTGACCTTCGAAGACTTCGGCCAAGGAATGGCACCGGGTGAGCTCGACCTTGTTGAATTGGGTTTTATGCCCAAAGGCGGGGTCTTCAATAACGTCGATGAGCGTTGGTACCCGACCAGCGACCCCATAAGCTGGCCACAAACCCTTTATGTGCCCCGGGATCTTCTGTCGCACGGCGTGTATGAAGTGGCGATCCGCGTCTCCATTTACGGCAGTAATCCGAATCCCGGAGACCGTAAAACCCTGACGATCGATACCAACAAGCCCAATTTCGGCAACAAGCCAGGGGCCGTGATATTCCCCGCCGAATTGGGCGGCACTGTCGACGAAATCTTCTTGGAGCAAGAGGGTGAGGTCAACGTGCTGGTGCCTTGGTATATCGACGCCGAAAGCGGCGATCGGGCAGTGTATTACTGGACATCGGAGCAAGACCCTCCGGACACCGAGACCCCGGTTCGTGAGCAGGAATTCAGTGCCGAAGACATCGCCGCGAAACGCCTGAACATCACGGTGTACGCCGATGAAATTCGTGCTGGTGGCGCGGGTAAACGCTTCCTTTATTACTTCCTCAGAGATCGCGCGGGGAATGAAGGGCGACACTCCTTTCTTTCGCCGATCAATGTTGATCTGACTCCCGCTCCCGGTGCCCTGCCACCTCCAAGGGTTCCGCTGTCCTCCAGAGGTCTGGTGGACCGGCAGCAGGCCCGGGACGGGCTGTTTGTTGAGATCGATCAATACGACCTTGCGGATTCGGCGCAATGGGTCGCGGTTTTCTGGGACGGTATCGCGCTTGCCGAGATTCCCGTGGATCTTGCCGGTTTTCCGTTGAAAGCCCCCGTGCCCTGGCCGGCGTTGCACGACAGAGGCGACGGGCCATTTCGAGTAAAGATTTACTACAAAGTAAGGCAGGGAGCGGCGTACGGAAGGCCTTCGCCAGAGATATCGGTCGCAGTCAACCTGACGCTGGCGGGCCAGGATCATGACAAGGCACCCGCCCTGATTAATGAAGACCTCGCGTTGGTTGAGGTGTATGGGGAGCATTCAGCCACCCTCAACACGTTGCTCACTGAGGATCACGGATTCCCGGCCACTGTGTCACTGACGCTGTACGACGCACCCGAAGCGGGACAGTTGCTGGAACTTCACTGGGGCAGTTACACAGGGGCTGTTGCTCAGTACAAAGTTCAGCCTGGCGATGTGGCCGGTCAACCGATCTCCTTTATCGTGCCGTGGCATGTAATCGACAGCGATAAAAAGAATCCGGCCTTGCCGGTGTTCTACACCACCGACAACGGAGTGAATCAGCAACAGTCGCTACCGACCCATGTCAGGGTCGACATTGTCGTCATCGACAACATGAAGGAACCACTGTTTCCCCATGCCGGAAAGGAAGGCGTGCTCCATTGTTGCGCCAGACCCCGATTGTGGGAGGGCGTCACGGTAAGAATTCCCGCCGACCCGAATATCGAGCAGGGCGATACGCTCATTGTTATATGGCAGGGATGCGCGGGGCCCAACGGTACACGTCCTATTCCCGGAACTTACCGGGAAATTGAGCACCCGCTGCCGACACGGGTGCCTGGCACAGACATCGATATTGTCGTTGCGGATTACGACAGGTTGATCGCCCCCATGGTCAATAACGGTTCCGCACTGGTGTATTACAAATTGCGTAAGTCAGGAGGAGGGCGCGGAACGTCTCGACCGGACTTTGTCATCATCAACCGGACTATGCCCAGCGGCGACATCTGTTCGCCAACTAATGATGTGTGTCAGGAAAACTGAAGCAGTTTCAAATCGTGTAATGCAGTGAATGCCGAGTCCGCTTCGTCAATCAGTAGTGGAAGCAAATGACTTGGCGCGTCTATTTGATCAGGAGATCGGTTATGACTTATTTGAAAGAGTTGTCGGCGGCAAAAAAATCTTCTCGCAAACAGTTGAGTGCCTTGCGTAAGTCCTTATTGACAGCCGGTGCGGCGCCGCAAGTTGAAGGGATGTTGGGCCCGATCGCGGGGGACGATATTCACAAGTTGCCAGTTATCCTTCAGGGGAAAGACTGCCCGGTTAAACTAAATGATGTGCAAGTTCCTCCTGGCGCAAAACCCGACGAAACATTTATCTCCCTTTGTAAAGACGGGGTACCGTTTGGGGGATGGGTAGACCTTCCAATGGTGCCAGACAATCCATTTCTAATGACATTGGGCGGAGCTTTTACGACGACGTCAGGGTTGTTCAATTTGTCTTACCAAATCGAATACGGGGGTAATGAAAGTCAATCAGAATCGTTGATATTTTTTATCGATACTACGGCTCCCGGTTTTGGATTACCCGCTACGCCGGGTACTCCTCCGGTTGAAGTTATTGATGGTCTGGTGACACGAGATATTCTGGCTGACCTCGATGGCATCACCATGACGCTTGATGCCCCAGGTGATATTAAGCCAGGTGATATTTACAACGGATATTATGGGAAGAGCGACCCTGGTGTGTCGGTGGGTTTTTATAAAGTCGTCGAAGACACGACGTTGCCCATTAAAATAAAAATTGAAAAAAACATTATCGAAACGATGGGCGAAGGCCAGCATATTTTTTATTGTAAATACGAAGATCGGGTCGGCAATATCGGGCCGTCATCCAATCCGTTTACATTCACTATTCAGCTTCGACCCACCCCAAGTGCTTTGAAGCCTCCAGAGGTTCCATTACATGAAGATGATGATCTGATAGATCTGGACGATGCAGTTCCCTCGTTAGGGGTCGTCATTCCGGTGTTTGATAATGGCATTCCAGGGGACGCCGTTCGCGTAACTTTTGATGGGAAAATTCAACCACTTCAACCTACTGACGGTAAGACTGCGGTGATTGTTGATGTGCCGTTTCTGGATGTGAAGGGTACTGATCCCGGGCCGAAAGACGTAACGCTTACTTACGAGATTGTACGGGAGGGCAAACCCTATCCCGAAGGAACCGCAGTGCCCCTCAAGGTTGACTTGTCTATTGCAGGTCCGGTTAACCCTGAGCCCGATCCGGAGTTGGGCAATCCGAACCTGACAAAACTGATTGTCAAAGGCAGCACCGGCAATGACAAGTTGGTAGAAGCGGACGTGGGCAACGATATTGATATTGATCTGACTATTTACACCGGTTACAAGGACGGCGATATCGTCGATCTTGTCTGGGAAGGCGTTAAGGTGCCACCGCCCAACGGGCAATACGAGGTTGACGGGACGGAGGCCGCAGGATTTAAAATTCCTTTCAAACTGCCCAAGGCAGTGTTCCTGGACAGTGGTAATGGTATTAAGTCAGCGCGGTATGTTATTTCCAACCCAACGGCAAATGGTGACAATGAAAACCCGTCGCCACCGACCGCGGTGGACGCTTATATTATTCCAATCGTCTTGCCAGCTCCCAAGATTCTGAATCTGTACACCAATCCTGCCAATCGCGAGTTCCTTAACTGCAGTTCACTTCGTAGTATTCCGGTGGTGGGCTGGGGTGCCATCGTTAAAGTTGACGGTGATACGGATTTTGCACCGAACATGAAATTAAAGTTCAAGTGGGTTGGTAAGTCCTCGGATCCAGGTGCTGATCCCATTGAGGATTTTCTGTTTGAAAAAGAGCTGAAGGGGCTAGAGCATGTTCTTGGGTTTGAGGTTTATTTGCCGTTCGAAACAGCGCTGAAAACGATCGTCGATGGAGATGGGGAAATCAGCTATGTCGCTGAGATTGATGGCAATGATCGATCGGGAGGGTCACATAAGGTCAGGGTTGTAATGATCAATAATGAAGGTGGTTTCTGCCCTCTTCCTTAAATATTTTGTGTGCATTTTGAAGTTGACAGGCGGGGGGCTTTGTCGTCTGTCAATTTCTTACATTTGCGGAGGTGAATTCTTGCTTAACTTAAGATTAGTCCTACAGAGTAATTACCTGATTCCTTGTATCGTGCGCCGGTCTTAATCATCTGCTTCGTGGGAAGGCTTGTCTTCTGGAAGTTTCAAGGAGGTTTCATGGACGTCTGTACACGTCATTTCTCGTTACGATTGATCAGTAAAAACTTTATCTGGTTAACCTTGGTACCCATTTTTTCGTCAAGTCCCTCAGTGTTCGCAGCGACCTTTATCGAAGCGGGCGAAACGCTGAATATTGATCAGACTACGGCGCAGGACAACTACCTCGCACGCAACGGCGGTGTATTGAATGCCAACGGTGCCAATACGTTCGAGGTGTTAATAAACAGCGGATCCGTTCTTAACGCAGTAGGTGGAACCTATGCCGGACGCTCCGGCAACGCTGGCGTATCCGTCACCAACGCCAGTGCCAGTCTGACCGATGCCATTGTGACGGGTGATCGTATGGGTATGTCGGTCAATCGGGTGGCGGGCAGCCCCACCGGCTCCAGCGCAGTAATCAGTGGTAGCCAGATCACTGGCCGAACGGCAGGGCTCGAAACGTCCGGCGGCAGCACGACCGTCATGACCGATACTCACCTCACGGCCACTGCGGCCACGGGGGTGGGCCTGAATTCCTTTGGGGGAGAAGTGCATGCCAAAGGCGGCAGCATCACGGGTGGTTTGCATGGCATTCGCTTGCGGCCCGACACTCAAGGCATAGGCAACGGCGCCAACGTGATTCTTGATAATGTCCAGGTGCAAGGACAGACCGGCGCGGCGATCCTCGCGACATCCGGGGTGACCTCTCATATTCAAGTGCTTAATTACACACGCCTGCTTTCCGGCAATGGCATCTTGCTGGACGTTCAGGAAGCTTCGAATGTAACGATGGAGGTGGTCGGCAGTACGCTTGAAGGCAAGCTGAACGTCGCTGACAACAGCACGGCCAATCTCGCGTTCCAACATGGTCTTATGGCGGGCGACGTGCTGGTTGGTGAAGCCTCCACCACTGCCCTGCACCTTGACCGCAGCGAACTTCGCGGCAATATCGATATCGCAGATAACAGCAAGGGCGACCTTATCTTCGACCAGTCTCAAATGACAGGCGACGTGTTGGTCAATGACTCGACCGCGACCGTCGTGTTTGCCAACGGCAGCAATCTGGAAGGCAACGTCAACTTCACCGGCAACAGCAGCGCTGGCCTGACCTTCGATCAGAGCCAGATGAAAGGCGATGTACTGATCGATAGCCTGCCCGACACGACGGCCGTGAACTTTGCCAACAACAGCGTACTCACCGGCAATGTGAACATCGCGGGTGGCAGCCACGTCGATCTGAACTTCGATCAAAGTCAACTCGCCGGCGATGTCCGGGTCGCCGGTAACTCGACGACGCAGATGGCGCTGAACAACAGCACGTTTCTCGGCAACCTGAATATCAGCGATGGCAGCACGGGCCATCTCAACTTCGATCGGGGCAGCATGGCCGGTAACGTGCTGGTCGATGGCTCTACTGCAACCCTGACCATGGGTAGCGGCAGTGTCCTGGAAGGCAACGTCAATATTGCGGGCAACAGCATTGCTGAACTCGCCTTCGATCAAAGCCGAATGACCGGTGACGTGATCGCCACGGGTGGTTCGACGACAAACCTTTACGTGAGCGCCGACAGTTTATTAACCGGCGCCGTGGACATCGCCGAAGGCAGCACCGGCAACCTCAAATTCAATCAGGGCCACATGGCGGGCGATGTGCGGGTCAATGATTCGACTGCCACCGTTGCGTTTGCCAATGGCAGCAGCCTGGAAGGCAACGTGAATTTCACGGGCGACAGCGTTGCTGAACTTACCTTCAATCAGAGTCAGATGAAGGGCGACGTACTGATCGATAGCCTGCCCGACACGACGGCCGTGAACTTTGCCAACAACAGCGTACTCACCGGCAATGTGAACATCGCGGGCGGCAGCAACGTCGATCTGCGCTTCGATCAAAGTCAGCTCACCGGCGATGTCCGGGTCGCCGGTAACTCGACGACGCAGATGGCGCTGAACAACAGCACGTTTCTCGGCAATCTGAATATCAGCGATGACAGCACCGCCAATCTGACGCTCAATCAAAGCCAGATGACAGGTGACGTACTGGTCAATGGGTTAAACACCACTGAGTCGGTCACCCTGGAAAATCAGTCGCAACTCACCGGGCGTCTCGACAAGGTCAACAGCGTTAACATCAAAAGCCAATCAAACTGGACGCTGACGGGTAACGACAACATTGGTACGTTGGCCATGAATGGTGGCAGCGTCACGTTTGGCGCTGCCGAGGCAACCAGCACTTATTACACGCTCAACGTCGGCACGTTGGCAGGTACCACCGGTACGTTTGTGATGAAGGGCGATTTTGTCAGCGGTGACAGTGACAAACTCATAGTGGCTGGACAATCGACGGGGAATTACGGGCTTGCCGTCGCGGCCTCCGGGCGGGATGCGGTAGCCCCCGAGCAGGTTGTACTGGTGCGTACCGGCACCACCGATGGCGCCAGTTTTACGTTGGCGGGCGATCGTGCGGTGGATCTCGGCACCTGGTCTTACAGCCTGGCCAGTCGAACCAATGCCGAGGGCGGCAAAGAGTGGTACCTCGATCCGACCACCGAAGTCATCAGCCCCGGTGCGCGGTCGATTTTGGCCACGTTCAATACCTCGCTCCCCACTTGGTATGGCGAACAGTCGTCATTGCGCAGCCGCATGGGCGAGCTGCGTCTTAACGGCGGACAGTCCGGCGGCTGGATGCGCACCTATGGCAGCCAGTACAACGTCTCCGATGGCTCGGGCGTGGGCTATCAGCAAAACCAGCAAGGGATCTCGCTGGGCGCCGATGCGCGAGTCGGCGACAGTCAGTGGCTGGTCGGTGTGCTGGCGGGGACGAGCAAGTCGGATCTGAATCTCGATCACGGCACCACGGGCACCGTAAAAAGCTACTACGTCGGGCCCTACGCAACCTGGCTGGACGCCGACACCGGCTACTACTTCGACGGTGTGCTCAAGTTCAACCGGTTCCGCAACGAGTCCAAGGTTAACCTCAGCGATGCCACCCGCGCCAAGGGTGATTACGATAACTGGGGCCTCGGCGCTTCGGCGGAATTTGGTCGGCAATTCAAACTCGCCGACGGCTACTTCATCGAACCGTTCACCCAATGGTCTGCGGTGCAAATTCAGGGCAAACGCTACACCCTGGACAACGACATGACAGCCGACGGCGACACTACGCGTTCCTTGCTCGGCAAGGCGGGCGTTACGGTTGGCCGTAACTTCGAGTTCGGCAAGGCCAGTATTGCGCAGCCTTATCTGCGCATGGCGGTCGCTCATGAGTTTGCGAAGAATAATGAAGTGAAGGTCAACGACAACGTATTCAACAATGACCTGTCAGGCACACGCGGCGAGTTTGGCGCAGGTGTGGCAGTGGCGATGTCCGAGAAGTGGCAGGTGCATGCGGACTTTGATTACTCGAATGGGGAACATATTGAGAAGCCGTGGGGGGCGACCGTCGGGCTGCGCTGGTATTGGTAAAGAAATCGTTTGATGCTGGAATAAAGCCTCACAGATTGTTCACATCTGCGAGGCTTTTTATTAGCTTGCTCTTATCCCGACCCCTAAAGCGTTTCCGTAATATTGAACATGCCCTTCCGCGCCAGTGACCAGGTTTTTCATCCAGTATCTTGCAGGCAATCCACCAGCCGGATCGGCCGCCCAGTACCAGTAATTACCCATAGGCCAGCGCCCCCCCCAAACGTCGTAAATCTCTCTAAGCTCATTCATTGTTGGCAGCCGTGTGCCCTTTGCCACAGCTCTGTTGTTTATGACGTTCCATGTTCCACCATCCAATCCCCAGCAATGAACTACCCCCGTAACGTTCACTTTATAGCTCTTGGATTGGCCGGCACTGTCTCTCGCCGTGATACTTGCTGTTCCATTGCCTCGAACCGTTACAAGGCCTTGACTGTCTACCACTGCGATTTTTTCATTACTAGACGTATAAGAATAACCTGGCACACCACCACTCGCTTGATGGCGTATTGATGTTCCGGTGCCAAAGGTCGGCAAGACAGAGAGCCAGTCGGGAATAATATAAGTCCTGCCACTTAGCGCCACATCGCTGGTATTGAAGTTCAACGGCGGCGTCGGTGAAATAACCGTAAAACCGCGAACGTTGGATTCTTGCCCACTGCTGATTGCCTTCGCTTTTACCAGGTGACTACCCAAATCAACCGCCAAAGTCGTATGCCATTCGCTCCCGATGGCAGTCACGGTGTGTTTGGGGTTGTTATTGTCATAAATCTGGACTTGGTAGTTAGGCGTGACATTGCCACGCAAGGTAACCGTGGTGCTTTTGGTTTGCCCGTTCTCAGGAATTTCGCTGGCTTCATCACGTACAGATGTCAGCGTCGGTGCGATGTGCTCTGCAACCGTAAAGGTTCGCGCCGCAGACTCCGCACCATCGCCATACAACGCCAGTGCGGTGAGGCTGTAACCTTTGATAGTCAAACCAGTGACGACCTGGCTCCAGTCACCCGAGGCGTTGGCAGTCGGTTCGCCCAACGAAGTGCTGCCATCGCGCAGACGGATTTTCTGATTCGGACTGGCCTTGCCGGTAACGGTGACAGAGCGATCGAACGTCGTCCCGCCATGGGCAACATTGCCTTTGGAATCGGTGACATTGGCTATGGTCGGCGCAACGGATTGGGCAACCGTAAAGGTTCGCGCCGCAGACTCCGCACCATCGCCATACAACGCCAGTGCGGTGAGGCTGTAACCTTTGATAGTCAAACCAGTGACGACCTGGCTCCAGTCACCCGAGGCGTTGGCAGTCGGTTCGCCCAACGAAGTGCTGCCATCGCGCAGACGGATTTTCTGATTCGGACTGGCCTTGCCGGTGACGGTGACAGAGCGATCAAACGTCGTCCCGCCATGGGCAATAGTGCCTTTGGAATCGGTGACATTGGCAATGGTCGGCGCAACGGATTGCGCAACTGAAAACCCGCGAGGTTTGCTCGCCACGGGATCTGAGTCGTACAGTGCCGAGGCGATGATCTGGTAGCTCTTCACCGCCAATCCGGATAGCACTTTGCTCCAGATCCCACTGTCGGTAACGTCGGCCGTCCCGAGTGGCGTCGTCCCGTCAAATAATGCAACGTTTTCTCCCCGGGTCGCAGTGCCCTTGACGGTCACCTGCTTGTCGAAAGTCGTACCGCCCTCCGGAACCTGTCCCTGTGAGTCGCTCACTTCGGTAATCGTTGGAGTGACGTAGTCGTAACGCGTTCTAACGGTCAATTCCAATACCGGAAAAACAATCGCTGCCGATTCCACCGTCCCGCCATCGAAGGCAACCTTGCAGATCACCTTCGCCGACGTGGCATGTCCCAATTTCACCACTTCGCTTCTGAGTAACCCTGCATTGAGCCCGTTGCCGACCTGCGCATCAGACATTTCAACGCCGTCGAGCAAGATCACTCGGTGGCCTGCGCCGGTGCTTGTTTGCCCCTCGAGTGCCAGCCACACGTGTTGTTTGAGCGCAATTAACGGCCAGACAGGCACGCGCGTCGTCGCATCGCCAGTAAACGTCGTCAAGTCGAGGACATTGCCCGTTGCCTGTACGACGAGGGGGCGGGGCAGTTCGGTTTCGGGGTTTTGAAATCCCGAGACCAACAGATCCAGAGTTTGCGAAGGGGTTGGCCGTGAATGACGCTTCACTTCGTATTCAACCTCGACGCGCTTGGAGAGGTTGGCAGCGACCACGGTCGGAGGCAGGTGAAACGCGACGCTACCACTGGCGTCGCCTGGCAGTTCCAGGTCGTCGGAAGTTCCCGCGCCCGGCGTGCCAAGCCACTTCAGCCGGATGATGTCCTGATCAGGCTTCATGCTCGGATAGCTGACGCGGACGTCCACACCCTTCAATGCATTCATCGGGTTCAGTGTGCCGTCAGCGGCCTGAATAACGGTCGGTGCAGGCAAAACGCCGACCTGTTCGCCGATGAGCAGGTCGAGCCCCGCCGAATATTCAAACTGGTTTGTGGCTGCTCGCAGCAACGAATAGCGCACCCTGATCGATTGCCCGATATTGGCATGGACGTACCGGGCATCCAGCCGAAATCTCACGGGTTTGCCGATGATCAGGCTGGTAATCGGGATCCAGTCAGAAGTACTGGCACCGGGGCCAGTCCAATAGTAGGTGAGGATGTCATCCTTGTGCGTTCCGGGGAAATTCACCAGTACGGTGACGTTGTCGCTGACGTTGTCAGGGTCGAGCACACCGTTGGTTGCCTCCGGAACTTGGGGCGCCGGCAGTGTCGCGTGAATGACCTGAACCTTGGCCAGCAGCCGATCGGACTCGCTTACGCCATACAGCGTCACGTTGTCATTGCTCACGCGATAGGACAAATCCAGACTGCCGCCATCAAGCACTTTGATGTGTTGGTTCTTGATCTGAAAAGAAATGAGCTTGGCTTCAGCTTCATTGCGAGTGACCGTGTGTTGTTCTTCATGCGGATAAGGCACGCCGTCCGCTTGAGTGCCCAGCCAGATCAAATTGATCAAGTCGCCGTTGGCCATGCCCGGATAGCGGACATCCACAGTCGCCAGCGGGGTATCCGGTTCGAGCGTATCGCCGATCAGCTCGCGGATCGTCGGCTCGGGTAGCATCACCACCGCTCCCACCACATCGGCGAACGTGCGCTTGGACGACAACGGCGGGCCACCACTGTTTTTGCGCAGCACATAAGAAGCATCGGCGCGGCCCATGGCAATGGCGCGGACATCCTCGTAGGGCACGTTTATTTCCACAATGCCCGGAACAGATTCGATCGTGCGCGACTCGCTGTGAATCAACGGCTGGCCGCTAAACGGAGTGCCGATCCACGTCATGGTCAGCGTATCGCCCCGCGCGAAATCCGTACCCGCTACACGCACCTGAACCGTGACCGGCTGCTTGTTCAGATCCTTGACGGTAATGATCCCGTTGATGGCTTCTTTGATGATCGGCGCGTCCAGTCGCCAGGCACCGGCGTCCACGTCGATGTGGGTGCGCTTGGAATGGCGCACCGCCCAGTTCCAGGTTTCATCGTAAAGGTCGTATTTGATCTCCAGCTTCTTGCCATCGCCGCCCGCCAGAATCGCCTCCTGATCAACCACGATGACAATCGGTTGCAGCCGGTCGACATGCGCCTGGGTGACCCGATAAGGCGTCAGCGCGACACTGCCCCAACGCAGCAAAATCGAGTCACGCAGGGTCATGTCCGGATAGAACGGAATCGTCACCGGCACACCTTTTTCCGCCCATGCGGCATCGATGACACCTTGGTCGACCAGATCCGGTGGCAGTTGCACAATCTTCAATTCCGAGTGGCCATCCGGCAGATGCGGTTCCCGGTCGCGCCCGCCCGGTCGAAAGAGTTTGACCAGCAATCGCAAGGGCACAGAAGGATCGTCCGGCACCGTTGCACCGGCGCGAGTCAGTTGGTAATAACACTGCTCGACCCAACCTGAGGCCAGACCATCGACGGGCAGGAAAAAGTACATCGGCTTATCGACGTCGCCGGGCTCGACGGTCTTGCGGAAAATCACTTTGGTTTCCCAATAGATGTCATGGCTGTCGCCAGCGCGCATGCCCAGATACGAATTAATCAAGCAGAGCAGGCCTTCGGCATGGTCGCTGACGACGGCAATATTGATCCCGCCATCGCCCTCGACAATCGGCTGCACCATGCCCGCGATCAGTAACGGGCGGAGGGCAAACGGCGCGTTTTGGTCATCGCATGGCGGGAACAGAAAGGGCGAGTGGCTGGGCATGGCGAGCTTCCTTGCTGTGTGAGGGGCGCGACCGTTGGCAGACGCGCCGGGTCTTGTGATTGAGCATTACGGGCGGCAAGTTGGCTACTGTCAGATCTGACAGGGGCGGGGTGGTTTGAGACGAACGGTCGGTGAGTTGGCGACGAAGTCTGTCGGACGGTTCGCCAAATCGCATAGGCAATGAGCGCCGTTTAATGTGCGCGTTTAAAAGACACCGGGTGTTACGTCCTGAGGCCCACAAATCGTTGCGCCATTGCCTACGCGTAAGACAGAATCCGCCGGCTTGTGCGCCTTGGGGCGGGTCGGTAACGTTGATCGGGTCACTGATTTCCAGTGATCGGGCTTAGCGGCTCGGTATGTTCTCGGTTGCATAGGTCTTACCAGACAGGCATACGCCTGAGCTTGATGGTGGCTGTGCGCTTGGCACCTTCGGGTGCGCCGGGTTTCGAGAACTTACCGGTCCGCTAACTTGCGCACAGCTGCCACCCCTATGCTTAGCGGCGAGGAGGAAGCGGCTTTATAGAGGTAAGTTCTTTATTTTCAAGGTAACGCCAAACCCGCCGGCCACCGATCCGGCATCGCCCTACGAATCCCCCGAATCAAAGAAATTCCACGAAGCCGCCGAGCGCGCCCTCGACCACTACCTCGGCCCTCCCACTGCCGAAATCATGGCCGCACCGTATGTGTCCAATCGTTTGTTCATGGTTAACCCAGCCAGCGCAAACGAACCTCTATTGGCCGACGCCAGTGAGAGCCTCGGTTCGGCTTGCGTAATGATTACGACTTGGCGGGGATGCTTGAAGGCACTCATCGCAGGACGTTGTTAGGGATTGCGCAGGTTGTGATGCTTGGCGAACTAGCCGTCAATCAGGTATTGGATAATCTGGTTCCGGTGGGTTAGGTCTGGTTGCGGCGAAGTCGTTTCCCCCGCCAACATTCTTATGTGGGGGACAGATTTATTGTCTGAAGATAAATCTGTCCCATTTTTATTTAGGTATTCATCTACGCTCGCTGTTGGCTTCGCAACTTCTTGCGGGCTGGATTTGAGAGAAGGGCGACTGCTCTGTTCATTCGCTCAGCGCAGGCGTACTTTCCCTCAGTGCTTACCCGGACGTGTCCGCGCTAGAGTTTGGTACACAATTTATGAAGTTACGCCAGCTCACCCGCTCCTCGATCCATTATCATCCTGCAAATGATCTGAATAAAAATAAATCTCAGTAGGTCACGGTGCTTGGTATCATATTCGTATCGGATTGATTAAGTTGCTATAAATTAATGGAAAATTTGTTGCATATGCTCACGGGGTGGCTGCTTTTTTTCAGCTCCAGATAATATTTGTGACTGCAATGCCGTTAATTATTTCGTTTGCAATGTAAAGCTTAAATCTTGAGCAACCGCCGTCATGTTCAAAAGTAAGGGTCTGGGGTATTTCGAAGGGCGCTATAATGAGGTTTTCTTGATGAATTAAGGCATGTGATTGGTTGTAAAATCTTATTTCGTTTGTGGCGTCTAACGATTGTCGGTAAGTAATGCTTATTTTTCTCGCAGGGCCCCCAAATTCATATTCAGTAATAGTGTACGCACCGGTAGCGAGCATCGCTCCTAACTCTGGTGCCGAAAGCGGTATATAAATTTCGGACTCGGTTGCTTGGGTTGTCAATTTTCTTACAGTGAATGTCAATCCACTGGAGAGTTTCCATGGAGCATCGAAGGGTATCAAACCTAGTGGTAAAAGAGCCCAATTCTCTGATCCAGACACGGCTTTTATGATCGTGAATGTTCTAGCTGAAGACACCGGTTCAGATTCATAGAGAGCTTTAGCGGTGAAGTTATGCACGGCCACGCCCAAGTTCCTGACCGTCGCTGTCCAGATCCCTGTCTCCACACTGGCATGCGGCTTGTCTTTGGAGATCGTGCCATCCAGCACATCGACCTTTTGTCCTTTGCTCGCCGTCCCGGTGATCGTCACGCTGGTATCAAAGGTTCTGCCACCCTGTGGAATCTCGACACCCTTGCTGTCCTTGATTGAGGTGATAGTCGGCGTGACGAGTGGCGTGACGATGATTTTCCACTCGGCTGACTCTAGACCGGTGCCGTATTGTGCGACAGCAGTAAGTTTGCATTCACCCTGTGCCAGTCCGATCAAATCCCGGTTCCAGTTGCCCTGATCATCTGCTGTCGCAGAACCTCCAGTGCTGACACCGTTGTTGTAAATCAGGATGGTCTGATTGCGAGCTGCGGTGCCGCTGACCTTGACGTTGGGGTCGACGGTGAAGCTGTTCTGGGGAATTGCGATGCCTTTGGAGTCTTTGACCGAAGTGATCGTGGGTTTTAGATCTTCCACCGCCAGAATTTTATAGCGTTTAACCGGGGCGATAATCGCGTCTGTTTCTGTTGGGCTCAAGCTCAGCGCAGCTCTGAAGTGCAGCTCCAGATCCGTGCCATCCGCCAGATCCTTGATGTCGTTGTAAGCCAGCGTGTGGGCATATCGGCCGCTGTCAATCCAGTTCTGGTTAACATTGGAGCTCGGCCACGGCCACACGTCCAGATTCAACGCTTCACCGTTATTTTTTGTACCCGTGAGGGTCAGCTTTACTCGCTGCCGAAAGGCAATAAACGCCCAGATTCCCGAGACAATCGTTGCCCCCGCCGTTACCTTCGACAGATCCAATACCAAGCCCTCGGCTTGTTCGATCCTGATTTTGTCCAGTTCGGCTGCCGGCAATGGCGTCACCGTTACCGTCAATGGCTGCGACGGAATTTTGTTGCTGCCCAACGTCACTTCGTACGAGAGCGTGAACGTTGTCGAACCATTGCCGATGTTCGCGGCGATGGCTTCCGGCCCAATCAAAAACTCGATGCTGCCGCTGCTTGAACCCTGTTTGGCCGGGATGATTGGCGAACCTGCTCCGGGTTTGCCGACCACGGTCAGTTGGATGGAATGGCCGTCGTTCATGCCCGCGTAAGCCACGATAACCTTTGCACCCGTTTGGGCATCGAGCGGGGCCAATGTCACACTGGCACCGCTACCCGTAGCCTGTGGAAGTCGAGCGATCGGGAGTGGGTTTTCCAGCGCGTTGCCAACCCTGAACTCCAGCGCATTCGAATAACTCGTCCCACCCGCCGCACGCTTGATGTGGTACTTCGCCAATACCGTGCCGCCGTTGTTGCCGCTGATGTATTCAGCATCAATCCTGAACGCAACCGGTTTACCCTCAGTTAAAGACGACAGCGTGATTCCGTCCGTTTTCGTGCCGGTTTTCGAACCGATCCATTCGTAAATCACCTCGTCACCCTTGGCCGTGTTGAGGTAGTTCACCGTCAACGTTGTACCGGCGGTGTCGCCGGGTAATGCGCCGTCGATCACGCCGGCCACTACGGGTTCGGGCAGTTCCAAGCGTGGCTCGCCGACCTGCAGAATATCGGCATGAATGGATTCGCGGATGGCATGGGTGGCGTTGACATGGTTCATCGCGCCGAGCGCGGCGTCCTCGATCAGCAACTGATAGTAGAGCTCCAGTTTGCCGCCGTTGATCGGCGTCAAATGCGCGCCGTCGATGGGGATCAGCAGCGGTTTGCCGGCACTGATGTCGCCCGCAGTGAGCGGGTACAGTGGCAGTTCCGGAAGGTAAGGGATGAGTTCCGGGCGAGTGCCGAGCCAGAACAGTTTGATCGCCTGGCCGGCAGCAAACGAGGTGTCGAACGGAATCTCGATGCGCACCTGTTTCAACGTCGGGTCGAGCGCGCCACTCACTGCGTCCAGTGCTTTGGGGGCGGCCAGGCGTTTGATCGCACCGATGGCGCTGATGAACTGTGATTTGGAAGGCATGTCGGGCGCGCCGCTGGCCTTCTTCAGGCGATAGGACAAGGCGATCTGGGACTTGGCCATCTGCCGCAGCACGGCGTTGGCGATGGGGATTTCGGCGGTGGTGGGCACGCTGGTCAGCGGCTCGCCGGCGAACTCGACATCGATCGGCAAACCTTCCACGGGCGTGCCCTTGACCCGGATGATCGGGGTATCACCGGGCTGGAACGATCCGCCAGTCGTGACCCAGACCTGCGCCGTGCCTGGGGCATCGCCCAGTTGGTCGATGTCGAGCACATTGCTTTGCGCTTCCTTGAGAATCGGCGCTTCCAGCCTGCTCGCATCGATCGCGACCACCACCCGTTGTGCCGCGCTCCAGTCCTCGGAGCGATTGTCGACCTTGTCGTAGACCTCGAAGGCCACGGACAAACCCACACCGTCAGAATCCCCGGCCTCACGAATGACCGCCTCGCTGACGTGCACCACCAGCGGCGTTTTGCCGTCCGCCTGATCCTGAGTCAGTGGCGCGCTGAGCACAAACACACCGCCCCAACTCACTTGAATCACATCACCGGCAGCAATGTCTGGATACGACTCAATGGTGACCGGGACACCGGCGGCCACGTTGTCCTTATCAATGCCGCCGTCGAGGATGTCCTGCGGCAAGCGCATGATCAGCTTGGAGTGGCCGGGATCGTTGTTATCGTCATGACCACCGGGGCGGGTGAGTTTGACCAGCACCTGCATGTCTTCGGAAGGCTCCCAGGCCTGGCCGAGGCGCTTGACGCTATAGGACGCGACGGCCCGGCCTTCCGGGATGCGCGCCGAAGGTACGAACATTTGCAGCGTCGTGTTGACGTCCGCCGGGCCAACGGTTTTCTGCTGAACCTCCACCTCCTTGTTCCAGAACACCTTGATCTGATCCCCAATTTCCATTGGTGTCCACGGCCCGGCGCGGCAGAGCAGGCCTTGACGCGGGAAATTACCCAACGCCGCCGCAATATTGATGCCCCAGACCTTTGGCGACTCCGACACCGGCCCGGTTTTGCCGGGGATATCGAGTTGGTCGAGGATCAATGTGTCGGCATCGGGAAGGTTGGGGGTAAGCATGGACGGCTCCGTTGAGCGGTGGGGCAACGGAGTGATTTATGGCTGGAAACGGGTGAGGCGTCACCTGTCAGATCTGACAGGGTAGGGCGGTTTTCTGATGGACGGTCAGCGAGGAGGATCAGCGCTTGGGTAGGGTTTTCTGTCGCAGGATGTAAACCGTCACCAACACCGCACTGGTCAACATAAACCCGCGCGCCCACGGCATTGGCACCAGATAACACGAGAACAGGATGCTCGCCCACATCAGCCCGATCGCGTAGACCTTGCCCTTGAGCGGAATGCCGTTGCCCTCCAGATAGTCGCGAATCCACGGGCCGAGCCGGGGATGCTCGACCAGCCAGCGATAGAAACGCGGAGAGCTGCGGGCGAAGCACGCGGCGGCCAGCAGCAGGAAAGGCGTGGTGGGCAGAACAGGCAGGAAAATACCGATCACCCCCAATGTCACGCTGAGCCAGCCGATGGCCAGCAGGATGTAGCGCAGCATCAGGGAGCGGTTGCCTATGGGGTTGTCCATAGGCCGGATCTTAGTGGTGACGTGGCTTGAGGATCGCCGGTTTTTCGTCTGGAGCCTGGCACAGCAAGTACAGCGCGGTCAGGGCTTCCGGGATCTGCACGATCATGTCGTCCATCAGGTTGGCGTCTTTGGCGATGTCTTCGAACTCAGGCTGCTCGTCGAACAGGCCCGAACCGACCATGATCGGCAGAAGCATTTCGCTGACTTCTTCTTCAGCGGTTTCGAACCAGGCGGCTTCGCGCAGGAACACGCCTTCCATGAAGCCGATGCACCAGCCGCGCAGTTCGGAATCGTCCGGATCTTCACCCAGATCCAGTTCGCACGGCAGCTCGAATTCTTCATCCGACGCCAGTTGACGGGCGATGTGCGCCTTGAGGCCGATCAGCGTGGCTTCGATTTCTTCGCGCTGGGCTTCACCGCTGTAGTGCGGCTCTTCGGCGAACAGCGCGTCGATCCACTCGCGATCCGGCACAACGTCCGAGCAGATCGACAGGGCGGTCAGGTAGCCGTGAGCGGCCACGTAATCCAGCGCCTCGTCGTGCAGCTCGTCGGCGTCGAGGAAGACTTGCAGGCGGGTTAGTTGCTCAGCGAAGGACATTACGGGGCTACCTTGGGGGAATAAACAATGCGGGAATTCTAGGCCTTCTTGCGCGCTCAAGCCAGCCGCACGGCAGATTTGCCGGGCAGAACAACCTAATCCCCTGTAGGAGCTGCCGAAGGCTGCGATCTTTTGATCTTTTAAAAACCACATCAAAAGATCGCAGCCTTCGGCAGCTCCTACAGGAGACAGGGGCGCATCGCAGATTGTATCGACGGGTGTCGCCCTGTGCAGGGAAGGCCTCGGGTATACTGCCGCGTTTTGCGATCCCTGCCCGCATTGCGGCCGTCATGCAATGCGTTCTTACGATTCAGCGGTGCAGCTTTGCCCGTCATGAACCAGCCTTGCAGGGATGTTTTTGTGATTTTTGGAGTTTCTATGCTCGAACAGGCTCAACGCGTCCTCAAGGACATCTTCGGCTACGACAGTTTTCGTGGCCGTCAGGGTGCAATCATTGAGCGCGTGGCCAGCGGCGGTGACGCACTGGTTCTGATGCCTACTGGTGGCGGCAAATCCCTGTGCTTCCAAGTGCCGGCGCTGTTGCGCGAAGGCCTGGCAGTAGTGGTCTCGCCGCTGATCGCGTTGATGGAAGACCAGGTCGCCACTCTTGAAGAGCTGGGGGTCGCGGCGGCAGCGTTGAACTCGACACTGAGCGCCGAGCAACAACGCGATCTCGCCGCACGAATCAAACGCGGTGAAGTGAAAATGTTGTATCTGGCGCCCGAGCGTCTGGTGCAGCCGCGCATGCTGTCGTTCCTGCAGAGCCTGGACATCGCCCTGTTCGCCATCGACGAAGCGCACTGCGTATCGCAATGGGGTCACGATTTCCGCCCGGAATACCTGCAACTCGGTCAACTGGCGGAACTGTTTCCCGATGTGCCGCGCATCGCCCTGACCGCCACCGCGGACAAACGTACCCGCGAAGAAATCGTCACGCGTCTGCACCTGCAGAACGCCGAGCGTTTCCTGTCGAGCTTTGACCGCCCGAACATCTTCTACCGCATCGTGCCGAAAGAGCAGCCGCGCAAGCAGTTGCTGGCGTTTCTGGCCGAGCGACGCAGCGACGCCGGCATCGTCTATTGCCTGTCGCGCAAGAAAGTTGAAGAGGTCGCGACGTTCTTGAGCGAGCAGGGTTTCCCGGCGCTGCCGTATCACGCCGGTCTGCCCAATGATTTGCGTGCCTTCAACCAGAAGCGCTTCCTTAATGAGGAAGGCCTGATCATGGTCGCCACCGTGGCGTTCGGCATGGGCATCGACAAGCCCAACGTGCGCTTTGTCGCGCACCTCGATCTGCCGAAATCCCTTGAGGCGTATTACCAGGAAACCGGTCGCGGCGGCCGTGATGGTCTGCCGGCGGACGCGTGGATGGCCTACGGTCTGCAAGACGTGGTGATGCTCAAGCAGATGCTGCAAAACTCCGAAGGCGACGAGCGCCACAAGCGTCTGGAGCAGCACAAGCTCGACGCGATGCTCTCGCTCTGCGAAGAAACCCGCTGCCGTCGTCAGACCCTGCTGGCGTATTTCGACGAAGACATGCCCGAGCCGTGCGGCCATTGCGACAACTGCGTCGATGGCGTGCAGACCTGGGACGCCACCGAGCCTGCGCGTCAGGCGTTGTCAGCCATCTTCCGTACCGGTCAACGTTACGGCGTCGGTCATTTGGTCGATGTGCTGCTGGGTAAGGACAACGAAAAAATCCGCAGCTTCGGTCATCAGCATTTGTCGGTGTGGGGCGTTGGCAAGGCGTTGAGCGAGAGCGAATGGCGCTCGCTGTTCCGCCAGTTAGTGGCGCGGGGCCTGGCGGATGTCGATCACGAAGGTTATGGCGGTCTGCGATTGAACGATAGCTGCCGACCGCTGCTCAAGGGCGAAGTGAGCCTGGAGCTGCGTCGCGATCTCAAGCCGCAAGTCACTGCGAAAAGCGGCAGCAAGAGCCCGGCCAGTCAATTGGTGCGCGGCGAAGAGCGTGAACAGTGGGAAGCGCTGCGTGCGTTGCGGCGCAAACTCGCCGAAGAACATGGTGTGCCGCCGTACGTCATCTTCCCCGATTCGACGTTGCTGGAAATGCTCCGCAGCCAACCGACCTCGCTGGCGGAAATGGCCCGGGTCAGTGGTGTCGGTGCGCGCAAACTTGAGCGTTACGGGGATGCCTTCCTCGAAGTGCTCGGTGGCGAGGTCGAGGCGCCGAAAGTTGTGGCCGATGTGCGCCATGAGCTGATCACGTTGGCCCGCGCGGGCATGACGCCGTTGCAGATTGCCGGTCAGCTGCAATGTTCGGAGAAGAACGTTTACACCATGCTCGCTGAAGCGATTGGCAAGCAGCAGTTGTCGCTGGAACAGGCGCTGGATCTGCCTGAAGAACTGATGGGCGAAGTGCAGGATGCGTTTCTTGATGGCGAGGGTGAGTTGCCGTCGGTCGCTGAGATTGCCGAGTTGTTCGCCGGGCGGGTTCCGGAAGGCGTGCTGTATTGCGTTCGGGCGGCGTTGCAGTCGGAATTTGAGATGTAATTTGCTGCAGGCCCTCATCGGAACGCCGCCCGCCGAGCCCTCTCCCAGAGGGAGAGGGGGCCGACCGAGGTGTCTTGCGCCATACATCGACCTGAATGACCGAGTCGACTATGGATTCAACGCTTCACTATCAAGTCGGCGTAATTCCCAAATATCCCCCATTCAGTCCCCTCTCCCTCCGGGAGAGGGCTAGGGTGAGGGGCTTCAAGATGTAACGATTCAGTACAGAGCGACTCTTGCCTATAACTGCAGCTCATGCTTAGCTGGCTAATAATTAGAAATTCCTTATTTTTCAGACTAACCGTGAGTGTTTTATGCCGTTAACCGATCAACACCGCTTTGGCATGCAACTGGCCCAGATGTCCCGTGGCTGGCGCGCCGAACTGGATCGCCGTCTCGCCGGGCTGGGCCTGTCCCAGGCGCGCTGGCTGGTGCTGCTGCATCTGGCGCGGTTCGAAGAGGCGCCGACCCAACGTGAGCTGGCGCAGAGCGTCGGCGTTGAAGGGCCGACCCTCGCGCGCTTGCTCGATAGTCTGGAAAGCCAGGGCCTGGTGCAACGCCAGTCCGTGATGGAAGACCGTCGGGCGAAAAAAATCGTCCTTTGCGCGCCCGCGCTGCCGCTTATCGAACAAATTGAAACCATTGCCACGCAGTTGCGCCACGAATTGTTCGAAGGCGTCGACGAGGCGGATTTAAAGGTGTGCATGCGTGTTCATGCGCAAATTCTGACCAACCTGGAAAAATCTTGAGGCACAACCCTGTGCCGATTTTTTGAGAGATCGCACTGAGCCGACTATAAGAACTACTGGGCAATATCGTGTTCGTACCGGATGTGCGAACGCATAGAAGTCGGTTTTGCTTATTTAAGGGATGCTCATGCTCGCAAGTTGGCACGTGGTACGGCGCAGTGGCGGCAAATGGCTGCTGCTGGCCGGGCTATTCAGTTACTCGACGTGGTCGATGGCGTTGGGGCTGGGTGACATTACGATCCATTCAAGCCTCAATCAGCCGCTCAAGGCCGATATCGCGTTGGTGGATGTTGGCGGGCTGACGCAAAACGATCTGTCGGTGCGCCTGGCGACGGCGGATGAGTTCGCGGAGGCCGGGGTCGAGCGGGTGTTTTTCCTCAACGACCTCAAGTTCATCCCGATCCTGCATGGCAATCGCCAGATGATCCGGGTGACGTCCAGCAAACCGGTTAACGAACCCTTCCTGAATTTCCTCGTGCAGCTCAATCAGCCCAACGGCCGATTGCTGCGCGAATACACGGTGCTGATCGATCCGCCGGGGACGCCGGGAATCGAGCCGGCCACTGATGAGCCGGATCCCCGCGCGCAGTCCTCTGCGTTTCCGATTGTCGAGCCTGCGACTGCGTCGGTTCAGGCCGCGCAGGGCAAGCGCGAAACTGCTCCGCCGCCGCCAGCACCGGCCGCACCGGCCAACGATGCAGTCGCTGAACAATTAGCTGCCAGCGTGCTGCTCAACCAGCAATTGCAAAAAACCATCGAAGAGCAAAACGCCAAGTTGCAGGAGCAACAGGCGCTGATCACCGACGGCAAAAAACAAATGGGCGAATTGCAGACGCGTCTGACCGAGCTGCAGAAACCGCCGCCAGCTGTGGTGACGCCAGCACCCGCTCCGGTAGTTGCGCCAGTCGCTACGGAAGATGATTCGCCGAACTGGCTGCTGCTCGGCGGATTAGTGCTGTTGTTGGTCGCGCTGATTGGCGGGCTGATCGTGCGCCGTCGCCAACAAACGCAAACCGTTGCCGCGCCGCCGCTGCCACTTGGCATCGAGCCCGACACCGAGGAAACGCAGAGTCCAGATTCATTCAGACACCACGCCTCAGCCGAACACCGCGAAGAACCCGCGGCAGGCGATGTGCTGGAAGCGGTGGGCATTTACCTCGCTTACGGAAGGCTCAGCGAAGCCGTCGGCTTACTGCGCGATGCCCTGGCCAAAGAACCGGAACGCATCGACCTCGGAGTGCAACTGCTCGAAGTTTTAGGGCGTCAAGGCGATAACGCCGCGTACGAGCAACAGGAAAACCACTTGCGACAGCTTGGAGTCGATGAACACGAATTGCAGGCAGTTCGCGATCGGCATCCGAAGCTGACGAATGTTGCGCCGGTTCTGGTGGCCGCACCGATCGCTGCCGCTCAGCCCGAACCCACGCCGCCGGTGGATGATTTCGAATTGAATCTGGGCGAGCTGTCGATGGATTCCAGTTGGGATCTGCAGGACAACCCTCCAGCGCCGGTTCAGCCATTGTCGGAGGAGTCGGAGCTGGAATGGATTCCCGAGCCGGATGCGCAGCCGCTGGATGATGACTTCCTTAATGAGTTTGGTGATCCGCAGGCGTTGACGCTGGAGCCGCTGGATTTGCAGCTGTCAGAGCCTGAAATGGAGGAGGGCGCCGGCAAGCTTGAGCAGGCGCAGAACTGCATTGATGACGGCGATATCGACAGTGCGATTGCGTTGCTTAATGAATTGCTCAAAGAGGGCGATGAACCGTTGAAGCAGACGGCGCGGACGTTGTTGGCGGGGATTCGCTGATCTGATTGATGGGGTGAATGTGCCGACGCCTTCGCGAGCAGGCTCGCTCCCACAGGGGAACGCATTCCAAACTGTGGGAGCGAGCCTGCTCGCGAAGGGGCCAGACCAAACAATATCAATCAGAAAGTCTGCCCAAGATTCAGATAAACCGCCTGCTCATCCGCATCATTCAACCCATACGTAAAATTCAACGGCCCCAGCGGCGTATCAAAGCCAATAAAAACACTCGCCGCATTGATGTAACCACTGTCGAACTCATTGTCATTGTTCCACGCCCGCCCACGCTCCAGCGAAGCACCGGCGTACAGCGGGAAGTCCAGCGGCAAGTACGAACGCGGCGTCAGACGGCGGAAATACACGGCACGCATCAGGCTGACGTTCTGCCCGGAAATCGCATCTTCCCGGAACCCCGACAACTGCCGCGCGCCGCCGAGCAGGAAGCTCGATGTCACCACATTGGCGTCGTCCAGCGTGCGCCCGTAACGACCGCCGAGGATCAACGTGTCAGGGCCATGACTCATGGCTTTGTCGATCTTGAAATCCCACTGCCGGTAACGTGTATCCGAGCCCAGGCTCGGTTCGAATTGCGTCAGCGTCAGGCTGATGTCCTTGCCTTCGTGAGGGTAGTAAACATTGTCCAGCGAGTCGTACGAGTACTTCAGCGAGTAGAAGCCTTCGTTAAAGCTTTCGCTCGGCAGATCCTGATCACCAATGCGCACATCGGCCTTGCCCCACGCCTCGCCAACACCGAAACGCACTTCGCCGTTGTTGCCGATCTGCCGGCCGAGATTGAGGCCGAAACCGTAACGCTCGACGCGGTATTGCGCGATCGGATCATTATCGAGAATCGACTCGACGTTCTGCGCTTCGAACGATGCATACGGGGCGACGAAGTAGCGCGAACCGACGTCCAGCGGCTGATAGAACTCGGTGTACAACTCTTGTTTGTCGCCGATCTGCGCACGCGTCAGCCATTCCGCGCCGAGACGGTTGATGCCGTTGACGCGGTAGCTGGCGCCGAGGTTGAAGGCGCTGTCGCCGCGCATGTCATCCGACAGATTGAGGCCGACGCGCAGGTAATCGGTGCCGCTGCGTTTGCCGCGCGCGCTGATCACCAGGGTGTGATCCGGGCCTTTGTGCACCACGCGGTATTGCACCTGCTCGAAGTAATCGAGGCCGTACAAGGTGCCCATGTCCGAATGCAGTCGGCCCAGATCCAGCGGTTCGCCGATGGGTTGACGGATGTAGTAGCGGATCACGTCATCATCGACTTTCGAATCGTTCTCCACACGAATGGCGGTGATGACCGGCGTGCGCTGGCCCGGCGAACGGGCGGCGTTGAGTTCGGCGTCCTGGGATTCACTCGGTCTGAGCTGTGCGAGGCGGGCGTCGAGGGCTTTGGTCGCGCGGTAACCGGCTTCGATCATTTCCTGGGCCTTGCCGAAATCGGTGACGCCGAAGGCGGCCAGTGCCGGCTGAATCAAAACGTCATCGGCGTGCAGCGCGGCGAGTTGTTCTTCGGAGTTGCGCCGGGTCATCAGGGTGATCGACTGATTGAGCACGTCGACCACGGTGGTCAGTTGTTTGCGGTTGCGCAGCGGCGTACCGATGTCGACGACGATGGCGATGTCGACGCCCATTTCCCGCGCCACATCGAGCGGAATGTTGTCGGTCATGCCGCCGTCCACCAGCAACCGGCCATCGAGTTCGACCGGGGCGAACACAGCGGGGATCGACATGCTCGCGCGAATCACCTGCGGCAGATGACCTTTGCGGAATACCACTTTCTCACCGTTGGCGATGTCGGTGGCCACGGCGCGGAACGGGATCGGCAGTTTGTCGAAATCGCGGGTATCACTGGTGTGGGCCAACAGGCTTTCCAGCAGCAACGAGAGGTTTTGCCCTTGAATCACACCCAGCGGCAGGCCGAGGCTGCCGTCGTCGCGAAAGCTGAGTTTCTGTTTCACCAGAAAATCGCGGTCGTCCTGCTTGCGTCGAAACGGCACGTCTTCACGCGGTGGCGCGTCGGACAGTGCGGCTTGCCAGTCGATGTTCAGCGCGAGTTTTTCCAGCTCGTCGATCTTGTAACCCGAGGCGTACAAGCCGCCGACCACCGCGCCCATGCTGGTGCCGGCGATCGCATCGATCTTGATGCCTTGCTCTTCCAAAGCCTTGAGCACGCCGATGTGCGCCAGCCCGCGCGCGGCGCCGCCGGACAGCACCAGGCCGATTTTCGGGCGCGGCGCTTCAGTGGCGTGGACGAAGAAGGGCAGAAAACCAAGCAGCAGGCAGAACAGCAGACGGCGCATTGTGAGTCTCGGGGCAAGCGGTAAAGCCGGCTATTATAGCGGCGCCCTCTGTCTCAGGAGTTGTAGCGAACATGACTGTCGCAAAAGCAGAAGTTGTCATCACTTATTGCACGCAATGCCAATGGCTGTTGCGCGCCGCGTGGCTGGCGCAGGAGTTGCTCAGCACCTTCGGCGACGACCTCGGCAAGGTCTCGTTGGTGCCGGGCACTGGCGGGGTGTTTCAGATCACCTGCGCTGGCGTGCAGATCTGGGAACGCAAGGCCGACGGCGGTTTTCCGGAAGCAAAGGTGCTGAAGCAGCGGGTGCGCGATCAGATCGATCCTGACCGCGACCTCGGCCACAACGACCGTACTCAGTGAGACGCGGCCTCGGCGGCGACGGTTTTCTTGTCGGCATTGCCTGACATCCGCGCCGAGACGACGATGGCGACAATGATCAGCGCGCCGCCGATCAACATCTTCGGCGTCGGGTTTTCATTGAACAGCAGCCAGGCGACCGTGATGCCGTAGACCGGCTCCATCGCGAACACCACCGCGGCGGTGCGCGCCTTGATCACCGCCAGACTGGCCACGAACAGACTGTGAGCGACGCCGGTGCAGAACACGCCGAGCAGGGCGATCCACAACCAGTCCAGCGCGCGCACTTCGCTCAGTTGTGGCGCCGCAACCGGCAGCAGACACAGCGCCACCACCACGTTTTGACACAGCGCCGCCTGTACCGCCGGAATGCGTCCGGAGCTGGCGCGGTTGGTCAGCGACAGCAATGAGAACAGCAGCCCCGACAGCACCGACCAGAGCAAGCCAACGGTGGCGCCGCTGCCCAGATCGAACGCCGGAGTCACCAGAATCAGGCCGACGCTGACCAGCACCACCAGCACAATTTCGTTGGCGCGAATGCGTTCGCGGAAAATCAGCCCTTCGAGAATTACCGTGAATGCCGGGAAACTGGCGAAGCCCAACGTGGCGATGGCGACACCGGCGATCTTCACCGAAATAAAGAAACTCACCCAGTGCCCGGCCAGCAACACGCCGCTGAGGATCAGTCGACGCCAGTCCACGGCCTCGAGTTTTTGCCAGCCCTGCGCACTGGCGAAACGGGCGAAAAACGCCAGGGCGAGCACGGCAAAAGCGGCGCGGCCGAAAACGATCACGGCGGGGGAGGCGGCAGCGAGTTTGCCGAACACGCCGGTCAGGCCAAACATCAAAGCACCAATATGTAGAGCGCCGAGGGCGGTACGCGGGGTCATTGCAATCCTTCTATCTCAAACAAAATCACTGACACAATCTCACTGTAGGAGCTGCCGAAGGCTGCGATCTTTTGATCTTGCTTTTAAAAAACAACATCAAAAGATCGCAGCCTTCGGCAGCTCCTACATTTAAGCGTGTGGAGATCAGTAAGTCTGTCGGCGGACTATCGTCTTTTGTCGCCGGAGTCGCGGCGAAGCTGGCCGGGTGATGAGCCGAACTCGCGCAGGACGGCGGCCGAGAAGGCGCTTTGCGAGCTGTAACCGACGCGACTGGCAATCTCGCCCATCGGCAAAAGCGTGTCGCGCAACATTTGCACCGCCAGATGCAGGCGTCGACTGCGCATGTAATCCATCGGCGTCTGCCCGCATTCCGCCATAAACCGCGCATGCAGCCGCGCACTCGACAGCCCGGCAACCCGCGCCAGATCGGCAACTTGCAGCGGATAAGCCGCGTTCTGCTCGATGTGCGCATCCAGCGCCGCATAAGGCAAACGGCGGGCAGTCAGTTCGGCTGGTTTCGCATGATTGAGACTGGCCAGCAGTAATACCGAGCCTTGCTGCGCGATCAATGGATCGCTGACCGGGCTGTTCGCCAGCCAACTGACCAACTGACTCTGCCCGGAATCCAGCGACAGGCGCGCAGGCTGATCGAGCAAGCGGCGGCTGGCCTCGGCATGTTCACCCAACGAATCCACCAGCCATTGCCCGTCAGGAATGTCCATCACCAGACAACGACTGCCATCGGGACTGCCGCAAGCGTGGTGCGCGCCCGAAGGGATCACCACAAAACTTTGCTGACGCACCTGACTGCCACGGCCCTCGACCTCGAAATCCAGCGCACCGGACAGCCCGAACACCAGTTGGGCGTGCTCGTGGCTGTGGACGATCAGATCGCGGGTGTACTGACGCAGGGTGAGAATCGGGCGCATAAACAAGTCTCCGGGCAGGCCTGCAGTCTACACCGGCGGGCGCAGTGTGCGCTGTCACACGACTGACTCGCGGCTGTCATGGTCGATTAACCGGACGCGCGCAGAGTGGCGAAAACATCGCAGAGGGTTGCCCATGACCAGCGCCGAGCTCGCCAGACCCAGCCGCAAACAACGGGTGCGAACCCTGTGGATCTCCGACGTGCACCTGGGCACGCGCGATTGCCAGGCCGAGCACTTGTCGACGTTCCTCAAGGGCTATCACGCCGACAAGGTGTATCTGGTCGGCGACATCATCGACGGCTGGAAACTGCGCGGCGGCATGTACTGGCCGCAAGCGCACACCAACGTGATCCGGCGCTTGCTCACCATGAGCAAGCGCGGCACCGAGGTGATCTATGTCACCGGCAATCACGATGAGTTCTTGCGCCGTTACTCGAAGCTGATTCTCGGCAATATTCAGTTGGTCGACGAAGCGGTGCATGTCACCGCCGATGGCCGCCATCTGTTGGTGATTCACGGCGATCAGTTTGATGTGATCACCCGATATCACCGCTGGCTGGCCTTCCTCGGCGATTCGGCTTACGAATTTACCCTGACCCTGAATCGCTGGCTCAACCACTGGCGGGCGCGCTATGGCTACGGCTATTGGTCGCTGTCGGCGTATCTCAAGCACAAGGTGAAGACGGCGGTGAGTTTTATCAGCGACTTCGAAGAAGCCATCGCCCATGAGTGCGTGAAGCGCGGGTTGCAGGGGGTGGTCTGCGGGCACATTCACCATGCCGAAATTCGTAAGGTCGGTGAGGTGGATTACCTCAACTGCGGCGATTGGGTGGAGTCGTGTACGGCGCTGATCGAGCATTGGGATGGCACGATCGAGTTGTATCGGCTGGCGGATGCGCAGGCGCGAGAGGCGGAGCTAAAAGCGGCTAAAGTCGCCGAACTCGCTTAAATGCAAAAGATCGCAGCCTTCGGCAGCTCCTACATGAGACCTGTGTAGGAGCTTCCGAAGGCTGCGATCTTTTGATCTTAGGCTGGGCTATGTTCTTCCATCGCCGCCTTGTAAATCGAGTTCTTCGGCTGCGCAAACAAGCGCTCCATCATCGGTTCAAAAAAGCTCAACGGCAGCGTGTCATACGCCGGATCAAACGCCGCCGCATCGTACTTGGCGCAAAACTCGGCCGTCGCCTGATACTGCGGATGCCCGGCAAACTGCTCGCGCAAATGCCGATCCATGCCCAAATGATGAAAGAAGTAGTACCCCTGAAACACCCCGTGTTTCTCTACCATCCACAAATTATCGGCACTGACAAACGGCTTGAGAATCGCCGCCGCAATGTCCGGATGGTTGTAAGAACCCAGAGTGTCACCAATGTCATGCAGCAACGCGCAGACCACGTATTCCTCGTCGCGACCATCACGAAAAGCGCGGGTTGCGGTTTGCAGCGAGTGGGTCAGGCGATCCACCGGGAAGCCGCCGAAGTCGCCTTCAAGCAATTTCAGGTGCGCCATGATCCGCGAGGGCAATTGTTTGGCGTAGGCGCTGAAGTCCGAGGCGATGATCGCCCAGTCTTCCTGCGTGCCATCCTTCATATGGGTGAAACGGGCATTGGCATTCATCGGCAAACCTCGTGTTTCTTATTGTTTAGAACGCCACGCGACCCAGGATCATGTCGCGGTACATGACGAAATCGCCGAGCAGGCTGTACAGCGGATGCTGGAAAGTCGCCGGCCGGTTCTTCTCGAAAAAGAAATGCCCGATCCAGGCAAAGCTGTACCCCGCCAATGGCACGGCCAATAACAGCAGCCAGGCGCCTTTGGCGATGGTCATCGCCAGAATGAAAATAACCAGCGTCGTGCCGATGAAATGCAGACGCCGGCAGGTGCTGTTGTTGTGCTCACTGAGGTAATACGGATAGAACTCAGCGAAGCTGTTGAATTGCTTGATGTTTTCCACGACCGCGTTCTCTGTGGTTATTGTTCTGGCGACGAGTTGTTCTGCGGGTAGCTTATTTGAGTCTAGAGTGATCATTGGCGTGGGCCAGTGACAATCGGCGCCACTTTAGTATCCTTCGCAAATCAGGCCGTAACATGCGGCCCATCATGTAAAAGAAAAACGCCATGAGCGAACGAACGACTTCTGCAAGCTGGGCGATGGGGATTGTCAAAGCATTGGAGATGGACGGCCTGGATTGCCGGGTTCTGTTCAAGCAACTGGGGCTCGATTACACGGCTCTGGATGATCCGGATGCACGCTTCCCGCAAGATTCCATGACCCGGCTCTGGCAACGGGCGGTCGAGCTGTCCGGTAATCCGGCGATCGGCCTGAACATGGGCAAAGTGGTGCGACCGGCATCGTTTCATGTCGCCGGTTACGCGCTGATGTCGAGCAATACGCTCGCTGAAGGCTTTCAACGGCTGGTGCGCTATCAGCGGATCATCGCCGAAAGTGCCGACCTGAGTTTTCGTCTGCTCGAAGAAGGCTATGCGCTGATTCTGACCGTGCACGGCGATCATCTGCCGCCGACCCGACAAAGCGCCGAAGCCTCTCTGGCCTGCGCGTTGGGCCTGTGCGGCTGGTTGAGCGGGCGTACGCTGCACCCGGTCAAAGTGTTGGTGCAGGGCGCCCAACCCGCCGATCTCGAACCGTATAAACAAGCTTTCCATGCGCCGTTGGTGTTCAACGCGCCATACGATGCGCTGATCTTCGAACGCGCCGACATGGAAGCGCCGCTGCCCACCGCCAACGAGGCGATGGCGCTGCTGCATGATCGTTTTGCCGGGGAATATCTGGCGCGGTTTTCCGAGAGCCGGGTCACGCACAAGGCACGGCAGGTGCTGTGCCGTTTACTCCCGCAAGGCGAGCCGAAGCGCGACACCGTGGCGCAAACTCTGCATTTATCTCAGCGCACGTTGCAGCGGCGCTTGCAGGAGGAGGGCACGAGTTTTCAGCAGTTGCTCGATGACACCCGCCGCGAACTGGCCGAGCAGTATCTGGCGCAACCGAGCATGACCTTGCTGGAAATCGCTTATCTGTTGGGCTTCGCCGACCCGAGCAATTTCTTTCGCGCCTTCCGCCGCTGGTTCGACACCACGCCCGGCGATTACCGGGCGCGGCTGTTGCAGGCGCCGAACGCGGTCAATGACGCCAAAATGCCGGAATACACAGCACAAACACCGTAATGATCTCGAGTCGGCCGAGCAGCATGCCGAACGACAGAATCCACTTCGCCGCATCCGGCAGGGTGGCGAAGTTGCCCGCCGGGCCAATGGTTTCGCCCAGGCCGGGGCCAACGCCGGACACGGTGCTGGCAGCGCCGGTCAGCGCGGTCATCCAGTCGACGCCGAGCAGCGATAGCAGCAGGGCGATCACGCAGATGGTGATGGCGAAAAAGAACGAAAAGGTCAGAATCGAACGCACGATCTCTTCGTCGAGACGGTGACCGTTGTACTTCTGCTTGATCACCGCGCGTGGATGAATCAACTGATTAAGGTTGGCCTTGAGCAGGATGTAGGCGACCTGGAAACGGAAAATCTTGATCCCGCCCGCGGTCGAGCCGGAGCAGCCGCCGACAAAACCCAGATAGAAAAACAGCATCAGCGAGAAGTTGCCCCACAGGCTGTAATCGCCGAGGGCGAAACCAGTGGTGGTGACCACCGAGGTCACGTTCAGCGCTACGTGGCGCAGCGCGTCCAGCCAATGCAGGTTGGTCGTCCACCAATACCAGGTGCCAAGCACCAGCCACGTCACCAGCAACATCCCCAGCAAACCCTGCACCTGCTGATCGCGGATCAACGCCTTGCGGTTGCCGCGCATGGTCGCCACGTACAGGGTGAACGGCAGGCTGCCGAGAATCATGATCACCACCGCAACCCAGTGCACCGCCGGTTGCGTCCACTTGGCCAGCGACTGGTCGGAGGTCGAGAAGCCGCCGGTGGAAATCGCCGACATCGCGTGGTTGATCGCATCGAACGGGCTCATCCCGGCCCACCAGAATGCGAGGCTGCCGACAATGGTGATGCCGACGTACGCTGCCACGATCAGGCGCGCCACCATGTGCGAGCGCGGCATGACCTTTTCCGAACGGTCGGACGATTCAGTCTGGAACAGGCGCATGCCACCGATGCGCAACAGCGGCAGAATTGCCACCGCCATACCGATAAAGCCGATGCCGCCGATCCAGTGCAGCAACGAGCGCCACATCAGGATGCCGGGGGACATGTCGTCGAGATGATTGAGCACGGTCGAACCGGTGGCGGTGATCCCGGACATACTCTCGAAAAACGAGTCGGTGTAGCTGATGTGCTGGGTCAGCAGAAACGGCAGCGCGGCGAAAATGCACACCACCAGCCAACTGCTGACGGTGAGCAAATACATGTCGCGCGGGCGCAAATGAATGTGTTCGGGCCGACCCGGAATCACCAGCGCGAGGCCGGCGACGAAGGTGATCATGCTCGCCCAGAGGAACGACGGCAGATCGCTGGTGCGATCGAAAATCACCAGGGTGGCCATGGGCACGACCATGGCGACAGCCAGCGTGATCAGGAAGATGCCGATGATGAAACCAATGATCCGTAAGGTCGGCAACGCCATGAAGTCCGCTCGGGCTGTGGTGGGGAGGGCGCCATTCTACCTGCGGGGCAGGGCATGTAAACCGGCATCCTGTTGGCAGTTACAGCTAGAATAACCGCACATATTTTTCAGGAGGTGGCCGATGCAGGCTCTCGACGCGTTGCTCAACCGTGTTTCCGTTCCACGACTGGTCGAACCGGCCCCTACTGCCGAACAGCGCGAAGCCTTGTTTGGCGCCGCGATGCGCGCACCGGATCACGGGCATCTGCAGCCGTATCGCTTCCTGACCGTCGAAGGCGCGGCGCGCGAGCAAATGGGCGAGTTGCTGGCCGAAGCGGCGCAGCAGCAGGCAGGCGAAGTCACCGAAGCGATGATCGACAAGGCCCGCAACGGCCCGCTGCGAGCGCCGTTGGTGGTTGTGGTGATCGCTAAATTGCAGGAACACGTGAAGTATCCGAAGGCTGAGCAGTTACTCGCCGCCGGGTGCGCGGCGCACGGGATTTTGCTGGCGGCGTATGCGCAGGGGATTGGCGCGGTGTGGCGCACCGGGGATTTGGCGTATTCCCGGCACGTGGCGCAGGGTTTGGGCTTGGCGGAAGGTGAAGAAGTGATCGCATTCCTCTACCTCGGCACCCCACAGAAAGAACCGCGTGTGGCGGAGAAGGTTGACCTGGCCGAGTTCGTCAGCGCCTGGCCCGGTAAGGCTTAAAATCAAAAGATCGCAGCCTGCGGCAGCTCCTACATTGGAATGCGTTTTCCTGTAGGAGCTGCCGCAGGCTGCGATCTTTTTGCATCATCGAAAATCTACGGCTGAACCACCGCGCCCGGCACCAACGGCAATTCCAGACTCGCGACAAACCCGCCCTGCGGATGATTGGCCAACGTCAAACTCCCGCCATGCCGCTCCGCCGCCCGCCGCGCAATCGCCAGGCCCAAACCATGTCCCGCCGCCGTCTGCCCCGGCGCGCGATAGAACGGTTCACCCAACTGACTCAAATGTTCGGCCTGCACCCCCGGCCCATGGTCGCGCACGCTGACGATAATTTTTTCGCCCTGACGCGAGGCCTGCATTTCAATCGCCTGACCCTCGGGGTTGAAGCGCTGAGCATTACGCAGAAGATTATCGACGGCCCGCTCAATCATCGTCGGCCAACCTTTGAGTTGCAGATTCGGTTCAACGTCCAGACGCACTGTCTGCTCGGGCGAACCGAGTTTTGCGTCCTTCTGCAAAGTACTCAGCAGGGCATTCAAGTCCACGTCTTCCGCACTGGCGTTGTCCGCATCGACCCGTGCCAGCACCAGAATCTCGCTGATCAACGCTTCGAGGCGATCGCACTCGCGGGTCAGGCGCGGCCAAAGCTTTTCGCGTTCTTCCGGATTGGCCCGTTCGGCCAGCGCCAAAGCAATGCGCAGCCGCGCCAGTGGTGAACGTAATTCGTGGGAAACGTCGCGCAGCAACTGGCGCTGGCTGCCGATCAGGCTTTGCAAGCGCGCGCCCATGCGGTTGAAGTCGGTGGCGAGTACGCCGAATTCATCGCGGCGGTTGGCCAGTTTGGCCAGGCTGTTTTGCTGATAGGTGGTCTGCCCCAGATCATGCACCGCGCCGCGTAATCGACTGAGCGGGCGGGTGATGGAGAAAGTTACCAGTAAGCTGAACAGGGTCAGTACGACCAGCGCGATGCCCAACGCACTCAGCGGCCAAAGCAGGCTTTCGCGGTGCCAGGCGTCGAGTTCCGGGTGCGGGATGCGGTAGATGAACAGGTAGGTGTCGCCGGTTTTTTCGCTGGTGAATTCGTCAGTGAGGCGGCGCCATGGCAGGCGGCGGTCATCGTTGTTCTGCCGGGCTTCGAACGCGGCGGCGCGGCGCGGGAAGGTGCCGCGTACGACCGGATCGCCGGATTCGTTCAGCACCTGGACGTCGATGTGATATTGACGTTTGCGTTGTTCGAGGATGTCCTGAGCGGCTTCCTCGCCCTGGGCTTCGTAGGTTTGCGTCCAGTCGCCGGCCAAGGTGTTGAGGCCCGGATGGCGGCTGAGGATCCACGCGTCCTGATTGAGCATATGCCCGAGCAGAATCGACAACCCGGCCACCAATGCGATGGCCAGCCAGAAGCTCGCGAGAATACGCCAGAACAATGAACGCACAGAAAATCCTCAATCAAACATAAACCACTGTAGGAGCTGCGGCACGCTGCGATCTGATCGTTCCCATGCTCTGCGTGGGAATCCCACAGTCAAAAGATCGCAGCGTGCCGCAGCTCCTACAGGGGCAAGTGCAAACAGGCCCAACGGGGTTAGCCGTTGGGCCATGGTCAGAACATTATTGCGCTTTTTGCGGCTGTTGCGCTTTCCACGCCTTGAACTCGGCCCATTCGGCGCGGCGTTCAGCCTGCTTTTTCTGGATCTCGTCGAATTTCTTCTGTTGATCCGGCTTCAGCACCGCACGAACATCGGCCTCGCCTTTCTTGTGGTTGGCGGCCATCTCGTCTTTCAGGGCTTTCTGATCCGCTGGCGAGAGTTTTTCCAGGTACTTGTCGACCACTTGCTTACGCTCGTGCATCTGCTCGCCCATGATCTTGCGGATCTGCTCGCGTTGTTCGCGGGACAGGTCGAGTTGGCTGTACGGGCCTTTGCCGTGCATGCCGTGCATCTGACCGCCGTGGCGTGGGCCGTCGAGCGGGCCACCCATCGGGCCGCCATCTTGCGGCATGGCCATGGCGACGGTTGGCAGAGCGGCAGCGAACATCAGAGCGATAAGAGTCTTGCGCATGGTGAATCTCCTTGTCTCGTTCCCGGTACGTTCCGGATGAGTTCAGATTACGGAGATCAAGGTCAGCGGCGGTCAGCGCTACGTAAAGCTTGGGTAAAGACGCTTCGTCATCAGCCTTACACATATCCCTGTAGGAGCTGCGGCACGCTGCGATCTTTTGACTGTGGGACGCAGAGCGTCCCCGGCTGCATTCCCACGCAGAGCGTGGGAACGATCAGAAAAACAAGATCAAAAGATCGCAGCCTTCGGCAGCTCCTACAGGGGGCGATTTATCGTCATCCCCGTGCGGGACGGGCGTAATTCAGAGGCTGTAGTAGTAACCACGGCTGCGCAGGGCGACGATGCGTGGGCGGCCGTCGGGGTGGGGGCCGATTTTTTTGCGCAGGTTGCTGACGTGCATGTCGAGGCTGCGGTCGTACAGGGTCAGTTTGCGGCCAAGGGCGATCTGCGCCAGTTCCTGCTTGTCCAGTGGTTCGCCGGGCTGCTTGAGCAGCGCTTCGAGCAAACGACTTTCGGAAACAGTGAGGGTCAGTTCTTTCTCGTCGATGCTGACCACACCGCGCACCGGGCTGAAACTCAGGTCGCCCAGTTCCAGTTGCGTCGACACGGCGGCCGGGTGACTGCGGCGCAATACGGCGCGCAGACGCGCGGTCAGTTCACGCGGGTCACACGGTTTGGCCAGATAATCGTCGGCGCCGAGTTCCAGGCCGAGGATACGATCCAGCGGTTCGCCACGGGCCGACAACATCAACACCGGCAGATCAGCGTGATCGTTGCGCAACTGCTTGAGCAGTTCCAGACCGCTGCCGTCGGGCAGCATCACGTCCAGCACCACCGCCGCCGGAGCGGTTTCGGCCAACGCTTTACGGGCGCTCTGGCCATCGTGGCAGGCGCGCACCTGGAAGCCTTCCTGGCTTAACCAGCTACTCAGGAGTTCGCACAACTCCTGGTCATCATCAATCAGTAACAGCTCGCTCATGACTCACTCAATTTAGCCATTGCCGACGTTTTCGGCTTGCTCCACTGGCAAAGATACCGCAGAGCAGCGCCAATAGCGCTACCCCGGCTCCCGTGACGAACCACTGCTGTTGATCGGTCAACAAACGCGGGAGCGGGCTGGCCTGTGCTTCCTTGAGTTGCAGCTTGAGGCGCTGGTTCTCCTGGCGCAACCGGGCGAGCTGAGCGCTTTCGCGTTCGTTGTCGACATTTTGCAGTTGTTTGTTCAGTTCTTCTCGCTGCTGCTCGCTGGCCTTGAGGCGCTGCTGCAACTCGGTGATCTGGCTGCCGGCGCTCAATGACAATGGCGTGGAATTGCCGCCTTCGGCGTTTTCCTCACCATGGGCGGGCGCCATGATCGTCAGCGTGATCAACATCAGACACAACGAACCCTTGCGCATCGCAACACCTGCTTCCCAATGGATAGTGGGCAGGTTGTCGGCAGACGAACGAGAATAATGAGCGATTGAGATGGGTGAGAAGCGAGAAGGTTCAGTGCGCGGGAGGTGATGTTGGTGGCTGACAGATATTTTGTGGCTGATGAGTATTCTGTGGCAGGTGGGTATTTTGGGACAGCTGAGTATTTGAGTCAGATGAGTATTTGTGGTGAGGGGATTTAGCGAAACGTCGCACCGCCCCGTTCGGCTGCGCAGCAGTCGTGAATCAATGAATGCGGTGTGTCAGGCACACCGCATTGGATGGCTTTGGGGCGGCTTCGCCACCCAACGGGGATAAATCCCCTCGCCACAGAACCCCTCGGCACACTGCAGATCTGTTTAAGGGAGTACTTGTTTGAATGGTTTGACGACCACATTGGCATACACACCCGCCGCAATATACGGATCAGCATCAGCCCATGCCTGCGCAGCGCTCAGGGAGTCGAACTCGGCGACGATCAGGCTGCCGGTGAAACCTGCGGCGCCCGGATCATTGCTGTCGACGGCCGGGTGTGGGCCGGCCAATACGATGCGGCCTTCGCCCTTGAGCGCTTGCAGGCGCTCCAGATGCGCAGGGCGCGCGGCCAGGCGAGCTTCCAGCGAGTTGGCGACGTCGGTGGCAATGATTGCGTAGAGCATGTCAGTCCTCGGTTTTTGGTGTTGTTGGGGTATCGGCATCGTGCAGGTGGCGCGACAGGTAAATGCCCTGTGCGACCAGGAACACCAGGGTCATGCCCAGGCTGCCGAACACCTTGAAGTCCACCCAGTAGCTCTGGAAGGTGAAGGCGACGAACAGGTTGGCGGCCCCGCAGAACAGGAAAAAGGCGATCCAGGCGATGTTAAGGCGCGTCCAGACCGGATCCGGCAGGGTCAGCGCGTGGCCCATGATCCGTTTGATCAGCAGGCGGTCACCGATGAAGTGGCTGCCAATGAACGCGACGGCAAACAGCCAGTTGACCACCGGGGCTTTCCACTTGAGGAAGGTTTCGCTGTGGAAGGCCAGCGTCAGGCTACCGAACACCAGACACGCGATCAGGGTCAGCCACTGGCTCTTTTCCAGCTTGCGCTGTTTGATGAAAAGCGCGCCGTACACCACCAGGGAGCTGATGATCAGCATCGCGGTGGCGCTGTAAATACCGCCTACAGTGACTTCATGGCCCGCGACATCGACCACCCGTGGATCAAGTTTGTAAACGATGAAAAACAGCAGAAGCGGGATGAAATCGATGAATTGTTTCACAGTAAGAGCCAGAAGCTGGATGTGGCGGCATAATAACAAACATATGGGCGCGCGATAGCGCCAGCTGATTTGAGGTTACAACTCTCCGTGAATGTTGATTTGCACTGCCATAGCACGGCCTCCGATGGCGCACTGGCGCCTGCGGTTCTGGTTGCGCGTGCGTTCGAAAACGGCGTGCGAGTCCTGGCGTTGACCGACCACGACACCCTCGAAGGCCTCGCTGAAGCGCGCGCGACCGCCAATGAATTGGGCATGCAACTGGTCAACGGCGTCGAATTGTCCTGCACTTGGGGCGGCGCAACCATTCATGTGCTGGGCTACGGTTTCGACGTCAACGCCGCGCCGTTGGTCGAGGCCATCGCCAAATTGCACGATGGGCGCTGGCTGCGGTCGGAAGAAATAAGCCGCAAGCTCGCCCTCAAAGGCATGCCCGGCGCCCTCGACGGCGCGCGGAAAATCCAGCAGGAACTGGGCGACAGCGGCAACGCGCCGGCCCGTCCGCATTTCGCTGACTGGATGGTACGTGAAGGTTTCGTTAAGGATCGCGCAGAGGCCTTTCGCAAGTGGCTCGGCGCCGGCAAGTTGGGCGACGTCAAGCTGCACTGGCCGACGCTGGAAGACACCGTCGGCACGTTGCGGGCCGCCAATGCCTGGGTCAGCCTGGCGCATCCGTGGCACTACGATTTCACCCGCAGCAAGCGCCGAAAGCTGATTGCCGACTATATTCAAGCAGGCGGGCATGCAATCGAGGTGGTCAATGGCCACCAGCCTGCGGAACAGGTGGGCAGCCTGGCAATCCTTGCCCGTGAGTTCGGTCTGCTGGTCAGCGCCGGCAGTGACTTCCATGGCCCTGGCGGCTGGTCCGAGATCGGCCAGTACCGGCCGGTTCCCGAGGACCTTCCACCCCTGTGGTGTCGGTTCAAACATGACACAGATATTGCCGCCGTCTGAACAGGTAGAGAATGTGAGTCAATTTTTCCAGATTCATCCGGAAAACCCGCAAGCGCGCCTGATCAAACAGGCGGTCGAGATCATCCGCAAGGGCGGGGTAGTGGTGTATCCCACGGACTCTTCCTACGCGATCGGTTGCCAGATCGGCGACAAGACTGCCATCGAACGTGTGCGACGCCTGCGTCAGCTCGATGAAAAGCACAACTTCGCGCTGATCTGCAGCGACCTGTCGCAACTGGGCAATTACGCCAAGATCGACACCGGCACCTTCCGCATTCTCAAGGCGCACCTGCCGGGGCCTTACACTTTTATTCTCAACGCTACCCGCGAAGTGCCGCGCCTGTTGCTGCACCCGAAGAAACGCACCATCGGTCTGCGCGTGCCGAGCCATCCGATTGCGCTGGCGCTGCTGGCCGAACTGGGCGAGCCGCTGATGAGCGTGACCCTGATCATGCCCGGCGATGAAGACCCGCTCAGCGATCCGTACGAAATGCGTCAGTTGCTCGAACACCAGGTGGACTTGATCGTGGATGGCGGTTTCGGCGGCATCAAAGCCTCCACCGTGATCGACCTGACCGGCGACGACCCGGAAGTGGTGCGCGTCGGTTGCGGCGATCCGACGCCATTCATGGTCGAGGCCTGAATGTCCGCAGTGGAAACCGTTGTCGATCCCCAGGCCGATGCTCAGCAGGAACTGCCGTTTGCCATGGTCTATGGCCAGGCGGTCATGGAAATGCCGCTCGACCTGTACATCCCGCCGGATGCGCTCGAGGTGTTTCTTGAAGCCTTCGAAGGCCCGCTCGACCTGCTGCTGTACCTGATCCGCAAACAGAACATCAACATTCTCGACATCCCGGTGGCGGAAATCACCCGCCAGTACATGGGTTACGTCGAGTTGATGCAGTCGGTGCGCCTGGAACTCGCCGCCGAGTATCTGGTGATGGCGGCAATGCTCGCCGAGATCAAGTCGCGCATGCTCCTGCCGCGCGCCGAAACTGTCGAAGACGAAGAAGACGACCCGCGCGCCGAACTGATCCGCCGTTTGCAGGAATACGAGCGTTTCAAGGCTGCCGCCGAAGGCATCGACAACCTCAGCCGCGTCGGCCGCGACGTGGTCGTGCCCAAGCTCGATGCCCCGGAAGCCCGCGCGCGCAAGCTGTTGCCGGATGTAGCTCTGGAAGAAATTTTGATGTGCATGGCCGAAGTGTTGCGCCGTGGCGATATGTTTGAAAGCCACCAGGTCAGTCGTGAAGCACTGTCCACCCGCGAACGCATGAGCGATGTGCTGGAACGCCTCAAGGGCGGCGGTTTTGTGCCGTTTGTCGAGCTGTTCACTGCCGAAGAGGGCAGGCTGGGTGTGGTGGTGACCTTTATGGCAATCCTTGAACTGGTCAAGGAATCCTTGGTCGAGCTGGTGCAGAATGAGCCGTTCGCCGCGATCCACGTGCGAGCCCGAGCCGAATAACGAGTCGAAACATGAACCTGACTGAACCCCGCGAGCTGGCTCCCCTGCTTGAAGCCTTTCTGTTGGCCTCGGGAAAGCCGCAATCCCTTGAGCGTCTTTTTGAACTGTTCGAAGAGGGCGAACGGCCTGAGCCTGCAGTCTTCAAGAAAGCCCTGACCCTGCTGGGCAAGTCCTGCGAGGGCCGTGCGTTCGAGCTCAAGGAAGTCTCGTCGGGCTATCGCCTGCAGATTCGCGAGAAGTTTTCGCCGTGGGTTGGCCGACTCTGGGAGGAGCGCCCGCAGCGTTATTCCCGTGCCCTGCTGGAAACCATCGCGCTGATCGCCTATCGCCAGCCAATCACCCGTGGCGAGATCGAAGACGTGCGTGGTGTGGCGGTGAACAGCAACATCGTCAAAACCTTGCTGGAGCGCGAGTGGATTCGTGTTGTCGGTTACCGCGACGTGCCGGGCAAACCGGCGATGTTCGCCACCACCAAGATGTTTCTCGATCACTTCAACCTGAAGAACCTCGAAGACCTGCCGCCACTGGCCGAGCTGCGCGAAATGGAAACTGATCCGGTGCTCGATTTCGACGACGCGCCAGTGCCGCAGAGTTTGCAGGAACTGGCCGACGCCAGTGCCGAGCCGGAGGAAGAGAAAGAAGAAACCAGTTTCCACACCTTGCTGCTGGAGCTGGACAGCATGGAGGAGGGGATCAAGACCGACTTCGACGATTTGCTGCGGGATGCGGCGGACGGTGAGGCGCCGATGCCCGAAACAGAAATTGAGTCTGAGCCCGAGCCCGTCATTGAAGTTGAACTTGAAGCCGAGCCAGAAGCCGAACCGGAAGAGGACATTCTCGGCGTCGCCGAAGCGCGCGAAAAGCTGTTGGCCGCCGTCGCCGCCCTCGAACAACCCGCGCCCGAACCCGAGCTGAGCGAAGAAGAAGCCGAAGCCCGCGCACTGGCCGAAGCCATCGAAGCCGAACGCCGCGAGTTCGAAGACTGAGGGGCGCCGAAAAGATCGCAGCCTTCGGCAGCTTCTACAAGGGCCGCATTCCAATGTAGGAGCTGCCGCAGGCTGCGATCTTTTGATCTCCCAAAGGTACCCAAATGAGTTCGACAAAAGACCCGTGCATCAGCCTCTGCAAATTCAGCGACGACATCTGCCTCGGCTGCGGCCGCAGCAAGCGTGAGATCAAAGCCTGGAAGAAACTCGACAAGGACGACAAGCGCACGGTGCTGGCCGAAGCCGCGCTGCGCCTGATCAAACTCGGTGGCGCCGGTCGGCGGAAAAAGAAATAACTGTCCATTGATCAGCTAGTCTCTGATGCGCGATGGCGCACATCCGCGTATGATTCGCGACCCTTCGCCGATCCCTTCGGCCGAGAACCCAGATTTCAATGCTTCAGGCCCCCAATTCAGAGCGCCTGAACAGACCACACCGGGAGGTGCCCAGATGAGTATCAAAGATCAGCAAGACGACCAGCCAATCGGCCCAGCAGGCGAAAAACTGCAGAAAGTCCTCGCCCGTATCGGCGTCGGCTCGCGCCGTGACGTGGAATCCTGGATCAGCCAGGGCCGGATCAAGGTCAATGGCAAAGACGCCACCCTCGGTCTGCGTGTCGATCTGCACGACGCCATCACCATTGATGGCAAGGTGATCAAGCGCGAAGAAGCGGCCGAATCGGTACGCCGCGTGATCATGTACAACAAACCCGATGGCGAGATCTGCACCCGTGACGACCCGGAAGGCCGTCCGACCGTGTTCGACAAGCTGCCGCGTCCGAAAGAAGGTCGCTGGATCAACATCGGTCGTCTCGACATCAACACCACCGGTTTGCTGATGTTCACCACCGACGGTGAGCTGGCCAACCGCCTGATGCACCCGTCCTACGAGATGGACCGCGAGTACGCCGTGCGTGTACGCGGTGAAGTCGACGACGAGATGATCGAGCGACTGAAGGCTGGCGTGGTGCTGGAAGACGGCCCGGCCAAGTTCACCGACATCAAGCAGGCGCCGGGTGGCGAAGGCTTCAACCACTGGTACCACTGCGTGGTGATGGAAGGTCGTAACCGTGAGGTTCGTCGTCTGTGGGAATCGCAGGGTCTGGTGGTCAGCCGTCTGAAGCGCGTGCGTTTCGGTCCGGTGTTCCTCAACTCCGACCTGCCGATGGGCCGCTGGCGCGAAATGAGCCAGTACGAAGTCGACATCCTCAGTGCTGAAGTCGGCCTGACGCCAGTGGCGATGCCGCAACTGAACGCCAAGAGCAAAGACAAGCTTGAGCGTATGCAGCGTAAATCGTCGCGTCCGATGGGCAAGACCGAGCGCGTACGCACCCTGCGTCCAGCCGCTGGCGCACCGACCGGCCCACGCCCAAGCCGCGAGCCGCAGATCGAAGGCGAGCGTCCGGCACGCAAGCCGGTCGCCCGTGACGGCGAGCGCGCTCCGCGTCCGACTAACGGTCGCACTGAACGTGGCGAGCGTGGCGCGCCTGCCGGTCGCGGTACGCCAGTGGCGGATCGTCCAGCGGACACCACCAACAAGCGTCCGGCTAAACCGACGTCGAAGCGTCCGGGGATCAAGCTGGTTGATGGCGACAAGCCGTCGGGCAAGCGCCGCGGTGCGCCGGCCGGTTCGGGTCAGCGTCCGGGGTTTGGTCGTCGCAAGCCTGAATAAGGCGGCTGTGAGCTTCTAGCGGCAAGCTTCAAGCTCGAGCAAAAACGCCAACCGCGGGGTTGGCGTTTTTTTTCGTCTGAAGAAAGGTGTTCGGTGTCTGATCGGGCCTCTTCGCGAGCAAGCCCGCTCCCTGTGGGAGCGGGCTTGCTCGCGAATGGGCCAGTGGTCTCAACAAATTAATTCCTCGTTAAAACCCCGATGACCGTTAACCAACAGACGTCCTACAGAAAATTCTGAAATGGAAACTCTACGTTACGACTCGTAAAGAAATATTTACGAAAAAGCCGCTAAATCGCCGTCAATGGTAGGTTCCCGCGTGGGTGTAAGGAAAAGCTTCCGAAGCCCAATGGGCCGAGCCCGACGTAAGGCTCTGGGCCGCTTGTTTCAGCGACGTTTGCAGGGTGAGATGCGCCCCATGCCTGCCGTGCAGGTGCATAACAACAAGGAGGCGCAATGAACGCCGTGACTGATTTCCACTTCTCTCCGTGGGACGGTTTTTTCCTCGTCCACGTCGATGGCCCGCAAAGGCCTGACTCAAATTTTGCAGCCGTTCGAGCCTCTCGAAACGGACACACGCAATCCCGGCAACCGACACGCTGATTCAGCGGGGTCTGGCAGCAGGGGGTTAGCGGTGTACAATGCGCCGCGTTTTAACTGTGACCCTCTGCGTAATCGCGCAAAACTCAAGGCTACCCGCCTTGTTCACTCCGTCGCGCCACAAGCGTTTCGGGTTCGATTTCGTCACAGATAAAAACAAACAGGTGACGCATGACCGTTGTAATTGAGCTGAACTCCTGGTGCCTGCGCTGGGGTTTGATCGGGGCTGCTTGAAATCGCAACCTTGCAGCAACGTCTACTGAACATCATCAAACCTTGCGTGAGACCTTTTTCATGAGTGGACAACCCTCGCAATCAGGCGAGCTGAAACGCGGCCTGAAAAATCGCCACATTCAACTGATCGCCCTCGGTGGCGCGATCGGTACCGGATTGTTCCTCGGCTCGGCCGGGGTACTGAAATCCGCCGGCCCGTCGATGATCCTCGGCTACGCCATCTGCGGCTTCATCGCCTTCATGATCATGCGCCAGCTGGGTGAAATGATCGTCGAGGAGCCGGTGGCCGGTTCCTTCAGCCACTTTGCGCACAAGTACTGGGGAGGCTTTGCCGGTTTCCTGTCGGGCTGGAACTGCTGGATTCTGTACATTCTGGTGGGCATGTCGGAGCTGACGGCGGTCGGCAAGTACATTCACTACTGGGCGCCGGACATTCCGACCTGGGCCTCTGCAGCAGCCTTCTTCGTACTGATCAACGCGATCAACCTGGCCAACGTCAAAGTCTTCGGTGAAGCCGAATTCTGGTTCGCGATCATCAAGGTTGTGGCGATCGTCGGCATGATTGCGCTCGGCAGCTACCTGCTGGTCAGCGGCAACGGCGGCCCGCAAGCTTCGGTAACCAACCTGTGGTCGCACGGTGGGTTCTTCCCGAACGGCGTCAGCGGACTGGTGATGGCCATGGCGATCATCATGTTCTCTTTCGGCGGTCTGGAAATGCTCGGTTTCACCGCAGCAGAAGCCGACAAGCCGAAAACCGTGATCCCGAAAGCGATCAATCAGGTCATCTACCGCATCCTGATTTTCTACATCGGCGCACTGGTCATCCTGCTGTCGCTGACCCCTTGGGACAGCCTGCTGGAAACCCTTAACGCGTCCGGCGATTCGTACAGCGGCAGCCCGTTCGTGCAAGTGTTCTCGATGCTCGGCAGCAGCACCGCCGCGCACATCCTCAACTTCGTGGTACTGACCGCGGCGCTGTCGGTGTACAACAGCGGCACTTACTGCAATAGCCGCATGTTGCTGGGCATGGCCGAGCAGGGCGATGCGCCGAAAGGCCTGGCGAAGATCGACAAGCGTGGTGTGCCGGTGCGTTCGATTCTGGCCTCGGCTGCGGTGACCGTGATTGCCGTGTTGCTCAACTACCTGATCCCGCACAGCGCGCTGGAACTGCTGATGTCGCTGGTGGTTGCGACGCTGGTGATCAACTGGGCGATGATCAGCTTCTCGCACTTCAAGTTCCGTCAGCACATGAACAAGACGAAGCAGACGCCGCTGTTCAAGGCGCTGTGGTACCCGTACGGCAACTATGTCTGCCTGGCGTTCGTGGCGTTCATCCTTGGCGTGATGCTGCTGATCCCGGGGATTCAGATCTCGGTGTACGCGATTCCGGTGTGGGTCGTGTTCATGTGGGTTTGCTACGTGATCAAGAACAAGCGCAGTGCTCAAGCTGCGGTGCCTGCAACCGCGAAGTAAGCGCGCGAGCAGAAACAACAAACCCGGCCACCGTGCCGGGTTTGTCATTTCTGCACATTTTCCCCCTGTAGGAGCTGCCGCAGGCTGCGATCTTTTGATCTTGCTTGTTAAAAGATCAAAAGATCGCAGCCTGCGGCAGCTCCTACAGGGTTCATGGCGTATCCTGCACGCTCTGAATACGGACGCTTTTCCATGCTGGTGATTTCCAACAATGTGCATCTGCCGGATGCCGAGATCGAATTGACCGCCATCCGCGCGCAAGGCGCCGGTGGGCAGAACGTCAACAAGGTCTCCAGCGCCATGCACCTGCGCTTTGACATCCCAGCCTCGTCCTTGCCCGAGTTCTACAAGGAACGGCTGCTGGCGCTGCGCGACAGTCGCATCACCAGCGATGGCGTGTTGATCATCAAAGCGCAGCAATACCGCACGCAGGAAGCCAACCGCGCCGATGCACTGGAACGGTTGGTCGAGCTGATCCTCAGCGCCACCAAAGTCGAAAAGAAACGCCGCCCGACCAAGCCGACTCTGGGCTCAAAGAAGCGCCGGCTGGAGTCGAAGACCAAACGCGGCAGCATCAAGGCCGGGCGCGGCAAGGTGGACTTCTAGTCTTCGCGGTACTTGGCCGTGTGCTTGTACAGATAGACGCTTAGCGCCAAACCGCTCACCGCGGCGAGAGCGGCGAACAGGAAGATCGAGGCAAACCCGAATCCCGCCGCAATCGCCCCAGCCAGTGGCCCGGTGATCCCCAGCGATAAATCGATGAACAGCGAATAAGCCCCGACCGCCGCGCCACGGCTGGACGCTGGCACCAGATTCACCGCTTCCACGCCCAGCGCCGGGAATACCAGCGAGAAGCCGAAACCGCTCAACGCCGCACCGGCCAATGCCCAGTGTGCGTCCGGCGCCAGCCACAACAACAGCAAGCCCAGCGTTTCCACCGACAGGCAGGCAATTGCCACGCGGAAGCCGCCGAGGCGGTTGATCAGGTTGCCGAACAGCAATCGCGCACCGATGAAACTTGCGCCGAACAGGCTCAGGCACAGCACGGCGTTGTCCCAATGCTGGGTGGCGTAATACAGGGTGATGAAGGTGGCGATGGTGCCGAAACCGATCGAGCCCAGCGCCAGGCCGCAGCCGTGGGGAAATACTTTACCGAGCACATGCATGAACGGCAGGCGTTCGCCGGCGACAATCGGCGCGGCGGTTTTCGGCCACGCCAGCGCCAGACCGAGAATGGCCAGCAAAATGATGCTGACGCCCATGCTCCACAGCCCTAGTTCGCCGACCAGCCACACGCCGAACGGTGCGCCGATCGCCAGTGCGCCATAGCTGGCGATGCCGTTCCAGGAAATGACCTTGGCGGTGTTGGCCGCACCCACGCGGCCGATGCCCCAGCCAATTGAGCCCGAGCCAACCAGGCTTTCAGCGCTGCCCAGCACCAGTCGGCCAATCAACAGACTGATCAAACTGAGCATCGGCATGTTCGGTGTCCACGCCGAAATCAGCATGAACACGCCGCTCAAGCCGCAACCGGCCAAGCCAATCATCACCGCGCGTTTGCTGCCCTTGTTGTCGATGATCTTGCCGGCGTACGGACGGCTGAGCAGGGTGGCGAGGTATTGCACGCTGATCACCAGCCCGGCGATTACTGCGCCGAAACCGAGATCGCTGTGGACGTAACCCGGCAGCACCGCCAGCGGGATGCCGATGTTGAGGTAACCAATAAAGGTGAACAGGACGATGGAAACGACTTGCAGCGTAACCGCCAGGGGGCGCTGGGGCTCGGACATAGAGGACGACATGGGTAAAGATCCACGGGAGCGGCAGATTAGATAGGCTGCTTATGATACCGGCGTGGAGGAATCTGGGGCGGGGAAAAGTAAAACTATTTGCCGGATGGCAGATTCACGGCTTGGCCGGCGCAACCAATTGCGTGGTGACGAGTGCGGCGAGGGCGTTTTCTTCAGTGCCAAAACGGGCGAGCAGGGCGGCCTGTTTTTCGGGGGAGAGACGGTTCCAGATATCGATCATCTTCTCGGTGGCGCCGATCAGTACGGCAGCTTGGCTTTCAGAGAATTCGTCAGTCATGGCGGGCTCGGGGTTCAGGCAGTGTGGAAAGCGCATGTTAGCGCTTTCCACACGGTCTGTACGACGGGTCTTACTCTTCGTTGTCGGCCGGACGGCTCTCAACGGCTTCTTTCGGCTCGGGCTGTTGGGCGCCGGCTTGTTGCGTGGTCGTCTGCTCAGGTACGTGCAGGCTTGGGAAGGGGAGATTAGGAATCTCGTGCATGGTTGCGCTCCTCGCTAAGTCTGTTGATAGATCTGGTAGATCCGCGCTTTTACAAAGCCTGCGCAGGATACAGCAGGAAAAATGACAATCAGACTTTTAATTGAAAATAATGCGACAGATGGCCGCAGGGGAGGGAAAAACCTGAAGGTCACCACAAAACAAATGTAGGAGCTGCCGAAGGCTGCGATCTTTTAATCTTTGTTTTTAAAATCAAGATCAAAAGATCGCAGCCTTCGGCAGCTCCTACAGGGGTTGCGGGATTATTTGCAGACGCTGGCGATGGCTTCGGCGAGCAAGGCGAGGCGCGTGGCGTCGATGCCGGCGACGTTCGCCCGACCTGAGCTGACCATGTATACGCTGTGATGCTCGCGCAGTTGTTTCACTTGCTCCGGCGACAGCCCGGTGTAAGAGAACATGCCGCGCTGCACGCCAATGTGTGCAAAACGTTCGCGCAAACCGTGAGGCTCCAGTGCTTCAACCAGACCGCTGCGCAGTTGCGCAATGCGCAGACGCATGGCTTCCACTTCATCGGCCCAACGCGCTTTCAGCTCCGGGTCGGCGAGGATCGTCGCGACCACCGCCGCACCGTGATCCGGCGGCGTCGACCACAGGTTGCGGGCGATGTTGGCCAATTGACTACGGATGTCGATGAGCTTGTCAGCGCTTTTCGCGCAGACAATCAACGCACCGGTGCGGTCGCGATACAAGCCGAAGTTCTTCGAGCACGAACTGGTGATCAGCAGCTCGGGGATCTCGGCCGCGAACAGCCGTGTCGACCACGCATCCTGTTCCAGGCCGTCGCCAAAACCCTGGTAGGCAAAGTCGATCAGCGGCAGCAGATTGCGGCTGCGCACCACGTCGAGCACACGCTGCCAGTCGTCGTGGTTCAAGTCGAAACCGGTCGGGTTGTGGCAGCACGCGTGCAGCAGCACCACATCACCTTTCGGCACTTCATTGAGCACGGCGAGCATGGCTTCGACGTCGAGGCGATTGTCGCTGCCCACGTATGGGTAGTGACTGACCTTGACCCCGGCCGCAGCGAAAATGGTTTCGTGAATCGGCCAGGTAGGGTTGCTCAACCATACCCCTTTGCCTGGCAGGCACTGGGCGATGAAGTCAGCGGCCAGACGCAGCGCACCAGTACCGCCCGGCGTCTGGGTGGCGCCGGCACGTTGTTCGGCGATCAGTTTCGAGTCAGCGCCAAGCACCAACTCGTTGATGACTTTGCCGAACAGCGGGTTGCCGTGGCCACCGATGTAGGTCTTGGTGTCCTGGCTTTCGACCAGTCGCGCTTCGGCGATTTTCACCGCTTCCGGGATCGGCGTCAGGCCCTGGGCATCCTTGTAGACGCCAACGCCCAAGTCGAATTTGCGCGGGTTGGTGTCCTGCGCATACGCCTCCATCAAGCCGAGGATCGGGTCGCCGGGTACCCGGCCGATGGCGTCGAAATGCATTACTTGCGTCCTTCTGCAGTCTTGGCCACTTCGTCAGTGCGCGCGGCCATGATGAAGTCGTTGCGGTGCAGGCCTTTGATCGAGTGGCTCCACCAGGTCACGGTGACTTTGCCCCACTCGGTGAGCAGGCCCGGGTGGTGACCTTCGGCCTCGGAGATTTCACCGACGGCGTTGGTGAAGGCCAGCGCGTGCTTGAAGTTCTTGAACAGGAAAACTTTTTCCAGCTGCATGATGCTGTCGCGTACTTCGATGTTCCAGTCAGGGATCTGCTTGATCAGGATCGGCAGTTCTTCGTCGCTGACTTGTGGTGCATCGGCGCGGCAGGCTTCGCAGTGGGCTTGGTTCAATGTGGACATGGTCGGTTCCTGAATTCGATTCTTGTTGGAAATTACTATCTTTGCACGCAAGTCGCGAGCGGGTTCTGCTCAGGCCGCCTTCGGCTTTGGCGGAAATTTTGGCGCGTGCAGACCCAGCTGCATGCCTTGTTTGACCATGGCCATGATGTCTTCATGGGCCACGTCGAACAGGCGCTTGAGGTTCGGCAGGACGAAGTACAGCGGTTGCAGGATGTCGATGCGGTACGGCGTGCGCATCGCTTCGAGCGGGTCGAAGACTTGATGCTCAGGCTCGTCCGACAGCGAATAAACGGTTTCTTTGGGCGAAGACAGAATGCCGCCGCCGTAGATGCGTTTGCCTTGCGGGGTGTCGACCAGGCCGAACTCGATAGTCATCCAGTACAGGCGCGCGAGGTACACGCGTTCTTCCTTGGTCGCTTGCAGACCGAGTTTGCCGTAGGTGTGGGTGAATTCGGCGAAATACGGGTTGGTCAGCAGCGGGCAGTGGCCAAAAATCTCGTGGAAAATGTCCGGCTCTTGCAGGTAGTCCAGTTCTTCGCGAGTACGGATAAACGTCGCGACCGGAAACTGCTTGCTGGCGAGCAATTCAAAAAACGTCTGGAAAGGAATCAGTGCCGGCACGCGGGCGACCTGCCAACCGGTGGTCTCGCCGAGCACCTTGTTGATCTCGCCGAGTTGCGGAATGCGGTCGTGGGGCAGACCGAGTTTCTCGATACCGTCCAGATACTCCTGGCAGGCACGCCCTTCGATCACTTTCAACTGGCGAGTGATCAGCGTGTTCCACACCGCGTGTTCTTCGGCGGGGTAGTCGATAAAACCTTGCGCATCGGGCTCGCGGGCCACGTATTGCGTCTGCTTCATACTGCTCTCCTGCTAGGGGAATTCGTTCTTGTTATGTCCAGCGATGGACTCAGAATTACCTGGGAGAGAGGTTGTGTGCAGTAGGTTGGATCGCGACCGCGTAGGAAATTTCCGTGGATTTCGTAAATTTATCGTTACGGTTTAGGCGTTATCGCGCATTTACGGCGATTCGCCGGTTTGAAAAGGTCGGCGACTGTCACATAATCTTGACAACTGTTTGAGCGCCACCAAAGAAAACTGGCGGCGCTGTCCCCTGTAGGAGTGAGCCTGCTCGCGATTGCGATGAATCAGTCGCCATCAATATCAACTGACCGACCACTATCGCGAGCAGGCTCACTCCTACAGGTTTCTCATCGTTTATTCGGGCGATTTATATGCGTATCAAAGTCCACTGCCAGAACCGCATCGGCATTCTGCGCGACATCCTCAACCTGCTCGTGGCCTACGGGATCAACGTCGCGCGGGGCGAGGTCGGTGGTGAGCATGGCAACGCGATCTACCTGCACTGCCCGAACCTGATCAACATCCAGTTCCAGGCCCTGCGCCCGAAATTCGAGGCGATTGCCGGGGTGTTCGGCGTCAAGCGCGTCGGGCTGATGCCAAGCGAACGGCGGCACATGGAATTGAACGCGTTGCTCGGCGCGCTGGAGTTTCCAGTGCTGTCGATCGACATGGGCGGTTCGATTGTCGCGGCCAACCGCGCGGCGGCGCAGTTACTCGGTGTACGCGTCGATGAAGTGCCGGGGATTCCGCTGTCACGCTACGCCGAAGACTTCGATTTGCCGGAGCTGGTGCGCGCCAACAAATCGCGAATCAACGGCATGCGCGTGAAGGTCAAGGGCGACGTCTTTCTCGCCGACATCGCGCCGCTGCAATCGGAACACGACGACAGCGAAGCCATGGCTGGCGCGGTACTCACGTTGCACCGCGCCGACCGTGTCGGCGAGCGTATCTACAACGTGCGCAAACAAGAACTGCGTGGTTTCGACAGCATCTTCCAGAGCTCGAAAGTCATGGCCGCCGTGGTACGTGAAGCGCGGCGAATGGCGCCCCTCGACGCACCGCTATTGATTGAAGGCGAAACCGGCACGGGTAAAGAGTTGCTGGCGCGCGCCTGTCACCTGGCCAGTCCGCGCGGGCAATCGCCGCTGATGGCGCTCAACTGCGCTGGGCTGCCGGAGTCGATGGCCGAGACCGAGTTGTTCGGTTACGGCCCCGGTGCGTTCGAAGGTGCGCGTGCGGAAGGCAAACTTGGCCTGCTGGAATTGACTGCGGGCGGCACGCTGTTTCTCGACGGCGTTGGCGAAATGAGCCCGCGCCTTCAAGTGAAGCTGCTGCGTTTTTTGCAGGACGGTTGCTTCCGCAGGGTCGGCAGTGATGAAGAGGTTTATCTGGATGTGCGGGTGATCTGCGCGACGCAGGTCGACCTGTCTGAACTGTGCGCGCGCGGTGAATTTCGTCAGGATTTGTATCACCGCTTGAACGTGCTCTCGCTGCACATTCCACCGTTGCGCGAATGCCTTGATGGGTTGACGCCGCTGGTTGAACACTTCCTCGATCAGGCCAGTCGGCAGATCGGTTGCCCGTTGCCGAAACTGGCACCGGCGGCGATGGATCGGCTCAGTCATTACCATTGGCCGGGCAATGTGCGGCAACTGGAGAACGTGTTGTTTCAGGCGGTTTCGTTGTGTGATGGCGGGACGGTGAAGGCTGAGCATATTCGCCTGCCGGACTACGGCGTGCGTCAGCCGCTTGGCGATTTTTCGCTGGAGGGCGGGCTGGACGAGATTGTTGGGCGGTTTGAAAAGGCTGTGCTCGAGCGGCTGTATTCAGAGCACCCGAGCAGTCGGCAGTTGGGTAAGCGGCTTGGGGTTTCGCACACGACGATTGCCAACAAATTGCGTGAATACGAAGTCGGCAAAGACCCGGGCAGCACGTGATCGTTCCCACGCTCTGCGTGGGCATGCAGCCCGGGACGCTCCGCGTCCCAAAGCGGACGCAGAGCGTCCATTGAGGCATTCCCACGCGGAGCGTGGGAACGATCATCTAGGAGCTGCGGCACGCTGCGATCTTTTGAACTGTTGCCGCCAAGCGGCATAACACCGCCGGTTTTTCGACTTCGATACATTTCCCCAATCCTCTAAATCTCCCCCAAGTCCTTTGTTTACCGGGCCGCGTGCCGCCAGAAAAAAGTTGGTCTGCAAATTGCTTATGGCTCAGCAGTACAGCAGTGGGCGGCAAACGTCCGGCATGCAGAGGAAAGAGTGTGGACAAGTACCTTTATGTGGCAATGACCGGTGCCAGCCAGAACGCGCTGGCGCAAAAGGCGCATGCCAACAACCTGGCGAACATCTCCACCAACGGTTTTCAGAAGGACCTGGAACAGGCCCGTTCGATGCCGGTGTTTGGTGACAGCTTTCCGGCGCGTGCGTTTGCCATGAGCGAACGTCCGGCCACTGACTTCTCGCCGGGCTCGCTGGTCGAGACCGGTCGCGACCTCGACGTCGCCGTGACCGGCAACGGTTTCATTGCCGTACAGAACCCGAACGGCGGCGAAAGCTACGTGCGCACCGGCAGCCTCAACATCGATGCCCTCGGCGTATTGCGTGCCGGCAACGGCATGGCGGTGATGGGCAATGGCGGGCCGATTGCCGTACCGCCCGAGCAGCAAGTCGAAGTCGGTGAAGACGGCACCATCAGTATTCGTGCGATGGGCGAAGGCCCGCGCGTCATGGCGGAGGTCGACCGGATCAAACTGGTCAACCCGGACATCAAGAACATGAACAAGGGCCTCGACGGCTCGATTTACACCAAGGACGGCCAGCCTGCGCCGGCCGATGCCAACGTCAAACTGGTCTCGGGTTTCCTAGAGTCGAGCAACGTCAACGCCGTCGAAGAGATGACCTCGGTGCTGGCCCTGGCCAAGCAGTTCGAGTTGCACGTCAAGATGATGAACACCGCCAAAGACGACGACCAGGCCATGGCTCGGGTCTTGCAGATCAGCTAATTATCAGAACGTCGCGCCGTAAAACAGGCGCACGAGGAGAATTGAATGCTTCCGGCTCTATGGGTTGCCAAAACCGGTCTGTCCGCCCAGGACACCAACCTGACCACCATCTCCAACAACCTGGCGAACGTGTCGACCACGGGTTTCAAACGTGACCGCGCCGAGTTCCAGGACTTGCTCTATCAGATCAAGCGTCAGCCAGGCGCCCAGTCGACTCAGGACAGCGAACTGCCGTCGGGTCTGCAATTGGGTACCGGTGTGCGCATCGTCGGCACGCAGAAAAACTTCACTGCCGGCAGCCTGCAAACCACCGAGCAGCCGCTGGACATGGCCATCGACGGCCGCGGTTTCTTCCAGATTCTGCAGCCGGACGGCACCACGTCTTACACCCGTGACGGTACCTTCCACCTCGACTCCAATGGCCAGATCGTCAACGCCAGCGGTTTCGCTCTGGAGCCAGCCATCGTTATCCCGAACAACGCGCAGAGCTTCACCGTCGGCGTTGACGGCACCGTGTCGATCACCGTTCCGGGTAACCCGGCCGCTCAGGTGATCGGCAACCTGCAAACCGCCGACTTCATCAACCCGGCCGGTCTGCAGGCGGTGGGCAACAACCTGTTCCTGGAAACCGCTGCTTCCGGCGCGCCGCAAATCGGCACCCCGGGCCTCAACGGTTTCGGCACCACGCTGCAGAACACCCTGGAAGGTTCCAACGTCAGCACCGTTGAAGAGATGGTCAACATGATCACCACTCAGCGCGCTTACGAGATGAACTCCAAGGTGATCTCCACCGCCGACCAGATGCTCTCGTTCGTAACGCAGAATCTGTAATCAGTCTATGAGGCGGCCATGAGGCTGCCTGCAACACCGTGAGGTAGGGTCATGAAACGCTTCGTATCTGTTTTGGCATTGGGTGGGGTCGTCTCGCTCGCGGGCTGTGTCGCACCGACGCCCAAGCCCAATGACCCTTATTACGCTCCGGTGTTGCCGCGTACTCCGTTGCCGGCGGCGGCCAACAATGGCTCGATCTATCAGGCCGGTTTCGAACAGAACCTGTACAGCGACCGCAAGGCGTTCCGGGTCGGTGACATCATCACCATCACCCTCAACGAGAAAACCCAGGCGAGCAAAAACGCCAACTCGCAAGTGGCCAAGAACAGCAAGACCGGCATCGGCCTGACCTCGCTGTTCGGCGGTAGCGGCGTGACCAACAACCCGTTGGGCGGTAACGATTTGAGTCTGGACGTTGGCTACAGCGGCGACCGCGCGACCAAGGGCGACAGCAAGGCTGCGCAGGGCAACACCCTGACCGGCTCCGTCACCGTGACCGTGGCGGACGTGCTGCCCAACGGCATCATCGCCGTGCGCGGCGAGAAGTGGATGACGCTGAACACCGGCGATGAGCTGGTGCGCATTGCCGGTCTGGTGCGTGCCGATGACATCGCCACCGACAACACCGTGTCGTCGACCCGCGTCGCCGATGCACGCATCACCTATTCGGGCACAGGCTCATTTGCCGATGCGAGTCAGCCAGGCTGGTTCGACCGTTTCTTCCTCAGCCCGCTGTTCCCTTTCTAGGTGGCTACGTTGAATCTGAAAAGCCTTATGGTGGCCGCGCTGTTGATGTCTGCGGCTTTCACTGCACACGCCGAACGGTTGAAAGACATCGCCAGTATTTCTGGCGTGCGTTCCAACCAGTTGATCGGCTACGGCCTGGTGGTCGGGCTTAACGGCACCGGTGACCAGACGACGCAGACCCCGTTCACACTGCAGACCTTCAACAACATGCTCTCGCAGTTCGGCATCAAAGTGCCGCCGGGTTCGGGCAACGTGCAGTTGAAGAACGTCGCGGCGGTGTCGGTGAGTGCCGATCTGCCAGCGTTCGCCAAACCGGGTCAGCAGGTCGACATCACCGTGTCCTCGATCGGTAACTCCAAGAGCCTGCGCGGCGGCACACTGTTGCTGACCCCGCTCAAGGGTATCGACGGCAACGTTTACGCCATCGCTCAGGGCAACCTGGTCGTTGGCGGTTTTGATGCCGAAGGCCGTGACGGTTCGAAGATCACCGTCAACGTTCCGTCGGCCGGTCGCATCCCCGGCGGTGCGTCGGTTGAACGTTCGGTGCCGAGTGGTTTCAACCAAGGCAACAGCCTGACCTTGAACCTCAACCGTTCCGACTTCACCACCGCCAAACGCATCGTCGACAAGATCAACGACATGCTCGGCCCTGGCGTGGCGCAAGCCATCGATGGCGGCTCGGTACGCGTCACGGCACCGCTCGATCCGAGCCAGCGCGTCGACTACCTGTCGATCCTCGAAAACCTTGAAGTTGATCCGGGTCAGGCGGTGGCGAAAGTCATCATCAATTCGCGCACCGGCACCATCGTCATCGGCCAGAACGTCAAAGTCTCGCCAGCCGCCGTGACCCACGGCAGCCTGACCGTGACCATCACCGAAGACCCGATCGTCAGCCAGCCAGGCCCGTTGTCCAACGGCCAGACCGCTGTCGTGCCACGCTCGCGTGTTAACGCCGAGCAAGAGGCCAAACCAATGTTCAAATTCGGCCCGGGCACCACCCTCGACGAGATCGTCCGTGCGGTGAACCAGGTCGGCGCGGCGCCGGGTGACTTGATGGCGATCCTCGAAGCACTGAAGCAGGCCGGCGCGTTGCAAGCCGACTTGATCGTGATCTGAGGCCGACCATCATGGATATGCGCAAAGGCAGTCTGGTCAGCAACGCCGATTCGGGTTCGTACTCCGACCTCAATCGTCTGAATCAGCTCAAGGTGGGCGACAAGGACAGCGACGGCAACATGCGCAAAGTCGCGCAGGAATTCGAGTCGCTGTTCATCGGCGAAATGCTCAAGTCGATGCGTTCGGCCACCGACACCCTCGGTCAGGACAATCCGCTGAACACCCCGGCGGCCAAGCAATATCAGGAAATGTCCGACCAGCAACTGGCGGTGTCCATGTCCCGCGAGGGCGGTGGTATCGGCCTGGCGGACGTGCTGCTGCGTCAGATGCAGAAGAACAAACCGATGGCGCCGGGTGAGGCTGCGGCCGCGTCCGCCGCCAAGCAGGAAGAAGCGCGGGCGAAAGCCGCTGGCGTGGTCACGCCGATTGCGGCGGGCACCACCGCGATCAACGGCCCGTTGTCGCGGGTCAATGGCGAGCGTCCGTTGTGGGCGTCGCGTTCCGGGCGTGTGTCGAGCACCGATACGTCGCACAGCAATGACATGGCGATGATCAACAAGCGTCGTCTGTCGTTGCCGCCGAAACTCACCGATCGTTTGCTCGCCGGTTTGGTGCCGTCGGCCACGACCGCGACCAGCGCATCCAATGCGTTGCCGCAAGCGACCGCGCCCGCCGCCATTACCGGTTCCGGCCCGCTGTACAACGGCGACTGGCTGGCCCGCGCCGAGAACGAAAAAGCCTCCGGCGGGCAGATGCAAGTTTACGGCCGCGCGATGGCGCAGATTCCGCTGGCGCCGGCGAAAAAAGCCTTCAGCTCTGCCGACGAATTCGTCAACACCATGCTGCCGATGGCCAAGGAAGCTGCCGACCGCATCGGCGTCGATCCGCGTTATCTGGTGGCGCAAGCGGCACTGGAAACCGGTTGGGGCAAATCGGTCATGCGTGCGCAGGATGGCAGCAGCAGCCACAACCTGTTTGGCATCAAGGCGAGCAGCAACTGGCAGGGCGATTCGGCCCGCGCCATCACCAGCGAGTTCCGCAATGGCGCGATGGTCAAGGAGACGGCCGAGTTCCGTTCCTACGCCTCGTACAAGGACAGCTTCCACGATCTGGTGACTTTGCTGCAGAGCAATAATCGCTATCAAGATGTGCTGAAGTCGGCCGATAACCCAGAACAGTTTGTACGCGAGTTGCAGAAGGCCGGTTACGCCACCGACCCGAACTACGCGACAAAGATTTCGCAAATTGCCAAGCAGATGAACAATCTTCAAAACTACGCTGCGGCGGGTGTATCCACCACGCCTTTATAAGGCACAAGGTATAAGGTCTGAACCATGAGTTTGCTCAATATCGGGATGTCGGGTCTGGCGTCGAGCCAGTCCTCTTTGGCTACGACAGGCAACAACATTGCCAACGTCGACACCGCCGGTTACTCACGTCAGCAAACCGTGCAAGGCACCAAAGCCTCGCAGCAGTACGGCACTGTTTTTATCGGCACGGGCACAACCCTCGCCGACGTGCGTCGGGTCTACAACTCGTACCTGGAATCGCAGTTGCACACCGCGACCTCGCTGAACAGCGAAGCGGCTTCGTACCTTGCGCAGGCCACGCCGCTGGACTCGATTCTGTCTGACACCAACACCGGTCTGACCGGTGTGCTGCAGAAGTTTTTCACCTCGATGCAAGGCGTGTCGACCTCGGCCACCGACGACACCTCGCGTCAGTCGGTACTGACCGGTGCGCAAGCGCTGAGCAGCCGTTTCAACGCCCTCGCCAAGCAACTGAATGACCAGAACACCACCATCAATGGCAGCCTCAGCGACATGACTGCTCAGGTGAATAAACTGGCCACGTCGATTGCCAACCTGAACCAGAAGATCGGTGAGATTTCCACCAGCGGCGGCGCGCCGAACGACTTGCTCGACAGCCGTAACGAAGCCGTGCGTCAGCTCTCCGAGTTGACCGGTGCGCAGGTCGTTGAACGCGGCACCAGTTTTGACGTATATGTCGGCAGCGGCCAGCCGCTGGTGATCGGCAACACCACCAACTCGCTGAGCATGGTTGCCAGCAAAGACGATCCGTCGCGCATGTCGATTCAGATGGATCGCGGTTCGAGCACTATCGACATCACTTCGGTGATCAGCGGTGGCGAAATCGGTGGTCTGCTGACGTATCGCAAAGACGTCCTCGACCCGTCGCTCAATGAGCTGGGCCGTGTGGCCCTGGTGGTTGCCGATCAGATCAACAGCCAGCAAGCGCAGGGCATCGACAAGAACGGTGACTTCGGCGCGGCGATTTTCAACAACATCAACAGTGCCGCGCTGATCAGTCAGCGCAGCATCGCGCAGGCGGGCAACAGCACCGGTTCGGGTAATCTTGATGTGACCATCAAGGACACCGGCAAGCTGACCACCAGCGATTATCAGGTGACGTTCACCAGCGCGACCGACTACAGCGTCAAGCGCTCCGATGGCACCGACCTCGGTACGTTCAGCACCACGACCAATCCGCCGCCAGTGATCGACGGTTTCACTCTGGCCCTCAACGGTGGCGCGTTGAGCGCCGGTGACAGCTTCAAGATCACCCCGACGCGTAATGCCGCCGCGAGCATCCAGACGGTGCTCAGCGATCCGAAGAAGATCGCTGCCGCAGGCCCGCTGACTGGTTCGGCCAGCGCCAACGGTCTGGGCACTTACACCCAGCCGACGCTGAGCGACACGATTAACATTTACAACCCGACTGCCCAGGCTGACATGCAGGCGGCGCTGAAGAATTCGACGCCAGTGAAACTGGTGTTCGGTGACGCCAGCGGCGGCAGTCAGTCCTACACGCTGGTCGACGCCAAGGGCCAGAACATCGGCACCGGCACCATCGTGCCTGGCCAGTCGAACACACTGAATCTGAAAGTCGGCGTCCTCGATGCCAACGGCAATCCAGTGATGGACACCTCCGTCACGCCGAACGTGCAGAAGACCTTCACCGTGCAAACCACGGTCGGCGGCACGCCGAAGTCCGGTGAAACCTTCACCATGAACCTCACCGGTGCGGCGTCTTCGGACAACCGCAACGCGCAGGCGCTGGTCGGTCTGCAAACCAAACAAACGGTCGACACCGGTTCGGCGAGCAAGGGCATCAGCCTGACCGACGCCTACAACAAACTGGTGACCAACGTCGGCACCAAGACTGCCCAAGGCAAGTCTGACAGCGCCGCGACCACGGCGATTCTGGATAACGCGCAAGGTGCGCGCGATTCGCTGTCCGGGGTCAACCTCGATGAAGAAACCGGCAACCTGGTCAAATATCAGCAGTACTACACAGCGTCTTCGCAGATCATCAAAGCTGCGCAGGAAACTTTCGCCACGCTGATCAACAGCCTTTAAGGAGTCGTAATTCATGCGCATTTCCACCGCCCAGTATTACGGCACGCAAGCGTCGGACTATCAGCGTAACTTCAACAAGGCTGTGGCCACCGCGAGCGAGGCGAGCAGCCTGCAGCGGATCAACACCGCATCGGATGATCCGGTCGGTGCCGGTCGTTTGCTGCAACTGGGCCAGCAGGCCGCGTTGCTTGATCAGTACAACGGCAACATCAACAGCACTAAAAGTGCGTTGAACGTGCAGGAAACCACCCTGGATTCCATCACTACTGCATTGCAACGCGCCAAGGACCTTGCGTTGGCCGCCAACAACGGCACGGCCACCGACAAGGATCGCCAGGCCTACGCGGCAGAAATGGGCCAGATCCAGCAACAAGTGCTGGGCCTGATGAACTCCAAGGATGCCAACGGCAACTACCTGTTCTCCGGTTCGAAAACCGACACCGCGCCGTACTCGCAAAATGCCGATGGCACCTTCACCTACAACGGTGACCAGACCACCATCAATCTGGGCATTGGCGACGGCATGACCGTGAGCACCAACACCACCGGTTGGGAAGCGTTCCAGCAGACCATCAACACCGGTCGCACCAGCACCAACATGACGGCTCCGGCAGTGGATGACGGCCGTGTTGTGTTGTCCAACGGTACGGTCGGCACTGCCGCCACTTACAACAGCAAGTTCACCGGTGGTCAGCCGTACACCGTGAGTTTCCTGAGCAGCACGCAGCTGAAAATCACCGATGCGCTGGGCAACGACGTGACCGCTGAAGCCAGCCAGAACGGCGTAGTCAGCAACAGCAGCGGTGCCAACCAGACCGTCAGCTTCCGTGGCGTCGATCTGAAGTTGAACATCAACTTGAAGACCGGTGACACCAACCCGGACGCCGTGATCGCCGGGCACACATTCCAGCTGTCCTCGACGCCGGACACGTTTACCACTACGCGTAGCCCGGGCAACCCGTCGACAGCGGTCATCACCGGTTCGACCATCACCGATCAGGCTGCGTACACCGCTGCCTTCCCGCAGGGTGGTGCCGTCCTCAAATTCACCAGCGCCACCGCGTTTGACCTGTACGCAGCGCCCGTCACTGCTGACAGTAAACCGGTGTCCTCGGGTACCGTGTCGGGCAGCAATGCGACGGCTGCGGGCGTGACGTTTGCACTGGGCAACACGCCGGCGGCGGGCGATCAGTTTTCGATCCAGCCGAACAACCACCAGACCCAGAACATCCTCGACACTTTGGGTCAGATGGTCACCGCGCTGAACACGCCGATCGATGGTGATCCAGTGGCCAAGCAAAAATTCCAGGGCGTGATGGAGTCCGGCCTCGGCAACATCGACGCGGCGACTAACCAGATCGGCGCTTCCGTGACATCAATCGGTGCCCGTGGTCAGGCGCTGGATATGCAGACCATTACCAACCAGAGCTTGAGCACGGCGAACTCCACGACTCAGGGCTCGATCCGCGATTCCGATCCGGCCGAAGTCATGACTCGCCTGACCTTGCAGCAGACCATGCTGCAGGCGGCGCAACTGGCGTTCAGCAAAATCTCTCAGTTGGGCCTGTTCAACAAGATCTGAGGGTGGCGGGCGCGTAAGCGCCCGTTTACCTGTTTCAAAGCCTTTTTTCGCGGTATCAGAGGGCTCGCTGTTCCGGGCGGGTTCCCGCCGCTTGCGAGTCCGACGTGAATTCACTTCCCCTTGTCAGCCTGGTCATTCCCGCGTTCAATCCGCGTTTTTTTGAACGGGCATTGCACAGTGCCGTGAGTCAGAGTTACGGCAACCTCGAAATCATTGTCTGCGACGACAGCCGTGGCGCCGAGATCGAAGGCGTTGTCGCCTCGGTGGTCGAGCAATCAGGTGTCACGGTTCATTACGTACGCAACCCGCGCACATTGGGCCTGGTCGGCAATCTCAAGGCGTGTCTCGAGCAGGCGCAAGGCGAGTACCTCAAGTTTCTCTGTGACGACGATCACCTGTATTCGGCGTGTATCGAACAACAGGCTGCGGAATTTTCCCGCGATGAAGTGAGTCTGGTGCTGGCCTCGCGTCTGCTGTGGGATGCCGATGACATTATCCTGCCGTCGCGCCTGGAAAACACCTCGCTGTCGCCGGTCGATGGCCTGTTCAAAGGCGACGACCTGCTGAGCGTCTTTGACAATTTCCCTGTGAATATCCTCGGCGGTTTCAGCAACGCCTTGTTCCGCCGTGCCGACCTCGTCGAGCTGCTGCCGGCCTTGACGCAGGAAGGTCACTGCTTCGTTGCAACACTGGATTTCGCTTTATTCGTGTGCCTGCTGCGCCGGGGCAATCTGGCGGTGTTGAACACCGTACTCTGTGCCGAGCGCCTCTATCCGGAACGCTTAAGCGCGCAGCAATCGATGAAGGACACCGTCGAAGTAGAGCGTGAGTGGGTGTCGCAAATGCTCAAGGCGCGCAACACCGAAGCGGCGCCCGCGCCAGGCTGGGTGCGCTATGTGCCGTTGGTTGACGCCGATACCGCGCCACGCGTCTGGGAAGAGCTGCCACTGAGCCGCACACTGGGCACCAAGCAAAGCAGTCAGCAATGGCTTGTCGGTGCTGACAGCCAGAGCTTTGCCGAACTCTATTCACAGTGGCTGGCGTGTCGTGTACTCACCAGCGAGCAGCGCAAGTTGCTTGCAGTGACACTCACCGACTGGTCGCGCAACCCCGGCATCGTGCCGATCGTCATCGACGAGAAGGGCAGCAATGCAGCGCTGGAACGAACCCTGCAATCGCTCGCTGAACAGGACTACCCGGCGAACCTGATTCTGGTGCTGTCCGCCGCGTGCACTGAACCCGAGCTCAATGGTCGGGTGTTCCATTTGCCGTTGCTTGACGACGGATTGGCGCAGATCAATGAGTTGTTGCCGCAACTCGATGGCGCCGACTGGTTCTACCTGCTGCACGCCGGCGATCGTCTTATTGCCCCGGCGCTGTTGATCATGGCCGAGCGCATCGCCCATTCTCTCGCGTTCAAATGCCTGTACAGCGACGAGGGCAGTTTGCGCGGTGGCGAATCGGCCGAGCCTGCCTTCAAACCGGATTTCAACCTCGACCTGATGCGCAGCTTCCCCTATGTCGGGCGCGCGTTGGCGTTCGAGCGCGAACGCTTCGTCGACCTCGGTGGTTTCGATACGGCGCTGGCTGATCTGGCGCCGCACGATGTGCTGCTGCGCATGGTCGAGAGCGACGGCACGCAAGTGGTTGGTCACGTCGCCGAGGTGTTGCTGGAATCCGCGCGTGACCTGGCCAAGTGGCTCGCCGAGCCCGGTGTCATTGAAAACAATCCGCGCCTGCTTGAAGCGCATTTGCAGCGTTTGGGTGTTGCTCACACGATCCGTCGCGGCAGCACCGAATTGCTCAATCGCGTCGATTATCAGCATGCCGCACGGCCGTTGGTGTCGATCATCATCGTCACCAAGGATCACACCGCCGCGCTGCAACGCTGCGTCGAAAGCCTGTTGGAAAAAACCGTCTACAGCGAGTACGAATTGCTGCTGGTCGACAATGGCAGCGAAAGCGCTGAAGCGCGTTTGTGGCTGGACGGCATGGCGCAATTGGGCAGCGAACGCATTCGTGTACTCGGTTGCGCGCAAGCCAATCTCGCTGCCGTGCACAACCTGGCCGTGGCCCAGGCGCGCGGCGAATACGTGTTGATGCTCAACCCTTACGCGGTGATCACTCAGGGTGACTGGCTCGACGAGTTGCTCAATCATGCGCAGCGTCCCGAGGTCGGCGTGGTCGGCGCCAAGCTGTTCAATCCTGATGGCCGGTTGCTGCACGCCGGGCTGATTCTGGGGCTGCATGCGCCGGTCGGCCTGCCGTTTTATGGCCAGTCCATGCATGCGGCGGGCTACATGTTTCGCTTGCAGGTGGCGCACAACCTGAGCGCCGTCGGCGGTGATTGCCTGATGGTGCGCAAAACGATTTTCGATGAGGTCGGTGGCCTCGATGAGCAGAACCTGACGCTGACGCTCAACGATGCTGATCTGTGCCTGCGCGTTGCGCAGCACGGTTATCTGGTGGTCTGGACGCCGTACGCTGCGCTGGCATTAGGCGCACGGGTGAACGTTGCCGCGTCGGCGCAGGAACGGCAAACCTGCGACCAGGAACAGGAAGTGTTCTACAAGCGTTGGCTGCCGTTGATTGCGCGCGATCCGGCGTACAACAAAAACCTGTCATTACAAGGTGCCGGCGGCAGCAGTTTTAACCTCGAGCCTGGACAGCGCAGTGGCTGGAGCGCGTTTTCCAAGGCGCTGCTGCCCAACGTGCTGGCGGTGCCGATCAATGACTCGGCCATCGGGCACTATCGCATGACTCAGCCGATGATCGAACTGGTCGCCGCTGGCCGCGTCGAGGGCCGCTTCTGCTATGGCTTGCCGTCGATCATCGACATTGAACGCCAGTCGCCTGACGTCATCGTGCTGCAGGGACGATATTCGGAGAAAGCGATCAACGAAATTCCGCCGTTGCAGGCGTTTTTCAACGCCCGACGGATTTTCGAGCTGGATGACTACGTCATCGACATTCCACATCGCAACGCGCACATCCGCAACATGCCGGACAAGTATGAAATGGAGCGACTGGTGCGCCGTGCGATTGGCTTGTGCGATCGCGTGGTGGTGTCAACGCAGCCACTGGCCAATGCCTTGTCGGGCATGCATCACGACATTCGCGTGGTGCCCAACATGCTGGCCAAAGAGCTGTGGGCCAATTTGCGCAGCCAGCGCAGCACCTCGAAAAAACCGCGTGTTGGCTGGGGCGGCGGCACCAGCCACCATGGTGACCTGGCAGTGATCGCCGAGGTCGTGCGCGAGTTGGCCAATGAGGTCGACTGGGTATTCTTTGGCATGTGCCCGGATGATTTGCGTCCATACATGCATGAGTTCCACGGCGTGATTCCGTTGGAGGATTACCCGGCCAAACTGGCCAGCCTCAACCTCGATCTGGCGCTGGCACCGCTGGAATTCCACATTTTCAACGACTGCAAGAGCAACCTGCGCTTGCTGGAATACGGCGCCTGCGGTTACCCGGTGATCTGCACTGACACCGAGGCCTATCGCGGCTACCTGCCGTGCACGCGGGTCAAGACCAACACCACGGATGAATGGCTGCAAGCGATCCGCATGCACCTGGCCGACCCGGACGCCAGCTACCGCATGGGCGATGAATTGCGTGAGGTGGTGCGGCGAGATTACATACTGCGCGGCGATAACCTGCGTTATTGGGAATATGGCTGGCTGGCGGATTGATCGCGCTGTAAGTGATCAATGTAAAACTGAAAAAGGGGAGCCCGATCGCTGATGATCAGGCTCCCCTTTTTGCTTGCGAGGCCACGTGTTCTGCAGATCTTGTTCGAGTTTGAAGCCGCCACTGGAGCTGGCGCGTTTCCTGCAAGTCCCCCTCAAATCGCCATAAAACGAGCGCACGCGGTCACATCCGCTGCGCCCATAACGGCAGAAAGGTTTAGCCAGAAGGCCCGCCGCTCAACCAAGCGACGCGCAGCCCTGTGACGAACAAGAGGGGAGACGATGAAGGCAGTAATTTTGGCGGGTGGCCTGGGCACGCGCATCAGTGAAGAGTCGCACCTCAAACCAAAACCGATGATCGAGATCGGTGGCAAGCCAATTCTCTGGCACATCATGAAGCAGTATTCCGCCCACGGAATTCATGACTTTGTGATCTGCCTTGGCTACAAGGGCTACGCGATCAAAGACTTCTTCGCCAACTACTTCCTGCACACCTCCGATGTGACGTTCGACATGCGCGAAAACCGCATGGACGTGCACCAGAATTACAGCGAGCCATGGCGCGTGACGCTGATCGACACGGGTGAAGAAACCATGACCGGTGGCCGTCTGCGCCGCGCTGCACGCTACGTGGAAAACGAAGAAGCTTTTTGCTTTACCTACGGCGACGGCGTTTCTGACTTGAACATCAGCGCTCTGGTCGACTTCCACCTGACCCACGGCAAACAAGCCACGGTGACCGCCGTGCAACCGCCGGGACGCTATGGTGCGCTGGATCGTGACGGCGATCGCGTGCTCGGTTTCACCGAAAAGCCACGCGGCGACGGTGGCTGGATCAACGGCGGCTTTTTCGTCCTGTCGCCCAAGGTTCTGCCGCTGATCAGCGGTGACGACACGTCGTGGGAATCCGGCCCGCTGGACGGTCTCGCCGAGCGCGGTGAACTGATGGCGTACCAGCACGACGGTTTCTGGCAGCCGATGGACACCCTGCGCGACAAGAATCATCTCGAAGCCTTGTGGCAGAGCGGGGAGGCCCCATGGAAGCAATGGGACTGAGTGCCGAATTCTGGCGTGGCAAACGCGTTCTTGTCACCGGGCATACCGGTTTCAAGGGCAGTTGGCTGACCCTGTGGCTGCATAGCCTTGGCGCCGAGGTCGGCGGTTTTGCCCTCGATCCGTCGACCGAACCGAGCCTGTTCGAACTGGCGCGCGTACACGAAGGCATCAACGATCAGCGCGGTGATTTGCGCGACCTCGGCGCACTGCTGGAGATCATCGCCGACACCGAGCCGGAGATCGTTTTGCACCTCGCCGCGCAGCCGTTGGTGCGTGAAGGCTATCGCGATCCACTCGGCACTTATTCCAGCAACGTGATGGGCACACTCAACCTGCTCGAAGCGATTCGGCAGGTCGGTTGCGTGCGCGCCTGTGTGCTGGTGACCACCGACAAGGTTTACGCCAACAAGGAATGGCTGTGGCCGTACCGTGAAGACGAAGCCCTCGGTGGCCACGATCCTTACAGCAGCAGCAAAGCCTGTTGCGAGTTGTTGGCGCAGTCTTACGCCGCGTCGTTTTTCCCGGCGGACAAGTACGCCGAGCACGGATTGGCCTTGGCCACGGCGCGCGCCGGCAACGTCTTGGGCGGCGGTGATTTCGCCCCTGAGCGATTGATTCCCGATGTACTGAAAGCCTGGTCGGCGGATGAGCCAGTGATCCTGCGTTACCCGCAAGCCGTGCGCCCGTGGCAACACGCGCTGGAGCCGCTGGCCGGTTATCTGCAATTGGCCGCGGGCCTCTACGAGCAAGGCCCGGAATACGCCGGCGCATGGAACTTTGGCCCGGGCGAAGCGGACATGTGCAGCGTCGGCGAAGTGGTTGAACTGCTCGCCAGTCGCTGGCCGCAAGCGCGGGGTTTGCGCATCGAACCGAGTGAATTGCACGAGGCCGGTCTGTTGCGTCTGGACAGCAGTCGCGCGCGCCAGTTGCTCGGCTGGCAGCCGCGTTGGTCACTGCAGCAATGCCTGGCGCAAACCCTCGACTGGCATCTGGCGTGGCAGAACGGCGATGACATGCGCGCCGTGACCTTGAAGCAATTGAACCTCTACAGGGAGCGCCGATGACTGATTTCACACTACAGGCAACCGAACTGGAAGGTTTGTACCTTATCCAGCAAAAGGTCTTTTGCGATGATCGGGGACGCTTTGCCCGATTGTTTTGTCAGGGCCGTCTGACTGCACAACATCGGCCGTTTGCGGTTCGCCAGGTCAACCATTCGCGGACCGTCGAAAAAGGTAGTGTGCGAGGACTGCATTATCAGAAAGCCGGGTATGCGGAGTCGAAGTTGATCACCTGTATACGAGGCGCAATTTGGGACGTGGTGGTCGATCTGCGACCGCAGTCGGCAACCTATTTGCAGTGGCACGCCGAAGAGTTGCGGGCTGACGACGGACGCAGCCTGTTGATCCCGGCGGGTTTTGCCCACGGTTTCCAATCGTTGACTGATGAGTCGGAAGTGCTTTACCTCACCGACGCCGATTATTCACCGGAGCACGAGGCAGGTCTGTCGGTGAACGATCCAGCGCTTTCGATTCGTTGGCCGTTGCCTGTCAAAAACTTGTCGACCAAGGATTCCTGTCATCCGTTACTCGACCAAGGCTTTCCCGGAGTCGCGTTGTGACGAACCTGGTCAAGAATGTGCTTGTAACCGGCGCTACCGGTTTTGTGGGCCGACACCTTATCAGCGCTTTGCTCGCCAAAGGAATCAACGTTCGTGCAGTCTCTCGTAACGTTGAAGCGGCGAGAGTTTTGCCGTGGTTTACTGACGTTGAATTCGTCGCAGCGGATATTCATTCAGCGGATCTCGACGTCGAAGCTTTGGCTCTCGGGATGGACGCCGTCGCACATCTGGCATGGAGCGGGCTGCCTGATTATCAGGCGCTGTTTCATTTCGAGCAGAATCTGCCGCGCGATTATGCCTTTCTCAAGCGCTTGATCGTCGCGGGTATTGGCCAGGTGATGGTAACGGGAACCTGCTTCGAATATGGCCTGCAAAGTGGTTCATTGAGCGAGGCTGTCGACGCCAGGCCCTGCACGCCCTATGGCCTGGCCAAAAATACTCTGCGTCAGTTTCTGATGGCATTGCAGCGCGAGCATGCGTTCTCTTTGCAGTGGGCGCGATTGTTTTATCTGCATGGCGAAGGGCAAAACCCCAATAGTCTTTTGGCCAGCCTTGACCGAGCCATCGATGCCGGCGACACGCATTTCAATATGTCGGCCGGTGACCAATTGCGTGATTACCTGGAAATCACCCAAGCCGCTTCCCTGCTGGTTCAGTTGATCATGCGTCGCGATGTTTTCGGGATCTTCAACTGCTGCAGTGGCAAGCCAGTTTCCGTTCGGACTTTGGTTGAGCAACGGGTTCGTCAACGGCAATCCTCTATCGCCCTCAATCTGGGGCATTACGGCTACTCAGTGCATGAACCCATGGCTTTTTGGGGCGATGCTCAGCGGATCTCGCAACTGAAGGATGAAGAACATGCAGCATGAACTCTACCGGGCGAACGGGCTGCCGGTGTTGCAGAACCTTACCTTTGCCACCGCCGAGCAGGCGCAGGCTTCGGGTGTCGCAGACATTGTTCTGGTACAGGACAGTCAGAGCGGGCTGATCTTCAACCAGACCTTCGACGCCAGCAAGCTCAGCTATGATGTTGACTATCAAAACGAGCAAGCGCATTCGGTGCACTTTCAGGAGCATCTTAAGGCTGTCGAATTGATTTTGGCCCGCCATTTCTCCCATCGGGCTCTGTTAGAAATCGGTTGCGGAAAAGGCTACTTTCTCGAAATGCTTCGCGACCTGGGTTATGCCATTACCGGCATTGATCCTTCCTACGAAGGTGACAATGCCGATGTGATCAGGGCGCCGTTCACCCGCGAGCTGGGCCTTTCGGCTGATGCGATCGTGTTACGACACGTACTCGAGCACATTCAGGATCCGGTAGCGTTTCTAGCTGAAATGGCTGCGGCAAATCAGGGCGGGCACATCTACATCGAAGTGCCGTGCTTCGACTGGATCCTCGAACACAAGGCCTGGTTCGACCTGTTCTACGAACACGTCAATTATTTTCGCCTCGATGACTTGCGCCGGATGTTCGGCACGGTGCTCGAGGCCGGCCATCTGTTCGGTGGCCAGTACCTGTACATCGTTGCTGACCTCTCCACGTTGCGTCTTACTCCGGAACAACCGGTGCCGCGCCTTACGCTGCCCGAAGGTTTTACCGCCAGCCTCGACCGTGCATTGCAGATCATTCGGTCGGCACCTGAGCAGGGTTCGGCGATCTGGGGCGCCTCGTCCAAAGGCGTGATATATGCGCTGTTTCTGCAACGCGCCGGTGTAGCAGTGGATCGTGTGGTGGATATCAACCCGGCCAAGCAGGGACGTTATCTGCCGTTGAGCGGCGCGCGCGTGTCGTCGCCGCAAGAAGCCATGGATGCGCTGCCCGAAGGCGCCAATCTGTTTGTGATGAACTCCAATTACCTCGAAGAGATCAAGCGGATGACCGGTGGACGCTACGTCTATCACGCCGTCGACAGCGCTTCGTTCCAGTGACCCTTGAGATTTTTACAATGACCGACAACAGCATCAACAAAGCCTTCGAAGCCGAGTGCCGGGAACAGATTGCCCAGCAGGGTGACGACCAGAAACTCACCGGCCTGGCCCGTGATTTCTTCAACGAATCGGCCAAGCACAAGTACAGCTACCACTTCTCGTGGATGGGCCGCCCGATCATCCAGTTGCCACAAGACATGATGGCGATGCAGGAGATCATCTGGCAGGTCAAGCCGGACCTGGTCATCGAGTGCGGTATCGCCCACGGCGGTTCGATCATCTACTACGCCTCGCTGCTGGAGCTGCAAGGCCACGGCGAAGTGCTGGGCATCGACCTCGACATTCGCCCGCACAACCGCGAAGCGATCGAAAGCCACCCGATGGCCAAGCGCATCAAGATGATTGAAGGCTCAAGCATCGACGCCGGCATCGCCGCTCAGGTGCAAGCGGCCGCCAAAGGCAAGAAAGTCATTCTGGTGCTCGACTCCAACCACACCCACGATCACGTGCTGGAAGAGCTGCGTCTGTACGCACCGCTGGTGTCGGTCGACAGCTACTGCGTGGTCATGGACACCGTGGTTGAAGACATGCCGGCCGATTTCTTCCCGGATCGTCCATGGGGTCCGGGCGACAACCCGAAAACCGCGGTGTGGAAATACCTCGAAGAAAACCAGGATTTCGAAATCGACCAGTCCATTCACAACAAGCTGCTGATCACTGTCGCGCCGGATGGCTATCTGCGCCGCGTCCGTTAATTAATAAACAACGATGAGTTTTCGGCGACTCGCCGCGTGTGGGGAATATATGCAAGGCAAGAACAGTTCTGAACAGGGTTTGGCACTCAACGAACAGTTGACCGTTGTGCTGATATCTCACGAACGCCCGGCGTTTTTACGCAGGGCTCTGAAGTTCTACAGCAGTCTGCCGTGCCGGATTCTGGTGCTGGATTCTTCGGCTAATGCGCTGGCAGAGACTGCTCGTGAATACGCCAACGTGGATTATCGGCACTTGCCGCAGTTCGGTTACTGGGGCATTCGCGCCAAGCTGGCGTACGGTGTCGAACAGTTGCAGACCCCCTACATGGTGTTCGCCGCCGACGATGACTTCATCGTGCATGACGCCTTGCACGAAGCCGTGGCTTTCATGCAGGACAACCCCGATTACAGCCTGTGCCACGGCTACAGCATGATGTACCTGGCCCTCGCCAACAGCGTCAATTACTACCGTCGCGACAAGAAAGTCTGCGAGGACTACTCGGCCGATCACGCCCAGGATCGTGTGCTGGACTACATGTCGCAGTACCTTCCACCGTTCTATGCGGTGCAACGCACGGCGATTTTGCGTGACTGGTACGACGCGATGCCAGAAGACACGATCTTCCAGTGGCAGGAAATCGGCCACACCTATTACATGCTGGCCCGGGGCAAGGCGCGGGTTCTGCCGATTCCTTATGTCGTGCGTGAAATCAACTATAACGACTCCGATCACAACACCGAGATCTATCACTCGCTGGCGTTTGTCGACGCCAAAAGCGTGGCCGAGCGTGAAGCGTTTGCCGAGTTCCTGGCAGGGTTGTCGACACAGGTCGAGCATCAGAATCCGGAGCAGGGCAAGCAGTTCGCACTGAAAACCTTTGCCGCACTGGTCGACAGCCTGAAAACCGGCCGCGCACTGGCTGCCGAGCTGATTATCGAGTCGAAATGGAGCGATATCGAAGGCGGGCCGCGGCGCCGTTTTGGCCCGAATCAGTACGTAGAAATGCCGTTCTACAATCAGGTGTTTTTCGATCTGTTGACGCAGTTCGAGTTTCTCTTGCACGCCATGCCGGCGGGGCGCGTACAACTGGAAATGCTCGAAGGTGTGTGGGCGCGTCAGCAAAACCTGATGCTTGCCCGCAACAACGATAGTCCGGAAAGCGTGGTTGATCGTTTGTGGCAGGCTCACGACAGTAACGTGTTCAATCGCGAAGTGATCAATCGCCTGATTGTGCAGTTGCAAACAATGGGTGAGGACGACGAGGCGCAAAAGCTGCGTGACTGGGTTGCCCGACTGGAAGCGACGCTGCTCGAAGGGCATCAGCCGACCTTCAAAAAAATGCTCACCGGTCGACTGCTCGACTGGCTCGCCGTGCGCCAGCCGGACAGCGAGCAGGCCGAGGCGGCTACCCGTTGCCTGGCAGCCAATGATGGCGGCCCGCAGTTCGGCATTTTTCTGCTGGATCTGAACAACGACATCGATCAGTTGCAAGTCACCCTCGACAGTTTGCTTGAAGGTCACAGCAAGGCCTTCAAAGTCGTGGTTTTCACCACGGGAGAGCCGCCAGCGGCAACCACCGCGCAGAACACCCTGCACTTTGTCCGGGTCACGCAAACCAACTTCGTCGACAAGCTCAATCAGAGCGCTAACCAGTCTTCCTGCGAGTGGCTGCTGCTGGCCGAAGCAGGCGACGAATTCACGGCGGCCGGCCTGCTGCGTGCCAGCCTCGAACTGATTGCTGCGCCAGGTGTGCGTGCGGTGTCCACAGATGAAATCCAGCGCAAGGAAGACGGCGTGCTGGTTGATCTGTTCCGGCCGGGATTCAACCTCGATTTGCTGCAAAGCGTGCCGTCGCTGATGGCGCGGCACTGGTTGATTCGTCGCGAAGTGCTGATCGATATCGGCGGTTATCAGGCTGACTTCAGCAAGGCATTGGAGTTTGATGTGCTGCTGCGAATCATCGAACAGGGCGGCCTCGACGGTTTGGCTCACCTGGATGAACCGTTGCTGATTTCTCAGGCCGTGGAGCTGGAGGAAAACGCCCACGAGCGTCAGGCGTTGCTGCGTCATCTGAGCAATCGCGGCTACAAGGCCCGGGTCAACTCCGCGCAGCCGGGAACCTATCAGGTTGATTATCGCCATGCCGGGCAACCGTTGGTGTCGATCATTCTGCCGGCCGGGGACGATCTTCGGGCACTGAAGGCATGCCTCGACGGCGTGTTGCTCAGAACCCGCTACACCCGCTACGAAGTGCTGATTGCAGCCAACCCGAATCAATCCGCCGCCGTCAACGATTGGCTGGGTGCACTGAATCACGCCAAAGTGCGGGTGTTGCCTGCTGATCAGCCACTCACTGACGCGGCGTTGATCAACGCATGCAGCCTAGAAGCGCAGGGTGAATACCTGGTGCTGATGGCGGCGGACGGGGAGGTGGTCAACCCGAACTGGATTGAATCGCTGCTCAACCACGCCCAGCGTCCTGAGGTCGGTATCGTGGGGGCCAAACTGATCGACCGCAGCGGAAAAATTTCCCAAGCTGGTTTGATTTTGGGGCTGAACGGGGGCGTCGGCTCACCCTTCGTTGGCGACAAAAATGCCGCGGAGGGTTACATGCAGCGTCTGGTGGTCGATCAGAACTACTCGGCCGTGTCGGAGGTTTGCCTGATGGTGCGCAAAGAATTGTTCGATGCGCTGGATGGCTTGGATGCAGTGTCTTTCGCGGACGGTTTCAGCGATGTCGATCTGTGCCTCAAGGCCGGTCAGGCCGGTTACCTCATCGTGTGGACGCCGCTGGTGCAAGTGCTGCATAACGGCGAACTGCCGCAGGCGCCAGAGGCGCTACAAGCCCTGCGTGAGAAATGGAGCAACGCCTTCGCGCAGGATCCGGCTTACAACGCCAACCTGGCCCTGAACGGCAAAGGTTTTACCTTGGGTGAAAAGGCTTCGATCAACTGGTCGCAGTTAATCGCTTGAGTCGGCCGAACCAGGATCAGGAATCAGCACATGTTCAACGGTAAATCGATTTTCATCTCTGGCGGCACCGGTTCGTTCGGGCGCAAATTTATCGCCCGCCTGCTTGAGCAATACCAGCCCAAGCGCGTGGTGGTGTTCTCCCGCGACGAACTGAAGCAGTACGAGATGCAGCAGACGTTCAACGCGCCGTGCATGCGTTACTTCATCGGTGACGTGCGCGACGCTGACCGTCTGCGCCAGGCCATGCGCGGCATCGATTACGTGGTGCATGCGGCAGCGCTCAAGCAGGTGCCAGCGGCGGAATACAACCCGACCGAGTGCATTCGCACCAACGTCAATGGCGCGGAAAACATCATCGCCGCCGCCATCGATAACGGCGTGAAGAAAGTCGTCGCGCTGTCCACCGACAAAGCGGCCAGCCCGATCAATCTGTACGGCGCGACCAAGTTGCTCTCGGACAAATTGTTCGTCGCCGCCAACAACATTGCCGGCGAGCAGGAAACCCGTTTCGCCGTGGTGCGCTACGGTAATGTCGCCGGTTCGCGCGGTTCCGTGGTGCCGTTTTTCAGCAAATTGATTGCTGACGGCGCGACTGAGTTGCCGATCACCGACGAGCGCATGACGCGCTTCTGGATCACCCTCGACCACGGCGTGCAGTTTGTCCTCGACAGCTTCGCGCGGATGCATGGCGGCGAAGTGTTTGTGCCGAAGATTCCGTCGATTCGCATTGTCGATCTGGCGTCGGGCATGGCCGAGCATCTGCCGCATAAGAACGTCGGCATTCGTCCGGGCGAAAAACTCCATGAGTTGATGGTGCCGCTGGACGATGCGCGGATGACCCTGGAATTCGCCGATCACTACACGATTCAGCCGTCGATCCGCTTCACCAGTGTCGACGTCGATTTCGCTGTCGACAAACTCGGTGAGCAGGGCCGGGCGGTCGGTGAGGACTTCGAATACCGTTCCGACACCAATCCGCACTTCCTGTCGGTCGGGCAGATCGCCGACCTGCACGCGAAGCTGTCGGCATGATCCCGTACGGTCGGCAGAGTCTTGATCAGGCGGACATCGATGCGGTGGTCGAGGTGTTGCAGTCCGACTGGCTGACCCAGGGCCCGACCATCGCGCGTTTCGAGCAAGCGCTGGCCGAGCGCTGCCAGGCCGATTTCGCCGTCGCCGTGTGCAATGCCACAGCGGCGCTGCACATTGCCTGTCTGGCCGCAGGGCTGGGCCCGGGCGATCGTTTGTGGACGACGCCGAACACCTTTCTCGCTTCGGCCAACTGCGGACGTTATTGCGGCGCCGACGTCGATTTTGTCGACATCGATCCGCTGACCTTGAACCTCGATGCCTTCGCGCTCGAAGCGAAACTCGATCAGGCCGAACGCGACGGTACGTTGCCGAAGGTTTTGGTGGCGGTGGCGTTTTCCGGGCAGAGCTGCGACATGCGCCGCATTGCCGAACTGGCCGAGCGCTACAACTTCACTGTGATCGAAGATGCCTCGCACGCGGTGGGGGCGTCGTACGCCGGGCGCCCGGTCGGGTGCGGTGAATTCGCCGCGATGACCGTGTTCAGTTTTCACCCGGTAAAGATCATCACCAGCGCCGAGGGCGGCATGGTACTGACCAATCGTCCGGCGCTGGCCGAACGCTTGCAACGCCTGCGCAGCCACGGCATGACCCGCGATCCGCAGCAGATGAGCGAAGCCAGTCACGGCCCGTGGTACTACGAGCAGATCGAGCTGGGTTTCAATTACCGCATCACCGATCTGCAAGCCGCGCTGGGCTTGTCGCAACTGGCGAAGCTGGACGGGTTTATCGCCCGTCGCCGTGAATTGGCCGCCCGCTATGACCGCTTGCTCGCGTACCTGCCACTGACCTTGCCAAGCCCTCAGCCAGAGGCTGAATCGGCGTGGCACCTGTACGTGGTGCGCGTGCAGACCGAGCGCGTCAATCTCAGCCACCGGCAAATCTTCGAAGGGTTGCGCGCGGCCGGGGTCGGGGTGAATCTGCACTATATTCCGCTGCACTTGCAGCCTTACTATCGCGACTTGGGTTTTGCCGAGGGTGACTTTCCCGAGGCCGAACGTTATTACGCGCAAGCAATCAGTCTGCCGCTGTATCCGCTGCTGACTGACGCACAACAGGACTATGTGGTCGAGCAACTGCGACGGCTGCTTCTTGAGGAGTAAACCCACGTGAGTTGCGTTGCGATCATCCCCGCCCGTGGTGGCAGCAAGCGCATCCCGCGCAAGAACCTGAAACCGTTCGACGGTGTGCCGATGATCGTTCGCTCGATCCGCACGGCGCTGGATTCGGGGTTGTTCGAGCGGGTCGTGGTCAGCACCGACGACGCCGAGATTGCCGACGTGGCGCGGGCTCACGATGCTGATGTGCCGTTCCTGCGTCCGGCGGAACTGGCCGATGATTTTGCCGGTACTGCGCCGGTGATCGTGCATGCGTTGCAGCAACTGTCGGATTTCGATTACGCCTGCTGCGTCTATGCCACGGCGCCGTTGTTGCATGTGCGCTATTTGCGTCAGGGGCTTGAGTTGCTTGAGCAGAATCCGGACAAATCCTTTGCCTTCTCCGTGTGCAGTTTTGGCTTTCCGGTGCAGCGTGCATTGACGCTGGACGGGCAGGGCGCTTTACAAGCTTTGTACCCGGAGTTTCGCAACACTCGCTCGCAGGATCTGCCTGAGGCCTATCAGGATGCCGGGCAGTTTTATTGGGGTCGCAGTGACGCGTGGTTACGCGGTGAAGTGATCTATTCGCCCGCCAGTCTGCCGGTGATTCTGCCTCGGCATCTGGTGCAGGACATCGACACGCTGGAAGACTGGAAACGTGCCGAATACCTGTATGCCGCGCTGAAGGCTGGCGGAGAATTATCGTGAGAGTGCTGATCCGTGCCGATGCCTCGCCGACCATCGGCAGCGGCCACATTGCCCGTTGCCTGACGCTGGCGCGAGTACTGCGCGGGCAAGGCAGCCACGTCGCGTTTGCCTGTCGGCGCTTGCCGGGGCATCGGCTCGATGCGCTGAGCGCCGAGGGTTTCGAGACCTTCGCGCTGCCTGCACGCTATCCCGATGAAGACCCGCAGCAAGCCATCGAAGCGATGTTGCCGTGGCAGGCCGACATCGACGCGCTGGCGCAGCTGCTGGTTGGCCACGCCGCGTTCGACTGGATCATCGCCGACCATTACGGTCTCGATCATCACTGGCAAACCGCTGCCCGGCGCTGGGCGCCACGCATTGCGGCGGTCGATGATCTGGCCACGCGGCGCTACAGCGTCGACCTGTTGCTCAATCAGAATTTGTCCGGCCTCAGCGAAAATTATCAGCCGCTGCTGCCTGCCAATTGCCGCACGTTGCTCGGCCCGCGCTATGCGATGTTGCGCGAGGAATTCAATGCCCCGGCCATCGAGATCAAGCCGCAGGCGCAGCGACTGCTGGTGAATTTTGGCGGTTTCGATGCCGCCCGGCAGACCCATCACGCGATGTTGGCGCTGGCCGATTTTGCCGAGCTTGAAGTGGATTTTGTCGCCGGCGCCGACAACCCGGCCTGGACGCAAATGCAGTTGCTGGCCGAGACGCGGCCGCACTGGCGCCTGCACAGTTTTGTCAGCGATTTTCATCAGCGCATGCTTGCAGCTGATTTGTTTATTGGCGCTGGTGGCGGCACCAGTTGGGAGCGTGCGGCGCTCGGCTTGCCGACGATTTGCATCGCGGTGTCGAACAACCAGCAGGTCAACGGCGAAGTCATGGCGGCAGCCGGTGCGCATGTGTTCATGGGCGCCCGTGAGCAGGTCAGTGTCGAGCAGTTGCGCGATGCGATCGGCTTCGTCGTTGGCAACTTTTATCTGCGGCAAAGTCTGGCCGAGCGCTCGCGGCAATTGGTCGACGGTCGTGGTGCTTTGCGCGTAGCGGCAGCGCTGGCTGGCGCGGTGCTGAAACTGCGCCCGGCGACGCTGGACGATGCGCAATTGTTGTTCGACGGACGCAACGCCGAAGCGGTGCGACGCTGGTCGCAAAAAACCGATGTGATCGACCGCGAGCAGCATCAACACTGGTTGAGCGCGAGCCTGCGCAATCCGCAGCGACTGCTGTTGATTGCCGAAGGCGACGACGGCCCGGTCGGCGTGTTGCGTTATGACTTGCGTGGTTTTGCGGCCGAAGTTTCGCTGTATCTGTTTGAACAGCGTCTGGGCCTCGGTTGGGGCAGGGCGCTGCTCGCTCGCGGTGAGGCATTCGTCACGGCGCACTGGCCGCAACTGACCGCAATCAACGCGCAGGTTTCGCCTGCCAATCGCCCGTCATTGAATGTCTTTCGTGACGCCGGGTATCTGCAAAGTGCCTGTGCGTTCACCCGTGTCTTGAAGGAACACCCGCATGCCTGATTTCAAGATTGGCGATCGCCTGATCGGTGCCGACGCGCCGCCGTTCATCATCGCCGAGATGAGCGGCAACCATAACCAGTCGCTGGACGTGGCCCTGCAAATCGTCGAAGCGGCGGCGAAGGCTGGCGCGCATGCCTTGAAGCTGCAAACCTACACCGCTGAGACCATGACGCTGGATATCGCTGAGGGTGAGTTTTTCATCAAGGATCCGGGCAGCCTGTGGGCCGGTACGTCCTTGTATGACCTGTATGAGAAGGCGCATACGCCATGGGAATGGCACGCGCCGATTTTCGCTCGGGCGAAAGAGTTGGGCATGCTCGCGTTCTCGACACCGTTCGACGACAGCGCTGTGGATTTTCTCGAAAGCCTCGACGTACCGGCCTACAAGATCGCCAGTTTCGAGAACACCGATTTGCCGCTGATCCGTCGCGTCGCGGCCACCGGCAAACCGCTGATCATCTCCACCGGCATGGCGAGCATTGCTGAACTCGATGAAACCGTGCGCGCCGCCCGTGAGGCGGGGTGCAAGGATCTGGTGCTGCTTAAATGCACCAGCACCTACCCGGCGACACCGGCGAACAGCCACGTGCGTACGATTCCACATCTACGTGAACTGTTCGGCTGTGAAGTAGGGCTGTCTGATCATTCGATGGGCGTTGGCGTATCGGTGGCGGCGGTGGCGCTGGGCGCGACGGTGGTGGAAAAACATTTCACCCTCGACCGCGCGGCCGGTGGCGTCGACGCCAGTTTCTCGCTGGAACCGGCGGAGATGGCTAGCCTGGTGGTGGAAACCGAACGCGCCTGGCAGGCGCTGGGTCAGGTGCATTACGGCGTGACCGAGGCCGAGCGCAAGTCGGTGGTTTATCGCCGTTCGCTGTACGTCACCGCTGATATGGCCGCCGGTGAGCCTTTCACCGCCACCAATCTGCGCGCCATTCGTCCGGGTCTCGGGCTGCCGCCCAAGCACACCGACGCCGTTCTCGGCCGCTGCGCGCGCACGCCGATCAAGCGCGGTACGCCGCTGGACTGGTCGCTGATCGAATAGACCGATCTGCAATCGATTCGGCATTTATCGTGACTTGCGAGTCATAACGCGCATCTTCACTGTATTGTATTAATCGGTGAGATGGCGCCTGGCCCGTTATCGGTGGCAGTGATAGCCCTTTGCGCTCCCCGTGGCTGCCCGTTGTGGCGGCCGTTTTCTGTTTGTCAGCGCCCCTCGAAATCCTTGCGAGCGGTGGTCTTGGGCTGTTTTTTATTGGGAAGCCGTAATGATTGGCATAAAAAGCATTGCGAGCTACGTTCCTGTAGCCGGCGTGGACAATTACGCACAAGGTGCAAAATTCGAAAAGGATGAAGAATTCATCCTTGGCAAAATCGGTTCGGCGTTTCTGCCGCGCAAAGACGCTGATCAAGAAACCTCCGATCTGTGCGTGGAAGCGGCCAATGCGCTGTTTGCCAGCAACCCTGAACTGAAGCGTGAATCGATCGACGCGTTGATCGTCGTCACCCAGAACGGTGACGAAGAAGGCCTGCCGCACACTGCCGCGATCGTCCAGGACAAACTCGGCCTGCCGACCAATGTCGCTGCGTTCGATATTTCCCTGGGTTGCTCCGGTTACGTCTACGGCATCTACGCGATCAAGGGCTTTATGGAAGCCGCCGGCCTGAAGAACGGCCTGCTGATCACCGCTGACCCGTATTCGAAAATCGTCGACCCGGAAGACCGCAACACCACCATGCTGTTTGGCGATGCCGCCACTGCCACGTGGATGGGCGAAGATCCGACCTGGGCGCTGGGCAAGGCCAAGTTCGGCACCGACGGTTCCGGCGCACCACACTTGAAAGTCACCGATGGCGTGTTCTTCATGAACGGTCGTCAGGTATTCAACTTTGCGTTGCTGAAAGTCCCGGCGCACTTGCACGAGTTGCTCGACGACTCTGGCCTCAAGGCTGATGACATCGACGCGTTCTGCATTCACCAGGGCAGCGCGGCAATCGTTGATGCCGTGGCACGACGCTTCGAAGGCGAGCCGGAGAAGTTCATCAAGGACATGGTCGAGACCGGCAACACCGTGTCGTCGAGCATTCCGCTGCTGCTGGAAAAACACGTGATCGATTCCGACTGGCAGCGCATCGCGCTCAGCGGTTTCGGTGTGGGTCTGTCGTGGGGTTCGGCGATTATTTATCGTCCTTGAGCCACACAACGGCCGATACAAAAATAGCGCTCAAGGGTTAACCTTGAGCGCTATTTTTTTGCCTGAAACGGAGTGCGAGGCGTCATGAGCGAGTTTTTCCAGGCCAATGCCGAAGTCCTGCAACGACGCTGGCCGGCGCTGTTCGAGCGCTTGATGGCTGAGGACAGTTCGGCCATCGAGGCTGAGCTGACGCAAGGCCTGGGCTCGACGCTGAGCGTCAACGGCATCCAGCTCACCAGTCGTCATGACCGCACGCATGAGGCGCGGATTCAGGCCGCCAGCCTCGCGGACAAAGCGCAACTGCACGTCTACGGCACCGGTCTCGGCGATCTGCCGGGCGTGTTGCTGGAGCGCTCAAACCTTGATCGCTTATACGTGCACATCCTCAATGGCGCGTTGTTTGCGCTGGTGCTGCAACTGCTTGATCAACGGCAGTGGCTGGAAGATCCGCGCGTGGAGCTGTTTTATGCAGGCGATCTTTCCGATATCTGCACGCCGTTTTTTGCCCTGCCGGCCGAGATGCTGCTGGCGGATGACTTCAACGCGAAGATCCGTGATCGGCTGGTCAATGAAGTTCATCTGACTTTCAACAACCGCGAATTCGACGTGCAGTCGCCGATTATTCAACAGCGTTTGCAGGATTGTTTGCCGGTACTGCTGGGCGATGAGGATGTGGCGCAATTGTTCGGCACCTGCGCCGGCCGCGAGGTGTTTGTGATCGGTACTGGCCCGACGCTGGAGAGCCATTTCGAACGGTTGGCGGCGATTAGTCAGCAGGCTGATCGTCCATTGTTTATCGCCGTGGATACCGCTTATCGGCCGTTGCGCGAACACGGGATCGTCCCGGACATGGTGGTGAGCATCGATCAGCGTATCGGCTTCCGTCATTTGCCGGTCGAGGAATCGGCAGGGATTACTTTGGTGTACCTGCCGATGAGTGATCCCGATGTACTGACGACCTGGAAGGGCAAGCGCTACGGTGGTTATTCGGCAAGTCCGGTGTACGCCGGTTTGCGCGGGCAACATCCGCGCGCGCTGCTGCATGTCGGTGGCAGTGTGATTCATCCCGCCGTCGATCTGGCGGTGAAGATGGGCGCCGCGCGCATCACGCTGTTCGGCGCTGACTTTGCGTTTCCCAACAACAAGACCCACGCCGGCTGGAACGACGGCGATCTGGGGCCGGGCGTGAATCAGGCGCGGCACTGGGTGCTCGACGGAAGCGGTCAGCGCGTGCCGACACAACTCAACTTTCGCGGTTATCTGTGTGTGCTGGAACGCTACATCGCCGCGCATCCGCACGTGCAGTTCTATAACAGCAGCCGCGCGGGCGCGTTGATTGCAGGCACGCAGTTCGACCCGGAGTTTGTGCAATGACCGCTATCGATAAATGCATGGATGAGTGCCGTCAGTGCGCTGGGTTGTTTCGTCTGGGCCGTGATGTCGAGGCAGCGCTGGTCATGGTTGACGTGTTTGAAGGCGCGCAGCAGGCGCTCATGTCGGCATCGACCGATGTCCAGCAAGCCTGGGCGACCTTGCTGACGCCAATCCTTGAATGCCAAGAGCGTCAGGACTGGTTGGGCCTCGCCGATTTCATGGAGTACGAACTGATCGAATTGCTGCAAAGCACGCAGCGCTGAAGGCGACCAACGGCACTGGCCCGCTGCTTTACGCCGTAGTCGATTTTATGACGTCATTTTTTCGTGGGCGGGGCGCGGCTAAGCCCTTGTTTTCTCGGGGGTGGCAGGGTGATGGCAAATTTTTTTCAAAAAGCCCTCAAGCAACCCGCAAACCCGACGATAACTATTACGAAGGTTCTCTAGGCCATACCCGGCGGTTGCCAGGGCCGGAAGCCGCAGTACCCAACCAACGAGGAATTCGTCATGGCTTTAACAGTAAACACCAACACCACATCGTTGAACGTTCAGAAAAACCTGAACCGCGCTTCCGACGCTCTGTCGACTTCGATGCAACGTCTGTCTTCCGGCCTGAAAATCAACAGCGCTAAAGATGACGCCGCTGGCCTGCAGATCTCCAACCGTATGTCCTCGCAGATCCGTGGTAACACTCAGGCGATCCAGAACGCCAACGACGGTATCTCCGTAGCTCAGACCGCTGAAGGCGCTCTGCAAGCAACTACCGACATCCTGCAGCGTATGCGTGAACTGGCTGTTAAAGCACGTAACGGTACCAACGGCACTGCTGACCAGACCGCTACCAACTCTGAATTCGCTCAGATGTCCGACGAGATCACCCGTATCTCGGCTTCGACCAACCTGAACGGCAAAAACCTGCTCGACGGTTCGGCTGGTACTGTGACCCTGCAAGTGGGCGCGAACACCGGTTCGGCTAACCACATCGACCTGGTACTGACTGGCAAGTTCGACGCAACCAGCCTGTCCGTAAACAGCGGTGCTCTGGTTCTGACTGGTACTTCGGGTACTGGCGCTGGTTCCGCTTCGGTGAACATCGATAACGCGATCACCGCAATCGACGCTGCTATCGCTTCGATCGGTGCAACCCGTGCAAACCTGGGTGCTTCGCAAAACCGTCTGACCAGCACCATCTCCAACCTGCAGAACATCACTGAAAACACCACCGCTGCTCAGGGTCGTGTACAGGACACCGACTTCGCCGCAGAAACTGCTAACCTGACCAAGCAGCAAACTCTGCAGCAAGCTTCGACTTCCGTACTGGCTCAAGCCAACCAACTGCCTTCCGCTGTACTGAAGCTGCTTCAGTAATTCCGGATCGAGTTTAAGCGGGGGAGTGCGCTTGTCGTGCTCTCTCGCTTTTTTACGTTAAGAGGTGATGGGCATGGACATGAGCGTAAAGCTTAGCGTGTCTTATCCGGCTCCGAAGCCCGCAGCCCCGGTCTCTGACAAGCCGTCAGAAGTACCTGAAGTTGCCAAGGCAGACGCTCCGGGCGCTGACAAGCACCAGGATACGGACGATGCCAAGTTGAAGCTGGCGGTGCAGGAGATCGAAAAGTTCGTACAGTCGATCAAGCGCAATCTGGAGTTCTCGATCGATGAACATTCCGGAAAAGTCATCGTCAAAGTGATCGCAAGCGAGACGGGTGAAGTCGTTCGACAGATTCCCTCCGCCGAAGCTCTAAAGCTGGCAGACAGCCTGGCCAACGCCAGTCACGTGTTGTTCGACGCCAAGGTCTGATAGCTGGCATGAATCGTGTTTGTTCGTTCTCAAGACGCCCGTAGCGGTCAAAAGAATGGCGACAACCTGAAGGGAGATGCACATGGCAAGTCCAATTTTACCGGGTTCCGGACTGGGTTCCGGCCTGGACATCGGCGCGATCGTTACCGCGCTGGTTAACGCCGACAAGTCTGCCAAGCAGACGCAGATCGACACTCAGACGAAAACCAACTCGCTGAAGATTTCCGGTGTCGGTTCGCTGAAAAGCGCGCTGGCGGCGTTTCAGAAATCGATGACCGACCTCAACAAAGCGTCGAGCCCTGCGTTTGCCGGGTTTACTGCGACCTCCGGTACCCCGACCGTTTTAGGCGTTACGTCCGACAGCACCGCTGTGCCGGGAACCTACAACGTTGTCGTGAAGAGTCTGGCCACCGGTTCGAAAGTAGCCAGTGCCTCTTTCGCTGGCGGTACGACCAGTGCCATTCCGAGTGGTACTCTGAAAATCAGTCAGAATGGCACTGATTATCCTGTGACGATTCCGGCCAATGCCACGCTGCAAAGCACTCGCGACGCGATCAACACCGCGCAGGCGAGCAACGGTATTTCTGCCAACATCGTGACCGACAGCTCCGGCGCTTCGCGTCTGGTGATCAGCTCCAACAAGACCGGCGCAGGTTCCGACCTCAGCGTCAGCGGTATTGCCGGCCTTGAGATTGACGGCACTAAAGTCATGGGTGGGACACCGGCGGCGGGCGATGCCGGATCCGTCAACGGTGTCGCCAAAGACGCCGCCATCACCATCGATGGCTTGGCCGTGACCAGCAAAAGCAACACGGTGACGGGTGCAATCAGTGGTCTGACGCTGAACCTTGCGTCCATGAGCACTGGCGACACACCGACCGTTGTGACGGTTGCCACCAACACCACTGGAATCCAGACTTCGCTTCAGACGTTCGTCGATTCCTACAACACCCTGAAAAAGGCCATCGACACGCTGTCCAAGGCAACACCGGATGCGGACGGTAATCTGACCGTTTCCGCAGCGTTCACCGGTGACTCGCTGCCGCGCTCGCTGATGGCTGACATTCGTGAGCAGTTGACCGAATCTGGCCCGAGTGCGCAACTGACGGTGTTGTCGCAGTTGGGCGTAATGACCGACAGCAAAACCGGTCTGCTGGCACTCGACACCGCTGTGTTCAACAAACGAATGGACACACCGGGCATGGCTGGTCAGGTTCAGCAGATGTTCTCCGGCACCAACGCCACTAACGGTTTGTTGGCGCGCATGAGCAGTGCGGTCGACCCGTACGTCAAGACCGGCGGCCTGCTCGATCAGCGCAGCTCCAACCTGACCAACCTCTCGTCTAGCCTGCAAAAGCAGCAGACGGCGCTGGATCTGCATGTCACCAGCCTGACGGCAACGCTGACCGCAAAATACAACGCGATGGATCTGTTGGTCGGGCAGATGAAAGCAACGGCGAGCAACATCACGTCGTTCTTCAGCTCGCTCAATGCTCAGCAATCCGCGAAGTAACAGGTAAGAACGACAAAAACCCGGCTACGCTTTATCGGCGTGCGCCGGGTTTTTGTCTTTTCATTTAAAGTTTTCAGACTCGTTGGCGATACATTGGTTATACGAGTCATTGTGGCAATGAGGTAAAACATGAACCCGATGTTAGCCCTTCGGCAGTACCAGAAAGTCGGTGCGCACGCACAGACCTCCGAAGCGAGCCCGCACCGCCTGGTGCAAATGTTGATGGAAGGTGGCCTGGCCCGTATCGCTCAGGCCAAGGGTGCCATCGAGCGCAAGGACATTCCCGGCAAGTGCACCTCAATCAGCAAAGCGATCGGTATTGTCAGCGGTCTGCGCGAAGGTCTGGATCTGGAAAACAGTGCCGAGGCGCTGGCCGATCTGGACGGTCTGTACATCTACATGATGAAACGCCTGGCCGAGGCGAACATCAGTAGCGATCCACGCATTCTTGATGAAGTCGCCGGGCTGCTGACGACGGTAAAAGAGGGCTGGGATGCCATCGCGCCTACGCCTGCTCCGCAGTTCTAAAGGAGAGCACCATGAGTCTTGTATTGCAGCAAATCGCTGACACTCGTCAAGCACTGGTCAGTGCGCTGGCTGATCGTAACTGGGAAGCCATTGGCGAGCTGGATCTGGCATGTCGTTCCTGCATGGAAGACGTCATGGCGGAAGCTTCGCTGGACGAAGGCGCGTTGCGCGATAATCTGGAAGAGTTGCTGCATGTTTATCGGCAGCTGCTTGAAGTGGCCATGGGCGAACGCCAGGCGATAGTCGATGAGATGTCGCAGATCACCCAAGCGCGGAACGCGGCAAAGGTTTACCATCTGTTTGGTTAATTAACCTTCAGTTAATCCAGAGATGTGCGCCATAAATTTGACTGTGCACGGTTTTTTGACTTAACTAGTGGCTGTTTTCAGATTTCGGGCGTCTACAGGCACAGAGTGTCCTGCAAACGTCTCGCTTGCCCCCATTTTCGGGCATTGAGTTGACCAGGGAAGTTGCTATTGCATGTGGCGTGAAACCAAAATTCTGCTGATCGATGACGATAGCGTCCGCCGCCGCGACCTGGCGGTGATTTTAAATTTTCTCGGCGAAGAAAATTTACCCTGCGGCAGCCATGACTGGCAGCAGGCAGTCGGCTCTTTGTCGTCTAGTCGTGAAGTCATTTGCGTACTGATCGGGACGGTTAATGCTCCTGGCGCGCTTTTGGGCTTGTTAAAGACACTCTCAAGCTGGGATGAGTTCCTTCCCGTCTTGCTGATGGGCGATAATTCTTCCGTCGACTTGCCGGAAGACCAGCGCCGCCGGGTGTTGTCGACCCTGGAAATGCCGCCGAGCTACAGCAAATTGCTCGACTCCCTGCACCGTGCCCAAGTCTATCGCGAGATGTACGACCAGGCCCGTGAGCGCGGTCGCCATCGCGAACCCAACCTGTTCCGCAGCCTCGTCGGCACCAGCCGTGCGATTCAGCACGTGCGCCAGATGATGCAGCAAGTCGCCGATACCGACGCCAGCGTGCTGATCCTTGGCGAGTCCGGCACTGGCAAGGAAGTGGTCGCGCGTAACCTGCATTACCATTCCAAGCGTCGCGACGCGCCGTTTGTGCCGGTCAACTGCGGGGCGATCCCGGCCGAGTTGCTCGAAAGCGAATTGTTCGGCCACGAGAAGGGCGCCTTCACCGGCGCGATCACCAGCCGTGCTGGCCGCTTTGAGTTGGCCAACGGCGGGACGCTGTTCCTCGACGAAATCGGCGACATGCCGCTGCCGATGCAGGTCAAACTGCTGCGCGTCCTGCAGGAACGCACCTTCGAACGCGTGGGCAGCAACAAGACCCAGAGCGTCGATGTGCGCATCATTGCCGCGACCCACAAGAATCTCGAAAGCATGATCGAGATCGGCACCTTCCGCGAAGACCTTTACTATCGCCTGAACGTGTTCCCGATCGAGATGGCGCCGCTGCGTGAGCGCGTCGAAGACATCCCGCTGCTGATGAACGAACTGATCTCGCGCATGGAACACGAAAAGCGCGGCTCGATCCGTTTCAACTCGGCGGCGATCATGTCGCTGTGCCGTCACGGCTGGCCGGGCAACGTCCGCGAGTTGGCTAACCTGGTTGAGCGCATGGCGATCATGCACCCGTACGGGGTGATCGGCGTGGTCGAGTTGCCGAAGAAATTCCGCTACGTCGACGACGAAGACGAGCAACTGGTCGACAGCTTGCGCAGTGATCTCGAAGAGCGCGTGGCCATCAACGGTCATACCCCGGACTTCACCGCCAACGCCTTGCTGCCGCCGGAAGGTCTGGATCTGAAGGACTACCTCGGTGGTCTCGAACAAGGCCTTATTCAGCAAGCGCTGGACGACGCCAATGGCATCGTGGCGCGTGCGGCCGAGCGTCTGCGTATTCGCCGCACCACGCTGGTGGAGAAGATGCGCAAGTACGGCATGAGCCGCCGCGACGGAGACGAACAGGCGGAGGATTGACGCCTGTTTTTCAACTGCTTCATTTATAAGCAGTTTTTTTTAGGCACGGGTATTGCTACATCCCTCGCAACGTTCCGTTTAACTGACGGTCAGCCACGCGAGAGACCACAATGCCCCACGCTGCCCCGATCTCTTCTGCCTCCCGATCCGAGGCATCATCCTCGTCCGTAGAGCAGGCCAGCCGGCAGGGTCTTGAGCAGTCGTTCGCACTGTTCAATCAGATGTCGAGCCAACTGACCGACTCTTACAGCATGCTTGAAGCGCGGGTGACCGAGCTCAAGGGTGAACTGGCCGTGGTCAGCGCCCAGCGCATGCAGGAACTGGCGGAAAAAGAACGCCTGGCCAACCGTCTGCAAAACCTCCTTGATCTGTTGCCCGGTGGCGTCATTGTGATTGACGGTCACGGCATCGTCGTTGAGGCCAATCCGGCCGCGATCGAGTTGCTCGGCCTGCCGCTGGAAGGCGAATTGTGGCGCCACGTCATTGCCCGCTGCTTCGCGCCGCGTGAAGACGATGGCCATGAAATCTCTCTGAAAAACGGTCGACGCTTGTCGATTGCCACCCGCTCGCTGGATGCCGAGCCGGGGCAATTGGTGCTGCTCAACGATTTGACCGAAACCCGTCATCTGCAAGATCAACTGGCGCGCCACGAGCGTCTGTCGTCGCTGGGGCGCATGGTCGCTTCGCTGGCCCATCAGATCCGCACGCCACTGTCTGCTGCATTGCTGTACGCCAGTCATTTGACTGAGCAGGAATTGCCGGTCGCCACTCAACAGCGTTTCGCCGGGCGCCTGAAAGAACGCCTGCACGAGCTGGAGCACCAGGTGCGCGACATGCTGGTGTTCGCCCGTGGCGAGCTGCCGCTGACCGATCGCCTGACGCCGACTGCCCTGATGCAATCGCTGCAAGCCGCCGCGTTGACCCATGTGCAGGATCTGCCTATCCGTTGGCAGTGCGACAGTCATGCCGGCGAGTTGCTGTGCAACCGGGACACGCTGGTCGGCGCGCTGCTGAATTTGATCGAAAACGCCATTCAGGCCAGTCCCGGTGACGTGCGCCTGAAAGTGCATTGCTACGCCCGCGACAACACGTTGCGCATCAGCGTCAGTGACAGCGGCAGCGGCATCGAACCCGCCGTTCTGGCGCGTCTCGGCGAACCTTTTTTCACCACCAAAGTGACCGGGACTGGCCTCGGCCTGACCGTGGTCAAAGCGGTCGCCCGTGCGCATCAGGGAGAATTGCTGCTGCGCTCGCGAGTCGGGCGCGGCACGTGCGCGCAGGTGATCCTGCCGCTGTTTTCCGCTGTACAAGGAGCTGAGTGATCGCCATGGGCATCAAGGTTTTGCTGGTCGAGGACGACCGCTCGTTGCGCGAAGCGCTGACCGACACGCTGTTGCTGGCCGGGCATGATTACCATGCGGTCGGCAGCGCGGAAGAAGCGTTGACGGCGGTGGCGCGTGAAGCGTTCAGTCTGGTGGTCAGCGACGTCAATATGCCCGGCATGGATGGTCATCAATTGCTCGCGCTGCTGCGCTCGCGCCAGCCGCAATTGCCGGTGTTGCTGATGACTGCGCACGGCGCAGTTGAGCGCGCAGTCGATGCGATGCGTCAGGGCGCGGCGGATTATCTGGTCAAGCCGTTTGAGCCCAAGGCCTTGCTCGATCTGGTCGCGCGGCATGCGCTGGGCAATCTCGGCGCGTGCGAAAGCGAAGGGCCGATTGCGGTCGAACCGGCCAGCGCTCAGCTTCTTGAGTTGGCGGCACGCGTCGCGCGCAGCGATTCCACGGTGCTGATCTCCGGCGAGTCCGGCACCGGTAAAGAAGTGCTGGCGCGCTACATTCACCAGCAATCCCATCGCGCCAATCAACCGTTCATTGCGATCAACTGCGCGGCGATCCCGGACAACATGCTCGAAGCGACATTATTCGGGCACGAGAAAGGCTCGTTCACCGGCGCCATTGCTGCTCAGGCCGGCAAGTTTGAGCAGGCAGATGGCGGCACCATTCTGCTCGACGAAATCTCCGAGATGCCGCTGGGCCTGCAAGCCAAACTGCTGCGCGTCCTGCAAGAGCGCGAAGTCGAGCGTGTTGGCGCGCGCAAGCCGATCACTCTGGATATTCGTGTGGTCGCCACCACTAACCGTGATCTGGCCGGTGAAGTGGCGGCGGGGCGTTTCCGTGAAGACTTGTTCTATCGGCTGTCGGTTTTTCCGCTGGCCTGGCGGCCGTTGCGCGAGCGCACCGCCGACATCCTGCCGCTGGCCGAGCGTCTGCTGGCCAAACACGTCAATAAAATGAAGCACGCGGCGGCAAAACTCTCGCCCGAGGCACAGGCGTGCCTGACCGGGTACCCGTGGCCGGGCAATGTCCGCGAGCTGGATAACGCCATTCAGCGCGCCTTGATTCTGCAGCAGGGCGGTTTGATCCAGCCGCAGGATTTCTGCCTGTCCGGCCCGGTGATGTTTGCCACGTTGCCTACGCCAGCGCCCGCTGCGCCGGTGATTCGTGAAGTCGAGATCGAGGCGGATTCTGCCGGTGCCTTGGGCGATGACCTGCGCCGCCGGGAGTTTCAGATGATCATCGACACCCTGCGCAGCGAACGTGGCCGGCGCAAAGAGGCGGCGGAAAAGCTCGGCATCAGCCCGCGCACCTTGCGCTACAAACTGGCGCAAATGCGTGATGCCGGGATGGATGTCGAAGGTTATCTGTTCGCCACTTGATCCCGCGCAATGCTGTGAAATAGCTTTTCTGAAAAGGGTGTCCATGAGCTGGCACCCTTGTTGCTAATACCTGTGTACCCGCCGAGTGAGTGTCAAAAAATTGCGGGCCGCCCAAGAGAGTAGACCATGAGCCAAGGTATTGAATTTAATCGGTTGATGATGGACATGAAGGCCATGAAAATGGACGCCATGTCTTCGCCGAAGACCACTTCCGCCGTGCCGGAAATGGCCGGCAGCAGCTTTTCCGACATGCTCGGTCAGGCCATCAACAAAGTCAGCGATACCCAGCAGGCGTCCACTCAGTTGGCCAATGCTTTCGAAGTCGGCAAGACCGGCGTCGACCTGACTGACGTGATGATCGCTTCGCAAAAAGCCAGCGTGTCGTTCCAGGCTCTGACCCAGGTGCGCAACAAACTGGTTCAGGCGTATCAAGACATCATGCAGATGCCGGTTTAAGGACGAGATTGAGTCATGGCAGAAGCAGTCGCCGATAACGTTCCGGCCAAGGCCACCCCGATAGACGGCAAACCGCCGCTGTTCGGCTTGTCCTTCCTGGAAAACCTCTCCGAGATGACCATGCTGCGTCAGGTGGGCCTGTTGGTCGGCCTGGCAGCGAGCGTGGCGATTGGCTTCGCCGTGGTGCTGTGGTCGCAGCAGCCGGATTATCGTCCGTTGTACGGCAGCCTTGCCGGCATGGACGCCAAGCAGGTCATGGACACCCTGGCCGCCGCTGACATTCCTTACAACGTCGAACCGAACTCCGGTGCCTTGCTGGTCAAGGCCGAAGACCTGTCCCGTGCGCGGATGAAACTCGCTGCCGCTGGTGTCACTCCCAGCGACGGCAATATCGGTTTCGAAATCCTCGACAAGGAACAGGGTCTGGGCACCAGCCAGTTCATGGAAGCGACCCGTTATCGTCGCGGCCTCGAAGGCGAACTGGCACGCACCATTTCCAGCCTGAACAACGTCAAGGGTGCCCGCGTGCACCTGGCGATTCCGAAAAGCTCGGTGTTCGTCCGTGATGAACGCAAGCCAAGCGCTTCGGTTCTGGTTGAGCTGTACTCCGGTCGTTCGCTGGAGCCGGGTCAGGTGATTGCGATCATCAACCTGGTGGCGACTTCCGTTCCCGAGTTGAGCAAATCGCAGATCACCGTCGTTGACCAGAAGGGCACCTTGCTCTCGGATCAGGCGGAAAACTCCGAAATGACCATGGCCGGCAAGCAGTTCGATTACAGCCGCCGCATGGAAAGCATGCTCACCCAGCGCGTACACAACATTCTGCAACCGGTGTTGGGCAACGATCGCTACAAGGCTGAAGTCTCGGCCGATATCGATTTCAATGCCGTCGAATCCACCGCCGAGCAGTTCAACCCGGATCAACCGGCGTTGCGCAGCGAGCAGTCGGTCAACGAACAACGTACCGCCAGCAATGGCCCGCAGGGTGTGCCGGGTGCCTTGAGCAACCAGCCGCCGTCGCCAGCCTCGGCACCGCAGACCACCGCCAATGCCGCTGCGCCGGCTGCTATGGTGCAACCGGGTCAGCCACTGGTGGATGCCAACGGTCAGCAGATCATGGATCCGGCCACCGGCCAGCCAATGCTCGCGCCGTACCCGGCAGACAAGCGTCAACAATCCACCAAGAACTTCGAGCTCGACCGTTCGATCAGCCACACCAAACAGCAGCAGGGTCGCCTGAATCGTCTGTCGGTGTCGGTGGTGGTCGACGATCAGGTCAAGGTCAATGCGGCCAACGGTGAAACCACCCGCGCGCCGTGGACCGCCGACGAATTGGCGCGCTTCACCCGTCTGGTGCAGGACGCCGTCGGTTTCGACGCCAGCCGTGGCGACAGCGTCAGCGTGATCAACATGCCGTTCTCCGCTGAACGCGGTGAAGTGATTGCCGACATTCCGTTCTACTCTCAGCCGTGGTTCTGGGACATCGTCAAACAAGTGCTGGGTGTGTTGTTCATCCTCGTGCTGGTGTTCGGCGTGCTGCGTCCGGTGCTCAACAACATCACCAACGGCGGCCGCAGCAAAGAGCTGGCGCTGGGCAGTGATGTCGAGCTCGGTGGCATGGGCGGTCTGGATGGCGAACTGGCCAACGACCGCGTCAGCCTCGGTGGTCCGCAATCCATTCTGCTGCCTAGCCCGAGCGAGGGTTATGACGCGCAGCTGAATGCAATCAAGAGTCTGGTGGCAGAAGACCCGGGTCGCGTGGCCCAGGTCGTGAAAGAGTGGATTAACGCAGATGAGTGATAACCGAGCCGCCAGCGTCAAACTGAACAAGGTCGACAAAGCCGCGATTCTGCTGCTGTCCCTGGGTTCGACCGATGCCGCACAAGTGTTGCGCCACATGGGCCCGAAAGAGGTTCAGCGGGTCGGCGTGGCCATGGCGCAGATGGGCAACGTCCATCGCGAGCAGGTCGAGCAGGTGATGAGTGAGTTCGTCGACATCGTCGGCGACCAGACCAGCCTCGGCGTCGGCTCCGACGACTACGTGCGCAAAATGCTCACCCAGGCATTGGGCGAAGACAAGGCCAACGGCCTGATCGACCGCATCCTGCTCGGTGGCAACACCAGCGGTCTCGACAGCCTGAAGTGGATGGAACCGCGCGCCGTTGCTGACGTGATTCGCTACGAACACCCGCAGATTCAAGCGATCGTGGTGGCGTACCTCGACCCCGATCAGGCCGGTGAAGTGCTCGGCAACTTCGACCACAAAGTGCGTCTGGACATCATCCTGCGCGTGTCGTCGCTGAACACCGTGCAGCCAGCGGCATTGAAAGAGCTGAACCAGATTCTCGAGAAGCAGTTCTCCGGCAACTCGAATGCCTCGCGCACCACCCTGGGTGGCATCAAGCGTGCGGCGGACATCATGAACTTCCTCGACAGCTCGATCGAGGGCCAGCTCATGGACTCGATCCGCGAAGTCGACGAAGACCTGTCCGGTCAGATCGAAGACCTCATGTTCGTGTTCAACAACCTCGCCGATGTCGACGACCGTGGCATTCAGGCGTTGCTGCGCGAAGTGTCTTCCGACGTGCTGGTGCTGGCCCTCAAGGGTTCGGACGAAGGCGTCAAAGAAAAGATCTTCAAGAACATGTCCAAGCGTGCCGCCGAACTGCTGCGCGACGACCTCGAAGCGAAGGGCCCGGTGCGCGTCAGCGACGTCGAAACCGCACAGAAAGAAATCCTCACCATCGCCCGCCGTATGGCCGAAGCCGGAGAAATCGTCCTCGGTGGCAAGGGCGGCGAGGAAATGATCTAAGCCCATGGACAAGCATGACGAGTCTGTGACGGATCTGATCCGCGCCCGCGATGTTCGTGGTTTCGAATCCTGGGCGCTGCCGAGCTTCGACCCGCCAAAACCGGAACCCGAGCCGGAGCCCGAGCCTGAACCGCCGGAAATGGAAGAAGTGCCGCTGGACGAAGTCCAGCCACTGACCCTGGAAGAACTCGAAAGCATCCGTCAGGAGGCTTACAACGAGGGCTTTGCCATTGGCGAAAAGGAAGGTTTCCACAGCGCCACCCTCAAGGTGCGTCAGGAAGCCGAAGTCGCATTGGCCGCCAAACTCGCCAGCCTTGAGCAGTTGATGGCCAACCTGTTCGAGCCGATCGCCGAGCAGGATACGCAGATCGAAAAATCGCTGGTCGACCTCGTGCAGCACATCACCAAACAGGTGATCCAGCGCGAACTGGCCATCGATTCGACTCAGATCGAACACGTCATGCGCGACGCCCTCAAGCTGTTGCCGCTGGGCGTCGACAACGTGCGTCTGTACGTCAATCCGCAGGACTTCGAGCAGGCCAAAGCCCTGCGCGAACGTCATGAAGAAACCTGGCGCATCGTTGAAGATGAAGCGCTGCTGCCGGGCGGTTGCCGTGTCGAAACCGCGCACAGTCGCATCGACGCGAGCATCGAAACCCGCGTCGGCCAAGTCATGGCCAAACTGTTCGATCAGTTGCACGAACAGGCGTTGCACCCGGCTGAAGCGGATCTGAGCCTGGATATTCCCGAAGACGTAAAACCGGCGGCCACTGCTGAAGAGCCGCTTGCGGACGACCCCGATGCGCCTTGAACGCACCAGTTTCGCCAAGCGCCTGGGCAGCTATGCCGAGGCCGTCGAAATTGCCGGGGCGCCGATTCTCGAAGGTCGCCTGCTGCGCATGGTCGGCCTCACCCTCGAAGCCGAAGGCCTGCGTGCCGCCATGGGCACGCGCTGCCTGGTGATCAACGACGACAGCTATCACCCCTCGCAGGTGGAAGCGGAAGTCATGGGTTTCTCCGGCAGCAAAGTCTTTCTGATGCCGGTAGGCAGTGTCGCCGGTATCGCCCCGGGCGCCCGCGTGGTGCCGCTCGCCGACACTGGACGTTTGCCGATGGGCATGAGCATGCTCGGTCGCGTGCTGGATGGCGCCGGTCGTGCGCTGGACGGCAAGGGCGGGATGAAAGCCGAAGACTGGGTGCCGATGGACGGCCCGACGATCAACCCGCTCAACCGTGACCCGATCAGCGAGCCGCTGGACGTCGGCATTCGTTGCATCAACGGTTTGCTGACGGTGGGGCGTGGTCAGCGTCTCGGTCTGTTCGCCGGTACTGGCGTTGGTAAATCCGTGCTGTTGGGCATGATGACCCGCTTCACCGAGGCCGACATTATTGTCGTCGGGCTGATTGGTGAGCGCGGTCGAGAAGTTAAGGAATTCATCGAGCACAGCCTTGGTGAAGAAGGTCTCAAGCGCTCGGTGGTCGTCGCCTCTCCGGCGGACGATGCGCCGCTGATGCGTCTGCGCGCGGCGATGTACTGCACGCGCATCGCCGAGTATTTCCGCGACAAGGGCAAGAACGTCCTGCTGCTGATGGATTCGCTGACCCGTTTCGCTCAGGCCCAGCGGGAAATCGCCTTGGCCATCGGCGAGCCGCCAGCGACCAAGGGTTATCCGCCATCGGTGTTCGCCAAGCTGCCGAAACTGGTGGAGCGCGCCGGTAATGCGGAGAAGGGCGGGGGTTCGATTACCGCGTTCTACACTGTGTTGTCCGAAGGCGATGACCAGCAGGATCCGATTGCCGACTCGGCCCGAGGCGTGCTCGACGGCCACATCGTGTTGTCGCGGCGTCTGGCCGAGGAAGGTCATTACCCGGCCATCGATATCGAAGCGTCGATCAGCCGGGTGATGCCGGCCGTGGTCTCGGTCGAGCACATGCAGCGTGCGCAGTATTTCAAGCAGTTGTGGTCGCGCTATCAGCAGAGCCGCGACTTGATCAGCGTGGGTGCCTACGTTGCCGGTGGCGATCGCGAAACCGATCTGGCGATCTCCCTGCACCCGCAGTTGGTGCGCTACCAGCGTCAGGGGCTCAACGACAAAATCAACATGGGCGAAAGCCAGGCCTACCTGGAAACCCTGTTCGCCCCAGCGGCGGGCGGGTAACCGGTCATGGCTGCCGTCAGTCGAGCCGCGCGTCTGGCGCCGGTGGTGGACATGGCTGAAAAAGCCGAGAAAACCGCCGTGCAGCGCCTCGGTTACTTTCAGGGCCAGGTGAAGGTGGCCGAAAGCAAACTCGCCGACCTTAATGCCTTTCGTCTGGATTATTCCGAGCAGTGGATCGTGCGCGGCAGCACCGGCGTGACCGGGCAGTGGTTGCTGGGTTTTCAGGGGTTTCTCGCGCAACTTGATACGGCTGTTGATCAGCAGCGGCAGAGTCTGAACTGGCACCAGAACAATCTCGATAAGGCGCGCGAGGCCTGGCAACAGGCGTTTGCCAAGGTCGAAGGCTTGCGCAAGCTGGTGCAGCGCTACCGCGAAGAAGCCCAGCGGCTTGAAGACAAACGCGAGCAGAAATTGCTCGACGAATTGTCGCAGCGCCTGCCACGGCATGAACCCTTTTAGAAGATCAAAAGATCGCAGCCTTCGGCAGCTCCTGCACGCGATCCCTGTAGGAGCTGCCGAAGGCTGCGATCTTTTGACGTTGCTTGTTCCTTGCCCCGAGGTCAGTCAGATGCTAAACCTTGTACACGTTCGTCAATGACAAGGAAGCCAGTCAATGTCAGTCGTTGCAGAAGTCTCACCGGATGGGAAAAAGCTCAGAATCTCGGTCAAAGGCCGATTCGATTTCGGCAAACATCAGGAATTTCGCAATTCCTATGAACGGGTCGACCCCGAGCCAAATTCCTATGAGCTGGATCTGAAAGAGACCACTTATCTGGACAGTTCCGCGCTCGGGATGCTGCTGCTCCTGCGTGACCACGCGGGCGGTGATGATTCGGATATCCGGGTGGTTAACCCCAACTCCGACGTGCGCAAAATCCTCGCCATCTCCAATTTCGACAAACTCTTCGACATCACGTGACGGCCATGCAGGCGCAAGAGCCGCTGACCATCCTGATCGCCGAAGACAGCGCCGCTGATCGCCTGTTGTTGTCGACCATCGTCCGCCGTCAGGGCCACGAAGTGCTGGCGGCTGCCAACGGTGCCGAAGCGGTCGAGTTGTTCCGTCAGCAGCAGCCACAACTGGTGCTGATGGACGCAATGATGCCGGTGATGGACGGCTTCGAAGCGGCGCGGCAGATCAAACTGCTGGCCGGCGAAACGCTGGTGCCGATCATCTTCCTGACCTCGCTCAGCGAAAGTGAAGCGCTGGTGCGTTGCCTAGAGGCCGGCGGCGACGACTTTCTGGCGAAGCCCTACAACCAGATCATCCTTGCCGCCAAAATCAAGGCGATGGATCGCTTGCGCCGCCTGCAAGACACCGTGCTGCAGCAACGCGACCTGATCGCCAAACACCACGATTACCTGCTCAACGAACAGCGCGTGGCCAAAGCGGTGTTCGACAAGGTCGCGCACTCCGGTTGCCTCAGCGCGCCGAACATTCGCTACCTGCAATCGCCTTACGCGCTGTTCAACGGCGACCTGCTGTTGGCGGCGTACACCCCGGCGGGTGATATGCATGTGCTGCTCGGCGATTTCACCGGCCATGGGTTGCCGGCAGCGGTGGGCGCTATGCCGCTTGCCGAAGTGTTTTACGGGATGACCGCGAAGGGTTACGGCCTGGCGGAAACCCTGCGCGAGATGAACGCCAAGCTCAAACGGATCCTGCCGGTCGACATGTTCTGTTGCGCCACGTTGCTGTGCCTGAGTTCGCTGCGGCGCTCGGTGGAAGTGTGGAACGGCGGCATGCCTGACGGTTATCTGCACAGGCTCGCGACGGGTGAGCGGGTTCCGCTGAAAGCACGGCATTTACCGCTCGGCGTGTTGAGCGCGCAGGCCTTTGATGACAGCACCGAAGTGCATGCGATGGCCGTCGATGATCGAGTGTTTCTGCTGTCCGACGGCGTCATCGATACCAGCGATGCCAATGATCAGCTGTTCGGTGTCGAGCGCTTGCAGCAAGTGTTTGCCGCCAATCGTGAGCCTGACCGGTTGTTCGAGGACATCGAGCAGGCGCTGCGGGATTTTCGTGGCGAGGCGCGCGACGATGTCAGCATGGTTGAAGTCAGCCTGCTTGCGCCGGCGCAGCTCAAACCAACGGCGCCGGTGTATTCCGACAGCGGCCAGTCATGCCCGCTCGATTGGTCGGTGAGTTTCGAGTTTCGCGGTGCCACGCTCAAGCGCTTCAACCCTTTGCCGTACCTGTTGCAGTTGCTGCTGGAAGTGCATGGCCTGCGCGGGCAGAGCGGCGCGTTGTACAGCGTGCTCGCCGAGTTGTATTCCAATGCGCTGGAACATGGCGTGCTCGGTCTCGATTCCAGTCTCAAGCGCGATGCGGCGGGGTTCGCGCGCTATTACGAGCAACGCAACACGCGGCTGGAAGCGTTGCAGGACGGCTACGTGCGCGTGCATTTGCAGGTCACGCCGCAAGAGCAGGGCGGTTGTCTGGTGATTCGCGTTGAAGACAGCGGCAAGGGTTTTGATGTGGCGCGGGTGATGGAGCGGCCGCTGGAAAATGTCCGTTTGTCGGGACGTGGGGTCAGCCTGGTGCGGCAACTGGGGCGTAACGCCAGTTGGTCGGACGAAGGTCGTAGTGCCCGCGTGGAGTTTTTCTGGGAGGTTCAGGCATAATCCGCGCAATTCTTGATCAAGGAGTGAACAAGTGACTGACCTACATGTGGATCGCGACGTACTCGATACCTTGCGTGACGTCATGGAGGAAAACTATCCGGATTTGCTGGATACCTTCCTGACGGATTCCGAAAGTCGCTTGCAGGAGCTGCAAGCGACCGCCGATGCCGAAAAGCTGTCGGAGGTCGCTCACAGCTTGAAGGGCAGCGCGAGCAACATGGGCGCTGTTCGCCTGGCCGAGTTGTGCCAGGCACTGGAGTCGGACGCCCGACACAAAAGCCCCGCAGAAATCGTCAAAATGGTCGCTGAAATCAGCCTCGAATTTGATGGCGTTCGCCCGGTTTACGAAAGCGAACGGCAGCACACGCATACTCATTGAACCGGCCGCCGGACGCTTTTCACAAGCGTTCGGCGAAACTGGCCCGGCACTTGCAATCAACTTTCTCAACTGTACTTACGAGCCCCGTGCAGCGGAGACCGTTTCATGCCTGCGACCCCCAATATCCTTCTTCAGAATGCCGCTCAGGCCAAGGCGCAAGCTGCCTCGGCCAAGTCGTCGGCGATGGCCGCAGAGCCCGTAGATAAAGCCTCCAGCTTCGCCAAAGTGTTCGCCGATCAGGGTGCGAACAAGCCTGTTGTCAGCACCGATAACCCGGCGAAAACCGCGCGCGACAAAGCCGCTGACAGCGCTGGCAAGAAAGACCTCGCCAAGGATCAATCTGCCGCCCCGGCTCCGGCGGTTGCCGATAGCGGCAATGCCTTGCCTGCCGACAAATCCGCGGCGGCCGATGACGCCGCTGCCAGCGATGACACTACCGATCCTGCGCAAACGCCGGTCGCCGACGCCAGCGTGACTGATCCTGCGCTTGATCCGGCATTGGCCGTCGCCGTGCAACCGGTCGCTGCCCCTGTGGTGCCCGCCCCGGTTGCCGCTGCACCGGCGCAACCTGAAGCCGAAACACCAGCGGTCGCCTTGTTGCCAGCAGTCAAAGACCCGGTGGCCTCGACCGATAGCGATTTCGACCCGGCAGCCGATCCGCTCGATTCGATGCCGGCGGTGCGTTTGGCGATGGAGCAGGGCGGGCATATTTCCGCTGCCAGTCAGGCGCAACCGAAAACTACCTCGGCACAGGCTCAGGCTGACGGTGAATTGACCTCGGCGCAGAACTTCGCCGCCGGCATGGCCAGCATGCTCGACGTGCAAGCCGACAAGGACAGCACCAGTCAGGGTGGCGACAAAGCGTTCAGCGGCCTGATCGATGACGGCCTCAAAGACCTCAAGACTGCGACCAGTGATACCCGCGTTGATGATTTCGCCAACCGTCTCGCTGCGTTGACGCAGGCTGCCACACCAAAAACCGCGAACGCCGTGCCGGTGAATCAGCCGATCGCCATGCACCAAAACGGCTGGACGGAAGAAGTGGTCAACCGCGTCATGTACCTGTCCAGCGCCAATCTGAAGGCGGCGGATATTCAGCTGCAACCGGCCGAGTTGGGGCGTCTGGATATCCGCGTGAATCTGGTGCCGGATCAGCAGACCCAGGTGACGTTCATGAGTGCGCATCCGAGCGTGCGAGAGGCGCTCGACAGCCAGATGCATCGCCTGCGCGAGATGTTTACGCAGCAGGGCATGGGTCAGGTTGACGTTAATGTGTCTGATCAGAGTCGTGGTTGGCAGGGCCAGCAGGGTCAGGAACAGGCGCAGCAGGGGCAGAGCGGTCGTACCAGCGCGGCCGGTGGTCGTCTGGATTCGGCGGATGATGAAATAGCCCCGGTCAGCGCGGCCGAGGTTGCTGCCAACACCACCAGCGTCATCGGCAGCAGCGCCGTCGACTATTACGCCTGACGGGTTGTAGCGACACCAAAAGATCGCAGCCTTCGGCAGCTCCTACAGGGTGTACACATCCAATTGTAGGAGCTGCCGAAGGCTGCGATCTTTTGCTTTTCAGTCCTGTTGATCCAGGCGCCGATCCCCGGCCGACACTTCTGGCATAACACTTGCTCTTGCCTTGCCGTGCGACTGTGAAAACCTGATTAGTGACGGATTATTGGCATGGCGAAGAGCGAAACTGCAGCAGTAAAAGACCCCGCAACCAAAGGCAAACTCAAGCTGATCATCATGATCGTGCTCGCGTTGCTGTTGGCCATTGGTGCATCCGTGGGGGCGACCTGGTTCTTCATGCACAGTGCCCAGAGCAAACCAGAGGCTGCGGCTGAAACCGCCCCGACCGGCAAACAACCGGCGATTTTCGAACCGATGGCGCCGGCCTTCGTTGCCAACTACAACCAGAACGGCCGTCAGCGCTACATGCAGGTGAGCATCACCATGCTCGGGCGCAATCAGGCCGATCTGGAAGCGCTGAAAGTGCACATGCCGGTTATCCGCAACAACCTGGTGATGCTCTTCTCCGGTCAGGATTTCGCCACACTGGCGACGCCGGTCGGCCAAGAGATGTTGCGCCAGAAGGCCACCGCCAGCGTCCAGGAAGTGGCGCAGAAAGAACTCGGCAAAGTGGTCATCGAACAGTTGCTTTTCACTAATTTCGTACTGCAGTAGGAACACGACATGGCCGTGCAGGATCTGCTGTCCCAGGATGAAATCGACGCGCTGTTGCACGGCGTCGACGATGGTCTGGTACAGACCGATGACGCTGCCGTACCCGGCAGTGTCAAAAGCTACGACCTGACCAGCCAGGATCGCATCGTCCGTGGACGCATGCCGACTCTGGAAATGATCAACGAGCGTTTCGCCCGCTACACCCGCATCAGTATGTTCAACATGCTGCGCCGCTCGGCGGACGTTGCCGTCGGTGGCGTGCAGGTGATGAAGTTCGGTGAATACGTGCACTCGCTGTACGTACCGACCAGCCTCAACCTGGTCAAGATCAAACCGTTGCGCGGCACCGCGCTGTTCATCCTTGACGCCAAACTGGTGTTCAAACTGGTGGACAACTTCTTCGGTGGCGACGGCCGTCACGCCAAGATCGAAGGGCGTGAATTCACCCCGACCGAACTGCGCGTGGTGCGCATGGTGCTGGAGCAGGCCTTCGTCGATTTGAAGGAAGCCTGGCAGGCGATCATGGAAGTCAATTTCGAGTACATCAACTCGGAAGTGAACCCGGCCATGGCCAACATCGTCGGCCCGAGCGAAGCGATCGTGGTCTCCACGTTCCATATCGAACTCGACGGCGGTGGCGGCGATCTGCACGTGACCATGCCGTACTCGATGATCGAGCCGGTGCGCGAAATGCTCGACGCCGGTTTCCAGTCGGATCTCGACGATCAGGACGAGCGCTGGGTCAACGCCCTGCGTCAGGACGTGCTCGATGTCGATGTGCCGATCGGTGCCACCGTCGCTCGTCGTCAGTTGAAACTGCGCGACATCCTGCACATGCAGCCCGGCGATGTGATCCCGGTCGAGATGCCGGACGAAATGATCATGCGCGCCAATGGCGTGCCGGCCTTCAAGGTCAAGATGGGCTCGCACAAAGGCAACCTCGCGTTGCAGGTTATCGAGCCGATCGAGCGCCGCTGAAACGGCGCCGTACCCCCTTTTTTGCACTAACTGAATTGTTGCCCGCCGAGGACACATGATGAACGACGATATGAACGCCCAGGACGATCAGGCACTGGCTGATGAATGGGCCGCCGCCCTCGAAGAAACCGGTGATGCCGGCCAGGCTGACATCGACGCCCTGCTGGCCGCCGACGCTGGCGCCGCAAGCTCCAACCGTCTGCCGATGGAAGAGTTTGGCAGCGTGCCGAAGAACAACGATCCGGTGACGCTGGACGGTCCGAACCTGGACGTGATCCTCGACATTCCGGTGTCGATTTCGATGGAAGTCGGCAGCACCGACATCAACATCCGCAACCTGCTGCAACTCAACCAGGGGTCGGTGATCGAGCTCGATCGTCTGGCCGGTGAGCCGCTCGACGTGCTGGTCAACGGCACGCTGATTGCGCACGGTGAAGTGGTGGTGGTCAACGAGAAGTTCGGCATCCGCCTGACCGACGTGATCAGCCCAAGCGAACGCATCAAGAAGCTGCGCTGAGTGAAAAGGTTTCTCTGGGCGCTGCTGGCGCTGCCAATCAGCGTAATGGCCGCCGAGCCGGTGGCGACCACGGCCGCCGTCGCCGCGCCGGTGGTCAACAGCGGCATTGCCGGGCAATTGACGCAACTGGTCTTCGGTTTGCTGCTGGTGCTGGGGATTATCTTTTTCCTCGCCTGGCTGCTGCGTCGGGTGCAGCAGGCAGGGCCGGCAGGCAAGGGTCAGGTGATCGAACTGATCGGTTCGCGCGCCCTCGGCCCACGTGACCGTTTGATGCTGGTGCAGGTCGGCAACGAGCAGATTCTGCTCGGTTTGAGCCCCGGCACCATCACCGCGCTGCACGTGCTCAAAGAGCCGGTGCCGGTGCCGAGCACCAGTGAAAAAGCCACTCCGGATTTTGCCCAGCAGTTGCTGAAGATACTCGGCAAGGATCAGAAGGATACGAAGTAATGGGTGCGCTACGCATCGTCTTGACGCTGGCCCTGATGCTGGCGGCGCCGCTGGCGTTCGCCGCCGATCCGTTGTCGATCCCGGCGATCACGCTGGGCACCAACGCCGATGGCGCGCAGGAATATTCGGTCAGTCTGCAGATTCTGCTGATCATGACCGCGCTGAGCTTTATTCCGGCGGCGGTCATTCTGATGACCAGTTTCACCCGGATCATCATCGTCTTCTCGATCCTGCGTCAGGCCCTCGGCCTGCAACAGACGCCGTCGAACCAGATCCTCACCGGCATGGCGCTGTTCCTGACCATGTTCATCATGGCGCCGGTGTTCGACCGCGTGAACAAAGATGCCTTGCAGCCGTATCTGGCGGAGACACTCACCGCGCAGCAAGCGGTGGAAAAAGCTCAGGTGCCGATCAAGGACTTCATGCTCGCGCAAACCCGCAGCAGCGATCTTGAGCTGTTCATGCGCCTGTCCAAACGCACCGACATCCCGACGCCAGACGCAGCGCCGCTGACCATTCTGGTGCCGGCGTTCGTCACCTCTGAGCTGAAGACCGCGTTCCAGATCGGCTTCATGATCTTCATTCCGTTCCTGATCATCGACCTCGTCGTCGCCAGTGTGCTGATGGCGATGGGTATGATGATGCTGTCGCCGCTGATCATTTCCTTGCCGTTCAAGATCATGCTGTTTGTGCTTGTGGATGGCTGGGCGCTGATCATCGGCACCCTGGCCAGCAGTTTTGGAGGTGTCTCGCCATGACGCCGGAAGTCGCGGTCGATATCTTTCGTGAAGCGCTGTGGCTGACCACGCTGATGGTCGCGATTCTGGTGATCCCGAGCCTGTTGGTCGGCTTGCTGGTGGCGATGTTTCAGGCCGCGACGCAGATCAACGAACAGACGCTGAGCTTCCTGCCGCGTCTGCTGGTGATGCTGGTGACGTTGATCGTCGCCGGCCCATGGATCGTGCAGACGTTCATGGAATACATCATCCAGTTGTACAAAAACATCCCGATGGTCATCGGCTAAGCCATGCAATCGCTGCTTCAGCTGACCGACACCCAGATCAGTTCCTGGGTGGCATCGTTCATGTTGCCGCTGTTTCGCGTCGCCTCGATGTTGATGGTCATGCCGGTGTTCGGCACCACGCTGATACCGCGCCGTGTGCGCCTGTATTTTTCCGTGGCGATCACCGTGGTGATCACGCCGGGTCTGCCGCCGATGCCGGCGGTGAGTCCGCTGGATCTGAGTGGGCTGATGCTGATCGCCGAGCAGATCCTGGTCGGCGCTGTGCTCGGGTTTTCCTTGCAGCTGTTCTTTCAGGCGTTTGCGGTGGCCGGGCAGATCGTCGCGATCCAGATGGGCATGGGCTTCGCCTCGATGATCGACCCGGCCAACGGCGTCTCGGTGGCGGTGATCGGGCAGTTCTTCACCATGCTGGTGACCTTGCTGTTCCTGTCGATGAACGGCCATCTGGTGGTGTTTGAAGTCCTCACCGAAAGCTTCACCACGCTGCCGGTCGGCAGTGGTTTGATGACCGCGCATTACTGGGAACTGGCCGGCAAACTCGGCTGGGTACTTGGCGCCGCGTTGCTGCTGGTGTTGCCGGCGGTGACCGCGTTGCTGGTGGTCAACATCGCGTTCGGCGTGATGACCCGCGCGGCGCCGCAACTGAACATTTTCTCCATCGGTTTCCCGCTGACCCTTGTGCTCGGTCTGTTTATTGTCTGGGTCGGGTTGGCGGATATTCTCAATCAGTATCAGCCGCTGGCCACCGAGGCCTTGCAGTTGCTACGCGAACTGGCACGGGCGCGCTGAGTCATGGCTGAGAGCGAAAGCGGTCAGGACAAAACAGAAGACCCCACGGAGAAACGGAAAAAGGACTCCCGTGAGAAGGGTGAGATTGCCCGTTCCAAAGAGCTCAACACCCTCGCCGTGATGATGGCCGGCGCCGGCGCGTTGCTGGTGTTTGGCGGCATGTTGGCCGAAGACCTGATGGAACTGATGCGCCTGAACTTCACGCTGACGCGCGAGGTGATCATGGATCAGGGCTCCATGGGCGCCTTTATGATGCAGTCGGGCAAAATGGCGCTGGTGGCGATTCAGCCGATCATGATCACCCTGTTGATTGCCGCGCTGGTCGGGCCGATCTCCCTCGGCGGCTGGCTGTTCGCGGCCAGCTCCATGGCACCGAAGTTCAGCCGAATGAACCCGGGCGCCGGCCTCAAACGCATGTTTTCCTTCAAGGCTGTGGTCGAGTTGCTCAAGGCTTTGGCCAAGTTTGTGATCACTCTTTTCGTGGCGTTGATGGTGTTGATGTCCGACGTCGACGATTTGCTGCGCATCGCCCACGAACCGCTTGAGTCGGCGATTATTCACAGCGTGACGCTGGTCGGCTGGAGCACGTTGTGGCTGGCCTGCGGCTTGATCATCATCGCCGCCGTCGACGTGCCGGTGCAGCTCTGGGAGGCGCACAAAAAACTGTTGATGACCAAGCAGGAAGTGCGCGACGAGCACAAGGATCAGGAAGGTCGGCCGGAGGTCAAACAGCGCATCCGCCAGACCCAGCGCGAAATGTCCCAGCGGCGGATGATGGCGGCGATTCCCGACGCCGACGTGGTCATCACCAACCCGACGCACTACGCCGTCGCGCTCAAATACGACTCGGAAAAGGGCGGCGCGCCGTTGCTGCTGGCCAAGGGTAGCGACTTCCTGGCGTTGAAGATTCGTGAGATTGCGGTGGCGAATAACGTGATGCTGCTGGAATCGCCAGGGTTGGCGCGTTCGATTTACTACTCGACTGAGCTCGACGAGGAAATCCCGGGTGGGTTGTATCTGGCGGTGGCGCAGGTGTTGGCGTACGTCTACCAGATCCGCCAATATCGCGCGGGCAAAGGCAAACGGCCGGATCCGCTTAAGGATGACCTGCCGATTCCGCCGGATCTGCGCCGCGATTCTTGACCTTACTGCGATGAAACTCTAGGCCTTACAGCGATCATTGTGGCGAGGGGATTTATCCCCGATGGGCTGCGCAGCAGCCCCAAAACCTGTGACTTCAATCTTTCAGGAATACCGCGTGCTCAGGATTTACGACTGCTGCGCAGCCGAGCGGGGCGGTGCGACGTTTCGCTAAATCCCCTCGCCACAGGTTCTTGCCTGACTTCTTGATCGTTCCCACGCTCCGCGTGGGAATACAGCCCGGGACGCTCCGCGTCCCTTCCAGAACCGAACGAGGAGCGTCCGTTGAGGCATTCCCACGCAGAGCGTGGGAACGATCACCGGGGTGCTGTTACTGCGGCAACTCCAGATTATCCAGCGCCCGATTCACCGCCAGCTCGCCAAGCATTATCAGTTGCGCAATACCCTGCATCGTCCTGCGTTGCGAGGCGGGTATGAGGTTGGCGAAGTCATTGGCGATGGTTCTGGCGGAGGCGAGCGTTTCGCAGGCGTTGGCCAATAATTCTTCGTTTTTGAAGTCGGCGGTGACGGCCTACATCTTGCGGTTTCTGCGTGTGGACGTCAGAGAACTTCCACTTCAACGCCGTCAAGCGGATGGTAGGCAATGTTTGCAGCTTGATGGAGCGAACCAAGATATCCGGTGACCCGAAGATGCCTTCTCATAAAGTCACCATTGAACTGTGCATCGGGCACAAGAGTGCAAGTGCGCATTGGAGAATAATGGATGTCCTGGATTTTCCGAGCCGTCAAACTCGATCATGAATGAGTCGTGACGGACGCGAGGATTGGGAGTCAGGGAGAGCGGCCAACCGCCCCCCCTGCACAATGGCCCTGAATCTCTATGGGAGTGAGCAAGCCCAGTCCCGCAGTTAGATCGAACACCACGAACAGCGGGAGGATGAAGCGCATTATGCTCGCCAAATTACTTCAGACTGAATCCAAGGAATACAGTCGCACAAGGAGGTGCAGGCTAGTTGAAACATCAAAACCTGGTGAAATTGTATTTTAAGAATTTCTCGGTACTAACGAGTTCTCAAAGTGCATTAAACAACAATAGCCCTGATCCTATGGTATGAAATTGCGGTACCGGGTCCGGTTCCATTAAATAAGTGTAAAATACGCCAGTTGGAACCTGACACCCAATCACTGGACCAGTAGTTACTTTCATAAGCGCCGTCTCCCCAGTAACTGTTGTGGAAGGTTCTATAAATTTGCGTTACTGATATAAGTTCCGCCAAACTAAGTACGCGCCCTTGATTGCCTGCTTCAGTTATGTTGTGCAGGTAAAGAATTCGCCCTTGAAGAATATTTGACACAATGACTCTGCAACTCTTTGCGTTTCCGGTTGCATCCCGCGCGGTTAATGTGGCTGTTCCGTTTGCAAGGGATGTAACAATGCCAAGATGGGTCTCTACTGTGGCCACCCCTTTAGGCGAAATTTCATATGTGTACGGTGCTTTTCCTCCCTTGGCTGTTTTTTGTTTTGACGTTCCTGTCGGCCATTGAACAACAGTGGCTCCCGAGAAAGCGATTAATCGGCCATTAAGTATTAAATCATCTGGATCAAAAATAAACTCGGGTAATACAGAGGTTGTGTACGTGCGCAGTGGAAAGCTCACCGCCTCCTCCACGTCCTTGCTACCACCCAGCCCGGCCTTGAACTGCATCGTCAGGTCCGCGCCATCTTTCAAATTTTGCAAGTCGGTCAGCGGAAGTGCATGCTCGTAAAAACCTTGGTTAATCCACGTCTGGTTGGTCTGCGAATCAGGAGGCTGCAAGAACGTTTCGTCATATTTGCTTTCGTCTTTGTTGGTGCCTTCCACTCGTAACCAGACGTACTGCTTCAACGCAATCAATGGCCAATTGCTTATGCGCATGGTCGCGTCGGCGGCCAATGCGTTGACGTCCAACTCCGGACCCTCACCGCTGTTCGCGGCTTGCGTGATCAAGGGCTTGCCCAATGCCGGATCTTCTTGCGGGATCACCAGCACCGTCAGTGGCAATTCTTTCGAATGCACAGGCGTACCACTGCGCGTCACGGTGTAGCTCACCGTCACCGCTTTGCCCAGGTTGAAGGCCACAACCGCGTTTTTCAGCGGAATCGACTGTGGCCCCAGCATGATCACGGATGTTCTCGGGGAGGTGTCCGAACCGTTCGGCGGTGTACCGCTCCAGGTGACGATGATGTCGTCACCAATGTCCATGCCGGTGTAGTCGACGATAGCGGTCAGGCTGTCCTTGGCTGCGAACGGGTTGAGGCTAGTGCCATTCGCCTCCTTGATCTGCGGCGCTTCCAGATCCAGCGCCGCGCCAATACGCAACGTCAATTCACGCGAGTTCCCCAGCGTCACCCCCGCCCGCTGGATGCTGTAATCGGCCACGACCATGCCGTTGAGGTTGGCTGTCACGTATTGCTTTTCCACGGTGATGCGCACTGGGTTGCCGGCGGTGATGGGGATCAGGTCGACATGGCCGTTGGTGCTGCCGCCGCTGGCCGAGCCGCGCCAGCGCCAGCTCACGCGGTCCTTTTCGCGGGTGCCCAGGTACGGCACCACCAGTGTGGTGCCGGTCGGCGGCACTTTGTCGGGATCGAGCACGTCATTGTCTGCCTCCTCGACTTCCGGCCGGTCAAACGTTGGCAAGGGCACACCGACCTGCATCGGGAACGGCAGCGATTCGCGCACGCTCAACAACAGCGCATCGCTGTTGGTGACGATATAAAAGACCTTGACGTTCAGTCCGTTGAACCGCTGGATCTCGGCATTGCTCACGCTACGCAGGACGGGCCGGTTTTCCGCAACATTACCGACGGTGCGCGGGTCTTCGTAATAGACGGTGCTACCACCCGGCGTCTGGGCCTGCCAGATCAGATTGATCAGGTCGCTGCTGTTGCGGCCGGGGTACCAAGGGATGTTGACCGTCGCCCAGGTTGTCTCCGGCGGCAAGGTGCCACCCGGGGCCTCGTCCACGGTGGGGGCGCGCAATTGGCTGATGTCACCAATCACCGTGACGCTGGCGTTTTTCGAGGGGCGGTCGGCGATACCGTTACGCCGGCAGGCGTAGCCCACCGACGCGCTGCCCTTGGCGATGGCCCTCACTGAGGCATTGGGAATGGTGAATTTGAGCGGAAACGATACGAAGTCGACGGGCAGCTCAATTGGCCCGACGATGATTTGCGAACCTTGCGCCGGGGTGCCTGTCCAGGTCAGGAGTACCTCGTCACCCACCTTGTAGTCAGTCGCCGGGGTGTTGACCAAAACCTCCACATCGTCATCTCCGAGTTGATCGAGGTTGATGCTGTTGGTCGGCAGTCCTTTGACCAGCACCAATGGCACTTCCAGTCGATTGCCGCCCAGGTCAACCAGCACTTTGCGAATGGCCGACCACGGCGCACGCTCGTCGGGGCGGTTACCGCAGCGATCGATGACCTGATAAGCCACCGCCACTTGCGGACCATCACCCGCGGCCTCGATCACCGCGCGACTGAACACCACATCGATCGGATGGCTGACCGGGTTCTGTGCCTGTTCCGGCGTGACGACATGGGCGACCTGCTGACTGCCCCAACGGGCGAGGATGCGATCGTAGCGGGTGAGGTTGCGGTAGGGCACGATGCGCATCGTCACACCCTTGGCTGGCAGGGTTTCATCGACCTCGTCATGGTCGAGGGAAAACTTGAGATCGGAGTGGCCGTCATCGCCGGGAATGTCATCGTAGCCGCCGGGACGCGTGAGCTTGACCAGCAAGATCAGTAAGGGTTTGGAGTCTTCCTCTGCCTGGTTCTTGTAGGTGACTCGGTAGAACACCGGCTTGGTCTCGCCGTCAAGCACATGGGCCTTGCGAATGGTAAACGACAGGTCCTGGTTAAGTTCGTTATCGAATTCGAGAGTTTTGGTCCAGACCGCCGAATTGGCATTGCCCCAGAACACCTCAGCCTTGTCGCCGATGTTCATGTTGAGCCAGGACGGAATGATGCCTTGCAGATCGTCTTCCACCGCCCGGATGGGAATGCCACCGTCGTAATGCTCGGCAGGATTCAGGGTGACCAGCGCGGGAAAGTACAGCGGTTTGAGAGCTAGTGGGTGTTGGGGTCTGGTCATGGCGGCGGACACCGGTCGATGGTTGAGGCGACGGAGTGATTGAACGTGGGATTGGGGAAAAGCACACCTGTCAGATCTGACAGGTGAGGTCGGGTTTTCGACGAGTGGTCATTGAGCAAGAGCGAAGGTCAGAAGATCGCAGCCTTCGGCAGATCCATAGTTCGGTGTAGGGGCTGCCGATGATCTTGCCTTTCGAAACGACAAAAACCCGCCATCCCGATTGAATGGGGTGGCGGGTTTTTTCCCTGAGGAGATGTATTGCCTGTGAGTCAGACATAGCGGGTAAGCCCGCTTCCACAGGTTTGGGGTGTGGCGGAGATTTGTGGTCGGCAGAGATCCCTGTGGGAGGGGCTTGCTCCCGAAAACGTCAGCAAGCTCAACACTTCAATCAAGCCTTGTCACCGTGGCCTGCTACTGCGGCACCTGCAGATTATCCAGCACCCGGTTCACCGCCAACTCGCCGAGCATGATCAGTTGCGCGATACCCAGCAACGTCCTGCGCTGCGAGGCGGGTATGAGCTTGGCGAAGTCGTTGGCGAAGGTTCTTGGCGAGGCGAGGGTTTTTGATCGTTCCCACGCTCCGCGTGGGAATGCAGCCCGGGACGCTCTGCGTCCCCTCCAAAACCGAACGCGGAGCGTCCGTTGAGGCATTCCCACGCAGAGCGTGGGAACGATCATCGGGTGGATTGCTACTGCGGCAACTCCAGATTATCCAGCGCCCGATTCACCGCCAGTTCGCCAAGCATGATCAGTTGCGCGATGCCCTGCAGCGTCCGGCGTTGCGAGGCGGGTATGAGGTTGGCGAAGTCATTGGCGATGGTTCTGGCGGAGGCGAGGGTTTCGCAGGCGTTTGCCAATAGTTCTTCGTTTTTGAAGTCGGCGGTCACGGCGTACATCTTGCGATTTCTGTGCGGAGGTGGCGTGGCACCGGGGCAGAGGCAGTGATCGAGCGCGCGGTCGGCGGCTTCGTGGAGCTTTGTTGAATCGAGGGATTCGTAGGGGGAGGTGGGATGGGTTTCGGGTGGGTTTGGTGTTGGTTTGATCATGGTGAAGCTCCTGAGGTTATGGAGCCACTCTTCCCCTGTCGCTAAACAAATGAAGGTGGCAGCTGTACGCAGGTTAGCGAACCGGTCACAGGCACCCCGGTAGACCCAAAGGTCTCCCGCATACAGCCGCCATAACGAAATTGCAGGCGAAGATTCCCACAACGAAGCCACGAACGCTGATGCACTGAGATGATCCGAGTCGCTAAACCCGATCGCTGATTCTTCAGCGACGGATCCACGATAGAGACCCGACCCAAAGCGCACAAGCCGGCCGATTCTGGCTTAGCTGTAGGCAAAGGCGCAAGGATGTGTAGCCTTTGAGGCGTGTCTGGAGGTGTCTTTTAAACATAGCCGTTTAAAAACAGAAATCGGGCACAGGCAATGACGGCCCCTTCGCGAGCAAGCTCTGCTCCTACGGTTTTGTGGTGATCACATATTTTGTGGCTTGCCCCAATTGATCGTTCCCACGCTCCGCGTGGCAATGCATCCCGGGACGCTCTGCGTCCCTTCCAGAACCGAACGCGGAGCGTCCGTTGAGGCATTCCCACGCAGAGCGTGGGAACGATCACCGGGGGGCTGCTACTGCGGCAATTCCAGATTATCCAGCGCCCGATTCACCGCCAACTCGCCGAGCATGATCAGTTGCGCAATGCCCTGCAGTGTTCTGCGTTGTGATGCGGGTATGAGGTTGGCGAAGTCATTGGCGATGGTTCTGGCGGAGGCGAGGGTTTCGCAGGCGTTGGCCAATAATTCTTCGTTTTTGAAGTCGGCGGTCACGGCGTACATCGTGCGGTTTCTGCAGGCAATGACGGCCCCTTCGCGAGCAAGCTCTGCTCCTACGGTTTTGTGGTGATCACATATTTTGTGGCTTGCCCCAATTTGTAGGAGCAAAGCTTGCTCGCGAAGGCATCGGCATATTCAACGCTTTCATCGGTTGACACACCGCTTTTGCGAGCAAGCTTTGCTCCTACAGAGGGTGGAATGAACCTTCCGTCTGGAAACCTGTGATACCTGACAGTTCTGACAGTAGACGCCTTTGAATTTCAGGCGCTCTCATGTCGTCGGGAATGTTCCCGTTGGAGGTCTCGCCGTGGATGCGCTTGGGCAGGGGGCCTGGCAGCGTTCGAGATATTCGGATCTGTTCAGGGAGAGTCATGATGGCAGAGCGCGTATACAAACATCTTCCGGGAATGAAGCTGGAGTTCGTCTCGGCACGGCTTGACGAGAATGTAAGTGAAAAGACGATTGGCTACTCGGCCAAATTCAAACTGAGTCTCGATTTTCTTCACTTCATAGTTGCCGCGAATCAGCACATTTCTAACTTTCTGCATCACCCGCTCAATGCGATCCGGCCTGAGCTGGAAGGCTTGGGTTCTCACTACGCGTACAACTATTTATTGGGCGCGGCTGGCAATATCTCCACGAATGAGGCGCTGTTCAAGGTTTTCACCCGCACGGAGTACTACATGTCGGAGTGGTCAACGGGAGGGCTGGAAAATCGTTATGGCGTGCCGGTCTTCGAGGTGATTGACGGGCAGTTGCACGTGACGGCACGGAGGGATTTTCGATTGGACGGTGGTCGGCAGATCCGGATCAGCGATCTGCCGATCATCTATTTTCAGTGGCAACTGAATTTGCTGTTAGGTGAGCCGATTTTTTCAGGGCTCAAGTCACCCGAGACCAAAGTCGTGCTGATGTATGGCAAGGAGCCGTTGGTGTCGGTGGAGGGGAAACCGATGTATACCGGCACGCAGTATGTGATTGGGCGCGAGTTAGCGTTTGGTGATATTGGCGCGGAGCTGATTCACGAGGCTGGTTGAGTCCGGCATTTCCTTAAGCTGGCACCGTGACGAAATAAAAAACCGCCGCCCCGATTGAACGGGGTGGCGGTTTTTTTGTGCCTGAAATTGAATACCTTCCTGTAGGAGCTGCCGAAGGCTGCGATCTTTTGACTTTCAAAAAGCCAGATCAAAAGATCGCAGCCTTCGGCAGCTCCTACAGGGCGCGCGTCGGGCTGCGATCTTTTTTGTCTGTGCAAAAGTTGGAAGGCTTCTTGCAATAGCCGCCGTGCGCCTGCTCTGGGCGTCAAAAGTTTGCTTTAAAGGAACGGGGAAAACCGGTGGATCGCTCTCAGTTAATCAACAGTGCCCGCACAAACCTGAATGACCTCTCGCGAGGCAATCTGGGCGTGCCGTTGTTGCTGCTGGTCATGTTGGCAATGATGATGTTGCCGATCCCGCCGTTCCTGCTCGACGTGTTTTTCACGTTCAACATTGCGTTGTCGATCGTCGTGCTGCTGGTCTGCGTGTACGCGCTGCGGCCGCTGGATTTTGCGGTGTTCCCGACGATTCTGCTGGTCGCGACGTTGATGCGGCTGGCGTTGAACGTGGCTTCCACGCGGGTGGTGATGCTCCACGGTCAGGACGGCCACGCCGCGGCCGGTAAGGTGATTCAGGCCTTCGGTGAGGTGGTGATCGGCGGTAACTATGTGGTCGGTATCGTGGTGTTTGCGATCCTGATGATCATCAACTTCGTCGTGGTGACCAAGGGTGCCGGGCGGATCTCCGAGGTGAGCGCGCGCTTCACCCTCGACGCGATGCCCGGCAAACAAATGGCGATCGACGCCGACCTCAACGCCGGTTTGATCGACCAGAACCAGGCGAAGATGCGCCGTCAGGAAGTCGCCCAAGAGGCTGAGTTCTACGGTTCGATGGACGGTGCCAGCAAGTTCGTGCGCGGTGACGCCATCGCCGGCCTGCTGATTCTGTTCATTAACCTCATCGGCGGTATGGCCGTCGGTATCTTCCAGCACAACATGAGCTTCGGCGATGCCGGCCGGGTTTACGCCTTGCTGACCATCGGTGACGGTTTAGTGGCGCAATTGCCATCACTGTTGTTATCTACAGCTGCGGCGATCATGGTGACCCGTGCTTCCGGTTCGGAAGACATGGGCAAACAGATCAATCGCCAGATGTTCGCCTCGCCAAAAGCGCTGGCGGTGGCGGCCGGTTTGATGGCGGTGATGGGCCTGGTGCCGGGCATGCCGCACTTCTCGTTCCTCAGCATGGCCGCACTGGCCGCTGGCGGCGCGTACTTGTTCTGGAAGAAGCAGAACGTCGCCAAGGTTGAAGCGCTGCAAGAGGTCAAACGCCAGCAGGAGCTGCTGCCGTCGCCGGCCCGCGCCATGGAAACCAAGGAGCTGGGCTGGGATGACGTGACACCGATCGACATGATTGGTCTGGAAGTCGGCTACCGCTTGATCCCGCTGGTGGATCGCAATCAGGGTGGTCAATTGCTGGCGCGGATCAAGGGCGTGCGCAAGAAGCTCTCGCAGGATCTGGGCTTCCTGATGCCGACCGTGCATATCCGCGACAACCTCGACCTGGCGCCAAGCGCCTACCGTTTGACCCTGATGGGCGTGATCCTCGCCGAAGCCGAGATCTACCCGGATCGCGAACTGGCGATCAACCCGGGGCAGGTATACGGCACGCTTAACGGCATAAACGCCAAAGATCCGGCTTTCGGGCTGGAAGCGGTGTGGATCGAAATCAGCCAGCGTGCGCAGGCGCAGTCTCTCGGATACACCGTGGTCGACGCCAGCACCGTGGTCGCGACGCACTTGAACCAGATTCTGTACAAACACTCCAGTGAGCTGATCGGCCACGAGGAAGTGCAGCAACTCATGCAATTGCTGGCCAAAAGCTCGCCGAAACTGGCTGAAGAGCTGGTGCCGGGCGTGGTCTCGTTGTCGCAACTGCTTAAAGTATTGCAAGCGCTGTTGGCCGAACACGTGCCGGTGCGTGACATCCGCAGTATTGCCGAAGCCATCGCCAACAACGCGGCCAAGAGTCAAGATACCGCCGCGCTGGTGGCTGCGGTGCGGGTTGGCGTATCGCGCGCCATCGTCCAAAGCATTGTAGGCACTGAGTCCGAGCTGCCTGTGATCACCCTGGAACCAAGGTTGGAACAGATATTGCTCAATAGTCTGCAGAAGGCAGGACAAGGCTCGGAAGAGGGCGTTCTGCTGGAGCCAAGCATGGCCGAGAAGCTGCAACGTTCGCTCATCGAAGCGGCGCAGCGTCAGGAGATGCAAGGTCAGCCGGTGATCCTGTTGGTAGCAGGCCCGGTGCGCGCGATGCTCTCGCGCTTTGGCCGCCTCGCAGTCCCTGGATTGCACGTGCTGGCCTACCAGGAAATACCGGACAACAAGCAAGTGACAATTGTTGCGACAGTAGGGCCCAACGGCTGAGGTAGTGGTTCATGCAAGTTAAGCGTTTTTTCGCCGCCGATATGCGTCAGGCCATGAAGCTGGTTCGTGATGAGCTGGGCGCAGATGCCGCCATCATTGGCAACCGCCGCATTGCCGGCGGTGTCGAGCTGACGGCTGCGCTCGATTACAAATTGTCGGCGCTGGCGCCACGGGTTCCGAACATGGAGCTCGAAGACGAGCTGCGCAAGACCCAGTCGCGCATCGTCACCGCCCAGGCCGAGCTGAGCCTGCGTGGCGAAGCCGATGGCAATAGCAATCGCCAGATCTTTGCCGGCCTGCCACTCACCGCTGGCCTGCCGTTGACCGCCGCTGAACCGCTGACCGAGCCGACCTACGCCGCGCCAGCGCGTCCAGCCCCGGCACCGGCGCAGTCCTCCGGCGGCGTCGATCCACGCGCCCTGGATTCGATGCGTTTTGAATTGAACAGCCTGCGCGAGCTGATGGAAGTGCAGCTCGGCACACTGGCCTGGAATCAACTGCAGGGCAGCCGTCCGGCGCAAGCCAATCTGTATCGCCGTCTGCAACGCATCGGTCTGTCTGGCCCGCTGTCGCGTGATCTGCTGTCGATGATCAGCGATATCGAAGAGCCGCGTCAGGCCTGGCGCATGCTGCTCGCGCATCTGGCGCGAATGATTGCCGTGCCGGAAGTCGAGCCGCTGGAAGAGGGCGGTGTGATCGCCATGGTCGGCCCTGCCGGCATGGGCAAGACCACCACGCTGGCGAAACTGGCCGCACGTTATGTGCTGAAATACGGCGCGCAGAATGTTGCGCTGGTGAGCATGGACAGCTTCCGCATCGGCGCGCAGGAACAACTGAAGACCCTGGGCCGCATTCTCAATGTGCCGGTGACCCACGTTGATCCGGGCCAGTCGCTGGTGCAGGCGCTGGATCCATTGCTGCGCAAACGCGTGGTGCTGATCGATACCGCCGGCCTGCAAGCCAGCGATCCGGCCCTGCGCATGCAGCTCGAAAGCCTCGCCGGGCGTGGCATCCGTTCAAAAAATTATCTGGTCTTGGCAACCACCAGCCAGAAACAGGTTCTAACCGCCGCTTATCACAGTTACAAGCGTTGCGGGCTCGCCGGGTGCATCCTGACTAAACTGGATGAAACGGCCAGCCTTGGCGAAGTGTTAAGCCTGGCGATCAGTCATGAATTGCCGGTCGCGTACCTGACCGATGGCCCACGGATTCCGGATGATTTGCATCTGCCGCGTCGTCATCAACTGGTCAGCCGCGCCGTCAGCGTGCAAATGCAGGAAGAACCCAGCGAAGAAGCCATGGCTGACATGTTCGCTGATATCTACCACAGCCCCACCAAGCAGGTAGGCTGAGGTATTCATGAACAGTTTTTGTACCTACATCGATGGTCTGCCATGCATTGTTCCGTTTGTGAACGCGCAGCCAGTAATGTGGCCTCCGTCTATGCAAGACAAGGTAAAGAAATAACATGGGCAGCATGCATCCCGTACAGGTGATCGCGGTGACCGGCGGCAAAGGTGGCGTCGGCAAAACTAACGTGTCAGTGAACTTGTCTCTGGCGCTGGCAGAGCTTGGCCGTCGGGTCATGCTGCTGGACGCCGATCTGGGACTGGCGAACGTCGACGTTCTGCTGGGCCTGACACCCAAACGCACTCTGGCCGATGTCATTGAAGGCCGCTGTGAGCTGCGCGACGTACTGTTGCAGGGTCCCGGCGGGATCCGCATCGTACCGGCCGCGTCCGGCACGCAGAGCATGGTTCATCTGAGCCCGGCGCAACACGCCGGCCTGATTCAGGCCTTCAGTGACATCGGCGACAATCTCGACGTTCTGGTGATCGACACCGCTGCAGGTATTGGTGACTCGGTAGTCAGTTTCGTTCGCGCAGCGCAGGAAGTGTTGCTGGTGGTCTGCGATGAGCCGACCTCGATCACTGACGCTTACGCACTGATCAAACTGCTCAACCGCGATTACGGCATGAACCGCTTCCGCGTCCTCGCCAACATGGCGCAGAGCCCGCAAGAAGGTCGCAACCTGTTCGCCAAGTTGACCAAGGTCACGGATCGCTTCCTCGACGTCGCCTTACAATACGTCGGCGCCGTCCCTTACGACGAAAGCGTGCGCAAAGCGGTGCAGAAGCAGCGCGCTGTCTATGAAGCCTTCCCGCGTTCCAAGTGCGCGCTGGCGTTCAAGGCCATCGCGCAAAAGGTCGACACCTGGCCGCTGCCCGCCAACCCGCGCGGCCACCTTGAGTTTTTTGTCGAGCGCCTCGTGCAGCAAACGGCAGGGCCCGTGCTATGACCGCTAGCGGTATGAATTACTACAAGAAGTCGGCACGCGACGCTCAGTACGAACTGATCGAGCGTTACGCGCCGCTGGTCAAACGCATTGCCTATCACTTGCTGGCGCGGTTGCCGGCAAGTGTGCAGGTTGAAGACCTGATCCAGGCCGGGATGATCGGCCTGCTTGAAGTCTCGACCAAATACGACGCCAGCAAAGGCGCCAGTTTCGAAACGTACGCGGGCATTCGAATCCGCGGCGCGATGCTCGACGAAGTGCGCAAAGGGGATTGGGCGCCACGCTCGGTTCACCGCAATACCCGGATGGTCAGCGACGCAATTCGCTCAATTGAAGCTAAAACCGGCCGTGATGCTAAAGATCACGAAGTTGCGGCCGAACTCCAATTGAGTCTCGACGATTACTACGGGATTTTGAATGACACCTTGGGCAGTCGCCTGTTCAGTTTCGACGATCTGTTGCAGGACGGCGAACACGAAGGGCTGCACGAGGATGGCGCGAGTGCTCATCTTGAGCCGTCACGCGATCTGGAAGATGAACGCTTCCAGGCGGCGCTGGCGGACGCGATTGCCAATTTGCCGGAGCGTGAGCGACTGGTGTTGGCGCTGTACTACGACGAAGAGCTGAACCTCAAGGAAATCGGTGAAGTCCTTGGCGTCAGTGAATCGCGGGTCAGCCAGTTACACAGCCAGTGCGCGGCCCGTTTGCGGGGGCGTTTGGGGGAGTGGCGAGCGCGCTGAAGGCAGTGTGGGGACACTGCGAACGAGGCTGGTGCGGTGATGAACGGCACCGGTCTTGCTCTGTTGTGCTCCAGACAGTCTTCGAGTGCTGCGCCGATTGATTGAAGTGGCGCGTCCAGGTGCTGGGCGCGTTTAAGACTGCTTGGAGGTCGAATTGAACAAAGACATGAAAATCCTCATCGTTGATGACTTCTCAACGATGCGGCGGATCATCAAGAACCTGCTGCGTGATCTTGGGTTCACCAACACCGTCGAGGCTGACGATGGCACCACTGCCATTCCAGTGCTCAACAGCGGAAGCATCGACTTTCTGGTAACGGACTGGAACATGCCGGGCATGACCGGTATCGACCTGCTGCGTCACGTGCGTGCCGATGAAAAGCTCAAGCACCTGCCGGTATTGATGGTGACTGCTGAAGCCAAGCGCGAGCAGATCATCGAAGCCGCTCAGGCCGGTGTGAACGGCTACGTCGTCAAACCTTTCACGGCTCAGGCGCTGAAAGACAAAATCGAGAAGATTTTCGAACGCATCGGCTGATGAACGCGCGGGGGAGCTATGGAGCATAAAGAATTTTCACAGGGCGATTTCGAATCGACCCTGAAAAAACACGCGGTCGAACTGGTCGAGAGCCTTGAAAAAGGCAAGTTCGGCGACGCTGTGCAACTGATCCATGAGCTCAATCAGACCCGTGACCGCGGCCTGTATCAGGAAGTGGGCAAGCTCACACGCGAACTGCACAGTGCGATCGTCAATTTCCAGATCGATCCGCACATGCCGCAGGCCGAGGAAGTGTCGCAAATCACCGACGCCACCGAACGTCTGGGCTATGTGGTCAAGCTGACGGAAGCTGCGGCCAACCGCACCATGGATCTGGTGGAAAGCGCCACGCCGGTGGTCAATGGTCTGGCTGAAGAAGCCCAGGCTCTGAGCACGGATTGGGGCCGTTTCATGCGCCGCGAAGTCGGGGCTGAAGAGTTCCGCGAACTGGCGCGCCGGGTCGACGGTTTTCTGTCACGCAGCCACACGGGCAACCGTGCGGTGTCGAGCAATCTCAACGACATTTTGCTGGCCCAGGATTACCAGGACCTCACCGGTCAGGTGATCAAACGCGTGACCCAACTGGTCACCGAAGTCGAAAGCAATTTGCTCAAACTCGTACTCATGGCCAGTCAGGTGGACCGCTTTGCGGGCATCGAACATGACCGCGCCGCGATGCTTGCAGAAAAAGATCCACAAAAACATCTCTCGCAGGGTGAAGGTCCGCAGATTCATGCCGATAAACGAGAAGACGTTGTGTCCGGTCAGGACGATGTGGACGATTTGTTATCCAGCCTTGGATTTTGAGTTTAGGTTTTTAGACCTGTTAGGAGCACCCCATTAATGAGCTTCGGCGCCGATGAAGAGATCCTTCAGGATTTCCTGGTTGAGGCCGGCGAGATTCTTGAGCAACTGTCCGAGCAACTGGTCGAGCTGGAAAGCCGACCGGATGACGCGGATCTGCTCAATGCAATTTTTCGCGGTTTCCACACTGTAAAAGGGGGCGCCGGCTTCCTTCAGCTCAATGAGCTGGTGGAGTGCTGTCACATCGCCGAAAACGTGTTCGACATCCTGCGCAAGGGTGAGCGTCGCGTTGATGCAGAACTGATGGACGTGGTGCTGGAAGCACTGGACGCGGTGAACAGCATGTTCACTGAGGTGCGTGAACGCGCACCGATCACCGCTGCAACGCCTGAGCTGCTGGCAGCGCTGGCACGTCTGGCCGAGCCGCAATCGGCGGATGCCGTCGCGGTCGAAGAAGTCGTTGAAGCGCCGGTCGCCGAAAGCGATTCGGGCGACATCACCGACAACGAATTTGAACAACTGCTGGACTCGCTGAATGCCGTCAAGGCACAAGCCGAAGCCCCGCCAGCGCCGGTGACCGATAGCGCCGCCAGCGATGAAATCACCGACGCCGAATTCGAGTCGTTGCTGGATCAATTGCACGGCAAAGGCCAGTTCGCGCCGGACGCTGTAGCGGCGACGCCAGCGGCTCCGGTTGCTCCGGCAGCGGGCGACAGCTCGGACATCACCGACGACGAATTTGAAGCGTTGCTCGATCAGTTGCACGGCAAAGGCAACTTCGCCGTCGAAGCGCTGGAGTCGGCGATTGCCTCGGCACCTGCGCCTGCTGCTCCAGCGGCCGCCGCTGCCGGCAGCGATTTGATCAGCGATCACGAATTCGAATCGCTGCTCGACGAATTGCACGGCAAAGGCAAGTTCACCGACGTCGGCGCCGCCTCTGCGGGCAGCGCTTCGACGGTGGCCACGCCAGTCGCCAAGGCTCCAGCCGCAGCAGCGCCGAAACCTGTCGCCAAGCCTGAGCCAAAAGCCGAAGCCCCCAAAGCTGCTGCACCGGCTCCGGCCCGCGCGCCAGCAACACCGCCACCGGAAAAACCGGCGAGTGAAGCCGAGACCACCGTGCGCGTCGATACCGCACGTCTCGACGAAATCATGAACATGGTCGGCGAACTGGTACTGGTGCGAAACCGCTTGGTGCGCCTGGGCTTGAACAGCGGCGACGAAGCCATGCAAAAGGCTGTGTCGAACCTCGACGTGGTCACCGCTGACCTGCAAACCGCAGTGATGAAAACGCGGATGCAGCCGATCAAGAAAGTCTTCGGGCGCTTCCCGCGTCTGGTTCGTGACCTGGCCCGTCAGCTGAAAAAAGAGATCAACCTGGAGCTGGTCGGCGAAGAAACCGACCTCGACAAAAACCTCGTCGAGGCCCTGGCCGATCCGCTGGTCCACTTGGTGCGCAACGCGGTCGACCACGGCATCGAGTCGCCGGAAGAACGCGAAGCATCGGGCAAGGCCCGTGGCGGTCGTGTGGTGCTGGCCGCCGAGCAAGAAGGCGATCACATCCTGCTGTCGATTTCCGATGACGGCAAAGGCATGGACCCGAACGTGCTGCGCGCCATCGCGGTAAAACGCGGGGTTATGGACAAGGACGCGGCCGATCGCCTCAGCGATACCGAGTGCTACAACCTGATCTTCGCTCCGGGTTTCTCGACCAAGACCGAGATCTCCGACGTCTCCGGCCGCGGTGTCGGCATGGACGTGGTGAAGACCAAGATTTCCCAGCTCAACGGTTCGATCAATATCTACTCGACCAAGGGCCAGGGCTCGAAGATTGTCATCAAGGTGCCGCTGACGCTGGCGATCATGCCGACGTTGATGGTCATGCTCGGCAATCAGGCGTTCGCGTTCCCGCTGGTCAACGTCAACGAAATTTTCCACCTCGACCTGTCGACCACCAACGTCGTCGACGGCCAAGAAGTGGTGATCGTGCGGGACAAGGCGCTGCCACTGTTCTACCTCAAGCGCTGGCTGGTCAGCTCCGCCGCTCACGAAGAGCAGCGCGAAGGCCATGTGGTGATCCTTTCGGTGGGCACTCAGCGGATCGGCTTCGTCGTCGATCAACTGGTCGGCCAGGAAGAAGTGGTCATCAAGCCATTGGGCAAAATGCTGCAGGGCACTCCGGGCATGTCCGGCGCCACCATCACCGGTGACGGCCGCATCGCGCTGATTCTCGATGTTCCAAGCATGCTCAAGCGTTACGCCGCACGGCGTATTTGAATCCGGGGCGGCGGGGCGATCACGCTCCGCTGCACCTAATGGAGTGTTTATGGCAGTCAAAGTCCTGGTGGTGGACGATTCGGGTTTTTTCCGCCGCCGCGTCTCGGAAATTCTTTCAGCGGATCCGAGCATCCAGGTGGTCGGCACTGCAACCAACGGTAAAGAGGCCATCGATCAGGCACTGGCGCTCAAGCCGGACGTGATCACCATGGACTACGAGATGCCCATGATGGACGGCATCACGGCGGTGCGGCACATCATGCAGCGCTGCCCGACTCCGGTGTTGATGTTCTCCTCGCTGACCCACGAAGGCGCTCGGGTCACCCTCGATGCGCTGGACGCCGGCGCGGTGGATTTCCTGCCGAAGAATTTCGAAGACATCTCGCGCAATCCCGAGAAGGTCAAACAACTGCTGTGCGAAAAGGTGCACAGCATCTCGCGCAGCAATCGTCGTTTCAGTGCTTACAGTGCGCCGGCTCCAGTGGCTGCGCCTGCACCTGCGCCGACGCCTGCTCCGACTGCATCAAGTTTCAGTAGCCACAGCAGCAGCCACAGCACCAGCGCTGCGGTGCGTCCAGCGCCAGCGCCTGTGCATGCTCCGGTTGCAACCCGTGCACCGGCCGCCAGCGCTTCGTCGCCGGCACCGAAACGCAAGGCTTACAAACTGGTTGCCATCGGCACCTCGACGGGCGGTCCGGTTGCGCTGCAACGGGTGTTGACTCAGTTGCCAGCGAACTTCCCGGCACCGATCGTGTTGATCCAGCACATGCCGGCGGCGTTCACCAAAGCGTTTGCCGAGCGTCTCGACAAACTCTGCCGCATCACCGTCAAGGAAGCCGAGGATGGCGACATCCTGCGTCCGGGGCTGGCGTTGCTGGCGCCGGGTGGCAAGCAAATGATGATCGACGGCCGTGGCGCGGTGAAGATTCTGCCGGGCGACGAGCGTCTGAATTACAAGCCGTGCGTGGACATCACCTTCGGTTCTGCGGCCAAGTCCTACGGTGACAAAGTTCTGGCGGTGGTGCTCACCGGCATGGGCGCCGACGGCCGTGAAGGCGCGCGTTTGCTCAAGCAGGGCGGCAGCTCGATCTGGGCGCAGGACGAAGCCAGTTGCGTGATCTACGGCATGCCGATGGCCATCGTCAAAGCTGACCTCGCCGACGCGGTGTACAGCCTGGACGAGATCGGCAAGCACATCGTCGAGGCGTGTATCTGATGGATGTTTTAAGCCTTATCGGGATCATCATGGCGTTCGTCGCCATCATCGGCGGCAACTACCTTGAGGGCGGCCACATCGGTGCGCTGGCCAACGGTCCTGCGGCGTTGATCGTCCTCGGCGGCACCGTCGGCGCGGCGCTGCTGCAATCGCCGATGAGCGCGTTCAAACGCGCCATGCAGATTCTGGCGTGGATTCTGTTTCCGCCCCGGGTTGATCTGGCCGGCGGCATCGACCGTGTCGTCAACTGGAGCCTCACCGCGCGCAAGGAAGGCCTGCTGGGTCTGGAAGGCGTGGCCGATGCTGAACCGGATAATTACTCGCGCAAAGGCCTGCAACTGCTGGTCGATGGCGCCGAGCCGGAAGCGATTCGCAGCATCCTTGAAGTGGATTTCTACACTCAGGAAGCGCGCGATATCGAAGCCGCGAAAGTCTTCGAAAGCATGGGCGGTTACGCGCCAACCATCGGCATTATCGGTGCGGTGATGGGCCTGATCCACGTGATGGGCAATCTGGCTGATCCGACGCAACTGGGCAGCGGTATCGCCGTGGCATTCGTCGCCACCATTTACGGTGTCGCGAGTGCCAACCTGGTGTTGTTGCCAGTGGCGGCCAAGCTGAAGGCAATCGCGTTGCGGCAGTCGCGTTATCGCGAAATGTTGTTGGAAGGGATCCTGTCGATCGCCGAAGGTGAAAACCCTCGCTCCATTGAGTTGAAGCTGCAAGGCTTCATGGATTAAGGGAATAACCTCATGGCTCGTCGTCGCCACCAGGAAGAACACGTCAACCACGAGCGCTGGCTGGTGTCCTACGCGGATTTCATCACCTTACTGTTCGCGTTCTTCGTGGTGATGTACTCGATTTCGTCGATCAACGAAGGCAAGTACAAAGAAATTTCCGAAGCGCTGGTCGGTGTTTTCAAAGACTCCGACCGTGCGCTCAAACCGATTCCGATCGGTGATGAGCGACCGAAAACCACCACTCCGGCCAAGCCGCTGGTCAAGGATGCCGAGCAGATCGATGCCGGTATCGCCGGGGCCAGCGATCCGCTGAAAAGCATCTCCGATGACATCAGCGCTGCGTTCGGCGACTTGATCGCGTCCAACCAGATGACCGTGCGCGGCAACGAGTTGTGGGTCGAGATCGAACTCAATTCCAGCCTGTTGTTCGGCAGTGGCGACGCCATGCCGAGCGATATCGCGTTCAACATCATCGACAAGGTTGCAGCGATTCTGAAACCGTTCGACAACCCGATTCACGTCGAAGGCTTCACCGATGATCAGCCGATCCGCACCGCGCAGTACCCGACCAACTGGGAACTGTCCTCGGCGCGTTCGGCGAGCATCGTGCGCATGCTGGCGATGCAGGGTGTGAACCCTGGCCGGTTGGCGTCGGTGGGTTACGGCGAATTTCAACCGGTGGCCAACAACGCCACCGTTGAAGGCCGCGCGAAGAATCGTCGGGTGGTGTTGGTGGTGTCGCGCAATCTCGATGTCCGCCGCAGCCTGACGGGCACCGGGACGGCCAATGCGCAACCGGACGCCGCGTTGAAGCGCGCTGGCACACAAACTGCACCGACCCCGGTCAAGACGCCGGGACGCGAGAGTGCCGTCAATTCTCCGTCACCCGCATTAACACGCTGAGCTATGTCTCGGTCGAGCATATCGGCCGGGAGGAACGAACCGAATGAGAGTCTGGGCAGTCGCCAATCAAAAGGGTGGTGTCGGTAAAACCACATCTTCCATCGCTTTAGCCGGGTTGCTGGCCGAGGCGGGCAAGCGCGTGGTTGTGGTCGATCTCGACCCGCACGGCTCGATGACCAGCTATTTCGGCTACGACCCCGACAGCCTGGAACACAGCAACTACGACCTGTTTCTGCACAAGGGCAGCGTGCCGCAAGGCTTGCCGGGGCAGTTGCTGTTGTCGACCAGCGACGAACGTATTTCGCTGTTGCCGTCGAGCACCGCGCTGGCGACCCTTGAGCGGCAGTCGCCGGGGCAGAGTGGTCTCGGTCTGGTGATCGCCAAGAGTCTGGCGCAACTGTGGCAGGACTTCGATTACGCGATCATCGACAGCCCGCCGTTGCTCGGTGTGCTGATGGTCAACGCGCTGGCCGCGAGTCAGCAACTGGTGATCCCGGTGCAGACCGAACACCTCGCCGTCAAAGGCCTGGAGCGCATGGTCAACACGCTGGCGATGATCAACCGTTCACGCAAGCAGGCGCTGCCGTTCAGCATTGTGCCGACGCTGTTTGATCGGCGTACGCAGGCGTCGCTGGGTACTTTGCGCGTGCTGCGCGACAAATTTCCGGAAGAGATCTGGCAAGGTTACATCCCGGTCGATACGCGTCTACGTGACGCCAGCCGTGCCGGTGTCACGCCTTCGCAATTCGACGGCAAGAGCCGTGGCGTTCTCGCTTACCGCGCGCTGCTCAAGCATCTGCTGGCGCAGCAACTCGTCGCGCAGGTGGCCTGAATGATTTTGACTTGTGTAGGAGCCGCCGCAGGCTGCGATCTTTTGATCTCGCTGTGTGGCCTCCTTGAAAAGAGCAAAAGATCGCAGCCTGCGGCAGCTCCTACAGGGGACTGCGCATGAATCGGCCGGTGAAGCTGACTTCGCGTCCGCAGTTGGCGTTGCAGTCTTATCTGGAGGATTTGCTCAATGATCTTCCGGAAGAATTGCCGGCGGTAGTCGAAGCGCAGCCTGAGGCGCTGGATGAGTTTCAGGCAGCGGTGCTGGAAGAGCAGGCGCGTGATGCGCAAAAGGCTGCCGCACCGGTTGCCGCGCCTGCCGCGGCGCCTGTCGCCAAGGCCTCTGTGACGGTGATCGAAGAAACGCGCGCGTCGGTTTCTACGTTGGCGCCGTTGCTGCAAACACAACTGCTGACAGTGCCGGAACCCCCGGCGCCTGAGCCTGAGCCTGAAATTGAAGCGCCGGCGCCACAGACACTGATTCCGCCCGTGGTGGAAGTGCATCTGCCGCCAAGCAACACGCCGCCACCAGTGGAAACCGATGGCCGCCCGGCGTGGGCCGCAGATGCGTTCGAATGCCTGCTGTTCGACGTCGCCGGGCTGACCCTGGCGGTGCCGCTGGTGTGCCTCGGTTCGATCTATTCGCTGGCCGGGCAAGAGCTGACGCCGCTGTTCGGTCAGCCGGAGTGGTTCCTCGGCATTCTGCCGAGCCAGGCCGGCAATTTGAAAGTCCTGGACACCGCGCGCTGGGTCATGCCGGATCGCTATCGCGATGACTTCCGTCAGGGCCTGCAGTACGTGATTTCGGTACAAGGTTACGAGTGGGGGCTGGCGGTGCATCAGGTCAGCCGCTCGTTGCGTCTGGATCCGAATGAAATCAAATGGAGAAGTCACCGGGGTCAGCGGCCATGGCTCGCCGGCACCGTGATTGAACACATGTGCGCCTTGCTCGATGTCGCTGCACTGGCCGAGTTGATCGCCAGCGGCGGGGCGAAGCACATGTCCGGCAGTAAGCCGAACCACAAACCGACATAACAGACAGTACCGGCGTACAAATGCCGGCGACGAAACATAAACCGCCACACGCGGTACTTCGAGGGGCTAGGGTATGAACGACAAGGCGACGGCGGCAAAGGGTTCTGAAGATCCGATCCTGCAATGGGTAACCTTCAAGCTGGACAACGAAACCTACGGCATCAACGTGATGCGCGTTCAGGAAGTGCTGCGCTACACCGAGATCGCTCCGGTGCCGGGCGCGCCGAGCTACGTGTTGGGCATCATCAACCTGCGCGGTAACGTCGTCACCGTGATCGACACCCGCCAGCGCTTCGGCCTGATGAATGCCGAGATCAGCGACAACACGCGCATTGTCATCATCGAAGCCGACAAGCAAGTCGTCGGCATCATGGTCGACAGCGTGGCCGAAGTGGTTTACCTGCGTCAGTCGGAAATCGAGACGGCGCCGAACGTCGGCAACGAAGAGTCGGCCAAGTTTATCCAGGGCGTGTGCAACAAGAACGGCGAGCTGCTGATTCTGGTCGAACTGGACAAGATGATGAGCGAAGAAGAATGGTCGGATCTGGAGAACATCTGATTGATTCTTGAAGTCGCGGTCATTGTCCTGTTCCTCTTCTGGGCAGGCACGCTGGCAATGTTTCTGGCCTACATCAAGGCGCAGAAGCTAATCGCTGCGCAACAGGCCCAAGGCGATGCGCTGCGTGATCAGCGCATCAAAGACCTGGCCAAACGCGTCGACGACTACCAGAACGGCAACGTGCGCATGGGCGAAGCCCTGCACGAGCTGCGCTCGGTCGTCGCGCCGTTGCCGGACAAGCTTGTTGCATTGGAACAACGCGACCCCTCGAGCCTGTCATTCGCCCAAGCGGCGAAGCTGGTGGGGATGGGCGCGAGCGTTGATGAACTGACTCAGTCGTGCGGGTTGACCCAGGCTGAGGCGGAGTTGATGCGCAAACTGCATAAAGGCAGCTAGGAGCTTCGAGCTTTTAGCGGCAAGCAAGATCAAAAGATCGCAGCCTTCGGCAGCTCCTACATTGGAATGTACCGGGATCGTTCCCACGCTCTGCGTGGGAATGCATCTTGGGACGCTCCGCGTTCCGCCTGTGAAATGTGGCGTAGAGCGTCACGGGCGGCATTCCCACGCAGAGCGTGGGAACGATCAGTAATCATCCCCGCGATCGGTGATGTCCTTCTCCACCATCGGCGCATCCGGATCCTGTCCTTCGGGGAATTTTCCCTTCAGATTCCATGCAAACGCGATGATCTCGGCGATCGTGCGGTACAGCTCCTCGGGGATGCTGTCGCCCAATTCCATCCGCGCCAACAAGCGCACCAGCTCGGCGTTCTCGTAGATCGGCACTTCGCAATCGCGGGCGATGCGCAGGATTTCTTCGGCCAGTTCGTCGTCACCTTTGGCGGTGAGGGTCGGGGCGTGGTTGCCGTCGTATTTGAGGGCGATGGCCTGGCGTGGGGCGGTGGAATCGTTCATGCGGTTTCGTCGACCCAGCGGTGTTCGAGGCGGGTTTGGTTGCCTTGCGGCGGCGTGCCTTGGTGGCAGTCGATATCGCCGACGTTGAGTCCGCGATCGAGCAGGCGTTGGCGCAAGGCGAACAGATTATTTTCGATCAGGTCGGCGGTGTACGCCCGTTCGGCCCACAGTTGGCCGGACAGGCTGCCGGCGACCAGTTGCGCCTGAATCTGCATTGGCCCGAGCGGTTCCATGTCGAACGCCAGATCGACGCGCCACAGTTGCTGCTTGGGTTCGCGTTCGTCACGGCGTTCGTTCGGTTGCGGCTCCCGTTCCGGTGCCTCTTCACGCTGGAATTTGACCTGCAACGGCACGATGTCTTGCATATTTCGCATGGGAATTTCCAACTGCCAGGTGCTCAGCAAGCGACCATCATCGGTGACGCCGGTTTGTTCGAGACTCGACAGTTGATGGCTTTGCAGGCGTGACACAGCAGCGGCGGCGAGGCGCAGCAGATGCTCCAGATCGCCTTCGCCATCCAGACTTTGCAGCAGCCGATCGGGCAGGGGGAAGCTGCTTGGCACCGGTTTCGCGCTGACCTGGCCGAGGGTGCCGAGGGCATTACGGACGAAGCTCGGCAGCGCTTGCGCCAAAGTGTTGGCCGCGATGATTGCGTTGAAACTGGCGTTGCCCGGCGCTCCCGGCGACAGTTGCGCGATCAGTTTGAGCAGATCGGCTTTGATGTCCGGGGTCAGGGTTGGGTTCTGCCCGGTGAGCAATTTGGCTTCGAGGAAGGCGCCGCTGTTGGCCAAGGCCAGCGCCACGCCTTTGGAAGTGGTCATTTGCTGCAGATCGGGGAGGCTGGCGAGCAGTTTGTCGACCGCCGCGCGCAAGTCCGCTGAAGTCTGATCGTTATCCGCCGGCAGATTTTGCAGTGCATTCAGCAGACCGCTCAGAGACGCTTGGCGACTTTGCTGGCCGACCAGTTGCTGACTGACGGCCAGTTGTTCCTGCCGGCTGCTCAGGGGCAGGAATTTCAGGGTTTGCGCATCTTCCACCAACGCCGAGAGCAAGGTGCCGATGCGCAGCGGTTGCGGGCTGTCGATGGTCAGCGTGCTGCCGCTCTGCGCGGTGTTGAGCAAACTGACCAGCGAGCGGAACACCGTCGCTTGCCCCGGCGTTTGCGGCAGTACCTGCGAAGTCAGGACTTTGCCTTGCAGCAACGTGCCCACGGGCAATTGCGACGTATCAATGCGGGTGAGGGCGGCGACGCTGCTGGCGATGGCCTGTTGCACAGTGATCGCCAGATTGCCGGCCGAGGGTTGGGTGATCGCAATGCTGGTGCCTTGCAGCAATGGCAGATTGCTGGTCGCTTGCACGGTGGTCTCGCGGCCGCTGTCCAGCGTCACTTTGAGCAACAATTGAAAGGTCTGATCCGCCTGCTTCAGCGACAACACCTCGGCCTTGGCACTCTGGCCGGCGCCGATCAAGCCTTCGACCGGCGTCAGCAGCTTGAGCAGCTCACCGACCTGCGGGCGAGCGGTCGCCGGTGTGGCCTGCGGGAGCGGGAGGATGTTCATTTCGCCTGTCATACAGTGAAACAACCTTTAGAAAATGCACTCTGGGGAGTCGGGCACGCCATGTATAATGCCGCCCGTCTTGCGATTCGTTCAAAAAAACATAGCAATTGTTTGACGCAGCTCTCTAGATCGAGCCGTCATTGCATTTATGCTGCATCTCTTTAACGGCCGCGCCAGAGCCGACTTGAACCGTATAAGGCCCGTGATCCCTTGACCAGTCCTGTCCTGCAAACTGTTGCCCTCGCGTGTGAACGTGACCTGCGGCTGCTCTTCGAGAATCTCGAATTGAGACTGGCCAGTGGCGATATGGTGCAAATCAGCGGTCCCAACGGCAGCGGTAAAACCAGTTTATTACGCCTGTTGGCCGGGTTGATGCAGCCGACCGACGGTCAAGTCCTGCTCAACGGTTTGCCGCTGACTGAACAGCGCAGCGAACTGGCGCGCAACCTGTTGTGGATCGGCCATGCTGCCGGGATCAAGGATTTGCTGACCCCGGAAGAGAATCTCTCGTGGCTCTGCGCCCTGCATCATCCCGCCGAACGCGAGGCGATCTGGCAAGCGCTGGCAGCCGTAGGATTGCGCGGTTTCGAAGATGTTCCCTGCCACAGCTTGTCCGCCGGCCAGCAACGCCGCGTGGCGCTGGCGCGGTTGTATCTGGACAGTCCGCCGCTGTGGATTCTCGACGAGCCGTTCACCGCCCTCGATAAACAAGGCGTGGCGCAACTTGAAGAACATCTGGCCAACCATTGTGAACATGGTGGCCTGGTGGTGCTGACCACGCACCACACGCTGAGCCGGATGCCGGCCGGTTATCGCGATATCGATTTGGGGAACTGGGCAGTATGAGTGTCTTCGGCCTGCTGGTTGCCCGTGAATCGCGACTGCTGTTTCGCCGCCCGGCGGAGCTGGCCAATCCGCTGATTTTTTTCGCCATCGTCATCGCTTTGTTCCCGCTGGCCGTCGGCCCGGAAACTCAAGTGTTGCAAAACCTGTCCCCGGGGTTAGTCTGGGTGGCGGCGCTTTTGTCGGTCCTGCTCTCGCTGGACGGGCTTTTCCGCAGTGATTTCGAAGACGGATCCCTGGAACAGTGGGTCCTTTCGTCGCACCCCCTGCCACTACTGGTATTGGCCAAGGTGCTGGCACACTGGCTTTTCTCCGGTCTGGCACTGGTTTTGCTCTCACCTCTGCTGGCGTTGATGCTCGGTTTGCCTGCCGCGTGTCTGCCGGTTTTGTTGCTGTCGTTGTTGCTGGGTACACCGGTGCTGAGCTTGCTCGGCGCGGTGGGCGCGGCACTGACGGTCGGTTTGAAACGCGGCGGCCTGTTGTTGGCGCTGCTGATTCTGCCGTTGTACATCCCGGTGTTGATCCTTGGCAGTGGCGCCTTGCAGGCCGCCCTCCAAGGCATGCCGGCGACCGGGTATCTGCTGTGGCTTGGTAGCCTGACCGCCCTGGCGATCACCCTGACACCTTTTGCAATAGCTGCTGGCCTGAAGATCAGCGTCGGCGAATAATGAGGTCTGATCAAAATTTGATCAGCAAAGACCCAAATGCCAGCTCACATCGATGAGCGGCACCCGTGATGGAAACAGTATGAACTGGACCTGGTTTCACAAGCTCGGCTCACCGAAGTGGTTCTACGGCATCAGCAGCAAGTTCTTGCCGTGGCTGAGCATCGCAGCGTTGCTGTTGATTGGCGTCGGCGTCGTTTGGGGGCTGGCTTTCGCGCCGCCGGATTACCAGCAAGGCAACAGCTTTCGCATCATCTATATCCACGTGCCGGCCGCGATGCTCGCGCAGTCGATCTACGTGATGCTGGCGGTGTGCGGCATTGTCGGTCTGGTGTGGAAGATGAAACTGGCTGACGTCGCCCTGCAATGCGCGGCGCCGATCGGTGCGTGGATGACCGCCGTGGCGCTGGTCACCGGGGCGATCTGGGGCAAACCGACCTGGGGTTCGTGGTGGGTCTGGGATGCGCGGCTGACCTCGATGCTGATTCTGCTGTTCCTGTATTTCGGCGTGATTGCGCTGGGCAATGCCATCAGCAATCGCGACAGCGCCGCCAAGGCCTGCGCCGTGCTAGCCATCGTCGGCGTGATCAACATCCCGATCATCAAATACTCGGTGGAGTGGTGGAACACCCTGCACCAGGGCGCGACCTTTACCCTCACCGAAAAACCGGCGATGCCGGCCGAGATGTGGCTGCCGCTGTTGCTGACCGTTTTGGGTTTTTACTGCTTCTTCGGCGCCGTGCTGTTGCTGCGCATGCGCCTTGAAGTGCTCAAGCGCGAAGCCCGCGCCAGTTGGGTGAAAGAAGAAGTACAGAACAGTCTGGAGGCCGCTCGATGAGTTTTGCTTCATTCGGCGATTTTCTCGCCATGGGCCATCATGGCCTTTATGTCTGGTCGGCCTACGGCATCTGTCTGGCGGTACTGGCGCTTAACGTGGCGGCGCCGATCCTGGCCCGCAAGCGGTATCTGCAACAAGAGGCGCGTCGTCTGCGCCGGGAGAACGGCAAGTGAATCCGCTGCGCAAGAAACGTCTGATCATCATTCTGGCCATTCTGGTCGGGGTCGGCGCTGCCGTCGGCCTGGCCCTCAGCGCCCTGCAGCAGAACATCAATCTGTTCTATACGCCGACGCAGATCGCCAACGGCGAAGCGCCGCAAGACACGCGCATCCGTGCCGGCGGCATGGTCGAGAAAGGCTCGCTGCAACGTTCACCTGACTCGCTGGACGTCAAATTCGTCGTCACCGATTTCAATAAATCCGTGACCATCACTTATCGCGGCATTCTTCCGGATTTGTTCCGTGAAGGGCAGGGCATCGTTGCGCTGGGCAAGATCAACGCTGATGGCGTGGTCGTCGCCGATGAAGTGCTGGCCAAGCACGACGAGAAGTACATGCCGCCGGAAGTGACCAAAGCCTTGAAAGACAGCGGTCAATCCGCCCCAACACCTGCGAAGGAGGGTTGATCCATGACGTCGGCGATTTTTATTCCTGAGTTGGGCCATCTGGCGATGATTCTGGCGCTGTGTTTTGCGCTGGTGCAGGCCGTGGTGCCATTGATTGGCGCCTGGCGCGGTGACCGTTTCTGGATGAGTCTGGCTCAACCAGCCGCGTGGGGGCAGTTTGCTTTTTTGCTGTTCGCCTTCGGCGCCTTGACCTACGCATTCATGGTCGACGACTTCTCCGTCGCTTACGTGGCGAACAACTCGAATACCGCGTTGCCGTGGTATTACAAATTCAGCGCCGTGTGGGGCGCCCACGAAGGTTCGTTGCTGCTGTGGGCACTGATTCTTGGCGGCTGGACGTTCGCGGTGTCGGTGTTCTCCCGCCAGTTGCCGCAAGTCATGCTCGCCCGCGTGCTGGCGGTGATGGGCATGATCAGCACCGGTTTCCTGCTGTTCCTGATCCTTACGTCCAACCCGTTCAAACGCATCCTGCCGCAAATGCCGAGCAACGGCGCTGACCTCAACCCATTGCTGCAAGACATCGGCCTGATCGTTCACCCGCCGATGCTGTACATGGGTTATGTCGGTTTTTCAGTGGCCTTCGCTTTCGCCATCGCCGCGCTGATGGGTGGTCGACTGGATGCGGCGTGGGCTCGCTGGTCGCGTCCGTGGACGATTGTCGCCTGGGCCTTCCTCGGCATCGGCATCACCCTCGGTTCGTGGTGGGCGTATTACGAACTCGGCTGGGGCGGCTGGTGGTTCTGGGATCCGGTGGAAAACGCTTCCTTCATGCCTTGGCTGGTCGGTACCGCATTGATTCACTCGCTGGCGGTCACGGAAAAACGTGGCGTGTTCAAGAGCTGGACGGTGTTGCTGGCGATTGCGGCATTCTCGCTGAGCCTGCTCGGCACCTTCCTCGTGCGTTCCGGCGTACTGACTTCGGTACACGCGTTCGCCTCCGATCCTGAACGTGGCGTGTTTATTCTGATCTTCCTGTTGTTCGTGGTCGGTGGTTCGTTGACGCTGTTTGCGTTGCGCGCACCAGTGGTGAAGAGCCAGGTTGGCTTCAACCTGTGGTCGCGGGAAACCCTGTTGCTGGGCAACAACCTGGTGCTGGTTGTGGCCGCGTCGATGATCCTGCTTGGCACACTCTATCCGCTGATTCTCGATGCGATCAGCGGCGCCAAACTGTCGGTCGGCCCGCCGTACTTCAACGCGCTGTTCATTCCTTTGATGGCGCTGTTGATGGTGGTGATGGCAATCGGCATGGTCGTGCGCTGGAAAGACACCCCGGTGAAATGGCTGGTGAACATGCTGACCCCGGTGTTGCTGGGTAGCGTGGCGCTGGCTGTGGTTGCCGGTATCGTTTACGGCGATTTCAACTGGGCGGTCATCGCGACCTTCCTGCTCGCCGCGTGGGTATTGCTCGCCGGTGTGCGCGACATTTTCGACAAGACTCGCCACAAAGGCCTGATCAAAGGCTTGCCGACCCTGACCCGCAGCTATTGGGGCATGCAGATCGCTCACCTCGGCATCGCGGTTTGCGCGTTGGGCGTGGTGTTGTCGAGCCAGAACAGTGCCGAGCGCGACTTGCGTCTGGCGCCGGGCGAGTCGATGGATCTGGCCGGTTATCACTTCGTCTTCGAAGGCGCCAAGCACTTCGAAGGGCCGAACTTCACGTCTGACAAAGGCACCATTCGCGTCATTCGCAATGGCAAGGAAATCAGCGTGCTGCACCCGGAAAAACGTCTGTACACCGTACAGAACTCGGTGATGACCGAAGCCGGGATCGACGCCGGTTTCACCCGTGACCTGTATGTCGCCCTCGGCGAGCCGCTGGATAACGGCGCGTGGGCCGTGCGCGTGCACGTCAAACCGTTCGTGCGCTGGATCTGGTTCGGCGGTTTGCTCACCGGGCTCGGTGGCTTGCTGGCGGCGCTCGATCGACGTTATCGGGTCAAGGTGAAATCCAAGGTGCGTGAAGCACTGGGCATGACGGGAGCGGCTGCATGAGACGTTGGTTGATGCTGGTGCCATTGGCGATTTTTCTGCTGGTGGCGGTGTTTCTGTATCGCGGTCTGTACCTCGATCCGTCGGAGCTGCCGTCGGCGATGATCAACAAGCCATTCCCGGAGTTTTCCCTGCCGAGCGTGCAGGGCGACAAGACCCTGACCAAGGCTGACATTCTCGGCAAACCGGCGCTGGTCAATGTGTGGGGCACCTGGTGCATTTCCTGCCGGGTCGAGCATCCGGTGCTGAACAAACTCGCCGAGCGTGGCGTGGTGATCTATGGCATCAACTACAAAGACACCAACGCCGATGCCTTGAAGTGGTTGAGCGAATTTCACAACCCGTACGTGCTGGACATCCGTGACGACGAAGGTTCGTTGGGCCTGAATCTCGGTGTGTACGGCGCGCCGGAAACCTTCTTCATCGACGCCAAAGGCATCATCCGCGACAAATACGTCGGCGTGATCGACGAGCAAGTCTGGCGTGAAAAACTCGCGGCCAAGTATCAGGCGCTGGTCGATGAGGCCAAGCCATGAAGCGTTTTCTAGCTGCCGTGATATTGGGTTTGAGTCTGGTGGGCGTGGCCCACGCCGCGATCGACACCTACGAGTTTGCCAAAGAAGGCGATCGCGAGCGCTTCCGCGAACTGACCAAGGAACTGCGCTGCCCCAAGTGCCAGAACCAGGACATCGCTGACTCCAACGCACCGATTGCCGCTGACCTGCGCAAAGAGATTTTCCGCATGCTCGGCGAGGGCAAGGACGACCAGCAGATCATCGATTTCATGGTCGATCGCTACGGTGATTTCGTCCGCTACAAACCGGCACTCAACGCCAAGACCGCGCTGCTGTGGTTCGGCCCGGCCGGTCTGCTGCTCGGTGGCTTCGTGGTGATCGCGGTGATCGTCCGCCGTCGTCGCGGTCAACGCGCCGACACCCCGCAATCGCTGTCCACCGAAGAGCGTCAGCGCCTCGACCAACTGTTGGATAAAAACCAAGAATGATTGATTTCTGGCTTGCCGCAGGGCTGTTGCTTCTGGTCGCCCTGAGTTTTCTGCTGATCCCGGTTCTGCGAGAACGACGCGCCCAGCGTGAAGAGGATCGTACTGCCCTGAACGTCGCGTTGTATGAAGAGCGAGTTGCCGAGTTGCAATCGCAACAGGCCGAAGGCGTGCTCGACGCGGCGCAAATGGACAGCGGTCGCGCGGAAGCAGCGCGTGAGTTGCTCGCTGATACCGAAGGGGTTGCGGCGCCACGGGTTTCCCGATTGGGCAAACCGTTGCCGCTGCTGGCCGCCATTCTAGTGCCGGTTTTGGGCTTAGGCTTATACATGCATTTCGGTGCCGTGGAAAAAGTCCAACTGACCCGCGAATTCGCCGAAGCACCGAAGTCGATGGAAGAGATGACCCAGCGTCTGGAACGCGCCGTTGCCGCGCAACCGGATTCTGCTGAGGGAGTGTACTTCCTCGGCCGTACCTACATGGCTCAGGATCGTCCGGCGGACGCAGCGAAGATGTTCGAGCGCGCCGCCAATCTCGCCGGTCGCCAGCCGGAACTGCTCGGCCAGTGGGCGCAGGCGCAGTATTTTGCCGATGGCAAAAAGTGGTCGGACAAAATTCAGGCACTGACTGACGAAGCGTTGAAGGCTGATCCGAAAGAAGTCACCAGCCTCGGTCTGCTCGGCATCGCCGCGTTCGAAGGCGAGCGCTATCAGCAAGCCATCGATTACTGGAACCGTCTGCTCGCGCAATTGCCGCCGGACGACAATTCCCGTGCCGCGCTGGAAGGCGGAATCAAACGCGCCGCCGAACGATTGGAAGCCAGCGGCGGCAAGGTCGCTGCGGCGCCGGCACCGGCGAAAGCTGCGCTGTTGAAAGTCAGCGTCGATCTGGCCAGCGAGCTCAAAGGCAAAGTGCAACCGGGCGACAGCGTGTTCATCTTCGCCCGCGCCACCTCCGGCCCACCGGCACCGCTGGCCGCCAAGCGCCTGACCGTGGCGGATCTGCCGGTGACCGTCGAACTGGGCGATGCCGACGCAATGATGCCGCAGTTGAAACTGTCGAACTTCCCTGAAGTCCAACTGGTTGCGCGCGTGTCCCGTGCCGGCCAACCGACTGCCGGGGAATGGGTCGGTCGCAGCGGCCCTCTGGCCAGCAGCACCACCGCGCTACAAACACTGACCATCGACAGCCCGGACAAATAATCGGGCAAACAAGGAAAGCACCGCCATGCACACCATCGCCCGAATCACAGTCCTCACACTGGCCCTGGGCTTGAGTGCATGTGCGGTGCAACGCCCGGAACCGACGACCAACCTGCCGCCGATCCCGCCGTCGCAACCAAGCCCGACCCCATCGACCTCGCCAACGCCGGGCAAAAGCATCCCGGCGAAACCGGCAAAACCCGTCCCGCGCACCTCAGCCAGCTTCGCCCCACCGCCGGGCGGCAACAGCCACTGGGATCAGAAACTCGGCGTCTACGTTCTCGACGACCAGACCAACACCTTCTACCGCCAGCGCACCTACTACCGCTGGAACAACGGCTGGAGCCGCTCGATCAGCCCCAACGGCCCGTGGGAAGACACCAACATCCACGGCGTGCCACCGGGACTGGGCAAGCAGTTCGGGGAGTAAATGAAAACGGCGATCCTCGGATCGCCGTTTTTTTGTCTGCGTCATGCGCAAATCTTGAAGCGGCTCGAGAACCCCTGTGGGAGCGGGCTTGCTCGCGAAAGCGGTATGTCAGGTTAGTAAGGGTCGACTGACACGACGCCTTCGCGAGCAAGCCCGCTCCCACAGGGCGTTCTGATCGGAGATGCTTTTGATGCGATCAATCACATGTTGTAAAACAACCGGGCGTCGCTCTGAGCATTTCTGTGCTTGAGTAAAGGTAACTCTAGGGTTATTTTTAAAAGGCCAGGGCAAGGAGGCGGTTGGTGCAAAGCAGGCAATTGATCAAGGAGCTGGAGGAGGCGGGCTGGACGCTGGATCGGATCACCGGCAGTCATCACATTTTCACTCATCGCTATAACCCGAACACGATTCCCGTCCCTCATCCTAAGAAGGATTTACCGTTAGGGACGGTCAAGAGCATCAGGCGGCGTGCGGGGTTATACAACCCGTCAGTCAGTTACAAAGGAGATCCGTAATGCAATACCCAATCTGCATCGAATGGGGCGACGAGAACACTGCCATCGGTATTCAGATCCCCGATATTCCTGGCGCCGTGACGGCGGGGGATAGCTTTGAAGATGCCTACAATGCGGCCGTTGAAATTGCGCACATCATGCTGCAGGAGATTGCAGCAGATGGCGACGCTATTCCCATGCCGACCTCTGCCTCGGCGCACCGTAATAACCCGGAGTTCGCCGAGATGGGCTGGGGCATGCTCGAGCTGGATATCTCGCCGTATCTGGGCAAGACCGAGAAGGTCAACGTGACGCTCCCCGGTTACGTGATTCAGCGCATCGATCGTTATGTGCGCGAACACAACGTCAAAAGCCGCTCCTCCTTTCTGGCGGATGCGGCGATGGAGAAGCTGGTTCGGTATTAACCGTCCTCGCTCCCTCAGGCCCGGTGAGTGACCTGTGGGAGCGAGCCTGCTCGCGAAGCTTTTGCAGCTTACGCCGTGGCCAACGATCGCCCTTGCGAAGCACTCAAAAACCGCAGCAACGCCAACAACGGAAACACACTCCCCACAATCACGATCCACAACCAGCCGCCATGTTCATACACCGCACTGGCCACCGACGAGCCGAAGGCGCCGCCGATGAAGATGCTGGTCATGTACAGGGCGTTGAGGCGGCCACGGCTTTTGGCGTCCAGCGAGTAGACCGCGCGTTGGCCGAGCACCATGTTCATTTGTACGCAGAAATCCAATACCACGCCGGTTACGGCCAGGCCGATGACGCTGTAGGCGGGGTGGATGAAGGCGGGCAGGAAGCTCAGGCTGGCGAAGATCATGGCCAGCAGCGAGGCGATGCGGGTGTGGCCGGCGTCGGCCAGGCGTCCGCTGATCGGGGCGGCGATGGCACCGATGGCGCCGACCAGGGCGAAAATCGCGATCTCGCTTTGCGACAGACCATGGTTGCGCGCCAGTTCCAGCGGCACGGCCGTCCAGAACAGGCTGAACGTGGCGAACATGCAGCCCTGATAAAACGCACGTTGACGCAGCACCGGTTGTTGGCGCAGCAGCGTCCACAACGAGCCAAGCAGTTGGCCATATGTGGCACTGTGATCCGGCTGGCGCTTGGGCACGGTCAGTGCCAACACCACGCTGATCGCCGCCATCAGTGCCGCAGCAATCATAAACATCGCCCGCCAGCCGAGGTGATCTGCAACCACGCTCGATACCGGTCGCGCCAACAGAATACCCAGCAACAAACCGCCCATGATCCCGCCGACCACACGGCCACGGGATTCCTCCGGAGCAAGGTGCGCCGCCAGAGGAATCAGAATCTGCACCGACACCGAACTGAAACCCACCAGCAACGAGATCAGCAGAAACACATTGGGCTGATCGGTAAACGCCGCCGCCAACAGGCTGGCAATCGCCACTACGGTAGTGATGATCATCAACCGGCGGTTTTCCAGGAGATCCGCCAGCGGTACCAGAAAGAACAGGCCCAGCGCATAACCGATCTGCGTCAGCGAAACGATGAAACTGGCCATGGTGTCGCTCAGGCCAATGTCCGGCGCGATCAGGCCGATGATTGGCTGCGCGTAGTAGATGTTGGCAACGATGGCGCCGCAGCAGAAGGCGAACAGCAGCACCATGCCTCGGGTCATTGCGTGAGTCGCGGCGGTCATAGGGGTTACTCGATCCAGCGAAAGGAATGCGATGAGGCTAAGGGACAAACCGAACGGGCAGAAGCAGCCTTCGGTTGATATCAGTTATTACGTCGGGTAATGACGGCCGTGGCCATTCGGGGCGAACCTTGCGTCCGACCGTTGAGGGCTGATGATACATTCACTTACATCTTCTTCGATAGCGTGCTTATGTTTGCATCGGCTTGTTCCACGTTGATCACCGGAGGAATGCAATGTTTCGTCAGACGCTTCGCCATACCGCAACGATTGTCCTGATCAGCCTGCTCGGCGCCGCCAGCGTGCAGGCCGCCGACGCACCTGGCATGCGCCTCGGCGTGCGCGGCGAGATCACCGGGGTCAGCCCGGACAGCTTGAAAGTCCACGTCAACAGCGGCGAGAACGTGGTGATTCAGTTGACCGGCGACACCAAGGTTCGCGCCGTTACCCTGGCCAACATCGAAGACATCAAACCCGGCAGCTACATCGGCTCGGCAGCGATGCCTCAGGAAGACGGCACGCTCAAGGCGCTGGAAGTGCATGTGTTTCCACCGGAGCTGGCGGGGAGTGGCGATGGTCATCGACCGTTCGATCTGGCCAAGGGCAGCAGCATGACCAATGGCAGCGTCGGCGATCTGGTGGTGAGCAATGGGCGGGTGCTGACGGTGAACTACAAGGGTGGGCAGCAGAAGATTCTGGTGCCGGAGGATGTGCCGATTGTGAATCTGCTGCCGGGCGATCGGAGCTTGCTGAAGGTTGGGGTGAAGATTGTCACGTTCGTGACGCAGAGCGCGGATGGCACGCTGACGGCGCAATCCATCTCCGCCGGCAAGGATGGCCTGACCCCACCGATGTAATCGCCTAAACACAATCCCCCTGTAGGAGCTGCCGAAGGCTGCGATCTTTTGATCTTGCTTCTAAAACATCAAAGGCAAAAGATCGCAGCCTTCGGCAGCTCCTACAAGGGTAATCAGGTGTTACTGCCCGGTATAAATCTGATCGAACACACCGCCATCATTGAAGTGAGTCTTCTGCACCGTACGCCAGTCACCAAAGGTCTTCTCAACCGAAAGGAAATCAACTTTCGGGAAACGATCGGTGTACTTCGCCAGCACCGCCGGATCACGCGGACGCAGGTAGTTTGCCGCCGCAATTTCCTGACCTTCCGGCGACCACAGGTACTTCAGATATTCATCCGCCGCCGCCCGTGAACCCTTCTTGTCGACGACTTTATCCACCACGGAAACCGGTGGCTCAGCCTCGGCCGAAACGCTCGGGTAGATCACTTCAAATTGATCACGACCAAACTCGCGAGCAATCATTTCCGCTTCGTTTTCGAAGGTCACCAGCACGTCGCCGATCTGGTTGGTCATAAACGTGGTGGTCGCGGCACGGCCACCGGTATCCAGCACTGGCGCTTGCTTGAACAGTTTGCCGACGAACGCTTTGGCCTTGTTCTCGTCGCCGCCGTTCTTCAGCACATAACCCCACGCGGACAGGTAGGTGTAGCGGCCGTTACCCGAGGTTTTCGGGTTCGGCACGATCACTTGCACGCCGTCCTTGAGCAGATCCGGCCAGTCTTTCAGGGCTTTCGGGTTGCCTTTACGCACGATGAACACGGTTGCGGAAGTGAACGGCGCGCTGTTGTTCGGCAGACGGGTGACCCAGTTCTCCGGCACCAGTTTGCCGTTGTCGGCGAGGGCGTTGATGTCGGTGGCCATGTTCATGGTGATGACGTCAGCCGGCAGGCCGTCGATCACCGAACGCGCTTGCTTGCTCGAACCACCGAAGGACATCTGCACGGTGATGTTTTCGTTATGCTCGGCTTGCCAGTGTTTCTGGAACGCAGTGTTGTAGTCCTTGTAGAAATCGCGCATCACGTCGTAGGAAACGTTAAGCAGCGTCGGGGCTGCCTGAGCGATGTTGGCCAAGGCCAGGCCGGCGGCGAGAAGTGAGGCGCCAAAGAGTTTTTTCACTGCGCATTCCTTGTTATCTATTTATGTAGGAGCTGCCGAAGGCTGCGATCTTTTGATCTTGATCTCATAAAACCAAGATCAAAAGATCGCAGCCTTCGGCAGCTCCTACATTGGGGGGGTGATGTTTAATTGCCACGACTATAACGGGCTGTGCATAGTCGCTTAAAGATTAAAAAGCTCTTTGCTTATTCCACTTTCTTGAATAGCTGATTGCCGCACCGCGAGCAGAACGCCGCGCCGTGTTCGTGGCTGTTTTTCTTGCACACCGGGCAGTCGTGCTGCAGCTGTTCACCGCGCATGGCGTTGGCCAGTTCGGCGGTGAAAATACCGGTGGGCACGGCGATGATCGAGTAACCGGTGATCATCACCAGCGACGAAATGACCTGACCCAACGGCGTCTTCGGCACGATGTCGCCGAAGCCCACAGTGGTCAGCGTGACGATCGCCCAATAGATGCCTTTGGGAATGCTGGTGAAGCCATGCTCCGGGCCTTCGATCACGTACATCAGCGTGCCGAATACCGTCACCAGCGTGCAGACGCTGACGAGAAACACGACGATCTTCTGCTTGCTGCCGCGCAGCGCCGACATCAAATAGTTGGCTTGTTTGAGGTACGGGCTGAGCTTGAGCACGCGGAAAATCCGCAGCATGCGGATGATCCGGATTATCAGCAGGTACTGCGCATCGCTGTAATACAGCGCAAGGATGCCGGGCACGATCGCCAGCAAATCCACCAACCCGTAAAAACTGAAGGCGTAGCGCAGCGGCTTCGGTGAGCAGTACAGACGCAGGATGTACTCGCCGAGAAAGATGATCGTGAAGCCCCACTCGATGTAGGCCAGCACATTCGCGTAGTTCTGGTGAATGCTGTCGATGCTGTCGAGCATCACGATCACCAGACTGGCGAGGATGATCAACAGCAAGATGCCGTCGAAGCGACGCCCGGCGAGGGTGTCGCTCTGGAAAATCATGACGTAGAGCCGTTCGCGCCAATTGTTGCTGCTGTCCATGGAAAACGCCTGAATCAAAGATCAGCGCAGCCTAGGTTGATTCTCACCGTGAGCGCAAGGCGCACGCTCGACCGACGCTTTGCCGAGCATCTGAATCCCGGCGCGGATCAGCCAGCCGGCGAGGATGAATGGCGCGGTCAAAGTGGCGAGGCCAACCGCTGCAAACAACGGCGTGACCAGCAGCGCGAGAACGATGCCGAGCAGCGGCAACCACGGTTGTTGGCGTTGCGACGAAAAGGCGAGGGCGGCGAGCACGGCGTTGTAGCTGCCGATGCCGAGCAGTGCGACGCTGGTTTCGTGGTGCAGCAAACTGGAACCGAGGCCGATCGCCGACGCCAGCAGCGCCCAGCAAAACGCGCGGCGATCCGCGACCAGCAAACCGATGGCGATCAATGCGCCGGCCAGTGGATGACCGAGAAACATCACCTGGCCGAGGCCCCGCAGTTCGGCGGCGAGCAGGTTCAGCGTGCTCATTTCGACGTGTGCCATCGGCGCCGACGGTTCGGCGAACAGCAACAGAACCCAGCTCATCGCGACGAACGGCGAGGTGTAGGCCGGAATCGATCGGCTGCTGTAGACATGTTTGAGCCATTGTTGCGTGACCATCGCGCTCAAGCCGCCAGCGGCAAGAATCAGCGGCGGCAGCATTGGCGACCATGGGAAATACAGGCTCAGCAGCAGACCGAGCAAGATGCCGTTGTAGCTGAACAGTCCAGCCTGGCGATCAGCCTTGGCGTAATTGCGGCGTTGCGCGGTGAGCAATCCGGCGACGGCACCGAGCAGCGCCCCGGCGAACAGCACGGGTGCGGTCAGCAGGATCGCCAACAGACACAGCAGGCCGCACAGCGGATGGCGCTGGAGGAATATTTGACTGAAACCGTTGAGCAAAGCCTCGGCCCAGTCGGGGCAGTGGGTGTTGAAATGATTGGCAGGCATGTTGAGAAAATCTGGGCAGTTGGAACATCAAAAGGTCTTGCAAGTCACTGTGGCGAGGGGATTCAGCGAAACGTCGCACCGCCCCGATGGGCTGCGAAGCGGCCCCAAATTCGGTGCATGCGGTTTTTCTGTGAAAACTGTCATGTCCGAAAAGCTGTGACTGCTGCGCAGTCAATCGGGGATAAATCCCCTCGCCACAGGTTTTGTACTCACATTAAGAATGTGGGTCAGATCAATGTTTCGATCCGCAGCGAGTTAGTCGATCCAGGCTGGCCAAACGGCACACCGGCAGTAATCAGCAGCGTGTCGCCACGCTCGGCCATGCCTTGGGCCTGGGCGATTTCCAGTGCGGTGGAGCAGACTTCGTCGACCTGACGCAGGCGATCGTTGACCACCGAGTGAATCCCCCACGCCACGCTCAGACGCCGCGCGGTTTGCAGATTCGGCGTCAGGTTGAGGATCGGCGCTTTCGGCCGTTCCCGCGCGGCACGCAAACTTGAGGTGCCCGACTCGCTGTAGTTGACCAGCACCGCCACTGGCAGCACGTTGCTGATGCGACGGATCGCGCAACTGATCGCATCGGACACGGTCGCTTCAGCCTTCGGCCGGCTGACGTCGAGCTGGGTCTGATAATCCGGGCCGTTCTCCACCTGGCGGATGATCTTGCTCATCATCTGCACGGCTTCCAGCGGGTACTCGCCGGACGCAGTTTCTGCCGAGAGCATCACTGCATCGGCACCTTCGGCCACGGCGTTGGCGACGTCAGTCACCTCGGCGCGGGTCGGGGCAGGGGAGAAGCGCATCGACTCAAGCATCTGCGTCGCCACCACCACCGGTTTTCCGAGTTCGCGGCAGGTAGTGATGATGTTTTTCTGAATCTGCGGCACGCTTTCGGCCGGCACTTCAACGCCAAGGTCGCCACGGGCCACCATGATCGCATCGCTCAATTCCGCGATTTCACGCAGCTGTTCAACCGCGGAAGGCTTCTCGATTTTTGCCATCAAAAAGGCTTTGTCGCCGATCAATGCGCGAGCTTCGATGATGTCTTGCGGACGCTGCACAAACGACAGCGCTACCCAATCCACGCCCAGTTCCAGACCGAAGCTCAAATCGCGGCGATCCTTGGCGGTCAGCGGGCTGAGGTCGAGCACGGCTTGCGGTACGTTCACGCCTTTGCGATCCGACAACTCGCCGCCGTTGAGCACGGTGGTGTCGATCGCATCGGCGTATTTGCTGACCACGCGCAGACGCAGTTTGCCGTCGTCGAGCAGCAGATCCATGCCCGCTTCCAGCGCTTCGATGATTTCCGGATGCGGCAGATTCACTCGGCGCTGATCGCCCGGTGTCGCGTCCAGATCGAGACGGAAGGCCTGACCGCGATGCAGTTGCACCTTGCCGTCAGCGAACTTGCCGACGCGCAGTTTCGGCCCCTGCAAGTCCATCAGAATGCCCAGCGGGTAGTTGAGCTGGCGCTCGACTTCGCGGATCCACTGATAGCGCTTGGCGTGGTCGGCGTGATCGCCGTGGCTGAAGTTCAGGCGGAAGATATTGACCCCGGCCTCGACCAGTTCACGGATCTCTTCGATGCCGTCGACAGCAGGCCCGAGGGTGGCGAGGATTTTTACCTTTTTATCAGGCGTCATGATTTGCAGCTCTCAAGGATCAGAATGGCGCGGAAGTCGTTGACGTTGGTGCGGGTCGGCTCGGTGACGATCAGCGCATCGAGCGCCTCGAAATAACCGTAGCCGTTGTTGTTATCCAGCTCGTCGCTGGCGCTCAAACCGAGGGCGGCGGCGCGGGCGTAGCTGTCCGGGGTCATGATCGCGCCGGCGTTGTCTTCCGAGCCGTCGATGCCGTCGGTGTCACCGGCCAGGGCATAGACGCCGGGCTGGCCTTTGAGATTTTCGGTCAGGCTCAGAAGGAATTCGGCGTTGCGTCCGCCACGGCCATTGCCGCGCACGGTCACGGTGGTTTCGCCACCGGACAAAATCACGCACGGTGCTGCCAGTGGCTGACCGTGGTTGATGATCTGGCGGGCGATGCCGGCGTGGACTTTCGCCACTTCGCGCGACTCACCTTCGAGGTCGCCGAGGATCAGCGTGCTGAACCCGGCCTGACGGCATTTCACCGCCGCCGCATCCAGCGATTGCTGAGGACGGGCGATCAATTGGAAGTGGCTGCGCGCAAGACTCGGATCACCGGGTTTGACGGTTTCCGACTCTGGGCTTTGCAACCAGTTGCGCACGGAAACGGGAATCTCGATGCCGTAGCGTTTGATGATCGCCAGCGCTTCGGCGGAGGTGCTTGGATCGGCCACGGTCGGGCCGGAAGCGATGACCGTGGCGAGGTCGCCCGGCACATCGGAAATCGCGTAGGTGTAAACAGTGGCAGGCCAGCAGGCCTTGCCGAGACGGCCGCCCTTGATCGCCGAGAGGTGCTTGCGCACGCAGTTCATCTCGCCGATGGTCGCGCCGGATTTGAGCAGGGCTTTGTTGATCGACTGCTTGTCGGCGAGGGTGATGCCTTCGGCCGGCAATGCGAGCAGGGCAGAACCACCGCCGGAGAGCAGGAAGATTACGCGGTCGTCTTCGCTCAGGTTGCTGACCAGTTCCAGTACGCGTTTGGCCACGGCCAGACCGGCAGCGTCCGGCACCGGATGCGCGGCTTCGACCACTTCGATTTTTTCGCACGGGGCGCCGTGACCGTAACGGGTCACCACCAGGCCAGACACGTCACCTTGCCAGCAATTTTCGACCACTTGCGCCATCGCAGCAGCGGCTTTGCCGGCACCGATGACGATCACCCGGCCAGTACGATCGGCAGGCAAATGGGCTTCGAGGACTTGGTTCGGATGGGCCGCGTCGATGGCTGTGGCAAACAGCTCGCGCAGCAGTTGTTGCGGATCGACCGACATGGCGGGCTCCCGGAATTCTTGTTATTCGAAAGGGCAACTCGGAACCCTTGTGGGAGCGAGCCTGCTCGCGAAGGCGGTGTGTCAGCCAACATGGATGTTGAATGTGCAACCGCTTTCGCGAGCAGGCTCGCTCCCACAGGGTTTTGTGCAGGGCTTATTTGTTGTCGCGAATCGAGAAGTTGGCCATGTGCTCCAGACCTTTGATCAGCGCCGAGTGATCCCAGTTGCTGCCACCGATCGCTGCGCAGGTGCTGAACACTTGCTGGGCGTTGGCGGTGTTTGGCAGGTTGATGTTCAGCTCTTTGGCGCCTTGCAGGGCCAGGTTCAGGTCTTTCTGGTGCAGGCTGATGCGGAAGCCTGGATCGAAAGTGCCTTTGATCATGCGCTCGCCGTGCACTTCAAGGATCTTCGAGGACGCGAAACCGCCCATCAGTGCTTCACGCACCTTGGCCGGATCAGCGCCGTTTTTCGAAGCGAACAGCAGGGCTTCAGCGACGGCCTGAATGTTCAGGGCAACGATGATCTGGTTGGCGACTTTGGCGGTTTGACCGTCGCCATTGCCACCGACCAGGGTGATGTTTTTGCCCATGGCCTGGAACAGTGGCAGCGCGCGTTCGAAGGCATCGGCATCGCCACCGATCATGATGCTCAGGGTCGCGGCTTTGGCGCCGACTTCACCACCGGATACCGGTGCGTCGAGGTATTGCGCGCCTTTCTCGTTGATCTTCGCCGCGAAGGCCTTGGTGGCGGTCGGCGAGATCGAGCTCATGTCGATCACGATTTTGCCTTTGCTCAGGCCAGCGGCAACGCCGTCAGCGCGGAACAGTACGTCGTCTACCTGCGGGGTATCCGGCACCATGACGATGATGAATTCAGCTTCCTGCGCGACTTCGCGCGGGTTGGCCAGGGCGACGGCGCCAGCGGCAACCAGATCGGCCGGGGCGGCGTCGTGGTGCGCCGACAGGAACAGGCTGTGACCGGCTTTCTGCAGGTTCGAAGCCATTGGGTGGCCCATGATGCCGGTGCCGATAAATCCGATTTTAGCCATGAGAAAATCCTCTTGTTTTTGTCTTTCCCCTGTAGGAGCTGCCGAAGGCTGCGATCTTTTGATCTTGATCTTCAAAATAACAAGATCAAAAGATCGCAGCCTTCGGCAGCTCCTACAGGGTCATGTGTTTGTCAGATTGCGTTGTGCGACTTCAGCCAGCCGAGGCCTGCTTCGGTGGTGGTCAGCGGCTTGTATTCGCAACCCACCCAACCCTGATAACCGATGCGGTCGAGGTGTTCGAACAGAAACCGATAGTTGATCTCACCGGTGCCCGGCTCGTTGCGGCCCGGGTTGTCCGCGAGCTGCACATGGTTGATCTCGCCCAGGTGCGATTGCAGGGTGCGGGCCAGATCGCCTTCCATGATTTGCATGTGATAGATGTCGTATTGCAGATACAGATTGGCGCTGCCGACCTGTTCGCGAATCGACAGGGCTTGCGCCGTGTTGTTCAGGTAGAAACCCGGGATGTCGCGGGTGTTGATTGCTTCCATCACCAGTTTGATGCCCGCCGCTTGCAGCTTGTCAGCCGCGTATTTCAGGTTGGCAACGAAGGTTTTTTCCACGGTGACGTCATCAACGCCTTGCGGACGAATACCGGCCAGGCAGTTGATCTGGGTGTTGCCCAGCACTTGTGCGTAAGCGATGGCCAGATCGACACCGGCACGGAACTCTTCAACCCGATCAGGCAGACACGCGATACCGCGCTCGCCCTTGGCCCAGTCACCGGCCGGCAGGTTGAACAGCACTTGGGTCAGACCGTTGGCGTCGAGCTTGGCCTTGATTTCGGCAGAGCTGAAATCGTACGGGAACAGGTACTCGACACCGCTGAAACCAGCCTTGGCGGCGGCGTCGAAACGGGCAAGGAAATCCTGTTCGGTGAACAGCATGGACAGGTTGGCTGCGAAACGCGGCATGGTGGTCTCCCGTTGCAAATTAATGATGATGACCCCGTGTAGGAGCTGCCGCAGGCTGCGATCTTTTGATCTTGATCTGTTAACAACAAAGATCAAAAGATCGCAGCCTGCGGCAGCTCCTACAGGAGCATCAGGCCATGGCGGATCAGTCGAGCAGCGAAATCGCCGTTGGCGCATCGTTGCCGACCAGCGCCAGGTCTTCGAATTCGTTGACGGCGTTGATCTCGGTACCCATGGAGATGTTGGTCACACGCTCCAGAATGATCTCGACGATTACCGGCACTTTGAACTCTTCGATCATCTGTTCGGCCTTGCGCAGGGCAGGGGCGATTTCCGATGGTTCGAACACACGCAGCGCTTTACAGCCGAGGCCTTCAGCGACTGCGACGTGGTCAACACCGTAACCGTTGAGTTCCGGCGCGTTCAGGTTATCGAAGGACAGCTGCACGCAGTAGTCCATTTCGAAGCCGCGCTGTGCCTGACGGATCAGACCCAGGTACGAGTTGTTCACCACGACGTGGATGTACGGCAGTTTGAACTGAGCGCCGACCGCCAGTTCTTCGATCATGAACTGGAAGTCATAGTCCCCCGACAGGGCCACAACTTTGCGGCTCGGATCGGCCTTCACCACGCCCAGCGCTGCCGGAATGGTCCAGCCCAACGGGCCGGCCTGGCCACAGTTGATCCAGTGCCGCGGCTTGTAGACGTGCAGGAACTGCGCGCCGGCAATCTGCGACAGACCAATGGTGCTGACGTAGCAGGTGTCCTTGCCGAACACCTGGTTCATTTCTTCGTAAACGCGCTGTGGTTTTACCGGCACGTTGTCGAAGTGGGTTTTGCGATGCAGGCTGGCTTTGCGCTGCTGGCAGTCTTGCAGCCAGGCACTGCGGTTTTTCAGCTTGCCGGCGGCTTGCCATTCACGCGCCACTTCGATGAACACGGTCAGTGCTGCAGCGGCGTCGGACACGATGCCCAGATCCGGCGTGAACACACGACCGATCTGCGTGCCTTCGATGTCGACGTGAATGAACTTGCGGCCTTCGGTGTAAACGTCAACCGAACCGGTGTGGCGGTTAGCCCAACGGTTACCGATCCCCAACACCACGTCGGATTTCAGCAGGGTCGCGTTGCCGTAACGGTGCGAAGTCTGCAGACCGACCATGCCGACCATCAAGGGGTGATCGTCCGGGATGGTGCCCCAGCCCATCAGGGTCGGGATTACCGGGATGCCGGTCAGCTCAGCGAATTCAACCAGCAGATCGCTGGCGTCGGCGTTGATGATGCCGCCGCCTGCTACCAACAGTGGACGCTCAGCCTGATCGAGCAGCGCCAAAGCCTTCTCGACCTGAATGCGGGTCGCGGTCGGTTTGGCCAATGGCAGCGGCTGGTAAGCGTCGATGTCGAATTCGATTTCGGCCATCTGCACGTCGAACGGCAGGTCGATCAGCACTGGGCCTGGACGGCCGGAGCGCATTTCAAAAAACGCTTTCTGGAACGCGTAAGGCACCTGGCCTGGTTCCAGAACAGTGGTCGCCCACTTGGTGACTGGCTTGACGATGCTGGTGATGTCGACAGCCTGGAAGTCTTCCTTGTGCATACGGGCGCGGGGTGCCTGGCCGGTAATGCAGAGGATTGGAATCGAGTCGGCCGAGGCGCTGTAGAGCCCGGTGACCATGTCGGTACCGGCAGGGCCGGAAGTGCCGATGCACACGCCGATGTTGCCGGCTTTAGTGCGGGTGTAGCCCTCGGCCATGTGCGAGGCGCCTTCGACGTGGCGAGCAAGGACGTGATCGATGCCACCGACTTTCTGCAAGGCGGAGTACAGCGGGTTGATGGCAGCGCCCGGGATGCCAAAAGCGGTATCAACCCCTTCACGGCGCATCACCAGAACGGCGGCTTCGATTGCTCTCATTTTGCTCATGGTTTTGTGCCTCTTTACGTTTTGTAATTGTATACAAGTGGCTTTGCGCAGAGTGTATTCACGGCGGACGGCGCAGGTCAATCCATTTTCTCAAGCGCCTGTTTCATTCGTCGGAAGCCTTTATGACTGTGGCTTTTCGTCGCATGTGGCGCTTTTCGAGAATTATTGTATACAAAAAAATAATTCATTGTGTTCTATTTGTTGCATCGGACTGCGGCACAAAACCGCAGGCCCACGACTTTCCCTATAACAAAATGAGGACGGCACCATGAGCGCTTTAACCTTGAAAGTCGCAGTCAAACTGGTCAACGAGGCCATTAACGCAGGGCGCGGCATCAACGCCGCACCCCTGACCATCGCAGTACTCGACACCGGCGGCCACTTGGTGACCCTGCAACGCGAAGACGGCGCCAGCCTTCTGCGCCCACAAATCGCCATCGGCAAAGCCTGGGGCGCCATCGCCCTCGGCAAAGGCTCGCGCCTGCTCGCCCTCGACGCCCAACAACGCCCGGCCTTTATTGCTGCGCTGAACAGCATGGGCCAGGGCAGCGTCGTGCCGGCACCGGGCGGTGTGTTGATTCGTGATCAGGCGGGGAATGTGCTGGGAGCGATCGGGATTAGCGGCGATCTGTCGGATATCGATGAGCAAGTGGCGATTAAAGCGGTGGAGGCGCTGGAGTTGCGGGCGGATGCGGGGGTGGCTGCTTGATCTTTAGCGTCTGATTAATCGCTTTCGCGAGCAGGCTCACTCCCACATTGGATTTGTGGTTCGACACAAAATGTCTGAATACCCCGAACCCCCTGTGGGAGCGAGCCTGCTCGCGAATACGATCTCAAAAACACATCTTGCTAAAAACCGGCACCTGCTCCGACATTCACAGAACTAGCCTTTTCATAAACCGCATATGAAAAGGCAAAGGAATGCTGGATCTATCTGCTTCACATCGCTTGCGCGTCGGCCGCTACTCCGAACACAACCGCATCTACCTGCTGACTACCAATACGGCGGGGAGACGCCCTATTTTCAAAGACTTTGCGCTTGGCCGATTGGTCGTGAACCAGTTCCGGGTCGCAGAGGGAAAGGGATTAGCAAACACGCTGGCATGGGTTGTCATGCCGGATCATTTTCACTGGCTGATCGAATTGAAGAGTGGTTCGCTTGGCGAGTTGATGCAGCGAACCAAATCCCTCAGTACCAAAGCCGTGAATCTCTCAACGGGTAGAGACACCAGTATTTGGCAATCAGGCTTTCATGATCGTGCATTGCGCAGAGAAGAAGACTTGGTGAAGCTGGCTCGATACGTCGTGGCCAACCCGTTGCGGGCAGGCTTGGTGGATAAGCTTGGCGACTATCCACTGTGGGATGCGATTTGGGTTTGAGCTTATTTTCTGTGGCGCCGCCATTCGCGAGCAGGCTCGCTCCCACAGGGGATTTGTGAACGCCACAGATCCAATGTGGGAGTGAGCTTGCTCGCGATAGCATCAGTCCGGCTCACACCCTTTCAACACCAACCGGATTATCGTCTGCGCCGCCGCTTCGTAATCCGCTTCATCCAGCTTCTCCTTCCCCGTCACCGCAGAAATCTGCCAGTCGAAGTCGGCGTAAGTCTGGGTCGCGGCCCAGATGCTGAACATCAGGTGATTAGGGTCGATCGGGGCGATCTGGCCGCGGTCGATCCAGCTCTGGATGCAGTCGATGTTGTGCTTGGCCTGGCCGTTGAGTTGCTCGACCAGGTCGGCGCTCAGGTGTGGGGCGCCGTGCATGATTTCGCTGGCGAACACTTTCGAGGCGAACGGCAGATCGCGGGAGATGCGGATCTTCGAGCGGATGTAGCCGCTCAGCACTTCGCTCGGAACGCCGTCCGGATTGAACGGGGTCGAGGCCTGCAAAATCGGCACGATGATGCTTTCCAGTACCTCGCGGTAAAGGTTTTCCTTGGACTTGAAGTAGTAGTAGACGTTGGGCTTGGGCAATCCCGCCTTGGCGGCGATGTCGCTGGTTTTGGTCGCAGCGAAGCCCTTGTCGGCAAACTCCTCACTGGCGGCACGCAGGATCAGTTCTTTGTTGCGCTCGCGGATTGTGCTCATAAACCCGGTGGTTCCTTGCCTGTTCTGGCGGTTGCGCATGGTAGCACCGGCCTCGCGCAGCGCTCAAGAATGCACCGCGTGGTCTATGGTCGCGTTATGCTTCGCAACATTCATACATAAAAGGAAACAGGATTCATGGCAGGAAGCAGTTTGCTGGTGCTGATCGATGACATCGCCACCGTTCTGGACGACGTTGCCTTGATGACCAAGATGGCCGCCAAGAAGACCGCGGGCGTGCTCGGCGATGATCTGGCGCTGAATGCCCAGCAAGTCTCCGGTGTGCGTGCCGAGCGCGAGATTCCCGTGGTCTGGGCGGTAGCGAAGGGTTCGTTCGTCAACAAACTGATCCTGGTGCCGTCGGCGCTGGCGATCAGTGCGTTCGTGCCGTGGCTGGTGACGCCGCTGTTGATGGTCGGCGGCGCGTACCTGTGCTTCGAGGGTTTCGAGAAACTTGCGCACAAATTTCTGCACAGCAAGGCTGAAGACGACACCGAGCATGCGCAACTGAAGGAAGCAGTGGCTGATCCGGCAACTGATCTGGTGGCGTACGAGAAGGACAAGATCAAGGGTGCGATCCGCACGGATTTCATCCTCTCGGCAGAAATCATCGCGATCACCCTCGGCACCGTGGCGGATGCGTCGCTGACTCAGCAAGTGGTCGTGATGTCGGGCATCGCTATTGTCATGACTGTTGGCGTTTACGGGTTGGTGGCGGGCATCGTCAAACTCGACGACCTCGGTTTGTGGCTGACGCAGAAGCCTGGGCAGGCAGCCAAGAAAATCGGCAGCGGCATTCTGAGCGCGGCGCCGTACATGATGAAAACCTTGTCGGTGGTCGGTACGGCGGCGATGTTTTTGGTTGGCGGCGGCATCCTTACTCACGGCGTACCGGTGGTGCATCACTGGATTGAAGGTGTGGGCGCGGCGGCGGGTGGGGCCGGGTTTGCGGTGCCGATGTTGCTGAATGGCGTGGCGGGGATTATTGCCGGGGCAGTGGTGCTGGCGGTGGTATCCGTCGTCGGCAAAATCTGGAAATCTGTTAAAGGCTGAAAGATCGCAGCCTTCGGCAGCTCCTACAGGTGTACGCGATGCCCATGTAGGAGCTGCCGCAGGCTGCGATCCTTTGATCTAAAAAAAGGGCCATTCGACTCGCATCGAATAGCCCTTTTTTGTACCCGCCGAAAACTATTCGGCGATCTGCAGCTTGCGTGCTTCGGTGTACACGTAACGCACTTTCTCGTACTCGAACGGCGAGTTCATCTGGCCGTAACGGAAGCTGGTCTGGTAGCGCTTGTCGACCGCGCGCAGGGCCCAGACTTCCGGGTGGTCGGAGCTGACTTCCGAAACGTTGAGGAAGTTGATCGCCGATTCGGCGGTGTAATCCACGGCGAGGCCAGCGGTGTCGCGGATGTTCGACGGGCCGAGGATTGGCAGCACGAAATAGGCCCCGCCCGGTACGCCGTAGAAGCCGAGGGTCTGACCAAAGTCTTCGCTCTGGCGCGGCAGGCCCATGGCGGTCGCCGGATCCCACAGACCGCCGATGCCGATCGTGGTGTTGAACAGCAGGCGCGCGGTGGTTTCCATTGAACGCTGGCCCTTGAACTGCAGCAAGCTGTTGATCAGGTTCGGCACGTCACCCAGGTTGTTGAAGAAGTTGCTCACGCCAGTACGCACGAAGCTCGGCGTCACGTAACGATAACCGTCGACCACCGGCAGGAACACCCATTCGTCGAAGCGGTAGTTGAAGTGGTAAACGCGGCGGTTCCACGATTCCAGCGGGTCGTAGACGTTCAGCGCGTTGAGCGTCGAACGCTCGAATTCGCGCTGATCCAGACCCGGGTTGAATTTCAGTTTCGACAGCGGCTCCTTGAAGCCGTCACTGTCGACCACCACCGGTGCATTGGCTTTGCTGTTGTCGGCCTGAGCCACGCCTGCACAGAGTAACGCTGTCGCCAGCAGGAGATATTTAGCCACGGAAGAACTCCAGCATGGCGTCGCTGTTGACGCGGTAGTTAATGTTGCCGCAATGGCCGCCCAATGGATAAACGGTCAAGCGATCACCGAAGGTCTTGCGCAGGAAACCGAGGTCGCCCGGGCCGAGGATCACGTCGTCGGCGTTGTGCATCACGGCGATTTTCGGGCTGTCATGCAGGTAATCCTTGAGCGCATACAGGCTGGCCTGATCGACCAGTTGCAGCAGGCTGCCGCCGTCAGTACGCGCGCGCCACATCGGAATCACTTGATCGGTCAGATAGCATTCGAAGTCGCACTGCAGCGCACGCTTGAGGTACGGCGTGAGGCTGGTGCCTTCGGTGATCTCGGTTTTCGGCGGGGTGATCAGACCACGACGATTGATCAAGTCCGAGGTGAACGCGATGTCGGCTGCCGAGAAGCGGAACGAGGTGCCGATCAACATCGCCATCTGCTCGTTGGTCAAATGCTGCTTGGACTGCTGGAAGTCATAGAGCAGCGCATCGTTGAGGTCGATGTAGCCTTTCTGCTGGAAGTAGCGGGTCAACTTGTTCAGCACCAGTTCATAGAACGTGGTGCTGTTGTTGATGCCTTTCACTTCGGTCTGCACCAGCTTGTCGAGGTTGCTGATCGAGGTGTAGAGGTTGACCGGCGGGTTGAGCAGCAGGACTTTCTTGAAGTTGAAGCTGCGGCGGGTTTCGTCCAGGTGCGCGACGAAGGCTGCGTCCAGCGCACCGAGGCTGTAACCGGTGAGGTAATACTCGGTCACCGGCAGTTTCGGGTTCTGCGCCCGCACGGCCTGCATGACCCGGTACATGTCTTCAGCATCGTCCTTGGTAATGCCGGGGGTGGCAAAACGAGAAGCGGCACTGATGAAGTCGAAACTGGTCGGCGACGACAACTGCACGACGTGGTAGCCGGCCTTGTAGTAGAGCTTTTTCAGGTATTCGTTGAGCGTGCTGTCATAGCGCGCGCCGGTGCCGGCGATCAGGAAGATCAGCGGGGCCGGTTTGTCCTGGGTAGCGATGCGGTAGGTGAGCTTTTTCACCGCCCAGAAGTTGTCCGGCAGAATGAATTCACGCTCCGGGCGCAATGTGAGGCTGCGATCGGACTGATCGATGTCGTCATCCAGCGGCAGCTCCGGACGCAAATCCGGCGGGGTGGTGGCGATAGTCGCCTCAAACGGGTTGGTGAGGGGGTAGCCATAGCTGGCGGGGTCGATATCCACCGCCAGTGCGGACGCACTCAAAATAAGGCCGCTGATCAGCGCGGCGAAGCGCAAGGAACGGAGCATGACTAGATCCCTTAGAGGAAGGTGCCGAATGAAGTTCGCAGGCTATGACCACCGGGTTTGCGCCAAAGTGCCATGCAGCGGCACCAAACAGGCAGAATTCGGAGTAATAGTAGCTGGACGATACACTTTGCACGCCCTTGATGAACAGTTAACAGTTGTTATCGCTTGCGAAGTATTGAAGGCAGATTAAGCTGGCCGCCGATTTCCGAAGATTGGAGTGCTTCATGTCCCGCCGCTTGCCCTGGATTTTGCTGCTTGTTTTGTTGCCGTTATGGCTGGCCGCCAGCTATGGCGCGCGTTATGGCTTTATGGAAGACGGCAAATGGGTGGGCATCTGTGTGGATGAGGCCAGCCGTTGGGAATGCCAAGTGCGCTCGAACCTTGGTTTGATGATTCATTTCAAGGTGCTGGGCTGGACGGCGCTGGGTGCGGCGCTGATCGGTTTTGTCGTGCCCGGGCGGGCAGGGTGGTGGATGGCGGTGTTGGCGCTGGTGGCCGGATTGCCGGCGCTGGCGTTGTACAACACGACGTTGGCGGTGTTTGCGGCGGTGATTGCCGGGTTGCGCCTGGTCAGAGCGTAAAAAGATCGCAGCCTGCGGCAGCTCCTACATTGGGGTGACGTACACCCTGTAGGAGCTGCCGAAGGCTGCGATCTTTTGATCTTCAGCCCTTGCGAACCCGCAGGCAGCGCCAAAGAGCAGCCACCATCAACCCACTCACCAACGCCCACCCCCACGCCTGCTGATTCTGCAAACCTTCCACATACAACTGCGGCGCAATCCCCGCGCCGATGATAAACGCCAGCAAGGCAATCTCCCGACGCGGCACGCTCACCGGGCGGCTCAGGTAAACCAGCGCCGGCAGCACAAACGCCATGCTCGCAAAGCTGCGATAACGCGCGTCGAAGACCATCTCCAGCATCATCACCGCTGCGGCAAACCCTGCCGCCGCGACCAGCCAGCCCGCGCGACGCTCCAGCAGATTGAATGCGCGTTCACGCCATCCCGTTCGCGCACTCAGCGTCAGCGCCGCATGCGCCAGCACCAGTAGATTCAGCGCTGTCAGCAAAGCGACCCACAGCCATTCACTGGTAAACCGCGTGGTCACGCGCGCCAGATCGCCCCATGCGCCAATCGAACACGCGGCGAGGGCGCCCAGCAGTGGCAACACCAGTGCAGCGCGCGTACTGCGAACGCGTCCGCCCAGCAGCAAAGTGCCGAGGAAAATCAAACCACCGACCGCCAGCCATTCTTTCCAGTACGGCACATTGGTCACCGGCCCGGCGAGCACGCCTTTGTCCTGACGATCCGCATCAAACAGACCCCAATACCCGCCGACAGCGCCTTCACTGCCACGTTTCCACGGCTGGTCAAACGCTTCGATCAGGTTGTAATGCCAGCCTTCTTTTTCGGCCATCGCGACAAAACCACGAATGAATTTGGCCTCATTGACCCGGCTCGGCAGGGCGGTCTCGCGCTGACGGCCTTCGCTCGGCCAACCGGTTTCGCCAATCATCACGTCCTTCGGCGCGAACTTGTTGCCGAACACGCGGCGCACATCCGCCACGTGTTGCAGGGCGGCATCGATGTTCGACGGATCATCTTCCCAGTACGGCAGCAAATGAATGGTCAGGAAATCCACCGCCGGCGCGACTTCCGGGTGTTTGAGCCAGAACTCCCAGACATCGGCGTACGTGACCGGTTGCTTGACCTGGCTTTTGACCTTGTTGATCAGTCGGGCCAGTTGCGCGCCGGTGACTTCTTTGCGCAGCAGCGCTTCGTTGCCGACGATCACCGCGCTGACCACGTCCGGGTTGGCGTTGGCCGATTTGATCAGCAGGTCGACTTCTTTTTCGGTGTCGACCGGGTTGCTGTTGACCCACGCGCCGATCATCAATTTCAGACCGTGTTTGCGCGCCAGATCCGGCAACGCTTCGAGGCCCGTCATCGAGTAAGTGCGAATGCATTCAAAACGTGTCGCCAGCAGCGCGAGGTCAGCGTCCATGCGCTCCGGGCGCAATTTGAACGGCACGTCGAACGGCGACTGATCCTTATCGAACGGCGTATAGGACGCGCATTGCAGCTTGTGCGTTGGCGTCGCGGCGTCCGGCAGAATCACCGGTTGGCCGAGGCCATACCAGAAGCCGCCGAGCGCAAACAGCCCAAGCAGGCAGGCGAATAAATAAGCAGGGAAGGGGAAGCGGGACGTCGCGGACATGGTCGGGCCGAGTGGCTGCAAAGCGACGCATGTTACCTGCATTTATAGAGGGGTTGGTGGCCCGCACGATTTTGACATGCAAAGTTCGGGCGGATTGTCTGGCGCCAATTATTCGAAGGCAGTTAATGGCCTTCTGATGTCGTTTCTTATTGTCTTGAGGTCGCTGACAGAGCAGGTCGCGAGGGGCGTGAGGTTGATGATCAAAGTATCAGCACTCCACTGATGTTCCAGCGAGTTTGCGGTCGGGCGTGATGGGGGCGCTGTGCACCATAACAATACGTTGACGCCGCCCGTCATCCGTCGGGCGCAGCATTTCGGGGAAGTAACGATGAAGATGCGACGACTTTTAGGCGCAAGTGCTGCTCTGGTGCTTGCGATGAGCTCCACTTTCGCCAGTGCAGAAAAGCAGACCCTGAACATCGGTTACGTTGACGGCTGGTCCGACAGCGTGGCGACCACCCACGTAGCCGCCGAAGTGATCAAACAGAAACTCGGCTACGACGTGAAGCTGCAAGCCGTCGCCACCGGGATCATGTGGCAGGGTGTTGCCACCGGCAAACTCGACGCCATGCTTTCGGCCTGGCTGCCAGTAACGCACGGCGAATACTGGACGAAAAACAAGGATCTGGTCGTCGATTACGGCCCGAACTTCAAGGATGCAAAAATCGGCCTGATCGTGCCGGAGTACGTCAAAGCCAAATCGATCGAAGATCTGAAAACCGACGACACCTTCAAAAACCGCATCGTCGGCATCGACGCCGGTTCAGGCGTGATGCTCAAGACCGATCAAGCGATCAAGGATTACGGCCTCGACAAATACAGTCTTAAAGCCAGTTCCGGCGCCGGCATGATTGCCGAGCTGACCCGTGCCGAGAAGAAAAACGAATCCATCGCCGTCACCGGTTGGGTGCCGCACTGGATGTTCGCCAAGTGGAAACTGCGCTTCCTCGACGACCCGAAAGGCGTGTACGGCGCGGCTGAAACCGTGAACAGCATCGGCAGCAAAGGGCTGGAAGCCAAGGCACCGGAAGTGGCCAAGTTCCTGAAGAACTTCCAGTGGGCTTCGAAAGACGAAATCGGCGAAGTGATGCTCGCGATTCAAGACGGCGCCAAGCCTGAAGCCGCAGCGAAAGATTGGGTGGCCAAACACCCGGAGCGCGTGGCTGACTGGACTAAATAACCGCCACACCGCCGTACCCCACTGTGGGAGCGAGCCTGCTCGCGAATGCGATCTGTCAGTTGATACATATTTCGACTGAACCGACGCTTTCGCGAGCAGGCTCGCTCCCACATTTTTTTGCGCATGCTTGAAATTGGCAAAAGTGTCATGGCGTTCTACTACTAAGGTCGTCTGTTCCCGCTCCCGCAGCCGCATACATTAGCTATGTTCCAACAATAATTTGTGCTGCGAGGATAAAAACAATGAACGACAGCATTTACCTCTCGATTCAAAACAGTCCCCGATTCAAGGAGCTGGTAAAGAAAAGGGAACGATTCGCCTGGATTCTCTCGGCAATCATGCTAGGGCTTTACTCCGCATTCATCCTTCTGATTGCTTACGGGCCGCATATTCTGGGCGCGAAGATCAGCCCTGAATCATCCATTACCTGGGGTATCCCGATCGGTGTCGGCCTGATTCTGTCTGCCTTCATCCTGACCGGTATCTACGTGCGCCGCGCCAATGGCGAGTTTGACGACCTGAACAATGCGATTCTCAAGGAGGCTCAGCAATGATCCGGCGTCTACTGGCTTTATTAAGTGTTGCAGCATTTGCACCGGGTGCCTGGGCGGCGGATGCGCTGACGGGTGAAGTGGCCAAACAGCCGCTGAATATTCCTGCGATCCTGATGTTCGTGGCGTTCGTCGGTGCCACGCTGTACATCACCTACTGGGCCTCGAAGAAAAACAATTCGGCCGCCGACTACTATGCGGCGGGTGGCAAGATCACCGGTTTCCAGAACGGTCTGGCGATTGCCGGTGACTACATGTCGGCGGCGTCCTTCCTGGGAATTTCCGCGCTGGTGTTCACCTCCGGCTACGACGGCCTGATCTACTCGATCGGCTTCCTGGTGGGCTGGCCGATCATTCTGTTCCTGATCGCCGAGCGTCTGCGTAACCTGGGTAAATACACCTTTGCCGACGTGGCGTCCTACCGCCTCGGGCAAACCCAGATTCGCACCCTGTCTGCCTGCGGTTCGCTGGTGGTGGTGGCGTTCTACCTGATCGCGCAAATGGTCGGTGCGGGCAAGCTGATCCAGCTGTTGTTCGGCCTCGATTACCACGTTGCGGTGATTCTGGTCGGCGTGCTGATGTGCATGTACGTGCTGTTTGGCGGCATGCTGGCGACCACTTGGGTACAGATCATCAAGGCTGTGTTGCTGCTGTCCGGTGCCTCCTTCATGGCGCTGATGGTCATGAAGCATGTCGGCTTCGACTTCAACACGCTGTTCTCCGAGGCGATCAAGGTTCACGCCAAAGGCGAAGCGATCATGAGCCCGGGCGGTCTGGTCAAGGATCCGATTTCGGCTTTCTCGCTGGGTCTGGCGCTGATGTTCGGTACCGCTGGCCTGCCACACATTCTGATGCGCTTCTTCACCGTGAGTGACGCAAAAGAAGCACGTAAGAGCGTGTTGTACGCGACTGGCTTTATCGGCTACTTCTACATCCTGACCTTCATCATCGGCTTCGGCGCGATCCTGCTGGTCAGCACCAACCCGGCCTTCAAAGATGCTGCAGGCGCGCTGTTGGGCGGCAACAACATGGCGGCGGTGCACTTGGCCAACGCGGTCGGCGGCAGCATCTTCCTCGGCTTTATCTCGGCGGTAGCGTTTGCGACCATTCTGGCGGTTGTGGCGGGTCTGACTCTGGCCGGTGCTTCGGCGGTGTCTCACGACCTGTACGCCAGTGTGATCAAGAAGGGCAAGGCGAACGAGAAGGACGAGATTCGTGTGTCGAAGATCACCACCATTGCTTTGGCGGTGTTGGCGATTGGCCTGGGTATTTTGTTCGAAAGCCAGAACATTGCGTTCATGGTGGGCCTGGCGTTCTCGATCGCGGCGAGCTGTAACTTCCCGGTGCTGTTGCTTTCGATGTACTGGAAGAAGCTGACCACACGCGGTGCGATGATTGGCGGCTGGTTGGGGTTGATCAGTGCTGTTGGCCTGATGATCCTTGGCCCAACCATCTGGGTGCAGATTCTGCATCATGAGAAGGCGATCTTCCCTTACGAGTATCCGGCGCTGTTCTCGATGATCATTGCCTTTGTGGGTATTTGGTTCTTCTCGATTACGGATAAGTCGGCGGCGGCGGACAAAGAACGTGCGCTGTTCTTCCCGCAGTTTGTGCGTTCGCAGACTGGGTTGGGGGCGAGTGGGGCGGTTTCTCACTGATGGTTTGATGGTTTTGTAATGTTGTGCTGAATGCCCCGGTTGAGAGATCGGGGCATTTTTTGTGGGCGGTTATCGGACTTTGGTGTGTTTTTTTTGATTGGGTGAATATCCGTTGCTGCGGTAACGGCGGCTTAGGGTTTCGCCCTGACGGCGACTCACTTTTTTTCAAACGCCAAAAAAAGTAAGCAAAAAACGCTTGCTCCTACGTGCGGCCCGCTCGCTGGGGCTCGGGGTTCCTTCGCTGCGGGATCGATCCGGGCGCAGCGCCTACGGTTTGCTTCGCTGCACCTCCTCTCGCTGTGTTTGGCTGCGCCAAACGGTCGCTGCGCTCCCACCCCCGGATCAATCCCTCCACTCAGCCTTCCGACGGGCTCCGAGATCAAGATCAAGATCAAGATCAAGAGCAGGCGAGCTGACACTCGGCCTATTGAGTGGTGTGGAGCACGGCGCGCTTGGCTTTGGTTTTTGTGGTGTTTTTGCCCCTCATCGGAACGCCGCCCGCCCAGCCCTCTCCCGAGGGAGAGGGAGCCGATGGTGGGCTTTTCAAAATATGCATTCGACTCGGCATCCCAAGCCGGCATACCTCTCCCAAACACCCCGATCAGTCCCCTCTCCCTCCGGGAGAGGGCTAGGGTGAGGGGCTTTTGATCTGGCTTTTGATTGTGCTTTGGCTTTTGATTTTTTGCCCCATCGGCAGGCCGAGCGGAGGTGTTCATCAGGGGGTAGGCGCGAAGCGCCGTGCGGCGCAGCCGCATACATCGAGAGGAGGTGCAGCGAAGCAAACCGTAGGCGATGCCCCCGGATGGACACCGTAGCGAGGGAACACTGAGCCTCAGCGAAGTGCCGTACGCCAGGGGCAAAGCCTTTTGGTTCCTTTTTGGCGTTTGAAAAAGGGACTCGCTGTAAGAGCGAAACCGCCAGCGGCAGCACCCGCAAAAACGGATATACACCCAACCCTCAAATCCAGTCGGCCCACAGGCCGCTGAGACCAAACAAAAACGGCCCCTATATAAATAGAGGCCGTTCCCGGTACAACTTAAGACGTTAACGCAAGACAGGTCTTATTTGCGATCTTCCAGCTTGGAAATATCACGCGACTCGTAGCCAGTGTACAACTGGCGCGGACGGCCAATCTTGTACGGGCTCGAAAGCATCTCTTTCCAGTGCGAAATCCAGCCAACAGTACGTGCCAGCGCGAAAATCACCGTAAACATACTGGTCGGAATGCCGATCGCCTTGAGGATAATCCCCGAGTAGAAATCGACGTTCGGGTACAGCGAGCGCTCGATGAAGTACGGGTCAGTCAACGCAATCTCTTCCAGGCGCATGGCCAGTTCGAGTTGCGGATCATTATTAATGCCCAGTTCCTTCAGCACTTCGTCACAGGTCTGCTTCATTACAGTCGCGCGAGGGTCGCGGTTCTTGTAAACGCGGTGACCGAAGCCCATCAGCTTGAACGGATCGTTCTTGTCCTTGGCCTTGGCGATGAACTTGTCAATGTTCGACACATCGCCAATCTCATCCAGCATGGTCAGAACGGCTTCGTTCGCACCGCCGTGAGCAGGGCCCCACAGTGCGGCGATACCGGCGGCGATACAGGCGAACGGGTTGGCACCCGAAGAACCTGCCAGACGTACGGTGGAAGTCGATGCGTTCTGCTCGTGGTCGGCATGGAGGATGAAAATCCGGTCCATGGCCTTGGCGAGCACCGGGCTGATCGGTTTGATCTCGCACGGGGTGTTGAACATCATGTGCAGGAAGTTTTCCGCGTACGTCAGGTCGTTGCGCGGGTACATCATGGGTTGACCCATGGAGTACTTGTAAACCATCGCTGCCAGGGTCGGCATCTTGGCAACCAGACGGATCGCGGAGATTTCGCGATGCTGCGGGTTATTGATGTCGAGGGAGTCGTGGTAGAAGGCCGAGAGGGCGCCGACTACACCGCACATGACGGCCATTGGGTGGGCGTCGCGACGGAAGCCGTTGAAGAAGGTTTTCAGCTGCTCGTGAACCATGGTGTGGTTTTTCACGGTGCTGACGAACTGGGCCTTCTGTTCTGCGGTCGGCAATTCGCCGTTGAGCAGCAGGTAGCAGGTTTCCAGGTAGTCCGACTTTTCAGCCAGCTGTTCGATCGGGTAGCCGCGGTGCAACAGAATGCCGTTGTCGCCGTCGATATAGGTGATCTTCGATTCGCACGAAGCGGTCGACATGAAACCCGGGTCGAAAGTGAAGCGGCCCGTGGCCGTCAGGCCCCGAACATCGATTACATCGGGACCAACGGTGCCGGTTAAAATGGGCAGCTCGACGGGGGCTGCGCCCTCGATGATCAACTGCGCTTTTTTGTCAGCCATGTGGCCTCCTATTTATGCTTGAACCATCAGACAGACCCCCCACGCAGGGCCCGCACCACTATAGTGAGATAAATTCGAATGTCAATTTGCCTAAAGTCTTGCTCCAGAAGGCTTTAAGCGCACTTTTTCCTCGAAATTGCCTGCCATTTACGCCTTTTATGCAACTTGTGCAATCAGCTATTGGGGGTAGGTGATTGCGTTGTCATTAGTAGCCTAACTGTCTATACTCGGCCACCGACCGCCAAGGGCTTTTGGGCTTGCTTTCATTGGGGGTCGCATCCCTGGGTGGTGGTTACCTGACCAGTGCACTCCCCAACAACTTTGCCCTGATTGTTAGGGGCTCTTCAGTGTGAAAAAAAAGCCGTGAAAAGCCAACGACCTGTAAACCTAGACCTAAGGACCATCAAACTCCCAGTCACTGCTTACACGTCCATTCTTCACCGAATCTCCGGTGTCATCCTCTTCGTGTGCCTTGCCATCATGCTTTACGCATTGGACAAGTCGCTGAGCTCCGAGGAAGGCTTCGGTCAGGTGAAAGCGTGTCTGACCAGTCCGCTAGCCAAGCTAGTGATTTGGGGCATCCTGTCCGCTCTGCTGTATCACTTGGTAGCCGGTGTGCGCCACTTGATCATGGACATGGGCATCGGTGAGACGCTGGAAGGCGGCAAGCTGGGCTCGAAAATCGTTATCGCCGTTTCCGTGGTGGTAATCGTTCTGGCAGGAGTTTGGATATGGTAACTAACGTCACGAACCTCTCGCGTTCGGGCCTCTATGACTGGATGGCGCAACGTGTGTCTGCGGTCGTTCTCGCGGCTTACTTCATCTTCCTGATCGGATACGTCGTGGCCCACCCTGGCCTCGAGTATGCCCAGTGGCATGAACTGTTCGCCCACAACGGGATGCGTATTTTCAGCCTCCTGGCCCTTGTTGCCCTTGGCGCTCACGCCTGGGTCGGCATGTGGACCATCGCGACTGACTACCTGACGCCAATGGCGTTCGGCAAGTCCGCGACGGCTATACGTTTCCTTTTCCAGGCAGTATGCGGCGTTGCGATGTTCGCTTACTTCGTCTGGGGTGTGCAGATTCTCTGGGGTATCTGAGTCATGGCTAACATTCCAACGATTTCTTTCGACGCCATCATTATTGGTGGTGGCGGTGCCGGCATGCGCGCTGCGCTGCAACTGGCACAGGGCGGTCACAAGACTGCCGTGATCACCAAGGTTTTCCCGACCCGTTCGCACACTGTTTCCGCTCAAGGCGGCATCACTTGCGCAATCGCGTCCGCTGACCCGAACGATGACTGGCGCTGGCACATGTACGATACCGTCAAGGGTTCCGACTACATCGGTGACCAGGACGCTATCGAATACATGTGTCAGGAAGGCCCGGCTGCTGTTTATGAGCTGGACCACATGGGCATGCCGTTCTCGCGCACCGAACAGGGCCGCATCTATCAGCGTCCGTTCGGCGGCCAGTCCAAGGATTACGGCAAAGGCGGGCAGGCTGCCCGTACGTGCGCCGCTTCCGATCGTACCGGTCACGCGCTGCTGCACACCCTTTATCAGGGCAACCTGAAAGCCGGTACCACGTTCCTGAACGAGTACTACGCTGTCGATCTGGTGAAAAACCAGGAAGGCGACTTCGTCGGTGTGATCGCGATCTGCATCGAAACCGGCGAAACCACCTACATCCGCGCCAAAGCCACCGTATTGGCTACCGGCGGTGCAGGTCGTATCTACGCGTCCACCACCAACGCCCTGATCAACACCGGTGACGGCGTCGGCATGGCTCTGCGTGCTGGCGTGCCGGTACAAGACATTGAAATGTGGCAGTTCCACCCGACCGGCATCGCCGGCGCCGGTGTACTGGTTACAGAAGGTTGCCGTGGTGAAGGTGGTTACCTGATCAACAAGCACGGCGAGCGTTTCATGGAGCGTTATGCTCCGAACGCCAAAGACCTTGCCGGTCGTGACGTTGTTGCTCGCTCGATGGTTAAAGAAATCATCGCCGGCAACGGTTGCGGCCCGAATGGCGACCACGTACTGCTCAAACTCGACCACCTGGGCGAGGAAGTACTGCACAGCCGTCTGCCAGGCATCTGCGAACTGTCGAAGACTTTCGCACACGTTGACCCGGTTGTTGCGCCGGTTCCGGTTGTTCCGACTTGCCACTATATGATGGGCGGCGTTGCCACCAACATTCATGGTCAGGCGATCACCCAGGACGCTGAAGGTGTCGACAAGATCATCCCGGGCCTGTTCGCTGTAGGCGAAGTGGCTTGCGTATCGGTTCACGGTGCCAACCGTCTGGGCGGCAACTCGCTGCTCGACCTGGTGGTATTCGGCCGCGCTGCCGGCCTGCACCTGGAAAAGGCGCTGACCGACGGCATCGAATACGACGACGCTACCGAAGCCGACATCGAAGCTGCCCTGTCGCGTCTGAACGCGCTGAACAGCCGTACTGATGGCGAAGACGTGGCAACCCTGCGTCGCGAGCTGCAGAACTGCATGCAGAACTATTTCGGTGTATTCCGTACTGGCGAATACATGCAGAAAGGTATCGCTCAGTTGGCTGATCTGCGTACCCGCATCGCCAACGTGAAGATCAACGATAAGTCGCAGGCGTTCAACACTGCCCGTATCGAAGCGCTGGAACTGCAAAACCTGCTGGAAGTGGCTGAAGCTACTGCCATCGCTGCCGAGGTTCGTAAAGAGTCGCGCGGTGCTCACGCCCGTGAAGACTTCGAAGACCGTGACGACGAAAACTGGCTGTGCCACACCCTGTACTTCCCGGGTGACAAGCGCGTCACCAAGCGTGCCGTGAACTTCTCGCCGAAGACTGTTCCGACTTTTGAACCTAAGATTCGGACTTATTAAGGGTGGCCGCCATGTTGCAAGTCAGCGTATATCGTTACAACCCTGATCAGGACGCCGCGCCGTTCATGCAGGAATTCCAGGTCGATACCGGTGGTAAAGACCTGATGGTGCTGGACGTACTGGCCCTGATCAAAGAGCAGGACGAAGGTTTCTCCTATCGTCGCTCTTGCCGTGAAGGCGTTTGCGGTTCCGACGGTATGAACATCAACGGCAAAAACGGCCTGGCATGCATCACGCCGCTGTCTGCTGTTGTAAAAGGTAACAAGTTGATCGTTCGTCCGCTGCCAGGTTTGCCGGTTATCCGTGACCTGGTTGTCGATATGAGCATCTTCTACAAGCAATACGAGAAGGTGAAGCCTTACCTGCAGAACGACACGCCGGCTCCGGCCATCGAGCGTCTGCAGTCGCCAGAAGAGCGCGAAAAGCTCGACGGTCTGTACGAGTGCATCCTGTGCGCTTGCTGCTCGACCTCTTGCCCGTCCTTCTGGTGGAACCCGGACAAGTTCCTGGGTCCAGCTGCACTGCTGCAAGCTTATCGCTTCCTGGCAGACAGCCGTGACACCAAGACTACCGAGCGTCTGGCTTCGCTCGATGACCCGTTCAGCGTATTCCGCTGCCGGGGCATCATGAACTGCGTCAACGTATGTCCGAAAGGCCTGAACCCGACTAAGGCCATCGGTCACATCCGTAACATGTTGCTCTCGAGCGGCGTGTGATTCAGCTGATGTAACCGCTGTACCGTAGAGGCTGTGGCGCGGGCTTCAACCCGCGTCATGGCTATAACCAGAGCAGTAGCCACAAGCTGCGGCTCTTATTTTGAAGAAATGAGACAAGCAGGGGCATCCGGGCTGGTACCCGGACTATCAGCGTGATCCTAGGTGGCTTGTTTTAGTCGCTGCATTCGGACTTCTGCAAGTTTGCTCGGTGTCGTCGCCGATGGTGTTCCCCTAACCGAGGGTGACCAAGCATGCAAGAAAGCGTGATGCAGCGCATGTGGAACAGCGCCTACCTTTCAGGTGGAAACGCTGCCTATGTGGAAGAGCTTTATGAGCTCTACCTGCACGACCCTAACGCTGTGCCAGAAGAGTGGCGCACCTACTTTCAGAAGTTGCCCGCCGACGGCAACTCTGCCACTGATGTTTCGCACTCCACAATTCGCGATCATTTCGTGCTGCTGGCAAAGAACCAGCGCCGCGCCCAACCGGTTTCCGCCGGGAGCGTGAGCAGTGAGCACGAGAAGAAGCAAGTTGAAGTGCTGCGATTGATCCAGGCCTACCGTATGCGTGGCCACCAGGCAGCCCAGCTTGACCCGCTGGGGCTGTGGCAGCGTCCTGCACCTGCAGACCTGTCGATCAATCATTACGGCTTGACCAATGCCGATCTTGATACGACCTTCCGTGCCGGCGACCTGTTCATCGGCAAAGAGGAAGCGAGCCTACGCGAAATTCACGAAGCGTTGCAGCAGACATATTGCCGCACCATCGGCGCTGAATTTACGCACATCACCGATTCCGAGCAGCGCCAGTGGTTCCAGCAGCGTCTGGAAAGCGTGCGTGGTCGTCCGACGTACTCCGCCGACATCAAGAGCCACCTGCTTGAGCGCGTGACTGCCGGTGAAGGCCTGGAAAAATACCTGGGCACCAAATACCCGGGCACCAAGCGTTTCGGTCTGGAAGGCGGCGAAAGCCTGATTCCGATGCTCGACGAACTGATCCAGCGTTCCGGTTCCTACGGCACCAAGGAAGTCGTCATCGGCATGGCCCACCGTGGCCGTCTGAACGTACTGGTCAACACCTTCGGCAAGAACCCGCGCGAGCTGTTCGACGAGTTCGAAGGCAAGAAGAAGGTCGAGCTGGGTTCCGGTGACGTTAAGTATCACCAGGGCTTCTCGTCCAACGTGATGACCGCCGGCGGTGAAGTTCACCTGGCCATGGCGTTCAACCCGTCCCACCTGGAAATCGTTTCCCCGGTGGTAGAAGGTTCGGTTCGCGCCCGTCAGGATCGTCGTAACGACCCGACCGGTGAGAAGGTTCTGCCGATCTCCATCCACGGTGACGCTGCTTTTGCAGGTCAGGGCGTGGTCATGGAAACCTTCCAGATGTCGCAGACCCGCGGTTTCAAAACCGGCGGTACCGTGCACATCGTGATCAACAACCAGGTTGGTTTCACCATCAGCAACCCGCTGGACTCGCGTTCCACCGAGTACGCCACCGACGTTGCCAAGATGATCCAGGCGCCGATCCTCCATGTGAATGGTGATGATCCGGAAGCCGTGCTGTTCGTGACCCAGCTGGCCATCGATTACCGCATGCAGTTCAAGCGTGACGTGGTGATCGACCTGGTCTGCTACCGTCGTCGCGGCCACAACGAAGCTGACGAGCCAAGCGGCACCCAGCCTCTGATGTATCAGCAGATCACCAAACAGCGCACCACCCGTGAGCTGTACGCTGATCGTCTGACCCAGGGCGGTGTGCTCGACGCAGAGCGTGTTCAGGCGAAAGTCGACGAATACCGCAACGCGCTGGACAACGGTCTGCACGTCGTGAAATCGCTGGTCAAAGAACCGAACAAAGAGTTGTTCGTGGACTGGCGTCCGTATCTGGGCCACGCCTGGACTGCGCGTCACGACACGCGTTTCGATCTGAAAACCCTGCAAGAACTGTCCGCCAAGCTGCTGGAAATTCCGGACGGTTTCGTGGTGCAGCGTCAGGTCGCGAAGATCTACGAAGACCGTCAGAAGATGCAAGCCGGCGGCCTGCCGATCAACTGGGGTTACGCCGAAACCATGGCGTACGCGACCCTGGCGTTCGAAGGTCACCCGATTCGCATGACTGGTCAGGACATCGGCCGCGGTACGTTCTCGCACCGTCACGCTGTGCTGCACAACCAGAAAGACGCGGGCACCTACATTCCGCTGGCGCACTTGTACGACGGTCAGCCACGCTTTGACCTGTACGACTCGTTCCTGTCGGAAGAAGCGGTACTGGCATTCGAATACGGTTACTCGACCACCACGCCGGACGCGCTGGTGATCTGGGAAGCCCAGTTCGGTGACTTCGCCAACGGTGCACAGGTTGTTATCGACCAGTTCATCACCAGCGGCGAGCACAAGTGGGGCCGTCTCTGCGGTCTGACCATGTTGCTGCCACACGGTTACGAAGGTCAGGGCCCTGAGCACAGCTCGGCACGTCTTGAGCGTTACCTGCAACTGTGCGCCGAGCACAACATTCAGGTAGCTGTACCGACCACGCCAGCACAGATCTACCACTTGCTGCGTCGTCAGGTGATTCGTCCGCTGCGCAAACCGTTGATCGTGCTGACGCCGAAGTCGCTGCTGCGCCACAAGCTGGCCATCTCGACTCTGGAAGATCTGGCCGAAGGTTCGTTCCAGACCGTGATCCCGGAAATCGATACTCTGGATCCGAAAAAGGTCGAGCGTGTTGTTCTGTGTAGCGGCAAGGTCTACTACGACCTGCTGGAAAAACGCCGTGCCGAAGGCCGTGAAGATATCGCCATCGTGCGTATCGAGCAGCTGTATCCATTCCCTGAGGACGACTTGAAAGAAGTCCTGGCTCCGTACACCAACGTCAAAAATGCCGTTTGGTGTCAGGAAGAGCCGATGAACCAGGGCGCCTGGTACTGCAGCCAGCACCACTTGCGTCGCAGCATCGGTAACCTCGACAAGTCTCTCGTACTTGAGTACGCGGGCCGTGAGGCTTCTGCTGCCCCAGCTTGTGGTTACGCATCGATGCACGCCGAGCAGCAGGAAAAACTCCTGCAAGCCGCGTTTACCATTTAATGCCTTCGCGCACCTGAAACCGAATTTAAGGAACTACAGATAATGGCTATCGAGATCAAAGCCCCCACTTTCCCGGAATCGGTTGCCGATGGCACCGTTGCCACCTGGCACAAACAACCGGGCGACGCCGTCAAGCGTGACGACCTGATCGTCGACATCGAAACTGACAAAGTCGTACTGGAAGTTCTGGCTACCGCCGACGGCGTGCTGGGCGCAATCGTCAAGAACGAAGGCGACACCGTTCTGTCCGACGAAGTGCTGGGCTCCATCGAAGCGGGCGGCGCTGCTGCCGCTGCTCCAGCCGCCGCTGCTGCTCCGGCCGCTGCTGCCGCTGCACCGGCTGCTGCCGAAGGCGAAGACGATCCTGTTGCTGCACCGGCTGCACGCAAGCTGGCTGAAGAAAACGGCATCAACATCGCCTCCGTTGCCGGCACCGGCAAAGGCGGTCGTGTGACCAAGGAAGACGTAGTCGCTGCTGTTGCTGCCAAGAAAGCCGCTCCAGCTGCCGCGCCTGCCAAGGCTGCTGCTCCTTCGGCCGCCGCTCCTGTGTTCGCCGCTGGCGACCGCATCGAGAAGCGTGTACCGATGACCCGCGTGCGTGCCACCGTGGCCAAGCGTCTGGTTGAAGCTCAGTCGAACATGGCGATGCTGACCACTTTCAACGAAGTCGACATGACTGAAGTCATGGCTCTGCGTTCGAAGTACAAGGATCTGTTCGAGAAGTCCCACAACGGCGTACGCCTGGGCTTCATGTCGTTCTTCGTTAAAGCAGCGACCGAAGCGCTGAAACGCTTCCCGGCTGTTAACGCATCGATCGACGGCGCTGACATCGTTTACCACGGCTACGCTGACATCGGCGTTGCCGTTTCCAGCGACCGCGGTCTGGTTGTTCCGGTTCTGCGTAACGCCGAACTGATGAGCCTGGCTGAAATCGAAGGCGGCATCGCAACATTCGGCAAAAAAGCCCGTGACGGCAAACTGTCGATGGACGAGATGACCGGTGGTACCTTCACCATCACCAACGGTGGTACCTTCGGTTCGATGATGTCGACCCCGATCGTCAACCCGCCGCAGGCAGCGATTCTGGGCATGCACAATATCATCCAGCGTCCTATGGCCATCAACGGTCAGGTCGTTATCCGTCCGATGATGTACCTGGCACTGTCCTACGATCACCGTCTGATCGATGGCAAAGAAGCTGTGACCTTCCTGGTGACCATCAAGAACCTGCTGGAAGATCCGGCGCGTCTGTTGCTGGATATCTAAAAAACAGCGGCAAGCTTCAAGTTTCAAGCCACAAGCTCAAAGCGAGCGGGGTGGGCTTGGAGCTTGTTGCTTGCGGCTTGTAGCTTTATTGCTAAAGAGGATTTTTTGAATGTCGCAGAAATTTGACGTAGTAGTGATCGGTGCTGGCCCTGGTGGCTACGTGGCTGCCATCAAGGCGGCGCAGCTGGGTCTGACCACTGCCTGCATCGAGAAGTACACCGACGCTGAAGGCAAGCAAGCCCTGGGCGGCACCTGCCTGAACGTAGGCTGCATTCCTTCCAAGGCGCTGCTCGACAGCTCCTGGAAATACAAGGAAGCGAAAGAAAGCTTCAACGTTCACGGTATCTCGACCGGCGAAGTCAAAATGGACGTCGCTGCGATGGTTGGCCGCAAGGCTGGCATCGTCAAGAACCTGACCGGCGGCGTTGCCACTCTGTTCAAGGCGAACGGCGTTACTTCGATCCAGGGCCACGGCAAACTGCTGGCTGGCAAGAAAGTCGAAGTTACCAAGCCAGACGGCTCGGTTGAAGTCATCGAAGCTGAAAACGTGATCCTGGCTCCAGGCTCGCGTCCAATCGACATTCCACCGGCTCCGGTTGATCAGAACGTCATCGTCGATTCGACTGGCGCTCTGGAATTCCAAACCGTACCTAAGCGTCTGGGCGTGATCGGCGCTGGCGTGATCGGTCTGGAACTGGGTTCGGTATGGTCGCGTCTGGGTTCGGAAGTGGTTGTCCTCGAAGCACTGGACACCTTCCTGATGGCAGCGGACACCGCTGTTTCCAAGGAAGCGCTGAAAACCCTGACCAAACAAGGTCTGGACATCAAACTGGGCGCTCGCGTGACCGGCTCGAAAGTGAATGGCGACGAAGTCGTTGTGAACTACACCGATGCCAACGGCGAACAGACCATTACTTTCGACAAGCTGATCGTAGCCGTTGGTCGCCGTCCGGTGACCACTGATCTGCTGGCTTCCGACAGCGGCGTGACCCTCGACGAGCGCGGTTTCGTGCACGTTGACGATCACTGCGCGACCACCGTACCGGGCGTTTTCGCCATCGGTGACGTGGTGCGCGGCATGATGCTGGCGCACAAGGCATCGGAAGAAGGCATCATGGTTGTCGAGCGCATCAAGGGCCACAAAGCCCAGATGAACTATGACCTGATCCCTTCGGTTATTTATACTCACCCGGAAATCGCGTGGGTGGGTAAAACCGAGCAGGCCTTGAAAGCTGAAGGCGTTGAAGTTAACGTCGGCACCTTCCCGTTCGCCGCTTCCGGCCGTGCCATGGCCGCCAACGATACCGGTGGTTTCGTCAAGGTCATCGCTGATGCCAAGACTGACCGCGTATTGGGCGTGCACGTGATTGGCCCGAGCGCTGCAGAACTGGTTCAGCAGGGCGCGATCGGTATGGAATTCGGCACCAGCGCTGAAGATCTGGGCATGATGGTTTTCTCCCATCCGACCCTGTCTGAAGCCTTGCACGAAGCTGCTTTGGCGGTGAATGGCGGCGCCATCCACATTGCCAACCGCAAAAAGCGTTAACAGACAATAAGAAACCACGGCGGTAACGGCCCGTCGTGAGCCTTGCGAGCAAGTCTCACCGCGGAATGTCCGCTGGACGCAGTCTTGCGTAGTTGCACCGGGTATCCGGAAAGGCTACGCAAGCAGCAGTCACAGGTGGCGCGGCACTCATACGAGCGCAGCGCCGAATGCGCAGTACCTAACGAAGACGGTAAAAAGCATGAATCTTCACGAGTATCAGGGTAAGCAGCTGTTCGCTGAATACGGCCTGCCAGTTTCCACTGGTTACGCAGTAGACACCCCGGAAGCAGCAGCAGAAGCTTGCGACAAAATCGGCGGCAGTGAGTGGGTTGTCAAAGCCCAGGTCCACGCTGGTGGTCGCGGTAAAGCGGGCGGCGTTAAGCTGGTTCGCAGCAAAGAAGACGCCAAAGCCTTCGCACAGCAGTGGCTGGGCAAGCGTCTGGTGACTTACCAGACTGACGCCAATGGCCAGCCAGTCACCAAGATCCTGGTTGAATCGTGCACTGATATCGCTAAAGAGCTGTACCTGGGCGCTGTCGTTGACCGTTCGAGCCGTCGTATCGTGTTCATGGCTTCCACCGAAGGTGGCGTGGACATCGAGAAAATCGCTCACGACACTCCAGAAAAAATTCTGAAAGCCACTATCGATCCACTGGTTGGCGCTCAACCATTCCAGGGTCGCGAGCTGGCATTCCAGCTGGGTCTGGAAGGCAAGCAGGTTGCTCAGTTCGCCAAGATCTTCGTAGGTCTGGCCAAGCTGTTCAAGGATCACGACCTGGCTCTGCTGGAAGTGAACCCGCTGGTGATCAAGGCTGACGGCGATCTGCACTGCCTGGACGCCAAGATCAACATCGACGCCAACGCAATGTACCGTCAGCCTAAGCTGAAGACTTTCCACGATCCGTCGCAAGACGATCCGCGCGAAGCGCACGCTGCCAAGTTCGAGCTGAACTACGTAGCACTGGAAGGCAACATCGGCTGCATGGTCAACGGTGCTGGCCTGGCCATGGGTACCATGGACATCGTCAACCTGCATGGCGGCAAGCCAGCCAACTTCCTCGACGTAGGTGGTGGCGCTACCAAAGAACGCGTAACTGAAGCGTTCAAGATCATCCTGTCCGACACCAACGTCGCTGCAGTACTGGTCAACATCTTCGGCGGCATCGTTCGCTGCGACATGATTGCCGAAGGCATCATCGGCGCTGTGAAAGAAGTCGGCGTGAAAATCCCGGTTGTTGTTCGCCTTGAAGGTAACAACGCTGAGCTGGGCGCTAAAGTACTGGCAGAAAGCGGTTTGAACATCATCGCTGCTACCAGCCTGACCGACGCTGCTCAACAAGTTGTCAAAGCTGCGGAGGGCAAATAATGAGCGTCCTGATCAATAAAGACACCAAAGTTATCTGCCAGGGTATTACCGGTTCGCAAGGTAGTTTCCACACCCAGCAAGCCATCGAATACGGCACCAAGATGGTTGGTGGCGTTACTCCTGGCAAAGGCGGCACCGAGCACCTGGGTCTGCCAGTGTTCAACACCGTTAAAGACGCAGTAGAAGCCACTGGCGCTACCGCTTCCGTGATCTACGTTCCGGCTCCTTTCTGCAAAGATTCGATCCTGGAAGCGGCATTCGGCGGCATCAAGCTGATCGTTTGCATCACCGAAGGCATTCCTACCCTGGACATGCTGGACGCTAAAGTTAAGTGCGACGAGCTGGGCGTAGTCCTGATCGGCCCTAACTGCCCAGGCGTTATCACTCCGGGCGAGTGCAAGATTGGCATCATGCCAGGTCACATTCACTTGCCAGGCAAGGTCGGTATCGTTTCGCGTTCCGGCACCCTGACCTACGAAGCTGTCAAGCAGACTACTGACGCCGGTTTCGGTCAGTCGACTTGCGTCGGCATCGGTGGTGACCCGATCCCGGGTTCGAACTTCATCGACATCCTGAAGCTGTTCCAGGAAGACCCGAAGACCGAAGCGATCGTGATGATCGGTGAGATCGGCGGTTCGGCTGAAGAAGAAGCGGCTGCCTACATCAAGGCACACGTGACCAAGCCGGTTGTTTCCTACATCGCTGGTGTGACTGCTCCTCCGGGCAAGCGCATGGGCCATGCTGGCGCAATCATCTCTGGCGGCAAAGGCACTGCAGACGAGAAATTCGCTGCACTGCAAGACGCAGGCGTTAAAACCGTGCGTTCGCTGGCAGACATCGGCAAGGCCCTGGCCGAGCTGACCGGTTGGGCTGTCAAGTAAGCCTCGCGCTTAGCTGACGCTTCACCAAACAAAGGCCACCTTCGGGTGGCCTTTGTCGTTTCTGCAATTTGGAAGATCAAAAGATCGCAGCCTTTGGCAGCTCCTACATTGAAATGCGTTTTCATTGGGGGCGATCGAAATGCCTTCATGGCCGGCAACCGTCATCCCCTGTAGGAGCTGCCGAAGGCTGCGATCTTTTGATCTTTGCCGTACCAACGAAAAATAGATACGTAAACGCGACACAGAAACGTCGCGTATCGGATAGTTCGCCCTCTAACAGTGCGTTTGCAGGCCAAATTCGTTAGGCTAGCAGCCATTTTTGCGTCTGCCGCCCACAAGGCATGCAACGCGCTTTAAGGGTCAGTCCCATACGGATCGACAGCATTTCCCTAATTACACAGGGCAATCCCCCTCTAAATTCCGATTCAGTAGTGTGGTATTACCTTAATGAAAGTTTTGAAAGGTCAGGACATCCTGGCACTTGGCTTTATGACATTTGCCCTGTTCGTTGGGGCCGGCAACATTATCTTCCCGCCTATCGTTGGCCTGCAGGCCGGACCTCACGTCTGGATGGCTGCGCTGGGTTTTCTGATCACCGCAGTGGGTTTGCCGGTGATCACCGTTGTCGCACTGGCCAAGGTCGGTGGGTCGATGGACGCGCTGAGCAGCCCGATCGGTAAAGTCGCGGGCGGCATTCTTGCGGCTGCGTGCTATCTGGCCGTCGGCCCGCTGTTTGCCACTCCGCGTACCGCCACCGTGTCCTTCGAAGTCGGTTTGGCGCCGTTGACCGGCGAAAGCCCGCTGGCGCTGTTCCTCTACAGCTCGGTGTACTTCCTGCTGGTGTTCTTCATCTCGCTCTACCCGGGCCGTTTGCTGGACACTGTTGGCCGTTTCCTCGCGCCGCTGAAGATCATCGCGCTGGCCGTGCTCGGTATCGCTGCATTCGCCTTGCCGGCGGGTGACGTCGGTCACGGCACGCCGGAATACGTCGCGGCACCGTTCTCCCAGGGCTTCATCAATGGTTACCTGACCATGGATACCCTCGGCGCGCTGGTGTTCGGCATCGTCATCGTCAACGCGATCCGCTCCCGTGGTGTGGAGTCGCCGAAGTTGATCACCCGTTACGCGATCATCGCCGGTTTGATCGCCGGTGTCGGTCTGGCGCTGGTCTACATCAGCCTGTTCCGTCTGGGTTCCGGCAGCCATGAAGTGGCCGTCGGTGCAACCAACGGCGCGGCGGTCTTGCACGCTTACGTGCAACACACCTTCGGTTCGCTGGGCAGCGGTTTCCTCGCGGTACTGATCTCGCTGGCGTGCCTGGTGACGGCAGTAGGTCTGACCTGCGCCTGTGCCGAGTACTTCAGTCGAGTGCTGCCACTGTCGTACAAGACCCTGGTGATCATTCTGGCGGCGTTCTCGCTGCTGGTGTCCAACCTCGGTCTGACCAAGCTGATCGCGTTCTCCATTCCGGTGCTCACCGCGATCTACCCGCCGTGCATCGTGTTGGTGGCGCTGAGCTTCTGCAAAGACTTCTGGCATGAACACGGTCGTATCCTCGGCCCGGTGATGCTGGTGTCGTTCCTGTTCGGCAGCATCGACGCACTGAAAGGCGCGGGTCTGGCTGACTGGATGCCGACGCAGCTGTCGCACCTGCCGCTGAGCGAGCAAGGTCTGGCGTGGCTGGTGCCTTGTGTGATGACTTTGGTGGTTGCAGTGGTGTGTGATCGCCTGCTGGGCAAGCGCAGCGAAGCGGTTGCCTGAGGTTGGCTGACCCGCCATAAGCGGGTCTTCAACGCTTAAACAGAAATGCCCCGTATCAATCGATACGGGGCATTTTTTATGGGCGTCAGGCAGTGTCTTTTTCCCTGAACCATCGTCGAAGAGTTGCATCGCTTTTTGTAGGAGCAGAGCTTGCTCGCGAAAGCGATCTGACATTCAACATTGATGTCGACAGAAACGCCGCTTTCGCGAGCAAGCTTTGCTCCTACAGGTCACGTATTCAAAGGAATTGCATGTCGTTCATCCAGGCCAATCTGATCCACTTGCTCGCCGCGTGCTGGTTTGTCATCTGCTGGGGCGGTTACACCCGTTATGCCACGTGGAAGGGCCGCGACACCGCGTGCCTGGCCAGCGTGCTGCACTTGTACCGAGAAGACTGGATGCGCCGCATGCTCTTGCGCGACAACCGCATCGCCGACGCCAGCGTGATCGGCAATCTGGAGCGCAACGCCTCGTTTTTCGCCTCCAGCACGCTGATCATCCTCGCCGGTATTCTCACCGTGCTCGGTGCGTCCGAGCGGGCGGTGTCGTTGCTGGCGGACATCCCGATGGTGCAGCAAGCGTCGCAGGGCATGTCGGAAATCAAATTGCTGTGCCTGGCGATGGTGTTCGTCTACGCCTTCTTCACCTTCAGTTGGTGCATGCGCCAGTACAACTTCGCGGCGGTGCTGGTCGGTTCGGCGCCGATGATCGGCGAGCGTCATGTCTCCGAACAGGAGCGTAAAGCGTTCGCGGCACGGGCGGCGCGGGTGATTTCGATGGCGGCCAACCAGTTCAACTTCGGTCTGCGCTCTTACTACTTCGGCATGACCATGCTCGCGTGGTTCGTCAGCCCGTGGCTGTTCATGTTGTTGAGCACTGGCGTGGTGCTGGTCTTGTACCGTCGCGAGTTTCATTCGGACGTTCTCGACGTAATGGTCTATACCCCTACAGAGGCGCCCATTCCCGAGGCGAACAAAGAGGCCGCTTGATGAGTATTCCGTTCTGGTGTGTGTTTATCAGCGCTTTGCTGATTTATGTGGCGCGTATGCCAGTGGCCAAGGCGATGAAAGAGCAGGGCGGTTACAACAACCACTTGCCGCGCCAACAACAGGCGCAACTGACTGGTTACGGCGCGAGGGCGCTGGCGGCGCATCAGAACAGTATCGAAGCGTTCATGTTATTTGCCGTGGGTGTGTTAATGGCGCACACCACGCAAACGGTAGGATGGCTGATCGATACATTGGCGATCATCTTCGTCATCGCCCGCATCGTCTATTTGTGGTTTTACCTGGCTGATCTGCCAGCGCTGCGTAGCCTGGTCTGGTTCGTTGGCTTAGTGTGTTCGCTGCTGCTGATGATTAGTCCGACTTTTAGAACTGTCTTGCTCTAACCGATATTGCCGTTAAATCCCAGACAAAAGAAAACCCGCACTAGGCGGGTTTCCTTTTTCAGCGGTAAAAAGCAGATTATTGCTTTTTAGCAGCTTCGTCTTGCGCGGCAGCGTTCGATTCAGCCTGAGCTTTGGCAGCTTCGGCGTTTTCTTTCGCAGCGTCGTTCACTTTATCCTGAGCTTTGTTCATGTCTTGCTGAGCTTGTTCAGCATGTTGGTTGGCATCTTGAGCTTTGTCCTCGGATTTTTTATCGCAGGCAGCGAGACCGAGGGAAGCGGTCAACATCAAGGCAATAGCAAAAGTCTTACGCATGGGGTGTTTCTCCTTATGGAAAATAACTACTGGCCTTAAGAGCTTTGCGCTACAGGTTAAGTTCCTCATTTGTTTCAGATATATAAGTTTGTTTTGCCACGGAACTTTTGGCCTGTTGGCTACTACTGGCCAATGGCTTTAACGAGAGTAATTATCATATGGCTGAAAACCCCGTTTTTGAGCGCGCGACGCGATTTCTTTCGGCGTTAAGACACTGTCAGGTACTGGGTTTGCGGGTACATGAAGCCTCCAGCGAAGGGCTTACGGTGATCCTGCCTTACAGCTCACGAATTGTCGGAAATCCGCAGACCGGCGTGATTCACGGCGGGGCAATCACCTCGTTGATGGACACCGCTTGCGGGATGTCGACATTGTGCGTGTTGCCGGAATTCGAAGTCTGCCCGACCCTCGATTTACGCATCGACTATATGCACGCCGCCGAACCGAACAAAGACGTCTATGGCTTCGCCCAGTGCTACCGGGTAACCACCGATGTGATCTTTGCACGCGGTTTCGCCTATCAGGACGATCCTGCACAACCCATCGCCCACGTCGTTGGCACCTTTATGCGCATGGGCAAGGGCCTCAAAGGCACCAAAGGCTTCGGCGGCGCGATCAAGGGAGCAGGGCAATGAGCGATGATCTGAAACAGCAGCTGCAACTCGCTCACGCTCAAGGTGATTACGCGCCACTGTTGAAACTGATTCCCTACGCGGGTTTGATCGGCGTCGAATGTTCGCGGGTCGGTGATGAACTGCTGTTCAAGCTGCCAGCGAACAAGGACAACATTGGTAACCCTTTACTGCCCGCGATCCACGGCGGCGTGATTGCCGGGTTCATGGAACTGGCTGCGGCGCTACACCTGTTGATCTTCACCGAAGCGCCGGGCGTGCCGAAGATTATCGATTTCTCCCTCGATTACCTGCGCGCCGGGCAATTTCGCGACACCTGGGCCAAATGTCAGGTGTGCCGGCAGGGGCGTCGCGTCGCCAACGTCGCAATCACGGCGTGGCAAAGCACCGAAGGCGAGCCGATTGCCACCGCTCGCGCGCACTTCAAAATTGATGAGCCCTTGAAATCCTGAACAGCGCCCCAAACTCACAAGACAACCCGCCGCCGACCATTTCGGGTCGCGGCCACTGCCATCTGATTGGAGTTTGATGACCATGAGTGTGGAAACTCAAAAGGAAACCCTGGGCTTCCAGACCGAGGTGAAGCAACTGCTGCACCTCATGATCCATTCGCTGTATTCCAACAAGGAAATTTTCCTTCGCGAATTGATCTCGAACGCCTCTGACGCTGTCGACAAGCTGCGCTTCGAAGCCCTGGCCAAGCCAGAGTTGCTCGAAGGTGGCGCTGATCTGAAAATCCGTGTGAGCTTCGACAAAGACGCCAAGACCGTCACCCTCGAAGACAACGGTATCGGCATGAACCGTGACGATGTGATCACCCACCTGGGTACCATCGCCAAATCCGGCACTGCCGATTTCATGAAAAACCTTTCCGGCGATCAGAAGAAGGATTCGCACCTGATCGGTCAGTTCGGTGTCGGTTTCTACTCCGCGTTCATCGTTGCCGACCAGGTTGACGTTTACTCCCGTCGCGCCGGCACTCCAGCCAGCGAAGGCGTGCACTGGTCGTCGAAAGGCGAGGGCGAGTTCGAAGTTGCGAACATCGACAAGCCAGGGCGCGGCACCCGTATCGTTCTGCACCTCAAAGCTGCTGAAGACGAATTCGCGGATGGCTGGCGTCTGCGCAACATCATCAAGAAGTACTCCGATCACATCGCGCTGCCAATCGAGCTGCCGAAAGAAGTGGCACCTGCTGAAGGTGAAGAAACACCAGCGGCCGAGTGGGAAACCGTCAACCGCGCCAGCGCCCTGTGGACTCGCCCTCGCACTGAAGTGAAGGACGAGGAATACCAGGAGTTCTACAAACACATCGCCCACGACTTTGAAAACCCGCTGGCCTGGAGCCACAACAAAGTCGAAGGCAAGCTCGAATACAGCTCGCTGCTGTACGTGCCGGCCCGCGCACCGTTCGACCTGTACCAGCGTGAAGCGCCGAAAGGCCTGAAGCTGTACGTGCAACGCGTGTTCGTCATGGATCAGGCCGAGTCCTTCCTGCCGCTGTACCTGCGCTTCATCAAAGGCGTGGTCGATTCCAACGACCTGTCGCTGAACGTGTCGCGTGAGATCCTGCAGAAAGACCCGATCATCGATTCGATGAAGACCGCGCTGACCAAGCGCGTGTTGGACATGCTGGAAAAACTGGCGAAAAACGAGCCTGAGCAATACAAAGGCTTTTGGAAGAACTTCGGTCAGGTCATGAAAGAAGGCCCGGCAGAAGACTTCGCCAACAAGGAAAAAATTGCCGGTCTGCTGCGTTTCGCATCGACCAACGGCGACGACGGCGAGCAGATCGTCGGTCTGGCCGACTACCTGGCCCGCGCCAAGGAAGGTCAGGACAAGATCTACTACCTCACCGGCGAAACCTACGCGCAGGTCAAGAACAGCCCGCACCTGGAGGTCTTCCGCAAGAAAGGCATCGAAGTGTTGCTGCTGACCGACCGCATCGACGAGTGGCTGATGAGCTACCTCAGCGAATTCGACGGCAAGACTTTTGTCGACGTGGCACGCGGTGACCTCGATCTGGGCAACCTGGACTCGGAAGAGGACAAGAAAGCTGCAGAAGAAGTCGCCAAGTCCAAAGAAGGTCTGGTTGAGCGTCTGAAAACCGCGCTGGGCGATTCCGTGGCGGAAGTCCGGGTTTCCCATCGTCTGACCGATTCGCCGGCTATTCTGGCCATCGGCGAACAGGATCTGGGTCTGCAAATGCGTCAGATCCTCGAAGCCAGCGGGCAGAAAGTGCCGGATTCGAAGCCGATCTTCGAATTCAACCCAAGCCACCCGCTGATCGAGAAACTCGACGGCGAGCAGAGCGAAGAGCGTTTTGGCGACCTGTCGCACATCCTCTTCGATCAGGCAGCCCTGGCTGCCGGCGACAGCTTGAAGGATCCGGCCGCTTATGTGCGCCGTCTGAACAAGCTGCTGGTTGAGCTGTCGGTTTAACCAAGTCGTAGAAAAACCCGCTTCGGCGGGTTTTTTCATTCTGGTGTTTAGCAAATCAGGAGTCAGAAATGAGCCAAGTCATAGTACGTTCCGTGGTCTATCAGATTGACGGCCAGCCTTATGAAGGTCGTCTGGCGTTCGACGCCGAGCACAAAGGCGCGCGTCCGGGTTTGTTGATGGCGCCGAACTGGATGGGCGTCAGCGCGGGCGCGGAAGAAATCGCCAAGTCGGTGGCGGCCAAGGGCTACGTGGTGTTGATTGCTGACGTCTATGGTCAGGCCGTGCGTCCACAGAACGCTGATCAGGCTGGCGCGGCGATGATGCCGTTGAAGGATGATCGCGCACTGCTGCGTACGCGGATGCAGGCGGCGTTCGAGCAGTTGCAGAAGCAGGGCGAAGCGGCGGTTGATACCTCGAAACTGGCGGTGTTCGGTTTCTGCTTTGGCGGTTGCTGTGCACTGGATCTGGCGCGCACCGGTGCGCCGGTGAAGGCTGCGGTGTCGTTCCATGGCACGATCGATTCGCCAAACCCGGCGGATGCGCAGAACATCAAGGGCTCGGTGCTGGTGTTGCACGGTGCTTCTGATCCATTGGTGCCGAAAGAGCAATTGCCGGCGTTTGAAGATGAGATGAACGCGGCGAATGTCGATTGGCAGTTGCTCAGCTACGGCGGTGCGGTGCACTCATTTACTGACCCGCATGCGAATGTGCCGGGCAAGATGATGTACGACGAGAAAACGGCCAAGCGCGCGTTCAAGTCGATGCATGATTTGCTGGATGAAGTGTTCAAAGGCTGATTTTTCAAGATCAAAAGATCGCAGCCTGCGGCAGCTCCTACACGCGATCAATGTAGGATCTGCCGCAGGCTGCGATCTTTTGCTTTATCGGCCTGCCGGCAATTCAATCCGCTCAACTTCCCCCGGCACCGTCGGCCAATCCCCGGCCGCCCATTTACGCCGTGCCTCATCGATCGCCGCCGGATCGCTTGCGACAAAATTCCAGTTGATCCGCCGAGGCCCGTCCAGTGGCGCGCCGCCAAACACCACGGCGTGCACATCACTCTCGGCAAACACACTCATCTCTTCCCCCGCCGGCAACACCACCAACGCATGCGGCTCAATTGCTTCGCCGTTCAACTGCGCATCACCACTCAACACATACACCGCCCGCTCTTCATGCTCGGTCGGTATCAGCAGGGTGGTCGCCGTTTGCATCTGCACTTCGGCATATAACGTAGGAGAAAGCACCGGCACCGGTGATTCCAGGCAAAAGCCTGACCCGGCAATCATGCGAATCTGCACGCCAAGGTTATTGCTGACCGGCAACGTCGCCGCCGGGTGATGGCTGTAATGCCCCGGGCCTTGTTCGTGATCCTTGGGTGAGGCCAGCCAGATCTGCAAGCCGTGCATCGTGAAGCTCTGTTCCCACAACGGCTCCGGCGTGCGTTCAACGTGGGCGATCGCGCTGCCGGCGGTCATCCAACTGACATCGCCGGCGCTGACCACCTGGTCGGAGCCGAGGCTGTCCTTGTGCTGGATCTGCCCCTGGAACAGGTAGGTGAGGGTCGACAGACCGATGTGCGGGTGCTGTCGGATGTTCATGCCTTTGCCCGTCGGATAAACCGTTTCGAGCATGTGGTCAAAAAACACGAATGGCCCGACGCTGCGGCATTTGGCTGACGGCAACGGGCGCAGAATCGGCTGGCCTTCGACGTCTTCGGCGCGCGGGCGGATGATCAGAGGTTGCGTGTCCATGGTGCATTCCAGGCTGAGCGGGTGATGCCGGAAGCATAACCCGCCGCTGGCATCAGGAGGGTTACTGGCTGTCGAAGCCTTGTGGTGCGTGGGTTTCGATGGTGACGTCGCTGGTGGTCATCAGCTTGTGAATCGGGCAGCGGTCGGCGACGCGCAGCAGTTCTTCACGCTGAGCATCGGTGAGCACGCCTTTGAGGGTGAGGGTGACGTGCAGGACGTATCTGCCTTTCTGCTCTTCGCTGTTGTCGCGTTTGACGTCGACGCCCACACCGGTCAGCGGGATGTCTTTCTTTTTTGCGTACATTTTCAGGGTCAGGGCTTTGCAGGCGCCCAGCGCGGCGTCGAAATAATCGTGCGGCTCTGGCGCCGTGCCTTCACCGCCGGCAGCTGCCGGGACGTCGGTGAACAATTCGAGATCATCGATTTTTACGGAGTGACGGAAACCTTCGGCAGAGACGGTATTGACGGTGATGGTCATGTGAACCTCGCTATCGGTGGGAAAATGTACTTCGATCAAAAAAGGATCTTGCAGTTATAGAGCATTGTCGCCGCTGAACGTTTCACTTTCCGGCTGGCTGAACCCCGGTGGCTGCGCTGGGGTCTAGTCTGTGCCTACCTGCCGGAGATTACTTGTGTCCTTGTTTCGTTTGAGTCTTGCCAGCCTGTTGCTGATTGCCGGTGCCGCCCATGCGCGGGATTACACCTACAGCGATGCGCACCTGCATTACGTGGATTTTTTCCAGGAAACCGCTGGCATGCCGAAGTTGCTGACAGCGATGAAAGACAATTCCGTCGAGCATGTGATGATTTCCGGCATTCCGGTGGCGAAGAAATGGCACGAAGATGAACCGAAACGTCCACGCTATTACGCCGGTGATGACGCCGATGCCTATTGGTACAGCGCCACTGATGTGATCGTCGCCGATGCCGTGCAAAAACTGCCTGCTGAGCAGCGGCCGTACTTTCATCCGTTCCTCTCCGGCTTCAATCCGAACGACAAGAACTCCGCCGCGCACATTCAGCGCATGCTCGATCTGTACCCGGGGCTGTGGCAGGGCATTGGCGAAGTGTTTACCCGTCATGATGACCTGACGGCGCTGACCTCCGGCGACACCCCGCGCGCCAACAATGAGGCGATGACCAAGATCTATCACCTGGCCGCCGAGAACGATTTGCCGGTAATGTTGCACTCGAACATCACCTCCAAGCGTGAGAAAAATCCGCTTTATCTGTCGGAAGTCGAAGAGCCGCTGCGCAACCACCCGCACACCCGGTTTATCTGGGCGCACGCCGGCACCAGCGCCGAGATTCATCGGCATCAGACACAGATGGATTTCTTGCTGCCAACGCTGACGCGCATGCTGGAGGCCTACCCGAATCTGTATATCGACCTGTCGTGGAGCATGCTCACCCCGTATCTGCTGGATGAGCAAGGCAAGCCGCGCAAGGAATGGCTGGCGCTGGTCGAGCGCTACCCTGAGCGCTTCATGCTGGGCTCGGACGTCGTAGGTCGATTCAACAAGCTGGGCAAGGAAATGCACAGCTTCAATCCGTTCCTCGACGCATTGCCTACAGAGGTCGCGCATAAAGTCGCGCGGGATAACTTCCTCGCGATCTTGCCGAAAACTTCGCCCAAGTCCGGTATTACTCGCTGAAACGTTATTGCCAAGCGTTCGAAGTATTAAGGCGTTTTGATATCACCATTTCGTCTTACGCAAATTCGCAAAGGGCCGATACCTTCTAAAGCAACCAGCTGCAGGGTTGATGCAGCGCTTTTGGAAGGAACCAGAGCAATGAGTATCCGTAGTCTCAATATTGCCCCGCGCGCCGGTCTGGGTTTTGGCCTGTTGGCGATGATGGTGTTTGCCCTTGGGGCGTTCGCCCTGCTGCAAATGGCGAACATGCGTGCGCAATCCGACGAGGTCGATAACAACTGGCTGCCCAGTGTGATGGCGGTCGGCGAGATGAGTCAGGACATGCTGCGCCTGCGTGCGCTGACCATGCGCCTGCTGCTCAATCGCGATCCGCAGGCGCTTGAGCAGAACGTCGCCAAGCTCAATCAGCTGCGCGGCGTGCTCAGCGAAGCCCAGCAAACTTATGACGTGCTGATTGTTCTGCCGGAGGAGCGCGCGTTGTTTGATCGCTTCAAGGTCACCGAACACAAATACCTGGAATATCAGGCGCAAGTCATGCAGCTGTCCGCGCAGAACCGCGTGGAAGAGGCGGCGAGCATTCTCAACGGCCAGATGAGCCCGTTGGCCGATGAAATCGCAGTCATTCTGCGTGAGCTGGTCGAGCTGAATAAGCACAACGCCAATCTCGCCACCGAGGCCGCTCGGCTGGTGTTCACCAATTCGCGGGTGTGGGTCGGGGTGATGATCGGCATTACCGCGCTGATCACCATCGGTCTCGCGGTGATGCTGACGCGCAGCATCGTGCTGCCGCTGGCGCAATCGCTTGGAGTGGCGGAAGTGGTCGCTGCTGGCGACCTGACCGGCGACATCACTATCAGCGGCAAGGATGAACCGGCGCGGCTGCTGCAAGCGTTGCAAAGCATGCAGCACAACTTGCGCGACACGATCCGGCGAATTTCCGAATCCTCCAGCCAACTCGCCTCGGCCTCGGAAGAGCTGAGCTGCGTCACGGAAGACGCTACGCGCGGGTTGCATCAGCAGAGTCTGGAAATCGAACAGGCGGCGACGGCGGTGAATCAGATGACGGCAGCGGTTGAGGAGGTTGCCAGCAATGCGGTGGCGACGTCCGAAGCTTCGCGTGAATCGGATCGCATTGCTCAGCATGGGCGTGAACAGGTGCAGCAGACCGTGTCGTCGATTGAGTTTCTCGCTGAAGACGTGACCAACAATGCCACGCAGGTCGAGAATCTGGCGGACAAGGTGCATGGCATCAGCAAGGTGCTGGACGTGATTCGCTCGATTGCCGAGCAGACCAATTTGCTCGCGCTGAACGCGGCGATTGAAGCAGCGCGGGCCGGTGATGCCGGGCGAGGGTTTGCGGTAGTGGCGGATGAAGTGCGCGCACTGGCGCATCGCACGCAGCAATCGACGCACGAGATCGAGCAGATGATCAGCGGGATTCAGCAGGGCACCGATTCGGCGGTTAATTCGATGCAGCAGAGTAATGTCCGGGCGCGTTCGACACTGGAGCTGGCGAAAGCTGCCGGAGTGGCGCTGGAGGAGATTGCCTCGGCGTTTACGCTGATCAACGAACGCAATCTGGTCATCGCCAGTGCGTCGGAGGAGCAGGCGGCGGTGGCGCGGGAGGTGGATCGTAATCTGATGAACATTCGCGATCTGGCGATGCAGACCTCGGCTGGGGCCAATCAGACGAGCGCGGCGAGTCAGGAGTTGTCGCGGTTGGCGGTGGATTTGAACAGCATGGTGGCGAAGTTTTCTGTCTGAAATTACCCCTGTAGGAGCTGTCGAGTGAAACGAGGCTGCGATCTTTTGATGTTGATTTTTTAAGATCAGGATCAAAAGATCGCAGCGTGCCGCAGCTCCTACAGAGGCGCAAGTTGCCAGCAAAAAAAAGCCCCGCATCTCGCGGGGCTCTTTCATCGTGCGTCGAATCAGCTGCCTTTAACGGCTTTGCCGTTGACCGTGCCGTCGAGGAGCATGATGTTGTACTCCTTGCCGTCGGTTTCAACCTGTTGCAGGCGAACCAGCAGGTAATCCCAATCCTTGGCGAACCACAGGACGGTGATGCGCTTGCTTTGTGTCGGATCGCGAACGCGCTCGACCTTGATCGCATCGATCTGGCCAGCCTTGGTTTCGACTTTCTCCGAACCCAGCACGCGGAAGTCGTAGGTATCGACCTCGCCATCATCAACCACCTGATAGCTCATGCTTTTCTTGCCGGCAGCCACGTCGTGCTGCAGCGCCAGTTGGTAGGTGGATTTGTCGACCATGCCACGGTTCAGCGGAATCTTCACGGCGTCGCCGCGATCAGTGCCGGTCACTAGTTTATTGGCCCAGTCGAAGTCCAGGTCAGCCTTTTTCGCTTTGCCCAGACCGCCACGTTCGAAGTGGTAGGACTGTGGCAGCAAGGTGTCCTTGTCCAGGGTCAGGGTGCTTTCTTCGCTCAGGCTGGCGATCATCATCGATGCCTTGAAGCTGAGTTTCCAGACGCCGTTGGCTTCCTTGGTCAGGCTGCGCGAGGCGGTGCCGCTCATCGGCAGCTGTTTCCAGTCGGCGGTGTAGCTGGCGGAGAACGGTTGAAGGTCTGCTGCCTGTGCGAAGGGCAGGGCAAACAAGGCGCAAGCGAGAAGCAGGGCGCGACGCATAAAATCTCCTAGTGTCGAATCAAGTGGCCGCTGGCCGCGAGTAACTGGCCATCCAGTAAAGCACCGTCCGTACCGAGGGCCAGCCGGCCTTCAGCAAACCAGCGTATGGCCATCGGGTAGATCAGGTGTTCCTGAACGTGTACCCGCTGCGCCAGACTCTGCGGCGAATCGTGCAACTCTACCGGTATTACTGCCTGTACGACCAGTGGTCCGCCATCGAGTTCCTCGGTGACGAAGTGCACGGAGCAGCCGTGCTCCGTGTCGCCGGCTTCCAGTGCGCGCTGATGAGTGTGTAACCCTTTGTATTTGGGTAGCAGCGACGGATGGATGTTGAGCAGGCGCCCTTGGTAATGGCGAACGAAATCAGCGCTGAGAATGCGCATGAAACCGGCCAGTACCACGAGTTTGGGTTGGAATTCGTCGATCAGTTTGATCAGTGCAGCATCGAAGGCCTCGCGACCTTCGAATGCCTTGTGATCCAGCGAGCGGGTAGCAATACCCGCGTCACTGGCGCGTTGCAGGCCGTACGCGTCGGCGCGGTTGGAAATCACCGCAGCGATGCGAACCGGGCTGTCGCCGGCTCGCGTGCTGTCGATCAAAGCCTGCAAGTTACTGCCGGTGCCGGACAACAGCACCACGACATCACAGGGTGCGGACATTAATGAGCCTTAAGGTTCTGCAGATCAACCTGAGCTGCGCCTTCGGCCGCAGCAGCGATCTGACCGATCACCCAAGGCTGCTCGCCAGCGTCACGCAGGGTGTTCAGGGCGACTTCAACGTGCTCCTGAGCCACGCAGATGACCATGCCGACGCCGCAGTTCAGCACGCGGTGCATCTCGGTTTCGTCAACGTTGCCTTGCTCTTGCAGCCAGTCGAACACGGCCGGGCGAGTCCAGCTGGCGACGTCAACAACAGCCTGAGCGCCTTTTGGCAGAACGCGCGGGATGTTGTCGAGCAGGCCGCCACCGGTGATGTGGGCCATGGCTTTGACGGCGCCGGTGTCTTTGATCAGCTTGAGCAGCGGCTTCACGTAGATGCGGGTCGGGGCCATCAGCAGGTCGGTCAGCGGTTTGCCGTCGAGCTGGATGTTTTCGATGTCAGCACCGGAGACTTCGATGATCTTGCGGATCAGCGAGTAGCCGTTCGAGTGCGGGCCGGACGATGGCAGCGCGATCAGCGCGTCACCGGTGGCGACTTTCGAACCGTCGATGATTTCAGCTTTTTCCACAACGCCGACGCAGAAGCCGGCCAGGTCGTAGTCTTCGCCTTCGTACATGCCTGGCATTTCAGCGGTTTCGCCGCCAACCAGCGAGCAACCCGACAGTTCGCAGCCAGCGCCGATGCCGGTCACCACTTGGGTCGCGGTCTCGACATTGAGTTTGCCGGTGGCGTAGTAGTCGAGGAAGAACAGTGGCTCAGCGCCGCACACCACCAAGTCGTTGACGCACATGGCAACCAGGTCGATGCCGATGCTGTCGTGCTTGTTCAGGTTCAGCGCCAGACGCAGCTTGGTGCCGACGCCGTCGGTGCCGGAAACCAGCACTGGCTGCTTGTAGCCGGCCGGGATTTCGCAGAGGGCGCCGAAACCGCCCAGGCCGCCCATGACTTCCGGGCGCGCAGTGCGCTTGGCGACGCTCTTGATGCGTTCGACCAATGCTTCACCGGCGTCGATGTCTACACCGGCGTCCTTGTAGCTCAGGGAGGGTTGCTTGCTCATGATCCAGGCCTTTAGGGGAGGGGATTCAGGGGTAACGACCGAGTTCAGCGGGAACATCGAAATCGAGGGGGCGAGTGCCTCACGCGAGTTTCGAGGGGCCCGGCTGTTGCCGGTCTGCGAAGGCGCGCGATTTTATCAGGCTTGAGGGGCAGCGGCCATCCTCGCACCGACGGGCAGGGCCATTATCTCGGGAAATTTTTTGCAATTAAGGCGTATCACTGCCTGTATAAGGTGTGGCAATTAACCGTCTATCGTTATCACTACGTAAAAACTTACCGCCGCCGTGTGAATGTTTTGCGAGGGTCAAGGGTCACAGCCTTGCTTAACCGGTTCACGCGGCCTGTTCCAGCCGCTCCTGTCGACGGGAATTTTCCATGCTTTTTCGTAAATTGTTGGTTGTGGGTTGTTTGTCTGTGGTCAGCCTGGCGAGTCATGCCGAAAACCTCAAAGGTCTCTATCAAGTCAGTCAGCCGGTCACCAGCCAGGCGCCGGAGGAGCGTGATCGCGCTACTCAGGCCGCACTGGATACGTTGGTGTTGCGCCTGACCGGTGACCCGAAAGCTGCGCAAAATCCCGGGCTGGCGGATATTCGCAAGAATCCGCAGCAGATCATCACTCAGTTCGGCTTCGACGCCGGGCCGCCGGAGGTGCTCAAGGTCAACTTCGATCCGAACGCCACCGAGCAGGCCTTGCGCCGCGCCGGGCTGTCGATGTGGGGCGCCAGTCGGCCGTCGATCCTGAGCTGGTGGCTGAACGAGTCAGCGGACGGCACGTATCTGGTGGGTGATGGTCAATCGACTGCCGGGCCATTGCGTGTGGCGGCTCAGCATCGTGGTTTGCCGCTGCGTTTGCCGTTGGCGGATCTGAGTGAACAACTGGTCGCGACTGCGCCGGCGCTGGAGGGTACGGATCCGGGGCCGTTGCGCGGGGTTTCCGAACGCTACAACGCAGATGCCTTGCTGGCCGTGCATGCGCGCGAAGAAGGCGGGCAGTGGCAGGCGAAATGGCATTTGTGGCTGGGTGAGCAGAAAGAGGCCGGCACTGTGCAGGGCGCCGATCAGGCTGCTGTGGCCGATGCGGTGATGCTGGCGGTGGCTGAGCGTCTGGCGCCACGTTTTGTTGCCAAACCGGGTGCGTCGGGGCAGCAGACTCTGGAAGTGCAAGGCATGAATCTTGAGCATTATGCGGCGCTGTTGCGGTTACTCGAACCGTTCGGCGTGCGTCTGCAGAGTGTTGATGGCGATCGCATCGTCTATCGGGTCAATGGCAGTGCCGACCAGATGCGCGCGCAGTTGTCGCTGGCGAAGTTGCAGGAATTGCCGGCCGAGGCGCCTGCACCGGTCGCGCCGCCGCAACCTGCGGTGGCAGGTGCGGCTCCGGTCGCGGCTCCGGCCCCGACACCGGCAGCACCGTCGTTACGGTTTCGCTGGTAAGTCTTTCCTTATATAGAAGCAGGAGTGGTTCATGGCCGATACGCGGCGTTGGTTCTGGCTCGGTGGGGTTGTCCTGCTTTGCGCGTTTGTATGGTTGCTGCACCCGATCCTCACACCGTTTCTGGTGGCGCTGCTGCTCGCGTATCTGTTCGATCCGCTGGTGGATCGCCTGGAGAAGCTCGGGCTGTCGCGTACGTGGGGCGTGATCGCGGTGTTTGCTTTATTCACCCTGATCGTCACCACGCTGTTGCTGGTGCTGGTACCGATGCTCGCCAAGCAGTTGCTGCGTTTGTACGAACTGGCGCCGCAAATGCTCGACTGGCTGCAGCACACGGCGCTGCCGTGGGCGCAGGCGAAGCTTGGGCTGTCGGACGGCTTCTGGAAGTTCGACAAGGTCAAAGCGGCCATCAGCGAACACATGGGTCAGACCACCGACATCGTCAGTGTGGTGCTGAGTCAGGCCACGGCGTCGAGTCTGGCGTTGATCGGCCTGCTGGCGAATCTGGTGCTGATCCCGGTGGTGAGTTTCTACTTGCTGCGCGACTGGGACGTGATGATGGCCAAGATCCGCAGCCTGCTGCCGCGTGATCGCGAAGAGCGCGTGGTAGCGCTGGCCGGCGAATGTCATGAGGTGCTGGGCGCGTTTGTGCGTGGTCAGTTGCTGGTGATGCTCGCGCTGGGCGTGATTTATGCGGCGGGTCTGATGCTCGTCGGTCTGGAGTTGGGGCTGTTGATCGGCCTGATCGCGGGTCTGGCGGCGATCGTGCCTTATATGGGCTTCGTGATTGGTATCGGTGCGGCGCTGATTGCCGGGTTGTTCCAGTTTGGTGGCGATCTGTACCCGATGGTCGGCATCGTCGCGGTGTTCATGGTCGGTCAGGCGCTGGAAGGCATGGTGCTGACACCGTTGCTGGTCGGCGACCGCATTGGCCTGCACCCGGTGGCGGTGATCTTCGCGATTCTGGCCGGTGGCGAGCTGTTTGGTTTTACCGGTGTGCTGCTGGCGCTGCCGGTGGCTGCGGTGATCATGGTCTTGGTGCGCCATATGCACGATTTGTATAAAGACTCTGATATGTACAGCGGAGTGGATGAGCCGGAGTTGTAATCACGACGGACAGCCCGGCGGTGCGCCGGGTTGGCCCGTGTCATGCAGGTGATTGCGTCAGAGAAACTGTCATAAAACCAGGGTGTTAACGCAAACCTTTGATTTTGCTTGGGGTCTGCTGCATTGTGCGCTCCGCCTCACGGGTATAAACTTCGCAAACTTTACACAGAGGCCACTAACGGTTCCTTGAGAACTGTTCAGTCAGCATGAAACCGATTCAGCTGCCCCTAGGTGTGCGTCTGCGTGACGACGCCACCTTTATCAACTACTACCCAGGCGCAAATGCCGCTGCACTCGGCTATGTCGAGCGCCTATGCGAAGCCGACGCCGGCTGGACCGAAAGCCTGATTTATCTTTGGGGCAAGCACGGGGTAGGGCGTACGCATCTGTTGCAGGCTGCGTGTTTGCGCTTCGAACAGATGGGCGAACCGGCGGTGTACCTGCCGTTGGCCGAGTTGATGGATCGCGGTGTGGAAATCCTCGACAATCTTGAACAGTACGAACTGGTTTGCCTGGATGATTTGCAGGTGATTGCCGGCAAGGCTGACTGGGAAGAGGCGATGTTTCACCTGTTCAACCGCTTGCGTGACAGCGGTCGACGGTTGTTGATTGCGGCGGCAACCTCGCCACGTGAATTGCCGGTCAAACTGGCCGACCTCAAATCACGTCTGACCCTGGCGCTGATTTTCCAGATGCGCCCCCTTTCCGACGAAGACAAATTACGTGCCCTGCAATTGCGCGCGTCACGGCGCGGTCTGCACCTGACCGACGAAGTCGGGCATTTCATTCTGACTCGCGGTACCCGCAGCATGAGCGCGTTGTTTGATCTGCTCGAACAGCTCGATCAGGCCTCGCTGCAAGCTCAGCGCAAGCTGACAATTCCCTTCCTTAAAGAAACTCTCGGTTGGTAGCCAGCCCTTTGTCTCTGCGGCTTTTAGCACGTTTCGGCATATTTCAGGCGTCAGTAAAAGCGCTTTCCTGCACCGGGTGCAGGCCGCGTAACGAGTGAAATGGGTTTAAGCGCTTAGATGTAAACGAGAAACCGAGAAGTCACAAAAAGATCGATTGAATTTGCAAATGAGGTTGATAGCGGGCATAGTCTCGGCTTCTTTACAACTATCAGCCACGGTCGTGCCCATGCTAAAGCGCTTCGCACCCCTCGTGCCTCTCGCACTCGTCACCCTGTTGTACGGTTGCGCTGCTCATTCTCCAGTTCAAGAGCAGCCTCAACAGGTTAAAAATTCTTCCACAGCGCAGTCTTCCGTTATTTATCAGGAAGAGCTGGCTACCGAAAAAGAACTCGCAGACTTCAGCGGCAGCAAGCCGTATGAATTGCCGGTTCTGGCCGACAGCATTCTCGAACGCGGCATGTCCCTGATCGGTACCCGTTACCGTTTCGGCGGTACCTCTGAAGCCGGTTTCGACTGCAGCGGTTTCATCGGTTACCTGTTCCGCGAAGAAGCCGGCATGAATCTGCCGCGCTCCACCCGCGAAATGATCAACGTAGACGCACCACTGGTCTCGCGTAGCGATCTGGAACCGGGCGATCTGCTGTTCTTCGCCACCAATGGTCGTCGCGGTCGTGTCAGTCACGCCGGGATCTACCTGGGCGATAACCAGTTCATTCACTCCAGCAGTCGTCGTAGCGGCGGTGTTCGCATCGACAACCTCGGTGACAGCTACTGGAGCAAGACCTTCATCGAAGCCAAGCGTGCACTCGCCATGGCCCCGACCGTGGTCACCGCTCGCAAGTAATTCCCCCGTTGTCGCCGCGTTCGCGGCGACAAAACGGTTCACGGCAAGGGAGTAGACCTATACTTTACAAGGTGAAGTTAAAGTCTTACTTGAAGTTTGCCGCGTAGCCGCTAGAATCCTGAATCTATATTGATGGCAAACCGCCTGCGTGCGTACGCGGGCGGTTTTGTTTTCTGCCCAATCGGCAGAATTAGCCGCAGCCAGATCAGGATGTTCTGCTTATGACCACGTCGGCCCGCCTCGTTTTGATCGTCTTCGCAGCGCTGCTCAGCGCTTGCGCCAGTCGCACACCGCCCCCTGCGCCGGTGGTTCGCGCCCCGATCGTGTTCGCCCCCTCAGAATCTTTTTCGCCTGCTGCTGAAGACGTGCTGTTCCGCGCGCTCGGCCTGGTCGGCACGCCGTATCGCTGGGGCGGCAATACGCCGGATTCGGGATTTGATTGCAGTGGCCTGATCGGCTTTGTTTACCGCGATGCGGCGGGCATCAACCTGCCACGCACCACGCGCGACCTGATCGTGATGCAGGCGCCGAATGTCGGTAAGGAAGGCTTGCAGACCGGCGACCTGATCTTCTTCGCCACCAATGGTGGTTCGCAGGTCAGTCATGCGGGGATTTACGTTGGTGAAGGGCGCTTCGTGCATGCGCCGGCCACGGGTGGCACGGTGAAGCTGGACAGTCTGTCGAAGGCGTATTGGCAGAAGGCTTATCTGAGCGCGAAGCGGGTGTTGCAGCCGGAGCATCTGGCGCGTAACCCGTAATAAGGCCAACACAAAACCCCAATGTGGGAGCGAGCCTGCTCGCGAATGCGTAGTTTCAGTCACCCTTGAGTCGACTGATAGACCGCTTTCGCGAGCAGGCTCGCTCCCACATTTGTTATGTGTACGGCGCTAAGTTATTTGGTAGAAGACACTCGCCAAACCTTGTTGCCAACATCATCCGCCACCAGCAATCCACCTTGCTGATCAATCACCACGCCCACCGGGCGACCCAGCGCGTTCTCATCTTTGTCGAGAAAACCGGTCAACACATCCACCGGCGTTCCACTCGGCTTACCGCCGGTAAATGGCACAAAAATCACTTTATAACCACTGTGCGGTTTACGGTTCCACGAGCCGTGCTGGCCGATAAACGCGCCTTCCTTGAACTGCGCCGGCAAGGTGTTGCCTTCGGCGAAGGTCAGGCCCAAAGACGCCGTGTGAGGGCCGACCGCGTAATCCGGGGCGATGGCTTTGGCCACCAGATCCAGATTCTGCGGATTCACTCGAACATCGACATGCTGGCCGTAATAACTGAACGGCCAGCCATAGAAACCGCCGTCCTTCACCGAGGTGATGTAGTCCGGCACCAGATCGCTGCCAATCTCGTCACGCTCATTCACCGCCGTCCACAGCGCGCCGCTGGTAGGCTCCCACGCCAAGCCATTGGGGTTGCGGATGCCTGAAGCGAAGATCCGGTGATTGCCGGTCGCGCGATCCACTTCCCAGATCGCCGCGCGGCCTTCTTCTTGATCCAGACCATTTTCGCCGACGTTGCTGTTCGAGCCGACGGTGACGTACAGCTTGCTGCCGTCCTTGCTGGCGATGACGTTTTTCGTCCAGTGATGGTTGAGCGTGCCGCCCGGCAAGTCAGTCACTTTGATCGGCTGCGATTTGATCTCGGTCGCGCCGGGCTCGTAGTTGAAGCGCAGCAAACGATCCGTGTCAGCAACGTACAAGTCATTGCCAACCAGTGTCATGCCAAACGGCGAATTGAGGTTCTGCAAAAACACCGTGCGCGTCTCGGCGACGCCATCGTGGTCAGCGTCGCGCAGCAAAGTGATGCGATTCGGGCTCGGTACGCCGGCGCCGGCCTTGCCCATGACTTTCTTCATCACCCAGCCTTTAATGCCTTTGCTGTCGTCCGGTTTCGGCGGGGCGTTGGTTTCCGCCACCAGCACATCACCGTTGGGCAGCACGTACATCCAGCGCGGATGATCGAGGCCTTCGGCAAACGCTGCGACTTGCGTACCGGCCGCCGCTGTCGGTTTGCCGCCTTCGGGCCAGCCAATCGCCGGGGCGATGTTCACGGTGGGGATCAGGGTTTTGTTCGGTTCGGGCAGTTTCGGCGAAGGGCCGGTGCCGTCGGAGACTTGCAGGCTGGAGGTTTCACCACACGCGGCGAGCCCTCCGGCCAGAGCGATGACAAAAACGAGCTGGGGCTTGCGCATGACTGATCTTTCCTATGAATGCGTTCTTAATCATAGAGGAGGGCGCAAGCCCGATGGTTCAACCTCAGCCGCGAGCCTCTTTGAACAGCACGGCGATGCCGGGGTGATAGTTGCCGGCCTCGCTGCGCAATTTGCGGTAGGCGTAGGGGAAATACCAGGCGACCGCGCAGGTATGTTCCTTTTGCAAGTCGTCGACCATGTCCTGCAGTTCTTCGGGGCTGGCACTCTGCTGGGTTTTTTGCGGGGCGACGAACAGGCAGCCGAGCTTGAGATCGCTGGCGAAGCTGATGCGTTTGGCGTCGCTGGTGATGTCGAGAAGTGCTTGCGTGAGGTTGAGGTTGTTCACTCGCGGCCAGCGCTGCGTGGCTTGAAGGTAAGCGCGGTCTTCTGGCCCTGCGATGAACAGATCGGCGCGGGCATTGCGCTCGCCGTCTTCGTTTTGCTTGCGCGTGGCGGTGTCGTTGAGGGTGACCAGTTCGGCCATCCACGCCGCCGCGGTCAGCAAGCCGAGATTGGCTTTCTCGTCATGCCAGTACGGCGTGTCGCTGTCGCCGCGCACGGCGTTGTAACGGTCGATACAGTCAAACCAGCGTTCAAGCATCGGGCGCAGGAATTCCAGGCGCGGGTTGCTGATGATCATGCCTTGCATCGTCATCATCCTTATTCTTGTGAGTTGCTTTTATGGAAAAGCATGGCTCTTTGATATCATTTGTAACAGCCTTGCACAAGATTGCCGGCCGATAATTGATCAACGGCAGATAATCGTCCGTCAGCCGCCTCTTTAATTGACGCTCCACCCCCAACCCTCTAACCTTCGCGGCTTGTTTCAGGTGCTCTGTGACCCACGTCGACAGAGTGAAACAGGGAAGCCGGTGAGGGTTGTCTTCATGCGAAGAACGATCACGATCCCGGCGCTGCCCCCGCAACGGTAAATGAGTAAAAGCTGCGCCATGAGCCACTGCCTCGACAGAAGCGGGAAGGCGCGCAGCCAGGCCAATGCCGCTCATGAGCCCGGAGACCGGCCTGATCCATCCAGCGGCATCACGGTGGGCGATGCCAGGCTTTTTGCCGTCTATTCTTGTGCCTGCCCGCCGTTATCCAGCCTCAACGGAGAGCTCCCCCATGACTGATTCCCCCGAGCGCGACGAACGCCATCTGGCGCGTATGCAGCGCAAAAAAGCCGTGATCGACGAACGCATCGCCAACTCTCCCGACGAGTGCGGCCTGGTGCTGGTGCTGACCGGCAATGGCAAAGGCAAAAGCAGTTCGGCGTTCGGCATGCTCGCCCGCGCCATGGGCCACGGCATGCAGTGCGGCGTGGTGCAGTTCATCAAGGGCCGCAACAGTACCGGTGAAGAGTTGTTTTTCCGCCGCTTCCCCGAACAAGTTCGCTTCCACGTGATGGGCGAGGGCTTCACCTGGGAAACCCAGGATCGTCAGCGCGACATCGCCGCTGCCGAAGCTGCGTGGGCCGTGTCCCGCGAACTGCTGCGCGATCCGTCGATCGGTCTGGTGGTGCTCGATGAGTTAAACATCGCCCTCAAGCACGGCTACCTCGATCTCGATCAGGTGCTCAGCGATTTGCAGGCACGTCCGCCGATGCAGCACGTGATTGTCACCGGTCGTGCGGCCAAGCCGGAAATGATCGAAATGGGCGACACGGTCACCGAAATGGGCATGCTCAAACACGCCTTCCAGGCCGGCATCAAAGCGCAGAAAGGCGTCGAACTTTGAATCAACCACGTCACTGCCCGGCGGTACTTATCGCCGCGCCGGCCTCCGGTCAGGGCAAGACCACCGTCACCGCCGCGCTCGCCCGTTTGCATCGCAATCAGGGGCGCAAGGTGCGCGTGTTCAAATGCGGCCCGGACTTTCTCGACCCGATGATCCTCGAACGCGCCAGCGGTGCGCCGGTGTATCAGCTTGATATGTGGATGGTCGGCGAGCAGGAAAGTCGTCGGCTGTTGTGGGAAGCCGCCGCCGAGGCGGATCTGATTTTGATCGAAGGCGTGATGGGGCTGTTCGATGGCACGCCCTCCAGCGCTGATCTGGCGCGGCATTTTGGTGTGCCGGTGCTCGGCGTGATCGACGGCACCGCGATGGCGCAGACCTTTGGTGCGTTGGCGCTGGGCTTGGCCAAGTATCAGCCGGATCTGCCGTTTGCTGGCGTGCTGGCCAACCGCGTCGGCACCTTGCGCCATGCGCAGTTGCTCGAAGGCAGTCTCACTGAAGGTTTGCGTTGGTACGGCGCGTTGTCGCGCGAGACCGGTATCGAACTGCCGAGCCGGCATCTTGGTCTGGTGCAGGCCAGCGAATTGAATGACCTCGATGTGCGTCTCGACGCCGCCGCCGAAGCGCTCGCCAGTAGTTGCGAGGTAGCGCTGCCACCGGCCGTGGAATTTGCCGCGCCTGACGTGATTGCTGTCGAGCCGTTGCTGAAAAATGTGCGCATTGCTGTCGCCCGTGATGAGGCGTTCGCCTTTACTTATGGCGCGAGTCTGGATCTATTGCGTGCGATGGGCGCCGAGTTGAGCTTCTTCTCGCCGATCCGCGATACGCAATTGCCTGAGGCGGACAGTCTGTATTTGCCCGGTGGTTATCCGGAATTGCATCACGTCGCGCTGTCGCAGAACACCGCGATGGTTGCGGCGATCCGTGCGCATCATGCGGCGGGGAAGCCGTTGCTGGCTGAGTGTGGCGGGATGTTGTATTTGCTCGATTCGTTGACGGATGTTGAAGGCACTCGCGCTGAGCTGGTCGGGTTGCTCAAGGGCGATGCGGTGATGCAAAAGCGTCTGGCGGCGTTGGCGTTGCAAGCGGTGGATCTGCCGGAAGGGGCGTTGCGTGGGCACACGTATCATCACTCGTTGACCACGACTAAGCTGACGCCGATTGCCCGGGGGTTGAGCCCCAATGGAGGGCGAGGGGCTGAGGCGGTTTATCGTGAGGGGCGGATGACGGCTTCTTATGTGCACTTTTATTTTCCGTCGAATCCTGTGGCTGTCGCTGCACTTTTTCTGCCTGATCCTGAGGGCGCCTTCGCGAGCAGGCTCGCTCCCACAGTGGCCAATGTGCTTCCTGAAGAAATTCAATCTCCTGAGGATGGTGGCAGGCTAGCTGATGCATTGCCTGAAGAAACCGGATCCCCTGTGGGAGCGAGCCTGCTCGCGAAAGGGCCATGACAGACAACGCATTTTCAGAGGCGGAACGCGAAGCGGTGTATCGGGCAATAGCCGAACGCCGCGACATGCGCCATTTCACCGGCGGCAGCGTCGAACCTGATCTGCTGCGCCGACTTCTGGAAGCCGCCCACCAGGCCCCAAGCGTCGGCCTGATGCAGCCCTGGCGCTTCATCCGCATCAGCGACCGAACCCTGCGCAGCCAAATCCAGCACCTCGTCGAAGAAGAACGCATCCGCACCGCCGAAGCCCTCGGCGAGCGCAGCGACGAGTTCATGAAGCTCAAAGTCGAAGGCATCAACGACTGCGCCGAAGTGCTGGTCGCGGCGCTGATGGATGATCGCGAAAAACACATCTTCGGTCGCCGCACGCTGCCGGAAATGGACATGGCCTCGTTGTCCTGCGCGATTCAGAATCTGTGGCTGGCCTCGCGCGCAGAAGGCTTGGGCATGGGCTGGGTCTCGCTGTTCGAACCGCAAGCGCTGGCGGAGTTGTTGAAACTGCCGGCAGGGGCCAAGCCGCTGGCGGTTTTGTGTCTGGGCCCGGTCAAGGAATTCTATCCGGCGCCGATGCTGGTACTCGAAGGGTGGGCGCAGGCGCGGCCGCTGAATGAGTTGCTGTATGAAAATTATTGGGGAGTGAGTCAATGAGTGTGGCGTTGTTGAGTGTCGCCGCGGTGGCGCTGGATGCGCTGCTCGGTGAACCGAAACGCTGGCATCCGCTGGTGGCGTTTGGCAATTTCGCCGGGCGCATCGAGCAACGTTTCAACGGTGAAGGGCGCGGCTGGCGCAGTCATGGCGTCACCGCGTGGGTGATCGCCGTGCTGCCGCTGACACTGCTGGCGACGGCGTTTTCCTGGGCGCCTTATGTCGGTTGGATCGTCGAGATTCTCGCGCTGTATTGCGCCCTCGGCATGCGCAGCCTCGGCGAGCATGTCGCCCCGGTCGCTGCGGCGTTGCGTGCGGATGATCTGGACGAAGCACGCAAGCGTGTCGGCTATCTGGTCAGCCGGCAGACCGATGAACTTGATAGCACTGCGGTCGCCCGTGCCGCCACTGAGTCGGTGCTGGAAAACGGCAGCGACGCGGTGTTCGCCGCACTGTTCTGGTTTGTCGTGGCCGGTGCGCCCGGCGTGGTGCTCTATCGCTTGAGCAACACGCTCGACGCGATGTGGGGTTATCGCAACGAACGTTTCGAACGCTTCGGCTGGGCGGCGGCAAAAATCGACGACGTGTTGAACTACATTCCTGCGCGTCTGGTGGCATTGACCTACGCGTTGCTCGGCAAAACCCGACTGGCATTGAAATGCTGGCGCACACAGGCACCGAAGTGGGACAGCCCCAACGCCGGCCCGGTGATGGCCGCAGGCGCCGGTGCACTGGGCGTGGAGTTGGGCGGCCCGGCGATTTACCACGGCGAACTGCACGAGCGTCCGCAACTGGGCGAAGGCGCTCCCGCCGACGCCGATTCCATCGACCGTGGCTGGCAATTGGTGCAGCGCGGGGTATGGTTATGGTTGCTGATTCTCTGCGTGGGGGCTGAATTCTATGCTTGAGCACGGTGGCCGGCTGCGCAAGGCTGCACTCGATTACGGCATCGCCGAGGGTGACTGGCTCGACCTGTCCAGCGGTCTCGCGCCGTGGCCATTTCCGATCCCGGAAATCCCCTTGCGTGCCTGGGCCCGTTTGCCGGAAACCGATGACGGTCTGGAACAAGCGGCGTGCGATTACTACGGAGCAAATCAGGTACTGCCGGTGGCCGGTTCGCAGATGGCCATCCAGTTGCTGCCGCGTTTGCGTCGCGCCGGCAAGGTTGGCGTGCTGTCGCCGTGCTATGCCGAACACGCTGAAGCCTGGCGCCGCAACGGTTACATCGTGCGCGAAGTGCAGGAGCAGGAAGTCGAGTTCTATCTGGACAACCTCGACGTGCTGGTGGTGGTCAACCCGAACAATCCAACCGGCCTGAGCCTGACTCCAGCGCGATTGCTCGACTGGCATGCGCGACTGGCGCAGCGCGGCGGCTGGCTGGTGGTCGATGAAGCGTTCATGGACAACACGCCGCAGTTGAGCCTGGCGGCGCACGCGCATCAGGTCGGACTGATCGTGTTGCGTTCGTTCGGCAAGTTTTTCGGCTTGGCCGGTGTACGTTTGGGCTTTGTATTGGCCGAGCGCAAATTGCTCCGTTTGCTCGCCGAACAGGTCGGGCCGTGGGTCGTCAGCGGGCCGACGCGGGTGCTCGGTCAAGCCTGTCTGCAAGACACTGAAAATCACAAACGCCAACGGATTCGCAGCGATGAAGCGAGCGAACGGCTGGCAGCGCTGCTCGCACGCTACGGCTTCAAACCGCAGGGCGGCTGCGCCTTGTTTCAGTGGCTGATCACTGATCAAGCGCAAACGCTGTACGAATTCATGGCCCGACGCGGCATTCTTCTGCGCCTCTTCACGCACAACAGCAGTCTGCGTTTCGGCTTGCCTGCCGACGCAGCCGAAGAAGCGCGTCTCGAACAGGCTTTCATCGCTTTTACCAAGGACAAACCATGACCACCCTGATGGTGCAGGGCACCACTTCCGACGCCGGCAAAAGCACGCTGGTGACGGCGCTGTGCCGCTGGGCGACGCGTCAAGGCGTCGCGGTTGTGCCGTTCAAACCGCAGAACATGGCGCTCAACAGCGCCGTGACGGCGGACGGTGGCGAGATCGGTCGTGCGCAAGCGGTGCAGGCGCAAGCGGCGTTCCTCGAACCGCACACCGACATGAACCCGGTGCTGCTCAAACCGAACAGCGACACCGGCGCGCAAGTGATCATTCATGGTCGCGCGGTCACGTCGATGAACGCCGTGGCCTATCACGACTACAAAGCCATCGCGATGAAAGCGGTTTTGGCTTCTCACGAGCGACTCAGCGCCGCGTATCCACTGGTGATGGTTGAGGGCGCGGGCTCGCCGGCCGAGATCAATCTGCGTGCCGGCGACATCGCCAACATGGGCTTCGCCGAGGCGGTGGATTGCCCGGTGCTGCTGATTGCCGACATCAATCGTGGCGGGGTTTTCGCCCATCTGGTCGGCACACTGGAACTGCTTTCGCCGAGTGAACAGGCGCGGGTCAAAGGCTTCATCATCAACCGTTTTCGCGGCGACATCGCCTTGCTGCAACCGGGCCTTGATTGGCTGGAGGAGCGCACCGGCAAACCGGTGGTGGGCGTGTTGCCGTACGTGATGGATCTGCATCTGGAAGCCGAGGACGGTATCGATCAGCGCCAGACCGACAAGGCCGAACAAGTGCTGAAAGTGCTGGTGCCGGTGCTGCCGCGCATCAGTAACCACACCGATTTTGATCCGCTGCGTTTGCATCCGCAGGTCGATCTGCAATTTGTCGGGCCAGGGCAGGCGATTCCTGCGGCCGATCTGATCATCCTGCCGGGCTCGAAAAGCGTGCGCAGTGATCTGGCGTATTTGCGCGCCAATGGCTGGGACACGGCGATCAGTCGGCATTTGCGCTACGGCGGCAAAGTGCTGGGGATTTGTGGCGGCCTGCAGATGCTCGGTGAGCAGGTGCATGATCCGCTCGGCTTGGAAGGCGCGCCCGGTTCGAGTGCGGGTCTAAGTTTGCTGGCGTTTGCAACGACGCTTGAAGCCGAGAAGCAATTGCGCAATGTGCGTGGGCGTTTGGCGTTGGAAAATGCCGAAGTCAGTGGCTATGAAATTCATGCTGGGGTGACGACCGGGGCGGCGCTGGAGAATGCCGCGGTGCATCTGGATGATGGGCGTTGCGATGGTGCGCAGAGCGTTGATGGGCAGGTGTTTGGCACATATCTGCATGGCTTGTTCGAATCACCGGCGGCGAGTGCGGCGTTGCTGCGTTGGGCCGGGTTGAGCGATGTGCAGGAAGTGGATTACCACGGCTTGCGCGAGCGCGATATCGAGCGCTTGGCGGATTTGGTCGAGCAGCATTTGGATACCAATCTGTTGCGTCAGCTCTGTGGGATTTGAGCTGCCTGTGCTGGCCTCTTCGCGGGCAAGCCTTGCTCCTACAAGGGCGATGCAATCCCTGTAGGAGCAAGGCTTGCCCGCGATGAGGCCAGTTGTCCCACCACACATTCTCTGGATAAACCCATGCTCCAACTAATCCTCGGCGGCGCCCGCTCCGGCAAAAGCCGTCTGGCGGAAAAACTCGCCAGCGAAAGTAATCTTGCGGTCACCTACATCGCCACCAGCCAACCGCTCGATGGCGAAATGAACGACCGCGTTGCCCACCACCGCGCCCGTCGCCCAGCCGAATGGGCGCTCATCGAAGAGCCCCTCGAACTGGCCCGCGTCCTGCGCGAATCCGCCAGCGCCGAGCGTTGCCTGCTGGTCGATTGCCTGACCCTGTGGCTGACCAACCTGCTGATGCTCGACGACGCCGAACGCCTCGCCGCCGAACGCGAAGCCTTGCTCAACTGCCTGGCCACGCTGCCGGGGGAAATCATTTTTGTCAGCAACGAGACCGGAATGGGTGTCGTGCCGCTGGGCGAATTGACTCGCCGCTACGTCGATGAAGCCGGTTGGCTGCATCAAGCTCTGGCTGAGCGCTGTCAGCGTGTTGTCCTGACCGTCGCCGGCCTGCCCCTGACTCTGAAAGGATCTGCGCTATGACCCACACCTGGTGGCTGAACCCGTGCAAACCGGTGAACGCCGATATCGTTGAGCAAGCCGCCGCGCGCCAACAGCAACTGACCAAACCGGCCGGTTCGCTGGGGCAGCTGGAAGCGGTGGCGGTGCAACTGGCCGGTCTGCAAGGCCAGGTCAAACCGACACTGGAGCAGATCTGGATCGCGATTTTTGCCGGCGACCACGGCGTGGTGGCTGAAGGGGTTTCGGCGTTCCCGCAGGAAGTCACCGGGCAGATGCTGCTCAACTTCGTCAGTGGCGGCGCGGCGATCAGCGTGCTGGCGCGGCAGCTCGGCGCGCAGCTGGAAGTGGTCGATCTGGGCACCGTTAATCCCGCGCTGAACCTGGCGGGTGTGCGTCACTTGAATATCGGCCCCGGCACGGCAAATTTCGTTCAGGGCGCGGCGATGACCCAAGCCCAAGGCGAACTCGCGCTGCAGGCTGGTCGTGACAGCGTGCTGCGAGCGAGAGCGGCCGGCGCGCAGTTGTTCATCGGCGGCGAAATGGGCATCGGCAACACCACGGCCGCCAGCGCGCTGGCCTGTGCTTTGCTCGATTGCCCGGTGGTGCACCTGACGGGCCCCGGCACCGGGCTTAATGCCGAAGGTGTCAGCCATAAAGCCCAAGTGATCGAACGCGCACTGGCGTTGCACGCAGCCCAGCGCGGAGATGCGTTGCAGACGCTGTTCAATCTTGGCGGTTTCGAAATCGCGGCGCTGGTCGGTGCGTATCTGGCATGCGCGCAGGAAGGCGTTGCGGTGCTGGTCGACGGCTTTATCTGCACGGTCGCGGCGCTGGTCGCGGTACGCCTGAATCCGGCGTGTCGCGAGTGGCTGCTGTTCGGTCATCGCGGTGCTGAACCAGGCCATCGTCATGTGCTGGAAACCCTCGGCGCCGAGCCGTTGCTGGAACTCGGTCTGCGTCTGGGCGAAGGCAGTGGCGCAGCGCTGGCGGTGCCCCTGTTGCGTCTGGCCTGCGATCTGCACGGGCAGATGGCGACGTTCGCCGAAGCGGCGGTGGCGGATCGCCCGGCATGACCTTGCGCCTTGATCTGCTGCGTCACGGTGAAACCGAACTGGGTGGCGGCTTGCGCGGCAGTCTTGATGATGCGCTGACCGAAAAAGGCTGGACGCAGATGCGTGCGGCGGTGATCGAGGGCGGGCCTTGGGATCGTTTGGTCAGCTCGCCGTTGCAGCGTTGCGCGCGGTTTGCCGCTGAGTTGGGTGAGCAGTTGAATCTGCCGGTGCAGCTCGACAAAGATCTCCAGGAGCTGCATTTCGGCGCATGGGAAGGGCAGAGCGCGGCGGCGTTGATGGAGACGGATGCTGATGCGTTGGGCCTGTTTTGGGCCGATCCGTATTCATTCACGCCACCACAGGGTGAGCCGGTCAGCGACTTTTCCACGCGAGTGTTGGCAGCAGTGGCTCGGCTGCACAGCGCATATGCCGGTGAGCGAATTTTGCTGATCAGCCACGGTGGCGTCATGCGTTTATTGTTGGCGCGGGCGCGAGGTTTGCCGCGTGAGCAATTGCTCAATGTTGAAGTAGGGCACGGCGCATTGTTTGCGCTGACGGTCGAGGCCGACGGTTTACTCAAGGAAGGTCACTGACATGTTGCCGCTGTGGATCGCCCTGCAATTTCTCAGCAGCCTGCCGATTCGTCTGCCGGGGATGCCTGAGCCGGAACAGCTTGGGCGTTCGCTGCTGTTTTATCCGCTGGTGGGATTGTTGTTTGGTGTGATCCTGTGGGCGCTGAATTTGGCATTGGCGGGGGCGCCGTTGTTGCTGCATGCGGCGTTGCTGCTGACGGTTTGGGTGTTGCTCAGCGGCGCGTTGCACCTTGATGGTCTGGCTGACAGCGCGGATGCCTGGCTCGGCGGGTTTGGTGATCGCGAACGCACGCTGACGATCATGAAAGATCCGCGCAGCGGGCCGATTGCCGTGGTCACGCTGGTGCTGGTGTTGCTGCTCAAGTTTGCCGCGTTGCTGGCGTTGATCGAGCAAGGGCAAGGGCTGGTGTTGATCATCGTGCCGGTGCTTGGGCGGGCGGCGCTGCTGGGGTTGTTTCTGACCACGCCGTATGTGCGTGCGGGTGGGTTGGGGCAGGCATTGGCAGATCATTTACCGCGTCGGGCCGGGTGGTGGGTGCTGGGCTTCAGTGCGTTGGTCTGTGTGCTGTTTGCCGGGTTCAGCGCCGTTGTTGCGGTGGTGATTTCTGTCGGGGTGGTTGTCTGGCTGCGACGGGTGATGATGCGGAGGTTGGGCGGGACGACGGGCGATACGGCGGGGGCGTTGTTGGAACTGCTGGAGATGGGGGTTTTGGTAGGCTTGGTTTTGGCCTGAGAGGTCTCTATTGTTGATGCCGACGTCTTCGCGAGCAGGCTCGCTCCCACATTTTGAAATGCAATCCCCTGTGGGAGCGAGCTTGCTCGCGAAGGCGGCCTCACATGCACCACAAATGTTCAGGGTAAACTCATCTGTAACTTGATTTAACACAGTCGCGGGTATATACACGCATCATGCTTACCTCTCAGTGTTTGTGCACCAACCTGCGTCGCGCCGCGCGTGGCGTCAGCAGGCATTACGACGGCGCTCTCGACGGCTTCGGGATCAACGTTGCGCAGTATTCTTTGCTGTGCAACCTGCAACGTCTCGATCAACCGAGCATCTCGGAACTCGCCGAAGCCATGGGGCTGGATCGCAGCACCCTCGGGCGCAATCTGCGCGTGCTCGAAGGTGAAGGCCTGGTGGCGCTGGCCGAGGGCGAAGACATGCGTAACCGCATCGTCCGGCTGACGGAAATCGGTGCGCAACGTCTGGCAGATGCACTGCCGGCCTGGGAGGCGGCGCAGCAGCGATTGATCGATCGACTGGGTGCCGAGAAGCGTGAAACCTTGCTCAAATTGCTGGATGAACTGGCGTAACGGCCGGTTTTTCCGATCTCAAGCGGGTATATACCCGCGACTGGAGAATAATAATGACATCGATGTGGCGTACGTGCGGTTGGGTGTTGGTCGGCAGTGCGCTGATTCTTGCGTTGTCATTGGGCGTGCGGCACGGCTTCGGTCTGTTTCTGTCGCCGATGAGCGCGCAGTTCGGCTGGGGCCGCGAGGTATTCGCCTTCGCCATCGCTTTGCAGAACCTGATCTGGGGTCTGGCGCAGCCATTTACCGGCGCGCTGGCTGACCGTTTCGGCGCGGCGAAAGTGGTGCTGGTCGGCGGCGTGCTCTACGCCGTGGGCCTGATCTGCATGGGCTTGTCGGATTCGGCGGTGACGCTGTCGCTGAGCGCTGGTTTGCTGATCGGCATCGGCCTGTCCGGTACCTCGTTTTCGGTAATCCTCGGCGTCGTCGGTCGTGCAGTGCCGCCAGAGAAACGCAGCATGGGCATGGGCATCGCCAGTGCTGCCGGTTCGTTCGGCCAGTTCGCGATGTTGCCCGGTACCCTCGGGCTGATCGGCTGGCTCGGCTGGTCGGCGGCGCTGCTGGTGTTGGGCCTGCTGGTGGCGCTGATTGTGCCGCTGGTGAGCATGCTCAAGGACAAACCGCTGCCGGTGCTCGGCCATGAGCAAACCCTATCCGAAGCCTTGCGTGAAGCCTGTTCGCATTCGGGTTTCTGGTTGCTAGCGTTCGGTTTTTTCGTCTGTGGTTTTCAGGTGGTGTTTATCGGCGTGCATCTGCCGGCGTATCTGGTCGATCAGCATCTGCCGGCCAGCGTCGGTACTACGGTGTTGGCGCTGATCGGGCTGTTCAATATCTTCGGCACTTACACGGCTGGTTGGCTTGGCGGGCGCATGTCAAAACCGCGTTTGCTCACGGCGTTGTATCTGTTGCGCGCGGTGGTGATCGTGCTGTTTCTGTGGCTGCCGGTGACGACCACCTCAGCGTATCTGTTCGGCATGGCCATGGGCTTCTTGTGGCTGTCGACGGTGCCGTTGACCAACGGTACGGTGGCGACCTTGTTTGGTGTGCGTAATCTGTCCATGCTCGGCGGCATCGTGTTCCTGTTCCATCAGCTCGGCTCGTTCCTCGGCGGCTGGCTGGGCGGGGTGGTGTATGACCGAACCGGGAGTTATGACTTGATCTGGCAAGTGGCGATTCTGTTGAGTCTGTTGGCGGCCGCACTGAACTGGCCGGTGCGCGAGCGTCCGGTGGCCCGCTTGCAAGCCGCAGCAGGCGCCGCATGAGCCGATTCTGGCCGCGTATCCTCTTTGCCGCACTCGGCGCCGCATTGTTGGCGCTGGTGTGGTGGGGCTGGCATCAGGGCGGTCTGGCGTTGATGCAACTGGGCATGAGCATTTGCTAGAAGCAGGCGTGGCGAGTAACGTCGAAGTCTGACGACTTCTCAAGGATGTACGACATGCTGATGCGCTGGTGTGCTGTTCCCGCGTTGCTGATGGCGTTGACTGGCGTGGCCCAGGCCGCTGACTGTCCCGAATTGCTGCAAGGCTCGCTGCCCAAATTGCGCGCCAAGGATTCCATCGACCTGTGCAAACAATACGCGGACAAACCGCTGGTGGTGGTCAACACCGCCAGTTTCTGCGGTTTCGCGCCGCAGTTCGAAGGCCTTGAGGCGCTGCACAAACGCTATGAAGGGCAGGGGCTGGAAATGCTCGGCGTGCCGTCCAATGACTTCAAACAAGAGTCCAAGGACAGCGCTGAGACCGCCAAGGTCTGCTACGCCAACTACGGCGTGACGTTCGCCATGACCGAACCACAGAAAGTCCGTGGCGATGACGCTACGCATATGTTCCAGGTATTGGCTGCGCAGAGCAGCGCGCCGAAGTGGAATTTCTATAAATATGTGGTTGATCGGCAGGGCAAGGTGATCGCCAATTTCTCTAGCCTGACCAAACCCGATGATCCGGAGTTTATTGCAGCGATCGAAAAAGCCATCGCCTCGAAACCCCTGAAACCCTGACACATGAATTCCTGCAACGGGTTCGCCCGAATCCTGTAGGAGCTGCGGCACGCTGCGATCTTTTGATCTTCAAGGTCAAAAGATCGCAGCGTGCCGCAGCTCCTACAGGGGTTAGATCGCAGGCACAAAAAAGCCCCGCTTTCTGTAAAGAGAGCGGGGCTTTTCAGTGGGCGAGGGGTTAGCCCCGCCCGGCAGCATCAGAAGCGATAAGTCGCGCCAACACCGAAACCGTTTGCCGAGTTTTCATACTTGGCGTCGTAGGTCTGGCCACGATCGTTTTCGTTGCGGATCTTGATCGACTCTTCTTTCAGGTACGAGTAAGCCACGTCGATGGTCAGGTCTTCGGTCGGGCTCCAGCCAGCACCGATGCTGAAGATCGTGCGGTCGCCAGTCGGAATACGTGGCGAACGGTCGACGTTGTTGGTCGGCGACTGGTCGAAGGTCAGACCGGTACGCAGTACCCATTCCTTGTTCAACTGGTACGAAGTACCCACGGCGTAAGCCCAGGAATCATGCCAGTTCTGGTCTTCGGTGATTTCACCGAACTGACCGGCCAGTGCAGGCTGCACGCCCGAGTTCTCGACGGTGATTTTCTTCAGCTGGCTCCAGCGGGTGAAGGTTGAACCGGCGTAGACATTCCACTGATCGTTGATCGCCTGGGTCACCGAGAAGTCCAGGGATTCAGGCGTAGTGATCTTCAGCGAAGCGTCGTACTTCTGGTTCGGGTTCGCGCCGATCAGACCGAGCACACCGTAGTTGACCTTGGTGTTGCCTTCGAGCTTGTAGTCGACTTTCGAGTGGTAGGTCATGCCCAGACGCGTAGTGTCGGTAGCTTGAACCAGAACGCCGATGTTGTAGCCCAGTGCGGTGTCGTCACCCTTGATCTTGACCTTGCCGTCCGGCGCCGCCTGAGTGATCGACAGGTTCGATTCCAGGGTGCCGTCGATACGGTTGATGGTCGGACCGAAACCGATCGACACGACGTCGTTGAACTTGTAGCTCACGGTTGGCTGGAAGGTGATGACTTGTACTTCGGACTTGCTGCCGAAGTAACGGCCGGCAAAGCCGTTTTCGTAATCGGTTACCAGACCGAACGGCACGTAAACGCCGAGGCCGAATGCCCAATGATCATCGATTGGTTTGACGTAGAAGCCCATAGGTACGGAGGTGAAGGGCACCATGTCGCCTTTGTTGCTGCCGCCGTTAGGGCTGGAGCTGGCGTCGCTGATATCGGTTTTTGCGTCGAGGAATGCGACACCGCCAGTGACTTGTTCGCGCGTGAGGCGCGACATGCCGGCAGGGTTACCATAAACAGTGCTTGCGTCGTCGGCAGAAGAAGATCGCCCGGCGTACCCAGTCCCCATCCCGCTGATGCTGTGTTCGTTGATGGCAAAGCCAGCTGCGAAAATCTGGGTGGATGCCATGGTAACGGCGAGGCTAAGGGTGGTTTTGAGCATTACTTTTTTCATTATTAGAACTCCTGGTGATCACCGGGGCGAAAATTACCAACATTTTCGTCCGGGCGCTATAGTCCGTATGCCTTGAGTTAGAGCGGTTTTGTAGGACAATCCGACCAAATTCGCGACCCGTTGTGCGATCTTGAGAAACTGGTGGGTCAACAAGCGACCTGATTCATCGGTGAAACACAGGTCTGCCAGGCGTAGGTGAAATCGCGCAGACGACCCTGGGGCTGAAACGTCTGACGCCAGATACGCGCCATTCCGAGCAAATCAGCCGGGTCGGGGAGGGTGGGGTTTTGTTCTTCTACCAGCAGCCAGGCGATGGCGGTGGCGTAACGCAGATTAACGGTCAATTCCAGGTGTGGGCCGCTGAGAAAAGCGTGTTGACTGGCGAGGCCGCGAACCAGGCTCGCGCGCTCCGGATCGAGTGCCAGGTAATCGTCCCAAAGGGCTTGGTGGCGATGCTCGGCAATGCGATAGAGGCCGTGGCCACGGCGGTCATGCAGGGCAGAACCCAGGGCTGACTGGCTGGCGGCGATGCCCAGCAACAGGGCTTCGGCAGTTGCGCAGTGGCGTCCCAGGTAGATCAACGTAGGACGGATCACATAGCGGCACAGTTCGCTGGCAGCGATACCCATAAATCCCTCGGTTCTTGTTATTAATGGCGAGTCCTGAAGGGGGGCTTGGCAGCAGTGGATCGGTTCAGGCTCGCCGCAAGCGGATCACGCCGCTTGAGTTGAAGTGTAGTGTCATATTCGCGACGTAAAGGCCTGTTTTTAAAATATTTCCGGCTGCGCGGAATATTCGTTATATCCGATGGTGCTTAGCCGCTGAAGGGTAAAAGCGAAACATCGGGCAATAAAAAGCCCCGCATTTTGTGCGGGGCTTTTGCTTTTGCAGCCTTTTCGGCTTTCAGGCAACCAGTGCCTGACGGGTACGATCGATCACGGCCTGCAGCGGTTCAGCGCTGGAGTACTGATCGGGGTAAAGACGCTCGCTGTGGCGGGCGATACCGTGTTCGTTGACCAGTGTGAAGCTGAAGCAGCCTTTGCGAGCGGCCATGATCAGGCAGTTCATCGGAGCAAAAGCGTTGGTTAGGGTGCGAATGGCATCCTGAGTATGGATTTGAGTAGACATAGTTATTAGGTGTTCCTACAAATGACACGGATAAGAACCGTGCAACGTTAAAACGTTCCAGTGACGACGACCACCATTGGTCGAACGAAGAACCCGACTGGAACAAAGCAGCCAGTTTGAAGCGCTGATAAGTTGGCGCGCTTGGGCTGGCAGGTAGGTACTTAGGAGGGCAGGCAACACATCAAGGGCAAAGGTTCTGGGCCCGGGGTGAAGATCCTGATCAATTTGCAGGTTGGTTCGGTCAGAGTAAGTGGCCTTCGCAACACCCTTTGCATCATTCAAAGGCTGTGTTGTCGCAAGATTTACCTGGAAACCATCGAGGGGTCGCTCCCGCTTTTTTCGGCGATTGGCTTCTTGGTAGAAGGTTGACCGTGGGGATGTGTTCGACCGGAATTGACTTTCAGCTTGGTACTAACGCCGCGGATACTAACGGATCGAAAAGTACAAAGCAAACCCAATGCTGAAAAAGATTGCAGGGCGCTATGGATTCTGCTTGTCGATCCGGCGAATCGCCCCGTATTGGCCCACATTAAGACCGTCGGTCGGTGAAACAATTTTCATCAAGCGCCGCGCCAGACAGCCTTATCCCCAAGCAATGGTGAAAAATGACCCGAAAAAGCGCACCCCTATAACCGGGTAACAGGTACTTGTGCACATTAGTTGCGCGGACTGTCACAGCACTGTCACATCAATCCTGACCCCGATGGCTGCCTGCATCGAAAGTTTAAGTCAATGAAAAACATCGGTTTTTTTTGTTGGTGAAAAAATCGTCAGTTTGACTGCGAGCCCCATTTCACAAGGGTTTGCGAGGGTTCAAGGGCGGTTGTCCACTGAGTTATCCACAGCTTCTGTGGATTGTCCCGAGCGCTTGCTCTAGCACGGGCGTGCCGGGTTTTTTTCGGACTTTACCTGTAAGAAAAAGAGAGTAGAGTGGCGCGCCTTCCGATCTGTCCCACAGTGCTTTATGAAGTTTCGCTCAGTATCAGACTCTGTTACCTCAGAACCCCCTCGTGTTACCCCGCCCAAGCGATTTTCTGTGCGCGTCGCCGAATGGCTGCTCGACAGCCCGCGCCTGAGCGACAGCCACAACGCCAAACACCTTGCCGGTCGCCTGCTCAAGCAGCCTGCGCGGGAAGGCGTGGTCGCTGCGCAAAGCCGTCTTGGCCAATTGATGTGCCGCGAGTGCGGTAACGCCCGCGACCGCCGCATTGGCCAGGATCTGCTGCGTTCAGCTGCCCGTGCCGGCGACCGGCGTGCGCAGCAGGAACTCGGTCTCATCGAAGACTGAGCTGTCCAAGACCTGACACCTTGGTTAACCTTCAGGCTTTATTGGATGGGCAGGAATCTCTATGGCGATGGACTTGACCAGCGTATTGCTCGGTCTCGCGGCAGCGGGGTTGCCATTGCTGGCGCTGGCCTGGCAACTGCAGCGCCGGGCGAGCAACGGCCAAGCCGACGTGGCCCTGCTCGAAGAGCGGCTGGCCATGGCGCAACTGGCGCAGGACGGCCTCAACGCTCAGCTTGAGGCGAGCCGCGATGAAGTCGCTGATCTGGGCCAGGCCAACGCCGCGAAACAGGCTGAACTGGCGGCCCTGCGCCGTGAAGTCGAGTTGCTGCAGATCGAGCGCGACGACGCCCGCGATGCGTCCCACGCCTGGAACATCGAACGTGCCAGCAAAGAAGCCGAGCTGCGCCGTCTCGACGCGCAAGCCGCTTCGTTGAACGCCGAGCTGCGTGAGCAACAGGAAAGCCATCAGCAACGCCTCAGCGACCTGCAAGGCTCGCGTGATGAGCTGCGCGCGCAGTTCGCCGAACTGGCCGGCAAGATCTTCGATGAGCGCGAGCAGCGTTTCGCCGAAACCAGCCAACAGCGCCTCGGCCAGTTGCTCGATCCGCTGAAAGAACGCATCCAATCCTTCGAAAAACGTGTGGAAGAAAGCTATCAGGCTGAAGCCCGCGAGCGCTTTTCGCTGGCCAAGGAGCTGGAGCGTTTGCAGGCGCTCAACCTGCGCCTGAGCGACGAAGCGACCAACCTGACTCGTGCCCTCAAGGGCCAGAAAACCCAAGGCAATTGGGGCGAGCTGATTCTCGAACGCGTGCTCGAACACGCCGGTCTGGAGAAGGGCCGCGAGTATCAGACACAGGTCAATTTGAAGGGCCCGGACGGCGAGCGTTTCCAGCCCGACGTGGTGATTTATCTGCCGGGCGACAAGCAGGTGGTGGTCGACTCGAAAGTCAGTCTGACCGCGTATCAGCAATACGTCGCCGCCGAAGACGACACCCTCGGCCAGATCGCGATCAAGCAGCACGTACTGTCCCTGCGCAATCACGTCAAAGGTCTGGCCGGCAAGGATTACAAGCGTCTGGAAGGCCTGCACAGTCTCGATTTTGTTTTGCTGTTCGTGCCGATCGAAGCGGCGTTTTCGGCGGCGTTGCAGGCTGAGCCGTCGCTGTTTCAAGAGGCGTTCGACCGCAACATCGTGATCGTCAGCCCAACTACCTTATTGGCGACATTGCGGGTCATCGACAGTCTGTGGAAGCAGGAGCGCCAGAGTCAGAACGCCCGGGAAATCGCCGAGCGCGCCGGTTGGCTGTACGACAAGTTCGTGCTGTTTATTCAGGATCTGGACGAGGTCGGCAATCGTCTGCAACAACTGGACAAAGCCTACAGCTCCGCGCGCAACAAACTGACAGAAGGACGCGGCAATCTGGTCAGCCGCAGTGAGCAGCTCAAACTGCTCGGGGCGCGAGCGAGCAAGAGCTTGCCGGCGGATCTGCTGGAGCGGGCGATGACCGATGTTGATGGGTTGGTTGAGTTGCCGGAATAAAGATCAAAAGATCGCAGCCTGCGGCAGCTCCTACAGGGGATTTTTGTCGAACACAAAAATCTGGTCTGACACCGAACCTGTAGGAGCTGCCGAAGGCTGCGATCTTTTGCTTTTAGAGCGGCACATACCGACTCAACAACGCCCGCAAAGCCGCCGGTTTCACCGGTTTCGCCAGATAATCCAGACCCGCCGCATGCACCTGCGCCACCGTTTCCGGCCGCCCATCCGCACTGATCACCACCCCCGGCACCGGCTCGCCCAGCGTTGTGCGTAACCACGCCATCAACTCAGTCCCGGTGTCGCCGTGATCGAGGTGGTAATCCACCAATGCCAGTTGCGGCCGCACGCCATCCTTAAGCAACGCCGCACATTCCTCACGATTGCGCGCCGTCCACACCTGACAACCCCAGCGGCTGAGCAAACTGTTCATGCCAATCAAAATGCTGTCTTCATTGTCGATACACAGCACCTGCGCGCCGCCCAGCAACTTGCCGTTCAACTCGACGGCGGCGCTGGCCGGCACGGTTTGCGTCGGGGCCAATGGCACGCTGACGCTGAACACACTGCCGCGCCCCGGCCACGAACGCACACGCAACGTATGGCCGAGCACGCGGCACAAGCCATCGGCAATCGCCAAGCCAAGCCCCAAACCTTTTTCGGCGCGGGTCTGATGGCTGTCGAGGCGTTTGAATTCTTCGAAAATCACCTGCAGCTTGTCCTCCGGAATCCCCGGCCCGCGATCCCACACTTCCAGCGACAATTCAGCCCCGCGCCGACGCACGCCGAGCAGCACCGGGCCTTTGGCGTAGCGGAACGCATTGGTGAGGAAGTTCTGCAGAATCCGCCGCAGCAATTTGCTGTCGCTGTCGATGCGCAGATGACTGCCACGCACGCGAAAGGTCAGGCCTTGTTCTTGCGCCAGTGCCTTGAATTCGGCGCCGAGAATATCGAACAGCTCATTGAGCGCAAACGGCTTGCGATCCGGGTTGATCTTGCCATTTTCCAGGCGCGAGATATCCAGCAGATCGCTGATCAAGTCTTCGGCCGAACGCAGCGAACTGTCGAGGTGCTGCACCAGTTTCTGCGCCTCGCTGCTCAAACCATCGTCCTGATGGGAGAGGGCGGCGGAGAACAGGCGGGCGGCGTTCAACGGTTGCATCAAGTCGTGGCTGACCGCTGCGAGGAAGCGGGTTTTCGACTGGTTCGCTGCTTCAGCGGTGCCTTTGGCTTCGGTCAGCGCGACGTTGAGTTGCGACAGTTCCTGCGTACGCTCGCTGACCCGTTGCTCCAGCCCCTCGTTGGCCTCGGTCAGCGCCTGCTCGGCTTCGCGGAACGCAGTAATGTCGGTGAAACTCATGACGAAACCGCCGCCCGGCATCGGGTTGCCGATCAGTTCGATCACCCGACCGTTGGGGAACAGCCGCTCGGAGGTGTGCGCACGGCCCTGACGCATCCAGTGCAAGCGACGGGCAACGTGTACTTCAGCTTCGCCGGGGCCGCACAAGCCGCGCTCGGCGTTGTAGCGAATGATGTCGGCAATCGGCCGGCCAACGCTGATCAAACCGTCCGGGTAGTTGAACAGCTCCAGATAGCGTCGATTCCACGCCACCAGTTTCAGCGACTGGTCGACCACGCTGATGCCTTGAGTGATGTTCTCGATCGCGCCTTGCAGCAGGGCGCGGTTGAACTGCAACACTTCCGACGCTTCGTCAGCGATCCGGACTACGTCCTCCAGCTGCATTTCCCGACCTTCGATGGCGGCTTTTACTACAGCGCGCGTCGAAGAAGCCCCGAGTACACCGGCCAACAAGCGCTCGGTGTGGGCGATCCATTCGCCATCGGCGTTCTGGTTCGGGTTGAAGCCTTTGCCCTGACGGTAGGCGAAACGGATAAAGCTCTGCCGCGCGCGTTCCTCACCGACAAACCGCGCCGCCAGTTGCAGCAAGTCGTCGATCTGCACCGCCAGCATTGAGCGCGCACTTGGCCGCGCGCTGATCTCCTGACCGATAAAACGCCCGGCTTGCCAGTGTTCCGATACCCGCGTGCGCGACAGCACCGAAACCCACGCGAACAAGGTGAAGTTACCGGCCAGCGACAGCACCACGCCTTGTGTCAGTGGGGTGATTGGCAAATTCAGCGGATTGCTGTGCAACCACGCCAGCCCCGGAAAACTGCTCAGGGACAAGCCAAGGCTGTGCGCGGCAATCGGCAGAATCAGCGTGTAAAACCACAGGAAAGTACCGGCGGCGAGACCAGCGAATACGCCGCGCCGGTTAGCCTGTTTCCAGTACAGCGCGCCGAGCATGGCCGGGGCCAATTGGGTCACGGCGGCGAAGGCAATCTGGCCGATGGTCGCCAGGCTCGCGGTGGAACCGAGCAGGCGATAGCTGACATACGCCAGCAACAGAATCACCACGATGCTGACGCGGCGCACCGAGAGCATCCACTGACGAAACACTTCGAACGGGCGCTCGGCGTTATTTCGGCGCAGCAACCACGGCAATAGCATGTCGTTAGAGACCATGGTCGACAACGCTACGCTGGCGACAATGACCATGCCGGTCGCCGCCGAAGCACCACCGATAAACGCCAGCAGCGCCAGCGCCGGATGGGCTTGAGCGAGCGGCAAACTGATCACAAAGGAGTCGGGGAGTACGTCGCTCGGTAACAACATCTGACCGGCGAGGGCGATCGGGACTACAAACAGCGCGGCCAGTGCGAGGTAGGCCGGGAACACCCATTTGGCCAGACGCAGATCCTGCGGGTCGATGTTCTCCACCACGGTGACGTGAAACTGCCGGGGCAGGCAGATGATCGCCATCATCGCCACGCCGGTCTGCACCACCATCGACGGCCAGTTAATGGTTTCTTTCCAGTATTCCTCGAGGCGCGGGGCGAGCATTGCCTGGTTAAACAAGTCGTCGAAACCGTCGTACAGCCCGAAAGTGACGAAGGCGCCAACCGCGAGAAAAGCAAACAGCTTGACCAGCGATTCAAAGGCAATCGCCAGCACCATGCCACGGTGGTGTTCGGTGGCGTCGAGGTTGCGCGTACCGAAGACGATGGTGAACAGCGCCAGCACCAGCGACACGATCAGCGCCGTGTCCTGCGCGCGGGTGCCCATGGCGTCGGCACCGGCGCCGATCAACAGGTTCACGCCGAGGACGATGCCTTTGAGTTGCAGGGCGATGTAGGGGAGGACGCCGACCAGGCAGATCAGCGCGACGACCACCGCCAGCGATTGCGATTTGCCGTAACGCGCGGCGATGAAGTCAGCGATGGAGGTGATGTTCTCCTGTTTGCTGATCATCACCATTTTCTGCAGCACCCACGGCGCGCCGAGCAGCAGCAGAATCGGCCCGAGGTAAATCGGCAGGAATGACCACAGTTGTTCGGCGGCCTGACCGACCGCGCCGAAGAATGTCCAACTGGTGCAATAAACCGCCAGCGACAGGCTGTACACCCAGGCACGCATCCGCGGCGGCAAAGGCGCGCTGCGACGGTCGCCGTAGAAGGCGATAGCGAACATGATGGCCATATAGGCCAGGGCGACGGCGGCGATCAGCCCGGTGGACAACGACATGCAACACTCCCGACAGAAGACTCCCCGGCAACCCTGTCCGGGCCAACAGTCTCGCATGAGTGCGGCGGTTAGTCAGTGTCGACCAAGGTCGTGGCGTGGCGGGGTGTCGCAGGGGGGAACCGGCTGGTTCTGCGATGAACTGTAGGAGCTGCGGCACGCTGCGATCTTTTGATCTTTTAATCTTTTGATCTTTGAAATCAAGATCAAAAGATCGCAGCGTGCCGCAGCTCCTACAGGGGATTGGCGTCAGCGCTGATTCAGTGCGACATCGATCAAATGGTGCAATTCTTCCACTTCAAGCGCGGCCGCCGAAAACAGTATCCGGAACACCACCGGCGCCACCACCAGGTTGATCAATCGATCAACGCTCGGCGCGATCTCATTGGGATGTCGATCAATGATCGTCTGCAATTGCGCGCCAATAATCGTCACGCAATACCCCGGCGTCGCGCTCGCCTGCACGTCGCGCATCATGTTGCGGCCGGGCTCGGAGCTCATCTCGTCGAGATACTGTTCAGCCCACGCACGAATATCGCTGCGCAAACTGCCCGTTGCTGCCGGCTCGCTGTCCGGGCGCATGCGGGCGAGGGCGACGTCTGCGAGCAACGCCGCCAGATCCCCCCAGCGTCGATAAATCGTCGACGGCGTCACCCCCGCGCGTGCGGCGATTTGCGGCACGGTCAAGGTCGAGCGCTCCTGTTCTTGCAGAAGCGCGTGGACTGCCGAATGAATCGACTCTTGCACCCGGGCACTGCGGCCGCCGGGGCGTAAACCTTCTTTAATAGCCATGGGGCAGACCTTAACACAAAGAATTTGCTTTAAGCGCGAGGCGGTAGCACACTCCGCAAAAGCAAAAAATTAGCTTTTGCGGAGTGTGCCCATGACCAGCCCCTTGAATAACGTCGTTTCAAACCGCTCCAGCCTGTGGTTTTTGGCGATCACCTTACTCAGTTTTCTCGCCGCTTCCACCGCGCCGACGCCGTTGTATCACCTGTATCAGGATCAACTGCATTTCTCGGCGGTGGTGCTGACGCTGATCTTCGGCGTCTATGCGCTCAGTCTGTTGGCGGCACTATTAACAGTGGGTTCGCTGTCCGATCACGTCGGGCGCAAACCGGTGATTTTTACCGCCGTGCTGCTCAATGCCTTGGCGATGCTGCTGTTTATCTATGCCGACAGCGTCACGTGGCTGATCAGCGCGCGCGTCCTGCAAGGTTTCGCCACTGGCATGGCCACTGCGGTGTTGAGCGCGACGTTGCTCGATACGGATCGCCAGCAAGGGCCGTTGATCAACAGCGTCGCGCCGCTGTTGGGAATGGCGTTGGGCGGTTTGGGTTGCGGTTTGCTCGCGGAATTTGCTCCGGCGCCGTTGCAACTGACCTATTGGCTGCTGCTCGGATTGTTTGTGTTGCAGGGGATTTATGTCTGGCGCCTGCCGGAAAGTGTCTCGCCGCAAGACGGGGCTTGGGCGTCATTGAAGCCGACGCTGCACGTGCCGGCTCAGGCGCGTTCAACATTGTGGCGAGTGCTGCCGCTGAACACGGCGACGTGGGCACTCGGTGGTTTTTATGCTTCGTTGGCTCCGTCATTGGTGCGCACGGCCACCGGTTCAACGTCCAACCTGATCGGCGGCTCGACCGTGGCGGCATTGACCCTGACCGGTGCGCTGATGATCTTTACCCTGCGCAATCGCAGCGCCAAGCAAGCCTTGCGGCTGGGCGCGAGTTTGCTGCCGATGGGGCTGGTGCTGATCTTGCTCGGCGTGCACAGCGCGAGTCTTTCGCTGTTCTTCCTCGGCACGCTGGTCGCCGGTTGCGGATTTGGCTCTGGTTTCCTCGGCGCAGTGCGCAGCCTGGTGCCGCTGGCATTGCCTCACGAACGGGCCGGTTTGATGTCAGCGTATTACGTGCTGAGCTATCTCGCGTTCTGCCTGCCGGCATTGTTGGCCGGTTATCTGGCTCGCACCTATGGCTTGCTGGCAACCACTGATGGCTACGGCGCGGTACTGATCGTGTTGGCGGTGGGGGCGTTATTGCTCAGCCTGCGCGCCAACGCAGTCAAGGTGTGCAGCGCTCCCTGAGTTTCGGTTAGCCTTGCTTGGCCATTCTTCTCACGGATCGATTCATGAAGATTATCCGCAGCAAAACCTTCACCGCCGACCGCGCCTGGGGCGCGCTGGATATCGCCAATATGAACGGCATCACCACGCGCCTGCACTGGACGGATCAGCCGTACAAATGGCACGTCAACGATGGCGAAGAAGTGTTCGTGGTGCTCGATGGACAAGTGCAGATGCACTACCGCGAAAACGGCGAGGAAAAACAGGTGCAGCTCGACATCGGCGACATCTTTTACGCCTCGGTCGGCACCGAGCATGTCGCGCATCCACAGGGCGCTGCGCGGATCCTGGTGATTGAAAGCGAAGGCAGCGTCTGACTGCTTATTGGCAAAACAGATAACAGTTAGAGATATTACCCGTTATATAGATATTCGATTCGGATCTACCATGAATTCCACCTCACCTGAGGACAGGAGTTCATGATGATTTGCCCCAACAGCGCCAAACCCGGTATCAAGCCGTTCAGCCAACTTCAGCATCCGCGTGAAGTGATCCGCCAATTCACACCGAACTGGTTCGCCGCGACCATGGGTACCGGTGTGCTGGCATTGGCGTTGGCGCAACTGCCGGTGGCGATTCCCGGTTTGCACGCCGTGGCCGAAGGGCTGTGGTTGTTCAACATTTTGTTGTTCACGTTGTTTACCCTGGCTTACGCCGCTCGCTGGATTCTGTTCTTCGATGAAGCGCGGCGGATTTTCGGGCATTCCACGGTATCGATGTTCTTCGGCACCATCCCAATGGGCCTGGCGACGATCATCAACGGCTTTTTGGTGTTCGGCCTGCCGCGCTGGGGCGACGGGGTGATTCATCTCGCCGAAGTGCTGTGGTGGATTGATGTGGCGATGTCGCTGGCCTGCGGCGTGTTGATTCCGTACATGATGTTTACCCGTCAGGAACACAGCATTGATCAGATGACCGCCGTTTGGCTGTTGCCCGTAGTCGCCGCAGAAGTGGCAGCGGCCAGCGGCGGCTTGCTGGCTCCGCATCTGACCGATGCCCACTCGCAATTGGTGGTGCTGACCACCAGCTACGTGCTTTGGGCATTTTCCCTACCGGTGGCGTTCAGCATTCTGACAATCCTCTTGCTGCGCATGGCCCTGCACAAACTGCCTCACGAAAACATGGCCGCTTCGAGCTGGCTGGCCCTTGGCCCGATCGGCACCGGTGCACTGGGTATGTTGCTGTTGGGCGCTGATGCACCGGCGATCTTCGCCGCCAACGGTCTGCCGGGCATCGGCGAAATCGCATCGGGCATCGGCCTGGTCGCCGGCATCACGCTGTGGGGCTTCGGGTTGTGGTGGATGTTGATGGCGCTGCTGATCACCGCACGTTATCTGCGTGATGGCATCCCGTTCAATCTTGGCTGGTGGGGCTTCACCTTCCCGTTGGGTGTTTATTCGCTGGCAACGTTGAAGCTGGCGAGCACCTTGAATCTCGGATTTTTCAGCGTGGTTGGCTGTGTGTTGGTGACGTTGCTCGCGATCATGTGGCTGATCGTCGGTAAACGTACCGTGCAAGGCGCGTGGCGCGGCGAGCTGTTTGTTTCACCGTGCATCGCCGGTTTGAAGAAATAACCTGAAATATTTAGCTAAGGTGTGGCCTGGATTGCGGTTTGTGAATCCAATAGACAGTATCCAGACCACCCCCCAGCAAAATCAGGGAAACACGGAAGATGAGTCATTCCTCACAGTTCAACCTGCTGCGCACGCGACGGTTTTTACCGTTCTTCATCACGCAATCGCTCGGCGCGTTTAACGACAACGTGTTTAAACAGTCGTTGATTCTCGCCATTCTCTATCGGCTGACCATCGAAGGTGACCGCTCGATCTGGGTCAACCTCTGTGCGCTACTGTTTATTCTGCCGTTCTTTCTGTTCTCGGCGCTGGCCGGGCAGTTTGGCGAAAAATTCGCCAAGGACGCGTTGATCCGTCTGATCAAACTGGCGGAAATCGCCATCATGGCGGTGGGATCCGTCGGATTTTTGTTCGATCATCTGTCGCTGATGCTGGTGGCGTTGTTCGCCATGGGCACGCACTCGGCGCTGTTCGGGCCGGTGAAGTATTCGATCCTGCCGCAGGCATTGCGCGAGGATGAACTGGTCGGCGGCAATGGTCTGGTGGAGATGGGCACGTTTCTGGCGATCCTCGCCGGCACCATCGGCGCCGGGGTCATCATGTCTTCGACGCACTACGCGCCACTGGTGTCCGGCGCCATCGTCGGCATTGCCGTGCTGGGTTATCTCGCCAGCCGCAGCATTCCACGGGCGGCGGCGTCCTCGCCGGAAATGCGCCTGAACTGGAATATCTTCAGCCAATCGTGGGCGACGCTGAAACTCGGCTTGGGCCAGACCCCAGCGGTGTCGCGTTCGATCGTAGGCAATTCGTGGTTCTGGTTTGTCGGGGCGATTTATCTGACGCAGATTCCGGCGTATGCCAAGGAATGGATGCACGGCGATGAAACCGTGGTCACCTTGATTCTCACGGTGTTCTCGGTGGGGATCGCCCTCGGTTCAATGCTCTGCGAGAAGCTTTCCGGGCGTAAAGTCGAGATCGGTCTGGTGCCGTTCGGCTCGTTTGGTCTGACCGTGTTCGGGCTGCTGCTGTGGTGGCATTCCGGCGGGATTCCGGACAGCGTCACTGGCCATAGCTGGGTTGAAGTGCTGGGCTTTGTGCACACGTGGGCGGTGTTGATCGACATTCTCGGTCTGGGCATTTTCGGCGGCTTCTATATCGTGCCGCTGTACGCGTTGATCCAATCGCGCACCGCCGAGAACGAGCGCGCGCGGGTGATCGCGGCGAACAACATTCTCAACGCACTGTTCATGGTGGTCTCGGCCATCGTTTCGATCGTGTTGTTGAGCGTGGTCAAACTGTCGATTCCTCAGCTGTTTCTGGTGGTGTCGCTGCTGAACATCGGCGTTAACGCCTACATCTTCAAAATCGTCCCCGAGTTCAGCATGCGTTTCATGATCTGGCTGCTCAGCCATTCCATGTACCGCGTCGAACATCGCAACCTTGAGGCGATTCCGGATGAGGGCGCGGCGTTGTTGGTGTGCAACCACGTGTCGTTCGTCGATGCCTTGCTGATTGGCGGCGCAGTGCGTAGGCCGATTCGCTTTGTCATGTACTACAAAATCTACAACCTGCCGGTGCTGAACTTTATCTTCCGCACGGCTGGGGCCATTCCTATCGCTGGGCGGCAGGAAGATATCCAGATCTACGAAAAGGCCTTCACGCGGATTGCTCAGTATCTGAAGAACGGTGAACTGGTGTGCATCTTCCCGGAAGGCAAATTGACCGCTGATGGCGAGATGAATGAGTTCCGGGGCGGGCTGACGCGGATTCTCGAAGAGACGCCGGTACCGGTGATTCCGCTGGCGTTGCAGGGGTTGTGGGGGAGTTTCTTCAGTCGCGATCCGAACAAGGGGTTTTTTCACCGGTTGTGGTCGCGGGTGACGTTGGTGGCGGGTTCGGCGGTAGCTGTGGAAGCGGCGGAGCCGGCGAAGTTGCAGGTGTTGGTGGGGGAGTTGCGTGGGGCGGTTAGATAATTAGTGATTTTTAGGGCCTCTTCGCGAGCAGGCTCGCTCCCACATTCGACCGCGTTCCGTCATTGGAATACGGTCACTGTGGGAGCGGGCTTGCTCGCGAAAGCGGTAGAGGCCTAAGCGCTGACCTTAAGCCCAATCAGCCCGGTGATGATCAACGCCACACTCGCCAGCCGAATCAACGCCATCGATTCGCCAAACAATATGATCCCGGCAATCACCGTGCCCACGGCACCGACCCCAGTCCAGATCGCATACGCCGTGCCCAGCGGCAATTCCTTCATCGCAAGGCCAAGCAGGCCAAGGCTGATGGCCATGGCCGCAACGGTCAGCGCAGTAGGGAGTGGACGGCTGAAGCCATCGGTGTATTTCAGGCCAACGGCCCAGCCGACTTCGAACAGGCCGGCGAAAAACAGAATGATCCAGGACATGAGAGACCTCCATCGATTGACGGGGTCGTCCCCAGATTAATGACTCGATCGAGCCGCGAGGTCGTCCTCGCGTTGCGCGATAGTTTGACCAGCATTAACCCGGGGATCAAGTTTCAGCTCAGTCGGCAGCCTGTTGCGCCAACGCCTCGCGATCTTCCTTTTCGCTCATGCGGCGGAAGTAGGTCGACAGCAGCGCACCGGAAATATTGTGCCAGACACTGAACAACGCGCTCGGCACTGCCGCCAGTGGCGAGAAGTGCGCGCTGGCCAACGCGGCGCCCAATCCCGAGTTCTGCATGCCGACTTCCAGCGCCAGCGATTTGCGCTGAGCCAACGGCAGCTTGAACAGGCGACCGGTGAAGTAACCCAGCAGATAACCGAAGCTGTTGTGCAGCATCACCACGGCCATGATCAGCAGACCGGATTCGGCAATTTTTGCCTGGCTGGCGGCGACCACGGCAGTGACGATAATCACGATGCTGACCACCGACACCAGCGGCAACACATCCACCGCATGACGAACCTTGTCGCCAAGCAGACGCTGGGCAACCACGCCGAGAATGATCGGCAACAGCACCACTTGCAGGATCGACCAGAACAGCTCCATGAACGACACCGGCAACCACGCCGAAGCCAGCAGCCAGATCAGCGCCGGGGTCAGCAGCGGAGCGAGGAGGGTGGTAACGGCAGCGATGGCCACCGACAACGCCAGATCGCCGCGGGCCAGCCAGGTCATCACGTTGGACGAGGTGCCGCTCGGGCAGCAGCCGACCAGAATCACGCCGACGGCGATTTCCGGCGGCAGCTGAAACAGCTGGCAAAGCAACCACGCCACGCCGGGCATGATCACGAAGTGTGCAACCACGCCCAGTGCCACACGCCACGGATGGCGGGCAACGGCAGCGAAGTCGTCGAGTTTGAGGGTCAGGCCCATGCCGAACATCACCAGCCCGAGCAACGGCACGATCGCGCCTTTAAGGCCGAGGAACCATGCCGGTTGCAAAAACGCGATGACCGCGAAAATCAGAACCCAGTAAGCGAAGGTATTGCCGACAAAGCGGCTGAGTGCAGCCAGTGCGCGCATGGCTTGTTCCTTATTATGTGAAAGCGTTAGGAAGCTAAGCATACGTCGTCGGCAAAAAGATCGCAGCCTCCGGCAGCTCCTACAGAAAAACACATTCCCTGTAGGAGCTGCCGAAGGCTGCGATCTTTTAAATGTTCACACAAAGAACGGATCAGATCCCCTGCGGCGTCTCTTCACCACCCAGCGCTTCAACCAGCGCCGGCAGGAAGTCGCCGAAGGTCAGCATCATCAGGGTGAAGCTGGCGTCCAGTTGACCCAGTGCCTCGTCGCCACCGTCCTGTTCCGCCTGATCCTGCAACAGGTCTTCGAACTTCAGACGTTTAACAGTCATCTTGTCGTCAAGCATGAACGACAACTTGTCCTGCCACGCCAGCGACAGCTGCGTGACGACTTTGCCGGTGCTCAGGTGCAGCTGGATTTCTTCGCTGGTCAGATCCTGACGTTTGCAACGAACGATGCCGCCGTCTTCGTGGGTGTCGCGCAGTTCGCACTCGTCCAGCACATAGAAGTCGTCGGCAGCTTTCTGCGTGGTGACCCATTCGGTCATGGTCGCGGTCGGCGACATTTTCACGGTCAGCGGACGGACGGGCAGGGTGCCGATCACTTCGCGCAGGGTCGACAGCAAGTCTTCAGCGCGTTTCGGGCTGGCCGAGTTGACCAGAATCAGGCCTTGTTTCGGCGCGATGGCGGCGAAGGTCGACGAGCGACGGATAAAGGCGCGCGGCAGGAAGGCCTGGATGATTTCATCCTTGATCTGATCGCGTTCCTTCTTATAGACCTTGCGCATCTGCTCGGCTTCGATCTCTTCGACCTTTTCCTTAACCGCGTCGCGCACGACGCTGCCCGGCAGAATGCGTTCTTCTTTACGCGCGGAAATCAGCAGGAAGTCACCGCTGACGTGTACCAATGGAGCATCTTCGCCTTTGCCGAACGGCGCGACGAAACCGTAGGTGGTCAACTCCTGGCTTGCACATGGACGCGCCAGTTTGGTGGCCAGTGCAGTTTCCAGCGCCTCGGCATCGACAGGCAGGTCTTGGGTCAGGCGATAGATAAGCAGGTTCTTGAACCACATGGGGTGAGTCTCTCCTTTATACAAAGGGGGGCATTATTGTCCTCGCCGTCTCATAGGCCAACCCTTCTGTAAGCCTTTGGAAGGCCTGAGAAAATTATTTAAAAAAGTGCTTGCCAGAGGTTGGGTCGCTCCGTAGAATGCGCGCCACACCGAAGCGAAGGGTGATTAGCTCAGCTGGGAGAGCGTCTGCCTTACAAGCAGAATGTCGGCGGTTCGATCCCGTCATCACCCACCATTCGTTTCAAGTGTTTAGCGCAGCGGTAGTTCAGTCGGTTAGAATACCGGCCTGTCACGCCGGGGGTCGCGGGTTCGAGTCCCGTCCGCTGCGCCATATTCGGTAACTTGGATCACTGAACGCCAGGTCACCACGGAAGAACCCGCCCAAGCGGGTTTTTTTCTGCCTCAAAGTTTGTACAGTTGTACCCGCGGGATGTGTCGTTTTACCGGTTTTCGGATTTATTTGAAAAAAACTTCAATTAAATCAACACTTTACGAAAACTTGTGGCATAATGCGTCCCGTAACGAAGCGAAGGGTGATTAGCTCAGCTGGGAGAGCGTCTGCCTTACAAGCAGAATGTCGGCGGTTCGATCCCGTCATCACCCACCATTCGTTTCAAGCGTTTCGCGCAGCGGTAGTTCAGTCGGTTAGAATACCGGCCTGTCACGCCGGGGGTCGCGGGTTCGAGTCCCGTCCGCTGCGCCATATTCGGAATCTGGAACACTGAACGCCAGAATCCACAGAAAGCCCGCCTAGTGCGGGCTTTTTGCTGTCTGGGGTTTGAGAAAATCACCTGAACCCCTGTAGGAGCTGCGGCACGCTGCGATCTTTTGATCTTGCTTTCCTAAGATCAAAAGATCGCAGCCTCGTTGCACTCGACAGCTCCTACAGGGCATTTCGGCTGTGCCGGTAATCGCTCACCGCTTCATACACCGCTTTACGCAGACGATTGATCCCGCCAATCGGCCGATGCGCTTCGATACCAAACCACGGATTGAACGACAGGTTGTCGCACGCCAGATTCAGCGCTGGCGTATCGAAGTCCTGCGCCGGCAGGGTAATCCGCGCCACCGTCTCAAACGGCGAGTCCTGCTCACGCCATTCAATGCTGGTGTCTTCGATCGGCATGTACTTGTTGGCATCCTGACGCTGAATCTGCAGGACAAAACACGCTGGCACCCGATCCGTCGATAACTGCTGACTCAAAGCACTGCGCAGAAAGTTCGGCAGATCGTGATTCTGTTGAGGCAACGCGTACGCCGGGCAACTGTCCGGATCCGGCATCACCCGAAATTTCGCATTGGCCTCACCGAATTTGTACGGCGAGACTGAAAAATAAGTCGTCTGCGTCGGGCTGTCCGGCGGCGGTGCCAGCGTGGCCAGAGCAATAAACAGATGACGGATCTGCCAGGTGCGCGGATCCCATCCTGGAAAAAACGCCATGATCTTCTTGCCGTCAGCCTGCGCCGCGACATTCTGACGGTACTCAGCGACATCGCTGACAAAGAAGTTCGCATGACTGAACATCACGAAATCCTGTTCGCCCTGCGCCGGTCGCTCGCCGAGCAAGGGTTTACCCGACACATCGAACAACTTGATCGCCATACCTCGTGCATCGCGCAGGCTGTCGAATTGCGGATAAGCGTTGCCATTCGACAGACGAATCATCGCCTGCCAGGTTTTCCCCGGCTCACTGAACACGCCTTGGCGCAATTGTTGCGCCAATTCCGGCAATACTTTGACTTCTGCCTTTACGCAACCATGCGCTTTGGCATGGGCGTCGCGCAGATAACGCGTGGGCTCGCGGTGTTGATCGACGATGCGCACGGCGGTCTGGATCACGTCCTGCGTCATCGCGGCTTCACCGGGCGGAATCTGCTCCAGCGCCGACACCGGGCCGCGGTGCTGCCAGGCAAACCACGCCGTCGCGATCGCCCAGCCGAGCAAGCCAATCACCAGCAGGATTAACACGGTTTTGCCAAGCAAGCGCCCCAGCCACAACCAGATTCGTGCGAGCAACGGCAGTTCTTTCTTGAATGTCGGCATCGTCATGGCAATTGCGCCTCCAGTGGGCCGCCCAGCACTTTCAGGTATTCGAGCAAGGCCCAGCGTTCTTCGGGCTGCAACAGTCGGCCGATCACGCCATTGCCGGGTTCGCCGGCGCGGAATTCATGACCGCTGTTATGGTTGCCGCTGATGCGCGTATCGAACAGGAAACCATTGGTGAACGCTTCGGTGCGATAGCCCAGATGCCGAGGATCGTATTCGAAGGTGCCTTTATAGAAGGTGGTCGCGCGCTCATCCTGCGGCGAGAGCAATTGATAAACGCTTGGCACCGAGCCGTTGTGCAGGAAGGGTGGGGTCGCCCAGACGCCAGCCAATGGCCGCGCCTTGTAAGCGACTTTTTCGCGCACGCCGATCGGCAGGCCGAAACCGTCCAGTCGAGGTTTTTCTTGCGGAGTGACGTTGGCTTCGCGGTAGGCGCGGTTTTCGACGAAAGCGGTGACGTACGCCAGTCCTTTGGCGACTGACAGCTGGCTCAGATCCAGCGGTTCTGTGGGCGTCGGATGCAGTTTGACGTCCATGTTCGCCAGCTCTTTCAAATCCCATTGCAGCGCTGTCAGGTCGAAGCGGTGGGTGGCGATGTTGGTGGCGGCGTTCGGGTCAGTACCGATCACATCGAGCGGCAGCATGTGCAAATGCTGCACCCAGCGCTCGCCTTCCTGAGTGACGCGCGGCACATGGCAGCCGGCGCAGTTTTCCGCAAACAGCGCGCGGCCCTTGGCGGCCAGAGGTTGGTCGACGGCGCCAAGTATCTCTTCCGGCCAGGCCGGTGGCTGAAGTTTTTGCAGGGTTTCTTCGATCGTGTGCAGATCGCGCACACGAACGCTCGAGGCGTAGCGCTCTTCGCCTTGCAGCGGTTGGCCGTTGGCGTCGAAAAAATTCAGCGTGGCGCCAACGCCCAGTGCTTCGCCGATATTGCGCGCCATCGGCTGCTGTGCCGAGCCGTTCCACTGCACCCAATCGAACCTCCACATGTCCCACAACTGCGGGTAATCCACCGGCGCATTGGCCACGCGATAGTTGGCGGGGGAAATCGCATCGCCGAAGGTCGCGTTGGCGATCCGACCGAATGCATCGGCGCGGCCAGGGCCTTCTTCGGTGGGGTAGAGGCCGCGATGGGTGTCGTTCCAGGCGACTTTCAGGAACGTATCCAGCGAGGTTTTGAAGTCTTTGCGCAGTTGCTCGTGGCGCACGTCGTATTTATCGCCGAGCACGCTTCGGGCGAAGCGTTCGAATTTCCACGGGTTGTAGTAAGTCGCCGTCAGACTCGCGACCAATGCTTGTCCGAAACTGCCGCCGCGCAATGTAGGAACACTGGAAGGCAGCACGTGCTGCGCGGTGCCGCCGTCGATGCGCACAGCCTGACCTTTGAAACGCAATTCGCCGGTGTGGCAAGCGGCACAAGTTATGTCGAGATATTGCTCGGAAGTAGCGGGGTTTTGATGCCGGGCGAAACCCACGGGCAGGTTGCCGGGATTGTTCGGCGTGGCTTGCTGTTTGGGATCGACCAGAAAACCGAAGCGCGCGAGGTATTCCGCAGAGGCGAAACGCTGCTCGGAGAAGGGCAGCTCCAGCGCTTGAAACCACTCATAGCGCAGGCCTTTGACCTGTGTGCCCTGAGGCGTGAAGTAATAGGTTTGCCGCTGTTCTTCCGACCATTGATTCAGGTAATGCACCTGCTCGGCCGGGGTGTAGAACGTTAATTTCGGGTTGGCGACGTAATACAAAACCACGGCGAGGACGAGGCCGAGCAGCACGAAGATCAGGGTCAAAACACGGAATAAGCGGCGCAAGTTAAACATCCTTGTCGAATTATTGCGCTGTTATGCCTGAGGCTATGAGGGTGGGCAAGTGGCCATTACGCCAACTGTTGTGAGAAGTGGTATCAATCGTTGTAGGGCGTAGATGACAGAAGCTTCATCGTGCCTTTAGCCGAATGCGTTTCAATACCTGAACTTATCGCCGCTTTACTGCTCTCATGCCGGTAGCCATTGGTCGTGGCGGCCTGATAAGCTCGCGGCTTTACTCGATTGCCCTTTCGGCGCATGAACAAGGAAATAGCATGAAACAGCATCGGTTGGCGGCGGCGGTAGCCCTGGTTAGCCTGGTACTTGCGGGTTGTGATTCGCAAACCAGCGTAGAGCTGAAAACCCCGGCGCAAAAAGCTTCCTACGGTATCGGCCTGAACATGGGCAAGAGCCTGGCTCAGGAAGGCATGGATGATCTGGACTCCAAAGCAGTAGCCCAGGGCATCGAAGATGCCGTCGGCAAGAAAGAACAGAAGCTGAAAGACGAAGAACTGGTTGAAGCTTTCGCCGCGCTGCAAAAGCGTGCCGAAGAGCGTATGGCCAAGATGAGCGAAGAGTCGGCAACCGCTGGCAAGAAATTCCTCGAAGAAAACGGCAAGAAAGCAGGCGTGACAACAACTGCTTCCGGCCTGCAATACGAAGTCATCAAAAAGGCCGACGGCCCACAGCCTAAGCCGACCGACGTAGTGACTGTTCACTACACCGGCAAGCTGACCAACGGCACCGTATTCGACAGCTCCGTCGAGCGCGGCAGCCCGATCGATCTGCCAGTAAGCGGCGTGATCCCGGGTTGGGTTGAAGGTCTGCAACTGATGCACGTTGGCGAGAAGTACAAACTGTACATCCCTAGCGATCTGGCTTACGGCGCGCAATCGCCAAGCCCGGCAATCCCGGCCAACTCGGTTCTGGTTTTCGACCTGGAACTGCTGGCCATCAAGGATCCAGCCAAAGAAGACGCTGCTGCTGCCAAGTAAGCAGCTTCGGCTTCAACAACAACGCCTCGCTTAAGCGGGGCGTTGTTGCATCTGCAGGTTGGCGGGCGTAAACAGAGCGAACCGATGCCGGTCAGGGGAGTCATAGCTTTGAGGCTGCCCGCGCTAGACGCCCTGAGCCGCCAAGTCAATGAAATATTGGGGTTTTTTATGTGAGTAAAAAACGCCCGATCTGAGCGCGGCCCTTATAAACCGGGGCTCTCAGCGCCGAAATGCAGCTCTGTTCACAAGGTTATCCACAATTTGTGTGGATAACATTTCAACGGGAGGAATAGATGAAAGCTCCGTGGAATTTCGCTCGATTCCTGCCCCTGGCTGGCCGTTTGCTGGCCCGTGGTCGCCTGCCGACTTTATTGTTCGCCGTGGCCAGCAAAGGCGCCGCGCAAGGCAATCGCCTCGGCAAGCTCAAAGATGACCTGCGTTTGCTGCAGGCGCTGTGCCTGGCTTACTGGCGTGGCGAGTACCGCGCAATCAGTGGCAAGGCGTTGGTCTCGGTGGTGGCGGGGTTGATGTACTTCCTCAGTCCGGTCGATGCCATTCCGGATTTCATCCCGGTCTTCGGCATGCTCGACGACATCGCCGTGCTCGCCTGGCTGATGAAAACCCTCGACGAAGAACTCAACGCGTTCCGCCTGTGGCGCAGTCGTCAGCGTCCGGAAAAACTCGCGGTTGCCGAACGTCTGCCCGATACACCTGAACAACTGCAACTGGAAGGCCCGAAAAAGCCCTGAATAACCAAGACCTGCGATAGATAGATCGCCCCCGCGACCTTAGCCGCTGTTAGGATTACACTTCTAGGGAAAAGTGCCGACTCGCTAAGTGTTGTTGTCCTACGGGGTAGTCATGGATATTCAGATAATTGCACGCGATGGCGAACCCGAATACGCGGTTCTGCCATGGGCTCAATATCAGGCGTTACTCAAAGCAGCAGGTCTCAACGAAACACCGTCGCGTCCGGCCCCAGCGCCTGTCGCGGCCACTTCAGACCCGATTCTTCCAGGTCTGGATCAACTCCGCAGTTTGCGCGAAGGGAAGGGCATCGCCATCGAGGCGCTGGCCCGCACGGTAGGCATCAGCCCGTCTTATCTGGCCATGATCGAAAGTGGTGAGCGTGCGCCCGACGCCGCAATCCGCCGCAGCCTGGCCTGGGAATTGACGGTGCCAGGTTGGAGGGATGAATCGTGAGCGTACGCATCAGTCGTCAACATTGGGACGGGTTGCTGGGGGAGTTGGATCAGGCGCGCCGACAGCGTCATCTGCTGACGTATCGCGCCTTGCTTGAGCGTCTGCAACTGCCGACACCGGCCATGCAAACCCTGACCGCTGCACTTGAGCATCTCGCTGCGCTGGATGCCAAGGCCGAGCAACCGCTGCGCAGTTCACTGGTAATCAGCCAAGGCGCGAGCCGTTTACCGCGCACCGGTTTTTTTGAATGTGTTGAACGCCTGGGGCGTTTTTCCGGGCCGTCCGACGGAGTTGCCGCCGCGTCGTGGCACGCTTCCGAAGTGGTCAGAGTGTTCGAATACGAGTACCCGGAATCGGCGGAGGCCTGAGTGTTTTTACGCCTCAAGGCGTGGGCCAGTTATTGGCTGGCCCGCCGGCTGTTTCATTGGTCGTGGTGTGTGCGCCAGCCGCGCATCTGGCGCTGGATGGAAGGGCAGTTTGCGCGCATGGCCAACCTCGGCGATGTCGGCGCGCAAAGCTTTTACGGGCACATTCTGACCTTTCGCGGTGTGGGTCTGGGCGCGCGTGAAGAAGGCGTGCGACTGCTGCGTCTGGCGGCACTGGCCGGCGATGGCAAAGCGGCCTATCAGGTCGGCGTGATCAGCCTTGCCGGTACGCCGAGCAAGGCGCCGGATCCAGAGGAGGCTGTGCGCTGGTGGAGCATGGCCGCCAAGGCTGGGCACCCGTTGGCCGAGCACAAACTGCAAGAATTGAGTTCGCGCGATTCCAGCCTGTAAATCTCGTCATTGATAAACAGGGCGTGAGGGAAACCTCACGCCCTGTTTGCGTTTTGGCTCCTTTTGTTTAGCTGTGGGCAAGCGTTTACAGATTAGTCCTACAACCATCGCCTACTTGGCCGACTTCTTTCCTGATTGATCCCCCGCACAGTTCCCGCGCCTATTTTTTTGCGCGAGGGAACGCTCATGTTCGACCCGATTAACCCGTCCAATTCGCGCTCTGACGTGCGCTGATGGACGCCATCGCTCGCATCGAGCAAGAACTCGACAGTTTTCCCGCCAGCCTCAGTCTCTACCGCGAACAGCTCAAGCACTGGGCCAGCCGTGCCGCAGACAACGTCAGCCACGCGGCGGATCTGCCGTCGCTGATGGGCATGGAGCGGATCATCCGCTTCGGCGAACACAGCACCGTTGTCAGCAGTACCGATAACGAGTTTTTCTCCGGCGTCGTCCAGTGCCCGAAGAGCGGGCCGATGCTGATCGAGAGCAAGTTCGAGTCGGTGTACGACATTGCGCTCGGCAACATCACCGTCGATGTGATCGCCATGGACAGTGGCGAAATCACCCCCGTAACCCTTGATGCGCAAGGCAAAGGCTTGTTCAAGGGCACAGCGGGCAAGTTCTATCAGGTGCTGGTGCACAGCGAGGTCACCACGGACCAGGTTGATGACCTATTTAAAGCCTACGACGGCCTGACCCGTGAACTCGACGGCTGGCTGCGCGGTGAGTGGCAGGGTTTTAAACCGCAGTGGTCGCAGTCGGTGGCGACATCGGCAAGCAACGGCATGCTGGCCGGAAGTTGGGCTGCGATCGAGGGAGTGTGGGACAGCATCGGTTTGCTCTCGGACATTCTCAAGGATCCCGGGGCCTTTGCCGAGCGGTTGGGGGCTGGGGCCACGCAGTTAAAGGAGCTGGCGGAGACGGCTCCCGATGTCATGGAAAAGCTGCAACTGCTGATGAGCGATGAAGCGGCGCTGTGTTTGCTGCTGCGTAGCGCCAGCCTTTGGCTGGAGATGCTGCCGCCCAGCGAAATCGCCGGCAAAACCGCCGAAGCGGCGTCAATGATGATCGTGCAGGTGCTGATCGATTTGCTGATCGGCGTCGTGCTGACGTTTGTCGGTGCGGGTGCCGGCATCGCTTATCTGACGCTGCGCCTGGCTGACCGCGCCGCGCAGTTGTTGTCAGCGTTGACGCGGTTGCTGAAGGCGATGTTTGCCATCGTCGAAGGCTTCATCAAGTACGTCGACAAATACAAAAAAGTCGCTGCACGCGGGATTGCCGCCGGGGTGAAAAAAGGCCGGATGCAGTTGCGTTGGAACGCCAAGCGCAACGCCTTGCTGAAGAAAGACGAGCACCACGATGACGCTCCGGATCAGGCGAAAAATCCCAACGGGGACAGCGCTGATTGCGCTTCGGCTACGTGCACCAACGGTTGTCCGGTGTCGATGGTCACCGGTGAGGAACTGCTGACGCTGACGGATGCTGTGCTCGACGGCGTGTTGCCGTTTGAATTCACTCGGTTGTATCGCACCAGTGCGGTGGAAATCGATGTCGGGCTGGGGTTTGGCTGGAGCCATTCGCTGGCGCATCGGCTGGAGTTTGAGGGCGACACGGTTGTTTGGGTCGATCACGAGAATAGGCGCACACGGTTACCGTTGCCGAGTGTTGAGCGGCCGGCGATTCACAACAGCCTGTCGCGGGCGGCGATTTTTCTTGGGGATGAGCCGGAGGAGCTGATTGTTGCGCTGGCCGGGGAAACGGCGCGGTTTTATCACTTTCGTGCCGGGCGTCTGACGGCGATTAGCGATGCGTACGACAACCGTTTACGCATCAGCCGCGATCGTCAGGATCGCATCAGTCGTCTCGACAATGGCGCGGGGCGGGCGCTGCAGTTGCGTTACGACCGTGCGCAACTGATTGCGATCGACTACCAGAGTTTTCATCCAGCCGAGCGCCTTGAAGAGGCGTGGCGTACCGAGCAAACCCTCGTCAGTTATTGCTATGACGCGCGTCAGCGTTTGCTCGCGGCGACCAATGCCGCAGGTGAAAGCGAGCGCTACGACTACGACGACGCGCAGGTCATCCTGCAGCGACAGCTGACCGGTGGTGCGAGCTTTTTCTGGGAATGGGAACGGGCCGGCAAAGCTGCACGCTGCGTGCGGCACTGGGCGTCGTTTTCGCAGATGGACACGCGTTATGTCTGGGATGACGACGGCAGCGTCGCGGTGCATTACGTCGATGGCACCGAAGAGGTTTATGTCCACGACGACCGTGCGCGGCTGGTGCGTAAGGTTGAGGCGGATGGTAGCGAGCAGCTCAAGGCCTACGACGATCAGGGACGGTTGATCGCTGAACAGGATGCGCTGGGTTCTATCACCGAGTACCGATACGACGATGTCGGACGACTGATCGCGCTGATTCCGACAGCGGATGCGCCAACGTCCTACGAGTATCGCAACGGTTTCCTGCATCGGCGTTCGCGTGGCGATGCGGTGTGGATTTATCGGCGCAATGCCGAGGGCGACATCACCGAGGCTGTCGATCCTGACGGGCAGGTGACTCATTACTACTACAGCGTTCGCGGGCAACTGGTGTCGATCCGGTATCCGGACACCAGCCGTCATCTGCTGGCCTGGAATGACCTCGGCCAACTGGTTGAAGAGACGCTGCCTGAGGGTGGTGTACGGCGTTTTTCCTACGATGCTTTGGGACGGCGGGCGACCACGGTTGATCAACATGGCGCCGTTACCCGACAGCAGTGGGACGCCGTTGGCCGACTGGTTCAGACGACTTTTCCTACCGGCGCCACGCGTGCTTACAGCTATGGCGCGTACGGGCAAGTCACCGCCGAGCGTGACGAGCTGGGGCATATCACCCGGTATGAATACGACGATGACCTGCATCTGGTCTCCCGCCGCATTAACCACGACGGCACGCGGGTTCAGTATCGCTACGACCATGCCCAATTGCTGCTCACGGAAATCGAGAACGAGTCGGGTGAGAAATATCGGCTGGACTACACGCCGACCGGATTAATCCGACAGGAAACCGGTTTCGATGGGCGCCGAACTGCTTACGTGTATGACCTCAACGGTCACCTGCTGGAAAAGACCGAGTTTGGCGATGACGACTCACGGTTAGTCACCGCATACGAACGCGATGGCGCCGGGCGTCTGCTGGTTAAAACCCTGCCGGACGGAGTGAAGGTCAGTTACCAGTACGACAGTCTCGGTCGCTTGATCGGTGTCGATAATGGCCAAAACCATCCGCTGGCCTTCGAATACGACCGCCAGGATCGGCTGATCACCGAGCACCAGGGCTGGGGCACTCTGCGCTATGCCTACGACGCTTGCGGCCAGCTCAAGCGCATGCGTTTGCCGGACAACAGCAAACTCGATTACCACCATGCCAAGGGCGGCGCGCTGACCGCGATCGACCTCAACGGCGCACGCCTGACCACCCATCAGTTCGAATTCGGTCGCGAGCAAACCCGTCAGCAAGGTTTGCTGCACAGCCACTATCACTACGACGAACAGGGCCACCTTCAGGCCCACGCCGTCAATCAACAATCCAGCCCACTGTACCTGCGCCACTACAGCTACGCGGTCAACGGCAACCTGGCGAGCATCGCCGATAGCCGCCACGGTCAGCGCAGCTATTACTACGACGCCCTCGACCGACTGACCCGCGTCCGCCACTCCCGCGACGAACTCCCGGAAACCTACGCCCACGACCCGGCCGGCAACCTGCTCATGCAGGATCGCCCTGGCCCGAGCCATATCAAAGGCAACCGCCTGTTGATGCAGGGCGACCGCCATTACGACTACGACGCCTTCGGCAACCTGATCCGCGAGCGTCGCGGCACCGCGCACAAACTCGTCACCGAATACCACTACGACTGCCAGCACCGCCTGATCGGCCTGATTCGCCCTGACGGTAAAACCGCGTCTTACCGTTACGACGCTTTCGGCAGACGCATCAGCAAAACCGTCGACGGCGCCACCACTGAATTCTTCTGGCAAGGCGACAACCTCGTCGCCGAAAGCAGCCAGAGCGAATACCGCAGCTACGTCTACGACCCCGGCACCTTCCGTCCGTTAGCACTGCTCGACGGCAAAGGCCCGAAAAAGGCCTGCCCGTTTTACTACCAGAACGACCACCTCGGCACGCCGCTGGAGCTGACCGATTACAGCGGGGAAATCGTCTGGTCGGCGCAGTACGACGCCTATGGAAAAGTCGCGGCGGTGACGTTGGCGGCTGAGGAATACCTGGATCAGCCGCTGCGGTTTCAGGGGCAGTATTTCGATGCGGAGAGTGGGCTGCACTACAACCGGCATCGGTATTACGACCCGCGCCTGGGACGGTATTTGACGCCGGATCCGGTGAAGCTCGCGGGTGGGTTGAATCAGTACCAGTACACGCCGAACCCGATTGGGTGGGTGGATCCGTTGGGGTTGAACTCCAATTGTCCGCCGCCGAAAAATAATAAGAACGTAAAGTGCTCAGTACCGATTCAGGCTGATAAGCCTGCTGTAAACCAAGGACTCCCCATCGTTCCGCCTGTTGGTCTGCAGGGGCCGAAAAATGAAGCAGAGGCTAAGCGTCAAGTGTTGGCTTGGAACAGGCAATACAGAATGCATGGAGTAGAAAAACATGGTACGGAGATTGACGATGTTGCCCTAAAACAACGGTCAATAGACGGCTCACATCCAACAAAAAAATCCGTCAGGGGGAGGATAGGGCCGAGCTCACAATTTAGTAGTTGGATGATGCACTATCGGGCGTTAGATTTCGCTTTATCTAGAATGAATAAAAAAATCCCTGAGCCGACAGGGTATGACGCAGACCAAAATCCTATTGTTAGGATGAAACTCCCAGGAGCGGGGCGTGGTTACAAGCCGAATGAAAGAGATCTAGATAACCCTCGTTACATAGATAGCTTGGATGGGGCTGAAGTGAAATTTGACAAGCGAGATGTTAAACGGCCATTTACCGTTTTTCCAAGATAGGTAAAGTTATGTTGATGCTGCCATTTACAAAGTTGCCATTCGAACCCAGGCTTTCTCATGTGTTGAGTGGGATATCGGTCTACGATCGGGAAGAAACGCTTGGTCAGGCGTTGTGGATTTATGACCCTAATAAATATGAGGATCGACAAGAAATAATCAAAAAATTCATTGTTCCGGAATTTGATTATTTAACTTATCGTCATAGGTATTTGATTTATAAACTTCTCGAAAGCCATTTACAGGATGCTGATTTTGATTTTTCTGAAGAGTTTGAGAGCGATTATGATGATCCGCGAATGCTTGCATGGGATGAAACGGAAATAATAGATTCTCGTGGTTTTTTTGAACATATATATGAGGTCGTCAGTGAGTCGTGGAAGGATGATTTACTTCGGGCAAGCCTTGAAGATCAAACTCAATGGTGAATTTGATTGGTCCAGTCGTTACGTGCAGTTGAAAAAAATCAGCGTTGACCCATTAGCTGCGGCTGGTGGAGTGCTGTGGTTGTAAGGCTATCCAACAGATGTACGCTATACCCCGGAACATTCTTCGCATGATGCTTCGCCTGCGATGCCATCTCCGCAAGCTGACTGGCATCAAGCTGTGCGCAGGCCTCGGGGTGTAGATGGACTACGCCAATGGATAGCGACAACAGCGGAAACTCCTGCCGCACACCTTGGCGATTCGGCGCGATGAAGCAGCCTGCCTCAAGATGTTCGGGGCGATAGAAGCGGCGGCATTGGCTTTGGAAGTCGTCGAGCAGTTGATTGAGTCGCTTGCGCCAGTCTTCAGGGCCGAGGACTAACAGGAAGTCGTCGCCACCAATGTGGCCAACGAAATCTCGGGTGGGGTCGACGCGTTCATTCAGGCATTGCGCGAGACACAACAACACTTCGTCCCCGCGTCCGTACCCGTAGATATCGTTGAAGGGTTTGAAGCTGTCGATGTCGACGTAGCAGATGACAGATTCTCGACCCTGTTGCAGCAGGCGAGTGAGGCACTGCTGAATCGGCACATTGCCAGGCAGCAAGGTCAGCGGGTTGGCGTAGCGTGCCTGTTGGATTTTCAGTTCGGTGATGAGTTTGAGCACGTCGATCACCCGGCCGAGACCGAGGTAGCTGCCGTTGAGGGTGATGATGAAATCCTCTTCGATCCGCTGCCGAGCGCGGCTGGTGATGAGGCGGCTCACTTGCTGCAACGACTGACTCATTTCCACCGCGAGAAAATCGTCATTCATCAATCGGCTAATCGGTTTACGCGCAAACAAGTCAGTGGCAAACGGTTTGAGCAGGGCATCCGACAAGGAATGGCGATGGACGATGCCACACGGCTGACCCTGTTCGTCGAGCACGGCCAGTGAGTTGAGGTTGGCTTGGCGGCGGAAGGCTTCCAGTACGGTCGCGGTCGGTGTGTCGCGCGCTACGGCGGGTTGGTCGTTGAGCAGGGCGCTGAGGTCGCTGCCTTCGTCATTCAGCGCAACGCTGCTGCTGTCGTGTTTGGGCATCAACGTGCGGGCGTCGCGCGGTGGGTGTTCTTGTGGGCGGCCGAGCAAATAGCCTTGCACCAGGTCGACGCCCATTTCGGTGAGCACCGCGAGTTCTTCCGGCAGTTCGATGCCTTCGGCGATGACTTGCGCGCGGGAGGCTTTGGCGATTTGCAGGATCGAGCCGACGAATTCGCGTTTCAGCGCATCCTGATGGATGCCGTCGATGAAGTGTCGATCGATCTTCACGTAATCCGGGCGCAGCTCCGACCACAGGCGCAGGCTCGAATAACCGGCGCCAAGATCATCCAGCGCGATGGAGAAGCCCATCGCGCGGTAGTGATGCAGTGCGGTTTGCAGCAGTTGGAAGTCGTCGATGGGTGTTTGTTCGGTCAGTTCAATGACGACCTGGCTGGGCGGAATGCCGAAATCTTGAAGCAGTTGCAGTGTGCGTCCCGGTTGATGCGCGGCTTCGAGTAAAGACTCGGGCGAGACGTTGAGAAATAGTTTGCCCGGCAGTTGTTGTTCGTTGAAACGACGGCAGGCGCTTTGGCGGCAGGCGATTTCCAGCTCACTCAAACGCCCCGCCTGTCGCGCCACCGCGAATAAGGCAATCGGCGAGTGAAGAGGGCTGTTGGACGGGCCGCGTGTCAGCGCTTCGTAGCCGAGAATGCGGCGCTCGGAGAGGCAGATGATCGGCTGGAACAGGCTGTGCAATCCGCTTTGAGTCAGGATCGAGCTCAAGGCACTCAGCTGTTCGGTCGTGGTCATGGCAATCTCTGGCGATAAAAAAAGGACCGGGAGCGCTCTCGTTGGAGAGTGGCTCCCAGTCCTTTATTGCACGACAGAATGATGACTGTTTGATGACGATCCGGGGATCGTCAGCATTAAATTGCCATCACTTACTTCTTCGCCACCTGATTGCTCAGCTTCAGGTAATCCAGCAGCACGCGCCCGGTTTCGCTCAGGTAGGCATCGTCTTCTGGTTTGACCTTGTCCGGCTCGGCGGCCGTGAGGGCGTCGTCGTCTTCTTTCTTCAGCTCTTTGAGCGGCTCTTCGCCTTTGGCTTTGCGACGGATGTTTTCCATCGCCAGTTGCTTGGCGTCGATGTCGGTGTGTTGCGCGCGACGCTCGGTTTCATTGAGGCTGACGGTTTTTTCTTCCATCAGTTTTTGCGCGAGTGCCAGCTTGTCACGGATGAACACGAACTCCGCGTCTTTCGCCGTGCGGGCGTCATGCTCGGATTTGAGCTGAGCCAGATACGGTTTGAACGGATCGGCCGCCGGTTTGATGGCCGCGCGGATGGTGTCCCACGGCATGGCTTCCGGCAGAGCGCTTTCGCCAATTTCCTTGGTGTCGATCAGCGACGGGTAGTCGATGTCCGGCAGCACGCCCTGATGCTGGGTGCTCTGACCGGAGACCCGGTAGAACTTGGCCAGGGTCAGTTTCAGCTCGCCATGGTTCAGCGGTTGAATGGTCTGCACGGTGCCTTTACCGAAGGTCTGGCCACCGATGATCAGCGCGCGGTGATAGTCCTGCATGGCGCCGGCGAAAATCTCCGAAGCCGAGGCGGACAAGCGGTTGACCAGCAGCGCCATCGGGCCTTTGTAGAACGCGCCCGGGTTTTCATCTTCGAGCACGTCGACACGGCCATCGGCATTACGCACCAGTACGGTCGGGCCTTTGTCGATGAACAGACTGGTCAGCTCGGTGGCTTCTTGCAGGGAGCCGCCGCCGTTGTTGCGCAGGTCGATAACCACACCGTCGACTTTTTCTTTCTGCAGTTCAGTCAGCAGTTTTTTAACGTCGCGGGTGGTGCTCTTGTAGTCCGGATCACCGGCACGGAACGCTTTGAAGTCGAGGTAGAAGGCCGGAATCTCGATGACGCCGAGCTTGTAGTCCTTACCGTCCTGTTTCAGGTTGAGGATGGACTTCTTCACCGCCTGGTCTTCGAGCTTCACCGCTTCACGGGTGATCGGCACGATCTTGGTGGTCTGGTCGTTCGGCGCATTGCTCGCCGGAATCACTTCCAGACGCACCACGGTGCCTTTCGGGCCGCGAATCAGTTTGACCACTTCGTCGAGACGCCAGCCGACCACGTCGACCATCTCTTTGTTGCCTTGGGCAACGCCGATGATCTTGTCCGCCGGGGCGACCTGTTTGGTCTTGTCGGCCGGGCCTGCCGGCACCAGACGCACGACTTTCACCTGGTCGTTGTCGCTCTGCAACACAGCGCCGATGCCCTCGAGGGACAGGCTCATGTTGATGTCGAAGTTTTCCGCGTTATCCGGCGACAGATAGTTGGTGTGCGGGTCGTACGACATGGCGAAGGTGTTGATGTACGCCTGGAAGATGTCTTCCGGACGGGTCTGATCCAGGCGCGCCAATTGGTTCTTGTAGCGCTTGGTCAGGGTTTCCTGAATCTGCTTCGGATCTTTGCCGGCGATCTTCTGGCGCAGGACTTCGTCCTTGACGCGTTTGCGCCACAGGTCATCAAGTTCTGCAGTGGATTTCAGCCAAGGAGCGTCCTTGCGATCGATCAGCAAGGTTTCCTTGGTGTTGAAGTCCATCTTGTCGACGCCTTTGTTCAGCTCGGCGATGGCGAAGTCCAGACGCGATTTGACGCGATCCAGATAACGCTTGTAGATGGTGAAGCCGGCGTTGAGGTCGCCGCTTTTGAGGAAGTCGTCGAACTGCGTCTTCCACTTGTCGAATTCGGCGATGTCGCTGGCCATGAAATAGCTGCGCGACGGATCCAGCAGCTTGATGTAGCTGTCGTAGATGATCACCGAGCGCGCATCGTCGAGCGGCGGCTTGCTGTAGTGGTGACGCTTGAGCAACTCGACGACGTTCAGACTGGCGATGACTTCATCGCGATCAGGCTGCAATTTGTCCCAGCTGTTGGCAGCGAAGGTATTGCCCGACATCGGCAAAATACCGATACCGATGAATAGAGCGAGGGCGGTGCTTGGGAGCAGATGCTTCATGCTGATTCGACGCGGGGACAATTGATAACGCATATTAGGCCGTCTTTGAAGTCGCCGGTTCTACGAGAGCCGGTCGCATAATGCAAAAAGCCCGGCGCTACAGCTTCGGGCTCAGTCCAGACTCACTATGGAGGCACTGTGAAGGCATTGCAAGGCGTGGAAGGTCAAGTGGCGTGGGTTGAGACCCCGAGTCCTACATGTGATGTAGGACAAGTTCGCATTCGAGTGGCGGCAGCCGGCCTCAATCGCGCCGATTTATTACAGAAAGCCGGTCTCTATCCGCCCCCGCCGGGCGCAAGCGACGTGCTCGGTCTGGAGTGTTCCGGGGTCATCAGCGAGGTCGGCGCGGGCAGTTCGTGGCAGGTCGGCGATCGGGTCTGCGCCTTGCTGGCCGGGGGCGGCATGGCCGAAGAGGTGGTGGTTGACGGGCGGCACGTGCTGCCGGTTCCCGAAGGCGTTTCGTTGATTGAAGCGGCGGCATTGCCCGAGGTTTACGCAACAGTCTGGCTGAATGTGTTTCAACTTGCGGCGCTCAAACCGGGTGAGAAAGTTCTCTTGCACGCCGGGGCAAGTGGAATCGGTTCAGCCGCCATTCAGCTGTGCAAGGCGTTTGGCAATCCGTGCTGGGTCAGCGTCGGTTCAGCCGAGCGTTTGGCTTATTGCGAGGCGCTGGGGGCTCAGGGCGGGGTGCTGCGCACTGACGATCTGGAGAGCCTGCGCGACTTCGGGCCGTTCGATGTGATTCTTGATCCGGTGGGCGGTAATTATTCGGCGCTGAATCTGAAGCTGACGGCGCTGGACGGGCGTTGGGTGCTGATCGGTTTGATGGGTGGCCGCGAGGCGAAACTGGATCTGGCGCAGGTGTTGGGTAAGCGCGTGCAGTTGCTGGGCTCGACGTTGCGCAGCCGTGATGATCAGTTCAAGGCGGATCTGTTGAGCGATCTGGGCCAGCAGGTGTGGCCATTGTTTGCGGAAGGGCGGTTAAGTCCGCAGTTGGCCAAGGCGTTTGCGGTGAAGGATGCCGAGGCGGCGTTTGCCGAGCTGGCGAGTAATACGGTGGCTGGGAAACTGGTGTTGGTGATTGACGAAAGTTTGAGCTGAGATCAGAGCAAGGTCAAAAGATCGCAGCCTTCGGCAGCTCCTACAGGGGGATTGCATTCCAAATGTAGGAGCTGCCGAAGGCTGCGATCTTTTGCTTTTATTTCCAGAGATGGATGGGCCAGCCGGCTTTTTCGGCGTGCTCGAGCAGCACCGGATCCGGGTTGACCACATGCGGGAAATCCACTTTCAGCAGCAATGGCAGGTCATTGCGTGAGTCGGAATAGAAACTTGCGCCTTCGAGGTTCTCTTCTTCAGCGTCCAGCCACTCCAGCAAGCGAGTGATCTTGCCTTCACGGTAGGTCAACGTGCCCACGGTCTGGCCGCTGTAAACGCCGTGCGCGACTTCCAGTTCAATCCCCAGAATCTCGTCGATGCCGAGTCGATCGGCAATCGGTCTGACCAGGTGCGTGCCCGACGCCGAGATCACCAGAATCCGGTCGCCGGCCTTGCGGTGCGCGGCGATGGTTTTGGTCGCGTCGCTGAAGATGATCGGTTCGATAAAGTCTTCAACCCACGGCCCGACCAAGTGCTCGACTTCTTCAGGCGTACGGCCGATCAGCGGTTCGAGGCTGAACGCCATGTACTCTTCCATGCGCAATTTGCCATGGCTGTAGGCGTCCATCAGTTCGTTGTTCTTGCGCATGAACGACTCGGGATCGACCCAGCCCAGGCGCCCCATCTGCTCGCTCCAGAGGGTGGCGCAGTCGCCGTGGATCAACGTTTCGTCCAGATCAAAAATTGCCAGGGCCATCAGTTCTCTCCGAGAACAGCTGCGAGCTACAAGCGTCGAGCTGCAAGAATTGGAATCAGCTGCGCCGCAGTCTACAACTTGAAGCTTGTAGCTCGAAGCGCGCAGCTGCTTTTAAGCTACTTCACACAGGGCCGTCGGATCGATGGAAAGCGCCAGACGCTGACCGTCGGGATGCAGATCAGCCGCCGAGCGATTCAGCACATCCACCACCAATTCCACGCCGCGCGCTTCGATGCGATAGCGAATGACATTGCCTAGCAGGCTATGGCTGCGGATCTGCGCGTCGAGTTCGCCGTTGAGGCTCAGTTCGATGGCTTCCGGGCGAATGGCGATGCGATGGTTGATCGGGCGCTGCAACAGTTTCGACGCGGCTTCGGCGTCGAGCAGGTTGTAGTTGCCGATAAAGCCTGCGGCAAACACGTCGACGGGCGCGGTGTACAAGGTCTCGGCGTCGCCGCTCTGTACGATTTTTCCCTGATTCATCAGGAAAATGCGATCAGACATGGTCAGCGCTTCTTCCTGATCGTGTGTGACGAAGATCGTGGTCAGGCCGAGTTCGCGCTGAATCTGACGGATTTGTTCGCGCAGGTGTTTGCGAATTCGTGCATCGAGGGCCGACAGCGGTTCATCCAATAGCAACAAACGTGGGCGCGTGACCAGCGAACGGGCGAGGGCGACACGCTGGCATTGGCCACCGGAGAGTTGATGCGGATAGCGGCTGGCGAAGTCGTTGAGTTCAACCAGTTTCAAAACTTCCGACACGCGTTTATGGCTGTCGTCGGCGTTGACCTTTTGCATGCGCAAACCGAACGCGACGTTCTGCTCGACGGTCATGTTGGGAAACAACGCGTAGCTCTGGAAGACCATGCCGATCCCGCGTTTTTGCGGTGTCAGCGGCACAATGTCGACGCCATCCAGCAGGATCTGGCCGCCATCCACCGGCGTCAGCCCGGCGATGCAGCGCAGCAGGGTAGATTTGCCGCAACCGGACGGGCCGAGCAGGGTGACGAATTCGCCTTTGTTGATCTCGCAGTTGATGTCGCTGAACACCGGGGTGCCCGCGTAATTTTTCTGCAGGTGTTGGACGCTGACATAGCTCATTCGCTTTTGTCCTTGTTCAAGATGTTGGCGATCCAGGTCAGGACCAGCACGAAAAAGAAATACGAGATGACCAGCGCACTGGTGAAGTGGCCGCTGCTGTTGCGCATGTTGTTCAGATAAACCTGCAGGGTTTCGTAACGCGTGCCGACGAGGATGTTGGCGAAAACGAACTCACCGAACAGGAACGAGAACGACAGCAGCAACGCGACCATCAGGCCTTTGCGCAGGTTGGGCAGCACCACCAGAATGGCTGCCTGAAAGGTGCTGGCGCCGAGCAGTTGCGCGGCATCCATCAGGTCGCGCAGGTTGATCGCTTGCAGGTTGTTGGTGATCGCCCGGTACATGAACGGCAGCGCCACGGTGAAGTAGCAACCGATCAGAATCCACGGCGTGCCGACCATCGCCATCGGCCCGGAACCGTAGAGTTGCAACAGACCCACCGACGACACCACCGGCGGCACCGCGAAGGGCAGCAGGATCAGGATGTTCATCAACGCATCGAGTTTCGGAAAGTGGTAATGCACGACGAACAGCAGCGGCAGAATCAGCACCACCGACAGCACCAGCGCGCCGACACACACCAGCAATGACTGGCCGAAGGCGTGGAGGAAGCGCGGGTCGCTCCACAACTGGATGTACCACTTGAAGGTGAAACCGCTAGGCAAAATGGTCGCCGACCAACTGCTGGCGATCGAGTAGACCAGCGTGCCCGCCAGTGGCAGCAAAAGGATCGCAAACAGCAGGTAAACCACGACGCGGTGGTAGAGGCCGGCCGGGCCGGATTCAGCGCGAGACATGGTAGCTCCTCTTCAACAGCAGTTGATGCACGACGGTGACGATGGTCATCAGCGCCACCAGCACCACGGCCAGAGCGCTGGCCAGGTTCGGGTCGAGGGAAATGTCGCCGGAGACCATCGCTGCAATCCGGATCGGCAGGACGTTGAAGTTGCCCGTCGTCAGTGCATACACCGTGGCATAGGCGCCGAGGGCGTTGGCCAGAAGGATCACGAACGTACCCAGCAGCGCTGGCGTCAGCACTGGCAAACCGATGTGCCGCCAGAACTGCCAGCCATTGGCCCCGAGTAATGCAGCGGACTCGCGCCAGTCTTCACGCAAAGCGTCGAAGGCCGGGTAGAGCAGCAGCACGCCGAGGGGAATCTGGAAGTAGGTGTAGAGAATGATCAAGCCGGTTTTCGAATACAGGTTGAAGTCCTGAATGATCCCGGCCTGCTTGAGCATGATGGTGATGCTGCCGTTGAACCCGAGCAGGATGATGAAGGCGAACGCCAACGGCACGCCGGCGAAGTTGCTGGTCATGTTGGCGAAGGCGTTCACGAAGTTGCGCAGTTTTGAATCGACGCGGCGCAGGGAATACGCCCCGAGCACGGCAATGATGATGCCGAATACGCTCGACCAGAAACTGATTTCCAGGCTGTACTGGATCGCCTGCAAGTAGAACTTCGAACTGAAGATCTTGGTGAAGTTTTCGATGCCCCAACCGAACTCTTCCGATTGCAGGCTGTTGATCATCACCCAGACCAGCGGGGCGATTTCGAAGACGATAAAGAACAGCGCGAAGGGCACCAGGCACAACGCCGCCAGCCATTTGCCGCGAGTCATGGCATTCACTTGAGCAGCTCCCGGCACACAGGTTTGTCGTGGGGCACGCCGAGCAGTTCGCAGACAGTGCCGCAGATTTCCGTCTGCTTCGGCGCGGCATCAGCGCTGAAGCTGAAGGCATCGCCGAGGACGAACAGCGGCACTTGGCGTTCTTCCGGCAGCAGGCCGTTGTGCGAGCGGTCGTTGTTCATGCCGTGGTCGGCGGTCACCAGCACTTGATAACCAGCGTCGAGCCAGCTCTGCAAATAGTCGGCGAGGATGATGTCGGCCGAGCGCGCACTGTTGCGGTATTGCGAACTGTCGAGGCCGTGTTTGTGCCCGGCGTCGTCGATGTTCATCGGGTGGATCAGCAGGAAGTTCGGATCATGGCGCAGGCGCAGGTTTTCGGCGTCGGCGAACAGGTGCGAATCCGGATAGTGATCGTTCCAGTAGAAATGCCCGTGCTGGATCGGCAGCGACAGATTGTCGGTGTGCCGGTCGCGGGCAGCCACGAACGGTGAGCGGTTGTACAGCTCGCTGACCCAGTGATACGCCGCTGCTGCGGTTTTCAGACCGGCATCGCGGGCGTAGTGATAAATGCTGCGCTGATTGGACAGGCGCGCGACGTTGTTGTGGACGATGCCGCTGTCGATCGGCGGCACGCCGGTGAGGATGCATTCATAAAGCGGTCGGGACAGGGCCGGCAGCTCGCACTCCAACTGGTAGAGCGCGGCGCGTCCTGCGCCAACATAAGCCTGCAGATGCCCCATGGCGTGGCGCGCGACCTCGTAGTTGAGACCGTCGAGCACGACAAGGATGACGTTGTGCTTCATAGGGGCAAAAACTCCGAAAACAAAACTGGAACCAACCCCTGTAGGAGCTGCCGCAGGCTGCGATCTTTTGAGGTTGCTCTTAAAGGGCAAGATCAAAAGATCGCAGCCTGCGGCAGCTCCTACAGATGAAGGATTACTTCATCTCGACGATGACTTCTTCGTTCCACTGCTGTGGCAGGGCTTTGGAGGTCTTTTCCCAGGCGTCGGCGTCTTTGATCGGGGTGACCTTTTTGTACTGCTCGTTCGGCAGCAGTTTGGCCTTCACGTCTTCCGGCAGTTGCAGGTGCTCGGCGCGGATCGGGCGCGCGTTGCCGCGGGCGAGGTTGGTCTGGCCGGCGTCGCTGAATATGTATTCGCGGGTCAGCTTGGCGGCGTTAGGGTTTTTCGCGTACTTGTTGATGATCGTGGTGTAGCCGGAAATCACCGAACCGTCGGACGGGATCAACACCACGTAATCATCCGGGTTGGCCATCTTGGCTTTGTAGCTGAGGCCGTTGAAGTCCCAGACCACACCGACTTCGATCTCGCCTTTTTCCATGGTGGCGATGGTCGGGTTAGCCATCGACAGGCGACCTTGCTTGGCAATGTCGGCAAACAACAGCAGGGCCGGCTTGATGTTTTTCTCGTCGCCACCGTTGGCCAGTGCCGCAGCGAGAACGCCGTTGGCAGCCTGGGCGGCGGTGCTTACGTCACCGATGGAGACCTTGTATTTGCCGCCCTTGAGGTCAGCCCATTTGGTCGGTACTTCGGAGCCGTGCAGCAGCTTTTTGTTGACGATGAACGCAATGGTGCCGGTGTAGGCCAGCGCCCAGTTGCCGTCCTTGTCCTTGGCCCAGTCCGGGACTTGATCCCAGGTGCTTGGTTTGTACGGTTGCACCACGCCTTGCTTGACCGCGATCGGGCCGAACGCGGCGCCGACGTCGCCGATGTCAGCGGTGGCGTTATCCTTTTCCGCCGCAAACTTGGCGATTTCCTGAGCCGAGCTCATGTCGGTGTCGATGTGTTTCAGGCCGTAGGTTTTGGCCAGGTCTTCCCAGGTGCCTTTCCAGTTGGCCCAGTCATCGGGCATGCCGACGCTGTTGACGGCGCCTTCCGCTTTCGCAGCGGCTTCGAGGGTTTTCAGATCGGTGCCGGCCGCCATGGCGGAGGTACACAGTGCAATGGTCGAGCCTAACAGTGTTGCCAGGAAAAGCTGTTTCATTCCGAAGCTCCTTGGTCGTGTTCAACGCTGCGATTGCGGTGGTTGTTGGTCTAGGTCAGCAATACCTGAGCCAATTTAAGGGGGCTGGATGACACTTTGATGTCGGTGGCCTCGCGCCAGGCCTTTTATCTGGCCAATATCGGCAGGTGCCAGATAAGCGTAGACCATGCTCAAAGGCCCGGAGGGCAAGGGACTTGGCCGATGTATTGCAAGCCGTGAGGATGACCGTTCGGTAGTTTTGTCATCTATCGGTCATGTGTACTGCCTAGGCTTGCAACACCGCGAAACGGGTTTGATCACCGTGCGGCTTTGCCCCGAAACAGTGCTGGTCTAGTCCAGATAGGTAACGTTGATGCGCGATGAGGCAACAAAAGCGGTGACAGCCATTGGCCAGGTGTTGCAGGAGCAGCTCGACCACGGTTTGTTGGCGGCGGGCAGTAAGTTGCCGGCCGAACGCAAGCTCAGTGAGTTGTTTGGCACCACGCGGATTACTGTGCGTGAGGCGTTGTTGCAGTTGGAGGCACAGGGGCAGATTTATCGCGAAGAGCGACGCGGCTGGTTCGTGTCGCCGCCGCGTCTGGCCTATAACCTGATGCAACGCAGTCACTTTCACGCGATGGTCAGTGCGCAGGGGCGGGTGCCGTCGACCGAGGTGATTTCGGCGCGGCTGCAACCGGCGTCGGCGGCGGTATGCGAGTGGTTGCAGTTGCCGGCGCTGTCCAGCGTGATTCAGATTTGCCGGTCGCGGCGGATTGACGGGCGGTTGGTGTTGTATGTGGAGCACTATTTGAATCCGCAGTTTTTTCCGGGGATTCTTGAGTTTGATTTGAATCAGTCGATTACTGAGTTGTATGCGCGGCATTACGATTTGCACTATGGGCGGGTGCGCTTTGAGATTGTGCCGACGTCTTTGTCGGTGGATGCGGCGGCGGCTTTGCGGGTGTCGGTGGGGAGTCCTGGGTTACGGATTGCTCGGGTTAATTATGATCAGCATGAGCGGTTGATTGATTGTGATCTGGAGTTTTGGCGGCATGATGCGATTCATGTCGGGGTCGACGTTGTTTGATCGTTTTTTGGGGGCATATCCGTTGCTGCGGGTGTTGCTGATTATGGTTCCGCCCTTACGGCGGGTCACTTTTGGCAAACGCCCCAAAAGTAACCAAAAGGTCTGTGCCCTGACGTCCGGCCCTCGCTAAGGCTCGGGTTCCTTCGCTCCGGGTTCATCCGGGGGCATCGCCTACGGTTTGCTTCGCTGCACCTCCTCTCGATGCTTTCCCCGTATGAATCCCTCCACTCAGCCTCCCGACGGGCTCTAAGATCAAGATCAAAAGCAGGCGAGCTGACACTCGGCCTATTGAGTGGTGAGAAGCATGGCGTGCTCGGCTTTTGCTTTTGCTTTTGTAGGAGCAGAGCTTGCTCGCGAAGGCGGCCTGACAGCCGACCAATCTCTCCCTGATTCAACACCATCCAATTGTGGGAGCGACTCCGCTCGCGAAAGCGCCCCCACAGTCACCGCCTCTTTACTTGTTTGTCTGCGCGTTGGCATACAAATAATCCGTTGCCAACGAGGCCAGTGTCCTCACGCCAACCACCAACGCTGACTCATCGACAAAGAACCCTGGATTATGATTCGGTGCGGCTTTGCTCATGTCTTGATCCCGCGGCGTCACCCCCAAAAACACGAACAGCCCCGGCGCTTCTTTGGCAAAGAACGAGAAGTCCTCGGCCCCGCCCACCAGCGGCCCTTGCACCACGTCATCCTTGGCCGCCCACTTCAACGTCGGCAGCATTTTTTCGGTAAGTGCCGGGTTGTTGATGGTCGGGTCGTATTTTTCGATGATGGTGACGTCCGCTTTGGCACCGCCGCTTTCGGCGATTTTTTCGATGGTCTGGCGTACGTCGGCGTGGAGTTTCTGGCGGATGCCGTAGTCGTATGAGCGGATCGTCCCGGTCATGTCGACCGATTCGGGAATGATGTTGTAGCGCGTCCCGCCGTTGATGGTGCCGATGCTGACCACCGATGGAAACGACGAGATGTCGGTGCGGCGGCTGACCACGGTTTGCAGGCCGACGATGGTTTGTGCGCCGACGGTGATCGGGTCGATGCCGTCCCATGGGCGGCCGGCGTGGGTTTGTTTGCCGAGGATTTTGATGCGCAGGTCGTCGGAGCTGGCGAGGGTCGGGCCGGGGCGGTAGGTGATCTGGCCGGCGGGGACGCCGGCCCAGACGTGCAGGCCGAAGACGGCGTCGGGTTTCGGTGATTTCATCACGCCTTCCTCGACCATCATTTTCGCGCCCCAGGTATTTTTGCCGTCGGGGATGAAGTCGCTCGGGCCTTCTTCGGCGGGCTGGAAGTAGAACACCACGGTGCCGGGCAGGGTGTCGCGCATGCCGGTCAGAATTTTCGCCGTGCTGAGCAGGATCGCGGTGTGGGCGTCGTGGCCGCAGGCGTGCATCACGTCGACTTCTTTGTCGAGGTAGGTGCCTTTGGCTTTCGAGGCGAATGGCAGGTCGGAGACTTCCTTGACCGGCAGCGCGTCCATGTCGGCGCGCAGGGCAACAGTCGGGCCGGGCAGGGCGCCTTTGAGGACGGCGACCACGCCCGTGCGCGCCACGCCGGTTTTGACTTCCAGACCCATGGCTTTGAGTTGTTTGGCGACCAGTTCCGACGTGCGCTTTTCAGTGTTGCCGAGTTCGGGGTGGGCGTGGATGTCGCGGCGGGTTTCCAGCAGTTCCGGTTCGAGTTTTTGCGCCTGCTCGGCGATCTGCGTGCGCGTGCTTTCCATGGTGGCGGCGCCGGCGTGACAGGCGAACAGGGTGAGTAGAACGGCCTGGGCAATGCGGGTCAGCTGCATCGGGTTTCTCCTTGGTTATTGTTTTTGGGCTTCCCTGCCTGTGACTGCAACTGCGCGCCTGAGTGCTATTCCTTAGGCTCGCCACCGCCGGCAGTGATCACTTGTACGCTCATGCGTGGGGTGGCCAGATCCAGTCCGGCTTCATCCAGATGCCGCTTCAGCGACAAGTTGAACGCCCGCGACACTTCCCACTGTTTGATCGGCGCCGTCTTGAACCGTGCACGCAGAATCGCGCTGCCGGACTCAAAACTCTCGACACCCTGAATCTCCAGCGGCGACCAGATATTGCGGCGTTGCAGGGGATCGGTGCGCATCTTCTGGCCGACGTCGCGCATCAGTTTGATCGCGTCATCGATTTCCATGTTGTACGGCACCGCGACGCGGAAGATTGCGTAGCCGAACTCCCGCGAGTAGTTCTTGATGCTTTTGATCTCACTGAAGGGGATCGTGTGGACGATGCCGTCGATGTCGCGCAGGCGCACGGTGCGGATGGTCAGGCCTTCGACGGTGCCGAGGTGGCCGCCGACGTCGACGTAGTCATCGATGGCCAGCGAATCTTCGATGATGATGAACAGGCCGGTGATCAAGTCGGCAACCAGCGACTGCGCACCGAAACCGATGGCCAGACCGATCACACCGGCACCGGCCAGCAGTGGCGTAACGTTCATGCCCATGTTTGCCAGCGCGACGATCAGCGCGATGATGAAAATCGCCACGAACAGCACGTTGCGGATCAACGGCATCATCGTTTGCGCGCGGGCATTGGCGAGGCCTTTGCGCGAGCGGGTGAGGGCGTGGTGCACGGCGGTGTCGGAGAGAATCCAGATCAGCCAGGCAAACAGCAGCGTGCCAGCGAGGCTGAACAGTTTTACGCTGACGTCATGCCCGTCGCCTTCTGCGAAAGTGATCAGCGACTTGCCCCACACCCGCAGACCCAACTCGATAAACGCCAGCCACACCAGCAGATGGGCGAGGGTATAGAAGAAGTTTTTCAGTCGTTCCGAATACAGCGCATGACGTTTGGCCCCGCGCTGCGGTTTCAGCGAGTGGCGACGCACCAGGCCGTTGATCACCATGCACAACACCAGCAACACCGTGCAGATCATCGATTGGCGCAAAGCAGTGCTGGTGTCGCCGGCGGAGAAGAACGTCGCGAACAGCGAAATCCCCACCAGCACCAGCGCCGGGACGTACCAGAAGGTACCGAGGATATCGATGGTGTCGCTGAGCGCGCGGCGAGTCAGGCGTCGCGACAGGGGCTGGTTGCGGATCAGGTGCGCAATCGGTCGGCGGAACCGCAGAATGAACAGGCCGGTTGAAATTGCCGCGAGGACGTTGGCGACGGTCGCGGCGGTGTGGGCCAGATGCACGCCGAGGCTTTCGATCAGACGCGGATCATTCAGCGCCTCACCGAACGCGGCGAAGCTGCCGATCAGCCACAACGGCCGGAACGCCTGATGACGCAGGATGTACAGCGCGCGATGGCGGTGCGGGCCATCGAGCAGGGAGAAAGCAATCACGCAGATTGCCGAGAAGCAGGTGCCAACCACCAATGCGTACGCCAACACCATCGCCAGGCTTTTACCCAACGAGGACGGCAAGGCGTAACTCATGTAGACGGTGATGACCAAGGCGATCAGCCACGGCCCGAGTTTGCGCAGGGCGAAGCGCAGCATGTCGAGGGCTTTGGGGTGTTGCGGCAGTTCTTCAGTGAGGCCGAAACGCATGCGCACGCGATGACTGAGCCAGATCAGCGCAGCGGCGAGCAGGCTCCAGACCATCAGAATCATGGCGAAACCGAAGATTACCGGCAGCCATTCGCTGGCCGGCATCATCAAGGCGCTGAATTCATCTTTGGCCAGATCGAACTCGGCAGACCAGCGATTGAGCGGGCTGTCAGCGCCGGTGAATTGTTTTTCGAAATTGGCGAGGGTGCCGCCGATCAGGCCGAGCACGCCTTCTTCAGGTGTGGTCTGGGCTTTTTTCGTGGCGTCGCGCAACTTTTTCAGGTCGGTGAGCAGTTGCGCGCGTTGCTTGTCGTTTTCCAGCGACTTGATGACTTCGTCGAGGGATTGACCGAGGGGTTCTTGCGCTTCGGGCTGGGCCTTGTTGGTGTTGAGCAGGCCGGGCAGACCGACCGCCTGGGCAGGCGCCAGCGGCAGCAGCGTCATCAGGCAGACGAGGAACAGACTGGGTAAAGCAAAAAGACGAGCAAACACTAGGCGGTCAACCTCGCAATGGGCGGATCGAACGAGTGTACGAGCCCGCCTGCTGCAATGCGAGCCGGTGCGCGGTTATTCGTTGAGTTTGGCGAGGATCTTGTAAACCACGGTGGCGAGGATCAACAGCATGCCGACCCACATGGCGAAAACACCGGCGTTCTTGTCGCGGAAGTTGAAGCCGATGGCCAGCAGGAGCATTCCGCACAGGATCGGAATGAGCATGGCGTGAAACGAAGACATCGTGATCATGGAGACAGCCTTGTCGAAAGGGATGATTAAAGTCTAGGTGGCTTTTATGGGCATTGTATTGATCTGTGTAGGAGCTGCCGCAGGCTGCGATCTTTTGATCTTGTCTTTTGAAAAACAGGATCAAAAGATCGCAGCCTGCGGCAGCTCCTACAGGGGGGTTACGGGAGTTCCTGGCAGGCGTAAAACGCGCTCAGCACTTTCACCAGATGCGCCAGGTCGTGGCTGCCGCACAGTTCGCGGATCGAGTGCATGGCGAAGGTCGGCAGGCCGATATCGACAGTACGCACACCGAGGTGGCTGGCGGTGATCGGGCCGATGGTCGAGCCGCAGCCCATGTCGCTGCGCACCACGAAGCTTTGCACCGGCACTTCTTCGGCCATGCACAGATGGCGGAAGAAGCCGGCGGTTTCGCTGTTGGTGGCGTAGCGCTGGTTGCTGTTGACCTTGATCACCGGGCCGGCGTTGAGTTTCGGGCCGTGGTTGGCGTCGTGCTTGTCGGCGTAGTTCGGGTGCACGCCGTGGGCGTTGTCGGCCGAGACCAGCAGGGATTTCTGGATGGTGCGAACGAACTCGTCACCTTCCGGCAGCAGACGGCGCAGGGTTTGTTCGAGCATCGGGCCGTCAGCGCCGCAGGCCGAGCAGGAGCCGACTTCTTCGTGATCGTTGCAGACCAGCACGCAAGTTTCGTCGGTTTCGGCAGTCAGCAGCGCTTGCAGACCGGCATAGCACGACAACAGGTTGTCGAGACGCGCGCCGGCAATGAAGTCGCCGTTCAGGCCAATCACTGCAGCACTTTGTGTGTCGTAGAAACTCAGCTCGTAATCGAGCACGACGTCGGCGTTGAGGCCGTGTTCGCGGGCCAGTTGATCGGTGAGCACGGCGCGGAAATCGACGCGTTCGTCCCCAGCGAATTGCGCAAGGATCGGCGGCAGCTCGGTCTGCGCGTTGATCGCCCAGCCCTGATTGGCTTCACGGTTGAGGTGAATGGCCAGGTTGGGAATGATCGCGATCGGCGCCTTGAAGTCGATCAGTTGGCTTTCGACCTTGCCATCGCGGCGGAAGGTGACGCGGCCGGCCAGCGACAGATCGCGGTCGAACCACGGCGCCAGCAGTGCGCCGCCATACACTTCAACGCCCAGTTGCCAGAAACCCTGACGCTGCAGTTCCGGCTGCGGTTTGACGCGCAGGCACGGGCTGTCGGTGTGCGCGCCAACCAGACGGATGCCACCGTGCAGGGGTGAAGTGCGGCCCATCTTGATCGCGACGATCGAGGAGTCATTACGAGTAACGTAATAGCGGCCGTTAGGCTCGGTGGTCCACGGCTCGCGTTCGTCGAGGCGCACAAAACCGGCGGCCTCCAGACGTTGCACAAGACTGGCGGTGGCGTGGAACGGGGTAGGGGAGGCCTTGAGAAAGTCGATCAGGCCTTGGTTCAACTCTTCGCGCATAACAAGCTCCAGACAGCAATGGCCGGGAGTTTAACGCATCGGGAGGGGAATTCGATCCCTGTAGGAGCTGCGGCACGCTGCGATCTTTTGATTTTGATTTCCAAAAGCGGAATCAAAAGATCGCAGCGTGCCGCAGCTCCTACAGAGGGTGGGGTTGGTTAGCTCGGGCTGAACACGCGTTTTTTCAGGTAGCGCATGATGACTTTCTCGTCTTCTGGCTTGTCCGGGCGCGGCAGCTGCTTCGGCCAGCGGCTCTGGCTCAGGAGCTTTTTCTGCCGGCTCTCGTCCCAGCGCAGAATCTCCCGCGACGCACATTCCCACCACTCATGGCGACAGGCGCTGTAGTACGGATCATCCGGTGCGGCGCTGCCATACAACAAGTCTCGACCGACCTTGCGCAAGGCGCCGCTCTGGTTGCGCAGTTTCCATTTGATTTTCAGGCGCTGCCAGGCCGACGGGAACGGTTTGACTCGCGGCACGTCGCGGCACAGATCCACCAGTCGCTGACTGAACGCTTCACCATGCTGGGAGAAGAAGTACGTCTGCATCGCATGGAAAAAACGCTTTTCGGCGAAGTAGTGGTAGACGTATTTTCGCGCTTCCACGACCCGGCGTTCACACATGGCATACGACAACGCGATCTGCTCGATGGTGTGAATCTCGAAACCGCCAACCGTGCATTGATCGATCATGCGGATCGACTCTTCGAACAGATCCAGATCGTTTTCGGTGACACCGCACAGGCCGCTGTTGTAGAGCTTGAAGCCGTTGTCCGGGGTCACGCCATACGCACTGAGGTCGCGCGCAAGTTTCAGATAGTCGCTGCGCTGGTGCACGTCTTTCCAGTCGTACTCGAAGCGATCCATGACCGAGCAATCCTGCCCGATGGCATCGAGCAGACGGCTGGGATGATCAGTGAACAGCGTGTCGGTGTCGACGAACAGCGTCTTCTCCGCCCACTGCATGCCGGCGGCGATGGCGCAGGCCTTACGGCGATGGTGGTAGCCGTTTTCGCCTTGCCAGCGCGTCAGCGTGGCTTCATCGAGGAACACCGTGTCGACCGGCCAGCCGGCGTAATCTTGCGGGCGATCAGTGAGAATCCTGATCGCCGGGAGCTGGCCGTTTTTCGCCTGGGACAACACGGTGAGGATGCTGAACTTGGCCTCGCGGCGGTAGACATCCTGATTGCCGTAAATCAGGTACAGCAACTGCTGGCGGGTTTTTTTCAGGGGTGTGGCGAGGGAATCAATACAACTCATCCGAAACAAAAATCCTTAAAAGCAGGACTGCTGATCAAGCAGTCCTTAAAACGGTGCCGGGCATTCGAAGCGCAAGCGTTCGCCGGTCTGGGGATGGGTGAAGCTCAGCATGCTCGCGTGCAAACACAAACGCGGCCAGGCCGCCAAGGCTTGTTCATGGGCGTAGAGCCCGTCACCCAGCAGCGGATGACCGATGGACAGCATGTGCACGCGCAACTGGTGCGAGCGGCCGGTGATCGGCGTCAGCTCGACGCGGCACCAGTCGCCGCAACGCTCGAGCACGCGCCAGAAGGTCAGCGCATGTTTGCCGAACTCGTGATCGACCACATGGCGCGGCTTGGTCGGCGGGTCGTAGCGCAGGGGCAAATCGATGCTGCCGCTGTCCAGTTCCGGCTGACCCCAGGCCAACGCGGTGTAGGCCTTTTCGGTTTCGCGGTCATGAAACTGGCGCGACAGTTCGCGATGCGTGTCGGCGTCACGGGCCAGCAGAATGATGCCGGAGGTTTCCCAGTCCAGACGATGGACGATGCGCGCTTCCGGGTAGCCGTTTTCCTGCAGACGGGTAATCAGGCAATCCTTGTTGTCGTCGGCGCGACCGGGCACCGAGAGCAGCAACGTCGGTTTGTTCACCACCAGTACAGCGGCGTCCTGATGGATGATGTGGATGTTGGACAACGGCATTAAAACAGCCTCGTAACAAATGCCAACGGCGGCTCGGGGACCACATTCCCTGTAGGAGCTGCGGCACGCTGCGATCTTTTGATCTTTTTAACAACAAGAGCAAAAGATCGCAGCGTGCCGCAGCTCCTACAAAGGATTGTTGGCCCCGAGCCGCCGCAGCGACTACCTGATCGACTCAGCGATCGGGCAGGGTGATGTTGAGTTCCAGAATCGAGCAACTGCCCTGGCTTTCCAGTGCAACATGTACGTCGTCGTTGCCGATGTTGACGTACTTGCGGATCACGTCGACCAGTTCCTTCTGCAAGGCTGGCAAGTAATCCGGCGTGCTGCGCTGGCCGCGCTCATGCGCCACGATGATCTGTAGACGCTCTTTCGCTACCGAGGCGGTACTTGGCTTTTTGTTGGCACGAAAGAAGTCAAAAAGGTTCATTACCTACCTCCAAACAGGCGCTCGAAGAATCCCTTCTTCTCGACATCGAGGAAACGGTGGGCTTTTTCTTTGCCCAGCAAACGGTCGACGGTATCGCTGTAAGCCTGACCGGCATCGCTCTGGTCGTCGAGAATCACCGGCACGCCCTGGTTGGATGCCTTGAGCACCGCCTGGGATTCCGGGATCACGCCGAGCAGGGTGACCGAGAGGATTTCCTTGACGTCTTCAACGCCCAGCATCTCGCCCTTTTCCACACGCTCTGGATGGTAGCGAGTGATCAGCAGGTGTTCCTTGATCGGGTCTTCGCCACGTTCGGCGCGACGCGATTTGCTCGCCAGCAGGCCGAGCATGCGGTCCGAATCTCGTACCGAGGACACTTCCGGGTTGGTCACGACGATCGCTTCATCAGCGAAGTACATGGCCAGGTGCGCGCCTTTTTCGATGCCCGCCGGGGAGTCGCAGACGACGAACTCAAATTGTTCCTTGAGCTCCATCAGGACTTTTTCCACGCCTTCGACGGTCAGCGCGTCTTTGTCGCGGGTCTGGCTGGCGGCCAGCACGTAGAGGTTTTCCAGGCGCTTGTCTTTGATCAGCGCCTGTTGCAGGTTGGCTTCGCCATTGACCACGTTGACGAAGTCATACACCACGCGGCGCTCGCAACCCATGATCAAGTCAAGGTTACGCAGGCCCACGTCGAAGTCGACGATCACTGTTTTGTGGCCGCGCAGAGCGAGGCCGGTACCGATAGCGGCGCTGGTGGTGGTCTTACCCACACCACCCTTGCCGGATGTAACCACGAGAATCTTGGCCAAGGTGTTTCACCCCTAAGGAAGAAGGACTTTTTAGCCCCTGAAAAACATCTCTTGAAAACTACTGCAGTCGGACAGCCTTGGCTGGAATTTGGCTTTAGGCCTTTTTCCTACTTCGTTTGAGCCGTTTTCGCTACGTTTTAGAGATGCTTGGAAAATGCGGCAGTATCCGTTAAAGCCGAATGATGTTCAACACGTCGCCCGACAGGCTGACCTGTACGCCCGAGCCCCACATTGGGTCGCGGCGCAAATCTTCGGAAACCTTGTAATGACCGGCGATGGAGATCAGTTCAGCGCTCAATTGCTGACAGAAAATCCGTGCCTTGGTGTCACCCTTCACGCCGGCCAGCGCACGGCCACGCATTGGGCCGTATACATGGATGTTGCCATCGGCAAGAAGTTCCGCCCCCGGACTGACCGAGGAGACCACGACCAAATCGCCACCCTGCGCGTATATCTGTTGGCCACCACGTACTGGCGTGGTGATGACGCGAGTCTGTTTGACGGTCGGTTCTGGCGGCTTTTCCGGCTTCTTTTTGACTTCGGCTTCTGGCATGTCCAGCGGGCGTTCACGGGCACCGGACGGCGGCAGCACCGGAATGTCGATGGCGATGGCGGCGGCGATGTCTTCGATGCGGCTGGCGCGAATCGCCAGGGTGCGCAGGCCATGTTGACGGCACACGCGCATCAAACCTGGCAGGTCGACCGCGCCTTCGCTCGGCGGCAGTTTGTCCAGGGCCAGAACCAGCGGCGCGTTGCTGAAGAAATTCGGCGCCTGCGCAACTTTGGCGGCCAATTGCCGATCGAGGCTGTCGAGGTCGTTACGGGCCAGTTCCAGCACGGTAATGGCCAGCATGCTGCCCTTTAGCTGGAACACGGGATCTTGGTTTAACGGTTCGGTTTTGCTCATGTCGGCATACAACGGCTTGTCACTAAAAGTGCCGAGACTTATAACGAGAACGCCCGCAGGCCGCAAGCCGGGTCGAACGATGTAGAATGCGCGGCCACTGTATTTACGGAAGCTTTAATGGATCGCCCGCGTTTTCGAAAAGCATTTCTTGCTCCACGCTTCTGGCCGCTCTGGTGCGGCTTGGGGCTTTTGTGGCTGATCGTGCAGCTGCCGTATGCGGCGTTGCTGACCATCGGTCGATTTTTGGGTGCGTTGATGTATCGCTTCGCCGGCGACCGGCGGCGCATCGCCAAGCGCAATCTTGAACTGTGCTTCCCGGAAAAATCCGCGGCGGAGCGCAAACGCCTGCTCAAGGAAAATTTCGCCTCGACCGGCATCGCTTTTTTTGAAATGGCGATGAGCTGGTGGTGGTCGCGTGAGCGTCTGGCCAAACTGGCCCACATCGAAGGGCTGGAGCATTTGCAGAAAGCCCAGCGCGAAGGCAAAGGCGTGATCCTGATGGCGGTGCATTTCACTACGCTGGAAATCGGCGCGGCGTTGCTCGGCCAACAGCACACCATCGACGGCATGTACCGCGAACACAAAAATCCGTTGTTCGACTTCATCCAGCGTCAGGGCCGTGAGCGGCACAATCTTGATTCGCTGGCGGTGGAGCGCGACGACGTGCGCGGCATGCTCAAGCTGCTGCGTTCCGGTCGGGCGATCTGGTACGCGCCGGATCAGGACTACGGCGCTAAGCAAAGTATCTTCGTGCCGCTGTTCGGCATTCAGGCAGCGACGGTGACGGCGACGACCAAATTCGCGCGGCTGGGTAAGGCGCTGGTGGTGCCGTTCACTCAGGAGCGTCTGGCGGACGGCAGCGGGTATCGTCTGGTGGTGCATCCGCCGTTGGAAGATTTCCCCGGTGAGACCGAAGAAGCCGATTGCCTGCGCATCAACCAATGGGTTGAAGGCGTGTTGCGCGATTGCCCGGAGCAATACTTGTGGGCGCATCGGCGCTTCAAGAGCCGGCCACCGGGCGAGCCGAAGTTGTACGCCAAGCGCGGTTGATTCACCCCATCCCCTAAGCACCACGGAGTGTTGCGATGAGCCCAGCGGAACCGGTCACAGGTTTGATTCTTTCCGGCGGCGGGGCTCGGGCGGCGTATCAAGTGGGCGTGCTGGCGGCGATTGCCGAATTATTGCCGGTGGGCGCGGACAATCCGTTCCCGGTGATCGTCGGCACCTCGGCCGGCGCGATCAACGCGGTCAGCCTCGCCAGCGGCGCCAGCGATTTCCGCGCGGCGATCGAACGGCTGACACTGTTCTGGCAAGGCTTTCGCAGCCATCGCGTGCTGCGCAGTGACTGGCCCGGCGTCATCCGTCAGGCCAGCCGTTTTGTCAGCCACAGCCTGCTCGGCATCGGTCGGCATTTGCCGGTGGCGCTGCTCAACAGTTCGCCGCTGCGTGAACTGCTCAATGAAAAACTGCACCTGCCCGGCATCGCCGAATCCATCGCGCGCAAGCAATTGCATGCGGTGGCGGTGACGGCGTTCGGCTACGAATCGGGGCAGGCGGTGACGTTCTATCAGGGCGGCGGCACGATTGATTCGTGGCTACGGCATCGGCGCATTGGTGTGCCGACGCAATTGTCGGTCGATCACTTGCTCGCCAGCTCGGCTATTCCGTTGCTGTTCGCGCCGGTGAAAATCGGTGATGAGTATTTCGGCGACGGCGCGGTGCGGCAATCGGCGCCGATCAGTCCGGCGTTGCACTTGGGCGCCAGTCGCGTGCTGGTGGTCGGGGTCAGCGGCAACCCGCGTGGCTTTGATCCGCAGCAGCCGCTGGAACGCACCTACACCGGGCAACAGCCGACACTTGCGCAGATCGGCGGGCACATGCTCAACAGCACGTTCATTGACAGCCTGGAGAGCGACATTGAGTTGCTGCAGCGGCTCAACCAGTTCAGTCATCTGATGCCCGCCGGCACGCCGACACGCGAGTTGGGCGTGGCGCCGGTGGAAGTGCTGGTGATTTCACCGAGTCAGCCGATCGATGAGATCGCGGCGCGGCATCGTCAGGAATTGCCGGCGGCGTTGCGCTTGTTTTTGCGTGGCCCGGGGGCGACGAAGACGAGCGGGGCGGGGGTGCTGAGTTATCTGTTGTTCGAGGCGGGGTATTGCAGCGAGTTGATTGATTTGGGGCGAAGGGATGCGTTGGCCAAGCGTGAGGAGTTGTGCCGGTTTTTGGGGATATCTGAGGCGGTGAATCCGGTCTGAGATTTGTGGTGAGGCATTCGCGAGCAGGCTCGCTCCCACATTGGAACTCGGTCGAATATGGGGAAGCTTTTAAAGCAAAAGATCGCAGCCTGCGGCAGCTCCTACATTGGAATGCGCTATCCCTGTAGGAGCTGGCGAAGCCTGCGATCTTTTGATTTTTATCAGAAGTGGAACTTCACCAGGAAGCTGGTCACGTTCTGATTGGTGGTGAACGCACGGGTGTCGTCGATCCCGTACTTGTCTTTCCAGTAGTCGTACTCAACACCAACGTACAGCTGCTTCTCGCCGAAATTCAGCGCCTTGCCCAGGTCGTATTTGACCTGTGGGTTGAAGTGCAGGTTGGCTTTGTATTCGCCACGGTTGTTTTCGTCGTTGTCGACGACCCAGTCCATGTAACCGTCGATCAGCACGTTCGAGTCGCCGACCGGGATGGTGTAGGACCAGACCGGGGTGATCTGCCAGACGTTGTCACCCGGGCGCGAGCCTTCGGTGTGGCGCTGATAGAAGTTCAGCTGGAAGTAGTCGAAGCCCGGAATGGCCAGGTCGAAGCCAGGACCGATCAGGTAGGACTCGGTGTCACCCTCGCCGAACTCGTAGGTCATCGCCAGCAGGACGTCTTTGATCGGGCCGAATTCGATCTTCTGGTCGAGTACCTTGCCCAGCGAGATGCGTGGCTGGAACTCGCCGTAGTAGGTGTTCGGGCCGTTGTTGAAGTCCTTGTCACCGTTGTAGAAGATCTTGTCGACGAACAGGAAGTTGTCCCCATACTTCCACGCATCGGCGTGCTCGAAGGTGACGGTCTGCTGGATCGCAGGGTTGACCTTGAAGTCCTTACCGTAGAGGTAGGTCAGGCTGTTGTTCTGCCACTGCAGCAGGCCATCGGCCATGGCCTGGCCGCCGGCCAACATCGATCCCGCAAGCATCAGGCTGGTGCACGTACGTTTCATTCGGTTGCTCCCAAAGTAGGTGTTCCACGTTTATTTTTTTTAAGATCGGCGCTCTGGTGTGGCGCCTTTTTTCGTTACTGCAAAAGTCATCCAATCGGTCAGCTTTGCTGGTGTTAGCAAGAGCTGGGCCAAGGCTTTTCGAAAAGCAAAAAAACGCCCGTCGGCTGCTGCAAAACAGTCGATTGAGCGTGTTTTCGGGATGCCTCGGTACTGGCCGGGGCCGGGATAAGTTGGCCCGTCGGTCAGGAATTAAATCCGGGCTTTTTTTTAGACCGAATTCATGAGGCCGCGGAGAATACTGACTCCTCGGCCAGCTCTCAAGTGCCCCGCAACAGAGCACCGACGACAGGTATGGGGCACGGTTGCGGGTCATCTTAAAAATGCACCTTCACCAGCAGGCTGGCGGTGTTCTGATTGGTGTCGAGGTTGTGGCTGCTTTCGACGCCGTATTTGTTCTTCCAGTAGCTGTATTCGGTGCCGACGTACAGCTGCTTCTGACTCCAGCCCAGGGCTTTGCCGAGGTCATATTTGATCTGCGGATTGATGTGCAGGTTGGCGTGGTAAGTGCCGCGCGAGTTCTCGTCGTTGTCGACCACCCAATCCAGATAGCCATCGATCAGCACGTCGGAATTGCCCACGGGAATGCTGTAAGACCAGCCGGGGGTGATCTGCCAGACACCGTCGCCGGGGCGCGGGCCTTCGGTCTGGCGGCGGAAGATGTTGAGGGTGACGTAGTTGAAGCCGGGCACCTTGAGGTCGAAGCCCGGGCCGATCAGGTAGGCCTCGCTTTCACCTTCGCCGTACTCGTAGGTCATCGCCAGCAGCACGTCTTTGATCGGGCCGAATTCGATCTTCTGGTCGAAGATCTTGCCGAACGAGAAGCGTGGGGTGAATTCGCCGTAAAAGGTGTGCGGGCCTTTGTTGCGGTCTTCTTCGCCGTTGTAGAAGATTTTGTCGACGAAGAGAAAGTTGTCGCCGTATTTCCACTTGTCGGCGTGCTCGAACGTGACCGTCTGCTGGATCGACGGGTTGATCGCGAAATTCTTGCCGTACAGGTAGCTGAGGCTGTTGGTTTGCCACAGCAGTAAATCGCCAGCCATGGCTTGACTCGCGGCCAGCAGGCCACCACCCAACAGCATGTTTGTCTGTGTACGAATCATCTGTTGCTCCCTCTTGTTTTTATTGTTTGAGGCGCAGAGCTGTTGCTTGCCCTTGTAGGAGCAGAGCTTGCTCGCGAAAGCGGTGGGTCATTCAACATTGATGGTGGCTGACCTGGCCTCTTCGCGAGCAAGCTCTGCTCCTACAGGGGTACATCGGTGTTGCTGTTAGTGCTGGTGTGCGTGGCAGTCGTTGATGGCCGCGCGCTCTTTGCCGCCGAGAATGTTGAACAGCAGGTTCAGCGTCAGCGCGCTGAGCGTTGCCATGGCGATGCCGCTGTGGGTAATCGGGCTCATCCACAGCGGCAGGTGCGCGAAGAACTCAGGGCGCACCACCGGGATCAGGCCCATGCCGATGCTCACCGCGACCAGCAACTGGTTGCGACGGTCACCGATGTCGGCTTCTTGCAGAATCTTGATGCCGGTCGCGGCGACCATGCCGAACATCGCAATCGCTGCGCCGCCCAATACCGCCGGTGGAATCGATGCCACCAGGAACGCCGCTTTCGGCAGCAGGCTCAGCACGATCAGCAAGCCACCGGCAACGATGGTCACCGAGCGGCAGCGCACGCCGGTCATCTGCACCAGGCCGATGTTTTGCGCGAACGAGGAGTGGGTGAAGGTGTTGAAGAACCCGGCGACAAACGAGGCGCCGGCATCACACAGCAAGCCGCGACGCAGCATCCGTGGGCAGACTTCCTGGCCGGTGATCTTGCCCAGCGCGAGGAACATCCCGGTGGATTCCACGAAGATGATCACCACCACCAGACACATCGACAGGATCGGCGCGAGTTCGAATTTCGGCATGCCGAAATGCAGCGGGGTGACGAACTGAATCCATGGCGCGTTGGCCATGCCGCTGAGGTCGACCATACCGATCACGCCGCACAGGATGTAGCCGAAGCACATACCGATCAGTACGGAAATGTTGACCCAGAAACCGCGCATGAAGCGGTGCACCAGCAGAATGGTGCCCAACACCAGGGCGGCGATGGCCAGATAAATCGGTGAACCGAATTGCGTAGCGCCTGCACCGCCGCCAGCCCAATTTACGGCGACGGGGAACAGCGACAAACCGATCGAGGTGATGACCGTGCCGGTCACCAGAGGCGGGAAGAAGCGTACGACCTTGGACATGAATGGCGCGATGATCATGCCGAAGAAACCGGCGGCGATCGTTGCGCCGAAGATGCCTTGCAGGCCGATACCGGGCATGCCGGCCATGGCGACCATGCTGCCGACAGCGGCAAAACTGGCGCCCATCATCACCGGCATGCGAATGCCCATCGGGCCGATGCCCATGGATTGCACGATGGTGGCGACACCGGCGACCAGCAGGTCGGCGTTGATCAGGAAGGCAATTTCTTCACGACTCAGGCCAGCGGCCTGTCCAATGATCAGCGGCACCGCGATGGCACCACCGTACATCAGCAGAACATGTTGCAAACCGACCAGGATCAGTTGCAAAAGGGGCAATCGCTGAATGGCGGGTGCGTCGGGGATGCGCGCTTTGGACAGCTCGGACATGCAACACCTCAGATCTTTTTATTCTTGTGATTGAACAGCTGCCGGGTTGCTCGCAGCTGTTTCTTTGCATCAGGTAAAACCGCGTTGCGGCTATTCGCGGGCAAGCCTTGCTCCTACAGGATTCAGGTGATCCTGGTAGGAGCAAGGCTTGCCCGCGAAGCTTTTGCTTAGTTGGTCTGGGCTCCCTGCACAATCCAGGCGCCGATCAGGTCACGTTCCTGCTGGGTCATCTGTGTGATGTTGCCCAGTGGCATGATCTGACTGGTGACCGCTTGTGCCTGAATCCGCGCCGCGTTCTGGCGGATCTGCTCAGGGGTGTCGAACATCACACCCGCTGGCGCTGCGCTGAACAACGGACTGGTCGGCTTGGCCGAGTGGCAAACCGCGCAGCGTTCTTGAATCACGCTGTGCACTTTGTCAAAGCCAGGGCCGGCGTTGGAGGCTTGTGCCGGTGCAGCAGGTTCGGCAGGAGCTGCCGGTGCCGCTTCAGCCGGTTTCGCGCCACCACCCAAAGCCGTTTCCGGCAGCGGTTGGTACTCGATTTTTGCTGGAGCCTTGGCCACTTCCGGAGCGGTCGACATCGGCGTTGGGCCGGTGACGTACGCCAGCGTGATCATGCCTACCGCTGCAACCGGCAGAGTCCAGGCAAACTTGTGGCTGTCGTGACGGGTGTTGAAGTAGTGACGCACCAACACCGCCAACACCGCGATCCCGGCCAGGATCAACCAGTTGTACTGGCTGCCATAGGTGCTCGGGAAGTGGTTGCTGATCATGATGAACAGCACCGGCAGGGTGAAGTAGTTGTTGTGACGCGAACGCAGCAAGCCTTTGGCCGGCAGTGCCGGATCCGGCGTGCGGTTCTCGGCAATCGCCGCCACCAGTGCGCGTTGCGCCGGCATGATGATGCGGAACACGTTACCGACCATGATGGTGCCGATGATCGCGCCAACGTGCAGGTACGCACCACGACCGCTGAACACTTTGCTGAAGCCATACGCCGCGCCGATGATCAGCACGAACAGAATGAAGCCGAGCAGAGCAGGGCGTTTGCCCAAGGCCGAGTCGCACAGGAAGGAGTAGATGAACCAGCCGAGGAACAGCGAGCCGATACCGATGGCCACGCCTTCAGGGCCGCTCAGTGTGCTGCCCGGAGCCAGCAGGTAGAGCGTCGGATTGGAGTAGAACACCACGCACAGCAGCGCGATACCCGACATCCAGGTGAAGTAGGCTTCCCATTTGAACCAGTGCAGGTTCTCCGGCATCGACGGCGGGGCCAGTTTGTATTTTTCGAGGTGATAGATACCACCACCGTGGATCGCCCACAGGTCACCGGCCAGACCGGTTTTCGGGTTGACGCGGTTGAGGTTGTTCTCCAGCCAGACGAAGTAGAACGACGCGCCGATCCAGGCCACGCCAGTAATCATGTGAACCCAGCGCACGCTCAGGTTCAGCCATTCCAACAGATGTGCTTCCACAGTCTTTACCTCTCGCCTGTCACTCTTGTTGTCGAGTGATCAGACCTTCTCTTATTGGTGGGGGGCGAGGAACAGACGCTCTTCCTCTTTGAAAAAATGCTCATCGCAGTTATTGCCTGTGCCACTGCGATCAACCACCAGGAAGTCATCCCGCTTTTCGATCGTCAGCACCGGATGGTGCCAAACGCCGCGATGGTAATTAATGCCCTGCCTGCCGTTGGTGACGAAGGCGCGGACCAAGCCTGATACAGGTTCATCGCCAACTGGCGCGACCACGATCAGAAAGGGGTTGCCGAGCAGCGGTATGAAAGCCTGGCTGCCCAGCGGATGGCGTTCCAGCATGCAAACGGTCAGCGGCATGTCCTGCGCGTCGGCGCGGAAGATGCTGATGATCGCGTTGTCCTCAGGCTGAGCGGTTTCGACCGTCGCCAGTTTATGGAAGCGCATGGTCGAACCGTTGTTGATCATGAAGTGATCGCTGCCGTCGGTTTCGATCACGTCACCGAAAGGGGCGAAGGCTTCTTTGGTCAGCGGTTCAATCGTTAGTGTGCGCATGCTGTTCTTCTTATCCGAATTCGTTATCGATTCACTGCATTTCCCTGTAGGAGCTGGCGAAGCCTGCGATCTTTTGACTTTGTTTTTAAGATCAAAAGATCGCAGCCTGCGGCAGCTCCTACAGGTGTTGCTTTTGCTTTTGTAGGAGCTTGGCTTGCCAGCGAAGGCGATCTTACGAACGCCTTCGCGAGCAAGCTTTGCTCCTACAGGCTCAGCATTACTTCGCGACCTTGCCGAGAACGCGCAGGCGGCTCACACCACCGTCCGGGAACACGTTCAGGCGGATGTGGGTGATCGGGCCCAGTGCTTTGATCTGCTCGACGAAGGTGTGCTCGGCGTGCATTTCCAGCTTCTGGCTTGGCAGCAGATCGCGCCAGAACAGCGACTGGGTTTCGATCTGGCTGTCAGTACCACCTTTCACGAACGCGCCCTGGATCGAGCAAGTGTCCGGGTAGTTGCCTTTGAAGTGCAGGGTGTCGACGACGATTTTCTCGATCTCGCCCGGGTGACCCAGCGCGACGATGACCCAGTCATTGCCCGGCGTACGACGACGTGCAGTTTCCCAGCCGTCGCCCATGTTGATGCCACGGCCCGGGTTGAGGATGTTGCTCATGCGGCCGAAGTGTTCGTCGGAGCAGGCGAGGGCGCGGCCACCGTTGAGGGCTGCTGCCAGATCGACTTGCTCGTTGTCGCCAACGGCCGACCAGTCGCGATGCGGCACACCGTACACGCGCAGACGGGCAACACCGCCGTCCGGGTAGATGTTGAAGCGCAGGTGGCTGAACGCTTGGTCGTTGCTGATTTCGTGGTAGTGGTGGCTGTTGCCCTGCAGCTCGACAGCCGACAGCACTTCAGTCCACTGAGTGTTGTCATCAGGCTCGCCCGAGGCCAGGAAGCACGCTTCCAGCGAGGCCGATGGCGGGAAGTTGCCGGTGAAGAATGAAGTGTCGATGTCCACGCCTTTGATCGAGCCCGGTACGCCCAGACGGATCACTGCGCTGTCGAAGCCTTCGAAGCGCTTGCGGCGCGATTCCCAGCCGTCCATCCACTTGCCGTTGTCATCGAACACGCCCTCCTTCCATACGGCCGGGGTCGGTTGGAACAGACGATTGGCGTCTGCGAACCAGTCATCGGTGACCGAGATGATTTTGGTGCCCAGACGGGCATCGGCCAGGTTGACGAACTTCTCGAAAGGTACGGCGTAAGCTTTCATTCTTCTTGTCTGCCTTTAAATAAGTGGCTGGGGATGCTTGCAGGGCCCTGGGAAACACAAGCGTTCTAGAGGTTTCTCGGGCCAGGCTCGCTATAGGGTCAGTAAACGGAACAGGGCAATCTTGTTGATCTCCGCCAGCGCACATTTGAACTCGGTGTCTTGCGAGTTGTGAATGCGCGTTTCGAACGCCGCGAGGATCTGATGCCGGTTGCTGCCTTTTACCGCCATGATGAAGGGAAACTTGAACTTGGCTTTGTAGGCGTCGTTCAGCTCGGTGAAGCGCTGGAACTCTTCGGCCGTGCATTGGTGAATACCGGCGCCAGCTTGTTCATTGGTGCTGGCTTCGGTCAGTTGGCCCTGGACGGCCGCTTTGCCGGCCAGGTCCGGGTGAGCGTTGATCAGTGCCAGCTGACTGGCGTGATCGGCGCTCAACAGGATGTCGCTCATGCGCTGGTGCAGGGTTTCGATCTCGTCGATCGAAGCGTCCGCGCCCAGGTCGTAGGCCTTCTCGGCCACCCATGGCGAATGTTCGTAGATGTCGGCGAAAGCTTTGACGAAAGCGTCGCGGCTCAGGGTCGACGGTTGCAGGGTTTGAAAGCGGCTCATTTGGCGGCCCCTTGGTACGGCTGGGTTTCGTGCCAGTGACGCGCGATGTCGACGCGACGGCTGAACCACACCTGTTCATGACTTTTGGCGTATTCGATAAAGCGTTTGAGCGAAGCGATGCGACCCGGACGGCCGATGAGGCGGCAGTGCAGACCGATCGAGAGCATTTTCGGTGCTTCAGCGCCTTCGGCGTAGAGCACGTCGAACGCGTCTTTAAGGTATTCGAAGAAGTCGTCACCCTTGTTGAAACCCTGCACTTGCGTGAAGCGCATGTCGTTGGTGTCGAGGGTGTACGGGATCACCAGATGCGGCTTGCCGGTCGGGTTGTTCGGTTCCCAGTAGGGCAGGTCATCGTCGTAGGTGTCGCAGTCGTAGAGGAAACCGCCTTCTTCCATCACCAGACGACGGGTGTTCGGGCCAGTGCGGCCGGTGTACCAGCCCAGTGGGCGCTCGCCGGTGATTTCGGTGAGGATGCGGATCGCTTCGAGCATGTGCTCGCGTTCCTGCGCTTCGTCCATGTACTGATAGTCGATCCAGCGATAGCCGTGGCTGCAGATCTCGTGGCCGGCATCGACCATCGCGCGGATCACATCCGGGTGGCGCTGAGCGGCCATGGCCACGGCGAAGATGGTCAACGGAATGTCGAATTCCTTGAACAGTTTCAGGATCCGCCAGACGCCGGCACGGCTGCCATACTCGTAAAGCGATTCCATGCTCATGTTGCGCGCGCCTTGCAGCGGCTGAGCAGCAACCATTTCGGACAGGAAGGCTTCGGATTCTTTGTCGCCGTGCAGAATGTTGCGCTCGCCGCCTTCTTCGTAATTGAGCACGAAGGACAGGGCGATGCGGGCATTGCCCGGCCAGTGTGGGTGAGGAGGGTTACTGCCGTAACCGATCAGGTCGCGTGGGTAGTCAGCGCTCACTGCAGTCTTCCTTCTTATTCATGACTTGTTCAAAGTCGGGATTTTGTGGCGGCCTGGCGGTGAGTGAACAGGCTGGCGTCACAGCGATGGGCTGATTGTATACAACTTTAATCGCAATTTGTAAGCCTGAATTTTCGCATTTTTCACCGACTGTCATCTTTTACTGCTATTGGCGTGAGCCTGCAAGAAACCTGCCTGACCCGTCAGCTTATGGATAGGAGGTTCAATGAATAGGCGCGTTGCTGGCAGATCAAGGGGAAACGCCCGAATGGCGGGGGTGATGTGAAAAATGTCGTTTTTATTGTGTACAATTTTTTTGAAAAGTGTCTTAATCAATCGCTCGCCGCAGCTTTTCGTGCTCCGAATCGGTGCGGTCTCCTTTTTAACTGACTTCGGGAGGCGCGAAGTCTGACTGCTTCCACGCAGGCAGGCGCGCAGAATCAATGGGACGTTTGACTACACACGTTTTGGACGCTGCACACGGTTGCCCGGGCAGTTCGATCAAGGTCGAGCTGTACCGCGTTGAAGGTTCGCAACTGGAATTGGTCGCCAGTGCGATTACCAACAGCGATGGCCGGGTCGATGCACCGCTGCTGCAAGGCGATGATTATCGTACCGGCGTTTATCAGGTTCAGTTCCACGCGGGCGATTACTACCGCGCCCGTGGTGTTCAGTTGCCGGAACCGGCCTTTCTGGACGTGGTTGTGCTGCGCTTCGGCATCTCTGCCGAACAGGATCACTACCATGTTCCGTTGCTGATTTCGCCGTACAGCTATTCCACGTACCGGGGCAGCTGACCCCCAAGCAGCTGCCCCCACCGGGAAGCGACTGCGCATATAGCTTCTTTGGTCTTTCGCCCGCCCACACTGCGGGCTTTTTTTCGTCCTTGAGAAAGTGGTGTCTGGTCTGACGCCTTCGCGAGCAAGCTTTGCTCCTTGTATGTTGCCCTCACACCAGTCAATTGAGATCTAGGCTCACTGGTGCGGACATACGAAGATGTTTTTCTGGGGGAGACCGATCGCTCCTAAAGGCAGGACTTGCTCCTGACCTTGTCTGTAGAGAGGTCCCCCCGCCTCATTGCCCACCACGAAGAGTATCGAGAAGCCGACGAGTCGGACTTCGCATTACAAGGTTGCAGTGGCATGAAGTTCGAGGTCAGGGGAACCAGGAAGCATTTTTAACCCAGTTCACTCGGAGTTGAAAGCATGAGCATGCATGTCGGTTTGGATGTGGGGTCTCGCACGACCGCCATGGGTTGGCGTAACGACGGTCGTTTTGCAGGCGCCTGCAACATCGACCAAACACCCGCAGGGCGTAAGGCGGCGATCAACAAGTTGCTCGAACTCAAGCCTTTATCCGTGGTGATGGAAGCCACCGGCATCTATTACCTGGATTTGGCCATGGAGCTCGCTGCGGCGGGTTTGCCCGTTTCGGTTATCAATCCGAAGAGCTTTCATAACTTCGCCAAGCTGATGCTGAAAAACAGCAAAACCGATGCAATCGATGCCCAATTGCTAGCTGAATACGGCGAGCGCATGAGCCCAAGATTGTGGACTCCACCTACAGCCATACAGCTGGAGTTGCGGGCTATCGGAAGGCATATCAATCGTCTGACATGTCATCGCACCCGAGCCAAGAACGAGCTGCATGCGCTGAAGGCTACTCAAACAACCCTGACGATGTTGATTGAAGACGAAGAAGAAGCCATTGAGGCCTTCGACAAGCGAATCGAGCGTTTCAGGCTCGCAGGCCGGGCACTGATCGACAATTGCCCGACGTTAAGCGCCCAGTTCGGGCACATGATCGCAGCGCCGGGGATGGGCGAAATTTCAGTATTTGCGGCACTGGCTGAATTGACGACCTTGCCGGTGACGCTTAAATCCGCGCAGGTCAGCCGACATGCAGGACTCGATGTGCGGCTTACGCAATCAGGTACCAGCATCGATAAACCTGGGCGGATAAGTAAGGGCGGAAACGCCTACCTACGCTCAGCGATGTATATGCCAGCGCTGACCGCCATTCGTTGCGACAGCAACGTGAAAGCCTTTTACGAAGCGCTGATCGGGCGAGGAAAGAGAAAGATGCAGGCGATCGTCGCCGTCATGCGCAAATACCTGACCGGTCTGTGGGCTTGCATGCAAGCCGGAGAAGATTTCGATACGGCCAAGCTTTTTAGCGCAAAAGACCTCGCAAAAGCTTGACCGTAAACAGAGTATCTACAGGTTTTGCGTCCGCGTTGGCAATCGTGTGCGTCATCAAAACCGATCTGACGCACACAATAGCTGTAGGAGCAAAGCTTGCTCGCGATGCTTTTTTGCTGTTAGCGGCTCAACAGGGATGCTGCGCCAGCACCACTGAACAACCCGGCACTGATCCGGTTAAACCAGCTCTGCCCCTTACCGCTACGCAAATACCGCGCCGCCCCATGCGCACCCAGCCCGTAAGCCAGTTTGCAGCACAGATCAAGCACCACCCAGGTGGCAATCATGATCAGCAACTGCGGCAGGAACGGTTGCTGCGCGCTGAGGAACTGCGGCAGAAACGCGGCGAAGAACAGGATGTCCTTCGGATTGCTCGCGCCCAGCACAAACGCGCGCCCGAACAAGGTGCGAAAGCGCGGAGTCGGTGCAGCCTGAGGTACTTCTGCGCCTACCGAGGGCTGACGCGATTGCTGCCAGCTCTGCCAGGCGAGGTAGAACAGATACAGCGCACCGACGATTTTCAGCGCACTGAACAATTGCTCCGACGCCAACAGCAGGGCGCCCAACCCCAAAGCCGAAGCACTGAGCAAACAGATCGACGCAATCACGCCACCCAAAAACGCCGGGTAAGAACGGCGCAAACCGTAATTCAGACTGTTGCTGATCATCAGCAATGACAGTGGCCCCGGAATCAGGATCACCACCAACGCAGCGCCGCTGAACAGCAGCCAGGTTTCCAGACTCATCACTTTCCTCCTTTTTTGTTGTACTGAAAAATGCACAAAAGCCCCACCCGTGAGGGTGAGGCCGTTTTGAAGCCTGAACCGCGTAGCGCTTACAGGAAGATGAACTTGGCGATGAAGATCGCGCAGAGCACCCACAGGCTCACGGAGATTTCCTTGTACTTGCCGGTACCGGCCTTCAGCGCCACGTAGGTGATGAAGCCCAGTGCGATACCGTCGGCGACCGAGAAGGTTAGCGGCATCATGATGGCGGTGACGATTGCCGGGATGGCATCGGTGGCTTCGTCCCACTCGATGTGGGCCATGCCGCCCATCATCAGCATTGCTACGTAGATCAATGCACCGGCGGTGGCGTAAGCGGGAATCATGCCGGCCAGCGGTGCGAAAAACATTGCCGCTATAAATAGCACACCTACGGTCACTGCGGTAAGACCAGTCCGACCACCAGCGGCCACACCGGCAGCACTTTCTACGTAGCTTGTTACTGGAGGAACACCGACCACCGCACCGAATACGCTGGAAGCACTGTCGGCTTTCATCGCGCGGGAGAGGTTTTCGATGCGACCGTCAGCGCCGACCAGATTGGCGCGCTGAGCAACGCCCATCAGCGTACCGGCGGTGTCGAACATGTGTACAAAGAGGAAGGCCAACACCACGCTGATCATGCTGACGTTAAACACGCCGGCCACGTTCATCGCCATAAAGGTCGGCGCCAGGCTTGGCGGCGTCGACATGATCCCTTCGTAATGCACGATGCCCAGACCCCAACCGGCGAGGGTCACGGTGATGATGCTGATGAGGATCGCGCCGAAGATTTTGTGGTAGCTGAGGATCGCAATCATCAGGAAGCAGATGGCGGCGAGCAGCGGGCCAGGTTCACGCAGGGAACCGAGCTTGATCAGGGTCGCCGGGCTGTCGACGACAATGCCAGCGGTTTTCAGGCCGATCAGACCGAGGAACAGACCGACACCGGCACCCATCGCAAAGCGCAGGCTGACCGGAATACTGTTGAGCAGCCACTCACGGATCCGCGAGAAGGTCAGGATCATGAACAACACGCCGGAAACAAACACCGCACCCAGCGCGGTTTCCCAGTTGTAGCCCATGGTGCCGACCACGGTGTACGTGAAGAACGCGTTGAGGCCCATGCCCGGCGCCAGGCCGACTGGCCAGTTGGCGTACAGGCCCATCAACAGGCAGCCCAGCGCGGCGGCGATACAGGTGGCGACGAACGCCGCACCGTGGTCAATCCCGGCATCGGCCATGATGTTCGGGTTGACGAAGATGATGTAGGCCATGGTGATGAAGGTTGTCAGACCGGCAATCAGCTCGGTCTTCACCGTGGTGCCATGCAAGCTGAGTTTGAACAAGCGCTCCAGCAGGCCAGTGCGTAATGGCGGCGAGAGATCCAGCGTCGATGCTTCGGATTTGCGGCTTTCCACAGCGAGTACTCCTCAAGAGTTTTATTGTTATTTCCAGGGCCGGACCCATGAGGGGTGGCAGCGGCCCTTTGAGGCACTTGCGAATTTGTTGACCATGCGGTCAGGAACTCGCACGCTGTGGATTATGCTTTTGTGTACAAATAAAGCAAATATTGTTTTTGGTTTTGTTTACGAAAGTTCCATTGATAGGGATATATCGCCTTTGAGGGCCCCTTCGCGAGCAAGCTTTGCTCCTACAAGGCAACTCAAACCGTAGGAGCAAAGCTTGCCCGCGAAGAGGCCGGCCCATTCAATCGAGAACTGTCTGACTGTTCCCCAGCGCCAGATTCACCGCCAACCACCCATTCACCGCCGCCTCCCCAGCCTCGGCAAACACCCGCTCCAGCAACTTCACCTGCTCACGCCGCAACGCCTGCTCAAACTTCGCGCCTTCCGTCGTCAATTCCAGCAGCCGTTTACGCTTGTCCGCCTCCGACGCCACGCTGTCGACCAGGTGCATTTCCTGCAACTGCCGCAACGGCATGTTCAGCGCCTGCTTGCTCACGCCGAGCAAGCCAAGCAATTCCTTCACGCTCAGATTCGGATAACGCGCGATGAAAAACACGATGCGCTGATGCACCCGCGACAACCCGCGGCGCTCGAGCATTTCGTCAGCCTTGGCAGTGAACGCCTGATAGCCGAAGAAAAACGCTTCCATCGCCTGCTGCTGGCTCGTTGGGTTTTTAAGGTCAAGCATGTTGACGTACTCGCTCAAGCTGTCGTAATTTCAGTCAACCAGTTTGACTCATTTTAAACCACCCTCGCTACCGGTGACCTCCATGGCTTTTTCCGAACGTGTCTCGCGCCTTAAAAGTTCTTTGATCCGTGAAATTCTCGCCGCCGCCCAGCGCCCGGAAGTGATGTCGTTTGCTGGAGGTTTGCCCGCCGAAGCCATGCTGCCGAAAGTCGAATGGGCGGACATGCCGCTGGCGCTCGGCCAATACGGCATGAGCGAAGGCGAACCGGCATTACGCGAAGCACTGGCAGCCGAGGCGAGGGCGCTCGGTCTAGAATGCGAGGCGAGTCAGGTATTGGTGGTCAGCGGCTCCCAGCAAACCCTCGATCTGGCGGCCAAGCTGTACATCGACAAAGGCACGGAAATTCTGCTCGAAGCGCCGACCTATCTGGCCGCACTGCAAATCTTCCAGTTGTTCGGCGCCGATTGCCTGACCGTGCCGCAAGAGTCCGACGGCCCGAACCTGGTGCAATTGCGCAATCGACTGGAGCAGCATCGTCCGGCGTTCATCTACCTGATCCCGACTTTTCAGAATCCATCAGCCGTGCGCTACAGCGAAGCCAAACGCGCAGCAGTCGCCGCATTGCTTGATGAATTCGGCGTGACCTTGATCGAAGACGAGCCCTACCGCGAACTGACCTTCGACGGCGGCAGCGCCAAACCGATTGCCGGACGCTTGCAGAAATCCAGCTGGATCTACACCGGCACCGTGTCGAAAACCCTGCTGCCGGGTTTGCGCGTTGGCTACTTGATCGCCAGCCCGGATCTGTTTCCGCACCTGCTTAAACTCAAGCAATCGGCGGATCTGCACACCAACCGCATCGGCCAATGGCAGGCGCTGCAATGGATCGGCACAGAGAAATATCAGCAGCATTTGAGTGAGTTGCGTGGGTTCTATCGCCAGCGACGCGATGCGTTCCAATCGGCACTGGAAACGCACTTTGCCGATTTGGCAGATTGGAACATGCCACAGGGCGGGCTGTTTTTCTGGCTGACGTTGAAGCAACCGCTGGATACGCGAACGCTATTGAATGAGGCGTTGGCCAATGATGTGGCGTTTATGCCGGGCGAGCCGTTCTTCCCGGAGCCGGATAATCATCATGGGCACTTGCGTTTGAATTTCAGCCATATTGATCCGGCGCGGCTGGATGAAGGGTTGAAGCGGCTGGCTGCGGTGGTTCGGCAGGCCCAGATAAATAAAGCGGCGTGATAAAAACAAATAAACCGGCTCAAGGGCCGGTTTATTTTTGTCTGGGGTTTGTGGTGGCTGAGAGGGCCTCTTCGCGAGCAGGCTCACTCCTACAATTGGAATGCGTTCCCCTGTAGGAGTGAGCCTGCTCGCGATAGGGTCATCAGCCCAACATAGAAATATCAGACCGCAGCAAATCGCTTATCCAGATAATCAATAATCACCTTCGACTCATACATCCACGTCGTCTGCCCATTCTCTTCAATGCGCAGGCAAGGCACCTTGATCCGGCCGCCCTGTTCCAACAGCGCCTGGCGATCCTGCTCATTGTTCTTCGCATCCTTCAACGCCACCGGCACATTCAGGCGACGCAACGTACGGCGGGTTTTCACGCAGAACGGGCAGGCGTGAAACTGATACAGGGTCAGATCTTTCGCCGCAGCGTCCACTTGAGCCTGAGCAGCGGCGGGGCGCTTTTTCTTGCCCGGACGGGTGAGGAAGTCGATGAAGATAACCAGTTGGCCGAGGCCGACACGAAGCGCTTTGACGAACACGTTGAAAGCCTCACGGTGCAGATTGAGAAAGGCGCGCAGCTTACCCGATTTTTCACGGGCGAAAAAAAACCGGCGATGAATGCCGGTTTTTTTCGTGCTGCGAATTACTTGATCAGGCTGAGAAACTCGCTGCGGGTGGCAGCGTTCTCACGGAACTCACCGAGCATCACCGAAGTGATCATCGACGAATTCTGCTTCTCGACACCGCGCATCATCATGCACATGTGCTTGGCCTCGATCACTACGGCAACGCCCAGTGCGCCGGTCACTTGCATGATGGCGTCGGCGATCTGGCGGCTGAGGTTTTCCTGAATCTGCAGACGACGCGCGTACATGTCGACGATGCGCGCGACCTTCGACAGGCCCAGCACTTTGCCGCTCGGGATGTACGCAACGTGCGCCTTGCCGATGAACGGCAGCATGTGGTGTTCGCACAACGAGTACAGCTCGATGTCCTTGACCAGCACCATTTCGCTGTTGTCGGAGCTGAACAGGGCACCATTGGTGACCTCTTCAAGCGTTTGTTCATAACCGCGGCAGAGGTACTGCATGGCTTTGGCGGCACGCTTCGGCGTGTCGAGCAGGCCCTCGCGGGAGACGTCCTCGCCCAGTTGGCCGAGAATCGCGGTGTAGTTCTGTTCCAGTGTCACAGAGGCTGATTCCATAAGGGTTTCAGAGGGGTACTGTTTTGTGTCTGTACCAATTGTGTGCCAAGCAGCTGTTTCAGGCTGAATGACAATAAACGCAGGGTTCATACCCGCCATGGCGCACATGGTAGCGTAAGTGTGTCGGCAGTTGTATGGCCGGTGGGCGCGAAGGGCCAATTCTGGCCGCGTATGCGCATGCTGGAAGTTTTATCAATTCCACATTTTCTTTCTGGGAATAGGAAATTTCCTACAGTGTTCTTGGGCGTTCCTCGGCAAAGTTTCTCCCCTCGAAAACATCGAGATGTCTGCCGCTAGCAAGTTTTGACGGCAGAGGGGACTGACTGACAGGAATTCAACCCAATGAAAAACACTGCAATGAGCGCGAAAATCTACATGGTCGGTTTGCTGGCTGGTGCTGGTCTTTTAGCCGCGTCGGGCGCCTCTGCGGCGGACGGCACCATCACCATTCAAGGTCAGGTAACGGATGCTTCCTGCTTGATCGCCGTGGACGGTGGCACCGGCGACTCCAGAATCACCTTGCCGGCGGTTTCCAAAAGCGCTCTCGCGACTCCGGGCGACACCGCCGGTGCCAAAGGTTTCACCATGCAACTCAGTGGTTGCCCTACCACTGGCAGCGTTCGCGCCGCATTTGCGCCACTGAACGTGGATCCGGCCACTGGCTATCTGCAAAACACCGCCTCGGTGAGTGCTGCCACAAACGTCCAGGTGCAAGTGCTTGATGGCGCGGCAACCCCCATCGACCTGCGCGATAACACCGGCAACAGCTACGTGCCGTTCGTGGATCAGGGCGGTGCCGGTGTGGCTGATCTCAACTATGCCGCGCGTTACGTGGCAACGGGCATTGCGACAGCGGGCCAGGTCGATACCCAGTTGGTTTACACCCTGGACTACCAGTAAAGACACGTGGGCAGCCAGCCGCGGTTATCCGCGCAACTGCCTGCCCGGTGCCTGTGGAAAAAACCATGAAGACCACTCTGACACACCTGCTCAAAGGCCTTTTGCTCAGTGCGCTACTGGGATCGAATGTCGCGCTGGCAAGTGTACAGGTCGCCGGCACCCGTTTTGTCTACCCGACGGCAGAGCGTGAAATCACTGTTGGCCTGACCAACAGCGGCAGCCAGCCAGCGCTGGTGCAAACCTGGCTGGATAAGGGCGATCCCGCGTCGACTCCGGGCGCGCAAAAGCTGCCCTTTGTGATCGTGCCGCCGCTCATGCGTATTGAGCCGGGCAAGGGCCAGACATTGCGCATTGCTTACATCGGCGGTGATGTACCCACGGATCGTGAGTCGGTGTATTGGCTCAATGTGCTCGAAGTGCCGCCAAAATCGGCGAGTGCGCCAGGGCAAAACGTCATGCAGATCGCCTTTCGCTCACGCCTGAAATTATTCCTGCGACCTTCGGACTTACCGGGCAGTCCGGAAAAAGCCGCCGAGCAAGTGACTTGGGAAGTGGTGCACGCGGCGCAAGGTTACGTGCTGCGCGCGCACAACAAGGCTCGTTACAACATCAGCTTCAGTGAAGTGGCGCTCAACGCCGGCGGCCAGCGTTACGCCAATACCGACGGCGGCATGGTCGGACCGAGTGGCACCTTTGATTTCCCCTTGAAGGGCCTGAGCTCAAACGTGGCGAGTGGCGAAGTCGACAGTCGATGGATCAGTGACTACGGCAATGCCAACGCCCAACGGTACAGCCTCGGCCAGTGACCGCTGTGCGCGGTTATCGAGGAAAATTTTCTACATCACGTGAGCGCCGGCAAAACGGATCTGCCTGAACGCTGACTTGATCGAAAAGCATTGAGTTCGCCATGACTGATTTGTATCGACTGCATTCGGCAGTCGGGAAGCATTTTGCTGTGCGCAAGAAGCGTTTGCAGACGGCTGTTCTACAAGCGTTGACGTTGTTGATAGGCGGCGCAAGTGGCGCGGTTTTCGCAGGCACCGAGCCGGCTGACGTCACCTTTGACAGTACGTTTTTGCAAGGCTTTGGCCAGAACCTCGATCTGTCGCGCTACGCCCGGGCCGGCATGGTGCCCGCCGGTGAATATCGACTGCAGGTGACGGTCAATGGCAAAGATCAAATGAGTCAGACCGTGCGCGTGGTCGCCGCCGGGAAGAATGCATCACGCTTTTGCTTTCGCGCTGCTGACGTCGAGCGTTGGGGCGTGAGAGTGAACAAACTGCCGGATCAGGAGCAGGTCGCCAAGACCCTCGCCAGCGATTGCGTAGAAGTACAGGCGCTGATTCCCGGTGCTTCCTTTCGTATGGACATGGCCAGTCTGCAAGGCGATCTGAGTATCCCGCAGGCCTACGCCGGGCGAGTGAGGCGCGGTTACGTCGATCCTTCGGAATGGGATTCGGGCGTCACCGCCGGTTTTGTCACTTACAACGCCAACGCCTTCGAAAACCAGAACAGCGTCGGCGACGACAGCAGCAGTTTCAGTCTCGGTGTGAACAGCGGTTTCAACATTGCCGACTGGCGATTGCGCCATAACGGCAATTTCAACTACGACGACGATGCCGGCAGCACGTACAGCGCCACCAACAGCTATGCACAGCACGATGTCTCGTCGATGAAAGCGCAGTTCACTTTGGGCGAATATTTCACCCCCGGCGACAGCTTCGACAGTGTGCCTTTCACCGGTGTGCAACTGGCCAGCGACGACAGCATGCTGCCGGAAAGCGAACGCGGGTTCGCACCCATTGTCCGTGGTATCGCCGACACCAACGCCAAAGTCACCATTCGCCAGGCCGGGCGGATCATCCACGAAGTCACCGTGGCTCCCGGCGCCTTCGTCATTGACGATTTGTACGCCACCGGGTATGCCGGTGATCTCGACGTAACCGTCACCGAGGCCGATGGCCGGCAGAAATCCTTCACGGTTGCGTTTGCCTCTGTGGTGCAAATGCTGCGTCCCGGCGCATCGCGTTTCAGCCTGACCGTCGGGCGTTATCGCGATGACAACCTCGACGACCAGTTGCGTTTCACCCAAGGCACCTACCGCCGAGGCATATCCAACCTGCTGACCTTGTACGGCGGCGGAATTCTGGCCGAAGACTACGGCTCGCTGATCACCGGTGCCGCAGTCGGTACGCCGATTGGTGCGATCGCGTTTGATGCCTCGTTCTCGAGGGCCTCAGGTTTGCCGCAAATTACCACCGATGAAGGCTCCGGTGATTCGAGCGGGCGCAGTTACCGCATCAGTTACAGCAAACTGATCGATGAAACCCGCACCAATTTCGCCTTGGCTGCCTACCGATTTTCCAGTGAGGGGTATCTGGGGCTCAGCACGTTTGCTCACTTGCACGAAGGCGATCCAACCCAGGCCTATCTCGAGCGCAACCGTTTCCAGGTCAGCGTCAGCCAGCCGATGGGCGAAGTGGGTGACTTCTATGTGAACGGTGTGTCGAGCAGTTATTGGGATGGCCGCGCCGACTCCACCACGTATCAGGTGGGCTACAGCAAGAGTTTCAACTGGGGCAGCCTGAGTGTGTCGGCCGGTCGCGAGTTCCAGGACGACGAAAGCAACGACACCTATCTGCTCAGCTTGAGTGTTCCGCTGGGTTCCGGCTCACGACGTCCGACCTTGAGCACAACCGCCTCTTATGACGGCGACAACAACAGCACGGTGCGTACCAACGTCACTGGCACGGCCGGCGAGCGCAATCAAGCCAACTATGGCGTGTACGCCAGTCGCTCCAGCAGCGATGACGATGCCACGCACAGTTACGGCGGCAACGTGCAGTACCGCTCCTCGATAGCGCAGGTCGGGGCGAGCGTCAGTCGCGGCGAAGACTTTACCCAATACACCGGTTCGGCCAGCGGTACCGTTGTTGCCCACTCCGGCGGCATCGTTTTCAGTCCCGAACAGGGCGAGACCATGGCATTGATTGAAGCCAGAGGCGCCGGCGGGGCGAGTGTGGCCAACGGTCAGGGCAACGCGCTCGATGACGATGGCCAGGCACTGACAGCAGGGCTGGTGCCGTATCGCAACAACAATGTCGGAATCAACCCGAAAGGCTTGCCCGTTGACGTTGAACTGGAGAACACCCAGCAACAAGTCGCGCCGCGCCGGGGTGCGATCGTGCGGCTGGATTACCCGACGATCATCGGCAAACCGCTGTTGCTGCAACTGGACAATAACGCGGACGTGCCTTTCGGGGCGCAGGTAGTGGACGCGGACGGTAAACAGATTGCGTTGGTCGGGCAGGGCGGTTTGATCTTCGTGCGCGGTGAGCACCAAGGTTTGAAAGCGGTCTGGGGAGAGGATTCAGGGCAGTCATGCCTGTTGCGTTTTGACCCGGCAACCGGGGCAGAGGATCAGTTGTATCAGCAGGTCGACGCCACGTGTGTTCATGGCTGAGTCGTTGGCTGAAGTTGCTCTTCCATTCGAATTATCAGAGAGCCCTTAATCATGCTGGATAGAAAAAATAATCAACATTTAATCGCATGGATTTTTTCTTGTTTGATGTCGCTATTTTCGGTTTCTGCCAATGCATGGGATCAGCCACATGACAACTGTTCTACGGCGGAGCTTCCAACAAGACTGGGGTTTCAGGCAAAAAGCTGGAGCGCTCTGCCCATCGGATCAGTCATTCCCGGGTCTGATAACTCTACTTCGTTGCATATTCAATGCAGCAGTAAATCAGATGCCGACACTGGCTGTGAAGGTGGTGGTGGCTGGTCGTTGGCGGGCAGAGGCTTTTCGCTAACCGCTACTCAGTTCGCCAATACCTATACCTATGCCGGTTTGAACGATGGAATCGGCTTCCAATTTTTAGGAAGCGATGGCACACCAGTGCCCATACTCTATCAAGGCGCCACTGCAGTATTTATCATCAGTCCGGATACACCTGTCGACGGCTTACAAGCAGTAACGCTTCGTTACCGTTTGATCAAAATAAAGCCTGTAGTAGCTGAAGGCACTACAATGACGCCAAACTTCTCCGTGGGTTGTCAGCATGCGGAGTGGGCAAACAACAATGAGACCAGTAGTTATATTTCCTACGGTGCCAATATCACGCGAGTGACCAGTACCTGCGTTCCAGTGGTTTCTAATACATCCGTCATATTGCCTGCCGTTTCGCGCACCAGTTTCAATGGTGTAGGCAGTGTTGCGCGACGTACGGCCTTCAACCTGGGCTTCCAATGCGATCCAAATGCCCATGCGGTTGTGGCACTCACGGATGGTTCCACACCGGGTACCACCGGGTCTGTCGTTACGCTGAACACCGGTTCAACAGCGAAGGGCATTGGCGTGCAGTTACTATCCGATGGCGTACCCATCGAAATGACGCCGAATGAATTGTTCTCGGTCGGCGGAACGCATTTGACCCTCGATTCCGAGCCCGGCGCGAGCCAGGTCATTAACCTGCCTTTGGCCGTCGAGTATGTACAAAGCGCTGCGCCGATCACCTCGGGAACGGTCGAGGCTTCGGTGCTGGTCAACATTGCCTATCAATGAACGGCGTGATGCGCGGTTCGCGTTACTCGTCGCGACCTTCCATCATCGTGCGTTTGAGCATCACGTACACCGCACCGGCGCCGCCATGCTTGGCCTGACACGAGCAGAACCCGAGCACCTGTGCATGCTGACGCAGCCAGGTGTTGACGTGGCTTTTGATCATCGGTCGCTTGCCGTCCAGTCGCACGGCTTTGCCATGGGTGACACGCACGCAGCGGATTTCAAATTTGGTCGCTTCGGCAAGAAAAGCCCAAAGGGTTTCGCGAGCCTTTTCGACGCTCATGCCATGCAGATCGAGGCTGCCTTCGAACGGAATCTGACCGACCTTGAGCTTGCGCATCTGGCTTTCCTGCACGCCGTCGCGCGACCACATCAGCTCGTCTTCCGGGCCGACATCGATCACGAACTGGTCGGACAGACCATCAACGGTGGTGGCGTCGGTGCGCACGGTGGCGGACTGGCGCAGCTTGGCGATTTGCGCGCGATCAGTCTTGGGCTTGCCGGTGTCGGCGCGGTCGTGCTTGATCGGCTTGACGCCGCGCAGCTCGTTTTTGAACAGGGAAAAATCGTCGTCTTGCATGTCAGCCTCCGCGAAGGGCGGCCAGTTTACCCAAGTCGAAACAAAACGGCCCGGCAAAAAGCCAGGCCATTGTTCAATCGTGTTTTTTCATCAGGTGCGGGGACATGTTCAGTTCCCGCGATTGCCGTGCGCGACGGCGGCAGCGGCGCCACAGGGCGACACCGAAATACAGAAACAGCAAACCGACCGCCAGAATGATTGCCGAACCCATCGGCGTGGCATTCAAATCACCGAGCGCCGGCGGGCGCCCCAGCAGGCTGGCGGCACCGGCCATCGCCAGCAGCACCCCGAACGTCGCCAGAATGGCAGCGATCGCAGCGCCGAATCGAAAACGCCAGTTACTTTGGCCTTTGGGCCGCAAGCGGCGAGCGTCAAATCCATCGGATAACTTCATTCCGACCTTCCTCAATGGTATCGGCCCTTCGACCGGGAGTTGACGATGTTGTTCCTGAGGCTAAGGCAATTGCGGCAAATGAGAGGGTTTTGCGGATGAGCGGCCATGCGCGCCGCTCATCTGAGCTCGAATCAGATCAGATCCTGAGTCAAGGCGAGGGTGGCGAAGTTGTCGGCCATGATCGCCATTTCGGCTTCTTGTACAAGTTCAGCGCTGAGCACACGGCCCTTGAACGGCAGGTCACGGGTGGCGCAGGCATCTTCAACCAAAGTGCAGCGGAAACCCAGGTTCTTCGCGGCGCGCACCGTGGTGCTTACGCTGGAGTGGCTCATGAAACCGCAAACGATCAGATCCAGCGAACCAAGGTTTTGCAGACGATCGAGCAACTCGGTGCCGTGGAACGCGCTCGGCAGCAGTTTGCCGATGATGGTTTCGTCGCCCTGCGGTTCGAGGCCCGGGATGAACTCACCGCGCTCGCCTTGCGGGTCGAACAGACCACCAACGGTGCCGAGGTGACGCACGTGCACGATCGGCCGACCGGCTGCACGGGCTGCGGCAACCACTTGTTTGATGTTCGCGACGGCCGCGTCCATGCCGCTCAGGGCCAGCGGGCCACTGAGGTATTCCTTCTGGGCATCGATGATGACCACGGTGGCATGGCTCAGAGTGGCCGCTGCGTAACCGCGGCCGCTGAGTTGAAACATCGTTTTTGGAACGGACATTCTGGGGCTCCTTGGGGTGGGGCTTTTGCGGCATTGTCCTCTGGCTGAGCGATTCTGTGAATCGCTACCATCGTAGGCACCGTCGATTGTGGCCTGCAGCCCCGTCACGTTACACGTTCTGTTCAATGGCTGATGCAAAAAAAAGAAAACTCCTACCGTCGCTCGAAGTTTTTCCTGCGTCGTCGTTACGCGTTTTGGCTGGTAGAATCGCCAGTCGTTTTTTCTGGAGTTCTGCCCCGTGATCACTTCCCGACTTCGTACCCTGCGCGACCACATCCGTTGGGCCGTCAGCCGCTTCCATGGGGAGGATCTGTTTTTCGGCCATGGCACCGACAATGCGTGGGACGAAGCCCGCCAGTTAGTGCTCGGTGCCTTGCACCTGCCGTGGGAAATCGCCGACAGCTACCTTGATTGCGCGCTGGAAGACGACGAACTGGTCAACCTGCAACGCCTGCTCAAGCGCCGCATCGAAGAACGCATTCCGACCGCGTACCTGTTGGGCGAAGCGTGGTTCTGCGGCATGTCGTTCATTGTCGACGAGCGTGTGTTGATTCCGCGTTCGCCGATTGGCGAGCTGATCGAAAACCGCTTCGCGCCGTGGATCGGCACCGAGCCTGCGCGCATTCTCGACCTGTGCACTGGCTCCGGTTGCATCGGCATTGCCTGCGCCTACGAGTTCCAGAACGCCGAAGTGGTGTTGGCGGATCTGTCGTTCGAAGCGCTGGAAGTGGCCAATCAGAACATCGAGCGCCACGGCGTGGACGAGCGCGTGTACACGGTGCAGGGCGATGGTTTTGATGGTTTGCCGGGTCAGCGTTTCGACCTGATCGTGTCGAACCCGCCTTATGTCGATGCGGAAGATTTCGCCGACATGCCGGATGAATATCAGCATGAGCCTGAACTGGGTCTGGCGTGCGGCGATGATGGTTTGAATCTGGTTCGGCGGATGCTGGCTGAAGCGGCGGATCACCTGACCGAGAAGGGCTTGCTGATCGTTGAAGTAGGCAACAGCCAGGTGCACGTGGACGCGTTGTACCCGGAAGTCGATTTCGCCTGGCTGGACTTCCAGCGCGGCGGGCATGGCGTGTTCATGCTGACCGCAGAACAATGCCGCAACCACCAGGCCCTGTTCGCTTCCCGCGTCTAATCGAGACCGATCGTTCCCACGCTCTGCGTGGGAACGTCTCAATGGACGCTCTGCGTCCGCTTTTGGAACGCGGAGCGTCCCGGGCTGCATTCCCACGCGGAGCGTGGGAACGATCAAACAGGGTGTACACCGATCCCAGTGTAGGAGCTGCCGCAGGCTGCGATCTTTTGATCTACCGGTGCGTCGCAATCCAGATCAACAACCCCGCCTGAAACACCGCAAACGCCACCAGACAAGTAATCGTAAAGCGCAACCCGGCGTCTTCACGCTTGAACTTGCCGACTTTCTCTTCCTGCTTCTTCAGCTTCACTTCCTGCTCAGCCAGATTCTGCTCAGCCTGCTGGAGCATCTGCGCCGCTTCAAGAATCTCGACGATTTGCAGCTTTTCGCTGTTCCAGTCGCCAAGCAAGTCACCGACCTGCACTTCCTTGACGCTGCCCTTCAAATGCTGGGCATCGGCGTAGACCACATCAAAGCCGTGCACGCGCAGGAAATGATCGCGACGCAGGCGCGTGTCTTCGTTCAACGCGTCCTTGTTGTTCAAATCCATGCCGTCGACGGTGTAGGTCGGCCAGCGCTTCTTCGCCCAATTGATGCCTTGCGCGGCCATGTAACGGCCGATGCCACGGTTCAACGGTTCGATCTGCAAACCGCTGTCCGGGCCGAAATGCACACGCTTGGTCGCGTGATCAACCCACACATCCAGTTGGTTCTGCTCTTTGCGCACCCGCTGGCCCGGCAGTTTGATCGCCATGCGCATCAGGCTGATTTCTTTGCTGTTGCGCTCGGCGTAACCGAATTCGACAAAGCGCAGTGGCCGCCCGCCGGTGTTGCGGTCGGTCTGCAGCGGGGCCAGGCGGAGCATCTTGTGGTGCTCGACGTGGACGTCCGCCCACGGCAGCTCGGCCGCTGGCGGTGCGTCTTTTTCAGCGGCGGTGTCGGGTGAAGTCTGGGTATCAGTCATAACGGCGAGATCCTGTCCAAGCCCTGCTTGTCGCCAGCCGTTGCGCTGGCGACAAAGGCTTATCGGCCGTTTTTTGCGGTACTGGAGGGCAAAAGCGTTTAACGGGTGCGAAGTCCGTCAATAAAACTGAGGATTGTCGCGCCTAACTCGGCCGCGAGTGGCAAGTTTGGATCCTTGTAGGAGGCCAATTGCCGCTTCATGTCGTTATGCACAATGCGCAACACGTGGTTCATGCCCTCGATCACCACCAGTTCGGCATCCGGTTTGGCAGCCTTGAGCCGCTTGGCATCGTCAACGCTGACCTGAATATCGTTCGTGCCCTGAATGATCAGCGCCGGCATTTTCAATTGCGCGAAGTCTTGCGCTGGATCTTGACGGAAAAGCGAAATCAGATACGGCTGCACGCTCGGGCGGAAGATCACCTGCAACGGCTGCGGCACGTTGTCATCGGTGCGACCGGCCTTGAGGCTGTCGAGCAGTTCGTTACTGCGCAGCATCAACGCCGGCGGCAGGCTGCGTGCCAGTTGTTCACGAATCACTTGATCGACCGGTCGGGCACTCCCCGACAGAGATATCACCGCCGCCGCATCGACTTTCGGCGCGGCGAGACTGGCGATCAACGCGCCTTCACTGTGACCGAGCAGAATCAACGAGCCGAAGCGCGGATCAGCCTTGAGCTTCTGTCCCCACGCCACGGCATCGGCGGCATAAGATTCGATCGACAAATTGCGCTCGTCGGGCGTCGCCGGCAGGCTCGCGGCCACTCCACGTTTGTCGTAACGCACGCTGGCGATGTTGTGTTTGGCCAGCACCCACGCCAGCCGTTTAAGGCTGTCGTTGCGCCCGCCGTCGGGGTTGTTTCCGTCGCGGTCTGTAGGGCCGGAGCCGGAAATGATCAGGACAACCGGCACAGGCTTGTCGGACTTTGGCAGCAACAGCGAGCCGAAAAGTTCGCCGCTGCCGGTATCCAGAGTGACCGGGCGTTGTAAGACCGTCGCTTGGGCAAAGCCCGTAAACAAGGTAAGACTCAAGAGCAAAACTCGCAGCATCATCACGCCATCATTGGTCAAGGTGCCGGTTGGACTCGCCAACACCGCTAAGGTTCGAGGATGAACTACTCGGTTAGCCTGCGTATACTGGCGCGCATCACGAATTTGGGTTTGATTTCACGGAGCGTCCTGCATGTCCGGCAATACCTACGGCAAGTTGTTCACTGTCACCACCGCTGGCGAAAGCCATGGTCCGGCGTTGGTCGCCATTGTCGACGGCTGCCCGCCGGGCCTGGAGATCTCCCTCGAAGACCTGCAGCGCGACCTCGATCGCCGCAAGCCCGGCACCAGCCGCCACACCACCCAGCGCCAGGAAGCCGACGAAGTCGAAATCCTTTCCGGCGTGTTCGAAGGGCGCACCACCGGTTGCTCGATCGGCCTGCTGATCCGCAACACCGACCAGAAGTCCAAGGACTACTCGGCGATCAAGGATCTGTTCCGCCCGGCCCACGCCGACTACACCTACCACCACAAATACGGTGAACGTGATTACCGTGGCGGTGGCCGCAGCTCGGCGCGCGAAACCGCGATGCGCGTGGCAGCGGGTGCAATCGCGAAGAAATACCTGGCCAGCCAAGGCATCGTCATCCGTGGCTACATGAGCCAGCTCGGCCCGATCGAAATCCCGTTCAAGACCTGGGATTCGGTGGAAGAGAACGCCTTCTTCAGCCCCGATCCGGACAAAGTCCCGGAGCTGGAAGCCTACATGGATCAGTTGCGCCGCGATCAGGACTCGGTCGGGGCGAAGATCACCGTCGTCGCCGAAGGCGTGATGCCAGGTCTCGGCGAGCCGATTTTCGACCGTCTCGACGCTGAACTGGCCCACGCGCTGATGAGCATCAACGCCGTCAAAGGCGTGGAAATTGGCGCCGGTTTCGCCTCGGTCGCCCAACGCGGCACTGAGCATCGCGATGAAATGACCCCGCAAGGTTTCCTCAGCAACAATGCCGGCGGCATTCTCGGTGGTATTTCTTCCGGTCAGCCGATCGTTGCCCATCTGGCCTTGAAACCGACGTCGAGCATCACCACCCCGGGCCGTTCGATCGATATCCACGGCAACCCGGTCGACGTCATCACCAAGGGCCGTCACGACCCGTGCGTCGGCATCCGCGCCACGCCGATTGCCGAAGCGATGATGGCCATCGTGTTGATGGATCATCTGCTGCGTCACCGTGGCCAGAACGCCGATGTGCGCGTGAGCACGCCGGTGCTGGGTCAGCTTTGATGGCAGGCCCTGAAGCCGTCGCGGCATAACCGTGGCGGCGCTCCCTTACTGGCGGCTGTCCAGTTTCTATCTGTTCTATTTCGCCTTGCTTGGTTCGACAGCGCCGTTTCTGGCGCTGTACTTCGATCACCTCGGCTTCAGTCCGGCGCGGATCGGTGAACTGGTGGCCATCCCGATGCTGATGCGCTGCGTGGCGCCGAACATCTGGGGCTGGCTCGGCGACTACACCGGCAAACGTCTGGCGATCGTGCGCTTCGGCGCCGTGTGTACGCTGCTGACCTTCTCGTTGATTTTCGTCAGCAAGACCTACGCCTGGCTGGCGATGGTCATGGCGCTGCACGCATTCTTCTGGCACGCGGTGCTGCCGCAATTCGAAGTCATCACCCTCGCGCATTTGCAGGGGCAAACCTCGCGTTACAGCCAGATTCGTTTGTGGGGCTCGATCGGTTTCATCATCACCGTGGTGGTGCTCGGTCGTCTGTTCGAATGGCTGAGCCTCGACATCTACCCGGCGGCGCTGGTGCTGATCATGGCCGGCATCGTCCTCAGCAGTCTGTGGGTGCCGAACGCGCAACCGCCGCAAGGCAATCGGCCGAGCGGCGAAGGGTTCCTCAAACAACTGCGCAATCCCGGCGTGCTGGCGTTTTATGGCTGCGTCGCGCTGATGCAGATGAGCCACGGCCCGTATTACACCTTTCTGACCTTGCACCTCGAACGACTTGGTTACACGCGCGGCACCATCGGCATGCTCTGGGCCGTGGGCGTGGTCGCCGAAGTGCTGATGTTTATGGCGATGAGCCGGATTCTTGCGCGGTTTTCCCTGCGCCGCGTATTGCTGGCGAGTTTTCTGCTGGCGGCGCTGCGCTGGTTGCTGCTAGGTTCGTTCGCCGAGTTTCTCTGGGTGCTGTTGTTCGCGCAGGTTCTGCACGCGGCGACCTTCGGCAGTTTTCACGCCGCTGCCATCGCCTTCGTGCAACGTAGCTTCGGCGCGCGCCAGCAAGGGCAGGGCCAAGCGCTGTACGCCGCGCTGGCCGGCACCGGCGGCGCGATGGGCGCGTTGTATTCCGGTTACAGCTGGAATGCCCTCGGCGCAACATTGACCTTTAGTATTGCCAGTCTCGCGGCGCTCGCTGCTGCCGTTATCATTGCCACACGTATGCAAGAGGACAGGCCATGAGCCTTACGCGTGAACAGCTCGCCCAGCAAATCGTCGACGCCGGGCGTTTTCTTTATGGTCGCGGCTGGTCGCCGGCCACCAGCAGCAATTACTCGACGCGTCTGTCGCCGAGCGAAGCGTTGCTGACTGTGTCCGGCAAGCACAAGGGCCAATTGGGTCTGGACGATGTGCTCGCCACCGACCTTTCCGGCAATAGCCTGGAGCCGGGCAAAAAACCGTCCGCCGAAACCCTGCTGCACACTCAGCTGTATAGCTGGCGGCCGGAGATCGGCGCGGTGTTGCACACCCATTCGGTCAACGCCACGGTGTTGTCGCGCCTGACGCCGGAAGACTTTATCGAGTTCGAAGATTACGAACTGCAAAAAGCCTTCAGCGGTGTTTCGACCCATGAATCGCGGGTGCGTGTGCCGATTTTCGACAACGATCAGGACATTGCGCGCCTCGCCGCCAAGGTGCAGCCTTGGCTCGACGCCCACCCTGATTGCGTCGGCTATCTGATTCGCGGTCACGGCCTCTACACCTGGGGCGCACAGATGAACGACGCGCTGCGGCAGATCGAGGCCTTTGAATTTCTGTTTGAATGCGAGTTGAAAACCCGCAGCGTCATGAACCGCCAAGGCTGACTTCACCAGAAGTAGCCCATTTGCCTGATGAAATGCTGTGCCCGACCGGTCTGCAAGAACCGGACGGCAAGGCCGATACCGAGGAATTGCCCCAATGAGCAGCCTGTCCGTCTATCACGTCTCCAGCCCCGACATTCCCAACAAAGTGCTGACCCACTTTGAAGACATCGCCTCGACCCTGGCCGAGCAGGGCGTGCGCTTCGACCGCTGGCAAGCCGCCGCCAAGATCCAGCCCGGCGCTACCCAGGAAGAAGTGATCAGCGCTTATAAAGAGCAGATCGACAAGCTGATGACCGAACGCGGTTACATCACCGTCGACGTCATCAGCCTGAACAGTGATCATCCGCAAAAAGCCGAACTGCGCGCCAAGTTTCTCGAAGAACATCGCCATGGCGAAGACGAGGTACGATTTTTCGTCGCCGGCCGTGGGCTGTTTACCCTGCACATCGACGATTACGTCTACGCCGTACTCTGCGAGAAGAATGATCTGATCTCGGTACCGGCCGGCACCAAACACTGGTTCGACATGGGCGAGCATCCGCACTTTGTCGCGATCCGCCTGTTCAACAACCCTGAAGGCTGGGTTGCCAACTTCACCGGCGAAGACATCGCCGGCCGTTTCCCGCGTCTGGAGGACTGATTCGATGTCGATCAAAGCCATTGTCACTGACATCGAAGGCACCACCAGCGCGGTGAGTTTCGTGTTTGACGTACTGTTTCCGTATGCGGCCAAACACCTGCCGGACTTTGTGCGGCAGAACGCCGAACGTGCCGATGTCGCCGAGCAACTCGACGCCGTGCGCCGTGACAGCAATGCGCCGCAGGCCGATGTTGAGCGGGTTGTTGAAATTCTGCTGAGCTGGATCGAGGAAGACCGCAAGGCCACGCCGCTCAAGGCTTTGCAAGGCATGGTCTGGGCCCAGGGTTATCACGCCGGGCAGTTGAAAGGGCACGTTTACCCGGACGCGGTTGAAGCGCTGCAACGCTGGCACGCGGCGGGTTATCAACTGTTTGTGTATTCGTCGGGGTCGATTCAGGCGCAGAAGCTGATTTTCGGTTGTTCCGAGGCGGGGGATTTGACGCCGCTGTTCAGCGGGTATTTCGACACCACGTCGGGGCCCAAGCGTGAGGCGCAGTCTTACACCAACATTCAGCAAGCCATCGGCGTCGCGCCCGAGGAAATTTTATTCCTCTCGGACATCGTCGAAGAACTCGACGCCGCACAAGCCGCCGGCCTGCAAACCTGCGGCCTCGCCCGCGAAGGCGGCGAGCTGGGCAACCACATCACCGTCGACACCTTCACCGGAATAGAACCCGAAGCCTTCTAACCACACAAAACCCCTGTAGGAGCTGCGGAACGCTGCGATCTTTTGATCTTGTTTTTAGAATCAGGATCAAAAGATCGCAGCGTTCCGCAGCTCCTACAAAGAGTTCGCGATGGCAGTAGGGATCGCGCACAAAAAAACAGGCCGTGAAGCGAGAGCTCCACGGCCTGTTTTGTTTAAAGCGTTCTACCAATTACAGCGAGTGATACGTCGGCAAGGCAAAACGCTGTTGGCTTTGCAGCATGCCGATTTGCGGCAGCTCACTGGCTTGTTCAGCCAGGTCACGACGGATCGCGCTGATCGCCCACGACAGTTGGTCGCCGGCATGCAGTTGTTGATAAGTCAGTGCGCGTTTGAACACTTTGCCGTCGCTGCTGCGCAGGGTCAGCAGGATCCCGCCATCAGGACGTGGCGCAGTGGTGACGTCGAAGTTGGAGAACAGGGAGGTAAATTTCTCTTGGATCAGGCTCATGTCTTTCAGCTCCGTATGCACTTGAATGGCAAGCATGCAGAGGAGGTTGCAGAGTTTGTGCCAGTATTTGATTAAAAAAATATCGTTATAAATCAATGACTTGAAAATTGTATTTTTTCAGGTCGTCGTGCAATCTGCATGAGTGGCTATCGTGCATCCTGCATTTTGCGGGATCATGATCATTTCTACGGAACCAAACGCTGACCCGGAGATCAGCTCCGCGCCCGCCACGTCAGCGGATACAAAACATTGCAAAAACCGCGTGTACAGCCTGAGAAGCGCTGACGTATTTTCGATCTCGACCGGCGCTCGAATGCGCCGGTTGCTTCAAGGCACAGCCCGAAAAATAAAAACATCGACCTGCACGCCAAGGTCGAACGGGGAGCTTCCATGCGTCACGCGCCAAGCGACACGATTACCTGGAGCATGATGCTCCGCAAACTGCCGATGATTGCCAAAGCCATCCCGCGGGTGGTCAAAGGCATGAAGGTGGCCAATGTCACGGATCCGACCCAAAGCTGTGGCCTTGGCTGGACGTTCGAACAAGCAACCCTGCGCAACCCCGACGGCCCGGCGTTACTGCACGGCGACGTGGCGCTGACGTATGCACAGGTCAACCAGTGGGCGAACCGCATCGCTCACTATCTGAGCGGGCAGGGCATCGGCAAGGGCGACGTGGTCGCGGTGTTTATCGAAAACCGTCCGGAGTTGCTGGTGACGATTTTGGCGTTGGCCAAGGTCGGCGCCGTCAGTGCGCTGCTGAACACGTCGCAGACCCGCGACACGCTGATCCACAGCATTAATCTGGTAGCGCCGGTAGCGATTGTCGTTGGCGAAGAGCTGGTTGCGGCTTATTCAGCGGTGCGCGAGCAAGTGGCAATCACCTCGCCACGCACCTGGTTTGTCGCCGATCAGGACACTTACAGCCATCCGGGCATTGCGCCCGACGGCTTCGTCAATCTGATCAGCGCCAGTGCCGACGCCTGCAGCGAAAATCCGCCGAGCAGCCAGCAGATCTTCTTCGACGACCCGTGTTTCTACATCTACACCTCCGGCACCACCGGGCTGCCGAAGGCCGGGGTGTTCAAGCACGGGCGCTGGATGCGCAGCTCCGCCAGCTTCGGCATGATCGCCCTCAACATGGGCCCCGACGACGTCGTCTATTGCACCTTGCCGCTGTACCACGCCACCGGCCTCTGCGTGTGCTGGGGCTCGGCGGTCAACGGCGCTTCAGGCTTCGCGATTCGGCGTAAATTCAGCGCCAGTCAGTTCTGGAACGACGTGCGCCGCTATCGCGCCACCACCATTGGTTACGTCGGCGAGTTGTGCCGCTATCTGGTCGATCAACCGGCCAGCGCCGACGACAACCGCCACGAGGTGCGCAAGATGATCGGCAACGGTTTGCGCCCCGGCGCCTGGGCCGAGTTCAAAACGCGCTTTGCGGTGGATCACATCTGTGAGCTGTACGCGGCCAGCGACGGCAACATCGGCTTCACCAATATTCTCAACTTCGACAACACCATCGGTTTCTCGCTGATGGCCTGGGAGTTGGTGGCTTACGACCACGACAGCGGCGAGCCTCTGCGCAGCGACGACGGCTTTATGCGCAAGGTCGAAAAAGGCGAGCAGGGCCTGTTGCTGGCACGCATCGACGAGAAAGCGCCGCTGGACGGTTACACCGATCCACAGAAAACCGCAAAAGTTGTGCTGCAGGATGTGTTTGCCAAGGGTGACCGTTTCTTCAATACCGGCGATCTGCTGCGCAACATTGGTTTTGGTCATGCGCAATTTGTTGATCGACTCGGTGACACCTATCGCTGGAAGGGCGAAAACGTCTCGACCACCGAGGTTGAAAACCTGCTGCTGCAACATCCGCACATCTCCGAGGCAGTGGCCTATGGCGTGGAAATCCGCAACACCAACGGCCGTGCCGGCATGGCGGCGATTACGCCGGCGGAATCCCTCGCGACCCTGGATTTCGCCGAGTTGCTGACGTTTGCTCGGGAGCGCATGCCGGCGTACGCGGTGCCGTTGTTCCTGCGGGTGAAGGTGAAGATGGAAACCACGGGGACGTTCAAATACCAGAAAACCCGCCTGAAGAATGAAGGCTTCGACCCCGGCCAGACGGGCGATGACCCGATTTACGCATGGCTGCCCGGTACGCAGACTTACGTTCGCGTGACCGATGAAATATTGGCGGGCATTTATCAGGGCAAGCATCGTTATTGAATCTGGCTATAGGCCGACTTGAGAAAAAGGGGGTGACAGTTTTCCTCGCGCTCGGGAAACTGTCGGCTTTCCGATTGACCGAAAGTGGAGTTGCCCATGTCCGAACAAAGCCGCCAGATGACCCCTGAAGAAGCCGCCGAATTCACCGAGCAGGTTTTCAACAAGGCGCGCGACGGTGATGCCGAGATGCTTGATCGCCTGGTCAGCGCCGGTTTGCCGGTCAACTTGAAGAACAGCAAGGGCGACACGCTGCTGATGCTCGCCAGCTACTACGGCCATGTCGACGCGGTGAATGTGCTGCTTAAACACAAAGCCGATACGGAAATGCGCAATGGCAACGGCCAGAGCCCGATTGCCGGGGCGGCGTTCAAAGGTGATCTGGCGGTGGTCAAGGCGTTGGTCGAGGCGGGTGCCGAGATCGAAGGTTCGTCGTTTGATGGCCGCACGGCGTTGATGATGGCGGCGATGTTTAACCGCGTTGAAATCGTCGATTACTTGCTCGGCAAAGGCGCCAACGCGCAGGCCAAGGACGCCAACGGTGCAACGGCGCTGGACGCGGCGCGCACCATGGGTGCAGTCGATACCACGGCGCAGCTGGAAAAATTGTTGGGTTGATAAAGTCAAAAGATCGCAGCCTGCGGCAGCTCCTACACTGATCCCTCTGTAGGAACTGCCGCAGGCTGCGATCTTTTGCGTTGTGCGCTATCCTCCGCGCCCTCAAATTTCACCTTCCACAGGATCCGCCCTCATGAAAGCCGCACTCGTCGAACTCATCAGCAAAATCAGCTCCGGCTGCATGGCCGAGGACGAGATCCTGAAAGTGGCCGATGAAGCGGCGCAAGCCTACGCCGATGCCGATACTTTTCTGACAGCCAACCCAGACATCAACTACGACGACACCTTCCCGATCCCGTTGGGCGAGTGGGTCGTCGTCGGCAGTCTGCCGGAAACCGTGTTGTTCCAGGCCGACACCTACGTTGACCTGTTTGCGCAGATCGTCGCCTCGTTCGGCCCGGGCGTGGATTTCAATCTCAAGCCCAAGCAACTGGCGAAAACCGAAGCCCTGACCGCGCTCAACCGCATTCAGGTGCAGATGAGCAGCATGAACAAGGAAAACGGCGGTTACACGCTGATGAACTTTAGCCAGTTGCTCGACGACGAGCTGCAAATGGTGCTGGTCTTCGGCAACGACGTGCCGCGCGTGCTGGAGTTGTGCGCCAAAGTCGGCATCACGGCTGCACCCGCGCTGGAAGCCTTGAAGATCGCCGTTCACGTCTGAGTGCAATAAAAGGGAACCCTGCGCGCGACCGTCTATCCTAAAAGTGCATGCCACTATTCTGGAGCGACACCATGGGTTCCACGTTCAACGGTCTGATCGGCCTGATCATCCTCGCCCTCGACATCTGGGCCATCATCAATGTGCTGAAAAGCGGCGCGACCACCGGGATGAAAATCGTCTGGGTGCTGCTGATCATCCTCCTGCCGGTACTGGGCCTGATCATCTGGGCAATCGCCGGGCCACGCGGTAACGTCCGGATCTGAATCAGCTAACACCGCAATACCCCTGTAGGAGCTGCCGAAGGCTGCGATCTTTTGATCTTGCTTTTAAAAATCAACATCAAAAGGTCGCAGCCTGCGGCAGCTCCTACAGGGATTGTGGTTGTGAGGTTCGACCTGTCATCTTCGGCAACGTAGAATGCGCGCCTTTCCCGGGCAATCGTCCCCACGATTGACGCCCGCGCATTCATCGGAGCACTTGACCATGACCGTCACCAAAACCAGCGAGTACCTGGAAACCCTCTACGAAGGCTACGGCCAGCGTTTTCGCATGGAAAAACTGCTGCACGAAGTGCGCACCGAACACCAGCACCTGGTGATCTTCCAGAACCCGCGCATGGGCCGCGTGATGGCGCTGGACGGCGTGATCCAGACCACCGAAGCCGACGAATTCATCTACCACGAAATGCTCACCCACGTGCCGATCCTCGCCCACGGCAGCGCCAAGCGCGTGCTGATCATCGGCGGCGGTGACGGCGGCATGTTGCGCGAAGTGACCAAACACGCTGGCGTTGAACACATCACCATGGTCGAGATCGACGGCACCGTGGTCGACATGTGCAAAGAATTCCTGCCGAACCACTCCAGCGGCGCCTACGACGATCCACGTCTGAACCTGGTGATCGACGACGGCATGCGTTTCGTCGCCACCACCACGGAAAAATTCGACGTGATCATTTCCGACTCCACCGACCCGATCGGCCCGGGCGAAGTGCTGTTCTCGGAGAACTTTTACCAGGCCTGCCACCGCTGCCTGAACGAGGGCGGCATCCTCGTGACCCAGAACGGCACGCCGTTCATGCAGATCGACGAAGTGAAAACCACCGCCGGTCGCCTGAAGAGCCTGTTCCCGGACTGGCACTTCTATCAAGCGGCCGTACCGACCTACATCGGCGGTTCGATGACCTTCGCTTGGGGCTCGACCAACCCGGCCTACCGCAAACTGAGCCGTGAAACCCTGCAACAGCGCTTCATCGGCAGCGGCATCGTCACCCGCTACTACAACCCGGAAATCCACATCGGCGCATTCGCCTTGCCGCAGTACGTGCTGCAGGCGATCAACAAGCCAAGCAACGACTGATATTGAACCTGTAGGAGCTGCCGCAGGCTGCGATCTTTTGATCTTGTTTTTAAATCAGGGTCAAAAGATCGCAGCCTGCGGCAGCTCCTACAGTGATACATGTCGTTTTTTTCATGTTCGTGCGTTGTAATCCTTTTGAACCAACTTTCTGCGTAAACAGTCGAGATAGTTGTAAGCCCATTTGCGGGTTTGATCGAGGAGGCACCGATGCAAAAGTGGAAAGTCACTTTCGTGGACGATCATGGTGAAATTGTCGATGAGGTGTTCGAACGTGCGGAATGCCCCAGTGACGATGAGGCCGCACAACTGATCAAGGCACGGCTCCTGCCCGTGGCCGCCGAGCTGGATCTCAACGATCTGGAAGGGCGCACCGCCGATGCTGGCGTGAAAAGTCTGAAAACCCAGAACAGCATCGAAATCCGCAGCATCACCCCTATCTGACATTCTTCTTGTCACCTTCACCACCAGGCCTTGGCAGCAGCTCTATCTTGGGGCTACTCTGCAAGCGAGATCAGCGAACGGATCGCTAAGGTCTGGTCTTGTCAGCTACATGCTTGTTTCCCGCGTTCAACGACGTTGTCGCAGTACTTTGGCCAAAGGCCCGGGGCGGGAATACGGAAAGTCTATCCATCTATGCGAGGGGGACGATTCATGAGCACAGCCTATCAAGAAGACATCAGCAGCAATGTTCTGCGCCGCATGAAAGAAGGCGGTTTCGATTTTTCCCGATTCCATCCCATCGAGTTCTACGCGATTTTCCCGGACGAGGAGCGGGCGCGCAGGGCAGCAGGCAAATTTCGCGGTGAATCCATCAATGCCCAGGTCAGCGTGCGTGATGACGGTGCGTGGGCGCTGGAATTAAGCAAAGTGATGTACGCGACGTATGACGATATCGGCGACTTTGAACAGGGCTTTTCGGCGGTGGTCGAGCCTTTGGGCGGAATAATCGAAGGGTGGGGCGTGAAACAGGAGGTGCGTAGCCGCCACCGGTTGAATTGAATATTTATAGATAGAAGATCAAAAGATCGCAGCCTTCGGCAGCTCCTACACAGATTCATGTAGGAACTGCCGGAGGCTGCGATCTTTTGCTTTTGCTTTCAAAACATTTCAAACGGGCAAAAAAAGCCACCGGAGAGGGTGGCTAAAAGGGAAGACCGATAAGGAGAGGAAACCGGTCAGGGTTAAGGCGGGACGGGCTGCGGGGGCAGTCCTAATCAGTTGAGCTGGCGACTTCGAGGCGCTGAGAGCGGGGAAGTTTTGCAGCGAATGCGCGGATTATCCGCAGCCGATGCCGGGCAGTGAAATCAACTCTGACTATGCTGCTAATAGGCGATGCAGTGCGTCGCAATGAAGCGGGGGCAATCAGGTTGGAGCATTTGCCGCACAGGAATGGTGCGGTGCTTGCGGCGTGAATATCCAACCGATTGAAATCAAAGCGTTTATGCCGATGGCACGGGCCTTGCGAAGGCCTGTATGTCCGGGTGACAAGGAGTACGGCATGATCCGCACCTATTTTGATGAGATGTACGATGCCGGCGGCCAGGTTCGCCCGCATTATCGGGAGTTCGCCCGATGGCTGGCTGACACGCCTGACGAGCTGCTGGCCCAACGGCGACGTGAGGCCGATCTGCTGTTCCATCGTGCCGGCATTACTTTCACGCTCTACGGCGACGAGCAGGGCACCGAGCGCCTGATTCCTTTCGACACCATTCCGCGCAGCATCCCCGCCAGCGAGTGGCGGATCGTCGAGCGCGGCTGCATCCAGCGGGTCAAGGCGTTGAACATGTTCCTCGCCGACCTCTATCACGAGCAACGCATTATCAAGGCCGGGATCATTCCCGCCGAACAGGTGCTGGCCAACGAGCAATACCAGTTGGCGATGCAAGGTCTGGATCTGCACCGCGATATCTATTCGCACATTTCCGGCGTCGATCTGGTGCGCGATGGCGACGGCACGTATTACGTGCTCGAAGACAACCTGCGCACGCCGAGCGGCGTCAGCTACATGCTCGAAGACCGCAAAATGATGATGCGATTGTTCCCGGAGTTGTTCGCCGCGCAGCGCATCGCCCCGATCGATCACTACCCGAACCTGTTGCTCGACACGCTGAAAAGCTCCAGTCCGATTGATGACCCGAGTGTGGTGGTGCTGACGCCGGGGCGCTTCAACAGTGCGTTCTTTGAGCACGCGTTTCTTGCCCGGGAAATGGGCGTGGAACTGGTCGAAGGCGCGGATCTGTTCGTGCGTGACGACAAAGTCTTCATGCGCACCACCGACGGCCCGAAAGCAGTGGACGTGATTTACCGCCGCCTCGACGACGCCTTCCTCGATCCATTGGCGTTCAACCCGGACTCAATGCTCGGCGTGCCGGGGCTGCTGTCGTCCTATCGCTCCGGCAACGTCGTGTTGGCCAACGCCATCGGCACCGGCGTGGCGGACGACAAATCGGTGTACCCGTTTGTCACCGACATGATCCGTTTCTACCTCGACGAAGAACCGATCCTGAAAAACGTGCCGACCTGGCAATGCCGCAACCCGTCTGAACTTTCCCACGTGCTGGCCAATCTTCCAGATCTGGTGGTCAAGGAAACCCAAGGCTCCGGCGGTTACGGAATGCTGGTGGGGCCGGCGTCAACGAAAGCGGAAATCGATGCTTTCCGGGAACGCATCAAGGCCAAACCCCACGCTTATATCGCGCAACCGACGTTGTCGCTGTCGACCTGTCCGACCTTTGTCGAAAACGGCATTGCGCCGCGCCATATCGATTTGCGCCCGTTTGTCTTGTCCGGTCGTGAAACCCGCGTGGTGCCCGGCGGTTTGACCCGTGTGGCGCTGCGCGAAGGCTCGCTGGTGGTGAATTCATCACAGGGCGGCGGAACCAAGGACACCTGGGTGGTCGAGGATTGAAGGAAGCTTGCCATGTTAAGTAGAACTGCCTCGGATCTGTATTGGATGTCGCGTTACCTGGAGCGGGCGGAAAACCTCGCGCGGATGCTCGACATCAGTTATTCGCTGTCGCTGATGCCGCAGGACGGTCGCGGTGATGGTTTGCATGAACTGGCGATGCCGCTGTTGATCACCGGCACCCTTGAGGATTATCTGGAGCGTCACGGCGCATTGCATGCCGAACGTCTGCTGCACTTTTTCGCCCTCGATGCGGCCAACCCAGCGAGCATCTACAGCTGCCTCGGTGCGGCGCGGGCCAGTGCCCATGCGGTACGCGGACGCATCACCGCGGACATGTGGGAGAACATCAACTCGACGTGGCTGGAGATTCGCGGGATCGCTGAACAGGGCCTCAGCCGCTACGGCATGAGCCGTTTCTGTGAGTGGATCAAGGAGCGTTCGCACCTGTTTCGTGGCGCGTCCTACGGCACGATCATGCGCAACGATGCATTTCGTTTTATTCGTCTCGGCACCTTTATCGAACGCGCGGACAACACCCTGCGCTTGCTTGATGCCCGCTACGAAATGGCCGGCGATCAAGCCGAAGCGGTCAGCGACGGCACGGCCCACGCCTACTACCAGTGGAGTGCATTGCTGCGTGCACTGTCGTCGTTCGAGGCCTACACCGAAATCTATCGCGACGCGCCCGGCGCCCGGCATGTCGCCGAGTTGCTGCTGTTGCGCGCCGACGTGCCGCGTTCGCTGCGCGCCTGCACCGAAGAGATCGACCAGATTCTTGCGCAACTGCCCGGCGCCAACGGTCGGCCGGCGCAACGCTTGGCCGCCGAAATGGACGCGCGCCTGCGCTACACCGGCATCAACGAAATCCTCGAGGAAGGCCTACATGCCTGGCTGACCGAATTCATCCCGCTGGTGCGCCAGTTGGGCAACGCCATTCACAGTTCCTACCTGGAGGCTGCATGAGACTTTCCATAAGCCACGAGACCACCTATCACTACGAAGATAAGGTGCGGGCGAGCATCCAGTACCTGCGGCTGACCCCACACGACAGCGAGCGCCAACACGTGCTCAGTTGGCAACTTGATCTGCCGCGCCCGGTGCGCGCGCAACTCGATCCGTTTGGCAACATCCTGCACGTGCTGACCATGGACGAGCCGCACGAGGCGATCATCATTGGCGCGCGCGGGCAGGTCGATATTGATGAATTGCGCGAGGCTGAGCATGAGAGCCAGTCGGCGCTGCCGTTTCTGCGCTTTACCCGGTTGACCGAGGCCGATGAAGCGCTGCGAGCGTTCGCCGAAAGATCCTGCAAGCAGCGACGCGATCGCACCGCGCTGATCGATTTGATGCACGGTTTGAATCAGCACATGACCTACACGCCGGGCTCCACCGAAGTCGACACCAGCGCCGCCGAAGCCTTCGCCGGACGCGCCGGGGTTTGTCAGGATCACACCCACGCTTTTCTGGCCTGCGCGCGCAGTCTGGGCGTGCCGTCGCGTTATGTGTCGGGGTATTTGTACAGCGAGGATTGCGAACATCTGGCCAGCCACGCCTGGGCAGAAGCGTGGCTGGATGACGCGTGGTACAGCTTTGACGTGACCAACGAACTGGCGCGGCCGGAGCGACATCTGAAACTGGCGGTGGGCCTCGATTACCTCGACGCCTGCCCGGTACGCGGCATGCGCCGGGGCGGCGGCTGCGAGCAGATGCACGCGAAAGTGTTCGTCTCACCGACCCCGGTCATCTCCGTGCAACAACAATAAACACGATCCCTCGTAGGAGCTGCGGCACGCTGCGATCTTTTGATCTTGATTCCGCAGATCAAAAGATCGCAGCCTCGTTGCACTCGACAGCTCCTACAGAGTGGGGCGCAAGCGTCAGGGCTTAACCTTGCGCCCCGCCATGTGTTTGAGATACCCCACCAGCAATTCCAGATCCCCCTCCGGCAACACCTCCGCCGAAAACCCCGGCATCTTCGCCTGCGGCCACTGGCGCAAACTCTGCGGATCGCGAATGTAGCGCTTCAAGAAATCTGCCCCGAAATACTCCGTCGGACTGTACGGAATATTCAGATCCGGCCCGAACTGCGCATCCCCGGCACCGTTCAATCGGTGACACGCCAAGCAATTCTTCTGAAACAACGCAAAACCCAGATTCACCGGATCATCTTTCTTCAACGCCGGATCCGGTAGCAGGGCAGGGAAGCGTTCGGCCACCGGCGCCATGCGCTTGATGCTCGCCACTTCAAACGGCCACTGCTCGGGGCTGATATTGCCCGCCTGCGGATTCGTCCACACCAGATAGAACGGCCCGGCGCTGTGTTTATCCTTCGACAACGGCGGCCACGGATGGGCCGGGTCTTCAATCGCCAGCCACGCGCGCGCGCCTTCACGGTTGAGCAACGGCGCCGCCGCCAGCTCTGCCGCAAAACCGTCCAGCGCCACCGCTTGCAGATGATCTTCAGCCTTTATTCCCGTCAACAACGCCGCCACCGGCACAGCGCGATAGACCATGTCCTTCTTATAGGACACATCGTTTTTGATGGTGATGTTTTGCACCTGAGGATGCTTGAGCAATTCCTCGGTCTGCCAGGTGCGGCTGTGCTCGCCCAGTTGCAAATCCAACTGTGCGGCTGACAGAGGCATGCTCAGCAGCATGGCCCCGAGTACGAAGAGCGTTTTCAAATGATCGCCGTCCATGTCGTGGAAGTGCGCAAAGGTTGGCACAGCCACGCTGGCCCGGGTAGCGGGCCAGTCACATTTTCAGTGGCGATAGATAAACCCGCCGCTCGATTCAGCCGATGACCTTGGTCAGATTCGGCAAAATCAACAACAGCGTCGTGGCGAAAAGAATGAGCCCTGCTTGACGAACTTTCGGTTGTTTGAACATGGCTTGACCGCCTTTATTGTTATTTCCTGATGCCTGCCTGCATATCCATGACGGCAAGCGCTGCACTTCCTGTTGAAGGACGCCGACCTCGGCAAAACCCGACGACTCTGACGTACATGTACTACCTTAGGGCCCGCGTCACGCTTGGCTTAGATCCATTTCATATGGAGTTGCTGCCAACGGCGATTAAAAAGGCATGAGGCGTATTGCCAGCTTCTGCGCCGCCCGCTTGCTAGACAACTCCGTGACCTGAACCGGTTCACCCGACGGCCAATGACCGTCCGTCTGAGCGTGTCCGTCAACCGCATTGAGCGCTGTGGTCATTGAATCCGTGGCCGTGCGGGACAAGAGTGCAAGCACAAGAAATCACTCACCGCACAGGTTCGAGGACGTCATGACCCAAGCTTTGATTTTCGATGCGCTACGCACGCCACGCGGCAAAGGCAAGGCCGACGGTGCTTTGCACAGCGTCAAACCGGTGAATCTGGTCGCCGGGCTGCTGACCGCGCTGCAACAACGCACTGCGCTGGACACCAGTCAGGTCGATGACGTCGTGCTCGGTTGTGTCACGCCGATTGGCGATCAAGGCTCGGACATCGCCAAAACCGCGGTGCAAGTGGCTGATTGGGACGTCAGCGTGGCGGGGGTGCAGATCAACCGCTTCTGCGCGTCCGGGCTTGAGGCGGTGAACCTCGGCGCGATGAAAGTGCGCTCGGGTTTTGAAGACCTGGTGGTGGTCGGTGGCGTCGAGTCGATGTCGCGCGTGCCGATGGGCAGCGATGGTGGTGCGTGGGCACTGGATCCGCAGACCAACTTGCACAGCCACTTCACCCCCCAAGGCGTCGGTGCCGATTTGATCGCCACGCTCGAAGGTTTCAGCCGTCACGACGTCGATGCCTACGCGCTGCACTCGCAACAGAAAGCCGCGCGGGCCCGGGCCGATGGTTCGCTCAACAAGTCGCTGGTGCCGGTGCAGGATCAGAACGGCATCATCCTGCTCGATCACGATGAATTCATCCGTGCCGAATCGACGCTGGAAGGCTTGGGCAAGCTCAAGCCGAGTTTTGAAATGATGGGGCAGATGGGTTTCGACGCCACGGCGTTGCGGGTCTATAGCCATGTCGAGCGGATCAATCATGTGCACACCCCCGGCAACAGTTCCGGGATCGTCGACGGTGCGGCGTTGATGCTGATCGGCTCCGAAGCCAAGGGCCGCGCGTTGGGCCTGCAACCTCGGGCGCGAATTGTCGCCACGGCGGTCACCAGCACCGATCCGACCATCATGCTCACCGGCCCGGCGCCGGCCACGCGCAAGGCTCTGGCCAAGGCCGGACTGCGCGTGGAAGACATCGACCTGTTCGAGGTCAACGAAGCGTTTGCCTCTGTGGTGCTGAAGTTCATCAAGGACATGGCCGTCGACCCGGAGAAGGTCAACGTCAACGGTGGCTCCATCGCCATGGGCCATCCGCTGGGCGCCACCGGTTGCGCGATCCTCGGCACCTTGCTCGATGAACTGGAAGCGCGGCACCTGCGCTATGGCCTGGCGACGCTGTGCGTCGGCGGCGGCATGGGCATTGCCACCATCATCGAACGTCTCTGAGCCCCCGAATTCAAGGAATCTTGTTATGAGCGAAGCCATTCGTTACGAAAAAGGCCAGGACGGCATCGTCGTGCTGACCATCGACATGCCGGGCCAGAGCGCCAACACCATGAACGCCGTGTACCGCGAGGCGATGGCCGCTTGCGTGGCCCGTCTGGTGGCAGAAAAAGACAGCCTTGCCGGTGTGATCATCACCTCGGCGAAGAAAACCTTCTTTGCCGGCGGCGACCTCAACGAGCTGATCAAAGTCGGCAAGCCTGAAGCCAAAGCTTTCTACGACATGGTGCTGACCCTCAAAGGCCAATTGCGCACCTTGGAAACCCTCGGCAAACCGGTGGTCGCAGCGATCAACGGCGCGGCGTTGGGCGGCGGCTGGGAAATCTGTCTCGCCTGCCATCACCGCGTGGCGCTGGACGATGCCTCGGTGCAACTCGGCCTGCCGGAAGTGACGCTGGGCCTGCTGCCGGGCGGCGGCGGGGTGGTGCGCATGGTGCGCATGCTCGGGATCGAGAAGGCGCTGCCGTATCTGCTCGAAGGCAAAAAAGTGCGTCCGCAACAGGCGTTGCAGGCCGGTTTGATCGATGAGCTGGCGGCGGATCGCGATGAACTGTTGGCCAAGGCGCGCGCTTGGATTGTTGCCAATCCAACGGCAGTGCAGCGTTGGGATGTGAAGGGTTATCAGATTCCCGGCGGTACGCCATCGAACCCGAAAGTCGCGCAGATGCTGGCGATTGCACCGTCGATCCTGCGCACGAAAACTCAAGGCACACTGCCGGCGCCGGAGAAGATTCTGTGTGCGGCGGTGGAAGGCGCTCAGGTCGATTTCGACACCGCGCACCTGATCGAAACCCGCTACTTCACCGAGCTGACCACCGGGCAGATTTCGAAAAACCTGATCGGCACGTTCTGGTTTCAGCTCAACGAGATCAATGCCGGCGGGTCGCGGCCGCAGGGTTTTGCACCTTATAAGACGCAGAAGGTCGGCGTGCTTGGTGCCGGGATGATGGGCGCTGGGATCGCGTTTGTCAGTGCTTCGGCGGGGATCGAGGTGGTGCTCAAGGACATCAACCTTGCAGCTGCCGAGAAAGGCAAAGCGCACTCGGCCGCGTTGCTCGACAAAAAAGTTGCCCGTGGCCAGATGAATGCAGCCCAGCGCGATGAAGTGCTGGCGCGGATCAAACCCTCTGAAAGCGATGCCGATCTGGCCGGTTGCGACCTGATCATCGAAGCGGTGTTTGAGGATCGCGAGCTCAAGGCCACGGTTTCTGTGGCTGCGCAAAAGGTTGTGGGCGCCGACGCCGTTATTGCCTCCAACACGTCGACCTTGCCGATTACTGGCCTTGCCAGTGCCGTACCGGATCAAAGCAAATTCATCGGCCTGCATTTCTTCAGTCCGGTGGAAAAAATGCCCTTGGTGGAAATCATCAAAGGCGCGCAAACCAGCGATGAAACCCTCGCGCGCGGCTTCGATTTCGTTCTGCAAATCAAGAAAACCCCGATCGTGGTCAACGACAGTCGCGGTTTCTTCACCTCGCGGGTTTTCGGCACCTTCACCAACGAAGGCATCGCCATGCTCGGCGAGGGCGTCAGTGCGCCGATGATCGAGACCGAAGCACGCAAGGCCGGGATGCCGGTCGGGCCTCTGGCGATCTCCGACGAAGTTTCCCTCAGCCTGATGAGCCATATCCGCAAGCAAACGGCCAAAGACCTACAGGCAGAAGGGAAACCGCTGATTGAGCACCCGGCCTTCGCCGTGATTGACTTGCTGCTCAACGAATACAAACGTCCGGGCAAGGCTGCTGGCGGCGGTTTTTATGAATACCCGGCCGGTGGCCAGAAGCATTTGTGGCCGGAACTGAAAACACGTTTTGAGAAGGCCGACGGGCAGATTTCGCCCAAGGACGTGCGTGACCGTTTGTTGTTCGTGCAAGCCATCGAAACCGTGCGCTGCGTGGAGGAGGGCGTGCTGACCTCGACGGCGGACGCCAACGTCGGCTCGATCTTCGGCATCGGTTTTGCGGCGTGGACGGGCGGTGCGTTGCAGTTCATCAATCAGTATGGGGTGAAGGACTTCGTCGCCCGCGCGCAGTATCTGGCAGAGCAGTACGGCGAGCGTTTCGCCCCGCCGGCGCTGTTGCTGGATAAAGCGGCGAAAGGTGAAATGTTCTAACGGGGCGAGCATTCCGGGGCTTGCCTTGTCAGGGTGTTTCAAGGCAGGCTCTGGGGTGTTCATTATTCCCATCACGTGTCAGGTATTTTTTATGTCGCTACGCATCTGCATTCTGGAAACCGACATCCTGCGTCCCGAACTGGTCGATCAATATCAGGGTTACGGGCAGATGTTTCAGCGCCTGTTCTCGCAGCAACCGATTGCCGCCGAGTTCACCGTCTACAACGTGATGCAAGGCGAATACCCCAGCGACGAGCAGACCTTTGACGCGTACCTGGTCACCGGCAGCAAGGCCGATTCCTTCGGTACCGACCCGTGGATTGAAACGCTGAGGGAATACCTGCTGAGCCGTTACGAGCGTGGCGACAAACTGCTCGGCGTGTGCTTCGGCCATCAACTGTTGGCGCTGCTGCTGGGCGGCAAGAGCGAGCGCGCTACGCAGGGCTGGGGCGTCGGCACCCACAACTACAAACTCGCGGCCAAGGCGCCGTGGATGAGCCCGGTGCGTGAAGAACTGACGTTGCTGATCAGCCACCAGGATCAAGTGACGTCGTTACCGGAAAACGCCACCGTCATCGCCTCCAGCGATTTCTGCCCGTTTGCCGCGTACCACATCAACGATCAAGTGCTGTGCTTCCAGGGCCATCCAGAGTTCATCCACGATTACTCGCGGGCGCTGCTGGATTTGCGTCAGGAAGCACTGGGTTCGCAGATCTACAGCAAAGGCGTGGCGAGCCTGGAGCAAGAACACCATGGCGCTACGGTTGCGGAATGGATGATGCGGTTTGTGGCGCACAAACCTGAGGTCGCTTAACAGCAGATCAAAAGATCGCAGCCTTCGGCAGCTCCTACACTGAAACCCTGTAGGAGCTGCCGAAGGCTGCGATCTTTTGCTTTTTACAACCACCCAGACTTCTTGAAACTCGCCCACAAACTCACACACCCCACCGCAATAAACCCCAGCACCCCGAAGTAACCGTAATGCCAGCTCAGCTCCGGCATGTTCTGGAAGTTCATCCCGTAAATCCCCGCCACCGCCGTCGGGAACGCCAGAATCGCCGCCCACGCAGCAAACTTGCGCTGCACCACGCTCTGCCGTGACGCCTCCAGCAACACACCGATCTCGATGGTCTGGCTGGCAATATCGGCCAGCGTGCTGAGGTCTTCCATCTGCCGCGTCACGTGAATCTGCACATCACGGAAGTACGGGCGCATGTTCTTGTCGATAAACGGGAAGCTGAGCTTCTGCAGTTCCTCGCCGATCTCCACCATCGGCGCCGCATAGCGACGCAGACGCACGACATCGCGGCGCAAGCCATGCAGCTTCTGGATATCACGCTCATTCAATGCGCTGCACAGCACGTTGCGCTCCAGCTCATCGATCTCGGCATGGATCGCTTCACCGACCGGCTGGTAGTTCTCGATGACGAAATCGAGGAGCGCATAGAGTACGAAATCTTCCCCATGCTCCAACAACAGCGGACGCGCCTCACAGCGTTGGCGCACATGTGCGTAGGACGCCGAGTGACCGTTACGCGCGGTGATGATGTAGCCCTTGCCGGCGAAGATGTGCGTTTCGATGAATTGCAGCACGCCGTTTTCACGGATCGGCGAGTAGGTGACGATAAACAAAGCGTCGCCAAAGGTTTCCAGCTTCGGCCGACTGTGTTTTTCCAGCGCATCTTCAATCGCCAGTTCGTGCAGGTTGAACTGGCGTTGCAGGTTGGACAGCTCCTGAGCGTCCGGCTCTTCCAGACCGATCCAGACAAAGTGGCCGGTTTTCGCGGCCCAGGCGGCGCCTTCGTCCAGGGAAATATTGGTGACTTTCTTACCCGCGCTGTACACCGCAGCAGCAACAACTCGACCCATGGTGGTGATTCACTTCTTCTTGGCAGGTGGCAGGAATACAAGGCTTCAGCTTAGCCGTGTCGCTACTTGAGAGTCAGTGAAATCTGCACCGTTCATTCGGCAAAAGAAAACCCGCACAAGGCGGGTTCGGTTTCAGGCGACTTGCAACTGCCGATCCATTGATTCGATGCATTCGCGCATCTGCTCGCGGCACTGTTCGATGAGCATGGGCATGTCGTCCATGGTCAATCCGGCTGTAGGAATCGCCGGCAATGAGCGTATGAGAATTTCCCCGCTGTTCCAGCGGTTCAGACGCATGTGCTTGATGTAGCTGCTGACACACACCGGCACGATCGGCACACCAGCGGCAATCGCCATCTGAAATGCGCCTTTCTTGAACGGCAGCAACTCTTCGCCGAGGTTGCGCGTGCCTTCCGGGAATACCCAAATCGAGGTGTTTTCGTTTTGCAGCGTGTTGGTGGTGGTGAGCATCGACTGGCGCGCCTTGTGCGCATTGCCACGGTCGATCAACACGTTGCCGGCGAGCCAGAACAATTGCCCGAACAACGGCACCCACTTCAGGCTCTTCTTGCCAATGCACACCGTGCGGTAGGGCACAACGTTACCGAACACAAACAAATCGTAATTGGATTGATGGTTGGCAATGATCACGCAGCTGGCCGGTTTGTTCATCAAACCGCTGACGTCGGTTTTCACCCGCAAACGCAAAATGCACATGGCCGGCAATGCATAGAGGCGCGCGCACAGCCGGCTGTTGTCCGGATTGAACGGACGGCATATGCCGAGGATCACCCCAAGCACGCCAGCCAGAATAAAGTGCAGGCTCATCAATAACATACGAAACACGAACAGCATTTTCAGGCCCCACCGGCGCAAAAGGTGGCGCAGTGTACGGATGTGCACTGTTTTCGGCAATTGCCACTATAGAGTCGGGAGATAGGCGATGTTTAAGCGCATGTTTCCGAATTGCTTGTCAGACCCGTCCTAGAGCAGCCACGGCGTTTTCAACCGAGCGCGCAAGAAAAAGCCCGACACGCGGGTCGGGCTTTTCTTCGACGCAGGATACGGGGGTTAACCCAGATGCTCCTGATCCTGAACAATCGCGTTGTCCAGGGTTTCCAGCAGCGCTTTGCGCACCTTCAGCTTGGTGTTCTTGTGCGCGAGCATGTTGATCTTCTTCAACTGACGCGCGGCGGCAAGGGCGGCACCTTGCAGCTCTTCGGCAGAAACCACCTTGTCGAGGAAACCGGCGTCCACTGCGCTTTTCGGGTCGAACATCTCGCCATTGATCACCGACCGGTGGAATGCCGAACGACGCAGACGATCACGCGCCAGCTCGATACCGGCGTGGTGCATGGTCATGCCGATCTGCACTTCGTTCAGACCAATGCTGAACGGGCCGTCGACACCGATGCGGTAGTCGGCCGACAACAGCAGAAACGCACCCTTGGCCACGGCGTGACCCGGGCAAGCGACGATCACTGGGAACGGGTGAGAAAGCAGACGACGGGCGAGGGTGGAACCAGCGGTCACCAGGGCCACGGCTTCTTTAGGGCCGGCGGTCATCACTTTCAGATCGTAGCCGCCCGACAGAATCCCCGGCTGACCGGTAATGATCACGATGGCACGATCAGTCACCGCCTGATCCAGCGCCGCGTTAAACGCCGCAATCACGTCCGGGGAAATGGCATTGACCTTGCCGTTGCTCAAGGTCAGGGTCGCGATGCCGTCTTCGAGGTGGTAGGCAATCAACTCACTCATGACGCGATTCCTTGTAAGAAAGATGAGCAGACGTTACCCACCACCGCAGGCCAGGTAAAGCGCCGTGACTGACCCGCCGGTCACCGAATCCCGGCTGATCCAGCGCCGCACGCCATTCTGCTTCTATATAGAAGGGCTGCGCCCACCGAAGATTGGCCGGTTTGCCATGGGCCGTCGGCAGGGCAAACGGCTTTTTCTCTTAAGCGCATGAAAATCTTAAAAAAAAGTTTGCCATCGGAAAAGCTTTCGACTACATTAGCGCGCCTCGACAGACAGAACATGTTTGAAGAGATACGGTGAAGTGTCCGAGTGGCTTAAGGAGCACGCCTGGAAAGTGTGTATACAGGAAACTGTATCGAGAGTTCGAATCTCTCCTTCACCGCCACATTCAGTACACAAAACCCCTGATTTCGAAAGAAGTCAGGGGTTTTGTGGTTTCTGGCGTCTGGAATTTATTGGACAGCTGATTGGATGTCGAGATCAGTAGGCCGACTGGCACCGCCGTCAGATTGCGCTGATCACTGATCGGACGTTTGTGCCTGGTAGATTTCGATATTGCCGTGTTTAACCTGTTGATACACGGTGTATGGCAATACCAACGTATCTGTCACACCGGAGACTGCCAGATCTATCAAAACCAGCGGGGCTGAAGGGCGACCCTTCCAGGATTTTATCGGCAGATCGGGTGCGTGCAGGATGCAGAAGTCGTAACCGACGCCGCTGTAAATTCGCGAAATCGAATCACAGTAGGTTTGGCGTTTTTTTAGATCATTTCCGGCGACGGCGTCTTCCTGCACGACACTGCTGATCGTGCCGCAGCCAGTAATGGCTAGCGCTGAAAGCAGCAAGGCGATGGTTTTTATTGTCATGCTCGCAATCCCTGGCAATGAGACGAGGGTGCCAGATTAGCGTGTTTGATTAGTATGGGCCATTCGTCGGGCATTGGCCGATCTGAACCGCAAGTCCAGTAATGACCGGCTAGTCTCAAAAGCCTTGGAGGTCGATATTTTTTCAGGCAAAAAAGTTTTGCCGGTGTCGATCCGCATCGCAGGGGCGAAGGTATGACAGAACCGTATATCGAAGACGATGGCGCCGAGTTTCCGTTTAACAACTGCGTTCGTTGTGGCCAGACCGAGTATCAGTCTGGTTTCGGCGAGGATCCGGTTCACACCGGCAAGATCAAGTCCACGGTGCCGAAAGGGCCGAAAGCGAAGTTTTTACCCAAGGTCACGGCACGCGCCCGAAAATGATTCTCCGCCAACCAACCCCGTCTAAGAACGGGGTTTTTTATGCTCTGAGATTTTATTTCGGACTAGACCTACAGATGGGCGTCAGGATCTGTGTTTCTTTCACAAACTTTTCACGTTCGCTTAAGTAGGGTGAAGCCATCCGTTAGAAAGCAAGTCTCCAGCCCGTCTCCCCAGCGGGCTTTTTTTTGCCCGTCATAAAACCTTTTCCAGAATCACTGTCCAATCGGCGCCCATTGCGCGGATGCGTCCGCTTTTATCTGGACTTTGCCGCTGTGACGGCATTCAATCGCGCCCCTTTTTGTTTCTCTGTCTTTGAGGTTTTCGTCATGCGTTTAACACTGCCCGCTCTGGTTCTCGGCCTTCTGTTCGCTCAAGGAGCAATGGCTGCCGGCGATGGCACCGCTGCATTGGGCGGCGGTCTGGGTGGCGCGCTGGGTAACGTTGTCGGTCAGAAAATGGGCGGCAGCACCGGTGCAGCAATTGGTGCAGGTGTAGCGGGCGCGGCCGGTAGCGCAGTGGCTGCACGCAAAGGCAGCCGGACGAAAGCGGCCATTGGCGGCGGTGTTGGCGCGGCGGGCGGTTCGGTGATCGGTAACAGCCTGGGCGGCCGAAATGGCGCCACCATCGGTGCTGGTCTGAGCGGCGCGGCGGGCGGTGCCGTCGGCAGCAACTTGGCCAAAGGCCACAAGCGTCACTGAGATTGATCACTTGCAGACAAAGCCCGGCTCGATGCCGGGCTTTTTCATGGCTGAACGATTTTCCCGCAAACCTCTCCAATCTCACATAGGCCCCCGCTGGGGTGAACTGTCCCGATTCGGGAACTGTGAGGTACATATGCGATTGTCATTATCTGCACTGTTTTTCGGATTGCTCGTGGCGCAAGGCGCAATGGCCGCCGGCGATGGTTCAGCCGCCGTGGGCGGTGGGCTCGGTGGCGTGCTGGGCAACGTGGTCGGTGGACAACTCGGCGGCAGCACTGGCGCAGCGGTCGGCGCAGGTGTCGGCGGCGCGGCCGGCGGTGCGGTTGGGGCGAATAAAAACAATCGTACTGAAGCTGCCATCGGCGGTGGCCTCGGAGCGGCGGGTGGTTCGGTGATTGGTAATAGCGTCGGCGGATCAACCGGTTCGGCTGTTGGCGCAGGATTGGGCGGCGCCGCGGGTGGTGCGGTCGGTAACAACCTGGGTGACGACGGCGGATCTCACTCCGGTGGGGGTCACAAGCACAAGAACAAACACAAGAACCGCCATCATTGATTGATGTAATGGTTTAACGGAAACCCGGCGTTTTGCCGGGTTTTTCGTATTTGCCGGTCAGACGCTGGAACGATTGGCTGCAGGACTTTTCGAACGTCTACACTCCCCGGAAATGATGAGGTTTGCCATGACTCCTGAAACTGAAGGCAAGGAAGAGAAAGGCTCTAGTGGGCTGCCGTTTATCAATGATCCGGGGAATGAGGATCCGGGATCGCTGATGGATGATGCGACGGTGCCGCTGAATGATTCGGATGAGGCGGATATGGAGTATGAAGAGGATGAGGATGAGCAGTGACTGTTCTGCGAGTCGAACCTGATATTGCGTTGAGCTCTATAGGGCCTAGGATTTTAGGCCCTTTGGTTCTGGAAACTAGTTAACGACCATAAGGTTGATAGCAGCTAAGGCTTGTAGAAGGATGAATGGACGTTGACGAACAGATTTTTACCTGTGCTCAGTTGATTCAGATTTACTGAGGATGTAAAGATTGTCCGAGGCTGACATCTTCTCTATTCGACCAAGTGCGATGTATTCGTTAAATTCGTTCTCAACTATTTTTTGGTCACAGTATTTTTTATATTTCAATGGTCTATCACTAGCGTAAATGTATAGCCGCCACACATCGAAGCCGTCGATTCTATCATTTGATCCGTAATCGAAATCCACTGATTCCGAAGGGAAGTGAATAGCGCATCCGATACCGTGGAGCTCGTATTCAACTCCATTTGTTATTTCTCCACAGCGTTCGATTTGTTTGCTCCGCCAAAGTCTTAAAATATTGCGGGTGCCAAATTTTTTACGTAATAGCTCCGTGCCGTAGTCTACTTTCGAAAGAAAGTCGGTAATTAGCTCTTCAAGCGACGTGTCGGTATTTTTCATCTTCTTCTGTGATGCTCCAGTCGGTCGTGCCCTACATTTTCAGCAGATTCGATTACTTCTTCGATAGTGTTAAGGGTGCCCTTGTGTTCTCTGATGTTGGTGATCAATTGCATAGTTATCGGCGTTGCTGTTTGTCTTGCAGCTGCTGCACGGTGGTGTCCATCCAGAATATAAAGGGTGCCTTGATATTCCGCTACGTCTATGGGAAAGCTACTGTCGTATCCATCAGCTCGCATTTTTTTTCCTAAATCTTCGACCCGTTTAGTTGATCCTTTTCCCGAGATTGCATGTGTACGCTTCAATGGTTTTGGGTCAACACCATGGATCAAACTTGGTAATTGCGGGTCGCCTTCGCCTACCTTAGCCTCACCAATCCCCCCCGGCACCTCACACCCAGGCCTATTAGGCGGCGGACAATTGGAGTTCAACCCCAACGGATCCACCCACCCAATCGGATTCGGCGTGTACTGGTACTGATTCAACCCGCCCCCCAGCTTCACCGGATCCGGCGTCAGATACCGCCCCAACCTCGGGTCGTAAAACCGATGCCGGTTGTAGTGCAGCCCACTTTCCGCATCGAAATACTGCCCCTGAAACCGCAGCGGCTGATCCAGGTACTCATCACCCGCCAACGTCACCGCCGCGACTTTCCCGTAGGCGTCGTACTGCGCCGACCAAACGATTTCCCCGCTGTAATCGGTCAGCTCCAGCGGCGTGCCGAGGTGGTCGTTCTGGTAGTAAAACGGGCAGGCCTTTTTCGGGCCTTTGCCGTCGAGCAGCGCGAGCGGGCGGAAGGTGCCGGGTTCGTAGACGTAGCTGCGGTATTCGGTATCGCTGCTTTCAGCGACTAGGTTGTCGCCTTGCCAGAAGAATTCGGTGGTGGCGCCGTCGACGGTTTTGCTGATGCGTCTGCCGAAGGCGTCGTAGCGGTAAGACGCGGCGTTACCGTCAGGGCGAGTCAGGCCGATCAGGCGGTGCTGGCAGTCGTAGCGGTATTCGGTGACAAGTTTGTGCGCTGTGCCGCGACGTTCGCGGATCAGGTTGCCGAAGGCGTCGTAGTCGTAATGGCGGTCACCCTGCATCAACAGGCGGTTGCCTTTGATTTGGCTCGGGCCGGGGCGATCCTGCATGAGCAGGTTGCCAGCGGGATCGTGGGCGTAGGTTTCCGGGAGTTCGTCGCGGGAGTGGCGGACGCGGATCAAGCGGTCGAGGGTGTCGTAGCCGTAGGTGCGTTGGCCGTGGCGGGTGTCGGCGATGTACGACAGGTTGCCGTTGGCGCTGTAGGCATAATCGCGGCGATACATCGAATCGCGTTTATGGCCCACGGCATGGGCGAGCAGTCGGCCCTGTTCGTCGTAGGAGTATTCGCTGAGGAGCAGGCCTTGCTCGCGTCGTTGTTCGCGACCGGACTGGTAGACGTGGCGGGTGAGTGGGGCGCCGTTGAGGTCGATGCCGGCGAGGGCGCCACCCTTGGCGTGTTGATAGTCGAGTTTGCTGTTGTCCGGCAAACGCATGCTTTTGAGCTGACCGCAGGCGTCGTAGGCATAGCGCAGAGTGCCCCAGCCCTGATGCTCGGTGATCAGCCGATCCTGGCGGTCGTATTCGAAGGCCAGCGGATGGTTCTGGCCATCATCGACGCTAGTCAGGCGCCCTAACGGGTCGTACTGATAACTGACCTTCACCCCATCCGGCAGGGTTTTCACCAGCAGACGCCCACCGCCATCGCGCTCATAAGCGGTGACTAGCCGAGAGTCGTCATCACCGAACTCGGTCTTTTCCAGCAGGTGACCGTTGAGGTCATAGACATAAGCCGTGCGCCGACCGTCGAAACCGGTTTCCTCTCGGATTAATCCGGTGGGCGTGTAGTCCAGCCGATATTTCTCACCCGACTCGTTTTCGATCTCCGTGAGCAACAGTTGCGCGTGGTCGTAGCGATATTGAATCCGCGTGCCGTCGTGGTTAATGCGGCGGGAAACCAAATGCAGGTCATCGTCGTATTCATACCGGGTGATATGCCCCAGCTCATCACGCTCGGCGGTGACTTGCCCGTACGCGCCATAGCTGTATGCACACGTGGCACCCGTAGGAAAAGTCGTCTGAACCAGTCGGCCAACGGCGTCCCACTGCTGTCGCGTAACGGCGCCATGTTGATCAACCGTGGTCGTCCGCCGTCCCAAAGCATCGTAGGAAAAACGCCGTACGCCACCCTCAGGCAACGTTTCTTCAACCAGTTGGCCAAGATCATTCCAGGCCAGCAGATGACGGCTGGTGTCCGGATAACGGATCGAAACCAGTTGGCCGCGAACGCTGTAGTAGTAATGAGTCACCTGCCCGTCAGGATCGACAGCCTCGGTGATGTCGCCCTCGGCATTGCGCCGATAAATCCACACCGCATCGCCACGCGAACGCCGATGCAGGAAACCATTGCGATACTCGTAGGACGTTGGCGCATCCGCTGCCGGAATCAGCGCGATCAGTCGTCCGACATCGTCATAGCGGTACTCGGTGACAGAACCCAAAGCATCCTGTTCTGCGATCAACCGTCCCTGATCGTCGTAGGCCTTGAGCTGCTCGCCACCATCCGCCTCAACCTTACGCACCAGTCGCGCACGGTCATCGTGGACATAAACCTCTTCGGTGCCATCGACGTACTGCACCGCGACACTGCCGTCGTCATCCCAGACATAACGCGTGTCCATCTGCGAAAACGACGCCCAGTGCCGCACGCAACGCGCAGCCTTGCCGGCTCTTTCCCACTCCCAGAAAAAACTCGCACCACCGGTCAGCTGTCGCTGCAGGATGACGTGCGCATCGTCGTAGTCGTAGCGCTCGCTTTCATCTAATGCATTGGTCGCCGCCAACAAGCGCTGACGCGCGTCGTGGCAATAGCGAACAAGGATTTGCTCCGTCGCCCATTCAGCGTTTTGCAAACTTTGGTAATCGACCGCGATGAGTTGCGCGCGGTCGTAACGCAGCAATAAGGAGCGACCTGCACCGTTATCCAGTCGCTGAACCCTGTCAGACCGATCGCGATGTACCGTCAGTCGATTGCCATAGGCATCGCTGATCGACGTCAGACGCCCGGCCCGAAAGTGGTAAAACCGCGCCGTTTCCCCAGCCAGCGCTAGGATCAATTCCTCCGGTTCATTCCCGAGAAAAATTGCTGCCCGCGACAAACTGTTGTGAATAGAAGGCCGCTCAACATTCGGCAGCGGAAACCGTGTGCGCCTATTCTCGTGATCGACCCAAACAACCGAGTCGCCATCAAATTCCAGCCGATGCGCCAGCGAATGGCTCCAGCCAAACCCCAGGCCGACATCGATTTCCACCGCACTGGTGCGATACAACCGGGTGAACTCAAACGGCAACACGCCATCAAGCACGCCATCGGTCAGCGTCAGCAGTTCCTCGCCCGTGACCATCGACACCGGACAGCCGTTGGTGCAGGTACGCGGTACACAATCAGCGCTGTCCCCATTAGGATTTTTCGCCTGATCCGAAGCGTCATCGTGAGGCTCATGACGCTCCATACGCGTATTGCCATGTGCCTTGTCCCGCGCAATCGGCGCCGGGTTTGGCACCGTCAACACCACTTCATCTGCCTGCCGAATGTTCAGCAGAATCGACGGCGTCGGCTTCAACGGCACATCACGCGCACTCAGCATCAACGGTCTCAGCGCGCCCGCATGCTGGGTCAGCTCCGGCGCAGAGGTCAGTTCAGCCAGGCGCAACGCCGAGGCCGCCAGCCATTCCCGCGCCCGTGGCGATTTGATCTTCGCCAGCACTTTGCTGCTCAAGCGCAGCGGCACGCCGACGCCACCCGACACGCGCATCAGCAGGAAACTGATCAACAGTTCGACGCGCACCTCAGCCACGACTTCGGCCAGGTACTGCGGCGGCAGCATCTTCAGCCAACTGGTGAACGCGGCCAGATGAATGAACATCAGCGGCTCATCGCTGAGCATCAGCAACGCATTGGCAATCGCGTCGCTGGAGGTTTGCAGCAGGGCTTCAAGCTCGGCGGCGCTGAGGTATTCCAGGAGCTTTTCGCTGTTGGCCTGCAGATCGGCGAGGAGGGCGAACAGTTGCTTGATGTCGTCCCAGACACCGTTCAGCGCTTTCTCGAAACCGCGCCAATCCGCCTGTTGCAACTGCCGGTAACGGTCAGAAAATCCGGCGTTGGAAAACTCCGCCCACAACGGTTGAAAACCTGTCCACTCGGCACGCAACCAGCGTTCGAGGTCGTCGAGAATGCTTTCGTAGGAGTCATACAACTCACGAACATGCGCAGTGGAAACATCGGGAAAGAAGGTGATGCGATAACGCTGGCCCCGATCGCAATCGGTCACCTGCAATATCCCGCTCGGGCCGATCGTATGGCGCAGCGCTTCGCCGAAGGTCAGGACACCGCCGACGTCGCCAATCACCGGTTCGAGCGTCACCGGGGTGTTGCCGATCGGTACGAAGCGGGCGGCTTCGAACATGTGCACCAAGGTCAAAGATCCGCTGGCGGGGCACATGACTACGGATGAGCTGATCGGTTTGCGGGATTTGATCGGGGCGCTGAGGCGTACGTCATTACCGACGCTGAACACCTGCTCGACATCCAGCGCTGTGCCCGTCCAGTACTGTTCGGCCCAGGCTTCGTAATTATTGAGGCACAGGCGAAATTCGCCGATCAGGGTTTCGAAATCCGGGTGATCCGGGTTCAGTGCGGCAACTATCAGCAGGCCAATGCTGTTGTTCAGGGCCAGTAGCCGATCGGGTTGAAACATTCGCAGTCGCTCGCGCACATCAAGGAGGAGCACGGACTTTGCGGGGGATCAGTAAGGAAAGAAGTCGGCCAAGTAGGTGATGCCTGTAGGACGTTTCGCTAAATATTCGCGAGTAGTTCATCGGCGCAACAGACATTGCCCGTTGCTCAATGTCTGTCGCGCTCGTTATGCTGCTGAACCCTTTAATCAGATCCGAGCAGCGGCGCGATGCCGCCTGGGATGTCTTTGAAAACGGATCCGATGATGAATGCACCGCTGAAGGCGTTCGGCCCGATCAAGGCCGTGATTTTCGATATGGACGGTTTGCTGCTCGACACCGAAGGCATTTACACCGAGGTCACGTCGCTGATTGCCCAGCGCTACGGGCGCACCTTCGACTGGAGCGTCAAACAGAACATCATCGGTCGCGGTGCCAACGATCTGGCCAATTACGTGGTGCAGGCGCTGGATCTGCCGATCACCGCCGAAGAGTTCTTGGAGATCCGCGAGCCGTTGATGCGTGAGCGTTTCCCGAAAGCGCAGGCGATGCCGGGCGCCGAGGAGCTGATTCGGCACCTCAAGGCGCACAACATTCCGATCGCGGTGGGCACCAGTTCGTCGCGTCAGTCGTTTGGTCAGAAAACCACGCTGCATCAAGACTGGTTTGCGCTGTTCGACTTCATTGTTACCGCCGACGATCCGGAAGTCGGTGCGGCGAAACCGGCGCCGGATATCTTCCTCACCGCAGCGCGACGTCTGGGCGTCGCGCCTGAGGATTGTCTGGTGTTCGAGGATTCGCCGTTTGGCGTGACCGCAGCGAAAGCCGCCGGCATGACCGCGATTGCGATTCCGGACGCCGCCATGGCTGATGAAAAATACGCACACGCGGACGGGATTCTTCGTACGTTGAAAGCCTTCACCCCGAGTGCCTGCGGTTTACCGGCGCTGGAATGGGCGTAAACGCTTGAGACAAAAAAACGCCGCCGCTCTGTGAAAAGAGCGGCGGCGTTTTTCGTTACGGCGACTTGGAAATATCAGGCGCCAAAACCACCGTCGATGGTCAGGCTGGCACCGGTGATGTAACCGGCTTCCGGGCCTGCCAGGTAGGCGACGAAGCTGGCGATTTCTTCGGCTTTACCGTAGCGGCCGACGGCCATCAGCGGGATCAGGCTTTCGGCGAAGTCGCCGTGCGCCGGGTTCATGTCGGTGTCGACCGGGCCAGGTTGCACGTTGTTGACGGTGATGCCGCGCGGGCCAAGGTCGCGGGCCAGGCCTTTGGTCAAACCGACCAGTGCCGACTTGCTCATCGCATACACACCGCCGCCGGCGAAGGGCATGCGGTCGGCGTTGGTGCTGCCGATGTTGATGATGCGCGCCCCTTCGCCCATGTGTTTGGCGGCTTCTTGCGAAGCGATGAACACGCTGCGAATGTTGATCGCCACGGTCTGGTCGAAGTCTTCCAGTTTGAAGTCTTCCAGCGGTGCGACCGCCAGCACTCCGGCGTTGTTGACTAGAATATCGACGCGTCCAAACGCTTCGACGGTGGCGCTAACGGCGTGGCGGATGGCGGCGGCGTCGGCGCTGTCGGCCTTGATCGCCAAGGCTTTGCCACCGTTGGCGGTGATGCTGTTTTGCAACTCTTCGGCTTTGGCGATGGAGCTGACGTAAGTGAAGGCTACTGCAGCGCCTTCAGCGGCCAGACGTTTGACGATGGCAGCGCCGATACCGCGGGAACCGCCTTGAATCAGAGCGACTTTACCGCTGAGGTGTTGAGTGGTCATGTTCGATCTCCAGAGTGTTCAAGGCGGGAATGCCTTGGTATTGGTGGCGAGTATCGACTTGGTATCGACAACTGTGTAGACCATGATTGCTATAGTCTGTGTAAACCAGAAGTTTATAGTGGCGATCATGGAAACCTTTAGCAGCATCGAATGCTTCGTGCGCAGTGCCGAGGTCGGCAGCTTTGCCGAGGCTGCACGGCGCTTGAGTCTGACCCCGGCGGCCGTTGGCAAAAGTGTTGCCAAACTTGAGGTGCGGCTCGGTGTGCGGCTGTTCCAGCGTAGTACACGCAGCCTGACGCTGACCGAGGCCGGGCAGCTGTTTTTGAATCAGGTCAGCGGCAGCCTGACCACCATTCAGAATGCCGTGGCCAATCTGTCCAGTGTCGAAGGGCTGCCGGCGGGAACGCTGAAAGTCAGCATGGGCGCCGCGTTTGGTTGTTTGCACATCGTGCCGATGCTCGGTGAGTTTTTGCAGCGATATCCAGCGATCAGTCCGGACTGGCATTTCGATAATCGCCAGGTCGATCTGATCGGGCAGGGGTTTGATGCGGCCATTGGTGGCGGCTTCGATCTGCCGCAGGGGGTGATCGCACGTAAGTTGAGCCCGGCGCACCGGATTTTGGTGGCGTCTGCCGATTATCTACAGGCCAATCCCGAGATCACCGAGCCGGACGATCTCAGCCATCACGACGGGATTCTGATCCGTTCGCCGCAAACCGGGCGCGTGCGTTCCTGGCAGTTGACCGGGCGCGATCCGCAGAACTGTCGGCCGTTGATGCTCAAGGCGCGCATGACCCTGAGCGATTCCGAAGCCGCGTGCGCAACGGCGGCGCAAGGGTTGGGGATTGCGTTGGTGAGCATGCCATTTGCGGTGGGGTATCTGGAGTCGGGGAGGTTGCAGCGGGTGTTGCCGGAGTGGTTTGTCGATGATGGCAATATTTCGGTCTACTACGCCGAGCATAAGTTGTTGCCGGGGAAAACCCGGGCGTTTGTGGATTTTTTGATTGAGCAGTTTGCGGAGCGGGGGTTGGCGCGGCGGTTTAGTGCTATTTGAGTAAGGCTTTAAACCGAGTTGTCCCGTTCGCGAGCAAGCTTGGCTCCTACAGGTTTTGTGTTGAATGCAAAATGGTGATTCGACACAAAACCTGTAGGAGCCGAGCCTGCTCGCGATGAACGATAACGCGGTCTACCGGGCAAACCGCCCCGGCCAGCCAATAATGTTCTTCGGCCGCGGCGTCGCATAAGTCCGCACCTTCGACGTCGACAACCCCAACCGCACCAGCGATTCCGCAATCGTCACTGCCGCCGTCACGCCATCCACCACCGGCACGCCGGTACGACGACGAATCTGCTCATCCAGCCCGGCCATGCCGCCGCAACCCAGGCAAATGACCTCGGCCTTATCCTGCGTCACCGCCAGTTCGGCCTGATGCACGATCGCTTCCAGCGCACGCTGCGGCTCGTGTTCCAGTTCCAGAACCGCCAAACCACTGGCTCGCACCGAAGCGCAACGATCCCACAGCCCCGACAATTTCAGCCGATCCTCGATCAGCGGCACGGTGCGATCCAGCGTCGTCACCACCGAGTACGCGTGGCCGAGAAACATTGCCGTACTCGCCGCCGCATCGGTGATGTCCACCACCGGCACGTTGAGCAATTCCTGCAAACCTTCGCGACCATGTTCGCCGTAACCGGCCTGAATCACCGCGTCGAACGGTTGGTCGTAGGCCATCACCCGATCCATCACGGCAATCGCGGCGAGGTAGCTTTCGAAGTTGCCTTCAATCGAGTCGGCGCCGAAAAACGGCGTCAAGCCAACGATCTCGGTACCCGGTGACGCGACGGCCTGCGCCGAGCGGGCGATGGCTTGGGTGATGGACTCGGTGGTGTTGACGTTGACCACGAGAATACGCATGGGAAATCCTTATAGCGGGCAGTTCTGCGGCCCGACATCCGGGCCGCGAGGGAAATTAATGGCAGACGTTGTCGACCGCGATGGACTCGCCGCTGACGTCGGCGTAGTGCGCTTCGCGTTTGGCGATGATCAGGTAGAGCATTCCGGCGATGCCGGCACCGATCAGCCAGGAGAACGGCGAGACACTATGGAAGCCCGGCACCAGCGCCAGCACGATGGCGATCAGCGCCGCTGGAATGAACGCGGCAACGGCGCGCAGGTTGATGCCACGGCTGTAGTAATAAGCGCCGTTCGGGTCTTCGCTGTAGAGCTGCGGCACGTTGATCCGGCCTTTGCGGATCAGCCAGTAGTCGACCATGATCACCCCGTACAACGGGCCGAGCAGGGCGCCGAGGCCGGACAGGAAATACACGATCACCAGCGGGCTGTTGTAGAGATTCCACGGCAGGATCAGCACGGCGATGGTTGCGCTGATCAGCCCGGCGCGGCGGAAGGTCAGGTATTTCGGCGCCAGGTTACTGAGCACGAAAGCCGGGGCGACGAAGTTGGCCATGATGTTCACCGCCACGGTGACGATCAGGAACGCCAGGCAACCGAGCACCAGAAAGAACGTGTTGGGAATTGAGGCGATGATTTCGGTCGGGCTTTCGATGATTCGGCCATTGATCTGAAATTGCGCGCCACAGAGCAGGACGGTAATCGCAGCGAACACCAGAATATTCACCGGCAAACCCCAGAAGTTTCCTACCTTGATGGTCTTGCGGCATGGCGAAGAGCGGGCGAAGTCACAGAAATTGAGGATCAACGTGCCGTAGATCGCCAGCCACAATGCGCCGCCAGCAAAGATGTTGCGCCACATCTCGCCACCGGTCAGCGGATCGCGGGTCGACCAGGCGATGGTCGCGTTGGCCTGGAAGTACATCCATGCGGCAAGCGCGGCAACGGTCAGCAGAATCACCGGCCCGGCGAACGCCTCGTAACGACGCACCATTTCCATGCCGTAGGCGAGAATCGCCAGTTGCACGAACCAGATCGCCACGAACGATGCCCAACCCAGCGTCGACAGCCCGAGAATCGAGTTGTGGTCGTATTCGGCGAAACCGGGATGCACTGCCGTGAGCAGCACTCGTAGGACTACTGACGCCAGATACGTCTGAATGCCGAACCAGGCGATGGCGATAACCGCCCGGATCAATGCAGGAATTTGTGCACCGTGAATGCCGAAACTGATCCGGCTGATCACCGGAAACGGCACCCCGGTTTTTTGCCCCATGTAACCGGACAGGTTCATGAAGAAGTACACCAGCGCCGCGCCGATCCCCAGCGACAACAAAATCTGCCAGCCACCCAGGCCCAACGCGTATAAGCCGATGGCGAAGGAATAGTTGGCGATGTTGTGCACGTCGTTCGTCCACAGGGCGAAGATGCTGTATTTGCCCCAGCGTCGACCTTCGGCCTTGGTTGGCGCGAGGTCGCTGTTGTGCAGGCGGGGGCTCAGTTGTAACGGTTCGGCCAGACCGTCATAGGACGACGGTTGATCGAGGGCAGAGGCGGGCAGATTCAGCGCGATGTTATTGGAGAGACTTGTACGCATTCCGGCAGGCTCCTGATGTTCAGCGCCGCGATGACTGTGCTTAAGCCGTCAGGCTCGACAAATCTTCGTCGTGGCAGTGAAACATCACTGGTTACGGGGCATCTGCAGCCTGTACGGGATAGGGCGCTTCAGGCTTGCGGATCGAAAGTGTGTTTATGTTTTGCAGTTTTGTATACAAAACATGTATGCACTAAAGCCAGATTTGTGCCAGTTACTGATCTATGGACGGCGTTGCTCATTTCGAAAAGTTATCGAGGAGCGCTAAGTGACTGAAATGTGGTGATTAAAAATTGACCGATTGAACAGGTATTTATTTTCGGTGGGGGATTTGGGCGGGGAGCAAAAGCGTGGGGATTTCGGAGGGGATGTAACCTTTCAGGGCGCGGAAACAAAAAAGTGCACACACAAATGGCACCGATGGTGACATTCGTGTGTACACATTTTTTCAAGATCAAAAGATCGCAGCCTGCGGCAGCTCCTACATGGGAATGCGGTCACCTGTAGGAGCTGCCGCAGGCTGCGATCTTTTAGCTGTTGGACTTACTGATGATATTCCCCGCATGCAGCCCGCATTCTTTCTGCGTCGCTTCTTCCCACCACCAGCGTCCTTCGCGCTCGTGCTGATTTGGCAGGACAGGGCGGGTGCACGGTTCGCAGCCGATGCTGATGAAACCGCGTTCATGCAGGCTGTTGTACGGCAGCTCGAGCATGCGGATGTAACCCCAGATCTCTTCGCTGGTCATCTGCGCCAGCGGGTTGAACTTGTACAGGGTGCGTTCCGGCGTGGAGAACGCCGTGTCGATTTCCATCGCTGCCACGGCACTGCGCGTGCCAGGGCTCTGGTCGCGGCGCTGGCCGGTGGCCCAGGCTTTGACGCCGGATAGTTTGCGCCGCAGCGGTTCGATTTTGCGGATCCCACAGCATTCGCCGTGGCCGTCCTTGTAGAAACTGAACAGGCCTTTTTCCTTCACGAACGGTTCCAGTTTCGTGTAGTCCGGCGACACCAGTTCGATGTCGATCTTGTAGTGCTCGCGCACTTGATCGATGAAGCGGTAGGTCTCCGGGTGCAGGCGGCCGGTGTCGAGGCTGAACACCTTGACGTTCTTGTTGAGCTTCCAGGCCATGTCCACCAGCACCACATCCTCGGCGCCGCTGAAAGATATCCACAGGTCATCGCCGAACTCGGCAAAGGCGAGCTTGAGAATGTCTTGCGCGGATTTGTTGGCATAGGTCGTGGCGAGTTCCACGACGTCGAACGTTGCACTCATCAGGGCGGCTTCCTACAGGTCGGTGGCGCTGGGCGCTCTATATGGGGCCGATGGTAACAAAAAGCTGCGCGGCTCGGGGCGCGCTGTGCGTTGCGCGAGTGGATTTGAGTCGCTAGAGTTCGGCCTCGCTCGACTCAAATAATCAATACAAACGGGAGTGTCTTGTGGAAATTGCTTGCCTGGATCTTGAAGGGGTGTTGGTGCCGGAAATCTGGATCGCTTTCGCCGAAAAAACCGGAATCGATTCCCTCAAGGCCACCACCCGGGACATTCCCGATTACGACGTGCTGATGAAGCAGCGTCTGCGCATCCTCGACGAACACGGCTTGAAGCTCTCCGACATTCAGGAAGTGATCGCCACGCTGAAGCCGCTGGACGGCGCGGTGGAGTTCGTCAACTGGCTGCGCGAGCGCTTTCAGGTGGTGATTCTGTCGGATACGTTTTATGAGTTCTCGCAGCCGCTGATGCGCCAACTGGGGTTCCCGACGTTGCTGTGCCATCGTCTGATCACTGACGAAACCGGGCGGGTGACCAGCTATCAGTTGCGCCAGAAAGATCCGAAGCGTCAGTCGGTGCTGGCGTTCAAGAGCCTGTACTACCGGGTGATTGCGGCGGGGGATTCGTATAACGATACGACGATGCTGGGCGAGGCGGATGCGGGGATTCTGTTTCATGCGCCGGAGAATGTGATTCGCGAGTTTCCGCAGTTTCCGGCGGTGCATACCTTTGCTGAGTTGAAGCAGGAATTCCTTAAGGCCTCCAACCGGGATTTGAGTTTGTAATGAATACCCCTGTAGGAGCTGCCGAAGGCTGCGATCTTTGCTTTTAAAGATCAAAAGATCGCAGCCTTCGGCAGCTCCTACAGGGTTGATGATCGTTCCCACGCTCTGCGTGGGAATGCCTCAACGGACGCTCCGCGTTCGGCTTTGGATGGGACGCCGAGCGTCCCGGGATGCATTCCCACGCGGAGCGTGGGAACGATCATTACTCAGAGGTTTTGCAGGGTTTCGAGGAGGATTCTGACTTTGGTGATCGACTCCTGATACTCAGCCTGCCAGTCCGAATCGGCAACAATCCCGCCACCGCCCCAGCAGCACACCTGCCCATCCTTGACCAACAGACTGCGAATCGCGATGGAGCTGTCCATCTCGCCGCGCACGTCCAGGTACAGCAACGAACCGCAATACAACCCGCGCCGGGTCGGCTCCAGCTCATCAATGATCTGCATTGCACGAATCTTCGGTGCGCCGGTGATTGAGCCGCCGGGGAAGCTGCCGGCGATCAAATCCAGTGCATCGCGATCATCCGCCAGTTCGCCGGTGACGCTGCTGACCAAGTGATGCACGTTCGGATAGCTTTCGAGACTGAATAACTCCGGTACCCGCACCGAACCAATGCGGCAAGTGCGGCCGAGGTCGTTGCGCAGCAGGTCAACGATCATCAGGTTTTCCGCGCGATCCTTGGGGCTGGCCAGCAGTTCGGCGGCGTTGGCGGCATCTTCGGCTGGGGTCAGGCCTCGGGGGCGGGTGCCTTTGATTGGGCGGGTTTCCACTTGGCGCTGGCTGACTTTGACGAAGCGCTCCGGCGACAGGCTTAACACCGCGCCACCGTCAGGCAGGCTCTGGAAACCGGAGAACGGCGTCGGGCAGGCTTCGCGCAATGCGCAATAGGCCAGCCACGGATCGCCTTGGCACTCAGCGCGGAAGCGTTGAGCGAAGTTGACCTGATAGCAATCGCCGGCCTGGATGTAATGTTGAATGCGTTCGAAGGCCTGACGGTAATCGTCGGCCGAGAGGTCGGCGGCCATCGGGTCGTTGAGCTTGAACGGGGTTAAAGCACTAACGACCGGCTGCGTGAACAACAAAATCAGCCGCTGTTTCTCGCTGTCGATCACGGACGGGTGAAAGACCAATTGGCTGGTTGACGTCTGGTGATCGCTGATCAGCGCCCAGTTGTACAGGCCGAAATGTGCGTCAGGCAATTGCAGATCATCGCGGGCCTGGCTTGGCAGGTTTTCCAGATGCCGGCCGAAGTCGTAGCTGAGGTGACCGATCAAGCCGCCGGCGAATGGCAACTCGAAACCCAACGGTAAATCCGCCTCGCCCAAGTGCTGCAAATTGTCGCGCAACCGCTGGAGGAAATGACTGCCGCTCTCGTCCGGCAACACCGCCAATTGTTCCAGCGGCCAGGCGCTGAGCAGGTCGTAACGGCCACGGTCGGCACTCGGCCGGCCACTGTCGAGCAGCACGGCGCCGGGCGCGTTGCGGATGGCCGCGAAATAGTCGGCGGGATTGGCACGGTAGGGCAGCGGGTGTACGGAACAGGTCAACATGGGCGGGGCAGATCGGCCGTTGAGGCGGGGTGGGGATTGTAGTCCTCTCCGATGCCAGATCAAAGTCAAAAGCCACCCCCTCACCCCAGCCCTCCCGAAACGTCGGACCGCCCCCAAGGGGGCGAGGGGAAAGGGAGCAGATCGGGGTTTTACTGATCGTTCCCACGCTCTGCGTGGTAACGCCGCCATGGACGCTCTGCGTCCACTGTGACGCGGAGCGTCACGGGATGCATTCCCACGCAGAGCGTGGGAACGATCATCGGGGGAGATCAGCCTTCGACGGCGGGAATATGCCCAAACATTTCCTGAGTAAACGCTACCCGCTCTTCAGCCGTCTCGACCACCCCACGCGCCTTCAGCTCTTCCAGCCGTGCCTCAACCGCGTGCGTGCGCAACGTCAGCCCACAGTCGTTAGCAATCTGAATATTCAACCCCGGCCGCGCATTCAGCTCCAGAATCAGCGGGCCTTTCTCCTGATCCAGCACCATATCCACGCCGATATACCCCAACCCACACAGCTCATAACAGCCCGCCGCGAGTTTCATGAAACCGTCCCAGTAGGGCAGTTGCACGCCGTCCACCGCGTTGGTGGTGTCGGGGTGTTTGGTGATGATGTTGTTCAGCCAGGTGCCGCGCAGGGTCAGACCCGTCGCCAGATCGACACCGACGCCAATCGCGCCCTGGTGCAGGTTGGCCTTACCGCCGGATTGCCGGGTCGGCAAACGCAACATCGCCATCACCGGATAACCCATCAGCACAATGATGCGGATGTCCGGCACGCCTTCATAACTGATGCTTTTGAAGATCTGATCCGGGGTCACGCGGTATTCGATCAGCGCACGGTCGCGGTGGCCACCCAGCGAATACAGGCCAGTAAGAATGCTCGAGATGTGGTGCTCAAGCTCTTCGTGGTCAACGATCTTGCCCGACACCGTGCGATAACGGCCTTCGAAACGGTCGGCGACGACGATGATGCCGTCACCGCCGGCGCCCTGCGCCGGTTTGATCACGAAGTCGCTGCGCCCGCCGATGATCTCGCCGAGCTTGTCGATTTCCTTCTCGGTGGAAATCACGCCATACAATTCCGGCACGTGAATGCCGGCCTCGATCGCACGTTCCTTGGTGATGATCTTGTCATCGACGATCGGGTACAGGCTGCGCTTGTTGTACTTGAGCACGTAGTCGGCGTTACGCCGATTGATGCCCATGATGCCGCGCGCTTCCAGCGCCTTCCAGGTCTTCCAGAAACCGAACATCAGGCGTCAGCCTTCTTCAGGAAAGCCTTGAAACGCACCAGTTCGGTCAGGCGGTAGCCGCGATAACGACCCATCGCCAGCATGAAGCCGACCAGAATCAGCAGGATCGCCGGGAAGGTGAACACGAAGTACACCAGCTCCGGCACGGTCATGATCAGGTGCGCCAGGGACGCCGCGAACAGCGTGCCAATGGCGACTTTCATCGCATGGCTGGCGCCGCGTTCTTCCCAGGTGATCGACAGGCGTTCGATGGTCATGGTCAGAATCACCATCGGGAACAGCGCCACGGACAAGCCGCGCTCCAGGCCGAGTTTATGGCTGAACAGACTGATCGCCGCGATCAACACCACGACAAACGTCAGCACCACCGAGAGTCGCGGCAGCATTTGCAGCTTCAGGTGTTCCAGATAGGAACGTAATGACAGGCCCAGCGCCGTGATCACGGTAAACAGCAGAATGCCGAAGCCCAGTTGCGTCTCGCGGAAGGCGAGGGCGATCAGTACCGGGGTGAATGTGCCGAGGGTTTGCAGGCCGATCAGGTTGCGCAGGATCAGGATCACCAGCACGCCGATCGGGATCATCACCATGATCATGAACGTTTGCTGAGTTTGCAGCGGCAAGCCGTACAGCGAGTATTCGAGGAAGTTGGCGTCGGTGTTTTCGTCGGTCAGCTTGGCCAGACGAATTGCGTTCATCTCGCTGTTGTTCAGGCTGAAAGTCACGTTGGCTTTTTTGCCGCCGTCGACGGTGATCAGGTTTTCATCGCCGGTCCACCACAGCAGGCGGTCGGTCGGCAGGCCTTGCTCGCCGGTTTCCGGGTTGAAATACAGCCAGTCGTTGCCGTTGAAGCTGCGCAGCCACAGTTCGGGCATTTGCGGTTGATCAGCGACGAGGCGGATGGTGTGGACTTTTTCCACCGGTACGTGGGCGATGGACAGCAGCAATTCGACGATTTTGGCTTTGTGCGCAGTCGACGGATCGCCGGCCAGCAGCAGTTTCACGTTGTCATCGTTGAGGTTGTTGACGCGTTTGATCGCTTCGCCGATGAAGGTCTCGACGTCGGCGGAGTGTTGGCGGATCGGTGCGAGCAGGGCCTCGGCAGCGATTTTTTCCGGGCCTTCGATGGCGATGCTGTCGCGGAAAGTCGGGCCTTTGACCTTGGATTTTTCCGCGGTGTAACGCTTGGTCAGCACCAGACGGTAATAAAGGGTCTGGTTGCCCTTGGCGCGACGTGCCGACCAGGTGACCTTGCGGTTGCCGTCGACTCGATTCACCGCGACGCCGTAGTTATTGGAAATAAAACTCTCATTCAGGCTGACGTAATCGCGGCTCAGCGGCGGTACGAACATCTGGATCTTTACCGGATCCTTGGTGCTGGCGACGAACTCGACTTTGGCGTCGATGTTCCACAGGTCGTCGGTCGCATCTTCGGTCACCGGGATGCCGAGTACGAAAATCTGATAGGCCGTAACCGAAACGCCCAGTAACACCAAAATGGTGATCAGGATTTTCAGGTGGAAGGTTAGAGAACGCATGGAAATTACTCGGCGGTATGAGCGGCGATGGTGCAGGCGGGTTTGCCGGCAGCGTATTTAAGACTGGGGTCGACCAGCGCGTCGAAGCGTTTCAACGCTTCGGAGCCGATCAAAAGCGGGTATTGGAACGCACTTCGGTCGGTCAGGTTCACTTCGATGCTGCGCATCGCCGTGCCCATGCAGATATCCAGCTCGATTACCGGACGGGCGGTGTACTTCTTGCCTTCTTCCGGGTCGTAGTCGCCAGCGCGGCGTTTGATTTTGCTGACGCGGGCCAGTGGCCGTTCGATCGGGTGCGAATGCGCGGCGTCGATCGCCAGGTAGAAACGTACCCAGGACTCACCGTTGCGTTTAAAGCGTTTGATGTCGCGGGCACTTAGCGAGGCGGTTTTCGCGCCGGTGTCGAGTTTGGCCGCGACTTCGAGATTGATGCCGTCAAGCGAAGCGTATTCGTTGAGGCCGTACACGGTTTTTTCCCCCGCGGCGGCGAGGCCGGGCAGGCAAAACAGGGCAAAGAATGTGGGAAAAGGCTTGAGTCTCATAAATCCTGGTGCGCAGCGTTCCGTGGTCGGTTCAGGTGCCTGGCAAGACTTGCGCAAGCGCCTGCGTGTGCCTGGCAGCTTTTTATGACAAGCCGTACAAATGGCCAGCAAATGCGGGCGGCATTCTAGCACGGTGGTTTTATGGCGCCAGCGCTGGGGGCGGTCTATACAAGATCCAAAGATCGCAGCCTGCGGCAGCTCCTACACTGATCCCTGTAGGAGCTGCCAAAGGCTGCGATCTTTTAAGGTTATTAGACGATTGTCGACAATACCCATTTATCCTTTGACTGATTCGGCTGAATTAGCTAGTTTTTGCCGCATTGGATTTAAAGGTGTCGACAATCATGCTGGATCAACTCGATCCCCCCGTCATCAACGGTGACGATTCCGAGACGCTCTCGGAAAACGTCTTCCGGCGTATTCAGGCGGCCATCGTCAAAGGCGAGATCGCCCCGGGCAGCAAAATCTCCGAGCCGGAACTGGCGCGCACTTACGGCATCAGCCGTGGACCGTTACGTGAGGCGATTCACCGTCTCGAAGGCCAGCGGTTGCTGGTACGCGTCCCGCATGTCGGCGCGCGCGTGGTTTCGCTCAATCATGCCGAGCTGATCGAACTCTACGAAATCCGCGAATCCCTCGAAGGCATGGCCTGCCGTCTAGCGGCCGAACGCATGAGCGTCGAAGAAATCGACGAACTGCGCCGGGTGCTGGAAACCCACGAGCGCGACGCCGCGTTTCAGGCCGGCGTCGGCTACTACCAGCAAGAAGGCGATTTCGACTTTCACTACCGGATCATTCAGGGCAGCGGCAACCGCACGCTGACCCAAATGCTCTGCGGCGAGCTGTATCAACTGGTGCGCATGTACCGCATCCAGTTTTCCACCACGCCGAACCGCCCACGCCAGGCCTTTGCCGAACACCACCGGATTCTCGATGCCATCGCCGACCGTGACGGCGAGCTCGCGGAATTGTTGATGCGCCGCCACATCGGCGCCTCGAAACGCAACATCGCCCGTCATTACCAGGACGGCGCCCACAATAAGACAGCCACTGAACGAGGTGAGTCATGAGTTCCAAGCACAGCACTCCAGGCCAGCGTTTCCGCGATGCGGTCGCCAGCGAGCATCCATTGCAAGTGGTCGGCGCGATCAACGCCAACCACGCGCTGCTGGCCAAGCGCGCCGGTTTCAAGGCGATCTACCTGTCCGGTGGCGGGGTGGCCGCAGGCTCGCTCGGCGTGCCGGATCTGGGCATCACCGGTCTGGATGACGTGCTCACCGACGTGCGCCGCATCACCGACGTTTGCGATCTGCCGCTGCTGGTCGATGTCGACACCGGTTTCGGCTCGTCGGCGTTCAACGTGGCGCGCACGGTGAAGTCGATGATCAAGTTCGGCGCGGCGGCGATTCATATCGAGGATCAGGTGGGCGCCAAGCGCTGTGGCCACCGTCCTAATAAAGAGATCGTCAGCCAGCAGGAAATGGTCGACCGCATCAAAGCCGCCGTCGATGCGCGCACCGATGACAGCTTTGTGATCATGGCGCGTACCGATGCGCTGGCGGTGGAAGGTCTGGAATCGGCACTGGATCGCGCTGCCGCGTGCATCGAGGCTGGCGCTGACATGATCTTTCCGGAAGCCATCACCGAGCTGGAGATGTACAAACTGTTCGCCAACCGCGTGAAAGCGCCGATCCTGGCCAACATCACCGAGTTCGGCTCGACGCCGCTGTACACCACCGAGCAACTGGCCGGCGCCGACGTGTCGCTGGTGCTGTATCCGCTGTCGGCGTTCCGCGCGATGAACAAGGCTGCGGAAAACGTCTACACCGCGATCCGCCGCGACGGCACGCAGCAGAATGTCATCGACACCATGCAGACTCGCATGGAGCTTTACGATCGTATTGATTACCACACGTTCGAGCAGAAGCTCGATGCGTTGTTTGCTGCGAAAAAATGAAGATCAAAAGATCGCAGCCTGCGGCAGCTCCTACAGTGCAACGAGGCTGCGATCTTTTCGCCACACTCCCTAACAAATTCAAGATTGGAGATAGAAATGGCCGAAGCAAAAGTACTCAGTGGCGCCGGGCTCCGTGGCCAGGTTGCCGGGCAAACCGCACTGTCCACCGTGGGCCAGGCCGGTGCCGGGCTGACCTATCGCGGCTACGACGTGCGCGAACTGGCAGCCGATGCGCAATTTGAAGAAGTCGCCTACCTGCTGCTCTACGGCGAGCTGCCAACCCAGGCGCAACTCGACGAATACCAAGGCAAGCTGAGCAAGCTGCGCGACCTGCCGCAAGCGCTGAAAGAAGTCCTCGAACGCATCCCCGCCGACGCCCACCCGATGGACGTGATGCGCACCGGCTGCTCGTTCCTTGGCAACATCGAACCGGAGAAAGATTTCTCCGAGCAGCGCGACAAAACCGACCGTTTGCTCGCCGCATTCCCGGCGATCATGTGCTACTGGTATCGCTTCAGCCACGACGGCAAGCGCATCAACTGCGTCAGCGATGAGCCAACCATCGGCGGCCACTTCCTGCACCTGCTGCACGACAAGAAGCCGAGCGAACTGCACGTCAAAGTCATGAACGTGTCGCTGATCCTTTACGCCGAGCACGAATTCAACGCCTCGACCTTCACCGCCCGCGTTTGCGCCTCGACGCTGTCCGATCTGTATTCCTGCGTCACTGCAGCCATCGGTTCGCTGCGCGGTCCGTTGCATGGCGGCGCCAACGAGGCGGCGATGGAAATGATCGAGCGCTTCTCGTCGCCGGAAGACGCGATCAAAGGCACCCTCGGCATGCTCGAGCGCAAAGACAAGATCATGGGCTTCGGCCACGCGATCTATAAGGACAGCGACCCGCGCAACGAAGTGATCAAAGGCTGGGCGAAACAGCTGGCTGATGAAGTCGGTGACAAAGTGTTGTTCCCGGTTTCCGAAGCCATCGACAAGACCATGTGGGAACAGAAAAAACTCTTCCCGAACGCCGATTTCTACCATGCCTCGGCGTACCACTTCATGGGTATTCCAACCAAGCTGTTCACGCCGATCTTCGTCTGCTCGCGCCTGACCGGCTGGGCCGCGCACGTGTTCGAACAGCGCGCCAACAACCGCATCATCCGCCCAAGCGCCGAGTACATCGGCGTCGAACAGCGCAAGTTCGTGCCAATCGAACGTCGCTGAATGGTGAGTGCCAACTCCTGAGCGCAAACCCTGTAGGAGCTGCCGAAGGCTGCGATCTGTTGATCTTTATCTTGAAAACAAAGATCAAAAGATCGCAGCCTTCGGCAGCTCCTACAGGGGGGATCGGCGAGAAGGCATCACCCTTTGAAATTACCGTGACCCGAGTCCTGACCCGATGAACACAGAATTCCGCAAAACCCTGCCCGGCAGCCCTCTGGATTATTTCGACGCCCGCGCGGCGGTCGAAGCGATTCAGCCCGGCAGTTACGACACCCTGCCGTACACCTCCCGCGTGCTGGCGGAAAACCTCGTGCGTCGCTGCGACCCGGCCACGCTCACCGATTCCCTCAAGCAACTGATCGAACGCAAACGCGACCTCGATTTCCCGTGGTTTCCGGCGCGTGTGGTCTGCCACGACATTCTCGGCCAGACCGCGCTGGTCGACCTCGCTGGTCTGCGCGACGCGATCGCGTTGCAGGGTGGCGACCCGGCGCAAGTCAACCCGGTAGTGCCGACGCAACTGATCGTTGACCATTCGCTGGCTGTCGAAGCCGGTGGTTTCGACGCTCAGGCGTTCGAGAAAAACCGCGCCATCGAAGACCGGCGCAACGAAGACCGCTTCCACTTCATCAACTGGACGAAAAAGGCCTTCAAGAACGTCGACGTGATCCCGCCGGGCAACGGCATCATGCACCAGATCAACCTGGAGAAAATGTCTCCGGTGATCCAGGTGCGTGAAGGCGTGGCGTTCCCCGACACTTGCGTTGGCACCGACAGCCACACGCCGCACGTTGATGCCTTGGGCGTGATCGCCATCGGTGTTGGCGGCCTCGAAGCCGAGAGCGTGATGCTCGGACGCGCGTCGTGGATGCGCCTGCCGGAAAGCGTCGGTGTTGAACTGACCGGCAAGCTGCAACCGGGCATCACCGCCACCGACATGGTGCTGGCGCTGACCGAATACCTCCGTAAACAGAAGGTCGTTGGCGCATGGTTGGAGTTCTTCGGCGAAGGCGCCGCTGCGCTGACCCTCGGCGACCGCGCAACCATCTCCAACATGGCCCCGGAATACGGCGCCACCGCAGCGATGTTCTACATCGATCAGCAGACCATCGATTACCTGAAACTCACCGGTCGTGAAGACCAGCAAGTGCAGCTCGTCGAGCAATACGCCAAGCTCACCGGCCTTTGGGCGGACAACCTGAAAGGCGCGCAATACGAGCGCGGTCTGACTTTCGATTTGTCCTCGGTGGTGCGCAACATGGCCGGCCCGAGCAACCCGCATGCTCGCGTCGCGACCTCGGATCTGGCAGCCAAAGGCATCTCCGGTCAGTGGGAAGACGTCCCCGGGCAAATGCCTGACGGCGCGGTGATCATCGCCGCCATCACCAGTTGCACCAACACCAGCAACCCGCGCAACGTCATCGCCGCCGGCCTGATCGCGCGCAACGCCAACAAGCTCGGCCTGACCCGCAAGCCGTGGGTGAAATCCTCGCTGGCGCCGGGTTCGAAAACCGTTGCGCTGTATCTCGACGAAGCGGGACTGACCACTGAACTGGAGCAGCTCGGTTTCGGCGTCGTCGCCTTCGCCTGCACCACTTGCAATGGCATGTCCGGTGCGCTCGATCCGGTGATCCAGCAAGAGATCATCGACCGCGATCTGTATGCGACTGCGGTGCTCTCGGGCAACCGCAACTTCGACGGCCGCATCCACCCGTACGCCAAGCAAGCGTTCCTCGCTTCGCCGCCGCTGGTGGTGGCTTACGCCATCGCCGGCACCATCCGTTTCGACATCGAAAAAGATGTGTTGGGCGTGGTCGACGGCAAGGAAATCCGCCTGAAAGACATCTGGCCAAGCGACGAAGAAATCGACGCCGTGGTGAAGTCTTCGGTTAAGCCTGAGCAATTCCGTCAGGTCTACATTCCGATGTTCGCCGTCCACGAAGACACCGGCCCGAAAGTCACGCCGCTGTACGACTGGCGCGAGATGAGTACCTACATTCGCCGTCCGCCGTACTGGGAAGGCGCGCTGGCCGGCGCGCGTCCGCTGAAGGGCATGCGCCCGCTGGCGGTGCTGCCCGACAACATCACCACCGATCACCTGTCGCCTTCGAACGCGATCATGCTCGACAGCGCCGCTGGCGAATACCTGGCGAAAATGGGCCTGCCGGAAGAGGACTTCAACTCCTACGCAACGCACCGTGGCGACCACTTGACCGCACAGCGCGCGACTTTCGCCAACCCGAAACTGTTTAATGAAATGGTCGTGGAAAACGGCAAGGTCAAACAGGGTTCGCTGGCGCGGGTCGAGCCGGAAGGCAAGGTCATGCGCATGTGGGAAGCCATCGAAACTTACATGGAGCGCAAACAGCCACTGATCATCATTGCCGGCGCCGATTACGGTCAGGGATCGTCCCGCGACTGGGCGGCGAAAGGCGTGCGTCTGGCCGGTGTCGAGGCGATTGCCGCTGAAGGTTTCGAACGCATTCACCGCACTAACCTGGTGGGCATGGGCGTGCTGCCGCTGGAGTTCAAAGCAGGCACCGACCGTCACACCCTGGCCATCGACGGCAGCGAAACCTACGACGTGATCGGCGAGCGCAAGCCGCGCGCGGATCTGACGCTGGTGATCCATCGCAAGAACGGCGAGCGTGTTGATGTGCCGGTGACTTGCCGTCTGGATACCGCTGAAGAAGTGTCGATCTACGAGGCCGGCGGCGTGTTGCAACGTTTCGCTCAGGACTTCCTTGAAGAGTCGGCGGTTGCCGTTTAAATCTACTGATGCAGGCGTGAGATCTCGGTCTCACGCCTGTGGATAAGGAGCACCATGGCTCACGCACCACAAATAAAGATCCCCGCCACCTACATGCGCGGCGGCACCAGCAAAGGCGTGTTTTTCAGCCTCAAGGATTTGCCCGAAGCGGCGCAGATTCCCGGGCCGGTTCGCGACGCTCTGCTGCTGCGCGTGATCGGCAGCCCCGACCCGTACGACAAGCAAATCGACGGCATGGGCGGCGCCACTTCAAGCACCAGCAAAACCGTGATCCTGTCGAAAAGCCTCAAGGCTGATCACGACGTCGATTACCTGTTCGGTCAGGTCTCCATCGACAAGCCATTCGTCGACTGGAGCGGCAACTGCGGCAACCTCTCGGCAGCGGTCGGTTCGTTCGCCATCAGCAATGGCTTGGTCGAGGCCAGCCGCATTCCGCACAACGGTGTTGCAGTGGTGCGCGTGTGGCAGGCCAACATCGGCAAAACCATTATTGCCCACGTGCCGATCACCAACGGCGAAGTGCAGGAAACCGGTGATTTCGAACTCGACGGCGTGACCTTTCCGGCCGCCGAAGTGCAAGTCGAATTCATGGATCCGGCGGCGGAAGAAGAGGGCGGTGGTGGCTCGATGTTCCCCACCGGCAACCTGATCGATGAGCTGGAAGTGCCGGGTGTCGGCACGTTTAAAGCGACGATGATCAACGCCGGCATCCCGACGATTTTCGTCAACGCCGAAGACATCGGTTACACCGGCACCGAGCTACAAGGCGCGATCAATAGCGATCCGAAAGCGCTGCAAATGTTCGAGACTATTCGTGCGTATGGCGCGTTGCGCATGGGGCTGATTACCAATCTGGATGAAGCGGCGAAACGGCAACACACGCCGAAAGTCGCGTTTGTCGCCAAGCCTGCGGATTACGTGGCGTCCAGTGGTAAGGCGATTGGCGCTGGTGATGTCGATTTGCTGGTGCGCGCGTTGTCGATGGGCAAGTTGCACCACGCGATGATGGGCACGGCGGCGGTGGCGATTGGTACGGCGGCGGCCATTTCCGGCACCTTGGTGAACCTTGCGGCGGGCGGCGTTGAACGCAATGCCGTGCGCTTCGGGCATCCGTCCGGGACGTTGCGGGTTGGTGCTGAAGCCAGTCTGGAAAACGGCGAGTGGATCGTCAAAAAAGCCATCATGAGCCGCAGTGCTCGGGTGCTGATGGAAGGTTACGTCCGCGTCCCGGGCGATTCCTTCTGACCCAACACCGGACGCCACCCTGGATTGCTTCACTCTGTAGATACTCTGTTTACGGTCAAGCTTTTGCGAGGTCTTTTGCGCTAAAAAGCTTGGCCGTATCGAAATCTTCTCCGGCTTGCATGCAAGCCCACAGACCGGTCAGGTATTTGCGCATGACGGCGACGATCGCCTGCATCTTTCTCTTTCCTCGCCCGATCAGCGCTTCGTAAAAGGCTTTCACGTTGCTGTCGCAACGAATGGCGGTCAGCGCTGGCATATACATCGCTGAGCGTAGGTAGGCGTTTCCGCCCTTACTTATCCGCCCAGGTTTATCGATGCTGGTACCTGATTGCGTAAGCCGCACATCGAGTCCTGCATGTCGGCTGACCTGCGCGGATTTAAGCGTCACCGGCAAGGTCGTCAATTCAGCCAGTGCCGCAAATACTGAAATTTCGCCCATCCCCGGCGCTGCGATCATGTGCCCGAACTGGGCGCTTAACGTCGGGCAATTGTCGATCAGTGCCCGGCCTGCGAGCCTGAAACGCTCGATTCGCTTGTCGAAGGCCTCAATGGCTTCTTCTTCGTCTTCAATCAACATCGTCAGGGTTGTTTGAGTAGCCTTCAGCGCATGCAGCTCGTTCTTGGCTCGGGTGCGATGACATGTCAGACGATTGATATGCCTTCCGATAGCCCGCAACTCCAGCTGTATGGCTGTAGGTGGAGTCCACAATCTTGGGCTCATGCGCTCGCCGTATTCAGCTAGCAATTGGGCATCGATTGCATCGGTTTTGCTGTTTTTCAGCATCAGCTTGGCGAAGTTATGAAAGCTCTTCGGATTGATAACCGAAACGGGCAAACCCGCCGCAGCGAGCTCCATGGCCAAATCCAGGTAATAGATGCCGGTGGCTTCCATCACCACGGATAAAGGCTTGAGTTCGAGCAACTTGTTGATCGCCGCCTTACGCCCTGCGGGTGTTTGGTCGATGTTGCAGGCGCCTGCAAAACGACCGTCGTTACGCCAACCCATGGCGGTCGTGCGAGACCCCACATCCAAACCGACATGCATGCTCATGCTTTCAACTCCGAGTGAACTGGGTTAAAAATGCTTCCTGGTTCCCCTGACCTCGAACTTCATGCCACTGCAACCTTGTAATGCGAAGTCCGACTCGTCGGCTTCTCGATACTCTTCGTGGTGGGCAATGAGGCGGGGGGACCTCTCTACAGACAAGGTCAGGAGCAAGTCCTGCCTTTAGGAGCGATCGGTCTCCCCCAGAAAAACATCTTCGTATGTCCGCACCAGTGAGCCTAGATCTCAATTGACTGGTGTGAGGGCAACATACAAGGAGCTGCCGAAGGCTGCGATCTTTTGATCTTGTTTTTGAAGGTCAAGATCAAAAGATCGCAGCCTTCGGCAGCTCCTACAGGGATTGCATTTCAACAATAAGAAATTGTTAGCCCTGAACCGAGGTCCCATCAACGAACCACTTCAAGAGTGAATCGAACATGAGCGCCAACGTCGACCTGAACAACCGCCCCGACTACGACCGTGTCCTGCAGGACATCGCCGACTACGTCCTCACCTTCAAAGCCGAATCCACCGAAGCCCTCGACACCGCCCGCAACTGCCTGATGGACACGTTAGGCTGCGGCCTGCTCGCACTGCGTTTTCCCGAATGCACCAAACACCTCGGCCCGATCGTCGAAGGCACCGTTGTGCCGTTTGGCGCGCGCGTCCCCGGCACTTCCTATCGTCTCGACCCGGTCAAAGCCGCGTGGGACATCGGTTGCATCGTTCGCTGGCTCGACTACAACGACACCTGGCTCGCCGCCGAGTGGGGCCATCCATCCGACAACCTCGGCGCGATTCTCGCGGTGGCCGATCATCTCTCGCAAAAACGCGTGGCCAACGCTGAAGCGCCGCTGACGATCCGCGATGTGCTCGAAGCGATGATCATGGCCCACGAGATTCAAGGCGTGATCGCCCTGGAAAACTCCTTCAACCGCGTAGGACTTGATCACGTCATTCTGGTGAAAGTCGCCTCCACCGCCGTCACCGCCAAACTGATGGGCGCCAATCGCGAACAACTGTTGTCGGCGTTGTCCCATGCATTCGCCGACGGCCAAGCGCTGCGCACTTATCGTCATGCCCCCAACGCCGGCTCGCGAAAATCCTGGGCGGCGGGGGATGCGTCGAGTCGTGGCGTGCGCCTGGCCGACATCGCCATGCGCGGCGAGATGGGCATTCCCGGCGTGCTGACGGCAAAACAGTGGGGCTTTTATGACGTGCTGTTCAGCCACAGCAACAACGATCTGGCGCTGAAACCCGAAGACAAACGCGCCTTCAGTTTCTCGCGCGCGTTCGGCAGTTACGTGATGGAAAACGTCCTGTTCAAGATCAGCTTCCCCGCCGAATTCCATGCGCAAACGGCCTGCGAAGCGGCGGTGACCTTGCACCCGCAAGTGCGCAATCGTCTGCACGAAATTGACCGCATCGTCATCACCACTCACGAATCGGCGATCCGCATCATTTCCAAAGTCGGGCCGCTGGCCAATGCCGCTGACCGTGACCACTGCATCCAGTACATGACCGCCGTGCCGCTGGCCTTCGGCAATCTGGTCGCCGAGCAATACGAAGACGATTTCCACAAGGCGCACCCGATCATCGATGTGCTGCGCGAGAAAATGGTCATCATCGAAGACCCGCGTTTCACCCGCGAATACCTGGAGCCTGACAAGCGCTCGATTGCCAACGCCGTGCAGGTGTTTTTCAAGGATGGCAGCAGCAGCGAAAACGTCGTCGTGGAATACCCGATCGGGCATCGTCGCCGCCGCGCCGAGGGCATTCCGTTGCTCGAAGACAAATTCAAAGCCAATCTGGCCACGCGTTTTACCGGTCAGCGCAGCGGCGAGATCTTCGCACTGTGCAAGGATCAAACCCGACTCGAGTCCACCCCGGTAAATCGCTTCGTCGACCTGTTCGTGATCTGAAGGTACAAACACGCTCCCTGTAGGAGCTGCCGCAGGCTGCGATCTTTTGACGTTGATGTTTAAAAACAAGATCAAAAGATCGCAGCCTGCGGCAGCTCCTACAGGGAAGGTTTACGCCATTTTTCGATGGGCAATTTGGTGATGGCAAAACCGCTCAACAAAATCGCCGAGTAGATCATCAGCTCCCGGGACAGGGTTTGCCCCTCGTACCAGGCGCCGATGATCACGGCGAACACCGGGAAAATGATAAACACGAACGACAGGATGATCGGGCTCAGGCGTTTCAGCAGAAGAAAATAAACGATAAACCCGCCCACCGATGCCACCAGCCCGAGGTAGAACAGCGCGCCCCACGAGCGTGCCGTGATGTTCTCGAACACAGGTGTTTCGACGCTCAATCCGACAATAAATAACATCGCCCCGGCAATGCCGATCGGCAGCGTGTTGTAGGTGATCACGCTGATCGCGCTGCCGTGTTTTTTCGTCACCACGTAGCACAGCGCATGCATCACGGCGGCGCAGAGAATTGCCAGCACACCCAGCCATTCCGCCTGATCCAGATGCAAACCTTGACTGCGAATAATCATGAACAGACTGCCAAAACCGATGGCGATGCCGAGCATCTGCGACGGGTAGATTTTCTCGCGCAGAAACAGCGCGGAAAACAGCAGGATAAATACCGGCATGCAGCTGAACAGCAACGCTGTCAGGCCCGACGAGACATGCATTTCGCCGTAGTTGAGCAGGTAGTAGGGCAGGCTGAAATACGACAGCGTGACGAACACAAAAAACCAGCGGCTCTGCCGAGGGAACAGCAGCGGTTCTCTACGCAACAACGCAAAGCTCAAAAACAGTGGAAATGCGATGAGAAAGCGCAGCCCGGCCGCGGTCAGTGGCGGCACACTTTCTACAGCAATCTTGATCCCCAGCCACGTCGTGCCCCAACTCAGGCAGACGATCAGAAACAACGTGCTGGTAATTAACCCGGCAAGCCAGGGTTTGCTGATGCTTATCGGTGTGCTGACGGCGGTCGACATGCGGTGTGCTCCGAGCGGCTGAATTGACCTGGTCACAGAAAAGGTCTATCCCTGATTGAATCTGTTTTCAGCACGCTATTCGGGGCGCGAATGACTGTCAAAGTAAGTATTGCCATGGTGTCAATCCTCCGTGATGGCCTCACTCATGGCGTCGGCGTGAAGTACCAGCGCCTCGCCGATGCAGTGGAAAAGGCTATTGCTGAAGGCGTGATCGACGCTGGCTGCAAATTACCGCCGCACCGATTGTTGGCTGATAGCCTCGGCGTCACCATCGGTACGATCAGCCGCGCCTACGGTGAGCTGGAGCGTGTGGGATTGGTCGTCGCCCGTGTAGGCGATGGCACTTACGTGCGTCAGAGAGGGATGGAACGGCCGCAGGACAAAGGCTTTCGCAATGTCAGCGATGAGCCGCCCGCCTGTTTCGACATGAGTCGCAATCAGCCGATTCCGGGGCAGGAAGCGGCGTTTATGAGCCAGAGTCTGCAAGCATTGGCCAATGATCCGCGAGTGTTGCAGCAATTGACTGGATACAGCGCAGAAGGCGGCATGGCGCGGCATCGGCAGGCCGGGGCGGTATGGTTGCAGCACGACGCGTTTGTGCCGCACGCCGATCAGGTGTTGTGCGTCAACGGCGGCCAGCACGGTTTGTTGTGTGCGTTGATGGGTTTGCTCAAGGCCGGCGACACGGTGGTGACCGAGCATTTGTCCTACCCCGGATTGCTCAGTGTCGCTCGCCAGCTCGGGATAAAGCTGATCGGCGCGGCGATGGATGACGAAGGGCTTTTACCGTCAGCGCTGGAGGAAATCTGCCGTCAGCATCGCGTTTCGGCGCTGTATTGCACGCCGACCATCCAGAATCCTACAGCGGCGGTGATGTCCGTCCCACGGCGCGAGGCGATTGCCGATGTCTGCCGTCAGCACAATCTGCTGATCCTCGAAGACGAAGCCCACGCCGTGCTGGATCGCCAACGTCCTTTACCGCTGAGTTATTTCGCGCCGGAGCGTTCGGTGTTGATCGGCAGTTTGAGCAAGGCTGTTTCGGCGGGATTGCGCGTGGGTTATCTGCATGCGCCGCAAGCGTTGATCGGCCGTTTGAGTTCAGCCATTCGCGGTACATGCTGGATGGCCAATCCGCTGGCGATGGAGGTGGCGAGTCTGTGGATCGAAAACGGCTTGGCCGAGCGCTTGCTGGATGAGCAGATTGACGAGATTGGCCGGCGTAAGGCGTTGGTGGTCGGGGCGCTGGAGGGCTTGAATTACAAGACGCACAGCCACAGTCCGCATTTTTGGGTCGAGGTGCCGGAAGGCTGGCGGGCGTCGCAGATTGCGGCGGAGTTGAAGGAGAATAATTATCTGGTGGCGACCGCAGAGGCGTTTGCGGTCGGGCATGCGGCGGTGCCGCAGTGTATTCGGGTGAGTGTGTGTAATTCGGTGGGGGATGATCGGTTGTTGCTCAGTGGGTTTGAGGCTCTTGCCCAATCTCTCACACAATACATCCCACTGTAGGAGCTGCCGCAGGCTGCGATCTTTTGACGTTGATGTTTAAAAACAAGATCAAAAGATCGCAGCCTGCGGCAGCTCCTACAGGTGATGTGTCGGGTTACTTGAACCGCCGCTCCACGCCTTTCTCCACCAGAATCTTCGCCGAAATCTCTTCCACCGAAAAATGCGTCGAATTGATGTGCGGAATGTTCTCGCGGCGGAACAGGTTCTCCACTTCGCGCACTTCAAATTCGCACTGCGCATAGCTCGAATAGCGGCTGTTGGGCTTGCGCTCGTTGCGGATCGCGGTGAGGCGATCCGGGTCGATGGTCAGGCCGAAAAGCTTGTGCTGGTGCGCACGCAGGGCGGCGGGCAGGGTCAAGCGCTCCATGTCGTCTTCGGTCAGCGGGTAATTGGCCGCGCGGATGCCGAACTGCATGGCCATGTACAGACACGTCGGTGTCTTACCGCAGCGCGACACGCCCACTAGTATCAGGTCGGCTTTGTCGTAATAGTGCGTGCGCGCACCGTCGTCGTTGTCGAGGGCGAAGTTCACCGCCTCGATACGCTCCATGTAATTGGAGTTGTGGCCAATCGAATGCGACTTACCGACGGTGTAGGAAGAATGCTCGGTCAGTTCCTGCTCAAGCGGGGCGAGGAAGGTCGAGAAAATATCGATCATGAAACCATTGGACGTCGCGAGAATCTCACGAATGTCCTGATTGACGATGGTGTCAAAGATGATCGGGCGAAAGCCGTCGGTGTCAGCGGCTTTGTTGATTTGTTGTACCATGGCCCGCGCTTTTTCAACGCTGTCGATGTACGGTCGCGTGAATTTGCTGAAGGTAATGTTTTCGAACTGCGCCAGAAGGCTTTGACCCAGGGTTTCGGCTGTGATGCCGGTGCCATCGGAGATAAAGAAAGCAGATCGTTTCATTTGCACCTTGGGCCTTAAGCTAATGAGCATTTCTGGATATGATAGGCGCGATTTGTTGGCCGCCAGTGGCCAGCATTCTCACTTATTTTCCAGGTCCAGGCCATACAACCGGCCAACGCTCCCCCGAGCAGCCGGTTTCTGAGCTTTTCCAACACAGTTAGTGGAGAGATCACCTTGGTAGAGTACGTAGTTTCCCTCGATAAGCTCGGCAAACACGATGTTGAGCATGTGGGGGGCAAGAACGCATCCCTGGGCGAGATGATCAGTAACCTGGCAGGCGCCGGTGTTTCGGTCCCCGGCGGCTTCGCCACGACGGCTCAGGCCTATCGTGATTTCCTCGAACTGAGCGGCCTCAACGACCAGATCCACGCGGCCCTCGACGCGCTCGACGTCGACGACGTCAACGCCCTGGCCAAAACCGGCGCCCAGATCCGTCAATGGATCATGGAAGCCGAATTCCCTGAAAAACTGAATGCCGAAATCCGCACCGCGTTCGCCGCGCTGTCGGCTGGCAACCCTGATGTGGCCGTGGCCGTGCGTTCTTCCGCCACCGCCGAAGACTTGCCGGACGCTTCGTTCGCCGGTCAGCAGGAAACCTTCCTGAACATCCGTGGTGTGGAAAACGTTATCCGCGCCGCCAAAGAGGTGTTCGCGTCGCTGTTCAACGACCGTGCGATTTCCTACCGCGTGCACCAGGGCTTCGACCACAAACTGGTCGCCCTGTCGGCTGGCGTGCAGCGCATGGTGCGTTCGGAAACCGGTACTGCCGGCGTGATGTTCACCCTCGACACCGAATCCGGTTTCCGTGACGTCGTGTTCATCACCGGCGCCTACGGCCTGGGCGAAACCGTCGTACAAGGCGCGGTGAACCCGGACGAATTCTACGTACACAAGGGCACGCTGGAGGCCGGTCGTCCGGCGATCCTGCGCCGCAACCTGGGCAGCAAAGCGATCAAGATGATCTACGGCGACGAGGCCAAGGCCGGTCGTTCGGTCAAGACCATCGACGTCGACAAGGCTGACCGCGCACGTTTCTGCCTGTCCGACGCTGAAGTCAGCGAACTGGCGAAGCAAGCGATGATCATCGAAAAGCACTACCAGTGCCCGATGGACATTGAGTGGGCCAAGGACGGTGACGACGGCAAGCTGTACATCGTGCAGGCCCGTCCGGAAACCGTGAAAAGTCGTACTCAGGCCAACGTCATGGAACGTTACCTGTTGAAAGAAACCGGCACCGTGCTGGTGGAAGGTCGTGCGATTGGCCAGCGCATCGGCGCCGGTAAAGTGCGCATCATCAAAGACGTTTCCGAAATGGACAAAGTCCAGCCGGGCGACGTGCTGGTTTCCGACATGACCGACCCGGACTGGGAACCGGTAATGAAGCGCGCCAGCGCCATCGTCACCAACCGTGGCGGCCGTACTTGCCACGCGGCGATCATCGCCCGTGAGCTGGGCATTCCGGCAGTGGTTGGTTGCGGCAACGCCACCCAACTGCTGAAGGATGGCCAGGGCGTGACCGTTTCGTGCGCCGAAGGCGACACCGGTTACATCTTCGAAGGCGAACTGGGCTTCGACATCAAGAAGAACTCCGTGGATGCCATGCCGGAGCTGCCGTTCAAAATCATGATGAACGTCGGCAACCCGGATCGCGCCTTCGACTTCGCGCAGCTGCCGAACGCCGGTGTGGGCCTGGCCCGTCTGGAGTTCATCATCAACCGCATGATCGGTGTGCACCCGAAAGCGCTGTTGAACTACGACGGTCTGCCGCAGGAAATCAAAGACAGCGTCGACAAGCGCATCGCCGGTTACGACGATCCGGTTGGCTTCTACGTCGACAAACTGGTCGAAGGCATCAGCACCCTCGCTGCAGCGTTCACGCCGAAAAAAGTCATCGTGCGCCTGTCGGACTTCAAGTCCAACGAATACGCCAACCTGATCGGCGGCAAGCTCTACGAGCCGGAAGAAGAAAACCCGATGCTGGGCTTCCGTGGCGCGTCGCGTTACATCAGCGAATCGTTCCGCGATTGCTTCGAACTCGAGTGCCGTGCGCTGAAACGTGTGCGCAACGAGATGGGCCTGACCAACGTCGAAATCATGGTGCCGTTCGTCCGTACCCTCGGTGAAGCGAGCCAGGTCGTCGATCTGCTGGCTGAAAACGGCTTGAAGCGCGGTGAAAACGGTCTGCGCATCATCATGATGTGTGAACTGCCATCCAACGCGATCCTCGCTGAAGAATTCCTCGAATTCTTCGACGGCTTCTCGATCGGCTCCAACGACCTCACTCAGCTGACGCTGGGTCTGGATCGCGACTCAGGCATCATCGCGCACCTGTTTGACGAGCGTAATCCGGCGGTCAAGAAGCTGCTGGCCAATGCGATTGCCGCGTGCAACAAGGCCGGCAAGTACATCGGTATCTGCGGTCAGGGCCCGTCCGACCACCCGGATCTGGCCAAATGGCTGATGGAGCAGGGCATCGAAAGCGTGTCGCTGAACCCGGACTCCGTGCTGGAAACCTGGTTCTTCCTGGCCGAAGGTCAAGCGCAGGCTTAATGAGTATGTAAGCGGCCCGCTCCCCTTGTAGGAGCCGAGCTTGCTCGCGAAGACGGACTGACATTCAACAACGATGTCGACGGATACACCGCTTTCGCGAGCAGGCTCACTCCTACAAAGGGCAGGGCTTTGAGATTGAAGTAGGGCGGGCTCCTGTAGATGCCGCCCTTTTTTGTGCAAGAGCATTATGCAAAGCAGCAGCAACCTATTTCCTGTCGCCCTGATCAGCGCCGAGCGGCGCGGCGATCTGAGCGAAGACGTTTATCGTTTGAAACCCGGCAACAGCCCGGACTGGTCCGTGGAGATCGCCGTCACCCGTTTGGGCATGGCCGACGACACGGCGCCCCGTGGCGTGCCGGTGATTCTGTTGCACGGCAGCTTTTCCAATCGGCGCTTCTGGTTTTCGCCAAAAGGCCTCGGGCTTGGCGCGTATCTGACGCGGCTGGGTTTCGATGTGTGGATTCCGGAGATGCGCGGCCACGGTCTGTCGCAGCGCAATGAGGAATACCGGCGCAATCGCGTTTCCGACTATGCCAAATACGATCTGCCGGCGATTGCCGCGTTCGTGCGTGAGCAGAGCGGTCAGGTTCCGCACTGGATCGGCCATTCACTCGGCGGCATCACCTTGGCCGCTGCGCTCGGGGGTGAATACCTCGGCGAGCCGGCAGTTGCCTCTGCGGCATTTTTCGGCACGCAGGTCAGTCGCACGTATTGGCCGCTGAAAATCCCGCCGGTGGAGTGGAGCGGGCGCTTTATTCTCAAGCGTTTCGCGCAGTTGTCCGGCTCACGCCTCAAGCGCGGCCCGGAAGACGAGCCGATCGGTCTGGCCATCGAGAGCATGCGCTGGTACGGCTTGTTCGGCCGCTTTGGCGACAAGGACAAGGATTGGTGGGCAGGATTGGCCGAGGTTCAGGTGCCGGTGCTCGCGGTGACAGCCGCTGGTGACCATCAGGATCCGGCGTGGGCGTGTCGCAAGCTGTTCGAGCAGCTCGGCTCCGAGCACAAACAATTCATCAATCTCGGGCGCGAGCAGGGTTTCAACGACAATTTCGGCCATGTCGAAATGTTGGTGAGCAAAGCCGCGCAAGCTGAAGTGTGGCCGCTGGTGGCGCGTTGGTTGAAGGATCAACAGACGCCGTTGCTCGGCGAGAAGGCGGATCTGGCCGCTGCGGTCTGAATCAGAGGCTCTGAAAAGGGCATTTCGTTCGGATCGGCTTGCGGCTAAGATATGACGCATTGTGCGGTTCTGGTCATTTTTAGCGGCTGTTTAGCTATTACGTTTCAGCGTATGTTCAGGTTCAGTCAGCGACCATGGCATGGACTAAGGTAAACAGCGGCCGCCGGAACTCGTCTCTATAGCGTGCGTCATCCTTGATCGTCTTCCTTTTTACAGGAGTTTTTCGATGAACCATTACCTTACGCCTGACCTGTGCGACGCCTATCCGGAGCTGGTGCAGGTGCTGGAGCCGATGTTCAGCAATTTCGGTGGCCGTGATTCGTTCGGCGGCGAAATTGTGACCATCAAATGTTTCGAAGACAACTCGCTGGTCAAGGAACAAGCCGAACTCAAGGGCAACGGTAAAGTATTGGTCGTGGATGGCGGCGGTTCGCTACGCCGTGCGCTGCTGGGCGACATGATCGCCGAGAAAGCCGCGAAGAACGGTTGGGAAGGGCTGGTGATTTACGGTTGCATCCGTGACGTCGACGTCATTGCGCAGACCGATCTGGGCGTGCAGGCGCTGGCCAGCCACCCGATGAAAACCGAAAAACGTGGCCTCGGCGACCTCAACGTCCCGGTGACTTTCGCCGGTGTGACGTTCCACCCGGGCCACTACATTTATGCGGACAACAACGGCGTGATCATTTCGCCGAGCCCGCTGCAAATGCCTGAATAAGGCTTCGACAAAGGGATGCGGATGTTCGAGGAAGAAAACGCGCAATGGGGGCTGGTGCATGCCCTCGTGCTGGACGGTAAAGGCGGCGCGCGTTCGATAGCCCGGACTGAGCTCGACGATTTGCAGCTGCAGGCGCATGAAAGTCTGTGGCTGCATTGGGATCGCAGCCATCCGCAAACCCAGACCTGGTTGCGCAAATCCAGCGGTCTCAACGAATTCACCTGCGACCTGCTGCTGGAAGAAAACACCCGGCCGCGTTTGTTGCCACTGCCGGATTCCGAGCTGCTGCTGTTCTTGCGCGGGGTCAACCTCAATCCGGGTGCCGAGCCGGAAGACATGGTTTCGGTGCGGATTTTTGCCTCAGCTCAGCGCGTCATTTCTCTGCGTTTGCGTCCACTGCGTGCAACGGATGAGTTGCTGGCGCAATTGGCGGACGGCAAAGGCCCGAAAACCGCTTCTGAACTCATCCTTTATCTGGCGCAATTCCTCACCAACAAGGTGCAGGATCTGGTCACTTGCCTCTCGGAAATCGCCGATGAGGAAGAAGAAAAAATGGATGCCGACGAACGGTATACCCCCGAGCACGGAGCGATTTTGCACATCCGGCGCAGGGCTGCCGGACTGAAGCGTTTTCTTGCACCGCAGCGGGATATTTTCGGACAGCTCACGCGGATAAAACTGCCGTGGTTTGTCGAAGATGATGCCGACTACTGGAACGAATTGAACAACAGCCTGACGCGATATCTCGAAGAGCTCGAATTGACCCGGGAGCGCGTGGGGCTGGTGCTGGAGGCTGAAGACCGGCGTTTGAGCGAGCGCATGAATCGCACGATGTACCGCTTCGGCATCATCACCTGCATCTTTTTGCCGATGAGTTTTATCACCGGTCTGCTGGGTATCAATGTCGGCGGAATTCCGTTCTCCAGCAGCCCTTATGGATTCCTGATTGCCTGTTTGACGGTGCTCGCCCTGGCCTTCGGTCAGTGGTGGTTGTTCCGCCGATTGCGCTGGGTGTGACCATGCAAAATGTGACCCGACCAAATCTGCCCGCGTCTTTCACAGACATCACGAGAGGTGCGTATGCACGATCCGTTTGAACAGTCTTTGCGCGACATGCTCAACGCCTCACCGTCCGGTCGTGACGACGATGCGTGCTTGGGCCGCGTACTCAAAACCGCCAACCGCCAGGTCGGTGCCGGTGATCTTTTCAGCCTGCTGGGCCGCTGGCTGCCCGCGCTGATGATCGCCCTGAATAATGGATCGGCACATGTCTCGCCGGTTTCCCGTCTTCGTAAACCTACCGCTCGCACTGCTGATAAGGCTGATTGAATATGGAACTTGATCTCTGGACTCAGAGCCTCGTCACTGCAATGACTGCGTTGTGGACCAAAGTCGCTAACTTCATTCCGAACCTGTTCGGCGCACTGGTGGTGCTGCTGTTGGGTTTCGTCGTGGCCAAACTGCTCGACACCTTGTTGTCCAAACTGCTGGCCAAACTCGGCCTCGATCGCCTGATGGGCGGTACCGGTCTGACCAAGTTGATGTCGCGTGCCGGCCTGCAAGTACCGATCTCGACCCTGATCGGAAAAATCGTTTACTGGTTCGTTCTGCTGATATTTTTGGTTTCTGCAGCAGAATCCCTTGGACTTGAGCGAGTTTCAGCTACGCTGGACATGCTGGCGCTGTATTTGCCAAAGGTATTCGGTGCCGCGCTGGTGTTGCTGGTCGGTGTTTTGCTCGCACAATTGGCCAATGGCCTGGTGCGCGGGGCGGCAGAAGGCGTAGGCCTCGACTACGCTTCGGGGCTGGGGCGGATTGCGCAGGGGCTGGTGATCATTATCAGCATCTCGGTGGCGATCAGTCAGCTTGAGGTCAAGACCGACCTGCTGAACCATGTGATTGTCATTGTGTTGATTACCGTTGGTCTGGCGGTTGCGCTGGCCATGGGTTTGGGAAGCCGGGAAATTGCCGGTCAGATTCTTGCGGGAATCTATGTGCGTGAGTTGTATCAGGTTGGGCAACAAGTGCGTGTTGGCGAGGTCGAAGGGCAGATCGAAGAGATCGGCACGGTTAAAACCACATTGCTGACCGATGAGGGTGAGCTAGTCTCTCTTTCCAATCGGATCCTGCTGGAACAGCATGTGAGTAGCCGCTAATCCGGCAAACCCTGCTAATGTATGCCGCCGCTAAATGCCAGCTGATGCTGGCTGCGGCGGACATTGACCTGACTGTCGGCACGACTTGTTTTGAATAAAGCCCAAACGCTATCCACGCGCTACGACCCCCGCGAGCTCTCTGATGAGGAGTTGGTCGCGCGCTCGCACACCGAGCTTTTTCACGTGACGCGCGCTTATGAAGAACTGATGCGGCGTTACCAGCGAACATTATTTAACGTCTGTGCGAGATATCTTGGGAACGATCGCGACGCAGACGATGTCTGTCAGGAAGTGATGCTGAAGGTGCTGTATGGCCTGAAGAACTTCGAGGGGAAATCGAAGTTCAAGACATGGCTATACAGCATCACTTACAACGAATGCATCACGCAGTATCGGAAGGAACGGCGAAAGCGTCGCTTGATGGATGCTTTGAGTCTTGACCCCCTGGAAGAAGCGTCTGAAGAAAAGATGCCAAAACCCGAGGAGAAGGGCGGACTCGATCGCTGGCTGGTGTATGTGAACCCGATTGACCGTGAAATTCTGGTGCTACGATTTGTCGCAGAACTGGAATTTCAGGAGATCGCAGACATAATGCACATGGGTTTGAGTGCGACAAAAATGCGTTACAAACGTGCTCTAGATAAATTGCGTGAGAAATTTGCAGGCATTGCTGAAACTTAGTTCAGCGCAAATATCTCTTACGTGTAGGCAAGTTCTGATAGACTTGCCGCCGAGTTGTCCCCCGGTTTGCGGGACTGCTTCACAATCACCAGATGGGGATTTAACGGATGAAACTGAAAAACACCTTGGGCTTGGCCATTGGTTCTCTTATTGCTGCCACTTCGTTCGGCGCTCTGGCACAAGGCCAAGGCGCAGTTGAAATCGAAGGCTTCGCTAAGAAAGAACAATTCGACAGCGCTCGTAACTTCAAGAACAACGGCAACCTGTTCGGCGGTTCGATCGGTTACTTTCTGACCGACGACGTTGAACTGCGTCTGGGCTACGACGAAGTGCACAACGTGCGTTCCGACGACGGCAAGAACGTTAAAGGCGCTAACACCGCTCTGGACGCTCTGTACCACTTCAACAACCCAGGCGACATGCTGCGTCCATACGTCTCGGCCGGTTTCTCCGACCAGAGCATCGACCAGAACGGTTCGAACAGCCGTGACCGTTCGACCTTCGCTAACGTTGGTGGCGGCGCCAAGCTGTACTTCACTGACAACTTCTACGCCCGTGCTGGCGTTGAAGCTCAGTACAACATCGACAAAGGCGACACCGAGTGGGCTCCAAGCGTCGGTATCGGTGTGAACTTCGGTGGCGGCTCCAAGCCTGCTGCTGCTCCAGTTCCAGCACCAGCTGAAGTTTGCTCCGACAGCGACAACGATGGCGTTTGCGACAACGTTGACAAGTGCCCGGACACCCCAGCCAACGTAACTGTTGACGCTGACGGCTGCCCAGCAGTTGCTGAAGTTGTTCGTGTTGAGCTGGACGTTAAGTTCGATTTCGACAAATCTGTTGTTAAAACCAACAGCTACGGCGACATCAAGAACCTGGCTGACTTCATGAAGCAGTACCCATCCACCACCACTACTGTTGAAGGTCACACTGACTCCGTCGGTCCTGACGCTTACAACCAGAAACTGTCCGAGCGTCGTGCAAACGCCGTTAAGCAAGTTCTGACCAACCAGTACGGTGTTGAATCGTCCCGCGTTCAGTCTGTTGGCTACGGCGAATCCCGCCCAGTTGCTGACAACAAAACTGAAGCTGGCCGCGCTGTAAACCGTCGCGTAGAAGCGCAGGTTGAAGCTCAAGCTAAGTAATTAGCTGCCGCTCTGAGGAAAGCCCGGCTTAGGCCGGGCTTTTCTTTGTCTGCGATTTGAGTTTCAGGTTTTCAAGATCGCAGCCTTCGGCAGCTCCTACATTGAGACCGCGTGCGGTTCGCGTACTGCGATCATTTGATCCTCCGCGTACCCAGCCACTGCGCCGATGACCAGTATCGCAGGGCTCTTCAATTGAAATCTGTAGGCCGCTTCGCTCATTGCCGTCAGAACACTCCGGCATTCACGTTGATGAGGCAGTGAAGCGTTTTCGATCATCGCCACCGGCGTATCCGCTGCCATTCCTCCGGCCAATAGCTGATCACGAATCTCGTCGAGCTTGGCCACGCCCATGTACACCACCAGCGTCGTGCCGCCCTGCGCCAGCGCCTGCCAGTTCAACTGGCTGTCATCCTGCGTATGCGCCGTCACCAGCGTCACCCCGCGCGCGACACCGCGCAGGGTCAGCGGGATGTCGCACTGCGTTGCGCCCGCCAGCCCGGCGGTGATGCCGTTAACCAATTCCACCTCAACACCACGCTCACGGAGCCACTGCGCTTCTTCGCCACCACGGCCGAAAATGCACGGATCGCCGCCCTTGAGTCGCACCACGCATTTGCCGTGGCGGGCATAGCGCAGCATCAAGCGATGGATAAAGGCCTGCGGCGTCGAACGGCAGCCGCCGCGTTTCCCCACGGCGATAATCCGCGCGTCCGGGCAGTGTTCCAGCACCGCGTCATTGACCAGATCATCGATCAGCACCACATCGGCTTCGCGTAACGCGCGCACGGCTTTGAGGGTCAGCAATTCAGGATCGCCGGGGCCAGCGCCCACCAGCCAGACTTTTGCATTCATGGAATCTTTCCTCATCAGATGACCGCGACCGGCTGCACATTGGCAGCCAGCAGGCGTTTTATTTCCGGGACGCAGGAACCGCATTGCGTGCCGCACCCCAGTTGATTTTTCAAACCTTGCAGATCGAGACCTTGGCGGATGCCGGTGCACACGGCGTCGAGGCTGACGTTTTTGCAGTTACACACCGTTTTCGCCGTCATCATTGGTGCTCCGGCATTACCCGGTGGCGCACTCATCGGCGCCAGCAGCCAGCGACGCAGTTGCTCGTCGGCGCGGCCCTCCAGCCACAGGCCTTGCAGCCAATGCTGTGCGAGGGTTTCGCCGGCCAGACGAATTGCGGTGATCCGGCCGTTCTCGATACGCACGCGTTTGCCAATCGCGCGGCGAGGGTCGTCATAGGCCAGCACCGGGCCATCGATCAGCGACAGGCAGCGGTCGATTTCACCCAGCAACTGTGGATCCGGTGCTTCGCTGCTGGCAGCGCGTATCAGCAACGCCGATCGTTCACGTCCGACAAGGCTGAGACTCACGTAGGAAAACGCCTCACAGAGTGGTCGTAGCGTCTCGAAATGCTGTTGAACATTGCCTTCGATGAGTGCGAACAGTTGCCACGGCAGATTCACCGCTTCCAGGCGCACGCCGCTGTGTTTCAGTTCCGGTTGTTTCGACAAAGGATCGAACGCCGGCAAGGTCAGGCTGTTGACGCCGCCCTTGAGAAAACGATCGCCCCAGTGCATCGGCAGAAAGGCCTGGCCCGGACGCACACTGTCATCGCTACCGACCGCGACGATCAACGCGCCACGCCGACTTTTCAGATTGACCAGATCACCCGGCTGCAAGCGATGCCGACGCATCTCGTCGGGGTGCAGGCTCAACACTGCTTCGCTGACATGACCGAACAACTGCGCTGCCGTGCCGGTGCGGCTCATGCCGTGCCATTGATCACGCAAGCGCCCGGTGAGCAGCGTCAGGGGGAAGCGTGCATCACGTTGTTCCTTGGCGGCGCGATACGGGTCGGCGATGAACTGCGCTCGACCATTTGCCGTAGGAAAAACACCGTCGACGTACAGACGCGCCGTGCCTTGCTGCGCGCCGACGGGGAAGGGCCATTGTTGCGGGCCGATCTGGTCGATCAAGGCATGGCTGATTCCGGATAAATCCAGATCGCGGCCGCGGGTCAGCCCTTTGAACTCATCGAACAACTGCGCAGGCTGTGTGAAGGCAAACAGGCTCGATGCTTGTGGGCGCAGACGTTTCTCCAGACGTTGTGCGAAATCCACCGTAATCGCCCAGTCCGGTCGTGCTTCACCGGGTGGGAGAATGGCTTTGCGTACGTGGGAAATGCGCCGTTCGGAGTTGGTAACCGAACCTTCCTTCTCGCCCCAACTGGCGGCCGGCAACAGCAGGTCGGCGAAAGTCGCCGTCTCGGTGGTGCGAAAAGCTTCTTGCAACACCACAAATGGGCAGGCTTCAAGCGCTGCACGCACCGAGCTTTGATCGGGCATGGATTGCGCAGGGTTGGTACAAGCGATCCACAGCGCTTTGATCTTGCCGTTGCCTACCTGCTCGAACAGTTCGATGGCGCTGAGGCCGGTGCTGTCGGGCAATTGATCCACGCCCCAGTAAGCTGCCACTTCGGTGCGGTGTTCAGGGTTGGCGGCATCACGATGGCCCGGCAACAGATTGGACAGGCTGCCGGTTTCCCGTCCGCCCATGGCATTCGGCTGACCGGTTAGAGAGAAAGGCCCTGCACCCGGACGGCCGATTTGTCCGGTGGCCAGGTGCAGATTGATCAGTGCGCTGTTCTTCGCGCTGCCGGCGGTGGACTGGTTCAAACCCATGCACCATAACGACAGAAAACTCGGCGACGTGCCGACCCATTCCGCACATTGCTGCAATTGCTCGACACTGATCCCGCACAGCTGCGAAACCATTTGCGGGGTGTAATCGCGCACCAGACTTTTCAGTTCGGCCAGGCCATCGGTGTGTGCCTTGATGAAGTCGCGGTCGATCCAGTCTTCCCACAACAACAGGTGCAAAATCCCATGGAATAGAGCGACATCGGTGCCCGGCAGAATCGCCAGGTGCAGATCCGCGAGGTCGCAGGTGTCGGTGCGCCGTGGATCGATGACGATGACTTTCATCTGTGGACGCAGGGATTTCGCCTCTTCCAGTCGACGGAAAAGTACCGGATGGGCGTAGGCCATGTTACTGCCGACGATCATCACGCAATCGCTAAGCTCCAGATCCTCATAACTGCACGGCGGCGCATCGGCGCCGAGGCTGCGCTTGTAGCCGACCACTGCTGAAGACATGCACAGCCGCGAATTGCTGTCGATGTTGTTGGTGCCGACCAAGGCCCGCGCCAGTTTGTTGAAGGCGTAGTAATCCTCGGTGAGCAATTGCCCGGAGATGTAGAACGCCACACTGTCCGGGCCGTGTTCGGCGATGGTCTCGGCGAAGACATTGGCGGCGTGTTCCAGCGCCGTGTCCCAATCGGTGCGGCTACGCGCCAGACCTTTGCCCAGGCGTAATTCTGGATACAGGGCACGGGCCGCGAGGTCGCCGGTAAGGTGCAGCGTCGAGCCTTTGCTGCACAGTTTGCCGAAGTTGGCCGGATGCGCCGGATCGCCGCTGACGCCGAGGATGCGCTCGCCGTCATGCTCGATCAGCACGCCGCAGCCGACCCCGCAATAACAGCAGGTCGAGGCGGTCGTCTGGGGGCTCATCAGATGGCGTCCCGCAGAGCCAACTGCACGCGACCGTTTTCGACCCGCGCCGGGTGATGGTGCGCGCAGCCGATGTCTGGCGCTTGAGCTTCGCCGGATTCAAGGTCGATCTGCCAGTTGTGCAGCGGGCAGGCGACGCGTTTGCCGTAGATCAGGCCTTGCGAGAGCGGTCCGCCCTTGTGCGGGCAGCGGTCGTCGAGGGCGAAAACTTCGTCGTCGCTTGTGCGAAAAATCGCGATGTCACCTTTCGGCCCGGCAATGATCCGCGAACCGAGGGCGTTGATTTCTTCAAGGGCACAGATATCGAGCCAGTTCATGCTGGCACCTCCAGATTTTTCACCGGGATCACGTCGAATTCTTTCTTCAATTGCGGCTCTGCCAGACGTTCTTTCCACGGATCCTGCTCGAACGACAGGGAAAATTGCAGGCGCTCGTTCAAGGCTTTGCGGCGCTCCGGGTCTTCCAGCACGGCTTTCTTGATGTGCTCCATGCCGACCCGTTGCAGGTAGTGCACGGTGCGTTCGAGGTAGAAGGCTTCTTCGCGATACAACTGCAGGAAGGCACCGTTGTATTCGCGGACTTCTTCGGCGGTTTTCAGCTTGACGAAGAATTCGGCGACCTCGGTTTTGATCCCGCCGTTGCCACCGATGTACATCTCCCAGCCGGAATCCACGCCGATAATTCCTACGTCCTTGATCCCCGCTTCCGAGCAGTTGCGTGGGCATCCGGAGACAGCCAGTTTCACTTTGTGCGGCGACCACATGTTGAACAGGTCATGCTCAAGCTCAATGCCCAGTTGCGTCGAATTCTGTGTGCCGAAACGGCAGAACTCACTGCCGACGCAGGTCTTCACCGTGCGAATGGATTTGCCGTAGGCATGGCCGGACGGCATGTCGAGATCCTTCCAGACGCCGGGCAAATCCTGCTTTTTGATGCCGAGTAAATCGATGCGCTGCCCGCCGGTGACCTTGACCATCGGCACGTTGTATTTGTCGGCGACGTCGGCTATCCGCCGCAATTCCGAAGGATTGGTCACGCCGCCCCACATCCGTGGCACCACCGAATAGGTGCCGTCCTTCTGAATGTTGGCGTGCGCACGTTCGTTGATCAGGCGCGATTGTGGGTCGTCCTTGGCTTCGCCGGGCCAGGTGGAAATCAGGTAATAGTTGAGGGCAGGGCGGCAGGTGGCGCAGCCGTTCGGCGTGCGCCAGTTGAGGTAGCTCATGGTGCCGGCGATGGTCAGCAGATGTTCTTCGCGAATAGCTTGACGAATCTGTCCGTGGTTAAGGTCGCTGCAACCGCAGATGGCTTTTTCGCTTTTCGGTTTGACGTCGGCCGCGCCGCCGACGGTGTTGATCAGGATCTGCTCGACCAGCCCGGCACAGGAGCCGCAGGAGCTTGCCGCCTTGGTGTGTTTCTTCACTTCATCGACGCTGAACAGGCCGTGTTCCTGGATCGCTTTGACGATGGTGCCTTTGCACACACCGTTGCAGCCGCAGACTTCGGCGGTGTCAGCCATGACCATGGCTTTGTCCTGGCCCTGATGTCCTACGTCGCCTAACGCATTTTCGCCAAACATCAGGTGATCGCGGATCTCGCCGATGGCGTGATTCTCACGAATCTGTCGGAAATACCAACCGCCATCTGCCGTATCGCCGTACAGACACGCGCCGACCAGCACGTCATCCTTGATCACCAGTTTTTTGTACACGCCGCCGATCGGGTCGGAGAGGGTGATGGTCTCGGTGCCTTCGCCGCCCATGAAGTCGCCGGCGGAAAACAGGTCGATGCCGGTGACTTTCAATTTGGTCGAAGTCACCGAGCCCTGATAACGGGCGAACCCCAGTTGTGCGAGGTGGTTGGCGCAGACCTTGGCCTGTTCGAACAGCGGTGCAACCAGGCCGTAAGCGATGCCGCGATGGCTGGCGCACTCGCCGATCGCGTAGATGCGCGGGTCGTAGGTTTGCAGGGTGTCGTTGACCAGGATCCCGCGATTGCACGGGATGCCGGCCTTTTCCGCGAGTTCGGTGTTGGGACGAATGCCTGCAGCCATCACCACCAGATCGGCGGGGATAATGTCGCCGTTTTTGAATTGCACCGAGCCGACCCGACCGTTGCCGGCGTCGTGCAGGGCTTGGGTTTGTTCGCACAGACGGAAATGCAGGCCACGGGATTCGAGGGCGCTTTGCAGCAACTGGCCACTGGTTTTGTCCAGTTGCCGTTCAAGCAGCCACTCACCGATGTGCACCACGGTGACGTGCATGCCGCGCAGCATCAGGCCGTTGGCGGCTTCGAGACCGAGTAAACCGCCACCGATGACGACCGCGTGCTTGTGGGTTTTTGCCGTGTTGATCATCGCCTGGGTATCGGCGATGTCGCGGTAACCGATCACGCCGTGCAGGGTGTTGCCCGGGATCGGCAAAATGAACGGCGTCGAACCGGTGGCGATCAGCAGGCGATCATATTCCGCTTCGGTGCCGTCGTCGGCGATCACTCGACGTTTGACTCGGTCGATCTCCACCACTTTGCGGTTGAGCAGCAACTTGATGTGGTTTTCCAGGTACCAGTCGAGGTCGTTGAGGACGATCTCTTCGAAGGTCTGCTCACCGGCCAGCACCGGCGAGAGGAGGATGCGGTTGTAGTTGGTGTGCGGTTCGGCGCCGAAGACGGTGATGTCGTACAGCTCGTTGCTCAGTTTGAGCAGCTCTTCGAGGGTACGAACCCCGGCCATGCCATTGCCGATCATCACCAGTTTGAGTTTTTTCATCAGGTTCTCCGGGGAGCTGCGGCTGGCCTCTTGTGGGCAGTCAGGCCGTGCTCGAGAAATTTTGCGCAAACAAAAAAAGGCGTCCCGCTAGTTGCCTAGCGAGGACGCCTTTGTCCTGGTCCCGTTCTCTCGGGAAGCGCAGCCTTCGTCGTTGAAGGTTGGGCTTTATGTGTGTGTTGGATGGGGTAATGCAGTGGTTGTGCCAAGTGGCGGTGGGGGCGGGTTTATTGGGGGGCGCGGGTTTTGAGGGTGATTTTCTGCACTGAATCGAGGCGGGTTGCTCGTTCGTGGGGCGCTCAGGTAGATGGATTTGTAGTGATCGGGCGGGCGCCTTCGCGAGCAGGCTCGCTCCCACAGTGGATCTTTGTCGTTCAGAAATCCCTTATGGGAGCGAGCCTGCTCGCGAATGGCGCGACGCGCTGTCAGCCATGAAATAACACCACCAGCAACACCAGATTCCCGAGCAATGCCAGCAACGCCATCGTCCGCCAGACCTTCAACGGCTCGCGCTCCAGCAACGGCCGAGGCCGCACGCTCAAACTGCGTCGCTCGCCCTGTTCCATCACCAATAACCATTCTTCCGCTGTTTCAAAGCGTTGCTGCGGATCAGCCGCTACGCCGCGCTCCAGACTCTGCGCCAGCCATTCCGGCAGATCCGGTCGATAACGACCGGCACTCACCGCCAGTCCAAAACGCGGCCGCTGAAACGCTTCGATCTCGCCATAAGGAAAATGCCCCGTAAGCAGGAAATACAAGGTCACGCCCACCGCGTACAAGTCCTGCTGCGCACTCGGCGGATCACCGCGAAAGCCTTCCGGGGCGATATAACTCGGCGTCCCCGGCAACGTCGACGGTGCGTCTTCGGACAGTCCCGGGCAATACGCCAGGCCAAAATCCAGCAGCCGCAGTTCACCGTCATCCCCCCAATGCAGATTCTCCGGTTTGATGTCCCGATGCAGAATCTGCCGCCGATGCAGCAGCCCGACTGCACGCAGCAGGCGTTCGGCAATGTCTTGCCACTGCGCCAACGGTAACGCCCCGTTTTTTTGAAAAACCTGCGCCAGCGTCTTGCCGGAATATTCCCGCATTACGTAGTACAAATGCTGACGCTGATTGCACGCATGGACTTCAGGAAAATGCCGTCCGGCCACACGTTTCAGAAACCATTCCTCGGACAACAGCGCTTGCCCGGCACAGGAATCATCAGCGGAACGTGTGGGCAGGGTTTTCAACAGCCACGTTTGACCTTGGCTATCAAGCGCGCGATACAGCAACGATTGCTGGCTCTGCGCGACGATGCCTTGCACCTGCCAGCCTTCAAACAACTGGCCAGGTTTCAGCGGCGGCGGCAGTGGCCATTGCTGCAAATGCATCAGTGCATCGCCAAAACTCGCCTCGCCAACCGCATCGACCCGCACCAGCAAAGCGCTGGCGTTGTCCTGACTGCCGGCCAGATGCGCGGCGTTGACCAATGTTTGCGCCGCGCGGTGCAGATCCGGCTGATCACGCAGGATCGCCGCAATCGCGGTATCGCCCAGGGTTGACCAGACGCCATCACTGAGCAGTAAAAAGCTTTCGCCGTCACGCAATTCACCGTCGAGAAAATCCAGCACCAAATGTTGATCCAGCCCGAGCGCACGCTTGAGCACATGCTGCATGCCCGGCTGCTCCCAGACGTGATCCTCGCTGATGCGCTGCAACGCGTCGGCGTGCCAGCGGTATACCCGGCAATCTCCTACATGGGCGAGGGTAAAGCGCCGACCGCGCATGACCAAAGCACTGACAGTGGTGAGTAACGGCTGCCCACCGCCATTGGCCTGCAACCAGCGATTTTGTGCGAGCAGCAAGCGGTCGAGGGCCTGCGCCACGCTCCAGGTTTCCGGGGTGGCGTAATAGTCGAGCGCCAAGGCCTGCAAGGTCGAGCGCGCGGCGAGGCCGCCATCGGCGCATTGGCTGACGCCGTCGGCGATGGCGAACAGGTAACCCTTGCTCGCCGCCAGCGCCGGGGCCGGCGTGACCAGGCGCACAGCGTCCTGATTCTCCGTGCGCGGCCCGGTGGCGCTGGCTTCGGCGAAACTCAGTTGCAGGGCCATCGACGCTTCAAACCCGCGCCGCCGTCACCGCTGCCGAACCCCAAGTGGTTCTCCAGCGACGCTTGACGCCGTGCAGGCCAAACCACGCCAACACGCCAAGGCTGGCGAACAACCACAGCGCCAGTTGGTAGCTGCCGGTGCTCTGCTTGATCGCACCCATGCCCGCCGCCAAGGCGAAACCACCAATGCCGCCGGCCATGCCGATCAGCCCGGTCATCACGCCGATTTCCAGACGAAAACGCTGCGGCACCAGTTGGAAAACCGCACCGTTGCCTGCCCCCAAACCGAGCATGGTGCAGACGAAAAGGGCCAGCGCCGCGTAGGAACTTGGCAGGTTGAAGCCGACGGCAGCGATGCAGATCGCAGCGACGGTGTACATCGCCAACAGAGTGCGGATGCCGCCGAAACGGTCAGCCAGGGCGCCACCCAATGGGCGCATCAAACTGCCGCCGAACACGCAAGCGGCGGTGTAGTAACCAGCGGTCACCGGGCTCAAACCGTATTGATCGTTGAAATAGCCGGGCAGGGCGCTGGCCAAGCCGATAAAGCCGCCGAAGGTGACGCTGTAGAAGAACATGAACCACCAACTGTCGCGGTCGCCGAGGGCTTTGAAGTAGTCGGTCATGGCTTTGGCTTTTGGCCGTTCCGGCGCGTTTTTCGCCAGCCAGGCGAACAGCACCAGCGTCAGGATCAGCGGAATCAAGGCGAAGCCGAAAACATTGCTCCAGCCGTAAGCGGCGGCGAGCACCGGGGCGAGCAGCGCGGCGAACACGGTGCCGGAGTTGCCCGCGCCAGCGATGCCCATGGCTTTGCCCTGATGTTGCGGCGGATACCATTGCGAGGCCAGCGGCAGGGCAACGGCAAACGAAGCGCCGGCCATACCGAGAAACAGGCCGAGGATCAGCGCTTGTTCGTAACTGTGAATGCCGATTTTCCAGGCCCCGAACAGTGCGCAGATGACGATGACCTGGCCAATCAGCCCGGCGGTTTTCGGCGACAGTCGATCGGCGAGCATGCCCATGATGAAGCGCAGTACCGCACCGGCGAGGATTGGCGTGGCGACGACGAGGCCGCGTTGTTGTGTAGTCAGGTGCAGGTCGGCGGCGATCTGCACCGCCAAAGGGCCGAGCAGATACCAGACCATGAAACTCAGGTCGAAATAGAGGAAGGCCGCGAACAATGTCGGGGTGTGGCCGGATTTCCAGAAGCTTGAATTCATCGCGCACCTCAGCTGAAAAGAGTCTCGAAAGGAGTCATGCAACAGCAGGTGGGGCGCCGCACGGCCGCACCACCGGCCCCGGTCTGTGGGGCCAAAACGCAAAAACGCCGCTACCTGCTGCGCCGGGTGGGGCGAACGGGTGAGCGACGTCTTTGTCGTGGGTGGGGCAACCGCCGTTGGTTACCTTTGAGTTTTACATAGCGAGATTTGTGCCAAGGATCAAACGATCGCAGCCTTCGGCAGCTCCTACGGGGGAATGCAGTCTCCTGTAGAAGCTGCCGAAGGCTGCGATCCTTTGATCTTGATTCAGCCGAGCAACTCACTCATGGCTATGATTTGTTCGGCCACTTGAATCAGCTTCTGCTGCCGGCTCATCGCCTGGCGCCGCATCAGCGTGTACGCCTCTTCCTCATTGCAGTCCTTCATCTTCATCAACAAGCCCTTGGCCAGTTCAATCCGCTTGCGCTCAGCCAATTGCTGATCCCGTGCCTGCAACTGCGCGCGCAACGCCTGATCACTCTCGAAACGCGCCATCGCCACATCGAGAATCGGCTGCAACCGCTGGGCGTGAATGCCTTCGACGATGTAGGCACTGACCCCGGATTTGATCGCCTGACGCATCACCCCCGGGTCATGTTCGTCGGTAAACATCACGATCGGCCGAGGCTGGTCGCGGCTGACCAGCACCACTTGTTCCATGACATCGCGGCTCGGTGACTCGGTATCGATCAGGATCACGTCCGGGCGCACCGTTTCGACGCGCGCGGGCAGGTCGATGGTCAGGCCTGATTCGTCGATGACTTCAAAACCGGCTTCGGTCAGCGCCGCTTTCAGACGTCCGACTTTTTTCGCGGTGTCGTTGATCAGCAGAATGCGCAACATGTTCGCGTCTCCTGTCAGCGGCGGGCGAGAAGGGCTGAGTCGTCGCTCATGGCGTGCAGTTTGAAGCTGCGCGCATAAGCGGCCGGGTCGCTGCCGTCCCAGATTTTGCCGTCGATCAACTGGCTGCTGCGCATGTCGGTGCCCCACGCGGCGACGCCGACTGCGGTGGCAGCGTCGCGATACAGATCGAGCTGCTGAACCTGACGGGCGACGGCGAGGTAATCCGGATCCTCGCGCAGCAAACCCCAACGACGGAACTGGGTCATGAACCACATACCGTCGGACAAGTACGGCAAATTCACCTCGCCATGGCCGTGGAAACGCAGCGCATGCGGATCCTGCCAGCGGTTGCCGAGGCCATCGGCGTAATCACCGAGAAAACGCGGTTCGATGCACGCAACTGGCGCGTCGAGGTATTCCGGCGCGCTAAGCAATTGCGCGGTGCTGCGGCGGTTTTCTGGGCTCTCTTCGATGAAACGGCTGGCTTCAAGTATCGCCATCACCAACGCGCGCGCGGTGTTCGGGTACTGATCGACGAATTCGCGGGTGCAGCCGAGGACTTTTTCCGGGTGATCGGGCCAGATGGTCTGGCTGGTGGCGAGGGTGAAGCCGAGATCCTGCTGCACCGCGCTGGCGGCCCACGGTTCGCCTACGCAAAAACCGTCGATGCGCCCGGCTTGCAAGTGCGCGACCATTTGCGGCGGCGGCACCACCACGCTGTCGACATCCTGCAGCGGATGAATGCCCTGACTCGCCAGCCAGTAATAAAGCCACATCGCGTGGGTGCCGGTGGGGAAGGTCTGGGCGAAGGTGAGTTTTGCGCGGCTTTGGTGCACGTGGCGATCCAGCGCGTCAGGACTGGTCACGCCGAGGTTCTGCAAACCGTGTGAAAGATTCAGGCTCTGGCCGTTTTGATTGAGGCCCATCAGCACCGCCATGTCGGTCGGCGCGACACCGCCGATGCCCAGGTGCACCGCGTAAATCAGCCCGTACAAACTGTGCGCGGCATCGAGTTCGCCGCTGACCAGTTTGTCGCGCAAACCTGCCCAAGAGGTCTGGCGCTTGAGGTTCAGGGTCAATCCGTAAGGCTGAGCAAAGCCTTGCGTGGCCGCGACCACCACCGAGGCGCAATCGCTCAGGGCCATGAAGCCGAGGTTGATCGCGGTTTTTTCCGGGGCATCGCTGCCGTTGACCCAGGCCAGCGGCCCTACCGAAGGTTCATTCATCCAACGCTACCTCGAAAAAAAAACGCCGCCGCGGACTTTGCGCAGGCAAAACCCGGGACGACGCCATTGTCCTTGCCCGCACGCCGCCATTGGCCTGCAAGCTGATAACGATGGCGGTGCAAGGCATATGCCACTCGCCGCGATTTGCGCGTGCGCCTCGCGCGGTGGGGCGATGCCCGGCTATAATCGCCGCCTCTTTTCGCCGCCCGAGTCAAAGCCGCCCATGTACACCCTGGCCCGTCAGATGTTGTTCAAACTTTCCCCGGAAACCTCCCACGATCTGTCGCTGGATCTGATCGGCGCGGGCGGACGTTTGGGCCTCAACGGCCTGCTGTGCAAAGCGCCGGCAAAAGTCCCGGTGACGGTCATGGGCCTGGAATTCCCCAACCCGGTGGGTTTGGCGGCCGGTCTGGACAAGAACGGCGCAGCCATCGATGGCTTCGCGCAACTGGGTTTCGGTTTTGTCGAAATCGGCACCGTGACCCCGCGTCCACAGCCGGGCAACCCGAAACCACGGATTTTCCGTCTGCCGGAAGCCGAGGCGATCATCAATCGCATGGGTTTCAACAACCTCGGTGTCGATAACCTGCTGGCGCGCGTTGCGGCGGCGAAATACAAAGGCGTGCTGGGCATCAACATCGGCAAGAACTTCGACACGCCGGTTGAGCGTGCGGTCGATGATTACCTGATCTGCCTGGACAAGGTCTACGCCCACGCCAGCTACGTGACCGTCAACGTCAGCTCGCCGAATACCCCGGGCCTGCGCAGCTTGCAGTTCGGTGATTCGCTCAAGCAGTTGCTCGCCGATCTGGCCACGCGCCGTGCCGAACTGGCGTTGCGTCATGGCAAGCATGTGCCGCTGGCGATCAAGATCGCGCCGGACATGACCGACGAAGAAACCGCGCAGGTGGCGCAGGCGCTGATCGACACCGGGATGGACGCGGTGATCGCGACCAACACCACCCTGAGCCGTGTCGGCGTTGAAGGCATGGAACATGGCGACGAGGCGGGCGGTTTGTCTGGCGCGCCGGTGCGTGAGAAGAGCACCAATACGGTGAAAGTGCTGGCGGGCGAGTTGGCTGGGCGGTTGCCGATTATTGCTGCTGGCGGGATTACCGAAGGCAAGCATGCGGCGGAGAAGATTCTCGCGGGTGCGAGCCTGGTGCAGATTTACTCGGGCTTCATCTATAAAGGCCCGGCGCTGATCCGTGAATCCGTAGACGCAATCGCCGCCCTGCGCAAATAACCCGACCCGATACGGTCAATGTAGGAGCTGCCGAAGGCTGCGATCTTTTGATCCTGTTTTTAAGATCAAGATCAAAAGATCGCAGCCTTCGGCAGCTCCTACAGGGGTAGTTGCCCGCCAATCGAAAGGTGGGTGCCGTCGATTCTGCAGGCATAAAAAAGGGCTCCTCGAAGGAGCCCCTGGGCCGTAGCCCGCCGTCCGGGAAGGACGTGCATGGTAAGTCGTTACAAATTCAGATTGTCGTGTCGGAGTAAGTGCCCTGTGTCAGCCGACGGCGTGAAGTTCGTTGAGTCTGTGGATTCCCGCAGTGCCGGTCATACCGTCCCAGTTGTCGCCGCGTCCTTCTCGCCAGCCGTTAATCCAGGCTTGACGTACCGACGGTAGAGTAAATGGGCAAAGCTCACGGGATTTGCCACCAACGCCATATTGATATCCGCGCAAAAATGCTCTTTCCAACGGATCACGCTTAAGTCTTCTCATAGGGTGTTGCCCTCACTTGTTGACTGTTTGTGTCGCGTCGACCTCAATCGAGGTCTGGCAGAAAAAACTCTGCCGTGGTGCGGCTCGCTGCCGGCGTGGCGAGCCAAGGTGTTGACGCCGTTGCGACGTCAACCTGTGGTCAGTTCTAACCAATGAGTCACAGCGATGGAATGACCGTTTTGTCATAAGGACGTAACGAAAAGGGTGCTATAGCGATAAGTAACCGCGTATTTATTGAACGTTTATTGAGCAAACCCCGGTATGATCGGCCCCGCGCTGGATGATGGGCTTAATTCTTTAGTGAGAATGACCCACGTTTGCGCTGGGGTACTATTCGACGAAGGGTCGCTTTAAGACTTTTTGTTACTCCAACTTTTTTATCTGTCCTTGCATCTAAGCTCTTTTAACCCGAGCAGCGGGGATGGAACGGCACACCTTCGTGCCACGCGGGCGTTCTTTTAGAAAAGCGCCTGATTGAAAACCGGATCGGCAATGCGTTGCCGATTCACTAGCCAAAGGCTTTGGAAATACCATGTCCGACAGTTTCGAACTCTTCCTCACTTGCCCTAAAGGCCTTGAAGGCCTGCTCATCGAGGAAGCCGTCGGGCTTGGCCTTGAAGAAGCGCGCGAGCACACCTCCGCCGTGCGTGGCATGGCGACCATGGAAACCGCTTATCGCCTGTGCCTCTGGTCGCGTCTGGCCAACCGCGTGTTGCTGGTGCTCAAACGCTTCCCGATGAAGGACGCCGAAGATCTGTACCACGGCGTCCTCGACGTCGAGTGGCAGGATCACATGCTCAGCGACGGCACCCTGGCCGTCGAATTCAGCGGCCACGGCTCGGGCATCGACAACACCCACTTCGGCGCGCTGAAGGTCAAAGATGCCATCGTCGACAAACTGCGCACGCCGCAGGGCGACCGTCCGTCGATCGACAAGCTCAATCCGGATCTGCGCATTCACCTGCGTCTGGATCGCGGCGAAGCGATTCTCTCCCTCGACCTCTCCGGCCACAGCCTGCACCAGCGCGGCTATCGCTTGCAGCAGGGCGCGGCGCCGCTGAAGGAAAACCTCGCGGCAGCGATCCTGATCCGTTCCGGCTGGCCACGCATTGCGGCCGAAGGCGGCGCGCTGGCTGACCCGATGTGCGGTGTCGGTACGTTCCTCGTCGAAGCGGGGATGATCGCCGCCGATATGGCGCCGAACCTGCGTCGTGAGCAGTGGGGTTTCACTGCCTGGCTCGGTCACGTGCCAGCGCTGTGGAAAAAACTGCATGAAGAAGCTGCTGAACGCGCCGCTGCCGGTCTGGCCAAGCCACCGCTGTGGATTCGCGGTTACGAAGCCGATCCACGTTTGATTCAACCGGGTCGCAACAACGTTGAGCGTGCCGGTCTGAGCGAGTGGATCAAGATCTACCAAGGCGAAGTCGCCACTTTCGAGCCGCGTCCGGATCAGAACCAGAAAGGTCTGGTCATCTGCAACCCGCCGTACGGCGAGCGTCTCGGTGACGAAGCCAGCCTGTTGTACCTCTACCAGAACCTCGGCGAGCGTCTGCGTCAGGCTTGCCTGAACTGGGAAGCAGCGGTGTTCACCGGCGCGCCGGATCTCGGCAAGCGCATGGGCATCCGCAGCCACAAACAGTATTCGTTCTGGAACGGCGCGTTGCCGTGCAAGCTGTTGCTGATCAAGGTCACTCCGGATCAGTTCGTCACTGGCGAGCGTCGTACGCCGGAACAGCGTCAGGCCGAGCGTGAGCAAGCGGCTTACGATCAAACCCCGGACGAGCCGCAAGAGCGCAAGTTCAACAAGAACGGCAACCCGATCAAACCGACGCCAGCCCCGGCACCGGTGATCGAGCAGCCGCGCTTGAGCGAAGGCGGGCAGATGTTTGCCAACCGTCTGCAAAAAAATCTCAAGGCGATGAGCAAGTGGGTCAAGCGCGAAGGCATCGATTGCTACCGCGTCTACGATGCCGACATGCCTGAGTACGCGATGGCGATCGATCTGTATCACGACTGGGTGCATGTGCAGGAATACGCCGCGCCGAAGTCGATCGATCCGGAAAAAGCCTCGGCACGCATGTTCGATGCGCTGGCGGCGATTCCGCAGGCGCTGAACGTCGACAAGAGCCGCGTGGTGGTCAAACGCCGCGAGCGCCAGAGCGGCACCAAGCAGTACGAGCGTCAGAGCGCGCAGGGCAAGTTCAATGAAGTCACCGAGGGCGGCGTGAAGTTGCTGGTCAACCTCACCGACTACCTCGACACCGGCCTGTTCCTTGATCACCGCCCAATCCGCATGCGCATTCAGAAAGAGGCCGAGGGCAAGCGTTTCCTCAATCTGTATTGCTACACCGCGACCGCCAGCGTGCACGCAGCCAAGGGCGGCGCGCGCAGCACCACCAGCGTCGACCTGTCGAAAACCTACCTCGACTGGGCGCGCCGCAACCTGTCGCTGAACGGCTTCTCGGACAAGAACCGACTGGAGCAGGGCGACGTGATGGTCTGGCTGGAGAGCTGCCGTGAAGAGTACGACTTGATCTTCATCGATCCGCCGACCTTCTCCAACTCCAAGCGTATGGAAGGCATCTTCGACGTGCAGCGTGATCAGGTGCAGTTGATCGACCTGGCCATGGCGCGTCTGGCGCCGGGCGGCGTGTTGTACTTCTCGAACAACTTCCGCAAGTTCCAGTTAGAAGAGAACCTGACCGAGCGTTACGCGGTCGAGGAAATCAGCGCACAGACCATTGATCCGGATTTTGCCCGCAACACCAAGATCCACCGCGCCTGGAAAATAACGGCTCGTTGACGCTTCGCCAGACTGGATCCACAGAGCCTTGATTTTTAAAGGCTCTTGGATCCAGTCAGCGCTAGCCAAATTAATGGCTAATAGCTATAACTCAACCCATGGCCAAGGGGTTTTTCCCGGAACATTGGCGTAGTGAGTTGTCCTTATGTCGTTGCACCCCGTGCGCCCGAAGATACTGGGTTTTATCAGCGAAGAAGTCTCGGCCTGGCTGGTCGCGCTGCTGGTATTGCTCGCCGGCGGGATTCTCACGGGGCTGCTCGCCTGGGCCACCCTCAACGAATTTCACCAGCAATTGCGTCAGCGTTTCCAACTGCTGACCAATGAACGTTACAGCCGCATCGAAGAACGCTTTGAAGATCAAGAGCAACGCCTCGACGGTCTGCGCCGTTTCTTCTCCAATTCTGAATCGGTGTCCCGCGCCGAATTCGACGGTTACACCCAACCTCTGTTACTGCGTACTCAAGCCTATTCGTTCGCCCTCAAGGTCAGTGGCGCCGAGCGCGCGACGTTTGAGCAGCGCGTGCGGGATGACGGCTTGGGCGATTTCACCATTCGCGAACTGAATGCCCGTGGCGAACTGCAACTGGCCGCTTCCCGCGATGAATACGTGCCGGTGCTGTACAGCCAGACCCAGAGCAAGCTCGGCTCGCCGTTGGGTTACGACTTGCTCGCGCAACCGATGCGCCGTGACACGCTGATGCGTGCCGATCAGTTGAACAATCTGGCGGTGTCGCAACCGTTGCACCTGGTCAGCACCGAACCTTCCTACGCGCGCGGGGTGCTTTTGGTGGCTCCCGTGATCCATGAGGGTGAGCAGCAGTCGTTCGGTTATGTCGCGGCGGTGATCAGCATGCGCCAGCTGCTCGCCGACGGCTTGCCGGACGCATTTCATGACTATCTGTCGGTGCGCATTACCGATCTGTCGACCAATGATCAGCACGAAGTGTTGTTCGAATCGACCAATGAGCCGGCGCCGAGTGACTTGTCTGCGACTCGCCTGTTGCGAATGGCCGATCACGACTATCAGGTCGATATCCTGCCGAGCGAAGCGTTTATGCAGGCCAACCATTCGTCGGTTGGCAGCATCGTGATTCTCGGTGGACTGCTCAGCGTTTTGCTCAGTGCGCTGCTGTATGTGCTGGTCAGTCAGCGTCAGCGCGCGGTGCGCATGGTCGAGCAACGCACCGAGGAACTACACGCCAGCGAACAGGAATTGCGCGGCACCCATGGTCAGTTGCGCGGGGTGCTTAACGCGGCGACACAAGTGGCAATCATCGCCACCGACCTGCGCGGCGTGATCAGCACGTTTAATCCCGGCGCCGAGCAAATGCTCGGTTACAGCAGCGCTGACGTTATCGGCCACATGACCCTGGAAAACCTGCATCTGCCGCGAGAACTCGCCACACGTTCGGCGGAGTTGAGCGCGCGTTACGGCAAAAGCATTCCGACTTGCCACGCGATGCTGGTTGAGGGCGGCGAAGTCGGTGGTCATGAAGCGCGCGAGTGGACGTTGGTGCGCAGCGATGGCAGTCATCTGCCAGTGAACATGCTCGCCACCCCGGTGCTCGACGAGCAGGGGCTTTGGGTCGGGCATCTGGCGATCTGCATCGACATCACCGAGCGCAAGCGTGTGCACGAGGCGCTGGCGGCACGGGATGTGTTGCTGAAGAAACTCAGCGCCCATGTACCCGGCGGCATTTACCAGTTCAAGATGGAATTCGACGGGCGCTTCAGCGTGATCTACGCCAGCGACGGCATTCGTGAGATCTACGAGCTGGAGCCGGATGTGTTGCTACTGAATGCCGAGGCGATCTTCACCCGCATTCATCCGCAGGACACCACGCGGGTGCGCGCTTCGATCCGTGAGTCGGCGGACAACCTCAGCCCGTGGCGCGAGGAATACCGCGTGCAACTGCCCGAGCGCGGCCTGCGTTGGGTGCGCGGCGAGGCGACGCCGGAAGAGCTGCCGGGCGGCGGAGTGTTGTGGCATGGCTACATCTCCGACATTTCCGACCTCAAACGCGTCGAGGAAGAACTGCGTGCGCTGTCGGTGACGGACTCGCTGACCGGCATTCATAACCGCCGTTATTTCCAGGAACGCCTGACCACTGAAATGGCTCGGGTCGAGCGTGGCGGCGGCGAGTTGTCGGTGATCATGCTCGACATCGACCACTTCAAACGCATCAACGACCAGTACGGGCATGCCGTGGGCGATCGGGTTTTGCAGGCGGTGTGCGAACGCATTGGCCACCGGTTGCGGCGCACCGATGTGTTCTGCCGTTTGGGCGGCGAGGAATTCATGGTGCTGTGCCCGGACATCGACGGCGAGCACGCGCACATGCTGGCGGTTGAGCTGTGGCAGGGCTTGCGGGGCGCGCCGGTGGATGTGGTCGGCGTAGTCACAGCGAGTTTCGGCATCGCCAGTTGGCGCACGGGAGAGGGCGCGGATGCGCTGCTGCTGCGCGCGGATTCCGGCGTGTACGCGGCAAAACAGGGCGGCCGCGATCGCGTCGAACAGATGAGCTAACGCCAAACCCTTGTAGGAGCAAGGCTCGCCCGCGAAAGCGTCAGTTCAGTCACCCACTTCATTGACTGATACGACGCCTTCGCGGGCGAGCCTTGCTCCTACAGAAGATCAAAAGATCGCAGCCTTCGGCAGCTCCTACATGTTCACCTGTAGGAGCTGCCGAAGGCTGCGATCTTTTGCTTTTAGAGCACTGACGCAGTCTGCGGCAGCTTCGGCTGGCGATACAGATCCAGCAGCACCTGATCGAGCACTGACGAGGCGCCAAACGGGGCTTTGTCGTTGAGGATCGCCACCACCGCCCAGGTATTGCCATTGACGTCACGGCTGAAGCCGGCAATCGCCCGCACGGTGTTCAAGGTGCCGGTCTTGACGTGCGCTTCGCCGCGCATTGCGGTGGTTTTCAGGCGTTTACGCATGGTGCCGTCGGTGCCAGCGATCGGCAGCGAGCTGATGTATTCAGCGGCATACGGGCTGTGCCACGCGGCTTGCAGCATGTTTGCCATTTCACGGGCGCTGACGCGTTCAGCGCGGGACAGGCCGGAGCCGTTCTCCATCACCAGGTGCGGCGCGGTGATGCCTTTCTTCGCCAGCCACTGACGGACAACGCGTTGCCCAGCCTTGGCATCATCGCCGTCGGCGTCGTTGCGGAATTTCTGGCCGAGGCTCAGGAACAGCTGCTGGGCCATGGTGTTGTTACTGTATTTGTTGATGTCGCGAATGATCTCGGCCAGATCCGGCGAATAAGCGCGAGCCAGCAGTTTGGCGTTGCTTGGCGTGGTCGCCAGGCGATCGCGGCCCTGAATGCTGCCGCCCAGTTCTTTCCAGATCGCGCGCACGGCGCCGGCGGTGTAAGTCGCGTGGTCGAGCAGCGACAGATAAGTCTGCGAGCTGCAGCCTTCGCCCAACTGGCCGCCAACAGTCACGGTCACGCTGCCATCGGCTTGCGGCACCGGGTTGTAGCGCACGCCGCCGGTGCATTGCTTCGACGGCAGGGCTTTGACGGTGTTTTCGATGTGGATGCTGGCAATCGGCGGCTCGACCGAGATCAGTACGCGGCCACCGTCGTTGCGCGCGACAAAGCGCAGGGCTTTGAGGTTGACCAGCAGCGAGTCCGGCTTGACCAGGAACGGCTTGTTCTCATCATTGCCGTCATCGTTGAATTCCGGCAGTTGCGGCTGGATAAAGAAGTTGCGGTCGAGCACCAGATCACCGGTGATCTGCGTCACGCCGTTGGCGCGCAGGTCGCGCATCAGCAGCCAGAGTTTTTCCATGTTCAACTTCGGATCGCCGCCACCCTTGAGGTAGAGGTTGCCGTTGAGAATGCCGCCGCTCAGTGTGCCGTCGGTGTAGAACTCGGTTTTCCACTGATGATTGGGGCCGAGCATTTCTAGCGCCGCGTAGGTGGTCACCAGTTTCATGGTCGAGGCCGGATTGACCGACACGTCGGCGTTGAACACGGTCGCCGTGCCCGGCCCGTCGAGCGGCACCATCACCAGCGACAGGGCGCTAGGTTGCAATTTGCTCGCCTTGAGGGCTTTTTCGACGTTCGGGGTGAGGGAAGTATTGATGGTGGCAGCGGAAACAGGCAGGGCCAGAGGCAGAAGAAGGCCGGCGAGAAACAGTGGACGCAACGATTTGATCATATGAAATAAAACCCTACAGCCGAGGGGAAAAAGACGAGGACATGGATGAAAAGGTCCTCAGTGGTCACGAAAGTGTCGGCATTATGCCCCAAGGTGTAACCGATTGTGGCTTCCTCGGGGTGGCGATTCATTGATTTTTTTACAGGCGGTCGGCCTCTGTGTCCAGAGAGGCGGGCAAACGATTGCTGAAACTGGTAAAGTGCCCGCCGTATTTACTTAAGAGGATTGTTCCAATGGCGACTAACCGTTCCCAGCGTCTGCGCAAAAAACTGTGCGTTGATGAATTTCAAGAGCTGGGTTTCGAACTGAACCTGGACTTCAAAGAAGACTTGTCCGAAGAAGCCATTGACGCTTTCCTCGAAGCATTCATCAAAGAAGCCATGGAAGCCAACGGTCTGGGTTATGTTGGCGGCGACGACTTCGGTCTGGTTTGCCTGCAGAAGCGTGGCTCGGTCAACGAAGAGCAGCGCGCTGCCGTTGAAGCCTGGCTGAAAACCCGCTCCGAGCTGACCAAGTATGAAGTCAGCCCGTTGCTGGACGTTTGGTATCCGGAAAAGCCGATCAACGCGGCTAAGTGATACTGAAAAAAACGGCGACCTGAGGGTCGCCGTTTTTTTTCGTCGATCAAAAGATCGCAGCCTCGTTTCACTCGACAGCTCCTACAGGGGAGCGCGATCTCCTGTAGGAGCTGCCGAAGGCTGCGATCTTTGCTTTTAAGCTTTGCGCCAGTTCAAAATCAGCAGCGTCAGCACCCCCGCAACAATCCCCCAAAACGCCGACCCGATGGAAAACAGCGTCAACCCCGACGCCGTGACCATAAAGGTAATCAGCGCCGCTTCCCGTTCCTTCACCTCAGTCATCGCAATGCTCAAACCATTGATGATCGAGCCAAACAGTGCCAGCGCGGCAATCGACAACACCAATTCTTTCGGCAACGCTGCAAACAACGCGGCCAATGTCGCGCCGAACACCCCGGCAATCCCGTAGAAAATCCCGCACCACACCGCCGCCGTGTAGCGCTTGTTGCGATCTTCATGGGCGTGCGGCCCGGTGCAAATCGCCGCGCTGATCGCCGCGAGGTTGATGCCGTGGGAGCCAAACGGTGCCAGCAACAGCGAGGCGATGCCGGTGGTGGTGATCAGTGGCGAGGCGGGGACGGTGTAGCCATCGGCGCGTAAAACGGCGATGCCGGGCATGTTCTGCGAGGTCATCGCCACCACGAACAGCGGGATGCCGATGCTGATGGTCGCCGCCAGCGAGAAATGCGGCGTCGTCCACACGGGCGTCGCCACTTCCAGATGAAAACCGCTGAAATCCAGCAATCCCATGAAGCCCGACAGCGCGGTGCCGATCAGCAGTGCAGCGAGCACGGCATAACGCGGCGACAGGCGCTTGACCACTAAATAAGTGAAGAACATCCCCAGCACCAAACCCGTGCGGTGCTGTGCGGCGACGAAGATTTCGCTGCCGATCTTGAACAGAATCCCCGCCAACAACGCCGCCGCCAGGGATGCCGGGATCTTTTTCACCAGCCGTTCGAAGCTGCCGGTCAGCCCGCAAATGATCACCAGCACCGCGCAAGTGATGTAGGCGCCAATGGCTTCGCCGTAACTGACGCCACCCAGACTGGTGATCAGCAGTGCCGCGCCGGGCGTCGACCAGGCTATGGTGATTGGCGTGCGATAGCGCAGCGACAGGCCGATCGAACACACTGCCATGCCGATCGAAATCGCCCAGATCCACGAAGAAATCTGCCCGCTGGTCAGGCCCGCCGCTTGCCCGGCCTGGAACATCAGCACCAGGGAGCTGGTGTAGCCGGTCATCATCGCGATGAAACCGGCGACGATCGCCGACGGCGAAGTGTCGGCCAGGGGGCGGAGCTGAGTGTGCGTGGCGTCGTTCATGACGGCGGTGTTCCTTCTACAGATAGTATTCCCCTGTAGGAGCTGCCGAAGGCTGCGATCTTTTGATCTTTCTTCTAGAAAATCAAAATCAAAAGATCGCAGCCTTCGGCAGCTCCTACATTGAGATAGAGACGGGCGGCGGATTTCGGGATCAAGCCTAAACTCAATCGTAACGGATCGTTGCAATACAGCCGAACTCACAAACAGCCGTACAGTCGTGTTGCCACCATCCATTGTGTACAATCGCGGTGTTTTTTACGCGATACTTGCCAGCGACCTACTGTGCCGTATTACAGTCACGGTCTATTCGCCGCAGTTCTCCCGACTCGAGTGCCCATGAACGAACAGTTGCAACCCCTCAAGAAACAGCCGCGAGCAGGCAAAGCCGGCCGCAGCGGAACCCAGGACGATATTGTCTACGCGCATATCTTCGAGGCCATCCTCGAACAGCGTCTGGCGCCCGGCACCAAGTTGAGCGAAGAAGCGCTGGGGGAAATCTTTGGGGTCAGCCGCACCATCATTCGCCGCGCGCTGTCGCGTCTGGCCCATGAAGGCGTCGTGCTGTTGCGGCCGAACCGTGGCGCCGTCGTCGCCAGCCCGAGTGTCGAGGAGGCGCGTCAGGTGTTCCTCGCCCGTCGTCTGGTCGAGCGCGCGATCACTGAGCTGGCGGTGCAACACGCCACCGCCGAGCAGATCGCCGAACTGCGCCAGATGGTCAACGATGAGCGCGACAGCTTCTCGCGCGGTGATCGCGGCGCCGGTATTCGTCTGTCGGGCGAATTCCACCTGAAACTGGCGGAAGCGGCGATGAACGCGCCGTTGATCAGCTTCCAGCGCAGCCTGGTGTCGCAGACATCGCTGATCATTGCCCAGTATGAAAGCGGCAACCGTTCGCACTGTTCCTACGACGAACACACCCAGTTGATCGACGCGATTGAAAAGCGCGACGGCGATCTGGCGGTGCGTTTGATGATGCATCACATGGATCACATCGACAGCAAGCTCAACCTCGACGAAGAAAGCGCGTCGGATGATTTGCATGCGGTGTTCTCGCATTTGTTGCAGACCAAGAAGCCTGGGCGCCCTGCAGCAAAGGTCTAAAGATCGCAGCCTTCGGCAGCTCCTACAGGGGCGTGCGATCCAATGTAGGAGCTGCCGCAGGCTGCGATCTTTTGATCGTCCTGACAGGCAATAAAAATCCCCCGGGGTGAACACCAACGGGGGATTTTTTTATGCCTGATCGTTCCCACGCAGAGCGTGGGAACGATCATGGAGTAGGGTGGATTAGCGCTGATGCACCAGCGCACCCGCCGCATACGTCTGCTGCACCGTACGATCATCACCCAGCGTCATCAACACAAACAACGACTCGGCAATGTTGTTGGCCTGCTTCAAGCGATAGCTCAGCAGCGGCGTCGCGTTGTAGTCCAGCACCAGGAAGTCAGCGTCGGAACCCGGTTGCAGGTTGCCGATCTTGTCTTCCAGACGCAGCGCCCGCGCGCCACCCAGCGTCGCCAAGTACAGCGACTTGAACGGGCTCAGTCGCGCACCTTGCAGCTGCATCACTTTGTACGCTTCGTTCAGCGTTTGCAGCAGCGAAAAACTGGTGCCGCCGCCGACGTCAGTGCCCAGACCGACGTTGAGTTTGTGCTTCTCGGCCATCGGCAGATTGAACAGGCCGCTACCCAAGAAGAAGTTCGACGTCGGGCAGAACGAGATCGCCGAGCCGGTTTCCGCCAGACGCGCGCATTCGTCGTCGCACAGGTGCACGCCGTGGGCGAACACCGAGCGCTCGCCGAGCAATTTGTAGTGGTCGTAAACGTCGAGGTAGCCCTTGCGCTCCGGAAACAGTTCCTTGACCCACTCGATTTCCTTGAGGTTCTCGCTGATGTGGGTCTGCATGTACAGATCCGGGTATTCAGTCAGCAGTTGCCCGGCGAGGGTCAGTTGTTCCGGGGTGCTGGTCGGTGCGAAACGCGGGGTCACCGCGTAGTGCAAGCGACCCTTGCCGTGCCAGCGCTCGATCAGCGCCTTGCTTTCGACGTAGCTGGATTCGGCGGTATCGGTCAGATAATCCGGCGCGTTACGATCCATCATCACCTTGCCGGCGATCATGCGCAGATCGAGCTGCTCGGCCTTTTCAAAGAACGAGTTCACCGACTGCGGGTGCACGCTACCGAACACCAGCGCGGTGGTGGTGCCGTTGCGCAGCAGTTCCTTGATGAAGATATCCGCGACGTCGTCAGCATGCGCCTTGTCGCCGAACTGGCTTTCGCACGGGAAGGTGTAGGTGTTCAGCCAGTCGAGCAGTTGCTCGCCGTAGGCGCCGACCATGCCGGTTTGTGGCAAGTGAATGTGCGTGTCGATGAAGCCCGGGGTGATCAGGGCGTCCTGATATTGGGTGATTTCGATGTCCGCCGGCAGGGTCGGCAGCAAATCACTGGCGTGGCCAAGGGCGCTGATCTTGCCGCCATCGACCACCAGCAGGCCATCCTCGAAATACTCGTAGGAGGCTTCGATCCCGACTTCGGCGGGGTCGGCAATGCTGTGCAGGATGGCGGCGCGGTAGGCTTTGCGAGTCAGAGGCATGAGGGTTCTCTAATCAGTTTGAGGCTTTGAGTTTGGCGGCCTGACTGCGCCGCGAAACCGGCAGCAGTTTGGCAATCGGTTCGGCACTGGCAGTCTGCTGGCCGAAGTTGGCGTTATAGGTGGCGATGATTTCGCCGGCGATGGAGATGGCGATTTCCACAGGCAGTTTGCCTTTGACTTCGCCAATGCCCATCGGGCAGCGCATGCGTTGCACGACGCTACTGTCGAAACCGCGATCGCGCAGACGGTGTTCGAACTTCGCGCGTTTGGTCTTCGAGCCAATCAGGCCGAAGTAGGCGAAGTCGTTGCGTTTGAGGATCGCGGCAGTGAGTTCAAGGTCGAGCTGATGGTTGTGGGTCATGACGATGCAATAACTGCCGGCGGGCAGGTCATCGATTTCATCCACAGGCTCTTCGGACACGATTTTACGCACGCCGTGGGGGATGTGTTCGGGGAATTCGGCATCGCGCGAATCGATCCAGCGCACCCGGCAGGGCAGGCTGGCGAGCAGCGGCACCAAAGCGCGGCCGACGTGGCCGGCACCGAACACGGCGATTTGCGCCTGTACCTGGCCCATCGGTTCGAACAGCAACACGGTGGCGCCGCCGCAGCACTGGCCGAGGCTGGCGCCGAGGCTGAAGCGCTCCAGATGGGTGTCCTGCTTACCGCTGGCGAGCATGTCGCGGGCGATCTGCATGGCTTTGTATTCCAGATGCCCGCCACCGATGGTGTCGAAGCTCTGGTTGGCGCTGATGACCATTTTCGAGCCGGCGTTGCGTGGCGTCGAGCCGAGTTCTTCGATGATCGTCACCAGCACACAGGGCTCGCCCTGGTTCTGCAGGTCGGCGAGGGCGTCGATCCAGTTGTACATACACACCTCTCAGATCGTTCCCACGCTCTGCGTGGGAATGCATCACTGGACGCTCCGCGTCCGCTGTTCAGGATGCGACGCAGAGCGTCGCGGGCTGCATTCCCACGCAGAGCGTGGGAACGATCATCAAACAACCTCGGTCTCAGCTTCGACGGCCTTCACCGCCTTCAACTGCCGCATCTGCTCACAACCCCACAACACCCGCTCCGGCGTCGCCGGCGCATCAATCTGCGGCTGATGCTTGTAATCCCCGAGGCTCGCCACCGCATCCTTGATCGCACACCACGACGCAATCCCGAGCATGAACGGCGGTTCACCGACAGCCTTGGAATGGAACACCGTGTCTTCCGGGTTCTTGCGGTTTTCCACCAGTTTCACGCGCAGGTCGAGCGGCATGTCCGCCACCGCCGGGATCTTGTAGCTGGCCGGGCCGTTGGTCATCAGCTTGCCTTTGTTGTTCCAGACCAGCTCTTCCATGGTCAGCCAGCCCATGCCCTGGATGAAGCCACCCTCAACCTGACCGATGTCGATGGACGGGTTCAGGGAAGCGCCGACGTCGTGAAGAATGTCGGTACGCAGCATCTTGTACTCGCCGGTCAGGGTGTCGACGATCACTTCGCAGCATGCCGCGCCGAAGGCGAAGTAGTAGAACGGACGGCCGCGCGCCTGGCTGCGGTCGTAGTAGATTTTCGGGGTCTTGTAGAAGCCGGTGCTCGACAGCGACACCTGATTGAAATACGCCTGCTGGATCAGCGCTTCAAAAGTCAGAATGTGATCACGCACCCGCACATGGCCGTTGTGGAATTCAACGTCTTCTTCAGTGACTTTGAAGTGATGCGCAGCGAATTCGACCAGACGTTTCTTGATGATTTCTGCCGCGTTCTGCGCCGCTTTACCGTTCAGGTCAGCGCCGCTGGAGGCGGCGGTCGGCGAGGTGTTCGGCACTTTGTCGGTGTTGGTCGCGGTGATCTGCACACGGTCGATTTCCACCTGGAACACTTCGGCCACGACCTGCGCGACTTTGGTGTTCAGGCCTTGGCCCATTTCTGTGCCGCCATGGTTCAGGTGGATGCTGCCGTCGGTGTAGATGTGGATCAGCGCGCCGGCCTGGTTCAAGAAGCTCGCGGTAAAGGAAATACCGAATTTCACCGGGGTCAGCGCCAGGCCTTTTTTCAGGATCGGGCTGTTGGCGTTGTAGCGACGAATCGCTTCGCGACGCTCGTAGTACTGACTGCTTTCTTCCAGTTCGGCGGTCATTTCCTCGAGCATGTTGTGCTCGACGGTCTGGTAGTAATGGGTGACGTTGCGCTCGGTCTTGCCGTAGTAGTTGGCCTTGCGCACCGACAGCGGATCGACGTTCAAGTGACGGGCAATCGCGTCCATCACTTCTTCGATCGCGACCATCCCTTGCGGGCCACCGAAACCACGGTAAGCAGTGTTCGACGCGGTGTTGGTCTTGCAGCGATGACCGTTGATGGTCGCGTCGCCGAGGTAGTACGAGTTGTCCGAGTGGAACATCGCACGGTCAACGATCGACGCGGACAAGTCCGGCGAGCAGCCGCAGTTGCCGGCCAGGTCCATGTTGATCCCGTGCAGGCGCCCGGTGCTGTCGAAGCCAACGTCGTATTCGACGTAGAACGGGTGACGCTTGCCGGTCATCAGCATGTCTTCAACGCGCGGCAGGCGCATCTTGGTCGGCTGACCGGTGAGATGCGCAACCACCGCGCACAGGCACGCCGGGCTGGCGGCCTGAGTTTCCTTGCCACCGAAACCACCGCCCATGCGGCGCATGTCGACGACGATTTTGTTCATCGACACGTCGAGCACTTCGGCGACCAGTTTCTGTACTTCGGTCGGGTTCTGCGTCGAGCAGTAAACGATCATGCCGCCGTCTTCGGTCGGCATCACCGAGGAGATTTGCGTCTCCAGGTAGAAGTGTTCCTGACCGCCGATGTGCAGCGTGCCTTGAATGCGGTGTTCAGCGGTTGCCAGCGCAGAGGCTGAGTCGCCGCGCTGGTGGGTGTGGCTGTCGAGCACGAAGTGGCGTTTGCGCAGGGCCTCAACCACGTCGAGCACAGGTTCGAGGTCTTCGTATTCGATGATCGCGGCCATCGCCGCTTTGCGCGCGGTTTCCAGATCTTTCGCCGCAACGGCGAGCACCGGTTGACCAACGAACTGCACGTCATCGATGGCCAGCAACGGATCGCCCGGCATCAACGGGCCGATGTCTTTCAGGCCCGGCACGTCTTCGTGGGTGATGGCGATGCGCACGCCTTCGAAGGCGTAGCACGGCGAAGTGTCGATGCTGATGATTTTCGCGTGGGCGCGATCCGACATGCGTGCATACAAGTGCAACTGGTTGGGAAATTCCAGACGGTCATCGATGTACTGCGCTTCACCGGACACGTGTTTGGCGGCGCTGTCGTGCTTGACGCTGCGGCCGACACCGGAGGTCAGATCCTTGGCGAACAATTCAGCCAGTTCAGCTTGAGTTTTCTCTACGCCGTGATGGTTAGACATAAGCGGTCACCCGAGTCTCGATGTGCGGTGTTTGCAGTTCGATGAAGTATTTACGCAGCAGGTTTTGCGCACTGAGCAGGCGATATTCCTTGCTGGCGCGGAAGTCCGAGAGCGGCGTGAAATCCTCCGCCAGTGCGGCGCAGGCCCGTTCGACCACAGCGTTGTTGAACGGCGCACCGATCAGCGCAGCTTCACAGTGGGCCGCGCGTTTCGGGATCGCGGCCATGCCGCCGAACGCCATACGCGCATCGGTGATCACGCCGTTTTCCACGCGCAGGTTGAACGCTGCGCAGACGGCGGAGATGTCATCGTCCAGGCGCTTGGAGACTTTGTAGGCGCGGAACAACTGCTCGGCCGTGGCGCGCGGCACGATGATCTTCTCGATGAACTCACTTTCCTGACGGGCAGTGACTTTGTAATCGATGAAGTAATCGTCGAGGTTCAGGGTGCGGCGGGTTTCACCTTTGCACAGCACAACCTGCGCGCCGAGAGCGATCAGCAGTGGTGGCGAGTCACCGATCGGCGAGGCGTTGCCGATGTTGCCGCCGAGGGTGCCCTGATTGCGGATTTGCAGGGAAGCGAAGCGGTGCAGCAGTTCGCCGAAGTCCGGGTACTCGGCGTTCAACGCTTCGTAGCAGTCGGAGAGGGCAGTGGCGGCGCCGATTTCGATGCGGTCATCGAAGGTTTCGATGCGCTTCATTTCCGCGACGTTACCGACGTAGATCATCACCGGCAGGGTGCGGTGGAACTGGGTGACTTCCAGCGCCAGATCGGTACCGCCAGCCAGCAGACGTGCTTGGGGATAAGCGTCATAAAGGTCGGCCAGATCGGCGACGGTCAGCGGCACCAGGCAGCGCTTGTCGCCACTGTTCAGTTCGCCGATATCGGTCGGAGCGATAGCTTTCAGACGAGCAATGGTCTCCGCTTCGCGGGCATCGAACTGATCCGGTTGCTTGCCGCAGCAGGATTGCTCGGCAGCCGCCAGAATCGGCCGGTAGCCAGTGCAACGGCAGAGGTTGCCGGCCAGTGCTTCGTGGGCTTTGGCGTGATCGGGTGCATCGCTGTTCTTTTGCAGGGCGAACAGCGACATGACGAAACCGGGGGTGCAGAAACCGCACTGCGAGCCGTGGCACTCGACCATGGCTTTCTGCACGCTGTGCAGTTCACCTTTGTGCTTGAGGTCTTCGACGCTGATCAATTGTTTGCCATGCAGCGACGAGACAAAGGTCAGGCACGAGTTGAGGCTGCGATAGCGAATGTGTTCGCGGCCATCGTCATCCGTTTGCAACTCGCCGACCACTACGGTGCAGGCGCCGCAGTCACCGCTGGCGCAACCTTCTTTAGTGCCGGATTTACCAACGTGTTCACGCAGGTAGTTGAGCACGGTCAGATTCGGGTCCAGGGCGTGCTCGCTACGGAGTTCCTGGTTAAGTAAAAACTGGATCACGGAAGGCCTCGCAGACTCATTATTGTTGTTAACCGACTTGAGCCGAATTTAGCAGGTCTGACTTTTCGGTCAATGGTTTTCTGACTTAAAGGTCAGGAAAATCCATTTCGTCGATCAACAACGTGTCTATTCAGTATTGACCTTCATTGGTCAGCCTGGTTTTTTGTTTGGTTTTCTAAAGAAAACTGCGGGAATCGTGCCAAAAACCGCTGAGTGGGCACTCCGCCATGAGCCCGCATTTGCGCTACACTGCGCCGCTTGTGCAGATCGATAGAGTTTGAAGGACAACCATGACGTTCAAGGCGCCGGACAGCCTCGCCGAGCAAATCGCTCACCACCTCGCCGAACGCATCATTCGTGGCGAAATGAAGCCGGGAGAGCGCATCCAGGAACAAAAGGTCACGCTGGCCCTCAATGTCAGCCGCGGCTCCGTTCGTGAAGCCTTGCTGATCCTTGAACGCCGCCACCTGATCGCGATCCTGCCGCGCCGTGGTGCGCACGTCACCGAAATGACGCCGCATAAGGTGCAGAGCCTGTGCACGCTGATGAGCGAGCTGTACATCCTGCTCGGCAACTCGGTGGCCAATGGCTGGCAAGTCCAGTCGGACATGGCGCCGTTCGTGCAGATCCAGCAGCGCCTGACCGCCAGCTACGAGCGCCAGGACATCCGCAGCTTTGTCGATGACAGCTTCAGCGTGATGCGCGCCGCCTATCCGTTCGCCAACAATCCTTACCTGCAAGAAACGGTCGAGAACCTGCAGCCGGCGATGAGCCGCGCCTACTTCCTCGCCCTCGAACAGCGCAAGGCGGAAATGAGCGAGTTCCTCGAACTGTTCGAACGCCTGCTGGCCGCCGTGCTTGCCCGTGATTTGCCGCAGATCCGCATCGTGCTCACGGCTTACGGCCAGCGCAGCTGCGATCTGGTGGTTGCTGCCTTGACGGGCGCTTAAGCGTGCGGCTCAAGTGCATCAAACTGGCGGGATTCAAATCCTTCGTCGACCCGACCACGGTGAACTTCCCCAGTAACATGGCGGCGGTCGTCGGGCCGAACGGTTGCGGCAAGTCGAACATCATCGACGCCGTTCGCTGGGTGATGGGCGAAAGTTCAGCGAAAAACCTGCGTGGCGAGTCGATGACCGATGTCATCTTCAACGGCTCGACCAGCCGCAAACCGGTGAGTCAGGCCAGTATCGAGCTGGTTTTCGACAACTCCGACGGCACGCTGCTGGGCGAATACGCGGCCTACGCGGAAATTTCCATTCGCCGCAAAGTCACCCGCGACAGCCAGACCACCTATTACCTCAACGGCACCAAATGCCGTCGTCGCGACATCACCGATATCTTCCTCGGCACCGGTCTCGGCCCGCGCAGCTACTCGATCATCGAGCAGGGGATGATCTCCAAGCTGATCGAATCCAAGCCCGAAGACCTGCGTAACTTTATTGAAGAAGCCGCGGGCATCTCGAAATATAAAGAGCGCCGTCGCGAGACCGAAAACCGCATCCGCCGCACCCACGAAAACCTCGCGCGTCTGACTGACTTGCGCGATGAGCTCGAGCGTCAACTCGAACGCCTGCACCGTCAGGCCGAAGCGGCGAAGAAGTACCAAGAATTCAAAGCCGAGGAGCGTCAGCTCAAGGCGCAACTGTCGGCCCTGCGCTGGCAGGATCTGAATGATCAGGTCGGTCAGCGCGAGTCGATCATCGGCACTCAGGAAATCAGTTTCGAAGCCTTGGTCGCTGAGCAGCGTAATGCCGACGCGGCCATCGAGCGCCTGCGCGACGGTCACCATGATCTGTCCGAGCGCTTCAATCTGGTGCAAGGGCGCTTCTATTCGGTCGGCGGTGACATCGCCCGGGTCGAACAGAGCATCCAGCACGGCCAGCAACGTCTGCGGCAGTTGCAAGACGATCTGAAAGAAGCCGAGCGCGCCCGCCTCGAAACCGAATCGCATCTGGGCCACGATCGCACACTGCTGCTGACCCTCGGCGAAGAGCTGGACATGCTCACCCCCGAGCAAGAAGTCACCAGCGCGGCCGCCGAAGAAGCCGCTGCGGCGCTGGAAGATTCCGAAAGCGTCATGCACGGCTGGCAGGAACAGTGGGACGCTTTCAACCTGACTGCCGCCGAACCGCGCCGTCAGGCTGAGGTGCAGCAGTCGCGCATCCAGCAGCTGGAAACCAGCATGGAGCGCCTCGCCGATCGACAAAAGCGTCTCGGCGAAGAGCGCGCGTTGCTCTCGGCCGACCCGGAAGACGCGGCGATCATGGAGCTCAACGAGCAGCTCGCCGAGTCCGAAGCGACCCTCGAAGATTTGCAGACCAGCGAAGAAGCGCAGGTCGAAAAACTCGAACAACTGCGTCAGGAATTGCAGCAAGCGCTGACCGCGCAGCAGCAGGCGCAGGGCGATTTACAGCGCCTCAATGGTCGGCTCGCATCCCTTGAAGCCTTGCAGCAAGCCGCGCTCGATCCGGGCACCGGCACCGCCGAGTGGCTGAAGGAGCACAACCTCGCCGAGCGTCCGCGCCTGGCTGAAGGTTTGAAGGTCGAGGCCGGTTGGGAATTGGCGGTGGAAACCGTGCTCGGCGCCGATCTGCAAGCGGTGCTGGTCGACGACTTCGGTGGCTTCGATTTGTCCGGTTTTACTCAGGGCGATTTGCGCCTGCTCAGCCCCGGCAATGATGGCGTGCGGGCAGCGGGCAGCTTGCTGGATAAAGTCGATGCGCAGATCGATCTGTCGCCGTGGCTCGGTCAGGTCAAACCGGTCGACAGCCTCGAGCAGGCGTTGGCTTTACGCGGGCAGTTGAGTGCTGGCGAGAGCTTGATCAGCCGCGACGGTTACTGGGTCGGTCGACACTTTTTACGTGTACGACGTGCCAGCGAAGCGGAAAGCGGCATGCTCGCCCGTGGTCAGGAAATCGAAGCGCTGCACCTCGAACGCGAAGAGAAAGAAGCCACCGTCGAGGCCATGGAAACCCGTCTGCAAACCCTGCGTGCGCAACAGCGTCAGCAGGAAAACGGTCGCGAACATTTGCGTCGTTTGCTGCAAGACGAAGCGCGCCAGCAAGGCGAACTGAAAGCTCAGTTGTCCGCCGGCAAAGCCAAGGCCGAACAGCTGACTCTGCGTCGCACCCGTCTCGATGAAGAGTTGATCGAACTCGGCGAACAGCGTGAGCTTGAGCACGAACAAGTCGGCGAAGCGCGCATGCAGTTGCAGGAAGCGCTGGATGCCATGGCGCTGGACACCGAGCAACGCGAGTTGTTGCTGGCCCAGCGTGACAGCCTGCGCGAACGCCTCGATCGCGTGCGTCAGGAAGCGCGGCAGCACAAGGATCATGCGCATCAATTGGCCGTGCGGCTCGGCTCGTTGCGCGCGCAGCATGACTCCACGCGTCAGGCGCTGGAGCGTCTGGAAATGCAGTCCGAGCGCCTGACTGAAAAACGCGAACAGTTGAGTCTGAACCTGGAGGAGGGCGAGGCGCCGCTGGAAGAGCTGCGCCTGAAACTCGAAGAGCTGCTCGACAAGCGCATGACCGTCGACGAAGAACTCAAGACTGCGCAGATCGCCCTGGAAGACGCCGACCGCGAATTGCGCGACGCGGAAAAACGCCGGACTCAGGCTGAACAACAATCGCAGTTGATTCGCGGCCAACTCGAACAGCAGCGCATGGAATGGCAAGCCCTGACCGTGCGCCGCAAGGCCTTGCAGGATCAATTGCTCGAAGACGGCTACGATCTCAACGGCGTGCTCGCGACATTAACCGCCCAAGCCAGTGAACGCGAAGCCGAAGAAGAACTCGAACGCATCAATGCGCGGATTCAACGCCTGGGCGCGATCAACCTCGCGGCCATCGACGAATACACGCAGCAGTCTGAGCGTAAGCGCTATCTGGATGCGCAGGACGCCGATCTAGTCGAAGCACTGGAGACGCTGGAAAACGTTATCCGCAAGATCGACAAGGAAACCCGTAACCGCTTCAAAGATACCTTTGATCAGATCAATGGCGGTTTACAGGCGCTTTTCCCAAAAGTTTTCGGTGGCGGGCGCGCGTATTTGGAACTGACGGGCGAAGATCTACTCGATACAGGGGTAACGATCATGGCGCAGCCGCCAGGGAAGAAGAACAGCACCATCCATTTGCTCTCCGGCGGGGAAAAAGCCCTGACCGCATTGGCACTGGTTTTTGCGATCTTCAAGTTGAACCCGGCGCCGTTCTGCATGCTCGATGAGGTTGACGCGCCGCTGGATGACGCTAACGTTGGACGCTACGCACGCTTGGTCAAAGAGATGTCGCAGACCGTGCAGTTCATCTATATCACCCACAACAAAATCGCCATGGAAATGGCCGAGCAGTTGATGGGCGTAACGATGCATGAACCGGGTTGTTCGCGACTGGTGGCCGTGGATGTCGAAGAGGCAATGGCGATGGTGGACGCCTAGCGGCGCAGCTTTGAGCGACAAGCTTTGAGCTACAAGCTAGAAGCTTACGGCTCGAAGCCTGAGCGAAGCGAGCTCACAATTTGCGCAGCGATTTCGACAGACGGTGTAAAGTTGCCTTTGGTCGTGCTAGTTTAATGTCAAATTTTCGTATACGTGGGCAAAACGCCTGTCAGAACATAGAGTTGGCGCCACGTTTTAAAGCGGTTTGCACAGTGTAAACCCCTTATTTTTCAGCATTTTTTATAGAGGCACGGGATTACATGGAAATCGGTCTGCGCGAGTGGCTGATCGTCATCGGCATCATAGTGATAGCCGGTATTCTTTTCGATGGCTGGCGCCGTATGCGCGGCGGCAAGGGAAAACTGAAGTTCCGTCTTGACCGAAGTCTGTCCAACCTGCCGGACGAGGACACCAGCGCTGAGCTGTTGGGCCCGGCCCGCGTGCTGGACACGCATAAAGAGCCGCAGCTGGACGAACACGATTTGCCGTCGGTGAGCATGCCGGCCCGCGAAGCACGCGAGCCTCGCGATTCCGGCAACAAACGTGGCAAACGTGGCGGCAAAGGTTCGGCGCAGGGCGACTTGAACCTCGATCTGGATCTGGATGACGGCCCGAGCTTCAGCAGCCGTGACGATGATTTCGCCGACGACAGCAAGCCTGCACCGGCCGTGGTCGAAAAAGATCAGCCGCAAGCTGAAGAAGTTTTGGTGATCAGCGTGATCTGCCGCGACGCCGCCGGCTTCAAAGGCCCGGCGCTGTTGCAGAACATTCTGGAAAGCGGTCTGCGTTTTGGCGAAATGGATATTTTCCACCGTCACGAAAGCATGGCCGGCAACGGTGAAGTGCTGTTCTCGATGGCCAACGCGGTCAAACCGGGCATTTTTGATCTGGACGACATCGACCATTTCAGCACCCCGGCGGTGAGCTTCTTCCTCGGCCTGCCAGGCCCGCGTCATCCAAAGCAAGCCTTCGACGTGATGGTGGCCGCAGCCCGCAAGCTGTCGCAGGAACTCAACGGCGAGCTGAAAGATGACCAGCGCAGCGTGCTGACCGCGCAGACGATCGAGCACTACCGTCAGCGCATCGTTGAATTCGAACGCCGCGCATTGACCCAGAAGCGCTAAGGCCAGATCAAAAGATCGCAGCCTTCGGCAGCTCCTACAGAGGATCGCGATCCTGTAGGAGCTGTCGAGTGCAACGAGGCTGCGATCTTTTAAGGATGAAACTGGAGCAGCCTCGGCTGCTCTTTTGCTTTATGAGAGAACACCCATGACCGCCGCCAAAAACCGCATTCTCGAGCTGCGCGCTGAACTCGATCAGCACAACTACCGTTACCACGTCCTCGACGAGCCGAGCATTCCGGACGCCGAGTACGACCGGTTGTTCCACGAGCTCAAGGCGCTGGAAGCGGCCAATCCGGAACTGATCACCAGCGACTCGCCGACCCAGCGCGTCGGCAGCGTGGCGCTCACCGCGTTCACTCAGGTGCGTCACGAAGTACCGATGCTCAGCCTCGGCAACGCCTTCGAAGAAAGCGACATGCGCGAGTTCGATCGTCGCGTCACCGAAGGTCTTGATATCCCTGCCGGCGATTTGTTCGGCGGCGGCGCGGCGGTGGAATACAGCTGCGAACCGAAACTCGATGGCCTGGCGGTCAGCCTGCTGTATCAGGACGGCGTGCTGGTACGCGGCGCCACACGCGGCGACGGCACCACCGGCGAAGACATCAGCGTCAATGTGCGCACCGTGCGCAACATTCCGCTGAAGCTGCACGGCGAAGGCTGGCCGGCGACCCTCGAAGTGCGCGGCGAAGTGTTCATGTCCAAGGCCGGTTTCGAGCGCCTCAACGCCTCGCAACTGGAAGTCGGCGGCAAGACCTTCGCCAACCCGCGCAACGCCGCCGCCGGCAGCTTGCGTCAGCTGGATTCGAAGATCACCGCCAACCGTCCGCTGGAATTCTGCTGCTACGGCATCGGCCAGGTCTCCCACGACATTTCCGACACCCACATCGGCAACCTCAAGCAATTGCAGAAGTGGGGCATGCCGATCAGCCATGAGCTGAAACTGGCAAAAGGCATCGACGAATGCCTGGATTACTACCGCGACATCGGCGCACGCCGTAACGCGCTGACCTATGAAATCGACGGCGTGGTGTTCAAGGTCAACAGCATTGCCGATCAGCGCGAACTGGGCTTCCGCGCCCGCGAACCGCGCTGGGCGATCGCGCATAAATTCCCGGCGATGGAAGAACTCACCGAGCTGCTTGATGTGGAATTTCAGGTCGGTCGCACTGGCGCTGTTACGCCGGTCGCACGATTGAAACCGGTCAAGGTGGCTGGCGTCACCGTGGCCAATGCCACGCTGCACAACATGGACGAAGTCGCGCGTCTGGGCCTGATGATCGGCGACACCGTGATCATTCGCCGTGCCGGTGACGTGATTCCGCAAGTGGTGCAAGTGGTGCTGGAGCGTCGTCCGGACAACGCCCGCCCAGTGGCGATTCCCGAGAGCTGCCCGGTGTGCGGCTCGCACGTTGAGCGCACGCAACTGATCAAGCGCAGCAAGGGCAAGGAAACCGTCAGCGAAGGCGCGGTGTATCGCTGCGTGGGTCGACTGGCCTGTGGCGCGCAACTGAAGCAGGCGATCATCCACTTCGTCTCGCGTCGGGCGATGGACATCGAAGGCTTGGGCGACAAGAGCGTCGAGCAGTTGGTCGATGAGGGCTTGGTCAGTTCACCGGCCGATTTGTATGCGCTGAAGTTCGACGACATCGTCGATCTTGAAGGTTTTGCCGAGGTCTCCAGTAACAAGCTGTTGGCGGCCATCGAAGACAGCAAGAAGCCGGGGCTGGCGCGTTTCATCTATGCGCTGGGCATTCCCGATGTCGGCGAGGAGACCGCCAAGGTGCTGGCGCGCTCGCTGGGTTCGCTGGAGCGCGTGCAGCAGGCGTTGCCGCAAGTGCTGACGTATTTGCCGGATGTCGGTCTGGAAGTGGCGCACGAGATTCACAGCTTCTTTGAAGATGCGCATAACCAGCAGGTGATCACCGAATTGCTGGGCCATGGCTTGCAGATTCAGGATCAGGGCGAGTTGGGCGCAGAATTCGCGGCCAGCACCACGCTTGGCGGTTTCCTCGACAAGCTGCACATTCCTTCGGTCGGCCCGGGTGGCGCGCAGAAACTGGCGGACAAGTTTGGTTCGCTGGAAGCGGTGATGAACGCCGACTGGCTGGACATGCGTCAGGCGTTGCCGGAGAAACAGGCGAATTCGGTGCGCGAGTTTTTTGCGGTCGCGGAGAATCGACAACTGGCTGAGGCTTCTGAGAAGCAACTGCGTGATTTCGGCATGCACTGGCAGAGCGAGAAGAAAGTCGTCGAAGGCTTGCCGTTGTCCGGCGAGACCTGGGTGCTGACGGGTAAGGTCGAGTTGATGAGCCGGGATGTGGCTAAAGATCACCTCGAAAGCCTGGGGGCGAAGGTTGCCGGTTCGGTCTCGGCGAAAACTCATTGCGTTGTTGCAGGCCCCGGTGCCGGATCGAAACTGACCAAAGCCAATGAGCTGGGCGTAAAAGTGATGGACGAAGAAACCTTCATCGCATTCCTCAAAACCCATGGCCTTCAGGTCTGACACAAAATCCATGGCCTTCAGGTCTGACACAAAACCCATGGCCTTCAGGTATGACACAAAACCCATGGGCTTCAGGTCTGACACAAAACCCATGGCCTTTAGGTCTGACACAAAGCCCATGGCCTTCAGGTCTGACACAAAACCCTGTGGCGAGGGGATTTATCCCCGTTCGGCGACGCAGTCGTCGCAAAACCAGACAACGCGGTACACCTGATTAACAGCGTCGTATGGATTTGGGGTCGCTTCGCAACCCAGCGGGGATAAATCCCCTCGCCACAATGGTGCTATCACTTGGTTGCACTTGATCGTTCCCACGCTCCCGCGTGGGAATGCCGCCCCGGACGCTCCGCGTCCGCTGTGACGCAGAGCGTCACTGGATGCATTCCCACGCAGAGCGTGGGAACGATCATCGCGCCAGAATGATCTAGTCTCTGCAAGCCCCAGAGAGAGATCGCCATGCACCGTTTTTTCGAGCAACTGAGTTCTCGCATCATCGCGCCGTTCATGGGCGAATCTTCGCGCAACAGCAAAGTCTGGCCGTGCCGCTGCGGCCAGTCGTTGTTCTTTCGCAACAGCCAGTGCCTGGCCTGCAATGCCTTGCTCGGCTACCAGCCGGAAGAAAGCCGCATCACCTCCCTGTCGCCCGGTGTGGAGAACGGCACGTGGACGCTGGATGCTGATCCCGACGCAGGCCTGTTTCGCCGCTGCGCCAACCTCGACACGCCCGCCGCGTGCAACTGGCTGCTGCCGGCCAACGTCGACGATGCTTTGTGCGTCGCTTGCAGCCTCAATCGCACCATCCCCGACCTGTCCGATCCGGAAAATCCCGAGCGCTGGCGCAAGGTTGAAATCGCCAAGCGCCGCCTCGTCGCGCAACTGATCACTCTTGGCTTGCAGGTCATCCCGAAAACCGTGGATGAAGACAGCGGCCTCGCTTTCGATTTCATCGGCGTCGACCTCGAAGGCAACGCGCCGATGACCGGCCACGCGAACGGCCTGATCACCCTCGACATCAAAGAAGCCGACGACGCCCACCGCGAGCGGGTGAGGGCGCAGATGCATGAACCGTATCGCACGCTGCTCGGGCATTTTCGGCATGAGGTCGGGCACTACTATTGGGATCGGCTGATCGCCAACGGCCCGTGGCTCGATTCATTCCGTAACCTGTTCGGCGACGAGCGCGCCAGTTACGCCGAGGCGCTCGATCGTCATTACCAACAAGGCGCGCCCCTCGACTGGCCTCAGCACTATGTCAGCGCCTACGCGACCATGCACCCGTGGGAAGACTGGGCGGAAACATGGGCGCATTACCTGCACATGATGGACGCGGTGGACACGGCGCTGGGGTTTGGCATGAGCGCGCGGGAAATGGATTTCGATTACCAGCCGTTTCCGAGCAGCACGCTGTACGACCCGCAGCATCCCGGTGGCGAGGCGTTCCTGGCGTTTGTTAATGCGTGGATCGAGTTGGCCGGCATGCTCAATGAATTGTCACGCAGCATGGGCCAGCCGGATTTTTACCCGTTCGTGCTGCCGGCGGCTGCGATTGCCAAGCTGCACTTTATTCATCTGGTGATCCAGCAGGCGGGCGGCAAAGCGGACGAGGTACTGGCCCTGTAGGAGCTGCCGCAGGCTGCGATCTTTATGTCCTTGACCTTGTTCATGTTTTTAATCTGAAACCAACGGTTGTAACTTCGTCTCAGATAGGTACAATGGCGCGGCTCGCCGACAGGCAAGCGTCGTTATGGTGACCCCATCGGTCCCCCCGCAACGATTACCCGTGAACCTGGTCAGAGCCGGAAGGCAGCAGCCACAGCGGGAACATTGTGTGCCGGGGTGTGGCTGGTGGGGTCGCCACCTTAACGAACAATCGAACGCTTCAACCAGAACTGCATGGGTTTCACCCACTGCGGTTTTTTTGTGTCTGCGATTTTCCAAAACGAAACAAATCCCCTGCTGACAAAGATCCTGTAGGAGCAAGGCTTGCCCGCGAAGACGGTGTGTCAGGTTTACATTTTTTCACTGACACACCGCCTTCGCGGGTAAGCCTTGCTCCTACACAGTTATGGGGTGTTGTCGGACTGGCCGGTGTAAAGCCGGATAATCTCATCAATCTCCCCCGACATTTTCATCCGCAACAACGTGCGCAAGATCCGTTGCACCGGCACCTTCGGGTCGTTCCTTACATAACAACCGACCTTCTGCTCTTGCAACACCGCCACCGCTTGCAATTGCTGCTCCGGCGTCAGGCGCTGATTGAACCAGTCCAGCGTCCACTGATTGCTCACCGCATAGCGATAACGCCCGGCCAGTAACTTCTCCAACACCTGCTCCTGATTGCGCGCATCTTCGCGGTGCAAGCGATCGGTATCGAACAGTGGTTGCAGGGTAGGGTAGATGTAACCAAGCACGGTGCCGATGGATTGCCGGGGCAGGCTGGGAGGGTCGACGTTGGCAGGCTGATCCTTGCGACTGACCAACAGATCACGCTGAAACAACAGCGGCAGACTCCAGATGTAATCCCCCGACTGATTCGGCAGCCACGATTGCGCGGCATAGCAGCGCACATCAATCTCGCCGTGCTCCATGGCGCTCTGCACCCGGGCGCGCGGCAGCACGTGAAACTCGGCCGGCGCGCCGACCTGGGTGGCGAGGCTGAGCATGATGTCGTAGAGGATGCCCTGGGTCGGGCGGCCGCGTTCGTATTGCACCATCGGCATCGCCCAACTGTCGGGCATGGCAAAGCGCAGCGGTGGCTCTGCGGCCGCCACGCTCAGGCTGAATCCCAGCAGTGCCCCCACGGCCCAACGCATAAACGCTCCGGTAATTCCCTGTCCTGAGCCGATAAAAGCCTCTGCTGATGGAGCTTAGCCACATTAGACGAGGACATCGGATGCAATTTTGCCCTTGCTCCGCTAGCATTAGCCGCTTCTGCTTCCTTCGCTGCGACGGTTTTCGATGAGTTATCAGGTTCTTGCACGTAAATGGCGTCCGCGCTCGTTCCGCGAAATGGTCGGCCAGACCCATGTGCTCAAAGCTCTGATCAATGCCTTGGACAGCCAGCGGCTGCACCACGCGTACCTGTTTACCGGTACTCGCGGGGTGGGTAAAACCACGATTGCGCGGATCATTGCCAAATGCCTGAACTGTGAGACAGGTATCACTTCCAGCCCGTGCGGCGAGTGCTCGGTGTGCCGTGAAATCGACGAAGGCCGCTTTGTCGACCTGATCGAGATCGACGCCGCGAGCCGCACCAAGGTCGAAGACACCCGCGAGTTGCTCGACAACGTGCAGTACGCGCCGAGCCGTGGGCGCTTCAAGGTCTACCTGATCGACGAAGTGCACATGCTCTCCAGCCATTCCTTCAATGCGCTGCTGAAAACCCTCGAAGAGCCGCCGCCGTACGTCAAGTTCATCCTGGCGACCACCGACCCGCAGAAACTTCCGGCAACGATTTTGTCGCGCTGCCTTCAGTTCTCGCTGAAGAACATGACGCCGGAGCGCGTGGTCGAGCATTTGACCCACGTGCTGACCGCCGAAAGCGTGCCGTTCGAAGACGATGCACTGTGGCTGCTCGGTCGCGCCGCTGACGGTTCGATGCGTGACGCCATGAGCCTGACCGATCAGGCCATTGCTTTCGGTGAAGGCAAGGTACTCGCCACCGACGTGCGGGCGATGCTCGGCACGCTGGATCACGGTCAGGTCTTCGACGTTCTGCATTCGTTAATTGAAGGCGATGCCAAGGCATTGCTTGAAGCGGTGCGCCACCTGGCCGAGCAGGGCCCTGACTGGAACGGCGTGCTCTCGGAAATTCTCAACGTGCTGCACCGCGTCGCTATCGCTCAAGCGCTGCCGGAAGGCGTCGACAACGGCCATGGCGATCGCGATCGCGTGTTGGCGCTGGCGCAAGCCTTGCCGGCCGAAGATGTGCAGTTCTATTACCAGATGGGCCTGATCGGCCGCCGCGATTTGCCGCTGGCGCCGGATCCGCGCGGCGGTTTCGAAATGGTGCTGCTGCGGATGCTGGCCTTCCGGCCGGCTGATACGGCGGACGCCCCGAGGCAACCGCTAAAGCCAGTGGGGATCAGCCAGGCCACAGTTGATTCCGCAAATTCAGTGGCTGCCGCGCCTAAACCTGCGCCGGTGGTTGCTGCGGCTGTTGCCCCGACGCCGGCTCCTGTAACAGCACCTGCGCCAGCTCCAGAGCCTGCGCCGGTTGCTCCTGTTGCTCCAGTTGCCGAGCCAGAGCCAGAGCCAGAGCCAACGCCCGTCGTCGCCGAAGCCGTTGTCGATCTGCCGTGGAACGATCCGGTAGAAGCCGAGGCTGAGCCAGAACCCGAGCCAGCTCAGCAACCTGCCGTCGAGCCCATGCTGGAAACCGCTGCCGAGCAACCCGAGTTGCCGCCGATGCCGTTGCCGACCCCGGACAGCGTCGTCCCTGACGCGCCGGAGTGGGCCGCCGCGCCGATTCCAGAGCCGTCAGTCGCCGACGTCGATGCCGCTACCCCGGGCACCGACATGGACGACGAGCCGCCGCTGGACGAGGATTACATCGAGCCGGACATGGACTCGGCGTACAGCTACCTCGACGAACTGGCCAGCGAACACGCCGCCGACCCAGAGCCGGAACCCGAACCTGAGCCCGCAGCGGCGCCAGCCACCGGTCTGGCCTTGCAATGGCTTGAGCTGTTCCCGAAACTGCCGATCTCCGGCATGACCGGCAGCATCGCCGCCAACTGTACGTTGATCGCGGTTGATGGCGATCATTGGCTGATGCACCTCGATCCGGCGCACAGTGCGCTGTTCAACGCCACGCAGCAGCGACGTCTGAACGATGCGTTGAACCAGTTCCACGGTCGCACGCTGACGCTGACCATCGAGCTGATCAAACCCGAGCAGGAGACCCCGGCTCAGGCCGCCTCCCGTCGCCGGGCCAACCGTCAGCGCGAAGCGGAGGAGTCGATTCATGGCGATCCGTTCATCCAGCAGATGGTTCAGCAGTTTGGCGCGGTGGTGCGACACGATACTATTGAACCTGTCGACGCCTTGGTCGCCCAAGGCTAATAACTGAAGGTGGCCGGCCTCCATGGCCGGGCGCTGTTTTGATCCAAGTACTTTTGAGGTGATTCCCATGATGAAAGGTGGCATGGCCGGCCTGATGAAGCAGGCGCAGCAGATGCAGGAAAAAATGGCCAAGATGCAGGAAGAACTGGCCAACGCCGAAGTCACCGGTAAGGCCGGCGGCGATATGGTCACCGTGGTGATGACCGGTCGTCACGACCTCAAGCGCGTCAGCATCGACCCGACCCTGCTGCCGGGTCTGGACGAAGACGACCGTGAAGTGATCGAAGACCTGGTCGCCGCCGCCGTCAACGACGCCGTGCGCAAGATCGAAGCCAGCAGCCAGGAAAAAATGGGCGGCATGACCGCCGGCATGAACCTGCCTGCGGGTATGAAACTGCCATTCTGATTCGCCAATCGGCGGCAGATGAGCTACACAAAATGCCAGGCATTGCGCCTGGCATTTTTGTTTCTGGCGGGTGGAGAGCTGTGTTGGTCATGCGGACGCCTTCGCGAGCAAGCCCGCTCCCACAGGTGATTGCATTCCATCTGGAGAAATGCGGTCGAATGTGGGAGCGGGCTTGCTCGCGAAGAAGTCGACTCAGTCCACCTGAAGAAACATCGAACACCCCACCGCCTCAACGGTCTGCTCCCTATACCCGCTGAATTCATCATTCACAGGAGACGCTGACATGTCCGACCCTCTTACCCTCAATCAACGCTTCGTCCTTGCCTCGCGTCCGGTTGGCGCGCCGACCCCGGAAAACTTCCGCCTCGAACGCGAAGCGCTGCCCGATCTGCAGGACGGCCAGATACTGCTGAAAACCCTCTACCTGTCCCTCGACCCCTACATGCGCGGTCGCATGAGTGACGCACCGTCCTACGCCGCGCCCGTCGAAATCGGCGAGGTGATGACCGGTGGCGCTGTCAGTCGCGTCGAAGACTCGCGTCATCGGAAGTTTCATAAAGGTGATCTGGTGGTCGGTGCCACAGGCTGGCAAAGCCACAGCATCAGCGATGGCCGCGACATCATCCCGATCCCGTCCGGGTTGCCGAGCCCGTCGATGGCCCTCGGTGTGCTGGGCATGCCCGGCATGACCGCGTACATGGGCCTGATGGACATCGGTCAGCCGAAAGAAGGCGAGACCCTCGTCGTCGCTGCCGCGTCCGGTGCTGTCGGTTCGGTGGTCGGGCAAGTGGCGAAGATCAAAGGCCTGCGCGCGGTCGGTGTCGCCGGTGGTGCCGAGAAGTGCAAATACGTGGTCGAGGAATTGGGCTTCGACGCCTGCATCGATCACAAGGCTGACGACTTCGCCGAGCAACTGGCCAAGGCGTGCCCGAATGGCATCGACATCTATTACGAAAACGTCGGCGGCCACGTATTCGACGCGGTCGTGCCGTTGCTCAACCCTAAAGCGCGCATCCCGCTGTGCGGCCTGATCGCCGGTTACAACGCCTCTGAAGCCCCGAAAGGCCCGGATCGTCTGCCGATGCTGCAGCGTACGTTGCTGACCAAACGCGTACGCATTCAGGGTTTCATCGTGTTTGATGACTACGGCGATCGTCAGCCGGAATTCATCAGCGCGATGGTGCCGTGGGTGCGCGATGGCAAGGTGAAATTCCGCGAAGACGTGGTCGATGGCCTGGAGCAGGCGCCGGAAGCGTTTATCGGTCTGCTGGAGGGGCGTAACTTCGGCAAACTGGTGGTGCGGGTCGCTCAGGACTGAGTATTTGACGCTGGCCAGAGGCGCGGGTATAAACCGCGTCTCGTTGTTTTGTCGGACTTTTTACCCATGAGCTTCAGCCCTTTGATTCGCCAACTGATCGACGCCCTGCGCACCTTGCCCGGCGTGGGTCAGAAAACCGCCCAGCGCATGGCGTTGCAGATGCTCGAGCGTGATCGCAGCGGCGGTCTGCGTCTGGCTCAGGCCTTGAGCCAAGCCATGGAAGGGGTCGGTCACTGCCGCCAATGCCGCACGCTGACCGAAGACGATCTGTGCCCGCAATGCGCCGACACCCGCCGCGATGACACGTTGTTGTGTGTGGTCGAAGGGCCGATGGATGTCTATGCGGTCGAGCAAACGGGCTTCCGTGGCCGCTACTTTGTGCTCAAGGGGCATTTGTCGCCGCTGGACGGTCTCGGGCCTGAGGCGATCGGTATTCCGCAACTGATGGCGCGGATTGAAGAGGCGGGGACGTTTGCTGAAGTGATCCTTGCGACCAATCCTACGGTTGAGGGTGAAGCCACAGCGCATTACATCGCGCAGTTGTTGCAGAACAAAGGCCTGATCGCTTCGCGGATTGCTCACGGTGTGCCGTTGGGTGGCGAACTGGAACTGGTGGATGGCGGCACGCTGGCGCATTCGTTTGCCGGGCGGAAACCGATTTCCCTCTGATAAAAATCAAAAGATCGCAGCCTGCGGCAGCTCCTACAGGGAAACGCATTCCAATGTAGGAGCTGCCGCAGGCTGCGATCTTTTGCTCTTCTGTATCTTGTAAACCAAGCAAGCGCTCGGTTAAGTTCGGCGAACCCTTCCGTGGAGCTCGCCCATGCCTGCCTTTCAGGAATACTTCGACCCAAGCCATCAATTAGTCCGCGACAGCGTCAGACGTTTCGTCGAACGCGAAATCCTGCCGGACATTGACCAGTGGGAAGAAGCCGAAAGCTTCCCCTGTGAGCTGTACCTGAAGGCTGGTGCCGCCGGCATCCTCGGCATCGGCTACCCGGAAGCGCTCGGTGGCAGCCATGAAGGCGATCTCTTCGCCAAGGTCGCCGCCAGTGAAGAGCTGATGCGCTGCGGCTCTGGTGGCCTGGTAGCGGGGCTTGGCTCGCTGGATATCGGTCTGCCGCCCATCGTCAAATGGGCTCGCCCTGAAGTGCGAGATCGCGTCGTGCCACAAGTGCTCAGCGGCGAAAAGATCAGCGCCTTGGCAGTTACCGAGCCCGGTGGCGGCTCTGACGTCGCCAACCTGCAAACCCGCGCCGTGCGTGATGGCGACGTCTATCGGGTCAGCGGCAGCAAAACCTTCATTACCAGTGGCGTGCGCGCGGATTTCTACACCGTCGCGGTACGCACCGGTGCGCCAGGCTTCGGTGGCATCAGCCTGTTGATGATCGAGAAGGGCACACCCGGTTTCACCGTGGGCCGTCAGTTGAAGAAAATGGGCTGGTGGGCGTCGGACACGGCTGAATTGTTCTTCGACGATTGCCGTGTGCCTGTAGGAAATCTGATCGGCGCCGAGAACATGGGCTTCGCCTGCATCATGGGCAATTTTCAGAGCGAACGCCTGGCCTTGGCGCTGATGGCCAACATGACTTCGCAGCTTGCACTGGAGGAAAGCCTGAAGTGGGCGCGCGAGCGGGAAGCCTTTGGCAAACCGATTGGCAAGTTTCAGGTGATCAAACATCGACTGGCCGAGATGGCCACAGCGCTGGAAGTGTCACGCGAATTCACTTACCGGCAAGCGGCGAAAATGGCGGCGGGGCAGAGTGTGATCAAAGAGATTTCCATGGCGAAGAACTTTGCCACGGACACCTCGGATCGGATTACCACGGAGGCGGTGCAGATTCTTGGTGGGCTGGGGTATATGCGCGAGAGTCTGGTGGAGCGGCTGTATCGGGATAACCGCATCTTGTCGATTGGCGGCGGGACGCGGGAAGTGATGAACGAGATTATCAGCAAGCAGATGGGGCTTTAAAGTCAAAAGATCGCAGCCTTCGGCAGCTCCTACAGGGAAACGCACATCCCAATGTAGGAGCTGCCGAAGGCTGCGATCTTTTGCTCTTGATTACTTATCGGTCAACGCAAACTGCGTCAGGCAGAAGGTAGGGATGCCCATGTCCTGCAGACGCTGCGAACCTTGCAGCTCCGGCAGGTCAATAATCGCCGCCGCCTCATGCACCCGCGCGCCCATGCGACGAATCAGGTTGGCCGCCGCAATCAGGGTGCCGCCGGTGGCGATCAAATCATCAAACATCACCACCGAATCGCCTTCGCACAGGCTATCCGCGTGCACTTCCAGAAACGCTTCGCCGTATTCGGTCGCGTAACCTTCAGCGAGCACGTCCGCCGGCAGTTTGCCTTGCTTGCGGAACAGCACCAGTGGCTTGTTCAACTGATAGGCCAGTACCGAACCGATCAGAAAACCGCGCGCATCCATCGCGCCGATGTGGGTGAAATCAGCCTCCACGTAGCGGTGGGCGAAGCTGTCCATCACCAGGCGCAGGGCCGTGGGCGATTGGAACAGCGGGGTGATGTCGCGAAAGATCACGCCCGGTTTCGGGAAGTCGATCACGGGGCGGATCAGGGATTTGATGTCGAAGGAGTCGAAGACCATCGTCGAGGTGTCCTGGCAGGGCTGCAAACGGCGCAGTATACCCGCGGCTGAAACGCTTCGCTCAACCGCGGATCGAGATCAGCCTTCTAACGAACCACCGGCCAGCGCGCAGAGCTGGATCGGGTCGAGGATGTGAATCTCCTTGCCCTCGGCGGCGATCAGCTGGTTTTGCTGGAAGCGGGTGAACACGCGGGACACGGTTTCCACCGCCAGACCCAAGTAGTTACCGATTTCGTTACGCGACATTGCAAGGCGGAATTGATTGGCCGAAAAGCCGCGAGCGCGGAAGCGTGCGGACAGGTTGACCAGGAAGGTGGCGATGCGCTCGTCGGCGGTTTTCTTCGACAGCAGCAACATCATTTGCTGGTCATCGCGAATTTCGCGGCTCATCACGCGCATCAACTGACGGCGCAACTGCGGCAATTGCAGGGCCAGTTCGTCGAGGCGTTCAAAGGGAATTTCGCAGACCGAGGTGGTTTCCAGCGCCTGAGCGGACACCGGGTGTTTCTCGGTGTCCATGCCGGACAGGCCGACCAGTTCGCTTGGCAAGTGGAAGCCGGTCAGTTGTTCTTCGCCGGAATCGCTCAGGCTGAAAGTCTTCAGGGCGCCGGAACGTACTGCAAAAACGGAATCGAACGTGTCGCCCTGGCGGAACAGGAACTCACCCTTTTTCAACGGGCGGCCACGTTTAACGATCTCGTCCAGCGCATCCATGTCTTCCAGATTCAGAGAAAGTGGCAGGCAGAGAGGGGCCAGGCTGCAATCCTTGCAATGAGCCTGGTTATGAGCGCGCAGTTTAACTGGCTCGGACATTTCTTTAATCCTTGTGGGAAAACACACATAAGACGTAAGGGTAACCCACAAGAGGACGTTCAGGCCAGTGCGTGGCGCGTCTGTCCTGCCGGCAAAGTGTCGCTGTCCGGACTGGTTCATTTTGCTGGGCGCTCAGATCACCCGGGAAAAACGCTGGCGGTTTTGCTGCTCCAGGTAAGCGTCAAACACCATGCACACCGAACGCACCAGCAAGCGTCCCGCCGGCAGAATCTCGATGCGGTCACGATCCAGAGTGATCAAGCCATCGTTGGCCATGCCTTGCAGTTGTGGCCATAGCGCGCCGAAGTAACCCTGAAAATCGATGTTGAACTGCTGCTCGATCTCGGCGAAATCCAGACTGAAGTTGCAGATGAGTTGCTGAATCACCGCACGTCGTAGCCGATCATCGGCGTTGCACACCAAGCCACGGCTGGTTGCCAGTTGCGCGGCGGCGAGGCTGTTCTGGTATTCGTTCAGATCGCTGCTGTTCTGGCAGTACAGGTCGCCAATCTGGCTGATCGCCGAAACCCCCAGACCAATCAAATCGCAATGGCCGTGGGTGGTGTAGCCCTGGAAGTTGCGTTGCAGGGTTTCCTCTTCCTGAGCAATCGCCAGTTCGTCATCGGGCAGGGCGAAGTGATCCATGCCGATGTAGCGGTAACCGGCGGCGATCAATTGTTCGGTGGTGCGCTGAAACATCTCCAGTTTCTGCGCCGGGCTCGGCAGTTCGCTGGTGTTGATCCGCCGCTGCGGCATAAAGCGTTCCGGCAGGTGCGCGTAGTTGAACACCGAGAGCCGATCCGGTTGCAGGCTGATGACTTCCTCGACGGTACGGGCGAAGTTGTCCGGGGTCTGTTTGGGCAGGCCGTAAATCAGGTCGATGTTGATCGAGCGAAATTGCAGGGTGCGCGCCGCATCGATCACGGCGCGGGTTTCTTCCAGACTTTGCAGGCGATTGACTGCGCGTTGTACGGCCGGATCGAGGTCTTGCAGGCCGATGCTGACGCGATTGAAACCGAGTTCACGCAGCAGGCCCATGGTCGACCAGTCGGCTTCGCGCGGGTCGATTTCGATGCCGTAATCGCCGGAATCGTCATCCAGCAGATTGAAATGCTTGCGCAGGTGCGCCATCAACTGACGCAGTTCATCGTGGCTGAGAAAGGTCGGGGTGCCGCCGCCGAAGTGCAGTTGCTCGACTTTTTGTGCGGGGTCGAGGTGGCAGGCGATCAACTGGATTTCCTGCTCCAGACGTTGCAGGTACGGCAGGGCGCGGCCGCGATCCTTGGTGATGACCTTGTTGCAGGCGCAGTAGTAGCAAATGTTCGCGCAGAACGGCACATGCACATACAGCGACAACGGGCGCAGGGCCTTGCGGCTGTCGCGCAGAGCGTGAAACAGATCGAACGAGCCGACCTGACTGTGAAATTGCACGGCCGTCGGATACGAGGTGTAGCGCGGTCCCGCGAGATCGTAACGGCGAATCAGATCAGAGTCCCAACGAATGGCGTCGAGCATGCGGGCATTCCCCCGAATAGGCTGGCAGTGTGGGGGGAGTCTATCGGGGTGCGGCGATGAGGCACTTGATTTGCATCAACCGCAGGAGATCAAAAGATCGCAGCCTTCGGCAGCTCCTACTTTGGAATGTGTAACTCTGTAGGAGCTGCCGAAGGCTGCGATCTTTTGATCTTAATGCCCCATGAGCCAATGTTGATGCGGGCCGGGCAGGGTCCAGACGCCGAAAAGGATGACCAGCAGCCCACCCGTCATGCGCACGCTGCGCTTGCGCAACAGCGCAGTGACGCGCTCTGCCGCTAGGCCCGTGGCGAGCAAGACCGGCCACGTCCCCAGCCCAAACGCGAGCATCAACAACGCACTGTCCAGCGCATTGCCCTGACTCGCCGACCACAGCAACGTGCTGTAAACCAGCCCACACGGCAGCCAGCCCCACAACGCGCCGAGCAACAACGCACGCGGCACACTCGACACGGGCAACAAACGGTTAGCCACTGGCTGAATGTGCCGCCACAACCCGCGTCCGAGGCTTTCGATCCGCGTCAGCCCGCTCCACCAACCGGCCAGGTACAAACCCATGGCGATCAACAACAAACCGGCCAGTACGCGCATGAACATCGCCGCAGGACTGTTGGCAACCGCCCAGCCCGCCAGACCGATCAGCAATCCCGCCGTGGCATAACTGAGAATCCGTCCGAGGTTATACGCCAGCAGCAGACGAAAACGCCGACTGCGTTGCTCCTTGGGAATCGCCAGGGTCAGCGCGCCCATCAAGCCGCCGCACATGCCCAGGCAATGGCCGCCACCGAGCAAGCCGAGGATCAGCGCCGAGACCAGCAGTGGCGCCAGTTCAAGCATGGGGTGGGGCCTTGTCGTCCGGTTTGGTCGCGTTGACTTCGTCGACGGCGGCGGTGTGTTGCGGATCCTGATCGTCGAACAGGATGCTGTGGGCCGGGCCGTCGAGGTCGTCGTACTGACCGCTGTCCACCGCCCAGAAGAAAATGTAAACGGCGATGGCCACGATCAGCAGTGCGGCGGGGATCATCACGTAGAGAGCTGGCATCTGTACTCCATGCCCGCGCGGCTCAGGCCGGCAGCGGGCGGGTTTCCGAACGAGTGCTGGCGTGCGGCGAACCCGGCAGGCGAGTCAGGCGCAAAGCGTTGAGCACCACGGTCAACGAACTGATCGACATGCCGACCGCGGCCCACACCGGCGTGATCCAGCCGAGGGCGGCGAACGGCAACATTAGGCCATTGTACAGCGCCGCCCACAGCAGGTTCTCGATGATTACCCGGCGCGTGCGCCGCGCCAATGTGAAGGCCTGAACCAGCGCGTCGAGGCGGTTGGACAGCAGCACCGCATCGGCGCTGGTTTTCGCCAGATCGGTGGCCGAACCCATGGCCACGCTGATGTCGGCCGCCGCCAGTACCGGCACATCGTTGACGCCGTCGCCAAGCATCAGCACCTTGCGACCTTCCTTGTGCAACCGTTGCAAGACTTGCAGTTTGTCGTCAGGGCGCAAACCACCACGGGCCTCGTCGATGCCCAATTCAGCGACTACGCTGGCGACCATCGGCGAGCTGTCGCCCGATAGCAATAATGTGCGCCAGCCGCGCGCCTTGCACGCCGCGAGCAGGGCGGGGGCGTCATCGCGCAAGCGGTCATCAAGGACGAACCACGCCAACGGTCCCTGAGCGTCGCCCAGCAGCAGCCATTGGCCTGCTTCGTCCGGCATCGTCGGGACTGCCGCGCCGCTGAGGGCGCAGACAAATTGCGCCTGACCGATGCGCAAACGCTGCTCGCCGACCAAGCCTTCGAGACCGAGCCCCGGTGTGCTGTGAACTTCCTCTGCCGCCAGCGGTGCGCGACCGAAAGCCCGGGCAATCGGGTGTTCTGAACGGTTTTCCAGCGCGGCGGCGAGGCTCAGGCATTGCTCGCTGTCCAGTGCGCCGAGCGGGCGGATCGAACGCAATACCAAGCGGCCCTCGGTGAGGGTGCCGGTCTTATCGAAAATCACTGTGTCGATCTGATTCAGGCCTTCCAGCACATGGCCGCGCGTCAACAGCAAACCGAGTTTGTGCAGGGTGCCGGTGGCGGCGGTGAGGGCGGTCGGCGTCGCCAGCGACAGCGCGCACGGGCAGGTCGCGACGAGCATGGCGAGGACGATCCAGAACGCGCGCGAGGAATCCAGCTCCCACCAGAGCAGGCCGATGACGGCAGCGGCGATCAGCGATAGCAACAGAAACCATTGCGCGGCGCGGTCGGCGATTTCTGCCAGTCGCGGTTTTTCTGCCTGAGCGCGATCAAGCAGGCGGACGATGGCGGACAGGCGCGTGTCTTGCCCCAGCGCCTGCACTTCAACCGTCAGCGCCCCTTCGACGTTAAGGGTGCCGGCGGTGACCGCATCGCCCAGCGTGCGCGGTTGCGGCAGGTATTCGCCGGTGAGCAGCGATTCGTCGATGCTTGATTGGCCATCAATGATCTTGCCGTCGGCTGGGAGGATCGACCCGGCTTGCACCAGAATCTTGTCGCCCGTGCGCAGTTCGCTGAGCAAAATGCGCTCGCTCTGGCCGCTACAGTCCAGGCGCAGGCACGACGCGGGCAACAGATTCACCAACTGGGCGGTGGCGGCCGCAGTGCGTTCGCGGGCGCGGCGTTCCAGATAACGCCCGGCGAGCAGGAACAACGCAAACATACCGACCGCATCGAAGTACAACTCGCCGACGCCGGTGATCGCCGTCCAGATCCCGGCGATGTAGGCGCTGCCGATGGCCAGCGACACCGAGACGTCCATGGTCAGGTGGCGGGTGCGCAAATCGCGCATTGCGCCTTTGAAGAACGGCGCGCAGCTGTAGAAGACGATCGGCGTGGTGAGGAACAGCGCGACCCAGCGCAGGATCGTGTGCAGTTCGGGGCTGAGGTCGATATTGAATTCCGGCCAGGTGGCCATGGTCGCCATCATTGCCTGAAACCACAGCAATCCAGCGACGCCGAGCTGGCGCAGGGCGAGACGGTTTTCGCTGGCCAGTTGTTCGCTGGCGCGGTCGGCCTGATACGGGTGGGCGGCGTAACCGATGTGGCGCAGTTCGGCGAGGATCTGGCTCAGCGGCAATTGCGCGTCGGCCCAGCTCACGTGCAGGCGATGGTTGGACAGGTTCAGTCGTGCTTCGGCCACAGCGGGCAGCGTGCGCAGATGTTTCTCGATCAGCCAGCCGCACGCGGCGCAACTGATGCCTTCCATCAATAACGTGGTTTCGGCCAGATCGCCTGCATGGCGCACGAACGGTTGTTGCACGTCGGCGCGGTCGTACAGCGCCAGTTCGTCGGTCAGTTGCACCGGCAGCGCTTCGGGGTTGGCCGAGGCTTCGCTGCGATGCTGGTAATAACTGTCGAGGCCGCCGGCAACGATGGCTTCGGCCACGGCCTGGCAGCCCGGGCAGCAGAATTCGCGGGATTCCCCGAGTACGACAGCGGTGAAGCGGCTGCCCGACGGAACGGGCAGGGCGCAGTGGTAGCAGGGGAGTGGGCTGGTCATGGCACTTGTTCCGATGATCGTTCCCACGCTCCGCGTGGGAATACCTCCCCGGACGCTCCGCGTCCGCTTCGGCTGGGACGCGGAGCGTCCTTGGCTGCGTTCCCACGCAGAGCGTGGGAACGATCAGGCACAGGAGTTGTTTATTTTTTCAGGTCTTCGGCGCCCTGGAGGGGTTCATCACCCAGCAGCAGATCCTTGTCGTGGCTGACCAGTTCTTCTTCGAACATGCGCCACACGTGGTCATCCTGACTGCCGAGCAACTCAACAAAACGACGCCCTTCAACCTTGTCGTTCAGTTGCCCGAGGTAACGGCCGGTTTCAGATTCGCTGCGAGTCAGGACGATCTTGCGATCCTTCTCCGGCTGGGTCGGCGAGATCAGGTTCAGCTCCAGGGTTTTCGGCTGACTGTCACCGCTCAAACGCAGATCAACTTCACCCGTGACGCCATCCAGATGCACGTTGGCGCGCATCTTCAGGTTCTGCGCGAGCAACTCACGATCCAGCGAACGGTTGATGCCTTTGCCGGCCTCGTAGTAGTTGTCGTTCACCAGATTGTCCGGGTTGTTTACCGCGATGGTCACCATGGACAAGGTCAGGGTCACCGAGCAGGCCAGAATCCCGATGATGATCCATGGCCAGAGGTGCTTGTACCAAGGGCTTGCGGCGTTTGCTGCGGGCATGTTCAGTTCTCTCAACGGATTTGTGGGCCGATGAATCGGCTCTTGGCTTCAACGTGTACGCTGTTGTCATCGGCATCCTTGAGGATGAATTTCACCTCGTTGGTGCTCGATGGCAGTTGTTCGGGGGCGCTCGACAGCTCGACCGGCATGCTGAAAATCTCCCCGGCCGGCACCTTGATCTCGCGTTTGCCTTGCAGGCGCAGATCCGGCAGACCGCTGGCTTCCAGCACATAGGTGTGGTCGCGCTGATCCTTGTTCATGATCTTCAGGCTGTAGACGTTTTCGATCCGGCCTTCAGCATTCTCGCGGTACAGCACGCGATCCTTGCTGACGTCGAAACCAACCAGCGAGCGCATAAAGAACGCGGTCACCAACAGGCTGATCATCGCCAGCAACACCACGGCATAGCCGATCAGGCGCGGTCGCAGTTTATGGGTTTTCTGCCCGGACAGGTTGTGCTCGGTGGTGTAACTGATGAGGCCGCGCGGATAATTCATCTTGTCCATGATGCTGTCGCAGGCGTCGATGCACGCGGCGCAACCGATGCACTCGATCTGCAGACCGTCGCGAATGTCGATGCCGGTCGGGCAGACCTGAACGCACATGGTGCAGTCGATGCAATCACCGAGGCCCTGCGCCTTGTAGTCGATGCCTTTCTTGCGCGGGCCACGGCTTTCGCCACGGCGCGGATCGTAGGAAACAATCAGCGTGTCTTTATCGAACATCACGCTCTGGAAGCGCGCATACGGACACATGTAGATGCACACTTGCTCGCGCAACCAACCGGCGTTGCCGTAGGTGGCGAGGGTGAAGAAACCGACCCAGAAGTACGACCAGCCATCGGCCTGGCCGGTGAAGAATTCAAAAACCAGTTCGCGGATTGGCGAGAAGTAACCGACAAAGGTCATGCCAGTGACAAAACCAATCAGCAGCCACATCGCGTGTTTCGCGGCTTTGCGCAGCAGTTTGTTGGCGCTCATCGGCGCCTTGTCGAGTTTGATGCGCTGGTTGCGGTCGCCTTCGGTGACCTTCTCGCACCACATGAAAATCCACGTCCACACACTTTGCGGACAGGTATAACCGCACCAGACGCGACCGGCGTACACGGTTATAAAGAACAGGCCGAACGCGGCAATGATCAACAGGCCGGACAGCAGAATGAAATCCTGCGGCCAGAAGGTAGCGCCGAAGATGAAGAATTTGCGCTCGGGCAAGTTCCACCACACCGCCTGATGGCCGCCCCAATTCAGCCAGACCGTACCGAAATACAGCAGAAACAGCGCGGCGCCGCCTATCATCCGCAGGTTGCGGAACAGGCCGGTGAAAGCGCGGGTGTAGATTTTTTCTCGTGAGGCGTAAAGGTCAACGCTGTTGTTCGCGTTTTTGCTCGGTGGTGTGACGTCGTGTACCGGAATCTGGTTGCTCATCATTGCATCCCACGGCAGTGGAAAAATGCCTCGGTCGATACGTGCCAACCGCGGTCAAAAGGGGGTATTGCAGTGGCGCAATGATACGCCTGTCGCTCTAGCTCAAGGGTGCGACCTTTGGTCGCGTTGGGGGAAGAGCGTGAATGGTGTAGCGATTGCAGCAAAGCATGATGCAGGTCAATTGACTATAGACGATGGCTGTTGCCGGTATCGTGACAGCTGAGGAGGGCAGTGCAGGCACTGCCCCGTTTTCACTCACCGATCAAGGCAGTCGGCCACCGCCGAGGCTGTCGAGGCCGCCACTGCCACGTTTTTTATCAATCTCGTTTTCGTCGTCAATCGAGCGTTTTTTTCTGTTCAGGTCTTCGGAGCCAGTCAGTGGCGCGAGTGCGCTGTCCACGGTCGGAAGTTCGGAATTCAGGGTTTTGTCTGGTTCGGTCATTACTCAGCATCCTTGTCTGATTAATTGAGGGTGTATTGCATGGCGGTACTTCTGAAGAGCTCAGACGTTATCGCGTGTCGGGCAACGTGCCTATCGAATTTCAATTGCCAAATATGAGCGGGCGACTCGCCATCACGGTAAAGCCGTGCACCGACGTTGTTGCTGCGAGCGCAGGGTGATGGTGGCATTGACCGGCAGGATCCGCACATTCAAGACTTGCGTTGTTGGGTGCATCAAGAAGAACTAAAAGCGTAAGTCTGCTTTTTGTTGTTTCAGGGGGTGACAGACATAAAAGTTATTAATGTTATTCGTACTTAAGGTTTTCACTGTCGTGTGCTTGCAGTAGTTTTATTGAAGTGGCCAGTCAGGCTTTTAATTTAATAAGCTCATACGAGAAGGATCTCTCATGCAACAAGTCAAGTTGTGGCGGTGCAGTGTTTTAACGTTTTTTCTGATGGCAGTAACGATTGGGGCTCAAGCTGATGAGCGTTCCCCCAATCGACTGATTTTTACATCTGATCCGCAATTTCCATGGACTGAAAGTTCCGATAATGGTGGGGAAGAGTCGGCGTCGGATCGTGACAAGCGCTCTCGCTGGCTGATAGAAACCCAATACTCGGATGTTGCCAGTTACCGAAAGTTTTTCAACCGGGAGTTGCGGCCGATTCCGGTCATGATCAATGGTGACTTGACGGCGTTCGGCCACAGCGGGCAACGCTCCACTACCAAGGAGATTCTGGAGAAGCACCTGGGGGGTGATTACGATTACGGTCTTGGTAATCATGATTATGAAAACAATATCAATGATTGCAGTGTTCCGGAGAATAACTGTGCTGCCGGCAGCATTTCGGATATGAAGGATAAGTATTGGGGGAAGGTCGATACGTTTGATCTTGCAGCGCGAGTTATTAAAGGCAGGAAGACATTCTATGGCAGTCTCGCTTACTCAAAAAACTATGGTGACGTGCACCTGGTGCAGTTGAATAATGAGCCGACCTATACGGTGTCGTTCTCTTCCGGTTTTCCTCTGTTTAAAGTTGATTATGATATAACGAGTGCGCTCGATTGGCTTGAGCGGGATTTGAAAGCTGCTCGTGCGCAAGACAAGATCATTCTTTTAAATCTGCACAAGCCCAGTGGATGGGCGGGTAGCAGCGAGCAGGTCGATCGGTTCAAAGCGATGATTGCTAAATATGCGGTAACTGCCGTGTTTGCCGGGCACTTGCACACTCGACCGGGTTATTACTTCTACTACAGCCATCAAAACTTCGGCGATGTGCCGGTCTACCTCAGTGGCGGTGCATCAAATTGGACTTACCTGATCGCCGAGTTTGCCGATGATCGCAAGAAGCTGAACGTGTTTCAGGTCAACGGTAACAATTGGCCGCGGCGTGAGCTGATCGATACCATCGAGGTCTTAAAGTAAAGCGAGGCCGGCAACAAAAAGGCCCCGCCAATTCACATTGGCGGGGCCGTTTTTTGTTTCAAGCGTAAGCCTTACTCGGCGTTCGCTTCCGGGGCTTTTTCACCGTGGGACAAGCTGTAAACGTAAGCGGCCAGCAAGTGAACCTTGTCGTTCCCTTGCAGCTGTTCCTGCGCAGGCATCTGGCCCTGACGGCCGTAACGGATGGTCTGCTGCAGTTGCGCGAAGCTCGAACCGTAGATGAACGCGGCCGGGTGAGTCAGGTTAGGTGCGCCCATCGCTGGCGTACCTTTGCCTTCCGGGCCGTGGCACGCCACGCAGTTGCCGGCGAACAGTTTCTGGCCGTTGGCGACATCCGCTTTGGTGCCTTCCGGCAGCTTGCGACCATCGAGGTTGCTCACCACGAACGCGGCAACGTCAGCAACGCCTTGCTCGCCGATCACTTCAGCCCAGGCCGGCATCACCGCGTGGCGACCACCCATGATGGTGGTCTTGATGGTTTCCGGCTCGCCGCCCCAGCGCCAGTCGGCGTCGGTCAGGTTCGGGAAACCGTAAGCGCCCTTGGCGTCGGAACCGTGGCACACCGAGCAGTTGGAGGCGAATAAACGGCCCCCCATTTTCAGTGCTTGCGGATCCTTGGCGACTTCTTCGATCGGCATGGCGGCGAACTTGGCGAAGATCGGACCGAACTTGGCGTCCGAACGGGCCATTTCCTTTTCCCATTCGTGCACGCCGGTCCAGCCGGTCTGGCCGTTGGCGAACGCGGTCTGCTTGTCGTTATCGAGGTAGTTGTACCCCGGCAGCAGGCCTTTCCAGTTGCCCAGACCCGGGTACAGCACCAGGTAACCCAAGGCAAAAATGATGGTGCCGACGAACAGCATGAACCACCATTTTGGCAGCGGGTTGTCGTACTCCTCGATCCCGTCGAAGGAGTGCCCGACCGTCTCTTCCGTCTGCTCGCTGCGCTGGCCCTTGCGGGTCGACAGCAGCAGCCAGGTCAGGGAAAAGATCGTACCGAGACTGAGGACTGTGACGTACAGACTCCAGAATGTAGTCATTCTTTGTTACTCCTAGAAGCTTGCTCGACGTGCTTGATGGCTTCGGGATCATCCGCGAAAGGCAGCAAGGTCGCGTCTTCAAACTCCGACTTGCGCTTGGGGCTGAACACCCACAGCGCCAGACCGATGAAGGCCACCATCACAACAACGGTGCCCAGGCCACGAATCATCCCGATATCCATCTAAATCACCGTTTGCTTTTGATGATGGTGCCCAGGCCTTGCAGATAGGCCACCAGCGCGTCCATTTCGGTTTTGCCCTTCACGGCATCCTGAGCACCGGCGATGTCTTCGTCGGTGTAAGGAACGCCGAGCGTGCGCAAGACTTCCATTTTTTTGGCCGTCTCCTTGCCGTCGAGCTTGTTTTCCACGAGGAACGGGTACGCCGGCATTTTCGACTCAGGCACCACGTTGCGCGGGTTGTACAAGTGCGCGCGGTGCCAGTCATCGGAGTAACGCGCGCCGACACGGGCCAGATCCGGGCCGGTACGTTTGGAACCCCACAGGAACGGGTGATCCCAGACGCTTTCACCGGCAACCGAGTAGTGGCCATAGCGTTCGGTTTCAGCGCGGAACGGACGGATCATCTGCGAGTGGCAGCCGACACAGCCGTTGGCGATGTAGACGTCGCGGCCTTCCAGTTCAAGGGCGGGGCGTGGCTTCATGCCTTCGACCGGCTTGTTGGTGACGTCCTGGAAAAACAGCGGAACGATTTGAGTCAGGCCACCGATGCTGACGGCGATGACCATGAAGAAGGCCAGTAGGCCAATATTCTTCTCGACAGCTTCATGCTTCATCAGTGAGCTCCAACGACAGCGATCTGGGCGGCGGCTTCAGCTTCAACAGCGTTCGAGGCACGCACGGTGCGCCATACGTTGTAAGCCATCAGGAACATGCCGCTGGCGAAGAAAGCACCGCCCAAGGCACGCACGATGTAACCCGGGTGGCTGGCTTGCAGCGCTTCAACGAACGAGTAGGTGAGGGTGCCGTCATCGTTGATTGCACGCCACATCAGGCCCTGAGTGATGCCGTTGACCCACATCGAAGCGATGTACAGCACGGTGCCGATGGTCGCGAGCCAGAAGTGCGCGTTGATCAGGCCGACACTGTGCATCTGCGCACGACCGAACAGTTTCGGGATCATGTGGTAGATCGCGCCGATCGAGATCATCGCCACCCAGCCCAACGCGCCGGCGTGTACGTGGCCGATGGTCCAGTCGGTGTAGTGCGAGAGCGAGTTGACGGTCTTGATCGCCATCATCGGACCTTCAAAGGTCGACATGCCGTAGAACGCCAGCGAGACCACGAGGAAGCGCAGGATCGGGTCGGTGCGCAGCTTATGCCAGGCGCCCGACAGGGTCATCATGCCGTTGATCATGCCGCCCCAGCTTGGTGCCAGCAGGATGATCGACATCGCCATGCCCAGCGATTGTGCCCAGTCCGGCAGTGCGGTGTAGTGCAAGTGATGCGGGCCGGCCCAGATGTACAGGGTGATCAGTGCCCAGAAGTGCACGATCGACAGACGATACGAGTAGATCGGACGTTCGGCCTGTTTCGGCACGAAGTAGTACATCATCCCGAGGAAACCGGTGGTCAGGAAGAAACCTACGGCGTTGTGGCCGTACCACCACTGGATCATCGCATCGGTCGCGCCGGAGTAGGCGGAGTAGGACTTGAACAGGTTCACCGGCAGCGACGCGTGGTTGACGATGTGCAGCATCGCCGTGACGACGATGAACGCGCCGTAAAACCAGTTACCCACATAGATGTGCTTGGTTTTGCGCTTGGTGATGGTGCCGAAGAACACCAGACCGTAGGTGACCCAGACAATGGCCAGCAAAATGGCGATCGGCCATTCCAGTTCCGCGTATTCCTTGGTGGTGGTGTAACCCAGCGGCAAGGTAATGATCGCGCCGACAATGACCGCTTGCCAGCCCCAGAAGGTGAAGGCCGCGAGGCTGTCGGAAATCAGTCGCGTCTGGCAGGTTCGCTGCACGACATAGTAGGAAGTGGCAAACAGTGCACAACCACCGAAGGCGAAAATCACCAGGTTTGTGTGCAACGGGCGCAGGCGTCCAAAGCTCGTCCACGGCAGACCGAAGTTCAACTCCGGCCAAACCAGTTGCGAGGCGATGAAGACACCGAGCCCCATGCCAAGGATCCCCCAGACCACCGTCATGATGGCGAACTGGCGGACTACCTTATAGTTATAAGCAGTCGGACTGATTGCTGTGCTCATTCTAAGGTTCCACGGTTTGGGTGTTTTATTAGGATTAAAATCGGCCGCAAGTATGCAGAGAGCAGGGGGTCATTGCAACGCGCCATGACCTGGGTCAATGCTTTCCAACGCTGATTCTGCGGCCTTTCCATGCGCCGCGTAAGGACAAAAATGCCCTCGAAAAAAAAGTCGCTGCGGATGAAAAAAGCGAGGGGTTCAGGTCGCTTGTAACGAGGTGTGTTCAAACGACCGGTTTGGGTGACGAATGGCAATCGGCGCGACAGCCGGTATCTACTGGCCTTTGCGGCGAATCTGTCAGCCAATTCATCGAACACAACGCTCAGGATCGACCTGCAACCGGCATGAGCCAGTCCGCATCGAGCAAGCTTAGACCCGAATTCGGGGAACCGAAAGGCGAGGCTGTTAAGGGGTGCGACAAAAAGAAGCAGCTGCAATCAGAAAGCTGCAAGCGACAAGATAGTTCAAGTCGCTCGCAGGATTGTATACAGTGATGTTGATTTTACTTGGAGCTTTCAGCTTGAATCTTTTCGCTCAATTGATCGCGATCTTTTGATAGGTTGTATACATAAGCAGCGAGCAATTGCACTTTATCGTTGCCCAGCAGCTCGTTTTGCGCCGGCATGTGACCCTGACGACCATGGCGAATGGTCTGCTCGAGTTGGGTCAGGCTGGTGCCATAGATAAATCCGGCCGGGTGCGTCAGATTCGGCGCGCCCATGGCTTCGGTGCCTTGGCCGGTTGCCCCATGACAGGCTACGCAGGTGGTGCTGAACGCCTGCTGGCCCGCTTGCAGGTCAGCCTTGCTGTCGGCGGGCAACGGCAATTTGGCCAGATCATGACGCACATACGCGGCCACGTTCTTCACCCCGGCCTCGCCCAACACCTCGCCCCACGCCGGCATCGCCGCGACCCGGCCACCCATGATGGTGGTCTTGATGGTCTCGGCGTCGCCGCCCCAACGCCAGTCGCTGTCGGCGAGGTTAGGGAAACCGAATGCGCCCTTGGCGTCGGAGCCGTGGCACACCGAGCAGTTGGAAGCGAAGAGGCGGCCACCCATTTTCAGCGCCTGCGGATCCTTCGCCACTTCTTCCACCGGCATGGCAGCGAACCTGGCGAAGATCGGCCCGAACTTGGCGTCAGCCTTGCTCATTTCCTTTTCCCACTCGTGAACGCCGGTCCAGCCGTCCTCGTAACCCGGGAGGATGCCTTTCCAGTTGCCCAGACCCGGATACAGAATCAAATAGCCCACGGCAAATACCAGCGTGCCGGCGAAGAGCATGAACCACCACTGCGGCAGCGGGTTGTCGTACTCCTCGATGCCGTCGAAGCTGTGGCCCATGGTCTGGTCGACGCTGCCTTTGGTCTCGCCCCGGCGGGTGCCGATCAGCAACCACGTCAGGCCGATCAGGCTGCCGATGGTCAGTACGCAGATCCACGTACTCCAGAAGGTGGTCATGGCCGGGTACTCCTTGGTTCAGGTGCTTGGGTTGTTGCAAATGCCGGGGTAGTTTCGGGCTGTGGCTCGTCGGCGAACGGCAGCAGACGTGCTTCGGCGAACTCCGGGGTGCGCTTGCGGTTGAACACCCACAAGGTCAAACCGACGAACGCTACAAACACGACAACAGTGCCTAAACCACGGATCAGCCCTGCGCTCATTTCAAAGACCATCGTGCTCACCTCTTGCTCTTGATCGCAGTGCCAAGCACTTGCAGGTAGGCGACGAGCGCGTCCATTTCGGTCTTGCCCTTGAGGCTGGCCACCGCGCCGGCGATGTCATCGTCGGTGTACGGCACGCCGAGGGTGCGCATGACTTTGATCTTGGTTTCGGTGTGGCTGCTGTCGACCGCTTGCGTGACCAGCCATGGGTAGGCCGGCATTTTCGATTCCGGTACGACGTTGCGCGGGTTGTACAAGTGCGCACGGTGCCAGTCATCCGAGTAGCGCGCGCCGACCCGGGCCAGATCCGGCCCGGTACGTTTCGAGCCCCACAGGAACGGGTGATCCCAGACGCTTTCACCGGCCACCGAGTAATGTCCGTAACGTTCGGTTTCGGCGCGGAACGGGCGGATCATCTGCGAGTGGCAGCCGACGCAACCTTCACGGATATAGATGTCGCGGCCTTCCAGTTGCAGCGCGGTGTAAGGCTTCATGCCTTCGACCGGTTTGTTGGTGACGTCCTGGAAGAACAGCGGGACGATCTGGGTCAGGCCGCCGATGCTCACGGCAAGCACCATGAGCAACATCAGCAGGCCGACGTTCTTTTCAATCGTTTCGTGTTTCATGGCGGACTCCTCAGGCCATCTGAGCGGCAGCGACGACGTCAGCAGGCTGCGAGGCCCGCACGGTGCGCCAGGTGTTGTAAGCCATCAGGAACATGCCGCTGAGGAAGATCGCCCCGCCAATTAGCCGCACGATGAAGCCAGGGTGGCTGGCCACCAGGGTTTCGACGAAGGAATAGGTCAGCGTGCCGTCCTCGTTGATGGCGCGCCACATCAGGCCTTGCGCGATGCCGTTGACCCACATCGAGGCGATGTACAGCACGGTGCCGATGGTCGCGAGCCAGAAGTGCGCGTTGATCAGGCCGATGCTGTGCATCTGCGCTTTGCCGAAGATTTTCGGGATCATGTGGTACAGCGCGCCGATGGAAATCATCGCCACCCAACCGAGGGCGCCAGCGTGTACGTGGCCGATGGTCCAGTCGGTGTAGTGGGAGAGGGCGTTGACCGTTTTGATGGCCATCATCGGACCTTCGAAGGTCGACATGCCGTAGAACGCCAGCGAGACCACGAGGAAGCGCAGGATCGGATCGCTGCGCAACTTATGCCAGGCGCCCGAGAGGGTCATCATGCCGTTGATCATGCCGCCCCAGCTCGGTGCCAGCAGAATCAGCGACATCACCATGCCCAGCGACTGTGCCCAGTCCGGCAGCGCGGTGTAGTGCAAGTGGTGCGGGCCGGCCCAGATGTACAGGGTGATCAGTGCCCAGAAGTGCACGATCGACAGACGATACGAGTACACCGGACGCTCGGCCTGTTTCGGCACGAAGTAATACATCATCCCGAGGAAACCGGCGGTGAGGAAAAAGCCTACGGCGTTATGGCCGTACCACCATTGCACCATCGCGTCGGTTGCACCGGCGTACACCGAGTAGGACTTGGTGAAACTCACCGGCAACTCAAGGTTGTTGACGATGTGCAGAATCGCCACGGTGATGATGAACGCGCCGAAAAACCAGTTGCCCACGTAGATGTGTCTGGTTTTGCGCTGCATGATCGTGCCGAAGAACACGATGGCGTAGGCGACCCAGACAATGGTGATCAGAATGTCAATCGGCCATTCCAGCTCGGCGTATTCCTTGGAGCTGGTATAACCCAGTGGCAGGCTGATCGCCGCCAACAGGATCACCAGTTGCCAGCCCCAGAAGCAGAACGCGGCGATTTTTGGCGCGAACAATTGGGTCTGGCAGGTGCGTTGCACCGAGTAAAACGAACTGGCGAACAGCGCGCAGCCGCCGAACGCGAAGATCACCGCGTTCGTGTGCAGCGGGCGCAGGCGGCCAAAACTGGTCCAAGGCAAATTGAAGTTGAGTTCGGGCCAGACCAATTGGGCCGCGAGAAAAACCCCGAGCCCCATGCCGACGATGCCCCACACCACCGTCATAATGGCGAATTGGCGGACCACCTTGTAGTTGTAGGCGGTACTGATAGAAGTGTTCATGGTTCCCCATCCACGGTTCAGCCGAAGTGAGCCCGCGCAAAAGACGCGGCGAATCCTTCGTCTGGAGTTATAGGCAGACTAAAAGCGAGGCAAGCATGGACAAACAGCACAAGGCCAGTATTGACGGGGATCAATGGGCGCAGTGCGTGCGTGATCATGGGTGGCTTTGGGATGCTGCTCATGGGGAAGCTGCGGCGACGTTGATCCTGGCTCACGGTGCTGGTGCGCCGATGGACAGCGACTGGATGAACGACATGGCTGGGCGCCTTGCTGCTCTTGGGATTAACGTGTTGCGGTTTGAGTTTCCGTATATGGCGCAGCGGCGCGTTGACGGTGGTAAACGTCCGCCCAATCCGGCGCCGAAGCTGTTGGAGTGCTGGCGTGAGGCGTTTGCTGTAGTGCGACGTCATGTCACTGGGGTTTTGGCGATTGGCGGGAAGTCGATGGGGGGGCGGATGGCGAGTCTTTTGGCTGACGAATTGGGCGTGGATGCGTTGGTGTGTCTGGGGTATCCGTTTTATGCGGTGGGGAAGCCGGAGAAGCCTCGGGTTGAGCATTTGGCTTCTTTGCAGACGCGGACGTTGATTGTGCAGGGGGAGCGGGATGCGCTTGGCAATCGTGAAGCCGTGGAGGCGTATGCGTTATCGCCGAGTATCAAGGTGTTTTGGCTGGTGGCCGGGGATCATGATTTGAAACCGCTCAAGGCTTCAGGTTTTACCCATGAACAGCATTTGGCCAGTGCTGCGCAGAAAGTATCCGAGTTTCTCAGCAAGTGACCGAGCCGGGCTGAGATTTTGAACTGCATGAAGATCTGCTCCCTTTCCCCCTCGCCCCCTTGGGGGAGAGGGCTGGGGTGAGGGGGATGGATATCAGCTGCGACATATTTTTTGAGTACATATCCATTGCTGCGGTAACGGCCACTTACGGTTTCGCCCTTACGGCGACTCACTTTTTTACAAGCGCCTAAAAAAGTAAGCAAAAAACGCTTGCTCCTACGTTCGGCCCGCTCGCTGGGGCTCGGGGTTCCTTCGCTCCGGGATCCATCCGGGCGCATCGCCTCCGGTTTGCTGCGCTGCACCTCCTCTCGATGTGTTTGGCTGCGCCAAACGGTCGCTGCGCTCCCACCCCCGGATGAATCCCTCCACTCAGCCTTCCGATGTCGCTTGTGGATCAAGATCCAAATCAAAATCAAAATCAACAGCAGCAGCCGAGCTAACGCTCATCCTGTTGAGTGGGGCGGCTGCGCCGCGAATTCCATGTAGGAGCTGCCGAAGGCTGCGATCTTTTGATCTTGATTTTGTAGGAGCTGAGCTTGCTCGCGAAGGCGGCCTGATAGCCGACCTGTCTCTTGCTGAACGCACCGGATCCCACTGTAGGAGCCAGCCTGCTGGCGATGGCGACCCGCCGAATCTCTATCAGATGTACTCAATCCGTGTGGGAGCAGGCTTGCCAGCGATAGCGACCTACCAGCCAACCCATCCCTAACCGGTGTAACAAATCCCACTGTGGGAGCGGGCTTGCTCGCGAAAGTGTTCGGACAAACCACATCAAACTACTAGAGCAATCTCCGTCTCTTTCTGTCTTTAAACGTAATCCTGTGAGTGCGTTTACATTACACAAACCGTTACGCCACAAGCCCTACAACGCCTTGCGCCGTTACCTACGCGTACGCCAGAATCCGCCGGCATACACGACTATAGGCCGGGTTATATCGTTTCCCTGTCACTGAAAAACAGTGATCGGGTTTGGTAGCCCGTTTTGAGTTGTGGATATTGCGACACCTCCAATGCGGTCTCTTTTTTGAGCGTCGCTTTGTATGGTGGGCATGCGTGGGGCTCATTCGTGAGCGCCGGGTTTCCCAATTCGACCGGTCTACCAACCCGCGCATGGCCGCCACCCGCCGTTTGGTAGCGAGGGTGATGGCTCTCATTTTTCGAATTGGAGTTTCATCTATGTTCAAAGCCACGCCAAACCCCCCGGACGTCGAAGCAATCCCGTACGACCCAACCCTCGAACCACAAAAGATAAAAGAAGCAACCGACCGCGCCATCAACTTCTATCTCAACCCCGGTTCTTTGAAACTCTCAGTCCCTTCCCGCAAGACCAGCAAGATCTTCCTCATCGCCCCCGCCGTGGACGAAGAAACATTACTCGTCGAAGCCTGCGAATCGCTAGCAGCCGCCAGTGACATGGCGCGTGAAATCGGCGATGTCGTCGACAACACACAACGCCGAGCCCTGTTGATGCTGCATCAGGTGATCATGCTCAGTGAGCTCATGGTCAATCGAGTCCTGGATGGTCGCCGCTTGCCGCACTAGCGATCCCGCCACGATCCCTTGGAGCTGCCGCCGCAGGCTGCGATCTTTTGATCTGCTTTTTAACAATCAAAAGCCGATCACAAGATCGCGGCCTGCGGCAGCGCCTACACGGTGCCATTTTTTCGCAGTGCTTCGAGGAGTTTCAGCTTATGTCCGAAACCACAAAACCGCTGGTCACAGATCCGGCTTCACCGTACGAATCATTCGCTTCAAAGAAGCTCCACGCCGCCGCCGAACGCGCCCTCGACCATTACCTCGCACCCGCGCAGATCATGGCCACGCCTTATAGTCCCAGCAGTATGTTCATGGTCAATCCGCAAACCGACACTGAATCCTTATTGGCGAATGCCTGTGAGTCATTGGCCTCGGCCACGGTCATGCTCGGTGACTTCGCCGGGATGTTGGAAGGCCCCAGCCGCAATACGCTGTTGGGCATTGCGCAGGTTGTGATGCTGGGGGAGTTGGCGGTCAATCAGGCACTGGATAACGTGGTGCCCAAGGGATAGGCACCAACAGTTCAGGCCTGATCGCGAGCAGGCTCACTCCTACAGCGGGGGCGTAATCGGGCGCAAAAGCTGTGATCACCGCAGCTTCAATGTAGGAGTGAGCCTGCTCGCGATCAGGTCTGCCAGTTTCATTGATTTCACTTAGGCAATTAAAAGCCCGGAAAGCTTTCGCTTGTCCGGGCTTTGAAGATCTAAAGATCGCAGCCTGCGGCAACTCCTACAGGGATCGATGTAGGAGCTGCCGAAGGCTGCGATCTTTTGCTTTTAGCGGTTAAACCGCTCCACCAACGAGTACTGCGTATTCGCCGTCTTCGTCAGCTCTTCACTCAACAATGCCGAGTTGTGCGCCTGTTCCGACGTCTGATCCGCCAGTTCCGAAATGTTGCTGATGTTGCGGCTGATCTCTTCCGCCACCGCACTTTGCTCTTCCGTCGCCGCTGCAATCTGCGTGGTCATGTCGGTGATGTTGGCCACCGCTTCACTGATCCCGACCAATGCCTGATCCGCTTCCAATACCCGCGCCACACCTTCTTCGGCCTGACGATGCCCGGCTTCCATGGTTTGCACGGCGCTGGACGCGGTCTGCTGCAACTTGGCGATCAAGGCGTGAATCTGCCCGGTCGATTCGCTGGTGCGTTGCGCCAACTGGCGAACTTCGTCAGCCACCACGGCAAAACCACGGCCCATCTCGCCGGCACGTGCGGCTTCAATCGCGGCGTTGAGCGCCAGCAGGTTGGTCTGATCGGCGATGCCTTTGATCACATCAACCACGCCGCCGATTTCGTCGCTGTCCTTGGCCAGTTGAGTGACGGTCAGGCCGGTCTCGCCGACGACGACGGACAAGCGCTGAATGGCTTCGCGGGTTTCGCCAGCGATGTCACGACCGCGACCGGTCAGGCGATTGGCTTCCTGCGTCGCGTCAGCCGTGCGCTGCACGTGGCTCGCGACTTCTTGCGTGGTCGCGGCCATCTGGTTGACGGCGGTGGCGACCTGTTCGGTTTCCACGCGTTGACGTTCCAGACCGCTGGAGCTGTTGTGCGCGAGGACGTCGGATTGCCTGGCCTGATCGGTCAGGTGTTCGGCGGTGTCCTGCAAGCGGGTCAGGCAGGTTTTCAGACGTGCTTCCTGGCTGAGGATCGACATTTCCAGACGCGCCTGCGCGCCACGGCTGTCGGTGTACATTTGTGCGATCAGCGGGTCGGACGTGGTCTGCTCGGCCAGACGCAGCAGGCGCTTGAGCCCACGCTGCTGCCATTGCAGACCCATCAGGCCCAGCGGCACCGACAAACCGGCGGCGAGGGCGAAGCCCCAGTGCGAGTTGAGGGTCGCGCCGATCACGAAGCTCAGTTGGCTGACCAGAATGAACGGCAACCAGTCTTGCAGCACCGGTAGCCATTTATCGCTGGAAGGAATCGCCGACTTGCCCTGGTTGATGCGTTGATAGAGTGCTTCGGCGCGGCGGATCTGTTCGGCGGTGGGTTTGATCCGCACCGACTCGTAACCGACCACCTGATTGCCGTCGAACACCGGTGTTACGTAGGCGTTAACCCAGTAATGGTCACCGGTCTTGCAGCGATTCTTGACAATGCCCATCCATGGCAAGCCTTGTTTCAATGTGCCCCACATGTGCGAAAACACCGCCGCCGGGACGTCGGGGTGACGAACCAGGTTGTGCGGCGCACGGATCAGTTCTTCACGCGAAAACCCGCTGATTTCAACGAAAGCGTCGTTGCAGTAAGTGATCACGCCCTTGGCGTCGGTTGTGGAAATCAACCGCTGCTGAGCCGGGAACGTCCGTTCGCGTTGTGTGATGGGCTGGTTATTACGCATGGCTTTTCAATCCGCAAGGCTTTGAAAGGTTGTCGGCGGTCGCGGCGTTTTATTGAAATTATTTTTCAGATTCAAGAATGGCGTCGCAAAACGGCCATTGCTTCAACCGGCAAGCATCGGATAAGTGAACAACGCAAAGTGCAGCAGATTCAGGCCGAAATGCGTGGCGATCGCCGCGCCCAGTCCGCCGAAACGGTAGGCCAGGCCATAACCGACACCGGCCAGACTCGCGAGCAACACCCACTGCCAACCGGCACCCAGATGCACCAGGCCGAAAATCAGTGAGGCGAGCAGTAGGGCGAGGTTTTCGCCGTAAGGCAGGTTTTTCAAACGACGGCTGAGACCGCCCTGTATATAGCCGCGAAACAGCGCTTCCTCGACCAGCGTCACCAGCAGCAGATTGTTCAGCACCCATAACCAGGCCTGATCGGGCCACTTCGGTGCCCACGCGATCACGCCGAGCAATACCGCGCCGCCGAGGGCGAGGATCACGCTCAAGGTCAGGGCGACGACGGTGGCGTAGACCGTCAGTCGCAACGAACGTCGCGCGACAATCCACGGGCAGACCAGCAACAGCCAGAAGCCAATCAACGGTTTGTCGAGATTGAGGTACATCGCGAATGGCACGGCGTCATCGGTGAAGCGTTGCGCATCGATAACCCGCGCGCTGGAGAAGCCCGGCAACCAGTGCAGCGCCAACGCTAACGCCAGCACGATGAACAGACCGTGACCGAGAAACCGCCCGACCGGCACCTGTTGCTGGCGCACGGCAAAGCCCGCGAACAACAGCAGCCCAAGCGAGATCAACGCCAGCCAGCCGAGTTGGCCGTGGCTCAACGCCAAACCGTAGCCGAGGCTGAGAAGGGCCAGATAGAGCCATGGCAAAGCCTTCATCGAAAGTCCCTGTGCACATTTGTGGAAGGGCTTTCTACACGGGCGAGGGCGTGGGGACAAGTGAAGTGTGGCGGCAAACCGGACACACAACCTGTAGGAGCTGCCGAAGGCTGCGATCTTTTGATTTTGGCTTTTCAAGATCAAGATCAAAAGATCGCAGCCTTCGGCAGCTCCTACAGGGATTTGTGTAGGGCTAGGGATCAGCGCAGGTTGAGTTTCGCCGCCGCACGCTCGGTAATTTCCGTGCGTAACTTCAACGAAGGCGCAGCGCGCAGGCGGGCCTCATCGACAACAGCGCTCGGCGCCGTCTCCGGGCTGCCCGAGTCAAACGGCGGCGCCGGCGCATATTCCAGCTGCAACTGCACCAGTTGCGCGGTATCCGCACCCACCAACTCGGCCGCCAACACCAAGGCAAAATCAATCCCCGCCGTAATCCCGCCACCGGTAAACAGGTTGCCGTCACGCACCACGCGATCCTTCACCGCAATCGCCCCCAGCGTCGGCAGCAGATCGTGATACGCCCAGTGCGTGGTCGCGCGTTTACCCTTCAACAATCCCGCCGCCCCCAGCACCAGCGACCCGGTGCACACCGACGTCACGTATTTCGCCCGAGCAGCCTGACGCTTGATGAACTCCAGCGTCGCTTCATCCTCCATCAACACGCCGACACCGCCACCCCCCGGCACACAAATCACATCCAGATCCGGGCAATCTTCAAATGTCATGGTCGGTTTCAGCAGCAAACCGGTGCTGGCGGTGACTGGCATCAGATCCTTCCAGATCAGATGCACCTGCACGTCCGGCAGCGAGGCGAGCACGTCATAAGGCCCGGTCAGGTCGAGTTGCTGAACCTGCGGAAACAACAGAAAACCGATCTGCAGCGTCATCGTTCTTGCTCCATGAAAAGGGGTGGACGGCTTCACTGTAGGCGCGTAGGTTCTGGCGCATACGCCAATAACCCCACGAATTACGCCAAATGTCCAAAACCATCCACGTACTCGCGTTTGCCAACATGCAGATCCTCGACGTCACCGGGCCGCTGCAAGTGTTCGCCTCGGCCAACGACATCGCCCGCCAGCGCGGTATGCCGATCCCTTATGCGCCGACGGTGATCGCCAGCGGCGGCGGGGCGGTGATGTCGTCGGCGGGGCTGGCGGTATTGGCCGAACCGTTGCCGCAAGAGGCGAGTGACACGTTGATCATCGCCGGTGGTTGGGGCATTTATCCTGCGGCCGAAGACGTGCCGCTGGTCGACTGGGTGCGCGAGCACGCTGCGAAATGCCGGCGGGTTGCCTCGGTATGTACCGGCGCGTTTCTGCTGGCGGCGAGTGGCTGGCTGGATGGTCGCCGCGTGGTTACGCACTGGACTCGTTGTGAACAATTGGCCCAGCAACATCCGAAACTGCAAGTCGAGGCCAATCCGATCTTCATCAACGACGGCCCCGTTTGGACGTCCGCCGGTGTCACCGCCGGCATCGACCTGGCACTGGCGATGGTCGAGGAAGATCTCGGCAGCGACATCGCCCTGGACGTCGCCCGGCATCTGGTGGTGTTCCTCAAACGCCCGGGCGGGCAGTCGCAATTCAGCGTGACCTTATCGCTGCAAAATCAGGGCAATCGTTTTGATGAACTGCACGCGTGGATCGCCGAAAACCTCACCTGCGACCTCGGCATCCCGACCCTCGCCGAACAAGCCGGGATGAGCGAACGCAGCTTCGTCCGCCACTACCGCGCCGACACCGGCCAGACCCCGGCGCGGGCGATCGAATTGATCCGCGTTGAAACCGCTCGGCGATTGCTCGGCGACACTGGATTACCGGTCAAACGCATCGCCGCCAATTGCGGGTTTGGCAGTGAAGAGACATTGCGCCGCAGTTTTCTGCGGGCGATTGGCGTGACGCCACAAGCCTATCGCGAGCGGTTTTCGGTCAGTGCTGCAACAGATCCAGTAATGCCTTGAGGGTTTGTTCGGGGGCTTCTTCGGGAATGTTATGCCCGACACCGGACAACACGCGCCGCTCATAAAAACCAGTGAAATGCTCCGCGTCTTCATCCTCTTGTGGTGCAGGGCCGACACCGTCGTCGGCACCGCACAAAGAAATGCTCGGCACGCTAATGGCCGGTTGTCGAGTCAGCAAATCTTCCATCGATTCAAACGCCGAATCTCCCGCGACATACATGAAACGGTGGCGATAGGAGTGGATCACCACGTCAACGAAATCAGGGTTGTCGAAGGTTGGCGCACTCAGAGGATAACGCTCGGCGCTGCGCGACCAGGTCGGTGACCACAGCTTCCATAGCAATTCACAAAACTCCCGACGATTTTGCTTCAGGCCCTCAACGCCACGTGGCGTGTGGAAGTAATACTGATACCAGAGCCGATGTTCGGTCTCGGGATCCAGCGGTCGAATCGAGTTCGGGATGTCCTGCAGGTTGTAGCCATCACCGGTCACCAGGCCGCGCACCCGTTCCGGAAATAACGCCGCGACGATGCATGCCGCGCGACCACCCCAGTCATAACCGCAGAGCGTGGCTTGTTCGATGGAGAGTGCATCCATCAAATCCAGCAAATCCTGAGCGAGTGCGGCTTGCTGGCCTGAGCGCAGTGTTTTTGCATCGTTGAAGCGAGTCGGCCCGTAACCGCGCAGGTACGGAACGATGACTCGGTAACCCTGAGCGGCGAGGAGCGGCGCGATCTCGTCGTAAGCGCGAGGGGAATAGGGGAAGCCGTGAAGCAGGATCACCGGCACACCGGTTTCCGGGCCATGCACCTCATAGGCAATGGTCAGGCTGGCGGTTTTGCACAACAGAATCGCTTTTCCACTCATACCGGGCTCCTGTTATCCGAACAGCACCTTCTGCCAATGATCTTCACTGATGATGGCGATCGGCACGCCGCTGTCTCTTAGCTCAACGGCTTTTTTGATCTTCGTACCATAGCTGCTGTGCAGCCACTGTTCATTGCCGATGCTGCCGATCACCAGATAGTGGATTTTCTTGCTGACACCTGCACCAATCAGTCCGCCGCGTTCTACGATCAACGATTCACACGCTTTGCGCGGCCCGTAAGCCATAACACCGGTAAACAGAAAAACGCGATCGGCACAGTCCAGCGACGGGGCTGGATTATCGAGCGGCAGGTTGTTGGGTATGCTGAAGGTTTGTGCTGCGCCCACTGGCAGACCGGCGAATTGGTGAAGTATCTCCAGCAATTCCACAGACTCTTCGGCATCCAGCACGCCATCGCTAAGCATGCCTTCAAGACGCCTGTAGAGAATATTGACTACCGGATCTTCCAGGTGCACCAAGTGCGTTTCGATCCAGGTTTTTAGAAACTCGGCTTCCTGCTGGTTAATCTTGCCGTCGGCGGCAAGCCCTGCCGCAATACCTGCAAGCGCATCCGCCGAACGCCTGTCGATCCGCGCTTCGTGAAAGAAACGGCTGTTTTGAAATTCCTGATGTAAATCGACCATCGATGCTTCTCCTTAAGCCTCAGCTTCCGCCACCTGATTGAAATACTTCGTCCGATCCGGCGTAAACGTCACCACCATTTTCGTCCGCGAGCACGTCAGTGCGCGTTCCTCACCCAGATCAATATCCAGATCCTCCCCACGCAAGCCTTGCCACTGTGCGAGGTATTTCAGTGAGCCGAATTTTTCGAGTTTTTTCAGGCTGCGGCTGACGCCTCCTTTCCAGCCGAGTACCGGCAGTTCGTTGGCGAGGCATTTGTCGGCGAGGTCGGGGAAGCGCGTGGCGCGCTGGCGGCCGATTTCCCAGCATTTGATCAGGCCTTTGTCGGCGTCTTCCCAGAGTTGGGTGCGGGTCAGGCCGCTGCGCAGCGGCGAGGTGATGGGGCGCTGGACGTGTTGGGTCATTCCGGTTCCTTGAAATTCGGGTTTTGTTGGACAGCTCCGCTGTGCCCGTTGGGTTTGATGGTAGGGGGGGATGTAACGGCTGGCAACAGGGTATTTCAGGGTGTGAGTGCGGGGTCTGGGGGAGGGGTGACGCGGCGGATGTTGAGCTCCTGTAGTCCATAGCCATGCGAATTTGTGGCGAGGGGATTTATCCCCGATGGGCTGCGCAGCAGCCCCAAAGTCAGAAAACTCGCTACTTCTGGGGGAATGAGTTGGAGGGTTTTGGGGCTGCTTTGCAGCCCATCGGGGATGAATCCCCTCGCCACAGGGGGTGGTGAAACATCAGTTTTTGCGTTTCAGTCCTACAAGCATGGGGGAACTTCCTACAGTCCCCGTCGAACATCACGGCTGCCACTCACTCTTTTCCCCATTCAATTTGCGATCCAGAAAACTCGCCGCACTGATCAACGCCAGATGCGTCAGCGCTTGCGGCGTGTTGCCCAGATGCCGCCCATGGCTGTCAAATTCCTCAGCGTACAGCCCCAACGGATTGGCGTATCTCAGCAATTGTTCAAATTCCAGGTGCGCCTTTTCCACCTGCCCGGCGCGGGCGAGGCATTCGACGTACCAGAATGAGCACGCGGCAAACGCGCCTTCGGTGCCGGATAGTCCATCAATATTGGCGTCATCGTTGCGATAGCGATAAACCATGCCGTCGCGCACCAGATGTTTTTCAATCGCCTCCAGTGTCGACAACCAGCGCGGATCCTTGGCACTGACGAAACGCACCAGCGGCATTAACAGCATCGAACCGTCGAGTGCGGTGCCGCCCTTGTACTGGACGAAATGTCCGCGCTCTTCGTCCCAGAAGTTGTCCCAAATATCGGCGTAGATCGCCTGCCGGGTCTGATCCCATTGCGCGAACGGTGCCGGCAGCGAGCGTTTCGAGGCGAGACGAATCGCCCGGTCCAGCGCCACCCAGCACATCAATCGTGAATGCAGAAAATGGTGCTGTTCGCCGCGCATTTCCCAGATGCCGACATCGGTGGTCTGCCAGGTTTCGCAGACCTGATCGACCACTTCGCGCACATGCTTCCAGCCTTCGTGGGAAATCGCGTCACCGTACTTGTTAACCAGATACACCGCGTCCATCAGCTCGCCAAAGATGTCGAGCTGGATCTGGTCGTAAGCACCATTGCCGATACGTACCGGTTTTGCGCCGCCGTGCCCGGACAGATGATCCAGTTCGGTTTCCGGCAACTCCTGTTGCCCATCAATGGCGTACAAAATGTTGAGTTTCATCGGTTGCCCGTGGCAATCGCTGACCCGTCCGCGCAGCCAGCCCATGTAGGCGTTGGCTTCGCCGACAAAGCCCAGACGCATGAACGCGTAGACCGTAAACGAAGCATCACGGATCCACGTGTAGCGGTAGTCCCAATTGCGCTCGCCGCCCGGTGTTTCCGGCAGGCCGAAGGTCGCAGCTGCGAGGATGGCGCCATGTTTGCGCGAGGTTAGCAGCTTGAGCGCGAGGGCCGAGCGGTTGACTATTTCTCGCCAGCGTCCGCGATAGATCGACTGGCCGAGCCAGTCGCGCCAGAACTTCAGCGTGCGCTCCATGCACAGTTGCGCGGCGCCTTCCTCGAAGCGTGGATCGTCTTCGCCACCGAGCAGGAATGCGGCGGTTTGATCTTGCTTCAAAGTGAAGGAAGCGACCGCTGCATTGGCGTCTATCTGCAGCGCTTGATCCGAAGCCAGGCGCAGTGACGGCTGACCTTCGGCGCTGAAAATCACCGTTTGCTCATCCATCCGCGCACGCGTGTCGGCCCGCGCGTAATCGTGGCGCACCGCGCAGCGCACGTGAAAAGTCGCCTCGCCGCTGACCACACGAACCCGACGCATCAACAGCGGCAAATCATCCTCGCTGTCGCCCACCGGCAGCAGATCGGTGACTTCAACCACCGCACGTTCGCTCAGCCAGCGGGTTTGCAAAACATTGGTGTCGGGCAGGTAGATCTGTTCGCGACGCGCATCGGGCAAATCCGGCGAGATCTGGAAGATCCCTGCCTCGGGGGTGTCCAGCAAAGAACAGAAAATCGATGGACTGTCGAACTCCGGCCAGCAGAAAAAATCCACGCTGCCGCGAACGTTGACCAGCGCCGCACTGCGCATGTCGCCGATGATGCCGTGGGCGTCGATGGGGCTTTGTCGTTCCAGGTGATGCTCAGCCATTGCCGCGAAACTCCGGATAGAGGCTCATGCCGCCGTCGATAAACAGGGTGGTGCCAACGATGTAATCGGAGGCGTCGGACGCGAGGAAAACCACCGCGTTGGCGACGTCTTCGACATCACCGATACGGCCGTAAGGAATCAGTTTAAGCAGCTCTTGTTCAGCATCGCCGGTGGTCGCGGCGGCATTGATCGGCGTGCGAATCGCCCCCGGCGCGATGCCGTTGATGCGAATGCGTTGATGGCTGACTTCCTGCGCGAGGGTTTGCATCAACTGATCGACGCCACCCTTGGACGCCGCGTAATTGACGTGGCCGGCCCAAGGAATGCGTTGGTGCACCGAACTCATGTGGATGATCTTGCCGGCGGCGCGGGAGACGCCTTCGCGGACGCCCTGACGATTGAAAATCCGCAGCGCGGCGCGGGCGCAGAGGAACTGCCCGGTGAGGTTGACGTTGATCACTGCGTTCCAGTCGTCCAGCGACATATCCACCGCCGGCGCGTCTTTCTGCATCCCGGAGTTGGCGATCAGAATGTCCAGCGAGCCGAAGGCATCGAGGGTTTGGGCGAATAGTCGTTCGACGTCGGCTTCCTTGGAAACATCGGCACCGATGGCCAGCGCCTGACCGCCGTCGGCGATGATCTGCCGGGCCAGTGCTTCAGCGGGCTCTGATTGACGGTTGTAATTGATGACCACCGCAGCACCGGCAGCGGCGAGGGCTTTGGCGGCAGCGTGGCCGATGCCGGAGCTGGCGCCGGTGATCAGGGCTACTTGTCCGGTGAGGGAGATGTGCATGCGATGGCGCGCCTTGAGTGAGGGCTTATTTAGCTGACTGGTCAGGGGCGTTGAGAGTTCAGAGGCGAGATCAAAAGATCGCAGCGTGCCGCAGCTCCTACAGGACTTTTGACCTTCCTCACGCCTGAATACGATACCGCGCGCTGTGTTTATGCCATTCCTGGTTGCCCGCAATCCACGTGGTCAAACCGCTCAGGTAACGCCGCACTAAAGGGTCGGCGTCTTTCAGTAGCCGTTGTTCCAGCGCCACGTATTCGCGCATGACCGCATCATGAATATCCGCAGTTTTGTCGATGGCTTCCTGCAGCGAGCAGTCATGTTTGGCCGCCAGCAGATAGGGCAGTTTGAAATCGCCCGTTTCGTTGAGGTGCTCTTTGTAAGCGGAATACAAGTCGTTGAGCAGCGTGGTGGCGAGGGACGCCAGTGCGCAAACGCGTTGCATCTCTGGTTTGGCGTAGACATTGGCCGGCACCTCATAGCCGCCGATGGGATCGATCAGCACCTGACAAGGCCAGAAGCTGTTGACCTGCCGGCTGGCCAGATACTCGGCGATGGTTGGCTTTGTGCCGTAGAGACGCCACGGCCCCTCGGCCGCCATGGCGACGAACATGGCGATGGTGATTTGTCGCACGCGGGCGACCTGCGAGGGTGTGCAGAAATGGGCGACCCGCTTCATGTACGCGAGCAATCCTCTCAACACGGGATCGTTCCTTTGCTGTTGCAGGAGTTCTTTTTTGTAGGGGGGAGGCAAGTAGACCGGGTCTATTCCGGTGACGGCAAATGACAACTTCTCGGCGACTTTTTCGGGGCAGCCACCCAACGATTGATCGTCGCAATAATGATCGTCCACCGCGAACAACGCCGCGAAACATTGCGCTGCCAGTAGTAATCTGTCGGGATCATCGGTGTCTGCATGACACAACATTGCGTAGCGCCCAAAGTCGCTCGCGCAAATTTTTTCCTGTTTGCCGGCAAAGATACCTATGCGCTTTATCCATGCCATCAGGCGCTTGTTGACGTCCCGGCCCAGCGCTTCATCAATGCGTGTCGGGGGCGGGCAAACAAGTGTGCGGACAACAAAGGGCGATACGGCGGCGCGCGATTGAGCTGTGTTGGTGGACTGATTCATGGCGAACTCCTTCGGCGGTGGAAGCGATCAGACGTTGTCATTGAGCAGCGTTTATAAAAGCGCTTTTTGCCCGAGAAGCGCACCTGTCAGACCTAACAGGTGCGCACGATTTTGCGACGAATGGTCGAGGTGCCAACGGCGCTCGGGATGAGCTGCGAAGCCTTCACATTCCACCAACAATTCCCTGCTTCCACGCCACCCGGCCCTATGGCAACTTGGCGGCCCTTGATGAGGCTGCAGTCCATGGCAAACCCCTACCGCGAATTGTTCAACGCCCCCGGCGCTCGAAATTTTGTCCTGGCCGGGATGATCGCGCGCATGCCGATTTCCATGACGGGCATCGGTGTGATCACCATGCTTTCGCAGTTGAAGGGTGGTTATGCGCTGGCCGGTGGCGTGGCGGCGACGTTTGCCTTGGCCACGGCGTTTTGCGCGCCGCAGGTGTCGCGGCTGGTCGACCGTTTTGGTCAGCGGCGGATTCTGCCAGTGTCGGCGTTGATTGGCGGCGGGGCGCTGTTGATGCTGTTGCTGTGCACGCGGTTGCAGGCGCCGGTCTGGACGCTGTTTGTGTTTGCCGCGCTGGCCGGTTGCATGCCGAGCATGTCGGCGATGGTGCGGGCGCGCTGGACCGAGATCTATCGCGGTCAGCCGCAACTGCAGACCGCGTACGCGCTGGAATCGGTGCTGGATGAGGTGTGTTTTATCGTCGGTCCGCCGCTTTCAGTTGGTCTGTGCGTCGCGGTCTTCCCCGAGGCCGGGCCTTTGGCCGCGTTGTTGGCGCTGGCGATTGGTGTCACGGCGTTCGTCGCCCAGCGCAGCACTGAACCGGCGGTGCATCCGCGTGAGTTGCAGCATCAGGGTTCGATCATTCGCTCGACCGACATTCAATTGTTGCTGGCGCTGATGATCGCCATGGGCATCATCGTCGGCGTGGTCGATGTGGTCAGCGTCGCGTTTGCCCAGCAGCAGGGGCAGCCGGCGGCGGCGAGCATTGTCTTGTCGGTTTACGCGATTGGCTCGTGCATGGCCGGCATCGCGTTTGGTGCGATGCGCTCGAAACTGCCGCTGCCACGCTTGTTTTTGTACGGCGGCGTGGCGACGGCGGTGACGACATTGCCGCTGTTGTTGGCCAGTAATATCGTCGGGCTGGCCATGGCGGTGTTTGTCGCTGGTTTGTTTTTCGCGCCGACATTGATTGTGGCTATGGCTTTGGTTGAGCGCATCGTGCCGCCGGCCAAGTTGACCGAAGGCCTGACGTGGCTGGTGACGGGGTTGAGTATCGGCGTGGCGATTGGTGCGGCGGGCTCGGGGGCGTTGGTCGATGCATTTGGCGCGCGCAGCGGGTTCTGGCTGGCGATTGCGGCGGGCGCGGTGGTGCTTGGCTCAGCCGTGCAAAGTCATCGTCATCTCAAGTAGGAGCTGCGGCACGCTGCGATCTTTTGATCTTTAAAGTCAAAAGATCGCAGCCTCGTTTTACTCGACAGCTCCTACAAAAGGGATCGAGTTGGGTTACCACCCCCGCCCCGAATTCACCCAGAAATTCACCGACAACGACGTCGATACCGACTCCACCTGATGGAACCAGCCCTCCGGCAAGAACAGCAAATCCCCAGCCTCCAGCGTCACCCGCAAAAACGTCACGTCGCGCGCCTTTGGGAAGCGCTGATAGTCCGGCGCATCCGGGTTGAAATCGCAGCCATCCAGTCCACCCTCCGGTGCTGTCGACCACGTGCCCAGGGCTTCACGGTGATGCGGCGCGGCGAGGGTGAAGGTCTTCTGCCCCCAGACCTGCGCGAACAAATTATCGGTGTCGTCGCGGTGCAGCGGCGTCAGTGTGCCCTTGGGCCCGATCCAGATTCGCGGCGGAATAAACAGCGACGCATCGAAGTAGGCCGGGTACTTGATCTGCTGCATCAACGCCGCCGGCAAGATGTTGTTGCCCATGTAGGCGGGCGGCTCACCGTCCGCACCTTTGCCCGCCGGACTGTCCAGCGAAGCGATGAAATCGGCCATCGACGTCGAACGAAAATCCCGTTCGGTGGAGAAGGTTTTCTTCACGTAATCGCCATGGCGGGTGATGCCTTGCAGCTCGGCGAAATGCACCAGCGATTCTTCGCGGCTGAGTTTGAACAGCGGCCAGTCGTGCAATGCGTTGCTGATCACCACGGGAATGCCGTGGGGCAAATAACGGCTTTTGAACTCAGTCACCGATAGCTCCTCGCGCGCACGCCGTTCGACGTTGACCTGGGTCGGCAGGCTGGCGGTGAGCTTTTCGCTGAAGCGCGGTGGCGTCGGGTAGCGCTTGTTCATGTCGACTTTTTCAGCGACCGCACCGCCACCGTTTCGAGCATGGTCGATGATCTGCGGCAGCATCGTCGCCAGCCCCATGTTGCCGCCAATCTTCAGGCGACCGCTGGCGAACAGCTCTTCGACATTGGCCATGCCGGCCATGATCCCGAGGAAATCCTGTTCCGCAACTTCAATGGTCACGTTCGGGCTCGGATGGCGCCCGGCCTCGGTGCGGCTGCTGGCCTTGACCTCAGACCAATAAGCCTGCTGCGCGCTAAAAACGAATTGGAAAACACCTTCAATACCGACGGCGCCGGCATTGGCGAACAGTTTGCTCAGGATGCTCTGCAGATCCACGGTGAATCCTCGTTATTGGTTTTATCTGAACGGTTAACGAGCACCTGTGTGGGCGATTTAGCCGGCGTCGACTAATTTGCCCGGGCAGTCAACCGTTTCTCTCTACAGACGAATTTTTTTGAGGGAAGTGTGGTGACCCAGCTGACTTTGCTGTGCCTGCCGTATTCCGGTGCCAGTGCGATGGTCTATAGCCGCTGGCGACCGAAGTTGCCGCAATGGCTGCAGCTCAAACCGGTGGAGCTGCCGGGGCGTGGTGCGCGCTTTGACGAGCCGCTGCAGACCGATATGCGCGCCTTGGCGATGCAATTGGCCAGGGAGTTACAGCCAACATTGAAGACGCCTTATGCGTTGTTCGGTCATAGCCTCGGTGCGTTGCTGGCCTGTGAGATGGCCCATGCACTGCGGGCCCTGGGTTGCCCTGAGCCGGTGGCGTTGTTCGCGTCCGGCACGGCGGCGCCGACCCAGCGCGCCGATTACGATCGTGGCTTTGCCATCGCCAAGACCGACGCCGAACTGATCGAGCAACTGCGCACGCTCAATGGCACCAGCGAAGAAGTGCTGGCCAATGACGAGTTGATGAGCCTGACCCTGCCGATCCTGCGCGCCGATTTTCTGCTGTGCGGCAAATTCGAGCCGCAGCAACGCCCACTGCTCAACTGCCCGGTGCACGTGCTCGGCGGCAAGGCTGACCGCGCAACTACTGAACAATTGATCGGCTGGAGCAAGGAAACCTCGGGCAGTTTCTCGGTGGACATGCTCGCCGGCGGGCACTTTTTCATCCATGAGCACGAAGCCAAAGTGCTCAAGGTGATCAAAGACCAGCTCGACATACACCATCGCCGCCACGCCATGGCCGCGACTGCCTGACACCATTCCTGTAGGAGCTGCGGCACGCTGCGATCTTTTGATTTTAAAGATCAAGATCAAAAGATCGCAGCGTGCCGCAGCTCCTACAGGAGCGGTCTGAAATCTCCGCTGTACCTCCCGCCTGATAGTTGTTCTCAATCGCTAATTTTTCCGGTCTGCATTCGTTTTATAGGGACGACGTGCCTTTGTGCTGCCTGCCTACTGATCCGGATGCCAAGAAATGAATGCAGAAGACTCCCTGAAACTCGCTCGCCGGTTTATCGGGTTGCCCCTGGAAAAGCGCCAGATGTTCCTTGCTGCCTTGCAGAGGGAAGGGGTGGATTTTTCGCGGTTTCCGATTCCGGCCGGGGTCGAGGCCGAGGATCGGCAGGCACTGTCTTATGCCCAGCAACGCATGTGGTTTCTCTGGCATCTGGATCCGCAGAGCGGCGCGTACAACCTGCCGGCGGCGGTGCGCCTGAGCGGGCGGCTGAATCAGCCGGCGCTGGAGCAAGCGTTCGCCAGCCTGATCGAGCGCCATGAAACCTTGCGCACGGTGTTCCAGCAGCAGCCCGATGACAGCCTGCTGCAAGTGCCGCTGCAACAACCGCTGGAGATCCAGCGCGTCGACCTCAGCGATTTACCCGCTGCCGAACGTGAATTACGCGTAGCTGCAGCAGCCGAAGAGCAATCGCTGCTGCCGTTCGATCTCGCCAACGGCCCACTGCTGCGCGTGCGTCTGTTGCATCTGGCCGAGCAGGAACACGTGCTGCTGCTGACCCTGCACCACATCGTTTCCGATGGCTGGTCAATGAACGTGTTGATCGACGAATTCTGTCGCTTTTACGATGCCCACGATCAGGGGCACGTGGCCGAGCTGGCGTCGATGCCGGTGCAGTACAGCGATTACGCGCTGTGGCAGCGGCGTTGGCTGGAGGCGGGAGAGCAGCAGCGTCAACTCGATTACTGGCTGGCGCAAATGGGTGACGAGCATCCGGTGCTGGAGCTGCCGCTCGACCGTCCGCGCCCAGTCTTGCCGAGCAACCGCGGCCGTCGCCATGAGCACGTAGTGGAGGCTGCGCTGGTCGAGCAATTGCGCGGCGTCGCCCGGCAGCATGGCGTTACGCTGTTCATGCTGTTGCTCGGCACCTTCAATATTCTGCTGCACCGTTACACCGGGCAGACCGACCTGCGCGTCGGTGTGCCCATCGCCAATCGCAATCGCCGCGAGATCGAAGGCCTGATCGGATTCTTCGTCAACACTCAGGTGCTGCGCGTGCAACTGGATGGCCAGACACCATTCGCGGAGCTGCTCAGCGCGCTCAAGGAAACCGCGCTCGGTGCTCAGGCGCATCAGGATCTGCCGTTCGAACGGCTGGTCGAGGCGCTGAAACTGGAACGCAGTCTGAGTTACAACCCGCTGTTCCAGGTGATGTACAACCACCAGCCGGAAGTCGCTGACGTCACCACCCTCAAGGTCGGCAGCGGTCTGGAACTCGGCGTGATCGAATGGGAAAGTCGCAGCACCCAGTTCGACCTGAGCCTGGACACCTACGAAAAGGGCGGCCAGTTGCACGCTGCGTTCACCTACGCCAGCGACCTGTTCGACGGCACAACCATCGAACGCATGGCGCGGCACTGGACACATCTGCTGCACAGCATCGTCAGCGATCCACAGCAACGGGTCGGCGAGATCGGTTTGCTGCAAGCGCAGGAGCTTGAGCAACTGACTCAGGACTGGGGTCGTCACGACACAACATGGCCGAGCGAGCGCCCGGTGCATGAGCTGTTCGAAGCGCAGGCCGCGCAAACACCTGATGCCATCGCGCTGATTTTCGACGGTCAGCAACTCACTTATGCACAGCTCAACGCCCGCGCCAATCGTCTGTCTCGCACATTGCTGGCGCAGGGCGTCGGCCCGGAAGTGCTGGTCGGCGTTGCGGTTGATCGCGGGCTGGAACTGATTGTCGCCATTCTCGCCGTGCTCAAGGCTGGCGGCGCGTATGTGCCGCTGGATCCGCAATACCCGCGCGACCGCCTGCTGTGCATGATCGAAGACAGCGGCAGTCGTTTGCTGCTGACGCAAAGCCATTTACTCGAACGTCTGCCGATGCCGCACAACGTGCGCAGCCTGTGCCTCGATCAAGCCGAAGCGTGGGAATTTACCGACGACAGCAATCCGCAACGCGCGGTGTGGGCGGATAACCTCGCCTATGTGATGTTCACGTCGGGCTCCACCGGCCGCCCTAAAGGCGTCGGCATCAGCCACGGTGCGCTGAGCAAACACGCCTTCGCTTCGCAGCATTACTACGCCTTGAGCGCCGCCGATTGCGCGCTGCAATTCGCCACGTTCAACTTCGATGCCTTCGGCGAGCAACTGTTTGGCCCGCTGACCTGCGGCGCCTCGGTGGTGCTGCGCGGCAACGAAGTCTGGGACAGCGAAACCCTGTATCGAAATATCGTCGCGCACGGCATCACGGTCATGGACTTGACCACCGCTTACTGGAACATGATTGCCAAGGAATTCGCCGCCGCCGGCCCGCGTGATTACGCCGCGCTGCGTCAGGTTCACAGCGGCGGTGAAGCAATGCCGCCGGAAGGTGTGCAGGCCTGGCGCGTGGCCGGGCTGGAGCACGTCAAGTTGCTCAACACCTACGGCCCGACTGAGGCCACCGTCACCGCAACCACGCTGGATTGCAGCGATTACGTGTTCGGTCGTCAGCCGTTGCCGCTGACCATGCCGATAGGTCAGCCATTGCCGGGACGTCATGCCTATCTGCTGGATGCTGACGCTCAGCCGACGCCGATTGGCGTGGTCGGTGAACTGCTGATTGGCGGTGAGTTGCTGGCGCGGGGTTACTTCCAGCGCGCGGATCTGACCGCTGAACGTTTTATCCCAGATCCATTTTCCACCACGGGTGCGCGTCTTTACCGCACTGGCGACCTTGCGCGTTACAACGCCAATGGCCAGATCGAATACGTTGGCCGCGTTGACCATCAAGTAAAAATCCGTGGCTTCCGTATCGAACTGGGCGAAGTCGAAGCACGTCTGCTAGAACTCGATGCCGTCAAAGAAGCCGTGGTGCTGGCGGTGCAGGGCGGCAGCAGCCTGCAACTGGTGGCGTACGTGGTGCCGAAAGACACCGCTGTGGTTGCCGCTTCAACCGAAGCCCAAGGTGCCGCGCGCGAAGCGATCAAAGCGCAACTCAAGGACAGCCTGCCGGATTACATGGTGCCGACGCAGCTGTTGTTCCTCGGTGCATTGCCGCTGAGTCCGAACGGCAAACTCGATCGCAAAGCACTGCCGGCGCCGGACGCCAGCCAGATGCAGCAAGCGTTTGTCGCGCCGCGCAGTGCGCTGGAACAGAAAATCGCAGCCATCTGGCAGGACGTGCTCAAGCTCGAACAGGTCGGTCTGACCGACAACTTTTTCGAGTTGGGCGGTGACTCGATCATCTCGATTCAAGTGGTCAGCCGTTCGCGTCAGGCCGGGATTCATTTCAGCCCGCGCGACCTGTTCCAGCACCAGACCGTGCAAGGTCTGGCCAGCGTCGCCCAGCAAGGCAACGTCGCTGTAAGCATCGATCAAGGCCCGGTCAGCGGTGAGTTGCCGCTGCTGCCGATCCAGCAGACGTTCTTCGCCGACGAGATTCCTCAGCGTCACCACTGGAACCAGGCAGTGCTGCTGCGCAGTCATCAAATTCTGAATGCCGAGGCTCTGTTGCAAGCGCTGAATGCCTTGCTGGTGCAGCACGATGCTTTGCGTTCACGCTTCGTCGAAAGCGCTGAGGGTTGGCGTGCAGAAGTGGCGCCGGTCGCGACGGATCCTGAGCTGTTGTGGACGGCTGACCGTGTCGACGCTGATGATCTGCAAGCGCTATACGCCAAGGCCCAGCAAAGCCTGAACCTGCAAAACGGCCCGCTGTTGCGCGCGGTACTGGCGACCGTCGCCGATGGCGGTCAGCGTCTATTGCTGGCCGTGCATCACTTGGCGGTAGACGGTGTTTCGTGGCGGATTTTGCTCGAAGATTTGCAACAGGCTTATCAGCAAGCAGTGCAAGGCACGAGCATCAAACTGCCGGCCAAAACCAATTCGTACAAGGCTTGGGGCGAGCATCTGCAAGCCTATGCCGCGACTGACGCGGTGCAGGCCGAGCTGCGTTTCTGGCAGCAACAACTCGACGGCGCGGCGCTGGATCTGCCGTGCGACAACCCGCAGGGCAGCTTGCAAAGTCGCCACGCTCAGGTGCTGCACAGCCGCCTCGACAAAACCTTCACCCAACAACTGCTGCAACAGGCGCCGGCGGCGTATCGCACGCAGGTCAACGACCTGTTGCTGACGGCGCTGGCGCGGGTGATCTGCCGCTGGAGCGGTCACGCCGACACGCTGATTCAACTGGAAGGTCACGGTCGCGAAGACCTGTTCGACGACGTCGACCTGACCCGCACCGTCGGCTGGTTCACCAGCCTGTTCCCGGTGCGCCTGACCCCAGCGGATTCGCTGGCGGACGCGATCAAGCAGATCAAGGAACAACTGCGCGCGATCCCCAACAAGGGCATCGGTTTTGGCGTGCTGCGTTACCTCGGCGACGACGCGGCGCAAGCCTCGCTCAAAACGCTGCCGCTGCCGCGCATCACCTTCAACTACCTCGGCCAGTTCGACGGTAGTTTCGATGCCGAGGAGGGCGCACTGTTCAGTCCGGCCGGTGAGCGCGCCGGGCTCGAGCAAAGTCTCGATGCGCCGCTGGACAACTGGCTGGGCGTCGAAGGCCAGGTTTACGACGGTGAACTCGACCTGCGCTGGACGTTCAGCCGCGAGCAGTTCAACGAGGCGACCATCGCCCGTCTGGCCGACGAATACACTGCTGAACTGCAAGCGCTGATCAACCATTGCTGCCTGCCGGAAAGCATGGGCATCACGCCGTCGGACTTCCCGCTGGCGCACATCGCTCAGGCACAACTGGATGCGATCGCAGTGCCGGCCGCCGGCATCGAAGACATTTATCCGCTGTCGCCGATGCAGCAGGGCATGCTGTTCCACACCTTGTACGAACAGGGCACCGGCACTTATATCAACCAGCTTTGCGTCGATGTCGACGGCCTCGACCCCGAGCGTTTTCGTGCGGCGTGGCAAGCGACCATGGACGCCCACGACATCCTGCGCAGCGGCTTTATCTGGCAGGGTGAATTGCAGGAACAACTGCAGATCATCCATCGTCGTCTCGAGTTGCCCTACGCCTTGCTCGACTGGCGCGCACGCCCTGACATCGCTCAGGCACTGAAGGATTTCAGGGCTGCCGATCTGGCGCAGGGCTTCGATTTGACCGCGGCCGGTCTGCTGCGCGTAACGCTGATTCAAATCGCCGATCAGCGTCATCACCTGATCTTCACCAACCACCACATCCTCATGGACGGCTGGAGCAGCGCGCAGATGCTCGGCGAAGTGCTGCAGCGTTATGCCGGCCAGCAACCGCCGCGTCCGCTAAGCCGTTACGCCGATTACATCCAGTGGCTGCAACGTCAGGACGGCGCCGTCAGCGAAGCGTTCTGGCTGGCGCAACTGGCCGACTTCCATGAGCCAACCGTGCTCGCGCAAGCCGCGGCGGGTGGCGGTGAGGTGCGTGCCGAGCGCGGGCATGCGCTCAAGCATTACGCGCTGGACGCAGCGCGTACGCAACGCCTGAACGAGTTTGCCCGGCAGCAGAAAGTCACCGCCAACACCTTGGTGCAAGCCGCGTGGTTGCTGCTGTTGCAGCGTTACACCGGCAGCGCTTGCGTGGCGTTCGGCACCACCGTCGCCGGGCGTCCGGCGGAACTGGTTGGCATTGAGCAGCAAGTCGGCCTGTTCATCAACACCTTGCCGGTGATCGCCGGTTCGCATCCGGATCAAAGCGTAGCCGCATGGCTGGCGACGGTGCAGGCGCAGAACCTCAGCCTGCGCGAGTTCGAACACACGCCGCTGGCGAACATTCAGCGTTGGGCCGGGCAGGGCGGCGCGTCGTTGTTCGACACGCTGCTGGTGTTCGAAAACTTCCCGATTTCCGAAGCGCTGCAACACGGCACTGCGCAAGGCGTGGTGTTCGGCGAAGTGGCCAACCAGGATCAGACGCACTACCCGCTGACGTTGGGCGTGACACTGGGCGAAACCCTCGCGCTGCACATGAGTTTTGATCAGGCGCATTTCAGTGTCGCGACTGTCGAGCGTCTCAGCGCGCAACTGCTGCATCTGCTGGAGCAATTCGCCGAATCTGCCGAACGTCGTCTCGGTGAAATCGCCTTGGCAACGGCCGAAGAACACACCCGGCAGATCCTCGAAAACCAACCGCAGGCGTACCCGGTCGATCTCGCTGTGCATCAACGCTATGCCCGATTGGCGGCGCAACAGCCGGATCGCACCGCAGTGATTTTCGACGGCCGACACTTCAGCTACGGCGACATCGATGCTCGTGCCAACCGTCTCGCCCATGAACTGGTGGCGCATGGCGTTGGCGCCGAGGTGCGTGTCGGTGTCGCGCTGCCGCGCAGCGAAGGTTTGATTGTCGCGCTGCTGGCGGTGCTCAAGGCGGGCGGCGCTTACGTGCCGCTGGACACCAGTTACCCACGCGAGCGGCTGGCGTATCTGATGGAGGATTCCGGTCTGGCGCTGTTGCTGACCGATTCGCGGGTGACGGCGCAATTGCCGATCGCTGACACCCTGACCGTGCTGGAACTCGATCACCTCGACCTCAGCGCGCACCCGGCGCAGGCACCGATCGTGGCGCTGGATCCGCACAACCTTGCGTACGTGATTTACACCTCGGGTTCCACCGGCAACCCGAAAGGCGTCAGCGTCAGCCACGGCCCGCTGGCCATGCACTGTCTGGCCATCGGTGAGCGCTATGAAATGCGCGACAGCGATTGCGAATTCCACTTCATGTCGTTCGCCTTCGACGGCGCCCACGAGCGCTGGCTGACCAGCCTGACCCACGGCGGCTCGCTGCTGATTCGCGACGACAGCTTGTGGACGCCGGAGCAGACCTACAACGCGATGATCGAGCACGGCGTGACCGTGGTCGCGTTCCCGCCGGTGTACTTGCAACAACTGGCCGAGCACGCCGAGCGGGTCGGCAATCCGCCCAAGGTGCGTATCTACTGCTTCGGCGGCGATGCGGTGCCGAACGCCAGTTTCGAACGGGTCAAGCGTGCCCTGAATCCCGAGTACATCATCAACGGCTACGGCCCGACCGAAACCGTGGTCACGCCGCTGATCTGGAAGGCCGCTCGCGACGAACCGTGCGGCGCCGCGTACGCGCCAATCGGCAGCCGCATCGGTGATCGCAGCGCCTATGTGCTGGACGCCGATCTGAACCTGCTGCCGCAAGGCATGGCCGGTGAGTTGTATCTGGGCGGCAGTGGTGTGGCGCGGGGTTATCTGAACCGTCCGGCGATGACCGCCGAGCGTTTTGTCGCTGACCCGTTCAGCCGTAGCGGCGGCGTGCTGTATCGCACCGGCGACCTGGTGCGCCAGCGCGCTGACGGCACGTTCGACTATCTGGAACGTATCGACAATCAGGTGAAAATCCGTGGTTTCCGCATCGAACTCGGCGAGATCGAAGCCAGTCTGCAAGCCCTTGATGGCGTGCGCGAAGCGGTGGTTGTGGCGCAGGAAAGCGCCGGCAGCAAACGCCTGGTCGCCTACGTGGTCAGCGATTCGCCGCGCGAAGATTTTTCCGAGCAACTGCGTGAGCAGCTCAAAGCAACGCTGCCGTCACACATGGTTCCAGCCTACGTTTTGCGTCTGGAGCGCATGCCGCTGACCCCGAATGGCAAGCTCGATCGCAAGAACCTGCCGAAGCCGGATGTCAGCCAATTGCAGCAAGTCTATGTCGCGCCGCAAAGCGCGCTGGAGCAGCAACTGGCGACCATCTGGCAGGACGTGTTGAAGCTGGAACGCGTCGGCCTCAGCGATAACTTCTTCGAGCTGGGCGGCGATTCGATCATCTCGATTCAAGTGGTCAGCCGTGCCCGTCAGGCCGGTTTGCGCTTTACCCCGAAGGATCTGTTCCAGCATCAGACCATTCAGGCGCTGGCCGCCGTGGTGCAAACCGGCGAGCCGCTGCAACTGATCGATCAACAACCGGTGACCGGTGCAACGGCGCTGCTGCCGATTCATCAATGGTTCTTCGCCCAGCCGATTCCTGATCGTCATCACTGGAACCAGTCGGTGATGCTCAAACCGACCCAGGCACTCGACGCGCAAGTGCTCGAACAAGCACTGGACGCACTGGTAGCGCATCACGACAGTCTGCGTCTGGACTTTGCCGAACAGGCGCAAGGCTGGTCGGCGCAGTACCGCGATGTCGCGACGCAAGCGGGCGAAACCGTGCTGTGGCAAGTCGAGGTCGCCGATCTGGCGGCGCTTGAGGTGCTGGGCAATCAGGCTCAGCGCAGCCTGCAATTGAGTGACGGTTCGCTGATCCGCGCGGTGCTGGCGAACCTCGCTGATGGCACTCATCGCTTGTTATTGGTGGTTCACCATTTGGTGGTCGACGGCGTGTCGTGGCGGATTCTGTTCGAAGATCTGCAGAGCGCTTATCGGCAGATTCTGGCGGGTGCGACTGTGCAACTGCCGGCCAAAACCAGTGCGGTCAAAGCCTGGGCCGAGGCGCTGCAAGACTACGCCGCGAGCGCGCCGCTGCAGGCCGAACTGGGTTTCTGGCAGCAACAACTGCAAGGCGCCTCGACTGAGTTGCCTTGCGACAACCCGCACGCCGGTCAGCAACACAATCAGGCGCAATCGATCCGCACGCAACTGAACAAAACCCTGACCCGCCAGCTGTTGCAGGAAGCCCCGGCGGCCTATCGCACGCAAGTCAATGACCTGCTGCTGACCGCACTGGCGCGAGTGATGGTGCGCTGGACGGACGACGACAGTGTGCTGGTGCAACTCGAAGGTCATGGTCGCGAAGACCTGTTCGACAACGTCGATCTGACCCGCACCGTTGGCTGGTTCACCAGCGTGTTCCCGGCGCGATTGGCGCCGGTCGCCGACCTCGGCGCTTCGCTGAAACAGATCAAGGAGCAACTGCGCGCGATCCCCAACAAAGGCATCGGTTTCGGTGCCCTCGCGCACCTTGGCGACGCCGCTGCACAGCAAGCGCTGCAAGCCTTGCCGAAACCGCGCCTGACCTTCAACTACCTCGGCCAGTTCGACGGCAGCTTCGATGCCGGCGACGACGCCTTGTTCGTGCCGACCAGCGAATCCGGCGGCGAAGAAGTCAACATGGCCGGCCCGCTGGGCAGCCCGTTGGCGCTGGACGGCAAAGTCTTCGGCGGTGAGCTGGATCTGAGCTGGACGTTCAGCAGCGAGATGTTCAACCCGGCGACGATCCAGCGTCTGGCCGACGATTACCTGCAAGAGCTCACCGCACTGATTGCGCATTGCTGCGACAGCGCCAACCGTGGCGTGACCCCTTCGGACTTCCCGCTGGCGACGCTGACGCAGGCGCAACTCGACGTGTTGGTGCAACAGCCGCAGTCCGTCGATGACATCTACCCGCTGTCGCCGATGCAGCAGGGCATGCTGTTCCACACCCTGCTCGAACAGGGCGGTGGCGACTACATCAACCAGATGCGTCTGGACGTCGACGGCGTTGATCCGCAGCGTTTCCGCGCGGCGTGGCAAGCGGTGGTCGATGCGCACGACATTCTGCGCACCGGGTTCTTCTGGCAGGGCGATCTGGATCAACCCGTTCAAGTTGTGCAGCGCCATCTGGAGGTGCCATTCCGCGTGCTCGACTGGAGCGCTCAGACTGATCTGGACGCGGCACTGCAAACCCTCGCCGATGACGAGCGCGCACAAGGTCTGGATCTGAGCGTGGCACCGCTGCTGCGCCTGGTCTTGGTGCGCACCGCTGCCGATCGTCATCACTTGATCTACACCAACCACCACATCCTGATGGACGGCTGGAGCAGCGCGCAGTTGCTCGGCGAAGTGTTGCAGCATTACAGCGGTGAAACGGTGGCGCGGCCGAGTGGGCGTTATCGCGATTACATTGGTTGGTTGCAGCGTCAGGACGCCGGTGCCGCGCAAGCCTTCTGGCTCGAGCAATTGCGTGAACTGGATGAGCCGGTGCGTCTGGCGCAGGTGTTTGCGACACCGACGCAAAACGCTGAGCCTTATGCCTATGCGCAGCATCGGGTGCAGCTGGACGCGACACAGACTCAGCGTTTGAGCGACTTTGCCCGCGATGCGAAAGTGACGGTCAACACGCTGGTGCAAGCGGCCTGGCTGCTGCTGTTGCAGCGCTACAGCGGCAAATCCTGCGTGGCGTTCGGCGCGACGGTGTCGGGGCGTCCGGCGGATCTGCTTGGTGTAGAACAGCAGATCGGCCTGTTCATCAACACCTTGCCGGTCATTGCCAGCCCGCGTCCGGAGCAGCGTCTCGGCGACTGGTTGCACGGCGTGCAGGCGCAGAATCTGGCGCTACGCGAGTTCGAACACACTGCGTTGTTCGACATTCAGCGCTGGGCGGGATTGGGCGGTGAGGCGCTGTTCGACAATATTCTGGTGTTCGAGAACTACCCGATTTCCGAGGCGCTGGAACAGAGCTCGCCGCAAGGCCTGCGTTTCGGTGCCGTGGATAACCTGGAGCAAACCAACTATCCGCTGACGCTGTCGGTCAGTCTCGCTGCCGAGCTGGCGGTGCAATTCAGCTATCAATGCGCACAGTTTACGGCCGCTTCGGTCGAGCAAATGGGCCTGCACCTGCAACGCTTGATGCTGCAAATGATCGACGGCAGCGAACGTGCACTGGGTGAATTGAATCTGCTCGACGCCGCCGAAACCGATCAGCAACTGTTGACGTGGAATGCCAGCGCAGCGCCTTGGCCCGAGTCGCGCTGCATCCACCGATTGATCGAAACGCGCGCCAGCCAGACGCCTGACGCGACAGCGCTGGTGTTCGGTGAGCAATGCTTGACCTACGCCGAGCTGAATGCGCAGGCCAACCGTCTGGCCCATCGCCTGATTGCCCAAGGGGTTGGCCCGGATCGTCTGGTCGGCATCGCTTTGGAGCGCGGCGTGGAGATGATTGTCGGCTTGCTGGCGATCCTCAAGGCCGGTGGCGCTTACGTGCCGCTGGATCCGCAATACCCGAGCGAGCGTTTGGCGCACATGATCGAAGACAGCGGTTTGCAGTTGTTGCTGACTCAAGCGTCGTTGCTGCAAGTGCTGCCAATTCCGGCCGGTGTGCAGACGCTGGTGCCGGGCTCCCTCGAAGAGCCGATCAGCGCTGCACAGGCGGCCAATCCGCAGGTGGCGGTCGACGGCGATAACCTCAGCTATGTGATCTACACATCGGGTTCCACCGGCAAGCCGAAAGGCGTGATGGTGCGCCACGCGGCACTGGTCAATTTTGTCGCGAGCATGGCCCGTGAGCCGGGGCTTGTGGCGACTGACCGCGTGCTGTCGCTGACCACGTTCTCCTTCGATATTTTCGGGCTCGAGTTGTACGGCGCGCTGTTCAGCGGGGCTTGCGTGGTGCTGGTGGACAAGCAGAGTGCGCACGACCCGCAGGCGCTGCTGCAAATCATCGATCAACAACAGGTCAGCGTGGTTCAGGCGACGCCGTCGACCTGGCGAATGTTGCTTGATCATCCACAGGCTGCGCGGCTTGCAGGGCGTATATGCCTGTGTGGCGGTGAAGCGCTGGCGGAGGATCTGGCCGCACGTCTGCTCGAGGTCGCCGGCCAAGTCTGGAACCTTTACGGGCCGACGGAAACGACGATCTGGTCAGCGGCTTATCAACTGACGGCCGAGCAGCGCCAGCCTTACCTTGGTGGGCCGATTGCCAACACCACGCTGCACATTCTCGGCGAACACTTTGCGCCAAACCCGGCCGGTGTGATCGGTGAATTGCTGATCGGTGGTGATGGTCTTGCGCGGGGTTATCACGAGCGGCCGGCGCTGACCGCCGAGCGCTTCCTGCCCGATCCGTTCGGCAACGGTGCGCGGCTGTATCGCACCGGTGACCTGGCGCGTTATCGCGCTGACGGGGTGATCGAGTACCTCGGGCGGGTTGACCATCAGGTGAAAATTCGTGGCTTCCGCATCGAGCTGGGTGAAATCGAAGCCTGCCTGTTGGCGCAGCCGTCGATTCGCGAAGCTGCGGTGGTGGCACAGGAAGGGCCGGGTGGCTTGCAACTGGTGGCCTACCTGATTGCGGCGAAGCCACAGGACGCCGAGCTCGCAGCCCTGCGCGACGCGTTGAAATCGGCACTGGCACCGTTACTGCCCGACTACATGATGCCGGCGCACTGGATGTTGCTGGAACGTTTCCCGCTGACCCCCAACGGCAAGCTCGACCGCAAGGCGCTGCCGCTGCCGGACGCCAACCAACTGCTGCGCGCCTACGTGGCGCCGGATGGGGCGCTGGAACACAGCGTCGCCGCCATCTGGCAAGACGTGCTCAAACTCGACCGGGTAGGGCGCGACGACAACTTCTTTGAACTGGGTGGACATTCACTGTTGGCGACTCAGGCCACCGCGCGACTGCAACTGGAGCAAGGGGCGGCGGTGCCGCTGGATCTGCTGTTCCGCACCGCATCGCTGCGCGAGTACGCCGAACAACTGGCTGTTCACCTGACCCCTCACTCCAGCGAAGACCTGAGTGAGATGCATGATTTCCTGGCAGACCTGGAGACCCTTTGAAAATGACTCAGCTCGATAACCTGTCTCTGGTTCAGCGATTCATTCGTTTGCCGCTCGCCCAACGGCAAGCGTTTCTGCAAAAAATGCAGAGCAAGAACATGAGCTTTGCGGCGTTGCCGATTCCCCCGGTGCGCGAGGAGTTCGAAACGATTGGCTTGTCGTTCGCGCAGGAGCGTCAGTGGTTCCTCTGGCAACTCGACCCGCACAGCGCCGCTTACCATGTGCCGACGGCGTTGCGTTTGCGCGGTGCTCTTGATCTGTCGGCATTGCAGCGCAGTTTCGATGCCTTGCTCGAACGCCATGAAGTGCTGCGCACGGTGTTTGTCGATGGCGCGGACGGCCCGATTCAGGTAGTCCAGCCGCGACTTAGTCTGCCGCTGACTCCGCAGGTGCTGGACACGCCGCCCGACGATGCAGGCCTCAAGGCATTGATCGACGCTGAAATCGCCACGCTGTTCGACCTGCAACAAGGCCCGTTACTGCGGGTCAAACTGCTGCAAATCGCGCCGGATGATCATGTGTTGGTGCTGACCCAACATCACATTATTTGCGATGGTGCTTCGGCGCAGATCATGGTCGATGATCTGGTCAAACTCTACGCCGCGCACAGCAGTGGCCAGCCAGCCAACCTCGCGGCTTTGCCGATCCAGTACGCGGATTACGCGATCTGGCAGCGCAAGTGGATGGAGGCCGGTGAGCTGGAGCGGCAACTGGCGTACTGGACCGAGCGTCTGGGCGATGGCGGCGAAGTTCTGCCATTGCCGACGGATCGTCCGCGTCCGGCGGTGCAAAGTCATCGCGGCGCGCGTCTGGATCTGAGCGTTGGCAGCGAGCTGAGCGAACGTCTGAAAGAGTTGGCCCAGCGTGAAGGCATGACGTTGTTCATGGTCTTGCTGGCGTCGTTCCAGGCCTTGCTGCATCGCTACAGCGGTCAGGCGGATATCCGCGTCGGCGTGCCGGTGGCCAACCGTAATCGGGTCGAAACCGAAGGCCTGATCGGCTTCTTCGTCAACACCCAGGTGCTGGACGCTGAGGTGCAGGGCAGCATGTCCTTCAAGGCATTGCTGGCGCAGGTCAAACAGGCGTCATTGGGCGCGCAAGCGCATCAGGATCTGCCGTTCGAGCAACTGGTGCATGCCCTCGCACCAGATCGACAATCGAGCCACAACCCGCTGTTCCAGGTGATGTTCAACCACCAGGGCGGCACGGCGGCGCAGGCGTTGCAACTGCCGGGGCTGCAAGTCGAAAGCCTCGACTGGAGTTCGCACACCGCGCAGTTTGATTTGACCCTCGATACACATGAGGCTGACGGCGCACTGGCAGCCACCCTGAGTTACGCCACCGACCTGTTCGACGCCGCCACGGTGCAGCGCATGGCCGGGCATTGGCTGAACCTGCTGCACGGCATCGTCGCCGACCCGCAGCAACGTATCGGCGAACTGCCGTTGCTGGACGCCAGCGAACAGCAACAGAACATCGCCGAGTGGAACCCGAACCCGCGCAGCTTCCCGAGCGAAGCCTGCGCGCACCAACTGATTGCCGAACAGGCGCGTCTGCGTCCCGATGCAATCGCCCTGCGTTTCAACGAGCAGACCCTGAGCTACGGCGAACTCAACCATCAGGCCAACCGCCGTGCTCATCAGTTGATCGCCCTCGGTGTCGGCCCGGACGTGCTGGTCGGTCTGGCTGCCGAGCGAGGTCTGGAAATGATCGTCGGCCTGCTGGCGATCCTCAAGGCTGGTGGCGCGTATGTGCCGCTCGACCCGACTTATCCGCAGGATCGTCTGGCTTACATGATCGAGGACAGCGGCATTCAACTGCTGCTGAGCCAGGCTGCGCTGGCCGGTCAACTGCCGGTGCCGGACGGCGTGCAGACCTTGTTGCTGGACAGCGATGTCAGCGCATTTGCCGACACCGATCCGCAGGTGACGATGGCGTCGTCGAACCTTGCCTATGTGATTTACACCTCCGGTTCGACCGGCAAACCCAAAGGCACGTTGCTGCCGCACCAGAATATTTTGCGTTTGTTCGAAGCCACCGAGCCGTGGTTCGGTTTCGGCCCGACAGACGTCTGGAGCCTGTTCCATTCCTATGCCTTCGACTTCTCGGTGTGGGAGATTTTCGGTGCGTTGCTGCACGGCGGCGAACTACTTGTGGTGCCGTACGATGTCAGCCGTTCGCCGCAGGACTTCCATGCGCTGCTGTGCGACGCCGGGGTCACCGTGCTCAACCAGACGCCGTCGGCGTTCAAGCAATTGATGCACGTGGCTTGCGCTGATGCTCGGGCGAATGCCTTGCGTTACGTGGTGTTTGGCGGCGAAGCGCTGGACGTGAAATCCCTGCGTCCGTGGTTCGAGCGCTTCGGCGATGCTGCCCCGCAACTGATTAACATGTACGGCATCACCGAAACCACCGTGCACGTGACGTATCGTCCATTGTCGGTGGCGGATCTTGAGCAGGACGCCAACAGCCCGATCGGCGAGCCAATCGCCGACCTGTCGTGGTACGTGCTCGACGGCGAACTGAACCCGGTGGCCAAGGGCTGCATCGGTGAGCTGTACGTTGGCCGTGCCGGTCTGGCGCGCGGTTATCTGAACCGTGGCGACCTCACTGCACTGCGCTTTATCCCCGATCCATTCGGCGAGAGCGGGGCGCGTCTGTACCGCACCGGCGACCTCGCGCAATACCGCAGCGACGGCGTGATCGAGTACGTCGGACGTATCGACCATCAGGTGAAAATCCGCGGTTTCCGCATCGAGCTCGGCGAAATCGAAGCACGCCTGAATGCCCTCGATGCCGTGCGCGAAGCGGTGGTGTTGGCGCAGGACGGGCCGAGTGGCCAGCAACTGGTCGGCTACGTGATTGCCGCGCACAGCGTCGACAACGAAGCCGATTTGCGCGAACAACTGAAGGCACAACTCAAGGCCGATCTGCCGGATTACATGGTGCCGACGCACCTGTTGTTCCTCGAACAATGGCCGCTGACCGCCAACGGCAAGCTCGACCGCAAAGCCCTGCCGCCAGCGGACGCCAGCCAAGTTCAGCTGGATTACGTCGCGCCGCAAAGTGCGCTGGAACAACAGATCGCGGCGATCTGGCAGGACGTACTGAAACTTGAGCGTGTCGGCCTGACCGACAACTTCTTCGAACTCGGCGGCCATTCACTGTTGGCCACGCAAATGGTTTCGCGCATCCGCCAGACCCTCGGCCTCAACCTGCAACTGCGCCAGTTGTTCGAAAACGCCAGCCTCAAAGCCTGCGTTGCAGCGCTGGAACAAACTCAAGTGGCCAAGCCTGCGAGCATCCCTCGGGCGCCGCGTGATCAAGTACAACTACCGTTGTCGTTTGCCCAGCAGCGTCAGTGGTTCCTCTGGCAAATGGAGCCAGCGAGCGCGGCGTACCACATTCCGGCGGCGCTGCGTATTCACGGCGCGCTGGATCTGAACGCGCTGCAACGCAGTTTTGCCGAGCTGATCCAGCGCCACGAAAGCCTGCGCACGACCTTCGTACAGGTCGATGAACAAGCGTTCCAGGTGATTCATGCCGAACAGGCACCGATCCTGCTGCCGGAGATTCTTGACTGCACTTCGGGCAATGCTGCCGAGCAGACTCAGGCCTATGTGCAGCGCCAGATCAGCCAGCCGTTCGACCTGCAAAACGGTCCGCTGCTACGCGTCGGTTTGTTGCAAGTGGCGCGCGAAGAACATGTGCTGGTGTTGACCCAGCATCACATCGTCTCCGATGGCTGGTCGATGCAACTGCTGGTGCAGGAATTGATTCAGCGCTACGCCGCGTATAGCCAGGGTCACTCGGTCGAGTTGGCCGAGCTGCCGATTCAGTACGCCGATTATGCGGTCTGGCAGCGCCAATTGATGGCGGCCGGCGAGCGTGAGCGCCAGCTCGATTACTGGACTGGCGTGCTCGGCGGTGAGCAGCCTTTGCTGGAACTGCCGACTGATCGTCCGCGTCCGGCGCGGCAGAGTTTTGCCGGCGCACGTCTGGCCATCGACCTGCCGCCGCTGCTCAGCCAGCAACTGCGGCAACTGGCCCAGCGCGAGGGCAGCACGCTGTTCATGCTATTGCTAGCCTCGTTCCAGAGCCTTTTGCATCGCTACAGCAATCAGTCGGACATTCGCGTTGGCGTGCCGATTGCCAACCGCAACCGGGTCGAGACTGAAGGCCTGATTGGCTTCTTCGTCAACACTCAAGTGCTCAAGGCCGAGGTCGATCCGCAGCAGCGTTTCAGTGCTCTGCTGGCGCAGGTCAAACACGCCGCCATCGGTGCCGAGGCGCATCAGGATCTGCCGTTCGAACAATTGGTCGAGGCGCTGCGCCCGGAACGCAATCTGAGTCACAGCCCACTGTTTCAGGTGTTGTACAACCATCAGAGTGCCGGGCGTCAGGCCCTGCCGGCGTTGCCGGGGCTGGTCATCGAAGCGCAGGATTGGCACAGCCAGACCGCGCAGTTCGACCTGACCCTCGACACTCTTGAGGCAGATGGCCAACTCAGCGCCGCACTGACCTACGCCACCGACCTGTTCGACGCCGCGACGGTGCAGCGCATGGCCGGGCATTGGCTGAACCTGCTGCACGGCATCGTCGCCGACCCGCAGCAACGTATCGGCGAACTGGCGTTGCTGGACGCCAGCGAGCAGCAACAGAACATCGCCGAGTGGAACCCGAACCCGCGTAGTTTCCCGAGCGAAGCCTGCGCGCACCAACTGATTGCCGAACAGGCGCGTCTGCGTCCCGATGCAATCGCCGTGCGTTTCAACGAGCAGACCCTGAGCTACGGCGAACTCAATCGTCAGGCCAACCGCCGTGCTCATCAGTTGATCGCCCTCGGTGTCGGCCCTGACGTGCTGGTCGGTCTGGCTGCCGAGCGAGGTCTGGAAATGATCGTCGGCCTGCTGGCGATCCTCAAGGCCGGTGGCGCGTACGTGCCGCTCGACCCGACTTATCCGCAGGATCGTCTGGCCTACATGATCGAGGACAGCGGCATTCAGTTGCTGCTGAGCCAGGCTGCGCTGGCCGGTCAATTGCCGGTACCGGACGGCGTGCAGACCTTGCTGCTGGACAGCGATGTCAGCGCATTTGCCGACACCGATCCGCAGGTGACGATGGCGTCGTCGAACCTCGCTTACGTGATTTACACCTCCGGTTCGACCGGCAAACCCAAAGGCACGTTGCTGCCGCACCAGAATATTTTGCGTTTGTTCGAAGCCACCGAGCCGTGGTTCGGTTTCGGCCCGACAGACGTCTGGAGCCTGTTCCATTCCTATGCCTTCGACTTCTCGGTGTGGGAGATTTTCGGTGCGTTGCTGCACGGCGGCGAACTACTTGTGGTGCCGTACGATGTCAGCCGTTCGCCGCAGGACTTCCATGCGCTGCTGTGCGACGCCGGGGTCACCGTGCTCAACCAGACGCCGTCGGCGTTCAAGCAATTGATGCACGTGGCTTGCGCTGATGCTCGGGCGAATGCCTTGCGTTACGTGGTGTTTGGCGGCGAAGCGCTGGACGTGAAATCCCTGCGTCCGTGGTTCGAGCGCTTCGGCGATGCTGCCCCGCAACTGATTAACATGTACGGCATCACCGAAACCACCGTGCACGTGACGTATCGTCCATTGTCGGTGGCGGATCTTGAGCAGGACGCCAACAGCCCGATCGGCGAGCCAATCGCCGACCTGTCGTGGTACGTGCTCGACGGCGAACTGAACCCGGTGGCCAAGGGCTGCATCGGTGAGCTGTACGTTGGCCGTGCCGGTCTGGCGCGCGGTTATCTGAACCGTGGCGACCTCACTGCACTGCGCTTTATCCCCGATCCATTCGGCGAGAGCGGGGCGCGTCTGTACCGCACCGGCGACCTCGCGCAATACCGCAGCGACGGCGTGATCGAGTACGTCGGACGTATCGACCATCAGGTGAAAATCCGCGGTTTCCGCATCGAGCTCGGCGAAATCGAAGCACGCCTGAATGCCCTCGATGCCGTGCGCGAAGCGGTGGTGTTGGCGCAGGACGGGCCGAGTGGCCAGCAACTGGTCGGCTACGTGATTGCCGCGCACAGCGTCGACAACGAAGCCGATTTGCGCGAACAACTGAAGGCACAACTCAAGGCCGATCTGCCGGATTACATGGTGCCGACGCACCTGTTGTTCCTCGAACAATGGCCGCTGACCGCCAACGGCAAGCTCGACCGCAAAGCCCTGCCGCCAGCGGACGCCAGCCAAGTTCAGCTGGATTACGTCGCGCCGCAAAGCGAGCTGGAGCAACAGATCGCGGCGATCTGGCAGGACGTACTGAAACTTGAGCGTGTCGGCCTGACCGACAACTTCTTCGAACTCGGCGGCGACTCGATCATCTCCATTCAGGTGGTCAGTCGTGCACGCGCGGCGGGCATTCGTTTCTCGCCGAAAGATCTGTTCCAGCATCAGACCGTACAGGCGCTGGCTTCAGTGGCGCAGACCGGCACTGACCAGCAAGCAATCGATCAGGCCCCGGTTCAGGGCGCTGCGTTGCTGTTGCCGATCCAGCAAGCGTTCTTCGCCGAGGCGATTCCCGAGCGTCACCACTACAACCAGTCGGTATTGCTGAAACCGGCCAGCGCGTTGCAAGCCGAGCTTGTCGAACAAGCCTTGCAGGCACTGGTGCAGCATCACGATGCCTTGCGTCTGTCGTTCAGCGAAAGCGCTGAAGGCTGGCGCGCCGAGTACCGTCAAGCGGCGTCGGAAAACCTGCTGTGGGTGCGCGAAGTCGCCGACGTCGCCGCGCTGGAAACCCTGGCCAATCAGGCCCAGCGCAGTCTGGATCTGCAAGCCGGGCCGTTGCTGCGCGGGGTGTTGGCGAACCTCGCCGATGGTACTCAACGGCTATTGTTGGTGATCCATCACCTGGCGGTGGACGGCGTGTCGTGGCGGATTCTGTTCGACGATCTGCAAACCGCTTACAACCAACTGCACGCCGTGCAGGCTGTGCAACTGCCGGCCAAGACCAGCTCGGTCAAAGCCTTCGCCGAACAGCTGCAGGGCCACGCCCGCAGCGCCGAACTGCAAGAACAATTGGCCTACTGGCAGGCGCAGTTGAGCGACGTGCAGGGCGACTTGCCGTGCCTCGATCCAGAGGCCAGCGCGCTCAATAGTCAGGCTGTCACCGTCGATACGCGACTGGACAAGCAACTGACCCGACAACTGCTGCAAGAAGCCCCGGCGGCGTATCGCACGCAGGTCAACGACCTGTTGCTGACCGCGCTGGCGCGGGTGATTTGCCGCTGGAGCGGGCACGCCAGCACCTTGATCGAGCTGGAAGGCCATGGCCGCGAAGAATTGTTCACCAACATCGATCTGACCCGCACCGTCGGTTGGTTCACCAGTATGTTCCCGGTGAAATTGACCCCGGCGGCTGACCTCGCCGATTCGATCAAGTCGATCAAGCAGGGCTTGCGCGCGATTCCTGATAAAGGCGTCGGTTTCGGTGCGCTGCGTTTTCTCGGTGACGACGTCACTCGTGCAGCGTTGCAGGCGCTGCCGCAACCGCGCATCACCTTTAACTACCTGGGCCAGTTCGACGGCAGTTTCGATGAAGCGCAGGGTGCGTTGTTCAGCCCGGCCAGCGAAGGCGCCGGCGACGAGCAGAGCCCACTGACCACGCTCGGCAACTGGCTGACCCTCAATGGTCAGGTGTTCGACGGTGCGTTGAATCTGGGCTGGACGTTCAGTCGTCAGCAGTTCGATCCGGCGCTGATCCAGCAGTTGGCCGATGACTACGCCGCTGAACTGGCGCTGCTGATCGCGCATTGCTGCGAACCGAGCAATCAGGGCATGACGCCGTCGGACTTCCCGTTGGCCGACTTCACTCAGGCGCAGCTTGATGGTCTGGCACTGCCGGCGCGTGCGGTGGATGACATCTATCCGTTGGCGCCGATGCAGCAGGGCATGTTGTTCCACAGCCTCTATGAAAACGGCAGCGGGCATTACATCAACCAGATGTGCCTGGACATCGAAGGCCTCGATCCACAACGTTTCGAAAATGCCTGGCAGGCCGCCGTCGATGCCCACGATATTCTGCGCAGCAGCTTTATTTGGCAGGGCAGCGAGCGCCCGCTGCAAGTGGTGCACAAACAGGTGCGCGTGCCCTTCACGTCGCTGGACTGGAGCGCTCGCGCCGATGTCACGTCAGCACTCGCTGAACTGGCTTCGGCAGAGCTGGCGCAGGGCTTTGATCTGGCCTGCGCACCGTTGTTGCGTCTGGTGCTGGTGCAGACCGGCGCGCAGCGTTATCACCTGATCTACACCCATCACCACATCCTGATGGATGGCTGGAGCAATTCGCAGTTGCTCGGCGAAGTGCTGCAGCGTTATGACGGCCAGACCTTGCCGCGTCAGGCCGGGCGCTACCGCGACTACATCAGTTGGCTGCAAGGGCGCGATACCAAGGTCAGTGAAGCGTTCTGGCTGGAGCAACTGCATTCGTTCGAGGCGCCGACCCGTCTCGCCGAAACCCGTTTCGGTGTTGACGAAGCGGCGTTCGCCAGCAGCCACGTCAGTCACTACCACTGGTTGGACAAGGTGCAGACCCAAGCCCTGAGTGAATTTGCGCGTACGCAGAAAGTCACCCTCAACACCGTCATCCAGGCCGCCTGGCTGATGCTGCTGCAGCACTACACCGGGCATGCCACCGTGGCTTTCGGAGCGACCGTGTCCGGGCGGCCGACCGAGCTCAAAGGCATCGAGCAGCAGATCGGCCTGTTCATCAACACCTTGCCGGTCATCGCCAGCCCTCGGCCGGAGCAATCGGTGTCGGCCTTGTTGCAACAGGTGCAGGCGCAAAACGTCGCCCTGCGCGAGCACGAGCACACGCCGCTGTTCGAGATTCAGCGCTGGGCCGGGCAGGGCGGCGAGGGTTTGTTCGACACCTTGCTGGTGTTCGAAAACTACCCGCTGTCGGACGCGTTGCAAGCGCAGGCACCGTCTGGGTTGAGCTTCGGCACCGTGGACAATCAGGAACAGACTAATTTCCCGTTGACCCTGGCCGTTAATCACAATGACACCCTGAGTCTGCACTTTACTTATGCCCACGCTGCTTTCCCTACACACACCGTCGAGCGCCTGGCTGAGCAGGTGGCACACGTGCTCGCGCAGATGGTGAGCACGCCGGCCGGCCGCAGCCTTGGCGAGATCGACTTGCTGGGCGATGTCACGCGCACGCTGTTGTTGCGCGACTGGAACGCCACGACTGTCGCGACGGCCGAGCACCATCAGGTGCAGCAATGCATCGAAGCGCAGGCACGGCTGACGCCGAACGCCGTGGCGCTGGTGACCGAGCAGACCACGCTGACCTATGCGCAACTCAATGCCCAGGCCAACCGTTTGGCCCATGTCTTGATCGAGCGCGGCGTCGGCCCCGATGTATTGGTCGGTCTGGCGATGTCGCGTGGCGTGCAAATGGTGGTCGGCTTGCTGGCGATTCTCAAGGCTGGCGGCGCCTATGTGCCGCTGGATCCGGCGTATCCGCAGGATCGTCTGACCTACATGATCGAGGACAGCGGCATTGTCCTGCTGCTGACTGAAACCAGTCTGCAACCACGTTTTGCCGATGTCGCAGTGACAACGCTGTTGCTCGATCAGCCGGCGCATTGGCTGGATGCTTACAGCGAGCGCGATCCGCAGGTGCTGATCGATGAGCACAACCTCGCCTACGTGATCTACACCTCCGGCTCCACCGGCCAGCCGAAGGGCGTGACCGTGCGCCATGGCGGCCTGAGCAACCACATGCAGTGGATGCAGGAATGCCTGCAACTGACGCCTGCGGATCGCGTCCTGCAAAAAACCGCGATCAGCTTCGATGCGTCGGTCTGGGAATTCTGGCTGCCGCTGATGAACGGCGCGCAACTGGTGCTGGCCTCGGCGCAATTCAATCTCGACCTGACCACGCTGTGGGCCGACGTCGCGCGACTGCGCATCAGCGTGCTGCAAATGGCGCCGTCGCTGTTGCAAGCGTTGCTGCCGCTGGCGACGCGTGAGCAACTGGCTTCGTTGCGCCTGTTGCTGTGCGGTGGCGAGGCCCTGAGTGCGCACCTTTCACGTGAAGTGATGGCGCTGTTCGACGGTGAGTTGCGCAATCTCTACGGCCCGACCGAAGCGACCATCGACACCAGCAGCCACTCGGTGCCGCGCACGGTCGCAGACGACGCGCGAATCATGCCGATCGGGCGCCCGATCAGCAACGTGCGCACCTACGTGCTGGACGCGGCGCTGCAACCTTGCGCCATCGGTGCGACGGGTGAGTTGTACATCGCCGGTGATTCTCTGGCCCGTGGTTATCACCAGCGCGGCGCACTGACTGCCGAACGCTTTATTCCTGATCCGTTCGCCGGTTTTGGCGGTCGTCTGTACCGCACCGGCGACCTGGCGCGCTATGCCGAAGACGGCGTGATCGAATACATCGGTCGTATCGACCATCAAGTGAAGATTCGCGGTCTGCGCATCGAACTCGGTGAAATCGAAGCGCGCTTGCAAGCGCTGCCTGAAGTGCGTGATGCGGTAGTGCTGGCGCGGGAAGAACTGAGCGGGCCGAACCTGGTCGCGTATCTGGTCAGCCACGACAACAGCCTCGACGCGGCGCCTCTGGCCGAACTACTCAAAGCGCAATTGGCCCGGCAGGTGCCGGATTTCATGGTGCCGACCCACTGGGTGTTCCTTGACCAATTGCCGCTGACGCCTAACGGCAAACTCGATCGCAAGGCCTTGCCGGCACCGGACACCCGCGCGCATCAGTCGGTTTATCTGGCGCCGCAGAGCGAGCTGGAATGCAAGGTCGCGGCGATCTGGCAGGACGTGCTGAAAATCGACCAGGTCGGGCTGGCTGACGACTTCTTTGAACTCGGCGGGCACTCACTGCTGGTGGTCAATGTGGTCTCGCGCCTGCAACTCGAACTGGGCCTGAAGCTGACGCCCCAACTGATATTCCAATTCCCGGTGCTGGGTGCGTTTGTCGCGCAACTCGAGCAGTCCGGCGAGCAAATGAGCACGTCGAAATTGAGCAAGCTTGAAGCGCTGCTTGATGAATTTGAGGAGGTTTGATGGACACCGCTGTCGCACAACGTATTGCCAGGCGCTTCATAACGCTGCCGCTGGAAAAACGTCGCTTGTACTTGCAGAAAATGCTCGAAGAGGACGTTTCCCCGGCGAACCTGCCGATTCCGCCTGTCAGTGCCGAGTTCGACACCTTGTTGTTGTCTTTCGCCCAGGAACGTCAATGGTTCCTGTGGCAGCTGGATCCCGAAAGCGCGGCGTACCACATGCCCACGGCCCTGCGTTTGCGCGGGCCGCTGGACGTCGCTGCACTGGAGAAAAGTTTCCATGCGCTGGTGGCGCGCCACGACAGTCTGCGCACCACCTTCGTGCTCAACGGCGAGCACGCTGTGCAGCAAGTCCACGCGGTTTCGCCAGTGCAGCTGCAAGCGCAAGTGCTGGCGCAGAGGCCGGACGACACGCAACTGCGCCACTTGATCGAAGAAGAAACCCGCCAACTGTTCGACCTGCAACAAGGGCCATTGCTGCGCACACGTCTGCTGCAACTGGCACCCGACGATCATGTGCTGATCGTGACCTTGCACCACATCGTCTCCGATGGCTGGTCGATGCAGGTGATGGTCGAGGAACTGGTCAAAGGCTACGCCGCGTTCATTCAAGGGCAGGCGCCGGTGTTGCCCGAGTTGCCGATCCAGTACGCCGACTATGCGATCTGGCAGCGCCACTGGATGGAGGCGGGCGAGCGTGAGCGTCAACTTGAATATTGGATCGCGCGCCTCGGCGGTCAGCAACCGGTACTCGAATTGCCAACTGATTTTGCCCGCCCGGCGGTCATGAGTTATCGCGGTGCCCGCCTGGAACTGGACATCGACGCGGCGTTGGTCAGCGGCCTCAAACAGATGGCGCAGCGCGAAGGGGTCAGTCTGTTCATGATCCTGCTGGCCTCGTTCCAGGCTTTGCTGCATCGCTACAGCGGTCAGAACGACATCCGCGTCGGTGTGCCGACGGCCAACCGTAATCGGGTGGAAACCGAGCGCCTGATCGGCTTTTTCGTCAACACCCAAGTGCTCAAGAGCGAGGTCGACAGTCAGGACGCGTTCAGCGCATTGCTGCAACAGGTCAAGCAGACTGCGCTGGGCGCGCAGGCGCATCAGGATCTGCCGTTCGAGCAATTGGTCGAAGCGCTGCAACCCGAGCGCAACCTCAGTCACAGTCCGCTGTTCCAGGTGATGTTCAATCACCAGACCCAAGGCCTGTCGACTGCAGCGCCGGTGGGCGGTTTGAAAGTCGAGGGTTTGCGTTGGGACAGCCACAGCGCGCAGTTCGATCTGACCCTGGAAACCGTCGAGCACAGCGACGGCCTGTCGGCGGCGCTGATCTACGCCACCGACCTGTTTGGCGCCGACACCGTTGCGCGCATGGCCGGGCATTGGCAGAACCTGTTGCGCGGGATTGTCACCAACCTTGGCCAGTCCATCGGCGAACTGCCGCTGCTGAGCGCCGCCGAGTATCAAGCGCAGCTCAACGACGGTAACCGTAGCGTCGCGCCGGCACCTGAAAAAGGCTTCGTTCATCAGCTGTTTGAAGCGCAAGCGGCGCGCACCCCCGATGCTCCGGCGTTGGTGATTGATGGCCAGCGCTTGAGCTACGCCCAGCTCAATGCCCGGGCCAATCAGTTGGCGCGCAAGCTGCAGACCCTCGGTGTGGCGCCGGATGTGCTGGTCGGCATTTCGGTCGAGCGCAGCACGCACATGCTGGTGGGCCTGCTGGCGATCCTCAAGGCGGGCGGCGCCTACCTGCCGCTGGATCCGGCGTTCCCGCAGGATCGTCTGGCGTACATGATCGACGACAGCGGCATCGATTTGCTGTTGACGCAGAGCTCGCTGCTCAGCCAGTTGCCCGTGCCGGACTCGCTCACCACGCTGGTGCTGGATCAAGAGGGCGATTGGCTCGACGGCTTTGCCGGCGAGGATCTGCCGACACGTCTGCACAGCGAACATCTGGCCTACGCGATCTATACCTCCGGCTCGACCGGCCAGCCGAAAGGCGTGATGGTTCGCCACGCTGCGTTGACCAATTTCGTCGCCAGCATGGCCAAGGCGCCGGGCATGGTGGCGCAGGATCGCGCGCTGTCGTTGACCACGTTCTCCTTCGATATTTTTGGCCTGGAAATCTATGTGCCACTGATGGTTGGCGCCTGCATTGTCCTGACCGGGCAGGAGGTCGCGCAGGATCCGTACGCGGTGCTGGCGCTGATTGCTGCCGAGCAGGTCAACGTGGTGCAAGCAACACCGTCGACCTGGCGCATGCTGCTCGACAACGAAAACGCCGCGCAACTGCGCGGTTGCAAGTGCCTGTGCGGCGGTGAAGCGCTGCCTCAGGAACTGGCGGTGCGCATGCTCGCCCTCGGCGGTGAAGTGTGGAACCTCTACGGGCCCACCGAAACCACGATCTGGTCGGCGTTGCATCCGCTGCGCTCGCAAGATGCACAACCGTGGCTGGGCGGGCCGATCGACAACACCTTGCTGTACATCGTCGGCGCCGATTTGCTGCCGGTGCCTTATGGCGTGGCCGGTGAGTTGCTGATCGGCGGTGAAGGCCTGGCGCGCGGTTACTTCCAGCGTCCGGCGCTGACGGCCGAACGTTTCGTACCGCATCCGTATGCCGCGAGGGGCGAGCGTCTGTACCGCACCGGCGACCTCGCACGGCAGCGTGCCGACGGCATTATCGAATACCTCGGCCGCATCGACCATCAAGTGAAAATCCGTGGCTTCCGCATTGAATTGGGCGAGATCGAAGCGCGTCTGCTCGAACAGGACGCCGTGCGCGAAGCCGCCGTGCTGGCTCAGGATGCTCCGGGTGGTCAGGCGCTGGTGGCTTACATTGTGCCGGCCGCCGACCTCAACACACTGGATGCCGACGAACAAAGCCGTTTGCGCGACAGCCTCAATGCACGCCTCAAGATCAATCTGCCGGATTACATGGTGCCGGCGCACATGGTGCTGCTGGCGCGGTTCCCGCGGACGCCGAACGGCAAGCTCGATCGCAAACAGTTGCCCAAACCCGATGCCAGTCAATGGCGCAAAACCTATGTGGCGCCAGAGACGCCGGTGCAACAGGCGGTAGCGGCGATCTGGGCCGAGATTCTCAAGGTCGAGCGCGTTGGTCTGAGCGACAACTTCTTCGAATTGGGCGGTCATTCGTTGCTGGCCACGCAAGTGGTGTCGCGCATCCGCCAGCAACTCGAGATTCAAGTGCCGCTGCGCCTGCTGTTCGCCCACAACAGCCTGCAAGGTTTTGTCCAAGCGATGGACTCGGCGTCGACCGAGCAGGAATCGGTGATCAGCCGCGTTCCGCGAGAACAGCGGCTGGCCTTGTCTTTCGCGCAACAGCGGCAGTGGTTCCTCTGGCAACTGGATCCGACCAGCAGCGCTTATCACATCCCGGCGGCGCTGCGCTTGCGCGGCGCACTGGATCCAGCGGCGTTGCAGCAGAGTTTCGATGCGCTGGTCGAGCGTCACGAAAGTTTGCGCACCCGCTTCGTGCTGGACAACGAACGTCCGGTGCAAGTGATCGAAGATGCTGCTGCCGTGACCATTGCGCTTGCATCGGTCGATGCCGCGCTCGACGCGCAAGGCCTGCGCGGGTTGATCGAAGCCGAAACCCGGCAACTGTTCGATTTACGGCGTGGGCCGCTGCTGCGGGTCAAACTTCTGCAATTGGCAGCTGACGACCATGTGCTGATCCTGACCCAACACCACATTGTTTCCGATGCCTGGTCGATGCAAATCATGGTCGATGACCTGATGCAGTTGTACGCCGGTTTCAGTCAGGGTCAACCGGCTGCGCTGGTGCCGTTACCGATCCAGTACGCCGATTATGGCCATTGGCAGCGGCAATGGCTGGAGGCGGGGGAGCAGCAACGGCAACTGGATTACTGGACGGCGCAGTTGGGCGGCGAACAGCCGATTCTTGAATTGGCCACCGATCATCCGCGTCCGGCACAGCAAAGCTATCGCGGTGCGCGTCTGCCGATCAGCCTGGAACCGGCACTGGCTGAAGGCCTCAAGCGTTTGGCCAAAGAGCGCAACACCACGCTGTTCATGCTGTTGTTGGCGAGCTTCCAGACCCTGTTGCATCGCTACACCGGGCAAAACGATATTCGCGTCGGCGTACCGATCGCTAACCGTAACCGGGTCGAGGCCGAGCGCCTGCTGGGCTTCTTCGTCAACACTCAAGTGCTCAAGGCTGAGATCGACGGCAACCTGCGTTTCGACCAGTTGCTTGATCAGGTCAAACAGCGCGCATTGGGCGCGCAGGCGCATCAGGATCTGCCATTCGAGCAGTTGGTGGAATTGCTCGCACCCGCTCGTAACCTGAGTCATACACCGTTGTTCCAGGTGATGTTCAACCATGCCAGCGATGCGCGTCGCGCCGTTTCGACGTTGCCAGGCCTGAGCCTCGAAGAACTGACCTGGGACGCTGGCACCGCGCAGTTCGACCTGACGCTGGACACCTTCGAGTTCGATGAAGGCATCAGTGCGGCGCTGTCGTATGCCAGCGATCTGTTCGAACCTTCGACCATCGCTCGTCTCGGCGAACATTTCCTTAACCTGCTGCGCGCTATCGTCGCGCAGCCGACCCGACGCATTGGCGAACTGCCGATGCTCGACGCGGCGCAGCGCCGAGTGATCGTCGAGGACTGGAACCACACGTTTGCCGACTACCCGAATCAGCAGCCGGTGCATCATCTGATCGAAGCGCAGGTCGAGCGGGATCCGCACGCGCTGGCGCTGGTGTTCGAAGGGCAATCACTGACCTACCGTGAGCTGAACGAGCAGGCCAACCGTTTGGCCCATGCCTTGATCGCACGGGGCATCGGCCCGGATGTGCTGGTGGGTATTTCGGCGCATCGCAGTCTGGAAATGGTGATTGGCTTGTTAGCCATTCTCAAGGCTGGTGGCGCTTACGTGCCGCTGGATCCGGAGTACCCGACCGAACGTCTGGCGTACATGATCGATGACAGCGGCATTCAGTGGCTGCTGACGCAGCAGGCGCTGCTCGACACCTTGCCGATTCCCGATCGCCTGCAGACGCTGTTGCTCGACGCCGATGACGCGTGGCTGGGCGACGCTGCATCAAGCAATCCGACGCCGGCGCTGACTGCTCAAAACCTGGCGTACGTGATTTACACCTCCGGTTCTACCGGCAAGCCAAAAGGCGCCGGCAACAGCCACGGCGCGCTGTCTAACCGTTTGTGCTGGATGCAGCAGGCCTATGAGCTGCGCGCTGGCGACAGTGTGCTGCAAAAGACGCCGTTCAGTTTTGACGTGTCGGTGTGGGAGTTTTTCTGGCCGTTGATGACCGGCGTACGTCTGGTCGTCGCGGCACCGGGCGACCATCGTGATCCGGCGAAACTGGTCCGCCTGATCGAGCGCGAAGCGATCACTACCCTGCATTTCGTGCCGTCGATGCTGCAAGCGTTTGTCCTCGATGCCCATGTCAGCCGCTGCACCAGCCTGACCCGCATCGTTTGCAGCGGTGAAGCGCTGCCGGTCGATGCGCAGCAACAGGTTTTCGCCAAGTTGCCGAATGCCGGTTTGTATAACCTCTACGGCCCGACCGAAGCGGCCATCGACGTGACCCATTGGACCTGCCGCGATGAAGGTCGCGATGCGGTGCCGATCGGCGAACCGATTGCCAACCTGATGACCTACATTCTCGACGCCGAACTCAATCCGGTGCCGAGCGGCGTCAATGGCGAGCTGTACCTCAGCGGCCTGGGCCTGGCGCGCGGCTACCACCGTCGTCCGGAATTGACCGCCGAACGCTTTGTCGCCAGTCCGTTCGTGGCCGGCGAGCGCCTGTATCGCACGGGCGATCTGGCGCGCTATCGCCCGAACGGTGTGATCGATTACATCGGTCGCATCGACCATCAGGTGAAAATCCGTGGTTTCCGTATCGAGCTGGGCGAAATCGAAGCGCGCCTGCTGGAACATGACGCCGTGCGTGAAGCGGTGGTCGTCGCGCAGGACAGCCGCAGCGGCAAAGTCCTCAGTGGTTATGTCGTCGCCACGGAATTTGACGCGACGGACTGGCCGTCGATGCGCGAAACCCTGCAGGCGCATTTACGTCAGACCCTGCCGGAACACATGGTACCTGCGCACTTGACCCTGCTGCAGAGCATGCCGCTGAGCCCCAATGGCAAGCTCGACCGCAAGGCACTGCCGGCACCTGACGTGGCTGAAGCCCAGCAAGCTTTCGTCGCGCCGATCAATGCGATCGAAACAGCGTTAGCGCAGATCTGGCAAGCGGTGCTCGGCGTGGCTCAAGTCGGTACGGCAGACAATTTCTTCGCCCTCGGTGGCGACTCGATCAACTCGATTCAAGTGGTCAGCCGCGCCCGACAGCAGGGCATAGGCCTGACCCCGAAAGACCTGTTTTTGCATCAGAACATTCAAGCGCTGGCCCGCGTGGCCACGGCGACTGAGGATGCGGTGATAGACCAAGGCCCGGTCACCGGCGACAGTCCGCTGGTGCCGATGCAGCAGTGGTTTTTCGCCAGTGATATTCCGCACCGCGAGCACTGGAACCAGTCGGTGATGCTAACGCCGCGCGAGGCGCTGAACGTCGCGCACTTGCAGCAAGCCCTCGCAAATGTAGTGGCGCATCACGATGCCTTGCGTCTGCGTTTTGTGCAGGCGAGCAATGGCGCCTGGCAGGCCAGCCATCAGGCGCTGGCCGAGCAGGTGTCGGAAATCTGGCAACGCACAGCCGAAAGCGCTGACGAAATCGTCGCCATCGCCGATCAGGCCCAGCGCAGTCTCGATCTGCAAAACGGCCCGTTGTTGCGCTGCACATTGATTGCCGTGCAGGACGGCAGCGAACGTCTGCACCTGGCGATCCATCACCTGGTGATGGACGGTGTGTCGTGGCGCGTGCTGCTGGAAGATTTGCAGAATGCTTATCGTCAGCTCAGTGCCAATCAACCAGTGACGTTGCCGGCAAAATCCACGGCGTTGAAAACCTGGGCCGAGCAGTTGCAGGCTTACGCGCACAGCGAAACGCTGAACAAGGAACTCGACTACTGGAGCCGTCAACTCGATCAGGCCTTGCCGGAGTTGCCGCGTATTCGTCCTGAGGGCAGTCAGGCGTCGGTGCATGGCCGTTCGGTCAATACGCGTCTGGATGCCGAGCAGACCCACCGTCTGCTCAAACAGGCGCCGTCGGCGTATCGCACGCAGGTCAATGACCTGTTGCTCAGCGCCCTGGCGCAAGTGATTTGCCAGTGGACGGCGCAGCCGGCGTGTCTGGTGCAGCTTGAGGGGCATGGTCGCGAAGAGCTGTTCGATGGCGTCGACCTGAGCCGCACGGTGGGCTGGTTTACCAGCCTGTTCCCGGTGTTGCTGACCCCGGCGAAACAGCCAGCCGAAGCGATCAAACGCATCAAGGAACAACTGCGCGCGGTGCCGGAAAAAGGTCTGGGCTATGGCGTGTTGCGCTACCTCGGTGCGGACGCTGTCCAGCAACGTCTGGCGCAATTGCCGCAAGCGCGGATTACCTTCAACTACCTCGGCCAGTTCGACCAGAGCTTCGATGAGCAGGCACTGTTTGTGCCGAGCGAAGAGGGCAGCGGGGCCGGGCACGGCGACGACGTCGCCTTGAGCAACTGGCTGACCATCGATGGCCGGGTGTTCAACGGACAGTTGTCGCTGGACTGGACGTTCAGCCGCGATATCTTCGACGAAGCGGTGATTCAGCAACTGGCCGATGCCTACGCGGTAGCGCTGGAGCAATTGATTGAGCATTGCTGCACCCAGGAGCACTTGGGCCTGACGCCGTCCGACTTCCCGCTGGCGCGTCTGACCCAGCCGCAGCTGGATCGTCTGCCGGTGCCCGTGGCGCAGGTGGAGGATATTTACCCACTGTCGCCGATGCAGGACGGCATGTTGTTCCACACCTTGGCCGACGACAGTTCCGGTTTGTACATCAACCAGATCAGCCTGCCGGTGCACGGTCTGGACACCGAACGCTTTGCACAGGCGTGGCAATACGTGATCGGCCGCGAAGACATTTTGCGCACCAGTTTCCACTTCCCGGAAGGCTCGAATACCCCGGTGCAGATCGTCCATCGTCAGGTGGAGTTGCAACTGACGGTGGAAGACTGGCGCGTGCGAGACATCAATGAAGCCGACGTCACCGAACGAGCGACCGCCGATTATCTGGCCGGTTTCGACCTCAGTCAGGCGCCATTGCAGCGCGTCTTGCTACTGCGTCTGGAAGACGATCGCTACCAGATGATCTGGACCTGCCATCACATCCTGATGGATGGCTGGAGCAGTTCGCGGTTGTTCGGCGAAGTCATGCAGTTCTACAGCCACGGCCAGGTGCAGGGCCGTAATGGCCGCTATCGTGAATTCATCGAGTGGCTGCAACGTCAGGATCAGGGTTCGCTGGAAAGTTTCTGGCGCAGTCGCCTCGAACCGCTGGAGCAGGCGACGTCGCTGAATCAGGCGATGTTCCCGCGGCATGTCGAAGAACTGCCGGGGCACGAGGCGATTTATTCACGGTGGGACGCGGCGCAAACCGCGCGTTTGCAGCAGGCTTGTCGTGCCTTGCAAATCACCCCGAACACGTTGATTCAGGGGGCGTGGTTGCTGTTGCTGCAACGCTTTACCGGGCAGAACACCGTGGTATTTGGCGCGACCGTTTCCGGTCGCCCGGCCGGTTTGGCCAACGCCGACAATATTCTTGGCCTGTTCATCAACACCTTGCCGGTGATCCAGACCTTGCGGCCGGAACAGCCGCTGGATCAGTGGCTGCAGCAACTGCAGGCATACAACACCGATATTCGCGAGTTTTCCCATGCACCGTTGGCGGACATTCAGCGCTGGTCGGGGCTGGGCGGGCAGGGCTTGTTCGACAGCATCATCGTCTTCGAAAACTACCCGATCGACGAGCGTCTTAGCGAGCAGCAGGACAGCGGTCTGAGCTTCGGTGAGTCACGCAATCATGACGTGACCAACTTCCCGATGGATCTGGCAGTCAATCTCGGCGAGCAGTTGTCCATCGAGTATCTGTTCCTGCGTAACGCATTCAGCCTTGAGGCGGTGGAGCAGATCCGTCGCACGCTGGAAGACACCCTTGAAGCGATGATTGCCGCGCCAAGCGTGTGCCTGGGCAACCTGCAGCGTTTGTCCGCGCAACAATGGCAAGCGTTTGAACAATGGAGCGCAGCGCCTGAGGCGAGTTATCAGGCGCAGTTGCTGCCCGAATTGATTGCTCGTCATGCGCAGTCGCGGCCTGAGGTCACGGCACTGGTCTGCGGTGACGCTACGCTGAGTTACGCTGAGCTGGAGCGTCGCGCCAACCGTCTCGCCCATCGACTGATCGAACTGGGTGCCGGGCCGGAAGTGGTCATCGGTGTGGCGCTGGAACGTTCGGTGGAAATGGTCGTGGCATTGCTGGCGGTGATGAAAAGCGCTTCGGCGTATGTGCCGTTGGACATCGATTATCCGCCGGAGCGTCTGGCGTTCATGATCGAAGATTCGGCGATGGCGCTGCTGCTCACCCACACGCAGGTGCAAGATCGCTTGCCGGTGGTCGAGGGGCTGGCGCGTCTGGCTATCGATGAATTCGACGACAGCGCTTACCGCGACACACCTCCGGTCAGCGGCTTGCTCGCGGGCAATCTGGCGTATCTGATTTACACCTCCGGCTCGACCGGAAGGCCGAAAGGCGTCGCGGTGGCGCACGGGCCGATGAGCATGCATTGCCAGGCCATTGCCGAGCTATACGACATGGACGAGCGCACCCGTGAGCTGCATTTCATGTCGTTTGCCTTCGACGGTGCCCACGAGCGCTGGCTGAGCACGCTGTTCAGCGGCGGCACGCTGGTGATTCGCGACGCCAGTTTGTGGACACCGGAGCAGACCTTCGAGGCCTTGCATCAGCACGCGATCACGATTGCCTGTTTCCCGCCGGCCTACCTTAAACAACTAGCCGAATACGCTGCACACAGCCAATTGGCGCCGCCGCCGGTACGCGTATATTGCTTTGGCGGCGACGCGGTGCCGGATCAAACCTTTGAGCAAGTGAAAGCCGCGTTGCGTCCGCAATTCTTCACCAACGGTTATGGCCCGACCGAAACCGTGGTCACGCCGATGCTGTGGAAGGTGCCGGTCAGCGAGCGCTGTGAAGCGGCGTACGCGCCGATCGGTCGTGCTGTCGGCGAACGTGCGTTGTACGTGCTCGACGAAGATCTCAATCCGCTGCCACCGGGTATCGCCGGCGAGCTGTACATCGGCGGCCAGGGTATCGCCCGTGGCTACTACCAGCGTCCGGATCTGAGCGCCGAGCGTTTCGTGCCGGATCCGTTCGGCCAGCCGGGCGATCGGCTGTACCGCAGCGGCGATCTGGTGCGCCAGCGTGCCGACGGTGTGCTCGATTACGTCGGGCGCATCGACCATCAGATCAAGGTGCGCGGGTTCCGTATCGAACTCGGCGAAATCGAAGCCAGTCTGCGTCAGCTCGCCGACGTCAGCGATGCGTTGGTGATCGCCCGCGACAGTGCCTCGGGTAAACAACTGATCGGTTATGTGGTGACGCCGCAGGGTGTGGCCATCGGTGATCGACTCAAGTCCGAATTGCGTACGCAACTGCCGGACTACATGGTGCCGGCGCAGGTGATCTGCCTCGCCGCGCTACCGGTCACGCCGAACGGCAAACTCGATCGCCAGGCCTTGCCGGAACCCGAGTTCAAGGGCGCGGAATATGTGGCCGGGCGCACCCGTGACGAGCAACTGCTGGCCGAGGTCTGGGCCGATGTGTTGCAAGTCGAGCGGGTGGGCATTACCGACAACTTCTTCGAACTGGGTGGCGACTCGATTCTCAGCCTGCAAGTGGTGTCGCGGGTGCGCAACCACGCGGAGCTAAAGATGGATCTGAAACTGCGCGACCTGATGCGTGGGCAGACCATCGAAGCGATTTTCGAACAGCGTTCGAGCGCAGTGGCGAGCGTGGTTGAAGACGTGACGCAGGTGGCGGCCGAAGGGCAGTTCAACCTGATTCCGATCCAGCAATGGCTGTTCGATCAACGCATGAGCGAGCCGCATCACTACAACCAGGCGCTGATGTTGCGTGCGCGGCAAGCACTGAATTTGCCGGCGCTGGAAATGGCCCTGCGCGCAATGATGCAGCAGCACGACGCCCTGCGTCTGCGCTTCAGCGATGTCGGCGGGCGCCATTATCAGCATTACCAACCGCTGGCGGAGATGCAGGCGCAATGGGCCAACGAAGCGTTGCTGTGGCAGCACGAAGTGGCCGATGAAGCCGAACTGGAACTGTATGCCGAGCAGGTGCAACGCAGCCTCGATCTGCACAATGGGCCGGTGTGGCGCACGGCGCACGTGACGTTGCCTGCTGGCGAAAGCCGTGTGCTGATGGTCATTCATCACTTGGTCATCGACACGGTGTCATGGCGTTTGCTGTTGCAGGATTTGCAGGTGGCTTACGAGGCGTACAGCGCCGGTGGCTCACCGAACCTGCCGATTCGCACCAGCAGCTATCGCGCCTGGGCCGAAGGCTTGCAAGCCTACGCAGCGGATTATCCGTCGGAGGAAAAGGCTTGGTGGCTGGCGCAGATCGACCAGCCCGGCAGCGAGTTGCCGTGCGATAACCCGCGCGGCAAGAATCAGGTGCAATACCAGTCGGTAGCGCATTTGGGCTTGTCGGAACAGCACACCCAGCAACTGCTCAAGCAAGTGCCGGCGGTGTATCAGACGCAGATCAACGATGTGCTGCTGGCGGCGCTGAGCCGGGTGCTGTGCCGCTGGAGTGAGCAGTCTTCGGTGCTGATTCAGCTTGAGGGCCACGGCCGTGAAGATCTGGTCAAGGACATCGACTTGAGCCGCAGTCTGGGCTGGTTCACCAGCATGTTCCCGGTGCGCCTGGTGCCCGGCGAAAACGCCGACATCGAATCTTCGGTGCGTGCCGTGCAGCGGCAGTTGGCGGCGGTGCCGAACAAAGGTCTGGGCTACGGCGTGCTGCGTCACATGAGCGGCGGGGCGATGGCCGAGACCTTGAGTCAGGCGCCGCAGGCACGCGTGACCTTCAACTATTTGGGGCAATTCGACCAAAGCTTTGATGACAAAGCCATGCTGGTGCCGGCGGCAGAAAGCTACGGCAGTTGCTACAGCCCGCATGCTGCGCTGGGCAACTGGCTGGAAGTGGTCGGTCAGGTGTACGACGGGCGCCTGGCCTTGCGCTGCATCTACAGCACTCGCCGTTACCGCGCCGAGACTGTCGAGCAACTGATGCGCGAGTATCAGGCGGAACTGGAGGCGCTGATCGAGCACTGTGTCGCACAAGCGGCCTAAGTATTGGCCCTGATCCATCGTTATACACAGAGGAGCCCTTGCGGCTGATGTCGAGCAGTCGGTCTGGCAAAGAATCTGTGGCGAGGGAGCTTGCTCCCGCTGGACTGCGCAGCAGTCCTTCTTTTCTCAGGTGAAGAGGGGGCCGCTTCGCGACCCAGCGGGAGCAAGCTCCCTCGCCACAGGGCTTTCGTTGCCCCGACTGTTCGGCGTCAGCCCTTGCGGCTCCTCTTTTGTCTGTGGCTTTTTCATAAGGAAACCTGCGATGTCCCTGCATCCGGAACTCAATGCCTTCCTCGATCTGGCCGAAGAAAGCCAGGCCGATGGCCCCGGTCCGTTTCATTTGTCGACGCCGGCTCAGGCCCGGGAAGCCTTCGAGCGCACCACGGTGCAGTTGCGCTGGGGCGCGCCGGCGGATGTCAGTGTCGTGACGGTGCCGTACACCGCGCGTGATGGCGCCAGTCTGGAGCTGCGTTTATATCGGCCCGCCAATGCGCAGGCCGAGGCGCTGCCGGTGCTGGTGTATTTCCACGGTGGTGGTTATGTGGTCGGCAGCCTGCAATCCCATGACGGCGTGTGTCGCGAGTTTTGCGCGCGTACGCCGTGCGCGGTGTTGTCGGTGGGTTATCGCGTGGCGCCGGAACATAAGTTTCCAACGCCGCTCAATGATGGTGCTGATGCCTTGGCGTGGCTGGCGCAGCACGCTGTGGCTGAAGGTCTGGACATCAACCGCGTGGCATTCGGTGGCGACAGCGTCGGCGCGACATTGGCGACAGTGTTGGCCCTGCAATCGGCGCGCGATCCGGCTTCGCTGGCAATCACGCCTTGTCTGCAACTGCTCTGCTATCCGGTAACGGACGCCTCCACCAGCAGCCCCTCGACCGAGCTGTTCGGCGAAGGTTATCTGCTGGAAAGCGAGACGCTGGAGTGGTTCTACCGGCACTACGCCAACGACGCGGCGGATCGTCTCGACTGGCGCTTCTCACCGCTGCTGGCGACGGATTACCGAGGCATGGCCCCGGCCGTCATCGCCTTGGCTGGCCACGATCCATTGCTCGACGAAGGCCGCGCTTATGCCCGGCGTCTGCAAGAGCACGGCGTGACCGTGGAGCTGATCGAATACACAGGTTTGATTCACGACTTCCTGCGTCTGCAGAGCGTGGTGCCGGACATCGATAACGTCTACACCCAACTCACCCAAAGCCTGCGCACAGCCATCTCACACTAAACACGTCCCCTGTAGGAGCTGCCGAAGGCTGCGATCTGTTGATCTTCAAAAGCAAAAGATCGCAGCCTTCGGCAGCTCCTACAAAAAGCGGTTTCAGGGCATAAAAAAACCGGGCAATCGCCCGGTTTTTTTGTCGGTGGGGTGGCTTACCAGTCGTAAGACACTTCAACCGATGCCACGCGCTCCTGGCCGTAGTAGCAACCGAACGAGTAGTTGCAGTCCGAGATGTACTCACGGTCGAAGATGTTCTGCACGTTCACGCTGGTCTGCACGCCGCGCAGGCTTGGCGAGAGTTTGCCCATGTCGTAGCTGACGGTGGTGTCGTAGACAACGTAGGACGGCACGTCGAACGAGTTGGCCGCATCACCCGGCTTGCGACCGGTGTAGCGGGCGCCGACGCCGAAGGTCAGACCGTTGAGCGAAGCCTGGGTGAAGTGATAGTTGGCCCACACCAGCGCCGAAACAGGCGACTGTGCTTCGCTGCGGTTGTCTTCGTTGCCCCAAGTGTCTTTGGTGTAGAACGAGTCGAGGTAGCTGGCGGCCGCCATCACGTCGATGTTGTCGAAGGTCGATTTGACTTCCAGTTCGACACCACGCGAGCGCACTTCACCCGACTGCGCCTGGTATTGCGGGTACTCGGTGTCGCCGGTCAGCACGTTCTTCTGTTTGATCTGGAACACCGAAGCGGTGATCAGGGTCTGGTCGAACGGCTGGTATTTCACACCGATTTCGTATTGCTCGCCTTCGGTCGGCTCAAAGCCTTTGCCACCGCGCTCAGGCGCTGCAGTGCCGAGGGTCGGCAGGAACGATTCCGAGTAGCTGACGTACGGCGCGAGGCCGAAGTCGGTGACGTAGGTCAAGCCGACACGGCTGGTGAATTTGTGGTCACGTTTTTCTTCGACGGTGCGTGCCAGCAGATCCTTGTTTTCCACTTCGGCCCAGTCCTGGCGGCCACCGATGGTGAGGATCCACTTGTCCAGTTTGATCTGGTCTTGCAGGTACACACCGGTCTGGCGAATGGTGTTGTCCCACTTGGTGTCCAGTTGCGGCGTGACGCTGCTGGTGTCGTAGTTGTTGTTCGCGCCGTAAAGGTTGATCGGCAACACGTTGTAGGCGTTGTAGCCGTCGTACTTACGGTTGAAGTGGCGATAATCCACGCCCATCAGCGTGGTGTGTTCCAGCGCGCCGGTGTTGAATTTGTATTCCAGGTTGTTATCGACGGTGTACGCGGTGTTGTGCTGTTGCCAGTTCAGCTTGACCCGGTTGGCCTGGGTGTAGTCGGTCACGCCGGCGTCATCGGTGACGAAGCTGCGCAGGTAGAAACCTTTGTAGTCATCGCGCACGTCGGTGTAACGCGCGGTGGAGCGGTATTTCAAATCTTCGGTGAGGTTGTGGGTGAAGTCGTAGCCGAAGACGTACTGATCGCGTTTGTAGTCGTTGTATTTCGAGTCGCCGGAGAAGAATTCGCGGTCGATGCGCTCGCCGTTCGGGCCGCGCTTGAGCGAGCCGATCATCGGCAGCGCCTGATAGTCTTCCAGACCGTCGTCACGCTGGATCTGCGCGAGCAGGGTCAGCGAGGTGTCGTCGTTTGGCGTCCAGGTCAGGCTCGGCGCCAGCAACATACGCTCGCTGTGGGTGTGATCGACCTGTTGGCCGCCTTTTTTGCCAACGCCAACGACGCGGTAGGTGAACTCTTTTTGATCGTCGATCGGGCCGCTGGTGTCGAACGCGCCGTTAACCCGATCGTAGCTGCCGGCACCCAGTTTGACCTGGCTGCGCTGCTCGGCGGTCGGACGCTTGGACACCATATTGATGATGCCGCCCGGCTGGTTTTGGCCGTACAGCACCGAGGATGGGCCTTTGAGCACTTCGATGCGCTCAAGGGTGTACGGATCGATCTGCGGTGCGCCGCCGAGGCTGCCGGCATACGGCAGGTAGGCGCCGTCGAGGTACAGCGGCGTCGGTGCAAAACCACGGCTGGTGATTTCGTCGGCGATGGCGTTGCGGTCGGTGAAACCACCGACGTTAAGGCCCGGCGTGTAGCGCAGGGCCTGGGTCAGGTTGCGTGCGCCCTGGGTCTGCACTTGCTCGGCAGTGATCACGTTGATGGTCTGCGGGATTTCCAGGATCGGCGTGTCGGTCTTGGTACCGGTGGCGCTGCGAGTCGCGACATAGCCGTCGACCGGGCCATAGGCGGATTCAACCGCTCGGCCATTGATGTTGGTCGCGCCCAGCTCCAGCGAGTTACCGCTCGATCTGCCGCGCACGGTGACGGTGTTGTCCTGCACGGTGAACATGACGCCGGTCCCCACCAGCATCTTCGACAGCGCTTGCGACGGCGACAACCGGCCGCTGACCGGTTGGCTGCGCAGGCCCTGTACGTCATCAGCGCTGTACAGCACTTGCATGTTCGATTGCGTGCCCAATGCCTGCAGTGCGCTTGCCAGCGATTGCGCAGGGATATTGAAATTCACTTCTTCAGCCTGAACGTGGGCGCTGAACGGCAAGGCGAGGGCCATGCTGAAGGCGGTAGCGCTGAAGCCAGGTTGCAACAGGCGACGCATGATCAGCGCCTTGGTAAAACGTGGAATCCCCGGAATTGCTGGCATTGTGTTTCACTCTTGCAGGTTTTAAATGGGTTGTAGTTGTTATCGATTCTTAATTAGACGCACGAGCCTCAGAAAACCAGAATGAGAATCGTGGCTATTTACGCCGTTTGCAGTTCCGTGATGACTTTTCCCGCTTCCATTCGCACCAATTGGTCGGCGATGTCGAAATAACGGTCATCGTGGGAAATGACGATGATGGTTTTGCCCAGACGCTTCAGGTCGGGCAGCAGCTCGGTGTAGAAAATGCGCCGGAAGGTCGGATCCTGATCCGCCGCCCACTCGTCGAACACCAGCACCGGACGCTCTTCCAGCCAGGCATTGACCAATGCCAGACGCTTGCGCTGACCGGTCGACAGGTCGGTGGTGGTGAACGAGCCGTCACGCACGCTGACCTTGTGCGCGATCTCCAGGCGTTGCAGGTATTGGTTGGCGTCTTCGGGGATGTGCGTGTCGCCCTGTACCACGTCGTCGAACAGGTAGTAGTCGGCGAAAATCGTCGTGAACAGTTGGCGGTAGTCGTCGCGGGTGAGGGCGGTGACCACTTGCTCGTTGAGGCGGATTTCACCCTGCTGCGGCGCGTAAAGTCCCAGCAGCAACTTGATCAGGGTGGTCTTGCCGCAACCGTTTTCACCGACAATGAAAACGATGTCGCCCTGTTCGATCTTCAAGTTGACCGGGCCGAGTTTGAACGGCGTGGCGCCTTCGACCGCCGGGAAGCTGTAGGCGACGTCGGTGAGTTCGAGGCTGTGCACCGGGGTTTTGCGATTGCCCTGATCGCTGAGCAACAGGTGCGGCTCTGGCGAGGAGAACTGTTCCGACAACTCGGCGATGCGGCGGAAGGCGATCTGCGCGCGGCTGACAATCGGCAGCGTGCCAATCAAATGCTCCAGCGGCCCTTTCATGTACAGCAGCACCAGCACGAAGCCGCTCATCACCGCTTTGTCCGTGCTCGGCCAAAGTGATTGCAGGGCCAGCGCCAAACCGATCACGACAAAGAACAGCATCGAACCGAAGGTTTTTGCGACCACGAAGATATTCACCGAGCGAATCTGCGTGTCGCAGATTTTGTCGGCGGTGTGCTCGATACCCGAGACGAACATGCGATGACGACGTGGGCGGTGGATGCGCAGTTCCTTGGCGCCTTCAGCGATGGCGTTGTAGTGCTTTTGCAATTCGTCTTCGGAATCGCGAGCCTCCATGAAGCCTTTGATGCCGTGGCCGCGAGCGATGTATTGAACGATGGTGCCGATGATGATCGCCACCACCATCATCAGAAACATCGGCCACGACAGCATTGCCAGGTAGCCCATGCAGCCGAGTGTCACGGTGAGGGAAATGGCCAGCGGCGCGAAGGCAAAGGCGAAATCGCTGATGGTATCGACGTCGTGGGTCAGCACCGGAATCAGCCGATGGCTGCGATAGCGCTCGATCTGTTCGATCGGTGCTGAGAGCACCTTTTCGCCCAACTCTTTGCGCAGTTTGGCGATGATTTTCTGGCCGACGTAGTTGGTGCCGATGTCGGAGAAAATCGAACTGACCAGTGCCAGCAGACACAACCCGGCGAACGCGGCGACCACGGTGTTGGTCAGGCCGCCCTCGGCATGCAGCACATTATTGATTGTCGCCAGCAGCACCGTGACGCTCAGGCCACCGACCATGCCCAGCAGGATCGAGCCGGCAACAATCAGACGAAAGGGTTTGAGCAGGGTGAACAATTCATTGATCACCCCGCGTGTTGGTTTGCTCATGGAGGTTCCCTGCTTGAAAGAACGGCGAAGGCCGGCATCGGTCGCGGGCCTCGCCTGGGTGCGTAGAGGGCGGGGGCGCGTCGCAATGGATCGCGCCCACCTGTAAAACGACTGGAGGGGTGGTTAATTTAAGGGGCGCTGCGGTTACAGATCGCGGGCGACCCGGAAGCCGATCCAGTCGCCGCGATCACCCGGCACCAGCGCGTTGCGGTTGCCGGAGCGGGAGAACACCGGCGCCTCGCCCCAGTCGTTGCCGCGAATGCGCTTGAATTCGCACTTGCCGGTCAGCCAGGCGCTGCCGTCGCTCGGTGCGCCGACGTAGTTTTCGTTGTAGCAATCGGCCGTCCATTCGTAGACGTTGCCGTGCATGTCGTACACACCAAACGCATTCGGCGCGAAGCTGCCGGCCGGGGCGGTGAAGTTGTAGCCGTCGGCGGCGCCATAGGTGTTGGCGTGTTTGGCGATGCTGTATTCCTTGCCTTCATCGAACGGGAAGGGGAACGGCCCGCTGCTGCCGCCACGGGCGGCGTATTCGCGCAGGGATTCGCTGACCAGTCGGTATTGCTTGCCGGTCTTTTTCGACAGCCACGCGACGTAGGCATTGGCCTCGGCGAAGTCCATGCACACCGCCGGGTGGCGGTCGGTGTATTGCTTGCGCGGGTCGCTGCCCTGATAGTCCGGAATCCCCGCTTTGCACGCGCGGCCCGGGCGGTCGTCGCCGTCCGGCATCTGGTAACCGGTGTCCTTAAGGTAGGCGAACCATTCACCCTTGAGCACCTGAAAACGGCTGATGGCCAAGGGTTTGGCGAACGTCACCGGGTGCATCGGGCTTTCATCGGGCTCGCGGCCGACTTCGTCATCCGGGGTGCCCATGGTGAAGGTGCCGGTGGGCAGCACGACCATTTCCGGGCAGTCCTTGCAGTCCTTGAACACTTTGCCCGGCGCAGGTGGCGTGGCGGCCTGAGCGGCGCTCGGCATGAGGCCTGCGGCGAGGGCGGCGAGCACCAGAGCGGGCAGGGCTTTCAGGGAAAAACGAGGTAACTCACTGTTCATTTCGCGTCTCGCTAAAAAGGAAAAAGAGGGCAGGCTCACAGGGCCTGGTCGAGGATGCTCAGCAAGCGCTCGATCTGCGCTTCGTTGTTGAGCAGCCCCGGTGCGGTGCGGATCACCGGGCCGACGTCACGCTCGACGGCATCGGCAACCACACGGTTGGCCATCAGGTGCGCGGCGATCTTGTCGCTGTCCTTGCCCTTGACCCGGAAGAAGGTGAAACCGGCAGAAAACTCCGGACTCAACGGCGTCACCAGTTCGATCTGTGGGCGTTGCAGCAGACGTTTTTTCAGGTAGCTGTTGAGTTCATGGATGCGCGCCTGCACCTCGGCTTTGCCCAATTGCAGATGCAACTTGAACGCCTCGGTCAGCGCCCAGCGATGTTCGAAGGCGTGATAACCGCCCGGGGTCATCGTCGTGGAAAAGTGCTCAGCCTCGGAGAAGGTCGGGATGATCGGCGTGACGTATTTCACTTCCGGCGTGCGGCTGCAAACGATGCCGGTGCCGCGTGGGCCGAACATCCATTTGTGTGTGCCAGCGATGAAGAAGTCGCAATTCATCGCCGGGAAACTCAGGTCTTCAACGCCAAAACCGTGCACACCGTCGACCACGTAAATGATCCGGTCAGCATCGCTGCGCCCTTGGTTGTGTTTGTCGACCAGCGCGCCGATCGCGCCGAGCGGCAGCTTCACGCCGCTGCCCGAATGCACCCAGCACATGCCCAGAACGCGGGTCTCGGGGCGGATGCTGCGGTCGATGTTGGCGAGCAGTTGTTTCTCGCTGATCGTTTGCGGATCGTCGAACAGGCGAATCTTGCGCACCTTGGTGCCTTCACGTTCGCTGCGCAGTTCCAGAATCGTGTGGGTGGCGTAGTGCTCGTGTTCGGTGGTGAGGATTTCCTGATCGGCGCGCACGTGCACGCCGCCGTAAATCATGGTCAGGCCTTCGGTGGTGCTGCCGGTCAGGGCGATCTGCTTGGCATCGGCTTGCAGGTATTGGCCGGCCCAGACGCGCACATCGTGTTCGCGTTTTTCGATCACGCCGACGTCCCAGTCCATCGCCAGCCCCGGGTTTTTATCGAGTGCGGCGCGGTGCATTTCAATCGCGTCGCGCACCGGTTTCGGGTGGCTGGTGATGAGGAAGTTGGAGAAGTGCAGGTACTCGGGATCTTGATTGAACAGCTGCTGCAACTGCGCCCATTTATCGCGCGGCAACGGTGCGATCGGCGTGGCGGCAGCAACGCTCGGCAGGCTCGCGCCGAGTGGCAGCGCCGCCGCGAGGATTCCGGCCTGCTTCAAAAAGTCACGACGATTGCTCATGGCTTGACGGTGTCCTGAGCAGCGGCCACTGCCGGTTTGGCGGATTTCTCGACCTGATCCCAGACGCGCAGGAAATTGCCGCCCCAGAGCTTGGCGATGTCGGCTTCGGAGTAGCCGCGCGCGAGTAATTCGGCGGTGACGTTGCGGATCTCGCCAACGTTCTCCCAGCCTTTGACGCCGCCGCCTTCGTTGAAGTCCGAGCTGATGCCGACGTGATCGATGCCGATCTTGCGCACGGTGTAATCGATGGCGTCGCCCAAGTCTTTGAGGCTGGCTTTCGGCTCCTCTTCGAGAATCGCGTAGAGCTGACCGGCGTACTCGCCAAATTTCTGCTCCGACCACGCGGCGATGATCGGGTCGCCCGGCATCAGCGCCATGGCCAGGTTTGGCAACGGCGGCAGGTCGTAGCGTTTGCGCAGTTCGTTGAGCTTGTCCTGAGTGCCTTGGGTCAGCGGGCGCAGGTACTGCGAGAAGCCGACGATCTGCACCACGCCGCCACTGTTTTTGATCAGCTGCAGTTCCTTGTCGCTGAGATTGCGCGGAATATCCACCATCGCCCTTGGTGCGGAGTGCGACGCCACCAACGGTGTGCGGCTCAGTTGCGCGACTTGTTCAAGGGCCTTGGTCGACATCTGCGAGACGTCGATGATCACGCCCAGATCGTTGAGGCGTTTGACCGCTTGCTTGCCCAGATCCGAGAGGCCATCGAGGGCGTCCGGCGAATCGTTGAAGAACGGCAACGGCCGCGACGAATCAGCCCAGTCGTTGTTGCCGATGTAGCTGAAACCGAACATGCGCATGCCGCGCGCCGTCCACAGATCCAGCAAGTTGAGGTCGTGGCCGAGCGGGTAGGCGTTGAGCATGCTGATGAAAATCGCAAACTTGCCTTCGCCGTGCAGGCGACGGAAATCGGCGGGGGTGTAGGCGATCCCGACCTGATTGGGGAAGTCGCGCACCATGCCGGAAATGATCTTGTAGCGGATCTCTTGTTGATTGCGCGCCTCGTCGACGAAACCGGCGGTGGGTTTGTGCGGGGCGTTGGCGCCGTTCCAGATTTCCGGCCAGCCGAAAATCGTCAGCGCTGCACCGGACAGGCGACCACGGTTGGCTTTGACCAGGTCGAACTGGCCGCTGCCGTCCTTGTCGACCTCGTTGCCGGTGGTGCCGAAATCCTGGGTGACGGTGATGTGGCTGTCGAACGAGAGCATGTGCTCGTGCAGCGCTTCGGCCTGCTGCATGACTTTGTGCGGGTAGCCGGGATTGTCCTTGAACCAAATGTCCCACACCGCAAAAGCAGCGCCGGCGCTGACCGCCAGAGCCAGCGGCAGGCCGATGAAAAGAGCCTTTTTCGAACGTGGTTTTGTCATTGCCATCTCAGTCAGGTTCGCCGTCGAGGTGCAGGCGCAGAGGCCTTTGCTATCTGGGAAGAACGAGTGGATGGCCGTGGAATTTAGGTCGCCGGGTTAAAAGATCGCAGCCTTCGGCAGCTCCTACAGGGATATACATTGCATGTAGGAGCTGCCGAAGGCTGCGATCTTTTCAAACCCACATAAATTTACCCGCGCAGCAAACGTTCTAGCTTGGATAAAGCCTGCTTCAGGGCTGACACAGGTAGGGCAATGAGGATTTCTCGACGATGGTTCATGGCAGGCCTGGCGTTGACCGGCGCTGCCGTACCGGCGGCTTATTTCGGGCACCGTGAATGGACGAAGCCGGATCCGACGATCACTCCCGGTGAGGCGTCGTTCGATGTCGCCGACGTGGCCGGGCAGCGCTTGTCCAATGCCTTGCGCGGTGTCTGGAACATTCGGTTTACCGGCACTGACGCCGGCCTCGATGGCTTGCCGGCTGAAGGGCTGGAAGTGTTTCTCGACATCGGCCAGAAGGGCCGGGGCGTCAATGGCTTCCTCGACACTGCCGAGCGTTTGCGCAGTGACGAAACACCTCGTTACCGAATTCTTGGCGATCTGGCCGGGGCAGAGGCCTCGAAACTCAGTTGGCGGTTGCTCGGCACGGACGGTCGCGTCGATTACGAACTGAACATGATCCTTGATGAAGTCTGGGCTGACTTCGGCAATGCCGGCAGCGGCACCCTCAGCGGCACGGTGCAGCGCCTCGATCGCCCGTTGGCCTTGCCCGCGCAGGACAATCGCTTCATCGCGGTCAAATGCCTGTTCCCTGAAGCCCGCCAGCGCGCGCCGTTGAATGCGCCGTTGCTGGCATGGCTGGTGTCGCCGGAACATCGCCTGTTCCATCAGGTCTGGCACGCCACCCGCGACAAATGGCATACGCTGCCCGAGGACAAACGCAATGCCCTGCGCGGCCTCGGCTGGCAGCCCGGGCCGCGTGACCAGGAGCGGGATGCGCGTGGCACGTACAAGGATCGCAACGGCTCAGGCATCGATTTCTTTTTCATGCACCGGCACATGCTCGGCACGGCGCGCTCGATGATGGATTTGCCGTCGTGGCAGTTCTTCCCATTGCCGCAACCGGAGCTGATCCGTGATCGCCAGGGCTTCGCGCGCTACTTCGACAACCACGACGGCACTTCGCTGCCGCCGACCTGGCTGGCGGCCGAAGACGATGAATACACCCAGTGGGTCAGCGACCTGAAAACCGCCGAGACCTATCAAAGCAATTTTGAAGTCTGGGAATCGCAGTACCGCGATCCGCAGTATCTGTCGAAGCTCACTTTGGGCCAGTTTGGTTCAGAGGTTGAGCTGGGCCTGCACGACTGGCTGCACATGCGTTGGGCGTCGGTGCCGCGTGACCCTTCCAACGGTCAGCCGGTGCCGCTGGCGCGTGATCTGGATGACTTCGCCGCCCGCTGGTTCGCCGCGGAAAACGATTTCCTCGGCGACCCGTTTTCATCCCATGTGAACCCGGTGTTCTGGCATTTTCACGGCTGGATCGATGATCGCATCGAGGATTGGTATCGCGCGCATGAGCGCTTCCATCCGGGCCAGGTTACGCGCCTTGAGGTCAACGGCGTGAAGTGGTTCGCGCCAGGTCGCTGGGTGGAAATCGCTGATCCATGGCTGGGGCCGGATACGCACGGTTGCAGCACTACGCCGGGTTTGCAGGTGGGCCGATCAGTGGAGATGGATCCGGAAACCATGAAACTGGCCCTGCGCATCACCTTCGGCGAAGACGAAAACAAACTCGCCAACCTGTTCCGCCGCGTGCCGCAACGGCCGTGGTATGCGCGCAATCTGAAAGCAAAGGCTTAAAGCAAAAGATCGCAGCCTTCGGCAGCTCCTACACTGATCCCTTGTAGGAGCTGCCGAAGGCTGCGATCTTTTGATCTTCAGAGAACCCGCCACCCACCCCCAAGCGCCTTGTACAGCGCGATACTCGCCTGCACCCGCGACAGCCGCAGTTGCACGTTCAGATCCTGCGCTGCATACAGCGTGCGCTGAGTTTCCAAAACCGTCAGCAAGTCCTCGGCCCCGGCCTGATAACGGCTTTGGGCGATGTTGAAAGCGGTCTGTGCCTGACTCAGTTCTTCGCTCTGCCATTGGCGTTGTTCGTCCAGCCCGCGAATGCTGTTGAGGGCTTTTTCGACGTCGGCGAAGCCGTTGATGATCGCGCCGCGATAGGTTTGCAGCAGCTCATCCTGACGCGCCGTGGCCTTGTCGCGCTCAGCGCTGAGGCGGCCGTTATTGAAGATCGGCGCGACCAGCCCCGCAGTCAGGTTGTAGAAAGGACTGCGGATCAAGTCATCAAACTTGTCAGCGCCCGAGCCGAACTGCGCCGTCAATGTGACAGTGGGCAACATCGCGGCGCGAGCGACTTTGACATCAGCCTCGGCGGCCGCCAATTGTGCTTCGGCGCGAGCAATGTCCGGGCGATGGGTGAGCAAATCGCTCGGCACACCGCTGGCAATCCCCGGCCATTGCAGGCGATCGAATGATTCCTGATTGGCCGCGAGTTGCTGCACCGGTTGCCCGAGCAGGGCGGCGAGGCTGATCAACGCATCCTGCGCCTGTTGTTGCACCAGCGGCAATTGCCGTTGCTGGGCGGCGACCAGGCTTTTCTGCTGCGCCAGTTCCAGCGCTGTCGCCGAACCAGAATCAAAGCGCGTCTGAACCAGTTTCAGCACGCTTTGCGCGTTAGCCAGATTCAGTCCGGCAATGCGGCTCTGCTCACGCAACGACAAGGTCTGCGCATAAGTATTGGCAACGCCGCTGAGCAACGTCAGCTCAACCGTCGCGCGATCAAATTCGCTGGCCTGCAACGCAAATTGCGCACTGTCGCGAGACGCCTGTTTACCGCCCCAGAAATCGATCTCATACGTCGCGCTCAAATTGGCATCGAAATAGTCCACGGCCTTGTTATTGCTGTCGGCATCCAGCTGGCTGTAACCCTTGCCGCGCAACAGTTTCTGCCGATTGGCATTCAGCCCGGCCTTGACCTCCGGCAGCAACGAGCCACCAGCAATCACCGTGCTGGCCTGCGCCTGCTGAACGCGCGCCACCGCAGCGGCGAGGTCAAAACTGCCGACGCGAGCCTGTTCGATCAGACGATCCAGCTCCGGGCTGCCAAACTGTGTCCACCATTGCGGGTTGTTGCGGGCGACGCTGGCGCTGTGCGGTGATTGCCACATAGCGGGTGCTTGCACGCCGCTGTCCGGGCGCTGAACGGGACTGCCGCAGGCGCTGAGGAGCAGGCACACGGTCAACAAACTGAGGCGCGGTTTCATAGATCGATCATTCACTGGTAAGGGCCGTGACCGGGTCGAGCCGGGCAGCTTTGCGGGCCGGCATGAAGCCGAAGACAACACCGGTCACAAGGGCGCAACCGAAGGCGCCGAGCACCGCGAGCAACGAGAACGCCACGGCGATATCGCTGAGGATCAACACGCCGCCAACGATCAGCGCGAGGGCGATCCCGGCGATGCCGCCAACCACCGAAAGCATCACCGCTTCGGTGAGGAACTGGCGGAGGATGTCGCGTTGGCGCGCGCCGGTGGCCATGCGAATACCAATCTCGCGGGTACGTTCGCGGACGGTCATCAGCATGATGTTCATCACACCGATGCCGCCGACCAGCAGCGAGATCGCGGCAATCGAACCAAGCATCAGCGACAGGGTGTTTTGCGTGCGCGCTTCGGCCTGAATCATCGCGGCGTTGTTGGTCAGTTCGAAATCCTTTTTGCCGTTGTGCAAGCGCAGCATCAGCTGTTCGATGGCGTGTTCGGCCTCTTTGACCTTGCGCGCATCGGTGGCGGCGATGGCCACGTATTCCGGATCGTGGGTACCGAACAGGCGCACGCTGGCCGCCGAATAGGGTACGGCGATGCGGTCGTCACTGTCGGAATCACCGGAACTGGCGCCTTTTTCCGCGAGCACGCCGACCACCTGAAACGGCACGTTTTCGATAAGGATGTATTGGCCGATCGGGTTGGCCACGTCCTTGAGTAATTTGTTGCGCACCTTATGGCCGATCACCGCGACGGCCGAGGCGTTTCGCTCGTCCTGCTCGGTGAAGTAACTGCCTTCCACCACCGGCCAATTGAAAATCGCCGGGAAGTTGGTGTCGTTGCCGCCGACGTAACTCAAGTGGTCAGCATTGCCGTAACGCACGCCAGCCTCGGTGCCGATCACCGGCATGATGCGTTGCACTTGCGGCAGGCTCGCCAGCGCGCGTACATCGTCGAGGGTGATGATGCCCGGTGGCGTGCGCGGGTTCGGCGCCGAGCCGCTCAGGTACAGAATGTTCGAACCAAACGCGCCCATTTGCGCCATGACCTGACGCTTGCTGCCTTCACCGACGGCGAGCATCACCACCACTGAAGCCACGCCGATGATGATGCCGAGCAACGTCAGCGCGGTGCGGAAGCGGTTGATCCACATCACTCGCCACGCCGCGTGCAGGGCGTCGACCAGTTCGCCTTTCCAGGCGCCAGTGGCTTCGGCACCTTCGCTCAGACGCTTGCGCAAGTCGACCGCTTGCAAGGCGCCGGGGTTGGCGCTGGTCTGGGCGTCGGGGTTGTCTTTGGCGCTGTCGCTGATGATCAGGCCGTCGCTGATTTCGATGATGCGTTTGGCTCGCGCCGCCACTTCGCGGTCGTGGGTGATGAGAATCACCACATGGCCCTGACTGGCCAGCTCGTCGAGCAGCGCCATGACTTCTTTGCCGCTGTGGCTGTCGAGGGCGCCGGTCGGTTCGTCGGCGAGAATGATGTGGCCGCCGTTCATCAAGGCGCGGGCAATCGACACCCGTTGCTGCTGACCGCCGGACAACTGATGCGGACGGTTGCCGGTGCGTTCGGCGAGGCCGAGACGGTCGAGCAGGGCGGCGGCGCGGGCATGCCGTTCGGTGGCCGGAGTGCCGGCATAGATCGCCGGCATCTCGACGTTTTCCTGGGCCGAGCCGGATGGAATCAGGTGATAACCCTGAAACACGAAACCGAAGGCTTCACGGCGCAGCCAGGCCAGTTCATCGCTGTCGAGCCCGGCGACGTTTTCCCCGGCGAAACGGTATTCGCCACAGGTCGGTCGATCGAGGCAGCCAAGGATGTTCATCAGCGTCGATTTGCCGGAGCCGGAGGCGCCGACAATCGCGACGAATTCGCCAGCGTGGATCGACAGGTCGATGCCGCGCAGCACGTGAACTTCAGGCGCGTCGCCGCCACCGTAGGATTTGCGAATGTCCTGCAGGTCGATCAGGGGCGTTTGCATTCAACCCCCGCTGCCAGTGGCCGGGCCAATCAGCAAGTGATCGCCTTCATTGAGGCCATCGAGGATCTGCACCTTGAGCCGATCACTGATGCCGGTGCGCACTTCGCGCGATTCGATGTTGCCGTTGGCAGCGACCACTTGCGCGGTCTGCCGGTCAGCTTTGACGCCGCCTTGCAGGGCGGCGACTGGCGCGGTGAGCACGTCTTTGGCCTGATTGGCGACGAAGAACACCTGCGTGGTCATTTCCGCCATCAGCGCGTTGTCGGCGTTATCGACATCAAGCAGAACGGTGTAGAGCACCACGCGGGCGCTGCCGCTTTTGCTGGTGCTGGTCGGGCTGCCGCCGCCCTGGCTGGTTTGATCGAGGGGTTTGGGCGGCACCGGCAGGATCTGCCGCACGGTGCTGCTCCAGCGCCGATTACCGCCGCTGAGCGTGGTGAAGTAAGCGCTCATGCCCGGTTTGACGTGACCGATATCCGCCTCGGAAACCTCGGCCCACACGGTCATCGGCGACAGTTTGGCGATGCGCAGAATCAGCGGTGTCTGTTGCTGGGCGTTGAGGGTCTGGCCTTCGCGTGCATCGAGAGCGACCACGGTGCCGGCCATCGGCGCGTAAATGCGCGTGTAGCCGAGTTCGGCCTGATCGCTGCGCAAGCTCGCTTCGGCCTGGCGGATCTGCGCCTGGAACATGTCGATGCGCGCTTGCGTGGCTTTCAGTTCGGCGCGAGCGGTTTGCACGTCTTCTTCGCGGGTTGCGCCGCCGGCAGCGAGGTTTTGCTGACGCTGATATTTCTGCTGCGCAAGCTCATGTTGCGCGCGCTGTTCCTGCAATTGCGCCTTGAGGTTTTCGATCGAGAAGCGCCCGGCGTCGAGTTTGGCCTTTTGCGTCGACGGGTCGATTTCCACCAACAACTGGCCTTCCTTGACCACGTCACCGACTTCGACGTGGATCTTCTGGATTTGTCCAGAAGCCTGCGCACCGACATCCACATAACGTCGCGGTTGCAGGGTGCCGAGGGCGGTGACGCTGCTTTCTATATCGCCGCGCGACACTTGCACGGTGGCGAATTTATCCCGGCCCGGCGGCAACATTTGCCACGCGGCATAGCCGACGACGGGGATCAGACAAAGGACTACGAGCAGGGCGCGTCGGGCGGGGCGGGGACGTTTCATGCAGGGTTCCGGCCAGTGGAATTCGGCCCGTCATCCGGCCGCCGCGCACAGAGGGGGCAGCGCTGAACGCTGTCGCGGGGCGCGACAGACACGGGGAGCTGTCCTGTAAACGAGGAAAGGGCGGCGGAATTTAAGCGCTGACACACGAAGTAACAGCTATAGCGCAGCACTATTTATCGGGCAACGGCAAACACCACTTTAAATCTATATGAGAATTACTATAAATTACGCACCTCAAGTTGCCACTATCTTGCTACTGCGTTTCACGCCGTCGTCAATCGGTGTGCTCAAGGACAGAAACCGCACGTTTGCGGCCGGGAGTCATGTTGGAAAACTACTATCGCGAGCTGGTGTGTTTCCTCAACGCCAAGCTCGGCAATCGTCAGATTGCCGAAGATGTGGTGCATGACGCCTATCTGCGGGTGCTGGAACGTTCCAGCGATACCCCGATCGAGCAACCGCGCGCGTTTCTTTATCGCACGGCGCTGAACCTGGTCATCGACGACCATCGGCGCAATGCCTTGCGCCAGGTCGAGTCACTCGATGTGCTCGACAACGAAGAGCGCTATTTCACCCCGTCGCCCCACAGCACCCTCGATCACGGCCAGCGTCTGGAAATGCTCCAGCGCGCGCTGGCAGAACTGCCGCCGCTGTGTCGCGACAGTTTTCTGCTGCGCAAGATCGAAGGCCTGTCGCACCCGGAAATCGCCGAACAGCTGGGCATTTCCAAGGCGCTGGTGGAAAAACACATCGTCAATGCGATGAAACATTGCCGCGTGCGGATCAAACAATGGGATGCCCATTGAGCCGACTTCGTTAAATTTTATTTCACTGTCCTCGTTCCTACTCAACAGACGACCTGCTGTCCTGCTCAAGGCCGGTCAGGTCACTTAGGCTCTCCATGCCCCTTGTTGAGGGGTTCCTCCAGAGGACACTGGAAATGACTCAGGCAATTGCATCGCCCATCGTTCACGACCTGATCGGCATCGGTTTCGGCCCTTCGAACCTGGCGCTGGCCATCGCTCTGCAAGAGCGCGGCCCGATCCATGGCGAGCTGGATGTGCTGTTCCTCGACAAGCAGGCCAATTACAGCTGGCACGGCAACACCCTGTCGACGCAAAGCGAGTTGCAGATTTCCTTCCTCAAGGATCTGGTGACCCTGCGCAATCCGACCAGCCCGTACTCGTTCGTCAATTACCTGAAGGATCACGGCCGTCTGGTCGACTTCATCAACCTCGGCACGTTTTACCCGTGCCGCATGGAGTACAACGACTACCTGCGCTGGGTCGCCGGCAAGTTCACCGAGCAGAGCCGCTACGGCGAAGAAGTGCTGACCATCGAGCCGGTGCTGCACAACCATCAGGTTGAAGCGCTGCGCGTGATTTCCCGTGGCAGCGACGGCCAGCAACATGTGCGCACCACCCGTTCGGTGGTGGTCAGCGCCGGAGGCACGCCGCGTATTCCCGAGGCGTTCAAAGCGCTGAAGGGCGACAGCCGTGTGTTCCACCATTCGCAATACCTGTCGCAAATGGCCAAGCAGCCGTGCGTGAACAATCAGCCGATGAGCATCGCAATCATCGGTGGCGGGCAGAGCGCGGCGGAAGCGTTTATTGATCTGAATGATTCGTTCCCGTCGGTGCAGGTCGACATGATCCTGCGCGGCTCGGCACTGAAACCTGCGGACGACAGCCCGTTCGTTAACGAGGTGTTTTCGCCGGAGTTCACCGACCTGGTGTTCCAGCAGAACAGCGCCGAGCGTGAGCGTCTGGTCAATGAGTACCACAACACCAACTACTCGGTGGTCGACATCGACCTGATCGAGCGCATCTACGGCATCTTCTATCGCCAGAAGGTCTCCGGGATTGCCCGTCATGCGTTCCGCACCCTGACCACGGTCGAGAGCGCTACTGCGACGGAAAACGGTATCGAACTGGCCGTGCGCAACAACGCCACCGGCGAAGTCACTGTGCGCAACTACGACGCGGTTGTATTGGCCACCGGTTACGAGCGGCAGATGCACCGCAAACTGCTGGCGCCGCTGGAAGAGTACCTCGGTGATTTCGAGGTCGACCGTAATTACAAACTGATCACCGACGAGCGCTGCAAGGCCGGCATCTACATGCAGGGATTCTGCCAGGCGAGCCATGGTTTGAGCGACACGCTGCTGTCGGTGCTGCCGATTCGTGCGGACGAGATTGCTGGCTCGCTGTATGAGCATGGCAAAAACCGCGGACATCGGTCGATGGCGGATTTACTACTGGCGACTGCCAGCTGATTTTTTAGCGCCTCACATACCGCCTTCGCGAGCAAGCCCGCTCCCACAGGGGATTTTCAGTGAACACAGATTTTGTGTCAGATGAAGATCCAATGTGGGAGCGGGCTTGCTCGCGAAGAGGCCAGCAGAAGCACCGAAAATTCAAGATCGTTCCCACGCTCTGCGTGGGAATGCCTCAACGGACGCTCCGCGTTCGGCCTTCGACAGGGACGCGGAGCGTCCCGGGCTGCATTCCCACGCAGAGCGTGGGAATGATCATCCTGAACCCTTCCTGAACATCCCCCACATTCCCCAACGCACTGCCTTTTGCGGGTTTACTCTCCAATCATCGAGGCGTAAGCTTCGCGCGTTTTCATCAATAGCGGAGACCCACAGTGGGTACTTGTTCGAGTGACAGTTGTCGGCCGGTCTCGGTAACCGGCAGATTCTCGGCAAGATAACGCGCAGACTTTCTCTGTCGTTGTCTCGCCGTAAAAGCGAGCAGCGGCATCCCGTGCATGACCCGTCCTGGGCCATGGCTAGACGTCCTTCTCATCGACGCTGAACAGAGCGTGGTTTCGACTTTACTGTCGTGATCGCAGCCCTATCGACACGCCTGTCTTTTCTGACCGGCGCGCCAAGCCTTGCCGTGCCGGTTTTTCCGGCGGACGAGGCGCGGCCGTACCTGCTTGACGGTTTCCCGGCTGACCACAGGGGCAACAGCCATGAAACTTACGCTCAAGGAATTTTTCGCAGGCTTCCTGCGCACCCGCCACATCGCCCGGCACTTTCGTCGCCTGGCGTTGCTGGAATCGATCAACGACACCACGGTCAGCCGTGAAGTCCCGCCGACTCTGGCCAACACTCTGGTCGATGCCGCGCATTGCGACAGCGGTGTGCTGCTGTCGTCATTGGGCACGCATTCCGATGGCCTCACCGATTTCGAAGTCGATGCGCTGCGTGCGCAATATGGCCTCAACGAAGTCGAACACGAGCAGCCGCTGCCGTGGTGGACTCACCTGTGGCACTGCTACAAAAACCCGTTCAACCTGCTGCTGACCCTGTTGGCGGTGATCTCGTGGCTGACCGAAGACCTCAAGGCAGCCGTGGTGATTTTCTCCATGGTGGTGCTGTCGACGCTGCTGCGCTTCTGGCAGGAAAGCAAATCCAACCAGGCCGCCGATGCACTGAAAGCCATGGTCAGCAACACCGCCACCGTGATGCGCCGAGACGCGCCACGCAGCGAATTGCCGATCAAACAATTGGTGCCGGGCGACCTGATCGTGCTCTCGGCCGGTGACATGATTCCTGCCGATTGCCGCGTGCTCAGCGCCAAGGATCTGTTCGTCAGCCAAGCTGCAATGACCGGCGAATCGATGCCGGTGGAGAAGTTTCCACGCCAGGCTGATCGCGACACACGCAACCCGCTGGAGCTGGACAACATCCTGTTCATGGGCACCAACGTGGTGTCCGGCACAGCAGTGGCGGTGATCCTGACCACCGGCAACAGCACCTATTTCGGTGCGCTGGCCCAGCGGGTTGGCGCAACCGATCGCGCGGTCACTTCGTTCCAGCAGGGCGTCAACAAAGTCAGCTGGCTGTTGATCCGTTTCATGTTCGTGATGGCGCCGCTGGTGCTGTTCATCAACGGTTTCACCAAGGGTGACTGGACGGAAGCATTACTGTTCGCACTGTCGATTGCCGTCGGCCTGACCCCGGAAATGCTGCCGATGATCGTCACCTCGACGCTGGCCAAAGGCGCGGTGTTTCTGTCGCGCAAAAAAGTCATCGTCAAACGCCTCGATGCGATCCAGAACTTCGGCGCGATGGACGTGCTGTGCACCGACAAGACCGGCACGCTGACGCAGGACAAGATCTTCCTCGCGCGTAATGTCGACGTGTGGGGCGCCGATTCCGATGACGTGCTGGAAATGGCCTACCTCAACAGCTACTACCAGACCGGCCTGAAAAACCTGCTGGATGTCGCGGTGCTGGAGCATGTGGAAATCCACCGCGAACTGAAAGTCGGCACGGCGTTTCGCAAGGTCGATGAGATCCCGTTCGACTTCAATCGTCGGCGTATGTCGGTGGTGGTCGAAGGGCGTGGCCAACCGCATCAGCTGATCTGCAAAGGCGCGGTGGAAGAAGTGCTGGCGGTCTGCAGCCGCGTGCGTCACGGCGACGTCGATGAAGCCTTGAGCGATGAATTGCTGACCAAGATTCGTCAGGTCACCGCAGCATTCAACGCTGAAGGCTTGCGCGTGGTGGCCGTGGCCGCACGCTCGATGCCTGAAGGTCGCGAGATTTACAGCCTGGCCGATGAACAGGAACTGACGCTGATTGGTTACGTGGCGTTCCTCGATCCACCGAAGGAAAGCACTGCGCCAGCGCTCAAAGCCTTGGCCGAACATGGCGTGGCAGTGAAAGTGCTGACCGGCGACAACGAACTGGTGACCGCGAAGATCTGCCGTGAAGTCGGCCTCGCGCAACAAGGCCTGCTGCTGGGCAACGACGTCGAGCGCATGAGCGATGCCGAACTGGCGGTGGCGGTAGAGACCACCAATGTCTTCGCCAAACTGACGCCGTCGCACAAGGAGCGCATCGTGCGCATCCTTAAAGGCAATGGTCACGTGGTCGGGTTCATGGGCGACGGCATCAACGATGCGCCTGCGCTGCGTACCGCCGACATCGGTATTTCCGTGGACAGCGCGGTGGACATCGCCAAGGAAGCGGCCGACATCATCCTCCTGGAAAAGAGCCTGATGGTGCTGGAGGAGGGCGTGCTCGAAGGGCGGCGCACCTTCGCCAACATGCTCAAGTACATCAAGATGACCGCCAGCTCCAACTTCGGCAACGTGTTCTCGGTGCTGGTCGCCAGTGCGTTTATTCCGTTCTTGCCAATGCTGCCGATGCACCTGTTGGTGCAGAACCTGCTCTACGACATTTCGCAGATCGCCATTCCGTTCGATAACGTCGACGAGGAAATGCTGAAAAAACCACAACGCTGGCAGCCGGGCGACGTCGGGCGCTTCATGCTGTTTTTCGGCCCGATCAGTTCGATCTTTGACATCACCACGTTCGCCTTGATGTGGTACGTCTTCGATGCCAACACCCCGGATCACCAGACCCTGTTCCAGTCCGGCTGGTTCGTGGTCGGGTTGCTGACCCAGACGCTGATCGTGCACATGATCCGCACGCCGAAGATTCCGTTCCTGCAAAGCCGTGCCGCCATGCCGCTGCTGGTGATGACCGGAATCATCATGGCGGTGGGGATCTTCCTGCCGATGGGGCCGCTGGCGCACTACTTCAAATTGCAGGCGCTGCCGTCGCTGTACTTCGTGTTTCTGCCGGTGATTCTGCTGGCGTACATGGCGCTGACCCAAGCGGTGAAAGGCTTCTACATCTGCCGCTTCGGCTGGCAATAACAGCAACACCGGTTCCCCTGTAGGAGCTGCCGAAGGCTGCGATCTTTTGATCTTGTTTCAAAAGGCAACATCAAAAGATCGCAGCCTTCGGCAGCTCCTACAGGGGCTCGTTTCAAGCAGGCCCCACAAGGGGGTTTGTGTTTTTTTCAGGGAGATGACGATGCAAGCCATCAACAACCTCAACCTCGATTCACTGCTCGACACCCTCGTCAGCCTCAGCGCCGCGTTCATCCTCGGTGGCCTGATCGGTTTCGAACGGCAATACCGGCAACGCACCGCCGGCCTGCGCACCAACGTGCTGGTCGCCGTCGGCGCAGCGATTTTCGTCGACATGGCCAACCGTCTCGCCGGCGCTGAAGGCGCGGTGCGTGTGGTCGCTTACGTGGTCTCCGGCATCGGTTTTCTCGGCGCCGGGGTGATCATGCGTGAAGAGGGCAACGTGCGCGGCCTCAACACCGCCGCCACCCTGTGGACGTCTGCGGCAGTGGGCGCCTGCGCCGGCGCCGACCTGCTCGCCGAAGCCGTGCTCGGCACGCTGTTCATTCTGGCCGCGAACACCTTGCTGCGGCCGATCGTCAACAACATCAACCGCCAACCGCTGGACGTGGTGTCGGCGGAAGTCACCAACATCGTCTACGTTATCGCCCGGCGTTCGCAGCAAACGGCGGTGTTCGCGTTGCTCGAAGCGGAGCTGGAACGCAGTAATTACCCGGCCAGTGATGTCGACGTGCATGCCTTCGGTGCGGACGAAATCGAGATCGAAGCGACATTGGCGACAACGTCGGTGGACGGCGATGAGCTGGACGCACTGGTCGCGCGGATCTCGACGTCTGCGTTGGTGGTGCAGGCGTTCTGGAGTCCGAGTACCACCGAATAGCGGCACTTTATTGGCACCGGCCTTGCGTGGCCGAGCGCGTGAATCAAGGAATTACCACCAGTCTTTTTAGGACGCGTCCTACAGCATCTTCCGTTTGGCCTCCGTAGGCTTGCATTCATTTGAAGCCGTCTAACCCGTGAGGTTTACGATGAACAACAAAGCCCTGCGCATTCTGATCGCCGATCCGCAACATTTTCACCGCATGAAAATCGAGCGCGAGTTCAACGGCCTCGGCTATTACCGCGTGGCCCCGGTGCAAAGCCTCGTCGACCTGCTGACCCTGGTCGATTACGGCTGCGAACCCTTTGATGTCGTGGTGATCAACGCTGAAATGGCCGCTGGCTCACTGGATCTTCTGGGGTTTTTCCTCGATAACCCGCATGTTCGCCACGCCTTGATCTACAACGAACCTACTGCGCCATCACGGGCGACTCCGGGTTTTGCGCAGGATAATGTGCAGATCAGCCATTGCGTGCTGCCGAATGCGCGAATGATCGAGCAGTTGGCGGCGCTGGCCGATGCGCCAAAACCTGGAGCCTGCGCTGACTTGATGCGTGTTCCAGCGTTGAAACGTCAGGCTTAGACACAAATATTCAATGGCCGCAACTGTCAAACCTGACAGGTAGATTCGCCGTCGTTCCCGTGCAACAGTCTTTGCGCAGCCACCCTGTCCGCTCAACGCGACAGCGGGGCGCCATCGTCTGGTCTTGCCATCGGGAGTGTTCATGAAGTCAGCGCTGGTCGTCGAAGATCATCCGGTGGTGTTTGCCGCCGTCAGAATCGTGCTGCAAGCCGAAGGCTTCAAAGTTATCCACGAAACCTCCAGTGGTCTTGAGGTTTTGGCACTGATTCGCCAACACCAGCCGGATCTGCTGATACTCGATCTGAATTTGCCTGGCCTGGATGGTCTCGAAGTGCTGGCGCGGATCAAGGCCAATGATCTGAACTGTCGGGTGCTGATCTTCACCTCGCGTGAAGCGCGTTTTTATCAGGAGCGCTGCTTGCGCGCTGGCGCCATGGCGTTTGTGCCCAAGACCAATCAGCTGGAGCAGTTGCACAAGGCGATTCAGGCGCTGATGTCGGGGTACACCTACTTCACGGCATTGCCTGATCAGGCAAACGCATCGAACGCTCTGCACTACACCGAGAAGCAGATGATCGATCAGCTTTCCGATCGGGAGCTGAGCATATTCGTGCAACTGGCGCGAGGAGCGCCCAACAAGACCATCGCCGAAGACATGCACCTGAGCCACAAGACTGTCAGCACCTACAAAACCCGATTGATGACAAAACTGGGCGTCTCTTCCGGCGTTCACTTGCGTGATTTCGCCAAGCGCAATCACTTGATCTGAGAGGCCGCACATGCGCATCGGCCGCTGGGTTGTGATTGCATTGGCGGCGTGGGCGCTGACCGCGTTGGCCGAAACGGCGCCAACGACGTTGGAGATCCTCACGCGAACCCGGCTGGAGAATGTTCAAGTACGGCTCGACGGCACCGACCGGCAATGGTTGCGCCAGCACCCTGTATTGCGCATGGGCATTTCCGGGCCGGACTACCCGCCGTTCGAATTGACCCGCAACCACCATCAACTGGAAGGGCTCAGCGCCGATTACGCTGATCTGCTCGCGCAACTGCTGAATATGCGTGTCGAAGTGCTGCGTTACGCCAATCGGGAAGCGGCCATTACCGCGCTCAAACGGGGCGAGCTGGACGTACTCGGCACCTCGAACAATTTTGAACTGGCTGACCCTGAGCTGGTGCTGTCTCGCGCATACGCCGAAGATCAGCCGATGCTGGTGACCCGGCTCGGAGAAGCGCCGCTGGCTGATCTGGCCGGCAAACGTCTGGCAATGGCCGAGGACTATTTACCACTGGCGACCGTGCAGGGCTTTTATCCACAGACGCATATTCAACGTTACCACTCAGCCATGGACGCACTCGGCGCCGTGGCCTTCGGCAGAGACGATGCCTACCTCGGCGACTTCATCAGTGCCAACTACCTGATCAACACCAATTACCGCAACGACGTGCAACTGGCCGGGCCGTCCGGGCTGGATGCCAACCCGTTCGGCTTCGCACTGCGCCGCACGGATGCGCGATTGAAACGGATCATCGACAAGGCGCTGGTCGCCATTCCTCTGCTCCAGCGCCAGATTATCGAGCAACGCTGGAGCGCCGGGCGCGCGGAAATGGCCGAGCAGTCGCAAGTGCGCCTGAGTGCCAAAGAACAGCGCTGGCTCGACCAGCATCCGCGTGTGCGGGTCGGCGTTATCGATGATTTTGCGCCGCTGTCGTTTTTTGATGCCGAAGGTCGCCTCAGCGGGCTCGCGGCGCCGTTGCTGAGTCTGATCAGTCAGCGCAGCGGCCTGACGTTCGAGGTGGTGCGCGGTCGCTCGCTGGATCGCCAGATCGAGCAATTGAAGGTTGGCGAGCTCGATGTGCTGCCAGTGGTGACGCCGAGCAGTGAGCGTGAAGCCGAATTGCGTTTCACCCGGGCGTATCTGAGCAATCCGTTCGTGCTGGTCACGGCAGCAGGTGTGGACAGCCCGCGCAGCCTCGATGATCTGGCCGGCAAACGCCTGGCGATTTATCGCGGGCATCCGTTGCGTGGTTATCTGCTCGAACATGCGCCGCTGGTGAAATTGGTCGAAGTGCCCAGCCCGGCGGCGGGCATGGACATGATCGGTAAAGGCCAGGCAGACGCGACCCTGAGTTCGCTGCTGGTGGCGCGTTATCTGATCGCCCGTCATTACCGTGAGCGCGTGCGCATTGTCACCACAGTCGGTGATCAACCCGCCAGAATCGCCTTGGCCACGGTGCCGCAGGCGGCTGAGCTGCAGTCGATTCTGAACAAGGCATTGCTGAGCATCGCGCCGCAGGAAATCGATGAACTGGTCGGCCGCTGGAGCCATGACATGGTGGTCGATGACAGTTATTGGCTGCGTCATCGCGGGGAGATTTTGCGCGGTTTTATCGGCGCTGCGGTGTTGCTGTTATTGGCACTGGCCTGGATCGGTTTTCAGCGCCGGCAGATCCGTCAACGTCAGCAATGGTTGCAGCAATTGCAGGAGGCCAAGGATATGGCCGACGATGCCAATCGCGCGAAAACCACGTTTCTGGCGACCATGAGTCATGAAATCCGCACGCCGATGAACGCCTTGATCGGCATGCTTGAACTGGCGTTGAAACGTGCGGAGGAGGGCGTGACCGATCGCCTGGCGATTCAGGTCGCATCCAGTGCCGGGCAGCAATTGCTGGCGCTGATTGGCGACATTCTTGATATTGCGCGGATTGAATCCGGGCATTTGTCGCTGGCGCCCGAACGCGCGAATCTGCGTGAACTGGTCAGTTCGGTGTGCAGGGTTTTCGAAGGTTTGGCGCGACAGAAACGCTTGCTCTGGCACATTGATCTAGAGGCTGGCAGCGACGTTGATGTGCTGATCGACCCGACGCGGTTCAAGCAGGTGCTGTCCAATCTGCTGAGCAATGCGATCAAGTTCACCGAGACCGGCGAAGTGAGTTTGCAACTGCGCGTGAATGCTTTGGAGGCCGGGCAACTGGCGGTCTGCGTAATTATCGAAGACAGCGGCATTGGCATCAGCCCTGAAGACAGGCAGCGTTTGTTCAGTCCGTTTGTGCAGGCCGGCAATGACCCACATGCGGCGCGCAGTGGTTCGGGGTTGGGCTTGGTCATCAGTCGCAGCCTGTGCGAAATGATGGGCGGCGAGTTGCAACTCGAGAGCAAACCCGGCGTCGGCACGCGAGTCACCGTTCGGCTTGAGGTGGCGTTGCTGGAAGCGCTCGAACAAAACCATGCGCCTACGCCAATCGCCTCCGAACCCGTGCAATCGCTGAGCATTCTGGTGGTGGACGATCACCCGGTGAACCGCTTGTTGCTGTGTTGGCAACTCAGTGAGTTGGGGCACCGGACGGTCGACACTGAAGACGGCGAGCAGGGCTTGAAACTGTGGCGCGAGCAACCTTTTGACGTGCTGATCACCGACTGCAACATGCCCCGGCGCAGCGGTTATGAACTGGCGCGCGCGATTCGTCAGGACGAAGCGCTCGCAGGTGTCGGTCGACGTTTGATTATTGGTTTTACGGCCAATGCGCTGGTCGAGGAAAGAGCCCGTTGCCTCGCAGCGGGCATGGACGATTGCCTGTTCAAGCCGATCCGTTTGCACGATCTGAGTGTGGCGTTGAGCGGCGCCAGCCACATTGAGCGAGGTATCGAGCGATCAGAGAATCCGCCGCTGGCTGAGTTCGACCTCAGCGCGCTGGAGCAGTTGGCGGGGAATAACCGCGCCCTCATCGTTCACCTGCGCAAAGAAGTACTGAACAGCCTGCACGCCGATTTGCTGCGCCTCGACGATCTGTTGCAAACCCCTGACCGTGGCGGCCTGCGCGATCTGGCCCATCACATCAAGGGCGGTGCACAAATGGTCGGCGCCGCGCGCGTGGTGTTGGCGTGTACCGACCTCGAACACGCCTGCCGCGATCCTGAAAGCGCTACGCTGGGGGTTAGCGCCAGCGCATTGCGCGAGGCCATGCAAGGTCTCGCGCAACGGCTTCAGGCCTGAGCGATCAATCCCAGATGGGCGCGATGCCTTTTGGGCTGGTCAGGCGGTGGCCGCGCTCCAGCGTGGCGATTTGCGCCATGTCGGCATCGCTCAGCTTGAGGGCGGTGGCGCCGAGGTTACTTTGCAGGTTGGCGCGTTTGGTCGACGACGGAATCACCGCGTAACCCGATTGCATGGCCCACGCCAGCGTGACTTGTGCCGGGGTGGCGTGCAGGCGTGCGGCGATCTGCTCGATCACCGGATCCTTCAAGACTTCACCGTAAGCGAGGGTCATGTACGAGGTGATGTGAATGCCCTGGCTTTTGGCGAACTCAGCCACCGCGCGGTTTTGCAGGTACGGGTACAATTCGATCTGATTGGTGGCGATGTTGTCGGCGCCGACGGCTTTGATGGCTTGCTTCATCAGGTCGATGGTGAAGTTGGACACGCCGATCTGCCGGGTCAGGCCCAGACGTTTGGCTTCCAACAGAGCGCCCATGAATTCTTCGACGGGCACCTGGTCTTCCGGCGATGGCCAGTGAATCAGCGTCAGGTCGAGGTAGTCGGTCTGCAGTTTTTGCAGGCTCGATTTGAGGCTGTCGATCAGGCGATCTTTGGCGAAGTTGGCGATCCAGATTTTGCTGGTGATGAACAGGTCTTCGCGGGGGATGCCGCTGGCGGCGATGGCTTGGCCGACGTCGGCTTCGTTTTCGTAGATTTGCGCGGTGTCGATGACGCGGTAACCGAGTTCGAGGGCGGTGCTCACCGAGTCGATGACCACCTGGCCTTGCAGGCGAAAGGTACCGAGGCCAAAAGCGGGAACAGACATGAAGGACTCCAGGGGATTGCAGTGGGAATGCGGTCGAGTATCCGCGTGTGCATCCTTGAGAAAAACCGCTGCCGGGGCAAAGCAGTGTTGAGCAGAAGTCATGAATCAGAATTTTGGATTTTCTGTGTCTGGGCTGGCCTCTTCGCGAGCAGGCTCACTCCTACAGAAGATCTGTGTCGCTTAAAGTCCCTCTGTAGGAGTGAGCCTGCTCGCGATGGCCGCGCTGCGGATTCAGGCAATGTCGCTACGCGCAAATTCCTCGCCGAGAAAATCAATCAACGTGCGCACCGACGGCAGCAACCCCCGCCGCGACGGAAAAATCGCATGCACCACCCCACACTTCGGTGCCCACCCCGGAATCAACTCCACCACGCGCCCGGCGGCAATGTCCTCACGCACCACCACACTCGGCAAATGCGCCACGCCGACCCCGGCAATCACTGACTGACGCAACGCAATCAAATCATCAGTAACCATGCGCGGCGTGTGCCGGATCAGCGCCGTGTTTTCATTCGGCCCGAGCAGTTCCCACTGATACTCACGCTGCGCCGCGCCCCAATGCAGGCTCGGCAAACCGTTGAGGTCAGCGGGCGAGGGCGGTGACGACAGGCGTTCAACAAACTGCGGACTGCCCACCACCGATTGCATGCTGTTGCCCAGCACCTTCATCACCATGTCGGTGTTTTCCAGTGGCGGAAAGCGCACGCGCAAAGCGATATCGAAACCTTCGTGAATCAGGTCGACGCGACGATTGGTGCTCTCGATGAACAACTCAACCAGCGGATACTTGAGCATGTAGCGCGTGAGCATCGGCCCGACCCACGAGTTGAGCAGCGCCGTCGGGCAACTCAGGCGCACCAGCCCTTGCGGCTCGGAGCGGTTGCGTTCGATCAGTTCGGCGGCGCTTTCGGCTTCGATGCGCATGGCCAGACAACGCTGGTAATAGGCCTGGCCGATTTCAGTCAGCGAACAATGGCGGCTGGTGCGGTGCAGCAGGCGTACACCGAGGCGTTCTTCCAGCTCGGCAATGCGCCGACTGAGCTTCGATTTGGGCATGTCCAGCGCACGGCCGGCGGCGGCGAATCCGTGGTGTTCGACCACTTGGGTGAAGTAGTAAAGGGTGTTGAGGTCTTCCACCATCGTTCTCCAGATAGAACGCTAAGGCTGATTTTTGCAGTCTAGTGCATTAATGGTCATGGATTTAAGCTTAATCCATCGCATCACTCACCCCAATTGGAGACAACCATGAAAAACATCATCGGTATCTACACCAGCCCACGCGGCCATTGGGTCGGCGATGGTTTCCCGGTTCGCACGCTGTTTTCCTACGACAACCTGGGCAAACACATCAGCCCGTTCCTGCTGCTCGATCACGCCGGCCCCGCCGATTTCACCCCGACGACCGATCGTCGTGGCGTTGGTCAGCATCCGCACCGTGGTTTCGAAACTGTGACTATCGTTTATGACGGTGAAGTGCAGCACTGCGATTCGACCGGCAGTGGCGGCGTCATCGGCCCGGGCGATGTGCAATGGATGACGGCGGCGTCCGGGATCCTCCACGAGGAGTTTCACTCGGATGACTTCGCCAAAACCGGCGGCAAACTGGAAATGGTGCAGCTGTGGGTCAACCTGCCGGCCAAGGACAAAATGGCCGCGCCGGGCTACCAGACCATTCTCGACAGCGACATCCCGAGCATCGCGCTCAAGGACAACGCCGGCAGCCTGCGTCTGATCGCCGGTGAGTTCGATGGCCATACCGGCCCGTCGCGTACCTTCACGCCAATCGACGTGTGGGATCTGCGTCTGAACGCCGGCAAGTTGCTGACGCTGGATTTGCACGAAGGCCGCAACACCGCGCTGGTGGTATTGAAAGGCTCGGTGCAGGTCAACGGTGTGGAATCGGTGCGCGAAGGGCAGTTGGCGCTGTTCGAACGTGATGGCAAGCAACTGACCCTTGAAGCCAGCCAGGACGCGGTGGTGTTGTTGCTCAGCGGCGAACCGATTGACGAACCGATCGTCGGCCACGGCCCGTTCGTGATGAACACCGAGCAGGAAATCCACCAGGCCTTCGCCGACTTCCAGTCCGGCCGCTTCGGCCAGATGCACGCTTAACGCACAACCACTCCGCTCTACACAGGACGCGTAGGCCGGTTCGAAGGCCAGGGATGGCTGTTGTCTAAAGAAAAGAGGACACGCACATGAACACTGTCAATGCCGCGAACTTCGACGGCCAGAAACCGACCATCGATGCCAGCGACGCAGCCATGCTGCTGATCGATCACCAGAGCGGTCTGTTCCAGATCGTCAAGGACATGGACGTGCCGCAACTGCGCGCCAATGCCGTAGCGCTGGCGAAAGCGGCGACCCTGCTGAAGATGCCGGTGATTACCACTGCATCGGTGCCGCAAGGGCCGAACGGGCCGTTGATTCCGGAAATTCACGAAGCCGCGCCGCATGCGCAATACGTGGCGCGCAAGGGCGAAATCAACGCGTGGGATAACCCGGAGTTTCACGCGGCAGTCAAAGCCACTGGCAAGAAAACCCTGGTGATCGCCGGCACCTTGACCAGCGTCTGCCTGGCGTTCCCGTCCATCGCAGCCGTGCACGAAGGCTACAAGGTTTTTGCCGTGGTCGATGCGTCCGGCAATCACTCCAAACTGGCCACTGATCTGACAGTTGCCCGTTTGGCCCAGGCCGGGGTGGTGCCGATCGACATCATGGCTACGCTTTCCGAGCTGCAAGGCTCGTGGAACCGTCCCGATGCCGAGCAGTGGGCGGCCGTCTACGCCCAGGCCATGCCGCATTATCAATTGCTGATCGAGAGCTACCTCAAGGCTCAGCAAGTCGCGAACGAACACGAAGTGCTGGATTCCCAACGCTGATCGAGTCTCCCGAGGCCGACCCCCGTCGGCCTCGACAACACGCGAGGATTACTGCAATGACCACTCAATACAAACGTCTGGACAAGAACAACGCTGCGGTGCTGCTGGTCGATCACCAGGCCGGGCTGCTGTCGCTGGTGCGCGACATCGATCCGGACAAATTCAAGAACAACGTGCTGGCGCTGGCCGATCTGGCCAAGTACTTCAAACTGCCGACAATCCTCACCACCAGTTTCGAAACCGGCCCCAACGGCCCGCTGGTGCCTGAGCTGAAAGCACTGTTTCCGGATGCGCCGTACATCGCTCGTCCAGGCCAGATCAACGCTTGGGACAACGAAGATTTCGTCAAGGCGATCAAGGCGACGGGCAAGAAGCAACTGATCATTGCTGGCGTGGTGACCGAGGTCTGCGTGGCATTCCCGGCACTGTCGGCGATAGAGGAAGGTTTTGATGTGTTTGTGGTGACCGATGCCTCGGGCACGTTCAACGAATTGACCCGCGAATCGGCGTGGAATCGTATGTCCAGCGCGGGCGCGCAGTTGATGACCTGGTTCGGTCTGGCCTGCGAGCTGCACCGCGACTGGCGCAACGACGTTGAAGGGCTGGGCACCCTGTTCTCCAACCACATCCCGGATTACCGCAACCTGTTCACCAGCTATAACAGCTTGTCTAACGACAAATAACCCACGCCACCCGCAAACCCCCGTAGGAGCTGCCGCAGGCTGCGATCTTTTGACTTGGTTTTTGAAGATCAAAAGATCGCAGCCTGCGGCAGCTCCTACAGGGTTTTGTGGGTTTTTTGCGGGTGTGTTCATGCTGTGAAATCAATTACTCCTACACTCTCCCCAATCTGTGCGATCTTCTCGCGATTGGCCCCCGTCGGAGTTGTTTGATGCTGTCTCTGCTGACTGAACACCCGTTGTTTTGCGCGTTGGTCCTGATCCTCCTTGATCTCGGTCTGTGGCGCCTGATCAGTTCCCGTGGCAGCGAGTGGAAACTGCTGGTGCGCGTGCTGATTTTCACCCTGTTCAGCATCTTGCTGTTCAACGAAGGCCTCAACCCGATGGAGCCCGCGCCGTGGGCCGACAACGTGCCGTTGCACCTGGCGGCGACCGGGTTGCAGATCGGCTGGTGGCTGTTTGGCGCGCGCACCCTGACGGTGTTGATCGGCGCGGTGATGATGCAACGGGTCGGCCACACCGGGCGGTTGTTGCAGGATTTGCTCGGCGCGGTGATTTTCCTTATCGCGATTATCGCGGCGCTGGCCTACGTGCTCGATCTGCCGGTCAAAGGCGTGCTGGCGACGTCCGGCGCCTTGGCGATCATCGTCGGTCTGGCCTTGCAGAGCACGCTCAGCGATGTGTTTTCCGGGATCGTCCTCAATACCACCAAGCCTTATCAACTGGATGACTGGATTTCCATCGACGGCACCGAAGGTCGGGTCACCGATATCGATTGGCGGGCCACGCGCCTGCAAACCAGTCAGGGCAGCATGGCGGTGATTCCCAACTCGCTGGCGGCCAAGGCGAAGATCATCAACTTCAGTCGGCCGAGCAATATGTTCGGCGTCGCGGTCAGCGTGCAGGTCAGCCCGCATGCGCGGCCCAGTTCAGTGATCGAATCGCTGGAACGGGCGATGCAGGGCTGTCGGCAGTTGCTCGACAACCCGGCGCCGAGTGTCGCGCTGAAAAGCTCCGGCAGCATCGGTGCGGAATACGAGATCAGCGGTTTCGTTGCGTCGATGGGCGAGAAGCGCGTGGTGCGCAATCAACTGTTCGATCTGGCGTACCGGCACTTGCAGGCGTCCGGGGTCAATCTGCTGTCGAGCGATGAAAGCAGCGCGCCGAGCAACCTGTCGCGGCCACGGGCATTGCTCGACAGTTCGCCGATCTTCTCGACGCTGCGTCAGGAAGAGAAAGAAACCTTCAGCCAGAACATGACCCTGCAAAATTTCCGCACTGGCGAGACGATCCTGGAGGCGGGCGAGGTCAGCGATCACTTGTTCATCATCGAGTCGGGCGTGGTCACAGTGACGCTGACCCGCCACGGCACGCCGTTCGAGTCAGGGCGCATGGGCCCGGGCGAAGTGATCGGCGAGGCGGGGATACTGTCCGATTCCTCGGTGCCGGCCAAGTTTGCCGCGAAAACCTTCTGCGCCCTTTATCGCATCGAAAAGACTTACCTGAAGCCGTGCCTCGATGCTCGTCACGACATCAGCGATGCGATGAAAACCTTGCTCGATTATCGCCTGCACAAGGCGCAATCGCTGACCGAGGAAGCGCCGGTGGTGGTGGCGAAAAAAGGCTTCCTGCAATGGCTGCGCAGTCGCGCCTGAATGGTTTATGCGTAGGCGGTGAGTTTCTGTTCCAGGTGCGCGCGCACTTGCGGCCATTCGTCGTCGATGATGCTGAAACGCACCGAGTTGCGCTTGCGTCCGTCCGGCATGATCCGCTCGTGGCGGACGATGCCTTCCTGTTGCGCGCCAAGGCGCAGAATCGCGTTACGTGACTTCTGGTTGTTCTCGTCGGTGGTGAACTGCACGCGCACGCAATCCAGCACTTCGAAGGCGTGACGCAGCATCAGGTACTTGGCTTCGGTGTTGACGAAGGATTTCTGCCAGCTCGCCGAGATCCAGCTGCTGCCGATTTCCAGCTTGCGATTGAGCGGATCGATCTTCCAGAAGCGTGTTGAGCCGATCACCTCGCCGGTCTCCTTCAAGACGATGACAAACGGCATCACCGTGCCGGCCTCGCGGCCGTCGAGGGCCTTTTTCATATAGCTGTCGACGGTGCTGGCTGATGGCACGACGGTCACGGTGAGGTTCCACAATTCGCCGTCGGCAGCCGCATGGAGCAGGGCGGCGGCGTCGGAATACTCAAGCGGGCGCAGAAGGATGCGCTGACCTTGCAGCATGGTTGGCATGGGATTCAGGTCTCGGCAGAGCGGGCGAAAGGCGAGCGCCTATTACGCCGCAGCGGACGGATCCGATGCAACCGCTGCGATGTTCACGCGGTCACAATTTTCACAGCCCACGGGCAGGAGCCTCAGCCGATGAAAAACCTGCGGATCGCCACCTACAACGTCAACGGTTTACGCGCGCGTTTGCCGAATCTGCTCGATTGGCTCAAACGCGAGCAACCGGACATCGCCTGCTTGCAAGAACTCAAATCGGTCGACACGGCATTCCCCGCCGCCGAACTGGAAGCCGCCGGTTATGGGGCGATCTGGCAAGGGCAGGCGGCGTGGAATGGTGTGGCGATTCTTGCCCGAGATGCGCAGCCGCTGGAGAGCCGTCGCGGTTTACCGGGCGATCCCGACGACAAGCACAGTCGCTACCTGGAAGCGGCGGTGCACGGCGTGCTGGTCGGTTGCCTGTACCTGCCTAACGGCAATCCGCAACCGGGGCCGAAATTCGATTACAAACTGGCGTGGTTCGAACGGTTGATCAGCTATGCGAAAGACCTGCAAAGCAGCGATCACCCGGTGGTGCTGGCCGGTGATTACAACGTCGTGCCCACCGACATGGACATCTACAACACCCGCTCATGGCTCAAGGACGCTTTGCTGCAACCCGAAAGCCGCGAGTGTTATCAGCGCTTGCTCGATCAAGGCTGGACGGATTCGCTGCGGCATCTGTATCCCGAGGATCGCCTCTACACTTTCTGGGATTACTTCCGCCAACACTGGCAAACCAACTCCGGTTTGCGCATCGATCATCTGCTGCTTAATCCGGCATTAAGTCCGTATCTGCACGAGGCCGGCGTAGACGCGTGGGTGCGCAATGAACCGCACGCCAGTGACCATGCGCCAACGTGGATTCGCATCGGCTCACGTAAAAAGCGCTAGCAGGCGATTGGCGAAATCAATTGTCGAAATCAGTGGCTGATCCCGTATACATGGCGACCATCAACGCAGTGAACTGCGGCCCCATGCAAAAGGATTGAGCAATGAGCGAGCCACGCCTGACGAACCTGAAGCTGTACCTGCAACGTCTGGGTTTTGATGCACCGCCAGCGCCGACGCTGGAAAATTTGCGGCTGCTGCAATGGCGCCACACCGGCGTCTTTCCTTTCGAGAATCTGGCGACGATTACTGGCGCACCGGTGCTGATCGATTTGCCGTCCATTGAAGAAAAAATCCTGCTCGGCGGTCGCGGTGGCTACTGCTATGAGCTGAATAATCTGTTCTTCACCCTGCTGCTTGAGCTGGGCTTCGACGCTCGCGCCATCAGCGGCCGCGTGGTGATGAATCAGCCGGAAGGCAGCTGGACGGCGCGCACGCACCGCTTGAGTCTGGTCACGCTGGACGGTGTGCGCTACGTCACCGACGTCGGTTTCGGCGGCATGGTGCCGACGGCGCCGCTGCTTCTCGATACCGAGGCAGAACAAACCACCCCGCACGAACCCTATCGCATCGACAAACAAGCCGATGGCTACATGCTGCAGGCCAACGTCGCGGGCGAATGGCGATCGATGTATCTGTTTGATCTACAGCGCCAGGAAGACATCGATTTCACCATTGGCAACTGGTACGTCTCGGCCCATCCCGACTCACCGTTTACTCAGCGCCTGATGGCGGCGCGTACCGGTGATGGCTGGCGCAAAACCCTCAACAACGGCAGTTTCGCCCTTCATCGCATGGGCGCGAGCAGCGAGCGGCGCGAAATCACCGAGGTGGCGGCATTGATCGAACTGCTGGTTCAGGAGTTCGACATTCACCTGCCGGACGTGCCGCATACACGGCATTCCCTCGAACGAATGATCGTACCGGCCAAAGCCTAAGGCTTGGCATCCGGTTCCAGCACCCGGCGAATTTCCCCGGCCGCTGCCGACAATTTTTTCTCAAGACTCTTGAGGTCGGCGGCGGTAATGCCTTTGCTGAATTGCAGCGGATCGTCCTGGTCGTGCTTTTCGGCATCGAGCAAGGCATGGCGCAGCGTGTTGTTGATCACCGTCTGATAACCAAACCCCTCGTTCTCCGCCACCGTGCGTGCGGCGTCGATGACGGCATCGTCGAGCATGATGGTGATCCGGGTTTTGCCCTTGGTCGACGCCACAGCGCCGCGTTTGCCTTGGGAGAAGTCATATTCGTCTTTCATCGGTCAAGCCTCCAGAAAATAGGCGCAACGCTCGCTCGGTGTGGCGACACGTGCAGAAATGATTCGAACGACATTCGGCTCGCGATAACTGTATGCGACGACCAGCAAGCGTCCCTTGGCGTCGAGACCGATCGTGATCCAGCGTTGTTCGTCGTGATCGTTGTCTTCAACAGTTATTGCTCGTTCGTCGTAAAAGACCGCTTCGGTCTCGGCGAGGCTGATGCCCCTGTGCTTGAGTTTGTTGGCTGCGTTCTTGCTTTTGTCGAACTGAATATCGATTAACTGCATTATGCATACTTTATATGTATAAAAAAGACCGCGACCACACCGTCGGTCGCCATGAACACTTCAGCCTAGTGGGCGTTGACGCAGATGCAGGCAGGGATGTGTTGCCGGATTTGTGGGCGTTGCGAGGCGCGGACTAGAAGCTTGGATGGCTACCTATCCATTTTGTGACTGACAAGTTGTATACAACTCTATGGACATTTGTCCTGAGTATTGAATACAGTGTGCGCATAACAAAAACCAGGGAACCCCCCACCATGAAAACGCCCCATGTTTCACACCAACGGCCCGAGGACGAAAATCTCGGGGTCGGCGCGAATATGGCTTACGGCCTGCAACATGTTCTGACCATGTACGGCGGTATCGTTGCGGTGCCACTGATCATCGGCCAGGCGGCCGGCCTGTCGCCGGCAGACATTGGTTTGTTGATTGCTGCTTCATTGTTTGCGGGGGGGCTGGCGACGCTGCTGCAAACCCTGGGTCTACCGTTTTTTGGCTGTCAGTTGCCGCTGGTACAGGGCGTGTCGTTCTCCGGCGTGGCGACCATGGTCGCGATCGTCAGCAGCGGCGGGGAGGGCGGCTTCCAGTCGGTGCTTGGCGCCGTCATTGCGGCATCGCTGATCGGCTTGCTGATCACACCGGTGTTCTCGCGCATTACCAAGTTCTTCCCACCATTGGTCACCGGTATTGTGATCACCACCATCGGCTTGACGCTGATGCCCGTGGCCGCACGCTGGGCGATGGGCGGCAACAGCCACGCGCCGGACTTCGGCAGCATGCAAAACATCGGTCTGGCGGCGGTGACGCTGGTGCTGGTGTTGCTGCTGAGCAAGGTGGGCAGCTCAACCATCTCGCGTCTGTCGATCCTGTTGGCCATGGTGATCGGTACGATACTGGCGGTATTCCTCGGTATGGCTGACTTCTCCAACGTCACCACCGGGCCGATGTTCGGCTTCCCGACGCCGTTCCACTTCGGCATGCCGACGTTCCACTTTGCCGCGATTTTGTCGATGTGCATCGTGGTTATGGTGACACTGGTGGAAACCTCGGCGGACATCCTCGCCGTCGGTGAAATCATCGGCACCAAAGTCGATTCCAAACGCCTGGGCAATGGCCTGCGGGCAGACATGCTGTCGAGTATGTTCGCGCCGATCTTCGGTTCGTTCACCCAGAGCGCTTTTGCCCAGAACGTTGGTCTGGTGGCGGTGACCGGGATCAAGAGCCGTTATGTGGTGGCCACCGGCGGCGTATTCCTGGTGATCCTTGGCCTGCTGCCGTTCATGGGTCGGGTTATCGCAGCGGTGCCGACTTCGGTACTCGGCGGCGCCGGTATCGTGCTGTTCGGCACTGTGGCAGCGAGTGGTATTCGTACGCTGTCGAAGGTTGATTATCGCAACAACGTCAACCTGATCATCGTCGCCACCTCGATCGGTTTCGGCATGATCCCGATTGCCGCGCCGAACTTCTACGATCACTTCCCAAGCTGGTTTGCGACCATTTTCCACTCGGGCATCAGCTCGTCGGCGATCATGGCGATCCTGCTGAACCTGGCGTTCAACCATTTCACCACCGGCAACTCCGATCAACAGTCGGTGTTTGCGGCGGCGGAAGAGCGGACTCTGCGTTATCGCGATCTGGATGCGCTGCGCGAAGGCGATTACTTCAGCGACGGCAAACTGCATGACTGCGACGGCAATGAAGTGCCGGTGATCGAGCCGGATGACCATGATCATGGGCATGGCGCGCCGAAAGTGCAGGTGAAAAGCAGCGAGCATGTCTGACCGCTGTAGCTGAATGGAAAAGGGCCGATCTGTTAATCAGATCGGCCCTTTTTGTTTGAAGATCAAAAGATCGCAGCCTTCGGCAGCTCCTACAGGGGATAGGTGTTTTCATGTAGGAGCTGCCGAAGGCTGCGATCTTTTGATCTTTTCGAGCGCACACAAAAAAGCCCCTGAATCTTTCAATTCAGGGGCTTTGCTATTTGGCTCCACAACCTGGACTCGAACCAGGGACCCAATGATTAACAGTCATTTGCTCTACCAACTGAGCTATTGCGGAATTGGTGCGTATGTTACTGATTCAAAAAGAGAAGTCAAGCGCCGATTGTGAAATTGAACGATTTGCCGGGATGAATGGTGGTTTGTCAGCGATTGGCGGTTACCAGATTCTCGCCAGAGGTCTACCATGGCCGCCCGGAAGTGGTAACACGCGCTACCGGCCATCCGCCGAAAAGGTACGCGCCATGCATCACATGATCTGTCAGTCCCGCAACAGCGAGGTGTTCGCATGAGCATCGCGCAAATCAGCCTGCCGAAAGGCGTCGGCCCTCACGCCGAAAAACTCCTCGATGCGATCACTCAGGCCGGCACCGCTGAAGAACTGAATCGCGCTGGCGGCAAAGCCGAAGGTTTTGTCCTCGGTCTGGAAAGCGCCAAGGCGATCAAGAGCCAGATCGCCGAATCGCTGTACGTCGCGTATGACGATGCCGCCAGTCAGCGCGCCACCGAATTGGCTTAACTGCCGAAGGTAATGGTGCCGAGCATCAGTTTGGCGTAAGTCGCCGTGGCTGCCAGTTGCACCAGCCACAGCACCAGACCGCCAAGAAACACCCCGGCCGCCACTTGCAGCACCAGGCTTTTTTCGCGTTTGGCCGAGGCGCGGGGGATGAAATCATCCAGATCGTCACGGTCGGCGCGCAGGTTGTCGTTTTTCATTGGGTTTCTCGCAGAATTCGCAGGTTGACTCATAACCTGTAGGAGCAGAGCTTGCTCGCGAAGGCGTCTGGTCAGTCGCCATCATCACTGGCTGAACCACCGCTATCGCGAGCAAGCTTTGCTCCTACAATTTGGATTTGTGTGCAGTTTAGAGCGAATGTTGCATTCCTTCGGACAAATAAAAAACGGGAAGCCCCAAGGCTTCCCGTTTTTCATCACGCAGCGTTATCAGATGACCTGAACGATCGCGTCCGTTACAGCCTTGATGTTGCTCTGATTCAACGCAGCCACGCAGATGCGACCGGTATCCAGTGCGTAAATGCCGAACTCGTTTCGCAGGCGATGCACTTGTTCAGTGGTCAGGCCCGAGTAAGAGAACATGCCGCGCTGACGACCCACAAAGCTGAAGTCGCGGCCCGGGGCTTTCTCGGCCAGCAGGGCAACCATCTGCTCACGCATGCCGCGAATGCGCTGACGCATTTCCGCCAGTTCCGCTTCCCACTGTGCACGCAGTTCCGGGCTGTTCAACACCGCAGCGACGATGCTTGCACCGTGAGTCGGCGGGTTGGAGTAGTTGGTGCGGATTACGCGTTTGACTTGCGACAGCACTCGCGCGCTTTCTTCTTTCGATTCGCTGATGATCGACAGCGCGCCAACGCGCTCGCCGTACAGCGAGAACGACTTGGAGAACGAGCTCGAGACGAAGAAAGTCAGGCCGGATTCAGCGAACAGGCGCACAGCGGCGGCGTCTTCGTCGATACCGTCGCCAAAACCCTGGTACGCCATGTCGAGGAACGGCACGTGACCTTTGGCTTTAACCACGTCCAGCACGTTGTTCCAGTCCGCCGGGGTCAGGTCGACGCCGGTCGGGTTGTGGCAGCAAGCGTGGAGGATAACGATCGAGCCGTTCGGCAGGGCGTTGAGGTCTTCGAGCATGCCGGCACGGTTAACGTCGTGGGTGGCAGCGTCGTAGTAACGGTAGTTCTGCACCGGGAAACCGGCGGTTTCGAACAGCGCGCGGTGGTTTTCCCAGCTCGGGTCGCTGATCGCCACGACGGCGTTCGGCAGCAGTTGCTTGAGGAAGTCAGCACCGATTTTCAGGGCGCCAGTACCGCCGACGGCCTGAGTGGTGATGACGCGACCGGCGCTGATCAGCGGCGAGTCATTGCCGAACAGCAGTTTCTGCACGGCCTGGTCGTAGGCAGCGATGCCATCGATCGGCAGGTAACCCCGCGAAGCGTGTTGAGCGACGCGAATCGTCTCGGCTTCAATTACGGCGCGCAGCAGTGGAATTCGCCCCTCTTCGTTGCAGTAAACGCCAACGCCCAGGTTGACCTTGGTGGTCCGGGTATCGGCGTTGAATGCTTCGTTGAGGCCCAGGATTGGATCGCGGGGTGCCATTTCGACAGCGGAGAACAGGCTCATTATTACGGCGGCTCTGAATGGATAGTGGAGGGACGTGTGGCGCTCCAGCCGAATGCACTAGAGCGGTGCACAAACGGGGAGCTAGTATAGAGGCCATCTGCGAGCAATGGCGACAGGCGATTCGGCTTTTCAGGTAAGTTTTTGCGATTATTTCTTGACCGTTAGTCGATTGGCCGTGTCAGAGACTTTACCGGATGTAGGACGTTTGCCTTGAAAGCAGAGGCAATCGCCACCACATTGAGCACAATCCAGGTTTTTTCTTGCGCGACACCGGTCGTTTGCGGTTGTCCCCGTGGTGCTCCGCTTTGCGCGGAACGCCGCGATCCCAGAGGTGTATATGTCCGAATTCCAGCTCGTCACTCGCTTTGAGCCCGCCGGCGATCAGCCGGAAGCCATCCGCCAATTGGTCGAGGGTATCGAAGCCGGGCTGGCGCACCAGACGCTGCTCGGTGTGACCGGCTCGGGCAAGACCTTCAGCATCGCCAATGTCATCTCGCAGATTCAGCGCCCGACGCTGGTGCTGGCGCCGAACAAAACCCTTGCCGCGCAGTTATACGGCGAGTTTAAGGCGTTCTTCCCGAACAACGCCGTTGAATACTTCGTTTCCTACTACGACTACTACCAGCCCGAAGCCTATGTGCCGTCGTCCGACACCTTCATCGAGAAGGATGCATCGATCAACGACCACATTGAGCAGATGCGCCTGTCCGCGACCAAAGCGTTGCTGGAGCGAAAAGACGCGATCATCGTCACCACGGTGTCGTGCATCTACGGTCTGGGTAGCCCGGAAACCTATTTGAAAATGGTCTTGCACGTTGATCGCGGTGACAAACTCGATCAACGCGCATTGCTGCGCCGTTTGGCCGACCTGCAATACACCCGCAACGACATGGATTTCGCCCGCGCGACCTTCCGTGTGCGCGGCGACGTGATCGACATTTACCCGGCGGAATCCGATCTGGAAGCGATCCGCATCGAGTTGTTCGATGACGAGGTCGAAAGCATTTCCGCGTTCGACCCGCTGACCGGCGAAGTCATCCGCAAGATGCCGCGCTTCACGTTCTACCCGAAGAGCCACTATGTGACGCCACGGGAAACCCTGCTCGACGCCATCGAACACATCAAAGTCGAATTGCAGGAGCGCCTTGAATACCTGCGCAGCAACAACAAATTGGTCGAGGCCCAGCGCCTTGAGCAGCGCACCCGTTTCGACCTGGAGATGATCCTCGAACTGGGTTACTGCAACGGCATCGAAAACTACTCGCGCTATCTGTCCGGACGTCCGGCCGGTGCCGCGCCGCCAACCCTTTACGATTATCTGCCGGCGGATGCCTTGCTGGTGATCGACGAATCCCACGTCAGCGTGCCGCAGGTTGGCGCGATGTATAAGGGCGACCGTTCGCGTAAGGAAACCCTCGTCGAATATGGTTTTCGCCTACCGTCCGCACTGGATAACCGGCCGATGCGTTTCGATGAGTGGGAAGGGGTGAGCCCGCAGACCATTTTCGTTTCGGCGACGCCGGGCAACTACGAAGCCGAGCACGCCGGGCGCGTGGTCGAGCAACTGGTGCGTCCGACCGGGCTGGTCGATCCGCAGATTGAAGTGCGTCCGGCGCTGACTCAGGTCGACGATCTGCTGTCGGAAATCTCCAAGCGCGTAGCGATCGAAGAGCGCGTGCTGGTCACTACGCTGACCAAACGCATGGCCGAAGACCTCACCGATTACCTCGCCGACCACGGCGTGCGCGTGCGCTATTTGCACTCGGATATCGACACGGTTGAGCGCGTCGAAATCATTCGCGACCTGCGCCTTGGTACGTTCGATGTGCTGGTCGGCATCAACCTTCTGCGTGAAGGTCTGGACATGCCGGAAGTGTCGCTGGTAGCGATTCTTGATGCGGACAAGGAAGGTTTCCTGCGCTCCGAGCGTTCGTTGATCCAGACCATCGGCCGCGCGGCGCGTAACCTCAATGGTCGGGCGATTCTCTACGCCGACCGCATGACCGGTTCGATGGAGCGGGCGATTGGTGAAACCGAACGTCGTCGCGATAAGCAGATCGCGTTTAACCTGGAAAACGGCATCACCCCGAAAGGCGTATTCAAGGACGTCGCCGACATCATGGAAGGCGCCACCGTGCCGGGCTCGCGCAGCAAGAAGCGCAAAGGCATGGCCAAGGCTGCCGAAGAGAACGCCAAGTACGAAGCCGAACTGCGTTCGCCGAGCGAGATCACCAAGCGCATTCGCGCGCTGGAAGAGAAGATGTATCAGCTGGCGCGGGATCTGGAGTTTGAAGCCGCGGCGCAGATGCGCGATGAGATTGCCAAATTGCGCGAGCGGCTTTTGGCTGTTTGATCAATACGCCCTGACTTCAAACCTGTAGGAGCTGCCGAAGGCTGCGATCTTTTGATCTTGTTTTTACAATCAAAGTCAAAAGATCGCAGCCTTCGGCAGCTCCTACAGGATTGAGTCGGATCAGTGAGATTCGCCGGCCTTTAGCCCCGCCGGGAGCTTTTTGGTCAGTAGAATCGCCAGCATACTGATCCCCAGCGCAATCCCGACAAAGTGAAACGCATCGTTGTAAGCCATGATCGCCGCCTGCTGATGGACGATCTCACTCAACTTGCCCAGCGCCGCCGTGTCACTGCCAAACCGATCCGTCATCGACGCCAACCGCTCGGCCACCTGCGGATTGGTCGGCACTACCGCCTCGCGCAAATAATCGAAGTAGGTCTTGGTGCGCGCATCCAGCAGCGTCGCCAGCAAGGCAATGCCAATCGCACCGCCAAGGTTGCGCAGAATGTTGAACAGGCTCGATGCCGACCCCGCGTCCTGCGGCAGGATGTACGCCGTGGCGATCAGGGAAATGGTCACCATGATCAACGGCTGCCCAAGTGCTCGGACAATCTGAATCTGATTGAACTGCGGCCCGGCGAAATCCGGGTTGAGCACTCCCGATGAAAAACTCGCCAGACCAAACAAGCCGAACCCCAGCGTGCACAGCCATTTCGGCGAAATGATCTTCATCAGCTTCGGTACCAGCGGAATCAGAAACAGCTGCGGCACGCCCATCCACATGATTACTTCGCCGATCTGCAGGGCGTTGTAGTTCTGGATCTGCGCCAGGTACAACGGCAACAGATAAATTGAGCCGTACAACCCGACACCCATGCCCAGGCTGGAAATACTCGATAAACCGAAATTGCGATTACGCAGAATGCCAAGGTTGATCAGCGGATTGGGTTTGGAAATCTGCACGATGACAAAGGTGATCAGACTCACCAGCGCAATGCTGCCCAGCGTCACGATCAGGCTCGATTCCAGCCAGTCCTTGCGATGGCCTTCCTCGAGAAAAACCTGCAAGCAACCGAGGCCGATGCCCAGCGTGAGGATGCCGGTGTAATCGGTGCTTTTGAGCAATTCCCAGTGCGCTTCTTTCTTCTCCAGACCGTACATCAAACCGGCGATCATGATCAGCCCCGGCGGAATGTTGATATAAAAGATGTATTCCCAGCCCCAGTTTTCCGTGAGCCAGCCGCCCAGCGTCGGGCCGATTGACGGCGCAAACGTCGCGGTCATGGCGAACATCGCCATGCCTTTGGCGCGGTGGTGTTCGGGGAGTTTGATCAGGGTCAGGGTGAACGCCAGCGGGATCAGTGCGCCGCCGGTGAAACCCTGCATCGCGCGGAAGACGATCATGCTCTCCAGGCTCCAGGCCATCGAGCACAGCAGCGATGAAACCAGAAAGCCCAGCGACACCCAAACCGCCAGTCGTCGCGCCGACAGCAACTGCACCAGCCACGCGGTCAGCGGAATCATGATGATTTCCGCGACCAGATAGGAGGTGGAAATCCACGAACCTTCTTCCAGCGTCGCCGACAGCGCGCCCTGAATATCTTTGAGCGAAGAGTTGGTGATCTGGATGTCGAGCACGGCCATAAAGGCGCCGAGCATCACGCTCATCACCGCAATCCAATCGCGCCGGGTCGGTTCGCCGACCGGGCGGATCAGCGAATCACCGGCCATCTTCAGCGGCGTCTTTGATGTTCACAGTCGCGGTGACTGACATGCCCGGACGGATTTTGCCGTGCAGCGGGTTATCGGCTTTGAAGGTCAGTTTTACCGGGATCCGTTGCACGACTTTGGTGAAATTGCCGGTGGCGTTGTCCGGTGGCAGCAGGCTGAACTGCGCGCCAGATGCGGCGAACAGGCTCTCGACCCGCGCGTCGATCGGCGTGTCGCCATAGGCATCGAAGGTTAACTCGGCTTTTTGTCCCGGCTGCATGTGGCCGATCTGGGTTTCCTTGAAGTTGGCCTGTACCCAGATGTCTTCGTCCGGAACGATCGACAGCAAATAGGCGCCGGCCTGCACCACTTGACCATTGCGCGCGGCGCGTTGACCGACGAGGCCGCTGATCGGTGCGTGGATTTCGCTGCGGGTCAGGTTGAGTTCGGCTTGCGCAATATCGGCGTGGGCGTTGGCGATCTGTGCGTCGAGGCGTTTAATTTCAGCGTTCAGGGCGTTGACCTGCTGACGCTGACCTTGCGCGTCAGCCTGTGCTTTAGCCACTTGCGAACGAGCAATGTGGGCGTCGGCGGAGAGGGTGGTCACGCGTTCTTCGGAAACGTAACCGGGTTTGCGCAGGGTTTCAGCGCGCGACAAATCCATCTGCGAGCGGCCAAGCGTGGCTTGGGTGGTTGCCACTTGCGCATCGCTGGCGGCGATCAGGCTCGATTGTTGGGTCAGTTTGCTTTGCGCTTGCAGGCGTTCGGCTTCGCGGGTGGCGAGGGCGGCATTGGCGCGGTCTACCGCGAGGCGGAAATCATTCGGTTCGAGGCGTACCAGCAACTGGCCTTTTTCCACGTGCTGATTGTCCTGCACCAGCACTTCATCGATGCGCGCGCCCAATTGGCTCGACACACGTGTGATCTCACCCTGGACATAGGCGTTGTCGGTGCTTTCATAAAAGCGTCCTTTGAAAAACCAGTGGGCGAAGAAGCCCCCGGCAATCAGCAGGACGAGCAGCAGGAAAATAAACAGGCGACGCTTGAGTTGGGCAGGCATGGGCAAACTGTAGTCGAGGAATTGTAAGGAAAGTTATCAGCCGGTGAATCTCGCATACAGCCGATAAACGGTAAATGCCAAGCGCTGATATTTGCCCATTCACCACGGCGTACGGGCGTTACAGACGCAAACTTGGCTTAAATGCCCTGCCTGCTGGAGCGGGGCGGGTGTCGCCTGTTACCATTCGCCGCTTGATTGTTTTGCTTTTCATTATTTTCGAGACATGCCATGACCACCGTCCGCACTCGCATCGCGCCATCGCCTACCGGGGATCCCCACGTAGGTACCGCTTACATCGCATTGTTCAACTACTGCTTTGCCAAGCAGCACGGCGGTGAGTTCATCCTGCGGATCGAAGACACCGACCAGTTGCGTTCGACCCGCGAGTCCGAACAGCAGATCTTCGACGCTCTGCGCTGGTTGGGCATCGACTGGAGCGAAGGCCCGGACGTTGGCGGCCCGCACGGCCCGTATCGCCAGAGCGAACGCGGCGACATTTACCAGAAGTATTGCCAGCAACTGGTCGAAATGGGCCACGCGTTCCCATGCTTCTGCACCGCTGAAGAGCTGGATCAGATGCGCGCCGAGCAAATGGCTCGCGGTGAAACCCCGCGCTACGACGGCCGCGCGCTGCTGCTGTCGAAAGAAGAAGTCGCAGCCCGTCTGGCCGCTGGCGAACCCCACGTGATCCGCATGAAAGTGCCGAGCGAAGGCGTTTGCGTGGTGCCGGACATGCTCCGTGGCGACGTCGAGATCCCATGGGATCGCATGGACATGCAAGTGCTGATGAAGACCGACGGCTTGCCGACGTACTTCCTCGCCAACGTGGTCGACGATCACCTGATGGGCATCACCCACGTGCTGCGCGGCGAAGAGTGGCTGCCATCGGCACCAAAACTGATTCTGCTTTATGAGTACTTCGGCTGGGAACAACCGGAGCTGTGCTACATGCCGCTGCTGCGTAACCCGGACAAGAGCAAGTTGTCCAAGCGCAAGAACCCGACTTCGGTGACGTTCTACGAGCGCATGGGCTTCATGCCGGAAGCGATGCTCAACTACCTCGGCCGCATGGGCTGGTCGATGCCGGACGAGCGCGAGAAGTTCTCGCTGCAGGAGATGGTCGACAACTTCGACCTCAAGCGCGTCTCGCTCGGTGGGCCGATCTTCGACATCGAGAAGCTGTCGTGGCTCAACGGCCAGTGGCTGCGTGATCTGCCGGTGGAAGAATTCGCCAGTCGTTTGCAGACCTGGGCGCTGAACCCGGAATACATGATGAAGATCGCGCCGCTGGTGCAGGGTCGCGTTGAAACCTTCAGCCAGGTTGCACCGCTGGGCGGGTTCTTCTTCGCCGGTGGCGTCAATCCGGATGCCAAACTGTTCGAATCGAAAAAGCTCTCGGGCGATCAGGTTCGTCAGTTGATGCAGTTGATCCTGTGGAAACTGGAAAGCCTGCGTCAGTGGGAGAAAGACAACATCACCGCAACGATTCAGGCAGTGGTTGAATCGCTGGAATTGAAACTGCGTGACGCGATGCCGCTGATGTTTGCGGCGATCACCGGTCAGGCAAGCTCGGTGTCGGTGCTCGATGCGATGGAAATCATTGGCCCGGATCTGACCCGCTTCCGTCTGCGTCAGGCGATTGACCTGCTGGGCGGCGTGTCGAAGAAAGAAAACAAAGAGTGGGAAAAGCTCCTGGCCGCTATCGCCTAAACGCTTTGCCTTCCCTGCAGGAGCTGCCGAAGGCTGCGATCTTTTGATCTTGTTTTAAAAAGATAAAGTCAAAAGATCGCAGCCTGCGGCAGTTCCTACAGGTCTGTGTGACATCCCGAGTCCCGAATTTACGGGGGGAGGGCGGTAAGTGATTGTTATGCCGACGAAAAACTTTGAAATTTTTCAAAAATAAGTTTGACAGGCTTTCGATACGCCCTTAAGATTCGCCCCGTCCTCAGCGATGACATCAACGATGAGGGGCTATAGCTCAGCTGGGAGAGCGCCTGCATGGCATGCAGGAGGTCAACGGTTCGATCCCGTTTAGCTCCACCAATTTTACACTTCGAGGTCTGGCCACACCGGCCTTGAAGCGATCAGCACTCAGTGTTGGTCTGTTGTATAGAAGGGTTTGCGTCCCCTTCGTCTAGTGGCCTAGGACACCGCCCTTTCACGGCGGTAACAGGGGTTCGAGTCCCCTAGGGGACGCCAGTTTTACAGAAGTGATGTTGCAAAATGTCACTCCGCCGCGAGGCGATAAATCGGGGCTTTAGCTCAGCTGGGAGAGCGCCTGCATGGCATGCAGGAGGTCAGCGGTTCGATCCCGCTAAGCTCCACCAATTTTACAGTTCAAGGTCTGGCCACACCGGCCTTGAATCGATCAGCACTCAGCACTGATCAGTTGTATAGAAGGTTTGTGTCCCCTTCGTCTAGTGGCCTAGGACACCGCCCTTTCACGGCGGTAACAGGGGTTCGAGTCCCCTAGGGGACGCCACGATTACCCGCTCTGCGGGATTTTATAAGGGTCATTCAATTATTGAATGGCCCTTTTGTTTGTCTGGCGTTTGGCCAATTCTCTTATTTCCTAAACTGTGCTTCAGACCAGCGGTCATATCCTTGACTTGCAGAATATTATTATGCGAATAATATTCTAGTCGTAATATTCGGAGGCAACGATGAACGATAAAAAAGCTCAAACCCGCGAACGCATCCTCAAGGCTGCCAGCGCTGCACTGATCCAGCGCGGCCCGGCAGATCCTAGCGTGGGCGAAGTGATGGGCGCAGCCGGCCTGACGGTTGGCGGCTTCTACGCGCACTTCGAAAGCAAGGACGCGATGATGCTCGAAGCGTTCAAACAGCTTCTAGGCCGCCGCCGCGACTTGATTGCCGACATGGATGCCGAACTGACCGGTGAAGAACGCCGCGCGCTGGTTGCTGCGTTCTACCTGTCGCGCAAGCACCGTGACTCCAGCGAAGCGGCCTGCCCGATTCCGGCGTCGATCGGTGAGTTGGGGCGTCTGCCGGAATCGTTCCGCATCGCGCTGAACGAACACCTGGAATTGATGATTGCGCAGTTGGCGTCCAGCCCTGAGGACACCGACAAAGCCCTGGCTGATGTGGCCTTGATGGTGGGTGGCCTGGCCCTCGCAAGAGCGCTCGGCCCTGGAGATTTATCCGATCGATTGCTGCGCGCTGCCAAGTCGGCGGTGCGTTGACCTGAAGGCAACACGCCTGAGGAGAGAGCGATGAGCACGTTGAAATGGGTTCGTGGCGTTAATGGCACCTTAGGCTGGTTTGCACCGAAATTAGTGGCGAGCAAAATGCGCCTGGCGTTCATGACGCCGCGCGCGCTGCCACTGCGCGACTGGGAACTGCCGATGCTCGCCAGTGCTGAACGCATTACTTTGCGTTTCGGCCTCTCGGCATTGCGCTGGGGCCAAGGCCCTGCGGTGCTGCTGATGCACGGTTGGGAAGGGCGGCCCACCCAGTTCGCCGCGCTGATCACGGCGCTCGTCGATGCCGGTTACACCGTCGTAGCACTCGACGGCCCGGCACACGGTCGCTCACCGGGGCGTGAAGCCAACGTCGTCCTGTTCGCCCGCGCCATGCTTGAGGCCGCTGCCGAGCTTCCGCCGCTGCAAGCGGTCATCGGTCACTCGATGGGCGGCGCCAGCGCCATGCTCGCCGTGCAATTGGGCTTGCGCACCGAAACCCTCGTCAGCATCGCCGCGCCGGCACGCATTCTTGGTGTGTTGCGCGGATTCGCTCGCTACATGGGCATGCCACCGCGAGCACGTTCGGCTTTCATCCGTCAGGTCGAGCAGGACGTCGGCATGCGCGCCGCGACCCTTGACGTTGCCCACTATCAACTGGATATGCCCGGCCTGATCGTGCACGCCGAGGACGACAATTTCGTCTCGGTCAAAGAGTCGCAGCTGATCCACGAATCCTGGTTCGACAGCCGTCTGCTGCGCCTTGAGGGCGGTGGTCATCAGCGCGTGCTCGCCGACCCGCGCCTGATTGATGGGGTGTTATCACTGCTCGCCGGCCGTAGCCTTCAGGCGCGCCAATCGGCGTGAGCTCCGTTACACTGCCCCGGTTGAATAACTGACCGGGAGTGGGGCATGGGCTGGGATCGGGCAACGCCGTTTACCATTGATCTGCAAGTAGGCGCCGAAGACATCGACGGGCTGGGCCACGCGAACAACGCGGTCTACGTAACCTGGCTCGAGCGCTGCGCCTGGCGCCACTCGCAGCGTCTGGGGCTGGATCTGGTCGAATATCGGCGGCTGGACCGGGCGATGGCCGTGGTGCGCCACGAGATCGATTATCTGGCAGCGGCGTATGAAGGCGACGAGTTGCAATTGGCGACATGGATCGTCGATTGGGATCAGCGCTTGAAGATGACCCGGCACTTTCAGTTGATCCGCCCAAGCGACAACACCACGCTGCTGCGTGCTCAAACCACGTTTGTCTGCATCGAACTGTCCACCGGCAAACCCAAGCGCATGCCGGCCGAGTTTATCGAAGGCTATGGCCCTGCGATCCTGACCCCAGCCTGACCCGATCCCTGTAGGAGCTGCCGAAGGCTGCGATCTTTTGATCTTGACCTATAAAAAACAACATCAAAAGATCGCAGCCTTCGGCAGCTCCTACAAGGGATCTGCGGTTTCCCGCGATATCCAGTAAACTGCCGCACGTTTTTTCCTTAAGTAGTGTTTTCCCCATGCAAATTGCTCTGGCGCCCATGGAGGGGTTGGTCGACGACATCCTCCGCGACGTGCTAACCCGCGTTGGCGGCATCGACTGGTGCGTGACCGAATTCATTCGGGTCAACGACCAGTTGCTCACCCCGGCGTACTTCCACAAGTTCGGCCCCGAGCTGCTCAACGGCGCCCGCACCGCTTCCGGCGTGCCGCTGCGCGTGCAATTGCTCGGTTCCGACCCGGTGTGCCTGGCGGAAAACGCTGCGCTGGCCTGCGAACTCGGCTCCGAAGTGATCGACCTCAACTTCGGCTGCCCGGCCAAAACCGTGAACAAATCCCGTGGTGGCGCCGTGCTGCTGAAAGAGCCCGAGTTGCTCAACCAGATCGTCGAACACGTGCGCCGTGCCGTGCCTGCGCACATTCCGGTGACCGCGAAAATGCGCCTCGGCTTCGACAGCCCCGACGGCTCGCTGGTATGCGCCACGGCATTGGCCGAAGGCGGCGCCGAACACATCGTGGTTCACGCGCGAACCAAAATGGATGGCTACAAACCGCCGGCGCACTGGGAGTGGATCCCGCGCGTGCAGGACGTGGTAAAGGTGCCGGTGTTCGCCAATGGCGATATCTGGAGCGTCGAAGACTGGCGCCGTTGCCGCGAAATCAGTGGCGTCGAAGACATCATGCTCGGTCGCGGTCTGGTGTCGCGCCCGGATCTGGCCAAACAAATCGCCGCGGCCCGTGCCGGGGAAGAAGTGGTTGAAATGACTTGGGCGGAACTGATGCCGCTGATCCAAGACTTCTGGTTGCAAGCCAAAGCACAGATGACCGCTCGCCAATCGCCGGGCCGTTTGAAGCAATGGCTGGCGATGCTGACGCGCAATTATCCGGAGGCGACCGAACTGTTTACCGTGCTGCGCCGTGAGACTGAGCCGGATCATGTTTCGCGTTTGCTGGGTTTGCCGGTAGCAGAAGCCGCCTGAAAAAAATCTGCAAACAGTCTCTTGAAAACAAATCAGCGGTCCCTATCTAGGGGTTACGCGATGCCGAATTCGGGTCGCGGAGTCAAAAAAACTTGCTGATTGTTTTCAGGAGATTTGAACCATGAGTACTGCATTTTCCCTTGCGCCACTGTCCCGTTCCTCGGTGGGCTTCGACCGTTTCAACGACCTGTTCGAAACCGCCCTGCGCAATGAGCCAGGCAGCAGCTACCCACCTTACAACGTGGAAAAACACGGTGACGACCAATACCGCATCGTTGTAGCGGCAGCCGGCTTCCAGGAAGAAGACCTGGAACTGCAAGTCGAGAAAGGTGTGCTGACCATCAGTGGCGGCAAGCGTGATGCCAACGAAGGCGTAACCTTCCTGCATCAGGGCATTGCCCAGCGTGCTTTCAAGCTGTCCTTCCGCCTGGCCGATCACATCGAGATCAAGGCAGCGGATCTGAGCAACGGCCTGCTGAGCATCGACCTGCTGCGCGTGATTCCGGAAGAAGCGAAAGCCAAACGCATCCCGATCAATGGGGGGCAGAAGCCGGCGTTGCAGTAAGCCGAGCAATGAAAAGGGTGCCAATGGCACCCTTTTTTGTGCCCGCTATTCCAGCAACACCTTCAAATCATCCAGTGCCACCGGCCGGCTGTGCAGATAACCCTGATACAAATGGCAACCTAATCCCTGCAAAAACGCCAACTGCTCCGGCGTCTCCACCCCCTCGGCAATCACCTCCAGCTCCAGGCTGCGCGCCATCGCCACGATCGCGCGGATGATCTCGGCATCGTTCGGATCCGTCGTCGCATCACGAATAAACGACTGGTCGATTTTCAGCGTGTCCACCGGCAAGCGCTTGAGGTACGTCAGCGACGAATAACCGGTGCCGAAATCGTCCATGGCGAAGCTCACGCCGAGTTTTTTCAGACGACGCATTTTGCTGATGGTGTCTTCCAGGTTCTGGATGACGATGCCTTCGGTGATTTCCAGTTTCAGCAGCGAGCAGGGCAAGCCGTGGCTGATCATGCTGTGTTCGATTCGTTCGACGAAGTCGTTCTGGCGGAACTGCCGCGGGCTGATGTTCACGCACAGGCTGAAGTTGAGCGGGTCGACCAGTTTCAGTCCGATCAGCTGTTTGAAGGCGTCGCAGGCTTCGTCGAGGATCCACGTGCCGACTTCGAGAATCAGGCCGCTGTCTTCCAGAACCTTGATGAATTCGGTGGGCGATTGCGCGCCGAGTTCCGGGTGGTTCCAGCGCACCAGTGCTTCGGCGCCGATGATCTGGTTGTTGCGGGCATCGATCTGCGGCTGGAAGTGCACGTTGAATTCACCGCGCGACAGCGCCAGACGCAAATCGGTCTCCATGCGCAGCCGCTCGCTGGCGGCTTTCTGCATGGTGTTGTGGTACATCTGCGTGGTGTTGCGCCCGGAATCCTTGGCCCGATACAGCGCGATGTCGGCGCGTTTGAGCAGATCGGTCGGGGTCGAGCCGTGATCGGGAATCAGCGCCACGCCGATGCTCGGCGTCACTTGCAGGCGCTGGCCATCGAGGAACATCGGTTCCGAAAGCAATTCGCGGATGGTGTCGGCCAGCTCGCGCACTTGCGCACTGACTTCGTTGCGCGAACCTTCCAGACCGCTGAGCAGCACCACGAACTCATCGCCACCGAGGCGCGCGACCGTGTCTTCCATGCGTACGCTGGCTTCAAGGCGCGCGGTGATGATCTTCAACACCGTGTCGCCGACCGGATGGCCGAGGGAATCATTGATGTGTTTAAAGTGATCGAGGTCGAGAAACAGCAGCGCACCGCGCAGGTTGTGGCGCTTGAGCAGGGCGATCTGCTGGCTCAGACGATCCATCAGCAAGGCGCGGTTGGGCAGGTTGGTCAGTGGGTCGTGGTAAGCCAAGTGGCGAATTTGTGCTTCGGCATTTTTCAGCAGACTGACGTCGCGGGCGGTCAGCAGCAGGCACGCGGTTTCGTTGAGGGTGATCGGCTCGACCGAGACTTCGACCGTGAGCATTTCCCCGCGCTTGTTGCGCCCAAGCATTTCCTGATGGTGGACGCGGCCCTTGATTTGTAACTCGGCGAGTAGCGCCGAGCGCTGTTTCTCCTCGGCCCAGATGCCAACCTGATACACGGTTTTACCGACGACCTCTTCAGCGCGATAACCGGTAAGCCGGCAGAAACCGTCGTTAACTTCCAGATAGCGCCCGGAATCACGTTCGGTGATGGTGATCGCGTCGGGGCTTGAGTGAAACGCCTTGGCGAATTTCTCTTCGCTGGCCTTCAGTGCGGCCTCTGAACGTTGTTGCTGAGTAATGTCGCGCAGGGTGGTGACGATGCACGGTTGATCCCCAACGCTGATCTGCCGGCTGGAAATCACGCAGGTCAGCGACTGGCCGTCCTTGTGCTGGACGATGATCGCGACGTTGCTCAGGCCCTGTTCGCGGATCACCCGCTCGATGCGTTGCAGACTTTTTGCCGAAGCGTCCCACAGGCCGATTTCTTCGGCGGTGTGGCCGATTACGTCGCCGGCACTCCAGCCGAAAGTCTGGGTAAAGCTGTTATTGATCTCGATGAATTCGCCGCTGTCCTGGCGCGTGACGCAGATCGGGTCGGGGCTGACCTGGAACAGCGTGGCGAATTTTTCTTCTGAGGCGACCAGGCGCTGTTCGCGTTCGACTTGATCGGTGATGTCCAGCAACGTGCCGGCCATGCGCAGCGGCGCGCCGTTGTCGTCGCGGTAGAGGCGGGCGCGGCTTTCCAGATAGCGCGAGCTGCCGTCCGGCAGTTGCACGCGATAGGTCAGTTGATAATTACCTGCCGGGCCTTCGCGCAGGCTGCGGTAGGCGTCGCGCATGCTGTCGCGTTCTTCGCCGGGCACGCCTTCGAAAAATTCATCGAACGATTCATGGAACGGTTTCGCTTCAAGCCCGTGCAACTGCGCGGCGCGCGCCGAGCCGTAAAGCATGCCGCTGGGGATGTGCCAGTCCCACGTGCCGAGTTGCGCCGAGTCCAGCGCGAGGTCGAGACGTTCCTGGCTGTCCTTCAAGGCGTGTTCGGCGGCTTTGCGTTCGGTGGTGTCGAGGAAGGTGCTGAGCAGATAGGGTTGGCCTTCGAGTTCGACCTTCTGCGCGCTGAGAATGCCGTCGTGGATCTGGCCGTTGCTCGCACGGAACTGCACTTCCATGGCGATCAGTTCGCCTTTGGTGTTGGTCTTTTTGACCAGCTCGGCGCGTTGTTCGGGATGCACCCACAAACCGAGTTCCAGCGTGGTACGGCCGATGGCGCTCTGCACCGGCCAGCCGAACAGGCTTTCAAAATACTGATTGGCCTCGCTGATCAGTCCGTCTTCCTGGCGGGTGAGCAAAACCATGTTGGGGCATAGGTGAAATAGTGTGGCGAAACGTTTCTCCGAGCTGCTCAGCGCTTGCTCGCGTTGGCGCTGGTGGGTGATTTCGCGAATCACCCCGATCATTCGGGGGCGGCCGTTTTTGTCCGGCAGCAGACTCCCGCTGATCTCCAGCCAGTGCAGGCTGCCGTCAGGCCATTGGATGCGGTGGTGCATCGCTTGCTCCAGCGGCGCACCGGCAATCACCGCGTGGAAGGCGCGCACGGTTTTCGCGCGATCTTCCGGAGGCAATAAATCGAGGTATTCAAGGTCGGCCGGCAGCGGCTGGCGTGGATCGAAGCCGAACAATGCCTGCGTGCCCCGCGACCAACTGATCTGCCCGCGCTCGATGTCCCAATACCAGGCGCCGAGCCGGGCGCCGTTGAGCGCCGCGAGCAATTGCGGCGCACTTTCCCAGCTCTGCTCGGAATGCCGTGGATCAATTGCCTGAATGCGCGGCATCGGCGGGATACGGTCAACAGATTTCGGCATTGGTTACGGGCCTTGAGCTGGTTTATGCGTTAGGCACAGGGAAACGCGGCTCTATAGGAGTAGCACAAGTCAGCCGAGAGTCCCTGGCAGATCGATTTGTGCGTCCAGCAAGGCCATAAAGGCGCGAGCCGCGTTCGATAGCGTCCGTTCAGTGTGCAAGATATAGCCTAGCTGGCGCCGCAGCTGTATGCCCGGCAAAGCGATGCTTGCCACCTGATCATCGAGCATCGTGCGCGGCAGCACGCTCCAGGCCAGGCCGATCGAGACCATCATCTTGATGGTTTCCAGATAGTTGGTGCTCATGGCGATGTTCGGCGTCAGGCCCTGAGCCTCGAACAGTCGTTGGACAATATGGTGAGTAAATGTGTTGCCACCGGGGAAAACCGCCGGATGGCCGGCAATGTCCGCCAGGCTGACGGCGCCGTTGCTGATCAGCGAATGCTCCGGGGCGACCACGAAATCCAGCGGGTCGTCCCACACCGGCGTGGCTTTGACCAGCGCATGCGGCTCTGGCGCCAGGGTGATCACCGCCAACTCGGCGCGGCCATGGAGAATTTCTTCGTAGGCCACTTCCGAATCGAGGAACTGAATATCCAGCGCGACCTGTGGGTAACGGCGGGTGAACTCCCTTAATAGCGGCGGCAAACGGTGCAGGCCGATGTGGTGACTGGTCGCCAGGGTCAGGCGCCCGCTGACTTCGCCGGTCAGGTTGGTCAATGCGCGGCGGGTGTCATCGAGCACATTGAGAATCTGGTAGGCCCGTGGCAGCAGGGCGCGGCCGGCTTCGGTCAGGCCGACTTCCCGGCCGAGGCGATCAAACAGACGCACCTTCAGTTGCTGCTCCAGACCGGCGATACGTTTGCTGATCGCCGGCTGCGTCAGGTGCAAGCGTTCGCCGGCGCCGGAGAAGCTGCCGGTCTCGGCGATGGCAATAAAAGCGTTGAGGTTGGCCAGATCCATGGTGGTATTCCAGTTGGTTATCCAAAGCATAAAAAATATGAATTTGAGTTATTTAATGTAACCCCATAGGATCGACCTCACAAGCCAAAGGGTTATTGAAACGTTCAAGGCCCGGGGCATAGAAACAAGCTGATGAGGAACCGTCTGATGGCCGGCAAAACGCTCTACGACAAGCTCTGGGATTCGCATTTGGTCAAGCAGCGCGACGATGGCTCTGCGCTGATCTACATCGATCGTCACATCATTCACGAAGTGACTTCGCCGCAAGCCTTTGAAGGTCTGCGTCTGGCCGGGCGCAAGCCTTGGCGCATCGATGCCAACATCGCGACCCCGGATCACAACGTACCGACGACGCCAGAGCGCAAGGGCGGCATTGAAGCCATTGCCGATCAGGTCTCGCGTTTGCAGGTTCAGACCCTCGACGACAACTGCGATGAATACGGCATTGTCGAGTTCAAGATGAACGACGTCCGCCAAGGCATCGTCCACGTGATCAGCCCGGAGCAGGGCGCGACCTTGCCGGGCATGACCGTGGTCTGCGGCGACTCGCACACCTCGACCCACGGCGCGTTTGGCGCTTTGGCGCACGGTATCGGCACTTCCGAGGTCGAGCACGTGCTCGCCACGCAGTGCCTGGTCGCCAAGAAAATGAAAAACATGCTGGTGCGCGTTGAAGGGCAATTGCCGTTCGGCGTGACCGCCAAGGACATCGTCCTCGCAGTGATCGGCAAAATCGGCACCGCTGGTGGTAACGGCCACGCCATCGAATTCGCCGGCAGCGCGATCCGCGATTTGTCCGTTGAAGGCCGCATGACCATCTGCAACATGTCCATCGAAGCCGGCGCCCGCGTAGGTTTGGTGGCAGCGGATCAGAAGACTGTCGATTACGTGAAGGGCCGTCCATTTGCTCCGAAAGGCGCGGAATGGGACATGGCCGTCGAGTCCTGGAAAGATCTGGTCTCCGACGCCGACGCCAGGTTCGACACCGTGGTTGAGCTCGACGCTACTCAGATCAAGCCGCAAGTCAGTTGGGGCACTTCGCCTGAGATGGTTTTGGCCGTTGATCAGAACGTGCCGGATCCAGCCAAAGAGATGGATCTGGTCAAGCGCGACTCGATCGTCCGTGCCCTGAAATACATGGGTTTGACCGCCAATCAGGCGATCACTGACATTCAACTGGATCGCGTGTTTATCGGCTCCTGCACCAACTCGCGCATTGAAGACTTGCGTGCTGCGGCGGTGATCGCCAAGGGCCGTAAAGTCGCATCGACCATCAAGCAAGCGATCGTGGTGCCGGGTTCGGGTCTGGTGAAGGCGCAGGCAGAGGCCGAAGGTCTCGACAAGATTTTCCTCGAGGCCGGTTTCGAATGGCGTGAGCCGGGTTGCTCGATGTGCCTGGCGATGAACCCGGATCGTTTGGAGTCCGGCGAGCATTGCGCCTCGACCTCCAACCGTAACTTCGAAGGCCGTCAGGGTGCCGGTGGCCGTACCCACCTCGTCAGCCCGGCCATGGCGGCGGCGGCAGCGGTGAACGGTCGTTTCATCGACGTTCGCGAATTGATTTAAGGAGCGCAGCATGAAAGCTTTTACCCAGCACACTGGTCTTGTCGCGCCTTTGGATCGTGCCAACGTCGACACTGACCAAATCATTCCGAAACAGTTTTTGAAGTCGATCAAGCGCACCGGTTTCGGCCCGAACCTGTTCGATGAATGGCGTTACCTCGATGTCGGGCAACCGTATCAGGACAACTCCAAGCGTCCGCTGAACAAGGACTTCGTCCTCAACGCCGAGCGTTATCAAGGCGCCAGCGTGTTGCTGGCCCGCGAGAACTTTGGTTGCGGCTCCAGCCGTGAACACGCGCCGTGGGCGCTGGAAGAATACGGGTTCCGCAGCATCATCGCGCCGAGCTATGCCGACATTTTCTTCAACAACAGCTTCAAGAACGGCTTGTTGCCGATCATCTTGAGCGACGCTGAGGTTGATGAGTTGTTCAAGCAGGTCGAGGCTGAGCCGGGTTATCAATTGCAGGTCGATCTGCAAGCGCAGACCGTGACCAGCCCGAATGGCAAGGTGTACAGCTTTGAGATTGATGCGTTCCGTAAGCATTGCCTGTTGAACGGTCTGGACGATATCGGGCTGACCTTGCAGGACGGTGATGCGATTGCGACGTTTGAGGCCAGGCATCGGGTTAGCCAGCCGTGGTTGTTTCGCGACGCATAAGCAAGATTTGGGATTGATGTAGTCAGGGCCGGCCCCTTCGCGAGCAAGCTCGCTCCCACAGGGGAATGCATTTCAAATGTGGGAGCGAGCCTGCTCGCGAAGGGGCCAGCCCAAACAACGCAAATACAGGATGTGACCATGACCAGCACCGCCCAACACACCCAGGTCGTACAAAAGCAATTCGGTGAGCAGGCCGCCGCCTACCTGAGCAGCGCCGTTCACGCTCAAGGCACCGAATTCGCGCTGCTACAGGCTCAACTGGCCGGGCAGGGCGAGGCTCGTGTGCTGGACTTGGGTTGCGGCGCCGGTCACGTCAGTTTTCACGTGGCATCGCTGGTCAAGGAAGTGGTCGCTTACGACCTGTCGCAGCAAATGCTCGACGTGGTCGCCGCCGCTGCGATTGATCGCGGTATCGGCAACATTGCCACGGTCAACGGTGCCGCCGAGCGTCTGCCGTTTGCCGATGGCGAGTTCGACTTCGTGTTCAGCCGTTATTCGGCGCATCACTGGAGCGATCTCGGTGTGGCCCTGCGCGAAGTGCGTCGGGTGCTGAAGCCGGGCGGTGTGGCGGCGTTCGTTGACGTGTTGTCACCGGGCAGTCCGTTGTTCGACACTTACCTGCAAAGCGTTGAAGTGCTGCGCGACACCAGCCATGTGCGCGATTATTCTGCCGCTGAATGGTTGCGCCAGGTCAGCGAGGCCGGTTTGCATGTGCGTAGCACTACGCGTCAGCGCCTGCGTCTGGAGTACACCACCTGGGTTGAGCGCATGCGCACCCCCGAAGTGATGCGCGCCGCGATCCGCCAGTTGCAGCAGTCGATGGGCAACGAAGTGCGCGAATATTTTGAGATTGATGCCGACGGCTCGTTCAGTACAGATGTAATCGTATTGATGGCTGAGCGCTAAGAATTTTTCCGGGCGCGCCTCAGATGGCGCACCGACTGAAGACACGAGGAAAGCATGAGCAAGCAGATTCTGATTCTCCCAGGTGACGGTATTGGTCCGGAAATCATGGCCGAAGCGGTCAAGGTGCTGGAACTGGCCAACGACAAATACAGCCTGGGCTTTGAGCTGAGCCATGACCTGATCGGTGGCGCGGCCATCGACAAGCACGGCGTGCCATTGGCCGACGAAACCCTCGACCGTGCCCGCGCTGCCGATGCCGTGCTGCTGGGCGCCGTCGGTGGCCCGAAATGGGACACCATCGAACGTGATATCCGCCCTGAGCGCGGCCTGCTGAAAATCCGTGCGCAACTGGGCCTGTTCGGCAACCTGCGTCCGGCGATTCTGTACCCGCAACTGGCCGAGGCTTCGAGCCTGAAGCCGGAAATTGTTGCCGGTCTGGACATCCTCATCGTTCGCGAGCTGACCGGTGGCATCTACTTCGGCGCACCACGCGGCACCCGTACCCTGGAAAACGGCGAGCGTCAGTCCTACGACACGCTGCCGTACAGCGAAAGCGAAATCCGCCGCATCGCCCGCGTCGGTTTCGACATGGCCATGGTGCGTAGCAAAAAGCTCTGCTCGGTGGACAAGGCCAACGTGCTGGCGTCCAGCCAGCTGTGGCGTGAAATTGTTGAAGAAGTGGCCAAGGATTACCCGCAGGTCGAACTGAGCCACATGTACGTCGACAACGCCGCGATGCAACTGGTGCGCGCGCCGAAGCAGTTCGACGTGATCGTCACCGACAACATGTTCGGCGACATCCTGTCCGATCAGGCGTCGATGCTCACCGGTTCCATCGGCATGCTGCCGTCGGCGTCGCTGGACACCAACAACAAGGGCATGTACGAGCCTTGTCACGGTTCCGCTCCGGACATCGCCGGTAAAGGTATTGCCAACCCGTTGGCGACCATTCTGTCGGTGTCGATGATGCTGCGTTACAGCTTCAATCTGCAGGATGCCGCCGATGCCATCGAAAAAGCCGTCAGCGTCGTGCTCGACCAGGGTCTGCGCACGGGCGACATCTATTCGGCCGGTTGCACCAAAGTCGGTACGCAGGAAATGGGCGACGCAGTAGTCGCCGCGCTGCGGAATCTGTAATCTCTCGGGCCCGCTGCGAAATTCAATACAAAGCAGCGGCCCACTTTTCAAGAAGGTGTAGTTGCGATGAAACGTGTAGGTCTGATCGGTTGGCGCGGAATGGTCGGTTCCGTGCTCATGCAGCGGATGCTGGAAGAGCAGGATTTCGATCTAATCGAGCCGGTGTTTTTCACCACTTCCAACGTCGGTGGCCAAGGCCCGTCCGTGGGCAAGGACATTGCTCCGCTCAAGGATGCTTACAGCATTGATGAGCTGAAGACCCTCGACGTGATTCTGACCTGCCAAGGCGGCGACTACACCAGCGAAGTGTTCCCGAAACTGCGCGAAGCCGGTTGGCAGGGTTACTGGATCGACGCGGCCTCGAGCCTGCGCATGAACGATGACGCAGTGATCATTCTTGATCCGGTGAACCGCAAGGTCATCGATCAGCAGCTCGATGCGGGCACCAAGAACTACATCGGCGGCAACTGCACCGTCAGCCTGATGCTGATGGGCTTGGGCGGTCTGTTCGAAGCCGGTCTGGTCGAGTGGATGAGCGCCATGACTTATCAAGCGGCCTCCGGTGCCGGCGCGCAGAACATGCGTGAACTGATCAAGCAAATGGGCGCGACCCACGCCGCTGTCGCTGATCAACTGGCCGATCCGGCCAGCGCGATCCTCGACATCGACCGTCGCGTTGCTGATGCCATGCGCAGCGAAGCGTACCCGACCGAAAACTTCGGCGTACCGCTGGCCGGCAGCCTGATCCCGTGGATCGACAAGGAACTGCCGAATGGCCAGAGCCGCGAAGAGTGGAAAGCTCAGGCCGAGACCAACAAGATCCTCGGTCGCTTCAAGAGCCCGATCCCGGTCGACGGCATCTGCGTGCGCATCGGCGCCATGCGTTGCCACAGCCAGGCGCTGACCATCAAGCTGAACAAAGACGTACCGATCGCCGATATCGAAGGGCTGATCAGCCAGCACAACCCTTGGGTCAAACTTGTACCGAATCAGCGCGATATCAGCATGCAGGAGCTGAGCCCGACCAAGGTCACCGGCACCCTGAATGTCCCGGTCGGCCGTCTGCGCAAGCTGAACATGGGCTCGCAGTTCCTCGGCGCGTTCACCGTTGGCGACCAACTGCTGTGGGGCGCGGCCGAACCGCTGCGTCGCATGTTGCGGATTTTGCTCGAGCGTTGATCGCTTGAAGCAATGAAAGAGCCCGTGCCTTGAAAGAGGTGCGGGTTTTTTTATGCCGATCGTTCCCACGCTATGCGTGGGAATGCATCCCGGGACGCTCCGCGTCCCTTTACAAGCCGAACGCGGAGCGTCCGATGCGGCATTCCCACGCGGAGCGTGGGAACGATCCGGGTGGGCAGAAATTGCCTGCATGGCGGTCACCCGGTAAAGTGCCGCTCCCCCCGTTTCGCCAGAGGCTCGCACCATGACCCAGACCCTAGATATTGCCGTAATCGGCGCCACCGGTACTGTCGGCGAAACCCTCGTACAGATTCTCGAAGAGCGCGACTTTCCGGTCGGCAACCTGCACCTGCTGGCCAGCAGCGAATCCGCCGGTAGCTCGGTGCTGTTCCGCAACAAAAACGTGCGCGTTCGTGAGGTCGACGAGTTCGATTTCAGCAAGGTCAAACTGGTGTTTTTCGCCGCTGGCCCGGCCATCACCCTGAGTTACGCGGCGCGCGCTCACGCTGCCGGTTGCTCGCTGATCGACTTGTCCGGCGCCTTGCCGGCCGATCAGGCGCCGCAAGTGGTGCCCGAAGCCAACGCCGCGGTACTCGCCAATCTGAAAGCGCCGTTCCAGGTCAGCAGCCCGAGCCCGTCAGCCACCACGCTCGCGGTGGTATTGACGCCGTTGCTCGATCTGATCGACCTGCAATACGTCAATGTCAGCGCCAGTCTGGCGATGTCCGCGCAAGGTCGCGAAGCCGTTTCCGAACTAGCGCGGCAAACCGCCGAGCTGCTGAACATGCGCCCGCTGGAGCCAACCTTTTTTGACCGGCAGGTAGCGTTCAACCTGCTGGCTCAGGTCGGCACGCCGGACGCGCAGGGTCACACGCTGCTGGAAAAACGTCTGGTGCGTGAGCTGCGCCAGGTGCTGGCGCAACCCTTATTGAAGATTTCCGCAACTTGCGTTCAAGCCCCGGTGTTTTTTGGCGATAGCTTTAGCGTGACCTTGCAGTCGAAGAAGGCCGTCGACCTGGAAAAGGTCAACGCGGCGCTCGAAGCGGCGCCGGGGATTGAGCTGGTTGAGGCCGGTGATTATCCGACTGCGGTCGGTGACGCAGTAGGGCAGGACGTGGTCTATGTCGGGCGCGTGCGCAGCGGTGTCGACGACCCGGCGGAACTTAATCTGTGGCTGACGTCAGATAACGTACGCAAAGGCGCGGCCCTTAACGCTGTGCAGGTAGCTGAATTGTTGATAAAAGACCTGCTGTAAAAGATACTTGGCAACAATTTGTCGACTGATTCTAGGTGAGCGCTATGCTTGCCCGGAGCAGTTGAAAACGTGTCACCCTCCGGGACTTTCCGGGGCATCAAAGAAATGATCGCGCGCGACATCTGTCGTCGTCGCGCGCAATGCCTTACGGCAGCGACAATCAATATCTTCTCGCTGGCCGAGGAACGTTCAAACAAAGGATGAGGCTATGGTTCAAGTTCGCAAACTGGTGTTAGCAATAGCGGCCGCCTCGGCGCTGTCCTCCGGTATGGCGCATGCCCTCGGGCTCGGGGAGCTGACCCTGAAGTCGACCCTGAACCAGCCGCTGGTGGCTGAAATCGAGCTGCTCGACGTCAAGGATCTCACCGCTGCCGAAGTGGTGCCGAGTCTGGCTTCACCTGAAGATTTTGCCAAGGCCGGCGTCGATCGCCAGGCTTTCCTCAATGACCTGACGTTTACCCCGGTGCTCAACGCCAGCGGTAAAAGCGTACTGCGCGTGACGTCGAGCAAGCCGCTGTCCGAGCCGATGGTGAAATTTCTCGTGCAGGTGATGTGGCCGAACGGCCGTCTGCTGCGCGACTACAGCGTGCTGCTCGATCCGTCGAAGTTCTCGCCGCAGACGGCTGATGCCGCTGCGCAATCGGCGCCGTCGCAAACCGTCACCGCCCCAACCACTGGCGCCACGCACTCGACTCAATACACCACGACCGCCCGCGATACCTTGTGGGAAATCGCCGCGAAGGCGCGTAATGGCGGCTCGGTGCAGCAGACCATGCTGGCGATTCAGGCGCTGAATCCGGACGCGTTTATCGGCGGCAACATCAACCGCTTGAAAACCGGTCAGGTGCTGCGTCTGCCGGATTCGACACAAAGCACCGCGCTGCCACAAACCGCCGCCATTGCGGAAGTCGCTGCGCAGAACGACGCCTGGCGCTCGGGCCGTCGTTACGTGGCCAAGCCTGGCACTGGCCAGCAGCAGCTGGATGCGACCAATCGTGGTCGTGGCAATAGCGGCGCTGCGCCAAATACCAGCGACAATCTGAGCCTGGTGTCTGCCGAAAGCGCCAAGGCGCGCGGTAAAGGCCCGGCCGGCGATGCCAAGGCGCTGAGCAACAAACTCGCCGTCACGCAGGAAAGCCTCGACACGACCCGTCGCGACAACGAGGAATTGAAGAGCCGCGTGTCCGATCTGCAAAGTCAGATGGACAAGCTGCAAAAACTGATCGAGCTGAAGAACAATCAACTGGCGAAGCTGCAGGCTGAAGGCTCGGGCGCTGCGCCAGCGGCCAACGCTGCAAATCCAGCGGTGCCTGCGATCACTGCAGATTTGGCTGCGACACCGCCTGCAACTCCGGCAGAAGCGGCCGCGTCGCCAACGCCTGAATCGGCAATTGCACCGCCAGTCGATGCTCCGGTGGCGCCGACTGCCGAGCCAAAACCGGTTGTCGATGATGAGAAAACCTTCAACGAGCTGCTGACCAATCCTGTCCTGTTGGGACTGATCGGTGGCGGTGCGGTGGTTCTGCTGCTTCTGCTGTTGCTGCTGGCGCGTCGCCGCAAAGCTCAGCAGGAAGCCGAGAAACACATGCGCATGGCGCGTGCCTTGTCCGAAGAACAAGAGTTCTCCGCTGAACAGGATCTGCCGGAAAGCAGCTTCGAAGGTCTGGAAACACCAGCCGCCAGCGTCACACTCAATACCCCGGCTCCGGCTCCGGCTCCGGCTCCGGCGCCAACGCCTGCACCGGCAGCGGTTGTTGCGCCAGTGGTCATGGCCACGCCGATTGCGGCGCCGCTGGTTTCTCCAGCCGCCGAGCGTTCCGATGACGTGCTCGACAAAGCGCAATCGCACATCAATGCCGGTCGCTTGAATCAGGCAGCGGCGTTGCTGGAGGAGGGCGTCAGCCTCGAGCCGCAACGCAGTGACCTGCGCCTGAAACTGATGGAAGTCTACGGTCAGCAGGGCGATCGCGATGCGTTCGTCGCTCAGGAGCGTCAACTGGTGGCCAATGGCGATAACTTCGCCAAGGTCGAAGAGCTGAAAAGCCGCTTCCCGGCCATGGCCCTTGTCGCTGCCGGTGGTCTGGCCGCTGCTGCAGTGGCTGCCGAATTGGACGCGCAATACGTCAAAGATTTGCTGCTGGATGAGCCGGAAGCACCTGCTGCTGCCCCGGCACCGGCGGAAGATGATCTCGACAGCGCGTTTGACCTGAGCCTGGACGATCTCGACAACATCACACCGATCGAGCCTGCGCCTGTTGTTGAGCAGCAAACGCCGGAAGCACTGGCCGAACTCGACGAATTCCCGGCGGATGACGACCTGAGTTTTGAATCGGTGCTGCAACAGCAGACCGACATCAAAGAAAACCTGGACGACCTGTCGGACTTCGATCTGGATCTGGATCTCGGCGCCGAACCGTCGCCAGCCACTCTGGCCGAAGACGACTTCCTGCTGGATCTGGACGATGGCGTGAAAGACCTGTCGCCGGTTGAACCGCCCGTCGTGGCTGACGTACCGCAGGACGATCTGGAGCTGCCGGCCGATTTCGATCTGTCGCTGGCGGACGAGATGGATTCCAATCCACCGGCCGAGCCTGATGCGTTCGCGGCGGAGCTGGATGACGTCAACGCTGAACTGGATCGTCTGTCGCAGAACATCGCCGAGCCGACGTTTACCGAAGCTGATGCGGCGCTGGACGCTGATCTGGGCGAAGACGATTTCGACTTCCTCTCCGGCACCGACGAAGCGGCGACCAAACTCGATCTGGCTCAGGCCTACATCGACATGGGCGACAGTGACGGCGCGCGCGACATCCTCAACGAAGTGTTGACCGAGGGTGACGAGAAGCAGCGGGGCGAGGCCAAGGACATGCTGTCGAGCTTGTAATCAGTCCAGCGGTAAACGAAACGGCAGCCCATAGAGGTTGCCGTTTTTGTTTGGGTTTTCTAGATCAAAAGATCGCAGCCTTCGGCAGCTCCTACAGGGGAATGCGGATTTCTGTGTAGGAGCTGCCGAAGGCTGCGATCTTTTGATCTTGAGGCCTTATAATGCCCGCCTTTGCAAAAACAGCAGGCTGTCCCACCTTGGCAAACATAGATAACCCGGTCGCCGAAATGGCCCCCGACGGCTTTTACCGCGTTGCGCTGGGCGTTGAATACAAAGGCTCGCGCTACAGCGGCTGGCAGCGCCAGTTGACGGGTGTGGCCACGGTGCAGGAAGAGCTCGAAAAAGCCCTGTCGAAAGTCGCCAACTCGCCGGTTTCCTTGCAGTGCGCCGGACGTACCGACGCCGGCGTGCATGCCTGCGGGCAAGTGGTGCATTTTGATACCACGGTCGACCGCTCGCTGAAAGCCTGGGTCATGGGCGCCAACATCAATCTGCCCCACGACATCAGCGTCAGTTGGGCGCGGGTGATGCCGGCGCATTTCCATGCGCGGTTCAAGGCCATCGCCCGGCGTTATCGCTACGTGATCTACAACGATCAGATCCGTCCGGCGCACCTCAACGAAGAAATCACCTGGAACCACCGCCCGCTCGACGTCGAGCGCATGGCCGAGGCCGCGCAGCACTTGATCGGCACCCATGACTTCAGCGCGTTTCGTGCCGGTCAGTGCCAGGCCAAGTCGCCAATCAAGAAGATGCATCACCTGCGCGTCACCCGCCACGGCAAGATGATCGTCCTCGACATCCGCGCCAACGCCTTCCTGCATCACATGGTGCGCAACATCGCTGGCGTCCTGATGACCATCGGTGCGGGCGAGCGGCCGGTCGAATGGATGAAGGAAGTGCTGGAAAGCCGTGAGCGCCGCTCCGGTGGGGTGACAGCGCATCCGTACGGCCTGTATCTGGTGCAGGTCGAGTACCACGATGAATTCCCGTTGCCCGAGCGTTTTATCGGGCCACATTTCCTTACGGGATTCTCGGAACTTGACGGCTGACGCCCTCGAACGCTTTTGTTACCATCCGGGACTTTCCCGGATTTTGCCTTGGAGTTTTTCTCGACATGTCAGCCGTTCGCAGCAAGATCTGCGGGATTACCCGCATAGAAGATGCGCTGGCCGCCGTCGAGGCCGGGGCGGATGCGATCGGATTCGTGTTTTACGCCAAGAGCCCGCGCGCAGTGTCCGTGCAACAGGCGCGGGCGATCATCCAGGCGTTGCCGCCGTTCGTGACCACCGTAGGCCTGTTCGTTAATGCCAGCCGCTGCGAGTTGGGGGAAATCCTCGATGCGGTGCCGCTGGATCTGCTGCAGTTCCACGGTGATGAAGTCGCTGAAGACTGTGAAGGCTGGCATCGCCCGTACATCAAAGCGTTGCGGGTAAAGGCTGGCGACGACATCGCCGCAGCTGTAGATGCCTACCCAAGCGCCAGCGGTGTGTTGCTCGACACCTATGTTGAAGGCGTGCCTGGCGGAACCGGTGAGGCGTTCGACTGGTCTTTGATTCCGCAAGGTTTGAGCAAGCCGTTGATTCTGGCCGGTGGCCTGACCCCGGAAAACGTCGCGGGCGCCGTGGCCCAGGTAAAACCCTATGCCGTCGACGTCAGCGGCGGGGTAGAGGCGAGCAAGGGCATCAAGGATCACGCAAAAATTCGCGCATTTATCAAAGCAGTAAAAGAGAAATAGGAACCAGCAGGAACCTGTAGGAGCTGACGAGTGCAACGAGGCTGCGATCTTTTGATCGTAAAAAACAAGATCAAAGGATCGCAGCCTCGTTGCACTCGTCAGCTCCTACAAGTTCCTACTAGTTCTTACAGAGTGGCGGTGCCGATATTGATGTGACGGCTGGCAGTCTGCCGCCGTCCATCAATGCACTTGCACAAAGCAAGCGTGGCTGAGGGTTGTCCGGATTGCACGCAGGTCATGTTTCGCGCTGACCGTGGCGGTTCACCAACCATCGCCGCACACATGAATTTAGCTCAAGGGCATACGCGGGGTTGCGAATCGAAAGGTTCGGGCCGCCGGTACTGGAGAAAGAAAGCATGAGCAACTGGTTAGTAGACAAACTGATCCCTTCGATCATGCGTTCCGAGGTCAAGAAGAGCTCGGTGCCTGAAGGTCTGTGGCACAAATGCCCGTCTTGCGAGGCTGTGCTGTATCGTCCGGAGCTGGAAAAGACCCTGGACGTTTGCCCCAAGTGCAACCACCACATGCGCATCGGCGCACGTGCGCGCATCGACATCTTCCTCGATGCCGAAGGTCGCAACGAACTGGGCGCCGATCTGGAGCCGGTTGACCGTCTGAAATTCCGTGACGGCAAGAAGTACAAGGATCGCCTGGTGGCTGCGCAAAAGCAGACCGGCGAGAAAGACGCGCTGATTTCGGTCAGCGGCACCCTGCTGGGCATGCCGGTGGTGGTTTCGGCGTTTGAATTCAGCTTCATGGGCGGTTCCATGGGCGCCATCGTTGGTGAGCGGTTTGTCCGCGCTGCCAACTACGCGCTGGAAAACCGTTGCCCGATGATCTGCTTCGCCGCTTCCGGCGGTGCGCGCATGCAGGAAGCACTGATCTCGCTGATGCAGATGGCCAAGACCTCGGCTGTGCTGGCGCGTCTGCGTGAAGAAGGCATTCCGTTCATCTCCGTGCTGACCGACCCGGTCTACGGCGGTGTTTCCGCGAGTCTGGCGATGCTCGGCGACGTGATCGTCGGTGAGCCGAAAGCCCTGATCGGCTTTGCCGGTCCGCGCGTTATCGAACAAACCGTGCGTGAAAAACTGCCGGAAGGCTTCCAGCGCAGCGAATTCCTGCTGGAACACGGCGCGATCGACATGATCATCCACCGTCAGGAACTGCGCCCGCGTCTGGGTAACCTGCTGGCACAAATGACTGGCAAGCCGACGCCGAAATTCGTCGCCGCGCCAATCGAGCCGATCGTGGTTCCACCGGTACCTGCTGGCCTATGACCGAGCGCACCCTTGGCGAATGGCTCGCCTACCTTGAGCAGTTGCATCCGTCGGCCATCGACATGGGTCTGGAGCGTTCGCAACAGGTAGCGTCCCGCATGGGGCTGGGCCAGCCGGCGCCTCGGGTGATTACGGTCACCGGCACCAACGGCAAAGGTTCGACCTGCGCATTCGTGGCTTCATTGCTGCGTGCGCAGGGCCTGAGCGTGGGTGTCTACAATTCTCCGCACCTGCTGCGTTACAACGAGCGGGTGCAGCTCAATGGCGTCGAAGCCACTGACGCACAGCTGTGCGAAGCCTTTGCTGTGGTCGAGGCCGGGCGCGGCGACACTTCCCTGACCTACTTCGAAATGGGCACCCTGGCGGCGTTCTGGCTGTTTCAACAGGCTAAACTCGACGCTGTAGTGCTGGAAGTAGGGCTGGGCGGGCGTCTGGACACGGTCAACGTGGTCGATGCCGACATCGCGCTGGTCACCAGCATTGGCGTCGATCACGCCGATTATCTGGGCGACACCCGTGAATCCGTGGCTTTCGAGAAGGCCGGGATTTTCCGTCAGGGCAAACCTGCCTTGTGTGGCGATCTGAATCCTCCGCAACCGTTGCTCGACAAGGCGCGCGAACTGGCCTGTCCGTTCTTCCTGCGCGGGCGTGATTTCGATCTCGGTATCACCGATCAGCACTGGCAGTGGCGCGGTACCGATGCGCAGGGTCAGGCTGTCGAATTGCGTGACTTGCCGCTGCTCGATCTGCCGATGGAGAACGCTGCGCTGGCGTTGCAGGCGTATCTGTTGCTCGGTTTGCCGTGGCATGCCGAGCAGATCATTGCCGCCTTGCAGGCGACTCGCGTGGTCGGGCGTCTGGATCGCCGTTCGTTCGAGTGGAACGGCAAACGCCTCAATGTGTTGCTGGATGTGGGGCATAACCCGCACGCGGCCGAGTATCTGGCCCGTCGGCTGGCCTCGCGGCCACCGGTCGGCAAGCGCCTGGCAGTGTTCGGTTTGTTGGCCGACAAGGATCTGGATGGTGTTGTCGGCGAATTGAATGCTAGTGTCGAGCATTGGGCCGTTGCGCCGCTGGATTCGCCGCGCGCACGTCCGGTGGCCGAATTAAACGCGGCATTGCAGAACCTTGGTGCGTCGGTCACGTCTTACGACAGTGTCGCCGCCGCGCTGGACGGTCAATGCGCAGTGGCGACAAGCGACGACGAGATTCTGTTGTTCGGATCATTTTATTGTGTTGCCGAGGCCCTTGAATGGTTGGCCCGGCGCTCCACGGAGGAAGCGGCAAATGGCTTTGCTGGATAAAGCGTACAAGCAGCGCATGGTGGGCGCTCTGGTGCTGGTGGCGTTGGCGGTGATTTTCCTGCCGATGCTGTTTTCGCGTCAGGACGAACAGCGTCAGGTTGTCGTGGAAGCACCGGCTGCCCCGCAAGCCCCGACCGTGCCGCAAGTGCAGGTCGAGCCGGTCGCCGTGCCTGAACCGCAAGCCTTGCCGCAAGAGCCTGTGCCGACGGACGAAGAGGTTGCCGAGCAAGAAGCGCCTTCGGCACCGATCGCCGCCGCACCGGTAGTGCCAGCGCAGATCGTCAAACCGACAACGCCGCCGCCAACCTCAAAACCGATTCCTGCGCCTGCTCAGCCGATTACTGCCGGCCCGAGCGCCGCAGCGAGCAAGCCGGACACCACGCAAAGTCGCGTCGATGCCAACGGTCTGTCGGTGAGCTGGTCGGTGCAACTGGCTAGCCTGTCGAGCCGTGCCAGCGCCGAAAGCCTGCAGAAAACCCTGCGCAGCCAGGGTTACAACGCCTATATCCGTACGGCCGATGGCAAGAATCGGGTGTTTGTCGGCCCGCTGATCGAGCGCGCTGAAGCCGATCGTTTGCGTGATCTTTTGAGCCGTCAGCAGAACCTCAAGGGTTTTGTCGTGCGCTTCCAGCCTGAGCGCGGTTAAAAACTATCGCCTCGATTGAAATGCACTGACAATCGCAGCTTACCGAGAGGCATGCGCTCTGCTAAAATGCGCCGCCTTATCCGTCTGTAGGCTGCACTGTGCCATTTACCTGGGTTGACTGGGCGATCGTTGCAATCATCGCCATCTCCGCTTTGATCAGTTTGAGCCGCGGCTTCGTCAAAGAAGCATTATCGCTGGTGACCTGGATCATCGCAGGAGTCGTCGCCTGGATGTTCGGTGGTTCATTGTCCGAGTACCTCGCCGGATACATCGAAACCCCATCGGCTCGCGTGATCGCGGGCTGTGCCATCATGTTTGTCGCCACACTGATCGTGGGCGCAATGATCAATTATCTTATCGGCGAGTTGGTACGCGTCACCGGATTATCCGGGACCGATCGATTCCTCGGCATGGCCTTCGGCGCAGCGCGTGGCGTGTTGCTGGTGGTCGTGGCGATCGGGCTGTTGAGCCTGGGGCCGGTACAGCAGGACGGGTGGTGGAAAGAATCCCAACTCGTTCCCAAGTTTCTATTGGTCGCCGACTGGTCCAAAAACCTGATCCTCGGGTGGAGCAGTCAGTGGCTTGCCAGCGGAATCAGCGTACCCGCTGATATTCCGTTCAAGGAGCAACTCTTGCCGTCGGCGAAAACGCCTCAGTGAGTGTTGTTCAGTTCAGATCCATTAAGTAGGGGTTGCGTCGCATGTGTGGCATCGTCGGTATCGTCGGTAAGTCGAACGTCAATCAGGCGCTGTATGACGCGCTAACCGTGCTCCAGCACCGCGGCCAGGACGCTGCCGGTATCGTGACCAGCCATGATGGCCGGTTGTTCTTGCGCAAGGACAATGGCCTGGTGCGTGACGTGTTTCAACAGCGTCACATGCAGCGTCTGGTCGGCCACATGGGTATCGGTCACGTCCGCTATCCAACCGCGGGCAGCTCGACTTCGGCCGAAGCCCAGCCGTTTTACGTCAACTCGCCTTACGGCATCACCCTGGCGCATAACGGTAACCTGACCAACGTTGAACAGTTGGCCAAAGAGATCTACGAATCCGATCTGCGTCACGTCAACACCAGTTCCGACTCGGAAGTGCTGCTGAATGTGTTCGCTCACGAGCTGGCCCAGCGCGGCAAGCTGCAACCGACCGAAGAAGACGTGTTTGCCGCCGTGACCGACGTGCACAACCGTTGCGTCGGCGGTTACGCGGTGGTCGCGATGATCACCGGTTACGGCATCGTCGGTTTCCGTGACCCGCACGGCATCCGTCCGATCGTGTTCGGCCAGCGTCACACCGACGAAGGCGTCGAGTACATGATCGCCTCGGAAAGCGTTTCCCTGGACGTGCTCGGTTTCACCCTGATTCGCGACCTGGCGCCGGGCGAAGCGGTCTACATCACTGAAGAGGGCAAGCTGCACACCCGTCAGTGCGCGACCAATCCTTCGCTGACCCCATGCATCTTCGAACACGTTTATCTGGCGCGTCCGGATTCGATCATCGACGGCGTGTCGGTCTATAAGGCCCGTCTGCGCATGGGTGAAAAACTCGCCGAGAAGATCCTGCGCGAGCGTCCAGAGCACGACATCGACGTGGTCATCCCGATTCCGGACACCAGCCGTACCGCGGCACTGGAACTGGCGAACCACCTGGGCGTGAAATTCCGCGAAGGCTTCGTCAAGAACCGTTACATCGGCCGTACCTTCATCATGCCGGGCCAGGCAGCGCGCAAGAAGTCGGTGCGCCAGAAGCTCAACGCCATCGAGCTGGAATTCCGCGGCAAGAACGTGATGCTGGTCGACGACTCGATCGTGCGCGGCACCACGTGCAAGCAGATCATCCAGATGGCCCGCGAAGCCGGCGCGAAAAACGTCTACTTCTGCTCGGCTGCTCCGGCGGTGCGCTTCCCGAACGTGTACGGCATCGACATGCCAAGCGCTCACGAGTTGATTGCACACAACCGTTCGACCCAGGACGTGGCGGATCTGATCGGCGCTGACTGGCTGATCTATCAGGACTTGCCTGACTTGATCGAAGCGGTCGGTGGCGGCAAGATCAAGATCGAGAGCTTTGATTGCGCGGTGTTCGACGGCAAATATGTTACCGGCGACGTCGATGAGGCGTATCTGGACAAGATCGAGCAGGCGCGTAACGACTCCTCGAAGATCAAGACCCAGGCGGTCAGTGCGATCATCGATCTGTACAACAACTAAGTAATCACCGGCCTGTAGGAGCAAGGCTTGCCCGCGAAGCTTTTGGCGCTGCCAGAGGCCCCATCGCGGGCAAGCCCTGCTCCTACAAAGGCATCACGCCTCCGGGCCGGTTTTGTATCTATTTCAGAACAGGGCAAGGAGTGACAGCATGAGTCAGGAATGGGATGCCGGTCGGCTGGACAGCGACCTTGAAGGCGTAGCGTTCGATACCCTGGCCGTACGTGCCGGTCAGCACCGTACGCCGGAAGGTGAGCACGGTGATCCGATGTTCTTCACCTCCAGTTACGTGTTCCGCACTGCCGCCGACGCGGCCGCGCGCTTTGCCGGCGAAGTGCCGGGCAACGTTTACTCGCGTTACACCAACCCGACCGTGCGCGCGTTCGAAGAGCGCATTGCTGCGCTGGAAGGCGCCGAGCAGGCCGTTGCCACCGCAACCGGCATGGCCGCGATCCTGGCGGTGGTGATGAGCCTGTGCAGCGCTGGCGATCACGTGCTGGTCTCGCGCAGCGTGTTCGGTTCGACCATCAGTCTGTTCGAGAAGTACTTCAAGCGTTTCGGCGTGGAAGTCGATTACGTGCCGCTGGCCGATCTGTCGGGCTGGGACGCGGCGATCAAGCCGAACACCAAATTGCTCTTCGTCGAGTCGCCGTCCAATCCTCTGGCTGAACTGGTCGATATCGCCGCGCTGGCAGAAATCGCGCACGCCAAAGGCGCGATGCTGGTGGTCGACAACTGCTTCTGCACGCCAGCCTTGCAGCAGCCGCTGAAAATGGGCGCGGACATCGTCGTGCATTCGGCGACCAAGTTCATCGACGGCCAAGGCCGTTGCATGGGCGGCGTGGTCGCCGGTCGCAGCGAGCAGATGAAAGAAATCGTTGGTTTCCTGCGCACTGCCGGGCCGACCCTGAGCCCGTTCAATGCGTGGATCTTCCTCAAGGGGCTGGAAACCCTCAACCTGCGGATGAAGGCGCACTGTGCCAACGCCCAGCAACTGGCCGAATGGCTGGAGCAGCAGGACGGCATCGAGAAAGTCCATTACGCCGGTCTCAAGAGCCATCCGCAGCACGAACTGGCCCAGCGTCAGCAGAAGGGCTTTGGCGCGGTGGTGAGCTTTGAGGTCAAGGGTGGCAAAGAGGGCGCGTGGCGCTTTATCGATGCAACTCGACTGATTTCGATCACCGCCAACCTCGGCGACAGCAAAACCACGATCACCCACCCGAGCACCACTTCTCACGGTCGCTTGGCGCCGCAAGAGCGTGAAGCAGCGGGAATCCGTGACAGCCTGATCCGAATTGCGGTCGGTCTGGAAGACGTGGCGGATCTGCAAGCCGATCTGGCGCGCGGTCTGGCAGCGCTGTGATCGAGTTGTCGACCCCGAAACCCGGTACTCATGGCCGCGTTGCGCTGGTCACCGGTGCCGCGCGCGGTATCGGTCTGGGGATTGCGGCATGGCTGATCAGCGAAGGCTGGCAAGTGGTGCTGACGGATCTGGATCGTGCGCGCGGTTCGAAAGTGGCGAAGGTGCTGGGCGAAAGTGCCTGGTTCATCGCCATGGACGTTGCCGACGAAGCTCAGGTCGCGCTCGGTGTGGCTGAAGTGTTGGGGCAGTTTGGTCGTCTCGATGCGCTGGTGTGCAACGCGGCCGTGGCTGATCCGCACAACATCACCCTGGAAAGCCTCGATCTGGCCTACTGGAATCGTGTGTTGGCGGTGAACCTCAGTGGGCCGATGTTGCTGGCCAAGCACTGCGCGCCGTATCTGCGCGCTCACAACGGTTCGATCGTCAATCTGGCTTCGACCCGTGCGCGGCAATCGGAAGCCGACTCTGAGGCATATGCGGCGAGCAAGGGCGGGTTGTTGGCGCTGACGCATGCGTTGGCGATCAGTCTGGGGCCGGAGATTCGTGTTAACGCGGTCAGCCCGGGCTGGATCGATGCGCGCGATCCTTCTGCGCGTCGGGCGGAGCCTTTGGCTGATGCTGATCATGCTCAGCATCCGGCGGGCAGGGTAGGGACGGTCGAAGACGTGGCGGCGATGGTTGCGTGGTTGCTGTCAAGGAATGCCGGGTTTGTCACCGGGCAGGAATTCGTCGTCGATGGCGGTATGACCAAGAAGATGATTTACACAGAGTAAGAAGCGAAGCCGCGAACGTGTAGGAGTGAGCCTGCTCGCGATAGCGGTTTCATGGATGTTACTTTCTCAGGGATTGAAGCAATTTCGTCTTTTTTAGAAAAACTTCAATCCTGCTATTGACTTAGGTTCGCTACCTGCGTAAATTTCGCGGCCTCGGAGATGCAAACGGGTGATTAGCTCAGCTGGGAGAGCGTCTGCCTTACAAGCAGAATGTCGGCGGTTCGATCCCGTCATCACCCACCACTCCCGAGAAACTTGCGTAAGCAAGAACGTAGGCTGAAAGTGCCTGCACCGACGCGCAGCGGTAGTTCAGTCGGTTAGAATACCGGCCTGTCACGCCGGGGGTCGCGGGTTCGAGTCCCGTCCGCTGCGCCATATTGTACAAATCAGACTTGTCTGGTTTGCGATTGAAAAGCACCGAAGCTTTCAATCAAAACGAGTTACTTGAGCGCAAGCTCAAAGCGATACGCAGCGGTAGTTCAGTCGGTTAGAATACCGGCCTGTCACGCCGGGGGTCGCGGGTTCGAGTCCCGTCCGCTGCGCCATATCTGCTTCAAGGATCACTGAACGCCTTGAAGCACCGAAAGCAACCGTTGGTTGATTCGGAATCGATAGCAAAGACCCTGGTCGAAAGATCGGGGTTTTTTGTGTCTGAAATTTGACCTCCGCTCCCATCACGCAACCCGGCTCCCTGTAGGAGCTGCGGCACGCTGCGATCTTTTGATCTTGATCGTAAAAAACAGGATTAAAAGATCGCAGCCTCGTTTCACTCGACAGCTCCTGCAAGGGATGCCTGTAACCATCCTGCGGTGCCACGTCGCATTGTCTTTTTTGATTCTTTAGTCAGAAATTTGTATCTGGTTGTTTGCTGCGAGCGCAGAAACCTTTAAAGTTAACCTTTCGGTCAGCTTTGCACTGTCATTTCGTCCTTCGTTTAGCCAAGAAGGGCTTCTGCAAGACTCGAGATTCCCCAGTAGATAACCAGAAGGGCGGATGTATAACCGTCCAGAGGATGATCCATGTCCAACCGTGAAATAACCCGGCGCTCGTTCCTCCAGGGCGGGCTGGTGGCGGGTGTGAGCGTCACGCTTACGCCGCTCAGCACCCAGGCGCTGGCTGCCTTGATGGAAAACAGCGTGACCGTGCCGTCCGAAAAATGGCTCGGCAACAACGGCAAAGCGCGCCAGCGTAACGATGCCTTGTCGAAAGTCTGCGGCAGCAAAGTCTTTGCCCGCGACATCCGTTCCAAGGACATGCCGGGCTGGCCCGAGCAGCAAGGCCACGCCATGCTGCTGAAAACCATCAAGGCCGACCATATCTATGCCGGCTACGACCTGTCGTGGCTTGGCGCCGATCTGCAGCCTGACCGCATCGTCACCGCTGCCGATCTGGACAAGGACGGTATCGTCTTCCCTGAGGAGCATGCACCGGATCCGCTGCTGCCTGAGGGCAAAGTGCCGATGTTCATTGGTCACCCGGTAGCGATCCTGATCTGGAACGACTTCGAGCGTTTCCGTCAGGCCAAGAACAAACTCAAATTCAATGACAAAGCGATTCGTTACGGCGCCAAAGTGCCGTTCTACGAAGGCGATCCCTACGGCAGCTTCCGCTACGTGCGCGTGGGCGGCCCGACCTCGGCAGATGAAGACGAATTCGCCAGCCTCAAGGATTCGATCCTGTTCCCGATGCTGAAAAACCGTCGCCCGGTGTGGAATTCCCAGCCGAACCTGCACGGTAATCTCACCGAGCGTGGCCTGTTCTACGCCGATCGCATGAAGGGCCAGATCAGCACGCCGCCGGACAACTGGCTGGTGTTCGATGAGCGCTACAAGACGCCGTCGATCGAACCGGCCGCCATGGAGCCGGACAACGGCAACGGCTGGTACGACCCGAAAACCAAGACCCTGCATTTCGTGGTGGCTACCCAGTGCCCATTGGAAGCGGCGACCGAGACCGCGAAAATGATTTCGCCGTCGCGCTTCGGCCTGGACAACCTGAACATGCACCCGGGTTACACCGTGGGTTACGGTTCCAAAGACCACAACATCTTCGTTTACTACGCCGCCCTCGCTGCGCTGTACGGCGCCGGTGTGCCAGTGCGTCTGGCGAACGACCGTTACGAGCAGTTCCAGAGCGGCATCAAGCGTCACCCGTTCGACATTCGCTACCAGTTGGCCGTGGACAAGAACGATCAGACCTTCAAGATATTCCTCGCTGATATGAGCGTCGACGGCGGTGGCCGGATCAACTACAGCCCGTCGGTGGCCGCTGTGGGCGCCACGGCTGCGCAGTCGATTTACTACATGCCGCAGAACGACCTGCAAGTCACTGCGTATCACTCGCGTGGTGTTGAAGCCGGTTCGATGCGCGGTTACGGCACCCTGCAAAGCATGGCGGCGACCGAAATGATGGTCGACGAAATCGCCGATCGCCTGAACGTCGATGCCATCGAACTGCGCCGCAAGAACGCGCTGCGTTCGGGGATGAAAAATACCCAGGGCGCGATCCCTGCCGGTGCTTTGCGTCTGCACGAGATTCTCGACAAGGCTGCTGCACACGAGGTCTGGAAAAACCGCGACGCGATCAAGAAACAACGCGAAGCCGCTGACCCGGATAACTGGTACGGCGTTGGTTTCGCCATCTGCCAGAAAGACTTTGGCACCGGTTCTGAAGCGCCGATGGCCAGCATCGAATTCACCGCTGACGGTCGCATCACCTTGCGCCACATCGGTATCGAAATCGGCACCGGCATGTCCACTTCGCAAGCCTTGGTCGTCGCCGATTTCCTCGGCAGCCCGGCCCACGAAGTGAAGACTGGCGAAACCGAATGGAAGGAAATGCAGCTGATCACCAGCGGCAACCCTTACATCATGAGCCAGGCCGACCAAGATAACCTGCTGCGCAATCCACGCTGGGTCGGCAAGTTGGCCTCGGCGTCGTCCGCGACCAACTCGGCTTACTACTTCAGTCACGCCACCCGTGAAGCAGCCCGCGTGTTGTTCAACAACGGTTTGTGGCCGGCGGCCATGGAGATCTGGCGTCAGGGCCCTTACGGCGGCCAAGCCAACCCATACGTTGTGCGTCGCGAAGATGCGCACTGGGTGGATGGCAAGCTGACTGCCAACGGCATGCAGCCGCTGACCTTCGAAGAACTGGCCAAGCACGCTCACGAGCGTGGTCTGGTCACCGGCGCCACCGTTCATGCGTTCAACCGCTGGAGCTGGGCTGAGGCCGAATACAGCATCGACGGCGTGCGCGAGCGTCTGCCGCTCGACGGTCTGGCGGTGAAATACGGTGATGGTGCGCCGAAAGCCAAGAAAGCGTTGATGACCACGTCTGGTTTCCATCTGCTGGATCGCCAGAACATCAACTACCCGGTTGTTCAGTTGAACAACGCTGCCGTGACTTACTACAGCCCGGTCGCCACGCTGGTCGAGTTGAAGGTCAGCAAAGGCTCGCTGGATGTTGAAGTGCTCAACCACCATTCGTGGGTCGAGTGCGGTCGTGTGTTGGTTGAAGAATTGGTCAAGGGCCAGCTCGAAGGCGGTATCGCCATGGGCATCGGTCACGCTCTGATGGAAGAGATGCCGCTGTACGAAGGCGGGCCGGGGGAGGGTGACTGGAACTTCAACCGTTACCGTCTGCCGATGGCGCGTCACGTTGCCGTGTGGAAACAGACGTCGGAGATTCTCCCGGCACTGTCGCCGAGCGATCCGTCCAAAGGCATCGCTGAAGTGGTGATGATCCCGGTTGTCGGGGCCATCGGTAACGCCGTGGCGCATGCCATCGGTAAACGTGTTCGCGATCTGCCTATCACTCCAGCGCGCATCAAGGAGGCCCTCAATGGCTAACCGTCCGCTTCAACTGACCCTCAATGGTCAATCCGTCGGCCCGGTGGACATCCCTGATGACCTGCCGATGATCGACTACCTGCACGAATACAAAAACCTCACCGGCTCGCGTCTGGGCTGCGGTCAAGGTATCTGCCACGCTTGCGTGGTGATTGTCGATAACCCGGACGGCACCAGCGAAGAAGTGCGCACCTGCATCACCGGCGCGCATTACTTCGAAGGCAAGAAAGTCCGCACCATCGAATCGCACGCCAAGCGTGACGAAGCGGGCCAGGTCACTGAGCTGAACCCGATCCAGCAACGTTTCGTCGATGAGTTCGCGTTCCAGTGCAGCTACTGCGCGCCAGGCTTCGTCAACGCCGCGACCGTGCTGGTCGAGAAGCTGCAACGCCAGCCGACCGTGCAAAGCAAACTCGAGCAAGTCATCGAAGACAGCCTCGGCCATCACATCTGCCGTTGCACCGGGTACGTGCGTTACTACAACGCCACCCGCAACGTGCTGACCGATCTCGGCCTGGTCAAGGAGGGTTAAGCATGAAGCTTTTTCTGACCCGACTGACCCTGGCGGTCGGTCTGGCTGCGCCGGTGTTGTTTGCTCACGCCGATGATCAGGTCAAACGCGGCGAGTATCTGGCTCGCGGCGCTGACTGCATGGCGTGCCACACTGCACCGGGCGGCGCGCCGTTTGCCGGCGGGCTGCCGATCGTCTCGCCGTTCGGCACGATCTACGGCACCAACATCACGCCGAGCAAAGAGCACGGCATCGGTTTGTACAACGATGACGAGTTCTTCGCCGCGCTGACCGAAGGCAAGCGTCGCGACGGTGCGAACCTGTATCCGGCGATGCCATACACCTCGTATCACCTGATGCCGCGCGAAGATTCGGACGCGATCCATGCGTACCTGAAAACCATCGAGCCGATCGAGCGCGCTGCACCGGTCACCAGTTTGAGCTTCCCGTTCAACGTGCGTCTGGGCCTGATGGGCTGGAACGTGCTGTACGGCAAAGCCCTCAAACTGGAGCCGGCCGAAGGTAAAAGTGAAGCGTGGAAGCGCGGCCAGTACATGGTCGAAGTCCTCGGCCACTGCGGCGAATGCCACACGCCACGCGGCCTGCCGGGCGCGATGGAACTGGACAAACGCCTGACGGGCGGCATCCTCAATGGTTATCTGGCGCCAAGCCTGCTGGCCACTGATCTGGCCGCGCGCGGCTGGAACGAACAGGATCTGAGCACGTTCCTCAAGCACGGCATGAGCGCGCAAGGCACGATGTTCAACGAGATGTTCCCGGTGTTCCACAACAGCACTCAGGGGCTGAGCGATCAGGATCTGGCAGCGATGGCGACGTTCCTGCTTGGCGACAAACCGCCGGCAGCCAAAGCGCTGGTTGAAGTGCCGGTCGAGAAACTCAGCGCCAGTGCCCAGCGCGGTCAGCAGGAATACCTGAACGTCTGCGCCGGTTGCCATGCGGTCGGTGGCGAAGGCAAACCGCACATCGCGGTGGCCATGCGCGGCAACACCACGCTGCGTCTGGAAGATCCACGCAACCTGTTGCGCGTGATCGAGGATGGTATCGGCGAACAGAAATTCTCCGGTTTCGAGCGCATGCAACCGATGCCGGGTTTCGCCGACAAACTCAAGCCTGAGCAACTGACCGATCTGCTCAACTACCTGCGTCAAGGTTGGGGTGGTCAGTCGGCTGAACTGGCGGTGGGTGACGTGCAGAAGCTGCAAGCTGACGCACCGTCCATCGAGCACAAGGCGCACTGACATGCAGCATCTCGATCTGCAAGTGGTTCGGCGAGCGCTGGAGTGGTCGGTGGCGGGGCAGCGCATTTGGCTCTGCACCGTGCTGACCACCTACGGCTCGGCGCCGCGCGCGCCGGGTTCGCTGCTGGCGGTGAACGAAGGCGGGCAGTGGATCGGATCGCTGTCGGGTGGCTGCGTCGAGGAAGACTTTCTTGAGCGCGTCGCCGAAGGTGCATTTCTCGATGCGATCAACGTCGTGCGTTATGGCGAAGGCGACGATCCGCGCTCGCGGGTCAGCCTGCCGTGCGGCGGCATTCTCGATGTGCTGGTTGAGAAATTTGACGCTGACTGCGAGGTGCAGGCGCATCTGCGTGAATTGGAATCGGCGCTGCTTGGTCAGCGTCGATTGATTCGCGAGGTCGATCTGGCCAGCGGTGCGCGCAGCCTGTTCGCTGATCGCGAGCAGGGCGCGCGCATCGAGCGTGAGATTGATCGGGTGCGTATCCGCATCGGCGCGGCGCAACGTTTGTTGCTCGCCGGCTATTCCAGCGTCGCGCAGGCGTGTGCCGAATTTGCTGTCGGCCTCGGCTTTGAAGTGATTCTCTGCGATCCGCGCGATGAAGTGCTTGAAGGTGTGGTGCTCAATGGCGTGGAAATTCGTCGGCAACTGCCATCGGTGTTTATTGCCGATGGTGGCTGCCACCGTGATACGGCGGTGGTGGCGCTGACACATGATCCGCGCATTGACGATCTGGCGATGATGGAGGCAGTGCGTACCGAAGCGTTCTACATTGGCGTGATGGGTTCGCTGCAGACATCGCAGAAACGCTTTGAGCGCCTGCGCCGGATTGGCGGGCTGGGGGAGAGTGAGTTGGCGCGAATTCATGCGCCGATCGGGCTTAACCTTGGCAGCAAGACGCCGGCGGAGATTGCCTTGGCGGTACTCGCCGATATCCTGCGGATTCGTAGCGGTATCGCTCGCGACCAGCTCTGATTAACTGGTAGATGCATTTGTGGCGAGGGGATTTATCCCCGATGGACTGCGTAGCAGTCCCATTTTTTGGGGCCGCTGCGCGACCCATCGGGGATAAATCCCCTCACCACAAGGTTTCCATAGCTCGAATTTAAAAACCGTACTTATCCCGCAACCCGTAATACCAAGCCCCCAACGCCGCAAACGGCGTGCGCAACATCTGCCCGCCCGGGAACGGGTAGTGCGGCAAATCCGCAAACGCATCAAAACGCTCAGCCTGGCCGCGCAATGCCTCAGCCAACACTTTGCCGGCCAGATGCGTATACGTCACGCCATGACCGCTGCAGCCCTGCGAGTAATAGATGTTGTCACCCAGCCGCCCAACCTGCGGTAAACGCGACAAGGTCAGCAGGAAATTTCCTGTCCAGGCGTAATCAATCTTCACATCCTTGAGCTGCGGAAACGCCTTGAGCATTTTCGGACGGATGATCGCCTCGATGTTCGCCGGATCCCGGGCGCCGTAAACAACGCCGCCGCCGAAGATCAGACGCTTGTCGCCGGTCAGTCGGTAATAGTCGAGCAAGTAGTTGCAGTCCTCGACGCAGTAATCCTGCGGCAACAGCGCTTTCGCCAGCTCATCACCCAGCGGCTCGGTGGTGATCACCTGCGTGCCACACGGCATCGATTTCGCTGCCAGTTCCGGCACCAAATTGCCGAGGTAAGCGTTGCCCGCAACGATGATGAACTTGGCCCGCACCTTGCCCTGCGGCGTATGCACGACCGGGTTAGCGCCGCGCTCGATACGCACAGCGGGCGATTGCTCATAAATGCTGCCGCCCAACGACTCCACAGCGGCCGCTTCGCCTAGCGCGAGGTTCAGCGGATGAATGTGCCCGCCGCTCATGTCGAGCATGCCGCCGACATATTGATCACACGCCACCACTTCGCGAATGCGGCGCTGATCGAGTAGCTCGAGCTGCGTATGGCCAAAGCGCTCCCACAGGCGCTTCTGCGATTCCAGATGACCCATCTGCTTGGCAGTCAGCGCAGCAAACACGCCGCCGTCCTTCAAGTCGCACTGAATGTTGTACTTGGCCACACGCTCACGAATGATCCGCCCACCTTCAAACGCCATCTGCCCGAGCAGTTGCGCCTGCTTCGGCCCGACACTGCGCTCGATCACATCAATGTCGCGGCTATAACTGTTAACGATCTGCCCGCCATTGCGCCCCGACGCGCCGAAACCGACCTTGGCCGCCTCCAGCACCGTCACGCGAAAACCGTTCTCCAGCAGAAACAACGCCGAGGACAGCCCGGTATACCCGGCGCCGATCACACAGACGTCCGTCTCCACGTCATCCTGCAAAACAGGGCGGGGCGGTACGGCATTGGCCGACGCAGCGTAATAGGACTCTGGGTAAGGGGTGTTCGCCATCCTGCAGCCTCTGTTTAATATATTTTACGAGTGCATCGATCCTACCCGAGTTGAAAAACCTCCGCCAGCCACCGGAAAATCCTCGTCGCCGACTCGAAATTAAATATTTTGCATATTCATAGGGTTAGGTGAAAAAAAGGTGTTGACACCCCTCCGGAATTCCGTAGAATGCCGCCTCACAGCAGGCACGTAGCTCAGTTGGTTAGAGCACCACCTTGACATGGTGGGGGTCGTTGGTTCGAGTCCAATCGCGCCTACCAAACAAAATCCGCTCTGCTGGGCGGTCTAGAAGGGCTCACCGAAAGGTGGGCCCTTTTTTGTTGTCTGCGATTTGCAAGGCCCGTTTCGGAGCGAGGATCTTCGCCAATCCTGACTGCTGCTACAGACAGATCCAGTCGATTTTTTACTCTACGCTGCAAACCCAGCGATGGTTATGCCGGTAGGGCGCTCGGATGAATGCAACGTCTGATACCAGAGTCATGCCGCGTTGCTGGAGCGCTTCGGTCAGTTGTACGAGTGTCTCTGCTTCGATAGTCATTACTGCACCTCGTCAGATTTACTGCGTTCACAATTCTTGACCGAATGCCGAATCAGGTAATTCATTTTTTCTGCCTGAGTGAGTTGTTCGGTGTGGAAAGTGATTAAGTCGAATGCAGTCGACCTTTCCAAGGAATCTGCTCCGGGGTTGCTCGTAAAAACTGGTCGAGTTGTGAATCTATAAATTCGAACCAATCCTTGGTAAGCGATCACCGTTCGTCGCCGAGGGCATGAAAAATAATTCGTATATTGAATGGGTTACGGTTTTATTTAACCAACCGGTTATCAAAAACACCTTGTTACAGACTGTGAATTTCAGTAATATCCGCCCCGCGTTCACCACCACGGTTTATGCATTTTTAAATCCCAAGCTTCCATCAGCTGCTTGGGATTTTTTTTGCCTGCGATTTGGCTTCTCCCTTTCTTCCTGCGCAAAGACGTAATAAGTCCTACGTACCTGCCCGAGCAAATCCCTACTTTTTCGACTACTACTGACTGGCCGATTTCCGACTCTTGCTGAGGGGAGTGTCTCGATGCTGGTTCACTGGTTTCTTGCAGCGGTTCATCTACTGGCGTTTGCCCTGGGCTTCTGGGCGGTACTGACGCGCGGGACGGCGTTCAGTCGACTCGCTGCCGGAACCGGAGAGGTGAAGCGGGTTTTGCTCGCTGACAATCTATGGGGTGTCTCTGCGTTGATCCTGCTGATCACCGGCGGGATGCGGGCCTTCGGTGGGTATGAAAAAGGCACCGACTATTACCTGCATCAGCCGCTGTTCCATCTGAAGATGACGTTGTTTGTGCTGATTCTGCTGATGGAGCTCGCGCCGATGATTACGTTGATCAAATGGCGGATCGCTTTGGCAAAGGGCAAGCCGATTGATACCGGGCGGGCAAAAATCTATGCACGAATCAGTCACGCTGAAGCGCTATTGCTGGTGCTGATGGTTGTCGCCGCAACAGGAATGGCGCGAGGGGTGACGTTCGGCTAGGAGAGCGGATTCCCCGTGCTCTCTCGGAAACGTCCGACATCCAGCCTTAAGATTGGCGGGTAGTATCGGATTCAACAGAGGGCAGGGTGGATCAAGCGGGGCGGGAAAGCATATCAAGCGCCGTGGCCAACGAAGTGGGGGTGGATGGCAGGACGGCGCATGAATCTTTAGCCAGTCATTGCGTTCGGGCAAGCTAACTGGCTACTGACTGCTGTGAGGCTCAGGGCGTTTGTGGCTTGTCCGGTGCGGTCAGGCCAGCTTGAATGCGCTGATAGATCTCTTCACGGTGTACGGCAACGTTCTTTGGAGCGTTGATGCCGATGCGAACCTGTTGGCCGCTTACGCCCAGAATGGTGATCGTAATGTCATCACCAATGTTTATGCTTTCACCGACTTTGCGGGTGAGTATCAGCATGGTCTTCTCCTTGATTGCTTTGTAGGGCACCTGATTCAGACAGTGCAGAGGTCGGTGGTACGTATAGATTAGTGCGAAGTCTCACAGTTTGGGTGCCTCTTTCTGACGCGCAGATGCGGCATTAATTCCCAGGGCGTAACTATACAGAGGCTGCAATCATCATTCTCGTTGTTTTGTGCCCATTTTGCGGGGCTCGCGAAGTATTTTTGAATGTTAAGATCGCGCCTTTGAGAATTTCGAGGAAAGCGTTGTGCGCAAATTGGTCTGGATGGTCGCGGCACTGGTATTGGCCGGGTGTGGTGAAGGCAAAAACGTTGAGGCACCGAAACCACAAACGGCAGCAGTGACGGCGCCAGCAGCGGCGGCTGCACCGCAATGGGATCTCGAAGTGCGCGGCGAAACCCCTCAGGCTGTCAGCGACCTGAGCGGCTGGTTGATCGAGCACGCTTTTATCCCGACGGTGATCAAAGACAGCAGCGGCAAACCGCGCATTCTGATCGGCCCGTTCAACTCGCAAGCCGACGCCGAAGCGCGAAAAGTAGAAGTGGATGCGGCATTGGTAAAAGCCAAGAAACAAAATATTGAATCGGTGGTGATCGAGCACCCGATCACGCCGTAAGCCTGCCTTTCAGTGGAGCGCCCTAAAGGACGTCGCAGGTGACTCGTCTTATACGAGTCAGTCACGATTCCCCAAAGGAGCTCCGCATGGCCTCCAACCCCTACAAGCTGTTCGACGTCACCCTGCAACGCAAAACCCAACTGAGCCCGCACATGATGCGGATCACCCTGGCCCATCCCTCGGTCAACGACATGGCCACCTGGGCGCCGGATCAACGGGTAAAACTGTTTTTCCCTGCGGCCGACGGTTCGCCGGCCAGACTGGCTCAAGGTGAAGGCTGGTACGCGCGCTTCAAGGCCATGATCGTCGATCGACGTCCGGCGATGCGCACTTACACCATTCGCCATTTGCGCGCCGAACAAGGCGAGGTTGATATCGATTTCGTCCTCCATGGTGAAACTGGCCCTGCATCGCGCTGGGCGCTTCGTGCGCAACCGGGGGATTCGATGCAGATCCTTGCGCCCGACCGGCGCTTCTCGGCCAATGACGCCGGGGGCTTCGAATGGAAGCCGCCGCAAGTCCTCAATCAGGTTCTGCTGGTCGCCGACGGCACCGCGTTGCCGGCTGCCATGGGCATTCTTGATGTGTTGGCCGCGAAAGCCGCTCCGCCCCAGACTCAAGCGTTCTTTGAAGTCGACAGCGCTCAGGACATGCTGCCGGTGCCCGATTGGCCGGGGCTGACCGTGCAGTGGCTGATCCGCGAGAAAACCACCGCCGGTACATTGATGGTTGAGGCGGTGCAAAAAGCCGTTCCACCCATCCACACTTCATCCATCGGTCGGACTGTCGAACTCGCCGACGTCGATATCGACAAAGAAATACTCTGGGAAATCGCCGAAACCGCCGCCGAAGGTTTCTACGGCTGGATCGCTGGAGAAAGCGCGGCAGTGATGAGCTTGCGCAGGTACCTGATCAAAGACTGTGGCATCCCGCGCGAGTCGCTCAATCTGATGGGTTACTGGCGCTACAACAAGGTCGGCAGCTAGCCACAAAAAAGGCCTCGAACATCACGTTCGAGGCCTTTCTTTTTGCGCGTTCGATCAACCGCAGGCTTTCATATTCACCGGGCCGACAAACTCATTGCCGCGTCCCATCACGCACGCCACGCTTTGATTGCGTTGACGCTCCCAGTCTTGCACCGGGTAGGTCTTGTCCCACGCTTCGTACAATTGCCGATCCTGTTTCGATATGCGCAAGCCGTATTGCTTGCTCATATAGAAATAGGTGCGGGCGATCATGCCGCGAATCGAAGGGCGGGGCATGACCTTCTTTGCTTTGAAATCGACCTGGGTCAGGCAGGAACCGTATTGACCGGATTGCAACGGCAGCCAGCCGTAGCTGAAGTTGCTGCGGTCGCCGTTGACCTCGCCAATGCTCGGCACCAGGTTGTGCAAATCGGCTTCAGCCTTCTGATAGGTCGGGTCGTAGCGCGTGCAATTCTTGCGGCCGCCGTCCTGCCAGCATTGGCGCTGATGGCCAATCTGCCAGGCCGGGACGATGTGTTCCCATTCGATGCGCGACGCACGCTTGGCGTTCTTGCGCGGGACGTAGCCGCAGGCCTTCAAATCCACTTTGTTACCGGTGTATTTGCACCCGCAATAAAACTCGGTGGACTGCGGCGCGTAGAGCTTCCACGCAGCCTTCTTGGCTTCAGAAAACGTGCGTGGCGCTCCGGCCTGGGCGCCAAAAGCGATGAACGATAACAACAGCAAAACAAAACAGCGGACACTCATTGAATCAATCTTCCTTCGGCACAACCCAAAAAATCTGCACGCCACCATCGTCGCGATAGGCGAGGGTGACGTTGTCGTTCTCGTCGATTTCCTCAAGCAAACGCTCCCAGTCATCCATCGGCTCGTCCGGCAGACGGAAGATCAGTGCGGCTTTGGCTTTTTGTGCGGTAGGGGAATTGATGATCTTTTGAACGCGCATACCCATGCGTTCAAAGGCGTCAGGAGCATCAGGAGAGGTGGCCACGAGGTTATCCTTATTAAGCTGTACGTGCATACAGTATTTAACTGTAGGCATTTTCGCAACTGCTTAAAATTCAAGAAAATCCTCTGACAGCGGTTTTTTGATTTTAATGTGAGGCGAGTCGATTTTTTTGTAGGAAAAATGCAGAAGGGTCGTAAGCGTCACACCACTCGCCCGGTAAACGAGTGGTGTGAAGTGTGCCCGATCAAGAGAAGACCGGGCGAAGGTCAATCAGTATTCCCAGAACATCCGTTGCAGCTCTTTGCTGTCGTTGGTTTTAGTCAACGCGACCATCGCCAGGATGCGGGCTTTCTGTGGGTTCAGGTCGTGAGCAACCACCCAGTCGTACTTGTCGTCAGGCTGTTCGGCGTTGCGCAGAACAAAACCGCCGGCGTTGACGTGGGACGAACGAATGATTTGCACGCCTTCCTTGCGCAGCTCTTGCAGCGCTGGCACCACGCGGGAAGACACCGAACCGTTGCCCGTGCCGGCATGGATGATTGCTTTGGCGCCGGATTGGGCCAGGGCTTTGTAGGCCGTATCGCTTACGTTGCCGTAGGAATAGGCGATTTCTACGTCAGGCAGGCTCTTGATGTTCTTGATGTCGAATTCCGAATCCATGGTGTGACGCTTGGCTGGCAAGCGGAACCAGTAGGATTTGCCTTCAACGACCATACCCAGCGGGCCCCAGGCGCTTTTGAATGCTTCGGTCTTGATGTTGATCATTTTGCTGACGTCGCGACCCGACTGGATCTCGTCGTTCATGGTCACCAGTACGCCTTTGCCGCGCGCGTCTTTGCTGCTGGCCACGGCCACGGCGTTGTACAGGTTGAGCATGCCGTCGGCGGACATGGCGGTGCCTGGGCGCATCGAACCGACAACGATGATCGGCTTGTCAGTCTTCTCGACCAGGTTCAGAAAGTACGCGGTTTCTTCGAGGGTGTCGGTACCGTGGGTGATGACGATGCCGTCGACGTCTTTGCTGTCAGCCAGTTCGGCGACGCGACGACCGAGTTGCAGCAGGTTGTCGTTGGTGATGCTTTCGGACGCGATCTGCATGACTTGTTCGCCACGCACGTTCGCCAGTTTGCTCAGCTCGGGAATACCGGCGATGAGTTGCTCGACACCAACCTTGGCGGCCTGATACGTCGCGCTGTTGGCAGCGCTGGCGCCCGCACCGGCAATGGTGCCGCCCGTGGCAAGCACCACAACGTTGGCGAGTTTGGTCTGGGTTTCGACTTCTTTTGCCTGGAGGGCGGTGGGCAGGAGCATAAGGAGGGCCAAAGCGCCCGGAACCAAAGTGTTGAAAGCAGATTTCATTATTTTTCTCTCTAGTAGTGAGACGGTGCTGATGCAGGTTCATCTAGATGCGCCCCGGCCGATCTGGATGCCGGGGTGCAGGGTAGGGAGCAGGATCTGTACCATTCGTACTGTGCTCGAGAAAATTGTTTAAGTTAATGATTTATATCAGGATTTATTCGATCGATAGCGTGTCGTAACCAAGTGCATATCCGGCTTTCCGAACAGAACGGGCTTTTATGTTCGGCTCACCGAAAAGCATGGCGATGTTGATTGCCTGTCGGGAGTCCGACGTTTCCAGCGTCTTATTAAAGAAAGCGTCAGGCAGGCCGATGCCTGTTCAAGGAATCCATTTTTTCAGGAGTTTCATATGTCACTGACAGTCGGTTTTGCCAACCCCGGCGCGGTCACCATCGGTGGTAAAACGGCGGCAACGATCGATGCGCTGGCCAAAGCGGATGCAGAAGCGTCACCCAATGCAGTGGGCAAGGAAGAGGCTGATAGCAAAACGGTGAGAACCGGCGGGCCGGCGCAGGAAGAGAGCAAGGCTGAAAGCGGCGGCAATCAAAGCGTCACCATAAAACTGCTGCTCAAGCGCATGCAGGAACTGCAAAAGCAGTTGCAGGAACAGCAGCAGCAACTAGCCGCCGCGCAAGCCGCGAAGTATCCAACTCCGGAAGCCAAGACCACCGCGGTCATGTCGATTCAGGGGCAGATCGCCGATACCAACGCAGCGCTTATGGAGGTGGCGGGCAGCCTGGTCAAAGAGATGGCCAAGGGTTCGAGCACCGGCAGCGTGGTCAATACCACGGCATGAGGCGAGGGCGAGTCCGATGATTTGCCCTGCCGCAAAATACTGATTTCTGTTTATTGACAAATGTCGGCGGGATTCGCATAGTTCGGTCTACGCAAACGTTTGCGCGGCTTTAACGGCTGGTTTCCCTTGCAGGGAAGACCACGCAGCTTACGCCAGCGCAACCTTTGCTCACAATAATCATAAGATCGGAGTGAACCCATGAAGCTGCCATTCGCTGGACGTCTTCTTGCTGTCGCTATGCTGGCTGCCACCGCCGCCGCGCTACCTGTCTCCTCGGCGTTCGCCGAATCTGTCGAAAAACCTAAAGTCGCACTGGTCATGAAATCCCTGGCCAACGAATTCTTCCTGACCATGGAAGACGGCGCCAAGGCCTACCAGAAAGAACACTCCGCCGATTTCGATCTGATCTCCAACGGCATCAAAGATGAAACCGATACCGCCGGCCAAACGCGCATCGTCGAGCAGATGATTCTCGCCAAGGTCAACGCTCTGGTGATCGCGCCCTCTGACTCCAAGGCCATGGTGCCGGTGATCAAGAAAGCCGTCGACGCCGGTATTACCGTGATCAACATCGACAATCAGCTTGATCCGGCCATCGTCAAAAGCAAAAACATCAGCGTGCCTTTCGTAGGCCCGGACAACCGTAAAGGCGCGCGTCTGGTCGGTGAATACCTGGCCAAGCAGCTCAAGGCCGGTGACGAAGTCGGCATCATCGAAGGCGTATCGACGACCACCAACGCCCAGCAACGAACTGCGGGCTTCAAGGACGCGATGGACGCGGCGCAGATCAAAGTGGTGTCGCTGCAATCCGGCGACTGGGAAATCGACAAGGGCAACAAGGTTGCCGCCTCGATCCTCAGCGAATACCCGGACGTCAAAGCACTGCTGGCCGGTAACGACAGCATGGCCGTTGGCGCCGTCTCCGCCGTACGTGCCGCCGGCAAGGCTGGTCAGGTGCAGGTCGTTGGTTACGACAACATCAACGCGATCAAGCCGATGCTGAAGGACGGTCGTGTGCTCGCCACTGCTGATCAATACGCTGCCAAACAAGCGGTATTCGGCATCGAGACTGCGCTGAAGATCATCAAAGGCGAGAAAGTCGACAGCGGCCCGAATGGCGTGATCGAAACGCCGGTCGAGCTGGTCACCAAGTAAGTCTTCTGGCGGCACAACGGCGCTCGTCCGTCCGGGCGAGCGCATGGAGAGTTTTTATGTCAGTTTCCGCCCCGAACGCTGTCCTCTCGGTCAGCGGTATCGGTAAGACCTATGCGCAACCGGTGCTGACCGGCATCGAGTTGACGCTGATGCGCGGTGAAGTGCTGGCGCTGACCGGCGAGAATGGCGCCGGCAAAAGCACCTTGTCGAAAATCATTTGCGGACTGGTCACTCCGACCACCGGCCAGATGCAGTTTCAGGGCAAGGACTATCGCCCGGGCAGTCGTACTCAGGCCGAAGAGCTTGGCGTGCGCATGGTCATGCAAGAACTCAATTTGTTGCCGACCTTGTCGGTGGCGGAGAACCTGTTTCTCGACAACTTGCCGAGCAACGGTGGCTGGATCAGTCGCAAGCAACTGCGTAAAGCGGCGATCGAAGCCATGGCGCAAGTCGGCCTCGACGCGATCGATCCGGACACACTGGTCGGCGAGCTGGGCATCGGCCATCAGCAGATGGTTGAAATCGCCCGCAACCTGATCGGCGATTGCCATGTGCTGATCCTCGACGAGCCGACCGCGATGCTGACGGCGCGCGAAGTCGAAATGCTTTTTGAGCAGATCACCCGATTGCAGGCGCGCGGCGTCTCGATCATCTACATTTCCCATCGCCTCGAAGAGCTTGCCCGTGTGGCGCAGCGCATCGCCGTGCTGCGTGACGGCAATCTGGTCTGCGTCGAGCCGATGGCCAATTACAACAGCGAGCAACTGGTCACGCTGATGGTCGGCCGCGAGCTGGGCGAGCATATTGATATGGGCGCGCGCAATATTGGCGCGCCAGCGTTGACGGTCACCGGCCTGACTCGCTCCGACAAGGTTCGCGATGTTTCCTTCGAAGTGCGCGCCGGCGAGATCTACGGGATTTCCGGATTGATCGGGGCAGGGCGCACGGAGTTACTGCGGCTGATCTTCGGTGCGGATCTGGCCGACAGCGGCACCATCGCCCTCGGTTCGCCCGCCAAAGTAGTCAGCATTCGTTCGCCGGTTGATGCCGTGCGCAACGGTATCGCGCTGATCACCGAAGATCGCAAGGGCGAAGGGCTGCTGCTCAGTCAGTCGATCAGCGCCAACATTGCGCTGGGCAACATGCCAGAAATTTCCAGTGGCGGTGTCGTCAATAACAGCGACGAAATTGCCTTGGCCAAGCGTCAGATCGACGCCATGCGCATCCGCAGTTCGAGCCCGACACAGCTTGTTTCAGAGTTGTCCGGTGGCAACCAGCAAAAGGTCGTGATCGGCCGTTGGCTGGAGCGTAATTGCTCGGTACTGCTGTTCGACGAGCCAACCCGAGGCATCGACGTCGGCGCCAAATTCGACATTTATGCATTGCTCGGCGAATTGACTCGCCAGGGTAAAGCGCTGGTGGTGGTCTCCAGCGATCTGCGTGAGTTGATGCTGATCTGCGACCGCATCGGCGTGCTGTCGGCGGGGCGCCTGATCGACACCTTCGAGCGTGACAGCTGGACTCAGGATGATTTGCTTGCCGCCGCATTCGCCGGCTACCAAAAACGTGATGCGTTGCTCAACGAAGCGGCGCCTAGGGATCTCCCATGAAAACTGCATCTCCTGCCAGCAAACGTAGTGGCAATTTTTACGGTCTGGGCACTTATCTGGGCCTGGCCGGGGCCTTGCTGGCGATGATTGCGCTGTTCTCGGTCTTGAGCAGCCATTTTCTGTCCTATAACACTTTCAGCACTTTGGCCAACCAGATTCCGGACTTGATGGTGCTGGCGGTCGGCATGACGTTCGTGCTGATCATCGGCGGCATCGACCTCTCAGTGGGTTCGGTGCTGGCGCTGGCGGCGTCGACGGTCAGCGTGGCGATTCTCGGTTGGGGCTGGGGGGTGTTGCCTTCGGCGTTGCTCGGCATGGCAGTGGCAGCACTGGCCGGTACCGTCACCGGTTCGATCACCGTGGCCTGGCGCATTCCGTCGTTCATCGTCTCCCTCGGTGTGCTGGAAATGGCTCGGGGTCTGGCCTATCAGATGACCGGCTCGCGCACCGCGTACATTGGTGACTCGTTCGCCTGGCTGTCGAATCCGGTGGCGTTCGGTATCTCGCCGTCGTTCATCATCGCCTTGCTGGTGATCATCATTGCTCAAGCGGTGTTGACCCGCACTGTGTTCGGTCGCTACCTGATCGGCATCGGCACCAACGAAGAGGCCGTGCGCCTCGCCGGGATCAATCCGAAGCCGTACAAGATTCTGGTGTTCAGCCTGATGGGGTTGCTGGCCGGTATCGCGGCGCTGTTTCAGATTTCGCGTCTGGAAGCGGCGGATCCGAATGCCGGTTCCGGCCTTGAGCTGCAAGTGATTGCGGCCGTGGTCATCGGCGGCACCAGCCTGATGGGCGGACGCGGTTCGGTGATCAGCACGTTCTTTGGCGTATTGATCATCTCGGTGCTGGCGGCCGGTCTGGCGCAAATTGGCGCGAGCGAGCCGACCAAGCGCATCATCACCGGTGCGGTGATCGTCATTGCCGTGGTACTCGACACTTATCGCAGTCAACGCGCCAGTCGACGGGGCTGAGAAAGACTTATGGCAACGATCAAGGATGTGGCGGCGCTCGCGGGGATTTCCTACACGACCGTGTCCCATGTGGTGAACAAAACCCGGCCAGTCAGCCAGGAAGTGCGGCTGAAAGTCGAGGCGGCGATCAAGAGTCTCGACTACGTGCCGAGTGCCGTGGCGCGCTCACTGAAAGCCAAAACCACTGCGACCATCGGCCTGCTGGTGCCGAACAGTCTTAACCCGTACTTCGCCGAGCTGGCGCGGGGCATCGAGGATTATTGCGAGCGTAACGGCTACTGCGTGATCCTCTGCAACTCCGACGACAACCCGGAAAAGCAGCGCAGTTATTTACGCGTGCTGCTGGAAAAACGCATCGACGGTTTGATCGTCGCCTCCGCCGGGGGTGACAGCGGTCTGGCGCAAGGCTTGGCCGGTGTTAAAACGCCGATGGTCATCGTCGACCGGGGACTGGACGGTGTCGACGCGGATCTGGTGCGCATCGACCACGAATACGGCGCATACCTCGCGACTCGCCATCTGTTGGAGTTGGGCCATCGCGACATCGCCACCATCGGTGGCCCGGCGACTACCAGCGTGGCGCAGATGCGTCAGGCCGGTTATTGCCGAGCGCTGAAAGAGGCCGGTATCGAAGTCCGGCAGGAACGCATGCTGGAAAGCGATTTCACCAGCACTGGCGGTTACAACGCCGCGGCGATCCTGCTGGAAAACAATCCGCCGAGCGCGATTTTCGCCGGTAACGACATGATCGGTATCGGCGTGTTGCGCGCGGCGGCTGAACGCAACGTGCGCGTGCCGAGCGAGTTGTCGGTGATCGGCTTCGACGATATCCAGATGAGCCGTTACGTGTACCCGGCGCTGACCACCGTCGGCCAGTCGATCCTGCAACTGGGCGAGATGGCCGCGGAAGTACTGCTGCGAAGGATTGCCACCCCGCATCTGGGCACCGATCAACGCATCGTGACCCCGAGTATTGTCCTGCGCGAATCGACCGCGCCGCTGTCCGGCGTGTTCACCGAATACCGCTGAAACCGAATTGACGAGTAGTGATGTATGCCAGCAAATGTAGTGGTAATAGGCAGCCTGAACATGGATCTGGTGACCCGGGCGCCACGCCTTCCCGTCGGCGGTGAAACGCTGATCGGTCATTCCTTCGCCACGGTTTCCGGCGGCAAGGGTGCCAATCAGGCCGTCGCCGCTGCCCGGTTGGGCGCGCAGGTGGCGATGGTCGGTTGCGTGGGCAACGATGACTATGGCGTGCAATTGCGTGACGCCTTGCTGGCCGAGCAGATCGATTGCCAGGCCGTAAGCGTTGTTGAGGATTCCAGCGGTGTGGCGTTGATTGTGGTCGATGACAACAGTCAGAACGCCATCGTTATCGTCGCCGGGGCCAATGGCGCGATGACGCCTGCGGTGATCGACCAGTTCGATGCAGTGTTGCAGGCGGCTGACGTGGTCATCTGCCAACTGGAAATTCCCGACGCAACCGTGGGCCATGCGCTCAAGCGTGCCCGCGCACTCGGTAAAACCGTGATCCTCAATCCGGCACCGGCTAGCCGCCCGCTGCCCGCTGACTGGTTCACCGCCATTGATTACCTGATTCCCAATGAAAGCGAAGCGACCGCGTTGAGTGGATTGCCGGTGGACTCGCTGGAGACCGCAGAAAAAGCGGCCAGCCACCTGATCGCCATGGGCGCGGGCAAAGTCATCATCACCCTCGGCGCGCAAGGTTCGCTGTTCGCCAACGGTCAAAGCTTCGAGCATTTCCCGGCGCCGAAGGTGAAAGCCGTCGACACCACGGCAGCGGGGGACACCTTTGTCGGTGGTTTCGCCGCTGCGCTGGCCGCTGGCAAGTCCGAGGCCGAAGCGATTCGTTACGGGCAGATTGCCGCCGCGCTGTCGGTCACTCGCGCCGGCGCGCAACCGTCCATTCCCACCCAATCCGACGTACAGGCGTTTAAACCCGCATGAAAAAGACTCCTCTGCTCAACGTCGCCCTGTCGCGACTGATCGCCTCCCTGGGCCATGGCGACATGGTCGTCATCGGTGACGCCGGGCTGCCGGTGCCGCCGGGTGTCGAGCTGATCGATCTGGCGCTGACCCATGGCGTGCCGGATTTCGTCAGCACGTTGAAAGTCGTGCTCAGCGAGATGCAGGTGGAAAGCCATGCGCTGGCTAAAGAAATTTTCGACAAGCAACCGACGGCGCTCAGTACGCTGGACGCGTTGAACGAAGAGGGCGCTTTGGGGCGCCGCGATCTGCTCAGTCATGAGCAATTCAAGGTGCTTAGCCGACAGGCGCGAGCGATTGTTCGTACGGGCGAATGCCAGCCGTACTGCAACATCGTGCTGGTCGCCGGGGTCACCTTCTAACTTTTGATTTCACCAGCACAAGGAATGCGCCATGCAACGCTATGCTCAGAAACTGCACCATTTGCTCCGGAGTCTGCTGCTTTTGTCCGTCATCACTGCCACCGGCGCTCAGGCGGCGGAAAAAATCGACCTGATCATCGACACCGACCCGGGTGCTGACGACGTGGTCGCTTTGCTGTTCGCACTGGCCTCGCCAGAAGAACTGAACATTCGCGCGCTGACCACCGTTGCCGGCAACGTGCGTCTCGACAAAACCTCGCGTAATGCACGTCTGGCCCGCGAGTGGGCAGGGCGCGAGGATGTGCCGGTTTACGCCGGTGCGCCGAAGCCGCTGATGCGCACGCCGATTTACGCCGAGAACATCCATGGTAAGGAAGGCCTGTCGGGTGTCACCGTGCATGAGCCGAAAAAAGGCCTGGCGCAAGGCAATGCTGTCAACTACCTGATCGATACCCTGAAGAGCGCCAAGCCGCACAGCATCACCATCGCCATGCTCGGCCCGCAGACCAACCTGGCGCTGGCGCTGATCCAGGAGCCCGAGATTGTGCAGGGCATCAAGGAAGTGGTGATCATGGGCGGTGCGCACTTCAATGGCGGCAACATCACCCCGGTGGCCGAATTCAATCTGTTTGCCGATCCGCAAGCGGCTGAAGTGGTACTCAAAAGCGGCGTGAAACTTACCTACCTGCCACTGGACGTGACCCACAAGATCCTCACCAGTGACGCACGCCTGAAACAGATCGCTGCGCTCAACAACAATGCGAGCAAGATTGTTGGCGACATCCTCAACGAGTACATCAAAGGCGACATGGAGCATTACGGCATCCCGGGTGGCCCGGTGCATGACGCTACCGTCATCGCTTACCTGCTCAAGCCTGAGCTGTTCACCGGTCGTTCGGTGAATGTTGTGGTTGATAGCCGTGAAGGCCCGACTTTCGGCCAGACCATTGTTGACTGGTATGACGGCCTGAAAGCGCCGAAAAATGCCTTCTGGGTTGAAAACGGTGACGCTCAGGGTTTCTTCGACTTGCTGACCGAGCGCCTGAAGCGCCTGAAATAAAGCATTCGCACTCGCGGAGGGTGCGTCGTCGGTAAGGCCGCCTTCGCGAGCAAGCTCAGCTCCTACAAATTCACGCAGTTTTGTAGGAGCCGAGCTTGCTCGCGAAGAGGCCCGCACAGACGCCCTAAACCTTTACTCCAGCGAGAGTTCACGCCTTCTCTGCGTGCTCGACTTTTTCAGTCGGGTAACGCTCAAAAATCTGCTTGATGAATTGCTTGGCCGCTTCCGTGCCCAGCTCTTTGACCAATAGATCGATCCCAATCAGCGCCAGCTCTTCCGTTGTCCCCGGACTGTAGGAGCTGTGTCCGTCTGCCCATTTGGCTTTGATGTCGGCGTCGATGCTGATGGTGGTCATGAGGTGCGCTCGAAAAGTCGGGAAGTCTGTGTGCCGAGTTAACCATTTTGTCGGGCGTTTGGCACTGCGACTTAGGCATGAGCGGAGCGCTATGCGACACTTGGTCTTTTCCGGCTTTCCAAGGATCGTGCTGTGCAGATCGATTTGAATACCCCTGACGGCCTTACGCTCGACGCGGTGCGCCAGTTGCTCGCTTCAGCCAGTGATGACGAACATACGCAACTGCGCGTAACCAAGGGCGGCATCGCTTACCTTTCTTCGGGCATTACCGGTGGGCAGGATATCGACGGACTGTTGTTTCGCCTCGAAACCTGGGCCAAGGGTTCGGGCTATGTGGGCAATGTCGCGGCCAGCGATGAGGTGTGGGTGATGCAGATTTTCAACGCGCTTAAGGACAACTGGCCGAATCCGCCGTTTGACTACATCGACGTGTATTGAGCGCCGTTAATATTCAGTCACGATTGATTGATGAAGACATGAACGCCGCTCAGGCACACTCGGCGTTTTTCCGATCGTGGGGCAGGGTGATGGCATCGCCCGTGAAACCAAACGCCGGAATGGCGGTCGCACGATCTCAGCTTAACTTTTTGAAATAAGGAGGCTTCATGCCTTTGAAGTTCGCGACACTGGGTGCACTTATGGCCGCTGCCATGTTGGCCGGTTGCAGCACGACCTCCAGCGAGTCGGCAAAGGATTCCGTGGCGACCGAAGCGGGTCACAGCCGCTGTGATGCTTCGGCAGCGCAATTCACCATCGGCAAGAAAGCCTCGCCGGAACTGCTGGAGCAAGCCCGCACCAAAGCAGGCGCGCAGAATGCCCGCTTCCTCAAGCCGAACGACATGATCACCCTTGAGTACCGTTCCGATCGCTTGAACCTGAACACCGACAACAACCTGGTGATCACCCGCGTCAACTGCGGCTGATTTCACAAGGCTTTTGTTGCAGGCATAAAAAACCCCGTCACATGGACGGGGTTTTTTTAGTGCGCCGAGAAATTACTCTGGGCGAACCTGTGCAGCTTGCATACCCTTTTGGCCTTTCTCAGCCACGAAGGAGACGGTCTGGCCTTCTTTCAGGCTTTTGAAACCGTCGGATTCGATAGCTTTGAAGTGTACGAACAGGTCGTCACCGCCACCTTGAGGAGTGATGAAGCCGAAGCCTTTTTCATCGTTGAACCATTTAACGGTGCCGGTTTGGCGATTAGACATGGTGTATCTCCAAGAAACATATATTTTCAGTAGTGCTGTGCTGCTCAGGCCAACTGGGCACACCGGAGTATCATAGTCGAAATGTTCGCTTTGGTAGCCCCCCGGACGTGCTGTTTGCCAATCAGTCGTGTTTTCTTTACTGCCGATTTCGGCTGAAAGCCCCGGTTTACAAGGGTTTGCGCGGAACGTAAAGACAATAAAAAAACCTGTAAAACCTGCATAAATCCTCCGAAAAGGCTCAAATTCAGCCCTTTTTAGAGGCGCTGAGCCGATTCAAAAGACTTTTTTGATCACTTTTTCGCCGGGGTATTTGCCTTGCATTTGGCGATTTGGCCCAGCGCTTTCTGCTGCAGTTCAGGAGTCGCCTTATTGTCCATCAGTGCCTGAATGTCGCTGGCCGGATAAGACTTGATGGCGTCAGCGCCGCAAGCACAATGAGATTTCGCTGCGGCAGCACCGATTTGTTGGGTCGCAGCCTGAGTGCACTGCGCCATGTACTTCTCGCGCTCGCCCTTTGGCCAATCGGCGTGGGCAGTCAACGGCAGCAACATAACGATCGGGGCGACGACGGCGAACAGGGTATTCAGACGCATGCGAGGATGCTCCTTGTGGGTCAATGTCTTGTTATCTGAGGGCTGAAAGGCCGATCAAGTTCAGCACTCTGGCATAAAAACGGACGATTTGCCTTCTGATCAAACAGAGGCATAAGTGACCGCTCATCTGTGCTAGCATGCCGGGCTCAAGCGTTCTCAGGCGCCGGATGACCTACAATCCCGGACGCGGTCAACGTGCGAATATTTCTGATTTGAATCCCAGTCACTCTGGTTCGGTTTTCCGGTTGGCCGCAAGGCTCCTGCCGCTGTAAGGCAGGCGTTCGTCATTGAATGGCCTGGATCGGATCTTGTACTGGCTCATCCCAACCCACGTGACCTTTGGTAGGGGTCACCACTAGGAGAGGAGGCGCCATGCCAACTATTACTCTTCCCGACGGCAGTCAACGTTCATTCGATCACCCGGTTTCCGTAGCCGAGGTCGCCGCATCCATTGGTGCTGGCCTGGCCAAAGCCACACTGGCCGGCAAGGTCAATGGTCAACTGGTCGACGCCAGCGACATCATCAGCAGCGACGCGACCCTGCAAATCATTACGCCAAAGGATGAAGAGGGGCTGGAGATCATTCGCCACTCTTGCGCTCACCTGGTGGGGCATGCGGTCAAGCAGCTGTACCCGACTGCAAAAATGGTGATCGGCCCGGTCATCGACGAAGGCTTCTATTACGACATCGCCTTCGAACGTCCTTTCACTCCGGACGACATGGCTGCGATCGAACAGCGTATGCAGCAGCTGATCGAGAAAGATTACGACGTCATCAAGAAAGTCACTCCGCGCGCCGAAGTGATCGAAGTGTTCAAGGCTCGCGGCGAAGACTACAAGTTGCGTCTGGTCGAGGACATGCCGAACGAGCAGGCCATGGGTCTGTACTATCACGAAGAATACGTCGACATGTGCCGCGGCCCGCACGTGCCGAACACTCGCTTCCTGAAATCCTTCAAACTGACCAAGTTGTCGGGCGCCTACTGGCGTGGCGACGCCAAGAACGAGCAATTGCAGCGCGTTTACGGCACCGCTTGGGCAGACAAGAAGCAGCTGGCGGCTTACATCCAGCGCATCGAAGAAGCTGAAAAACGCGATCACCGCAAGATCGGCAAGCGTCTGGGCCTGTTCCACACTCAGGAAGAATCCCCGGGCATGGTGTTCTGGCACCCGAACGGCTGGACGCTGTACCAGGTGCTTGAGCAGTACATGCGCAAGATCCAGCGTGACAACGGCTACCTTGAGATCAAAACCCCTCAAGTCGTTGATCGCAGCCTCTGGGAAAAATCCGGGCACTGGGCCAACTACGCCGACAACATGTTTACCACGCAGTCGGAAAACCGCGACTACGCCATCAAGCCGATGAACTGCCCATGCCACGTGCAGGTGTTCAACCAAGGCCTGAAGAGCTACCGCGAGCTGCCGATGCGTCTGGCCGAATTCGGTGCCTGCCACCGTAACGAGCCGTCGGGTGCGCTGCACGGCATCATGCGTGTGCGTGCGTTCACTCAGGACGACGCCCACATCTTCTGCACCGAAGAGCAGATGCAAGCCGAATCCGCTGCATTCATCAAGCTGACCATGGACGTTTATCGCGACTTCGGCTTCACCGACGTCGAAATGAAACTGTCCACTCGTCCGGAAAAACGCGTCGGTTCCGACGAGCTGTGGGATCGCGCTGAGGCCGCATTGGCTGCAGCCCTTGATTCTGCGGGCCTGCCGTACGATCTGCAGCCGGGAGAGGGTGCGTTCTACGGTCCGAAGATCGAGTTTTCGCTAAAAGATTGCCTCGGTCGCGTCTGGCAATGTGGTACCTTGCAGCTCGATTTTAACCTGCCTGTCCGTTTGGGCGCTGAATACGTCTCCGAAGACAACAGCCGCAAACACCCAGTGATGTTGCACCGTGCGATCCTCGGTTCCTTCGAGCGTTTCGTCGGTATTTTGATCGAGCACTATGAAGGTGCATTCCCTGCGTGGCTCGCGCCGACCCAGGCGGTGATCATGAATATCACTGATAAACAGGCAGATTTTGTTGCAGAAGTTGAAAAAACTCTCAACGAAAGCGGATTTCGTGCCAAGTCCGACTTGAGAAATGAAAAGATCGGCTTTAAAATCCGCGAGCATACTTTGCTCAAGGTTCCCTATCTCTTGGTAATCGGAGATAAGGAAGTCGAGATGCAGACTGTCGCTGTGCGTACTCGTGAAGGTGCTGACCTGGGCTCGATGCCCGTCGCCCAGTTCGCTGAGTTTCTCGCGCAAGCGGTTTCCCGGCGTGGTCGCCCAGATTCGGAGTAATTATTATTAAGCGTGAAATGAGACAAGATAAACGAGCTGCACCGAAAGCCCCGATCAACGAGAATATCTCGGCACGCGAGGTTCGGTTAATTGGGGCTGAAGGTGAACAGCTTGGGATTGTGTCAATTGAAGACGCGCTTCTTAAGGCTGAAGAGGCCAAACTGGATTTGGTGGAAATTTCCGCCGATGCAGTACCCCCTGTTTGCAAACTGATGGACTACGGCAAATCGATCTTCGAGAAGAAGAAGCAGGTTGCCGCGGCCAAAAAAAACCAGAAGCAGATTCAGGTTAAAGAAATCAAGTTTCGTCCAGGGACGGAGGAAGGGGATTACCAGGTAAAACTGCGCAACCTGGTACGTTTCCTGAGTGATGGGGACAGGGCCAAGGTATCCTTGCGATTCCGCGGCCGTGAGATGGCCCACCAGGAGCTGGGGATGGAACTCCTCAAGCGGGTTGAAGCTGACCTGCTCGAGTACGGTTCGGTCGAACAGCATCCTAAGATGGAAGGACGCCAGCTGATCATGGTCATCGCCCCGAAAAAGAAGAAGTAATCAACAGGGCACGGCAGGCCTTCTGATTATGTTTATCAACTGAATGCGGAGTATCCGAACATGCCAAAAATGAAAACCAAAAGTGGTGCTGCTAAGCGGTTTCTGAAAACTGCTAACGGTATCAAGCACAAGCACGCTTTCAAGAGCCACATCCTGACTAAAATGTCGACCAAGCGTAAGCGTCAACTGCGCGGTAGCAGCTTGCTGCATCCGTCTGACGTGGCAAAAGTCGAGCGCATGCTGCGCCTTCGTTAATTTTAGTCAAGAATAGAGGAAGTAACTCATGGCTCGTGTAAAGCGTGGCGTCATTGCCCGTAAGCGTCACAAAAAAATTCTGAAACTTGCTAAAGGCTACTACGGTGCACGTTCGCGCGTATTCCGTGTTGCCAAGCAAGCGGTAATCAAGGCAGGCCAATACGCCTACCGTGACCGTCGTCAGAAAAAACGTCAGTTCCGCGCTCTGTGGATCGCTCGTATCAACGCTGGTGCTCGTGTTAACGGTCTGTCCTACAGCCGTTTCATCGCTGGCCTGAAAAAAGCGTCCATCGAGATCGACCGTAAGGTTCTGGCTGATCTGGCAGTGAACGAAAAAGCGGTGTTTGCTGCGATTGTCGAGAAAGCTAAAGCCACCTTGGCTTAAGTACCCCCGACAATCACCCGGCCTCACTTCCGTGGGGCCAGGTGGTAAACGTCTTAAATAGGGGAAGAGCCTTCAAGCTCTTCCCCTATTTTGTATCTGGAGTCTGTACATGGAAAACCTGGATGCGCTGGTCTCTCAAGCACTAGAGGCTGTGCAAAGCGCTGAAGATATCAATGCCCTGGAGCAAATCCGGGTTCAATACCTTGGCAAAAAGGGTGAATTGACTCAGGTGATGAAGACCCTGGGGAATTTACCGGCAGAAGAGCGTCCGCAAGTCGGCGCCCTGATCAACGTTGCCAAGGAGCGTGTAACAGGCGTTCTCAATGCGCGCATGGCCTTGTTTGAAGAAGCCGAACTGGCTGCCAAACTGTCCGCCGAATCCATTGACGTGACATTGCCGGGCCGTGGCCAGACCTCCGGTGGTCTGCATCCGGTTACCCGCACTCTGGAACGTGTTGAACAGTTCTTCACCCGCATCGGCTACGGCATTGCCGAAGGCCCTGAGGTCGAAGACGACTATCACAACTTTGAAGCGCTCAATATCCCAGGCCACCACCCGGCCCGGTCGATGCATGACACCTTCTATTTCAACGCCAACATGTTGCTGCGCACTCATACCTCGCCGGTCCAGGTTCGCACCATGGAATCGAAGCAGCCGCCGATTCGCATCGTCTGCCCAGGCCGCGTGTATCGCAGCGACTCCGATATCACCCACTCGCCGATGTTCCACCAGGTCGAAGGCCTGCTGGTTGATCGCGACATCAATTTTGCCGATCTCAAAGGCACCATCGAAGAATTCCTGCGGGTGTTCTTCGAGAAAGAACTGGCCGTACGTTTCCGTCCTTCGTACTTCCCGTTCACCGAGCCATCCGCTGAAGTCGACATGGAATGCGTGATGTGCAGCGGTAAAGGCTGCCGCGTCTGCAAACAGACCGGCTGGCTGGAAGTGATGGGCTGCGGCATGGTTCACCCGAACGTGCTGCGCATGTCCGGCATCGATCCGGAAGAGTTCTCCGGCTTTGCCTTCGGCATGGGCGTCGAGCGTCTGGCCATGCTCCGTTACGGCGTGAACGACTTGCGTCTGTTCTTCGACAACGACTTGCGGTTCCTCGCGCAATTTCGCTAGTCGTAACGAATTCTTAGGAGAGCAGGATGAAATTCAGTGAACAATGGCTGCGTGGCTGGGTTAGCCCGCAGGTAGATCGCGATGAGCTGGTTGCTCGTCTGTCGATGGCCGGTCTTGAGGTCGATAGCGTTACGCCGGCCGCCGGTGTATTCAGCGGCGTGGTTGTGGGCGAGGTGCTGAGCACCGAGCAACACCCTGATGCCGACAAATTGCGCGTTTGCCAGGTCAGCAATGGCGCGGAAACCTTTCAGGTCGTGTGCGGTGCGCCAAATGTGCGTCCGGGCCTGAAGATACCGTTCGCCATGATCGGTGCCGAACTGCCGGGCGACTTCAAGATCAAGAAAGCCAAACTGCGTGGCGTTGAGTCCAACGGCATGCTCTGCTCGCAAGCCGAGCTGCAGGTTGGTGAAGGCAACGACGGTCTGATGGAACTGCCGGCCGATGCGCCAGTGGGCGAAGATTTCCGCGTGTACCTGGATCTGGAAGACGCCAGCATCGAGGTTGACCTGACCCCGAACCGTGGCGACTGCCTGTCCCTGGCCGGTCTGGCCCGTGAAGTTGGCGCGCTGTATGACGCTCCGGTCACCCGTCCAGTAGTGCCGGCCGTAGCTGCCGTGCACGACGAAGTGCGTTCGGTTGAAGTGCTGGCGCCGGCTGCATGCCCGCGTTACCTCGGCCGCGTGATCCGTAACGTCGACCTGTCCAAGCCTACGCCGCTGTGGATGGTTGAGCGTCTGCGTCGTGCCGACGTGCGCAGCATCGACGCTGCCGTCGACATCACCAACTACGTGATGCTCGAGCTGGGTCAGCCGCTGCACGCTTTCGATCTCGCCGAAATCAATGGCGGCATCCGTGTGCGCATGGCGGAAGAGGGCGAGAAGCTGGTACTGCTCGACGGTCAGGAAGTCAGCCTGCGTAGCGATACGCTGGTGATTGCCGACCACACTCGCGCTCTGGCGATTGCCGGTGTGATGGGTGGCGAGCACAGCGGTGTGTCCGCGACCACTCGCGACGTGTTTCTGGAAAGTGCTTTCTTCGACCAGATCGCTGTGGCGGGCAAGGCTCGTTCCTACGGTCTGCACACCGATGCGTCGCACCGCTACGAGCGTGGCGTTGACTGGCAACTGGCCCGTGAAGCCATGGAGCGCGCCACTGGCCTGCTGCTGGAAATCACTGGCGGCGAAGCCGGCCCGATCATCGAGACCGTCAGCGAGCAGCACCTGCCGTCGATCGCGCCGATCACCCTGCGTTCGCAGCGCATCACTCAGATGCTCGGCATGGAAATGGATTCGGCTCAGGTTGAGCGTCTGCTCAGCGGCCTGGGTCTGGGCATTACCGCCGACGGCGCTGACCAATGGCACGTAGAAGTGCCAAGCCATCGCTTCGACATCAGCCTTGAAGTCGATCTGATCGAAGAACTGGCACGCCTGTACGGTTACAACCGTCTGCCGGTTCGTTACCCGCAAGCGCGTCTCGCGCCGCAAGCCAAGGCTGAAGCGCGTAGCGATCTGCCGGAACTGCGTCGTCTGCTGGTGGCTCGTGGTTATCAGGAAGCGATCACCTACAGCTTCATCGATCCACGCCAGTTCGAACTGTTCAATCCAGGCATCGAGCCGCTGTTGCTGGCCAATCCGATCTCCAACGACATGGCTGCCATGCGCTCGTCGCTGTGGCCGGGTCTGGTCAAGGCGCTGCAGCACAACCTCAATCGTCAGCAAGATCGCGTGCGTCTGTTCGAAAGCGGTCTGCGCTTCGTTGGTCAGCTCGAAGGTTTGAAGCAAGAGCCGATGCTGTCGGGTGTTGTCTGCGGTAGCCGTCTGCCGGAAGGCTGGGCACAAGGTCGCGACACCATCGACTTCTTCGACGTCAAAGCTGACGTGGAAGCGGTACTGGGTTTTGCCGGTGCACTGGATTCGTTCACTTTCGCACCGGGCAAACACCCGGCGCTGCACCCGGGTCAAACCGCGCGCATCGAGCGAGAAGGGCGTGAAGTCGGTTTCATCGGCGCCATTCACCCGGAATTGTCGAAAGCCTTGGGTCTGGATCGTCCAGTCTTCGTTTTCGAGCTGGTTCTGGCTGAAGTGGCACTCGGTAAAATGCCGAAATTCCACGAGTTGTCGCGCTTTCCTGAAGTGCGTCGTGACCTTGCATTAATTGCACACAAAGACGTCGCGGCCTCGGCAGTACTGGACGTAATCCGTGAAAATGCAGGCGAATGGCTCACAGATCTCAGGCTGTTTGACGTATATCAGGGTAAAGGCATTGATCCTGATAGAAAAAGCCTTGCAGTTGGCTTGACCTGGCAGCATCCATCGCGCACTCTTAATGACGATGAGGTGAATTCGACGACGCAAAATATCCTCACCTCGCTCGAACAAAGGTTGAACGCCACGTTAAGGAAGTGACGTATGGGGGCTTTGACGAAAGCTGAGATGGCGGAACGTCTGTATGAAGAGCTGGGCCTGAACAAGCGGGAAGCCAAGGAATTGGTAGAACTGTTTTTCGAGGAAATCAGGCACGCTCTTGAAGACAACGAGCAGGTCAAATTGTCCGGTTTCGGCAATTTCGACCTTCGGGACAAACGCCAGCGGCCTGGCCGCAACCCGAAAACGGGGGAAGAAATCCCGATCACGGCTCGCCGTGTGGTCACCTTTCGTCCAGGGCAGAAGTTGAAGGCCCGAGTTGAGGCTTATGCTGGAACCAAGTCATAACGACGAACTACCCGTCATCCCGGGCAAACGCTACTTCACCATCGGTGAAGTCAGCGAGCTGTGTGCCGTAAAGCCACACGTGCTGCGCTACTGGGAGCAGGAGTTTCCTCAACTCAACCCCGTCAAACGCCGCGGAAACCGCCGGTATTATCAGCGCCAGGACGTGCTGATGATCCGGCAGATCCGCGCGCTCCTTTACGATCAAGGTTTCACCATCGGCGGCGCACGCTTGCGCCTGTCCGGCGATGAAGCCAAAGACGACACCACCCAATACAAGCAGATGATTCGCCAGATGATTGCCGAATTGGAAGACGTGCTGGTGGTTCTCAAGAAATAAAAAGCTGCTTTTGAATACTTCCAGTTTTCAAAAGCTTGCGATATATTCTTGAACGCTCTTCGAGGTGAAGGGTGAGATGCAAAACCAGTCGGGGCGTAGCGCAGTCCGGTAGCGCACTAGCATGGGGTGCTAGGGGTCGAGTGTTCGAATCACTCCGTCCCGACCATAATTCCTGATTAAAATCAGACACTTAAGCCGATCATCTAGATCGGCTTTTTTGTACCTGCACAAAAAACTCGGTGAGATTGTCGGCGGGGAGGATGGCTGAATCCGTTTCAGAGCACCAGAGGCTCTAGTCCGTAGGTAGCAATGGTGGTGAGCAAGCTCTTTGTGATGGCATAATGCCTGTTCAATTGGATGAGAACGCACTTTGAAATTCGAACAGGTGGGACTGAAAGAGCAGATGGTTGTTGAAGAGACCGTCAACGTCATTTATGCAATCAGGATTTTTTGCAAGCGACTATTGAACGGAATCAAGACTTCCCTCGATACGCAAGATGCGCTAGAGAAATTTGGCATTGAATTTTTTTTTCAACAGAGTCTTGAATCTCAGATCAAATCTCCATTCGGAAATGCTCGCGGAAGTCTGGATATCCAGATTTTGCGTGACGAAATTTTTGGCCGATATGTTTTTGAGAAAAGCGTTGTTTCTGAACGAGGCGATGAGATCTGGATTCCGGTCTGGGCTCTCAGAATCGATAGGTTCGGTAACGTGATTCTGGGTGATGAAGGCACCATCGAAATAGATGCCAAGGCGATTGATCCTCGAGATACCGCGTTTACTGCTGTAGCGAGATCTTTGCTTTATCGCATGGGTATCACGCCGAAATTCAAGTGATCACAGTTTTCAGAAGCCAGCCCCGCCAAATGCGGGGTTTTTGTTTGGAATGATTCGCGGGCTTGTTCACGAAGCCTTCAACTATTGACGAACCTGATACAGGCTGAGATGTGCCTCGACATAGGCGCGGAGCAGGTACGGGAAGTCCCCCGGCCTGCGCCTTCGATCAGTCCTGTATTCAATAGGTGAAGTCATGCCCCATGAATAGCAAAGCCCCGGCGTAGAGCCAGGGCTTCTGGACGACTGAGAGAACCGCCCCCTGACTGCGTGAGGGGTGCCACTCAGACGCCAGCTCGGTCGTCACATTTTTTCCAACGAGATTCCATCAGTGGAACTCCGTGTGAAAGCGCCATCAGGCTGATTCCTCAAGACAGCAGTTGCAACAATCGGCCAATTTGTCAGCCGCTAATTTACATAATCACTAGAGATTTCTTGGACTGACAAACAGACTGCGTATTTCCTTCAAGCATTTTCAAAGTAATACCGTAGGCACCTGGTACGAACGACGAAGTGTCTACAGTGAATTTGAAACCAGAGTTCGTAAGCTCTTTGTTGTTGTACACCTTGGCTACATCAGGGCGCTGAATTTTCTCAGGATCCTTCGCAGTGAGGGATTTGCCTTGTGCACCCACTAAGTAAATCTGCAAATCCTGCGCTACAGCGTGCTTGGCATCATCAAACGCCCAACCGTTGATTTCAACGGTACCTCGCTTGACATAAACAATTGCGTCGGTTTTGCCGTTAATCGACTCCACGTTGCATTTGTCCGTGGCGTTAGTGGTGACGGTTGTATTTTCATTTTTATCGTTGCAGCCTGATAGAAATAAAGCTGCCATAACCATAAAGCTTGCTGCACTGAGTTTGTTCATAGTTTTCATATTGATCATCGATGTCTGAAAGCGTCGCACTCTACGTCAATCCTCTCGATCCAGCTATCCGCGTCGTTATCAATCCTGATCAAGTGGACTTGACGGCCTTACCGTCGAAGGTAAAGCACCGCTTCAATAATCTGAGGTGTGTAGGCACGCAAATCGCCGGGAATGGGTATACGGCTCGGCGGTGTTAGCGGAAAAGGTCCACGGCAGTTGCTCTACGACTGACAAGAAAAAGCCCAACCGGCACCGATTGGGCTTTTTTGCATAACGGGATCAAGGCTTGGGTGCTTTTTTAATGTCCTCAGAATCACTCGATGTCGCCGCATCCTTCGCCGTTTCATGGGACTCCGCGCCGGCGTTCCCGCCTGATGATTCCTCGCCCTTCTTGCTGGCCTTGTCGTCGTTGCCTTTCGAGCTTTTCGACTGATTGACTCCCGGCATGGCGGTCGGCGGGGCTGCGGAGCCGGCCATATTCTGGTCGCTCGCCAAGACGTAAACAGGGCCGGCGACAAGCAGACTAGCGAGCGACAGGGTGGCAATTTTCTTGTTCATGGTCTGAGCCTTCCACGCTGGGGATGTATCGCATTGGAAGGGCGAGGGCGTTAAAGGTGCATCGCGCTGGACGAGCGGTAACCCTTGCCGACCTTATTTCCAGTCTGAAAAAATCCTCAATAGGCGGCAAATTGCTGGCCCCCTGATCGGAAACATCCGGTCAAAATCGCCTTTTTTCAAAAGGTTAGGTTGGCTATATGCGGACGATTGCCATCACCGTTGCAACGCTTTCCCTGGCTGCCTTTGCTTCGACTGTCGAGGCGAAAGAGATTAGCAAGAGTCATCAGTTTGCCTGCACCTGGGGTTCAGACATGGCCGCCGGGGCGCAGCAATCCAAGCTGTCTGGCGTGTCTTTATATGGCGCGCGAAAGCAATTGCAGGTGCGCAAGTTCCAGCAACCGTGGATGCGCATGACCGCGATGGGGATCACCGAGCAGACCTACAACAGCAGCTCGAAGCTCAAACCGGCGGCGATCAAGCAAATTTATTACGAACAGTGCATACGCCACGAATTGGCCCAGCGCTAAAGCAAAAAGCCCAACCTGAAAAAACATCGTGTTCAGCACCGTCTAAAACTTGATCAGGAATCGCCTGAGCTTTTTAACAAAGCAGGCCCGGCCATGCGGGGAGCGGGTTTGGATTGCATCAGGCTGTCCAGCGCTTTGCGATAACTTTGACCGCCGAGCGCCATGCTGTTGTTGTGCGTTGCTCCCGGCACCAACAGCAGACGCTTGGGTTGTTGCGCGGCATTGAACAGTTGCTCACTGAAACGCGGTGGCACGAAAGCGTCGGCCAGACCGTGTACGACCAGCAAAGGCATATGAATGTCGGCGATCTTGTCGATCGAATCGAATTTCTGCGAGAGCAACCAGCGCACCGGTAGCGAGGTGTTGGCCACAGACGCGGCGACGTCCGCCAGTGTGGTGAAGGTCGATTCAATCACCAATCCACGAACCGGCAGCGGTGTGTGATTAAGCTCGGCGTCCTGGCCAAGTTCTGCAGCCAGATCGATCGCCACTGCGCCGCCAAGAGAGTGGCCGTAGATCAGGCGTTTGTTCGGATCCGGTTGCAGCAGTTTGAAGCGCTCCCAGGCGACGCGGGCATCTTCGTAAACGCTGCTTTCCGACGGCAGATCACCGTGGCTCTGGCCGAAACCGCGATAGTCGATGGCCAGCACCGAGTAACCCGCTGCGCGCAATTGCTCAATGCGGAACAACTGCCCAGTCAGGTTCCAGCGCACGCCGTGCAAATAGAGAATGGCCGGGGCATTGGCTTTTTCCGCCGGCCACCACCACGCGTGAATGTTCTGCCCGGCCTTGAAGCTTTTTGGCTGCAGGTCGAGTTCCTGCACACTGCCGGGCAAGCCGTGATACCAGCCGGCCGTGCCCGGTTCGATGCGAAACAGCAGTTTGCGCTCGGTGTGTTCGAGCACGGCACAACTCGTTGGCACGCCGATAATCAGCGCAGCCATGCAGGCGAACGCCAGACGGCGGCGTCGCAGACGAGTCATGAAGGCCTGGAACATTAAACGTTTCACCATGCAGACAAAGAACGCTTTTTACCAGAACCCTCGGTCTGCGCGTGACAATTTCGACCAGCGCCCGTGGGCAACGATTACAAAATGCTGCAACGGCTTAAATCACCCGCAACACGATCTTGCCGATATGGTCGCCGGCCTCCATGTGCGCGTGGGCCTGGGCCGCGTCGGCGAGCGGGTAGACCTTGTCGATGATCGGCAGGCAGCGCCCGGCAGCCAGTGCCGGCCAGACGTGCTCGCGCAGTTGGCTGGCGATCTCGGCTTTTTCCGCCGCAGTGCGGGCGCGCAGCAGCGAACCGGTGATCACCGCACGTTTGGCCATCATTGCCAGCAGATCGAAGTCATTGGCACGGGCGCCGCCGAGGAAGCCGAGCATCACCAGCCGGCCGTCTATCGCCAGCGCGCTGACATTACCGTTGAGGTACGAACCACCCATGATGTCGAGAATCGCATTCACGCCTTTGCCGTCGGTCTTCTTGGCGATCACCGCGGCGAAATCCTCTTCGCGATAGTTGATCGGCTGGCCGCCGAGTTTGCTGATTGCCGCGCATTTGTCAGCGCTACCGGCGGTGGCAAAAGTTTCGATGCCGAATTCGCGGCAGAGCATCAGCGCGGTGGTACCGATGCCGCTGGTGCCGCCGTGAATCAGCACGCGTTGGCCACGGCTGGCGGCCCCGAGCACGAACAGATTGGCCCACACGGTGAAGAAGGTTTCCGGGATCGCTGCCGCTTGAATCCAGTCGATGCCGTCGGGAATCGGCAAGGTCTGGCCTGCTGGAACCGCGCAGTACTCGCCGTAGCCGCTGCCGTTGGTCAACGCGCAAACCCGGTCGCCCACGGCAAACTGGCTGACGCCGGCGCCCAGCGCCACGACCTCACCGGCCACTTCGAGCCCGGGAATCGGATCCATGCCTGGCTTCATCGGGTATTTGCCGGCACGTTGTAAGGCATCCGGACGGTTTACGCCGGCTGCGTGTACGCGGATCAGTACTTGGCCTTCAGCGGCGACTGGCAACGGTACGCGTTTGGGTTGCAGGACTTCCGGGCCACCGGGTTCGGTGATTTGAATTTGGGTCATTTGGGTGGGCAAAGACATGCAGAGTCCTCTCAGCAAAGGTTTGTGTAAATGGGAGTGCTGCGTCGATCAATAAATTCAGGTCAATCCCCGCACCCCTGTAGGAGTGAGCCTGCTCGCGATGGCGTCGGGGCAGTCGATGCAGGGTTGCCAGACACACCGCGTTCGCGAGCAGGCTCACTCCTACATTGGATTGTGCGTGTCCATACGTTCATGGCTAACTCCAGGATGAGCGCCACCGCAATCGCACCAGCAGCAATCACAAACAGCAACGCGTGATGGCCGCCCGTGGCATTGAACAGCGCCGAATAGGCAAACCCGGCCAACGCCTGAAACGTCGCAAACGACACCGTGGCGCGGCTCCAGGCGATTTGCTGGCGATGATGATTCGGCACCAGCTCATGCACCCGAGCCAGGGCCAGCGGCACGATGCCCGGCGGGAATGAACCGAGAATCACCGCGAGCAGCGCCAGTGCCAGAAAGGAATGCGAAACCGCCAGCAGCCCCAGCGTGATCGCCTGCACGACGAGCACCAGCCGAATACTTTTACGTGCGCCGAATCGATCCGCCAGAAAGCCATAACTCACCGGCCCGACAATCGCGCCCACGCCATACATCACCCACACCAACGCGCCGACATGCGCCCCGGCACCGAGTCCACGCGCCACGTAATCCACCAGAAAAACCATCGCCGGCACCAGACCCGCCGCCATGAAGGCGTATTGAGCGAACAGCAGATAAACGCCGGGCGGAGTCGCTTGAGTCGCCGCCACATCATGTGAGACGGTCGGCTGCGGCAGGTTCGCAGGCCAGCCGAACCAGCTCAACGCCGTCAGTAACAGCGACAAAGCGCCCAGTCCCAGCCAAGTCGTTTGCAGACCCGAACTCAACAGCGGCGGCACAATCGTCCCCGAGCCGGCGATGCCCAAACCGATCCCCAGAAAAATCGCGCCACTGGCCAGCCCTTTGCGCGCGGCCGGCACATGCGGCAGCACGGTCGCAGCCACCAGCACCATGATCGCGCCACCGGCAATCCCCGACAGCAGTCGCCAGCCGAAAAACCAGCTTACTGACAGCGGATAGGCACAGGCGAAAAATGCCGCTGTCACCGCGAACATCATCAGGCGCAGCGCATTTTTGTTGCCAAGTTGCCGCGCCACGGGACGGCCGAGCAGGGCACCGATCAAATAACCGACAAGGTTGGCGGCGCTGAGGTACACGACGTCGTTGGCAGAAAACCATTGCGCTTGAATCAGCGCAGGAATCAGCGGTGTGTAAGCAAACCGCGCCAGCCCGATGCTGACCAGGCTGGCGCAGAGTCCGGCGAAGATCGGCAGCCAGAGGCCGGTGGATGATGAAGTACGCATGAGAGCGATCTCGAGGAAGGTATATGGCGCTGAGGATATCGGCTATCGTTGCTGCATTCGCGCAGCGATTAAGCGGCGCACTGATGCGTATTTGCATCATCAGGAGACAGCATGAATTGGGATGATGCGCGGGTGTTTCTCGCGGTTTGTCGCGAGTCGACGTTACGCGGCGCAGCGCGGGTGCTGGGAGTTGATCAAGCGACAGTAGGGCGACGCATCACTGCGCTGGAAAAGTCCCTGAGTGCGACGTTGTTCCTGCGCACCTCCGACGGTTACGCGTTGACGGCGGTGGGTGAGGCCGCGCTGAAGAACGTGGAGAAAATGGAGCATTCGGCGCTGGAGCTTGAGCGACAGATTCAGGGGCTCGACGACCGCCTGACCGGCAATGTGCGCGTCAGCACCACCGATTCGCTGGCCATCGATTTTCTGATTCCGGCCATTGCCCGCCTGCACGAGTTGCACCCGGACGTACGCGTGCAACTGGACGCGTCCACGCAGATTCTCAGCCTGGCCAAGCGCGAGGCGGACATCGCCGTGCGCAACACGCGGCCGGACAATCCGGATCTGATCGCCCGGCGAATTGCCCGCTGGCCGGTGGGGCTGTTCGCTTCGCAAGCGTACGTCGATGCCAAGGGCATTCCGCAACCGGGCTCGGCGTTCGAGGGGCATGATCTGGTGGTCTATCAGCCGTATTTGCAGGGCAATAAAGACCTGACGCTGGTCTCTGAACCGATGACTCGCGGGCGGATTGTTGCCGGCCTCGGCTCCAGCCTGTTGGTGCGCCGGGCAATGGCGGCCGGTCTCGGTGTAGGAGAAATTCCCGTGTACATGGGCGAGCGCGATGGTCTGGTCAGGCTCTGGCCCGAACGTACTCGACCGTTACCGTACGACGTGTGGCTGGTGACCCACGCGGATCTGCGCCATACCGCGCGGGTGAGGGCGGTGATCGAGCAGATTGTCGGTGTGTTTGCATCTGAGAATGACTAGATGCAAGGGCTACGACTTCTGACGAAACGGCCTACAAAACAGGCAGAATCGGCTGGCTTGTCAGCCGACTGGGCGAGTTCTATCGTTACGACAGCTCGGTGAGAGGCCAAAGGCTCGCACTGATGTGGAGTACCAGGGACGGTATCGGTAGACCCAGGAAGGTGTCGAATTGAAAACTACGGAACTCAGTCAAAACTTAATCAGTGACCTGTCGAGACAAGGTCGGAATACCCAAACCATGAGTGCAATCAGTCGCGAAGAATTCAATGCAAAGATAGAAACCATCGAAGCCAGAATGGATGCTCGGCTTGAGGGTGTGTCGGCGAGATTCGACGCCTTTCTTTCGGCCCAGGCCGAGCGGGACAAGACTCAAACCGAGCGGGATAGACGCTATGATTTGATGTGGGCCGGAGTGCAAAAAATCGCCGAAGAGTCGAAAGAAGCCATCAAACAGGCATCGACTGTGAAGGCTAATTACTGGGCAGCGACTGCCGTACATTTTTTCGGAGTGATCACCATCGTTGTGGCCGCGCACTTCGCCAATCAAGCCGCCGTGCTGACTACCCTGCAGACTACGCTCGCAGCAATTCAACTGGGCAAAGACATCAGCGTGCAAAAGCCGGCCTCGTTGCAAATACCGGTACCACCCCAATAAAAAACGGCCTTCAAAAGAAGGCCGTTTCTGTTGGCGTTGAAATACTGCTTACGGCATCTGCGGCAATTCCTGCGGCCGCAAGTCAAACACCAGCACCTCGGCGTCTACGCCATTGCTCAAGGTCAGTGTCTGTTCCTCACGAACCCGCACGCCATCGCCTTCCTGCAATTGCACGCCATTGAGTTCAACGCTGCCTCGTGCCACATGCACGTAAGCATAACGGTCAGCGGCCAGTTTCAGTGTGGCGCTTTCCTTGCCATCGAACAGGCCGGCATACACTCGCGCATCCTGGCGCACTTTCAGCGATCCATCTTTGCCGTCCGGCGAGATGATCAATTGCAGGCGACCGCGTTTTTTCTCGGCGCTGAAGTGCTCCTGCTGATAACGCGGTTTGGCGCCACTGACTTCCGGCACAATCCAGATTTGCAGGAAGTGCACAGGCTTGGTCGCCGAGTGGTTGAACTCGCTGTGCGCCACGCCGCTGCCGGCGCTCATCAGTTGCACATCGCCGGGGCGGATGACCGAACCGGTGCCCAAGGTGTCTTTGTGTTCCAGCGCGCCTTCCAGCACGTAGGAAAAGATCTCCATATCGCGGTGCGGGTGTTGGCCGAAACCCTTACCGGCAGCAACGCGGTCATCGTTGATCACCAGCAGGTCAGAGAAACCCTGTTCACGCGGGTCGCGGTAGCTGGCGAAGGAAAAGGTGTGGAACGACTTCAACCAGCCATGATTGGCGAGGCCACGATCGGAGGCTTTGCGAAGAGTCAGCATGATGAAATCTCCTTACGGGACGTTAATTCGTCCGAGTGAGGAGAAGGTTAATGGTAATTGCCTAGTGCAATAAGTAGATGAAAATTGAAAGACTGTCCTGATCAGGTTGACAGTTTTGCGCGGTGGTTCACGCATTTTTTCCGACGTCTGCGCTGCAGTTGGCCATAATGCCTCGCGTATCCGGTGCGTCTTTCTTTCTTTGAACTCAGTGAAATCTTCCATGAAAACCGTGGCAATGGTGCTGTTCCCCGACTTTCTTCTGCTGGACATGGCCGGGCCGCTGGAAGTTTTTTCGGTCGCCAACCGCTTTTTGAAGGCTGAAGCACATTACCAATTGACCACGCTTGGCACCGAGCCCGGCCCCCTGCGCGCTTCAAATGGCGTGTTGGTACACGCCGACCGCCATATTGAGCAGACAGACGAGTACTACGACTTACTGTTGGTGCCGGGCGGCCCCGGTGCCTACAACGACAAGTCTCCGCCGTTGCTCAATTGGTTGAAGGGCGCGGTCAATCGGGCCGAGCGCTACGGGTCAATCTGTACCGGCGCATTTGTGCTGGGACATGCCGGGTTGCTCGACGGCTATCGCGTCACCACCCACTGGAATTACACCGAACGTCTGATTAAGGGATTTCCCAAGGCAGATGTCGCGACCGATCAGATTTTCGTCGAGGATCGCAACTTGATCACTTCGGGCGGGGTCACCGCGGGTATCGATCTGGCGTTGGCCGTAGTCGCTCAAGACCACGGCAAGACGCTCGCGCAGAATGTCGCCAAAGTGTTGCTGGTCGTCATGAAACGCCAAGGTGGTCAGGCGCAGTTCAGCCCGTTGATGGCAGCGGTTGCGCCGCAGGAAACGCCGATTACCCGCGTGCAGAATTACGTCCTTGAACACCTCGACGAGGCTTTCACCATCGAGCGCATGGCAGGACTGGCGAACATGAGTGCGCGGCATTTCGCGCGCCTGTTCAGCCGTGACGTCGACATGACGCCGATGGAGTTTCTGCAAAGTGCGCGTATCGATTGCGCCCGTAATTTGCTGGAAACCAGCGACTTGCCGCTGAAAACCGTGGCTTACAAAAGTGGTTTCGGCAGCGTCCGCCATATGCGTTTTCTGTTTGCAGAAAAGCTCGGTCTGACCCCTGCGCAGTACCGCGAACAGTTCAGCTAGAGCGGTTCTGTCCGTTTCGCGCACCCGGAAGTCCGTGTTGCGCCCCGCGTGGCAGTTGTACCGTCACTTGAGGCTGCCAAGATGATGGCATGAACAGCCCCATCGATTTGACCTCGGCGTCAGTGCTGCATTTTGGCCCTTACGCGTTCCACTTGCGCCAGCGGCTGATCCTGGAAGGGGATCGGCAATTGCGCATGGGCGGGCGTGCGCTGGACATTCTGCAAGTGCTGGTCGAGCGCGCCGGTCGAGTGGTCAAGAAGGAGCACTTGATTGCGCTGGTCTGGCCGACGTCGGTGGTCGAAGAGATCAATTTGCGCGTGCACATTGCCGCGCTGCGCCGAGCGCTGGGTGACGGTGAAAATGGCCAGCGCTACATCGTCAACGTGCCGCAATGCGGCTACAGCTTCGTCGCCCCGGTGCAGGGCGACAATACCGCGCAAGTGGTGTTCGAAACCCTGCAAGCGCCCCAGCACAATCTGCCGGCACGCCTGACGCCGGTGACCGGCCGCGATTCGTTAGTCGGTTCGATGGTGCGGCAACTGCCACTGTGCCGGTTGATGAGCGTGACGGGCCCGGCCGGGGTCGGGAAGTCCACGGTGGCTTTGCGCGCGGCCGAGTTGTTGCTGCAGCACTTTCGCGATGGCGTGTGGCGGGTGGATCTGGCGCTTGTCGACGATGGCACGGCGCTGTTTGATCACGTTTTGCAAACGCTAAATACCGATCTCGCCACGTTGGCCAGTCGTCATACGCTGTTGCTGCTCGACAACTGCGAGCATCTGCGCGACGCCTGCAAGTCTCTGGTGGAGAAACTGCTGAATGCGGCGCCGCGTTTGTCGATCCTCGTGACCAGCCGCGAAGCGCTGCAAGCCGATCTGGAAACCGTGCAGCACTTGCCTCCGCTGAGCCTTCCCCCGTCGAGCGCGCTGGACAGTGTCGAGGAAACCATGGGTTATTCGGCGGTGCAGCTGTTTGTCAGCCGCGCCCGCGCACGTCAGCAGGGGTTTTGCCTGCGACTTCAGGATCTGGAAGTCGTGCGCGAAATCTGTCGGCGCCTCGACGGTTTGCCGTTGGCGATAGAACTGGCGGCAGCGCAAATCGATGCGCTGGCGCTGGTGGGGTTGCAAGCGCAATTGAGTAATAGTCTACAGCTTCAGGGGCGGCGCACTGCTGAGCCAAGGCATCAGACCCTGCAAGCCGCGCTGGACTGGAGCTATCAGCGCTTGAGCGAACAACAGCAGCGGGTGCTGCAACGTTTGTCGGTGTTCAAAGTGGCTTTTACGCTTGAGGCGGCGCTGGCGGTGCTCGCCGAGGCACACGGGCAGTTGATCATTGATCAGTTGGTGCAGAAGTCGTTACTGACGGTAAAGCGCGGAGAGGGGGCGTTGCACTATCGAATGCTCAATACCACTCGGTTGTACGCGCGGGCAAAACTCATCAGCGGTGATTTTGAACATCGCCATTTACATTTTCTGCGGCGGTCATCCCGGGTTTCAGGCTTGCGTTTGACTGCGCAACTTGTTGAGTAGCTGGCGCACTTTGCGCAAGTCCGGGGTGGCGTAGCCTTCGGTGAAACGTTGGTAGATCGGGGTCAGCAGATCAAGGGCTTCGTGGTAGCGCGATTGTTGCTGCCAGAGCTGGGCCAGTGACGTGGCGCTGCGCAGTTCCCAGGCCAGCGCGCCTTGGGTTTGGGCGATGGACAGGGCCTGCAGCAGGATGTGTTCTGCTTCTTGGGTTTTTGTGATGTTGGATCTGGCGCCTTCGCGAGCAGGCTCGCTCCCACATTGGCATTGCGTCGGGCATAAATCTCTGTGGGAGCGAGCCTGCTCGCGAAGGCTTCCTTCTTCACAGCCCAAATTTTCAGCCAAAAGCTGCTCCGCCCGAGCCCGCAATATCTCCGCCGTGCTCCAACCCGCCGCACCACTGCGCGCCCGCTCCAGCAACGCGTCATCCACAAAACCACTGTCCAGCGTCACCATGATTTCCCGGATCAACCCGCCACCCTCCGCCCGCACAACCGTCGGCGTCTCAGCATCAATCACCTGCGCGTAATGCCGCCCCCACGTATGAAACAGCAGCACCGAATGCTTCTGCGACTGCTCCAGCAGCAGACGCAGCAAGGCCCGCGCGTTCTGCTCATCACCGTTGTAATGCGCGATCAGACAGGTGGACAGCGCCAGGGTGTAGCAAATCGAGGTGCCATGATTGATCTGCACCGCGATGTCCAGCGCCTGCCGCGCCGTATTCCACGCCTGTTCGGGAAAACCCTGCAACCACAACACGCGGGCGAGTACGGTCAGCGAAGCGACGCTCTGGTCGTATTGCACGCCGAAACCGTGGGTAAAGCGATTGAGGTGACCGCTCTGCGCCATGCGCTGAATCACTTGTTCGGCGTGGATGCGCGCCTGCGTCTGGTCGCCGGCGTAGTGCAGCGCCAGCACGCGCAAACGGTGAGTACTTAATGTCAAAAGCGGATCACCGTGCAGGCCGAGGCGATCGAATTGTTCGCTCTGCTCAAGAGCCATTTGGTAATGCCCACAACTGAGATTGACCGCCATGTGCCCCGACACCGCCCGCAGTTGCCCGGCGACATCGCCATGCTGATGGGCCAGCGCAGTGGCATTGGCAAACGCGTCAATGGTTTCCGGGGTGCCGCCCCAAGTGTGATAACAGGCGCTGCCGAGTGCGAGATTCAAGGCGATTTGCAGACGCGGACACGGCGTCTCTGCATCCTCGAGCAGGGACAGCGCCTGACGCACGTAACCGCCGTATTCCTTGAGCAGCGACAGTTCCTGCCATAACGGCGCGGAAGCGGCGGCCAATCGAATCGCCAGCTCATCCGGGCCGTCACCGTTCAGGCTCCAGTCCAGCGCCGCGCGCAAATCTTCCAGACCTCGCGCATAGCGCTCGATCCACAGCGTGGTCGGCGTGTGTTCCCAAGCGCTCTGCGCCTGATGCATCAGCGCCAGACAGCGCTCCGCGTGGCGCTTGCGGGTCTGTCCAAGCTCGCCCGACATATAGAGTTTTTCCAGGGCATAACGGCGGGTGGTGTCGAGCAAACGGTAGAACACCTCTTCATCGCCGACTTCAACGTTCAGCAGTGATTTGGCGACCAATTGCGTGATCGAGCCAAACACTTCACCGGGCGTGAGGTGCTGGCCACCAATGACTGCCGCAGCGGACTCTAGCGTGAAGCCGCCGCGAAACACCCCCAGCCGCCGCAAGCAGGTTTGCTCACAAGCGGTGAGCAAATTGAAACTCCAGTCCAGCGTGGCCCGCAGTGTGACGTGACGATCCTGATTGTCCGGCGCCACGGGCGGCAAACGCCCCTGCAACTGCTTCGACAAACCGCTCAATCCCAATTCGCCGATTTGCGCGGCCGCCAACTCCAGCGCCAGCGGAATACCGTCCAGGCGTCGGCAGATTTCAATCGCCAGCGGCAGTTCGGCGTCGCTGATTTCAAAGTTTTCGCAAGCGGCCATGGCCCGTTCGACGAACAGTTGCAGGGCTGCAAAACTCAATGCCTGCGCGCGGTCGAGGACGATGTCCGGCGGGCAGTCGAGGGATTCCAGCCGCTGCACATACTCGCCCTCGGCGCGCAGGCTTTCGCGACTGGTCGCCAGAATGTGCACCTGCGGCGCGCCGCGCAAAATGCTCTCGCTGAGCAGGGCGACGGCGTCGATCAAGTGCTCGCAATTGTCGATCACCAGCAGCATTTGCCGATCGCGCAGGGCGTTGATCAGACTGGTCTGCGGATCGTGATCGTTGAGCAACGTGTCGAGGAGGGCGGCGAGGTGCGAGTAGATCATTCGCGGATCACTCAGCGGTGCCAGATCGAGCAAGCGAATGCCATCGCGATAATGCCCGATCAATTGCTCGGCAACGCGCAGGGCAACCGTGGTTTTGCCGATTCCGCCGGGGCCGACCAAGGTGATGCAGCGCTGACGCGGCAATTGCGTCATCAGGCTGTCGACCAGCATTTGGCGGCCGATCATCCGCGTGCGCCGCAGCGGCAGGTTATGTCGCCCAACGTGCGTGCCAGCGGGTTGTTGATCGATGTTCTGTTGCAGAATCGGTGCGACAAAGCTGTAACCCCGCTGCGCCACGGTGACGATGTAGCGCTGACCGGCCTGACCATCGCCGAGTGCCTTGCGCAAGGCGGCCATGTGCACGCGCAAATTGATGTCTTCGACAACGCTGTCCGGCCACACTCCGGCCATCAACGCCTGCTTGCTCACCACTTCGCCAGCGTGCGCCAGCAAAATCAGGAGAATGTCCATGGCCCGGCGACCCAGCCTCAACGGTTGCTCACCCTCAAGCACCAGCCGTTGTGCCGGGTAAATCCGATAAGGGCCGAAGCCGATGGCCTGATTTGACGGAAGACTCAACCACTCACTCCTGCGGTGCTGCAGCGGACAGGACGAAACAGCACTGGGCGAGCGCGCAGGGCGTCTGTTTCGCGGTGTCCGGGCATAATCCTCAGGTTTGAGCATCGGTGCAACGGCTGGTGTGAGTGGTGGGTTCAAAACTTCATGACAGTGGGCGAGGACTTCTCGGTTCACGCATGACCTGGCAGCGCCAGGCGAACGGGTTGATCCCTTCGCTGCGAGTAAAAATATGGCAGAAATGCGCCTGATCGCAGAAACCGCATTCCAGGCTGATTTGCGTCAGGCTCAGGTCGGTGTGCTGGATCAACAGTTTGGCGCGGGCGAGGCGTTGGCTGCGTATCCAGTCTTGTGGCGACACGCCGGTGCTGCACTTGAAGGCTCGCGAAAAATGACTGCGCGACAGCGAGCACGCCTGCGCCAGTTCGGTGACTTCCAGACTTTCGCCGAGACGGTCGAGGATCAGTTGCTTGACCCGCCGCACCCGTTGCGGGCTGAGGCCACCGGTGCGTGGCACGAGGGGTTCGCAGGCAGGGGCGAGGGCGACGGTTTGCAGAGAGTGAGCCATGGCCAGGATCCGTGTCGGTGGGGAACGCACACTCGGCGCTTTCCCTCAGGTCAAAAAACAACGCTGCGCAGGCCACCGATTGTTGTGCGCGGGCTGGCCGCTGACGAGTTAATCGTTGTTAATTCGCTTAACAGATCCGCGCTGGATGGGCTGTTGATCGAGTAAAGTGCGTAGCACTTGCGTCTGGCTGGCCATACAAGGAAATCGAGCCCATGAACCGTAACGATCTGCGCCGCGTCGACATGAATCTGCTGGTGATTTTCGAAGCCTTGATGTTCGAAAAGAACCTGACCCGCGTGGCCGAAAAACTGTTCATGGGCCAACCCGCCGTCAGCGCCGCGTTAGGCCGTTTGCGCGATCTGTTCGATGATCCGTTGCTGCTGCGCAACGGTCGCGCCATGGAGCCGACGGCGCGCGCGCTCGATATTCTCAAAGAACTGCAACCGGCCATGGACGTGATCTCCGGCGCTGTCAGCCGCGCCAAGGAATTCGAGCCAGCAAGCAGCTGCGATGTGTTCCGGATCGGCTTGTCGGACGACGCGGAATTCGGCCTGTTCCCGCCGTTGTTGCGTCAGCTTCAGGAAGAGGCACCGGGCATCGTCGTCGTGGTGCGCCGCGCCAACTACTTGCTGATGCCGGCGCTGCTGGCGTCCGGCGAGATCTCCGTCGGTGTCAGTTACACCACCGACCTGCCGGCCAACGCCAAACGCAAAAAACTCCGCGACATCCCCTGCAAAGTCCTGCGCGGCGACGGTCGCCCAGGCCCGCTGACGCTCGACGAATACTGCGCACGCCCGCACGCGATGGTCTCGTTCTCCGGCGACTTGAGCGGCAACATCGACCTCGACTTGGCCAAGCTCGGCCGCAGCCGCCGCGTCGTGCTCGGCGTGCCACAGTTCAGTGGTTTGCGCGCGTTGCTGGCCGGCACCGAAATGATCGCCACCGTGCCCGATTATGCGGCGTGTGCATTGGTTGAAGGCTGTGCGTTGCGTGCCGAAGACCCGCCGTTTCCGATTGATGCGGCGCAGTTGTCGATGGCGTGGAGCGGGGTGCATGACAACGATCCGGCGGAGAAGTGGTTGCGGTCGCGGATCAGTCAGTTCATGGCGGCGCCGCTGGATATCCCAACGGTCTAAACCCAGCGCCGATCTCACAGACAATAAAAGACCCCTGTGGGAGCGAGCCTGCTCGCGAAAGCGGCGTGTCAGTCAAAGCATTTATCGACTGCCCCGACGCCTTCGCGAGCAGGCTCGCTCCCACATTGGCATCTGCGTCATGCTTGAATTGTGGGTGTTTTAAACACCGCTGTTTAAGCAACATGCACAGACACTCTTTCAGGCTACACAACCTTGCGCCTTTGCCTACAGCTAAGACAGAATCCGCCGGCTTGTGCGCTTGTGGCCCGGTCTCTATCGTTTGGCGGTCGCTGAAATATTCAGCGATCGGGTTTAGCGACTCGGATCAAAAAAGTGCATCAACGCTCCATGCTTCGTTGCGGGCTATCGTCTGCACCTCGCTATGGCGGCTGTATGCGGGAGACCTTCGGGTCTACCGGGTTGCCTTTTTTCCGGTTCGCTAACCTGCATACGGTCGCCACCCATCCTGTTTAGCGACTGGACGTGGTGATCCCTGCGCTAAAAAGGAGATTCACCATGTTCAAAGTCACCCCCAACCCACCAGACATCGACCCCACATCCCCCTACGCATCCATCGATTCCAGAAAACTCCACCAAGCCGCCGACCGCGCCCTCGACCATTACCTTTGCCCACCCGGCTCTACGCCGCCTCCACGTAAAACCCGTGGAATGTACGCCGTCACCGCTGACACCAAAAACGAAGATCTACTGACCGACGCCAGCGAAACCCTCGCCTCAGCCAAAACCATTGCCCAGGACGTCGCTCACCTCTTGCCCGCAGCGCAGCGCCGGGCATTGTTGGGGATAGCGCAGTTGATCATGCTCGGCGAGCTCGCGGTGAATCGGGTGCTGGATAACCTCAATCCACCTGCCTGAACATGATCGTTCCCACGCTCTGCGTGGGAATGCCTCAACGGACGCTCCGCGTTCGGCCCTGGAAGGGACGCGGAGCGTCCCGGGCTGCATTCCCACGCAGAGCGTGGGAACGATCAATCGACTGGCCCGACGCCTTCGCGAGCAAGCCCGCTCCCACAGGGTTTTGTGGTGTGCTGAATATCTCGGCACGCTGGTGAACTGAGCACACCCGTTCAATTTTTCCCTTCCCGGCATCGGCATTATTCAGGTCGATGAAGTTTCCAGGATGGGGTCATGAACGCTTTGCAACGCGATGAACGGGCGCGCGACGTCGGTTTGCTGTTTCTGCGGGTCAGCGGCGGGTTGTTTTTGCTGTGGGTACACGGCTTGCCCAAGCTGCTGGATTTCAGCGCGCAATTGCAGCTGATCGAAGATCCGTTCCACCTCGGTTCGCACCTCACCCTGATGCTGGCGATCTTCGCCGAAGTCGTCTGCCCGCTACTGATCGTCGCCGGGGTACTGGCGCGATTGGCCTGCGTGCCTATTCTCTTTGTTCTGCTGGTGGCGTTGTTGGTCGTGCATCCGCAATGGAGTGTGGCCGAGGGGCAGTTCGGCTGGTTGCTGTTGATCCTGTTTGCCACTGTGTTTATCGCCGGGCCGGGACGGCTGGCGCTCAATGTCCGTTTGCCCGGAGTGCTGCGTTATGCCTGAAGTCCTGAGTCCAAAAGCACCGGGGTCTGATGAGACCGTGACGCTGATCGTCAAGCACCGGGTCAAGGCCGGGTTTGAGGCGGCGTATGAAGCCTGGCTACGCAATATCGTGCGGGTCGCGGGGCAGCGGGAAGGGCACTTGGGGGTTGATGTGGTGCGCGGCAAGCGTGCCGGCCTCGACTTTTATACCTGCGTGCTGCGTTTTTGTTCGACCGATGCGATGCAGTCGTGGCTGGAATCGCCGCAGCGTCAGGCGCTGGTCGATGAAGCTGCGCCGATGCTTGCCGATGGCGACCAGACCGAAGTCGCGCCGGTCAACGAGTTTTGGTTCTCGCCGCTGGCCGAAGCCGCTTCGCCACCGCCGCGCTGGAAACAAGCAGTGATCACGCTGCTGGTGATTCTGCCGCACACCTTGCTGGTGCCGCTGATCTGGGGGCCGCTGCTCAGATTGCATCCGCTGCTTTCCAACTACGTGGTCGCCACGTTCCTGATCACTCTGACCATCGTCGTGTCGGTGGTGTACGTGTTCATGCCGCGCGTCACGCGCTTGTTCGCGCCGTGGCTCGAAGCCAGTCAGGCCCATGAACACCTCGATTCCCAAGAAACCTCGCCACGCTGAGCGCGCGGGGTTTGCTTCTTTTTACTTTGCTTGAGGAACTGCGATGAGCGCCGATCTGATTCTGTTCAATGGCCAATTTCATACCGTAGACCGCACCAAACCGCTGGCCAGTGCCGTGGCGATTACCGACGGCCGTTTCGTGGTCGTCGGCAACGACAACCAAGCCATGGCCCTGCGCGGGCCGAACACGCAAGTGGTCGATATGCACGGCCGCTGCGTCATCCCCGGACTCAACGACTCGCACTTGCACTTGATCCGTGGCGGTTTGAACTACAACCTCGAACTACGCTGGGAAGGCGTGCCGTCGCTGGCCGACGCGCTGCGCATGCTCAAGGATCAGGCTGACCGCACGCCGACCCCGCAATGGGTGCGCGTGGTCGGTGGCTGGAACGAATTCCAGTTCGCCGAAAAACGCATGCCGACCCTTGAAGAAATCAACCAGGCCGCGCCGGACACACCGGTGTTCATCTTGCATTTGTACGACCGCGCGCTGCTCAACCGCGCCGCGCTGCGTGTCGCCGGTTACACCCGCGACACGCCGAACCCGCCGGGTGGCGAGATCGTTCGCGACAGCAATGGCAACCCGACCGGCATGCTGGTCGCGCGGCCTAACGCGATGATTCTCTATTCGACGCTAGCCAAAGGGCCGAAGCTGCCGCTGGAGTATCAGGTCAACTCGACCCGCCAGTTCATGCGCGAACTCAATCGCCTCGGCCTGACCAGCGCGATCGATGCTGGCGGTGGTTTCCAGAACTACCCGGACGATTATCAAGTGATCGAGCAACTGGCCAAAGACGACCAGTTGACCGTGCGCATCGCCTACAACCTGTTCACCCAGAAACCGAAAGAAGAACTGAGCGATTTCCAGAACTGGACTGGCAGCGTCAAGTTGCATCAGGGCGACGACTACCTGCGCCACAACGGCGCCGGCGAGATGCTGGTGTTTTCGGCAGCGGATTTCGAAGACTTCCTCGAACCGCGCCCGGATCTGCCGCAGACCATGGAAGAAGAGTTGGAACCGGTGGTGCGCCACCTGGTTGAACAGCGCTGGCCGTTCCGTTTGCACGCGACGTACAACGAATCGATCAGCCGTATGCTCGACGTGTTCGAGAAGGTCAATCGCGACATTCCTTTCAACGGTTTGCCATGGTTCTTCGACCACGCCGAAACCATCACCCCGCAGAACATCGAGCGGGTGAAAGCGCTGGGCGGCGGCATTGCGATTCAGGATCGCATGGCGTTTCAGGGCGAATATTTCGTCGACCGTTATGGCAAGCAAGCCGCCGAGGCGACCCCGCCGATCAAGCGCATGCTCGCCGAAGGTGTGCCGGTCGGCGCTGGCACCGATGCGACGCGGGTTTCCAGCTACAACCCGTGGACGTCGCTGTACTGGATGGTCAGCGGTCGCACCGTCGGTGGCCTGGCCTTGTACGAAGAAGGTCTGCCGCGCACCACCGCGCTGGAACTGTTCACCCACGGCAGCGCCTGGTTCTCCTCGGAGCAGGGCAAGAAAGGCCAGATCAAGGTCGGGCAACTGGCGGATCTAGCAGCGCTGAGCGCGGACTTTTTCCATGTCGAGGAAGAAGCGATCAAGTGGATCGAGTCGGTACTGACCGTGGTCGGCGGCAAGATTGTTTACGCTGCCGGCGACTTCGAAGACCTCGGGCCGCGCTCGATTCCGGTGCTGCCGGACTGGTCGCCGGTGGTCAAAGTCCCGGGCCACTGGCGGCCGAACTCGCCGTTGCAGGCGCAGGTTCACCAGTGCAGCGGCCCTTGCGCCGTGCACACCCACAGCCATGAAAAGGCGCGGATGTCGAACGCGCCGGTCAGCGACTTTGCCGGGTTCTGGGGCGCGTTCGGCTGCTCCTGCTTCGCTTTCTGATTCTCCCCCAAAGCGCCGGCCGACCGGTCGGCGCTTCACGCTTCATCCATCCGTCCCTCAGGAGTTTTCCCATGAGCGTTCCTTACACACGTCTGAACAAAGATGATGCGGTTGTACTGCTGGTCGATCACCAGACCGGCCTGATCTCGCTGGTACAGGATTTCACCCCGAACGAATTCAAGAACAACGTGCTGGCGCTGGGCGACATCGCCAAGTTCTTCAAACTGCCGACGATCCTCACCACCAGTTTCGACGCCGGCCCGAACGGCCCGATCGTGCCTGAACTGCGCGAGCAGTTTCCGGATGCGCCGTTCATTCAGCGTCCGGGACAGATCAATGCGTGGGACAACGAAGATTTCGTCAAAGCGATCAAGGCGACCGGTCGCAAGCAACTGATCATCGCTGGTGTGGTGACGGATGTTTGCGTGGCGTTCCCGACCTTGTCGGCCATTGCTGAAGGGTACGAAGTGTTTGTGGTGACTGACTCGTCGGGCACCTTCAACACCACCGTGCAGCAAGCGGCGTGGGCGCGGATGTCGGCGGCGGGTGCACACCTGCTGAACTGGTTCTCGGTGGCGTGCGAGCTGCAGGGTGACTGGCGCAACGATATGGAAGGTTTGGCGCACTTGCTGTCGGAGCGTTTGCCGAACTATCGCAATTTGATTAACAGCTATACCAAGTTCACCGCCAAGTAAGATCAAAAGATCGCAGCCTGCGGCAGCTCCTACAGGGGGATCGCATTCCAATGTAGGAGCTGCCGCAGGTTGCGATCTTTTGCTTTCAACGCTTTTGAAGCCACCCCAAAAACCCGCCTTTCCGCACCGCCACCGGTTTAGCCATCAACGCGAGGCGACTGTTCTGTTGACGTACCGCCTGCAATTTATTCAACGCCCGACCCACCTCCGTGCGCTGTTCCATGCACTGACGAGTGAGGTTCTTGTCGAGTCGATAAATGATGCTCGACGTCAGCGCGGTAAACGTAGCCTGCGACGGCGTATCAGCCAGAATACTCTGCTCGCCCATGACCTCACTCGGCCCCATGCGCCCGGCTTCAGTCTGCTCATTACCATCCGGCACCGTCGCACTGACCACCCCCGTGGCAATCACGAACAAACTGTCCGGTACTTCATCCAGCCCCAGCACCACCTGGCCTGCTGTGTACTGCTGAGCGACCATCGATTCGGCGAGGCGATCACGTTCTTCGCTGCTCAGCGAACGGAAAATTTTCACTTCATCAAGCAGCGCACGTGCGCGGGTCGACGGTTCGATCACGCCGTCCGGATGCCGCGAAATCCCTGCTGCTTCGAGATGCCGGTGGGCGAGGTCGAACAGTTGATTGCGCACTTCGCCTTTCTTGCCCAACTCGGCAATGAAACCGCTGGCGACGTATTCCGACATGGTTTCGCCGGCCTCTTTCAGCACGGCTTTTGGCGCCGGACTCAGCAACAGCGAGCTGCTGCCTTGCAGCGTACGATCCAGTGCATCGAGCACCCGGCGCGGACGAATGTGATTGGGCACTTGAATGCTGATCGACACGCCATGCATGTTGTTCGGGCGGCTGAGGTTGACGATCTTCGCCTTCGCCGCCACCGAGTTGGGCACTACGGCCATGGTGCCGGCGCTGGTCAGCAGATGCGTGGCACGCCAGTCGATGTCGAAGACCTTGCCTTCGACGCCATCGATCATCACCAGATCATCGACCTGATAAGGCTTGGTGGTGTTGAGGACGATCCCGGAAAACACATCGGCCAAGGTACTTTGCAGCGCCAGACCGACGACGATAGCGACGACTCCGGAGGTCGCCAGCAAGCCTTTGACCGGCAGTTCCAGCACGTAACCGGCGGCGGCAACGATGGCCACGAGAAACACCAGTGCGCCGATCACGTCTTGCAGCAAACGACCGCTATGACCGATGCGACGCATCAGCGCGAGGCCGATCACTTCCGTCAAAACTCGCGCGGCGTACAACCACCAGAGAATCCCCAACGCCGTTGCACCCAGTTGCGCGACGCGGTCATCGGCGAACAGCGGGGCTTGCAGCGGGCTGACACCGGCATTGATCACCAGCGCGGAGAAGGCCAGAAACAGCGCCAGCCGCACAGCCACTCTTGGCGCACGATGGGTGAACGGCGTGAAGTGCCAGAGCACCGCGTCGAGCAGCAGCAGGGCGGCGCTAAGAGACAGCAGGTGGGTGTAGAAGAATGTCATGACCGAAGCTCCGCAGTGCTTGCCAGTAAAAAGATCGCAGCCTGCGGCAGCTCCTACAGAAAATTGCATTGCAATGTAGGAGCTGCCGCAGGCTGCGATCTTTTGTTTTTAAGGATTCAGATGAGTCTTCAACTCAGCCGCCGCCTGACGCACCGCTGCCTTCACTTCAGGAATCTGGCTCAGCGGGTTGAGCAAACCAAAGTCATGGATCATCCCGTTGTAACGCACCGAGGTCACCGCCACGCCGGCCGCATCGAGGTGCCGCGCATAGCCTTCGCCTTCATCACGCAGCACGTCGAACTCGGCGGTCTGCACCAGTGCAGCAGGCAAGCCTTTGAGCTGTTCGGCGCTGGCGTTCAGCGGCGAAGCATGGATCTGCGCGCGCTCGGCGGGGTTGGTGGTGTAGTTGTCCCAGAACCACTGCATCATGCCTTTGGTGAGGAAATGGCCCTCGGCAAATTGCTGGTACGAACCGTCGTCAAACTGCGCGTTGGTCACCGGCCACATCAACAGCTGGAAGCGCAGTGCCGGGGTTTTCTGTTCCTTGGCCATCAACGCCACAACCGCCGCCATGTTGCCGCCGACGCTGTTGCCGGCCACCGCCAGACGCTTGCCGTCGACACCGATGTCTTTGCCGTGCTCAGCCACCCATTTTGTCGCGGCATACGCCTGGTTGATCGCGGTCGGGTACTGCGCTTCCGGCGACGGCGTGTAATCGACGTACACCGCGACAGCGCCAGAGCCCACCACCAAGTCACGAATCAAGCGCTGGTGCGTCGGGTAATCACCGAGCACCCAGCCGCCACCGTGGAAGAACATGAACACCGGCAACTCACCTTTGACCTTGGCCGGACGCACCACTTTCAGATTGATCGTCTGGCCATCGACCTTGATCGCCTTGTCGCTGACTTCAACACCGGACAAGTCGACTTTCACCGAAGCCTGCGCACCGGTCAGTACCGCACGGGCGTCTTTCGGGCTGAGTTGCTCAAGGGGTTTGCCACCGCCAGCGGCGAGGGCGTTGAGGAAGGCCTGAGTGTTGTGTTCGACACCGGAGGTCTCGGCGGCGAATGCGTTGCCGATGGACAGGGCGAGGAGGGAAGCGGCGAGGGTCTGTTTAATGTTCATGTTCAATTCCATTTTCGAATGTGTGATGTAGGAGCTGCCGCAGGCTGCGATCTTTTGATCCTGTTTTTGCCTTTTACCCGCGTCACCGCAGATCAAGATCAAAAGATCGCAGCCTGCGGCAGCTCCTACGTGTTCAGGGTTGTTTTCAAACCGTGAGCACAGATTAATGAGCTGCTCGAAAGTGAAAAAGCGGCTATAAAGCGTTTAACTGTCCACCAGAGAGTGACAATGAACCCGTTCGAAGACATGCGTATTTTTTGCCAGGTCATGGACTCCGGCAGCTTCACCGCCGCGGCCGATCAGTTGGGCTTGTCCAAGCAGTTCGTCAGCCGGCGTTTGATGCAGTTGGAAGAACGCCTCGGCGTGCGATTGTTGAATCGCTCGACCCGGCGCCTCGACGTTACCCCGCTGGGCCAGAGCTACTACGAATCGGCATTGCGCCTGCTGGGCGAAGTCGAGCAGGTCGAGCAGGGCATCGCCGGGCAGACCGCCGAGCCGCGCGGAACGATTCGCGTGAGCGCGCCGCTGTCGTTTGCCGTCGCGCACCTCGGTTGTCTGCTGCCGATGTTTTTGCAGCGCTATCGCGAGGTCACGGTGGAGGTGGATCTGAGTGATCGGCCGGTTGATTTGCTGGGCGAGGGTTATGACCTGGCGCTGCGCATTGGTGTGCTGGAAGACTCAACGTTGATCGCCCGGCGCATCGCGTCGATCGAGCGGGTGTATTGCGCCAGCCCGGCTTACCTCGCTGAACGCGGGACGCCGTTGAAACCGGAAGAACTGCTCAACCACGATTGCCTGCCTTATGGCCATGGGCGTTCGGTGCAATGGCGATTTAATGCGGGGCAGGGTAAGCCGATGTTGGTCAATGTCACCGGGCGCATGCGGGTGAACAACGGCGAGTTGCTCAGGGATGCGGCGGTGCAGGGAATGGGGATCACGTATTTGCCGACGTTTATTGTTGGCGCGGCGTTGAAGGACGGGCGCTTGGTGCCGGTGCTGGATGATCTGCGTCCGGAGCCGCTGACGTTGTCGGCGGTGTACCCGCAGCATCGTCAGGCCTCGCGCCCGGTGCAGGCGTTGGTCGAGTTTTTGCGCGAACGCCTGAACCAGAACAACGTCGCCCTCTAAACCTTACAGTGGTTTTTTCAAACCCTGCAAAACCCCGTGGGAGCGAGCCTGCTCGCGAAGACGGACTGTCAGTTAACCCATCATTGGCTGACCCACAGCATTCGCGAGCAGGCTCGCTCCCACATTGGCTTTATGGATGGCTGTGATATCTGGATAAACCACGAGTCCTGTGGGAGCGAGCCTGCTCGCGAAAGCGTCGGGTCAGCTAAAACACAATTGACTGACACGACGCCTTCGCGAGCAAGCTCGCTCCCACATTGGCTTTATGGATGGCTGTGAAATCTGGGTAAACCACGAGTCCTGTGGGAGCGAGCCTGCTCGCGAAAGCGTCGGGTCAGCTAAAACACAATTGACTGACACGACGCCTTCGCGAGCAAGCTCGCTCCCACATTGGCTTTATGGATGGCTGTGAAATCTGGGTAAACCACGAGTCCTGTGGGAGCGAGCTTGCTCGCGAAAGCGTCGGGTCAGCTAAAACACAATTGACTGACACGACGCCTTCGCGAGCAGGCTCGCTCCCACATTGGCTTTATGGATGATTGTGATATCTGGGTAAACCACGAGTCCTGTGGGAGCGGGCTTGCTCGCGAAGGCGGACTGTCAGTTAACCCATCATTGGCTGACCCACAGCATTCGCGAGCAGGCTCGCTCCCACATTGGCTTTATGGATGGCTTTGAAATCCGGGTAAACCACGAGTCCTGTGGGAGCGAGCCTGCTCGCGAAGGCGGACTGTCAGTTAACCCATCATTGGCTGACCCACAGCATTCGCGAGCAGGCTCGCTCCCACATTGGCTTTATGGATGGCTTTGAAATCTGGGTAAACCACGAGTCCAGTGGGAGCGAGCCTGCTCGCGAAGGCGGACTGTCAGTTAACCCATCATTGGCTGACCCACAGCATTCGCGAGCAAGCTCGCTCCCACATTGGCTTTATGGATGGCTGTGAAATCTGGGTAAACCACGAATCCTGTGGGAGCGAGCCTGCTCGCGAAGAAGGACTGTCAGTTAACCCATCATTGGCTGACCCACAGCATTCGCGAGCAGGCTCGCTCCCACAGGAATTGCGGTGGGCTCTAGAGGTCAGTTGGCGCGTTTGTCATCGCCGGGTTCGCCGCCGACGTGCACACCGCGATCGTCACCCGGTTCGCCCGCTGCATGCAGGCCTCGGTCATCGCCGACTTCACCGGCGCGATGGACGCCATGATCGTCGCCGACTTCACCCGCCCGGTGAACACCGTGATCATCGCCCGGTTCGGCGTGGGTGCCGTTGCGACCGGAGGATGAGGCAGAGTTGCCGGCGTGTCCGGAGCCTTGGCCGCTGCCGCTGTGACCACTGCCGCCATCACCGTGGCCACTTCCACCATTGCCACTGCCGCCATGACCGCCACCATTTCCACCGCCACCGCCACCGCCACCGCCACCGCCACCGCCTCCATGCCCACCCCCGTTTCCACCGCCGCTACCGCCACCCCCTCCGCCATGTCCGCCGCCGTTCCCTCCGCCACCACTCCCACCTTCCTTGGCCTGAACACTGGAAACCCCCGACAAACTGTCCGGAATCAGTACCGTGGACGCCGACAGAACTGCGCCGATGGCCATTGCGAGCACGAGCTTTTTAATGTGCATATCGTTCTCCGTCTTTGTGGTCTTGTTGGGAACGTGAGAGTGCGTTGTTGCAGGGATTCGACCCGTTCCCGAGGTCAGTGAATACTCGACGCCAGTTCGAAAATCGGGATGTACATCAGGATCACGATGACCCCGATGAGCAGGCCGATGAAGGTCATCAGCAGCGGTTCGAACAGCTTCACGAACCACTCCAGCCAGCGGCTGATTTCCTCATCGTAGAAGTCGGCGCTGCGTTCCATCATCTGCCCGAGGTTGCCGGACTGTTCGCCGGCGCGGAGCAGGCGCAGGGACACCGGTGTCACCAGGTGATTGAGCTCCAGCGCGGTAGACAACGATTGCCCCTCGCGCACCCGCTCGCAAGCCTGATCGAGCCGCGTTCGTGAGGCCACAGTCAGCAGGCCGCGCACCATGCTCATGGCGGTCACCAGCGGAATACCACCTTGCAGCAGTATCCCCAGCGAACGATAAAACCGCGCCAGCTCATACATGAAAATTCGCTGATGCACCGCCGGCAGTTTCTCCACCAGCCGATCCAGCCCACGACGAAACGCCGGTTGTTTTTGCAGGACGGCGAGGGCGATGACAATCGCCGCCAGCGCGCCAAAGAATTCCGCCTGATGCGCATGCAGAAACATGCCGCTGCTCATCAAGACCTGCGACAGCCACGGCAGGTTATTGCCCAACCCTTCAAACACCAGGCTGAAGCGCGGCACCACGTAACCCATCAAAAACAACACCACGCCGCCGCCGACCACCAACAACAGCATCGGGTAGATCGACGCGCTGATGATCTTCTGCCGCACCTCGTCCATGCGCTGGCGATAGCTGACGTAGCGGCCCAGCGCGTCGCCGACCGCGCCGGTCTTCTCGCTGGACTGTACCAGCGCCACGTACAGCGGCGGGAACACCGCCGACAACTGGCCCAGCGCCTGCGAAAACGATTTGCCCTCGTAGAGCAGGCGCACCAGCTCACTCAAGGTTTTCCGGGCAGCGGGGGCGGATTCTTTTTCGGCGAGGCTTTCCAGCGCATCGATCAACGGCAGTCCGGCATTGAGCAGCGTGGTCAGTTCCTGGCTGAACAGCACCAGATTGAAGGTCTCGCGCTGACGCAATCGCAGCGAACGCCAATGCTTGTCGGCGTGCGAACTGAGCACGCGCAGACCCTGATCCTCGGCAATCCGTCGCGCTTCGCTGTCGCCCGCTGCCTCGACGCTCAAGGACACCACGCCAGCCTTGCCGACCGCTTTCAAATGAAATCGCATGGGCCGCGCTCCGCTCACTGCCAATTGGTCACTTCGGCGTTTTCGCCTTCGCCACCGGGCTGGCCGTCCTTGCCCATCGACAGCAAGTCGTACTCGCTGTTTTCGCCGGGATAGCGATAGGCGTAACTACGCCCCCACGGATCCTGCGGCAGCTTTTTCTGCAAGTACGGGCCGGTCCATTTCGCCTCGTCACTCGGGGCGGTGACCAAGGCCTGCAAGCCCTGCTCGGTGGACGGGTAGTGACCGACTTCCAGTCGATACAAGTCGAGTGCTTTGCTCAGCCCTTCGATCTGCGCCTTGGCCACTTTCACTTCCGAGCGACCGAGTTGAGCGAAGTATTTCGGCGCGACGATCCCGGCCAACAGACCGAGCACCACCAGCACCACCAGCAATTCGAGCAGGGTAAAACCGCGTTGGCCACGCGGACGAAATTGCAGCTTCATGATGACCTCCCGTGAGTGGCAGCCGTGTCGCCTGAAGGGCTTATGCAATTGCCATGCTCAGCCTCACTGAAAACTGGCCGACACGCCGAAACCCTTGAAATACGGGCCTCTCAAGAGTCGGCACAGTGCTTGCGTATGGCTCAAACGTGATCGGCCATTGGGGCATTTCCCCCAATTTATCGGGGTCGATCCGGGGAGGCCCGACATGAAATTTCTCGCCAGCGGATTGCTCGGTTGTGTGCTGCTCAGCGGCGCCACGCAGGCCGATGTATTTATCTCGGTGGACGCCAAGGGCAGCTATGTACTGTCCAACGTTCACCGTCCCGGACGTACCTACGAACGGGTGATCCACGAGGCTGAAATGCCTGTGGCCAGCCTCGATCAACAGCCGCAAATGATCGCCAATCAGCCCTACGCGGAACTGGTGTCGGCAGCCGCCAAAGTCAACGAATTGCCCGAAGCGTTGCTGCACGCGGTGATCAACGCCGAGTCACATTACAACCCCGGCGCGACCTCACCCAAAGGCGCCGGCGGGCTCATGCAATTGATGCCCGACACCGCGCGCGAACTGGGTGTGACCGACGTCTACGACCCCAAGGCCAACATCCAGGGCGGCGCGAAATATCTCAAACGTTTGATGACCCTCTTCGACAACGACATCGCCCTCGCCGTGGCGGCCTACAACGCCGGGCCCGACGCGGTGCTCAGCCGTGGCCGGGTGATCCCACCGTTCGCCGAAACCCAGCGTTACGTGCCGAATGTGTTGCGCCAGTACCGACGTTTGCAGGGCCTGGCGATGGACGCCCCGCTGTGACCCCAACCCGGTTTTCCCCACTTTCGGGGCAAACCCGGCAGCCCCGAAAAGTGGGGCAAAGCGGTGGGGAATATGCCCCGGATTCTCAAGTCGCTGCAGTAACCGATTGAACGGTAAACGAATTTTTTGTGGCACGCGGATTGCTCCGAGGCAATTGTCGAGAAGTGTTCCCAAGAGCACCCACTACGAGGTTACTGATCATGGCTGGCATTCATCACGCTCCGTCTCTGTTCAACTGGCTGCTGATTCTGGCCTCGATGCTCAGCGTCGAACTGGCCAGCGCGGCCGTGCGATGCGAGCGCAACCTGGTGGCCAACGTCGTCGCCTTCGATCAACCGCTGATGTTCAACCGCCTCGGTGCGCAGAACATCAACGGCATGATGTTCGCCCTGCGCCGCGACGTGGTGGATGATCGCAACATGTCGCTGGCCTACGGCGGTTCAGCGGTGCCGGGCAAGGTTTCGCTGCGCCCGGACAAGCGGCCACGGCCATTGGTTTTGCGCGTGGCGGCGGGTGATTGCCTGACGATCAATCTGCAAAACCTGCTCGACTATCAGGCCAACCCGAACAAGCACTTCGAGAATGAAGGTGAAGAAGAGGAAGGCGTCGAGAACGCCAACGCGGCTGAAGACTTCAAAGTCGATGAGCAAGTCGCTGACCGTCACGTCGGTTTCCAGGTCAATGGCCTGCAAGCGGTCAACAGCATCGATGACATTTCTTCGTTCACCGGGCGTAACGCCAACACCTTGGTGCCGCCGGGTGCGAGCCGTTCTTACACCCTGTACGCCGAGCGTGAAGGCGCGTTTGCCGTCAGCAGCCGTGGCGCAACCTTTGGCGGCGAGGGCGCGGCCGGTAACGTCGCCAATGGCTTGTTCGGCCAGGTTGTCGTCCTGCCCAAGGGCGGTCGCACCTATCGCAACACCCTCACTGAAGAAGAAATGCGCCTGGCCACCACGGGCCGCGCACCCACCGGCCAACCGATCGTTGATTACCAGGCGCGTTACCCGCAACGCGAGCCGTGGTTGCGCGAAGGCAAGGCTGGCACGCCGATCATCGGCATGGTCGACGGCAATGAAATCATTTCCAGCGAAAGCGATGCGATTGTCATGGGCAGCAACGCCGACGGCAGCTTCCCACCCAGCACTTATCCGCTGGAATCAGTCGGCAAACGTAACCCGGCGATCCCTAATCGACTGGAAGCGTTCCGCGATTTCGCCTCGCAATTCCAGGACGAAACTGCCGCCACTCAAGCGTTTCCAGCCTATTGGGCTGATCCGGTGATGGCCCACGTGCTGGAGCCGACTCGCGATTCGTTCATGATCAATTACGGCTCGGGCGGCATGGGCGCCGAAGTGGTGGCCAACCGTTTGGGCGTCGGGCCGATGCACGATTGCCTGTCGTGCGCCTACGAAGAATTCTTCCTCAGCTCGCACACCGTCGGCGACGTGGCGATGCTGGTCGACGTGCCGGCCAACGCCGGGCTGGAAAACATCGCCCCTGGCCAGACACCCCGCGCCGATCAGATCGGGGTGAAAGCGACCATGGCGCTGTATCCGTCGGAGCCGTCGAACGTCAACCACAGCTACATCGGTGACTTCGTCAAATTCCGCAACACCCACAATGGTCATGAGCAGCACATCTTCCACTTGCACGGCCATCAGTGGCTGTTCAACCCCAACGACGACAATTCCGATTACGTCGATGCCCAGGGCATTGGCCCGGGCGCCGGTTACACCTATGAAATCGCCAACGGTGGTTCGGGCAACCGCAACCGCGTGGCCGGCGATGCGATCTATCACTGCCATTTCTATCCGCACTTTGCCCAAGGCATGTGGGCCATGTGGCGGGTACACGATGTGTTTGAAGAGGGCACTCGACTCGACGTTTCGCAGCAGGGCGCCGACGGTTATCACAGCGAACCGTTTGCCTTGCGCAGTGGCAAACCGGCGACCGGCGCGCGCGCCTTGCCGGACGGCGAAATCGTCGCCGGTACACCGATTCCAGCGATAGTGCCGCTACCGGGCAAAGCCATGGCACCGATGCCGGGCAAAGTCGTGGTCGTGCCGAAAATCGGTGAAACCCTGATCGCCGGCAATGATGACGACGAGGATGAAGAAGAGGGCGATGACGACGGCGAGCACCATGGCGGCAACGCCGGTGGTCAAGCCATCGGTTCGCTGGCGCTGGTCGATCGCAGCGAAGCCAACCGCAATGCCGACGGCAGCCTGAAAAACCCGGGCTATCCATTCTGGATCGGTGGCATGGAAAGCTCGGTGGGCCAACGTCCACCAACCCCGCCATTGGACATGCTCGACGCCGCTACCGCGCAATCGCTCAAGGCCAGCGGCAAAGCGCTGTGGGCCAACCTTGACCCGGCGCAGTCCGGTGGTTGGGACGGTGGCTTGCAACGGCATACCCTCGACGGCGTCTCGGCCGGTGGCGAAGCGCACACCGTGACCACCTCGCTGGATTTCTCCAAGGAAGTCACCCGCGCCAAACCGATTTACCTGCCGGAAGAAGGCACCGAAGTCGAACAAGCGGCGATGGCCTTTCACGCGAAAAAAGATCACCCAAGCTATGCCTTGCTGCCCGGCAATCAAGTGGTGGCCAAGGCGTTCCGTACCAACGGTGCCTTGCCAATGGCCGGCGCGCCGTACTACGAACCGTGCATGGACGATCGGCAAAAACGCCTGACCAGCAGCGCCGGCAGCGGTGAGTTCGCCAGCGGTGACCGCATAGACGGCATGTCCTTTGTCGGCGCTTCAAGCTTCACCGCCGACCGCCCTCGGATCTACAAAGCCGCCAATATTCAGTTCGACGCGGTGTACAACAAGGTCGGTTATCACTTCCCGCAGGCGCGCATTCTGGCGCTGTGGGAAGACGCCTGGCCGGTGATCACCAAGCAGCGTCCGCCAGAGCCGCTGGTGATGCGCATGAACACCTTCGATTGCGTGCAATACCAGCAAACCAACCTGGTGCCGGCCACTTACGAGATGGACGACTATCAGGTGCGCACGCCGACCGATGTGATCGGCCAGCATATTCACCTGCCGAAGTGGGATCTGACCTCGGCGGACGGCTCCTCCAACGGCTGGAACTATGAAGACGGCGTGCTCTCGCCGGGCGCCGTGCAGGAACGCATTCACGCGATCCGCGAGTTCAACCAGTGCGCCGCCACCGATTCGCGCGACGGCACCCAGGCTTGCCCGAAAGCCAAAAACCATCCGTTCTTCGGTCAGTACGGCCGCGCCGATTGGCTCGGTGCGCGCACGGCGATGCAGCGTTGGTTCGTTGATCCGGTGGTGAACATCAAAGGCGTCGATCGCGGCCTCGGCACCATTTTCACTCACGACCACCTGGGCCCATCGACGCATCAGCAGATTGGTCTGTACGCCACCGTGTTGGCGGAACCGGCCGGTTCGACCTGGTTCCATGCGGAAACCGGCGAGCCTCTGTACAGCGGCGCGCGTCAGGACGGCGGGCCGACCTCGTGGCAAGCGGTGATCAATACCGGCGACCTCGATGGCGACGGCAAGAACGACAGCTTCCGCGAGTTCTTCCTCGAATACAGCGACTTCCAGCACGCCTATGAGGCCGGCGTCTATGTCGGTGCCGGCCCCAACGGTGTGCCCAATGCGCAAGCGTTCCCGGCGACTGCCGACAGCTTCCGCTACGCGATCAACCCGCCGGTGCGTAACAACGCTAGCAACCTGCTCGAAGGCGTGCTGGAAGTGCAGGGCGGTCAGGTGCCGGGCTGCCCGAGCCGGCCATGCCCACAGGCAATTTCGGTGGATGATCCGGGCATGTTCGTCGTCAACTATCGCAACGAACCGCTGGCCCTGCGCGTGTACGACCCGAACAAGGTCGGCCCGGATGGCAAGCGCGGCATGCAGGCTGATGGCCTCGGTGGCGATCTGTCGTTCGCCATGCAAAGCCGTACCGACCGCGCAATTCCGGCGATGAACCTGGCGCCGAATCTGCTCACCGCCGCCACCGGGCCTACCGGCGGCACCACGCTGTTTCCGCCGCACATCAACAAGGGCGGCGCCGAACCGGGCGATCCGTTTACGCCGATGCTGCGCACCTACACCGGCGACAACGTGCGGCTGCGGGTGCATGCCGGCGGCCATGAGGAAGAGCACAACGTCACCCTGCACGGCGTGAAATGGCTGCAGAGCGGTTCCGGGTTCGGCAACAGCTCCAACTCCGGCTGGCGCGCCTCGCAAATGATCGGCATCTCCGAGCAGATGGGCTTTATTGCGCCGGTGTCGATGCTCTCCAGTTCCGCTGCGACCACGGGCGACTATTTGTACTCGATGGACGCTTCGATCGAAGGCTACTGGAGCGGTATCTGGGGCGTGATGCGTAACTACACCGCTAAACGCAACGACCTGTATGCCATCCCCAACAACCCGAATCCGGCGGGCATGCGCAACACCGTGGCGTTCGAGGGCAGTTGCCCACGGATCAGCGCCAACCCCAACGGCATCGGCACGCGGCCGACGGTACAGCGCAACTATGAAGTGGTCGCGGCGCTGGCCAATGACATCCTCGGCAATGCGCTGGGCCTGACCATTGGCGATCCGCAAGGGCTTGGTCAGCATGTCGGCGGGCCGCTGAATCCGGCGGGCGGCACCCTGGTGCTGAACTCGCGCACGGTGAGCATTCCACAAGTCACCGTGACCGATCCGGAGGATGGCGAGACCATTACGATTGGCGGGCAGAGTGGGCCGCTGCATGACCCGACCGCGATTCTGTATGTGCGTAAATCCGATCTCGATCCGGTGAGTGGCAAGCTGAAACCCGGCATCCCGGTCGAACCGCTGGTGTTGCGTGCAGCCGCAGGGGATTGCATCAACATCACTCTGGAAAACCGTCTGCCGAGCGTGATGCCTGACTTGACCCAGACTGCCGTGATGCAAGGCATGGTCAAGCGTGATCGCAATAGCGGTCTGGGCTCGACCACCTTCAGCAACAACCTGATGCGGCCGTCCAGCCACGTCGGCCTGCACGCGCAATTGCTGGCGTACGACATCACCAAATCCGACGGCGCCAACGTCGGCGCCAACCCGATCCAGACCGTGCCACCGCGCGTTGGCAACAGCGGCGCGTACCCGACGCGTACTTATCAGTACTACGCCGGGCATCTGGAGCGTGAAGGCAAACCGGTGACTCAACTGGGTCGCAGCGTCGACAACATCAATGCCACGGCGGTGGAGTTCGGCGGCTTGAATTTCACCCCGGCGGACGTGATCAAGCAGCCACAAAAAGGCCTTGGCGGAGCGATGAGCATTCTGCCGATCGGCGCAACCTGGGTCGACGATGCGCGCAAGGTCAACGCCACGGTTACGGCGCCTGGGCAGACCAGCTACCGCGACTTCGCGATGGTCTGGCACAAGGCGTTGAACACCCGTTGGGCCAATGGCCGGCCGGTGGAAGGGATTGCCGCTGAAGGCTTCGGCGTGCCGACCGATCCGCAGGACAACTCGAGCATGGCGATCAACTACAAGACCGAGCCGCTGTGGTACCGCTTCGGCCTCGCCCCGGACGCGCCGTTTGGTCATGCCGATGGCGCGGGTTATGGCGACATGGTCAATGCGCACATGGCTTACAGCAATGCACTGGTGGGTGGTGATCCGCAAACGCCGGTGCTCTACGCCAAACCGGGGCAACCGTTCCGCACGCATATTCTGATGCCGAGCGGTGGCAGTCGCGGCACCACGTTCCAGCTCGACGGGCACGTCTGGTCGGTGAACCCGTTCCAGGCCGAGAAGAGCGATGTCGGTGGTTATCCGATGGGCTCGCCGGGCGTGGGCTCCGTGCGCTTCGGCTACAACCCGATGTCGATGTACATCGGCGCCCACGAAAGCATCCTGCCGGCCGCGCACTTCAGCTTCATGATCCCGAGCGCCGGCGGCAGCAATGCGATACCGGGCGATTACCTGTTCCGCGACTACGCCGCCTACGGCAACACCTCCGGATTATGGGGACTGCTGCGCGTGACCAATGAACCGGAACCGGCGCCGACCCCGTAGGAGCAAGGCTTGCCCGCGAAGGCCGCGCCTCGGTTTTGGAAGGGGTGTGGCACTAAAAGCTTCGCGAGCAAGCTTTGCTCCTACAGAGCGATGGTTGGCAATGAGGACGGTGGGATGAATGCGAATCCCCTGTAGGAGCGAGCCTGCTCGCGATGGGGGCAACTCGGTTTTCAATGGTGGGGCGGATGACGCCATCGCGAGCAGGCGAAGGCCTACAGGGGGGCGGTGGTGGGCAGTGAGGTTGGCGGGATGCATGCAAATCCCGTGTGGGAGCGAGCCTGCTCGCGAAGCGGTCGGCACAGGCAACAGGTGTGGTGGCTGGCAGATTGCTTTCGCGAGCAGGCTCGCTCCCACGGGGTCTGCGGTTGGCAGTGAGGTTGGCGGGATGCATGCAAATCCCACAGTGGGCAGTGGTGGCGGTGAGGATGCGGGATGAATGCAAATCCCTTGTGGGAGCGAGCCTGCTCGCGAAGAGGGCGGCACAGGCAACAGGTGTGGTGGCTGACAGATTGCTTTCGCGAGCAAGCCCGCTCCCACAGGGTCTGCGGTTGGCAGTGAGGTTGGCGGGATGCATGCAAATCCCACAGTGGGCAGTGGTGGCGGTGAGGATGCGGGATGAATGCAAATCCCTTGTGGGAGCGAGCCTGCTCGCGAAGCGGTCGGCACAGGCAACAGGTGGGGTGGCTGGCAGATTGCTTTCGCGAGCAGGCTCGCTCCCACGGGGTCTGCGGTTGGCAGTGAGGTTGGCGGGATGCATGCAAATCCCACAGTGGGCAGTGGTGGCGGTGAGGATGCGGGATGCATGCAAATCCCTTGTGGGAGCGGGCTTGCTCGCGAAGAGGGCGGCGCAGGCAACAGGTGGGGTGGCTGGCAGATTGCTTTCGCGAGCAGGCTCGCTCCCACAGGGATCGCGTCGTTTGGCTGGAATGCGTAGGGGAGTGAAAGATGAACAGGATCATCAACATCATCGGTATTTGCACGCTGGCCATGGCCGGGGCGTTGTTGACGCTGAGTGAGATTGCGCTGGCGCAAACCGGCGCGGGGCAGACGCTGAACCGTGATGGCGTGGCGGTGGATTTCGATCTCAAGCCACTGGCCGCCGACGGCAAACTGCGTGAAGGCGAGTTCGCCGATGTGCAGTTCCGCATCAGCGACAGCGCTTCCGGCCAGCCTCTTTCCGGCGTGGCCCCGGGTGCCTGGGTCGATCCGCAAACCCTCGCTGCCGATAAGGCCCAAGGCCGCGAGCAGAGCTGCAAAGCCCGGGTCGGCGTGTTCCTCAAATCCAACATCGGCGCGCGGCCGTTGCTCGACCTCAACAGCTATTTCCTGCTGGTGATGAACCGCGACGCGAGCATCGCCGTGGTCGATCCATCGGTATCAGTCGGCGGCATCACCAGCACCCTCGCGCGGATCGAGCTCAAGCAGCCGCCGATGGATTGGGTCACCCCCAAAGACAACAAACGCGTCTTCGTTTCCATGCCGACTGCCGGGGAAATCGCCGTCATCGACAGCGAACAATTCAAAGTCATCGACTCGATCAGCGCCGGCAGCCAACCGTTTCGCGTCGCCCTGCAACCGGACGAACGCCTGCTCTGGGTCGGCAACAACGCGAGCAAAACCGAAGACTCCGGCGTCACCGTGATCGACGCCCAAAGCCTCAAATCCCTCAAACATTTACAGACCGGACGCGGCCACCACGAAATCACCTTCAGCAAAGACAGCCGCTTCGCCTTCGTCAGCAACCGCGACGACGGCACCGTCAGCGTGATCGACATCGCCACTCTGAACATCGTCGAGCAGATCAAAACCGGCTCTCACCCGTTATCCGTCGCCTATTCGGCATTGTCCGGCGCCGTCTACGTCGCCGATGGCAAGGACGGCACCGTCACCGTGATCGACGCCAGCACCCACGCCATCCGCCGGGTGCTCAAACTGCAACAAGGCCTCGGCCCGATGGGCTTCAGCGCCGACGGCCGCTTCGGTGTGGTCCTCAATACCGTGGAAAACCGCGCCAGCGTCATCGATGCCGCGACCAACAGCGCCATCCATGATCTGGAGGTCAGCGCCGAACCCTACCAAGTGGTGTTCACCCAGGCCTATGCCTACATCCGCGGACTCGCTTCACCGAAAGTCACCATGATCAACCTGTCCTCGCTCGGCGAAGGTCGCCAGCCGATCAGCCAGGGTTTCGAAGCCGGGCCGCAAGCACCGCGCCTGGCCGGTGACTTGCCGCTGGCCTCCAGCCTCGCCGTCTCACGCGACGACAACGCAGTGTTCGTGGTCAACCCGGTCGACAACACCACCTACTTCTACGCCGAAGGCATGAACGCGCCGATGTCCGGTTACCCCAACCGTGGCCAGATCGCCCGCGCCGCGATGGTCATCGACCGCAGTCTGCGTGAAGTTTCGCCGGGCCTGTACAGCGCGCGGGTGAAACTGCCGGCAGCGGGGCGTTTCGACGTGGCGTTTCTGCTCAACCAACCGAACATCATTCACTGCTTTACCGCGCAGATTGATTCTGACGGCAAACCGCAAAAACACCTCGGCCAGCCGAAAGTCGAGTTCCTCCTCGACAAGACTGCCGTGGCGCTCAACGACCCGTATGTCGTGCGCTTCCGCATCGTTCAAGGCAAAGACAAAACCCAGCGCAGCGGCGTTAAAGACGTGCAGCTGCGCTACTACCTCGCGCCCACTTCACACCCGCGTGAAGTCGCGGCACTGGAAGTCGCCGACGGCGTGTATGAAGCGCCGATCAGCCTCGACCGCAGCGGCGCCTGGTACCTGCATGTGCGCGCCGCCTCTCTGGGCGCCGGTTTCGATGACAAGACCTTTGCCAGTGTTCGGGTCACCCCCGGCCAGGCCCGTTGAAGAGGAGTTTCGACATGAACCGATTTGCATCCACTGGCCTGCTGACCCTGTGCCTGTTGAGCCTCGGCGTTCAACACGCCAACGCCCACTCGGCAGACGAACACGCCGGGCACAAAGCCCCCGCCAGCAGCACGCAAGAACACACCCAGGTCAAGTTCGCCAACGTGCTGCTGCTCGACCAGACCGGCAAAACCGTGCGTCTGGAACAAGACCTGGTGCAAGGCAAAATTGTCGTCATGAGTTTCATCTACACCAGTTGCACGACGGTGTGCCCGGTGGTCTCGTCGATCATGGGCAAGGTGCAGAAACAGCTCGGCGCGCGGGTCGGCAAGGAAGTGCAACTGGTGTCGATCAGCATCGACCCGCAACGCGACGACCCGAAACGCCTGCAGGATTACGCCCGCACTTTTCAGCGCGGCCCGGGCTGGAGTTGGCTGACCGGCTCGCCACAATCGATCAATGAAACCCTCAAAGGCCTCGGCAGTTTCAGTGGCGACCTCAAGAATCATCAGCCGTTGATCCTCGTCGGCGACGGCAACAATCGCCACTGGATGCGCTACTACGGCTTCACCGATCCAGAGCTGCTGGCCAAGGAAGTCGAGAAGCTCAGCGGCCTGCGCACCCACGCCAAACACACCGCCATCGCCATGGAGCAACAGCCATGAGACTGCTCGACTGGATCTCCCTGACCGTGTGTTTCTGGATTTTCAGCAACGTCGCGTTCGCCCACGAAGGTCACGTTCAAGAGCCGCCGGCGACGGTTGCCGCCGCCCCGGCCAAAGGCACGCACGACGCAAAAGCCTGGTTCACCGACACGCCGTTGCAGGATCAGAACGGCGAGACCCTGCGCTTCTACAGCGACGCCCTGCAAAACCGCATCGTTCTGCTCAACGTGATTTTCACCAGTTGCAACGATGCCTGCCCGCTGATCACCCGCAAGCTCAAGGAAGTCCGCGAGCTGCTGGGCGACAAGGCTCCGGACATCACCTTCATTTCCCTTACCAGTGATCCGCTGCGCGACACGCCGGCGGTGCTCAAGGCTTACACCTTGAAGCAGGGTTCCGATGACCCTCATTGGCTTTTTCTCACCGGCGACAAGGCGCAGATGGATCTGGTGTTGAGTCGCATCGGCCAGATCGTGCCGACGCCCGAGCAGCACTCGACGCAGTTGATCGTCGGCGATGTCGCCAACAAACGCTGGAGCAAAATTCGCCCCGACGCCCCGGCCGCCGCCATTGCCCAGCGCTTGCAGTTGCTGACAATGCCCGTGGCCGGTCGCTGAGCCCGCGCCATGAAACGCTGCCGCGTACTCGCCCTGATCCTGCTCGCTGGCATCAGCCTCGGCGCGAATGCTGCGCCGCTGAGCTCGGAAGAAGCGGCGGGCAAACGCCTGTACCGTCAAGGTCTGTCGGCCAGCGGCGAGGCGATCATGGCGCGGGTCGGCGCGGCGGACGTGTTGCTGCCGGCCACCAGCCTGCCGTGCGCGAACTGTCACGGCGCCGACGGCCTCGGTCGGCCCGAAGGCGGCTTACGTCCGCCGCCGCTGAACTGGGCACGACTGACCAGCACTTACGGCCAGCAGCAGGTCAACGGCCGCAGTTATCCGGCCTACACAGAAAGCACGCTGGCGACGGTGATTCAGCAGGGCCGCGATCCCGGCCACAATCGCCTCGACCCGAGCATGCCGCGCTTTCTGCTGTCGATGAAGGATCAGCGTAATCTCACCGCCTATCTCAAGCGCCTGGCCGATGAGCGCGACCCCGGCCTCGACGCCGAGACCTTGCACCTCGGCACGTTATTGCCGAGCCAAGGCCCGTTGGCCGAGGAGGGCATGACCATTGCAGCGGTGCTCAACGGCAGTGTCGCGCGGATCAATCAGGCCGGCGGCATTCACGGTCGGCAACTGCGCCTGACGGTGATCGACCCCGGTCCGGATCGCGCCAGTGCCGAACAGGCCTTGCAGCAACTGATCGAGCAGGAACAGGTATTTGCGCTGATCGCGCCGATGGTGCCAGCCCTCGACAGCGAACTCGGCCCGCGTCTGGAACAGGCCGGCGTGCCGCTGATCGGCGCGCTGTCGTTGCTCGGCTCGATGCAGGCCAGTCCACAGATTTTCGAGCCGTTGCCCGGTTTGCGCGAGCAACTGATCGCCTTGGCCGACTACGCCACGGCGAGCCTGCGCGTGCTGCAAGGGCCGACGTTGATCGCTTATCCCGCTGACCTGATGCAGACGCAAGCCGCGCAAAACCTCGGTCAGTATTTACAAGATCACGGCTGGCAGAACGTCAATCTGCAAGCCTATGACCCGGCGGCGGAGGCGCTGCCGTTGGGTTCGCGCTCGGTGTTTTATCTGGGCAGCGGCGGTGGTTTCAGTCGTCTGGCGACGAGGCTGCAGGGCGCCGGGCAGGTGCCGTACCTGTTCGCGGCGTCGAGCCAGGTGGCCGGTGATCTGCTGCAAGTGCCCAGCGGCTTTACCCGTCGCGTGTTTCTCGCCTATCCGTTCGTGCCCAGCGACTGGACGCAGGCCGGACGCATCGGTCTGACGCTTTTGCGCGAGGGCCAAGGCCTCGGCGCCCAGCATGCGGTGCTGCAAGTCGGCGCCTACGCCTCGATGCTGCTGCTCAGCGAAGGCATGAAACAGGCTGGCCGCGACGCCAGCCGCGAAAAACTGGTGGCGGCGCTGGAGGGGCTGCATGACTTCGACACCGGCCTGACCCCGCGCCTGAGTTTCGGCCCCGGTCGACGCCTGGGCTTGAGCGGCGCGCACGTGGTCACCGTGGATTTGCCGGATCAGCATTTTTATCTGGTCGCACCCTACAAACCGATTGTTGCCAGCCCCTGAACGGAGGCCCCGATCATGAAGCTCACAAGGCTGTTAATGCTGCTGACCTGCTGGCTCCCGGCGGTCTGGGCCAACAACGAACCGGCGGTGGCGCGGGTCAATGGCGAGGAAATTTCTGGCTATCGTTTCGAGCGATTTTTTGCCGAATACCTCGAAGATCAGGGCCGCGCGGTGGCGAGCATTCGTAATCCCAAAGCCTATAAACAGCTGCGACAGGCTGCGCTGCAAACGCTGATCGACAAGGAATTGCTCTGGCAGGAATCGCAAAAACGTGGCGTGCAGATTGACGAGCAAGCGGTGCGTCAACAGATCGAGCAGATGCGCAGTGCCATCGGTGGCCCGGATAAATTCCAGCGTCGCTTGCAGGATGCCGGTTTCGACGAGGTTTCTTTTACCGAGTACACCCGCCGCGAATTGGCCGCACAGCAGGTATTCGCCGAGCTGATCCGCGCGAACACTTTGCAACCCCGACAACTGTTGATCCGCGTGCCAGCGCAAGCCGATGCAGCCACAGTGGCCGCAGCGCGTCTACGCTTGATGCAAATGCGCGCCTCGATCATCAGCGGGGCAGCGCTCGCCAGCCAACCGGTGCGTTCACCGTTCGGCTGGCATGTGATTTATTTGCAGAACCACTTGGAGGCCGCCGATGTCCCAGATTTACAGGGGCTGGACACAGTCAGGGCACAGCTCGCCCGACAGCAACAGACACAGGCTCGTCGCCAAGTGCTCGCGCAATTACGGGTGCAGAACAGGATCGAACGAATTGACGACGACTGAAGGTTCCCCCCCAATAGTGGGGAATGGCTTCGATGCCCATTCAGGTGCTTCCCCGTTTCTGGGGAACGGGGTACCGGGACGAGCGGGCATTGTCATTAATTTCAAGGACATGAAGACATAAAATTACCGGCACTCAGCCTGGCATGAAGTGTGCGTTACCCCTGGTAAGGCGCACTCTCAGGGCGGGGTCATCGGACCTGCTGTTTCAAGGAGTCGACCTTGGTTAACAAAGTACTGGTTGTCGAAGACGAACAGCTGCTTGCACAAAACCTTCAGGATTATCTGTCGGCGCAGGGGCTGGACGTCCGGATTGCACATGACGGAGCGACGGCAATCGGCCTGGCCGAAACCTTTGCCCCCGACGTGCTGGTGTTCGATTACCGCTTGCCCGATATGGAAGGCTTTGAGGTGCTCGACGCAGTCCGCCAGAACAGGACGTGCCATTTTGTGCTGATAACGGGTCACCCGACCGCTGAAGTCTGTGAGCGGGCGCGGCAACTGGGGGTCAGCCACATCCTGTTCAAACCGTTTCCTTTGGCGGAACTGGCCCGAGCGGTCTGCGACCTTCTTGGCATCAAGCGTGAAGCGAAACCCGGTGCGAGCCCTTCCGAGGGCTTTGTCGAACGACGCCAGAGCAGGACCGAGAGCTTCCCGTTGCAGTTGTACGATGGCAGTTGGGTGTTGGCGGATAGGCGACGACAGTTGCACGCCATGGCACCGGACGACGATCAAATGCTCACCGGGGAGTAATGGCGCGATCAGACGTTCCGGCACTTGCCGCCAAGGTTTGCCGCGCCGACAGGGCTCTGAGCCCCGGTTGGAGAGCAAGCCATGGAACGTCTGTCCGTTGTCGTCGAACCACTGCCGGCCGAAAGTGCCCCTGCGCATTTTTCCAGTGAACATTTTTCCAGCGAACAGTTGTCCCAGGCCCGGGCGCGGGCCGCCACTTCCGGCGAACGCGTCCTTGAGGCGCTCGGCGTGTTGTGCGAACTGGCAGCAATGCCGTTCATTCAAGCCCTCGGCGCCACCCTGCATTACCCGGTGCTCGACACCGACAGCCTGTTTGCCGCGACGCCGGTGTTTGACCGGGTCACCCTCGCGCAATGCCTGAAACGTGAATTCATCCTGCTGCGCCACAACGACGAAGTCATCGGCGTGTTTGCCGATCCCTTCGACCCGGCACGGCTGGCCTGGATTGATGATTGCCTGCACGGCGCGCCGTTGTATCTGGTGCACGCCGATGACCTCAAAGCCTATCTGGCCCGCCACGAAGAAAGCTTCCATGCCGTCGAATCGCTCAACGCTCAAGGCGAGACCCATCACGAAATCGACACCCTGCAAAGCCTGTCGCTGACCAGCATCAGCGAAGACGCCAGCAGCGTGGTGAAACTGGTCAACTCGACCCTCTACGACGCGCTGAAAATGCACGCCAGCGACATCCACCTCGGCACAACCGGCAACGGTCTGGTGATCAAGTACCGCATCGACGGCGTGCTCAACAACATCAGCAAAGTCCAGGGTACGGAGTTCTCCGAGCAGGTGATCTCGCGGGTCAAGGTCATGGCCGAACTGGACATCGGCGAGAAACGCGTGCCGCAGGACGGTCGCTTCAAAATCGGCATCAGTGGCCGCCAGATCGACTTTCGTGTGTCGATCATGCCGAGCATTTTCGGCGAAGACGCGGTGCTGCGTGTGCTCGACAAACAGGATCTGGCCGACAAGGTCTGCGGCGTGCAATTGCAGGCGTTGGGCTTTGAAGACGAAACCCTGCGCCAGTTGCGCCGCCTCGCCGCCGAACCCTACGGCATGGTGCTGGTCACCGGCCCGACTGGCAGCGGCAAGACCACCACGCTGTACGCGATGATCACCGAGATCAACCATGGCGTGGACAAGATCATCACCATCGAAGACCCGGTCGAATATCAACTGCCGGGGGTGCTGCAAATCCCGGTCAACGAGAAAAAAGGCCTGACCTTCGCCCGGGGTTTGCGCTCGATCCTGCGCCACGACCCGGACAAAATCATGGTCGGCGAGATCCGCGACCCGGACACCGCGCAGATCGCCGTGCAATCGGCGCTCACCGGCCACCTGGTGTTCACCACCATCCACGCCAACAACGTCTTCGACGTGATTGGCCGCTTCACCCAAATGGAAATCGACCCGTACAGCCTGGTCTCGGCGCTCAACGCGATTCTCGCCCAGCGCCTGATCCGGCTGGTGTGCGCCAGTTGCAGCGCGCCGGTCAATCCGAGCGATGAAGAGCTGCGCGCCTCCGGCCTCGATCCGCAGAAAGTCGACCATTACCACTTCGTTCACGGCAAGGGCTGCGGGCATTGCCGGGGCAGTGGTTATCGCGGGCGCACGGCGATTGCCGAGTTGCTGCACCTCGACGACGAGCTGCGCCAGATGATCGTCGAGCGCCAACCGATCAAACAAATCAAAGCCCTGGCCTGCGCCCGTGGTTTGCGCCTGCTGCGTGAATCGGCGCTGGAGCTGGTGGAACAAGGTCGCACCACGCTGGAGGAGATCAACCGTGTCACATTTATCTCGTGAGCGTTTTGTCGCCGTGCTCGGCGCCAGCGGTGTTGGGCTCGGTCAACGGCGCGGCAGCGACACCCTGTGGCTGGGCAGCGTCGGTTACATCGACGAAGGCTTCCAGAGCTACGCGGTGGCGCTGGACACCCTCGACCGCCTGCTCGGTGAACACGCCGGTGCCGGTGCCGAATTGAGCGTGGTCATTTCCGGGCACTTCAGCCGTTTTTGCCTGGTGCCGTGGAGCGCGCAGATCAGCAGACCTGAGGAGCTGCGCGGCTTTGCCCAACTGTGTTTCGAAGACCTGTTTGGCGCGCCAACCCAAGCCTGGAGTCTGGTGCTGTCCGCCGAACCGGCCGGGTACGACCGCATCGCCAGCGCCTTGCCGCAGGACTTGCTGGAACGCTTGCGGGTGCTGGTCAGCGGTCGCGGTTTGCGTCTGCGTTCGGTGCAGCCGTACCTGATGGCGGCGTTCAACCGTTTCGACAAAAGCCTCGATGCCGGCGACTTCCTCTTTGTTGTCGCCGAGCCGCAACGCAGCGTGTTGTTGCTGGCAAGGGAAGGGCGCTGGGCCGGCGTGCGTTCGGTCGGCGGCAGCGACAGCGATGCCGCGCTGAGTGCCCTGATCGGTCGCGAACGGCAACTGCAGGCCTCGACCAGCGAACGCGCCTTCAACGTTTATCTGCATGCGCCGGCGCGCCTCGATGCGCATCCGGACGTGGCGGGTGTGCAGTTGCGCACCCTTGAAGACGATTCGATGACTGTGCGTGACGGCTTGTACGTCATGTCCCGGGCGGTGGCCTGAGATGCGCGCGCTCAATCTCGACTTTCAGCCGCGTCCACGTTCCGGCCCATTAGGTTGGAGTTTGCTCGGCGGCGGCGTGCTGCTGGCGCTGTTGTGCTTTGGCGTGCAACAGCACCTCGACGCGCACACCGAACAGCAACAGTGCCACCTGCAAACCACTCAGCGTCAGCTCACCGGCGACAACGGCGCCAAGTCCACCCTGAGCCCGGCGGAAACCCGCGAGCAAGCGCAGAACCTCGCCGAGATGCGCAAGGTCTCGCAGCAACTGCGCCGCCCGTGGGAACGCCTGTTCGCCATGCTCGAAGCGATGCCGCGCGATGACGTCGCGCTGCTCAGCCTGACCCCGGATGCGCGCAAAGGCCAGGTGCGGATCAGCGCCGAGGCGCGCGATCTGCAAGCGATGCTCGACTTCCACAAACGTCTGGAAGCCAGCGACGAGCTGTCCGACGTCTCGCTGTTGAGCCACGAGATCGTCGTCAAATCGCCGGAACAACCGGTGCAATTCAACCTGTCGGCGACTTGGGAGATGGGCGATGCGAATCCCTAGACTGATCGTCCACGAATACCTGCAAGGCCTCGGCATTCCTGGCCTCGCCGGACTGGCGCTGCTGCTGGTCGCCGTGGCCTGGGCGCTCGGTGGTTTGCTGCCGGGCTGGCAATCCTTGCAGCACTTGAGCCAGCAGACTCAGGAAGCCACCGAGTACCTGGCCAAGGTTGAAGACGGCAGTATCGCGCCGCCGGTGGTGCCGCAGCGTCAGCTCGACGACTTTCGCAACAAACTGCCGGCGCAGCCGCAGGCCACCGTCGCCATCGACCGCATCTACGCCCTCGCAGCGCAAGAACACATCACCCTGGCACGCGGCGAATATGCGCTCGGCGTCGACCCGAAAACCCATCTGGCGCGTTATCAGATCCTTCTTCCCGTGCGCGGCAGCTACCCGCAACTGCGCCGCTTTGTGCACGCCTTGCTCGGCCAGTTGCCGGCGGTGGTGGTGGAAGACCTCGAGTTGCAACGCAAAAAGATTGGCGACACCGACCTCAATGGCCGGATCCGTATGACCCTTTTCCTGTCGAGGTCGTGATGAATACCAAGCGCGTGACAGGGTGGGTAGCGTTCTTCGGTATGGCCGCTGCGCTGGCGTGGTTACCGGCGTATTTCTCGCCGAGCGAAGACACCGATTCCAAGCAAGTGGCCGTCGCCACACCGGGGAAAACCCGTAGTGCGCTGCCGACCAGCATCGCCAAGGCCAAAGAGGCGCCGATCAAGGACTTGAGCCCGGCCGGTGATCTGTTCGCCGCCAAGAGCTGGAAGGCCGCGCCGACCCTGGCCACGGTCACCGAAATTGCCGTCAATCCCGCAACAGTGGTGCAAGCCCCGAGCCTGCCACCGGTGCCGTTTCAGTTCGTCGGCAGGCTGCACGACCGCAGCGACCTGCAAGTGTTTTTGCAGAACGGCGAAAAAATCTACGTCGTGCGCAACGGGGATGTGATCGACGACACCTGGAAGATCACCGGCATTTCCGATGTGGAATTGAGCCTGGTCTATCTGCCTTTGCATTTGTCGCAGACCCTGTCTGTGGGGAGTACGCAATGAACCGTTCCCGTTTGCTGATGAGCCTGGGCCTGTGCGCCGGGCTGGCCGCGTGCAGTTCTGCGCAGGTGGCCAACAAGGAAGCCGCCGACCTGATTGAACAGGGTCAGTACGAGGCGGGGCTGGCCCGCATCGAGGAAGGTCTGCGTGAAAATCCTCGCGACACCGAATTGCACTTGCTGCTCAACAGCGGCCGGGCCAAGGCGATCACCGCGCTGCTGACCTCCGGCGACACCGATCGCTCGCGCCGCGACTTCGCCTCGGCACGTATCGCTTACGCACGAGTGCTGACCATCGAGCCGAATAACCGCCGCGCTCAGGATGCCCTGAAGCAGATGGATTACCTGCGCAGCATGGACGAGAAACTCGAGCTGGCCCGTGGCGACCTGCGTCGCGGCGATATTTATGGCGCCGATCGTCAGGTCAAACAGATCCTCGAACTCGACCCGAACAACGACGGTGCGCTGGAGCTGCAAGGCAACATTCGTCTGGTGCAGAGCCGCAATGTGATCGCCTATCCGCAACTGCGCACCAAGCTCGATCGCCCGGTGACCCTGGAATTTCGCGACGCCAACCTCAAGACCATTTTCGAAGTGCTGTCGCAGGTTGCCGGGCTGAATTTCATCTTCGACAAAGACCTGCGCCCAGACATGAAAGCCACAATCTTCGTGCGTGACGTGCGCATCGAAGACGCCGTGACCCTGCTGCTGCAACAGAACCAGTTGCACCAGAAAGTGGTGAACGAAAACACCTTGCTGATCTACCCGGATTCGCCGCAGAAAGTGAAGGATTACCAGGAACTGGTGATGCGCACTTTTTACCTGACCAGCATCGACGCCAACACCGCGCTGAACATGGTGAAAACCATGCTCAAGACCCGCGACGTGTTCGTTGACGAACGCCTCAATACCCTGACCATGCGCGACACCGAAGACGCCGTGCGCATGGCCGAGAAACTCCTGCAATCGCAAGACCAGTCCAACCCGGAAGTGGTGCTCGAAGTGGAGGTGATGGAAGTCGCCACCCAGCGCATTCTCGACCTTGGCCTGCAATGGCCGAGCACCTTCGGCGTGGTCAACTCCGATGGTTCGCCGGTCACGCTATTGGGCCAACTCAAGGGCATCAACTCTGACCGCATCTCCATCGGCCCGTCGCCGCAAGCCAAGATCAACGCGCAGGACAACGACATCAACACCCTCGCCAGCCCGGTGATTCGCGTCAGCAACCGCGAGCAGGCGCGCATTCACATCGGTCAGCGCGTGCCGATCATCAGCGCCACCTCGGTGCCGTCGACGCAGGGGCCGGTGATCACTGAAAGCGTGACCTACCTGGATGTCGGTCTGAAGCTCGAAGTGACGCCCACCGTGCATTTGAACAACGAAGTGGCGATCAAGATCGCGCTGGAAGTGAGTAACGCCACGCCGCTGGAACCGACCCGTCAGGGCACGATCCCGGTGCAGGTCGATACCCGTAACGCGCAGACCTCGCTACGTCTGCACGACGGCGAAACGCAGATCCTCGCCGGGCTGGTGCGCAACGATCACGGTGCTACCGGCAACAAGATTCCGGGCCTCGGCGACATTCCCGGGCTGGGCCGCTTGTTCGGCAGCAACAAAGACACCATCGGCAAATCCGAACTGGTGCTGTCGATCACCCCACGGATCGTGCGCAACCTGCCGTATCAGAGCCCGTCGGACATGGAGTTCTCCACCGGCACCGAAACCAGCATGCACATCCAGGCACCGGATCGTTCGCAGAGCTACGTGATGCCGTCACCGGCCGCGCAGCCGCGTGCCGTCGGTGAATCGGCCGTGGCCACCACCCGCGTCACCGTCGAGAAGCCTTGATCATGAACGCCTCCCAACGCGGTTTCACCCTGATCGAAGTCGTGGTGACGCTGGCCCTGATCGGCCTGTTGGCGAGCATGGCCGCGCCACTGACCGAGACCCTGGTGCGGCGTGGCAAGGAGCAGGAGTTGCGCAATGCGCTGTACCAGATTCGCGATGGTATCGACGCCTACAAACGCGCGTTCGATGCCGGTTACATCGAGAAGTCGCTGAACAGCAGCGGCTACCCGCCGAACCTGAAAGTGCTGGTCGAAGGCGTGCGCGATGTGCGCAGTGCCAAAGGCGCCAAGTTCTACTTTTTACGCCGCATCCCGCGTGATCCGCTGGTGACGGCCAAACGTGATGATGAAGGGGGTTGGGGCGTGCGCGCCTACAACAGTTCGGCTCAAAACCCGCGCGATGGCGAGGACGTTTTCGACGTCTATTCCCACGCCCGGGGCAAGGGCCTCAACGGCATCGCCTATCGCGAGTGGTGAACCTCATGCGTCGGGAAAAAGGTTTTACCTTGCTGGAGCTGATGGTGGTAATGGCGATCATCGCCACGCTGATGACCATCGCGCTGCCGCGCTACTTCAACAGCCTCGAGGCGTCGAAGGAAACCACGCTGCGCCAGAGCCTGTCGGCGATGCGTGAGGCGCTGGATCATTTCTACGGGGATACCGGTCGTTATCCGGATTCCATTGAGCAACTGATCGAGCAACGTTACCTGCGCAATGCGCCACTCGATCCGATCACCGAACGCAAAGACCAGTGGGTGCTGATCGCGCCACCGGACGGTGTTGCCGGTGGTGTGGCCGACATCAAAAGCGGTGCTACCGGGAGGGCGCGTGATGGCAGCCAGTATTCCGAGTGGTAACCGTGCGCAGCAGGGTGGTTTCACTTACCTGGGCGTGCTGTTCCTGATTGTGGTGATGGGCATGGGCCTGGCCAGTGCCGGCGAGTTGTGGTCGACCGCTTCACGCCGCGACCGCGAGCGTCAGTTGCTCTGGGTCGGCACCCAATACGCACAGGCGCTGCGCAGCTACTACCGCAGCTCGCCGGGGCTGGCGCAGTACCCGAAAGAGCTTGAAGACCTGCTCGACGATCAGCGTTTTCCTGAGGCTAAGCATCACTTGCGTCAGCTCTATCCGGATCCGATCGGTCAGGGTGAATGGGCGCTGCAACGCGGTTTTGACGGACGCATCACCGGCCTCAACAGCCCGTCGACCGAGCTGCCGTTGAAGCAGGCGGACTTCCCGACGCAGTGGTCGGATTTCGATGGCATGCAGCGTTACTCCGATTGGCAGTTCGTTGCTGAGAAAGCCTTTCTTGAGGGCACTAATGGCCCGGCCAAAGGGCAATCGAATTTGCCTCAGGCGTTGCAGCCATGACTCGTCAGTGGTGGTGTGCGCTGATCCTTACCGCTGTGGCGTGCTGCGCCAGCGCCGGTGAAGAAGACGAAATGATGGGCTTCATCGTCGACGACACGATCTCGCACATCGGCCACGACTTTTATTACTCGTTCAGTGAACGCCTGCGCGACACCAGCCCGATGGATTTCAACCTGGTGGTGCGCGAGCGGCCCGACGCGCGCTGGGGCAGCCTGGTGACCGTGGAATATCAGCAACGCCTGGTTTATCGGCGCTTCCTGCCGCCGAACACCGTGGAACTGAAGGACGAGGCCTACGCGGCCGCCGACTGGGTTCGACGCCAGGTTGTCCAGCGCAAGCTGGAGGCTCTGTTGCAGGACACCACCGACCTTGAGAAGGACGAACTATGAACAGCAAAACGTTCTCACGGCGCAGCGGATTGTGGATCTCGGGGTTGTTGATCGGGCTCGCCAGCGCTGCCGCTGTCCAGGCCACTGAACTGGTCTACACGCCGGTCAACCCGTCGTTCGGCGGCAACCCGCTCAACGGCACATGGTTGCTCAACAACGCGCAGGCGCAAAACGATCACGACGACCCGGACATCAAGAGCCGCTCGGCGGTGGCCGGCACCTCGGCGCTGGAGCGCTTCACCAGTCAATTGCAATCGCGGCTGCTAGGGCAGTTGCTGGACAACATCTCCACCGGCAACACGGGGAGCCTGTCCACTGACTCTTTTATCGTCAACGTCATCGACGACTCCGGGGCACTGAGCATTGAAGTGACCGATCGAGCGACCGGTGAGGTTTCGGAAATTCAGGTGAACGGCCTCAACCCATGACGGGCTGACGGTTCCGGGGAGAACGGACATGAAAAAGATCATCGCGTTAGGGCTGCTGTTGGCGACATTACAAGGGTGCAGTCTGCGTGAGCCGATGTCGGCCGAGCAGGACACCGAAACTCCAACCCTGACCCCCAGGGCCTCGACTTATTACGACTTGCTGAAGATGCCGCGGCCCAAGGGCCGGTTGATGGCGGTGGTGTACGGGTTCCGTGATCAGACCGGGCAGTACAAGCCGACGCCGGCGAGTTCGTTTTCCACCAGTGTGACTCAGGGTGCGGCGTCGATGTTGATGGACGCGATGCAGGCCAGTGGCTGGTTTGTGGTGCTGGAGCGGGAAGGGCTGCAGAACCTGTTGACCGAACGCAAGATCATTCGCGCGTCGCAGAAGAAGCCGAATACGCCGGTGAATATTCAGGGTGAGCTGCCGCCGTTGCAGGCGGCGAACATGATGCTTGAGGGCGGGATCATCGCGTATGACACGAATGTGCGTAGCGGTGGGGAAGGGGCGCGGTATTTGGGGATTGATATTTCTCGGGAATATCGGGTGGATCAGGTGACTGTGAACTTGCGTGCGGTGGATGTGCGCAGTGGGCAGGTGTTGTCGAATGTGATGACCAGCAAGACGATTTATTCGGTGGCGCGTAGTGCCGGGATTTTCAAGTTTATCGAGTTCAAGAAGTTGCTTGAGGCGGAGGTTGGCTACACCACGAATGAGCCGGCGCAGTTGTGTGTGTTGTCGGCGATTGAGGCGGCGGTGGGGCATATGGTGGCGCAGGGGATTGAGCGGCGGTTGTGGCAGGTGGCGGGGGACGCTTCTGTGCCTGGGCAGGATGATGTGTTGAATCGGTATTTGAGCCAGAACAAGGTGGATCCGGAGGCGGAGTGAACGTGGCGGCCTTCGGGCCGACCAGGTTCTTTTGGCCGAAACCGGTTTAAACCTGTAGGAGTGAGCCTGCTCGCGAAGGCTTTTTGTCAGGCGCTGGGGTTCTTTCTGACTGAGTACATATCCATTCCTGCGGCAACGGCCACCTAGGGTTTCGCCCTGACGGCGACTCACTTTTTTTACAAACGCCTAAAAAAAGTAAGCAAAAAAACGCTTGCTCCTACGTACGGCCCGCTCGCTAAAGCTCGGGGTTCCTTCGCTCCGTGATCGATCCGGGCGCAGCGCCTACGGTTTGCTTCGCTGCACCTCCTCTCGCTGTGTTTGGCTGCGCCAAACGGTCGCTGCGCTCCCACGCCCGGATCAATCCCTCCACTCAGCCTTCCGACGTCGCCCGTGGATCAAGATCAAGAGCAGGCGAGCTGACACTCGGCCTATTGAGTGGTGAGGAGCACAGCGTGGTCGGCTTTGGATTTGTGGTGGATTCGCCCCTCACCCCAGCCCTCTCCCGAGGGAGAGGGAGCCGATTTTTGGGCCTTTCAAAATCTGAGTTCAACGCGGTATCGCACGTCGGCGTACCTCTACCAAACCACTCGGTCAGTCCCCTCTCCCTCTGGGAGAGGGCTAGGGTGAGGGGCTTTTGCTTCAAAGCTTCAAAATCTGAGTTCAGCTCGGTATTTCACGTCGGCGTACCTCACCCAAACACCTCGGTCAGTTCCCTCTCCCTCCGGGAGAGGGCTAGGGTGAGGGCAGCGATCTGAAGTGTGTTTAGAGAAGTGTCTGAATCAGCGGAACCTTCCCACAAGGTTTTCAGGTTGCCCGTCGGACGTGCGGTCTCTAGCCTATGTGTGTCGCTGCCAATTCAGCGATCGGGCATGGAAACCCGAAGACACGAGAGAGCAGATACGCCTTTCATAACGTATGCTTGCGCACTTCATTGTGTGCACTCTGTTATGGCGGTTGTGCGCGGGAGACATTCGTGTCTGCCGGGTTGCTCTCTCCCGGATTTCCAGCCTGCGTACAGCTGCCACCCATTTTTCCTGGAAGTCGAATGGGCCAGCTGCAACCATCAATGAGAGAGAATCACCATGAAAAAACCAACACCCAACCCCCCAGAACCAGACACCAACACCACATCCCCCTACGCCTCAGTCGACAGCAAAAAACTCCACGAAGCCGCCGACCGCGCCCTCGATTTCTACCTCAATCCCGCCGCCCACATCATGTCCAGCGCCAACGAGCCGGAACCCATGTACCTCGCCAACCCCCGGTACAACACCGAATCCCTGCTAGCCAACGCCAGCGAAACCCTCGGCTCGGCCAGCGAAATGCTCATCAACTTCGCCGCCTCCCTGGAAACCTCACAGCGCAAGACAGCATTGGGCATCGCTCAAGTCGTCATGCTGGGCGAACTGGCAGTCAACCAAGCCTTGGATCACGTCGAGTTGAAGGATGGCTGATTGATCTTTCCCACGCGCAGCAAAGGAATGCAGCCCTTGACGCTCTGCGTCAAATTCGCGAGTTGGAACGCGGAGCGTCCCGAGAGGCATTCCCACGCAGAGCGTGGGAACGATCAAAAAAACCGTACCTCCACGGGAAGCACGGTTTCTTGTGTTGAGACGAGGAAGCGATCCTAACCGGGGTCGCGTCGAGGGTACTCCTGACGCGCATGCAAGATGCTCACAATCTCAATGTGGTCCGCCACTTGATAAACGACGAGATAGTTCGGGCTTACCACAATCTCTCGAGTGCCGGGAGAGCGACCTTTGCGATACAGGTGGGGATGCCAACAAAGCGCAGATGTAGTTTTTACGACGGACTTGTGAAGTGCAGTCGCCGCTACAAAATTTCGCTCGCCAATGTACTTCAGGATTTTCGAGAGTTCGACCCGAGCCTTGGGTCGCCACTTAATCTGCATCAGCGCTTTTGCGCATTGATTCCATCAAGGCATTCATTTCCTCCATCACTTGCTCATGGGGAATACTCGGACGCGGATCATCGAGAGAGGCCTGTACTTCGGCCCGAAACCAACGGTCATAACTCGCAGCCTGCTCCTCGGGACCAAGATCCGAAACAACAGGGCACAATGGGTCGATCAAGGACGGGTCGATCATAGAACCTCCGGGTTTGGTGCCTCGAAGTCTATTCGTTAACGGTATCGCTGTCGTCGCTGTCTGGATGAATTGCATGTAGGCCAAGCTCCATGAGGATCAAGTTGTCCCGGCAAATCCTAGAGCCTGCGCTTCCGACGGCCAACCGCCAGAACCTGTCAGAAAACTCCCCGGATTTCTAAAAACGTTCCGTTTTCTGTAGGACGTAACTCAAGCGTCAGCGCAAAAAAAACCGCGACGCCCCTCACCAGAGAATCGCGGTCCATCAACACCCAACCCCTACTGCTGCAACACCGTCGCCTGGTTAGCCGACCCATACTGTTGAATATTCGCTGTCTGCGTAACCCCACTCTGATCAACATTGGCAATGTTCCCCGTCCCACCCTGGGTCACATACGCCACGTTCATGGTGTCCGCCTGCTTCACAGTGATCTGGTTGTCACTGCCATACAGCTGCGCGGTGTACGCCTGGTTACCCGAGCCTGACTGATCGAAATCAGCACTGTTGCCGGTGCCATTCGAAGAGCCCTGCACCAGGTTGCCCGTGCCGCGTTGATCGGAGATCAAAATGTTGTCGCTGCCATTTTGTTCAAAATACAGCTCGTTATACGACTCTGCCTGGCTGACCGTGGTCTTGTTGCCCGTCCCGGTTTGCTGCGTGGTCATCACTTGTCCGACACCATCCTGAGTGAAGCTGGCGACGTTGGCATTCCCCGCCTGAGTGACAGTCGCGCGTTGGTTGCTGCCGAACTGGCCACCGAGTTGCGGGCCTTTCCAGTTGCTGGCGTAGACCTTGTTGTCGTTGCCCACGGAGGTGGCGCTGAGCACGTGGCTGTCGCCGTTCTGGTAGGTGAAGTGCACGTTGCCGTTGCCGACTTGATAGAGCGCGAGGGTCGAGTTGACCGATTCGAACTGGTCGGCGTAGATCGCGTTGGTGTTGCCGACCTGGGTGACGGCGGCGGTGTTGTTTTCGCCGAAGCTTTGGTCGACCACGGTTTCGTTGCTGTCGCCGTATTGGTTGACGGTCGCCTGACTGGCCAGTTGCGCGTCTTGCCAGATTTCGCTGCCGTTGAGGTTGCCGAACTGGTTGATGGTGATGTTGCCGCCGGTGCCGTCACGCTGGTCGCCGTAGGCGTAGTTGTTTTCGCCGGCCTGGTTGATGCCGATCTGGCCGCCGTTGTGGGTGACTTGTTCGGCGGTGCCGTAGTTGGCGGTGCCGAATTGGGTGATCACCGCGCTGTTGCCGCTGCCTTCATAGAGTTGCTCGATGTTGGCTTCGTTGCTGTCGCCGTACTGGAAGGTTTTGCCTTCGCTGCCGTTCTGCGAGTCCTGATAGACGAACGAGAAGTTGCCGGTGCCTTGCTGTTGTTGCAGCGCGCTGTTCGGTGAGCCGAAGCCCAGCGACTGGCTGGCGTGGGCGGTGTTGAAGGCGCCGACCTGCTGTTGGGTGATGGTGGCGTTGTCTTCGTAAAGTTGTTCGGCGTAGCCGGCGTTGTAGTCGCCGACTGCGTCCTGGGTGATCACGCTGGTGGCGTGGTCTTGCACGGCGGCGGCGTCGTTGCCTTGGCCCAGTTGCGTCTGGGTGGCCGTGCTGAACGGGGCTTGGGTCTGTTTCACGTCCGCGATGTTGGCGGTACCGGCCTGGTTCTGGTTGGACAGGCTGTCGTCGGCCATGGCCTGGGCACTGATCATGACCAGCAGGGCGGCGGTGAGGGGCGTCAGTTTGAACATGATTGAACTCTCCGATGATTTGCAGTGCTTAGCGGTATTGCTTGACCGAAACGCTCATGCCGTTGCCCGACTGGGTCACGGCGCTTTGCAGCCCCGCGCCGGCCTGCTCGATGCTGGCGTCGTTGTTGTTGCCGTTTTGCGAAATCTGCGCGCGGTTGTGGCTGCCGTTTTGCGTGATGGAGGCGGCGTTGCCGGAACCGTTCTGGTTGATCAGGGCCATCAAGTCGCTGCCCTGTTGCAGGATGTACGCCTCCTGATTGCTGCCCGACTGCACGATCTGCCCGAGCAGCGACTGACCGTTTTGTTGCAGCAGGGCGACGTTGGCTTGGCCGAGTTGATCGATCAGGGCTTGCTGACCCACGGGTGGGGGCAGTTCGCCGAGGTCGCTGCTGGTCGGGGCCAGGTCGTCGTTGTCCATCAGGTCGTCGGCGCGCACGCCCGCGCTGCTGCACAGCAGAAGCAGGCAAAGCAGGGCGGCGGTCGGCGTGTTCATGGCTTACATCCTGTCAGGCGTTAACCGATTTGAAGGGCCCCAGCCACCCGAAAGTGGCTGGGGATCTGGCTTACAGCGTGGTCACCGAGACCGTGCGCACGGTGCCCTGAGATGAGCGGATCGTCGCGGTCGGGTTGGCCGATGGCACCACCGTCGTGTTGTTCAGCGTCAGCCGCCAGCGTCCGGTCAACGGCACCGTGGTGGTGCCAAGAGTGACCAGCCCGGTCGGGGTGGTGACCTGCACGGTGATGGTGTTGCCGGTGGTCACTGACGAGGTGCCGGTGAAGTCCCAGTTGAAGCGTCCGCCGGAGCGTGCCTGCACCGTCGATGCGGTCACGGCGAAGGTTTCCGCCGCTGGCCGTGGCGACACTTGCACCGTGACTGTGGCCGGCGTCGACAGGGCACCGAAGTTGTCCCGAGCGATGTAGGTGAATGTCGTGGTGAACGCCGTGGTGACGGTGGCGGGCGGGGTGTAGGTGATCACCGTGCCGTTGCTGCTGACCGTGCCGCGTCCGGCGGCGGGTTGGGTCAGGCTGTTGACGGCCAGCGGCACGTTGCCTTCCGGATCGGTGTCGTTGGCCAGCACGTTGATCGGGATCGCTACGCCCAGAGTGGCGACGCTGTCGGCGACGGCGGTCGGTGCCTGGTTTGGCGCGACGGTGATGGTTACGGTCGCCGGGTTGGCCGAGGCCAGACCTTTGGCGTCCTGCGCCTTGTAGGTGAAGGTCGTGGTCAGTGGCGCGTTCACCACCGCTGGCGGGGTGTAGACCACCGAGGTGCTGCCGTTGAGTGCGACGGTGCCTTGACCGGCCGCCGGTTGAGTCAACGCGGTGATGCCCAGTGGATTATCGCCATCGGGATCGCTGTCGTTGGTCAGCAAGCTGAGGGTGATCGGCACACCAAAACTGGTGCTGCCAGCATCGGCGTTGGCGATTGGCGCCTGGTTTTCCCCGGTGTTCGGCGCAGTGCCGACCACGACGACCGCCTCGGTGTCACTGCCGCCGGCGGCGGATTTCACCGTCACGGTGGCCGGTGGCTGGGTCAGGTCGGCGACGGTGATGCGTTGCAACGTGCCGGTCTTCGACAAACGTCCGTAGCCTTGGGCAACCATGTCCGGGATCGCCACTTCATCGCTCGAAGTGGCCTCGATCAGCAGGCTGTGGTTGGCCCAGTTGTAACGTGCGGTCTGCACTTTCACCACGTCGGTGAGCTTGGCCGATACGGCCGTCGGCCGAGTGGTTCCGGTCGGGTTGGTGGCCGTCACGACCACTACCGGAGGGACAGCACCGGTGCCCAATCGATGGCCGAAGAACAGACCGTTGTTGTCGCCCAGCAGATTGGTCTGGCACGGCGTTTGTGGTGGGCCGGGCAGCAACGCAACGGTTTCGCGGAAGCACAGGGTCGAGCTGCTGTCAGCCTTGGCGAACACCTCGGCACGCACGCCAGCGGCGGTGCGGCGATAGGTCGCGCGGTCGATGTCGACGTGGGTCTGCTGACGGTTGTCGAGCACTTTGCCGGACAGGCTGAACACGTTCGACTGGATGGTGCCGGCAGGCCCGGTGATGCGCACGAAGTTGGTGTTGAACGGGCTGCCGGTCACCGCTTCGTTGAGGTTCGGGTCGCCGACAAAAGTTTCGGTGGCGCCGGTGTCCGGGTTCACTTCGGTGTACGGCCCGTTGACGCTGCGCAGGAACGGGCCGATCGCACCACCGACAGCACCGCTGAAATTGCCCGGTGCGCCGATGCCGATGTCGCGAGTGATGTTGATCGCCCGCCGGCCAGGCGCGGCGACGTTGACCGTTTCCACACCATACGGGTGAGTGATGGTGTAGGTGCCGGCAAGGGGTACGTTCACCCGGATGCGAATCCGCGCGAAGCTTTGCTGATCACCATCGGCCGGATTTTCCGAGGCGAACGCCGCTTCAATCCCGGCGACGTAGGCGTCCATCCCGTAACCGGCGGCGTTGTTGGCGATGGTGGTTTCGGCCAGAAACCAGAACGCTTCCGGCGGCCAGTTGTCCGGGAAAATCATCGGCTGAGCATCATCGTAGATACCCGGCTCGGCGAGCAGGATGCACATGTAGGCCGGTGGCACGCTGGCCGCCACTCGCGAGCTGGCGGCGCGCGACTGGCAGAGCTCCATCGACAGCTGGTTTTCGTCCTGATACCACATCGGGAATTTCCCGGTGGCGAAGGTGTAGGGGCCGGGGTCGACGGCGGCGAGTTGCGCATAGGCACTGCCGGTCAGCGAGAGAGCGAGCCCGAGCGCGTTGAGCGCAAAGCGTGGCCACTTGTTCATGATGCCTCCTGATGCGGATCTGGGCATGTGAGCGTTCATTGCACGATGACCACTTCTTCGGTGTCGCTGCCGCCGTTGGACGACGTCACGCGCACCTTGGCCGGTGGAATCGGCGAGATCCCGGTGGCCAGGGTTTTCACCGCGCCGTCGCCACCGAGCGCACCGATGGCGGCGCCGCTGCCGGAGGTCGCGGTGAGTAGTGGCGGCGAGGTTTCGTCGCTGGTCGAGGCCACCACGGTGAGTTGGCCGGAGCTCAGGCTGTATTGCGCGCTCTGGATCACCACCAGATCGGTCAGGGCCATGGGCAGGGTGGTCGGCGTGCTGCTGGCGATGGCCAAGTGGTTGTCGGCGGTCACTTGCAAGGTGGTCGGCAAGGTCGGGTTGACCGCCGATTGCGCATACCAACTGCCGGTGCTGTTGGCTTCGGTCATGTTCAGCACGGGCGTGCTGCTGGTGACGGCCGCCGTACCCGGTGCCGGCGGCGCGAGGACGAACACGTCTTGCTGCGCCACCGGTGCGCTGTCGCCGGCCTTGCGTGAGTAGGTGCTGCGCTGCGCGATCATCGGCGTTGGCCGCACGACGGTCGACAATTTGCCGGAGACGGCAAACGTCGTGGAACGCAGATCCAGACCATTCGGGCCTTCGATGCGCACGAAGTTGGTGTTGAACGGACTGCCCGTCACCGCTTCGGAAAGGTTCGGGTCGCCGACGAATTGCTCGGCGGCACCGGTCAGCGGATTGGTCTCGGTGTACGGCCCGTTGACGCTACGCAGGAACGGGCCGATGTCGCCCTTGAGTGCGCCGTCATAGGTTTTCGGAGTGCCGATGCCGATGTCGCGGGTCATGTTGATCGCACGGCGACCGGGGGTGTCGATGTTGAACACATCGACGCCGTACGGGTGGGTGATGACGTAGGTACCCGCAGTGGGCACGTCGACGCGAATACGGATTCGCGCGAAGCTGACTTGATCACCTTCCACCGGTTCTTCGGCGGCGAACGCGGCTTCGATGGCACTGACGTAGGTCAGGTCGATCCCGCGTGCGGCGTCGACGAGGGTGGTTTCGCCGGTGAACCAGAACGCTTCGTCGGGAAAGTTGCTCGGGAAGACGATCGGTTGGGTGTCGTCAAACACGCCGGGGGTCGGTAGCAGCGAGCACATGTACGACGGTGCGCCGGGTGCGCTCGGCACTCGCGAGCTGAGTGCTTTCGACAGGCACAGATCGAGGGTGCGACCGTGGGTGTCCTGATACCAATTGGCGAAACCGCCACTGGCCGGCGTGTACGGGCCCGGATCTACAGCAAACAAAGCGGCCTGAGCAATGCCCTGGGCCAAGGCGCTCACGACCAGGACGGTCGCGGTTTTGGACAGTAAAGGGTGCATGAGTTAATCCCTCTATCGAAGTACCTGCCCCTTGGGGGTGGGTCAGTTGCAGAGGGCCTGTACACCTTCCATGCCAAGGTGCGGTGAATGGGCGGGAGAGGGCCGGGGTAGAGGGATTTCGCGCTCGAGAAGTGCTGAGCGCGACAGGCGGGAAAAGGGCGCAATTCCCCAGAATCGGGGACGATGGGGATGAACATCCATGGCCCGCCAAACACAGAACCCCTGTAGGAGCTGCCGAAGGCTGCGATCTTTTGATCCTGTTTTTGAATTTTTAAATCAAGATCAAAAGATCGCAGCCTTCGGCAACTCCTACAGGGATTTGCGGTGGGTTTGGCAGGTGTGCATCGGGTCGATATCCCCGCAACCGGGCAAACCCCCACCCGTGGGCTATAACCCTATAGGGATGTATCGGGAAGTCGCCGCCATGAACATGCAGTCGAAATCGCTTCCGGTTGAGGAGGGCACGCTACGGTTGGGCTCGCGCAAGCAGCCGTTCAACCTGCTGCGCTGGTTTTCGCTGATCAGCATGGCGGTAATCGCCACCGTGGCCATGGCGCTCGGCGCGGTGTCGACGCGGTTTGTGATCGAGGAAAGCGTGCAGCGCGACGCCTTGCTCACCGCGCAATTCATTCAGGCCATCGCTTCAGCCGAAGTGCGCCACGTCTCGATCCCCAATGTGCGCACCATGGGCGAGTTGCTCGACCCGCGCCAGGACAAGGATTTTCCCGATGTCGATCCACAAGCCCGGGCCGATGCGCGCGGAGAGTTTCTTGATCACATCGAACACCTGCCCGACGTGATCCTCGCCAACATCTATGCGCCGGATCGCCAGGTGATCTGGTCGACCAACCCGGTTCTCGTCGGCACCAGCATCCATGCCGACGAAGACCTTGATCGCGCCTTCAACGAAAAGATTCCGGTGTCGGCCAGCTATCACGACGTCGACAAGGCGCGTGAAGAACAGAAGTTCGTCATTCCGCCGGACTACATCTTTATCGAAAACTACATCCCGCTGTTCGACGCCGACGGCAAGAACGTCACAGCGATGGTCGAGATCTACAAGGAACCCAAAGACCTGATCGCGCGCATGGAGCGCGGGCTGACGTTGATCTGGCTGGCCACTGCGCTCGGCGGCGGGCTGATTTATCTGGGCTTGTACTGGATCGTGCGGCGCGCGGCGATTTTGCTCGCGGTGCAGCAAAAACAACTGATCGCCAATGAAACGTATGTTGCGTTGGGCGAGATGTCGTCCGCCGTGGCGCACAGTCTGCGCAATCCGCTGGCGACCATCCGTTCCAGCGCCGAGCTCGCGTTGGAGTTCGACGCCGGCCCGGCAGAGAAAAACATCAAAGACATCATCGGCCAGGTTGATCGCATGTCGAAGTGGGTGCGCGAATTGCTGCAGTCGTTGCGTCCGCTCAACGATGACCCGGAACCGGTAAACCTCGTGGCGGCGCTGCACGAGAGTATCGTCGCCTTCGAACAGCAGATCGCCAGGGCAGGCGTAAAAGTAGTGTTTCAGCCGAAGCACACGCCAATGGTGCTGAGCCAGCCGGTGCAACTGACGCAGATCCTCAACAGCCTGCTGGCCAATGCGCTGGAGGCGATGGACAAGGGCGGCACGCTGACCATCAACCTCGAACCAAGCGACGATCGCGGCGTGTGCGTGGTGCTCAGCGATACCGGCAAAGGCATGAACGAAGAACAGCGCACCATGGCCTTCCGGCCGTTTTTCACCACCAAGGCCGGCGGCCTCGGCGTCGGTCTGGTGCTGGTCAAACGCATCATGGAACGCTTCGGCGGCGGCGTAACCCTGCACAGCCGCGAAGGCGAGGGCACCACCGTGCGCCTGGCCTTCCAACTCGTCGAGTAATTCGCTAACCCCTGTAGGAGCTGCCGAAGGCTGCGATCTTTTGATCTTAAAAAACAAGATCAAAAGATCGCAGCCTTCGGCAGCTCCTACAGGGATTATGTATGCCCCAAAATTCTTATGAACTTCCCCCATCACTGGGTGTCAAGCCCCGGTCACCGGGGAGAGGGGACACCCGCAGCCCCCGCAAGCCCCTGTAACAACTGGAAATAAATTCTTGGCGCACTAGTTGCAAAACACCATCACCCCTTCCTTGATGAGGCGGCTGGTGATGGACAGAACAACGCGAAACCCAAGCAACACCTTCCTGCTGACGCCGCTGAGCGTCTTTCTGCTGTTGACCCTCGGCACCATGGCCGGCGTTCGAGCGAGCCCGATCGATGACGAGCGCGAGCCCGAAGCGTCCGATCCGTCGGCCTACTACGACGAGCCGGCGGATGAGGCGACGGCGCTCAACGCCATCCTGACCATGCCCGAGGCCAACGAAGATTCTTTCGACTTGCCCGACGGCGTCAAAGGCTCGCGTGACACTCCGCGTGCGGAAAACAGCCTGCCGCCGACCGTGCAGACCAGTTTCAACTACCCCACCAACGGCAAGCCGAGCCCGCTCTATGGCGCGCAGCCGTTCACCCAGCAATTGGTGTTGTTCGAAGAGTTCGGCCCGGAAAAACTCGACCCGACCACTCCCGCCGCGCCGCTGCCATTTCCGCCGGCCGCGATCGGCCCGGCTCCCGCGCAGGATCCGAACAACGTCGCCCGCAGTGCGCCACCCGGCACTGCGCTCGACGCGTTCTTGCGTCAACCGGGCCTGACGCCATTCCCCAGCCAGTTCTCCAACATTGTCGACCGCAACCCGTGGCAGGCGCAGATCGAGGTGTTCCTCAACCGCCATATCGGTTCGTCGGCAGAAGGGCGGCCGCCAGGAAAGGGCTGGGCGCACCAGCGCTGGAACGAGTTCTACCCGCAAGTTGCCTACAAAACCGCGCAAACCGGTGCGCGCATCAATGGCGGCCTGCGTGACAGCGTGCAGATGCACCATTACGCCGTGGGCGAATTCGGCCCCGGCGGCCTGTACCACAACGTCGCCGGTGTACCACTGACGGACGGCACGGCCAAAGGCGTCGACCCGCGCTTTCACCCGAACATGCCGGTGCAGAACCACAACGCGGTGTGGACGTTCGACGGCACGCTGCCGCCGAAATTGTTGATGGTGCGCTACGGCCAGCCGGTGATGATGCGTCACTACAACGGCTTGCCGATTGATCCGGCGGCCAACCGAGGGTTCGGCTTGCACACCATCAGTACCCACGAGCACAACGGTCACGCGCCGGCGGAAAGCGATGGTTACGCCAACGCATTTTTCTTCCCGGGGCAGTTCTACGACTATCGCTGGCCGATCCAGCTCGCCGGTTACGACAGTATCAACACCAAGGCTGAAGACCCGCGCGCAGCGTTCCCCTGCGCACCGGGGGAAACCCTGTGGGTCAACGACCTGGCCCCGGCGAAAAAGACCTGCGACCACGGCACCATCAAGATTCGCGGCGACTGGCGCGAGACCATGAGCACCCACTGGTTCCACGATCACATGCTCGATTTCACCGCGCAGAATGTCTACAAGGGCAACGCGGCGATGATGAATTACTACAGCGCGCTGGATCGCGGCAACGAGTCGGTCAACGACGGCGTCAACCTGCGCCTGCCCAGCGGCAGCGCCTTGCCGTGGGGTAACCGCGACTACGACGTCAACCTGGTGTTCGCCGACAAGGCGTGGGATCAGGAAGGGCAGTTGTGGTTCAACCCGTTCAACACCGACGGCTTTCTCGGTGATCAGATGCTGGTCAACTGGCAGTGGAAACCGACCCTCGACGTGCGTGCGCGCAGCTACCGTTTCCGCATCCTCAACGGCTCGGTGTCGCGTTACTTCAAACTGGCGCTGGTGCGTGAGATCAAAGGCAGCAGCGGCGAGTTTCAAGGGCCGAAAAACTCTGGCGTGTCGTACAGCCGCGTGCCGTTTCACATGATTGCCAACGACGGCAACATCATGGAGCACAGCGTGCCATTCGACGGCTCGATGGATCTCGATGCCGATGGCGACAAACAGAACCACAACGCGATCTTGCCGACCCAAGGTATCGCTGAGCGCTTCGACATCATCGTCAACTTCGCCAAAAACGGCATCAAGCCCGGCGACAAACTGTTCTTCCTCAACTTGCAGGCCCACGACGACGGCAAGGGGCCGAAAGACGTGATTTCGCTGGGCGACGTGCTCTCCGAGAAATACCTCGCGGTAATCAAACAGAGCAGCAAAGGCCCGCAGTGGGACAAGGGTGATCCGGCGGTGGGCAAAGTCTTGCAGCTCAACGTCAAGGCCTACACCGGCCAGGATCTGGCGATGGATCCGGCAGCCTACGAGCCGGCCAAACCGGGCAAGGCTGAAGGGCTGGTGATGATTCCGCTGAAGATTCACCGCGACAACGCTGCCGACAAAGCACTGCTGGCCAACGCCCGTCACCGCACCTTCACCTTCGGCCGTTCCGACGGCACTGATGAAGCGCCGTGGACGGTCAAGACCGATGGCGGGTTCGGCTTCCACATGGATCCGCGGCGCCTCAACGCCTCGACCAAATTGTCCAGCGGCCCGACCGACGCCGGGGTCACCGGTTTCGGCACCCTGGAGGTGTGGAACATCAAGGCCGGCGGCAAGGGCTGGAGCCATCCGGTGCACGTGCACTTCGAGGAGGGGATCATCCTCAGTCGCGGCGGCAAGGCACCGCCTGAATGGGAAAAATGGGCGCGCAAAGACGTCTATCGCATCGGCTCGGAAAACGATGGACTGGACAGCGTCGAGATGGCGATCAACTTCCGCGAGTTTGCCGGGACGTACATGGAGCATTGTCACAACACTCAGCATGAGGACAACTCGATGCTGCTGCGTTGGGACCTTGAAAAACCCGGGCAACTGCAGTTGATGCCGACGCCTCTGCCAAGTTGGGACGGCGTGCGCTACGTCAACTCCGCCGCGCTGCCAACCTTCCGCAATGGCGATGGCTTCGGCCCGCAAGTGACCGTGAAAAAATGAACCGCGAGCGCACCGTCATGCCAACACCCACACCGCGTTCCCGCGCGCTGGGCATGCACTTGGTGCTGATGCTGGTGGTCTGTGTGCTCGGCAGCCGCGTGCTGCTGGCACATCAGGCCAGCGTCGGCCAACCGCCCGCGGCCAGCGAATCCGCCACCCCGTGGGGTGGCGACTATTTCCCCAATACCTTGCTGACCGATCAGGACGGTCGGCAGGTGCATTTTTTCGATGACCTGATCAAAGACAAAGTGGTGGTGATCAACTTCATCTTCACCTCGTGCAGCGACTCCTGCCCACTGGAAACCGCGCGCCTGCGCCAGGTGCAGAAACTGCTCGGCGATCGGGTCGGGCAGGACATTTTCTTTTACTCGATCAGCATCGATCCGCTGAGTGATACGCCCGACGTGCTCAAGGCCTATTCGCAACGCTTCAAGGTCGGGCCGGGCTGGAAGTTTCTCACCGGCGAATTCGAAGACGTCACCGACCTGCGCAAGAAACTCGGGCTGTTCATCGAAGGTGTCGACAACGGCCGCAGCAAGGATCACAACCTCAGCCTGATCGTCGGCAATCAAACCACCGGGCGCTGGATGAAAGCTTCGCCATTCGAAAATCCGTGGATTCTTGCCGATCAACTGGCCAACACCTTGCAGAACTGGAAGCAGCCGAGCATCGAAGAAAGTTACGCCAACGCCCCGGACATTCGCCCGCCGAGCAACGGTGAAGAACTGTTTCGCACCCGCTGCGCCTCGTGCCACAGCCTCGGCCCGCAGGATGGCCAGGGCATCGGCATGCGCAACATCGGCCCCGACCTGATTGGCGTGACCCGTAATCGTGATCCGAAATGGCTGAATCGCTGGATTCGTGAACCGGATCGCTTGCTTGCGGAAAAAGATCCGATCGCGCTGCAACTGTATGAACAATTCGAGCGAATTCCGATGCCCAACCTGCGCCTCGACGAAGCGTCGGCGCAGTCGATCATCGACTTCCTCAGTGACGAAACCGAACGTCAGCAAACGTCCGCCAAAGGCTTGGCCGACGGCGGCTTGACGCCAGTAAAACCGGGCGATAGCGCCGCGACGGTGAGTCAGATGCGCTAGCGGCAAAATAGCATCATTGAACCGTGTGTCGCGGTCATAGCCACCTACACTAAGGGCTGTAACCGGTTCGATACAAACACTCCAGGGCACTCCCATGCAGCGACTGGAAGCACAAAAAACCTCTGCACCGAACGCATCGGTCGCAGGCAAGGGCTGGCGTGAGCAGTTCGATCTGCTGCGCTGGTTCACGCTCGCCAGTTTTTTCATCATTGCGGCCGTGGCGCTGGGGCTCGGTTACATCTCCACGCGCTTCGTGGTCACCGAAAGCGTCGAGCGTGACGCGCTGCTGACCGCGCAATTTGTTCAGGCCATCGGCGAGGCGGAAATGCGCCACGCCAAAATCAATCCGAACCGGACGATGGGCGAGATGCTCGACCCGCGCCAGGATAACCACTATCCCGATGTTGATCCGGCGTTACAGGCGTCGGCGCGCACCGAGTTTCTCGATCACGTCGAACACTTGCCGGACATTTTACTGGCGACCGTTTATGCGCTGGATCGCACGGTGATCTGGTCGACCAACGCCGAGCTGATCGGCGTTCATATCGACGATGACGACGAACTCGACGAGTCGTTCGAGATGAGAGTGCCGGTGTCCTCCAGCTACCACAAGATTGACGACGAGCGTCCGGAACAGCGTCTGCTGCGCGAGCCGAAATACCTGTTCATCGAGAACTACATCCCGATGTTCGATGCCGATAAAAGCAAAGTCATCGCCATGGTCGAGATCTACAAGGAACCGTCGGATCTGGTTGATCGCATCGACCGTGGTTTCGCCTCGATCTGGGCGGCCACGTGTTTCGGTGGTGCAGCCATTTTTCTCGCCTTGTTCTGGATTGTCCGGCGCGCGGCGAAATTGCTGCAGAGCCAGCAACAGCAATTGATCAGCAACGAAACCTTTGTCGCGCTGGGCGAGATGTCTTCGGCGGTGGCGCACAGTTTGCGTAATCCGCTGGCGACGATTCGCTCCAGCGCCGAACTGGCTCAGGAAGTCGCCAGCCCCGGTGCGCAACGCAATATCGGCGACATCATCAGTCAGGTCGACCGCATGTCGCGCTGGGTGCGCGAACTGCTGGTGTCGTTACGGCCGATGAATGACGACGGCGAGGCGGTGGATCTGGTGCTGGCGGTGGAGGACACTTTGGGTGCCTTCGATGCGTTGATCAGGCGTAACGGCGTCGAAGTGCGATTCAGTCCACAAAATTGCCTGCCGGTGGTCAGTCAGAAGGTGCTGCTTACGCAAATCCTCAATAGCCTGTTTGCCAACGCCCTCGAAGCCATGCCCAAGGGCGGTGTGCTCAGCATTGAATTCGAATCACCGCAGCCGGACAGCGTGCGCATGACCCTGAGCGACACCGGCAAGGGCATGAGCGCGTCGCAGCAACAGCTGGTGTTCAAACCGTTTTTCACCACCAAACAGGGCGGCCTTGGGGTTGGCCTGGCGTTGGTCAAAAGAATCATGGAGCGCTTTCAAGGTTCGGTCGTCCTGACCAGCCGCGAGCAGGAAGGAACCCGCGTCAGTCTCAACTTCAAAGTGGCATCGGGAGGGGAATATGGAACACAGCATTCTGCTGGTCGAGGATGACGAACTGTTGGCCGAGAATATTCAGACCTACCTGGAGCGCAAAGACTTCGAGGTGACAGTCTGCCATTCGGCCGAAGACGCGCTGGAGCGACTGGAAAGCTTTATGCCCGACATCGTCCTGACGGATAACTCGCTGCCGGGCATGAGTGGTCACGACCTGATCCAGAAGCTGCGCGTCAGCGCGCCGGATCTCAAAGTGATCATGATGACCGGTTACGGCAACGTCGAAGACGCCGTGGTGGCGATGAAGGAGGGCGCCTTTCATTACGTGACCAAACCGGTCGCGTTGGCGGAACTCAAACTGCTGCTCGACAAGGCCCTGGCCACTGAACGGATGGAGCGCACGCTGTCGTTCTATCAGGAGCGCGAGGCGCAGAAATCCGGGTTACAGGCGCTGATCGGCGACTCGGCGCCGATGCAGTATCTGAAACACACCATCGGCCAGTTGCTCGACGCCGAGCGGCGCATGGCCAACACCGATCTGCCACCGGTGTTGGTCGAAGGCGAGACCGGCACCGGCAAGGAACTGGTGGCCCGTGCGCTGCACTTCGATGGGCCGCGTAGCAAAGGCCCGTTCATTGAATTCAACTGCGCGTCGATTCCGTCGAATCTGGTGGAATCTGAACTGTTCGGGCATGAGAAGGGCGCGTTCACTGACGCCAAGGATCGCCGGGTCGGACTGGTGGAGGCGGCGGATGGCGGCACGCTGTTTCTCGATGAGATTGGCGAGATGGATCTGCTGTTGCAGGCGAAGATCTTGAAGTTGCTGGAGGATCGTACGATTCGCCGGGTGGGTTCGGTGAAGGAGCGCAAGGTCAATCTGCGGGTGATCAGTGCGACCAACTGCAACCTGGAGCAGATGGTGCAGCAGGGCAAATTCAGGCGTGATCTGTTTTTCCGGCTGCGGATTATTTCGATCAAAGTGCCGCGTTTGTATGCGCGCGGTGACGATATTTTGCTGCTCGCGCGGCATTTCCTCGCCAGCCATGGCAAGCGTTACGGCAAACCGAATCTGCATTTCAGCCAGCAGGCCGAGGAGTTGCTGCTCAGTTACACCTGGCCGGGCAACGTGCGCGAGTTGCGCAACATGCTTGAGCAAACTGTGCTGCTGGCGCCGAGCGATACGATTGCCGCGCATCAGCTCAATGTGTGCATGAGCCTGGTCGACGAGCCGCCGCTGCATATTCATGAAGCGCCGGTGCACTACGAACCACGGCCGGCGAGCAATATGGAGTCGATGAACCTGCCGGAGGTGGAGCGCGATATGGTGCGCAAGATGCTCGACAAGACCGACTGGAACGTCACCAAATCCGCGCGCCTGCTCGGCCTGAGCCGCGACATGCTGCGTTACCGCATCGAAAAACTCGGCCTGGCCCGCCCGGATAAACGCCAGTGGTAACCCCTGCACACAATGTAGGAGCTGCCGCAGGCTGCGATCTTTTGATCTTGTTTTAAGATCAAGATCAAAAGATCGCAGCCTTCGGCAGCTCCTACAGTGGGCGTACGGTATTCAGTGCTGCTGCCGGCTCAAACACTCCAGCAAACAACCGGGATCCAGCACCTCGTCATTCACATAAATCCCGCGTTCGGCATCGTACGTGCGAATAAACACCCGTACCGTCGCATCCGCCACCGTCGGCAGTTGTGAATCGTAGAACTCATGGTCACCCGGGATCACCACAAAATCCTGCGGCGCCGCCTCTTCATAAGATCGCGGCGGCGTCGCATTCAGTGAATACGGGGCAGGGTGGGCAAAGGGCTGGTTCGGCCCGTAGTACACAAAATTGCTGTCCAGCGCCTGCGCCTGAGTGGCAGCAAGCAGACAACCCATCAACAACAGCCGTTCGAGCATCAGCATGGCGGCACCTGCGAGTGCGGTATTCCCCAAGGCTATTAACTATAGCTGCCCACGCCACTAACGCCCGATCCACATCGGATCCCTGTAGGAGCTGCCGCAGGCTGCGATCTTTTGATCTTTAAAAGCAGGATCAAAAGATCGCAGCCTGCGGCAGCTCCTACATTCAGGAAACCGGGTGGATCGCATGTCTAGGCTCTGCACATAGATCCGTCCGACGCGCGTTGAGCACATAGTCGCTTGCGCGAAGAAATTCTTCGTTATCCCCGTCTGCGAGTACCTGAGACAGGTATTCGCTGATGGCTTCGTCACTGTCCAGCAGTGCTGCCATGTCGAAATTCGTCAAAGTCTGGCTCATGGTTAAACCTCCTTAGCCATTTTTTGTGCGCGGCGGATGTCTGCGCTTCGTGAGGATATCCATGTGAGCCGAGTTGAATAGTCAGCCGTGTCCGCTATCTGTTTTGATAATTCGCCGACACTTGTAGGCATAAACACTCAGATATGTAGGAGCTGCCGCAGGCTGCGATCTTTTGATCTTAAAACAAGATCAAAAGATCGCAGCCTGCGGCAGCTCCTACACGGAGTGGCTTACAAGTTTGCAACAATCGGGATTGGCGGGGTGATCTAGACTCGGTTTCGCTCAATTACGAGCATCGTCCGGAGTGCGCCATGGAAGTGCCTAATAACAAAACCGCCATCGAGAGCAATCGACAGGCGTGGAACGATTCCGCCCGCCATCATGAGGATTCGCCTGACTGGCAGGCCTTGCTTGCCGAAGTTGCGCAGGCGGATTTCTCTTGTCTTGATGAGACCTTGAGCGGGTTGCTTGAGGTCGATGGTAAGGATGTGATTCAGCTGTGCTGCAACAATGGCCGCGAGAGTCTGTCGTTGTTTGCCCACGGTGCGCGGAGTGTGGTCGGGGTCGATCAGTCGGTGGAGTTTCTTGATCAGGCGCGTGAGCTGAACCGCCGTTCACCGCACAACGCCGAGTTCATCGAGACCGATATCCATCATTTGCCGGCGTCCTTGCACAACCGTTTTGACGTGGCGCTGATCACCATTGGCGTGTTCGGCTGGATGCCGGACATTGGCGAGTTTTTCCGTCATGTCGTCTCGACGCTGAAACCGGGTGGGAAACTGGTGATCTATGAAACCCATCCGTTTCTGGAAATGGTCGACCCGGACGGCGAGGATCCATATCGGCTGGCCACCTCTTACTTCCGCACCGAGCCGTTTGTGCAGGAGGAGCCGATTGTTTACGTCGGCAAGGTCAAGCAGCAGGCAGCGAAGTCGTATTGGTTTGTGCATACGCTGGGGGATATTTTCAGTGGCGCGATTGCGGCGGGGCTGAATATTGCGCACTTCAAGGAGTATGCGCACTCGAACCGGGAAGAGGTGTATGACCAGTATTTGAATCAAGAGGCGCAGATGCCGATGTGCTTTACCTTGGTTGCTACCAAGGTCTGAATGCTTTAGTGAGTCGACCCACATTGGCTATGCGCCATACACAAATCCCTGTAGGAGCTGCCGAAGGCTGCGATCTTTTGACTTTGAAGATCAAAAAATCGCAGCCTTCGGCAGCTCCTACACTGGTATTCGGCGCATAGCAGATCCCTTGTAGGAGTGAGCCTGCTCGCGATGACGACATCAGTGCCGATACAAATTCCGGAACTGAATCAAGCCTGCGCCGCCGCACTCACCACCGGCCGCCCCGGCTTACGCAGCGGTTCCAGCCGCGAGCCCTCATACCGCGTCTCACGGAAAAACTTCCAGCGCCCGAACAGGCAATACACGTGCATCACACGCCCCTGCTCGTGATAGCCCATGCGAATGTGCAGCTTTAGCGCCGGAATATTGTGCGTCTCACAGACGTCCACCACTTTGTTGCAACCCTGCGCCGCCATCGCTTCCCACAGCGCCACCTGCACGTCCACCGACAGGCTGCTGCCGAAATAGGTGCGGATCATCTCGCCACCAAATTCGAAGAACTCACCCGGCTTCACCGGGAAGGTGCAGCCGTAATAGTGACGATCGTGATAGTCGCGAATGCTGCCCCAGATGAATCCGACGGCATCGCCGGCAGCGTCGAGGTACATGTGCCCGGTGTGACCTTCGGCGGCAAGTTCGGCCATTGTCTCCACGCGGTCACCGAAATGTTTGCTGAAGGCAACGGCATTCTCTGCGGTGATATCGACTTTGCTCAGGCCCTCGTATGGACGCAGCTTGTGCGGCGGCACCGGAGTGACCAGGTCGCGCTCCATCCACAACAGTTCCCAATGGAAAAACACGTAACGTTTCCACAACGTGCCGAAAGTGCGGCCCAAGCCTTTTTGGCGGATGCGTTCTTGTAGTTTTTTGATGAAGCTCATGATGCCCTCCGTGGCCGAAGCCCGGTGTTGTGGATGTCGCTTTTGTGGGTATAGATCACCCTTGGGGGTTCATTTCAAAGTGCCATCTTCGAAAGTATTGCAAGGTATGTAACTCAATCGAGTGCGGCGGTACCGCGTAGAAAATCCTTGTTCAGATCGGCGTAGGAAACCCGTGGAACGCCCGTCAACCGCTGCTCTAGCACGCGGCTCAGGGACTCGTCAGGGTTGAGATAAGCATCACCAAAATCGCTGCCAAGTTGCGTCGGGTGGGCGACGATTTCCAGCACGCCGTCGGTCGGCGAAATGTCATTGCGCAGGTCGATCGGCGTGCACACATAGTCAGCCGTCACACCCGCCAGACTCTGCAAGCGCCAATTGAGCAAACCCTTGAACACGCGCTTGGGCAGATTGAGGTTTTGCCCCAGATTGCGCGCCAGTCGAATCGGCACACCTTGATGCGCGGCAAAGCGCGCGACGATCTCGCCGATCGGCCAGATGTTGTGCACGTGCTGGTGCGAATCGATATGACTCGGCCGCACGCCGTGATCGACGCAACGCTGCCACTGCGCCTGCAATTCTTCACGCACCGCCTCTCGGTCTTCGCGACTGAGCCACAACCGATGGCGCGGCAGACTCAAGTCGAACACGCCATGGTCGTCGCAGAAGGTGCGACGCTTGAGAATCGCCTGACTCAACGGCCGCCCGTAAGTCAGGTTGAAGTGCAGTCCAACCCGGCCTTGCAACGTCGGATGCCGGGCCATCGCGCACGCCGCTTCGAACGCCGGCATGTTGGCCATGGCCGTGGCAGAACTGATGACACCGGCCTGAAAGGCAGCGAAGATCACCGCGTTTTCGTTCGGACTGAGGCCGAAATCGTCAGCGTTGACTATGACTTGGCGTGGCATGTTCGCCCTCCGTGGTGATCGCAACAGGTTTCAAAACAGGTTTCGCTTGCTCGGCACGCCGTGCCCGCCAGGCTTGTACGCGCGGCTTGAGTCGATGCCACAGGCGCAAGCCCAGGCCGAGGACAAGACCACTCGGCCGCCAGGAATAAAAACTCCAGCGCCAGTGCTCCAGTTGTCCGGTCATGCGTTCGTGCAGTTGATGGCTGGAGTTTTCCAGGCTGACCCGCGAGGCATCGATCCAGTGCCAGTGATCGTCGAGCCCCCAGCGAATCCATTCCTCCAGCAACACCCGGCCACTGCCCAGATCGGCGTATTGCGGCAGGAAGGCGAGGTTGTAATCGTAGAGCCGACCTTGCTCCAGCAGACCGAGGCGATAGCTGATGCAGCGCCCGTTCAACTCCAGCGTGACCACCCGAACCAGGCCTTGGCCGGCGAGGGCGATGAACGCGCGTTCGATCAATTGGCGACTGGGTTCGCTGGCAAAAATACCTACGCCTTCGTCACCTTTCCAGCTCACCGCTTCGACTTCGCTGATGGTCTGCAACAACGGGCCCATGCTCATCGCATCGGGAGTAATTCTGCGCACTTCAGCGCCACACGCGGCGATCCGCTTGCGTGCCCGACGCAGTTTGTAGCGCGGATCACCGGAGACTTCCTGATGATCGGCCTCGCTTATCAGGTGCACCGGCACTCGACAACTCAGCCATCGTTCACCGGTCGAGCTGTGCGCCATCCATTCGGTGAGCGCACTTTCTTCACCGGCAGGTTCGGACAATTCATTGAGTTGCAGGAGCGCGTGGGGCACACGTTGGCGAATCATATTCAGCGCCTGACGCATGTCCTCAGCGCCCAACAACGACAGCAGCGCCAAGCGATCCGCCAGCGGATAACCCAAGTGATGCAGCACCCGAAACGGCACGCCGGCAAAGCGTTCGCGACTTGCCACCAGCGGCAGACACAGACGCAATTCGTCCGCCTCCCAACCCAGCAGGATGTGCAGACGCTCATCCGTACCAAGGGCCTGCTCGGCCGCGCACAACCAACCAAGGTTGTTGAACGGCGTGTGATCCGTCACCCGCAGACGCAGCGCTTCATACGCTGCTTCGGGGAAATCGGCGGCGCACAGTGAAGTGCGCCATTCGAATCGCGTCGCCATAGGCTCAGGCCGCCGTTGCTGTTACGGGTGGACGGGACGGTTTGCGCAGTGCGTCCAGACGCGAGCCGCTGTAGCGGGTTTCGCGGTAGAAGCGCCAGCGACTGAACAAGGTGTAAACATTCATGATCCGTCCCTGTTCGGTATAGCCCATGCGCAGGTGCAGCTTGAGCGCCGGGATATTGTGAAATTCGCAGACATCGACGACCTTGTCGCAACCCTGTGCAGCCATGGCTTTCCACAGCTCCAGTTGCAGATCCACCGACAGCTCGGTACCCCAATATTTGCGGGTCAACTCGCCGCCAAACTCGAAGAACTCGCCGGGTTTCACCGGGAACAGGCAGCCGTAGTAATGCCGGTCGAAATAGTCCCGCGAACTGCCCCAGATAAACGCCACGGCAGCGCCCTGGTCATCCAGGTGCATGTGCCCGGTGTGGCCTTCGTCGGCCAGTTCAGCCATGGTGCCGACGCGGTCACCGAAGTTGCGGGCGAAGGCGCTGGCGTTGTCTGGCGTGATCTTCACTACCTGCAACGGCGGGTAGGGTTTGAGGTTGTGCGGCGGCACCGGGCTGACCAGATCACGCTCCATCCACAGCAGTTCCTGATGGGAAAAAACGTAGTGTTTCCAGGCTTTCGCCAAAGTGGCGCGCAGGCCTTTTTGTTTGATGTGCTCGCTGAGTTTGCTGACGATGCCCATGGTGTGTGCTCCTGAACCTTTCGGCGCAGCGACCCCAATTGGTGAGAGAACTCCTGTGGCGAGGGGATTTATCCCCGTTGGGCTGCGAAGCGGCCCCGCTTTAACAGGATAAGAAGCGACGACTGCTGCGCAGCCGAACGGGGATAAATCCCCTCGCCACAAAAGCTCAATCACATCGGGGTTAAAGTTCGCCTGGCCTTTCTCATGAATGTTCGGAATTGGCTTCATGACGCGATCCAGCTCAGTGCAAACAGGGTCTGGCCTGGCAGATCAAAGCTGACGCGTCCATCGCGGCAGGTGAACGGTGCGTCGCGGCTGCGGTTGTCGGTGCCGAAGTAGCGCAAGGCGCCGTTGTGCAGCGGGCACTTGGCGCCGCTCAGTTCCATGCGCTGCAGGCGTGTGCCCTTGTTCACCCCGAGCAAGCCACGCTGATCGTCGCCGGCCATCGCCAGCACATCGACTTCAAAGGAATCGTTCTCCAGCCACAACACCTGATGCAGCCAATGCTGGGCGATAAACTGTTGCGCCAGGCCGACCGGTTTCAACTCGAAACGTTGTTCATCCGCCGAAACCCGCAACATGCCCTTGGGATATTGCGGCTCATCGGCAGCCTGGAACCAGTTGAGCATGCTCAACAAGCCGTCCTGTGAAGCGTTGATCACCACCGACGCCCACCACAGCGAAGCGTAGTGGGTTTCCTGATCGTAGGGGCTGAGGCTGGAGCCGCTGGACATATTGGTCTGATCGAGCAGCAAGGCCTTGCGCGGCTGACCTTTGCTGTCGAGGCCAACCAGGTCGGCGGCGCGGCGCACGCTGTCGCGATAAACGCGCGTGGCGAGCAGGTCGCGAATCATCCATTCGTGCCACGCCAGCGCATCGACCTGATCGCCTGATTCGCTAAGCAAACGCCGCGCCCAATCGATCCCGCGTTTATCCGCCGCGTTGTCGGCAAACGGCCCGTTGACCAGTCGCGAACTGGCCGGCATGGCAATGCGCACACCAGCCTTGGCATTCGCCGGATCGCTGCGCACCTGCCGGGCCATGCTGGCGAAAATCGCCTGATATTGCGCGTAGCTCGAATAGTTGAGATTCGGCTCATCGGCAAAACCAATGTAATGCGTGCCTTTGCCGCCCAGCGCTCGGGTGCTGGCCAGCCACGCATCGAGGCCGCTGTTGCTCTGCACATCGGCGCGCAGATCCGCCTGCCGCTGACTGCCAGCGAGCAAGGTGATGTCTTGTTTGATGCCGAAACGATCCTGATACACCTTTCGGAACGCGTCTTCGAAATGCGGGTTCTTCGCCGTCACATCGACAAAACTGTAGTAACTCGCAGCGCTCGGTTTCAGCGCATCCAGCACGGCGTGACTGGCCGGCGGCGGCATCACGTAGGGCAGGGCGATGCCCAGATCCGGCGTGCGCCCGAGGACTTTGTCGTGCAGGGTCAAACGGGTGTGCCCGGCGTCTTCGCGCAGCGGCTTCAGTTGCTGCGGATTCTGCGCAAACAGGTTGGCCGTGCCATCCAGCCAGAACGCTGCTTTGCCGCTGCCTTGCAAACGCAGGCGCCAGATCTGTTCGCGCTCGCTGACGGGCAGGGCGACCTGATCGAACTGCCAATAGGCGCGATAGGGTTTCAGTGCCAACGTCAGTTGCTGATCATCGCCAACGCGCTGCGCCTGCAAACCGCTGACGCCGCCATGAAACTTGCCGGCCAGCACTGCGTGCTCGCCCGCTGCGACTTTGAAATACAACTCGTCGCCATTGTGCGTATCGGCGCTGAAATGCACTTTCGCTGGGGCGAACAACGCCACCGTGCGCTCGTCATGTTCGACGCGGTAATTGCGGAAGCTGTAGCCGGGAATTTCCAGTCGATAACTCGCCGCGCCGGGCAGCAGCGGCCAGCTCTGACTGCCACGGGTTTCACTGGCCTTGATGAACCGATCACCCTGCAACTTGCCTTGGCCATCGAGCAAATAGACATGTTCTTCATTGGCCTCAGCCTGCCACGCCGGTGTCCAGCGCACGGTTACCGTGTCCGGACGATCCGCTTGCAGATACAGGCTGCCGTCGCGAATCTCGCCCCAGCGCATCGACGCCGCAAAGGCGTCCAGCGACAGGCCGAGACCGAGCAGCAGGGCCAGGCCTTTCATGCGGTTTTCCGCCGTTGCAGCATCAGCCACATCGGTGTGACGTCGCGCGGCAGGATGATCAGGGTTTGCCAGAACGGCACGCCGCTCAAGCGGCAATAAAGCACCAGCATCGCCACCGTCACCGCCAGATACGCAATCGACGAAGCCGCCGCCGCGCCGACGATGCCGTAAGCCGGAATCATCACCAGGTTCAGCGCCAGATTCAGCAGCGCGCCCAAACCCATCAGCATCGACACCGTGCCGGGGCGGTTTTTACCGAGCAAGTCCAGGCGTAAAATGCTTGCGTAGCACAGGCCCAACAGCCCCGGCAGCAAAGCCAGCAGCGCCGGATAGGCCGGTTGATACACCGCACCAAACAGCGTGACGATCAGCCATTCGCCAATCACCGCCATGGTCAGGCACGCGCCGAGCATCACCGTCGCGGTCAGGCGCAGGGCCAGCGGCGTGACCTTGTCCATGCCTTCGTCTTGTTGCAGCAGGCGTTTCATCAGTGGCGTGGTTACCGCTTCCGGGACGATCAGCAGCAGTTCGGCGGCGGCGCTGGCCATTGCGTAATGACCGAGGGCGGTGCTGCCGAGCAGGGCGCCGATAAACAGATAATCCGAGCGCAATATCACTTGCTGAAACAGCAGATCCGGATGACTGCGCGCGCTGTAGCGCAGCAGTTCTTTCTGGCTGGCGCGATCCCATTGCAGCTGTAACGGCTGTGCGCGTTTGAGCCAGACCCAACCGGCCAGCACCACCAGACTGATTCCGGCGAGCCAACTGATCAGCGCGGCTTCGAGGGCGGCGCTTTTCCACATCCAGAACAGCGCGAGAAACAGCAGCAGCGGCGCCAGCGATTCGACCAGACGCAAGGCATTGAACGCGACCACGCCACCCGAGGCGTTGTGCAACGTCAGCAAACCGCTTTTCAACACGGTGAGCGGCACCGCCAGCAGCAACAGCCAGGCGAGCAAACCGAGCTGCATCGTCACATCCAGTTCACTGCCGAATTCCCGTACCAGCGCCACGACCAGCAAGGTCAGCAGCGCCGCCAGCAAACAGCCAAACACCAACACCTGACTCAGCAACAAACCCATCGGCCGCTGCTTGGCCGCCTGAAAACCCACCGCCGAATTGAGCCCGCCACTGGTGGCGGCGCTGATCAAATCCGGCAGGGTGCTGAGCAGCGCAAACAAGCCGCGCTCACTCGGGCCGAGAATCCGCGCAAGCAGCACGTTGCGCAGCAAACGCAGGGCGATCATCGCCAGTTTGGTGCCCATGCTCAGCGCCAGATGTTTGAGGTAGGTGCCTCGGCTCATGGCCGCGCCCCGCGAAAAATCCGCCACGACAACAATTCCGGATTGCGCGCGGTGCGCTGACTGACGCCGAAACGCGGCAGGTTCAACGGTTCGCCTTCGCCGCGATAGATACCGGTGCCGGTGCCGAGCGCGAACGGATAATCGTGATTGGCGATCTGCTCGCGCACGCGTTCATCGTTGTCGCCGTTGGGGTAGCAATACACCGGCAGTGGCCGGTTGCAGCCGTTGTACAAGGCATCGCGGCTGCGGCTGATTTCTTCGTTCAGGCGCTGATCATCAAGGCCGGTGAGGATGGCGTGACTGGCGCCGTGCGGGCCGAAACGCACCAGTCCCGAAGCTTCCAGCGCGCGGACTTGATGCCAGTCCAGCGCTTGCGGTTGCGATTCCGTTGGGCATTCGTCGGTGAGCTTTTCCAGCTCCTTCGGGTCAAGCGACTTCAGCCCTTGCAGGTAATGCAGCAACGCCAGGCTGCGGCGGTCGACATCGATGTCATCGAGCATCACCGGCAAGGGGTGATGCATCATTTGCAGGCACTCGATCAAATGCATCCGCGCCTTTTCGCCGTGGCTGCCCCACAGGGTTTCGCCGAGGCTTTCCCACCAGAAACGCTGACGGCTGCCAATGAAATCGGTGGAGAGGAAAATGCTCGCCGGCACCTGATGTTTTTGCAGCAGCGGGAAGGCGTTGACCGCGTTGTCGCGCCAGCCATCATCAAAGGTCAGCGCTACGCGCGGGCGCTCGCTGCGCAGCGAATTGGGCTGAAGAATTTCCATCAACGGTACGCAATCGAAATGCTTGCGCAGCCACACCAGCAAATGCTCGAACGCTTTCGGCCCTACGCACAATTCATTGCGGTGCGGCAGGTTGGCCGCGCGGTCGTTGGCCAGCACCCGGTGCAGCATCAGAATCACCCCGGCGCCGTGCAACTGGTTGCGGCCCATCGACGAGTTGAGATAGAGCCAGCCACTGGTGCGTTTTAGCAGTTGTTTGATCGCCATGGCTTCAGTCCTTTTAACGGTTCTGTTCGGGATTCCACTGGGCATACCGCTGACCGCGCAGGAACTGCCACAGGCCGAGACTCATCCCGGCGAGGGTGACCAGCAGAAACGCAGCGAGGCGGAAGGGTTTTGGCAAACGGTGTTGCGAATCCAGCAGCCCGGCAATCGCGATGGCGTAGCCGATCAGTTGCGCGATCAGGGCGAGGCGGTAGAAACCGTGTTCTTGCCACAGCCAGAAGTTGCTCAGCAGCAGTGGCAACAAGAGGATCGGCGCCAGTCGGCGGATCAGTTTGTGGCTGATCAGCGCGATCGAATACAGGCCATATTTCAGCGGATTGAGCAGCTCGCGACGTTGCGCAAGGCTTTGCAAACCGCCGACGGTAACGCGCTGACGGCGCCGGAATTGTTTGTCCGCTTCATCGACACCGTGGTCGATCACCTGCGCTTCCGGCACATAGACGATGCGTTTGTGCGCCACCGGTGCGCAGGTGCTGATAAAGAAATCGTCGTTAACCTCGGCCGGCACGTTCTGGAACAACTCGCGGCGCAAGGCGAGCAGGGCGCCGTCGGCGGAGACCATGCAACCGGTGCGGTTCTCGACCCGGCGCAACCAGCCTTCGTAATGCCGATAGAGACTGTCGCCGACGCTCAAACCACCACCGGTGACCGGAATCACCATGTGCCCGGCGCAACCGCCGACTTGCGGATCATTCAACGGTGCGAGCAGGTAGCCGAGGGTTTCCCGTGACCATTGGTTGTCAGCGTCGGTGAACACCAGAATGTCGCCAGTGCTCAGCGCTACGCCGGCATTCAGCGTCGCCGCTTTGCCCTGGCGCGGCAGGTCGAGGACGGTGATGCGCGGGTCAACGACTTTGTGTGCGCAAGCCACGGTGTCGTCGGTCGAACCGTCGCTGGCGAGAATGATTTGCAGGTTTGCTGGCTGATAGTCCTGCGCCAGCAACGTGCGCAACTTGTGCTCGATATGCCGCGCCTCATTGTGTGCGGCGATCACAATACTGACATTCAGCGGCGGCGCCGGAGTGTGCCGCCAGGCCGGAAACAGCGGCGCGACCAGCGTCAGCAGCAGCGGGTAGCCGACGTAGGCGTAGACCGGTAGCAACAGGCACATCCAGAAAATGAATTCAGCCACGGGCAGGCCTCCTGGCGTTCCAATGACACAGACTCAAAATAAACGCGGCGCCGGCCAGGTGCAGACGCACCCAGTGCAGGCCCCACAATTGCAGGGTCAGGCCTATATCGTGGTGTTTGGCGCTCTGGCGCAGGCTGAGCACCAGACCCGGCAGGCTGGTGATGGCGACCATGATCGCCGCGTGATGCGGGAAGCCATCAAGCAGCGCCGAAATCGCCAGAAAATCCAGCAACCATACGAACAGCGATAGCATCGGAAAACGCAGCAGGCGCAGGCTGAAACCGTGGGTACGCAGCAGTTGCAGGTGACTGCCCTGACGCCACAATTCCTTGCCCATCCACTCGCGCCAGTTCATCTCGTAACCCCAGTGCAGGGCGACGCTGTTGTTGATCGACAGCAACCGCGCGCCCTGTTCATGCAGGCGCAACGTGAATTCCTTGTCCTCGCCGGTGCGCAGGGTTTCGTTGAAGCCACCGACCTTGTCGAACCAGCGCCGGCGCATCAACAGGTTTGCGCTGGGCAGCCAGTCGACGGCGTGCGAAGTCTGCGACGACACGCGCAAGGTGCGCCGCTGCCACGCGGTGGCGTACCACGGCGCCTCGGCGGGGGTGTGCAGATCCAACGCAAAGACATCGGCCTGGCCGCTAGCTTCCAATTCGAACAGCGGCTTCAACCAGTCTTCCGGCATTTCAATGTCGGCATCGATAAACGCCAGCCATTCACCGCTGGCGACCGCGGTGCCGCGATTGCGCAACGCGCCGATCAACAAGCCCGGCAAGACCAACACTGTCGCGCCAAACTGGCGGGCGATGTGCGGGCCTTCATCGGTCGAACCGTTGTCGACCACGATCAGTTCGCACTCGATATCAGCCGCGTGCGCGGCTTTTTGCGCAGCGAGCAGCGTGCGACCAATGTGCCGGGCTTCGTTGAACATCGGAATGACGATACTGATTCGGCTCATGCTCTGGCCTCCGTGGTCAGCGGCGCTTGCTGGGCTTTCAGACGCAGGACACTGGTCAGCGCGAGCATGATCCACACGTATTTCTGGTTCGGTGCGCTGAGGAACATCAGGAACAGCGTCAGCGACAGAAAACTCACGCCGAGGTGCGTCATCAGATCCGCCTGATACGCATCGCGGCGCAGCATCCACGCCGCCCGCGCGCGAATCAGGTTGTACAGACCGAGGGCAAGCATGCCGACAAACAACAACCCGGCAGGCACCCCGAGTTCACTGAAAATCTCCAGGTAGGTGTTGTGCGCGCGACGGTACAAGTCGCCGATTTTGCGGTTGGCGGAAAAGGCCTTGGCGTAACCGGTGGTCGCGTAATGCAGCGGGAAGGTGCCGGGGCCGGAGCCGAGCAGTGGGTTCTCGCGGATCATCTGGCTGCCAACGACGATGTACGAAGCGCGGCGGCCGAGGGATTCGTCCTGCGCCTTGGAACCGGCGCTGAGAATACTCAAGGACTGGATGCGCGCCATGTAACCGGCCGGCATCGCGTAGATCGCCAGGGGAATCACAATGGCCGCGCCGAGCATGGCAAAACCCAAGTGCCGTGGACGAATGTGGGTCAGTTGCGAACGGTAATGCCAGCAGCCGATCAACAAGCTCAGCGCCAACACCACCAGCCCGGAGCGCGATTCGGTTTTGGTCATGCCGCCCAGCAACAGCAGGCAGCAACCGCCCCAGAACAACCGGTGCAGGGTATTCGGGCTACGAATCACCAGCAGCAAACCCATCGGCACCGCGAAGGCAATCAGCATGGCGAAAGCGTTGGGGTCTTCGAGCAGGCCCGCCGCGCGGCCCTGATCCTGGAATTTGGCCGAGAACATCGCCATCGCACAGGTGGTGCTGACGGCGAGGGTGACGAGGCGGGCGAACAGGTCGAGATTAAGGTCGCGACCGATCAACAGGGTAATGACAAACAGAATCAGGCCGACGCTGAGTTCACGCAGATGCCCTAGTGACATGCCCAGATCATCGGTGTTGAGCATGCTCAAAAAGTACAGAACCATGAACCAGATCAGGTAGCGCCAGATATTGCTGCGCAGGCGCTCCGAAGGAATTTGATGCAGCGCCAGTTGCAGCATCAAAATCACCGCCAGCCCGGCACCGAGCAATTTACTCCCGGAAAACGAACTGTCCTTGAAGAAACCCTCGAACGGCACCAGTGCAGCGATACCGAGCAGGCCCCAGGTCGGCTTGCGGTACAGCACCGCAAAACCGACCAGGCCGAGCACCACTCCCGGCGCCAGAAACGGATAAGGGCTGGCCAGCAAAGCGATGCAGACCAGACCGAGCAAACTGACGATCGAGAGCGGGAAAATCATGCGCGTGCCTCCCGTGCCGTGCGGATGTACAGCTGCGACCAGCGTTCGGCCAGGGCCTTGAGGTCGTAGCGATCCTGTTGCGTGCGTTTTGCGTTGTCACGCAGTTGCCGGGCCAGTTTCGGCTCGCTCAGCAAGGTGTCGAGCTGACGGCTGAGGTCGGCGCAATCGGCGGGTGTGGCGAGCAAACCGTTGTGCCGGTGTTCCAGCACGTCGGGAATCCCGCCGACACCGAACGCCACCACCGGCACCCCGGCCTGCATGGCTTCGAGCAAAATCATCGGTGTACCTTCGGTACGCGAGCTGATCACCAGCGCATCGAGTTGCTGCCACCACGGTTGCATCGCCGTCTGATAACCCGGCAAACGAATGCGTTGCTGCAATCCGGCGTTGTCGATCCGCGCCTGCAACGCCTCGCGTTCCGGGCCGTCGCCGAGCATCACTGCGTCCAGTTGCGGATGCTGGTGACACAGCGGAATCAGCGCGTCGAGAAACAGATCCGGGCCTTTCTCGCTGCTCAACCGGCCAACGTAACCGGCCAGCCAGCGTTGCCGATCGGCATCGGGAATCATGGCCGCAGCCGCCGGCAAACCGTTGGGAATGACCTGCAATTTATCCGCGCGCACGCTGGCCTCACGGTGCAGCGTGGCGATGCTTTCCGCCACGCAGACCACCCGATCCACCGACGCCGTGCGGCACAGTTGCAGGCTGAGCCAGGTGTAAAACTTCTGCTTGCGGCTGCGCGGTGTGAAACCGTGTTGGGTGATCACCAACGGCAGGCGCAACAGCGTTGCGCCAACCCAACCGAACAACAGCCCTTTGAAATTGTGCGTATTGAGCAACGGTTTTTCCGCGCGACGCTGACGCAAGTGCTGCAGTAATTCCGCTAGTCCGGCACAACCGCGACAGTCCACCCCGGCCTCGCGAAAGCGCGCGATCAGTTCTGCTGGCGCGTCGAGGAACAGCACCTGATGCTGCCCCGGCGTCGCCAGACAATGATCCAGCAACATGCGCTCGGCCCCATAGAAACCGCCGCTGCTGAGCAAATGAATGATCGGCAGCGCGGCATTCGGGGCGGATGCGCTGCTCAATTGCGCACCCAGTGCAGGAAGCTTGGCACGGTCCAGTTCTTGTGCGGATTGCTCGGCAGCACGTTCTGGTCGTTGATCACCAACAGCACCGGAATGCCCAGCTCGTGGCTGATTTGCGCCGGGTGTTTGAAGCGGTGATCGAAGAACTCACGCACGTAGACGAAGGCAATCGCCAACAGCAACCCGGTGAGCATGCCGAATGGAATGATCAGGCCCGGTTTCGGGAACGCCGCTTCGGTCGGTTCGAACGGCGGGCTGAGCACCCGGGCGTTGGACAGGTCGTCGCTGAGCGAACGGGTGGTGCTGCTTTCGGCGAACCGCTGGGCGTAGGTTGAAAACGCGGCGTGCAGCGCATCAATCTCGGTGTCCATCTGCCGTAGCTTGCTCTGAGTCTGCTGCAACTCGTGGATGCGGTTCTTGAACTGGGCGATGCGCGCGGTTTTCTGATCGATCACCTGCTTGACCACCGCCAGATCGTTGGTGCGTTCCTGAATGCGGTTGCTCACCACTTTGAGGAACTGGCTACGGGTGCGGGCGATTTGCTCGCGGGTCAGCAGCATCGGCTCGCTGCCAGGCTGGAACACCGCCAGATCATTCATGTAGCGGCTGACCTGAGTGGTCAGTTGCTCGCCCATCTGTTTGATCTCCCGATCTTCGAACGCCACGTTGTCGACGGTGGTGGTGAAGGTGTAGGGGAAGGTGTAGTCGTTGAGCTTGTTAGTGCTCGCGGCCGCCAGTGCGGTTTTCAGGTATTCGAGCCAGCGCTGGCTCTGCAGCAGGCGATCCTGATACAGGTTGAGCGCTTGTTCTTCGGTGTTGATCGCGTTGAGGCGGAAGGTGATTTCTTCCTTCGGATCCGACGCGCCGACGCTTTCGAGCAAGGCCTGACGGTTACCTTCCAGGCCATCAAGACGCACTTGGTAGAGCTGCTTTTTCGACTCATAGAACGACTGCGGCAAGTCGATTGATTGCAGGGCCTGACGGCTCACCAGATAGTTCTGCAAGAGGGCGGCGACAAACGTCGTGCCCTGATGCGGATCAGGGAAGCTGTAGATGATCGAGATCACGTTGGAACCTGGCAGCGTTTCGATTTTCAAGCTGTCGATGGCTTGCTGGGTCAGGGCGTCGAGCGCGGTGTCACGCACCGGATCGGTCTCCAGCCCGAGCATGTTGCGCACCGGGTTGATCACGTACTGGCGCAGCGGCGAACTGACGTAGCGCTTGAACGGATCGGCCACCAGTTTGCTGAACATACCCGGCGAAGGCGTGTATTCGCCCTTGTCGCGCAGTTCGCTGATGGTCTGGCGGATCAGCGCCGGCGAACGGAGGATATTGCTCTCGGTTTCCATGTCCGCCAGCGACGGTGGAATGAACGTGGCGTTGTCCACGGTGAGCGACGTGGTGGCGTCACCCTGAGAGAGTTTTTTCGACTGCACGATCACCTGCGCGGTGATATCGAAGCTCTGTTTGAGCAACAGCGGCACGAGCAGGGCGATCACTGCAAAGATCAGGAAGACCCGTTTCACCAATTGCTTGTTGGCGAAGAAGATCCTGAAGAACTCGTGCAGGTAGTTTTCCTTTGGATTCATGTCGGTCACCTGAGAGTTAGTTGCTGTCACTGTCTTTGTTGTCGACGCGGTAGCCGAAGCTGAACCCGACGCCCTGGAACAGCACCACGTCGGCCAGTTGACGGGCGAGTTCGCCGGCGCTGGCCAGTTTGGTTTTCGGCACGTAGAGCATGTCGTCCGGTTGCAGGTAGGCGATTTGTGGCGCCTCGCCCGACAAGGCTTTCTCGACGTCGTAACGCACGGCCTGCACCTGATTGCCGTTGCGGCGCATGATCACCACCGAGTCAAGGCGTGCCTTGACGTTAGTGCCACGAGCCAGGGTCAGCGCTTCAAGCACCGAGACCGGCCGGCGGATCGGGTAGGAACCCGGTTGGCCGACTTCGCCGAGCACATAGATTTCGTTGCCGGCGGTGGACTTCAGCAGCACGTCCACGGTCATCCGGCCCGGCAGTTGCGCGTACTTCTTGTTGAGGAAGGTTTCCAGTTGATTGACGGTCATGCCTTGCAGCGGCACAGCACCGATTTCCGGGAAACTCGCGTAGCCGTCAGTGCCGACGGTGATCTCGCGGCTCATGCCGGTGGCCGGGTGATTCAGCGCGCTTTTCAGGTTTTGCTCATTGGTCAGCGGGCTGATGATCTGCACGGTCAATTGATTGCGATTGGGCTGGAACAGCTGTTTGCGCTGATAGGCACGCTGGATTTCTTCGCGAGCCTGATCACTGGTCAGCCCGGCGATTTTCACCGAAGTGTTGGCGCCCGGCAGTTCGATGCTGCCATCCGGCAGCACCAATTGATTGCCGTTGAGCTGGCTGGCGGCGGTGAAGTTCAGGCCGATCTGGTCACCCGACTGTACGCGGTAAGCGTCCGAGCCGCTGGTGCTGATATGGAAGATCACGTCGAGCACATCCTGCGGGCGCAGGGTCTGCTCGATCTTCGGCATATCCGTCGCTTGGGCGTTGGCCGGCGCGGCGGTGAGGATATTCACCGGCATGTTTTGCGTTTCAGAATTGCTGGAGCAACCCGCAAGCGGCAGCAACAGCAGGACAAGAATTTTGGCGTTCATGGCGTCATCCTTCGCGGTTGCTTACAGGTTTTTGTAAAGCCATTTGGGCATGTAGTACTTGCGCCGGTTGAACACGCTGCCGACCACATTCGCGCCAGCCTGCGTCAGCCGTTGCACGGCGGCCTGAGCGACTTCCCAGCGGGTGTCTTCAGCGCGCACCACGAACACCACGCCATCGACCTGAGTGCTGATCACCAGGGTGTCGGCGGCGGAATACACCGCGTCGCCGTCGATCACGACGAAGCGATACTGGCTGCCCAGTTGATCAAGCAACGGGCTCAGACGCTCGGCGGTCAGGTGCTCCATGGTGCGGATCGGCCGGCCATTCGGCAGTACGTGGAACGGCAGGCTTGAGACCTGCACCACGCAGTCCTGCAGCAGCGGCGGGTTGTCCGGGTTGAACAGCAAGTCACGCAGGCCGCGCTCTTTGCTCAGGTTCAGCTGCTGCGTCAGATTGCTCGCCGACTGGCTGGCGTCGACCAACAGCACCTGGCCGCTGCTCATTTGCGCCAACTGGCTGGCCAGCGCCAACGCACTGGTGGTGGTGCCGGCGCCCGGGTTGGCGGCGGTCAGGAACAGGATCCGCAGATCAAGATCCAGCACGGTCGAGGTCAGGTTCGATTCGCTGGGGTTGGCAATGCTCAGGCTTTTGTTGGTTGAACCGTCCATTAGCTTGCTCCGTGGCCGCTGAATACTTTGAAGGGGGTTTTCAACAGAATCTTCAGATCAAGCAAAAGGCTCTGCTCGGCGATGTAGCTGAGGTCCAACTCAACGCGCTGGTCGAAGTCGATGTTGCTGCGCCCGGAGATCTGCCAGAGGCCGGTCATTCCGGGATAAATCGCCAGACGGGCGAGGTGACTGTCCTTGTAGCGATAGGCGTTGAACGAGGTCGGACGCGGGCCGACCAGGCGCATGTCGCCGGTCACTACATTGATCAGGTTGGGCAGTTCATCGAGGCTGGTGCGCCGCAGAAAACCGCCGATACCGGTGATGCGTGGATCCTGATCAATCTTGAAGTCGATGGCGTCGGCACCGTGCTTGTTCAGGTGGCGCAGCGACTCTTTCAATTCTTCGGCGTTGGCGACCATGGTGCGGAATTTGTACATGCCGAACTTGCGACCGCGATAACCGGTGCGTTTCTGCACGAACATCACCGGGCCTTTGCTGGAGTACTTGATGGCCAGCGCCAGCCCGAGCAGCAGCGGCGAAATCAGCAGCAGAATCATCAGCGCACCGAGGCAAGCGACCACGCGGTTGGTGCGCGACAGTTGCCATGGGCGACCGCCGTCACGGCCGGTGAACCAGCCACGGCCCTGACGATGAATCGCTGCATCGAGGCGCATTCGCTGCTCCGGATCCATGCGTTTATCACGCTGCAGTTGTTGGATCGGTACACCTTTTTCATGTCCAGTCATAAAGTCCTCCGCTGATGTTCAGCCGCGAGCGGCGCGTGGGCGATAGGCAGTCGGGTAGTAATCGCGAAACCATGCGATGAAGCGTCCAAGTCCTTCGTCCAGCTCTATGCGTGGCTGGAACCCGGTGGCCTGGGCCAGATCGCTGGCGTCGGCACAGGTGTTGAGCACGTCGCCCGGTTGTAGCGGCAGCAGCTCGACAATGGCGTTCTGGCCGAGGTGTTTTTCCATCAGCGCCAGATAGGTTTTCAGCTCGACCGGGTGTTGCCCGCCGATGTTGAACAGCCGCCACGGCGCCATGCTGCTGGCCGGGTCAGGCTGCTCGCGATCCCACAGCGGTTGCGTTTGTGGTGGGCGATCGGTGAGACGGGCAATGCTTTCGATGATGTCGTCGATGTAGGTGAAGTCGCGTTGATGCTCGCCGTAATTGAACAGCTTCAGTGGCTCGCCTTCGCTGATCGCCCGGGCGAACTGGATCGGCGACATGTCTGGCCGGCCCCAAGGGCCGTACACGGTGAAAAAGCGCAGGCCGGTACAGGGAATGCCGAATAGATGGCTGTAGCTGTGCGCCATCAGTTCATTGGCTTTTTTAGTGGCGGCGTACAGCGACAGCGGATGATTGACGCCGTCCTTCACGGAGTAGGGCGTGTGCTGGTTGGCGCCGTACACCGAACTCGACGAGGCGTAGATCAAGTGCTCGACCGGGTGATGCCGGCAGCTCTCCAGAATGTTGAGGAAACCATTGAGGTTGCTGTCCAGATACGCCCGTGGATTTTCCAGCGAATAACGCACTCCGGCCTGCGCCGCGAGGTGAATCACCACTTGCGGGCGTTCACGGACAAACAGCGCTTCGATGGCCGAGGCATCGGCCAGATCAACCGTCGCGAGCTGGAAATCGCCGACCTGCTCACGCACCCATTGCACGCGGTCGTGCTTGAGTTGCGGGTCGTAGTAGCTGTTGAAATTATCCAGGCCGACCACCGAGTGGCCGTCGCGCATCAGCCGCAATACGCAATGAGCGCCAATGAAACCGGCCGCACCGGTGACCAACACCTTCATGGCCGTGGTCCTTCGGGGGCGATATGGCGCAGGCCGATGCCGCTGTAATGCAGGCCGGCGGCGGCGACGTGTTCCGGGTTGTAGAGGTTGCGGCCATCGATGATGACTTTCGAGCGCAGCTTTTCGGCGAGCAATTCGAAATCGACCACGCGGAAGTTTTTCCACTCGGTGCAGATCACCAATGCATCGGCGTCTTCAAGGGTGTCGTCGCGGGTGGCGCACAGGTGCAAATCGTTGCGGTAGCCGTAGATGCGTCGGCATTCGGACATCGCTTCCGGGTCGTAAGCCTGCACGCTGGCGCCTTCGGCCCACAGTGCATCCATCAGATAACGGCTCGGGGCTTCGCGCATGTCATCGGTATTCGGTTTGAACGCCAGGCCCCAGATCGCAATGGACTTGCCGGCCAGCCCTTGCGGGAACTGTGCTTTGAGTTTGCTGAACAGGATGTGCCGCTGCAGGTCGTTGACGTCGGTGACGCTGCGCAGCAATTTCAGCGGCATGCCGTTGTGTTCGGCGGTGTGCAGCAGGGCGCGCAGATCCTTGGGAAAGCACGAACCACCGAAGCCGCAGCCCGGATAGATAAAGTGGTAACCGATGCGTGGGTCGGAGCCGATGCCTTTGCGCACGGCTTCGATATCGGCGCCGAGCAGTTCGGTGAGGTTGGCCAGCTCGTTCATGAAGCTGATACGCGTGGCGAGCATCGCGTTGGCGGCGTACTTGGTCAGCTCGGCGCTGCGGTTGTCCATGAACATCAATTTTTCGTGGTTGCGGCAGAACGGCGCGTACAACTCGCTCATCTGCTCGCGGGCCGCTTCGTCGCGGGTACCGACGATGATCCGGTCAGGGCGCATGCAGTCGGCGAGGGCGCTGCCTTCCTTAAGGAACTCAGGGTTGGAGACCACGCGCACGTTCAAAGCGGTTTTGTCGCGTCGCTGCAGTTCACTGTTGGCTGCGGCGAGCACCTGATCCGCCGTGCCGACCGGCACCGTCGATTTGATGATCAGCGTGCGATCAGCCTCCATGAACGAGGCGATTTGCCGGGCGACGTTGAGCACGTGGCTCAGGTCAGCAGAGCCATCCTCATCGGCCGGCGTGCCCACGGCGATGAAGATCAGCTCAGCGTGTTCAACCGCATCACTGGCCTGGGTGCTGAACAATAAGCGCCCGGCCTTAATGTTTTCTTCCAGGGTGCTGGACAAACCCGGTTCACTAATCGGAGGAACTGCTTGTTGCAGTTGCTTGATTTTATTCGGATCAATATCCACGCATAAAACGCGGTGTCCAACATCGGCAAGTGCTGCTGCTTGTATCAGGCCAACATAGCCCGTACCAAATACGCTCACGTCCATATTGGCGTGCCTCGTAAGACGGTGGAAAGAGTTCGAAATGAGACTGTCAAAAGGGGTATAGCGCAGGGTGAGAAAAGCGTGTCAGCAAAATGACATGTTGCACCTGTATAACAGGCCCATTTTTGGGGGCGAATGGCCATCAAGTGCTTGCTATTGCTGGATTTGTCCCGTTCTTGACGCTTTTTTCACAATTCCATTAATGCGATAAACGGTCGCAGGCCGCGAAATTAGAGGCTTGCAGCAACTGGAGTGTGTCAGATTTGAGTCAACGTTTTTTTGACGCTTTAGGGAAAAGTCAGCCATTTCTTGCGCTTTGATGGCCGGGTGCTAGTGTCAGTTTTTGACCGACAAAACCTTGACCCTTTGCCGTTTCGCGTGACCGGAAAAGCCATGTTTCGATACCTGAAAGAACTGCTTTTAATTATTTATCTGCTGCTTTATTGCGAATATTACATTGAGCGGTTAAATGCTATCGGCCTCGGTTTTCCTGTACTTCTTTTTGGCGCGATGTTTTTGGCGCTTACTTTAGCGTTATATCTAACGGCCTATATACGCCAGACACTCATACGACATCTATTCGCATTGGCAATGTTTGCCTCGGCGGTGTTTTTTGATGTCTATACCCGCGTTACCGCGGATTACCTGAACTACAGCAGCTTCGTCTCGCTGGTCTATTCCGGTGGCTTCATTCAGGAGGCGGCGTATCAGTACCGCGACGCGATCCTGCGCGGGGTGCTCAGTGGGCTGTTGTTACTGTTCGGCATCGGCCTGAAACCTCGGCATGCGCTGGTGGTGCCGAACGCCTTGCGCGTGGCCGCGCCGATTTGTGGGGTTTTGCTGCTCAGCGCCGTGCTGTTTTTACGCGCGGGCGAGGGCGCCCGTGGCTTGCCGATCATGTACACGCCGCTGGCCTATCTGAACCTGTTTGCCTATGAGGCGCTGCACAACACCGTCGGCCCGCGTGAACCAGTGACGCTGGCGCGCGCCTCGCAACCGGTCGGCCATGACATCGTGCTGATCATCGACGAAAGCATCTCCGGCAATTACCTCGACATCAACGCGCCGTTCGGCGTGCACAGCAACCTCAAGCAGGCGCATGCTGGCGTCGACATTTTCAATTATGGCTACGCCGCGTCCATCGCCAATTGCAGCGCCGACACCAACGTCACCCTGCGCTACGGCGGCACCCGCGCTGATTACATGCGCATCAACAGCACGCTGCCGTCGATCTGGCAGTACGCGAAAAAGGCCGGTTTGCGCACGGTGTACATCGACGCTCAGCGCACCAGCGGCAATCTGCAGAACCTGATGACCGACACCGAGAAAAAGGACATCGACGAATTTGTGCAATTCGACAAGACCAGCGTGCGCGACCGCGACATGGCGGCTGCGGCGAAGCTGATCGAGCTGCTCAACGACGACAAAGCGGAGCTGGTGGTGATCAACAAGGTCGGCGCGCATTTTCCGGTGCACGACAAATACCCCGATGCATTCATGGCGTACCGCCCGACGTTGCCGCGCGGTCAGTTCACCGAGGTGGCGGATACTGGTGAGCGCACCGGTTTCAATGGCCAGCCCGATGATTGGGTGCTGTACCGTAATGCCTACAAGAACACCGTGCTGTGGAACGTCGGCGAGTTTTTTGCGCGGGTGTTTGCGCAGGCCAATCTGAACAATGCGTTGCTGATTTATACGTCTGATCATGGCCAGGATTTGCATGAGCGCGGCAATCCCGGGTTGAACACCCATTGCGGCGGCGATCCGGTGGAGGAGGAGGGGCTGGTGCCGCTGGTGGTGATACAGGGCAGCGATCTGAAAACGCTGAACTGGTCCGCGCAGTTGGCGGAGAACAAGGATCGCTCCAGCCACTACAACATTTTCCCGACGCTGTTGCAGTTGATGGGGTATGACCTGGCAGGGGTTGAGGCGGTGTATGGCAAGCCGCTGAGCGTGGCGACGGGCGATGAGTTCACGTTTAACTACCGGTTTAATGCGCGGCTGGGGGCGAAGCCGGAGTGGAAGCATATTGATTTGGGGAGCATTGTCACGCCGACGCAGGCGCCGGCGAGTGTGGCGGCGGGGCAGCCCTCACCCTAACCCTCTCCCGGAGGGAGAGGGGACTGACCGAGGTGTTTGTGGGCGCTGCACCGACTTAAAAGACCGAGTCGAACTCAGGCCTTGAACAGCATTCTGAGGTCGGCAGCCTTGAAAGATCGCAGCCTTCGGCAGCTCCTACAGGAGAGCGCATTTCCATGTAGGAGCTGCCGAAGGCTGCGATCTTTTGATCTGGCTTTTCAATTTTGCCAGCGAGCCCGATAAACCCCCGGCGCACACCCCAACCATCTCAAACACGCGCGGTTGAAACTCTGCACATCGCTATACCCCAACCGATCCGACACCTCGACCAACTCCAGCTCTCCGGCCTGCAATAAATCCTCAGCCCGATAGCGCCGATACTCATCCAGCAATTCGGAAAAACTCCAACCCAACGCCTTCAAGCGTCGCGCTGCCGTGCGTTCGATCAAATGCTGCGCCGCACAAAACTGCTTCCAGTCCGCCGCTGCGAGATCCTCGATCAAGTAATCGCTGAGCTGCTCCAGCAACGTCGATTCGCTGTTACGCCGCGTTTGCTCCAGCAACTCCACCAGCGTCTGTTCCAGCCCCTGATTGCCCGGCGTCAGCGCCGCGACAAACAGCTGTGGATCCAGCCGAATCGCCAGATAAGCCTGCTCGCCCAGCACCGGCGCCCGAAAGGCGCGCTCATGTTCCTCGCTACTCGCCGAAAGCAGCGTCACGCCTACAACAGGATCACGCCCCAAACCGCTGGCGAGCAATTTGCGCCGCAACATGCTGCACAGGCTGACCAGAATGTAATCGGCAATCGGCGCCGCCGCGCGCAGGCTGCCGGTTTCGACCAGACGTAATTCCACGCGGTCATCCTCACGCACAATCTGCGCGTGGAAATGGCCGTTGAAGAAAGGGAAGAAGCGCACGAAATAAGCGCAGGCACTTTCCAGCGACACCGCGACATCGAACAGATAGGTCAGGCCATTGGTGGCCGTCGAGACAAAGCGCCGTCCCGCCGCCAGACCGATCAGCGGGTCGCCGGTCTGCTCTAGCGCGAACGCCCAGAAGCGTCGCGACAGCACCAGCGGAATGCGCATGAACGGCGTGCGCAAATCGAACAGGCTGCGATGAAATTGCGCTTCGATGGCGTCCTGCGGGATGCCGCGCGCGAGCAGTTCTTCGATGGCCGGCAGCAGGGTCGGCGCGTAAAAGGCGTTGGCGGGCGGCTGATTGATTTTTGTCATGTAGGGCTCACCGCTTGATTCGGGACACTGGTTAGGCTGGCCGACGTTAAGCGATTTGCCGGAGCAAGACCATGCTTGATTTACGCCAGCTCGACCTCAACCTGTTGCTTGCCTTCGACGCGATCTACCAACAGCGCAGCGTCACCCGCGCCGCCGATGTGATGAGCCTGTCGCAACCGGCGATGAGCAACGCGCTGCGGCGCCTGCGTGAATTGTGCGGCGATCCGCTGTTTATCAAGAGTCGTCTGGGCGTGACGCCGACGCTGGTCGCGCATCGGCTGGCGGACTATGTGCGTGCGGCGCTGGAGTCGTTGCGTGATGGGTTGCGGATGATCCCGGCGGCACGGCAGAACAACCCGTTGCTGCGCATCAGTTGCCTGGATTGCCTGCAACCGGTGCTGCTGGATGCGCTGCTTGAAGCGCCGCATGCCGATTGGCAAGTGCGCTATTTCCAGCCGCGCCGACGTGATGCGTTGCAGGAACTGGCCAGTGGCAAGCTGGATATTCTCATCGACATTGATCAGCCGTTGGCCGGGTTAAGCGGTTTGCATAAACGTACGCTGGCGGCGGATCACTATGTGTTTGCTTACGGTGCTGCGTTGAAAGAGCCGCCGCGCACCTTGCAGGCATATTTGCAGCAGCCGCAGATTCAGGTGTCGAGCCGAAGGGACGGCTTGAGTCCGGTGGATTTGCAACTGGGGCTTAAAGGACTGCGCCGTACGATCGCGGTGACCACACAAAGTACCCTGGCAGCGAAGCTGATTGCGGATCGTCAACCGTTTGGCTTGAGTTTGCCAAGTCGGGTCGCCAGCGCATTGGGTTTGCAGCAAGCGCCGCTGCCACTGGAGGATGCGGTGGAGCTGAAACTGGCGCTGTACATCGAAGCGCGATACCGCTTCGAGCGCAGTCGCGAAGAGGCCATGCATTGTTTGCTCAATGCCCTCGGCGAGACCCAGCAAATCCCCGCGAAAACCCAGCACTTGTGGGAGCGCGCGGGCTCACGATAGTGGGGCAGCCTCCAGTTTTCTTAATGCAAGAATGCGATCAACTGTAGGAGCGAGCCTGCTCGCGAAAGCGGTATGTCTGGCAGCGCGATGTTGAATGTGCCGGCCTCTTCGCGAGCAGGCTCGCTCCCACATTCGACTGTGTTCTTTCTGCCGGAATGCAATCCCCTGTGGGAGCGAGCCTGCTCGCGAAAGCGGTATGTCTGGCAGCGCGAGGTTGAATGTGCCGGCCTCTTCGCGAGCAGGCTCGCTCCCACATTCTCCTGCCGGAATGCGATCAACTGTAGGAGCTGCCGAAGGCTGCGATCTTTTGATCTTGATCTTGAAAAACAGATCAAAAGATCGCAGCCTTCGGCAGCTCCTACAGGTGCACGAAAAGGAGATCGACGTTGAATTAGTGGTTGGCCGCGAGCAGGCGTTGGTCGACGCTGAGGATCGCGTCAACCATCGCCCGCGCCGCCGGGGTCATGGAGTAGCCGACGCGGCTGACGATGCCGTATCCCAATTGCAGCGCCGGGTCGTTGCGCGGCACGTCGATGAAATCGAGCAGATGAATCAGCCCTTGATCGACCTGCTCCCGCAACGCCTCAAGCGTCGCCAGACCAATCGCATCAGAGCGCAACACCACCCGTTGAATCGCATCAAACTGCGCGCATTCCACGCTCGGATTGAAATCCGGTTCGCCCAGAATATCCGCGAGGATCTTGCGAATCATCGGCGGAATCCGCGTGCCCACCACTGGATAATCCAGCAGCGCGCGCAACTTCAAACCCTTCTGCCCGGCCAGCGGATGCCCGGCCCGGCAGAAAAACCGCCCCGGTCGCGTGCGCAGCAATTGCACGTGATACTGCGGATCGCCGACGAAATAGCGCGCATCCGCCACCAGAAATTCGATCTGCTGCTCACGCAACCACAGCGACAATTGCTGCCAGTCACCCTGATGAAAACGCGTGCGAATCGCCGGGTGCGCCTGAATGAATTCCGCCAGCGCTTCCGGCACCAGCACCTGCGCCGGGTACGGCCCGCAACCGAATTGCAGTTCGCCGCCGGTGAGGCCGTTGTACTGGGTCAATTCGTTGTGCAACGCCTGACTGCCCGCGAGCAAACGCCGCGCATGCTGCAGCACCAGTTCACCCTGGCCAGTGAGGCGAAACTCGCGGCTGCTGCGCTCGACCAGTTCGCAATCGAGGTCACGTTCCAGCGTCTGAATGCTGCGGCTAAAAGCCGGTTGGCTGAGGTTGATCGCTTCCGCCGCGCGGCCAAAATTGCGGTAGTCGGCGAGGGCCACGAGGTGGCGAAGCTGGCGTAAATCCATCATGCGTCTCCTGCATTCTGCGGATACTTTTAATGCATTGGATCGATAGCACGTTGACTGGCATAAGTACACGCCTGTCCCTCGGTAAACGTCGCTATGTCGCATCCCATGTTCGCTTCCAGCGCCTTCACCCGCACCATTCTCGGCCACGCCGAACAGTCTGGCCTGTGCCCGCAAACCCTGCTGGCACGGGCCGGAATCTGCGCATCGGCTCTCGACGGTCACGACCAGCAAATCCCCGCGCACGCGGTCGAGAAACTATGGTTTGAATGCGAGCAGGCCGGGGCCGCGCCGACGTTCGGTTGTGAATTGGTCAACGGTCTGGCGACCACGTGTCTGCAAGGCCTGAACATTCTGCTCGACTCGGCGCCGACGTTGCGCGCCAGCCTCGATTGCTTTGTGGCGTTTGCGCCGCGCGTGACCAATTACGTCGCGGTCGAGTTGCAGGCGTCAGGCGATGACGCGCATTTGCACCTGCGACCGGTGCAGGGCCAGGCCCATCACTTTGGCCTCGATGCAGCAACGATTACCTTGGTGCGCAACATCGCCCGGCGATTGGGCAAGACGCCCGATGCAGTGTTCGTCGGCGTCACCTTGTGCCCAGCGCAAGCCGCCGGACACTGGCTGCACAACAACGGCATTCGTGTTGAACAAGGCGCTCATCCGCGCCTGACTCTGAAGCGCTCAACCCTCGAAGAACCACTGCTCGGCGCCAATCCGTTTCTGCACCAGAGCATGCTTCGCCACTGGCAAACCGAATCCTCCGCGCCGAGTCGCAACGACAGCCTGGAACTGGCGCGGCACTGGCTGACCGCTGGTGATCAACCGATCGAACGCATCGCCGAACGGCTCGGTTATCGCCAGCCGAGCAACTTCATCCGCGCCTTCCGCAAACAGTTCGGCATCACGCCGAAGCAATTCCGCCTCAATCCGCTGTAAGCACGCCGATGATTGGTTTTTGTCAGCCATCGCTTGTGTGTCAGCGCTGAGGGTTGGGCACCGTGTCAGTGCTGAGCAAACCTGACCGGAGCCCAATAATGATAAGAAAAAGCTCGGTTACGCCCCAAGTCCGTCCGCGACTTGCCCGGCGTGGCCACCCCCGTACGCAACCCCTGACCCTGGCGATTCTCGCCGCACTGTCGAGCCCCGGCTACGCCACCAGTTTCGACCTCAACGAAGACTGGAGCCTATCGACCAAAACCACCCTGACCCTGGGCAGCAGCTGGTCGACGCAGAACCCCGACAAAAGCCTGATGACCCGTGCCAACGCCTTGCAAGCACAAGGCGTGCGCGCCAATGGCACCAGCGTCAGCGCCGACGATAACCGGCTGAACTTCGAGAAGGGCGATCCGATCTCGCAGAACTTCAAAGGCCTGACCGATTTCAGTCTCGATGGCCAAGGGCAGGGCGCGTTCATTCGTTTCAAATACTGGTACGACCACGCCTACGAAACCCGCAATGGCCGCTTCAAGGATTTCGACGATTCGGGTTGGGATGACCTGAGCAAGTTTCAGGGTTTCAAAACCCTCGACGCTTACGTCTGGAAGGACTTCCAGATCGCCGATCACCCGCTGAACGTCAAGGTCGGCAATCAGGTGTTGTCGTGGGGCGAATCGCTGCTGATCCAGAACGGCATCAACGTGATCAACCCGTTGGACATTTCCGCCTTCAACCGTCCCGGGGTGGAAATCAAAGAAGGCCAGTTGCCGGTGGAGATGATCTCGTTCAGCTTCGGCCTGTCCGACACTCTCAACCTCGAAGGCTTTTATCAGTACAACTGGCGCGAAAGCGCACTCGACGGTTGCGGGACTTTTTTCGCTTCCAGCGATGCGATCCAGAAGGGTTGCGGGCCGCTGTACCTGAGCCAGGTGCAGACCGATCAACAGATGCAAGCCGCCGGTTTGTACGCTTATTCGCGCGGCAACGAATCGCCGTCGGACAACGGCCAGTTCGGCTTCGCTCTGCGCAATATGATCCCGGCGTTGAACGATGCCGAAGCGGCGATCTACTACATCAACTATCACTCGCGGCTGCCGTATTTCACCCTCGATGCGCGCAACACCTCGCTGCCCGGCACCTTTCCCGGCGGCATCCAGGCGCCGAGCTACGCAGCGGCATTTCCGGAGAACATTCACCTGTACGGCATCAGCCTCAACGGTGTTGAGCCGATCAGCGGCATCTCGCTCGCGGGTGAGTTGAGCTATCGGCCAAACATGCCGCTGGCGATCAATGCGCCGGACATCAACGTCGCGGTGATCTCCGGGCCGGGTGGTAATTCGTGGGTCGATCTGCCGCCGGGTTTCAACACCAATGCCGGCAGCCGCTACGACGGCTGGGTGCGCAAAGGCGTGTGGCAGATGACCGGTTCGGCGACGCAGGCTTTTGACAATATCCTCGGCGCCACGCGTTTGAGTCTGTTCGGCGAGGCCGGCGTCGTACACATCGACGACCTCGGCGACGAACGTCTGGGCCGCAACGCCGCGTTCGGTCGCAGCGCCCCGCGCAATGGCTCAGCGTGCAACACCGTGGCGTCGGGCGTGACCAATCAGTACTGCACCGACAAAGGTTTCGCCACCGAGTGGTCGTGGGGTTATCGCCTGCGCGCGAGCCTTGAATACAGCGACGTGTTGCCGGGGATCAATTTGATTCCGGCAGTCAACTGGCGCCATGACGTCTCGGGCTATTCCTACGATCCGCAAGGGCCGTTTCAGGAAGGTCAGCAAGCCCTCGGCCTCAGCCTGACCGGCGTCTACATGAACGATTACAGCGTTGAACTGGCTTACAACACGTTCTTCGGTTCCAACGATTACAGCACCCTCGATGACCGCGATTTTGCCTCGGTCAGCTTCAAGGCCGACTTCTAAGGAGATCCCTCATGCGACTGCAATTGTGTGTACTGGCGCTGGCCTGCAGCGTCGGACTGGCGCAAGCCAAAGGTAACGATCCGGCACCGCTGGGCAAAACGTTGACGCCGATGGGCTCGGAGATGGCCGCGAATGCCGACGGCAGTATTCCGGCGTGGAGCGGTGGTCTGGCGAGCAACGCCGGCACCGTCGACAGCAAGGGCAGTTACAGCGATCCGTATGCGGCGGAAAAACCGTTGTTCACTGTCACTGCGCAGAATCTGGCGCAGTATCAGAAGTTTCTCAGCCCCGGGCAGATCGCGTTGTTCAAGCGCTACCCGGACAGCTACAAGATGAACATCTACCCGACTCATCGCAGCGCCAATCTGCCTAAAGATGTGCTGGAACAAAGTCGCGGCAACGTCGCGAAAACCAGCATGGCTGACGGCGGCAACGGCTTGCACGACTATGCGCGCGGCATTCCATTCCCGCTGCCGACCGAAGGTCTGGAAGTGATGTGGAACCACATGACCCGCTATCGCGGCGGCAGTTACGAGCGCATCAGCAGCTCGGCATTGGTGCGCGAAAACGGCGCGACCAGTTATGTGCGCAACCAGTCGCTGATCAACTTTGCCGACACGGTTTCCGGGCTGGAACCGGGCGCCAATACGCTGTTCCTGTTCAAGAGCCGCGTGCTTGAGCCGGCACGTTTGTCCGGTGAAGCGGTGCTGGTGCACGAACCGATCGACCAGGTCGCCGAGCCGCGTTCGGCCTGGCAATACCTGCCGGGGCAACGCCGGGTGCGTCGCGCGCCGATGATCGCTTACGACAACAGCGCGCGCTACAGCAACGGCCTGATCACCGCCGACAACATCGACGGCTACAACGGCGCGCCGGATCGTTTCGACTGGAAGCTGATTGGCAAACAGGAGCTGTTCATCCCCTACAACAGCTACAAGATCGGCAGCCACGCGCTCAAATACGACGAGGTGATCAAGCCCAATCACATCAATCAGGATCTGGCGCGCTACGAGAAACACCGGGTGTGGGTGGTGGAAGCCACGCTCAAGCCAAACGCCCGGCACATCTACGCCAAACGCCGGTTTTATGTGGACGAAGACAGTTGGCAGATTGCTCAGTCCGATCAGTACGACAGCCGTGGCGAGTTGTGGCGCAGCGGTGAATTGCACGCGATTCAGCAGTACGACCATGGCTTCACCTACAACGTGCTGGAGACGTCCTACGACCTGATTGCCGGGCGCTATTACGCCGGCGGCCTGGCCAACGAAGAGACCCAGCCAATGCGCGTCGGGTTCGCGGCGAAGACCGACGACTACACCCCGTCGGATCTGCGGCGTTGGGCTAAATAACCTCTCACCATCACACAACCCCTGTAGGAGCTGCCGAAGGCTGCGATCTTTTGATGTGGTTTTTCAAGATCAAAAGATCGCAGCCTTCGGCAGCTCCTACAGGGGATTTGTTTTCTGTCTGGAGATTGTTTATGCGTCACTGGATTTGTGCTCTAGCGGTCGGCGCCAGCCTCGGCACCGTTCACGCCGCTGACCTTGATGTGAGCCAGGCCAAAGCCCTCGCACAAGAGGCTTACGTCTTCGCCTACGCCACCGTCGAACACGACAAAGTGCTCACCGCGATCAATGCCAAACTGCCGTTCAATCGCCTCTACAGCGAACCGCGTCTGCTCGGCCCGCAAGACAACAAAGTCGTCTCGCCGAACAACGACACCTTCTATTCTCGCGCCTTGCTCGACCTGCGCGCCGAGCCGATGGTGCTGCAAGTGCCGGCGATCGAGGATCGCTACTACAGCTTCCAGTTGGTCGACCTGCGCACCGACAACCTCGACTACATCGGCACCCGCGCCACCGGCAATCAGGCCGGGCGTTATCTGATTGTCGGGCCGGACTGGAAGGGTGCAGCGCCGACGGGTTTCAACGGCGTGATTCGTTCGCCAAGTCGCGTGGTGTTTTTGCTTGGGCGCACCGAAGTCAAAGGCGAGGCCGATCAAAAAGACGCCGCCAAAGTGCTGATGGGTTATGCCCTGCAGCCGTTGTCCCGCGCCACCAACAGCGTTGCACCTGACGCACCTGCGCCGTTGCATCTGCCGACGTATCTGGACACCAAACACGGCGAAGCGCAGGCCCTGTTCAACACCTTTAATGCCTTGGCACCGCTGCATCAATGGACGCCCAGCGAGCAGGCCAAACTCGCTCGATTCGCCGCGATTGGCGTTCTGCCCGGCAGCGCGTTCGCCCCGGCCGACAACCTTCGCCAAGCCATCGCAGAAGGCGCTGAAGCCGGCCGCGAGCAGGTTCGCGCGGCCTCCAGCCAACTGTCGAAAGATCAGAACGGCTGGTTTCCATCACCGACCAACATTGGCAAATTCGCTGACGATGACCTGACCCGCGCTGCCGTCGCCTGGCGCTACATCTACGCCAACGACGCGGTCGAAGCGGTTTACCCGATGGCCCTGCACGATGCCGAAGGCCAGTTGCTCGACGGTCGCCAGACCTATCGTCTGCATTTCCCCGCCGGGCAGTTACCGCCGGTGCACGCCTTTTGGTCACTGACCCTGTACGACGGCAAAACCCAATTGCTGGCGAGCAATGCCATCGGGCGTTACGCCTTGGGCGATCGCAGCGCCGATTTGCACTACGACGCCGACGGCGGCCTCACGCTGCTGCTGCAACCGGACGCGCCGGCACAGGCCGAGCAAGGCAACTGGCTGCCGACGCCACAAGGCCCGTTCAACCTGCTGCTGCGTTTGTACCTGCCGAAAGCCGCTGCGCTGGATGGCAGTTATCAGTTGCCGACGATTGCGAGGGTCGAGCCATGAGTCTGACGATCAATCGTCGCCAGATGTTGGGCGGTATGAGTGTGCTCGGAGGCGGGCTGATGATGCCGCGCTGGTTGCTGGCCGATGAAACCCAAGCGGTCGCGCAAGAGGCGTGGATCTACGCTTTTCCGATGCTGATGCATTACCAGACGATGGAAAAACAACTGCTTGATCCGAGCGCGGCGGAGTACGTCGGCGGCTTCAATCGTTTTCGCCATTACAGCCAGCTCTACACCCCGGCCAATCGCGAAATCGTCACGCCGAACAACGACACGCCTTACTCCTGGGCCTGGCTCGATCTGCGCACTGAGCCGCAAGTGTTGAGCGTGCCGGCGGTGGATGCCGATCGTTATTACGTGCATCAACTGGTCGATCAGTACACGCATAACTTTGCCTATGTCGGCGTGCTCAGCACCGGACGCGAGGCGGGGGATTATCTGATCGCCGGGCCGAACTGGCAGGGGCCGACGCCGAAGGGCATCAAAGCCGTGCTGCGCAGCGAAACTGAGATTGTCATGCTGCTCGGGCGTACCGGATTGAAGAACGCCGACGACATGCCGGCAGTGCGCGCATTGCAGCAGCAATACCGTTTGCGTGGGTTGCATGAATACAGCGGCAGCCCGGGCCCGCTGGCCGCGCCGGCGATTGACTGGCCGGCGTGGGAGAGCAAAACCGGGTTGGGGCCGTCGTTTATCGCAGTGCTTAATCAGATCCTCGCGCTGTGCCCGACTCAGCCTGCAGAACAAGCATTGCGCGAACGCTTCGCACGGATCGGCATTGTGCCGGGGCAGGCTTTTGACTTCGCCGCGCTGCTTGTCGAGAGGCAGCAAGCGATCGCCGCCGGAATCAAACAGGCGCAAGCGCAGTTGCAACAGACCGCCGCGCAAACACGCTCCACGCTTGGCCTGTTTGGTAACCGTGAGGCGATGCATGGCAATTATCTGAATCGCGCGGTCGGGGCGTATCTGGGGATTTACGGCAACAGTGTTGAGGAGGCGTTTTACACCGGTAGCCGTCTGGATAATCAGAGTCAGCCGTTGCAGGGCGGCCGGCGTTATCGCCTGCGTTTTGCACCGGGGCAATTGCCGCCGGCCAGTGAGTTCTGGTCGCTGACGTTGTATGACTTGCCGGATCGGCAGTTGGTGGCGAATCCGCTTGATCGGTATTGTTTGAGCAGTCGCGATCAATTGCAGCGCGATGCGGATGGTGGGCTGACGTTATGGATGCAGGCGAATTCGCCGGGGGCGGGGCAGGAGAGTAATTGGCTGCCGACGCCGCAGAACGGCGCGTTTAACGTGATTTTGCGCTTGTACGGGCCGAAGCAAGAAGTGGTTGAGCAGAAGTGGCGGATGCCGGTGGTTGAGGTTATTTAGAAGCAAAAGATCGCAGCCTTCGGCAGCTCCTACAGAGGAATGCAATCACCTGTAGGAGCTGCCGAAGGCTGCGATCTTTTGACCTTAAGGCGTAACGATATTGAACTGCGGCCCAAACGTATCCAGGCTGCCCATCAACTCGCCCAGTTTTTTCCCGTTCCCCTGCAACTTGATCAAGCCTTTCTGCATCGCCGTCGGGAAATCCAGTTGCTTGAGGCTGATCTTCTCCAGCGTGTCTTTGCTTAAACTGACACTCGCATCCGCCGCTGGATTGAGCCCGGCCCGATGCGTCAGCACACCGTTGCGCAAGGTCAGATTAAAGTCTTTCTGCAAGTCCTCGAACGTCCAGTTCAACGTCAGGTCATGATTCACAGCCTTGTCGCTGTCCAGCCGCACCGCCAGATAATCAAAGAACATTTCCGGGCTCATCGCCCGCACCATGTCCACCGACACCGACGTGCCCGCATGGGGCGGCACGCCGTTGCGCAGTTCCATCGCGCCAGTCAGGTACATGTTGCGCCAGGTGGCGTTCTCGCTTTGATAACCCAATTGCTCCAGCGTCTCGGCCTGCGCTTTGTGTGCGTCGGCGTTGTCCGGCTCGGCGAATAACAACTGATTGCCCAACTGTGCCGCCCAGCGATAGTCACCGCTGGCCATGGCTTTGCGCATTTTATCGAGCACTGCCGCGCCGCCGCCCATGGCCTCGACCGTGCGTTTGGCGGTGTCCACCGGCGGCAGCGGATTGAGGTTGGCCGGGTTGCCGTCGTAGAAACCCATGTAGCGCTGATACACCGCGCGGGTGTTGAAACTCAGCGAACCGTAGTAGCCACGGGTGTACCACTTCTGGTCGAGCGAGCCCGGCAGTTTGGTGATGGTATCGGCGATTTCCTGTGGCGTCAGGCCCTGGTTGAGCAGGTGCAAGGTGCGGTCATTGAGGAACGCGTACATGTCGCGCTGATCGGCAAGGAACGTGCGAATCCGCTCGCCACCCCAAGTCGGCCAGTTGTGTTGGGCGAACAGCACGTCAGCCTTGTCGCCGTAGCGCGCCAGGCTGTCGTCGAGGTATTGCGACCAGGCCTTGGCGTCACGCACTTGCGCGCCGCGCGGGGTGAGGACGTTGTGCATCATTTGCGTGGCGTTTTCGGCCATGCACAGGGCTTTCAACTCCGGCAGATACATGTTCATTTCCGCCGGCGCTTCGGTGCCCGGCGTCAGCTGGAACTCGAATTGAATGCCAGCGATGGTGCGGGTTTCCAGTTCCTTGGTGATCAAATCCGTCGGCGGGATCAGCGTGACCGTGCCGCCGGTTGGCGAACTCTTGCCCAGACCGGCATCGACCTGACCGTTTTCACCGCGCGGCAACAGGCTGCCGAACTGGTACTGCGCGCGACGGCTCATGGCGTTGCCGGCCATCACGTTTTCGCTCATCACGTGCTCCATAAACCCGGCCGGGGCGAACACCTTGACCTTGCCGGCCTTCACATCCGCCTCGTCGATCACCCCGCGCACGCCGCCGAAATGGTCGACGTGGGTGTGGCTGTAAATGACGGCGACCACCGGTTTGTGCGGACGGTTGGCGTAGTACAGATCCAGCGCCGCTTTGGCGGTTTCGGCCATGGTCAGCGGGTCGATGATGATCAGCCCGTCGTCACCTTCGATGATGGTCATGTTGGCGAGATCGAGGCCGCGCACCTGATACAACTTCGGGCTGACTTCAAACAGACCGGCGTGCGCATTGAGCTGGGCCAGACGCCACAGGCTCGGGTTTACCGACTCCGGCGCTTGATCCTTGGCGAGGAAGTCGTAGGCCTGCACGTCCCAGATGACCTTGCCGCTGGCGTCCTTGATCTGACCCTTGAACGGCGCGATCAGGCCTTTGCTGATGGATTCGAAATCGGTGCGGTCGCTGAAGGGCAGTTGCTTCACAACAGCGGCGTTGCTGGCGATGGTCTGTGCGCTGGGGGCGACGGGGGCGACGGGCGCGTCGGCGGCGAGCACCGACTGGCTCAGACACGCGGTGATCAGGCAGGCCAACAGGCCGCGGGGGCTCAAAGTGAAACGTTGCATGGCGTCTCCGGTTTTTATCGTTATGGGTGAACCAGTTTCAGAGGGTAGGGCGGCGCTCTGGCGCGGCGGTGATCGTCAACGGACAAAAACCATTCAGGGCCGCTATCCTTGGCGCAGGTTCATTGATCAGGTTTTGCCATGCTTGAGGTTCGCAACGTCTTCAAAAGCTACGCCACCCCCCAGGGCTCCTTGCCGGTGCTGCAAGGCGTCGACCTGACGCTGGAGGCTGGCAGCAGCCTGGCGCTGATGGGCGAATCGGGCAGTGGCAAAAGCACTTTGCTGCACCTGGTGGCCGGTCTGGACAAGGTCGATCGCGGCAGCATCCGCAGCGGCGAGCATCGGCTGGAGGAGATGAACGAGGCGCAACTGGCGAACTGGCGGCGTACGGAAATCGGTCTGGTGTTCCAGCAGTTCAACCTGATCGGCAGTTTGCGCGTTGAGGACAATCTGGCGTTTCAGGCGCGACTCGCCGGGCGTCATGAACCGCGCTGGCAGGCGCATCTTGTGCAGCGCTTAGGCCTTGGCGATCTGCTCAAACGCTATCCAGAACAGCTTTCGGGTGGCCAGCAACAGCGCGTCGCGTTGGGCCGGGCGCTGGCGTCGCAGCCGAAATTGCTGCTGGCCGATGAACCCACTGGTAGCCTCGACGAAGCGACCAGCGATGAAGTCCTGCGGCTGTTGCTCGAATTGCTCGATGACACGCCGACCACTTTGTTGATGGTTACTCACAGTCAGCGGGTCGCAGCGCAATTGGCGCAGCGCGTGGTGCTGTCCAAAGGTCGGCTGACGTGATGGTTTTTCGCCAGACCCTGCGCGCGCTGCTCAGCCATTGGCGGCGCCATCCGGTGCAGTTTTTCAGTGTGCTGACCGGATTGTGGCTGGCGACCAGTTTGCTGACCGGCGTCGAAGCGCTGAACAGTCAGGCCCGCGACAGCTACGCCCGCGCCAGCCAGATGATCGGCGGCGAACCGCAGGCCAGCCTGAGCACGCCGAGCGGCGCAACGTTCACTCAGCAATGGTTTGTCGATCTGCGTCGACAGGGTTGGCCGGTGTCGCCGCTGTTGCAGGGCCGTTTGATCCTCAAGGATCACGAAAATCAGCGGCTGCAATTGATGGGCATCGAGCCGGTATCGCTGCCGACGGACTCGGCGGTGGCCGGGCAGGCCATGCCGATCGAGCGCATCGTCGAGTTCTTCTCGCCGCCCGGCAGCACATGGATTTCCCCGGATACTCTGCAGGCCTTGAACCTCGCAGAGGGCGCCACGCCGCAGACGGTTAACGGCCTGGCATTGCCGCCGCTGCGGGTGCAAAAGGACATGGCGCCCGGTGTGTTGCTGGTCGACATCGGCATCGCGCAAATCCTGCTCGAACAGCCGGGGCAACTGTCACGGCTGTTGCTGCCCAAGGATTTTCACGCTGATTTGCCGGCCTCATTCAAAGGCCAGTTGCAGCTGAAAAGCAGCGGCGAGGAAAACAATCTGGCGCGGCTGACCGAGAGCTTTCATCTCAACCTGGATGCCTTGGGATTCCTCTCGTTTCTGGTCGGTTTGTTTATCGTCCACGCGGCGATTGGCCTCGCATTGGAGCAGCGTCGAGGCCTGCTGCGTACGTTGCGCGCCTGTGGTGTCAGCGCGCGAATGTTGATCCTCTGCCTGATCGTTGAGTTGGGCGTGCTGGCGCTGATCGGCGGAGTGTTCGGCGTGATCAGCGGCTATTGGCTGGCCAGCGTGCTGCTGCCGGATGTCGCCGCCAGCCTGCGCGGTTTGTACGGCGCGGAAGTGGCGGGGCAGTTGCGCCTGAGCCCTTGGTGGTGGTTCAGCGGCATCGGTTTAAGCCTGTTCGGCGCCTTGCTCGCCGGCGGCAACAGCCTGCTGCGCGCGGCACGATTGCCACTGTTGGCCGTGGCCGATCCGCAAGCCTGGCATCAGCAATATGCGCGCTGGTTGCGTCGGCAAGGTTGGCTGGCGGCAGTGCTGCTTGCGATTGCACTGGCTGCGTTGATCTGGGGTGACAGCCTGGCGAGTGGCTTTGTGTTGATGGCCGGGCTGCTGCTCGGCGCCGCGCTGGCGTTGCCGGTGCTGCTCAGCGCGATCCTCAACCAATTGCTCGGGCGCAGTCGTTCGGTGCTCGGTCAGTGGTTTCTCGCCGACTGCCGGCAGCAATTGCCGGCGCTGAGTCTGGCGCTGATGGCGTTGCTGTTGGCCCTCGCCGCCAACATCGGCGCCGGCAGCATGACCTCGGGTTTTCGCCAGACCTTCAACGATTGGCTCGAACAACGTCTGAGCGCCGAGCTCTATATCAATCCGAGCAATCCGGCGCAGTCCCGAGAAATGTACAGCTGGCTGCGGCAACAGCCGAACGTCGCAGCGGTGCTGCCCAACTGGCAGGTGTCGGTGACGCTGCAAGGCTGGCCGGCGGATGTCTTTGGCGTGATCGATCACCCGCATTATCGCGAGCACTGGCCGTTGCTCGATTCCAGCGGCAGCGATCCGTGGGGCCATCTGGCGACGGACGATGCGGTGATGCTCAGCGAACAACTCGCTCGTCGCCTGAAACTGCAGGCCGGCCAGCACCTGACGATCCCCACGCCCAACGGCCCATGGTCGCCGCGCATCGTCGGCATCTACGCCGATTACGGCAATCCGAAAGGGCACCTGCTGGTCAACGTCAATCACCTATTGCGCGGCTGGCCGCAACTGACGCCGAACCGCTTTAACCTGCGTATCGAGCCGAAAAATATTCCAACATTGTTGAGCGCGTTGCAGACGCGGTTTCAGCTGGATGACAGCCGCATCGTCGATCAGGCGCGGCTCAAGGGCTGGTCGGTTCAAGTGTTCGAACGCACCTTCGCGGCGACGGCGGCGCTGAACAGTCTGACCCTCGCGGTCGCTGGCGTGGCGCTGTTTATCAGCCTGCTGACCCAGAGTCAGAGTCGCCTCGGTCAACTCGCGCCGCTGTGGGCGTTGGGCGTGACGCGCAAACAGTTGATGCTGCTCAACCTCGGTCAAACCTGGCTGCTGGCGGTGCTCACGCTGGTGTTGGCGTTGCCGTTGGGGATTGCGCTGGCGTGGTGCCTGGACGCGGTGATCAATGTGCAGGCATTTGGCTGGCGCCTGCCGTTGCGGGTGTTCCCGTGGCAACTGCTGCAACTGATGGGGCTGGCGTTGCTGGCGACATTATTGGCGTCAGCATGGCCGCTGTATTCGCTGTACCGCACGCAACCGGCGGATTTGTTGAGGACGTTTGCCCATGAGGATTAACCGCCTGGTGCTGATGCTCGCGCTGCTGCTCGGCGGTTGCGATCAACCGGCGCCTGAGCAGAAGGGCTTTGCCGGGATGGGCGATAAAGCCGAGGCGTACACGGCGGTGGTGCCGGGGCGGGTGTTCAGTTTTCCGGCGGATCACGGCGCGCATGATGGATTTCGCATCGAGTGGTGGTACGTCACCGCCAATCTCAAGGATCAGCAGGGCAATCGGTTCGGCGTGCAATGGACGTTGTTTCGCAGCGCCCTGAAACCCGTGCCGGAGCAGTCGGGTTGGAGCAATCAGGTGATCTGGCTGGGGCATGCGGCGGTGACGTCGGCGTCTGCACATCACGCCGCCGAACGTTATGCACGCGGTGGCGTGGGCCAGGCCGGCGTTCGCGTGGCGCCGTTTGACGCGTGGATCGATGATTGGCGGTTTAGCAGTCAGGCTGCCGATCCCTTGAGCGATCTACAGCTCAGCGCTCGCGACAGAGATTTCGCCTATCAACTGCACCTCACCTCCAGTCGGCCATTGGTGTTGCAGGGTGAGAAGGGCTTCAGCCGCAAATCCGCAGAAGGGCAGGCGTCGTATTACTACAGTCAGCCGTTTTTTCAGGCCAACGGTACGTTGCAGATCGACGGGCAGACCTACACCGTCAGCGGCCCGGCGTGGCTGGATCGCGAGTGGAGCAGCCAACCGCTGAGCGCCAACCAGACGGGCTGGGACTGGCTCTCGTTGCATCTGGACAGCGGTGAAAAGGTCATGCTCTTTCGCACCCGCCAGAAGGATGGCGCGCCATACCTGACCGGCACCTGGATCGCCGCCGACGGCCAGACGCAAACCCTGAGCGGCGAGCAGATCACCCTCACACCGCAAGACACCGCCAACGTCGCCGGGCGCAAAATGCCGATCCGCTGGGTGATCAGCATCCCCGACAAACACCTCGACATCCAGATCAACGCGCTCAACCCCAAAGCGTGGATGAACCTGCGCATCCCCTACTGGGAAGGCCCGGTGAACATCACTGGCAGTCACCCAGGCCAGGGCTACCTGGAAATGACCGGCTACTAATTATCCAAACACCACAAACCCCTGTAGGAGCTGCCGAAGGCTGCGATCTTTTGATCTCGCTGGCTAAACAATCAAAAGATCGCAGCCTCCGGCAGCTCCTACACGGATCGGTTTGAACTCAGGTTGCTGTGGTGTCCTCTAAAGAGAAACCTGTCGAGGATTGATCATGAGCGACGACCTGCAACTTCCAGACCTCACCACTTGGCAGCGTCTGTTCGACGACGAAACCTACTGGCAGCAATCCCCCGACGCTCACTACCTGGATCTGCAACGCATCGCCGACGACCTGCTCGGCCAAGGCGCCATCGACCTTGAGCAATGGCAGATCCTCCGCGCCAAGGCCGCAGACCTGCACAAGGATTCGCCCGCCATCAACGTCGCCCGCGAACTCGACGACCCCGAAGCCTGAGGACACCCACCATGAAACCCATCACTCCCAGCGAACACCCCGACGAACCGCGTCCCGCCGGCGAAACCGAGCGCGACAACGACGCCCTGCGCCCCACTGATCCCAAGCAGCGCCAAAGCCACGGCAAAGGCACCCCCAGCGGCGAATCCACCGCGCAAGACACCGCAAAACAATCTCAAACCAAGCCCTGAACAGCGTCTATGCTCAATCGGACATCCGTCGCCAAAAACGTTTTGGCGACGGTGGCTGCCATTCATCACAGGGAAAGTATTGCTTATGAAGCTCCACGCACTGGCCAAAGCCATCACCCTCGCAACCGTACTGTCCGCCACCAGCTTCGGAGCATTTGCCGCCGATATTCCGCTGTCCGCCACCATCGAAGCGGATCAGGTCACCACCAAAGTCATCTCCGTCGATCCCGCCAACCATCAGGTTGTGCTCGAAGGCGCGGAAGGCCGTCAGGTTCACGTACAACTCACCGATAAGGCAAAAAACCTCGCCAACCTCAAGGTCGGTGATCTGGTCAAAGTCCAAGTCCAGCGTTCTGTCGCCGCTTACCTGGATACCGATGTGGATAAAGGTCTGCCTGGCACGACCGAACGCACCGGCGAACTGCGCAAGGCGCCGGGCACCGATAACCCCGGCGGCGAAGCGTTTCGTCAGGTTCAGGTACAGCTGAAAATCACCAAAATTGATTTGAAGAAGAATCAGGTAACCCTGGAAAACCCGTCGGGCCAATCGAAAACACTCGACGTGAAAAAGCCTGAGATTCAGGCGAAATTGAAAGATTTGAAAGTAGGGCAGAGCGTCGTCGTCACTTACACCGATATATTAAAAGTGACCAGTCAGCATGAAAGCTGAGTATTAACTCTACAGAATGATTGTTCTTGTACAGCTTTGTGTATGAGAACAATCATATAAAAGACTCTGTAGGAAGTTTGCCGGTAAATATCCGAGTGACAGAGTTTTTAACTTTCCAGTACATAAATTTCACAATTCTTCATGACGACATAAGCGCCAACTTCAATTAAAATCCCTTCCGTTCGCCCAGTGTCAGGGCTCTTTACCGGTGCATGGATTGCCAGGCCATAACACTGGGCGAACACTTTAATCGAAACGTATGTATACAAAATTCGGCAACAAAAAAGGGCGACTGAATAGTCGCCCGTTTTTGTGTCTTTAAATTATGCCGATGCTTGCATCCCGGCCTTGCCTCGCTGCTGTTCAAGACGCTTGATCGACGCCTCGTACATTTTCGTACGCCGATGATCCTTGCCGTAGGTGCCTGCGGCCGCGACCGTGCCTGACTGGATGTGATCCAGATAGCTGAAGATCTTGCCTGGCGACAGAAACTTGATGCCATAGCCCAAGCTCACCATGCGATCCTGCAGCGTATATCCAGGCACCCGATCATCCATGCAAAAGTGCAAACCATGAGATTTGGCCAGACGAGCATTCCACAACGTGCAGAAACTCTTCAGATGAGTTTCCCGATACGGCTTCGGCTCTTTGGTTTTCAAACCCAACTGAGTTTTAGCGCGACGGACATAATGCTTGCAGAAACGCGAAGTTAATCGCCATGTCTCTCTGAGCATCCCGCGATTGATTTGCTCGACACAACCGACGGCGGCGATCTCCGGATTATTCGCGCACTCGCGCATCATCATCGCAAACACCTCTTTGTCATAAACAAAGGTATCGGTGTGTAACAGAAACAGATAATCGGTTTCAACCTTGTCCAGCACCAGATCCAGCGCCTTGCCATGCGCGATATGACCGGCTTCACCTTTCACAGAAGGGCGCTCGATCAGATTGATCCAGTCGAGCGTACGCAGGTAATCGAGACTGGCGTCTGCGGAGTCGTTGTCCACCACCCACACCGGAATGCGCTGCTCCTGAGCGTGCTCACGCAGCAGCTCAAGGCACATTTTGGTCAAGTCCGGCGTCTTGTAATTCACCAGCACAACGCTGAAATTCGCCTGCTGCTGGGCTGGAAAATCTAAGGCTTTCATATCAGAAGGTCTCATCCGCGACTCATGGGCGACAGTGGTTCATGGGGCGGGATGGTAACGATGGAACCTTAGGTGAACCTTAATTTTGGGGTTAAGGAAGGGGGCGGGGTGTGTTGGGTGAGACCGGTGAAGCCGCGATGCACAACGTGAGGGAAGCGGCAGGATCTACGAATTGAACAACCCGATCCACTGGATGACTATTCATACTCCGATAGTGATAGCTGGGTGATCTAGCTTAAAAAAAATGCATAATCTTTTCATGTTGTAGGCAACAGGAACTCAAGGTTTCCAGAATTCAACTCCTTCCATGTGACGCTCTATGCATCCATGCCATCCTCTCCAAGTGTAGGATCAAAATTTTCGCTAATGACCTTTCTTACTTTGGCAAGGCGTTGAGTGATCTTTTCGTCGTCAATGAACGCAGTTGTGGCTTTTTGGTAGTCTTCTATTGGTTTGTCGCAATAGTAGATTCCATTTTGCAGAGAAATTAAGATGAATTCTATGTTCCTTAGAGCTTCTAAGGCGCCGTTCCTTTAAGTATTGGTCTTTTGTTTTAACATTATTTCTGCGGATAGATTGCATGGATAGAAGGGTGCGGGGTCGTCTTCGTTCTGTAGGAAATAAATCCGTCTTGTTTTGTGTGCTAATGGATTACTAAGTCACTGTTTATCTGTTTTTGCTAGTATATTTTTTAATGCTTCATCGAGATTAATTCAGCTTCTCGCAGTTTCGCTCTGAGTGGGTGACCCCCAATTTTGATTTGAGATAAGCGGAATTATAAAGGCTCCGTTTTTATCGGATTCTGGATACCACCCAATGTCTATTATCTGCTCTTGTGGTAGAGATGCTTGTAAAAGATCTCTCTTAATTCGTCTGTGATGAGTGATATGTCAGATCCGCTGAGGTCGGACAAGTTATCTAGGGTTATTACTCCGCCAAGATTGATTGTCTCCTTAATGTCCATGCTTTATTTTCCTCTGGATAGATTATGGGGGCAGCTATGAGAAACAGGAAGCGAGAACTATTCAAGGGGTAAAGCTGCGATTAGAACAACTTTTCTATTTTTCCATTAGCTACATATAATTTTGATTTTTCGCTTGATCCATCGGATGGATCGCAATTCCACGGAGACGTGGGTAATTCGGGATTGATGTTGTTGCTCTCTAAGAAAATACATCGCACTACTCTCCCCAATTTTTTCGTTCGTCATGTTCTAGCGTGGAGAAAGGGTGGTTATGGTTAAAGCAGCGCTGTGTATCGTTGGGCTGCTATTTTGATTTCTGGAAATAAACCTAGGTGTGTTCTGGCTTTTAACTCTCGAAGTGGTGGATAGTTGCTTCGCCTTCGAGTTGGTATCCTAATATTATATCTGGAAGTGCGGTTGTGGTAATGTCTGGCCAGCTTGCCGGTACAGTTCCGATATCGTCAGTGTATTCTACCCATTCGGCTTCTGTAAACTTTGAGTTATCCTCGTTGAATGTTTCATTTTTACCGATCGCGGCTTTAATAATATCCTTTGTGCATATGTCAAATTCAAATGAAGCACCATACAGAGTGCCGTCTGCTGATTTTATTATCACAAGGTCGGTGCCTTGGGCGTACGTGCTGATATAGGCTTCTGCTGTGTAGAATATTTTTTTCATTTTGTAACTCACATTGGGAACGCTGTAACTACATTGTTCGTATTTGCTTTGACAACAATTCTAATGGAATTCAATACCGGATGGCCGTCTGTTGCGCCAGGTTTGCCACCTTTAAAACCAGCATTTGGATAAGGCACATCGTAGATCCAATTGCCATTGCCGGGTTGTTCTACGTATGGAGCTATGCCATTGCGTTTTGCAATTGCCCACGCGTTCTCAGTTGCCGAAATAGGTTATTCCGCAAAAACTCCGTGTGGAACGTTTCGAGTTGGATCGTCAACACCATGCCGCTCTACATGATCCGCTCGACTCAGGCCATTTTTGTCAACGCCATTCCAGTCTAGATCACCACTTGGCTTATGGTTAACAGCTATTTTCTTTTTAGGGCACTGAGCTTTTGTAGTGGTCAGCCCCAGCGGATCCACCCACCCCGTAGGGTTAGGCAAGTACTGGTAGCTATTCAACCCACCCGCAAGCTTAATCGGATCCGGCGTCAGAAACCGTCCAGTCCCCGGATTGTAGTAGCGGTGGCGGTTGTAATGTAACCCTGTCTCCGCATCGAAATACTGACCCTGGAACCGCAACGGGTTATCGATTTCGCTGACGTCCAACGCGGCGAGGTTGCCGTAAGGTCGGTACTTCGCTGACCACATGATCTCGCCGCTGTAATCGGTGAGTTCCTGCGGGGTGCCAAGGTGATCGAGTTGACAGTAAAAAGGCGTGGCCTTGCGCGGGCCTTCGCCGTCAAGCATAGCCAGCGGGCGGAAGGTGCCCGGTTCGTAGATGTAGCTGCGGTAGCGGTTCTCAGCGCTCTCGGCGATCAGGCGTTCGCCTTGCCACAAAAACTCAGTGGTACGACCGTCGACAGTTTTTTCTATACGTCGACCGAAGGCATCGTACTTGTAGGCTGCGCTGCGGCCGCCCGGCAGGCTCGTGCCGATAAAGCGGTGCTGACAGTCGTAACGGTATTCGGTGACAAGTTTCTGTCCTGTGCCACGTCGCTCGCGACTTAGGTTGCCATACACGTCGTACTCGTAATGACGATCACCCTGCATCAGCAGGCGGTTGCCTTTGACGTTGGCCAGGTTGGCCGTACCTTCATTGCTCTGGCCAAGCAGGTTACCTGCCGGGTCATGGGCGAAGCTTTCTGGTGTGGCACCGCGCACGCTGATCAGTCGGTCAAGCGGGTCGTAGTGGTAGCTACGGTTACCTTTGCGGCTGTCGTCGATACCGGCTAGGTTGCCGTTGGCGTCATAGTTATAACGACGCTGGAACAGGTTTTTGTCTCTTTGACCAACACTGTGTGCTTGCAGGCGACCCTGTTCATCGTACTGGTATTGGCTGAGCAGCAGACCTTGCTGGCGCTGTTGTTCGCGACCGGCGCTGAATTGGTGAGCGGTCAGGCGTGAGCCATTGAGATCGATGGTGCTGAGTTGCCCACCAGGCTGGTGACGGTAATCCAGTTTGCTGCCGTCAGGGAGGCGGCAGTGTTTGAGCTGGCCGACGCTGTCGTACTCGTAGCGCAGGGTACCCCAGCCTTGGTGTTCTTCGATGAGGCGGTCTTGCAGGTCGTATTTGTAGGCGAGCGGCCAATGGCCGTCATCGACGCTTACGAGTCGACCGAGGGCGTCGTAGCTGTAGTGAACTTCCTCGCCATCGGCCAGGGTTTTGACCAACAGTCGTCCGGCGGCATCGCGTTGGTATTCGGTGATCAGTTCGCTGCCATCGTCACCAAACTCGATTTTCTTCAGCAGTTGGCCATTGAGATCGTACTCGTAAGCCGTACGACGACCATCGAAGCTGGTTTCTTGCTGGATCAGACCATTGGCGTAATAGTCGAGGTGGTAATGCTCGCCGCGCTCGTTTTCGATTTCAGTCAGCAGCAGGCGCGAGTTGTCATAGCGATAGCGCAGTTGGCTGCCGTCGGGATTGATTCGCCGGCTGACCAGATGCAGATTATCAGCGTATTCGTAACGGGTGATGCGGCCGAGCTCATCGCGTTCAGCGGTGACATTGCCATAAGCGTTATAGGTGAAAGCCCGCGTTGCACCACCTGGCAGTGTCAGCTGTGCGAGTCGGTTAGCGGCGTCCCACTGATATTGGGTGATGGCGCCGGACTCTTCCTGCCGGGTGATCTGTCGACCCAGCGCGTCGTAACGGTACTTGCGTTGGCCGCCATCGGGGAGTCGCTCTTCCAGCAATTATCCGAGGTTGTTCCAGCCAAGTTGGTGAAGGCTGCCGTCCGGATGGCGAATCTCCAGCAGGCGTCCCTGACCGTCATAGCTGTAGAGCGTGGCATTTCCGTCGGGATCGATTTGCTGCGTTATATCGCCCTGACGGTTCCCACTTACCCAAGGCATGGGCAGGAGTCATCACGCCTTGTCTCACAAAATGCACTGCGTCAGCTTTGGAATCGTTGAACGCCATACCAAATGTATAGGCGCTTGTTACGCCTACTCCAGCAACACCTGTACTGATCGAAAGCCAAGATGCTATCTCTTCCCATGGTTGAATGACGGGGAGGTCAGAACCTTCGGGAAAGAAAAAGGCTTCACGACGTTGGCGGTTGAATCTAATTGGACGGGTGCGCGACTTCGCTCTGGTAGTGCTCAAGATAACGTAAATACCCAACAGCGCAGCTATTCCTCCACCCCAAATACTAAAGGTCACACCGAAATCGAACATGCCTGCAGTTATGTCCCAAAAGGACTCGGAAAATGGGGAGCCCCAGGTAGTAGATCCTGCAAGCAAAGGCAAAATAATCAGGCATGAAAAAATAAACATCATCCCGAGCCCAATCATTGCCCTCGCTTGGAAAGCCTTGCCGAAATTACTACTGCCTAGGTCGAGGAATGTGTCATTTACCTCAACAAAGCTTCCACCCAAATCCATGGGGACGTTGCCCGTTGGTATCGGAAACGGGCAGAAGAATAATGCCTCACCTGTCGCGAATTTACGCTTCTCACCAGCCACGGGCCGTATTTTCTTGAGATTTAGATCGTCGCTGGATTCCTCATTTATTGAAGGGATTAGGTTTGCCCGGCTGGTTTTGATGATTCGAGCACAGTCAGCGTGTCGGTGGTCACAATGAATGCTTGATCGGTTTATTTCGTTCGCTGAGAAACCCGCTTGACCGTCTATATCCATATGTTGGATAGAAATAAAATAAGGCTCGAAAAAGGGGCGGAATTATTTTTTTTGAAAATGAACCATCCTCTTTTGTTTTTCATTTTTGTAAAAGCTCAGACTTGACCTGACGGTTATCGGGCTATCTGATTTCTGGCTACTATATAGCTCAGCTGTTTTTTCATTCTTCTGCCTTGCTTTCGTTTAGGTTTGCCTTGAAGTACGTCATAAAATCCTGCCCTTGAGCAAAGGCTTTTTCGATTTTCGCGCTTTGCTCTTTAAGCGCTGGGCTTGGCTTGCCCCATTGTTCAGGTGGAAGAGGTTTGGACCACTCAGCAATGGATTCAGGCAGAGATTTCATGTTGAAACGATGATCCCATTCTGCTACCCAATACGGAAAACGCCACCAAGTGATCAGGTGTGTCAAGTACCACCAGCAAACTCCTAATACGGAACGTTCGCTGTGCTGGTATTCCTCGTGCATGTCTTGTCGTTCTTTATCGAAGGTGTGGCGACCCTCGTAGGGTGCTTTAGCAGGGCAGAACTCCGGTCCTTTTTCCATGTAGGCACGTATGGCTTCCCATTTGCCTAGTCCATGAACAGGAGTCATGACCTCCTGTGTGAAAAAGTGCACCGTATCGGCCTTGGGATTATCTATGGCCATGCCAAAGGTGTAGCTACTGATTACGCCTACTCCAATGAATCCGGTGCTGACAGAGATCCACGCAACTGTGTCTTCCCAAGGCTGGATCACGGCTTCGTCGGAGCCATTCGGGAAGTAACAGACCTCTCGGCGTTGGCGGTTAAATCGGATGGGTCTGGCGCGGGCTTTGTTCCTTGTGGTGCTGATAATCGCGTACAGGCCAATCAGCGCTGCTCCCCCTCCACACCAGAGCGCTAGTGATATTCCGAACTCAAAAAAATCGTTGAAATAAAACCAGAAGCTTCTGCCGAATGGGTTTATGAATGCTGCGAAGCCCATCAATGTTGGGAGACCAAATAGACAAACGATAACTACGACTGTTGGGAGTGCTACAGCTAATCGTGTTTGGAAAGACTTGGTGAGATTGCTGCTACCCAAGTCCAGATATGTGTCGTTGACTTCAATAAAACTTCCGCCGAGATCCATTGGGATTTGTCCGGTCGGAACTGGCAGCGGTGAGAAAAATAATGCTTCGCCTGTGGCAAAACGACGAGTTTCACCCGCCGTGGGGCGGTGATTTTTGAGGTCAAGTTCGACTTGCTGTTCAGGTTTGGATGGCATGCAATTCAACCGAAAAAATGTAGGCGGTTTAGGTAACTACAGGGAGTCGCTAGTTACTAGCAACCAAGGAGCATTCGTGGTGCGCGTCCTTAACACAGATACTGATTGAAGCAGCTTGCCATTCTGCGCGTTTAGGGTCGTGGTTTCGAATCGCTTCTCTCGGAAAGATTTATCACCGGCTACGGAGTGGTAGCGTAAAACGACGGCAAGGCCATGTTGGGCGTTAGCTTCGTGTTGGAATATTTCTAAGCCGAGCTTAAGAGGTTCGCCCGGAGCACCTAGCAGATTGAGTTGATACAGTAATGGTTCGCTCCACGCTTCCCAGTCATTGCGCTGTTGGTTAGTTAGCCAGTAAGCACTGAGGCCGAGATTGACATCTTCTAGATCATTGGCTGTCATCCCCGGCATGCTCAAGACGGCCATGGGCTTGCTGTCTACTTGTTGTAGGGCTATCTGCGGAGCGGCAGTAATATCTGCTAACATTAAACGCTCCTCTGCAAGACTTCGGTTTTCGCTCTGCTTGCCCCAAGGACCCTTGAGCAGCCATTTATCCAGTTCGGTCTTATTATTACGGTTGTACAGCCATTCACCACCTAATTGGAGTCCTGTTAGGACTAGGCCAATCAGGTTGGCACGAGCGGCGACGCTGAGCAACTTACCACCAGTCGTAACCCACGCAAGAGCGCGCGCCTGGCTTACATTCGTCATAGCTTCAGAAGTGTATTGAACTGTTCGTGCGGTCGCCCAGCCATTGACAACTAGTTGGCCGGAGTCTCCAACCAGCGTCATGCTAGCCCCAGCTAGTTTGGCGCCATCGCCTGACCGTAAAGCTTCGGTCCACCTTGCGGCAGACCCTTTTTCACCATACAAACCAGTGCCTGCGGCAATAGCGCCAAAAAGGTATGAAAAAGGCCCCAATACGCCTGTAATTTTGCCTAACTTGGAGGCTAATCCGATTTTAGCTGCGGCACTCGCATAGTTTTCAATTGCGACAGAAAGGCCAGTAATGGCAATTCCTTGGGCCGCGGCGATTGTCCCCCCAAGCATTGAAAAAAGAGCATTTGCTACAGCCAACTTATCGGAGAAATCCGCCTCTTTTTTTCTAGCAAATTCACCATAAACAGTCGTAAAGCTGATGATTTGCAGAACCGCTGCAGCTGAAGAAAACAAATCCCCTCCAGCTGATGCGAAAACCGCCTTGCTTATTCCCTTGGAAGGACGCTTGAGCCGATAGTCATCGGCCATCCGCTCGAACTCAAGCACCTGAGCATTGTTAAGCCCTTTAATCTTGAAGGCAGCCTTGCCAGGTCCGTCACCAACAGGACTCATGGCCTGAGCTATCCGCCCTTCAAGGGGAGCGACAGTCTGTTGAATGGCTTTGCGGCGAGCTACCAAGGTTTTATAACCGCCTTTTGGTGACCTTCCTTTACGTTCATCAGCCAGGGTTTGCCGAATCTGATTTTTCAGCGAGGTCATTTGCTGGCGCAGATCTGTCAGTTTGGCCATATCAGCTTTGAACGCAGCAATTTGATTCGCAGAGGCAAACTCTAATGTAATACCTCCCTTACCAAAGGCACGAAGAACATCTATCCAGGCCGAGCCAGGAATTCGGCGCAATACTTTTGCCGGATCTAGCGGTTGTCCATTGCGTAGCGCTTGCATAGCCTCATCCAGCGCTCCTGCCAGGCGCAACTGCTTTGCCGGCTCGTACGCTGTGTTGCGCAACTGACCTAGCACAATGCCGTTTTCACTCAATTGCATTGCTGCTGCGAGATTCTGAGTGAGCAAATTGCCAAATTTTCCGCTGAGTGCTTGGGCGCCCTGATAGTCGTCCTTGACCATATAGGTATCGCGCAGGGACTTGATGAATGATGTGACCTTGGAGTGCATGTCCTTCTGATCAGTCAAACTCAATGTGAAGAAGGTTGGTACGGTGAAACCCGGCTGTTTCTCGAGCAGATCGGCAAGCTTTTCAGTCGCTTTATCTGTCCGGCAAATGTCTCTCATACAGGCATATTCAGTAGCGAGAGTTGTGTCGAGTTGATCGCCAAATTTGGGGTCAAAATACCAGGCTGAACGTTGGAAGCGTTCTTCACAGATTAGATTCGCGCGATCGTTACTGATCAGATCTAGACGTTTGTTCCAGCGATTGAGTTGGGCGCGTTGCTGTTTCAGGAAGGCTTCCATAGCTGGCCGATCGATCAGATCGTTGATGCCCTGTTGTCCCATCTTCGCGCCGTCGAGCGCGTCATCCGCGTTGTCTTCGATGGTCTCGATCAGGTCTTCGTACCTGGAATACAACGGTCCAAGACTCGTACGCATCCGCGACTTTGAAGCTGCAATAGCCCCACGATGCGTACCAGCGCCTGAATACTGGGTTTGATTTTTTACGTTGACGTAGTCGACGATCGATTGCCGCTGCTCTTCGCTTGTTTCGTCCTTGAGTTTGACAAAACGAGGGTCGCCTTGGGCGGCATTCAGAATGGTTTCGCCTGTTACGGTGTACAACGATTCTATGTAGCAACCAAACACATACTTCTTTTGATTGGCCTCAGCGTCGCTCCAGTCGCTGATCCAGCCAGTGACCAAGTCCTGATGCTCAGCGAGATCGCGTAACACGCCCAGGTCATCCTGTAAGACCAAGTACAGATGGTCACGCTCATGTTCCGCCTTGACTTGCTTTTTGAGTGTGCCCAACTGAGTTTTCTTGAAGTGCGACGCTTGCTCCCAGAGATAGTCCTGACTTTCCTCAGGTTTGGCACCCGTAACCGTCGGCTCTTTACTCGGCTGCTCCGAAACCTCCGCAATCCACTTTTCCGCCTGACTTGGCGTCAGTAGATGAGCTGCGCCTTTCTCAGGGTCTGCATTGGTGAGATCGACCTTCTGCATGAAGTACTCACGTTCAGACTTGTGCTTGATGACCTGCGCGCATTTCGCGGCGGTCCATTGCACCTCGGAGTAGTTGACGTAGAGTTTGCTCAAACGCGGGAAGACCAACACGGCTTCGCCCACGTTGCTTTCACGTTTGTTGGCGGTGATTTCGCTCTTTTCCCACAGCAGTTGGGTCACGATGCCGTTCTGGATTCGGTATTCGTGCATTACGGCTTCAGGCTTCTTGTCGACGATGACGTAGAGCCAGCCGTCACGCATCAATCGAATGCCTAGTGGGCGAGAAGTGGTTTTGTACGGCATGGTCAGCGCGCTTGACGGGTCGAGTCGTTCAACGAGGCCGTAACGCAGTGGGATGAGCTGGATTTTTGCCTTCATCAACGAGCAGCCGCCCATGGCACACTTGCCGTCATCCCGGCTTTTTGCAGCGTTGTTCGGGCTTTTACCGGTCGATGTTGGCGTTGTCATCCTTGGCTCCTGTTCAATGTTGCTGCCCGTTCCTGGGCAATATCAGCGACCTTTTCGAGTCTTTGTGCGGGCGTTTGTTCCGACGGGGTTTTGAGTATGGCGTCCAGGTCCGGATGTTCTTCCAGTGCTCGCTCGCCAAGGAACCCGTGAATGTTGGCGTAGAGGGTGATATCGAGTTCGGTGTTGAAGCCGCGATCATAGGAGGTCGACGCCAGCCCATGCAGGTGTTCCCAGCGTTGCTGTGGGGTCGACTGTGCCTGATAGCTTGGAAAATATTCTTGCATGTGTGCATCGAGACGCATCACAACATTGCGAAAGTTCACCTCGTCCAGTTGACTGAGTTGTGCTTCGCTCAATCGATAGCGCTTGCTGTGGTCGGGCTCGGGAGCGTTGCCCGGCCTATTGTTTATGTACCAGCAATCCAGTGCGGCATCGGCAGTGACGATTTGTTTGCAGGGGCCGAATAGGGTCGGATCCTTGATGGTTTCTGCGTGAGCGAGCAGTGCATGGGTTACGGCCGGATCCGCGATGCGCAACAACACTTCCTCACCCAGTGGGTGCATGACGCTGGTGAGCCAGCGAAAGTGTGCGACCAGTTGATCCCATGATTGATCGCTAAACACCAAGTGCCCCCATTCCTGACGCGATGCGTTCAAGAACCGGGTTAGGACCGGATTATTCTGTGCTTTTATTTGCACGAGGCATGGGGAGATATCGCCCAGCTCTGCCCAACGAGTCCCAAGATAAAGCGGCTCGAACTCGGGGTTTTCCGTCCACTGATACAGGTGCTGCGGAAGCTTCTCAACGCTGACACCATCAAGCAGTAAACCTACCGTGCCATTCCATGGAAGGCCTTGGGGGAGGCCGTTTTCCAATGAAAATTCCGACTTAAGCATTCTGTGCCTCCAATTTGGCTTTCTCGCACACCGCACAAATCGGCTTCTTCTGCATCAACGCTTGCCGCTGCGCCGGCACCAGCAACTGCCCAGCCTTATCGGTATCCGCCTGCTTCAACGGCCCCGGCAACAACGGCGCCGCACCCGTGCCGCTCCCCGGGCTACCACCCGAGTTCATGTTGATCACCGGGCCGCTCATGGTCACGCCGCCGGCGTCGATTTTGATGAAGCTGCCACCGCCGATGAGGGTCAGTTCGGCGCCGGCTTCGAGCACGACTTTCATGCCGCTGCTGAGGTGGATTTCCTGGCCGGCGTCGATGAATTGGCCGGTGCCGATTTTGATGTGCTGGTTGACGCCCACGGTGAGGTGGTCGTTGGCGCGCGCTTCGACTTTGCGGTCGGCGTAGACGGTGTGGTGTTCTTCGGCTTTGAATTCGCTGTAGCTGTTTTGCTCGACGGTGTCGTGGCGCTCGTTGCCGACGCGGATTTTCTGGTCGTGCTCGATGTTCTCGTCCCAGTCGCGCTGGGCGTGCAGGAAGATCTGTTCCTGACCTTTTTTGTCTTCGATGCGCAGTTCGTTGTAGCCGCCACCGCCCATAGAACTGAGGGTCTTGAACGTGCTGCGGGTTTTGTTCGCCGGCAGCTCATACGGGACGGTGTTTTCCTTGTGGTACAGGCAGCCGCTGATCAGCGGTTGATCGGGGTCGCCTTCAAGGAAGGTGACCAGCACTTCCATGCCGATGCGCGGGATGGCGATGCCACCGTATTGCGCGCCGGCCCAAGCGCTGGAGACGCGCAGCCAGCAGCTGGTTTTGTCGTCAGCCAGGCCTTCGCGATCCCAGTGGAATTGCACTTTGACGCGGCCGTATTCGTCGCAGTGGATCTCTTCCCCTTTGGGCCCAGTGACCACGGCGCTCTGACTGCCGAGGATGCGCGGTTTCGGGTGGTTCAGCGGCGGGCGGTTCGGTACGTCCCACGGCGTGGCCTGAAAGCGGTTGCGGTAACCCTGATGGAAATCGTCTTTCAGCGCGGTGGTGTCGCTGGTCACCGACTCTTCCAGCACTTGCGGCTGCTTGCCTTCGTGGAGGACTTCGGTGAGCAGCCAGAGGTCATTCCATTTGGCTTTCGGGTGTTGCGTCAGCGCGAGAAAGTGGCCGCTGACCAGCAATGGCTGATCGCTTTTGCCTTCGGCGAGCTGGAAGTCGCTGCGATGGCGTTCGAGGGCGCGTTTGGCCAGGTGTTTGCCGCGCTCGCGGTCAATGAAACGGCCTGGGTAGTCGTAGTCTTCGAGGTCAGGCAGGGCGTCGCCACGGTTTTCGCTTTCGAGGGTGAGGCGCGGTTTTTCGAAGTCGTAATCGCGGCGGGTGGTGCGGCTGGTGCGGGTTTCCAGGCGCAGGTCGAAGCGTTTGATTACCGGATCGCTGGCGACCATGCCGGAGTCTTGCTGATAGGCCACGGGCGCTAGTTTCGGGAATATCGTCTGGTCATCGCCGAACAGCAGTTTGTGGCCCGTGGCGCTGTGCTGGAAGTGGTAGTGAATGCCTTCTTCTTCGCACAGGCGCTGGATGAAATGCAGATCCGATTCATCGTATTGCACGCAGTAAATGCGCTCGGGATAAATCGAACCGGTCTTGAATTCGTAGGCGTTGCCTTGGATACCGTGCTCTTCAAGCACCATGCCGATGATTTTCGGCACTGTAAGGTTCTGGAAGATGCGCTGGTTGATGCGGTGCGCGAGGTACGCGAGTTGCGGACGCAGGGTCACGGAGTAGCGAGTCAGGCGTTTGCCGGAATCGCCTTGCGCGGCGCGGTAGATCTGGCCGTGAATGCCGCTGCCGTCGGGCGACAGTTGCAGAAAGGCCGGTTTGTGCAGCAGGGTTTCGAGATCCAGCGACGGCTGCTCACTGACCAGCTCCACCTCGAAGACAAAAGGCTGGCTGATGGCTTCCCGGCCTTGCAGGGTAAACACCTGAAAGTCAGCGGAAAGACCTTCGATGGTCAGGGCAAAGTGGGTTTCATTGGCCGGCGCGAACATCCCTTGTTCCTCGTGCTGTCACAAAAATCTGGAGTTGCGAAAACAACATCGACCAGCAGAGCTGGCCGATGCTTGTAACAATCAGCCGTAATTAAACGACTGGAGCACGCCAGTCATCGGAACCCGAAGTACCGGATACTTCGTGGGTCCAGGTGATTTTGCGGTAGGTGAACTGCACTTCTTCCAGGTGGGTGAAGTGCGAGTTGCCTGGATCCTGGCAGTTGTGCATTTTGTTGTTGATGGCGACGATGATCGCGTCTTCCAGTTTGGTGGTGTAGTAGTGCTCTTGGGTACCTTGAGCAGAAGTACGGAACCACTGGATAACGATTTCGCTCATGCGCTCGCCGGAGGTCAGAGCAGCTTGCAGCAGAGGCGAAGCCTTGTCGTAGACCTTGGTGATCACAACTGGCTTGTGAACGCGCTGACCGGTTGGCTGACCGGATTGTGGGTCACGCGGGATGATCACGTCGTGGCTGAAAGCCTGAACCATAACCTGGTCTTCGTGGCCTTCCTGATAGGTGTTGCCAACGGAGTCGGCGGTGAAGGCGCCGGCAGTGATCAGGCCTTGTTTTTCGCCGGTAACCGACATGTACGCTGGTGTTGCCATGGGGTGCTCTCCTTGCGGAATAAAGTTTAGGTGCCCGGAGGCGAAAACGCCCGGTGGGTGCCTGACAGTTATCAAGGAGCGTGCCAACAGGTTTTAGAGCCAGTGAAACCGGGGAGTTCGCTAATGCGCAGAGCTGAATTCAGGATGACTTACGGTGATTCATGGCGAATGTGCGCAAGAAGTTGCGCAGTGGTGCGCAACTTCTTGCGCACTCGCCTGAAGCCCTTGTCGCCTCTGGTGTGTAGCGGGATTGATGGCCGCGGATCATCAACAAGTGCGCAACTTCTTGCGCATCAAGGCCTGATGCCATCACCCGCTCATTTGAAACGATCCTGCGTTACTGAGGGTCAATCACTCACACCCGCAGACCTGCGTCTGAAAATTCCTCAAACCGAGTGAGACCGAACGACATGAAAATTCTGATGGTTCTGACCTCCCACGATCAATTGGGCGACACCGGCAAGAAAACCGGCTTCTGGCTGGAGGAGTTCGCTGCCCCGTATTACGTGTTCAAGGATGCCGGCGCGCAGCTGACACTGGCCTCGCCCAAGGGTGGTCAGCCGCCGCTGGATCCCAAGAGCGACGAGCCGGACGCGCAGACTGAAGCGACCGGGCGATTTCGCAAGGATTCTGCGGCGCAGTCGGCGCTGGCTTCGACGGTGACGCTGGACTCTGTGAAAGCGGCGGATTTCGATGCGGTGTTTTACCCGGGCGGTCATGGGCCGCTGTGGGATCTGGCCGAGGATCGTCATTCCATCGCGTTGATCGAGGCGTTTTATAACGCGGGTAAACCGGTGGCGGCGGTGTGTCATGCGCCGGGCGTGTTGCGCCATGCCAAAGGTCCGGACGGTGAACCGCTGGTCAAGGGCAAGCAGGTGACTGGGTTTACCAACAGTGAAGAGGAAGCGGTGCAGTTGACGAATGTGGTGCCGTTTTTGGTTGAAGATGAGTTGAAGGCCAAGGGCGGGATTTTTTCGAAAGGGCCGGATTGGTCGGTTTACACCCGTGAGGATGGGTTGTTGCTGACGGGGCAGAATCCGGCTTCTTCGGAAGAGACGGCGTTTGCGTTGCTTTCAAGATTGCGCTGAGGTTTTTTTAAGATCAAAAGATCGCAGCCTTCGGCAGCTCCTACAGGGGAATCCACACCCTAATGTAGGAGCTGCCGCAGGCTGCGATCTTTTCAGCGGTTACCCGAAAGTGCGGCCAGGCTCTCATCAATTGAGCGCTTTTGGGTTTCGGCATATAAGCCCAACTCGTCGATGGTCGAGCGGCCCAGTGCCTGTTCGAACGCTTGTCGGTTGGAATGCTCGCCATAGTGCGTTTGCGCGGCATCGCCAAGGTTCGACTGAAAAATCCCCGCAGCGCTAACCGGCAGGAAATCTTCGTACACCAGCGGTTCTGCCTTCACGTAGCCATCGCGCAGTAATTGCTCCAGTGACGCGTCGGCAAGTCCTCCCGCCGCCAGTCCTTTTTCCGTAGCGAAATAGCGAAAATACGCCAGCTCTTGTTCGCGCATGCCCTCGACGCTGTCAGGAAATTCGCCAAAGTGCTGAGTCATCAGCGCGTTGTAGTGTGCGGCGTTGGCTTCGTTGGGGAAGTCCCCCAGTTCATCGCGAGCAGCATTCAACAGTAAGTCATACAGTGCGCGCCCCTTGGGTGTGAGTGCTGCACCGCGCTGTTCGATTTCGCCGAATCGCGCGCTGTGGCTGCCTTGGGTTTCGTCTTGGTCGGTGAAGGCGATTGGCTCATCCAGCGCTTTGAAACTGGTCTGGCGCAGCAGGATCGGGCACTGCCTGCGCGGCGGGCCTTCGATCACGGCTTTCGGGGTGATGCCATGGGTGGGCATTTGCTCTTGCACACGGTCGATGTCCAGCGTGCGCGGGGTCAGATGGTTGATGTGCGGGCCTTTGAAGGCGACCACGTCGGCGATCAATCGATGTTGAGCGCTGAGCGTCTGATACTGCGCGGCGGTAACGGTTGCGCTGTGATGCCAGCGAAAGGTCTCCAATGCCTGTAGGACAAATTCCTGTGCTTCGCTTTCCGTCAGTCCGCCAGCGGTTTCTGCTTGGGAAATCAGACGCAACGCCGTAGGGGTAAAGATCGAACGCTTGGCCAGCACGGATTCAGCGAAGGTGCGCAGCTCGGGATCGTTGATCAATTCCAGTCGCAGCAACGACGTGAAGACCCGGAACGGACTGACTTGCAGCGAATCCTCATGCACCGCGCGAAACGCCGTGGAATGCACCGGCACACCCGCCGGCGTCAGATCGTAATAACCCACTGGTTGCATGCCCATTACCGCAAACAGGCGGGCGAGGGTGGCCAGTTCGGTCGCCTTGCCGACGCGGATGGCACCGTGGCGTTCCATGTCCAGTCGTTCGATTTCGCCGGTACTTTCCAGTTGCCGGGCAATTTGCGTGTCCCGGTCAAGAACGCTGCGATTAGTCTGTTCGACCAATTCCATCAGCGCGCCGTACAGCGGCACTTCTTCTCGGTACATGTCGGACATCGCTTTGGAGAAGCGTTGGCGGATCAGGTCGGGGCTGACGAACGGCTGCACGGTCATGAAAAAAATTCCTGCCACGGTCACGTATTGGATAGATGAAAAGATCGCAGCCTTCGCCTACGTCGGCAAACGAAGAATCCTACGAACTTCATTCTGCCAACGACTGATCCACCAGTTCGATCCAGTGCATGACTGGCGTGCGGCCGGCGCTGGCCAAGTGGCTTTGGCAGCCAATGTTTGAGGTGACGATCAGCTCAGGACGGCCGCTCTCCAGCGCATTGAGGCGGTTGTCGCGCAGTTGCCGGGCCAGCACCGGTTGGGTCAATGAGTAAGCCCCTGCTGAACCGCAGCACAAATGGCCATCGGGGACAGCGGTGAGGTTGAAACCGATGCGGGACAAGACTGCTTCCACGGTGCCGCCGAGTTTCAACGCGTGCTGCAAGGTGCACGGGCAATGCACGGCGATGCGTCGTTCGCTGGCGGCGCACACTTGCTCCAGCGGTTGCTCGGCGAGGATCTGCACCAGATCCAAAGTCATTTCGCTGATGCGCTGCGCTTTCGCCGCGTAGACCGGATCGTCCGCGAGCAAATGCCCGTAATCCTTGATGAACGCGCCGCAGCCGCTGGCCGTTTGCACAATTGCTTCGGCGCCGTTTTGCAGATGTGGCCACCACGCGTCGATGTTCTGTCGGGCGCGGGCGAGGCCTTTGGCTTGGGCGTCGAGGTGATAATCCAGCGCACCGCAACAACCGGCCTCGGCCACCGGCGTGACGCTGATGCCCAAGCGATCCAGCACCCGCGCCGTCGCGTCGTTGGTGTTCGGCGACAAACCCGGTTGCACGCAGCCTTCGAGCAACAACACACGGCGAGCATGCCGAGGGGCAGGGCGCGAACCGTTGACCAACAGATGCTGCGGCAGTTTGCTCTCAAGCAAGCGCGGCAGCAGCGGGCGAAACGTTGTGCCCACTCGCAGCAGTCCTTTGAACAGTCGCGGATTCGGCGCCAATGCGCGTAGGCCTTCGCGCAATAGACGTTGAGCGGCCGGGCGCGGCACCGCGTGGTCGACCACCGCGCGACCGATGTCGAGCAAGTTGTGATAGTCGACGCCGGACGGGCAGGTGGTTTCGCAGTTGCGGCACGACAGGCAGCGATCCAGATGCAGTTGTGTCTGCGCGGTTGGCGGCGCGCCCTCGAGCACCTGCTTGATCAGGTAGATGCGCCCGCGCGGGCCGTCGAGTTCGTCGCCGAGCAATTGATAGGTCGGGCACGTCGCGTTACAGAAACCGCAATGCACACAGGTGCGCAGGATTTTTTCCGCCTCGGCGGCGCGGGGCAACTGTCGCGATTGTTCGCTGAGGGTGGTTTGCATGGCTAGAACTCCGCGTACATCCGCCCGGGATTGAACAGCCCTTGCGGGTCGAGTTGCGCTTTTAGCTGGCGGTGATAGCGCAGCAATGTCGCGGGCAAAGGCTGAAGCGGTGATTCGCTGGCACCATGGGTGAAGCAGGTCGCATGGCCACCGAGTGACTGGGCGAGGGCATGAATGTCGGCGCTGGAGGATTTCAGCCAGCGTTGCGCGCCGGCCCAGTCGATCAGTTGCTCGCCGGGCAAGTCCAGCGGCCCGAGATTGTTTGGCAGCGACAGGCGCCACAGCGGCTGGCCTTCGTCGAAAAAGCTCAGGCGCTGCTCATTCAAATCACGCCAAAACGACGAGTCCAACGCTTCGCCACCGAGGCGTTGATGCGCTGCGGTCACCGAGCCTTCGCCGCCCTCAAGACGCAGATAAAGGCTTTCGCCATCGTGACACGCGGCGCTGATCGGCAACGGTTGCTGGCCCCACTCGGCCAGTTTGGCCAGTGCCCGTGCACAGTCGATATCGAGGCGAATGCTCAGGCATTGGCGGGGTTTGGGCAGGACTTTCAGCGAGACCTCGGTGAGCACACCGAGGCAGCCGAAACTGCCGGCCATCAGCCGCGACAGGTCATATCCGGCAACGTTTTTCATCACTTCACCGCCGAAACGCAAATGCTGACCGAGGCCGGTGATAACGCGCGTGCCAAGCACGAAATCCCGCACAGACCCCGACCACGGTCGCCGAGGCCCGGACAATCCTGTCGCGATCATTCCGCCGACCGTGGCGCTGTCGGCGAACGACGGCGGTTCGCATGGCAGCATTTGCCCATTTTCATCCAGCGTCGCGAGCAGTTCGGAAAACGGCGTGCCGGCGCGCGCAGTGATCACCAGTTCGGTGGGGTCGTAAGCCACGATGCCGCGATGCGCGCGGGTGTCGAGCACTTCACCGGCCACCTCGCGACCGAGAAACGCCTTGCTGTTGCCACCCTGGATTTTCAGCGGTGTGGCATTGGCCCGCGCTTCGTTGACCTGATCGAGCAAGGCGTCGACGTCAGCCATCAGAAACGCTCCAGTTCGGGGAAGGGCAGTTGCCCGGCGTGAATGTGCATCGCACCGAATTCGGCGCAACGGTGCAGCGTCGGAATGTTTTTGCCGGGGTTGAGCAGGCCTTTCGGGTCGAACGCGGCTTTTACCGCGTGAAACAGGCTCAGTTCTTCGCTGTTGAATTGCGCGCACATCTGATTGATTTTCTCGCGGCCGACACCGTGTTCGCCGGTGATGCTGCCGCCGACCTGCACGCACAGTTCGAGAATTTTGCCGCCCAAGGCTTCGGCGCGATGCAGTTCGCCGGGTTGGTTGGCGTCGAACAGGATCAGCGGGTGCATGTTGCCATCGCCGGCATGGAACACGTTGGCCACGCGCAAGCCGTATTCTTCGCCGAGGCGGGCGATACCTTGCAAAACGCCGGGCAATTCGCGGCGCGGGATGGTGCCGTCCATGCAGTAATAATCGGGTGACAGCCGACCGATCGCCGGGAAGGCATTTTTGCGTCCGGCCCAGAAACGCACGCGCTCAGCCTCGTCGCGGGCCTGGCGCACTTCGGTGGCGCCGGCCAGATTCATGACCTCGCGCACGCGTTGGCAATCGTCGTGGACGTCGGCTTCGACGCCGTCGAGTTCACACAGCAGAATCGCCTCGGCATCCACCGGATAACCGGCGTGGATAAAGTCTTCAGCGGCGCGAATGGCGAGGTTGTCCATCATTTCCAGGCCGCCGGGAATGATCCCCGCCGCGATGATTTCAGCGACCGCGCGGCCAGCCTTTTCCACCGAATCGAAACTGGCCAGCAGCACTTTCGCCACTTGCGGTTTGGGCAGCAGTTTGACCGTGACTTCGGTAATGATCCCGAGCAAACCTTCGGAACCGGTGAACAGCGCGAGCAGGTCGAAACCTGGCGAGTCGAGGGCGTCGGAGCCGAGGGTCAGGCGTTCGCCTTCGATGGTCAGCACTTCGATTTTCAGCAGGTTGTGCACGGTCAGGCCGTATTTGAGGCAATGCACGCCGCCAGCGTTTTCGGCGACGTTGCCGCCGATGGAACAGGCGATTTGCGAGGATGGATCCGGCGCGTAATACAAACCAAACGGCGCAGCAGCCTGGGAAATCGCCAGATTGCGCACCCCGGGTTGAACCCGCGCGGTACGGGCGGTGGGGTCGATGTACAGGATGTTGTTGAAGCGTGCCATGACCAGCAGCAGGCCTTTTTCCAGCGGCAAGGCGCCACCGGATAAGCCGGTGCCGGCGCCGCGAGCGACCACGGGGACGTTGTGCTGGTTGCAGAGTTTGAGCAGGGTTTGCACTTGCTCGATTCGCCGGGGCAGGGCGACCAGCATGGGTGTGGTGCGGTAGGCGGAGAGGCCGTCGCATTCGTAGGGTTTGAGTTCTTCTTCGCGCCACAAAATGTCGAGATCGGGGATGGCTTGTTGCAGGGTTTTCAACAGTTGGACTTTATTAACGTCCGGCAGCGCACCGTCGAGGCGTTCGTCATAAAGAATGTTCATCTCACCCCCCAGCTCCTTGGATGAACACTTTCCCCTGTGGCGAGGGGATTTATCCCCGTTGGGTCGCGCAGCGGCCCCAATCCTGAGAGTCCGGTGTGTCTGATACCCCTCAATGGAAGAGCTGGGGCCGCTTCGCAGCCCAACGGGGATAAATCCCCTCGCCACAGGAATGGGTTGATTACATTCATGCGCGTTGATTACCCAAAAACTCCCGATACAACCGCGCGGTATTCGACGGCTGTTCGACCATCGGCATGTGCCCGACGTTATCCCACACGTCCACGCGCAAATTGGCGATGCCCTTGCTCCAGACCGGCACGCTGCTGACGTCGATCAGCCGGTCCTTGCGCCCCCAGAGCAATAGCGCCGGGCATTTGATGTCAGCGAGTTTCGGTTCCATCGGCGGGCTGGCGCGGAAGTCGCGGAAGATTTCTTCGAGGTCATCGCGATTTTGTTCATAGCGCTGAGCGATCGCGTCGAGCACCAGTTTCGGCACCCACGGCGGCGATTCCATGGTCATCGCGTAGAAGTTTTTGAACTCTTCGCGGGAATTGATCAGAAACGGGTTATGCCCCCGCGCCAGATGCCGTTCCATGTCGCTGGCCTGCGGTGCCGTGACGCCGGCCGGGTCAATCAACGCCACCGAGGCGATGCGATCCGGGTACGTCGCCGCCAGCCACGCCGCAATGTAGCCGCCCATCGAGTTGCCGATCACATGGACTTTCTCCACACCGCAGACGTCGAGCAACTGAATCATGCGTTTGGCTTGCAGCGGAATGTCGTAACCACCGCCCGCCTTGAAGCCAGTTTCGCCATGGCCGGCCAGATCCGGAATGATCACTCGATACTGCCGGACAAAATGCCGGGCGAAGCGCAGCCACAAATTTTTGTCGGCGCTGTAGCCGTGCAACATCAGGATCGCGCTGGACGCTTCATAAGGCCCACCCTGCCAGGTCGACACCGTCATCTCGGCGATCGGCACTTCGATTTTGTGCAACTTGTACAACTTGGCCTCGATGGCCATGTTCAGGTCGTACAACCAATGGCCGACCGCCGGGTAACTCAACCAGCTCCAGGCCACGAATACTGCGAGGGCGACAAACAGCAAAAGCATCGACGTCTTCCTTTTACGTGTTCAGGACAGAATGTGGTCGGCCGGTTTCAGCGCCCGGGTCAACCGGTAATAGCTGAAACTGAAGCCGGGAAACATCGCGATCACATGACCGCTCTTGCTTTGATACCAACTGTGGCAACCGCCGGACTTCCAGACCGTGCGCTCCATCTCCCGATGGATCATCTCAGTGTAGGTACGTTCCGCTTCGGGGCGCACTTCGATGCTGCGCAAACCTTTGGTTTTGAGCGTTCTTATGCAGTCGATGATGTAGTTCATCTGCGATTCGATGATGAACAGCGCCGATGTATGGCCAATGCCGGTGTTCGGCCCGGTGACGATAAACAGGTTGGGAAAGTCCGGCAGGCTGGTGCCGAGGTACGCGCGGGGATATTCGGCCCAGACATCTCTGAGTTGCACAGCGTTTTTGCCGCTGACGGGGTAGGAAATAACGCCGTCGGTGGCGTCGTAACCGGTCGACCAGACGATCAGATCCACATCGATGTGTTGGCCATCAACCGTGTTGATTCCGCTTTCATTGATTGAGGCGATGCCATGTTCGCGGCTGTGCAGCGTCACGTTGGGGCGAGTCAGCGCCGGGTAATAGGTGCTGGAGACCAACACCCGTTTGCAACCGATGGTGAAGTCGGGCGTGAGTTTTTCGCGCAGCACCGGGTCAGGCACCTGGCGTTTGAGAAACTTGAGAGCTTGCTTCTGCACCAGATGAATCGCTGGTTTCGAGTATTTGAAAGCGATGACCCGGGTTTCGAATTGCCAGTAAATCAGCCATCTCAGCAGCTTGTAGGCGGGTTTGATGCCGAGCAGCCAACGTTGAAGCGGCCCGAAAACGCGATCCGCGCGGGGTAATACCCAGTGCGGCGTGCGCTGGAAAACGTGTAGTTGCTCGACCTCCGGAGCAATCGCCGGAATCACCTGCGCCGCGCTCGCACCGCTGCCAATGATGGCGACGCGTTTACCGCGATAGTCGTAGTCGTGATCCCAATTGTTTGTATGAAATGTCTTGCCCTGAAAGCGATCCTGCCCCGCAAAGTGTGGGATCACCGGTTGGCTCAGCGGGCCGCTGGCATTGATCAGGAACTGCGCGTAATACATGCCTTTGGCGCTGGTGTAAACCGTCCAGCGTTTTTCCAGCTCACCCCACTCGACACGCTCGACATTCGCCTGCAGTTCCACGCGCTCGCGGAGGTTGAATTGGTCGATCACGTGTTCGGTGTAACGCTGTAATTCGGCTTGCCCGGCAAACATCTGCGACCAGCGATACGGTGCAAACGACAGGGAGTACAGCGGTGACGGCACATCCACCGCTGCGCCGGGGTAGGTGTTCTGGCACCAGGTGCCGCCGAAAAAATCGCGTCGCTCCAGCATGCGAAAATCGTCGATCCCGGCCTTGAGCAAATTGACCGCCGCGCACTGGCCGCCAAAACCGCTGCCGATGATCAACACTTGATAACTGCGCATGGGCCTCCTTCTTATAGTTGTTTTTCCGTTTTGCTCCTTTCATGTATAGCCAAATATTCGGCCTGTAGGAGCTGTCGAGTGAAACGAGGCTGCGATCTTTTGATTGTCAGAGCCAGGATCAAAAGATCGCAGCGTGCCGCAGCTCCTACGGGAGTGTGTTGTTGCCGTTTTGTGGCCGCTGGCCGGTGATGGCTATTTAACGTTGCCCTGATAGACTCCCAGCACATCTATTCAATGCTGTGCGCAGGTTCCGTCGAGTCATCGAGGCCCTTATGGGAAACACCGGGGGAAAAGGACTTTCATTGGCCAGGAGGCTTTATACATCGCGCACCATTGGGCTGGCGCTGGGGCTCGTTTGCGTCAGTGTGGCGATGTATCCGCTCGATCCGCCGGCCTGGGTGTGGGCGGTGATGTTGATCAACGGGGCCGTCTGGCCGCATCTGGCGTTTCAATGGGCGCGACGCTCACCCACGCCGTATCACGCGGAACACCGTAATTTATTGATCGATGCCTTTTTCGGCGGCTTTTGGGTCGCGGCGATGCATTTCAATCCGCTGCCCAGCGCCACCACCGTTTCGATGATGGCCATGAACAACGTCGCCATCGGCGGGGTGCGTTTTCTGCTGGCAGGCCTGGCGGCGCAGATTCTCGGGGTTGGCGTTGGTCTTGTGGTGTTTGCCCCGGCATTTGTTGCTGTGACTTCTCCCACACAACTTTACGCCTGCTTGCCGCTGCTGATGCTGTATCCGCTAGCGTTAGGCTGGATCTGTTTCCGTCAGGCCTACACGCTGGGACAGCACAAACGCGAACTGCTGGCCCTGAGCCGCACCGACAGCCTTACCGGGCTGCTCAATCACGGCGCCTGGAAGGATCAACTGGACAGCATGTTTCAACGTTGCAAGCGGCAAACTCAGGGCGCGGCGATTGCCTTGATCGATATCGATCATTTCAAGTCGATCAACGACACCTACGGCCATGTGGCGGGGGATATTGTGTTGCGGCAGTTGAGCAAAATGCTCAAACAGAACCTGCGCTCCACTGATGTCGCCGGGCGTTATGGCGGTGATGAGTTCTGTGTGATTCTTCCGGACTTGCCGCTGTTCAATGCCGCGCAGGCGATGGAAGCGTTGCGCGAGCGTTTTGCCACGATGGTTTATGAGCAGAATCCGGCGCTGAAGGTCAGTTTGAGTATCGGCCTGGCGGCGTACGACCCCGCGCATGCCGACGCGACCCGTTGGCTCAATGATGCCGATCAGGCGCTGTATGAAGCGAAGGCGGGCGGGCGCAATCGGGTGATCTGCAATTGCGATAGCAAACCGCGACACGAGTTGCTTGATTCGGTCTGATTGCTGCAGCGCATTACCCTTGTGGGAGCGGGCTTGCTCGCGAATGCGGTGGGGCAGACGCTCAAATTGTACCTGACACGCCGCCTTCGCGAGCAGGCTCACTCCTACAGTTGACCGCATTCCAATGTGGGAGCGAGCCTGCTCGCGAAGGGGGCAGCGCTTTACTCTTTGACACTCATGTATTCCTTAGCCCACAGGATGTATTCCTCAGGCTGGGTATAGGTGTGCGTCAATTCGGTCGCGCTCAGATCCGATGCCTGAGTGAAAATCTGCCGCTGTTCGCGCAGGCTGTCGTACGTCGCTTTGATCGCCGCAAAGTACGCGCCATGACCGTCGATGGTCACGCGCACGCCGAGCTCGGCCAGACGCTTGTCGTCGCGCAGCGCCGGGTTGCCGTAGGTGACCAGCATCAGCGGCACGGTCAGGTGTTCGGCGATCTGTTCCAGTTGATCGAAGTCTTGAATGCCAACCATGCAGATGCCGTCAGCGCCCGCCGCTTGGTATTGCTTGGTGCGGCTGATGATTTCCTGGTTGGGCAGGATGCCGGCGTTGGTGCGCGCGATGATCGCCATTTCCGTGTCGACCCGGGCTTCCAGTGCCGCGCGAATTTTGCCGACGCCTTCGGCGACGGTGATCAGGTCGGTGGATTTGCGGCCAAATTGCGCGGGCAGCAAGGTGTCTTCGATGGTCAGGGCGGCGACACCGGCGCGCTCCAGTTCGACGATGGTGCGCATCACGTTGAGGGCGTTGCCGTAGCCGTGGTCGGCGTCGGCGATTACCGGCAATTGCGCAACGCGGCCGATACGGGTGGCCTGTTCGGCGAACTCGCTCAGGGTGATCAGGGCAAAGTCAGGGGCACCGAGCACCTGCAACGAGGCCACGGAACCACCGAGAATCCCCACTTCAAAACCCAGGTCAGCGGCGATGCGGGCCGACATCGGGTCGAACACCGATGCTGTGTGGTAGCAAGTGTCGGAGGCCAGCAACTGACGGAAGTTACGGCGCAAATCTTGATGAGAAAGCCTGGACATACGAGTTCCACCAATACAAAGGAATGGAAAGGCTTGAGCAAATGTGTCAACGCCGAAGGTTTAAAAGGCTATCACGCGAATGGGTCAAGGATCATGACGAATTTGCGCGGCTGGTCAGGCGGGGAGCCGTTTGCTGAAAGGTATCACCTGTTGGGAGGGGATTTGTCTGTGCTCAGGCAATTTCGGAAGTGAGGAGATTTTTGAGGAGTGGAGATAACTGTGGCGAGGGGATTTATCCCCGATCGGATGCGAAGCAGTCGTAAGACCGGCAAATGCGGTATGTCTGGATAAATGAGGTGGCTGTTTTGGGGCCGCTTCGCAGCCCATCGGGGATAAATCCCCTCGCCACAGGGGTCTCCTGGGTACAGGTGATCTTCATACGCACGCGAATGCAGTGAGGGGTTAAGCAGCGACAGCCTGCTGCTGTTGATTCGGCAGCATCACCGCGCGTACCGAATTGCCCGGTTGCAGTTGCAAACGTTGCGCCGTGAGGCGATCAACCACCAGGCTGCTGCCGACGCGGCGACCACGGGCGACGGTGATGCGGCAGTTTTCCAGACGACGGTTGTGGATCAGCCACAACGGCGCCTGCTCATCTGGCGTGCCAAGGCTCAGGGTCAGTTCCAGGCTGTCGCGCACGGTGCGGATGTTGCGGATCGGCGCCTCAATCACCGGGCCGCCGTCAAAAATGTCGATGTAACCTTTGTGCGCAAATCCTTCGGCTTGAAGAATCTTCAGCGCCGGCTCGGTATTCGGGTGCGCCTGACCGATTGCAGCCTGCGCCTGTTCGGTGAGCAGGCAGGTGTACAGCGGCTGACGCGGCATCAGTTCGGCGATGAACGATTTGTTGCCCAAGCCGGACAAGTGGTCGGCATGGGTGAAATCCATCTGGAAAAAGTGTCGCCCCAGACTGTCCCAGAACGGCGAACAACCCTGCTCATCAGCGCTGCCGCGTAGTTCGGCGATCATCCTTTCGCCAAACAGATGCGGAAACTCGGCGACGAACAGCAAACGCCCCAACGACAACAATCGTCCATTGCTGCCGGTGCGCTGATCATGGCGCAGGAACAGCGAACACAGCTCCGATTGCCCGGTCAGTTCGTTGTTGAGGAACAGCGTCGGAATCTGCCGCTGAATCCCCAGATCCGGTGCCGAACTCACAGTCAAACCAACGCGATAGTTGTACCAGGGCTCGCGCAAACCGACCGCACCCGACATCGCGCTGACGCCGATCACCCGCTGGTCATCGTCTTCGAGCACGAACAGATAGTCGGCGTCGGCGCGTTCCACCTGTTCGGCGAACGCACGTTGCGCCCAGCGCACCCGGTGCGCCAGGCGATCTTCGTTGGCCGGCAGGGTGGTGAACCCTGGGCCGGCCTGTTGAACCAGCGTCATCAACGCAGGCAGGTCGCTGACTTTGACCGGGCGGACAATCATGCGGTAACTCCTTTTACGCGCCTGTTCGGGCGGTTCACAGGGCAATCAGCCGGATCGGGCTGCCTTCGCTCACGTTCAATGCGGCGCACAGGGCCGGGGTGAGGGCCAGTGGTTGCCCTGGCTGATAATCCAGTTCGGCGACAATCGCGCGGTAACCGTGCAGCGCGTCATTGCTCAGCAGATAACGGCCACGCGCATCGATCTGTGGTTGTGATTGAACTGGCGCGGTCTGGCTATGGGCGATCGAGCGAATGTTCGCCATGCGCGCATACAGCGTCGGGCCAGCATCGAACAGGTCGATGTAGCTGTTGGTCTCGAAGCCTTCGCGCTGAAGAATATCGAAGGCCTCCTGACCGTCAGGGTGGATGCGACCGATACATTCCTGTGCCGCCAACGGCAGCATCGGCACGTAAATCGGGTATTGCGGCATCAGTTCGGCGAGAAAGCGCCGGCTCTGCAACCCGCACAGGCGCTCGGCTTCAACGTAGGGCAAGTCGAAAAAATGCTTGCCCAGTGCATCCCAGAATGGCGAGTTGCCGTCCGCATCGCTGTATCCGACGATTTCGGTAATCACTGCCTCGGCAAAACGTTGCAAATGAGCGGCGATAAACAGCAGCCGCGCTCGCGAGAGCAATTCAGAAAATGGCGTGCGCTCCAGCGCCGCGTCGATGTGGAAACCGCGCAGCAAGGTGTGATCGTTGAGGTCGTGGCACAGCGACAACGCAGGCACGCCGTGTTCGATGTTCAGCTCGCGCGAGGCACTGGTGAAGTGGCGATTGCGCAGGCTGTAGAACGGTTCATCAAAACCCGCCGTCGAGACAATCTCGGAGCAACCGACGAGGCGCCGGTTATCCATATCTTCGAGCACGAAAAAGTAATTCTCCGGGCCGTGCGCGCTCGCATCGCGATCAAACGAAGCGCAGGACGCGGCGATTTTCTCGCGCAACCGTTCGCTGTCATCCGGCAGGGAGGTCACGCCCACCAGACTGTCGCGGGCCAATTGTTGCAACTGAGGCAGGTCGGTTATCTCGACTGGGCGTAAGACCAGCATGGATGTACTCCTGTATCAAAAGATTCGGCGAATTCGCCGAACCTGACTATCACTGTCGGTTTCCACGCGCGAAATCAGCGGTCGCCTGATTTGTTGTCAGACGCCGCCCTTTTTTATGTCAGCCATTGCTCGGATCGGGCAATGCGGTGCTGGCGCCGAGTTTGTTGAGAAAGAACAGGTACACCAGCCCCAGCGCGATCCAGATCAGGCCGAGTTTTTGTGCATCGACGCCCATGTTGTACATGATGGCCGCGACGATGATGAAGCCGATCACCGGGCAGATCAGGTGACGTATAACCTGGCCGGACTTCTGCCGACGCCAGTAGTAGTTGATCACGGTCAGGTGCAGCAGCATGAAACCGCTGAGTGCGCCGAAGTTGACCAGCGAGGTCAGGGTGTCGACCGAATTGATGAACAGGTAGCAGATCAGCAGCGACAGCACGGCCACGAGATAGATACTCAAGTACGGCGTGTTGTGTTTCGGGTGCACCTTGGCCAGTACTTTCGGCAGTTTGCCGTCGCGGGCCATGCCAAACAGCAGACGCGACACGGCGGCTTGCGAGGTGATCGCCACAGCAACGCCCCACGCCAATGCAGTCGCTACGCCGGTGACGGTTGCCAGCCAGCTGCCAGCGGCGATTTCGGCGATTTCATAGAATGCGGTGTCGGCGGATTTGAAGCCCATACCGGCTGCCAGATCGGTGGCAATCCAGGTTTGCGCGACGAAAATCACCCCCATCACGATCAGCGTGATCAGTGCGGCTTTGCCGACGCTTTTGCCCGGATCACCTTTGATTTCCTCGGCGAGCGTCGAGATCGCGTCGAAGCCGAGGAACGACAGCACGGCAATCGATACCGCTTGCATCAGCAGGGCGAAGTTGAAGGTTTCCGGGTTGTACAGCGGCGCCAGGGTCAGCTCGCCGTTACCGCCACCGTTGTGCAAGGCCGTCCACGCGTAGAACAGGAAAATGCCCAGCACGACCAACTGCGCCAGCAGAAAAATGATGTTCATCCGCGCCGTGAAGGTGATGCCGCGCAGGTTGACGAAAGTCGCGCTGACCAGGAACGCCAGAATGAAGCCGACTTTCGGAATGTCCGGATACAAATGGTTGAGTGCCATCGCCGCGTACACATACAGCAGCGGTGGAATCAGTAGATAGTCGAGCAGCATCAGCCAGCCAGCGATGAAGCCGACGTGTTGATTGAGGCCGCGTTGCGCGTAGGAATACACCGAGCCGGCAATCGGAAAAGCCTTGGCCATACTGCCGTAGCTCAGCGCGGTGAACAGCATTGCCACCATGCCAATGATGTACGCCAGCGGCACCATCCCCGGTGCCTCGGCGTTAACGTAGCCATACACGCCGAACGGGGCGATGGGGATCATGAAGATCATCCCGTACACCACCAGGTCGGTGAGCGTCAGGCTCCGTTTCAACTCTTGCTTGTAGCCGAATTCTTCAATTTCCATGAAGCGCAACTCCTTGTCAGCCAATCGGTCGTTTTAGTTGTTATGTCGGTCCATCGTTTACAGCTTCAGCGGTCTTTCGTTACAGCAATGGCGCGAGGTATCCGGCCCAGCGCGATACGGCTTCGGGGCTGCGCAGCAAATCGTTGCGCACCTCGATCAGCACCGAGTCGAGGCCCCGCGCATCGCCGTGTACGGGCACGGTCATGTCACCCAGTGGATCAATCTTGTACGGCTGATTGCCCGCGACTTTCAGCGGATGTTCGCCGAGGCCATCGAGCAGACGTTGCGCGTACTCCTTTGCTTGACCGAACAGAACGCCAATTTCCAGTGGTCGTGGCTGGCCGTAATACACCGGGGTGAAACTGTGAATCCCCACCACGCGCACCGGTTGACCCTTTGCAACGCGTTCATCGATCAAGGTCTGCAAGCGTGCATGAAACGGCTTGAACAGTGTCTGACGCCGGTATTCGCGCGTGGCTTCGTCGAGCTCGCGGTTACCCGGAATCTGATAAATCTCGCTCTGTGCCGGAATGCTGTCCGGCGCATGGCGTGGGCGATTCAGGTCTATCAGCAACCGTGAATAGTTTGCGCTCAACAGTGTTGCGCCAAGTTGTTCCGACAATTGCTCGGCCAGTTGCAGTGCGCCAATGTCCCAGGCGATGTGTTCACGTGCGGCGGCATCATCCAGGCCCAGATTGTTCAGGGCCTCGGGGATGTAGCGGCTGGCGTGCTCGCACACCAGAATCAAAGGATGCGTCGAGTCGGCGCGGCTCAGGTTGTAGACCGGTCGGGTAAACAACCCCAGCTCGGCGGATTCAGTACAGGCGTGCATAGTGCTCACACAGGTCAGCGGGCGAGAGCTGTTCCGTCAGCGCCAGTTCCTCGGTTTTAAGGGCGTGGTATGTGTCGAGTAACGGCTTGGGCAGCCATTCGTTGAAGGCTGCACTGTTGCGCAGGCAATCCAGTGCCTGGGCCAGCGAGGCGGGCAGGGCGACAATGCCCCGAGCCTTGCGTTGCTCGTCGTTGAGTGAATCGGGAATTTCGTCGGTGATCGCGTTCAGCGCCAGACGCTGTTCGATGCCCAAACGTCCGGCGATCAACAAGGCGGCCATGGCCAGATGCGGCGAGGCAGTGGCGTCCATGGCGCGGAATTCGAGGTTGAACTGGTGGGCCACGGATTTGCCGCCGAGAGTCACGGTCGGGCAGATGCGCAACGCCGCTTCACGGTTTTGTTGGCCGAGGCAGGCATAGGACGCGCTCCAGTGATGTGGCTGCAAACGCTCATACGAAACCGGCGTTGGCGCGGTGAACGCACACAGCGCTGGCAAGTAGTGCAGGATTCCTGCGGCCCAATGCTGACCGATGCTCGACAGACCGTTGCTTGTACCAGCGTCGTACAGCATCGGCTGACCGCCCAGATCGAGCAGGCTGACGTGCAGATGTACGCCGTTGCACACCGCGTCCGCCGCGGTCTTCGGCGCGAAACTCAGGTCGAGGCCCATTTGCCGGGCGATCTCCCGGGTGATCTCGCGCACGTTGACCGCGCGGTCTGCGGCCGCTACGCCGAGCGTCGGACGGCAGGTGATTTCGTATTGATGCTTGCCGTATTCGGGCAGGAACATTTCCGGCTCGACGCCGCCAGCACGCAGCGCGCTGAGTAACCAGCCACCGAATTCGGCACCTTGACGCTGGGCTTCGAGGGAGAACGCCAAGTGTTCGGCTACACCTGCGTGAAGGTTGAATTCGTGTTCAAACGCGGCGTTGACCTGCAAGCCCAACTCATCGCGATAACGTTCGATTTCATCGCGCAATAATGTGCGCGGGCAGGCGCCCCACGGGCGACCATCGGTCTCGCGGATATCGCCGTGAATGAAGTCCAGCGCTGGCGCACTCGTGTCCGGGCCATTGCTGACGGTGACGCGGCTGCTCAGATCCGGGATCAGCCGCAAGTCGCCATAAGCGCCCCATGGATTGGTCGAGGCGATGATGTCCTGTGGCGTCAACGCACTGTTGGCCGGCACCCAGCCGCAACCCGCCGCTTGATAATGCTCAAGCTCATCGGTGGGAAACGAGCGGCCACGGGTGATGCCGATCAAGTCAGTGGTGACGATGGTGGTCATCGGCAGCGGCGTCAGGCGCGCACTCATGGCTGCATCTCCTGCAACCGGCCGAGTACGGTTTGGGTGTCGGTGATCCAGCAATAACCTTTGATCGCGTTCAGGCAGGCGTTGTGCCGTTCGGCGCTGTAAGTGGCGCAGGCGTCTTCGACCAGCGTGACCAGATAACCGCGATCGGCAGCATCGCGCACGGCCATGTCGACGCATTGATCGGTGACGATGCCGGTGATGATCAGGTGGCGGGTTTCGAGGTTGCGCAGCACGTAGTCGATGTTGGTCGAGTTGAACACGCCGGACGAAGTTTTCGGCAGAACGATTTCGTTTTCTACCGGCGTCAGGTCTTCGATGATCCGCGCCTGCACGCTGCCCTTGGGCAGGTGCATGTCCGAAAGTTTGTGGTCAAGTGAACGGTCGCGACCATCGGCGGTGAGGCTTTCGATAATGGTGTGCAGCACGTTCTGCTGCGCTTCACGAAAGGCACTGAGCAAGCGCCGTTGATTGGGCACCACCTGCATATGCGTTCGGGTCAGGAAGTACTCGGCGTCCGGATCGTTGAGGTGCGGATCGAACTGCGGTTCGAGCCAGGCACGCTGCATGTCCACCAGCAACAGCGCGGTGTGGTCGGTGACAAATGGCAAGTCCCGCGGCGAGCGGTGGGGAAGGCTGAACATCCTTATTTATCCTCCAGCAAGTGGGTGGCGAAGTCGTTGCGCAAAGCGTCGATGCCGTCCAGGCGATCGGCGAGGTTGTCAGTGCGTAAGGTCAGGCAGGCGATCAGCGCCTCGACCTGGGCCAGCGCCGGCACCATGGTGTCGAACGGCGAGGCTGATTCGACCGGGGCGCTGATGATCAAGTCGGCCAGTTCGCGCAGCGGCGAGGCATAAATGTCGGTGAGCAGCACCACCCGTGCGTTGTTGGTTTTCGCAGCGGTGGCCACGCGCAGCGCTTGCGTCTGATAGCGGCGATAGTCGAACAGCAGGACGACGTCCTGACGTTGCAGGTCGAACAGCCTGTCGGGCAATTGCGCGTTGTCTTCCAGCGCAAAGCAGCCGGGGCGCAGCAGACGCAAGTGATTGAGCAGGTAAGTCGCCATCAGGCTGCTGAAACGGCCGCCAAAGCAATACACCTGATGCCGCGCGTCGAGCAGCCAGTCGGTCAGGATGCGCACGTCTTCGGGTTGGGTCAGCGATTGGGTTTCGACCAGCAATCGATGGCTGTCGGCCAGGTAATGGCTCCAGGCGTCGTCCTTGTTTTGCTGTGCGCGAGGCTGCAACAGCGTGCGCGGTGAGCGCAGGCGATGATCCATGTCGCTGAGGAGGGCGTCCTGGAATTCGGCGTAACTGCCAAACCCGAGTTTTTTCACCAGACGGACGATGGTCGGATCACTGACGCCGGCATGATCGGCCAGACGTGCCATCGGCCCCAGACCATTGCGCGGGTACTGATCGAGCAAGGCGCGAACGACTTTGCGCTCCGACGGCGTAAGATCCAGGCCGGGATCGGTGATCAGGTCTCTGAGAGGGGGCATCCGGGCTCCTGCTGGATGGGTTTGTCGAATTTGCTTCACAATTCGCCAAAACAGTATTTATGTAACTGAGCTTACATGTCTAGCGAATTTTTCGTGGGTTGGCCAAGCTGTGAAACAGGTACGAAACGCCCGTGTAACAGGGTCTACGCGGTGGTCGACTTGGCTTGTAGTCCATTGCCCATTGTTGTGTCAGACATTACCGATATTTGCTGACGCGGATCGTCACTGCCTGAACAGCGAGTTGCCCGCTAAGCCCCTGTTTACGGCACAATTGCCGCCCGCGAAGATTGCATTAGTCCATTTCAGACCCTTCGAGTGAGTGATCCCCTGTGCAAACCACCCGGTTGACTCTGATTTGCCATGCTCGAACCGTCGCACAGAAATTGGCGTGTTTTCCTACAAACGAACCTGTTGAAAATCCGCTGGCGGCGTCCGACTTGCTGGCTGATCGATATGCCACGGCGTCCCGTATTCTGTGCGGGCCGGAATTACGCACACAGCAGACCGCTGCGTGGTTTGGCGCAAACGCGCAGATCGACGAGGCACTGCGCGATTGCGATTGGGGTCGCTGGCACGGTCAGTCGATCAAGGAGCTGCAACATAAGGAAGGCGAAGCGCTGCAAACCTGGCTGGCAGACCCGAGTGCCGCACCGCATGGCGGCGAATCGGTGGTTGAGGTCTCTGTGCGTATGGCGAAATGGCTGGACGAATTGAAAGCGACGCCTGGCCATATCGTCGCGGTGACTCACCCCTACATCGTGCGCGCGGCGCTGATGCAGGTGGTGCAGGGCGCAGCCTTCAACGCGATAGACGTCGAACCGCTGGCGGCGGTCGAATTACGATTTAACGGTATCTGGCGTTTGCGTTTGCCGGGTATCGACCTTGAGGAAAGATTTTGATGAAACAACTATTGGTCATCGGCATCGGCGCCGGCAATCCCGACTACATCACCATGCAAGCGGTGAAAGCGCTGAATCAGGTCGACGTGTTCTTCCTGATGGACAAGGGCCAGAGCAAGGACAAGCTGATCGACCTGCGCCGGGAGATCTGCGATCGCTACATTACCGATCCCGACTACCGCTTCGCCGAAGCGCATTGCCCGGAACGCGAGCGTGGCGACGTCGATTACACCTCGGCAGTGGTGGATTTGAACCAGGCCAAGCAGCAGACCTTCGAACGGATGATCAATGAAGAATTATCCGACGGCCAATGTGGCGGTTTCCTCGTCTGGGGCGATCCGGCGTTGTACGACAGCACCGTGCGTATTCTGCAATCGATTCTGGCCGAGGGCCGCTGCGAGTTCGAATTTGAGGTGATTCCGGGCATCACCAGCGTTCAGGCGCTGGCGGCGCAGCACAAGGTGCCGTTGAACACCATCGGGCGCTCCATCGAAATCACCACCGGCCGGCGTTTGGCGGCGGGGAAGGTGAGTGACACTGACAGTCTGGTGGTGATGCTTGATGCGGAAGATTCCTACCATCATGTGGCGGATCCACAGACGCAGATTTACTGGGGCGCTTATCTGGGCACGCCGGATGAAATTTTGATCAGCGGCAAGTTGGGGGAAGTGGCTGACGAGATAGAGCGCGTGCGCAAGGCGGCGCGGGCTGAGCATGGGTGGATTATGGATACCTATTTGTTGCGCAAGCCTTAGGTCTTCGCTGGTCGGGCGGGCCTCTTCGCGGGCAAGCCTTGCTCCTACAAGGGATCGCGGTGATCCTTGTAGGAGCAAGGCTTGCCCGCGAAGGCATATTCAAAAACACCTCAAGAACTGGCATTGACCCCATGCCCAAACCGCTCCCGATACACCGACGGCGGCACCCCGACCACGCTGCGAAACGCCACGCGAAAGCTCTCCACCGATCGATACCCGCAGCGCAACGCAATCTGATCGGTATTGTGCGGCGTACTCTCAAGCAACTCCCGCGCCCGCGCCAGCCGTTCATGCTGCAACCACGCCTTCGGCGACTGCCCACTGGCCTCGGTAAAACGCCGCAGAAACGTGCGCTCACTCATCGCCGCTTCGCTGGCCAGATCACCCACTTCCAGCGGCTCATGCAAACGCTCGCGCGCCCATTGCATCACCCGTGACAAATCATTGCGTGGCGTTGCGCTGACCGGCGTTGGAATGAATTGCGCCTGACCACCGGTGCGCTGCGGCGACATCACCAATCTTCTCGCCACCGAATTGGCGACCTGAGTACCAAAGTCCCGCGCCACCAAATGCAGGCAGGCATCGATCCCTGCCGCACTGCCCGCCGAGGTGATCAACTGGCCGGAGTCGACGTAAAGCACGTCCGGATCGACTTCAATCGCCGGAAAGCGCTGCGCCAGTTCCGTGGTGTAGCGCCAATGCGTGGTGGCGCCGTGGCCGTCGAGCAAGCCAGTGGCCGCCAGCACAAACACGCCAGAGCAGATCGACAGCAGTCGCGCACCGCGTGCGTGAGCCTGACGCAACGCCTCGATCAGGGCCGGCGGCACCGCTGCATTGCGGTCGCGCCAACCGGGAATGATGATGGTGCGCGCCTCGGCGAGCAGCTCCAGGCCACCATCGGCCAGCACTTGAATCCCGCCCATTGCACGCATCGGGCCTTGATCGACGGCGGCAATCGCGTGCTCGTACCACGGGAATTCGAACTCCGGCCGCGCCAGTCCGAAAATCTCCACGGCGATGCCGAACTCGAAGGTACAGAGGCCGTCGTAGGCCAGAATCGCGACCAGTCCTGGTGAAGTAGGCATTTGGCGGAAAATTCCCGGTGAGTGTCTTGTGCGCCACTGTAGCGATTTGCGCCGGCTCGATAAAGTCTGTTCACACCCCATCAGACGTAGGAGCAATACCCATGACCAGCCTGGTTCGCGACATTCCTGCCGCACCCTCGGCGATTGCCTTGATGCATTTCAGCAACCGTCTGACCTTCGAAACCGATTGTTCCGACGTGTTCAGCAGCCAAGAGGCGGGGGAGATCGATTTTGTGCTGGTCGACGTGCGTGGGCCGCTGGCCTTTGAGCGCGGGCATGTGGCGGGGGCGATCAACATTCCGACACGGCTGCTGACGGCTCAGGGTTTGGCGGGCTACCCGAGCAACACATTGTTTGTGGTGTATTGCGCCGGCCCGCATTGCAACGGCGCCAATAAGGCCGCGGTGAAACTGGCGGCGTTGGGCTACCCGGTCAAGGAAATGATCGGCGGCGTGACGGGTTGGCTGGATGAAGGGTTTGCACTAAGCGTGGCGCAACCCGCCAACACCCCCATCAACTGCGCCTGCTAAATATCCAATGTAGGAGCTGCCGAAGGCTGCGATCTTTTGATCCTGCTTCTAAAAAAACCAGATCAAAAGATCGCAGCCTTCGGCAGCTCCTACAGGGAATTTGTGAGATTTCTGCTCTGAAAAAGGACTTGTCCTACAGCCTCCGCACCACGACGGCGCAGCCTTTGATCTCGGTCAATCGACTCGCCGATCTTCTGTAAGTATTTGTCGCTTAAACACAATTTACCCTGTGCGCGCCGCCATAGACTGCCGGCCTCTTCGGTTTTTGCTGCTAAATGGCCATGACCGAACGCTGAATCGAAAGCTGCCAATAAAAGCCTCCGCACACAGGAGTTATAAATGAAGAAGCTAGTGATGTTCGGTGCCCTGGCACTGTCGATGTTGTCCCTGACCGCTGTGGCCGAAGACGCCAAACCGATCCGCATCGGTATCGAAGCCGGTTACCCGCCATTCTCGATGAAAACCCCTGACGGCAAACTCACCGGTTTCGACGTGGACATCGGCGATGCGCTGTGCGCGCAGATGAAAGTTAAATGTACGTGGGTTGAGCAAGAGTTCGATGGCCTGATCCCGGCGCTGAAAGTGAAGAAGATTGATGCGATTCTGTCGTCGATGACCATCACCGACGACCGCAAGAAGAACGTCGATTTCACCATCAAGTACTACCACACCCCGGCCCGCTTCGTGATGAAGGAAGGCTCCGGCGTCAAGGATCCGCTGACCGAGCTCAAAGGCAAGAAAGTCGGCGTGCTGCGTGCCAGCACCCATGACCGTTACGCCACTGAAGTGCTGGTGCCGGCCGGGATCGACCTGGTGCGTTACGGCTCGCAGCAGGAGGCCAACCTCGACATCGTTTCTGGTCGTCTTGACGCGATGCTGGCCGACTCGGTCAACCTCAGCGACGGTTTCCTGAAAACCGATGCCGGCAAAGGTTTTGAATTCGTTGGCCCGACCTACGAAGACGCCAAGTACTTCGGCGGCGGCGCTGGCATTGCCGTGCGCAAGGGCGATACCGCCCTGGCTGAGCAATTCAACAAAGCCATCACCGAAATCCGCGCCAATGGCGAGTACAAGAAAGTCCAGGACAAGTACTTCGACTTTGATGTTTACGGTCATTAATACGCCGTAAGAAAAAAGTGGCCCCGTTTGCGCGGTGGCCACTTTTTTTGCGCCCATGATTTATCCTGCACCACACATTTCTAATGTAGGAGCTGCCGCAGGCTGCGATCTTTTGATCTTGTTTTTGAGTATCAAAAGATCGCAGCCTGCGGCAGCTCCTACAGAAACATCGGAGTTTTCCCATGCAACGCATCGATCATGTTCTGCCCTGGAGCCACTTGGGCAGCGAGCGCTCCCTCAGCGTGTTTCGCTACGGCGCAGGCACGCGCAAGGTGTACATCCAGGCCAGCCTGCACGCCGATGAACTGCCGGGCATGCGCACCGCGTGGGAACTCAAGCAACGCCTCAATGAACTTGAACAGCAAGGTCGCCTGCAAGGCGTAATCGAGCTGGTGCCGGTGGCCAACCCGATCGGGCTCGATCAGCACCTGCAAGGTGCGCACATGGGCCGCTTCGAGCTGGGCAGCGGCAAGAATTTCAACCGCGCGTTCGTTGAACTGAGCGCGCCGGTCGCGGCGATGATCGGCGAGCGTCTTGGCGCCGATGCCGAGGCCAACGTCGCGCTGATCCGTCAGACGATGCTTCAGGTGTTCGATAAGCTGCCAGCCCCGGCTTCGCAACTGGAAGCGATGCACCGCTTGCTGCTGCGTCACGCTTGCGATGCCGACATCACCCTCGATCTGCATTGTGATTTTGATGCTGCGATTCACCTATATGCGTTGCCGCAACACTGGCCGCAGTGGCAATCGCTGGCCGCTCGTTTGAAGGCGGGCGTGGCGTTGTTGTGTGAGGACTCGGGCGGCAGTTCGTTTGACGAATCCTGTTCGACGCCGTGGTTGCGTTTGGCGCGGGCCTTCCCGGATGCGGCGATTCCCGCTGCGAACCTCGCGACCACGCTGGAGCTGGGTAGCATGGGCGACACCCGCGTCGATCAGGCCCAAGCCAATTGCGAGGCGATTCTGGGTTTCCTTGCCGAGCAGGGTTTCATCAGCGGCGAATGGCCGGCCGCGCCGAGCGAGTGTTGCGAAGGCCTGCCGTTTGAAGGCACCGAATATCTGTTTGCGCCGCATCACGGTGTGGTGAGTTTCCTGCGCAATGCGGGTGAATGGGTGGAGAAGGGCGATGCGCTGTTTGAGGTGGTGGATCCGTTGCAGGATCGCGTGACCACCGTATGCGCCGGCACCAGTGGCGTGTTGTTTGCGATTGATCGCGGGCGTTATACGGAGCCTGGGATCTGGCAGGCGAAAGTGGCGGGGCGGGTAGCGTTTCGTACCGGGAAATTGACTAACGACTGAAAATTTTCGCGGAATTTTCCGGCCTCTTCGCGGGCAAGCCTTGCTCCCACAAGACCTACGCCGAACTTGTAGGAGCAAGGCTTGCCCGCGAAGGCGCCATCAACAACACCACTGAATTTCGATCCCTCACCGAGGAATGTTAGGCTCCCCCCCGAACCCGACACTCTGTGAAGGAAGGCTCTATGTTGAAGGCGTTTGCTCTGTTGACCCTGCTGGCGTCCACCGCCGTTCAGGCTCAAACCTCGCTGCAATCCGATCTGCCGCTCAAGTACATCGAACAGGTTCACGCCGACGCCGAGTCGCGTCCGCTGGTGATTTTCCTGCACGGTTACGGCAGTAACGAAGCTGATCTGATCGGCATGAAATTCCAGCTGCCAGCGCAGTACAACTACCTGTCAGTGCAGGCTCCGTTGTCGTTGGGCGAAGGACGTTATCAATGGTTTCGCAAGAAAGGCGAAGGTGCCTACAACGGCGAGACCGATGATCTGAAGGTCAGCGGCCAGAAACTGCGGGATTTTGTCGCGCAAGCGTCGAAGAAGTATCACACCACCCCGGACAAGGTGTACCTGATCGGTTTCAGTCAGGGCGCGATGATGACCTACGAAGTGGGCTTGCGACCGCCGGCAGCTGTTGGCGGTATCGCGGCGTTGAGCGGGCGCTTGTTGCCGGTGTTGAAAGCGGAGCTCAAAGCCGAACAACAGCCGCTGCCGCTGAGCATCTTCATCGGCCACGGTACTGCCGATGATCGAGTGCCGTACCACGACGGCACCGAAGCCAAAGCCATGCTGGAGAAGCTCGACTACAAACCACAATTTCACGCCTATCCCGGCGTTGGCCACAGCATCAGTGCGGCCGAACTGCGGGATCTGAACGGCTGGTTGCAGCAGCTCAATCCTTGAGGATGGTCTTGATCAGCTTGTCGTGGCCGGCCTTGTCGCTGACCCGGGAAATCACCTGAACCAGCGCCATGTGCGTGCCGGAGCCGGCCATCAACGTGGTGTTGCGGGTCTGGCCGCCGCCTTGAGTGGCGGTGCTGTCGACCTGACGCAGGCCGAGGCCGGTGCCTTTCTGCGTCAGACTTTTCTCGCTGAGCTTGTTGAAGTCCGGCAGCGCCTTACGCTGAGCGTCGATGAAGTCCGACACGGTGCCGTCGAGGAACGCGCTGTCGTTGTCCTTGACGTTGTTGCCTTCGGGAATCAGGTTTTCGGCGGCGATGACCACGGTTTTCGTCGTCTGGTTGGTGTACATCGTGCCCTTGGCGCCCGTCGGGCTGGTCGGCAACGGGTCGGCGACAAAGCCTTTGGGCAGGACGAAGGTGAACTTGCCGTCGAGCATCGAGACTTTCTCAGCGCTGGCGGTTTCTTTGGCCTTGGCCGCTTGAGCGTTGATGGCGCCGAGGCCGGCGACTGCCGCGAGTAAAAGGACAACGGCTTTTTTGCTCAACAGTGACATTCGAATCTCCAAGGGATGGTCGCGCTTAGGCGGGCGATCATCCCATGCAGAGGCCTGGCACTCCAGCCCGGCTCGTCTGAACCCGCCTCCTGAGGTCGGGTATGCACCTTGTGGCGAGGGGATTTATCCCCGCTGGCGTGCGCAGCGCGCCCATCTTTTTTACGACTGTTGCGCAGCCGAACGGGGATAAATCCCCTCACCACAGGGACAGTTTCAACTTTGAGGTTGGGGCGTTTTAGAGGAAGGAGGTTTTGCCAGCAGCTTGCGGGTAACGCCAAGCATCGCCACTGAAACCGCCACACCCACCGCAAACCCACTCAAGCCCATGCTCGGCAACGTCAGCGCCGACACCAGACAAAACGCCGAAAACGAATACATCCCCGTCGCCGTCGCGCGCAGCAATGCCGCTGTAAACGCCGGCCCGCGCGTCTGCTGGGAAAACACCGCCATCACACTGCCAAGCACCGGGAACACCGCGAGCAAACCGCTCCAGCGTTCACCGACGGTGCTGGCAAGCATCGTCACCACCAGCGTCAACGCCGCGCCGGCAATCATCCGCCAGATCAACTTGTCTGACTTCGGTGCCGTACCGTTCAGCACAGGCTGCGCGTCAGGAAACAAATAAGGCGAGGCGAGCAGGGCAACCGCCGCCGCCACCACCGAAAACGGCAGCGACGGTGGAATCAGCGACAGCACCAGCGCCAACACAGCCCAGACCGTCATCGATATCGCCAGCGCCCATGGCCAGTTCGCCCGTTGCGCGACCTGCGCATAGGTAATGCAGAAAGCGATCATCGCGAACATTGCCGACAACGCCGCCACCGCCGAATGTGCGGCAAATTGCGGCCCCTGTTCGATGGCGAGGAAAAATAGAATCGGCCCGACCACCACCGGCAACCCCGACAGCCACCCGGCCACGCTCGGCCCCCAGCGCTTGCCCGCCAAAGAAATCAGCAAGAGAAAACCGGGAATCAGCAGCAGTTTGAGGATCAGCACGCAGGTGGCTCCGTCGAGTGAGAGACGCTCACGTTAGCATCGACGAACGCGGATTGCTGCATCGTTGTACAAAAATTGTATACAAAGTGCTTGAGCGGATAGCCGACTATGCTCTGGTTATCAGGGCTTGCCGGAGTCGATGCCGCGATGAACAGGACACCGAAGGTGTTACGTGGATGCTGCGGCATAGGCTTGTGGGCCTTGTTGCTCACGCCGACCTGGGCCAATTGGCAGGACGCCGTGCCCGGTGCGCAAATCATCGGCACCGGTGATTTCAGTGTGTTCGGTTTCGATGTCTACAACGCGCGATTGTGGAGTGCCGCGCGACCGCTGGCGGAAGGTCAACCCTTCGCGCTCGAGCTGATTTACCGCCGCACCATTTCTCGCGATGATCTGGTCAAGGCCAGTGTCGACGAAATCAAACGTCTCGGAGGGCACCGTGTCAGCCCGGCGCAGCTTGCCGGTTGGCAGATTCAGATGCAGCAATCCTTCGTCGATGTGCAGGCCGGCACGCGGATCACTGGTGTGTACTTGCCGGGGCAGGGCGCGCGGTTTTTTGTCGGGCAACAGTTGCAGCATGAGATCGATGATCCGCAGTTCGCCCGGGCGTTTTTCGACATCTGGCTGGATCCGCGCACACGCAGTCCCGAATTGCGCGAGCAGTTGTTGGGCGTGGGTCGATGAAGATCAAAAGATCGCACCTGTAGGAGCTGCCGCAGGCTGCGATCTTTTGATCTTCAACGTAACCGCTGAAACGTCTAAGCTGCGTCTTTCCGACTTGTTTCTGGATGTGTGCGTGAAATTCAGTGTGCCCAAAATCGCCACAGCGCCGTTTTGCCCGCCGGAAGTGGCCGGCAGTGTCGCGGTCGACCCCAACGCCCCCTTCTTCAAACGCGTACTGCGTTTCGCCGGCCCCGGTCTATTGGTGTCGATCGGCTACATGGATCCGGGCAACTGGGCGACTGCGATCGAAGCCGGTTCGCGCTTCGGCTACAGCCTGTTGTTCGTGGTGTTGCTGGCGAGTCTGGCGGGCATGGTTGTGCAATGTTTGTGTTCGCGGCTGGGCATCGCCACCGGCCGCGATCTGGCGCAGTTGTCCCGCGAACGCTACAGCACACCGACCGCGCGCTTGCAGTGGATATTGGCGGAGATTTCTATCATCGCCACCGACCTCGCCGAAGTGCTCGGATGCGCACTGGCGTTTCACCTGCTGCTCGGTTGTTCGCTGACCTTCGGCATTGCCCTTACCGCGTTCGACACGCTGCTGGTGCTGGCCCTGCAGAACCGTGGATTTCGCCGACTGGAAGCGATCATGTTGGTGCTGGTCGCGACCATTGGCGTGTGTTTCTTCGTTGAGCTGGTGCTAATCAAACCGTACTGGCCTGACGTTTTCCAAGGCTTCAAACCGTCGCTGTCGGCAATCAGCGACGCTGCGCCTTTGTACCTGGCGATCGGCATACTCGGCGCGACGGTGATGCCGCATAACCTCTACCTGCACACCTCGATCGTGCAGACCCGGATGATCGGCAAGGATCTGGCGAGCAAGCAGGACGCGGTGAAACTGGCGCGCATCGACACCATCGGTTCGCTGGCGCTGGCGTTGCTGGTCAACGCGGCGATTCTGATTCTCGCGGCAGCGGCGTTTCACCAGTCCGGGCACACCGACGTGGTCGACATTCAAGACGCCTATCACTTGCTCGACCCGCTGGTCGGTGGCGCGCTGGCCAGCGTGTTATTCGGCGTGGCGCTGCTGGCGTCGGGGCAGAGTTCGACCTTTACCGGCACCATCGCCGGGCAGGTGATCATGGAGGGTTATCTCAATCTGCGGATTCCGTGCTGGCAGCGGCGCTTGATCACGCGCGGACTGGCGCTGATTCCGGCGTTTATTGGCGTGTGGTTGATGGGCGATAACGCGGTGGGGAAACTGCTGGTGATGAGTCAGGTGGTGCTGAGTTTGCAGCTGCCGTTTGCGCTGTATCCGCTGATTCGCATGACCAATGACAAACAGCTGATGGGGCCGTTTGTGAATCGGTGGCCGACAAGGGTGTTGGCGTGGGGGTTGTTTGCGGTGATCAGTGGGGCGAATGCCTGGTTGATCCTGCAGTTGGCTGGCTGAGTTTTGAGGTGTTTGAGCTGGCCCCATCGCGGGCAAGCCTTGCTCCTACATTGGATGTGTGAACCCGATCCTGTAGGAGCCCAGCTTGCTCGCGAAGGGGCCAGAACATTCAGCGCAGATTTTGAACAGACAAAAAAAGACCCGGTGCAACCAACGCTGCACCGGGTTTTTTGTTGCCAGCAACCAACGGATGTCGTGGATCCGCCGCCTGCCGTTGAACTCTTGCTTACGCGCGTTCCAGCGCCAATGCCACGCCCTGACCGCCGCCAATGCACAAGGTCGCCAGACCCTTTTTCGCATCACGCTTGATCATTTCATGCAGCAGCGTCACCAGCACGCGGCAGCCCGATGCGCCGATCGGGTGGCCCAGCGCAATGGCGCCGCCGTTGACGTTGACCTTGCTCAGATCCCATTGCAGATCCTTGGCCACCGCCAGCGACTGTGCAGCGAACGCTTCGTTGGCCTCGATCAGGTCGAGCTGGTCGATGTTCCAGCCAGCCTTGTCCAGGCAGCGGCGAGTCGCCGATACCGGGCCGATGCCCATGATCGCCGGGTCAACGCCGGCGTTGGCGTAAGCAGCGATTTTCGCCAGTACTGGCAAACCCAAGGCTTTGGCTTTTTCCGCGCTCATCAGGATCACAGCGGCAGCACCGTCGTTCAGCGACGAAGCGTTGCCGGCGGTGACACTGCCGTCCTTTTTGAACGCCGGACGCAGTTTCGCCAGCGATTCAGCGGTGGTGTCGCCGCGTGGCTGCTCGTCGACCTTGAACGCCAGCGGATCGCCTTTGCGCTGTGGAATCAGGATCGGCGTGATTTCATCGACAAAGCGACCGGCCTCAATGGCGGCGGCAGCTTTCTGCTGGGACGCGGCAGCAAAGGCGTCTTGCTGCTCGCGGCTGATTTCGTATTTGTCGACGAGGTTCTCGGCAGTGATGCCCATGTGGTAATCGTTGAACGCATCCCACAGACCATCGCTGATCATGGTGTCGACGATTTGCGCGTGGCCCATGCGCAGACCGGTGCGGGCGCCCGGCATTACATAGTTGGACAGGCTCATGTTTTCCTGGCCGCCGGCGATGATCACGTCCGCGTCGCCGCAACGGATTGCTTGCGCGCCGAGGTGCAGGGCCTTGAGGCCCGAACCGCAGACTTTGTTCAGGGTCAGCGCCGGTACCGCGTGCGGCAGGCCAGCCTTGATCGCCGACTGACGCGCGGGGTTTTGACCTGCGCCGGCGGTCAACACCTGGCCCATGATCACTTCATCAACTTGGGCACCGTCCAGACCGGTTTGTTCGAGCAACTGGCGGATCACCGCCGCGCCCAGATCCACCGCAGAAACGCTGGCCAGGGCACCCTGGAAACTGCCGATCGCGGTACGCGTGGCGGCAACAATGACGACGTCTTGCATTTTCGAATTCCTCACTCGGCAGCGAACTGCATTTCCGGTACGTGATCCGGGACGATCAGTTTACCAGCGGTTTTGGCGACGATTTCCTCGACGCTGACGCCAGGTGCGCGTTCCTTGAGGACAAAAGCGCCATTTTCGATTTCCAGATAGGCGAGGTCGGTCAGCACACGCTTGATGCAACCGGCGCCGGTCAGCGGCAGGCTGCATTTGGACAGCAGCTTGGACTCACCATCTTTCGATGCGTGGGTCATGATCACGATGATGTTGTCGGCTCCGGCCACCAAATCCATCGCGCCGCCCATGCCCTTGACCAGTTTGCCAGGGATCATCCACGAGGCGATGTTGCCTTCGACGTCGACTTCAAACGCGCCAAGCACGGTCAGGTCGACGTGGCCACCGCGGATCATCGCGAAGGATTCGGCGGAGTTGAAAATCGACGCGCCGATGCGTGCCGTCACGGTCTGTTTGCCGGCGTTGATCATGTCGGCATCGATGGTTTCTTCAGTCGGAAACGGGCCCATGCCGAGCAGGCCGTTTTCCGATTGCAGCATGACTTCCATGCCTTCAGGAATGTAGTTGGCGACCAGGGTCGGAATGCCGATACCGAGGTTCACGTAGAAGCCGTCCTGCATTTCGCGGGCGACGCGCTGAGCCATTTGTTCGCGGGTAAGTGCCATGTTGTTATTCTCCGTCAGCCTGAATTATTTGCGGATGGTGCGCTGTTCGATGCGTTTTTCGAACGTGCCGCAAATGACCCGATCGACGTAGATGCCCGGGGTGTGAATCTGCGTCGGATCCAGCTCGCCGGGTTCGACGATTTCTTCGACTTCGACCACAGTGATCTTGCCGGCGGTGGCGGCCAGCGGGTTGAAGTTCTGCGCGGTGTGACGGTAAACGACGTTACCGAAATGGTCGGCTTTCCAGCCTTTGACGATGGCGAAGTCGCCGGTAATGGACTCTTCCATCAGGTACTTGCGACCCTTGAACTCACGCACTTCCTTGCCATCGGCGACGGGAGTGCCGACGCCGGTGGCGGTGAAGAAGGCCGGGATGCCGGCTCCGCCCGCGCGCATTTTTTCAGCGAGGGTGCCTTGCGGGGTCAGGATGACTTCGATTTCGCCTTTGAGCAGTTGCTCTTCGAACAGCTTGTTTTCGCCGACGTAGGAGGCGATGACTTTGCTGATCTGGCGATCGGTGAGCAGCACGCCAAGGCCGAAACCGTCGACGCCGCAGTTGTTGGAAACGACGGTGAGGTCGCGGGTGCCCTTGCGTTTGATCTCGGCGATCAGGTTTTCCGGAATGCCGCACAGACCAAAGCCGCCGGCGATGACGGTCATGCCGTCCTCAAGCCCGGCCAGGGCTTCCTCGTAAGAACTCACGCGCTTGTCGAAACCTGCCATATGCACCTCTTTTATTATTTGCGGGCGGCTGGCTAGCCGAATGGTTGGAGTGTCGCGCTGGGGGATATATTTGTTAAGTTGATTTTTAAGGTTGATTGATTGATAAAGCTCAATAATCACCACGTTATGGCTGATCGTTACCACGCTCCGCGTGGTAGCGCCTCCATGGACGCTCCGCGTCCAGTGACGCAGAGCGTTACGGGGCTGCATTCCCACGCGGAGCGAGGGAACGATCATGCATCGGGTTTCATGCTCAGAGGTTTTATTATGACCATTAAGCAGATCCGCGCCTTTCTCGCCGTGGCGCAGAGCCTCAGTTTCGCCGTGGCTTGCGAGCGGCTGCACCTGTCGCAATCGGCGTTGAGCCTGACCATCAAAGCTTTGGAAGAAGGTTTGGGCGGGCGCCTGTTCAGCCGCAACACACGCAACGTCGCGCTGACCCCGGAGGGTGAATCGCTGCTGCCATTGGCGCGACGGCTGATCGCCGATTGGGACAACGCCGAAGACGAAATGCGCCAGCGCTTCAGCCTGCAACGCGGGCGCGTGACGCTGGCGGCGATGCCGTCGTTTGCCGGCAACTTGCTGCCGCCGATCCTCAAGACGTTTCGTGCGCGCTATCCGAACGTCAACGTCACGGTCAACGACGTGATCAACGAGCAAGTGCTGGAGATGGTGCGTGATCGTCAGGTGGAATTGGGTGTAGCGTTCGAGCCGATGCAGAACACCTCGATGACGTTCACGCCGCTGTATATGGATCGCTTCGTCGCCGTGGTGCCGAAGGATTCGCCGCTGGCCCGGCTTAGCGAGATCGATTGGCAAACGTTGTTGCAGGAGCCGTTCATTACCTTGCAACGACCCTCGACGGTGCGGGTGATGCTTGAAGAGCACTTGCAAGCGCGCGGTATGAAATTGCCGGTGGAGTTTGAGAGTCATCAACTGGCGACGGTGGGGCGCATGGTGGCCAGTGGGTTGGGGGTGAGCGCGGTGCCGGCGTTGTGTGCCGAGCAAATGCAGGAATTGGGCGCGCATTGTTTGACGTTGATTGATTCGGTTGAGCGGGCGATTGGCGTGCTGACGGAACCGGGGAATGAACGCTCGGCGGCGGCGCAGGCGTTGTTCGATATTCTCCTCCAGCAGGAAAACTATGCCTGAAACGCATCCTGTGTAGGAGCTGCCGAAGGCTGCGATCTTTTGATTTTGGTTTTAAAGATCAAAAGATCGCAGCCTTCGGCAGCTCCTACAGGGGTGTGTCAGTGAAGGGGATTTTGGCTGACAGGACGCTTTCGCGAGCAAGCCCGCTCCCACAGGGGAAAATGCGGTGTCAGGGAGTGAGATGTTGTGTTAGCAGGGGCAAAACCTGTTCGCAAGACGCTTCGATTTTCAGATCGAGCAAATCATCCGCCCGCGTTTTGCCCAGGTTAATCGCAATCAACGGCTTGCCCCGATCCGCGATCACCCGGCACAAGCGAAACGCCGAATACGCCATCAACGACGACCCCACCACCAACAAACCCGCAGCACTTTCCGCTGCGGCCATCGCCCGTGCCGCCGTATGGGCCGCGACGTTTTCGCCGAAAAACACCACATCCGGTTTCAGCCGTTCGCTGTCGCAATGCGGGCAGCGCGGCGATTGAAAGCGTGCTTCGAACGCCGGGTCGAGCAGGGTATCGCCATCGGGTGCCTGTACCGCATCGACGCCGGCCAGGTACGGGTTCTGCGCTTCCATCACCTGCTGAATGGCGTCGCGCTCGCTGCGTTGGGCGCAATCCAGACACAACACTCGGTGCAGGCTGCCGTGCAGTTCGATGACATCGTGACTGCCGGCCTGATCGTGCAGGGTGTCGACGTTTTGCGTGATCAGTCCGCTGATTCGCCCGTGACTTTGTAACGTGGCCAGCGCCTCGTGCGCAGGATTCGGCCGGGCCTGACGCACTCGCGGCCAACCCAGCATCGCCCGCGCCCAGTAGCGGCGGCGTGATTCCGGCGCAGCGAGGAACTCCTGATACATCATCGGCTGCCGACCCCGACGCACGCCGTCGCTGTCGCGGTAATCGGGGATGCCCGAAGGCGTGCTGATGCCGGCGCCGGTCAGTACCAGAAAATCGCCATCGGCCATCGCCTGTTGCAGCGTGTCGAGGTGTTCGCGGGTCGGGCTGTCGAGCATGGCAAGCGCTCCGAAGGCTGGAGGATGACATGCAGGTTAGCACTGACTTTTCTGGCTGGGTTATTTACGCGCCTCGAGTATCAGGTTGAACGGTGTTTGTGTAGCACGGCGAAAATGCCTGAAACCTGCCTCGGTAAACACCTTTCGCAAACGCAATTCCCCAGCCTGCGCACCGAGACCCAAACCCACCTCCTGCGACAACGAATTCGGCGTGCAAATAAACGTCGACGCCGCGTAAAACAACCGCCCGACCGGGTTGATGTTGTCGTCCAGCGTATCGTTGGCGAATGGCTCGACCAGCAGCACCGTGCCGTCATCCTTCAACGAATCGTAGGCATGTCGCGCAGCACCGACCGGGTCGCCCATGTCGTGCAGGCAGTCGAAATAGCAAATCAGGTCATAGTCATCGCCCGGGTAACTTTTCGCGGTGCCCTGAAAAAACGTCGTCCGACTGCTGACGCCACCTTCTTCAGCGCGCTGAGTGGCGACGGTGATCGACGGCGCGTGGTAGTCGAAACCGACGAAACGTGAATTGGGAAACGCCTGCGCCATGATCACCGTCGAGGCGCCGTGACCGCAGCCGACATCAGCGACTTTAGCGCCGGCCTCCAGTTTGGCGACCACGCCGTCCAGTGCCGGCAACCACTCGGCGATCAGGTGACCCTTATAGCCAGGCCGAAAGAAGCGCTCGGTGCCGGTGAACATGCACGGATGGTGATCGCCCCAGGGCAGGGCGCCGTTGCCGCGCATGGCTTTGACCAGTTTGTCTTTGTCGTGGAAAAACGACGCCACCACGCCCAGTCCGCCGGCGACGTATACCGGCGAATCCTCCACGGCCAGCGCCAGTGCCTGTTCTTCCGGTAAACGGAATTGGCCGTTGAGGTGCTCCATGTAGCCGGACGCCGCGTGGGCGCTGAGCCATTCGCGCACCAGACGTGGGTTGCAGGTGGTTTTTGCGGCGAGGGCTTCGGGGCTGATTGGTTGGCTGTCGGCCATCGCCCGGTACAACCCGAGCTCTTCGCCGACGATGACATTGGCCAGCATCGCCGCGCCGCCCATGTCGTTGACCAGTTTGCCCATGAAGTCGTTGAGTCGGGCCTCGTCCATTGTGTGTGCTCCTGAAACAGGATCACAGTCCGGCGGCGTTGACGGTCGAGGCATGCGCCACCGGGCGGTGGTCGGGGATTCGGGCAGGGCGTTCGCTGCGCCCTGCGGCCCCCTCGACTGGGTATAAATGAGTGTAGGAGCTGGCGAGTGAAACGAGGCTGCGATCTTTTGATTTTGATGCTGATTTTTAAGATCAAAAGATCGCAGCCTCGTGTCACTCGTCAGCTCCTGCAGGGGAATGGGTGTGTATTAGAGGTCGCGGGCCATCAGCGCGTGTTCACTGTCCCACGCGCGGAAGCGTTCCATCACTTGCCAGCCGCGTTTGGCGTAGTAGTCCTGCTTGGATTGCGTGTGCAGGTACAAGCGCGCAAACCCGCAGTCCTTCGCCTCCTGACAAATCCCGTCAATCAAACGCTCCGCCAAGCCTTGCCCGCGCGCTTCGGTGCTGACGAATACACACGCCAGCCACGGGCCGAGATCCGGCCGATGGGCCAGATCATCGCGGGCCAACGCTGCGCCGCCGACCAGCCGTTCGCCGTCCAGAGCAATCAGGCACGACCATTCACCGTTGCTTTGCCCTTGAGCAAATTCACGCTGCCAATCGGCCAAGGGCTGATGCGCATATTCGTAGTGAAATTGCTGATGAATCCACTCGGCATAGCGGTCGCTGTGTTGCATGTGATGTGCGAGCCAATCGATTTGCAGTGACATCGGTCGAGTCCGTTCCAGAGGCGGTCGTGCATCAAAAACCAATCCACCGTCGCTGGCAATCCCGAGGCTGTTGCAGCGGCTTTACAGATTTCCACCATTCATCGGCAAAGCAGCGGTTTTGACGGGTTGCCGGACGATTGGCCGGGACGCCAGGCAGACGCGGCGCGATAGTGATTGAGCGGGGTCACTGCCGGCCCGGTTCCCCATGTCCATAACAAGAACGCAGCGGAGCTCGAATTCATGACTGCACCGATTGATCTGACTGCCTTGAAAGAACGCCAGAAGGTCGCCTGGGCCAGTGGCGATTACGCCGTGATCGGCACCACCCTGCAAATCGTCGGTGAAAACCTCGCCGAAGCCTGTGATCTGCGTTGCGATGAAGAGGTGCTGGACGTCGCGGCCGGCAACGGCAATGCCACGCTGGCAGCGGCGCGGCGGGGCGCATTGGTGACGTCCACCGATTACGTAGCAGCGCTGTTGGAGCGTGGACAGGATCGGGCGCGCGCCGAACATCTCGACGTGACCTTCCAAGTCGCTGACGCTGAGGATCTGCCGTTCGAAGATGAGAGTTACGACGCAGTGCTGTCGACGTTCGGCGTGATGTTTGCGCCGGATCAGGACAAAGCGGCCGCTGAGCTGGGTCGGGTCTGTCGCCGAGGTGGACGGATCGGCCTGGCCAACTGGACGCCGGAAGGTTTCGTCGGCCAGATGTTCAAAACCCTCGGCCGGCATCTGCCGCCCCCGGCGATCGCCCAGCCACCGTCGAACTGGGGCGCGGAAGCTTGGCTGCATGAGCATTTCGATGATCACGATTTTGTCGTGCAGGTAACACGCCGCGAGTTCAATTTCCGCTATCGCTCGGCGGCGCACTTTATCGATATCTTCCGCCATTGGTACGGGCCGGTGCACAAGGCGTTCGCCGCGCTGCCGCCGGAGAGTGGGCAGGCGCTGGAAAGTGATCTGGCGGATTTGCTCAATCGTATGAATCGAGCAGGAGAGGATTCGCTGGTGGTGCCGAGTGAGTATCTGGAGGTGGTGATCAGCAAACGCTAGACTTATTTGTTAGATCAACGCAGGCCATGTGGGAGCGAGCCTGCTCGCGAAAGCGGACTGTCAGTTAAATAGTTCTTTGCTGACATATCGCTTTCGCGAGCAGGCTCGCTCCCACAGGGTTTGGTGTTGGGTTTAAGGTGCTACTTCTGATGCGCCCGATCAAACCATTCCAGCGCCGTGCGCCAGATGCAGATCCCCAGAAAGTACGCCGACATCAGCAACCACAACCCCATCACCAACGGGTTGATCACCGGGTGATTGAGCACCAGCGACAAGCTGCACAGCAGCCAGATCGCCGTCACCGCAATGTTGATCGGCATAAACCGGCGCACACGGAATGGATGCAAAAATTTCATCCGAGTCACCGTCAACAGCGCCAGCCCGATCACCGTCAAAAACGTGATCCAAGGCCCAGGGCCGATGATGTACAAACACAACGCAACCACATTCCACGCTGCCGGAAACCCGACAAAGTAGTTGTCCTTGCTCTTCATATTGACGTTGCAGAAGCAGAACAGTGACGACACCAGAATCAGCGACACAGTCAGCAGCAGGGTGTAATCCGGCAGCGGAATGTAGCGATAGATGAACAGCGCCGGGATAAACACGTAGGTCAGGTAATCGATCACCAGATCGAGGATCGAACCGTCGAAACTCGGCAGCACCGATTGCACATTAACCTTGCGCGCGAGGGCGCCGTCGAGGCCGTCGACGATCAGCGCCACGCCCAGCCACATCAGGCAGTGGGTCGGCTGGTTTTCCAATAGGGCGAGGGTAGCAAGGAAAGCAGTGACCACGCCGGTCGCGGTAAAACCATGGGCGCCCCATGCTTTGAGCCTGGCGATGTGTACGGTCGATATCACGGGGGCGTTCTCCAGAAAGTGAAGCAAGCCGGGTATCACCCTTGAGTGGCAAGGGCGCCGGCAAACCGGGTCGGGGTTGCAGCTATCGACCGGTCTGGCCGGGATAAGGTTCACCACCCTTGAATCTTAGCTGGCCGATGGAAAAATTCCCGGGGCAAACCGGCGAGGGCCTTGAGTGTCGGCCAAACGGTGCTGGCGCAATGGCTGCAGGGGTCTAGAGTTGCCAGACGCAGTCACTGCCAATGTCTGAGGATGACGCCATGAACACCACTGATTTACTCGAACAACTGCTGCGAGGCCAGGCCTCGGCGGGACAACAAAGTAACGCCTCGGCCGGTGGCGGTCTGGGCGGGCTCGGGGGCTTGCTGGGTGGTCTGCTTGGTGGCGGCTCGGGCGCGGCCAGCGGCGGCGGGTCTGCCGGTGGTCTAGGCGGACTGGGCGGTTTGCTCGGTGGATTGCTCGGCGGCGGTTCGGCTGGCGGTGGTGGGTTGGGCGGCGCCTTGGGAGGCGCGCTGGGCGGCGGTGGCGGCACGCAAAGTCGTTCCGGCGGCGGCACCAATTACGCGGCACTGGCGTCGCTGGGGATGATGGCGTTTCAGGCGTATCAAGCCTGGCAACGCAGCCAGGCCAGCACCGCGCCACAACAGATTCCACAAACGGCCAACCTGCTCGCGGGCCCGGACGTCGAAGAACACAGCCACGCAGTGCTGCGCGCCTTGATCGCAGCGGCCAAGGCAGACGGGCGTATCGATGAATCGGAAAAACACCTGATCAGCGCAGAAATCGGCAAGCACACCGACGATCCACAATTGCAGCAATGGCTCGACGCCGAAGTCGCCAAACCGCTGGACGCCAGTGAAGTCGCCCAGTCGGCAAACGGTGACCCCGCCATCGCGGCCGAAATGTATCTGTCCAGCGTGTTGCTGGTGGATGACCAGCAGGATGCCGAACGCAGCTATCTGGATGAACTGGCAGCAGCGTTGCAGATCGATCCGGATTTGCAGGTGCATCTCGAGCAGCAGGCCAAAGGGCAGGCGTAAGCCAACGTCAAAAGATCGCAGCACATTGGGTATATTTGTCCCTGTAGATACTCTGTTTACGGTCAAGCTTTTGCGAGGTCTTTTGCGCTAAAAAGCTTGGCCGTATCGAAATCTTCTCCGGCTTGCATGCAAGCCCACAGACCGGTCAGGTATTTGCGCATGACGGCGACGATCGCCTGCATCTTTCTCTTTCCTCGCCCGATCAGCGCTTCGTAAAAGGCTTTCACGTTGCTGTCGCAACGAATGGCGGTCAGCGCTGGCATATACATCGCTGAGCGTAGGTAGGCGTTTCCGCCCTTACTTATCCGCCCAGGTTTATCGATGCTGGTACCTGATTGCGTAAGCCGCACATCGAGTCCTGCATGTCGGCTGACCTGCGCGGATTTAAGCGTCACCGGCAAAGTCGTCAATTCAGCCAGTGCCGCAAATACTGAAATTTCGCCCATCCCCGGCGCTGCGATCATGTGCCCGAACTGGGCGCTTAACGTCGGGCAATTGTCGATCAGTGCCCGGCCTGCGAGCCTGAAACGCTCGATTCGCTTGTCGAAGGCCTCAATGGCTTCTTCTTCGTCTTCAATCAACATCGTCAGGGTTGTTTGAGTAGCCTTCAGCGCATGCAGCTCGTTCTTGGCTCGGGTGCGATGACATGTCAGACGATTGATATGCCTTCCGATAGCCCGCAACTCCAGCTGTATGGCTGTAGGTGGAGTCCACAATCTTGGGCTCATGCGCTCGCCGTATTCAGCTAGCAATTGGGCATCGATTGCATCGGTTTTGCTGTTTTTCAGCATCAGCTTGGCGAAGTTATGAAAGCTCTTCGGATTGATAACCGAAACGGGCAAACCCGCCGCAGCGAGCTCCATGGCCAAATCCAGGTAATAGATGCCGGTGGCTTCCATCACCACGGATAAAGGCTTGAGTTCGAGCAACTTGTTGATCGCCGCCTTACGCCCTGCGGGTGTTTGGTCGATGTTGCAGGCGCCTGCAAAACGACCGTCGTTACGCCAACCCATGGCGGTCGTGCGAGACCCCACATCCAAACCGACATGCATGCTCATGCTTTCAACTCCGAGTGAACTGGGTTAAAAATGCTTCCTGGTTCCCCTGACCTCGAACTTCATGCCACTGCAACCTTGTAATGCGAAGTCCGACTCGTCGGCTTCTCGATACTCTTCGTGGTGGGCAATGAGGCGGGGGGACCTCTCTACAGACAAGGTCAGGAGCAAGTCCTGCCTTTAGGAGCGATCGGTCTCCCCCAGAAAAACATCTTCGTATGTCCGCACCAGTGAGCCTAGATCTCAATTGACTGGTGTGAGGGCAACATACAAGGAGCTGCCGAAGGCTGCGATCTTTTGATCTGGATTTTCAAACCCAAACCGCATCCCACAACGGATAATCCCCCAACCGCGCAACCAACCCGGCCCGCAAAGGGTTCATCACGATATACCGCGCAGCCGCTTTCAAATCCTCATCCCGCCGCAATGCCCGATCGTAATACCCACGCTGCCACAGCCGCCCCTGACTGCCCCGTCTGAGATTGATCGAACGACAACTCCGCGATTTGACGCGGCACATCAGTTGCGCCAATGAACCTTGTTTAAGCTCAACCAGCCAATGCAAGTGATCCGGCATGACGACCCATGCCAGTGATTGAACCGATCCTGATTCTTCTGCCAAGCGTAATTGTTCAACCAACAACCGTCCGAATGAAAAATCGGCAAAAACCGGCCGACGCTGATCAACCACCACCGTCAACAGATAAACCTGCCCTGACTCCGAATACCGCCCCTTCCTCAATCCACATCCTTTTGCCGCAACAGGCATTCCTTTGCCCTCCAAAAATCATCGTCTTTGAACCCTAGCCATCCCTCGCCCAAACGCGAATCCAACCCGTTGCACGATGTAACCCCAATTACAAGATCTAACCCCGTAATACGATGTTTGCCCATGTAGGAGCTGCCGAAGGCTGCGATCTTTTGATCCTAAACAATCAACATCAAAAGATCGCAGCCTTCGGCAGCTCCTACAGATAATTTCGGCAATTTCGGCAGTTTCAGCAGTTTCAGTGGTTTCAGGTGTCGCAGGAGATTCATTGGCTGCAAACGCTTCGAAAGGGCCGTCCGTCCGGGCAATTTTCACGTCGATTGAATTTTTCACAGGCGCGACGCCTCTGCTGCTGTAGAGGCGCGTGAACAGCGTCCTGCCAATCGACCGAGAAAACTGCCATGACCGTCCTGACACGCCTGCATTCCACGCCTGCCCAGCCGCAGGCGATCAATCCTGCCGGGAATATCCGCTGCATTTATGACGCGTTGCTCAAGGATGAAAATCCGCAGGCGTTGGCGCAGTCATTCCTGCACGAGCAACTGCAAAACGCCGGGCAACTTCCGGATACGCTGCCGCAAGACCCGACGACGTGGCACGCCTGGGTGGCCGAACATTGCACCGATGTCGCGCAGCAATACGCCGAATATCTGCAACAACGTAAAGCCGGCGGGGCTCGGCAATTCTTCACCTGCAAGGCGCAGGCGCTGTACTTTCTGCAAGCAGTGGCGCCGACCAAACTGGTCGACGGCGCGTGGTTGTATGGCTTGCTGGCGCAGTGGCAGGATCCGCGTTTCGCCGGTTTGCTCACCACCTATCTGGAAGAACTCGGCGACGGCAACCCCGCGCAAAACCATGTGGTGATCTACCGCAAACTCCTTGCCGAACACGACTTGCAGGACAGCGCCGCGATCGCCGATGAACACTATCTGCAAGGCGCGTTGCAACTGGCGCTTGGCATCGCCGGTGTCGATTGCTTGCCAGAAGTGATCGGCTACAACCTGGGTTACGAGCAGCTGCCATTGCACCTGCTGATCACTAGTTACGAACTCAGCGAGCTGGGCATCGATCCCTATTATTTCACTCTGCACGTGACCATCGACAACGCCAGCACCGGCCATGCGCAAAAAGCCGTGCAGGCGGTGCTCGACCTGTTGCCACTGGAGGCTGATCGCGCCGATTTTCTGCGTCGTGTATCGCTCGGTTATCGCCTTAATGATCTGGGGCAGGGCAGTCGCGCGATCATCGAAGGCTTCGACCTTGAGCGTGAATTGTTGGCGATGCTTGAGCGCAAGCGGCCGTTCGGCCAGCACATGCATTCCGACTACTGCCGCTTTGAAGGCCAGACCGTCAATCAATGGCTGTCGACACCTGAGCAATTGCCCGGCTTCATGCAAGCGCTGCAGGACAAAGGCTGGATCAAACGCAACGAAGACCCACAGAACAGCCGCTTTTGGCAACTGATCGCGGGTGACGGTGCGGCGATGTTCGGCGTGTTCAACGCCTATGAAAAACAACTGGTGCATGACTGGATTGCCGGCGATTGGAAATCTTCGGAAAAGCCGAAAGTCGCTCGGCGCCGGCCTCAAACGGCGGCATCGATCGCGGTGCCCGAGCAGGATCCCGATGTGCAGCAATTGAACGCGGCGTTGCAAGGTCAGGACGGTCTCACGCAAATCGCGACGCTGATTCCGTGGCTCGCCCCGGATCGCCATGCACACCCGGCCGGGTTGCTCGCCACCCGACGATTCATCGAACTCAAATCACGCCAGCCGTAAGGAAATTTTCAATGAGTCAGGAAGAACAATTCAGCAGCCATGATCTGGCGCTGCTGCAACTGGGCCGGCGCCTTCAGGCCGATGGCTACCGTTTCATCACCCCGACGCCGCTGACGCATCAGCGCGTTAATCAGCGCGACGAAGGGCAAATGGCTGACAGCCTGCGTGATGTGTTTGGCTGGTCGCGGCCATTCGAACCCGGTTTGCTCTCCGCCGACGAACAGCGCCAGTTACAGGAGGCGCAAGTCATCGACACCTACGAAGGCCAGCTGAAAAGTCGCGTGCGCTGGTCGAGCCTGGATGATCTGTTGTTCGTGCATTCGGCGTTCCCGACCGACGCGGCGGACTCGGTGTTCTTCGGCCCCGACACCTACCGTTTCGCCCAGATGATCCACGCTCATCTGCAACAGAACTTCGCCCCGATCCATCGCGCGGTCGACATCGGTTGTGGCGCGGGCGTCGGTGCGATCGTGATCGCCCGAGCCCGTCGCGAGGCGCAAGTCCTGGCGCTGGACATTAATCCCGCCGCGCTGCGCCTGACTGCAATTAATGCGGCGCTGGCGGAAGTCGCCAACGTTGAAGTTCACGCCAGTGATCTGTTGCACGGCGTCGACGGCGAGTTCGATCTGATCGTCGCCAATCCGCCGTACATGGCCGATCCGGCGGAGCGCGCCTATCGCCACGGTGGCGGAACACTTGGCGCGGGACTGTCACTACGGATCGTCGAGCAGGCGCTGAATAGGCTGGCTCCCGGTGGTTCGCTGCTGCTCTATACCGGCGTGGCGATGGTCGATGGCCGTGATCCATTCCTCGACACGGTGCTGCCGCGACTCGATGAAAAACGCTTCGCCTGGACGTACCGTGAAATCGATCCGGATGTCTTTGGCGAAGAGCTGCTGAACCCCGGATATCAACGGGTCGACCGGATCGCCGTGGTGGCGTTGACCGTCACCCGAATGGGCTGAAATCAGGCAGGTGCACGATGAACAGGAACCTCGACGACTACAACCGCATGCGCGATTTCTCGGCAACCTCGGAACCGGCGGCAGTCAAACGCTCGGGCCGCAAAACCGCCGCCGAGCACGCCTTGCAGTTCTGCATCCAGAAGCACGACGCTTCGCACCTGCATTATGACTTTCGCCTGGAACTCGATGGCGCGTTGAAGAGTTGGGCAGTGCCGAAGGGGCCGTCGCTGGATCCCAAGGTCAAGCGCCTGGCGGTGCACGTCGAGGATCATCCGCTGGACTACGCGACCTTCGAGGGCAGCATTCCCGAAGGGCATTACGGCGCGGGCGATGTGATTGTCTGGGATCGCGGCGTGTGGATTCCGCAGGAGGATCCGCAACAGGCCTACGCGAAAGGCAAGCTCAAGTTCGAGCTGCAAGGCGAGAAACTCGGCGGGATCTGGAATCTGGTGCGCACGCACATGCCGGGAAAAAAGGAGCAGTGGTTCCTGATCAAACATCAGGACGGCGCGGCGCGGCCTCAGGATGATTACGACGTTCTGGTCGCTGAGCCGGACAGCGTGTTGAGCGAACGCACCCTCGTCGACAAACCGAAACTCGCCGCCGAGCAAAGCAAACCGGTGAAGAAACCCGCCGCCAAATCGCGCAAAAAAGCCACCGGCACGCTGACGGGCGCGCATAAAGCCAAGCTGCCGGCGCAGCTCAAACCCGAATTGGCCACACTGGTCGACAGCGCGCCTGAAGGGCAGTGGAGCTACGAAATCAAATTCGATGGCTACCGGATCATGGCGCGGATCGATCACGACCAGGTGCAACTGTTCACCCGCAACGGCCACGATTGGACGCACAAGTTGCCGCAACAGGCCGAAGCCTTGGCCGCGCTGGGTCTGGAATCGGCCTGGCTGGACGGCGAAATGGTCGTCGCCAACGAACATGGCGTGCCGGATTTTCAGGCGCTGCAAAATGCTTTCGAGGCTGGGCGCAGCGGCAACATTCTCTACTACCTGTTTGATCTGCCGTATCTCAACGGCGTCGACTTGCGTGAGGTGCCGGTTGAAGAGCGTCGAGCCGCGCTAGCGACGATCCTCGGCGCGCAGAAAAATCCGCTGCTGCGCTATTCCGAAGCCTTCGACGAAACCCCGGATGCATTGCTCAACAGCGCTTGTCAGATGCAGATGGAAGGCCTGATCGGCAAACGCCTCGGCTCGCCTTATGTGTCGCGACGCAGCGGTGACTGGATCAAACTGAAGTGCAAGCATCGGCAGGAATTTGTCGTCGTCGGCTACACCGATCCGAAAGGTTCGCGCAGTGCCTTCGGTGCCTTGCTGCTCGGTCTGCATGATCGCGACAGCGGCGAATTGCGCTACGCCGGCAAGGTTGGCACGGGCTTCAACGAAGCGACGCTGAAAAGCATTCTGGCGCAGCTGAAACCGTTGCAGGTGAAGAAGGCTGCCGTGGTCAATCCGCCGAGCGGTTTCGAGGCCAAAGGCGTGCACTGGCTCAAACCGAAATTGCTGGCCGAAATCGCCTTCGCTGAAATGACCAAGGACGGCTCGGTGCGCCACGCCGTGTTCCATGGTTTGCGCGATGACAAACCGGCCAAGGACATTACTGAGGAGCGAGCGAAACCGGTGAAGACTTCAGAGACGAAATCCGCAGCGAAAAGCCCTGGGAAAAAACCGGCGAAAAAAGTGCCCGCGGAAAAGGCTGAGACTGCGCCGTCGCAACTCGGTCTGGCCAACGGCAAAGTCCGTATTACTCACCCTGATCGGGTGATCGACGCGGTCAGCGGCACGACCAAAATGCAACTGGCCGAGTACTACACCAGCGTTGCCGAATGGATTCTGCCGCAACTCAAGGATCGCCCGGTGGCGCTGGTGCGCGCGCCGGATGGCATTGCGGGTGAACTGTTCTTCCAGAAGAACGCTGAGCGCCTGGCGATCCCCGGCATCAGCACGCTGGACAAAGACGTCACCGGCCAACCGGTGATGCTGATCAACAACGCTGAAGCGCTGATCGGCGCGGTGCAGATGAGCACGGTCGAGTTGCACACCTGGAACGCAACCACGGTGGATCTGGATAAACCCGATCGCTTCGTACTCGACCTCGACCCTGATCCGGCGCTGCCATGGAAAAGCATGGTCGAAGCCACTGCGCTGACCTTGACCGTGCTCGATGAACTGGGCTTGAAAGCGTTTCTGAAAACCAGTGGCGGCAAGGGTATTCACTTGGTGGTGCCGATCACCCGCAAGCTCGGCTGGGATGAAGTGAAGGATTTCAGCCACGCGATCGTCAGCCATATGGCCAAGCTGTTGCCGGATCGATTTTCGGCGGTGTCCGGGCCGAAAAACCGTGTCGGGCGGATCTTCATCGACTACCTGCGCAACGGCCTCGGCGCCACCACCATCTGCACTTACTCGGCGCGTACGCGCGAAGGGCTACCGGTGTCGGTACCGCTGTTTCGTGAAGAGGTTGGGGAGATCAAGGGCGGCAACCAATGGAACGTGCATAACGTCCACGAACGGTTGGCCGAGGTTGGCGATGAGCCTTGGGCTGACATGAAGAAAACCCGGCAGAGCATCACCGCCGAGATGCGCAAACGAGTCGGCATGAAAAAGTGATCAGGTGTCGCGCAGCAAGTCGTGGGCGTTAAGCAATTCAAAAGCGATTTCGGGGTTGTTGTTCAGGCCCCGTCTAATCGCCGTTGGAATCGACTTGCGCGTTTTACGGCACAGACCCGGCAGCGCGTCGATTTCGATCTCGATGCCGAGCATGGTGCGCACTTCGTGAAAACCCGGTGTGACGTCGACGCGAATGCCCAACTGCTCGAACATGCGTCTTTGCAGGTGCCGGAGGTCGTCGAGGTTTTTCAGTTTTTCGAGGCGCGCGAGCAGGACTTTTTCTTCCTCGCGGGTCAGGCGCAGGATGCGCAAGTCCGCACCGGGTGTGTCCAGCAACGGGTCGCGCCCGCAATCGCAGGCGCCGGGTGGGCAGGGGGAGCGCAAAGGCGCAGTCGTCGTCATGGCCTCCATCATAGAGGCCGTCGGACAGTTTTGCCTATGCGCCTTCAGCGGCCATCCATCGGCTGCTTGCTCCGTGCTGGCTACTGATTCAGGCCTTCGTAATGCACCAGAATGGCGTTGGCGAGGTCTTCATCGCTGGCGTTGATGCCGGGATTTTCCTGACGAACCTGTTGCAACACCGACTCAAGATAAACCCCGCGAATGGCTCCGCCGCTGGCGACAAAGGCAGACAAGTCGTCACGCGCCGGGATCACCATTTTGTGATCCTTGAAGGTCGAGTACAGCGAAGCGGAAACGCCGGCCGAAGTGGCCACATCCCCCGCATCGACCTTGGCCATAGCGGAGCCGACGGGCAGGCATAAGAGTAAAGAAGAAACGAGCAATAACTTGCGCATGACGGGGTTCCTCCACAAGCGCTAAGCAAAAAGGGAAGGACTGCATAATGTGAGAGGTGCGCGGAGGGCGGGAGTTCCGTGAGGCGTTAATTCTGCAGACGCGGGCACGCCATGGCGGGTGCCCGGTCTTGACGCGAGTTCTATCAAATCACGCCACAGGCCATGCGATCACCGCCACCACCCAGAGGTTTTGGCATGTCGGAATGGTTGTCGCCACCGGCGTGAATCATCAGCGCGTGGCCCTTGATCTCGGAGATTTTCTTCAGGCGCGGCGCCAGCACCGGGTAATTGGCGATACCGTCAGCGGTCACGTACACCGCCGGCAGGTCACCGAGATGGCCGTCTGCGTATGGGCCGAGGTGCTTGCCGGTTTTCTGCGGATCGAAGTGCCCGCCAGCTGCCAGTGCCGCGCCTTTGACGCCGTCCTTCATGCCCGGCTCGCAACTGCCGTTTTCGTGCACGTGAAAACCGTGCACGCCGGCCGGCAGGGATTTCAGATCAGGGGTAAACAACAGGCCATACGGCGTCTCACTGACGGTAATCGAGCCGATCGCCTGCGGTGCACCGTCGGCGCTGACCAGATTGATCGCGACTTTTTCCGTCGCTGCCTGAGCAGTGCCGATTGCGAAGGTGCCGAGCAGACCTAACCACAATGCGCGTTTCATAAGCGTTTCCTTGTGCTGCATGAGTTTTCAGAACGACGGACTCAATAGCCTGCCGGCATTAACCGGCGATGAAGGCCATGTCCGCGTGCGTTGAAAAATGAGACTTGCCGCTCAAACTGAAAGTTTTATCGCCGTTGCCCTGCGCGCAGACATCTGCCGACACGCTCTGGCGCGGCAGACCGGCGCAAATAGGCTTAACTCTAGGACTGACAGGCCTTTACCGGCGTCCCCCAAGGAGAAACCCACGGTGTCGATCAAACTGCGTTTAGTGTTGCTGATTGTTACCAGTCTGCTGACGGCATTGCTCGTGAGTCTGGTCAGCTACGTCGGTAACCTGCACATGGCTTCGGCGGTGAGCGACAACGCGGTGAGCATGAGCGCGCTGCGCAACCACATGGAAGCGGACATGATGCACGACGCCCTGCGTGCCGACGTCTATTCGGCAATGTTGGTGGGGCTGGGCAAAAGCACCAGCACGCCGGCCGAGGCACGCAGTTCGATCGAGGAGCATGCGCGGCATTTTCGTGAAGTGCTGGAAGAAAACCTGAAACTGCCGATCAACCCGACGTTGCGATCGGCGCTGGAGCAGATCAAACCGAGCCTTGAAACTTACATCAATGCCGGGGAACGCATTGTCGGCCTGGCGCTGGATAACCCGGACGCTGCGCAGCAGGAACTGGGCACGTTCAATGCGGCGTTCAGCCAGCTGGAAACGCAGATGGCCGCGTTGAGTGAATTGATTGAAGCCAATACCCGTGAGACCAGCGCTGGCACCGAAGCCGCGATCCGCAACGCCAACATTGCCCTCGGCGTGGTCTTACTGGCGGGGCTGTTGCTGCTTTTGGTCGAGGGGCGCTGGGTGATCCGCAGCATTCTCGGGCCGTTGAAAACCGCCAGCCGCATCGCCGAAAGCATCGCCCACGGCAACCTCAGTGAACCTATCACCGAGCCGTCCGGCAAGGACGAAGCGAGCGCTTTGATTCGCACGCTGGCGACCATGCAACGCGATTTGCGCAACATGATCGACGTGGTGCGTAGCAACGCCCACGGCGTCAGCGGCATGAGCGAGCAACTCAGCCACGGCTGCCATCAAGTCGCCGACAGCAGCCAGCAACAAAGCGTCGCCGCCAGCACCATGGCCGCTGCTGCCAGCCAGATGACCGCGAGTATCGAGGAAATCACTCGCCACGCCGAACGCGCCCTGAGCATGGCCAATCAGGCAGAAAACCTGGCGAAGGAGGGCGGCGGGGTGATTCATCAAGTGGTCAGCGATATGGACGACATTGCTCGTTCGGCGCAACAGTCGGCGCAAGTGATCCGCACGCTGGATCAGGAATCCGAAGGCATTTTCAACATTATCCAAGTGATCAAAAGCATCGCCGACCAGACCAATTTACTGGCGCTTAACGCTGCGATCGAAGCGGCGCGGGCGGGCGAACAGGGTCGTGGTTTTGCCGTGGTGGCGGATGAAGTGCGCAGTCTGGCGGCACGCACCAGTGCCTCGACCCAGGAAATTGCTGCGATGGTCGCGCGCATTCAGCACAGCACCCGCGAGGCGGTGAGCAGCATGGAAGCGGGTGTGGCGCAGGTCGACAAGGGCATGGCGGTGACGGCAGAGGTGGAGAGGGCGATCCGGGAGATTCTGGAGGCCACATTAAGTACCACACAGTTGGTCAATGACATTACCCGCACGATTGGTGAACAGAGCTTGGCCAGTAACGAGATTGCTCATCAGGTCGAGATGATTGCGGAGATGTCCGAGGGCAATAGCCGGGTGATCGGGCAGACGGCGACGACTACGGATGAGCTGTCGAGTCTGGCGGGGCAGTTGGCGCAGTCGGTGGATCGGTTTCGGTTGTAACAGAGTTTTGCAGTGATTGAGCGGCCGCTTTCGCGAGCAAGCTTTGCTCCTACGGGGATCGTTGATACCCGCTTTTCGTAGGAGCAGAGCTTGCTCGCGAAGAGGCCCGTCCAGTCACCCCAATACTTAAATGCCCGCCCCAAGATTCATGTTCAACCCCCTCCAGCCGATAAGTCCCTGAACGTAAAAGGACTATCAAGTCGGGAACAGACGCGCGGGTTTGTCCTGACGTGATATTCTTCGCGCCAACTTGGTTTGACCTAATTCAGTCTGCTTGCCGCGTGGCGAGCTGACGGAATCCCTGTCGCTCAAGTAGCTGATGCCAATAATGATAAGAAACCAGTTCAGAAGGGACATTAACTGAGGTCGATGCGGTACGTCGGCCTTGTGTGCCCACCCGTCAAAATTGCAGTGTGCCGGAATCTGCGACGCCAGCCTGAGCGTCACCAAAGCGGATCGCATGCTGATAACAGCGACGGGCGGAAGGCGTTTTATCATAGGTGCTACGGATGTTTAAGAAAGTGAACACAGCTCTGCTGGGGCTGGCTTTGGCGATGGGGATGTCGTCCGCCAATGCTGAAGAAGCAAAGAAAGTCGACGTGCTGTTGATCGGCGGCGGCATCATGAGCACCACCCTGGGTGTGTGGATCAATGAGCTGGAGCCAAGCTGGTCGATGGAAATGGTCGAGCGCCTCGACGGCGTCGCCCTCGAAAGCTCCAACGGCTGGAACAACGCCGGTACCGGTCACTCGGCTCTGGCTGAGCTGAACTACACCCCGGAAGATGACAAAGGCAACGTGACGATCCCGAAAGCTGTCGAGATCAACGAAGCGTTCCAGGTGTCCCGTCAGTTCTGGGCCTGGCAGGTTCAGCAAGGCGTTCTGAAGAACCCTCGCTCGTTCATCAACACCACACCGCACATGAGCTTCGTGTGGGGTGATGACAACATCAAGTTCCTCAAAAAGCGCTACGAAGCCCTGCAAGCGAGCCCGCTGTTCGCCGGCATGCAGTACTCCGAAGACCCGGCTGTGATCAAGAAGTGGGTTCCGCTGATGATGGAAGGGCGTGACCCGAACCAGAAAATCGCGGCCACCTGGAGTCCGCTGGGTACCGACATGAACTTCGGCGAAATCACCCGCCAGTTCGCTGCCCACCTGCAAACCAAGCCTAACTTCGATCTGAAACTGTCGAGCGAAGTGCAGGACATCACCAAGAATGCCGATGGCACTTGGCGCGTTAGCTACAAAAACTTGAAAGACGGCAGCAAAACCGAAACCGACGCCAAGTTCGTGTTCATCGGCGCGGGCGGTGGTGCACTGCACCTGTTGCAGAAGTCGGGCATTCCTGAAGCCAAGGAATACGCAGGCTTCCCGGTAGGCGGCTCGTTCCTGGTGACCGATAACCCGACCATCGCTGAACAGCACCTGGCCAAGGCCTACGGTAAAGCTTCGGTTGGCGCGCCACCGATGTCGGTTCCACACCTGGACACCCGTGTTCTGGACGGCAAGCGCGTTATCCTGTTTGGCCCATTCGCGACCTTCAGCACCAAGTTCCTCAAAGAAGGCTCGTACCTGGACCTGCTGACCAGCACCACCACCCACAACATCTGGCCGATGACCAAGGTCGGCATCAAGGAATACCCGCTGGTCGAGTACCTCGCTGGCCAACTGATGCTGTCGGATGAAGACCGTCTGAACGCGCTGAAGGAATACTTCCCGAACGCCAAAGCCGAAGACTGGCGCCTGTGGCAAGCCGGCCAACGCGTGCAAATCATCAAGCGTGATGAAGCCGCTGGCGGCGTGCTGAAACTGGGCACCGAAATCGTTGCGGCACAAGACGGCTCCATCGCCGGCCTGCTAGGCGCATCGCCAGGCGCGTCGACCGCTGCACCGATCATGCTGAGCGTGTTGCAGAAAGTCTTCAAAGACAAAGTGGCTAGCCCAGAGTGGCAAACCAAGCTGCACCAGATCGTGCCAAGCTACGGCACTCAGCTGAACAGCGATCCAGCGAAAGTGGCTGAAGAATGGGCTTACACCGCCAAGATCCTCGAACTGCCGACGCCTCCAGTGATCGGTCAGGTCGCTGCTCCGGCTGCGCCTGCGGCTGAAAAAGCTGAAGCACCGAAGGAAAACGCTGCACGTGACATGGCTCTGTAATTAGACCCCTGACACACAAAGCCCACTGCACCGGCGACGGTCAGTGGGCTTTTTTTATCCCTCGATATCCCTCTGTATTCCCTGTATTCCCTGTATTCCCTGTAGTCCCTGTAGGAGCTGCCGAAGGCTGCGATCTTTTGATCTTGTTTTAGAATCAAAAGATCGCAGCCTTCGGCAGCTCCTACAGAATTGTTTCGGTGTTAAGACGTTAAGACGTTCAGATGTTCAGATGTTCAGATGTCAGGGTTTCGCGGAGGCCAGATAAGCGCCAAGCCGCCGCCCCATTTCCTCGCCCAACGCCTGCAACCCGCTCAACGGCCGCACCATCACTTCAAACTCGACAATCTTGCCCTGCTCATCAAAGCGAATCATGTCGATGCCTTTCAGTTCCTTCGTTCCGACCTTGGCGCTGAACTCCAGAATCACATTCAAACCATCCGCCGTCGCCAGCTCACGGTGATATTCAAAGTCTTGAAACACCTCGAACACCGTATTGAGGATCATCGACACCACCGGCGCGCCGGGGTAGGGCGTGTGCGCCATCGGTGAGCGGAATACGGCTTTGGCGTCAAGCAACTCGGGCAGGGCGCTCAAGTTGCCGGTGCGGATCATCTCGTGCCAGCGGTTCAGCGATTCGGCAACGTTGGGCTGCAGGTTCAATTCGGACATGGATTTACCCCAGAGTTTTTATTGTTTTTGCACGACCGCAGTCACTCTAGCCTGTAGGAGCTGTCGAGTGAAACGAGGCTGCGATCTTTTGATCTTGATGTTCAAGGATCCAGATCAAAAGATCGCAGCCTTCGGCAGCTCCTACAGATCAGATGTCATCTGATACGCTTTTTTCGATTCTATCTGCCCCTGTAACCGGTTCAGTCACCGGCTCAAAATACCCCGGCAGTGCGGTCACTCACGGCAGTCCTTCATTCCGAAGCGTCCAGTGCACCGCAAACCCTGCATTGAGGAGAGCTCTATGTTCAAGATGGCGATTTTCCTGGGTGGATTTCTGACACTGACCATTCTGATCGGCGTGCTCGCGACAATTTCTCCGGTTTGAAACGCGTTGTGAACAGTTTTCACGACCCGATCCAGCAACAAACCCCAAGGGGTTGTTCGAACTTTTAAAGAAAACCGAACAGCTCAAGTGACCGGTATTAGACTCCCCTGAAGCTCCAATTTTATTTAGGGCTGAGCCCCGATCCATTGTGGCGAGGGAGCTTGCTCCCGCTGGACTGCGCAGCAGGCCCTGTTTTGAACTGAAGAGCGGGGGGCCGCTCGCACTCCAGCGGGAGCAAGCTCCCTCGCCACAGGTTCGGCGTCGTCCTTAACCTTTGGGGGAACCTCCGCCATGCGTCATTCACCATGGACTCACTGATCACCGCCGCCAGCCGTGCGCTTGCGGCGGGGGATCCGTTGGCGGCACTGAATTTCGTCGCCCTGCGCGAAGACCCGCCGGCGCTGGCGTTGCGCGGTATCGCCATGGCGCAGTTGGGTGATCTGCCGCGTGCCAAGGCGTTGTTGGAGCGAGCGGTGAAGGCGTTCGGTCGCAATGAGCCGCTGTCGCGGGCGCGGTGTCTTGTTGCCGAGGCCGAAGTGGCGCTGGCGGCGCGCGATCTGGGCTGGCCGGTGGAGGCGCTGGAGGCGGCGCGTCGGTTGCTGGAGGATCACGGTGACCGGCTCAACGCGGCGCACGCGCGTTACTTGCAGATTCGTCGATTGTTGTTGATCGGTGAGCTGGATGACGCTGAACGGTTGCTCGCTGAACAGGATCCTGCACCACTTCCGCCAGCCTTGCGTGCCGCCCATGAACTGGTGGCGGCGGGCATCGCCTTGCGCAGGGTTCAGGCGCACAGGGCGCAGGCGGCGCTGGTTCGCGCGCAACACGCGGCGCGGGAGGCTGGCATTGAGGCGTTGAGCGTTGAAGTCGAGCACGCCGCGCAAATCCTTGAGGCGCCGGTTGCCAGATTGATCATCAGCGGAAAAGAGCAGCCGCTGAAACTCGCAGAAGTAGAAACCATGTTCGCTTCAAAAGCGCTGGTCATCGATGCCTGCCGCTACAGCGTGCGCGGCGCCGGCATGACGGTTGGGCTGGCCAGCCGACCGATTTTATTCAGTCTCGCCAGACTGCTGGCCGAAGCCTGGCCGGGCGATGTCTCGCGAGAGGCGCTGATTGCCAAGGCTTTCCGTTTGCAACTCAACGATGAATCGCACCGAGCACGGCTACGCGTTGAAATCGGCCGCTTGCGCTCAGCGCTGCAACCGCTGGCGAACATCCGCGCCACGCCTCGCGGGTTTACGTTGGTGGCCGAAGAGGTGGCGCTGCTGACCTTGCCGGTCGAGGACAAACATGCGGCGCTGCTGGCCTTGCTCGCGGATGGCGAAGCGTGGTCGAGCTCAGCACTGGCATTCGCATTGGGCAGCAGTCAACGCCAAGTGCAACGAGCGCTCGAGACACTGGCCTCGGAAAACAAAATCCAGTCCTTCGGTCTGGGCCGATCACGGCGCTGGATGACGCCACCGGTGCCGGGTTTCGCGACGATCTTGTTACTCCCGGTGTCGCTGGGCAATGGCTAGGCTGGTCTCAACCAACACGAGGAAGCCCCCATGAAACACGCAAACGCAGAAATCCTTCGCGAGTACGGCCCGTTCGAAGGGATCGACGGCATTCACGGCGTGACCTTCGACGGTCAGCAAGTCTGGTTTGCCAGCGATGGTCAACTCAATGCGCTGGATCCGGCCAGCGGCGAAACCGTGCGCACGCTCAAGGTCGGCGCTGATGGCGGCACCGCGTTCGATGGCAAACATCTGTTCCAGATTGCCGACCGCCACATCCACAAAATCGACCCGGCCACGGGGCGCATCCTCAACACCATCGCCGCACCCGGTGGTGGCAACGATTCCGGCATGGCCTGGGCTGAGGGTTCGTTATGGGTTGGTCAGTATCGCGACCGTAAAATCCATCAGATCAACCCGGAAACCGGCGAGATTTTGCGCACGCTGGAGTCGAACCGCTTTGTCACCGGCGTGACGTGGGTTGATGGCGCGCTGTGGCATGGCACGTGGGAAGGCGAGGAGAGCGAACTGCGGCGGATCGATCCGGGTAACGGGAGGTACTGGAAAGCCTGACGATGCCCGACGGGACTGGCGTGTCGGGGCTGGAGGCGGATGGCAAGGATCGGTTCTATTGTGGCGGTGGTAATAGCGGGCGGGTGCGGGCGGTGCGTCGGCCCAAGTGATGAGGTGACACTGCTGGCCTCTTCGCGAGCAGGCTCGCTCCCACTTCGGCCTGTGTACGCCGATCTACTGTGGGAGCGAGCCTGCTCGCGAAAGGGCCATTTGCTTTAAATCAAAAATCAAGGCGCACCAAACAGCATCGTCCAGTAAACCCCTTCATCACTACGCGCCTCGCTGGCAAAACCCGCTCCCACCTGGGTAAACATCGGGTTCATCAAATTGGCGCAATGCCCCGGACTGGCCAGCCACCCGGCCATCGCCTTGCCCGGCGAACTCTGTCCGGCGGCAATGTTTTCACCAATTTGCCGGCCACGATAACCCGCCGCTCTAGCGCGATCTGCCGGCAAATCACCGTCCGGATCACGATGCGCAAAATAATTGCCATAAGCCATGGCCTTACTGTGCCCTTGTGCGGCCGCGCCCAGCGCAGCGTTCCAACTCAGCGGTCGGGCGGCAGCGAAGCGTTGACGCCCACACATCCGTGGCCGGGCGCGAGCGGCATTGACCTCGGCGAGCAGCGCTTTGCCGACGCTACGATTATCGCCGACACGGTTGTCGAGCACCGGCCGCGCCAGCACCACTTGCCATTCACTGCGCGAACGGCTGATGCCGATGTCGGCGTACTGACTGTCGAGCAATGCGCCGCAGTAGTGGTCTTGTAGCTGGTCGAAGGCTTCGTCGGCATCCTCTGCACCGACGATGCGGATGCTGCGCACGGTCACCGCCGCATATCCGGACGATTTCAGCGCCTCGCGCATGCCGCCGCCGGAGCCATAGCCGATGGGCAGCGCGAGATTATCTTTCAACGCCAGCGGAGCCAGGCGCTGCGCGGGGCGTCGGTCGCAGCGTTGCGGGTGGGCGCGGTAGTCGTTGATGGCCGCGACCAGTTGGCGTTCGGCGCCGGCGTGGGCGGATTGAGCAAACAAAGGCGAAAGCAGCAGGCACAGCGAAACCAGACGAAGTGGGTGGGCGGTGTGGCGCATGGAGTGGACGGCTCAGGAGAGGAAAAAGCGGCGCGTGTAGGACTGGGCTTTTTGGACTTGGTTCAGGGTGGCAGGTGTGGTTTTTTTCTGGGGTATTGATGTGATTTGGCCGGCCCCTTCGCGAGCAAGCTCTGCTCCTACGGCATTGTGTGGAGCTCAAGCCCTTGTAGGAGCAAAGCTTGCTCGCGAAGAGGCCAGACCCGCCAACACAAAACTCAGCGATTCAACACATCGCCCATCCACCGCAAATACTCCCCCCGCTCGGAAATCGAGTTATGCCCCGAATCCGGCACCACCTTAAGCACCGCCACCCCCTCGGGAAAATTCCTCAATAGCCGCTCGGTACTGTCCCGCGCAATCACTTCGTCATCACTCGCCGCCAGCAACAACGTCGGCACGCGAATATGCTCCGCGTATTTGCCTGATTCATAACGATCCTTGAGCAACCACTTCACCGGCACCCACGGATATTGCTTCACGGCGACTTCTTCGAGGCTGTTGTACGGCGTCACCAGAATCAAATTCTGCACCGGCCGTTGACTGGCCAGACGCACCGCGACGCCCGAACCCAGACTGCGCCCGATCACCGCCACCTGCGGATGGCTGGCGTACACCTGATCAAACAATGCCAGCGCATCCTCGGCAATTGCCTCCTCGGCAGGCTTGCCGCCGCTGCCACCAAACCCTCGATAGTGCAGAAAGTACAGTGCGTAATCCGGGAACGCCGCGGCGAACTCCGGCAGGTTGTGCGAGACATCCTCGGCATTGCCGCCGAAATAGATCAGCGCCCGCTGCCCGACACGCTCGCGGGTGGTCACCCAGACGTCGGCATCCGCCATCGACAATTTCAGCCGTGACTCCGCCGACTCCACCGTGCCGGCCTGCGGAAAATAGATCAGCGAGCGCTGAAAAACGAACAGCGCCGCGCACAGCACCAGGTACACAGCGACGATCAATGCGACGAGTAACATCAGGGTTCGGGACATTCGGCTACTTTTAACGGGGTAAGGAAGTCGGCAGTCGCAGTGTAGTCCAGCGATTTCGCCAGACGGTCTGCGCACACAACATGCAACAGATTCACGCAGCAGGGGAACCAGCATGAGCCACACTGAGGGTTACTCCCGTCGCCGATTGCTCACGCTGGCTGCCGGGGTTTCGGCAGTCTTCACTTTTGATCGGGCGTTGGCCACTGCCGCGCCACCCGCGACTATCCGAGGCCAAGCCATGCAGACCCGCGCCATCCCCTCCAGCTCCGAGTCATTGCCCCTGGTCGGTCTGGGCACGTATCGCGGTTTCGATGTCGCGCCGGGCGACCCGGCTTATCGGCAGCTGCCGGCGGTGCTCGATGAGCTGTTCACCAAGGGTGGCACGGTGATCGACAGCTCACCCATGTATGGCCGCGCCGAGCAGACCACCGGCGAACTGCTGTCGATCCATGAACCGCGTTCGCCGGCGTTTCTGGCGACCAAGGTGTGGGTACGCGGGCGCGAGGAAGGCATCGCACAGATGGAGCAGTCGTTCAGCCTGCTGCGCACCGAACGCATCGACCTGATGCAGATCCACAACCTGCTCGACTGGCAAACCCACCTGCCGACCCTGCGCGAATGGAAAGAACAGGGGCGCATCCGCTACATCGGCATCACCCATTACACGTCCTCGGCTTACGATGAAGTCGAAGCGGTGTTGAAGAATGAGCAACTGGATTTTCTACAAATCAACTACGCCCTCGATGATCGAGGTGTGGAGAAACGCATCCTGCCGCTGTGCCGTGAGCGCGGGGTGGCGGTGATCTGCAATCGGCCGTTTGGTGGCGGTGCTTTGCTGGGCCGGCTCAAGGGCAAACCTTTGCCGGCGTGGGTGTCGGACGTCCAGGTCAACAGCTGGCCGCAACTGGCGCTGAAGTTTCTGCTGGCGCATCCGGCGGTGACCTGTGTGATTCCGGGGACGAGCAATCCGCGTTATATGGCCGACAACGTCAGGGCCGGATTCGGGCCGATGCTCACCGACGCGCAGCGGCATCAGTTAATTGCGTTGGTGGGTTAGTCCGTGGCGATATCCAGCTTGCGACGAATCTTGCAGGAGCCGAGCTTGCTCGCGAAAGCGGTGTATCAGTCAGCGAAAAAATCGACTGATATGGCCTCTTCGCGAGCAAGCTCTGCTCCTGCATAAAGCAGGTTGGCGGTTGGGGTCAGGGGCGATAGCGCAACGCCTCCAGCAACAACGCAAATGCCGGTGCCGCCTGACGCCGGCTCGGGTAGTAGAGGTGATACCCGGCGAATGTCGGGCACCAATCCTCAAGCACTTGCTGCAAGCGACCATCGGCCAGATACGGCTCGACAATGTTCTCCGGGATGTAGCTCAAACCGAACCCATCCAGCGCCGCATCAAGTAACGGGTAGACGCCGTTCAACGTGATCTGCCCGGATACTCGCACCTTCAGGCTTTCGCCATCCTTCTCGAACTCCCAGCTATACAGCCCGCCGTTGGTGGGCAGGCGCAAGTTGTTGCAGGCGTGGTCGGTCAGGTCGCGCGGGGTTTGCGGGGCGGGGCAGCGGGCGAAATACGCGGGCGAGCCGACCACCGCCATGCGCATGTCCGGGCCGATGCGCGTGGCGATCATGCCTTGCGCAACGTCTTCGCCCAACCGAATGCCGGCGTCGAAGCCCTGGCCGGCGATGTCGACGAAACCATAATCACAGCTGACTTCGACGGCGATGTCGGGGTACTTGGGCAGGAACTCCTTGAGTACCGGGCGCAGCAGCCAGTCCAGCGAATGGTCAGTGGCGTTGATGCGGATTTTGCCCGCCGGGGTTTCGCGCAAGTTGCTCAGGGCCGCCAGTTCCACTTCGATCTCTTCGAAGCGCGGGCCGATGGTTTGCAGCAGGTGCTCGCCGGCCTCGGTGGGCGAGACGCTGCGTGTGGTGCGCGTCAACAGGCGCAGGCCAAGGCGCGCCTCGAGGGCGCGAATGGTGTGGCTCAGCGCCGATTGCGAGACGCCGAGCTTGGCGGCAGCTTTGGTGAAGCTGCGTTCGCGGGCCACGGCGAGGAAGGCGAGCAGGTCGGTGGCGTTTTCCCGAAGCATTGATGAGTGTCTCGCATAAGTTTTTTCGAATTCTAGTCGATTATCTGAAGAGTGCGGGTCGGTAAAGTGATGGCATTGATTCTCTGGAGGAACTTGCCATGAACCCGATTGCTGCTTCTGCTCTGACCCTGTCCCTGTTGGCAGGTGAAGTGCAGGCCAATGAAAATCCTCGCGTGAGCGTTACGCCCAACGGCTCGCAACCTTCGGCCCGTGGCCCGGCGGATTGGTTCACCGGCACCGTGCGCGTTGATGCACCGTTCAAGGGATCTGATGAAGCGCGGGTCAGTGGCGCGACGGTGACATTCGAGCCGGGCGCGCGCACGGCGTGGCACACCCATCCACTGGGGCAGACATTGATCGTCACCGCTGGGGTGGGTTTCGTGCAGGAATGGGGGCAACCGGTACGCGAGATTCGCCCGGGGGATACTGTATGGATTGCGCCGGGTGCCAAACATTGGCACGGGGCGGCGCCAACCACGGCGATGACGCATATCGCGATTGCGGAAGTGCTTGATGGCAAGGTGGTGGAGTGGATGGAGCAGGTGAGCGCTGAGCAATACCCGCAGATCGACTGAGACTACCCCGTGATCCATGTAGGAGCTGCCGTAGGCTGCGATCTCTTGATCTTGCTTTTAAAAATCAAAGTCAAAAGATCGCAGCCTTCGGCAGCTCCTACAGGGGTTTTGTTTAGGTCATTTCGGGGAGTGACGACAGGATTTTGTCGAGGGTAATCGGATACTCCCGCACCCGCGCGCCCGTGGCGTTATAGATCGCATTCGCCACCGCCGCACTCACCCCGCAAATGCCCAACTCACCGACACCTTTCGCCTTCATCGGCGAAGAAATCGGATCGGTTTCATCAAGAAAAATCACCTCCTGATGGGGAATGTCGGCATGCACCGGCACTTCGTATCCCGCCAGATCATGGTTAACAAAAAAACCGAGCTTCTTGTCGATCGACAGTTCTTCCATCAACGCCGCACCGACGCCCATGGTCATCGCGCCGATCACCTGACTGCGCGCCGCTTTCGGGTTAAGAATCCGTCCTGCCGCACACACCGCGAGCATGCGCCGCACGCGGATTTCGCCAGTCGCCGCGTCCACAGCCACCTCAACGAAATGCGCACCAAACGTCGACTGCTGATATTGCTTGGCAAGGTCGGCAAATTCGATGCTGTCCTCGGCCACCAACACGCCGTTTTGCGCAGCATTACGCAGCGGCACACGCTTGTCGCCGACGCGCACTTCACCGTCGACAAACTCAGCCTGATCCGCCGCCAACCCGAGCTTGCCCGCCACGGCCTCGCGCAGTTTCATGCATGCGGCATACACCCCGGCGGTCGAGCAATTGGCGCCGAATTGGCCGCCAGAACCCGACGAAACCGGGAAGCTCGAATCGCCCAAGTGCACCGTCACGTCCTTCAAACCCACGCCCATCATCTCGGCGGCTGTCTGCGCGATGATCGTGTAGCTGCCGGTGCCGATGTCGGTCATGTCGGTTTCCACGGTGACCTTGCCGTCGCGTTCCAGCTTCACCCGCGCGCCCGATTTGACCAGCAGGTTGTTACGGATCGCCGCCGCCACGCCCATGCCGATCAGCCAGCGACCTTCGCGGCGGGTGCCCGGCTGAGCATTGCGCTGGCTCCAGCCGAACTTGTCGGCGCCGGTTTGCAGGCATTCGATCAAGCGGCGCTGGGAAAACGGCCGCTCGGTTTTCACCGGATCGACCTGAGTGTCGTTGAGGATGCGGAACTGGATTGGATCAAGTTTCAGCTGCTCGGCCATTTCGTCCATGGCGATTTCCAACACCATCAGCCCGGGCGTTTCGCCGGGGGCGCGCATGGAATTGCCTTCGGGTAGATCAAGCGGCGCGAGGCGCATCGTGACCAGTCGATTTTCAGCGGCGTAGAGTAATTGACTCGGCTGCGCCGCGACCTCGACTTTGCCGTCCTCCAGGTTGCCCGACCAGCCTTCGTGGGCGATTGCCGTGAGTTTGCCGTCCGCCGTCGCACCCATGCGAATGCGCTGAATGGTGGCGGGGCGGTGGGTGGTGTTGTTGGCCATTTGCGGGCGGGCGAGGGCGACTTTCACCGGTCTGCCAGCCATTCGTGCGCCGAGTGCAGCGAGGATGGAGTCGGCGCGGATGAACAGTTTGCCGCCGAATCCGCCGCCAATGTACGGCGAAATCAGGCGGACTTTTTCCTTCGGCAAACCGAGGGTGGTGGCGATATCGTCGACGCTCCAGGCGATCATCTGATTGGACGTCCACAGCGTCAGCTCATCGCCTTTCCACGCGGCCAATGTGGCGTGCGGCTCCATCATCGCGTGTGACTGATCCGGCGTCGTGTAGGTCTGATCGAACTGCACCGGCGCGGCTTCGAACGCCTTGGCGAAATCACCGTGGCTGACGTCTGGCAACTCTTCTTTCGGCTCGACGCCTTTGTCGCGCACGCTGGCCAGATCGAACTCGCCAGTGGCCGCCACGTAATCAACCTTGACCATTTGCGCGGCGGCGCGCGCCTGTTCGAAAGTCTCCGCAACGACCAAGGCGACAGCCTGGTGATAGTGTTGAATTTCCGGCCCGGCGAGCAGGTGCGCGGCGTTGTATTTGCCCTTGCCGAGCTTGCCCGCGTTGGCGGCAGTGACGATCGCCAGCACGCCCGGCGCAGCTTTCGCGTCTTCAAGGTCGATGTTGTTGATCCGGCCTTTGGCAATGGCTGAGCCGACCATGAAGCCGTAAGCCTGATTGGCCACTGCCTCGTGTTGCTCGTAGGCATACGGCGCCTGACCGCTGGTTTTCAGCGGGCCTTCGATGCGGTCGGTGGGTTTGCCGATGACCTTTAACTGGTCGATCGGGTTGGTGGTGGCGGGCGTGTCGAATTTCATGCTTTTTCCCTCGCTTGCGCCAACACCGAACCGAGCGTGCGCTCGACCAGGGTCAGTTTGAATTGGTTGTCGTGGGTCGGCGTCGCGCCATCGAGCAGGCGTGCGCTGACGGCTTTCGCGCCGTCGGGCAGTAGCGCTTCCGCGGCTTCGACGCGCCACGGTTTCGGCGCGATCCCGCCGACAGCGATGCGGCCGCTGCCATCCTTTTGCAGAATCAGGCCGACCGAGACCAGCGCAAATGCGTACGACGAGCGATCACGCACCTTGTGATAAATGTGCGTGCCGCCGACGGGTGCGGGCAAGGTCACGGCGGTGATGAATTCGCCGGGCGCGAGGCTGGTTTCGATGTTCGGCGTGTTGCCGGGCAACTGATGAAAATCGGCCATGGCGATGCTGCGGGTGCTGCCGTCGGGTTTCACTGTTTCGATCTGTGCATCGAGGGCGCGCATGGCGATGGCCATGTCACTCGGGTGCGTGGCGATGCAGGCGTCGCTGACGCCGATGATCCCCAGTTGCCGACTGACCCCGCCAATCGCTGCGCAACCACTGCCGGGCTGGCGTTTGTTGCACGCCTGATTGGTGTCGTAGAAGTACGGGCAGCGTGTGCGTTGCAGCAAGTTGCCGGCGGTGGTTGCCATGTTGCGCAACTGGCCGGACGCGCCGGCGAGTAAGGCGCGTGAGAGCAAAGCGTAATCCTTGCGCACGCGGCTGTCGGCAGCCAGATCGGTGTTGCGCACCAGCGCGCCGATGCGCAAACCACCCTCGGGCGTGGCTTCGATCTGATCCAGCCCCAAGTGATTGACGTCGATCAGGTGCAGCGGGGTTTCGATGTCGAGCTTCATCAAGTCCAGCAGATTGGTGCCGCCGGCAATGAACTTGGCGCCTTCAATCTGCGCCGCTTGCGCAGCGGCAGCGGGGGAGTCGGCGCGGCTGTAATTGAACGGTCTCATGCCGGCACCTCCGCGACTTCAGTCATGGCTTCGATGATGTTCGAGTAAGCACCGCAGCGGCAGATGTTGCCGCTCATGCGCTCCTGAAATTCACTGGCGATCAGTTGCGGGGAATCCGTCAGGCTGGGGCTGACATGGCTGGGAATGCCATCGCGAATTTCTTTGATCACCGACACTGCCGAACAGATTTGCCCGGGCGTGCAATAGCCGCACTGATAACCGTCGTGCTTGATGAACGCGGCTTGCATCGGGTGTAACTGGTCGGGCATGCCAAGGCCTTCGATGGTGGTGATTTCACTGCCTTCGTGCATCACCGCCAGGGTCAGGCAGGAGTTGATCCGCCGACCATCGGCAATCACCGTGCAGGCGCCGCACTGGCCGTGGTCGCAGCCTTTTTTGCTGCCGGTCAGGTGCAGGTGTTCGCGCAGGGCGTCGAGCAGAGTGGTGCGGTTGTCGACCTCCAGCGCCTGGGGTTTGCCGTTGACTTGAATCGTCACTTTGCTCATGGCGGGTTGCTCCAGGTTGGCCGCATAGGCCTTGAGGCTGATAAACGGGGGCATCGCGAAGGCTGTCGCGGTCACGGCGCCGAGGATTAAAAATCTGCGTCGGGAAATCGTCATGGTTCGATTCCTTGTCTCTCTCAATCAGGGCAGCGGGGTTGCGAATGGCCCAAACGGGCAGCCAGCGTGATCGCCGGTCTCGTTAAGGAGTGACCGCGGGGGGGAGGGAAAGGTTTTGTTGGATTTGCGCCAGACTGTTATGTGCGGTGTTCGGCAATCTTTTGGCGGGTTTGGATTTTGCGGTCACGGGGCTGGCCTCTTCGCGAGCAAGCTCGGCTCCTGCAAGGAAAGCGGCGATGCGATGCGCTTTGTAGGAGCAAAGCTTGCTCGCGAAGGGCGCTACGCCGATCCGACAGGCCGACTAACGGTCGATAGTGGCCACTGAATCAACACGGTTTTGTCCGGTCGTATCTGCGGCTGCGCGCACCGCGTCCTGAAGGCGTGGGCAGCGTGGCCGATTCCGTCGTCAAGACCTTGGTTTTAGGGAAGTGTTGAATGAAGCGCGCTACAACGATATTGCTGACCGTGACCGCCGCCGTTTTGCTCGGTGGTTGTGTGGCGGATTTTGATGATGACCATCGCCATGGCCGGCACTACGACCGGGATCATGGCCGTGATTACGACCATGACCGGCGCTGGGACGATCGCGATGATCACCGCGACGGCCGTCGCTACTACCGTGATCGCGATGATGATTGATTGAATGAAAAAGGGCGTCCCGTGGGACGCCCTTGTTGTTAAAAGTGAGCGCTCGCCTGGACGCGGGATCGCGTAGGCACGGAGGCCTCGATGTCCAGCAAATGGGTGGCGAGAATGTCGCTCAGAAAGCGGAACTGATCGTTGATGCCGACCACTTCATTGCTGAAGTGATTGATCGCGGCGGGCATCAGCAGATCTTCGAAAGCTTCGTTGAACACCAGCGCCTGCGTCTTGTGCGACACGTACTGCTGGTCGTAGTAGTTGCTGCCGAACACCGGGAAACTCACGGAGAGTGTGATGGTGTGAATCATGATGTGAACTCCTCGTTGCGTCTCGGATGTGGCAATCGTGCCTTTGATGGGCGGTGGGCGGAAGGCAATCGTGGCGATGGTGGATATCGATGGCAGTGATGGTTGCGGTATATGTTGCTGCTGATGGCCTCTTCGCGAGCAGGCTCGCTCCCACAGGGGATTGCATTTCAAATGTGGGAGCGAGCCTGCTCGCGAAAAGGCCGGTGCAGCCACAACCAGACCAACGGCCATCCCCCGCACCTATACTCAAATCTGCCTCTTCCTGTTCAAAGGACTCCACCACCGTGAACCTGCGTGCGCTGCTCGTCGCCGCACTGTTTCTGCTGGCCGGCTGCGCCACGTCGGCCCGTGCCCCGGTGTCAGCGCCTAAAGCCGTGTTCGTCTCGCCTGCAACCTGGCAGCAGATCGACCGCGAGATCGTCAGCGTCTCTCAGCAGGCCACCGAGCAGGTCAAGCTGTTTGCCCGCGGTTCGATGGAACATTGGCGCATTCGCGTCTATGAGCAAACTGAAGAAAATTTCATCCCGTGGTTCAGCAGCTACTGGACGCAGGAATGGCTGTCGATGAAGGTCAGTTGGTACACCGTCAGTGCCGGTGGCGAACAGGACGCTTCCGCCAAGCGTCTGGCGGCGTATCTGCTTGAGCAATATCAGAAAAAAGTGCTGGCGCCGGTGGCGGTGGAGGTCGACCCGGACGCGATTCTCGGTCAGGCCACGGCGTTCTATGCGCAGTTGATGGCCCAGCAGATGCCGCTCATCGCCCAGCGTCATGGGGTGCCGGTTGCTCAGCTCAATGGGCGGTTGCAGAAGATTCCGGCGATCGCGCTCGGCCCTCCGCCAGCGCGCGATGCTTCGTTGTATCAAGTCATCAGCAGCGAACCGCTGAACACGCTGCCGGCGTATGCCGCGCTCATCGACAAGATCCATACCGACGGCGGCGCCAAGGGGATTGCCTCGACGGACGCCGGCATGGCGCCGGTGGCCAAACGCGCGAGCCAGCGCATGGAAGCGGAGATGGCCCCGCGCGGAGCTGCCAGTGCCGTGGCAGCCGCCGCTGGGAAGTTGGCCGGTGGACTGATTTCGGTGGGTGTCGCGGGGATCCGCGCGATCATTCAGGCCAATGATCGCCCCGACAGCGAAGCGTTGATCCGCAACAGTCTCGGCAGCACCTTTGATAAGGCCTGGCTGAAACTGGTGCAGAACCCGACGACCGGCGTCATGGCCGGCACGCTGCACATGGCCGGTCAGGTCGAACGCAATCTGGGTGCGCGGGAGGAACCGTCGGTCGGCTTGGGCGTGAACCGTGTCGAATGGCAGCCGCCGGATTCGACTACTCAGCAGATCGAACCCAACGTACAAGGAGAATGATCATGGCTTACATCGATATTTTCGTGGCGCCTGTGCCGACTGCCAATCGTGAACAGTACAAACAACACTGCGTGATCGCGGCAAAACTGTTCAAGGAATACGGTGCGCTCAGCGTGGCTGAATGCTGGGGCGATGACGTGCCGGACGGCAAGCTCACGTCGTTTCCTATGGCGGTGAAACTCAAAGAAGGCGAAACCGTGGTGTCTGGCTGGCTGATCTGGCCCGACAAAGCCACCCGCGACGCCGGCATGGCAAAAATGATGGAAGACCCGCGCATGCAACCCGACGTCAACCCGATGCCGTTTGATGGCCAGCGCATGATCTACGGCGGCTTCCAATACCTCCTCGAACCTTGACCCCACACCATCCCCTGTAGGAGCTGCGGCACGCTGCGATCTTTTGATTTTGATTTTAAAAACAAGATCAAAAGATCGCAGCGTGCCGCAGCTCCTACAGGGATATCGTCACTCGGGTGAGGGGGTGATTCGGCAGCTTTTGCGCTGGCGAATTTCTTCGTCGCTTGGCCGTTCGCGGACGAATTCAAAACGCGGTTCACCCTCGCTGTAATGCACCAGCCAGCCCCATTCCAGTTCCTTTTCATCCTGCCCGGGACTCGGCGGTCGGGCCCACCATGGCTCTTTGCTGAGGATCTCGCGCATGGCGGCCTCCGGTTGATGGCAATCCTTGAACTATAGCTGCCTGTCGCGAGTCGTCAGTTCAGGCTGTGTAGAATCCGGCGGATTACCATGAACAGGGGAGCAGGGCCATGACCGATGAAGCGAAGCGACTGTTTTTCGCCCTCGATTGCCCGCCGGTGCAGCGCAAGGCGATTGCTCAGTGGCGCGGCGAGTTGGGTTTGCGCACTGGCAAACCGGTGCCGGCCGATAACTTTCACCTGACGCTGTTGTTTCTCGGAGCGGTGCCGTTGGCGCAGATCAATGAAGTTTGCCAAGCCGCCAGCAAAGTGCGCACGCCCGGGGAGGCGTTGAGGATTTCGCTGGATCGCTTGCAGGTCTGGCATCGTCCGGGCGTGTTGTCGCTGGCGCCTGAGCAGGCACCGCAGGCGTTATTGCGCTTGGTTTACGCGTTGGAACAGGCGATGTTGCCTTTCGGTTTTGAAGAGACGCCCCGCGAGTTTCGCCCGCACCTGACGTTGGCCCGTGACTACCGCGCGCCGGAGCCGGAAGCCGCTACGCCACCGGAGTTCTTTTTGCGAGCTGAACGCTTTGCCTTGTTTGAATCGCACAAGGGCCGTTATCGCGTTTTGCAGGATTGGCCGCTGACCTGACGCGACAAAAAAAGGCGCCCGAAGGCGCCTGAGAATTCACCTGAGCCGAGGGAGCCAGGTGAGGCCGTTCATAGAGAGGTTGCAGCGGTGGTAAGGCGCTGCGCGAACGGGAAATTTTTACACTGATCGTTCCTACGCTCTGCGTGGGAATGCCTCTTGTGACGCTCCGCGTCACGCTTTGGGACGCAGAGCGTCCCGGGCTGCGTTCCCACGCGGAGCGTGGGAACGATCATCGCGCGTATCAGTTATTTACCGAGCTTCACCCGGGTCCAGCCGCGCGTCATGATGCGCTGCGTGGCAATCGGTTGATCCGGCACGGCGTACAACGTCGCCATCACCGCGTCTGTCGGGTACGAGCCCGGGTCGTTGCGGATCGCTTCATCCACCAGTGGCGTGGCCGCCGCGTTGGCGTTGCTGTAGCCGATGCTGTTGGTGACTTCGGCGATGATGTCCGGGCGCATCAGGAAATTCATGAACAGGTAGGCGTTGTCGACGTTGCTGGCATCGCGCGGGATGGCGACCATGTCGTAGAAGCTGCCGGCGCCTTCCTTGGGAATGCTGTAGTCGATGACCACGTTGTTGCCCGATTCCACCGCGCGGGCCTTGGCCTGCAGCACGTCACCCGAGTAACCGACCGCCACGCAAATGTTGCCGTTGGCCAGATCGGAGATGTATTTCGAGGAATGGAAATACGCCACATACGGGCGGATTTTCATGAACAACGCTTCGGCTTCAGCGATGTGCGCGGTGTCCTTGTCGTTCACCGGGTAGCCCAGGTAGTGCAGGGCGGCCGGGAGCATTTCGGTCGGCGAATCGAGGAAGCTGATGCCGCAGGCTTTGAGCTTTTCAGCGTTTTCCGGTTTGAACAGCAAGTCCCAGGAGTTGGTCGGGGCGTTGGCGCCGAGCACTTCCTTGACCTTGGCCGGGTTGAAACCGATGCCGATCGAGCCCCACATGTACGGGAACGCATGAGCGTTGTCCGGATCACTGGCGGCGGCGTTTTTCAGCAGCACCGGGTTGAGATTCTTCCAGTTCGGCAGCTTCGATTTGTCCAGCGTCTGATAGACGCCAGCCTTGATCTGCTTGGCCAGGAAACTGTTGGACGGCACGACGATGTCGTAACCGGATTTGCCCGCCAGCAAGCGCGCCTCAAGGGTCTCGTTGCTGTCGAAGACGTCATAGGTCACACGGATGCCGGTTTCGTCTTCGAATTTCTTGACGGTGTCCGGCGCGATGTAATCGGACCAGTTGTAAACACGCAGCACCTTGTCGTTGGCCTGGGCGCCCATGACGATTGCGCCCATTAAGGACAGTGTCAGCAGAGTCCTGCCAAACATTTTCATCGGTACAACTCCATTCTTTTTATTCACATTACGCAAAACCCCCTCACCCTGACCCTCTCCCGGAGGGAGAGGGGACTGACCGAGGGGCTGACTACATTTTTGTAGGAGCTGTCGAGTGAAACGAGGCTGCGATCTTTTGATCTTCAAATGCAAAGTCAAAAGATCGCAGCGTGCCGCAGCTCCTACAGGGTTATGCGGTGGCGGCTTGTTGCTGAGGCTGCCACGACTCATTCGCGGTCTGATCCATTGCTTCCTGAATCGCACGCTTGCGGTTGGCTTCTGCCTTGCGGCCGAAGTACCAGACGAGGAAGGTCACCAGCGACACCGCCAGCAGAATCAGGCTCGCCACGGCGTTGATCTCAGGTTTCACGCCCAGACGCACGGCCGAGAACACTTCCATCGGCAAGGTCGTCGAACCCGGCCCGGACACGAAGCTCGCCAACACCAAGTCATCCAGCGACAAAGCGAACGACATCATGCCGCCCGCGGCCAGCGACGGCGCGATCATCGGGATGGTGATCAGGAAAAACACCTTGAACGGCTTCGCACCGAGGTCCATCGCCGCTTCTTCGATCGACAGATCCAGCTCGCGAAGGCGGGCGGAGACTACCACTGCCACATAAGCGGCACAAAACGTGGTGTGGGCGATCCAGATGGTGACGATGCCACGCTCCTGCGGCCAGCCGATCAACTGCGCCATCGCTACGAACAGCAGCAACAGCGACAGACCGGTGATCACTTCAGGCATCACCAACGGCGCGGTGACCAGGCCACCGAATAGAGTGCGGCCCTTGAAGCGAGTTACACGGGTCAGCACGAATGCCGCCAATGTGCCCAATGCCACGGCAGCAATCGCGGTGTAGCAGGCGATTTCCAGCGAGCGCACCACCGAGCCCATCAGTTGCGTGTTGTCGAGCAGGCCGACGTACCACTTGATCGACCAGCCACCCCACACCGTCACCAGTTTCGAGGCGTTGAACGAGTAGATCACCAGAATCAGCATCGGCAGATAAATGAACATCAGGCCGAAGATCAACATGAACTTGGAAAAACCGAAGCGTTTCATCCCCGTGCCTCCATCTCTTTGGCCTGGCTGCGGTTGAACAGCAGAATCGGCACAATCAGAATCAACAGCATCACCACCGCCAGGGCAGACGCCACCGGCCAGTCGCGGTTATTGAAGAACTCTTGCCACAGCACGCGACCGATCATCAGCGTCTCCGGGCCACCCAGCAGTTCTGGGATCACGAACTCACCGACCACCGGAATAAATACCAGCATGCAACCGGCAATAATCCCGTTCTTGGCCAGCGGCACGGTAATTTTCCAGAAGTTGTTGAAGTTGCTCGAACCCAGATCCGACGCGGCTTCCAACAGGCTGCCGTCGTGCTTGACGAGGTTGGCGTACAGCGGCAACACCATGAACGGCAGGTAGGCGTAAACCACGCCTATATAGACGGCGGTGTTGGTGTTGAGGATCTCGATCGGGTGATCGGTCAGCCCCGTCCACATCAGAAACGCGTTGAGCAGACCGTTGTTGCTGAGGATGCCCATCCACGCGTAAACGCGGATCAGGATCGCGGTCCAGGTTGGCATCATGATCAACAGCAGCAGGACGTTTTGCGTTTCCTTGCCGGTCTTGGTGATCGCGTAGGCCATCGGAAAACCGATCAGCAGGCACATCATCGTGCTCAGCGCCGCGACTTTCAGCGAACCGAGGTAGGCCGACAGGTACAGCTCGTCTTCGCCGAGCATGGTGTAGTTGCCGATGTTCAGCAGCAACTGGAATTTCTGTTCGGCGTAGGTGTAGATCTCCGAGTACGGCGGGATCGACAGCGCGGCTTCCGAGAAACTGATCTTCATCACCAGAAAGAACGGCAGCATGAAGAACAGGAACAGCCAGATGAACGGAATACCGATCACCAGTTTTCGTCCGCTGGGCACCAGGCGCAGGAATTGCTGATTGAAGGTTCTCATGAGCGCAGTACCACGCCGCTGTCGTCTTCCCACCAGACGTAGACTTTGTCGTCCCAGGTCGGACGCGCGCCACGGCGTTCGGCGTTGGCCATGAACGACTGGACGATTTTGCCGCCCGGCAGTTCGACGTAGAACACCGAGTGACCGCCGAGGTAAGCGATGTCATGCACCTTGCCTTCGGACCAGTTGTAGCGGAACTCCGGTTTAGTAGTGCTGACCAGCATTTTTTCTGGACGGATCGCGTAGGTGATCGACTTGTCCTGCACCGAGGTGCTGACGCCGTGACCGACGTAGATCTTCTGCTGCAAGTCCGGGCTGTGGATGATCGCGTGACCTTCAAGGTCTTCCACCACGGTGCCGTCGAAGGCGTTCACGTTGCCGATGAATTCGCAAACCATGCGGCTGACCGGAGCTTCATAAATGTCGATCGGGCTGCCGATCTGCGCGATCCAGCCCAAGTGCATGATGGCGATGCGCTCAGCCATGGTCATGGCTTCTTCCTGGTCGTGGGTCACCATCACGCAGGTCACGCCGACGCGCTCGATGATTTGCACCAGCTCCAGTTGCATCTGCGAACGCAGCTTTTTATCCAGCGCACCCATTGGTTCGTCGAGCAGCAACAGCTTCGGACGTTTGGCCAGCGAGCGGGCGAGGGCGACGCGTTGACGCTGACCGCCGGACAACTGATGCGGTTTGCGTTTGGCGTATTGGGTCATGTGCACGAGGCGCAGCATTTCATCGACGCGGGCATCGATTTCACTGGCCGGCAAACGGTCCTGCTTGAGGCCGAAGGCGATGTTCTGCGCGACGGTCATGTGTGGGAACAGCGCATAGGACTGGAACATCATGTTGATCGGCCGCTCGTACGGCGGCATGTCGGTGATGTCCACGCCGTCGAGCAGAATCCGCCCTTCAGTCGGCCGCTCGAAACCGGCAAGCATGCGCAGAAGGGTCGATTTGCCCGAGCCGGAGCCGCCGAGCAGGGCGAAGATTTCGCCCTGATGGATCTCCAGGGACACATCGTCCACTGCCGTGGTTTCGTCGAACTTCTTGGTGACACGATCGACTTTCACCAGAACCTTTTTCGGTTGCTGATGACCTTCAAGTGCCTTCCGGTAAGTGCTGGAGGCGTTTGCCATGTGAAACTCCCAACAGGTTTCGTTCGCTCAGCCAACGTGGCCGGGCTTAAGTGGATTGCAAGCCAGGAACAACCATCCCCCTCACACATATCCCTGTAGGAACTGCCGAAGGATGCGATCTTTTGATCTTGTTTTTTACAATCAACATCAAAAGATCGCAGCCTTCGGCAGCTCCTGCAGGGGCCACATTTTCAGTGGGTTGTCCTGGCTTGTTCGGCGCCGCCGTCCTGGCTGCCTGGGTCGTACTTGTTGTTATTACGGGTGTTGCTGTTCACGAATGACGGATGTGCGCAGGCACACCCGACATCCGAGGGGGCAGTGAATCGTTACATATTCTTGGGTTGGATCAGCGCTGGTTGCGCTGCGCCGCCCGTTGCCGGCAAGCCGCGCCGAATGCCTGGAAAATCTTCAGGTAGTTCGGGTTGTCCAGCACCTGCCATTCCGGGTGCCATTGCACGCCGAGGGCAAAGGTCGGGCTGTCGGCGACCGAGATCGCTTCGATCAAACCGTCCGGTGCCACGGCTTCGGCACGCAGGCCGGGCGCGAGGCGGTCGATGCCCTGGCTGTGAATCGAATTGACCTGAAACTCACCCGGCAACTCGAGCGCTTCGAACACGCCACCGCCCAGCACCGTCACGGCATGCGCCGGCGCGTACTGCACGGCGAGTTCCGGGCTGTCGGCCTCGCGGTGATCAAGCATGCCCGGCAGCTCGTGCACCTTTTGGTGCAGGCTGCCACCGAACGCCACGTTCATTTCCTGGAAACCACGGCAGATGCCGAGCACCGGAACGCCCGCCGCGATGGCTGCACGTAATAAAGGAAGAGTCGTGGCATCCCGCGCCGGATCGTGATCCGTGCCGGGTGCGCTGGCCGGGCCTTGATAGTGGAAAGGTTCCACGTTCGAGGGCGAGCCGGTCAGCAACAGACCGTCGAGTTGACCGAGCAGGTCATCGATTTCAGTCAGGTTGCCAAGGGAAGGAATGACCACTGGCAACCCGTTGGCGCCAACGCTGACAGCACGTAAGTACTTGTCACCGCTGATGTGATAGGGGTGCAGGCCAATCTGTTTGACGCACGCTGTAACGCCGATCAATGGCTTGAATGCCATTTTTATTCACCTCGAAGTTTGACACTTGAACGAGCTTTTCCGGAGCTTATCCGCGTTTATTTTAATTAACAACTGCCATGTAAAAAATTCTAAACGCCGTTCATCAAATCTTCATGAATCTAGGGGCTTTGGCGCCTGTGTTGGCACGAGAGTGTTAATAAAAGCCCTAAAAATAAACCCTTGGAGGCCAGCTGTTCGCTATTGACTTCACTTTGCCTTTCGGATTGACTGGCTGCGCAACACGGTAGTGAACATAATAATTAACAGCTAAATAGGTGCATCATGTCGGTCCCTCTGCGTACCGTTCAACTCAACGAAGCAAACGCATTCCTTAAGAAATATCCTGAGGTTTTGTACGTCGACCTTCTGATTGCGGATATGAACGGTGTGGTGCGCGGCAAGCGCATCGAACGCACCAGTCTTCATAAGGTTTACGAGAAAGGCATCAACCTGCCGGCCTCGCTTTTCGCCCTCGACATCAATGGCTCCACGGTGGAAAGCACCGGTCTGGGCCTGGACATCGGTGATGCTGACCGCATCTGCTATCCGATCCCCGGCACGCTGAGCATCGAGCCTTGGCAAAAGCGCCCGACCGCACAACTGTTAATGACCATGCACGAACTGGAAGGCCAGCCGTTCTTCGCTGACCCGCGTGAAGTGTTGGCCAACGTCGTGCGCAAGTTCGACGAAATGGGCCTGACCATCTGCGCCGCGTTCGAACTCGAGTTTTATCTGATCGACCAGGACAACGTGAACGGCCGTCCACAATCGCCACGTTCGCCAGTCTCCGGCAAGCGTCCGGTGTCGACTCAGGTGTACCTGATCGACGATCTCGACGAATACGTCGACTGCCTGCAAGACATCCTCGAAGGCGCGAAAGAGCAGGGCATTCCTGCTGACGCCATCGTCAAGGAAAGCGCCCCGGCGCAGTTCGAAGTCAACCTGCATCACGTGTCCGACCCGATCAAGGCGTGCGACTACGCCGTCCTGCTCAAGCGTCTGGTGAAGAACATCGCCTACGACCACGAGATGGACACCACCTTCATGGCCAAGCCGTATCCGGGCCAGGCGGGCAACGGTCTGCACGTACACATTTCGATCCTGGACAAAGAAGGCAACAACATCTTCGCCAGCGAGGATCCCGAGCAGAACGCCGCGCTGCGTCACGCGATCGGCGGTGTGCTGGAGACCCTGCCTGCGCAAATGGCTTTCCTGTGCCCGAACGTCAACTCTTACCGCCGCTTTGGCGCGCAGTTCTACGTACCGAACTCGCCAAGCTGGGGCATCGACAACCGCACCGTGGCCGTGCGCGTACCGACCGGCTCACCGGACTCCGTGCGCATCGAGCACCGTGTTGCTGGCGCCGACGCCAACCCGTACTTGCTGATGGCGTCTGTTCTGGCCGGTATTCACCACGGTCTGACCAACAAGATCGAGCCGGGCGCGCCGGTTGAAGGCAACAGCTACGAGCAGAACGAACAGAGCCTGCCGAACAACCTGCGCGACGCACTGCGCGAGCTGGACGACAGCGAAGTCATGGCCAAGTACATCGACCCGCTGTACATCGACGTCTTCGTCGCGTGCAAGGAAAGCGAACTGGCCGAGTTCGAAAACTCGATCTCTGACCTTGAGTACAACTGGTATCTGCATACGGTCTGACGGTTGACCCACCGCCGTAACCCTGTAGGAGCTGCCGAAGGCTGCGATCTTTTGATCTTGCTTTTAAAAAATCAAAGTCAAAAGATCGCAGCCTTCGGCAGCTCCTACAGGGGATCGGGTTACCAGATTTTGATCGGCGGCGTTCGTCCGCCGATCACCCAATCCCCCTTGTCGAGCCACAACAATGACAACTACCCGCAACGACTGGGAACAACGCTTCCAGTCTCTGACCATCGAGTCCCGCGCGTTCATCAACGGTGAATATCGCCCGGCTATCAGCGGCGACACCTTCGAATGCCTGAGCCCTGTTGACGGCCGTTTCCTCGCCTCCGTGGCCAGCACCGATGAAGCCGACGCCAACCTCGCCGTTGAAGTCGCGCGTCAGTCTTTTGAATCCGGCGTGTGGGCGCACAAAGCCCCGGCCGAGCGCAAGCGCATCCTGATTCGCTTCGCCGATCTGATCCTGCAGAACCAGGAGGAACTGGCGCTGCTGGAAACCCTCGACATGGGTAAACCGATCAGCGATTCGATGAGCATCGACATCCCGGCGACCGCTAACGCGATCCGCTGGAGCGCCGAAGCCATCGACAAGATTTACGACGAAGTCGCCGCGACCCCACACGACCAACTCGGCCTGATCACCCGCGAGCCGTCCGGCGTCGTAGCGGCCATCGTGCCGTGGAACTTCCCGTTGATCATGGCCAGCTGGAAATTCGCCCCGGCGCTGGCAGCGGGCAACTCGTTCATTCTGAAACCTTCGGAAAAGTCGCCACTGACGGCGATCCGCATCGCGCAACTGGCGCTGGATGCCGGCATTCCGAAAGGCGTGTTCAACGTGCTGCCAGGCTTCGGCCACACCGTCGGCAAAGCGTTGGCGTTGCACATGGACGTCGACGTGCTGGCCTTCACCGGCTCCACGGCGATTGCCAAGCAACTGATGATTTATGCCGGCCAAAGCAACATGAAACGCGTCTGGCTCGAAGCAGGGGGCAAGAGCCCGAACGTGGTGTTTGCCGACGCACCGGATTTGCGCGCGGCAGCACAAGCAGCGGCCGGCGCCATTGCGTTCAACCAGGGCGAAGTGTGCACCGCCGGTTCGCGCCTGCTGGTCGAGCGTTCGATCCGCGAGCAATTCATTCCGCTGCTGGTGGAAGCACTGCAAGCGTGGAAACCGGGGCACGCCCTCGATCCAGCCACCACCGTCGGTGCCGTGGTCGATCAGCGTCAACTCGACAACGTGCTGCGCTATATCAGCATCGGTCGTGAGCAGGGCGCCGAGCTAATTGCCGGCGGCGAGCGCACCCTCGAAGAAACCGGTGGCCTGTACGTGCAACCGGCGTTGTTCGACGGCGTGACCAACGCGATGACCATCGCTCAGGAAGAAATCTTCGGCCCGGTGCTGTCGCTGATCACCTTCGACACCGTTGAAGAAGCGCTGCAGATCGCCAATGACAGCATCTTCGGCCTCGCCGCCGGTGTCTGGACCAGCAACCTGAGCAAGGCGCACACCTTCGCACGCGGCTTGCGTGCCGGCAGCGTCTGGGTCAACCAGTACGACGGCGGCGACATGACCGCACCGTTCGGTGGCTTCAAACAGTCGGGCAACGGTCGCGATAAATCGCTGCACGCGTTCGACAAGTACACCGAGCTGAAAGCGACCTGGATCAAGCTCTAACTCTTTTACCGCGGCGGTCGCCGGCAGTGATCGGCGACCTTCGGAGAACAAACATGAAACAGCAACACGTCAACAGCTACTACGCCGCCACCCGCAACGAAGTCATCGATTTTCCGATTCTCGAAGAAGCGGTGGACTGCGATGTCTGCATCATCGGCGCCGGCTACACCGGCCTGTCCTCGGCGCTGTTCCTGACCGAAGCCGGCTATAAAGTGACGGTGCTCGAAGCGGCGAAAGTCGGCTACGGCGCCAGCGGTCGCAACGGCGGCCAACTGGTCAACTCCTACAGCCGCGACGTCGACGTGATCGAAGCGCGCTATGGCGACAAGACCGCAGAGATCCTCGGCAGCATGATTTTCGAAGGCGCCGACATCATCCGTTCGCGCATCAAGGATTACGACATCAAATGCGACTACCGCCCGGGCGGCATCTTCGCAGCGATGAACAAGAAACAACTCAACGGTCTGGCCGAGCAAAAACGCGGCTGGGAACGTTACGGCAACAACAACCTGAAGATGCTCGACGCGGCTGAGATTCGTCGCGAAGTCGGTTCCGACGCTTACGTTGGCGGCTTGCTCGACATGCAAGGCGGCCACGTTCATCCGTTGAACCTGGCACTCGGTGAAGCGGCAGCCATCGTGCGTCTGGGCGGCAAGATTTACGAGCAATCGGCTGCCGTGGAAATCAAATACGGCGAGCCGAACGTTATCCGTACTGCCAAAGGCCAGGTGCGCGCCAAGTATCTGTTGATCGCTGGCAACGCTTACCTACCGCAAGGTCTGGACAACCGCGTGACCGCGAAAAGCATGCCGTGCGGCTCGCAGATCGTTGTCACCGAACCGTTGACTGAAAAGCAGGCGCGCAGCCTGATCACCAACAATTACTGCGTCGAAGACTGCAATTACCTGTTGGATTACTACCGCCTGACTGCCGACAATCGTCTGCTCTACGGCGGCGGCGTGGTCTACGGCGCGCGTGAACCGGACGACATCGAACAACTGATCCGTCCGAAGATCCTCAAGACCTTCCCGCAGCTCAAAGACGTCAAAATCGACTACCGCTGGACCGGCAACTTCCTGCTGACCATGTCGCGTATGCCGCAATTCGGTCGCATCGAGAAAAACGCCTACTACATGCAGGGCTACAGCGGTCACGGCGTGACCTGCTCGCACCTCGCCGGCAAGCTGATCTCGGAAATGATCCGTGGCGATGCCGAGCGTTTCGATGCGTTCGCCTCGTTGCCGCACATGCCAATGCTCGGCGGCCGCATGTTCTCCGCGCCGTTGACCGCTCTTGGCGCCGTGTACTACTCGCTGCGCGACCGTTTCGGCATCTAAAGTTACCTCCCCGGCGACGGTCGCCAAGACCGCGCCGGTTTTTACATGATGTGCAGATCGTGCTGAATGTACGATTCGGCTGCTCCACCGCTATTTTTGTAGGAGCTGAGCTTGCTCGCGAAGGGGCCATTTCAAGCAACATCCCTGTCGCCTGACACACCGCATTCGCGGGCAAGCCTTGCTCCTACAGATTTCGGCGGGTGCATTTGCCCCACCGTCCATCGAACCTGCTGAGCAACACCACCAAACGTGATTTAATAGCCGCCTTTCACGGTTCCGGGACACGGGAGCAACGTGATCCGCGCCCTCGGCGCGTCACCCGCCACCCACCCCCATCGCCCTTAAGTCGTTCTCACATAAGGCTGTCATGGATACGGGTTCTCGACTCAAACTAGTACGCGAAAGCTACAAACTCTCCCAGCGCGAGCTGGCCCGGCGTAGCGGCGTGACCAATGCCACCATTTCCCTGATCGAACAGAATCGCGTCAGCCCCTCCGTCAGCTCACTGAAAAAGCTGCTCGAAGGCATCCCGATGTCCCTGGCCGACTTCTTCACCTTCGACCAGCCGCCGCGCGAACATCAATACGTCTTCCGTGCCAATGAACAGCCGGATCTCGGCCGTCATGGCCTGCGCCTGCTGCTGATCGGTGCCTCGGTGCCAAGCCGCCAGATGCGTTTGCTGCGCGAGCAATACGCGCCGGGCGCAAGTTCCGGTGAAGAGCCGATCGTGCACGCCGAAGGCGAGGAGTGTGGGCTGGTCACGCGCGGCACTGTCGAGTTGACCGTCGACGGCCAGGTGAGCGTTTTGGGCGCGGGGGATGGTTACTACTTTCCCACCACGTTACCGCACAAGTTCCGCAATATCGGCGCCGATGAAGCCGAGATCATCAGTGCGAACACGCCGGCGAACTTCTAAGGCAGTCACTCGAAGCACACTAAAAACCGCAGCGATGCGGTTTTTTTTTTGGCACAAATCGAGCGATCAAAGTTTCAACGTTTAACTACTTCGCCTTCCACTGCCCGCCGCCATTCTCACAATCAATCCGCGCTTGGGCCAAATGCTCAACGTCGTAGTAATACGTGGTCACTTGCGCATTGTCGGGGATGTTCAGCGCCTTGGCGTTTTTGTCCTTGCTGGTGGAGTGCGGGTTGGCGAGCGATTCCTGAGTGATGGTCGCGATGCACGCGGCCTGATAGTGATCCGCACAGTTTTCCACTTTGTTTTTTGTGCTGCTGAGCATGTCTTTGCTTTCGTTGCTGCACGACCAGTCGATGGCATTCACCGGCATGCCTTCGTATTCGTAGCAGCTATGGGTTTCGATGGCCGGCACCGAGGCGCTGGAAGATTGGGTCTGGACGTCGCAACCCTCGGCCATGACGCAAGTCGGGATGATGGCGAACGTGGCGATCAGCAACAGAAATCGAATGTTCATCGGAATTTCCTCGAAGAGGGCGCCGCGTCTAACGATGAATGGGCGCTATAGAGTTTCGAGGCAGTCCGGAGGAAGGAGGTTCAATCGGTTTTGCGGGCGATCGGACGCCTGTGGCGAGGGGATTTATCCCCGTTGGGCTGCGAAGCAGCCCCAAAACCATACAACTCGGTCTGTCTGGAAAAATCCGTTTGCAGGGTTTGGCGCTGCTGCGCAGCCCAGCGGGGACAAATACCCTCCAAAGGTTTGCGGCAAACATCAAATAATGTGCGCGGAAAAACCCTGTTGATCGGGCGCGACATCATCCTTCAACGTCAACGCCGGAATCTCGTACTCCCCGGCATTCTGCTGGCGAAACGCAATCGGCCGCGTGCTCCACAATTCATCCAGCCTCCGCCCCAATTCTTCACACGTCTCGGCATAGCGCGCCTCATCCATGCGGCTGGTGCGATACACCACGAACGGCGGCACCACTTCAAAACCGGGGTAATACAAAATCCCGTGCTGGATCGGAAACAGCAGATCATCCATCGGGCCGTTGATCCCGCGTGAAGCGTAGTGCGACTCCCAGCCGCCGGTGGTGACCATCAACATCGCCCGCTTGCCTTGCATTTTCCCTTCGCCATAACGCTCACCCCAGCGGCTGTCGGAGTGTTCGCCAACGCCGTAGGCAAAACCGTAGGCGTAGACGCGTTCGACCCAGCCTTTGAGGATCGCCGGCATCGAAAACCACCACATCGGGAACTGCAGAATCAGCGCGTCGGCCCACTGCAGTTTTTCCTGTTCGCGAGCGATGTCGGCGGCTTGGCTGCCTTCGGCGTACGCCACTTTTGAGTCGAGCGAGGCGTGGAACGGTTTTGTGGTGTCGCGCTCCGGGGCGTCGTTGGCGTCAAGGGTGGTTTTCCAATTCATCGCGTAGAGGTCGGAGACCTGCACGGTGTGGCCGGCGGCTTGCAGGCGCTGGACGCTGAAGTCGCGGAGCGAGCCGTTGAGGGAAGTCGGTTCAGGGTGGGCGTAAACCAGTAAGACATTCATGCTGTAGCTCCGTTGGCTGAGGACTGCAGGATCAGCGTTCAAGCGGTATATTGGAAATGAATGTCTGATATGTCTGGTATAGCCATGAATAATTTGAGACGCCTCGATATCAATCTGCTGCTCACCCTCGACGTGTTGCTGTCCGAGCACAACGTCACCCGCGCCGCGCAACGGCTGAACCTGTCGCAGCCCTCGGTGAGTGTGCATCTGGCCAAGTTGCGCGACATTTTTGGCGACCCGTTGCTGCTGCCCGGGCCGCGCGGAATGCGCCCGACGGTGCGCGCCGATGAATTGCGCGAGCCGTTGCGCGAAGCGTTGGAGGCGTTGGAAAGGGCGGTCGCGCCGGCCAGCGCGTTTGATCCCGCGCAGGCGACGCACACCTGGAAAGTCGCTGCCACCGATTACGGTGAAACGACGGTGGTGTTACCGGCGCTCAGCGGATTACGCAAACAGGCACCGGGCACGCGATTGGCCGTGATCGATCTGACACCTGCGCAGTTGGTGAAACAGGCGGAGCAGGGCGTCTTCGACATCGCCCTGCACATCAGCGAAGACGCGCCGCTGGAGTTGCACTCGCGGCCATTGTTCACCGAACGCTATGTGCTGGCCGGTCGCGTCGGTCATCCGGATTTGCAGCGCGTGCCAACGCGCAAACAGTTCTGCGCGTTGGAACACGTCCTGGTGTCGCGGGAGGGCGGAGGGTTTTTCGGGGTGACCGACAAGGCGTTGGCAGAGGTCGGTTTGCAACGAAAAGTGGTGCTGTCGGTGCCGCATTTTCTGATGGCGATGTCGGTGCTGGTCAGCACCGATCTGGTGGCGATGTTGCCGTCACGTCTGGTGCGCGACAATCCGGCATTGCAAGTGGTCGACGCACCGCTGGCAGTGCCCGGTTACGAAATGGCAATGTTCTGGGGCGAACGCGCGCATCGCGATCCGGCGCACAAATGGCTGCGTGAGCACTTGTTGGCGTCGGTCTGAGACGCTGTCAGGCGTGACCGAGAGCCACCGCAAACGACACAACGATCATGCATGCAAACGCAAAATTGAGATTCATGAGGTGTTCATCCTGAGCCTTTTAAAGTGGGGCCATTCTGAACAGGCTGAAAGCAAAGAAAAAATTCGCCTTGTTGATTGCAATGATCGAAGTAATTGATACCCGCCGGTTTGTATTTGCTCGAGGGTTTCGCTAGTCTCGCAGAAACCTGCAACTACAAGCATAAACAGGCAAATACATGCACGATCATTCCGCAGCCGAACTGCCTTCATTGCGCCGGCAAAAAATTCTCCTGCTCCTCGAACGCGACGGCAAAGTCATGGCCTCCGAGTTGAGCCAACACTTCGCCGTCTCCGAAGACACCATCCGCCGCGACCTCGCCGAGCTGGATAACGCCGGCCTCGTGCAGCGGGTTCATGGAGGGGCGTTGCCGCGTCCGAAAGATTCCGGCAAGGATTACTTCACGCGGCTGGATGAGACCGATGAGGTGAAAATCCGTCTGGCGCAACTGGCGGCGCAGCAGGTCGAAGACGGGCAGATTGTGCTGTTTGATTCCGGTTCGACGACGTTGCAGGTCGCGCGGTCGCTGCGCGCGGATATCCAGATCACGGCAGTGACGGCTGCGCCGATGACGGCGATTGCGCTGGCGGAATTCAAGGGTGTGAAAGTGATTCTGGCAGGCGGGACGTTGAATCCGCGAACGATGTCGGCGGGTGGGCATGAGGCGCTGCGCTTGCTGGCGGGGATCAAGGCGGATCTGGCGATTACCGGCGTCTGCGCGATTCATCCGGAGGTGGGGATTACTTCGCTGCATTTTGATGAAGTGCCGGTGAAGCAGGCGATGCTCGATGGCGCGACGCGGGTGATTGCCGTGACTACGGCGGACAAGTTGGGCGCGGTGGAGCCGTTTGTGGTGGCGCCTTGTACGCGCCTGCATACGCTGATTACCGAACGGCATGTGGCGGCGGGGAGTGTTGAGGATTATCGACGGTTGGGGATTGTTGTGGAGCAACTACAAGACTGAAGCCGCCTCCTGTAGGAGCTGCCGAAGGCTGCGATCTTTTGATTTTGATTCTAAAAACAAGATCAAAAGATCGCAGCCTTCGGCAGCTCCTACAAGGGAAGGTGTTGGTTCAACGCAACTTTTCAAGCATCTGGTAGTACCACATCCCCGCAGCCAGCATCGGATTCCCGAGCAAATCGCCCATCGGCACACGAATGTGCTGGCAACCCGCAAACGTGTCGAACTGCTCCATCTGCCCAGTGATCGCGCGGCTCATGATTTCACCCATGATGTGCGTGGTGGCGATGCCGTGGCCGGAGTAGCCCTGGCAGTACCAGACGTTGTCCGAGAGTTTACCCAGTTGCGGGATGCGGTTGATGACGATGCCCATCGCGCAGCTCCACTGGTAATCGATCTGTACGCCTTTGAGCGCCGGGAAGGTTTGCTCGATGCACGGGCGCAGTTCGCCGGCGATGTCGCGTGAATCCTTGCCGCTGTAGTTGGCGCCGCCGCCGAACAACAGGCGCCCGTCGGCGGTGAGGCGGTAATAGTCGAGGACGAAGCGGCAGTCGTAGACCGCGAGGTCTTCGGGGTTGATCTGTTTGGCCAGATCACCGAGCGGCGCGGTGGTGACGATGCCGCCCATGGCCGGGAAAATCTTGCCCTTGAGCTTGCCCGGTTCGAGCTTGTGATAGACGTCACCGGCGAGCATCACTTGCTTGGCGTCGATCTGGCCGTGAGCGGTTCTGACACCAGGCTTGTCGCCATGAATGATCTCCAGCACTTCGCTGTTTTCGAAGATCAGCGCGCCGAGACTTTCCGCTGCCCGCGCTTCGCCGATGCACAGATTGAGCGGGTGCAGGTGCATGTTGCGAGTGTTCTTGATGGCGCCGTGATAGAGATCGCTTTGCAGCAGATCGCGCACCTGGCTACGGTCGAGCAGGCTGACTTCATCGCCCAGTCCGCGCCGCACGGCTTCTTCGTAATCGTTGCGCAGATCGGGCATGTGGCTCGGCTTGTAGGCCGCGTGCAAATGACCGTGTTTGAGGTCGCACTGAATGGCGTATTTCGCCACGCGTTGCTTGATGATTTCGTGTCCGCGCCAACGCAGGTGCCAGATGAAATCGTCGACGTCATCGCCGAGTTTCGCGCGCATCTGTCTGCGCATCGCACCGTCGCCGGAGAGGCTGCCGGTGACTTGCCCGCCGTTACGCCCGGTGGCGCCCCAGCCGATTTTGTTGCTCTCGACAATGGCGACTTTGAGGCCTTTTTCGGCGAGCTCGACGGCGGTGGCAACGCCAGTGAACCCGCCACCGATGATCACCACGTCGACCGTGTGTCGACCTTGCAGGGTCGGGTAGTCGGTGTCCTGGTTGAGGGTGGCGGTGTAATAGGAATTGCAGCGTTCGGTCATGTCAGTGTCCACAAATTTCAAGGTCGGTACGCGATCCCTTGTAGGAGTGAGCCTGCTCGCGAAAGCGGTGTGTCAGGCAAATCATTGTTAGCTGACAGGTCGCTATCGCGAGCAGGCTCACTCCTACAGGGTTATGGGTGAGGCTTTAGGCTTCGGTCAGGTACCAACGCCAATCCTGCTCACCCACTTCAGCCATGAACTGCCGATATTCGGCACGCTTCACCGCCAGATACACCCCAAGAAACTCCTGCCCCAAGGCATCCCGCGCCCACGCCGATTTTTCCAGTGCCTGCAGCGACGTCAGCCAATCAGTCGGCAGCAATTCCTTCGCCTGCGCATAACCGTTGCCTTCAACCGGTGCGCCGGGATCAAGGTTTTCACTGATGCCGCGATGAATGCCGGCAAGGATCGCCGCCGCCGCCAGATATGGGTTGGCATCGGCGCCGCAAATGCGGTGTTCGATGTGGCGGGTATTCGCCGGGCCGCCGGGTACGCGCAGGCTGACCGTGCGGTTGTCGACACCCCAGGTCGGCGCCAACGGCGCGTAACTGTTGGCCTGGAAACGGCGGTACGAGTTGGCGTTCGGGCAGAACATCAGCAGCGTGTCGAGCAACGACGCGAGCATGCCGCCAATCGCCGTGCGCAGCAGCGGCGTGCCGGCCGGGTCTTCGGAAGCGAACAGATTGCGCCCCTCGGCATCCGCCAGACTGACGTGCATGTGCATGCCGGTGCCGGCCAGATCATCGAACGGTTTGGCCATGAACGTTGCTTGCATGCCGTGCTTGTGCGCGACCGCTTTGACCAGACGCTTGTAGCGCACCGCTTGATCCATCGCTTCCAGCGCGTCGCCGTGTTCGAGGGTGATTTCCACCTGGCCCGGGGCGTATTCGGAGATCGCCGTGCGCGCCGGAATGCCGTGCAGTTTGCAGGCGCTGTAGAGGTCGGCGAGGAACGGTTCGATCTGTTCCAGCTCGCGTAAACCGTAGACCTGTGTGTGTCGCGGTCGCCCACCGTCGGCATCCAGTGCCGGTTGCGGACGACCGTTGTGATCGCGTTTGGCGTCGAGCAGATAGAACTCCAACTCGCAGGCCATCACCGGGTGATATCCCTCGGCCTTGAGGCCGTCGATGACTTTGATCAAGAGGTGACGCGGGTCGGCGATGCTCGCTGGCATGCCTTCCTTCGGGTGCATGCTGACTTGCACGGCGGCGGTCGGAATTTGCCGCCATGGCAGGCGCACCAGGCTGCCTTCCAACGGATAGGCACGGCAGTCGATATCGCCGACGTCCCAGACCAGACCGGAGTTTTCAACGTCTTCACCTTGCACGGTCAGACCGAGGATGGTGCTTGGCAGCGGCCGACCACTTTCGTAAACGGCGAGCAGTTCTTCACGGTGCAACAGCTTGCCGCGCGGCACTCCGTTGGCGTCGAGAATGAACAGCTCGATCATGTCGATATCAGGGTTTTGGTCGAGGAACAGGCGTGCGTCTTCAATCGCTGCGAATTTCATGGCAATCACTCAGAGTTGCGCCGCACAGGCGCGCAGATTCGGGCCAAGAGACAGTAATGGGCGAAAGCCCAGGTGTCCTGGCAGGGATATCGAAAGAGAAAAGGCCTACACGTTTTTCAGACGTGATCAGGCAGAAACGCAGACATCCGGCGGGCGTGCGGAGTGACGCAACTTGGAACGGCGCAGGGCCATGGGGAGATTGACGATACGATTCATGCGCGGCCCCTATGACAGAGGGCGCACACAGCGGAGACGTTCAACGATTTTAGTTGTTGTAGATACGTACTCATAACGCGTGTTTCCGTTGGCGGAAAACGTCGGACGCGGGGCTGACCCGTCGACCGGTGTGCCCGGATAGTAAGGGGGAATCCGCGGGCGTGTAAACGATCAATGTGAAATATCTTGAACACCTGCTTCTGACAACCCCTCTTGTGCAGGTTTGCCAAAAACCCTGTGGTGAGGGGATTTATCCCCGACGGGTTGCGCAGCAGCCCCAAAAAATCTGGGCCTGCTGCGCAGTCCATCGGGGATAAATCCCCTCACCACAGGTTTTGTATTTGGCCTTGGGTCAGATGTGCACATCAGCCCTCAAGCATCTTCCGCGCTTCAGCAAAACACTTTTCAGCAATCGCCGAGCGCGGTTCGGTCTTGCGCATCACCATCCCCAACGGTGCGAGCACGCTGGCGTCCGGCAGGGTCATGAACGACAGGTGTTCAATCGGCTCCTCCATTCCGCTGTCCAGCGGCATGATCGCGCAACAGAAACCCTGGTGAATCGCCTGTAACAACTGATAGGTCGAATCACTCTCCATGATCGGCTGCGGACTCAAGCCGCGACTGCGAAAACTCAGGTCGATGGATTTGCGGTAATGCATGCCGGTGGTGATCATGCCCAGCGGCAATTGCGCGGCTTCTTCCCAACTCATCTGAGTGCCTTCGAACTGGAAATGCCGGTTGTCGTAGAGCAATCCGACGCGGGTTTGACCGATCTCGAAAAACTCGAAATAGGCCGGATTGACGTGATCGAGATAGCACACGCCCAAGTCCAGTTGATTGTTGCCCAGACTGGCGATGATCTCGTCGGAGCTGAGCGAGGACAGGCTGAACTTCAACTCGGGATAAGACCCCGACAATCGCTGAATATAATCGACAGGATTGAAGCTGCTCAGCGGCACCAGACCGAGGCGCAGACTGCCGACCAGTTGCCCGCGACAGGCCGCCGCTTCGGCGAACAAACCATCATGCGCCGCCAGCAACGTGCGGGCCCAGGCCAGTACGCGCTCGCCAGCCTCGGTGAACCCCTCAAAGCGCTGCCCACGATTGACCAGCACCAGATCCAGCTCCTCTTCGAGATTGCGCAGGCGCATCGACAGGGTCGGCTGAGTGATGTGGCAGCGGGCGGCGGCCTGACCGAAGTGACGGGTTTCGTCGAGGGCGATCAGGAATTTGAGTTGTTTGATGTCCACGACGGCACCTGCTCGATGGGATTTCTGGGTGGAGTATTGACGCAGATGCGTACCGCGCACCAAAGGTGCAGGGCGCGACGATCTCATTTGAGGGCGTATTCGTCCAATCGGAAGTGTTTAAAGGCTTATCGACCGCCGGCAAAGTGGCCGATACGCAGCGTCTGGCGGACAGCGAACTCTTCAAAGCCCTGCAAAAAACACAACTGTAGCAGTGAGCCTGCTCGCGATCGCGGCAAGTCAGGCGACAACGATGTTGGCTGGCAATCCGCTTTCGCGAGCAGGCTCACTCCTACAAGGGTTTTGTGGTGCTCGTCTATATTGGGGGGGGGAATTTGGGGTCAGCTCAAGACATAGTCCACAGGCTTAAGCGCCGGCGGCATTTCTGCGCCGAGCTCCCAGAGAATATCTCGCTCCAGCGTGCGCACCAGCGCATCCGTTGGCAGGTCGTTTTCGTCGCGGCCGAAGGGGTCTTCCAGCTCATCGGCAATCGCATCGAGGCCGAAAAACGTGTAGCTGACAATCGCTGTGAACAGTGGCGTCAACCAGCCCAACGGTTCGGCCATGGCGAAGGGCAACAGGATGCAGAACAGATAAATCGTGCGATGCAGCAACAGCGTGTAGGGAAACGGCAGCGGCGTGGTTTTGATCCGGTCGCACACCGCCTGCGCCTGGGTCAGGCTGGTCAGGTGATTGGCGAGCAGCATGTAGCGCCACTCCGTCAGCTCACCGTTTTGATGCAAGTCGGAACACTGCTGGCCGACCGTTTGCAGAATTCGTCCGCTGTAATCGGGCGTCTGCGGATCCGGCTTGGGCATGACCCATTGGCTGCTGGCATGCGCTTCGCTTTCTTTGCGCAACCGGGCGTTCAGCGCATGGGCGAAGCCGCACAGATTAAGCAGCAACGGTTTGCGCTCGGCGGAGTCACGGATGACGTGGGTTTCGCGAATGATCGAGCGAATGTGCACGATCACCTCGCCCCACGCCTTGCGCGCTTCGTACCAGCGGTCATAACAGGCGTTGTTGCGAAAACTCATGAAGATCGACAGCGACAAACCGAGCAGCGTAAACGGCGTCGCGCTGACACTGGCGAAATAGCTCGGGTGGAGGATTTCCACCAGCACAATGGCCGACGCCAACAGCGTGATCATCAGCGCGCGCAACGCGATGCGTTTGGCGATCGAACCCTTGAGGGTGAACAGGATGGCAATGGGGTGAATCTTGGGTCGGACGATCATGCTGTTCTGCCCTGGTTATGCATGGGGGCGTGGCGGATCAACGGGTTGTGCAGCGCCACGCCGATGAGTCTAGTTGGCTGCAATGGCGGCGCAGAGTAAGAGCGCCAGAAAGGCGCGTCCAATCAGTTTGAATGACCGCACGATTGATCAAATTGATGACCCCTGAACCCCCTGTAGGAGCAGAGCTTGCTCGCGAAGGCGTAAATACAGTCAATGCATATTTCGACTGGATAGACGCCTTCGCGAGCAAGCTCTGCTCCTACGGATTTTGCGGTGTTTGAGGACGCGGAGTTACTGCGCGCCGAACATGGCGGTCCAGTAGATGCCTGCGCTGCTTTTCGGGTCGGTGGCGTAGGCGGCGCCGAGTTCTTTGTATTGTGGGTTCATCAGGTTGGCGCAGTGGCCGGGGCTGGCGATCCAGCCGTCGACGACTTTGCGCACGGTGTCTTGCCCGGCGGCGATGTTTTCGCCGACCAGTTGACCGCTGTAACCGGCCAGTTCAGCGCGGTCGCCGGGGGTGCGGCCGTCGCGATCCTTGTGGTCGAAATAATTGTTGTTGGCCATGTCGCGGCTGTGATCCTGGGCGATCGTGCCCAGCGCAGCATTCCAGGCCAACGGTGCGGCAGCGGCGAAGGCCTGACCACCGCACTGGCGCGGCTGGCTGCGGGCGACGTTGAGTTGCTCCAGCAGTTTCTGCCCTTCACTTTGCGCATCGCCGAGTTTGGCCGACAACAGCGGTCGCGCCAGCACAATGCGCCAATCGCGATCGGCGCGGCTGACGCCGACATCGACGAACTGCGGGTCGAGCACCACCTGACAAAAACTTTCCTGAATCGCCTGCATCGCCGACGCCGCATCGCGCGGGCCATTCAGCGTGATCGCCTGCACATTAACCATCGGGTAACTGGCGCTGGCCATGGCTTGCTGCAAATCCACCGCGCCACTGGCCGGCAGTCGCAAGCGGGGATCGGCCGACAGCGGCGGCAACTCATTGGAGGCCTGCGAACCGCAACGTTGCGGCTGGCTGCGGTAGCTGTTGATCGACTCGATCAGTTGCGATTCATCGCTGGCCAGCGCCGGGATGGCCAACACAATGCCGGCGGACAACGCGGCACAACGCAAAACGAATGGCATGAAGCGCATGGAAATCTCCCTTGAGCTGAATGCGTCCATGATGCGCGAAAGGCCCCCGGTGGGTGCAATGTCTTTTTCTTCATTCGGCGGTTTTTTCTGCGCAACTTTGTCTGGCGTTTTGCCGTCTACACTCACCGAAGACCCCGGGATCCGGGCGTCTCACCCACGCAACACGTTGCCCTTAGCGGGCGCTGCCGGAAGAACTGACATGGGATTGAAAGGCTTGGCTGGCTGTATGGTTTGCATCCTGTTGGCGGGCTCCGCATGGGCCACCGATCAGGCCCCGATCAAGGCGAAGGCTGAAGAGAAAGCGCAGGTGCTGGAGGAAAAAGCGGCGGACAAAGTCAGCAGCGCACCGGCGCCGAAAGCCGAAGCGATTACCCCGACCGAAGCGCAAGCGGTCGACCCAGCCGGCGCTGCACCGCTGGATGATCCGCTGACCTGCCTGGCGCGCAGTATCTATTGGGAAGCCAAAGGCAAAGACACCCCGGAGATGGAAGCGGTGGCCAACGTGGTGATGAATCGTCTCGGCCACGAAGGTTTCCCCGACACCGTATGCGCAGTGGTCAAACAGGGATCGGAAACCAAGAGCTGCCAGTTTTCCTGGTGGTGCGATGGCAAGGCGGATCAGGTCAAGGAGGACTCCGAATACGCGCTGGCCAAGGAAATCGCCGGCAAAGCGCTCAACCGTCAGCTCCCGGATCATACCCGCGGCGCGCTGTACTTCCACGACCGCAACGTCCACCCGAGCTGGGCCAAGGAGTACCGCAAAACCGCCGAAACGAAAAAATTCCTCTTCTATAAACCGGCCGGTGGCGACGCGCGTTAGGCGCAGACCTGTCGCACACAATCGCGCAACCAGCGGTGTGCCGGATCAGCGTCCATGCGCGGATGCCAAAGCATTGAGACGCTGATCGGCGGCATCTCGAAGGGCAGGGCGAAACTGTGCAGGCCGCTGCGCAGTTTGCTGGTGTGGCGCTCCGGGACAGTGGCGATCAAATCCGATTCACGCACCAGCGTCAGCGCCGCCGAAAAACCGCCGAATGAGGTGACGATGTCCCGCGTCAGCCCGAGCGCAAATAGCGCTTCGTCTACCGGGCCGCTGCTGCGCCCGCGTCGGGAAATCAGAATGTGCTCGCCACCGGCAAAACGCTTGCTGCTGACTTTTCCCGAACTCAAGGGATGCCCCTCACGCACCACACCGATCCAGTAATCCTGAAACAGAATGCGGCTGTGCAGCGTCGGGTCGGTGCTGTCGTCGATCACGCCGGTTTCAAGATCGACGCGGCCCTCGCGCAGCGGCGTGCTGTCCTTGTCGGCCTTCTGCACAAAGCGCAGGCGCACGCCGGGCGCTTCTTCAGCGATGCGTGCGAGCAGGGCGGCGGCGAAGGTTTCGACAAAACCGTCGGTGTTGCGCAGGGTAAAGGTGCGTTGCAAGCGGCTCGGGTCGAGCACCTCGGCAGGGCGCAAAACCGCCTCGGCTTCCTGCACCAGATGACTGACGCGTTCGCGTAATTCCAATGCACGCGGCGTCGGCACCAGACCGCGACCGGCTCGCACCAGCAGCGGATCGCCGGTGGTCTCGCGCAGACGGGCCAGGGCGCGACTCATCGCCGAAGGACTCAATCGCAGGCATTTGGCCGCGCGGGCGACGCTGCCTTCGCGCAGCAGCACGTCGAGGGTGATCAACAGATTCAGATCGGGCGCAGACATGACATGGCGTTCCATGCAGGTATCGAGTGCAAAGCATGCGTCTTGTGCCTTGTATTGTCGAGGCTCAGGCTAAGCAGCATCACCTCTGCCAAGTGAGCGAAAGATGCCGCGAGAACCCCTGACCACTTCAGCCCGCTGGGCGCTGACCAGTCTGGCCCTGTCGATGTTGATGCCGTCGCTGGACACCAGCATTGCCAATGCCGGCTTACCGATACTTGCGACGGCGTTTGATGCGACGTTCCAACAGGTGCAGTGGATCGTTCTGGCTTACCTGCTGACAGTCACCACGCTGATTGTCAGCGTCGGGCGGCTGGGCGACGGCATCGGTCGGCGCCGATTGCTATTGATCGGCATCGGCATTTTCACCGCGGCCTCGTTGTGTTGTGCGTTGGCACCGGGACTGGGTTGGCTGATCGGCGCGCGAGCGGTGCAAGGCGTTGGCGCGGCGATCATGTTTGCCTTGACGGTCGCGTTGGTGGCCGATGCGGTGCCGAAGTCACGGGCGGGCAGTGCGATGGGTTTGTTGGCGACCATGTCAGCGACCGGCACCACCCTCGGGCCGTCGCTGGGCGGATTGTTGATGGCGCATCTCGGCTGGCATTCGATTTTTCTGCTCAACGTACCGCTGGGTTTGCTCAATGCGTGGTTGGTGTTCCGCTATCTGCCGGCAGATCGAGCGATCAGCACACGGGTTGCCTTTGATTATTTCGGCACCGGGGTGTTGGTGTTGACGCTGGCGGCTTATGCGCTGGCGATGACGCTGACAGGGCTGACCCTGCCGTTGTTGCTGGTCAGCGCGTGCGGTGCGGGGCTGTTTGTTTTTATCGAGATGAGGGTGAAGGTGCCTTTGATTCGCTTGTCGCTGTTTGCCGACCGGCGATTGAGCAGCAGCCTCTTGCTGACGTTATTGGTGACTACCGTGATGATGACCACATTGGTGGTTGGGCCGTTTTACTTGAGCCGGGGTTTGGGTTTGAGCAGCGCCATGGTTGGACTGGTGTTGTCGGTCGGGCCGTTGTTGTCGGCGTTTGGCGGTGTGCCGGCCGGGCGTCTGGTGGATCGCTTTGGCGCGCGCCGGATCGTGCCGGGTGCGTTGCTGGGCTTGGCTTGTGGTTGTGGACTGTTGGCGTCGTTGCCGATGAGCCTTGGCGTGTTCGCGTACGTGTTGCCGATTGCGATGGTTGCGGTCAGCTATGCGTTGTTTCAGGCAGCCAATAACACCGGGTTGATGGCCGGCGTGAGTCAGGATCAGCGCGGGGTGGTCTCGGCGCTGTTGGGGCTGGCGCGCAATCTGGGATTGATCACCGGGGCGGCGGTGATGGGCGCGGTGTTTGCACTGGCGGCGGGGGATCCGACGGAGGCGCCGGCAGCAGCAGTTGCCAGTGGTTTACACATCACCTTCGCGGTCGCCACGGCAATAGCGTTCATGGCATTGATCATAAGCCGAACGCAATTCCCCTGTGGGAGCGAGCCTGCTCGCGAAGAGATTGGCACAATCAACATCTCCAGTGACTGACACATTGCCTTCGCGAGCAGGCTCGCTCCCACAGGGGAATGGCGGTGATCGTTAGTCTCGGGTTTGTCGGGCAGGGAAGAACAGTTCGAAGCAGGTCACGCCATCTGCACTGTTGGCGCTATACCGGCCCTGATGCAACTGCATGATCGTTGCCACAATCGACAGGCCCAAACCGTTCGATTGCGCTGAACGCTCGCGCGACTGATCCACGCGATAAAAGCGCTCGAACAACCGCGCCAGATGCTCAGGCGCAATGGTCGCGCCGTGGTTGCGCACCCGCAGATAACTGCCCTCAGGTTCAGCAATGGCTTCAACCTGAAGCGTCGAATCCGCCGCACCGTACTTGATCGCATTCGCGCAAAGATTCGCCAGCGCCCGCCGCAATAACATTGGCTCCGCCCAGATCACACCGCTGCCACGCGCCTCAATGCACACGCCCACATCCGCCGCCAACCCTTCAAAATAATCAGCAATGCGCTGCATCTCGTCCGCCGCATCGAGCTCCTGACGCTGGCTCAGCGCACTCGCCGGATCAGTGCGCGCAAGAAACAGCATGTTGTCGAGCATCCGCGTCAGCCGTTCCAGCTCTTCGACATTGGAGGCGAGCAACTGTTGATAGGCTTCGATGCTGCGGTTCTGATGCAGGGCGACCTGGGTTTCGCCAAGCAGGTTATTGATCGGCGTACGCAGTTCGTGAGCCATGTCGGTGGACACCTGACTCAACTGCGCAAAACCTTTGGCGAGGCGATCGAGCATGGCGTTGAACGCATCGATCATCGGCAGCAATTCCCGTGGCGCGCCCTGGCTGTCGAGGCGTTCGCCGAGATTGCCGACACCGATGCCATGAGCGTGTTTGGCCATTCGGCGCAATGGGAGCAAACCGCGATACACCAGCAAACAACCAATCACCGCGAGCAGCAGCGCCGCCAACGTCGCCAGGCCATAAACGCTCAAACGGTAATTGGCGAGCATCGCCGTGCGTTCGCTCATCAGGCGTCCGGTTGTGACTTGCAGATTGCCCAGTTCACCAGAGTCGATCTCAGCCGCCACCGCCGAAAACGGTACGCCGTTAACGTTCGGCAGATGCTGTACATCGTTCAGCGTCATCGTGTGATTGATCGGCACCGCTGGCAATGTCGGCGTGGTCAGGTTGCCCGGATTGACCACCAGCAATGGCGGTTCACCCGGCGCGCCGATGGTCAGCAGTGCCTCGCGGTTGCCGAGCATGTTCTGGAACAGCGCCGGTTTATTCTTGATCAGCTCGAGGGTGTTGCTGTCGTTAAGGAAGGTGCGCAACTGGTCGACGCGGCTGACCAGCGAAATGTCGTCGCGGCGAATCAGCTGTTCTTCCAGCTCGCTGTACAGCGCCGCGCCGAGCCCGGCCAGCGACGCGAAGGCGAGCAGGGCGAACACCAGCGCCAGGCGCAGGGTCAGGGAATACGCCCGGTTCGCGCTCATGGCTGCGTGTCGAAACGGTAGCCGATGCCGCGCACGCTGTGGATCAGCTTGAGCTGGAACGGGTCATCGATTTTCGCCCGTAAGCGGCGTACGGCGACGTCGACCACGTTGGTGTCGCTGTCGAAATTCATGTCCCACACCCGCGACGCGATCAGCGAACGCGCGAGCACCTGCCCGGTGTGCGTGGCGAACAGTTGCAGCAAGGCAAACTCTTTATTGGTCAGGGTGATGCGCATTCCGCCGCGACTTACTCGGCGTTTGAGCACGTCGATTTGCAGGTCGGCGACTTGCAGTTGTTCATCTTCATGAATCGGCCCGCGTCGGGTCAGGGTGCGCAGACGCGCCACCAGTTCGGCGAAGGAAAACGGTTTGATCAGGTAATCGTCCGCGCCCAGTTCGAGGCCTTTGACGCGGTCGGCGATATCGTCGCGGGCAGTCAGGAACAGCACCGGCGTGTCGGCCTCCTTGCGTAGCCGGCGCAGGACTTCCCAACCATCCATTTTCGGCATCATCACATCGAGCACGATCACGTCGAAGCTGTGCTCCAGCGCCAGGTGCAAACCGTCGGCGCCGTTGCGCGCCAGGCTTACGCTGTAGCCGAGTTCCTGCAATCCGTTGAGCAGGTAATTGCCGGCCTTGGGTTCGTCTTCGACAACCAGAATATTCATCGATCACTCTCAATGGTCATTGATGCAGCCGCTGCCTTGCACGTCATAGTTCAGCACATGTTCGCGGCCCTGATGGTCGAGGTAGTTGAGTTGCGCCGGAACCACACCGCAGGCCTGAGAAATATCGGTGCTGGAGAGTACTTTGTCGACATCCAGATTGACGTAGAAGGCGGATTTGTCATGGATGACGGCGGTGTCGGGCATGTTCGCGGCGAACACGGAACCGGTGGCGAGGAGGGTGGTGAGGGCGAGCAGGAGGGTTTTCATGGTCAGTCACTCAGTGGTTGGTGTTGATCGGCGTTGGCGCCGGGACAACATCAGGCTACCGAGCGATCCGCACGGCAAACCGACAGCTGAATGACAAAGTTGTAATGAAACACACCCCTGTAGGAGCTGCCGAAGGCTGCGATCTTTTGATCTGTTTTCTAGAAGCAAGATCAAAAGATCGCAGCCTTCGGCAGCTCCTACAGGGGTTTTGTGGTGAGGGGTTAACTCGCGTGGGTGCTGAGGATGCTCGCCACCTGTTGCGGTTGGCAGTTGAGGTACGGCGAGGATTTCAGCCAGCGCTGATCCGGGTACCAGGAAAACATGAACTGGCCATCCTTCAATCGATCAATCACTTGCTTGGCAATCTGCGGCCGCACCGCCGGGCAACCCTGGCTGCGGCCGATGCGTCCTTGTTTCTTGCTCCACAACGGATTCACATAACTGGCGGCGTGAATGACGATCGCGCGATCGCGGGCCATGTCATTGAAGCCCGGTTCCAGACCGTCCATGCGCAACGAATAACCGTGGGCGCCGCTGTAACTTTCCTGGGTGCGGAACAGACCAAGGCTGGATTGGTAACTGCCTTCACGGTTGGAAAACTGCGTGGCGAAGTTTTCGCCGGAATTGGAACCGTGCGCCACCAAATCGCGTAGAACCAACTTCTGTTTGCTCAGGTCGAAAATCCACAAGCGGCGTTCTGTGGACGGTTGCGAATAATCGATGACGGCCAGATGGCGGGACGGCTTCGCCCCATTGTTGACCGCGCATTGCATGGCGCTTAATGCACCTTTCAGCGCCTGGGGATTGAGTTCTGGCGCGGCGTGGGCGAGGCTGTTGTAGAGAACCGGCGATGGTTTGCCGGCGGCAAAAACTGGACTGGTCACAGCGACAAGGGTCGCGGTGGACAGCAGAAGTCGGCGCAAAAACGTCAACATTTATAAAGTGTCCTCACTTGCTACTCATTTGGCACTTTGGCTCCTGACTCCCAGTCATAACCGCCACGCCCGAAGATCGAGCCTGACTGTTCAGCACACCTGATGTAAGGTTGACCGTCATCTGGACGGCCATGGATTGGAGTAAAGCAGTTGTTCAAAAAGTACGCATGCTACTTGAGCATTTGTTTGCTCGCTGCGCCGTTTGTCGCTTGTGCCGATGAGCCGCTGCCGCCCTTGCAGACGCTGCCGACGCCACCGGCCGAGTTGCCGGTCGAACCGCAGAGTCCGTTGCAGGCTGTTTTGATCAGTCTGCCGCAGGCCTGTCCGGCGATTGCTGCGCGGCTGAGCGTGGCGGCAATGACCCAGTTGCAGGCGTTCTATGAACAGCAGGACTGGATGCCAGTGTGGGCCAGCGAATCCGGACGTTTGCAGGCTTTACAAGCGCAATTGCCGCTGTTGGCCGACGATGGCCTGAATCCAAAACGCTACCCAGTAGCGAGCATTCCTCCGCAGGACGGCGAACTCTGCGCCGACATCGACATCAGCCGCTACTACCTGCAAGCCCTGCAGGATCTGCATTACGGCAGCCTGTTGCAGTCGCACTTCGAACCGCTGTGGCATGCCGATGACACCCCGCGTGACCGTCAGGCGGAATTGTTGGCGATTGCCGTGCCGGGCATGCAGGACATTCCGGGCGCCTTCGATCGCGCGCGTCCACACCTCGCGCAATATCAGAGCCTGCGTCACCTCTACGCCGCACAACGTCTCAAGGCCTTGCCGCAGTGGCAATCGGTCGGCAATGGCCCGTTGTTGCGTCCGGACATGGAAGACAAACGCGTGCCGGAACTGGCGCAGCGTCTGTACAGCGAAGGCTATCTGGCCCACGCCGGCAGCACGCCGGGCAACGCTTACGAGGGCGTGCTGGTCGAGGCGGTGAAAAGTTTTCAGGCCAACCATTCGTTGCAGGCCGACGGCGTGGTCGGGCCGGGGACGATTGCTGAACTCAATATCAGCCCGCTGACGCGCCGCGAACAGCTGCGGGTCAACCTCGAACGTTTCCGCTGGATGGCGCAAGACATGGAGCCCGATGGGCTGCTGGTCAACGTCGCCGCTGCCGAATTGACCCTGTATCAGGGCGGCCAACCGGTGTGGCAGACCCGCACCCAGGTCGGACGCGCCGAACGGCAGACTCCGCTGCTGAAATCCCGCGTCACGCGCCTGACCCTCAACCCGACCTGGACGGTACCACCGACCATCTGGAAAGAAGACAAACTGCCGGCGATCCGCAAGGATCAGACCTTCCTCAGTCGTCAGAACCTGCAAGTGCTCGATGCCAACGGCCAGCCTTTGGCCGCGGCGGATGTGGACTGGGACAATCCCGGCAACATCCTTTTGCGTCAGGACGCCGGCCCGCGCAATCCGCTCGGGCAGATGGTCATTCGTTTTCCCAATCCGTTTTCGGTGTACCTGCACGACACGCCGAGCAAGGCGCTCTTCGACAAGGGGCCGCGTGCGTTCAGCTCGGGTTGCGTGCGGGTCGAGCACCCGATGCAGCTGCGGGATTTGTTGCTGAGCCCTGCGGAAAAGGCCCGTACCGAAACGCTGTTGGCGACTGGCACCACGCATGAATTTCGCCTCTCCGCGCCAGTGCCGATCCTGATGACCTACTGGACGGCGCAAGTCGGCAGCGACGGCCACGTGCGCTACGCGCCAGACATCTACAGCCGCGACAGCGCCTTGCTCGCCGGCCTCGACCGCGCACACTGACTCAACAATTCTCCCTGTAGGAGTTGCCGAAGGCTGCGACCTTTTGATCTTGTCTCTTAAAGGCAACATCAAAAGATCGCAGCCTGCGGCAGCTCCTACACGGGCAACTGTGATTTGATTTGCCTGCGCAGCGTCTAGCCCCAGTGTCCCCGCAATCCCATGGGGCGAGACTTCGGAACCCGGCATGCAAGCGCTGTTGAACGAGATCCTTGACGCTGTCCGTCCTCTGATCGGGCAAGGCAAGGTGGCTGACTACATTCCCGCCCTCGGCACTGTGCCGTCCAATCAATTGGGCATCGCCGTGTACGGCAACGACGGCGAAATGTACTGCGCCGGCGACGCCGAAACGCCGTTTTCAGTGCAGAGTATTTCCAAGGTGTTCAGCCTGGTGCAGGCCATCGAACATTCCGGCGAAGCGATCTGGGAACGCCTCGGCCACGAGCCGTCGGGCCAGCCCTTCAACTCGCTGGTGCAGCTGGAATTCGAACGCGGCCGCCCGCGCAACCCGTTCATCAATGCCGGTGCGCTGGTGATCTGCGACATCAATCAATCACGCTTCGCCGCGCCGACCCTGTCGATGCGCGACTTCGTCCGGCGTCTTTCGGGCAATCCGCAGATCATGATCGACAGTAAAGTCGCAGACTCCGAATACCAGCACCGCGCGCGCAATGCGGCGATGGCGTATCTGATGCAATCGTTCGGCAACTTTCACAACGACGTTGAAGCAGTGCTGCGCAGTTACTTCAGCCACTGCGCACTGCGGATGAACTGCATCGATCTGGCGCGGGCGTTTTGCTTTTTGGCCAACGACGGTTTTTGCAAACACAGCGGCGAGCAGATTCTCGCGCGGCGGCAGACTCAGCAGGTCAACTCGATCATGGCCACCAGTGGGCTGTATGACGAGGCGGGCAATTTTGCTTATCGCGTGGGGTTGCCGGGCAAGAGCGGCGTCGGCGGCGGGATTGTCGCGGTGGTGCCGGGGCAGTTCACGGTGTGCGTGTGGTCGCCGGAGCTGAATGCTGCGGGTAACTCGCTGGCGGGGATGGCGGCGCTGGAGATGCTTAGCGCCAGAATTGGCTGGTCAGTGTTCTAACCCAAACACCTCAATCTGTAGGAGCAAAGCTTGCTCGCGAAAGCGTCCTGACATTCAACAAACCCGTTGCCTGACAAGCCGTCTTCGCGAGCAAGCTCTGCTCCTACAAGGGTTTTGTGTTGCCTGGGAGGAGGGTGTTCCTATACATTTTCCGGCCGCTCCCTGCATGGTGAATCCGCTTCATGTCTCTTGCACTCGAACGTCTCGTCGCTGGCACCCCGATCCCTTTCGCTGGCAACCGCGTCACCGTGGTCAGCCCCGAACTGGCCGCGCGGTTTCAGCCCGGAGACCACCTGCTGGTCGAGCAGGTGAGTGGCGAGTTGCTGCTGATTCCCGTAGTCGATCAACAAGCCGCCTCGGTGGCGATCGAACGCGCGGCCTCGGCTTTCATTGCGTTGTCGGCAGTCTCTGATGAAGCCATCAGCCAGTTTTTCGACCTGTTCGCACAGCGTCTGGAAACCGCAGAGAGCTGGGCGCAGATCGAAGCGGCGAACCTGGCCGACATCGAACGTGCAAAGGCGCGCGGCCGTTCCACCACCCGATTGCTCGCCGATGAACGCATGCGCGGCGACATGATCGCCGGCCTGCGCGCCTGGCGTGATGCCGCCGCGACGCGTGGCAAAGTCATCAGCAGCGTCGAGCACGATGGCTGGAAAGTTGAGCAAGTGGTCTCACCGCTGGGCATCGTCGCATTTGTCTTTGAAGGTCGACCGAACGTGTTCGCCGACGCAGCCGGCGTATTGCGCACCGGCAACACCGCCGTGCTGCGCATTGGCAGCGATGCCTTGGGCACCGCGCAAGCCATCGTCACCCACGCCTTGAATCCAGCGCTGGCCGAGGCAGGTTTGCCGGCCGGTGCGGTGTCGTTGGTGGAAAGCGTCAACCACGCCGCCGGTTGGGCGATGTTTGCCGACCGGCGTTTGTCGCTGGCCGTGGCGCGCGGCTCGGGCCGTGCGGTGAGTCAATTGGGCAGCATCGCCCAGCAGGCCGGCACCGCCGTCAGCCTGCACGGTACGGGCGGGGCGTGGCTGATTGCCGATCGTGACGCAGACGCCAAACGCTTCGCCGCGGTGGTGCGGAATTCGCTGGATCGCAAAGTGTGCAACACGCTGAACGTCTGCCTGATCCAGCGTGAGCGTGCAGCAGAATTGGTGCCGCTGTTTCTTGATGCGCTGCAGCAGGCCGGCACCGCACGCGGTCAGGGCTGCAAATTGCACATCGTCGAGGGCAGTGAAAGTTACCTGCCGAGTGAATGGCAGAACGCGACGGTCGAGGTGTATCGCGCCGAGGGTTATCAGACTGAAGCCTTGGCTGAACCGCTGGCGCAATTGGCATTGGGCCGCGAGTGGGAATGGGAAGAAACCCCGGAAGTCAGCCTGATGATCGTTGACGATCTGGATCAGGCAATTGCGCTGTTCAACCGCTATAGCCCGCAGTTCACGGTGTCGTTGATCAGTGAAGATGCGGCGGTTCAAGAGCGTTTTTACAACGCGGTGAATGCGCCGTTTGTGGGCAATGGCATCACCCGTTGGGTCGATGGGCAGTACGCGCTGAACAAGCCGGAACTGGGGCTTTCGAACTGGGAGAGCGGGCGCTTGTTTGCACGCAGCGCGATTCTTTCGGGGGATGGCGTGTTCACGGTGCTCAGCCGCATGAGCCAAATCGACCTCAGCGTAAAACGCTAGTCCGCACCGCCGCGATACGCTTCCTGTAGGAGCTGCCGAAGGCTGCGATCTTTTGATCTTGTTTTTTAAGATCAAGATCAAAAGATCGCAGCCTTCGGCAGCTCCTACAGGGGTGTTTCAGGCTGCGTCAGCGCTGTTAGCGTAAACCGCACACGTCGCCGGCTGTTCCGCTAACGGCACAAACGTGCGCCGATCCGACGACAGCGCATCGATCGATCCCGTCTCGATGTCGTACACCCAGCCATGCAGATTCAGCAGGCCTTTCTCCTGGGCCAGGCGCACGCTCGGATGCGTCTGAATATTCGCCAGTTGCGCGATGACATTTTCGCGCACCATCGAACTCAACTTCGCCGCATCACTGGCATGCGCTCGCGCTTCATTCACCACTTTCGCCGACTCGGCATGCTGCAACCAGCCGCTGACGGCGGGCAGGTGATCCATGCATTTGCACTGGGCGATCGCGGTCATCGCGCCGCAATCCGAATGCCCGCAAATCACAATGTCGGTCACACCCAGTACGGCAACCGCGTACTCCACCGTGGCCGAAACTCCGCCCGGATGCGGGCTGTAGGACGGCACGATATTGCCGGCGTTACGCATCACAAACAGCTCGCCGGGCTCTTGCTGGGTCAGCAGTTCCGGCACGACTCGGCTGTCGGAACAGGTGATGAACAAGGTGCCGGGCTGTTGGGTGGTCGCCAGGTGTTTGAACAGTTCGCTGCGTTGCGGAAAGGCTTCGTGCTGGAATTTCAAGAAACCGTCGATCAGGGCTTTCATGTGCGTGTCCTCTTCAGGGGCGATCGGATGGCCCGCACGCGGGGTGCGGGCCGGGGCAGATCAGAACGGACGCAGCGGCAGGAATTTGCCGTCGAGGGTAACCACGGCGCGAGAACCGCCTTCCGGGTCTTCGACTTTTTTGATGTCGAGTTTGAAGTTGATTGCGCTGATGATGCCGTCGCCGAACTGCTCGTGAACCAACGCTTTGAGGGTGGTGCCGTAGATCTGAATCATCTCGTGGAAGCGGTAGATGGTCGGGTCGGTCGGCACGCCGCTGAGGCTGCCACGCAGCGGGATGATTTGCAGCGCTGCAACCGCGTCGGCGTCCAGCTCCAGTTTGTCGCCGACGACCTGAGCAGCATTTTCCGGTAGCGGATGCTGGCCGAGCAGGGCAGCGGTGACGTAGGCCAGGCTCAGGCCAGTGCCGTCGGCAAGATCCTGCCACGAGAGATTTTTGCGCGCCTTGATGTCGAGAATGCGGGTGGTCAGGGCCAGGCTTGCGTCGTTGTAGGCGTGGGACTGTTGCATGGTGTCACTCCTTTCAGGGTTGGCTTGCTGTGTGGGAGCAATCTTCTGCCGATTGATCCATAGCGTCCAAGACCGATATACAATGCTTCGCATAAGCCCTGCCTATAGATGGTGTGCCCCATGCTGCTGCGACATTTGCGATACCTGCTGGCCGTTACCGATCACGGCGGCTTTACCCGTGCGGCCGAGGCGCTGCATGTGTCGCAGCCGACGCTGTCGCAGCAAATCCGCCAACTGGAAGAAACTCTTGGCGTGACGCTGTTTGATCGGACGTCGCGCACGGTCAAACCCACCGATGCCGGCGAGGCTTACATCGAATGCGCGCGGCGGGTGTTGGTTGAGCTGGAGGCGGGGCAGCGCGCGTTGCATGACGTGAAAGATCTGTCGCGCGGCAGCTTGCGCCTGGCGATGACGCCAACGTTTATGGCGTATCTGGTCGGGCCGTTGGTGCGCGACTTTACGGCGCGGTATCCGGGGATTCATCTGCAGATTTTCGAATTGTCGATGGACGACATTGAAACGGGCTTGGCGGATGACTCGCTGGACATTGCGATCGCATTTACGCCGGTGCGCAGTCCGGACATAGAGTGCATTCCGGCATTTACTGAGACGTTGGGGGTTATGGTCGGGCGTGAGCATCCCCTGTATGAGAGCACTGCGGTGCTGGCGCCGGATGACATTGCGCAGCTGGATTTCGCGTTGCTGGCGTCGGATTTCATCACGCGGTTATCGGTGGATGAGTATTTTCGTCAGCACGGGATTACGCCCAAAGTGCGGATTGAGGTGAATTCGGTGAGTACGTTGCTGGAAGTGGTTCGGCATTCACCGATGGCGACGATGTTGCCGGAGGCGATTGCCACGGAGGATCGAGCGCTACGCCGGTTGCGGGTGGTGAGTGAGGCGCCGCAGCGGGGCGCGGCGTTGTTGCGGCGACGGAATAATTATCACAGTGCGGCGGCGTTGGCGTTTGTTGAAATGGTGTTGGAGCGGGAGATGCCCTCACCCTAACCCTCTCCCGGAGGGAGAGGGGACTGACCGAGGTGTTTGTGCAAGTTACGCCGACCTGAAAATGCTGTGCCGAACTCATATTTTGAAAGCACCACAAATCGGCTCCCTCTCCCTCGGGAGAGGGCTGGGGGTGAGGGGCTACAATTCCAGTCAAGCCATATCAATAAAGCGAACAAAAAAGGGCCCGCTTCTTTATAAGGAAGCAGGCCCTTTCAATTATTAAAGTAGTGAATCAGCAGAACCGATCAATCACCCGAACTTCGTTCTTGTTCTGCATCGAGTCCCACGCCTGTTTCAGCGTTTGCAGAACATTACCGATGAAGTCCCGATCGGCCGCGGCTTTCTTGCCGACATAGCCGTGGCCGCGGCGGTACATCTTCAGGCGGGCCAGCAGGTTCTGGTTGTTCTGGTCGAACTCTTCTTCACCAGCGTGCGGCGCCAGGCAGTCGATATGCACCTGACCCGATTTGCTGATCCACAGAATGTGGCTGTCGTGGCTGTCTTTTTGCGCAGCGAACATACGAGCCAGTTCTTCGATAGTTGGTTGATTGTTCAGATTCATATTGTTGCCCCTTGACCAGTCTGGTTATCTTTCAAAGTTGATTCGCTAATACAGGTAGCCCATCGGTTAGTTGATCCCTGGCACCGAAACCAGGACGTCAGCGCTCGCCCGTTGAAATACGGGGTCGTGCATCTGTTGCATGTAGTCGTGTTGAATAACTGCTACGCAATAGCGTCACAACGAGGAGAAGCAGCGAAAACCGGGAGGCTCCTTGCCGACCTGTGCAGCGTCGACCACAAGCGTCTTGAGAATTTTCGCCAGCGCTTCTCGTCCTTGTACTGGACGTTCAGGCCAGGTCAGCTTCTTCAATCTGCCTTGTGGGCAGCGTGTATCCGGAAAACAACTCGGCGGTCAGACGAGTTTGCTCAAGCGTGTTACCGATGTTCCCGATCGGGGAACGTCTTCATCATGCAAAAGCAAAACGACGCCGTCAACAGTTATGTAGTGATTATTTTTGGTCACTACATATTGTCGGACAAAGCTGTTTTGGAATGAGAAAGGATCCGTTCAAGCAACGGAAAAAGGTGCGTGCAGGACGTAAAAGGTGCACGGGTAACCGTCTACTTCACCCTGCCGTCGGGTGAATTCACCACCGCTCAATCGAGGGATGAGTCCGGCCCAGAAGCGTTGCGCAGGCAGGTTGGCGTCTATATGGAAAATTTGCCATTGCCCGGGGATCCGGCTCAAGAGGGTGGAGACGACAAACTGGGCGACACCTTGGCCACGCCAGCGTCGGGCGAGGAAGAAATAGCTGATGTTGTGCTCGGCGCTGGGGAGGTGGGTCTGGTTGTCGACGATGATGAAACCGGCGAGTTCGTCGTCGACGTGGATCAGGAAGGGTTGGGTGGCGGGGTGGCGCCAGTAGCTTTCTTCGAGTTGGTTGGGGAAGAAGCCGTGGTGGGCGAATTTTAGCGGGAGCCATTCGCTGAGATCGTGCAGGTAGAACTGCATGAGATTGTTGACGGTGTCGAGGTCATCCCGTTGGGCGGGGTGCAGGTGGATGGTGGGCATTGGGTATTCACTCCCGGCGATATGACTCATGACACAGTAGTCTGAATTGAACAGACCTGTGGCGAGGGGATTTATCCCCGTTGGGTTGCGCAGCAGCCCCTCTTTTCACTCATAAAAGCAGGGGACTGCTGCGCACTCCAGCGGGGATAAATCCCCTCACCACAGGTTCTTCACAAAGCTCGATTATTTAGTGATGGCTTTGGCTGTGCGTTTAGCCGGGCTGCGGGTGGATTTGCGCTTTTTCTTCCACGGTGTCGCCGCTTTGCCGGTCGGCGGTGGGCCGCTGATGGTCAGGCTCAGCGCCGAGCAGCGTGTCACTTGCTTGCTCATCCACGCCGCTTGTTTGGTGACGAATTCTTCCAGACTCATCTCGCCGCTTTGCACCATGTCCAGCGCCTGTTCCCAGATCGCCGTGGTGCCGGGGTCGGCAATCGCGCGGGGCACGGCGTCGATCAGGCTGAACGCGGCGGGTGTGGCGGCCAGCGCCTTGCCGTTCTTCACCAGATAACCACGATCGAGCAATCCTTGAATGATCGATGCGCGAGTGGCCTCGGTGCCAATTCCGGTGGTGTCCTTGAGTTTCTGCTTGAGTAGCGGATCTTCCACCAGTTTGGCGACATTCTTCATCGCCTTGATCAGATCGCCTTCGGTGTAAGGCTTGGGCGGCTGCGTCCACAGATCTTTGAACTTCACGTCGGCCACCGCGCACTCAACACCTTGGCTCAGCGCTGGAAGCGTTTGCGGCGCTGGCGCCTCACGTCCCTTGGCCGGCGCGAGTGCTTCGGGCAATGCGCGCTTCCAGCCCGGTTCAATGATCTGCTTGCCCACCGCGCGCAACGCTTCACCGGCGCAATCGAAGTCGGCCTGAGTGCGATCGTATTCGTGGTTGGGCAGGAACTGCGCCAGATAGCGCGCGCGAATCAACGTGTAGACCGCTCGGTGTTTGCCGGTCAGGCGCTCGAGGTTCTTCGCTGCTGCTGTGGGAATGATGCCGTGGTGAGCGCTGACCTTGGCGTCGTTCCATGCTCGCGACTTGCGCTGAGGCTCGAGAAAGCCGTTCAACGCTTCAAGGCTCGAGTCGGCCTGGCGCAACGCCGCAAGAATCCCCGGCGCCTCGCTGTGCTGACTCAGCGGCAGGTAACCGCAATCACTGCGCGGGTAGGTGACGACTTTGTAGGTTTCGTAGAGTGCCTGGGCGATGTCGAGGGTTTCCTGCGCGCCGAGGCCGAGTTTCTTCGAGCAGACTTCCTGCAACGTGCCGAGATCGAAGGGCAGGGGGGCCACTTCGCGCATACGTTCGGTGCGCAGTTTGACCACTCGGGCAGTCGCCGCATTGCCGATGGCCGCCGCCGCTTGCTGAGCCAACGCTTGATTGAGGCAACGATCCTGATCATCACAAGCATCCGACGGCGCCCGCCACTGCGCAGTGAACGGCGTGCCGTTGTGCAGCAGATCCACGTCGATCGCCCAGAACGGCACCGGCACAAAATCGGCGATGCTGCGGTCGCGATCCACCACCAGACGCAGGGTCGGTGTCTGTACGCGACCCACTGGCAGCACGCCTTGATAACCCGACTGACGCCCCAGCAACGTGAACAGCCGACTCATGTTCATGCCGATCAGCCAATCTGCCCGCGATCGCCCCAGCGCCGAGTGATACAGGCTGAAGGTTTCGGCACCCGGTTTCAACGCGGCGAGCGCCTTGCGGATCGATGCTTCGTCCAGCGCCGACAGCCACAAGCGCCGAATCGGCCCGCGATAGCGGCAGTGCTCGACCAGTTCGCGGGCGATCATTTCACCTTCACGGTCGGCATCGGTGGCGATGATCAGCTCGCTGGCCTCGCCGAGCAGACGCTTCACCGCTTTGTACTGGCTCGCGGTGCGCGGCTTGACGGTCATCTTCCATTTTTCCGGAATGATCGGCAGATCGGCCAGCACCCAGCGTTTATAGCGCGCGTCGTAGGCATCCGGCGGCGCGGTTTCCAGCAGATGGCCGATGCACCAGGTCACTGTGACATCCGTCCCCAGCCAGCAGCCGTCGCCCCGGCGCTTGGCACCGAGCACGGCCGCAATGTCTTTGGCCTGGGAAGGTTTTTCACAGAGGTACAGCCGCATAACCACCATCGTTGATCGTTGTTTGGGAGGTGCACAGGATGGCTTTTGTTGCGCTGGGGGGCAACTTTTATCTGTATGGATATACAGATAAAAAGTGTTGCGGGGTCTGTTGGCCCTCACCCTAGCCCTCTCCCAAAGGTAGAGGGGACTGATTGGGGGATATTAGGGAAGTACACCGACTTGAATGATCGGTTGGGAATCCATAATCGACACAGCACATCCAGGTCGGCGCTTGACGCAAGACAACTTGGTTGGCCCCAGAGGACTGGGGTGAGGGGCTCTTGCCGTTCGGCTGTCCACCACCCGCAAACACATCACTTGGGCTATACCTGAACCGGTCTCTTCGCAGTCCTCAGGAGAAACCCCCATGAAAACCTCCGGCCCCAGCCCTGTCATCAACCTCGAACAACTCGTCGGTTGCCTGCTGGTGAAATTCCACGGCATCCAGGTCGCCGCTTCCTCACACGTGCTGATCCTCAACGAAGCCAATTACCCGCCCGTCTATTACGTCCCCCGCGAAGACATCGACGAAAAGTATTTCGCCCGCACCGACCACACCAGTTATTGCCCGTACAAGGGCGACGCCAGTTATTTCAGTCTGCAAATCCCCGGACACGAAGGCGCCAACGCCGTGTGGACATACGAAAACCCGAAAGTCTCGGTCGCGCCGATCCGCGATTACGTGGCGTTCTACCCCGATCAAGTGAAGTTCGAAGTGATCAAGGCCGAGCCCTAGTAGTTCAGGTCAATAAACGGCTGATCCAGTTTCGCATCGGGGCCGAGCCGCAGAATCGTCTTCAGCGTGGTGGTCATCGCGTTCAAGTCATTATCAAAACCACCGTGCGAGGTGTCTGCTTTAGTGCCCGGCCCATAGGTCATTTTCACGTCGTTGTAGAGGTGCAGGGTTTTCGCCGACTCTGCACTCAGGCCGTTGCCGGTCAGGGCAAAACCTGTGGGGATTTTGTTGCCCCAGTAGAAATTGTTCCATTGCACGGTCATGTCCTGCGCGGCGATGTTCCACTCGCACAAATCAGGTTTGCTGAAGTCCTGATACGCGCCGTCGAGACTCTTGGCCATTCCGAGCAACGGCATGCGCTGCAATTCTTCATAGGAGCGCGACACCAGATAGAGCAGCGACTTGTGATAGACGCCGATGACGCTGTCATCCTGCTCGCGGTTGTCCGACATCATGTGCAGGTGGAAGTCCTTGCGCTTGAGGCCGCCGCCCTCGATGACTTTGCGGAAGGTCGAGTTGGCGAAGTCGAGCGTGCAAGCCGGCGCGAGCAGTGTTGAGGTGGCAATCGGCAGGCCTCTCGCCCAGAGCAACTGGATCAGGTGGCCATTAATCAGCGAACCGGCGGAGTGGCCGATCAGGTGCAATTCGATCTTGTCGGCGCCGACATCCGCCGTGAGTTTTTTCAGATTGTCGGCCGTTTCAATCAGCCCGCGCGGGGTGAATCCGGCCACCGACGCGGCCTCGGCGTTCTGCTTCATCTGGCTCCACTGATCGCCACCGAGTTTTTTAGTGGCCATTTCCACCGTGCGATCCAGACCTTCGGTGGCTTTGTCCTTGATCACTTTGAACACGTCGCCCAAGCCACCTGAATCTGGAAACAGGCCGGGCAGGGCATCTTTGACGATGTCGGTCAGCGTCTCCAGCACCCCGGTGCGCCAAGTGATGAACAGCGGATAGACGCCGTTTTCGAGGAAGTACGGCGCCATCGCGCAAATGCGTTTGATCGAATCCTGCTCCGAGTTGAGCCCGCCGTGGGCGTAGATCGCGATGCGCAGAATTTTCGGTTTTTGCCCGGCGGGGAGTTTGTCGAACCAGGCCTTGGGCGATTCGCGGACGATGCGCGCAACGGCGGCGCGCACGTTTTCCACATCGGTCAAGCGTGGGCCGATGCTGCCGTTGTTTTCCATGACGATGGTCAGCCCGTAAGCCTGATCGTTGGTCAGCGCGGCCGGGCCTTTGCGGGCGGCTGTCGGTGCTTCAGCGGAGAACAGCGAGACGCCTTCACGCTTGGCGCTGGAGGTCGGCAAGGCATCGCGGAACACCGATTCTCCCTGCGCTTTATCGAGCCGCGCATTGCGCGAAATCGCGCCGTGTCTGATCGGCACGCCAAGTCCCACGGCCCAGGCATCGGTGCCGTTGGCCAGCCAGTCCTCGTAGGTGAGAATCGCAAAACCCGAGTAACCCCAATCGGTCGACCAGGAGTTCTGCACGATAAATCCATCGTGGGTGTAGCCGATCAACGCGAAGGCGTGTCCGCCCTGAGGCTTGGCGTTCCATTTGATCACCGGCAATTGCGCCGTGCTCTGGAAGGCTTTGGTGTTGGCCTTGGGTTTCAGCGCCCAACCGGAATGCACATTGGCCGACACGTACAGCGCGCCGGTTTCGTAGAGCGCCGCCATCATCGACGTGATGTCGTCTTTTTCCACGCGGTAATAAACCCCGAGCGGGCGAGTGACGGCGTCTTCCGCCCAGTTCGGCGCGGGGGCTTCGAAGTCTGGCACCGAGCCGTCGGCGGCGACGGTGTAGGGCCACAGACTTTTCTCGCAGACGCCGTGCTTGTGCCAGCCCTTGAGCGCGCCACGGCAACTGGAACCGGCGTAATCCTCGCCAGGCCATTCGTCGTAGAGCTTGGCCAGATGGTAGAGCTGGCGCGGGCTGGTTTTCACCGAATCGCGATCGCGGCGCCACAGCAAATAGTTGATCACGGCGGACAGGCCGAACCCGGTGCAGGCGCCTTCCTTGCCTTGGTACAGCACCATTTCGCGGCCGAGATAATCGGCCAGTTGGCTGCTGACTTCAGCGTCTGCCGGGAACGAGGCGGGCAGTGATTGCACGCGCGCGGTGAAAATCCGGTCGCGCAGGTCGAGGCGATCAGGACGGGCGTCGAGGGTGATGGTGGTTTGCGCGAGGGCGAAACGGGATGCGGGCATGATGGAGTGCTCGATTCGACCCCACGTCACCAACGCAGTCCTGCGCCGCAGGGATTAAAAAGGGTGAGGGTTATCGTAGACGAGATTTGGCGGGTGGGCGCGAAACGCGATGGCCGAGCTGAGCCCTCTGTGGTGAGGGGATTCATTCCCGATGGGTTGCGAAGCAGCCCCAATGCCTTCAACTCGGTGTGTCAGGTACACCTTGGTTGCAGGTTTTGGGGGCGCTTCGCACCCCAGCGGGGATAAATCCCCTCGCCACAGGTTTTCTTTCTATTGGGAAATAATGGGTGGAGTTAGTTTTTATCGAGGTCGATGTTTTTGGTCTCACGCAAAAAGATCATCCCCACCACCAGGCTCACGCCGGTAATCAACACCGGGTACCACAGCCCATAAAAAATATCCCCGGTGTACACCACCAACGCAAACGACACCGTTGGCAGAAACCCGCCGAACCAGCCATTGCCGATGTGATAAGGCAGCGACATCGAGGTGTAGCGGATGCGCGTCGGGAACAGTTCAACCATCAGCGCCGCCAGCGGCCCGTAGCACATGGCCGAAATAATGATCAGCGCCACGATCAGCGCGACAATCATCGGCTTGTTGATCTGTTGCGCATCGGCCTGTTGCGGGTAGCCGGCGAGGGTGATCGCGCCGCGCAAAGCGGCTTCGTCGTAGCCGTCGAGCTTCACGTCACCGACGCTGATTTGTATCGCACTGCCAGCCGGCGCAGCGACGCTGGAGTAGGGCAGGCCTTGCTTGACCAGGAAGGTTTTCGCCTTGTCGCACGGACTGTCGAATTTCGCCTTGCCGACCGGATCGAACTGGAAGGTGCAGGTCGCCGGGTCCGCCATCACCGTGATCGGCGCCTGACGGCTGGCCTGATCGATGGCCGGGTTGGCGTAGTGCGCCAGCGATTTGAAGATCGGGAAGTACAGCGCCGTCGCCAGCAGCAGGCCGAGCATCAGCACTGGTTTGCGTCCGACCTTATCCGACAGCCAGCCGAAAATGATGAAGAACGGCGCACCGATCACCACGCTGATAATCAGCAAGGTGTTGGCCACCGCCGGATCCATTTTCAGGAACTGGGTGAGGAAGAACAGCACGTAGAACTGCGCCGCGTAGAAGGTCACCGCTTGCCCGGCGTTGATGCTGAACAGCGCGATCAACACGACTTTGAGGTTTTCCCATTTACCAAAGGATTCGCGGATCGGCGCCTTGGAGGTTTTGCCTTCTTCTTTCATTTTCAGATAGGCCGGCGACTCGTGCAGGCTCAGGCGAATCCAGGTGGAAATGCCCAGCAGCACGATCGACAGCAGGAACGGAATGCGCCAGCCCCACACTTCGAACTGATCGCCGGTGAAGTAACGGCAACCGAGCACGACGAGCAACGACAGCAGCAGGCCGAGGGTCGCCGTGGACTGTATCCAGCTGGTGTGGAAACCGCGTTTGCCGATCGGCGCGTGTTCCGCCACGTAAGTCGCCGCGCCGCCGTATTCACCGCCGAGCGCCAGGCCCTGAAGCATGCGCAGCACCACCAGAATGATCGGCGCGGCGATGCCGATGCTGGCGTAGGTCGGCAGCAGGCCGACGCAGAACGTCGCCACGCCCATCAAAATGATCGTCGCAAGGAAGGTATATTTACGCCCGATCATGTCCCCCAACCGACCGAACACCAGCGCCCCGAACGGCCGCACGATAAAGCCTGCGGCGAACGCCATCAGCGCAAAGATGAACGCCGTGGTGTCGTTGACCCCGGCGAAAAACTGCTTGCTGATCACCGCCGCGAGGGCGCCGTAGAGGAAGAAGTCATACCACTCGAACACCGTCCCCAGTGATGAAGCGAAGATGACTTTTTGTGTGTCGTTGCTGGTTGTGGCGCTGCTCGCAGCGGCCAGCGGCTGAGCGTGTTCTGACATATCGGTATCCCTCACAGTGATTGTTTTTGTTGTTCCACTGATGCTCGATGCCCATGAATCAAACGCATATCCCTGTAGGAGCTGCCGCAGGCTGCGATCTTTTGATCTTGGTTTTGATTTCAAAAATTCAAAGTCAAAAGATCGCAGCCTTCGGCAGCTCCTACAGGGTTTGGGCCAGTTCCGGTTTTGCGGTGCTGCTCCTGGTGTTGGGGTTGAGAATGAGTTGTGCCGCTTTCTCGGCAATCATCAGCGTAGGCGAACAGGTGTTGCCCGAGGTGATGCGCGGCATGATCGAGGCGTCAGCGATGCGCAATCCGGGCACACCGTGCACGCGTAACTGCGCATCGACCACCGAATCACCGTCGTTACCCATCCGACACGTGCCGACCGGATGGAAAATCGTCGTGCCAATCGTCGCCGCTGCCTGATGCAATTCCTCTTCACTTTGCAAACTCGCGCCGGGCAAATATTCCACCGGTTTGAACGCTTGCAGGGCCGGGGCGCTGACGATGCGCCGGGTCAGACGAATCGCATCCGCCGCCACACGCAAATCCTCTGGATGACTAAGGTAGTTGGGTTGAATCAGCGGCGCTTCCTGCGGATCCGCCGAACGAATGTCGATGCGCCCACGACTCTGCGGACGCAGATCGCAGACAGAAGCAGTAAACGCGGGAAAGCTGTGCAACGGCTCGCCAAAGCGCTCCAGCGACAGCGGCTGCACGTGGTATTCCAGATTCGCCGAGGTCTGCTCCGGCCCCGAACGCGCAAACGCGCCCAACTGACTCGGCGCCATCGACAGCGGCCCGCTGCGGTCATACAGATAACGCAGACCCATGCCCATCTTGCCCCACACACTGCCGGCGATCTGATTCAGGGTGCGCGCGTTTTCCAGCTTGTAGATCAGCCGTAATTGCAGGTGATCCTGCAGATTGCCGCCGACGCCCGGTAACTCATGAATCACGCCGATACCAAGGCGTTCCAGCAGCGGTCGCGGGCCAATCCCGGAGCGCTGCAAAATGCTCGGCGAACCGACCGATCCGGCGCACAACACGATCTCTTTACGCGCCTTGAACTGTTTGACCTGACCTTCATGCCGCGCACTGACTTTTGAGGCGCGACCGTTCTCCAGCAGAACACGATCCACGTCAACCCCGGTCTGCACCGTCAGGTTCGCCCGGTCGCGTACCGGTTTCAGAAACGCCTTCGCCGCGTTCCAGCGCACGCCGGATTTCTGATTGACCTGAAAGTAGCCGCAACCCTCGTTGTCGCCCTGATTGAAGTCATCGATGCTGGCGATGCCGCTCTGTTCGGCGGCACTGCGAAACGCATCAAGAATCGGCCACGACAAGCGCTGTTGTTCAACCCGCCATTCGCCCTTGGCGCCGTGAAAATCAGCGGCGCCGGCATAGTGGTTTTCGCTCTGTTTGAACAGCGGCAGCACGTCGTTCCAGGCCCAGCCCGGATTGCCCTCGGCCGCCCAGCCGTCGTAGTCGTTGGCCTGGCCGCGCATGTAGATCATGCCGTTGATCGACGAGCAGCCGCCCAGCACTTTACCGCGCGGATAGCTCAGCGCGCGGCCATTCAGGCCGGTTTGTTGTTCGGTTTTGAAGCACCAGTCGGTGCGCGGATTACCGATGCAGAACAGGTAACCCACAGGAATGTGAATCCACGCATAGTTGTCGCGTCCACCGGCTTCGAGCAGCAACACGCGCTGCTGCGGATCGGCCGACAGCCGATTGGCCAGCAAGCACCCGGCGGGGCCGGCGCCGACCACGATGTAGTCGAACTCATCGAGGAAAGTCTGCATTCCCTGACCTCACTTATTGTTTTTGTTGTCGGACACTCTAGTTGTTAGCTTTCGTCAAAAGAATGTTAGTTTTTGCGCAGCCGCTGTGCGTTTTTAAACAGCCACACTAGACAATAGCCGACAAGGACACAGCATGTTCGACTGGAACGACCTGCGGTTTTTTCTCGAACTGCAACGCAGCGGCCGCCTGCTCACCGCCGCCCGGCGCCTCAACACCACCCACGCCACCGTCGCCCGCCACATCGAAGCCATTGAAAAAAGCCTCGGCACTGCGTTGTTTGTCCAGCATGCGCAGGGCTATGAGATGACCCCGGCGGGGGAGGCGCTGCTCAAGCATGCGGAGGCGATGGAGAACGTGGCGTTGCTGGCGCAGGAAGAGATCACTCAATCGACGGCGCCGCTGGGCAAGATTCGCGTGGGCGTGACTGAGGGGCTCGGCATCAAATTCCTCGCCAGCCGCATGATCGGCTTGTTCGAGCGCTATCCGGGACTGGAAGTGGAACTGGTCGCCGTGCCGCGTTTTGTCAGCATTCTTAACCGCGAGGCGGAGATCAGTATTCATCTGGAACGGCCGGCGGCGGACATGCTGGTCACGCGCAAACTCACTGACTATCGATTGGCGCTTTATGCCAGCCAAAGCTACCTCGACAAGGCGCCGCCATTGAACAGCCGTGAGGATTTGGGAAGGCATGCGTGGATCGGTTATGTCGACGATTTGCTATTCAGCCAGGAACTGATGTTCCTCAACAGCTTCTGCCGCAGCCCTCGGGTGGTGTTTCACAGCACCAGCGTCATCGCCCAGCAGGAAGCGGCGCGGTCGGGGTTGGGGATTGCGGTGTTGCCTTGCTACATGGCGGCGTCGGATCCTGATCTTGTGCCGTTACTGCCGGATGAAAGCATCGAGCGCAGCTACTGGATCAGCACACGGCGGGAACTGCACAAGTCGGTGCGGCTGCGGGTGGTTTGGGACTATGTGGTGGGGTTGTGTGAAGCCGAACAGCACCTGCTGCGCGGCTAGCCTGACACACCAAAATCCCCCCTGTGGGGCTTGCTCGCGAAAGCGTCAGCCCAGTCAAAACAACTCTGACTGACCCACCGCCATCGCGAGCATGCTCACTCCTACATGGGTTATCTGTCGTGTCCAAATATTGTAGGCACCACCAAACCCTGTAGGAGTGAGCCTGCTCGCGATGAGGCCAGCCCTGAAAAAACCAATTCAGCCCTGGATCAAAAATCCCATTTCGTCGTCAGCATCACATTGCGTGGCTCGCCGTAGAACGTGGTGTCGAAGTTGCCCAGCCCCGTCAGGTACTGTTTGTCGAACACGTTGTTGGCATTCACCGTGAAGCTCAGGTTTTCGTTGTACTGATAGCGCGTCATCAGGTCGACGAGGGTGTAGCCGCCTTGCTTGATGCGCGTGTAATCGCCGGCCGGGGCGCTGTAGACGTTGCCGTAGAACGCGCTCTGCCAGCTCACGCCGCCACCGACGGTAACCTTGTCCAGCACACCGGGCAGTCGATAGGTGGTGAAAGTGCGCACCACATGTTCCGGCTTGGTGGTCGACAGTGGATAACCATAGATGCGCTGCTCATCGGCATCGCGGGTGCGCGCGTAGGTGTAGCCGGCGGAGACGTTCCAGCCCTCGGCCAGTTCGCCGGCCAGTTCCAGTTCCACGCCTTGGGTGGTCGCGCCGTCGATGGATTTGTAGATGCCTTCGTTGGTCACCGGGTTGGTGCCAATCGATTCGGCGACGCCGTCCTGTTCGATGCGGAAAAACGCCAGCGCGGCATTCAATCGACCGTCGAAATACGCCGCTTTCAAGCCTGCCTCATAGCTGTCGCCTTCGACCGGGGCAAGGGTCGAACCGTTGATGTCCTTGTAAGTCTGCGGCTGGTAGATGCTGGTGTAACTGGCGTACAGCGAGTAGGTGTCGTTGAGGTCGTAGACCAGCCCGGCGTAAGGCGTGACCACGCCGTGTTCCTTGTAGCTGGCGTGGGTATCGTCCAGCCCGGCGCCGGGGATGTAGCCGTAATCTTCGTTGTATTTGAAGGTGCTCAAGCGGCTGCCGAGGATCACCGACAGATCATCGGTCGGGTGCAGGCGCGTGGCCAGGTACACACCGTTCTGGCTTTGGGTGCGCTCGTATTTACCGTTCTTCGGGAATTGCTGTTTCGGCAGTTCACCGTTCCAGTCGTAAATGCTTCCCGGTACTTGCGCGAAGGCGCTGGTGTCGTAGGTCGAACCGGTCTGGCGCGAGTGCGCGGTCATCACGCCGGCAATCAGCTCATGCTCGCGACCGCCCAAGGTGAACGGGCCGGAGACGTTGACGTCGGCGGTGTTCTGCACGCGATGACCTTCCCAGCGGCCCCAATACAAGAACATGCCCTCGCCGGTGGCGCGATCAGGATTGCCACCGCTGGCCGAGGCGAGTTGCGTATCGTGATCGGTAGTTTTCTGGTCGAGGCTGACCTTGAATTTCCAGTCATTCGCCAGCGCCTGCTCCAGCGAGGCAAAGTAGGTGATGTTGTCGAAATCGCGGCGGCTCCAGTCAGCACCGGAGTTGAAATGACGCGGGAATTCGGTGCGGCCGCCATCGCTGAAGTACACCGGGTTGCCAGTCCAGGAACTGCCGCGCGGCGTGGTGCTGGATTTGTCGATGCCGAAGGTCAGCAGGGTGTCGTCGCTCAGGTCGGCTTCGAGGATGCCGTAGAACAGGTCTTTCTTCTGGCTGTAGTGATCGAGGTAGGAATTCTTGTCCGAATAGGCACCGACAAAACGCCCGCGCACGTTGCCCGAATCGGTCAGCGATCCGGAGATATCGCCGACGGTGCGATAGGCATCCCACGAACCGACGGTGCCGCTAATTGACGCTTTGAATTCCTTGGTCGGCTTCTTGCGGATCAGATTGACGGTGGCCGATGGATCGCCGTTACCGGTCATCAGGCCGGTCGCGCCTTTGATCACTTCGACGCGATCAATGCTCGCGGCGTCGTCACCGTTGTTCGGGTTTTCGCCGTACACACCGTCGTACGGAATGTTCACGCCGTCGTACTGGAAGTTAGTGATGGCGAAGCCGCGCGCGGAAAACTCGGTGCGGTCGCTGTCGTACTTTTGCGTGGAAATGCCGGGGGTGTTGCGTAGTGCATCACCGACACTTTGCACGCCGCGATCGTCCATTTGCTGGCGGGTGATGACCGTGACCGATTGCGGTGTTTCGCGAATCGACAGCGGCAAGCCGGTGGCCGACGACGTCGCGCCGGTGGTGTAGGAATGGGTGTCTTCGGTGACCGCACCGAGGCCTTGCGCGGAAATATTGGTGGCGCCCAGTTGCAGGGCTTCATCGGTTTTAGCGACAGTTTCAGCGGCGTGCGCGTGGAGGCTCAGCAGGGCCAGCGCCAACGGGCACAAGGCAAAACGAAAACGGACGTGCGACATGGAGATCCCTTTGCATCGAATCGATCGGTAGTTGAAGTGCTTCTGAGGGGTTAACCGAACGAGAACGGCAAAGGGGAACTGCGTACATAAAATTAATGCCCCCTGTGTAGGAGCTGCCGAAGGCTGCGATCTTTTGATCTTTAAAATCAAGATCAAAAGATCGCAGCCTTCGGCAGCTCCTACACAGGGTGTGGTTAGCAGGTTATGTTGAGGCGTTCATGCCACTGCGCAATGGATTCTTCGGGGTAGACGTCGAACTGCTTGTCCTTGGCTTTGGCGTCGACTTCGACCCACGATGTCTTCGAGCCGAGCATCAAGTGCGTGTGTTCCGGCGGTACCGGCAACGCGGTGTCGATGGCCGAGGCGAACGGGTGGATCAGCTCCGGCCACTCCGGGCTGAACAGCCACAAACCGCTGCCGCACAATGCGCAGAAATGCCGTTCCGCGGTGCTGCGGTGGGCGCGTTTTTCGCCTGGGTCTTTCATCTTTGCGTGGTAAATCGTGATGTTCTTGCGACCCTGCACCTTGAGCGTCGTCGCGTCGCCGCCGAGGTTGATCGCGTAACCGCCACCGCCCTGGGTTTTGCGGCAGATCGAGCAGTAGCAGCGTTGGTAGGGGTAGGGGTGGGCGCTGGTCAGACTGAACGTGACCGCGCCGCAGTGGCAGGAGCCTTCGAGGTGCATGATGGGGGCCTCCGGTTGGCTGGGATGGTTCGGGTTAGCCTAGAAGAGTTGTGGTGAATGTGCCGCCGCCTTCGCGAGCAAGCCCGCACACAATTTGAAATGCATTCCCCCTGTAGGAGCTGCCGCAGGCTGCGATCTTTTGACTTTGGTTAGTCAAACAAGATCAAAAGATCGTAGCCTGCGGCAGCTCCTACTGGACTGGCGCAGTCCGGCCGGTCAGCATGTCCGCCTAAAAACAGGGATCAACAACCCATGCGACGACTCCCCTCACTGGCCGCCCTGCGAACCTTCGAGTGCGCCGCTCGTCACGCGCATTTCGGTCGCGCCGCCGCCGAACTGTGCGTCACCGACAGCGCCGTCAGCCACCAGATCCGCCAGCTCGAAGAACAACTCGGCGTCTCTCTGTTCATCCGCGAAGGCCGGCAAATCCGCCCGACCATCGCCGCTGGCCGCCTGATGCAAAGCCTGCAGCAAGCTTTCGAATTGATCGGCGACGCCTGCGATGAGTTGCGCGATCCATCCTCGCTGGCCGTGCTGCGCCTGGCCGTGACCGCCGAACTTGCGCAAAAGTGGCTGATGAGCCGCCTCACCGATTTCTACGCGCGCTATCCACACATCACGTTGCACCTCTACGAACAACCAATCGACGCCAGCGGCCCCGGCGAAGACATCGACCTGGCGATCACCTACGGCACCGGCCCGGTCGACAGCAGCGCTTACTTCGTTCGACCGTTGCCGGCGCTGCAATTCTTCCCGGTGTGCAGCCCCGGCCTGTTTAACCAGGGCACGCTTAAAACCCCCAAGGATCTGGCCCGCCACTGCCTGCTGCATGACGATCAGGACGGCAAGACTTGGACGGCGTGGCTGACGAGTCACGCCGGCGATCAGCGTCCGCAACGTCAGTTGTATTTCGCTCACGCGGGTTTGGCGCTGGAAGCCGCGGCGCAAGGGCAGGGCGTGGCGATGGGCGACAACCTCACCGCGCAGGAAGATTTGCAGAGCGGGCGGCTGGTGCGGCCCTTTACCTCCAGCATGACTGCGCTCGGCCAATACGCGCTGGTCTGCGAACGGGTGCGCATGGAGCGTCCGGCCGTGGCGCAGATGCTTGAATGGTTCAACGATCAGCTCGCTGATTGATGAGTTGAATTCAACTGTTCCGCAATATTCATCGTTGGCAGGCCCTTCGCCAACGCCCGTACTGTGTGGTCATTCCCATCGCGAAGACGAGGTTTGACCATGGCACGTTTGCTCGACTCCACCCCAAAACACGACGGCTTCCGTCTGCCCGGCGAATTCGAAAGCAAGTCCGGCTGCTGGCTCGGCTGGCCGGAGCGCACTGACGTCTGGCGCAACGGCGCCAAGCCTGCGCAGAAAGTCTGGGTGCAGATCGTTACCGCCATCTCCCACAGCGAACCGGTCACCGTTTGCGCCTCCGCTGCACAATTCGCCACGGCCCGTCGCCAGTTGCCGCCGCAAGTGCGCGTGGTCGAGATGACCTGCAACGACACCTGGTTCCGCGACAGCGGCCCGTGCTTTGTGGTCAATGATCAGAGTGGCGAAGTGCGCGGCGTTGATTTCGAATTCAACGCTTACGGCGGCCTCGACGGCGGCCTCTATTACCCGTGGGACAAAGACGATCAGATCGCCAGCAAAATCCTCGAAATCGAACGTTTCGACCGCTATCGCGCGCCACTGATTGCTGAACTCGGCGGCATCCAGAGCGACGGTCAGGGCAGCATCCTCACCACCGAACAGTGCCTGCTCAACCGCAATCGCAATCAGCATCTGGGCAAAGAGGAAGTCACCCGCCGACTCACCGATTACCTCGGCGCCGAACAAGTGATCTGGCTGCCACGCGGCTGCAAGTTCGACGAAACCGATGGCCACGTCGACGATCTCGCCTGCTTTGTCCGCCCCGGTGAAGTGGTGCTGCAATGGACCGACAATCGCGACGATCCGCAATGGGAAATCTATCAAGAGGCCTACGACATTCTGCGCAGCACCCGCGACAGCCGTGGCCGTGAACTGATCGTGCACAAACTGCCGCAACCGAACGTGCTCGAATGGACCGCCGAAGAAGCCGAAGGCCTGGATCAGCAGGACAGCACCCACACCCGTCAGGCCGGCACGAAAATCTGCGCGTCGTACATCAACTATTACGCCGGCAACAGCTCGATCGTGGTGCCGCTGTTTGGTGATCGTCAGGACGAAGTCGCGATGGCGACGCTGGCCGAACTGTTCCCGCAGCACAAGATCGTCGGCATTGAAAACTCCCGGGAAATTCTCCTTGGCGGCGGCAACGTGGCGTGCATCACCATGCCGCAGTACGCCGGCACCCCTGACCATAAGAAGGGAGCGTGACCATGCGCCTGCACAAACTGACTCAAGCGTTATTGCTGGTGCTTGCACCCTTGTGTGTGCAGGCTGCCGACACCGCCAAACCGGTGGTTAACCTATACATCTGGGGCGAGTACCTGGCCCCGGACACCTTAAAGAATTTCGAGGCGAAAACCGGCATCCATGTGGTTGCCGATCATTTCGACTCGCTCGAAACCGTCGAAACCAAACTGCTCACCGGGCGCAGTGGCTACGACTTGGTGCTCACCGCTGGGCAGCATCTGTCGCGAGCCATCGACAGCGGTGCGATCCAGCCGCTGGACAAGGCGCGGGTGCCGCACTTTGCCGGCGTCGGGGAAGAGTTCCGTCAGCACATGGCGGTGTTCGATCCGGGCAATCGTTACGCGGGGATTTACGCGTGGGGCACCACGGGCGTGGGTTATCAGGAGGAGGCGGTCAAAAAGCGTTTGCCCGATGCGCCAGAAGACAGCTGGGCGATGTTATTCGATCCGGCGGTGGTGTCGAAATTCGCCGACTGCGGGGTGAGCCTGCTCAATGATCCGAATGAAGTGTTTGCGGCGGTCATGAAGTACATGGGCCTGGACATCAACCGGCAGAACCTTGATGACCTGAAACTCGCCGAGCAGCAATTGGCGAAGATTCGTCCGTATATTCGCTACTTCGACAATGACCTGAACATCAGCGATCTCGCCAACGGCAACACTTGCGTGGCGATGTCGTGGAACGGCAACGTGGCGATTGCCGCTGGGCAAGCGGAGGCGGCGAACAAGCCGTTCAAGCTCAGTTACCGGATTCCGAAAGAAGGCACCTTGATCTGGTTTGACGCGATGGTGATCCCCAAGGATGCACCGCATCCCGAAGCCGGGCTGGCGTTGATGGATTATCTGATGACGCCTGAGGTGATGGCGCCAATTACTGACACCATCCATTACGCCAATGCGATCACGGCGGCGGATGGTTTGGTGGATGCATCGATTCGCAATGATCCGGGGACGTATCCCTCGGCTGAAGTTCGGACTACGTTGTATAGCAAGAATGACAATGGCAAGGCGTTCAACCGGGCGTTGATTCGGGCGTTTAGCCGGTTGAAGTCGGGGCTCTGAGATTTGTGTTGGATGTCCCGACGCCTTCGCGAGCAAGCTCTGCTCCTACATCGGAATGCATGCCCCTGTAGGAGCAAAGCTTGCTCGCGAAGGCGCCAGTCCAGACAACCAAAATCCTGAATCAGCTACCACCCTCAGTCCGCCGACTACTCACCTCAGCCGGCACATCATCCCCCGCCATACGCTTGCGAAACAACGCCGCCCGCGCCAGCAGCAACGTGGTCACCGGCACCGTGATCGCCAGCAAAATCGGGATCAACCATGCATGCAGCACCGGCCCCGATTTCAGCGCCGAAAAGCAAATGATCGAGGCCAGCGCCACACACCAGGCGCCCAGTGTCGAAGCCAGTGCCGGCGGGTGCATGCGCTGAAAATAATCCTTCATCCGCAGCAATCCGGTCGCACCAATTAGCGCAAACACACCGCTGAGTACCAGCAGGATCGCCACCGGAATCTCGACCCACAGAGACAATTCAGCATTCATTCGATCACCTCGCCACGCAGCAGGAATTTCGCCAGGGCAAACGAGCCGACGAAGCCGAACAGCGCGATCAGCAGCGCCGCTTCGAAATACGTGTCACTGGAATAGCGAATGCCCAGCGTCAGCATCATCAGCATCGCGACGATGTACAGGTAATCCAGCGCCAGTACCCGATCCTGCGCCGAGGGGCCCTTGAACAGGCGAATCAGCGTCAGCACCATGGCCAGCGAAAACAGGAACAGCGTCAACAAAATCGCGTTCGACAGTAATGGGCTCATTCGAAGATCTCCATCAACGGCCGCTCGTACGTGGTTTTGAAGTGCTCGATGAAATGCGCCTCATCGTCCAGATCCCAAACGTGCAGCAACAGAATGCTGCGATCCAGCGCCAGTTCCGACCACACCGTGCCGGGCACCACGGTGCAGATTGCCGCGAGCGCAGCCAGACCGTTGGCGTCGCGCAGATCCAGCGGCACTTTGATAAACCCGGAGCGAGGTGGGCGGCGCCCGGCATTGAGTACGCCCCAGGCCACGATCAGGTTGGAAGCCACCACGTCGCGTCCTACCACCAATAGCAGGCGCAGAATTGTCAGCGGACGACGAATGCGCACCTGCTTCGGGCGCAGTTTGCGCATCATCAACGGCGCGCAAAAACCGAGGATCGCACCGATCAGCAGATTGCCCGGGCTGACCGACAGGTTCAGCACCAGCCATAGCAGCCACAGCGCCAGCGACAGCAACGGTGCAGGAAAAATGCGCTTCATGGCTGCACCTCCAGCATCGCCGCTTTGGCTTCCGGACTTGGTACGGCGCGGGTGCCCAGCACCGCCATCACGTACTGCTGCGGATTGTTCAGCGCATCGGCGGTGGCCTGGGTGAAGCGCATCAGCGGCTCAGCCTTAAAGGTCAGGACGATGCTCAAACCCAGCAGCAGGAAAATCGGCGCGCATTCGAGTTTGCGCAGCAGCGGCGAAGGTCGTTCCTCAGGCGTCCAGAAACGCTGAATACCCAAGCGCGAGAACGCCATCAACGAGCCCAGCCCAGAAAGAATCAGCAATGCCAGCAATGCCCATGCGGCCATCGAAATCGGCTCCCCGGCACCCAGTCCCAATGGATTGAGCAGGGCGCTGATCAGGTTGAGTTTGCCGATGAATCCGGACAGTGGCGGCATGCCGATGATCAGCAGGGCGCAGGCGATGAAGCTCAAACCGAGAAACGCCATCGTCCACGGGATGACCTGGCCGACCACGGCTTTTTGCTCGTCGTCGAGGTTGATGCCTTTGGGCGGTTGCAAGGATTCTTGCGGGCGCGGCAGCATGTCGCTTTCGTCTTCCAGCGGGATTTCGTTGGCCGAGCGCGAACGTTCGATCAACTCTGCCAGCATGAACAGTGCGCTCAAGGCCAGCGTCGAGCTGACCAGATAAAACAGCGCCGCGCCGATCAGGTTCGGCTGAGCGAAACCGACCGCCGACAATAGAATCCCTGCCGACACCAGAATGCTCAGGCTGGCCATGCGCTCCAGACGTTGCGCCGCGACAATCGCCAGCGCGGCGCAGGCGATGGTCACCATGCCGCCGTAGATCAGCCATTCGCCGCCGAAGTACGCCGAAGCGCCGGCCTGCCCGGAGAACAGCAGCGTCCACAGACGCAGCAGGGTGTAGACGCCGACCTTGGTCATGATCGCGAACATCGCCGCCACCGGCGCACTGGCCGAGGAATAGGCCGGCACCAGCCAGAAGTTCAGCGGCCACATGCCGGCCTTGGCCAGAAACGCGACAGCGAGAATGCCCGCGCCCGCATGCAGCAAGCCACGGTCGGCTTCCGGCACCAGCGGAATTTTCAGCGCCAGATCCGCCATGTTCAGCGTGCCAGTGACGCCGTAAATCAGCGCCGCGCCAATCAGGAACAGCGACGAGGCCAACAGGTTGATAGAGATGTAATGCAGCCCCGACGACACCCGCGCCCGACCCGAGCCGTGCAGCAACAGGCCATAAGACGCGGCGAGCAAGACTTCGAAGAACACGAACAGGTTGAACAGATCCGCCGTGAGGAAGGCGCCGTACAGGCCCATCAATTGAATCTGGAACAGCGCGTGGAAGCTCGAACCGGCGCCGTCCCATCGCGCCATCGCGAAGAGCAGGGCGCTGACGCCGATAATCCCGGTCAGCACCAGCATCAGCGCCGACAGTCGATCGACCACCAGGACTATGCCGAACGGTGCCTGCCAGTTGCCCGGCAGGTACACACCGATGGAGCCGGGCACGCCGGTGGTTTGTGTCCATTGCAGCAGCATCACCGAAATGAACAAACCGACGAGGCTGGAGAACAGATTGATCTTCGCCTTCAGCGGCCGGTGCCGTTCGCCGAGCATCAACATGATGGCGGCGGTCAGCAGCGGCAGCAGAATCGGTGCGGCGATCAGGTGAGTCATCGCCATCATTCTTTAGGCTCCCGGCCATCAACGTGGTCGGTGCCGGTCAAGCCGCGCGAAGCGAGCAGAACGACGAGGAACAGCGCGGTCATGGCAAAGCTGATAACGATTGCGGTCAGCACCAGCGCCTGTGGCAGCGGGTCGGTGTAGTGCAGCAAGTCCTGAGTCACGCCGTCCTTGATCACCGGCTCCTTGCCGATAAACAGGCTGCCCATGCTGAAGATGAACAGGTTGACGCCGTAGGACAGCAGGCACAGGCCCATGACCACCTGGAACGTCCGTGGCCGCAGGATCAACCAGACGCCGGACGCCGCGAGGACGCCGATGGCGATTGCGATGACTTCTTCCATCAGACGGCTCCTTTGCTGGCGACGGACTTGGGCAGCGATGCGGTCTTGTGGCCCCGCACCGATTGGTGGGCGAGGGCGGTGAGGATCAACAGCGTCGACCCAACCACCACGCCGTATACGCCGACGTCGAAAAACAGCGCGCTGGCGATATGAATGTCACCCAGTACCGGCAAGCTGAAATGCCAGGTGTGCGTGGTCAGGAACGGATAGCCGACCAGCATCGCCCCCAAACCGGTGACGGTGGCGAACAGCAATCCGGTGCCCATCCAGCGCAACGGTCGCAGGCTCATTTGCGCCTCGACCCACTGCGTGCCGGCGACCATGTATTGCAGGATGAACGCCACCGACATCACCAGACCGGCGACAAAACCGCCGCCCGGCTGATTGTGCCCGCGCATGAACAGGTAGAACGACACCACCAGCGCAATCGGCAGCAGCAGGCGTACCAGCACCGCCGGCACCATCATGAAACCGAGCGCGGTGTCGCTGGCCGAACGCGGGTTGACCAGATCGGTGACCACGTCGGGTGCCAGCAGGCGTTGCTGAGCCGGCAACTGCATACTTTCTTTTGGTGGGCGGAAGCGGCGCAGCAGGGCGAATACGGTCAGCGCCACGGCGACCAGCACGGTGATTTCACCGAGGGTGTCGAAACCACGGAAATCCACCAGCATCACGTTGACCACGTTGCTGCCACCGCCCTCGGGCATGGCGCGGCTGAGGTAGAACGAGGAAATGTCGTTCGGCGTCTGCCGCGTGAGCATCGCGTAGGACAGCAGCGCCATGCCGCCGCCGACGGCAATCGATAGCAACAAGTCGCGCAGACGACGAATGCGGGCCCTGCGCAGGGTGCTCGGCAAAGGTGAAACCTCTTCGATCCGTCGTGGCAGCCAGCGCAGGCCGAGCAGGATCAGCACCGTGGTGACCACTTCAACAGCCAGTTGCGTCAGCGCCAGATCCGGTGCGGAGAACCAGACGAAGGTCACGCAGGTCATCAGGCCGCAAACGCTGACCATGGTCAGTGCGGCGAGACGGTGATACTTGGCCTGCCAAGCGGCACCGAGGGCACAGGCGATCGCCAGCAGCCACAGGGTCACGAAGACGATGGAGCCGGGAATCTTCGGCCGGTCGCCCCAGCTCAGCGTGCTGTGCAGCATCGGGATCAGACCGGCGAGCACCGCGGCCAGCACCATCAGGAACAATTGCATTTGCAGACGCTTGGTGCCCAAACGTCGCTCGACGCGCCGGGCCATGCGCATCATCACTACCAGGCTGCGTTCGAACAGGCGCTTGCCGTTGAAGCGTCCCACCAGTGGCGGGTATTTGAATCGGCCAAGTTTGAACTGCTTGCGCAGCAGCAGGTACAGAACGATGCCGCCGGACATGGCGATCAGGCTCATGACCATCGGTGCATTCAGGCCATGCCAGATCGCCAGGCTGTATTCCGGCAGCACGCCACCGACCACGGGGAGCGCCGCAGCAGCAAGGAGCGGGCCGACGATTTGCGCCGGGAAAATCCCCACTAGCAGGCAAGTGAACACCAGCAACTCAACCGGCGCGCGCATCCAGCGCGGTGGTTCGTGCGGGGTGTGCGGCAGGTCGGTGGCCGGCGGGCCGAAGAACACATCAACGGTGAAGCGCAGTGAGTAAGCGACGCTGAACATGCCGGCGATGGTCGCGACAATCGGCAACGACATTTCTACCCAGGCCGTGGCGTTGATGAACACGGTTTCGGCGAAGAACATCTCTTTCGACAGGAAGCCGTTGAGCAACGGCACGCCCGCCATCGAGGCGCTGGCAACCATGGCCAGGGTCGCGGTGTAGGGAATCAGTTTGATCAGGCCGCTGAGTTTGCGGATGTCACGGGTGCCGCTCTCGTGGTCGATGATGCCCGCGGCCATGAACAGCGAGGCCTTGAACGTGGCGTGGTTGAGGATGTGGAACACCGCCGCGACGGCGGCCAGCGGACTGTTAAGACCCAGCAGCAAGGTGATCAGGCCGAGGTGGCTGATGGTCGAGTAGGCCAGCAATCCCTTGAGGTCATTCTGGAACATCGCGCAATACGCGCCGAGCAGCAGCGTACACGCGCCGGCGCCGCTGACGATGTAGAACCATTCTTCGCTGCCGGACAGCGACGGCCACAGGCGCGCAAGCAGGAACACCCCGGCCTTGACCATGGTCGCCGAGTGCAGATAAGCAGAAACCGGGGTCGGCGCCGCCATCGCGTGGGGCAGCCAGAAGTGGAACGGGAACTGCGCACTTTTGCTGAGTGCGCCGATAAGAATGAGGGGCAGAAGGATAGGGTAGAGGGCATGTGCGCGAATCAGATCGCCGGCGGCCAGGACCTTGTCGAGGTCATAGCTGCCAACGACATGGCCGAGAATCATGACCCCCGCCAGCAGGCATAACCCGCCGGCACCGGTGACCATCAACGCCATGTAGGCGCCACGTCGGGCGTCGGCGCGGTGGTGCCAATAGCCGATCAGCAGGAACGAGAAGAGGCTGGTCAGCTCCCAGAAAAACACGATCTGGATCAGGTTGCCCGAGATGACCAGGCCGAGCATGGCGCCCATGAACGCCAGGAAAAACGCGAAGAAACGCGGCACCGGATCATCCGGCGACATGTAATAACGGGCATATAAAGAAACAAGTGTGCCGATGCCGAGCACCAGCATCGAGAACAGCCAGGCGAAGCCGTCCATGCGCAGCACGAAGTTCAGACCGAGGCTGGGCAGCCACATGAATTCTTCGCGGATGACGCCGCCGTGGGCGATTTGCGGGTACAGCATCGCGACCTGGACGGTACCGATCAGAGCGACCAGACCTGCCAACAGGGATTCGGTGTTACGCGCGTTGTGTGGCAGCACCGCTGCCAGACAGCTGCCAATGAATGGCAGAAGCAGTAGAACTATCAGGGACATAGGCTTCTAATCTGCGGAAGTTTGTGAAGCATCATACGTGCCAGCTCCCCGATCACCAAACGCCAGGATGTCTCAGAATCCTACAAAGTAGTCTGAATATTTCGGTTTAGCATTGTTTCGAGGGAATCACAGGGGGTTAAAAGATCGCAGCCTTCGGCAGCTCCTACAGGGGATCATTCCAATGTAGGAGCTGCCGAAGGCTGCGATCATTTGACCTTGCTCTCAGAGACCGTTTTCACGCTCCAATTCGCGATCATCCTCTTCAGCAGCGACTTTACCCTTGCTCTTCAACTCACTGACAATCACCGCCGCGACAATCAAACCAGCCCCGACCAGCGCAATCGTCGGCAACCGCTCGCCAGCAATTCGCCCGACAATCCCGGCCCACACCGGCTCACCGGCATAGATCAACGTCGCCCGAGTCGGCGAAACGCTCTTCTGCGCCCAGTTCATCGCCACCTGAATTGCCGCACTCGCAGCGCCCAGACCCAACGCGGTCACCAGCAACGTCCAGGAAAAGTCCGGAATCAATTCGCCCGTGGGCACCACCAGCAGGAACGACAGCACCGACGTCGTCGCCAACTGCACAACCGTCACCCGGCGCACATCCACCTGCCCCGCGTAAGTGCTAATCAAAATAATCTCGGCGGCAATCGCGATGGCGCTGATCAGCGTGGCAATTTCACCCGGACTGAAATTCAACGAAGCCCCCGACGGCCCCGACAACAACATCAAGCCGGTGAACGCCAGCATGATGCCAATGCTCGGCATCAACCCCGGCCGCCGCCCCAGCACCAGCCATTGCAGCAGCGGCACGAACGGCACGTACAACGCGGTAATGAACGCCGACTGGCTGCTCGGGATCGTTTGTAGCCCGACCGTCTGCAATCCGTAACCGAGCATGATCGCCACGCCAATAAAGGCGCCGGCCTTGAGTTCAAACAGGGTCAAGTCGCGCAGATGCCGCCACGAGAACAACGCAACGATGCACGCCGCTGCGGCAAATCGCAGACCGACGAAGAACATCGGGCCGCTGACCGTCATCGCGTGCTGCACGAGCAAAAAGGTGCCGCCCCAGATCATGGTAATCAGCACCAGCACGCACTCGGCCTTGCTGAATCTGGAGAAACGGAGGGAAGTGGGGGAGCTGTTCAACGACGTCATGACCTTGCGCACTATAAAAGGCAGGACGCACAATGCGCCCAACGTTGCGCAGTATACTGCCCAACCTCACCGAGTGAGCAATATAGTGCCCAAAGATTCCGCCCCAAGAACGTCCGTCCTTCAACACGTCAGCCAGAACGTTCGACGCCTGCGGCACGCGGCTGACATGAGCCAGACGGCGCTGGCCGAGAAATCCGGAGTCAGTCGACGGATGCTGGTAGCGATCGAGGCCGGGGAAAAGAACGTCAGCCTGACCACCCTCGACCGCGTCGCCGCCGCGCTGGAAGTGGCGTTCAGCGATCTGATTCAAGCGCCGGATGCTCGCGATCCGAGCCGCATCAACGAACTGGCGTGGGCCGGCACGCTGCCGGGCAGTAAAGCCGTGCTGCTGTCCAAAGCCACCGCCACCCGTGAAGTCGAGCAGTGGGAATGGTGCCTGGCGCCGGGCGAGGTGTATCCGTCGCAACCGGATGCCGAAGGCTGGAGTGAGCAGATTTATGTGTTCGAAGGGTGCCTGACGCTGATGCTCGGCGACGTGCCGCAGCATATTGGTACCGGGGAGTTTTTTATGTTTGCGAGTAATCAGCCGCATACCTATCGCAATGACGGGGATGTGCCGGCGCGGTTTGTGCGCAATGTGGTGATTTGAATGGAATACAGCGCAGACATCCTGATCATCGGCGGTGGCCTCAGCGGTACGATGCTGGCAGTCCAATTGCTGCGGCTACCCGGCCAACGCAAGATCCTGATCATCGAACCCCGCGCCGAACTCGGTCGAGGTGAGGCCTACAGCGCGGTCGAATTGGGCCATACGCTCAACGGCAACGCTGCACGAATGAGCGTTGATCCAGACAACCCTGACGACCTCACACAATGGCTGACCGAGCACATCGCGGCGGGCGGTTGGCCTGAGTCTGCCGAGCAGCATGTGCCAACCAGCGAGCTGTTCCCGCCGCGCGGATTATTTGGGGTCTACGTGCAGCAACGTCTGGCCGAAGCCCGGGCGGTCGGCGCTCGATATGGTTCGGTCGTCGAGCATGTACGCTCAGAAGCTGTTGATCTGCAGGTGCGCGAAGATTGCGTGCAGCTCACTTTGAGCACTGGGCAGAACCTGCAAGGTTCATTCGCAGTCATAGCCACCGGCATGTTTCCCGCCGCGCGCACGCCGCAAACCGAATCCAGCGGCCTAAACGCTGCCGCTCTCGATCCTTGGGACGTCGCGGCCATGCGCCAGCTCGATCAGCAATCCACCGTGCTGATCATTGGCTCCGGCCTGACCATGGTCGATGCGGTGGTTTCGCTGGAGCAGGCCGGGCATCGCGGCCCTATTGAAGTGTTTTCCCGCCATGGCTTGCTGCCGCACGTACGCCGGCAACCGCCAGCGTGGGTGGATTTTCTCGCCGAGGATCACAGCATTCGAACACCACGGCAGTTGCTGCGCGAGTTGCGCCGCCATTGTCGTGAGGCGATCGCGCAAGGCATCGACTGGCAGGCACCGCTTGATACTGTTCGGGCACATATCGGACGGTTGTGGAGTCAGGCGACTGACGTGCAGCGGCGACAATTCGTACGGCATGTGCGGCCATGGTGGGAAAGCCATCATCATCGTTCGCCGCCCTTGAGTGCTGAATTGCTGGCGCGGTTGCACAGTGAAGGGCGGCTGCGTATTCAGGCTGCATCGTTTAAAGGGCTAGAGCCGACAACTGATGGTGGCGTGAATATTCGCATCCGACGCCGTGGCGAGGTTGAGACCTCCGTGGTTCACGGTGCAGCGTTGATCAACTCCAGTGGCATCGAATACGACTGGCGGCGCGTGGCGCGTCCGTTGCCAAAGCAATTGCTCGCGCGTGGATTGGTGCAGCCGGGGCCGTTGGCGTTGGGGATTGCGGCGGCGGTGGACGGTGCGGTTGTCGATGCCGAAGGGCGTGTGGCCAGTCGACTGTTTGCGATGGGCCCGCCGTTGCGGGGGATGTGGTGGGAGAGTACGGCGGTGACGGATGTGGCGTTGCAGGCGAAGGCTTTGGCGATACGGCTGTTGGGTTGAGGGTGTTTGCGCTGACCTCTTCGCGAGCAAGCCCGCTCCCACAATTTGGAATGCATTTCAAAATGTGGGAGCGGGCTTGCTCGCGAAGGGGCCGTCCGCTTCAAAAACCTTGTTGAATGAACGACCGATATCGCGAGCAGGCTCACTCCTACAGTGTCAGGCGGTGACCCAAAGGGTTATGCCACCACTCGATAACACGGCACATACGCCGCGCCGCCCGGCAGTTTCATCCGGTGCTGGGCGACGAAGGCTTTGAGCAGCGCGTCGAGCGGTTGCATGATCGCCGCGTCACCACGGATCTGATACGGCCCGTGTTCTTCGATCAAACGAATGCCCTTGTCCTTGACGTTCCCCGCCACAATCCCCGAAAACGCCCGACGCAGGTTCGCCGCCAGTTCATGCGGTGGCTGGTCGCGGTGCAGTTTCAGATTCGCCATGTTTTCGTGGGTCGGATCGAACGGACGCTGGAAGCCCTCGTCAATCTTCAGCAGCCAGTTGAAGTGGAACGCGTCGTTTCGCTCGCGACGGAACTGCTTCACCGCTTTCAAGCCCTGAGTCATCTGCCGCGCGACTTCGGCCGGGTCGTCGATGATGATTTCGTAGTGCTGCTTGGCCGCTTCGCCAAGGGTTGCGATAACGAAGGCGTCGAGCTGCTCCAGATACGGTGCGGCGTGTTTCGGCCCGGTGAGAATCACCGGGAACGGCAGGCCTTGGTTGTCCGGGTGCATCAGAATGCCGAGCAGGTAGAGGAATTCTTCCGCCGTACCAGCGCCGCCCGGGAAGATGATGATGCCATGGCCAACACGGACGAACGCTTCCAGACGTTTTTCGATGTCCGGCAGGATCACCAGTTCGTTAACGATCGGATTTGGCGCTTCGGCGGCGATGATGCCGGGCTCGGTCAAACCAAGGTAACGACCGCCATGAATACGCTGTTTGGCGTGGGCGATGGTCGCGCCTTTCATCGGGCCCTTCATCACGCCGGGGCCGCAACCGGTGCAGATATCGAGGCTGCGCAGGCCCAGTTCGTGGCCGACTTTCTTGGTGTATTTGTATTCTTCGGTGTTGATCGAGTGGCCGCCCCAACACACCACGATCTTCGGCTCGACGCCCGGGCGCAGGGTGCGCGCGTTGCGCAGCAAGTGGAAAACGTAGTCGCTGATGCCTTGCGAGGTGGTCAGGTCGATGCGTTGGCTGTCGAGTTCGTTTTCGGTGTAGACGATGTCGCGCAGGGCGCTGAAGAGCATTTCACGGGTGCTGGCGATCATCTCGCCGTCGACGAAGGCGTCGGCCGGAGCGTTCAGCAGCTCCAGGCGTACGCCGCGATCCTGTTGGTGAATGCGGATTTCGAAGTCCTTGTAGGCTTCGAGGATGGTCTTGGCGTTATCAACATGGGCGCCGGTGTTGAGGATGGCCAGGGCGCACTGGCGGAAGAGGGTATAGGTGCTGCCGGATCCGGCTTCGCTCAGTTGCTGAACTTCACGTTGAGAAAGGGTTTCCAGGCTGCCCTTCGGGCTGACCGAGGCATTGATTACGTGTCGTTGGGTCATGCAATGATCCTTAAAACGATGTCATCTCAAGACTAGGCGATGGCATCCGAATAGTGTGTATCCATGAATGAAGATGGCACGATCTGCGCTGTACCGCCATGTCCCCGTTGGACGCTGAAAAGATGAAAAGGAGCCCCAGCATAGCTAAATCCCTCGTGGAGGCGATAATGCGCCGGCGAGTTTTTTTGTTTGCCCCTTTTGTCGCTCAAGGAAGTCATTTGTGATGTTCGAGATTCAGCCGATGGACGCCGCCACCTTTCGCCAGCAGACCCGGCGCAGCACGATCATCATTGCCGTGCTGTTCCTGGTGCTGGCGATGTTGTTTTCCAGCGTAGCAGTGGCACTGTTCGGCGAGCCCGGTGGCGATAACCTGCGATTCAACGTCGGCGGGGTGTTTCTGGCATTTCTGCTGACGGCGGCACTGTTACGCGGGCGCTTCTGGAATCAGAGCTGGATGGCCCCGGCGGTGTACAGCTGGCGGCTCAAGCGCAGCCTGATGAGCATCACCAATGTGATGCATCAAGTGACAGCGGCGGTGGAGAAGAACGATCCGACGGCGATGAAAGTATTGCGCTTCTATCATTTGGGGCTGATGCAGATGCATGAACTGGACGGCAATTCCAGCGATCATGGGCAACTGTGGCGGGAAGTCGAAACGCATAAAGAGCGGATGCACACGCTGGGGCTCGATACCGAGCAGACGCGGCTGGATCCGGCCTGGCTGGAAAACCTGAAGCAAGCGTCGCGTTAAAGCGCGTGCTTGCTGCGCAGTTTCCATGCGCGGAACAGGCGACCGTAGACCAGCAGATTGACTGCCAGCACCACGCTGCCCAGCGCCAGTTGAATCTGTGGAGTGAGCCCTGCGGGGTAGATAATCGGCCAGACGTAATGCTCGATAAAACCGCCGGCGTATTCGGTCTGCCCGGCAGCGTGGCGCATCAGGTTTTCCCAGTAGGTCAGCGGGCAGGTCAGGTGCAATACCTCGACCGCCACGCCCCAGGCCGCCGCTGGCAAATGCAGCCACATCACTCGTGGCCACTTGAGCACGAGCAACCCGCCAAACAGCACGAACAAAATAAAGCACAAATGAAATAGCACCAGCCCGTCGGCTGCGATTCGGTAGAGCATGTCGTCTCCCTGACGTGTTTGCGAATGCGCTATCTTACGCCGCTCGGGTGCTTACACGTCAGTGCGAAAATCGGCGAACTCGGCGCGCATCCGTCCGTTGTGTTTGGCCTGATACAGCAACTTGTCGACCTGTTCGACGAAGTGCAGCGGATCGCTGCCGACGGCGACTTGCGTGGTGCCAACCCCGAGACTCAAGGTGACCAGCGGCGACACCGCCGAATGCTCATGAGCGATCTGCTGCTGGCGGATCAGGTGCAGGCATTTGTGCGCCACCAGTCGTGCCGACTCCGCATCGGTTTCCGGCAGCAGCCAGACGAATTCTTCGCCGCCAATCCGCGCAATAAAGTCCCGTGGCCGATTGGCCGCCAGCGATAACGTCTTCGCGACCTGACGCAGGCATTCGTCGCCCTTGATGTGGCCGTAATGGTCGTTGTACTGCTTGAAATAATCGATATCGAGGATCAGCAACGACAGCGGCAAACCGCTGCGTTGCGCGCTGGCCCACTCGCGCTCAAGCACGGTGTCGAACATGCGCCGATTGGCAATCCCGGTGAGCCCGTCCTGAAACGAATATTCTTCCAGCTGCTTTTGCAGGCGGATCAGGTGTTCTTCGGTTTTTTTGCGCTCGCTGATGTCGAACATGAACCCCACCAGCGCCTCGACTTCCCCGTCCTTGCGCACCACGTGCACGACATCGCGGATCCACACGTACTCGCCAGTGCTGGTCAGCGCACGGTAATCGGCTTCATGATCGACGCCGGCGCGTGACTGCGAAACACAGAATTCCACCACGTAATCGCGATCGTCCGGGTGCATGCGTTCGACCCAGTCGTTGACCCCGACCCAACTGTTCTGCTGCCAGCCAAGCAAGGTTTCGATCTGTGGGCCGATGTAGCTGAAGGTCATGGTTGCCCAGTCGATTCGCCACGGAATGGCTTTGGTCGATTCCAGCAGGGTCTTGTACACGTCGCTGTCGATGGCGGTCATGGCGGGCACGGTCTCGGAAGAGTCTTCAACGGTAAAATCCAGCGCCAGCATGTTGCTAGCATTGAGGCGTTGCAAGCAGTTGGCCGATGAACGGCTGACTCGGGCCGATTTCCCACAAGTGCGCAAGATTGTTCAAGCCAAAAAGCAGCGTTTGCTGGCACAGTCTTCGGCCGTTTCTCTGGTTGAAGGGCGTTATGTCTGACTCACTTTTACCGCGCAGTGCGTTTCTTCGCGGCGCTGTGGCGATCATGCCGTTATCACTGGCAACGGCGCCTTGGGGGCTGCTGGCCGGCTCCATGGCGATCGAAGCCAATCTCACGCCGCTGCAAGGGCAGGGCTTGTCGAGCATTGTGTTTGCCGGTGCCGCGCAACTGGTGGCGATTGGCATGCTCAAGGGCGGCGCGGGGATTTTCTCGATTCTGCTGACCACGGTTTTGCTGACCTCACAGCATTTGCTCTACGGAATGAGCATGCGTTCGGTGATTTCGCCGTTACCGGGACGCTGGCGGATCGGCCTGGGTTTTTTGCTCACCGATGAGCTGTTTGCCTTGACCAGTCAACACGATCGCCAGCAGTTCAATCGCTGGTATGCGCTGGGTGTGGGCCTGACGTTCTATATCGCATGGAACCTGTTCACGCTGGCCGGCATCGTCCTCGGCAGCAGCATTCCGGGGCTTGAACATTTGGGCCTGGACTTCTCGATTGCCGCCACTTTCATCGCCCTGATCACACCGGTGGTGCGCAACGTGCCGACGGTGGTGTGCGTGGCAGTGTCGCTGTTCTGTTCGGTGCTGTTCAGTTATTGGCAGTGGGGCTCGGCGCTGGTGTTGTCGGGGCTGGCGGGAATGACCGCAGGATTTATCTGCAACAAGCTGTATCGGGAGCGCACATGATGGTTTGGGCAGTGATTTTCGGCATGGGGATTCTGGTGTTCCTCAACCGTTACGTATTTCTCGAGCCGCGTTTGCCGGTGCGCCTGAGCAGCAACGCGCGGCAGTTTCTCGGTTTTGCCGTACCGGGAATGCTCACCGCGATCTGCGGGCCAATCGTATTCATGCCGGACAAACAATTGAATCTGCAGTGGGACAATCCTTACCTGCTTAGTTCATTGGTGGCTATTGGCCTTGTTCTAGCCACACGCAACACGTTGCTCAGCATGTTGTTAAGCATGGCGTTCTTCTTTTTGTTGCGTTGGTGGTTGTAAGTTGCCTGAGCGAATCTGTTCTACGCTGTAAGGATGACCGTTTACTTGTGACAGGAGGTGGGCATGGCGACTGAGCAAGAACATCCACAACGGGATGAAGAAGACACAGACGAACCGACCGAAGAAGAGATCGAGCGCGAGAAACACAAGGAACAAACGTGGAAACGCGATGAAGGCAGGGACTTGTCGGATCCTGATCGCAAATTTTGATCCAAAAAAAAGCCCCTTGATTCAAGGGGCTTTTTCGTGGTTTTACAGATCTTCCAACTGCGTGAAATCGGGGTGTGAGGCCCGATAGCCCAAGGTTCGGTCGATCCAGGCATTGAGCTCGTTGACCATCACCGGCGGGTGGCCGGGATACCCTTCGAGGGTGGTGCGCAGGATGCGATCAATATTCGGGACATCACGCAGGTTTCGGGTCTTGATGTAGTGGCCGATAAAACAGTCGAGTTCAAAGCGTTCCGTCATCGACAGATAGACACACTCCAGGCCACCGACCTGTTTGATTGCAAAATCGTCGCGCAACTTATTTCTCTGCAAGGCTTGTAAATGTTTTAGTGGATTCCTGATTTATTGACTCTTTGGTCAATTGGTATACCAATCGGAAGGCGGCGCGCATGCTAGCTTTAGCGCTGGAAAATGTATGTATGACGATCGAAATGTCAGACAAGCGGTTAGTTCGCTCAAACGACTGTTTTACAGAGCCTGTCTCAAGCGTGAAACAGCCTTTGTAAAGATATGGAATCACCTGTAGGAGCTGCCGAAGGCTGCGATCTTTTGATCTTGTTTTTTACAATAAACATCAAAAGATCGCAGCCTTCGGCAGCTCCTACATTGATAGACGCATGGCTCGGGTAGATGTTTAGGGCTGCGGAATGATCAAGCTGGGCCCCTGATTGCGTACGTTACCCACCGCTTTGCCGACTTTGTGCCATTCGAACGCTTCACTGCTTGCCCCTTCGAACAGCAGCATTTGCTCGGCGCGTTCAGCCGGTGTTGCCGGATCCAGCCATTCGCGCACTAAATCAGCGCGGAATACCACGGGGCGGCGATCATGAATATCGATCATCCCGCCAGCACTGTCGGCGGTGATGATCACGAAACCATCGTCGTCCCGCGCTGGTTTTTCTGGTGTAGGAAATTGCCCGATGGCAGCACAGAAAACCGGCCCATGATCTGCCCGACGAATCAGCCAGGGTTGTCGGGTTTTGTCCTCGGCATCGACCCACTCAAACCAGTTGTCGACCGGCACGATCAGGCGCTGTTTCCAGATGGCCCGGAAGAACGGCCCATGGGCGACTTTCTCGACCCGCGCATTGATCGGCGCGGCGCGATCCTTGGCCCAATGCGGACGCCAGCCCCAGCGCAGGCTATCGGCGTAAATCTGCTGTTCGTGTTGATGAAGAATCGCCAGCGACGTGGTCGGCGCCGCGTTGTAATGCGCCAGTGGAGCATCGCCGACATGATTGATCAATGCGTCGGGAATGCTCAGCACCGCGACAAAGTCATGGATACCCCGGTACTGCGAGAGTCTTCCGCACATGGCTGAACCTCCGGTTGGACGCTTTCAGCTTAGATGCTAACGGTCATTCAATCCTTGGCGCCCTGACCGGTGAACGTGTCGCGCCAGTTCAGGCAGCGACGTTCGAGCGCTGCGAGCAAGCCATCGCTGAGTTTGCCAAGCAAGGCCAGCACGATGATCGCCGCCAGCACGATATCGGGACGCGAGGTTTCGCGGCCGTCACTGAGCAAATAACCCAGGCCTTTGGTTGCGGCGATCAGTTCGGCAGCGACAAGAAACATCCACGCCAGACTCATGCCGCTGCGCAGCCCGGTGAACAGGCCGGGCAGGGCGGCGGGCAACAGAATCCGCCGCACCAGTTGCAAGCGACTGAAACCGTAGATGCGCCCGACTTCCACCAGTTTGCGGTCGATATTGCGGATCGCCGCGACTACGTTGACGTAGACCGGGAAGAACGCGCCGATGGCGATCAGGACGATTTTCGAGGTCTCGTCGATGCCCAGCCAAAGCAGCAAAAGCGGCACCCAGGCCAGACTCGGAATCGAACGCAACGCGGCGAACATCGGTTCCAGATACGCCTCGGCTTCGCGGCTCAAACCGACCCACGCCGCGAACACCAGCGCCAGGCTCGCACCAATGGCGAAACCCAGCAGCACACGAATCAGGCTGGCGCCGATGTGTTTCCACAGCGCACCTTCGGCAAGGTCGGTAAGCGTCACGGCGATCTCACTGGGCGCCGGCATCTGGTAGGACGGCAGCCAGCCGATGCGTACGATAATTTCCAGCACGACGATGATCAGCAACGGCAACGCGAGGCCTTTCAGACGGCGCTGCCATGCCAGGTTGAAAACGGATTTCGGCTGTCGCGACAGAGCAAGTGGCGCGGGCAGGTCTTTGCTGTGACTGGTCATGATCAGAGCTCCGCTCACGACAAATCCGCGCCGGGCGCGGATTCGTGGTGAGTCTGTTCAGTTACTGGCGGGCGACGGCTTGCTGCACACCGCTGTCGAGCAATTGATCGATGACTTGATCGACATTGACGCCACGGCGCACCAGTTCTTCCGATACCAGAATCGGCGCGGCAGCCTTGGAGGCGCTGACGTCGTTGGCGGTCAGTTGCGGGCTGCTCAGGTCGGTGCGCGACAGTTGCAGTTTGGCCACGTCCAGCGGCAGGCCGGATTCTTTGGCGAGGAGGGCGGCGAATTCATCAGGATTTTTCAGCGCCCATTCGCGCGCCTGCTCGTAGGCTTTGATCACGGTGTCGATGGTTTGCGGATGCTCATTGGCGTACTGCTCGGTGACGCTGACCACGCCATAGCTATTAAAGGCAGGGTTGCGATAGAGCAAGCGCGAGCCGGCCTGAACCTGGCTGGCGGCCATGTGCGGATCGAGGCCGGCCCAGGCGTCGACGTCACCTTTTTCCAGCGCAGTGCGACCGTCCGGATGTTGCAGGTGCACCAGTTCAACGTCGTCTTTTTTCAGCCCGGCCTGTTGCAGGCTGCGCAGGGTAAACAGGTAAGGATCGGTGCCTTTGGTGGCGGCGATTTTCTTGCCCTTGAGGTCGGCAACGGTCTGGTACGGCGAATCTTTGCGCACCACCAACGCTGTCCATTCGGCACGGCTGTACACGTAAACGGATTTGATCGGGCTGCCATTGGCGCGGCTCAGCACGGCGGCGAGGCTGGCGCTGGAAGCGAAATCGACGCCGCCACTGTTGAGGTATTCCAGTGAACGGTTGCTGCCTTGGCTGAGCACCCAACTGACTTTGGTTTGCGGCAGGGCTTTTTCGAGGAAGCCGAAATGTTTAAGCACTAGGCTGACTGGCGAGTAATAAGCGTAGTCGAGGTGCACTTCGGCCGGCGCGGTCTCGGCGGCGTGGGCGATCGGTTGCAGGCTCAGGAGAAGGGCGCTCGCAGCCAGCAGCGTTTTGATTCGAAAGAACGGGAAGAACGGTTTCATGGGGGAACGCTCCGGCAAAGGCACAGATTTCTTATGTCCAAAAAGATATTTTTAGCGAATGCTTCCTGCATCAATGGAATATTGCAGGCTCTGTGCCATATCCGTTTTAGCCCGTATTTATTGGGTTTCCCGCTGGTTTGCTCGTTTTTAACTGTTGCCTGGTGAACAGCATGCCGAGCCACTGTTGCGCCGCGAACAGTTGGAAACGACAGTGATGAGCTTATGCATTAATCGAATTTCAAAACTAAATATTAAGAGCGTTATGGTCTATGCAAATCCCATTTGCAGGACTCGCCATGAAGCTTTCCCGATTCCTACGCAGTGCGCTGACTGCGGCACTGTTTGCGTCACCACTTTCCTACGCGGCCGAGCCAGTTGTCCTGCATATTGGCGATCAGAATTACTACAACATCCGCGCCTCTATTGAAGCGTCCGGCGTGTTGAAAGACGCGCCGTATACGGTCGACTGGAAACATTTCCAGGCCGCCGCGCCACTGGCCGAAGCCCTGCAAACCGGCTCGCTGGATCTGGGCTTTTTAGGTGATTCAGGCTTTCTGTTTCTGGCAGCCAAGCAGGCGCCGGTGAAGCTGATCGGCGTGTCGCGGCAAAACCCCGACACCATTGCGTTGCTGGTGCCGAAGGATTCCCCGGTGAAAACCATCGCTGATCTGAAGGGTAAAAAAGTCGCCTATTGGCCCGGTGCCTGGAGTCAGCAGTTGACCTTGCGCGCGCTGGAGCAGGGCGGTCTACCGGAGAACTACGTCGACTTCGTCAAATTGATGCCGATCGATGCAGCCGCCGCGTTGCCGCAGGGCAGCATCGACGCGTTCCCGGTGTGGGAACCGTACATTTCCCAACAGATCGTGTTCTCCGGCGCGCGACCGATCCTGACCGCGAAAAACCTGATGCCGGGGCTCAGTGCCATCGCCGCGTCGACACCGTCGATCGACAGTAAACGTGAAGCCATCGCCGATTTCCTTGGACGTTTGAAACTGGCGCGGGCGTGGGTCGACAGTCATACCGATGAGTACGCCGACCTCTGGGCGAAGAAGGCCAATCTCGATCAACAGGTTTCGCGGCACTGGTTGCGCCAGGCGCACATGACGGTCGGCCCGGTTGATCAGCAGGCAGCGACGGATCTGCAAAGCACTGCGGACTTCCTGTTCAAGGTCAAGGCACTGCCGACGCCACTGGCCACCGCCGGCATTATCGACGCCTCGTTTCAGCAAGCGTTGGCGCACTGAGCAAGCGCCGGAACCAAACCCTGTGTACCTTATCCAACCTCGGCTCGCGGATCGGAGCGCAGGGATGGATAGGGGCGAGGGAGTTTTGCCAATCGACAACATGACGGCAGCGGTCGGGCTCAAGGCAAAACATGACATCGCTATTCAAAATATTCTGTGCAGCGGCCATCGCTTTCGGGCTGGCTGGCTGCATTGCCGCGCCCATCGAATTGACCGCGCAAACCGAAACACAGCTGAAAGCGCAGGCGCCGGTGCGTTTTTTGCTGACCTTCGATGATGGCCCCAGTGCTTCAAGTTTCTGGAATCCGTCGGCGACAGTGCTCGATAGCCTCAAGGACAACCCGATTCAGCCGGGCATCAAAGCGGTATTTTTCGTGCAGACCCGCGCACCGAGGGCCGGTAACAGTGAGATCGGTCGCGGCATCATGCGTCGCGAACACGATGAAGGTCATATTCTCGCGTTCCACACTGCCACCCACTGGCACACCAATCACCGTTCACTGAGCCCACAAGAACTTGAAGAATCGTTGAGCAATGGCACGGCAGACATTGCCGCGATTACCGGTGCGCCGCCGAAACTGCTGCGTCCGCCATTCTGGAATTACGACAAACGTACTTTCGCCGCGTATCAGCAGCATGGCTTGCACGTGTTGTTGACCGATTTAAGCGCCAATGACGGCAAGATCTGGGGCTTCAATGCCAGCCCGAGGCGTCGTGCGAACATGCTGCGGCAGTTGTCGGAAGTCCGTGAGCAGATTGCGCACGGAGAGTTTCCGGTGGTGGACGGTGTGATTCCGGTGGTGGTGACTTTCCATGATCTGAACCGCTACACCGCTCGGCATACGCGCGAATATCTGCAGATCCTGCTCGACAGTGCGGCGACGACGGGCGTGCCCCTGGCGGATCAGCCGTTTTATGTCGATCACGCAGCACTGGAAAAAGCCGCGCTGGCACGCACGGTTCAGCAAAGTTCTCAGCCGGTGCATTTGCCGGGGATCTGGAACTGGATCTGGGATCGTGATGCTGATTAAAGTTGCCCGAAAAATGTGAGGGAGTTGGCATTTTTCGGGGCGGCGGATTTCAAAACGCTCATCTATGCTCTACGGGTCGACCGACTCATCGCCTGCGAGGCGTGCCCCATGCTTGCCATTACGGACATTTGCCGCATTGTCGAATCCGGGTTTCCGGGGTTCACATGCAACTGCATTGCGACGCAGGGACTGCTACAGATCAAGGTGAGTGAGCCGGCCAGCGGCGACATCAAGTTGCAGCTCAATGGCGTTTCCCCGGAACACCTCGTCACCATCCGTGACATTTCCAACTTCATCGGTGAATTGCGCACGGAAATCAGCGCCGGGCGCCGGGCATTCGCCGGTTAAGCCGTCATAAGCGCCGCTGAAACGCCTGAACGATGCGCAACGTCGCATCGCTGGTTTTCAGGTTGTGCACTGCATTCAGCGGATGCCACATGCAATCGCTGATTTCATTCTGTGGACGCACTTCCTCAATGTTCAGTACCGAGGCCTCGTAGACGTGATGTTGCGTGCGGCCGCTCTGTAACTCCATCAAGTACAGAACATCTTCGGCTTCCAGCCCGGTTTCTTCATGCAATTCGCGCACAGCCGCAGCGGCTTTGGTTTCCCCAGGCTCGACTTTGCCGCCGGGCAATGTCCAGCAACATCTGGGCTTGCGTACCAGGAGGATATGGCGATCCTGCTCGCAAATGACGGTGGCGCGTACTTTCATCTGTTACCTGTTTACCGGTTGTCACAATAATGAAATAAAACTGCAATATTCGAGCCGGGCCTTTGTTTAAAGGTTCCCTGTGGATGTTGAGTATTGTTCTGCATCGAAAGTGCCTGATCATTGGCTGCCGGGCGGTCGGCCACTCCAGTAAATCAGGGTGTAAGGTTAAAAGCGTGAAGCTGAATAACCCTGTTGCAAAAGGAGGTAGCCATGAGCATGCCCATGTTGAACAAGATGCACATGAACGGCTATGACGTACTCAGCGTGAACAACGGCCCTTGGCGGGTTTGCACGCAAGGTGACCGACTGGCGTCATTTGCCAGCAGAGAGGAGGCGCTGGCGTATGCCGCAGCACTTCCTGGCTACAGAAAACGCTCGGTGAAAGCGCAAAGTCACAACGTTAGTTGAATTGTGGCGAGGGAGTTTGCTCCCGCTGGACTGCGCAGAAGGCCCTTTTAGGATAAAGAGCGAGGGCCGCTTCGCGACCCAGCGGGAGCAAGTGTCAGTGGACTTTGGTTCGGCTGATTGCGCGTGCCTTCACTTCCTTGGCATAGAGTTGCAGCCGCTCTTCGTCGCTTTGCAGCACTTCGCAAGAGCGCAGCACCGTTTGCGCGTCTGCCTCGTTGCCCGATTTGCGCAATTGTTCGGCAATGCGTTTGAGGTCGACCGCTGACCATCTGAGATCCGATGCGACGGCTTGCAGGTCGCGTTGAAGTTCGTGTTCGTATTCATTGAGCCGCATGATCACCTCCAGAACATTCTCGGTAAAAAAGAGTAGTCGTATTTTCGCCGGTGGGGCGGAGCGATGCTGTCATTAAGCTGAGCGGTTGTGAAAAATTGTCGAAAGCGCATCAACGGCGCAATGCCACGATGGATGTGTAACCAGTTACACGTTACATTCGCTTTTTTTCAGATTAGAGAAGCACCCATGCGGATATGGATCGGAAGTTTGACGTTGGCGGTATTGGCAGGTTGCTCCTTGCCGGCGTCACTGGTTCCGGGTGAACCCAATCTCAGCAAGACCAGCGAAAAAACGCCCAAAGACTACGCCGCGTGCATTTTGCCGCTGTGGCAGCAGGACGTTTCCAAAACATCGCAAACGTCGATTTCCAACGGTTATCGCATCACCGCGCCGAGCATCATCACGGCTGACGAGATTCTCGATATCGTCAAATACAAGGACGGTAGCCGCGTCTCGCTGTATCAGGGGCCGCCCTGGGCCAAGTCCGGCTCGTTGCGCAAATCGGTGCGTGACTGCCTGTAACGGCGTTCCCGGATGAAAAAAAAGCAGAAACCTCGGTTTCTGCTTTTTTATTGGGCGCTTGGTCAGTCAGTAATGTCGGTCAGCGTGATGGTGCCGACATTGCCTTTCTTCTCTCGGCGATCCTGAATCCAGTCTTCCACTTGCTGGCCGAATTCCGCCGGGGCCTTGCGCCCGACTTTTCTCGCGATATCGAGAATGGTTTGCTGGGCAAGTGCCTCTTCCATGCGCTTTTGCGCGGTCATCATCGCGCCGTGAATCGAGCAGGTGCCTTCGATGGCCCACTCCGGCGGATCGCCTTCAAACAGGGCGCAACGCCCCCGGATGTCGCGGCATTCGAAAATATTCTTGCGTCCATCGATGGCGTTGACGATGTCGAGCAGGGTGATTTCATCCGCCGGTCGCGCCAGGCTGAACCCGCCACGCACGCCTTCACTTGCCACCACCAATTTGCCTTTGGCCAGTTTGGTAAAAATCTTCGCCAGATATTCGACTGGCACGCCTTGCAACTCGGCGAGGTCGCGCACGCTGGCCTCGCGAGAGTCACCACCATTGCCCACCAAAAATGCCAGGCAATGAATGCCGTATTCGACGCCTGCGCTGTAAAGAGACATTTTTATCTCCGACTTAAGTTGTCGTAAATATTATCAGCCTGAGGGAGGCTCGGCAATCTGTCTGCGTAGACTGATTTTGTTCTTTATGTGCTTGAAATCAGCCAGAATGGCTATTTTTGGCGGATCCTTATCATCTTGCTTGATCAGTTTATTCGATCAAAACCATCGAATAATCTGACTTGTTGGTTTTATATCCGACCAATACAGTCGGCGCTATCGGAGTGGCGACGACGGGCCTCCGGCGAAATTCGTTTCACCTCTTTCAACGGCTTGGCTTTTTCTGGAGAAACACAATGAAGCAGCAGATTCTGGTTATCGGCGCAGGTTTTGGTGGTATGTGGTCGGCATTGAGCGCGACACGTCTGGTCGATCTGCATGGACGTGATGATGTTGAAATCAGCGTTCTGGCCCCACAAGCCGAGCTGCGTGTGCGTCCGCGTTTCTATGAGCCGAACGCTCATCAACTGGCGGCACCGCTGGGTGAACTGTTCGAAGCAGTCGGCGTTCACTTCATCAAAGGCGCCGCGAACACCATCGATGTCGCAGCGAAAACCGTTGGCTACACCGATACGGCCGGGCAGCAACAAGTCTTCCACTTCGACAAACTGGTGCTGGCTTCCGGCAGCGGTCTGGCACAATCGGCCACGCCGGGTGTTGCTCAGCATGCGTTTGACGTTGACCAGATCGAAGCGGCCATGCGCCTGGAAACCCATCTAAAATCCCTCAAAGACCAACCGTCGAGCAAGGCGCGCAATACCGTGGTGGTTGCGGGCGGTGGATTCACCGGCATTGAAACCGCGACTGAAATGCCAGGGCGTCTACGCGAGATTCTCGGCGAGGAAACCGATATCAACGTGATCATCGTTGATCGCGGGCAGAAGATCGGCGCCGCAATGGGTGAAGAAATCAGCCATTCCATCCTTGAGGCGAGTGAAGAGCTGGGCGTTGAATGGCGTCTGGGTGTCTCGGTGCAGTCGGTCGATGCCAATGGCGTGACGCTGTCGGACGGTCAACACATCGCGGCAAAAACCGTGGTCTGGACGACCGGCGTGCGCGCCAGTTCGTTGACCGAGCAGATCCCTGCCGAACGCGATAAACAAGGTCGCCTGCACGTTGATGCGAACCTGAAAGTCATCGGTCAGGACGATATTTTTGCCACCGGCGATGTCGCCTACGCCGCCACCGACCACCTCGGTAATTTCGCGCTGATGACCTGCCAGCACGCTATTTCATTGGGTCGTCATGCTGGCAACAATGTCGCTGCGCAGATTCTCGGTATCGACCCAACGCCGTATAGCCAGCCGAAATACGTGACCTGTCTGGATCTCGGCGCTTGGGGCGCGGTGTACACCGAAGGCTGGGATCGTCAGGTGAAACTGGTCAAACAGGAAGGCAAAACCCTGAAGACGCAGATCAACACCCAGTGGATTTATCCGCCAGCGGCTGATCGTGTGAGTGCGCTGGCGGCGGCGGATCCGATGATTCCTGTGGTTGCGTAATTCTGAGCCTGTAAAAAATCCCGCTTACAATAGCGGGATTTTTTTGCCTGCCGCAAAAGCGCGCAACGAGATGTGACAGTTGGGGGCGGGCGTATTTTCTGCGTCGACTAGGCTTTGGATCGCGGGGCTATGAATGGGCCTGCATGTCTTTCAAGGAGCCTCGGATCATGGATGATCTGGTCAAAGAAGTTATTCCGTTGTTGCAGTATCTGATTCCCGGATTCCTGTCAGCGTGGATTTTCTACTCGCTGACGGCGTTCAAGCGTCCGGATACGTTCGGACAGATTGTGCAGGCGCTGATTTTTACTTTTGTGATTCAAGGGGCTGTGTTGGGGGTTGGATCTGTCTGTTTATGGGTTGGCGCGAAGGGATTTTCTGTAGGGCAATGGGATGCGAGGGCTGAGACGGTGTGGGCTTTTGTCGTGTCGATAACCTTGGGGTTGCTTTCCTGTTATCTGGCAACCAATGACCAATTGCACAGTTGGCTGCGCAGTAGAAACGTCACGAAACAAACTTCCTACCCCAGCGAATGGTTCAGCATTTTTGCCCAGCACCATCGCCTTGTCACCCTGCACCTGACCGATGAAAGGCGCGTTTTTGGCTGGCCGGTGGAGTGGCCGCCGGAATCCAATAGTGGCCAGTTTGTGATGCAAAACCCCTGTTGGCTGGACGCCGATGGAACAGAGGTGCCTTTTGGCGCCGAGTATTTGCTGATAGATTCCGGCAAGGTCAAGTGGGTCGAGTTCGGCCCGAAATTGGAGAGTTCGCTATGACAGCCAGAGCACCGCAACCAATGCCAGAGTGGGTGGCGCGTCGTTATACAAAGGATGGCAAGCCGGTGGCGAATGCATTGCCTAAAGCACCCAGTGGCCCGCCGCCGCTGAAGGGGTGACATTCGACTGGTCAATAGCGGTCATGCCGCGAATTGTAGGTTGTCCGGACTGACCTCTTCGCGAGCAAGCTCGGCTCCTACAATGAAATTGTGAGCGCCGCTTACCTCTTGTGGGAGCTGAGCTTGCTCGCGAAGGCGGACTCACTGACAACACATCACGCTTAAAGTGTCTCCACCAACCAATCCCGAAACGCCTTCAACGACGGCAACGTCTCATTACGCGGCGGATACACCAGGTAATAGCTGCGCCGACTGGTAATTGGCTCACCCAGCTGCAGCAATTCACCCTTCAACAGTTCCTCTTCCACCAGAATCCGCGGCACCAGCCCTACGCCAATATTCGCTCGCACCGCCTGAATCAAATGCGAGGTCATTTCAAAACTCGGCCCGATGCGCATGCTGCGGTGCGGCAGGCTGTGATGGCTGAACCATTCCGTCCACGCCTGCGCATTACTGCTGACATTGAGCAGCAGTTGCCCCGCGATGTGCGCTTCGGCGTCATCGCGCTCGGCCTTCGATAACTGCGCGCTCGCAATAACGACCAGTTCTTCGGTATGCAGGGGCAGGGCGGTCAAGCCCGGCCACTCCCCGCCACCCACACAAATCGCGGCGTCGATTTCGCTGGTATCAAAGTCGATCGCTTCGATGCGCGAATGCAAATGCACGGTCATCCCCGGATGCGCGGTGTAGAAATCCTTGAGGCGCGGCAACAGCCATTTCGAGCCAAACGTCGGCAACGTCGCCAGGCGCAAACTGTGAATGCCCGAACCGAACGCCATCGCCTGCAACGTCGCGCTGCGAATCTGTCCGAGTGCCTCCGAGAGTTCACGCTGATACATGCGCCCGACATCGGTCAGCACCACTTTGCGGCCCTCACGGCTGAACAGGCGCATGCCGAGCATCTTCTCAAGAATCTGCACCTGACGGCTGACCGCACTCTGTGTCAGCGACAGCTCATGGGCGGCGCGGGTGTAGCTTTCGTGGCGCGCTGCTGCCTCAAAGGCCAGCAATAACGACATGGAAGGGGTGAGCGTGCGCGGATTCATTCGTAAAAGTCATCAATAGCGGGTCGAATTTACGGTTGTCCCAGCGTCGGTCAGCAATGAACATGGGCACCATTAGATGGCGGAGCCTGACGCAATCATTCGTTGCGTACAACTGTTCACCGCCACATAGCCTGATTTTGACCGAGATAACCTGACCGATGATTGCCCAGCTGTCCCCCGCCAAAGCCCTGACCACTGATTATCAGCAGTTCCTCAAAGCCCTGAAGGCCAGCGGCTTTCGTGGGAAAATCAGCGCCGATTACGCCAATCGCGTGGTGTTGGCGACCGATAACTCGATCTATCAGCGTCTGCCGCAAGCGGCGGTGTTTCCGATGGATGCCGAGGATGTGGCGCGGGTGGCACGACTGATTGCCGAACCGGCGTATCAGCAAGTGGTAATCACCCCGCGTGGCGGCGGCACCGGCACCAACGGCCAATCGCTGACCGACGGTATCGTTGTCGACCTGTCGCGGCACATGAACCGCATTCTTGAAATCAACGTTGAGCAGCGCTGGGTGCGTGTGCAAGCCGGCGTGGTCAAGGATCAACTCAACGCCGCGCTGAAATCCGCCGGGCTGTTTTTCGCGCCGGAATTGTCGACCTCCAACCGCGCCACCGTCGGCGGCATGATCAACACCGACGCCAGCGGCCAGGGCAGTTGCACCTACGGCAAGACCCGCGATCATGTGCTCGAACTCGACATGATCCTGCGTGGCGGCGAACGTTTGCACGGCCAGCCGCTGGAAGAAAGCGAGCTTGCAGCGCTGTGTGCCCGCGAAGATCGCGTCGGTGAAGTCTATCGCTGTGCGCGGCAGATCATAGATGAACAGGGCGATCTGATCCGGGAACGCTTTCCCGATCTCAACCGCTGCCTGACCGGTTATGACTTGGCGCACCTGCGTGAGGCGGGCAACCGTTTCAACCTCAACAGCGTGCTCTGCGGTGCTGAAGGCTCGCTGGGTTTTGTCGTTGAGGCGCGCCTCAATGTGCTGCCGATTCCCAAGCACACGATGCTGGTCAACATCCGCTACGCCGGGTTCATGGACGCGCTGCGCGATGCCCGTGCACTGATGGCGCTCAAGCCGTTGTCGATCGAAACGGTCGACTCGAAAGTTCTGCTGCTGGCGATGCAGGACATCGTCTGGCACGGCGTCGCTGAATACTTTCCTGAAAGCGCTGAGCGGCCGACGCTGGGGATCAACCTCGTCGAGTTCTGCGGCGACGATCCCGAAGACCTGCAGCAGCGAGTTGAAAGCTTCATCGAACACTTGACCAGCGACCAGACTGTGGTGCGCTTGGGCCACACGCTGGCGGTCGGTCAGGCCGCAATCAATAAGGTTTACGGCATGCGCAAACGCGCGGTCGGCCTGCTCGGCAACGTCGCCGGTGAAGCGCGGCCGCAGCCGTTTGTCGAAGACACCGCTGTGCCGCCGCAACACCTGGCCGAGTACATCGCCGAGTTGCGCGACCTGCTCGACAGCCATGGTTTGCAGTACGGCATGTTCGGCCACGTCGACGCCGGCGTACTGCACGTGCGGCCGATTCTCGACATGAAGGATTCGAAGCAAGCGGCGCTGGTGCGCCCGGTGTCCGATGGCGTCGCGGCGTTGACCCAGCGTTACGGCGGTCTGCTGTGGGGCGAACACGGCAAAGGTCTGCGCTCGGAATACGCCCCGGCGTTTTTCGGCGAGTTGTACCCGGCGCTGCAAGCCCTGAAAGCGGCGTTCGATCCGTTCAACCAGTTCAACCCCGGCAAGATCGCCACCCCGGCCAACAGCGGCGCGGCGTTGCTGAAAATCGACGAAGTCACCCTGCGCGGTGAACTCGATCGGCAGATCGACGAGAAAGTCTGGCAAAGCTACGGCGCGGCCATGCATTGCAACGGCAACGGCGCCTGCTACAACTTCGACCCCGATGACGCGATGTGCCCTTCGTGGAAAGCCACCCGCGAGCGTTCGCAGTCGCCCAAGGGCCGCGCTTCACTGGTGCGTGAGTGGCTGCGTTTGCAGGGCGAGGCCGGTGTCGATGTGCTCTCTGACGCGATTCGCAAACCGGCATTTTTCAGCACGCTGTGGCAGCGCTGGCGCAACACCCGTGCGCAATCCGAGGATTTCTCCCACGAGGTCTACGACGCCATGGCCGGTTGTCTGGCGTGCAAATCCTGCGCGGGACAGTGCCCGGTGAAGGTCAATGTGCCGGAGTTTCGCTCGCGGTTTCTCGAGCTGTATCACAGCCGTTATCTGCGCCCGGCGCGGGATTATCTGATTGCTTCGCTGGAGTACAGCATTCCGTACATGGCGCGGATTCCGGCGTTGTACAACGGTTTGATGGGCGCTGCGTGGGTGCGCGGCTTGCTGGAGCGTGTCGGAGGCATGGTCGATGTGCCACTGCTCAGTCGTTTTGACTTCCATGCGGCGATGCGCCGTTGGCAGGTGTTGCCGGCGACGGTGGACAACCTGTCAGCGCTGACTCAGGCACAACGTGAACGCAGTGTGGTGTTGGTGCAAGACGCGTTTACGCGCTACTTCGAGGCGCCGTTGTTGGCGGATCTGGTCGAGTTGATCTCGCGTCTCGGTTATCAGGTTTACCTCGCGCCGTTCAGTGCCAACGGCAAGCCGCTGCACGTGCAGGGTTTCTTGTCGGCGTTTAATCGCGCGGCATTGCGCAATGCCCGCCAGCTCGGTGAGTTGGCGCAAATCGGCGTGCCGCTGGTGGGACTTGATCCGGCGATGACTCTGGTCTATCGCCAGGAATACCTGAAGGTGCCCGGCATGCAGAACTGCCCGGAAGTGGCGCTGATGCAGGAATGGTTGCTCAAGGTCATGCCCGAGCAAAAGAAACGTGGCGAAGCGTTCCGCTTGCTCGCGCATTGCACCGAGAAAACCAACGCCCCGGCCGCCACCCGTCAGTGGGAGCAATTGTTTGAGCGGGCGGGATTGCAACTGGCGACGCAGGCCACCGGCTGCTGCGGGATGTCCGGCACTTACGGTCACGAAGCGCGCAACCGCGAAACGTCGGCGGTGATTTACGAGCAATCATGGGCGCGTCAGGTCGAGGCGCCGGTGGAGCAGGGCGAGGCGCTGGCCACCGGCTATTCGTGCCGCAGCCAAGTCAAGCGCCAGTCGGATCGGGCACTGCGCCATCCGTTGCAGGTGTTGTTGCAGGTTCTGCGCGGTTGAGGTCTGCGTCGTCCGGGGCGTTACGCCAGATCATGCGCGGGTCGAAACTCATCGCCGCGAGCATGGTGAAGACCACGACCAGGCCGAAAAACAGAATGCCCGGTCGTGGTTCGATGTCACCGAGCGCCTGAAACTTCACCAGCGCGGCGACCAGCGCGACGACCAAAACGTCGAGCATCGACCAATAGCCGATCAGCTCGACGAAACGGTACAGCTTCGAACGTTCCTTGCGCGCCCAGTCGCTGTCGCGTTGCACGGTGACAAGGAGCAAAGTCAGGGCGACGAATTTGATCCCCGGCACGGCAATACTGGCGATGAAAATGATCAGCGCGATGTCCCAGGCACCGGCCTCCCAGAACTCCAGCACGCCGCTCATGATCGTGCTGTCGGCGCCGTTGCCGAGCATGGTGGTGTTCATCACCGGCAGCAAATTGGCCGGGACATAGAACGCCAATGCGGCGAGCATGTACGCCCAGGTGCGCGCCATTGAATTGGTTTTGCGCCGATGCAATGGTGCGTCGCAACGCGGGCACTCGTGCGGCTCGTCGGTCATGTCACACGCCAGCCCGCAACTGTGGCACAGGCACAGATTGAGTTCGGTGGCAGTCGGTGGTCGCTTCATAGAATGTCCCAGAGATCGCGAATGTCGCGGCCGGCAATACGGATCATCATCAGGCTCAGCGCGGCGAGTGCGAACAGGCCGATGCCGGGCAACACGTCAAGCAATCCGGCGAGTTTGAACACCGCGACCATTGCGCCCAGCAGGCAGACTTCGAGCATGCTCCACGGGCGCAGCGTTTCCAGCCAGCGCATGCAGACTTTGAAGCCCGGCGCACGTTGCGAGCGCATCGCGTAACTGAGCACCCAGACCAGCAGCACCAGTTGAAACGCCGGGGCGATGATGATGGCAATCGCCGCGACCATCGCAATAAATGTGATGGGGCCCTGACTCAGCGCGAGCACCGAATCCCACAGCGTCGCGCTGTTTTTCAGGCCTTGCAGGCTGATGCTCATGACCGGGTAGAAATTGGCGAACAACCACAGCATTGCGGCGGTGAAGGTCAGCGCCAGACGCTGCTCAACGCTCAGACCATTGAAGCGCTGCAGCACACCGCCGCAACGTACGCAGAGGGTTTTCTGGTGTTTGGCGAGCGCGACTTTTTCATACACACAGTCGCAATGCTCGCAGATGATCAGGGTTTCGGGGTTGACCATGGACAACGCTCGACAGCAGGCCGCAGGGGCAGGAAGACTCGGGCATTATAGACGCATGTGTAGGAGCTGCCGAAGGCTGCGATCTTTTGATCTGGCTTTTTTAGAGCAAGGTCAAAAGATCGCAGCCTTCGGCAGCTCCTACAGGGGGAGGTGGCGGGGCTTGGGAATTATTTACGATCCAGCCACACGGTTTGCGCGTTGCAGAATTCGCGGACGCCGAAGTGCGACAGCTCGCGGCCGAAACCGCTTTTCTTCACGCCGCCGAAGGTCACGCGCGGGTCGCTGGCGGAATAGCCGTTGATGAACACGCCGCCGGTTTCCAGTTCGCTGGTCAGTTGCTGGGCCAGTTGCACGTTGGCAGTGTAGATCGTTGCGGTCAGGCCGAATTCGCTGTCGTTGGCCAGCGCTACTGCATGGGCGCAATCGCGGGCGGTAATGATCGAGGCGACCGGGCCGAACAGTTCCTGTTTGAACGAGGTCATGCGGTCGGTGACATCGGCCAGCACGGTGGGCTCGTAGTAGTTGCCGGCGCCTGCGGTTTTGCCGCCACCGAGCAACAGCGTCGCGCCTTCTTCAAGGGTGTCGCGCACTTGCTGATCGAGTTCATCACGCAGATCGAAACGCGCCATCGGGCCGATGTAAGTGTCGGCGGCCAATGGGTCGCCCACTTTCAGCTTGCGCGTGGCTTCGACGAATTTGCGGGTGAACTCTTCAACCACGCCTTCTTCGATGATCAGACGCTTGGCCGCTGCGCAGACCTGGCCGGAGTTCTGATAGCGGCCGATGACTGCTGCCTGCACGGCTTCGTCGATATCAGCATCGTTGAGCACGATGAACGGGTCGGAGCCGCCCAATTCAAGCACGCATTTCTTCAGCGCAGCACCGGCCTGAGCGCCGATGGCCATGCCGGCACGCACGCTGCCGGTCAGGGTCACCGCAGCAATGCGCGGGTCGGCAATGGCGGTCGAAACGCCTTCCGGGGTGACGTTGATCACTTCAAACACGCCGTCAGCCAAACCGGCACGGGTGAAGGCGTCGCGCAGCAGATAAGCGCTGCCCATCACGTTCGGCGCATGCTTGAGCACGTAAGTGTTGCCGGCGATCAGCGCAGGAACGGCACCGCGCAGCACTTGCCAGATCGGGAAGTTCCACGGCATCACAGCAAGGATCGGGCCGAGCGGACGGTACTCGATGCGTGCCTTGCCGCCTTCAACCTGAGTCGGCTCCGCGTCGAGCATGGCCGGGCCGTTTTCGGCGTACCACTCGCACAGCTTGGCGCATTTCTCGATTTCGCCACGGGCCTGAGCGATCGGCTTGCCCATTTCCTGAGTGATCATGGTCGCCATGGCTTCAGCGGTGTCACGCAGCGCGCCGGCGAGGGCGGTCAGCAAACGCGAGCGATCCTTCAGTGGCTTGCGTTTCCATTTGCCGAAGCCGTAAGCCGCGCGGGTCAGCGCGGCGTCGAGTGCGGCGGCGGATTCAAAGGCGTAGTGGCCGATCTGCTCGCCGGTGGCGGGGTTGATCGAGATGGCGTGGGTCTGGCTGGAAATCTGGCTCATGGTCTCGTCCTGCATGTTCGTCGGATGAGCCTAGAGTAGGGTGGTGTTTGTTTTCTGGAAACTGAATAATAAAGATCGTTTCTTTCACGATTGGAGAATGACTGTGGATCTGGTGCAGCTGGAAATCTTCAAAGCCGTTGCCGAACACGGCAGCATCAGCGCCGCCGCCGCGCAGATCCACCGCGTGCCGTCGAACCTGACCACGCGGATCAAGCAGCTTGAGCAGGATCTGGGTGTCGATCTGTTCATTCGCGAGAAAAGTCGTCTGCGCCTGTCGCCGGCCGGATGGAGTTTTCTCGAATACGCGCGGCGCATTCTCGACCTGGTGCAAGAGGCCCGCGCCACCGTGGCGGGCGAAGAACCGCAGGGCGCGTTTCCTTTGGGTTCACTGGAAAGTACAGCAGCGGTGCGCATCCCCGAACTGCTCGCGGCGTATAACCAACTTCATCCGAAAGTTGATCTGGACCTGTCCACCGGGCCCTCGGGGACGATGATCGACGGCGTGCTCTCCGGGCGTCTCGCGGCAGCATTCGTCGACGGCCCGGTGCTGCATCCGACGCTGGAAGGCGTACCGGCCTTCGAAGAAGAAATGGTCATCATCGCGCCACTCAATCACGCCCCGGTAAAGCGTGCAGCGGATGTGAATGGCGAGAATATTTACGCCTTCCGCTCCAATTGCTCCTATCGTCATCACTTTGAAAAGTGGTTCAGCACCGACGCCGCTGTGCCCGGAAAAATCTTCGAAATGGAGTCCTATCACGGCATGCTCGCCTGCGTCAGCGCCGGTGCCGGTCTGGCGCTGATGCCACGCAAGATGTTGCAGAGCATGCCTGGCAGCGCGACCGTCAGCGTCTGGCCGCTGGCAAAGGATTTTCGCTATCTGACTACGTGGCTGGTGTGGCGCCGGGGCACGGTGTCGCGCAGCTTGAGCATGTTTGTGCGGCTGCTTGAAGAACGCGGGGTAGTGCGCGCAGAAGAGTAATTGACACCTTGTGTCATGGCTGTATCTTTATCGGTGTTTCGCAATATAAAAAACTATACAGCGCGGCCATGAGGACAAGGAAATGACCACAGCATTAAGCGGTAAAGAAGCGGTCGGCGAACGTTTTGTGCTGGAAACGATGCGCCACGCCCAGCAATTGACCTGGAAAGCCGTCGACGCCATTGCCGAGGTGATCAAACCGGGCATGCTTGAATCCGAAGCGACGGCGCGAGGCAAGGAAATCCTCGCCGAATTGGGCATGGACCGGATCTGGCATCCGCTGCTGATTCGCTTCGGTGCCAACACGCTGAAGACCTTCAAACAGCGCTCCGACGGCGATCCGGTGCTCGGTGAGGACGACATTTTCTTTATCGACATGGGCGTGGTCTGGCAAGGCCACGAAGGCGATGCGGGTGCGACCTACACCACCGGTTCCGACTCGCAAATGATTGCCTGCGCGGCGGCTGCCAAGGAATTGTTCGACCGGGTCGAAGCGTTCTGGCGCAAGGGTGTTTCCGGCGTTGAGCTTTACCGCTATGCGACTGAACAGGCCGAAGCGATGGGTTGGGTACTGAACCTGAACATTAAAGGGCACCGGGTCAGCGATTTCCCGCATGCGATTCACCGTGGCGGCGATCTGGGCGATTTCGAGCAGGCGCCGAACGCCGGCGTTTGGATTCTGGAAATCCAGATCGCCCATCCGACGCGGCCGTTCGGCGCTTTTTACGAAGATTTGCTCATTTAGGAAAGCCTCATGACTACACCTAATGTTTTGCTTTTTTCCTACGGCACTTTGCAGGATCGCGCCGTGCAACTCTCCAACTTCGGCCGCGAGCTGCAAGGGCGCCCGGACAGTCTGCCGGGCTATAAGCAGGAAATGGTCGAGATCACCGATCCTGCGGTGCTCGCCACCAGCGGCAAGACCCACCATCCGATCGTGCAGGAAAGTAGCAATGCGGCCGATGAGATTGCCGGCACGGTTTTCCAGATCACCGCGCAGGAGCTGGCGGCAGCTGATGAATACGAAGTGGCGGACTACAAACGCGTCAGCGTGCTGCTAAAGTCTGGAGTCGATGCATGGATTTACGTGCAGGCGTGACAACAGAGCGCAGCGCTGTAGTTGTTTTTATATAGCGCCAACTTCGATGATGCACGCCGTTTCCTAACTCCAAAGTCAATAAACAGGACATCCATCATGAAAGTCAGCGCACGCAACGTATTCAAGGGCAACGTCAGCAATGTTCAGGCCGGCGCCGTCAACGCCGAAGTGGTACTGACCCTGGCTGGCGGTGAGCAGTTGGTTGCCGTCGTGACCATGGAAAGCATCAAGAACCTTGGCATCGCCGTCGGCAAGGAAGCCGTTGCGCTGATCAAGGCGCCGTGGGTGATGCTGATGACTGAATCCAGCGACATTCGCCTGTCGGCGCGCAATTGCCTGGAAGGCACAGTGCTGAGCGTAACGGACGGTGCGGTCAACGCTGAAGTGGTGATCGAGCTGGCTGGCGGTTCGAAGGTCTACTCGATCGTTACCCGCGACGCCGTTGCCGAGCTGGGCCTGGCGAAAGGCGTCAGCGCTACGGCGGTGATCAAGGCTTCGCACATCATTCTGGGTGTTCCGGCCTGATAGTTTTTCAGGCAAATAAAAAACCGCTGATTCCGGGATCAGCGGTTTTTTGCGTTATGGCGTGCCGTTGCGGCCGTATAGGCGATAGCCCTCGCGTTGGTTCAGGCGTTCGTAATAGGCGCTGACGGCGGGCAAGTGCGGATGCTTGAGCGGTGTTTCGAACCAGCGGTTAACCGAGAGTCCGATCGGGATGTCCGCCAGTGAAAACTCGTTGCCGCTGACGTAAGCACCGGTAGATTCCAGCTGTCGATTCAGAATCTCCATGTTCTTCGACCATTGCTCGATCCCGACCGCCAGCGCAGTGCCGTCCTGATAATCAGGTGACTTGCGCACCAGCGACATCAGCGGATACGACCACGAGCGATTCAGTTCCGAAGCCTGCCAGTCAATCCACTGATCGACCCGCGCCCGGGCCATCGGCTCAGTTGGATATAGCTGCGCGCCGCCATAGCGCGAGGCCAGATAACGAATGATCGTATTCGATTCCCACAACGTGAAATCCCCGTCCTGAATCACTGGCACCATGGCGCATGGATTTAGTGCGAGAAACTCCGGTGTATTCGTTGGCTGAAACCCCGAGCCCCAGTCTTCACGCTCGAAAGGGATGTTCAACTCAGCACACGTCCACAGCACTTTGCGCACGTTGATCGATGAGGCCTTACCGAGTATTCGCAGCATTGGATGTCCTTTTCCTCGAAGTGATCGGAGGTAGAGAAATACCACACCGAAAAGAAGAAGGCCCGCATTCTGGCGGGCCTTCCTGTTTCACCAGATCAATTTTTCACAGACTGCTCGCCAACTTCCCGCCCATCATCCGTCGACGATAGGACGTATCCCGATTCGCCAGCCAGAAGTACAGCGGCGACGTCACCAGCAAGCCCACCAGCCACGACAGATCCGCGCCGTTGATGTGTGCCGACACCGGGCCGACGTACAGTGGCGTGTTCATGAACGGGATCTGCACGGCGATGCCGATCGCGTAGGCCAGCAAGGCCTGCGGGTTGTAGCGACCGTAGATGCCGCCATCGACCTGGAAGATCGACTGGATGTCGTACTGGCCTTTGTGGATCGCGTAGAAGTCGATCAGGTTGATCGCTGTCCACGGCACCAGCACCACCAACAGCACCAGCACCATGTCGACGAAGTGGCCGATAAAGTCCTTGGAGGCGCCGACGGCGGCGAAGCAGCAGGCCAGCAACACGATGATCGAGATCACTGCGCGGCTCTTGGCGGTCGGGATCCAGCGGTAGGCGAAGGTCTGCACCAGGGTGATCAGCGACAGCACCGCGCCGTAGAGGTTAAGAGCGTTGTGGCTGATCACGCTGAGCAGGAACAGCACCAACATCAGCGGGCCGATCGAGCCGGTGGCCATTTTCACGGCGTCCATGGTGTCCATGCCAACCGGTGTGGCAAGCACGGCAACGGCGCCGAAAATGAACGCCAGGCTCGAACCGAGCGCCGAACCCAGATAGGTCGTCCAGAAGGTCGACGAGACTTTGACGTCGGCCGGCAAGTAACGCGAATAGTCGGACACGTATGGCGCAAACGCGATCTGCCACAACGCCGCCAACGACACGGTGGCCAGCCATCCGGAGAGGTTGAAGCTGCCACGGGTGAGGAAATCATCGGTCTGAATATGGGTAAAGATGTAGCCGAATCCGACGACGATGCCGATCCCCAACACCCAGGTGCCGATGCGGTTGAGCACGTGGATAAAGCGGTAGCCGATGATGCCGATGATCCCCGATCCCACGGCGCCGATGACAATGCCGACCGGCACCGGAACGCTATCAACCACGCCGTGCAACGACTTGCCGGCCAGGACGATGTTGGAGGCGAAGAAACCGATGTACATGACGCCGGCAATCAACACCACCAGCAGCGCACCGAGGGAGCCGAACTGCGCGCGGCTCTGGATCATCTGCGGAATGCCCATTTGCGGGCCTTGCGCCGAGTGCAGCGCCATCAGCACGCCGCCGACCAGATGGCCGACGAGGATCGCGACGATGCCCCAGACCAGATTCAAATGAAACAACTGCACGCCCAGCGCACCGGTGACGATGGGCAACGGCGCGATGTTGCCGCCGAACCAGAGCGTGAACAGATCCCTGACCTTTCCGTGGCGATCTTCGGGGGGCACGTATCCTATCGTGTGTTTTTCAATCAGCGGAGCGGAGGATGCTGCGGGGGTAGCCATGACGAACTCCAAGGCAAGGATGAGTACGTGGACGTACTTCGGCAAGCGCCGGCACGGGCGGCGCAATTCTTGTTGAAGCGATCATGGGTAAAGCGTCGGGATAGATAAATTAGTAAGTTTGTTGCTACAGACGTTAAAAAAAATATGCTCTGGGGGAGGCGGTGCTCCGGTATGTTCACCTCCAGTAGTCAGTGACCCTTTGTGATGATGGGATTTACCTGCAAGCAGAGATTTATCTGCAATGAGGGTCCTGTGGTGAGGGGATTTATCCCCGATGGGCTGCGCAGCGGCCCCTCTTTTGACTTTAAAAACAGGGGCCGCTTCGCGCCCCATCGGGGATAAATCCCCTCGCCACAGCGATCCTTTGATTTTCTGGAGATTCCCATGGCCGCCTACAACCTGCGCCAGCTCAAATACTTCGTCACCACCGCCGATTGCGGCAGCGTCGCCGAAGCCTCGCGCAAGCTCTACATCGCGCAGCCATCGGTCTCCACCGCGATCAAACATCTGGAAGAAAGCTTCGGTGTGCAGTTGTTCATCCGCCATCACGCCCAGGGCGTCTCGCTGACGCCGAGCGGTTCGCGCTTCTATCGCAAGGCGCTGGAGCTGTTGCGCGTTGCCCACGAGTTCGAACAGAACGCCCTGGCCGACAACGACGTGGTCTCCGGACAGATCGATATCGGCTGTTTCGAAACCGTCGCGCCGCTGTACCTGCCGCGCCTGATCGCCGGTTTCAAGGCGCGCTGGCCCGGCGTGGAAATCCGCATTCGCGACGGCGAACAACAGGAGCTGGTGCAAGCCCTCACCGCTGGCAGCATCGACGTGGCGATGATGTTCGAGCACGACCTCGACAGCACCATCGAAACCACGCCACTGATGCCGCCTCAGCAGCCTTATGCGCTGCTCCCGGCCAACCATCGCTTCGCGCAACAGGCCAAGGTTTCGCTGCATGATCTGGTGCTGGAACCGATGATCCTGCTCGACGTAGTGCCGAGCCGCACCTACTTCGTGAGCATCTTCGAGGAGCGCGGACTGACGCCGAACATCGTCTTCAGCTCACCGTCGATCGAGATGGTGCGCGGCATGGTCGGCAATGGTTTTGGTTTTTCGATTCTGGTGACCAAACCGTTCAGCGACTACACCTACGACGGCCAGCAAGTCGTGTGTGTGCCGTTGGCGGAAACGGTGACCGGTTCGGGATTGTCGGCAGCGTGGTTGCGGCGCGTGCAACTGACCAAACCGGTGCAGTTGTTCGTCGACCATTGCCGTGAGGAATTGGCCCGACTGTACGCGTGAGTGCAGTCGAGCCGGGTTTCAAACGCGGATAAACACCAGCAGGCGCTGGAGCATGTCATCGCAAGCCTGCAACTGATCGAGGCTGACGAACTCATCGGGTTTGTGCCCCTGGTCCATGCTGCCGGGGCCGCAGACTACGGTTGGAATGCCCACTGCATCAAACAAACCACCTTCAGTGCCGAATGCCACCGTGCCGAATTCCGTTGAGCCGCAGAACGCCGCAATCAATTCGGCAGCCTGGCTCTGCGCATCGGTGACCAGCCCCGGATAGGCCGACAACTCGCTGAAACGAATTTCACTTTGCGCACTGACCGCACGCATACGCGGCAGCACTTCGCGTTCGGCATAGCTTTTCAGCGCCTCGGCGACCAGCGCCGGATCCTGCGAGGGCAGGGCGCGGATTTCGAAATCGAAACGGCAATCGGCGGGCACGATGTTCAACGCTTTACCGCCGCTGATGACGCCGGTCTGCACCGTGCTGTAAGGCGGATCAAAACGCGCATCGTGATGCTCTGGCGCTTTCAACTGCTGGCCGAGGCGCCCGAGTTCGCCGATCAGTTCGGCGGCGTACTCGATGGCATTCACCCCAAGCGGGGCATACGCCGAATGGCACGGATGGCCCTGCACATCGCAGCGCATCGCCAGTTTGCCTTTGTGGCCGAGCACCGGTTTCAGTTCGGTTGGCTCGCCGATGATGCACAGCAGCGGTTTGACTGGGCGCTGCTGCAAAACCTTGAGCAAAGAACGCACGCCGAGGCAGCCGACTTCTTCGTCATACGACAACGCGATGTGCACCGGGATGCGCAACGAAGCCTGCACCAGCGCCGGCACCAAGGCGAGCACGCAGGCGATGTAGCCCTTCATGTCCGCCGTGCCACGGCCGAACACTTTGCCGTCGCGCTCCGTCAGTTCGAATGGAGGAAGCGTCCACGGCTGGCCGTCGACCGGCACCACATCGGTGTGCCCGGACAACACGATGCCCGGTTGATCCACCGGGCCGATCGTGGCGAACAGATTGGCTTTGCTGCGCTCTTCGTTGTAGATCAACGCGCAGGGCACATCGAAACCTTCGAGGTAATCACGAACGAATTCGATCAGTTGCAAGTTGGATTCACGGCTGGTGGTGTCGAACGCCACCAGCGCTCTGAGCAACTCGACGCTGTTCATCGATCATCACCGGCGACGCCGTAACCCGGGGCTTTGGCGGGATCGAGGGCGCGGTCGATGTAGTCTTGAAGCTGCGGCTGATAGGCGTCCCAAAGTTTTTGCAACTGACCGATCGGGTCTTCATCGGCCCAGTCCACGCGCAGATTGACGATCGGCCAGGTCTGTTCACCGACCACTACAACCGCAGCCGAATGCACCGGGCCGGCTTCGCCACCGAGGGCTTGCGCGGCGTGCAGGGCTTTGAGCAGACGGTCGGCGAGTTGGCCTTCGCCGTCTTCGAAAGCGCCGACCATCGCTTCGATGACTGAGTGCCCGGCGAGCATGTTGCCGGCAGCGACGCACTGTTCGCCGGAGACCGCGTTGTGCACGCCGAGGGTCTGCGAACCGCTGAAGTGTGCAGTCTGGCCGAGGTGGTTGATCGCGGTGATCTGGCGGTACTGGCTGTAGCCGTTGCGCGTGAGGACTTTGTCCAGTGCTTCGTCCGGCGACAGGCCTTGCTCCATCAGCGCGAGCACTTCCGGGCCGAGCGAGGGCAGGGTGATGTTCTGGCTCGACACCGCGCCAACGCCCGGCAGCAGCCACGGGCAGCGTGCGCCGACGGCGATGCTGGAGGAACTGATGGCGACACCGAACTGGCCGGTTTCGGCGCAGCGGGCTGCGATTGAAAAGGTCATGGTTTTAATCCTTTTGAGGAAATGGTTGTCCTTTAGGGCCTCTTCGCGAGCAAGCTCTGCTCCTACAAAGATTTGCTTCTGTAGGAGCAAGGCTTGCCCGCGAAGGCCATAACTCGGTGTTATGCCTTACTCAGGAATCACCGCAATCACATCAATCTCCATCAACCACTGCGGCTGCCCCAGTGCCGACACCACCAGACCGGTCGAAATCGGGAACACGCCTTTGAGCCACTTGCCCACCTCGCCATACACCGCTTCGCGATAACGCGGGTCGATCAGGTAGGTGGTGGTTTTGACGATGTGGCTCATGTCGCTGCCAGCTTCTTCCAGCAACTGCTTGACGTTGCGCATCGCTTGTTCAGCCTGCGCACGCGGGTCGCCCAGACCGACCAGATTGCCATCGAAATCAGTGCCGACCTGACCACGGACATACACGGTGTTGCCGGCACGCACGGCCTGGCACAGGTCGTTGTCCAGCGATTGGTTCGGGTAAGTGTCTTTAGTGTTGAACATACGGATGCGAGTGTGGGTTGGCGTGCTCATTTACAGCTCCAGAATCAGGGTTGCCCGGCGCAATCGGCGCCGGATCGAAAGAGAAAAATCAGGCGTCGACGGTGTCGGCGATTTTGCTGTATGTCGGCGAGTGCAGTTCGGCTTCACGCTGCTCGGCGTCGCGATAGTCCAGATATTTGCGCTGGGTCGCGATGTGATCGGCGACGTGTTTGGCGTCGTGCCAAACACCCCAGATGAACGACGAACCGCGACGCGACTGCCACGGCAAACCGAGGAAATAAACCCCCGGTTCGCTCGACACACCGCGCTGATGCACAGGCTTGCCTTTGTCATCGAACGCCGCGACTTGCAGCCAGGAATAATCCACGGCAAAACCTGTCGCCCAGATGATCGAGGTGATGCCAGCCTTGGCCAGATCCAGATCGGCCAGCGGGTTTTTCACGCACTCAGGCTCTGGAAACGTTTCGCGAGCCTCCGGTTCTTCCGGCAGATCGAGGCCGTTACGCTCGATGTAGGCGTCGGCGGCATCCAGCAGCGCCAGGTAGTTTTCGTCACCGCGATTGAGGTTGCCGACCAGATCCTGTTTGAAGGTCACCACACCGTTGTTGAACGACTCGGTCACCCCGACCAGGGTCATGCCGCGATGGGCCAGACCACGGAAATCGATGGTGCGCCCGCCGTGCGCGCCGCTTACCGCGATGGTCACGTGCTCGCGGCCAGGTTTCATCGCCGCTTGATCCCACTCGCCGAGCACGCCCAGCCACCAGCAGAAATCACGGTTGCGGTAAGCGCGAGGCGGGCGGTCGTGGGCGCCGACGGACAGGAACACCTGCTTGCCGGAACGCTGCAACTCATCAGCAATCTGTACGCCGGAAGAACCGGCACCGACCACCAGCACTGCGCCTTCCGGCAGTTGCTGCGGGTTGCGATAGTCAGCGGAGTGGATCTGCAGCAGACGTTCGTCTCGCGGGGCAATCGCCGGGATTACCGGTTTCTGAAACGGGCCGGTAGCCGCGACCACACGGCTGGCTTCGATCACGCCTTCGGAGGTTTCCACGGTGAAACCCGGACGACCGACATTGCGCACCACGCTTTTGACTTCAACGCCGGTGCGGATCGGCGCATTGAATTTCTTCGCATAGGCTTCGAAGTAATCGGCCACGCGTTCTTTCGGGGCGAAACCGTCGGGATCGACGTCATCGAATTCCAGACCCGGGAAGCGGTCGTGCCACGCCGGGCCATTGGCGACCAGCGAATCCCAACGCCCGGTGCGCCAGCGCTCGGCAATGCGGTTGCGCTCCAGCACCAGGTGCGGCACACCGAGTTTGCTCAGGTGCTCGCTCATGGCGACGCCTGCCTGGCCGGCACCCACGATCAGCGTGTCTGTTTTTATTATTTCAGTGGTCATCTCTACATCCTTCCTAGCAAGGCAGTTGGATTCGGGCGCTGTTGGCTTGTCCGTTTGGCTTGAGGTCAGACTAGGGAGAGGGGGGGTATCGGTAAAATATTATTAAGCTGGGATGTGAAGATAAAATTCTGATGCAGGGGGGTGAAGGCCTTTGAATACGGGGGTTCTAGCAGTGGACGAACCTGCAACTACACACAAAAATCTTCCACCAGAGTGCAATCCTTGTGGTGAGGGGATTTATCCCCGTTGGGTCGCGAAGCGGCCCTTCTTTTGATTTCAAAAAAAGGGACTGCTGCGCAGTCCAACGGGGATGAATCCCCTCGCCACAGGGTAATGGGAATCTTAGAGGGGTTATCGGTTGAGGAACGCCAGCAAATCTTCATTCAGTGCTTGCGCATGCGTCACCGCAAAACCATGCGGTGCACCGGCATACACCTTCAACTCAGCACCCTTGATCTGCGCAGCAGCCTGCTTACCCGTGGTTTCAAACGGTACGATCTGATCGCCGTCGCCATGAATCACCAGCGTTGGCACATCGATCTTGGCCATGTCCGGACGGAAGTCGGTTTCCGAGAACGCAGTGACGCAATCCACGGTGCCCTTGAGCGACGCCAGCAGAGCCACATTCAGGGTCTGCGTGAGTACGCCGTCAGAGACTTTCTGGCCCTGATTGGTGCCGTAGAACGGCGCAGCAAAATCGGCGATGAACTGCGCACGATCCTTCAGCAGGCCAGCTTTGATGCCGTCGAATACCGACGTGTCGACGCCCTCAGGGAAATCAGCTTTCTTGCCAAATAACGGCGTGACCGCACCCAGCAACACAAGGCCAGCAGCGCGCTCGCTGCCATGACGGGCGATATAGCGGCTGACGTCGCCACCGCCCATGGAAAAGCCCACCAGCGTCACTTCACGCAGATCCAGATGGTTGATCAATTGCGCGATGTCATCGGCGAAAGTGTCGTAGTCGTAACCTGTCCACGGCTGATCGGAGCGGCCGAAACCACGGCGATCGAACGCGATGGTGCGGTAGCCACGGCTACTCAGGTATTCCATCTGGTATTCCCACATGTCGGCATCCAGCGGCCAGCCATGGCTGAACAGCACGGGTTTGCCGCTGCCCCAGTCCTTGAAATAGATCTCGGTGCCGTCTTGCGTGGTGAATGTGCTCATGCAAACTCCTTGCGTCAGCGATGGTTTGGAAAGCCGAAATGGCAGCCTTCACTATCGGCGCAAAGTGTTGCTGCTACTTGTATGCAGGTGCTGGGTTGAAGGGGGGGCGAAATCGCCGGATTTGGATGATGCATCTTTGAGTTGCTGTTCATTCGTGACGCGCTGGACGGGGACTTAGCTAGAACATTAATCAACTGTGGCGAGGGAGCTTGCTTCCGCTGGACTGCGCAGCAGGCCCCCTGCTTTTTATGGTTAAAAGCGAGGGCCGCTGCGCACCCCAGCGGGAGCAAGCTCCCTCGCCACAGGTACATCGCTCAAACTATCTCAGCGAAACGCCGGCACCACGTGCTTGATAAACAGCTCCAGCGATTTCTTTTTCTCGGCATGCGGCAAGCTGTTGTCGCACCAGAAGCTGAACTCATCGACGCCCAGTTCCTGGTAGTACTTGATGCGCGGAATAATCTCTTCCGGCGTGCCGATCATTGCGGTTTTGTGCAGGCTTTCCAGTTCGAACTCAGGACGCCCGGCAAACTTCTCTTCCGGGCTTGGGTCGAGGAAGCCGTTGACCGGGGTTTGCTTGTTGCCGAACCACGCGTCGAAGGTGCGGTAGAAGCGCGAGATCGCTTTGGCGCCGACTTTCCAGCCGTCCGGATCGTCTGCGGTGTGTACGTGGGTATGACGCAACACCATCAATTGTGGGCGCGGTACGTCGGGGTTGTTGTCCAGTGCGGTCTGGAATTTGTTCTTCAGGTCGAGAACTTCTTCGTCGCCTTTCATCAACGGCGTAACCATCACGTTGCAGCCGTTGGCCACGGCGAAGTTGTGCGAATCCGGATCGCGGGCGGCGATCCACATCGGCGGGTTCGGCTGCTGAATCGGCTTCGGTACGCTGGTCGAAGTGGGGAATTTCCAGATGTCACCGTCGTGGGCGTAATCGCCTTTCCACAGGGCGCGCACCACCGGAACCATTTCGCGCAGCGCCTGGCCGCCGCTTGAGGCAGGCATGCCGCCGACCATGCGATCGAATTCAACCTGATAGGCGCCACGGGCCAGCCCGACTTCCATGCGACCGTTGCTGATCACGTCGAGCAGAGCGCATTCACCGGCCACCCGCAACGGGTGCCAGAACGGCGCGATGATGGTGCCGGCGCCGAGGTGGATGGTTGTGGTTTTCGCCGCGAGGTAGGCCAGCAGCGGCATCGGGCTTGGCGAGATGGTGTATTCCATCGCGTGGTGTTCGCCGATCCACACGGTGCTGAAACCGCCGGCCTCGGCCATCAGGGTGAGTTCGGTCAGGTCTTCGAACAGTTGGCGGTGGCTGACGCTTTCGTCCCAGCGCTCCATGTGTACGAACAGGGAAAATTTCATCACGCTTCCTCGGATCTTTTGTTGTTGAGGCAAAAACTTGTAGGCCTTCGCCTGCTTACGCTGAACTCTGTAGGAGCTGCCGAAGGCTGCGATCTTTTGATCTGGTTTTTAAAGCAAAAACAAAAGATCGCAGCCTGCGGCAGCTCCTGCATTGATCTATTCAGGCCAGGACGGGCAGGGCGCCCATTTTGCCGTGGCAGTACACCAGCGGGCCGCTGTGCTGCTCGGGGACGATCAGGTTCTTCACCGCGCCGACCATGATGGCGTGATCGCCGCCTTCGTATTCGCGCCACAGTTCACACTCGATGACAGCCGTCGCATTGGCCAGAATCGGGTTACCCAGTTCGCTCAGCGTCCACTCGATGCCGTGCGCCTTATCCTTGCCTTTACGAGCGAAAGCGTAGGCCTCGCTTTGCTGGCCGCCGGACAGAACATGAATCGCGAAGCGTTTGTTCTTGATCAGCACAGGGTAGGAGTCGGAGCTGTAGTTGGGGCAGAACAGCACCAGCGCAGGATCCATCGACAGCGAGCTGAAGGCGCTGGCGGTCAGGCCGACGATCTGCCCGTCATCATCCAGCGTGGTGATGACAGTGACGCCGGACGGAAACGAGCCCATGACTTGTTTGTAGATGGCTGCATCGATCATTGGACGGTCCTCGGGTGTTGTGACGCGATTTTTATGTATTTGTTGGTCTGATGGTATACCAGTAATTTTACTTTGCAAGGGCTTTTAAGCTGAACCGATTAACGTGGTGCTTTCGTCGGAAACTCAACGTTTATTGGGCTTGCGGCTGGCCTGTGAGCCACGGTTTCAGGGAGGATGACGTATCAGTTAGCGCTGTGAACTACGGATCAGTCTTGTGAAAAGTTTGGAATACCATAATATGGTCTGCATCTGAGGGGCGGCCAGAGAGTCCCCCCGGTTTGGCTTCATACAAAGATAAGAACAGACAAACTCGAGTTCATTCCTATGCCCCAGATGTCCAGGCAAGATCCGTTGATCGAGAATCATACGGTCGACTACGTCCCTCTCGCGGAACGCCACGGCAAGGCCCGTGACCTATTCACTCTTTGGTTCAGCACCAACATTGCGCCACTGCCCATCGTCACCGGCGCCATGGTGGTTCAGGTGTTCCATCTCGATTTGCTCTGGGGCCTGCTGGCGATTGCGCTGGGGCACATGATTGGCGGCGTGGTGATTGCGCTGGCCTCGGCGCAAGGCCCGCGCATGGGCATTCCGCAGATGGTGCAGAGCCGTGGTCAGTTCGGGCGTTATGGCGCGCTGTTGATCGTGTTTTTTGCGGCGATCATCTACATCGGCTTCTTCATTTCCAACATCGTGCTGGCAGGTAAATCCATCGTCGGCCTTGCGCCGTCGGTGCCGGTTCCGCTGAGCATTTTGATTGGTGCGCTGGCGGCCACGGCCATTGGCGTGATCGGCTACAACTTCATTCACACGCTGAACCGTATTGGCACCTGGGTGATGGGCAGCGCGCTGCTCGCCGGCTTCATCTACATCTTCGCCCATGACTTGCCGGCGGATTTCCTCACGCGCGGCAGCTTCAACCTGTCCGGTTGGCTGGCGACGGTGTCGTTGGGGATCATCTGGCAGATCAGCTTCTCGCCGTACGTGTCCGACTATTCGCGTTATTTGCCGGCGGATATCGGCATCGCCAAGCCATTTTGGGCGACGTATCTGGGCGCGACGCTGGGCACAATTCTGTCGTTCAGCTTCGGCGCAGTGGCGGTGTTGGCGACTCCGGAAGGCACCGAGGCGATGGCGGCGGTCAAGCAGTCGACGGGCTGGCTGGGGCCGATTTTGATGGTGTTGTTTTTGCTCAATATCATCAGCCATAACGCCCTGAATCTGTATGGCGCGGTGCTGTCGATCATCACCTCGATTCAGACCTTCGCCAGCCAATGGACGCCGAGCATCAAGGTGCGCGTGGTGTTATCGAGTGTCGTGTTGGCGGGTTGCTGCGTGGTGGCGCTGGGGGCTTCGGCGGATTTCATCTCCGAGTTTATCGGGCTGATTCTGGCGCTGTTGCTGGTTCTGGTGCCGTGGGCGTCGATCAACCTGATCGACTTCTACCTGATCAAACGCGGCAACTACGACATCACCTCGATCTTCCGCGCTGACGGCGGGATTTACGGACGCTTCAATCTGCACGCGATCGTTGCGTACTTCATCGGCATCATTGTGCAGCTGCCGTTCGCCAATACTTCGCTGTATGTCGGGCCGTACGCCAATCTGGTGGAGGGTGCGGATCTGTCGTGGCTGGTCGGGCTGGTGGTCACTGTGCCGTTGTATTACTGCCTGGCGACACGTGGGCAGGCGCAGCAGAGCAGGGTGGCAAAACTGAGCTATCGCCCCTAACCGATTTCTCTGGTGATGTCCCCTCACCACAATTGACTTGCGGGATGCTCACGCATCCCGGTGGTCATTCATATTGGCCACATCGATCCCCTTTTGGCCCATCCCCCACTGTGATCCGTCTACGCTGTCAGCAAGAATCAAAACCACAACGAAACGCTAGACCTTTTTTACCCTCGGCTACCTTTAAAGCCGCTGCCGTGTACAGAACATAAAAACCATCGAACTCACGCCGCATTTTGGGGAAACAACCATGGTCACGATGAAACGCATTCTGGGTGCCGCCGTGTGTGGGCTGACGCTGTTGGCCAGCGCCGTCCAGGCCGAGCAACGCGAACTGCGGGTGTACAACTGGGCGGATTACATTCTGCCGTCCGTGCCCAAGGATTTCGCTGCAAAAAGCGGTATCAAAGTGATCTGGGACACCTTCGACACCAACGAATCCCTGGAAGCCAAACTGCTCACCGGCAACTCCGGTTACGACCTCGTCGTGCCGTCGAACCAGTTCCTCGAAACGCAGATCAAGGCCGGCGTGTTCCAGAAACTCGACAAGTCGAAATTGCCAAACTGGAGCCACCAGGATCCGGAGCTGTTGAAACTGCTGGGCAAGAACGACCCCGGTAACCAGTACGGCGTGCCTTACATGGTCGGTACCGTGCTGATCGGCTTCAACCCGGCCAAGGTCAAAGCTGCACTGGGCGACAACGCGCCGGTGGACAGTTGGGATCTGGTGTTCAAACCGGAGAACATGGAAAAACTCAAATCCTGCGGCGTTGCGATGCTCGATTCGCCGACAGAAATTCTGCCGCTGGCCCTGCACTATCTGGGGCTCGACCCGAACAGCCAAAACCCTGCCGACTATGAAAAAGCCAAAGAGCTGATGCTCAAGGTTCGTCCGTACGTCACCTACTTCAACTCGGCCAAGTACATGACTGACATCGCCAATGGCGACATCTGCGTGGCCATCGGTTATTCGGGTAGCTTCTACCAGTTTGGCAACCGCGCCAAAGAGGCAAAAAACGGTGTCGTGGTCGACTGGCGCTTGCCGAAGGAAGGCGCGCCGATCTGGTTCGACACTTTCGCGATTCCGAAGAGCGCGAAGAACGTCGAAGAGGCCCACGAATTCCTCAACAACTTGCTCGATCCGAAAGTCATCGCGCCCATCAGTGACTTCCTCGGCTACCCGAATGCGAACAAGGATTCGATCCCGCTGATCAACAAAGAGATCACCGACAACCCGAACCTGACACCGACCCCGGAGGCGCTGAAAAACCTCTACGTCGTCCAGCCATTGCCGCAGAAACTCGAACGCGTACGCACCCGCGTCTGGACCAGCATCAAGTCCGATAAATAGTCTCCGTCCAGACGAAATTCCCCTGTAGGAGCTACCGCAGGCTGCGATCTTTTGATCTTGTTTTTAAAAATCAAAGTCAAAAGATCGCAGCCTGCGGCAGCTCCTACAGGGCTTCGGTTTGGTTTTGTTTTCGGGTGATGACCAGACTCAGCAACACCGAACCAAAAATCACCCCGCCCACCACCAGCAGCGACCACTCCACCGGCATGTGAAACCATGGCATCAGCACCATTTTTCCGCCGATAAACACCAGCACAATTGCCAGCCCGTACTTGAGCAAATGAAAGCGGTCAGCCATGTCCGCCAGCAGGAAGTACAGCGCGCGCAAGCCCATGATCGCGAAGATGTTCGAGGTGAACACAATGAACGGGTCAGTCGTTACGGCGAAGATCGCCGGGATGCTGTCGACCGCGAACATCAAATCACTGGCCTCGATCAATACCAGCACCAGAAACATCGGCGTCGCCCAGCGCACACCGTTTTGCAGAACGAAAAACCGTTCGCCATGAAAGCCACTGGTGATGCGCATATGACCACGCACCCAGCGCAGCAGCGGATTCTTGTCGAGATCCGGTTGCTGGTCAGCAAATACCAGCATCTTGATCCCGGTGATGATCAGGAACACGCCGAACGCGTACAGCAGCCATTCGAACTGCGATACCAGCCACACGCCGGCGAAAATCATCACCGCGCGCATCACAATCGCCCCGAGCACGCCGTACAGCAGCACGCGGCGTTGCAACTCCGGCGGCACCGCGAAGTAGGTGAAAATCATCACGAAGATGAACATGTTGTCGATCGACAGCGATTGCTCGATCAGATAACCGGTGAGAAATTCCAGGGTCTTCTGCCGGGCGATATCAGCGCCGAATTCGCCGTGCAAATACCACCACAACAGCGCGGCGAAACTCAGTGCCAACAAGCACCAGGCAATCACCCAGGACAACGCTTCGCGCACTGAGACGCGGTGCGCCTTGCGCCCACCGAACACAAAGAGATCCAATGCGAGCATCGCCAGCACGAAGACGACGAAGGCGCCCCACATCCACGGTTCGCCGATATTGATATTGGTTGAAGGCATGGCACGCTCCCTGTCTTTTATTCGATTAGCGTCAGACGTGGCCATGCTAGCGACGAGTTTGCGCGAAAGAAAAATCGTTTATTTCTGCGGTAGAGTTCGATAAAAACGAAGTGTCGGGCCAACAAGGCAGTCCGACTCATCCTCGAATTTCGGGTCGCACCTTTGGTGTTACCCCTACAGGGCGGCACTTTCAGCCATGCAAACCGACATCCTCGAACCGCAAGCCGTGTGCAGCCCGATCACCCGCAGCGCGATTTTTATCGTCGCGACACTCAATGAAGGCGCCGACGCCGCCGCAACCGTGAAAGGCTGGTGCGGCGACGTCGCCGGGCTGGTGCGCTCGGTCGGCAAGCGTGTGCCGTCAGGCAATCTGACCTGCATCTGCGGCTTTTCCTCGAACGCCTGGGATCGTTTATTCGGCGGCCCGCGACCGGCGTCCCTGCACGCGTTCCGCGAATTTGGCGGGGAAGGGCGACACGCGCCGTCAACTCCCGGCGATCTGCTGCTGCACATTCGCGCCGATCAGATGGATCTGTGTTTTGAACTGGCGACGCAAATCATGGCCGTGCTGGGCGATGCCGTCACCGTGGTCGACGAGGTGCAGGGTTTCCGTTATTTCGACATGCGCAGCATCATCGGTTTTGTCGACGGCACGGAAAACCCGGTCGGGCGCAAAGCGGTGAATTTCACCATCGTCGGTGATGAAGATCCGGACTTCAGTGGCGGCAGCTACGTGCTGGTGCAGAAATACCTGCACAACATGACGGCGTGGAATTCGCTGAGCGTTGAGGCGCAGGAGCAAGTGATCGGCCGCAAGAAACTCTCCGACATCGAACTGGACGACTCGGTCAAACCTTCCAATTCACACAGTGCACTGACGACGATCACCACCGCCGCGGGCGAGGAGGTGAAGATCCTGCGCGACAACATGCCGTTTGGCCGACCGGGAGCGGGGGAGTTTGGTACGTTCTTTATTGGCTATGCGCGTTCGCCTGAACCGATGGAGCAGATGCTGGAGAACATGTTTGTCGGCAAACCAGTGGGTAACTATGACAAGTTGCTGGATTTCAGCACTGCAGTTACCGGGAGCCTGTATTTCGTGCCGTCGGCTGATTTGCTGGAAGAGTTGGCGGATCGCTGATCAACGAAAGAACTCCCCCGGTGTTTCCCCGAACTGTGAGCGAAACGCCGCAATAAATGCTGACGTCGAATCATAACCACAGGCCAGCGCCACATCGGTGACGCGCTCGCCTTTCTCCAGCGGCGTCAGTGCCCCGAGCAGGCGCAGGCGTTGGCGCCAGGCGCGGAAGGTCAGGCCGGTGTCGCGCAAGAACAGGCGGGTGAGTGTCTTTTCGGTGATGCCAAATTTTTCGCTCCAGTGACTCAGCGTGGTCTGCTGCTCCGGGTGTTGCTCCAGGCTTTGGTAGATTTGTTTTAAGCGCGCGTCCTGCGGCAGCGGTAGCATCAGATCGATCTGCGGCGCATCGGCCAGTTGATCGAGGATCACCTGCGCCATGCGCCCGTGCGGGCCGCTCTGGTCGTATTCCACCGGCACCTGACTGAACGCGCGGATCAGTTCGCGAAGCAAATCACTGACGCCGAGCACATGACAATGCTCAACCGCCCAGCCCGCCACACTGCAATCGATGTAGAGGCTGCGCATTTCGGTGTGCGGCGAGCTGAATACCCGATGCGGCACACCGGCCGGAATCCACACCGCGCGCTCCGGTGGCGCGACAAAGCGGCCGGCGCTGGTCTGCACTTCGAGCACACCTTGAATCGCGTACGACAACTGCACCCACGGGTGACTATGGCGCCGGGTCAGTGCGCGATTGGGCAGTGATTCCGTGCGTCCATACAGCGGACGCGGCAGGCTGGGCAGCCCGGGAATGCTGCGGCGGATGCTTTTGTCATGTCCTTTAGGCGGCATCTCAAGGCTCTTCGGCGTTAGTCGGTAATTTGCAGTCACGTTAGAGTCGTCGGCACGCACTGGCAACCCCCGGATAAAAACACCATGACTCGCCCAAGATTTTTGCCCGATAACTTCACCCTGACGCTGATCGGTGTTGTGCTGCTCGCCAGTTTTCTGCCGGCCAGCGGCCAGGTCGCGGTCGGTTTTGGCTGGCTGACCAACATCGCCATTGCGCTGCTGTTTTTCCTGCATGGCGCCAAGCTCTCTCGCGAATCAATCATCGCCGGCGCCGGTCATTGGCGTTTGCATCTGTTGGTGTTCGGCCTGACCTTCGCGCTGTTCCCGCTATTGGGTCTGGCGCTGAAACCGCTGCTCTCACCGCTGATCGGCGACAAGCTGTACATGGGCATGTTGTACCTCTGCGCCTTGCCGGCCACGGTGCAGTCGGCGATTGCCTTCACCTCGCTGGCGCGGGGCAATATTCCGGCGGCGATTTGCAGCGCGGCGGCATCGAGCCTCTTCGGCATTTTCCTCACACCATTGCTGGTGACGCTGTTGCTCAACGTCCACGGTGACGGCGGCTCGACGCTGGATGCGATCCTCAAGATCAGCGTGCAATTGCTCCTGCCGTTTATTGCCGGTCAGATTGCCCGCCGCTGGATCGGCGCGTGGGTCGGCCGCAACAAGAGCTGGTTGAAATTCGTTGATCAGGGCTCGATTCTGCTGGTGGTGTACGGCGCGTTCAGCGAGGCGGTCAATGAAGGCATCTGGCATCAGATTCCGCTGATCGAGTTGCTGGGACTGGTGGTGGTTTGCTGCATTTTGCTGGCGCTGGTGCTGGTGGCTTCGACGCTGTTGGGCAAGGCGTTTGGCTTCAATCAGGAGGACCGCATCACCATCCTGTTCTGCGGCTCGAAAAAGAGCCTGGCCACCGGGGTGCCAATGGCGCAAGTGTTGTTTGCCGGCAGCACGATTGGCGTGTTGATTCTGCCGCTGATGCTGTTCCATCAGATTCAGTTGATGGTCTGTGCGGTGTTGGCGCAGCGTTATGCAAAACGACCGGAGTCGGTGCCGGAGTTGATGGCACAGGTGGATCCGTGAGCTGACACCTCACGCCCGAACGCACGAATCCTTGTAGGCGCCGAGCTTGCTCGCGAAAGCGGTGTGTCTGCCATGATGATTTTGAATGTACCGACGCCTTCGCGAGCAAGCTCGGCTCCTACAGGGTTTTGCGTCGTATACAAAATCCCTGGCACACCACAAATCATTGTAGGAGCTGAGCTTGCTCGCGAAAGCGGTGTGTCTGTCACGATGGTTTTGAATGTGCCAACGCCTTCGCGAGCAAGCTCGGCTCCTACAGGATTGTTGTGTTACTGGGGGCTGTTGAACTGGTCGGAGTAGCTGCCAGTCATCAATGCCGACGCAACGCGATCAGAACCCACGCCAACGCGAGAATAGGCGAGACGGTTGGCGTTTAAGCGATCTGCGCCGTCGGATGCCACGGCACCCGCGCCGACATGATCAGAGCCGTCAGCAGCCACAGCACCCGCGCCGACATGATCAGAGCCGTCAGCAGCCACAGCACCCGCGCCGACATGATCAGAGCCGTCAGCAGCCACAGCACCCGCGCCGACATGATCAGAGCCGTCAGCAGCCACAGCACCCGCGCCGACGTGATCTGCGCCGTCAGCAGCCACCGCATTCGCGCCGACATGATCAGAGCCGTCAGCAGCCACAGCACCCGCGCCGACATGATCAGAGCCGTCAGCAGCCACAGCACCCGCGCCGACATGATCAGAACCGTCCGCAGCAACCGCACCCGCCCCAACATGATCCGACCCATCCGCCGCCACCGCTTGCGGCTGTCCGGCCCAGACTCCGGGCGCGACCATCGTTGCCGCTACTGCGAATATAACGCCTGACAAAAGCTTGTGATTCATGATCTTCTCCACGACCCGTCAGCCACAACGCAGTTGAGCAATGCCTGCCATTCGATCACAGGCGTCCGGCTCACTGGCTTGGGTCTAGCTAATTGGCGATTGGCACGGGCGCACCATCGAGATGCACGGGTGTCGACGATTTGAACGGCTCCGCAAAGGCAACTGAACCAGTATAGATGGGCATTTGCCCGCCATTGGCCGGAAGGACGAAGGGTGAGGGGATAGTCGTTTCGCTTCCTTGCAGCCACGCGCAAAAAAGAAATCCGTCTAAAAACACTGAACCGGTTTGCGCAGGCTTTGCTAGGCTAAAACAGGTAGGCGAAGACGCAGACTGATGCGCAATCGGATAGCAAGGAGACGTGGGGCGCGTTCCGAAGGGTACACGGTTAGAAAGATCTCCGCGCTGAGATCCAGCCCTTATGCCGTGTGAAGCAGCTGAGACCGTTACTTTCACCCTTGGTCCAGTACTGTGAGACTCCCGATAAACCTTGTAAGCCAGAGACCAGCACTGGCCGCCTACTCAAACACCAAAGCCCGCCCCGTGCGGGCTTTGTCTTTCTCTATAAACTCCCACGTACCTTGTGGCGAGGGGATTCATCCCCGTTGGGCTGCAAAGCAGCCCCCCAGGCCTCCAGACTACATCCCAGCCAAAGCCTGCAACAAATCCCCCCGCAAATCCTCAACATCCTCAACCCCCACCGACAGCCGCACCAACCCGTCACCAATCCCGAGTCTGGCCCGCGTCTCAGCCGGAATCGTCGCATGCGTCATGATCGCCGGATGCTCGATCAAACTCTCCACGCCGCCCAGACTTTCCGCCAACGCAAAGATCTTCACGTTCTCCAAAAACCGCCGCGCACCGGCCAGATCACTGTTCAGATCAACCGAAATCATCCCGCCAAAACCACGCATCTGCCGCTTGGCCAACTCATGCTGCGGATGCGACGGCAGCCCCGGATAGTAGACACGTTTAACCTGCGGCTGCTGCTCCAGCCACTGCGCCAGCTCCAGCGCATTGCTGCAATGACGCTCCATGCGCAGCGCCAATGTCTTCACTCCGCGCAAGGTCAGAAACGCATCGAACGGCCCGGCAATCGCCCCCACAGCGTTTTGCAGAAAACCCAGTTTCTCCGCCAGTTCAGCGTTTTGCCCAACCACGGCAATCCCACCAATCACATCGGAGTGGCCGTTCAAATACTTGGTGGTCGAGTGCAGCACGATGTCGAAACCCAACTCCAGCGGCCGCTGGATATAGGGGCTGGCGAAGGTGTTGTCGGCCACGCAAATGATCCCGCGTGCGCGGCAGATACGCGCAATCGCGGCCAGATCCGACAGGCTCAGCAGCGGGTTGGTCGGCGTCTCGACCATGACCATCCGCGTGTCGTCCTGCAATGACGCTTCGAACGCCGACAGATCCGCCAGATCAACGAAGCTGAAACGATGCCCGGCGCTGCGCTGACGCACCTTGTCGAATAGACGGAACGTTCCACCGTACAGATCGTTGCCGGAGACAATGTGCGAACCGGCATCGAGTAATTCCAGCACCGTCGAAATCGTCGCCAATCCTGAAGCAAACGCAAACGCCCGCGTGCCACCTTCAAGATCCGCCACGCAACGCTCCAGCGCAAACCGCGTCGGGTTGTGCGAGCGGCCGTAATCGAAACCTTTGTGCACGCCGGGGCTGTCTTGCAGGTAGGTGGAGTTGGCGTAGATCGGCGGCATCAGCGCGCCGGTGCTCGGATCCGGTTCCTGCCCGGCGTGGATCACCCGGGTCGCGAAGCCTTGGGATTTATCGTCGTGCTGACTCATGCGAGGGATCTCCGTAATTGGTTGAGCATGTCGACGCGGGTGATCAGGCCATGGAAGCCCGAAGCGTCAGCGATGATGGCGACGAGGCCACGGCTGAGCACGCTTTCCAGCTCGGCCAGATCGGCGTTCGGCGCGAGGGTTTGCAGCTTGTCGGTCATGGCGCTGGTCACCGGTTTGCGGAAGTGCGCGGCGTCTTCATGGACGCCGAGCAGGATGTCCGACTCATCGATCACACCGACCAATTGCTTGCCGTCGATCAACACCGGCAACTGCGAAACGTCGGCCAGTCGCATGCGCTGGAACGCGGTCAGCAGGGTGTCGTCGGGGCCGACGCTGATCACCCGGCCATCTTCAAAACGACGGGCAACCAGGTCGCGCAAGTCGCCATAACCTTTGCGTTTGAGCAGGCCCTGATCGGTCATCCATTGATCGTTGTAAACCTTCGACAGATAGCGCGTGCCGGTGTCGCAGACGAAACTGACTACGCGCTTCGGCTCAGTCTGTTCGCGGCAATAACGCAGCGCGGCGGCGAGGAGGGTGCCGGTGGAGGAGCCGCCGAGAATGCCCTCGGCCTTGAGTAATTGACGGGCATGATCGAAGCTTTCTTCGTCGCTGATCGAGTAGGCGTGGCGCACGCTGGAGAGGTCGGTGATCGACGGAATGAAGTCTTCGCCGATGCCTTCCACCGCCCATGAACCGGGCGTCGGCAGGCTGCCGTCGCGGCTGTATTGCGCCATGACCGAGCCGACCGGATCGGCCAATACCATTTCCAGATCCGGTTGCACGCGTTTGAAGAATCGGGTCAAACCGGTCAGCGTGCCGGCCGAGCCAACGCCGACCACAATCGCGTCCAGATCATGTTCGGTCTGCGCCCAGATCTCCGGCGCGGTGCTGCATTCGTGGGCCAGCGGGTTGGCGGGGTTGTTGAACTGGTCGGCGAAAAACGCGCCGGGAATGTCTTTCGCCAAGCGTGCGGCGACGTCCTGGTAATACTCGGGATGACCCTTGCCGACATCGGAGCGGGTGATGTGCACCTCGGCGCCCATGGCTTTCAAATGCAGGACTTTCTCAGTGGACATTTTGTCCGGCACCACCAAAACCACCCGATAGCCTTTGGCGCGTCCCACCAGTGCCAGGCCCAGACCGGTGTTTCCGGCCGTCGCTTCGACGATGGTGCCACCCAGTTGCAGACGGCCATCGCGTTCGGCGGCGTCGATCATCGCCAGGCCGATACGATCCTTGATCGAGCCGCCGGGGTTTTGCGATTCGAGTTTGAGAAACAGCGTGCAGGGCCCGGTATCAAAGCGGGTCACTTGCACCAGCGGAGTGTTGCCAATCAGCCCAAGTACGGCAGGGCGGGATTCCTTTGACATGTCTTCACCTCGGTGTTGGTGATTGATCGCGTTCCATTCGCGCAGAAGATGCTCGCAAGCAACATAGGCCCGGTTGGCACCTCTCGCAACCCCGATCCCCGTAGGAACTGCGGAACGCTGCGATCTTTTGATGTTGGTTTTTGAAGGGCGAGATCAAAAGATCGCAGCGTTCCGCAACTCCTACAGGGGAGCAAGGGATCATGAGGATTTCTTGTGATGATCAGGATTATATTGAGTTTGATTCACTTGCGACCGATGCCGACAATGCCCGCCATCAACAAGACATTGGAGTTGTTTGTTATGGCACTGGCCCATTCCCTTGGATTTCCGCGCATCGGTCGCGACCGCGAACTGAAAAAAGCGCAAGAGGCGTTCTGGAAAGGAGAACTGAACGAAGCGGGCCTGCGTGACGTCGGGCGTGAACTGCGCAAAGCCCATTGGGATCTGCAGAAAAACGCCGGTATCGAGCTGTTGCCGGTCGGCGATTTCGCCTGGTACGACCAGGTGCTAACGCACTCGCTGATGTTCGGTGTGATCCCGGAGCGCTTCCGTCCGCACGACGGCAAAGCCAGTCTGCACACCCTGTTCGGCATGGCGCGTGGCGTCAGCGACAGTTGCTGCGGCGGTGCCCACGCCCAGGAAATGACCAAGTGGTTCGACACCAACTACCACTATCTCGTCCCGGAATTCAGCGCGGATCAACAGTTCCAGTTGGGTTGGGAACAGTTGTTCGAAGAAGTCGAAGAAGCCCGCGCGCTGGGGCACAACGTCAAACCGGTGATCATCGGCCCGCTGACCTATCTGTGGCTGGGCAAGGCCAAAGGCGCTGAGTTCGACAAGCTCGATTTGCTCGATCGTTTGTTGCCGCTGTACGGGCAGATCTTCTCGCGCCTCGCTGCTCTGGGTGTGGAGTGGGTGCAGATTGACGAGCCGATTCTGGTGCTCGATCTACCTCAGGAATGGAAGAACGCATTCGAGCGCGCCTACAACCAGATCCAGCGCGATCCACTGAAGAAACTGTTGGCCACGTACTTTGGTGGCCTGGAAGAAAACCTTGGTCTGGCGGCGAATCTGCCGGTCGACGGTTTGCACATTGATCTGGTGCGTGCGCCGGAACAGTACCCGACGATTCTTGATCGTCTGCCGGCGTATAAAGTGTTGTCGCTGGGTGTAGTCAACGGCCGTAACGTCTGGCGCTGCGATCTGGAAAATGCCCTCGCGACTTTGCAGCATGCGCATGAGCGTTTGGGTGATCGCTTGTGGGTGGCGCCGTCCTGCTCGCTGTTGCACAGCCCGGTGGATCTGGGCCGTGAAGACAAGCTGGATGCCGAACTGAAAAGCTGGCTCGCCTTCTCCGTGCAGAAGTGCGAGGAAGTGGCTGTTCTGGCTCAGGCGGTTAATGAACCGGAAGCGCCGCGCGTGCTGCGGGCATTGACCCAGAGCCGTTCGGTGCAGGCTGCGCGTGCTGCATCGCCACGCATTCACAAACCGGCGGTTCAGGCGCGTGTGGCGGCGATCACTGCCCAGGACAGTCAGCGTCAATCGTTGTTTGCCCAGCGTATCGCCAAGCAGCGTGCCGGGCTAGATCTGCCGCTGTTTCCGACCACGACAATTGGTTCGTTCCCGCAAACCGCATCGATTCGTCTGGCTCGCCAGTCGTTCAAGCAAGGCAAGCTCAGCGAAGCCGAATACACCGAGGCGATGCACAGCGAAATCCGTCACGCGGTGGAGATTCAGGAGCGTTTGGGCCTTGATGTGTTGGTGCACGGTGAAGCCGAGCGTAACGACATGGTCGAGTACTTTGCCGAGCAACTCGATGGCTACGTGTTCACCCGCTTTGGCTGGGTGCAGAGTTATGGTTCGCGTTGTGTGAAACCGGCGGTGATTTTTGGTGATCTGAGCCGTCCGAAAGCCATGACCGTTGAATGGATTCGCTACGCCCAGGGCCTGACCCGCAAGGTCATGAAAGGCATGCTGACTGGCCCGGTGACCATGCTGATGTGGTCGTTCCCGCGTGAGGATGTCACCCGTGAAGTGCAGGCGCGGCAACTGGCGCTGGCGATCCGTGATGAAGTGGTGGATCTGGAAGCCGCCGGCATCAAGATCGTGCAGATCGACGAAGCGGCGTTCCGTGAAGGTCTGCCGTTGCGTCAGGCGCAGTGGCAGCATTATCTGGATTGGGCGACTGAAGTATTCCGTTTGTGCGCCTCGGGTGTGCGCGATGAAACGCAGATCCACACGCACATGTGCTACAGCGAATTCAACGATGTGATCGAGTCCATCGCGGCGATGGATGCCGACGTGATCACCATCGAAACTTCGCGCTCGGACATGGAATTGTTGGAGGCTTTCGAAGCTTTCGCCTACCCGAACGAAATCGGCCCGGGCGTCTACGACATCCACTCGCCACGGGTGCCGGATGCGTCGGAAATGGCCAATCTGTTGCGTAAAGCGGCCAAGCGTATCCCGGCGGAGCGCTTGTGGGTCAACCCCGACTGCGGCCTGAAAACCCGTGGCTGGCTAGAGACCGAAGCGGCGCTGGTGCACATGGTCACCGCTGCCCGGCAACTGCGCAAAGAATTGGCCTGACGCACAAAGAGCAAAACCTGTAGGAGCCGAGCTTGCTCGCGAAGGCGTCAGCACATTCAGCATCAGCTTTGAATGTACCGGCCTCTTCGCGGGCAAGCCCGGCTCCTACAAGGATTGGTGTTGATCACGGAACCGCGGATTAGCACAAATCCTTGTGGGAGTGAGCCTGCTCGCGAAGGTTGTTTTTCAGGTGGTGGGGTTCTTTCTGACTGCGTAAATATCCATTCCTGGGGTAACGGCGGCTTAGGGTTCCGCCCTTACGGCGGGTCACCTTTTCCAAACGCCGAAAAGGTAACCCAAAAGGCTTGCCCCAGCGTTCGGCCCGCTCGCTGGGGCTCGGGGTTCCTTCGCTCCGGGATCCATCCGGGCGCATCGCCTCCGGTTTGCTTCGCTGCACCTCCTCTCGATGCATTTGGCTGCGCCAAACGGTCGCTGCGCTCCCACTCCCGGATATATCCCTCCACTCAGCCTGCCGATGGGGCCTGTGAATCAAGATCAAAAGCAGGCGAGCTGACACTCGGCCTAATGGCGAACACCGCCACGGTAGGAGTGAGCCTGCTCGCGATAGCGATTTGTCAGGCACTGGTTTTGAGGCTGGATGTACACAAAACCTGTAGGAGCCGAGCTTGCTCGCGAAGGCGTCAGCACATTCAACATCAGCTTTGAATGTAAAGGCCTCTTCGCGAGCAAGCTCGGCTCCTACAAGGGGTCAGTGCTTGCTCATCAGGCCGTGCAGGACGCCGAGGCGCAGGCCGGGTTCGGAGGGGGCCATTTGCGAGATGCCGAATACTTTGAACGCCGCGAGCATCAATACCAATCCGCCGGGCAGGATGCTTTGGCGGTGCGGTTGCAGGCCGGCGAGGTGCAGCTGTTGCACATTGCTCACTTTCAGCAGAAGCAGGGCCAGGCGCAACAAGCCGGCGTAGGTGATGCCGTCCTTACCGAAGTCATTGAGGTGATTGGCCTTGAGCACTTTGGCCAGCATGCGCGCGGTACCCGACGAGCCGATGGTCTGCTGCCAACCCTGACTCCGATAACGCCGGGCAACCCGTTCAAATTGCAGGATGGCGAAACGTTCGGCTTCTTGCAGGGCACCAGCAGAAATTTCGCCGCCGCGAAAGAACCGCGTACTCAGCGTGCCGCTGCCAATCGCGATGCTTTCAGTCAGCAACGCTTGCGAGCCCTGGCCGAGAATCAGCTCGGTGGAACCGCCGCCTATATCCACCACCAGACGCATGTCTTCAGCACCCGGCAGGGCATGCGCCACACCGGCGTAGACCAGTCGCGCTTCTTCTTGTCCGGAAATCACATCAATGGGAAACCCCAGATGCCGCTCGGCACTGGCCAGAAACAACTGCGCATTGTCCGCCTCACGAACCGCACTGGTGGCCACTGCGCGAACCCGACCGGCCTCGAAACCGCGCAATTTCTTGCCGAATCGCGCCAACGCCTGCCAGCCTCGATCCAGTGCCAACGCATCCAGCGCGCCGCCGTCAAAACCTTCGGCGAGGCGCACCGGTTCGCGCAGGGTTTTCACTTCCTGAATCAGCAAGCCTTTGCGACTGCGCAGCGACTGGCCGATCATCAAACGAAAGGCATTCGAACCCAGGTCGATGGCGGCAAACAGCGGGGCGTCTGGTTTCATGGGAATCCTTGCTGAATATCCGCCGGAAGGCTCAAGACGGTTTGCGAGGATTCTGCCGTTGCGTTGATGACATCCTGATGACGGGGCAGGGGCGGTTCAGTGAATTTGTCGCTGTCATGACACTGTCATTATTCAGCGTCTATGCTGGGGTCAATACATCGCGTGTTCTTGAAGTTTCTGCTGCCAGTTTTGGCAGCTTTTTTTTGCCTGCGATTTGAGCGAGGCCACCGATCGTTCCCATGCTCCGCGTGGGAATGCCTCTAGGGACGCTCTGCGTCCAGTGACGCGGAGCGTCACGGGCTGCATTCCCACGCAGAGCGTGGGAACGATCAGCAGGTCAGGGGCGTGTATTAGCAGGCTTGTGGGGTTTCACCTCGGGCCAGGCGCGCGTTGATGTCCTCAATGACCTCAGGCAAATCGGCAATCGTGTCGATCAAGTAATGCGGACGCGAAGGCGCGAACATCTTGCCGATGCGCTCATGTTCTTCCGCGAGACGATCCGACGGCAACGCTTTGAACTGTTCGTAGGTCAATCCCAGTGCATTCCCCGAGCAGGTCAACGCCACCGTCCACATCCCCGCGCTACGCCCTTCGAGAATCCCCGGCCAGGTGTCATCAACCTTGACGCACGCGGCCACGTCATCGATGCCCAAGGCAATCACGTTGGCCAACGACTGCGCCGGATACGGCCGGCCATTGGGCACTTCATCGGTGGCGACGACATGGTCAGCGACATAACCATTCTCTCGCGCCAGCTCGACAACCTTGGCCATTACCACCGCCGGATACCCGGAGCACGAACCAATCTTCAAACCCTTGTCGCGCAACGCCGCAATCGCTTCGAGCGCACCGGGAATCACCGCCGAATGCAGGGCGATTTTCTCGATCTGCAACGGCATGAAACGCTCGTAGATCGCCGTCACATCTTCGTCACTCGGCAAACGATCGAACGCGGCGCGATAGCGCTCGGCGATCTGCGGCAGGTTGCACAACGTGCGGATGTGATCCCACTTGCCCATGCCCATCGGGCCGCGCGCTTCTTCCAGCGATACCGCGACGCCGAACTCGGCAAAGGCCTCGACAAAAATCTGCGTCGGCGCGAACGAGCCGAAATCGACAACGGTGCCGGCCCAGTCAAGGATCGCGGCTTGCAGGTGAGTCGGGTTTTTGTACTGCATGGTCAAATCTCCGTTTTCGGGTAAGCGTGGGCCGTCCCTCGGCAATGAGGTAGGCGGTTTCAAGGGTCAATGCTGATCAGGTCAGCGGTGGATTCGAATCAAACAATTCGGCAATCACCGGTCGGTTCCTGCGGATGCCGAGGCAGCACAGGTGGTATTCGATGAAAAACGGGTGATCGACAAAGGTGATCGGCGTGGTGCCCGGGGTTTCGGCGTACTCGACGGCCGAGACGAAACCGATGCCGATGCCTTTGACGATCGCGTGCACGATGGCTTCGCGGCTGTTCAGTTGCATGACGCGGTTGAGGTCGATGTCGAGGCGCTTGCAGCTTTCTTCGACCAGTTGCCGGGTGCGCGCACTTTGCTCGCGCATCACCCATTTCTCGCGGCTGATTTCGCTGATGTGAACCTGCGACTGGCTGGCCCACGGATGGTCATCGCGTACCACGGCAATAATCGGATAGCGGTGATACAACCGGGTGTGGAAGCGCTCATCGAATTCCGACAACGCCAGAATCGCCACGTCGATATCGAAGTTGAACAGCCGCGCGAGGGTTTCCTTTTCCGAGGAAAACGAGGTTTCCAGTTCGATGTCCGGGTGCCGCTGCATCAGCTCGTAGGTCAGATTCATGGCAATCGGCGGCGACACCGCGCCGAGCCGCAGCATGCCGTTCTTGCGTTGCTTGAAACTCTGCAGCAGTTGCACCGCTTCGTCCTCCTGGCCGAATAGACCTTGAGTGATTGCGTAGAGCTTGTGCCCGGCGGAACTCATCTCGATGTAGCGCCCGCGCCGATGGAACAGCTCGACCGAGAAGGTTTTCTCCAGCGCGTTGACCTGCTCGCTGACGGTCGGCTGACCGACGCTGAGGTACTCTGCCGCGAGGGTGAAGCTGCCGGTTTTCGCCACCGCATGAAACGAACGCAACCACTTGTGATACTGGTACATGCAAGCCCCATCAGCGTCGAATGAACAATGCCACGGCCGCGCTGCACAGGCAGGCGCTGGTGACCACTATGAAGATGAGAGACGTGTTTGCCGTGGTGTCAAGCAAACGACCGATCAAAGGCTCGGCGAGGCCGGCAAACAGATAGGACGAAAAGTTCATGATCCCGGTTGCGGTGCCGGCGCGTTTGGCACCAACCAGATCCGGACACAGTGCCCAGAAACTCGACGCCGGGCCGTAGACGAAGAAGCCGCAAAGGAACAACGCGACCAGGCCGATCACGCTGTGCGGCGGCAGGCTCCACATCCACAGACTCGTCGCGGCGCCAAGGAACATGTAGAGCATGATCGCCAGATAGCGCTTGGAACCGAACAGCTTGTCCGAGACCCAGCCATTGCTCAACGCGCCAACCGCCATGCCGACGGGGAGGGCGACGGTGATCCACTTCGGATCGATCATGCCGTCACCGCTTTTCCAGTCGGCGCCGAGAAAGTGCACCGGCACCCAGACGATCAAGCCGTAGCGCGCCGCGTTCTGAAAGCCCAGTGACAGCGCGGCGATCAGCAGGCGCGGATTCTTCAACACGGCTTTATAGCGTTGCGCCGAGGTCTCGACTTCGCCATGCGCGGCTTCCTGATGTTTGTCGTCAGCGTTGGCCACGCCGGTATCGCCTACCGGTTCGAAGCCCAGATCCTGCGGGCGTTCGCGGGCAACCAGATAGAAAATGATCCCGCCGGCGAGCATCAGCAGTACCGGTAAACGGAAGATCCAGCGCCACTCCAGTTGTAGCACTTCGAGCACGACGATGGAGGTGACGTACGACAGAATCGACGCGCAACCGGCGGCGAAGGTGTAGAAGCCATAGACCTTGCCGCGTTCGCCGGCCGCCCACCAATTGGCAATCAGCCGCCCGCCCGGCGCCCAGCCCAAGGCCTGAAAGTATCCGTTGACGCCCCACGGCAGGATCAGACTGGTGAAACCGCCGGCAAAACTGGTCACCCAGTTTGCCGCGCAAGACAACACCGCACCGAGAGTCATGATGCGCCGGCCACCGAATTTATCGGCGAGGTTGCCGTTGATCGCCTGACCAATGGCGTAGGCCCAGAGCATCGCCGCAGAAGCCCAGCCGAGAGTTTCTTTGCTCAAACCGAACTCGGCCTGAATCCCCGGAATGGCAAAACCGAAGGTCTGCCGTCCGGTGTAGAAAAACAGGTAACAGAACATCGCCGCCAGCAGCATGCGCCACTGCGCGACCCGGAACGAGGCAGAACGTACGGCGAGACCAGGCATTGTTTCGGCACGATTCATGATCTTTTCCTTATTGTTGTGGGTTCCCGCCGTTTGTCGTCGGCGGGTGCACTCTTTTTCGGTGCGGCAGGAAATCACCACGGCTATGAGCCGCAGGCGGTGCTTGGGTGGATCGGGTGGCGTCGGGCGTCAGGCAGCTTGCGAACCGATGAAGTTCTTGCCGCGCGCGCCCTGCATCGCGAGGTGGATGATGTCTTCGGCGTCCTTGGCCGAGACGCCGTAATCGGCGAACTCGGTCTTCACCCCGAGGCTGTGGAGGAACTCGCGCAATTGCTGTTGCGCGGTGAGCAGATCCTCGCCGAATACCCGTTGCAGGATGCGGTCACGCGTCGCGTCGTGACCCCAGGCCAGACCGAGCACCAGCGGCAGGGTGAAGGAGCAGGCGATGCCGTGGGGCAAGCCGTGGCGCAGGGTCATCTCGTAGGAAATCGAATGCGCCAGTGCGGTTTTGGTGTTGGAAAACGCCAGCCCGGCCTTGAGCGCGGCGAGTGCCATGCGTGTGCGCAACTCTTGGTTCGACAGATCTTTTTGCAGACGCGGCAGGCATTCGAGAATGTCTTCAATCGCAGAAATGGCGAAAGTGTCGGAAACCGGGTTGGCGTTAACGTTCCAGATCGCTTCCAGCGCGTGGGACAACGCATCGAGCCCGGTGGACACGGTGACGCTGGCCGGCACGGTGAGCATCAGTTGCGGATCGATGATCGCCACGCGCGGCCAGGTGCAGTCGAGGTGCAACGAATATTTTTTCTGGCTGGCGCTGTCCCAGATCGTCGCCCACGGCGTGACTTCGCTACCGGTGCCGGCGGTGGTCGGCGCGGCGATCAGCTGTTTGCAACGCGCGGGAGTGAACGCCTTGCCGGTCGCCAGCAGGGTCAACAACTCATCGAAATGCCCGGACTCGGTGCCGACGATCAACGCTTTGGCGGTATCGATGGCGCTGCCACCACCGACCGCGAGCACCACATCGCAATCACCGGCCTGCTGCCAGAACTGCTCATAAGTGCTGCGCAGATGGGCGACGTCAGGATTGGGCTGAACGTCTTCGAACACGTAGACCAGACGCTCACCGAGCAACGCTTGCAGGCGATCGACCAGCCCCAGCCCACGGGCCTCAGGGAAGGTGACGAGGGCCACGGTCTGCTGGTCGGTAATGGCAGCGAGGTCTTGCAGGCTGCCCCAGCCGAAACGGGTATCAACTGGGTTCTGGAAGCGGGCAGTCATGGTGGATCCTTATTATTGTTGTCGTGTGGCGCCATACTCAGCGCCCGTCGACAACGGCTCAAATCGATAATTCGCAGGTTTGAATCGGCTCAGCCGATAGCGGTTCGATGTCAGTGCGCCGAACCGCTCTGGATCGCCGCGCGCAGGCGACTGGAGAGGGTGTCGGCGACGATCACCATGAAGGTGATGACGATGATGCAAGTCGCGGTTTCCGGGTATTTGAACAACTTCAGGCTGCTTACCAGTTCGAACCCCAGGCCGCCGGCGCCGACCATGCCCAGCACCGTGGCCGAGCGCAGATTGACTTCGAAGCGGTACAAAATCACCGCAATCCACGCCGTGATCACCTGCGGCAGAACGCCAAACACGATCACTTGCAACGGTCGCGCACCGGTGGCTTGCAGCGCTTCAATCGGGCCTTGATCGATCTCTTCGATGCTCTCGGCGAAGAACTTGCCGAGCATGCCCAGACCGTGCAGCGCCAGCGCCAAGACGCCGGGGAACGGGCCGAGGCCGACCGCCGAGACGAAGATCAGCGCGAGGATCAGTTCGTTGATGCTGCGGGTGAAATTCAGCGCCTGACGGGTGATGTGAAACACCCAGCGATTGCGGCTCAGATTGCGCGCGGCGAGAAACGACAGCGGAATCGCCAGCATCACGCCGAGCAGGGTTCCCCAAATGGCGATCTGCAAAGTCTCCACCGCTGGCGCGACCAGACGCGGCAGGATGCTCAGATCCGGCGGAAAGGTGCGCGAGAGAAAGTCACCAATCTGCGGCAATCCCGCTGCCAGTTCACCGAGGCTGAGTTGCGCACCTTGCGCGCTCCAGTTCAGCGTCCACAGCACGATCAGGACGATGCCGGCGGTGGTCAGCCAACCGCGTGTGCCACGGGGCCGTTCGCCGACCCACTGATAGTTTGACGATTGCATGCTCAGGCCCTCGAGGCGGTGCGGTAGGACAGGGTGGGCGCCGGGACGTCAACGGAGTGTTCTGCCGATTGCCCCGGATAGATTCGCGCCAGATCGGCGTCGGTCATGCTCGACGCTTTGCCATCGAACACCAGACTGCCGTGAGCGAGGCCGACCACGCGGTCGCCGAACTCGCGGGCATATTCGACTTGATGAAGATTGCACAGCACGGTGATGCCCAGTTCGCGGGTGGCATCGCGCAAGTACTGCAACACTAGCCGTGCTGTTTTCGGGTCGAGGCTGGCGATCGGTTCATCGGCCAGAATCACCTGCGGCCGTTGCGCCAAGGCGCGGGCAATACCGACGCGTTGCTTCTGCCCGCCAGACAATGAATCGGTGCGCTCACCGGCCTTGTGCGCCAGTTCGACGCGTTCCAGGCATTGCATCGCCAGCGCCACATCGTCACGGCGAAACAGTTGCAGAATCGAGGCGAGGGTGCCGACGGAACCGAGGCGCCCAGTCAGCACATTCTTCAATACGCTGAGGCGCGGCACGACGTTGTGGTGCTGAAAAATCATCGCCACTTCACGGCGCAAAACGCTGGTGTCGGGGCAGGCGAGGGCATCAATGCCCGCCACGTTCAGCGTGCCGCTGTCGGCCTGTGCCAGGCGATTGATGCAACGCAGCAAGGTCGATTTGCCGGCGCCGGACTGACCGAGCACCACGACGAATTCGCCCGCAGCGACGTCAAGGTCGATGCCGCGCAACACCGGGTTGCTGCCGTAGTGTTTGCTCAGTTGGCGGATGCTGATCATTTCATGCTCCGCAAATCGAGATCGAGCACCTTGGCGGTTTCGCGCACCACGTCATAGGACGCGTCGGTGGTGGGCTGGAAGCCATTGAGCACACCCTGGTCACCCCACGGCACGTCCTTGATCGAGGCCAGTGCGTCGGCGACTTTCTTCTTCAACTCCGGGTCAAGCGCCTTGCGCCAGACCATCGGCGATTCGGGAATCGGCTTGGAACTCCAGACGATTTCGAAGTCATCCTGCTTGACCACACCTTTGGCCACGGCGCTGGCAAAGATGCGGTCAGCCACGGCGGCGGCGTCGACTTTCTTGTTCTCCACCGCGAGGATGCTGGCGTCGTGGGAGCCAGAGAAAATCACGCGTTTGAACAAAGTGTCCGGCACAAACCCGGCCTGCTCCAGTCCTGCTTTCGGGAACAAATGACCGGACGCCGAGCTTGGGTCGACGAACGCGAATGTATGGCCCTTGAGGTCGGCCAGCGAATGAATGCCGCTGTCCTTGCGCGCCAGAATCACGCTTTTGTAAGCGCTCTGGCCGGTCTTCTTGGTCACCGCCACGGAGAACGCTTCGACGTCCGCCACCGAGGTCGCCAGCACGTAGGAGAACGGGCCGAGGTAGGCGACGTCGAGTTTGCCCGAGCGCAGCGCTTCGATGATGCCGTTGTAATCGGTGGCCACGAACGGCACCACCGGCATGCCGATTTTGGCTTGCAGATCGTCGAGCACTTGTTTGCTCGATTCGATCATCGCCTGGGAGTCTTCCGAAGGGATCAGGCCAATGGTCAGTTTGTCCTTGGCCCAGACCTGGCTGGCACTCAGGGCAAGTACGGCAAGGCTGGCGGCACGCAGAAACTGGTTAATTGTTTTCATGGCATTCCACGGTGTGGTTGGGAGTTGCCACAGGCTAGGTCTGTCACGTGACAGTCATTCAATCAATTCAATATGCGAAACCGCAGCTAACTATTGATGGAGTCTATGGATGTCGAGCGCCAAATTGCGGGCCTTTCTCGCCGTCGCCCGCCACGGCAGTTTCAGTGCCGGGGCGCGGGCGTCGGGGCTCAGTCAACCGACACTGACCACGCAGGTGCAAAGTCTGGAGCGACAGCACAACGTCGAACTGTTTCATCGGCGTGGGCGGCGGATTGAATTGTCGGATGTCGGGCGGCAACTGCTGCCGATCGCGCAACGGCTGGCCTTGCTGGAACTGGAAGCGCACAACCTGCTGCGCGACTCCGGGCGGCTCGACAGCGGCCAGCTCAAGGTCGGTGCGGTGGGGCCGTTTCATGTGATCGAAATGGTCGACAGTTACCTGCAACAGCATCCGAATATCGACGTGTCGATCCGCGTGGGTAACTCGGCGCAAGTGTTGTCGGATCTGGAAAATTACGTCACCGACATCGCTGTGCTGGCCGGGCGTCAGGATAATCCGGCGTTGTGTTCAGTGCGTTATGCGCGGCACGCGATCATCTTGTTCGCGCACCATGAGCATCCGCTGGCCAATCGCGGCAGCGTGCGCCTGGAAGAACTGGAAGGGCAACGGCTGCTGCAACGTGAGCCCGGTTCGACCACGCGGCTGGTGCTGGAGCAGGCGCTGAATGCGGCGCAGGTAAAACCGCGCATCGCCATGGAAATCGGCAGTCGTGAGGCGTTGCGTGAAGCGGTGGTGCGCGGGCTGGGATTGGGTGTGGTGTCGGAAGCGGAGTTTATTGCCGACCCAAAAATCCGCACGATCAGAATCGAGGGCGAAGAGCTGTTCACCGAGACGTATCTTTATTGCTTGGCAGAACGGCGTTCCAGCCGGCTCATTTCGTCGTTTTTCGATGCGGCGCTTGGCTGAGGGTTTGCAATCTTCGGCGAGGCTTGGCTAATATACGAACCATATACACATCGTATCGGATTCATATATGGGCATCGTAAAGATTTCAGAGGACATGCACGAGAACCTGCGGATCTCCAGCAACGCCCTCAGCCGCTCGATCAACGCGCAAGCCGAGCACTGGATGCGCATCGGCATGCTCGCCGAACTGCACCCCAACCTCGACCACAGCGCCATTTGCCGCTTGCTGATCCGCGCCGAACAGAACGGCGGGCTGGATCTGCAACAACTGACTCAGGAAGCCGTCAGCGCATGAGAAACCAGATCAAGATCAACACCCCGGCCGACATCGCTCAATCCCGCGCTGCCGGCAAACTCGCCGCTGAAGTGCTGGCAATGCTGGTGCCGCACGTCAAGGCCGGCGTGACCACCGATGAACTGGATCGGCTGTGCAACGACTACATCGTCAACGTGCAGAAAGCGGTGCCGGCCAACGTCGGCTATCACGGCTTTCCGAAAACCGTCTGCGCCTCGGTTAATGACGTGGTGTGCCACGGCATTCCATCGGGGACGCCGTTGAAGGATGGCGACATCGTCAACCTCGACATCGCGGTGATCAAGGACGGCTGGTTCGGTGATACCAGCCGCATGTACGTGGTAGGCGAGGCGACGCCTGAGGCGCAGCACTTGATCAAGACCACTTACGAAGCGATGTGCGCGGGTATTCGCGTGGTGAAACCGGGCGCGACGTTGGGCGACATCGGCCACGCGATCCAGAGCCTGGCGGAGAAGGAAGGCTTCAGCGTCGTGCGCGAGTATTGCGGGCACGGGATCGGCAAGGTCTATCACGACGAGCCGCAGATTCTGCATTACGGCTTTCCCAATCAGGGCATGAAGCTTAAGGCCGGGATGATTTTTACCGTGGAGCCGATGCTCAATGCCGGCAAGCGTCATGTGAAAAACATGCCCGATGGCTGGACGGTGCTGACCAAGGATGGATCTTTGTCGGCGCAGTGGGAGCATATGGTGGCGGTTACCGAAACCGGCTTCGAAATCCTCACCGCCTGGCCGGATCAGATCGAAGGCTACTCACCAATCACCTGAACACCACAAAACCCCCACAGTTGGAATGCATTCCTGTAGGAGCTGTCGAGTGAAACGAGGCTGCGATCTTTTGATCTTGTTTTTTCACAGCAAGATCAAAAGATCGCAGCCTTCGGCAGCTCCTACAGATTATGTGGTGTGTGCAGGGATCTCATCCCTCAACTGTTGTTATTGTTTAAACCGCAGCCTGCCAGACCACGACATAAGTTTCGCCAGCCTCGATGTTTTCATCACCGTTGCTCAGGAACGCAACCTGACCCGGCTGCGCGCCTTCAGCCTCTATTTCTATTGACGATGGGAGCCACACCATGAGTGCTATCACCTCGGCTGTACTCGCCGACCTCGCCCCTGACGGGGTGCTGCATGCCGCGATCAACTTCGGCAACCCGGTGCTGGCGCAGCGCAGGGCGGACGGTGCGCCGCAGGGTGTTTCGGTGGCTTTGGCGATAGCGCTGGCTGCCGAATTGGGTGTCGAGCTGGAGATGCGTACGTTTGATGCGGCGGGCAAGGTTTTCGCGGCGCTGGAGGAGGGCGTGTGGAACCTGGCGTTTCTCGCCATCGAGCCGGTGCGCGAGGCTCAGATTGCGTTCAGCGCGCCTTACGTGATTATTGAGGGGACTTATCTGGTCGAGGCGCAGGCCCCGTATCGCAACGTCGAGGATCTCGATCAGCCAGGATTGCGATTGGCCGTTGGCAAAGGCGCAGCCTACGACCTGTTCCTCAGTCGCACGCTGCAGCACGCACAATTGGAGCGTGCCGAAACCTCGGCGGGTGCCGTTGACCTGTTTATCGAGCAACACCTGGATGCCGCCGCCGGTGTCCGTCAGCCCTTGCAGGAAGTCGCGGATGCCGACGCGCGGTACCGCGTGCTGGACGGTGCATTCACGGCGATTCGCCAGGCCATGGCCGTGCCCCGTGGGCGCAGGGCCGGCGCGGCGTATGTGCGGGCGTTCGTTGAGCGCAAGAAGGCTGAAGGGTTTGTTGCTGCAGCGCTGGCCGAGAGTGGGCAGGGCGATGTGACGGTGGCGCCTTGAGACCAAAAAAAGGGCCACCGCAGCCCGACGCTTGGGTGGCCCTGAGGGGGACATTCTTGAAATGACGGCAGACCCTGTGGGAGCGAGCCTGCTCGCGAAGAGGCCGTGTCAGTCAACCTTAACGTTGAATGACACACCGCATTCGCGAGCAGGCTCGCTCCCACATTTGGAATGCATTCCTGTAGGAGCTGTCGAGTGAAACGAGGCTGCGATCTTTTGATCTTGTTTTTAACGGCAAGATCAAAAGATCGCAGCCTTCGGCAGCTCCTACAGGGGATTTCAGTGGGAGCCGGCGGCTTTGTTGAGGTCGCTTTCGCTCCATTCGGTGTAGACGCAGGCATCGGCGGTGGCCCAGCGTACTTGCACCGGATCACCGGCCTTAAGCGGCATGCCCGCGGCTGACAATGCTTTCACCGTCATTGAGGTTCCGCCGGAGGTGACCACGCTGCACGTCTGGCTTTCGCCGAGAAACAGCACTTCTACGACCTTCGCTGAAACCTCGTTCCAACCCGATGGCAACGGTTCGCTGATCGCTTGCGCCACGCTCAACGCCTGCGCTTTTTCCGGCCGCACCATCAGCAACACATCCTGATCGGTGTGCAACCCAGCGGTCAGGCGAATCGATAATGACTGCCCTTCAAAAGAAGCCGCCGCATTGCCCTGCGCCTTGAGCTTGAGGAAGTTCGAGTTACCGAGGAACGACGCGACAAACGCATTCGGCGGATTCTGATACAGGTCATAACCACTGCCCAATCCAACAATCTTGCCGTGACTGAAAATCGCGATGCGTTGCGACAAGCGCATGGCTTCTTCCTGATCGTGGGTCACGTAAACGATGGTGATGCCCAGACGGCGATGCAATTGGCGCAGTTCGTCCTGCAAGTCTTCGCGCAGCTTTTTATCCAACGCGCCGAGCGGTTCGTCCATTAGCAGGATGCGTGGTTCGTAAACCAGCGCCCGGGCGATGGCGACACGTTGTTGCTGACCGCCAGACAGTTGCGAAGGGCGGCGATGGGCGAATTGCTCAAGCTGCACCAGTTTCAGCATCGCATCGACACGCTTTTCACGTTCGGCGGCCGCTAGTTTGCGAATCGCCAGAGGAAACGCAATGTTGTCGCGCACCGACAGGTGCGGGAACAGCGAATAGCGTTGAAACACCATGCCGATGTCACGCTTGTGCGGCGGCACATTGACCAACGATTCACCGTTGACAAGGATCTCGCCGCTGCTCGGCGTTTCAAACCCGGCGAGCATCGACAGCGTGGTGCTTTTGCCCGAGCCGCTGGAACCGAGAAAAGTGAGGAATTCACCGTCCTTGATGTCCAGCGAGATGTTGTCGACGGCGGCAAAGTCGCCGTAGTGTTTGTTCAGGTTGCGCAGGCTGACCAGGGGTTTGTCGTTCTGCTGGGAAGCGTCTTTGATCACGGCACTCATGTCGTACTCCTGGGCGCTCAGGCGCTGATTTCGTTACGCCGGCGCAATGCGGCGGCGATCACCATGACCAAAACAGACAAGCCGATCAGCAGCGTCGAAGCGACGGCGATCACTGGCGTCAGGTCCTGGCGCAAGGTGGTCCACATTTTCACGGGAAGGGTTTGCAGGGTCGGGCTGGCCATCATCACGCTGAGCACCACTTCGTCCCACGAAACGAGGAAGGCGAAGAGGGCGCCGGCAACCATGCCCGGGCGGATCGCCGGGAACGTCACCTTGAACACCGCTTGCAGGCGTGACGCGCCGCAGATCACCGCCGCGTCTTCAATCGACTGGTCGAACAGTTTCAGCGAGTTGATGATCGAGATGATGGTGAACGGCAGCGCGACGATCACATGGCTGACCACGAAGGCGAACATGGTTCCGGTGTAACCGAGCTTGAGGAACAGCGCGTACACCGCCACGGCGATGATCACCAGCGGCACGATCATCGGCAGGGTGAACAGACCGTAGAGCATTTCCCGGCCGGGAAAACGTCCGCGCACCAGTGCAAACGCAGTTGGCAAACCGAGGGCCACAGCGCAGATCGTTGTCAGCACAGCGACCTTGAGACTGGCGGCTGCGGCGTTCATCCAGTCAGGATTGGAGAAGAACTGGCCGTACCATTTCAGCGTCCAGCCCGGTGGTGGAAACACCAGCCACTGCGAGGAGCCGAACGACAGCAGCACGATGAACACGATCGGCAACAGCAGGAACAAACCGATCAGCCCGGTGGTGGCGTAGAGGCCGAAGCGCATGCGCCGGCTCATCGCATTGGGGGTCAGGAGCATGTCGGCTTACCTCGCGTTACTGGCGCCAACCGGGGATTCCGGCTGAAGCTTCAGGTAGAAGTAGAACAGCACCAAAGTGATCGCGATCAGCAACGCGGCGCCGGCACTGGCCAGGCCCCAGTTGAGGAACGATTGCACCTGCTGAATGATGAACTCCGGCAGCATCATGTTCTGCGCCCCGCCGAGCAGCGCCGGGGTGACGTAGTAACCGAGCGACATGACGAACACCATCAAACCACCGGAGGCCAGACCCGGCCGGCACAGCGGCAGGAACACCCGGAAGAAGTTGCTCCACGGACTGGCGCCGCAGATCGAGCCGGCCTGCAGGATCATCGGGTCGATGGCCTGCATGGTCGCCTGCAACGGCAGCACGATGAACGGAATCATGATGTAGCTCATGCCGATCACCACGCCGGTGAGGTTGTGCACCATCTCCAGCGGCTGATCGATGATGCCCATCGCCATCAACGCCTTGTTGATCACGCCCGACGCTTGCAGCAGCACCAGCCACGAATAGGTGCGGGCGAGCAGGCTGGTCCACATCGACAGCAGCACGATGTTGAGGATCCAGCGCCCCCAGCCGCGCGGCACCAGAGTGATCGCCCAGGCCAGCGGAAAGCCCAGCAGCAGGCTGAACAGCGTCACCAGCCCGGCCACCGAAAAGGTGTTGAGCAGCACTCGGGCATAGGCCGAGTTGGCGAACAGTTGTTCATAGTTGCCGAGGCCTGGCGTCGGTTCGAGCACGCCGCGCAGCAGCAGACCAATCAACGGCGCGAGAAAGAACAGGCCGATGAACAATAGCGCTGGTAGGAGGTTGCCGGCGCCGCGCCAGCGTTGTCTGAGGGACGGGGCTTGCTGCATCGCAACCGCCTGTGTTCCGTGGGCCGAGCCGGCAGCGCTTTGGGCGCTGCCGGTGGCAGTGGAGGGACGGGACGCGGTGGCCGCCATTTTCATTTGACCAGCCATTCGTTCCACCGTGTCGCGATGGCCTGGCCGTTTTTGGCCCAGTACGCGAAATCAAGAGTGATCTGATCCTTAGCGTAGGCAGTCGGCAGGTTGGGGGCCAGCGCCGAATCCAGACGCTCCACACTGTCGAGGTTGACCGGGGCGTAGGCGGTCAGGTTGGAGAAGTCGGCCTGGCCTTTGGCGCTGCTGGCGCTGGCGAGAAACTTCATCGCTGCGTCCTTGTTTTTCGAGCCCTTTGGAATCACCAGAATGTCGGCCATGACCAGGTTCTGTTTCCAGCTCACGCCGACCGGCGCGCCGTCTTCTTGCAGGGCGTGAATGCGACCGTTCCAGAACTGGCCCATGCTCGCTTCACCGGACGCCAGCAGTTGCTGCGACTGCGCGCCGCCGCCCCACCAGACGATGTCTTTCTTGATGGTGTCGAGTTTCTTGAAGGCGCGATCGAGATCCAGCGGGTAGAGCTTGTCGGCAGGTACGCCATCGGCCAGCAGTGCCAGTTCGAGCACGCCGGGACTAGGCCATTTGTAGAGGGCGCGTTTGCCCGGGTAGGTCTTGGTGTCGAACAGGGCGCTCCAGTCCTGCGGCTTGTTGGCGCCGAGTTTGCCCTCGTTGTAACCGAGGACGAAGGAGAAGAAGAACGAGCCGACGCCGTAGTCGCTGACGAAACGCGGGTCGATCTTGTCGCGCTGAATCACTTTGAAATCGAGGGGTTCGAGCAGGCCTTCAGCGGCGGCGCGCAGGGCGAAATCGGCTTCGACATCGACCACGTCCCACTGCACGTTGCCGCTCTCGACCATGGCTTTGAGTTTGCCGTAGTCGGTCGGGCCGTCCTGCACGACGGTGATGCCGCTGGCCTTGCTGAACGGATCGGCCCAGGCCTGTTTCTGCGCGTCCTGGGTGCTTCCGCCCCAACTGACGAAGTTCACGCTGTCGGCCGCCATTGCAGCCTGGCCGGTGACGCTGAGCAGTCCCGCGAAAAGGATCGCGGTTGCAGCTTTGTTCAACACCATGTTCACGCCCTCATTGTTGTGTTTTTGAGCGGGCTTGCGTTGTTGCCCGCCTATCGGGAGCAGTAGATGGACGTTCGTTGGAGTGTCCGGTCTATGGAATATCATATTATGGTATTCCAAACTTTGTGCAAGCACTTTGCCTTACCGGTTATCTGGCGGCTGTCCTTTTTTATGGTTCGAAGAAATGAATCTGAAATGCAAAACCCCTGTAGGAGTGAGCCTGCTCGCGATAGCGGTGTATCAGCCAACATCATTGTTGAATGTCACACCGCTATCGCGAGCAGGCTCACTCCTACATTTGGATTTGTGTTCGTCGTGGGTTATTCGGTGAAGGGGATGCTTTCGACGACTTCCAGGTCATACCCGGTCAGGCCGGCGTATTTCAGAGGAGGGCCTAGGTGACGCAGCTTACCCACCCCCAGATTCTGCAAAATCTGCGCCCCAGTCCCCACCTCGGAATAAATCCGCGATTGCGAACGACTGAACTGCCGCGGCGGCTGGGTCAATTGCGGCACGCGCTCCAGCAGCGCCTGCGACGACTCGTGATTGGCCAACACCACCACAACCCCATGCCCCTCAGCCGCGACCCGTTGCAACGCCGCCCACAACGTCCAGTTCGCCGGCCCGCTGTATTCCGCGCCAACCAGATCCCGCAGCGGATCAATCACATGCACGCGCACCAGCGTCGGCTCTGCGCGGCGCAGATCGCCCATGACCATCGCCATATGCACGCCGCCCTCGATGCGATCCTCAAAGGTGATCAAACGGAACGTGCCATGCACCGTCGGCAGCTCACGTTCGCCAATCCGCTCGATGGTGTGTTCGGTGCTCAGGCGATAGTGGATGAGGTCGGCGATGGTGCCGATCTTGATCCCGTGTTTGCGCGCAAACACCTCCAGATCGGGACGCCGCGCCATGGTGCCGTCGTCATTCATTACTTCGACAATCACCGAAGCCGGGGTGAAACCGGCCAAGCGAGCCAGATCACAACCCGCTTCGGTATGCCCGGCGCGGGTCAGCACGCCACCTTCCTTGGCGCGCAGCGGGAAGATATGGCCCGGCTGCACCAGGTCTTCCGCGCGGGCATTCGGCGCGACAGCGGCGGCAACCGTGCAGGCGCGATCCGCTGCCGAGATACCGGTGGTCACGCCAACTGCCGCTTCAATCGACACGGTAAACGCGGTGCTGAACACGCTGCCGTTGGCCGGCACCATTTGCTCCAGCCCCAAACGCTGGCAGTGGTCGTCGGTCAGCGTCAGGCAAATCAGCCCGCGTGCTTCACGGGCCATAAAGCTGATCGCTTCTGGCGTGCAACGGTCGGCGGCCAGCAACAGGTCGCCTTCGTTTTCGCGGTCTTCGTCATCGACCAGCAAAACCATTTTGCCGAGACGATAATCTTCGATGATTTCTTCGATGCTGTTGAAGGCCATGCTGGACTCTCAGGGTTCGTTGGAAATATATTGGTATACCATAATACAGAATCAACAAAGAGGTCACTATGAAGGCGTACTGGATTGCTCATGTGGACATCGCCGATGCCGATCACTACAGCCAATACACCCAGCGCGCCCCGGCGGCTTTCGCAGCGTTCGGCGCGAAATTTCTGGCGAGGGGCGGGCGCAGCGAAGCGATGGAAGGGCGCAAGACGCCACAGCGCAGCGTGGTGATTGAATTTGAAAGCTACGAAAAAGCCGTGGCGTGCTACCACTCGGCGGCGTATCAGGAGGCGAAAAGTTACCGCGAAGAATGGGCGAAGGCGGAGATCATCATCGTCGAAGGCATCACCCTAATTTAAGACTCACCGTGAACCCCTGTAGGAGCTGCCGAAGGCTACGATCTTTTGATTGATCGTTCCCACGCTCCGCGTGGGAATGCAGCCCGGGACGCTCCGCGTCCCTTTTAGAGCCGAACGCGGAGCGTCCGAGGAGGCGTTCCCACGCGGAGCATGGGAACGATCAATGTGATCAGCGGATGAAGTGGATCTTGCCGCTATCGTCATTGCCCATATAGATCCCATAAACCCCAGCCTGACGCTCTTCGATATAGCGCTCGAGAATCTGCCGGATCGCCGGGTAGTAAATCTGCTCCCACGGAATGTCTTCCGGCGCGAAGAACTTGTAATCCATGGTCTCCAGTCCGTACTGCCCGGTAATCTCCAGCGCGATCGCGCGGAAGATGATGTACACCTCGCTGATCTTCGGCACGCTGAAAATCGAGTACGGCGAAACGATTTCCGCGCGCACGCCGCTTTCTTCCCAGACTTCGCGAATGGCAGCTTGCTCAGTGGTCTCGCCGCTTTCCATGAAACCGGCCGGCAGCGTCCAGGTGCCCGGGCGCGGCGGGATCGCCCGTTGGCACAGCAGATATTTGCCGTCCTGCTCGATGATGCAGCCGGCAATGATCTTCGGATTGACGTAGTGGATGTAGCCGCAGCCGCGACACATCAGGCGCTCGTGCGTATCGCCCGCCGGTATCTGCTGACCGAGGTCAGGGCCACCGCATTTCGGGCAATAGCTCGGGCTGAACATATCAGTGACCTATACGCGGTTCTTTCAATGCGATAGGCAGGGTCATCGCCGGCGTGCCTTTAACGACAGAGCCGGTCTCTTCCTGCTTGCGCTTGAGATAGTCGAGCGCTACCGCAGCGGCAGCGCGAACGTGATCAACACAGGCTTGATGCGCCACCAGCGGATCGCCGCTCTTGATCGCCTCGACCATTTTTTCCATTTCCTGATTACTCGCGCCGCGCCGGTTTTCCTGGGAAACCGAAGTCGCGCGCAGGTAGCTGATGCGCGCCTGCAACTGCCGCAACTGAGTGGCCGCGACATGATTGCCCGAGCCTTCGAGCAGCACGTCGTAGAAACCTTGCACCGAGTCGATCACCTGTTGCAGTTCGCCGTCCTTGAGGGCCTTGCGGTTCTCGTCGAGGGCTTTTTCCAGGGCTTTGATGTCCTTGGCTTTGGCGCGCAGGGTGAACAGCTGCACGATCAAACCTTCGAGTACGCAACGCAGTTCGTAGATGTCGACGGCATCGGCGAGGGTGATGATCGCCACGCGCGGGCCTTTGGCATCGGCAAACTCAACCAGACCTTCGGATTCCAGGTGACGCAAGGCCTCGCGCACGGAGGTGCGGCTGACGCCAAGGCGATCGCACAGATCGCGCTCGACCAGACGATCACCGGGCATGAGCTGGAAATTCATGATCGCGCTACGCAGTTTATCCAGCACGATTTCGCGCAGGGTAACGGGGTTGCGATTGACCTTGAAGCTGTCGTCGAGTGGCTGGCGTTTCATGGGATCCGCTCTTTCGGTTGGCTGTCCATGCCAGACGGGCATCTAAACAGCCGAGGGGTTAACTGGGGCTTCGGCGTCGGCTTCGGCGAAGGCTTCACGGGCCAGCCGGAAACTGTCCACGGCTGCCGGAACGCCGCAATAAATGCCGACCTGAAGCAGAATTTCGCGTATTTGCTCACGACTCAGGCCGTTACGCAAGGCGCCACGCACATGCAGCTTGAGTTCGTGCGGACGGTTGAGCGCCGAGATCATTGCCAGGTTGATCATGCTGCGCTCCTTGAGCGACAAACCTTCACGACCCCAGACATGGCCCCAGCAGTATTCGGTGACCATTTCCTGCAGCGGGCGGGTGAAGTCGTCGGCGTTGTCTATCGAACGCTGCACATAGGCTTCGCCCAGCACCTGAGTGCGGATCTTCAGGCCTTTTTCATATTTCTCGTTACTCATCATTCCTCCCATCACCCAATTCCCCTGTAGGAGCTGCCGAAGGCTGCGATCTTTTGATCTTGCTCTTGAAAATCAAAGTCAAAAGATCGCAGCCTTCGGCAGCTCCTACAGGGAATCGTGTCTGGCAATCAGGCCAGGGTCGGCAACGGGCCGAGCTTGCCTTTGTGGTAGATCATCGGTGTCACCGGTTGCGCGGGCAGGATCAGATTCTTCACCGCGCCAACGATGATCGCGTGATCGCCGCCGTCATATTCACGCCACAACTCGCACTCGATGATCGCCGTGGCTTTGGCGAGAATCGGGTTACCGAGTTCGCTCAAATGCCACTCGATACCGGCCGCCTTGTCCTTGCCTTTACCGGCAAAGGCATAGGCCTCAGCCGTCTGGTCAGCCGACAGCAAATGAATCGCAAACTTCTTGCTGTCACGCAGGATCGGATAAGTGTCGGAGGCGTAGTTAGGGCAGAACAGCACCAGCGCCGGGTCAATCGACAGCGCGCTAAAAGCGCTGGCGGTGATGCCGACAATGCCGCCCTCCGGGTCAACAGTGGTAACCACCGTGACGCCGGACGGAAACGAGCTCATGACGTCTTTGTAAATGCCGGGTTCGATCATTTCGCAGGACTCCTAGCGCATCACAAACGGATCAGGCATTGGCGCCTGAGACAAGTTGATCCACACCGTTTTCAGTTCGGTGTAGGCCAGCACCGAATCGATGCCGCTTTCGCGTCCATAGCCACTGTTCTTGAAACCGCCGATCGGCGCCATCGCCGACACCGCGCGGTAAGTGTTGACCCAGATAATCCCCGAGCGCACATCACGAGCAAGGCGATGCGCCCGGCCCAAATCACGCGTCCAGATGCCCGCCGCGAGGCCGAACTGCGAGTCGTTGGCGATGGCCAGCGCCTCGGCTTCATCTTTAAAGCGAATGACCGAAGCCACCGGGCCAAAGACTTCTTCCTGCATGATCTTCATCGAATTGCGATCGCATTCGAACAGCGTTGGCTCGTAGAACCAGCCGTCACCGAGATCGGTCGGCCGCTTGCCGCCAGTGCGCAACCGCGCGCCCTCGGCGATTGCATCAGCGACCAGACCTTCAACCACCGCCAGTTGCTGCGCGGTGGCCATCGGCCCCATTTCACTGGCGTCTTCCTGCGGGTTGCCGATGCGAATGCGCTGGGCGCGTTCGACCAGGCGATTGACGAATTCGTCGTAGATTTCGTCCTGCACCAAAAGGCGTGAGCCAGACACGCAACTCTGCCCGGACGCCGCATAAATCCCGGCAATCGCGCCGTTGATCGCGCTGTCGAGATCGGCGTCGGCGAAAATGATGTTCGGCGACTTGCCACCCAGTTCCAGCGACAGCTTGGCGAAGTTCTCGGCGCTGCTGCGCACCACATGCCGTGCCGTCGCCGCGCCGCCGGTGAAGGCGATTTTGCGGATCAGCGGATGGCGGGTGAGGGCGGCGCCGGTGCTCGGGCCGTAACCGGTGACGACGTTGACCACACCCGGCGGAATCCCGGCTTCGAGGGCCAGACGCGCCAGTTCCAGAATCGTCGCCGAGGCGTGCTCGGACGGTTTGATTACAATCGTGTTGCCAGCGGCGAGGGCCGGGGCCAGTTTGATCGCGGTCAGATACAGCGGGCTGTTCCACGGAATGATCGCCGCGACCACACCCATCGCTTCGTGCACCGTGTAGGCGAACAGATCGGGCTTATCCAGCGGCAGCGTGCCGCCTTCGAGCTTGTCGGCAAGACCGGCTGTGTAGTGGAAAAATTCGGGCAGATAGCTGACCTGGCCACGGGTCTCGCGGATCAGTTTGCCGTTGTCGCGGCTTTCCAGCTGCGCCAGTTGTTCTTTATTTTCGGCGATCAAGTCACCGAGACGGCGTAGCAGTTTGCCCCGTGCGGTGGCGGTCAGGCCGCGCCAGGCCGGGCTGTCGAAAGCAGTTTGTGCCGCTTGCACGGCGCGTTCGACGTCCGCTTCATCAGCGTCAGGCAATTCTGCCCAGGCTTGCGCGGAGGCCGGGTTGAGGCTTTCGAAAGTCTTGCCGGAGAGGGCGTCGACCCATTCTCCGCCGATGCACATCTGGAAGCGTGCGAGTGTCATGCAACGATCCCCTGTATAGGGTTTTGTCGGGAGTGTGCGAATTGGAGAAATTCCAGCAGCGTCTGATTGACCAGACGCGGCGACTCTACGGGCATCATATGCCGTTGCTCGGCCAGCACGGCAACCTTCGCACCGGGGATGCGTCGGGCCAGTTGCTCTGCCATTTCCGGGGTCGAACCCGGGTCGAGTTCGCCGGTGGCGATCAGCGTCGGCGCCTGAATACTGCCCAAGTCGTCAACGCGGTACATGTCTTGGGTGGCGAACAATTCATAAGTGGTCAGGTAGCCTTGCGGATCATTACCGGCGAGGGTCTGACGGATCGCCGCGATCTGCGCCGGGTTGGCTGCCTGATACTCGCGGCTGAACCAGCGCGACAGCGCCGCTTCGGCATTGGCGTCCGGGCCGTGCTCGGCTGCTTGCGCGGTGCGAGCGATGACGCCGGCACGCTGTTCTTCGCTGCGGTTGAACACGCTGTTCAACACCACCAGGCTTTGCAGGCGCTCCGGGTAATGCAGGGCAAAGGCCCGCGCGACCAGACCGCCCATGGAGAAGCCGATCACCGCTGCCTGTGGCAGATTCAGGTGATCGAGCAACTCCAGCAACTGGTCGGCGTAACCGAGCAGGTTGGTGCCACTGGCCGGTCGCGGGCTCGCGCCATGGCCGAGCATGTCGTAGGCGATCACCCGGTATTGGCTGGACAGGCCGACAATTTGGCCGCCCCACATTTCTTTATTCAGGCCCACGCCGTGGATCAAAACCACGGGCTGGCCTTGGCCGGTCGCCAGGTAACTGGTGCCAGCCGGGGTGAGTTCAGCGGTGAGCCGAATCATGGAGCGCTCCTGCAATGCCTTTTTATTGTGATTACTGGGCTTTTTCGGCGGCCAGTTCTTCCAGATCGATGTAGCGGTTACCGATGCGCGGGTGCAGGCGACCACCGTCGGCGCAACCCAGCACGACAACGATTTCGTCGGCACGCGGCGCGTCTTCGATCTGCATTTCCAGGGTGATGTAGTGCGAACGCTGACCTTCGTCGTCCTTGTGCATCATCGGGATCTGAATCGAAGTGCCCGGGCCGCCGCGCTTGTTGGTGAAGCTCAGGTAGCTTTTGGCGTTGACGGCTTCGCGGTAGTGGTTGCCGAAGCGCAGGGTGTGGATTACGGCGGAGGCGTGTTCGATCTCGCCATCAGCACCGACCACGGCGGCTTTGCCGTAAGCCTCGATCTTCTCCGCACCGCCGATGATGCCGACCAGACGCTCGACCATCAGCGCACCGAGGTCGGAGCAGTTGGCGCGGATCTGCGGTTTGAGGTCTTCGACGAAACCGTTGCCCACCCAAGGGTTTTTCATCACCACGGCGAGGCCGACCATGGTCACTGGCTTGTCAGTGGCTTTGCCGCCTTCGATGAAGGTTTCTTCGACATAGCTGACGATCTTGCGAATTTCGAAACTCATGAGCTGCTCCGTAGGGGGGATTTAGAGTGTCTGTGCGTCTGATGGTATACCATAATACCGATCGTGCAAGTCCCCCTAACAAGATTCCCTTCATCCATCCGACGAATCCTCCGTCATAACAACGCAAAATCCCTGTAGGAGCTGCGGCACGCTGCGATCTTTTGACTTTTAAAGGCCAGGATCAAAAGATCGCAGCCTCGTTTCACTCGTCAGCTCCTACAGGGGGATGCGTTCAGCCCGCGCGGTTAACAAAAGATAACGTGGCGCCGATTGTCAGACGTTTCTAAAGCCCGATAGGATGAGCCAGCTTCCGAAGTGGCTCTGGATTGCGGGTTTCAGGACTATGTTTCTGATCTGCCAACACCGGAGCACACTTGCGGCGCCCTTGAAGGCCAAATGGCCTAACAATAATAAATAGGGGAAGGTCTATGAGTCGTTGCCGCCCGCCGGCGTTACGCAACACCGCGTTGCTGGCCACAGCACTCTCTCTGCTGGGCTTTGCCACGTTGTCAGCACCCGTGATTGCCGCTGAGGCCCCGGCCGACGTGGTCTATGCCACCGAATCCAGCAAAGCCGCGAAAAGCCTGATTCTTGATGTCGTCCACGCCGGTGCGCGTCTGGTCGCGGTCGGGGATCGCGGGCACATCGTCTATTCCGATGACCAGGGCAAAACCTGGAAGCAGGCCAAAGTGCCGAGCCGGCAACTGCTGACTTCCGCGTATTTTGCCGATGACAAACACGGCTGGGCGGTCGGCCACGACGCGCAAATCCTCGCCAGCGAAGACGGCGGTCTGACCTGGACCAAGCAATTCGAAGACCTCAAACGTGAATCGCCGCTGCTCGACGTCTGGTTCAAGGACGTCAACAGCGGCTTTGCCGTGGGCGCTTACGGTTCGCTGATGGAAACCACCGACGGTGGCAAACACTGGGAAGACGTCAGCGACCGCCTCGACAACGAAGACCAGTTCCACCTCAACGCCATCGCGGCGGTGAAAGACGCCGGCCTGTTCATCGTCGGCGAGTCGGGCAGCATGTTCCGCTCCGCCGACTGGGGCCAGACCTGGGAAAAACTCGAAGGCCCGTACGAAGGCTCGCTGTTCGGCGTGATCGGCACGGCCCAGGCGCAAACCCTGCTGGCCTACGGCTTGCGCGGCAACCTCTATCGCTCCAGCGATTTCGGCAGCACTTGGGAGCAGGTCGAACTGAAGGCCGCGCGCGGTGCTCTGGAATTCGGTCTGTCCGGCGCAACTTTGCTGCCTGACGGCTCGATCGTCATCGTCGGTAACGGCGGCTCGGTGGTCAGCAGCAGCGACAACGGCGAAACGTTCAGCGTCTTCAACCGTCCGGATCGCATCTCGCTGTCTTCCGTCACCGCGGCCGGCGACGGCAACCTGATTCTGACCGGGCAGGGTGGCGTTCACACCACTCAGCCAAACGGCGCCGAAGTTAATAATAAGAAGGCGGGGCTATGACTTCCTTGATCACTCCTCAGCAGGAAAAGGCGACGTTCCTTGAGCGCCTGATCTTCAACAACCGCCCGGCAGTGATTCTGATCTGTCTGGTGGTGAGCATTTTCCTGTTCTGGCAGGCGACGCTGATCCGGCCGTCGACCAGTTTCGAAAAAATGATCCCGCTCAAGCATCCGTTCATCGAGAAGATGATGGAGCACCGCAACGACCTGGCGAACCTCGGCAACACCGTGCGCATTTCGGTCGAAGCGACTGACGGCGACATCTTCTCCAAGGAATACATGGAGACCCTGCGCCAGATCAACGACGAGGTGTTCTACATTTCCGGCGTTGACCGTTCCGGCCTGAAGTCGCTGTGGAGCCCGAGCGTACGCTGGACAGAAGTGACCGAAGAGGGTTTTGCCGGCGGTGAAGTGATCCCGCAGAGCTACAACGGCTCGCAGGACAGTCTCGATCTGCTGCGCAACAACGTGCTCAAGTCCGGCCAGGTCGGGCGTCTGGTGTCCAACGACTTCAAGTCGAGCATCGTCGATATCCCGCTGCTCGAGTCGTACCCGGATCCGCAGGATCAGGGCAAGCTGCTCGCGCTGGACTACCGCCAGTTCTCCCATGAACTGGAAGACAAGATCCGCACCAAATTCGAAGCACAGAACCCCAACATCAAGATCCACATCGTCGGTTTCGCCAAGAAGGTTGGTGACCTGATCGACGGTCTGGTGATGGTGGTGCTGTTCTTCGGCATCGCGTTCGTCATCACCCTGATCCTGCTGCTGTGGTTCACCAACTGCGTGCGCAGCACCATCGCGGTACTGAGTACGACGCTGGTGGCGGTGGTCTGGCAGCTTGGTTTGATGCACTTCTTTGGCTTCGGGCTCGATCCGTATTCGATGCTGGTGCCGTTCCTGATCTTCGCCATCGGTATCTCCCACGGCGTGCAGAAGATCAACGGTATCGCCCTGCAATCCAGTGAGGCCGATAACGCCCTGACTGCTGCGCGACGCACCTTCCGGCAACTGTTCCTGCCGGGGATGATCGCGATTCTCGCGGATGCGGTGGGCTTCATCACGCTGCTGATCATCGATATCGGCGTGATCCGTGAACTGGCGATCGGCGCGTCCATCGGCGTCGCGGTAATCGTGTTCACCAACCTGATCCTGCTGCCGGTGGCCATTTCCTATGTCGGCATCAGTAAGCGTGCGATTGCCAAAAGCAAGAAAGACGCAAACCGCGAACACCCTTTCTGGCGTCTGCTGTCGAACTTCGCTAACCCGAAAGTTGCACGCATCTCGGTAGTGCTGGCGCTGATCGCTTTCGGTGGCGGCCTCTGGTACAGCCAGAACCTGAAAATCGGTGACCTCGACCAGGGCGCACCGGAACTGCGTCCGGACTCGCGCTACAACAAGGACAACAATTTCATCATCAACAACTACTCGACCAGTTCCGACGTGCTGGTGGTGATGGTCAAGACCAAGGCTGAAGGCTGCTCACGCTACGAAGCCATGGCGCCGATCGACGAGCTGATGTGGAAGATGCAGAACACCGAGGGCGTGCAGTCGGCGATCTCCCTGGTGACCGTGTCCAAGCAGATGATCAAGGGCATGAACGAGGGCAACCTGAAATGGGAAACCCTGTCGCGTAACCCCGACGTGCTGAACAACTCGATTGCCCGCGCCGACGGCCTGTACAACAACAGCTGCTCGCTGGCGCCGGTGCTGATCTTCCTCAACGATCACAAGGCTGAGACCCTCGATCGGGCGGTGGCTGCCGTGCAGGAATTCGCCAAGGACAACAACAAGGACGGCCTGGAATTCATCCTCGCGGCCGGTAACGCCGGGATCGAAGCGGCCACCAACGAAGTCATCAAACAGGCTGAACTGACCATCCTGATTCTGGTGTACATCTGCGTGGCGGTGATGTGCATGATCACCTTCCGTTCGTGGGCGGCGACCCTGTGCATCGTCCTGCCGCTGGTGCTGACCTCGGTACTCGGCAACGCGCTGATGGCGTTCATGGGCATCGGCGTGAAAGTCGCGACGCTGCCGGTGGTGGCGCTGGGCGTGGGGATTGGCGTCGACTACGGCATCTACATCTACAGCCGACTGGAGAGTTTCCTGCGTGCGGGGCTGCCGCTGCAGGAAGCCTATTACCAGACGCTGAAATCTACCGGTAAAGCGGTGCTGTTCACCGGTTTGTGCCTGGCGATCGGCGTGTGCACGTGGATCTTCTCGGCGATCAAGTTCCAGGCCGACATGGGCCTGATGCTGACCTTCATGTTGCTGTGGAACATGTTCGGTGCGCTGTGGCTGCTGCCGGCACTGGCGAAGTTCCTGATCAAGCCGGAGAAACTGGCGGGGCAGAAGGGTAATTCGCTGTTTGCGCATTGATCTGAAGGGCTGAAACGACAAAGCCGCAACCTTAGGGTTGCGGCTTTTTTTGTGGCTCAAGATCAAGAGCCCCTCACCCTAACCCTCTCCCCGAGGGAGAGGGGACTGACCGAGGTGTGCGGCTTGATCCATCGACCTGAAATACCGAGTCGATTATGGAGTCAAAGCAAATCGTTCGACTTGAGATCCCAGCCAATTATGGATTCACAGCAGATCGTTCAAGTCGGCGTAAATCTCGAATATCCCCCAATCGGTTCCCTCTACCTCTGGGAGAGGGCTAGGGTGAGGGTAGGCGGTCTCCAGCCTTAGGAGAGTTCAGCGCCAAGCACAACACTCAAAGCACTACGCGCATCATCCAGCTGCACCAACGTCGCATGCCGAGCCCCCAGCGCATCACGGTTCTCGATCGCCGTCAAAATCGCCTTATGCCGCGGCAACGCCAATTCATGCAAATTCGGCCGCTGATTCGAATGCTTCAACGCCTCGGCAATCGCCACCGACAACATGTTGCACAGATTCGCCAGCAAATCATTGTGCGTCGCATCGGCAATCCGGCTATGGAAATCCAGATCCGGCTGCAACAGCGCTTCCGGCGTCGGCGCCGCTTCCATGCGCTGATACGCTTCACCAATCGAAGCAATATCCGCCTCGGTCGCATGCTGAGCGGCGAGGGCGGCTGCCGCCGGCTCAATAATGCTGCGCACACTGGTCAGCACATTGAAGAACTCATTCTGCGGGCTGCTTTGCATCAGCCAGTGCAGCACGTCCGGGTCGAGCATGTGCCACTCGCGGCGTGCCTTGACCACCGTGCCCACACGCGGCCTGGAATACACCAGACCCTTGGCCACCAGCACTCGCGTGGCTTCACGCAACACCGGACGGCTGACCGCGTACTCTTCGCAGAGCAAGGCTTCGGCGGGCAGTTTGTCGTCGGGCTTGAAGCGTCCGGAGACGATCTGCATGCCCAGTTCCTGGACGATGCGCGAGTGCATGCTTTTGCGGTCGGAGGGTTTGCGGTAATCCATGGGGAACGGCGCGATCCTGAGCGATGGAGATGCCGCGCATCATAGCAGGCACCAGACAAACTTGAGGCAGACACACAGCCAAATGTGGGAGCGAGCCTGCTCGCGAAGGCGGCATATCAGTCAAATAGATGTCGACTGACACTCCCTCTTCGCGAGCAGGCTCGCTCCCACAGTGGAAATGCATTCCAAGGTAGGAGCTGCCGCAGGCTGCGATCTTTTGCTCTTAGTGGGAATGACGCGGCACTTCAGCCCCACGGCAACCCACCAGGAAGTCAAAGTCACACCCCTGATCCGCCTGCAACACATGGTCGATGTACAACTGACGATAACCGCCCACCAACAATTGCTGCGGTGGCTGCAGATCCGCCATACGCGCCGCCAGTTCAGCATCCGGAATATCCAGGTGCAAGCGCCCGGTGGCGCAATCCAGCTCGATCCAGTCGCCTTCCTTCACCGTCGCCAAAGGCCCGCCAGCCGCCGCTTCCGGCGCCACGTGCAAAACCACCGTGCCGTACGCCGTGCCGCTCATCCGTGCATCGGAAATGCGCACCATGTCGGTCACACCCTGCGCCAACAGCTTGGCCGGCAAGCCCATGTTGCCCACTTCAGCCATGCCCGGATAACCCTTCGGCCCGCAGTTCTTCATCACCAGAATCGAATCTTTATCGACATCCAGTTCCGGATCGTTGATCCGCGCCTTGTACATATCAAAGTTCTCGAACACCACCGCGCGACCGCGATGCTGCATCAATTCTGGGGTCGCGGCAGATGGTTTGAGCACCGCACCCAGCGGCGCCAAATTACCGCGCAACACACAAATGCCGCCGTCGGCGCGAATCGGGTTGTCGAGGGTACGGATCACTTCGTCTTCGCCATAGATCGGCGCGTCCTTGGTGTTCTCGCCAATGGATTTGCCGTTGACGGTCAACGCACTCGGATGAGGAATCAGATGGGCTTCTCCAAGGCGACGCAACACCGCCGGCAAACCACCGGCGTAATAAAACTCTTCCATCAGGAAACGCCCGGACGGTTGCAGGTCAACGATGGTCGGCATGCCGCGACCCATGCGCGTCCAGTCATCCAGATCCAGCTCGACGCCGATGCGCCCGGCGATGGCTTTCAAGTGAATCACCGCGTTGGTCGAACCGCCGATGGCCGCGTTCACCCGGATAGCGTTTTCAAAGGCTTCTTTGGTCAGAATTTTCGACAGCTTCAAATCTTCGCGAACCATCTCCACCGCGCGCATGCCGGACATGTGCGCCAACACATAACGTCGCGCATCCACCGCCGGAATCGCCGCGTTGTGCGGCAGCGAAGTGCCGAGTGCTTCAGCCATGCAGGCCATGGTCGACGCGGTGCCCATGGTGTTGCAGGTACCCGCCGAACGCGACATGCCGCCCTCGGCCGCAAGGAAATCGTCGATGGTAATGGTGCCAGCCTTGACCTGTTCGCTGAGCTGCCAGACCACCGTGCCCGAGCCGATGTCCTTGCCCTTGTGCTTGCCGTTCAACATCGGCCCGCCGGTGACGACGATGGCTGGCACGTCGCAACTGGCCGCGCCCATCAGCAGCGCTGGAGTAGTTTTGTCGCATCCGGTCAGCAGCACCACGCCGTCAATCGGGTTGCCGCGAATCGCTTCTTCAACGTCCATGCTCGCCAGGTTGCGGGTGAGCATGGCGGTCGGGCGCAGGTTCGATTCGCCGTTGGAGAACACCGGGAATTCCACCGGAAAACCACCGGCCTCGATCACCCCGCGTTTGACGTGCTCCGCAATCTGGCGGAAGTGCGCGTTGCACGGGGTCAGTTCCGACCAGGTGTTGCAGATGCCGATGATCGGCTTGCCGTGGAACTGGTGGTCGGCGATGCCCTGATTCTTCATCCAGCTGCGGTACATGAAGCCGTTCTTGTCGGCCGTGCCAAACCATTGGGCGGAGCGCAGGGTGGGTTTCTTATCAGACATGATCGATTCTCTTATTGTATGACTATAGTGTTCCAGCTACGGCCTAATCTAAGCGCAAAATCCTAGGTTTGGAAGTGTTGTTGGTGAATTAGTATTACTATATAGTCGTTTTCGACGGAGGGATGGCCCTGGCGGTTTTCCGCGAGAGGCGTCCCCCGAGGTTCTATAAAAACAACAATCGGAGACCGATCTCATGAGCCAGGAACTGCGGCTAATCCGGCGCATTACGCTGAAACTGATTCCCTTCCTGATCCTGCTGTACCTGATCGCCTATGTGGATCGCTCCGCCGTCGGCTTCGCCAAGCTGCACATGGGCGCCGACATTGGCATCGGCGATGCGGCTTACGGCCTCGGCGCCGGGCTGTTCTTCATTGGCTACTTCCTTCTCGAAATCCCCAGCAACCTGATGCTCGAACGCTTCGGCGCACGCCGCTGGTTCGCGCGAATCATGATCACCTGGGGCGCGATCACCATCGGCATGGCCTTCGTCCAGGGCCCGCACAGTTTCTACGTGATGCGCTTTCTGCTCGGCGCGGCCGAGGCGGGCTTCTTCCCGGGTGTTCTCTACTACATCACCCAATGGTTCCCGGTGCGCCATCGCGGCAAGATTCTCGGGCTGTTCATCCTTTCGCAACCGATCGCAATGATGATCACCGGACCGGTGTCCGGCGGTTTGCTCGGCATGGACGGTGTGTTGGGCCTGCATGGCTGGCAGTGGCTGTTCATTGTCATCGGCACGCCGGCGATTTTGCTGACCTGGCCGGTGTTGCGCTGGTTGCCGGACGGCCCGCAACAAGTGAAGTGGATGGATCAGGCGGAAAAAGACTGGCTGACCGGTGAACTGAAAAGGGATCTGCAGGCATACGGCCAGACCCGCCACGGCAATCCGCTGCATGCACTGAAAGACAAGCGCGTGTTGCTGCTGGCGCTGTTTTACCTGCCGGTAACGTTGAGCATTTATGGCTTGGGTCTGTGGTTGCCGACGTTGATCAAACAGTTTGGCGGCAGCGATCTGGTGACGGGGTTTGTGTCATCGGTGCCGTACATCTTCGGGATCATCGGCTTGCTGATCGTGCCGCGCAGTTCTGACCGTTTGAATGATCGCTACGGGCATCTCGCCGTGCTTTATGTGCTGGGTGCGATTGGCCTGTTCCTCAGCGCGTGGCTGACCTTGCCGGTGGCGCAACTGGCGGCGCTGTGTCTGGTGGCGTTTGCGCTGTTTTCCTGCACGGCGGTGTTCTGGACCTTGCCGGGGCGGTTCTTTGCCGGCGCGAGTGCGGCGGCGGGGATTGCGTTGATTAACTCGGTGGGGAATCTCGGCGGGTACATCGGGCCGTTTGTGATTGGGGCGTTGAAGGAATACACCGGCAACCTCGGCTCCGGCCTGTATTTCCTCTCGGGGGTGATGGTGTTCGGCCTGATCCTGACGGGCGTTGTCTACCGCGTGCTCGAGCGCAAACACGTGCTGCCGGTTGACCAGTTCGCCGCCAGCGCACGAGGCGCTACCCGCACCTGACAGCCAAACGCTGGCCCCTTGTGGGAGCGAGCCTGCTCGCGAAGAGGCAGGTACATTCAACATTTGAGGCGACTGACACACCGCTTTCGCGAGCAGGCTCGCTCCCACAGGGGAACGGCGGTGTTTTTGAGGGAATAGGAGAAGAACATGCATCTGGTTCAATTCGAATTAAGCAACCGCGAACGCCGTGTCGGCGTGGTCGACAACGGTGTGGTGCGCGAAGTACAGGACGCCCGCAGCGTGCGCGATCTGGCGCTCGCCGCCATCGAGGCCGGCAACACCCTCGAGCAGCAAGTGCAAACCCTCGGCCTCGGCATAAGCCACGACTACGCCGAACTGCTGTCGCAACTGCGCATCCTGCCGCCACTTGATCACCCGGATCCAGCGCACATGTTGATCAGCGGCACCGGCCTGACTCACCTCGGCAGCGCCTCGGCCCGCGACAAAATGCACCAGCAGGCCGGCGACGAAGCGACGATGACCGACACCATGCGCATCTTCAAATGGGGCGTGGAGGGCGGCAAACCGGCGGCGGGGCAGGCCGGTGTGCAACCGGAATGGTTCTACAAAGGCGACGGCAGCATCGTCGTGCGCCCGGGCCAACCGTTCCCGGTACCGCCATTTGCCGAAGACGCGGGCGAAGAACCTGAGATGGCCGGGCTGTACATCATCGGCAATGACGGCAAGCCGTATCGCCTCGGTTTCGCGGTCGGCAACGAGTTCTCCGACCACATCATGGAACGCAAGAATTACCTGTACCTCGCGCACTCGAAACTGCGCAGTTGCAGCTATGGCCCGGAACTTCGCACCGGTGAATTGCCTCAACATCTGGCAGGCACCAGCCGCATCCTGCGCGACGGCGAAGTGCTCTGGCAGAACGAGTTTCTCAGCGGCGAGGCGAACATGTGCCACAGCCTCGCCAACCTCGAATACCACCACTTCAAGTACAGCCAGTTCCTGCGTCCCGGCGACGTGCACATTCATTTCTTCGGCACCGCGACTCTGTCGTTTGCCGATGGGATTCGCACCCAACCGGGTGACGTCTTCGAAATCAGCCAGGCCGAATTCGGCGCACCGCTGGTCAACGGCATCGTCCCGGTACCAGCGGCGTTTGAACCGGACAGCATCGGCACCCTTTAAGGAGATCCCATGACTCAGATTCTCGGTCACAACTACATCGGCGGTCAGCGCAGTGCCGCTGGCGACGTAAAACTGCAATCGGTCGACGCCACCACGGGCGAACAACTGCCCCACGATTTCATTCAGGCCACGCTGGAAGAAGTCGGCGCTGCGGCCAAGGCTGCCGCTGCCGCCTACCCGGCGTATCGCAGCCTTAGCGCTGAGCGCCGCGCGCAGTTTCTCGATGCGATCGCTGATGAACTGGATGCCCTCGGCGATGATTTCGTCGCCGTGGTCTGCCGCGAAACCGCATTGCCGGCCGGGCGTATTCAGGGTGAGCGCGGACGCACCAGCGGACAGATGCGTCTGTTCGCCAAAGTGCTGCGCCGTGGTGATTTCTATGGCGCACGGATTGATTTGCCGCTGCCGGATCGTCAGCCATTGCCACGCCCGGATTTGCGTCAGTACCGCATCGGCCTCGGCCCAGTAGCAGTGTTCGGTGCGAGCAATTTCCCGCTGGCATTTTCCACTGCCGGCGGCGACACCGCTTCAGCGCTCGCCGCCGGTTGCCCGGTGGTGTTCAAGGCCCACAGCGGCCACATGGCGACAGCAGAGATGGTTGCTGATGCGCTGATTCGCGCCGCCGAAAAAACTGCGATGCCGGCCGGTGTGTTCAACATGATCTACGGCGGTGGCGTTGGCGAATGGCTGGTCAAGCACCCGGCGATTCAGGCGGTCGGTTTCACCGGTTCGCTGAAGGGCGGTCGTGCGCTGTGCGACATGGCGGCGGCGCGCCCGCAACCGATCCCGGTGTTCGCCGAGATGTCGAGCATCAATCCGGTGATCGTTTTGCCGCAGGCATTGGCCGAGCGATCCGAAACCATCGCCCGCGATTTGACCGCTTCGGTGGTGCAAGGCTGCGGCCAGTTCTGCACCAATCCTGGCTTGGTGATCGGCATTCGTTCGCCAGAGTTCAGTGCGTTTGTGCAGCAGGTTTCTGGTTTGATCGGTGATCAACCGGCGCAAACCATGCTCAACGCGGGCACCCTCGGCAGCTACGGCAAAGGCTTGCAGAAGCTGCTGGCGCATCCCGGCATCGAACATCTGGCCGGCAATCCGCAGCAGGGCAATCAGGCGCAGCCGCAGTTGTTCAAGGCTGACGTCAGCCTGTTGATCGAGGGCGACGAAGTCCTGCAGGAAGAAGTGTTCGGCCCGACTACGGTGATTGTTGAAGTGGCGGACAAGGCGCAACTCAGCGCGGCGTTGCAGGGTCTGCACGGTCAACTGACGGCGACGATTATTGGTGAATTGGCGGACTTCGAGCGCTTCGCTGAACTGACGCCGCTGCTGGAGCAGAAGGTCGGGCGGATCTTGCTTAACGGCTATCCAACTGGCGTTGAGGTGTGCGATTCGATGGTGCACGGCGGGCCGTATCCGGCCACCTCCGATGCACGCGGCACCTCGGTCGGCACGCTGGCGATCGACCGCTTCCTGCGCCCGGTGTGCTTCCAGAACTACCCGGACAGCTTGTTGCCGGAGCCACTGAAAAACGCCAACCCGCTGCGCATCCAGCGCCTGGTTGACGGCAAACCAAGCCGCGAAGCCCTCTGACATACCACCCCTGTAGGAGCTGCCGAAGGCTGAGATCTTTTGATCTTGATTTCAAAAAACAACATCAAAAGATCGCAGCCTTCGGCAGCTCCTACAGGGGGAGTGTGCTTCTTGAGCTATCATTGCCGGTTTCCCCCTGAAAGACTTGATTGCCATGACTGCCCAAACCCTTCTCAACGCCCTCGAACACTGCGGCATGGTCGAAATCGACGGCCTGCATGCCTTCGAATTCGCCCTCGACGAAGACGACAATCTGCACATCGAATGCATCGATGGCCGAGCGGTCAAGCATTGGCAATTCACCCCGGCTCAAGTTGCAGCGGCCACGTTCGATGACTCGCTGCAGAGCTGGCTGATCGTCGGCTATTTCAATGAAACCAAAGCGATCGGCGAACACCGCCTGGTGTGCCATGGCGATGTCGTCAGCAGCAGCGATGATGAGGATGACACTGATGAAAATGCGTAAATTCTGGCCGCTGCTGATGGCCGGCAGCGTAGGTGCCATGGGCCTGTCCACGGCATCGGCAGAAAGCTTTCAATTGCTGGTCGGTTCTTACACCGCCGGCACCAGCCAGGGCATCTATCGAATGAATTTCGACAGCGCCACTGGCCAGATCGACGCCAAGCCGCTGCAAGTGGTGAAGAGCGAAAACCCATCGTGGCTGACCCTGTCCAAAGACCAGCATCGCCTGTTCGTGGTCAATGAAAACGGCCCGGGCCAGAAAGACCCGGTCGGCCGCGTCAGCAGCTATTCGATCGATCCGAAAACCCACGCCCTGACCCTGATCAATCAAGTACAGAGCCTGGGCAACGAGCCGACCCATTCGAGCCTCAGCGGCGACGCCAGCCACCTGTTCGTCAGCAACTATTCGGTGGTGGAAGATCCGGGCGGAACCCTGGCGGTGTTGCCCGTCGGTGCTGACGGCAAGCTGAAACCGGTAGTGCAAATGAGCGCGCACCCGGCGAGCCGGGTCAACCCTGAGCGTCAGGCCTCGAACCACGTGCACTCGACGATTTCCTCGCCGGACGGTCGTTACGTGTTCTCCAATGACTTGGGCGCCGACAAGGTCTTCATCTACCAATTCGACCCGAAAGCCAACCCTGATCTGCCGCTGACCCCGGCGAAAACCGCGTTCGTCGCCATGCCAGCCGGCAGTGGCCCACGTCATTTGCTGTTCAGCGCTGACGGCAAACATGCCTGGCTGACCATGGAAATGAGTGCGCAGGTCGCGGTGTTCGATTACAACGATGGCGTGCTGAAGCAAACCCAACTGGTCGATCTGGCCGCCGGTCAACCGACCTCGGACAAGGCCGGCGCGGCGCTGCACACCTCGGCGGACGGCAAGTTCCTCTATGTCAGCAACCGTGGCACCGCGAATCAGATGGTGGTGTTCAGCATCGATCCGGCGACCGCTCAGCTCAAAGAGCTGCAAAAGCGTTCGGTTGAAGGTGATCATCCGCGCGAATTCAGCCTCGATCCGAGCGGCAAGTTCCTGCTGATCGCCAACCAGAAAAGCAACCAGATTGTTGTCGTTGAACGCGACAGCAAGACCGGTCTGCTCGGCAAAACCGTGCAGAAACTGCCAATGGACGCCCCGAGCGACCTGAAGTTTATGGTGCGACAATAAGCCACAGGCCCCGGTTTACGGGGCCTGTCTCTTTGTATCAATCGCGCTGATATTCGGTAATGCTACAAAGCATTTCAGGCGAGTAACCGTCGAGCGTTAAGTTTGCTTCACAGCCCAACCGGGCAAGCAAGCCAACCGAACACGAGGGTTACCGCCATGAACTTCAATCTCTTCTCCGTTATCGCCGCTTCCGCCATCTCCGCCACCGTTGTGCTGCCAGCCAGCGCCAACGTTGAAATCAACAGCAAAAAATCCCACACCCAGAGCTACACCCAAAAATACCTGCAACAGAGCGCCAACTTCTACGCTGCTCTGGATCACAAAGCCCAACACTGAAAGTCCCATTCTGCCTCCGCACCATTCGGGGGATTCACACGATCTCCTGTAGGAGCTGCCGAAGGCTGCGATCTTTTGATCTTAAACGTCAAAAGATCGCAGCCTTCGGCAGCTCCTACATGTTTGTGCGCGTGTTGATCGTTCCCACGCAGAGCGTGGGAACGATCCGTAAAGACCGTCGCCCCCGTGTGCGTGAAGCACGGTCATAGGTTTTCTCAAACGCGCAAATAGACCGGCTAAATAATCAACGCAGCTGATGTTCACTATGGAAAACCCTGAGTGGTTGCCCGTGCTGTTTTGATCGATTCTGTGGCCATCGAAACATGCCCACGGGAGAACACCATGGCCAGCGCAATCATAACTTCAGCCAAACGCGGCGCCTACCTGGCCATCGGTCTTTACCTGGCCGTTGTACTGGTCGTCAGCATCGCCTCGCAGATGGAACACAGCTTCGACGCACCGATAGACGTCTCCCATCCTGGCATCCAGTTCGAAGTCCGCTCGCAGAGCGTGATGGTCGACCGGGCTGAACTCGCAGGAGTCGGCGGCGCATGAAAGGCTACAGACTTTGGGTCATCGCCAGTCTGGCGGTCATGACTAACGGCGCTTCGTTATTAGGGATGGGTCAGGGTTCGGTGGGCGGGTTGGCGCGGGCCATAGAGGCCAATCACAGCATTGCGCACAACATCGAACGGGCGAATACGCTGGGGCTGATGGCGGGGAATCCGCCGGTGAAGGTTTCGGCGGATTTCCTTGGGCCTTTCGAAGTGGATTGCATGGCGCTTGGGATGTGCAATGCGCTTGCCTAGACACCACAATAAATCCCCTCACCACAGGGTTGATCGTTCCCACGCTCTGCGTGGGAATGATCAATCAGGCAGGAAGTTGAGGGTTACTTCTTCATGATCGAGGTGAAGAGGTCGGACTCGAGGAAGTTTTGCAACCAAGCCTGCAGACGCGGGTAAGGCGTCTGCGCAAACCACTCGCGATCGACATGCGCGAACTGCCGAACAAACGGCAGCAGGGCGATATCCGCCAGGCTCGGATGATCAGCCAGCAAATAATCGCGATCCTGCAACAACCCCTCCAACCGCTGCAAAAACACCGCGCCCTGAGCCCGATAAACCTCCATTGGCTGTTCCGGATACCGCTCGGCATACTTGTAGCGATTCAAATCAACCTTGAACCCCTGATCATTCGCCTCGATCAACTCGGCAATCCGCGAATCGCCGTCAAGCAACCAACCCTGCGGATCATTCTGCGCCAGCGCCCAGCGCATGATTTCCAGGCTCTCATCAATCACCCGACCATCCGCATCCAGCACCGGCACCGTGCCCTTCGGCGAGATCGCCAGCATCTCCGCCGGTTTGGCTTTAAGGCTGACCTCGACAATCTCCACCGGCACGCCCGAATAACGCAGGGCCATCCGCGCACGCATCGCGTACGGGCAGCGGCGGAAGGAATACAGCGTGTTCATTTCACCTCCAGGGTGCTCAAACCATTGCCCTGACGCTGCACCTGAATCTGCACCGGAATCCGTTCGTGCATTTCCTGTACATGGGAAATCACCGCGACCTTACGGCCCTGCGCCTGCAAACCGTCCAGCGCATCCATCGCCAGTTGCAGCGACTCCGGATCGAGGCTGCCAAAACCTTCGTCGATAAACAGCGATTCGATTTTCAGCGTGCTCGACGCCATCGACGCCAGACCCAGCGCCAACGCCAGCGATACCAGGAACGTCTCGCCGCCAGACAACGAATGCACCGAGCGCAGTTCATCGCCCATTTCGGTGTCCATCACCAACAAGCCGAGCATGCTGCCGCCGCGTTTCAGACGATAGCGTTTGACCAGTTGGCGCAGTTGCACGTTGGCGTGATGCACCAGCAAATCGAGGTTGTAGGCCTGGGCGATCTTGCGGAACGTATCGCCGGTGGCCGAGCCAATCAGCGCACTGAGCCGCGCCCAGCGCTGATACTCGGTGTAGGCATCAGCAATCTGCTGCGCCAAGGCCTGATTGGCATTCTGCCGGCGCTGATCCTCGACCTGTTCTGCACGCAGTTCAGCGCATTGCTGCTCGCTGACGTTGAACTGGTTTTGTAAATTCGTCAGGGCCGTGGCGAGTTGCTCGGCATCAAGATTGCCGTTGTGCTGGGCTTGATGCGCGGCTAAGCGCTCGTCACGTTCCTGCAACAGCACTTTCGCTTGCTCGATGGCTTTTTCGTTTTGCTGCAAGCGTTGGCGCAGTTCAGCGAGTTGCGCGTCGTCAACCCGCAACAGATCTTCAAGGCCACCGTCATCCAGCTCAGGATGACGCGCGCGCCAGTCGGCAATCTTGCTGGCCAGATCCGTGTCTTCGCTTTCCAGAGCCTGCAAACGTTGTTGCTGCGCTTTGAGTTCGGCGACGATCTGCACAAGCTGCGTGCGCACACTTTGCAGTTCTTGCGCGGTACTGGTTTCGGCGGCGCGCGCTTGCTCCACAGCCTGTTCCAGTTGCTGCTGCCACTGTTCGGCGCTGCTGTGCTCGCCGAGCAATTGCGCCAGTTTCTGCTGGCACAGTTGCTGTTGCTCGGCCAGCGCGTTGAACTGCTGTTCAGCGGTTTGTGCCTGCTGTGCGCGGGTTTGCTGACGATCCTGTTCTTTCTCCAGCGTCTGCTGCCGTAGCTGCTGTTCGCTCAGTTCTTCCTTTTGCTGATCGAGTTGCGTCAGACGCTCGGCGATCTGCCGGTCGAGTTGTACAAACGTCGCCGCCGGCTCCAGGCGCAGGGCTTCAAGGGTCTCGGCCGGCAGCAGAGGGCCGAACGCCGTCAGTTCTTCATCGAGGCGTTGACGGTCGCTGCTCAGTTCGCGCTGTTGATTGCTCAGGTGTTGCGCGGCTTGCTGATGCGCGGTTTCCGCCTGACGCAATTGTTGAGTCAACCGCGCCGCATCCTGTTGCAGGGTGAGCAGGGCGCTCTGGCGCCGTTCGTCCTGAGTGATGCTCTGGTTCAACTGCTCGTTCTGGCGGATGAGCCAGGCGTCGCGTTTGTCGGCGTCCTGATTGAGCAACTGAGCAGACAGCGGGTGCGCATCGAGGCTCGGCGCGAGGGCCTGTTGCTGATTCGCCAGTTGCTCCTGTTGTTGCAGCAGTTCTTTCTGCTGAGCAATGACAGCGCCGACGTCGGCGCGCAGTTCACTGAGTTTTTCCTTGAACTGATCGACGACTAGCTGAGCGTTGGCCTGTTCGCTTTCATCGTGGCGACCGAGGCTTTGCAGCAGCGCTTCCGGCTGGTGATACGGGTGCTCATTGCTGCCACACACCGGGCACGGTTGATCGTCCTGCAACTGCGCGCGCAACTCTTCGACACTGGCACTGCGCGCCAGACGCTGGCGTTCAAGCAGTTCGCGGGTGACGTTGAGGGTTTGTTCGGCGACGGTCAGTTCGGCTTTGGTTTTGACGCCGTCCTGGGTCAGGCGCTCACGCTCTTGCTGGGCGCTGAGCTGACGTTGTTGCAACTCGGCGCCGCGCTTGTCCAGATCCTGTTGGCTGGCCCACAAGCGCGACAGGTCTTCGAAAGCGCGCAGTTGTTTGCGGTTGTCCTGCAACAGCGTGCCGAGAATGCCGATCTGCTCGGCGACGGCATCCGGTTCGGCGCCTGCCTCTTTGAACAGCACTTCGAGTTGTTGCTTCTGGCTGGCAAATTCTTCAGCGCTACGTGTGGCGTTTTGTTCGAGGTTAGCCAGTTCGGCCTGACCTTTGTTCAGGCGATTGCCGATCAGCATCAACTGCTGGAGACGATCGCGATAGGCATTCCACGCGTCGCTCAATGGCGCCAGATGAGCACTTTGTTCCAGCTCAGCGGCGATGCGCTGCAAGCGTTCGGCAACCTGGCCCTGCTTTTCCTGCAAGGCTTGAATGGCGCTCTGGCCGTCGGTGCAGGCCTGTTGCGCAGTGGCTTTGGCCTCAGCGCTCGCGGCCACATCTTTGGCCAGACGGGCGAGGGTGCTTTGCTCTTCGAAGGCCTGACGCAACAACGGCGCGTTTTCAGATTGGCGTTGCTGCGCCTCGGTCAGTGCGACTTTGGCTGTCTCAAGATTCTGCTCAAGTTGCGTCTGACGTTCAGTCAGTTCGGCGTGCTGGCGGGTGTGCTCGGCAATCTGCGCGGCCAACGGCGTCAGCAGCGCATCGAGTTCGGTTTTGCGGGCGAACTGGTGCCGTTGCGGGCCGAGTTGTTCCAGACGCGTCAGCTTGATGCGTTCGCCGGCCAGCGCTTCCGATTGTTGCTGGGCGCTGTGCAATTGCTCGCTGGCGGCTTGCTGCGCGTCCTGCAACAGCCGCAAATCCTTGAGCCAACTGTGTTGCTGCTCCAGTTGCTTCAATTGCGCCTGCTGCAACTTGAGTTGCTGCTGTGCAGCGTTGAAACGCTCATCCAGTTCGGCGCGCGCTTCGGGGGCGAGGGGAGTGACGCCAGTGGCCTGATCCTGCAACAGCTTGTGCGCTTCGCGGGCCTCTTTGGTCTTGTCGAATGCGCGACGGCCGAGGCGGGTATACAGCGCGGTGTCGGTGAGTTTTTCCAGCAGTTCGCTACGGTCGTTGTCGTCCGCTTTGAGGAACGCGCTGAACTCGCTCTGCGCCAGCAGCACGGCGCGGGTGAACTGTTCGAAGTTCAGGCCCAGTGCGGCCTCCAGTTGGGTTTTGTATTCGCCTTTCTGGCTGGCGAGCAGTTGATCCTGATCGATGTCGCGCAGGCTCTGACGACTGGCCTGCAACTTGCCGCCGGCCTTCTCGCGAGCGCGGTTGGCTTCCCAGCGCGCCCGATAGCGACGGCCATCAACACCGACGAAATCCACTTCCGCATAACCTTCACCGGTGCCGCGACGCAGCAGTGTGCGCGGGTCACCCGTGGCGATCTCGCCATCAGCATCGGGCACTTTGGCGTCGCGGCCGGTGTTGTTCAGGCGCGGAACAGCGCCGAACAGCGCCAGGCACAAGGCGTCGAGCAGGGTACTTTTACCGGCGCCGGTCGGCCCGGTGATCGCGAACAAACCGGCACTGGCCAGCGGTTCAGCGGTGAAATCGATCTCGAACGGCCCGGCCAGCGAAGCGAGGTTTTTCAAACGAATGGCGAGAATTTTCATGGCTGCTCGCCCTCCAGTTGCACGTCTTGCAGCAGTTCGGCGAAGTCCTTCAGCGTTTGTTCATCGACCTCGTTGCCGTAGTTGTCGAGCCAGGCGCGGCTGAACAATTCCTGCGGGGTGAGTTGATCGAGTTCGATGAGCGCGGTGCCATCCTCCTCGCCGTCAGCGCCACGCTTGCCGGCGTATTCAGCAGCGATGCGCACCAGGCGCACGGCTTTGCCTTGCAGAGCGTTTTCCACTTGATGGCGCAGATCCGGCTGCGGCTCGTCGAGGGTCACACGCACTTCCAGCCACGGCTGGCGCTGGGTTTCAGCGAGCAGGTCGATGTTCGGCAGGTCGGCCAGTTGTAGCAGAATCTCGGCCAGCGGTGCCGGGCCAATGCGTTGCAGGTTGACCGAACGCGGAATCAGTTTCGGCTCGACGCTGACCAGGGTTTCGCCGTCGAGGGTGACGTCGAGGATCTGGTGCTGATAACCGATCTCCGAGAACGACAACGGGATCGGCGAACCGCTGTAGCGAATGCGCTCCTCACCGTTGACCTTCTGCGGCTTGTGCAAATGGCCGAGGGCGACGTAGCTGATGCTCGGCCCGAACAGGCTGGCAGGCAGGGCTTCGGCGTTACCGATGATCAGGCTGCGCTCGGAGTCCTCCGAGACCGAGCCACCGGCCATGTGCGCGTGGCTGATGGCGATCAGCGCCTGACCCGGTTGGCGCTTGGCGTTGGCGGCTTCGATCAGCCATTCATGCACCTGACCGATGCCACGCAAATAGTTGTCGCCCAGATGCGCGCCGGTCACTTCCGCCGGGCGCAGGAACGGCAGCGCCAGGCACCACGCGGCGATTTCGCCTTTGGCGTTCGGCAATGGCAGCAGCAGACGTTCGGAATCGAGCTGGCCGTCATCCAGCCACAGCACGCGACCCAGCGCATGGGTGCGCAAGCGGCGCATCAACGGCGCGGGCAGTTCGATGCGCGAGCCGGAATCGTGGTTGCCGGCAATCATCACGATGGTCAGCAACGGCTGCTGCTCGTGGGCGTTGACGATGAAATCGTAGAGGCATTCCTGGGCTTTGACCGGCGGATTGACCGTGTCAAAGATGTCACCGGCAATCAGCAGCACATCCGGCTGCGTCAGTTTCAGCTGGCGCAGCAGCCATTCGAGAAAACAGGCGTGCTCGAAATCGCGCTCCTGACCATGCAGGTTTTGCCCAAGGTGCCAGTCGGAGGTGTGAAACAGACGCAAGGCGGACTCCGCAACAAAAAGAGATGATGGCCGCGCGGGAATGAAGAGGCGGCGAAAGAGGGGGAGAGTTTACAGTTTATTGCGCCGCGCAGTCTGCGCACGGGATGTCGTGGTGATGAGATAAAACCCTACACCACAAACTACCTGTAATTTCTGACAGTAGTTGAGCTTCATTTCTCGTGGTATATCCGACGGATGAACAGTCTCTCTGTATGCCATGCAACCCCTGCACTGAAGGCCGTCGATCCGCGTGGTCTATGTCTTCGCGAAGTTGCCTATTGCCGTTCAGAGCCCGGCCAGTTGGCAGCTGAACGAGTGACGCGATTCAACTACGATTTGTCAGGTCGTCAGGTCGCCAGTTGGGATCCTCGACATTCGATGAGTGCTGGAAAGGAAAAGACCTCCACGACGGGACACAGTCTATCGGGCAATACCTTATTGAATGAAAGTGCCGACGCTGGTTGGCGGGTGTCATTACTTAGTGAGGCAAAGGTAGAGCACAAGCGTTGGGACGGACGCGGCTGCGAGCGAACAAATCATTACGATCAACTGCAACGCACAGTCGCTGTGCAAGAAGGCATGACAGGGGAAGTGTTGAAGTATGTCGAGCGTTTTACCTATGCAGCGGCCAGTGCCTCGATGGGCGCTAATCATGCAGGTCACTTGATACGTCAGGATGATCTGGCAGGAGCGTTACACGAATTTCAATATTCAATGGATGGCTCACTGATGGGCGAGACAAGGCAGTTCCTCTGCGGTCTTGATGCCCCCGATTGGCCTTTGGATTTTGAACTGCGCAATAAACTGCTGCTGAAAGAATGTTTTGTTACAACCAGCTCGTTCAATGCGCTGGGGGAAATGCGGCTACGTATGGATGCTTCAGGTAATAGCCGCAGCTTTGATCACTCATTGTCCGGGCAAATAAAAGCAGCCTGTTTATTGATGGCCGGCACCGGTCAACCAGCGTATCGACTGGTCAGTGACATTCGCTGCAACGCCTCCGGGCAGGTTGAGAGTGAGCAACTGGGCAACGGCGTGACAATAGTGGCTGAACATGAGGGGAGCAGCGGGCGTCTTCGAAGGCTCGCTGTTATGCATCCTGGCTCAACACTCTTGCAGGATCAGATTTACACCTATGATGCGGTGGGCAATGTCCTTAGCGTCGAGGATAAAATCCTTCCGGTTCGTTATCATAAAAATCAACGCATAAACTCTGTCAGCCGATACCGGTATGACAGCCTCTATCAGCTCATTGAGGGTTCGGGCAGAGAAATCGCACCGCCTGTCTACGGGCCTTGTTTGCCTTGTCGTCAACGTACGCCCATCAATGCTGAGCGTTTGCGCAACTATATTCAGACTTTCGACTACGACGCCGCCGGCAATCTCTTGGCTCGTCATCATGATGGTGCGCCGACAATCAGAATGGCGGTGTCCGAATTCAGCAATCGAAGCTTGGGGCCACACGAAGATGGGGGTCTTCCAGACGAGCAGAGCATCGCGAATGGCTTTGATGCCAACGGCAATCAACGAGTGCTGTGGCGAGGACAGTACATGAGCTGGAGTCACCGCAACCAACTAAGTCGCGTGACGATGGTCTCGCGCAAATCAGGTACGGACGATGATGAGCGATATGTTTATGACGGTTTTGGTCGTCGCGTCCGAAAGGAGCGCTCCAGCAAAGCGCATACGCGAACGATCTTCAGACAGGCGTTGTACCTGCCAGGGCTGGAAATTCATCAGGGCTCCGTGGGTAAGTTGCGCATCGTCGATATTGATTTGGGGTTGTTTCGTGTTCGAGTAAGGAGCTGTTTAGCAGCGTCAGCCTCGCGTGATTGCGATGTTTCGCTGCTTTATGGTCTGAAGGATAATCTCGGCTCAGGTGTTCTTGAACTTGACGAGCAGGCTGGTTTGGTCACTCAAGAACGTTACTACCCGTTCGGTGGAACAGCGTGGCATGCAAGTCGATCAGACACGGACGCGTACCACAAAACGATCCGTTACTCAGATAAAGAGCGGGATGCAACGGGGCTCTATTACTACGGCTTCAGGTATTACGCACCTTGGTTATGTCGATGGATAAACCCTGATCCGGCGGGCACTGTTTACGGACAGAACCTTTACCAAATGACCGGAAACCGTCCTGTCTCAATGGTCGACAGGCAAGGCCTCATGCCTGTCTCGCCCGGAACTGAAAGTCTGTCTTTCTGGCAGCCTGATTTGAAGCAGCGGCTTGAACGAAACGAGCGCAGTAGAAGTACTCAGCTTTTTATCAGAGAAAACTTCATTACCGACGCGATTGAAAAGGGCTCCCATGAAGTCAGCTCAACCTACCTGAATGAGGTCGGTGGCAATCAATACGAGAGCTGGTTTATTAACGAATTTCGCGAAGACACCTGGATTTTCAAGCAGAACTACAAGACCACTCCACCGGCCGGGGACACATCGAAGCTCGTTACTCATCCACGGTTTTACGCCAGTGATGTTGCTCGTTACCAATACGAGTTGATTTCCACAGAACGTGGGTTTTATGGACGTCTTCCCTCCGTCATAAAAAGGGAAAACGTCATGAACTACTCGGCTCTCAGTCGCACCAGTGACCCTGCTAATAACTCAACAACTCTGATGAATGACTTTTTAACGCAAACGCCTAACGGTAAAAGCACCCAGCGCATCATGGAAGACTTCGGTCTTGAAGCCATCAGTGTTGAAAGAGTGAAAGGAGAGGGGGGCCAGATTGATTTCCTCATCAATGTGCGGCCCAGCCAACAGAGTTCGGTATCACCGCATGAGAATGAAGTAGTGCATGACTCACTTGTTAAACGGCGTTACGAGGCGGAGAGCACTTCACACTTCTTTGGCGGTGAGCCTATTAAAGGCTCCTTTCGCAGAGGATCAATCGAAATGGCCCGGATGGAGCGCAGGGGCAGTGATTGGCGCCTGTGAGTGATGATGCACCGCGCAATACCCGCACGAACTCCTGCGGTGTGTCAGGCATATTTGAGTTGCGGAATTTGGGGCCGCTTCGCAGCCCATCGGGGCGGTGCGACGTTTCGCTAAATCCCCTCACCACAAAAATCAAAAGCCTGCGAATGCATTCCCAAATGTAGGAGCTGCCGCAGGCTGCGATCTTTTGATCTTTTACTTCGGGTAGAGCGGTGGCAAGCCGCTGTCGCCCACCGGGTCGTGCACGCGCTCGGCGGTGGGAATCGTGCGGATTGCCCGCCACAAATCCTCGCCCTGCCAATGCTGCCCGGTTTCGCTATACAAGGCGCCATTGAGCCCATCCAGCGCATCCGACAACGGCACAAACCGCGCCGCCATGTCCGCCAGTGTTTCCGGCTGCTGACGCGCCCACGCATCCAGCGCTTGCCGCGTTGCCTGCGGATCATTGGCCTGGCTCGCGCGTTTGATGTCGTCGAGCAACGTGCGCGGGCTCGGGCCGGTTTGCGCAGCGCGCAGGATCGCCGGCTGCCAGCGCGCTCGCCACCACAGACCAAAGCCGAGCAGGGTGGTGCAGGCCAGTATCAGCGTGCTGAGTTTCCACCACCACAGCGTGTCGTTATCGACAATCCCCGGTTGCAGATTGCCCGTCGGCGTGTCGACTTGCAGGCTCGGGTTATTGGCGACTTGCAGGGTGCGCGCCGGCAGGCTGCTGTGTTCCAAATGATCTTCGAAGGTGTTCCACCACACCACGTCCACCGTCGGCAGATCAATCGAGCCGCTGCGGCTCGGCACCAGCGCTTCGCGTTCTTCACGGCTACCGATCAGGCCACGGTCGCTGCTTTGATTGCTCAGCACCGGTTGATCGGGGTAGCGGCGCAGGCCATTGACGTCGGTGGCGGGCAGGGCGGGCAATTGCGAAGCGGCCAGACCTTCGACTTTCAGGGTCAGGCTGCGGGTCAGCGAATCACCGATTTGCGTGTGTTCCGGCTCCGGGTTCCAGCTCTCGCTCAAGCTCAGGCTGCGTGCCGGCAGCCATGGCGCATCCGCAGGATAAGTCAGCGGTTTGGGCTTGACCGTCAGCGGGATTTCCGAAGAGGTGACGCGCATCAGTTTGCCCGGCTTCGGCCCCTGTGGGCTGGTGTCCTGGGCCGGTTGCGTGTCGACCAGCGTGGCGCTGAAAGTCTGCGGAGTGATCGTCAGCAAACCGCTGTGTTGCGGATAAATTGCGTAGCGCATTTCGATGACGCCGTGGCGCACACCGTTGATGTCTTTCTCGTAGGTGCGCGTGTCGCCGAGCTGCTCAACCCGCGCATCGACGATTTGCAGCGGCGACAGGCTGCTGTCGTCATACAGCGAAACCGAGTGATAGACGCGCACGGTGAGGATCGCCTGCGCCTGCACATACACGCTGGACTGATCGAGACTCGCTTCGATAAACACCGGATCAAGGCTGTTCTTGTCTTCGCGGGTGTCGCTTTCGACCACTTGCACGGTGATCGGCTGGCTCTGCACCTCGCCCATTTGCAGCGAGGGAATCACCACGCTACCGTTTTCTTTGGGCAGCAGCGTAATGATCCAGCGTGTGGTCGCGCGGTTGTCGCCGTTGAGAGTATTGAGCTGATTGACCTGCCGCGTGCCGCGCACTTCGAACAGCGGCTCCAGCGGGGTCAGGTCGGGTTTGCCGAACTGGGTGACGTCGCTGATTTCGAGGGTGAGCTCGACCGTCTCGCCGGAATTCAGGCGACTGCGATCCACACTGGCGATCAGCTCGGCCGCGTTGGCGGTCGTGCAGAGCAGCAGGGGCAGCAAGAGAGCGGTGAAGCGGGTCATCGAGTGTTTTCCTGATCCTGATGTTGTTGCTGTTCGTACCAGAATTTGCGCCGCAGCAGTTCGCCCGGATCGTCCGGGATCTTGCCCAGCCATTGTTCCAGTGCCTGACGTTGCTCGCCTTCGAGGTTGTCCTCGGTCGGGCGCAGCGTCGGCACGGTGTTGGTTTCCTCTTCCTCATCGTTGCTGCCCGGCACCTCATTCGGGCCAGGCTGCGGCGGTGTGGTTGGCGGCGGTTCACTGGCAGACTCGCCGGATTGCGCCTCACTCTGGGTTTCGCTTTTCACCGCTGGTGGCGGCGCGGTGGGTGGCGGAGGTTCACCGCCCGGCAGATTCTGTTCGGGCTGCTGGCTTTCCGGTTCGACCGGTGGCGGGGTGTTTTTCTGCTTCAGCAGATTTTCCACCAGCGCCTTGTTGGTCAGCGCCGGACGCAGATCCGGTTGCAGCTCCAGCGCCTGTTCATAGGCGTCGATCGCCGCGTCCAGCTCACCGCTTTTCGCCAAAGCGTTGCCACGATTGTAGTGGGCGCGGGCATCGCTGCCTTCGGCAAAGCGCTGGGCGGCGCCACTGTAGTCGCCAGCCTCGTACAACGCCACCCCTTGCCACTGGTGATCGTCAAAATGTTCTGCGGCTTCGGCGGGACGTTTCTGTTTGAGCAAGTGCAGGCCTTGCTGGTCGGGGCGCAGCCACAAGTCTTCGAAGTCAAAAGCGTAGCTCGGCTGCGGCAGGCAGAACAGCAGCGGCAGGCAAAACAGCCAGCCACGCCGCCCGGCACAGGCCGCGAGCAGCAGCAGTGGCAGCAGCAACCAATAACCCTGGTCGGCCCACGTGTCGAGGCGCACGGTCTGGCCATCGCTGCGCAAACTGCGCGGGCCGTTGAGCAGGCCGAGCGCGCCGAGATCGGCTTCATCCAGACGCGCCGCATGGTAGTCACCGCCGACGCTATCGATGAACGCCGCCAGGCCTGGGCTATCAAGTTGCGGCACGCGAATCGCGCCTTGCTCGTCCTTGAGGAAACTGCCGTCCTCCTGCGCAATCGGCGCACCTTCGGCGGTGCCGATGCCGAGCATCAACAGCTGCGCCGATTGCCCGTTGAGCGCACGGCGAATGCCTTGCCGTTCATCTTCGCTCAGCGACGAGCCGACCAGCAGAATCCGCCCTTGGCCGAGTGCACCTTGTTTGAGCAAGTCCAGCGCTTTAGCGACAGCGAGATCGGCGCGATGGCCGCTTTCTGGCATCAGCGACGGTTTCAGCGCGTCGAGCAGATTGCGACTGGTCGCCAGATCATCCGACAGCGGCACCAGCGTGTGGGCGCTGCCGGCGTAAACGACGATCGCGGTCTGCGCATCGCTGCGGGCCTGCAACAGGTCGAACACCTTGCGCCGCGCTTGTTCCAGTCGCGTCGGTGGTGAGTCGGTGGCGAGCATCTCCGGAGTCAGTTCCAGCACGATCACCAACGGATCGGCGGGTTTTTGGCTGGTCTGTTCGACGCGCTCCCAGCTCGGCCCGAGCAACGCCAGAATCGTCAGCAGCCACGCCACGCCAAGGGCCACCCACGGCAGTTTGCTGTCGCGACCGCTGCCGCCACTGAGCAGGGTGGCGTGGAACGCCGGCGGCAGAATCATCTGCCAGCGTCCGGCGCGTTTTTGCCGGTGCCAGAGTTGCCAGATCAGCCAGCCGAGCAGCGGCAACAGCAGCAACCACCACGGACGGAACCAGTGCGGCCAGAGGGCAATCATCGGCGCCTCCGCAGACGCAGGCGTTTGAGACGCTCGCGCCAGTCAGGCAGCGGACTTTGCAGATTAAGCTCCTTGTTGAACAGGCGTTGCAGCGGGTTGTCCGGCCACAATTCGCGTGCGACCAACAACAGGCTCAACCACAGCGCCAACGCCAGCGGCCAGTGATACAACGCTTGTGCCGGACGTGCCTGGGTCGGTTGTTGGGTCACCGGTTCGAGCTGGTCGAGGGTGTCCTTGATCGCTTGCAGTTCCTGGCCATCATGCGCGCGGAAGTATTGCCCGCCGGTGACTTCGGCGATTTCCTTGAGCGCCGGCTCGTCGAGATCCAGGCTTGGATTGACGCCGAGCAGGCCGGTCGAACCGCTGTCCTCAGGATTGGCGCCGATGCCGATCGGGTAAATCTTCACGCCTTCGCTGGCCGCCAGTTTCGCCGCCGTCAACGGATCGATTTCGCCGCCATTGTTGGCGCCGTCGGTGACCAGAATCAGCACACGGCTTTGTGCCGGACGCATGCGCAGGCGTTTCAGGCCCAGACCGATGGCGTCGCCGATGGCGGTGTTTTTGCCGGCAATGCCGATGCGCGCCTCATCGAGCCAGACGCGCACGGTGTGGCGGTCAAAGGTCAGCGGTGCTTGCAGGTAGGCCTGACTGCCGAACAGGATCAGGCCGACCCGGTCGCCGTCACGGCTTTCAAGAAAATCACCGAGCAGATGCTGCACCAACGACAGGCGACTGACTTCTTCGTCCTGCCACTGCATGTCGGGGAAATCCATCGAGCCGGACACGTCCACCGCCACCAACAAGTCTCGACCACTGGCGGCAATTGGCAACGGTTCGCCGAGCCATTGCGGGCGCGCAGCGGCAGTCAGCAGTAGCAACCACAACAACATGAACGGCGCTTGCTGGCGCCACGCAGGCAAATGGGCGCGGGCACGACGGCGGGCGAGGCCTTCGAGGTCGGACAGAAAGCTGACTTTCAGCGCCGGTTCGCCGCTGTCCGCTACCGGCAGCACGAGGCGCATCAACCACGGCAGCGGTAACAGCAGAAAAATCCACGGCCAGGCGAACTCAAACATGTTTGCGAATCCACGTGTCGACGGCTTGCGTCAGGCCGGCAATGGCTTTGTCGTCGAGTTTGCATTCCGGTTTGTACGCGCCTTCGACCAGCACCATCCAGCGCGTCAGGCCAGCGGCGGGGCAACGGTTGTCGAGGAATGCCAGCCATTTTCGGCCATTAAGGGTGTGGCTCTGGCTGTAGGGATAGTGGTTGCGGCACAGGCGTTTGAGCAGGCCATTGACCTGTTGCAGCCACGCGCCGGCCGGGGCGCCGTCGTAGGGTTTGGGCATCTGCGCCAGTTCTGCGAGGGCAGCGACGCGCACCGGATCGAGTGGCTGTTCAGCGCGCACGATCGGGCGTTTCTTCATGGGAATGAAACGGCGCAGGCGCCATACGGCGTAACCGAGCAGCGGCAATAACAGCAGCAATAACCACCAGCCCGGCGCCGGAGGCCAAAAGGCAACCGGCGGCGGCGAGATCAGTGGCTGCAATTGGTCGAGTTCGTTCATCGACCTTTCCCCGGACGCTGCGGATTGAGGAATTCGCGCATCTGCTCGACCATTTCACTCTGCGTGCTCAACGGCATCAGCAGCACCCGCAACTTCTGCGCGAGCAATTCCCAGCGAGCGATACGGGCTTCGGCTTGGGCGCGATAGGTTTGGCGCAAATCAAAATTCAGCGTGTCGAGCTCAAGCTGGGCGCCACGTTCGGCGAATCGTAAAAGGCCGGCGGCGGGGAGGGCGTGATCGAGTGGATCGGAAATCGGCAGCATCAACAGGTCGCAATGACGCGCCAACAAGCTCAGTTGTTGCTCGGCGCTGTCGGACAGCGCGCGCTCATCGCAAATCACAATGGCCAGACTGCCGGGGCGCAGCACTTCCCGGGCGCGGCGCAGGGCCACGCCGAAGGCATCGCGATCCGGCTCACGTTCGCTGTGCAGCGATTGATTGACCTTGACCAAACGATTGAGCAATTGCAGCAGGCTCTGCTTGCTGCGCCGAGGCTTGATTTCGTAGTGCTCGTTGTCGCCGAACACCAGCCCGCCGACCCGGTCGTTGTGGCCGAGCGCGGCCCAGCCGATCAGCGCCGCGACTTGTGCGGCCAACACCGATTTGAACATCAGCCCGGAGCCGAAAAACAGCCGCGTGCTTTGCTCGACCATAATGAAAATCGGCCGTTCGCGTTCTTCATGGAACAGCTTGGTGTGCGGCTCTTGCGTGCGAGCGGTGACGCGCCAGTCGATGGTGCGCACGTCGTCGCCGGCCTGATACACGCGCACTTGATCGAAGTCGACACCGCGACCACGGAATTTCGAGTGATGCAGGCCGATCAGCGGGCTGCGCTGGCTCGGCGTGGAAAACAGCTGCACTTCGCGCACCCGGTGACGCATCTCGATCAGCTCGGCGAGGCTGACGCGGATGCCCGGTTGGGAAGGCTGGGGGGCGTTCATGGGGGTCAAGCGACGGCTACGACGTCGAGAATCCGCTGCACCACCCGATCCTGATCGATGCCGGCGGCTTCGGCTTCAAACGACAAGATGATGCGGTGACGCAACACGTCGAACAGCACCGCTTGAATGTCTTCCGGGCTGACGAAGTCGCGACCGGCCAGCCAGGCGTGGGCGCGGGCGCAGCGGTCAAGAGCAATCGAGCCGCGTGGGCTGGCGCCGTAAGCGATCCACTCGGCCATCTCCGGATCGAACTTGGCCGGCGTACGCGTGGCCATGACCAGTTGCACCAGGTATTCCTCCACGGCGTCGGCCATGTACAAGCCAAGGATTTCCTTGCGCGCGGCGAAGATCGCCTGCTGGCTGACCCGGCGCTCGGGCTTGGTCTCGCCATTCAGCGCTTCGCCACGGGCCTGTTGGAGGATGCGGCGTTCGACGGCGGCATCCGGAAAACCGATTTTTACGTGCATCAGGAAGCGGTCGAGCTGGGCTTCCGGCAGCGGATAGGTACCTTCCTGCTCGATCGGGTTCTGCGTGGCCATCACCAGAAACAGCGGCGACAGCTCGTAGGTGCTGCGGCCGACGCTAACCTGACGCTCGGCCATGGCTTCGAGCAGCGCCGATTGCACCTTGGCCGGCGCGCGGTTGATTTCGTCCGCCAGCACCAAATTGTGGAAGATCGGCCCTTGCTGGAACACGAAACTGCCGGTTTCCGGGCGATAGATCTCGGTGCCGGTGATGTCGGCGGGCAGCAGATCAGGGGTGAACTGGATGCGATGGAACTGGGCTTCGATGCCCTCGGCGAGTTCTTTGATCGCTTTGGTCTTGGCCAGACCCGGGGCGCCCTCGACCAGCATATGGCCGTCGGCGAGCAGGGCGATGAGCAAACGCTCGATGAGTTTTTCCTGGCCGAGAATCTGCGTTGAAAGAAAGGTTCGCAGCGCCAGCAGCGCTTCACGATGTTCCATCGGTGACTGTTCCTGGAAAGGGGTGGCCACGGGCGTTCGGATAACGCCGGGGCTGGGGGCGTTACTTTAATCCATCGCGGGGGGTGGCGACTAACGGCATTTTTCGCAAAGTGCGGGAAATGACTGGGGGAATTGTTGGATTTTTGTAGTGCCGGGGAGGGGTAGTGTTCTTTCGGACGCCTTCGCGAGCAGGCTCGCTCCCACATTTTGAGCGGCGTACATCCGTCAATGTGGGAGCGAGCCTGCTCGCGAAGGGGCCGGTTGAAGCACCATCAAGCCTCGTTGATGAAGGTGCCAGTCCCGTCGAGGATGTTTTTCAGGGTCTCGACAACCTCATCCAGATCAACCATATCCGGGTTAAAGCTGATCTCCAGCACATCATCCCCATTCAACGCATCAGCATCCGCCGCGCCGATTTCAATCTTCAACAGCGTTGAGCTCAACGTGACCTTCACGCCGTCCAGCGTCGATGGCTCGCCGTCCAGGGTGATTTCCAGCTCGTCCTCGTCCGGATAGCGGCTCATCAGAAACATGTCGCCCTTGTCGCTGTGGCAGCAGAGCATGGCCATGTTGTCTTCTTCGTCGTCGCATGGGTTGACGATCAATAGGGCGGTGGTCATTTGCATGGGGAATTCCTGGGGGGCTAACGCGGTGGACAGTGCGCAAAAAGTGCGATTTTGCCAGCCTGAGGGAAATTCTGCTGAAACATCGTCGAGTGCAGGGCTGTTCTTAAAGACTATTCCCAGAGTCGAGTAAGAAAAATCCGCTGGCCTCGTAGGGTTTTTGAGAAGAATAAAAATAGCGTGAATTGGAGGCCTTTTCGCTTGTTTTGGCGGATGTTTGCCGTCAGATTTTGCTGTTCGAACGCAACGGAGTGCGATGGCCAACATGCAAAAAAGGATGTCTTTTGATGAAGCGATATTTCCAATGGGCGCAAGAAATCAGTCATCTGTCCGAGGAGCAGGTGGAACAGCTTTACCAGCGCTACCTCAACGGCGAAAAAACCGCCGACCTGATCGCCGAGTACAAACTGCCGGATACCGTACGCAGTGTGTTGAAAGTGCTGCCGCCGATCGTCAGTGCTGACCTGACATGCCCGTATTGTGAATTGCCGATGTGGATGCACCGCCCCTCCCGTGGCACCCCGGTTTCCCTGCGCAGTGCTTACAAATGTGTGAATTGCGAGCATCAATACTTCACCGCCGGTGCGGGCTCGCGGCGCAGCGTGTGTGGTTGTGATGCCTGTGTCCGGCTGCGCAAACAGCAACTCGCCGATCAGGCCGAACGTGACCGCAGTGATCTGGCCGCGCGCTACGGTACGCCAAGCCCACCGGTACCCTTTGCCAGTCTTGGATTCCAGCAAAAAGTTGCTCTGCTGGCGTTACTGGATGACGGCGGCCAAGGCGCAGGCGAGCGCATTGCCGCGCTTGATGCTGAAATCAGAGGGGAAAAGCTCACGTCCACCGACGCTTTCAGTGAAGAACTGGTGAAAGGTCTGCACGAGGCGGGCGCCTTGCAAGTCGATACGGCATCGGACATTCGGGCGTTCAATCGGGCCGACGAGTTCAGCATCGGCACGTATTCGGCCGTTTACTGGCGGGCCAACGTCGCGCTGGACGAAGGCGTGCGCTGCACGCGCGATATGCTCTATCTGGCCCTGTACGAAGAGTTGTCCGGGCCTGTGCTGCCGGTTTGGAAGCGTGAGTTGTACGCATTGATCTTCAGGCTCGCGCGGGAGGAATCCATTCAATACGTTCACCTGCAGGCCAATATGGTCGGCATGGCGTTCACCGCCGAAGCCCGCGCCGACTCGGTGATCGGCACGTTGCTGCAGAACTTCTCGGTCAGTCAGATTTACTACTTCGCCAGAGTCGCGGTGAAAAGCGCTGCGCATTTCTATGCCACCGGCAACTCCAAGGGTCGCACTCACGCCTCCAACACCATTCCGCGCAACATGCAGAGCACCGCGCAGCTCGCGTTGGCGGAGAACTGGCGCAAGGACAGCTACCGCGATACGCGCGTGCCGCAGCCGGCCATGACCCGCCTGCTTTACGACGTCGTGCTCAAAGACAGTGGTGCCGGTTTTGCCAAGTCGCCGGGGCTGTTCTGGCGAGACGAATTTGTGCCTCGGTTTCTCACCGGCTCGCCGGTCGCCGCGCCACAGGTCGACTATCCGCAGTTGTTCTGCCGCGAGTGCGACTCCAGCAATGTCGACGCCAGCATGGACAAATTGACCCTGCAGATGCAGTGCTACGACTGCGCCACCGTGAGCAAATTCCGGGCCTACGAAGAGTTGCCGGACTGATCCGTGTCAAAAGCCAGTGCTGAACCGGATGCCACGCTCAGGGTCGATAGAACGGCCGTGAGGGTTTTCGTTTCTGGATATGTAGCCGCCACGGGGCAGCGATTGGCACGAATGTCCCGTAAAACCGGGCATTCCCCCCGTCGTTTTCCGCCACGGCTGCTAGTGTTTACCGGTGCGAAAGCCTTCATTTACCTGCCTATGAACGAATATGTCGCAGCACCGCAAGCAGACACATTGTCGCAGCCATTAAGCTGCGCAACGGATGAGCACCCGTAAAGGCATTGTCGGCAAGCCTGGCAGTCGCTTTTGCAGATGCCCATTCAATGGAAGGTGAATGTGACCTGAGTGTCTCGTCCAGCTTCACCCACCTGTCCCCCTGTTTCCTCTGCCCGAGAATCAGGAACAGGGCGACACAAGCCCCGAAAGGGGTGTTGCACGCGACGCTTTCCATCAATAACAAGCTTAAGCGGAGTACCACAGATGGCGTTCTTCACCGCAGCCAGCAAAGCCGACTTCCAGCACCAACTGCAAGCGGCACTGGCGCAGCACATCAGTGAACAGGCACTGCCACAAGTGGCGCTGTTCGCTGAACAATTCTTCGGCATCATTTCTCTGGACGAGCTGACTCAACGTCGCCTCTCCGACCTCGCTGGCTGTACTCTCTCTGCGTGGCGCCTGCTTGAGCGCTTCGATCACGCGCAACCACAAGTGCGCGTTTACAACCCCGATTACGAGCGTCATGGCTGGCAGTCGACCCACACCGCGGTCGAAGTCCTGCACCACGACCTGCCATTCCTCGTCGACTCGGTTCGTACCGAACTGAACCGTCGCGGCTACAGCATCCACACCCTGCAAACCACCGTGCTCAGCGTGCGTCGTGGCAGCAAGGGCGAGTTGCTGGAAATCCTGCCGAAAGGCACCCAGGGCGACGGCATTCTGCAAGAGTCGTTGATGTACCTGGAAATCGACCGCTGCGCCAACGCGGCCGAACTGAATGTGCTGAGCAAAGAGCTGGAACAGGTTCTCGGTGAAGTCCGCGTTGCGGTCGCCGATTTTGAGCCGATGAAAGCCAAGGTGCAGGAAATCCTCACCAAACTCGACAACAGCGCGTTCGCCGTCGATGCCGAAGAAAAGAACGAAATCAAAAGCTTCCTGGAATGGCTGGTGGGCAACCACTTCACCTTCCTTGGCTACGAAGAGTTCGTGGTCACCGATCAAGCCGATGGCGGCCACATCGAGTACGACCAGAACTCCTTCCTTGGCCTGACCAAACTGCTGCGCACCGGCCTGACCTACGACGACCTGCGCATCGAAGACTACGCGGTGAACTACCTGCGCGAACCGACCCTGCTGTCGTTCGCCAAGGCTGCGCACCCGAGCCGTGTGCACCGTCCGGCTTACCCGGATTACGTGTCGATCCGTGAAATCGACGCCGACGGCAAAGTCATCAAAGAACACCGTTTCATGGGCCTGTACACCTCGTCGGTGTATGGCGAGAGCGTGCGGGTCATCCCGTTCATCCGCCGCAAGGTCGCCGAAATCGAACACCGCTCCGGCTTCCAGTCCAAGGCTCACTTGGGCAAGGAACTGGCGCAGGTACTCGAAGTGCTGCCGCGTGATGACCTGTTCCAGACCCCGGTCGACGAGCTGTTCAGCACCGTGATGTCGATCGTGCAGATCCAGGAACGCAACAAGATCCGCGTGTTCCTGCGCAAAGACCCGTACGGTCGTTTCTGCTACTGCCTGGCCTACGTGCCGCGCGACATCTATTCCACCGAAGTTCGCCAGAAGATCCAGCAAGTGCTGATGGAGCGCCTGAAGGCTTCCGACTGCGAATTCTGGACGTTCTTCTCCGAGTCCGTGCTGGCTCGCGTTCAGCTGATCCTGCGTGTCGACCCGAAAAACCGTCTCGACATCGATCCGCTGCTGCTGGAAAAAGAAGTGGTGCAGGCTTGCCGCAGCTGGCAGGACGACTACGCCGCACTGACCGTCGAAAGCTTCGGCGAAGCCCACGGCACCAACGTGCTGGCGGACTTCCCGAAAGGCTTCCCGGCCGGTTACCGCGAGCGTTTCGCTGCGCATTCGGCCGTGGTCGACATGCAGCACCTGCTGAGCCTCAACGAAAAAAATCCGCTGGTGATGAGCTTCTATCAGCCGCTGGGCCAGGTCTCCGGCCAACGCGAGCTGCATTGCAAGCTGTACCACGCCGACACGCCGCTGGCGCTGTCCGACGTGCTGCCGATTCTGGAAAACCTCGGCCTGCGCGTGCTGGGTGAATTCCCGTACCGTCTGCGTCACACCAATGGCCGCGAGTTCTGGATTCACGACTTCGCGTTCACTGCCGCTGAAGGTCTGGATCTCGACATCCAGCAACTCAACGACACCCTGCAGGACGCCTTTGTCCACATCGTCCGGGGCGAAGCCGAGAACGATGCGTTCAACCGTCTGGTGCTGACCGCCGGCCTGCCTTGGCGCGACGTCGCACTGCTGCGCGCTTACGCCCGTTACCTGAAGCAGATTCGTCTGGGCTTCGATCTGGGTTACATCGCCAGCACCCTGAACAACCACACCGACATCGCTCGCGAGTTGACCCGGTTGTTCAAGACCCGCTTCTATCTGGCGCGCAAGCTCAGCGACGACGATCTGGAAGACAAGCAACAGCGTCTGGAACAAGCGATTCTGACGGCACTGGACGACGTTCAGGTGCTCAACGAAGACCGCATCCTGCGTCGTTACCTCGACCTGATCAAAGCGACCCTGCGTACCAACTTCTATCAGACTGATGCCAACGGCCAGAACAAGTCGTACTTCAGCTTCAAGTTCAACCCGCACGCGATCCCTGAACTGCCGAAGCCAGTGCCGAAGTTCGAAATCTTCGTCTACTCGCCACGCGTTGAAGGCGTGCACCTACGCTTCGGTAACGTCGCCCGTGGCGGTCTGCGCTGGTCCGACCGTGAAGAAGACTTCCGCACCGAAGTTCTTGGCCTGGTAAAAGCTCAACAAGTGAAGAACTCGGTCATCGTGCCAGTGGGCGCGAAGGGCGGCTTCCTGCCGCGCCGCCTGCCTCTGGGCGGCAGCCGTGACGAGATCGCGGCTGAGGGCATCGCCTGCTACCGCATCTTCATTTCCGGTCTGTTGGACATCACCGACAACCTGAAAGACGGCGCGCTGGTGCCGCCATTGAACGTGGTGCGCCACGACGATGACGACCCGTACCTGGTAGTGGCGGCGGACAAGGGCACTGCGACCTTCTCCGACATCGCCAACGGCATCGCCATCGATTACGGCTTCTGGCTGGGTGACGCGTTTGCGTCCGGTGGTTCGGCCGGTTACGACCACAAGAAAATGGGCATTACCGCCAAAGGCGCGTGGGTCGGCGTACAACGTCACTTCCGCGAGCGCGGCATCAATGTTCAAGAAGACAGCATCACTGTTGTCGGCGTCGGCGACATGGCCGGTGACGTGTTCGGTAACGGCCTGTTGATGTCCGACAAGCTGCAACTGGTTGCTGCCTTCAACCACCTGCACATTTTCATCGATCCAAACCCGAACCCGGCGACCAGCTTCGTCGAGCGTCAGCGCATGTTCGACCTGCCGCGTTCGGCCTGGACCGACTACGACACCAGCATCATGTCCGAGGGTGGCGGTATCTTCTCGCGCAGCGCGAAGAGCATCGCAATTTCCCCGCAGATGCAGGAACGCTTCGACATCAAGGCTGACAAGCTGACCCCGACTGAACTGCTGAATGCCTTGCTCAAGGCGCCGGTGGATCTGCTGTGGAACGGCGGTATCGGCACTTACGTCAAGGCCAGCACTGAAAGCCACGCCGATGTCGGCGACAAGGCCAACGATGCATTGCGCGTAAACGGCAACGAGCTGCGCTGCAAAGTCGTGGGCGAGGGCGGTAACCTCGGCATGACCCAATTGGGTCGTGTCGAATTCGGTCTGAATGGCGGCGGTTCCAACACCGACTTCATCGACAACGCCGGTGGCGTGGACTGCTCCGACCACGAAGTGAACATCAAGATCCTGCTGAACGAAGTGGTTCAGGCCGGTGACATGACCGACAAGCAACGCAACCAGTTGCTGGCGAGCATGACCGACGAAGTCGGCAATCTGGTGCTGGGCAACAACTACAAGCAGACTCAGGCGCTGTCGCTGGCGGCGCGTCGTGCTTATGCGCGCATCGCTGAGTACAAGCGTCTGATGGGCGATCTGGAAGGTCGTGGCAAGCTGGACCGTGCCATCGAGTTCCTGCCGACCGAAGAGCAACTGGCCGAGCGCATTGCTGAAGGCCACGGTCTGACCCGTCCTGAGCTGTCGGTGCTGATCTCGTACAGCAAAATCGATCTCAAGGAGCAGCTGTTGGGCTCCTTGGTGCCGGACGACGATTACCTGACCCGCGACATGGAAACGGCGTTCCCGCCGACCCTGGTCAGCAAGTTCTCCGAAGCCATGCGTCGTCACCGTCTGAAGCGCGAGATCGTCAGCACCCAGATCGCCAACGACCTGGTCAACCACATGGGCATCACCTTCGTTCAACGACTCAAAGAGTCGACCGGCATGAGCCCGGCGAACGTCGCTGGCGCTTATGTGATCGTGCGCGACATCTTCCACCTCCCGCACTGGTTCCGTCAGATCGAAGCGCTGGACTATCAGGTTGCCGCTGACGTTCAGCTGGAGCTGATGGACGAGCTGATGCGTCTGGGCCGCCGTGCTACACGCTGGTTCCTGCGTGCCCGTCGCAACGAGCAGAACGCTGCCCGTGACGTCGCGCATTTCGGTCCGCACCTGAAAGAGCTGGGCCTGAAACTCGACGAACTGCTGAGCGGCGAAATCCGTGAAAACTGGCAGGCGCGTTATCAGGCGTACGTCGAAGCCGGTGTGCCGGAATTGCTGGCGCGTATGGTTGCGGGCACCTCGCACCTGTACACCTTGCTGCCAATCATCGAAGCCTCCGACGTGACTGGCCAGAACCCTGCCGAAGTGGCGAAAGCCTACTTCGCCGTGGGCAGTGCGCTGGACATCACCTGGTACCTGCAACAGATCAGCGCGCTGCCGGTTGAAAACAACTGGCAAGCCCTGGCCCGTGAAGCGTTCCGTGATGATGTCGACTGGCAGCAACGTGCGATCACCATCTCCGTCCTGCAACAGGGCGACGGCACACTGGACGTGGAAGCACGTCTGGCGCTGTGGATGGAGCAACACGAAAGCATGATCTCGCGCTGGCGCGCCATGCTGGTGGAAATCCGCGCTGCGAGCGGCACGGACTACGCCATGTACGCGGTGGCCAACCGTGAACTGCTGGATCTGGCGTTGAGCGGGCAAGCAGTAGTGCCTGCAGCGACAGCGAATGCCGAGCTTGAAACGGCATAAGTAAGCGCTGAATGAAAAAGCCCCGGTATCGTGAGATGCCGGGGCTTTTTTGTGTCTCATGGATTGGTACCGACCAGTGTAGGAGCTGCCGAAGGCTGCGATCTTTTGCCTTTAAAAGATCAGGATCAAAAGATCGCAGCCTTCGGCAGCTCCTACAGGGATCGGAGTTCCACAAAACCCGTGGGAGCGGGCTTGCTCGCGAAGAGCCTCTTACATTCAATACAACTTCTGATCTTGTTTAGTATCAAGCATCGACACTTTATCCGCAGGCCGTGCGACTAAATTGTTGAGCGATTGGTCAAACTTTTGCAGCGCCCGAACTTGCACGTCCTGCTGCTGGTTAATATCGGCAACAATCTCTTCCGAGCGTTTGAAGTCCGCCCACACCGGGGTCAGTTCTTTCGCTTCTGAACCTTTCGCCGTGCCGATGTAGTTCAATCCCGCATCATAAAAATCGGCACTGACATCAGCCTTGATATCCGAGCTGCGCGAGGTGATCAGCTGGCTGTGAGTGTCGACGATTGCGGTGACATCCGGTTTGGCTGCACGCAAGCTTTGCATGTCCGGATACACCGTCACTGAACCGAACTGGCGTTGCAGGGAGGCGTTGACCCATTCCACCGCCATGTCCGGTTTCGAGCTGGCGACGTAGGCGTCGTGGATCGGCTGGACCAGCAGGCTCTGGCCGAAACCGGTGCCGGCGTTGGCTTGATAGTCGCGCAGGTATTCGCGGTTGCTCTGGGTGCTTGGGCTGTAGACCACGCCGAGCGATACGCCGGGACCGCTTTTTACCTGAGTGGCGCTACTGCGACCTGTTGGATGCGGCAGCAGGGTATCGAGAGACGAGACTGCTTTTGGCGCCGTCGGCACTGAACAGGCGGAGAGGGCTAAAACCGATATTGCCAACATACTGGTGAACGCAAGTTTCATGGTGTTTCTCCCGTGAAACAACATCAGTCGGAAAGTTTAAAGTTGCCGTCAATGACGGCAGTTAATTCAGACTACCCCCGTCGCGCGGCAAATAAGCTGACAATTTGCTGTCTGGTTTTGTATTGAATAGTTTTATTTGCTGTAACCCGATCCGGTTAATTGCATCGGGATATAAAAAGGCGCAAATCGGCAATTTGCACCTTTTTATTTATGGCTGGCTAAACAACCATCAGTTTTTCAGCGGAATCAGCACTTGCTCATCCGGGGACAGCACCATGAACACCAGCAACTTGGCTGGCTTGGTTTGGCTGGCGTTTTTCGAGACCAAATGCTCGGAACCGGCGGGCTCGTACCAGAACTGACCTTTCTTGTAGGTGATCGCCTGTTCGCCCTTCACCTGAGAGATCACTTCGCCTTCGAGCACGTAGGCCATCGCGGTGCCGTCGTGTTTGTGAGCGATGGAAGACTGGCCGGGTTTGTAGTCGACTTCGATCATCATGGCTTTTTTGCCGGGGGCGTTTTTCAGCATCTGGTCTTGCAGTACGGTGACTTTTTCCGAGGGGTCGTGGGCGAAGGCCGAGGTGGAGAGGGCCAGGGCGAGGGCGGCAGCGACAAGGTGCAGGGTTTTCATGGTGGATTACCGGTTGGGGGGTGGTTGGTAATCACAGTAGTCCGAGGGGCGGGGCAAGCAAACGGCCAATATTCGGGAAGATTGGGTGACCAATTACGGTTTGCACAAAAAGCAAAGATCGCAGCCTTCGGCAGCTCCTACAGTGAACGAATTCCAATGTAGGAGCTGCCGAAGGCCGCGATCTTTTGATTTTCTAAACAATGGGAAAGCTGTTGAAGTCCACACTATTGGCCAGCCGGCTATCAATCAAGTCTATAAACCCCTGCGCTTCAGGCCGGTTGAAATGCGCCTGCATCGCCGCTTCCGACTGCCAGCGCGCACTGACCGTCCAGCGGTGGCTGTCCTCGGGGCAGCGGTCGACCAGGTAGGAATCGCAGCCCGGCGTTTCGCGCAGGGTTTCGACGATCCTTTGCAGTTGCTTGCCCAGCTCGTCAGAGCGGCCGGCAGCAGCCTGCACTTGCACCGTGTTGATCACTTCGTTGGACATTGCTCACACTCCTGAATCAGGCCGGACGAATCCTGCTCATTGAGGGATAACGCCTGTGCAGAATAGGCCTGCACCCGCCGATCACCAATAACCAATCGGCGGTTAATCCGTTAGGCCAATCGCTCAGGCGACTTGCTGGAGAATGTCGCGCAGGCGATCGAGGGCGATATCAATGTCCAGGGTATCAATCGCGCCGAAGCCAAAGTACAAACCATCACGCGGCGTCTGCTGGTAATAAAAGCCATTGATGGCGTAGAGACCGACTTCGACCTTTTTCGCCAGTTCGATCACCAGCGGCAGGTCGATCGGCACTTTGCAAAACACCGCCATGTGGAATCCGGCACTGGCCGGCACCGCATCAAGCCAAGGCGACAGATCGCTGGCCATGCGCGCCAGAATCCGTTCGCGGCGCTGCGCATAAATCGTGTGGCAGCGGCGAATATGCTTGAGCAAACAGCCCTCGGCGATGAACTTGGCCAGCGCCCATTGCGGCAGGGTGGACGCGTGCAAATCGGTGAGCTGCTTGGCGCGGATCACCGCTTCGAGGATCGCCGGCGGCAGAATTCCGTAGCCCAGGCGCAACTCGGGCAGCAAGGTTTTCGAGAAGGTGCCGACATAGGCGACGAGACCGCGCTGGTCGAGGTTGTACAGCGAATCAGTGGGCCGGCCTTCGTAGCGAAACTCGCTGTCGTAGTCATCCTCAATGATGATTGCGCCGAGCTCATGCGCACGCACCAGCAAGGCTTCGCGGCGCGCCTGACTCATCGGCATGCCCAACGGAAACTGGTGCGACGGCGTCACGTAAATCAGCCGCGTGCCTTCGGGAATGTGTTCGACCTGAATGCCCTCGGCATCCACTGGAATACCGACCACGGTGGCCCCGTGCGTGCCGAACAGCAGGCGAGCTGGCGGATAGCCCGGGTCTTCCATCGCCACCAGACTGCCAGGACGCAGCAGCACGCGAGCGATCAGATCCAGCGCCTGTTGCGCGCCGTTGCAGACCACGATGTCTTCGTCCTGACAGTTCACCCCACGAGAAAATGCGATGTGTCGGGCAATCGCGTTGCGCAGCGACGGCAAACCTTCGGCAACGCTGTAAAAGCCTTTCGACTGCGCCATCTGCCGCATCGCATGGGCGACGCACCGACGCCAGTCATCCTGCGGAAACTGGCCCTTGCTGGTGGCGCCGCCAATGAAGTCGTAACGCAGCGAACCTTCCAGTGTCGGGTGCCGCAGAAATACCGGCAGATTGCGCCAGCTCTCGATCACCTCGGCACTGGCCAATTCGCTGTGACTTTGCTTGCGCTGAACCTGCGCCGGGCGCGCGTTGACGTAGGTGCCTTTGCCGATCACGCCGGTGAGGAAGTTTTCGTAGGTCAGTTGCGCGTAGGTGTCGGAGATGGTTTTGCGCGAGATCCCCAGTTGCTCGGCGAGCAAGCGGCTGGGCGGCAATTGCGTGCCAGCGGCCAGACGCCCGGATTCGATGGCGCCGCGCAGCTGTTGGTACAACTGACCGGCGAGATCCTTGCGGCCGTTGATCACGACATGAAGTTCCATACCGACGTGGCTCCGAGGCAATGTGAAGTGCCCGCCAGATTAGCGCTGTTGGGCGATTGGCAGAAGTTGCGCAGCACAAATACCCGAAATTGGCATAAACCCCTGTAGGAGCTGCCGAAGGCTGCGATCTCTTGATGTTGCTTTTTAAGATCAAGAGATCGCAGCCTTCGGCAGCTCCTACAGGGGATTTGTGTTTAGCGCGCTATTGGTGTGGCACTTTTCCGTGGAATTGGGGCTGTAACGCTAACCTCTTGGCGCTTACTTTGAAGTCTTTATTGCGCCTGCCGAGATCAAGCCATGTCCCCGCGTCTGGATTACTACAGCGCCTCACCCAAAGCGATGAAAGCGATGATTGCCATGGAGGCGCTGACCAGCAACTTGAGCATCGAACAGCCGTTGCTGCAACTGATCAAGATCCGCGCCTCGCAACTTAACGGCTGTGCGTTTTGCACGGATATGCATTCGGTCGAAGCCCGGCGAGCGGGGGAGAGTGACCGGCGGTTGTATGCGATTGCAGTGTGGCGTGACAGCGGGTTTTTCAATCCTCGTGAACGCGCGGCACTGGTCTGGGCGGAGGCGGTGACCTTGTTGGCGGAAAGCCATGTGCCGGATGACGTGTATCAACAGGCGCGCGAGCAGTTTAACGAAGCGGAACTGGTCGACCTGACCATGGCCGTGACCACGATCAACAGCTGGAATCGCCTGGCGGTGAGTTTTCGGCAAACCCCGAGTGATTAATTGCTCGCCACCGTTAAAACTGTAGGAGCAAAGCTTGCTCGCGAAAGCGGTGGCTCATTCAAAGAATATGTTGGCAGGAGTGGCCTCTTCGCGAGCAAGCTCTGCTCCTACAAGGTTTCGGTAGGTTAGTTGTTGTTAGTTGGATTTAGTGTTGCCTGGGCAACACTTATGTTGCTCTAAGCACACTCCGCCAAGCCGATATAACCTAAGCGTTATTGGTTCTTTTGCCACAGCCCTCCGCTCGTCTAGCATCGGCCTCCAAGGGGAAAAGCTTACTTTTGGGGATCCTGCGTTCTATTTGCACTTTCCGATCTAACAGCCTTCGCTGCCTTCCTGTTTTATAAAACTACAGCAGACATTGCCGTGCACTGATTGCCGACGACTTTTGGTTGGCAGGGCCGGGTATTAGCTGCGATTCAAGGAGCTGTTGCATGTATTACCGTTCGCGTTCATTACTCGCTGCTGCTGTGCTCACGTCCATCTGGCAACTTCCCGCGCAAGCTGACGATGAAGCCAAACTCGATACCGTATTGGTGACCGGCACTCGTGGCACATCGCGCACCGTGCTGGATTCGCCAGTGCCGGTCGACGTGCTCACCGCTGATGACCTGAAAGCCGCCGGCGCGGCGGATGGCGAATTGGGCGCAGCGTTGCAGACGCTGTTGCCATCGTTCAGCCTGCCGCGCCAGTCCAACTCCGGCGGTGCCGACCATGTACGCGCCGCCCAACTGCGCGGCATGAGCCCGGATCAGGTGCTGGTGTTGGTCAACGGCAAACGCCGGCACACTTCGGCGGTGGTCAACGACTCCTCGAAAATCGGTCGCGGCACGGCGCCGGTGGATTTCAACTCAATCCCGATCAGCGCGATCAAACGCATCGAAGTGCTGCGCGATGGCGCCGGTGCGCAATACGGCTCCGATGCGATTGCCGGGGTGATCAACATCATCCTCGACGACGCCCCCGAGGGCGGCGAAGTGACGACGAGCTACGGCGCCTATCACACCCATCAGGACGCGATTGGCAAAACCACCACCGACGGCCAGAACAGCGTGACCACCGCCAAGATCGGCACGCGCCTCGGCGAGGAGGGCGGCTTCATTCGCGGCGGCACCGAGTACAAGGATCGCAACCCGACCAATCGCGCCGGTTTCGACGGCTTCGACGACATCCCCAACCAGCGCAACTACGTGATGGGCGACGGCATCGCCCGCGACGTCAACCTGTGGTTCAACAGCGAACTGCCGCTGGCCGGCGGCAAGGCTTACAGCTTCGGCACCTACAACCAGCGCCACACCACCGGCGCCGAATTCTATCGCTACCCGTACGAGCAGCCGCAGTTCTACCCCAACGGCTACCTGCCGCAATCGCTCGGCGACAACAAGGACGTCTCGGCCACCGCCGGTTTCAAAGGCATGATCGGCGACGACTGGGACTTCGACAGCAGCGTCACCCATGGCCGCAATCGCTTCGATGGATCGACGCGGCGTACGCTCAACGTCAGTCTCGGTGAAGACTCTCCCACCGAGTTCGATACCGGCGATTACGAGTTGCGCCAGACCACGACCAACCTCGATTTCACTCGCGAACTGCGCCTCGGCGAACGCTCATTTGTGTTGGCCGTCGGCGGCGAATACCGCTACGAAAACTACCTGACTTACGCCGGTGACGCGGCTTCCTATGTCGGCTCCGGAGCCGATGGCGCCAATGGACTGCGCCCGAGTGAAGAGTCGGATCTGGATCGCAATGTGTTCGGTACTTACGCCGAGTTGTCCGGCGATCTCACCGACCGTTTCTTCGTCGACGCCGCCACGCGCTGGGAGCATTACGACGACGCCGGCAGCAAACTCACCGGCAAACTCAGTGGCCGCTACAAACTCACCGAGCAGTGGGCGGTGCGCGGCGCGGTGTCGAACAACTTCCGCGCGCCGTCTCTGGCGCAGAGCGGTTTCCAGAACACCACCAGCAACTTCGGCGACGGCGGCACGCTGACCGACATTCGCGTGCTCTCCGTCAACGACCCGATCGCCCGTGCATTGGGCGCAGAAAAACTTGATCCGGAAACCTCGAAAAACTTCAGCCTCGGCCTGACGTTCCAGTTGAACGAACGCTTCGATGCGTCGCTGGACGTGTTCCGCATCGACGTCAAAGACCGCATCACCCTGTCGCAACGCATCGGCAGCGATGCGCTGGAAAATTACATCAATGACAACTTCGGCGTGGCCGGCATACATGACGTCAACTTCTTCACCAACGCCGCCGACACCAGCACCCACGGCGCCGAATTGGTGCTCAACTATCATCAGCCGTTCTACGAAGGGCAACTCGGCCTGACCACCGCGTACACCTACAACCACACCAAAGTCACCAGCACCAAAGGCACGCCGTCGCAACTGACCGCGCTAGGCATCGGCAATGACGCGCTGGTCGGCGTCGAAGAAACCAACACCTTGACCGACGCCGCGCCGAAGGATCGCTTCATCTTTTCCGCCAACTGGGCCAGCGAACATTGGGGCTTGCTCGGGCGTTTGACCCGTCAGGGTGAGACTACTCGTGTGTTTGATTTCGGTGATTCGCAACCGGAGCAGACCTACGGCGCGGTGTGGCAACTGGACGCCGAGGTGGCCTACAAATTCACCCCGAAATTCAACATCGCCGTCGGTGGCAATAACCTCACCGACAACTACCCGGAACGCTCCGGCTCGGCGATCAACTACGGCGGCAACTTGCCGTACGACGTGCTCTCACCAATCGGCACCAACGGCGCTTACTACTACGCTCGCGCCACCTATGGTTTCTAACGCCGGGCCGGGGCGGCATCTGCCGGTGTTCCAGGCGCTGCTGATTACGCTGGGCATGGTGATCACCACCGACATCCTGAAAACCGCGCCGACCGTGGCGCTCAATGTCGGGCCCGAGCACTTCTACCTGGTGTGGGTGCTTGGCGGCGTGACGTCGATGATCGGCGCGCTGTGCTTTGCGGAAATGGCCACAGCGTTTCCGCATCCCGGCGGCGACTACCATTTTCTGCGCACGGCGTATGGCGAGCGCATGGGGTTTCTGTTCGCGTGGTCGCGGTTTTCGGTGATGCACACCGGGTGGATTGCGTTGTCGGCGTTTATGTTTGCCGATTACATGAATGCGGTGGTGCCGCTGGGACAGTTCGGATCGGGGCTGTTTGCCGGGGCGGTGATCGCGGCGTTGGTGCTGCTGAATCTGACGGGCAAGCACATCGGTTTCATCACGCAGACATTGCTGGTTGGCTTGCTCGCGTTGGGCTTTTTGAGCATCGCCAGTGCGGGTGTTTTTCTGGCGTGGCAAGGGGTTGAACCGCCGGCGCTAAGCTCGGCGGTATTGCCGGAAAATACCGGCATGGCCGGGTTTTCGGCGGCGATGATTTTTGTGTTTCTGGCGTTCGGCGGCTGGAGTGATGCGGCGACGTTATCGGCGGAAGTGCGCGATGGTCGGCGAGGGATTTTCATCGCCATGATTGGTGCGCTGACGGTGTTGATGATTATCTATCTGGCGCTGAATTGGGCGTTTGTTCAGGGGCTGGGATTTGCCGGATTGGCGGCGAGTAATGCGCCGGCAGTTGAACTGCTCAACCGCGCTTTTGGCGCGCCCGGGGTCATGCTGATTCTGCTGATGGTGGGGATTGCGGCGATCGCCACGATCAATTCGACGTTGTTGGTCGGCGCGCGCACCACTTACGCTGCGGCTCGCGATGTACCGCAGTTGCGCAGTTTTGGTGATTGGGATGATCGCCATGGCGTACCGCGCAAAGCGTTGCTGGCGGAGGGCGCGGTGGCGTTGTTGCTGGTGATGTTCGGCAGTTTTACTCAGAGCGGGTTTAACACCATGGTCGAGTATTTGACCCCGGTGTATTGGTTGTTTTTGAGTTTGAGCAGTGTCGCGTTGATCATATTGCGGCGGCGGTTTCCTGAGGTGGCGAGGCCGGTGCGGGTGCCGTTGTATCCGCTGTTGCCGTTGCTGTTTTTTGGGTTGTGCCTGTACATGCTGTATTCCAGCGTGACGGTGGTCGGGTATGGGGCGTTTTTGGGGATTGGCGTTCTTTTGGCTGGCGTGGTGGTTTTGGCCGGGTTGAGTCGCTTAACGGCAAACCCTCACCCCAGCCCTCTCCCGAAGGGAGAGGGGGCCGACCTAGGTGTCTTGAGTGATACATCGACCTGAAAGACCAAGTCGATTATGGATTCGGCAACGCAAGTCCAAGTCGGCGAACCCCTCAAATATCCCCCAATCAGTCCCCTCTCCCTCGGGGAGAGGGCTAGGGTGAGGGGCTCTTAAAACGACACCTCCGCCGGCTGCGACAACCGCAGCACCGACAAATCCCCGGTAATATGCTTATACGCCAACCGAATCGCCTCGATATCGCTGCTACGTTTCGCACTGTTCTCATGCAAAATCACAATGACTTTAGTGCTCAAACGCTCCGGCTCCTTCGCGCCTTTATCGCTCCACTGCCCATAAGCATCAAGTACCGTGAACCCATCCGGAAACCGCGGCGTCACTTCCTTGTCGAGAAACTCGCGCCAGCGCGCCGGGCTGACCGCGCCTTCCTTGCGATCGATCGATCCCACCGAGAAGTACAACTCAGTGCGCAACCACTGCGCCTGCGCCGGCCGTGAGGCATCGCCTTGCAGGGTTGAACTGGCAGGATCGTGGGTGTGAACGGACGCAGGAGGAGGGCTGGCGCAACCGGCGACTGCGACGAACAGTGCCGCCAGTAAAAGACGTTGAGGCATGGAACATCCTTATTGATGATTGGGCGAACCCGGCGAGTATAAGGTCGCCGTTTCATCACCAATAAAGACCTAAAAAGCAGGCTGATAGGCGCTTCCGGAATAACCCTTGGGTCGCTGCGCAACGAACGATCCGAAAGCCTGTAGGAGCTGTCGAGTGAAACGAGGCTGCGATCTTTTGATCGTGTTTTTTTTACAAGACAAGATCAAAAGATCGCAGCGTTCCGCAGCTCCTTGTATGTTGCCCTCACACCAGTCAATTGAGATCTAGGCTCACTGGTGCGGACATACGAAGATGTTTTTCTGGGGGAGACCGATCGCTCCTAAAGGCAGGACTTGCTCCTGACCTTGTCTGTAGAGAGGTCCCCCCGCCTCATTGCCCACCACGAAGAGTATCGAGAAGCCGACGAGTCGGACTTCGCATTACAAGGTTGCAGTGGCATGAAGTTCGAGGTCAGGGGAACCAGGAAGCATTTTTAACCCAGTTCACTCGGAGTTGAAAGCATGAGCATGCATGTCGGTTTGGATGTGGGGTCTCGCACGACCGCCATGGGTTGGCGTAACGACGGTCGTTTTGCAGGCGCCTGCAACATCGACCAAACACCCGCAGGGCGTAAGGCGGCGATCAACAAGTTGCTCGAACTCAAGCCTTTATCCGTGGTGATGGAAGCCACCGGCATCTATTACCTGGATTTGGCCATGGAGCTCGCTGCGGCGGGTTTGCCCGTTTCGGTTATCAATCCGAAGAGCTTTCATAACTTCGCCAAGCTGATGCTGAAAAACAGCAAAACCGATGCAATCGATGCCCAATTGCTAGCTGAATACGGCGAGCGCATGAGCCCAAGATTGTGGACTCCACCTACAGCCATACAGCTGGAGTTGCGGGCTATCGGAAGGCATATCAATCGTCTGACATGTCATCGCACCCGAGCCAAGAACGAGCTGCATGCGCTGAAGGCTACTCAAACAACCCTGACGATGTTGATTGAAGACGAAGAAGAAGCCATTGAGGCCTTCGACAAGCGAATCGAGCGTTTCAGGCTCGCAGGCCGGGCACTGATCGACAATTGCCCGACGTTAAGCGCCCAGTTCGGGCACATGATCGCAGCGCCGGGGATGGGCGAAATTTCAGTATTTGCGGCACTGGCTGAATTGACGACCTTGCCGGTGACGCTTAAATCCGCGCAGGTCAGCCGACATGCAGGACTCGATGTGCGGCTTACGCAATCAGGTACCAGCATCGATAAACCTGGGCGGATAAGTAAGGGCGGAAACGCCTACCTACGCTCAGCGATGTATATGCCAGCGCTGACCGCCATTCGTTGCGACAGCAACGTGAAAGCCTTTTACGAAGCGCTGATCGGGCGAGGAAAGAGAAAGATGCAGGCGATCGTCGCCGTCATGCGCAAATACCTGACCGGTCTGTGGGCTTGCATGCAAGCCGGAGAAGATTTCGATACGGCCAAGCTTTTTAGCGCAAAAGACCTCGCAAAAGCTTGACCGTAAACAGAGTATCTACAGGGGCATCAGGGTGGGGGCGATGCCAACGCAATCCCGGCCGCTCCCAGCCGTTTGAGAATCTCGAACAAAAGATCACTCTTGGTCACCCCGACAATCCTCGGGCTGCCGACATAACCGGTCACCGTCAGCGTAATCCCGTCCGGCGACAACTTGCTGAAGCGCACAAACGACGCCGGTTTTTCGAGGATGGTTTCGTTCTCGTGGTACGTGTTCAGCAGCAGATCCTTCACTGCTTCAGGATCGATATCCAGCGGAAAAACCAACTCCAGCGACGCGACACCCTGAGCGCTACCACCCAGCGTGACGTTGCGCAGATTCTGCGAGATCAACTGCGAGTTCGGCACGATCACAATCGAGCGATCGCTGAGCTGAATTTCGGTGGCGCGCACGTTGATCCGGCGGATATCACCCTCGACGCCGCTGATGCTGATCAAATCGCCCACCTTCACCGGCCGCTCGGTCAGCAGAATCAGACCGGAAACAAAGTTCTTCACGATCTCCTGCAAACCGAAACCAATACCCACCGACAGCGCACTGACGATCCACGCCAGGTTCGTCCACTGCACGCCCAACGACGACAGCGTCAGCAGAATCACGAACGCGTAACCGATGTTGGAAAACAGCGTGCTCAGTGACGCACACATCCCTGGATCCATGTCGGTCTTGGGCAGGAATTCATTGTCGAGCCACCGGCTCAGGGCGCGGATCAGCCAGATACCGATCAACAGCGCGAGTACCGCGTTAAGCAAATGCGAAGGGACGATGTTGAACTTGCGCAACCCGGCACCGCCGAGGATCGCCATGATGTTGGTCGCCAACTGCCCGAGCGTGGTGCCGATGCCACCGACAAACAAGGCGATCACCGCCAGCAGCAACAGCGCCGCGCGGCTGAAACCGGACAATAGAATCGAGATCTGATCGAGGCGCCGATCGCCTATTCCCAGCAACTGTTTGAGCGCCTTGCCGCTCGCATGCTTGGGCGAGAACGCGTATTCGCAGCCGTCCTTGATCACCTGAATCAGCAAGTAAAAACCCGACAGCACAATGTAGGCCCAGACCACTTCATAGGTGATGAAACGGGCCAGCGATACGTAACCGGTGAGCAGCGCAATCGCCGAGACGAACATCGAAATACTGGCGATGGTGTACATCACCCCGGCGAACGTACTGTTCGCTTGCGTGTCATTGGCGGCGACCAACGCTTTGCGCACCTTGCCGACGCGCAGCAGCAGTGTCACCACAATCACCATGACCACAATCGATGTCACGCCGCGCCCGGTCAGAACGATCTGACTGCTCATGCCGGTGGCGTTGCACACCTGCACCAGCGTCACCAGCACCAGCAATGTGCCGGAAAGAATGCGTGGAAAGCGCTTCAGTGCCTGCGCGACCTGATCATGAATGGCCGGCAAGCGCCACGATGGATGATCGATCGACAACAGCGCACGGCTCAACCCGGTAATCAGTACGCAGGCGTACACAGCCTTCTCGAATTCCTCGGAAAACGTCGACAGCACCGGCGTCAGCGGCGCGTGACGGGTGAGCGCGTAATACAGCAGATGCAGGGCGAGGGCGGTGGTCGCAATCGTCGCCAGCGCCGAAGCAAACGCCAGCGCACTGCGGCGCAAACGACCTTCCGGCATGCGGTGGATGCAAACCCAGGTCAAGCCGCGCTCGGCCAGACGACGGCCGAACGTCCACACCACCAGTGCCAGCGCGAGCAGCACCAGCGTATAAAAATACCGCCCCGGCGCCCACACCGTCGCCCAGGTGTCAGAAACTTGATCAACGAAAAAACTGAAACGCTGCCGATCATCCCGCGAAGGATTGACCAGCGGTGCCCAGAAGTCCGGGTTCAACACACTCAGGGTGCCGAGCGTCAACTCGCTTTCAAGCAATGTGCGGCGGATGCCGGCGATCTGCGTGATCAGATCCGCCGCACTTTGCTTCAGCGCCGCCAGACTTTTCAGCGTGCCGTCGACTTTGTTTTTTTGCTCCGTCAGCGTCGCTCGCTGCGCGACGATATCCGCTTGCTCGGCGGCGATCTCGGTGTCCGGCGCTGCGCCCAAAACGCCCAGTTGCACGGTCAGTTGCGCCTGTTGCGGTAACAACGCCGCCGACAATTTATCGACGTCCAGAATGAATGCCTGCACCCGATCCTGTGGGCCTTCGAGTTGGTTGTAATTGTTCGCGGCGGAGATTTGCTGTTTCAGGCCATCGAGGCGTTGTTGCAGGGCTTGCAGGTCACTTTGCGAAATGACCGGAAGCGGCGTGGCGGCGGTCGCGGCAGGTGCTGGCAGATCGGCGGCCCACAGCGATGGACTGCCGGCGGTGAGCAGCATGAATGCGATGAGAAACAACGACTTCAACGTGTTGCGCATGGGACAGACCGACTCTCGATGAACACACAGTCTAAGAGGTTAGGTGATCAGGCCGATTGGAGTGAAAAAGTTTCAGGGCAGGAGGTGGATTAATTGCGGTTCCAGAGCTTGTGCGTGGATGTCGAGCAGGGCGAGGGTGACCGGCAGTTTGAAACGCCGCCGCCCAGCGCTGCCCGGATTCAAGTACAGCCGATCGCCGCGCCACTCGATCAAGGGTTTGTGGGAATGGCCGGTGATGATGAGGCGGGTGCGGCTGTCGAGCAGGGCGGGGACGTCGGCGATGTCGTGGGTCAGCAGCGCTGGCCAGCCATTGAGGTTGAGGGTGAGGTGATCGGGAAGGTCGGTGGCCCAAGCCAGGTTCAAGTCGTTGTTGCCGCGCACGGCGTGAACCGGGGCGATTTGCGCCAGTTGGCTGAGGATGTCAGCGCCGCCGATGTCGCCGCCGTGGAGGATCAGTTCGACGCTTTCGATCGCGGTTAACGCTTCGGGGCGCAGGAGGCCGTGAGTGTCGGAAATGATGGCAATTTTCATAGGGAACAGATTAGCAGGGTTGGTCTGGATGGCGGTGTTCAGCCGAAAATGCCAGAGTGCGCCTACGCCCCTTTAATGATCTGCCAAGGAACTTGCAATGCCCGCAGGAAAACGTGAACTAGCGCGAATAGAACGCCGGCTGATCACCACGCTGACCGAAGCGTGCGAAACGGCAAAAAGTGAAATCAAAGGCTTCACCTGGCTCACCCACACGGCTGACCTGAATGCACTGGCTGAAACACTGAAAATCATCTGGGTGTTCGAAACCCTGGCCGACAGAAAGCTCGCCGAGGTTGACGCAAAAGCACGGATCTTTGAACTGACGGCTATTGCGCTGGATGAAGCGGGTATTGAGCTGAAACTGACAGATCGCAATGTTCGCTTTGATTCTGAGCAGGAGTGCGAAAACGCTCAGGGCGGCGATTGGCAAAAGCGTCTGGCCAAGGGTCGATATAACGCGACCTTGTGAGCCACTTTTTTCACTGCTGTCACCGTCGCGCAGACAGCTGTTGCGGCGCCAGAAATGCATCGTGGAAATAGTTACGAAACGCCTGCATCGCCGGGCTGAATTCGCGTTCGCGATGCCAGGCCAGCCCGACACTCATCGGCGTCACTTTGTCGGTGACGGTCAGGGTTTCAATGCGTTTGCCTTCCAGTGACCAGGGGCGGTGTACCAAATCCGAGAGGATTGCCACGCCGCTGCCATTGGCGACCATGCTGCGCACCGCTTCGACTGAACTGGTGCGCACTCGCACGTTGGGTTGCTGATGCGCTTGTTCCCAGTAGCGCTTGGCACTATGTTCGGCTTCGTCGACGGTCAGCAGAATGTAGGGTTCTTTCGCAACGTCGGCGAGGCTGACTGCCGAGCGTTCGCACAGCGGATGGTGGCTGGGCAGCCATAACCGGCGTTCGGAGTTGAAGAGTATTTCCGAGACGATGTCCGGGTGGGTGAGGTTGGCGGTGAGCACCACGGCCATGTCAAAACGACCTTCCAGCAAGCCTTGTTCGATCGCTTGCCGCTCCTGTTCGTGGACTTCGATGGCCACGTCTGGATGCCAGTGCTCAAGCCGTTGCAGATGGTGTGGCAGGAAGTATCCGATCACCGTGTAACTCGCCGCCAGGCGCAATACACCGCTGGCGCGGATGTCCGGCAACGGGCTGTTCAATGCGTCATCGACGCTGCGCAAAATCACGTAAGCCCGATTCAAAAAGTGCCGACCGGCGTCGGTCAGGCTCATGCCTTGGGCCGAGCGCTGGAACAACAGCGTGCCGAGGATGCTTTCCAGTTCTTTGATCGCCGTCGTCACGGCCGACTGGGAAATATTCAAATGAATCGCGGCTTGGGAAATTTGCCCGATCTCGGCGGTGGCGACGAAATAACGGACTTGGCGCAGGGTCAGTGACATGGGTACTCCGAGTGACGGGGTATCTGTTTTTCAGAAGATAACCTATCTATTAATAGATCTTCCCAAGGGGGTAGCGGGAATCTAACTTGACCTGCATGAAGTCACAAGCGTCGGGAGCAGGTGCTATGCAGGCAGTAGATTTCAACTCTGACATGGGCGAAGGGTTTGGCCCGTGGACCATCGGCGATGGTGTCGATAATGAGCTGATGGGCTTTATCAGTTCGGCCAACATCGCCACCGGTTTTCATGCCGGCGACCCTTCCACCATGCGCCGCACCGTCGAGCAGGCCAAGCGTCTGGGCGTAGCCATCGGTGCGCATCCGGGGTTTCGCGACCTGGTCGGTTTTGGCCGTCGGCACATCAATGCGCCGGCCCAGGAACTGGTCGACGACATGCTCTATCAGTTGGGCGCCCTGCGTGAACTCGCCCGGGTTCAAGGCGTGGCCCTGCAGCACATCAAACCCCACGGCGCGCTCTACATGCACTTGGCGCGGGACGAGGAGGCCGCCCGTTTGCTGGTGGAAAATCTCCAGCGTCTGGAGCCGGAATTGCTGTTGTATTGCATGCCCGATTCGGTGATCTGGCGGGTTGCCACAGAGCTCGGCCAACCAGTGATTCGCGAGTTCTACGCCGACCGCGAATACGACCTCAGTGGCTCCATCGTGTTCACCCGCAACGTGCAGGCTTACGACCCGGCCCACGTCGCTGAACGCGTGCTGCGTGCTTGCCAGCAAGGCGTGGTGCGCACTGTCGAGGGCGAAGACCTCGCCATTGAGTTTGATTCCATCTGTTTGCACAGCGACACGCCGGGAGCTCTGGCGTTGGTCGAAGCCACGCGTCGCGCGCTGGATGGCGCGGGCATAACGGTTCGCGCACCGCGCTGAGACCTGACGCAAACACCTCGCACAGAGACGCGAGGGTTTGCCCAACGATTCACTTTTGCCTGCCTTTCTACAACTATTCCAAAAGGAACAGACATGGCCGAACACACAGTCATCACCCCGTTGCCGGGGACCTTCTACCGCAAAGCCACCCCGGAATCGGCGAACTTCGTCGAGGTCGGCGCACAGGTCGGCGCTGACACGGTCATTGGCCTGATCGAGGTCATGAAGCAGTTCTCCGAACTGACCGCCGGGACGGCTGGTCGCCTCAGTGCCTTTTTGGTAGAAGACGGTGATCCGGTGGAACCGGGTCAAGTCGTCGCAACACTCGACGACGAGTGAGGGCGCGATCATGACTCAAACCATTCATAAACTGTTGGTCGCCAATCGTGGCGAAATCGCCGTGCGGATTATCCGCGCCGCCAAAGAACTGGGCATTCCCACCGTTGCTGCGTGCAGCGAGGCGGACGTCGATTCCCAGGCCGCGCGCATGGCCGATGAGATCCACATTCTTGGCCCGGCCCGTGCCGATAAAAGTTATCTCAACGTCGAGGCCTTGCTCGGCGCCCTGAAAGCCACGGGCGCCAATGCCGTGCATCCCGGCTACGGCTTCCTTTCAGAGAACGCCGATTTCGCCGAAGCGGTGGTGGCGGCTGGCGCCATTTTCGTCGGCCCAAGCGCGCAGACGATCCGGCGTATGGGCGATAAAGCCGAGGCGCGGCGTACCGCACAAGCCGCTGGCGTACCGGTGGTGCCGGGTTCGCCGGGTGAACTGTTTGACGTCGAGTCGGCACTCAAGGCTGCTGAGTCCGTGGGTTACCCGTTATTGATCAAAGCGTCGGCCGGTGGGGGCGGGCGCGGTATTCGTCTGGCGGAAAACGCCGAGCAACTGAGCGAAGAATTTCCCCGCTCCCAGCGCGAAGCCCAAGCGGCGTTTGGCAATGGCGCAGTGTATCTGGAGCGGTTTATCAGCCGGGCCCGGCACATTGAAGTGCAGGTATTGGGCGACGGTCAGCACGCCGTGCATTTGTTTGAGCGCGAGTGCTCGCTGCAACGTCGGCGGCAGAAAATCTTCGAAGAAGCGCCGTCGCCAGTCCTCAACCAACAGCAACGGGACACCCTCTGCGAAAGCGCTGTGCGTCTGACCGAATCGTTGGGCTACAAGGGCGCCGGCACGCTGGAATACCTGTATGACGACGTCTCTGGCGAGTTCTTCTTTATCGAGATGAATACGCGGATTCAGGTCGAGCACCCGGTCAGCGAACTGATCACCGGTATCGATCTGGTTCAAGCCATGTTACGCATCGCTGGCGGCGAGCCGCTGGGTTTCCAGCAAAGCGACATCCGACTCAACGGCGCCGCCCTGCAAATGCGCTTGAACGCTGAAGATCCGGCGCGGGATTTTTTCCCGAGTCCAGGTCTGGTCGAAGAACTGATCTGGCCGAGCGGCGAGGGCATTCGCGTCGATACGCATCTGTATCAAGGCTACCGGGTGCCGCCGTACTATGACTCGCTGCTGGCGAAACTGATTGTTCATGGTGCCGATCGCGCCGAAGCGCTGGCCCGCGCGCAAGTGGCGGTAGCGAACACCACGCTCACCGGCATGGCCAACACCTTGGCGTTGCACGCTGAATTGCTCGAGCAACCGTGGCTGCACAGCGCCGACTTTCACACCGGCACCCTGGAAACCTGGCTGGCCGAGCGCCGCAGCGGAGGTGAAGCATGAGTACGCCCATCCGATACAGCTTTGGCGCCGATGAGCATTTGTTTGCCGAAGTCAGTGACAGCATGTCTCTGGACGCGTTCTTCAAAGGTCTGGCCGTCACCCGCGCTGTGGAACGGCTGGCGCTGGATGGCGTGCTCGATATCTGCCTGGCTAACGCGTCATTCCAGATTCGTTTCGACCCGGATCGCATCGCCCCTCACACCTTGCTCGAAGCGGTAAAAATCGCCGAGGCCGGGGCTGTCGCCGAGCGCACATTGCAGACGCGGATTATCGAGATTCCGGTGCTCTACAACGATCCCTGGACTCACGAAACCCTGATGCGTTTTCGCGACCGTCATCAAGACCCGAGCGCCACGGATCTTGAATACGCTGCCCGCATCAACGGACTGGCCGACGTCGATGCCTTCATCGCGGCCCACAGCGGCGCGCCGTGGTTTGTCTCGATGGTCGGCTTCGTTGCCGGGCTGCCCTTCATGTTTCAGATGGTCGAGCGTGAGCGTCAGTTGCAGGTGCCCAAGTACCTGCGCCCGCGCACCGATACACCGAAATTGACCCTGGGCCACGGCGGTTGCTTTGGTTGCATTTATTCGGTGCGCGGCGCCGGCGGTTATCAGATGTTTGGCGTCACCCCCGCGCCGATCTACGACCCGCAACAACACCTCGCGTACCTGAAAGAACACATGGTGTTTTTCCGTCCAGGCGACATCGTGCAATTCAAGCCGATGGATCGAAAAGCCTACGACTCCGCGGTGGCAGAAGTGGACGCCGGAAGCTTTGATCTGCGGATTCGGCCGGTGGAATTTTCGCTGGACGCGTTCCTCGCCGACCCCGTTGGCTATCCCAAGTCGCTGCAGGAGGTATTGGCATGATCAAGGTTCTCAAACCCGGCCTCGCCACTTCGGTACAAGACTTGGGCCGCGAAGGTTATTACCATTTGGGCATTCCGCCGTCCGGCGCGCTCGATCAGTACGCCTTGAGCGCGGCCAATCAATTGGTCGGCAACCCGCCCGGTTTGGCGGCGCTGGAATGCACCTTGCTCGGGCCCGAGCTGGAGTTTCAACAGGACGCATTGGTGGCGGTCAGCGGCGCGCACATGACGCCCCGGGTCGATGGCGTGGAAATGCACCACGACACCGCCTTCACCGTGAAGGCCGGGCAAGTGCTGCGCTTTGACTTTCCCAAGGCGGGTGCCCGCGCTTACGTGGCGGTGGCCGGCGGTATTGATGTGCCAGTGGTACTCGGCAGTCGCTCCACCTATGCGCTGGGCGCGCTCGGCGGTTTTCAGGGGCGACGTCTGATCGCGGGTGACGAATTGCCCGTCGGCATTGCCAGTGGCAAAAGCCGCGCCGGGGCCAGTTTGCCCATGGCGTTACGGCAATCACTGGGTGGCGAAATCACTCTGCGGGTGGTGCCCGGTTTGTACTACCACCGCTTGACTGAATCGGCGGCGAAGAGCTTTTTTGCCGAGCCGTGGACGGTCGGTTCGGAAGCCGACCGCATCGGCTATCGCTACAAGGGCGGCAGCGCGCTGAGCTTTCAGCCCCGCGAGCAGCCGTTCGGCGCCGGTTCCGATCCGTCGAACATCGTCGACAGTTGCTATCCGATCGGCTCGATTCAGGTGCCCGCCGGGCTCGAACCCATCGTGTTGCATCGTGATGCGGTGTCCGGTGGCGGCTACGCAATGGTTGGTACGGTGATCAGCGCCGACCTCGATCTGATCGGCCAGATGCAACCCAACCAGAAGGCCCGCTTTGTCGCGGTGACCCTCGAAGAGGCGCTGGAAGCGCGACGTTCCTATAAGAAAAAGCTCAGCTGCCTGAGCAAGCTGTTCCCTTCCTGATTCTGCCCGCCGTCAAGCGCGGGTCATGCCATACGGTACGCCAACGCCGCACTTCGGTGCGGTGACGGCTGCCCGCGCTTCAACCTTCGACTGGTTTTGGAGTTCACGCACATGGCTGCTTTATCGCAATCGAATCAAACCGGGCAAGACCCGGCGCATCATCCCGTTCCCGCCGAAGCACGCATGGGGCGACTGTCCCTGACGATGGCCTGGTGGGCGGTGTGCAGTGCGATGTTTTACATCGTGGTGGGCGCTTCTTTGGCGTTGTCCTTCGGTGCGCGCAATGCGCTGATCGGCATGGTGCTGTCGGTAATCTGTTATGGCCTGGTCAACAGCGTGCTCAGCCGCTATGCGATTCGCAGCGGATTGTCGGTGGCGTTGTTTTCACGACTATTGTTCGGCAGCACCGGAGCATGCCTGGCGACGCTGATTTTCTTCTCGACCGCGATCTATTACGCGGTGTTCGAAGGTTCGGTGATCGCTGTTGCGCTCAATCACCTGTACCCGGAACTGGTCTATCCGCTGGCGGCACTGGCGGTGGTTCTGTACAGCGTGCCGATGATCCTGGGCAGCGTGCAGCACTGGCTGGACAAGCTCAACGGCGTTTTGCTGCCGGTGTACCTCGGTGGATTGCTGGTCGCGGTCGGGCTATCCATCAGCCGTTATGGCTACCAGCCGCAATGGCTGGACTTCGGCCCGGCAACGCCTGATGCCTTCGGCTGGTGGGATTGTTTTGTCGCCTACATGGGCGTCTGGGTGTTGATGCTGTTCACCTTCGACTATGCGCGTTTCGGCAAACCTGAAGACGCCAGATACCACGGTCGCTGGAACTTCGGCATGCCGTTCTACGCGGTGACGTTCCTGCTCAACGGCGCGGCAGGCATTTATCTGGTCAGCAGCATTCCCCACGAAGGCGCGTTGAACGAAGTCTCGGTGGTGATGGCGATTTTGCAGTTGATGGGCCTGTGGGGATTGCTGTTTGTCTGGGCCACGCAAACCCGGATCAACACCGCCAATTACTACCTGGCGACGTTGAATATGCAGGCGTTCTTTGGTCGATTTGGCCTTCGCGGTTCGTACCTGATGTGGGCCGTAGCGGTGGGGGTGATCGTCTACGGCTTGATGCTGGCGGACGTGTTTGCCTACCTCCTCAAGGCGCTGGCCTATCAGGGGATTTTCGTCGTGGCCTGGGTGGGAGTGGCGTTGGCGCAAATTATCTACGGACGCAGTGACGTGGCAGCGCTCGATCGGGTGGGCGAGTTCAATCCGGTAGGCTTGACGGCCTGGTTTGGCGCGACAGCATTAGGTCTTGCGTTGATGTTTTCCGGCGGCGGCTTCAGCAGCTTTTCCGCGCCCGCTACGGTGATCGTTGCATTCACCTTGCACGCAGGGTTGTCCCATCGAAGCCGGTTGCGGTTACCGCTGGCCGAGTAAAACGTTGCAGTCACTTATCCCGTGCCCGCCTGCTCTGACAAGGCAGAGCGGGGCAGTGGCTAGCCTGTTATGACGCCCGGAAAGCGCAGGGGGAGGGCAACCCGTAATTTTCGACTAAGCTCGTTCGATCATTAAACACCAAGCGCTGTGCTGTACTCGCTCAGGGGATCGAAATGAAAGCCGTACTCCACACGATCAAGCACGAAGTCATGAAGGCCATTCCGCCGACCGTGTTTTTCTTCATCATTCTGCACATCGTCGCCCTCATCCGTACGCTGATGATGAAAGGCACAGGCGTTTCGATGCCGGTCTCCACGTCAATCCTGATCGCGTCGCTGGTGCTCGGCAAATCCGTGCTGGTCGCGGACATGCTGCCGTTCATTAATCGCTTTCCGGAAAAGCCGCTGATCTGGAACGTCACCTGGAAAACGCTTATGTACGCGCTGGTGGCGCTGGTCGTTCATTATCTGGAGCGGCTGTATGAGTTCTGGAAAGAGGCACACAGCTTCATGGACGCGAACGCCACGTTGTGGACTTCGATGAACTGGCCACAATTCTGGGCAGTGCAGATTCTGCTGATTACTTTGATCTTCGTGTATTGCGTATTTTCAGAACTGACGCGCGCATTGGGTCGTGATCGATTGAAGAGAATGTTCCTCGGCCCGCTGCCACCAGACATCAATAAAGATTTGTAAGAAGGGAAGAGGCTAGGGCGTAGCGCCCTAGCCGATAGCAGAGGTTACTTTTTCTTCTTCGCCGATTTGTCGGCCTTCTCTGATTTCTTGGCCTTTTCAGGCTTGCTATCAGCTTTCTTGGTGGCTTTCTTATCGGCCTTCTTATCGGCTTTTTTCGGTTCGGCGTCTTTTTTCTTGTCTTTCTTATCGGAAGATTTCGAAAGCGCCGAGGCTGCCGCTGATTTCTTTTCCGGTGACGACTTCTTGTCTTTCAAGTCCTTGCTGGCCTTGGAAGCTTCACCTTTGCTTTTCTTCTCGTCTTTAGCCACGTTGATCACCTCTCGGAGCATGCCGGTATTGGCACATTGCCTGTGGGAATACTCACAAGCTGATCATTAGGCGAGTGCGTTCTGAAGCGGTTCAAATTTTATTGACGCGTCGCGACAGGCTGCCGGCAGGAGAAGATCAGGTTCTCAGTTTCAATGTTTGTGACTGTGTTTATTCTTGTGCTTGTGGTCATGACCGGAGTGGTGGTCGTTATCGTCAGCCAGGTTATTGCCCACTGCACCGCCGGCTGCGCCGCCCAATCCCGCGCCGATCAGACCGCCTGTTGATCCGCCCAGACTGGCGCCAACGACCTGGCCACCAGCGGCGCCAATCCCGCCGCCAATCGCGGCTTCAGTTTTCTTGCCGCTTTTTGCACTGATTGCACCCCCGGTTGCACCGCCAACCCCGGCACCGATTAACGCGCCAGTGCTTCCCCCGACCGACTGACCGACAACACTTCCAAGCGCACCACCGAGACCTCCGCCCAGTGCTGTGTTGGTGGTTTCACCGGCGACGGCGTAATGAGCAACAAACAGACTTAATGCTGCAACCGATAATGATTTGCGCATCGCACTCACCTCAAACTTTTCAAATGAGCAGGAAAGTTTGTTGGCCCGACCTGAGCAGGTCAATGCGCATTTGTCCGTGCATTAATCTGAGTCAAGCAATTGCCGGGTAGGGGTACCGTTTATCGCGTAAGCCGTCAGATTCGTAGTGCGAGTTTTCAAGATCGACGGGGTGCGTATTTCGAGTTTCAAGATGATTTTCTGTGGCAAAAGCGGTCGTTGATGAGTGACTGCTTTCGGCCAGAAGCGGACGTTCGCGACTGACGGCTTTCGACCCATTGCTGCCAGTGAGCAACGGCAGAGTCGGCCAAAAGCGGGCGGCGGCGTGATGGCTGGTCGTAACTGATATCGGCAGCGCCAAGGCACATACCACCGGTAAAAAACCGTTCACGTACATCGCTATTGCCTAACAGAATGTTGCTCAGCCAACAGCTAAGTAACATTCTGTTAGGTAATAGACAGCCAAGGCTGTTTACCTCACTTTAAAAGCCCCGCTACTACAGGCCTCTTGGCCAGGCACGGTACTTGCGTAGTGCTGCTGATTTCCAAGTTTTGGTTTAGTCGGGATTAGCATGAGCAAACGTATTCGAGTCAACGCTTTTGATATGTCGTGTATCACTCACCAATCGCCTGGCCTGTGGGCGCACCCAGAGGATCAGTCCCGGCGCTACAAAGAACTCGATTACTGGATCGAGTTGGCCAAGCTATTAGAGCGCGGCAAGTTCGACAGCCTGTTTATCGCCGACGTGCTGGGGGTGTACGACACCTACCAAGGCTCGGCAGATGCCTCCATTCGCCGCGCCATGCAGATTCCAGTACATGATCCGATGATGCAGGTGTCAGCCATGGCCGCCGCCACCAGCAAGCTGGGTTTTGGCATCACGGTGTCCTCCACCTATGAGCAGCCTTACGCGCTAGCTAGACGTTTCAGCACTCTGGATCACTTCACCAAGGGTCGTATCGCCTGGAATGTGGTGACCTCCTACCTGGAAGGCGCCGCCCGCAACCTTGGACTGGACCGGCAGATGCCCCACGATCAGCGCTATGAACGCGCCGAAGAGTTTATGCAGGTTTGCTACAAATTGTGGGAAGGCTCGTGGGAATCGGATGCGGTAGTCGATGACACCGCCTCGCGGATTTATGCCGACCCTGCCAAGGTGCATGAAATCGGGCACAAGGGCCGTTTCTTTTCGGTACCCGGGTTGCATTTGTCCGAGCCCTCGCCGCAGCGCACGCCCGTCATATGGCAGGCTGGCACGTCGGGCACTGGCCGCGCGTTTGCCGCCCGCCATGCTGAAGCGGTATTTACCGTGGCGCCCACGGCAAAAATCCTGCGCGGTTATGTCGACGACATCCGCCGGATCGCCCGCGAGCAGGGCCGCGACCCGCAGAGCGTGAAAATCTTTACCGAAATCACCACCATCGTCGCGCCGACCGATGCGCAGGCCCAGGCGCGCTACGAAGAGTTGTTGAAATGGGTGGATCTGGAAAGCGGGCTGGCCTTCTATGCCGGTATTACTGGTATAGACCTCTCGCAGTTGGACCCGCACCAGCCACTGCAATATGTCGACACGGACTCGGCGCGCTTTGCACTGGAGATTTTCTCCAAGGCTGACCCGAACCGTACCTGGACGCCGGATGAAGTCGTGCGCTATGTCGGCATCGGCGCCATGGGGCCGGTGATTGTTGGGTCGCCGAGCACCGTGGCTGATGAGCTTGAGCAGTGGATGGATGAAGCCGATATCGATGGGTTCAATCTGGCGTATGCGGTGACGCCGGGCACATTCGAGGAGTTTATCGATTTGGTGGTTCCGGAACTGCAACAACGCGGTCGTTACTGGAAGGATTACGACGACTCCACGACATTGCGCGAGCGACTGTATAAACCAGGAGAGTCGCTGGTTCGCGATGACCATCCTGCCGCGGCCTACCGGCGCTGACAGACCAGTCCCATCCTGCGCCTTCAGCGCGTAAGGTGGGTACTCTAGAAGTCTGCTTCTGACAGATTGCTTTCTGTAGTCGAGCAGGATCCTTAGGTGTCGCCAGCTAGGGCACTTCTTCGCGGCGGGGCTACAACGCTGAATAGCGCAACACGAAAGTGAACGCCGCCACTTGCCAACTAGCTCACCAGTTCCTATTTTCAATCTAATGCAACCTGCTAATCACCACCTGAGCTGCATCCAGTGCGCCTTCCATGTAGCCATTGTGCTCCAGCGAAGCCTCAGTACCTGATACCAGAAGCACATCCGACCAGATATCTTTGGTTGCAGTGTCGGTGCGCCCGGAGTGATGCGCCTCCGTTGCCAAACGATCCCCGTCTGCGGCAGTTAATTCATCCCATGCCCAGTCTTTGATGTAGTGAGCCAGAGGAGTGGTAGCATCGGTGCCAAACAGCCGGCCCATTTGTTGATTACAGGCTTCAAGCAGCGCGCCTTGATCCATCGTTTTTCTGGCAGATGCAGGTAAGCCAATAAACCCGAACAACGCGGCGCTGCCTGCTGGGTCGCAGGCGTCATGAATTTCCACCATCGGGCCGATATGGCTTTGAGCCGTTCCTGATAGACCCGCGGCCCTCCAGAATGGCGCTGGGTACAGCGCGACATATTTGGCGTGCGGTGCCATCCAGGTCGGGGTCTCAGCCCACTGGGTCATCCGCGAGGCCGCAACTGGCGGATCGAATTCAATGCTCTGAGCCAACAGTCGCAACGGCATTGCACTGATGACATGGGTGAACTCAACGTTTTCCAAAGATGACGGTTCATCGGATGCCTTTAAAAAGGCACTGGAGTTCCGCAGCGTCACCTTGGTAATCCGGCAGTTCAGGAGAATGTGCTCAGCAGGCACTTTAGTGGCGAGCGCGTCTATTATTTGCTGCACGCCGCTGTGGATGCGCATAGACGTGTTTCCCGATTCCCAACCAACCATACGTCTTGGCGGCTGCTGGGGTGAGCGCTCCAATAGAGTAGCGCCCTCTGTATGTTGCGCGAAGGTGGCAATCTCAAGCTCTTCTACCAGCGCAGCCATGCGCGGCTGGAAGTCGGGCCACATCCATGCGGGACCCAAGTCATGCCTTGGCCCCGGGCCAGGCGTCGATAAAATTCGGCCACCGAGCCGGTCACGAGCCTCAAACAGTTGGTACTCCACGTTCATTTGCGACAACAGGTACGCCGTGTAAAGGCCGCTGAGACCGCCGCCTATGATTGCTACCTTGACCGTGTTCATGGTGTTCCTCGAAACGAAAACCCGCAGGCCAATTGCTTGATCCTGCGGGCAGGCTTGTCAGCAGTTGATCACTTGTCTTCGAGTGCTGCGTAGGCGTCCAGCACCCGTGCCGAATAGGTGACGGCCGCTCCAGCATTGAGGGCGATAGCAACGCCCAGCGCCTCGGCGATCTCTTCGCGCGTAGCACCGTGTTTTGCCGCCGCCTTGGTATGCACCGCGATGCAGCCATCGCAGCGGGTAGTGACGGCGACCGCCAGGGCGATCAGTTCGTGAGTCTTGGCATCGAGATGACCGGTTTTTGCCCCGGCACCGTCCAGCACTTGCAGGCCCCGAACCGTATCCGGCGAAAGCTTGGCAAGATCGCCAACGCGGCTCAGGAGTGTTTCCCGATAATCATTCCAATCCATCATCATGGCTCGCTCCTTTAGATTCGGCCGGCAGTCACACCGCCATCGACTGGCAACAAGGTGCCGGTGATCCACGAAGCCTGTTCTGAGGCGAGAAACAACATCGCCTCGGCCACATCCGCTGGCTGGCCGTTACGCCCCAAAGGGTGGAAGGCATTAAAAGTCGGTAGCACGGCTGCAACCTGATCTTTGTCCATGAAGGTGTTGTAGACCGGTGTCTCCACCACGGCGGGGGCAACGGTGTTGATGCGGATGTTGCTCGCCGCCAACTCGATGGCCAGATTACGCGTCAGCGCGTGAACGCCAGCGTTCGCCGCTGAGTAAGCAGCCGACGGCGTGGCACCGATGGCTTGAATGGCCCACAGCGAGCCAGTCTGTACGATGGCTCCGCCGCCGCGTTGTTGCATGGCCTTCGCCGCCGCCTGGGCCATGAAAAATTTGCCCTTGAGGATGATGTCGACGAAGCCGTCGTATTCCTGCTCGCCCACTTCCAGGAAGGGTTTAGGATTAAAAATTCCCGCATTGTTGATCAGGATATCGACGCCACCGAATTCGGCAGTTGCCAACGCGACGAGTGCCTGGGCAGTGGCAGGCTGGGAGATATCGGCAGCGAGCGTGCGCACATGGGTGCCGGTCGGGTCGATCTGCGCGGCGGCTTTTTCGAGTTTCGCAGCATCACGCCCGGTAATCACTACGCTGGCGCCTTCGGCAACCAACCGCGCTGCGACCTCTTTACCGATACCTGAACCGCCGCCGGTAACGATAGCTACTTTGGAAGAAAATCTTTTCATCATTGTGTTCCTTTTGCTAGAGATAGGGAGTCGCCGGAATCAACGGGTCGACTCGGTCACCGGGCCTGTTGGCTGTAATGCTTCGGCATGGCTGCTATTCTTCGCTCAGCTCGCAATGGCGACAAATCAGAAGATTTTTCCAATCATTAAAGAAATTCTTTTCCATATGACTACGCCAACCTATCTCAATGCACTGCGAGCTTTTGAAGCCGCCGCTCGTCACCAGAGTTTTTCAGCCGCGGCGACGGAGTTGCATGTCACCTCGGCAGCGGTAGGGCAGCAGGTGCGCACCCTTGAAGCCTGGCTTGGCGTGACGTTGTTCCATCGCGCATCGAGCGGCTCTACGCGTCTGGTTCCGACCGATGTGGCGAGGGAGGCGCTGCCAGATATACGCGAGGGTTTTGATCGCTTGCGCGCAGGGTTGGAGCGTTTGAAAGAGGGATCGCTTAACACTGGCCTGACCGTAACCGTCAGTCCGGCGTTTGCGGCGAAGTGGCTGCTACCCCGTATCGAGCGTTTCCAGCTGGCTCATCCGCAAACCGATGTCCTGCTGGATACCAACCTGCGCCCGGTGGACTTCGTCGCCCAGGGTGTGGACATTGGCGTTCGCTATGGCGCCGGACAGTGGCCCGGATTGACGGCCACCAAGTTGATGGATGAAGAAATGTACCCGGTGTGCGCGCCGGGTTATTCGTTGCTCAAGAAAGGGCGGCTGCCGAAAGGGAAGCTTGCCGAAGCGACATTGATCCATGATCTGTCGATGGCAGTTGATCTTGCCTATCCCACTTGGCGTACCTGGCTCGACGCCGCAGGCTACGCGGATATCAATGCCGATCATGGCCTGCGCATCAATAACTCGGCGGCGGTCTTGCAAGCAGCGGTTGACGGGCAGGGATTGGCGCTGGGGCGCAGTGTGATGGTGCGCGAGGATTTGGCGGCGGGGCGGCTGATCCGCCCCTTCGGTGAAACCACTTGTCCGCTCGCATTTGCCTATTACGTGGTTCACCGTCCAGAAGTGGCGGAGTTGGCGAAGATCAAGGCGTTCCGCGACTGGTTGATCAGCGAAGCCGACGCTTGAGCAGGATCAAGGCGCAGTGCATCGCTTGATCCACAAACGTGTGCCGGCTTGCCCGGCTTGCGCTTGCAGGGGCATGCCTCTGGGCAGGCGAAGCCAAGTCATTCGCTCAAGCAGATCCTTGCCTTCAACGATGGATCCGGCCAGTACCAGAACTTCCATCCCGTAAGGGTTGGCTAAAGACAGCAATGCGCCAGCCTCCAATCGCTCAAGCTTGACTTGCTCGCTAGTGCTACAGAACAGCAACTGTGCAGATGACGTGTCATCTTCGCGCTCAGACTGCACAACGCATTCCTGGGTATCTTGCGGATCGAACTGTTGCAGCCTCACAAATATCACGCAGCCCTGGTCGGAGCGTGGGGCGTGCCGGCTACCTGGAGGGTTGCGAACGTAAGTACCGGCAGGGTAATCGCCTCTCTCGTCCTGGAACGTGCCTTCAAGAACGAAGAACTCTTCGCCACCGGGGTGGCTATGTACAGGGAACACGCTTCCGGCTGCGTACTTTACTAGCGAGGTTGCTCGGGCCTTTTCTCCTCCGACACGATAGAGCATGCGTCGCTCAACGCCGGAGGAGGGAGAGGGCACCCACGGCAGGAGTGCCCCATGCACCAGCGTGCGATGATCGAGATCAGTGTTCAATTGCATGGCTTATAACTCCGCGCGCCCGCCGTCGACCACCATTTCAGCCCCCAGCATGTAGCGAGAATGGTCGCTGGCGAGAAAACACACAACTTCTGCTATTTCGTCAGCTTGGGCCATTCTCCCGACAGGCGCCTGGCTTCCCGTTTTCGCAACGTACTCGGCAAAGTATTCCTCGGTTTGACCTGATTGGCGATACAGCGGTGTGATAACCGAACCTGGGCTGACAGCATTGACTCGAATCTGTTGATCCAGCAATTCTGCTGATAACGTGCGAGCGAATGACCGCACAGCGGCTTTGGACGCGGAGAGTAGCGATCTACCGGGCGCGCCAATCTGGTTTAGCCAGGAGGTGTTAAGGATGATGCTGCTGCCTTTGGGCATCACCGGCACCAGCGCCTGCACGGTGAAGTACACACCTTTGACGTTTACGCCCAGCAGATGGTCGATCATGGCGTCATCTGTTGCTGCCAAAGGCGTTCCATAAGCGACCCCTGCGTTGGCGAACAGAATATCCAGACCGCCGAACGCCTGTTCAACCTGTTGGCGAACCCGTTGCATATCGGCCTGAATGCTGACGTCGGCCTGGATAGCAATAACCCCAGAGCCAAGACCGCTGGCGGCTTCCATCAAGCGATTCATATTCTGCCCGGTGATAGCGACCTTCGCGCCGTACGCGATCATCCGCTGAGCCGTAGCCAGGCCAATTCCTGAAGAACCGCCAGTGATCAGTGCTGCTTTTCCAGTCAACATATCGAAACCCTGTGCAGAAAACATTTCAAGACAGGGTGTCTTGTGCGGTCTCGACTGGCGAGGCAGATTTTCGTGTGGTCATCTAAAGAAAAAATTGCGGGACGGCGGGGTAGTCTCGACCCATCGCATGAGACAGAAATCGACCCATAGCTGCCCTTCGCGAATGGCTGCTTATGGCCGATTTCCTGCTTGTCGCGAAGTCCTGAAAAATCGCCCCTTGGCTGGCAGCAAAGGTCGTCCGATAGCGGGCTATGAACGCGGAAATGTCGCAGTATGACCTCCCCCGTTTTTGTTTCTGCAAATCATCGAGATTTCAGGCGTTTTTGAACAACGCCTTTGTCGTTTCGTACACGCGCACGATCACGAGGAAGCCTTTAACCAATACTCGTAAGCTATGAAAGGCGGCTAAGCGCCTGCCGTGGACTCAGATCTACCGTTGCTCCTCATGCTTAACAACGACGACTTGTGTATAGAAAGTCTTCGGTCAGAGTGAACGGTTTGGCATGAAATGTCGGTTTTTCGGCTTATACGGTTAAATCCTCAGGACTAGGATGTATTGCCTACAGCGTGCGGAACTCTGATGCGTTGTCCTTTGTTCGCTCTTTCACAACCGGACTTGACGGAATTTGAAAGCGCTCTAGAGGCCAACCCTGTCGTTTTAACTGTCCATTAGGACTCGCATGGCCTGCGTTCTATTTCCCTAAGCTCAACATACAATCAGGAGCAACTATGAATATTGAAGAAAAAAACAAATCTATCGTACTTAAAGCTTTCGATGCTTTATTCAATCAACGTGACTACGATGCAGCCGAGGACTATTGGTCAGCGGACTATATTCAGCACAGTGCGCTTATCCCTCAAGGACGGCAGGGTTTATTTGACTTGATCAAAAGTCTGCCCAATACACTGATGTATGAACCCAGCGTCATAATGGCAGAGGATGACAAAGTGATGGTTCATGGCCGTTTCTCTGGAAACGGTAGTCCGACTGCGCTCATCGCAGTAGACATCGTGCGTCTCGAAAATGGCATTCTGGTCGAACACTGGGACGTGCTCCAGGACGAGGCGACCACAGTCAGTTCTGCCAGCGGCCTACCGATGTTCGGCGCACGTTTCCCGGATTCAATTGAGTAAAAGGGCGGGCTGCGACGATCCAATTATGGCCTCTGAGATTAAATGGCGCTTCGGGGCGGGCATGTGTCCGCCCCGGCTGCGCCAACGAGGTTTCATTCTCGATAGTTCAATATCGAGGTATTTCACAAGCATGAGTCGTCACACGATCCGTTTCAGGGGAGTTTGAGTCCCGCTTTTTGCCGCATCCAGCAACTGATGCAGGCGCAATGCATCGCTGAACGTCGCCGCCGCATGGGTGCCTTCGGCAACATCCTGCGCATACACGTGATAGAGCTCTGCCAGTTCAAGCACGGCTGACGGCAATGACGAGGCCGGCAGGCGCTGATAATTCTCAGGCACGGGCAACACTTCCAGCGTCAGGTTATCGCCATGCGCGCCCTCGACGACATAGTCGTCGCCGACATCGCCAAACGCCGAACGGTTGGTGATTTTCAGATCCCCCTGGTCGCCGGTGATGTCGATCTGCACGCCTGAGCCGTTGCGTTTGCCGCCTTCGATGTGGATCGAAATGACGGCGCCGTCTTCGAGCATGCCGCTGAGCACGAGCTGGTCGGGGGCGGTGCTGTCCAGCACTTCGCCGGTTTCCTTGATGGTCACTTTCGGGAACTGGTTGACCATCAGCCCCGAGACGCTCACTGGCCAGCCGGTGGCGGTGAAGAGCATGTCGAGGAAGTGTCCAGCGTAGATGGCGATGACGCTGGAGAAGTTTTCCTCGGGGGCGGTCCAGCGCAGGGCGTTGGGGCGCAAGGCCTGGAAGTAATTCATGCTGACGTGCATCCGCACGGACCGCACCTTGCCGACGTAGCCTTGTTGCAGCAGGTCTTGCAGGTAGCGGTTGTGCGGCGCGTGGCGGCGTTGCAAGCCGACGATGTGACGCACGCCGGCGTCTTTGGCCAGGTGCAGCAATTGTTCGGAGTCTGCGGTGGTGGTGGTCAACGGCCATTCGCAGTAGACGTCTTTGCCGGCAGCGATGGCGGCGCGCACGGTTTTTTCGTGTTGCGGGGCGGTGTTGAGCACCACGACCAGATCGACTTCAGGGTTATTGACTAACGCGTCGACCGAGTCGGCGACCTGGCTGATGGCGTACTCGCTGGCCGCGGCTTCGGCGCGTTCACGGCGTTCGCTGTACACCGCTTGCAGGTGATATTGCGGCAGCAGATTAAGCACGCGCAGGTGGCCGTGGCGAGCCCAGTTGCCAACGCCGATGATGCCGACGCGAATAGGGGAGTGTGCAGTTGTCATGGGAATGTCCTCGTAGGGTTTGGCTGACGAGGTGAAGTCTAGGGAGCGCAGCCCCGCGGAAAAACCGGCCAAAGGGCCGAACACTGCGGACAGGAAAGGCGCTAATGGCGGCACGCCTGTTCGATTGCGGAACGATTGATCCACAGTGATCGGAGCTGCGCACTGTTTTTCCGCAGTGATCAGATACCTAGCATGGCGCCACTCATTACTGTGGAGCTTTGCCATGAACGATCTGTCTGCATCACCGGCCCCCGCTGCGCTCGCGCCAGCAGAGCCGTCCTCCTGGCGCGACTGGCTGTCGGTGTACGCGGTGGCCCTGGGCGCTTTTGCCTTTGTCACCACCGAATACCTGCCGGTCGGCGTCTTGCCGCAAATTGCCAATAGCCTGGGCATCACCGATGGTGTGGCTGGGTTGATGGTGACCGTGCCGGGCATGGTAGCGGCCGTGTCGGCGCCGGCGATCATGCTGGGCGCTGGGCGCATGAATCGGCGACACCTGTTGCTGCTGTTGACCCTGTTGCTGGTGGCGTCCAACGTCGTTTCGGCGGTGGCACCGTCATTGCCGATCATGTTGTTGGGGCGCGGCTTGTTGGGGGTGGCGCTGGGTGGTTTCTGGGCGGTGGCGATTGCGGCTGCCGGGCGGTTGGTCAGCGAGTCAAAAGCGGCGAAAGCGACGGCACTGATCTTTGCCGGGATTACCTTGGCGACGGTGTTCGGCGTGCCGTTTGGTACGTTTGTCAGCACGCTGTTTTCGTGGCGGATGTCGTTTGCCGTGACCGCAGGGCTCGCGTTGCTGGCGCTGATTGCGCAAGCGTTGACCTTGCCGTCATTGCCTTCCAGTGAAGGCTTGAAGTGGCGCGCGCTCGTGGCATTTGTGTCACGCAGCAATGCCCGCCGCAGCATGCTGTTGCTCGGTACGGTGGTGGCGGCGCATTTCACGGCGTACACCTACATTGCGCCGTTCCTTGGGCATGACGCGGGTTTCTCGCCGAGTGCGATCACTTCGATTCTGTTGGGCTTTGGCCTGGTCGGCATGTTGGCGAACTTCGCCATGGCCGGTAGCATCACCACGCACTTGCGTGCGTCGCTGGGCGCCGTGGTGCTGCTGATGGTGATCGCGCAATTGGCCTTGCCCGGGTTGCAGGGTTGGGGCGTGACGTTGGCGGTGCTGGTGTGGGGTGTTGCCTACGGCGCAATTCCGCTGGGCGTGAGCAGTTGGATGCAACTGACGTCGCCGCAATTGCCGGAAGCCAGTTCCGCCATGTTGGTGACCACGTTTCAGGTGGCGATTGCTTCGGGTTCGCTGTTTGGCGGCTTGATGGTTGATCACGCGGGCGTGTCTTCAGCGTTGTGGCTGGGCGCCGCCATTGGTGTGCTCGGTTTGGCGGTGATGCTCAGTTTCGGTCTCGGCAAAGCGCCGATTGCCGAGGCACTGCAACGCTGATTCAAACCTTCAAGATGTTGTCTTTGAAAAAATCGATCAACACTCGCAACCTTGGTGCGGTCTGCTTCGACGCAGGCCAGAGCATCCACAGGTTGCCAGTGTGGTCGGTGTAGTCCGCCAACACCACTTTCAGCCTGCCATCGGCCAACGGCTGACGGATTGAAAAATCCGGTAGGCAGGCAATCCCCACCCCATCGATCGCCAGGTACGTCAGCGGGTCCATCGTGGTGCAGGTCAATGCTCGCGTCAGGTTCGGCTCGATGTGCGTATCGTCGACGCGCAGCGGCCAACGCTCGATCATCCCGGTGGCCGGAAACTTGTGCAGCAGGCACACGTGGCGGATCAAATCGTCCGGGTGTGTCGGATCGCCATGGCGCTCCAGATACGCTGGCGATGCCACCAATTGCAATTGATAACCCCCCAGCTTGCGCGCCATCAGCCGCGAATCCTGCGGCGCGCCCGTGCGGATCACCGCGTCGAACCCTTCCTCGATCACGTCCACCATGCGGTCGGACATGTCCACGTCCAGCTCGATGTCCGGGTAGGCACGCATGAACCCGGCCAGTACCGGCATGATCAACACGTTCTGGATCGGCACGCTGATGCGTACCTTGCCGCGCGGGGTGGCGGACAGTTCCAGCAATTCCATTTCTGCCGCTTCCACTTCGCTGAGGATGCGTTTGCAGCGGTCCAGGAACAGCTCGCCTTCGGTGGTCAGGGTGACACTGCGGGTGCTGCGATGGAACAGCCGCACCCCCAGGCGTTCTTCCATGCGCGCCACGCTCTTGCCGACGGCGGAGGAGGAGATCTCCAGCAAGCGACCGGCTTCGGTAAAGCTGCGGGTTTCGGCGACTTGAATGAAGGCCGTGATGCCGCTGAGGCTGTCCATCATTTGAGGTGTGCTCGGTGCTGGGAAAGGGTTCAGGCAGAGTAGAGGCGGGCGGGGAAATTGGAAAGGGAAGTAATAGGGAGCGAGGCGTTGGCGTTGGCCGCGTTTTTAATACGACCTCTCGAATGCTGAACTAAGATCAACAGCCAGTACCGTAGGTCGCTAGTGGGAGTTGCCGGTTGGCTTAGTCCCTTTGCAGTGCTCCTCTACCAACGAAAAGGAATGGGAATGAAACTCTCCACGCTAGCTTCTCGCGCCGCCTTTGCAGTAACGCTGGCTATCGGCGCAGGACTTTTCGCAGTCGAGCCGGTTCAGGCCGCAGCGCCTATGCAACACAAGCAAGTCCCGGGCTTCTATCGCATGATGATGGGCGATTTCGAGGTCACCGCACTCTTCGATGGCGGCATCAGTATTGATTCATCGCTACTGAGCGGCGACCCGGCTCTCATCCAGTCGCTGCTGCTGCGATCGTTTTTCGATGATCCGCAAAAGGTGTCCGGTTCGGTAACGGGCTATCTCATTAATACGGGTTCAAAACTCATCCTCATCGACACGGGCACCGGAGGCCATTGGGGAGGGCCGTCACTTGGCAAGCTCACTGACAACCTGAAGGCTGCTGGCTACAAACCCGCACAAATCGACCTGGTGTTGCTGACCCATATGCACGCCGACCACATTGGCGGAATCTACGACGCCAAAGGCCAGCGCGTGTTCTCGAAGGCACAGATTTCCATGATGAAGACCGAGAGTGACTTCTGGCTGTCGAAGGACATTGCGGAAAAAGCGCCGGAGGGCGCAAAAATATTCTTCCAGATTGCCCAGGCTGCTGCTGCGCCTTATCTGGCGGCTGGGAAATGGAAGCCATTGCAGGGCATGGATGAAATCGTGTCGGGCATTACTCCCGTTGCCATCCCGGGGCATACGCCTGGGCATGTGGGCTACAGGGTTTCGTCCAAGGGCCAATCGCTGCTGATCTGGGGCGACGTTGCCCACGTCGTCTCTGTGCAAATGCCACATCCCGAAGTGGGTATCGCGTTCGACGCTGACGGACCGACCGCAATCAAGACCCGCGAAGACCTTTTCGTGAAGTTGGCAGAGGGCAAAACCCTGGTCGGTGGTGCTCATATGCCGTTCCCTGGCTTTGGGCGCCTGCGCAAGGAAGACACAGGCTATTCATGGGTGCCGGTAACCTTCATGAACCTGAACTGATGGCCCAATCGACAAGGGATAAAGCCACCTGCAGATGATCATTCAAACCAAGAGTGACCACTGTGCAGAAAGTTGCCTTAATGCTGGCTGCACTCTCTGCAGAGTATGCCAATGCTGCAACCAGTGAGATGTCCCGAAACGTCGGTATTTCGACCCATCTGCTTCTTAGCTCGCGCCTAGCATAGACCCTGAATTCACAGCACGGGCAACCCGCCCGTCTACCCGAAATCAGGAGAAGGCATGAGCACTATCGAACACGTCATTCTTGTACACGGTGCCTGGGCCGACAGCACCAGCTGGAACAAATCGCGCGCCTTGATCGAAGCCGCCGGCCTGAGTACGACCACGGTCAACCTGCCGCTGACGTCGCTGGCAGCAGATGCGGACGTCGTGTCCCAGGCCATCGCCGCCGCTCCAGGACCGGTGTTGCTGGTGGGCCATTCCTATGGCGGTGCGGTCATCAGCGAGGCAGGTGTTCACGCCAAGGTGGCGGGCCTCGTCTATATCAACGCCTTTACCCCTGACATTGGCGAATCAGCTTTGGGGCTGACCGCATTGGCCGAGCCGTCGCTGATGAGTGCCGAGATCCGCATAGATCAGGCGGGTTCGTCGAGCCTCACTTACGAGGGTGTCCATGAAGGCTTTGCTCAGGATTTGAGTGCGCAGGAGAAGCGTCAGCTGTTTGAAAACCAGCGTCCGACCGCTGTAGCGGCACTCACCGCACCACTCACTCAAGCCGCCTGGCAGGACAAGCCCAGCTGGTATCTGGTGGCGACCCTTGATAACGCCATAGCACCGGCACTTCAAGAGCTGATGGTGAAGAAGATTGGCGCCGTCAGCGACCATGTCAATGCGGGCCATTGCTCAATGATTTCCAAACCTACGGTTGTCGCCGACCTGATCATTCGCGCCGCCAAGTAACCGATATTTTCCCTCCATTGTTCACGCTTTGCATTTCTGTAATCTCAGAGGACTCACCCATGAAACTCACTCAAAACACCATCTTCATTACCGGCGGCGGCTCTGGCATCGGCCGTGGGTTGGCCGAAGCACTGCACAAACTGGGAAACCAGGTAATTATCTCAGGTCGGCGCAAGGGCCATCTGGAAGCCGTCGTTGCGGCCAACCCGGGCATGCACGCGGTCGAATTGGATATCACCGATCCAGCCAGTATTACCGCGGTCGCGAAACAGTTGATCAACGAATTCCCGCAGCTCAATGTGCTGATCAATAACGCCGGGATCATGTTGCCGGACACCGCGGCCGGCCAAGTGGATGACGAATTGCTGGCGTCGACCATTACCACCAATCTGATGGGCCCCATCCGCATGACTTCGGCGCTGATCGAGCACCTCAAGAAGGCCGATGACGCCTATGTGGCGTACACCTCTTCAGTACTCGGTTTCGTGCCCATGGCGCTGACGGCGGTGTACAGCGCCACCAAGGCCGCGCTGCACTCTTATGCACTGTCTCAGCGCTTCATGCTGCGCGATACCTCGGTCAAGGTGCTGGAAATCGCGCCGCCATGGGTACGTACTGAGCTGATGGATAGCTCCGAAGCGGAATTGGCGATGCCATTGGATGAGTTTATTGCCGAGACGATAGCGGTGCTGGGCACGGACGCGGTGGAAATTCTGGTCGAGCGGGCCAAGCCATTGCGCGCTAATGCGGGGGCGGATGAACACGCCTTTGTCACTGAGTTCAATGCTCAGCTATTGGCACTCTACGCCCAGTGAGCACCTTGCGGCGCTCGCATGAGTGCGGGCGCCGTTATCCGGACATCGACAGTTCGATCTCCATGATTGCCAGCATTACAGCCAAAAAGTCCGAAGTGATGGGAAACGCGGCCCATTTATTCACTCCGGAAAATCACCTTTACTGATGCCAAGCGCCCCGCCCCCCGAAAGCCCACATGGCTATCGACCCGGGCGAATATCCAATGGTTCTACACATACACTTCAATCGAGGCAACCATGTCCAAACTTCATTCCCCAGTAAAAGTCGGGCGGTTCACCTTCGCCCACCGCATTGTATTGGCACCGCTGACCCGCATGCGTGCCGAAGAGGGCGCTCGTCCTGGCGCCCTGATGGCCGAGTACTACGCCCAGCGCACTTCCGAGGGCGGTTTGCTGATCGGTGAAGCCACAATTGCCGCGCCAAACGGCAACGGCTATCTCGGCGCACCTGGCCTGTTCGACGACAGCCAGATTGTGGGCTGGAAACACGTCACTGACGCCGTGCACGCTAAAGGCGGCAAGATCTTTCTGCAGCTTTATCATGCCGGTCGCCAATCCAATGTCGACGTGCAGCCTGCAGGCAGCATCCCCGTCGGCCCATCGGAAGTCCTGCATGGCGGCGTTGCTTACACCACCGAAGGTTGGGTACCCAATACCCCGAACCGTGCCCTGACCATCGAAGACATCTCAGGCCTGGTGGAAAGCTTCCGCACTGCTGCCGAACGTGGCGTGAAAGCCGGTTTTGACGGCGTGGAACTGCATGGTGCCAACGGTTATTTGATCGACCAGTTCCTGCAGGACAACAGCAACAAGCGCACTGACATTTACGGCGGCTCGTTCGAAAACCGCGCACGCTTTCTGCTGGAAGTGACCAACGCGCTGATTTCGGTGTGGGGCAGTGACCGGGTGGCAGTACGTGTCGGCCCGAGCGGCACTTGGGGTGACATGGGCGACAGCGATCCAGAAGGCCTGTTCACCTACGTCGCGCAACAACTGGCGCCGCTGAACCTGGCTTACCTGCACCTGATCGAGCCGCGCATCCTGGGCAACATCGAGGACGAGAATGCCGACCCGGCGCCGGTCGCAGCCCAACTGATGCGCAAACACTACAAAGGCGTGATCATTGCTGCCGGTGGCTTTGACGGCAAATCCGCCGAGGCCATCCTTCAGGCGGGCGACGCCGACCTGGTGGCCTTCGGTCGCCACTTCATCGCCAACCCGGACTTGCCGGAGCGCCTGCGCCACAACCTGCCGCTGAACGCGTATGACCGTCCGACCTTCTTTGGCGGTACCGAAGTGGGTTACACCGACTACGCGTTCTATAAAGAAGAAGCGACTGCGTAACGTCTTTCGCCGAGCTCGATTTGCTTTAGCGCAGAGACCAAACGAAGCCCCCTCGCGGGGGCTTTTTTATGTGTACACGCGATCTACAGGGCGCCATCACTTTTTCACAGCTGGAATACCATGAACTCAACCCAATACATCAAAAGCAACCGGCCGCTGTATTGGCTGGCGTTAGGCACGTTCGCCGTCGGTACCGAAAGCTTCATGATCGCGGGCCTGCTTCCCGGCATGGCGAAGGATCTTGACGTTAGCGTTTCCATGGCGGGCCAGTTGGTCACAGTATTTGCTCTTGCCTATGCACTGAGCTCTCCGGTGCTGGCTGCACTGACGGGGAATCTCAACCGGCGCAGGCTGCTGATCGGTGCCATGGCGTTATTTGCGCTGGCCAATCTGCTGGCCTTCACGGCCAGTGGCTATTGGTCGTTGATGGCCGCGAGAGTGGTGCTGGCACTCGCGGCGGCAGTGTATGTACCCGGTGCGAACGCACTGGCCAGTGTGGTCGTGCCGCCCGAACAGCGTGGCCGCGCCATCGCTATCGTCAACGGTGGCCTGTCGCTTGCCATTGCCTTGGGTGTTCCGGCGGGCACTGTACTGGGGGCGGCAATGGGTTGGCGCGCCACGTTCGGCAGCGTCGCGATCATTGCCGCGTTGGCCGTTGCCGGTTTGCTGATAGGCCTTCCACGCGAGATAGGAACCGGACTCGCTACTGCCAGCCTGCGCCAGCGAATTTCCACTGCGGCTCAGCCTGCGGTATTGCATACGTTGCTGATCACTACGTTGTGGGCGATGGCGAGCTACACCACTTACACCTATCTCGCTCCGCTTTTGGAGGCCACCACCCTTATAAATGGCCCGGCAATAGGTTTCGTGCTATTTGGCTGGGGTGTTTCAGCCGCAATCGGCCTGGCCATCAGCGGCCGGGCGGTAGACCGAAGAGGTCCGCGCGCAGTGATCCTGCCAGCGTTGGCGACATCCACTACCGCATTCGTCGTCGTGTCGCTGGCGCCGCACTTTATCGGCAAACAGTTTGTCATTGTGCCGATTGTCCTCGCCATCGCTGCCTGGGGCGTGGCGCACTGGGCTTTTTATCCTGCACAGCAAACCACGCTGGTCGGCGTGGCTGGCGTTGCGAGCGCGCCAGTGGTGTTGTCGCTCAACGCCTCCTTCATGTACCTCGGTTTCTCACTGGGGGCGGGTCTCGGCTCTCTGACATTGCACTACAGCTCATTGGCCAACCTTGGCTTTGTCAGTGCCCTCTGCGCAGCAACGGCCTTGGCCTTGGCCTATACATCCGGCCGCCGACCTGCACCGCAACTTCAACCTTCAAATTAAATAATCTACACGCTCAAAAAGTAGCGTTCCAAGAATGAATAACGGCGGCCAATGGCCGCCGTTATTCTGCTGCGAAAAATAGAAGCTTATACCTCAGCGTTGGAACCGAAGGTCCGGCGCAACGATTGCGGGGATTGACCATACACGCGCAGAAAGGCCCGGCGCATGCGTTCACGGTCGCCAAAGCCGGTCTCCGAGGCCACCGCCTCAAGCGTTAGTCGTCCCTGTTCGATCATCAATCGGGCGGCCTCCAGACGTAGATTCTCAATGGCCTTGGCGGGTGAGCTTCCGGTCTGCTCGCGAAAGCTTCGACTGAACTGCCGAGGGCTCAGGCACGCTGCATCCGCCAGGTCTTCTACGGAAAGGTCGCGGCGCAGGTTTTTTCGAGCGAAGTCCAGCGATTGCTGAATGCGGTCGGAGCTCGGACTCAGTTCCAGCATCGCCGAATGCTGGGACTGCCCACCCGCGCGGCGATGGTATAGCACCAGCCGCTGCGAGACGGTCCGGGCCAGCGCGGCACCGTAATCCTTCTCGACCATACCGATGGTTAAATCGAGCGCAGCGGTCATGCCTGCCGAGGTCCAGATCTTGCCATCGATGATGAAGATGCGATCTTCTTCTACCTTAATTGCGGGGAATCTATCGCGCATTTCCTTGGCGCGAGCCCAGTGCACTGTGGCTCGACGGCCATCGAGCAATCCGGACTCGGCAAGCGCGAAAGCACCGACGCACAAAGCGCCTACCCGCCGTGAATGTGCATTGGCTTCAACCAGAAAGGAGTGAATACCGTCCGACGCCGAACTGCGATCCATTGCACCACTGATCAAGACGGTATCGAAATCAGTCTTGTTGAACTGCTGAGTATCAACCGACGTGAACAGGGAGCTGGCGACCAAGCCACCATGCTCGGATAGCACACTGATGTCGTAGAGTTTTTCACCCGCGGCCAGGTTGGCAAACTCGAAAGCTGAAAGCGCAGCAAGGCTCATCACTTGAAAATCGGGCCGTACGATTAACGCCACACTTTGCATAAAAACTCCCGTTCGCCCAGTTGAACACTGGCTTGACGCATGAATGTCTGGTGACAGGCGAAACGTAAGCATGCGCGAAAATCGTGGGACTGCAAGCAGAACCGCGATTTCGAGGGGGTTAGCGTTTTGCGCCGGATAAATTCAGTAAGACCGATACTGAGCTACGAGGAACTTCGGAATGCCAACATTTCCGGCCATAAACTTGACCAGACCAAGGCCGAAAATGATGGTTTTACGGCCTTTACCGACATACGGGCGTTCACTACTCTGGCCCTATTTCATGCACCGCCTTTGGAGCAAACCGCATGACTCATAAAGGCACGGCCGTTATAACGGGCGCTGGTACAGCAATAGGCATAGCTTTCGCCCACCGACTGACTCAACGGGGCTACGACTTGATTTTAATCGCGGTGGATCGGCCGCAATTAATGACGCTTGCTGCAGCGCTCACTGACTCCAGCGGACGATCGGTGGAAGTGCTGAATGCTGATTTGGCAGTGTCCGCCGAAGTTGTCCGCATCGAGACCTTGTTAAGCCAGGACGCCAGTATCACATTGCTCATCAACCATCACGACATCACTGAGGAAAATGAGATAGGGGCCACAATCGCCTTGGGGATCACTGCTCCCGTACGCTTGTTCTACGCATTGGCAAATGGTTTCGTAAAGAGGGGCGCCGGAACGGTTATCAATCTGGTGCCCGTGTTCGAGGCGAGTTCCGGTGCTGCCATTGAGTCGGCGAACAGCGCTTTTTTACTCTCGCTATCCCACGCGCTGCGGCAGCATTTCAATAAAGTCGCAGTACGCGTTCAAGCAATTTTGTATGCAGGTTCACAGCAAACCCAATATCAAGGCGCAGTGGCCATTGTGGATGCCGCGCTAGAGGATTTTGATTCTGGAGAAGCCATCTCGCTACCCAAGTTTGCCGATCGGGTGATATGGAATAAATTCGAGGTTGCCCGACTGGAATTGCTCAGTCGGGTAGCAGGGGGTCCCAATATCGTCTCACCTGCACGTCTGCTCCATTGACCTAGGGTGGGTAGCGAATGCATGTCTCCCCGCTAAGTGATTACAGGTATCCTCGTCCAAACAGAGCGGATATCCGACCATCTTAGTTCAGGACCTCTGGGCACGACATAGGTCATCCTGTTAACCAAGCTGTTGGACGCGGCGCACCTATCCTGGTTTGCTAATGATGAAGATCCCCGGGTCGCTTCTGCCGGGTAGACTGCTCATGACGGTGAGCCACTTTCCGCAAACGGCCGCTATGGGGCGATTTCGGCTTGTGACGACAGGCAGCTATTGGCCGAAAGCAGCCAGTCGCTGACAGCCAAATTTGGCTGCCAGCTTTTCTTCCTGCCAAAGCGAACCTCGTTCTCAAGGTTGTTGCAGCCCCGACGAGAGTTGCAATGGGTTCGCCTGCTGAAGGCTACAAACGCGCCTGCTTACATGGTTCTGCCGATGGCTTGCTCGTAGTAGGAAAGGAAATGCTGCCACTGCGACTCATCCCAGAAAGAATGCCGTCTGAGTTGAGGAATATCGTGACGCGCCGCACCCATTGCCGTAACACGACCGCGAGACTTCTCCAGGTCGAGCAGCGCCAGTTCGAAGTCGAAGTCTGCGTCGGTAATCGATGCCTTGATAAAAATGTGCTTGGAACGCATGCAACCGTGCTGCCATTTGCCTGAGTGCATCCGCGCCAGCATTTGCGCTAAACGTTCAAAAAGTCGCTGATGCTGCTCTGTCGTCAACATGCTTGCAGCGCCTTGGCTATACCAGGTATCCAGATCGATGAAGCCACCGAGGTCTTCGGTAACTAAAACACCTTGCCAAGTGCCTTGGACTTTTCTCGCACCGTAAAACACCGGCCGTGGCGCGTTCACGCCCAGTTCCTCGAGCCTGGAAAGGGCAATACCTTCGCGCAGAGCGGTGGGCCGTCCAGTGGGGTAGCGGAGACTGCGAAACAGGTGACCGGTCTGACGCTTCACGAAGAACGTCCTGTTATCGTGAACGATCAGTTGGACGCCGCTGGTGCCGCTCCGGCGCACATTCGGTGGTTCCACCCACGACCCGGACGTACCCCACCAGAATTCAAACTCATCGCGTGCCCGGCCCATTGTGTGCTCCATTTATTGTAGAAATCTGTTTGCTTGCGACGGTTGCATTATGGTCGCAATAGCACCTCAGTCTATTGGTGGACGTCAATAGTTCCCCGTCATTCGCAGATGTTAGTGCTTGGTTTTGGCTTTTACGCAACTACGTGGCGAATATGGGCAATGGGGGGGATACTCACAAGTATCAAGACATCACGGAAGGAGTTGCTTGAATGGAGTGCCTGATTCGAATCGCAATGAAAGCGGACGCTGCCGCCATCAGCCAAGTCATCATTGGTACCCTTCGCGAGTCCAATGCTCAGGACTATTCAGCCGAAATCATCAACCAAGTGGAGCGAAGCTTTTCTCCACAAGCAATCCTCTGTTTGATGACGCAGCGTCAGGTGTTCGTCGCCCTACTTGAAAATCGTATTGTTGCAACGGCCAGTCTTGATCAGGACGTTGTTCGAAGTGTGTTTGTCGAGCCGGCTTATCAAGGGAAGGGCATCGGGAGACAGCTGATGAAAAGCATTCAATCAAGCGCCATTGCTGAAGGGCGCAACCTGCTGCGTGTCCCTTCTTCGATCACGGCTGAGAGCTTTTATGCTTCGCTAGGCTTTATAAAAATCCGAGACGCATTTCACGAGTCCGAGCGCACGATCATCATGTCGAAGACGTTGGATGTGTAGCTTGACTGTATGAACTCAAATGACGATCGGTATCACGGCTAAAAAGGCTTGAAGTGGCGACGGCAAGTCGCCACTGAACGAGTTACTCAGTCCGTAACTTCAACCCTGTCCAACGCCCGATTCACCGCCAATTCTCCAAGCATCACCACCTGCGCAATGCCCAGCAACGTCCTGCGAATCGGGCCATCTACCAACCCCGCGACATCACCCAGCATGATGGAGGCTGAGGCGAGTGATTCGGATGCGTTAACCAGTAATGACTCCGTATCCGTTTCCGGGTTGACCAGAAACATCGTGCTCGCCTGATACGGCGCAGCCATGATCGCCGCAGTCGGGTTGAGGTAATGATCGAGCGCACGTTCAGCCGCGTCGTGAAGCTTTCTTGAATCGAGCGATTCGTAAGGTGAGACCGAATCGGTTTGCGGTGGGTTTGGTGTTGGTTTGAACATTGATGAAACTCCACGTGTGTTTAGAGGAGCCATCACTCTCGCTACCAAACGAGGGGTGGCGGCCATACGAAGGTTGGTAGACCGGCCCACATGGAAAAAACCGGCGCGCCCGAAGACGCCCTGCGCATGGCCACCATCAAGCAGATGCGAGAAAGCATCCGCGTAAGGTGACGCAATACGCCATGTGAAGTAGCGGGCTACCAAACCCGATCACTGTGTTCAGTGACCGACCCACGATAGAACCCGCGCTCCAGGCGCACAAGCCGGCGGATTCTGGCGTAGTCGTAGGCAAAGGCGCAAGTTGTTGTAGCCTTTCGGGCGTAACGCCAAGTGTCCTTAAACACAACGCGAAAAACGTTAAACACACTCCTACTCAGCCGCACCCACAACCCCGTCAAAGCGTCGTAATCTGCCCATTCCGATCCAGCTCATACACCTTGTTCCCCTGCAATTTCTCCTTCAGCCAACGCTCCGCTTTGCCCAGCGGACGTTGCCGCGCCCAGAGCAAATCCACGCCAATCTGCCAGTCCGTATGCGGATACGCCGTGAGCTGCAACTCGACCAATTCACCTTTGGCCAGTTCACGTTGAATCAGCTGCCGGGGCAGGGTGGCCCAGCCGAGTCCGGCGCGCACCATTTCCAGGAGTGCCAGATAACTTTCCGCTTGCCACAACTGCGTCGAGCGCAGGTATTCGCTGCTCGGCAGTTTGCTTGCGTGGGCGCTGAAGGCGAGGCGGCGGTGGACGTGCAGGTCGTCGAAGGTGACGTTGTCGAGTTGCGCCAGCGGGTGATCCGGGTGGCAGACGTGCAGCATGATCAGTTTGCCCAGTTGCTGGAACGCCAGTTCCTCTGGGTAGCCCGGTTGGGAGAAGGCGACGCCGAGCACGGCTTGGCCGCTGCTGACCAGTTCGCTGACGTCGCCGTGCACCGGGTGGCGGATGATCAGGTCAACGAAGGGGAAGGTCTGCTCGAAGGCTTTGAGTACCGGCATGATCGGGCCGTACGGTGTTTCGATTGCCAGTGTCAGGCTGGGTTCGACGTTGTCCGAGAGGCAGTCGGCGTGGGCTTCGAAGGTCATGCAGCGTTCGAGCACGGCTTCGGCCTGGATCAGCAGTTTGTGGCCGCTGGCGGTGAGGGTGGGGCTGCGGTTGCTGCGGTCGAACAGGTCGACGCCGAGATCGGTTTCGAGGTTGGCAATCGCCGCGCTGATGGTCGATTGCGTCTTGCCCAGCTTGCGCCCGGCGGCGGAGAACGAACCGCTTTTGACCACTTGGACGAACATCAACAGTTGATCGAGTGAGAAGCGCAAGCAGTGAACTCCCGGGTCGAAGAAGAGGGGTGAAACTGCGTCATCAATAACCGATTTCGCCGCGTTCGCGCCATCGAAAAAAGCGATGGTTGCTAATTTGTTTCATCGCTATAAACGTTCAACTATGGCCCCGCGTCAAACGATCTCCGGGGCGGTTCTACCCTTCAAACGCCCCTGAGAATGCCCGCGATCTCAACAGATGCCGCACCTTCAGGAGCGTGTGAAATGACCACACAGCGCATTCATCCGGTGGACGAGGTTTTGCCGCTGCGACAGTTGTTCACGTTTGGCTTGCAGCATGTTTTGGTGATGTACGCGGGGGCGGTGGCGGTGCCGCTGATTCTCGGCAGCGCAATGGGGCTGACCTCGGCGCAGGTCGTGTTGCTGATCAACGCCAACCTGCTGACCTCCGGTGTGGCGACGTTGATTCAAACTTTGGGTTTCTGGAAATTCGGCGCGCGTTTGCCGCTGATTCAGGGCTGCTCGTTTATTGCGCTGGCGCCGATGATCATGATCGGCAAGGAGTTCGGGCTCAGTCAGATTTTCGGTGCGGTGATCGCGGCGGGGTTTATTACCATCGCGCTGGCGCCGGTGTTCAGCCGATTGCTGCGCTTCTTTCCTCCGGTGGTGATTGGCAGTTTGATCACCATTATCGGTATCTCGCTGATGCCAGCGGCGGCGATCTGGTTGGGCGGTGGCAATCCTGATTCAGCGGATTTCGGCAACCCCGCCAATCTGTTGCTGGGCCTGGCCACGGTCAGCGTGACGCTGGTGATCTACGCCAAATTCAAGGGATTCCTCGGCAACCTCAGCGTGCTGATCGGCTTGTTCGTCGGCAGCCTGATCGCGGCGGCGTGCGGCATGACCCACTTCAGTAAGGTGAGCGAAGCGGCGTGGTTTGAGCTGAGTGCGCCGATGGCATTTGGTGCGCCGGAATTCTCGCCGGTGCCGATTCTGATCATGACTCTGGCGATGCTGGTGATCATGGCCGAGACCACCGGCAACTGCCTGGCGATCGGCAAATTGACCGGCAAACCAACCACACAGCAGACCCTCGGCAACGCGTTCCGCGCCGATGGTTTGTCAACCATGCTCGGCGGCTTGTTCAACAGTTTTCCGTACAACGCCTTCACGCAAAACACCGGTTTGATTGCGCTTTCCAACGTGAAGAGCCGCTTCGTCGTCGCGGCGGCCGGGGCAATCATGGTGCTGATGGGCTTGTTCCCGAAGCTCGGCGCGTTGATCGCGGCGGTGCCGACGCCGGTGCTCGGTGGCTGCGCGATCGTGATGTTCGGCATGACCACTGTGGCGGGTATTCAGGAGCTGTCGCGGGTGCAATTCGAGGGCACTCGCAACGGCATCATCGTCGCCGTGTCGGTGAGTGTCGGCGTGCTGCCGATGTCTTTTCCGGCGCTGTTCGAACACGTCGGCCCGACGCTGAAACTGGTGCTCGACAGCGGCATTTTCCTCGGTGCAATCACCGCCATCGTGCTCAATATTCTGCTCAACAATGAAAAAAAATCGACCGAAACCATCGGCGCTGCATCGGCTGAATTGGCCGACTGACTTTTGTTTTCCACTGCCCAGGAGTTACCCATGAATCAATTCACTCAGCTCATTCCAGCAGGCGTCAGCGATCTCGATCTGGCGTTGCTGCGCCAGACCATCGCCTTGTCCGAGGCCTCGAAACAGCGTGGCCGCCACCCGTTTGCTGCGTTGGTCGCCGACCGCAACGGCAAAGTGATCGTCGAAGCGGGGAACAACTCGATGCCGCCGGAAGGCGATCCGACTCAGCATGCAGAACTGGTTGCGGCGGCTGCGGCGGCCAAATTGCTGACGCCGCAAGAGCTGGAACTGTGCACGCTATACACCAGCGCCGAACCTTGCTGCATGTGCGCTGGCGCGGTGTATTGGACGGGCATCGGCCGTGTGGTTTATGCATTATCGGAGCACGCGTTATTGGGACTGACGGGTGACCATCCGGAGAACCCGACGTTCTCGCTGCCGTGCCGCGAAGTGTTTGCCAAGGGGCAGCGCAAGGTCAGTGTGTTCGGGCCGATGCTGGAGGGGGAGGCGGCCGAGCCACATAAGGGGTTCTGGTCTTAACGTTTGAACACTGCATTCCCGTTGGGAATGCAGTGCATGAAATCATTGAATTTCTCTTGTCACCCTGGCCGGCGTAATTTGCTGAAAAAGGACATGGAGACCTGCCAGTGAAATCATCCTCAGCTGAAAAATTCGACAACTCCCGCGCCAATGAATACGCCCAACAAAGCCGCATCGCACTGGCCGGTTATGACGCCTGTCATGATCTGGCGGCGTGCATGCTGGCCGCCAGTCTTGGCCAATCACGCCCGGCGAAAATTCTGGTGGTCGGCGCTGGCGGTACCGCACAGGAAATCATTGCGATGGCGGCACTGGAGCCGGACTGGCATTTCACTGCAGTCGATCCTTCCGAGCCGATGCTGGACGCCGCCGTGCAACAGCTGCAGGCCAATGATTTTCTGCACAGAACGGAGGTGCATCTCGGTGAGATCAATGACTTGCCGGCGGATCAAAACTTCGATGCCGCGACTCTGATCGGCGTGCTTCATCACCTCAATGGCGACGAACCCAAACGCGAGATTCTGCAATCCATCCAAGCGCGCCTGAAACCCGGCGCACCGCTGATTCTGGCGGGTAATCATTACGCCTATGCGAGCCAACCGTTGTTGCTGCAAGCATGGGGCCAGCGCTGGCGGCAGCAGGGCGCGAGTGCCGATGAGGTGCAAGCAAAACTCGGAAAAATTCTGCAGGGGGCCGATCCGCCGCATTCCGAGGTAGCGGTTCAGACATTGCTGCATGAGGCGGGTTTTGGTCAAGCAACGCGGTTTTTCAGCAGTCTTTTCTGGGGTGCCTGGCTGACGTGTAAGGCGGTTTAAGTGCAGTTTTTGCGTGGCGCAGCGGCTGATCTATAGTCACTCAACCGGCCACCGGACTCGGCCGAGACGACCCGCAGGAGCGCGAGAATTGATCACTCGACTGCAAGCCCTCAAGTTGATGCAACTGGTCATCGCCCTGCCGGCCTATACCGTGCCCACCTGCACGACGATCGCCGCAACACTGTTTTTCGTGTTCGCCGTGCCGTTCAGCTTTGTCACTTCGCTGCCGCCGAGCGCTTTTCTACAGACACTGCCGTGGGTGACGCTGTTGCTGTTTATGCAGTGGGCCTGCTGGAGCATTTTTGCAGACGTGCTGGAAGACATTCCGAGCGTGCGGCATTTGACGTTATTGGTGTTTGGGCTGTTGCTGACGCTGTTCTTCGGCGCGTTCGCCTGGTGGCTGTTTGACGATCACATTCTCGGACTGATGTGCGGCTCGCAGGGGATGGCGGCGGGTGTGCTGTTGGTGATCAATTTGCTGCGTAAACGGTTTCAGACGGGTGAGTCATGAAAACGCAGCACGCAGCGCCTTGATCGATTCTTCGATCGTCATGCCCTGAGTCTCTGGCGGCGATGGGCTCTCCCCGAACTCCCGCCAGATAAACAACGTCAACTCGGCACCATCAGTCGCCGAAAGAGCGTTTTCAGCGTAGGCAAAGTTTTCCAGCAACCGGTAACGCTCATCCTTCCAGAACAGCTCCTCAACCCAGTGATAAACCGGAATGAAATGGAAGTGAATGGGCAGGCCCGGTTGATGACCAAAGCGCCCGATATAGAGGTGCTTGGGCTTCAACCGTTGCTCCATGACCTGCTGAGTCTTGGCGAGCAGACCGCCCATTTCGGCCAAGGCATCCGGCGATAAATCTGCCAGCGAAGTGGTTGCGACCTTGGTGCCCAACATCAGATAACCGGGGAGGGCGCTCGCCAGATGATGGTTGATGATCCAGTGCTCGGTTTCATGAACGATAAAGCCCGGGGCAATTTCCATCTGCCGTGTACTCAACTTATGCCTCTCCCGACATCACGATATTCGCTTCAATCTTCTTGCCCATGCTGATGCGCGGTTCGATCGAATAACCCAACGCTTCATAAAAAGCCGCCACGCTCGCATTAGCGCTGACGATCTGCAGATTGATCTTCATGCAACCGCGCGCAATCAGCGCGTTCTCGGCGTTGTTTGAATAGTTAGCAATGACGTCCATGGCGGGGCTCTTGAGTTGAATAAGCTGACGCTAGCGCTCTGTGGTTTGTGTGTCCAGGGGGCTTCAGATTGGATGGATGACAAAATTATCTGCAAAAAGCCGCATACATCATTGATGTCCACCTACGCTAAGACCGTTCAGGCCATTGCGATCGTCGTGCAGCAGCGATCGCAGGCTTGCGATTGCAACCCATTGGTGCAGGCGGAACCTGACCTGAGTGGTTTATTTCCTGGAAACCCCGGAAATCAACGATCAAGTCACGTAGGGCCGCTTGAAATCCGGCGCAGTGAGATGACCCCAGACCAGATTTACTCGCATATCCGTATCGTCCTCAGCATCATCCTGGGGCTGGGTATAACGACGTTACTCAAGGGGATCGCTTCGATCATCGAGCACCCGCGCCAATTTGGATGGTCGTGGATACACATGAGCTGGGTGGTCTGGGCGCTCATTTCAATCATGACGTTCTGGTGGTGGGAGTTTCGTCTTACGCAGGTGCCGGTGTGGACGTTCGAGTCCTACTTTTTCATTGTTTGCTATTGCGCCCTTTATTTCATGGTGTCGACGATGCTGTTTCCGTCAGACGTGAGAGAGTTCGGCAGCTACGAAAACTATCTGCTCGAGCGACGTGCCTGGTTCTTCGGGCTCATCGCGCTTATCACGGCCATGGATCTCATCGACACCTCCCTCAAAGGCAACGCCCGCTGGCATACGCTCGGAGCGGCGTATACCGCCCACACCGTCATCATGCTCGGCATCGTGTTGATTGGCATCACACAGAGACGGCGGCGAGTGCAGCTGACACTTGCGCTGTTTACCCTGATCTATCAGGTCGGCTACTTTGTCGTGGAGTACTTCACTCTTTTAGCAGACTGAGTGTTAAGAACAGCCGTAGTTGCTCAATGGGATTCTTCCCTGACCGAGCCGATTGGAGTGACGTTTCTGGCCGAATTGCTAGCGGCGACAATGCCCCAAAACATCCGCCACCATTTCATCCGCACCACGCGCCCCATCAACCCGTAAAACCGGAATCGTTTGCCCGCTTAACCACGCCTCATGCCACGCTCGATTACGCCCTGAAAAATTCGGATCTTCATACTGCGAAGCCCATTCTCGGAAAGCCACATGTATCTCATGCATGTCGCCCCCTGGGGCGATCCGGTCGCCAAATCGCTCCCTTTCACGCGCGGCCAGACGCTCAAGGCGAACAGGCGTTGGTGTCACAATGAAGACGATCAAATCAGCGTGGGTGATCAGCGCATCGCCCCAGCCCATACAAGAGCCGGTCAGCACCCAGTTGTCGGCGCCCAGCTCCTGCTGCATCAACGAAACGCGTTCTTCAGGCGGCCGCTTTGTTGTGAATGGCGGGTTGGTGGGCGCCCAGTAAAAATCATCGACATCGACATGTTTTAAATCGAGCGAGGGCGCGAGGTTGGCACCCAAGGTCGACACGCCTGCGCACGAAGCACCTGTAATGTAGATCCGCAATTTTTCCTCCGTGCATACTGTTCGATAGTCCGTCTTATCCAGCCATGCGGCGGCTGACGGCGAGCAGGATATCAGGGTAGCGCGGCTTGAATCCTCGATGAATTTGGAAAGTAGCTAAGCAAGTTAGCTATAGGTTAACGTCCGCGACTCGTCACGATCAGCTCTGAATTCCGGACAGGATTACGCATGAGCGCACCCTCAACGCCAGTCGAAGATCCACGCAGCCTGCAAATTGCCAGCGATGTCGTCGGCCAGCAGCTACAACAAATCGCCATTCTGACGTGCAAAGCCGCGACCAATCTCGGCACTGCGTTGGGCGTCAATCAGACCGACGTTGCGGCGCTGGAACACTTGATTACCGATGGCCCGCTGCCGCCAACTGAACTGGCCGCGCCGGCACCACTGACCCCACTTCTGCAACTCAGGACGCCCGATGAAAGCGCAAAAAAGTTCTTGTGACCGGCGCCAGTATCGCCGGGCCCGCGCTGACTTATTGGCTGGCGCGCTATGGCATGGACGTCACCGTGGTCGAGAAGGCGCCCGAGTTTCGCGATGGCGGGCAGACGATCGATGTGCGCGGCGCCGGTCGTACGGTGGTTCAGTGCATGGGCATTGAGGCGCTGATCCGGGCGAACTGAGTCGTCACGACGATCATGCCCAAGCGTTCGCGGCCTACGAAAAACTGATGCGCCCCTACGTCAATCAGGCGCAAAGCGTGCCCAAGTTCGCGCCCCGACTGGCCTCGCCACATTCGCGGCTTGGCATCGGCCTCGGTCACGCGGTATTAAGGCTGGCCACCGCACCGGGTTTCAAGACGGTATTTGGCAAAATTCTTTCACCGAAAGCAGACGCGATCGAGCTGCCGCGCTATGTAGGTCAACAAGGCGCGTAGCGTCTACTTCGCTATAGATTCAATGGATGGAACACGGGCATATGGACATGAAATCAGTCTTCATCGCTGCGCTGAGCGTTTTATCGCTGGCTCAAACATCGCCGTCTCTGGCGGGCGACAGCAACGGAAAAAACCTCTTCGTGCAGCGCTGCGCGATGTGTCACGGCGCTGATATCAAAGGTACAGGGCCGCTGGCGCATAAAAGCAATCCGCCGACGCCGGATCTGACAACAGCCGCTTTCAAGCAACGGCTGAGCGATTACCCGGGCGTCATTGTGTCGTCAATCATCCTGCGTCCCAACGGAGATTTGATCCCAAGAACGTTGCGTGAGAACGGCGTGAAAGTGCCGCCGCATGCCTGGAGTGTTGAGGATTTTCGTGATTTGAATCAGTACATGAAAAGTGTCATTTCAAAACGTTGAGGGCTGCGGATCAGGGCCTGCTGCGCGCAGCCCAAACATTCAGTGACCACCTCGGCAGACTTGCGCTATCTTCCCTGCGACTCACCTGCAAAGGGTGATTCCCGCAAGTAAGGATGCTTTATGACTCAACTGCCGCAACGCCTCAATCTGTTCGCGCTGAGCTTGATGGGGGCGCTGGCCACCACCTGTGTTCTGGCCCCGCAAAGTTTCGCGAGCGAAGGCTCCGTCAGCGGCCCGGTCGCCAACACCAAGGTCACCGAGCCATACGTGCGCATGATGGCCCGTGAGGCGTATTTCTGGGGTTGGCCGATGGCCAATATTTTCAACCGTCGCCAAGCGTTCAAGGATCTGCCTGAACCTGGCTTGATGGGCGGAATTGTTCCGGTCGCGCCGATCAATCGACTGTCGATGCTCAGCGATTACATCGATCCCGCCGAGCGCCTGGTGGCGTGCCCAAATCAGGACGTGGTTTACGGCGCGGGCAGCATCGCGCTGGATCTGGAACCGGTGGTGTTGCAGGTGCCGGATTTCGGCAGCCGTTTCTGGGTGTACCAAGTGGTGGATTTACGTTCCGACAGCTTTGCCGAGCTCGGCAAGATGTATGACACCAAGCCCGGTTTCTACCTGCTGGTGGGCCCTGACTGGAAGGGCGAAGTCCCGGCCGGGATCACCAAGGTCTTCCGCTCGCGCACCAACACCGGATTCGTGATTCCCCGGGTGTTCCAGGACGATAGCGCTGTCGATCGCGCGGCCATTCAGCCATCGTTGTCGGGCGTCGACATGTACCCGCTGTCGCAATTCGACGGTAAGGTCAAACACCGCGATTGGGCAAAACTGCCGAAATTCCCGGCGCAGGCCGCCGGCAGTGGCGAAACCAAATGGGTGATGCCAGAGAAGTTCTTCGACGAGTTGCCCGCGCTGCTCAAGGACGCCAAACCGTTGCCGGGCGAAGAAGCTCGCTATGCACAAATGGCCGCACTGGCCGCCATTGCCAAGGCCGATCCTCAGCTCAAAGCCGCGATGATCGATGAAGCGAAAAAAGCCGACAGCGAAGTGATCGACCCGCTGTTGCAGTTCCGTAACTACGGCCTGCAATTGCCGGATCACTGGAGCACCATCAGCAACGGCGCGGCGTTCGGCACCGACTATTTCAGCCGTACCGCCGTCGCGCGCTCGAATATCTTCGTCAACCAGCAGAAAGAAACCAAGTACTTCTATCAGGATCTGGACAAGACCGGCACGCGCCTCAACGGGCAAAACGGCTACACCGTGACCTTCGCCAAAGGGCAACTGCCACCGGTCAAAGGCTTCTGGTCGCTGACCCTGTACAACGAACAACACTTCTTCTCGCCGAACGACCTCAAGCGCTATTCCATCGGCACCAAAAACAAATCCCTGCAAGCCAATGCTGACGGCTCGCTAACGATTTACGTGCAGAGCGACTCGCCGGGCAAAGATAAAGAAAGCAACTGGCTGCCGACGCCTGAAGGTGCGGATTTCTCGCTCTACATTCGCGCGTACTGGCCTGAGCCGGCTGCGCTGAACGGCCAATGGGTGCCGCCCGCTGTTGTCAAAGCCAATTGAACGAGACAGGGACGTTTACGATGAACACGTTTGCAAAATCACTGACAGCGCTGAGCCTGGCCGCATCGATCAGCGCCAGCGCCCACGCCGCCAGCCATTACGAGCAATTGGCCGACCTGCCTTTCAATGGCGGTTACCCGACGCTCGAAGGCGTGGCGCAACTGCAAAACGAATTGCTCTTCCAGCGCGCCGTACAGTCGTACATCTGGGCTCTGCCGGCGTTGAACATGTACGCCATGAAAGAGGGCTCGGAGAAAGCTTTCGGCGCCGGTTACAACGTGCTGCCGATCTGGAAGGATCGCCTCAACGCCAAGACCCGCGTGACCACGCCCAACTCCGACGTGATCTACGCCATGGGCTATCTGGATCTCAAGCAGGACGGCCCGATGGTGATCGAAGTGCCGCCGGGTTTGCAGGGCATTCTGGATGACTTCTTTCAGCGGCCGATTTGCTCCGAGGGCGAGATTGAAGGCCGTCAGTGGTGTGGCGACGTCGGTCTGCCGGGCCCGGACAAAGGGCAGGGCGCCAAATACCTGGTGCTGCCGCCGGACTATAAAGGCGAGGTACCGCCGGGCTATCTGACGTATCGCTCGCGAACGTACGGCGTGTTCGTGTTCTGGCGTGGCTTCTTCAAAGATCCTAAACAGCTCGATGCGCCGGTCGCGGTCATGGAGAAAACCCGCATCTATCCGTTGGGTAAACAGGCCACGGCCAAAGCGATGGTGTTCCCCAACGCCTCGAACACCCCGGTCAACATGCTGTACCCCACCGATGGCAGCGCTTTCGACATGCTGTCGCGGTTTATCGAACACGAATACGTCGACCCGCAGGACATGGAAATGCGTGGCATGCTCGCCGCACTGGGCATCATCAAGGGCAAGCCGTTCCAGCCCGACAAGGCCTCCCGTGACCTGCTCGACAAAGCGGCGAAAACCGCCAGCAAGATCGGCCATGCGATCTCTTACACGCCGCAGACGATTGTCGCCAACGGCACGTGGTACCCGGATCGCAAGTGGTTGAACGTATTCCCCGGTAACGCCACGTTTACCGCCGACACGTTCAACTACATCGACCCGCGCACCGGCTTTTTCACCAACGCCTATTCAGCCAGCCCGGGCATGGCCGTGAACATGGAAAACGTCGGCGCCAAGTACCCGGCCACGTTCGTCGATGCCAAGGGTGAATTCCTCTCCGGCAGCAACAGCTACACGCTGAACCTGCCCAAAGGTATTCCCGCAGCACTGTTCTGGTCGGTCACCGCGTACGACTCGATCACCGCGTCCGGCCTGGACAACGGCCAGCCGTTTCCATCGATCAATACTATGGACAAACCGGTCGCCAATGCCGATGGTTCGATCGATGTGCATTTCGGCCCGGACTCACCCGGCGCCGGTAAAAACTGGATCAAAACCCTTCCGGGCGAAGGCTATTTCGTGATTCTGCGCCTGTACGGCCCGACCAAAGCGTTCTTCGACAAAGTGTGGAAGCCGGGGGGTTTGCACAAGCAATGATTTGAGAAGTTCTTGAGCGGCATGGGAGCCTCAGCGTCCTCATGCCCTCAATACGCTTGCCGACGGCGCCCGTCGCAATGGAAACTTGATCCCCGCAACGTCGCAAGAAATCGTTGAACAGGACACCCCGGTGATCAGAAACATTACGGACATGGATTTACGCCTGCTGCGGATTTTCGCCATCGTGGTGAAGTGCGGTGGTTTCACCGCTGCGCAAGCTGAGCTGAACATGAGTCAGTCGAACATCAGCACGCATATTTCCAGTCTGGAAAAACGTTTGGGCTACCGGATTTGCGAGCGCGGCAAGGGCGGCTTTCGCTTGACCGAAAAAGGTCAGCGGATTCTCAAAGCGTCAGCGGCGCTGTTTGGTGCGGTGGATGCCTTCCGTGATGAGGCGCAGGATTTATCCGGGCGTCTGGTCGGGGATCTGTATCTGGGGCTGGCGGACAATATCGCGACCCTGCCGACCGCGCGCATCGACGCGGCCATTGCACGGTTTTATCAGCGCGAACACGACATGCACCTGCATATCTTCGTGAACTCGCCGATAGAGCTCGAACGCGCAGTGATCGACGGGCAACTGGACGTCGCCATTTCCTATTTCAGCCGTCCGCTACCGACCTTGAATTACCAACCGCTGTACAGCGAGGAGATCGGTATCTTCTGCGGGCAGGCGCATCCGCTGTTCGCCGTCGAGGCGCCGACGCTGGAACAGCTCAAGGCCAGTGACTGGATTTGCCATGGTTTCTTGCCGGCCGATCAAGTGCTGCCCATTGCGCCGGATCGCGCTTCAGCCACCGCGCACCACATGGAGGCGGTGGCCCACGGCGTGCTCGCCGGGACGCATCTGGGCTATTTGCCTGCGCACTACGCGCGGCCATGGTTACAGAGCGGCAAGATGCGCGCGCTGCACCCGCAGACGCTGCGTTATGACGTGCAGCACAGCATGATCACCCACGTCGGGCACCCGCAAAGCGAGGCCGTGCGTGCCTTTATCGCAGATCTGCTGGCTGAGCACGGTTTGTGAGTTTTATCTCGGCAGCACGCCTTGCACGGCGTTGCGGAAGATTTGCGTGTAGTCGGCGGCACTGAGGACACAGGCGTTGGTGTCGGATGAAGAAACATCGGCCAGCGCCTGTTCGCCAACCCAATCCGCCGCGTCGGTGTCCAGACCCATCTCGCCCAGGCTGTGGGCGATCCCTAACTGCTCGCGCAGCTGCAAGACCCAATCGAGAAAACCGTCGAAATCAGGCTGCGGCAACTCCAGATAGCGGGCCAGTCGCGCGATGTCCTGGCTGATTGCCTGACGGTTGGCGACCAACACGTAGGGCAGCAGGATCGCATTCAGCAACCCGTGGTGTTTGTGATAACGCGCGCCCAGCGGATGGGCGAGGGCATGCACGCCGCCCAAACCTTTCTGAAACGCCACCGCGGCCATGGCCGAAGCGATCAACATGCCTTCGCGGGCAACCATGTTCTGGCCATCGCGATGTGCGTTGCACAAGTGCTGCTGAATCAAACGAATACCTTCCACCGCGACACCGGAGGACATCGGGTGATACAGCGGCGAGCAGAAAGCTTCGATGTGATGGGTCAACGCGTCCATGCCGGTGGCGGCGGTCAGTGCGGCGGGCAGGCCACGGGTCAGCACCGGGTCGAGGATCACGCAGGCCGGCAGTAATTCCGGGTGGCTGACCACACGCTTGATGTTTTCTTCGCTGAGGGTCAACACCGCTTCGCGACCAAGCTCCGAACCCGTGCCCGCCGTGGTGGGCAGCGCGATCAGACGTGGCAGATCGAGGTGCGGAAAGTCCGCCAATGTTGGATAGCTGGCTATGACATTCGACCATTGATATTGCTCGAGGCCTTGAGCATCGACGGATGCCAGGCTGATGCCCTTGGCGGCGTCCATCGCGCTGCCGCCGCCCAGAGCAATCAGCGAATCATGCCGGCCAGCCTTGAAAGCGGCCACGCCTCGGGCGACGTCATTCAGGCTCGGGTTGCTGTCGATGTCGCTGAACACCGCGAAGGCAATATCGGCGTGCTGCAAATGCGCTTTGATCAGCGCCATAGGTTCCAGCGCCAGCATCCCCGGATCGGTGACCAGCAGCGGATTGCGCATTCCCAACAATTTGCAGCGTTCGGCCAACACATCCAGCGCGCCGGGCCCGCAGAAAATTTCGGTGGGGTAATTCCAGTAATGAAGAGAAGACATCTGAACTCCAGATTCGCGGGGCGCAAGGGCCCCGCATGACAAGGCGGGGGGTTATTCGGTGCGCAGTTGCAGGCTGCTGCGCAGATAAGGCTTGGCGCGGAACAGGTAGATCAGGCCCAGCAGCGCGAGGATCGAGAACACCAGAATCACCGCCCACACCTGAAACCATGGCGCACCCGGTGGCGCCAGCGACTCCCGTGGCCAAGCGACGTTGATGCTTTCAAACACCAGCCAGAAGAACGCCGCAAGATTGACCGGCAGACCCCAGCGACCAAGGCTGAAAGTCCCGGGTTCGGGTTTCCATTGGCCGCGCAGACGAGCAAGCAGGGCGCAGCTGACGACAATCAGGAACACCATGAAAAAGCCGCCGCTGCCGAAGGCGATCAACGTGCCGACGGCCGTTGCGTTGAGGCCGAGCGCTAGACCGAGACTGGCGAAACAGGTGCTGAAAACCATCGCCGCGAAAGGCACTTTGCGCTTGTCGACTTTGCGCAACAGGGCCGACGCCGGGAGCATCGAGTCTCGCGCCATGCCGAACACGGCGCGACCGATGTAGGTCTGCACCGAGACGATGCAGGCGATGAACGCCACCAACACGATGCCCACGAAAGGTCGTTCCGACCAGCTACCGAAGGCATCAACGACAGCAGGTGTCACCGGGTCGACGATTTGCCCGGAGACCATGCCTGCGGTGTCGGTAAACGACAGCGTCACGGCGAATGCGGTGAGCATCACGGTGAGGCCGACCAGAATCATCGAGCGCAAAATCGCCCGTGGCGTCGACGTCCGCGCATCGGCAGTTTCTTCGGACACCTGCGAGCAGGCGTCGAACCCGAGGAAGGCCCAGCCACCGACCGCCATCGCCGTCAGAAATCCTGGCAGGTACGAGCCGTCGCCACCCTGACTGGAGGTCAGTCCATCAAACACCAGCGACAGCGAATGGTTACGGAAGAACAACAGCAACAACACGCCGATGCCGATGGAGGCGATCGCCTCGGCAATGATCCCGGCGTTGACGAAGTACTTCAGCGGGTTGATGCCGAACAGGTTCACCCCCAAACCGAGCAGCAACAGCACGGCGCCGCTGAACACTTGGGCATTCGCCGATGGCGGCGCGCCGGTAAAAAACAGCCACAACCAGAAACCGCCCAAGTAAGCGACAGTGGTCAAGGAAGCCAATGCCGAGGCCAGATACATGAACCCGGTGAACCACGCCCAGCGATCGCCCGCCAGTCGCCGAACCCATTGATAGCAACCGCCGGCGAGCGGGTATTGCGAGGCCAGTTCGGCATAGACCAGCGCCACCAGAAACTGCAGCGCCAGGCACAGCGGAACGATCCAGACCCAGGACGGCCCGGCGTTCATCGCGCCCAATGACATCACCGAATAAATGCCCACCACCGGCGAAACGGTAGCGAACCCGACAGAAAATGAAGACCACAATGACAGACCGCGATGCAGTTCCTGGGCATAGCCCTGGCTGTGCAGCAACGATTCGTCGGCGTTTGGGCGGGAAAGAGGCGAGGTCATTGTCGGCCTCCCATTGAAGCGCTGGCGCTGGAGAGCGCGCAATGACAGGCACGGCAGCGTGCGAGCAGGGCGGACATAAGAAATTCCTTGGTCGGCAGACACATTATTTTTAGGATCGCCTTGTCTCAGGCGTACCGACGAAACGGCCTCCTTCATGAGGAGTGAAGGGAGCTTAAGCCAGGCAAACATCGATAAAAATTCATATGTTTGTAGGCTGGGTTCTGGAATTTCATATGTTTGGAGAAGGGAGCAGAGAAGAACGACTGACCGTGATCAGCCGTCGTTGATTGGCAAAGCGCAGGCTAGCCCCATTGCGTGCTGGAAAGCCCATAACATTTGCACATCGCAGGCACTCCAGACAGATCCAGTTCGGCGTCATACAAATGCGTTGCGCCCAGCTTGAGCATGGCGTTTTGCGAACGAAGATTATTAGGCGCGACGTGGAAGTAGACGGTGTCATACGCCTTGAACGCATGCTCCAGCATCAATCGCTTTAGCTCGCGATTGGCCAGCCCGCCCCATTTCGCCCGCGTCAGAAAGGTGTAACCGATGGCGATTGCGTCAGGCTTGTCGGGCGGCGAGTAGTAGCTCGACATGCCGACGATCTGCCCGGAGGCAATCTCGATCACGGCGAGGGCTTTGCCGCTGGCCAGACGCGCGGCGAAGTAGGGCACGAAGACCTGTCGTTGATAGCGATCCGTGGCCGGGTGGCCGGCCCAGATCAACGGGTCACTCGCCGCCAGCAGCATGCCTTCAAAATCACTGTCGGCGAGTGGTCGCAGTTGCAGTGTGTTCCCGCTTAAATCGGGTTGGTTATCAAAGTCGCGCACTGGACGGGTTTCCTTGTCAGGTGAGTCCTGAGAAAGAAACCAGTCTAGGGCTATCGTTGTGCAACGAAAGATCCATTCCACGGATTTTTCATGGAGCCATCGCTACCGGCTTAACGCTGGTAACGATTACCCGGCCGCTGCAATCCCAGATGATCCCGCAGCGTGCTGCCGCTGTACTCAGTGCGGAACAACCCGCGCTGTTGCAGCAACGGCACTACGCCGTCAACGAAGTCATCCAGACCTTCCGGCAGGAACGGCGGCATGATGTTGAAGCCGTCGGCAGCCTGGCCGACGAACCATTCTTCAAGGGTGTCGGCGATGGTTTTCGGCGTGCCGATCACGGTGTGATGACCGCGCGCGCCAGCGACTTTCAGGTACAACTGGCGAATCGTCAGGTTTTCCCGGCGCGCCAGATCGATGAACAAGGCCTGGCGGCTCTGCATTGAATTGCTCTGCGGCAGCTCTGGCAACGGGCCGTCCAGATCATATTCCGACAGGTCGAAACCACCGGCCATGCCCGCGAGCATCGCCAGTCCAACCCGTGGCTCGACCAGATCCTGCAACTGTTGGTATTTGTCTTCCGCTTCACTTTGCGTGCGGCCAATCACCGGCGAGATCCCCGGCATGACTTTCAACTGCTCAGGACGGCGGCCGTAGCCGGCGAGGCGACCTTTGACGTCGGCGTAAAAGGCTTGGGCGTTGCTCAGGGTCTGTTGTGCGGTGAACACCACTTCAGCGGTGCGCGCGGCCAAGGCCTTGCCCGGTTCCGAGGAGCCGGCCTGAATCAGCACCGGGTAACCCTGTGGCGTGCGCGGAATGTTCAGCGGCCCGCGCACCCGGTAGTTTTCGCCGTGGTGATTGAGTACATGGAGTTTGTCCGGCTGGAAAAACACGCCGCTGGTTTTGTCGCGGATGAAAGCGTCATCTTCAAAGCTGTCCCACAGGCCGGTGACGACATCGATGAATTCTTCAGCGCGCTGATAACGGTCGCCGTGCTCGAAATGCTTGTCGCGGCCAAAATTCAGCGCCTCCAGATCGGTCGCCGAGGTCACCAGATTCCAGCCACTGCGCCCGCCGCTCAAGTGATCGAGGGAGGCGAACTTGCGCGCCAGTAAATAAGGTTCGTTGTAGCTGGTAGAGACCGTCGACACCAGGCCGATGCGCTCGGTCACCGCTGCCAGACCCGAGAGCAGCACCAGTGGATCGAAGACATCGCCAGCGGTGGTGAACTGGCCCAGTTCCGGCGAGCCCATCAAGGCCAGGTTGTCGGCGAAAAATATCGCATCGAACTTGCCGCGTTCGGCGGTGGTGGCGAGTTTTTTGAAGTGCTGGAAATCCAGTCCGCCGCCGGCCCAGGCACGCGGGTGGCGCCAGGCGGCGAGGTGATGGCCGCTGCTCATGAGAAACGCGCCCAGGCTCATTTTTGCTGTTGTCATAGTGTCCTCAGAAGTCATAGCGCAAGGTCAGGCCGGCAGTGCGCGGCTGGCCTGGCGAGGCGGTGTAAAGACCGTTGGAACCACTGCCAACAGCCAGGTAATACTCACGATCGAAGGCGTTTTTCACCCACAGCGAGGCGTCCAGCAAACCGTCGCCGTAGTCCATGCGCGCGCCGACCGAGAAGTTGGCGAGGCCGTAGCCGTCGATCTTCGCCAGGTCGGAGTTGTCGAGGGTGCCTTCGCTCTCGGAGCGATAGGCATAGCTGCCGGTGGCGTAAGGTTCGATGCGGTCAATGCGCGGCCACTTGTATTCGCCGTTGATGTTGCCGATCCAGCGCGAGGCGCCGGCCACACGCTGGCCGCTGAGGTCGCAGTTGGTCTGGCCGGGGTTTTCCGAGGGGCAGGGCGCGTCTTTGAACGACAGATAGGTGACGTCGTTGAACGAGCCGTTGACGTTCAACGTCAGTCCGCGAACCGGCACGGTGGTGGCCTCAAATTCGAGTCCACGTGAGCGCACGGTGCCGGCGTTGGTCAGCAATTGGTAACCGGTCAACGAGCCCGGCGGCTGGTAGTAAGTGGTGGCTTGATAGCCGTTCACGCCCGTCCAGAATACGTTCGCGTTGAGTTGCAAACGCTGGTCGAACAGCTGACTTTTGATCCCCAGTTCCGCGTCGTTCGCCCGCTCGGGGCCGACCAGCAATGACTCAGCGCCAGCGCTCGGAGCCGAGCCGACCGCAAGGTTTACACCGCCGGATTTTTCGCCGTGGGACAACGAGGTGTAGCCCAACACATCGTCGCTGAAGTGGTAGCTCAAGCTGGCCAGAAACGACGGTGCGGCGTTGTACAGGTGCAGGTCGCCGGTGTCGTAGGCGCCGACCTGGCCGGCGCGGATCGCGTTGCCATCGACCACGCCCGGGATCACCACTGGCGTGCCGCCACCCTCAGGGGCGAAGCGCTTAACGTTGGCTTCTTTTTCTTCGTAAGTGCCACGGATGCCGGCGCTGAAATCGAGGCGCTGGGTCAGGTGCCAGGTGCCTTGGGCAAACAGCGCGTAGCTCTCGGTGTCGATCTTGCCGTTGACCTTGCTGTTGACGTTGTTGAGTGCATTGAGATTGGCGCCGATCAGGTTGAGATCCGCCAGCGGCCCGAGGTCGGTGAAGATGCGGTTGCCGAGGTCTTGCTTGAACGCGTAGGCGCCAACCACGTAATCAAAGAACTCGCCTTTAGGCGAAGCCAGACGCACTTCCTGCGAGAACTGCCGGTCGTGGACTTCGTAGCCGAAGTCGTTGATCACCGGGACTTCCAGTTGGTCGGCGTCGTTGGCCGGGTTGAAGTGCCAGCTGCGATAAGCACTGATCGAGGTCAGCGTGTAGCCGCCGGCAAGGTTCCAGTTGGCTTCAACGGAGCTCGCATTCTGGTGCACGCTGACGTTCTGGCGGCCATCGATGTTGCTCTCGCCCACCTGCGGATTCGCCCCGACCAGTGCCGCACGGCGCCAGAACACGGGCCCCGCACCGTAAATCACGCTGCTGCCGCTGCTGGAGTTTTCGCTGTTGTATTCGTTGATCCAGCGCAGGCTGAAATCGTCGTTGGGTTTGAACAGCAATTGCCCGCGCAAGCCTTCGCGCTCGCCACCGAGCAGTGTGCGGTCGTCGTGGCGATTGTTCAGGTAGCCGTCATCGCGGGTGCGATAGAACGACAGGCGACCGGCGAGGGTGTCGGTCAACGGCCCGGACACCGTGCCTTTGCCTTGAAAGTAGCCGTCCTGCCCACCGGACACTTCGAGGCTGCGCTCGGGGGTGAATGTCGGGCCACGGGTGGTGATGTTGAGCACGCCCGCCGTGGTGTTTTTGCCGAACAACGTGCCTTGCGGCCCGCGCAGCAATTCCAGTTGCTCGACGTCGAGCATGTCGAACGCGGCCATGCCGGGGCGGCCGAGATAGACGTTATCCAGATAAATCCCGGCGCTGCCTTCGAGGCCATCGCTGGCCGGGTTGTTGCCGATCCCGCGCACGGCAAAACTGGAAACCCGCGCATGGACATATGCAACGTTGACGCTCGGCAAGGCCTGTTGCAGATCCTGAATCTTGTAGATGCGCTGGGTTTCCAGGTTGGCGCCGCTGAGGGTGGTGATCGGCGTCGGTACGTCTTGCGACTGTTCTTCGCGACGGCGCGCGGTCACGGTGACCTGTTCAAGCCGCGGCGCCGAGTTGTCGGCCTGAGTTGCCGTCGGTGTGGACGCTTCGGGCTCATCGGCGGCGAAGCTCTGGGTCGAGCAGAGGACACCGGGCAGCGCCAGCCATAAGGAAAAGCTCAGGGGCTTGAGGCGATGGGCCGTGGTGGCCGAGTAACGTAAAAGCATGGACGCAGAGCTCCTTTTTTTGCCGCGCGACGCAATCGGTCGGGCTCGTTAGGAGTGCCATGCTAGAGCGTGTGAAGGAGAGAAAAGGGGCCTGCGCGGACAACCTATGGTCCGCCGCAGACAAGTGACTCAAACCGCGATCGACAATGCTCGCTCAGCCGCGAAAACAATGGGCCGTGGCACGTAACGTTGAGGTTGCAACGGCACATCATCACGCCGCCATTTGCCGGGACTTTCGCCGGTCCAGCGACGGAACGCGCGATTGAAACTGCTCGGCTCATTGAAGCCCAGTCGATAGCAGATTTCGTTGATTGAACAGTCGGTCTGGCGCAGGTAACTGAACGCCAGTTGTCGCCGGCAATCGTCGAGCAACGCCTTGAAACTGCTGTCGTGTTTGAGCAAGTGCCGATGCAGATTGCGCACGCTCATGCCGAGCTCGTCGGCGACACGACTTTGCTGAACTTCACCCAGAGGCAAGTAACGAATAATCGCCGCGCGAACCCGCTCCGGCAGATTCAGGCGTCGTTGCCGTTCGAGGTAGTCGTTGAGCACGCCATCGAGTCCTTGGGCCACGGCGTGATTGGCCGTGGTCAGCGGCGCATCCAGCCAGCGGTTGCTGTATTCGATGGCATTTTCGCCGGCGTCGAAGCGGATCGGGCAACCGAGCAAACGTGTCCAGCGCAGCGGATCTTGTGGGGCAGGGCGGGCCAGGCGTACGCCGTGCACGATCGGCAAATCCACCCAGGTTTGCCGGGTGAAGCGCACCGCGCAAGCAATCGATGCTTCGGTGGCGATCTGCTCCACCTCCGCGCCGTCGGCCACGCCGTAAACCATGCGCGTGGTGTGCGGCCCGCGCACCAGACTCATTGCCGCCGACGTGGTGATCACCGGGGCGTAACGCACGCCCCGTTGCAACGCTTCAATCACCGTCGAACTGCTTTGCGCGGCGAAAAACAACCCGTGAAAATCGGTCGGATAACTGTACTGCGCCACTTGCAGGCCGAAGCATTCGTCAGCACTGATGCGCCGCGCCGCCCGCCAGAATGCGCTCATGGCGGGGAGGGCGATGCGCTGATCAGGGTCATGCAGATGACAACGGCTGATACCGGCCTCGCTCAGCAGCGGGGCGGCGTCGATGCCCTGTGCTTCCAGCGTGCGGGCGATGACTTGGGCCCAGGTGGCAATGGTATCGGTGCTTGGCATGGTGGTTCTCCGGCGTATTCGGTTATCCGTCCTCGGGGTGATTCAGGCGAGGCCTTCGGCGGCCAAGGTCTGCACCACTGATTCCCGCGCGCGGAAGCGACCGAGTGCGGCCTGCAGCGCAGGGAAATCGTTGAGCACACCAACGCGGGCGCTCCAGCCAAGGAAGACGCCGAGGTAGGCGTCCGCCACGGTGAAACGATCACCGACCAGATACTCGGTTTGCGCCAGTCGTGCTTCGATCGGTTTCAGTGCGTTGCTCAGTTGTTCCAGCGCACGTTGGCGAATGCCGGGGAATGCGCTTTCGTCAGCGCTGTAACGCTCTGGGCGATTAATCGGGCGAAACGCGCCGACGTGGATCTCGGTCGCCACGTTACCGAGCCAGCCTTGAATCTGCGCGCGCTCGACCGAACCTGCCGGTGCGAATAATGCTGTGCCGGGTTTGAGGTCGGCGAGGTACGGCAGGATCGCGGTGTTTTCGGTGAGCAGCGTCTGGTTATCCAGCAACAGCGCCGGCACGCGACCGGTCGGGTTGATCTGGCGATACGGCGAGTTCGGGTCGCCGAGGATCACGCGCTCGACGCTGATGGGCAGTTGCAATTCGTGGATCACGACATGGGCAGCGAACGAGCAGGCACCGGGGAAAATGAACAACGTGGTCATGGAGAGTCCTTGTTTTAGCGGCTGGCTTGTGGGGTTTGCGAAGCGGTGTCGGTGTGTTGCAGGGCAGCCTCGATGAAGCGCGGCTCGGCCCAGGTTTTCACTTCAAAACCTTTGCGGATCAGTTTCGCCTGGAGCGCCAGATCGACGCTGCGCTGCAAGTTATCGAGGAACGGCGCGTCGAGCTGCGGGGCGAAAATCTTTACCAGCGATTGGTCTTTGGCATCGGTGGTGAGGATGTCTGCGGGGAAGCTGGCGAGTTTTGAAACCAGGTTGATGTAGTCCTGTTTGTGGTCGTCGTTGCGCAGCCAAGTGATGGCGGGCTGTTGCGCCTTGATCAGGCGCGCGACCAGTTCTGGATGTGCGTCGACAAAGGCGCCACGGCCTAACAGCACGGCTTGCATGCTGCCGGCGCCATCGAGGTCGACGGTGGTCAGCGGCAATTCAGCGAGGCCGCGTGCCTTCAGCGCAATCACGCCGGCGCCGGACCAGGTCGCGTCGATTTGCTTGGCGGCGAGTGCCGCGTTGGCGGCGTTGTAGTCGAGGTTGACGACTTTGTAGTCGCTCTCTTTCAAGCCTTGGTGCGCGAGTGCCGAGGCAAACGAAAGTTGCGTGGCGGTGCCTCGGAAGATAGCGACGCGTTTGCCTTTCAGCGCTTCGAGGGTGGTGATGCCCGAGCCCGGCTGTACGGCGAGATAGAGTTTGACGTCACGGGCCGTCGCACTGAGCAAACGCGTGTCGAGGCCACCGGCCTTGCCGATGATCGCCGGCAAGTCGCCGAGGTAAGCGAAGTCTTCCTGGTTGTTGGCCAAGGCCTCATTGATCGCCGGCCCCGCGCCTTTGAAGAAGTCCCAACGGATCTTGATGCCGTCCTTTTCGAACTCCTTTTCCAGGGTTTGTCGGTCGCGTAACACATCGACAATCCCGGCGCCGCTGGGCGTCGGCCCGGCGCTGATGTCAGGCACGGCGATACGGATTTCCTTGACCGTATCCGCCAGCGTCAGACTGGAAACGAGTAAAGCGGCGAGGGTAAGCGCGGCTTTCGGAAGGGAAATTCTGCTAAACGACGTCGTTCGACTCACACGGATGCTCCTGCAAATTCCAGCGAGGTGCCGGATCGAAGGCGCAGGTATAGCGGCGTACACACGTAGAAATAAAATAATTAAAAATGTGCTGGTTAGTCGCTTTGGGCATATGAGCGACAGCGCATAGCTTGGGACAGCAATGCCTTTCAGGCATAAAAACTATGCCGAGCCAAATCCCCCTCAGACACCCGTTGTTCACTGTAGGAGCCGAGCTTGCTCGCGAAAGCGTCAGCCCAGTCAGTGCAGTGTTAAATGACCCACCGCCTTCGCGAGCAAGCTCTGCTCCTACAAGTTTTCTGCCGTACACGAAACCCCCGGCACGCCCCAAATCCCTGTAGGAGTGAGCCTGCTCGCGAAGGCGTCAGCTCAGGCAATGCATAGTTGAATGACCCACCGCCTTCGCGAGCAAGCTCTGCTCCTACAAGTTTTCTGCCATACACAAATCCCCCGGCACGCCCCAACCCACCTGTGGGAGCGAGCTTGCTCGCGAAGGCGTCAGCCCAGTCAATGCATTGTTGAATAACCCACCGCTTTCGCGAGCAGGCTCGCTCCCACAGGTTTCTTTGTCGCGCACAAAATTCCGGAGCACACCCCAGCCCTCCTGTAGGAGCTGAGCTTGCTCGCGAAGGCGTCAGCCCAGTCAATGCATTGTTGAATGACCCACCGCTTTCGCGAGCAGGCTCGCTCCCACAGGTTTCTTTGTCGCTCACAAAACCTTGGGCACACCCCAAATCCCTTTAGGAGCTGAGCCTGCTCGCGAAGGCGTCAGCCCAGTCAATGCATTGTTGAATGACCCACCGCTTTCGCGAGCAAGCTCTGCTCCCACAGGTTTCTTTGTCGCTCACAAAACCCCGGGCACGCCCCAAACCCCTGTAGGAGCTGAGCTTGCTCGCGAAGGCGTCAGCTCAGGCAATGCATAGTTGAATGACCCACCGCTTTCGCGAGCAAGCTCTGCTCCTACAAGTTTTCTGCCGTACACAAATCCCCCGGCACACCCCAACCCCCCTGTGGGAGCGAGCCTGCTCGCGAAGGCGTCAGCCCAGTCAATGCATTGTTGAATGACCCACCACTTTCGCGAGCAAGCTCGCTCCCACAGGTTTCTTTGTCGCGCACAAAACCTTGGGCACGCCCCAAATCCCTGTAGGATCTGAGCTTGCTCGCGAAGGCGTCAGCCCAGGCAATGCATAGCTGAATGACCCACCGCTTTCGCGAGCAGGCTCGCTCCCACAGGTTTCTTTGTCGCTCACACAGCCTTGGGCACGCCCCAAATCCCTGTAGGAGCTGAGCTTGCTCGCGAAGGCGTCAGCTCAGGCAATGCATAGTTGAATGACCCACCGCCTTCGCGAGCAAGCTCTGCTCCTACAAGTTTTCTGCCTTACAAAAAGTCCCGAGCACACCCCAAATCCTTGTGGGAGCGAGCCTGCTCGCGAAGGCGTAATTTCAGCCAGTGCATTGTTGAATGACACACCGCTTTCGCGAGCAAGCTCTGCTCCTACAAGTTTTCTGCCGTACACAAAAACCCGAATACGCCAAAGATACCTGTGGGAGCGAGCCTGCTCGCGAAGGCGTAATTTCAACCAGTGCATTGTTGAATGACACACCGCTTTCGCGAGCAAGCTCTGCTCCCACAGATTTTTTGCTCCGCGGGCAATTCAGCGTTGCAAATCCACTCGTTCCGCTTCGGCAGTCGTCGATGAAACTGGCACCCCATCTACAAACGCTTCATGCGCTTCAGGATCGAGATTGACCTGGTGACGCTCACCCAGCGAGCTATAGCGATCACGCAGTTTGCGCAGATCCCGTGAACCCATTTTATCCAGCCCCAACGTCGCATTCTGCGCCGCCGTGGTCGCGCGAATCAGTTCATCAATCTTCAGGTGCAAAATGTCGTTGTCGCGGTTTTGTGTGTTCTGGATCAGAAACACCATCAGGAAGGTGATGATGGTGGTCGACGTATTGATGATCAGTTGCCACGTATCGTTGTAGTGAAAGTACGGCCCGGTCAGTCCCCAAACCCCAATCAAGACGATCGCGAGGAGAAAAGTTTTCGAGCTGCCGGCCCAGTTTGATAGGCCCTGGCAGAAACGTGCAAAAGTCATGAGTGCGAGCTCTCGTTGAATGTAACGAGTCTGACCACAGTCAGTTCTTGAAATTCTTTTTTACATTTAGACCGCTCGTCGCCATGTTTGCGCGCGACCGTCGCTGCTGGAAAACCTTCTTGCAGGTCGCCCATCATCCTCTTTGAACTCTGCGCCAAACTCCCCCGTCCTCTGCAGTGAGGGGCTCAGGGCAATCCTTGCTGCGCAGTCCCGTTAAACGTTTTCATTCAGAAGGCGAGGGACGACATGAATACTTCAGACAGCAGAGCAGGATCTCAGACCGGCGATCCGGCAGGCAGCAAGCCTGAGCATGACTTTGAGCATTTAAAGGAAGAGGTCACCGAGGCGTTGGGCGGCGCAAGGCATCAAGCCGATGCGCAGTTTGGCCAATATCGCGACACCGCCGCCGATCAGATCGAGGCATTGGCGCAAGGTGCGAAAAGCTTTGTGTCGGAACTGGAGGACAAGGACTCACTGGGCATGTCCGACTACCTCAGCGACATGGCGGAGTCGATGACGGGGCTGGCCGGCAATCTTCGCGGCAAAAGTGCCGAACAGCTCTTGCACGATGCGGCGGATCTGGCGCGCAGCAATCCCGCGCTGTTCATTGCCGGGAGCATTGCCGTGGGGTTCGGATTATCGCGATTCCTCAAGGCCGGCACGGACGCGGCGGTCACCGTCAGCGCCCAACACGATCCGGCAGCAGGCAGTTCCTCCATGCCGCCATCAGACGGTTATGGCGCCCATCGGCCTTATGAAACGTCGCCCGCACCGACCCCCGTTGCGCCAGTCGCGAAAGGAGAACTGTGATGAACAGAGACGATCCGGATCTGCCGGGCACAAGACCTCTTGCGCAACCTGACGACGCTTCAGTCGTCGGTCTGCTTCGACAGCTGTCCCGCGAAGTGCCCGCGTTATTCACCAAGGAACTGGCCTTGGCCAAGGCCGAACTGCAAACCAGCCTCACCACGCTGAAGGCCGGCATTGCAGCAGTGGCGGGCGGTGCAATCGTTTTTCTGGCGGGTTTCATCATCCTGCTGATGTCGGCGGTCTACGCTTTGAGCCTGTTCATGGCGCCGTGGCTGGCAGCGTTGATCGTCGGTGTTGTGGTGATGATCATCGGCTTCGCCATGTTGCAAACCGGCAAAAAACAATTCGAGCCGTCCCATTTCAAACCTGACCGGACGCTGGACGCTCTGAACAAAGATCAGGAAGCGCTGCGGAGGAAAGTCTCATGAACACTGAACTGGATATCGAATCGCAAAAAAGTCCCGAGCAGATCGAACGGGAAATCGACGCGCAGCGCGCCAGCATCGGCAACATCGTCGACCAGCTGGAAAGCAAGTTCACCCCCGGTCAGATGTTCGACCAGGCCTGGGGCCTGATGCAAAACAATGGCTCGACGTTTATCACTAACCTCGGCACCAGCGTGCGCAACAACCCCGTGCCTGCGGTGCTGACCTCGGTGGGTCTGCTGTGGCTGATGATGAGCCAGAACCGGCCGCCGGTGCCGCAACCGGTCTATCGAACCGGGCCCGATCAGGACAGGGCCGGGGAATGGGCGGATGGTTTGGCGGACGGTATCGACAGTGCGCGCGACCATTTGCACCAGACGGCCGATTCGCTGAAAGAAGGTTACCAATCGCTGAAAGGCAAAGCCGCGCACTTGGGCGACAACGTCGGTGCCGCCAGTGATAACCTCAGCCATGCGATGCACGATGCCGGTGATCGGTTAGCGCGCAACTCACAGGTATTGGGTCAGCAGTTCAATCAATTGCTCAAGGAACAACCCTTGGTAGTCGCCGCCGCCGGCATCGCACTGGGCGCCTTGCTCGGTGCCGCGTTGCCAACCACCAGCACCGAGCAGCGCATGATGGGGCGCACCAGCGCCGGGCTGGTCGATAAAGTCAAAAAGCAGGCGCAGGAAGGCTACGAAGCGGTTCGCGATACCGTGACGAAAACCACTGAACAAGAGGCTGTCGCCGCCCGTTCAGACTCCTCGACTGCAACGTCGCCGGCCCCGTCCGCCGACCTTTCCCAAGGCTTGGGCACCTCCTGATCGCGGAGAACCGGAGGCCCGCAATGGGCCTCCTTGCTGGGGCCAATGATCGTCGCTTGATCAGTGAAAACACATTGAATGGTGGGAATGATGTCCGAACCTGCAACGCCTTCTGAAACGTCTTCTCGAAACTGGTTTAGCCATCTCACAAACGCTGGCTGGGGAGGTCGCGCCTTCTGGCTATCGCTGGCGTGTGTGGCTGTTTTGTTGATGGTCAGCGGTTATGGCGCATTTGTCGGCGCCAACAAGGCGAATCTTTATTTTGCTTTTCTGGGCGGACTGTCCGGATTTAGCGCCACCGCATTAGGGGCGGTGGTAGCGATAGCGTTGCGCGACATTGCTGCGCGTACGCAAGACATCATGCTTGGGTTCGCGGCCGGCATGATGCTTGCCGCCAGTTCTTTTTCGCTGATTCTGCCGGGCATCGAAGCGGCACAGGCCTTGTGCGGCAATCAGTTGCTGGCGGCTTGTGTAGTGGTGGCCGGGTTGGCGCTAGGCGTGGCGCTGATGGTCGGGCTGGATCGCTTCGTGCCGCACGAACACGAAAAAAGCGGTCGGCGCGGGCCTGAAGCGAAGCGCATCAATCGAGTCTGGCTATTTGTATTGGCAATCACTCTGCACAACCTGCCGGAAGGCATGGCGATTGGTGTGAGTTTTGCCAACGGCGACATGCAGGTGGGGTTGCCGCTGACAACCGCCATCGCCATTCAGGATATTCCCGAGGGGCTGGCGGTTGCGCTGGCACTGCGTGTAACGGGGCTCTCGGCATTGCGTGCGGCGCTGATTGCCGTCGCTTCAGGTCTGATGGAACCCATCGGCGCCATCGGCGCCATCGTCGGTTTGGGCGTTTCCAGCAGCTTCGCGTTGGGGTATCCGATCGCTCTTGGTCTGGCGGCTGGCGCGATGATTTTTGTGGTGTCCCATGAGGTCATTCCGGAGACCCATCGCAATGGTCACGAGACACCCGCGACCCTTGGATTGATGCTCGGTTTTGGAGTGATGATGTTTCTCGATACGGCATTGGGTTAACGCGCGTTATTTGCCCTCAAGAATCTTGAAGGCATCATCCAGCGGCGCATAGCCGACGACTTTTCGCGTTTCATCAATCGAAAGGCGCTTGTATCGATTGTCCGAAACGCCATGGACAACGTGGAATCCGTTCAGCTCGGCATCCACGCAATCGCGCAGCAACGCGACGACATCCCGCACACTGATAAACGCCGCAACGTCCCTGTGGCTGTGCGCTTCACCCGGGTGAAACTCGTTTACGTTGGCAATGCGCACGGCGACGGTGGTCATCGCACCGTCGTTGGCATGCAGCGATGCCAGTGCTTCGCCGAACGCTTTACCGACCCCGTAAAGATTGCCGGGCCGGGGCGCCATGCTTTCGTGGACTTGTACATCCTTGGGGTAGCCTTCGATGGCCTGAGCGCTGCTGGCGAAGATGAAGCGCTTGCAGCCTTGCGTCTTCGCGGCGAGCAGCATGTTGTAAGTGCCGACGATATTCACCGGCAGGACGGAGGTCATGAAATCCGCGTCCGGATTCGGATCGGCCGCCAGGTGAATGACGGTGTCGATGCCTTCGCAGGCTTCATGGCAACGGGATAAATCGGTGATGTCGAGGGCGAAACGTTCGCTGGAATCGGCAAGTTTTGATACGTCTATATCGGCTAAGCGCAGAACCAGTTCATCGCCATACGCTTTGTAGAAGGCGCTGCCGATCTTGCCGGCAGCACCCGTGACTAATATTTTTTGTGCGCTCATGTCCGTATGTCCTCAGGGTGAGATTCCATTCTGGTTCTCGACCGACCGATGAGTACCATCCTTCTTCGCTTCCAATCAAGATGTTTGCCAAACCCCACCCTCGGCAACAGGCACATCGTCCAGGTCGTAAGGGTTGACCCCTTCGAGGCAGCCGACATTGAAGCCGAACTCTTGCGGGTTGGTGCTGCGTCGATGGTGCGTGTAGATCCCGCAGTTGCCACAGAAAAAATGCTCGGCTACATGCTTGCCGAACTGGTAGATCCGGAGCGCCGATTCGCCCCGGATCACCTTTAAGTCCGCTGCCGGAACCGCTGCCACGACCGCGCCTTTGCGTTTGCAAAACGAACAATCGCAACGGTGCGGGGCCGGGAGACCGTCAGGCAAGTGCAGATCAAGAATCACCGCGCCACAGTGGCAGCTGGCGCGGTGATCGACGCGGATGTTTGTGTTGCCGATTTGTTTAAGCATCGCAGTCCACCTCTCTGGTCTGCCGCATTAAGCTCAAGCCTCTGTCCAGTCCACGGTCGCCGTTTCACGCCACTTCACCTCCGTGACGCCGAATCGCTCGGCCTGAGGCTTGGATACGACTTTCAATGGCGGCTTGCCCGGTTTCGGAATCGGCGCGATGCCGGCATCACAACTCGCCCAATGCCAGGCATCGGCATTGCGCATGGTTTTCGCGCGTATGACGAAAGACTTCGGATGCCCGTGAAGCTTGTATTCAATGACGAAAATGTCTGTCTGGCTCATGAGTTACTCCTTACGCTCATACGCCAATGAGTGGTGTCGAGAGAAAAAAATTCCAAGAATTTTTACGATGCGAACGACGCGGATAACAGCGCCGCGAAATCAACGCAAACTGCTTAAAAAAAGGAACCAGAGGACTCGCAAAAACTCTGAATCCTCTGCTCCTTTTTTAGCCGCTGAATGAAGCTTACGTAGCCAGAACCGCAACGCCGTCATCGAGCTCGGGCAAGGCAATGTGGCTGTCGCCTGGCGTCAGAATGACCTTGCGGCAATCCTCCTCACGTTTATCGAAAATCCTGTAGCCCTCGGCAGCCTGTTCGAGCGACATGCGATGGCTGATGATCACATCGGGGGAGAGCCGGCCGGTTTCGATGTGCCCGAGCAGTTCCGGGAGGAAACGATGAACGTGGGTCTGGCCCATCTTGAAGGTCAGGCCTTTATCGAACGCGTCGCCGAACAGAAAGCCATGAATGAACCCTGAGTAAACGCCCGGGACACTGACAATGCCGCCGCGTCGAACGGCGGCGATGCACTGGCGCAAGGCTTTGCCGCTGCTGCCTTCGAGTTTGAGGGTGGCGAGGACGGTTTCGGTGGTGCTGCCTTTCGCTTCAAAACCCACCGCATCCACGGCGCCGTCAACGCCACGCATGCCCTTGGTCTGGCGGATGATGGTGTCGGCGGGGTCATCGTCCTCATCAAAATTGATCGGGATCACGCCATAGGTTTTCTGCGCATAGGCGAGGCGATAGGGGTGGTGATCGACCATGAAAATCTGCTCGGCGCCCAACATCCGCGCACACGCCGCGCTCAACAGACCCACCGGGCCGGCGCCATAGATCGCCAGGCTCGAACCCGGTCCGATGTCTGCATTGGTGACCGCCTGCCAAGCGGTGGGCAAGATGTCGGAAAGGAACAAAACCTTCTCGTCCGACAGGGTGCCCGGCACCTTGAACGGCCCGGTGTTGGCTTTGGGGACGCGCACGTATTCTGCCTGGCCGCCGGGCACGCCACCGTACATGTGGCTGTATCCAAACAGCGCCGCTCCGGAAGGAATGGCTTTTTTATTGAGGATCGCGCCACGGCCGGTGTTGGTGGTTTCGCAAGCGGCGAACAGATCCATCTGACAGAAAAAGCAGCTGCCACAGGCAATCACAAAAGGAATTACCACGCGGTCGCCCGGCTGCACGGCAGTCACCGCTGACCCCGTCTCTTCAACGATGCCCATGAACTCATGGCCGAAAATATCGCCGTGCTCGACGGTGGGAATTTTGCCGCGATACAGATGCAGGTCGGAGCCGCAGATCGCTGTCGCGGTCACGCGCAGGATGATGTCGTCGCTTTGCTCGATAACCGGATCAGGAACCGTGTCGACCTTGACGCTGTGCGCGCCGTGATAAGTGAGTGCTCTCATGACGTCTTACCCGCTTCAGCTGGATGGTAAGTGGGAGAGGAGGAACGGCGAACGTAAGTTCATAGATTCAGGGACACAAATGACTGGCGGTCGCCGACGCGGCCACTTGTGCGATTTTTTAAACCTAATGGCTTAGCCACCGGTCGACTGCAGGAGCCTGTAACTCTGATAGCCGGAGGTAGCGTTAATGATCGGTGTCGTGATCCCTGCACATAATGAAGAGCGCCATATCAGGGCCTGTCTTGAGTCGGTTCTGTTCGCGGCGCAACATCCTGCATTGGCGGGCCAGTCGGTTTCGGTAGTGGTCGTCCTCGACGATTGCACCGACCACACCGGGCGGATCGTTTCAGCGCTGGGCGTGAGCACGATCGTGGCGTCTTTTCAGAACGTGGGAAAGGCGCGAGCCACCGGCGCAGAGCACTTGCTGGCCGCTGGCGCGAAATGGCTTGCCTTCACCGATGCCGACACCGCCGTGCCCGCTGATTGGCTGGCACGGCAGATTGAATTCAAGGCCGATGCCGTCTGTGGCACCGTCGAGGTGGACAGCTGGAACGAGCACGGTGAGTCGGTTCGCTCAAAGTACCTGGAGCATTATCAGTTCATCGAAAACCATCGGCACATCCACGGTGCCAATCTCGGTTTGAGTGCCGAGGCCTACCGAAATGCGGGCGGGTTCCAGCATCTCACTGCCCACGAAGACGTCCATCTGGTGGGTGATCTCACGCGGATTGGTGCTCATATCGTCTGGACAGCGACGAACCCGGTGATCACCAGCGCCCGCAAGGATTACAAATGTCGCGGCGGATTTGGTGAGTACCTGGCCAATTTGAGTACGTCACTGGCCGTGCCTGCGCTTGATCAACAAGTCAGTACCGGTGTTTCTCTTTGACGCGAATGTAGGCGGGAGCGGAAATTGCAGTACATCGATTGGATGCAGTGGCCGGCCATGGTCATTACGGTAGCCTCTGCCTGGTTTATCGGATCGCAACGAGCCTACCGGCGAATGATCGCTTTCTGGGGATTCATCCTCAGCAATGCGCTCTGGGTGATTTGGGGGCTGCACGCCGACGCCTACGCGCTGATCCTCCTTGAGTGCATCCTTTTGGGGATGAATGCCCGAGGCTTCAAGAAGAATTTCGACGGCCACCGTCAGTCTTGAGGGGGTTCGGCTTCCTTGCCCTTCGCGTTTTTCCTCAGTCCGCGCAGGTTCATCAGAAACAGACAAATCTGCAAGACGATCAACGCGTACGCCCCGGCGTAGGCGCCCCAAATCACCCACAACACGTTGCTCAGGCTAAAGCAGACAAAGCCGAACATTCGCCTTGCCGGACGCTGCGACCCGATCAGCCATGCGGCGAGAACGGTCACAACCATCGCTGGCCATTGCACCCAATCCAGATCAGCCAAAATATCCTCCTGGCACACTACGGTTTATGCATTTGGGCTTGACCACCTTCCTGTAGTTAAACCTTAGGTGTCCTGCACGAATAAGGGTTCCTTCACCGATTCTCGCCACTGGATCGTTCGCAGTCGTGTCGGGTCTAGATGCTGACTGAGACATATCGCAAAGGGCCGGACAGGTGAACAAAGCAATCAGCGCACACGAGTTGAACATCGACCTGCAGGGTGGTGAAGAAACGGCCCTGTTCAAATGGCTGCTCGCCAGTTTCTTGATGGGCAAGAGGATTCAGGGCGCTATCGCTGCCAAGGCCTATCAGGTGATCGTTGAGCAGCACCAGCGCGATACCCCGCAGAAACTGGCGCACTGCAGCCATCGACAATTGGTGGTGATGCTCGGCCAGGCTCACTACGTGCGTTACGACGAATCAACGGCATCGCGGTTGCTGGCATTGGCGCACAAGCTCAACGCCGAATACGACGGCAAGATCGGCAACATCGTTGAGGCGAGCGCCGATCGTCAGGCCTTCGAAAAACGTCTGGGTGAATTCGAAGGGATCGGGCCCAAGACCGTCGAGATTTTTATGCGCGAAGCCGCCGCAGTGCTTTTTTGAACCGGGCAGCGAGCGCGGAAATAGAAAGCACCATCCTCAAATAATTCATTGTTTTCGACGTTCAGTATCGTCGCTGACCGTCCGTCGTCTTGCCGCTCACTCGATTGAACATACGTTCTTGCTCCCCTGACAGATAAGTCTGCGCCGACGAATTTTTCCGTCGTCTGGCTAACGTACAAGCACTTCGATGCGCGTGATAACGGCTGGACAAAAGTGGTACTCAAACCAACGGCTTGACGCTCCACGCGTTGCCTTCGCCAGCTGTAACACGGCCGGCGTTTTTCGCTATTCGATCGAGCGGAGAGACCTTCCATGAATGACCTTCCAGTAGTGAGCATTGCCGCCAGGCCGTTGCCATTCGAGCCTGCTTTCGAGCAGATCCCCGACGACGAGGCACAGACCAGCGAGGAACTGAACAAAGCGCTGCATGCCATCATGGAAACTACGTTCAAGGACAATGGACACGCCGCGCGCAGCGTTCACGCCAAGGCCCATGGCGTGCTGCGCGGGCGGATCACGGTGCTCGATAATCTTCCGGCCGAACTTGCTCAAGGCGCCTTTGCGACGCCGGGAACGTTGCCGGTGGTTTTGCGTTTCTCAACCAATCCGGGCGACATTCTTGATGACAAGGTGTCGACCCCGCGCGGGTTGGCGCTGAAGATCATTGGCGTGGACGGCCCACGGCTGCCGGGCAGCGATGGGGTGGTGACGCAGGATTTTGTGATGATCAACGCCAAAGCCTTTACGTCGGCCACGCCCAAAGCATTTCTTAAATCACTGAAGTTGCTGGCGAAGACGACCGATAAAGCGCCCGGTCTGAAGAAAGCGTTTTCTGCATTACTGCGCGGTGTTGAGGCGGCGATTGAGTCAGCCGGCGGCGAAAGTGGCACGCTGAAGAGTCTCGGCGGCCACCCGCAAACTCACATTCTCGGCGAGAGTTTCAGCACGGTCGCGCCATTACTGTATGGCGCGTACTACGCAAAAATTGCAGTCGTGCCGATTTCTCCCTCACTGACGGCGTTGACTCATCAGCACGTCGACTTTGCCGACAACCCCAATGGCCTGCGCGCAGCGGTCAAAGCGTATTTCGCGCAGAACTCGGGGGTGTGGGAAGTGCGGGTACAACTGGCCACAGACCTTGAGAAAATGCCGATCGAAGACGCCTCGGTCGAGTGGCCGGAGAAACTCAGCCCTTACCTCACCGTCGCGCGAATCGAAGTCGATGCGCAGGACGCCTGGGCCAGCGACAACGTCGAAGCAATTGACGACGGTATGTCGTTCAGCCCGTGGCATGGTTTGGCTGCGCATCGGCCGTTGGGCGGAGTCATGCGGGTACGTAAACCGGCCTATGAAATGTCGGCCGAGTTTCGCGCGGAGCACAATGGTTGTCCGATGCAGGAACCTCGTTGAGCTCGATCATCGGGTCTGGCGCGAGCGGTTGCTTGGATCACCTTCTGCCAACATGCGCTTCAGGCATTCCCGCTCCGGCGCGCCGGGCAACACACCGGTGGTTGTCGCCAGCAGTACAGTGACGCCTTCGCCATTGACGACGCTGACCTCGGCTCTCGCGTGCCCGCGCTCAGCAATGTCGGTGATCAACCACTGGCAGGTGATCTGTTCTTCGGCGTACACCGGGCGCTTGAATTCGAAACTCATGCCACTGGCCAGCCAGCCAATCTGCCCGCCAATCTCGGTCATCAGGCTGGCCGTCAGCAGGCCGTGGGCGACGGGCGCCTTGAACCGGCGTAATTGCGCGTATTCAGCGTCGCAGTGCACCGGGTTGTAATCCCGCGAGATCTGCGCAAATTGCTGGATATCGTCGTAGGAGAAACAGCGGACAACGCTGAAACTGTCTCCGACCTTCAGGCCCTCGGCGGCACGTTCTCTCGGCGTTTTCATAGGCTTCCTTGAATAGGCATTGGCTCAAAGGATAGGTCAGGCACGCAGTTGTTCAATCAGCAGCACCAGCGCGATCACGATCATGATCGCCCCGGACAAGCGACTGACCACGCGTGCGGCGGCCGGACGGGCCTGAAGCACGACTTGCGAACTGAAACCCACCAGCAGATAAATCACTCCGCAACTGACGGTGTGCACCAGCCCGAGCGCGATCATCTGCGCAGGCACTGGCCAAGCTGCGGCGGTGCTGGTGAATTGCGGCAGCAGCGCGAGAAACAGCAGGAACACTTTCGGATTCAACCCACTGACACAAAAGCCCTTGAAGGCCCAGCGCGCCCACGAATCAGCGCTCTGGCTTGCATCAGCGTGCGGCGTGGGAGGGCGGGCAAGCAGATTGGCGCCTAACCACAGCAGATAACCGGCGCCGGCCAGCGTCAGCACCGACAAGGCCAGAGGATGATTGGCGACCAGTGTGCCGACACCCGCCGCGACAATGACGGTTGCGAGCAAATGCCCGGACAACAGCCCCGCCACGGCAGGCAGAACGACGCGATGCTTCAAGCCTGCGGAGATCGCGTACGCCCAATCGGCCCCTGGCGTGATGACAAACAGAATCGACACCGCCCAGAACGCGGCAAACATGCTCAAGGTCATGGCGTCACCCAGGGTCGTTGATTGGGGGTGGTTTTGATCATCGTTGCTTCCTGAACAGTGTTTTGTGCCAAGGAAGAATAATGAAAACCGGCTAGAATATTCTTTCAAAGATGATCGTTGTGGCGTCGAAAATTGGAAGGTTTTACTGAGTGGACAGAATTGATCGCAATATTCTTGCTGAGCTGCAAAAGGATGGTCGGTTGTCGGTGACTGAACTGGCGGATCGCGTCGGGTTGAGCCTTTCACCCTGTCATCGCCGCGTGCGGGCGTTGGAGGAGTCGGGGGTGTTGCTGGGTTATCGCGCGCAACTCGATCCTGCTGCGCTGGGCCTCAACTTTTCCGCGATGGTGTTCGTCACCCTGCGCGAGGGCAATCGTCAGGCTGTCGAAGCGTTTGAGACGGCGTTGGTGGAGATTCCACATGTGGTGGATGCGCAACGGCTGTTTGGTGAGCCGGATTATTTGCTGCACGTCATCACTGAGGATCTGCCGGCGTTTCAGCGTTTGTACGACGAGAGCCTGTCGACGTTGCCCAATGTGCAGCGGCTGACATCGACGTTGGTGATGAAGCGGGTGGTGCAGGATCGGCCGTTGCCTTTGGGCGTTTAAGAGAGGGGGTGCTGCGCGCCCCGACGGGGATAAATCCCCTCGCCACAAGGGGCTTTATCGTGATTTGGTTGAACTAAAAGCTGACCGGCTCGTCAGGATATTAAGTCGTCCATTCAACCACTGACGGATATCCGCATGCACACCTATACCCTGGAATACCTGTTTAACGGCAAGCCGCGTAGCCACACCTTCGAACTCAAAGACACCCATCTGGCCGAGCATGAAGCGGCCATGCATCTATTGGAGTTGCATTTGGGCGATGCCGAAAACGGCTTGCTGATGCCCACGGCAGACGCGACCCCGGAAGAAATTCTGGAGCAGGCCGAGCGGGTAGGGTTGACGCAGATTCGCGTGGTCAATCAATCGCGATGAGGGCAGCGCCGATTGCAGTGTGCGGTGCAACACTGCAATCGGGCCTGAAACGCGGGGATCAGCTTTCGGCGGTTTCGCTTGGGGTTGCAGCGGCCTCGGCGTCCAGCTTCAGGCGATCAGCCTTGCTGATGTATTTCGGCTTTTTCGGCGCCAGTTTGGCGCTGGCCTTTTTGGCCTTTTCCTTGAACAACTGTTTGAGTTTCTTTTGACGGTTCATCGGTTTTACTCGGTTTTAAAGGCGCAATAGCAACTAGCGAAGAGCGTACACGTAAGCGTCGATGGTTGAGCCGTCTGCCAGAGTCACCTGCGTCAGCAGGCGTTGGTATTCAGAACCTTCGAATTCGTCAAGCGCAGCCCAGTGCTCGGCAAAATGCTCGGAAGAGAACACATAGCCGGCAATGTCGTCGCCATCGTCGGCAATGATCAGGCCGGGATAACCCAATTCCGCACCCCAACCGGCTTCGGCCAAACGGCCTTTGAGCGTGGCAGTTTCCCAGACACCGCCGATCTTCAGCATGACATGCTCATTCGGTCGCCCCGGGCCCAGGGTTCCATAAACGAATAGACGCTCCACGTTTGCTCTCCGCTGGAAAAGGGGTGAATCCTGACCTATGGATCGAGTCCAGGCAATCAACAACTGGGGTCACAGCGATATAAAGTCCCGAACGGCTTTAATCGTCGGCACCGGTGCCTCTTCCATCAGCCAATGACCTGCCGCTGGAATCACCACTTCCGTGACGTTGTCAGCGGCATTGCGCATGACGATCGCCTCGTTGTTGCCGAAGGATTTCTCGCCGCCCACCGCCAGCACCGGCATGCTCAAGTGCTTGTGCAGCACCGGCTCGTTGTCGAGGGCATCCTGACGAATGCTGCGAAATTGCGCGAAAGCGGCGTGCATGGCGCCGGGGCGCGCGTAGAGTTTGGCGTAGTGCTGACGGGTTTGTTCATCGACCTTGGCCGGGTTGCCGGCGAACTCATTCCAGAAGCGGTCAAGGTAGATGCGCTCGCGGCCAGCCACCAAGCGCTCCATGTCCTTGCCACCAAAATCGAAGTGCCAAAGCATCGGCGAACGCACGATGTCGTTCCATGGCGTAATGCCCGGCACGGGCGCATCCATCACCACCAAACGATCGGTGAGCTGCGGATAGCGTGCGGCGTAGGCAAACGCGACCATCGTGCCGATGTCATGGCCGATGACCACTGAGTGTTCGATCTTCAGCGCGCTCAACACGCCGCGAATGTCGCCGGCCTGTGTCTTCTTGTCATAACCGCCCTCGGGGATCGACGACAAACCCATGCCCCGCAGATCCGGCACCACCACCGTGTGATCGCGCGCCAGATCCGTTGCCAGCGGCGCCCACATGTCGCCGGTATCGCCAAAACCATGCAACAGCACCACCGCCGGGCCTTTGCCGCCGACCCGAACGTGCATCGTCGCGCCTTCGACCTTGATGTCCTGCGTCTTGAAGCCTGCGGGGAATGGCGTGATGTCGGCGTGGGCTGGGAGGCTCAGCGCGAGCAGGGTGAGGGCGGTCAGCAAGGGACGGATCATGGCGGTGGCTCCGGATGCGGGGGCGCTGTTGGGGGAATGGAGTTAGCGTAGACGGATCCATGGCGGCAGGAGGGTTTTTAACCGACAGCCAGACGCTGGTTCTAGACGTCAAACCGCTGTGCAGTCGCCTCCTGAACTTGTGCCCGTTCAATCATCTAAGCTGAACGTGCAGCGTCCGGAATTCACAGGAGCACGCAACCATGAAGGTACCTCTCATGTTCAGATTACGCTCAACGATTGCAGCGTTTTCATGCGTCGCGCTGATTGTCGGTTCTACCGCCGCGCTGGCCGATCCCGGGAACGGAAAGGGCCAGGGCAACGGTAAAGGCAACTCGCAAAACGTGCAGAACCAGGGTGGACAGGACGGTCACGGCAACAAGGGCAAGAAGTCCGGTGGCGACTGGGGCAATGGCCCAAGCATCGACCGCGGCAACGTGCTCGGCATTGTCGGTGGCTATCGCGATTACTGGAGCCCGGGGCCGTCGTTGCCGCCCGGGATCCAGAAAAACCTCGCACGCGGCAAGCCCCTGCCACCGGGGATCGCGAAGAAACTGGATGGACGCCTCGTCGGCCATCTGCCGCATTGCGACGGCTATGAATGGCAGCAAGCGGGCACGGATCTGATTCTCGTCGCGTTGGCGACGGGTCTCATCTACGAAGTCCTCAACGGGGCTTTTGATTAGCGAGGGGAGATGGGGGGCAGGCCGTACTTTAGTCAAACACGACAGTGGCGGCCTGCTCCGGGAACTCGGCCGTCATCTGCTCAAGGCATATTTGCATCAGCTGCGCATCCCTGGGCAAACGGCTGGAAAACCTCTGCCAGCCTGAGATCCGCAAATTGACAGGCATTTCAACCAGCCCGGTGATCGCGTCCCAGAAAGCATCCCAGTTACAGCCGTACCAATCAGGGAAACCCAGGCTTTCGCGCAGCAACGCGTGAAGTTCGGCCGAACTCGTCACTTCACTCAAATCAATGGTTACAGTCTGTACTCTAGGCATCATCAGCACCTGAACTCGGATCGCGGAAGTGAACGGGACAGCATTGTTGATCACCTATCCTGTGGGAGCCGAGCTTGCTCGCGAAGAGGCCGGCACATTCAACATTTCTATCGACAGTTACGCCGCCTTCGCGAGCAAGCTCGGCTCCTACAAGGGATCAGCGTTGATTGAGGTACCTGCGTTCAAACTGCCCGCTCACCCAACCGCTCCACCAGCCTCACCAGATACCCATCCGGATCCTGAACAATAAACTCGCGCTGACCCACCTCCACATCCGCCGCCCGGTACCAGGTGTCCTGGCATTCCCGGTACAGCGCAAACCCGGCATGACCCAGTTTCTCGATGACGGGGGCGACCGCCACAACATCAATCTGCAAGTTGATACCTCTGCCAAACGGCTTGCTCAACGGCGCGGTCAGCCATTGACCCGCCTGCGGATCGACTTGCTCCAGCATGACTTGGGCGCCATTGAGATCCAGATACGCAAAGCCGTCTTCCGGGCGCTGGTAGGCGATGGTGAACCCCAGGCAAGACACCCAGAAATTCAGGCTGTCCGGAAGGTCGGTGACCATCAATTCCGGGACGAGCGTGTTGCGTTTGAACATGAGTTGAATTCCGTTTCGTTGAATATTTCGGCGCGAGTCTATCTCGAATCGCTATCCAATCCACACACTCAACACCCCGGCAGCCAAAGCGACCAGCGCGGTATTCAGACACACCAGCGCAAAGCCAAACCTGACCAGTTCACTCTCTTCTTTGGCCTGTGTTTTGGCTAACCCCAAAATCAACATGACGATCGACAGCGAGCCCAATGCCGCATGCCCGGCCGCGCTGTTTTGTACCGCTGCCAACAACAAGCGCGAAGACTCGGGCAGCATCGCGATGGCGGGCATGAAGATCGCGTTGCCGCCGACGTTCGACCCGGTCATGTAGCCTGACAGCGCACCCAGCAGTGCAACCAGCGAGGTCGCGGCGCTGGGCGATAGACCTGAGAGCAATTGCATCAGGCCCGCGAGAAAACCCGCTTTGACCATCATCTGCGACATCGCCAGAAAGAAGAAAATCGTCAGCAACGGCCGTTTGGCGCGCGCAGCCAATCCGCTCAGCATGCCGCTGTCGGTAACGGTCTTTCGCGTGTGAAAGCCTAACCCGATCAACACCAGAATCAGCGCCACACCGGGTGACGCCAGTGGTTTCCAGCTGATCTGAGCACCTTGCACCACCCAGTGATTTTGCCAATCAGTGATTGCCCACAACACTTTCAACGCGACGATGCTGACGATCAACAACAGATACGGCCAGGCCTGACGTGGCCAATGCAGCTCATCGCGTTCGCTCGTGTTGCGAGACCGTCGCCATAGGCCGGCGGACAGTGCAGCGGTCGCCGTCACCAGACCTGCGGCAACACCGGCGACTTCCGGCCCCAGCCAGCGACTGGTGCCATACAACACGCTGATGAAGATCAACCAAAACGCGCCCAGCGCCCGCCATTCCTGCCATTGCCGCGCACCCGCCAGATACAACGCCAACGCCGCCAATCCGAGGAAAACCAGCGCACTGGTCAGCGCCGACGTTTGCGCTAGCATGGCGGCATCCAGATGCGCCAGCGAAGCGCCAATCACCGAGGCCAGGCCCAATGTGCCCCACGGCATGATCGCCATCCCGGTAAGCGCAATGCGCAAGGCAACCCGGCGTTCGAATAGACTTAACAGCAGCGGCACCGTCGCAATCAGCGACACACCAAAACCGGTCATCGCCTCCAGCAATGGCGCCAGCCCGAGCACGATAAACACCACTTGATCGCCGCGCCCCAGTCCCAGCGAACGCACCCATTGGCTGACGGCAAAATTGACGCCCAGCCGTTCGATCACCATCACAAACGCCAGCCCCGGCACAATCACGAATGCAGTGCTGGCGAACAACACGGCGGTGTCTTGAGCGGCGGCCAGCAGGCTGCTCGATTGCCAGGCATCAGCTGCGCCTGCAATCCAGAGCACCATCACCAGCAGCGTGCCAGCGACAGCGGCCTGAACCGGAGGCCGGCGCAGCACGACCAACATGGCGGTCACCAGCAAAACAGGGGAGAGATGAAACAGTGCGTCCATGGCCAACATTACCCTGTGCAAGTTCTTGATCAGCCGGCGAATGCCGACTGCGAGCAAGATAATATTTCGCGCGACTGGATAAAGGTGCGCAGTTTTCTGCTAGTTTTCGAGAAAATTTCTCACGGATGACTCATGGCCAAAATGCCCGCCGTACCCGAATCACTGGATAAATTCGACCGCGCCATCCTCGAACTCGTCCAGCGCGACAACGCCATGCCGCTGCGCCTGATGGCCGAGCAGGTCAATTTGTCCACGGCGGCGGTTCAGCGCCGCATCAAGCGGATGGAAGAGGCGGGCGTGATCACCGGCAATGTCGCGGTTGTCGATCCGAATGCGGTGGGTCGACCGATCACCATCATTGTCGAGGTGATGGCAGAGCGCACCAGCATTGAGGCGCTGGAGGCAATGAAGGCGCACTTCCGGGTGCCCGAGGTTCAGCGGTGCTATTACGTCACCGGCGAGGTGGATTTCGTGCTGGTACTGACGGTCGCCAGCATGCAGGAATATCAGGCGCTGGCGCGGCGATTGTTTGCCGAGAACACCAACGTAACGTGGTTCAAAACCATTGTGGCGCTGGATCGGGTGAAGGTCGGGCTTGAGGTGCCGGCGGGTTGATGCGGCGCGGCTGAAAAAGCTATCGCGAGCAGGCTCACTCCTACAGTTTGAAATGCGTTCCCCTGTAGGAGTGAGCCTGCTCGCGAAGGGGACAGTCGGGCCACCGCGAAATCCGCCGCTTCCGACACAGCCGAACCACCGGCACCTGCGGCGCAACCGCCAGACGATTTGCTTGAGATGTCCGCAACCGTTGGGCAAACTCCGCCGTTTGACTGGCCGCCACACCTTCGCGAAGGGTCGCACACCGCCAAAAGCCGTCGCTCGAAGGAGTCTTTTGTTGAACCACAACACCTTGTCCCAACGCCTGGAACGTGTGGCTGCGCACATACCGGCGGGCGCACGCCTGGCCGATATCGGCTCTGATCACGGCTATTTGCCGGTGGCGTTGATGCGCCGTGGCGCGATCACCTCGGCGGTAGCGGGCGAGGTCGCGTTGAGGCCTTTTCGCGCCGCTGAACGCACCGTGCGCGAAAACGATCTTGAGCAACACATCACCGTGCGCCATGCCAACGGTCTGGCGGCGATCAAACCGGGCGACGCGATCACTGCGCTGACGATTTGCGGCATGGGCGGCGAGACGATTCGCGACATCCTCGACAGCGGTAAAGCGCATCTGAGCGGCGATGAGCGCCTGATCCTGCAACCCAACGGCGGCGAGCAGCCGCTGCGTCAGTGGTTGATGGACAACGGCTACACCATCCGCTGTGAAGAGCTGCTGCACGAAAACCGTTTCTACTACGAAATCATCGTCGCCGAACGCGCTGGGCCAGTGGCTTACACCGACGAAGAACTGTATTTCGGCCCACTGCAAATGCGCGCCCGCAGCGCGGCATTTCTGAGCAAATGGCAGCGCAAGTTGGAGTACAAACAGAAGACACTGGCTCAGTTCGCCCACGCCCGCGATGCAGTGCCCGAGGCGAAAGTGCAGGACACCGCCCGACAAGTTCGCTGGATCACTCAACTGTTAGCTTGAGCGGCAGAACCGATCGGGGCGGCACGCCTCAAGTGCCGCCGATACGCGGCCCGCGCCAATCACCACAATGCGTTTGCCTGCTCCATTACCCATTTCAACGTCCCTGTACGCAGCGAAAAAAGTTCGAACTGATGGGTGATTGTAGCGTCCACCCACAGAGGCAACGCATCGCTCGCCAATTCGCGGCGATGGCAAATCCATTGTTCAGGAGACGATCATGAAGAAAATCTGCGCGTGTCTGGGGATCTGCAGCGTGATGCTGCTGCAAGGTTGTTACGAGGGTTCCAACGATGCTCCCAACAAGGAAGGCGACAAGAGCAAAGCGTCATTGCAAATACAGCAGGACAAGCCTGAAGACAGTAAATGAACCCGATGGGTGAGGGAGCAATCTCCCTCACCCTCTATCGGTTTAGCGGCTGGAATTAGAGGTCGCGCCATGGGTAATGTGCTTGGGCCCCGCCAACGCCCAGGCAATCAAACCGAACAACGGCACAAACACGATCAGCACGATCCACACGCCCTTGGTACTCGATTTCCCCTCGCTTTTGCGCACCCGATTGATGGCCCAAAGCTCGATAAGCAGAAGAACTGCCGCCAGTACGATCCACACGGTTTCGATATGCATTGGCTACCTCCTGATGGTCTATGCGTTAGGTGGCAAGAGGTGCGTTGGGTTCATTTATTTTGTGGAATGCCTGTTCACACGGTCGACTCCAGCGCAGCGTGGTCGCTGACCACGTTTGCCCGCGCGTGTTGAAAGCGCAAAAAATCCTCGACCGGCATCGCTTTGCCAAACAGCCAGCCCTGACCGAAGTGCACACCATTGGCGCGCAAGTAATCCCGTTGTGCCTCGGTTTCGATGCCTTCGGCGACGATCTTCAATTGCAGACTCTTGGCCATCTCAATGATGTGGCCGGTGACCGATCCGGTCGCTGCATCCTGTTCAATGTTGTCGACAAACGATTTGTCGATTTTCAGCACGTCCAGCGGCAGCCGTTGCAGGTGTTGCAGGCTGGAGAATCCGGTGCCGAAGTCGTCGATCGCGGCCAGATAACCCAGCTCGCGGGCGTGATTGACCGTGGCGCGGGCGGCGTCGATGTCGAGGAAACCGCGTTCGGTGGCCTCCAGCCAGATCTGATTCTGCTGCACACCGGCCTTGTGCAATGCAGCCTCCAGGCCGGGCAGGAAGCGCCCGCTGCTGACGTCCCTGGCTGCGAGGTTGATCGCCACGTGCAGGCCGCGCTCCTTGACCAGCAAGGGGCCGAGGTCGCGCATCACCGAATCGATGACTTGATCGGTGATTGGCAGAATCAGGCCACTGCGTTCGGCCAGCGGAATGAACGCGTCGGGGGAGACCATCGAACCGTCGGGATGCTGCCAGCGCACCAGGGCTTCGGCACCGACACAGGCGCCATCGCTGAGGCTGACAATCGGTTGATAGTGAACGACGAATTCGCGATTACGCACCGCCAGTTTCAGCTCGGCCAGCGGCGACAGGCGTTGGCGTGTGCGGCGCACAATCAGCAACACCAGCAGGCCGGCGAGCAAACCGCCGATGGGCAACAGCAGCATTTCCCGGCGAACCAGCCCCTGCATCAACTCATGCCGGGAGATCGCGGCAATCGCCACCCAGTCACCGCTATGCACGAGGGTGTAGAGGTAACCTCCGTCCAGAGCCGAATGCGAACCCGAGTGCACGCGGCTGAGAAAATGCTCCGCTCCCGGTCGCGAGGCGCTGACCAACTGGCCGGCAGCGGTGCCGACCGTCAGGTGCATATCCTCTTCGAGCATCACATGAAGAAATTGTGCGGGGTCGACCAGCACATTGAACGCCGCGTATTGCAGCGCCATCATCGGCTTGGCCGGGACGATGCGTGACTGCACACCGAGCGACACGCGCACGCCGTCGGTGGTGGTGAAGTCCTCCGGCCATGGCGTTGCGTGGTGTCCGACCGGGCCCCAGGAACCGCAGGCGTAAATCTCTTGCTCGACATAACCGACCGACTTCACTGAAAAGGTGTTGATGGTCAGCAGGCGCATCTCATCGATGCTCTCGGGTGTGCAGGGCGCCAGGCTTGAGCCGGCGATAGTTTTGAGGGCGCTGGCGGCTTCGTTGAACGTGCCGCTGGCCCGACTGGAGGCGACGGCCGCGAGGGTTTCCAGACGTTGTTGCGCGGCGTGCAGATTGAGCACCCAAGCCAGATAGCCCATCAACAATACGGGAAGCAAGACACACGGAAACCCCAGGAGAATGCTCCCCCAGACGATGCGTTTTTTATTCATTTGTCGCCACCTTGGCCCAAGGCCTGTGACGTGCGCACAGCACGGCTGTCTTCCAGCAAAGACAGATTACGGCGGCGCTGGCGGGCAAATATTGCTGTGGATCAAAAACTCAGCTGAATGGATAAAGCCGTGCAGAAACACTGCGCAGGCCACGGGTTTTCCGCCATCTTTCGAAATAGCTACTAAGGTTTAAAGCTGTATTTACCACGCAAGACTCCGGTGGTGCCGTCAGTCGCCTGCCACGGGGGAAAACGCTGGACAAGGAGGTTTTCATGCAAAGCGCTTGTGTGCATCCATTCAGCGGGCATGCCCCGCACTTTCTTCGCAGTGCCTTGCTAATTGCCATGGCCAATGCCCTGACCTTGACCGATGCTTACGCCGCCTGTGGGCCGCTGGCTGCTGGCGCCTATAACGTCTCGCAAACCTGCACGCCGGCTGCCGGTATCGACGCCACGATCAGCACGCAAGCGGGCACGAGCATCACCACCACGGCCGGCTCTTCCGTGCTCGTTCGCGGCAACAACAGCAACTCGGCGCTCAGCCTCAGCGGCACGACCGTCAACAGCACACCACAGACCGCCGCCAACGCAGTGTTTTCCAATGTCATCGGCACGACCGGCAACGCGACGCTGACCGTCGATGGCGACACCAATACCGTCAACATCGGCGGCAGCGGCCTCGATGCGCTGGCGATCACCAATGCCGGCGCGGGTTCTTCGACGGTCACGGTGACGTCCGGCACCACCCTGAACATCCTCAACACGGTCGTCGGCAACGAGCATGACGGCATCGACGTCAACGGCAGCGGCGGCGGGGCGATCAATGTCAGCCACCAGGGCAATGGGCAGATCACCCTACTGGGCGGTAACGGAATCTGGACGAAGGCCACGGGCAGCGGCGACAACAACGTCAACGTCGGTGCCGGGGTGAACATTCTGGTGAACAACGACGATGCGCTGTCGGCCGGTCTGCCGATCATCGACGACACCTTGCCGACCGCTGGCGTCGGCAACCACGCCGGGGTGCATACCCGCGCGATCAATGGCAACACCACCGTGGTGAATGCGGCCAGTGTTCAGGGACTGGGCATGAACGCCTTCGGCATCTTCACTGAAGGCGGCGCTGGCAATACGCTTCTGAGCAACAGTGGCACGATCAATACCGACGGCCTCAACGGCTTCGGCATTCGTGCGATTTCGACCGTTGGCAGTATCAATGTCGTCAACAACGGCGCCATCACTACCACTGGCGGCGGTGGCCACGGGATTTACGCCAACGACAATACTGGTGGGCTGGGTTCGATCAGCATCGAGAACAATGCGTCGATCAACGTCGGCAACATCGCCAGTAATGTCGGTGCGCGGGCGATCTATATCATCAAGCGCGGTACCGGCGATGTCACCGTCACGGGCAACGGCGATCTCACCGTGCTCGGCGCGCAGAGCACCAATCGCGCTTACGGCATCATCGTCAGCGCCGAACAGAATAATGTGCTGATCGATTACTCCGGCAACATCACCGCCAGCGGTTTCGGCGCGGGCGGCATTCGGGTGGATTCCACGGGAGGCAACGTCCGGGTCAACTATGCCGGCGATCGCATCGAGACGTTCAACAGCAATGCCAACGGTATTTACGCTACCACGCAAGCGCCAACGGGTACGGTCGACATCAGTGCCAGCGGCACGATCATCACGCACTCCGACGCGGGGACGGGCGACGGCAGTGGCATTGGCTCCTTTGGTTTGCAGGCGCTGACGCTGGGCGGAAATGTCAGCGCGGTGTTCACCGGCACGCTGATTGACGTCAACGGGGCTGGCGCGGCGATTCTGGCCGGTAGCGCGTTCAACGGCGGCACGGGCGCGGGCACGGTGAATATCAGCAATAGCGGGCAACTGATCGCTCGCGGTGATCAGCAGCGTGGCATTCGCACCTTGTCCGGCGATGGTACGCAAACCATCATCAACACCGGCTCGATTCAAACGCAGGGCGCCAGCAACAGTCAGGGGATTCTGGCTGAAGCGTCGGGTGCGGCGAATGTTTCGGTCACGAACAGCGGAGCGATCACCTCGCGAGGGACGAATTCATCGGGCATCGCCGCGTTGACCGAGGGCGGCGTTGCCAACGTCAGCAACAGCGCAACGATTCAGGGGGGCTGGGCCGACAGCAGCGGTATCGCCTTGGGTGGTGCGACGCAATCGCTGAACAATACAGGCGTGATCGGAGCGCTCAGCGATGTCGCGGTGCGTGGCGATGCGACCACGCCCGGCACGACATTTACCCTCGACAACATTGGGCAGATGACCGGCTCGGTGAACGCTGTGAGTGCGGCGAGCACGGTGGCCAACAGCGGCACCTGGACGCTGCGCAATTTTACCGATTCAACCGGCAGCGGCACGCGGGTCACGTGGGGTGTGGCGGCCAGCAACCTCGGTACTTCGGGCGCCAACAGTATCGACAACAGCGGCGTGATCCGTCTGGCAGAGCAACCGGCAAACGGCATCGTTAATTTCAATAGCAGTGGTGCGTATCTGCCGTTTGGACAGACGTTCAACACGCCGACTGCGGGCGGTGCGGTGCAGGGGCAGTTGCTTGGCGTTAATCGCTTCACCAACAGCGGCACCCTCGATCTTCCGGGCGCCGGCAACACGGTGGGCAATGTGTTGTTGATCAGCGGCGCATCAACCGCTGGCACCAGTGGCGGCGGGGTGTTTGTGTCCAATGGCGGCCGCTTGCTGCTCAACACCACGCTCAATGCGGGCGGCGCCAACAGCCGTTCTGACATGTTGGTGGTCGATTCGACCGCCACCGGCAGTGGCGGCGCCACGGGGCTTGCGGTGCGCAATGTCGGCGGGCAGGGTGCGGTGACGCAGGGCAACGGTATCGCCGTGGTCGAGGCGCTCAACAACAGCGCCGGGGCCGGTGATGCCAATGCGTTTCGCCTGGCGAGCCGCGTGGTCGCCGGGCCGTATGAGTATCGCCTGCAGCAGGGCGGCGATGATGGCAGTGCGCGCAACAGCTGGTTTCTGCGTTCCGATGCGCCCGTGCCGGATGGGCCGCCAGAGCCGCCTGCGCCTCCGACGCCTCCGACGCCGCCAGTACCGCCGCCGACACCGCCGGCCCCGGATCCAACGCCCGATCCCGATCCCGACCCGACGCCAGACCCCGATCCAACGCCTGCGCCTGCTCCCGTGCCTAACTATCGTCCGGAAGTCTCCCTGTACGGCGCGGTACCCGCATTGGCGCTGGTTTACGGGCGGACGATGGTCGACACCCTGCACGAGCGCGTGGGCGAAGAACGCCTGAACGCCGGCGATCCACTGCCCAAGGAAGATGAATCGACGACGACACCGTCCATGGGCTGGGGCCGGGTGATTTATCGCAGCGGCAAGCAGGATGGCGATCGCAAAAACGCCCTGGGCAACACACCGGAATATAACTATGACCTGACAGCATTTCAGGTCGGCACTGACCTCTATCGCAAGGTCAGAACTGACGGCAGTCATGAGCAGGCCGGCATCTCATTGTCGGCGGGCACCATCGACGCGGGCGTCAGCCATTACACCCGTCGCAACGCCGGGGAAGACACCTTGCGTGCTTATGGTTTGGGCGCCTACTGGACGCACTTCGGCCCGTCCGGTTGGTATCTGGATGGCGTATTCCAGGTCAATCGCTTCGACGTCGAAGCCAAACCGAGCAACCTGCCGAAACTGAAAACCCGTGGCTGGGGCTACACCGCTTCGCTGGAGAACGGCTACCCGTATGAGTTCGACAAAAACTGGTACATCGAACCGCAATTGCAGGCGATCTACAGCTACGTCGACCTCGATAGCAGCGACGACGCCGGCGCAAAAATCCGCTTCCGCGACGTCGACTCATTGATTGGCCGCGCGGGTGTGCGCATCGCCAAGGATTGGGACACCGAGGGCGTCGACAAAAGCGCACGACGCACCAATGCGTGGATTCGTCCGAGTGTGTGGCACGAATTCAAAGGGCAGCCGAAAACCGAGTTTTCCTCGGAGACGGGTTACATCCCGTTCGAGTCGGATATTCAGGGCACCTGGGGCGAAGTGAATGTCGGGGTGGATTATCAGGCGAATCGGCGCACGACGTTTACCGCTTCGGCGGGGTATCGCCAAGGGTTTGATGGCGACAGTCATGGGTATGACGCGATGCTGGGGTTCAAGATTAATTTTTAGGGTGCACCTACTGTGGGGGCGGGCTTGCTCGCGAAAGCGGTCGTCCTGCAACAATGATGCTGAATGTGCTTTCGCCTTCGCGGGCAAGCCCGGCTCCCACAGGGTGCTGCGTCGTACACAAAATCCGCCTACATCACATAACTGTAGGAGCCGAGCTTGCTCGCGAAAGCGGTGTGTCTGCCACGGAGGTGTCGAACCTGCCGCCGCCTTCGCGGGCAAGCCCGGCTCCCACAGGATCCTGCGTCGTACACAAAGTCGGGCTGCTTCACAAAACTGTAGGAGCCGAGCTTGCTCGCGAAAGCGGTGTACCTGCCACAGAGATGCCGTACCTGCCTCCGTCTTCGCGGGCAAGCCCGGCTCCCACAGGGGCTGCGTCGTACACAAAGTCCGGCTCCACCACATAACGGTAGGAGCTGAGCTTGCTCGCGAAAGCGGTGTGTCTGCCACGGAGGTGTCGAGCCTGCCGCCGTCATCGCGGGCAAGCCCGGCTCCCACAGGGGGCTGCGTCGTACACAAAATCCGCCTACACCACAAAACTGTAGGAGCCGAGCTTGCTCGCGAAAGCGGTAGACCTGCCACAGAGATGCGGAACCTGCCTCCGTCTTCGCGGGCAAGCCCGGCTCCCACAGGGTTTATCGTCGTACACAAAGTCCGGCTACACCACAAAACTGTAGGAGCCGAGCTTGCTCGCGAAAGCGGTAGACCTGCCACAGAGATGCGGAACCTGCCTCCGTCTTCGCGGGCAAGCCCGGCTCCCACAGGGTTTATCGTCGTACACAAAGTCCGGCTACACCACATAACTGTAGGAGCTGAGCTTGCTCGCGAAAGCGGTGTGTCTGCCACGGAGGTGTCGAGCCTGCCGCCGTCATCGCGGGCAAGCCCGGCTCCCACAGGATCCTGCGTCGTACGCAAAGTCGGGCTGCTTCACAAAACTGTAGGAGCTGAGCTTGCTCGCGAAAGCGGTGTGTCTGCCACGGAGGTGTTGAGCCTGCCGCCGTCATCGCGGGCAAGCCCGGCTCCCACAGGGGGCTGCGTCGTACACAAAGTCCGGCTCCACCACATAACGGTAGGAGCTGAGCTTGCTCGCGAAAGCGGTGTGTCTGCCACGGAGGTGTCGAGCCTGCCTCCGTCTTCGCGGGCAAGCCCGGCTCCCACGGGGGGCTGCGTCGTACACAAAGTCCGGCTCCACCACAAAACTGTAGGAGCAGAGCTTGCTCGCGAAAGCGGTGTGTCTGCCACGGAGGTGTCGAGCCTGCCGCCGTCATCGCGGGCAAGCCCGGCTCCCACACCGGGCTGCGTCGTTCACAAAATCCGGCTACACCACAAAACTGTAGGAGCTGAGCTTGCTCGCGAAAGCGGTAGACCTGCCACAGAGGTGCCGAGCCTAGACCGCATCTGGCGGCACGGGCGCTGTGATCAGCCCTTGTACGGCAGATTGCGCATGGTCACCAGCGCCGTGGCGCAAAGCGTTTCCTTGCCATCCTTGACGGCAAACAGATCAGCCGCCGCCACGGTGGTGTTGTTCGACGCATTGATCACCCGCCCTCGGGCGAGCAGTTTTTCGCCGTCGGCCGGGGCGATCAACTTGACCGTAAAATCCGTGGTCATGTTGATCCAGCCCGGCGGCAGCAAGGTGCCCGCCGCCGAACCGCCGGCAAAGTCCGCCAGCGCACCGATGATTCCGCCCTGGAAAAAGCCGTTGTGCTGGGTGAGTTCTTTGCGCGTCGGCTGCTCGATTTCGCAGTGACCGGGTTTGAGGTAGTTGAAGTGAAAACCCAGCAGTTTCGCCGCCGGCATGCTGAGCACAGCGGCGGGCACGTGCTTGTCGTAATCGGGGTTGCTGGCGGTGAAATCTTCCATGGTATTGATCCTTGTCGTGACATGAGTCACTGGGTATAGCGGCTCAGCGGCAGAAACCAAGGTTTGTGCGGGTTAATAAGGCTTTTGAATATCCTTCGATAACGCGATGCGGTGGGTTACGCCTGCGTTGAAGGCTTTGAGAAAACGCCGTTCGTGATCGGCACTGGGCAACAGGCAGGTGTCGTACTTGCCGAACAGTCGATAGCGATTGCGCGCGATGCGGTCGTAGGCCCAATCGCGTAACGCACGCGGGAAGATGCGCAACAGCCTTAGCGGTTGCCAGCGCCCGGGCAACTGGCTGATGACTTCGAAAAAGGCCTCCGAACGCTCCCAGTAATGCCGGTCACGAATCACCGCCATGGTGTCGAACTGATCAATCGGCAAACCCGCCCACGCCAGCAGCGCCTGACCCTCGGGCGATTGCACCGCCGCCAGCCGCACGCGGCGTTGCTGATCATGACGAATCAAGAAACGCGCCCAGCCGTTGCACAGTTTGCACACGCCATCGAACAGCACCACGGTTTCACCGGGTTGCAGCAAGGGCGCGGGGGTAGGGCGGGTTTGTGTGGCAGGCATAGGGGCTGATTCTTGGCAGAGGGGCACGTCGGATCATAGCCGGGTGTTGGGTGAATCAAAAGATCGCAGCCTTCGGCAGCTCCTACATGGATCGGCATCTAACCCTTTGGGGGTACTCCCTCAGCGTGATAGGAAGTTTCGCCACGATCCGCATACTGGTCGCACCTTTGACAAAGCCTTGCTTCCTGGCCAGGACGCTATATTCCGAAAGGTCTGACAATGAAACTAGAACTCGTACAGCTGGCAGGACGCGATAGCGATGTCGCGCACAATCTGCAACGCATTTTGCAAACGATCGCCGACTGCCAGCCGGGCACCGACATCGTGGTGTTTCCCGAGGCGTACCTCACCGGTTTTCTTGGCCATGACAACATTGCCCAACTCGCTGAAAACCTCAGCGGGCCAAGCGTGCAGACGATTTGCACCACCGCCCGCGAACGCGATATCGCGGTGGTCGTTGGCCTGATCGAACGCGACGGCGAGCGCCTCTACAACACCACGCTGTTCATTACCCCAGAAGGCATTGCCCTGAGTTATCGCAAAACCCATCTATGGGTTGGCGAGCCTGAACTGGTGTTGCCCGGCGACCGCTTCGCCACCGTGCGATGGCGCGGAGTGCGCATCGGTTTGTTGATTTGCTACGACATCGAGTTCCCGGAAAGCGCCTGCGCACTGGCCGCGCTCGGCGCCGAACTGATCCTGATCACCGACGGCAACATGCAGCCCTACGGCTACGTTCACCACACCGCCGTCGCCGCTCGGGCGCAGGAAAATCAGCTGTTCGCCGCCATGGTCAATCGCGTCGGTGATGGCGTTGGCGAAGTGTTTGCCGGCGGCAGCACCGTCGTCGATCCGTTCGGCCAGCGTCTGTTTGAAGCCGGCGCGGAGGAATGCCGGCATGTCATCGAACTGGACATGACGCGCATCGCCCCGGCCCGCGCGCTCTACGATTATCGCGCCGAGAAACGTTTGAAACTCTCCGCTGACATCACCGAACACCCGGACGGTCGCCGCGAGCTGCTGATCCCCTGAACCTTGCGCTATCCATAACAACAATGTCGCGGCGAACGGCCAAGCGCTGGCCGATTCCCCAGGAGCTCCTATGAAACTCAAGCGTTTGCTGCACCTTGGCGTGTTCACCGTTTGCGGCTTGGTGGCGGCCGTCAGTTCGGCGCAGGGCCCCACGGTGAACTTCTACAACTGGTACGACTTCATCGCGCCGGAAGCGCCAAAAGACTTCGAGAAAGAGACCGGCACGCCAATGCTGCTCGACACCTTCGACAGCGCCGACGTCATGCAGAGCAAATTGATGGTCGGCCGCAGCGGCTACGACGTGGCTGTGGTGACCAACAGCGCATTGCCCAACCTGATCAAGGCCGGCGTCTTGAAGGAACTCGACAACAGTCAGTTGAGCAATCGCGTGAACCTTGATCCGGACATTCTCGCCAAGGTCGCGCAAAACGATCCCGGCAACCGCTACTCGATCCCGTATCTGTGGGGCACCACGGGAATTGGTTATGACGTCGATCAGGTGAAGAAAATCTTCGGTGACGAGACGCCAGCGGATTCCTGGGATCTGATCTTCAAGGAAGAAAACATCAAGAAGCTCAGTCAGTGCGGCGTGGCGATGCTCGACTCGCCGAGCGAGATCATCCCGATCACCTTGCACTACCTCGGCCTGCCGCCGGACAGCACCAACCCCGCCGACTACGAAAAAGCCGAAGCGCTGCTGCTGAAAATCCGCCCTTACATCACCTATTTCGACTCGTCACGCTTCATCACCGATCTGGCCAACGGCAACATCTGCGCGGTGGTCGCCTGGTCGGGCGGCGTGTACGACGCGAAAACCAGTGCCGAGCGGGCGAAGAATGGCCGACAACTGGCCTATCGCATTCCGCGCGAAGGCTCGTCGGTGTGGATTGAAAACCTCGTCCTGCTCAAAGACGCGCCGCACCCGGAGCAGGGCATGCAATTCATCAATTACATGCTGCGCCCCGAGGTCATTGCGAAAAGCACGAACTACCTGAGCTATCCGAATGGCAACAAAACGGCGCTGGCCTTCGTCAATGAGAACCTGCGGAACAATCCGGACATCTATCCGCCAGCCGCAACACTGGCGACGCTGTTTCCTTCGCAGCCATTGCCGCTGAAGATCGAACGGGTGCGTACGCGGGTGTGGAGCAAAGTTAAAAGCGGCACCTGAATCTATTGATGAAACATTACCTGTGGCGAGGGAGCTTGCTCCCGCTGGGGCGCGTAGCGGCCCTCGCTTTTCAATTCCGAAGAGCAGGAGTCTGCTGCGCAGTCCAGCGGGAGCAAGCTCCCTCGCCACAATTACGGTGTTGTTCGTTGTGTCGCGGGATAGCTTGCGATGCCCTCTACATCGGCGGCGCCATCCGCGATCCGCGCCGTGATCCACTCACGACTGTACGCCAGCACACTCTGCGCAAACGCTGTCGGAAAGTGAATGAAACCGTGCGGCGAGGAAGGCAGCAGGTACACCTCGACCGGTGCGTATTTCATCCAGCGCTCGGCGATGTGGAGCGTGTCGTCACGCAGAGGATCCAGTTCACCGGCAAACAGCAACGCCGGCGGCATGCCGCTGAAATCGCCGTAGAGCGGTGAACGTGGCGGCTGACGGCGTTGTTCATCGGTCATGTCCGGCGTCAGCATGCGCAGCGCTTCAACCATCCCCGGCCCGTCCAGCACCAGAGTATCTGCCCGCGCATTGCGCACACTCGGCGTTCCCGTCAGGTCATAAACGCCGTAGTACAACAGCGCCCCGCAGATTCGTTGCAGCAGTGGCGGTGACTGTTTCAGTGCCAGCAAAGTCGCTGCCGCCAGATGACCGCCCGCCGATTCGCCGACGACGATAACCGGCAGGTCGGCAAACTCGTCCTCATTGAGCAACCAGCGTGCGGCATTTAGACAGTCCTCGAGCAGGCCTTCAATCGGCGTCGACACGGCCAGACGATAATCGACCGACACCACCGCGACGTCGCAGGTGTTGACCATGGCGATGTTGAAGTTGTCGTTCATCTGCGCGTTGCCGATGACCCAACCGCCGCCATGAAAATCCAGCACCACACCTTTCGGCTGGCCTTTGGGGCGGATGATCCGAACCGGCACCGCTACGCTGCCGCCCTCAATCAGCTTTCGCTCAGCGGTAAGCCCATGCTCGCGCAATTTAGCAGCACCGCCCCCGACCTGACTCACCCGCAGCAGCCCCTGAATCAGCCTCGGCGTAAGCCGATTACGAATGCGAAAACGCGGCAACCAGGCGAGTTTTTTATTAAAGGCGTGCACCTCCGCCAACTCCCGCTCGCCCTGCGGCCACGGTGCTTTTCGGGTCGACCTTAAGCTGCCCATCAACGGTTATTACGCAGAATGGAGAAATTCAGCGCCGCCGCCACGCACAACCACACGAGGTACGGAAACAGAATCAAACCAGTGATCACATCCAGCCGCAGCGCCATCACCACCATTACCGCCACCACGAGCCACAGCAACGCCAGAATCACCATCGCCGCTAACACCTGATGCGCGCCAAAGAACACCGGCGTCCACAGCGTATTCAGCGCGATCTGCGCCGCCCACAAAGCGAGAACCACCTGACTGCCAGGAATCAGCGTCAAGCGATAACCGGCCCAGGCCAGCAACAGATAAATCACCGTCCATGCCAGCGGGAATGCCCAGTTGGGCGGGGTGAAACGCGGTTTGTTCAGCGACGCATACCATTCGCCCGGTTTGAAAATCACGCCGGTAGTCGCCGCCGCCGCGCAGGCCAGTAGAAAAATGAACAGAGTCATCGCCAGTCCTTAGCTGTGATCAGCTGGTTAGGGGAGGAGGGCCGAGTTGGCCGTGTTAGAGAGAAGACGCCTGGCGTGGCGAAAAGTTTGGAATTGTCTGCGGTTCAAGCACTGGCGGGTCAGCTACGCTCAGCGCAGGGATATTGTTTGGGATTGCTAAGCACAATGCATAAACCTATCGGGAGCCCGCTCTGGCTCTGGCGCCTCAGTCTGACGTTCAGCGTGTTGTGCCTGGCGATATACCGCGCGCACGTCAATCACCAGCGCCGTAATAGAAAACGAATCGACGAAGAATTTAGCAAAACCATAGCGCAGCGCGGTATTGAGAATGTGCAGATCCACAAAGATCACACCCGGTTGGGCTACCGAACCAAAGGTGGAAAAAGACCGTTTGAAGTCCACCGAATTCTTCACGATCCGCCTGACCGCTGGTTTGTTTATTCGCATACCGAAGACAGCGATCCGGTGCTGATGCCTATTTCACAACAGCGTGCGGTGGCCGCACGAGGATAAAATGGACTTCATCCTGGATTTGATAGCCCATCGCATCGGCGTGTTTGTGCTGAGATTGCTCAGCGGTGGCCGCTTCAAGGGCGAGAGCGGTTTTGCCTGGGGCTGGGCGCTCGCGGTGGGCGGGGTGATTTTGTTCGCGCCGTTCGTGGCGTTTATCGCGTTGCTCATTCATTACAGTGGCCCGTAGCGTTTGTCGGCTACGGGCCATTCACGCTTAATCCTGATCCATGGCCTCGGCAATCCCTTGATCCTCACCGAGGAACCCGCCGCTCTGATGGTGCCAAAGCCGCGCATAGATGCCGTTTTTGGCCAGCAGTTCGGTGTGGGTGCCTTGTTCGATGATGCGCCCATCGTCCATGACGATCAGTCGATCCATCGCCGCAATGGTCGACAGTCGGTGGGCGATGGCGATGACGGTTTTGCCTTCCATCATTTTGTCGAGGCTTTCCTGAATCGCCACTTCGACTTCCGAGTCCAGCGCGCTGGTGGCTTCGTCGAGTAGCAGGATCGGCGCGTTCTTGAGCATCACTCGGGCAATCGCTACGCGTTGACGCTGGCCGCCAGACAGCTTGATGCCACGCTCACCGACCAGGGTGTCGTAGCCGCTGTGACCCTGGCGATCGCTCAGTTGACTGATGAACTCATCGGCCTGCGCGTTGGCGGCGGCAGTGCGAACTTGCGCATCGGTGGCATCGGGGCGGCCATAGGCGATGTTGTCGCGAATCGAGCGGTGCAGCAGGGATGTGTCCTGCGTGACCATGCCGATGGCGCTGCGCAGGCTGTCCTGCGTGACGTGCGCGATGTCTTGCCCGTCGATGCGGATCTGGCCTTTGTCGACATCATAGAAGCGCAGCAGCAAGTTGATCAGCGTGGATTTACCGGCGCCGGAGCGACCGACCAGACCGATTTTTTCGCCCGGACGAATGTTCAGGCTCAGGCCATCGAGCACTTGGCGTTCACCGTTGTAGTTGAAGCTGACGTTGTCGAACGTGACCGCGCCGCCGGAGGTGACCAAACCCTTCGCGTCCGGCGCATCCTGCACTTTAGGGCTGCGCGTGAAGGTCGCCATGCCGTCCTGCACGGTGCCGATGCTTTCGAACAACGCGGTCATCTGCCACATGATCCAGTGCGACATGCCGTTGATGCGCAAGGCCATCGCGATGATCGCCGCCACGGCACCGGTGCCGATTTCGCCCAAATGCCACAACCACAGCGCATAGCCGCCGGCGCTCATGATCAGGCCGACGACCAATGCCTGGTTGACGATCTCGAACTGGCTGACCAGGCGCATCTGACGAAAACCGGTCTGTTTGAAATCTTCCATCGCCGCGCGCGCGAAGTGCGCTTCACGGTTGGAGTGGGAGAACAGTTTGACCGTGGTGATGTTGGTGTAGGCGTCGGAAATACGGCCGGTCATCGACGAGCGTGCATGTGCCTGTTCCTGACCGACTTTGCCCAGACGCGGGACGAAATAGACCATGGCCAGGCCAAACAACGCGATCCAGCCAACGAACGGCAGCATCAGTTTCAGCGCAAACCCGCCGGCCAGCGCGATGATCGCGATGAAATACACGCCGATGCCGGGAAGGATTTCGATCAGGGTGAACAGCACGTCACGCACCGCCAGCGCGGTCTGCATCACCTTAGTGGTGACCCGGCCGGAGAACTCATCGGAAAAGAACGAAAGGCTCTGCCGCAGCATTAGCCGGTGGAAATCCCAACGCAGGCGCAGCGGCAAATTGATCGCCAGAATCTGGTGCTGCACCATCGTGCGCAGCGCGACCAGGCCTATGCTCGCCACCATGACGATGCCCATGCCCCACAACACGCGGGTCTCCTGTGCGCCGGCGTCGCCACCAGCCTTCCAGGTCGAGAGCAGATCGACGACCTGACCGAGGAACGAAAACAGCCACGCTTCGTAGATCGACACCGCGGCACTGAGCAGCGCAAACAGCAGGATATAGCCGCGCGCGCCGCGTGTGCAGGCCCAAAGGAACCGCGCCAGACCTGCGGGTGGTGGCGGTACTTCGTCTGGCGGGAAGGGGTCGAGTCTTTTTTCAAAAGCGCGAAGCATGGTGGTTTCCGAAACGATAAATATGCGGCGATTTTGCCACTTTAAGACTGCATCAGGGTCGGAAGCCGTCATTTACCGATGACTGATTTCGACCCCGACGCAGTGTGGCGCCTAATGGAGATGCCCGTTGCGCTGACCCTCAGGCGCGCTTTGGCAGTTTCCAGTTCGGCCGGATGAAGTGGCAGGTGTAGCCATTCGGGATACGTTCGAGGTAATCCTGATGCTCAGGTTCCGCCTCCCAGAATGGCCCCGCCGGTTCGATTTCAGTAACGACGCGGCCCGGCCACAGTTTAGATGCGTCGACGTCGGCCGCGGTGTCTTCGGCAGTGTCGCGTTGTGCTTCGTTGAGGTAATAGATCGCCGAACGATAGCTCGGGCCGAGGTCGTTACCCTGACGGTTCGGCGTGCTCGGGTCGTGGATCTGGAAGAAGAATTCAAGAATCTGCCGATAGCTGATCACCGCCGGATCGAAGACGATCTCGATGGCTTCGGCGTGGTTGCCGTGATTGCGGTAAGTGGCATTCGGCACGTCGCCGCCGGTGTAACCGACCCGCGTTTGCAACACGCCCGGATAACGCCGCAGCAGATCCTGCATGCCCCAGAAGCAGCCGCCGGCGAGAAGGGCAGTTTCGGTTTGAGTGGTCATGTCAGTGCTTCCTCTTGAGGGCATTGGTGTCTGCGTAGTTATGAGGGCGGGTTGGCGGATTCCAAGGAAAAAGGCACGGATTAGTTTTCCGTTCTTTCGACGGCGCTCACAAAGTGGTGCTCATCAACCCGCCGACAACACCGCTGCCGATCACGACCAGCCACGCGGGAAGCCGCCAAAACATCAACGCGATCAGGGCTGCCAGCGCCAGTCCGAAGTCTTCAAGCGTGAAAATGGCGTTCGTCCAGACGGGGTCGTACAGCGCCGTCAACAGCAAGCCGACCACCGCCGCATTGATCCCGGCAAGCGCAGCCCGCGTGCGCACGCTGCGTCGCAAGCGCTCCCAAAAAGGCAAAACCCCTGCGATCAATAAAAAGGACGGGGCGAAGATCGCCAGCAAGCAAAGCAGGCCGCCTGTCCAGCCGGACGGTGCCTGGTTCATCGACGCTCCCAGAAACGCTGCGAACGTAAACAATGGGCCTGGAACCGCCTGAGCAGCCCCATAACCGGCAAGAAAGGTTTCATTACTGACCCAGCCGGGCGGCACCACCTCGGCTTGCAGTAGCGGCAAAACCACGTGCCCGCCGCCGAATACCAGAGAGCCGGTACGGTAGAAGGCGTCGATCATTGCCACGCTTCTGTCAGCGGTCAGTCCGGCTAACAGTGGCAGGCCCAGCAGCAGTGCAAAAAACAGCGACAGCCAGAATGCGCCAGACTTGCGGCTGATCGGAATTCGCAGTGAATCGTGCGCATCGCTTGGCCCGGGTTTGCACAGCATCACACCGGCAATTCCGGCAATGACGATCACGCTGACCTGTCCCCACGCAGACGGTTCAAGCAGGGCGCCACACGCAGCAATAACCATGAGAGCGATGCGCGTGAAATCAGGGCAGAGGTTTTTCGCCATGCCCCAGACCGCTTGGGCAACGACCGCGACAGCGACCACTTTGAGGCCGTGAAGGGCGCCGGGCCCAAGCGCGTCGGCATAACGGGAAACACCCAAGGCGAACAAAATCAGAAGAACGGCCGACGGCAACGTGAAGCCGGCCCACGCCGCCAGCGCTCCGCGATAGCCAGCGCGGGACATGCCCAATGCGATGCCCACCTGACTACTGGCCGGTTCTGGCAGAAACTGGCAGAGCGCTACCAGATCGGCATAACTGCGTTCACTCAGCCAGTGTCGTTTTGTGACGAACTCATGGTGGAAGTAACCCAAATGCGCGATGGGGCCCCCGAATGAGGTCAAGCCGAGGCGCAAGAAGATTGCCAACACCGACCAGGCACTGCTGCGCGTTTCGTTAAAGGGTTGGGCCATTAATACGGTTACTCAGCAGGTTGCCCAGAGCTTTTTTCAATAGTGTCTTCCTTGAGTGGAGCGTTTTCAGATGTTTTGAGGGTGAACGGGCGGGCCCCTTCGCGAGCAAGCCCGCTCCTACATGGGTTTCGTGTCGGGCTCAAAATCCGCGTTTGACGCAGATCCCCTGTGGGAGCGGGCTTGCTCGCGAAGAGGCCGGCCGCGCCACCACAAACCTACTGTTTAGCAACCAGTATGTCGTCGAGGGCGCGATAAATCGGCAGCCCCAGTTGCACAGCCAGTTCTTCGATCAGATCGGCGCTCCCGGCGGTACCACCAACATGCAAAACCCCATCGCAGCGCTGCAACAGCGCCTTCGCATAGTCGCGATAAACCTCGCCACCGAACCCTGTCGACGCCACCAACGGAAAATGCCCGGCCTGCAGCAACTTGCTACCAGTGGCCAGCGCTACCCGATCATCTGAACCACACACCACAATCGTCCGTGCCAGCGACGTCGGCATCACTTGCTTGAGGTACTGCAAAAGCATGATGGTCTTGCCATCCATGATCCGCCCGTCATCAACCATCGCCAGTGCTTCGGCAAACGGCAACTCCAGTACCTCGATGTCTTCGCCTTCCTCGGCCAGACCACCGCCATCGCTGATGCGATCCTGCGGCTGATACTCACCGACAAAAAAATGCAGGCGTTCAGTCACCGAGCCGGGGCTCATGAACGCTTCGTAGACCTTGCGCACCGATTGCACGCGATAGCCGGTTTCTTCTTCGGCTTCAAGGCGCACGCGCTCTTCAGGGCTGGCGTCATCCAGCAAACCGGCAGCGGTTTCGATCAGGTAGCCGTCATGGCCATTGACGAACGTCGGGATGCGGAACTGACGAATGAGAATGACGGTGCGCTTAGCCAAATTATAGAGACCGATCGTGGCACCATTGCCGCGATCGTAGACCTCGCGGGTGAGTGCCTGCCAACTGCCGTCACGGCGTTGCAGTTCGAAATCGATCTTCTTCAGGATGTACCAGTTGTCCGAGAGCAGATGCTGGGCGACGATGCGCACATTGCGGTGATTCATGAACAAGCAGCCTTGCTGGAAATTTATGAATTAATACCACACGTCTGCACGAACTTCGCTAATCGGGAGACACACCTTGCACAGCCCCGTTGAGCAAGATGAGTTCGACGGCTTGATCGATGCTCAGTTGCGCCGTATCAACCGTGAGCGGTGCTGGCGACCAGGGTTCATAGTCATGATCAAGCACCGATTGCCACGAGGGTGGGATCAACCCCGGAACATCTGACTGCCGCTGTTCAACGCGCCGACGGTGCTCTTGCAGGTCTGAGCAGATCACTTCGATATTCAGCAGCGCAGCGTCAGCACAGGCGGCAACATCGGCCCACGCTTGTCTGCTTTCAGCCACAGGATTGACGCAGTCGACGATGACAGTGTGACCCGGTCGAAGATTGCCCAGCGCCAGTTCAAGCGCAACAAAATAACCACTGCGGCCGACATCGCCTGCGAGGACGTCGGCGTTACGGATCGCTTGTTCAATCGTATCAATCCTCAGGTACGTGGCTTTTAACCGCGTCGCGACAGATTTGGCGAGGGTCGTTTTGCCGGTGCCGGGCAAACCGCTGAACACAATAAGCATGGGGAGCTCCTCAGCGTTGACTCAGCCATTCTTCGCGGTTGATTTCCCAAAGATCCCGGGGCCAGCGGCCGCTGACGAAGTCGCCTTCATCGCTGCCGATCAGGCGCATGCCGCTGCGTTCGGAGAGCCGGCGCGAGGCGATATTAGGCGCCGCTTTCGGCACCCGCAGGATCGGGCGATCAAGGGTTTCGAACCAATAATCGGTGACGGCGGCGCAGGCTTCGGTCATCAGGCCTTGACCGTGCCATGCCGGCGCGAGCCAGAGTCCACGGTTGTTGTCCTGCTCATCCATCAGGCTGATGTTGCCGATCAATTGTTCAGGTGCCGATTTCAGCCGCAGCGACCAATGCCACTCCTTGCCAGCGGCCATCGCCGGCAATGCAATGTCGCGCAGGTAGGTGAGGGCGCCGTCGGCGGGGTAGGGCCAAGGGACGAGGGCGTTCAGGTAACGCACCACTTCCCAGTGCGCAAATTGCTGCTGCACGGCATCAGCGTCGGCCAGTTCCAGCGGGCGCAGGATCAGCCGTTCGGTGTACAACGTCGGTATCTCTTCCATAGTCGTGCCGCCTCCTTGAGCATTTCCAATGAACGCCCAAGGCTAACCCATCTTTACCAGGTCGCGGCAGTGGCTTTTGGCAAACTCAGCTTGCCGCTGTCGACAAAACGCATGGTGCCGAACAAGCCGCCGGCGAGTTTGCCGCGCAGCACGTACGGCAGATTGTCGAGGGTTTGCGTCTGGCTGAGGCCGAGGGTTTGGCGCAGTACCGAGAACGCGGAAATGCTCACCGGCACGCTGACGATGGTTTCGGAGAAGCGCGGAATCGTGCCGCTCTGATCGCTCACGCCCGAGGCCAGCGAATGGCCGTTGACTTCCAGATCGAGGGCGATGCCGTTGTAGTCGATGGCGGTTTCGTTGGGGTTCTGCACGCGGATCTTGATCGCGAAGCGCACTTCCAGATCTTGGCTCGGCAACGGTTCGAGGCCGACCACGTTGATGTTTACCGGATCTCGGTTGGGAAACAGCGCGCAGGCACTGAGGGACAGCAACAGTAACGACAGAATGAGGGCGTGGACGCGGCGCATAAACGGTCTCTCAACAAAAAAGGGCTGAACCGTTGCCGGTGCAGCCCTTTCTGTTAAAGGCCGGACGTCAGCGGTTCAACTGTGCGACAGCCGCCGGTTGGCCAGGTTCAGCTTTGGACGGCATGTCCGGGTTTTCCATGACCTGAAGAATAGAAGCTTCCGGGTCGAAATCGTCTTCTTCCAGTTCGATGAATTCTTCCGGCAGGAAGACGTTCAGCACGATAGCGCACAACGCACCGACGGTGATTGGCGATTCGAAGATGTTGCGCAGCGCTTGCGGCAGTTCGCGCAGCACCTCCGGCACAGCGGCAATGCCCAGGCCCATGCCGAGGGAAATCGCCACGATAAGCATGTTGCGACGGTGCAGGCCGGCTTCGGCGAGGATCTTGATCCCGGCCACGGCAACGGTGCCGAACATCACCAGTTCAGCGCCGCCGAGCACCGGTTTTGGCATCAATTGCAGCACCGCGCCGATCATCGGGAACAGCCCGAGCAGCACCAGCAGACCGGCGATGAAGAAGGCGACATAGCGGCTGGCGACGCCGGTGAGCTGGATCACGCCGTTGTTCTGCGCGAAGGTCACCATCGGCATGCTGTTGAACACCGCCGCCATGGCCGAGTTGAGGCCATCGGCGAGCAGGCCGGACTTGATCCGGCGGATGTACAGCGGGCCTTTGACCGGTTGGCGCGAGATCATCGAGTTGGCGGTCAAGTCGCCCGCAGCTTCGAGCGGCGACACCAGGAAAATCACCGCGATCGGCACAAACGCGACCCAGTCGAAATTGAAACCGTACTTGAACGGCACCGGCACGCTGACCAGCGGCACTTCGGGCATCGAAGCGAAATCGACGGTGCCCATCAGCCATGCAACGAAGTAACCGAGGGTCAGGCCGATAACGATCGCGCCGAGGCGCAGGAACGGCACGTCAACGCGGTTCAACACGACGATGGTGCCGATCACCAGTGCGGCCAGAAACAGATGGCTGGACGCGCCCAAGTCCGCCGCGCCGAAACCGCCGGCAATGTCGGTCATCGCCACTTTGACCAACGACAGGCCCATCAAAGTGATGATGGTGCCGGTGACCACCGGGGTGATCAACATGCGCAATTTGCCGATGAACTGGCTGAGCGCGACCTCGATGAACGCGGCGAAGAAGCACACGCCGAAGATCGTCGAGAGGATTTCATCGGTGCCACCACCGCGCGCCTTGACCATGAAGCCGGCGCTGAGAATCACGCTGATAAACGAGAAACTGGTGCCTTGCAGACACAGCAATCCGGAACCGACCGGGCCGAAACGCTTGGCCTGAACGAACGTGCCGAGGCCGGAGACGAACAGCGCCATGCTGATCAGGTACGGAATTTCGCTTTGCAGACCGAGGGCGCCGCCCATGATCAGGGTTGGCGTGATGATGCCGACGAAGCTCGCCAGCACGTGTTGCAGCGCGGCGAACACGGTGGCGGTGAGGTGCGGACGGTCGTTGAGACCGTAGATCAAGTCGTTGTTGCGCGGGGCTTTTTCAGAGGCGGTCATGGTGATTTATGCGCCGCGAGGCGGGGCCGGGTCAGAAAATGGAGGCGCAGGATGCCGCAAGAGCGCGGCGAGGGCAACGAGCAAAAATTGCCTGAAAGGTCAGGTTTTATTGGGTGTTGTAGCCAAATCCCTGTAGGAGCTGTCGAGTGAAACGAGGCTGCGATCTTTTGATCTTGAATGGCAAAGTCAAAAGATCGCAGCCTTCGGCAGCTCCTACAGGGGGTTGAAGGCAGCCAATAGGTCTTCTTCGAAGGCTTTCTGCGCATCCCCCGGCACTTGCGCCCGGTGCCGCGCCAGGTGAAACGCCACATCGAAACTCAACTCACCCTCACGCACCGGTCGCAATAAACCCTTGTCCTGCAAACCCCGCGCATAATGATCCGGCAAATACCCCACATGCTTGCCCGACAAAATAAATGCCAGCGTGCCCTCAACCTGCTCCGATCTGGCCGAACACACCTTGCCCTGAAACGGCTCGTCACTGCGCAGAAACCGGTACGGATGATCGACCCGATCGCACGCCGCCAGTGCCGCATCGCTGGGCGCATCGTCGGTGAACAGTGGATGCCCCGCCGCGCAATACAAATGCTGGGTTTCGCTGAACAACTCGTGATAGTCGAACGCACTTTGCACCTGGGAAAAATATCCGATCGCCAGATCCAGCCGCTGCCGCAACAACAAGCGCTCCATCTCGCCGGGCATCGCGCTGATCACTTCGATGCGCACCGACTCATCACGCTCGCGAAAGCGCCGAATGGCCTCGGCCACCCGTTGCAGCACCGATTGATCGACCGCTTCAGAAATACCCAGCCGCACTTCACCAATCAATCGCCCGGCGACGCCGTTGGATTGATGGCGAAACGTCTCGATAGATTCAAACAGCGTGCGCGCGGCGATCAGCAGTTGCTCGCCCTTGGGCGTCACGCTGAAGCCGCCCTTGCCACGGCTGCAAAGACGATAACCGAGGCGGGTTTCGAGCTTGGCCATTTGCTGGCTGATGCTCGACTGGCTGAGCCCCAACTCACCCTGCGCCGCACTGAAACCGCCGCACTCGACCACGCTGACAAACAGGCGCAGCAGCTGCAAATCGACATCGTGGAGCTGACCGAGCATCACATTACTCCGCAATAAAGTCAGGATAACTATTCAGGTATTTTTCTAATGTATCCGACGGCGCACGCTGCAACCACTTCCCTCGGTCAGGTGTGCGTCATGGCTCCCATGTTCAAGCTGTGTTTCCCCGCGTTGCTGTTTACCGTTGTCAGCATGGCTCAAGCCGAGGACAAGACCCTCAACCTCTACAGTTGGGCCGATTACGTACCGCCGCGAACCCTGCAGCGTTTCGAGCAGGAAACTGGCATTCACGTGCGTTACGACACGTTCGATACCTCCGAAGTGCTCGAGACCAAACTGCTCACCGGCGGCAGCGGTTATGACGTGGTGGTGCCGTCGTCCAGCGTGCTGGCCCGTGGATTGGCCGCGGGGGCGCTGAAGGAAATTTCTCACGAAGGGCTCAAGGGCTACGCCAATCTCGATGCGGATTTGTTGACGAAACTGGCGGCGGTCGACCCCGGCAATCGTTATGCCGTGCCTTACACCTGGGGCACGCTGGGGTTGGGCATGAACGTCGAAGCGGTGAAAAAACGCTTGCCGGACGTGCCGTTGAACAGCCTCGATCTACTGTTCAAACCGGAGTACGCCGCCAAGCTCAAAGACTGCGGCATCGCGATTCTTGATTCACCGCAGGAAGTCATCGGCCTCGCGCTGCACTACCTCGGCAAAGATCCGTACAGCACCGACAAAACTGATCTGGCCGCCGCCGAAGCGCTGCTGCAAAAACTGCAACCGTCGGTGCTGTATGTCGCCACGGGTCGGCAGATCAGCGATCTGGCCAACGGCACGGTCTGCCTCGCGCTGACCTACAACGGTGACGCGAGCATGGCGGCGGATCAGGCGCACAAGGCCAACAAGCCGTTCGAAGTCGCTTACCGCATTCCCAAGGAGGGCACGTTGATCTGGCAAGACAACCTGGCCATCCCCAAGGACGCGCCTCACCCTGAAGCTGCGCGGGCGTTCATCGAATTCATGCTGCGGCCTGACTCGGTCGCCGAGCTGACCAACACGCTGTTTTTTGCCACCGCCAACCAGGCAGCGACTCCGCTGGTGGATGAAGCGGTACGCAACGATCCGGACATCTATCCGCCGGCCAATGTGCGCGAGCTGCTCTACGCCGACCGCAGCATGAGCCTCAAAGACATGCGTCAGCGCACGCGTCTGTGGACCACTTTCCGTAGCCACCAGTAACGACAAAAAAATAAGGAGCACCCCAATGGACGTGCCGATGCTCAACGACCAAGCCCTGACGCGCGACAGCCTGTATGGCACCTCTGCCGAAAGCACTTACGCCGGTATCACCAGTTTTATGCGCCGGCGTTACAGCCGTGACCTGCGCGGTGTTGATGTGGCGGTCAGCGGTGTGCCGTTCGACACCGCCACCAGCAACCGCCCAGGCGCACGTTTCGGGCCGCGCGGGATTCGTGCGGCATCTACCGGGATTGCCTGGGAACGCCACTGGCCGTGGACGTTCGACCCGTTCGATCATCTGGCAGTGGTCGATTACGGTGACTGCGATTTCGATTACGGCTCGCCGCACAGCATCCCGGAAAGCATTGAAGCGCATGCCGAGCAGATTCTTGAATCCGGTGCGGCCATGCTGACGTTCGGCGGCGACCATTTCGTCAGCTATCCGCTGATTAAAGCCCATGCGCGTAAGCACGGCACGCTGTCGCTGATCCACTTCGATGCGCACAGCGACACCTGGCCGGACGAGGAGGGCAAACGCGTCGATCACGGCACCATGTTCTGGCACGCCGCGAAGGAAGGTCTGGTAGACCCGGCGCGTTCGGTGCAGATCGGTTTGCGCACCACCAATGACGACAACATGGGGTTTCAGGTGCTTGATGCGCGGCAAGTGCATCGGCGCGGTTGCGAGGCGATTGTCGAAGCGATCCGCGCAAGGGTGGGCGATAACCCGGTGTATTTGACGTTCGACATCGACTGCCTCGACCCGGCATTTGCGCCTGGCACAGGTACGCCGGTGTGCGGCGGTTTGAGCACGGTGCAGGCGCTGGAGATTCTTGGCGGTTTGCGCGGGATCAACCTGGTGGGCATGGACGTCGTCGAAGTGGCCCCGGCCTACGACCACGCCGAAGTCACTTCACTGGCCGCCGCCACATTGGCCATGGAAATGCTTTGCCTCTACGCCGCCAAACACAAAGTCGACCTATAACCGCAATTGCCTGTGTAGGAGCAGAGCTTGCTCGCGAAAGCGGCGTATCAGTCGATGCATGAGTTGACTGAACCACCGCCTTCGCGAGCGAGCTCTGCTCCTACAAGGGTGTGTCGCGTTGCGGGTGTCAGGCCACTGGAATGATTGGCCGATCCAGCGTCTCCGGCCCGGTGTAGCGGGGTGCTGAACTGGCAATCGTCTCGAACGGCACGCCCGCCGGCACGCTACTCACACCATCCAGCCGCGCCAGTTGTTCATCGCTCAGTTGCACCGCTAGCGCCCCCAACGTCGCATCCAGTTGTTCACGGGTACGCGAACCCAGAATCGGGATCAGCGCCGTGGTCGAGCGCTTGGCTTTTTCGCGCAGCCAGGCAATCGCGACGTGAGTGGGGCTAACGCCGATCTCACTGGCAACCGCAAGCAAGGCATCAAGCAAAGCCGTTTCCCGCGCGCTTTTTTCCGCATGCACCAGCATGCCGAGTTTGGCTGCGCGGTTGTTGTCATCGTTGCCGCGATACTTGCCGGTGAGGAAGCCGCCGCCCAATGGCGACCAGAGAGTTGCGGCCAGTCCGAGGGCTTCGGCCATCGGCAGTAATTCCCGTTCGGCGGTGCGTTCGGCGAGGCTGTACTCGACTTGAATGGCAGCAATCGGCGCGAACCCGCGCACCTCTGCCAGCACGTCGGCGCGAGCGATGCGCCAGGCCGGGAAGTTCGACAAACCGGCGTAGTGAATCTTGCCGGCGCGCACCAGATCGTCGAAGCCGCGCAGGATCTCTTCCATCGGCGTGACGCCATCGCTGATGTGCGCCCAGAACAGATCGATGTGATCGGTCTTCAAGCGCTTCAGGCTTTCTTCGACGGCGCGCACCATGTTTTTGCGGCTGTTGCCGGTGTGGGAAATACTGGCCGCCGGCGTGGTGCCCATGCTGTATTTGGTGGCGATGACCAGTCGATCGCGTTCCGGGGCGATGAACTCGCTGAGCATCGACTCCGATTGCCCGCCCTGATAACCATTGGCGGTGTCGATGAAATTGCCGCCGGCCTCGAGGTAACCGTCGAAAATGCGTTTGGCTTCGTCACGCTCTGCGCCATGCCCCCAACCGGTGCCAAAGTTGCCGGCGCCCAGCGCCAGTTCCGATACGCGCAAGCCGGTTTTACGGCCAAAAACCTTGTAGTGCATGGCAATGCTCCCGATCCGATTCAGTAAGATTGCGGTTTAAATATGACGCCAATATGATGCTGGTAATATTCCACTGTCAAGACGCACTCCGCTGAACGGTACCCTCGTATTTGTAGGAGCCGAGCTTGCTCGCGAAGGCGGTGGAGCAGTCAATTCATGTGTCTACTGATACGCCGCCTTCGCGAGCAAGCTCGGCTCCTACAGGGTTTTGCAGTGCTCTCAAGCCTGGTTGGGTAACGGCGATTAGTCCGTTTTTAAGGCGGTCGTGGCATACTCCCGCGCATGACTTTCGACTCCCCCCTCAGCGCCTGGCAACACGCCATCGAGCACAAGGGCTTCATCCAGGATGAAGCTCAGGAGCACGCCGTCTGGGCGTTGCAAAAATGCCACGAAGCTCTGCACGCCGGGGCCCGTTCGGTCACTGGCGTTTATTTGTGGGGCCCGGTCGGGCGGGGCAAAACGTGGTTGATGGATCAGTTCTATCAGAGCCTGCGGGTGCCGGCGCGGCGGCAACATTTCCATCATTTCATGGGCTGGGTGCATCAGCGTTCGTTCCAGTTGACCGGTATCGCCGACCCGTTGCGCGCGCTGGCCAAGGAACTGGCAGCCGAAGTGCGGGTGCTGTGTTTCGACGAACTGTTCGTCAACGACATTGGTGACGCGATCATTCTCGGTCGGCTGTTTCAGGTGATGTTCGACGAAGGCGTGGTGGTGGTCTGCACGTCCAACCTGCCGCCGGATGATCTGTACGCCGATGGCTTCAACCGTGACCGCTTCACGCCGGCAATCGCTTCGATCAAGGCGCACATGCAGGTGGTGCCGGTGAACGGCGCCGAAGACCATCGTCTGCACCCCGGCACCGGGCTGCAGCGTTACTTCGTCGCTACGCCGGAGCAGGGCAGCGCGCTGGATGAGGTGTTTCAGACACTGAACGCCGGGCAACCCGCCAGCGCTGAGCCTGTGTCGGTCGGCCACCGCGTGTTGAACGTAGTGCAGGCCAGTGCGACGGTGCTCTGGTGTCGCTACGCCGATCTCTGCGAGCAACCGTTCGCCGCCATGGATTTCATCGCGCTGTGTGATGCCTACCAGTCTATTCTGTTGAGCGAGGTGCCCAACCTCAGCGCGCAGAAACGCGAAGGGCGCATTGCCCGTGGCACCGAGGACAACGCCGAGCGCGTGGCGGCGGGGGATCGCGAGTTGCCGCAGTTGTCGGTGCATGACGACGGTGTACGGCGCTTCATCGCCCTGGTCGACGAGTGCTACGACCGCAAGGTGCCGCTGTACATTGAGGCGCAAGTGCCAATGGATGCGCTGTACACCGAGGGTTATCTGGAATTCCCGTTCCGTCGCACCCTCAGCCGTTTGCAGGAGATGCAATTGCAGCGCTTTGCCGAAGCGTGAGTGAAGAGGGCGCCAACATGACCCAGCCGCTGTCCCATCATTTGCTGACCATGGCCTATCAAAATGCTTGGGCGAACCATCGTCTGGCCAAGGCCTGGATGCAGCTCGATGGCGCGGATCTCGCCGCGCCGCGCATCAGTTTTTTCCCCAGTATTCGTCTAACCCTCAATCACATCCTCACTTGCGACTGGTTCTATGTCGAGGCGCTGGAGCGCGAGTTGCGCGGAGCCGAGCCGCATCCGGATTGCTACGTGTTTTTCAATCAGGACGAGCCGTTTACCGAGGCTGCGCCCCTGCGCGAAGAACAGGCGCATGTGGATCGTCGGCTGATCGCCTATTGCGAGCAGATGCGCGATGTCGATCTGAGCCGAATCGTCACCATCGCCCGCGACACGCCGCAACATGACAGCCGATTGCGCATGCTTTCGCATCTGTTTGAACATCAGATTCATCATCGTGGGCAGGTGCACGCAATGCTCAGCGCTACCTCGGTGAAGCCGCCGCAACTGGACGAGTTTTTCTGCGGGGGAGAGGCCGGGTTGCGGGCTGAAGACTTCGCCGAACTCGGCTGGACGGAAGAGCTGATTTGGGGGCATTGATTTTTCAAAAGCAAAAGATCGCAGCCTTCGGCAGCTCCTACAGGGGAATGGGATCCATGTAGGAGCTGCCGAAGGCTGCGATCTTTTGATCTTGTCGACAACACCGTGCTCGCGCTAAGGTCAGGCAGCCTATCAGTGCGCACTTTGCGCGCCGGGGTTGTGTGTTTGGGGATGGAAATGGATTCCGCAGAAATTCTTGTACTTCAGGCCAGCTACACCAATCCAGTGCATGCCGAGGCCATCGGCGTGGTACTCAACAACTATGCAGAAGATCCCATGGGCGGCGGTCATTCGATTGCCCCCGAGCTGCTGCAACGCCTGCCGGAAGAGCTCGCGCGCCGAGCGCACGCGTTCAGTGTGCTGGCGTTCGTTGGCGGTGAGCCGGCCGGTTTGGTGAACTGCTTTGAAGGCTTTTCGACGTTCGCCTGCCGGCCACTGGTCAACGTTCACGATGTGGCCGTGGTGAACAGGTTTCGCGGCATGGGCTTAAGCCAGAAGATGCTGCGCAAGGTCGAGGAAATCGCCCGTCAGCGCGGCTGCTGCAAGATCACCCTTGAAGTGCTCGAAGGCAACGACGTTGCCCAGGGTTCCTACCGCAAATTCGGTTTTGCCCCGGGAATGTTCAACCCGGAGCACGGCCGCATGCTGTTCTGGATCAAGGATTTGCAGGCATAAAAAAAGGCGCCCCAACAGGGCGCCCAACTGTCATCTGCGGTGACCGGAGCACAGTCCACGCAGGTCCATCGGTGATTCAGTTGCGATAAGACTCGGTCACTTGGGCCGTCTGGTCGTCGGGAACCCGCAGTTCTTTGGTCTTGGCGTCGCTCACCTGTTCGCTTTGCGCGTGGTGAACGGGAAAGTTGTTGAAGTAGTAGCGCATGCGTTCGGCGCCCCCTTCGGCAAAAGCGCTGGCAGAGCCAAGGGCTAGCAGCCCGGCAAGCATTACAGTCGTGGTTTTCATGGTGCCTCCTACTGAACAAGTCGGAGCCGTTCGTCCATGAAGCAGAACTCGAAAGCGAGTGTGTTCTTCAGGAATTAACTCGGGGTTAACACCCTAATACTTGTGGCGAGGGGATTTATCTGTGGCGAGGGGATTTATCCCCGATGGGGCGCGCAGCGGCCCCTCTTTTGATCTGAAAGAGAAGGGGGCCTGCTGCGCAGGCCATCGGGGATAAATCCCCTCGCCACAGATAAATCCCCTCACCACCGATAAACCCTGCACTACTCGGACAGGGGAGGGACTAAAGCTTCCAGTCCAGACTCAGCGTCACCGTGCGCGGATCACCCCAGAAAACGCCGTTGTAGAAGCCGACATTGTCGTAATACTTCTCGTCAAACAGGTTGTCGACGTTCAGCGACGCCGACACGTGCTCGTCGAATTGATAACGCGACATCAACTTGACCACGGTGTAAGCACCTTGATGAATCTTGGTGTTCTCTGTAATGAAATCACCATTCGCCTCACGCCCGACCGGTCGATCAGCGTAGTCGAACATCGCACTCTGCCAATTCACCGCACCGCCCACCGTTAGTGCCTGCCAATCACCCGGCAATCGGTACGCCGTCGATACGCGCAGCATGTTCAACGGCGAACTGGTATTGGTGCGCTGTTTATCGCCATTGACCGAATGGGTATAGGTGTAACCTGCCGTCATGTTCCAGCCAGTCATCACTTCGCCAGACACTTCCGCTTCGAAACCGTTGACCTTGTTGCCCTTGCCGCCAGACTTATAAAACTCTTCGCCGCTAGCCGGATCCGGTGGTACCGAATCGTCGAGTTCGGCCACGTTGTCTTGCTTGCTCCAGAACACCGCTGTCGCGACGTTGAGGCGTTCTTCCAGCAGACTGCCCTTGAGGCCGACTTCGTAGTTACTGCCCACCACCGGATCCAGGTAGTTGCGGCTGCTGTCGCGGTAACTCTGCGGTTTGAAAATATCGGTGTAACTGGCGTAGACGGTGTATTCCGGCGTCAGGTCGTAGAGCAGACCGGCGTACGGCGTCCAGATGTCGTTCTGGCGCTGAGTGGTGCTGTCGACGCTGGTCAGTTGCAGGTTCTCGTCATAGTAACGATCGTCCTTTTTGCCTTCCCAACTGCCGTAGCGGCTGCCGATCACCGCGTGCAGTTCATCGGTCAGGCTCAGGCGCGTGGCGATGTAGCCGGCCTTCTGGCGGGTGCTGCTGCGCGAGCCGGTGCGGCCGGTAACGGTGTCGGAGAACTTGGCGATATCGCCCATGTATTTCCAGTCACGAATGCTGTCATAACCCGCAGGCACCGCGCCCGCGACGATGGACGGGGAATACGAACGGTGATTCGCCTCGCCGTAACCGAGCATCATTTCGTGCTCACGGCCGAGCAGGCTGTACGGGCCGGACAGATTGAAGTCGTACACATTCATTTTCTGATTGCTGAGCATATGGCCCCGGTAGGCGTACATGCCGCTGCGATCGGCTTCCGGGAACCCGGTGCCGCCGTAATAAACCTTGCCGTCGACATCGCTGTCGCGGTGGGTATAGGCGGCTTTCAGGCGCCAGCCGCCCGCCAGTTGCTGATCCAGCGTGGCGAACGCGGTTTTATCGCGCAGCGGCCACGAACTCCATGACGTCGCCATGTTGGTCGAACGACCGAGCCCGGCCTTGGTGCCATCGGCATTCCAGTACGGCAGGGTGCCCCACGAGGTGCCCTGAACCTGTTTGTCCTGATAGTCATAACCCACTGCCAACACGGTGGAGTCAGTCAGATCCGCCTCGAGAATGCCGTAGCCGACTTCTCGTTGCAGGGCGTAGCTGTCGCGGAACGACTGGCTGTCGCGATACGCCAGCACCGTGCGCCCGCGCAAACGACCATCGAACGCCAGCGGCCCGCCAACGTCGACGTAGCTGTAGTAATCGTCATAACTGCCGCCGCTGACCCCGGCCAGCGCCTGCCATTGAGCGGTCGGGCGTTTGCGCACCATGTTGATCGTCGCCGAAGGGTCGCCAGCGCCCGTGGTCAGGCCGGTAGCGCCGCGTACCACTTCGATGCGGTCGTAGATGATGGTGTCGGCATCGGTCTTCATCCGGTCGAAGGTGTTGAGCATCCCGTCGATCTGGAAATTGTTGATCGAGTAGCCGCGCGACGAATAACCGACCCGATCCGAATCGTTGTGCTGCACGACGATACCCGTGGTCTGGCTCATGGCTTCGGACAAGGTACCGAGTTTGAAATCGTCCATTTGCTGACGCGTGACCACGGACACCGATTGCGGGGTTTCCTTGATCGACAGGTTCAGCCGGGTCGCGGTGCTCATGGCGCCGGTGGTGTAGGCATCGGTGTTTTCGGTGGTGGTGCCCAAACCTTGGGCGGTAACGTTGGTCGACGCCAGTTCGAGCGCCGTAGAGGCTGGCTCTGGCTGTTTTTCAACGTCTGTTTCGGCCAGCAAGTCAGGGCTCAGTGCAACACCGCAGAGGCCGAGGGTGAGGGTCATGGAACGGGTGATGGGCGCGAACATCGCAGCCGACTCCTTGTCTTCGAGGGGAAATATCCTTTGGTTCAAAGACGAAGAGGGCGGATGCGATTTAGTAACAAACAAGAAATATTGTTATTTGAAGATGTTTCAAAACCCCGTAGGAGCTGCCGAAGGCTGCGATCTTTTGGCTTTGTTTTTAAAAGACAAGATCAAAAGATCGCAGCCTTCGGCAGCTCCTACAGGGGAATGGTGGGCATGAAAAAGGGGCCTTTTTGGCCCCTTTACGTTATTGCTGTTGCGCCACTTCGGGTGGTGCCTCTGCAGGTTTTTTCGGCTTCATCAGACTGAAGTCGATCAAGGCACGTTGCTGCTTCTCATACGGGTTGCCGATCAATAAAGGACGCGGCTTGAAGCTGTCACTGACCAGGCTCTTGCTGCGATCCAGCTCATCGGAACTCAAACCGGCCATGTCCGCCCAGGTGTGAATCAGGTGCGAACTGCTGTACGGCCGATCCAGATCAGCGGCGAAGTTCCAGTTGTGGTTTTCACGCCACTTTGGCGATGCCCACGCCATGAACGGAATGGTGTACATCGGCGCTGTCGGTTTGTTCTCGTTACGGCCCAACGTGGTGTGGCCGACCGAGTCGAACACGTCTTCACCGTGGTCGGAGAGGTACAGCAGGAATCCGTTCGGATCGGACTTGGCGTAGTCCTTGATCAGGCTCGACACCACAAAGTCGTTGTACAACACGGCGTTGTCGTAGCTGTTGTAAGTCGGCACCTGATCGTCACGCACGCCGGCCGGTACGCCGGTGCGATCTTGAAACTTGTCGAAGCTCGGTGGATAACGGTACTGGTAGCTCATGTGCGTGCCGAGCAAATGCACGACGATCAACTTGCGCGGTGCCGGATCGGTCAGGGCCTTGTTGAACGGCTCGATCACGTCGCCGTCGTACTGCGCGGCGTTCTGGTTGCGGTTGTTGTTCAGGTACACCTGCTCGTCGGCCTGTTCGGAAAAGGTCGTAAGCATGGTGTTGCGCTTGGTCATGGTCTGCTGGTTGGTGATCCAGAAGGTCTTGTAACCAGCCTGTTTCATCATGCTGACCAGCGACGGCGTCGACAGGTACAGATCCGGATTCTCTTCATCAGCGAAGGTCAGCACTTGCTGCAAGGCTTCGATGGTGTAAGGGCGCGGGGTGATGACGTTGTCGAACACCGCGAGCTGGTCTTTGAGCTTGTCCAGTTCCGGCGTGGTCTTGCGCGGGTAGCCGTAAAGGCTCATGCGCTGACGGTTGGTCGACTCACCGATCACCAGCACCAGGGTCGCAGGCTGATTGGCCGACGCGTCCTGCAGGTTTTTCAGCGGCGGAATCTTGCTCGCGCTGTGCAGCATGTCCTGCATGTCGGCGAGGGTGTTGACGTAGCGGTGATAGGCCACGGCCATCTGCCACGGCACGGCCGGCTCGATGCGGGTTTCGAACTTCTCGAAGCCTTCAGTAAAGCTGCCGGTGCGCATGGTTTGCTTGATCAGCGGGTAGCCAGCCACTGCAATCACGATCGCGGCGGCAGCCACGTAGGCACGGCCACGCGGCATGTACACCGGGCGCAGACGCGTCCACAGGAAGTAGGCGAACAAGGTGTGAGCAAGGAACGCCGGCACCATCCACCAGGCAAAGTACTGGGTCATGTACTCGCCCGCTTCAGAGATGTTCGACTCGAACATGATGAAGATGACGCTTTGCGAGAATTCTTGCTGATAGATGAAGAAGTAACCGAGGCTGGCCATCGAGCAGGCCCACAGCACCACGCCGATCACGGCGGCAATCAGTTTCGTGCGCTTGGGGAACAGCAGCATCGGCGCCAGCCAGATGGCGCTCATCACAAACGCCTGACGGAAACCGGTGAAGCCTGAAGTGCCGGTCAACTGGATCAGCAGCTGGGTAATACCCGAGAAGTACCAGAAGAAAACGAACAGCCAGAGAAAACCGGCCCAGTCAAAACCTGTCGCAGTCGTTTTGCTGCGTTTGAACAATGCCATTCAGCACTCCAGCTCTGTTTCACAACCACCGCCGGAACGCTTCATGAAACGAGAGCATGAAACCGACGAACGGAGGCCGAACGCGAACGCCCGGCCAGAATGCGCCGGAGTATGGGCAAGGCAATGTGAAAACTTTGTTAGTTGCGAGTTACAACAGGAAGTGAATCATGTCGGGAACGACACAGGCCGTTCCCGAAAGAGGCGGGGATCAAGCTTTGGGCGCGCGAAGGACAACCGGCCGCGGCTTGGAGGCGGGGCCCTGAGTCAGCGCGCGCAGCTGCGCCAGCTCCTGTTTCAATTGGTCGCGCTCGTCTTTCAACTGGCGCAATTCATCGCGACGGATTGTCACGTACAGGGTTTGTGGCGGCATTGCTGTGTGTACTGTGCCCATTGCTCACCTCGCAAATGGCGTGTCTCAACTGTAAACCACCCCCGTTTTGGGGCAGTGACTTACTATCGGCGCCAATTTTGATTTCTTTTGCCTGTGAATGGAACTTTTTTATTTTTCATGGTCGGTGTGTCTTCGCCACGTTTCGGGGCGTTATCAGTCTGGATCGGGCACAATGCCCGGAAACTTCATCGCAACGCTCTGGACTAACCTCCTATCAGTCGCGTTGGGCTATAACCAATGACACACATTTATTTGTAGTAAGGAGCATCAGCACATGCAACTCGGGATTATTGGACTGGGCCGCATGGGCGGCAATATTGCGCGGCGTCTGATGCTCAACGGTCACACCACCGTTGTTTACGACCGCAATACCGCTTTCATCGATAACCTGGTCGCCGAGGGCTCCACGGGCGTCGCCGACTTGCCGGCACTGGTTGCCGGTCTGGCCAAACCGCGTGCGGTCTGGGTCATGCTGCCGGCCGGCGCGCCGACCGAAGACACCATCAACACCCTGAGCACACTGCTGGAGGCCGGCGATACCATCATCGACGGCGGCAACACCAACTATAAGGATGACATTCGCCGGGCCAAGGCCCTGAACGAGAAGGGCCTGCACTACATCGACGTCGGTACCTCGGGCGGCGTCTGGGGCCTGGAGCGCGGCTATTGCATGATGATCGGCGGCGATGCTGAAACCGTGCAGCGCCTCGACCCGCTGTTCGCTGCACTGGCTCCGGGCATGGGTGATATCCCGCGCACCAAGGATCGCAAGTCCGATGACCACCGCGCCGAACACGGCTACATCCATGCCGGTCCTGCCGGTGCCGGCCACTTCGTGAAGATGATTCACAACGGCATCGAGTACGGCATGATGGCCGCGTTCGCTGAGGGCTTCGACATCCTCAAGACCAAATCCAGCGAGCGCCTGCCGGAAGATCAGCGTTTTGATCTGAACGTGGCTGACATCGCCGAAGTCTGGCGTCGTGGCAGCGTGGTGTCCTCGTGGTTGCTCGATCTGACGGCTGATGCGCTGGCCAGCGATCCGAAACTCGACGGCTTCTCCGGTTCGGTAGCGGACAGCGGCGAAGGTCAATGGACCATCGAAGCGGCCATGGAACAAGCGGTGCCGGTACCGGTGCTGTCCAACTCGCTGTTTTCGCGCTATCGCTCGCGCGGTCAGGGTACATTTGGCGACAAGATTCTTTCGGCCCAACGCTTCGGCTTCGGCGGCCATGTGGAGACACCGAAGAAATGAGTCATACGATCCGCAAGAAATCCAAGGCAGAACCCGCTCCACCGACCACGCTGTTCCTGTTCGGTGCCCACGGCGACCTGGTCAAGCGCTTGCTGATGCCGGCGCTGTACAACCTCAGTCGCGACGGCCTGCTTGACGAGAATCTGCGGATCGTCGGCGTTGACCACAACGCCATTACCGATGAAGCCTTCGCGCAAAAGCTCGAAGACTTCATCCGTACCGAAGTGGCGGCGAAGGTCGGCAAGGGCGATCAGATGCTTGATCCGGCCTTGTGGGCCAAGCTCGCCAAAGGTATCAGCTACGTCCAGGGCGACTTCCTGGACGACAGCACCTATTCCGCGCTGGCGGCGAAAATCGCCGACAGCGGCACTGGCAATGCGGTGTTCTATCTGGCCACCGCGCCACGTTTCTTCAGTGAAGTGGTGCGCCGACTGGGCGCCGCGAAACTGCTGGAAGAAACGCCTGAAGCGTTCAGAAGGGTGGTGATCGAGAAGCCGTTCGGCTCCGATCTGCACACCGCCGAAGCGCTCAACGCCTGTTTGCTCAAGGTGATGTCCGAGAAGCAGATCTATCGGATCGACCATTATCTTGGCAAGGAAACCGTGCAGAACATTCTGGTCAGCCGGTTCTCCAACAGCCTGTTCGAAGCGTTCTGGAACAACCATTACATCGACCACGTGCAGATCACTGCGGCGGAAACCGTCGGTGTTGAAACCCGTGGCAGTTTTTACGAACACACCGGTGCGCTGCGCGACATGGTGCCCAATCACCTGTTCCAGTTGCTGGCCATGGTTGCCATGGAACCGCCGGCGGCGTTTGGCGCTGACGCGGTGCGCGGCGAGAAGGCCAAAGTGGTTGGCGCGATTCGTCCGTGGACGACCGAAGAGGCGCGCGCCAACTCGGTTCGCGGCCAGTACAGCGCCGGCGAAGTCGACGGCAAAGCCTTGAACGGCTATCGCCAGGAGCCCAACGTCGCGCCGGACAGCAGCACCGAAACCTACGTGGCGCTGAAGGTGATGATCGATAACTGGCGCTGGGTCGGCGTGCCGTTCTATCTGCGCACCGGCAAGCGCATGAGCGTGCGCGACACCGAGATCGTCATCTGCTTCAAACCGGCGCCTTATGCGCAGTTCCGTGACACCGAAGTCGACGAGTTGCAGCCGACTTACCTGCGCATCCAGATCCAGCCCAACGAAGGCATGTGGTTCGACCTGCTGGCGAAACGGCCGGGGCCGGCGCTGAACATGGCCAATATCGAGTTGGGGTTTGCCTACAAGGATTTCTTCGAGATGCAGCCGTCGACGGGTTACGAAACCCTGATCTACGACTGCCTGACCGGCGATCAGACGCTGTTTCAGCGCGCCGACAACATCGAGAACGGCTGGCGCGCCGTGCAACCGTTCCTCGATGCCTGGCAACAGGACGCGAGCGTGCAGACTTATGCTGCCGGTGACGATGGCCCGCAAGCCGCCGAAGACTTGCTGACTCGCGATGGTCGCGTCTGGCATGGCCTCGGATGAGTGACCTGCCGAAACAACCCATCCGTTTTCTGCTCAGTGACATGGACGGCACGCTGTTGCTGCCCGATCACACGCTGAGCCAGCGCACCATTGATGCGGTTCGTGCCTTGCGTGAGGCGGGCGTGTTGTTCAGCCTCGCCACCGGGCGTCCACCGAAAGCCATGTTGCAGCAGATCGAAGCTTTGGGCGTTGATCTGCCGACGGCGGCATTCAATGGCGGCACCATCGTCAATCCGGACGGCAGTTTGCTGGCCGCACATTACCTGCCGGCCACCACCGCGCTGATTGCACTGGCGACGTTCGCCGATCAACCGGACGTGGAAATCTGGGTGTTCAGCGGCGGCGACTGGCTGCTGAAGGATCCGCACGGGCCGATGGTGCCGCGCGAACAGCATGGGCTCGGCTATCCGCCGGTGGTGGTTGAGAGTTTCGAGCCGTATCTGGAGCGCATCGATAAGATCGTCGCGACCAGCAACAACACTGAACTGCTGATCGAACTGGAAGCGCGCTTGATACCGAAGGTCAACGGCATGGCGCAAGTCTCGCGTTCACAACCGGTGTACCTCGACGTGACCGCGCTGGAAGCCAACAAAGGCACCGCACTGACGACGATTGCCGAGCACCTGGGCATCCCGCTGGAACAGACCGCCGCGATCGGTGACGGCGGCAACGACCCGGCGATGTTCCATTGCGCCGGATTATCGATTGCCATGGGCCAGGCTGAGGACGCGGTAAAGCGCCAAGCCGACGTAGTCACCGCCCCCAACACCGAAGACGGCGTCGCCCAAGCCATCGAAAAATACATCCTCCCTCACTGAAAACACCCAAAGCAAACTGTGGGAGATTCTATGGTTGCGAACAACGTTTTTTAGGCAGTTTTGCTGACGTATGCTTTCTCGCTCTTCAGCAGCGCGTATGCAATACGCGCGAGTTTACGTGACAAAATCACCAGCGCTTCAGTGGTGGCTTTGCCCTTGTTTCGATGATGCTCATAGGTTTCCTTCCAGGCCGCTGTGCGGCTGGCGGACATGGAGGCGTTGTGCAAAAGCCTGCGAATTTCCGAGCAGCCTCGCTTGGTCAAACGACGACGTCCGGTTTTTTCCCCAGAGTCAGAAATTCTCAAGTCCATGCCAATGAAAGCGATGTAAGCATCACTGCTCTTGAACTCACCTCGGATAAACGCCATCACCAAGGCTGTGGCTGTCAAAAAACCGATCCCTTCGATGGCTTGGCAGCGAGCTACCTGCTCAAGTAATCCTGCCTCTTTGAGCAACTCCTTGAGTTTCTTTTGAACCAGCAGATCCAACCTGTCTATTTGCTTGGTGAAACTCTTGAAGGCGGTTTTCAGTAGCTTTTCATTGCTCCAGCTCTGGTTTAGAGCCGTACGCATTGTGACCAGCGCAGCCCTGCGGCGCAGGAGGCTTTGAAGCTTGCCATACACTGCTGGTGGCGGAGTCCAAGCGCGCAGCTCCCGGCCTTCTCGCTCCAAATAACGAGCGAGTAAAGCGGCATCGCTCGAGTCAGTCTTAACCCGACCGCCGATACTTTTTCGGTAATTGCTAAGCTGAAAACCATCAACAACATAGACTTTGAAGCCTTTTTCATAAGCCATCTCCACCACGTCCAAGTGATAGACATTGGTGGCTTCAACGCACAAGGCAGTATTGGCGGGTTGCTGCCTCAGCCATTTCTTGATTTCAGGCTTGGTATTGGTAAGCGACATCTGCGTGCCGCTGTCCTGGAAATGAACGACCAGTTCGGCCTTCGCAACATCGATACCGACAATAAATTGGTTCACTTCCATTGCCATGTTTCGCACTCCCGCTGTAAGGTTTTTCCACTCGAAGGGTTTCACCAAGAGGCGCAGGCTTGTTTCTATCGTCGCTGAAGAGAACGAAGCATTCTTTATCGGCGCTTTGGTGGAAGGGGTGGGGCCGATGTCTCCCACAGTCTGTACTGGGCTAACAGTCAGAAGCTGGCTTTTGGTCCCACCCACCCCTTCGAGTCCTACCATACAAGACATTGGTGGCTTCAACGCACAAGGCAGTATTGGCGGGTTGCTGCCTCAGCCATTTCTTGATTTCAGGCTTGGTATTGGTAAGCGACATCTGCGTGCCGCTGTCCTGGAAATGAACGACCAGTTCGGCCTTCGCAACATCGATACCGACAATAAATTGGTTCACTTCCATTGCCATGTTTCGCACTCCCGCTGTAAGGTTTTTCCACTCGAAGGGTTTCACCAAGAGGCGCAGGCTTGTTTCTATCGTCGCTGAAGAGAACGAAGCATTCTTTATCGGCGCTTTGGTGGAAGGGGTGGGGCCGATGTCTCCCACAGTCTGTACTGGGCTAACAGTCAGAAGCTGGCTTTTGGTCCCACCCACCCCTTCGAGTCCTACCATACAAGACATTGGTGGCTTCAACGCACAAGGCAGTATTGGCGGGTTGCTGCCTCAGCCATTTCTTGATTTCAGGCTTGGTATTGGTAAGCGACATCTGCGTGCCGCTGTCCTGGAAATGAACGACCAGTTCGGCCTTCGCAACATCGATACCGACAATAAATTGGTTCACTTCCATTGCCATGTTTCGCACTCCCGCTGTAAGGTTTTTCCACTCGAAGGGTTTCACCAAGAGGCGCAGGCTTGTTTCTATCGTCGCTGAAGAGAACGAAGCATTCTTTATCGGCGCTTTGGTGGAAGGGGTGGGGCCGATGTCTCCCACAGTCTGTACTGGGCTAACAGTCAGAAGCTGGCTTTTGGTCCCACCCACCCCTTCGAGTCCTACCATACAAGCGGGCTTGCTCGCGAAGGCGGTCTGTCAGACACAGCTTCAATTAGTGGCGGATATCGCCGCAGAAAATATCGACATTCCCATCAGTCGCGGCCGTGCGCACCACCACGTAATACTCACCGGCCAGCAACGTCGACAACGGCACCGGCGCGCTTCTTGAGAAGGCCCAACCACGCACCGGTTGGCGTTCGGTGTTGACCTTGTCGTTCATCGCATACGCCAAGGGCCCAGGCTGTGCGCAGCTGCCTTTGTTGACGAAGGTGTACAGACGCAAGGGCAGGGAAGCCCCGTTGGGTGCGCCGCTGATGAAGAAGCTGAAGCCAGTTTCCTTGCCCCAGTCGGCGAGCGTGACGTTGCCGATCTGCCCGCTGTTTTGGCGAGTGGCGGTGAGCGTCACGTTTGCGCCGGGCTTGGATTCAGAGGCGCAACCGAACAGGCTGGCGACTACCAACAGTGCGGTGAGTGAATGACTGAATTTCATGGCTGGCCTCCGTTAATGAAGAACTGCAACCACTCAGTTAAGCAGATCGTCGGGCGTCTGAAACCGTCGCATCAACCCGACCACCGTTTACCCTCTTCACGCGCGGCTCTTCGGCCGCTGATCCGCCATCTCGTACCACGACGCCTTAGACGTCAGCTCGACGTGCTTCTGATTGTCCGAGGTGAAGTGCGTATCCAGCGTGCCCAGTGCCACCGAAACCCACTCGGCAAATTCACCCTGTGCCCGCGACCAGAACATCGACGAGCCGCAGTGCGAGCAGAACTGGCGCACCACCGATTCAGAAGACTGGTAGGACTTGAGGTCATCACCGCCCTGCAACAATTCCAGATTGCCGCGCATCACGCTGCCGTAGCTGGCAAATGCTGCGCCGTGGCTTTTGCGGCATTGGCTGCAATGGCAGTGCGAAAGCGCTTTTGGCCGTGAGCGGATCTGGTATTTGACGGCCCCGCAGAGGCAACTGCCGCGGAAGGTTTGGGGTGAAGGTGTGAGCATTATTGTTTTGGTTCTCCAAGAAGGATGTACAGCGATCACCGAGGCGCGACTGTGCCTGATTCCGCGCGTTTGGGCGAGTTCGACTTGTATCAAAAATCCATCGGCCAGCGCTGCTTCAGGTGCTCGGTCAAATATTCGATAAACGCTCTGACTTTGGCCGTCATCGCCGCGCGCTCCTGCACGCAGGCGAAAATCTCCATGGGCTCGACAACCGCACAAGTTGCGTCGTCGCGTTGTGCAAACAACGGCAGCAGCTGGCCGTTTTGCAGATACGGAGCCGCGACGAACTCCGCCAGTCGGGTGATGCCGGCGCCGTGGATTGCCATTTGCGTCAGCGCGTCGATGTCGTCGCTGATCGCGGTCGCGTTGATATCGGCATCGTAACGCTGGCCATCGCGGATAAAACTCCAGCGCAGAAAGCGCCCGTCCAAGGGGTAACGAAACGCCAGGCACGCATGGTTTTGCAGATCGTCAGGCGATTGCGGCCAGCCGGCGCGCTGCAAATAAGCCGGCGCGGCGCACATGATGAAGGGCAGGGACACGATCTTGCGCGCGACGATGCCGTCCTCTAGTTGCGGCTTGATCCGCAAGCTCAGATCGATGCCGTCCTGGATGTGATTGATCTTGCCGTCGGTGGTCGACAGCTCGATCAGCAGGCGCGGATGTTGCGCGGCGAAACCGGCAATCAGCGGCGCCAGCACATGCCGGCCGAACGCCGAGGTCGAGGCGATGCTCAAGCGACCTTGCAGTTCGCTGTCTTCGCGATTGATCGAACTTTGCGCGGACTCCAGATCCGCCGCAATCCGCTTGACCTTTTCGTAGTACACCGCGCCGTTTTCGGTGAGTGCCATGCGCCGGGTAGTGCGTTGCAAAAGACGCACACCAAGGTGTGTTTCCAGGCGATTGATGGTCTGGCTGACCGCTGCGGCACTGACGCCCAACGCCTTGGCGGCGCCGACGATAGAGCCGGATTCGACCACTTTGATAAAACTGGCAATCGCCGCTAACAGATTCATCGATGGCCTGCCGGAAGGGATTGATTCGTAAGTTCTGCTTTATAAAGCACCTGCATTTGGCCGTCTAGTTGAGGGGCCAGGGCTTTGCTAACGTGCCCGCTCCCTGTCAATGGATGGAAAGCCCTATGAATCAAAGAAGCAATGCAGAAGCCGTTTATGTCAGTCGCCGCAAGCTTTCGGCGCGAGCGACGCCGTATGTGTTTGCGTTGTACATGGCGACCATCATGGCTTTTCTGATGTCGCTGGTGATTACCGCCGCCAATTCAGGCATTGATAACGACTACCTGAGTAATGCGCTGCACGCCTACAAGCTGGCGATGCCGGTGGCGTTTCTGTGCATCCTCGTGGTGCGGCCGATCGTGATCAAACTGGTCGCGATGACCGTGCATCCGCATCGTTGAGCTCGAATACTGTGCCGGTCGCGATGGCGTCTTGTAGGAGCTGCCGCAGGCTGCGATCTTTTGACATTTTCAACGGCAGATCAAAAGATCGCAGCCTCGTTTCACTCGACAGCTCCTACAGGTTTATTCGGTCCACAACCTTTATAACTGAATACATGCAAAACCCAATGTGGGAGCCTGCTGGCGATCGCGGTGTGTCAGTCAACAGATCAGTAATCTGATGCTCCCTCTTCGCGAGCAGGCTCGCTCCCACTTTGGAATGCTATTAAATGTGGGAGCGAGCCTGCTCGCGAAGGGCCTCACGGTTATCTTCAGTGACAGCGAAAGGGTGCATTCGCCTCAGAAAAACTCATCAAGCAACTGATAAAAGGCAATCCGTCGCTGATCCGGCTGCACGCCGTAAACCTCGAAAAACACCGGCACCCACGCCTCGCCGAGGTTGTGCGTGATGCTATGAGCGGCCAACGCCAGATCCTGATAACGATCCGCCACACCCAATCGGCCGCAGTCGACAAAACCGCTGAACTGACCGTTGTCAGCGAGGAAGTTGGGCAGGCACGCATCGCCGTGAGTCACCACCTGATCTTCGTGATCCGGGCGATCCGCAAGCATCTGTTGGAAGACATCTTCAGCAGATCGACCGAGGCGCGAATCGTCGAAATCCTCTTCATCGATCAACCCGGCATTCACGTGCTCACGAGCCAGTTTTATTTTCGGGTCGAGGCTGTGATCGAACGGGCAGGTATCGATTGCAACCTCATGCAGTTCACGCAAAGCGTTGGCGACAAGTGTGACGATCTGCTGCGGCGCAAGGTGCGGGCTGCTAGCCAGATCACGCCCGGGCACGGCCGTCATCAATAGCCAGTTTTTATCCGATTCGGTGGCAGTGTCGAGCACGCGTGGCGCGGGCAGATTCTGGCTTGCCATCCAGCGCAGCCGCGCGACCTCGCCGGGCAATTCGCCCCAGTGCATGACGTGCTCGGACTTCACAAACAGCGGTGCTGAATTCGCAGACGCAATGCGCCAAACGTCGGCACGGGATTCGCCAATGGTTTGTTGTTCGACGGTGGCCTCGGCAAAGCGCCGGTGCCAGTTACGGGGTAAGTCCATTGCATTCATCCCTGAGATCAAAAACGCAGACGCACATTGTGCCGCCCCGGCGGTTTTGATCGCAAACACGAAACTGTATCCCGTTAATCAATCGAAACTTCGCCATCCGCCCAACTGTCCAGACCCTTACACCGGCGAAAAGACGAGGATCGAGATGACAACGACAGTAGGCGATTTTCTGGTTGAGCGGCTCAGCCAATGGGGCGTCACGCGGATTTTTGGTTATCCGGGCGACGGCATCAATGGCGTGTTCGGCGCGCTCGATCGAGCTAAAGGCAAGATTGAATTTGTGCAGGCGCGGCATGAGGAAATGGCCGCGTTCATGGCCTCGGCCCACGCGAAATTCACTGGCGAGCTGGGCGTATGCATTGCCACGTCCGGCCCCGGGGCTTCGCATTTGATCACCGGGCTTTACGACGCGCGGATGGATCACATGCCGGTGCTGGCCATCGTCGGTCAGCAGGCGCGCACGGCGTTGGGTAGTCACTATCAGCAAGAACTGGATCTGGTGTCGATGTTCAAGGACGTCGCCGGCGCGTTTGTGCAGCAGGCTTCGGCGCCATCGCAGGTGCGGCATTTACTCGACCGGGCGGTGCGTACGGCGGTTGGCGAACGTCGGGTGACGGCGCTGATTCTGCCCAATGATTTGCAGGATCTTGAGTACCAGGCACCGGCCCGCGCGCACGGCACCGCGCATTCCGGCGTCGGTTACACCAAGCCGAAAGTGCTGCCCTATGACGAAGATTTGCAGCGTGCGGCAGACGTTTTGAACGCAGGCGAGAAGGTCGCGATTCTGGTTGGTGCCGGCGCATTGCAGGCGACCGATGAAGTGATTGCCATTGCCGAAAAACTTGGCGCCGGCGTGGCCAAGGCGCTGCTCGGGAAAGCGGTGCTTCCGGATGATTTGCCGTGGGTAACTGGCAGCATCGGCCTGCTTGGCACCGAGCCGAGTTACAAGTTGATGACCGAGTGCGACACCTTGCTGATGATCGGTTCGGGCTTCCCGTATTCGGAGTTTTTGCCTAAAGAAGGTCAGGCGCGCGGTGTGCAGATCGATCTGCAACCCGACATGCTCAGCCTGCGTTATCCGATGGAGGTCAATCTGGTCGGCGACGCAGCGGAAACCCTCGCGGCGTTGTTGCCGTTGCTCGAACAAAAAACCTCGGGCAAGTGGCGCAAGAAAGTCGAAGGCTGGCGCGGTAGCTGGGAGAAAACCCTGGAAAAACGCGCGATGGCCAAGGCCAAGCCGATCAATCCGCAGCGGGTGGTGTATGAATTGTCACCGCGAGTGCCGGATGAAGCGATCATCACCAGCGACTCCGGTTCGTGCGCCAATTGGTTTGCGCGCGACCTGAAAATCCGTCGCGGCATGATGTGTTCGTTGTCCGGCGGGCTGGCCTCGATGGGCGCCGCTGTGCCTTATGCGATTGCGGCTAAATTCGCCTATCCCGAACGCTCGGTGATTGCGCTGGTGGGCGATGGTGCGATGCAGATGAACAACATGGCCGAGCTGATCACCGTCGCCAAATACTGGCGGCAGTGGAAGAGCCCCAAATGGATTTGCGCGGTGTTCAATAACGAGGATCTCAATCAAGTGACGTGGGAACAGCGGGTGATGGAGGGCGATCCGAAGTTCGAGGCGTCGCAGAACATTCCCGATGTGCCGTATCACCTGTTCGCGATTTCCATCGGCCTGAAAGGGATTTTCGTTGATCGCGAAGAGGACGTAGCGGGCGCATGGGAACAGGCTTTTGCTTCCGATGTGCCGGTGCTCATTGAGTTCAAAACCGACCCGAACGTGGCGCCGCTGCCGCCGCACATCAAGCTTGAACAAGCGAAGAAATTCGCCACGACGTTGCTCAAGGGCGATCCGGACGAGGCGGGGATACTTGTGCAAACCGCCAAGCAGGTTCTGAGCTCAGTTCTCCCCAGCAAAAAATAACGTCCCCCTGTAGGAGCTGCCGAAGGCTGCGATCTTTTGAGGTTGTTTATAAGATCAAAAGATCGCAGCCTGCGGCAGCTCCTACATGGGAGTGTCGTGGTAGGAGGTGATGTTTGATTTTCATTGGGTGTGCCGGCTGGAGTCTCGGGCGTGAGCATTGGCCGGCATTTGCGGAGGAGGGCACGCATTTGCAACGCTATGCGGCGCGGCTCAACTGTGCGGAAATCAACAGCTCGTTTTACCGCCCACATCGCCGCTCAACCTATGAACGTTGGGCGGATTCAGTGCCGGAAGGGTTTCGCTTTTCAGTAAAAATGCCCCAGCAGATCAGCCATGAACGCCGATTGTTGGATTGCGACGAAGAACTCGATGAGTTCCTGGCGCAGTGCAGCGGTTTGGCTGATCGCTTGGGCTGTTTGCTGCTGCAATTGCCGCCGTCACTGGCATTTGATGCGGTCAGTGCCGAAGCGTTTTTCAGTGCGTTGCGCCAGCGTTTCGACGGCGACGTGGTGCTGGAGCCGCGTCATGAGTCGTGGATGGCTGCCGAATCATTGCTGATCGCTTACCGTATCGCTCAGGCTGTGGTCGATCCGTCGCGCATCAGCAGTGATTCTTCCGCGTTTGGCTGGCAAGGGACGCGGTATTGGCGCCTGCACGGTTCGCCGCGCATTTACCACAGTGCCTACGATGACTCCTGTTTAGAGAGCCTCGCTAGCGTATTGCAGGCCGCCGATGCGCATGGCGCGACGACCTGGTGCATTTTCGACAATACCGCCAGCGGGGCCGCGCTAGGCAACGCGTTGGCACTGACGGCGCTGTCTAACGGCTAATCTCAGACCGCGAGATGCTCATACAAAATCGTCGCACCGACGATCATCAGCACCACACCGCCAACGATTTCAGCACGTTTGCCAACCATAGAGCCCAACACCCGGCCGAGCATGACGCCGATGGTCACCATGGTCATGGTCGCCAGACCGATCGCCGCCGCAGCCACCCAGATATTCACGTCGACAAACGCCAGGCCAACGCCCACGGCAAGGGCGTCGATGCTGGTGGCAAACGCGGTGACGGCGAGAATCAGGAAGGAGTGCGAACCCGGTTTTTCATCTTCCTCTTCTTCATGCTTCAGACCGTTGTAGATCATGTGCAGGCCGAGAACCACCAGCAGGGTGAAGGCGATCCAGTGATCCCATTCGGCAACCCATTGGCTCGCGGCCTGGCCGATCAGCCAGCCGATAATGGGGGTGATGGCTTCGATCACGCCGAAGATCAGACCGGTACGCAGGGCTTCCGTGAGACGCGGTTTATGCAGGCTGGAGCCCTTGCCGATGGCGGCTGCAAACGCATCCGTGGACATGGCCAGGGCAAGGAAAATGAGGGAAACAGGATTCACGGGAATACTTCCAGTCGGGCTATGAGTCAACGACACAACCACACGCCCGACTTTAGGCATGGATGTGTCGTCGGTCTCACCAACCAAAAGGTGTCCGCACCACGGCATGTTGCCGAGAATGTTGATACGAACGCTTCCGCAGTGCACGGAAACAGGCTACTCCCCAACGAGGTGCGGAATCTTAGGCGGTTGGGTATGAAAATTTCGTTAAAACCGCCGCTCAAGCTGATTTGTGGCGAGGGGATTTATCTCCGTTGGGTCGCGCAGCGGCCCCTCTTTGATAAGCAGGGAGCGCTGCGCACTCCAACGGGGATAAGTCCCCTCGCCAAAAGGTTATCTGTCAAGCAGCAAACCTCAGTTGCCATCCGCCACTTTGCGCTCTATCTCATCGACCTTGCGCTGCAGCGTCTCGGCATCCTGCTCTTTCACTCGGGTAGACGAAGGCGTAATCACCTCATCCACGCCTTTGGTGTCGTCATCGTGGTCTTCAAGATCACGCTCAACCACGTTCACCGGTTTGCCGGACGTGTCGGTAGGTGGGGCGTTCGGGGTTTTGTCGTCGTTGCTGTTCATGGTGTTGACCTCCAGTGGTGTAAACATTGGAGGCGGTGGTTTGGCAGGCGTTCAGAAACTTTGCGCTCATGCATTAGCCCAAGAGGTATCAATCGCTGTCTGGATGACTCAACCCATGCGCAACAAAACTCTACTTTCAACCTTGTTCGGCTTGTCTGCCCTGATCATCGGCCATGCTGCTTACGCCGCCAGTTTCGACTGCGACCGCGCCAAGGCTGCTGATGAAAAAGCGGTGTGCGCCAACCGTGCGCTCAACGACATGGACGTGAGCATGGCGCTGCTCTACAAACTGGATCGCCGGTTTCTGCCGATGGGCGGCCGTGGTGCCTTGATTGACGAGCAACAGGCGTGGCTGAAAACCCGTGGCAAATGCGCCGCTGATGTGAAATGCCTCACCGACGTTTATCAGCAGCGAATTCAAGCATTGCAGCAGATCATCGACACCCGCGTGGTCACCCAGGGCCCGTTCTGACACCGCAACACTCCTGTAGGAGCTGCCGCAGGCTGCGATCTTTTGACCTTAAAAAACACAATCAAAAGATCGCAGCCTGCGGCAGCTCCACAGAGGAGGGCGGGTCAGTCTTTGAGAATGTCGCGATCCTTGGTTTCCGGCAGGAAGAACGTACCCAGTACTGCGGTCATCACCGCAATCACGATCGGGTACCACAAGCCGTAGTAGATATCCCCGGTGGCCGCGACCATCGCGAAGGCCACCGTCGGCAGGAACCCGCCGAACCAGCCGTTACCGATGTGATACGGCAGCGACATCGAGGTGTAGCGAATGCGCGTCGGGAACAGCTCCACCAGCCACGCCGCGATCGGCCCATACACCATGGTCACGTAGATCACCAAAATGGTCAGCAACAGCAGCACCATCGGGTAATTGGTTTTTGCCGGGTCGGCTTTCTCTGGATAACCGGCTTCTTTCAGAGCAGTGCCAAGGGTCGCGGTGAAGGCATCATTGCGGGTTTTGAAGTCGGCGGCGGGCAGGGCGCTGCCGTCGAAACTCTCGACGACTTTGTCGCCAATACGCACCTGCGCCACGGTGCCGGGTTCGGCGGTGACGTTCTCATACGGAATCGCCCGTTTTGCCAACAGCGTCTTGGCCAGGTCACAGGAACTGGTGAATTTAGCCTTGCCCACCGGATCGAACTGGAACGAACACTGGTCGGGGTTGGCGATCACCTTGACCGGGTTTTTCTCCTGAGCGATGAACACATCAGGATTGCCGTACTGGGTCAGCGCATGAAAGATCGGGAAGTAGGTCAGCGCCGCCAGAATGCAGCCGACCATGATGATCGGCTTGCGCCCGATGCGGTCGGACAGGCTGCCGAAAATCACGAAGAACGGCGTACCGATCAACAGTGATCCGGCGATCAGCAGGTTGGCGGTTTGCGGGTCGATCTTCAGCGTTTGCAACAGGAAAAACAGCGCATAGAACTGCCCGGTGTACCAGACCACCGCTTGCCCGGCCGTGCCGCCGAGCAACGACATGATCACCACTTTGAGGTTGTCCCAACGGGCAAAGGACTCGGTCAGCGGCGCTTTTGACGCTTTGCCTTCGTCCTTCATTTTCTGGAACACCGGCGACTCGCTCAGTTGCAGGCGGATGTACACCGAGACGATCAGCAGGAGGATCGACAGCAGAAACGGAATCCGCCAGCCCCACTCTTCAAACGCTTCAGTGCCCAGCGCGGTGCGGCAGGCGAGTATCACCAGCAGCGACAGAAACAGGCCGAGGGTCGCGGTGGTTTGAATCCACGAGGTGAAGAAACCGCGTCTATTGCGTGGCGCGTGTTCGGCCACGTAAGTCGCCGCGCCGCCATATTCACCGCCCAGCGCCAGACCTTGCAGCAGTCGAAGGGTAATCAGAATCACCGGTGCAGCGACGCCAATGGTCGCGTAACCGGGCAGCAAACCGACAATCGCAGTCGAGACGCCCATGATGACGATGGTGATCAGAAACGTATGTTTGCGCCCGATCATGTCGCCGAGCCGGCCGAACACAATCGCGCCGAACGGCCGCACCGCAAAGCCTGCCGCAAATGCCAGCAGGGCAAAGATGAACGCAGTGGTTTCGTTGACGCCGGCAAAGAAGTGCTTGGCGATGATCGCCGCCAGTGAGCCGTAGAGGTAAAAGTCGTACCACTCGAAAACGGTGCCCAGCGAGGAGGCAAAGATGACTTTGCGTTCCTCCTTGGTGATGCCGCCGCTGCGCGGTGGACTGCCGGTGGATGTTGTGTAAGTCGTGGCCATGGGTGTTCTCCGTCGTGCTTATTGTTGTAGGCCGGAGTCCCCCAATACCGCTTATCTCACCCTGGCCTTGTGGCAGATGCCTGAAGCGCTGATGCGTAAAGCGTGCACAGTTTGCCGTCGGGCAGGTGTGCACGCTTTCCTGAAGCATAATCAGCTTCTGGCAGATATCCACTCGCCAGCATCGGCACTTATGCTTTGACCCAGCGCTGGCGACTCCACGCACTCAACCAGTCCACCAGGAACACCAGTACCAGCATCGCCAGAATCACCGTGCTGGCCTGCGCTTCCTGAAACAGGCTGAGGCTCACGTAGAGCATCTGGCCGAGACCGCCAGCACCGACAAAACCTAGCACGCTGGCCATGCGAATGTTGTTTTCCCAGCGATAGAGGATGTAGGCGAGCAGTTGCGGCGCCAGATTGGGCAGGGTGCCGTAGCAGAAGGCGAGGATCGGATTGCCGCCCTGCAAACGGATGGCCTCGGCCGGTTGCGGCGGCGTATTTTCCAGCGCTTCGGCGAACAACCGGCCGAGTACTCCCGTGGTGTGTAAGGCGAGGGCGAGGGCGCCGGCATTCGGGCCAAGGCCGGCAGCGAGCACCATCAGCGCCGCCCAGACCAGTTCCGGAATCGCCCGCAAGGCATTCAGCAGCAGGCGCGCAACGCTTTGCAGCGGCCAGCCGAAACGTCCCGCCGCCGGCAGCGCCAGAACAATGCCAACAACTGCTGCCAATAGCGTGCCGACAGCGGACATGGCCAGCGTTTCCATCGAACCGTGGAAGATTGCTTTCAGGTAACCCGCGCTCAAATCCGGGCTGAGAAAACGCTGCACGTAAGCGCCCATCTGCTTCAGGCTGGTGGCGCTGCCCAGTTCACCCAGATCCAGACCCAAATAGGCGAAGGACGCAATCACTGCAACCCCGATAACGGCGATCAGCAGCAAATTGATCAGGCGATTCATGCCAGTCTCCAGCGCAGCAAGCGGCTGAGTTGATCGGCGGCCAGCACCAGCAGCAGGAACGTCAGCAACATGCTGGCGACTTCACCGCCAGCGAACATGCGGATCGACAGATCGATTTGCTGACCCAGGCCCCCCGCGCCGACGAACCCCATCACCACCGAAGCACGGATCGCGCATTCCCACCGATACACGGTGTACGAGAGCAGCTCCGCGCCGACATTGGGCAGCGTGCCGTAAGCGAATGCCGCCAGTCGGCCGCTGCCAGCCTGCAACAACGCATGCGCCGGGCGTTGGTCGGTGGATTCGAAAATCTCCGCGTAGACCTTGCCGAGCATGCCGCTGTAGGTAATGGCAATCGCCAGCACGCCCGCTGCCGGGCCGAGGCCGACCGCACGCACGAACAGCAGTGCCCAGACAATTTCCGGCACGCTGCGCAGGAAAATCAGCAACCCGCGAACCGGCCAGCGCAGCAAACGTCCCAAACGACTCGGCACGCCACCGCGAGAGGCGGCGGACAGTGACAGGGCGCGACTGGCAATCAAACCGGCAGGTACCGCCAGCAGCAACGCCAAAGCCATACCGGCAGTGGCAATGGCCAGGGTTTGCAGGGTGGCTTTAAGCAGGATTTGCAGAAAGGCTTCGTCGTGCGCTGGCGGCCAGAATTGCGCGACAAACTGGCCCATTTCATTCTGGCTGCCGGGCAATAGCACACTCAGATCCAGCTCGCTGAGTTGAATCCCCGGCCACAACAAAGCAATGGCCAGCAAGCTCAATAGCAACCGTGGCCATGCAGCGGGATCGCGTGAATCGGCTTTCAGCATCGTGGAATCTGCACAGTCAAAGGCACGGCCACAGCGGTCGGCGATTGCAGTTTTTCGTTGGCGTACAGCGCGTCGAGCATGTCCGGGCTGACTTGATCGGACGGGCTGTCGAACAGAATCTGCCCTTCGCGCAAACCGATGACCCGTGGGAAGTGCGACAACGCCAGATCGACCGCATGCAGGCTCGCGATCAGTGTGACGTTGTGCTCACGGGCATGGCGCGAAAGGATCGACAAGGTATGCCCGGCCATCACCGGATCCATCGCCGACACCGGTTCATCGGCCAGCAAAATCTCTGGCGCTTGATACAGCACACGAGCAATGCCGACGCGCTGCAACTGACCGCCAGACAATTGTTGGCAATGGGCAAACAGCTTGTCGCCCAGATCCAGTCGCGCCAATGCCGCACGCGCACCGGCCACATCCAGTGGATGCAGCAGGTTCAAGAGACTTTTGCCCAGACTCCACTGGCCGAGCTTGCCGGCCAGTACCGCCGTGACCACGCGCTGACGCGGCGGCAGCGGCGGTGCCTGATGCACCAGGCCGATGCGTGCGCGCAGGCGTTGACGTTGGCGGGCAGACAAGTGCCAGGCGCGCTCGCCAAGTACTTCGATTTCACCGCTGCTGGGCCGCAACGCGGTGGCCAGCAGATTAAGCAGACTCGACTTGCCAGCCCCGGACGGGCCGATGATCGCAACCTGTTCGCCAACGCCAATCTGCAAGTCGATACCGCGCAGGGCATCGACGCCATTGGCGTGGCGCAGGCTGCCCTGTTTGAGGCTTAAGGTCATTTCAGCAGTTCGGCGGCGCGGGCGGCTTCCTCGATGCCCTTGTAGTTTTCAGGCTTGGTGTCGATGAAGCGGCTGGCGGCTTGTAGATCCAGAATTTTCTTCTGCTCCGGGTTGGCCGGGTCGAGATCAAGGAAGGCTTTTTTGATCTTCGCCGCGAGTGCTGGATCAAGGGTGCCGCGCACGGTCCAGTTGTAATCGAAGTAGGTCGGGGTGGTGGCGAAGACTTTTACCTTGTTGGTGTCGACCTTGCCGGCGTCTACCAGTTTTTGCCAGACGCTGGCGTTCAGCACACCGGCGTCAACCTTGCCGGCCTGTACCCAGGCCACGGTGGCGTCGTGAGCGCCGGAGTAGGCAACGCGGCTGAAATACGCTTCCGGCTTGATGCCGTCGTTTTTCAGCATGAAGTAACGCGGCATCAGGCTGCCAGAGGTCGACGACACCGAACCGAAGGCGAAGGTCTTGCCTTTCAGGTCGGCGAGGCTGTGCACGTTAGGGTCAGCGGTGATGAATTTACTGGTGAACTGCGCATCCTGTTCACGCTGCACCAACGGGATCACCGGCGTGGTGGCGTCGGTCTTCAAACGTGCCTGAACGAAGGTGAAACCGCCCAGCCAGGCCATATCGAGGCGATCGGTAGCGAGCGCTTCAACCACGGCCGGGTAATCGGCCACCGGCACAAACTGCACTTTCATGCCAATTTGCTGCTCCAGATAAGCCCCCAGCGGTTCGAACTTGCGCAGCAGTTCAGTCGGCGCTTCATCGGGAATCGCGCTGACGCGCAAAACGTCAGCGGCTTGAGCCATCAACGTAGAAAGGGACAGGGCCAGGCCGGCGGTCAATGCCAGGGTTCGTTTGAGCATGGAAATCTCCGTTTCATGAGCGGCAAAAGATGTGAAGAGCTGAAAGAGGGCGCTACGTGAGGGTAGACGAATCGGCGAGGTTATACGTACTCACGCGTGCAAAGGCCAGCGCCATCGGGGCGACGCGCTCAGAAACGTTCGTCGAGGATCGCCGGCAAGGTCAGTTCCCTGACGTAGCTGGCCGGAGACAAACTAAGGATCATGCGCACCACCTCGACGACATCGTGTACGGGAATCAAATGTCCCTCACCACGCTGCGTCGCGACGTTAATCGGTATGCTCAGTAGATCTTCGGTATTCAGATAGCCGAGATTCAGGCAGGTCACTGCCAGACGTTGCTCTCTATAGCCTTCGCGCAGGGTCTCGGCGATCCCGCGCAGGGCGAATTTGGATGCGCCGAAAGCGACTTCCGGACGCCCGCTCTGTGGCAGACCCGAGGTCGAACCGGTGAGGATGATTCTGGGATGGGGACTTTTTAGCAGAAGGGGCAGCAGACGTTTGATCAGCAAAATGGTTGAGGTGATGTTGCAGTTGACGATGGCCTGCACTTCGTCGTCTGCGCTTTCGACAAAGTCGTACGCGCTGTCGAAGGCAAACTCTTCCCAGATGCCGAGGTTGTAAATCAGCGTATCCAGCCCGTCGGCCTTTACCGCTTTTTCAATCTCCTGCGCAGCCTTGGCCGGGTTCATCAGATCGGCTTCTACCCAGCGTACAGATCGCTCGGCATCCGCTGGCAAACCGTCTGGGCGCGAGCGGGAAACGCCGATCAACGTGTCTCCCGCGTTGCCCAACCCCTCTATAAAAGCTCTGCCTAAACCTTTACTCGCACCCACCACCAAAATATTCATCGATCGTCTCCATGATCCAAGTGCTGATTCCGTACAGCATGCAAACAGACGACCTCAGAAATGGCAAACGAATGGGTGTGTCGGAATATTTATGGACGATAAACGCTACTCCCTGTGGTGAGGGGATAAATCCCCTCACCACAGGGTTGTTTATTACTCACCCCCGAGAAACTGTTACCGCACTATTCCGGGCTGTGACAAAGGCAAGGTCTCTGCCTATCCTCCATGACATTCCCAACGTGGCAGCGACGGTTTCCTGTTTCGCTCCCCTCAGCAAAAGTCTTGTTCATGGATCTACTGTTATCCACATCGCTCAATGCCCCAATGTTGATATCCACGCAGTGGGTGGCGGAATGAAGCTTTCCAGACCGCTGCCAATCGACCTGCGCGGACTGATACTGCTTTTTGTCCTGCTGTCGGTCGTCGCGACGCTGTGCAACAGCCTCTATGTCGCCTATCGCGTACAGCGCGACGCATTGATTCACGCGACGCTGGAAGCCAATGGCGCCTACGCGGCGAAAGTAGCTTCGAGCATCGGCGAGTTTCTCGGCGCCGCGCACAATCATTTGAGTTACAGCGCGACGGTGCTGGGCGATCACTGGGATGAGCCTGGGGCATTGCGCAAAGAAGCCATGCGCTTGCAGGCGCAGGACACCGATTTCAACTCGGTGACGATTCTCGATGCGAACGGGCAAGTGCTTCAGGCATATCCGGACAGCTTGCAGATCGTCGGTGCCACGCTGCAATCGCAGGGTATCCAGCAAGCCCTCAAAGAGCGTCGACCCTTGGTCAGCGAGGTGTACGTTTCCTCGGCGGGCAATCTGGTGGTGTTTGTTTCGCAACCGGTTTTCAGCCCGTCAGGTGCATTTCTCGGTGTGGTGGGCGGCTCTGTTTACTTGCTTGAGCAAAGCGCGTTTCACACGGTGATCAGTCGTCATTTTCATCACGACGGCACCTTCGCTTTCGTCGCTGACGGTAATCGGCGGCTGTTGTATCACCCTGACTCGAAGCGGATCGGCGAAGTGCTGGGCTGGAGCCTGACGGTGGACGCCGCGTTGCGTGGTGAAAACGGCACCTTGCAAGGCGACAACTACCGCGGTGTGCCGATGCTGGCCGGCTACGCCCGTGTGCCGGAAGCCAATTGGGCTGTGGTGGTCCAGCAACCTCGCGAACGCAGCCTGGCGCCGTTGGTACAGCTGATGCGCGATATGGTTGTGGGGATGATACCGGCGGGTTTGCTCGGGCTGGCCCTAATCCTCGCTGGAACAGCGCTGATCGCCCGACCCTTGCGGCAATTGTCGGCGGCCGCCGACCAGTTGGCCGCGCCTGACACCACGGAGCGCTTGAACCGGGTGCATGCCTGGTACCGCGACGCCGCTGCAATCCGTCAGGCGATGCTGGCCGGGGTGCAATTGCTCCATCAGAAACTCGGTCAGCTCAGTCATGAAGCGCAAAGTGATCCCCTCACAGGCCTGGCCAATCGTCGCGCCATGGACGCTGCGCTGAACCTGCTGGATCAGGCCGGGCAGGGGTATTCCGTGCTGGCGCTGGATATCGATCATTTCAAACGCGTCAACGACACCTTTGGACATGACGCCGGCGACGTGGCCCTGCGAAGCGTTGCCGACATCCTCAAACAGAACTCGCGCTCGGGTGACTGGGCGTGCCGCTCCGGTGGTGAGGAGTTCGCACTGATTCTTCCGGATACCCCGCTGGAGACCGCGCGGATGATTGCCGAAAGAGTCCGCGCGCACCTCGCAGAAACCGAGGTGCCGCAGGTGGGCAAGTTGACGATGTCCATCGGTGTGGCGTGCCGCGATGCAGACACTGCGACATCGCCAAGCGTGTTGAAACTCGCAGATGAACGCCTTTACGCCGCCAAGCAGAGTGGACGCAACAAAGTTGTATGAACGACCGGAAATCGCCTACGGCAGTTTGGCAATCACCTTGATCTCAAAATCAAAGCCATACAGCCACGTCACACCCACTGCGGTTACCGTCGGATGCGGCGCATCGCCCCAGAATTCGGTGAGCACAACATTCCAGATCGTCTCGAATTTGCTGTGCGGATCGACGATGAAGATCGTCACGTCGACCACATCTTCGAAGCTGCAACCGGCCTCGCTGAGGATCGCGTTCAGGTTGCTGAATGCCTGTCGTACCTGGTTCTGCAGATCCGGCTCCGGCTTACCGTCGTCGGTGCTGCCGACTTGCCCCGAAACAAATAGAAAACCGTTGGAGCGAATCGCTGGCGAGTAGCGATTGCGCTCATAAAGGGTACGGCGTGCGGCCGGGAAAACGACATCGCGCTGAGTCATGGGGTGTCTCCATCGGTGAGTTGATGAAGCCACTGTAGGTATTTGCAGGCGGGCGATAAACGCGCAAGCTTGGCGTTCACTGTTTGTGAATCCCAAACAATCGAGGCACGAACCTTGGATCGATTTGACGCAATGCAGGCGTTTGCCCGAGTGGTCGAGGCGGGGAGTTTCACCAAAGCCGCCGAAACCCTGCACATGAGCAAGACCACCGTGACGCAACTGGTGCAGCAACTGGAAGCACGATTGCGGGTGAAATTACTCAATCGCACCACGCGCAAGGTCAACGTCACCGCCGATGGCGCGGCGTATTACGAACGCGTGATCAAGCTGCTCGCCGATATGGACGATGCCGAAAGCAGTCTGCCGGGCGTGGCGGCATTGCCGAAGGGACGATTGCGAGTGGATGTGCCGAGCCCGCTGGCGCGGTTGATCCTGATTCCTGCGCTGCCAGAATTTCACGCGCGCTATCCGGATATTCAGATCGATATGGGCGTCAGTGACCGCATTGTCGACATCATTGATGAGAACGTCGATTGCGTGGTGCGTGGCGGCGAGTTGCTGGATCAGTCATTGATGGCGCGCAAGGTCGCCGATCTGCGATTGGGCGTGTTTGCCGCACCGGCTTATCTGGCTCGTTCAGGCACGCCACATCACCCGCGAGAACTGGAAGATTCCCATCACCGCGTGGTTGGTTTTCTCTGGGCGCGCACCGGCAAACCAGTGCCGTACGCCCTGCACAATGCCAGCGAAAATCTGCACATCAGAGGTCGCCACGTGTTGGCGGTCGACGACGGCAACGCCTATCTCGCGGCCGGGCTGGCCGGCATGGGCGTGCTGTGGCTGCCCACATACATGTCCAGCGAGCATGAAGCGCGGGGCGAACTGGTGCCGTTGTTCGAAAACTGGCAGCTCGAGCCGATGCCGCTTTACGTGGCGTACCCGCCAAACCGCCACGTCAGTCTAAAATTACGCGTTTTCATCGACTGGGTGGTTGAGGTCTTGGCGCAGCACGCACCGGTTATTCAGCGCTGAGGTTATGAATCAACCATTCGCTGAAGCTGCGTGCCATCGGATCCTGTTCACTGTCGCGGTGGGTCAGCAACGCCCAGTTCGGCCCACGAATGGTGTCTTCCACCAGCGGCTGCAATACGCCGTCAGCCCGCGCCTGACGGCTGAGCAATTGACTCACCAGCGCGATGCCCAGACCCGTACACGCGGCGTCCAGCAGTAATCCCGGATCGGAGAAGTTCAGGCCCTGATCCTGCTGGCCGACATCGATTCCGGCCTCGACCGCCCAATGGCTCCAATCCATTTCCCGCTCGCCATGCAACGTCGTGCGCTGTGGCGCCGGCAGCGCCAAAACGCTCGGATGACACGCCGGATAGAGGCGATCGGCGTGCAGCACTTTGAAGCTGCATTCAGCCTGTGAACTGATGTCGTCGCGCACCGCCAGGTCGATGGTTTGCGTGGCCATGTCCGGCACTTCGTCGGTGCTGTAGATCCACAGATCAACCTCAGGGTACAGCGCGCGGAAATCCGCCAGGCGCGGCAACAACCAGTGCCGGGCAAACGCCGGCGTGGTGTTGAGCACCAGTTGGTTGGGCTTTTGATACTGGCCCAAACGCCGAATCCCCACCGCCAATTGCTGCAGCATCGCCTGGGTGGTGCTGAGCAAATCGTGGCCGGCATCGGTCAGCGCCACGCTGCGTCCGCTGCGAAAAAACAGCGGCTGCTCCAGATACGCCTCAAGGCTGCGGATCTGCTGGCTGATCGCCGACTGCGTCAGGCTCAGCTCTTCAGCGGCCTTGTGAAAACTGCCCAGTCGAGCGGCCGCTTCGAAGCCGCGCAGGGAGCTGAGCGGCGGCCAGTGTTTAAGCATATCGATAAGCTCCGCTAATCAGTTGTCTGCTAAATCCATCGTTTGTTTGCCGATTTTACGGCCCGTAGCATAAGCGCATTGAACACAGTGGCTTAACTAACGAGGCTTATCATGCAGCACAACGACAATAAAAACAGCGCCTGGATGATGCCGGCAGAGTGGGTGACTCATGCCGCGACGTGGATGGTCTGGCCGCACAACCAGACGTTGTGGGAATCCGGTTGGCGCGTGACGCTGGCGCAGGTGCAGGAAGATTTCGCTCGCGTCGCCAATGCCATCGCCCGGTTTGAACCGGTGAAACTGGTGGTCGATCCATCGGCCATTGCCAGCGCCAAAGCCTTGTGCGGGCCGAACATCGAACTGATCCCGTTGGCGGTGAATGACAGTTGGTGCCGCGACTCCGGCCCGACGTTTGTCTGCCACCCGCAGCAAGGCCTGGCTGGCGTGAGCTGGCGCTTCAACGCCTGGGGCGGCAAGTCGGCGCACGATCTGGACGAAAGCCTGGCGCGCCGCGCGCTCAATCACCTCGGTCTGGAATGCTTCGGCACGCCGCTGAGCAACGAAGGCGGGGCGATTCATGTCGATGGCCAAGGCACGCTGATCACCACCGAATCGGTGCTGCTCAACCCCAATCGCAACCCGGGCATGAGCAAAGCCGAGATGGAAGAGATCTTCAGCCGCCTGCTCGGCGTGAAGAAAACCATCTGGCTGCCGGGCGATCCGGATTACGTCACCGGCGACATGACCGATGGCCACGTTGACGGCGTCTGCGCCTTTGCCCGTCCCGGTGTGTTGCTGGTCGATGCGACGCACGATCAATCGTCGGTGTACGCCGAAGTGGCGCGGGAAAACCGTCGAGCGCTCGAGCTGGCCACCGATGCGCAAGGACGCAAATTCGAGCTGATCGAACTGTTCGAAGCCACCGATGCAGTCGACACCGAAGCGGAAGTGTTCTGCGCCTCTTACACCAATTTCTACATCGCCAACGGCGCGATCATCATGCCGGCCTATGGCATCGAGGCGGACAACGTCGCGGCGAACGTGCTGGAAAAAGCCTTCCCCGGGCGCGAAGTGGTGCCGGTGCAGATCAACCATCTGGCGCACGGCGGTGGCGGTGTGCATTGCATCACTCAGCAGCAGCCAGCCTGGCCGGTTAGAGGTTGAGACCATGACGATTCTGACCATTGCCACCACCCAGATGCCGTGCACCTGGGATTTACCCGGCAACCTTGATCGCGCCGAGCAACTCGTCCGCGACGCGGCGAAGCAGGGCGCGCAAGTGATCCTCTTGCAGGAACTGTTCGCCACGCCGTACTTCTGCATCGAACAAAGCCACAAACACATGGCGTTGACCGAGGAGTATCGCGACAGCCGCGTGCTCGCACGTTTCGCCGCACTGGCCCGCGAGTTGGGCGTGGTGTTGCCGCTGAGCTGGTTCGAGAAGGCCGGCAACGCCTACTTCAATTCGTTGAGCGTGGCCGATGCCGACGGGCGTTTGTTGGGCGTGTATCGCAAGACGCACATTCCCAACGCCATCGGCTATCAGGAGAAGGAATATTTCAGCCCCGGCGACACCGGTTTCAAAGTCTGGAACACCGCGTTCGGTCGTCTCGGTGTTGGCATCTGCTGGGATCAGTGGTTCCCGGAAACCGCGCGTTGCCTGGCGTTGATGGGGGCTGAGGTGCTGCTGTATCCGACCGCCATTGGTTCGGAACCGGGCTGCGCGGCGCTGGATTCCCGGGACCATTGGCAGATGACCATGCGTGGTCACGCCGCTGCCAATCTGCTGCCGGTGGTGGCGTCGAACCGCGTCGGGCGCGAAACCGCGACCACCGATTCGAGCCTGCAAATGAGCTTCTACGGTTCCTCGTTCATCAGCGATCACAAGGGCCAGTTACTCGCCACAGCCGACCGTGACAGCACCGGTGTGCTAGTGCAAAGCGTCGATCTGGCGGCCATGCGTGAAGAACGTTTGAGCTGGGGCATCTACCGCGATCGTCGTCCGGATATGTATGGGCCGCTGCTGAGTCAGGACGGTCGCCACCTTCATGCACGCTGGAACACTCAAGGGGTTTGACATGGTTACCCACCACAAACGATTGCTCGGCGCGATGGGCCTGGCGCTGATCTGCGTGATGCCGTCGCTGCACGCCGAAGACAAAACCCTGCGCCTCTACAACTGGGCCGATTATTTTGCCGAAGACACGCTGAGCCGCTTTACCGCCGAGACCGGGATCAAGGTGATTTACGACGTCATGGACGGCAGCGAAACCCTGGAAGCGAAGATGCTTTCCGGTGGCAGCGGTTACGACTTGATTTTCCCCGGCGACACTGTGGCCGAGCGCTTGATGCGCGCCGGCAGCCTGATGCCGCTGGATCAAGCGAAGCTGACGGAACTGGCCGACATCGAACCCGGTTTGCAGAAACTGCGCAGCCACTACGAGCACTCCAGCAAAGCTACGGTGCCGTATACCTGGGGCACCATCGGCCTGACCTACAACGAAGAACAGATCAAAAAGCGCATGGCTGATGCGCCGGTCAACAGCCTCGACATGTTGTTCAAACCGGAACTGGCGGCGAAGTTTGCCGACTGCGGAATCTCGATGATCGACTCGCCGGACGAAGCGCTGGCGGTGGTGCTCAACTACCTCGGTCGCGATCCGCGCAGCGGCAAAGCGGAGGATCTGGCTGCAGCCAGTGAATTGCTGATGAAACTGCGGCCGTACATTCGCAAATTCCAGTCGCAACCGGTGACCGATCTGGTCAACGGCAACCTGTGCCTGTCGCTGGGTTACAGCGGCGACATGACTCAAGCCCAGCGCACCTCGGACAGCGCCGGCAAGCACACGAAGTTTCAGTACCGCGTACCTCGCGAGGGCACCACGGTGTGGATGGACACCATGGCCATTCCGGTCGACGCCAGACACCCGGAATACGCCTACGCGTTTATCAACTTTGTCATGCGCCCGGCGAACATGGCGGCGATCAGCAATTTCACTGGTTACCCGACGTCCAACGCCAAGGCGCGGGCGAGTGTCGATGCAAGTATGCGCGACAACCCGGACATCTACCTCGACGAAGCGACCTACGCGCGTTTGATCCCGGGCAAAGACATCCCTCAGGCCGACATGCGCGCACGCATGCGTACCTGGACTAAATTCAAAACGGCCACTGGCCAATGATCCACGGCCGGCGCATTGCCGGCCCTGGTTTTTACAGGAATACACTGCATGTCGACTCGTCGTGAGTTCATCAAACAAGTCACCGTTGCTGCCGGTGTGGGCGCTGCGTTCATGGGCTTCGGTCTGTCGCCGGGCAAGGTGCTTGCGGCCGCTCAGGGGCGCTGGTTCATGCCCGACGAAGGCGACAAGCACGAACGCGCCTACATCGCTTTCGGCGCGCAGGACGCGATCTGGGAAGACTTCACCGAAGACGTCCAGGAAGCCTTCGGTCGCATCGCCCGTGCCATCGCCAAATATGAGCCGGTCACAGTGTTTTGCCGCCAGAACGAGCGCAGCATTGCCGAAGAATTTTGTGGCACCCGCAACATCACCTACGTCACCACGGCGCTGGACGACATCTGGATGCGCGACATCGGCGCCAACTTTGTCATCGACGACGAGGGCGGATTGGGCGCGGTGGATTTCAACTTCAACGGTTGGGGCGATAAACAGCAGCACAGCAAAGACGCGAAAATCGCCGCGCTCGTGTCCAACGGCGCACAAGCGACCTATATCCGCAGTGAGTTGACGGGCGAGGGCGGTGCTATCGAAGTCGATGGCCACGGCACCGGAATCATGACCGAGAGCAGCTGGATCAACCGCAATCGCAATCCGGACTGGAGCAAGGCCGACGTCGAAGCGGAACTGAAAGAGCGTCTGGGCCTGCGCAAAATCATCTGGCTGCCGGGGGTCAAGGGCAAGGACATCACCGATGCTCACGTCGATTTCTACGCGCGCTTCATCAAGCCCGGTGTGGTGATCGCCAACCTCGACACCGATCCTGAATCCTACGATCACAAGGTCACGCTGGCGCACCTGGAAATTCTCAAGAGCGCCACCGATGCCGACGGGCGCAAATTGCAGATCCACACGATTTCGCCGCCACTCAATCCGCGCAAAAGCAAGTTCAGCAAAAACAACCCGGACTTCGCTGCCGGCTACATCAACTACTTCGTGATCAACGGCGCGATCATCGCCCCGGAATTCGGCGACAAAGCGGCGGACAAGAAGGCCTTCGATCTGCTGTCCGCGCTGTACCCGGATCGCGACATCGTGCAACTGAACATCGATGCCATCGCGGCCGGTGGCGGCGGGATTCACTGCGTAACCAGCCATCAACCACAGGCGTGATTGACTCTTTGGCGGATCAAGCCAACTATCGGCGCATAACAACATGACCGATGGAACAAAACTTGATCGAACGACGCCAATTCAGCGGAGGCATGAAGGGGAAAAACCTCCGCTATCTGAATGAGCAAAGCGCTGATAGCCCGCGCCTGACCCGTACCGGTTTTCTGCTGCTTGAACACTTTTCGTTGCCGGCATTTACCCAGGCGCTGGACACGGTTGTGACCACCAATCTGCTACGCCCGGGACTGTTTGCCTCGCGCACGTTCGGCTTGGGCGACGGCGAAGTGGTCAGTGATCTGGGGCTGGTGATTCGGCCCGATGCACGTCTTGATTTGGCAGCGCTTGAAGTGCTGGATCTGCTGGTGGTGTGCGGCGGTTATCGCACCGAACTGCGCGCGAGTGATGAATTTATTCATCTGCTCAAAGCGGCGGCGGAGCGGGGCGTCAGTCTCGCCGGTTTGTGGAATGGTTCGTGGTTTCTCGGCCGCGCGGGTTTGCTCGATGGCTATCGTTGCGCGATCCACCCGGAGCATCGCCCGGCACTGACCGAAATCGCCAAAGCCACCCACGTCAGCAGCGAACCGTATGTGATCGATCGCGATCGGCTCACGGCGTCTAGCCCGTCCGGGGCGTTTCACATGGCGCTGGACTGGATCAAAAGCCTGCACGGCAAGGCGCTGGTCGAAGGCATCGAAGACATTCTGGCGTTTGAGGAATCGCGCTACCGGCGGATCAAGCCTGACGAGAACATCTGCGTCAGTGCGCCGCTGCGTGAAGTGGTGAAGCTGATGGACGCCAATCTGGAAGAGCCGCTGGAGCTGGAACAACTGGCGGTGTACGCCGGGCGCTCGCGTCGGCAACTGGAGCGATTGTTCAAGGAACAACTGGGCACCACACCGCAACGCTATTACCTGGAACTGCGGATTACCGAAGCGCGGCGTTTGTTGCAGCACACCGAGTTGTCGCAGGTTGAGGTATTGGTGGCCTGCGGTTTTGTCTCGCCGAGCCATTTCAGTAAGTGCTACAGCGCGTTCTTTGGTTACCGGCCTTCAAAGGAAAAGCGTCTGGTGAAATAGGCGCGTTTTGGAAGTCTCTGTTTTAAAACAAAAAATATTTCACTTCGTGCTTCCCAAACCTCACAAACCTTGGTAAATTGCGCCCCGTTCTCACAGCGAACCTAACGAAGTAGCTGGAAAGAGCAGTAGGGGCGTCGCCAAGCGGTAAGGCAGCAGGTTTTGATCCTGCCATGCGTTGGTTCGAATCCAGCCGCCCCTGCCATATTCGAAAAAACGCCAACTTCGCAAGAAGTTGGCGTTTTTTTATGCCTGCGATTTGGCCAGGCTTGGTGATACAGGCGTGCGCGGCGCCGAAGCACCGCGTACGCCGTCCACTCAGTGCGGTGCGCGCGGAATGGTTTTCATCAGGTCTTCGGGGCTGATGTGGCCGACCACGCTGCCCGGTTGCGGCAGGTTGAGGATGTGGCCTTTCATCTTGCCGATGATGTGCATCTCGCAGGGCTTGCAATCGAACTTCAGCGTCAGCACCTCATCGCCATGGATCAACTGCATCGGCGCGACTTTGGTGCGCACGCCAGTCACGCCCTTCGCCTGTTTCGGGCACAGGTTGAAGGAGAAACGCAGGCAGTGCTTGGTGATCATCACCGGCACTTCGCCAGGCTCTTCGTGTGCTTCATACGCGGCGTCGATCAGCTTCACGCCGTGACGGTGGTAGAAGTCGCGCGCCTTCTGGTTGTAGACGTTGGCGAGGAAGGTCAGGTGCGAATCCGGGTACACCGGCGGTGGGCTGGTTTCGGCTTTACGGCCGCCGCGCGGGTGAGCGGCGACTCGCGCGGCGGTCAGGTTCTCGATCACTTCACGGCGCAGGGCTTTGAGCTGCGAGTTAGGAATGAAGAACGCCTGTGGCGCATCCAGTTTGATGTCGGTCGCGTGGTACTGCGTGGTGCCGAGTTGGCCGAGCAGATCGCGCAACTGTTCCAGCGCTTGCTCAGGCTTGTTGGCCACACCGAACGGGCCGGGCAGGGTAATGCTGGCGCTGATGCCTTCTTCACTGGTGGCGGTGACTTCCAGCTGATCTTCACGCAGACGTGCGACCCAGCTCAGGGCGACGCGACGTTCGGACGAGGTCTTTTGCAGCGCCTGTTGCCAGTTGTGGTCGAGGTTGCGATTGAGCGGGTGATTCGGGCGCAGCTTGAACAGGCCTTCGGGCATTTCGTTCGGCTCGACGCGGTAGCGGTAGCGCTTCTCGCCGTCCTCTTCGAACTCGCCTTTGGCTTCAGCGATGTTGGCGCGGAAACCGACCACTTCGCGTTTCACCAGCACGTTCAAACCGTCGCCGTTGGACAGTGGCTCCTGGGTGATGACCTGCATGTCGCGTTTGCCGACTTTCTCGACGGTGCCCACCGGCAGGCCGGTGAAGGTCGGCGAGTCGAAGGCGCCGATGTCGATCTTGCGATCGGTTACGAAGTAATCGGTGCTGCCACGGTGGAAGGTTTTTTCCGGGTCAGGCAGGAAGAAGTGCGCGGTGCGGCCGCTGGAAGCGCGGGCCAGATCCGGGCGGTCTTCGAGTACGTCGTCGAGGCGCTGGCGGTAGTAGGCGGTGATGTTTTTCACATAGCCCATGTCCTTGTAGCGACCTTCGATCTTGAACGAACGCACACCGGCCTCGACCAGCGCGCGGATGTTGGCGCTCTGGTTGTTGTCTTTCATCGACAGCAGGTGTTTTTCGTAGGCGATCACGCCACCCTTTTCATCTTTCAGGGTGTACGGCAAACGGCAGGCTTGCGAGCAGTCGCCACGGTTGGCGCTGCGCCCGGTTTGCGCGTGGGAGATGTTGCATTGGCCGGAGAAGGCTACGCACAACGCGCCATGGATGAAGAATTCGATGGCAGCGTCGGTTTCGTCGGCGATTGCGCGGATTTCTTGCAGGTTCAGCTCACGGGCCAATACCAGTTGCGAGAAGCCGGCCTGATCGAGGAACTTCGCTCGCTCAAGGGTGCGGATGTCGGTCTGGGTCGAGGCGTGCAGCTCGATCGGCGGAATGTCCAGCTCCATCACACCCAGATCCTGAACGATCAGCGCGTCGACACCGGCGTCGTACAACTGATGGATCAGCTTGCGGGCCGGTTCCAGTTCGTTGTCGTGCAGGATGGTGTTGATGGTGGTGAAAATGCGCGCGTGGTAACGGCGGGCGAATTCGACCAGCTCGGCGATTTCACCGACTTCGTTGCAGGCGTTGTGGCGCGCACCGAAGCTCGGGCCGCCGATGTACACGGCATCGGCGCCGTGCAGGATCGCCTCACGGGCGATGGCGACATCGCGGGCAGGGCTGAGCAATTCCAGATGATGCTTGGGCAAGGACATAGTTTTTTTAGTCAGGCTGTCACGGTTAGGCGCGCATTCTACCCCCGAAACGCGCGCCCGGCACGCCCGTGCTGCCCGATGGCACCGGGCCCTTGCAGGAGCTGCGGCACGCTGCGATCTTTTGACCTTTTCAGATCAAGATCAAAAGATCGCAGCGTGCCGCAGCTCCTACAGGATCCAGCGGTGGTCGCCAAATAAGTGGGCGACACACAAACCTGTAGGAGTGAGCCTGCTCGCGAAAGCGGTGGTGCATTCAATAAAGATGTCGCCTGACCAGACGCCTTCGCGAGCAAGCCCGCTCCCACAGGGATCCAGCGGTGGTCGCCGAATAGGCGGGCGACATAGAAACCTGTAGGAGTGAGCCTGCTCGCGAAAGCGGTGGTGCATTCAATAAAGATGTCGCCTGACCAGACGCCTTCGCGAGCAAGCTCGCTCCCACAGGGTTGGGCGGTGGTCGCCGAATAGGTGGGCGACAAAGAAACCTGTGGGAGCGAGCTTGCTCGCGAAGGCGTCAGTTGGTTCGGCGCAAGGCTGGGGTGAAAATCAGGCCTTGGCGGCCATGGCGGTGACTTCTACGCGCATGCCTTCGACGGCCAGGGACGCAACGCCAACGGCAGCGCGCACAGGCCATGGCTTGGCGAAGTAGCGTTTGTAAACTTCGTTAAACGCGGCGCGATCGGCCATGTCGGTGAGGTAGATGGTCAGGTGCATCACGCGATCCATCGAGCTGCCCGCACGTTCCAGCGCAACCTTCAGCGCTTGCAGGGTGCATTCGCTTTGCAGGGTGATATCGCCGAGTTCCAGGCTGCCATCGGCACGGGTCGGAATCTGCGTGGACATCATGATCCCGTTGAACGTGGTCACGTCCGAGGAAATGGAGTCCGCGTCCGGATCGGGAGTGAAGATGATGTCTTGGTTGGCCATGGGTGATCCCTTGTGTGAGCGACTAAGAATCGCGCCAGTTTACAGATTCGTCACCGACATGGCCCGTTTCGGCATTCGGCACCATACTTTCGCGCGGTATTGGCAAACGATCTTCTCTTCTCAGACAGGAGCAGGGCCATGAGCAACAAACCGACGATTGTGCTGGTTCACGGATTCTGGGGCGGCGCCGCGCATTGGGGCAAAGTCATCCTCGAACTGGCGCGCAAGGGTTACACCGATCTTCACGCGGTGGAAATGCCACTGACATCCCTCGCCGACGACGCCGAACGCACGCGCAAAATGATCGCGCAACAAAGCGGCCCGGTTTTGCTGGTCGGCCACTCTTACGGCGGCGCGGTGATCACCGAGGCGGGTAATCAGCCGAACATCGTCGGCCTGGTGTACATCGCCGCGTTCGCCCCGGATGCCGGCGAAAGCCCCGGCGGTCTGACCCAGCAACACCTGCCGGCCGCCGCACCGAATCTTGCGCCGGACAGCGACGGTTTCCTCTGGCTCAAAGCCGATAAATTCCACGAAAGTTTTTGCCAGGATCTCAGCGCCGATGAAGCACTGGTCATGGCCGTCGCACAGAAGGCCCCGTTGGCCAGCACCTTCGGCGACACGATCAGCAATCCGGCATGGAAGAACAAGCCGTCGTGGTATCAGATCTCCACCGAAGACCACATGATCCACCCCGACAATCAGCGGCAGATGTCGGCAAAACTCGGTGCGAAAAAGATCATCACACTGGATGCCAGCCATGCCTCGCTGGCCTCGCGTGCTGCTGAAGTGGCGGCGTTTATCGATGAGGCGGCAACGGCTGCGGTGAAACCTTAGGGATCAGACCGGCTGCGTCGCCGCCTCAGCCGCGAGGGCTGCAAGGACACTCGGTCGAGCGGCGATGCGCTGCATGTAAGCAGCCAGCGTCGGCCAATCTTCAATGCAGCGTAACCACCCGGCGACTCTCGCCAATGCGGATCCGGTCGAGTGCGCGGTTCAATGCATCAAGCGCATCCAGCAAAGCTTTGGCCTCAGCTTCGCGACCATCGCCCCAGAGCCGTTCAGCCATTTTGTTCAAGGCCTGGATCGATCTCTCAATCTCTGTAGCGGTGGCGGCTTCTTTATTCGGTGGCGTTTTCTTCGGCATTGATCAACCTGTTCACTGATTCCAGCCGCAGAAAAAAGCGGCTACGACAAACATGTTTCCTCGTCCTGCGGGCCTATCCAACCATTGCGATACAAGCAGGACAAGTTTTTCAGTCATTTGCGGAGAGACCAACCGTGCCTTTCCTGAAATGGATTCAGGCCTGACCCTCAAATGGGCGGCTCAAGTAGCCGCCCATTTGCTTTATCTCTCTCGCACCAGCAACAACCCTCTATAAATTCCGAAGAGAAAGCAGAATCCCGTTGCTGAAAAAGCAATAGTCATTTGCGATTTCGGCGGATTGTTGCCGTCAGGCTCAGAAGTTAGCATCGATCCATCGTTGCAACTCAGGGCCTTTGGCGCGAGTTCGAGACAGTTCGCACCGTCAACCTGTCGCTCCCGCTGATGGTCGCCACATTCGATCTACTTCGGAAACTCCAATGTCCAAACTCTTCAACGAATTCGCGCTGGGCGACACCACGCTGAAAAACCGTATTGTCATGGCGCCGCTGACCCGCTCGCGCGCACCCCATGATGCTGCCGATGAACGCATCGCGTTGTATTACGCACAACGCGCTACCGCCGGTTTGATCGTCAGCGAAGGCACGCCGATTTCCCGTGAGGGGCAGGGCTATCTGTTCAACCCCGGCATCTTCACAGCCGAGCAGATCGCCGGTTGGCGCCTCACCACCGACTCGGTGCATGCGGTGGGCGGCAAGATGTTTGCGCAGCTCTGGCATGTCGGTCGCGTTTCGCACCCGTCGATCCAGGAAGGTGGAAAATTGCCAGTGAGCGCCACGTCGAAGCAAGCGGTCGGCGCGACTGCGTTTGGTTACGACGCTGACGGCAAGCCGGCGCTGGTACAGCCACCGGCGCCACGCCAACTGGAAACGGCCGAGGTGTCGCGGATCATCGGTGAGTTCGCCCAGGCTGCGCAAAACGCGATCGAGGCGGGTTTTGATGGCGTGGAAATTCACGGTGCCAATGGCTATCTGTTCGAGCAGTTCATGAACCCGCTGGTCAATGATCGAACCGATCAGTACTCGGCGGATCGCCTGGAAAACCGTCTGCGCTTCACTCTGGAAGTAATCGATGCCGTGGTCGCACGCATTGGCGCGGCTCGGGTGGGCATCCGTATTTCGCCATATGGTCAGCTGTTCGACATGCCGTTGTATGAGCAGATCGATGAAACCTACACCGCGTTGGCAGCCGAGATTGGCGCGCGGCAATTGGCCTACGTTCATGTGATGGATCAGTCCGGGTTTCCGGCTCCGGGTACCGAGGGCGGTGGTGGCGGGCCGAAGGAAACATTCCTCGATTTGCTGTCGACCATTCAGTCGAAACTGCCTGACACCGCGTTGATTCTGGCGGGCGGCATGTCGCGCCAGCGTGCGGATGACCTGATCAATGACGGCATCATCGACCTCGCCGCGTTCGGCACCGTTTACATCAGCAACCCTGATCTGGTGGCGCGGCTGCAGAACGACTGGCCGCTGAGCGAAGCCAAGCGCGAAACCTTCTATGGCGGTGGCGCCGAGGGTTATGTCGATTACCCGCCTTATAAAGGCTAAGTAGCCGCTGACGCATTGGCAGCCGCCACCGTTATTCGGGGCGGCTGCTTTTTCGTGTCCGGTGCAAACAGGCCTGAAAGAATCTCGCGGCGGGACAAGCAGACGAAGTTCTGCTGTAGTGCCCATCAACTGTTCTTGATGATCGGACTTTTTATGCACCTCAAAGCGCACCGGTACTTTGCCATGGTCGCCGTGACTGGAAGTTTCTCGGCGACGGCTCGGCACTTTCGCGTACCGGCGTCCTCCGTTTCTCGCTTCATCGCGGCGTTGGAGCGAGAGGTCGGTCAGCAACTTTTGTATCGAAACACCCGCGCAGTGAAACTGACGGACGCGGGCGAGCGCTACTACCAGCAAATCCGCGAAGTGCTCGAACTGCTTGATGCCGCTGATGAGGAAATCACCGGCAAGGGTGGCGAGGTTCGTGGACTGGTACGGATTAACGCACCGGTCGCGTTCGGCAGCCTGCACATCGTCAAACTGTTGAACGGTCTGTATGACCAGTATCCCGAATTGACGGTCGAGCTGACCGTCACCGATGCCTTTATCGACCCGGTGCAGGAGGGCGTCGACATCATCTTCCGGGTCGGACACTTGGGCGACTCCGGGTTGATCGGCCGCAAAATCTGCGATCAGCAATACGTCCTTTGCGCCAGTGCGCAGTACATCGCGAAGCACGGCAAACCCGCGTCGCCAGCGGATCTGCGGCATCACGCCTGTCTGGTTTACAAGGGCACGGGCGGGGCGCAGCGCTGGTATTTCACAAAGCCTGGCAGCGACAAGGCCGAGATCATCGACGTGCAGGGGCCGCTTCGAAGTAACAATGGTCAGGTCTTGGTGGAAGCGGCGCTGGCGGGCAGGGGGATCGTGTTCTTTCCGTCCTGGCTGTTTAGCCGCGAGAGTTTCGAGAGCCAGCAGCTCATTCGGCTGTTACCGGATTGGCAAGGATCGGTGGAGCCAACGCCTAGCCCGATCCATTTGCTGTCCCCGGAGAATCGCATGCGCTCCCAGAAGGTTCGCGTGGTGTGGGAGTACTTCATCAAAGCGATCGGCACTCCGCCTTATTGGGATGATCTGGGGGATTGATGCTTAGGCGCGGGCCGCCAGCGTCCGCACTGGCGTGGGACTCAGCGCGTTTCGCACTGCGGCGCCGGCTCGCCGCTCAATGCATCGACCATGGGCGGGTGCTCTTGCACCGCTTGGCGCAAATCTTCGGTCACGCGCAATTCCGCGCCTGTCGGCGAGAAAGTCGCTGCGGCTGCGAAAGGCGCGGGGTTGGCCGGAACCGGGCGTTTGCCGCGTCGCCAGAAAAAGAACGTGACCATGCACAGATTGACCAGGGCGAAGACCCAGAACAGACCGTTTGCGCCGAACGAGTTCATCACTGGCGAGATCATCATCGGACTGATCGCCGAGCCCAAAGAGTTGATCAGCAGCAAACCCTGAATCATCGGCACCAACGCTTCCGCCGGGGCGCGGTCGGCGGCATGACTGACGGCAACCGGATACAGCGCAAACACGCCGCCGCCGAGCAAAAACAGCATCACCGCGAGCATCGTCGACGACAACGGCAGCCAGACGATCACCAGCGACAACACCGTGCACGCCACGGTCAGAAGGGTCAGCACCTGAAGGCGATCCTGACGGTCAGACCAGCGTCCGACCGGGTATTGCAGAAGCATGGCGCCAAGGATCGTCCAGGCCATCATGCTGCCGACTTCACCCACGTTCAGACCCATGCGTTGCAGGTACAGCGGCAGCAACGTGTAAATCGCCGCGATGCTCACGCCCGAGCCGAAACACCCGACCAGCCCGGTCGGCGTCACGCCCAACAGTTGTCGCGGCTTGAGCGGCTCGACCTGATCGAGCAGGGGCGACACGCGCGGCAGGATCACGATTGGCAGCACCGACAGCGATGCGAGCATGCCGGCAACCATGAACGGTGCGCTGTCGCTCAAACCCGTGATCTTGCCCAGCGTTGCCTGGCCCAGCACGCCAGCGCCGTACAAGACGATCATGTACAGCGCGAGCAAGCGTCCGCGAATCTTCGCGTCACCCGCCAGCAGCAGCCAACTCTCGATCACCAGAAACACGCCGACTGTGGCCCAGCCATTGATCAGGCGCAGGGCGAACCAGCCCCAAGTGTCATAGAACAATCCTTGCATGAGGATGGTCACGGCGATCAGCGAGGCAAAGCTGCCGTAGGCACGGATATGGCCGATGCGCAGAATCAGGCGGTCGTTGAACAAGGCGCCCAAGGTCAGACCGATGAAATAGGCCGATGACACGACACCGATCATCGTCGCCGACGCACCGGCGGCGTCCAGGCGAAGGGTGGTCAGGGAAGACAGAAATCCGTTGCCCAAGGCAATAATGAACAGCCCGAGCAGGGGCGCCAGCGCCATGGCCAGCAAACGCGGAGACATAGAAACCTCAAGGGATCGGGCAGCGGAACGTGCGTCTCTGCGCAGGGCAATGCCAAACCGAAGTGTGTTGTGCAAGCGCCCGCCGAACGGGCAGGGCAATTCAATCGGCCGCACTTGAGCAAGTGTGGCCAGCCATTCTGGTACGTGATTTTTAACAGCGAAGCTTTCAGCCACCGACTCGGGTGACTGTTTGAGAGCGCGGGATTCTAAGGCTTGTGCAGGATTTGCCAATAGCTGTTTGCTGCGACGTTAGGACGCAGGTGAGTTACGGCAGATCCGCCGCCTGAGCATCGAACGATGGCCACTGCCTACATCCGGTGATGCTCCAGCAAAAAGTCGACGAACAAGCGCACTCGCGCCGGCATTGTCGAGCCACCAACGAACACCGCATGAATAGGTTCCTGATCGCCGGGGTTCCAGGTTTCCAGTAGCGGTATGAGGTCGCCGCGCTGCAGATCCTCGCTGACGCTGAACTCGCCGATGCGCGCAATGCCGGCACCGACTCGGGCGAGTTGTGCCAGTGCTTCGCCACTGCTGCATTCGATGTTGCCGCTGACTTTCAAGGAAAACTCGCGGCCGTCGCGCATAAACGGCCAGTTGGGTTCGGCACGGCGAAAGTTGAAGCGCAGGCAGTTGTGACGGAGCAGGTCTTGCGGTTCTTGAGGGGTGCCGTGGCGCTGCAGATAGGCGGGCGATGCGACCACCACTTGGCCGGTCGTGCCGATCCTGCGCGCGGTCAGCGGGCTGTCGGGCAGATGGCCAAAGCGCACCGCCACGTCGGCCTGGCCAGCGAGGATGTCGACCACTTCGTCGCCGAGCGTGAGGTCGACGACGATGTTCGGGTACTGCGCGCTGAACGCGGCCACCAACGGCACGATAGCCAGCCGACCATGGCCAAGCGCCGCGCTGACGCGCAATCGGCCCTTGGGTACGCCTTGATCGGCGATGGCGTCTTCAACCTCGTCCATGTCCGCCAGAATACGTCGGGCGCCCCGCAAGAATGCTTCGCCCTCAGCGGTGAAGGTGATCGCTCGCGTGGTGCGCAACAACAGGCGAGTGCCCAGACGCTGTTCGGCACGCGCGATGATCCGGCTGACTGCCGAGGGCGTCAGCCCCAATGCGCGCGCCGCCGCCGAAAGGCTGCCTTCCTGCGCCACGGTGACGAACACGCTCATTTCACCTGACCTGCCATTGACGTCCATTTGTGCCTCTTACGCAAAGGTGATTGCCGAAATCGCTATCTACCGCCTCAAACGCCTGGATCGTAGCATTGGCGGCATAGATAAGGAGCCTTTCCATGCGTATCAATCCACCCCTTGTTGCACTCGCCATTGGTGCCTTTGGCATCGGCGTTACCGAGTTCGCCCCGATGGGCATGCTGCCGGGCATTGCTGCGGATCTCGGCGTGTCAATTCCCGCCGCAGGCCTGCTGGTCAGTGCTTACGCGTTGGGCGTACTGCTCGGCGCGCCGTTGATGATCCTCACCACCGGCAAAATTCCGCGGCGAACGTTGCTGATCGGCCTTATGGCGATTTTTACCTTGGGTAATCTGATGTCAGCGCTGGCGACCGACTACTACAGCCTCATGATCGCCCGGGTGGTGACCTCACTGAATCACGGAGCGTTCTTTGGCGTCGGCTCCGTCGTCGCTGCCAGCGTGGTCGCGCCGGAGAAACGTGCCGGGGCGGTCGCGGCAATGTTCATGGGCCTGACTTTGGCGACCATCGGCGGTGTGCCGCTGGCCGCGTGGTTTGGCGAGCTGTTCGGCTGGCGCACTGCATTTTGGGGCATTACCGGCCTTGGCGTGGTGACCATGGCGGCGTTGTGGTTCGCGCTGCCCAATCTGCGCGCACCGCAAAGCGTGGGCGTACTGGCTGAAATACGCGTGCTGGGCCGAGGCCCGGTGTTGGGCGCGTTGGCCCTGACTGTCGTCGGCTCGAGTGCGATGTTTACGGTCTTCACCTACATTGCACCGATCCTCAGCAGCGAGACCCACGCGTCCTCCGCGTACATCACCGCCATGCTGGTGCTATTCGGTGTGGGCCTGACGCTGGGCAACATGTGGGGCGGCAAGGCTGCGGATCGTTCGATCGATCGCACCCTGATCGTTTCGCTGAGCGTGCTGATTGTGATCTTGCTGGCGTTTACCGTCCTGATGCGCTGGCCTTTGCCGGCCGCGGTGGCCATTTTGATCTGGGGTATCGCCAGCTTCGCCCTGGTACCACCGCTGCAGATGCGCGTCATGGAAGCGGCCAAAGACGCGCCCAATCTGGCTTCGGCGGTCAACATCGGTGCCTTCAATTTTGGTAACGCGATTGGTGCGGCGCTGGGCGGCGCGGTGATCAATGCCGGGCTGGGTTATCCGGCGATCTCTCTGGCCGGTGCAGCGATGGCGAGTCTGGGCCTGCTGATGGTGCTGGCGTTTACCTGGCGCTCGAAAGCAAGTGCAGCGGCGCTGACCCAACCCTGACTAGAGGGCGTTCAGGCGCCATCACGAGTGATTCGAACTTTGCGCAAGACGGTGCTTCGTCAGCCCTTTTGAACCTATTTCAAAACAGCCTGCTCAACCGGGAAATGTTCGGGGGGGCATGCAATGAATGTTTTCAGAAATCAGCTGACGACTGAGCAAGAAGCAAGACTGCTTGCTTTGGATGCCTGGCATCGGATGTCGGAAAATCGAGCACTGCGCATGGACTGCCCCGATGCCTGGCACGACGAACTGTTGCGCCAGTCCGACGAGATGGATCGGTTGGGCATGTTAACGCTGACCGAATGGTGCGACCTGCGAAGGGATGCAGATGAAGCCTATCTGCGCGCGGTGGCGGGTGAGGATTATCATGCAGGTCATCAAGCTAGTGTGTATCGAGGTTGACGGTACCCGCCGTACAGCGGGTACCGCTTCCAATGTGCGAAGAAGGCCTGCCTACCGGCTTACCACTTGTAACTCACTTTGGCGGTAATCTCACGGCCCGGGTTGTAGAAGTTCGCGGTGCCGGAACCGACCACGTGCTGCTCATCCAGCAGGTTGCTGAGGTTCACCGCAAGGTCGGTGCCCTTGGCGATTTTGTAGTTGAACGCGGCGTCGAACAGCGTGGTGCCATCGCTTTTGCCTGAGTTGGCGGCGTCGAAGTAATACGAGCCGACGTAGCGCGCACCCAAGCCAACGCTGACATCCGTGGCGGGGACGTCGTAATAACTCCAGAGCGAAGCGGAATGCTTGGGTGCCGTGGCGAATTCATTGCCCTTCAGGGAGCTGCCGTCGTACAACGAACCGCGCTGTACCTCGGACTCCATATAGGAATAACCACCGATCAGGCTCAGGTTCTGCGTCACCTGCGCCTTGGCCTCCAGGTCGAGACCGCGCGCACGCGATTCGCCTACCGTCTGTTGCTCAATGATGCCGCTCGGCAGCACCACGGCGATGGTGACGTTTTCCTGGGTCAGGTCATAAACGGCTGCGGAGAACAGGGCGTCCATCCCCATCGGCGCATACTTCACGCCTATCTCGTACTGCCTGCCGGTCTGCGGTGTGACACCAACCTGCGGCGGCGAGACGGACTCCACCATGCTCACATAGGTCGACACCTCATCGTTGACGATGTAGGTCAATGCACCTCGGTAAGAGGTTTCGGAAAAGGTGTCTTTCTCAGTCGATTCCAGGCCTTTGCTGGTCAGATCCATCGAGTCGTTGCGCACGCCCCCGGTGACGATGAAACGCTCGTAGAACGACAGGTTCTGCTGCAGGAATACGGCTTTGGTGGTCGCGTCTCGCTTGTTCACAGCGTACGGCGCGATTGAGCGTGACACGCCGGTAAACACCGGGTTTGCAATGTCAATCGAGGTCGTCGGGGCGTAGACCGAGCTTTCCTTGGTGGTCGAATCGAGGTACTCCACGCCCACCAGGCTGCTGCTGTCGATGTTCTCGAAGCGGGCATCGTATTGCAGCATCAGATTGCCGTTGAACTGGTCGGCTTCGGTGTCCGTTCCAAACTGATAGCGGTCAACGGTGGTGCCGACCCGTGCGGCGCTGTCGCTGAGGTAAACGTAGCCGAAATCATCGGTCAACTTGCTGTAACGCAGGTTGCTGCGCAGCACGAAACCGTTGTCGAAGTCATGGGTGATGTTACCGCTGAGGCTGGTGCGCTCGACATCGTGAAAGTTGTAGCTGGGCTCGCCATAGAACTTGCTGCGGTCGTATTCCTTGTCCAGCGGATAGCCGCCACTGTTGGGCGAACTTTCGGTTTTCAGGTAGTCCAGAATCATCGTCGCCGACGTGTAATCCGTCGGTGCCCACGTGAGGCCACCCATAAACAACTGGTTGTCGTCCTGCGAGTGGTCGTACTCGCGGTCGCTGTTCTGGCCTTTGGCAGTAAAGCGGCCAGCCAGGGTTTTTTCGTCGTTCAGCGCATCGCCGACATCGATGCCTGTCTCGACATGGTCAAACGAACCGTAGGTCACATAGCCTTGGCCGAACTGCTCGAAGCGCGGCTGTTTGGTCACGAAGTTTACCGAGCCTCCGGGATCGGCCGGGCCGAACAGGGTGGAGTTGGCGCCGCGCAGAATTTCGATGCGCTCATAAGCGAATGGATCTTCGCGCACGCCGCGCATCGAACTCAGGGTCAAGCCGTCACGGTAGGTGGTGGCCTGGAAACCGCGGATCTGGAAATAGTCGTTGCGGTCATCCGTGCCGTAGAAGTCAGTGATCACGCCCGGTGTGTATTGCAGCGCCTCTTCCGTGGTGCTGACGCTGCGCTGTTCCATTTCCTTGTTGGTAACCACCGATACCGATGCCGGTGTATTGAGAATGCTGGTGGCCACTTTGCCGCCAACCCAGAGTTCCTTGGCGACCACCGAGTTGGCGTCGTCGTCGGCACTGACCCTGACCTTGGCATTGATGATGAGGGGGGCGAGGCGGTAGTCCTCGATACCCGTTGCGTCGAGTTCAAGTGGGCCGGCAGGCGCTGGTTGAGGTGTCAGCAGGTAAGCGGACGGGCCTTGCTGCTCGATCTGCAATTCGCTTCCCTGCAACAACGTGGACAGTGCGGTCGACGTATCCAGCGTGCCGTTCACGCCTGCCGTTGTGCGATTCGCAACGCTCGAGGCATCGTAGGAAAGACTGATGCCAGCCTCGCGCGCAAAGCGGTCAAGCGCCGGCGCCAGTGGGCCGGCAGCAATATTCCACTGCTGAACCTGTTTGCGCTGTTCGGCGCTCGAAGATTGCGCCAGCGACGGCAGGGCGTAGCTGCTGACCATCAAACCCAGAATCACACCGTGTACGGCGTGGCTCAGTGGATGGCGCTGTGTGACCGCGGACGAACTCATTTTCTCGCTCCAAGGAAGGGTATCGACAGATTGGCCTGTAAGTCGGCCTTCCTTACAAGTCGAACGAGAATGAGAAACTACCTCATTATTTTTGCTAAATAAGACAAAAGAAGCTTATTCAACTGGCAGCGGTCAACGTCACCCAATAGCGCGTCCGATAATCAACGCGCAAATGCAGCGACTGCGCGACCAGTGTCAGTACCTGATCGTTGTCGGCGAGCTGAAAAGTGCCGGAAACCCGAAGGTCGGCAACCTCTTCGGCGCAGCGCAATACGCCGGGGCGGTAGCGCGATAACTCCGCGATAAAATCACCAAGGCGCATATTGCGTGCGCTGATCACCCCGTCATTCCAGCCCCAGACATCCAGGCCATTGTCCCTGTACTCACGGGCGCCCCTTGATGTGAACAGCAGCTGATTGGCGGTCTGGGCACTGCGGCTACTGCTGGCGGCCAGGGTTTGACTGGCGCCAGGAAATACCGTGACGGTGCCTCCCTGAACCGCGAGCAAGGTGCCGTCGTCACGTTCCCGCGCCAGGAAGCGGGGACTCTGCGCGCGCATGATTCCGTCGCGTGTTTGTACCCAAAAGGGACGCGCGTGCGCCGCGTGTTCATCCGCGCCGACATTCACGATGACCTCACCACGCCGCAGAATGAGCAGACGTCGCTGGGCGTCGAAATCACTGTCGACAGCGCTGTCGCTATTGAGCTGGACAAGGCTGCCGTCATCGAGTTGCACGCGGCGCTGCTCGCCGGTGCTGCTGCGTTGCTGCGCAAGCATGGCCGGTACGGGTGTGTAATCCCGGCCGAGCCAGGCGGCGGCGCCAACCGTGGCAAAAAGGCCTAATAGCTTCAGGCTTTCCCGTCGGCGCAGGCCATGGCGGGAACCATCAAGGGTTTGTCGGGCCAATTGCGGCGGCATGCTCGCGAACTCATCCCCAAGCGATTCCACACGCTGCCACGCCAATCGATGCTCCGGACGCTGCTGCAGCCAAAGCTCAAAAGTGCGCTGCGTTTGCTCATCTGCCTTGTTGAAGCGCAGACGCACCTGCCAGTGGATGGCCTGGTCTACAACGGCCGGATCCAGCGCCTGCGACTCATGCCTCGACATAACGCAACCGATAGCAGTGTTGCAGCGCGGTGGCCAGGTCGCGCTCCACCGTCGCCCGGGAAACGCCGAGTTTTTCGGCTATTTGCGCACAGGTCAAACCGTCGAGCCGGGCAAATAAAAACGCCTGGCGAACTCGCGGTTTGAGCATGTCGAGCATGCGGTCGATGCGCTCGAGCGAATCCAGAATGAGCAGTCGGCTTTCTTCCGAGGGCACCTCGTGTTGAGGCAGCAACGCGACGCTTTCCAGGTAAGCACGTTCGAGTTCGCGACGACGATACTGATCAATCATCAGCCCGCGGGCAATGCTGCTCAGATAGGCACGGGGTTCGCGCAAGGGGCTTGATTGCCGGGATTTGAGCAGACGCACAAAGGTGTCTTGCGCCAGGTCTGCGGCGTTATCGCGACAACCAATGCGTCGGCTCAACCAGCCATGTAACCACGAGTGGTGGGTGCGATAGAGCAGCGCTAGATCTGCAGTGCCTAGTGTGTCGTCGCTGCTCATCGGCATCCCGGAAAGTACATGATTGATAATGACTCGCATTCTACTCAGGCGATAGGCCTCAGGTAAATGCCTGCGTTCAGCGTTTGTTTTCGCTGGAGGCAATCAATCAGGACGTCTTGGGGAGCGTGTTTTATTGCAAGGGTTTTAGCGTGCCGTGGGGGGGCATGCCTCACCTGCGGCGATCACGCGGTAGGTGAGGCACTGCGCGCAATTCTCAGACGCCAGAAACGACAAAGCCCTGAATAATCAGGGCTTTGTCGGTACCAAATATGGCGGAGGCGATGGGATTCGAACTCATGGACCTGTTACAGTCGACGGTTTTCAAGACCGTTGCCTTAAACCACTCGGCCACACCTCCGTTGCGTTGCGGGCGCCATAATACCTGAATGAAACACACTGTCAAACTCTCTGCATGGCTTGTTACAGAGCGTCTGTTATGATCTTTGCGACTGAACGTTTCAAACCAACAGGAGTGTCGCCATGCGCGAACAGGATTACGCAGTTAATAACGGCGTGCAGGCTGAGCAGCTAGAGGTTAGCCGCGTCCTGCGCAACACTTACGGCCTACTGGCTCTGACCCTAGCATTCAGCGGCGTGATGGCTTTCGTTGCGCAGCAGATGCGCGTTGGCTACCCGAACATTTTCGTGGTGCTGATCGGCTTTTACGGGCTGTTCTTCCTCACTAACAAACTCCGCGACTCCGCGTGGGGCCTGGTGTCGGCGTTTGCCTTGACCGGTTTCATGGGTTTCCTGCTCGGCCCGATCCTCAACCGTTACCTGGGCATGCAGGGCGGCGCTGAAGTGGTCAGCTCGGCATTCGCCATGACCGCACTGGTCTTCGGTGGTCTGTCGGCTTACGTGTTGATCACTCGTAAGGACATGAGCTTCCTCGGTGGCTTCATCACCGCTGGTTTCTTTGTCCTGCTGGGCGCAACGCTGGCTAGCTTCTTCTTCCAGATCAGCGGCCTGCAACTGGCGATCAGCGCAGGTTTCGTGCTGTTCTCGTCGGTCTGCATTCTGTTCCAGACCAGCGCCATCATCCATGGCGGCGAGCGTAACTACATCATGGCGACCATCAGCCTGTATGTATCGATCTACAACCTGTTCATCAGCTTGTTGCAGATCTTCGGCATCATGAGCCGCGACGACTGATCGCTGTCGTTAGAAAACGAAAAACCCGCCTCGGCGGGTTTTTTGTTGTCTGCAGGAAAGCTTACGGGATCAATTGATAATAATGCTGCCGTCTGTGTGCTGTTTATAGATGGTGTAAGGCAGCAACAGCGTATCGAGGACGCCGGACGCCGCTGCATCGATCAGCACGCCGGGGTTGGCATTGTTGTAGTCGAAGGTGTCGACACCGTCTTTCACTTCCGCATGCATCAGGCAGAAGTCGTAGGTCACGCCGCTGTAGATTCGGGGCACGGCGCCGCAGTAGGTTTTTTCGTCCTTGAGACTCTTGGCCGCGGCTTGATCGCTGCGCACGACCGTTTGCACTGTCCCGCAACCACTGAGCAGCACCGCTGCAATCAACATGACCTGAGTTTTCATTACCGCCAATCCTTCGCCGGAAAAAACTCAATCTACGCCGAACGTGCTGAAAAAGCACTCACGCCATCGGTGGCAGACGGCGCTTGACCGGAGTTTTCTTGACGATCGCGGTGTTGGTTTCCGCCAGCGTATTGAGGCGGTCGAGGAGGGTGTCCAGTTCTTCCATCGAGCGCACATGCAGGCGGGCGATAAAGCAGTCTTCGCCCGTCACCTTGTCGCATTCGGTGAATTCGGGGATCGACATGATCTGCCGCTCGACTTCCTGCAACTGCCCCGGCAACGGGCGCACGCGGACGATGGCTTGCAGTTGATAGCCGAAGCATTTCGGATCGATCTCGACGGTGTAGCCCTTGAGTACGCCGCGTTCTTCCAGACGCTTCAAGCGCTCGGCCACGCTGGGTGACGACAATCCGCTGATCTGCGCCAATGCCTTGAGCGAGCGGCGCGAGTCTTCCATCAATGCGCTAATCAGAATCTGGTCGATATCGTCAGTCATGTAGCTCCTCCCGGATTAGGCGATTTCAGAAAATCACCCGCGATAAAAAAGGCAGATTCGCAGTTTAGCCTGTCTTTTGCTCTGGAGAGAGCCGCTGTCCGCTTGGCATACTTTTGTCACAAAGACAGGAGATAAATGATGGACACAACAATCCGCCGCGGCTCATTTGAAATGACCGCCGCCATGCTGATATCCGGAACCATCGGCTGGTTCGTGTTGGTCTCCGGGCAACCGGTGCTGGACGTGGTGTTCTGGCGCTGCGTGTTCGGCGCTGGCACCTTGTTGCTGATTTGCGCTGCGTTCGGCTTTCTGCGCCCGGGCATCCTCACTCGCACCACATTCTTGCTGGCGGTGCTCAGCGGTGTGGCGATTGTTGGCAACTGGCTGCTGTTGTTCGCCTCGTATTCGAAAGCCTCAATTGCCATCGGCACGGCGGTGTACAACGTGCAGCCATTCATGTTGGTGGGGTTGGCGGCGCTGTTTCTCGGCGAAAAAATCACCCTGCAGAAACTGTTCTGGCTGGCGATTTCATTTATGGGGATGCTGGCGATTGTCAGCGCCCACGGTACGCAGGGCGAGAGCGGAAACGATTACCTGATGGGCATTGCCCTGGCGCTGGGCGCGGCGTTTCTTTACGCGATAGCCGCGCTGATCATCAAACGCCTGACCGGCACACCGCCGCATCTGATCGCGCTGATCCAGGTCTGCACCGGCGTACTCTTGCTCGCACCGTTCGCGCATTTCTCCGCGCTGCCGCAAGCGCCGAGTGCGTGGGCCAGTCTGATCACGCTGGGCATCGTCCACACCGGTCTGATGTACGTGCTGCTCTACGGCGCGATCCAGAAACTGCCGACCGCACTGACCGGTGCGCTGTCGTTCATCTATCCGATTGCGGCGATTTTCGTCGATTGGTTTGCCTTCGGTCATCGACTGCAACCGCTGCAATGGCTGGGCGTGGCGGCGATTCTGCTGGCGGCAGCGGGCATGCAGCAGGGCTGGGGTTTCAAGTTCAGAACCGGTGTCGCTGCACGGCCTTAAATGGCTTTGATTAAATCTTTGAACGCGCCTTTCAACAGCTGATTGCCGGCATCGACCAGATGATTGTCATCAAAGTACAGCGGCTCGCCATTCAGCGAACCCATGCAATTGCCGTCGGGGCACAGCAATGGCGTCGGGTCGATCACTGTTGCGTTGCACTGTTTCGCAGCGGCTTCGATGGTGAAATTGGCGATCCTGTTGCGTTTTTGATAGTCGACCAAAGACACTGAGATATCGGCGGTCTGCTGGAAAATCCGCTGATTGAGGTTCAGGCCTTTATATACGCTGAAGGGCATTTCCGGGATCGGCCGGACGATATACACCGGATGGTTTTGCGCGATCGCACACACGGTTTTGCTGTACTCGGCCACGTATTCGTCGATGAAGGCCGATTCACCTTTGGGGCTGTCAGGGAAGTGAATGCGATAGCTGTTGCCCCGGCCGGGATCGGAATACAGCGCGGCCCGACTGAACAGCACCACCGGAACGCCCTTGTATGAATCCTTCAAGATCTGCAGCTTTTCATGGTTGAAGGCTTGGCACTTGGCTTGAAGATCCTTGTCGTGCATTTCGAAGTTCTGCAGTTGAGGACAGCCACCGCGTGACCACGATAGCGCGGCGTGCGGATTGTTTATCTGCACCGCAGCGGCGGTCGATTCGGCATGACTGTCGCCGAACAAAATCACTGAAACGTCCCCGGTGCCCAGCTTGCAGTCCGCCGCGTCGTAGGCGTTGGGGTAGCACGCTTTTGGGTAGAGTTTGCTGGCGTATTGCGGTTGTCCGAGGTCGACGAATGCAAACCGCGCAGCGGGATACTTCTTTACTAGCGACGAGGTCACCGACGCCACGGCAATGACCGCCACCGTCAGCGCGGCGAACTTGAACAGCGTGCGCGGCGGCGTGGTGATCTTGCGGGTTTTCGATTCCACGTATCGGAATGACAGCGCACCGAGCACGAACGACAGAACAATGCCGCCCAGCATGTGCGGCCAACTGCTGAGCAAACCGCACAGATACAGCAGCACCACCAGCGGCCAGTGCCAGAGGTAAACGGAGTAGGAAATGCTTCCGGTAAATTGCAGCGCCTTGTTGCGGCTGAACAGCGAATGCGTATTGCCGTAAATCACCAGCATCGTCCCCAGCACCGGCAGCAGCGCCAGATAACCTGGCCAGAGATCGTTTTCGGAAAAGCCCAGAACGCTGATCAAAATCGCGATCAAGCCAAACGCTTCGCTGAGCAAGCCATTACGCTGGCTGAGCCGCAGCGGAAACAGAAAGACCAGTCCGCCGGCAATCATTTCCCACGCGCGGGTGGGCAGCATATAGAAGGCAAAGGTCGGATTTTTCTCGGTCACCACTACCGATGCGGCGAATGAGATCACCGCCAGTGCGAGCAGCGCATAGCGGGTCTTTTGCGAACCGAAGAATTTGTACAGCCCCATCACCAGCACGGGGTAGAGCATGTAGAACTGCCATTCGACTGAGAGCGACCAGGTGTGCAGCAACCAGTTTTCATGCAACGGCGCGTCGAAGTAGTTGCCGTCTTTAGCGAACAAGAAGTTCGAGCTGAACAGCAGACTGCTTTTGATCGTGCGGATCGATTCGCGGAAGTCATCGAGCGGCAAATACACGTAGCCGAAGATCAGTAGCGCCACGCACAGCGTCGCCAGCGCCGGGATGATCCGTCGGGCTCTGGAGGCGTAGAAGCCGAGCAGGGAAAACTTTTGTTGTTGCAGGCCGCTGAAGATGATTCCGGTCATGAGAAAACCGGAGATCACGAAAAACACGTCAACCCCGGCAAAGCCGCCATCGAAACCGAGGACGTTGAAGTGAAAGAGCACCACCGACAAAACGGCGAGTGCCCTCAAAGCATTGATGTTTTCCCTGAACTGCATGTGCGCATCCATTCACGTACTTTGCGATGGCGCATTGTAGTGATCATGTCCGCGTTGTTACATGGGAAAATTCGCCGCGCTTCAGATGTTCCAGCGCGGCGCGGTTTTCGCTAGCCGCTGACGCATGTCGCCGATGTTCGCAGCAAGCTGTCGGGTCAATAAGCGATAACCGTCCAGCGCACTGTAAACCGGTGCGTCCAGGCCGGCGTCCGGCAACTCCACAGGTCGATCGAGACGTTGGCTTGCGCCGGTTTTCAACGCCCGCGCCATGCCGATCAATTGCACCCGAATCTGCCGGTGTTCGGCCTTCAGCGCTGATTGCAGATGCGCCATGGCCTCGGGGTCGTTAGCGTCCGGGCGGGTGTTGCCGAGGATTTCCAGGGTGCTGATGCACATGCGCAGGTTGCGCTGGATCGCATCCAGTTCGGTCATGGAGATCTTCACTTCCTTGGACACGGACGGCATCAGCGAGCGCAGTTGCACCATCACCGCGCTCAAACGGCCCATCAGTTTCAGATGTTCATCGGCGCTGACCGGTTGGCCGCTGATGATCCGTCCATACACCGTGGCGCAATCGCGCAGCGCATCAGCGAGGTTGTAGCGCCACGAGTACACGGCGTACAGCGGCAACGCGAAGGAAAAGGCCAGGGCGAGGGCGATGCCGATCAGAATATCGACGCCGCGCCACAAGCCGTCGGTGATCGGATTGTCGCCATGCCCGGCGACAATAAACACCGTGATCGCCGAGAGCAGGGCGGTGTAACCCCCCTTGCCGATGGCGTGATAGGAGAAGAATCCGCAGACCACCGCCATCGCAAAGTACGTCAGCCACGGCATGCCGAGCCACGCCTGTTGCGCCACGAGAACCAAGCCTACGGCGGCGCCGATCAACGTGCCGGTGGCGCGTTCGGCGGCTTTTTTGCCGATGTTACCGTGGTGTTGCAAGCCGCCAATTACCACCAGCATGGTCACCGAAGCCCACTCGCCGTGGGGCAGATTGATGCCGGTGGTCAGCAGAATCGTCGCCAACAAACCGAGGGCAACACGCACGGCGTGGATCAGTCGGGCGTGGCGGTAGCGCCGGTATGGATCGAGCAACGGTCGCAGGATTCGGCGCAATAGCGGTGGCAGTCGATGGGTGCTGTGAGTACTCAGTGCGAACCTCTCGTCAGTGTTTTTCAGATCAATGGAAAGGGAAAATGTAATTCATCCAGGCCGCCATGCGCAGGAGAATTTTGCGCATCGCGCCGATGTGATGAAAGTGCTGACTGTACAGCGCCGCCTGACCGTAAGCGCCGCCGGGCATCTGTTTGGCGTACTGGGCGTAGTCCGGATCGGTGATCTCAATGATCACCGGCACTCGCCCGGCCGGCGGTGAACCGGTGTAGCCGATCAACGTGCCGGACGGTTGAATCTGTCCTTCGGCAATCACGCCGATGACGCTTTTCACCCGACCTTCGAAGACCTTGCCGGGAATGCCGTCGAAGGCGACTTCTGCCTCGTCGCCGACGGTCAGACGCAGCAGGCTGTTCTGACGCATCCACGCAGCAAAATACTGGCCTTCTTCGGGAATAAACACCATGGACGGGCGCAGCGGCAACTTGCTCGCCATCATCCCCGGACGCAACGAAACGTGGGTGACGAAACCTTTGCTCGGCGCGCGAACGGTGGTGTTGTCCAGCTCGAACTGGGCGTTGTCGAGTTGCGCCTGCAGGTCATCGGTGCGTGAGATGGCGGCATCCAGTTCGCGCTGAGTGCCGAAGTTACGGCGGATCAATTCGGTGATGCGATAACGATCGCCCTTGGCCGCGACCAGTTGCGCCTTCAGCGATTTCACCCGGTTTTCAAACGGCGTCGGATCGATGCGAAACAGCACATCGCCTTTTTCCAGCGGCTCGTTGCCGTGCACCGGTACTTCGATCACCTGGCCGCTGACGATGGGAATCACTGGCACAGAAACGAAGTAGGAACGCGCCACCTCGGAGTAGGGGTGGTTGTAGTTCATGGTGAAAATCAGCGCACCGATGATCAGAATTCCGCCCAACACGGCGGTGGGCACCGTCCATTTATTCAGCGGGATGCGGAAGATCTTGAACAGCGCGACACAGAATGCGGCGTACGTGAGGATGAGCAGCAGATCCATGCTCAGTTCCCCTCTTTATCAGAGCGCGGTGACTGCGCCTCAAGCCGCTCAATGCGACCTTGCAGCTCTATGACTTGCTGCTCCAGCCGCAGCACATGGTTCTGCACCGGTTTGCCGTCACCGAAACCCCAACCGCGATCCTCGCGATACGCCATCGCCCAGATCCACAGAAACGGCCACAGCGCATGCAGGGTGAACAGGCTGACCCAGCCCGTGGCATGGATCGCATCCTGATGCGGGTGATTACGGTGAACGGCAATTTCGTACGGAATGTCATGCAGCACGATGATCCCGTAGAACAGCACGAGACCGACAAACACCAACAGACCCAACGCGACGTAATCAAGCATGTCCAGCTCCCGGTATCCAGTGCAGCGCTGGAATCAGTGTAGACACTGAAATGCCGGGGGCTTTGTGGATTTAGACGAGAAGCTGATGACTTCCCAATCCGCTTAGAAGATGTAGTCCGTGGTCAGGAAACTCGAATCGCGGCCACGAATGATTTCGCTGATCAGATCCTTGTTGCTGTCCTGGAACTTGGTCGCCACCAGCGTGCGGATCGAAAACACCCGCAAGGCGTCGTGCACCGACAACGTCCCTTCAGCCGAGTTTTTGCGCCCGTTGAACGGATAAGTGTCCGGGCCACGCTGGCATTGCGCGTTGAGGTTGATCCGCCCGACCTGATTGGCAAAGGTGTCGACCAGTCGGCCGACCGCCACCGGGTTGGTGCCGAAGATGCTCAGCTGCTGGCCGAAATCCGACTCCAGCACGTAATCGATCACCGTATCGAGGTGACGGTACGGCACGATCGGCACCACCGGGCCGAACTGCTCTTCCTGATAAACGCGCATCTGCGGGTTCACCGGGTAAAGCACCGCCGGGTAGAAGAACGACTCGCGGGATTCGCCGCCATTGGGGTTGACCACTTGCGCGCCTTTGCTCTGCGCGTCGGCCACCAGACCGTGCAGATAATCGACTTTGCCAGCCTCCGGCAGCGGCGTCAGCGACACACCGCTGTCCCACGGCATGCCCGGTTTCAGCGTGGCCAGTTTGGCGTTGAATTTCTCGATGAAGCTGTCGACCACGTCTTCATGGACGAAGAGGATTTTCAGTGCGGTGCAGCGCTGGCCGTTGAACGACAGCGAACCGGTGACGGCTTCGCTGACGGCATTGTCCAGATCGACTTCCGGCAAGACGATGCCCGGGTTCTTCGCGTCCAGACCCAAGGCGGCGCGCAAGCGGTGTGGTTTTGGGTGCAGTTTTTTCAGGTCGCTGGCGGCTTTGTTGGTGCCGATGAAGGCGAAAATATCGATCTTGCCGCTGGCCATCAGCGCGCTGACCGTTTCGCGGCCGCTGCCGTAGATCACGTTGATCACGCCGGTCGGGAAGCTGTCGCGGAAGGCTTCAAGCAGAGGGCGGATCAGCAGGACGCCGAGCTTGGCCGGTTTGAACACCACGGTGTTGCCCATGATCAGCGCCGGGATCAGCGTGGTGAAGGTCTCGTTCAGCGGATAGTTGTAAGGGCCCATGCACAGCGCGACGCCCAATGGAACGCGGCGGATCTGGCCGAGGGTGTCCTGTTCCAGCTCGAAACGGCTGGAGCGGCGGTCGAGTTCCTTGAGCGCGTTGATGGTGTCGACGATGTAATCGCAAGTACGGTCGAACTCTTTTTCCGAGTCCTTGAGGTTCTTGCCGATCTCCCACATCAGCAGTTTCACCACGGCATCGCGCTGTTGGCGCATGCGGCCGAGGAAGGCTTCGACGTGCTGAATGCGTTCGGCCACGCGCATGGTCGGCCACAGGCCCTGGCCACGGTCGTAGGCACGCACGGCGGCGTCGAGGGCGGTGAGGGCGGTGTCGGCATCAAGCAACGGCGTGCTGCCGAGGATGACTTGTTCGTCGCCATTGTCACCGTGCAGATACACCGGGCTGCGCACCGTGGCGAGCGGGCCGTCCCAACGGCGCAACTGGCCGTCGACCAGATATTCACGTTGCTCGACCTGACCGTCGAGGCGATATTTTTCCGGGATGTCGCTGACAGAAGGGAACAGATTGCCAAGGATGTTTGCTGTGGTCATGTCGCTACCCCGCGTACCAATTTGAAAGTCTGTAACGGTTATACGCCTGAATGCCCTGAATTTTAAACCCGCAAATGTCACCCGAATGTCACCCAAACCCCCAGAACAGAAGGGGTGGCCCCATAGCCCCCCCTGTAGGAGCTGCCGAAGGCTGCGATCTTTTGATCTGATCGTTCCCATGCTCTGCGTGGGAATGCCTCAAGGGAGGCTTTGCGTTCCAATCGGACGCAGAGCGTCCGGGGCTGCATTCCCACGCAGAGCGTGGGAACGATCATCAGACCGCAGAACAGAAGGGGTGGCCACACAGTATCCCTGTAGGAGCTGCCGAAGGCTGCGATCTTTTGATCTGATCGTTCCCACGCTGAGCGTGGGAACGATCATCAACAGGGGGATATGTCGGATTCGGCTGGCCCCGTTTGCCCCCCTCACTGTCCCGCAATGCCCTCAACCCGCTGGCGCGCCTGCCTTAAGGTGTGATCACAACAATAAGCGATGCCACCCTTGAGGATCGTCATGCGGGCAATTCCCATCACATTACTGCTGACTTTATCCGTGGCGCTGTGTGGCTGCGGCGAAGACCCCAAACCTCCGACCACCACCGCCAACAACGCCATGCCCAAAGACCCGGCACTGGCGCAGATCTACGCCAACAGTTGCCAGCTCTGCCACGCCAATCCCGCCGCCAACGCGCCGCTCACGGGTGATCGCAAAGCCTGGGAACCGCGCATCCAGCAAGGCGCCGACACGCTGCTCGACCACGCCATCAACGGCTACAACGGCATGCCGCCGATGGGTCAGTGCGTCGAGTGCAGCGAAGAACAATTTCTGCAATTGATCGGCTTCATGGCCGACCAGCCGCTCCCACAATAAGGTGCCCGGCATGACGATGGATCTGACACGGCGCCAGTTATTGCAACGGGCAAGCATCATCGGCGCGTTCAGCGCGTTGGCGAGCAATCCGGCTCTCGGCCAATTGATGCGCGCGCCACGGCTGATTCCGTGGCGCAACTGGTCGGGCGGGCAGAGTTGCTTGCCGGCGGCGCGCCTTGCGCCGAAGAATCTCGACGAACTGACAAGTGTGATCAAACAGGCCCAAGGCAAGATCCGCCCGGTCGGTTCGGCACATTCCTTCAGCGCTCTGGTGCCCACCGACGGCACGCTGCTGTCGCTGAGCTACTTCAACGGCCTGCTCGATCACGATGCAAAAACCTTACAGGCGGAATTCGCCGCCGGCACACCAATGTCGCGCATGGGCGTACCGTTAAAAGACATCGGCCAGGCCCTGCAAAACATGGCCGACATCGACTACCAGACCCTCGCCGGCGCGATCTCCACCTCGACCCACGGCACCGGCAAAAACTTCCAGTCCTACTCGGCCCACGTCTGCGGCATGCAGTTGGTGACGGCCAGCGGCGAGGTGCTCGATTGCGACAGTCAGCGTCATCCCGAGGTGTTCAACGCGGCGCGGGTCTCCCTCGGCGCCCTCGGCGTGGCGACCAAAATTCGTCTGCAAAACCGTCCGGCTTATCGCCTGCGCGAACGCCAATGGATCGCCAAGACCGAAGAGCTGCTGGAAGACATCGACAAGAACACCAGCGAAAACCAGCACTGGGAAATGCTCGTCGTCACCCACTCCGACTACGCCTTGTCCATCGCCCTCAACGAAACCGACGAGCCGGCCACGCCGCCCATCCCGCCGGAAGAAGAGGGCGGCAACGAGTTCGTCACCCTGATCGAGAAGATCGACAAATACGCCAGCGACTTCCCCGACCTGCGCCGCACCATGCTCAACAGCCTGCGCCATTTGGCGAGTTTCGATGATCGCATCGGCGACTCGTTCGACATCTACGCCAACGTGCGCACCGTGCGCTTCAACGAGATGGAATATTCGGTGCCCGCCGAACACGGCCCGGCCTGCCTGCGCGAGATTCTCAAGCTGATTCAGGACAAGGATCTGCGCACTTGGTTTCCCATCGAGTACCGCTACGTCAAAGCCGACGACATTCCGCTGAGCATGTTCGAGGGCCGCGACAGCTGTTCGATCTCGGTGCACCAGCATTACCAGATGGATCATCACAACTTTTTTGCGGCGGTCGAGCCGATTTTCTGGAAGTACAACGGCCGCCCGCACTGGGGCAAATTGCACACGCTCAACGCGAAAAACCTGCAACCGCTGTACCCGCGCTGGCGCGAATTTGTCGATGTGCGCCAGGCGCTGGATCCGAGCGGGCGGTTCTTGAACGCGCATCTGTCATCTATTTTGGGGGTGAGCTGATGGCGGTTAATCGACGTAACTTCCTGCTCGGTACATTGGGCGTCGGCGCCTTGCTGCTCGGGGTTGGCGCGTGGTTGCGGCCGGGCGATCGCGGCGGGCCGTACACCGATTATTTTCGTGCGCTCAATCGCGAGTTGAAAGATAAAGGCCCGATGCGGCCGGTGCTTCTGATCGATCTGGATCGACTCGATCACAACATCGACGTGGTCATGCAGTCGGTGAAGCGCGGCGGCAAACAGTTGCGCCTGGTCGAGAAATCACTGCCGTCGCCGGGGCTGCTGAGTTACATCGCGCAACGCGCGGGGACACAGCGTTTGATGTCGTTTCATCAGCCGTTTCTAAATCACGATGCGGTGACGTTTCCGCAGTCGGATATTTTGCTCGGCAAGCCGTTGCCGGTACGTTCAGCCGAGTTGTTTTACCAAACCCACAAAGGCCCGTTTGATCCGTCGAAGCAGTTGCAATGGCTGCTCGACGGCCCTGAACGATTGCAGCAATACCTGCAACTCGCGCAGGGATTGGGCACGCGGATGCGCATCAACATCGAGCTGGATGTTGGCCTGCATCGTGGCGGGGTCAGCGATGTGAATGTGCTGGGGCAAATGCTCACCCTGATCAGCGCCAACCCGCAGCATCTGCAGTTTGCCGGGTTTATGGGCTACGACCCGTTCGTGGGCATGGGCGTGCCGGGGATACTCGGTTCGCCCGAGGAATTGTTCGCCAAGGTCATGGTGATTTATCAGCGCTGCGTTGATTTCACTCGACAGCAGTTTCCCGGTTTGTGGCACGAAGGTTTGTGCCTGAACACTGCCGGTAGCCCGAGTTATCGCATGCATGAAAACGAGCAACTCAGCACGGAAGTGTCGGTGGGCACGGCGATGCTCAAGCCGACGCACTACGATTTGCCGTCGCTGACCGAGCATGTACCTGCGACCTATATCGCCACGCCGGTGTTGAAAAGCACCGGCGCGGTGAACATCCCGGCGCTGGACGACAAGTCGCGGCTGTTTTCTTGGTGGGACGCGAATCAGCGCGAGACCTTTTTCATCTACGGCGGCAACTGGATGGCCGAATTCGAATCGCCGCAGGGTTTGCAGAGCAACACGGTATACGGGCGCAGCTCGAATCAGGAAATGGTCAACGGCTCCAGCGCTGTCGGCCTGAACGTGGAGGATCAAGTGTTCCTGCGCCCGACCCAGACTGAAGCCGTGCTGCTGCAATTTGGCGACCTGCTGGCGGTGCGCGGCAGCAAAATCGTCGACACCTGGCCGGTCTATTCCTGAAGCAAAAGATCGCAGCCTTCGGCAGCTCCTACATTGGGCGGTATTCCCCTGTAGGAGCTGCCGAAGGCTGCGATCTTTTGATTTTGATTCTCCATGCCAACCCGGCAGAACGGTCTACGCTTGAAAACGCCATGACCAAATCAGCACAAGCATGGCGTCTCAATCTGAAGAACAAGGAAGATCCAATGACTCAATTGATCACCCAGGTGTCCCCGCAATCCTTGACCGACGTGCTGCAAGCGGCCGGTTATCGCGTCAACCAGACCGAACAGAACGGCATCGTCCAGCTACTCAGCGCCAGCCAGGGCATTGGCTACGCCGTGCGTTTCGGCAATCCGGCGGCGGAGCAGGGCAGCTACGTCGACTTCACCTTCAGTTGCGCATTGCGCGTGCAAGGTGAGCTGCCGGCCGGCGTCGCGGAACGCTGGAACGCCACTCGGCGTTTTGCGCGGTTGTCGTTGCAGGGCGAATTTCTGGTGATGGAAATGGACGTGGTGGTCGGCGCCGGGGTCAGCAACGATCACCTGCGCGGCAACCTCGAATTGTGGGATCGCCTGTTGCAGGAATTCATCGTCTATCTGCGCGATTTCAGCCAGACCGCGCAAGCCACCCCGGCAACCGTCGCCGTCGCCGAGCAAGAAGAAGTCGCCCTGACCTAACACAATCCCCCTGTAGGAGCTGCCGAAGGCTGCGATCTTTTGATCCTGGTTTTTAAGATCAAGATCAAGAGATCGCAGCCTTCGGCAGCTCCTACACGGGTTTGTCTGTGGCGGATGAGGGCGTTGTCGGTTTAGAGTGGACGGCCACATAGAGATCACGGACGGATCTGCCATGCCTGACGACATCCATATCGAACGCTCCAGCGAAGCCCACATTGAGGGCATCACTGCGCTCTACAACGACCCGGCCGTCGCGCGGCAGGTGTTGCAGATGCCGTTTCAATCCACCGAAGTCTGGCGTCAGCGGTTGCAGGCGGAAAACGATCGGGCGGTGAAGCTGGTGGCGCTGCATGAAGGTGTGGTGATCGGCAATCTCGGGCTGGAAGCGTTTTCACGGATTCGCCGGGCGCATGCCGGCAGTTTCGGCATGGCCGTTGCGGTGGCGTGGCAGGGCAAGGGTGTTGGGTCGAAATTGTTGACGGCGGCACTGGACGTCGCCGACAACTGGATGAACCTGCACCGCGTCGAGCTTTCGGTGTATGCCGACAACGAAGCGGCGATCAGCCTCTACCGCAAGTTCGGGTTCGAGGATGAAGGGCTGTTCCGCGATTACGCGGTGCGTGACGGGCAATGGGTCGACACCCTGAGCATGGCCCGTCTGCGACGCAGCACTAAAATCTGACTCAGTCGCCCAGTGCGAACGCCACAGCCGACTGCGCATGCAGTTCGGTGGTGTCGAGCAGGGGCAGGGCGCTGTGTTCGGGTTTGACCAACATACCGATTTCGGTGCAGCCGAGGATGATCGCCTGCGCGCCGCGTGCGGTCAGGGATTCAATAACTTTTTGGTAGGTCTGCCGCGAGGCTTCGCTGATCACGCCGACACACAGTTCGTCGTAGATGATCCGGTGCACGTCCTTGCGCTCGGCTTCGTCCGGCACCAGAACCTTCAAACCCTGAGCGATCAGGCGCTGCTTGAGGAAATCCTGTTCCATGGTGAACGCCGTGCCGAGCAGGCCAACGGTGTGCGCATCAATTGCCAGCGCCGCCTGGGCTGCCGGTTCGGCGATGTGCAAAAACGGAATGTTGATCGCTGCCTGAATCTGCTCGGCGACCTTGTGCATGGTGTTGGTACACAGCACCACGCAATCAGCGCCGCCGGCTTCGAGCCTGCGTGCGGCGTCCACCAGAATCGCCGCCGCATCGTCCCAGCGCCCGGCGTGCTGGGCTTGTTCGACCGGGCCAAAGTCGACGCTGTACATCAATATTTGCGCCGAACGCAGTGGCCCGAGCCGGTCGCGAACCTGTTGGTTGATGAGTCGATAATATTCGGCGCTGGACTCCCAGCTCATACCGCCGATCAGGCCGATGGTGCGCATTGAAATTCCTCGATCAATGATCTGTGTTTTCCCCGAGTGTCCTTTTCTTCAAGGCCTGATGCCAGCAGCAATTGACTGTACTGCTGATCTTTCACGCAAGTGTCACGGTGTGTTGCAAAACCGCAGGCGATTTACCGTACACCGGGGCTTCGATCTGCCACTATCGAACATCGCAGGATCCTTTCCGAGGCACACAGCAATGAGCGACGTACAGCAACTGGGCGAGATGCTTCGTCATTACGCCGAAAGCGAAGCGCATAAAAAGCAACTGTTCGAAACGCAGTCGCAGGTCTGGGCGAGCCGGATCGAAGGGCTGTTCGGCGATATTCAGCGATGGCTGGAGCCGGTGCAGGCGCCGAATCTGCTGGAAGTCAGCCGTGAGGCGTACGTTGCGTTCGGCCCGAGTACGCCGGTCGAGACCTCGACGTTCAAGACCGAGAAACTGAGCATCGTGATTGCCGGCAAACCGGTGGAGTTTGTGCCCGATGTGATGGGCAGCGCCGGGCAGATTTCGCTGGCGGTGATGGGGCTGACGGCGGCGCGTTACGGCAGTATTTCGTTGGTGGGGCTGCCGGGCGGCGAGTGGCAGTGGCGCAAGACCAATGGTTTGAAGGATCCGGACACGTTTGTGTTTGATGCGAATTTTTTGGCGTTGCAATTGCAGAGCCTTATCCCCCGCGAACGCGGCTGATCGCACGCGCCTTTGTAGGAGCTGCCGAAGGCTGCGATCTGTTGATCTTGCTTCTAAAAATCCAAAGTCAAAAGATCGCAGCCTTCGGCAGCTCCTACAGGGGCCGGGATTTACATATCGAGGTTGATCCAACCCGGTTTTAGCGCTTCCGGCGCCACCGCTTTCACGCTTTTCCCGGTAGCCAACTCAACCCGCCGCGCCACCTCCGGATCATCAGCAAACGGCACCATACTCGCCTCATCCAGACTCTCCGCCGTCTCCCGTCGCAAGCAGTACTCCACCGCCAGCCACAAAAACACCACGCCCAGCCCATCAAAAAACACCTCGATCATGACAGCCTCCCAGGCTCATGCAATCTGCGCTTCACGCTGAGCCAGTGCCACATCAGCCACGCGCACCGTACGCCAGACGTTGTAAGCCATCAGCAACATCCCGCTAAGAAAAAACACCCCGCCGGCAAAACGCACGATGAACCCAGGGTGACTGGCCTGCAGCGCTTCGACAAACGAGTACGTCAGCGTGCCGTCCTCGTTGATCGCCCGCCACATCAGGCCCTGAGTGATGCCGTTGACCCACATCGAGGCGATGTACAGCACCGTGCCAATCGTCGCCAGCCAGAAGTGCAGGTTGATCAGCGGCGTGCTGTACATCTGCTCGCGGCCGAAGACTTTCGGCACCATGTGGTAGGTCGCGCCGAAGGTGATCATCGCCACCCAGCCCAACGCCCCGGCGTGAACGTGGCCGATGGTCCAGTCGGTGTAGTGGGAGAGGGCGTTGACGGTTTTGATCGCCATCATCGGCCCTTCGAACGTCGACATGCCGTAGAACGCCAGCGACAGCACGAGAAAGCGCAGAATCGGGTCGGTGCGCAATTTATGCCAGGCGCCGGAGAGCGTCATCATGCCGTTGATCATCCCGCCCCAGCTCGGCGCGAGCAGGATCAGCGACATGGCCATGCCGAGTGACTGCGCCCAGTCCGGCAGCGCGGTGTAGTGCAAGTGGTGCGGGCCGGCCCAGATGTACAGGGTGATCAATGCCCAGAAGTGCACGATCGACAACCGATACGAATACACCGGCCGATTGACCTGTTTCGGCACGAAGTAATACATCATCCCGAGGAAACCGGTGGTGAGGAAAAAACCCACCGCGTTGTGCCCGTACCACCACTGCACCATCGCGTCGGTGGCCCCGGAATACACCGGATACGACTTGAACCAGTCGACCGGAATCGACAGGTGATTGACCACGTGCAGCATCGCAATCACCAGAATGAACGCGCCGAAAAACCAGTTGCCGACGTAAATGTGTTTGGTTTTGCGCTGCACCACGGTGGTGAAGAACACCACGGCGTAGGCGACCCAGACCACGGCCATCCACACCGCGCCGGAAAATTCTATTTCGGCGTATTCCTTGGTGGTGGTGTAGCCCAGCGGCAGGGTGATCAGCATGATCACGATCACCGATTGCCAGCCCCAGAAAGTGAACGCTGCGAGGGTGTCCGAGTACAGCCTCACCTGGCAGGTGCGCTGTACTGCGTAGTAACTGGCGGCGAATTGCGCGCTGCCGGCGAAGCCGAAAATCACCAGGCTGGTGTGCAACGGTCGCAAGCGGCCGAAGGTGGTCCACGGCAAGTCCAGATTCATGTCCGGCCATACCAATTGAGAGGCGATCCATACCCCCATCGCCATCCCTACGACACCCCAGAAAATGGTCGCAATGACGAATTGGCGGACGACCTTGTAGTTATAAGCCTGTCCGATTATTGCTGTGCTCATGGTCAGTTCATCCACGGTTGCAAAGTCTTGCCAGGCCACCCGGTCTGGCATGGGCTGCACTGTAGGAACACCGTGGAAAACAAAACAGGCTCAGGAATTGTTGATTTGTGCGGATCAGATTTTGGCTTTGCCTGCGGCTATCTGACGCGGTCTGATATGGTTTTTTTGGTTTTTTCCGAATCTGTAACGTGTAGATGTTCTGTAGGAGCCGAGCTTGCTCGCGAAAGCGGTATACCAGTCAAACTGTTAGTGCCTGACACGCCGCCTTCGCGAGCAAGCTCAGCTCCTACAAGGGATCTCCGGCGCCCATTCCAATATTTTTGGATGTGGGGGAAACCCTTACGGGCCTCTGCCATCGGGGATATTTCCTTGGGTCGATGATGGCATTTTGTTAAAGTCCCGCCCGCCAGCGGGATTCGGCTGGACGATGGAATCGATGAAGGGAGTCGGGTTTGTGAGTGTGGGCAAAAAGATTTTGGGTCTCACAGCGGTGCTGTTGATGCTGACGCTGTGGGCCAGTTACTTCTATGTGTTCAAGGAAAACCGCAACGGCCAGCTCGGCGGTGTCGGCGAAAGCACCGCGTGGTGCGGCACGCCACCGTCCACGCAAGCGGCGTTGCTGGGCAAGGATCAACTGACCTTGCGCGTCACCAATAACCTGCGCGGCGAGTTCATGGTCGGCGGCTCATTGGTGGTTTCCGAGCGCACGTTCAATCGCTACGACCTCGGTCGCAATGAGCTGCGCCTGAGAATGGAACCGTTACAGTGGACCTTCGGCGCGACACCGATTTTCCTTGAGCAAGTCAAGGTTCAGCCGCTCAGTCGCAACCTCGCCTCCTCCAACAAAAGCGCTTACGCCGAACTGGAACCTCGTCCGATCGGCGTTCAGGGCCAGGTCGCCGCGTTCCCGTTTGACACCTATCGCTATGGCTACAAACCGGTGCTCTATTACCTCAAGGGCAGCGAGCGCATCGACCTGCGTTTCAGGAACATCACCACGCTGATGGAAATGTCCAACACCTTCACGCCAATCCAGAAGTACAACCGCGTCGACTACATCAACGAGAAAAACTCGCTGATCCGCGACGAGGATTACAAGGCTTACGGGGCGCACGAATGTGCCTTTAGCGTTGAGCGTAAGGACTCGTTCAAAGTCGTGGTGTTGTTGATGTTGCTGGTGTTATGCCTGCCGCTGATGCTGGTGTTTTATCGCGACGAACCGGGTATCGATTTTCTGGCCACGCTGGTGGGGATTGCCGTGGTGCGGGTGGTGCTGGTCGGGCCGGTGCAGGACTTTCAGTTGTACAACATCGACTTTGTGTTTGGTGCGGCGATATTGCTGGTGGGCACGGTGTCGCTGATCAAGGCGATGCGGGCGAGTAGTCGGCGGGAGATGGCGTTGAGGAGTGGTGAGAGCTCATCCTGGTAACCCCCTTTTTTTGATGCCCCCCTGTCGGAGCTGCCGAAGGCTGCGATCTTTTGATCTTAAAAACCAAGATCAAAGATCGCAGCCTTCGGCAGCTCCTACAAGGAGAATCACAAGCCAGTTATTTCAACGCCGGATCCCCCATATTCATCTTCTTCCACCCCTGCAACAACACCTGCGCCTTGGGCTCCTGGCCGCTGTCGAGGTAGTACTGGATCAACGACAGCCGCGCATTACGATTCGCTGGTTGTACCTTCAGCAAACCTTCGAGAATCGCGCAAGCCTCATCAACCTTGCCGCCCTCGTGCAACGCCACCGCCAGTACATAACCGTACTGGGCGTTCTGCGGCTCCAGTTGCGCAGCTTTGTGCAGCGCAACCATCGCTTCAGTCGTCTTGCCGGCGCGGATCAATGACAAGCCCCGAGTGTGCTGCAACAGCGCCGCGTCCGGGTGTTCCTTGATGCTGTCGTCGAGCAGCGTCTGCGCTTCCTGACTGCGGCCGCTGGCCTCCAGCCATTGCACCAGAGTTACCAGCGCCGGGTAGAAGTCCGGATCACGCTTGAGCGCATCTCGCAGCAACGCTTCAACTTCCGAACTGCGCCCACTGGCCTGATAGAGCATGGCCAGATTGAGGTTCGCTTCGGCGCGTTCCAGCAGACTCTTCTGCACCGTCTCGTACTCGCCAATCGCGGCTTCCCAGTTGGCTTGCGCCGCACCGAGACCGCTGCTGCGAGCGACGCTGAGCAAATCCCGCGCGACCACAATGCGTACCGCTTTCACCGGATCGCCCAACAGTGGCGACAACAATGGCGCACGTTCAGGCGGAGGCAGAAACGCACTGATTGCCCGCGCTGCGCTTTCACGCACTTGCGGCTCAGGATTTTTCAGATCCTGCGTGGCCAGTTTCAACGCCTGTTCGCTTGGATACAGCGGCAGTTCCGCCAGCAGGGTGGCGCGCTGGATTGCCGGCAGATTGCTGCGTTGCAGTTGCGTAAACAGCGCGTCGGCGGCGCCCGGTTGGCCATTGCGGATCAGCCACAGGCTTTCGTCATAACGCGGTGCTTGCGGCGCGGTGGAAGCGCTCCACAGCTTGAACTGCGCGGTGACCTTATCGCCAGCCTTGCCTTGATGGCAGGTCAGACACGCGTCCGGCGTGCCGAGCTTCTGCGCGCGTTCCGGGTTGGGAATGCTGAAGCTGTGGTCATGACGGAAGTCGTTGCCCATGTAGAACTTGCCGGGCATGTGGCAATCCACGCACTGCGAACCCGGCTGACCCATGGTGTGGCGCGTGTGTTCGATGGAGTCGTAATTCTTCGCTTGCAGGCCTTTGCCGTCGACCCCTTCAATCGAGGTTTTGCCGGCGGTGTTGTGGCATTGCAGGCACACCGCGTTGCCTGGTGCTTTCAGTTCGTTGCTGTGCGGGTTGTGGCAATTGCTGCAACGCACACCTTTGTCGAACATTTTGCTTTGCAGGAACGAGCCGTGTTCGAACACCTCGTCCTTGATCTTGCCGTCCAGCGCATACAGCTCGCGGGTGAGGGTGCTCGGCAGGTAATCGTCCATCAGGCGTTTGCCGACGGTGTAGCCATCGCCCAGCGGCGCACGACGCGCATGGCAACGGGCGCAGGTTTCGATCTCGACCGTGGCATTCTTGTCCTTGAGGTCGACGTCGAAACCTTGATGGATCAGGTCGCCCTTTTTCTGCGTCCATTCCAGGTGATTGGAGGCCGGGCCATGGCAGGCCTGACAACCGACGCCGAGGCTGTTCCACTGACTGTTAAAGGTATTGCTGGCGGCATCGAAGTTGCGCTTGAAACCGGTGGTGTGGCACTCGACGCACATGAAGTTGGCGTTCTGGCTCGGCTTGCTCCAATGCAGCGGATTCTTGAAGTTCACGCCTTGGCCGGGATAGAGATGAAACCAGCGGTTTTTCTGGGTATCCCAGGCCACGCCAAGCGCCTGCAAACGGCCTTCGCCAACCTCGATCAGGTACTGCTGCAGCGGCGCGATGCCGAAGGTGTAGGCCACTTTGAAATCGGCGTTCTTGCCGTCGATGCCGGGCGTATTGACCCAGAACTCGTCGCCCTTGCGGGTGAACTTCGTGGTCTCTTTTTCAGCCTTGAACGTGACGTTATTGAAGTCACCGAGCATGGTCTCGGCGTTCGCCGGTTGCATCGCCAATTGGTGGTGCGAGCCTTGCCAGTCTTTGACTTGCTCGGTGTGGCAGCCTTGGCATTGTTGCTCGTCGACCATGCTCGCCGGTTTCAGTGCGACCACTTGCGGCTTGGGCGCGGCAGGCACGGGCGTCGGCGCACTGATCGGGGGCACCGTGAGCGGTGCGGTAACGGGCGCAGGGCTGAACAGAAACCAGCCGATCCCCGCCACGGCCGTCAGCAGCACGCCGATGGAGACAGGGAACAGGTAACGAGAAAGTGAAGATTGAGACGAATCAGGGTCAGGTTGTACCGCTTTATTTTTATGCTTGGGCATTACGACTTCCGTGGTCCAGGTGCATTTACCGTCTGGTGTGCATTCAAGCTCGGTGCAGCTTTGCCGGATGGCCGGCGTCTGTCAAATGACCATTGTGATCGGGCGCGCAGCCTTGTGTGAATTTTCTGCTTTTACATCGCAAAAGTTGAGGTTTTAGCTATACCTGTAACTCCCCTTATGCAAATCTTTCGGCTTTCTGACAGGAGTTACAGCATGAAGCTAGCAGTAATGATGGGCACGCTGTGCATCGCCACCCTTGGCGTGGTGGGTTGCTCGAGCAAAACCGTCGCTCCAGATGAGTACTCCGGGTTTCTCAAGGATTACAGTCAGCTCAAGGAAGCCAAGTCACCGTCGGGTGCCGAGGTGATGCGCTGGATGGATCCGAAACTCGACATCAATAAATTCACCAGCGTTTATGTCGAACCAAGCCAGCTCTATCCGAAGCCGCAACCGACCGCAAAAATCTCTCAGCAAACCCTCAATGGCATCACCAGCTATTACGATCAGGCGCTCAAGCGTGAGCTGGGCAAATCGCTGCCACTGGCCACCGGGCCTGGGCCGGGTGTGATCGTACTGCGTCCGGCCATCACCGCCGTCAGCAGCAAAACCGAAGGGCTGCACGCGTATGAAGTGATCCCGATTGCTTTGGTAGCCGCGGCGGTCAGCACGGCCACCGGCATCCGTGATCAGGAAACCACCCTGGCCACTGAAGCGGTGTTCATGGACGGCGCCAGCAATAAGGTCGTGGCGCAAGTTGTGCGCAAAGGCACTGGCAAACCGCTGGAGAATGATTCCCAGGCGCTGAAGGCCGAAGACGTTAAAGCCGTGATCGATGGCTGGGCGTCTGATATGCACCAGACCTATCTGAAACTGAAATCCGAATCCAAGTAACCGCAAAACCTTGTAGGAGCTGCCGAAGGCTGCGATCTTTTGATCTTATAAACAGCAAGATCAAAAGATCGCAGCCTTCAGCAGCTCCTACATTCGGCAGCATTACTGCCCGGTAAACCAGCGGTAATACGGATTCGCGCCATCCCACTGCATCACCTCGCGCATGTCCCGCCCCCACGCATCCCGATCGCCGTCATACGCATGCAGGCTCGCACGGTAGAACTGCATCAGCCGTTGACGATGGGTTTCCATGCGCTCAGTGAAAGCGGCATCAGCATTCATCAGTGGCGGTGGCTGATACAGATCCAGCAGCGCCGGCAACACGCGAGTGATTTCCTTGCTGCGCACCCATGGCGCGTATTCAATGCGCGGCTGATCATCGGTCACCGCCGGTGCATCGGCGGCAAAGCGCTCAAGGCCGGCGCGATCGGTCACCCACGTCGCAAGCAACGCCGCCGCTGAACCAATGCCGACATCCTGCAAGGTGCTGCGCACACTGTCCTGCTGGAAACGTTCGGTGATTTTCGCGGCGTCCAGCTCCATCGGCTCCATCGAACCCACCAATAACATCTCGTGGAATTCGCTGGTCCACAACGAGGCATACGGGAACACATCAAGGAAGCTGCGCACCAGCGAGCGCGAGTCATCGATGTTTTGCGTCGGCAGCGGCAGCCATTGCGCGACGATGCCGTTTTTCTGCAGACGACTCGCGGCCAATTGGTAGAAGTCGCGCGAGTACAGATTGACCACGCCGGCCGCGGAGGGCGGTGGCGGCTCCAGTGTGACCAGGTCGTAGGTCTGCGCACTGCGCAGCAATTCCTGACGACCATCACGCAGACGCACTTCCACACCCGGATCACTGGCAGCATTGAAGTTGCCCTTGAACAACGGCGCCGCTTTCACCACCGACGGCAGCAACTCGGCGACCACGCGATGCTCCAGCCCCGGATAGCGCAGCATGGCGCCCGCAGTGATGCCGGTGCCGAAACCGATCACCAGGGTCGAGCGCGGTTCGCCGTTGTGGATCAATAGCGGTAGCAGCGCCTGAATGCGCATGTAACGCAGCGACGGCATGGCATCGCCAGTGTTAGAGACGCCCTGAATGTACAGACGATGGAAATTGTTCTCGCCCCGTCCTTGAGCGACCACCGCGACCGTGCCGCCACGACCTTCTTCGTAAAACGCCAACGTACCGTTGCGTGCGCCGGGCAGCAGGCCGGCGATTTTGTCGACGGGCGTAAGCACCGCCAATGCGACCGAGACCAGGCTCAGTGCGACCACTGCCTGACGCCGGCCTTTCTTCACACCATGGCCCTTGCGCACGGCGAAGTAGCCGATGCCCGCCGCGATGATCGCCAGCAGGCCCAGCGTGCGCACCAGCCCCAGCAGCGGAATGAGCAGGAAGCCGCAGAGCATCACCCCGACAATCCCGCCCAAGGTATTGAACGCCACCACTGCTCCGACATCGCGACCGACGCGCTCATGGCCGACACTCAAACGCAGCGCCAAGGGAAACGCCGCCCCCAGCAGCAATGTCGGCACAAACACAATGCTCAACGCCGCGACGGCAAAGCGAGCACTCATGCCGACCAGCTCACTGGCGCCCAGACTCAGCAACCACATCTCGGTCTGGGTCTGGGCGTAAATCAGCCAACGACCGAGCAGGGCGATTTCCAGCAGCGCGATCAGGCCGGCGCCGGCGATCAGTAAGCCGAACACGCCCCACGGATCGCGAATGCGATCAACGCGACGGGCGAGCAGGGCGCTGCCGATAAACAGGCCGGTCAGGTACGTCGCCAACACCACGGCAAACGCATAGGTGCGGGTGCTCATGAATTGCACGATCGATTGCGACCAGACCACTTCATAACCCAGCGCCACACCGCCGGCGATGGAATACAGCCACAGCGCCGTGCGATCCGCCGCTTTCTCCGGATGGTGATGGATCGGCGTGACAATCGGTGCCGGATGCTGACGGGCGAACCACAAGGCGCCAGCCGCCGCCAACAGATTGAGCATCGCTGCGGCCAGCGAGCTGCCCCGTACACCGAGGGTGGCGATCAAAAAGAACGCGGCGAGCAACGTGCCGACAATCGCGCCCAAGGTGTTCGCTGCGTACAACTGACCGCCAGCCTTGCCCGGATCAGCCGCGAGCGAACGCACCAGCACCGGCAGCGTGCCGCCCATCAACACCGCCGGAATGCCCACGAGGGCGAACGGCAGCAACCACGCGAACACACCGACGTGATCCTGCAGCCAGGCGAACGGACTGGCCGCCATGCTCATGGCCACGGTCGCGCCAACGCCCAATATCGCCACCAGTACTTCCAGCCCGGCATACAGCAGCACCGGTTGCTGCAAGCGATCCGCCCAGCGTCCGAACAGCCAGCCACCGATGGCCAGACCGGCGAAGAATGCGCTGATGCCCGTGGTGATCGCATACACCTCGACGCCGACCACCAGCGACAGTTGCTTGATCCACAGCACCTGATAGACCAGTGCTGCGGCGCCGGAGATGCACAGCAGCAGGGCGGGGATCAGCAGTGAAGGGGAGGCGGTGTGCGAGGCGGGTATGGCCGACGGCTTGCTGGCGATACGTGAGGACATGCGGATTGCCTTATTTCAATTCGATAAAAACGGCGACTGTGCTGATCGTTCCCACGCTCTGCGTGGGAATGCCTCACTGGACGCTCCGCGTCCGCTTTGGCATGGGACGCAGAGCATCCCGGGATGCGCTACCACGCAGAGCGTGGGAACGATCAATACAAATGATCGGGCCTGCTCCCTGTAGGAGCTGCCGAAGGCTGCGATCTTTTGATCTGTATGTTTATCAATTGAGATCAAAAGATCGCAGCCTTCGGCAGCTCCTACAAGGGGTATATCCGACTAAAAATAAGTCCGCCCGCCGGTAAGGGCGGGCGCCAGTCTTGCGGTCTTACTGTGCAGCTTTCATTTTTTCAGCGATTTTCGCATCTACCGCAGCACGGATCTGGTCAACACTGAAGCTGGCCGGTTTCTGGCTTGGTGGATACTCGATGAAGGTCTGCAGGAATGCAGCGGATTTCATCACCGCCATTTCGGTCAGATAAACGTTTTTGGTCGTCCAGTCGTAGTACTGGTCGGAAACGATATCGGCACGTTCATACGGGTCCATGCGCAGGTTGAAGATTTTCGGTACGCGCAGGCACACGAACGGTTCGCTCCAGACTTTGAAACCACCCGGTGCACGCTGTTCGCAGAACACGGCTTTCCAGTTGCCGAAACGCATCGACACCAGCACGCCGTCGTCGTTGAAGTAGTAGAACTCCTTACGCTCGCTCTTCGGGGTCTGGCCGGTCAGGTACGGCAGTTGGTTGAAACCGTCCAGGTGCACTTTGAAGCTGGTGCCGCCGGAAGTCGGCGCCCAGCCTTTGAGCAGCTTGTTGGCGACATCGGTATCACCTGCGGCGGCGAGCAGTGTCGGAAACCAGTCAAGACCCGAGAACAGCTCGTTGGAAACTTCACCCGGTTTGATCTTGCCCGGCCAGCGGATCATCGCAGGCACGCGGTACGCGCCTTCCCAGTTGGAGTTCTTCTCGTTGCGGAACGGCGTGGTCGCCGCGTCCGGCCAGGAGAACTGGTTAGGGCCGTTGTCGGTAGTGTAGACGACGATGGTGTTGTCGGTGATTTTCAGGTCATCGAGGGTTTTCAGCAGTTTGCCGACATCGCCGTCGTGCTCGATCATGCCGTCCGCATATTCGTTGCCGGGCATGCCGCTCTGGCCCTTCATCGAATCACGCACGTGGGTGAACAAGTGCATGCGCGTAGTGTTCATCCAGACGAAGAACGGTTTGTCCGCTTTGGCCTGCTTCTCGATGAACGCTTGCGCCGCCGCGGTGGTTTCGTCGTCGATGGTTTCCATGCGCTTGGTGGTCAGCGCGCCGGTGTCTTCGATCTTGCCGTCGGCGAAGCTGTGGATCACACCACGAGGGGAAACAGCCTTGACGAAATCGGCATCTTCTTTTGGCCAGTACGGACGTTCGGGTTCTTCTTCAGCGTTGAGGTGATACAGGTTGCCGAAGAACTCGTCGAAACCGTGGTTGGTCGGCAGGTATTCATCCTTGTCGCCCAAGTGGTTCTTGCCGAATTGACCGGTCGCATAACCCTGAGACTTGAGTGCCTGAGCAATGGTGATATCACGCTTTTGCAGGCCTACCGGAGCGCCGGGGATGCCGACTTTCGACAGACCGGTACGCAGTGGCGTCTGACCGGTGATGAACGAGGATCGACCCGCGGTGCAACTGTTCTCCGCGTAGTAGTCGGTGAACATCATGCCTTCTTTGGCAATCCGGTCGATGTTCGGGGTTTTGTAACCGACAACACCCATCGAATAGGCACTGATGTTGGTCTGGCCGATGTCGTCGCCGAAGATCACCAGGATGTTGGGTTTTTCAGCCGCTGTGGCGGTTGCCGACAGCGCCATCACCGAGGTCGCAACCAAGGCGAATTTCGGTAGCCACTTGCGTATGCGAGTCATCTGACTTGCTCCTTTTCGCGGGGGGTCATTTATTGCTGATAACGTTTATTGCAGTCCTGCAGCACGCTTTTTTTATTGCACCTGCTCGTTTACCGGCGGATCGAACGGGTAGATCCGGCGCCATTCGGTCGCCATGTCCACCACGGTCCAGCCGCGGGAATTTGCTTCATCGAGAGCTTTGTCGAGCTTGCCGATGTCTGATTTGCGGTCGTAGGCCCACTCGCGCTTGGCGTCGGTGTGGTGCACCAAACCCATGAAACGTTTGCCGGTACCCGCGGCCGTCCACTGCAGCATTTGCAGGTCGCCGTCGGAGTTGCCGAAGGCGAGAATCGGCCGCTTGCCGATCACCGCATCAATGCTTTCCGGTTTGCCCGGGCCGTCGTCGTTGTGCGCCAGTTTTGGCGTGCGCACGATCGAGGCCTTGCCATCCTTGTATTCGAAAGAAGTGACAAATGTGGTGCCGATCACCTGTTCCGGCGGAATGCCGTAAACCTTCTCGGCGAAGGCGCGCATGAAACCGGTGTCGCCGCCGGAGACGATGTAGGTCTTGAAGTCCTGGCTGCGCAGGTAGTCGAGCATTTCCAGCATCGGCTGGAAGATCATCTCGGTGTACGGCTTGCCGGTTTTCGGATGGCGGGCCTGGCTCAGCCAGGTTTTCGCGTAATCATCAAACGCTTCGGTGGTCATGCCGCTGTGGGTGGCGCCGACGATTTTCAGCAGGCCTTCCATGCCTGACGCCGCGAGGGCCTTGTGGTCGTTTTCGATCACCGCTTTGAATGGCTGCGTGGTTTTCCATTCCGGGTGCTGATCGGCGGTGCGCTTGACCTCGTCGAAAGCGAACAGCAATTCGAAGTACGCCGGTTGCTCGCTCCACAGCGTGCCGTCGTTATCGAACACGGCGATGCGGTCGGCGGGTTTGACGAAGTCCTTGCTCGTCTGATCGGTCACGGTCTGCACGAATTCGATGATGCTTTTCTTCGCCGGGCCGTCGTTCCACGAAGGCAGCGGCTCATGGGCCTGGGCCAGCAGCGGCAGGGCCAGACCGAACAGCAGAGCCAGGCCAAAACGTTGGCGGTGCAGCAACGGGTGCGTCATGGGAAATCCTTCTCGTGTACAGGGTTGAGCGGGCGCAGCGCCGAGGCCGGTTTCGCCTGCTGCTGTTCGGCCTGACTGTGAAGCGTAGTCAACGATTGGCGCAGTTGGACAAGTGTCTGCTCGGTGGCCGGTTCGCGACCGTAAAGCCCGCGCAACAGGCCTTGCAGGCGCGGGCCGGCATCGACGAGCTTCAGACCCATTCGACTGCGGCGCAGCCACAGATACAGCGCACTGAGTTGCGCTGGTTTGGCTTCAAGTTGCGGATTGATTTGTTGCCAGGCGTAATCGGCTGACTGCAACCACGCTGCGTGCCGCGCTTGTTTGCGCGCTTGCAGGGTGCGGTAGCCGCGAGTCATGGCCGGGCGGCTCAGGTAGCCGAGGCCGATAATCGCGATGAGCGCCACGAGCCAGATCAGCCATTGTGTGGAGAACCGCAGGCGATTCTGGCCGAGTTGCTTGAGGTCTTCGGCGATGGAGAACACAGGTTTGTAGGCGCTGTTGGCGGCGGCAGCGAACGTCACTGCCGGCACTTGCGCGGTGCGCGTTTGATTGCTGCTCGCGTCCCACCATTTCACTTCGATGGCCGGCAGTGTGTGCGAACCGGCGCGGTCGATGCGATAGGTGACGCTGTCGATGCGCTGGCCGCCGAGAATGTCGCCACGGCCGTCATCGAGGCTGGTGACTTGCGGGGTTTTCGCATAGCGGCTGAGGCCGTCGATATCGCCCAGTGCCGGGATCGGCAAGGACATGGCCAGTGCGCCATCGGCCTTCAAGGTGAGTTGCCGGGTAATGCTGTCGCCGACTTTCAGTGGTGTGGCCGAGTTGATCACGTTCTGGCTGAAGGTCAGTCCGGTGGCAACCAGTGGCGTTTCCCCGGGGTTGAAACCGGGCGGCCGGGCGGCGCTGAATTGCAGCGGTTCGCTGTGTGCGCTGATTTCGCTTTCAGCCTGGCCGGGAGTGGCGCTGACGGTGAGGGCCGGGATATCGAACGATCGCGCGACGTTGGGTGTGATCAGGTAGGTGTAGCGCAAACCGTTGAAGGATTGGCCGTCGATGGTCTGGTTCAGGTGCTGTGCCTGACCGTCCGGGGGCATGACCAGAGCGCCGTCGAGTTTGAGATCGGGCAGGGTGGCGGCGCTGGTGAACCAGGTGTCGGTGAGGACGTCGACTTGCAGCTCGATCAGGCCACCGACCATGGCGCCTTCGGCGGGTTGCAGATGGGCCTGGACTTTGAGTTGTGGGGCAGCGGCGAGGGCATTGAGGCTCAGCAGGCCTGTCAGGAACAAAATGCTGAGTTTTGAAGTGATTGCTCTGGCCCCATCGCGAGCAGGCTCACTCCTACAGGGGATCTTTGCCGTACACAAAATCAATGTAGGAGTGAGCCTGCTCGCGATGGCCGCAACTCGGTTCCGGAGATTCATGGCTTAACCCCCGCCTGATCCTGCAAGCTGAATTTCTGCTTGAGAAACTTCGCCGGCGATGTCGTCAGGTTCTGCAACCACAGCGCATCCGACGCAGCTTGCTCCGATTCGACCTTCTTGCTCTGCCCCTTGCCCTTCGCCTTGTCGAATTTCACTTCATCCGGTTTGGTCTCAGGGGCGTTTTTCTCGGCACTTTCGGTGTCTTTGAGCAACGCCTGCGCCAACGCCAGATTGGCCGTGGCCTCCGGGAATTGCGGCTGCAGTTTCAAGGCTTGGGTATACGCGGCGATCGCCTCATCAAACTTGAAACGGCGCACGTAAATATTGCCCAGATAGAAGTACGCCTGTGGCGTGTCCAGCCGCGCGAAAGTCGCCAGCGCCAAGTCATAGTCAGACGCGTGATACGCCGCGACGCCTTTCCAGTACGGATCGACAAACAGCGCCGCTGCCTGAGGCAGGTGCCCGTGCTCAAAGGCCCAGCGACCTTGCTGATCGCGAGTGAAGAAGGCGTCGGTCAGTGCATTCGCTTGCGCCGGAGCCGGTATCCCACCCAGCCCCACGGCCAGCAGCAACGCCGCCATCCAATTCACGCTCCAGCCTTTGCGCACGCCGAAAAATGCCAGCAACAGCAACGGCCAGCACAGCCAATAACCGGCGTCTTTCCAGTGCAATTCACGCTGTTCGGCGCTGGCGCTTTGGAAGTGCTGTTGCGCGTGCAGTTCGATCCAGTCCAGATCATCGTCATTCAGGGTCAGGCTGCCGAGGGGCGCGTCGACAGCAGAAGCCAATTGTTTGATTGCCGCTTGATCAAAGCTGCCCAGTTCCGGGCGCCCGTTGGCATCGGTGCGCGGCTGCCCGCTGGCGTCGTGGATCATGCCGCCGTCCTCGCTGCCCACCGCCAGCACTAACACTTGCAACTGACTGCCGCTCAGCTGCTTGTCGAGGCCATCAAGTTGCGCGGTATCGGCGCCATCGGTGATCAGCAGCAGGCTGCCCGGCGTCTTTTCTGCGCTGAGCAAGCGTTTCGCCTGCTCAATCACCGCGGCGACGTTTTTCCCCGGTTTGTCGATCAACCCGGTGCCCAACGCCTGAATAAATGAGTCGAGCAGGGCGGGGTCGTCGGTCGGCGGCAACACCAGGTGCGCGCTGCCGGCGTAGGCGATCAGTGCCGTACGGGCACCGGCGCGACGCTGAATCAGGTCATGCAGTTTGTGCTTGGCCGCTTCCAGTCGCGTCGGTTGCACATCGCTGGCGTCCATCGACGGTGACAGATCGACAGCGACGATCAGCGGCGCACGGTTTTCGAGAAAGTCCGGGCGATCCTGCTCCCAGGTCGGCCCGGCCGCCGCGATGGCGCCGAGAATCAACAGCGCACAGAGCAGATGCACCGGGCGCAGGCGTTGGTTGTCTTGTGGCGTGATCAACAGGTGCGGCAGCAAATGCTCGGCGATGTTGCCGCGCAGTCGTCGCTGCAGATCACGGCTGCGGCGCCAGATCAACGGCAACAACGCACCGAACAGCGCGAGCAGGAGCCAGAACGGGCGCAGGAAATGGAAGTCGCTGAGGTTGATGTCCATCTCAGACCTCCTGCCGCTGACGGGCGAATGACAGCCGAGGCCACAGCAGCGCGCCGAGGTGATACAGGCCCAGCAACAACATCGCCGCCCCCAGCGGCCAATAGAACAACTCGCGTTGCGGCTGATGACTGAGGGTTTTCACCTGATGCGGCGTGAGGCGGTCGAGGGTGCTGTAAACCTGATCCAGCGCGGAGCGGTCTTCAGCGCGGAAGAACTGGCCGCCGGTGGTTTTCGCGATCTGCTCCAGACCCGGCAGATTGACCTTGGCCTCGCCCGAAGCACTCGGGTCGCCGATGCCGATGGTGTGGATGATCACGCCTTTGTTGGCGGCCATTTCGGCGGCGTGATCGGGAGTGATCGCGCTGCTGGTGTCGTTGCCATCGGTGAGCAGAATCAGCACTTTTTCCTGCTCATGGGCTTTATCCAACAGCTTCAGGCTGAGGCCGATGGCATCGCCGATCGCGGTGTTCGGCCCGGCCATGCCGATGCCGGTGTCGGCCAGTAACAGCGACAGACTCGCATGATCGAGGGTCAGCGGTGCCTGCGGATAAGCGCCGCTGCCGAAGACGATCAGGCCGAGGCGGTCGTCTTTGCGCTTGTCGATAAAGCCTTGCACCACTTCTTTGACGGCGGCGAGGCGATTGATTTTTTCGCCGTTGGCGTTGGTGAAGTCTTCGGTTTCCATCGACTGCGAGATGTCGATGGCGAGCATCAGGTCGCGCACCGGTTGCTGGCGTTCGATGGGTTTTTCAACGAACACCGGACGTGCCACGGCGAGCAAAATCAGCGCCCAGACCAACAGGTTCAAGAGTAATTGCCAGACGTTGCGCCGAGTGCCGGCATGGGTGGGCGCTTCGCCGACAGCGCGGCTCATCGCCGCAAAAAACGGTACGCGCACGGCGCTGCGCGCTTCGTTGTAAGCGGGCAGGTAGCGGTAAGCCAGCCACGGTAGCGGCAGCAGAAGCAACAACCATGGGTAATCAAGCTGCCACATGATGATGCTCCACCCAGTCCTGACACGTGTCGAACAACGCCTGACGCTGCGGCGTGGGGAGGGCGCGCAGGGTGTCGTCGGGGGCGTAGGCGAGTTGCGCGAGTTGTGCGCTGAAATCGGCCGGGAGCGGCTTCTTGCTGTGCGCTTGCAAGAAGCGCTGCCAATCCTCTTTACCAAGCGCCGCAACCTTCTGTGGGAGCGAGCCTGCTCGCGAAGAGGCCCTCTCATGCACCTTAGATGTCGACTGAACGGACGCCTTCGCGAGCAGGCTCGCTCCCACAGGGGTTGTATTCCAATGTCGCGATTGAGTGGGCATCGAGAGCGCCACTCGCTTGAGCAGCTCGGGCAGTTCGCGCAACGCATTGAGGTCGTCACTGCGGCTACGCAGTTGTGCCAGTCGCGCCAACCCTTCACGACGGTATTCATCGCGGCGCCATTGCAGGTAACAGCGCACGCCAATCACGATTGCCAATACGATCAGCAGCCCAAGCAACACCCACCAGCCCCACGTTTGCGGCGCATAACTGACCGGCGCGGGCGGGGCCAACTCTTTGAGTTGATCGATGCTCGGGATATTCGGATTCATCGCCGTGCCCCGGCGCTTTTGCCCAGTTCGGCACGCAGTTGCGCGTGGGCTTCTTCGGCGGTGCTGAACATCATCAGCGGCACCTGACTGCGGCGTAGCAGGGTGGCGACGTCCTTCAAGCGACCACCGAGAAAATCCCCCAGCGGTTGATGCACATTGCGTTTTTCGATGGCCAGTTCGACCTGCAACTGGCCTTGGGTAATCAGCAGGCGGCCATTGTTCGGCAGCTTCAATGCCAGCGGATCGTAGACTTGTAGGGCGATCACGTCGTTGTGTGCCGACAGTTGACGCATCAGTTGCAACGTACGTTCGCCGGCCCCGGCGAAGTCGCTGACGATACAGATCAAATGGTCGTGACCGGCCAGCGCCAGGCAACGCTGCAAGACTTTGTCGAGCTGGTCTTCACCTTCGGCATCCGGGTTAGCCGCGTCAAGCGCCTGATTCTGTTCGGCGATGCGGCTGAGCAGCGCTTCAACGCGTTTACGGCTGCGCAACGGCGCGATGCTGTCGATACGTTGATCGTTGAACACCAGCCCACCAACCCGGTCGCCGGCGTTGAACACCATCCACGCGGCCAATGCGCCGAGTTCGGCGGCGAGAGCGGATTTGAAGCTGCGTTGCGAACCGAAAAACATCGACATGCGCTGATCAACCACGATCAACGCCGGACGATCACGCTCTTCAGTAAAAGTGCGCACCACCGGTTTGCCGGTGCGCAGCGAAGCACGCCAGTCGAGGTGACGCAGGTCGTCGCCCGGCTGGTAGCGGCGCAGTTCATCGAAATTCAAGCCACGGCCACGCAGGCGCGAGGCATGGTTGCCGGCAAGGATGCTGCCTTGCGGCTGACGCGCGAGAAAACTCAGGTCACGGGCCTTGAACTCCAGCGCCATCAATTGCGCGAGAGAAACATAGACCAGGCCGTCGCTGCTCTTCGTATTTGACATCAGGCCGGAATCGCTACTTTATCGAGAATCCGATCGAGCACTTGATCGGCATTGACGCCGTCAGCCACCGCGTCATAGCTCAATTGCAAACGATGACGCAGCACCGGGTGCACCACCGCGCGCACATTGTCCGGCGAAACAAAATCCTGCCCCTGCAGCCATGCATCGGCGCGGGCGCAACGATCCAGACCAATGCCGCCACGCGGGCTGGCACCAATCGAAATCCAGCGCGCGAGGTCTTCGTCGTAGTCGGCGGGATGGCGCGTGGCGTTGATGATGTCGATCAGATAACTGTCGATGGCCGGTGACACATGCACCGCGCTGACTTCCTTGCGTGCCGCGAAAATCACCTCCTGCGACAGGCTGAAACCCTTGCTCGGCGCGGTGTTGGCGCCTTGTGCGAATTCTTCGGCGCGCAGCAGGCGCAGCACCTGGCTTTCGTTGTCGGCGCTCGGATAATCGAGCAGCACTTTCATCAGGAAACGATCCATCTGTGCTTCCGGCAGCGGATACGTGCCTTCCTGTTCGATCGGGTTTTGCGTGGCGACCACGATGAACAAATCCGGCAACGGATGGCTGGTGCCGGCCACGGTGATCTGGCGTTCTTCCATCGCTTCCAGCAGCGCCGCCTGAACCTTGGCCGGGGCACGGTTGATTTCGTCAGCAAGAATCAGGTTGCCGAACAGCGGGCCGGGTTGGAAACGGATCTCGTTTTTGCCTTCAACCTGATGCAGCACTTCGGCACCGGTGATGTCCGACGGCAGCAAATCCGGGGTGAACTGGATACGGCTCATCTTCGCGTCGAGGTGTTTGGCCAGCGCCTTGACCGTACGCGTCTTGGCCAGCCCCGGCAGACTTTCCAACAGTAAATGGCCGTTGGCCAACAGGCCCAGCAGGATCTGCCGAATCACTTGATCCTGACCGAGCACCGATTCGGCGATGCTGGCTTGCAGGGCATTGAGGTCGGTAAGTGCAGTCATGGGGCAGTCCTTTGTGTCCGGGTCTAGAAAAATGCCAGGGTCATGTTGACGCTGAAGCCGTTGCCTTCAGGACGATTTTTGGTGTCGAACTCCGGTACCCAACGGGCGCTGATATTGGCTTGGGCGTCGGCAAATTTACCCGACCAGCCCACCACCGGGCCGGCGCCAACGGAACGACCGCGATAACCGTTGAACGTATCGGCAGTCTGGCCTTTGTCGTCGGTCAGTTGCTGGATATAACCCGCTGCAACGCCGGCGCTCCAGCCATTGCCGAAACCGTGGGTCCACAGGGCGTCGAGGGTGAAGATGTTGCCGTTGCGATAATCGGTGGCGTCGTTCTCGGTGTAGAACTCCAGACCGCTGGACAGCGTCAGCTCGCCACCCTTGCCGTCGAGGTGGGTGAACGCCACGGTCGGCATGAACGTGTAATTGTTCTGCCCCGGGTTGGCCAGTCGATCGTCGTTATAGGCACCGGTCGGCACGTAGATCGGCAGGGACAACGAGATGTGGTTCAACTCGTCGAAGTGGTAACCGGCGGCGATCGGCGTGATCAGGGCGTCGGCGAATTGGGTGCCGGAGTCGCTGTCACCCAGCGTGCGCCCGCGCGGGCCGGTGATGCTGGCTTTGATGTCGGTGTACTGCACGGGAATGCCAACGGCCGAGGCGTAGTTCCAGCGACCTTTGCCGGTGTCCCAGACGTGGGTGAAGTTGGCCATGGTGTACGACACTTTCATGTCGATCCCGCCACTGACCGCGCCGGAAATCGGCGCACCGTTGCTGCCTTTTAGCGAGCCGTCGTACCAAATGCTGGTCAACGACATGACCCAGCCCGGCTCAGGCGGCACGATACCGGCGTTGGAAAACACCTGTTGACCAGTAATTGGCCGGCCAACACCGCCCTCGGCGGCGTACAGCAGCGGACTGCCGATCATGCACAGCGCCAGTAACGGGCGCACAACGTAAGGCTTGACCATCAACGACTCCGCTTAAAGTTCTGGCTGTATAAATATTCGAATAGAGGCGCCGCCGGGCGCTCGGTCGCTGCATAGATAGCGCTCCGATCTGTTTGCGGGCTGGCGATGGATTCCTGGGCGCCGACGCCACAGCTGACAAACATCGTCATCAAGCTGTAGCCGGCGGCCTTGAGGGTAACCTGCATAGCGTCTTCCTTACTTGCCGAAGGTCAAGTTAATGCCGGTATACACAACGAATTGCGGCAGGCCGTCGCCTTTGCGGTCGACGGTCCACTGCGGTTCGATGAAGGCGTTGACGATGTTGCTGCCGGACTTCCAGGCTTTGCCCACACCCAGGCCGAGCGGGATGTAGTGGGTGTCGTTTTTCAGGTCGAACGTCCAGGTGCCGGTGGAGCGCAGGTACCAGCCTTTTTCCAGGTTATGGATGATGAACGGCTGCATGGTCGCGCTTTCAACGTGGGCGCGGTCGCTGTCGCCAGCGAAGGAACTTTGATACTGCACCAGTGCGCCGAGCAATCCGCGCGGGGAGGCGTCGATCGCGACAGCCGCGAGGCCCCCTTGCCATTTGCCGGTGCCGAGCTCGTCCTGTTCGGCGGTCGGCGCGGTGATCAGCGGGCCAATGCCCAACTGCACGCCTTCGGTTTTCAGAATAAAGATGTCGAACAGGTTCAGATCGCCCATGCCGGTGCTGTAACCGTTATGCGGATCGGGGCGGGTGCTGATGGGCAGCGTCGCGCGTACCAGTTGTGGCACACCGATAAAGTCGTTCGGGGCGATCGGCAACGTGCCGCGCAGCAGGACGTCATTGGTATGAGCGTTGCTGTCGTAGAGTTTGGGGGTGTAGTAGTCCTGCAGGTTGGCGCCCGGCGCCACGTTCAGCGGGTTGTTACTTTTATTGGAGTCTTCGGCGTTGTCTGCTTGCGCGAACGGCATAGCCGCCAGCGAACTTGCCAGAAAAAGAGTCTTCCCCACTCGATTGAACTTCATCCCCGATTCCCTGGTGGCTCAATGGACAACTCGGCACTTGTCGGCCGTACGGCGTAATCCCTTTCTTTTCAAGCCTCTAGGACACGTCTTGTTTACGCTAGCAGCTTATCCAAAGTCTGCCAGTCGAATGTATTAATTCTTTGGTTTTGTGTACTTGTTCACTATTCGGTTGTGTACTGGTAGGAGCTGCCGAAGGCTGCGATCTTTTGATCTTGTTTTTACGGGCAAGATCAAAAGATCGCAGCCTTCGGCAGCTCCTACAGGGGGCGTGAGGGGTTTAGCTGTTTTTCTTTGCTTGGTCGCGGATGCGCTCTTCTTGGGCGCGAGCCTCAGGAGTGAATTCTGCGCCAAAGTCTTCAGCGGAAAATATCTGGCGAATCTCGATGTCGGAATCGGTGCCCGGCATAGGGTTCGGGCAGCGCTTGACCCACTCAATGGCTTCTTCCTTGGATTTAACGTCCCAGATCCAATACCCGGCGACCAATTCCTTGGTTTCGATGAAAGGGCCATCAGTCACCGTACGTTTGTCGCCGGAGAAGCGCACACGGGCGCCTTTGCTACTCGGGTGTAAACCGTCCGCTTCGACAAGGATGCCGGCCTTGGCCAGTTCCTCGTTGAAATTGCCCATCGCGGTGAGCAGTTCTTCACTGGGCATGACGCCGGCTTCCGAATCGGCGCTGGCTTTTACGAGGATCATGAATCGCATGGCGGTTACTCCGAAAAGTGTGGGGTTCACTGCTTAATCGAACGGGCCGGACATGAATCGACAGCATGGTTGAAAAAAATCAGGATCGCCCGCATCCCCGTGTAGGAGCTGCGGCACGCTGCGATCTTTTGATTTTGTTTCGAGGATCAAAAGATCGCAGCCTTCGGCAGCTCCTACCGGGATCTCGGGTTGTATACAATTTCGTGCGCCTGCACCTGACAATTTCATTTTGGGCATAGGTCGTCGGACAATTTCGTGGTTAACTTCCGCTTCTTGCATGCTCTCCAACCACAACGTTAGAAGGACTCAAGTCATGGCTCAAGTCACCCTTAAAGGCAATCCGGTTCAAGTCAACGGCCAGTTGCCACAAGCCGGTTCCAAGGCGCCAGCCTTTTCCCTGGTTGCCGGCAATCTGTCCGACGTCACCCTGAAAGACTTCGCCGGCAAGCGCAAAGTCCTCAACATCTTCCCAAGCGTTGACACCCCGACCTGCGCCACTTCCGTACGCAAGTTCAACGCTCAGGCCAACGAAGTCGCCAACACTGTGGTGCTGTGCATCTCCGCAGACCTGCCGTTCGCTCAAGCACGCTTCTGCGGCGCCGAAGGTCTGGAAAACGTACAGAACCTGTCGACCCTGCGCGGTGCCGAGTTCATCGAAAACTATGGCGTGGCCATTGCTGACGGCCCGCTGAAAGGTCTGACTGCCCGTGCCGTTGTGGTGCTGGACGAGAACGACAACGTGCTGCACAGCGAACTGGTCAAGGAAATCGCTGAAGAGCCGAACTACGACGCTGCTCTGGCCGTCCTGAAGTAAGCTCTGCCACTGCGCTTTACAATTGTTAACGGCCTGGCTCTGTCCAGGCCGTTTTCATTTGTGTATCAGTGTTTTGCCTCACACCTTGAAACGTAAGATGAAGGTAAATTGCCGGTAAAGCTGCTTTGCTTAATCGTCACCAGTGCTTATCGTTCAGCCTCCCGTAAAAGAAGCCCACGCGCCCAATGGTTAATCACTCCATGCAATCGTCCCCCCGCAACACCCGTCGCTGGCTGATCAGCCTGCTTGTCTTGTTGGTTATCGCTGTCCTGTGCTGGAAATTCTGGCCGGCCGGTTCAGCCCACAAGGAGGGCGGTGATAAGGCGGCGGCCGGTCATGCCGGGCGTTCGGGGATGATGAGGCCAGGCTTCGGCGGCGGCACCGGGCCGATTCCGGTGCGCGTGGCGCCGGCGGTTACCGGTGACTTTCCGCTGTATTACAAAGCGCTGGGCACGGTAACGGCGCTCAACACCATCAATGTGCGCAGCCGGGTGGGCGGCGAATTGGTGAAGATCAATTTCGAAGAAGGGCAGATGGTCAAGGCGGGCGACCTGCTGGCAGAGATCGATCCGCGTCCTTACCAGAATGCGTTACTGCAGGCTGAGGGCACCTTGTTGCAGAATCAGGCGCAATTGAAGAACGCTCAGGTCGACGTCGAGCGTTATCGCGGTCTTTTCAAGGAAGACAGTATTGCCAAGCAGACACTGGACACCGCCGAAGCGCTGCTCGGCCAGTATCTGGGCACGGTAAAAACCAATCAGGCGGCGGTCAACGACGCCAAGCTCAATCTTGAATTCACCAAGATCCGTGCACCGATTGCCGGTCGCGTCGGTCTGCGTCAGGTCGACGTCGGCAACCTCGTGGCGGCCAACGACACTACGTTCCTCGCGGTGATTACCCAGACCCAACCGATCAGCGTCGCCTTCACGCTGCCGGAAAACAGCCTCGAAACCGTCCTCGCCCGCTACCGCAGCGGCGCCAAACTGCCGGCCGAAGCGTGGGATCGTGGCGACACCAAACTGCAAGCCACTGGCGTATTGCAAAGCCTCGACAACCAGATCGACGTTGCCACTGGCACCCTGAAATTCAAGGCCCGTTACGACAACCGCGATCAAGCGCTGTTTCCGAATCAGTTCGTCAACGTGCACTTGCTGGCCGACACCCTCAAAGGCGTGGTACTGGCGCCTTCTGCTGCGATCCAGTTCGGCACCAACGGCACCTTTGTTTATGCGCTCGACGGTGACAAGAAAGTCACCATCCGCCAACTGAAAATCGGTGCCAGCGATGGCAATAACACCGTGATCACCGAAGGCCTGGCCGCCGGCGACCGTGTGGTGCTGGAAGGCACCGACCGCTTGAAAGAGGGCAGTGAAGTGGAAGTGGTCAACGACAGCAATGCCGTGCCGACCACCCCAACCGAGCACTTACAGGGCAAATCCGCTGCCGCCGCGCCAGACGCTGCCGTGACTGACAAGGCCAAGAAGGGCGCATGAACATTTCGCGGCTGTTCATCCTCCGTCCGGTAGCCACCACCCTGAGCATGCTGGCCATTGTTCTGGCCGGCCTGATCGCTTATCGCCTGCTGCCGGTCTCGGCGTTGCCGCAGGTCGATTACCCGACCATCCGCGTCATGACCCTGTATCCCGGCGCCAGCCCGGACGTAATGACCAGCGCCGTGACCGCGCCACTTGAACGCCAGTTCGGGCAGATGCCGGGTCTGACGCAAATGGCCTCGACCAGCTCCGGCGGCGCGTCGGTGCTGACCTTGCGTTTCAGCCTCGACATCAACATGGATGTTGCCGAACAACAGGTGCAGGCCGCGATCAACGCCGCGACCAATCTGCTGCCGACCGACTTGCCGGCACCGCCGGTGTACAACAAGGTCAACCCGGCAGACACCCCGGTGCTGACCCTGGCCATCACCTCGAAAACCATGTTGTTGCCCAAACTCAATGATCTGGTCGATACGCGCATGGCGCAGAAAATCGCCCAGATCAGCGGCGTCGGCATGGTCAGCATTGCTGGCGGTCAGCGTCAGGCGGTACGGATCAAGGTCAACCCCGAAGCCTTGGCGGCCAACAGCCTCAACCTGTCTGACGTGCGCACTTTGATCGGTGCCTCCAACGTCAACCAGCCGAAAGGTAACTTCGACGGCCCGACCCGGGTGTCGATGCTCGACGCCAACGACCAGCTGACGTCGCCCAAGGACTACGCCAACCTGATCCTCGCCTATAAAAACGGCGCGCCGTTGCGGCTCAAGGACGTTGCGGAAATCGTCGATGGCGCCGAGAACGAACGCCTCGCCGCGTGGGCCAACCAGAATCAGGCAGTGTTGCTGAACATTCAGCGTCAGCCGGGCGCCAACGTCATTGAAGTGGTCGACCGGATCAAGGCGCTGCTGCCAAGCATCACCGACAACCTGCCGGCCGGCCTCGATGTCACGGTATTGACCGACCGTACGCAAACCATTCGCGCCTCGGTAACCGATGTTCAGCACGAACTGCTGATCGCCATCGCGCTGGTGGTCATGGTCACGTTCCTGTTCTTGCGTCGTGCCAGCGCCACGATCATTCCGTCGGTGGCGGTGCCGCTGTCGCTGATCGGCACCTTCGGTGTGATGTACCTCGCGGGATTCTCGGTCAACAACCTGACGCTGATGGCCTTAACCATCGCCACCGGTTTTGTGGTCGACGATGCCATCGTCATGCTGGAAAACATCTCCCGATTTATCGAGGAGGGCGACAGCCCCATGCAGGCAGCGCTCAAGGGCGCCAAGCAGATTGGCTTCACCTTGATTTCCCTGACCCTTTCGTTGATCGCGGTACTGATTCCGCTGCTGTTCATGGCGGATGTGGTCGGGCGCTTGTTCCGCGAATTCGCCATCACCCTGGCAGTGGCAATCCTGATTTCGCTGGTGGTCTCGCTGACCCTGACGCCGATGATGTGCGCGCGGTTGCTCAAGCGTGAACCGGAAGAACATGAGCAGGGCCGCTTCTACCGCGCCAGTGGCGCGGTGATCGACTGGATGATCGCCGAGTACGGGCGGATGCTGCGTTGGGTGCTCAAGCACCAACCGCTGACCTTGCTGGTCGCTATCGGCACTTTGGCGTTGACCGTGTTCCTTTACATGATCGTGCCGAAAGGCTTCTTTCCGGTGCAGGACACCGGGGTGATTCAGGGCATTTCCGAGGCGCCGCAGTCGATTTCCTTCGCCGCCATGGGCGAGCGCCAGCAAGAACTGGCGAAGATCATTCTTGAAGACCCGGCGGTACAAAGCCTGTCGTCGTACATCGGTGTCGATGGCGACAACTCGACGCTCAACAGCGGCCGCTTGCTGATCAACCTCAAGCCGCACAATCAACGGGATCTCACCGCCACAGAAGTGATTGCCCGCCTGCAGCCGAACCTGGACAAACTGGTCGGCATCCGTCTGTTTATGCAGCCGGTGCAGGATCTGACTATCGAAGACCGCGTCAGCCGCACGCAATACCAGTTCAGCATGTCGTCGCCAGACTCGGAGTTGCTCAGTGAATGGAGCGGGCGTCTGGTCGAGGCACTGGCGCAACGTCCGGAACTGACCGACGTTGCTAGTGATTTGCAGGACAAAGGCTTGCAGGTGTATCTAGTGATTGACCGCGATGCGGCCTCGCGCCTGGGTGTGTCGGTGGCGAATATCACCGATGCACTGTACGACGCGTTCGGTCAGCGGCAGATTTCGACCATCTACACCCAGGCCAGCCAATACCGCGTGGTGCTGCAAGCGCAGTCCGGCGAGAAAATCGGCCCGCAGGCACTGGACCAGATCCACGTGAAAACCACGGATGGCGCGCAGGTGCGCCTGTCGAGTCTGGCCCACGTCGAGGAGCGTCAGGCACAACTGGCGATCACCCACATCGGCCAGTTCCCGGCAGTGATGATGTCGTTCAACCTCGCCCCGGGCGTGGCGCTGGGGCATGCGGTGGACATCATTGATCAAGTGCAGAAAGACATCGGTATGCCGGTCGGCGTGCAGACGCAGTTCCAGGGCGCGGCCGAAGCATTTCAGGCGTCGCTGTCGAGTACCTTGCTGCTGATTCTGGCGGCGGTGGTGACCATGTACATCGTGCTCGGCGTGCTCTACGAGAGCTACATCCACCCGATCACCATTCTCTCGACCTTGCCGTCGGCGGCGGTCGGTGCCTTGCTGGCACTGCTGCTCAGCGGCAATGATCTGGGGATGATCGCGATCATCGGCATCATCTTGCTGATCGGTATCGTGAAGAAAAACGCGATCATGATGATCGACTTCGCCCTTGATGCCGAACGCAATCAGGGCATGGCGCCCGAGCAGGCGATCTATCAAGCCGCACTGCTGCGTTTCCGGCCGATTCTGATGACCACGCTGGCGGCGCTGTTCGGCGCGGTGCCGCTGATGCTCGCCACCGGCTCTGGCGCGGAATTGCGTCAGCCGCTGGGTCTGGTGATGGTTGGCGGGTTGCTGGTGAGCCAGGTACTGACGTTGTTCACCACGCCCGTGATCTACCTGTACTTCGACCGCCTCGGTCGCCGGTTTGGCAAAACCAATGCCGACAGCGCAGAGGTGCCGGTATGACTGTCTGCACGCATTCCCCATGTAGGAGTGAGCCTGCTCGCGATGAGGCCGGCACATCCAACATTTATGTGAGCAGACAAATTGCTATCGCGAGCAGGCTCACTCCTACAGGGGTGTGCGGTGATGCTGGGGATTGCGGTCAATGAATCTGTCCGGTCCTTTCATCAAGCGCCCGGTCGCGACCATGCTGCTGAGCCTGGCGATCATGCTGCTGGGCGGTGTCAGCTTCGGCCTGCTACCGGTGGCGCCGCTGCCGCAAATGGATTTCCCGGTGATTGTCGTGCAGGCCAGCCTGCCCGGTGCCAGTCCGGAGGTCATGGCGTCCACCGTGGCCACGCCGCTGGAGCGCTCATTTGGCGCCATCGCCGGCGTCAACACCATGAGCAGCCGCTCCAGCCAGGGTTCGACGCGGGTCATTCTGCAATTTGACCTCGACCGCGACATCAACGGTGCGGCGCGGGAAGTGCAGGCGGCGATCAACGCCTCGCGCAATCTGTTGCCGAGCGGGATGCGCAGCATGCCGACCTATAAAAAGGTCAACCCGTCGCAGGCGCCGATCATGGTGCTGTCGCTGACCTCGGAGGTGCTGGAAAAAGGTCAGCTTTACGATTTGGCCTCGACGATTTTGTCGCAGAGCCTGTCGCAGGTGCAGGGCGTCGGCGAAGTGCAGATCGGCGGCAGTTCGTTGCCGGCAGTGCGCATCGAACTCGAACCGCAGGCGCTGAATCAGTACGGCGTGGCGCTGGATGACGTGCGTAAAACCATTGCTGACGCCAACGTACGCCGGCCCAAAGGTTCGGTCGAGGACGGCCAGCGGTTGTGGCAGATCCAGGCCAACGATCAACTGGAGAAAGCCAAGGATTACGAGTCGCTGATCATCCACTACGCCGATGGCGCCGCATTGCGCCTCAAAGACGTGGCCAAAGTCAGCGACGGTGTCGAAGACCGCTACAACAGCGGTTTCTTCAACGATGACGCCGCGGTGTTGCTGGTGATCAACCGTCAGGCAGGCGCCAACATCATCGAGACGGTCAACGAAATCAAGGCGCAACTGCCGGCACTGCAAGCGGTATTGCCAGCCAGCGTGAAGCTTAATCTGGCGATGGATCGCTCGCCGGTCATTAAGGCGACGTTGCACGAAGCGGAAATGACCCTGCTGATCGCTGTGGCGCTGGTGATTCTGGTGGTGTTCCTGTTCCTCGGTAACTTCCGCGCCTCGCTGATCCCGACGTTGGCGGTACCGGTGTCGCTGGTCGGCACCTTTGCGGTGATGTACCTCTATGGATTCTCGCTGAACAACCTGTCGCTGATGGCGCTGATTCTGGCCACCGGTCTGGTGGTGGACGACGCCATCGTGGTGCTGGAGAACATTTCCCGGCACATCGACGAAGGCGTCAAACCGATGGAGGCTGCTTACCTCGGGGCCAAGGAAGTCGGTTTTACCTTGCTGTCGATGAACGTCTCGCTGGTGGCGGTGTTCCTGTCGATCCTGTTTATGGGCGGGATCATCGAGAGCCTGTTCCGCGAATTCTCCATCACCCTGGCGGCGTCGATTGTGGTATCGCTGGTGGTGTCCCTGACGCTGACGCCGATGCTCTGCGCGCGCTGGCTCAAGCCGCACACGCCGGGGCAGGAAAACCGTCTGCAACGCTTCAGTCGCCGCACCAATGACTGGATGGTTGGCAAATACGCTACCAGCCTCGATTGGGTGCTGCGTCATCGCCGCCTGACCTTGCTCAGTCTGTTGATCACGGTCGGCGTCAACGTTGCCTTGTATGTGGTCGTGCCGAAAACCTTCATGCCGCAGCAGGACACCGGCCAGTTGATCGGTTTCGTGCGCGGTGACGATGGTCTGTCGTTCAGCGTTATGCAGCCGAAAATGGAGACCTTCCGTCGTGCTGTGCTCAAGGACGAAGCGGTGGAAAGTGTTGCCGGGTTTATCGGCGGCACCAACGGCACCAACAACGCCTTTATGCTCGTGCGTTTGAAACCGATCAAGGATCGTCAAATATCGGCGCAGAAAGTCATTGAGCGGCTACGCAAGGAAATGCCCAAGGTGGCTGGCGCGCAATTGATGCTGATGGCGGATCAGGATCTGCAGTTCGGCGGTGGCCGCGAACAGACAACCTCGCAGTACAGTTACATCCTGCAAAGTGCAGACCTCGGTTCGCTGCGCGAGTGGTACCCGAAAGTGGTGACCGCGTTGCGTGCGCTGCCAGAGTTGACCGCCATTGATGCCCGCGAAGGCCGGGGCGCGCAACAGGTGACGCTGATTGTCGACCGTGATCAGGCCAAGCGTCTGGGCATCGACATGGACATGGTCACTTCGGTGCTGAACAACGCCTACAGCCAGCGGCAGATTTCGACGATCTACGACAGCCTCAACCAGTATCAGGTGGTGATGGAGGTCAATCCGAAATATGCGCAGGATCCGGTGACGCTCAAGCAAGTGCAGGTGATTACTGCCGACGGTGCGCGCGTACCGTTGTCGACCTTTGCCCACTATGAAAGCAGTCTGGAAGACGACCGCGTCAGCCACGAAGGGCAGTTCGCCTCCGAGGATATTTCCTTCGACATGGCCGAAGGCGTGACGGTGGAGCAGGGCAGTGCCGCCATCGAACGGGCGATTGCCAAACTTGGCTTGCCAGAAGACGTGATCGCAAAAATGGCCGGTACCGCCGATGCTTTCGCCGCCACGCAGAAGAGCCAGCCGTTCATGATTCTTGGCGCGTTGCTCGCGGTGTATCTGGTGTTGGGTGTGCTGTATGAAAGCTACATTCACCCGCTGACGATTCTGTCGACGTTGCCGTCGGCCGGGGTCGGCGCGTTGCTGTCGATCTATGCGCTGGGTGGCGAGTTCAGCCTGATCTCGCTGCTCGGCCTGTTCCTGTTGATTGGCGTGGTAAAGAAAAACGCGATTCTGATGATCGACCTGGCGCTGCAACTCGAACGCCACCAAGGCATGTCTCCACTGGAGTCGATCCGCAGTGCTTGCCTGCAACGTCTGCGGCCGATTTTGATGACCACGCTGGCAGCGATTCTCGGCGCCTTGCCGTTGCTGCTCAGCCGCGCGGAAGGTGCGGAAATGCGCCAGCCACTGGGCCTGACCATCATCGGCGGGCTGGTTTTCAGCCAGGTGCTGACGCTTTACACCACACCTGTGGTTTACCTCTATCTCGACAAGCTGCGCCATCGTTTCAACAAATGGCGTGGCGTGCGTACTGACGCCGCTCTGGAAACTCCGCTATGACTGATCGTTCGCTTATACATATGGCCACTGTGCGCGGCTCGCGTCTATTGAGCCTGTCGCTGTGCGTGGCGATGCTCAGTGCCTGCGCTGTCGGCCCGGACTACCAGCGCCCGCAGACCGCCGAAATCGCTCAGTACAAAGAAGCCGAAGGCTGGCGTCAGGCCAATCCGAGCGACTCGCTGGCCCGTGGCGCCTGGTGGGAGCTGTACGGCGATCGGCAGCTCAACGGCCTGATCGAAAAGCTCAACAGCTCCAACCAGACGGTTGCGCAATCGGAAGCCCAGTTCCGTCAGGCGCAGGCGTTGGTGCGCAGTGCGCGCGGCGCGTTCTATCCGAGTGTTGACCTGAGCGTGGGCAAAACCCGCTCCAGTCAGGGCACCGGCAGCAGCAGTTCGAGTTTGAGCAGTTCTTCCAGCGGTATCCGCGACACTTACAACGCGCAGTTGGGCGTCAGTTGGGAAGCCGATATCTGGGGCAAACTGCGCCGTGGCCTTGAGGCCGATCAGGCCAGCGCTCAGGCGAGTTACGCCGATCTGGCGGCGATGCGCCTGAGCCAGCAGTCGGAACTGGTGCAGAACTACCTGCAATTACGCGTGATCGATCAGCAGAAACGTTTGCTCGAAGCCACGGTGGCGGCGTATGAGCGTTCGCTGAAAATGACCCAGAACCAGTATCGCGCCGGTGTGTCCGGACGTGACGCGGTGGCGCAGGCGCAAACCCAGCTGAAAAGCACTCAGGCCGATCTGGTCGATCTGATCTGGCAACGCGCGCAATTCGAAAACGCTATTGCCGTGCTGATCGGGCAGGCGCCGGCCGATTTCAATATTGCCGAAACCCAGAACATCCCGAACCTGCCGCAAGTGCCGTTGAGCTTGCCGTCGCAACTGCTGGAACGCCGCCCGGACATCGCCTCGGCCGAACGCTCTGTGATTGCGGCCAACGCGAATATTGGCGTGGCGAAAGCGGCGTATTACCCGGATCTGTCGCTGAGTCTGAGCGGTGGTTACAGCAGCAGTACCTCGCAAGACCTGGTCAGCTTGCCGAACCGCTTCTGGTCGGTCGGGCCGAAACTGGATCTGCCACTGTTTGACGGCGGTATCCGTTCCGCCGAAGTCGATCGCACTGAAGCTGTATACGATCAGACTGTGGCCAAATACCGCCAGACCGTGCTCGACGGTTTCCGCGAAGTGGAAAACTATCTGGTGCAGCTCAAGGTGTATCAGGACGAAGCCGCCGTGCGCCAGGAAGCGCTGGATGCGGCGCGCGACTCTCTGCGCCTGACGGAAAACCAGTACAAGGCCGGGCTAATCGCCTATATCGACGTCGTGGTGGTGCAAGCCACGGCGCTGAGCAACGAACGCAGCGTGCTGAACATCCTGCAAAGCCGCCTGATCGCCAGCGTGCAACTGATCGCCGCGCTGGGCGGTGGCTGGGACGGCCAACTGGATGTAACCGACACCCAATAAGGCGCTTTCCCCCCCTGTAGGAGCTGCCGAAGGCTGCGATCTTTTGATCTTTAAACAGTGTCAAAAGATCGCAGCCTTCGGCAGCTCCTACAGGGTAAGAGGTGCTTTCCAGAGCTTTGTAGGACGATCAAACAAGCGTTTCATCGGCTTGATGGCAATTTGCTTACTTTGTCAGTGCGTTCTTCCGCGCAATCAGTACAATCGCCGCATTTGCCCAGCCGAGAATGGACGCAGTACGGTTTGGGTGGTCACGAGAACTTTCATGCTCACTGGTAGCTATTCCTCCACCCTCGTACTCATCTCGTTGTGCGTGGCGATTCTCGCCTCGTACACCGCGCTCGATCTCAGCGGGCGCATTGCCACGGCCAAGGGCCGCGCCGTGCATTTCTGGACGGCGGGTGGCGCATTGGCCATGGGGGTCGGCGTCTGGTCGATGCACTTCATTGGCATGCTCGCCTTCAAACTGCCGATTGATCTGGGTTACGACATTGGCATCACCGCGCTGTCGCTGCTGATCGCCGTGCTGTCGTGCGGCTTTGCGTTATGGCTGGTCAGTCAGCCGAAGCTACCAATCTGGCAACTGGCCTTCGGTGCGCTGATCATGGGCGCCGGTATCAGCACCATGCATTACACCGGCATGGCCGCGATGCGCATGACCCCAGGCATCGATTACGACCCGACACTGTTCAGCGCGTCGTTGCTGATCGCGGTCGGCGCCTCGGCCGCCGCACTGTGGATTGCCTTTCGCCTGCGCCAGCATTCGCCGTATGTACGGCTGATTCGCGGCGGCGCGGCGGTGATCATGGGCATCGCCATTGTCGGCATGCACTACACTGGCATGGCCGCTGCGAAGTTTCCTGACGGCAGCTTCTGCGGCGCGACCATCGATGGCCTGAAGGGCAATGGCCTCGACAGTCTGGTGCTAATCACCACGTTGGCGGTGCTGTCGATCGCCTTGCTCACCTCGATTCTTGATGCCCGCCTCGAAGCGCGCACCGCTGATCTGGCGCACTCGCTGACCGCAGCCAACCGCGAACTGACGCAACTGGCCCTGCACGACACGCTGACCGGTTTGCCGAACCGCATGTTGCTCGATGACCGCATCAATCAGGCGATGAAAAAGGTGCATGAACAGGGCGGCTGTTTCGCCTTGATGTTCATCGATCTGGATGGCTTCAAACCGGTCAACGATGCGTTCGGCCATCACATGGGCGACCAGTTGCTGCGCGAAGTGGCGCAACGCCTGCGCGAAGATCTGCGCAGCCAGGACACCCTCGCGCGGATCGGCGGCGACGAATTCGTTTTGCTGGTGCGCCTCGCCGAAACGAACGATGCATTGAGCCTGGCGGCGCGTCAGGTTGGCCTTATCGCCCGTTCGTTCCGCGTGGCTGAACACGATTTGCAGATCTCTGCCAGCGTCGGCATCGCCCTGTATCCGGGCAATGGCCAGACCACGCAAGAACTGCTGATGAACGCCGACGCGGCGATGTACCACGCCAAAGGTGGCGGCAAAAACGGTTACAGCTTCTTCGACGCGTCGATGAACAGCAACGCGCGCAAGCAGCTGCAACTGCTGCAGGATTTGCGTGCGGCACTGGAACACAGCCAGTTCAGCCTGCATTACCAACCTAAATTCGACGCAGCCAACGGTCGCCCGGTCGGTGCCGAGGCGCTGCTGCGCTGGGAGCATCCGCTGCACGGCATGCTGATGCCGGACAAGTTTATTGATCTGGCGGAAAAAACCGGCCTGATCATTCCGATCGGCGAGTGGGTGCTCAATGAAGCCTGCCGCCAGATGCGCGAGTGGTACGTGCTCGGTTACACCGACTGGCGCATCGCCGTGAACCTGTCGGCGTTGCAATTCTGTCATGCCGGTTTGGTGCAGAGCGTGGCCAAAGCGTTAGCGACTCATCGTCTGCCGGCCAACAGCCTGACCCTGGAAATCACCGAAACCACCGCCATGAGCGACGCCGATGCGAGCATGACGGTGTTGCAGGAGTTGTCAGACATGGGCGTCGATTTGTCGATCGACGACTTTGGTACCGGTTATTCGAGCCTGATGTACCTCAAGCGTCTGCCGGCCAATGAACTGAAGATTGATCGTGGGTTTGTGCGTGATCTGGAGCATGACAGCGATGATGCGGCGATCGTTTCGGCGATTGTCGCGCTGGGCCAGGCGCTGGGTTTGCGCATTGTTGCTGAAGGCGTGGAAACCGGCGTGCAGCAGGATTTTCTGACGCAGTTGGGTTGTGATTCGTTGCAAGGGTATCTGCTCGGGCATCCGATGCCGGCCGAGCGGTTTATGCAGGACATCGTGCGCGGCGAACAACTCGCTGAAGTCTGAGATTCCTTGTGGTGAGGGGATGTGTGTTTTCAGGATGACTGTGTTCACTGTTAATTGTGTTCACAGGGGTGAAGGGTCTGCCCCCAACACAACCCATGCAAAACCCGGCAATGGCGGTTATTCTTTCCCCCGACTGTTATGGGTGCATTCGGGGGAAGGGCCAGCATGGATAAAGTCATTGTGATCACCGGTGGCGGGCGCGGGATTGGCGCTGCTACGGCGTTGTTGGCGGCCGAACAAGGCTATCGGATCTGCATCAACTACCAGTCGGATGAACAGGCCGCGCATAGCGTGCTGGAGCAAGTCCGTGCACTGGGCGCACAAGCCATTGCGGTTCGCGCCGACGTCAGCATCGAAGACGAAGTGGTTGCGTTGTTTCAGCGCGTCGACACCGAACTGGGCCGGGTCACCGCCCTGGTGAACAATGCCGGCACCGTCGGGCACAAATCGCGGGTCGACGAAATGTCCGAATTCCGCATCCTCAAAATCATGAAAACCAATGTTTTGGCACCGATCCTCTGTGCCAAGCACGCGATCCTGCGCATGTCGCCAAAACATGGCGGCCAGGGCGGCAGCATCGTCAACGTCTCGTCGGTGGCGGCGCGTCTGGGCTCGCCGAATGAGTACGTCGATTACGCCGCCTCCAAAGGCGCGCTCGATACGTTCACCATCGGCCTGTCCAAGGAAGTCGCGGGCGAGGGGATTCGCGTTAACGCGGTGCGCCCGGGTTACATCTACACCGATTTCCACGCACTGAGCGGCGATCCGGATCGGGTCAGCAAGCTTGAGTCAGCGATTCCGATGGCCCGTGGGGGGCGGCCGGATGAGGTGGCGGAGGCGATTGTCTGGTTGTTGTCGGACAAGGCTTCGTATGCGACGGGGACGTTTGTTGATTTGGGTGGTGGGCGTTAAACCAGAAAATTGAGTTGTCTGGTTGGGCCTCATCGCTAGCAGGCTAGCTCCCACAGGGTTTGTGGTTGTTCACACAAATGTGTTTCAACGCAATCCACTGTGGGAGCTAGCCTGCTGGCGATAGCAAAAATCGCGGCAACATCAACCTGTCAGAACGACCGCACAATCCGCCCCAACGTCTCCATCGCCTTCTCCGAATCCTCCGTCCACGGGCTGCCATAGTTCAGGCGGATGCAATTTCTGAAGCGTTGCGTCGGCGAAAAAATCGGCCCTGGGGCGATGCTGATGCCTTGTGCCAGCGCCATCTGAAACAACTTCAACGAATCCATCTGCTCTGGCAGCTCCAGCCACAAAAAGTAGCCGCCGGCGGGTTGGCTGACGCGTGTCTGGGCCGGGAAGTAACGAGCGATGGCGGCGAGCATGGCGCTCTGTTGTTCTTCGAGGGCGTAGCGCAGTTTGCGCAGATGACGGTCGTAGCCACCGTGTTGCAAGTAGTCGGCAATCGCCGCTTGCGCGGGCATCGAGGCGCACAGCGAGGTCATCAGCTTCAGCCGTTCGATTTTCTGCGCGTAGCGCCCGGCAGCGACCCAGCCGATGCGGTAACCGGGGGCGAGGCTTTTGGCGAACGAGCCGCAATGCATGACCAGACCTTCGGTGTCGAAGGCTTTCGCCGGTTTCGGCGCTTGCTGGCCGTAATAGAGTTCGGCGTAGACGTCGTCCTCAATGAGCGGCACTTGGTGGTGGCGCAGCAGTTCGACCAGTTCCTGCTTTTTTGCCTCGGGCATGGTTGCGCCCATCGGGTTCTGGAAACTGGTCATGCACCAGCAGGCTTTGATCGGGTGACGTTCGAGCGTCTGCGCGAGCACGTTGAGGTCGATGCCGTCGCGCGGGTGCACGGGGATTTCCACGGCTTTGAGTTTCAGGCGTTCAAGTACTTGCAGGCTTGCATAGAACGCTGGCGCTTCGATGGCCACCAGATCGCCGGGTTCGGTCACCGCTTGCAGGCACAGGTTCAGCGCTTCGAGGGCGCCGTTGGTGATCAGCAGTTCTTCCATCGGCAGCATCAGCCCGCCGACCATGTAACGCAGGGCGATCTGGCGGCGCAGTTGCGGGTTGCCGGGCGACATGTCGGTGACGACCATGCGCGGATCCATCTCCCGCGCGGCGCTGGCCAGCGACCGGGACAGGCGTTGCAGGGGGAACAGGGTCGGGCTGGGGAAGGCTGAGCCGAAGGGCACGGTGTTTGGATCTTTGATCGAATCGAGTACCGAGAACACCAGTTCACTGACGTCGACTTCGGTGGATTCGTTGACCTGATGGCTGATCACCGGCTCCGAGAACGGGCTCGGCGCGTGGGCGTTGACGAAGTAGCCGGAACGGGGGCGGGCGCGGATCAGGCCTCGGCGCTCGAGCAGGTAGTAGGCCTGGAACACGGTGGAGGGGCTGACGCCGTAGGTCTGGCTGGCGTAGCGCACCGAGGGCACGCGCTGGCCGGGGCCGAGGACGCCGGAGCGGATCAGTTCAGCGATGTCGTCGGCGAATTTTTCGTAGCGTTTCATCGAGGAGCCTTGGTGCTTGTTGATTGATGGGTGTCAGGGGAAAAGCCCCTCACCCTAGCCCTCTCCCGGAGGGAGAGGGGACTGATTGGGGGATGCTGGCGAATTGCACCGACCTGGAATTGCTTTGCTGAATCCATAATCGACCAGGTCTTTCAGGTCGATGTGTAACGCCAGACACCTCGGTCGGCTCCCTCTACCTCCGGGAGAGGGCTGGGGTGAGGGGCCGAAATTGCAAAGGCTTAGCGATTCATCGGCGCCACAAACCGGCTCTTCGCCACGCTGTAAACCTCAGGCTCATCGCTGTCACTCACTTTGAAATTCAACGTCTGCGAACTACTCGCGGGCCGTTCCGTGGTCATCGCCACCGACACCGGCACATCGACAATCTCCCCGGGCGCCAGGCTCAATTCGGTCTTACCCTGCAACTGAAAGCCGTCGCCATCCAAAAGGCTCAGATTGTAAACCTGACGCTGCTGGGTTTTGTTGATGACTTTGAGACTGTAGATGTTTTCGATCTGACCTTGAGCGTTCTCCCGGAACAGCCCGCGATCCTTGGTGACGTCCAGCGAAACCATCGGCCGTTCGACCAACGCCAGGGCGAGTGCGCCGATCATCAGCAGCAACACCACCGTGTAACCGATCAGCCGAGGCCGCAGCAGGTGGGTTTTACCGCCCTGCAGTTCACGTTCCGAGCTATAGCGAATCAACCCGCGCGGGTAATTCATTTTGTCCATGATCGAATCACAGGCGTCGATACACGCCGCGCAACCGATGCATTCCATCTGCAAGCCGTCGCGGATGTCGATGCCGGTCGGACATACCTGCACACACAGTTGGCAGTCGATGCAGTCGCCCAAACCGGCCTCGGCGGGTTTCACAGCGCGTTTGCGCGGGCCACGGTTTTCGCCGCGCGCCACGTCGTAGGCAATCGTCAGGGTGTCTTTGTCGAACATCACGCTCTGGAATCGCGCATACGGGCACATGTGCATGCACACCGCTTCGCGCAGCCAGCCGGCGTTGATGTAGGTGGCGGCGGTAAAGAACAGCACCCAGAACAGACTGACCCCGCCGATATGCAACGTCAGCAACTCTTCAGCGAGCGGACGAATCGGCGTGAAGTAGCCGACAAAAGTCAGCCCGGTCAGCACGCTGATCGCCAGCCACAAAGTGTGTTTGGCGGCACGGCGCGCCAGTTTGTTCAGGCTCCACGGCGCCGCTTGCAGTTTGATCCGCTGGTTGCGTTCGCCTTCAGTGATCTTCTCGCACCACATGAAAATCCACGTCCACGAGCTCTGCGGGCAGGTGTAACCGCACCAGACCCGGCCGGCAAACACGGTGATGGCGAACAGGCCGAACGCGGCGATGATCAGCAGTGCCGACAGCAAGATGAAATCCTGTGGCCAGAAGGTCGCGCCGAAGATGTGGAATTTGCTTTCCGACAGATCCCAGAGCACGGCCTGACGCCCGCTCCAGTTCAGCCACACCGTGCCGAAAAACAACAAAAACAGAAACCCCGCGCCGCTCATACGCAAGGTGCGGAACAGGCCGGTGAAGCTGCGGGTGTAGATTTGATTGTCGCTGGATTTTGCCGTCGCCTTCATTGGGCGTGCGGGAATGCTTTTTATGGTTGGAGATGCTTCTACGGTTCGGACGGGGATTTGTTCGCTCATGGTCGTTCGCTCATCAGCCTCCATCAGGCCTGCGAACTATGGGCGTCGATCTGTTTGCATAACAGACTCAGGTATTTCAATAAAAAGCGTATCAGATGCGCTTTTGGACATGTCCTGCGACAACTTGAAGCAGCCCGCAGGCAAAGGCGCAAACGCCTATCGCAGGCGTCTGCGCCGGGTGTTGACCAAGGTCAGTCAAATCACCGAATCACTCTCGTCAGCCTTGAGGTGCTTACGACCGTCCTTGGCACCTGCTACGGTCAAGGCGTCGGCTTCTGCTTCGGTGATGTACACGCGCTTGCCTTCTATCTCAACGAAAGACATGGCTTTTTCACTGTCCGTTTTGACTTCCAGTGTGTCGCAGATGCGAATTTCCTCGCCATGTTCGACGGTAAAGAAACACACTTTTTGCTCGGGATTGGATTCATCGACGCGCAGGGGCATGGGGCTGTCCTTTTTCCGGGGGTGTCTGAAACGTTAGGGCGCACGCTTTGCCGATCGTTCGGCGCAACCGATTAATGGTCGCCGCTGTCCATCATCTATCGACTCATAAAAAGGACGGCACGATGAACGCCTGGTGGCATGAAGTGTGGGTGACGCTGCAAGCGGAATTTGCCGACATTGGTGACGCGTCGCAGCTCACGCGAATCACCGTGCGGCTGGTGATGGCGGCGGTATTGGGCGGAATTCTCGGTTTCGAACGCGAGCATAAAGGCAAGGCGGCCGGGGTGCGCACGCACATGTTGGTAGCGTTGGGGGCGGCGCTGTTTGTGCTGGTGCCGCAGACGTCAGGGGCGGAGTCCGATGCGATGAGCCGGGTGCTGCAGGGGGTTATCGCCGGGATCGGCTTCCTTGGTGCGGGCACGATTTTGAAGAACAAGGAAGGTGATGAAGGTCACGTCAAAGGCCTGACTACGGCAGCGGGGCTGTGGATGACGGCGGCGATTGGGGTGGCGGCGGGGTTGGGCAAGGAGGCGACGGCGCTGCTGAGTACTTTGCTGGCGCTGGGGATTTTCAGCGTGATGCCACGGATCGTGCGTTTGTTTGAAAAGGATGAGCAGAAAAACGATCTGCTCTAACCACAAATTCCTGTAGGAGCTGCCGAAGGCTGCGATCTTTTGATCCTCAAAGAAAAAATCAAAAGATCGCAGCCTTCGGCAGCTCCTACAGGGGTGATGTCAGGGGATATCAGACGATCACGGGCGGCATCGTCGTTGGCGGTTCTTCCTTAGGTGGAGGCGTGGTGCCTGGCGGCTCTTGCTCTGGAATCGGTTGCGGTTCGGTTTCCGGAAGAGTGGGTTTGTCGATGTTCGGATCAGGCGTTTCGGCCGGGATCGGGATGTTCATCAGTAGACCTCCGTGTGGCACATGGCGTGAGAAGTGCTTAAGTGGATTGACCACCTCGTGGCGAATTCGATCCGCTTTTCTGTAACGGCAATTTCATCTGAACTTTTCCCGGCACCGGTCGCTCGGAACCTAAGTGAGTTCATTCCGGACGGGCGCTCGATTGCGAACGCTGAACCGGCACAAGAGCGTCCTTTGGGCGTTAAGGAGAGATGCTCAATGACTGCTGAAAACCCTTCAGAACTAAGCTACAACCCGCACATTCCGCTGTCGCAGGCTTTGTTGCTGCCACGCATCGCCATTGAAGACACCATGCCGACCCTCGATGGCGGGCAGTTCGCCGTGAAGTCGATTGCCGGCCGTGAAGTGGTGGTCACCAGCAAAGTCTTCGCCGACGGTCACGACAAGTTGGCGGTGCGCATTCGCTGGCGCGAGGAAGGCGAGGAGACCTGGCAAAGCGAGGTCATGTCCGACCAGGGCAACAATGGCTGGAAGGGTCAGTTCCGCCCCGAGCATCAGGGCCGTTTCCTCTATTGCATCGAAGCGTGGATCGATCATTTCGCCAGTTTCCAGTACGAACTGGAAAAGAAACACACCGCCGCTGTACCGGTCTCGCTGGAGTTGCAGGAAGGCCGGACGATGGTGCAACAAGCTGCCGAACGCAGCGAAGGTCAGCTCAGCGAACAGCTCGCTGCGCTGCACCATGAACTGTCCGGGCTGCTCGAAACCGAGCAGGTCGCGCTGTTTCTGCACTCGCGCAGTGCGCAATTGATGGCCGAGGCCGATCACCGCGCCTACCTGAGCGTCAGCGCTGAATTCCCGATGGACGTCGAACGCGAACTGGCCGAGTTTGCCAGTTGGTACGAGCTGTTTCCGCGCTCGATCACCGACGACCCCAAACGTCACGGCACCTTTAATGACGTGCACTCGCGCTTGCCGATGATTCAGGACATGGGTTTCGACGTGTTGTACTTCACGCCGATCCACCCGATTGGCCGCGCGCATCGCAAGGGCCGCAATAACTCGCTGACGGCGGGGCCGGATGATCCGGGCAGTCCGTACGCGATTGGCAGCGAGGAGGGCGGTCACGAGGCGATTCACTCGCAGCTCGGCACCCGTGAAGATTTCCGTCGACTGGTTGCAGCCGCCGCTGATCATGGTTTGGAAATAGCCCTCGATTTCGCCATTCAGTGCTCGCAGGATCACCCGTGGCTCAAGCAGCATCCGGGTTGGTTCAACTGGCGCCCGGACGGCACGATCAAATACGCGGAAAACCCGCCGAAGAAATATCAGGACATCGTCAACGTCGATTTCTACGCGCCGGACGCGATTCCGAGTCTGTGGGTCGAGTTACGCGACATCGTCGTCGGTTGGGTCAATGAAGGCGTGAAGATTTTCCGCGTCGACAACCCGCACACCAAACCGCTGCCGTTCTGGCAGTGGCTGATTGCCGATGTGCGGGCGCTGCACCCGGAAGTGATCTTCCTCGCCGAGGCGTTCACCACGCCGGCGATGATGGCGCGGCTGGGCAAGGTCGGGTACACGCAGAGTTACACCTATTTCACCTGGCGCAACACCAAGGCTGAGTTGGCCACGTACCTCACCGAGCTGAATGAATCGCCGTGGCGCGAGTGCTACCGGCCGAATTTCTTCGTCAACACGCCCGACATCAACCCGGCGTTCCTGCATGAGTCCGGGCGTCCGGGGTTCTTGATCCGCGCGGCGCTGGCGACCATGGGCTCGGGCCTGTGGGGCATGTATTCGGGTTACGAACTGTGCGAAGCGGCGCCGGTGCCGGGTAAAGAGGAGTACCTCGATTCGGAGAAGTACGAGATCCGCGTCCGCGACTTCACCGCGCCCGGCAACATCATTGCCGAGATCGCCCAGCTCAACCGCATCCGCCGGCAGAACCCGGCGCTGCACACGCATTTGGGGCTGAAGGTCTACAACGCCTGGAACGACAATATTCTCTATTTCGGCAAGCGCAGCGCCGATGGCAGCAACTTCATTCTGGTGGCGGTCAGCCTCGATCCGCATAACGTGCAGGAAGCGAATTTCGAACTGCCGTTGTGGGAAATGGGCCTGCCGGACGACGCGACGACTCACGGTGAGGATTTGATGAACGGGCATCGCTGGGACTGGCATGGCAAATACCAGTTCATGCGGATTGACCCGGCGTACCAGCCGTTCGGGATTTGGCGGATTACCGCTATTTGATACGTAATGATCGTTCCCACGCTCTGCGTGGGAATGTATCCCGGGACGCTCCGCGTCCCAAAATTGGACGCAAAGCGTCCATGGCGGCATTCCCACGCAGAGCGTGGGAACGATCATCGTGGGGCGTTGCTAAAGAATTCAGCAGGAGTTTCACATGGCGAAGAAACCCAGTGCAGCCACCTTCATCAAAGACCCGCTCTGGTACAAGGATGCGGTGATTTACCAGGTTCACGTCAAATCGTTTTTCGACTCTAACAACGACGGGATTGGCGACTTTCCCGGCCTGATCGCCAAACTCGATTACATTGCCGAACTCGGCGTCAACACTATCTGGCTGCTGCCGTTCTACCCGTCGCCACGTCGCGATGATGGCTACGACATCGCCGAATACCGTGGCGTGCACAGCGATTACGGCACCATGGCCGACGCCAAGCGCTTTATCGCCGAGGCGCACAAACGCGGCTTGCGAGTAATCACCGAGCTGGTCATCAACCACACCTCCGACCAGCACCCGTGGTTCCAGCGTGCCCGCAAAGCCAAACCCGGCTCGGCGGCGCGCGACTTTTACGTGTGGTCGGATGACGATCAGAAATACGACGGCACGCGGATCATTTTCCTCGACACCGAAAAGTCCAACTGGACGTGGGATCCGGTCGCCGGCCAATACTTTTGGCACCGCTTCTATTCGCACCAGCCCGACCTGAATTTTGATAACCCGCAAGTGATGAAAGCCGTGCTCTCGGTGATGCGTTACTGGCTGGACATGGGTATCGACGGTCTGCGCCTCGACGCCATTCCGTACCTGATCGAGCGCGACGGCACCAACAACGAAAACCTCCCTGAGACCCACGACGTTCTAAAGCAGATTCGCGCAGAGATCGACGCCAATTACCCCGACCGCATGCTGCTCGCCGAAGCCAACCAGTGGCCGGAAGACACGCAGCTGTATTTCGGCGATACCGACGCCAAAGGCCTGAATGGCGACGAATGCCACATGGCCTTTCATTTCCCGCTGATGCCGCGCATGTACATGGCGCTGGCCCAGGAAGACCGTTTCCCGATCACCGATATTTTGCGTCAGACCCCGGAAATTCCGGCGAACTGCCAATGGGCGATTTTCCTGCGCAACCACGATGAACTGACCCTGGAAATGGTCACCGACAAAGAACGTGACTACCTGTGGAATTACTACGCCGCTGACCGTCGCGCGCGGATCAACCTTGGTATTCGTCGACGTCTGGCGCCGTTGATGGAACGCGATCGTCGTCGCGTCGAACTGCTCAACAGCCTGCTGCTGTCGATGCCGGGCACGCCGACTCTGTATTACGGCGATGAAATCGGCATGGGCGACAACATCTATCTGGGCGACCGCGACGGTGTGCGTACGCCGATGCAATGGTCGATCGACCGTAACGGCGGTTTCTCCCGCGCCGACCCGGCCAGTCTGGTGCTGCCGCCGATCATGGATCCGCAGTACGGTTATCTGTCGGTCAACGTCGAAACCCAGGCCGGCGATCCGCATTCGTTGCTCAACTGGACGCGGCGCATGCTTGCCGTGCGCAAACAGTCGAAAGCCTTCGGTCGCGGCACGCTGAAGATGCTCTCGCCGAGCAACCGCCGCATTCTCGCTTACACCCGTGAATTCACCGATGCCGACGGCAAGCACGAAATCATTCTGTGTGTGGCCAACGTCTCGCGCAGTGCGCAAGCGGCGGAACTGGATTTGTCGGCGTACGTCGGCATGGTGCCGGTGGAAATGTTGGGCGGTAACGCGTTTCCGCCGATTGGTCAGTTGAATTTCCTCCTGACCCTCGCGCCGTACGGCTTCTACTGGTTTGCCTTGGCCTCGGAAAACCAGATGCCGAGCTGGCACGTCGAGCCCGCGCAGAGCCTGCCGGACTTCACCACGCTGGTGCTGAAAAAACGCATGGAAGAACTGCTGGAAGCGCCATCCCGCGCGACGCTGGAGCAAAACATCCTGCCGAACTGGCTGCAAAATCGTCGCTGGTTCGCCGGCAAAGGCGCGGCCATCGACAACGTGCAAATGGCTTACGGCGTGCGCTTTGGCGATGCCCAGCATCCGGTGTTGCTCAGTGAAATCGAGGTCACCAGCGCTGGCCAGACCAGCCGTTATCAACTGCCGTTCGGTTTCATTGCTGAAGATCAGGTCGGCCCGGCACTGCCGCAGCAACTGGCGTTGGCGCGCGTCCGACGCGTGCGTCAGGTCGGCTTGATCACCGATGCGTTCAGCCTCGAAGCGTTTATTCGCGCAGTGCTGCAGGGCATGCAGAACAACACCGTGCTCGAATCGAGCGAGGGTGAAATTCGCTTCGCACCAACGGCGCAACTGGAAAAACTCGGCCTCGGTGTCGAGTCGGAAGTGCGCTACCTGTCGGCGGAGCAATCGAACAGTTCGGTGGTGATCGGCAACAGCCTGGTGCTGAAACTGATCCGCAAAGTCGCTTCGGGCGTGCACCCGGAACTAGAGATGAGCGCGTACCTGACCGAGGCCGGTTTCGAAAATATCTCGCCGCTGCTTGGCTCGGTGATTCGCCGCGACGCCAAGGGTCAAGACAATCTGTTGATGATCGCCCAAGGCTATCTGAGCAATCAGGGCGATGCCTGGGAATGGACGCAGAACAACCTCGAACGGGCGCTGCGCGACGAACTCGCCGATGCCATGTCCGAGCAGGAACAGCATTACAACGCACTCGGCGAGTTGAAGGATTTTGCCGGCATGCTCGGGCAGCGTTTGGGCGAGATGCACAAAGTGCTCGCCGCGCCGACTGACAACGTCGATTTTGCGCCGCAGGTGTCGACGGCCAAGGATGCGCAGGCCACGGGCAAAGATATCGCCGCGCAAGTCGAGCACGCGCTGAAACTGCTCAAGCAACATCAGGGCGAACTCAGCGCGGCGGATCAGCAACTGGTCAAACGCTTGCTCGACGAGAAGAAAACCATTCTGGCCCACGTCCAGGATCTGGCGAAAAAGGCTGTCGGCGGCTTGCAGATTCGCGTGCACGGCGACCTGCATTTGGGCCAGGTGCTGGTGATCAAGGGCGATGCCTATCTGATCGACTTCGAAGGCGAACCGGCGCGGCCATTGAGCGAACGCCGTGGCAAACACAGTCCGTACAAAGATGTCAGCGGCGTGCTGCGTTCGTTCGATTACGCCGCGGCGATGACCATCAATGTGCAGAACGTTGATCACGGCGCGGAGTCTGAAGACGCACGTCGTCGTGTCGCGCAACGTTATTTGAATGAAGCGCGAGCGGCATTTGTTCAGGCATATCGCCGAGCGGCAGCTAGTCTTGATCATGCTTGGCAAGATCCTGAAGGGGCCGACGCTGCGCTGGCATTGTTCGGTCTGGAGAAGGCGGCCTATGAAGTGGCCTATGAAGCCGAAAATCGCCCGACGTGGCTGCCCGTGCCGTTGCACGGTTTGTATGGGTTATTGACAGGGCTTAAACCCTTTTCCGATCTTGGTGGAGAGTAGTCATGAGTTTCTCGAACAAGGAACAGGGTCAGAAAGAAGCATTGTTGCCGGCGGCGAAGGACATCGACGCGCTGGTACGTGCTGAACATCACGATCCGTTTTCGATTCTGGGGCCCCACGGCGATGGCGCCGGCGGGCAGTTTATCCGTGCGTATTTACCCGGTGCATTGAGCGTTGTCGTGCTGGACAAGGACTCCGGCGAAGAACGCGGGCCGCTGGAACAGACCGAAACACCGGGGCTGTTTGTCGGCCATTTCGATCAGGCGCGACCGTATCAGTTGCGCACGCGTTGGGCCGGTGGCGAGCAAGTGGCGGAAGATCCGTACAGCTTCGGCCAGTTACTCGGTGAAATGGATTTGTATCTATTCGCCGAGGGCAATCACCGCGACCTCAGTAGCTGCCTCGGTGCGCAACTGACAAGCGTTGATGGTGTCGACGGCGTGCGCTTTGCCGTGTGGGCGCCGAATGCACGACGCGTTTCGGTGGTCGGTGACTTCAACGTCTGGGATGGCCGTCGTCATCCGATGCGTTTGCGCCATCCGTCCGGGGTCTGGGAGTTGTTTATCCCGCGCCTGCAAGCGGGCGAGTTGTACAAATACGAGATTCTCGGCGCGCACGGGATTCTGCCGCTCAAGGCTGACCCGATGGCGCTGGCTACCAGCCTGCCGCCCGACACTGCGTCGAAAGTCGCCGCGCCGCTGCAAGTCAATTGGCAGGATCAGGACTGGATGAACAGCCGTCATGATCGGCAAAAACATTCAGCGCCACTGTCGATTTACGAGCTGCACGCCGGTTCGTGGCAATGTGAACTGGATGATCTTGGCGAAGTCGCGCGCCAGTACACCTGGCCGGAACTGGCTGAGCGGCTGATTCCGTACGTGAAAGAACTTGGCTTCACCCACATCGAATTGATGCCAATCATGGAGCACCCGTTCGGTGGTTCCTGGGGCTATCAGTTGCTCTCGCAATTCGCCCCGAGTGCGCGCTACGGCACGCCGGAACAGTTCGGCGACTTCGTCAACGCCTGCCACCAGGCGGATATCGGCGTGATCCTCGACTGGGTGCCGGCGCATTTCCCTACCGATACCCACGGTCTGGCGCAGTTCGACGGCACCGCGCTGTACGAATACGGCAATCCGCTGGAAGGTTTCCATCAGGATTGGGACACGCTGATTTACAACCTCGGGCGCACTGAAGTGCATGGCTACATGCTCGCCTCGGCGTTGCATTGGCTGAAGCATTTCCACATTGACGGTCTGCGCGTAGATGCGGTGGCTTCGATGCTGTATCGCGACTATTCGCGCAAGGCTGGCGAATGGGTGCCGAACCGTCACGGTGGTCGCGAGAATCTGGAAGCCATCGACTTCCTCCGTCATTTGAACGACGTGGTTGAGCTGGAAGCACCGGGTGCGCTGGTGATCGCCGAAGAATCGACAGCGTGGCCGGGCGTCAGCCAGAGCACGCAGCAGGGCGGCTTGGGCTTTGCCTACAAATGGAACATGGGCTGGATGCACGATTCGCTGCATTACATTCAGCAGGATCCGGTGTACCGCGCGCATCATCACAATGAGCTGAGTTTCGGTCTGGTTTACGCGTGGTCCGAACGTTTTATCCTGCCGATCTCCCACGATGAAGTGGTGCACGGCAAACATTCGCTGATCGACAAGATGCCCGGCGATCGCTGGCAGAAATTTGCGAATCTGCGTGCTTATCTGAGTTTCATGTGGACGCATCCGGGCAAGAAGCTGCTGTTCATGGGCTGCGAGTTTGGTCAGTGGCGCGAGTGGAATCACGATCAGCAGCTGGATTGGTATCTGCTGCAGTATTCCGAGCACAAAGGCGTGCAGAAACTGGTTGGTGACCTTAATCGGCTGTACCGCGAAGAGCCGGCGCTGCACGATCAGGACGATGCGCCGCAGGGTTTCCAGTGGTTGATTGGTGATGATGCGATCAACAGTGTTTATGCCTGGTTGCGCTGGAGCAAGGACGGTAAACCGGTGCTGGTGGTGGCGAACTTCACGCCGGTGCCGCGTCAGGCGTATCGGGTCGGCGTGCCGTTTGCCGGGCGCTGGACGGAGTTGCTCAACAGTGATGCTGACACGTATGCGGGTTCCAATTACGGCAATGGTGGCGGGGCGTTTACCGAAGAAGTGCCGAGCCATGGGCAGTCGATGTCACTGGAATTGAACCTGCCGCCGTTGGCGGTGTTGATCCTTAAACCGGAGGGTTGATCCGGAGCCGCGTCGCGGCCTTCGCGAGCAGGCTCACTCCTACATTTGGAACGCGTTCCCCTGTAGGAGCGAGCCTGCTCGCGAAGACGTCGGCGCAAACACCATCACTCTCAACCCGAACACTCACCCACGCGTCTGATCCTGCCGCCGTTGGCGGTGTTGATCCTTAAACCGGAGGGTTGATCCGGAGCCGCGTCGCGGCCTTCGCGAGCAGGCTCACTCCTACATTTGGAACGCGTTCCCCTGTAGGAGCGAGCCTGCTCGCGAAGACGTCGGCGCAAACACCATCACTCTCAACCCGAACACTCACCCACGCGTCTGATCCTGCCGCCGTTGGCGGTGTTGATCCTTAAACCGGAGGGTTGATCCGGAGCCGCGTCGCGGCCTTCGCGAGCAGGCTCACTCCTACATTTGGAACGCGTTCCCCTATAGGAGTGAGCCTGCTCGCGATGGCGCCAGTTCAGGCGCCCCCAAAATTCGGTATTACCACCGCATCCGCACCCCCAAGCTACCAATAATCCCGTTCAGATCATTGTCATCCACATCACTGCTGTAATCCGCGCTCACATACAAACTCACCGACGGCGTCACCCGCGCCACCAGGCCCAAGCCCAATTCTACAAACGAGGAATTGCGGCTGCTGCTGATCTTGTCGACCTGATCCAGCGTCACCGTGTTGCCGGTGTACACCGTGTGCCACAGGTTGGTGCGCACATACGGCTCGACTGGCAGACCGCTCAAATCGTAACTGCCTTTCAACCGTGCGCCGACCCGGCCGCTCCACGACGTTATGTCGCTGGATGAAGCGTTGCCATTGCCGGCATACGGCGTGTCGAGGGTGATGCGCTGGTTGATCAGTTGTGCCTGCGGTTCGACCACCCAGTTTTCGCTGAGACCGATCGGGTAGCCACCCTCAACGGAAAAGGTCATCGCGCTGCCCTCGGTCAACTGCCGTGCGCCTTGTTCGTTGCGGCTAAAGCCGTTGACCCGGCCACCGCTGGCCGTCAGATCAACGTGCCAGCCTTGCGGCCCGGTCAGGCTGTAATAGGCGCCGAGGCTCTGGCCTTGCAGGTTGAGGGTGTCAGTAGTCGGGTCGGCGAGGGCGCGGCTGGTGATTAAACCATTGCCGTTGCCTTGAATCTGGTTGACCCCGCCGATCAGACCGATGGTTTGCGTATGGCCGCTGCCGCTTTGCAGGGTCAGCACCGCCGGGCCTTTCAGGTCGCCGCTGCCGGGCATCGCGAAACCTGCCGATTGCACATCGATTTGCGCCTGTCGGGCGCTTTTGCCGTAGAGCTGATCCCAGGCAGAAGGGGAAATGTCTTCGGTGATCAGCTTGGCGCCCTGCACATCCGGGCGTGGACTGAAACGTTGTCGATCCGGGGTGATCACCGTCGCGGGCAAGGTTATCACCGGAACATCCTGGCGATACCACGCCGCCGTCTCATCCGCCGCAGGGCCGGCCTGCGCCTCCATGGATGAACACAGCAAGATAGAACTCGACACTGTGCAAAAAGTAACTTTGATCTCTGCTGAGGTGAATGAAGTTTTCATGGAGGTCTACCTTGCTATCGCATGCGCTGTCTCTACGTGGCGTCTCTCCTACCCCGAACGAGGGGCGACCGAATGGAGCGGGGCGAACCGTGGCCGCTCGATTTCGCGAGTGTCCGAAGGCTCGCCCCGGACAGTGTTTCCGGGGGTAGTAAGGTTGAGCTAAGAAGACTGAGGGGCTTGCGTCAAGAAACTGCGCGATGAGTGGTATGAGAGATATCAGACGACGCAACTGTCTGTTTTTCTGAACATATCTAAGGTGTTGTTTATTGGGAAGAACGCCGCAAAACCTGCGGCGTAGACGTTTTAGCCCGCAGGCATAGGATTACAGATGCACTTCAACGGCGAGCGGCAAGTGATCGGACAGATGTGTCCACGGCTTGTTGCCGAGGATTCGCGGGTCATGGCTGCTGGCATTGCGCAGGTAGATCCGGTCGAGGCGCAGCAACGGGAATCGCGCCGGATAGGTCTTGGCCGGGCGCCCGTGATGACGTTCGAAGGCCTCGTGCAGGTAATCGCGGCGGGCGAGGGCGGCGTTGCCTTGGAGCTGCCAGTCATTGAAATCGCCGGCGATAATCACCGGTGCATCTTCGGGCAACGATTCGAGCAACTGACAGAGGAGTTGCAGCTGTAATTGGCGATGGCTTTCGAGCAGGCTCAAATGCACGCAGATCGCGTGTACTTCCGCATGGCCCGGGACATCGAGCACACAGTGCAACAGCCCTCGGCGTTCGGGGCCGGTGATTGAAACATCGAGATTGCGGTATTCGCGGATCGGGTATTTCGACAGCAACGCATTGCCGTGGTGGCCGTCGGGATAGACCGCGTTGCGCCCGTAGGCAAAGTCGCTCCACATGCTGTCGGCGAGAAATTCATACTGCGAGGTCTGCGGCCATTCGTTGTAGCGACTGGAATGGCGCTCGTGTTCGCCGACCACTTCCTGCAAAAACACCAGATCCGCCGAGGTGCTGCGCACCGCTTCACGCAACTCCGGCAGAATGAAACGCCGATTCAGCGCGGTAAAACCCTTGTGCGTATTCACCGTCAGCACGCGCAAGCGATGAATGACTGGCGCGTCGACCACATGACGCTTGAGATCGCTGGACACGTTCACTCCTCTGAATCCTGACTGCCTATTCATGCGACTGATGCGTGGGGGCGGCAGTTCCTTTGAACACCCATCAATATCTGCGTTGCCTGGCATACCGCTTTCGCGAGCAAGCTTTGCTCCTACAGGGCGTGCAGGATTTGTGTCGGGTGGAGATCAAAATGTAGGAGCAAAGCTTGCTCGCGAAGGCGTCGGCCCGTTCAGCATCGTCGTGGCAGGCATACCGCGTGCGCATTAGACAAACACGATTTCATACGGCAGGCGCATCCGCTCAAGGATCACTGGCGGCAGCATTGGCGCGATGCCGATTGCCGGTTCGCCCTTGAGTTGGCTGGCATAGGCGTGGGTGGCGTGGCTTTTTCGCGCGACTGTCCAGGTGTCGAGCCTTAACTTGCGCGCGCGCTCCCAGGGAATCAGTTTCTGTTCGCGCTCGGGCCAGTGCCAGGCCCAGACCGGCACATCGTGAAAGGTCGCCCCGGCCTGTTCTGCCGCTTCAGCGGCGGCGCGGCCAACCGCTTCATGATCGTCAATGCCATCGCCGCGCCAGGTGCTGAACACCACATCGCCAGGGCGCAGGTAGCGGCTGATGAACTCCGTCAGTTGGCGTTCCTGGTCGAGCAGGGCGTTGTGGGTAAATCCGCCGCGCACCCACTTCAGGCTGTGCATCGGCAGGCCGAGGCGGCGCAGGGCTTCAACGCTTTCTTGCGGACGAAACACGCTCAAGCGCTTTTCCGACCACTGTCGCGAGCCAGGGTGACTGGCGCTGCCGTCGGTAATCGAGAGCAATTGCAATGGATGACCCAGGCCGGAAAACAATTGCAGCAGGCCGCCGCACATCACCACTTCATCCCCCGGATGCGGGGCGATGATCACAGCGCGCGCACCAGCGGGCACCAGGCTTCTGGTATTGATTACGGGAATATTGTCGAGTTGCGGGGCGCTGTTCCAGATCTGTGCGGTCGAACTGCTTTCACTGAGGGATAACGGTTTCATGTTGCGACGTCCTTGTTGGTTTCGCCCTCAGTCGTGCGCCTGGCAACGTTGCTCAACGTGTCCGACGCTTGAAGGCTGGTTGATTGCTACACGACGCTCCGAACCCTGGATTGCCGCGCAACAGAGTATTGCTCATGAACAACGATTCGTCTCGAAACCTCGCAAACTGATACGCTTTTTTTTAGCCTATCTGTACCAAATCCCGCAAATAGTCACCAAACCCGCCGTGTGCTCGGCTGTCGAGCCGCGCGCTGGTGTGCACCAATGGCCGATGACTCCACGCAATATTGGCGCCGGTCAGCTCCAGTTGCCGCACCAGTTGTACATCTTCATCACAGGCCAGCGGTTCGAAACCACCGGCCAAACGGTATGCGTCAGCACTGATGCCGAGGTTGGCGCCATGGATATGCCGATGGCCCTCACCCGCCCGATAGTGGCTGTGATAACGAATCTGCGCCGCCTCGTCGAGCGACTCGTGCCAGCGCTCAACCGTCACCGTGCCGCACACAGCATCGGCGCCTAATCCAAGTTGCGCCACCAGCCAGTCGTCAGCCACCCGACTGTCGGCATCGGAGCAGGATATCCACCGCGCCCCTCGCTCCAGCAACATCCGCGCACCGGTCGCTCGCGCCTGACCTACATTGCGCGCTTTTATATTCAAGCTCAAAACTGGATATTTGCTGACAATCTGTTCCGAGCGGTCGGTGCAACTGTCGAGTACCACCAATACGTCGACCCGTTCGCCGGCGAGCAGTCCGTGTTTGCTGGCGCGTAAGGCGGCGCTCAGGCACTCGTCGAGCAAGTCTTCCTCGTTGTGCGCCGGAATCAGGATGCCAATCATCGCAAGCCCTCCAGCGTTGCCACCGAGCGCGGTTCGCGGCTCCACACTTCCAGAATGAAGTCCGCTTCCTGATGTAAAACCAGGCGTGGCAGGTGCAAATGTTCGTGGAGCAAATCGTGCACCTGCCGCGCATTCAACGGGCAGTCGTCAATCGGCGGGCGCCAGTGACAGGCGAGCACTTGCCCGTCTGCAGCCAAGGACTGGCCCATGCGTTGGGCAACGGCTGTCAGATCATCGCGGTCGAGGTAGTAGCCGATTTCGCTAAATACAATCAGGTCGAATTTTTCCTCCGGCCAGTCCCCCGGCAGGCGACTTTGACGAACTTCAGCGTGGTCGAACAGACTCAATCGGGTTGTCGCCAAACGCACTGCTGCATCCGCCGTGTCACAGCACAACAGTCGGTCGCAGCGACTCGCCAGTTCAGCGCTCAATTCACCGTTGGCGCAGCCCGGTTCAAAGATCGCCCGGTAGTGCGGACGCGGCAGGGCGGCGAGGGTGATCGCGCGTTTGCGCTGCTCGTACCAGCGCTCGCGAAACGCCCAAGGGTCGTCGCTGCCGGCGAACAGGCCGTCGAAATAGCGATCATCGACACTCATAAAAACACCACTTCAAAAGGCTGCAGCAGGCGATCGATCACGTATGGCGCCAACACCGGTGCGAGCCCGGCTTGTGCGTCGCCTTCCAATTGACTGGCAAAAGCGTGCACCGCGTGGCGTTTGCGCGCGACGTGCGCCGGCGTCAGGAGAATCTTGCGCGCACGTTGCCACGGCACGAAGGCGTCTTCGGGGGTTGCCCAGTGCCACGTCCACACCGGCAGCTCATGGCAGGTTGCGCCGACCTGACGCGCGGCTTCGGCACTGGCACGGCCGACGGCTTCGTGATCGCAATGGCCGTCTTCGCGCCACGTGGTAAACACAACGTCGTTGGGGCGCAGATGGCTTTCGATGAACGCGCGCAATTGCTGTTCCTGAGCAGCCACTTGAGTATCGGTGAACCCACCGCGCAACCATTTCAACCGATGCATTGGCAGGCCGAGGCGGCGCAGCGCTTCAGCGGATTCTTGCGGCCGAATCACGCTCAAGCGTTCAACCGGCCAGCGTTCGGAACCGGGATGACTGGCGCTGCCGTCGGTGACCGAAATCAGTTGCAACGGGCGCCCGGCAGCGGCGAGCAGTTGCAGCAAACCGCCGCAACCCAGCACTTCATCGTCCGGGTGCGGTGCAATAATCACCGCGCGCGATCCGGGTGGTACCAGGCTCAGCACGTCGATGCTTTGCAGCTCCGCCAAATGCCGCGAGCCTTGCCATTGATGCAGGGTCGTTCCTTGGCCGACGATTGGATTGGCTCTCATAGCGACCAGACCTCATCGGGTTGTTGGGCAATCAGTTGGCCGAGGGCGGCGAGGTCGCGCTCGGCATGGCTTTGCCGCAGAAACACCGGCAGGTCAGCGATCAGTCGGGCGAAGTGGCGATCCTTGCAATAAGGCCCGGCGCCCATTGCCCGGCCGACTTCACGGATCACCTGTTCGGCAGACTGCTCGACCACCGCGCGGGCGCGACGGGCGAGCAGTTCGGCGTTATCTTCAGGGTTTGCATCAATATGCAAAGCGCTGAAGCGCAAAACATCCGCCGCCGCTTGCAAGGCACTGTCAACGGCGCCGAGATGGGCGAGGGCATGTGGTTCTTCACGCTGACCACACTGCTTGCGCAACTGCTCGGCAATCTGCTGCGCCGCGCCGTACCAACAGGCGGCAATACCAATGCCGCCCTGCCAGAAACCCGGCCGTTGCAAGTAGTCGCCGGGATTGCCGATGGCCTGACCTTCAGCGCCATCGAACAACACTTCGACGCTGCCAGTCGCGCCCATGCCCACGGCGCGCCAGCCTTCATCAGTGACCGTCACGCCCGGTTGATCGAGCGCCACCGCGACCAATTGCTGTTGATCATCGGCGTCCCACGCCGTCAGTAGCGCATGACTGAGTACCGCCGCGCCGGAACACCAGGCCTTGCGTCCATTCAACGCGACCATATGCCCGGCCGGACTGACTTTCACCCGGGCTTGCGGCGGTTCCGCTGCCCACATGCCCCACGTGCTGCCGGGCGTCGGCGTACCACCGAGTTGTTCGATGATCGCCAGTGCATCGGTGTGCCCCTCATAGAGCTTGCATAAACCCAGATCATGCCCGCCGACAGCGGCTAAATGCTGAAAGCGCTCCAGCGTCAGACCGCTGCCGGGTAACGGCAAGCGGTCAAGCCCGGCCTCAACCATCGCTCGCAGGCACTGGCCGAGGGCGTGGGTGTCGGCATAATCCGGCGGTTTGCGGGCGAGATAACAGTGCAGATCCATATCAATCTTCTTCTTCGTGTTGCAGTTCAAACAGCAGCAACGAACGGCCGGTCACTGAATATTCATGGCCGAAATCGAAGCGCTCCTGGCCACGAATCGAAGGCTGATTGGTGTCGATCATGCACGTCCAGAAACCGCCGTCCGGCACTTCCGGCAAGGTGAAGTTGACGATGTCATGGTGCGCGTTGACCACCAACAACAAGGTCGCATCCGCGCCTTTGCGGCGGATCCCGGTTTCCTGTGCGCGGCCATCAAGCAGCATGCCGAGGCAACGATTGTGTGCATCGTGCCAGTGCTCGGTGGTCATCTCGGTGGCGTCCGGTGCCAGCCAGGTGACGTCTTTGACGCCGATGTCCTCGTTGTACTCGCCGACCAGGAAACGTCCGCGACGCAGAATCGGATAAGCCAGGCGCAGCTTGATCAGGCGTTTGACGAATTTCAGCAAGCCTTTGCCGTCTTCGCTCAGATCCCAGTTGACCCAACCAATCTCGCTGTCCTGGCAATACGCGTTGTTGTTGCCATCTTGCGTGCGGGCGAATTCGTCGCCGGCGACGATCATCGGCGTGCCTTGCGACAGCAGCAGCGTGGCGAAGAAATTGCGCATCTGCCGATGGCGCAGTTCATTGATTTCCGGGTCGTCGGTCGGACCTTCAACGCCGTGGTTCCACGACAGGTTGTTGTTGCTGCCGTCCTGATTGTTCTCGTCGTTGGCTTCGTTGTGCTTGTCGTTGTACGAGACCAGATCGTTGAGGGTGAAGCCGTCGTGCGCGGTAATGAAGTTCACCGACGAATACGGCCGACGTCCGCGCTGGTTGAACATCTCGCCGGACGCGGTCATGCGACTGGCGAAATCGGCAACCTGGCCGTCATCACCTTTCCAGAAGGCCCGCACGGTGTCGCGGAACTTGTCGTTCCACTCGACCCAGCCCGGCGGGAAGTTGCCGACCTGATAGCCACCGGGGCCGCAGTCCCACGGCTCGGCGATCATTTTCACCTGACGCAGCACCGGATCCTGACGGCAGGCCACGAGGAAGCTGTGACGTTCGTCGAAACCATCGTGATAACGGCCAAGAATCGTCGCCAGGTCGAAGCGGAAACCGTCGACGTGCATTTCCGTGGCCCAGTAACGCAGCGAATCGGTGACCATTTGCAAAACGCACGGATGGCTCAAATCCAGTGTGTTGCCGGTGCCGGAATCGTTGATGTAGTAGCGTTTGTCATCGGGCATCAAGCGGTAGTACGAGGCGTTGTCGATCCCGCGCATCGACAGGGTCGGGCCCTGTTCGTTGCCTTCAGCGGTGTGGTTGTAGACCACGTCGAGAATCACTTCGAGATTGGCCTCGTGCAGGTGCGCAACCATCTCCTTGAATTCGGCGATCTTGCCGCTGGCGAGATAACGCGGATCCGGGGCGAAAAACGCGATGCTGTTGTAGCCCCAGTAGTTGGTCATGCCTTTTTGCAGCAGGTGCTGGTCGTTGACGAAGGCGTGAATCGGCAGCAGCTCGACCGACGAAACACCGACGCTGCGAATGTGCTTGAGCACATCGTCATTCATCAGACCGGCGAAGGTGCCTCGCACGTTTTCCGGCACCGAGGGGTGACGCATGCTGATGCCGCGCACGTGGGTTTCGTAAATGATGGTTTTGTCCCACGGCACACTGACACGCTGGTCGTTACCCCAGGTGTGTGCCGGGTCGATGACTTTGCACTTGGGCACGAACGGCGCGCTATCGCGTTCGTCAAAACTGAGGTCGGCGTCTGGGTGGCCAATGGTGTAGCCGAACAGCGCTTCCGACCATTTCAGTTCGCCGACCAGTTGCTTGGCGTACGGGTCGATGAGCAGTTTGTTGTGGTTGAAGCGGTGGCCGTTGGCTGGATCGTACGGGCCGTAAACGCGGTAGCCGTAGATCAGCCCCGGGTGCGCATCGGGCAAGTAGCCGTGGTAAATCTCGTCGGTGTATTCCGGCAGTTCGATGCGTTCGAGTTCGACTTCGCCGGCATCGTCGAAAATGCACAGTTCGACCTTGGTGGCGTTGGCGGAGAACAGCGCAAAGTTCACCCCCAGACCATCCCAGGTCGCACCGAGCGGGAAGGGCAGGCCTTCACGAATTCTCGAAGGCTCAGCGTGCGCGGCGGGCTCGGCTTTTTTTGGACGGGTCATGATTGCTCCTGCAAAAAACGGGGACAGTTCAGTTGAAACCGGTTCCCGGTAGGAGCGAGATTTTGTGGCGAGGGGATTTATCCCCGTTCGGCTGCGCAGCAGTCGCAAAACCATTGCACGCGGTATGTCTGACACTCCGCAAGTGCAGCATTTGGGGCTGCTTCGCAACCCAACGGGGATAAATCCCCTCGCCACAAAAATCCATTCACCACAGAAGCCGGTTTAAACAAGGGATTTTGTGTATTTCTTGAGGACGAACGCGTCCTCGGTGGCGAGCAAGCCCGCCACACGGTCATTCAGTTCAATTCAATCGTCGGTAAAGCGTTAGATCGCCGAAGGCTTGCGCGGCGCTCGTGGCTTTTTCTCGGCGGGTTTTTCGCCGGGTGGAATCACCTTGGCGGCGCTGCTTGGCTTGGCCTTGGCCGCTGCCTTCGGTTTGGCAGCAGGTGCTTTCACTTCAGCGTCCTTGCCAGCGGATTTGCTGCCCGCCGCTTTCGGGGCTTTCTTCGGTGCCAAGGCTTCAGCTTCAGCCAGTTTGCGCGCCATCTCCCAGTGGCGCTCCTCATGACCTTCAGGTTTCCCTTCCGATTCCCAGATTTGATAGGCGAATTCGCGAATGCGTTTATCGTCGGTACTCATCGCAATGCTCCTGAACTGAACTCATGCTTACGTTAAGTGTTGGATAAAGAGATTGACCGGGACATCCCCCAGCGCGTCGCTGATTTTCAGCTCCCTGTTTTTTGTGACTGCGCTGCTTTGAAAAAGTCCCTTCAGGTTTGTGTCAGAGGCGTCGAACGGTAAAACCACCCGGGTATCGCCCCAGCGAAGCGCATCGACCTGAGGTACAGCACTGTTTTCCAGCAGCGTCGCGCAACGGATCGGCACGATCACGATGGCGTGTTTCCCCTCGTGTTCGCGGGCAAACGCGAGCACGTTGTGCGCCTGCTCGCCCAGCACCTCCAGGGACTGGTACGAGCCATGCCGAAACAGCCCGGCATGCTCGGCGCGCAAGTTCAGCACCTGCGCAATCAAGGCTTGCTTGATGCGCCCGTCACGCCAGTGCGTCAGCAGTTCCGCAGGTGGCAGTTGCTCCTGCAGGGCCTGCTCGCGAGCGGCGTAATCCACCGGCCGGCGATTGTCCGGATCGACCAGGCTGAAGTCCCAGAACTCGTTGCCTTGATACAGGTCCGGCACCCCCGGCACGCTCATGCGCAGCAAGGTTTGCGCCAAACCATTGAGCGCGCCGGCAGCAGCGATACTGCTGACCGTCTTGGCCAGCGCCGCACGCAGCAACTCGCCGTCTTCACCGGTCAGGAGTTTTTCGGTGAAGGCCTGGGTCGCATTTTCATAGGCTTCGTTCGGCGCGCTCCAACTGCTTTGCAACTTGGCTTCGCGCAGGGCTTTCTGTTGCCACTGCCAGATGCGCTTGGCGTAGTCGGCGAACCCAGCGTGATCGTCGTCGCGCAAATCCAGCGGCCAGCTACCGAGCAAGGCTTGATAGAGGATCAACTCATCACCGGCCGACGGCACTTGATCGTCAACACGAACCGGGCGGGCGAGGGCGCGCCACAATTCGATTTGCTCGGCGTACCAGTGACTGCGTTCGCTGAGCACTGCCAGACGTGCGCGGGTGTCTTCGCCACGTTTGTGATCGTGGGTCGCGGTGGCGAGCAGGTTGTCGGGGAATTCGGCGAGACGCCGCTGATTGACCTCGTGGAAATCACTGACCGGCGCGCTGAATTGTTCGGTGTTGTAGCCGACGTCATTGCGCGACAGCAGCACTGCCGAGCGATACAGCGCGGTGTCTTCCACGGCTTTCGCCGCTGCCGGCGATGTCAGTTGTTGAAAGCGTACGCAGGCGTGCTTGAGGATTTTCCGCGAACGGCCAAGCGGTTTGCGCCGCCACGGTGTGCCACCAAGCCATGCCGCCACGCAATCGAGCACCGGCCAGTCGGCTTCGCTGAGCGTTGGCCGCGCACCGTCCATGGCTTGCTGGAAAAACACATCGTCCTGCGCCGAGCGGCCCGTCGCGCTGATGTAAGTGCGGTACACCGGGAAATGTATGATCAGCGCCTGCAATACGCGGCGGATGGCGCCGAGGGTCAGGTCGCGGGTCATCAGGTCGTCGCGGGCGACTTGCAGCAAGGCCTGCGCAACGCTTTCGCAATCGCTGGCCAGTGAACCGTTGAGGATCTGCTGACGCGCCAATTGCGCCTCTTCAATAAACGCGGCGGGGCGTTCCGTGCGGCGTTGCCAGAGCTCACCGAGCACATGTTCGCCGTCCGGATCGTGTTGCAGCAGCGACAGTTGATTCATGAATTCGTAGCCGGTGGTGCCGTCCACTGCCCAGTCGCGGTGCAGGGTTTCGCCGGCGCCGAGGATCTTCTCGACGTAGATCGGCAGGTGTCGATCCAGCGCGATCAGGTCAAGACGCCGACGCAATTTACGGCAGTAACCCCGCGGATCGGCGAGGCCGTCGATGTGGTCGATACGCAAGCCGTCGACCAGACCTTCAGCGACCAACTGGAAGATTTTGCCGTGAGTCGCTTCAAACACCGCCGGACGCTCGACGCGCAAACCACCGAGTTCATTGATGTCGAAGAAGCGCCGCCAATTGATGTCATCCGCGGCGGTGCGCCAACTGGCCAGGCGATAGCTCTGCCGCTCGAGCAATTGATGCAGCGCGTGGAAACCTTCCTCGGTGGTCGAGTCGTAATGCTTGAGGTTGTTTTCAATCGCTTGCAGCACCTGCGTATCGCTCGCCAGTTGCCGCAATTCTTCCTTGAGTGGAACCGCCAGCGAATGCGCGTCGGTCTGGTAACTCAGCGCACTGAAACGGTCAGCGAGGGGCTTCAGCGTTTCTTCGTGCTTGAGAATCTCGCCGTAATCATTCGGGCAGATCGGGAAGTGATGGTCGTAATGCTCGACGAAAAAGCTGCCAGTCTGCGCGTTGAAATGCAGCTTCAACGTGCCGTCCTGCAAGGCCACGCCGTAGTCACTGCCGAGGAACGGCAGCAACAACTGGCCTTCCATCAGCGGATCGGGCGAATGCCATTGAATATCGAAAAACTCGCCATACGGGCTCAGTCGTCCCCATTCCAGCAAGTCCAGCCACCACGGGTTGTCGTTACCGCCGACGGCCATGTGGTTGGAAACGATGTCGAGGATCAGCCCCATGTTGTGTTCGCGCAGGGTGCTGACCAGACGCCGCAGGGCCGGCTCGCCACCGAGTTCCGGGTTGACTTGCGTCGGGTCGACCACGTCATAGCCATGCATCGAACCGGCGCGGGCGGCGAGCAACGGCGAGGCGTAAATGTGGCTGATGCCCAGTTGAGCGAAGTACGGCACCAGTGGCACCGCTTGTTCGAGGGTAAAACCTTTATGGAATTGCAGGCGCAACGTCGCGCGCAGTGGCTGGATAAGCGTTTGGTTCATTGGTCACGCTCGGCAGCCTGAAGACGCGCGCAAGCCAGCAGCTCCAGACGTCGTGCAGCATCGACGCCGTCGAGCAACGCTTCGCTGGGGCCGGGCAAGCGACGCGACCAGTTAGGGTGGGTATCGATGGTGCCGGGCAGGTTCGCCTGTTCGTTGATGCCCAGCGCATCTTCTAGCGGCAGCAATACCAGCGGCGCACGGGTGTGGCCGAGGAAGCGTACGGCGGCATCAACGACTTGATCGGCCTCGTGGGATTCTTCGCGGAAGTTCTGCGGATCCTGGCTCAGTGCGCTGCGCAAGCCTTCGCGTTCACGTTGACGATGCTGGCGCCATTCGATTTCGCCGTTGGCATCGACAAATCCAAGGCGTGCATTCCAGTCGATATCACGGCCATGCCACCAGCCATTCAGGGTGGGCAGATCGTGGGTGCTGGTGGTCGCCAGCGCGTTATCCGGCCAGTCGAGAATCGGTTTGAAATGCGTATTGTCCTGTTCGAACAGCAGCACGCGCATGCCGAGCATCGAGCGGGCGATGAGTTTTTCGCGCAGACCGTCGGGCACGGTGCCGAGGTCTTCGCCAAGAACGATGGCTTGATGACGATGGGACTCCAGCGTCAGCAAACGCAGCAAGTCATCCACCGGGTAATACAGGTAAGCGCCATCCGCCGGTGCCGAGCCGTTAGGGATCACCCATAAACGTTGCAGGCCCATGACGTGGTCGATGCGCAAACCGCCGGCATGGGCGAAGTTGGCGCGGAGCATGTCGATAAAGGCGCGGAAGCCGTTGCGAATCAGACCTTCCGGCGAAAACGCGGAAATCCCCCAGCCTTGCCCGGAGCGATTGAGAATGTCCGGCGGCGCACCGACGGTCAGCGAGGCGAGCAACTCATCCTGAAAACTCCAGGCCTGACTGCCGGCGCCATCGGCACCCACTGCCAGATCAGCGATCAGGCCGATGCCCATGCCGGCGCTGCGAGCGGCGGTTTGCGCACGCTCGAGGCAGCGATGGATCAGCCATTGGCAGAAGGCGAAGTAGCCGATGCGATCGGCATATTCTTCGGCGAACGCTTCAAGCGCGGCGCCGCGTGGGTCGTGCCAGTGTTCCGGCCATTGCCGCCAGTCGAGGTTCTCGCCACGGGCGGCGCGCATTTCCTGAATCGCTTCGAAGCGGCAATGGTTTTCCAGCGCTTCGCCACCGGCGTGACGAAAACTGGCGAAGTCCGGGTGCAACGGGTGATCGCCAGCAACGAAGCCTTCGTACAACGCTTGCAGCAGTTTCTGCTTGGCATCTGCGGCGGCGGGCCAGTCGACCAGTTTCAAGTCTTCCAGTTGCGCAAACTGCTCGGCCAGGCCGGTGGCGTCGATGGCATCACGCAGGGCGCGTTCGCCGAGAATCGCACCGGGCGCGGCGTACAGAGGATTGAGGAACAAGCGACTGGACGGCGAATAAGGGCTGTAGCGGCCGGTGTCGGCGCTGAACATCGCGTGCAACGGGCTGATCGCCAAGGCTTCGGCACCGCGTTCGCCAGCGACTCGCGCCAGTTCTTCCAGCGCTTGAGTATCACCGAAACCGCCATCGCCGGAGCGCCGCAGCGAATATAGCTGCACGCTCAGGCCCCAGGCGCGGGGGATCGGATTGTCCACCGCATCACCGACGCTGAAGCAGCGTTCCGGCGCGACGGCGAGGGTGAAAAATTGATCGGCGATGTGCACCTGCTGATAACCGACCGGCACCAGACCGGGCAGCACTGCCTCGGAGTCAAGTTTCAGGTTCAGTCGCGAGCCGTCTTCAAGAACGATTTCGCACGGGGTCTCCGGCGCGAAGTAACGCGCCAGATCGACGCCGACGCCGACATCGCTGGTCAGCAGCGGCGGCAAATGACGGTCTTGTTGCACGGCTTGCAATTCGAGCAGGCTGGCGTCGATTTCCTGCGCGGTGCTGGCCGGGTGGCCGAGGCCGATCAGGACATTACGCAGCACCGCCGGGGCGACTTTTTGCGGGCGGCCGTTGGCGTCGATCCAGTCGACGGCAAGGCCGGCTCGGCTGGCAAGAATTTCCAGTTGCGCATCGCTCATAGGCGCTCTCCATCCAGAGGTTGCAAAGGGGTTGCGGCCGTGAGGCTGACAAGCGCGCAATACGCGGGCAGTTGGCCCGATTCCGATAGATCGACGGTGGGTGGCTGTTGAAACAACCACACGGCCTCGGTCTGTGGTGGGTTGACCACTGGCGTGTCGCTGAGGTTCAGGTCAATTCGCAGCTCACTGCCATTGCCCAATCGCCAGCGTGCACTGACCGCCGCGTGACCGAGCATGTGCGCGCCGAGTGCCTGGGTGCCGGACAGATGCGGAATGATGTATTGATGGCGAAATTGCAGCAGCTTTTGGTACAGCGCGAGGGTTTCCTGCTGTTTGACGCTGCCATTGCCGATCAGCCTTGGCTGCGAATCGTGGAAGGTTTTTTCGGCATTTGGGTCGGGGATTTGCTCGCGTTTGTGCGGATCGGCGAAGGCGCTGAACGCGGCGAATTCATTGCGTCGGCCTTCGCGCACCAGTTCGGCCAGTTCGCCATGGTGGCTGGTGAAAAACTGGAAGGGCTGTTCGGCGGCAAATTCATCGCCCATGAACATCAGCGGAATCATCGGGGACAGCAGCAACAGCACGGTCGCAGCCTGCACGGCGCGCGGGTCGGCCAGATGATGCAGGCGTTCGCCGAATGCGCGGTTACCGATCTGATCGTGGTTTTGCAGGAACAGCACGAACGCGGTGGACGGCAGGTGTTCGCTGGGTTCGCCGCGCGGCTCGCCATGGCGGGTGATGTGGCCCTGGAAGACAAAACCCTGACTCAGGCACCGCACCAATTGCTCGGTGGGTTGCGCGGCGTAGTCGGCGTAATAGGCGTCGGTTTCACCGGTGAGCAAAACATGCAGGGCGTTGTGGCCGTCGTCATTCCACTGCGCGTCGTAGTCGTATTCGAGCAGGCTGGATTGGTTGAGTTCGTTTTCAACGGTCAGCCAGACATGGCGGGTAGGGTCGATCTGCGCGCGGATGCGTTGGGCCATTTCCGTGAGGAAATCCGGGTCTTCGATGGCATGCACTGCATCGAGGCGTAAACCGTCGAAGCGGTATTCGAGCAACCACATCAGGGCGTTTTCGATAAAGAACTCGCGCACTTCGCTGCGGCGGAAATCGATCGCCGCCCCCCATGGCGTGTGTTTGTCCTCACGGAAAAAGCCTTTGGCGTAGCGGTGCAGGTAGTTGCCGTCGGGGCCGAAGTGGTTATAGACCACGTCGAGAATCACCGCCAGCCCGTGACCGTGGGCGCTGTCAATCAAATGCTTGAGTTGTTCCGGGGTGCCGTAGGAGGCTTGCGGGGCGTAGGGCAGAACCCCGTCGTAACCCCAATTGCGCTCGCCGGGGAATTGCGCCAGCGGCATCAGTTCGATGGCGGTAATGCCCAAACCTGCGAGGCGCGCCAGATGTTGTTCGACTTCAGCGAAACCACCGAGCGCACCGACGTGCAACTCGTAGATCACTGCTTCACTCCACGGGCGACCGTGCCAGGCACTGTGTCGCCATTGATAGGCCAGCGGATCGACCACCACGCTGTGGCGGTCGAGGCCACCGTCCTGCGCGCGGGAGGCCGGGTCGGGCACCTCCAGTTCGCCGTCGATGTTGTAGCGGTAGCGGGTACCCGCCGCACAGCGTGCCTTGATCACAAACCAGCCGTCTGCCTGAGGCAGCATTGGCAGGGACTGACCGTCTTCGAGTTCGACACTGACGTAAAACGCATCCGGCGCCCACAGCGCAAATTGCGTGTGCTCGGCATCCAGCATGATCGCGCCGTGGGGCCAGGTTTCAATAGACCGGAACGGCATCGTTTACAACCTCCTTGTTCCTTGTGGATCGGTTACTTGTGGATTGCTTTACCCAAGGCCTTGGCCACCAGTTGTTCGTAGAGTTCGGCGTACGGTTCAACCGCTTTGCACCAGTTGAACGGTGCCGCCATTGCCCGGCAACGCATGGCATTGAGCAAATCAGGATAGGCGAAGACTTTGAACGCACGGCTCAAGGCTTCTTGATAGCTTTCAACAGTGGATTCGTCGAAGAGGAAACCGGTAATGCCATTTTCAATGGTGTCGGCCAGCCCGCCGGTGTTGCGCGCGACCGGCAATGAGCCGAAGCGCTGGGCGTACATCTGGCTCAGACCGCAGGGTTCATAACGCGAAGGCATCAACAGAAAATCGCTGCCGGCGAACATGCGACGGGCGTCGGTTTCGTTGAAGCCAATGCGCACACCGATCTGGCCCGGGAAGCGCAGGGCCAGTTCGCGCATGGCTTGCTCTTCTTCCGGCTCGCCACGACCGATGATTGCGATCTGGCCGCCGTTCTGCACGATGTACTCGGATACCGCTTCAGTCAGATCCAGACCTTTCTGATACACCAGCCGTGACACCACTGCGAACAGCGGGCCTTCGGAGTCATTCAGTTCAAACAGTTCGCGGACGTGGGCGGCGTTGACGGCTTTGCCTTCCCAGTCACCAATGGCGAACGGCGCGAACAGGTGCGGATCCGTGGCGGCGTCCCAGCTCTCATCGATACCGTTAGGGATACCGCTGAGCAAACCTTGCTGGGTCTTGGCGGCAAGAAAACCGTCGAGGCCGCAGCCGAAATCCGGGGTGGTGATTTCCTGCGCGTAGGTGGCACTGACCGTGGTGATGTGGCTCGAGTAGGCCATGCCAGCCTTGAGAAACGACATCTTGCCGTAAAACTCCATGCCTTCCTGTTGCAGGGCATGGTTGGGAATGCCCAGTTCCGGGCAGGAGCCGAGGCTGGTCACGCCTTGATACGCGAGGTTGTGAATGGTGAACAGGGTCGGCGTGCGCTGCCCGCGCCAGTGCATATAAGCAGGGGCCAGACCAGCCGGCCAGTCGTGGGCGTGCACCAGATCCGGGCACCAGTGGATTTGTGCGAGGTTGGCGGCGATGTCGGCAGCGGCCAGACCGAGGCGGGCGAAGCGGATATGGTTGTCCGGCCAGTCGCGACCGTTGTTGGCGCCATACGGCGAGCCTTCGCGCTCGTACAGTTCCGGGCAGATCAACACGTAGATCACCAGACCGTCAGGCATGTCCATGCGCCCGATCTTGCATGGAGGCAGCGCAGCATGACCGCCGAGTTCGCCGATGATGTGGATCGGGTTCTCGCTGTGCATGACTTGCGGGTAACCGGGGATCAACACGCGCACATCGTGCAAATGGGCCATGGCACGGGGCAGGGCGGCAGACACGTCACCCAGACCGCCGGTTTTCACCAGGTCGGCGATTTCCGAGGTCACGAACAACACTTTCTTCTTGTTGGGATTCTGACTTGCTACTGGCGTCAGCGTTTTGGTGCCGGGGACGTTGATCTGTCGGCTGCCGGGAACGCTGATGGTGCTCGATTCACCCATCGATTGGTGAGCACGCTCTCCCTGAATATCCAATGCCGCACTGATCATATGAATCTCCCGTGTTGTTGATCTGATTCTTGTGTTCTCTCTGTAGGAGCCGCCGAAGGCTGCGATCATTGGCTTTTAAAGGATCAAAAGATCGCAGCCTTCGGCAGCTCCTACGTACGGCAAGCGCAAACGCGCCACGCATCGGTGAGCAAACGCTACCCAACACGCGCAAGCAGAATGGGTGTTTGGGCTATTGCAAGGATTGCACCAGCCGCTTCGGCCCTACCTTTGTGATGACCCGCCGCGTCGTGCAAAAGTTTCGACTTTTTTTCCGGAATGTGACCAACCGGTTTCGTGCCCCGAAAACCAGTCTAGGCCAGATCCTAGAGCGGGCGAGGGCAAATGGGTAAATTGTTCGACAATCGGTTTGCTTTAATCGGTAACCGGAGTTTTCAGGGGTAAACGCACCGACGAAGTGCAGGTTTTTTTGAGGCGCGGGGCTAAAACGGTGACTGAACAGTCACAATTTTGTGCTGGAGAAGGATGGGGTTGCACTGTTGTGGTGCGGGCAGTTTGTTGATGGGCTGCACATAAACCAAGTGTAGGAGCTGCCGAAGGCTGCGATCTTTTGATGTTGTCGTTTGAGATCAAGATCGAAAGATCGCAGCCTTCGGCAGCTCCTACCTGGGGAGGTTAATTCAGCGGGCGGATGGGATTGCCCGCAGCCCAGCGCTGAATATCCTCGATCATCTGCGAAAAGAACTGCTCATAATTCTGCCGACTCACGTACCCGACATGCGGCGTCGCCAGCACATTGTCCAACGTGCGAAACGGGTGCATGTCCGGCAACGGCTCCTGTTCGTACACATCCAGCGCCGCCCCGGCGATCTGCTGTTTCTGCAACGCCTTGATCAGCGCCGCTTCATCAACAATCGGCCCGCGCGCGGTGTTCACCAGCAGCGCCGTCGGTTTCATCCAGCCCAGCGCCTGCGCATCGACCAAGCCGCGACTGCGCTCGCTGAGCACCAGATGCACCGACAACACATCCGCCTGCTCGAACAGCGCTTGCTTGCTGACGTACGTCACGCCGACCTGTTCCGCCCGCTCAGCCGTGAGATTCTCGCTCCAGGCAATCACGCGCATGCCAAACACCTGACCAAACTGGGCGACACGCTGGCCAATGCTGCCGAGGCCGAGAATGCCCAGCGTCTTGCCATGCAGATCGCCACCCAAACCCTGCTGCCACTGCCCGGCGCGCAGCGAATTGGCTTCGTTCACCAGATTGCGTGTGGCGGCCATAATCAGCGCCCAAGTCAGTTCCGGTGCTGCGTGTTTGTAACTGTCGGTGCCACACACCTTGATCCCGAGTTTGGCTGCCGCTGGCATGTCCAGCGCCGCATTGCGCATGCCGCCGGTGACCAGCAGCTTCAGATTGGGCAGACGCTTGAGCAAATCCTCATCGAAACGCGTGCGCTCGCGCATCACGCAAATCACCTGATAGCGGCCCAGACGTTGCGCCAAAGTGGCGTTCTCCGCCGGGTAATCATGTTCAAACGTGACTGCGCCGATGCCGTCCAGCACAGACCAGTCAACCACGTCGCGGGCCACGTCTTGCCAGTCATCGATTACCGCAATCTGCACCGCCATCAGCCTTACCTCATCAATGAACGGGATTGGTTTTGCTCAGCCAGCCCAGCAGCGCTTTGTGGAACTGCTCGGGTTCTTCCATTTGTGGTGCGTGGCCCATGCCGGGGAATTCCACCAGCGTCGACTGCGGGATCAGTTTCGCCACTTGTTTGCCGAGCACGTCGTAGTGACCGATCTTCGCCTTCACTTCGGGTGGCGCAATGTCTTTGCCGATGGCCGTGGTGTCGGAGGTACCGATCAACAACAGCGTCGGCATTTTCAGGTTCTTGAACTCGTAGTACACCGGCTGGGTGAAAATCATGTCGTAGATCAGCGCCGAATTCCACGCGACTTGGGTCTTGCCCGGGCCTTTGCTCAGGCCGGCGAGCATGTCGACCCAGCGATCGAATTCAGGCTTCCAGCGGCCATCGTAATAAGTCGTGCGTTCGTAATCGCGAATGCCTTGGGCAGTGACTTTCAGTTCGCGCTCATACCACTGATCGACGCTGCGGTAGGGCACGCCAAGGGCTTTCCAGTCTTCCAGACCGATCGGGTTGACCAGCGCCAGTTGATCGACCTGCTCCGGGAACAGCAGCGCATAACGCGTGGCCAGCATGCCGCCGGTGGAGTGGCCGAGCAGCGTGGCTTTCTGGATGCCCAGCGCTTTCAGCAGTTGCTGGGTGTTGGTCGCCAGTTGCTGGAAGCTGTACTGATAGTTGTCGGGTTTGCTGGAGGAGCAGAAACCAATCTGATCCGGCGCGATCACCCGGTAACCGGCCTCGCTCAGGGCTTTGATCGAACTGTCCCAGGTCGCGCCGCAAAAATTCTTGCCGTGCATCAACACCACGGTGCGGCCATTGGCCTTGCCGTGAGCGGCGACGTCCATGTAACCCATTTGCAGGGATTTGCCCTGGGACTGGAAGGCGAAGTGTTTAAGCGTGTAAGGGTATTCGAAGCCCTGCAGTTCCGGGCCATACGCCGGGCCTTCGGCGGGCGCGGTTTCAGTGGCGGCATGCGCAAACAAGGGCAGGGCGGCGCTGAGAAACAGGCCGGGCAACCAGCGGTTTAACGAGTTGGACATAGGGACAAACTCCATGGAAATCGGCCGATGCTGGAATGGCCGCATTACGGCGACGTTAAACACACAGGCAATGTCGGCGGCTGATGGTTCAACCGAGCCAGCCGAGGGTCAGCAGGGCCAGCACGCCATAGCGCGCACCTTTGGCGAGTGTGACGATCAGCAGAAAACGCCCGAGGGGTTCGCGCATGACGCCGGCGATCAGGGTCAGTGGGTCACCGATAATCGGTAACCAACTGAGCAGCAACGACCAATGGCCGTAACGCTCATAGTGCTTGCGCGCAGTGGCCATGTGTTTGGCGCTGACCGGAAACCAGCGGCGCTCCTGAAAGCGCTCGATCCCGCGCCCCAGCCACCAATTGACCAGCGAGCCGAGCACATTGCCCAGCGTCGCTACCGCCAACAACCCCCACAGCCAGTAGCGCTCGCTGACGATCAACCCGACCAGTAACGCCTCGGACTGTAACGGCAATAACGTTGCCGCACCGAACGCGGCAAAGAACAGCCCGACGTATGCTGCACCCATCAATGCGCCGGGTAGTCCGCCACCACGACGTCAGCGCCGTTCTTCTTCAAACCGATCACTTGATAAGCATCGCTCATGCCATCCATTTCCATGCCCGGCGAGCCCATCGGCATGCCAGGCGCGGCTACACCGAGCAGATCATCGCGCTTGCTCAGGGCCAGCACTTGATCGGCCGGCACATGGCCTTCGACGAATTTGCCATTGATGATCGCGGTGTGGCACGACGCCAGACGCGGTGGCACGCCGTGTTGTTGTTTGAAGCTGCTCATGTCGCTCTCGACATGGTCTTCAACTTTAAAGCCGTTGGCTTCGAGGTGGCTGATCCACTTCTTGCAGCAGCCGCAATTGGCGTCGCGGTGAACCTCGATCGGGATCAGATCGGCGGCTTGAGCCAGAGAGGAAATGAACAGAGCGCTCAGGGTGAGCAGACGCAGAGAGGTTCGCATGACAGGTTCTCGAGTCGAGTGGCGGTCAAAAAAGAACGTATTTTGACCGGTTTTTCCTGCCTGGCTTCAACGGAGTGTTTCCAGTTGCTACAAGACCGGAACGCCTCGCTTCCTGTAGGTGCTGCCGAAGGCTGCGATCTTTTGATGCCCCTTAAAAGCCAAATCACAAGATCGCAGCCTGCGGCAGCTCCTACAGGGGTGTCACTTTGGTGGTTCAGCTGACTTTAAAGCGCCCCATGATCGCACTCACCCGGCTGTTAGCCTCCAGCAATTGCTGGGTATTCAACTCGCTGGCCTGGCCGCTGTGTACCAGTTCCTCAACCATATGGCGGATTTGCACCATGCTGCGGTTGATCTCTTCGGTTACGGCGCTTTGCTGTTCGGCGGCGGTGGCGATTTGCGTGCTGAGGCTGTTGATGTGGCTGACCGAACCGGCCATCTCATCCAGACCGGTGTTGACCCGCGCCGTGGCGTCGGCCGCCGACTGGCAACTGGCCTGGGTGTTTTCCATCGCCGCCACCGACGAGCTCACGCCTTGTGTAAGGCGGGTCAACATTTCGTTGATTTCCGAGGTGCTGGCCTGAGTGCGAGCGGCGAGGGCGCGGACTTCGTCAGCCACCACGGCAAAACCACGACCCTGTTCCCCGGCGCGAGCGGCCTCGATCGCAGCGTTAAGCGCCAACAGGTTGGTCTGGCCGGCAATCGCGCCAATCACCCCAAGAATCTCGGTGATGCGTTGAGCGTCCTGCTGCATGTTTTCAACTTTGTGGGTAGCGCTGGCTACTTCGTCGATCAGCGCTACAACGCTGTTGGTCGCTTCACCGACCACCACCCGCGAGCGGTCGGCGTTTTCGTTGGCTTTTTGGGTGAACGCGGCGGTTTCAGCGGCATTTTGCGCGACGCTTTCTGCGGTCGAGCTCATTTCGGTGATCGCGGTAACCGTCTGATCGGTTTCCGAGGCATGGCGCAACAGAATCTGACTGGTGTGCGCCGAGGTGCGTTGCAGGTTGTCGAGGCTCGAGGCCATGGCACCGGTGGCGTGGGTCACTTCGCCGATCATGTTTTGCAGATACGCGATAAACGTGTTGATCGAATGGCCGATCGCGCCGAGTTCATCTTCGGCGCGAATGGTGATGCGCTTGGTCAGGTCGGCATCGCCGCTGGAAAGCAAATCAATGTTGGCCTTCAACGCTTTCATGCGCGAGATCAACTGCCGAATCGCGTAGACCTGCAGCAGCACCAACAGAATCACCAACGGAATCTGCAACAGGCTCAAGGTGCTGAGCACGTCATCACGCTGGGCGGTAAGCATTTTGGTCGGCAGGGCGGTGGCGAGGAACCACGGCGTGCCTTCGATCGGACGCATAAAGAAGGTGCTGTCCTGACCGTTGTTGTCGAACTCGATGCGTTGCGATTGCTCGCGGTTTTGCAGACCAGCGTTGACCTGCTTGGCGAACGGCAGGTTGCCCGCCAGCTCGCTGATGTTCTTCAGCACGATCGGGCCGCTGATTCGCGAGCTGTTGCTGATGATCTTGCCGTCTGCCTCGACGATGAGCATTTCGGCGTTGAGGTCTTTTTCCTTGCGCGCCACCAGATCATTGAAAAAGCCGAGGGTCACGTCGATGGTCGACACGCCCCACGCTACGCCGTTTTTCTGGATGGCCATGGCGCAATTGGTGCGCGGTTCGGCACTGGCGTCGTCTTTATAGGCAGCGGCCCAGGCGCACTGGCCGCGCGGGGTTTGCATGCCGCCCTTGTACCAGCTCTGGTCGTAGTAATTGGGCGCGGCGTCGCTGTTCCAGAAGGTGTTTACCGCCAGTTTTCCCGAGGCGTCGCGGTGCCAGAAAGTGCTGAACTTGTTGCGTCCGGCTTCACGTTGGCCGGGCAGCGGCCAGATACCGCCGCCGAAGACTTTCAATTCGCCGTACTGGTCAACCAGCCCCGGCAACACGGTGTCGATTGCCGCGCTGTCGAGTAGTGGGATGGTTTGAGTGATGCTGCGTTGCTGTGCCTGAACCTTGTTCAATTCGCCCTGAATCTGTTCAGCAACTTCGGCAATGCGATTGAGCACGACTTGCTCTTCGGTGTGCCGCAGTTTGGGCGCAACCAGTTGGCTGATACCGACCACGGTCAGCACTGACAACAGCAGGATGAACAGAACCAGAAACAGCGTGTAGCGAGCCTGAATGGTGCGGAATGCGGGCATGGAAACCGGTCCTTGAGCTGCGATTGTCGTTATGGCGCGGGGATTCGAAACAGTGCGGGTATCCCTACGTATCGTCGCGGCAAAGGGAAGCTTTAGGTACTTTCGTACTGGATTTCGAATTGTCGATAAAAGGCACGTATCGGCATTGATACATTCAAACTAACCAGCCTGTTCATTAGTACTGTAAATCTATTCTCGGCGCTTTAACAGTATCGCTGTAAGCCTTTATTTAGGTGGCTTTGCAGATTTGTATCTGAAATGTACGAAATGTGTAAAAAGACCATAAATAAGTTGGAGTCACTGGTGTGCCGGCCGATACTCTCGGGCATACAAGTCGCTCAACAAGGACATTTCATGGCCGTTTTTCAAGGAGTTTTCGCATGACTATCGGCATTACCGGTACCTGGCAGAGCAAGGCCGGCATTCTGGTTCGCGACACGGGTGCGAAGAAACAAGTGGCTCAGAGCGTCAAGGTGCAGCAGATGCTCACTTTGGTCGGCAACGATCCCAACGCTTTGAATGTGGCCGAAATGGACAAGCAAGGCCTGCGCAAACAGATCAAGGGTTTTGACCCGGCCAACGTGTCGGTCAAGCAATTGGGCAACCTGAGTGAGTTCTTGCGTGGCCGGGGACTGATTTCTGAAGTCACCTCCATCACACTGCTCAATGCTGGCGATAAGTTCGACCGTTTCGGCGTGCAGAAAGACCCTGACGCGCGCTTCAATGCGCTGGAGTATTTCGCGACCCAACTGGACACCATCCAGAGCAACAGCCTTAATGGCAATTTCTACGGGAAGAGCTTGATCCCCGAATTCAAGAAAGCCATCTACGTGCTGCAGAATCTGAAGACCTATGGTGACGGTAACGCCCCTTTGCCGCCTTCGGACAAGGGTGTTAAAGCCAAGGCCTAAACGCCGCAATCCTGTGGTCTGCTGAGTTTTCATCAGACCACAGGTCATCGCTCCCGCTAACGATCAATCTGTGTGGCTGCCTGCGTTTGCGTCAATTCGTGCAAGCGTTGCATGTGCGGACAGTGGAGATGCAGCGTCCGCTGACACATTCCCCGATGAAACAACGCCAACCATCCCTCGTAGTTGCCGTGCCCCGGCGCCAGTCCCGTAAAGACAAAACCGATATCGGCGAGCCGGCTCAGATCCACGGCAAAGTGCCTGGACAGTCTGAGCTTTATCGACACCAGCCAATGCGCTGGCAACTCTCGCAACTGCCTGATCAAGCCCGGATCGATCTTTTTCACGAGCATGTCGTAACGGTTCGCCTGCTTTTCCAGTTGAACCGGTACGCCGCTCCAGCGAGGCGTTTGATCATGGACACCGAACACGTTGCTGAGGTGGAGCATGAATGCCGCGCAACGGGTGGGCCAGCGTTGGCTCGGCAACGGTTGTTGATAGCCTGGAATGACCCGGCAACCAATGACAATCGATTCCGGCGTGCTGGCGCCGAACGGCGAGGGTACGTAGTCCGGCAGCAGCCCGGTGTTATGAAAGCCAAGGCTGGCGGCCATCCGCTGCGTGTAGGGGTGATGGGTGACTTGCTTGATCGTGACATTGCGACACCCCAACGCCTGCGCATGAGTCAGTAACTGCTCGCCCAGACGCGTGGCGATTTGTTGGCCACGGGTTTGCGGGTGGACGACGCTCAGCGCCAGTTCGGCGCTGTGCGAGGCGGTTTCGCGAAACAGTGTGGCGTGGCCGAGGATCTGTTCATCGACTTCGGCAACCAGCGAATGCCATCGATGATCCGCGTGGTTCTGGCTAATCATGTGCGGCAGGTACACATGCGGTTGCACATAGTGATCACCGTAGACCTGCCTGAACAGTTGGCTGACCGCCGTTGCGTCGGAATTGCGGTAGTTGCGTAAAATCAGTGTTTCCATCACGTAAGCCCCGCAGCAGGGGGCGAGTACACGCGCCGATCGAGTATGCGCAAGCATTTTCCGGAGCGCGGATGACGTTGCAGGTCTTCGGATGTGCAACGCTGAATGCGCAGTTCCAGCAATTGGTCAGCCTGCAGTTTTTTGATCAGCGGATAGCACTCGACCAAGCGCGATTCAAGTTGCCGGCAAGCGTTCTCATCGGACGGCGGCGGGGTGGTCGGTTGCCACTTCAGGCTCAATACATCCTTGTGCGCTGTCTGTTCGATCATCAGTTGCCAGTCGTCACTGCCAACGGTGTGCTGGACGATGGCGCCGATTTCGCTCGGAATCAGCGAAAGCAGGCCCACGCGCACCCGTTGGCTGCTGGCGCTGCGTCCTTTTAGGGCAAATTTACGCCGGGCGGTGCCGGCGGGCTCACGCCAGCAGGCGCGATCGCCGACCGGGTAGCGAACCAGCGGCATCAAGGTTCGATTCAGGTTTGTGAGCACTAACAGTCCCGGCTGATCACAGTCATCAATCACCGCTCCGGACACCTCGTCAATGATCTCGATAATGGCGTGCTCGTCCTGCATTCGATGCTCGCCGTCATCACAGTCCAGTGTACTGGCGCCGATAAAACCGGCATCGACGCTGGCGTAGCCAATGGAGGTGATGCGGGCGTTGGGGAAAACTTGGCCGAGTACCTGCCGCTGCGAAGCAAATAAGCTTTCGCCGCCGTAAAGGATTGTCTCGACGCCCTGCAGAATCTGCCCATGACGGCTCAGCCAGGCGGCAAATGCCAACAAGTGCGCAGGCACTCCCGCCAGAACATTGATCCGATGCTGAACGATCGCTTCGGCCAATACACTGGAATCGACGTCGCCGGTGAAAGGGAATTCGGTAATCGACGTTTCGACATGCGCGAGCGCGTCATGAATAAACAGAAAGCTGGCATACAAGTCGCCGGCGAAAAACAGATTGGCCACGCGATCGTCGGGCTTGAATTGCGTTGTCAGGCTATGACGTCAGTCTCTGACGAGCGCGTGCCATTCCCTGCGGCTGTAAACGGACAACTTGCCTGCGCTGGTCGAGCCGCCTGTTTTGAACACCAGCGCCTGACTCGGTGAACCTGTCAGCACAGGCCAACGATCAAGGTCATGACTTTGATCCCAGTAGTCGACTGGATCGGTCAGTGGCAGTTGGGCCAAAGCCGTGATCGGTTGATTAACAGGGCCCAGCGTTTCTGTGTAAAAACCCGAGTGTTGACGAGCGTAGGTGATCAGCTCGTTGAGTTGATGAATAGTTTTCACGGTGTTTTCTCTTGTAATAAGTCGGCTGTTAACGCCGTGAGTCGATGAATATCGGCGTCTTGCCGCTGTGTTTGTGGCGAGTGAAGTGTTCGACGGAACAGGCTTCAACTTCGAGCACCACCAATCCGCTCTGCACGACGGTCGCGAGCGTCAAATAGCTGGCCAGGCGGGTCAGGGCCTCCTCTGATGAGAGTTCCGAGCGCAGGCGCATGCGTTCGACGCCGTCGGGTGCGTGGTCAAGCAACAGTTGGAAAGGGCTTTGCAGGCGCTCGGCCAGTTCGCTCAGGGAAATGAAATCGGTGCCGATACGAATCAGTTTTCCGTGGCGTTGCAACAGTTCGAAACGCGGCGAGAGCAGCCCGCAAGCACAATGCCCGGGCACCCAGCGACCACTGTCGCCGATGTCATAACGCTCGACGAACTGGCCCTCCCGGGCGGTTGAGGTAAAGATCAGTCGGCCGACGCCATCACCGCTCACCGCGACGTCGTCATCGAACCCGATAATTTCCAGGTGCTGGATATCGCTTAGCAGATGGAACACGCCATCGCCGGTCGCCTGGCATGCGTGGCCGAGCGGGCCCGCGTCAACGCTGCCATAGATGGCCGAACGGATGTGGGAAACGCCGCAACTTTGCAGCAGATCGCGACTTTGCTCACTGACGTGCTCACCTCCGAGAAAGACTTTTTCGATGTTGCCGTACGCTTGCAGTCGCTCTTTCTCTTTAAGGAACAAGCGGTGCAGGGTGCTCGGCATGCCAATCAGCACGTTGACGCGTTGATCGACGATCAGTTGCGCGATTTCAGCGTATTCATCATCAGCGGGGGCCCCCATCGGCAGGTGGCTAACGTCGAGCAGCTCAAGTACTTTGGCGAAGCTGAAGAACCCCCCGTACAACCCCCCACTGAAGAACAGATTCATGACCCGGTCACGGCGCGGATCCAGACCAGCCGCAAATAGTCCATCGGCCGTTGCCCGCATCTGCCGCTCGAAGTCGCGGTAGCTGAAACCCGCCAACGCCGGCAGGCCGCTGCTGCCGCCGGAGCGAAAATACAGTTGCGCTGCCGGATTGATGGGGTGCGAGACGAAGGCGTCTTTACTCATGATCGGCTGACCGTTGCGGACGGGCGCCAGTGGCAGTGGGTCAAGGGTTGCATGGGTCGGCAGTGTGGTTGCGGACAGGCTGACCGACACTCGACGGCTAAGCCGTTGCAGCGCATAGACGCCGTCGTGGGGTTCACCGTCATAGCCGTCGTGAATGGCATTGACCGGCGCCAGACGGGTGACGCCGGCGCTGATCAGCGTTTGCGTCAGCTCACTGATTTGGCTGTCCTCGCACACCAGCGCGCAGCTTTGCAGGACGTTTCGCCAATTCAGCAAGGTTTCACTGATTCGCGCGCGAGGCACCGGGAAGAGCAGCAAGCTGCGAAACAACGGTGAGGGGCTCAATTGGCGGGTATGCGCCCAAATCACACGCCAGCCCGATCCGCTCCAGACGTGCCCCATCTGCCCGGCAAAACTCTGCGCCAAGCGGGTCATCTGCGTTTGGGTGGTGATTTGCGAGGCTTCTTGCAGCGTGGGTTGCAACGCTGGCCATTGCCCGGCGCGACGTTCAAAGGCCTCGGCCACTTTGTCAGCGATGTCGCGCAGTGCCGAAGGGTCATCGCTGTCCACCAGCAGCCATTGCGGGCTGGAGCACGCCTGCTGATCCAGACGACAGACCTCATCGACCACGGCATCCAGCGCCTGCGCTGATGCCGCCTCCGGTGTCATGTAAACGAAGCTGATGCGATGTCCCCAATCGATCCAGCGACAACCGGGCGGCAGCTGTTGGCGGATGGCCCGCAACGCGGACTCTCCACCCCAGGCGGCGACGCCGTTGGCCTTTTTGCACAGCTGACCGATGTGCGCAGTGGCCACCGGTAATACGGCGATGTAGCCGGCGAGTTGTCCGCTGGCATCGCATTGCACCAGCGCTTGAAGCAGACGCGCGGTCAATCCTTGATCGCTGCTGCTGGGGCGCAGCCAATTGACGTTGCCGGCCAGCAAACCTTCAAGCACCGCGCAGAATGCCAGCAACGGCGCGTTGCCCGGCGTGATGTGCACGACCAGTCCCAATGCGCGCCAGCTTTCGAAAGGTGGCTGACGGTAATCAATACGCCGCAGTGAGGTTGGTTGATCGCCGAGTTCGCGCGCAAGTTTGTGGCGTAAAGCATCGTCCTGGCAGAAGTTGATCAACGCTTGGCATTGCTCGGCGTCGAGCGCGAGTGTGCTGCCGTCGCGCAATTGTTCGGCGAACCGGATTGCTGCGCTGATCACCGTTTCTGCGCGCAAGGGCATGCTCAAGCGCTGTGGCAGATCCGCATAAAGAGTGTGCAGTGCGTCATCGAGGCTACGTTGGGGATTCAGCTGTCCATTAATCAAAAACATGTCAGTGATCCCCCAGCAGTTCGGCGGCGGCCATGGCGCAACTGCGTCCGGCACTGGTGCCGGCGCGGCCATGCAGTTCAAACCAGTCACTTTCCAGGCCGCAGTTGCAGCTTTCGCCGGGGTGTAACGTGGCCAGGTCACTCATCACTACCGCATGCGCAGGACTCGACGAGATGTAGGGCGAGACGAATCCCAACAAGCCTTGCCTGCCATAGGGCAACACGCGAAAGTCACCGGGATCGCGTATGTAGACGCGTGAATACACCGGCACATGAAAGTGATGCTCAGCGCATTCGACGTAAGGCACTGCGTGCTCGACGGCTCCATAACCATCGCGACAATTCGACGGCTCAATCCCCAGTTGCCGGTGGATTTGCGCATATAACTGCGCTTTTGGGATTTTCTGCGCGGCCTGGGTTTTCCAGCCACCCCCGAAAAACACCAGCGAATTCGGCGGTAACTGTAAATCCGCTACACCGGTCGCCTGCATTCGCTGCAGGGCCTGCCAGAGAAATGCGGGAAAGCCGAATATCCTCACCGGCACGCCTTCTTCAGCGAAGGATTGCAGAGCAGCGATCACACCAAATACATCGAACTGATGACCGTCGCCCGTATTGCGAAGGGCGTAGATCACGCGATTTTTTGGCGCAAAACGGCAGAGAAACTGATCGGTGTAAGCGGTCCCCAAGGTAATGCGATCTTTTGGCTCGTAGCTCAGAAGCAGGTAGTTGCATGGGGTTTCGGGAGTGTTCCAGCCGTAATGATCGAATATTCGTTCGACCATGAACTGGGCGCCAGCCATGCTGCGTGTGTCATAGCGCATACGGCTTTGTTCGCCGCTGGTGCCCGAGGACGTCAGTTCCAGTGCGTGCTCACCGGTGCTGCTGAGCAGCAGGTGACGCTTGAAAAAACTGGCGAAGATCGGCGGCAATGTTGACCAGTCGTCCAGGCTGTCGAGGTCATGCACATTTATTCCATGACTGTTCAGCCAGTGCTCGTAACCGGGGGTGTGCCGGCAATGAAAACGACTGGTCTCGGCCATGGCTTGATCGAACAGTCCTGCGGGGGCCGAGGTCCGACAATAGGGCTGCGGCAACGCGCACAGCGCGTCGCTATAGGGCAGATGAGTCATCAATAATCCTTTATTGAGGTGGAGGTGGCGCGGTTTTCGCGCCTTGTAAAAAACCGTGGAGAAAAGGCAAACACAGCAGGCCGCCGAAGGCTGACCAGAGTGCGAAGAATTCAACGCGTGAGCCACCGCCGCCAGCAGCAATCAGCGAGCCGCCGATGCCCATCACGGTGATCGAAATCATGCCGATCATGGCGGACACCAGCCCCTTGCTGTCATCACTGGCAAACAGTGCCATTCGATACAAAGCGGCATTGCTCATGCCCAACCCGATGGCGTACAGCGCCAGGCTGGCAATCACCGGGGTGATGGTTGTGCCAATCACTGCGCACACGCCCAGAGCCAGCAATCCAAGACTGAAAGGCCAGAGTGCCAGGCCTATCAGTTCGGGTATCGAGTGCGTCAGTAATAAACGATCAAGCATCAGGTTGCCGACGATAACTGCTGAGAAAATCGGGATTTGCCAAAGGCCATATTCAACCGAAGTCAGGCCCAGCAGCTGGATCAGTAACAAGGGGGCAAGGCCAATCCAGGCAATCAACGGCAGGCTCATCAGGCCTAGCGCCAGACTTGCAGCGAGGAACCTGCGATTGGCCAGCAGGGCCAGATAGCGCTGGCGGGTCTGTCGCCAAGAGAAGGCCACCGGGCGTAGCGCCTGTCCGTCACGGCGCACAATGCCCACGGTTTCGGGCATGCAGATAAATAGCCCGACCCAGACCACGCCAGCCGCCACCGCGAGTCCCAGAAACAGCTCGCGCCAGTTCACCCATTCCAGCAGCAGGCTGCCCAGCAGCGGCCCGAGTAAGGGCGACAACAGCGCCACATTGCCGAGTAATGCCATCAGGCGCACGGCGTCCGCCTCGCAGAAAACTTCCTGAAGGGCCGGATAACTGACGGCCACCACAAACCCCAAACCCATGCCCTGCAGCACGCGCAGCAGATTGAACATTTCGATGCTGTCGGTTATGAAGGCAACCGCGCAGGAAATAGCAAACAGTGCGCAACCCAGCAGCAGCATCGGTCGCCGCCCGCATTGATCCGACAATGGCCCGATCAGCCATTGCAGGCAGACACCGCCAATCAGGTACAGATTGAAGGCGTTTGGCACGTGACGCACATCGGCATCCAGCTCCGTCACTACCGTCAGCATGGCCGGCATGATCATGTCGCTGGCCATGTAGGTCAGCAATTCAAACGCCATTATGGCCAGACAAAATCCGATGGCCTGTCGACGGTGGATCCTGATAAGTGTCCTCTGCATAAACATCCTTGTTTGCGAGTCGAAAAAGATTCTCAAATCCTAGGCGCGCGCCATCCGGTGGCCTAACGGTTTGCTGCGACATTAGATTTCAAATGCTTGCGGCTTGTTTAAGCGCTGGACTGGCGGATCGGCGCACACAAAAATGCCCGCTTGAATGCGGGCATTGTGTGCAGTGGATCGGCTGGGTGATTTCCCTGTCGCGGTCATTCAGAGAAGCGCGGGCAGGGCGAACAATCCTGTTCTAGCGATGTTGATAATAACCAGGGCCACCCTGGTAGTAACGATGGTGATCGTCGTGCCAGCCGCCGTGGGGGAAGATGATGCAGCCACTCAGGGTCAGCAGGGCAAGAACGGGAATCAGCCAGGTGATTCGACGCAGCATTTCAAAAATCCTCATGGTTACGCCGTCATGAAGCCAAAACTCTTCATCGGCTGTAACATGAGACCCCGATTGCAGCGGCGCATCCCCGTGAAACGGTAAGCGCATGGCATGCAAACAGATACAAACCGGATACATTTCAAAGTTTCAGGAAACCGCAATGACCCATAAGCAACGTTTGATTTATTCGATTCTGATTGCCGTGTCGGTACTGGCGATCATGCTCGGCCTGTCCTGGGCGCAAAACGCCGGGATGATCACTGAAAAGATGTTTCAGTACATTGCCATCGCCGTGGCGGTGATCGTGGTGATTATCAACGCCGTGATGCGCCGCAAGGTCAAATCCTGACGGCGATCGCTGTACGGGTTACTCGTTGAGGACGGCCGCAGCTTGTGGATGCAGGCTGTAACTCTTGTCGGCGTTGAAGGTGATGACACCTTCGGCGCACAAGCGTTTAAGGACTTCGCGGACGCTGAGAAATGACAGCGGAATGTCCAGATCCAGCAATTGGCTGTGGACGCCGCGAACGCCCAGACGACGTTTGCTTTGTGCCGCGACCAGCAGGGCGTCGATAACTTTCAGGCGGATCAGACTGGTGCGCAGACCAAAACTTTTCAGTAGCAGGCGGATCCGTTCGTTGCCGTGACGGTCGGCACGCTGCCCGAAATCGCTCGCCAGGGAGCTCATGGAAGCCCCTTGTGGCGCCTGGCTACCGTCCGATGGTAGTTGCGAGTTGTACATGCGATTACTCCTTTGCAGGGCCAGATCGGGAAAGGTTTTTGTGCTCTCTCTAAACAAGACGAATCAGCACGAGAAATCATGAAAGAAAAAATGTAGAAATTTTGTCGGAAATTCGTCTTTTCTCCGTAATTACGGCTTCAGATCGCTGTTCGGCGGCCTAAATTTTTTTTCTCGGCTTCGTTACTTGCAAAGGCTCATTGCGCGTGGACGCGTGGGTGTTTTCAGAGCGCAGGCGTGCCCGTCCTTTCAGGCCAGGCACGCCTGCGCTCTTCGGCATTTCGATCAGGAGCGAGCGTGATTATTTCCAGGCAGTTATTTGGACTGACCCTTGCCGGTATGGCTTTCGGGCTAAGTTTTTCCGCCCATGCACTCAGTCCCGCCACTGAGGCCAGCGCCGATATTCGGCGTACCGCTTTTGGCGTGCCGCACATTCGCGCTGACAACGAACGCGGTTTGGGTTTTGGCATCGGCTACGTCTACGCGCAAGACAACCTCTGTCTGCTGGCCAACGAGATCGTCACGGTCAACGGTCAGCGCTCACGCTATTTCGGCCCGGATCAGTTCACTGTGGAAGAGCGCGAAAATCGCGTCAGCGATGTGTTTTTCAATTGGCTGAACACGCCTGAAGCGGTCAATGGTTTTTGGCAGGCACAGACTTCCCAAGTGCAGGATCTGGTCGAAGGTTACGCCGCCGGCTACAACAAATATCTTGCCGAACGTCGCCAGCAAGGCCTGACGCAGCAATGCCAAGGCGAATGGGTGCGCGACATTGCCGCTGAAGATTTGGTCAAGTTGACGCGGCGTCTGCTGGTTGAAGGTGGCGTTGGTCAATTCGCCGAAGCACTGGCGGGTGCGACACCGCCACAGGCCACTGCCCGGATCGAGCACGATCATCACGCTTATCAAATGGCCGGCGTGCGCCAGCAACGTTTCGCCCTGGATCGCGGCAGCAACGCGGTGGCCGTTGGCAGCGAACGTTCATTTAATGGTCGCGGCATGTTGCTGGCCAACCCGCATTTTCCTTGGGTCGGCGGCATGCGTTTCTATCAGATGCACCTGACCATCCCCGGCAAACTCGACGTTATGGGGGCTGCGCTGCCGGGCCTGCCAATGATCAACATCGGTTTCAACCAGCACTTGGCGTGGACGCACACGGTTGACTCGTCGAAACACTTCACGCTCTACCGCCTGCCACTCGATCCGAAAGATCCGACGCACTACATGCTTGATGGCAAATCACTGCCAATGAGCAAGCAGACCGTAACGGTGCAGGTCAAGCAGGCGGACGGCCAGGTCGTGCCGGTATCGCGAGACATTTACAGCTCGCAGTTCGGCCCGGTGGTGCAGTGGCCGGGCAAGCTCGATTGGGATAATCAATACGCGTACAGTTTGCGCGACGCCAACCTTGAGAACGATCGCGTACTCAAACAGTGGTACGCAATGAATCAGGCTGCCAGCCTCAAGGATTTGCAGGATTCGGTGCACAAAATTCAAGGCATTCCCTGGGTTAATACCCTGGCCGTGGATGACAAGGGACAGACGCTATACATGAACCTGTCGGTGGTGCCCAACGTCAGTGCCGATAAACTGGCCAAATGCAGCGATCCACGCATTGGTTTGCAGATGATCATTCTGGACGGCTCGAACAGCGCTTGCGCCTGGGACATTGATCCGGCAGCCGCGCAGAAAGGTATTTTTGCCTCCAGCCAGCTGCCGCAATTACTGCGCAAGGATTTCGTACAGCATTCCAATGATTCCGCCTGGCTGGCGAATCCGGCGCAACCCTTGACCGGGTTCTCGCCGCTGATCAGTCAGGAGGGTCAACCGTTGGGGCTGCGCTCGCGCTTCGCCCTGAATCGTCTCGCCAGCCTGAGCAAAAACGCTACCCTGGCGGTGAAGGATCTCCAGCACATGGTGATGGACGATCAAGTGTATTTGGCGGATCAGGTTGTGCCGGATCTGCTGAAATTCTGCGCCAATGAAACAGGTACTGACGCTGCTGCGCTGAAACCGCTGTGTGCCAGCCTGAAAGTGTGGGACGGCCGGGCCAATCTGGATTCGGGTCTGGGCCTGGTGCACTTCCAGAGCATCATGCAAGCCTTGCAAGAATCTCCGGATATCTGGCGGGTGGCGTTCGATCCAAAGGATGCGCAAAACACGCCACGTGGTCTGGCTATTGAGCAGCCAGCGGTGGCCAAAGCGCTTCGCGAGGCCATGTTGGCGTCGGTCGCATTAAGCGCAAAAATGGGCCTCAAGTCTGACGCTCGCTGGGGTGATATTCAGGTGGTCAGCAGTGGCGGGCAACAGACGCCGATTCATGGCGGGCCGGGTACTTTGGGGATCTATAACGCGATTCAGAGCGTGCCGCGTGAGGACGGCAAACTGGAAGTGGTCAGCGGCACCAGCTACCTGCAAGTGGTCACGTTCGATGAAAAGGGCCCGCACGCGCAAGGACTGTTGGCGTTCTCGTTGTCCAGTGATCCGGCATCGAAGTATTCGCGGGATCAGACTGAAGCGTTCTCGAAGAAACAATGGAGCGTCCTGCCGTTTACCGAACAGCAGATTCAGACGGATCCGCAGTATCAGGTACAGACCATCCGCGAAGCACTGGATAAGACTGGAAAAGTGGCAACGCAGTAAAAACGGCTATTGCGACTTTAAAAATGGAGGCCGCATCCCGCAAGGGGCGCGGCCTTCAGCTTTTTGGCGGTTGTTGTGGCAGCGAGTTGATCACCGGGTCGCCATCCTTGTTACGCGACAGATAAACCGGCAGCACTTTGGGCAGAGTGCTTGGCAGATTGTGCATCTCTTTGATGTTGTAAATGCCCCCCACGCGAATCGCACCGGTCGCGTTATCGTTGAGCATCAACGGTTTGTCCAGATATCGATTGATCAGCGGCAGTGCGTCGTTGAGCGACAGATTGTCGAGTACCAGTTTGCCGCTGCGCCAGGCCAAAGCGCTGTCATTGGGGTAGGTCTGGCTGATCTGCGGCATGTAATCACCATGCTTGTAGCGAGCCTGCATCGACGGCCCGAGACGCAAACCATCACCCGACAATGCAGTGTTGCTGGTCACCAGCACTGAACCTTCAATCAGGTTGACCCGCACTTGGTCTTCATACATCCAGACGTTGAAACGTGTGCCCGTTACACGAATCCTGCCTTCGCCTGCACGCACGACAAACGGGTGGCTCATGTCATGGCTGACGGTGAAGAACGCTTCACCTTTTTCCAGGGTGACGCGGCGCTCGTCCTTGTAATTACTGAAGGTCAGCTCGGTGTTCAGATTCAGTTCGAGCTGGCTGCCATCACCCAGCGTGACCTGACGTACGTTGTCGGTGGCGGCGAAATGCTGATAGCTGTTGGGCAACCAGCCAAGGTTCCAGCCAGCGACTGCAGCCAGCGGTAATGCGACGGCGCAAACACCAGCGGCTACCGCGTAGTGTCGCCACGAGCGTGCCGGCGAGCGGCTGATCGGCACGACAACGTCAACTTCGGGGCGCGGCAGATGTTCGGCAACGTCCCAGATTTCCAGCATCGCTTCATATTCGAACGCATGCAGCGGGTGAGCATCGAGCCATTGTTCGAACGCGCGTCGCTCTTCGTCCGTGCAATCAGCCGCGTGCACACGCATGCACCAATGCGCGGCGGCATCGGTGATCGCATCGTATTCGGCTTCCGAGAGGGTGTCTTGGGTCATTGACTCGTCCTGATTTCGCACATTCTAACCTTGACGATCAGTTGCCGAGAACATCCGTCATGGCAATTACCCATCAAAGTGGAACTTATTTTTCCCTGGGGCGCCCAAAAAAACAGGACACCCTCGCGCACTATCCACAAATGGAGTGAAAAAATGATCAAAAAAACTTTTGCCGCCCTGATTGCCACCACCAGTTTGCTCAGCGCTGGCGCCGCGCTGGCAGACAAGCCCGGTGCAGGCTGGATCACCATTGAGAAAGCCATCGAAATCGTCAAAACCAAAGCCGGTTACGTAGAGGTTTACGAAATCGAAGCCGACAACAACGGTTACTGGAAAGGCGAAGGGCGTAAAGCCGACGGCGTTGTGTACGAGTTCCGCATCGACGGTGCTTCGGGCAATGTCTTGCGGGATCAGAAAGACTGACGTCACAGCTCTCTGTCTCAATCATGCGCAGGCCTGGCCTGCGCATTTTTTTGCCTGATTACGGCGCAATGACTGGTGCCGGATCCAATTGCCGGCCCATCTCGCCGATCAGGAAAGCAATCGAGTCGGCATTGCGCAAAATAGTCTCAATGCGCGGATGTGGCGTTTGTTGATCGAGGAAGGCATTGCGTGCGTCGTTCAGCGTGGGGCTCAGCGTGGCGTCGAGTATCTGTCGGCTGACGTTCGTCATGTGAGGCAGTTGATCGAAGCCAATCCAGGCTTGTTGCTTATCGCTCCAGCGCGAAAACAGCTCTTGTCGCGGGGTGGCCAACGACAGCGCTTGACGCTGGAACGTCTGCTGAGTGTTTTTCATCGCGATGCCTTGGCCGGTAAGGGTCTCGATCAAATCGCTGAAGGGCCGGCGGGCTTCCAGCGAGGCAATGTCTACGGCGTTGCAGATTTGATGGGCAAATTCATGAATCAGCACGGACGCCTGGGCATGCCCGTCGACATTAAAGGGTTCGGTCAGAGAAGATTTGTACCAGTCCAGTTGCTGGGAGAAGAATTTTTCGGTGAAGTGCACCTTGCGTTGCTCATCCTCATCCAGGACGAAGGCAATCAGGTTGGCGCCGGGGTATTTGTTCGAACCAATGACGAAGCGGTCGGTGTTCATCAAGTCCTCACTCGGATCTACCAGCGCCGTGCACACCGGGACGATCGCCTGTTTTATTTTGTTGATCAGCGTGTCGTCGATCTGACTCACATCAAAGAACTGCTTGAGGAAGCGATCGAGTCGGGTGCCGACCGGTGCACTGCGCAGTTGTGCCAGATTATGCAAGCTGTTGAATGCGTAATAGCGGGCCATATCGATGGCCTGCACCAGCATCCGCGCTTTGTCCGGGTGTTTGCTGCGGATGGCCTCCATGCCGAGTGCCTCGATGTTCAGTACCAGCCGGCGTTCGCGGTCGGCGGCGAAGCGGTTGTACATCTTGGACATCGCCTTGCCGTAATGGACGGTGTGCCGGTCAGGGTCGAGAATCAGCTGAGTGCCGATTTTTATGAGCGATGGCCCGTGGGTCTGCTCATTCAGCAACTGCCAAACCGGGCCGGGTTTGTCCACGCAATAAACCTTACCCGCGACAGCCGCGTAGGTGCGCTTGTCCGTGGTGTTGAAGTAAGTACCGGTGTCGAGTTGGTGGCTGAGGTCTTTCAGGGCAACTGCGTTGGTTTCAAAAGGGTGCAGTTCGGTGCGCGATGGTGCGGTGGGTTTAATCCGATCAAGGTGCGGTGCCGCCGGCACTGATTCGTCGGGCACGGCCGTCGATTCTGCAGACGTCTCGATCGACAAGCGTCCCATGCTGACCATTTGCAGTGCGCCTGCAATAAATGCGTGTACCGCGCGATTCCAATGGTGATCCTGTAAATCCTCTGCCGATTCCTTGAAGTCGTTGTAGCTTCGCCACAGAAAGGAGAGGTAGGCGAGCTTGCCCGGGAGGATGGTGGAAATCAGTTTGATACCCCCACTGAAGAGTTTTTTTGCAGCCTCCCAATCAGATTGCGCGGTACTTTTCAATTGGCTCGCGAGCAGGTGGGGCAGCAGCGAAGTGTTGTCGTCGTAGAGATGGTGCAGAATATTGCCGGTGAGCGGACTCATCGCCAATGTCATTTCACTGACTTCGCCAATGCTCGAGTGCAGCAGTCCGTGCAGGGACGCTTGCTGGTTTTCGGGTGCGCGTCGAATAAGCTGATTTTGCAGGCTACCCGGTGTATTCAGCGCGGCGATCAGGTCGCTGTCTGTTGCAAACTCTCGAAACACCTCCTCGTCATAGGGTGCATAGAGCACTCGCAGACTATCGTTTGCGCCGATGACATACATGCCTGGTATTTCAACGGGTATAGCTCGTGGCGTCTTGATCAGCGACAACGGGGAAATAGTTGCGTGTGCGCCTTCTACGGTTGCGCGGGCCTTGCCGTCCGGCATGTCCAGAACTTGCGTTACCAGGTTGAAAGCTTTGTCAGACAAGCGTTGCTGCAGCTTCAGAGCATGCGCGTGTTGCAACAATTGCCAAGGTAGCTGGCGGAGAAAACGCTGTTTGCGAACGTCTTGCGCGAGGGCATCAGTAACGGTTTTTGCGTAGGCGCTCGGAATCTTCAGCGACGCCAGCATTTTTTTGACGACGGATTGATCGAGTCCTGGCGGTAGGGCTCGACTGGTTTTCGAGGCCACGCTGAAGCCGGTGCCCTGGGCGATATTGATGTGATTGAGCGCGAACTCGGGCAGGCTTTGCGCAGGTCCGGCGAGCGCCAGACTGGGCTTGATTTCTATTCGTTGCGGCTCAAGGTGGCTGCCGGGGAATTGCGCGTCGAGCAAAGTTTTCAGCGTTGCCTCTACGTAGTTCGACAGAGAAGGAATGCCGTGCAGATAATCCTTGTCGTCCGTCACGCTATTGCGCCACTGCTCCAATAACTCGAAGTGCAGCTGTTGCTCGGCAAGCGGCGCCATGCCTAGCCAGGCCGGCAGCAATTGCTGCTGCCTGATGGCTTGGGCAACATCCGCGGCGCGTTGCAAGTTGGTTTCCAGCGGTGCTTTGCTGAGCAAAGACAGAGCCTTTGTCAGTCGAGCGGAATCCTTCAGGCGTACACGTAATTGTTCGCAACGAGCCAGATAGTGATCAATGGCCGATTGCATGCAGGTCTCCAGCACATTGCCCTCGATCAGTTGCAACGAGCCTAACGAATACCGGCGGTGGAGCAGTTGTTGTGACGGACGAAGGTTTTCCAACAGAGGAAGCCGTTGAACGCTGTCGAGAAGCCGGAAGTTCAGCGCTTGTCGGGCGCGGAGGATGTCGTCAAACGCTTCCAGTCCCCAGGCAGGTGTCCACAAGATCACGCGTCCGGAGTGTTCTGTATCGAGACCGCCGCGTTCCGTCAGCAACACACATTGATCGAGGGGCAGTGGTTTTGTCTCTCCGGAGCAATTCACTGTCAGCGACCATGCATCGGGGCGAAAGCCATTCAGTGGACGACGGTTGCTGCGTGTCGGCTGGTCGGCATCAAAAACGGTATCGACTATCGCCCTCTGTGCTTTCTGGAGCGTGCCGTAAATCACCCGCATGCGCGCTTCGCCACAAATACCTACGAACAGGGCATGGGCCAGCCTCGGTTTCATTTGCTCAAGGTAATTGCGCTGCGACGTTGCTGACGTGAGTGGTTGCGCCGCGAACTCGACAACGATGGGCGCTTTGACGTCGGCGAATGACTTGATTGCCAGTCTGGTTTTGTCGGCTAATACCCACGAAGGCTGTTCGCGCCCGAACAATGCCGGGCGGGTACTCCAGCGCTCGTCGGCGTCGAAGTTCAGTAACTGCTCGTGGAGCATCGTGCGAATGTCCAGCGCCTTGTCGGCCAGCGCATGTATGTCAACGGCACCATCGCTGTGGCGAAACACCTGCAAGGCGTAATCAATGTTCTGCCGTTGTTTGGTGATGATCAACTCGAACAGCACTTTGAAGATCTCGCCGGAAACGATTTCCCCTGTCACTTGCGGGCGGTCGTAGCCGATGAAACGGTTGCGTTCCTCCAGATTCAACAGGCCGTACAGTTCATCTTCGTGTCCGACGCTCCTGAATTTCCTCAGCAAGGTCTCCTTGAGATCGAGGTAGTCCTTGAGCACCTGCAAGCCCTGTGTAGGGGTGTAGAGATAAGCGTGGTCGTGGCTGATCATCAACGAGCCCGCCAGCTCCACGTAATTGGCCTGGTATTCCCACATCCGCACCGTTTCGATGGTCGGCAGCCGAGAGGCGGAAGGCAGCGGCTCGATCATTTGGTGCAGCGTGACGAATTGCGCGGCACCGATAATATTGGTTTCGCGTTTGAGCAGCAGTTCGGCCCGTGCCTGATCATCCAGCGCTTGAGCGAAAAAGTCGCGACGGGTAGAGCCGTCGGCGCAAGGGGCCTGCCAGTAAGCTTCGAGTTGCGCAAACAACAACGCGGCCAATTTTCTTGAAGCGCTGAGTACGGCGTTCTCCCAGAGCGCTTCATCCCCGGATCGCGGCGTCATGGCCGGGTTGGAAAATTCGTGCAACTGGCCGGCCGGCCAGCATTGATTGCGGTAATACATCAACACGGCGTCGTTCAGGCTCATGGAGTCCAGCCAGTGTCGGGTTTGATCGTTGTCGGGATTGAGATAAAAACTCACACGTGTAAGGCGATGTTGCAGGCCGGGAAAAGCGTTTCCAAGCAATCCATCCATGACCTGTTCAAGCAATGCGTTGAGTGAGGGTAACTGTTGCAACTCGACAAGCATGGCTTCAGCGTTCACGCGTTGCGCCTGTCGAATCAAGGCCTGCTGATCATCGAATACATCGCCAGAAATGGTTTCGAAGGTGACCCGGATGGCCGCTGAATCCAGTAGGCGTTTGCGCCGGGATATCGGTAAAAAAGCCAACAACCGTTCGGCGTCGCCGGAGGAATTCAGGCGTTTTTCCAATTGCTCGACGAGATCGGCGCGACTGTAGTGTTTTTTGATGCCTTCGTAAGGGGTGTAGAGAATCTCGCCGCGGTCGTTCGGTGTGGCGCCAAGAATAAAACTGCCCACCAAGGGTTCGGCGGGGGATTCGTCAGTGTTGAGCAAAATGCGCTGGGCCAGCATCGGCGGCACTTGTTCACTGCGCAACGCCTGAGTAGCCAGTTCAATATGGGCCAGCCAGTCGAAATCCTTGCTCGACAAACCGTGGGTTCGGCCCAACTCAGCCCAGAGGCCGGGAGACTTCAAGGTTTCTGGAAACAACAACGGGGAAAAAGGTGCGGACATGCGCGAGTCTCGACAGGGCGCATCGGTAGCGCCGGAAGATAGAGTCGCTAGGTTATGGGGCGAAAGAGAGATGCGTGCGGTACATAGTTACCGCACCCAGTGCCCGAGAGTGTGCCAGTCTGTGACGCCGTTGCCCTCGGCAAGGGTTGACACGCTGCCTTACAGGCGTGATTAATCGATTCGCGAATTCGTACGCTGTTGTTCCCTCCAATAATTAATCTGGAGCTTCAGATGTCTGCGCCATCCGATCATGTGTCTGCTGCTGTTTTATCCACGCTGTCGCTCGAAGAACTGACGCAACTGCTTGAAACGATTTTTTTGCGCCACGGCACCTCTGCGCAGGTCGCTCGATCACTGGCCGCTAACTGTGCCGGCGCCGAGCGTGACGGGGCGCACAGTCACGGCGTGTTCCGTATCCCCGGTTATGTGTCGACCCTGCAAAGTGGCTGGGTCAACGGGCAGGCTGTGCCGCTGGTGGAGGATGTCGCTGCCGGATTTGTGCGGGTTGATGCCGGAAACGGGTTTGCCCAGCCAGCGTTGGCGGCGGCCCGTCCGCTACTGATTGAGAAAGCACGCAGCGCCGGGATCGCGGCGCTGGCGATCCGCAATTCCCATCACTTCGCGGCACTGTGGCCGGACGTTGAGCCGTTCGCCGAGGAGGGCCTGGTCGCCCTGAGCGTGGTTAACAGCATGACGTGCGTGGTGCCGCACGGCGCCGATCGGCCATTGTTCGGTACCAATCCGATTGCTTTCGCCGCGCCACAAGCCGGGGCGGCGCCGATCGTTTTCGATCTGGCCACCAGTGCCATTGCGCACGGCGACGTGCAGATTGCCGCGCGTAACGGCGAACGCCTGCCGCCGGGAATGGGCGTCGATAGCCTTGGTCAGCCGACGCAAGATCCCAAAGCCATTCTGGAAGGTGGCGCGCTGTTGCCGTTTGGCGGGCACAAGGGCTCGGCGCTGTCGATGATGGTCGAGTTGCTCGCGGCGGCACTCACCGGTGGAAACTTCTCGTTCGAGTTCGACTGGAAGAATCATCCCGGCGCGAAAACGCCATGGACCGGTCAGTTGCTGATCGTGATTGATCCCTCCAAGGCGTCGGGCCAGAGTTTTGCCGAGCGCAGCCATGAACTGGTGCGGCAAATGCACGGCGTCGGGCTCAAGCGTCTGCCGGGTGATCGTCGGCATTTGCAACGTGAGAAGTCGCTCAAGTACGGCATTCCCCTGGAGACACACACTTTGGAACAGCTGCAGCGGCTGGCCGGACACTAGGTTTATCAGTGGACTCCATCGGCTGCCGGAGAGGCTTCGGCAGCCCATCAAAGCTGTGCTTTACAGATTTTGAAATAATTTGCGACTGGGGAAAGGCCCGCTTCTGCCTGTACGCTTCAAGGCCTTTTTTCTTTCAGGATTTGCATGAACACCCTCTCGGAGCCTCCCAGTTATCCGTTTCCCATGCGCCACGGCGCGGTCTTGACGCACTCGCAGCATCCGGTTTTCCGACACCCGACTATCGTAGACAACGCAGCTTCAGAGCTATCGCGTTGCACTTCGTCGTGTCCGGCAGCCTGAATTTACTGAAGAGAGATCGAGATATTTTATGGAATGGTTAGCGGATCCCACGGCCTGGTTAGGCTTGTTGACTTTGATCGTGCTGGAACTGGTGCTCGGCATCGACAACCTGGTGTTCATCGCGATTCTGGCGGACAAACTGCCGCCGCATCAGCGTGACCGCGCGCGAATCATCGGCCTGTCGCTGGCGCTGATCATGCGCCTGGGCCTGTTGGCGAGTATTTCCTGGCTGGTAACCCTGACGCAGCCGCTGTTTGAGGTGTTCGACAAGAGCTTCTCCGGTCGCGACCTGATCATGTTGTTTGGTGGTGTGTTCCTGCTGTTCAAAGCCACCATGGAGTTGCACGAACGGTTGGAAGGTCATGTCGGCGAACGCACCTCTAACACCGCTTATGCGTTGTTCTGGCCGATCGTCGCGCAGATCGTGGTGCTCGACGCCGTGTTCTCGCTGGACGCGGTGATTACCGCTGTCGGCATGGTCGATGAACTGGCGGTGATGATGATCGCGGTGATCATCTCCATCGGTCTGATGATTGTCGCGAGCAAGCCGCTGACACGCTTCGTCAATGCGCACCCGACGGTGATCATGTTGTGTCTGGGCTTCTTGATGATGATCGGTTTCGCCCTGACCGCCGAAGGCCTGGGTTTCCACATCCCGAAAGGCTATCTGTACGCAGCCATCGGCTTCTCGATTCTGATTGAAGTGTTCAACCAGATTGCCCGTGCCCGTCGCAAACGCTCGATGCAGGGCTTGCGTCCGATGCGTGAGCGCACGGCCCACGCGGTGATGCGTCTGCTGGGCGGGCGCAAACTGGCAGTGGAGGAAGTGGGCGAGGAGATTTCTGACCTGCTCGACAACGGCGAAGCGCCGAGTACGGAACTGTTCGACCGCCGCGAGCGCGTGATGATCAGCGGCGTTCTGCAATTGGCTGAGCGTCCGATTCGTGCCCTGATGACTGTGCGCGCCGATGTCGACTACATCGACCTGGCCGACGATGCCGAAGCGATTCGTACACGATTGATGCATTCGTCCTACTCGCGATTGCCGTTGATTCGCGATGGCGCGGTGGATGAACCCCTGGGCTTCGTGCACAAGAAAGAATTGCTCAAAGAGTATCTGGCCGGTGAGGAGCCGAATCTGGAGCACCTGGCGCGCAAGTCGATCAATCTGCTCGAGAGCTATTCGATTCTCAACGCATTGGAGCAAATGCGTGCCGCGTCGACCCACATCGCGTTTGTGGTCAATGAATTCGGTGATTTTGTCGGTATCTTGACCATGACCGACATCCTTGAGTCGATTGCCGGTGAATTACCCGACGCCAGTGAAGTTGAAGGCCCCGACGTGGTTGAAGAGCAGGGTGGGTTTATGGTCAGCGGTGCGCTGAACCTGACACGGGTGCGGCAGCGCACCGGGTTTGGCGCTGAGCCCACCGAGGATTATCAAACGCTGGCCGGTCTGGTGATGAGTTTGCTGGATCGCTTGCCGATGGTGGGCGATCGTCTGGAATACGAAGGCTGGCAGATGACGGTGGTGGCGGTTGAAGAGCGGCGGGTGACGCGGGTGTTGCTGATAAAAAATGACTGATTGATTTGCTGGTCTTACTGGCCCCTTCGCGAGCAAGCCCGCTCCCACAATTGGAATGCATTTCAAGTGTGGGAGCGGGCTTGCTCGCGAAGTTGGTCTTAGCGATAACGCACTTATCAGCGATGAAAAGTGTAGCGATCCTTCCCCGAATGCTTCGATTCGTACAACGCATCATCCGCCTTGATCAACGCCTGAGTCAGGGTGTCGTGTTCTTCGACCCGGGTTACGCCGATGCTGATGGTCACCGGATACTTCGTCGGTTGTTCGCGCACGAGTCTGCACAATTCCCCGGCCAGTGCTTCGGCATCCTCCCGGCCAACATCGGTCAGATAAATCGCAAACTCCTCGCCACCCAATCGAGCAAAGTCATGCGCGTTCATCACCATTTTGATGTCGGCGGCAACGCGCTTGAGCACTTCATCGCCGATGTCGTGCCCATAGGTGTCATTCACTTTCTTGAAGTTATCGATGTCGATCATCAATAAGTAATGATCGTGTTCGCGCGGAACCGTTTGCAGGTGTTTTTCCGCGAGGGTCATGAAGGAACGGCGGTTGGGGATTTCAGTGAGGGTATCGTTGTAGGCCTGATCCAGCAGCAACTGCGACATGATGTAGTTGTAGAGCTTGGCCTCGCGCAGTTTGAGAAAGGTGTAGATGGTCAGTGCACACAGAAACACGCTGTAGCAAGCCGTCATGACCCCTCGCAATTCGAAGAGGCTGATGCTGGTATTGATAAACGGGTTGAGCAACGACCAGATGATCAGTTGCACGACGAAAAACGCCACGCGACTTAAGGGCAGTACCGAGATGCTGTAGAGCATGCTGGCGGCGGCAAGCACCAGCCAGGAACTCTGCACAATGTCCGGTACACCGTAGACAATGAGCCGGACGCCAACAGTGAGACCGAGCACGAAGAGCACGGTCAGCACATCAAAATGACGCGCCTTGCGGGTGAACCCCAGCACGACGGTCAGAATCGAAAACAGCAATAGGAAAACCATTGAACGCCAGGTGAAGCCCTGGCCGCCGAGGAAGCTGACGATCAGATCAAACACCAGCCACATGAACGTGCTGGTGAGGAAGATCAACACGCTGAACCGGTGGAGGCGCTCGAATTCGTGCTGGACGAACTCGGCGCGCACTGCCGCCGGCGCGGTTTTTTTCAGCACTTCGTCTTCAATGATTTTGTACATCGATACCCTGATGTTTGCGCTGGTTGTCGAGGATCACCTGGCCCCATGGGCGGTAACGCAGGGAAAATACGGCGTTTGGATGACAACCGGTAGATGTCACGTCAGGTGCGCTGGGCTCGGCACGAAATGGCTGACCATCGCGGCTGACCTGCCGGAACGCCTCACGCACGATACCCACCGAGCAGGGTAGTTCGCCGGCATAACCGGTGCGTACCAACGGGGCCAGGCGCCCGGTACCCGCACCGTCCTGCCACCAGACCTGAATTCCGGCAGCCGCCAGATCGCCCAACCACTTTCCATTGACCGACGGCGCGAGTTTGCCGGCACTGAATGCGCTGATGTGCAGGGGAGCATCCAGTTTGCCCGCCAGATCCGTCAGTTGGCGTTGCAACGTCGCCCGGCGTTCTGCGGCGAGAAAGTGCAAGTCGTCGAGCTCCAGTGGCAGGTACCAACCCGTTACCGGCAACTTCCAGTCCTTGCGCAGCTTTTGCTGCTGCGCCAGTGTCTGGCCCAGTTGCGCCTGCCAATACGTGGTGAGGCCGGCGCTGTCGAGTTCATCAATGCGCTGGTAGTAGGCCGGATCCATTTTCAATCCGAGTACCAGCTGCAAGCCTTGCCGCTGCGCCAGTTTCAAACTGTTGGCGAGCCAGCCATTGGCACCACCGAAGTCAGAGTCACCATACGCAGTCCATTGCACGATCAGCGTCCGCGTGCCTTGCTTTGCGCTGTCTTGCCAGATTTTTTGCCATTGCGTCTGGCTGAGACTGGCATCGACATTAAGCGGTTGATAGAACACACGCTCATCAGCACGCACAGCGACGGCGCTAAGCAACAAGCAGAAAAACATTATCCAGCGAGCCATCAGAAATTCCACTCCACGCCCAGCAGCACACCGTTGCCGCCTTCATACAAATTGCCGCCCAGCGACTGTTGATATTCGGTACGCACCGTCAGTTTCGAGCGGTAGGCGTTGTAGCGGTCATCGTCGTACCACCATTGCCAGCGCAAACCGACGCCGGTGCGCAAATCCTGACGCCAGTCGTTGCTCGGATCCTGGCTGGCGAATTCGAGAAATCCGTACGGCATGATCGTTTGTGCGCCATTGAACGGCAGTTTCCACGTATGGCCTTGCTGGAAACGCGATAACCATTGGTGATCGCCGGCCTTGGTCCACCAGGCGGCGTCGAGGTAGAGGAAGCGTTCATCCCATTCACTTTCGTCGACGCGCCAATCGTTGCGGTACTTGCCCTGATCAAGGAACGAGGCGGTGGCGCGTAGCAGGTAGTCGGTGCTGGTTCGACCATAGCGGTCGTAGTCATGCCCTTGATCCCAGACTTTACCGGGATTGAACAATTCGCCCAGACGCATGCCGTTGCTGCCGTCATCGCTGACACCGGTCTGCTTGTAGATTTCGGCGTAGAAGTTGATGTTGGCCGTGCCCCACGGCTTGTAGCGCAAGCCCACGCCGGTTGCGAAGGACTCCGCGTAACTGGAGCGACCGATGCCGCCCAGTAAAGCACGGCCATAAACCGACAACGTACTGCCGGCGCGGCTTGGTTCCTCACCGAGCGCGTGATCCCACATGGCGACCTGCACGTTTTGCGACTGCGCAACACGTTTGCTGCCTTCGTTATCGTCGGCGCGTAAAAAGTCGTTGGTCGATACCCCAGCCGGCGACCAGGTACTGGCAATCGTGAAGTTATCCCGCCGGGACAAGGCCTCATGAGCACGGCGCTGACGATAGCGACGAGCCTCCATGCTGCCGTCTTCATCGTCCGCCGCAACCGGGTTCTGTTCGAGGTCGATCACGCGACGCAATTCCTTGCGCGCGGAGGCGCTGTCCTCGACTTCGTCGTAGCGCCAGGCCAGGGTTTCGCCCAGACGATAATCCTCTGGGAAGTCGCGGGTCGCCTGTTGCAGATAGGGGATTGCACTGGCGCGCTCTTCACGGGTTTGTGCGCCCGACAAACGCATGCCGTAATCGGCGCGGTAGCGTGGGTTTTCCGGATCGCGGCGCACGGCTTCGGCCAGCCATGCGGTGCTTTGTGACAAATCACCAGCCTTTTGTGCGGTGACCGAGGCGGCATAAAAGTGCCCGGCATCCGGTGCTTTTAATAGGGCCTGGCGTTGGCGTTCCAGCGCCTGTACATGCGCGCCGCGAGCATCGGCAATCGCCGCGCCTAGCGCCCATTCGTTAGCCCCGCGAGTGTTGCTCTGTTGCCAGAAGCGCTCGGCGGTTTGGGCGTCGCCGGCATTCAGCGCACTGCGGCTGGCGGTCAGACGTGCGTTGTCTGTGAGCTCCGCAGCGGGGATGTTGCGCCAGATCGCCAAGGCACCGGCGGAATCGCCGGCAGCTTCGAGCGCATAGGCCAAAGGCAAACGACTGCTGCGGTCTCCAAGTTTCTCGGCTTGCTGGTAATAAACGACGGCTTCGCCGGGTCGATCGGGCATCGCACAACGGCCGAGGGCGCGGAAGTCGCCAATTGCTTGGGGGTGACTGCCGATGGCCTGCTGCACGACATGGCACTGACCTTTTTCTGCCAGTTGTGCGAGCAATTGCCCGCGAGTGGCGCCGTCGACACGATCGATCAACGAAGCCATGCGTTGCTGCTGGGCCGGCGTGACCTCTGTCAAAGAGGCGTAGATCCCGGCGAGACGCTGCAGCGCGGTGGCCGGCAGACGTCCGCCATGACGGTCGTAAGCGTTTTCCAGCAATTGCTGTGCGTGCGCGCGATCGCCGCTATTGAACGCGAGAAAACTGGCCTGATTCAGTGAGGCCAGATCGCCGGTCTGGCGGTAATGGTATTCCCACAAGGTCTGTTCTTCAGTGCGGCGCCCCATGCGCTGCGCCAGCTCCGCGCGGCGTTTGACCACCGCAGGGGTTTGCGTCTGACCGGCGAGCCAGACCATGACCTTGCTGCTCTCACCCTGTTCCTGCCAGACATAGAGCAGTTGCGCTTGCCGCTGGCTGTCCCAGGGCTGCGGCAGTTGTGTACTTTGCAACAGGTCGGTGGCTTGCAGACGTTGCGCCAGAACCAGCCAGGCCTGGGGATCATCTGTTGGCTGACAACCACGCAGTTGCACCCGTGCAGCTTCCGGATCGTGCCGCGACAGCCAGTCGACGGTTTCCAGGCAAGGGCGCTGCAAGTCGTTGCTGAGACGCTGGACAGTCGGCACATCATCAGTCTGCCGCGCCAGCTCCCACAGCCGCTGACGTTGTAACGGATCGGCCAGATCCGACGCCGGCAATGATTGCAGCCAGCGCTGAGCCTGCTGATCGTGGCCCATGGCGATGGCGCGATCGACCATCGCCAGTCGAACTTTGCGCGCCGCTTCAGGGCTTGGCGCCTGTTGCAGCAGTTGTTGCAGCGGTTGCTCATCAAGGCGTTGCACGTAGGCATTGGCCAGCCGTTGCCAGCCTTCGGTATCGAGTTGTTGACGCGCCACCAGCGGCGCGAGTTCTTCGATGGTGCCGCTCCAGTCACGCAATTGCTCGGACCAGTTCGAGCGCGCCAGACGCAGAATATTGTCGTCACCCTTGGGCGCCAAATGTGCCAGCCAGTCGTGGGCTTTGGCGGCACCGCCGAATTTCGCCAGACTCAAGCTGTAGGCCTGCCACAACCGCACACGGTCGTTGAGGCTGCTGGTGGCCATCCATTGTTCGACTTGAGTGCTGGTCGGTGGATCCTGTTCGATCCAGGTCAGGCGCAAATCGAGAACTGCCTCGCTGTTATCGTTCGGCAACGCTTGAACGGCGTCCTGATAGCGCCGCTGTTTGGCCAGCGACTCAACCAGCATGGCACGCGCCTCATCGTTTTTCGGCACCTTTTCCAGCAGGTGCCGCATCAGCCGTTCGACTTCTTTCCAGTTACCTTTTTTCGCCTCGCGGTAACTGCGATCCATATAGGGATAACTGCGGAACTGTTCGAACTCGCTCAATGGTGCGGCTTGCAGTGGGTACGCGGTACTCAACCCAAGCAACAGGCTCGCCATCATCAGGGAATGACGGTAAACAGGCTTCATGCGACCTCCCGGACAATGCGGTAAGCCGCTTGCTGTTCACTCGTCTGATCCGCCAGCGCCTGTTCGAGTACTTCGCGGGTGATCATGCCGCGGTCGATCAGGTGCTCGCCGAGCGACATGTTTTCCGCATCGAAATCAATCAGCGCTTGATTGAACAGAGTGGGCGGCACCATGCCGCGAACCTGCAACAGGTTGCCCAGCAACACCTGATGGCGGCTGACGCGTTCCAGCAAGGCTTCATCGTCCTGATGACGTTCAAGCACTTGGAGCATATGACGCACTTCCTCATTCTGACGGGGGCTGGCGTACCAGTAACGAATCCCCAGAGTCACACGGCCTTGCGGTGCCAGACGGCTACGCACCGGACGCTTTAATTGTCGGCTGATGGCGCCGAGGGAGACCTGACTGACCGGGCCTTCGGAGGCAAGCACCAGTGTTTCGCCTTCCTCGGCCACGGGCAGAACGCCGTAGTGCGAGGCGATGCGGCGCGGCAAGGCATCAATCAGGCGCTTATCGAGTTTGAACGGGTTGAGTGGCGCCCATTCCAGATCAAGCTGCTCGGCCAGTGCCTGCACCAGTTGCGTGCTGTCGATGTACCCACGCAGTAACAATTCCCGACCGAGTCGGCGACGAACCGGACTGGTGATGGCGGCTTCCAGTTGCTCTTCGGTGATCAAGCCTTTCTCGACCAGACGATGCCCCAGCGGTACGCGTTGTGCCTTGGTCAGCGCAGGGAATTCGTGGGTGGTCTTGTCCCAGGCCACGCGCCGCGAATCGCCCATTTCCATGACCTGGCGTAGCGCGCGGAGGTTGGCGAAGAAGTTGACGAAGTTGCTCCACATCATCCGTGGCGCCGACAGCAGGCCTTCAACCAGACCGTAATAGCGGGTCACGAACCAGCCGCGCTGGAACAGACGATTGAGCAGCATGAAACCGTTAAGCCAGAGCAGCACCGGTAGTATTGAACTGTCGGAAAGAATCGACGGGTAGCGCCAGGAGTCCGGAGAAATCACCGTGACCAACCACATGACCAGCAGCACTGCGAACAACAGATTGACCAGAAAGCTCAGCATGTAGGCGATCAGGCCGCGGCGATCGCGCCACAGGAAATAGTTGAGCAGGCCGGTGCTCCAGCCGAGGTTTTTGGTGCCTTGAAACACGATGCCGACAATCCAGCGCGATTTCTGCCGGATCGCGTGCTGCAAGTCGCGCGGGAAATGCTCACGGACGCAGATAACTTGGGAAAATTCGCGGTTCATGCCGAACGCCCAAGGCTGCTCCAGCGCCAGTTTCGGATCGCTCACCGAGTAACGGGCGAAAATGCACTTCATGCCTTTTTGTTTGAGGCGGAAACCGATGTCGTAGTCCTCGGTGAGACTCTGAACATCGAAGGCAATGCCGTCGCCGTCTTCGAGCAGGGCGCTGATCGCTTTGCGGCTGAAGCACGTACCGACACCCGCGCTCGGCACCTGACCGGTCAGGGCTTCGCGAACGATAACGTCCTTGCCGTGGTTTTCGGCGAACTCGTCGACATAGTGGCCGGCGGTGAAGCCTTTCCATTCCGGTGCGTACGGATAAACCGGGATCTGGATCAGATCCTTGTTGGGCAGCAGATAGTTGTAGAGACGCAACTCCATCGGTGAAATCACGTCTTCGGCGTCATGCAGGATGAACCCGGCGAACTGGATTTTCGCCTCGCTCTCGAAACGCAGAATGGCGTCGATGATGTTGTTCAGACAGTCGGCCTTGCTGGTCGGTCCGGGGCGGGCGCAAACCACTTTGTGCACGTTGGGATAGTGCTGGCAGACCGCGTCGACGTCCGCTTGGGTCTCGGCGTCGTTGGGGTAGGTGCCGACAAAAATCTGGTAGTTCTCGTAATCGATGGTCGAGGCCGCCAGGCGGGCCATTTCGCCGACCACACCGACTTCATTCCACGCCGGCACCATGATCGCCAGCGGTTTTTCGGCAATCGCGTACAGCCGCTGCTCGTCGGCGCGTTCGAATTTATCGTAGATCCGCCAGCGCCGGATCAGCTTGCGACTCCAGTACACAAGGTCGATGAACAGGTCATCGAGACCGAGGAAGAACATCAGCAGGGCGAGGGCAATCGCCACATATTTGAGACCAAACAGCACATACGCAAAAAAATCGACCCAACCCAGACTCATACCCCGTCACCCGCCGTCGAGCGAGCGCTCAACCAGGCGTGGAGGCGGGTGGCGATCAATTCGCTGGCGTGACCATCGCCGTAAGGAAAGTGCACCCGGCTCATGCGGGTGTAGGTCTCTTCGTCATCAAGCAACCGCGAAGCTTCGTTGATGATGCGTGCCTTGTCGGTGCCGACCAGCAACATCGTGCCGCTTTCCAGTACGGAGGGGCGCTCAGTGACATCGCGCAGTACCAGCAATGGCTTGCCAATCGCCGGCGCTTCTTCCTGTACGCCGCCGGAATCCGTGAGGATGAAATGTGCGTGGCCCATCAGCCAGACGAAGTTCGGGTAGTCCTGTGGAGGAACCAGATAGATGTTGGGTTTGTTGGCGAGCATGCCGTACACCACTTCTTGTACGAGCGGGTTGAGGTGTACTGGGTAGACAAATTGCACATCCGGGTAGCGCTCGGCCAACTCAGCCAAGGCCAGACAGATGTTGTTGAAACCACCGCCGAGATTTTCCCGACGGTGGCTGGTGACCAGGATCATCCGGCGCTGATCATCGAGTACGGCCAGCGGCGAATCGGCGGCGGGATGCCACTGAGTTTGCTCTTGGTGTTTGCGCATCCACAGCAAGGCATCGATGACGGTGTTGCCGGTGATTTCGATGTTTTCCTCAGGCACGCCTTCGCGCAGCAGATTGGCCGCAGATTTGGACGTTGGCGGAAAATGCAGATCGGCAATGACGCCGGTCAAGCGGCGGTTGGCCTCTTCCGGCCACGGCGCGCGCAGATTGCCGGTACGCAGGCCCGCTTCGACGTGGCCGATCGGCAGTTGTCGATTGAACGCGGCGAGGGCGGCGATGAAGCTCGTGGTGGTGTCGCCGTGTACCAATACGATGTCAGGTTTGACCCGCTCGTAAGCTTGATCGAGCTGAGCTAATAGATGTTGGGACAAGCCGTTGAGGGTTTGGCCTTGCGTCATCACTTGCAGGTCTTCATCGACCGTCAGCTCAAAGGCGTCCAGCACCTGCGTGAGCATCTCGCGATGCTGGCCGGTGGAGCAGATGTTCAGTTGGATGTCTGGCCACCGGCGCAAAACCCGAGCAAGCGGGGCCATTTTTATGGCCTCCGGGCGCGTACCGAAAACCATCATGACTTTAAAAGACATTGACCCCTCCTGGGACATGGCAACGCTGTGACCAGATGGCCTGCAGCGTGTGTTCTCTTACTGAGAAATAAAGGAAAGCAGCCGGATGGAAGCTTGTCCAATCCGGTTCGACGCTTGATTGATACCGATCATGTAGAACGAAAGTGCCATCGGTTGATGGCTCTTAGGTGGCACTTTCAGGAAAAGTTCCCAAGGCGTGCACAGAATTGGTGCGCTGGATGTCAAGATTTGGCGCAACTTAGTCAGACCGCCATATACATTGGGAACCTGCTACCCGCGCCTCGTAGCCAACGGTAGCGCTGACAATCAAATCGCTTTGATAACTTCACGCCCCACACTTCACCCATCCCTTTGATTCAAAAAACATTTCAATCCATTGCAGATTCCTCGTGATTCCTGTGGCACACTTTCTGCTGTCTATTCCGTAGTAACAAACCGTATTCCGGTATAGCGGAATAAACACAAATCTGGAGTGCTTGCCATGCATCGCCGTCCTTCCTTGTTCAAAGCGTGTGTTTTTGTTCTTGCAGCTTCATCCACCGTCATGGGGCTGGCCCAGGCGGCCGACAGCAAGCTCGACAGTGTTCTCGCCCGGGGCAAGTTGATCGTGGGCACCGGCAGCACCAATGCGCCGTGGCACTTTCAGGGCGCGGACGGCAAGTTGCAGGGATTTGATATCGACATCGCCAGGATGGTGGCCAAAGGTCTTTTCAACGACCCGAGCAAAGTCGAGTTCGTGGTGCAGTCATCCGATGCGCGTATTCCCAATCTGCTCACCGACAAGGTCGACATGAGCTGCCAGTTCATCACCGTGACTGCCAGCCGCGCGCAGCAAGTGGCGTTCACGCTGCCGTACTACCGCGAAGGTGTTGGCCTGTTGTTGCCGAACAACAGCAAGTACAAGGAAATTGAAGACCTGCAAGGCGCTGGCGACAGCGTGACCGTGGCCGTGCTGCAAAACGTCTACGCCGAAGAATTGGTGCACCAGGCGCTGCCCAAAGCCAAGGTCGATCAGTACGACAGCGTCGATCTGATGTATCACGCGGTGAACTCCGGCCGCGCCGATGCCGCCGCCACCGACCAGTCTTCGGTCAAATACCTGATGGTGCAGAACCCTGGCCGCTACCGCAGCCCGACCTACGCGTGGAGCCCGCAAACCTACGCCTGCGCCGTCAAACGTGGCGATCAGGACTGGCTGAACTTCGTCAACACCACGTTGCATGAAGCGATGACCGGCGTTGAATTCCCGACTTACGCGGCGTCGTTCAAGCAGTGGTTCGGTGTCGATCTGCCGTCCCCAGCGATCGGTTTCCCCGTCGAATTCAAATGAAAACTGCTGCGCTCGAAAATACTGCGTTGAAAACAGCCTCAAAATGCTCATTGACTGACGTCAACTCCGCTTTTTCGCCTGTTTTCGCCTTGTCTTTTCTTCGCTCGCGACGTTTCCAAATTGCTGAAGGAAGAGTGGGGCGATGCACGTCGCCCCGCTCAAGGTACTGCTGACCATGAACTATCAGTTGAACTTTGCCGCCGTGTGGCGCGATTTCGACACCTTGCTCGCGGGGCTCGGTCTGGGCCTCGAACTGGCGCTGGTGTCGATCGCCATCGGCTGCGTGATCGGCCTGCTGATGGCGTTCGCGCTGCTGTCAAAGCATCGCGCCTTGCGGGTGCTGGCTTCGGTGTACGTCACGGTGGTGCGCAACACGCCGATTCTGGTGTTGATTCTGTTGATCTACTTCGCACTGCCGAGCCTCGGGATCCGTCTGGACAAGATCCCGTCGTTCATCATCACGCTCTCGTTGTATGCCGGGGCCTATCTGACCGAGGTGTTCCGTGGTGGCTTGCTGAGCATTCCCAAGGGGCAGCGCGAAGCGGGGTTGGCGATTGGTCTCGGTGAGTGGCAGGTCAAGGCCTACGTCACCGTGCCGGTCATGCTGCGCAATGTCTTGCCGGCGCTGTCGAACAACTTCATTTCACTGTTCAAGGACACCTCGCTGGCCGCTGCGATTGCGGTGCCGGAGCTGACCTATTACGCGCGCAAGATCAACGTCGAAAGCTACCGGGTGATCGAAACCTGGCTAGTGACGACGGCGTTGTATGTCGCGGCCTGTTACCTCATTGCCATGCTGCTGCGTTACATCGAGCAGCGTCTGGCGATTCGCCGATAGGAGGCTGCGATGTACGAATCTCCCAGTTGGTTACACGAGTTGTGGATTGCCCGCGAGACGTTGCTGCAGGGCTTTCTGACCAGCGTGCAGGTGTCGGCGCTGGCGATTTTGTTCGGCACGATGCTCGGCGTTGTCACCGGTCTGGTGCTGACGTACGGCAAGTTCTGGATGCGCGCACCGTTCCGTTTCTATGTCGATCTGATTCGCGGCACGCCGGTGTTTGTGCTGGTGCTGGCCTGCTTCTACATGGCGCCGGCGCTGGGTTGGCAGATCAGTGCATTTCAGGCCGGTGCGTTGGGCCTGACGCTGTTTTGCGGCTCGCACGTTGCCGAAATTGTTCGCGGTGCGCTGCAAGCGTTGCCCCGTGGGCAGATGGAAGCGAGTCAGGCGATTGGTCTGACGTTTTATCAGTCCCTTGCCTACGTATTGTTGCCTCAGGCATTGCGGCAGATCCTGCCGACCTGGGTCAACTCGTCCACGGAAATCGTTAAGGCGTCGACCTTGCTCTCGGTCATCGGCGTTGCTGAGTTGCTGCTCAGCACGCAACAGGTCATCGCCCGGACGTTTATGACCCTGGAGTTTTACCTGTTCGCCGGTTTTCTGTTCTTCGTCATCAACTACGGCATCGAGTTACTCGGCCGGCACATTGAAAAGCGGGTGGCCTTGCCATGATTGAAGCTCCAGTTTCCAACCTTCAGAACGGCCAGCCGCTGCTGGATATTCGTGGCCTGCACAAACAATACGGCGCGGTCGAAGTGCTCAAGGGTGTCGACCTGAGCATGCAGCGCGGCAACGTGGTCACGCTGATCGGCTCCAGCGGTTCGGGCAAAACCACGCTGCTGCGTTGCGTGAACATGCTCGAAGAGTTTCAGGGCGGGCAGATCCTGCTCGACGGTGAGTCGATCGGTTATGACGAAAGCAACGGCAAACGCGTGCGTCACGCGGAAAAAGTCATCGCTCGTCATCGTGCGATGACCGGCATGGCGTTCCAGCAATTCAACCTGTTTCCGCATTTGACTGCACTGCAGAACGTCACCCTTGGCTTGCTCAAGGTCAAGAAGATGCACAAGGACGAAGCAGTGGTACTCGCCGAGAAATGGCTTGAGCGCGTTGGCTTGCTGGAGCGGCGCAATCACTTTCCCGGCCAGTTGTCCGGCGGTCAGCAACAACGTGTGGCGATCGCCCGGGCCATTGCGATGAACCCAAGCCTTATGCTGTTTGACGAAGTCACCTCAGCCCTCGACCCGGAACTGGTCGGCGAAGTGCTCAACGTGATCAAGGGCCTGGCCGAGGACGGCATGACCATGTTGCTGGTGACCCATGAAATGCGTTTTGCCTTCGAGGTCTCGGACAAAATCGTATTCATGAATCAGGGGCGAATCGAAGAGCAGGGGCCTCCCAAGGAGCTGTTCGAACGCCCGCAATCGCCGCGTCTGGCTGAGTTTCTGAAAAGCACGCGGTTTTAAATCTTCACTTTTGTAACCAGGAGAAACACCCATGAGCATTACTCGATACGGCACCGGCAGCACCGCCGCTGGTGGCCAGCCACGCCCATTCGCCCGCGCCGTTGAAGCCGATGGCTGGCTGCACGTGTCCGGCCAGGTGCCGGCGGTGGATGGCGAGATTATTGTTGGCGGCATCGTCGAGCAGACTCACCAGACCATGAAGAACCTGATCGCGATTCTCGAAGAGGCCGGTTATGGCCTGGAAGATGTCGTGCGCGCCGGCGTGTGGCTGGACGATCCACGGGATTTCAGCAGTTTCAACAAGGTCTTTGGTGAGTACTTCAAGCCTGAGCACGCCCCGGCGCGGGCCTGTGTGCAGGCGAGCATGATGGTTGATTGCAAGGTCGAGATCGACTGCATTGCGTACAAGAAAAAGGCCTGATCAACGCCATGATCGTTCCCACGCTCTGCGTGGGAATGCCTCACGGAACGCTCCGCGTTCCAAGGGACGCAGAGCGTCCGGGGCTTCATTCCCACGCGGAGCATGGGAACGATCATTAGCGGTAAACTCCCGGCGACTTTGAATGGGAACCCACTGAAATGACCGAAGACACCATCAAACGCCGGGCCCGCGGTCTGGATCGGGCGTTCGATATCCTCGATTTCCTCAAGGAAATCGGCCAGCCGCTGCGCCCGAATGACATCGCCAACGGCATCGGCAGCCCGAAATCCACGGTCTACGAACTGGTTGCCTCGTTACTCGAGCGGCGGATTCTGGAACCGGTGGGCAAGGACGGTCACGTCTATCTCGGCCGGCAGCTGTACTTCCTCGGCCAGGCGCATTTGCGTCATTTCGACCTCAGTCGCGAGGCCGATCACGCCTTGCAGGAGATCGTCAGTCAGACCCATGAAACCGCGCAGATGTGCCTGCTCAACGGCCGCAAGTACACCGTGGCATTGATGAAGGAGGGCGAGCGACATTTCCGTATTTCCTCTGACATCGGTGAAAACGCGCCCATCCCATGGACGGCTTCCGGCCGTCTGCTGCTCGCGCATTTAAGCGATCAGCAAATCCGCGACCTGATCGACGAAGACGATTACATCCTGCCCGACGGCGAGCGTTTGTCGATGGAGCTGTTTCTGGCGCAAATCCGTCAGGCCGGTATCGACGGATTCTTCTCTTTCGACAGCGTTGCCGACACCTTCACCCATTGCTTCGCCGCGCCCGTCAAAGACCCGCAAGGCGTGGCGATTTGTACGCTGTGCATCGTCGCCCCTCGGGCCGATGCGAAAAACAATTACAACGACTATCGCCGGGTGCTGATCGAGAGCGCTAACAGCCTCGCCCGACGAATCAACGAATAAACGCGGCCGCCTGCGGCCGCGAATGTGAGGAGTTCGACCATGACGACTGTCATCAATTCTGCTGTAGATAAAGGTGATGCGGCCATCGGTGCCCATCTGGCGCGTGACGTCAGCCTGCCCGCGCTGGTGCTGCACCGCGAAGCGCTGGAACACAACATTCGCTGGATGCAGAAGTTCGTCAGCGACAGCGGCGCCGTACTCGCGCCCCACGGCAAAACCAGCATGACCCCGGCGCTGTTCAAGCGTCAGCTCGACGCCGGCGCATGGGGCATCACCCTCGCCAGCGCGACCCAGACCCGTGCCGCTTACACCCACGGCGTGCGCCGGGTGCTGATGGCCAACCAGTTGGTCGGCACACCGAACATGGCGCTGATTGCTGATCTGCTGGCCGATCCGTCGTTCGATTTCTACTGCATGGTCGATCATCCGGACAACGTCGCCGATCTCGGCGCCTACTTCGCCTCGCGCGGCGTGAAGTTGAACGTGATGATCGAGTACGGCGTGGTCGGTGGCCGTTGCGGCTGCCGCAGCGAGCAGGAAGTGATCGAGCTGGCCAAGGCGATCAATGCGCAACCGGCGCTGGCCCTGACCGGCATCGAAGGTTACGAAGGGGTGATTCACGGTGATCACGCGGTCAGCGGCATTCGTGAGTTTGCCGCGTCGCTGGTGCGTTTGGCGGTGCAGTTACAGGACAGCGGTGCGTTCGCGATTCCGCAGCCGATCATCACTGCCTCGGGTTCGGCGTGGTACGACTTGATCGCTGAGTCGTTCGAAGCGCAGAACGCTGCCGGACGTTTCCTCAGCGTGTTGCGCCCGGGCAGTTACGTCGCGCATGACCACGGCATCTATAAAGAAGCGCAGTGCTGCGTGCTCGATCGTCGCAGTGATTTGCACGAAGGCCTGCGCCCGGCGCTGGAAGTCTGGGCGCACGTACAATCGCTGCCGGAGCCGGGTTTTGCGGTGATCGCGCTGGGCAAGCGTGATGTGGCTTATGACGCCGGTCTACCGGTGCCGTTGCTGCGTTACAAGGCTGGAATTGTGCCGGCAGTGGGCGATGATGTCGGTGCGTGCAAGGTGACGGCGGTGATGGATCAGCACGCCTTCATGACCGTAGCGCCGGGCGTTGAACTGCGCGTCGGCGACATCATTTCTTTCGGCACCTCGCACCCGTGCCTGACGTTCGACAAGTGGCGCACCGGGTCGCTGGTGGATGAGCAGTTGACGGTGATCGAGAGCATGGAGACCTGTTTCTAAGGCTTGAGACCGCGTCGCGGCCATTCGCGAGCAGGCTCGCTCCCACTTTTTGGAATGCATTCTAACTGTGGGAGCGAGCCTGCTCGCGAAGAGGCCGGCCTAGACACCATCGAATCAAGAGACACCACCCAATGAACACCCTAAGCCCCCTGGGCCCCAACACCCCACGCATCGCCCTGATCGGCGAATGCATGATCGAACTCCAACAACGCGCCGACGGCAGCCTCCAGCAAAGCTTCGGCGGCGACACCTTGAACACCGCTGTCTACCTGTCCCGAGCCATGGGCGACAAAGCGCAAGTCGACTACGTCACCGCGCTCGGCGATGACAGCTTCAGCGACGCCATGTGCCAGATCTGGACAGACGAAGGCATTGGCCTGGGCATGGTGCAACGTCTGCCCGGTCGTTTGCCGGGCCTGTATTGCATCCAGACCGACGCCAATGGCGAACGTCGTTTCCTCTACTGGCGCAACGAAGCGGCCGTCCGCGATTGCTTCACCACGCCGGCCGCGGAGCCGATTCTGGCCGCGCTGCCGGATTACGACGTGTTGTATTTCAGCGGCATCACCCTGGCCGTGCTCGGTGCGCAAGGGCGCGAGAAACTCATCCAGACCCTGATCGAAGCCCGCCAACGTGATGCGCGGATCGTTTTCGACAACAACTACCGTCCACGTTTATGGACGTCGGTGGACGCTGCACGCGCGGCGTATCGCAGTGTCCTGCCGTACGTTGACCTGGCCTTGCTGACGGTGGATGACGAACAGGCGCTGTTTGGTTTTGCTGATTGCGATGAGGTGTTCGCCACGTACGCGCAAATCGGTACGCCGGAAGTGGTGCTCAAACGGGGCGCTGAAGCGTGCCTGATTCGCTGCGAGGGCGAGGTGTTTGAAGTGCCGGCGCAGAAAGTCGAGAAAGTCGTTGATACGACGGCGGCGGGGGATTCGTTCAGTGCGGCGTATCTGGCGGCGCGGTTGATGGGCGACAGTCCTGAAGAGGCCGCGCGGGCCGGGCATCAATTGGCAAGCCGAGTCATTCAAGTTCCAGGTGCACTGATTCCCAAAGACTGAAACACATCCCCTGTAGGAGCTGCCGAAGGCTGCGATCTTTTGATTTTTGACTGGCAAGCAAGATCAACAGATCGCAGCCTTCGGCAGCTCCTACGAGAATTGATCAATCGCGGTAAAAAACCTGCACCAAGTGATACCCGAACTTGCTCTTGATCGGCCCATGCACCGTGCGCAGCGGCTTCTTGAAGATCACCGCGTCAATCGCGCCAACCATCTGCCCCGGCCGCACTTCCCCCAGATCCCCGCCGCGCTTGCCGGACGGGCAGGTCGAGAATTTTTTCGCCAGCACATCAAACGCTTCACCCTTGGCGATGCGTTGTTTGAGCTGTTCGGCCTCTTCGGCAGTTTTCACCAGAATGTGGCGGGCTTGGGCTTTCATCGTGCGGTACCTGATAACGGGGTGACGGCGGGGCGCGGATTATGCCTCAAGTCACGGAGTTTGGCTGAGCATCGTGCGGATCTTGCTGGCCAGCAGTTGCAACGCAAACGGTTTGGCGACCATGTCCATACCGTCCTCAAGAAAGCCCTGACGTTCAGCGGCTTTTTGCGCGTAACCGGTCATGAACAACACCTTCAGCCCGGGGCGATGCTGACGGGCAATCTCCGCCAGTTGTCGACCGTTCATGCCCGGCAGGCCGACATCGGTCACCAGCAGGTCAATGCGTGCGTCGGATTCCAGCAAGGGCAGGGCGGACGTCGCGTCTTGCGCTTCATACCCGCGATAACCCAACTCTTTCAATAGATCGAGCACCAGCATGCGCACCGCCGGGTCATCCTCGACCACCATCACGGTCTCGCCGCTGGCCGTGGGGGGCGTAACACTCACCGGTTCAACCTCGGCGGCCTGCAGTTCAGGCGTTTTCAGTCGAGGCAGATACAAACGCACGCACGTGCCTTGACCCGGCACGCTGTCGAGGCTGACATGGCCGCCCGATTGCTGGGCAAACCCGTAAATCATCGACAGCCCCAACCCCGTGCCCTGACCAATCGGTTTGGTGGTGAAAAACGGATCGAACGCTTTTGAGCGCACGGATGGCGTCATGCCGGTGCCGTTGTCGCTGACCGCGAGCATCAAATAATCGCCAGCCTTGACCGGTTCCAGCGTGGTGATGTCGCTGCCATCGAGGTAAACGTTGGCCGTCTCGATCAGCAGTTTGCCGCCCTCGGGCATCGCATCGCGGGCGTTGATCACCAGATTGAGCAGGGCGTTTTCCAATTGGCTGACATCGGTGCTGACCGGCCAGGCATTGTCGGTCAGACGCAATTCGAGCTCGATCGGATCGCCTTTGGTGCGGCGAATCAGGTCTTCAAGCGAATGCACTAGTTCGTTGACATCCAGTTTCTTGCGATCCAGCGACTGACGCCGGGAGAACGCCAGCAACCGATGGGTCAGCGCTGCCGCTCGATTCGCCGAGGACACGGCCGCTTCGGTAAAACGACCAATCTCGTCGGCACGACCGTTGGCGATGTAGCGCTGCATCAGGTCGAGACTGCCGATGATGCCGGTCAACATGTTGTTGAAGTCGTGGGCGATACCGCCGGTTAGCTGGCCGACCGCTTCCATTTTCTGCGCGTGACGCAATGCATCTTCGGCACGCTCACGCTCGAACATCTCGTTTTGCAAACGCTGGTTGGCCTGCGCCAATTGCTCGGTGCGGGCGCTGACCCGTTCCTCCAGCGTTTCGTTGAGATTGCGCAGCGCTTCTTCGGTCTTTTTCCGCTCGGTTTCATCAATCACAAAAATATAGAAACCGTTGACCGCGCCATCCGGCCCGTGGCGCGGCACGTAATTCATCAGCGCGTGGCGCGTGCTGCCGTCGCGATGGGAGGTGTACAGGCTGAACGAGCACGACCGGCCCGCCAGTGCTTCAGCAATGTACGGCGCCCGCAGGAAATACGCTTCTTCACCGATAACATCACGAATGGTGCGCCCGAACAGCTCCTGCGGGGTTAACCCGTACCAGTCCAGATAAGCGGCGTTGTTCAGGCGAAAACGTTCTTCCTGATCGACATAGCTGATCAGGATCGGCATCGCGTTCATGATCAGTTGCAGTTCGGTCTGGCTCTGACGCAGCGCCTGTTCGGTGTGTTTGCGTTCGGTCAGATCCAGCGCGGCCCCGAGAAAACGCATGGGCCGGCCATGGTGATCCTTGTAGCAACGGCCTCGGGCAAACACCCAGCGCAACTCACCGTTGGGTTGCAACAGGCGGTATTCCTCGGCGTATTCGGTGCCGTGGGTGATGCAATGTTTGATGCTGCGGGCAACCATCGCGCGGTCTTCGGGGTGCACGCCTTGCAGGTATTCGCTGATCGGCAACTGACTGGCACGTACCGGGTCGACGCCATGCAACTGCGCGAAATGCGCGTCGGCAATAAAGCGATCCTCGCCAATGTCCCAATCCCACGTGCCAACCGCATCGGTTGCAGCGAGGGCCAATTGCAGACGTTCTTCGGTTTCCTGCTGGGCCTTCAAACTTTGTTCGGAGCGTTGCTGCAGTTCCAGGGCAATGCGTCGACGTTCATTGGTTTCGATGGCCGTGACCAGAATCCCGGCGACCTGCGCATTTTCATCGCGGATAGGGCTGTACGTCAGATCAAGCCAGAAGTCGGATTCCTGCCCGTCGCGTTGCAAGGTGAAACGCCTTTCACTGTAGGTGCGCACCTGGCCTTGTAGGACGGCGCTGTAAATCGGGTCAGTGAATTCTCTAAGTTCCGGCCATATCTGGTGTGCAGGCTGTCCGAAAGCGTGCGGATGCTTGTGGCCGGCGAGCAACGCGAAGCCGTTGTTGTAGATCTGCGTCAGTTGCGAGCCCCACAGCAGCAACATCGGCATGGGCGAGTGAATCACGATGTCCACCGCAGTACGCAGGCTCTGCGGCCAAGTGCCAGCGGCGCCCAACGGGCTGCGACTCCAGTCGGTGCGGGCAATCAGAGCCTGGGCGTCATCAGTGTTCGGTACAGCGTTCATCGTTGGATCCTGAGGTTCGGTCGGTGAGGCGGCGTCTACTATGCTTGCAGAACGGTAGACGCTATGGGGCCGGGCGCGTCACGCGGCGGCTCATTTCGATCATTCAATGCTTCGCGGGTGTTTTTTGCCATGGAAATCGATGCACTGTTAACTCAACTGGCCAGCAAACACGGCTCGGATCTGTTTCTGTCGACGGGCGCGCCACCCAGCGCACGCTTCGACGGCGTACTCACCGCGTTGAGCGATCAGCCGTTCAAACCCGGTGAAGTGGCTGCCATCGCCACCTCTTTGATGGACGCCGAGCAGCGCCGCGAGTTCGAACGGGATCTGGAAATGAACCTGGCGATCTCGCGTACCGGCGTCGGACGTTTCCGGGTGAACATCTTTAAACAGCGTAACGACGTCTCGCTGGTGATCCGAAACGTGAAACTGGACATTCCACGCTTTGAAGATCTGAAGTTACCGGCGGTGTTACTCGAGACGGTGATGCTCAAGCAAGGCCTGATATTGATTGTCGGGGCGACCGACTCTGGAAAATCCACCACGCTTGCGGCGCTGATCGATCACCGAAACCGTCACAGCACCGGGCATATCGTCACCATTGAGGATCCGATCGAGTACATCCACCGCCATCAACGCTCGATCATCAATCAGCGTGAGGTCGGGGTCGACACTCGCAGTTTTCACGCGGCGCTGAAAAACACCCTGCGTCAGGCCCCGGATGTCGTGCTCATCGGCGAAATACATGATCGCGAAACCATGGAGCATGCGCTGACGTTCGCCGAGACCGGGCATCTGGTGCTGTCGACGTTGCATGCGCACAACGCCAATCAGGCGCTGGAGCGGATTCTGAACATGTTTCCCGAAGAGCGCAGGCCGCAACTATTACAGGCGCTGGCAAATAATCTGAAGGCGTCGGTTTCGCAGCGTTTGGTGAATACGTCAGAGGGGCAGCGGCGGGCGGCGGTTGAAGTAATGATTGGCACGCCGACGGTCGCTGATCTGATTCGGCGCAATGAACTGGGTGAACTTAAAACTATCATGGAGCGATCCGCTGATTCAGGGATGCAAACGTTCGATGATGCAATCTATCAGTTAGTTGTTGAAGGTGTTCTGGGTGAAGTGCAGGCGTTGGAATATGCGGATTCAAATAATAATCTGAGGTTGAAGTTGAAATTCAAGAGTGGTTCGCCAATTGAGGGTGACGCTTCGCCCGAAGAGTGGGGACTGGTCTAAAGGCTGGCGTCGATGCCGTAATGGTTGAAATATTATTTAATTTATTGTTTCTTGATGGTCGTTATATTTTACGTAGGATGAACTTCCGTTAATAGATATCTGTGATTGGAAGTTTGTATGGAAGTTAGAGTTGGCAAGGACGGCGTCGCCGAGGATTTTTTATTGTCAGTGAGGGCTGAAGAGAGAGAACGCAGTAAGTTGGCGGCCGAACTGATGAGTGTCATTGAGGGGCGAAGTGAAAATGATTCTGTAAATCTCAAAAAACTGACGTTCTGGTTAGAAGCAGGGTCGTCACTCGAGTACGTGCACTCGCCAGTCAGCAAGATGTTAACCGAGATCATTTACTCGGTTGAGTTTCAGTCTTTGTTTTCTACTCCTACGTTGTTTGATCGAGTGAAAGTGGATGGCAAAGGCGACTTGATAGGTATCATCGGTGCGGATGATTTTAATCTAAAGGATTATTACGACAAGACGTCGACCTTTTCAGAGGCATTGGACGCTCTTGTTGAAACAATTGAAGCGATAGGCGGTGAAGCCAGTTTCAATGGTAGGGTTGGTTTTGAGCATTGGATCAGATTTCATGGCCACGTCCTTCCGGAGAATGTGGCGCAGGTAAAAAAACTTTTATTCTTCTTGAAGTGGAAGTGGCCAGAGGTTGATGGGCTAGGCAACTATTGGGAGCCTATTACCGGGGATGATGAGAATTCAGTAGTGCTGACGACTCAGCAGTACGCAGACATTCGCGCACTGACAGCGCATTTGTTGCCGGACGGCCTCGGCGTACTGGAAACCTTGTATCGTAATGGCCGACCTAATCCCCCTATGCACATCAATGAGGACAGTGCGAACGAAGTCCTTACGTGTGTGTTGAACCAGCCGTTCTCGAAAAAACTCGCACAGCAATACATAGATGCGTTGGGCTGGTACGGTTCGGATGACGGCGAAACAGTTCATGACGCCGATTTGGCTCAGATGCTCGTCACGGCCATTCTCGTTGATCTGGATCCTCTGATTGGCGGCCACGAACGGCGCAATCACGTCGGCACCTACAATCTTTATGCACCCGCGATCGCTGCTGATCAGCCAATGGAGCTTGTACGCGAAGGTTTCGAAAATTACCTCATCAAGAGTGGTCGGGTTTCTCAAGATCTGAGCCCGTTAGCCGCCCATCTACTGCTCGGTTTTATAGCTCCTGGCTTTGTGGTGAAGTTTCTGCCACGTGATCTGACGGTAGGTTCGATTAACTGGCTGACATTTGTTCAGGCCGTCGCACTGATAGAACTCAACTGCAAGGGCGCGTCGCGGTTCATGACCTATGAGCAAGTGATGATGTTCTCGGACATGGACGCAATCAGTCTGCAATTCGGCCAGTTGCAGGGCATCGCTGCGATGGATTCGATATTCGACTGGGCTTTGATCAATGAGGTTATCAGCGTTGAGGAACTGGAAGAATTTCCCGAAGAAGCGCAGCAACGCGCTTTAACCGCTTACGAAGATTTCATGGAAGCACTGACTCACACTGCCAGAACGTTCTCCACATCCTTGCCGAGTCGACGAAAGCTCGCGTTGGCCGCTTTGGAAAAAGCCGCGCCCGGTTGTTACTTTCTGGACCATAAAGTACTGCGTCACGAAACGGATAAGTTTTCCTCGTCCTACAAAATGTCAATACTCGATCTGCATATCGAGGGCGAGTTGACCGGCAGGGAATGGGACTGGCGCGAAGCCGGCAGCCTATACGACACCTATCCAGACTTGAAATGGCTGGAGCCCAATCAGCCTGTGTTTGAACGCGCCGTTATTCAGTATGAGAGCAATCTTCGCAAGGCGATGATCGGTAATATAAAACTCGCCGTATCAAAAATTCCCATAGAACATCGTGGCGTTTTTGAGGCGAGCGAGATTACTTTTTTTACAGTGCGAGTATCTGTCAGCGAAAAGATATTTGAAAAAAGTAACGGCCTGATTGGTGGTAACGTCAGCAAGCCCAAGTGGATGGAGAAGCAGATCAAAAGAGATGAGGCGACAGGTAGATACGCCGTCGTCATGTGCGCGCCTTTTGGTGATGGCGAATTACTTTGCTATGAAATGTATTATTTGAAGGGGACATGTCGCCTTAATAAGGAGTTGGGATCGCTGATATTGCGCAGTGGGTTGATGAATATCCCATCTCGAATTGATTTCAAGGGAGACTTGAAAGCTTACTTACCCGCCGCCGGTTTCTACAAGAACCCGATCGATTTAGATTGCTATACAAAGGGCACGGCTCCCGTGGCCAAACCTTACGTTGACACTATTCTTGATAAGCTGGGTGTGCTTGCGGCGCCCGTTAATCCAGGCAAGACAAAAGCCAGTAACTTTCAATGCTTCATCAATCCGCATATTCATGAGGTTGCAGAGTTTCTCACCCGCCACCATCCGATTGCCAGTATTACCGAGATTGGCATCGCAGCAACCGAGCTTACTGAACGCGAGCAAATGCGCGATAAAAGCGAGAAAGCGCTGGCGTACATTATTGACTTAGCCATTCCGTTTAAAAAGTGTATAGAAGATATCAGGTCGGGTGATAAAGACAGACTGGAAGAGGGGCTGTGGGGGTGCGCGCTTGATCTCGTCGGGATTGTCGCGGTTTTAATGGGGGTACCGGGAAAAGCGGTGCACATCGGTACTAAAGTTGTACCTCTAAGTTTAAAAATTGCCAGGCTTGCTCGGCTTGCGATGAAATTGACGATCTCGGTCTTCAACCCTATCGATGGTCTGCCCACGGCGGCATACAAAGGCATGAGATTTGCGCTCAAGGGAGTACAGCGTCTCGGAACGCCAGGGCTGAAATTGATCGAAGGTGCAACCTTTCAAATGCGCCGATTAACAGGCAAAGCCCGTTCTGTGGACTTGATCCAGGCTTCCCGCAGGGCCGATTTTCATGTGGGGACTTGGCGTCCGATTGAAGGTGGCTCACATACATTGAGCGTGTGTGCCGTTCGCCAGAATGGTGGTTGGTACGCCATCAATCAGTCCGGTAGAGCCTGGGGCAAGCGTTTGGCTGATTTTGCGGTAACACAAGTACGCGCACTACCCAAACTGCGCAGGTCGCTACCTAAAGGTTTTTCCCGGCAGATCATTCAGCGAAGTTTGCCGGTAGCCAATCGCAAGGTTGACCATGCGCTCAGGGCATTGGCGATGCCTTATTTCAATCGGGAAACCGAACTGACGATCAACCTGTTAATAGGCGGCTCAGGATCAACACGAGAGAAAATGGAGGTTGTACTGCAAGCTGCCAAACTGAATTTCGGCGTTACGATAGTTGAGAACTTCATTTTGAAAAACGACGCCACCGGCAGAAGCATCATTGAGTTGAGTCGCGATGATTATCGAAAGTGGAAGAGCGCTGATCGTCCAAGGACTCAAGCGCTCTTCACGGTCGATACACAGAATCTGGTCGAGCGATTCACTTCGGCCAAGTCACGTTTCGGCGAAGTAGCCGATGATCTGATACACGAAATGTTCAAAACAGAACTGACCATGCCCGATGCCGCTTGGGCATTGACGGGCGCTTCGAATCAGCAAACAGTCGATGTCGCCCCCTTGCTGAATCTCGCCAAGGGTTTCCTGATAAAAAGCCTCGATTCGAGTAGTTACTTTGATAAACAGCGCGCCGCGTCCAACGCTGACTCCTATGCCGTGGCGACTGCACTGCTCAGTCAACTCGTCACCCATGAAGCGCAGGCCAAAGATAATATTCACCTCATGGTTAAGGTGATGGGCAAATACGAAGGTCGGGCCATTGATACCCCAGTGCTGATAAACCTGAACATCGATTGAATCAACCCAAGCCGCTGCAGTACAGCGGTGGAAGATTGATCTGTCGAATGTCACTCGGCCAATTCAGGGCAATTGCGAAACTGCGCAAGGGCTTCGGGATTGGCCAGAGCGTCAGTATTTTTCACCGGTCGGCCGTGCACGACGTTCCGCACAGCCAACTCGACAATCTTGCCGCTGATGGTGCGCGGAATGTCGGTGACGGCGATGATTTTTGCCGGCACATGCCGAGGCGTAGTGTTGCCACGAATGACTTCGCGGATCTGCCGTTGTAATGCCTCATCAAGGGCAACGCCATCTTGCAACCGGACAAACAACACCACGCGAACATCGTCCTGCCATTGCTGGCCGATGACCACGCTGTCGAGTATTTGCGCGACTTTCTCCACCTGACGGTAGATCTCGGCCGTGCCGATACGCACGCCGCCAGGATTGAGCACGGCGTCGGAGCGGCCGTGAATCAGCATCGCGCCATGGGCCAGTTCTTCGGCGTAATCGCCCTGTGCCCACACGCCGGGAAACAGCTCAAAATACGATTGCCGGAACTTTTCGCCATTCACATCATTCCACAGCCCAATGGGCATCGCGGGGAAATGCCGGGTACATACCAGCTCACCTTTCTCACCGATGACCGCTTGGCCATCGTCATTCCACACCTCGACCGCCATACCCAGACTTTTGCCCATCATTTCGCCACGGCGCACCGGTGACATCGGATTGCCGTTGACGAAGCATGAAACGATGTCGGTGCCACCGGACATCGAACTCAGGCACACATCGGCTTTGACGTCGCGGTAGACGAATTCGTAGCTGCGCGGCGCCAACGCCGAGCCGGTACACAGCAGCGTTTTCAGGCTGCTCAAGTCGTGACTTTCGCGGGGTTTGACGCCGCTGCTTTCCAGAGTAGCGAGGAATTTCGGGCTGGTGCCGAACACGCTGATGCGCTCATCGTCGATCAGATCCAGCATCCGTTCGTTGTCGGAGTGGAACGGTGAGCCGTCGTACAACACCACCGCGCTGCCGACCGCCAGCGCGGACACCAGCCAGTTCCACATCATCCAGCCGCAAGTCGTGTAGTAGAACAAACGGTCGCCGGAACCTAGATCGACATGCAGGCCATGTTCTTTAACGTGTTGCAGCAAAACGCCGCCGGTACCGTGGATGATGCATTTCGGCACACCGGTGGTGCCGCTGGAATACAACACGTAGAGCGGATGGGCGAAAGGCACCGGTATAAAAAGCGGCTCGCCGCCAGTCACGTAAAAGTCATCCCATAGCGAGACGTTCGCCAGCGTTTGGTAATCCTCGGCGCGGGCATGTGGCCGCGCGTACGGTACGACAATCAACTGTTGCAACGTCGGCAACTGTTCGAGGATTTCATTGAGCTTGGAGGTCTGGTCGATGTCGTTACCGGCATATCGGTAGCCCGCGCAGGTGATCAATACTTTCGGTTCAATCTGCCCGAAACGATCAATCACGCCATGGGTACCGAAATCGGGCGACGAGCACGACCAGATGGCACCGAGACTGGTGGTGGCCAACATCGCCACCAGCGTCTGCCAGGTGTTGGGCATACACGCGGCAACACGATCGCCGCTGACGACCCCGGCGGCTTGCAGGCTGGCTTGAAATCCTGCGACCTGTTGGGCCAGTTCTGCCCAGGTCAGTTGTTCACGCTGGCCATTTTCAGCCACCGCAACAACGGCGACGGCATCGTCGCGACGGCGCAGCAGGTGTTCGGCGAAATTCAATGTGGCGCCCGGAAACCATTCCGCGCCGGGCATTTTTGCGCCTTCACGCAGCACCGCATCAGGTTGCGTATGGAAGCGGATATCAAAGAAATCAACGATGGCTTGCCAGAATTCTGCGCGCTGCTCGACGCTCCATTGGTGCAGATCGGCGTAGCTGTCGAGGTGCAAGCCATGACGTTGATTGATCGAGCGGCGGAAGGTGTCCATCCGCGATTTGGCGATACGGGTAGCGTCGGGTTGCCAGAGGATGTCGGACATGGATTGTCTCTTGTTTTCGTGTTCGCAAACGATGTTCAGGTAATAGACCGCTAACTGTAGGAGTGAGCCTGCTCGCGATGGCTCAATCGCAGTCACACATTTGTCGACTGAGACACTGCCATCGCGAGCAGGCTCACTCCTACAGCGTCACTGCGCTAGCCAGCCACCATCAATATTCCATGCCGCCCCACGTACCTGGCTGCCTGCCTCACTGCACAAAAACAGCACCAATTCCCCCAGATGCTGCGGCGTCACAAACTCCAGTGACGGCTGTTTCTCAGCCAGCAAATCGTGCTGTGCTTGCTGCGGTTCAACACCCTTGGCTGCTCGATCATCGATCTGCTTCTGCACCAGCGGCGTCAACACCCAGCCAGGGCAGATCGCGTTGCAGGTGACGTTACTGGTCGCGGTTTCCAGGCCGACCACTTTGGTCAAACCAATCACGCCATGCTTGGCCGCAACATACGCCGCTTTGCCGGTCGAGCCGACCTGGCCGTGCACGGACGCAATGTTGATGATCCGGCCCCAACCCTTGGTGCGCATGCCCGGCAAACTCAGGCGAGTGCTGTGAAATACCGACGACAGATTGATCGCAATAATCGAATCCCAGCGCTCCACCGGAAACTCTTCTACCGCCGCGACATGCTGGATGCCGGCATTGTTGACCAGAATGTCCACGCCACCGAACTCGCGCTCGGCGTAGGCGATCATGTCGGCGATCTGCGCCGGGTCGCTGACATCGGCGGGGTGATGGCCGACCTTGCCGCCGAACTGGCCGACTTCGGCAATCACGGCGGAGGCATCACCGAAACCGTTGAGAATCAGATTGGCGCCGGCCTTGGCCAGGCTCAGCGCGATGCCCAGCCCGATGCCGCTGGTGGAACCGGTAACCAGTGCGGTCTTGCCCGTAAGAGTGGTCATGAATACCTCACACAATGCCAGTGGCGTAGAAAGTGCCGATCACTACGAAAACCGCGAGGGTCTTGATCAGCGTAATACAGAAAATGTCTTTATAGGCTTCACGGTGGGTCAGGCCGGTGACCGCCAAAAGTGTGATCACCGCGCCGTTGTGCGGCAGCGTGTCCATGCCGCCACTGGCCATCGCGGCCACGCGGTGCAGCACTTCCAGCGGAATATTCGCCGCATGCGCCGCTGCGATAAATTGCTCGGACATCGCCGCCAGCGCAATGCTCATGCCGCCCGAGGCGGAGCCGGTGATGCCGGCCAGCAGGGTCACGGTAATCGCTTCATTGACCAGCGGATTGGGAATGCCTTTGAGCCAGTCCGCCAGCACCAGAAAACCAGGCAGGGACGCGATCACCGCACCAAAGCCGTATTCCGAAGCAGTGTTCATCGCCGCCAGTAACGCACCGCTGACCGCACTTTTGCTGCCTTCGGCAAGTTTGCTGCGAATCGCTTTAAAGCCGAAGGCGAGCACCATCAGAATGCCAACCAGCAATGCGGCCTGAACCGCCCAGATCGCCGTCAATTTGGCGATTTCGGTGGTGACCGGCGTGGCCATCCCCGGCAACGCGAGGCTGTGGGTTTTGCCGTACCACTGCGGAATCCACTGGGTGAACAGCAGGTTCATGATGCCCACCGCGAGCAGCGGCGACAGCGCGATCCACGGATTAGGCAGCTTCAGATCCTCAGCAGTCTCCGGTTCGTTACGCAGTTCGGTGCCGTAACCTTCGCCAGCCCGTTGCGCCTTGTTGCGCTGACGCTGCAGAAACAGCATGCCGGCGCAGAACACGAAAATCGTACCGATCAGACCCAGCCAGGGCGCGGCCCACGCGGTGGTGTTGAAGAAGGTGCTGGGGATGATGTTCTGGATTTGCGGGGTGCCGGGCAGGGCGTCCATGGTGAAGGAAAACGCGCCGAGGGCGATGGTTGCCGGAATCAGCCGTTTGGGAATATTGCTCTGGCGGAACATCTCCGCCGCAAACGGGTAGACGGCAAACACCACCACGAACAGCGAAACGCCGCCGTAAGTGAGCAGGGCGCAGACCAGCACGATGACCAGCATCGCCTGTTTGGTGCCGAGGAGCTTGATCGCGGCGGCGACGATCGAGCGCGAGAACCCCGAGAGTTCGATCAGCTTGCCGAACACGGCGCCGAGCAAAAATACAGGGAAATAGAGTTTGATGAACCCGACCATTTTCTCCATGAACACCCCGGTGAACGCAGGGGCGACGGCGGACGGGTCGGTGAGCAGGACGGCGCCGAGCGCGGCGATCGGGGCAAAAAGGATAACGCTGTAGCCACGGTAAGCGGCGAGCATCAGCAGCGTGAGGGCTGCCAAGGCAATGATCACACTCATGGTGTGTCTCTCCGGAGTTGTTATTTTTGTGGGTGATGCGGTGTGGGAGAGGGTATAGCTAGATGCGTGCCAGATAACTAAGTCTTTGAAATATATGGATTAAATCTAAGTCGCTTTGAATTTTGCGGATGATCAGTCTCGATATTGAGAACTCTAGATCGAAAAAGATCGCAGCCTTCGGCAGCTCCTACAGAGAAAACCCATCTTCTAGTGTAGGAGCTGCCGAAGGCTGCGATCTTTTGATCTTAAAATAACGCATCCAAAAAAGGAGACAGTGTCTCTATTGGGAGACTAAGCAATCCCCAGCGCCACCATTTTCTTATACAACGTCGACCGCCCAAGCCCGAGCCGAGCCGCCGCCTCCGGCACTTTCCCCGCACATTGCGCAAGGGCGGCCTCAATCAGTTGCCGGTCAAACCGCTCCCGCGCTTGAGCGAATGTCTCCTCACTTGGCGCTTCAAGTGTGGGCGCCGACGCACGCTCAACCGGGCTCAGCGGCCCGATTGCTGCACGAATGTCACTCTCCGTCAGCATCAAGTCATCACTGAGCAACGCCGCGCGCTCGAGCACGTTGCGCAACTCGCGAATATTCCCCGGCCAGGCATGCTGCCCAAGCAGATCCAGCGCATCGCGGTGCAGCTCATGCTGACTGCGCAACTCCTCCAGAATCGCCTCACTGAGCGCCGGCAAATCATCAAGACGCTCACGCAACGGCGGCACTTGAATCGGCAGGACATTGAGGCGGTAATACAAATCGGCACGGAACTCGCCGCGTTTGATCGCCGCTTGCAAATCGGTCGAAGTAGCAGCTATCACTCTCACATCGCTTTGAATCACCTCGTTCGAGCCCACCGGCTCAAACTCCTTTTCCTGCAAAACCCGCAGCAGTTTGCTTTGCAGCGGCAGCGGCATGTCGCCGATCTCGTCAAGAAACAACGTGCCGCCCTGGGCGATTTGCAATTTGCCGGTGCGGCCCTTGCGGTCGGCGCCGGTGAACGCGCCCGGCGCTGTGCCGAAGAATTCCGCTTCCAGCAGCGCTTCAGGAATCGCCGCGCTGTTGATGCTGACGAACGCCTTGTGCGCACGCGGCGAAGCACTGTGAATCGCCTGCGCCAACAACTCTTTGCCGGTGCCGGTTTCACCGAGCAGCAACACCGGCGACTCGGCACTCGCGCTGCGACGTGCGCGGCGTTTGACTTCAAGGCTGGCGGCGCTGGTACCGATGAAGTGGGCGAAGTTGTATTTAGTCTGCCGTGCGCGCAGCAGTGAACGGGTCGAGGCCAATTCTTCCTGCATGCTCAGGTAGCGCTTGAGCATCGGCGATAGCGTGCGCAACTCGTCGAACAGGGCGAAACCGATGGCGCCAATGACGGTGCCGGCGTCGTCATGGATCGGCAGGCGCATCACCACCAACGGTTCTTTTGGCGTGTCTTGCATGTCGAGCAGGATCGGCCTCCCGGTGCGCACCACTTCACGCAGCAGGCTGCCGGGGATCACGCTTTCGCAGGGCTTGCCGATGGCGCCTTCAGCGGAGTCGAGGCCAAATCGGCGCGCGTAACGCTCATTCATCCAGACGATATTGGCATCACGATCGACGATCACCGTGCCTTCGCTGGACTGCTCGATGATCTCGAACAACGAGCGGATCGCCAGCGTGCGCACGCGTTGGTAGTCCTTGAGGCTTTCGGTGGTGTTCATCTGAGAGCTGATCCTGATTATGTATTGCCAGTGGCGGCCCTATCGCGAGCAAGCCCGCTCCCACAGGGGGAATGCATTGCAAATGTGGGAGCGGGCTTGCTCGCGAATGCCGCGATGCGGTCTAACAGAGAAATGCCTACCCCGGATGCGCCGCCGCCAACAGCTCTTTGGTATACGGATGCTGCGGTGAATCAAACACTTCATGACTGGCGCCACGCTCGACCACTTTGCCGTCCTTGATCACGATCATGTCGTGCGCCAAGGCGCGCACCACCGCCAGATCATGGCTGATGAACAAATAGGTCAAACCGTGCTTTTCCTGCAAATCGCGGAGGAGGGCGACCACCTGTTTCTGCACGGTGCGATCCAGCGCCGATGTCGGTTCATCCAGTAAAATCAGCGCCGGTTTAAGCACCAGCGCCCGCGCGATGGCAATACGCTGACGCTGACCACCGGAAAACTCATGAGGGTAACGATGACGGCTTTCCGGGTCGAGACCGACTTCCTTGAGCACACGGATCACTTGCGCATCGCATTCATCGGCGGTGGATTCGCAATGCACCTCCAGACCTTCGCTGATGATCTGCGCCACGGACATGCGCGGGCTGAGGCTGCCGAACGGATCCTGAAACACCACCTGCATCTGCCGCCGCCATGGCCGCAGTTGCTTCTGGTTGAGCCCGTCGAGCGCTTCGCCCTGAAAACGGATGCTGCCTTTGGAGTCGAGCAAACGCAGAATCGCCTGACCCAGCGTTGATTTGCCCGAACCGGACTCGCCGACGATGCCCAGGGTTTTGCCACGCTGAATGGTCAGGCTGATGCCGTCCACTGCGCGCAAATACTGCTTGCGCTGAAACAGACCGCCGCCCAAGGCAAAATCGACCCGCAGATCCTCGACTTCCAGCACGTTCTCGCGCTCATCGCGGGGCAGCGCTTCGCCCTCGGGCTCGGCGTTGAGCAAGACGCAGCTGTACGGATGCTTCGGTTCGGTAAACAAAATCTCGCACGGCGCCTGCTCGACAATTTCCCCGGCCTTCATCACGCAAACCCGCTGGGCGATGCTGCGCACCAGATTCAGATCGTGGCTGATCAACAGCAGCGACATGCCGAGGCGTTGTTGCAGGGATTTGAGCAGCAGCAGGATCTTGCGCTGCACCGTCACGTCCAGCGCCGTCGTCGGTTCGTCGGCGATCAGCAGTTCCGGTTCGCACGCCAGTGCCATGGCGATCATCACCCGCTGGCGTTGCCCGCCAGACAATTGATGCGGATAAGCCTTGAGGCGTTCTTCAGGCTTTTTGATGCCAACCAGTTGCAGCAATTCCAGAATGCGCGACTGCGCCTGTTTGCCGCCGAGGCCACGGTGCAGCAGCAGGGTTTCGCCGATCTGTTTTTCGATGGTGTGCAGTGGATTGAGCGAAGTCATCGGCTCTTGGAAAATCATCGCAATGCGATTGCCGCGCAGTTCACGCAAGACCTTGGGGTCAGCGCCGACCAGTTCCTGGCCGCGATAACGAATGCTGCCGGTAGTGCGGGCATCACACTCGGGCAGCAATTGCAGGATCGAATGCGCGGTCACCGATTTGCCCGAACCCGATTCGCCGACCAGCGCCAGACACTCGCCGGGGCGAATGTCCAGACACAGGTTGCGCACCACGGTCTGGCCATTGAAGGCGACGTTGAGGTCGCGGATTTCGATCAGGTTGTCAGTCATCGTCAATCTCTGCTTCAAGAGCGTGGGTCGAAGGCGTCTCGCAACGCTTCGCCGATAAACACCAGCAACGACAGAATCAGTGCCAAGGTGAAAAACGCCGTCAAACCTAACCATGGCGCCTGCAGATTCTGTTTGCCCTGACCGATCAGTTCACCCAGTGAGGCGCTGCCGGCGGGCATGCCAAAACCGAGAAAATCCAGCGCGGTGAGGGTAGAAATTGCACCGGTCAGAATAAACGGCAGATAACTCAACGTGGCGTTCATCGCGTTGGGCAGGATGTGCCGGACAATCACTTTGCGATCAGTCAGCCCCAAGGCCCGCGCGGCTTTGACGTATTCCAGATTGCGCCCACGCAGAAACTCGGCGCGCACTACATCGACCAGCGCCAACCAGGAAAACAGCGCCATGATCCCCAGCAGCCACCAGAAATTCGGCTCAACGAAACCGGAGAGGATGATCAGCAGATACAACACCGGTAATCCCGACCAGACTTCCAGCAGGCGTTGCCCGATCAAGTCGACCCAGCCGCCGTAATAGCCTTGCAGCGCACCGGCCGCAATGCCGATCAGCGCACTGACAAACGTCAGCATCAACGCAAACAGGATCGACACGCGGGCGCCGAAAATCACTCGGGCCAGTACGTCCCGCGCCTGATCGTCGGTGCCCAGCCAGTTCACGGTGGTGGGTGGGCTCGGCGCCGGTTTGTTGAGGTCGTAATTGGGCGTGTCATCGCTGAACGGAATCGGCGGGAATAGCAGCCAGCCACCGTCCTTGCGGATCAGATTCTGCACATACTCGCTACGATAATCGGCCTGAAACGGTAGTTGCCCGCCAAATTCCTGCTCTGTGTGACGCTTGAACACCGGGAAGTACCATTCACCCTGATAGCTGACCATCAGCGGTTTGTCGTTGGCGATCAACTCGCCGCCCAACGTCAGCGCAAACAGACCGATAAACAACCACAACGACCACCAGCCCCGACGGTTTCTCTTGAAACGCTCGAAGCGGCGACGGCCCAACGGCGAAAACTTGAACATCAGGCGTTCCTCGCGGCGAAGTCGATGCGCGGATCCACCAGCGTGTAGCAGAGGTCGCCAATCAGTTTTATCAGGAGGCCAAACAGGGTGAAGATGAACAGCGAACCGAATACCACTGGATAGTCGCGGGATACGGCCGCTTCGTAGCTCATGCGCCCGAGACCGTCGAGGGAGAAGATCACTTCGATCAACAACGAACCGGCGAAGAACACGCTGATGAACGCTTGAGGAATGCCTGATACCACCAGCAGCATCGCGTTACGAAACACATGCCCATAGAGCACGCGTCGCTCGCTCAAGCCTTTGGCCCGGGCAGTCACCACGTACTGGCGAGTGATTTCGTTGAGGAACGAGTTTTTGGTCAGAATCGTCAGCGTGGCGAATCCGCCGATCACCAGCGCCGTCACTGGCAGCACAAGATGCCAGAAGTAGTCAGTGATCTTGCCGAGTGTCGACAGCGATTCGAAGTTGTCCGAGACCAGACCGCGCACCGGGAACCAGTTCAGCGAAGTGCCGCCGGCAAACACCACGATCAGGAACATCGCAAAGAGGAACGCCGGCATCGCGTAACCAATGATGATTGCAGTGCTGCTCCAGATATCGAAATGACTGCCGTGGTGCACGGCTTTGCGGATGCCCAGCGGAATCGATACCAGATAGGTGATCAGCGTCGCCCAAAGCCCTAGGGAAATGGTCACCGGCATTTTTTCGAGGATGAGGTCGGTCACCGTGGCGCCGCGAAAGAAGCTCTTGCCGAAGTCCAGTTGCGCGTAATTCTTCAGCATCAGCCACAGCCGTTCATGCGCGGGTTTGTCGAAGCCGTACTGTTTTTCGATGTCCTTGATCAGTTGCGGGTCGAGGCCGCGACTGGCGCGCGATGTACTGCTAATGGCTTCACTGGCACCACCACCGACATTGCCGCCGCCGATGCCTTGCAAGTGAGCGATGGCCTGTTCCACCGGGCCACCGGGCGCGGCCTGAATGATCACGAAGTTGACCAGCAGAATGATCACCAGTGTCGGAATGATCAGCAGCAGACGCCGCAGTATGTAACCCCACATCAGTGCGGCCCTCCGGGTTTGCCACGTCCGATTTTCTCGGCCGTCATCTGTTGGTTGGTCAGCGGTGTGCTGCTGATTTCCCACCAACTCTCGATCGCTTCGTCATTGCTCGCTTGCACCGCCGGCATGCCGAAGCGGTTCCACCAGACCGTCGAGGTGCCAGGCGGGTAATAGTTGGGAATCCAGTAGTAATTCCATTGCAGCACCCGATCCAGTGCGTGGGCGTAATGCAGCATGTCGGATTGTGTCGAGGCGCGGATCAGGCCGTTGATCAGCGTATCGACGGCCGGATTTTTCAGCACCATGTAATTGTTGGCGCCGGGATCGTTGGCCGAGGCCGAGCCGAAATAGTTGAGCAGCTCGCCGCCGGGGGAAGTGCTCACCGGGTAGCCAGTGACGATCATGTCGTAGTCGCGGCTCATCAGGCGATTGACGTATTGCGAGGAATCGATGCGGCGGATGTTGAGGTCGATGCCGATTTGTTTCAGCGTGCGTTTATAAGGCAGCAGCAAGCGATCCATGCCGTTCTGGCTGACCAGAAACGTGAAGCTCAGTGGCTCGCCTTCGGTGTTGACCAACTGGTCGCCATCCGGTTTCCAGCCAGCCTGTTCCAGCAGTTGCAAGGCTTGCAGCTGTTTATCGCGGATCATCCCGCTGCCGTCGGTTTTCGGCGCCTCGAACACTTGATTGAAGACTTCGTCAGGCACCTGGCCACGCAGCGGTTCAAGGATCTGCAGCTCCTGCGCATCGGGCAGTTTTGACGCCGCGAGCTCAGTGTTGGAAAAGTAGCTTTGCTGGCGGATGTACAGGTTGCGCATCATCTGCCGGTTGCTCCACTCGAAATCCCAGAGCATGGCCAATGCCTGACGCACGCGACGATCCTGGAACATCGGCTTTTGCAGGTTGAAGACGAAACCTTGCGCGGATTGCGGCGCCTCAGTGGCCAAATGAGCCTTTTGCAGGCGCCCGTCACTCAATGCCGGGCTGTCGTAACCGATCGAGTAACCGGTGGCCGAGAACTCGCGGTTATAGTCATAAGCGCCACCGCGCAGCACCTGGCGGGCGACGTCGGTGTCGCCGAAATACTCGATGCTGAAGTGATCGAAGTTGTACAAGCCGCGGCTGACCGGCAGATCCTTGCCCCACCAGTTGGCATTGCGTTCAAAAGTGATGCTGCGTCCGGAGTCGACCTTGCCGACGCGATACGGGCCGCTGCCCAATGGCGCTTCATAGCCGCCACCGCCAGCGAAGTCACGGGTCTTCCACCAATGCTCGGGAAACACCGGCAGGGTCGCGATATCCAGTGGCAGAGTGCGGTTTTCATTGCTCTTGAAATCGAATCGCACCGTCAGCGGCGCTTCGATTTCGACGCCTTTGACGTCGGCGAATTGCGTGCGATAGCGCAGGCTGCCTTGGGTCATCAACAAATCGTAGGTGAAGCGCACGTCCTCGGCGGTGATCGGCGTACCGTCGGCGAAACGCGCTTTGGGGTTGATGAAAAAGCGCAAGGACAACCCATCGTCAGCGCGCTCGATTTTTTGCGCGACGAGGCCGTAGACGGTGTAAGGCTCATCCATTGAGCGCTGCGCCAGCGGCGAATAGAGCATGCCGTCGATCTGGGTGACGCCGATGCCTTTGTCTATATAAGGAAGGACATGGTCGAAGTGGCCGATTTCAATCGCCGAGCGGCGCATCGTTCCGCCCTTGGGCGCCTGCGGATTGGCGTAGTCGAAGTGGCTGAAACCGGCGGGATACTTCGCCGGCTCGCCATAAACAGTCAATGCATGTTGCGGTGCCGCGCTCACACCAACGGCGCTCAACAGCAGCGTCACGGCAGTGAACATCAATGTGGGGAAAGCCAGTCGCATTGTCAGCCTTAGAGCCGGGTGATCGATAAGCGTAATTTGTACGCGAGCGGCGCGCGGCTCGCCAGCCGTATCGTGTAACTGAAACACAACGGCCCACCAAAAGGCGGGCCGTTATGTTTCATTCAATGCGAAGGATCAGTCCTGACGGCTGGTCACTTCCAGCAGGTGATAACCGAACTGGGTTTTCACCGGGCCTTGCACGGTGTTGACCGGTGCGCTGAATACTACGGTGTCGAATTCCTTGACCATCTGGCCAGGACCGAACGAACCGAGGTCGCCGCCCTGACGGCTGGAAGGGCAGGTGGAGTTGGCCTTGGCCACTTCGGCGAAATCAGCACCGGCTTCGATCTGGGCTTTGAGTTCGTTGCACTTGTCTTCGCTGGCAACAAGGATGTGACGGGCAGTGGCTTTAGCCATGGGGAAAATCTCCAATCAATATCAGTAAAGTGCGGAGCCTACCGGATTCAGTGGGCGATTTCTCGGCAAAGTTCCGTTTGCGTGACGCGGCAACTTCACAGGTTAGCTGCCTGCAGGCGGCGGGCATGCGCCACGTAGAGTTCGATCGGATCGGGTGATACTGCGCGCAAGGCGCTTGCGCTACGCAGAATGGACAGATGGTCGAACGGGTAGTCCGAACGGATCACTTTCCCCAGGTGAGAACTGTAGCGGCCGACAAATCCGTCGTTTTGCCCAGCGTCTTTTTTGAAGTATCTGGCCAGGTTTCGGCAGATGTGCTCCACCGGATCGAGCGTTGGCTGACTGTGATCCGGCAACGTGCCGCTCCAGGAATAGTAACGAACATCATTGACCGACTCTTGCCCTTGGCCGCCCCAACTGTCGGGCAGGCCCTGAGGATATTTTTCGTTGAAGCGGCCAACGCCTTGCGTCGTCAAGGCGCCAAGCGCCGCGATCGCATTCTGCGGCATGGCTATGCGGCCACTGAGCACCGACAAAAAATCGGCAAACAAGGTGACGACGGTCTGCGCGACTTTTTCTGGCAGTTGCCCGGGAATCAGTGCTTCACGCAACACATCGGCCAATTCCGAACCCTGGTTGGGGCCACTCACCGATGTCACGGAAGCGACGGCGTGTGGGGCAAGCGCCGCAGCGTATCGGGCGGCGAGTGCGCCCTGACTATGTCCGATCAGATTGACTTTGCTCGAATCGGTACCCCTGAGCACCCGGTCGATTTGCTGCAACAATTGTTCACCGCGCATTTCGTTGTCATGGGTGGCTGAAAGATGCGGCACAAACACTCGGCAGCCGACAGCCTGAAGTGCTTTCTTGACGTCGTGGAAGAGTTCGAAGGAGCCAATACGCTCGAATCCGAACAGGCCATGTACCAGCAGGATCGGGTACTGAGTTGTAGCATTCCGTTGCATGTTGACTACCTTTTCGCAGAGGTTCTGGGTGAAATCTGCGTGCCACTCTAAAACAGTCATTCTGTTAGCGAAGTACGAATAAGCCTCGGTTGTCGTTGGAATCTGGACTAGAAGCTGTACGAAACTTCGGAAAGTGCTGAAATCCAGCTCCTATTCTTTGGACGTCTATCGGACGGCGTGTTGGTTTTTTTTGCGGCTTGCCTACTTTGCGTGATGCCTTTGCCTCCGTGCTTAAAGGCAATCGGCTGATATCCATTGAATGATTGAGCGCGTTAAATAGGGGCAGTCAACGCAGTCATTGACGACAGCGTTTAATCCAAGGAATGGAGGCACCCATGACTACGCAAGAAGCACATCTGTCAGTCGCGTCAGCGCAGAACCCCGGCACTTTTCAGCAGCGCTGGGTTGCACTGGATAAACAGGGCGCGCTGAGTTTCAAAGCGGATGAAACGTCGCTGGAGTTCTGCTTTCGAGCGGGCAATACCCTGGATGCCGAGGCAGTGCTTGCATTGCCCGCACCGAATCTTGATTCGATGACACAAGCCGTACTTGACCCGTCCCTGAAGAGGGCCATCGTCCGGATCCCGCCTTACCCGAACATGGCGTGCGGCGAAAAAGTGCTGTTGCGCTGGGAAGGGCTCGATATCGATGGGTTCACCTATCAGCATGAATGTGCTCGTTTCGTCAGCGAAGCACAGGTCGGCAAGGAAATCGTATTCGTCATCAAAGGCGTGCATGTCGCGGCGCTGGATGGTGGCTCGCTGGAAATCTACTGGACGCTTTACAGTGCCAAACAAGCGCAACCGGTCACGTCTGCCAGGTTGCAACTGGATGTCGGCGATGTTCGCCCGAGGTTGCTTGCGCCCTATGTCGAAGAAGCGGTTGGCGCAATCCTTGATCCTGAGCGACTCAGCGAAGGCACCTGCATCAGCCTTCGACCGTATTCACGTATGGCCGAAGGCGACAGAGTGTTGTTGACCTGGCAAGGCGCTGTTCTGCCGGAGGTGTTTAACGATGCATTGACCCTGCAGTCGTTGGCGGTAGGCAATACGCTGTCTTTCTGGATTGGTGCTGATCTTATTGCGGGACATCTTGGCGGCGAAGTGACAGCGCGTTATCGGGTTGAACCGAAAACTGGCGAGCCGCGAGATTCCGACATCGCAACCTTTGTCATCGCACCTTTGATTCGTGGTTTGCTCGAGGCACCTGATGTCCTCGAAGCTCAGGACGACGTGCTTGATGTGGTGGACTCAACGGATGGCATCACCGTTGTGATCGGCAATGCCCAAGCTCAGGAGGGTGAGTTGGTCTATCTCAAGTGCGATGGTGATTATTTCAATCATCGCGATGAGCGTGAGATTACCCGCGAGTCAGCGGGGCAGCCGTTGGTGTTTATCGTGCCCCACCGGTTCTGGCGTGAGCATCAGGGCTCGACAGTGCGCATCGCCTATTCAGTAGAGCGTTCGGAAGATGACAGCCAGGCCTCTGCGATAACGCTGCTACGGGTTGAGTAACACGATTGCCCTCCGGTGCGAAAAGTCCCGGAGGGCGTTGTCATCAGGTGCGCGGCTGAGCACTCAAGCGCTTTGCAGCATCCAGAAGCAGGTGCTCCGTCGCGTTGAAACCCAGGCAACCATCGGTGATGGAAACGCCGTAGCGCATCGAAGGACTCAGCGGCTGGCAACCTTCGAAAAGATGCGACTCGATCATCATGCCGATCAGTGAGCGGTCACCTTGTAGACGCTGTTCTAGCACGTCATTGAAAACAGCGGGCTGACGCGAAGGATCCTTGCCGCTGTTCGCGTGACTGCAATCGACCATGATCCGGCCGGGGATTTTCAGTCGGGTCAGTTCGGCATTGATGGCGGTTACGCTGTTGCGGTCGTAGTTCGGCCCCTTGTGGCCGCCGCGCAGTACCAAGTGGGTATCTGCATTGCCCGGCGTTTGAATGATTGCCGGATGCCCTTGGCTGTCGACACCGAAATGCCGATGCGGGTGTGCGGCTGAGCGCATGGCGTCAACGGCCACTGCGGCGCCACCGTCGGTACCGTTTTTGAAGCCGACCGGCATGCCCAGACCGCTGGCCATTTCGCGATGGATCTGCGATTCGGTGGTGCGCGCGCCAATGGCGACCCAGCTCAGCAGGTCATCGAAGTAACCGGCGGCCATGGGTTGCAGCAGTTCGGTAGCGACTGGCAAACCGAGGCGAATCATTTCCAGCATCAGTTCGCGCGACAGGCTCAGGCCTGCCGCCATGTCATCGCTGCCATCGAGGTGCGGATCATACGCGAGACCTTTCCAGCCCACTGTAGTACGGGGTTTTTCCACGTAAGCGCGCATCACCAGGAGCATTTCGTTGCTGGCTTGATCGGCAAGACGGGCGAGTTTGTCGGCGTATTCGAGGGCAGACTGAGGATCATGAATTGAGCAAGGGCCGACGATGACCAGTAAACGTTGGTCTTCACCGTTGAGAATGGCGCGTACCGCCTGGCGGTGGGCGGCGACTTGCTGGCTCAAGGCGGTGCTCAGGGGCAATTGCTGCTTGAGTTGCAACGAGCTGGGCAGACGCAGGGTCAGCGCTTCGTTGGCAGAGTTGAGGCTGGACAGTGGCAGAGCAGAAACGGACGAGTTCATATTCACAATTCCTGGGCTGGCGGCGGGTGCTTCCCGCTCGCTCGGCCCTACTGGGGTGTTCGACAATTGGCCGTATTGGCTACGTGTGTGCGTTTGCCACCGGTGGGTGACCGATCGGAGGCGGCAGGCTGTCCCGAGCGGAGGCTGGTAAATCGCCAGGCGGTAAAAGTGTCGTAACGGTAATAAGTGGCGTAGTTCATGGGTAAATCCTCAAAAGTGTCTGGTGTGTTGCTGAAAAAGCAGGGGCCAGAAAAAACAAAACCCCCGGTCGGGAGGCCGACCGGGGGTTGAGAAATCTCTGGTAGGCGACCCGTTTTACATGGGCGCCGTTTGGGTATCAGGCGCGCTAGTGGCTAAACCAATACCCAAAATAAAAGCTGACCGGAGCACAAACGTCTTTCGCCCACGCAGCCGCCATCGAGCGCAGGGCGCTGACGATACGAAGCTGTGGAAGGGCGTTGAACATGGTCTGTCTCCAATGAATGCGCCGAGCTTACTAGAGGCCGATGCGCCTCAGCAATCAGAAAATGCTATGGCGTGAAGAACAATTTGCCTATCGCTTGAGCGTAGCAACAGTTGTGACAAACTCAGCGTTTTGCCTGAAACCAAGGATGAACCATGTCGACGCTGACTATTGCTGCTGCCCAATCCATCTCCATTGCGGGGGATCTTGCGGCGAATATCCAACGCCATTTTTGCTTCATCGAAGTGGCTGCGGAGCAGGGCGTCGAGTTGCTGGTCTTTCCGGAGTTGTCGCTGACCGGTTATGAAGGTGAGGCGGCAGCAGCGTTGGCCATTGATCCGCACGATGCGGTCATTCAACCGTTACGCGATCTGGCGCGAACGCTGGGCATCACCGCTGTCGTCGGGATGCCGATCCGGGCGGACAAACCAACTGCGGTATGGATTGGCGCGTTGGTCTTGGGGGCTGATGGATCCCTCGGTGTTTACAGCAAACAACATTTGCACACGGGCGAGGAGCGGATTTTCGCCCCCGGCATCGGCGGTGCAACACTGCGAATGGGTGACGATAAGGTTGCGCTGGCGGTTTGCGCTGATTTCAATCACGCCAGCCACGCGGTCGCTGCCGCTGACCAGGGTGCCAATCTGTACGCGGCGGGTGTATTGATCAGCGAGAAAGGCTACGAGCCAGATTCTGCGTTGCTGCAGGGCTATGCTCGTCAACATTCAATGGCCGTATTGATGTCCAATCACGGAGGTCTCACCGGCGGCTGGCAGTCTGCGGGGCGCAGTGCGATCTGGTCAGAAACTGGCGATCTTGTGGCTTCGGCAGCTGGAGCGGGCGATTGTCTGGTAGTCGCACAGCGTCATGATGGCGAATGGAGCGGGCGGGTTGTTGCAGTGGATCTGCCACGATGACGTTCCGGTTACGTCGTGCAACGTCTGAGGACTTGGCGTTCGCCCGCGATCTCACCTGCAGGAACATGTTGCCGTACTACATTCAACATGAGCTGCTTTGGCAGGATGAAGCCTTTGACGTCGCCTGGACGGGCCGCGAAAACTGGCTGGTCACCCGCAATGATATAGCGCTGGGGTTTCTCAGCCTGAGCCGCGATGCGCGGGCACTGTATATACGTGAATTGCAGCTGGCTGAAGCGTTTCAGGGGCAGGGCGCGGGATCCTGGGCAATTGATCAGGTTATCGAGATGGCTCGCCATGAGAAGCGTACGGCTTTGCGGCTGACGGTATTCGAAAACAATCCGGCAAAAAATTTGTATCAGCGAAAAGGACTACAGCTTCATGGAAAGGACGAGTGTTTCCTGCGCATGCAGCTCGATTTGAGCACGCCTGTGCTCTGAAAGCCACGGCTGGCAAGACCTCAAAGATGAATTGAAACTTTTTAAATGCGGCTTTCCGCTAGGTCTGTCTGGCTCTTTTTGCTAAGGTGTCGGGCATCCCAATAAGACCATATCGCGAGGTGTCTGCTTGATTAGGGTGCTAGTGGTCGATGACCATGATCTCGTTCGTACAGGCATTACACGGATGCTGGCCGATATCGATGGCCTGCAAGTGGTCGGCCAGGCCGAGTCCGGGGAAGAGTCCCTGATCAAGGCGCGTGAGTTGAAGCCCGACGTGGTGCTGATGGACGTCAAGATGCCCGGCATCGGCGGCCTTGAAGCCACCCGCAAGCTGCTGCGCAGTCATCCGGATATCAAGGTGGTTGCCGTCACTGTGTGCGAAGAAGATCCCTTTCCGACACGGTTGCTGCAAGCAGGTGCCGCTGGTTACCTGACCAAGGGCGCGGGATTGCCAGAGATGGTTCAGGCCATTCGCCTGGTCTTTGCCGGTCAGCGCTACATCAGCCCGCAGATCGCTCAGCAACTCGCGATCAAATCCTTTCAGCCGACCAACGACTCGCCGTTCGATGCCTTGTCCGAGCGCGAAATCCAGATAGCGTTGATGATTGTCGGTTGTCAGAAAGTGCAGATCATTTCCGACAAGTTGTGCCTGTCGCCAAAAACCGTGAACACCTACCGTTACCGTATTTTCGAGAAGCTCTCGATCAGCAGCGATGTTGAGTTGACCCTTCTGGCAGTCCGACACGGCATGGTCGATGCCAGCGCCTGACCATGACTGAAGTATTCGATTCCGGCGCCTTTCTCTCCACCGTCAGTGGGCGCCCCGGCGTTTATCGCATGTTCGACAGCGATGCGCGCCTGCTCTATGTCGGCAAGGCCAAGAACCTCAAGAAGCGTTTGGCCAGTTATTTCCGCAAAACCGGGCTGGCGCCGAAAACCGCTGCGCTGGTCGGGCGTATCGCTCAGGTCGAAACGACCATCACCGCCAACGAAACCGAGGCGCTGCTACTCGAGCAGACGCTGATCAAGGAATGGCGGCCGCCGTACAACATTCTGTTGCGCGACGATAAATCCTATCCCTACGTGTTTTTGTCGGACGGCCAGTTCCCGCGTCTGAGCATTCATCGCGGCGCGAAAAAGGCCAAAGGTAAATACTTTGGGCCATATCCGAGCGCCGGGGCGATTCGCGAAAGTCTCAGCCTGTTGCAAAAGACCTTTTTCGTCCGTCAGTGCGAAGACAGCTATTACAAGAACCGCACCCGTCCGTGCCTGCAATATCAGATCAAACGCTGCAAAGCGCCGTGCGTCGGCCTGGTCGAGCCTGAGGTCTACGCCGAAGACGTGCGTCACTCGGTGATGTTCCTTGAAGGGCGTAGCCACGCGCTGACCAATGAACTGTCGACGGCGATGGAGGAGGCAGCGATCAACCTCGAATTCGAGCGCGCCGCCGAATTGCGCGATCAGATCGCCTTGCTGCGCCGGGTTCAGGATCAGCAGAGCATGGAAGGCGGTACGGGCGATATCGACGTCATTGCTGCGTTCGTCAATCCGGGCGGTGCCTGCGTGCATCTGATCAGTGTCCGTGGCGGGCGCGTGCTCGGCAGCAAGAATTTCTTCCCGCAAGTCGGGATTGAAGAAGACGTCTCTGAGGTCATGGCGGCGTTTCTCGGGCAGTATTTCATCAGCAGCCCGGAACGCGATCTGCCTAGCGAGTTGATCGTCAACGTCGTCCACGAAGACTTCCCGACGCTGATCGAAGCCATTCACAAATTGCGCGGGCGTGAATTAGCCATCAGTCACCGGGTACGTGGCACGCGAGCGCGCTGGCAACAGTTGGCGGTCACCAACGCCGAACAGGCACTGAGTGCGCGTCTGGCCAACCGCCAACACACCGCTGCGCGTTTCGAAGCATTGGCCGAAGTGCTGAATCTGGACGAGCCTCCGCAACGTCTGGAGTGCTACGACATCAGTCACTCCAGTGGCGAAGCGACCGTCGCATCATGCGTGGTGTTCGGCCCGGAAGGCGCGATCAAATCCGATTACCGCCGCTACAACATCGAAGGTGTGACAGCGGGCGACGATTACGCCGCCATGCACCAGGCCTTGACCCGACGCTTCAGCAAGCTGAAGGAAGGCGAGGGCAAGCTGCCGGACATTCTGCTAGTGGACGGTGGCAAAGGTCAGTTGTCGATGGCGCGTGACGTGCTCAACGAATTGGCTGTGCCGGATCTGATCTTGCTTGGCGTTGCAAAAGGCGCAACGCGCAAGGCCGGTTTCGAAACTCTGTATCTGAATGATGCGGCGCATGAGTTCACGCTGCGCGGCGACTCGCCGGCGCTGCATCTGATCCAGCAGATCCGTGACGAAGCGCACCGTTTTGCAATTACCGGGCACCGCGCACGTCGCGGCAAAACCCGGCGTACCTCAACGCTGGAAGGCGTTGCCGGTGTCGGGCCTACCCGGCGTCGAGATTTGCTCAAACATTTTGGTGGATTGCAGGAGCTGACTCGTGCCAGCATCGAAGAGATCGCCAAAGCCCCGGGGATCAGTAAAAAGCTCGCAGAGTCGATTTATGCGAACCTGCATAGCGAGTAGAATGCCCCCTCACCTCGTAGCCAGTTGTGCCGATGAATATCCCTAATCTGATTACCGTTCTACGCGTCCTGCTTATCCCGATCTTTATTTTGCTGTTCTATTTGCCGTATCAGTGGAGCTACATGGCGTCCGCTTCGGTGTTTGCCTTTGCCGCTGCAACGGACTGGCTGGATGGTTATCTGGCCCGTCGCCTGGAGCAAAGCACGCCATTCGGCGCCTTCCTCGACCCGGTTGCTGACAAACTGATGGTCGCCGTCGCATTGGTGTTGTTGGTGCAAGAACACGGCAACCTGTGGTTGACTCTGCCAGCCGCCGTTATCATCGGTCGCGAGATTGTCGTGTCGGCACTGCGTGAGTGGATGGCCGAGCTGGGTGCTCGCGCGCATGTCGCCGTGTCCAATCTCGGCAAATGGAAAACCGCCGCACAAATGCTCGCGCTGGTGATCCTGTTGGCCAATCCGAAGGACTTTACCTTTTGGGTCATTCTGGGTTATTCGCTGTTGATGATCTCCGCAGGCCTGACGTTGTGGTCGATGGTTCAATACCTTCGCGCTGCCTGGCCGCATCTGAAGACCGATGTTGAAAAGAAATAAAACTTTTTTGAATCAAGGGGTTGACGGAGCTTCTTAATTCTATAGAATGCGCATCACCAAGCGGGAATAGCTCAGTTGGTAGAGCACGACCTTGCCAAGGTCGGGGTCGCGAGTTCGAGTCTCGTTTCCCGCTCCAAGTTTAAAACGCGTTTGTTGTTGTGCTACTGATAGCAAACGTTTTGAGGCCGAGTAGCAAAATGGTTATGCAGTGGATTGCAAATCCACCTACGCCGGTTCGATTCCGACCTCGGCCTCCACTATAAACAAGCTCCGTAGATCCATGATTTACGGAGCTTTTTTATTTGCACTGCGCTGTAAGATTTAGTCTTTAAAACAGCCAATGCGAACTTGCTTCACCGGGGAGTGATGTATATATTTCCCGCTCGGCTGTTCAAGCCTGCATCCTGTCTGGATCGCGACTGAACAGTCGGAGACAGCAACACCGCGCTACCGCCCGAATGGCGAAACTGGTAGACGCATGGGACTTAAAATCCCCCGCTCGTAAGGGCGTGCCGGTTCGATTCCGGCTTCGGGCACCATGAATATCAAGGGCTTGCATGACATATCTCATGCAAGCCCTTTTTTGTGCCCAGAAAAACCCGCCGAGTATTCAGATCAACAATTCCAGCGTATCGAACAACTGGACATCCTCTTTGCGCGCCGAACGCGCGCGACGGCGTATAACCTGCGTCAGGCATTCAACAAAACACTGAGCGGCCACGCCCAACTGCACATTGCGGGTGGTGACGATGCCTATCGTGTCAGTCGCAAACGCTTCCTTCAGCGGCAGTCGCGCGACACGCTCGCCATACATCGGCACGGTTAACATCGGCTCGGGGAAGTAACTGAGCATGTCAGTTTGCTCAATCATCGATAACGTCAGCTGAGGGGAGTGCGCGCGATGGATGTGTTGCATATCGATCTGCGCACCGTGTTGCCAGAACAGTTCGGTCATCAGGCCTTCGTGACTGGCATCCGGGTAGTTCACCACCCAATCCAGATCGAGCAATTCATGAATGGATTGGCTGTGCCGCCGTGGATGCTCGCGGCGGGCAACGACCGCCATCTGATAGGCAAAGAGGGGGTCGCTGACGAACTCCGGTCGCGGTAGCAGCGATGAGACCAGGCCAACCGCAAATTCCATCGTGCCGTCACGCAATCTTGGCAGCGCCACCGCCATCAACCCCTCGAAAATCTCCAGACGCACTTTTGGCATGCGTTGACGAAACAGCATCACCACTTCCGGCAATAACGTCATGCCCATCCAAGGCGAGATCCCCAACCTTAACTGGCCTTGCGCCTCGTGGCTCAGATGCGCGAGTTCCAGTTGCGCGCGCTCCAGTTGACTGAGCATCTGCCGCGCATGTTGCAGTAGAGACTGTCCGTATTGGGTCAGCACCACACCGTTGGCATTGCGCACCAGCAGTGGCAAATGCAGGTGTTCTTCGAGCTCACGCAACGCTTTGGCGACTGAGGTCTGCGAGACACCCAGTTGCCGCGCGGCAGCACGAATGCTCCCGCAGTCGGCGGTCATCACCAGCGCGCGCAATTGATGCAGCTTCATCACTTCTCCCAGTCAAAGGTGTAAACCAGCGGGTTTCAGCCCCCGCTTTTTGCGACTGCCACGGCCATCGCCAACTGATTAGCATCGCAGCCTATCAGCGGAACACCCGAAAACAAGACTTTAAAAAATGAGGAGTACGTGATGATCGACTTGCCTGCGCTGCCCGGTATCCGCGCGATCGAGGAAGAAATGATTGCGCTGCGGCAACACATTCATGCCCATCCAGAATTGAGCTTTGAGGAGTTCGCCACTGCCGACCTCGTTGCCGGAAAACTTGAAGAATGGGGCTATCAGGTGCATCGCGGCATGGCGGGCACCGGCGTCGTTGGACTGTTGCGCAACGGCAGCGGTAGTAAAATGATCGGCCTGCGTGCCGACATGGACGCCTTGCCGATTGTTGAGCAAACGGGCCTGGCGTATTCCAGCCGACACGATGGCGTGATGCATGCCTGCGGGCACGACGGTCATACTGCGATGCTGCTCGCTGCTGCCAGACATCTGGCCGACAGTCGCGAATTCGATGGCGCGCTGGTAGTGATTTTCCAGCCCGCAGAAGAGGGCGATGGCGGCGCGCAACGCATGTTGGATGACGGCTTGTTCGAACTGTTTCCCTGCGATGCAGTGTTTGCGATGCACAACATGCCGGGCCTGCCGGTCGGCAAGCTCGGTTTTTTACCGGGGCCGTTCATGGCCTCCACCGATACCGTGACCATTCGAGTCGACGGTATTGGCGGGCATGGCGCGATGCCGCACAAAGCCATTGATCCGTTGTTTGTCGGCGCTGCAATTGTCATGGCGCTGCAAAGCATCGTCTCGCGCAACGTTAATCCGCTCGACACTGCCGTGGTCACCGTCGGCTCCTTCCACGCCGGCATCGCCCCGAACGTCATTGCCGATCACGCCGAACTGCAACTGAGCGTGCGCGCACTGAAACCTGAAGTCCGCGACGAATTGATCTTACGAATCACCGACCTGGCTGAAGCGCAGGCAACAAGCTTCGGCGCGAGTGCCACAGTCGTCGTCGATCAGGCCCAGCGTTTTCCGCCGTTGATCAACCATGCCGAAAGCACCGAATTTGCCCGACAGGTTGCCGTGGACTGGCTGGGTGAGGAGGGGCTAATCCGCGATCTGCAACCGCTGACCGGCAGCGAAGATTTCGCCGTCATGTTGCAGCGCTGCCCCGGCTGCTACCTGCTGATTGGCAACGGGGATGGCGAGGGTGGCTGCATGGTGCACAACCCGGGTTACGACTTCAACGATCAATGCCTCGCGACAGGGGCCAGCTATTGGGTGCGCCTGGTCGAAACCTTTCTGCGCTGATTCGTGATCGATCTTTGAGGAGTTCACCCGATGTCTGCATCTGTTTCCAGCGCAATACCTGCGACTTCTTCAGTTCGAAAACCGCTTGGCGCGCGTGCCATTGCCGCGATCACCATCGGCTCTGGGCTGGAGTTCTACGATTTTTCTGTTTACAGCTTCTTTGCCACGCTCATTGGTCGGCAGTTTTTCCCGGTCGAAAGCACGTTAGGACAATTGCTGCTGTCACTGGCAACCTTTGGTGTCGGCTTCGGCATGCGCCCGATTGGTGGTCTGGTGCTGGGCGCCTACGCCGACCGCGTTGGGCGTAAACCGGCAATGATGGTGACGTTATGGCTGATGGCGCTGGGTTCGTTGATGTTTGCGATTGCGCCGACGTACGCGCAGATCGGCATCGCGGCGCCGGTGATCATCGTGCTGGCGCGGCTGGTTCAGGGCTTTGCGATCGGTGGCGAAGTGGGCGCCTCCACAGCGATGTTGATGGAATACGCTGACGATCGCAGTCGCGGCTTTTATGGCAGTTGGCAGCTGTTCAGTCAGGGGTTGAGCTTCATGCTCGGCGCGCTGGTGGCACTGGCGCTCAGCTCATTCTTGAGCGCTGAGGCACTGGAAAGCTGGGGCTGGCGCCTGCCGTTTGTGTTGGGGATGTTGGTGATCCCGGTCGGCATCTACATCCGCCGTCACTTGAAGGAAACCGCCGCTGAAACGCCAGAGGGCAGTGAATCGACGCCCAGTCTGCGAGTCATTTTCCGGGACTATCGGCGCACGGTCGTCAGCGGTGTGTTGTTGGTGATCGGCAGCACGGCATCCAGCTATATCGTGCTCGACTACATGACCAACTACACCGTGACTGTCCTGCATCTGCCGATGACCATGGGCACGACGGCTGCCTGTCTCGGCGCGCTGGTGCAGATCAGCTTGTCGATCTGGGCGGGGCGGTTGAGTGATCGCATCGGTCGGCGGCGCACGATTGCGCTGGGCTGCATTCCGATGCTGCTGCTGATTTATCCGGCCTTTATGTTGATGAATCTGTACCCGACGCTGATAACACTGTTGGCCGTTTCATTGGTCACCACGTTTCTGTTGGTGCTGATTACCGTGCCGACACTGGTGCTGGTGACCGAGCTGTTTCCACGGGCGATTCGTGCGACCGGGTTGTCGATCATTTATTGCCTGGGCGTCTCTGTTTTTGGCGGCTTTGCGCAGTTTTTTGCCACCGGGCTTATCGGGCTGACGGGCAATAACAACGCGCCAGCCCTGTACATGATGTTCTGCGTCGGTCTGACCTTGATCGGTTTGATGAGGGTCAAGGAGACCGCCGGCAAGCCGCTGGATTAGTGTTCGGCTGTTTGTTTCAGCGTTTCATGTGCCTTGGCCGTCGCTCTTTCAATTCAGCATCTATAGTCAAATTCCCAAGTCCAAACAGGTGGAATTCGTCATGAAACGATTAGGTCTGTTCTTCGCGTCTTTGGTTGTTGCAACACCGCTGTTTGCCGCTGATGACTTGTGCGCCATTAACTTGCAGAAACTGCACGACCTCAAACAGACGGCAGTGATGGGACAGCCTGCTTTGGGCAATATCCAGCAAGACCGTAAAGATGCCGAGGCCGCGCAAAAGGCAGGCGACAAACAGAAGTGTATTGATTTAACGAATCGGGCTTTAAAGACCGTGAAGGATGTTCAGGGCAACAACTAGTAAGCAATGGGCCGGCACTCGCCGGCCCATTTTTTATTGCGGACTAAACGAAGGCTTGTCCGGCAAAGCCGCGAGGCAGGCGTTGACGCCCCGGCATCGCAGCCAAACGCTCTACCCATGAGGACCGCCAGTTGACGGCGTGGTGTGTGGTTTTGGCCTGGCGTGTTGCGCGTCGAGCCGCGTTACGCTGATCTTTTCTGGCTTGCTTGTACGCATCGGTATTACGGCAGCTGCGGCACTTCACGCGATTGAGTTCGCGGCTGGCAGTGAGATGTTTGCCCTTATGACCGCAGGCTAAATGACCATCGACGTTGAAATGGATAACCATGAATCGTCTCCTTTGTGACGTGTACTAAATTGTGACCACTGATAGCCGCAGGTGTTCGCCGAGCCAAATTTCAGGCAAAAAAACACCCGCATGCGGGCGGGTGTTAAGTGTGATCTCCAAAGGAGTGACTTCACAGTAAGCGCGTAGATGTGATGATTTTGTGAAAATAAACAAATCAACGAGGAAAATATAAACGCCGGACAGATAATCCCTCGGTAACACAGCTGTCGCCGCTCTAGAGCCCCGATCGAAAGTCGCAGCGGGGCGTTCGTGCTATTCGCGTTTGTTATCTAAACCGTGGCAGAGGCCGGTCAATGGGTCTGAGCGCCGACAGCGTGTTGCGAATCAACGGCGCGTCTTTCTCGATGTCATTCAGACGATCGCGAATACGCAGGGCGGTGGGGTGACCGCCTTGATGATCAACCCAGTCGGCGATCTCTTTGCAAGCGGCCGCGAGGCGCGCCTGCCGGGCGTCGAGCAGGGTGAGGAGGGTGGTGATGGACTCTTTTTCGGACATGGAACACCTCCGTTCGGTGAAACCGCTGAGCGGCAGCAAAAAGCCCGCGAACTGCGAGCTTTATGCCGTTGGGGCGCTGCTCCCTCAGCTGGTTTCAGTATAGACCCGCAAATGATCAGCATCAGGCTGACGATTCGCGAGCCGGCAATATCGAACTCGCTGCGTTGAGACGCAGGCATTCGCGCCGTGCGTCTTCCTCCCGGTCGTAGCCATCGCCGATGAAACCGCCTGTGCGTGTATCGCAAATGCGAAACCAGCCGATGGCTTCGGCGGGTTCGTGCTGGCTGTCCTCGGCGCGACGACCATGAATGATGATCTTGTTGCAACGCTTCACAACGAAAATGTCTTCCATGGCGTCACCGCAGCTGATTCGTGTCAGATCAACTATAGAAGCCTGTGGCAATCGTGCAAAAAATAGTCAGCTCAACTCGTCGGTTGCAGCAGCCAACCGCTTGGCTGCCACGTTAGCCGATGGCTTGGATTCAACGCTTGTAGAAACGTCTGGTCGTGGGAAACCGCGACAATGGCGCCGGGAAAACTCTGTAATGACTGTTCGAAAGCTTCCACCGAGGCCAGATCCAGATGATTGGTCGGTTCATCTAGCAAGAGCAATTGCGCCGGAATCTGGCGCCACAACGCCAATGCCAGTGCAGCCTTCAGGCGTTCACCGCCGCTGAGCAAAGCGCAGGGCTGCGTCGCACGCTGGGCATTTAGTTGAAGGTGCGCCAGATAACTGCGCAGGTTGCCTTCGCTCAACGGTGTTTGCTGAGCCAGCAACTGGTCAACAATGGATTTTCCGTCATCAAGCAGACGCAGTTGTTGATCGAGAAATGCCATCGGTACATGAGTCGTGCAGGTACCGCTGGCCGGTTCCAGTTCATCGGCGAGCATGTTCAGAAGGGTCGATTTACCGCAGCCGTTAGGGCCACTGACGGCGATGCGCATCGGTCCCCGGATCGTGAGACTCAGTCGGCTCGCCGGCGATAACCACGGCAGACACGCGTCCACGAGCGTGCAGACTTGGCGGCTGTTCGGCACCACGCTGCCCGGAAGATTGATCAGCACGCTGTCTTCGGGCAGCACCTTTGTAAACGCCTCACTCACGCGGTTATCGAGATCGGATTTACGCGCCTGATGGCCAACGCGCACATGTCCCATGATGTCCCGCGCCGCGCCTTTCATGCCGGCGCGTTCGATGCTGGAGACGTTCGCGGTTTGCGCATTGCGACGGCTGTTGGCGGCATGGCGCTGGATCGTGTCGTGCTCGCGCTGCAGGCGGGAACGCTCGCGCTGGCGTTCGGTTCTGGCTTGATCGAGTTGCGCCTGAGCGGCTGCGTGTTGCAGACGCCGTTGTTCGGTAAAGGCTGAGTAGGAGCCGCTGAAAACATTTACGCCCAACGGCGTCAGTTCGACGATCCGCTGCATCCGCTCCAGCAACTGTCGATCATGGCTGACCACAATCAGTCCGCCGCGCCAGTGTTGTAGTGATCTCAGCAGCCATTGGCGACCGGCGCTGTCCAGATGATTGGTTGGCTCATCCAGCACCAGCAATTGCGCCTGGCTCAACAGCGCTTTGATCAGGGCGATTCTGACTTGTTGGCCGCCGCTGAGGTTTTCGGTGAGGTCGGTATCAGCGATATCGCTGAGTCCGGATTCATCAAGCATCTGCCGTAAGCGTTCCGGCAAATCCCAGCGATCGCCGATGATGTCGAAATCGTCGGCGCTAGCATTGCCATGGTCGAGGCGCTGCAATGCTTCAAGTACTTGGGCTGTCCCCGTCGCGTCCGCCACCGTTTGGCCAGGGGCGCCGACAAATGTTTGGGGTACGTACATCACAGGCACTGCGCTTGAAACGCTCCCGGATGTGGGCTGTAGCTGCCCGGCAATCAGCCGCGCGAGCAGGCTTTTGCCGACACCGTTGCGACCGACAATCGCGGTCGGGACATGATCGAACTGCAGATTCAGTGCGTTGAAAATCGTCTCGCCATTGGCGAATTGGAAACTCAGCTGATTGAGCGAGACGAGGGCAGGCGTACGCGAGACGTGAGTCATCGGCACCTCCAAAAAATGTCGTGAAGACTGACAAACGCCAAGCGGCGACTGTCGCGATTGCATTTTTAGAAGGCCTGATTGTTCACTTCTGCGGTCATCCTGAAGAGGGGAAGGTGGCTAGCCTAGACGACGATGCCCGGACGATCAAGGCGCGACGGCCATCTCGCTCATCCGTTCGAGAAACATCGCCAGGGCCACTTCTTCACTGCGCAGACCCTTTCGAACGCGTGGGCGCGGTAGTTCGGCGAGGGCGCCGAGCATGAATTTTTCCACCACCGCTGGGTGGATGTAGCACTTGCGGCACACCGCTGGCGTGTTGCCCAACTGTTTGGCGACGCCTTTGACCATGTCGACCACATGCCGTTTGGCTTCGGTTTCCGACTCCCATTGCAGTTCACGCAACACCGCCAAGGCCAAGGCACTGCCGGCCCAGGTGCGGTAATCCTTGGCGGTGAAATCGGCGCCGGTCAGGGTTTGCAGGTAGTTGTTGACGTCGGAAGAACTGACGGTGTGGCGCTCGCCATGTTCGTCCAGATACTGAAACAGATTCTGTCCGGGGAGATCCAGGCAGCGTTTGATAATCCGCGCGAGGCGTCGATCCTTGACGGTGATCTGGTGTTCGATGCCGCTCTTGCCGCGAAACTGAAACAGGATCGCGCTGCCATTCACTTCGACATGGCGGCTGCGCAGGGTGGTCAGCCCGTAAGAGCGATTGTCGCGGGCGTATTGCGTGTTGCCGACGCGAATCAACGTGGCGTCGAGCAGAGTGATCACCGTGGCCATAACCTTATCGCGGCTAAAACCGGGCGCGGCCAGTAGTGTTTCCAGTTGTTTGCGCAGTTTCGGCAGCGCCAGACCGAACTCGCGCAGCCGCGAATATTTGTCGGCATCGCGCACTTCGCGCCAGCGAGCGTGATAGCGATATTGCTTGCGACCCCGGGCATCGCGGCCTGTAGCTTGCAGATGACCGCGCGGGTCGGCGCAAATCCACACATCGACATAGGCCGGAGGAACCGCGAGGGCGTTGATGCGTTTGATTTCGTCAGGGTCGGTAATGCGCTGACCGGACGGCTCGAAATAGGCGAACTTGCCGCGCAGTTTTTTGCGGGTGATGCCGGGCTGCGTGTCATCGACGTAGTGCAGGTCGGATGGCAGTGCATCGGTCAGCTCGGTTTCGGACATGGCGACTTCCTTAAGTGGCGCGGCGGTCTGTAAAACGATTGACCGCGCGCTCTCGCCGTGGTGCCGAATGATTTATGCGAGCACTGCAACTGCCTTGATTTGCGCCCAGAGTTGCTGGCCCGGATGGATGTCCAAGTGATCGCGCGAGTAGCGGGTGATGCGCGCGAGCAGCGGAGTGCCGCCGGCATCGAGACGAATCAGCACATGAGCGGCATTGTCCGCCGCTTGTTCGCTGACCACCGTGACGGGCAAGCGATTGAGAATGCTGCTGGAGGCGTCATTGTGCAGCGCCAGACTGATGTCCCGCGCGTGCACTTTGCAGCGCAGGGCCTGACCGACGGCCATCGGCTCGTGGGTCACGCGAATGCTCATGTCCGTGGCCGGCAGTTGCAGGCTCAGCAGTTGGTACTGCGCATCGTAAGCGCTGACCTGACCTTCGATGATTACCCCGGCGTCATCACCCATTGCCATCGGCAGATCCAGACGCGCGAGGGTTTCGCCAATCGGGCCGCTGGCCAGCGCTTTGCCGTCGCTGAGCAACACCAGATGGTCGGCCAGTCGCGCGACTTCGTCCTGCGCGTGGCTGACGTACAGCACCGGAATATCCAGTTCGTCATGCAACCGTTGCAGATAAGGCAGGATTTCGCTTTTGCGCTGGCTGTCGAGGGCGGCGAGGGGTTCGTCCATCAGCAACAGTTTCGGGCTGGTCAGCAGTGCGCGGGCGATGCCGACACGCTGGCGTTCACCGCCGGACAAATGCTGCGGATGGCGTTCGAGCAAGTGGCCGATGCCGAGCAGTTCGGTGGCTTGTGCCAGATCAACCCGGCGCTGCGATTTGGCGATGCGTTTGAGGCCGAATTGCAGGTTGGCCAGCACCGACAGATGCGGAAACAGACTGGCTTCCTGAAACACATAACCCAACGCGCGTTTATGCGGCGGGACGAAAATGCCGTTGTCGCTGTCCTGCCAGATTTCGTCGTTGATTTGCACGAAGCCTTGCTCGGCGCGCTCCAGGCCGGCAATGCAGCGCAGGCAGGTGGTTTTGCCCGAGCCGGAATGTCCGTATAACGCGGAAACACCGCGCCCCGGCAAATGCAGATGGACATCCAGGCTGAAGCCCGAATAAGCGATTTTCAGACGTGCTTCGATCATCGATCAGCTCCAGCCTGCGCGGGTTTTGCGGCTGGAATAGAGCGCCAGCAGCACCAGGAATGAGAACACCAGCATGGCACCGGCGAGCCAATGGGCCTGCGCGTATTCCATGGCCTCAACGTGGTCGTAGATTTGCACCGAGACCACGCGGGTCTTGTCAGGAATGTTGCCGCCGATCATCAGCACGACGCCGAATTCACCGACGGTGTGCGCGAAACCGAGGATCGCTGCCGTAATAAAACCGGGGCGGGCCAAGGGCAAAATCACGCTGAAAAATGTGTCCCACGGATTGGCGCGCAAGGTCGCCGCCACTTCCAATGGGCGGGTGCCAATCGCCGAGAACGCGTTTTGCAACGGTTGCACCACGAACGGCATGGAATAGATCACCGAGCCAATCACCAGTCCGGTGAAGCTGAACGTCAACGTGCCAAGCCCGAGCCATTGGGTGAACTGGCCGAGGAAACCGTGCGGCCCCATCATCAGCAACAGATAAAAACCAATGACGGTCGGCGGCAGCACGAGGGGCAGGGCAACGATCGCCCCGATCGGGCCGCGCAACCACGATTGGGTGCGCGACAACCACAGGGCAATCGGAGTGCCGACAACCAGCAGGATCGCGGTGGTCAGGGACGCCAGCTTCAGGGTCAGCCAGATCGCCGCGAAATCGGCACTCGTCAGCGACATTTAGAGCTGGTAGCCGTAAGACTTGATCACCGCAGAGGCTTTCGGGCCTTTGAGGTATTCAACCAGCGCTTTGGCGGCGGCATTATCTTTGCCTTTGTTGAGGATTACGGCGTCCTGTTTGATCGGGTCGTGCATGCTGGCTGGAACGATCCACGCCGAACCGCTGCTGACTTTGCCGTCCTTGTAGATCTGCGACAGCGCTACAAAGCCCAGCTCAGCGTTGCCGGTGGAAACGAACTGGTAGGCCTGAGTGATGTTCTGGCCTTCAACGATTTTGGCTTTGGTGGCTTCGGTCAGTTTCAGTTTTTCCAGTACCTGGGTGGCGGCCAAGCCGTAAGGCGCGGCTTTCGGGTTGGCGATGGAGAGGTGCTGGTATTCGTTCTTCTTCAGCACGTCGCCTTTGCCATCGACATAGCCTTCTTTTGCCGACCACAGCGCCAGGGTGCCGATGGCGTAGGTGAAGCGCGAGCCTTTAACGGTATCGCCTTCCTTCTCGAGTTTTTCCGGGGTAGTGTCGTCGGCCGAGAGGAACACTTCGAACGGCGCGCCGTTCTTGATCTGGGTATAGAACTGGCCAGTGGCGCCGTAGGCTGCGACCAGTTTGTGCCCGGTGTCTTTTTCGAAATCTGCCGCGATGGCTTGAATCGGTGCAGTGAAGTTGGCAGCAACTGCCACTTGCACTTCATCAGCCTGAGCGGCGCCGATGGCGAAGGTCGCCAGCAAAGCGGCCAGGCAATTTGGGGCAAAACGTGAGGCACGAGTGGTCATGTAACAGCTCCGTTGTTGGCAAGTGCAGAGGGCAGTTATTGTTGGAGGTGGACTGCGCCGATGCGAGGGTGGTTTCGCTATATAGCGAAATATATAGCGAAACACTCCCCTGTGGCGAGGGGATTTATCCCCGTTGGCGCGCGCAGCACGCCCTCTTTCCAATTGCTGCGAAATCCGTCCGCTACCTCACAAGTTTCGCCAACGCCCCCTCAGCCAACTGCCTCGTCAATTCCGCACTACTGACATCCCGTCCCAGCGTAAACGCCTGACCCGCCCAAAGATTGGCAAACTGCGCATCATCCTTCGCTCGCAGCGGCATCAGCGCGCCACCGGCTAACGGAAAGGCCGGCGCCTTCGCCGACATCGGCCCGAGTTCGCGCATCACACGGTTGAGAATCCCACGCGCCGGGCGCCCAGTGAAAATGTTGGTGACGGCCGTCTCACTTTCCTTGGCTGTACGCAAAGCCTTGTGATGTGAGGCACTGACTTTCGCTTCCGGGGTAAACAGATACGCCGTGCCGACCTGCACCGCTGACGCACCGAGCATGAGCGCCGCTGCGACCCCGCGAGCATCGGCAATCGCACCGGCCGCAATCACCGGAACCTTCACCGCGTCAACCACCTGCGGTACCAAAGCAAAAGTGCCGACCTGACTGCTCAGGTCATCGCTGAGAAACATCCCGCGATGGCCGCCGGCTTCATAGCCCATGGCAATGATCGCGTCGCAGCCGTTTTGCTCCAGCCACACGGCTTCATCGACGGTGGTGGCCGAGGAGATGATTTTCGCGCCTGTGGCCTTGACCCGATCCAACAGAGATTTTTCCGGCAGACCGAAGTGGAAACTCACCACCTCAGGACGGAACTCTTCCAGCACCTCGCAAGCGGGCGCATCAAACGGCGCCCGGTTGGACACCGGCGTCGGTGCATCAAAGTCGACGCCCAGTTCGCGGTAATAAGGCTCCAGCAAATTCTTCCAATCACGCGCGCGCTGTTCATCGGCTGCCGGTGGCTGATGGCAGAAGAAATTCACGTTGAAAGGTTTGTCGGTGTGCTCGCGGATCGTTTTTAGTTCTTCACGCAACTGCTCGATGCTCAACATCGCGGCGGGCATCGAACCCAAGCCTCCAGCGTTGCACACGGCAATCACCATCGACGAGTTCGTGGCGCCGGCCATCGGGCCCTGGATGATCGGCAACTCGATGCCGAACAGGTCAAGAATGCGGGTGTCTGGCCATTGGCTCATGAAAGCGGTACTCCGAACGTTGAAACGGGCAGGGACGGCTGAGCCGGTTTTTTAACAGCAAAACCGGACTCAGGGCCAGTCCGAAATTCACAAGCCGTTAACGTCGATGGAATCCGCCGCCTCCACCACCACCGAAGGAGTGATTCATGAATTGCGAGGAGTTGTGGAAGTTGTTGGTGCGCTGGTTGCCGAAATTACGCGCAGCGGAATCGCGATTTAGATTTTGCAGCTGTGGGTTGTTGTTCAGCGGCGCCGCGCGTGTGCTGCCACCACCACCGACCATCGATTGCCAGCCACTGTCGGTTTTTTTGTAGACGTTGCCGTCGCGCCCGGCATAAACGTTGTTGCCGACCTGCGCGGCGCCACCGTTGCGGCCGTGGATAGCGCCATATTGGGTGGTCTTGCCGGTATTAGGGTTGTATACCGCGCCGCGATTGGCAGTGACCTGCGTACCGGTGCGCGTATTGCCCTCTGTCAGGCGCGCGCCGGCGATAGCGCCGCCATTCGGCCCGACGACTGCACCGCTGCGGCCGGCCGCGTAATTGCCGTTGTAGACGTTGTGTACCGCGCCGCGTTGACCGGCGGCCGCCACACCGGTGCGCGAGTTGTAGGAGGAGCCGACCTGACCTGCCCAGCGATTGCCGGTCCAGGCGTTGTAACCGGCGCCGTAGCGGCTGACCGTCGCGCGGTCACCCCACTGATGATAGATATTGCCGGTGGTGCCGGCCCATCCGCCCGGGCCCCACGCCACTGCGCCGCCACGATAACCATAAGCAGCGCCGCCCCAGGCCAGTGGCGCTGGATACAAGCGCGGGCCCCAGGCGTAACCCCAACCGTAATTTCCCCACCACGGATAAGCGCCCCAGCCCCAGCCCATCGCCACGGTGCTGCCGCCCCAACTCCAGCCGAAACCGTATCCGAATGTCCATCCAGTCCACGGGGTGTAGCGGATCGCGACGCCGAAACCGTAAGTCACCGGCGGCCCGTACCAGACGCTACCGACCCACGGCGTGTACGGGTAACCGGTGCCGTAAACCACGACGTTGGTCACCGGATCAATATTGGAGCCCTGATAACCCGGGGTATAACCGACCACCACGGTATCACCGCTGGACTCATAGACTTTCACGTAAGTCAGGTAATGCATCGGCGAACTCGGCGGAATCGAATAGATCACCGCCGGCACCGAGCTGGCCACGACCCACGGGCCGTTCACCGACGTGGCGGTAAACCAGATGCCGTTTTCCACGGCGTACCAACTGTTGTTGTCGACCCGGATGATCGGTGTGGCGCTGTTGACTACATATTGCAACGGCGTGGTGTTGATCGCTTTGAGCTGCGGCTCGCCATCGAACTGCGGTGCGGTCATTTTCACCGCGCTTTTCTTGATCGCCGAGGTCTGCGGAATGGTCGCGGCAATCGCCGCTTCTTTCGCCTGCGGAGTGCCGGCGACCGAGGCTTTGACGTTCTCTTTCGGGCTGTCGTCGGGAATGTTGGCGAAGTCTGCCGGCAGTTTATCCGCCGGGGTAAACGTCCATGGGCCCTTCATGTCGCTGGCGCGAAACCAGCGCCCGGAGATCAACACATAACTGTTCTGATCGCCGATTTCCTTGAAGATATGCCCGGTGGTATTACTGACGTAGAGCAGGCCGGTGCCCTGAATCGGCAGCCATTGCGGCGCGCCATCAGTTACTAGTAACTCGGTAGGCGTGGTCGCAATGAAGATCTTTGGCTGCGGCGGTTTGGCCAGGCTGGGGATCTTGTCTTTCGGATCACTTTGCCCAGTCAGCAGATCGACCTGACGGCTTTTGATGGCGGCCTGTTTGGCTTTTTCCAGATCGGCGGGCGGTTTTGCCAGACGTGTGTAATCACCGTTGATCTGGTCTGCGACCATCCAGCCATCAAACACGTGCAGATAGTGTTTGCCTTGTTCGTCCTTGAGCAGCAGCGGGCGAGTATTGATCACTCGTTGCAGCGACGTGCCTTCCACCGGCCGATACGCCGCATCACCGTCGATGTACACCAGCATCGCCGGGACGTCGGAACTGATGATGGTCGGCGGGGTGTTTTCCAGCGGAGCGCTGTCTGCCTTCTGTTCTGCCGACAATACGCCGACAGCGGCTTCGAGCTGATCAAGGGAAATGGTTTTCTTGCGCTTGTCGGCGTCTTTTTGCAGCGTTGCCGCCCAAGTGTCTGCTTGACTGGCATCGGCCGGGAAATCGGCTTTGATGATTTTGTATTGATCGAGCGCGACCCAGCGGGTGGCCTTGTCGACCAGGGTGTGGGCGCTGAACTCGACGATGCCGTAAGTGGATTTGCCATCAGCGCCGGTAGCTTCGACAGCGGCGCGAGCGTTGAGCGTGTAACCGTCCCAACTGTCGAGTTGCGGTTGGTACACAGTCAATTTCGATTTGCCGCTGGTAATGACTTGTGGCCACGCCGGCTCACTCGGTGCTGCAGATGTTGCCGCATCAGCAGCCGGGGCAGGCGCCGCCCACGCATTGCCAAATGCCAGCAGACTGAGCATCAGCATCACTACAAGAGAACGCGGGTGAGACATCGTCAACTCCATCGACAAGGTGATTCTAGAGGGCTTGGCCAAGATCAGCAGGGTAGTCGAAAGAGCATAGACGCCGACAATGAAATTACCCGATGAAATTTAAGCCAGGCACAAAGTCGAGTGTGGCAACGTGTTGCGATGTGGTATTTCAAGGCACGACATCTCAACATCCAGCTATGCGAGGGCACTCATGTTCAACGCCATTGTGATCAACAAAGACGACAGCGGTTACCGCGCCGACCTGCAGCAACTCAATGAAGATCAATTGCCCGACGGCGATGTCACGGTGCAGGTGGCCTACAGCACGCTGAACTTCAAGGACGGCCTGGCAATTACCGGCAGCAGCCCGGTGGTGCGCAAGTTTCCGATGGTGCCGGGGATTGACCTTGCGGGCACCGTCGAAGCCAGTTCGCATCCCGACTATAAAGTGGGCGACAAGGTGTTGCTCAACGGCTGGGGCGTCGGCGAATCCCATTGGGGTGGTCTGGCGCAGAAAGCGCGACTCAATGGCGATTGGCTGATTCCGTTGCCCGAAGCCTTCACCGCTGCACAAGCCATGGCCATTGGCACGGCGGGTTACACGGCGATGCTGTGCATTCTCGCTCTCGAGCATAATGGCGTGACCCCGGAGCAAGGCGAGGTGCTGGTGACTGGCGCCAATGGCGGCGTCGGCAGCTTTGCCATTGCTCTACTCAACACGCTGGGTTATCGCGTGGTGGCGTCTACGGGCCGGGCTTCTGAGCACGAATACTTGAAGCAACTCGGCGCCAGCGAAATCATTGATCGTGCAACCCTGTCCGAACCGGGTAAGCCATTGGCGAAGGAGCGCTGGGCGGCGGTGATCGATTCGGTCGGCAGCCATACATTGGCCAACGCCTGCGCCAGTACGCGTTCCGAAGGCACCGTTGCCGCGTGTGGATTGGCGCAGGGCATGGACTTCCCGGGCTCGGTTGCACCGTTCATTTTGCGCGGTGTGACCCTCGCGGGCGTCAACAGCGTGACTCAACCCAAGGCCCGTCGCGTGCAGGCTTGGGAACGTCTGGCCAAAGATCTGGATTTCGCCTTGTTGCCCCTGATCAGCCATGAAATCGCTTTAAGCGAGGCGATTAATGCTGCGCCTGAGTTGCTTGCCGGGCGCATTCGTGGCCGGGTTGTGGTCGACGTCAATCGCTGATAATCAGCCGACGCTAGGCCTGCGTTTCGCGATCCAGTAACAGGCGCTTACGTTCGACGCCCCAACGGTAACCGGAAAGGTTACCGTCGCTGCGCACCACACGGTGACAGGGGATCGCTACCGCCAACCGGTTCGCACCACAGGCCTGAGCCACCGCGCGCATCGAGGTTGGCGCGCCGATGCGCAGGGCAATTTCGGAATAACTGGCAGTGCTGCCCGCAGGAATTTCCCGCAGCGCTTGCCAGACTCGCTCCTGAAACGCCGTGCCTCTGACGTCCAGCGGCAAGTCGAGGCCAATGGCCGGCGCTTCAATAAACCCCACGACTTTTGCGATCAACTGCTCAAAATCGCTATCGGCACCAATCAGATTGGCGCGGCGAAACTGATCCTGCAAATCACACACCAATTGGTGCGGATCGTCCCCCAGCAGAATCGCGCAAACCCCACGATCACTCTGCGCCACCAGAATTGCCCCGAGCGAGCATTCGCCGACAGCGAAGCGGATATCGTTGTTCTGCCCGGCAGCGCGGTAATCTCCGGGCTTCATGCCGAGCACCTGATTGGCCGATTCATAGAAACGACTATTGGAATTAAAGCCTGCGTCATACAGCGCATCGGTCACCGAGCCGCCGTCCGCCAAGCGTTCACGCACCCTGCGCGAGCGATGCGCGGCGGCGTAACCTTTCGGAGTGAGTCCGGTAGAAGCTTTGAACACGCGGTGGAAATGAAACGGACTCAAGCCTGCTGTTTCCGCGAGGTCATTCAGCGTCGGTAACGTTTCAGACGACTCAATCTGCCGACAGGCTTGCGCCACCGTCATCGCGTGTTGAGCGTTGACCTCCGTCTGATCTTTACCGGCGCGCTTACTCGGCCGATAACCCGCCGCTTCAGCCTCGGCAGCGCTGTCGAAAAACTCCACATTCTGTGGTTTTGGAAGGCGCGCCAGGCTACTCGGGCGGCAATAGATGCCGGTGGTTTTCACTGCGTAGACAAACTGCCCGTCCGCCCGTGGGTCGCGGGCAACCACGGCGGCCCAGCGTGGATCGTTTTCGATGTTGAGGTGGGTCGAAAGCGTTTTCATGAAGGTTAATCCGTTGGCCTGTTTGATTCAGGTTATCCAGCGCCGGCGAGGACAACACTCCGGGCCTTGCGGTCAAACTCTTAAGCTTATCCGGCTACGCGGAAGGTCAGGTTGATCCGCTGCTCACCGAGTTGCGGATGACGACCCTGTTTGATCGGTAACACGCCATGAAAGCGCAGCCGATCGACGCCGCCCCAAATCACCATGTCGCCGTGCAGCAACGGAACACGTTGGGTCTTGTCGCTGCGGGCAAAACCGCCGAACAGGAACATCGCCGGTAAACCCAGTGACAGAGAAACGATCGGCGCGGCGTAGGCATTTTCGTCTTTGTCCTGATGCAAAGACATTTTGGCGCCGGGGATATAGCGATTGATCAGGCAGGAATCTGCCACAAAATCAGGAAAACCGGCTTGGGTGGCGGCTGAATGGGCCAATTCAGCAAAGGCCTCTGGCATTGCTGGCCATGGCGCTCCACTAAGCGGGTCGATGCTGGAGTAACGGTAGCCACTGCGGTCGGTGATCCAGCCCAAAGCGCCACAACTGCTGGTGCCGACGGACATGCTGAATCCGCCCGGCGTCATCATGCTGCGCAATGGCGCTGCTTCAAGTACGTTTTCCAGTGCCGGTAGAAGTTGATCGACAACAGGCAGCGCGAAACCCCTCAGCACCCACGATTGTTCACCGATCTGGTCTGCGCGAGGCTGTTGTTGCGGTTCGTTGTCAGCGAACAGGTCGAAGTTGCTCGGTTGCATGGTGTTCACAATGCGTCGTGAAAGATGATGCCTAGGGTATGCCGATTTCCACTGTGCAGGCGACTGACGCCGTGACGCATGGTCACCCGATAGTCGCCGCGTACGCCTTTGACCGGTCGTTGGTTCACCGCGAAGATCAAGGCGTCGCCTTTTTTCAGATCCATGACGTGAACGCGTGATTGCATGCGTGGCCGCTGTTCGGTCAAAACAAACTCGCCGCCGGTGAAATCTTCGCCAGGCTCTGACAGAAGAATCGCCACTTGCAGCGGAAATAACCGTTCGCCGTACACGTCCTGATGCAGACAATTGTAGTCCTGCGGGCCATAGCGCAGTAACAGCGGAGTAGGGCGCGTCTGTTCGGCGGCGTGACATTGCTGAATAAATTCAGCGTGCGTCGTCGGAAAACGCTCGGGCAGATTCATGCGCGCCTGCCAGCGATTCGCTAGCTGCGCGAGGTACGGATACAACGCTGTGCGCAGCCGTTCTACGGCTGTGGGCAACGGATAGCGGAAGTATTTATATTCGCCGCGACCGAAGCCGTGGCGGGCCATGATGACCTGCGAACGGAACGGTTCGGTCTGCGGGTACAAGTCACTCAAACGATCACACGTCTGGCCAAGCAGCAGGGAGCGGATGATGACAAAACCATCCTGATCCAGTTGCTGCTCCAGCGCTGACCAGTCGAGCGAATTCAGTCGGGCAGGGGACATTGGCATGCTGATTCCTGGACGCAAAGTCGAGGTGATCAGGCTAGACACATCCCTGCGGCAGAACACTCCGCCGCTTGCGGTCGAATTCGCAGCGGCGCCTTACAACGCTTTGCTGACGCTGATTTCGCTGATCACATCTTCGCTGTCATGCAGGGCATCGAGTGCAGCCTTGGCTTCTTCGGCGGTACCGTTTTCCAACTGCGCGAACTCAAAGCGGCGTTCGCCATTGAGTTTGTACTTGATGACGTATTTGGTCGTTTGGGCCACGTTCATGCTTACCTGTGTGCGTTGGCGGGATCGGCTCAGCTCAGTTTGGTGCTGGAGCGGCGGATGATCTTGATCGAGTGCGTCAGGGTCGGCTTGCGGGTCACGCTGATCGGCCGACGGTTGACGGTGTCGATGGTGATGTTCCAGAAACCGGTGCTCGGTGCGGTGATGCGGGCCGGAAACGTGTCGAAAGCGCCGCCGTGGTAGGTGTGACGACCGCCGTTCTTGAAGCTGCGGAAGTTGGCGTCGTTCATCAGACGGATGTTGCAGGTTTGCGAGCACTGGATGACGACGATGTCGTCTTCGTTGAGGTGCTCGCGCTGGTGAATAAATTTCATGGGCGCCTCCAGAAGGGCTTTTTCTACAAAATCAAAACGATAGCTTGTCGATTGGGCGCAGTTTATCAGCCCGCACGGGTTATTATCTGGCCGTCGGGCGTTGGTTTGACAATTTTGAACAGATATTCGCGATTGGATGCAGGTTAAATGCAGAAGACCTCGGAGAAAAACGGCATTTGTGCTGTCGGACGGTCTTTAAAGGAGGATTTGTATGAAGTGGGGTGTGGTGTGTCTGCCGTTGGTTTTGGCTTTGGGTGGTTGCGCGAATGTTGCCGAAATCAATGAAACGTTGCCGACCATGGTCGTGATCTCTGGCAAGAAGCCCCATGAGTATGCGCAGTGCCTGGCAGAAAAACTGGCTGACAGCCGTGGTGCATTGCAGGTTCAACCGAAGAAGGACGGTGTCGAAGTGATCGTCCCCGGCAAACTTTCCACTGGCGCGGCGGCGGTGTTCGACATCGAAGACCGCTCCGGCGGCAGCAGCATCAAGCTGCACGAGCGCATGTCCAATGTGCCGGTACGCCCTCGCGATGTGCGTAACGCGGCCAACGCTTGCATCTCTGGCTGATAGACTAACCGTCATCAGCATCAATGCCGCCACAGTCATGCTGTGGCGGCATTTTCATTTCTGGAGTCGCGATGAAGCGAGAGCAAGTGCGGGAGCGCCATGCAGAGGGCCTTATCTCTGCCACCCATGTCATCCAGAACCCGGCGAACTCGGGTGAATGGATTGTCTTTTTCAAGAAAAGCGCCGGTCGTAGCTATTTTCTGGTCGACGATAACGACGAAGTCGAATCGTTCAGCAAACTCGATGACTTGATCGAAGTCGTGCGCGGCCTCGGGATCAAGTTCGCCGAAATTCACATGTAGCGATTATTTGCAGACCACCACGACGCTGCGGGTTTTGTAGTTGCCGACGTCAACGCCCAGCGTTTTGTCGCTCTCTTTTGGCTGCGGTGTGCCGTCGGTGCCAACGATGCGGTAGCCGGTGCCAGCGCAGGAGGCGTCAGCCTTTTCATAGCAAGTGGCCCAGGAATTGGCTTCGCCGGAGCAATCAATGGTCAAGCCCTGTTCACCGGTTTTCAGATACGTCGGCTCAGAGGTGGCGCAGCCGGCCAATGCCAGTACTGCAATCAGTGGCAAAAATTTGTTTATGTTCATAGGTGTCGTCTTCAGCGAGTAGGGGGACTAGACGCTCTGACAGCGCCGGCGTGAAAAGGTTATAGCGATTGGCCACTTGTTTGCACGTGGACACAAAAAAGCCCTGCGTATTGGCAGGGCTTATGGCGTAACGCGGTCAATCAGTCTTGATTTTTGCCGCGACGCTTAGGCGCAGGAGGGGTGTAGTCGAGCACCGAGGCCACCTCAATCGCCATTGCTTCGGTAGGTAGCGGCCCGGAAACATCCTCGCCATTGGTGGCAGTAATGTGCCATTGGCCATCTTTGCCCTTGCCGACGGTGTACCCGTTGATGATTTTTGGTTCGGCCATCTATCTGTCTCGTTCGCTGTTTCAAAGGCGCCATGATACCGGCAAATGCTGGCGCTGGGTGATGATGCGCGTATGGTGGTAGATTCTTTGAGCTACGCTGATTTCGCTGCTCGATGATGCCCGCGGAACTATCCGCCAGAATATTTCTCTATGATGGCATCGGTTAGCCAGCGCGGGGCATTGTAAGGTGCACGCCGTCTGATTAGACTGCGCCGAAACTCGTACACACAGCCTTTTCAAGGACTTATATGATCAAGAAATGCTTGTTCCCAGCAGCCGGTTACGGTACTCGCTTCCTGCCAGCGACTAAAGCCATGCCTAAAGAAATGCTGCCGGTGGTAAACAAGCCACTGATCCAGTACGGCGTTGAAGAAGCTCTGGACGCTGGTCTGACGGAAATCTCCATCGTCACCGGTCGTGGCAAACGCGCTCTGGAAGACCACTTCGACATCAGCTACGAACTGGAAAACCAGATCAAAGGCACCGACAAAGAGAAATACCTGGTCGGTATCCGCAAGCTGCTCGACGAGTGCTCGTTCTCCTACACCCGTCAAACCGAAATGAAAGGTCTGGGCCACGCGATCCTGACTGGCCGTCCGCTGATCGGTGATGAACCGTTCGCCGTGGTACTGGCGGACGACCTGTGCGTCAACCTCGATGGTGACGGCGTCCTGACCCAGATGGTCAAACTGTACAAGCAGTTCCGCTGCTCGATCATCGCGATCCAGGAAGTCGACCCGCAGGAAACCAGCAAGTATGGCGTGATCGCTGGCGAGATGATTCGCGACGACATTTACCGCGTTCACAGCATGGTCGAGAAGCCAAAGCCGGAAGACGCGCCGTCCAACCTGGCGATCATTGGTCGTTACATCCTGACCCCGGACATCTTCGACCTGATCGAACAAACCGAGCCAGGCAAAGGCGGCGAGATCCAGATCACCGACGCCCTGATGAAACAAGCCCAGAACGGCTGCGTCATGGCCTACAAGTTCAAAGGCAAGCGTTTCGACTGCGGTGGTGCTGAAGGCTACATCGAAGCGACCAACTTCTGCTTCGAGAACTTCTACAAGACTGGCAAGGCTTACTAAGAGCGCTTGATCCGTTTGTAGCACCTTCGCACGATGTCATTTGTGTGAAGGCCAAAAAACGCCCCGACTGGTTCGGGGCGTTTTTTTTGCGCCGAAAAAAGACACGGTCTCTGACCTCGTCCTTGGGATGCAAACTGAAACAAATGAGCGTTTGTCAGAAGGTGTATTCACTGCTGAACTGACGGGCTCTTGCCAGGGATGAGTGCAGTTGAGGCGTTTCACGGCATTGCCGTGGAATCATTTTTGGCAATAAGGAGAGTTGCTCGTGGTGTTGATAGCAAAGCCTGCAAGTAAAACGCGCTGGTTGAGTCTTGCCGTTCTGATGCTGCCAGTGTTGCTGGTGACCGTTGACAACACGGTGTTGGGATTCGCACTGCCAAAAATCGCCGCAGCGTTGCACCCAACCGCTAGTCAGCAATTGTGGATGATCGATGCCTACTCGTTGGTGCTGGCAGGTTTGCTGGTATCGATGGGCAGCTTGGGTGACCGGATCGGGCATCGAAAATTACTGCTCGCGGGATCCTTCGGTTTTGCTGTCGTTTCTGTTTTGACTGCCTACTCCGAAACAGCCATGCAACTGATCATCGGGCGTGCCTGTATGGGGATTTTCGGCGCAATGCTGATGCCCTCGACTTTAGCGTTGATACGCTGGGTGTTTGAAGATCGCGACGAGCGCCGACTGGCCGTGGCGATCTGGGCGACAACGTTGACGGTGGGTTCGGCGTTAGGGCCTTTGGTCGGCGGGGTGCTGCTGGAGTTCTTTGATTGGGGCGCCATTTTTCTATTGGCGGTGCCTGTGCTGATACCGTTATTGGTTTTGGGGCCGCTGTTTCTGCCTGAGTCGGAGCGGGATGCGTCAGGGCCGCTGGATCCGGTGAGCATTGTGCAATCGATGGTCGCGTTGGGAGCTATTGTTTACAGCGTCAAGCGTGGCGCCAGTGACGGTATCGACGAGGTCGTGTTGATCACGTTTCTGATTGGACTGTTAGCAGGCTGGATGTTCGTGCGGCGTCAGTCGCGCCTTGCTGAGCCGTTGATGGACTTGAGCCTGTTTCGCAATGGCGCTTTCGGCAGCTCAATTCTGATCAATCTGATGAGCCTCGCTTTTCTTGTAGGTTTTGTTTTCTTCACCACTCAGTACTTGCAGATCGTTCTGCAGATGTCGCCGCTGAGTGCGAGTCTGGCGCTCGTGCCCGGGCAAATCATGGCGATCATCGTCGGGATGGCTGTCGTGCCGATTGCGAAACGTGTGCCTGTGCATGTCCTGATTCCAATCCTGACTGGATTCGCCGGCGCGGCGTTTCTGTTGGTTGCGAGCATGGGCGGCAGTCTGGCGGTATGGGTGGCAGCGTTCGCCTTGCTAAATATCGGGGTGGGCGCGATTACCACGGTGACCAACGATGTGATTTTGTCTGCCGCGCCGCCGGCGAAGGCAGGCGCAGCCTCCGCAATCAGTGAGACCGCGTATGAAGTGGGCGTCGTGCTGGGCACTACACTGCTTGGCGGTCTGGTCACGGCCTACTATCGCGGCGCTTTGCAAATGCCGGCCTTCTTGAACGACATTCAGTTTATGTTGGCGAGCGAGACGCTCTCCGGCGCATTTTCTGTCGCCGCCGGGTTATCCGCAGAGCAAGCGCAGACGCTGATGTCGCAAGCGGCGTTGGCGTTTGAGGGTGGTGTGGGGCTGGTGTCATGGGCCGCTTTCGGCCTGGCGCTCGTTGCGATGCTGATCACCTGGCGCACCTTGCGGATACCTGAAGCTAAGGCGGTGGAGGAGTCTTGGCGTTGCTAATGCACGGCAAATCCGTTGGAGACTTGCTCAATGAGCGTCGGCAGGTATGCTGGTCGCCTGCCGAGGAGATAGAAATGGCCTACGATTTTGACCTTTATGTGATTGGTGCCGGTTCCGGCGGTGTGCGCGCTGCGCGTTTTGCAGCCGGTTTCGGCGCGAAAGTGGCGGTGGCCGAGAGCCGTTATCTGGGTGGCACCTGCGTCAACGTCGGCTGTGTGCCGAAAAAGCTGTTGGTGTACGGCGCGCATTTCGCTGAAGACTTTGAGCAAGCATCCGGTTTTGGCTGGAGCCTTGGCGAAGCGAACTTCGATTGGGCGACGCTGATCGCCAACAAGGATCGCGAGATCAATCGCCTCAATGGCATTTATCGTAACTTGCTGGTCAACAGCGGTGTGACCTTGCATGAGGCGCACGCCAAGATCGTTGGGCCTCATGAAGTCGAGGTCAATGGCGAACGCTTTACCGCGAACAACATTCTGATCGCCACCGGCGGCTGGCCGCAGATTCCGCAAATTCCGGGGCACGAACACGCGATTGGTTCCAACGAGGCGTTCTTTCTCAAAGAGCTGCCTAAGCGTGTGCTAGTGGTGGGTGGTGGTTACATCGCAGTTGAGTTCGCCGGGATTTTCCACGGCCTCGGCGCGAACACCACGCTGCTGTATCGCGGTGATCTGTTCCTGCGCGGTTTCGATGGTTCGGTGCGCAAACATTTGCAGGAAGAGCTGACCAAGCGCGGTCTGGATCTGCAATTCAATGCCGACATTGCGCGCATCGATAAACAGGCCGATGGCAGCCTCAAAGCCACCCTCAAGGATGGTCGCGAGCTGGAGGCGGATTGCATTTTCTATGCGACCGGTCGCCGTCCGATGCTCGACAATCTCGGACTGGAAAACACCGATGTGCAGCTCACCGACAAAGGCTTCATCAAAGTCGATGATCAGTACCAGACTACTGAGCCGTCCATTCTGGCGCTGGGCGACGTTATCGGTCGAGTGCAGCTGACGCCAGTGGCATTGGCGGAAGGCATGGCCGTAGCGCGTCGTCTGTTCAAGCCTGAGCAATATCGTCCGGTGGATTACAAGATGATCCCGACGGCGGTGTTCAGCCTGCCGAACATTGGCACGGTCGGGTTGACCGAAGAGGAAGCGCGCGAGGCTGGCCACGATGTTGTGGTGTTCGAGAGCCGCTTCCGCCCGATGAAGCTGACCTTGACTGAATGTCAGGAGAAGACGCTGATGAAGCTGGTGGTGGACGGCAAGACCGACAAAGTCCTCGGCTGCCACATGGTTGGCCCGGACGCTGGCGAAATCGTCCAAGGCCTGGCGATTGCGCTGAAGGCAGGCGCGACCAAGCGCGACTTCGACGACACGATCGGGGTACATCCGACGGCCGCCGAAGAGTTTGTCACCATGCGTACACCGGTCGGCGCTTAAGCGTCCTTCGGTTTGGCCGAGTCTGGCGCTGCCGCAACGGTAGCCGCCAGACGCTGGCTTTCTTCCAGGCTCGCCTGCGTTTTGCTTAATTCCTTTTCCAGTGACTGATTGAGGAGCGCCTGCTCTTCGACGTTCTGTTTGAGTGTCTGACTTTCCAGTGTGGCCACGCGCAAACGTTCCTGGAGGAGGGTGCGTTCGCTATCCACGCGCGTCGCTTGTTCCAGTAACTGATCCTGACGCTGATTGCTTTGCTTGAGCTGATCCTGTGTAAGGCTCAATTCGCGCTGGGTGCCACGGCTTTCCGTGAGCAAGCGCTCGTTATCGCGATGCAGTTGCGTGATCTCGTCCTGACGCACCAGTGCGCTTTGCTGTGCCTGGCGCAGTTCTGCCTGAATCTGCTGCACCTGGCTTTCGTGGCGGCTCTGTTCCTGCTCGCGCTGCTCTTTGGTGGCGTTGCGGTAATGCTCAAGTGCGTCGCGAGCATGCAGGTGCTTTTCTTCCAGCGAGCGAATCTGCTCGTCCTTGTCCTGCAGGCGCAATTCAAAGTCGGCCAAGGCCTGATTCAAACCGGCATTACGGGTTTGTTCGGTCTGCAGCATCGAGCGCGTGTTGTTCAGCGCTTCGGATTCTCGCGCCAGTGCTGCGCCTTGGATGTCGTGCTCATGCTCGATTTTTTCCAGCGCCTGACGAACCTGCTTCAACTCCGATTCCAATGCCTCGCGCTGTTCCTCGAACTGCTCGCGAGCTTGTTCGATGGGCTCTTGCGCCTGTTCTTTCAGGCGCTGAGCTAGGCGGGAGACGAGGGCGGTCAACTCATCGTCGATAGGTTCTGCTGATGCTTCAGTCGGCTGAGCGCCATCATCCAGCTCTTTCAAATAGCGATGGATCGTGGTTTTCGAGCCGGTGTTGCCCATTTCAATGCGTACTGCATCGATGCTCGGGTGTTCTCCGCGAGCCAGAATCGCTGTGCGCGCGATCTGCACCAGTGCTTTGGTAATGCCGCCACGGGCCATGTGAACTCCTACGGTTTCATACTGTGGTACATGCCACCTAAGTACGCAGTGTACCATGCCGAAAATAAAGTTAAATCATTGATATTAAAGACGCGGGATATACTGGTATTACCCAGTGTCAGGCGGCAAAATGCACATCTGCATCCTTGAATCAGTACGCCAGCGAGAAAACAGCCCATGAGCGATCTGGATCGCTATCTGCAAGCCGCCACCCGTGACAACACGCGCCGAAGCTATCGTGCAGCCATTGAACATTTCGAAGTGAAGTGGGGCGGGTTCCTGCCAGCCACGGCTGATAGCGTCGCGCGGTATCTGGTGGCGCATGCTGGGGAGTTATCGATCAATACGCTGAAGCTGCGTCTGTCAGCGTTGGCGCAGTGGCATAACAGTCAGGGCTTTGCTGATCCGACCAAGGCGCCGGTGGTGCGCCAGGTGTTCAAAGGCATTCGCGCCCTGCACCCGGCACAGGAGAAGCAGGCCGAGCCGTTGCAGTTGCAGGATTTGCAGCGCGTCATCGATTGGCTGGAGCACGAAGTGCAAACCGCTAAAGAACAGCAGGATCGCCCGGCGCTGCTCAAGGCTTACCGCGACCGCGCCCTGATTCTTCTGGGATTCTGGCGGGGCTTCCGCAGCGATGAGCTGTGCCGCTTGCAGATTGAACATGTGCAAGCGCATGCCGGCAAAGGCATCACCCTTTATGTGCCACGCAGTAAGGGCGATCGGGAAAACCTCGGGCAGACTTATCAAGCGCCGGCGCTGTTAAAGCTGTGCCCGGTTCAGGCCTACATCGACTGGATCACCGAAGCAGCGCTGGTGCGCGGCCCGGTTTTTCGCAGCATTGACCGCTGGGGCAATCTGAACGAGGAGGGCCTGCATGCCAACAGCATCATCCCTTTACTGCGCCAGGCCTTGCAGCGTGCCGGGATCGCTGCCGAAAACTACACCAGCCATTCCCTGCGGCGCGGCTTCGCCACCTGGGCGCATCAAAGTGGTTGGGATTTGAAATCGTTAATGAGCTACGTCGGTTGGAAGGACATGAAGTCTGCGATGCGTTATGTCGAGGTCAGCCCGTTTCAAGGAATGGCGCGGATTACCGACGTGCCCGCCTAGATATCCATTTCTTCTATTAATACAGTTGCCTAATAGCCAAAACATATCAGCAGCATCAGGTTTGCCAATGAGCCATCCGTCGAGCGAGTGGTTAGGATTCTCCCATCGAATTCACAACCCTGACGGAGAGTCATCAATGCCTATCATCAACAGCCAAGTAAAACCGTTCAAAGCTACCGCGTTCAAAAACGGCGACTTCGTTCAAGTGTCGGACGCTGACCTGAAAGGTAAGTGGTCGGTCGTGTTCTTCTACCCAGCCGACTTCACCTTCGTTTGCCCAACCGAGCTGGAAGACCTGGCGGACAACTACGCTGCCTTCCAGAAACTCGGCGTAGAAATCTACAGCGTTTCCACTGACACCCACTTTGCCCACGCTGCCTGGCACAACACTTCGCCAGCCATCGGCAAAATCGAATACACCATGATCGGCGACCCGACCCACGCCATCTCCCGCAACTTCGACGTGCTGATCGAAGAAGTTGGCCTGGCTGACCGTGGCACCTTCGTGATCAACCCTGAAGGCCAGATCAAAATCGTTGAACTGAACGATGGCGGCGTTGGCCGTGACGCTTCCGAGCTGCTGCGCAAAATCAAGGCTGCTCAGTACGTTGCTGCTCACCCAGGCGAAGTTTGCCCAGCCAAGTGGAAAGAAGGCGAGGCCACTCTGGCTCCGTCCCTGGACCTGGTCGGCAAGATCTAAGTCTGTGACACGCAACTCAGGGCGGTACGCCGCACCTTCTTAAGTACGCTGCACCGCCCAAAAAAATGCCCGGGCGAGATTCGCTCGGGCTTTTTTTCGCCTCAAATAAAGGAAATCGCCCGTATGTTGGACGCCAATCTTAAAGCCCAGTTGAAATCGTACCTGGAACGGGTCACCCAACCGATCGAGATCGTTGCTTCCCTCGACGACGGTGCGAAATCCCGTGAAATGCTGGAACTGCTGAAAGACGTTGCCAGTCTTTCGAGCCAAATTACTTTGATCGACAGCGGTGACGATGCACGCAAGCCATCGTTCTCGATCAACCGCCCGGGCGCCGACATCAGTCTGCGTTTCGCCGGCATCCCGATGGGCCACGAATTTACTTCGCTGGTGCTGGCCCTGCTGCAAGTCGGCGGCCATCCATCGAAGGCCAGCGTTGAAGTGATCGAGCAGATTCGCTCGCTTAAAGGCGAGTTCAGCTTCGAGACTTACTTCTCGCTGTCCTGCCAGAACTGCCCGGATGTTGTTCAGGCGCTGAACCTGATGGCCGTGCTAAACCCGAACATCCGCCACGTCGCCATCGACGGCGCGTTGTTCCAGGATGAAGTCAACGATCGCAAGATCATGGCCGTGCCGAGCATCTACTTGAACGGCGAAAACTTCGGCCAGGGCCGCATGGGCCTGGAGGAGATTCTCGCCAAACTCGACACCGGGGCCATTGAACGTCAGGCCGAAAAAATCAGCGCCAAAGAAGCTTTTGATGTGTTGGTCGTCGGCGGTGGACCGGCCGGTGCTTCGGCAGCGATTTATGCCGCTCGTAAAGGCATCCGCACCGGCGTCGCCGCTGAGCGCTTCGGCGGGCAGGTGCTCGACACCATGGCCATCGAGAACTTCATTTCCGTACAGGAAACCGAAGGGCCGAAACTGGCCACGGCGCTGGAAGAACACGTCAAACAATACGACGTCGACATCATGAACCTGCAGCGTGCCGACAAGCTGATCCCTGGCAAAAACGGCGAGTTGCATGAAGTCCACTTCGCCAGCGGCGCGACCCTCAAAGCCAAGAGCGTGATTCTGGCGACCGGTGCGCGGTGGCGTGAAATGAACGTGCCCGGTGAGCAGGATTACCGCAACAAAGGCGTGGCGTACTGCCCGCACTGCGACGGCCCGCTGTTTAAAGGCAAGCGTGTCGCGGTGATTGGCGGCGGTAACTCCGGTGTTGAAGCGGCGATCGACCTGGCCGGTATCGTTGCTCACGTCACGCTGCTGGAGTTCGACGTCCAGTTGCGCGCCGATGCGGTATTGCAGCGCAAATTGCACAGCCTGAAGAACGTCACCGTGATCACCAGTGCGCAAACCACTGAAGTGACGGGCGACGGGCAGAAGGTCAACGGCTTGCGCTACAAGGATCGCAACAGTGATGAACTGCGCACGGTCCAGCTGGAAGGGATCTTTGTGCAGATCGGTTTGTTGCCGAACACTGATTGGCTCAAAGGCACCATCGAACTGTCGCCGCGTGGCGAGATCATTGTCGATAACCGTGGCGAGACTTCTATCCCGGGAATCTTTGCAGCGGGTGACGTGACGACTGTGCCGTACAAGCAGATCGTGATTGCGGTGGGCGAGGGCGCGAAGGCTTCGCTGAGTGCGTTTGATCACCTGATCCGGACTTCGGCGCCGGCGTAACTGCAAAGCCAGAAATGAAAAACCCCATGAGTGATCATGGGGTTTTTGTTATGCGTGAAATCTGGCCCCTCACCCCCGCCCTCTCCCTAGGGAGAGGGAGCCGACCGAGGTGTATTAAGAGGTACATCGACCTGAAGAACCCAGTCGATTATGGATTCAACACCAATCGTTCAAGTCGGCGTAACCCTGCAATATCCCCCAATCAGTTCCCTCTCCCTTTGGGAGAGGGTTAGGGTGAGGGGCTCTTCAGCGATTACAACGGCGCAGGCTGAATGATCTCAACCCAGTAGCCATCCGGATCCTTGATAAACGCCAGGCTCTTCATGCGGCCATCGGTCAAACGTTTCTGGAAATCACAACCCAGCTCTTCAAACCGTGCACAAGCAGCGACGATATCCGGCACCGAAATGCAGATGTGGCCAAAGCCACGCGGATCGGTGTTGCCGTTGTGGTAAGCGAAGTCGGCATCGTTTTCAGTGCCATGGTTGTGCGTCAGCTCCAGAATGCCCGGAATCGACTTCATCCACTCGGTGCGAGCAGCTGCGTCGGCCGGGATCTGGGCTTTATCGACCAGTGCGAGGAAGTACAGGCTGAACTCGGCTTCCGGGAAATCGCGCTTTTCAACCAGCGAGAAACCCAGCATGCGGGTGTAAAAGTCCAAAGACTTGGTGATGTCTTTCACACGCAGCATGGTGTGGTTGAAAACGAAGTTGCGGGTTGCGCTGTCTGGCGTGGCGGTGACGCCGGGGAAAGTGTTCAGTTCGTGCAGGCTCATGGGCCCTCCAATAACAATGGGCGAGTGAATGGGCGCAATGATACGCATGCCAAACGGCATCGCCAAACCCAAAGCGCGGGCTTGCCCTGTGTGCGGGCGGGCCTCAGACTTTGTGGTTCAACTTTTGAGTGCCTTTGGTAATGATCCGACCGTGCAAATCCCTGTTGGTTTTCTTCGGCGTAGCCTTGATCAGCGCTGCAGCATTGGCCGATGCGCCGAGCATCACCTGGCCCGCGGGCTGGGAGGTGCAAACGCTGACGGACGCCGCGCCGCAGGTTTCACGTCAGCGCGCAGTCAAAAATGACGCCGACGGCAATCAGGTGATGGTGATGGAGCTGACCATGACGCCAGTCGAGACCGGTCATCAGGTCAACCTGCAAGGCGTGTTGCTGGAAATGCGCAAGTCGATACAGAAGGACTTTTTTCAGAGCGGCTATCAAAGTGTTTGCAACCGCGTGCATCCAGCGAATCTAGGCTCGTTGAGTGCACTTGAAACGACGTGTACGGTGACTGAAAACGGTCGTCATGTGCTGTCGCAAACTTTGGTCGCTGCGGTCGATGCGGAAAAGGCTTATGTTCTTTCTTACGCGGGGCAGGCTGAGGTTTATAAGGCAAGCGCTGAGGAAATAGCGGCGGCTCGAAACAGCCTGAAACTTTAATTCGCCGTTCTGTGCTAGATACCCAAAGGCATTAAGCCGAAAGTTAATTTCGGCAGCGTTCGCAACATTCAGCCAAGAAACAATAGATGCAAATGACTCGTGCGCGTTACACGGCAATCGCAACTTGCTTGGCGACATTCGTTGCATTTGTTAGATATCGTCAAAAAAAAAGCCCTGCTTCTGCAGGGCTTTTGTGTTGGCGTGAGATTAACCGCGCAACCAGGAATCAACGGTGGCTGCACCGTATTGTTCTTTCCAGGCTTTCAGGCCGCGGTGGTTGCCGCCCTTGGTCTCGATCAGTTCGCCGGTGTGCGGGTTCTGATAAACCTTGACCACCCGTGCGCGGCGGGTCTTAGGGGCTGCGGATGTTTGCAGGCCGGATTTTGACGGGTTCGGATCGAGAATGGAGATGATGTCCTTCAGGCCTTTGCCGTAGGTTTTCATCAGCCCCTGGAGCTTTTCTTCGAATTCGATTTCTTTCTTGAGCCCGGCATCGTTCTTCAGCGATTCCAGCTGCTTGAGCTGTTCCTGAAGGGCCTTTTCAGCTGCACGAAATTCAGCGAGTCTGGACAATATCTTTACTCCAATAATGTATTTGGCTGATACCAACCGCAAACAAAGCTATAAGCCAAGAGCCTTGTAGCGACTCGGTGATAATGGCTCACCTGCCAATTCTGCACAGGCAACAAAAATTGTAGTTGTTAATGCGTCAAGAGTAAATCCTGTTGTTGTCTTCATGTAACAACAGCGATCTTTTGTATCAATTTGGTGCGCGCGGTCGGCGCACCCGGCTTAAGCCCATTTAGTTAATGATGAGTTAATGCACTAATGAAGTCGGCAGCCGGCATGGGTTTGCCGTACAGATAACCCTGCTGGAAGTTAACGTTATGTGCGGTCAGGTAATCGGCCTGCGCTTGCGTTTCGACGCCTTCGGCAACAATACCCAGATCGAGCTTGGCAGAGAGTTCGATGATGAAATCGAGAATATGCCGCGACAGCGCATCAATACCGATCATGGCGACGAAGCTCTGATCGATCTTCAGGTAGTCGACATTGAATTTGCGCAGGTAACCGAGGCTCGAGTGCCCGGTACCGAAGTCATCGATGGCGATTTTCACGCCGAGGGTGTGCAATTGCTCGAACAGCTGTCGAGTGATATCGGTGGGCTCGATCAGTTCGCGCTCGGTCAACTCAAGCACGAGCGTGATGCTGCCCGCAGTGAATGCCGAAAGAAACTCGCGGCAATCCTCGACCAGTTCCAGATCCTGGCAATGATTGGCGGTGATGTTGATGCCAATGTGAAATGGCGCGACAAACGTCGACGACAAAGGGCCGAGGAGGGCGGCAGTCTGCTGCATTAGCGCGCGGGTCATCGGCACGATCAGTCCGGAATGCTCGGCGAACGGAATAAACAGATCAGGCCGCACCAGCCCCTCTTTGGGATGGTTCCAGCGCATCAGCATCTCAGTGCCGGTCCATTTTTTACTGTCGCCATATACCACGGGTTGAAAGTACGGAATGAACTCACCGGCCTCCAGCGCACGTAACATTTCGTGGCTAGGCGAGATCGAGCGCTTCTGCACGATGTGGCCAATCGCGCCGGAGACCACGCCGAAAAAGATCAGCAGGCTGAACAACGGTGGATATTCATCGCTCATGTAACGCCAGGTTTCACCTTCGGGGAATCCTGCACTCACACTGAAAGCATAGTGAGCAGAGTCACGCATGCTTTGCGCGACCGGCAATTCCGGCAGTGCGCCCTGATGGGTTTTGCCGTCGGCGGACAGCCAGTTATCGCCGACTTGCAGCAACAACAACGTGTCCCGACCAATGAGGCGCAGCACATTGCTCAAGTGGTAACCGTCGAGGGTGGTCAAGGCGCCGCCGCGTCCTTCACTGAGGCGATAAATCAGCAGGGCGGTGTTGGGCGTCACCGGGTTGCCATTCATCAACCACAATTTGCCCTGCGCGTAATCGCCCGCATTGACGGGTTCACTGAACTCACCGAACAGCGAACTGCAATAAAGATTGTCGTCCCACACCAGATTGGTGGAGCGCACGAAAGGCCGGCGGGTGACTTGCTCGCGCAACGCCAGCGTGACCGACTTGCACGGTTGCCCGGCCAATGGCAGCAGCTGTCGCGCCGCTTGCGCAGTGTTATCAAGCATCAGGTCAAACTGACGCAACGCTTCTTCGGCCGTGTGCGCCGTGCTCTGCTGCAACGTGCGTTCGGCCTGCATGTAAAGAATCACGCTGCCCAGAATCACGGGAAGCAAACCGCTGAGCAGCGTCACGATAAGGCGCGTGCTGCGTTTGCGGCGGGGTCTGACGGTTAACGGCATGGGCGCTTCCTGTCGCGTAAAAGTGGAGCTCTTGAATGTAGGCCGGGCAACCGTGCGCCGCCGAAAAAGAGATCAGGCAGAAGGGATGATAGATGGCGGATTGCGCTTGCGCCGCTCATCGGTGATGCATATGTGTTGCCAATTGGGTAAAAACCACGCCAGCGTCGAACAAACGCTTCGGTGAGCATCAAGGGGCAGCAATGATACGGCATCTGCGGCTCTTTTCCGTCGACCCGACACGGCGAATCAACAGGGCCGGCGCTGTTCGGCCCCGGTGCCGCGCAAGGTTGAGCCCGATCAACCTGTGCAACAAACCCCTTGCGCCGGGCGCAAAAAAGCGGATTTTATAGGGAGGGCAGACAAGCCCATTTACGCTGTGTAGAATCGGGTTACGCATACAATAATAATCGTCTTCTGGCAGCAGAAGCCTCGCCCGCAAGAGCCTTGGGTCGACAATGAAGATATTCGGGTTTCAACTGATCTACGGTGACTTCCTCGCCCGCAGTGTGCGCGGCATCTCCTGTGCGCCACCCACCGACCTCGCATGACTGACAAATAACTCTGGTTAATTGATAAGAAATGATGAGGCGTCACCATGGCAGATTTATACGAAAACCCAATGGGCCTGATGGGCTTTGAATTCATCGAGCTCGCATCGCCGGTGCCGGGCACGCTGGAGCCGATCTTCGAGATCATGGGCTTCACCAAAGTCGCCACCCACCGTTCGAAAAACGTGCACCTGTATCGTCAGGGCGCGATCAACCTGATCCTCAACAACGAACCCAACAGCGTTGCTTCGTACTTCGCGGCCGAGCACGGCCCGTCCGTTTGCGGCATGGCGTTCCGCGTTAAAGACTCGCAAAAAGCCTACAACCGCGCACTGGAACTCGGCGCTCAGCCGATCCACATCGAAACCGGTCCGATGGAGCTGAACCTGCCGGCGATCAAAGGCATTGGCGGCGCGCCGCTGTACCTGATCGATCGTTTTGGCGAAGGCAGCTCGATCTATGACATCGACTTCGTGTTTATCGAAGGCGTTGATCGCAACCCGGTTGGCGCTGGCCTGAAGATCATCGACCACCTGACGCACAACGTGTATCGCGGTCGCATGGCTTACTGGGCGAATTTCTACGAGAAGCTGTTCAACTTCCGTGAGATCCGTTACTTCGACATCAAGGGCGAATACACCGGCCTGACCTCGAAAGCGATGACCGCACCAGACGGCATGATCCGTATCCCGCTGAACGAAGAGTCGTCCAAGGGCGCCGGGCAGATCGAAGAGTTCCTGATGCAGTTCAACGGCGAGGGCATTCAACACGTGGCGTTCCTCACTGATGACCTGATCAAGACCTGGGATCAGTTGAAGAAGATCGGCATGCGCTTCATGACCGCGCCACCGGAAACGTATTACGAAATGCTCGAAGGCCGTCTGCCGAACCACGGTGAGCCGGTTGATCAACTGCAATCGCGCGGCATTCTGCTCGATGGCGCGTCGGATCAGGGCGACAAGCGTCTGCTGCTGCAGATCTTCTCGGAAACCCTGATGGGCCCGGTGTTCTTCGAATTCATTCAGCGTAAAGGCGATGATGGTTTCGGCGAAGGTAACTTCAAGGCGCTGTTCGAATCGATCGAGCGTGATCAGGTGCGTCGTGGTGTGCTTGCGACTGAGTAATCCGCTGACGAAATGAAAAATCCCGGCCTGCAGAGATGCAGGGCCGGGATTTTTTTAAGATCAAAAGATCGTCCGATCGCGGCCCGAGCCTTCGGCAGCTCCTACATTTGGAATGCATTTTCCCTGTAGGAGCTGCCGAAGGCTGCGATCTTTTGCTTTTAAGGACGGCGTTGACGCATCAGGTGTTTGAAGCCTTCGAACACCAGCACAATCACCGCCAGCCAGATCGGAATGTACGTCAGCCATTCCCCCGACTTGATGCTCTCACCCAGCAACAACGCCACGCCGAGCAACAACACCGGCTCAACGTAACTCAACAATCCAAACAGACTGAACGGCAGCAAACGGCTGGCAATGATGTACACCACCAACGCCGACGCGCTGATCAAACCGAGCAGCGGAATCAGCCACATCAGCCCCGGGTATTGATCGAACACGCCGAAACCTTGCTCGCCACCCTGCACAAACCAGTAGGCAATTGGCAGCATGAGCGTCATGTCGACCCACAAACCACCGAGGTGATCGGTCTTCAGGTATTTGCGCAGCACGAAGTACAGCGGATAGCCGATCACGACCACCAGCGTCGCCCAGGAAAACCCGCCGACCTGATACAACTCGTTCAACACGCCGAGACTGGCGAAGAACACCGCAATCTTTTGCAGGTACGACAGGCTTTCGCCGTAGGCAATGCGCCCGGTCAGCACCATCGCCAGCGGCAGCAGGAAGTAGCCCAGCGAGACATCGAGGCTGTAGCCGTTGAGCGGCGCCCACATGAACAGCCACAGTTGCACGCCGAGCAGGGCGGCCGAGACGATCAGTCCGGCGATCAACTTTGGCTTCGCGGCCATCAGCCGAACCAGCTCCAGCACACGCCGCCATTCACCGGACACCAGCATGAACACGGTCATGCACGGCACAGTGAGCAGCATCCGCCAGCCAAAGATTTCCACGCCACTCAACGGGGTGAGCAGCGAGGTGTAGTAATACATGACGGCAAACAGCACCGAGGCCGAAACCGATAAAGCGATACCTTTAGACAAACTGTCCTCGCGGGTGGGTGATCAAACGGGGCGCGAAGGATACGTGGTTTTTGTGCTGAATATTGGCCGGATGGTCATTATTTTCAACACATACAGATGAGTAATTGTAGGAGCTGCCGAAGGCTGCGATCTTTTGATTTTGCTTTTTAAAGATCAAAAGATCGCAGCCTGCGGCAGCTCCTGCACGGGGGCGTCAGGTTGTGTGGGGTTTACGGCCAGACACAAAATGGCTCACATCGTTGAAGCCCGGTGTCGACGCATGTCCCGGTGTCACCAGCGAATCGATAAATGCTTCATCCTCGGCCGTAATCTTCACCGCCTGCGCCTTGGTGTACGCATCCCATTGCTCTTCAGTCCGAGGCCCGACAATCGCCGAGGTCACTGCACTGTTGTTCAACACCCAGGCAATCGCAAACTCAACCATGCCGACGCCACGCTGTTCTGTGTACTGCTGAATTTGTTGAGCAATACGCAACGATTCCACGCGCCATTCGGTTTCCAGAATGCGTTTGTCCTGACGCCCGGCGCGGCTGTTGGCGTCTGGCGTTACGTCCGGCGCGTACTTGCCGCTGAGCACGCCACGGGCGAGCGGGCTGTAAGGCACCACGCCGAGGCCGTAAGTTTGCGCGGCAGTGATTTGCTCGGTTTCGGCCTGGCGATTGACGATGTTGTACAGCGGTTGGCTGATCACCGGGCGATCAACGCCGAGTTGGTCGGCGATGCGAATCACCTCGGCAATCCGCCAGCCACGGTAGTTCGACAGGCCCCAGTAGCGAATCTTGCCTTGACGAATCAGATCGCCAATCGCTGAAACGGTCACTTCCAGCGGCGTGTCGTGGTCTTCGCGGTGCAGGTAATAGATGTCGAGGTAGTCGGTGCCGAGCCGCGTCAGGCTCGCATCAATTCCATTGAAAATATGTTTGCGGCTCAAACCGCTGCGGTTCGGCACGCCGTCCACCGGGCCGAATCCGACCTTGGTCGCCAGCACCCAGTCATGGCGATGACGGGCAATCGCTTCGCCGACGATTTCTTCCGAACGGCCCTGGGTGTAAACGTCGGCGGTGTCGATGAAGTTGATGCCCTGATCCCAGGCCTTGTCGATGATTCGCAACGAATCTTCGGCGCTGGTTTGTTCGCCAAACATCATCGTGCCGAGGGTGAGGGTGGACACCTTTAACCCCGAGTGACCCAGTGTGCGATAGCTCATGCCGACATCCTTTTATCGGTGGGAAAGCGTTAATCAAATACCAGAAGCGTGGTGCGGGGCAAAGTGAATTGTTGTGCTCGTTAAACGCAAAAAGATCGCAGCCTGCGACAGCTCCTACAGGAAATGTATTCCAAGGCAGGAGCTGCCGCAGGCTGCGATCTTTTGACCTTTGCTGCTATTTAAGCCCGCAACGTCCGCGTCATGCGCAACGCCAGCAAACTCCCGCCGACAATCACACCCGCCAGCAGATACAGCGCCGCATCGGTCGAACCGGTGCTGTCCTTGACCCAACCCACCAGGTACGGGCTGAGGAACCCAGCCATTTGCCCCATCGAGTTGATCAACGCCAGACCACCGGCAGCAGCACCTGCGCTCAGCATCGCTGTCGGCACCGGCCAGAACATCGGCAAACCGGTCAGCGCGCCCATGGTCGCAATGGTCAGACCAAGAATCGCAATCGCCGGGTTAGCCGCGAAATTCACCGCAATCACCAGACCGATCGCGCCCATCAGCATTGGCACCACCAAGTGCCAGCGACGTTCTTTGCGCAAGTCCGCCGAGCGACCGACCACCAGCATGAACACCGCTGCTAGCAGATACGGGATCGCGCTCAACCAGCCGATCACCAGGTTATCGCTGAAGCCAAGGTTTTTGATGATCGATGGCAGCCAGAAGTTGATCGCGTACACGCCGCTCTGGATGCAGAAGTAGATCAGGCCGAAGGCCCAGATCGCCGGGTTCTTGAACACTGCGAGCAACGAGTCGGACGTGGTCTTCGGCTTGTTCGCCAGATCTTCAGCCTGATCCGCCTCAAGCACTGCGCGCTCATGCGGGGTCAGCCACTTGGCGTTGGCGAAGCTGTCGCTCAGCAGGAAATAGGCGAGGGCGCCGAGCACCACGGTTGGAATGCCTTGCAGCAGGAACATCCACTGCCAGCCGGCCAGACCACCTTGGCCGGCGGCGAAGTGGTTGAGAATCCAGCCGGAAAAAGGGCTGCCGAGCAAACCGGAAACCGGGATAGCCGACATGAACAGCGCCATGATCCGGCCGCGACGGAACGTCGGGAACCACTGCGAGAGATACAGCACGACGCCCGGGAAGAACCCGGCTTCGGCCGCACCGGTAAACAGGCGCAGGGTGTAGAACTCGGTAGGTGTGGTGACGAACAACAGGCAGGTCGACAGCGTGCCCCAGGTGATCATCATCACCGCAATCCAGCGCCGCGGACCGAACTTGGTCAACGCCAGGTTGCTCGGCACGCCGCACAGCACGTAGCCGATGAAGAAAATACCGGCACCGAGGCCGTATACGGTTTCGCTGAATTTCAGAGCGTCGAGCATCTGCAGTTTGGCAAATCCAACGTTGACCCGGTCGAGGTAGTTGAACAAGTAGCAGATGAAGATGAAGGGGATTAAACGCAGGGTGATGCGTTTATAAACGGCATTTTTATCGTCGTCTTTGGTCTGGGTAGCTGCGGCGCTGTGCGACATAGCGGCTCTCTCTTTATTATGATTTTTTGCGATGCACAGGTTAACGTTGATCGCCCCGAGAGTCTCGGTCACCTGTGGCCGGATTGTCTTTGTGCCTGAGCACAGGGTTTGCCGCCAGACCCTGTGCGGCTGAACAACTGTCAGTGCCAGAAAATAAGGATTGCCGCCGTTATGTTCGAACTCGATCACGACCTTGCCCAGGACATCGTCGACCGGGCCATGGCCATTTTGCCCTACAACGTCAATGTCATGGACAGCCAGGGTCTGATTCTGGGCAGTGGCGAACCGGAGCGCATCAACACTCGTCACGAGGGTGCGCAACTGGTGTTGGCCAACGGTCGTGTGGTCGAAATCGATGCGCAGACGGCGGTGCATCTCAAGGGCGTGCAGCCGGGGATCAACCTGCCGCTGCTGCTCGATCAACGTTTGATCGGCGTGCTCGGCATCACCGGCGAGCCGGAATTGCTGCGCACTTACGCCGAGTTGGTGCGCATGACCGCGGAAATGCTCGTCGGCCAGCGCAATCAGCAGGCCGAGCAGCAATGGCGGCGTCAGCGTTGTGATGATCTGCTGGCGTTGCTGTTGAGTGAGGCGGGGGATTCGCCGCGCCTGGTCGATGAAGCGCAGCAACTGGGGCTCAAACCGCAATTGACGCGGATACCGTATCTGTTCGAATTGGGTCTGGAGCATGGGCCGGGGCAGACGGTCGAGGCGCTGAGCGCGTGGCTGACCTCGCGCTATCCGGACAGTTGGTGCGTGAGTTCGGCGAAGACCTCGTTGCTGTGGTGTCGGCCGGCGAGCCAGAACGTCGAGCATGATCGCTTGCTGGAAAAACTCGATGGCCTCGGCTGGAAGGTGTTGCGCATTGCGGTCGGCGGGCAGGCGGACGGCCTTGGCGGATTGCGGCGTTGTTATCGTCGCGTGGGAGATTTGCTGGCTTATGGTCGCGAGGTGTTGCCGCACTCGCGTTTGCTGACGCTCAATCGTTATCGATTGCCGGTGATGTTGTGGCGGCACCGCAACGATGATGCACTGGATGAGTTGCTCAAACCGCTGCGCAAGGTCATCGCCAAGGACGCTAACGGCCAGTTATTGGCGACGCTGCGCAGTTGGTGCGAGCACGACGGCCAGAGTCAGGCTTGTGCGGATGCGCTGGGGATTCATCGCAATAGTCTGCGATATCGAATGGAGCGGATTGCCGAGCTCAGTGGGGTTGATCCGCTGCGGCTGGATGGGATGTTGGCGCTTTATCTTGGGGTGCAGCTGCTTCCCCAGACTGACTCAAACCCTCTGTAGGAGCTGCCGCAGGCTGCGATCTTTTAAAAGCAAAATCAAAAGATCGCAGCCTGCGGCAGCTCCTACACGGGCGTATGCAACCTGCTTTTGTGAAAATGAACAATAAACGCCCGCGCCACTTGTGCAGCGGACAGGCGTCAATGCGCATGCCGACTGGCAGCATGAGGGGCATTGGAACTGGAGAATTCGCATGAAGATCGTCATCGCCCCCGACTCGTTCAAGGACAGCCTGAGTGCCCAAGGCGTCGCCGAGGCCATTGCCCTTGGCCTGGCGCAAGTCTGGCCGCAAGCCACTTTGGTCAAATGCCCGATGGCCGACGGTGGCGAAGGCACGGTCGAGTCGATTCTTGCGGCCTGCGAAGGCGAACTGCGCCGCACCCGCGTGCGTGGCCCGCTGGGCGCGCCGGTTGAGGCGGCGTGGGGCTGGTTGCCGCACAACCACACCGCGATTATCGAAATGGCCGAGGCCAGTGGTTTGCAATTGGTGCCGCCGGGGCAGCGCGATGCGTGCATCAGCAGCACGTTCGGCACCGGTGAATTGATTCGTGCCGCGCTGGATGCCGGCGCGCAACGGGTGATTCTGGCGATTGGCGGCAGTGCGACCAATGACGCGGGTGCTGGGGCGATGCAGGCGTTGGGCGTGAAATTGCTCAATTCGCAAGGACAAGCATTGGTGCCGGGCGGTTTGGCTTTGGCGCAACTGGCGCGACTGGATCTGAGTGACCTCGATCCGCGTCTGGCCGCTGTGCGTTTCGACATTGCCGCCGACGTGAACAATCCGCTGTGCGGCCCGCACGGTGCCTCGGCGATTTTCGGCCCGCAGAAAGGTGCTTCGCCGGCGCAGGTTCAGCAACTGGATCTGGCCCTCGGCCATTTCGCCGAATTGTGCTCGCAGGCATTGGGCAAAGACGTTCGTGATGAGCCGGGTAGCGGCGCAGCGGGTGGATTGGGTTTCGCCGCCAAGGCGTTTCTTGGTGCGCAGTTTCAGGCAGGCGTGGAGGTGGTGGCCGAACTGGTTGGTCTCGCCGAAGCAGTGAAAGGTGCGGATCTGGTGATCACCGGGGAAGGGCGTTTCGATGCGCAGACCTTGCGCGGCAAAACCCCGTTTGGCGTGGCGCGGATTGCCAAGCAGCACAGCGTACCGGTGATCGTGATCGCTGGCACCTTGGGCGAGGGCTATCAGGAACTCTACGGTCACGGCATCGATGCCGCATTTGCCGTGACCAGCGGCCCGATGACGCTGGAGCAGGCGTGTGCCGAAGCGCCGCGTTTGCTGCGTGAACGTGCCACCGATATCGCGCGCGTCTGGCAGATGGCTCACCGTAATTTCTAAACCGCAAAGAGAACCCCTGTGGCGAGGGGATTTATCCCCGTTCGGCTGCGCAGCAGTCGCAATACCTGTAGGCGCGGTTTACCTGACAGATTGCTGGGGGCCGCTTCGCAGCCCAACGGGGATAAATCCCCTCGCCACAAGGGTTGCATTGGTGTTTCATTGCTGTAACACCCTGAAAAATATTTGTGCTTTACCCGCAACCTTCCTCAAGCCTGGCCGATACAGCAATCAGGCGAGCACAAGCATTCTAAAACAGTGACGCCGGACTGAAGCCCACCCCACGGGCCAGTGATCAGGGCATGGACGCTCGTCGCTTCTATCATCCGAGAGTCCAACTATGTCCTTGCGTAACCTGAACATTGCCCCGCGTGCTTTCCTCGGTTTTGCTTTTATCGCTTTGTTGGTGATCGTGCTCGGCGTGTTCGCCGTCAATCGCATGACCACCATCCGCCAAGCCTCCATCGACATGGAAACCAACCAACTGCCCAGCGTCGGTTATCTCGGCGTCGTGACCGAGAACGTCCTGCGCCTGCGCATTTTGTCGTTTCGGGTGTTGGTTAATCGTGAGCCGGCGAGTTTGCAGGAAGCGCAAACGCGAATCGGCGTGCTCGTCGACAAGGTTCGCAGCGCTCAGGCCAGCTATGCCGCATTGCCGGCCGGCGGTGAAGAGCTCGCGCAGTACAAGGCGTTCGCCGCGACGCTCGACAATTACATGCAAGCGCAAAATCAGATGATGGAGCTGTCGCGTCAAGACAAGGTTGATGAGATGCGCACCCTGATCAACACGCGGATCAAGGACGGCACCGACCAGATGGGCGAGCAGCTCAACAAACTGATCGCAATCAACGCCACTGACGCGAAAACTGCGTCCAGCCAAGCAGGCAAATATTACGACAGCGCCATCACCGGCATCATTATCGTCGCGGTGGTTGCCTCCCTTGCCACGGTACTACTGGCGCTGTTGCTGACCCGCAGCATCGTCACTCCGCTGAATCGCGCCGTACTCGCCGCGCAAACCATTGCCGACGGTAACCTCAGCAAAACCATCGAAGTCGACGGCAACGACGAACCGGCGCGTCTGCTTCAGGCCCTGGCGTCGATGCAGACCAACCTGCGCAAAACCATCGAACAAATCGCCGGATCCGCCACGCAACTGGGTGCGGCCGCCGAAGAACTCAGCGCCGTCACCGAAGAAGCCTCCCGTGGCCTGCAGCAGCAAAACAACGAAATCGAGCAAGCCGCCACCGCTGTCAACGAAATGACCGCCGCCGTCGAAGAAGTCGCGCGCAATGCCGTCTCGACCTCCGAAGCCTCGAACCAGTCGACGCAAGCCGCCCGCGAAGGTCGCGATCAAGTGGTGAAAACCGTCGACGCGATTCAGACCATGACCCACGACGTGCAGAACACCGCGCACATGATCGAAGGCTTGGCCACGCAAGGACGCGACATCGGCAAAGTGCTCGACGTGATCCGCGCCATCGCCGAACAGACCAACCTGCTCGCGCTCAACGCGGCGATCGAGGCGGCACGAGCCGGTGAAGCAGGCCGTGGTTTTGCCGTGGTGGCCGACGAAGTCCGCGCTTTGGCCCATCGCACCGCGCAGTCGACCCAGGAAATCGAAAAAATGGTCGCCGGTATCCAGAACGGCACCGGTGAAGCGGTCTCGTCGATGCAGCAAAGCAACCAGCGTACCCAATCCACCCTGGAAATGGCCCGCGCCGCCGGTGTGGCACTCGAGCAAATCACCCAGTCGATCCACCAGATCAACGAGCGCAATCTGGTCATCGCCAGCGCCTCGGAAGAACAGGCGCAAGTCTCGCGCGAAGTCGATCGCAACCTGGTCAACATCCGCGACCTCGCCACGCAATCGGCAGCCGGGGCCAACCAGACCAGCGCCGCGACGCACGAATTGTCGCGTCTGGCGGTGGATTTGAATGCGATGGTGGCGCGTTTTGTGATTTGAGATAGGGTGAAGGCTGGAATCCGCGCCATCAGGAGACGTACATGCGCTATTCAGCCTTGACCCAACGAATCGCCGGGGAAGGAGCCGCTGCCTGGCAGATTCACGACCGCGCGCTGGAGCTGCGCGCCGAGGGGGTCGATGTTTTGTTGTTGAGTGTGGGGGATCCGGATTTCGATACGCCGCTGCCGATCATTCACGGTGCCATCGACAGTTTGTTGGCCGGCGACACGCATTATTCCGAAGTGCGTGGCCGTACGGCGTTGCGCAAGTTGATTGCCGAGCGGCATCGGCGGCGCAGTGGTCAGGCCGTCGATGCCGACCATGTGATTGTCATGCCCGGTGCGCAATGTGCGGTGTATTCGGTGGCGCAATGTCTGCTGGATCACGGCGACGAGGTGATTGTCGCTGAGCCGATGTACGTGACTTACGAAGGGGTGTTTGGTGCTTGCGGGGCGAAAGTCGTGCCGGTGCCGGTGCGGCCGGAGAACGGTTTTCGCGTGGATCCTGCCGATGTCGCTGCGCGTATCACGCCGAAAACCCGCGCCATGTTGCTCAACAGTCCGAACAATCCCAGCGGCGCGAGCCTGTCATTGCTGATCTGGCAGGAACTGGCGGCGCTGTGTATTCGTCATGATCTGTGGCTGATTAGCGACGAGGTTTACAGCGATCTGCTCTATGAAGGACAGCACGTCAGCCCGGCGAGTTTGCCGGGCATGGCTGAGCGCACGGCGACGATCAATAGTCTGTCGAAATCCCATGCCATGACCGGGTGGCGCATCGGTTGGACGATCGGGCCTAAGTCGTTGGCCGAGCATTTGGTCAATTTGTCGTTGAGCATGTTGTTCGGGCTGCCGGACTTTGTGCAGAAAGCCGCAGAAGTGGCGTTGGCGACGGATCTGCCGGAGGTGACGCAGATGCGCGAGGAATATCGTTTGCGCCGGGATCTGGTCTGCGATCGCTTGCGCGGATGCCCGGGTTTGCACCCGATCCGGCCGGATGGCGGGATGTTTGTGATGGTCGATGTGCGCCAGACCGGATTGGGTGCGCAGGCGTTTGCTTCGCAGTTGCTCGAAGGTTATGGGGTTTCGGTGTTGGCCGGTGAAGCGTTCGGGCCGAGTGCGGCGGGGCATATTCGCATTGGGTTGGTGGTCGATCGGGTGAAACTGGCGGATGCCTGTGCGCGGATTGCGTTGTGTGCGGCGCAGCTTTTACAGGTACGCAGTGCCTGATGGATTTGTGTTGCTTTCACCGGCCTCTTCGCGAGCAAGCTTTGCTCCTACAGGTGCAATGCTGATCTGCTTTTGTAGGAGCAGAGCTTGCTCGCGAAGGCGGCTTTGAAAGCGCTACAAAACCTCAGCCCTGCCAGGCAGTTGGATTCACCAGATTCGCCGGTTTCTGCCCAGCCAATGCCGCGAGCAGATTCTCCACCGCACACCGCGCCATCGCTTCGCGCGTTTCATGCGTGGCCGAACCCATGTGCGGCGTCGCCACCACGTTGCTGAGCTGCAACAACGGCGAATCATGATTGAGCGGCTCTCGCTCAAACACATCCAGTCCCGCCGCACGAATACGGTTGTTACGCAGCGCATCAATCATCGCCGTCTCATCAACCACCTTGCCCCGCGAGATGTTGATGAAAATGCTCTCTGGCCGCATCAATACAAATTGCTCAGCACCGATCAAACCTTCGGTCTGCGCCGTCAGCGGCAAGGTCAGGCAAATGAAATCGGCCTGCTGCAACAAGTCTTCAAGGCTTCGATACTGCGCAGCAAATCGCGCCTCAACCGCCGGTTTACGCGAATTGCTGTGATAGATCACCGGCATGCCAAACCCGAAATGCCCGCGCTGTGCCAACGCTTCACCGATGCGGCCCATGCCGATAATCCCCAGCGTCTTGCCATGCACATCGGTGCCGAAATGCGCCGGGCCGATGTTGCGGCTCCATTGACTGCTGCGGACCATGTTCGCCAGTTCCACCACACGGCGAGCAGCGGCGAGGATCAGGGCGAAACCGGTGTCGGCGGTGGTTTCGGTGAGGACATCCGGGGTGTTGGTCAGCAGGATCTTTCGTTGGCTCAGGTAGTCGATGTCGTAGTTGTCGACGCCCACCGAAACACTGGCGATGGCCTCCAGTTGCGGCGCCAGATCAAGCAGCGCCGCATCCAGTTTCAGACTGGCGCCGAGCAAACCCTGGGCGCGGGGCAGGGCATCGCGCAATTGCATGAGGCCGTCGGCATCGAGGCTGTTGATCAGCGTCACTTCGCACTGCCCTTGCAGGCGCGCCATCAGCGCGGGCGACAGTTTTTTGTACAACACGACGTGTTTTTTCATGGCAGAAATCTCTTCAGGAGTGAGCCGGCACGGCGCGCGTGGCCACGGCTTTGGCGACGACGCGATCACTGGCGCCGGGCTTGAGGAAAATCGTCAGCACCACCGACAGCAGCAACGCGCCGCTCATCAACAAATACGAGGCGCCGGGCGAACCGGTGGAGCTGTTCAGATAACCGACCAGGTACGAGCCGCCGAACGAGCCGAGCGCACCCATGCTGTTGATCAACGCCATCGCGCCGCCCGCGACATTGGCCGGCAGAATCTCTGGAACGATCGCGAAGAAAGGCCCGTAAGGCGCGTACATGCAGGCGCCGGCGATCACCAGCAACGTGTACGACCACCAGAAATGTTCCGCGCCCAAGGCGTAGGAACCGTAGAACGCAATGGAGGCAATCAGCAGCGGCGGCCAGACGAAGCGTTTGCGCTTTTGCAGTTTGTCCGAACCCCACGACACCACCAGCATGCCGATCACCGCGGCCAGATATGGCAGCGCCGACAGCCAGCCGGCCTCGATCATGTCCATTTCTGCGCCAGCCTTAAGGATCGACGGCAGCCACAACACAAAACCGTAGACGCCAATGCTCCAGCAGAAAAACTGCAGCGCGAGAATGATGACTTTCGGCGAACGGAACGCTTCGGCGTAATTCTTCACCGCCTTAATGCCGACCTGTTCGGCGGCGAGGGCGCTTTCGAGGTCGTGCTTTTCCTCGTCGCTGAGCCACTTGGCCTGGGACGGACGATCATCGGCCAGACGCCACCAGATAAATGCCCAAAGCACCGCCGGCAGACCTTCAATGATGAACATCCAGCGCCAGCTGAAATGCTGCACCAGATAGCCCGACACCACCGACATCCACAGCATGGTCACCGGGTTGCCGAGGATCAGAAAGGTGTTGGCGCGCGAGCGTTCGGCACGGGTGAACCAGTGGCACAGGTAGACCAGCATCGCCGGCATGACGGCGGCTTCGACCACGCCGAGCATGAAGCGGATGACGATCAGCCAGTAAGCGTTGGAGACCACACCGGTCAACGTGGCGAGGCCGCCCCAGAGGATCAGGCTGACGAAAATCAGCTTCTTCACGCTGTGTTTTTGCGCGTAGATCGCGCCCGGCACCTGGAAGAAAAAGTAGCCGAGGAAGAACAGTGCCCCGAGCAGGGAGGACAGGCCCGGGGTGATCATCAAGTCAGCGGCCATGCCCGAAGCAGCGGCGAAACCGTAGTTGGCGCGATCGAGGTACGCCAGGCTGTAGGTGATGAACACGATGGGCATGATGTACCACCAGCGGCGGGCGGCGAGGGTTGCGGTTTTCATGGCGTTGCTCCTGAGCTTGTTGTTTTTGTCGCAGCAGGTAACGGATCAAAATGTGTGGTGAGTCAACCGACGCCCTCGCGAGCAAGCTCTGCTCCTACAAAGGCGAACGCACGCCTTACCCTTGTAGGAGCAAAGCTTGCTCGCGATTAGCGGTTTCAAATTCAACGGATAATTCAAGGCGAGTCGGCAAACCCTCCATATCCCCGCGACTCTGCACCGCTCGACTGCCAATCCAGTTCGCCCGCTGCACGGCCTCGGCAAAACTCTGATGCTCGAGCAAAGCGCTGATCATCCCGACCGCAAAACCGTCACCGGCGCCGACCGTATCGACCACCTGCGCCACCGGCACACCGTCGACAAAACCCTGAGTCTGCTGCGTGCGGTAATAGGCACCCTGCGGGCCGAGTTTGATCGCTACAGCTTCTGCACCCTGATCGAGATAGAACGCGGCAATGTCCGCCGGATCATCAAACCCGGTGAGCAAACGACCTTCACTCAACCCCGGCAGCACCCAGTGGGCGAGGGCGGCGAGGCGGTTGATCTCGCTGATCATCTCGCGCTCGCTGGCCCACAGGCTTGGGCGCAAATTGGGATCGAACGACACGCTGCGCCCGGCATTGCGCATGCGCGTCATCAGTTCGAAGGACATTTCCCGTGCCGTGGCGGACAGCGCTGGCGGAATGCCGGTGGCGTGCAGATGGCGGGCACTGAGCAGCGTTTCGTTGATCGAACGCGGCGATAAGTGACTGGCCGCCGAACCGCGACGGAAGTACTCGACCTGCGGATCGCTGCCATCGTCACTGCGCGACTTGAACTGAAATCCGGTCACGTGCTGTGGATCGACCGCGACATGGCTGCAATCCAGACCTTCACTGGCCAGCGTCTGCACCACGAAGCGACCGAGCGAATCACTGCCGACACGGCTCAGCCACGCGACGTTGAAACCCAGCCGCGACAGGCCGATGGCGACGTTACTGTCGGCGCCGGCAATGCGCTTGTGAAACTGTTCGACGGTGGCCAGATCACCGCTCTGCTCGGCGACCAGCATCGCCATGGTTTCGCCGAACGAGAGAATATCGATCTCAGACATGAGCAGGCTCCAGACGGGATTGGCCGAGGCGGGCGAGGGCGGCGACGTGTTCAGTGGTCAGTTGCACCAGGTCTTCGCCTTGCAGCGGGTATTCAGCGGCGCGCATAACGCCTTGGGCCATGTGCCGCAGCAGTTGTTCCCACACGTGCAGGTCGGTGGCGGCGGGCGGCACGGCGACCAGTTTGCCGTCGGCGCGGCGGGCCACGGCTTTGCAATGCACGTAACCGACGTGGCGCCCGAGCAGACGCGCGGCGCTGGCGGCGGACTGGTCTTGCCACTGCCAGTTGCCGATGTCGAAGGTCATCTTGATCGGCAGGTTGTGCTGTTCGACGGCGGTGAAAAAACGTTGAAACGGCTCGATGCGACCGCCGTGCAGGGTTTGATCGTTCTCGACCAGCAGTTGCACCGGACTCTGTTGCAGACGCTGGGCCAAGGCTTGCAGGTCGTTGGTGTCGGTAAAGTAGCCGAGGGAGACCTTCAGCCATTTCGAACCGAACGCTTCGGCGTGTTGCAGCGCGTTGATCAGCTCCGGGTTGGGCTGCGCGTGGCCGGCGAGCCACAGTTCGGTCGGCGAGGAATAGATGCTTTGCAGGCCTAGAACCTGAGTGGCTTCGGCGAGTTGCGCGGGGATTTCGCGGGTGAGCAACTCCTCGCGCCACTCGATGCGATCGGCACCGGCGGCGGCCAGAACGTCGATGAAAAAGTCTTGTCCGCGCTGGCGCACGAGCTCGGCACCGTAGCTGGACAGGCTGATGGAAACGGCGGGTTTATTCATTGTTATTGACCTCTGAAACCGGTTTCATTTTTGTTCAAAAAAATATCAGGTGGATTTGTGGTGTTTTATAGGGCCTCTTCGCGAGCAAGATTTGCTCCTACGGGGGATACAGCCCGCTTTTGTAGGAGCCAAGCTTGCTCGCGAAGGCGTCAGATCAAACAACACCGTTCCCACGGGTCGACCCACGCTCAACCAGCACCGGCGCAAAATCCAGCACCCGCGCCGCCGCATCATCCCCACGCAAGCGCTTGAGCAAACAGTCAAACGCCCGCGCGCCAATCTCTTCAGTGGGCTGGGCCAGCGCGGTAATTCCGCTGCCCACCAATGGATACCAATCCAGATCATCCAGCGCGATGAGCCCGACATCCTCAAACAAGCGGCAGCCGATTTCCTTCAACGCGCGTGTGCTGGCCAACGCCGCCACGCCATTGGCGCAGAACAGCGCTTTAGGGCCGGCAGATGAAGTTTTCAAAAAGGTTTGCAGTTCGGCGGCAAGGTCGTCGGAGGTCTCCAGCACTGCGCCATTCAGCTTCGAGCGCTGGGCGATCTGTTGCTGAAAACTGCTGACTCGCTCGATCCGCGAACTGGTGCCGTCGTACGGCTCAGTCACCAGCAGCACCTCTTGATAGCCGCGTTGCTCAAGGTGGGTGAGGGCCATTTCCACGGCGTGCGGGTTGTTCAGCCCGACCATGTCGCTGTCGAGCCCATCGACTTTGCGATCCACCAGCACCATCGGCATTTCACGGTGCAGTTCGTGCAATTCGTCGCGATGATGACCCAGGGTGTTCACGATCAAGCCTTCGATGTTGTACGAGCGCAGCAGCGCCAAGTGCTGGCGTTCCTGCTCGTCATCGCGGTCGGTGTTGCACACCACCAGGCTGTAGCCGTGCGCACGGCAGGCGGTTTCCACCCCGTGCATCACGGCAATTGAATAAGGGTTGCGGATATCGGCGACGAGCATGCCGATCAGGCGCGTGCGTCCACGTTTCAGGCCGCGTGCCATTTGATTCGGGCGATAGCCGAGTTCGGCGATTGCCTGTTCGATGCGCAGGGCAATGGCATCGGAGAGCAGGGCGCGATCTTCGCCAATGAAGCGCGAGACACTGGCCTTGGAAACGCCAGCGCGTTCGGCAACATCAAGCATGGTCACGCGGCTGCGCTGGGCGGCGGAAAAGTCGTTCACGGTCTGAAACCTTGTTATTGGATTTATAGGTTCAGTCGCTGTGAGAGGCGCTGAAACCGGTTTCAGGAAACACCAGAATCAAATCGTCCGTCAAGTAAATGATCGCCGCGCGGTGTATGAGCACCGACGAGCGGCTTAAATCAACACGCTCAGCCATGCCGAACAGAGCAGCAGAACCGCCATCAAACGGTTGAATCGTTGCAACGCGCGCGGTGAGCGCAACCATCGCGCAGAGCCGGCGCCGAGCAGCGCCCAGATGCCCAAACAAGGAAGCGAGATCAGGAAAAACACCAGTGACAGGATCACCACATGCGCCAATCGGGCTTCATCGTTGTCGGCAAAAACGCTGACCACGGCCAATGCCATCATCCAGGTCTTCGGATTGATCAATTGCAAACTGGCCGCTCCCGCCAGCCCTAATCGAGCCCCTGTTTGTTGTGTATTCAGTTCGGCGGCGGGCGCACGAAATATCTGCCAGGCCAAGTAACTCAGCCAGGCCACTCCGATCCACTGCATGGCTTTCTGTACGCCGGGTAATTCAGTCAACGCCGAACCGGCGCCACTGCCGACCACCAACACCAGCAACGCCGCCGCCGCACAGGCGCCGAAAATGATTGGCAATACGGCAACGAGACCGTAACGGGCGCTGTTGCTCAGCACCAGAATATTGGTCGGGCCGGGGGTAATCGAGGCGACAAACGCGAACAGCAAAAACGGCAGTAACGTCGGGAAAGTAGAGAGCATCGCAGGCAAACTCCGTTGAAGATCGATAAGCCGATCTTCAGTGCTTGCCCGGTGCCATGTCTGGAAGATTTGAGCAGCGATTGCGATACATCGCCGGGGTCAGGCCGTAGGCGCGCACGAACCAGCGACCGAGATGGCTTTGATCAGAAAAACCCAGTTCCACCGCCACCGCAGCCGGTTGTTCGCCGCTGGCTAGCAGGCGCCGTGCCTTCGCCAGGCGCAGTTGCACCAGATAGGCGTGGGGCGCCAGTCCATACGCAGCCTTGAAGGCGCGGGTCAGGCGAAAGCGGTCAACACCGATAGCGGCCGCCACTTGCTCCAGGCCAATGTCCTGATGCGCATGGGCATGCAAATAGTCGCGAGCCTTTTGCGCCACCAGCGGCAAGCGTGGGTCAGCGCCGTAACGCGTGCGCCAGTGCAAATGGCGGGTGAGTTGGCCGAGCAGATTGTCCAGCGCAGTCTGGCGGACAATTTTCAGTTCGCCACCGTGCAGCGTCTGGAAGGCCATTTGCGTGGCCAGCATCAGTTGCGGATCGGTGATCAAGGTATTGGCGAAACTCAACTGGCTGTTGAGCGGAGCATCTTCGAACAGGGCGCCAAGTTCGCGTTCGATCCACACCGGATCGAGATACAGCATGCGATAGGTGAAGCCGCCCTCGGTGGGCGCGTCGCCGTCATGGATATCGCCCGGCTCCAGCAGAAACACTTTGCCCGGCGTGCTCTGGTGTTTGGTGCGGCGGCAGTTGAATTGCTGCACGCCTTGTTCGGTGATGCCGACCAGATAGCTGTCGTGCCAATGCGGATCGTAGGCATGGCCCTTGAAATGCGCGCGCAGGGTCTCGATGCCGGTGTCGGCATCCTGGGCCAGATCGATCCAGTTTTGAGAGTCCATGCCGCACCTGTCAGGCAAAGTTTCGGGCAATTTAGCGCTGCTGTTGGCGAGTCGCCTAGAAGATTTGTGCAGCGCTCAACCGAACAGGCCGGCAGCAATGTTGATCGAGAAACCCAGAATCGCCGTGTTGAACACAAATCCGAGCAACGATTGCAACAGCACGATCTTGCGCAGTTGCCGGGTCGCCACGCCCACGTCAGACGTTTGTACCGCGACGCCGATGGTGAAGGAAAAGTACAAAAAATCCCAATAATTGGGCGTGGTCAGCCCTTCGGCGAAGCGCAGCGCCGGCTCTTTGTCTTTGCAGGTGTAATACAGGCGCGCGTAATGCACACAGAAAATCACCCCGATCAGCAGCCACGAACCGATCACCGTTAGCGCGGTGAAGGCGTAGTGAATTAACTTGCGGTTGGTTTCCAGATCCTTGCTGCCGGCCAGTTCGAAGGTGATGGTGGCAAGGCTGGCCATGGCGGCGATACACACGACGAACAACACCAGCGCGGCGTTCTCGTCTTCGACTTCGGCGATGCGCTGGACGTCAGGCGCTTTCGCACGGATTGTCAGCCACAACATCAAAATCAGGTACGTCCAGACCCCGGCGTTCCAGCCAATGAGGATTTTACTGACGATGGAATCGGCGGGGGCCAGAAGTCCGGTAGCGAGACCGACCAGTGCGGCGGCGGACAGGCGAGGGTGGGTGCGGGCAAGAAAGCGCATGAGGACTCACGTTAGCGAACTGTCCCAGCACCATAGCGCACGCCAGAGGGCTTTTGTAGGAGCTGCCGCAGGCTGCGATCTTTTGACTTTGGTTCTAAAGATCAAAATATCGCAGCCTGCGGCAGCTCCTGCATTAATCACGCGCCAATCGATACATCACCTTTGTCGATGGTGGCTTCCTTACCTTCGGGGGTAACACCCTTGAATTCGAAAACTGCTTTCAATGTGCTCGCGGTTGGATCCTCCTTGATATCGATCTCGCCACTGACGGCTTTATAAGGGCCCAAGCTATTTTCAGACGACGTTGCGAAAGACATGTAAATGCCTGATTTGCCATTCAGCAGATACTTACCGGCTTTGGTGGTCTCGGGGAACGAAATATTGACCTGGACAAGATCGCTCGGATCCCAGAAGAAGTGAAAGGCCTGATAGTAAAACGTGCCTCCACTCTGATTAGTGGTGACATCTTGGGAGTTGAATGCGTATGACCGGCTTGAGGTCTTGATTTCAGCCTTAAGTTTCCCCGTCACTTTTTTATCGTTTTTCCCGTTACTCATGGCATCTTCCCTTTGCAGAACACTGAATGGTTTGTTGGATCCCCTTCAGATTCTCCCGCCAGAGCAGGCAAATCTACTGTCAGACTTGACAGTAGATTTGCCTTTGAATCGGTTATAACCTCGCGGGCGGAAACTTATTTTTTGCTGGCGTGAGGTCGTTTGACCAACTTCATCACCACAACAAAAAACACCGGTACGAAAATCACCGCCAACGTCGCCGTGATCATCCCGCCAATCACACCCGTCCCGATCGCCTGCTGACTCGCCGAACTGGCGCCGGTCGCTATCGCCAACGGCACTACACCGAGAATGAACGCTAGCGATGTCATCACAATCGGCCGCAGACGCAGGCGTGCCGCCTGCAACGTCGCGTCGATCAGGTCATGCCCCTCGTCGTACAGGCTCTTGGCGAACTCGATGATCAGGATCGCGTTCTTCGCCGACAGACCAATAATGGTGATCAGCCCGACCTTGAAGAACACATCGTTGGGCATGCCCCGTAAGGTCACCGCCAGTACCGCGCCGAGTACACCAAGCGGCACGACGAGCAGCACCGAGGTCGGAATCGACCAGCTCTCGTAAAGCGCCGCCAGACACAGGAACACAATCAGCAGCGACAACCCGAGCAGTATCGGCGCCTGACTGCCAGACAAGCGTTCCTGCAACGACAGCCCCGTCCACTCCTGTCCCAAGCCTTTCGGCCCTTGCGCGACCAGGCGCTCAATCTCAGCCATGGCCTCACCGGTGCTGTGCCCCGGTGTCGGTTCGCCGGAAATCGCAATCGCCGGATAACCGTTGTAACGCGTCAACTGCGCCGGGCCCTGAATCCATTTGGCCTGGACGAATGCCGACAATGGCACCATTTTTCCGGCGTTGTTGCGCACGTGCATTTTCAGCAAATCATCGACCTGACTGCGTTGATCACCTTCGGCCTGTACCACCACACGCTGCATACGACCCTGGTTGGGGAAATCGTTGATGTACGAGGAACCGACAGCCGTGGACAGCACGTTGCCGATATCCGCAAACGACACACCCAAGGCATTCGCCTGTTTACGGTCGACTTCAAGCTGTACTTGCGGCGCTTCAGCCAATGCGCTTTCGCGTACGTTCATCAACACCGGGCTTTTTTCCGCTGCGGCGAGCAACTCTGTCCGCGCCTGCATCAACGTCGCGTGGCCGAGACCGCCGCGATCCTGCAGGCGGAATTCGAAGCCGCTGGAGGTGCCCAGGCCATCGATTGGCGGCGGCAACACGGCAAACGCCATCGCATCCTTGATCTGGCTAAGGGCGGCGTTGGCGCGGTCGGCAATCGAACTGGCCGAGTCATCGCTGCCACGCTCAGACCAGTCCTTCAGCGTGCTGAACGCCAACGCGGCGTTCTGCCCGCTACCGGAGAAACTGAAGCCGAGAATCACCACGCTGTCGCTGATCCCCGGCTCGCCGGCGTTGTGCGCCTCGAACTGCTCGGCCACTTGCACCGTACGGTTTTTGGTCGCGCCCGGCGGCAGTTGGATGTCAGTGATGGTGTAGCCCTGATCCTCAACCGGCAGGAACGAGGAGGGCAGGCGCATAAAGCACAGGCCCAGACCCACCAGCAGCACTACATAAATCAACAGATAACGACCGGTACGTTTGAGCGCATAGCCGACCCAGCCCTGATAACGCTCGGTCAGTTGCTCGAAACGGCGGTTGAACCAGCCGAAGAAGCCGCTTTTCTCGTGATGCTCGCCCTTGGCAATCGGCTTGAGCAAGGTCGCGCACAGCGCCGGGGTCAGGGTCAGGGCAAGAAACGCCGAGAACAGAATCGAGGTCGCCATCGACAGCGAGAACTGCTGGTAAATCACCCCGACCGAGCCCTGCATAAACGCCATCGGAATAAACACAGCGACCAGCACCAGCGTAATGCCGATGATCGCGCCGGTGATCTGCGTCATCGCTTTGCGTGTGGCTTCCTTGGGCGATAAACCCTCGGTTGCCATGATCCGCTCGACGTTCTCCACCACCACAATGGCATCGTCGACCAGAATGCCGATGGCCAGCACCATGCCGAACATGGTCAGTACGTTGATCGAGAAACCCAGCGCCAACATGGTCGCGAAGGTACCCATCAGCGCCACCGGCACCACCAGCGTCGGGATCAGCGTGTAGCGGATGTTTTGCAGAAACAGGAACATCACCGCAAACACCAGCAGCATCGCCTCGCCCAAGGTGTAAACCACTTTGGTGATCGAGACTTTCACGAATGGCGACGTGTCGTAGGGAATCTTGTATTCAACGCCGGCCGGGAAGTAGCGCGACAGTTCATCCATTTTCGCCCGCACCAGGGTTGCGGTGGCGAGTGCATTGGCGCCCGGCGACAACTGCACGCCGACAGCGGTGGACGGTTTGCCATTGAGGCGCGTGCCGAACTGGTATTCCTGACTGCCGATTTCAACTCGCGCCACATCGCCGATGCGCACGGTCGAACCGTCCGGATTGGCCTTGAGCACTATGTCGGCGAATTCTTCCGGGGTCGACAACTGGCCTTTGACCAGAATCGTCGCGGTGATTTCCTGGCTCGACGGGTTCGGCAAATCACCAATGCTGCCAGCGGAGACCTGAGCGTTTTGCGCGGTGATCGCGGCGTTGACGTCCGCTGGGGTCAGGTTGAAGCCGATCAGTTTCTGCGGATCGACCCAGATGCGCATGGCTCGTTCGGCGCCGTACAGCTGCGCCTTGCCGACGCCGTCCAGACGCTTGATCTCGTTCATCACGTTGCGCGCCAGATAATCGCTGAGCGCTACGTCATCGAGCTTGCCGTCGCTGGACGTCAGGGTGATCAACAGCAGGAAGCCTGAGGAAACCTTCTCCACCTGCAAGCCTTGCTGATTCACCGCTTGCGGCAGACGCGACTCGACCACTTTCAGACGGTTTTGCACATCAACCTGTGCCAGCTCGGGATTAGTCCCCGGCTGGAACGTGGCTTTGATCGTCGCGCTGCCGAGGCTGCTTTGCGATTCGAAGTACAACAGGTGATCGGCACCGTTGAGTTCTTCTTCGATCAGGCTGACCACGCTTTCATCGACGGTCTGCGCCGAGGCGCCGGGGTACACGGCATAGATTTCGATCTGTGGCGGCGCGACGTCGGGGTACTGCGCCACCGGTAATTGCGGGATGGCCAGCGCGCCGGCCAAGAGGATGAACAACGCGACCACCCAGGCAAACACCGGGCGGTCGATAAAGAACTGCGGCATATAAAAGCGTCCTGCTTACTGACCAGAGGTCTGGGCAAGTGGAAGAGGGGTGTCGTCGATCTGCACTTTCTCGCCGGGACGGGCGTGCTGCAGGCCTTCGACTACGATGCGGTCGCCAGGCTTGAGGCCGCCGGTGACGATCCAGCGATCGTTCTGCACCGCGCCCAGTTGCACCGGTTGCAAGGCGACGCGCATTTGCTCGTCAACCGTCAGCACCTGAGCGATACCGGCGCTGTCACGTTGCACCGCGCGTTGCGGCACGGTCAGGCCATTGGCAATGGTTGCCTGCTCCAGACGCACGCGGACAAAACTGCCCGGCAGCAAATCGAGATCCGGGTTAGGGAATTCGCTGCGCAGGATGATCTGGCCAGTGCCCGGGTCGACGGTGATGTCGGCAAACAGCAATTTGCCCGGCAGCGGATAAAGACTGCCGTCGTCCTGAATCAGCGTGGCTTTGACCTGATCCTGACCGACCTGCTGCAATTGCCCGGAGCGAAACGCACGGCGCAGTTCATTGAGTTCACGGGTCGACTGAGTGACGTCGGCGTGAATCGGATTGAGCTGCTGAATCAGCGCCAATGGCGTAGTTTCGTTCTGCCCGACCAGCGCGCCTTCCGTCACCAGCGCCCGACCAATACGACCGGAGATCGGCGCAGTGACGGTGGCGTAACCCAGACTCAGCTTCGCTCGTTCCACGGCAGCCTTGTTGGCCGCGACGTCCGCGGCGGTTTGGCGAGCGGTGGCTCGGGCGTTGTCGTAATCCTGAGCACTGATGGCCTTGTCGCCGATCAGCTGTGCATAACGCTGTTCCTGCAACTTGGCCTGAAACGCATTGGCCTCGGCCTTGCGCAGCGCGGCTTCGGCGCTGTCGAGGTCAGCCTTGAACGGCGCCGGGTCGATGCGGAACAGCACCTGACCTTTTTTCACGTCGCTGCCTTCGCGGAAGGTGCGCTCCAGCACCACTCCAGCCACCCGTGCACGCACCTCGGCGATACGCGGCGCGGCGATGCGGCCACTGAGTTCGCTGCTCAGCGTCAACGGGCGGGCTTCAAGGGTTTCGATGCGCACCGTGGCCGGCGGCGCCTGTTCTTCGGCGTTCGAAGATGAATCACACGCGCTCAGCGTCAGCGCGAATGCGATCAGGCCGAGCCCGGCCAGCAGTTTGTTCGACATGTACTACCCCCAATATTGATGCCCGCATCCTACGGACAGTCGCCGAGAGTAGCGGTGAAGCTTTGTAGGCGCTGTGTGAAATTGTGTAAGGGTTTTGCTCAGGGACGGGTGAGGGCGTATATCCTTTAGCCCTTGAAATTTATTGCGACAGATGAACCGCCATCGCGAGCAGGCTCACTCCTACACTGTTCTGTGTTGACCACAAATCACTTGTAGGAGTGAGCCTGCTCGCGATTGGGATTTATCAGTCGCCACAGCACTTTTCTGGAACACCCATGCCCAACATCCTCCTGGTCGAAGACGACACCGCCCTCGCCGAACTGATTTCCAGCTACCTCGAACGCAATGGCTACAGCGTCAGCGTCATCGGCCGTGGCGATCACGTGCGTGAACGGGCGCGGATCAATCCGCCGGATCTGGTGATTCTCGACCTGATGCTGCCGGGGCTTGATGGCTTACAGGTCTGTCGCCTGCTGCGCGCCGACTCGGCGACGCTGCCGATCCTGATGCTCACCGCGCGCGATGACAGCCACGATCAAGTGCTCGGTCTGGAAATGGGCGCCGACGACTACGTCACCAAACCCTGCGAGCCGCGCGTCTTGCTCGCCCGCGTCCGTACGTTGTTACGGCGCAGCAGCCTCGGCGAACCGGTGACCGCCAACGACCGCATCCTCATGGGCAACCTGTGCATCGACCTGTCCGAGCGCACGGTGACCTGGCGCGATCAACCGGTGGAACTGTCCAGCGGCGAATACAACCTGTTGGTGGTGTTGGCCCGACATGCCGGCGAAGTGCTCAGCCGTGATCAGATTCTGCAACGCCTGCGCGGCATCGAATTCAACGGCACCGATCGCTCGGTGGACGTGGCGATTTCCAAGTTGCGTCGCAAGTTCGATGACCACGCCGGCGAGGCGCGCAAGATCAAAACCGTGTGGGGCAAGGGTTACCTGTTCAGCCGTTCGGAATGGGAATGCTGAGCTGATGTTTCGCATCCTGTTTCGCCTGTATCTGGTGACGATCATCTCGTACAGCGCAGCGATTTATCTGGTGCCGGATCTGGTGGTGATGGCGTTCCGCGAACGCTTTGTCACCTACAACCTCGATTATTCCCGTGGCCTGCAATCGCTGATCACCAAGCAGTTCCGCGCCGTACCGCAAGATCAGTGGCCGGCGCTGGCGCAGTCGATGGACAAAGACTTTCAGCCGCTGCACATCGTCCTCGCCCGTATCGACAGCGCCGACTTCACCGCCATCGAGCAGGAACGCCTGCGCCGTGGCGAAAACGTCGTGCGCATCGGTGATTGGGGCTGGCGCACGCTGGCGGTGGCGCCGCTCAATGACGACGTTGCGGTGCAAATGGTGGTGCCGCCGGATCCGATGGACGTCAACTTGTTGTACTGGAGCATCAACGTGCTGATCGGTGCGTCGTTGCTCGCATGCCTGTTGCTCTGGTTGCGCCCGCACTGGCGCGATCTCGAGCGCCTCAAGGGCACCGCCGAACGTTTCGGCAAGGGCCATTTGAGCGAACGTACGAAGATCGCCCGTAGCTCGAACATTGGCAGCCTCGCCAATGTGTTCGACACCATGGCCGGCGACATAGAGAACCTGCTCAATCAGCAACGTGACCTGCTCAACGCTGTATCCCACGAACTGCGCACACCGTTGACGCGTCTGGATTTCGGCCTTGCGTTGGCCTTGTCCGATGATCTGCCGGCCGCCAGCCGCGAACGTCTGCAAGGGCTGGTCGCGCACATTCGTGAACTCGATGAACTGGTGCTGGAGTTGCTCTCCTACAGCCGCTTGCAGAACCCGGCGCAGTTGCCGGAACAGGTCGAAGTCTCGCTGGATGAGTTTATCGACAGTATTTTGGGCAGTGTCGATGAGGAACTGGAATCGCCGGAAATCGTCATCGATGTGCTGTTGCACGGGCAGCTTGAGCGCTTTGCGCTGGACCCGCGCCTGACTGCCAGGGCGATCCAGAACCTGCTGCGCAACGCCATGCGTTATTGCGAGAAACGTATTCAGATTGGCGTGCAGGTCAAGGATGAAGGTTGTGAAATCTGGGTCGACGATGACGGTATCGGGATTCCGGATGACGAGCGTGAGCGGATTTTCGAGCCGTTCTATCGCCTTGACCGCAGTCGTGATCGCGCTACGGGCGGATTTGGTCTCGGACTGGCAATCAGTCGCCGGGCACTGGAAGCGCAGGGCGGTTCTCTGACGGTAGAGGCTTCGCCTTTAGGTGGCGCTCGCTTTCGACTTTGGTTGCCGTCGCTGACGTGATTTTTTCCGGCGGTTGACCGCTGGGTTTTTAAACACCCCTGTTAGATCTGACAGTTGCGCCCTTTGGTGTTAGGGGATTTGATGAAAGGGACAGGTTACTGCCCTGATCAATCCCGTCTCCTCGCAAAGGACTGAAGCCGATGGCCGCGCCTACTCTCGACAAGCCTAGTGTTCCCGGTATGAAAGAACCGGTAACTGCACCGCAACCGGTCGATGGCGCGGTGCAACTGGCGCTGACTCAGCTCAATCCCGAAGGCGTGAAGGTATTCATTCAACCATCGTTGAGCACGGCGGCGGATGACTCGCTGCTGTTGCGCCTGAACGGCGCGGTGGCTGATAAAAAAATCATTACGGCAGGCGAGGAGAGTCAGCAGGCGACCCTGTTTGTGCCGGCAAAGCTCTGGAAGGACGGGGTCAATACGCTTGAATACGGCTTTGAGCGGGCCGGTGTGGAGCACGAAACTTCGCATCCATTGCTGCTTTGGTTTCACAGCAAGCGCCCAGGCGGTGTGGATTTCGATCCGGGTAACGAGGGGCACTCGGAGCTGGCACTGGAGATCGCGCAGTCCATCCGCGATGAAGGGGTGAACGCCGACCGAGCGCGCGATGGCGTCAACGTAAGTGTTTTTTATCCGCTGATGAGGCCGTTCGATACGATCCTGCTCGATTGCAACGGGGTGGTTTTGAAACACGCAGTGAATCAGGCGGAGGCCGACAGCGGCCTGCCATTGGCAATGACCATCGATGAAGCAACGTTCATTGCAGCGGGCGATCATCGGGATTTTCCGCTGAGTTACACCGTGTACGACTGTGCCGGGAACGGCCCGGACACCAACAATCCCGATTCAGCGGTGCAACATATCTATGTGAATCTCACGGGCAATTGGTACGACCCACCAATTGTCAGTGAAGATCCGAACGATGCCGAGGATGATCCGGACACAATTGATTTGAGCAAGCTGGACGGCAATCCGGCCACTGCGCAGGTTTATGTGCCGCGCAGTTGGTTGAAGGACGATGAAATCCATCTGCGCTGCATCTTCCGTACCGCTGGTGGTGGCGAAGATGCCTTGACCCTGATCGAGAAAATCAAAAACACGCCGTTCATGTATTCAATCCCGGTACCTCATGCGCATTTCGCCGCTGCTGCAGGCGGCAAAGCGATTTTTCACTACACACGGATGAGCGGCGGTGTCTTGCTGGATCGTTCAGAAGCGCTGACGGTCAGCATCACCGGCTCAGCGGCCTCTGAACTGAAACCGCCAACGCTGGTCGGCGCCGGCAGCGAAATTGAACCGCTGGCATTTCCGGACGGCGTTACTGCGCGCGTGGACTACCCGGATGCACAGGACGGAGATCAGGCGCGCTTGGTGGTCGAGGGAAGGCCGCTGCTGGGTTCTCCGGTATTTGCACCCATCGGCTTCAATAAAAACAAGCGTGCCAACTTTTTGCTCAAGCCCGCAGTACTGGCTGCCAATCACGGTAGAACCGTCAAGCTGTACTGGGAATTGTTGCGCGCTGGAGGTTCACAACCATCAGTCGCCGCTGATGTCATCGTGCAGCCAATCGCGCACGGCCACTGGCAGTTGCCAGTACCTCGCATCGCCCAAGCCTTGGGTGACACGCTGGACATGGGGGCCTTCATCGGCCCCGCTCAGGCGGTCTGTAAGCCGTGGGCAGCGATGGCGGCCGGCCAATTACGCTGGTTTCGCCTGATCGGCATTGATCGCAGCTGTTCGCCGTACGAAATCCTGATTGCCAACGGTGCACCTGTGACGGCGCCCGAAGTGCTTGTAGGTCTGGACAATACGTTGCCCCGCGCAGAGCTTGAGAGATTCAAACCGGGCAGTGCGGTCACGCTGGAGTTGAAGGTGTCTTTCGACGGAAGCAAGGACGAGAGTGCGGCCGTGACGTACAAGACGATCGACTACAAAGTCTTCGACTCTCCCGCCACGCTGCTGGAGGATTTCACCAGCGCCAGCCCGCAAGCGGTGAAAGAGGGAGGCGTCATGGAAACGTCCAACCTCAAATTCACCTTCCAGTCAGGCGACGGCGAATGCGCAATCATGCAGCGTTGCGACATCGGCGAATCATTCCTCGGCCAGATCGAAGGCCAAGTGCTGAGCATTGGTCGCGATGCGTTTGGGCCGAAACCGGTCGTCGTAGAACTGGAATTGAAAAAGGCCTGTTCAAAAATCGGCTTCTATCATGTGAGTGTCAACTTCGGTGACAGCTTTGCGGAATATTTCGCCGCTGACGGAGCGTTGCTCGGCAGCCAATTCCTGGGGGATTCATACAGCACTCCGGTAGGGGTTTCGTTAGCCGCAGCGGGAATCAAGTTCATCAAGATTACCTGTCCGACCGGAGACTGGTTCAGCCTCGACAACATTAGAGTCGAGTACTGATCAGTGACTTGGCCATCCCTGCCAGCTCGGAGGGGGGGTTGTAACCGATGAGCATCCAGGCATGTTCGCGTTCGGTCCAATAGACGACGTTCATGTTGTGCCGGTGTTCCTGGGCGATTGGCCGACTGCCGCTGTTCGATCGCGTCACGCACAGCGCCAGCGGCCCGTATTTGGCGTCAAGATAGACGATCTGCGCGATCGGCACGCCGTCGTATTCGAGCACTTGCGCACGCCTGAATTCGGCACCTGGCAGTTTCAGTTTTGCCGTTGAAAGGCTCAGACCTAATCGCTTGTCCACGGTCTGCAGTTGCGCCCGTTGCGTGGCGTCGTCGGTAGGCAAGTGCGCGAGCGTTTGCGGCACGTACAGCGCCATGTAGTCACTGACCAATTCACGCCAGTTGTGCGATTGCTTCGCTTGCCAACCGAGCACCAAGCGGTCGGCCAGTACGCCTGCGCCGACAAGCGCTGCCGCCGCCGCGCCGATGAACCAGCGTCGACTTATTCCCGGACGTTCTGGCGACGCGATCGCATCAAGCCGCGCCTGCAAACGCTCCGTCGGTGCTTGTTGTGCGAGTTCGTCGTAGGCGTTTTTGTACGGCAGATTGCTGCGCGCGAGCCATTGCACGCGCAGATTTAGCAGCGGGTCATCAGCGATGGCGTCGTCGAGTTGGCGCCGGTAGTCCGCATCGAGTTCATCGTCCAGGTAGGCGACGAGTTGCTCATCCGAAGGCGTGTTCATGGGCGATCTCCTTCGGTGGCTTTCGGTACGGCTTGCAGCGGCGGATATTCGGCGAGTTTCAGCCGCGCGTTGGCGAGGCGGCTCATCACGGTGCCAATCGGCACTTGCAGGATCTCGGCGACTTCGCGGTAAGACAAGCCTTCAACGTAGGCCAGATACACGGTTTCGCGCTGGGTTTCGGGCAACGCATCAACGCGGCGGATCACTTGCGCAGCCATCACATGCGTCTGCGCCGCGTACTCGCCATCAAACGCCAGTTGACCATCGGCATCGACCTGACCGGCGCCGTTGCGCACCCGACGCGCGCGCACTTCATTCAGCCAGATCGAATGCAGAATGCTCAGCAGCCAGCGATCCATGCGCGTGCCCGCCGCGTATTGAGCAGAACGCTCCAGTGCCCGCACACACGTCGCCTGCACCAGATCCTCGGCGACATGCCGATTGCGCGACAGCAGCAAACCGTAGCGCCACAATCGCGCCAGATGCTGTCCGAGTTCCGCTCTGAATGCCTGATCGCTGACGATGATGGCCTCCGCTGTGATAGGTCAGGTTTTTGATGAGTCGTTGATGGCTTGCGCCAGATCCTGATATTCCTCGCAGGACGTGCCGCAAATCGATTTGATCTGCTGCAACTGTTCTTGCGCCAGGTCGACGCGGCCTTTGATCACATAGGCTTCGCCGAGGTATTCGCGCACTTGCGCGTACTGCGGATCGAGTTTCACCGATTGCAGGTAATAGCCGATGCCTTCGTCGGTGCGCCCCAGTTTGCGCGTGGCGTAACCGCGATAGTTGAGGGCTTTGGCGGTGTTCGGTTGTTGCAGTGTGTCGAGCAGTGCCAGCGCTTCTTCGTAGCGCCCGTCCTTGGCCAGTCGATAGGCGTAGTCGGTGCGATCGGCGTCCGGCAACAGGCTGCTGGTTTGCAGCGCGCATTTCTGCGACTTGCTGTCCCAGACCTGGCCTTTCGGGCATTCGGGCTTCTTCACCGGCTCGTCTTCATCACCGTTGGCGAAGGCCAAATGGCTGGACATCGCGGCGACCAGCAGCAACGGGGCGGCGAACATAACGGAACGGATAGTCATGGGCAAGGCTCCACAGGAGGTTATGTTTCACTTTGAACACCACAGCGTGAAATTTTATTCATTGCTTTGTCAGTGACTGTTCAAGTGAGGCACAAATTCCGGCGCTATGCTCGTGAGCGTCTGCCGTTGATCCGAAGCTCTGCCATATAGGGGAACTGCCATGAACGATCAGCTCCATCACGCCACTGGCGGCTACAAAACCGCTGCCGATACCTACGTCAAAGGACGCCCGGATTACCCGCCTCAAGTCAGCGACTGGCTGAGCGCAACGTTGGGGCTGGATAATCACCAAACCGTGATCGATCTGGGCGCTGGTACCGGCAAGTTCACTGGCCGGTTGCTAGCGACGGGCGCGCAGGTGATTGCCGTTGAACCGGTGGCGCAGATGCTGGAAAAACTCGCCGATGCCTGGCCGCAGGTGCTGGCTGTACACGGCACGGCGACGGATTTGCCGTTGCCGGATGCCTCGGTGGATGTGGTGGTCTGTGCGCAGGCGTTTCATTGGTTTGCCAGTGCAGAGGCGCTGACGGAAATCGCTCGGGTACTTAAGCCCGGCGGCAGGCTCGGGTTGATCTGGAACCTGCGTGATACGCGAGTCAGTTGGGTGCCGAAGCTGGACGCGATCGTCAATGCGCTGGAGGGCGATACGCCGCGTTACTACACCGGTGAATGGCGCAAAGCATTTCCGCATCCGGCGTTTGGGCCGTTGCAGGTGCAGCAGTTTCACAATGGGCATACCGGGTCGGCGGAGGATGTGCTGTTCAACCGGGTGCGTTCGACCAGTTTTATTGCCTCGCTGCCAGAGGCGCAGCGGGCGACGGTGGATGAGCAAATTCGCGCGTTGATCCAGTCTGAGCCGGAGCTGCGGGGCCGGGATGTGGTGACGGTTCCCTACGAAACCGCAGCCTTCGTGACACGCAAGTCCCCGTAGGAGCTGCCGCAGGCTGCGATCTTTTGATCCTGTCTTTTAAAAAACAACATCAAAAGATCGCAGCCTGCGGCAGCTCCTACGGGGTGGAGGGTTGCAGTACATCTCTTCAAGTCAGTCCCGCATTTGTCCGAACCGCCACCGTGATGCCTTGTTATAGTTCGGGCCTCATTTTCTGCCCGGTAAAGGATCACTGCCATGACTCAATACTCCGCCTTCAGCGTCGAACTGGCCGACAACATCGCCCATGTGCAGATCAATCGCCCGGAAAAGATCAACTCGATGAACGCGGCGTTCTGGAGCGAGATCGTCGAGATCTTCCAGTGGATCGACGACACCGACGAAGTGCGCGTGGTGGTGCTCAGCGGCAACGGTAAACATTTCTCCTCGGGCATCGATTTGATGATGCTCGCCGGCGTCGCCAATGAACTGGGCAAGGACGTCGGCCGTAACGCGCGCCTGCTGCGGCGCAAGATCCTCACCCTGCAAGCCTCGTTCAACGCCGTCGACAATTGCCGCAAACCGGTGCTCGCGGCGATTCAGGGTTACTGCCTGGGCGGTGCGATCGACCTGATCGCTGCCTGCGACATGCGTTACGCCGCCGAAGACGCGCAGTTCTCAATCAAGGAAATCGATATCGGCATGGCCGCCGATGTTGGCACTTTGCAACGGTTGCCACGAATCATCGGTGACGGCATGCTGCGTGAGCTGGCTTACACCGGTCGCACCTTCGGCGCAGAAGAGGCGCGCAGCATTGGCCTGGTCAATCGCGTTTACAGCGATAAAGACGCGCTGCTCGAAGGCGTGCTCGACATCGCTCGCGAAATCGCCTCGAAGTCGCCGATTGCGGTCACCGGCACCAAGGAAATGATCAGCTACATGCGCGACCATCGCATCGACGACGGCCTTGAATACGTTGCCACCTGGAATGCCGCCATGCTGCAATCCACCGACTTGCGCGTGGCCATGGCCGCCCATATGAGCAAACAGAAACCCGAATTCCTGGACTGAGAAACCATGACAGCTCGCTGGACCACTGCAGTACTCGACACCGATCAACCGGGCGGCTGGGCCGTCGCGCGCAGCCCGGAAGGCTTTCTGTTCGATGACAACGGCGCGCTGTTCCCCCGGGAATGGCTCAAGCGTCAGGACTTGTCAGTCCTCACCGAGCACGGCATTGGCCATCTCGACGGCGAGCCGGTGTATCTGTTGGAGTTGCGCAGCGCCAGCGAGGTGCCGGGGTGCATCTGGAAAGGTCTGCGGGCGTTCATGCTCGAGGGTGATCACACGATTTACAAAGTGCTCGGTTACGCCGCGCAGATTGGCACTTGGGCGCGCGAGCATCGATTCTGCGGAAACTGCGGACAGGCAATGACGCAGGTGCCGCGCGAGCGGGCGATGTATTGCCAGCCATGCGATCTGCGCAGCTATCCGCGTATTTCGCCGAGCATGATTGTGCTGATCACTCGCGGCGACGAGATTCTGCTGGCGCGCTCACCGCGTTTCGTCAGCGGGGTCTACAGCACGCTGGCCGGGTTTGCCGAGCCGGGCGAGTCGGCGGAGGAATGCCTGATTCGGGAAGTGCGCGAAGAAGTGCAGATCGAGGTGAAGAACATCCAATACCTGGGCAGCCAGTGCTGGCCGTTCCCGCATTCGATGATGCTCGGCTTCCATGCCGAATACGCGGGGGGCGAGATTGTCTGTCAGGAAGACGAGATCGAAGACGCCCAGTGGTTCAACGTGCACGACCTGCCGCCGTTGCCGGCGTCCAAGTCGATTGCCCGTTACCTGATCGACGTCTACGTGGCGCGGCGCTTAGGCCACGCTGAACCAGTGCTGCCAGGCTAGGCGCACGGTCAGACCCAGCACCACGGTGATGAACACCGGGCGAATGAACTTGGCGCCGCCGCTGATCGCGGTGCGCGCGCCAAAGAACGCGCCGACCATCACCGACAGGCCCATGCTTAGGCCGATGATCCAGTCCACCTGCCCGGAAAACACGAACACCGACAGCGCCGCAATGTTGCTGACGAAGTTCATGCTGCGCGCCACGCCGCTGGCCTTGACCAGATCGATGGGGTACAGCAGCAGGCTGCTCACCGTCCAGAACGCGCCGGTACCGGGGCCGGCGACACCGTCGTAGAAACCGAGGCTGAAGCCTTGGGTCGATTGCCATTTCTTTTTGATCGGCGCGTCGCTGTCCAGCGGTGCTTTTGGCGTGCCGCCGAACAACAGGTACAGGCCGCAAGCGAAGACGATCACCGGGAGCATCTTGTTCAGCCATTCAGCCGGCAGGTAATGGGCGACGACGGCACCGGTCAATGCGCCGACCAGTGTGCCGACAATGGCGTGAACCCATTGCCGTGGATGGAACAACTTGCGGCGGTAGAAGGTGAAACTGGCGGTCGCCGAGCCGAACGTTGAACTGAGTTTGTTGGTGCCCAACACCAGGTGCGGCGGCAGGCCAGCGGTGAGCAACGCGGGTGTGGTCAACAGACCGCCACCGCCGGCGATGGCGTCGATGAAACCGGCAACGAAAGCGACAAGGGCGAGAATCGCCAGGGTGGTGAGGTCAACGCTGAGTTCGAAAGGCATGGAATCGGCTTATTCGGCAGGGCGCAGAACGGGAGCTGCGGGGAGGGCGGTTATGTTACTCATTTCCAAGTGTTGCTGCGACCCATCGGACGCCTTCGCGAGCAGGCTCGCTCCCACATTTTGAAATGCACTCCACCCTGTGGGAGCGAGCCTGCTCGCGAAGGCATTCTTCATGCCGGCCCCAAACCAACTGTTGGCCACACAACAACCCACCAACAAATCCCCTTCCACAAAACATCTGCACAACTGAAAAACCCAACAAAACCGGGCATTTTCAGGCTGGCACACTTGCTGCTCTACCTCTCCCATCTCCCAAAACATCCCGAGGACACGCCAATGAGCCAGCAACCCGTCAAATTTGCCTACTGGGTGCCAAACGTCAGCGGTGGGCTGGTGGTCAGCAAGATCGAACAGCGCACCGATTGGGGCATCGACTACAACCGCAAACTCGCGCAGATCGCCGAAGCCGCCGGGTTTGAATACGCGCTGACGCAGATCCGCTTCACCGCCGGTTACGGCGCCGAGTTTCAGCATGAATCGGTTGCGTTCAGTCATGCACTGCTGGCCGCGACGACCAAGCTCAAAGTCATCGCCGCGCTCCTGCCCGGCCCGTGGCAACCGGCGCTCGCGGCGAAGCAACTGGCGACCATCGATCAACTCACCAACGGCCGCATCGCGGTGAACATCGTCAGCGGCTGGTTCAAAGGCGAGTTTCAGGCGATTGGCGAGCACTGGCTGGAGCACGACGAGCGTTATCGCCGTTCCGAAGAATTCATTCGCTGCCTGCGCGGTGTATGGAGTCAGGACAACTTCACCTTTCGCGGCGACTTCTACCGTTTCGACCATTACAGCCTGAAACCGAAACCGCTTGGGCGGCCGGAAATCTTTCAGGGCGGCAGTTCCCGCGCCGCGCGAGACATGGCCGCGCGGGTGTCGGACTGGTATTTCACCAACGGCAACAGCGTCGAAGGGATCAAGGCGCAGGTTGACGATATTCGTGCCAAGTCAGCGGCAAATAATCATGCGGTGAAGATTGGCGTCAATGCGTTCGTGATTGCCCGCGACACCGAAGAAGAAGCGCGAGCTGTTTTGGCGCAGATCATCGATCAGGCCGATCCGGAAGCGGTGAACGCGTTTGGCGATGCGGCGAAACAGGCGGGCAGCGCGTCGCCGGAGGGTGAAGGCAACTGGGCGAAATCAACCTTTGAGGATCTGGTGCAGTACAACGATGGCTTCAAGACCAATTTGATTGGTACGCCGTTACAGATCGCCGAGCGGATCGTAGCGTTGAAAGCGGTGGGTGTGGATCTGGTGGTGGCGGGGTTTCTGCACTTTCAGGAAGAAGTGGAATATTTCGGTGAGCGGGTGTTGCCGCTAGTGCGCGAACTTGAGGCCGAGAAGACCGCCGCCGTTGCCTGACCGCAGCACATCCCCTTGTAGGAGCTGCCGAAGGCTGCGATCTTTTGATGTTGCTTTTAGGATCAAGATCAAAAGATCGCAGCCTTCGGCAGCTCCTACAGGGAAGATTGTTACAGGCCCAGGTCGGAAAGGCTTGGGTGATCATCCGGGCGGCGGCCCAGTGGCCAGTGGAATTTGCGTTCGCTCTCTTTGATCGGCAGGTCATTGATGCACGCATAGCGCTGGAACATCAGGCCTTGCTCATCAAACTCCCAGTTCTCGTTGCCGTAAGAACGGAACCAGTTGCCCGAATCGTCGTGCCATTCATAGGCGTAACGCACCGCGATGCGCGTGTCGGAGTAGGCCCAGAGTTCTTTGATCAAGCGGTAATCCAGCTCTTTCGCCCACTTGCGCGTCAGGAAGGCTTTGGCTGCTTCGCGGTTGTCGGCGAACTCGGCGCGGTTGCGCCATTTGGTGTCGAGGGTGTAGGCCAGCGAAACCTTTTCCGGATCGCGGGAATTCCAGCCATCTTCGGCCAGACGCACTTTCTCGATCGCCGACTCGCGGTTGAAGGGTGGCAATGGCGGACGTACTTGCGCTGCAGTAGACATATCAGACTCCCGATAGGGTTTGCGGTTTAACAACAAGTCCGGCTTATAAAGGCATTACAGATCCAACAACTTTCGCGCCATGTTTTGCGCGTTATCGGCGGCACTGTGATCGCCCATCACCCGCGCGACGGTAATGGCGCCATCAATCAGGATCAGCAGCTGTCTGGCCAGTTGCTGCGGATCCGCGACGCCCTGTTCGGTACATAGCTCAACCACGTAGTCGAGCAGCTTCTGTTTGTGTTCCTTGGCGATCAGACGCACCGGATTCTGTGGATCACCGGTTTCGCCGCTGGTGTTGATGAAGGCGCAACCACGGAAACCTTCCGAGGCGAACCACTCCTTGAGCACGGTAAACAGGTTGAGCAGGCGATCGGCCGGGGTTTCGGCTTGATCAACGGCGTTTCGGTACCAGTGCATCCAGCGAATGTCGCGGCGTTGCAGAGCGGCGGCGACCAGTTGGTCTTTGTCCGCAAAATAACGGTAGATGCTTTTTCTCGAGACGCCGGCGGTTTTCACCAGGAGATCCATGCTGGTGGCAGCGATGCCACTTTTGTAGATCAGTTTTTCGGTGACGTCGAGGATGATGTCGCGGGTTTCGGTATTGATTAGTTCGTTCATGTGGCCGACAGTAGAACGGGCGTTCTCCTTTTGCAATTGTTTTTTAAGATCAAAAGATCGCAGCCTTCGGCAGCTCCTACACGGGCCAATGTAGGAGCTGCCGAAGGCTGCGATCTTTTGATCTGTTTGAGGGCTCTAACAAGACCCGAAGGATGCGATGGTGTAAGCTCTCGGGTTCTTCGGATTCGACCCATTGCGAGCCCTATGCCGTTGCTTTTCAAACGTTCCTTGCTGCCTAAACTGCGCAGCTTCCCGCTGACCGCCGAGGCCGTGACCATTCTGTCCGGCGCCGCCGAGTTCCGTCGTTGCCTGCTGGAAAAAATCGCTGCGGCGACCCAGCGCATCTACATCGTTGCGCTGTATCTGCAGCAAGACGAAGCCGGTCAGGAAATTCTCGATGCTCTCCACGCCGCCAAGCTCAAACGTCCTGAGCTGGAAATCGCCGTGGTCGTCGACTGGCTGCGCGCGCAGCGCGGGCTGATCGGTGCCGGCAAGCAGCCGGGCAATTCCGCGTGGTACCAGGAAATGACCCGTACGCACCAGAGCGAAGTGCCGGTGTACGGCGTGCCGGTGCAGACCCGCGAACTGTTCGGCGTGCTGCATTTGAAGGGCTTCGTGATCGACGATTGCGTGGTCTACAGCGGTGCGAGCCTGAACAACGTTTACCTGCACAAGTTCGATAAGTACCGGTTTGACCGTTATCACGTGCTGCAAAGCCACGAACTGGCGGACTCGATGCATCATCTGGTCAAGCACGGCCTGATCGAATCCAAAGCCGTGCATCGCCTCGACCTGCCGAACCTGCCGACTACGCGCAGCCTGCGCAACGACATCGGTGATCTGCGCAGCCGCCTCAAATATGCAACGTACGACACGGCCACTGGCAGCACCGCCAGAGACGGTCTGTCGGTGACACCGTTGCTCGGCGTCGGCAAGAACAACCCGCTGAACCGGGCGATTCTCGAACTGATTGCCAGCGCGCAAAAACAGCTGACCATCTGCACGCCGTACTTCAACTTGCCGCTGGGCGTGATCCGCGAGATCAACCGCGCATTGGCCCGTGGCGTGAAGATCGACATCGTCGTCGGCGACAAAACCGCCAACGATTTCTACATTCCGCCGAGCGAGCCGTTCAAGGTCATCGCCGCGCTGCCGTATCTGTACGAGATCAGCCTGCGCCGCTTTGCCAAACGGCATCAGCGCAATATCGACAGCGGCCAATTGAACTTGCACTTGTGGCGTGATGGCGACAACACCTATCACCTCAAGGGCATGTGGGTCGATCAGCGTTATACGTTGTTGACGGGCAATAACCTCAACCCGCGAGCGTTCCGTCTGGATCTGGAAAACGCGCTGCTGATTGAAGATCCGAAAGGCGAATGGCTGGAACCACGAGCGAAGGAGCTGGAAGAGATTTTCCGCCATACCACGCGGATTGACAGCTTTCAGAATCTTGAGACGTTGCCGGAGTATCCGGGCGCGGTGGCGAAGTTTCTCAAGCGCGTGAGTCGGGTACGGATTGAGCGGTTGCTGTACCGGATTCTCTGACGGTTAAAAGCAAAAGATCGCAGCCTCCGGCAGCTCCTACAGGGTGTACACCGCCCAATGTAGGAGCTGCCGAAGGCTGCGATCTTTTCTGCCAACAAATCAAATCTGTCAGTTGAGACCCAACTTCCCACGCAACGTGGACAGGTCTTCCGCCAACGTATTCACCGGCCCGACCAGCGCTTTACGATCGTTATCCTTCACCTTGTCATACGTCTCAAACCCACCATCCTTGGTCTTGTACTTGGCCAGAATCTTGTCAACCGTGGCGAAGTTCTTGTCGACCTTCGCGATGAACGCATTGTCCTGCTTCTCGATCTGCGGACGGAACAAATCGACAATTTTCTTCGCGCCGTCGATGTTGCCCTGGAAGTCATACAGGTCGGTGTGGCTGTAACGATCTTCTTCGCCGGAAATCTTGGTTGCAGCGACTTCTTCCAGCAACGCAGCAGCGCCACCCACGACTTTCTCAGGCGGGAAGGTCAGGCCGGCGACGCGGGTTTGCAGGTCTTTGACGTCGCTGTTGAGCTTGTCTGCCAGCTCGTTCAGGCCCTGGGTGCTTTTCTCCGAGAACAGCGTGTACTCGATGCGGTGAAACCCGGTGAAGTCATCAGCCTTCACGCCTTTCTCGTGGTCGTCGACGCGCGAATCGATGGACGCATCGAGGTCACTGAACAGCTCGGCAATCGGCTCGATCGACTCGTAGTAAACGCGGGTCGGGGCGTAGAGCTTTTGCGCGGTGGCCAGGTCGCCTTTCTTCACCGCATCGGTGAATTGTTGCGTGTGGCTGCCCAGCTCATCGAGTTGCTCGGTGACGTAAATCTTGTAGTCCGACACCGGCCCGACCAGATCCAGCGGCGCTATCGCGGCGAACGCCGACAGCGGGGTGTTGAGCAAACCAAGGGTCAGCAATAACGCGAGTGGCGTCTTCTTCATGGGGCGGCTCCAGTGTTGAATGTTGTTTTTAGGCAGCGGTTTTGGGTTGTGTGGCGTTGAGCAGCGAGCGACCGATGAAATCCTTGTCGCCCGTGACACCCGGCAGGGTGAAGAAGTAACCGCCGCCGACCGGTTTGAGGTATTCCTCAAGCGGTTCGCCGTTGAGGCGGGTCTGCACGGTGATAAAGCCTTTTTCCAGATCAGCCTGGTAACAGATGAACAGCAGGCCCATGTCGAGCTGGCCGTTCTTGTTGACGCCGTTGGAATAGTTGAACGGCCGACGCAGGATCAGGTTGGCCTGGCTCGCAGCGGTGCGCGGGTTGGCCAGGCGAATGTGCGCGTCGAGCTTGGTCAGCTTGCCTTCCGGGTCTTTGTGATAGTCCGGGACTTCAGTTTCGTGTTTGCCACCGATAGGCGCGCCGGAGGTTTTTACCCGCCCGAGGATGCTTTCCTGTTCCTGCAGCGGCGTGCGATCCCAACGCTCGACAAAGTTGCGAATGATCCGCACCGCTTGGTAGCTACCATGCGCAGCCCAGGCCGGCTCATCGCTGCCCGGTTGCACCCAGACGATGTTGTCCATGGCTTTCGCATCGTTGGAATTCGGGTTGGCCGAGCCGTCGCGAAAACCAAGAAAGTTACGCGCCGATTGCGCCGGCACACCGGGTTTCGCCGGGGCTTGCGGCGGCACGCTGCCTTCCTGTTTCCAGCGCACCAGCAGCAAGTCGGGCAGGTTTTTGACGATGTCGCGCAGGGCGTGAATGTTGGTGTCGGTGGTGTTGGAGCAGAACTGCAAACTCAGGTCGCCGTGGCAGCAATCGGCCTCCAGCGCATCGTTGGGGAAACCGACCATGCGTTGCAGGCGCTTGGGCTTGGCGTCGGCCAGACCGAAGCGCTCGTCGAACAGCGATTCGCCGACGGAAACGGTGATGGTCAGGTTGTCCGGCGTCACGTTCGGACCGAGGATGCCGGAGTCCGGTGGCGGCAACTTCGGATCGATTTGCTCAACCGGGCCGCCCTTCATCAGGAAGGCGATGCGCTCGTTGAGGGTGCGAAACAGTCGCTCAAGGTCTTCACGATCACTGGCCAACACGTCGAACGAAACGAGCATGCCCGACGCCGGGCGCGGGGTGACGATGCCGGTCTGGTGGACGCCGTGAAAATCGTGGCGGTCTTCGGTTTTGTCGCTGCTCGGTGCTTCGGTGACTTGCGCCGGCGCGGCGGCCATGGCCGGGCAGCTCAGGGCTGATCCGGCGAGGGCGACACCGGCGGCGCCCATGCCCATCAGGACACGGCGACGTTGCAGGTTGAGAGGTTCCAAATCTTTCATCGCGAATTCGTCTTCTGCTTACAGGCCGGAGAGGCCGAGGGCGGGATCAATGCCATCAAGCGCGTCGGCCAGAGCCTGGGCCTTGTCGGCGATCTGCTTGCGTTGTTCGCCGCTGACGGAGTCGTAGCTGGCGTAGCCGTCCTTGATCTTGTAGCTGTTGAGTTGTGTGTCGAAGTCCGTCAGTGCCTTGTCGATTTTCGGCAGCAGGTCAGCGGCTGACTTGCTCAGCATTGGCCGCAGCAGATCGACGACTTTGTGCGCGGTTTCAGCATTAGCGGCAAAACCGTTGAGATCGCTGTGGCTGTAGCGTTCCTCTTCACCGCTGGCGGCGCGCACGTCGGCCAAGGTGTTGAGGTTGCGCACGACGATGTTCACCAGTTGCTCCGGTGGCAGCGATTGCGCGAGCAGTTGCTGTTTGAGCGTGGTGACGTCGCTGAGCAGACGTTGGCCAATCGGCGCCAGTTCATCGAGTTTGCGCTGTTGGAACAGGCCGAATTCGAGGCGATGGAAGCCGACGAAGGCCGGATCCTGTTCGCGTTTTTCGAAATAATCGGCGCGGGCGTTGATGCTGTTGTCCAGTTCGGCCAGGCGTTGAGCGGCCGGGGCCAGACGCTGATAAGCCGCACGGGCCGGCAGGTACAACGCCTGAGCCTGACTCAAATCACCGCTTTCAATCGCTTGATTGAGCGCGGTCACGGCTTTGATCAGCACGCTGCTCTGGCTGGCCAGGTACACACGAAATTCCGACAGCGGCCCAACGAAAGCCACCATCGACGGCTTGGCTTTCGCGGCCGCATCAGAGGCGGCAGTCGGCGTGACGTGCAAGGTGCCGCGCGGGTTGCTCAGCAGCCCGCAGGTGATCGCGTAATCGCCCGGTTGCAGATTGGCGTTGATCACCTGGCTCAGGCCGGGCGCGATGTTCTCGCGCTCTTCGACAACCAGCACGCCGTCGAGGATTTCCCATTCCACCGCGCGGTCGGAGCGGTTGACGATACGGAAGCTGGCGCGACCGGCCGGCACGGTCAGCGCATTCGGCTCGCAACTGCCCGGATGGATGTTCACCACCACTTCATCGTGATTGTGCTGACGCTTGGCCGCAGCCATTTTCGAGGCGTACCAGAACAGGCCACCGGCGGCGATCATGATGACCACCGAACCGGCCACCGCCCAACGCAAGGCGCGGGGAGGGGAGGCCTGAGGAGTATTAGGCTTTGACATGAATGCCCTTATTGGCTGGAAACGGAAGACGATTGCGCGGCGGGTTTGGGCGCGGGGAGAAAGAACATCACCAGCGCCACTACTAGATAAATCACATAGGCACCGAGGGTGCTGATGGTCGGTGCATCCTGGTAACCGAACATGCCGGCCAGCACCGAGCCCAGCGGGCCATCCATCGGCAGCGTCGCGCTGAAGTCGAACAGCACGGTTTGCAGGTGGTTCCACAGCCCAGCTTCATGCAGCGCCTGCACCGAGTTGGCGAGAATCCCGGCGGCGACCACCAGAATGAACAGGCCGGTCCACTTGAAGAATGCGGAAAGATTGAGGCGCATGCTGCCGCTGTAGATCAGGAAGCCAACGATGATCGCCAGGATCAGGCCGAGCAGGGCACCGATCGGCGCGCCCGGGCCTTCGCTTTGCTGGAACACCGCGAGCAGGAAGAACACCGTTTCCAGACCTTCGCGGGCCACGGCAAAGAAGACCATGGCGATCAGTGCAATGACCTGATGCTTGGAAGAAGTCAGCGCGTGATCAAGCGAAGCTTGCAGCGAATGCTTGATTGAACGCGCGACTTTGCGCATCCAGAACACCATCGAACTGAGAATCCCCACGGCGACCAGCCCGACGATGCCTTCAAACAGTTCCTGCTGCTTTTGCGGGAATTCGGCGCTGACCAGCTCCAGACCGCCACCGACCAGCAGGGCGAGGGCGGCGGCGAGGAAAACGCCGATCCACACGGCAGGCATCCACTGGCCACGGCCGGTTTGCTGGAGGTAACTGGCGATGATGCCAACGATCAGCGCGGCTTCGATGCCTTCGCGCAGCATGATCAGAAAAGGAACGAGCATTAGGTGTCCAACGAATCATTCTGAGGGGTTACAAGTTGTAACATAATGACAACCATTCTCACATGACAATCATTGACACAAACCTGAACAGAAGCTGAACAAAGTAAAGAACAACCATTCTCATGCGGGTGACACCGGAACTTTGTAGGAGCTGCCGAAGGCTGCGATCTTTTGATCTTGGTTTTGAAAATCAAAAGATCGCAGCCTTCGGCAGCTCCTACATAGGGTTTCGTGTGGCCTGAGGTAAGATGCGTGTCATCGAAAAAACAACAGGAATACGCGCGCTCCATGTCGGAAAAAGACACCATCGCCGTTCAACTGGTGCGTGAAGCGCTGCTGCAAAGTTGTGCCCCGGGCGTGGCCACGGACGAAGTCTTGAACAAAGTCGGGATTGATCCGTCGCTGCTGCAAACCGACAACGGTCGGGTGCCAGCCTCGCAATACGCCAAACTCTGGCGTCTGCTGGCCCGGCGCGGTGACGACGAATTCTTCGGCATGGATCCGCGCCGGCTCAAGTCCGGCAGTCTGGAGTTCCTCTGCCGCAGCGCCATGGCGCAACCCACGCTTGCCGCGGGTTTGAGTACGGGTTTGAGTTTTCTCTCGCTGATGCTGGAGCGCATGCCGGCGCAGTTGGTGCATCAGCAGAGCCTCGCCGAAATCGTTCTGCTTGAGGATGACCCCGAACCGCGTCGCGCCTTCACCTATTTCACTTACTGGATGATCGTCCACGGCGTCGCCTGTTGGCTGGCGGGGCGGCGGATTCCGATTCTGGCGATCGAATTGCGTTGCGCTGAGCCGGATTTCACCGATGACTATCGGGTGATGTTTTCCGAGAACCTGCGTTTCGATCGACCGCGCACGCGGATGATCTTCTCGGCGGATTGCCTCGATCTGCCGATCAAGCGGTCTGCCGAAGAGTTGAAACGCTTTCTGGCCCATGCGCCGGCGAACATTCTGGTGAAGTACCGCGACCCGGAGAGTCTTGCGAGTCGGATCAAGCAGGATTTGCGAGAGTTGCCGGCCGAGCAGTGGCCGGAAACCGAGGCCCTGGCGCAGCAATTGTGCATGTCGGCCTCGACCTTGCGCCGAAGACTGGCCGAGGAAGGGCAGACGTATCAGGGGCTCAAGGACAGCGTGCGCAAGGAATTGGCGATTGTCTGGCTGGCGGAGCCTTCGATCAGTTTTGTCGAGATTGCGAGTCGGTTGGGGTTTGCCGATGCGAGTTCGTTTTATAAGGCGTTTCGTAAATGGTCGGGGTCGAATCCGGGGCACTATCGGACGCTAATCATCAATGAGGTTGTCTGACCCGGCCCTATCGCGAGCAGGCTCACTCCTACATTTGAAAGGCACTCCCCTGTAGGAGCTGCCGAAGGCTGCGATCTTTTGATCCTGTTCTAAAAAAATAAACGTCAAAAGATCGCAGCCTTCGGCAGCTCCTACAGGGAGGGCGATGTTGAGCTGTCTTGGCCAAACCAGTCAGCCACTTTGATGGCTTTGACCATTGCCCCAACCCCCGCACAGCGCGACTATCCCTCTGTTGTTTACGGTTCCCAGCCTAATAAAAACACAGAGGGATTCTGGCAATGCGCGATTACTTGTCTGCCACCGCACAGTTCAACTATCAGCACACCGTGGATGCCGCGCTCAGCGGTACGCTGGAGGCGCTCAACGCCTGCGTCGAATGCTGCGACCGCCACGCCTTGCCCGGGCGCATTGCGCTGTTCTGGGAAGGCCGCGACGGCGCCAGTGCGACATACACCTTCAGCGACCTGCAGGACAAAGCTGCGCGTTTCGCCAATTTCCTTCTCGCTCAGGGCGTGCAAAAGGGTGACAAGGTCGCCGGCCTGCTGCCGCGCAACATCGAATTGCTCATCACCGTGCTCGCCACTTGGCGCATCGGCGCGGTCTATCAACCGCTGTTCACCGCGTTCGGCCCGAAAGCCCTCGAACATCGCCTGAACAGCTCCGGGGCCAAAGTCGTGGTCACCGATGCGGTCAACCGTCCGAAACTCGCTGAAGTCGCCGATTGCCCAACCCTGGTCACCGTCGGCGGCGCCAAAGGCCAGGGCATCGTCCGTGGCGATTTCAGTTTTTGGGCCGAACTCGCCAATTATTCCAACCTCTGCGAGCCAGTGCTGCTGACCGGCGAAGACCCGTTTCTGCTGATGTTCACTTCGGGCACCACCGGCCCGTCGAAAGCACTCTCAGTACCGCTCAAAGCCATCGTCGCGTTCCAGAGCTACACCCGCGATGCCGTCGATCTGCGCCCGGAAGATGCGTTCTGGAACGTTGCCGATCCGGGCTGGGCCTACGGCATTTATTTCGGCGTCACCGGCCCATTGTCGATGGGCCACCCGATCACCTTTTACGATGGCCCGTTCACCCTCGAAAGCACCTGCCGGGTGATCAATAAATACAGCATCACCAACCTCACCGGTTCGCCGACGGCCTATCGTCTGCTGATTGCTGGCGGTGACGAATTCGCCAAGTCGATCAAAGGCAAATTGCGCATTGTCAGTAGCGCCGGCGAGCCGCTGAACCCGGAGGTGATCCGCTGGTTCGCCGACAACCTCGGCGTGGTTATTCACGATCACTACGGCCAGACCGAATTGGGCATGGTGTTGTGCAATCACCACGGCCTCGACCACGCGGTACACATAGGCGCTGCCGGTTTCGCCTCGCCGGGCCATCGCATTGTTGTGCTCGATGATCAGTACCACGAACTCGGTGTCGGCCAGCCCGGCATCCTCGCCATCGACCGTCCGCAATCACCGATGTGCTGGTTCGGTGGCTACGAAGGCGCGCCGACCAAGGCCTTCGTCGGCGATTACTACTTGAGCGGCGACACCGTGGAATGGAACCCGGACGGCAGCATCAGTTTCGTCGGTCGCAGCGATGATGTGATCACCACTTCTGGTTATCGCGTCGGCCCGTTCGACGTTGAAAGCGCGTTGATCGAACACCCGGCGGTGGTCGAAGCGGCGGTGGTCGGCAAACCCGATCCGGAGCGCACCGAGCTGGTCAAAGCCTTTGTCGTGCTGAGTGCGCAATACCGTGCCGCGCCAGAGCTGGCCGAGGAACTGCGGCAACACGTGCGTAAACGTCTCGCCGCGCATTCGTACCCGCGTGAAATCGAATTTGTCAGCGAATTGCCCAAGACTCCGAGCGGCAAATTGCAGCGCTTTATCTTGCGCAACCAGGAAATCGCCAAGGCTCAAGAGGTCGCGGCGCATAACGTTTCAGCTTGAATCAGGAAAGACAGTCATGCAGATCGAGAACAAGGTTTTTATCGTCACCGGCGGTGCGTCTGGCCTAGGCGCGGCCACCGCTGAATTGCTGGTGGATGCCGGCGCCAAAGTGATGCTGGTGGACATGAACGCCGAAGCGGTGGCCGCACAGGCTCAGCGACTCGGCGCACAAAGTGTTGTTGCCGACATCTGCAACGAAGCCGCTGCCGAAGCCGCCGTGCAAGCGACCGTCGCCGCATTTGGCAGTCTCAATGGTCTGGTCAACTGCGCTGGCATCGTCCGTGGCGAGAAAATCCTCGGCAAGAACGGCCCGCATGCGTTGAGCAGCTTCGCGCAAGTGATCAACGTCAACCTGATCGGTAGCTTCAACATGCTGCGTCTGGCCGCTGCGGCGATTGCCGAATCCGAGGCAAACGCTGACGGCGAACGCGGCGTGATCATCAACACCGCCTCGGTCGCAGCGTTCGACGGCCAGATCGGTCAGGCAGCTTACGCCGCATCGAAGGGCGCAATCGCCAGTCTGACTCTGCCCGCCGCCCGTGAACTGGCGCGCTTCGGCATCCGCGTGATGACCATCGCCCCGGGCATTTTCGAAACCCCGATGATGGCCGGCATGACCCCGGAAGTCCGCGACTCGCTGGCCGCCGGCGTACCGTTCCCGCCGCGTCTGGGCAAGCCTGCCGAATACGCTGCACTGGTTCGGCATATCATCGAAAACAGCATGCTCAACGGCGAGGTGATCCGTCTCGACGGCGCCTTGCGCATGGCCGCCAAGTAAGGGGGATTTGTCATGACTATTTCCAACGATCCGATTGTTATCGTCAGCGCTGTGCGTACGCCAATGGGCGGTTTTCAGGGCGAACTGAAAAGCCTCACCGCGCCGCAACTCGGTGCGGCGGCGATCAAGGCTGCGGTTGAACGCGCCGGTGTCGCCAGTGATTCGGTTGATGAAGTGCTGTTCGGTTGCGTGTTGCCGGCCGGCCTCGGTCAGGCGCCCGCGCGTCAGGCTGCGCTGGGCGCCGGGCTGGACAAGTCGACCCGTTGCACCACCGTCAACAAGATGTGCGGTTCGGGCATGGAGACCACGATTCTCGCTCACGACATGCTGGTCGCCGGCAGTGTCGATGTGGTGATTGCGGGTGGCATGGAGAGCATGTCCAACTCGCCGTATCTGCTGGATCGCGCTCGCGCCGGCTACCGCATGGGCCATGGTCGTGTGCTCGACTCGATGTTCCTCGACGGCCTCGAAGACGCTTACGACAAAGGTCGTCTGATGGGCACCTTTGCTGAGGATTGCGCCGAGACCAATAACTTCAGTCGCGAGGCGCAGGACGCTTTTGCCATCGCCTCGACCACTCGCGCGCAACAGGCGATTCAGGACGGCAGCTTCAAGGACGAAATCGTCCCTCTGACCGTGACCGTCGGCAAAGAGCAGGTGCTGATCAGCAACGACGAGCAGCCACCGAAAGCCAAACTCGACAAGATCGCCTCGCTGAAACCGGCGTTCCGCGAAGGTGGCACGGTGACGGCGGCGAATTCCAGTTCGATTTCTGATGGCGCGGCGGCGTTGGTGCTGATGCGTCAATCGCAAGCGCAGAAACTGGGGTTGAAACCGCTGGCGGTGATTCATGGTCATGCTGCATTCGCCGACACCCCCGGCTTGTACCCGGTGGCGCCGATTGGGGCGATCAAGAAGTTGATCAAGAAGACCGGTTGGTCGCTGGGTGATGTCGATTTGTTCGAAGTGAACGAAGCGTTTGCCGTGGTTGGCATGGCGGCGATGACGCACCTGGAAATCCCGCATGACAAGTTGAATGTGCATGGCGGTGCGTGTGCGCTGGGCCATCCGATCGGTGCTTCCGGTGCGCGGATTCTGGTGACGTTGCTCTCGGCCCTGCGCCAGCGAAACCTCAAGCGCGGTATCGCTGCGATCTGCATCGGCGGCGGCGAAGCCACGGCCATGGCCGTGGAATGCCTCTACTAAACACACCACCCCTGTAGGAGCTGCCGCAGGCTGCGATCTTTTGACTTTGATTTTTGGAAAACAAAAGCAAGATCAAAAGATCGCAGCCTGCGGCAGCTCCTACAAGGGATTGTGGAAACCCGGATTTAAGGATTCACCATGATTCCCAACGAAGACCAGACCCAGATCCGCGACATGGCCCGGCAGTTCGCCGAGGAACGCCTCAAGCCGTTCGCCGCCGAGTGGGATCGCGAACACCGTTTCCCCAAGGAAGCCATCGGCGAAATGGCCGAGCTTGGCTTCTTCGGCATGCTCGTGCCGGAGCAGTGGGGCGGTTGCGACACCGGCTACCTGGCCTACGCCATGGCCCTGGAAGAAATCGCTGCCGGTGACGGTGCCTGCTCGACGATCATGAGTGTGCACAACTCCGTCGGCTGCGTGCCGATCCTCAAGTTCGGCAACGACGATCAGCGCGAGCGTTTTCTCAAGCCGCTGGCCAGCGGCGCCATGCTCGGTGCATTCGCGTTGACCGAACCGCAAGCCGGTTCCGACGCCAGCAGCCTGAAAACCCGCGCGCGTCTGGACGGCGATCACTACGTGCTGAACGGCTGTAAACAGTTCATCACTTCGGGGCAAAACGCCGGGATCGTCATAGTCTTTGCGGTGACCGATCCGAGCGCTGGCAAGCGCGGCATCAGCGCGTTTATCGTGCCGACCGATTCGCCGGGTTACAAAGTCGCGCGGGTCGAAGACAAGCTCGGCCAGCACGCCTCCGACACCTGCCAGATTCTTTTCGAAGACGTGAAAGTGCCGGTGGCCAACCGTTTGGGCGAGGAGGGCGAGGGCTACAAAATCGCCTTGGCCAATCTTGAGGGCGGTCGCGTTGGCATCGCTTCGCAATCGGTGGGCATGGCCCGTGCCGCATTTGAAGCCGCGCGTGATTACGCCCGCGAGCGTGACACCTTCGGCAAGCCGATCATCGGACATCAAGCCGTCGCGTTCCGCCTCGCCGACATGGCCACGCAAATTGCCGTCGCCCGGCAGATGGTGCATTACGCGGCGGCCCTGCGTGACAGCGGCCAGCCGGCACTGGTCGAGGCGTCGATGGCCAAACTGTTCGCCTCGGAAATGGCCGAGAAGGTCTGCTCGATGGCATTGCAAACCCTCGGCGGTTACGGTTATCTCAACGACTTCCCGCTGGAACGTATCTACCGCGACGTGCGCGTCTGCCAGATCTACGAAGGCACCAGCGACATTCAGCGCATGGTCATCTCGCGTAACCTATAAACCCCACCCCGTGTGTAGGAGCTGACGAGTGCAACGAGGCTGCGATCTTTTGATCTTGAAAACCAAAGTCAAAAGATCGCAGCCTGCGGCAGCTCCTACACAGGGAATGAATTGAGGAGTTATGTATGAGCTACGAAACGATTCTGCTGGAAAACCACGGCCGCGTTGGCCTGATTACCCTCAACCGTCCGCAGGCGCTGAACGCCCTGAACGCGCAACTGGTCAGCGAAGTGAACCAGGCGCTGGATACGCTGGAAGCGGACGCGAACATCGGTTGCATCGTTATCACCGGTTCGAAAAAGGCTTTCGCCGCCGGTGCCGACATCAAGGAAATGGCTGAGCTGACCTACCCGCAGATCTATATGGACGACCTGTTCAGCGACAGCGATCGCGTGGCCAACCGCCGCAAGCCGATCATCGCTGCGGTGAACGGTTTTGCCCTCGGCGGTGGCTGTGAACTGGCGCTGATGTGCGACTTCATTCTGGCAGGCGACAACGCCAAGTTCGGTCAACCGGAAATCAACCTCGGCGTGCTGCCGGGCATGGGCGGCACCCAGCGTTTGACCCGCGCAGTCGGCAAGGCCAAGGCCATGGAGATGTGCTTGAGCGGGCGCTTGATTGATGCGGTGGAAGCGGAGCGTTGCGGGATTGTCGCGCGGATTGTGCCGAGTGATGAGCTGCTGGATGAAGCGCTGAAAGTCGCTGCGGTGATTGCCAGCAAGTCGTTGCCGATTGCGATGATGATCAAGGAGAGTGTCAACCGTGCGTTTGAAGTGAACCTGACGGAAGGCGTGCGTTTTGAGCGTCGGGTGTTCCATGCGGCGTTTGCGACGCAGGATCAGAAAGAAGGGATGGCGGCGTTTGTGGCCAAGCGTGCGCCGGAGTTCCAGGGCAAGTAACGCTGTATTTGAGTGCAGGATCAAAAGATCGCAGCCTTCGGCAGCTCCTACAGGAAACGCGTTCCAATGTAGGAGCTGCCGAAGGCTGCGATCTTTTGCCGTTAAAGCTGATAGTTCTTCAAATCCCGCGCAATCACCATCCGCTGAATCTCGCTCGACCCTTCATAAATCTGGGTAATCCGCGCATCACGGTAGTACTTCTCGACCGGATAATCTTCCAGATACCCATACCCGCCATGAATCTGAATCGCCGACGAACAGACCTTCTCGGCCATTTCCGAAGCAAACAACTTGGCCTGCGAAGCCTCTGATAAACACGGTTTCCCAGCCGAACGCAATCTCGCCGCGTGCAAGATCAGCAGCCGTGCCGCGTTGATCTGCATGTGCATGTCCGCAAGCATATTGGCGATGCTCTGGTGTTCGATGATCGGCTTGTCGAACTGCACGCGATCCTTCGAATAGGCCAACGCCGCTTCAAACGCCGCACGCGCAATGCCCAATGCCTGAGCCGCGATGCCGATACGTCCACCCTCAAGGTTGGACAGGGCAATCGCCAGACCTTTGCCACGCTCACCGAGCAGATTGGCCTCGGGAATGCTGCAATTATTCAGCGTCACCGCGCAGGTGTCCGACGCACGAATGCCCATCTTGTGTTCAGTGCGATCCACGATAAAACCAGCGGTATCGGTCGGCACCAGAAACGCCGAGATGCCTTTCTTGCCCAGCTCCGGATCCGTCACCGCAAACACAATCGCCAGTTTCGCCCGCTTGCCGTTGCTGACAAATTGCTTGGAACCGTTGATCACCCATTGGCCGTCGCGCAGTTCGGCGCGGGTGCGCAGGTTGTGCGCTTCGGAGCCGGCCTGCGGTTCGGTCAGGCAGAAGCAGCCGATGGTTTTGCCACTGGCCAGATCCGCCAGCCAGGTTTGCTTTTGTGCTTCGCTGCCGTAATTGAGCACCGGGCCGCAGCCGACCGAGTTGTGGATGCTCATGAATGCGCCGGTCGCGCCGTCACCGGCAGAAATCTCTTCCACCGCCAAGGCATAAGCGACGTAGTCGACGTAGGTGCCGCCCCATTCTTCGGGAACCACCATGCCGAGCAAACCGAGCTCGCCCATCTTCGCCACGAGCGCATCGTCGATCCAGCCGGCCTTTTCCCACGCTTGTGCGTGCGGCGCGATTTCGCCACGGGCAAAATCGCGGGCCATGTCGCGGATCATCACTTGTTCTTCAGTCAGTTCGAGATCGTGCATGGCTCAGCTCCCGCTCTCATCAAAACCGTGAAAGAAACTCGCGACGTGCGCAGCGTTCAGCGCGGCGAGGGTCGGCGGGTTCCAGCGTGGTGACTTGTCTTTGTCGATCAGCAGGGCGCGTACGCCTTCAATCAGGTCGCCGCGAGCGAACCATTGGCGATCGAGATGCAGCTCCAGGGCGAAGCAATTTTCCAGGCTGAGGTGGCGACCACGACGGAGCATTTCCAGGGTGACGGCCATGGCCAGCGGCGAGCGGGTTTCCAGCAGATCAGCCGTGGTGGTTGCCCATTCATGGCTGTCGGCTACGGTCACCGCGCGCAATTGCTCGACCATGCTCGGCACGTCGGGCAGGGCAAAGAAGTGATCGATCGCTGGGCGAAGTTTTTCGAGCGGTGCGTCGGGCAGGGTTTGCACGCCGTGTTTGGCCAGCAGGTTTTGCAGCGATTTGAGCGGCGTGTCCTGCCATTCCATCGCGTCGAGTTTTTCGTCGAGGAGTGCGAGTTTGCTGCTGTCCAGATACCAGTCAGCCAAGCCGCAATACAGCGCATCGGCGGCGCGAATCTGCACGCCGCTGACGCCCAGATAAATCCCCAGTTCACCGGGAATCCGAGACAGGAAATAGCTGCCGCCGACGTCCGGGAAATAACCGATCGCCACTTCCGGCATCGCCAGACGGCTCTTCTCGGTGACCACGCGCAGATCCGCGCCTTGCACCAGGCCCATGCCGCCGCCGAGGACAAAACCGTCCATCAAGGCCAGCACCGGTTTGCGGTAGTGATGAATCGTCAGGTCGAGGGCGTATTCCTCGACGAAGAAATCTTCGTGCAGCGTGTCGCCGCTTTTGAAACTGTCGTACAGGGAACGAATGTCGCCGCCGGCGCAGAAGGCTTTTTCGCCGGCACCGCGTAACACAACGGCGTGGACGTCGGCATCGGTCGCCCAAGCGTCGAGCTGCTGTTGCAGCAGGCGCACCATGTCGAGGGTGATGGCGTTGAGGCCGGCGGGGCGGTTAAGGGTCAGGTGCCCGATGTGGTTGCGAACTTCGGCCAGCACTTCGTTTTGCGTGGCATCCATGGACTGAGTCCGCGGGGATGAAGCCTGAGCTGTCATCAGTAACTCCCTGCTTTTATTGTCTTTATTCGAGAAGCTCGCGCGCGAGCGTTACCGGATCGTAACAGTGCAAATTTGCCATGTACAACGGGGATATGTGCAGGGGCTGTCTGCGTTTTTGCCTTAACGCGATTACTTCTGTAGGAGCTGCCGAAGGCTGCGATCTTTTGATCTTGAAAAACAAAGTCAAAAGATCGCAGCCTTCGGCAGCTCCTACAAGGGTCAGGTGAAGGTTGCGGTGATGCTGCGGCGCTTGGCGTGCAGTTCGCTGGCGTGGATCAGTTGTTCGAGGTCTTCGGGGGTGATGTCGATGAAGGCTTCCATGTCGGCCAGCGCCAGCTTCAAGTCTTCGGCGGTGATCGCCTGGTTGTCCACCGGGGCCACCGATGGCGCCGGTTCCGCCGGGCGTTTCGGATAACGAATCCGCGTCAGATTGTTGTAGGCCAACGCGCTCAGCAGCATGCACGCCGCGCCGAGCATCACCGGTTCCATGGCTTTCCAGTCCATGGCGATCGTTGCGGGATCGGCCAGCACCAACGTCAACGCCAACGCACCCGCCGGTGGATGCAGGCAACGCAGCCAACACATCAGAATCAGCGCCATGCCCGCCGCCAGGCACGCACTGCCGAGAGTTCGCCCGAGTACATGAGCCACCAGCAAAGCGACGACGCCGGCACACAAGTAACCGCCGAGAATCGACCACGGCTGCGCGAGGGCACCGGACGAAACAGCAAACAGCAACACCGCCGAAGCACCCAGCGGCCCGATCAAGTGGTACGCGACGTCATGGCCAAATACCTGCGCGCACAACCACACACTGAACAGCGTGCCGAGCGCCATGCCGATCGCGGCGCGGCTCCATTCGGTGGGGCGGGTATTGATGGCGGCGGGCAACCAGCGAGCGAGCATGTAAAACCGATCCTTCTACAAATTCCGGACAAAAAAAAGGACTCGTCCGGCAATCCGGAAAGCCCTCGAAGTGTTCCAACATTGGGGGAGGAACGCGCACAGTGTGCCGATCTATTTCGATGCTGACAAATTCATATAAATGCAGTTTCAGTGCATTACTTTTGAACTGAAGCGACACGACGTCCGCTGATTACACACAAATAACCACCCACCGCCGCCAATGCGCTCAACGCGTAGAACATGCTCGGCGCTGGCGTGTGCATCAACAGAAATCCGCACATCACTGGACTCGCCGCGCCACCGAGTGCCGCCAGATTCTGCGCGCCGTAGTAGCTGCCGCGCAGTTCTTCCGGGGCGAGGGTATCGACGAAGAGGAAATCTGCCGGGTAGATAATCATCTCGCCCAAAGTGAAGATAAACATCGCCATGCACCAGCCCACCAGGCTGTCGGCGAGGCTGAAACCGATCAACCCGACGATGAACAACGCCGTGCCGCCGGCTATCCAGTGACGCAGGTGTTCGCGCTTGAGGAATCGGCCGATCTGGTACTGCAGCAAAATCACCGTGATCGCATTGCAGGCGAGCAGGGCGGCCATCGTATCGAGCGTCTGCTGTTGGGTGTGCGTGACCAACAGGTATTGCGACAGGTACAGGGTGAAGCGCCCGTGCACCAATGTGCTGAGCAGGCAGCCAAGGGTGAAGAGGATCATCGTCCGGTCGTTTTTCAGGATCATCAGGGTATTAAGAAAACTTTGCGGCGGGCTGCTCGAAGTCTCCGTGCTTGCCTCCTTCCTGGCGCCCAGCAGCAGAAAAATACTGCCTATGGCAATCGCCCCCGCCACGATGAACGGCGCCGACGGCTGAACGCCGGCAATCACCACGCCAATCATCGGGCCAACCGCGTAGCCGATATTGGTCAGCGTGTAGTTCAGCGAAAACGCCTTGACCCGTTGGCCCACCGGCAGGTTTTCACTGAGAATCGCCTTCGAGCAAATCAGGAAAAGTGCTGACGCGGTTTCGCTGATGATCAGCACCAAAGTGACCAGATACAGGTTTTGCGCGAAGGTCAAAAGCATCAGACCGATGCCGCTGGAGAGCATGGTCAGGATCAGCAGCTGACGCTTGTCGAGGCGGTCGATGATGTAGCCGCCGTAGAGCGATAAAAGTGTGGCGCTGAATACGGCGATGCCCAGCAGCAGTCCGACGTCCTGGGGGTTGAGGCCGAGTTTGTTGCTGAGGAAGAGTGTGAGTAACGGACTGATAAGGGCGCGGCTGATGACGACGGTCAGGGAGGCGACCATTAGCCGGCGGATGAGGGGGGAGTAGATGGCCACGGGGAGGTCAACGTCCTTTTTGGGGGCTTGGCGGGTAGTTATCGTGTCCGGGACCCACGATTCAAGGTGGGCTGCGAGCTCGGGCGACTGCAGGAACAAGGGACAAGCTGAATCTCCACCTCGGCGCTTTCTAAAATCGTCAGAAAAAAGCATATGACCGTTTGTCGGGACTGTCAGATCTTACAGGTGTTGAGAGCAAAGAGAGCAGATTAGGGTAATGGCAAGCAATCGAACACGAGTACCCCTCTCTCTTTAGAGTGTGCCCGATATGACGGACGAAACTGATCAATCAATCATTGGCGATAGCAGTGGCGAGAATCCAGGTACGGAATCGTCGCAGGTTCAAGCGGATTACCCCAAACCTGTTCCGGATAGCGACCGGTTCGCGGGCCCGTTTCCTGGCAAAACGACGTTTACCGGATCTGTACCGAACCTGAGTCAGATACCCGCCGGCGACCGTATAGTGGAAATCTGGGAATCGAAGACAAAACTTGTTGCATCTGTTCCCCTTTCAAGCGATGGAAGGTGGACGGCCACACTGGATACCGTCGACGGTAAACCTTTCTATGCTGCCAAGCTGGTTAAAGGGTCTGCCTACTTTGATTTTAGTAGTTTGATGTATACGGCTCCACTGAAGGTACTGACTATTAACCAGCCTGCAAAAGACTGGGTTGGTGCTTTCCCCACTATTTCAGGAACTAATGCTTACCCTCTGGCGCCAGTGAAGCTCTATCGAAATGGGGATGGAAATACGGTTTATGGGAGCACCAATGCTTCAGTATTTGGGACTTGGTCGATACGCGTCACGGGTGTTTCGCCGGCAAGCGTAATGGATTTTACCTGCCGGCAATCCTGGGGTGATGTGCATTCGCAATGGGCCCCAGCCGTCAAGTTCAAACTGTTAGCACCACCAACCGTGGAGATTCCAGCTGGAAGTATCGGCTTGCTTGCATCCATTTCCGGCACTGCAACCGGTGCCTCGAGCGGAACTAAAGTAAATGTTTACCGTGATCTCAGTAACGAAAAATTATGTATTGGGTTACCGCATCTGATACAGCGATGGCAAGGGTATTTCACCAGCGCCATGAAACCCGGCGTAGTGAATGTCAGGGCACAACAAGACGACCGTGGAGTTTTATCAGAGCCAAGTCCCCTTTACACTCTTCGGGTACATCCAGACGCACCTATTATTAGCGAAATCCGTTGGTCGAATCTGGCCATGATATTCAAGGGCAACGGATACAGCGGCGCTACAGTCGAGATATATCCTGAGAGCGGAGAGCCGATTTCCACGACTGTTGTCAATACACAGGGTGTTTTCGAGCGTAATATTGTCGTGCTGCCTGGCACTTATAAGGGCTGGAAAATCAGGCAAAAGATCCAAGATGGCGCAGGTTGGATTTTTTCTCCCTATTCTTCAAGTGAAATCAAATTTGACGTGCCAACCCCAGACCCGACCGTCAACACACCGACCTTGATCGGGCAAATTCCCACCGTTACCGGACGGGGCAGTGTCTGGCACGGGCAGGAGGCTGCAACTATCGAGGTCCAGCTCATCGGCACAACGACGGTTACTTTGTCGCCGGCAGCCGTTACAGCCACCGGCGACTGGACGGCGACAACCGCTACAGCGGTTGCACCGGGCAGCTATACCGTGTCGGTACGGCAGTTGATGAATGGCGTTTACTCACTACCGGTTACCGCCCCAGCGCCCTTGATTATCAAACCACTGGCACCCGCAGACATTCTCGTGGTTCCCGATGGTCTGTCCGCAACGGTTACCGGTAGTTGCTGGCCACGCGCTTCACTCATACTCCTTTTCAAAGTCGGAGGCGAAGAGATTCCGATTCCGGCAATAGGCGCTCCAGACGGCAAATGGACGTTATTGCCAATGACATTTGTGCCAGGTGACTACACCTTTACGGTCACACAGACTGTTTCTGAACAAACATCTCCTCCTGCCGGCCCGATTGCATTCAACATTGCTACACCTAAACCCGTGATCACATTCCCGGGCAATCAACAGGAAACAGGCTTCCGACCCGAAATCAAAGGGACAAACGGATACGATGGCGCCACCGTCGCAGTGTTCGACAACAAGGTGGAAGGCCCGGCGCTGGGCCAAACTATCGTGCCTGCATCGGGTGCATGGACGGTAAATCTGAGCAAAGACCTGACCGTGGGCGAACACGATATTTTTGCCCTGCAGACCTTTGAAAAGCAGGCGTCCCAGCCCAGTGCCTTTGTACTGTTTAACGTGATGGTGCCAGTCCCATCGATCGTTGTTCCCGTCAATAACCGTTATTACGCACGACGCAGCGAGTTTTCAGGTACAGCCCTGCCCGGTGCCAAGGTCACGTTATATCTCGTCGAGAATCCAGGCCTGCCCAATGAGACGGAGATCGAGTATCTACCGCCCGGCGGCGTTGTTGTAGACGTCAATGGCAACTGGAAGGCTAACGTGTTTTTTGAGCAGGTAGGCTCGAAAAACCTGCGGATCAAGCAGGCATATGCCGGCGGAACACGATCCAGTGTTACACGCACGTTTCTCACGGTTCCCAACGCACCAATGATCGAAAGCCCAAACGCGGGGGAATCAGTCAATCCTGCGGCGGTGGTGCTCTCCGGTCACGGCTTTCCCGGTGACAACGTTAAAGTTCGCCGCAAAGGCTATACCGAAGTCATTGGCAATTATGTTGTGAATGCCGTCGGCCAGTGGTCAGGCACGTTGACCAGTACGCTCAATGGGGCCAGTCCCTACAGCCTTGAAACATGGAGCACCAGAGATGGTCTCGGCGGTGATATCAGTGACGCAGCCGTCGTCAATCTGCAGGATCTCGATACCCCTTTCATCGAACACCCATCACCCGGTGACGTGCTCGTCTCACGACTGGTATTCAGCGGCCAAGGGCTGCCCGGTGCGAAGATTCAGGTGGCGGATCTATTCAACCCGGAAATTCCACTCGCTCCGGTGACAACAGTTGATGAGTTTGGTGAATGGTCAGTAAAAGGCAATACCACTTTTGTCGCCGGTCCCCACTGGGTGATCGTGCAACAGACGTTGGGCGAGAAGAAATCGCCTTGGGTGCGCAGTGGACGATTCATTATTGAGGCTCCGCCCACAGGGTTTATGGCGCCTACGCTCGATAGGCCTTTGCCGGGTGCTCAGGTTGGGCTTGAGCCTATGCTGGCCGGGCGCGGTGTGGCTGGCGCGGAACTCTTTTTACTCCACAATGGCAAGACAGAATCACTGACGCATGTCAATGCGCAGGGATGCTGGTCTGCACGTCTTCCTGAGCTTGCGGTGGGTAAGTTCACGTTTGCGATCATTCAGGCTCGCCTCAATTTCTGGTCTGCACCATTGACGCCAGATGTCACCGTGGATGTCATTCAAGTCAAGGATAACTTCGCCGCACCCACGGTTGAATTCCCGACGCCTGGTTCTACCGTTGACGCTCGTTTCTGGCTCAGTGGCAAAGGCATGCCAGGGGCAATAATCAACGTGCACAAATCACTACACGGTGCGACGGTATACGCCAGCGTCTTGGTTGATGCTTTCGGAAACTGGCGTGCATGCGTAAATCAGGCGATACCTGTCGGAATATTCAGCCTGACGGTCCGGCAACTTCTAGACGGAAAAAGTTCTGCGTTTTGCGATGACGTCGTGGTCACTGTCAACGACGCACTTCCAGTTCCGTTTTTCGACAACACCCCCGTCGGTTCGCAGATTGCACCCGTAACCCGAATCTATGGGACCGGGTTCCCAGGTGCAAAAGTCGTCCTGCACAAATCCGGTGATGCTTCTACCGTTTGGGGCGAGGGTGAAGTTAATGCCAAGGGCTACTGGGCGATCTGGACAAAATCCTTGCCACTGGGGCCTTTCACGATGACAGCGAAACAGGTGAAAGGAACGCTTAACAGTGGATGGATGCCCCAGCGTGCGTTTACCGTAGTGAACGCGGGGTAAGGGGTTCACGGGAAAAGCCGAAGGCTGCGAAACAACGGCCGCCTTCGGCATCGCCTACGCGGATCAAAACGCAGCAGCCACACGCCCAGCATCAAACCGCGCAACCACCTGAACACCCTGCCGTGAATCACCTGAAACGGATACGCGGCAATGATCGCCGCCATCGGCAGCATTGGCAGCAGATATCGCGCTTTCTTCGCCTGTGGAATTGACACAATCACCGCCCCGGCAATCGCACTCGGCGCCCAGGCAGTGAAAGCGTTGACCGTGCCAAACGGTAACGACAACAGCCAGATAAACAACGTCGACAGCACCGAATAATCGGCATACGGCTGACCATACGTGGTCGGAAACACCGTCGGCCCATGGCGCAGCATTTCCTGCGCAAACAACACAAACCGCGAGTCAAAACCAATCGGCGCCTGCCCATAGACCCCGGCCATCAGCACTAAAAACGCCAGCAGCCTTGCGATCAGGGACTGCCGGCGAATGTCAGGCAATAAGGTGATCAAGCGACGTCGGATGCGTGCGGCCATTGTTGCAGCGGGATCGGCAATTTGCGCGATTCGCCACGGCCCATCGGGAAGTACTGGATACCGTTGCGCTCCAAGCGCTCGGCGTCGTACAGGTTGCGGCCATCGAAGATCACCGGATTGTTCAGACGCTGTTTGATCAGGTCGAAATCCGGTGCCTTGAACTGCTGCCATTCGGTACAGATGATCAGTGCGTCGGCGCCCGGCAATACCGATTCCGGGGTGCCCATCAGCATCAGTTTCGATTCGTCCGGATAAAGGTTCTGGGTTTCCTGCATGGCTTCCGGATCGAACGCGCGCACGCTGGCGCCGGCGGCCCACAATTCCTCCAGCAACACACGGCTCGGCGCATCGCGCATGTCGTCGGTGTTCGGTTTGAACGCCAGGCCCCACAGGGCGAAGGTCTTGCCGCGCAGTTCGCCTTGATAGAACGCATTGATGCGCTCGAACAGCTTGTGTTTTTGCCGCTGATTGATCGCCTCGACCGCTTGCAGCAAATCGCTGGAGCAATGCGCCTCTTCGGCGCTGTGGATCAGCGCGCGCATGTCTTTCGGGAAGCACGAACCGCCATAACCGCAACCCGGATAGATGAAGTGATAACCGATGCGCGTGTCGGCACCGATGCCTTGGCGCACAGACTCAATGTCGGCGCCCAAGTGTTCGGCGAGTTCAGCGATCTGATTGATGAAGCTGATCTTGGTCGCCAGCATGCAGTTGGCGGCGTATTTGGTCAGTTCAGCGCTGCGCAGATCCATGAACATGATGCGGTCATGGTTGCGGTTGAACGGTGAGTACAGATCGCGCATCACGTCGCGTACGTCATCACCGTCACAGCCGATGACGATGCGATCGGGGCGGCGGCAGTCAGCGACCGCCGAGCCTTCCTTCAAAAACTCAGGGTTGGAAACGATATCGAACTGCAGCAGCCGACCGACCTTGATCAGCGCTTTCTCGATGTGCGCGCGCAAGGTATCGCCGGTGCCCACCGGTACTGTGGATTTCTCCACCAGAATCAGCGGCTGCTCACGGTGCCGGGCAATCGCATCGCCCACCGAGAGCACGTAACGCAGATCCGCCGAACCGTCCTCGCGGGATGGCGTTCCCACCGCAATGAACGCTACTCGACCATGCTGCACCGCGAGTTTTTCATCGGTGGTGAACAACAGGCGTTTGGAATCGAGGCCTTCGCGCACCAGGCTGGCCAGCCCCGGTTCGAAAATACTCACGTGGCCCTGACGCAACAGGTCGACCTTCTTCTGGTCGACGTCCATGCACACGACATCATGGCCAACCTCGGCCAATACCGCCGCTTGCACCAGACCGACGTAACCGCTGCCAAATACTGTGATTTTCATGGAGCACTCCTGAGTGCAGGCGCACGAGCCGGACGCGTGTTGATGGTGATGACCCCGAGCATGACCAACGCCACGCCCAGCGATTTAGTGAAACTGAAGGATTCGTTGAACAGCGGCAGACTGGCCGCCAGCAGGTACACCAGCGCGTAGCTGATGCTCAGCAGCGAATAGGCGCGGCCCAGCGGCAAGTCGCGCAAGGCGAGCAGCCAGCACAACATTGATAAGGCGTAGGCAAAAATCGCTGCGACAACTACGGCCAGGGCACGCAGGTCGAGGCTGTCGAATGCCAGCCATTGTTCCGGTGCGGGCAGGCGCGTCATGCTCCAGCGCATTGCCAGTTGCGCGGCGCTGACCAGCAAAACGCTGCCGAGGGCGAAGGTGATGCCACGACGTTGATTCATGACTGTTGCCCCAGCAGAACCACGCCGCCGATCACCAGCGCGACACCAAGCCAATGCTGGCGGTCGATCGGTTCACGGAAGACGAAGCGCGCAATCAAAGTGATCAGCACGAAGTTGAGGCTGAGCATCGGATAAGCGATGCCGACTTCAATGCGCTGCAACACCAGCAGCCAGACCAGCAGGCCCGAGCCGAGGGCGAGCAGGGCCAGCCATAACCACGGCGAACGCAGTTTGGCGGTCAACGAAGAATCGCCGCCGCGCCAACTCTCCACGGCGTACTTTTGCGCGACCTGTCCCAGACAGGTCAGCAGGCACGCGGCCAACAGCAGCAACAGGCTCATGACGCCTCCCTGGGCAGAATCATGATCACCAGGTTGCCCTGTTCGTAGTGGACGCCGTCCTTTGGCAATCTGTCGATTTCGTCCAGTTCGTCCTGCCCCTTGACGCGCATCACCACGCCGACCGAACCGCTACGGCGCGCCTCGCGCATCCACTGTTGCACTTGATCGGGATCGACCCGTTGTTGAATGCCGTCAGGATAGGCAAGGCCATATTTCAATTCGCCTATCGTGTTGTACAACGCGACTTGCGGGGTTTTCAGACGCCAGGCCAGTGCAGCGGCGGCACCCAGATCATTGCTCAGCAGATGATCGGTCTGTGCCAGTTCAGCGACGTGATGTTTGATGAATTGATCGGGCATCTTGTTGGCGACCACCGATTTCGGCAGCGCCGCCGGCAGTACCGCGATCAGCAACAGGCTGCCAAACGCCGGCGCGGCCCAGCATTGCAGCGGCAGAAAGGCTTGCAGCAGGTTGGCGATGATCCAGCCGATCAGCCCGATAAACACCAGCACCAGACTGTGCAGTTCGTGGTCGTACAGCGGCCGGTTCAGTTGCAGGTACACCAGCGCAATCAGCGTGACGATGCCCAATAGCAGATTGAGCAGGCCGTTCAAGCCCAGCGCTCGACCCTGTTCCAGCCGCAAACGGTCGGCCAACGCATTGCCCAACAACAGCGCCATCGGCAGCAGGCACGGCAGAATGTAGGTCGGCAACTTGCCGTTGCTCAGGCTGAAAAACAGCAGCGGCATCAGCAGCCACAGCAGCAGATACACCACGTGGGGCTGGGCGCGCGCGTGCCATGCCTGCTTGAACGCTGTCGGGATCAACCCGGCCCACGGCAGACTGAACGCCAGCAGCAGCGGCAGGTAAAACCACCACGGCGCATCGTGCTGGGCGTCGTCACTGGCAAAACGGCGAATGTGCTCATGCCAGAAGAAGAACCGCCAGAAGTCGGGCTCTTGCGCATGCACCGAGAGCACCCACGGCAAACTGATGAGGATCGCGATGGCAATCGCCACCGGGCCGTATGTCAGCAGTTCCCGCCAGCGCTTTTGCCAGAGCATCCACGGTAGGGCGATCAACACCGGCAATAACCACGCGAGAAATCCTTTGGTCATAAAACCCATGCCGCACGCCAGCCCCAGCACTGCCCAGGCCAGCATGCGTTTACCGCTGGTGTGACTGTCGACGGCAAACCACAGCGCCACCAGACTCAGGTTGACCCAAAAGGTGAACTGCGGATCGAGGTTGGCGTATCCCGCCTGGCCGGCAACGATGGTGAAACTCATGTAGAGCAGGGCGCAGGCGAAGCTTTTGCGTGGTTCATTCCACAAACGCCGAGCGATCAGATAACAGAGCAACACGCTCAACCCGGTGCTCAGCGCCGAAACGAAGCGCACGCCGAACAGGTTCTGTCCGAACACATTCTGCGCGAGCGCGATCATCCAGTAGCCGGCAATCGGCTTCTCGAAATAGCGCAGGCTCATAAAGTGCGGCGACACCCAGTTGCCGCTCAGCAGCATGTCCTGACTGATTTGCGCATAGCGCGTCTCATCAGGAATCCACAAGCCATGCGTGCCCAATGGCAGCAGGTAAGCCAGCAGACAGATGCCCAACAACAGCAGCGGCAAAGCCCAGCGTTTAATCATGCGCCTTGCACTCCCAGCCAGCCTTCACGGCCATCGAGAGCGCCGCGCTGTACGCGACCCACGGGCAAAGTGTTGAAAAACTCGGGCAGCAAGTCGCCCAGCGGTTTGAAGTCGATACCTCGCTGGCGTGCAGCGGCGAGCAATTGACGAAAATCCTCAGCCATCAGAATCCCTTCCACTTCGGCATGAATGGTGTAGACGTTGAGCTTTTCCGGGCGAAACCGCTCAAGGATGAACGCGTTGAAATCCTGCGCGGCGACAGCAGAACCGACCACCTCATCAAAGGTCGGCAGATCCACCGGTATCTGCGGCGTGCCGGGCGTGCCATCCGCCAACAACGGACGGAACAGCTGCGAACCCCGACAATCGCTGTTGTAGCGAAAGCCGAAGGCTTGCTTGGCTTCGATCACGCGCTCGTCGGCGCGCCAACCGGCGGCGGCCGAACAGGTGACTTTCTCGCCAAGGATGTCGCTCAACGTGTCGACGCCCTGACGAATCTGCTCGGCCAGTTGCGCGTCGCTCCAGCGCCCGGCATTCGCTTGCCAGCCGTGGTGATCCCACGCATGCAGACCAACTTCATGCCCTGCGTCGCGGGCCTGACGCATCAGGTGCCCGAGTTCGCGGCCAATCGGTTTGCCCGGCCACGCGGTGCCGGCCAGCAGAATGTCCCAGCCATACAGGCCGGCGGCATTGGAACGCAGCATCTTCCAGAGGAACTGCGGGCGGATCAGGCGCCACAGATGCCGGCCCATGTTGTCCGGGCCGACACTGAAGAAAAACGTCGCCTTGATCTGCGCCTCGTCGAGCATTTCCAGCAAACGCGGCACACCTTCACGGGTGCCGCGAAAGGTGTCGACGTCGATGCGTAGACCGGCCTGCATCAATGCTTGTCCGCGATTTCGAGCATGGCTTCACGCAAGAAGAAATCCAGCGTATTGCCGATGGTCTCGCGCATTTCCACGGTTGGCGTCCAGTCGAGCAGGCGCTTGGCGTTGGCGATACTTGGTTTGCGGTGCTCGACGTCCTGATAACCGGCACCGTAGAACGCCTTGCTCTCGACGTCGCGGAAACCGGCGAACGGCGGGAAGTTGTCACGCAGCGGATGCGCTTCAAACTGGCGCAACAACTCTTCACCCAACTGGCGAATACTCGCTTCGTTGTCCGGGTTGCCGATGTTGATGATCTGGCCGTTGCAGACGTCGTTGTCGTTATCGATGATCCGCGCCAGTGCTTCGACGCCGTCAGCGATGTCGGTGAAGCAGCGTTTTTGCTCGCCACCGTCGAACAGACGAATCGGCGTGCCTTCGACCAGGTTGAGGATCAATTGGGTGATGGCGCGGGAGCTGCCGATACGTGCCGAGTCCAGACGATCAAGGCGCGGGCCCATCCAGTTGAAAGGACGGAACAGAGTGAAATTCAAACCCTTGGCGCCGTACGCCCAGATCACCCGATCCAGCAGTTGCTTGGACACGGAGTAGATCCAGCGCTGCTTGTTGATCGGGCCGACCACCAGGTTCGAGGTGTCTTCGTCGAAATGCTTGTCCTGGCTCATGCCATAGACTTCCGAGGTCGACGGGAAGATCACGCGCTTGTTGTACTTGACGCAGTAACGCACCAGTTTCAGGTTTTCTTCGAAGTCGAGCTCGAACACGCGCAGCGGGTTGCGGGTGTATTCGATCGGCGTGGCGATAGCCACCAGCGGCAGAACCACGTCGCACTTCTTGATGTGGTATTCGATCCACTCGGAGTGAATGCTGATGTCGCCTTCGACGTAGTGGAAATGCGGGTGGCTGCGCAGACGGTCGATGGCGTCGGAACCGATGTCCAGACCATAGACTTCGTAGCGATCATCACGCAGCAGACGCTCGGACAAGTGATTGCCGATAAAGCCGTTGACGCCAAGGATCAGCACGCGCGTGCGACGTGGGGCACGACCGGATTCAGCGCCGCGCAGCAGCGAACCGTCGACCAGACCCAACTCACTGGCCAGTTGCGGGCCGCTGAGGAACAGGCCGTTGTCGTTGCGCTGGCCGGAGAGAATCACCAGCGAATCTTCACCGCAGGCAATGCGCAGCGGATCGACACTGATCACCCGGCCCGGCGCCTGACCGTCGTTGCCTTTGACGACTTCGGCACTCCACACGATCAGCTTGTGCTCGCCCACAGCGCAGAACGCGCCCGGATAAGGCTGGGTGACGGCGCGCACCAGATTGAACAGTTGCTCAGCAGGTTTGGCCCAGACCAGTTTGCCGTCCGCCGCCGTGCGACGACCGAATACCGTGGCTTGCGATTCGTCCTGCGCGGTTTCGCTGGTCTTGCCTTGCAGCATTGCTGGCAGGGTGTCACGCAACAGATCGGTCGCGGCGATACGCAGTTTGCCGTGCAGGCTCAGCGCGGTGTCGCTGCGCTCGATGGCCACGCGTTGTTGCGCGACGATCGCACCGGCATCGGCACGTTTGACCATGCGGTGCAGGGTCACACCGGTTTCGCTTTCACCGTTGACCAGCACCCAGTTCGCCGGCGCGCGGCCACGGTAGCCTGGCAGCAACGAACCGTGCAGGTTGAACGCACCTTTTTTCGCGGTGGTCAGCAGCTGCTCGCTCAGCAGGTTGCGGTAGTAGAAGGAGAAAATGTACTCAGGGCTGAGCTTGGCAATCCGCTCGATCCACAGCGGGTGGTTAACGTCTTCCGGCGCATGCACCGGGATGCCTTTGCTGGCGCACAGTTGCGCGACCGAGGCGTAGAAAGCGTTTTCTTTCGGGTCATCGGCGTGAGTGAACACGGCGGCAATGTCGTAGCCGCTGTCGAGCAGGGCTTGAATGCCGGCGCAGCCAATATCGTGGTAAGCGAAGACAACAGTTTTTGCGCTCATGAGAGAACCTGACCGGTAGTAGAAGTAGAAGAAAGACCATCAACCGTGATCGCAGGCGCCGGGTGGGAAGGGTGGCTGCGCAACACTTTTTCAATGAAGAAACGCGGGCGGGCTCGCACGTCGCTGTACATGCGCCCCAGGTATTCGCCAAGCAGGCCCATGCCGATGAACTGGCCGCCGGTGAACACGAACAGCACCGCGAACAGCACGAACATGCCGTCACCGGCCCATCCGGCCCCGAACACCAGACGCAACACGATCAACGCCGCAGCGAACGCCACGCCGAGACCGGCCATGGCGAAACCGACGATGCTCAACAGGCGCAGCGGCGTGGTGGTCATGCAGGTGATCAAGTCGAACATCAGATTGATCAAACGCATCGGGCTGTATTTCGAATCACCGTGTTCACGCTCGGCGTGGGCGACGACGATTTCGGTGGTGTGGCGGGCGAAGCTGTTGGCCAGAATCGGGATGAACGTGCTGCGCTCACGGCAGGCGAGCATCGCGTCGATGATCGTGCGGCGGTAAGCGCGGAGCATGCAGCCGTAGTCGCTCATGGCGACACCGGTGGAGCGCTGCACGGCGAGGTTGATCAGCTTCGAGGGGTAGCGGCGCAATGCCGAATCCTGACGATTGCCGCGCACGGTGCCGACCACGTCGTAACCTTTTTCCGCCTCGGCGACCAGACGCGGAATTTCTTCCGGCGGGTTCTGCAGGTCGGCGTCGAGGGTGATCACCACATCACCTTTGCATTGTTCGAAGCCAGCCATGATTGCCGCGTGCTGGCCGTAGTTGCGGTTGAGAATGACCGCCACGAACGGGCTGTCTTCGCGGGTGGCGGCTTCTTCAAGAATGTTCGCGGATTCGTCTCGGCTACCGTCGTCGACGAGAACGATTTCGTAGTCGTGACGCAGCATCCGGCACGCCGCTTCGGTGCGGCGCAGCAGTTCCGGGAGGCTGTCCTGTTCGTTGTAGACCGGGATGACGATCGACACGCAGCGAATCGGATAGGGTTTCACAGGCGTTTATCCATGAGGGTGGCGATGGCCCCGACCACGCGATCAAGGTCTTGATCGCTCATGTCGGGGAACAGCGGAATCGAGCACAACCGTGCCGAGTTCCACTCGGTGTTGGGCAGGTACAAATCAGGGTCACGCTGGCGATACCAGGTGTGCAGGTGGGTGGCGATAAAATGGATGCCGGTGCCGATGCCCTGATCCTGCAAGCCCTTCATAAAGGCTTCGCGATCCATGCCGCAGCGCTCGCTGTCGATGCGCAGGATGAACAGGTGCCAGGCGTGCTGTTGCGCGTAAATGGGCAGGGCCAGTGGCTGCACCGGCAGGCCTTCGAGTTTTTGCTGGTAAGCGGCGGCGAGTTCAGTGCGGCGCGCATTGATCTCGTCCAGACGTTGCAGCTGTACCAGCGCAATCGCGGCGTTGATGTCGGCGAGGTTGTATTTGAAACCCGGCTCCATCACTTGCGCCTGTGGCTTGCGGCCACCGGTGAGGCGATCGTAGGCGTCAACGCCCAGACCGTGGAATTTGAGCATGCGCACGCGGCTGGCCAACGCTTCGTCGTCGGTGACGAACATCGCGCCTTCGGCACAGGTCATGTTCTTGATCGCGTGAAAGGAGAAAATCGCTGTGCCGTGCGAGCCGACATGACGACCTTTGTAGCGAGTGCCGGCGGCGTGGGCGGCGTCTTCAATGACCGCGATGCCATGCTTTTCGGCCAGGGCGTACAGCGGATCGAGATCAAATGCCGCGCCGGCGTAATGCACCGGGATGATCGCTTTTGTGCGCGGGGTGATCGCGGCTTCGATGCGCGCCGCGTCGGTCATCAGCGTGTCACGGTCGATGTCGACGAACACCGGTTTGGCGCCGAGCAACGAAATCATGTTGGCGGTAGACACCCAGGTTTGCGACGGCGTAATCACCTCATCACCGGGGCCGATGCCTAACGCGAGTAAAGCGATGTGCATACCACCCGTGGCCGAGGAAAGTGCAACGGCGTGACGGCAACCGACATAGTCTGCGAACTGTTCTTCCAAAGCCTGGTTTTCAGGCCCGGTGGTTATCCAGCCCGAACGTAATACTTGTTCGACGGCGGCTATTTCTTCTTCACCGATACTCGGACGCGAAAACGGCAGAAACGCTTGACTCATAAGAACCTCGAGGCGACAGCCATCCTTCAGCCAATTGTCTGAAAAACACGGGATTTCAATGGTTTGGAAGACCGTCCGGGGAATGCCTGATTGACTTTTATGCCCACGGACGGCAGGTTGTAGGCCTTTCGGGGCAACCTGTTGTAATTAAGGTTATGCCGGTTTTTGTGAAAGGAACATCAAAAAGCGGTCGGCAAATCGTCTATCTTTGAGCCGTACAGCCGCCGTTCAGACTTCTTCCATTCATCGGCACTTTTAATAGAAGAGTCCTACGGAAGAGTCGTTCCTTATATAAGTTTCTTTGCACTTTTAAGTTGTTTTGTTGAACCGTTTTCTATTCAAGGCCGTTTCGTTTGATTGACTTGTCGAGTATTGAATCCACCCCGTCCAAGACTAATCCGCTGACGCTGTATCTGGCACGACTGGCGCCTTCCAGCCAATTGACCATGCGTTATGTTTTGCAAGATGCGGCTGACCGCCTCGGTTTCGAAGAAGTGAACATTGAGGAAATCCCTTGGCATGCACTGCAGCCTGAGGATGTCATCGCGCTGGTGGCAGCATTGCGCGCCGACAACTACGCGCCGAACACGTCTTCGCTGTATGTGAATGCCGTGCGCGGCGTGATGAACGAAGCGTGGCGCATGAGCCTGATCACGCAGGATCATCTGTTGAAGATGCGTTCGGTCAAAGGCATCGCTGGCACGCGGTTATCGCAGGGCCGCAATCTCAAACGCACATTGATTCACGAGTTGATGGAAGTCTGCGCTGCGGATCCACGCCCGCAGGGTCTGCGTGATGCTGCCGTGATTGCCTTGTTGTATGGCACCGGCATGCGCAAGTCGGAGTCCGTGGATCTGGATTTGAACCAGGTCGATTTCCGCGAGCGCAGCCTGACCGTCACCGGCAAGGGCAATAAACAACTGATCAAGTACGCGCCGGCGTGGGCGTTCGCCAAGCTCAATGCCTGGCTGGAATTCCGTCGCGAGCAGCTCAAGGAAGGCGAGAGCGATGATGCGTTTCTGTTCAATCGCATCCGTCGTGGTAGCCACATCACCCGCGAGCGCATCACCAAACACGCGATCTATTACATCGCCCGTCAGCGCGGCACACAGGTTGGGGTGAAGATCATGCCCCACGACTTCCGTCGCTCGTTCATTACGCGGGTGATCGAGGAGCATGATCTGTCGATCGCGCAGAAACTGGCGCATCACAGCAACATTCAAACCACCGCCAATTACGACGTGCGCGACGACAATGAACGTCGCCGCGCCGTGGATCGCTTCGACCTCTAATCAGGGCGAGTGGGGGTCAGGAGGAGGGTGGGCAGCCGCGTGAGCTGCCGGCAGCCTGGGTGATTTGCGCCGCGAGGCGTTTGACGTTGTTTTGCTGCGCCGCCACCAGTTCGTCGATGCTCGGCCCGGATGGCGTTTGCAGAACTGAACGGCACGTCAGCAAGCCACTGTCGGTTGCCCCCAGCGGACGCAAGCGCCATTTCACGTCGATCAAGCCGTACTGGCCCGGAATCGAATCGAAACGTTGCACTTCAATCCGCACCGATGACCGCTGTTGCCCGGCCGCGCTGCTCAGTTGATCGACCAGCGCGCTGCGCAATTCATCGGCGAGGCTGGCGCCCCACCATTCGGTTTCCAGAATTGCCAGACCACTGTTGCCTTCGCGAATGACGATTTGCGCTCGATCGACTTGCGGCGGTACGGAAATGCCTTCGATGGCGATGTCTGCGCCGCTGCGGCCGGTGCCGGGTTGCACCGGCGTCAGGGTATGAAAGCTGATCGGGTCGCTGCGACAGGCGCCGAGCAACAAGCACGCAGCGAGCACGGTGATCTTCAACGGTAATGCCATGGTTTCAGCTCCTGTGCTCAATTGCGTGGCGGGCCTTTAAGGTCCAGTGGTGCGGCATTATCGGGGCGACCGCGAATCAGCGATTCGGGATGACGGCCCAGGTAATCCGACAACTCACGCAGCGAGCGTGACATGCGTCCGAGTTCTTCGAGGGTTTCGCCGAGTTTTTCGCGTTGTGGTGAATCTTCGGCCAACGTTGAATTGGCCGACTCCAGCGTTTTGCTGACATCGCCGAGGGTTTTTTGCACGCCCGGCAAAGTCTTCGCATTGAACTGCGTCAGGCCTTTGCGCAACTCGATCAGGTTGCCATCGAGATTGCCGGCAATGCGTTCGACTGGCAGTGCATTGATCTTGTTGAGCATCGCTTCGAGTTTTTCCTGCAACTGTTCGAGGCTGCCCGGAATGGTCGGGATGCTGACCGGTCGTGCACTGACGTCGAACGGTACTTTCGGCGCTTTCGGGTAGAAATCCAGACCGATGTACAACTGCCCGGTGAGCAAGTTGCCGCTGCGTGCCTGCGCGCGCAAACCATTCTCGACGAAGGTGCCGATCAGGCGCACGCCGGCGGCTTCGTCGTCGGGGTTGTGGTTGAAGGCTTTCAGCACTTTGGCGTGAGCCTGGCCAAGACGCTGCGGGTAGATGACGATGCCGACATTGACCGGAAAGATTTGTTTCTTCGCATCGAAGTCGAGATTGATCGCCACGACTTTCCCGATCTCAATGCCGGAAAACTCCACCGGCGCATCGACCTTGAGGCCGCGCATGGGCTGTTCGAAACGCAGACTCAGGTATTGCGCCTTGCCGTTGGGCGGGGCGAGGGCGGACTGTTGATCGTCGAACAGTTCGAAATTACGGTCATCAGCGGCGACCGTGTCGTTGGGACTGTATTCCGGGGCACGGAACGCGATACCGCCGACCAACAGGGTCGACAGCGATTCGGTTTTCACCGCAAAACCGTTGGCGCCGACGTTGACGTCAATGCCGCTGGCGTTCCAGAAACGGGTGTTTTCGGTCACGTAAGCATCGTTGGGGGCATGGATGAACACTTCGATGTTCACGCCTTTGCCATCCTTGTCCAGCTCATAGGCAACCACTTGGCCTACCGGAATCTTGCGGTAGTAGACCGGTGAACCGATGTCCAGCGAACCGAGGTCTTGGGTGTGCAGGCTGAAGCGCTTGCCCGGCTCGCCATAGGTGATTGGCGGCGGGTTCTCCAGGCCTTTGAAATTCTTTGCACGGGTGTTCGACTGGCCGATGTCGGCACCGATGTAATCGCCGGACAACAGGGTATCGATGCCCGACACGCCGCCCGCACCGATACGCGGACGCACGACCCAGAATTGCGAGTCTTCGCGGGTAAAGGTTTCGGCCTGTTTGGCCAGTTTGATGGTGGCGTTGACGTTCTTCTGATCGTCACTCAGCTCCACGTCCGATACATGGCCGATGACCACATTGCGGTAGCGAACTTCAGTCTTGTTGGCGGTGAGACCGTCACCGGTCTTGAAGGTGACCGTAATGGTCGGGCCTTCCTGCATGATGTTGTGCACGACCAGCGAAATACCCACCAATACAGCAACAATCGGCACAATCCAGACCAATGACACGCCAAAACGGCGGGTCTTGATCGGTGCCTGGCCTGGTGCTCGCGGCTCGTCGACGGCTGACGACTTCATCCATGTCCTCCTCGGTTTATTGGGCACTGAGCGTCAGTAACGCAAAAGCACCTCATTAATATAGAGGTGCTTCGCGATAGAGCAAATGTGAACAACCCATATGTCATTGAAAATGTAGGAGCTGCCCAAGGCTGCGATCTGTTGATTCTGTTTTTAAGATCAAAAGATCGCAGCCTTCGGCAGCTCCTACAGGGGAGGGATGTTAGCCGATGAGTTCGCGCAGGCGATACCAGAACATGCCCAGAGCCAATAACGGCGAGCGCAGCGCCGGGCCGCCGGGGAAGGTCATGTGCGGCACACCGCTGAACACGTCCATGCCTTGGCTGTGGCCGGCGTGAATCGCTTCGCCGAGCAGTTTTGCGCACCAATGCGTGACGTTCAGGCCATGGCCGGAATAACCCTGCGCATAGAACACGTTTGGATGCTGCTTGAGGCGCCCGACCTGCGGGAAACGGTTGGCCGTGATGCCGATCTTGCCGCCCCACTGGTAATCGATTTTCACATCGGCCAGTTGTGGGAAGACTTTGAGCATTTTCGGTCGCATATAAGCGGCGATATCTGCCGGATCGCGTCCGGAGTAGTGACAGGCACCGCCAAACAGCAAACGCCGATCCGCCGAGAGCCGGTAATAATCGAGGCCGACTTTCTGGTCGCACACCGCCAGATTCTGCGGGATCAATTGCGCGGCGCGTTCCTCGGACAACGGCTCGGTGGCGATGATGTAACTGCCGGCCGGCAATACTTTGCCACTGAGCTGCTGTTCGAGTTCATCCAGATGCGCGTTGCATCCCAGTACCAGACTGCCCGCACGCACGCTGCCGTTGGCGCAACGCACTTGAACGGTGGCGCCGTGGATGATCTCCAGCACCTGGCTTTGCTCGAAAATTTGCACACCGAGCGAAGCCGCCAGCCGTGCTTCGCCTTGCACCAGATCCAACGGATGCAGGTGGCCTGAGCCCATGTCCACCAACCCGCCGGCATAGATGTCGGAGTTAACCACTTGCTGGCGAATCTGCTCCGGGCCGATCAGACGGGTTTCGTGGGCATAGCCCAGTTCGGCGAGGTCGAGCAGTTCGTCCTTGAAGGCATCGAACTGCGCGGTCGTGTTGGCCAGATCACAGAAACCCCAGCGCAGGTCGCACTCGATGCCGTTGTCGCCGATGCGATTGCGCACCAGCTCCACCGAATCGATGCCGGCGCGCTGTAAATAACGCACGCCTTCCTGACCGACGTATTTGGTGAACCCGTCGACGTCATGGCCGATGCCACGGATCAACTGGCCGCCATTGCGCCCGCTGGCGCCCCAGCCGATTCGCCGGCCCTCGATCAGAATCACCGAGAGCCCGCGCTGCGCCAGTTCAATGGCGGTGTTCACCCCGGTGAACCCGCCGCCGATCACACAGACATCGGCGCTCAGATCACCTTCCAGTTGCGGATAAGGTGCAGTCGCCCGAGCCGAAGCGGCGTAATAGGATCGGGCGTGTTCTTCGGTGTACTGATTCATTTGTTCGACTTCACTTTGCTCCAGGAGCGGGTCATCAGACGCATGATCGCTTGGGGTGGGGTGGTAGAAATGTAGAGCTTGTCGAGCACTTCCTGTGGCGGGTAAACCTCAGGATTGTTGACCAGCTCCGGATCCATGAACTGCTTGGCGGCCGGGTTCGGGTTGGCGTAACCGACCGACGCGCTGACCTTGGCGATCACTTGCGGATCGAGCAGGTAATTAATGAAGGCGTGGGCTTCTTTGGTGTTGCTCGCATCGGCCGGAATAGCCAGCAGGTCGAACCAGAGGTTGGCGCCTTCTTTCGGGATGGCGTAAGCGATGTTCACACCGTTTTTCGCTTCCTTGGCGCGGTTGGCGGCCTGGAACACGTCGCCGGAATAACCGAAGGCTACGCAGATGTCGCCGTTGGCCAGATCCGACACGTATTTCGAGGAATGGAAATAGGTGATGTACGGACGGATGCTCAGCAGTTTGGCTTCTGCCTTCTTATAGTCTTCCGGGTTTTCGCTGCGCGGGTCCATGCCCATGTAGTTGAGCACCGCGGGAAAGACTTCGTCGGCGGAGTCCATCATCGACACGCCGCACTGGGTGAGTTTTTTCAGGTTTTCAGGCTCGAACAGCACGGCCCAGGAATCGATGTGATCAATGCCCAGCACTTGCTTGACCTTGTCGACGTTGTAACCGATGCCGTTGGTGCCCCACAGGTACGGCACCGAGTGCTCGTTGCCCGGGTCGTTTTTCTGCAGCAGTTCAAGCAGTTTCGGGTCGAGGTTCTTGAAGTTCGGCAGTTGCTCGCGATCCAGTTTGAGGAACGCGCCGGCCTTTACCTGTCGGGCGAGGAAATGGTTGGACGGCACGACCACGTCATAGCCGGTGCGGCCGGCGAGGAGTTTGCCTTCGAGGGTTTCGTTGGAGTCGAAAACGTCGTAGATCACCTTGATCCCGGTTTTGGCCTGGAAGTCGGCGAGGGTGGTTTCGCCGATGTAGTCGGTCCAGTTGTAGACGCTGACGGTGGGCTGGGCTTGCGCTGCGACGCTGCACATCAGGGCCAGCGCGGCGGGAACCATGGTTTTCAACAAACGCATATCGACACCTCTTAAATTTATTGGATTTTTCAGGTGGTTCTTTGGTGTTTGAGCTGCCGCCATCGCGAGCAGGCTCACTCCTACATTTTGGAATGCATTCCCCTGTAGGAGTGAGCCTGCTCGCGATAGCGGTGGTACAGACAATGAAGGGGTTAAACGCTCAGCAGCAGGAACTCGCGCTCCCACGAGCTGATCACGCGCTTGAAGTTCTCATGCTCGGCGCGTTTCACCGCGACGTAGCCACGCACGAATTTGTCGCCGAGGTATTGCGCAACGGTTTCGCACTCTTCCATTTGCGTCAGCGCTTCCTCGATGGTGATCGGCAGGCGCAGGTTGCGGCGTTCATAAGCCCGACCTTCCACGGCAGCGCTCGGCTGCACCTTGTCGACCATGCCGATATAACCGCAGAGTAAACTCGCGGCGATCGCCAGATACGGGTTGGCATCGGCGCCCGGCAAACGGTTTTCCACACGCATCGCTTCAGGGCTGGAGGTCGGCACGCGCAGGCCGACGGTGCGGTTTTCTTCGCCCCATTCGACGTTGACCGGTGCCGAGGTGTCCGGCAGGAAACGGCGGAACGAGTTCACGTTGGGTGCGAACATCGGCAGCACTTTCGGGATGTACTTCTGCAAACCGCCGATGTAATTGAGGAACAGCTCGCTCATCTGCCCGTCTTCATTGGCGAAGATCGGTTTGCCGGTGGCGATTTCAACCACGCTCTGGTGAATGTGCATGGCGCTGCCGGGCTCATCGCCGATCGGCTTGGCCATGAACGTCGCGGCGACGTTGTGCTTGAGCGCAGCCTCACGCATGGTGCGTTTGAACACGGTGATCTGGTCAGCCAGATCCAGTGCGTCGCCGTGACGGAAGTTGATTTCCATCTGTGCCGGGCCGTCCTCATGGATCAGCGTGTCGAGATCCAGACCTTGCAGTTCGCACCAGTCGTAGACGTCTTCGAATAACGGATCGAATTCGTTGGCGGCATCAATCGAGAATGACTGACGACCACTTTCAGCACGGCCCGAACGGCCCAGCGGCGCCTTGAGCGGCAAGTCCGGGTCTTCGCAGCGTTGAGTCAGGTAGAACTCCATTTCCGGCGCAACGATCGGCTTCCAGCCTTTGTCGGTGTAGAGCTGCAAGACTTTCTTGAGGACGTTGCGCGGCGACAGTTCGATCGGGTTGCCGAACTTGTCGAAGGTGTCGTGGATGACGATGGCGGTCGGTTCGATCGCCCATGGAATCACGTAGACCGCGTCAGCCACTGGCTTGCAGACCATGTCGATATCGGCAGGATCGAGCAGGTCGTAGTAGATGTCGTCGTCGACAAAATCCCCGGTTACCGTTTGCAGCAGCACACTCTCCGGCAGGCGCATGCCTCGCTCATGCAGGAACTTGTTGGTCGGTGCGATCTTGCCGCGGGCAATGCCGGTCAGGTCACTGACCACACATTCAACTTCGGTAATCTTGTGATCTTTCAGCCACGTGAACAGCTGATCGAAAGGGGCATTCATAAAGACCTCGTTATTGGTTTTATAGACGCCGGGGAGGGCGGGTTTCATCTTCCGCCCCTTCCCCTGTGGCGCGTTGACGACTATCTTGGGCGAGCCTTGCAGTTCCATCTATCCACTTTAAGCAGCACCAAAGCGCACCAAAAGAGTGCGCAGGGTCACCCCATGACAACGTGCAATCCGCTCCAGGTACAAGCTTTCAACACCGCCGATGTGGCCGAGCAAGTCCGCGCCACACCGGGCTGGGTACAGCATTACCAACAGATGTCGCCGGGCCATTTCGCCGGGCAGATTCGCTATCTGGATCTGCAGGGTGTCGAGGTGTACGAAGAGCAGATGAACACTAGGGTCGAGCAGAATTTCAGCGCACCGTCGGGTGCTTTGGCGTTTTGTTTTGATCGCAGTGATAACGCGCTGTACCTGCTCAACGAAGACAGCCGCAACATCTGGATCACCCCGGAGAACTATCAGGAAATTGCCGTGGTGTTCGGCCCGCAGTTCGTCCGTCAGCACGGTCTGGACGTGGCGAAACTCGAAGGTTTGTTCATGACCCAGCTCAACTGCGGACAGAACGCCCTGTTCAGTCGCTGGTTAAGCTCAACTCTCACGAGGTTGACGCAACCGCTTGATATAGATGAAAAAGATGCCCTGACAAAACAGCTGCTTGAGGACTGCTTGTTCATCCTCGACAACGCACGCGTGTGTCTCGACGGCGGCGGATTGCAGCGCCGCGCCGAAGAGCGAAGCATCATGAAACGAGTAGGGGAGTGGGCCGCAGATTCGCCGGAAGACACGCTCAATCTGCTCGAGCTTTCCAACGTTGCCGGCGTGTCGTTGCGTCAGTTGCAACAGGCGTTCAAGGCCTACACCGGGATGACGCCCAGCCACTGGTTGCGTTTGCGCCGATTGAACAGTGCCCACCGCGAACTGCTCAAGCGTAGACCTACGGAAACCACGGTGGCCGAGGTGGCGATGCAGTGGTCGTTCTGGCATTTGGGGCGGTTTTCCAGCAGTTATCGGGCGTTGTTTAACGAGTTGCCGAGCGAGACGCTCAAGCGTTAATGAATACTGCAGCGGCGAAAAAGACCTTTGTCTCCTGAGTGAAGTTAATTAGAATCAGTCTCATTTGAATTCTTACTTCGCGCAGGGCCTCTCGAGATGACTGAAGCAGCGTCGCCATCGCAGCAGAGCCTGCACGAGCTGTACCGCGATCATCGTGGCTTTCTCGAAACCTGGTTGCGGCGGCGCATGGGCAATGCCTGGGATGCGGCGGATCTCAGTCAGGACACCTTCATGCGCGTGCTGTGCAGCGCGCAACCCATCGTCGACATGCGTGAGCCGCGGGCCTATTTGCTTACGGTCGGCAAACGTCTGCTGAGCAATTTCTACACTCGCCGCAGTCTCGAAAAAGCCTACCTCGAAGCCCTCGCGCAATTGCCCGAAGAGTGCGTGCCGTCGCCCGAGCAGCGTTGGCTGCTGCTGGAAACCCTGCAAGCGCTGGACGAATTACTCGATGGCTTGCCGCGAGCGGTGCGTAAGGCGTTTTTATGGAGTCAGCTCGAAGGCCTGGGTTATCGCGAGATTGCCGAACGCTTGCAAGTCTCTGAGCGAACCATAAAACGTTATATGGCAACGGCTTACGAGCATTGTTTGATGCTAGATCTATGATGAGAATAGCGCCCGGTAATGAAGCGCGGGAAGTGGCGCGGGCTGCCGCGCAATGGCTGGCGTTGCTCGAGTCCGGTGAGGCCAGCGAAGCCGATTACTCACGGCTTAAGACCTGGCGCGAGAGCGACAGCCGCCACGAAAACGCCTGGCAGAAGATTCAGTTATTACGCCAGCGATTTTCCAGTCTGCCCACAGAGTTGGCCATGGCCACCCTCGATCGACCGGATCTGGCGCGGCGTGCGGCACTGAAACGGGCGCTGGCTCTGGCCGCATTGGTGCCGACGGCGTGGCTGATCAGTCGCCAATTACCGTTGGACGTCTGGCGCGCCGATTTGCACACCAGCACCGGCGAACACAAACAGACGCTTTTGGCCGATGGCAGCACCTTGCAGCTGAACACGGCGAGTGCGGTGAATGTCGATCTCACCAGCCGTGAACTGACCTTGGTACGCGGCGAAATGGCGCTCAACGTCCGTGGCGGCGCGGCGTTGACGATCAATGCGCCTTACGGCCGGATCATCGTCAGCCGCAGCGAAGTCTGCGTGCGTCTTAACGAGCGTGATTGCAACGTATCGGTGCTCAGCGGTTCCGTACAATTGCAGCCGTTACACGGCCTGGCGCTGATGCTGGATGCCGGACAACAGATCAATCTGCAAGCCTCCGGCGCCGGTTTCGTCACGCCGTTCGACGCCAAAATGCCAGGCTGGCGCGACGGTGTGTTGATGGCCCAGAACCAACCTTTGGGCGATTTCCTGCGCGAGTTAAGCCGTTATCGCCCGGGTTTGCTGCGCTGGGATCCGGCCCTGGAAAATCTGCGCATTACCGGCAGTTTCCGCCTCGACAACACCGATAAAGTCCTCGCATTGCTTGCAGCGAGCCTGCCGCTGGAGGTGCATTCGCGCACGCGTTTCTGGGTCACGTTGATGCCGCGAAAAAATATCGTCTGAAGCCTGTCCCTTTTTTTCGCCTCACCGGTCATTGCAGGTAAGTGAACAAAATCGAGAGCTTCTTCCAATGCCCGCAGTATTCCCAAGTCGTTTGCGTCCGTTGTTGCAGTTGAGCCTCCTGCTGAGCCTGAGTGCCAGCCCTGTGTTGATTCAATCAAGCTGGGCCGATGACGCGGCCCGCCGCAGTTATTCGGTCCCAGCCGGCAGTTTGAGTGCCGCGCTGACTCGCTTTGCCGGGTTGGCCGGGGTCAATCTGTCGGTGGATCCGGCGCTGGTCAGTGGCCGCAACAGCAACGGTTTGTCCGGCGAATTTGACGTGGAGGAGGGCTTCACCCGCTTGTTGCTGGGCTCCGGTCTGCAACTGCAACCGGTGGGCGATCACGCTTATACGCTGATTCCGGCGGCCGATGGCAGCAGCCTGCAACTGGCGCCGACCTCGATTCTCGGCGCCACCGGATCGAGCGATGCCGATGTGTTTGCTGGCGGCCAGGTTGCGCGGCGTGGCTCGCAGGGCTTGCTGGGGTCGAAAGACTTTATGGAAACGCCGTTCAGCATGACCACCTATACCAGCGAGGCGGTGAAGAATCAGCAGGCGCGCACCTTGGGCGATCTGATTTCCAGCGACCCCTCGGTGCGCGCGACCAATCCGGCGGGCGGTCGCTATGAGCAATTCACCATTCGCGGTTTCAGCTTGTTCAACAGCGACGTGTCATACAACGGCCTCTACGGCGTGTTGCCGACGTACACCATCGACATGGAAATGGCCGATCGCGTCGACATCCTCAAAGGCCCGAGCCAACTGATCAACGGGATCTCGCCACGGGGCAGTGTCGGCGGCGGGATCAACATCGTGCCCAAGCATGCCACCGACCAACCGATCACTTCGCTGACCGCCAATTACGCCTCGAACAATCAGCTTGGCGGCGCGGTGGATGTCGGCCGGCGTTTCGGTGAGGACAATAAATTCGGTCTGCGCTTCAACGGCGTCAAACAGTCCGGCGACACTGAATGGGATCACCAAAGTGTTGACCGTGACATGGCGGTACTGGGGCTGGACTATCGCGGTGAGCGCTTGCGGCTTTCCACCGATGTCGGCCACACCGAACGCGACACCGATGCGCCGCAGGAACGCGTGCAGGTCGCGGCCAATGCCAAGGTGCCGAGCGCCAACGACGTGCATCGCAACTACGCGCAACCGTGGAGCCAGGCGAAAACCGAGGACACCTTCGGTACGGTCAACGCCGAATTTGATGTGAATGATTCTGTGATGCTGTACGGCGGCGTCGGCGCGCGCAAAAGCAATCATGACTTCCTGCGTCATGCGGTTTCCGTCACCAACGATGCCGGTGATTTCAGCGTTCTGCCGCGCGACTTCACCCGCGACGAAAACGTGCGTACGGCCACGGCCGGTGTGCGCAACTGGTTTCACACCGGGCCGGTGAGCCACGAGGTTAACCTCGCGGCCAGCTATTTCTACATGGATTTCGAGAACGGCGGCGCGCGTTATGCGGCAGGGCGCAGCAATCTGTATGACCCGGTGGAAACGGCAAAACCCGGCACGCCGACGCGCTACGACGCCAAGGTTTATACCGAAAACCGTTTCAGCGGCGTGGCGCTCTCGGACACCTTGGGTTTCTTCGAGGATCGTTTACTGCTGACCCTCGGTGCGCGCTGGCAGCGGGTCAAAGTCGATGACTGGAGCGATGACGTGAAGGGCGACACCGCTTATGACGAGCAAAAAATGTCGCCATCCGGCGGCATTCTGTTCAAGGCGACCGACAAACTGTCGCTGTACGCCAACTATATGGAAGGCCTGAGCCAGGGCAAGATCGCGCCGTCGACGTCGGTGAACGAGGATGAGATTTTCCCGCCGTTCATTAGCCGTCAGGTCGAAGTCGGCGCCAAGTACGATGCCGGCGCCTATGCGCTGACCGCTGCGGTTTTCCGCATCAAGCAACCAGCGTATGAAACCAACGCCACCACGCGCGTGTTCGGGCCCAATGGCAAACGCGAGAACAATGGTGTTGAGCTCAGCGTGTTTGGCGAACCGCTGAAAGGCTTCCGCTTGCTCGGCGGTGTGATGTACATCGACAGCGAGTTGACTGAAACCACCAACGGCACGTTTGACGGCAATCGTGCGCCGGCGACGCCGAAGTACAACGTCAATCTTGGGGCAGAGTGGGATGTGCCAAACTTGGAGGGGCTGACGCTGACTGGACGCGGGATCTATTCGAGCTCGCAGTATCTGGATCAGTCAAACCAGAAGGAGATCGACTCCTGGGAGCGCTTCGATGTCGGCACGCGATACACGTTCAAGCTGGATGAAAAGACCATCACCTTGCGCGGCAATATCGAGAACGTGCTGGATAAGCGTTATTGGAGTTCGGCAGGGGCGTCAGATGACAGTGAACCGGGGTTGACGCTGTCGACGCCACGGACTTATTTGCTCTCGGCCACTGTGGATTTCTGATATGAAAACGCCCGGTATAACCGGGCGCATGTATGTTCTGATCAGAGTCCGCTGTGCTCTTCAACCGGGGCCAGCGGGTTCTGGCAGGCGAAGTTGCCTTTTGAGTTTCTCAACACCGTCAGCAGGCTGTGCTTGAGCAACACCACCGAGCCGGCCAGCAACACCGCATCCTTGATCAGAAAACTGGTCGCACCGCCCATCGCCGGAAAGCCGCCAGCCGACGCTTCCCAGGCGCCCGGTGTGGTGAAAATCAGGGTGAGGGTGGTCAGGTAAGTGATCACCGAACCGGCGGACGCCAACACGGAAATGCGTGGGAACCAGATACCCAGAATCAGACCCAAGCCGATGGTCCATTCCGCCACACCCAAGGCGTAGCTGGCACCTTGTATCCCGAACGCACTGTGCATCCAGCCGAGGATTGCGCTGTTACTGAGCAAAGGCACCAAACCCTCAGCTTCATAGGGAAACCATTTGGCATAGCCAAATATCGCGAAGATCAGTATCAAGGCCCAGCGCATCAACTTGATTTCAAAGTCGTTGGAGAGCAGGCGAAGGAGGGCGGGAGAGTTCATGGTAAATCCTTGTCTTTAAGGTAGATGACAACCCATAGAGAAGGATCAACGCCGAAAATTACACATCACCTCAGTGAGGGTGCAGGGTTGAGAAATACAAACAGTTACGGAAATGGCCTACAGATTCGGGCACTGCGTACGCTTAGCGTGTGCAGCCAGTCTATTGGACGTTGACTTGTGGCTCTTCTCATTCTTCGCCTCCCGTTTGGGAGGTTTTTTTTGCCTGAATTTAGTTGGAGAGAGCGTCTGGGGATGGCGATATACTTAACTACACTAAATGACCGTTTAGTTGAGTTGGCAAATGACTTTACCATTGAGGTTGTTAGGAAGGCATCACGACTGGTAGTACATAGTCTAGCTTCAAGAGCAAAAATCACCCATCAGGCAACTTGCGCTATGTGCTCTGATGTGGCATCAACCTAATCTTGCGGAGTAGCAAAACTGGAAAAATCCGTAGTGATTGATACGTTTCTCCTTGATATTTTAATGGTCGATGAAGAGGGACAACACCTACCGAAACCGATGATTACGGTCATCATCGACAGTGCATCAAAAGCAATAATAGATCTAACCATCTCAACGCGAACCCCAAAAGTTCGAGCAGCGATACAGAGCATTGAAACCCCAGCGGCGCTAGGCAAATCAACGCTTGTACGCAGGCTCAGTACCATTCTGTTAACTCGTTTTTTGACTTGTTAACTACGGTAGTTAACAAGTCAAAATTGTGGTTTACAGCGGTACGGGACTATCAATTTGCTGAGCTTTTGAATCTGCCGAATTCTGGCGAGCTTCCAGGATATTTGGTGGCAGGAAAGCTGCACAACCCTCAAGCGCAAGGTGAACACCGCAAAACCCTCCGTATCTGCATGTAATTCGGCCGACGTTTGCCTTTTCCCCATACCGGTAGTGGCTGCCCTTGAAACCAGCGCACCAACTCCATGCTGAACGCTACAGATTTCACACAGCGACGTGATTGCAGGTGGGGATGTGTCGTAAGCATTGCAGCCCCTAGGCTGCCAGGTAATCGCACTAGCTCTATGACCTTAACTGAATGGAATGTCTCAGCCGTTGATCCTTACCACGAGAGACAACCGGTGAAATCCGAGCATCAACTCTGCGCTGCAGGCTTCAGATTTCACGCAGCGTCGTTTTGGGGAAATAGACCCGCGCGGGCCCAGCAAGTAAAACCTTTAAACGGAGACCGCGAGTATTAATGGAGACAAAAATGAACACGGTATGGAGAACCAGTGCAGATCATCGGGCGATCGTACTGATCCTAAACTCATCAGATAGAATGCTAAATGCGCGGGCTAGACCACGAGGAAGTAATTTTTTTTAATGGAGACGAAACCATCGTTTCAAACATTTACTTCCCAAAATTTCAAACTTTTACTTCAGAGCGCTAGCGATGCTGGAGATTGAAATGCTGTGCGCAACCACCCCAACCTCGTAATACTTTGTTACGTGTAATGTATATTATGTTAAATCATGTATTACGGAATGCTGTTCACTACCGCCCTGTATCACGACTTCGAAAAAATCGTTTCAGATGATCACGCTCTTTCAATGGGCCTTGTTGTTCAAAGTCATGACGGCTGGTGATAGCATGCGCACCCCCCGGATTGGGGGCTTTATCACTTCCCGTAAGGAACACGCCCTGTGAAAGACTTCGTCATCAGCGTCAACAACCTCGTCCTCTACGTTTCCCTGGCCGTTATCTGGCTGGTCGCAATCGTGTCCCTGTTCACCGCCGGTTTTTTGCCTGCGCTGGGGATTTTCGTGGCCGGCACGTTGGTTTGGTGCATCGTTTCCGGTTTCTGGTTCGTCCAGTCGGCGACTTACGAAGAGCTGCGCAAGCTCAACGCTAATAAAGTCTGAAGTGTCTGTGCGGAGCCTTAGTGCTCCGCCTCTCTGGGCAACTAGCGCCTCTAAACCTGGATTCCCCACCCAGTAAATTGCAGTAGAACCCCTCCGAACCGCAACGGTCTGTTCCTTATTACTCTAAGGAATTGATCCGATGTCCGCGCACCGCAGTCTTGTGATACTCGCTCGAGGTGGATACGCCGCTCGAGGCGTGCTCTATTTGATCATCGGTATCTTCGCGTTACTCGCCGCCCATGACTCAACCAAACCCAAAGACAGTCACAAAAGTCTCGAAGCTTTGTTGGCCCAGCCATTCGGCTATTTTTTAGTAGGACTTGTGGTCGCAGGTCTGCTCGCGTTCGCAGCCTGGCGTGTGCTTCAAGCCACGCGTGATGTTGATCATCACGGCACACAACTCAAAGGTTTGGTGATTCGCGCGGGTCTTTTGGCGGGCGGTTTGGTCAATGGCGCGCTCGCGTTATTTGCCTTGAGCCTGCTTGTGAGCGGGATCAAAAGTTCGGGCAGTTCCGGAGGGCAAACCAAAGACTGGCTGGCGCATCTGTTGTCGTGGGAATACTCGAATTTATTGGTTTACCTGATTGCGCTTATTCCGTTGGGCGTTGGCATTGCTCACATCATCAAGGGCTGGAAGGCCTCGTTTGAAAAGTATTTCGAGGCCGACGAAGACGTCATGCGCTATGTCCGCCCGGTGTCCCGATTCGGTCTGATCGCCCGTGGCGTGGTGTTTATAGAGATCGCATTGCTGCTGGCCGTCAGCGGTTCCGCTTACCAGGCGATGGATCCTCCCGGAATGAAAGAGGCCTTGGACGCGCTGCAAAATCTGCCCGCAGGATGGCTGATTTTGATGGTGATGGCCTTGGGGCTGATTGCCTTTTCGGTCTACAGTTTTTCTGAAGCGTGCTGGCGCAAGATCAACATGGACGTGCCGGGCGTTTCCAGTCAGTAGATCCTCAGGAATTAACGAACCGCCCTCCTGTTCCCGATACTTCGACAATCGTCCATCGAGCATTCTTTGGACGATCGGAGATGAGCAATGCACCCAGTGACGCCTGACGGTCGCTATTTTGTTGTCAAAGGGCAGCTATGGCGATGCACCAATCCCTCGCTGCAAGAAGATCTGCGACAGCAACTTGTAAACGAACTCATGGCCGCCCGACGGGACGTAAAAGTTGCAAAAGCCGCCAGTGACCCGCAGCAATTGAAAGCAGTAAGAGCACGCGTCCATGCTGCAAAAGTTGCACTCGGAGAACGAGGCCCGGTGTGGTGGGACGATGGCAGTCCTGATCTAAACAGGCATCAAGTTTCCAATACGCCTTACGCGCAATGGTATGAAACGCTCTGCAAAGGAACTGACTAGCCCCCGCCAATACGGTCACCCGTCGAATTGCCGAGCCCTGAGATTGACCAAAAGCCAAGCAAATCGTTAACTGTATGCATGTACAGTTAATCTGATAAGGCTTGCATCATGAGCATCACCCTCCTCGGCCCACTTGCGACCGGCGGCCAGAAGCTGCCCCTCTACTCATCCCGGGTGCCGGCGGGCTTCCCCTCCCCGGCGGCTGATCACATCGAGAAGCACATTTCCCTCGATGAGCTGTTCGACATCCGAGCGCCGCACGTGTACCTGGTGAGAATTGACGGCGACAGCATGCAGGGCGCCGGCATTTATTCAGGGGATCTGGTGGTCGTTGATCGAAGTATTGATGCGGTCAGTGGCGATATCGTCATCGCTGCGCTGAACTCCGAACCCTTCTGCAAGCGTCTGCTGCTGCGCGAGAACGCCGTGATGCTTTTATCGGAGAACCCGAAATACCCGGCAAGACATGTCATGGAGGGCGATGAGCTGGTGATCTGGGGTGTGGTGAAATACAGCGTGCGCGATCATGACAACACCTGAACCGGTCTTCGCCCTGATTGACTGCAACTCGTTTTATGCGAGTTGCGAGCGGGTTTTCCGGCCCGACCTGGCGAAGACGCCCATCGTGGTGCTGTCCAACAACGATGGCTGTGTGATTGCGCGCAGCTACGACGCCAAACCGTTTGTGAAAATGGGCCAGCCGTACTTCCAGATCAAGGATCATCTGCGCCGTAACGGCATCGTCGCGTTCAGCAGTAATTACGCGCTGTATGGCGACATGAGCGAACGCGTCATGACCATCATCGAATCGCTGGTGCCTGCGCTTGAGGTCTACAGCATCGACGAGGCGTTTGCCGATCTGACGGGCATTGCCGGTGACTTGTCCGCGTTTGGTCGGCAGATGCGCTCTGCATTGCTCAAACGCACGGGCATCCCTGTCGGAGTGGGCATTGCCCGCACCAAAACCTTGGCCAAGCTCGCCAACCATACCGCCAAAAGGCTGCTGGACATCACCGGCGGCGTGGTCGATCTCTGCGATCCGTTCAAACGCGACTGGACGCTACGCAACACCGATGTCGGCGAGGTCTGGGGCATCGGCAGGCGTATGAAAGCTCACCTGGAAGTCATGGGCATCATCACTGCCATGGACTTGGCGAAGGCCGACCCGTGGATGCTTCGGCAGAAATTCAGCGTGGTGATCGAGAAGACCGCGCGCGAGCTCGCCGGCACGTCATGCCTCGAACTGGGAGAGGCTGACCCGCCGAAGCAGGAAATCTGCTGCAGCCGAATGTTCGGCACCCGACTCACGCAGATCGAGCCGATCAAGGAAGCCGTCGCGACCTACACCCAGCGTGCGGCCGAAAAACTCCGCGCGCAAAACTCGCTGTGCAAGAAGATGCGCGTGAGCATTCGCACCGGCATGTTCAATCCGGAAGAAGCGAAATATGCCAATGGTGCACTGGTGGAAATGCCCTACCCAACCAACGATGTGCGCCTGATGACGAAAGCAGCCACGGAAGCGGTCAATCGGCTGTTTCGCCCGGGCTTCAGATACAGCAAGGCCGAAGTGCTGCTGATGGATTTGCGGCAGCCAGGTGAATTCACGGATGACCTGTTCGCCCATTCGCAACCGGCGATGGCTGACAAGGTCATGAGCGTTCTCGATGAGATCAATGGCCGCTGGGGCAAGGGCGTTCTTCGGGTGGCCAGTGTGCCCGCCGCGCCTGACTGGGGGATGCGTCGAGACCTGATGAGCCAAAGCTACACGACCAAGGTCAATCAGCTGTGGACGGTCAAGGCCCGATAGCCGGCGGGTGTTGCCGAACATCCGACAACACCCGCTAGCGGCAAAGCCCTAGATCATCGGCGAACTGCTGACTACCCGCAGCGCGAGGCCTTCATAGGCATCGAGAACAATGGTGAATTCACCCTCCGGCGTAAGGTCACCTTCGACCCGCTCGTTGATGATGTCGACCACCGGCCCCGGGGCAATGTTGGGCAAGTGCAGGGTTTCAGTAATCGGTGTCGCGCCGAAGTTCAGGGCGGTGATCTGCGTGCCTTTGCCCGCAGGCAGTTCGTGAACCATGATCAGCAACCCCGGGTGTTCAACGTCCGGAACCAGAATCTGCCGACTGGCGGCAATATCGTAAGCCCGACGCGCCGAGAGAATTCGCTGCAGTTGCGAGGCAAACGAATCCGGATCCTGCATTTGCACAGGCAGGCTGCCGTACAAGGATTTCGAACGGGGCATGAGGCCCGCTGACAGCGACGCCTCCGGGTTCAGATCCACCAGATCGTAGGCACCACGATGAATCCAGCGGGTATCGCCATCGCCCATCAGATGCTCGACTTGCTCTGCCGGCAAAGGCAGTGCGCCGACAAGATCCCACCCCGACAACGCGAACACCCCGGGTTGCATCGCGTTGTACATCACCAGCAGCAAATGGATCTGTTTGATCTGCTGAATATCCGCAGGGGTAATTGCATCGAGGTCGCGAATTCCGAGGGCGGCGGTGATGATACTGGCGGTGGTGCAGGACACGCCGTTGGTCACGAACTTGAGATTGTAGGGTGCGTGTTCACCGGTCAGGCGCTCGTACATCTGTTCACGGATGTGTTCGCGCAAGATGTTGCCGGGGAACGTCTGGCCCTGGAACATGTAGGTGTCGTGGGCATGCAACGTCCAGAAATGCACCAGTTCCAGCGTCAATTCGTCATGGTTCTGCAAGGCATGGATCAGCGAGCCCGGGTCGATGCCGAGCGTGTGCATCTGGCGCAGCATCAGCCGCAGGAATTCGGTATCGCCCATCAGCAACGCATGCTGGTAGGCCGGCCGGGTGATGAAGTCGTAGGAGAGATCGGCGCCGCCGTGGGACATGGCAGCGATGTCGTCAACCGTCAAATTCAATTCCTGAAAGCTGAAGCCGCCGGCCTTGCGAATCGCCCCGCCCAGCAATTGGTTGCCGGTGATCGACAGCGGATGGCTTTCCGACCACGCAGTGCCGTCGAGCTTGCGCTCCACACCGAGAAAACCGTTGGCATCGAGACGGAGGATTTTTGCGCCCATGACGTCGATGGCGTGCAGCGCATCGCCGATGATCATCTGCTGCGCGGCAAAGGTCGGATCCAGCCAGTTCAACGACGGCTGGCCTTCCTTGAAATAATGCAAATACACCCAGCGGCGCGGCTTGCCATCGACACCCATGACGATCGACGTCGCGCTCCAGTCGGTTTCTTTGACCCCCGGCTCGAAGAAGATCACCCGTTGCAGCTGGCCAACGATGTAATGCTTGTCGCGCAGCGCATCAACCTGCTGCGGGCTGAGGTTTTGCGCGTCACGCCCCTCTGCCACATCAGGCAGCAGCGGCCAGTCCTCCTCACGGATTTCGACCATGTGATAGAGGCCCGGATAATCTTCATAGGCCATCTCGGCCAGACGAAAATCCGCGCCCTTGCCGGTGTGCGACGGAATCACATCATCAATGACGACAGCGTTGTGCGCAGCGGCCATGCGGGTCAACGCCTGCAGCTGCGCCTCGGTGCCCAGTTGCGGGTCGATGTCGAAACTGATGCGGTCGAAATTGCCGTCGATGGTCGGCGTGTGCTCAGTGCCCCGCAGGCCCCCGGACTTTTTCAGCGGCCCGTTATGAATACCCTGAATGCCGATTTTCGAGAGCAGGTGCCACAAACCTTCATCGCCCAAGGCCTCCAGCACGGTGCCGTTTTCACGGGTAACAATGGAAGCGGGATACGCGGTAAACCAGACCGAGGCCAAAGCCGAAGCGTCCCGAGGCCGGGTATGGGCGTAGGGCTGCTGCCACAAGCGGCCCTGTCCCGAATAGAGTTTGGCCCGCTGCCTTGCGGCATGCAGCATGGATTGTTCGACCAACCACGCCACTTGGTTCTGTTCAGCCGTCGTCATGAAAACCATTGCCTCTCGTTGGAGTGAGCCTGCGATCGGGCCTTGCATCCAGCACAGCGACACCGCCCGATTCATTTATGTATGAGGCCCGGAGGTGGATTTCGTTGCATTGGTCTTGGCGAAGGCGCCTCGACCCGGTAGACAGGGCGGAAAATCAAATAGCCAAATGGCCCGGCGCCTCGCCATGGTGCAATTCGCCTTTATTTGGAGCGCAATCTCTCCGTGAGCACCCCGTAAACACTGTAGGTTTCACGGCAAATCCGAGTGGCACCCTCCTTGCTAGCAATAAATCTGTAACTGCTAGCAATCAGGAGAATCACCCATGGCAACTCGGTTTCAAAACCTGCAACGTCTGCTGTTTCCCGTGGCTGCGGCAGTCACGCTCAACCTGGCAATGTTCGGTGGCGCGCAAGCGGCTGAGCCGCCGATCAAGGTTGGTCTGGTCGCGGCCCTTTCCGGGCAGTCGGCCAAATCCGGTGAAGCCCTGACGCGGGGTTTGACCATGGCGATTAATGAGGTCAACGCCAGTGGCGGTGTGCTCGGTCGTCCTCTGGAATTGGTGCGTCGCGACGATGAAAGCAATCCGTCGAAGGGAATCCTCGCCGCGCGCGAACTGGTGCAACGCGAGAAAGTCGCCGTACTGTTTGGTGGTCTCGATACGCCGGTTTCTCTGGCTATCGTGCCGCTGGTCAATCAGATGAAAGTGCCGTTCATGGGCATCTGGGCAGCGGGTACGAAAATCACCGAAAACGGCGCGGCTGACAACTACGTGTTCCGTGTTTCCGCTGTCGATGAATTGGTGGATGAGGCGCTGGTGAAATACGGTGTCGACCACGGCATGAAGAAGCCGGGGATGATCCTCATCAACAATCCGTGGGGCGAGTCCAACGAGGCGGGCTTCAAGCGTGCGCTGGAAAAACGCGGCATGGCCAACGCCGGTGTCGAGCGGATTCAGGACAGCGATCTCGACGTCGTTCCGCAACTCACTCGCTTGAAAAACGCCGGTGCCGACACCCTCCTCCTCGTCGGTAATGTCAGCCCCTCTGCGCAAGTCGTGAAATCTCTGGATCGTATGGGCTGGGACGTGCCGGTCGTTTCGCACTGGGGCCCGGCCGGTGGCCGCTTCGGCGAACTCGCGGGGCCGAACGCCGGGCGCGTGCATTTCATCCAGACCTACGTGTTCACCGAGCACAACAGCGCCAAGGGCGATGCCTTGTTGGCCGCATTGAAAACCGCCTACCCGCAGATCAAAACCCTGGCTGACGTCACCCCGGCGGTGGGCATTGCCAATGCTTATGACGGGCTGCACCTCGCCGTTGAAGCGATCAAAAAAGCCGGTAGCACCGACGGCAAAGCGATCCGCGACGGCTTTTACGCCATCAGCGAATACGACGGTTTGATCAAGGACTACAAGCAACCGTTTACCCCGACCAAGCATGACGCGTTAGGGCCGGACGATTACCTGTTCACGCACTTCGTCAACGATCAAATCGTCCCGCTCGCGCCTAAGGAGTAAGCCATGTACACCGCCGCCATCATCTCCGGGCTGGGCCTCGGCAGCATGTACGCGTTGCTGGCGTTAGGGTTTCACCTGACCTACGTCGTCTCGCGCACCGTCAACTTTGCCCAGGGCAGCGCCATGATGGTCGGCGCGGTGTTGGGCTACACCTTTTGCATCAACTGGGGCTGGTCGCTGTGGTTTGCGCTGCCGCTGACGTTGCTGCTCTGTGCGCTGTATGGCTTGGCCATCGAGCGCTGGCTGGTGCGGCCGTTTCACAGTCGCGGCTCACAGGCGTGGCTGATGGCGACGGTGGCCGGCGGGATTCTGGTCGATAACCTGGCGTTGTTCACCTTCGGCAAGGAGCCTCGGCAGTTTGAAAGCAGCCTGGCCAACCTGAATGTCGAGATGTTCGGCAGCAACGTCGGTGCCCTGCAATTGCTGATTCCGCTGGCCGGGGCGGCGATTGCGCTGGCGTTGTATCTGGTGCGGCGTTACACCCGGCTGGGCAAAGTGCTGGAAGCCTGCGTGCAGAATCCTCGCGCGGCGATGCTGATGGGCATCAACGTCAATCGTGTGGTCGCCATCGCTTTTGCGATCTCGACGGTGTTCGCCGCCGTCGCCGGTTTGTTGATTGCGCCGCTGTTCAGCGTCAACGCGGAAATGGGCATGTTGTTTGGCCTGAAAGCCTTTGCGGTGGCGATTCTTGGCGGCATCACCAGCGCTGGCGGCGTGTTCACGGCGGGGTTGCTGTTTGGTCTGACGGAAGCGCTGATCACCATGTATTTCGGCTCGGCGTTTACCCAGATATTCACGTTTGCGCTGGTGATTGTCGCATTGGCGATTCGTCCCAACGGTCTGTTCGGCAGCCAGGCATTGGTGAAAGTATGAAGAACCTTCCCTCCTTGCTGATCGCCCTCCTCGCGGTCGTTTCCGGGGTCATGGCGTTCACGCTGGACAGCTACTCGCTGCTGGTTTTCACCCTGTGCGCGCTGGCGACAGTGGTTGGCGTGAGCCTGAATATTCTGATCGGCCTGAGCGGGCAGATTTCCTTTGGTCATATCGCTTTTTACGCGATCGGTGCCTATGTGTCGGCGCTGCTGACCTTGGCGGGTTGGCCGTTGTGGCTGGCCCTGCCGATCGCCGGTGTCGCGGCGGGAGTCATCGGCGCGCTGTTAGCGATTCCGGCCCTGCGGGTTAGCGGCCCGTATCTTGCGATGATCACCATTGCCTTCGCCTTTGTCGTGCATCACAGCCTGATCGAATGGCGTGACGTCACGGGCGGTTCCAACGGTTTGATGGGCATCCCGATGCCGGAATTTGCCGGGCTTGATCCGTCGATTTTCCTCGCGCTGTTGGCCGCCGCGTTGATGATTGGCGCCCTGCTCTTCTATCAGCGCCTCAGCCAAAGCCGCTGGGGCAAAGCCATGCGCGCGGTGAAAGCTTCAGAAATCGCTGCGCGCTCGCTGGGCTTCAATCCGGTCATCAGCAAAACCCTCGCCTTTGCTTTGTCGGCGGCGTTGACCGGACTCGCGGGTGGCTTGCTCGCGCCGTTGCTGATGTTCATCAACCCGGAATCTTTCCCGTTTTCGCAGTCGATTTTGTTTGTGCTGGCAGTGATCGTCGGTGGCAGCGGCATGCTCTTCGGGCCGCTGATTGGCGCGCTGTTGATTGTGCTGGTGCCGGAACTGCTCTCGGATTTTGCCGAATATCGTTTGCTGATTTTTTCCACGCTGCTGCTGTTGGTGCTGTGGATCGCACCGAATGGCCTGCTGGGCGCCCTCGCCCGACGCTGGATCAAACCCACGCGTTTGCAGCCGCCCACTCACTTCAATGAGCGGCGTATCGCCGCGCATCTGCGCAGCCGTGGCGTGAACTCAGGCTTGCGGGTAACTGATATCGGCATTCGTTTCGGCGGCGTGCAGGCCGCGCAACACGTCAGTTTGCATGCCCCCGCCGGCAGCATCACCAGCATCATCGGCCCTAACGGTGCGGGCAAAACCACCGTGCTCAATATGATCAGCGGCTTCTATGTACCGGACAGTGGCCAGATTGAACTGCAACAACCGCTGGCCGGGCTGCCTGCCTGGAAAAGCGCTCGGGCCGGGATTGCCCGTACGTATCAGACCACCCTGCTGTTCGGCGAAATGTCGGTGTTGGACAACCTTCTGGTGGCGATGCAGCAGGGTCGCATGGGCCTGCCGTTCAGCCTTTCCACAGTCGAGCAGCGCAGTCTGGCGCTGGATCTGTTGGCACTGGTCGGCTATCGCGGTGAAGTAAATATTGCCGCCGAAGATCTGCCGCATGTGGATCGGCGTCTGGTGGAAATCGCCCGTGCATTGGCGACGGCGCCTGCAGTGTTATTGCTGGATGAACCGGCAGCGGGCCTCAGTCGTCGTGACACGGATGACCTGGCCATTCTGCTGCGCAAACTGGCGAATTTCGGCCTGACAGTGATTCTGGTCGAGCACGACATGGCGCTGGTCATGTCGGTGTCCGAGCACTTGCTGGTGCTCGACGCCGGCAAACCTATTGCCTCGGGGCCGCCGGCGGAAATTCGGCAAAACCCGCAAGTCATCGCCGCGTATCTGGGCGGTACCGAGTATCAAGCCACGCCTCGCGAGCAGGTGTGGAATGGCAGCCGCGATGCGCGTTTGTACGTCAAGGATCTGGTCATCGATTACGGCGCGTCAGCCGTGGTCGACAAGGTCAATCTGCTGGTCAATCCCGGCGAACTGGTGGCGATTCTCGGTGCGAACGGCGCGGGCAAATCGAGCATCCTGCAATGTCTGGCCGGCCTGCATCGCGCCAGCGGCGGCAGTATTTTGCTGGACAACGAAAACATCGAACTGGCCAACGCCAGCACCATCGCCGCTAAAGGTCTGGCCCTGGTGCCGGAGGGCCGTCAGGTTTTCCCGTATCTGAGTGTGCGCGACAACCTGTTGCTCGGCGGCTATTCGCGTCGCGACAGCTTCGATGCCGAGGCTGAAATCGAGGCCATCCTCAAGCGCTTCCCGCGCCTGCGAGATCGCATCGACAACCCGGCCGGGCTACTTTCCGGCGGCGAACAACAAATGGTCGCCGTGGGCCGCGGCCTGATGGCCAAGCCAAAAATCCTCTTGCTCGATGAGCCGTCGCTGGGTCTTTCGCCCGCGATGATCGGCGAGTTGTACGACGCACTGGCGGCGCTGCGCGACGAAGGCGTGACCATCCTGCTCGTGGATCAAATGGCCAACCTCGCGCTGCAAGTGGCGGATCGCGCTTATGTTCTCGAAACCGGCATCATCGTCAAAGCCGCCGGCTCCGCAGAACTGCGCGCCGACAAAGCGCTGGCCGCCGCTTATCTGGGTGAAGGGGCCAATGTATGAGCACCCTGAAAATCATCAATGCACGGCTCGGAAGCGATCACCAAGTAAGTGAGTTCTACGTTGAGAACGGCTGCTTCGTCGACGGCTTCAGCCCGAATGCCAGCCACTGGCAAACCCTTGATCTGCACGGTCAATTGATGATGCCGGGGCTGATCGAAACCCATATCCATCTGGACAAGGCCTGCATCATGCAGCGCTGTCATTTGCAGGAAGGCACCCTGGCTGAAGCCGTCACACAAACCCGCGCGGCAAAGGCGGAATTCACTGAAGACGATGTTTATCAGCGTGGCGCGCAGGCGCTGGAAAAAGCAATCGTGCAAGGCACGACGCACATGCGCACCCACGTCGAACTGGATCCGCAGATCGGTCTGACCGGGTTCAACGCGATTCGCCGTTTGCAGGCTGATTACGCCTGGGCCATCAGTCTGGAAATCTGCGTGTTTCCCCAGGAGGGTCTGCTGAATAATCTCGGGACTGAGGCGCTGTTGTGTCAGGCACTGGAAAGCGGCGCAACCGTGCTTGGCGGCTGCCCGTACATGGACAGCGACCCTCATGGGCAGATCCAGCGTCTGTTTGAACTGGCGGTGCGCTACGACTGCGACCTCGATCTGCACCTGGATTTCGACCTGAACACCGAAGGCATGACGGTCATGGAAGTCGCACGCTGCACGCAGCTGCACGGCTGGGGCGGACGCGTCACCATCGGGCACGCGACCAAGTTGTCGACGCTGCCCCGTGAGCCACTGACGGTGCTGGCTCTGCATCTGGCCAAAGCAGGCGTGCAGGTGACTTGTCTGCCGAGCACCGATCTGTTTTTGCTCGGCCGCGAGGCGTTCCACAACAAACCCAGAGGCTTGGCGCCACTCGCGCATTTGCATGCGTGCGGCGTGACCTGCTCGGTCTCGACCAACAACATCGGTAACCCGTTTACGCCGTATGGCGATGCGTCGCTGATCCGTCAGGCCAACCTGTTCGCCAACGTCAGTCAGATGGGCACGGTGGCGGAACTGCTGCAATGCCTGGCGTGGGTCTCCAGCGAGTCGGCGGTGATGCTGCGATTGAAGGATTACGGATTGCGACCAGGGTGCCGCGCCGATTTCATCGTGTTCGACGCGCCTTCGCCGGCGGCAGTCATCGCTGAAATCAGCGCACCGCTGATGGGCTTCAAGGGCGGGCGCCAAACGTTTAGTCGGCCGGCAGCAACGTTGATCAAACCGCGTTAATCAATCAGCGCCTGCTTGAGGTTGAACTCGGCGGGCGCAGTTTCTTCCAGCGCTAACTGTGCTTCCAGTTCATCCAGATGCTCGATCATCACCGCCACGGCTTTGGCGTTATCGCCCTTTTCCAGCGCGGTGATGATTTCCTGATGCTCGTCGGACGCACACGACGGCACGTCATTACGCTGATACAGCGCGACGATCAATGAGCTGCGCACCATCAGGTTGGCGAGGATGTCGCTGAGCACCGTGTTGCCACTGATCTCGCCGAGCAGCAGGTGAAATTCGCTCAGCTCGCGAACGATGGCGCGGCGATCGGTGTCGTTGGTGGCTTTGCGTTCATTGTTCATGTGTTGGGCGATACGCTGACGCTGCGTGCGCATGGTGTCCGGCGTGATCGCCTCGACAATTGCGCGCTCGATGGCGCGCCGGGCGCTGAAAATATCCCGCGCTTCGCGTGCCGTCGGCTGGGCAACCATGGCGCCGCGATTGGCTTCGATGGTCACCACTTTTTGCATCGCCAGACGCTGCAACGCCACCTGCACATGATTGCGGTTGGCTTGCAGGGTTTCGACGATATGCGCTTCGATCAATCGCGTGCCGGGCGGCAGGCGATGCTGGGCGATAGCCTTGAACAGCGCATCGACGATCCGTTGCACCTCAAGCTGTTTGGCGGTGACAGTGCTCAAGCCCATCCTTTCCTCTGTTTTTCAGAACGCCGCAGGCCAATCCACAACAATGTGTCTGGCGGGCAATCGGCGGCATTATCCGCCAGCCGCCCGAGCCCGGCAAATGTGCGCTGCAAGGATCAGTCCGGTTGACCGAGCCCGGTGCCCTCCCCCCGTGGATCGTGCATGGCGCTGCGCCGACCCTCGGCGTCAATCGCAATAATCCCGGCGTGGCCGGTCATGGGGCTGCGCACTGGAATGATTTCCACCTCATGGCCCAACATGCCGAGGCCTTCAATCGTGGTCACAGCCATATCGCCTTCGAGTTTGAGGTTGTCCGTGCTGTCGAAAAAGCTGCGACCCAACAGAAAACGCGGCGCGTGCAACGCCTGATCAATCGGTTGTTGATAGTCGATCAGTTGCGTCGCCAGCACCATCTGCGTTTGCGGTTGACCATCGCCACCCTGCGTGCCGAAGAACCAGCGGCGACCATCGTCAGCCAGATAGCAGGACGGGTTGAGCGTGTGCGCCGGACGCTTGCCCGGTGCCCAGCCGTTGACGTGTTGGGGATTGGCGTTAAATCCGGCCGCGCGGTTTTGCCACAACACGCCGGTGTCACCGAGGATGCAGCCCGACCCGAAGTCATGGAACAGGCTCTGGATCAGGCAAGCCGTACGGCCCTGCGCATCGGTCGCGGCCATCCAGATGGTATCGGCCGGGCGTCCCGGCTCGTTCCACGGCGCCGCGCGCTGATCGTCGATGGCATCGGCATAAGCTTTAATCTGCGCATCTTCAAGACTGGCGGCGAAATCCCACGGCTGGCTCAGCGGATCGCACAACTGCGCATTGCGTCGCAGCAGGCCCTGTTTGATCGCTTCGACGAGATAGTGATAGTAAAGCGCGCTGCCATTACCGACGTCCGCCAGCGGTTTGTGTTGCAGCGCGGCCATGGCTTGCAGCGTGTACAAACCTTGACTTGGTGGCGCGACGTTGTAGAGCCGACCATCGCGATAACGTACCGAAATCGGTGCGACTTCGGGTGCGCGAGTTGCCGCCAGATCGGCCGCCGTCAAACCGCAACCCAAGCGATCGAACGCGGCTCCGAACGCCTCGGCCAGTTCGCCGTGGTAGAAATCCTTGACGCCGTGTTTCGCCAGATGCCGCAGGGTGTTGGCCAACTCGGGCTGGCGCAACGTATCGCCCTCGCGTAACCAATGCCCTTCGTGTTTGCACAGACGATGCAGATCCTGCAATTGCTCGATCAGAGGTTGGCGCAGGGTTTGCCAGAACAGCTGCGAGCGCGACACCTGCACACCGGCATCGGCCACGCTCGCGGCGTCACTTAACAGATCAGCCCAGCCGAGCCGCGAGCCCCATTCATGCCGACTGATGTTCGCCGCCGTCTGCCAACTGGCCATCGCGCCCGCCGTGCTGGCAACCGACGCTGGGCCGCGCACGGTGATGATTCCGCCCTCGGGCAAACGTTGCCCGGCCTGGCCAATCCCCACGATGGTGCGCACCTGACTGTCGTGGATCATCCATAGGGCATCGCCGCCCAGACCGGTCATGTGCGGAAAAACCGCAGCGAGCATCGCACTGGCGGCGAGCATGGCGTCAATGGCCGTGCCGCCCGCGTCGAGAATACGCAGGCCGGCGGCGCTGGCATCGGCATGAGGCGTACAGATCACCGCACGGCTGGAGGTTGCGATCATGGTGGCGGGCTCTCTCTTTGCTAGTGATCGTTATGTTGATTGCTAGCAAAGCAAGATGTATGCCTTCAGGAGCCGCTATTCCTGCTCGTAGGTAACGTCCACCAGCGGGATCGGTTCAATTGCCCGGGCGCGGATTTGACGACGCTCGGGGCTCGGTACCGCACAAGCCTTGCGCCCGGTAAATATTCGAGCGAGACGTTCTTCATCAATGCGCCAGCCACGCTGTTCCAGTGCCTGCACGTCTTTGCGGAAGGCGATTTGCAGCGCGTCGGATTTCAACGAGACCTCTTGCTGAAAGGAGTCCGGCACGCGCTCGGGTCGTACGTTTTTCAGCACGGCGTGATCCTGTTCGAAGATACGAATGTTGCTGGCAATGAACCGGCGATCCAGCAGCCGTGAGCGCAGGAATGTTCTGCCCATCATCCACCAAGTTCGCGTGCGGTTGGCGTCAATCGGCACGTGCGCCGAGACGATGTAGATCCGCCAGCCATTGGGTAATTCGAGCTCCAGCGTTGTACACGGGCCGGACAAATGAAAACCCGGAACAGTGACCACACTGACAAACTCGGTGGAAGATTTGCGTCTCAACAGCCCTTTGCGCGCGGGCCTGCGCATGAGCATTTGTGCGCTGCCGCTCCACGCATCGCTTTCCACATCGAACGCTTCAATCTCGGGATGATCCGGATCGCCGAAGGTTGAACCATGCACAAAGGGAGCGTGGGCGAAATCGAGGCCGTTTTCGATAATCCGATCCCAACTGGCCTGCCAATCGAAATGACCACTGACCACCCGAATGGCCGGATCGTCGATCCAGTCGAGCGTTGGTAGAGGCGGACGTTCCGCTTCTGGAAGATCACCTAAAAACGCCCAGATCCAGCCATAGCGTTCCAGCGTTGGATAGGCGTCGACGCGAGCCTTCGCCGGAATCCGCTGGTCTGGCTGCGCGGGTATGTGCGTGCAGACGCCATCCGCACCAAACCGCCAGCCGTGATACGGACACTGCACGCTGTTGCCAACCTTGCTGCCGGCCGACAGCGAACCGCCGCGATGCACGCACACATCTGAAAGCACATGCGCGACGCCCGCCTCATCACGGAACGCCACAAACGGTTGCCCGAGCAATTGCACCGGCATCAATCCTTCAATCAATTGCGACGAGGGCAGAACGACATACCAGAGGTTCGTGAGCATGGGGCGCGGGTGATTCCGTCAATTCGGTTAGCTGAGATCATAAAACGAAAGCGGCTCCGAAGAGCCGCTATGTCTGCCTTTCGTGATTCAACGACGCAGAAAGCGGTTGACCAACAGCAGCACTGCCGCGCCGATGGCCAGTGCAGCCACTGGTTTTTCTTTAACAAACGTCGAGACGTTGTCCAACGTGTCGCCGTAGGTTTTGGTCAGTTGGCCCGAGGCCTGACGTGCAGCGCCTTCAGCGTCCAGCCTTGAATCACCGATCAATTTCCCGACTGCGCTCTGCGCCTTGCCAGCAAGTTTTTCTGCAACGCCTTCAACTTGTTCACTTTTCATAATTCATCAAACCTTCGTCTGTAAGTGGAGAGTTCAGAATCGACCTGAGCGTGTGCCGAGAGGCTATCTGCACAGCATTAGGGGAACGGGCGTGGTGATTGGTTCCATCGAAATGAGCTTCAGCAGCCGAAAACCACTGTTTGCTGACGTCCGCCTAAACTCGCAAAAACCTATACAGAAGACTACTCTTGTATAACTTATTGCCGGCCTGGCGATGACCTCGAACTTAACGGATTCCGATTGATGAATGCGACGCGGCGCTTGTGCCTGGTCTTGGGCGACCAATTATCTTTCGACCTCGCCTCCCTGCAAGGCCTCGATCAGGATCACGATGCCGTGCTGCTGGTCGAGGTGATGGAGGAAGCCAGCCATGTCCCCCACCATCCACAAAAAATCGTGCTGATCTTCAGTGCCATGCGGCATTTCGCCGAGGCTTTGCGTCAGCGTGGCGTTCGCGTGCACTACGTCACGCTGACGGATCCGGACAACAGCGGATCGGTGCCGAACGAATTACAGCGCTGGCACGCACTGCTTAATCCCAGTGAGATTCACCTGACAGAGTGCGGTGACTGGCGCCTGGAGCAATCGATCAAGGATTGCGGCTTGCCCATCAAGTGGCATAGCGATGCTCGCTTTCTTTGCACACGTAACGAATTTTCCGACTGGGCGCAGGGCAAAAAGCAACTGCGCATGGAGTTCTTTTACCGTGAGATGCGCCGCAAAAGCAGGCTGTTACTCAACGGTGACGGCAGCCCGGTCGGAGGCGCCTGGAACTTCGACGCCGACAATCGCAAAGCCTTGCCCAAGGGCGTGCGGCCCCCTCCTCCCGTGCGCTTCAAACCCGACGCCATCACCCAAGAGGTGCTTGCGTTGGTGGCCGAACACTTCGCCAGCCACTACGGCGCGCTCGAGACGTTCGACTACCCGGTGACGCACGCCGACGCACAGGCATTGTGGGAGTACTTTCTCGATTGGGGGCTGGCCGCGTTCGGCGATTATCAAGACGCCATGGCCAGCAACGAACCCTTTCTGTTCCATGCGCGGATCAGCGCGGCGCTCAATATTGGTCTGCTGGATCTTCGGCAGATTTGCAGCGATGTCGAATCAGTCTATTGGTCGGGCGGCATTCCGCTCAACGCGGCTGAAGGTTTTATTCGGCAACTGATCGGCTGGCGCGAGTACGTCCATGGCGTCTACTGGCTGAAGATGCCCGACTACGCGCAAGGCAATGTCTTCGGCAACACCCGCGCGCTTCCAGAGTTTTACTGGACAGGCAAAACGCAGATGAACTGCATGCGCCAGGCCATCGGTCAAAGCCTGGAACATGCCTACGCGCACCACATCCAAAGGCTGATGGTCACCGGCAATTTCGCCCTGCTCGCGGGTATCGCACCCAGCCAGATATGCGACTGGTATCTGGCGATCTACATGGATGCCTTCGACTGGGTGGAACTGCCCAATACGCTGGGCATGGTCATGCACGCCGATGGTGGTTATCTGGGTTCAAAACCCTATTGCGCGAGTGGCCAGTACATCAAGCGCATGTCTGACTATTGTCGTGACTGCGCCTACAAAGTCAGCGAAAGCACCACCGACGACGCCTGCCCTTTCAATTCTTTGTATTGGCACTTCCTCATGCGCCACGGCGACCTTCTGCGTGGCAATCAGCGCATGAGCATGCTCTATAAAAACCTCGACCGCATGCCTGAAGCCAAGCAGCAGGCGCTGTGGCAACGCGGGCAGTTCCTGCTCGCCAAACTGGATCACGGTGAGTCGGTGTGAAAAAGAGCGAGCTGCCCGTCAAAACCTGCGTGACCTGCGGCCTTCCGTTCACTTGGAGAAAGAAATGGGCGCGCTGCTGGGAGCAAGTACGCTACTGCTCGGAGCGCTGCCGAAGAACCCGATAGATCTCGCCAACCACCTGCGCCACGGCCTCTTCAATCGTGCCTTCATTGCGGCACAACACCCAACCCTGATCCGTCACCGCGCGCGCGAACGCCTCGGTACACGCCACGTGTTCTTCGCGCTTGTGGATCACCGTGCTGCCCAACCCCCGGGAGCGTGCCGCCGCCCTCGCCCAGGAAATATCAGGATCGGTCACGACGCCGACATGCAGATCCGGCACGCGCACGTCTCGCGTCATGTTCAGTTGGAGAATCTCTGCAAACGGGACGGTTCGGCGAAACGCCGCGTCTGACGGGTACCAACGGTCGATCAGGATGATGCTGTCCAGCGGTTGCTTGGGCAGCACATGCTGTGAAATCCAGCTGCGGCTATCCGCCAGACGCTGACAAATAGCCCACTCCAGATCTGTGGATGGGTCTCTTGCGAGTTGATTGACGAGGGCCATGGTGCCAGCCCTGTCGGGATCGTTTTTTCTCTCGCACAGGCGAATGACTTTCTTGTTGTCGGCCCTCAGGGCTGCCGTCACGGCTTCCAACAGTGTGGTTTTGCCGGTGCCTTTGGGGCCATCGAGAGAAATAAACAGCGCGGGATTCATCGTTCACACGGCGTGTTGAGATATTGGAGGGCACTTTAACCGTATTGATGACATTCAATCAGCTCATAGCTGTACCTTGCCTACACTTCTTTGCCTGACCCGAAGCTGCATTTCAATCTCTGCAATCTTGTCATTTGCCAACACTTGAGGCACGGTCGAACCCACTGACATCTCTGCCAAAGGAATCACGCCATGTCGAAGCTCTATCCCAGTATCGATCCCGAGGGGTTGGTCGAGTACTCCGTGGTCTACACCGACCGCTCGCTGAACCACATGTCGCAGTCCTTTCAAGCGGTGATGAAGAACATTTCCCAGACCCTCAAGCAGGTCTACAACGCCCAAGGCGTTGCCGTGGTGCCGGGCAGCGGCACCTTTGGTATGGAAGCGGTGGCGCGGCAGTTTGCGACCGGTCAGCAATGCCTGGTGATACGCAATGGCTGGTTCAGTTATCGCTGGAGCCAGATCCTTGAGATGGGCAACATCCCGGCGGCCACCACGGTGCTGAAAGCTCGCCCCGTCGATGCCGGTCACCAGGCTGCCTACACCCCGCCGCCGCTGGACGAAGTGCTGGCAGCGATCGCCGCGCAAAAGCCGAGGATTGTCTTCGCTCCCCACGTTGAAACGTCCTCCGGGATTATCCTGCCCGACGAGTACCTGCGGGCCGTCGGCGATGCCGTACATGCGGTGGGTGGTCTGTTCGTGCTGGACTGCATCGCCTCGGGCACGCTTTGGGTTGATATGCACAAATGCGCCGTCGACCTGCTGATCAGCGCCCCACAGAAAGGCTGGAGCGCCTCCCCTTGCTGCGCGCTGGTGATGTTCAGCCCTTTGGCCCTCGAGCGCATCGAACACACGCAAAGCAGCAGCTTTGCCTGCGACCTGAAAAAGTGGCTGCAAATCATGCAAGCCTACGAACAGGGCGGCCACGCCTACCACGCGACCATGCCCAGCGATTCCCTCGCGCGGTTTAACGACGTGATGAAAGAAACCCAGGCCTATGGTTTCGCCAAGATTCGCGACGAGCAACAGGCTCTGGGCGATCGGGTACGCGCGATGTTGACCGGCAAAGGCTTCAAAAGCGTGGCCGCTGAAGGCTTTCAGGCCCCAGGTGTGGTGGTGAGCTACACCGATGATGCCGACATCAAAAACGGCAAGAAATTTGCCAACCACGGTCTGCAGATCGCCGCCGGCGTGCCGTTGCAATGCGACGAGCCGGCCGACTTCCAGACCTTCCGCATCGGGTTGTTCGGGCTGGAGAAGCTGCACAATATCGAGCGTACGGTGAGCACGCTTGAGCAGGCGCTGGATGAGGTGATGGTTGATTGAGACTTCATCGGCCTCGCGAAGCCTGCCCACTGCAGACTTTCGATTACCCGGCCGAAGTGGTCATCAATGTTCCGCTGCCAACATTGATCTGAACTGAGAAACAATCTCTGAGGACAGTCCGGCGCTTTCGAACACTGCGCAGGTGAAGCAAATGGGTGCAGGGCCGGGAGCCGTTATGATTCGGTCTGCCACCACAGCTACCGGACTGTTTCTATAAAGGGTGCTCGCTTCATAATCCACGGCATTCTGTTGCAAAAAATCGGCACTGTTCGAGGTATGAGGAACGGTGTCGAGAAGGCCAGCCCTCGCTAGTGCCAACGTTCCCCCACAGATACCGGCAATTGTTGCGCCACTTGAGCGACTGGTACGAAGAAAGTTTCGAATGTCCGGAGCGTCTGATCGCTCCCAGGCCATGCCTCCAATGAAGACGACAACGTCGGGCGTCCAGTCCAGGCAATGTTGCAAACTGCTCTTGACCGTTACAGCCAACCCTCCCTGCGACTTGGATTTCAATGATTTGCGACAGTTAGCAATCGGCGCGAAACCCAAGGGGGCGGCGACGAAAAAAATGCGCTGTTGCTCAGCGCAATCGCCACGGTGGACAAGGCAGAACTGGATCTGGCCAACAGCGTCGTGCGGGCCCGCTCCAACGGTCTGGTCACCGACCTGCGCACCGATGTCGGCCAGTTCGCCACCGCTGGAGCGCCCTTGATGACCTTGATCGCCATCCACGACGCGTGGGTCTCGGCGGATATGACGGAGAACAACCTCGGGCAGGTAAGGCCCGGCACCCCGGTGCGCATCGTGCTGGACGCACTGCCCGGCAGCGTATTCGAAGGCCATGTGCGCAGCGTCGGATATGGCGTCAGTACGGGTCAGAGCACGCCAGCCGGCACCTTGCCCACGGTGCAGAACAGCCGTGACTGGCTGCGCCCGGCCCAGCGCTTTCCGGTGATCATTGAGCTTGAGCCAGGCCAGTTGAGCGATATCAGTGGCATCCGTGTCGGTGGCCAGGCCGAGGTGATGGCGTTTCCCAACGAGGGCAATCCGCTGAACGTTCTCGGTCGCCTGTTTCTGCGTGTGATGAGCTGGATGTCGTATGCCTACTGAGCAACAGATCCGCGCCCGGCGTGCCCTGCGCCTGGCCACGGGCACGGCGCTTTGCCTGGCCGCAAGCTTCGGTCTGGCCCTGCCTATCCCTTTTATCGCACCGATGCTGGCGCTGACGATCCTGGCGGCGATGAACCGACCGCTGCCGTTCAAGGCCAGCCTGGGCCTGGCCCTGGTGCTGATGATCACCACCGGCAGCGGCTTGCTGCTGATACCGTTGTTGCAGTATTACGCGGCGGTCGGCGTGATGCTGGTTTGCCTGGGCCTGTTTCTGGTGTTCCGCTATGGCATGCGAGGCGGCAGCGCGCTGGTCGCCACCTTCATGGTGGTTGGCTTGACGATGATCAGCGCGGCCGGCGCCACCGACTTCGATCTGGCCCTGCAGGTGGTGGTCTCGTTGGTCAAAGGCATGCTGCTGGCGCTCACGGCGGTGTCGATCAGCCACTGGCTGTTCCCGGATCCCATCGATACACGACCACCCGCCCCCGCACCGACCCTGTCGGCAGATGAGGTCAACTGGCTGGCGTTGCGCGCCGCGCTGGTGGTGATGCCTGCCTTCCTGTTGGCGCTGATCGATCCGGCCAGCTACATGCCGATCATCATGAAGTCGGTCAACCTCGGCCAACAGAGCACCGTTACCAGCGCGCGATCTGCCGGGCGGGAACTGCTCGGCTCAACCCTGCTCGGCGGCCTGCTGGCGATTATCTTCTGGTTCGCCCTGGGCCTGTTCGTCAATCTGTGGATGTTCTTCCTGTGGATGCTGCTGTTCGGGCTGCTAGTGGCCCGAAAACTCTATGGGCTGAGCCCTGGCCGCTACACGCCGGGTTTCTGGCTCAACAGCCTGATGACCATGATCATTCTGCTCGGCCAGTCGGTGCAGGACAGCGCCGCCGGCAAGGATGTCTATACCGCCTTCGCGATCCGCATGGGGCTGTTCATTCTGGTCACGCTGTATGCCTGTGCGATGGTTTATCTGCTTGATAATCGCCGGCGACGTCGCAACGCCTCTAACCCAACCTCTACAGAGGATCGCACATGCTGATCAATTTCCTCGTGGGCCTGCCGGTGATCGTGCTCTGCGTGGTTTTGCAGGCGGTGTTCCTGGCCCTGTGTGCGCGGCGTTATGCGTCGCAGCGGCGCAAGATGAAGGCGTGCCACTCCAAGACAGATGACGTGCGTTTGTTGTCGATGGTCATGGTGGTGATGCTCATCGGCAACTATGTGCAAATGGCCCTGTGGGCCTTGCTGTTCCTGCTGCTAGGCGAGTTCAAAGACTTCACCAGCGCGCTGTATTTTTCCGGCGTGACCTTCTCCACGTTGGGCTATGGCGATGTGGTTCTGAGCCCGCAATGGCGCTTGCTCAGCCCGCTGGAGGCGGCTAATGGCATTCTTATGTTCGGTGTTTCCACGGCAATCATGACCGCTGCCGTCATGGACATCATCAAACATAACGCGACTGGCGAACCGGAGCGTTCGCCTTGAAACATTGCGCCTGCCTCGAAGAGCAGTCGCTGCATTAAGCGTACGACCGCTAATGAACAGCATCACCGCCAAGACTCAAACCTGATAAAACTGGCGATACCACCTGACGAACTCCCCCACGCCCGCCTCGACTTCCACCTGCGGAGAAAAGCCGATCCACTCGGCCAGCGCCGAAACGTCAGCCCAGGTCTTGACGACATCGCCCGCCTGCATCGGCAAAAAGTTGCGCTGAGCTTTTCTGCCCAAGGCCCTCTCCAGGCAATCAACAAAGTCCAGCAACGCGACCGGGCTGCCGCGCCCGATATTGAAAATCCGGTTGACGCCCGCGGCGTCCTTGGCTGGCAACGGCGGCTTTGGACACAGTCGGGCGATGCTTTCGACAATGTCATCGACGTAGGTGAAGTCCCGCGCCATCTGGCCATGGTTGTAAATATCAATCGGCAGGCCGCCGAGGATCGCTTCGGTGAATTTGAACAGCGCCATGTCCGGTCGTCCCCAAGGCCCGTAAACGGTAAAAAACCGCAGTCCGCTGGCCTTCAGGCCGTAGAGATGGCAGTAGCTGGCGGCAAGCAACTCGTTGGCGCGCTTGGTCGCGGCATACAGGGAAACCGGCAGTTCCACTGCGTCATCGACCCGGTAGGGTAAATTGCTGTTGGCACCGTAAACGGAACTGCTCGACGCGTAGATCAGATGCGCGGGCGGATAGTGTCGGCAGGCTTCCAGTACATTCAAAAACCCCACCAGATTCGATTGCCCATACACATCCGGATTATCCAGGGAGTAACGAACACCTGCCTGTGCGGCGAGGTGGATAACCTCGCTAAAACCTTCCTCCTCGAACAGCGCCATCAAGGCCGGTTTATCAACAATATCCATCGTTTGGAAACGGAATCCTTTTACGTCGGTCAACTCGTTGAGCCGTGCCTGTTTAAGCGCCACGCTGTAATAGTCATTGAGGTTATCGATGCCTATTACTGTATGGCCCTCCAGAGACAATCGTTTGACCGTGTGATATCCGATGAAGCCCGCAGCACCTGTCACAAGAACGGTCATAGTCCCTGCTCCCATCAATCTGGTAGACGATTAGTTATAACGTCGTTAGGGAAATGACGTCCAGACTTTATATTGATCCCCAACTATGGGAAACCAGCTATCGCATTCTTCCAATAGCCGCGCCCCTTAAACACAGAAAATTTTGTTCGATATGCCAGAAAAAAATAAATAATAGATTCAACAGCCTATGATCGAACGAGCTCGCCATTTGACAAATGGCGAGTTTTTTGACTGCTAACGTTTGACAGATTGCACAGACTGGCCGATAACTACCGAGGTCTCGCTGTATAAGGCGCGAGTTTATATTGACTCGACAAACGGCATTATAGAGACAACGACTTAGCGACACCTTCCCTGTACTGCAATATGCAGACCGTGCGGTAGCTTTGTCTCTAAAGAAGTTGGGCTAGACCCAATACCTGCTACACCGCACACAATAGCGTCACACTCATCCGCTATGCACCTTAATGACTCGTTAATTGATTCATTAATGAAACACTTCTCGCGTTACATCATAAAAACAATCTTTTGCCAATGGTCTCTTCATCGCCCTCAATTGAGCGCCTGCCTGCTTAAACTTTCGATCATTCCAGAGTTTACCAGCATGCCAGTCACCAGCCCGGATCGACCTAATTGGTACTTGTTGCAATGCAAACCCCGTCAGGATGAACGTGCCCACCTGAATCTGCTTCAGCAGAATTACGTGGTTTACCACCCCCGGCTCGTCCGTGAGCGCGTTATTCGCGGGAAACGACAGCGGGTGTCGGAATCACTGTTCCCCGGATATTTGTTTATCCAGCTCAGTCGAAATGACAACTGGGCACCCTTGCGTTCCACGCGTGGCGTCAGTCGAGTTGTCGAATTCAATAATGATCCTGCGACGGTGGCAGAGCACGTCATCGAGCATCTGCGTGGACGTTGCCTGGCGTCGGAGATGGCGACAGACGAGGCCCTGCGGCCCGGCGAGCCTTTGCAAATCATCAGTGGCCCGCTATCGCCACTCGAGGCTGTCTTCCTCGCTTTACACGGCAACGACCGCGTGATGCTGCTTCTGCAGTTTCTCAACCGGGAGCAATCGGTCTGCTTGCCACGCAGCGTTATCGGGCGTCAACCGCGCGCCTTTCAGCCCTACCCCTGATGACGTGTCTTTTCTGCCTTTGCTCAGGAGCTTAAACATGGCCTTGAAGTCACGATGCCCTGTCGCACTGATTATGGCCTCTCTCTATCCCGGAATGGCCTGGAGCATTAATCCACAAGCCATTGATGTGTACGGGTTCGACTTCACGCCATCTTTCCTGTTCTCGGAAAGTTACGACGACAACTTTCGCGAAGTGGAAAACAACAACAAGTCCTCAATGATCACCAAGTTGGCGCCCACCTTCGAACTCAAGGCCGAAGATCGCAACAGCGCCACACGATTGATCTGGCAGCCCACTCGCTACATTTATCACGACGAGTCGGATGCCTCGAACACCGCACAGCGCGTGCGCGCGGAAAGTGTCATGGAGTTCACCGATCGCCATCGCCTGAAGCTCGAAGCGGAATACCGCAAATGGGAGCGCACCGAATCGACGGCGGTGGAAGGCATCAACGATAAGCTCAACAACAAACGCGTCGGCGGGCTTTATACCTTTGGCGCCAAGAGCGCGGACAATCAGATCGATGTCGGGGCCAATTACGCCGAACTTCGTTACGACAATGGCGACGGCATCAACGACGACAAAGAACGCAATACCACCGCACTCACCAGCACCTGGTACCACCGTATCGGTAGTAACACCCGAGGCTTGCTGGAATATGACCACACCCATTTTGATTACCTGCAAGCCGACAGTCCGCGCAGCAGTAACTCCGACGCCGTACTGGCCGGTGCCGTCTGGGATTTCACGGCACGCACGACCGGCAAAGTGCGTGTGGGCTATGAAAAAAAGAACTTCGACAATAGCGAGTCCAAAGACCTCGACAACCCCACCTGGCAGGTGGATTTGCAATGGAAACCGCGCACTTATTCAACGTTTACCTTTGTCGCCCGCCAGGCACTCGCCGAGGGTGACGATGGCGCGGAGGCAGTGAAGTCGACGTTCACCCAGGTCGGTTGGCGTCATGGCTGGACGGAACGGATCACCACGGTGGCGCAGGCCGGGATCGGCCGTTATGTCTACGAAGGCCAAAGCCGCACCGACAACTTTCAGGACTACAACCTGGCGGTGGTGTACGCGATGCGCCGATGGCTGGACATCGAACTCGGCTATCGATATCGCGACAACGATTCCGATGCCGACGATGAAAGCTTCACCCGCAACGTGTTTCAGATCAGCTTCAACGTCAGCCTTTAAGAGGGTATCGACATGAACAGGCACGGTCTTTTCTTTTTGTTTGCGCTGGCGTTCGTACCCTCCGTTTTTGCTGCGGATCCGGGCACTCAATACAAACTGGCTGCCGGCGATGTCTTGCGCATCATTGTGTTCGGTGAGCCGGAGTTGAGCCTCAAAAAGATCCGCCTCAGCGATGCGGGCACCTTTTCCTATCCGTTTCTGGGCGAGATTTCCGCCAAAGGACTGACCCCGGGCCAGGTTGAAAAAATCATCGTGGACGGGCTCAAACAGGGTTACCTGATCGATCCGAAAGTCAGCCTGAGCCAGATTGAATACCGGGCTTTCTACATCAATGGCGAAGTGCAAAAACCCGGCAGCTACCCCTTCGTACCGGGCCTGACACTGGAGAAAGCCATCGCGTTGGGCGGCGGCCTGACCGAGCGGGCCTCGATCAAGCGCGTGACCATCATGCGCGGCGACGGTGGCTCGACCCTCACCGATAACGTACGCGAAACACCACGATTGCTCCCGGCGACACCATTTCCATTGCACAAGGCTTTTTCTAATCATGGACAACAGCCCTAGCACCTACGTCGAACGTCCTCTCCAAGCGCATCTGCATCAGCAGTACAGCGAAGACAAGGACACCCTGGATCTTCTCAAACTCTGGAGGGTCATCTGGCGCGCCAAATGGGCCATCGGCTGGGGGGTTGTGCTCAGCGCGCTGCTCGCGGCCGCGGTGGTTTCCACCATCACCCCGCAATACATCGGCAGCACCACCCTGCTGTTCAACGATAAAACGCCGCCGCTGATGTCCTTCCAGCAGGTCAAGGATTCCAGCGGCAACGCCACTGACTATCTGCAGACCCAACAAGCGCTGCTGCAATCGCGCGATCTAGCCGAGCGCGCGGTGAAAAAACTCGGCCTGACCACCAACCCGATCACCGACCCGCGTCAGCAACCGAAGCCCTGGTTTACGCCGCGCGATTGGCTGGGCGGGCTTGACCTTGACCAATGGATCCCGGGCTGGAGCCGCTTTTTGCCGCCCAACGAGGCACCGACTGAAGAAGACGCCTTCAATGAGGTCACGCAAAACCTCATGCTGCACACCAGCGTCAAGTTCGTCGGCAAGAGCCAATTGCTCGAGATCGAGGTCGAGATGCCCGATCCCGCTCTGGCAGCAGCGGCAGCCAATGCGCTGGCTCAGGGTTTTACCGACAGCCAGCTCGACACCAGCGAGAAGTCGTCGCAAACCACCACCGCCTGGATGAACACCCGGCTGGTCAAGCTGCGCGACAATTTGCGTGCTGCCGAGAAAAAGCTTCAGGGCTATCGCGAAGAGCAAGGTCTGGTCGACGTTGGCGGGGTGGCCACCATCAGCGCCAATGAACTGGAAATGACCGGTAATCGCATGGTTGATGCCCGGCGTAACCGCGCAGAAGCGGAAAGCGAGTACCGCCAGGCGAAGGCGTTGGGCAATGGCGATCTGAGCCGACTGTCCAGCGTGCCGGCGGTCTTGAGCAATCCGTTGGTACAGAAATTCCAGGCGGATCGCGCCCTCGCCCAGGCCAAGGTTGATGAACTGGCGGGACGCTACGGCCCCAAACATCCGAGCCTGCTCTCGGCGCAATCCGAACTGCGTACCGCGACCACCAGCCTGCAATTACAGGTACAACAAGTGGTGGCCGGGATCGAGCGGCAATACCAACTCGCCACGGCCAGCGAGGCGTCACTGCGCCAATCCTTTAACAGCAACAAGGCGCAAATTCAGGACATCGCGCGCAAAGAGTTTCAGTTGCGCGAGTTCCAGCGCGAGGTCGACAGCTCACGAGCGCTCTATGAAACCTTCGTCACCCGCTTGAAAGAAACCACTGCCACCGCCGACATGGACTCGACAAAAGTCCGCATCGTCGACCCGGCCATCGTTCCAGTCGACGCGAGCAAACCGCGTAAAACGCTGATCGTCGCCATCGTCGGTTTGATCGCGGCTGTGATCGGTGTCGCGTTGGCGCTGCTGTTCGACAGTCTGAGCAACACCTTCAAAACCGACGAGTCGATCGAGAGCATGCTGAACATTCCGTTGCTCAGCGTCGTGCCGTTGGTGACCAAGAAAACCCGCCGGCAACTGGCACGCTTGTTTGCCGACAACGACAACCCGCGCTTTTCCGAGACCATCCGTAATCTGCGCACCTGGCTAATGCTGCAAAGCAGTGAAATGCCTTCGCAGGTTGTTCTGGTGACGTCGACGGTTGCCGGTGAAGGTAAGAGCACCATCGCCACCAATCTGGCCAGTTCCCTGACGTCGCTCGAGCGTGTGCTGTTGATCGACGCCGACATGCGTCAGCCCACCCTCTCGCTGAACTTTGATTTCCCACCGGACAGCCCGGGACTGGCGAACGTCATAGCTGGCACCGCCAGACTTGAAGACTGCATTGTTTCGGTGGGCAATCTGGACATGTTGCCGGCCGGAAAAGTCCTCCCGCCTGCGCTGGACATGCTCGCGGCGCCGCGCTTGCCATCCCCTGCCGCTGCGCTCAACCCGGCGCTGCAGCCACCACCGCAGGATTTGCTCAGCTCGCCGCGCATGGCGCGGATGCTGGAGGTGCTGCGGTCGCGGTATCGCCACATCATTATCGATTCTCCACCTGCCGAGATGATCAGCGACGCGTTGCTGCTGGCCAAGCATTCGGATGCCGTGATCTACGTGGTCAAGGCCGACAGCACGCCAGTCAGCCAGGTACAGCGGGGAATCGCCATGTTGCAGCAGAGTCAGGTGCCGGTGTTTGGCTCCGTCCTCAACCAGGTGGATCTGCGCAAGGCACGCAAGTACGGCTATCACCACTCCCGGGCGTTCTACGACTACGACTTCGCGCCCAGATAATTGCGGGCTGACACGCCTGCCGCTACGCCCCGTTTCGCCATCACTTATTCGCGTCACCTCTGCCTGACCACGGAACAGCCTGCGGAAGAGACCTCGTGTCTGCCCGATCAGCGCTGATGGATAACTGTTGCCTGAGGTTAAGCCCATGACGCCGCTCTATACCGCTCATATGACGCACCGCCGCGGCCTGACGTTCTGGGGCCAGTGGGCCTGTGCGCTGGCGCTGGCCACCTCGCTGCTGATGCTGCTGGTGTATTGGCGCGTCGGCAGTCTGACCAGCGAATACCGCGTCCTGATCATTCTGACCGTGCTCGGTTCAGTGCCGATTTACAGCGTGATGCAGGTCTACCACAAGCGCCATGGCCTGCTGGTCGGACTCGGCAGGTTGCTGGCTGGCTGGTTGATCCTGCTGGCCGTGCTCGCCGCGATTGCCTTCAGCACCCAGACCAGTGCGATTTATTCGCGCCAGGTGATCATGATTTGGGCGGTGCTGGGTTTCGTGGTGCAGGCGTTGAGTTTTCTGCCGCTGCATTACTTCGCCAGGCTGCACTCGCGCAGGGTGTGCAACGGGCGTCGCGCAGTGATCATCGGCACCTGCCCGACCGCCCATGAGCTGGCGAAGAAACTCTCCAGACCGAACCGCGCATTGGTGCTGGGCTTCATCGCCGCAGCCGATGACAGCGGCCCGGCGCCGAGCATTTTGCCGCTGCTCGGCCACGTCAATGCGATCCGCGAAATCATCACGCGCCGGGAAGTGCGCCGCGTGTATATCGTGCTGACCCTGGCCCATGCCGCGACCATTGAAGCGCTCTACATCGACCTGCTGGACATGAATGTCGACGTCGTATGGATACCTGATTTTGGCAGCATGATGCTCCTCAACCATTCGATCTCGGAAATCGAGCGAATGCCCGCCATTTACCTCAATGAAAGCCTGATCAGCTCGCACCCTGCCAGCCTGCTTTGCAAGGATCTGTTGGAACGCAGCCTGGCCACGCTGGCAATTGCTCTGCTCAGCCCGCTGCTGTTGGGCGTGGCGGCCGCCGTCAAACTGACCTCGCCGGGCCCGGTGCTGTTCAAGCAAAACCGCCACGGTTGCAACGGTGAAGTGATCAAGGTCTGGAAGTTTCGGTCGATGCGCGTCCACGACGACCGCGAGGTGCGTCAGGCCACCCGTAACGATGACCGACTGACGTCAATCGGGCACTTCCTGCGCAGCACCTCCATCGACGAGTTGCCCCAGCTGTTCAATGTCGTCTGCGGCCAGATGGCGCTGGTTGGCCCGCGCCCGCATGCCGTCACCCACAACCTTTATTACACCGGCAAGGTGCGCGCCTACATGGCCCGTCATCGTCTCAAGCCGGGCATCACCGGGTTGGCCCAAATTACGGGGCATCGCGGCGAAACCGAGACGGTGGAAAAGATGCAGCTGCGCGTCGCTCAAGACCTCAACTACATCAACCAATGGTCGCTGTGGCTCGACCTGAAAATCCTCCTCAAAACCCCCTTCACGTTGTTTTCGAAAAACATCTACTGACCGCTGCCCGAGCGCTTCAGCCCCCCCTGCCCCTGCGTTGACACCCATCAAACGACCTGAGGTTTGACCATGAATGTGAGCGTATTCGGTATTGGTTACGTGGGCCTTGTTCAAGGCGCTGCACTGGCCGAGGTGGGGCACAACGTGCTCTGCGTCGACGTCGATGTTGCCAGGGTGGAGGCGCTGAAAGAAGGCACGCTGCCCATCTACGAGCCGGGCCTGAAAACCTTGGTGCGCGACAACTACCAAAGTGGCCGACTGCGCTTCGGCACGGATCTGGCCGCAGCCGTACAGCACGGTGATGTGCTGTTGATCGCCGTCGGCACACCGCCAGACGAGGACGGATCGGCCGACCTCAAATACGTGCTGAGCGTGGCGCAAACCGTCGCGCTGAACATGGATCGTCACCTCATCATCGTCAACAAATCCACGGTGCCGGTGGGCACGGGCGACCGGGTGCGTGAGTGTGTCGAGCAGGTGCTGGCCGACCATGATCGCGGCGATCTGACGTTCGACGTGGTTTCCAATCCTGAATTTCTCAAGGAAGGCTGCGCGGTCGAAGACTGCATGCGCCCCGACCGAATCATCGTCGGCACCGATAGCCCGCGTGCCGAAGAGGTCATGCGCGAACTGTATGAGCCGTTCAATCGCAGCCGCGAAAAAATCATCGTCATGGACGTGCGCAGTGCGGAACTGACCAAGTACGCCGCCAATTGCATGCTCGCGACCAAGATCAGTTTCATGAACGAAATGGCCTGCCTGGCGGAAAAGCTCGGTGCAGACATCGAGAAAGTGCGCCACGGCATCGGCGCCGACCCCCGCATCGGTTATCAGTTTATCTATCCCGGCCTCGGCTACGGCGGCTCGTGTTTTCCCAAAGACGTGAAGGCACTGATCCATGCCGCGACCAGTGTCGACATTGACGCTCGGCTGCTCAAGGCAGTGGAGTCACGCAACCAAGAGCAGAAAGCCAGCCTGTACAGCAAGGTGTTCAACCACTTCGACGGTCACCTGCGCGGCAAGACCTTTGCCCTGTGGGGGTTGAGCTTCAAGCCCAATACCGACGACATGCGCGAAGCGCCCAGCCGCGTGTTGATGGAGGCGTTGTGGCAGGCCGGCGCCAACGTCCAGGCTTTTGATCCGAAAGCCATGGAAGAGGCCCAGCGCATTTACGGCGCGCGCGATGACCTGACGCTGGCGGGCACCAAGGAAGCTGCGCTGAAAAATGCCGACGCGCTGATCATCGTCACCGAGTGGCAAGCGTTTCGCGCGCCGGACTTCGACCGAATCGCTCAGCAGCTCAAGCAACCGTTGATTTTCGACGGGCGCAATCTGTTCGATCCGCAGCGTTTGAGTAAGCGCGGCTTCACCTACGTATCCGTGGGGCGGCCAACCCCTTCAGTCATCTGAAAGGAGCCACGCCATGTTCAAACTGGAATTGGTCGGGCATTACTCACCGCGCTTACTGGACGCCAACCAGGCGTATTCCTTCATCAATTTCGCCTCCATCGGCAGCGTTTTCGAGCAGAACCCGGGCACCATTACCTATTTTTGCGACGGCATGCTCATGTCGACATTCATGTCGCGCGTGACCGGCAGGACGATCGGCCGGGTCAGTTTTGACTTCACCTCGATTGCCGACCGCGTGCTCAGCGGTGCCGAACAACTGGGCAAGCGTGTGTATTTCGTCGGTGCCCGGCAAGCCGAGCTGGATCTGTTCATCCTCAAGATCAGAAGCCTCTATCCGCAACTGGTCATCGCCGGTTATCACCACGGCTATTTCAACGCCGAACAGGCCGAAGGCATAAGGGCTGATATCTGTCGCAGCGAAGCGGACATCCTGATCGTCGGCCTCGGCGCCGGACTGCAGGAACAGTTCGAGCAGGATGCGTTGCAGGCAGGCTTTCGCGGGGTGGCTTTCACCTGCGGCGGGTTCATTCGTCAGGAAGCGTTGGCGACGCGGCAGTACTACCCGGCACTGATCAATCGCCTGCACCTGCGCGCGTTTTATCGCATGTACCGCGAGCCCCACACGATCAAGCGCTACCTCATCGATTACCCCAGCAATTTTGTGCAGCTGCTGGCGATGCTGGCCCGGCACAAAGTCGCCATCAGCGTTGGGGAATGACCATGCACATCCTGTTTATCCTCAAGGATTTCAAGTTGGGCGGTGGCGTCGAGCGCGTCCAGCGACGGTTGTCCGAGCAGTTTCTCAAGGATGGCCAGCGGGTGAGCTTCTTTGTCATGAACGGTGAGACGCCGGACACTGAAGGCGATCAGCGTCACCACAACGGTGGTGGCAGCGGCATCGCCGGGTTGATCCGCTCGATCATCCTGTTGCGCCGACTGATTCATCGCGAGAACGTCACTCATCTTATTTCCGCCAAGGAACAGGCCAACGTCTGCACCTGGTTCGCCACCCTGGGCAGTGCCTGCAAAGTCATCTATAGCCGGCACGTGACGCTGGACAGCACCGAGCAGAAAACCGGCCCTTCAAGCCTGCGCCTGCTCTATGCCTTGTACCTGTGCGGCAGCGGAAAAGTGGTGACGGTTTCCACGGTGCTGCGCCAGTCTCTTGTCGACTTGCTGCCTTGGGGTCAGCAGCGCGTGAGCTATTGCCCCAACGCGGTCATCAGCGAGCAACTGTTTCAAGCCGCACAGGCGCCGCTGCCTGCAGGATTACCCGGCGATTTTTGGTTGGCGCTGGGTCGACTGACCGAGCAAAAAGGGTTTCACCTGTTGCTCGATGCCTACGCTTTGGCATTGCACCGCCGGGTGCTGCCGGATCTGGTGATCGCCGGAGACGGCCACTTGCGCGCTGCGTTAGCGGCGCAGGCCCAGCGTCTGGGCGTCGCGCACCGGGTGCACTTCACCGGTTATTTGCACAACCCCTACCCCCTGCTCCGACACGCGCGCCTGTTCATCCTGAGTTCCCTGCATGAAGGCATGCCGACCGTACTGATCGAGGCCTTGGCGCTGGGCACGCCAGTACTTGCCTGCGACTGCCAGACAGGCCCCAGAGAACTGCTCGACGACGGCCGACTGGGCCTTTTGGTCAAGGTCAACGACGTACCGGCACTGGCCGATGGAATGCTCCGAAGCCTGACAGCGCGGGATGATCTCGCGCCCAGCGAAACCATGATCACTGACGCCATCCGCCCGTACACCAGTCAGCACGCCGCGCAGGCCTATTACCAGGTGTGGAACCAATGAAAAAATTGCTGATTATCCTGCACGACCTCGGCGCCGGCGGTGCCGAGAAAATGATGACGCGACTGGCCGGTGCGCTGGTCGACGCCGGTAACGACGTGACGTTGCTGATGCTCACCGGCGGTGGCGTCAACGCCGCGCACCTCGACCCACGCGTGAAAAAAGTTGAATTGCACAGCCCGCGCAGCGTGCGTGCGGTGCCGGCACTCGCGCGATTTCTTCGGCGCAATCGCTTTGATGCACAACTGGCGGCCCTCACTCACGTCAACGTCGTGGCGATCGCTGCGGCTGCACTGTCCGGCACGCTCGCACGTTTGCACGTCAGCGAACGCAATGCCTTTTCCCATGACAAACACGTCAACCCCGCTTTCATGGTGCGCGTCGCTTATCTGTTGGCTCCGCTGCTGTATCGGCTGATACCCAACCCGGTGATCTGCGTCTCGCGCGGTGTCGCGCTGGATCTGGTCGAAACCACCATTGCGCGGCACCAGGACGTGACCACTGCCGACAACCCGGTGCTCGACAACGACTTTCGCGAGAAGACACCGGCGCGGCCCAGCCATCAATGGTTGCGGGAAAAGTCCGGCCCAGTAGTCGTCGCCGTCGGACGCCTGGCGCCGCAAAAAGGTTTCGACACCCTGATCCGAGCGTTCGCCGCGTTGCCGGACAGCCGTGTGCGTTTGATCATTTTTGGTGAAGGCGCGCTCAAGTCGCGATTGGTTGATTTGGCCTGCACGTTGGGCGTCGCCGATCGCGTCGACCTCCCCGGTTACACCATCGACCCTTTGGCTGAAGTCGCGGCGGCCGATTGTTTTGTGCTGTCGTCCCGCTTCGAAGGCAGCCCCAACGCGCTGGTTGAAGCGTTGTCGACGGGCACTCCGGTGGTGGCGACGCGCTGCCCCCATGGGCCTCAGGACATTTTGATCGGTGGTCTGGTTGCGCCGCTTGTCGACGTCGACGACCCGCCGGCATTGGCGCAAGCGATTGCCCTGCAACTCGCCACCCCCCGCCATTTTCAACGTCATCTGCGCCTTCAGGCGGCCGCCCGATTCATGAATGCCAAAGCGGTGCAGTCCTACCTCGATGCGTTGCTGGGGAGTCCATCACCGTGAACACACTGGCGATCAGATATTCGACGCTGCGGGATGGCTTCACCCTGTTCGGTGTGCTGTTTTACATCCAGGTGCTCACCTTTATCTTCGGCCTCGGTGGCGGGTTCAATTTCGGCGATGTCGATCGCGACCTCGAGGGCAGCGTCGCCAACCAGGTCTGCGGTCTCATCACGCTTTTGGTGCCGCTGTTCTTCTTCATCCGCAACAAGGTCTTCCTGAGCAAAACCTTTTATCGCAGCAACGTCTTTCTGCTGCTGTTCCTGCTCACGGTGATCGCCTCAATCGGTTGGTCTTACGACCCGATGCTGAGCCTCAAGCGCGTCGTCGCGATGCTCAGCGTGGTGTTTTTTGCCGGTTTCATCGCCTACAACTACCCACTGGAAAAAATCACTTTCATGCTCGGCTGTGCCATCGGCGTGGCGGCGTTGATCGGCTTGATACTCGCCGTGGTCATGCCAAGCGTCGCGTTCCTGTCCGGGGGGATCCGCGACGGCGCATTCAAAGGGATTTTTGCCGAGAAGAACGCCGGCGCACGGCTCAACGCGATCGCCATCCTGCTGTTGCTGCCGATGATCCGCAAAGGCAACCGCTGGGCGCTGTTCTGCTCGTTTTTTTCGCTGATCGCCATCCTGCTCGCGCAGTCGGCCACCGGCGTGGCGTTGATCATTTGCGGCACGGCGAGCTACGGCTACTTCCTCACCCTGATCCGCTTGCGTATCAATCGCTCGCAGTGGCTGTTCCTCGGTTGCACCTTGGTGTTCATGCTGTTTTGCCTGCTGCTGTACAACCACATTGCATGGCTGCTGGAGGTGGCCGGTCGCGATCCCTCACTGACTGACCGCACGTTGATCTGGGAACTGCTTGCGCCGTATGTCGACCAGCAATGGCTCAAGGGTTATGGCTACGGCGCGTTCTGGGCCAGTCCTGATGCCGACGCGTTCATCACGCGTTGGGGTTACATCGGCAACGCCCACAGCGGCTACATGGAAACCCTGCTCAACGGCGGTTTGATTCAGTTGGCGGCACTGGTGTTGCTGCTGGGCGAAGCGCTGCTCAAACAATACCGCGCCGTGACGGCGAATCAGGCCGCGCAGTTTCGCGCCAGCGCGCTGGTGATCATCGGTTTGTTCGCCGTCACCAATTACGTGGCGTACGTGATCCCCAACTATCGATCCGCCGAGTTCCTGGTGTTCTGCACCCTCGCTCTGTCCTTTCGGCGTCACCCAGCGACATTCCCCGAGTCATCACCGGCCACCCTGCGTCAGCCTCGCGCTGGCGCCGTATTTCCGCGTGATTCAGCCAAGGCGTAACAGCAGGAGAAACAACCGTGCCCAACCCAGCCCTCCGTTCAGCGCATTCCGTGTGCGTGGTTATCCCGATGTACAACGGCGCCGCCAGTATCGAGCAAACGCTGGCATCCCTGGCCGACCAGACCCGCCTGCCCGATCACGTCATCGTCATCGATGACGGCTCCACCGATGACGGCCCGCAACGGGTCAGGGATTTCAAAGCGCCGTTTCGCCTGACGTTGCTGCAACAAGCCAACGAAGGCCAGTCCAGCGCGCGAAACCACGGCATGCGCCACAGCCAGGAGACGTTTGTGGCGATGCTGGATGCCGACGACCAATGGCGTCCGCAAAAGCTGGAGCTGCAACTGGCCCTGTATGACGAACTCACCCGTCAGGGCCGACCGGTGGGGCTGATCGACTGCTACGTGCAGGTCAATTACAGCGACGGCCGGCGGCAGATGGACAACCGCCTGAAGAACGGCATGCACTTCTACGATTTCATTCACGCCAATGTCGTTAATGGCGTGTCCGCCGCCCTGGTCAAGCGCGATGTGATCATGCAGCTCGGCGGTTTCGATGCTGGCCTGCGTTACAGCGAAGACCGCTTCATGTGGACACGAATCGCGGAAAACTGGGAAATCCACACGGTGCCGCAGGTGTTGCTGGAGCGTTCGATCAACAGCGGCAACATGACCGCGCAACCGAAAAAGTACTACCAGAACAAGATCCGTTTCATTGAGGTTTACCTCGCCCGTTACGCCGCACAGCTGAGCAAGCAGCAACAGATCGACTTCGTGCTGGGCAACCACACCGACTTTCTCAATACATTTTCCCGAGGCGGCGAGCATGTCGAAGTGATCGACGTGTACCAGCGCATGTTCCGGCATTCCTGGCAAACCCTGATCTTCGACCACGGTAAGCCGACGTTGCGCTACCTCTACGCCCGCGCCAAAACATTGCGCAAGCCAACGGTTTCAACCGCCGCTCATTGAACCGGTATCCGCCATGGCCAATCGTCGCCTCATCACACTGGGCTGGATATTCACCGAGAAATTCGGACTGATCTTCCTCTCGATGATTACCTTTGTTGCCTACGCCAGGCTGCTGTCGCCCGCCGAGTTGGGCGTGGGCACGATCATCATTGCCATCGTCGAATTGGTCGGTCTGGTGTATTCATCGGTGCTGGAAGACCCGCTGGTACGCCTCGAGCGCCTGGAGGAAAAACACATCAGCACGGCGTTCTGGGCGTCGGTCATCGTCAGCCTGTTGTCCATCGTGATGATTTCGGGCGCGGTGATGCTGTACACGCCGGACCCGTTGCTGCGATGGATGACGGCGGCGGCCTCGGTGAAAATCCTCTTCACCATGATGGCCCGGGTGTATGTGGCGCAAATGCGCCGCAGCGGCAATTTCAAGATGCTCGCGTCGCGTACGTTACTGGGCAAAGTCGTTGGCGGCGTCGGCGGCATCGCGGTTGCGCTGTGGGGGTTGGGGGCCTGGGCGGTGATTGCCCAGGCACTGATCATGGAGTTCGTGTCGATCATCGTGTTGATGCGCGCAGAGCCACGGCGCATAGCGTTTCATATAGACCTTCGGTTCTTGCGCGAACTGTTGAAGGCCGGCACTCCGGTTGCCATCAACGCACTGAGTTCTCAGACACTGCAGCGCGGGGTCAACGTGGTGCTGGGGATGACGGCCGGGGCGAACGCGGTCGGCATGTTCAACATGGCGATGCGCATCATCGATCTGCCACGCACGGCCATTTATAACGGCCTGCTCAGCTATGCGCTGCCGGTGTTCTCGCGACGCAGTGCCGAGCCGGGACGACTGCTCGGAATCCTTGGCGATTCCACCGCCGTCAGCGGCTTCGTGTTGACGCCGTTGTTCATCGGCATCGCGCTCACGGCCAACGACCTCATCCTGTTGATATTCGGCGCCAAGTGGGCCGAAGCCATTCCCCTGCTGCAAGTGCTGGCTTGCACAGTGGCCATTGGCAACACCGCCATGTACGCCACTACCGCACTGGTGGCGGTCAACCGCAGCCAGCTGACGATCAAGGCGGAAGTGCTCACCACCGTTCTGGCGCTGGCGCTGGTCTACGGCTTTGGCAGCGTTTATGGCGGCATGGCCGCCGCCATTGCCCTGTTGGCGCGGATGCTGATCATCACCCCCCTGCAAATCCGTGGACTCAATGCGGCCATCGGCTACGGCTGGCAGCGGTTCTTCGACTCCAATTACCGCAGCGTGACGGCCTCCCTGGTGATGGCCGCCACCGTCTCGTATGCGTCGGCACACTCAGGTTTGCAGGGCTACCTGCACCTGATCGGCAATGTTGTGATCGGCGCGCTGAGCTATGCCGTGACGTATAGCTTCATGCACCCGCGCTGGCCGCAAGAATTCAAATCGGTTTTTACCTCCCGCTGAATTCACTCCCTGAAACAGGAAGCCCGCACTATGCGCAAAACGACCTTGATTACCGGAGGGGCCGGCTACATTGGCTCACACACCGCGTTGGCACTGATCAATGCCGGTCACCCCGTGGTGGTGCTCGACAATTTGAGCAACAGCTGTCGAGAGTGCATCGAGCGTCTTGAGCAACTGACCTTGACGCGGGTCGATTTCATCCACGGCGATATCCGCGATGCGGCCCTGCTGGACGACATCTTCCAACGCTATGACATCGATGCCGTGGTGCATTTTGCCAGCCTCAAATCCGTTGAAGAAAGCGTGCGCAAGCCGTTGGATTACTACACCAACAACGTCGCCGGCACCCTTGAACTGTGTCGGGCGATGGCGCGCAATAACGTCTTTCAATTGGTCTTCAGCTCCTCGGCCACGGTCTACGGCGAGCCGACACAGATACCGATTGCCGAAGATTGCGGCACCGGCAAACCGGTCAATCCCTACGGCCGCACCAAGCTGATGATCGAGGAGTTGCTCACCGATCTGTGCCACTCCGACCCACGCTGGAGCATCGGTTTATTACGTTATTTCAACCCGATTGGCGCCCACGAAAGCGGAATGATCGGCGAAGATCCCCGAGGCCGTCCCAACAATCTGTTGCCGTGTCTGACCCAGGTCGCCATTGGCCGGATTGCCGAACTCACGGTGTACGGCAGCGATTACCCCACGGTGGACGGCACCTGCGTGCGCGACTACATCCACGTGGTCGACCTTGCCACCGGCCACCTCAAGGCACTGCTGGTGTTGCAGCGCAATAACGGCATCCATTTCTGGAACCTCGGCACCGGCGTGGGCTACAGCGTGCTGCAGATCATCCAGAGCTTTGAAGACATCACTGGCATCACCATTCCCTACCGCTTCGCCCCGCGACGCGAGGGTGACATCGCAAAATGCTGGGCCGACCCCGGCAAGGCTGGACGCGAGTTGGGCTGGACGGCGCAACGCGATTTGCAACAGATGATTGTCGATACGTGGCGGTGGCAGTCGTGTAATCCGCAGGGGTATCAGTCTTCCTTCGAAGTGCCAACGCTGACTGCAGTCAAATGAGCGTTAGAGGCGCTTTGCTGATCGCCCTGCTAGCGGTTTCGATGGCGGGCAACGCCGCTTCGACGCCGCCCGCTGTACCCACCACCGGGCTGGTGTTGTGGCTGGATGCGGCGGATCCGTCAACGATGACCCTGGACGGACAGAACCGTGTCCGGCATTGGAAAGACAAATCCGGCAAGGGCAATGATGCCAGCGTCGACGAGGCCATCGCGCCGCCACAGCGCATGGCGAACGCCCTGAATAGCCTTCCGGTGGTGCGTTTCACTGGTGAGTCGGGGTTTCTGGGTACGACCCTGCGCAGCGCCAAAGGCCCGGTGACGGTATTGATCGTGTCGCGCCGACTGCCCGAACAGGCCGGGAGTGACCCTTGGCAACGCTTGTTCAGTTCACGCCCGCAGCCGTCGCAAAACGATAACGTGCTGCCGAATATCGCCATCAGCCTGGCGCAGACCGACGCGTACGCGCCGACGGTGTCGGTGCTGGAGCTTTACGATGTGCCGATTGGCCCGTATGGGGTCGGTCGTAATGCCGTGGGCAATGCCGAAAACTTTCGTGGCGACATCGCCGAAGTACTGATCTACGACCGTGCCTTTGCCTCCCTCGCCGAGCGCCAGCAAGTCTTTCATTACCTGGCAAACAAGTGGTCAGTGGCCATCCCCAGCGTGGCCAATACCTGGACGCGCGTGGGGTCGCTAGGCCGGTTGCCGACGCGGAGTAATCCCGATCTGCCGCTGTCCGATCAGGCCAATGCCGGTCAGTGGACGCTCAACACGACCCTGTCGGACGAGTTCAATGGCACCGCCCTCGATCGCACCCGCTGGCACGTCAATAACGGCATCGGCAATGAATCGCTCGGACGTAAACCGGCGCTTTACTCGCCGAACAATGCCTTCGTCCGCGATGGCAACCTGAACATCGTCTTCCGCAAAGAAAGCTTGCCCGACAAGTACGTCAAACTCGGTTTCAAGGACTACACCTCAGCGATGGTTCGCACCCTTGAGCGCGGTTTTTACGGTTACTACGAAGCACGGGCCAAGCCGATGAACTCCGCTGGTTCCACCGCTTTCTGGCTGGCGTGGACGGGCATGATGGACAACGCCACCGAAATCGACATTTTCGAAATCGGCGGCAAAACCAAAAATGCCGCCCTCGACCGTTCGTACAACATGAACGCGCACTTGTGGGCCACGCCGCAAAGCAGCGAACACATCGCCGACGGCAGCATTTGGCTGAGTCCATGGCGCCTGGCGGAAGACTTCCATGTCTACGGCTTCGACTGGCAGCCCGACACCCTGCGCTGGTACGTCGATGGTGTGCTGGTGCGGGAATCGAAGAACAGCCACTTCTTCTTCCCCATGGAGATCGTCTTTGACAGTGAGGCGATGTGGAAGTGGTTTGGCATCGTCGATGACGCTGACCTGCCCTCCACCTTCGAAATCGACTACATCCACATGTGGCAACGCAGTCCATAGCCGTCTCATCAAACCGGGGGACGAATCGCCACGGCTTCAATCGCTTTCGCCTAGGGTCACGTTTCAGTGACCAGAGTCGTCAGTTTCAATCAGCGCGAAAAAGTCTGGAGCGCCCTATATGAACAACCGACGGCTGCAGGAACTGGATTTGCTGCGCTTCCTCGCCGCTATCGCCGTCGTGATTTTTCACTATGCGTTTCGCGGCTATGCAAAAGGCGACATGTCGACGATGCCCTATCCCTGGTTGGCCGAGCCTGCCAAATACGGTTATCTGGGCGTCGAACTTTTTTTCATGATCAGCGGATTTGTCATCCTGATGACCGCGTCGAGCAACAACCTCAGCGTATTTTTCATATCCCGCGTCGTGCGCCTCTGCCCGGCGTTCTGGGTGTGCTGCACGCTGACCTTTTTGTTCACGTTAGCCATCGGCCAGCCACGCTTCTCGGCCGATCTTTACCAATACTTGATCAACATGGCCTTTCTGAGCGAGATGCTGAATGTAGAACCGATCGATGGGGTGTACTGGTCGCTGTTTGTAGAAATAAAGTTCTACCTGATGATTTCCGTCCTGTTGAGCGTGAAGAAAATAGACAAAATCGAACCGTTCCTCGTGGCCTGGCTGCTGGTTTCTGCAACAGCGGAAATACTGGTGTTGGAAAAGCTACGCTCGCTATTGATCACTGATTACGCCGCCTACTTCATCGCCGGAGCCACGTTCTACCTGGCGTGGGTCAAAGGCTTTAACACAACCCGGGTTCTGCTCTTGCTGGGCGCGTTGGCGTTAGCCTGCTTTACCGCGATGGAGTGGGCCGAATCGATCGAATCCAAATACTCAACTGAATACAACCCGCTGATCGTATGCGGTCTGATCGGCCTGTTTTTCATCCTGTTCTACTTGATCACGACCAACCGAACGCCTGCGATCAGTCGGCGCAACTGGACGGTGTTGGGTGCGCTGACGTATCCGCTTTACCTGCTCCATCAAATGATCGGCTTCATGATCTTCAACATCGCTTACCCGGCGGTGAACCCGCACCTGCTGTTCTGGGGCACCATCATCCTCATGATTGCCGCGTCCTGGTTCATCAACAAGAAAATCGAAACGCCGATTGCCCGCTTCATCAAAAGATACCTTTCAATCTCCTTCAAACGTGTCAGAGCCGATTAGCCGGCTTCCTGCACCCCTATCTATCATGCCCCCGCCGCCCTCATCGAACCTTGCAGCGAAAACACCGTCCGAGCTAAAGCATCACTGCTTCCCGCTCGCCACGAGGTTTCCGTTTGAAAGCTGCCATCGTCAAAAAATACCGTTTGATCATCAAGACCCTGGGCTATGTCGGCTGGGCCTTGTTCTGGCTGTTGCTGTGGGACATCGCCGTCACGGTCGACTTCATGCTGTTTCTCAACGCCAAGCTGAATTTGCCGCTGATGCCCCTGACGTTATTGGGCTCGGCATTGATCGTGCTGATCAGTTTTCGTAACAGCAGCGCTTACAACCGCTGGTGGGAGGCGCGGACGCTGTGGGGTTCGATGATCAACAGTTCGCGCAGTTTTGCCCGGCAGGTGCTGACGTTGCTGGATGATCCCGGCACCGAGGTGAATCCGGTCAAGTCGACGTTGCTGCGCCGTCACGTTGCTTACGTCAATTGCCTTGCGGCGCATCTGCAAGGTTTGTCTTGCCCTGAGGAAGTCCGGGCGTTTATTCCTGCTGATGAGTTTGCGCGCAGCGGCACGACCAATAACTTCGCCAACGACATTCTCACCGGCTCCGCTGCGTTGTTGGCGCGGGAATACAAGGCCGGGCGTCTGGACAGCATTCGTCTGGCGCGGCTGGAATCGACGCTGGTGGATCTGTCGAACAGTCAGGGCGGTATGGAGCGGATCGCGAATACGCCGCTGCCCTACCCTTATGTGTATTTTCCGCGGCTGTTTATTTCGCTGTTCTGCCTGATCGTGCCGGTGGGCCTGGTGGAGTCGCTGGGCTGGTTCACGCCGCTGGCTTCGACCGTGGTCGGGTTTATGTTGCTGGCCATCGAGCGGATTGGCACCGATCTGCAAAGTCCGTTTCGCCACAGCGAGCATCAGATTCAGATGGAAGCGTTGTGCGAAACCATCGAGAAAAACCTGCAGTCGATGCAACGCGATTCGTTGGGCGACGTGCGCCGGCACGGTGAAATTGCTTGAACCCTGCTTAAACCGGCTGCGCTTTGCTAGCCGCGCAAGGGCCTGAACTGGCGCGGCCGGTGAACTCGAACGGCAGCACGACGTGGCGCTTGGGCAGCGGTTTCTTATCGATCAGCATGATCAGCATTTGCACGGCTTTCTCACCGAACGCCTCAGCGGGTTGCGAGATGGTCGTCAGGGGTGGATCGCAGTAGGCGGCCATCGGAATATCGTCGAAGCCCACCAGCGAAATGTCCTCAGGCACGCGCAAACCCGCTTGCTTGATAAGTTTCAAGGCACCGATGGCCATCTCGTCGTTTTCACAGAAAAGCGCAGTTGGCTTCGTGGCCATCGTGAGCATTTTCGAGGCGCCGACGAACCCGGCATTCAGGGTGAAATCGCCATGGCAGACCAACTCCTCGTCGAAACCGATTCCGGCTTCGCGCAAAGCGGCCTGATACCCGGCCAGTCGGTCGCGTGTCAGAGGACTGCTTCTTGAGCCTTTGATCAGCCCGATCCGCTGATGTCCCAGCGCGATAAGGTGTTCCGTCATCGCCTTGGCGGCCGCGAAATTATCCAGGCTGATGGTGGCGTGACGCCCGTCGCTGATGACTTCGCAGGCATTGACGATCGGCGGCAGATCCGCGCTCGAAGCCGCGGTATCAAAGGGATCAAACGCGCGCAGTTGAATCACGCCATCCGCCTGGTGGGCATACACCAGTTCGGCGAATTGCCGCTCGACGGCTTCTTGCCCTTGAGTATCGCAAAGCAGCAGCCGATACCCGGCCGCCTGCGCCGCCTTCTGCGCCCCACTGATCACCCGTGCGAAAAATGTATTGGCGATTGCCGGAACGAGGATCACCAGGTTGCCGGTTTTTCGCGAGCGAAACTGCACGGCCATCAGGTTCGGCCGGTAGTTGGCTTGTTCGACGGCAGCGTTGACCTTGTCGCGGGTTTCGGGGAGCACCCTTTCCGGTGATTTCAGTGTTCTGGACACCGTCGCCACGGATACACCTGCCAGTCGAGCAACCTCACGGATATTTGACACAAACGCCTCGCGTGTTCGGAAGATCGAGTGCGGCAGCTTACCGCACGTCGCGACAGGCGGAAATGTCCACTCCACATCGTCGCAGGATTTGACACTGCCGGAATTGAAGCCTAAATTTCCGGGCAGATGTAACCGGTTACATCATCATTCAATCATAGTGAACAATTACCCCATCGAGACGAGTGACATGAGTTCAGCAGGTCGAAAAATAAGAATGGGTTTTGTCGGCGGCGGTGAAGGCGCCTTCATTGCTCAGGCGCATCGGCAGGCGGCACGCCTGGATGGCCAGTTCGAGCTGGTCTGTGGTGCCTTCAGTCGCACGCCTGAAAATAACCAGCGCACCGCTGCAGCACTGGGTGTGCGTGCCCAGCGCTGCTACGACACCTGGCAGGCGATGCTCGATGCCGAAAGTGTGCTTGCGCCTGAGCAGCGCATGGAATTGCTGGTGATCGTCACGCCAAACCATCTGCATGCACCGATTGCCAGTAAAGCGCTGCGCGCCGGTTTCCATGTATTCAGTGAAAAACCTGCTGCGCTGGATCTTGCTGAACTGCAGTCGCTCCGACACGACGTCATCCACAGCGATCGAATCTACGGGCTGGCTCACACCTACCTCGGCTATGCGATGGTCTGGCAGGCCCGCGAAATGGTTCGCAGCGGTGTGATCGGCCGCCTGCGCAAGGTGCTGGTCGAATATCCTCAAGGCTGGCTCAGCGAAGATGTCTCCGGACGCGGCAATAAACAGGCGGACTGGCGAGATGATCCCGCGCAGTCCGGCATCGGTGGCTGCATCGGTGATATCGGCACTCACGCCTTCTCTCTCGCGGAGTTTGTCGCCGACCAGAAAATTCAGTACGTCAGCGCAATGCTCAGCGCTCACTTCGATAACCGTCAGCTGGATGACGACGCCTCGATGCTGTTCAAAATGGCCGATGGCGCCAGCGGCGTGTTGATCGCCAGCCAGGTCTGCGCGGGGGAGGAAAACCCGCTGAAGATCCGTCTCTACGGTGACAAAGGAGGGCTGGAGTGGCGCCAGGAATACCCGGCCAGCCTGATCCATCGCTCGATTGACCAGCCGATCCGCCTGTTGCGCTCAGGCGTCGGGCAACCCTGGTTGTGCGCCGACGCCTTAACGCGGATGCGCCTGCCCGCGGGGCATCCGGAGGGTTATCTCGAAGCGATGGCCAATCTTTATCGCGCACTGGCGCAATCGATTTTGCACAAAGTGCCTGGCCACGATGCGCCGGGCGTTCCCGGAATCAACGTTGGTTTACGCGGCATGGCGTTCATCGAGACGGCCATCGCCAACCATCGGGGTGACGCCAAGTGGAGCGAAATCCCCGACACCTACATCGCAGGAGAATCCTCAGATGAACGCTGAGTTGCGACAGACCAAAGGCATGCGCGGGCCGGGTATTTTTCTCGCCCAGTTCATGTCCAGCGAGAGCCCGTTCCATACGTTATCCGAGATCGCGCAATGGGCCGCTTCCCAAGGCTACAAGGCGATCCAGATACCGACCCTCGGCACGCAATTCATCGACCTTGAGCGAGCAGCCGAGAGTCAGGATTACTGCGACGAACTCATCGCCACCTGTGCGCGAGCCGGCGTGGTGATCAGCGAACTGTCGACGCACTTGCAAGGCCAGTTGGTCGCCGTGCATCCCGCGTTCGACGCCGTCTTCGACGACTTTGCCCCTGAACATTTACGCGGCCAGCCCAAGGCTCGCACAGAGTGGGCAATTTCCCAGCTCAAACTCGCCGCCCGGGCCAGCCAGCGCTTGGGCCTGACGGCTCACGCGACATTCTCCGGCGCCTTGCTCTGGCCGTTTCTGTACCCATGGCCGCAACGTCCGGTCGGGCTTGTCGATGAGGGGTTTGCCGAGTTGGCGCGGCGCTGGTTACCGATCCTCGATTGCTTTGAAGCAGCGGGCGTTGATCTCTGCTACGAGATCCATCCTGGGGAAGATCTGCACGACGGGGCCTCGTTCGAACGCTTTCTCGAAGCGGTGAATCATCACCCGCGCGCGGCGATTCTCTACGATCCAAGCCATCTGCTTTTACAACAAATGGACTACTTGGGTTTCATCGATCGCTATCACGAGCGCATCCGCATGTTCCACGTCAAGGATGCCGAGTTCCGTCCCGACGCCCGCTCCGGCGTGTACGGCGGGTATCAGGGCTGGATGGATCGGCCTGGCAGATTCAGATCGCTGGGCGACGGCCAGATCGATTTCAAGTCGATCTTCAGCAAATTGACCCAATACGATTTCAGCGGCTGGGCCGTGCTGGAATGGGAATGCTGCCTGAAGGACGCCGCCCAGGGCGCCGCAGAAGGCGCGGCATTCATAGAGCAACACATGATCAAGAAGACCGACAAGGCTTTCGACGATTTCGCCCGTGTGACGGCCGATCAGCAATCCAATCGACGACTGCTCGGCCTGGTCGATGACTGACGCCACAGCGGCTGGCCACTAACGTCTATCCAATAACGTCTATCCAATAAGAATAATAGGGTGACTGACATGCCTGGAATTAACGCGCGACTGAGCGCGATGATGTTTCTGCAATTTTTTATCTGGGGTGGCTGGTTCGTCACCCTCGGGACGTTCCTCACCACGACGCTGGCTGCCAGCGGCGGTCAGGTGGGCATGGCCTTCTCCACGCAATCGTGGGGAGCGATTTTCGCCCCGTTCGTGATTGGCCTGATTGCTGACCGCTTTTTCAACGCGGAACGCATTCTGGCGGTGCTGCATCTACTGGGCGCCGCCCTGCTCTACCGGCTCTATCTCGCTGATGATTTCAGCGCGTTTTACCCTTACGTCCTCGCCTACATGATGGTCTATATGCCGACCCTGGCATTGGTCAATGCCGTCGCGTTCAGGCAAATGAAAGATCCCGCGCTGGAGTTTTCGCGGATTCGCGTTTGGGGAACGATCGGCTGGATTATCGCCGGGCTGGTGATCAGCTTCGGCTTTGCCTGGGACTCTCAACAGGCAATCGCGCAGGGAGCGCTGCGCAACACGTTTCTGATGTCCGCCGTCGCCTCGTTGATCCTTGGTGTCTACAGCTTCACTTTGCCCGCGACCGCGCCGCTTGAGCACGGTGAAAATACCGGTGGGCTCAAACAGCTGCTGGGGGTGGAGGCTCTAGGTTTGCTGAAGGATCGAGGCTACCTGATCTTCTTCATCGCCTCGATTCTGATCTGTATTCCTCTGGCGTTTTACTACCAGAACGCCAATCCGTTTCTGTCCGAAATCGGTGTCGAAAACCCCACCGCAAAAATGGCCATCGGGCAGGTGTCCGAAGTGCTTTTCATGTTGCTGCTGCCGCTGTTCATCCATCGTTTCGGCATCAAAATCGCACTGTTGATCGGGATGTCGGCGTGGGCATTGCGGTATTTGCTGTTCGCCTATGGCAGTAACGGTGATCAAGCCATGATGCTGCTGGCCGGCATCGCTTTGCACGGCGTCTGCTATGACTTCTTTTTCGTCTCAGGGCAAATCTACACCGACGCCAAAGCCTCAGAGCGCTTTCGCAGTTCCGCGCAGGGACTCATTACACTGGCCACCTACGGCTTTGGCATGCTGATCGGATTCTGGGTTGCGGGTCAGGTGACCGACCACTTTTCGACAGCGGGCGTTCACGACTGGCGAAGCATCTGGCTGTTTCCGGCAGCCTTTGCCATCGCGGTGTTTATTTTGTTCTGGCTGACGTTCACCGGGCGGGGCGAGCGCGATATGAAACCTGCGATATAAGTGCGACCCGCCGATCGCTGCGCGTGCCAGCGGTGGTCAGACTTGATCGTCACTCGGGTCATAACTGTTCACATTGGGCACCTGCAGATGCAGGCGCCCAAGCAAGTCAACCAGCGTGTCGACCTCGCCCGGGGTCAATCCGCTGAGCAGACGCGACTCGCGCTCCAGCGCCACTTTAAGCACACGGTCATGCAGCTCCTTGCCGCTGGCCGTCAATCGCACGGTGTAACGCCGCGCGTCCTTGGGATCCAGCTGACTGGTGATCCGCCCCGCCTGCACCAGCAATTGAAATGCTCGCGCAAGCGCCCGAGTGCCGAGCTGGTCGCCGACTGCCCGAGATGTAATCGCTCAGCCGCGCGGCTGACGCTGCACTCACTTAACAAAGCGTCCAGCGCCACTAAAAGATTCAGATCGAGTCGTCGATAGCGCATGAAACGGTTCCTGGAAAAGTAGCAGGATCAAACCCGACTGATGGATGCTGCGATCGGAGTGCGCAGTGTCGGACGAAAGTGAGCATACTGGATCGTTCATGCTGTGAAACGAACGCTCGGCGACTTTTCATAAGCCCTCACCAGGATTCCCGACATGCGCCTCCCCGATTTCATCATTGAACATATCGAGCCTATTCTTCAGGCGTGGGAGGATTTCGCCAGAACCATCGAGACGCCCGGCGCGGCGCTGGATCGTGAAGCCTTGCGCGATCATGCCGGCCAGATGCTCGAAGCCATCGTTATAGATCTACGCACCCAACAGACACGCTCGGAACAAATCGCAAAATCTCTGGGGCATGGACCCAGCAGCGCTGAAGAGACGCCGGCCGAAACCCACGCCGTCACCCGGTTGATGGCGGGGTTTACCATCGATCAGATGGTCTCGGAATACCGGGCGTTGAGAACCAGCGTGCTCAATCAGTGGATGGTCAAAGTGAAGTCCGGCACGCCCTTCGATGCGGACGACATGAACCGCTTCCACGAAGCCATCGATCAGGCGCTCGCCGAATCCATTGCCAGTTATTCAAGAGCCGTGGACGCGTCGCGCAATATCTTTCTGGGCATCCTCGGCCATGATTTGCGCACACCGTTAGGCGCCATTCTGCTGGGTGCGGACAGCCTGCGCCGGTCTGCCGATGTCGGAGAACGCGGTACCCGACTGGCGAACCAGATTTTCACCAGCGTGAGACGCGCGAATCAGATTGTTGACGACTTGCTGGACTTGACCCGTTGCCAGATGGGGCCAGGCATTCCTGTTAAAAAAACGGCGTTGGATCTAGCGCCGCTGTGTGGACGCATCGTCGATGAAATACGAGCGTTTCACCCTGACGCCAACGTTGTTTTCACGGCGGAATCACCGGTTGCAGGCAAATTTGATGGGCCGCGTATGGAGCAGGTGTTCTCCAACATCATCGGCAACGCTGTCCAGCATGGCGATGTTCAGACGCCCATTGAAGTGCATCTGGCGGTCTCTGATCGCTCGGCAATCTTTACCGTGCACAACCGCGGAGAGCCTATTGCCGAGGATGTACTGCCGTTTATTTTCAATCCCATGGGGCGTTTTTCGCAACGCTCGGTCGTTGATCACCCGCCTTCCGAGGGGCTGGGTCTGGGGCTGTTCATCGCTTCCGAGATCGTCGCATCACATCAAGGAACAATCGAGGTTGTCTCCAACACCGAGCACGGCACCTCTTTTCTGGTGAAGGTGCCGCTCGACTGACGGCGAGTTCTACGCTTGCCCCCTCTAGCGCATGTGCAAAATGATCGGGCTGCTGCTGGCTGGATCAGTGTGTTCACGCAACTTGCCAACGGCTTGTGCATCAACAGCGCTGGCCTGATTGCCCCATGTGCTGCGCATGAATGTCAGCACCTCGGCGATCTGCTGATCCGACAACTGCTCACGGAATACCGGCATGCGATAGGCGTCCGGCACACCGGCAGCGACGATGCGCTGCGAGCCGTTCAAGGTGATGTTGATTGCCGAGGCGCTCTCTTTGGCCAGCGCAGAAGTGGCGCCTGCCAGCGGCGGCATCCATTGCGCTTGACCCTTGCCGTCGAGGCCGTGGCACGAGGCACACCGCGTGACGTAGGTGTGACCACCCGGCGAATCCAGACGCGTCGCTGCCGAATCTGCCTGGTATTGCCATGGCTGGCCGTCGCGCTGCGGGTCGCCAGGCAACGATTTGAGATAGCGGGCGATGGCCGTCAGATCTTCGTCGCTCATGAACTGCGTGGAGTTGTTGAACGCCTCGGTCATTGAGCCGTAGACCACCGCGTGGCGATTGCGACCGGTTTTGAGGAACTGGACGATTTCCGCCTCGCTCCATCGGCCCAGCCCGGTGTTGTGGTCATCACGCAGACTTGGCGCGTACCAGCCGTCCAGCAAGGCGCCCGCGAGGAACGGCGCAGCGGATTCATCCAGTGCCTTTTCGTTGAACGCCAGGCCGCGAGGCGTATGGCAACTGCCGCAGTGGCCGGCGCCCTGCACCAGGTAAGCGCCGCGATTCCACACTTCATCTTGAGACGATTTGGGCAGGTAGGATCCAGCGTCGACAAACACACCGTTCCACACGGCAATCGGCCAACGCAGGTTCAGCGGCCAGGGAATCGAGCTCGCAAGGTTCGCTTGTTTGACCGGCGCCACGCCTTTCATGAAGAACGCATACAGCGCACGCACATCGTCGTCACTGAGCTTGGCGTACGACGGATAGGGCATCGCCGGGTACAAACGGCGACTGTCAGGTGCCACGCCGTGACGCACGGCACGGTCGAAATCGGCCAGGCTGTAACGACCAATCCCGGTTTGAGGATCCGGGGTGATGTTGGTCGCGTGAATCGCGCCCAGCGGCGTGGCCATTTCCAGGCCGCCGGCGAACGGGGCCGCTCCCGGTACGCTGTGGCAAGCCACGCAATCGCTGAGCCTGGCGACGTATTCGCCCCGAGCCAGCAACGCCAGGTCGACGTCGGCGGCAGTGATCGTGTGATCTTCAAAAGGCGAGACAGGCTCGCGGGTGACATACCAGGCCAGCAAGCCTGCCGCGACCAGGCACGGCACTGCCAGCCAGCCAGCGGTTCTTGCGAATCGGCTGTTATTCATGGACGCTCCGGCGCTGTTCAAGTGAAGGTGTGTCGGCTCATGGGCAGGCTGCGAACCCGTTGCCCGGTCAGGGTTGCCACTGCGTTCGCCACGGCTGGCGCGACGGCGGGCAATGGCGGTTCGCCGATGCCGCCCATTTTTTCCCCGCTCTCGACGACACGCACATGCACCCGCGCCATCCGCGCAGGCGGCAGGATCGGGTACAAGTCGTAGTTGCGCGCGCGCGGTTTGCCATCCAGCCAAACGGCCTCTTCCACCAGTGTCTGCGACAGCCCCAACGCCACGGCGCCATTGACCTGCGCCTCGACAATCGCCGGATTGACGATGCTGCCCGGGTCAATCGCCTGCCAGATGTCATGCACTTTGACCTGGCCGTTTTCGATCGACACCTCGGCGATTACCGCCGTGTGCGTTCCGAACGGCGAAGCCATTGCCACGCCACGCGCACGGCGACTGCCGTCGTCGGCGGTAAACGGGCCGCGCTTCCAGCCACCTGATAACTCACCCGCCGCTTGCAGCAAAGTGGTCAAACGTTTGTTGTCGCGCAGCAAATGCAGGCGCAGTTCGAACGGGTCTTTACCGCCCTTATCGGCCAGTTCATCAAGGAACGATTCGTAGAAGAAGTCGTTGAGGGAATTGCCCACGGAACGCCAATAACCGAGCATCGCCGGGCCTTTGACGTAGATTTGCGCGATGCGCTTGTTGGCGATTGCATAGGATTTGCCCGACAACCCTTCAAGCGCGGTGGGGTCGAGTTTTTCGCCCTGCTTGCCAGCGAGGGCCTCGGTCGGGCCTTCGGTGGCACTGATCGCCTCGATTGCCAGCGGCCAGCCGTCCTTGTCCAGCGCGGCGCGGAAATTCACCGCCGCAACGGGGCGGAGCACGTCACGCAGAAACTCTTCCTCGCGACTCCAGATCAGTTTGACCGGGCGACCCACCGCTTTGGCCAACTCGATCGCCTGCGGATAAGGACTGGCAGAATCGTAGAGAAAATGCCGACCGAAGAAGCCCCCCAGCAGCGGCGAATGCAAGGTGATGCGCGACGGATCCAGACCGGTGCGCTTGGCGATGTCCGCGCGGAACATATCCGGCGCCTGATTGGGCAACCAGACCTCCAGCGAACCGTCCGGATTGAATCTGGCCAGCGCCGAGGGCGGCTCCAATTGACCGTGGTTGAGGTATTGATTGTGGTAAGTGGCGTCGATCCGCGTCTTGGTATCAGCAAGAATGGTCGCGACGTCGCCTTCATGTTCATCATCTTTGGCGGGGCTTTTATCTTCAGCGAGGCGCTTGAGCCAGGCATCGCTGGAAAAGTCGGCGGGCATCGGCCGGACTTTGCTGTCGGCTGATGGTTCTTGCCAGTCGACCTGAATCGCCTCGACCGCGCGTTTCGCGTGCCACCAGCGCTCGGCAACCACTGCCACGGCGCCCGGCAGACGGTGCACGGAATGCACGCCTTGCATCGCCTGGATCTGGTCTTCGTTGCGCAGCTTGCCCACCGTCATGCCCAAACGCGGCGCATGCTGAACGGCGGCGTGCAGCATGTCGTCGACCTTCAGATCGATGCAGTACACAGCCTTGCCCGTGGACTTGTCATAGGCATCAAGGCGCTTCACCGGTTTGCCGATCCAGCGGAACTGGCTCGGATCTCGCAGTGTTATTGAGGCGGGATCGGGAACCGGCAAATCCATCGCACGCCCGGCCAATTCGCCGTAGGTCAACGACCGGCGCGACGCGGCATGCAGGACTTTACCGGGTTCGGTCGTCAGCTCGCCGACCGGCACGCCGAGTTTTTCCGCGCCGGCCTGCAACAGCATGGCGCGGGCCAGTGCGCCGAGGCGGCGCATCACCGGGTAACTCATGCGCACCGACATGCTGCCGCCGGTGATGCGCATGCCGTTCTCCAAAACCACGTAGGCTTCACCGGGCGGTGCGGCTTCGACGAGGAAGGTCGCCGGGTCGGCATCGAGTTCTTCACCGACAATTTGCGCCATCGCGGTGAACGTGCCCTGCCCGCCTTCCATAAACGGGCACAGCAGACGCACGCGGTTGTCCGGACGAATTTCCAGAAACGCCGGAACCTGCGTGCCACGCGCGGCAGTCGCCGCAGCCGTTGCGGCCTGCACGCGGGTCGAACCGAGCGGCAGACCGAAGCCAAGCACCAACGCACCGACGGCGGTACCGGTCAGAAAACGTCGGCGCGAGACATTGATCGGCTCGTGCAGCGCGAACGCGGATGCCTCACTGGACGGATCGATACGGATGCTCATCAGGCGTCCCTCTTGCCGGCCAGCTCATGCACGGCGGCATGAATGGCGTTGTAGGTGCCGCAGCGGCACAGATTGACCATCGCCGCGTCGATTTGCGCGTCACTTGGCTGCGGGTTTTGCTTGAGCAACGCCGTGGCGGCCATGACCTGCCCCGACTGACAGTAACCACACTGGGCCACTTGGAGATCGACCCAGGTCGAGACCACCCGTTTGCCGACTTCGTCAGCCTCGATGGCTTCAATGGTGGTGATTTCGCGGCCGACCACGCCGGCCACCGGCGTCACGCACGAACGCACCACATTGCCGTCGACCAGCACGGAACAGGCGCCGCACTGCGCCAGTCCGCAGCCGTACTTGGTGCCGGTCATGCCGAGGTCATCGCGGATCACCCACAGCAAGGGCGTATCGGCGTCGGCATCGACCTGATAGGTCTTCTGGTTGATTCGTAGTTCCATGGCTCACCCGCTCTATCATCGGTTGACGTGCATTGTTATGAACGGTGACGCGCGGCGAGGCGCATCCCCGGTAAAGCGTGTCTGTGGTTTAGCTTGCCGCTTCTGCTTCGATTGGTTGCCCGCGCAGCAGCGCCATGTCGCGACTGGGCGCGGTACCGAACAGGCGGCCATATTCACGGCTGAACTGCGAAGGACTTTCGTAACCGACCGCAAACGCCGCGCGCGAAACGTCCAGACGCTCGACCAGCATCAGCCGACGCGCCTCGTTGAGCCGCAGCCACTTCTGGTACTGCAGCGGGCTCATGCCGGTCAGTTGGCGGAAATGCAGGTGAAAAGTCGGCGCACTCATCTGCACGCGTGCGGCCAGATCGTCGATGCGCAGTGCAACGGTGTAGTTGAGTTTCAGCCAGTCGATGGCTTTGGCGATGCGATAGCCCTGACCATCCACCGCAGTGATCTGCCGCAGGCGTGAACCTTGATCGGTATTGAGGAGCCGGTAATGGATTTCGCGCAGGATCAGCGGCGCCAGCACCGGGATCGCCTCGGGTTCATCAAGCAGGGCCAACAGCCGATCAAGCGCGCCTTCCAGCGCCGAGGACACATTGCCAATGCCGGCGCCGGTGCCTGTGGATGGCTGCCGCTTGGCGGGCAAGCCACTTTTGGTGATGACCTCGGCGAGCATGCCGATGTCCAGTTTCAACACCAGACCGACACAGGGCTGCTCAGGGCTGGCGAGCAGCACTTCGGAGTTGGCGGGTAAATCCAGCGACGTGACCAGAAACCGCGAAGGGTCGTAACGATAACCCTCCCCTCCGACCCACAAGCGTTTCTCGCCACGGCCGACCAGAATCAGGCTCGGTTCGATCATGCACACGGCAGGTGGCGCTGGCTGGTCGCGGCGAAACAGCGACAGCCCGGGTATGCAGGTCGCGAAGTCACCCGCTGCGCTGATGCGCGGGTCAATCTGCAACGCTAACGGCGATTCATGGCGATGGGGGATGTGGATCATGGTCGGTCACTCCTGTTGACCGAACTGTAGTCCGCGCAACCGAGCTTTCCTATCCACAACCCTGCATCCTCAGAGGATCAGGCAAGCATTCAAGAGGAATGCACTAGAGCAGCGGCGGATCGACCGGGAGAATGTGTCGAACTGTTACAGGGGCATGCCCTTGCAGGCATCCATCGCTTCAACCCCTGCGCATCACCTCCTACGCTTTTCGCGCAACACAGGTAGTTTCCATGACAACCCCTCTTTCCGATCCTTCTACAAAGAAAAGCGGCTGGAGCGCCGTGCTGGCTATGTCCCTGGCCGCGTTCGCTCTGGTCGCTTCAGAATTCATGCCGGTCAGCCTGCTGACGCCGATTGCCGCCGATTTGCACATTACCGAAGGCCAGGCGGGTCAGGGCATTTCCGTGTCCGGTGCGTTCGCGTTGATCACCAGCCTGCTGATTGCAAGCATCGCTGCCCGCGTTGAACGCAAGAAATTGCTGTTGAGTCTGACCTTGCTGATGATCGTGTCAGGCACGATCGTCGCGCTCGCGCCGGGGTATCCGTCATTCATGATCGGACGTGCCTTGATCGGCATCGCCATCGGTGGTTTCTGGTCATTGTCGGCGGCGACGGCCATGCGCCTGGTAGCGCCTGATCAAGTATCGCGCGCACTGGCCATGGTCAACGGTGGCAACGCGCTCGCAACGGTGATCGCCGCCCCGGCGGGCGCCTTCCTCGGTTCGTTGATCGGCTGGCGCGGTGCGTTTTTTTGTGTGGTGCCGGTGGCAGCGCTGGCCGCGGTGTGGTTGATGATCAGCCTTCCGTCCTTCAAGGCCGAACGCAAGGCCGGCGGCGCCAACGCCCTGCAACTGATGCGTCAGCCGCCCGTGGCCTTGGGCATGATCGCCGTCAGCGTGTTTTTCATGGGCCAGTTCATGTTGTTCACTTACCTGCGCCCGTTCCTTGAGGGCGTCACCCGCGTCAGTGTTTCAACACTGTCTTTGATGCTGTTGGGGCTGGGACTCGCAGGGTTTATCGGCACCTTTCTGATCGAAAGATTCATGGGCCGCGGCCTCTACCGCACGCTCACGGTTATCCCGTTGATCATGGCCGGCATCGCGTTGGCGCTGGTGAACTTCGGCGAGTCGGCAATGCTGACGGCCGTGCTGCTCGGACTATGGGGATTGGTCGCCACGGCCGCGCCGGTCGGCTGGTGGACATGGCTGGCGCAGACGCTGCCGGATGATGCGGAAGCCGGTGGCGGCATGCTGGTGGCGATTGTTCAACTGGCGATCGCCGGCGGCGCCATTGTCGGCGGTTTGGCCTTTGATCTGAGCGGCTACAAAGCCACATTCGAGTTGAGCGCTGCCGTGTTGGTCGTCGCGTCCGTACTCGCGTGGCTGGCGGGTCGCGCAGCCACTGAAGTGCATTTTGCCGAATCGAACGCGACGGCCTGACGTGGTCAGAACGCCGGCACTACATCGCCGTGATAACGCTCAAGAATGAACTGCTTCACTTGCGGCGAGTTAAGCAATGCGCCGAGCTTCTGCACCGCCGGCGCGTTGGCCTTGTCGCGGCGCACGTACAGGTAATTGGCGTACGGCGATTCTGAGCTTTCGATAAACAGCGCATCTTTGTGCGGCACCAGTTTGGCTTCCAGCGCGTAGTTGGCGTTGATCAGAGCCAGATCGACCTGATTCAACACGCGCGGCAGCATCGCCGCTTCAAGCTCTTGAAACTTCAGGTGCTTGGGATTGCTGACGATGTCCAGGCGCGTCGCCATGATGTTGTCAGGGTCTTTGAGGGTGATCAGGCCTTGTTTGGCGATCAGCAACAGCGCACGACCGGAGTTGGTCGGGTCGTTGGGAATGGCAATGGTCGCGCCATCCTTGAGTTCGCTGATGTTGTTGATCTTCTTCGAATAGGCGCCGAACGGTTCGATGTGTACCGCGACGACGGGCACCTGATCGCTGCTCGGGCGATCCTTTTTGTAGGCTTCGTAATACGGTTTGCTCTGGAAGTAATTGGCGTCGAGCAAACCTTCATCCGTCTGCCGGTCGGGCTGAATGTAGTCAGAGAAGACTTTGACGTCGAGCGTCACGCCTTCTTTTGCCAGCTGAGGTTTCAGGAACTCGAGAATCTCGGCATGGGGCACGGGCACCACAGCAATTTTCAAAGTTTCCGCATAGGCAGAACCCATGGCGGCGACCAGCAGTGCGACGGAGAGCGCGACACGTTTCACGATAGTTTTCCTTCGAAGCGTTTCAGGGAGAAAGAGGACAGATCCAGGTCGGTCGAGCCACGCATGCACCACTGTGCAAACGCCTCGCCCAGTGCCGCGGAATGCTTGAAGCCATGGCCCGAACACGCCGACACGAACAGCGTGTGTTGCAGCGACGGATGCTCGTCGATGATGAAGTGGCGATCCGGCGTGACGGTGTAGGCGCAGACGGCGGACTTGCTGACCTTCGCGGTGACGCCGGCGATGCGCTTGTGTACTTGCTGCTCGTACATGTCCTGCGCTTCGGCTGCTGAAACCGTGCGGTCGATGGCCTGCGGCGCCGATGCGGTGTGGTACTGCGCGGTGGCGATTTTCAAACTGCCCTCGCCGGGTAATGCGGGGAAGCCGTAGTTGATTTTGTCGTCGCCACGGCCGTGGGTCAGGATAAACGTCGGTGAATGGCCCACCAGTCCGGCGTTCTCTTCCAGTTCGAACCAGAACAGTTTCTGCCGGTACACACTGAGCAGATTTTCAAACGGTTTGCCGAGCAACTCGCCGCTCCAGTTGCCTGCGCTGATCACCAGTTTGTTGGCAAACAGCGTGCGCCGGTCGGTGGTAACGGTGACACCGTCCGCGTCCGAGGTGATTGCGGTGACGGTCTCGCCTTTATAAAGCGTCGCCCCGTGCTGCTCGGCCAGTATGAGCTGCACATCGATGCAGCGCTCCGGACGTACGAAGCCGCCACCGGGTTCGAAATAACCGATGGCCGTGTCGTGCACGTTGGCGAATTGAGGAAAGCGCTGGCGAATCTGCTCGGCGGACAAGACTTCGTGCTCGATGCCGTAGGTCTGCGCCAGACCGATGGTGCGCAAGGTGAAGTCGCTCTGATCTGCAGGATCGAACTCGGCGCTCGACGTCAGCACCAGCAATCCGGCCTGCTCGAACAGTGACTCACCCGACAACGCCTCAAGCTCACGCCAGATGCGATGCGAATTTCGCACGATCGGTACATATTGCGCGCCCTCGCCAACCGAAAGCCTTGTGATTCGGGTATCGCCATGACTGGAGCCGAGGTTATGCGGCGGGTGATGACGATCAATTCCGACGACGTTCACCCCCGCTTTCGCCAACTGGTAAACCGTGGCGGCGCCCATCGCGCCCAAGCCTAAAACCAGCACCTCACATCGCTCGGACATAAATAGTCACCGATCAAAAAGGCGCCAGTTGAGCGATAAAAGAATAAGAATTCCAAGATTAAAAAAGCATATCCATATAGCTCGACGCGTCCGCCGACGGCTCTGGATCGGGCTACCGGGTGGTTATTCGTCGCATTTACAACCTGGCGAAAATGATTTACGCCTTACGGCGCGACATTCAATGTCTGTCACAAATCACAATCAAGCTGACATAACAGCGTTTTTTTGCGTATTTCGACAGACATTTCAGCGTCTAAGCTTCACCTCAGGCATGAGCCAAAACCGCGAACTACGCTTCACGGTGAAATTTGTGATTTAACTAGGTAGTTACCTAACTATATAATGCGCGCCTCATTTCAACGGGACACTCAACGTGAAGCAGAGTCAACGCCTCTCGGGCATATCAAAATTCATTCTGGTCGGGCTGGGCGTCGTCATCGCCCTGCTCGGCTTGGCGCTGGCTGCGGGCGGCGTGAAGTTGGTCAGCCTGGGAGGCTCGTGGTACTTCCTGGTGGGTGGCTTGGTCATGGCCGTTTCCGGTCTGTTGATCGCGCGCTTCAAGCTGAGCGGTGCCTGGTTGTTCGCGGCGTTCCTGGTCGGGACGGCGATCTGGGCTGTCAGTGATGCCGGTCTGGTGTTCTGGCCGGTGTTCTCGCGCCTGTTCATGTTCAGCGCGATCGGCTTGGTGGTGGCCTTGGTCTACCCGATGCTCAAGCGCGCCAACGGTGGCGTTGCGGGTCGTGGCGCTTACGGCGTTGCCGCTGTATTGGCGGTTGGCCTGGCTGTTGCTGCCGGCAACATGTTCGTCGCGCATCCGACCGTTGCCGCCACCGGCACTGGCCCGGGCCTCACCCCGGTTGAGCCGGACAAGGCGCAGAAGGATTGGGCGCACTACGGTAATACCGAAGGTGGCAGCCGCTTCGCTGCGCTGGATCAGATCAATCGCAACAACGTCGACAAGCTCAAAGTCGCCTGGACCTATCACACTGGCGACATCGCCGAGAGCGATGGCAACGGCGCCGAAGACCAGCTCACCCCTCTGCAAATCGGCAACAAAGTGTTCATCTGCACCCCGCACAACAACCTGATCGCCCTCGATGCCGACACCGGCAAAGAGCTGTGGAAGAACTCGATCAACGCCCAGTCGAAAGTCTGGCAGCGCTGCCGTGGCATGGCCTATTTCGATGCGACTGCCGCCATTGCCCAGCCGAGCAATTCGAGCATCATCGAAGCCAAACCGGCGCCGGCCGCCAATTGCCAGCGTCGTCTGCTGACCAATACCATTGATGCTCGCCTGATCGCGGTCGATGCCGACACTGGCGAGTTCTGTCAGGGTTTCGGCAACAACGGTCAGGTCGATCTGAAGGCCGGTCTGGGTAACGTCCCGGACAGCTACTATCAGTTGTCCTCCGCACCGTTGATGGCCGGCACCACTGTCGTGGTCGGCGGTCGCGTGGCTGACAACGTGCAAACCGACATGCCGGGCGGCGTGATCCGTGGTTTCGACGTGATGACCGGCGCCATGCGCTGGGCGTTCGACCCGGGCAACCCGCAGGATCGCAACGCGCCGGCAGACGGCAGCACCTACGTGCGCAGCACGCCGAACAGCTGGGCACCGATGTCGTATGACCCGGCGACCAACACGGTCTTTCTGCCGATGGGCAGTTCGTCCACCGACATCTATGGTGTCGAGCGCAGCAAGCTCGATCACACCTACGGTGCTTCGATTCTGGCGCTGGACGCCACCAGCGGTGAAGAGCGCTGGGTGTTCCAGACCGTGCACAACGATCTCTGGGACTTCGACCTGCCAATGCAGCCGAGCCTGATCGACTTCACCAAGGACGGCAAAACCGTTCCGGCGCTGGTCATCGGCACCAAGGCCGGGCAGATCTACGTGCTCGACCGTGCCACCGGCAAACCGCTGACCGACGTGAAAGAAGTGCCGGTCAAAGCGGCGAACATCCCGAACGAACCGTACTCCCCTACCCAGCCGAAATCGGTGGGCATGCCGCAGATCGGTGCGCAGCACCTGACCGAATCCGACATGTGGGGCGCCACCCCGTACGATCAGTTGCTCTGCCGCATCGACTTTAAAGGCATGCGTTACGACGGTTTGTACACTGCGCCGGGCATGGATAAATCGTTGAGCTTCCCGGGTTCGCTGGGCGGCATGAACTGGGGCAGCATCTCGACTGACCCGGTACACGGTTTCATCTTCGTCAACGACATGCGTCTGGGTCTGTGGATTCAGATGATCCCGTCGCAGAACAAAGGCCAGGCCACGTCCGGCGGCGAAGCACTGAACACCGGCATGGGCGCCGTTCCGCTGAAGGGCACGCCTTACGCCGTGAACAAAAACCGCTTCCTGTCGGTGGCCGGCATTCCGTGCCAGGCACCGCCGTTCGGCACCCTGACCGCAATCGACATGAAGACGCAGAAAATCGCCTGGCAGGTTCCAGTCGGTACGGTTGAAGACACCGGTCCGTTGGGTATCCGCATGCACCTGCCGATCAAGATCGGTCTGCCAACCCTCGGCGGCACGCTGTCGACCCAAGGTGGCCTGATCTTCATCGCCGGCACGCAAGACTTCTACCTGCGCGCGTTCAACAGCGGCAACGGTGAAGAAGTCTGGAAAGCGCGTCTGCCGGTGGGCAGCCAGGGCGGCCCGATGACTTACGTCTCGCCGAAAACCGGCAAGCAGTACATCGTCATCACCGCGGGCGGCGCTCGTCAGTCGACCGATCGTGGCGACCTCGTCATGGCCTACGCCTTGCCGTAAGCCGTCGTCACCTCATCCAGTCAAGCGCGGCACCTTAGGGTGCCGCGCTGCTTTGCTCCATTGCCCAAGATTCCAGCAGGAAGATTCACATGCAATCGGCTGTTCGTTTTTCTCGTTCCGACCTGTTCAAAGGCCTGTTGATCGGCCTTTCCTGCACCACTGCCCTGCCCGCGCTGGCCGCCGGCGAATCCGATCTGTTGACCCGCAGCACGCTCACTGGCGACTGGGGCGGATTGCGTCATCAGATGGATGAACAAGGCGTTAAATTCACCGGCGATTACAGCGGCGAAACCGCTTACAACGCTGACGGCGGCTTGCACCGTTCGGCGCGTTACTCGCAGAACATCAAGCTCGGCGTGCAGTTCGATCTGAGCAAACTGTACGGCGTCGACAACGCCGGCAAAGTGCAATTGACCATCAACGACAGGCGCGGCAACAGCGCTTCAGAAGACCTTGTCGGCAACCGTTTGCCGATTCAGGAAAACTACGGCGGCCTGTACACCCGCCTGACCGAGCTGAGCTATGAGCGCAGCCTGTTCACCCCGGCGCTCAACGTCAAACTCGGCTACATGGCGATGGGCAACGACCTCGGTGGCCTCGACAGCGGCATTCTCTGCAACTTCATGAACGCCGGTTTCTGCGGTCATCCGTTGAACATGTCCGGCGGCAGCGGCTGGACCAACTACCCCAACGCGCATTTGGGCGTGCGGGTGAAATACGACCTGTCGTCCTCCTGGCAATTGCGCGTGGCGGCGTTCAACGTCGACCCGCAAAGCAACGGCAACTCCAGTCGCGCCTGGCACCTTGGGCCGAAACACACCACCGGTACCGTGGTGCCGATCGAGCTGGTGTACAAGCACGGCGGCGAATTGCCTGGCGAATACAAGGTGGGTTACTACTACGACAGCTCCGACGTTAAACGCATCGGCAGCGACGATGAAGTGTCCGGTCGCGGCGGTCATTATTTGCTGGTTGATCAAGCGGTGTGGGCTTCGCAGACTTCCACCGGCCGCAGCCTGCACGCGTTCGGTCAGTATTCAGCGGCCAGCGACGCGGCCTCGCCGTTCAGCAAGTGGTATGGCACCGGCGTGGTGTTGTACAAACCGTTCGACAGCCGCCCGCATGACACCGTCGCGCTGGGTTATGGTCGCGCAGTGCCTAACCCGCGCAGCCGTGATGTGCAGCAAGATGCCGCGCTGGCGAATGGCACCGCGTTCCCGAATCTGGACAGCGCCGAGCAATTGATCGAACTGGGTTACGGCTATCAAGCCACGCCATGGCTGACGCTGCGCCCGAATGTGCAATACATCATCGAACCAGGCGCGTTCTCGGGGCAAGACATCGACAACGCACTGGTCGTGGGCCTGCAAGTAAAAGCCTCGCTCTAACATCGCGCCCTGTAGGAGCTGCCGAAGGCTGCGATCTTTTGACGTTGTTTTTTAAGATCAAAAGATCGCAGCCTGCGGCAGCTCCTACAAGGGTTCAGCGTTGCAGTGTGTAAGGGCTTTAGTGTTGCAGCGCGTAGCGTCGGCAATGCTCTAAATAGCCTTTCTCATGACTGCCAACCAACTGCACCACACTCGACCAAAGCCACGACGGCGCATCCAGTGTCTTCGAACGGCAGTTTTGCAACTCGCTGATCCACGCTGACCGCGTCGCCAGATCCATCTGCCGTGCGTGGGCAATCCCGACTACCCGAGCCAGATACCCCGCCGCCAACATCGCGTCGCGCTGACTCAACTGATCCAGTTCCAGCTTCATGTCTTGCGGCAACAATTCGCGGACAAAAAAGCCATGATCAAGCACGCGCGTCGCAATCATGCGGTTACCCAACCCCGGCGATAGAAACCGCGCGCCCTCAACCACACGTTTACCGTTATCGCGCGGCATCGAAGATCTGGCCGCACGCGGTGCTGCAGCCGTTACCGCTTCTTTGACATCGAGCAAACAGAAGTCCTGATCATCACCCTCGCCCACGCCCAATAACACCGCGTAACGCTTCAATCCGAGTGAGCTGCAGCCTTTGACCCAGTACGCCGAGTCGAGCAGTTTGACCCGGTCATCCTTCGACCGGCCCTTCAACGAAGTCACTAACGTATGAATATCGTCGGTAGCGCACAGGGTTTTCAGCGCCGCACGCTCTGCCCGCGAAAGCGACCAGAAGTGTTTGCCCAAGGGAATCGTCGGTTTGGTGTTCTCGATACGCTCCTGCGCCAGATGCTTCCACGTGCGCTGCACGGCACTGCGCATGCCGCCTTGACCTGCGCCGGGCGTGGCGGTTCTTTATCGACGTCGTCGACAAAGGCTTGCTCGTAGCCGCGCATCATCTCTTCGAGCATGCGCGCGGTTGCGACACCGGGCAGATCGGAACCGCGTGCCGCCGTGGCCAATGACAGGGCCAGTCTGACCAGATCGTGCGCAGGATTGCCGATAACGGTCTGATCGAGGTCGCGGATATGGATGTCGATTTGCCCTTTCAGATCCCCGGTCGGCCCGAGATTGCCGGCGTGGCAATCGCCACAGATCCATACGGCAGGCCCGTGGGGAAGGCGCCGGCCGGGTTGGCTGTGCAGCCATTCATAAAATTGCACCGTGCTACCGCGAACATAAGCATGCGCAGACCTCGCCATCTTGAAATTTCGCAGTTGCGAAAGGGTTTCCAGGCGTGCGGAGGGACGAGGTGTTTTCATGGGGACTTCTGGCAGGGGATGTGCTCTGTTGACCCCTGCCATCGAGTGAATGTTTCAGAATGTTTCTGGATTCTTATAAATCTTCACAAATACCAGCGATACTCCCGCGCGCTGATCTCCTGCATAAACGCCAAATGATCCTGACGTTTGTTCTCGCAATACACGTCCACAAACTCGGCGCCCAGCCCTTCACGCAATTGCGGCTGCTGCTGCATGGTTTTTACCGCTTCAAACATTTCAGTGGGGAAACCGATACCGCTGTCACGGTCTTCATTCAGCGGTGCGATGGGTTCCTTGCCCGCTGTCAAGCCGTGTTCCAGTCCCACCAGAATCGCTGCCAACACCAGATACGGATTGGCATCCGCGCCGGCCAGTCGATATTCAATGCGCAGGTTTTTCGCGTCCGATTCAGGAATGCGCAAACACGCATCACGATCCTCAAAACCCCAGCTTGCCTTGGTCGCCGTGTTCACCGTACCGCCCAAGCGGCGCATCGCATTCTGGTTCGGGGCGAAGATCGGCATGCTGTGCGGCAGCAATTCCAGACACCCCGCCACCGCATGACGCAACGGCTGTTGCTGATTCGCCGCCAGCAGATTATTGCCGTCAGCATCGTACAAACTGACGTGCACATGCATGCCACTGCCCGGGTGCTGCAAATACGGTTTGGCCATGAAACTGGCGCGATAACCGTGCTTGAGCGCCACGCCACGGGTGCTGCGGCAGAACAGCGCCGCCCAATCGGCAGCACGCAATCCATCGTCGAGATGGCCGAAGTTGATTTCAAACTGACCGGGGCCGAGTTCCGCCGTGATTACCGTGGCGTCGATACCCTGCGCTTGTGTCGCCTCGACCATCTCATCCAGCACCGGCGCAAACCGCGACAAGCGCTCGATGTGCATGTTCGGCTGATCATCGGCATCATCGGTCAGGTCGTCACGGGGGAATTGCGGCAAGCCGTCGCGCAGCTTTTTATCGAACAGATAAAACTCCAGCTCGAACGCCACCACCGGGTGAATGCCTTTGCGCGCCAGTCGATCGAGCACCTGCGCCAACACTTCACGGGGTTCGAATTCGATGGGTTTTTCGGTGCCGTCCGAGGTAATCAACATTTGCCCCAGCGGCTGCGCTTCCCAGGTCACTGGCTTCAAAGTGCCCGGCACCAAACGCCGTACGGCATCCGGATCGCCATCGTTAAAGCAGTAATCACCAATTTTGAACAACCCGCCCTGCACGCCCAGCAGCACGCAGTTTTGCGGCAACTTGAGCGCGCTGCCCGCCGCGACTTTTTCGAGCATGTCGATCGGGTAGCGCTTGCCGTAAAAGTGCCCCGGAATATCCAGAGAAATCAGGTCGACATAACGCACTTCGGGGTGTTGTTGGCGAAACGCGCGCACTTCAGCCAACAGGTCGGCGCAGACAGCGTCCATCGTGTTCATCCTTTATTTGTTGTTATCAGGTGTAGACCCACAGCACGCGTGTGAGCTGATCGGTGAGATTGCCGTAGCGGCAAACGGTGTGGCTGTCGAACTGGAAACTGTCGCCGGCCTTGAGCGTTGCCGGCTCTTCGTCGTCGCCCAGCCATAACGTCAGCTCGCCTTCGAGCACGTAACCGCCCTGCTCCGAGCTGTCCATCATATGCCGATCGCCGCTGCTGGCGCCCGCCTCCAGATGACTTTCAAGCATCGAAAACGAGGCGCGCATCTGCGGCGACACGAGAATGTCGGTGATGCCGTTGGCGTAATACAGTGTGCGGCGTTCGTCCGGGCGCGTGACCCACGGCAGCTCTTTGGGCTTGGGCAAACTGTAGAAATAGGTGGTCGGCACGCCAAAGGTTTCGCTGATCGCGGTGAGGTCTGCCACGGTTGGCCGCGACAGGCCGCGCTCGACCTGCGAGAGAAAACCCACCGAGCGGCCGATCTTGTCGGCCAACTCCTTCAAGGTCCACTTCTTGTGCTTGCGCAGGTCATGGATGAGGATCGCCAGCGCGGCGATTTCTTCTTGCTTGTTCATGATTCAAATTCCGGAAAGTGACGCATCAGACGCTGTCACGCAGTCGATACCAGGCCTTGCCGATGGCTTCCAGCGGCGCGGCAAAATGTTTACCGCCGGGGAAACGGCCGTTGCTCAGGCCTTGGTACAACGCCAATTCATCACTCTGACCGAGAATGGCATCGGACACCGCGCGGGCGGCGGCCAGTGTCGGCAACACGCCATGCCCCGAGTAACCCTGGAGCCAATAGCGATTGCCCTCGCCGCCGACATCCGGCGTGCGCTTCAACGTCAGATCGATATGGCCGCCCCAGGCAAATTCCACCTCGACGCCTTTGAGTTGCGGGAACACTCGCTGCAGAAACGGCCGAGTGGCCGCCGCAATATCCTTGGGCATGCCGCCCAGATAGGTGCAGCCACCGCCGAACAACAAACGGTTGTCCGGTGTGCGGCGGAAGTAATCGAGGACGAATTGGTTGTCGGTCACGCAGACGTTGCTCGGCAGCAATGCCGTGGCTTGCTCGGGCGTCAGCGGCGCGGTGGCGACCTGATAAGTGCCGACCGGCAAAATGCAGGCGGCCAGTTGCGGATCGAGTTCATCGAGATAAGCGTTGCAGGCAAGGATCAACACATCAGCGCGAACTGATCCGCGCGCAGTGTTGACCCGAAAACCTGCGCCCTCCTCCTGATAACTCAGCGCTTTGCTTTGTTCGTAGATGTGGCCACCGGCACGTTCTATCGCGGCGGCAAGGCCGAGGGCCAGTTTCAAAGGATTGAGGTGTGCGCCTTGCGGATCGTAGAGCCCGGCCTGATAGCGATCGCTGGCGACCCACTCGGGCAACTGTTCACGCGGAATGAACTGCAAAGCATCGTGGCCCCATTTGTGGCTGGCCTCGTGTTGCCATTCGGTCAGCAATCCAACCCGGCGCGGCATCACCGACGTCCACAAATGGCCGGGCCGGTAGTCGCAATCAAAACCATGACGCCCCGGCAATTCACGCAACTCCTGCGCCGCCCAGCGCATACCGTCCCACAGACGTTTGGCGCGTTCATGGCCGAGCGCGGCTTCCAGCGGCGGCATGTCGCACGACCAGCCAAGAATCGCCTGCCCGCCATTACGCCCCGAAGCCGCCCACGCCACCCGACTGGCTTCCAGCAACGTCACGCGTTTACCGGCCAGGGCCAGACGCAACGCGGTGTGCAGACCGCTGAAACCGGCGCCGATGATGACCACGTCGGTGTTCTGCTCGCCTTCCAGCGCAGGTCGCTCACGCAAAATATCCGCGCAACTGTGGGCGTAATAGCTGTCGACGTGCTGCGTGGATTGCTGAAACATTCGCGACCTCATGAAATTATCTTTTTATAATTTCATGAAAATCTACAGAACTAATTTCACGCAAGCAACATCGGCAGAGTGAAAACACAGATGTTTAATGATCAAAAATCGTAACGCGCCGTCATCCCCAGCGTCCTCGGTGTGCCCAACACTCCCGTATAAGCGCCATTCGGCGAGTTCCACAGCGTGGTGTAGTAAGTCTTGTCGAAGGCATTTTTCAACCACAAAGAAATATCCCACTGACCTTTGCCCCAATCGCCGCGTACACCAGTGGACAGGTTGACCAGTCCATAGCCCGGCAACTGCGCTTCACTGGAATCATCAACGGTGCCGACCGCATGCGAGCGCCAGGCGTAGTTGCCGTTGACGTAGGGTTGCAGGCCGTCCTGCAGATTCCATTGATAACTGGCGCTGGTGTTGAAGATCCATTTCGACGCGCCCACCACCGCGTGGCCACTGAGGTCGCAGGATGCCAAGGCGCCGGGGCGCAAAGCCACTTCGGCGGGACACGGTGCATCGTCGTAAGACAGGTAACGCACATCGTTGAACGAGCCGTTGGCGTTGATCGTCAGACCCGATACCGGCCGCCAGCTGCTGTCGAGTTCCAGTCCTCGACTGCGCACCGTGCCGGCGTTGGTCAAATAGCTGGTGAGCGAGACATCGTCGTAAGCGTTGGTCTGGTAGCCATGCACCACCGTCCAGAACAGATTGGCATTGAGCAGCAAGCGCTGGTCGAGCAGCGTGGTTTTGATGCCCAGTTCGGCGTCGTTGGCGCGTTCGCTGCCGATCAACAGTGAATCGGCACCCGCGACGGGGGCGCTGGCCACGCCGAGATTGACGCCGCCGGATTTCTCGCCGTGCGACAACGAACCGTACGCCAGCACTTGATCACTGACATGCCAGGCCAGACTGGCCAGCGCCGAGGGGCTGAAACTGTAGAGGCTCAAGTCGCCGGAATCGTAAGCACCGACCCTCGCATCTCTGACGCGCAATGCAGCGGCGCTGGCCGCATCGCCACCGAGCGGCACGTTGCGGGTGACCTCTGCGAGTTTGCGTTCATAGGTGCCGCGCACGCCCAGGCTGAAATCCAGGGTTGGCGTCAAGTGCCAGGTGCCTTGGGCAAACGTGGCGTAACTGTCGGTGTCGACATCGCCATGGCCGACGCTGGTGACGTTGTTCAGCGCGCCCTGCGGGGTGCCGTTCCACGTGTCCGCCAACGGGCCGTAATCGGTGAACACGGTGTTGCTCATTTCCTGGCGGAAGTAATAGGCGCCGAGCACGTAGTCGAAATGTTCACCCACCGGTGAGGCCAGACGAATCTCTTGCGAATACTGTTTGTCGCGCGCGGATTGCCCGACGTTGTGCATCACGTCGACGTTCAGCTCATCATCATTGCGCGGGGTGAAATCCCACCAGCGATAGGCGCTGATCGAGGTCAGTGTGTAATCCCCGGCCAGATTCCAGTTGGCTTCCAGCGAGGTGCCGCCCTGAAACACCGTGACGTTCTGATCGGCATCCAGATTGACCCGACGGCCGTCCACCAGCGTCGCGCCGACCGCCGCTGCACGCTGTTGGTAACGGTTGACGCCGTTGATCACCGGCCCCGTGCTGAACAGCGAACGCGTGCCGGCACTGGAATCCTCCTCGTGATAATCGGCCAGCCAGCGCAGATTGAAATCCTCGTTGGGCTGAAACAGCAGTTGCCCACGAACGCCTTGGCGCATGCCGCCGCCGAGTTCATGGCCGTCGTATTGGTTTTTCACGTAGCCATTTTCATGGGTCTTGTAAGCGGCGATGCGCCCGGTGAGCGTGTCATTCAACGGCCCGGAAAAACTCGCTTGAGTCTGCGAGTAGCCATCCTCGCCGACCGACGTCGCGAGGGTGCCTTGCGGTGTCGCTGAGGGGCGGCGCGTGGTGATGTTGAGCACGCCCGCCGTGGTGTTCTTGCCGAACAAAGTGCCTTGCGGGCCGCGCAGCAGTTCGATCTGCTCGACATCGAGCAGGTCGAACACGGCCATGCCAGGCCGACCAAGGTAGACGTTGTCCAGATAGATCCCGGCGCTGCCTTCCAGACCATCGCTCGCCGGGTTATTGCCCAAGCCGCGAATCGACAGGCTCGACTGCCGAGCGTGCATAAACGCGACGTTGACGCTCGGCATCGCCTGCTGCAAATCCTGCAGCCGATACAGACGTTGTTCCTCAAGGGTTTGCGCGCCGAGCACGCTCATTGCCGTGGGCACTTGTTGCGCGTCTTCGCTACGGCGACGGGACTCGACCGTTACCGTTTGCAAGACATCGCTGTTGCCGGGTAAATCGTTGGCGATCGCCGGCAGCAGCGGCATTAACGAACACAAGCCCAGAGCGCTCGCAGAAAAATTGCGCGAATAAAGAAGATTCATCGGTGGTTCCTGGAGCTGCATCACGCAGCTCTTTGAGAGGAATCGATACTTCGCTGCGCGTGGCCTGCGTGAGCGTGATCGTTGCGGTTGAGGTTTATGGCTGATCAGTCACGCAGCCATGGCAGGTCTTCGCGTTGATAACGGTGAGCGCGGAAGATCGCGTTGTTTTCGCCCGGCAGGTAGCGGCGCGAGGCGGCATCGGGGTACGTGGCGAAGTGTGGATTGACGTATTCCCAGACCACATCGCCGGCTGGCGTCACCTCAAACAACCGGCCGAAATTGGCCTCGGTGACCAGCGTGTTGCCGTTATGCAACCGCTGCGCACCGCCCATGAACGGGGTGAAAAACGCATATCCGGGGGTGTCGGCGTATTGCCATTCGATGCGTTGAGTCGACGGATTGATTTCGAGGATGCGCGAGTGCGGCATGCTCACGTGCGGGCGGAAGATGCCATTGTCGAACACCAGCACGTTGCCGTTTTCCAATTCACTCGGGCAATGTTGCTGGGCAACCAGATCGTGGCCCAGACGCCACAGCACTTCACCGCTGCCACGCTGCACGGCGATCACCGAAGACACGCTGCGCAGGCTGAGAATCACCTTGCCGTCACGGCCCGGCGTCACCGCGTTGGTCATTGGCCAGTGATGCCGCTCGAAGGCTTCGTGCAGCGGATAATCTTCGGGTTGCAGGTGTTCCCAGCTGCGCCATTCCCACACCGTGTTGCCCTGACGATCGACTTCCTTGACCACGTCGGCATAAATCACCCCGCCCGGCGCCTCGCTGCCGGGAATGCCGCCGACCACGCGTTTCGCCAGTTCCGGCGGCAACGGCTCGGCGGTGGTGTAGAGCAGATGGCCGTTATCCAGCCATTGCGCATCGTGGTGATGAAGCAGATCGGTGTGCTGCCAGACCACTTCGCCATCCGGGGTGACTTCGCTGAACGCGCCGCCGTGCCACACCGACCAGCCCGGAAACAGATCCGGCGAATCCGCGTGATTGCCGTTGTAGCCGAGGTTGCCGTTGCGCAAGATCACCGCGTCGCGACCGGGGCGTTGCGGGAGTTTCCAGCGGTGCACGACTTCGCCATCGAGGTCGATGAGGAACACATTGCCGTCCGCCGTCTGCGGCGCGAACAGCGTGTAGCCGCCGGCGCTACGGGCGTGATCGACGGCGATGAGGCCGGTTTTGCGACGCTTGAGTGTGGTGGGATGCAGTTGAGGCATGGCTTTTCTCCAGGCGAGTGAATCCCGGCCGCGAGCAACGCGGCACGGTCAGTTCAAAGGGTTATTGAGGGTTGGGCAGCAAGCGGTTAAAGCGGTCGTCGAAGATTTGCTCGACCTGCAGCGGTCGCGGAATCAAGCGCTCGGCGGCGAACATGTCGGCCAGATGCTGCTGCGAATTGATGACGGTTTTCTCAATCGGTACATAACGAAGGTCTTGATGTGCAAGCATCTCTTGCACCAGCGCGACCGGCAGGCGCGTGGTCTGCGCGAATACCTCGGCCCACGCTTGCGGATGCGCGGTGGCCCAGGCTTGAGCGCGGGCAAATCTGCCCAGCAGGTCGCCAAGATGCGCTGCCCGTTGCGGATCGTTCAACGCTTGCAGGCCGGCGACGGTGAAATTCAAACCGGTTTCCGGCCAGCCACTGCCGTCGACCAACACGCGGGCGCCGCGCGAAGTGGCCTGCCCTACGAACGGATACCACACCGCCCAGCCATCGAGTTTGCCGCTGGCGAAAGCGTTTTGCGCATCCACCGGGCTGACGTAAGCAATGTTCACATCACGCGGCGTCAGCCCGGCACGCTGCAGGGCCGCGAGTAACAAGTAATGGCCGCTACTGCCTTTGGCCACGGCCACGCGCTGACCTTTAAGGTCGGCGACTTGCGTGACGGTGGAGCCTTCCGGCACCAGCAGTGCATTGTTGTTTTGCGCGCCACTGGCCACACCGACGATGCGCACATCGTAGCCGCCGGCCTGAGCGAATACCGGCGGCGCATTGCCGACCACGCCGACGTCGATTGCCCCGGCGCTCAAGGCTTCAAGCATGGTCGTGCCGGCCAGGAATGGATGCCACGACAGCGAATACGTGATGCCCTCATCTTCGCCGGCGGCGTGCAGCAGCGCCTGAGTCAGACCGCTCTGGTCGCCGACTTTCAGCCCCTCGTTCGCCGCCCAAAGCGGATGTGCGATCAACAACGAAGCGCAGCACAACAGCGCTTTCAGGGTGAGCGATGGCTTGGCAGCAGAAGGTTTTACCGGCATTGTCGTGCTCTCATTTTTGCGTTGAATTCAGTATGTCGAGGCCCGCCGTGCCGCTCCATGCCAAACACCCCTCCTTTCCTGCCATCCCGGACATCGCGCCGCAGCCCGTGCGTACCGTGGTGGTGTTGGCGTTCGATGATTTGCTGTTGCTCAACGCCGCCGGACCACTGGAGGTGTTTGCGGCGATCCCGCGCGTGCTCGGCGGAGCGTTTATCGACAGCCCGCCCTACCGACTGTTGATCGCTTCGGCGCAGGGTGGTCAGGTGATGTCGATTTCGGGGATCAGCGTGAGTACGTGCTCGCTTGAGCAAATCGATCAAAAGGCGCCGCAGATCGATACGCTGATTGTCGCCGGCGGCCCGGGCATGGCGGCACTTGAGGCTGACGAACGTGCTTGCGACTGGTTACGGGTTCGCTCTGCAAACATCCGCCGGCTCTGCTCGATTGGCACCGGCACCTTTGCCCTCGCCGCTGCCGGATTGCTCGACGGGCGCCAAGTGGTGACGCACTGGAAATTCGCCGCTGAATTGCAGGCGCGGTATCCGGCGGTGCGCTGCCAGACCGACGCGCTGTACCTGCACGACGGCAACCTGTGGACGTGTGGCGGTGCGACGGCGGGCATCGATTTGGCGTTGGGTCTGGTTGAGCAGGATTTGGGCGCGCAAGCGGCGTTGTCACTGGCGCGCTACTTCACGGTATTTCTTTGGCGCGGCGCGGAACAACCGCAGCTAAGCGCGTCACTCAATGCGCAATCGAGTGCCTTGCGCACCGATCCGGACGTGCGTGTGGCGCGGCTGCACGCGTGGATTGCCGGGCACCTCAACGAAGATTTACGCGTGGAACGACTGGCCGAGCAATTCGGCATGAGTCCTCGGCACTTCGCCCGCGCCTATGTCGCCGCGACCGGGCAGACACCGGCGCAAGCGGTCGAACAATTGCGTCTTGAGGCGGCCTGCCGATTGCTGAAAACCAGCCATGAACCGATCAAGCGAATCGCCGAAACCGTCGGTTTTGGTCGCGAGGAACGCATGCGCCGCACCTTCCAGAAGCATCTGGCAACCAGCCCGAATGGCTATCGCAACCAGACCGACGCACCTGAGCCGTTAGATCGCCGGCAATCCTCCCGCGTCGGCATCGCGCTGGAGTGGTTAGCCCAATAGCGTCGGCGCAACGGCCAGCTCGACGCGCGCCACCAAACCTTTGCGGCGCTGATTGCGCAACGTCAGATCACCGCCCTGCTCGCGTATGATCGCTCGCGCCGCCGACAGTCCGAGGCCTACGCCACCGGTGCTGCGGTTGCGCGAAGTTTCCAGACGGAAGAACGGGTCGAAGACCTTTTCCAGCGCCTCTTCCGGAATGCCCGGCCCTTCATCGCTGACCTCGATGCGAATTGCGTAATCATTACGGCTCAAAGTGATGCGCGGATTGCGCGCGTACTTCACGGCGTTTTCCAGCAGATTGACGATCACTCGTTTGATGCCCAGCGGCCGGCCGTTGTAAACCAGATGCGCCGGGCCGTCGAAGTCGACATCAATGTGTTGGTCGCGATAGTCGTCGACGATGGTTTGCAGCAACTCCGACAGATCGAACGCCGTTGTCGCCTCGCGATGAGTGTCCTCGCGGAAGAACTCCAGCGCCGCGTTGATCATCGATTGCATCTCTTCGACATCACGGATCAGTTTGCGCTGATGGTCGAGGTCTTCCATGAATTCGCTGCGCAGACGCATGCGCGTCAGTGGCGCGCGCAAGTCGTGGGAAATCGAAGCGAGCATGTGCGTGCGCTCGGCAATGAAATGCTGAATCTGCGCCTGCATGGTGTTGAAGGCGACGATGGCCTGACGAATCTCGTGCGGCCCTTCGACCTTGATCGGCGGTGCGCGCAAGTCGGTGCCGAAACGTCTCGCGGCAGTGGCAAAGCGTTGTAGTGGATTAGCCAATTGGCGGGTAGCGACCCAGGCGACAAGGAACGTGGCGATCAATCCCAAGGCAATGATGATCGCGATCCGCGTGCCGATTTCCAGGCCCCAACTCCTTTCAGGCGGGGTGAATGACAACCAGCTGCCATCGACCAATTGCACCAGCGCGGCGTAATGCGCCTGAGGATTGTCCCGCGTCCAGTCGCCGGGGTTGAACGCCTCGATGTTTCGATCACCCCCCAACAACTGTTCCAGCACCGGCACCCGACTCGCTTCCACGCGGGCGCCGTCGTTGGGCAAACCAAAATCGGCGCGCTGCGCCTTCCACACCACTTGCAGCATGTCGCTGCTGGCGGCTTGCGCCAGTTGCGGGCGCAAGTCAGCGGGCGCGACCTCGATCAGCCGCGAGGTGACGGCGATCTGCTCGAGCAGCCCGGTACGCTCGATGGGCGGACGCGCCCAGATGCCGGCGACTTGAATAAACAAAGCATTCAACGCCACCGATGCGAGCATCGCCGCGACGATGGTCAGGGCGATTCGTCGCCGCAGCGTGTCGCCGCGCAGTAGCCGCCCGATCACGTACGGCTGACCTTGGCAGTGAACATATAGCCACCATTGCGCACTGTTCGGATCAAATCCGGACGCTTGCAGTCGGGCTCGATCTTGCGGCGCAAACGGCTGACCTGGACATCGATACTGCGATCAAAGGCATCGTGACCCTGGCCGTGCGTAAGGTCGATCAACTGTTCGCGCGTGAGGATGCGCTGCGGGTGATCAAGGAACACCACCAGCAGATCGAACTCGCCGCCGGACAGCGGAATCATCACGTTTTCTGGTGAGCGCAATTCGCGGCAAGTGATGTCCAGATGCCAACCGGCAAAGGCAATCACCGGTCGCGACGGCTCAACCGGACTGGCCTGTTCACCGGCGCGGCGTTGCAATGCGCGGACACGAGCAAGCAATTCCTGCGGGGCGAACGGTTTGGTCAGGTAATCATCGGCGCCCAGTTCGAGGCCGACGATGCGATCGCTCAACTCGGCCATGGCCGTGAGCATGATGATCGGAATGCCCATCTGCGCCCGCACCTTCTGGCACAGGCTCAGGCCGCCTTCGCCGGGCATCATCACGTCGAGAATGAGCGTGTCCGGACGACCCAGCGCAATCGCCGCCCACATGGCTTCACCGTTCTCTGCCACGTCGACGTCATAGCCGTGCTGGGTGAAGAACTTCTTTAACAAGGAGAGGATTTCCACATCATCGTCGACGAACAGCAATTTGCTCACGGTTGCAAAATCCATGGACCGAAAGCCGCCAATCTAAAGCCATTTGCCGCTGCGGGTCATTTATTTCAATCGAGCAACATTTCGTCCGCAGCGACATCAAGCGGACATCGTCCGGCAAAAACCCTCGGGCACCCTGTGCGCATTCCAATCCAAAGGGTTTGCATGATGGATTTCAACAGCGGCCATAACAGCAAAAGCCACACCGCCAATCGCCCATTGATTCTGAGCCAGCGTACCGGCGCGCTGGGCCACGATACGCCGATCGTTTTTCAGGAGTCATGCCTGGGGGTTTCCAACGATCAGACCCGGGTCGTCCTGCGTCGTTATTTCGAGCACTTCAGCCCGACCAATGCGCACTGGGTTGAGTACGTTCACAGCATTTCCACCGCGGACCTTATCGAATGGGTCATGAGCCACGGACATCTGCACATCGAGTGTTCGGACAACACCCCGTCTCACCAAAAGGAAGCACGTTGATGATGCGCATTCGCTCACTCTCGCTGGTCATGGCGACCACCTTGAGTCTGTCAGCCTGCAGCAATAACAAAGTTGAACCGAAAAGCGGATTTCTGCAGAGCTACAGCGTGCTGACCGAACGTCATTCGCCTTCGGGTCAACCGGTGCTGAGCTGGGTCAGCCCGGCGTTGGCCAGAGCGCGCTATACCCAGGTCTATCTGGCGCCGAGCCAGTTTTACCCCAGCGCCGTCCCGACTGAACGGATACCCCTCAGCACGCTGGCCGGCGTCACCGATTACTACGACGCGGCGCTCAGGCTCGAATTGGGCAAGGTGCTGCACATCGTCAACAAACCCGGCCCGAACACGTTAATTGTCAGACCCGCCATCACCCGGGTGGCCACCAGCACCCAGGGTTTGCGCTTCTATGAATGGTTGCCGGTGACCCTCGTCGCCGCTGGCGTGAGCACAGCCACCGGGATCCGCGATCAGGACAGTGAAATCAGCACCGAAGTGTCGTTTGAGGACGGCTCGACTGGTGAAGTGGTTGCCGAAGTCGTGCGCAAAGGCACCGGGGTGCCGCTGGACAATGACAAGCAAATCCTCAAGGCCGATGACATCAAAGTGGTGCTCGATGGCTGGGCCAGCGATTTGAGCCAGTCCTATACCGCCCTCCATAAATAGCTTGCTCGCGAACGCATCCGGTCATTCAACATCGACGCTGAATGTACCGGCCCCTTCGCGAGCAAGCCCGCTCCCACAGTGGTTTTGCGGTAAACATCAGGGTCTGCGGTGTACTCAAAACCTGTGGGAGCGGGCTTGCTCGCGAAGAGGCCGTCATGGCCTGCCCAATTTGCATCGAGTAGTAGACGTTTTTGACCTCTGTAGGAGCTGCCGAAGGCTGCGATCTTTTGATCTTTAATAGCAAGATCAAAAGATCGCAGCCTTCGGCAGCTCCTACGGGGGTTGGAGGGGCTTCTGCTAAAAAACCGTCGCTCCGTTTGAGCGGGACGACGGTTTTTTTGCGGGCACGCTTTGCTCTTGCAAGGGTTATGGCGCGTTGACCACCACGTAGGTCACGTCGCTGCCCTGATACTGCGGTTGATACCAGGTTGAGCCGCATTGCATGTAGGCGACGTTGTAACGGATGACCTGCGTACAACTGCTGGGCATTTGCGCAGGCGTCATTATGGAACCGACTACCGCTGCCGTCACCGCGACGGTGGCCGTCACGGCAGCGGCGGTTGCTATCGGGTGGTAATGGTCGTCGTAGCCGTAGCGACCATGGCCATCCACGTCGATGTCGACGTCACGGTGGTTATTGACGTTCACATTGCGTGTGCTGTTGTTGACGTAATTGCGATTGCCGACGTTGTTACCGGCATTGACCCGGTTGCCCGAGTTGACCCGATTACCCGCGTGCGCCCGATTGCCGGCGTTCACATTCGCCCGCTGCGGCGGGTTGATCCGTTGCGCGCGATGTACATTCGGCGCAGGGGCGCGGTTGACCGACGCTCGTGCATGCCCTTGGGCGCGCATGGGTCTGGCGTCCGCTTCAGCGATCAGGCCGGCGGTCAGCAGCGCAGCGGTCGCCAGTGAGATGCACAAACTCCACGACATTGACTTGATCATGTCACTGCCCTCCCTGATCGCTGGCTTTCTTCATCGCGATCGCCACGTCGCCTTTGGCCGGTTTGAAGGTGAAGATCGAATCTGCAATCGTCGGCTTGAGATTCCAGTGGTACACGGCACTGTATTCAGGCGAGCTTTTTTCGTCGGTGGTGGTAATCACCAGTTTGCACGGCAACGGCTTGTCGGAGCGGGTGATCCACAGTTGCCAGTCAATGCCCTCCTGCCGAAACGCCAGGTGATCGCACAGTTGCCCCTTAATCGTCGACGGCCCGACGTACAACGCCGCTTTCAGCGCATCAATCTGCGACTGGTCGCTGCCGAACAAAAACAGATCCTCCATCGGCACTTGCACGCCGTAGTGATCCTCAATCATGTGCAGCGCCTCGGCGACCTTCGGCGGCGCATCAACGGTGGTGTAGTACTTGAGGTACGGCGAATACTGAGTGAGTTTTTTGCCGTTGTAGAAAAACTCGCGAGTGCGCATGTCGCCTTCGGTTTTGGCGTACATGCGGTCATGGCCGACGACCTTCAGGGTATTGGACGACTCGGTTTTGATTTTCTGCCCGGACTCCAGAACGGTGTCCCGCGACACATCGGCATCGACCTGAAACTTCGGCAGGCTGCGCAGGTAATTGCCCATGTCGATGAGTTTGTCGACCACCTGCGGGTTGACCGGCGGGCTGTCGTCGGTTGCCGGCGGATCGTCGGCATGCACCACGGGGCTGAGGATCAGGCTGAAGAACAGGCACAAAACAGGTGTTCCGGCTTTCATGGATCCCACTCCTGGCCCAGTCGGGCCGTCGCTCCCGGAAGATATTCAAATGCTCGGATACCCGGCGTTGGCAAGCATTGCCCGCGCGCTGGAAAGCTGAGCCTAGACCGCCATCCCCAAGAGCGCCAATGGCCGCCCGTCCTTTCCCTGCAAGGCAGGTCTGTAACACCTCTCCGTCGAAAAACTCTACAAGAGCTCCACTCGAACCAAGGCGGAACACCGTGAAAACCTACAAAAAATTCAAGCTTAACGATGACGTCAGCCTGCAGATCATCAGCATTTCCGAACACATGTTGACGGCGCGGTTCTGGTTTACCGGCAAGGGCTTCGGCAGCACTCATCACCACAGCAATGAAGAAGTGAATGTGGTCATCAATGGCGAGTTCATCGCGACTAACGGCGACGAACAGTTCCCGGTGTATCCGGGACAAGCGGTGTGCGTGGCGCCCAACGTCGAACACGACATGCGCTGCCTGACGCCGGTCGGCGAGATGATTTCGACCTGGACGCCGCCGCGCCAGGATTTGATCGAGAAATTTGCCCAGCCCGAATGACAGGGGCTCATTCACTTAAAAGGAGTGTCGGCGTGCATAAAAAAACCGAAATTCGTCTGCTCAATCTCAGCGCTTGTTTGCTCGCCGTAGCGTTCAGCGCTGGCAGTTCGGCTGCCTCTGTGACCGAGGGCGTAGCCGCGAGCGCCAGAGCAACATTTGAAAGCAATACGGTGGTGAAACTGCCGGAAGGCTATCGCAACTGGACCCACATCGGCACGTACTTCAAGGAGCCGGGCAAGACCACGATCCTCGATGGCAGCGTCATCAAAGGCGCCCAGTTCGGCAATACCTATGTCGAGCCGTCGGCCTTGGCGGCGTTCAAAAAAACCGGCAAATGGCCTGATGGCACGCAACTGCTCAAAGACTTCTCGGCGTCAGGTTTCAGCGATCAGTGTGACGCTGCGTCCGGCGTTTGTTCGATGAATCAGGGCAAAAAATGGCCTCAGGAAATCAAGAGCTGCGACAAGGTCACCGGTGTCTGCGCGACCACCCATGGCAAAGGCGTTTTCGAACAGTACTACTTCGGTGCTGGCTACATGGTCAAGGACGCCAAGCGCTTCCCCAAGGCCCCCGGCAACTGGGGTTACTTCGGCTTCGGCCCGGTGAAAGGTACGCCTTACCCGAAAACCGCAGAACTGCGCCCGATGGAGCAATGCTCCGGGTGCCATGTCGCCAATCGCGCTGACAGGGACTTCGTCTTCAGTGATTTGCACCTGGGTTTGCAGCAATAACCTCTGATCACTCTTTCACTTCCATCCCTTTGCAGGAAAACACTATGAATTATCGAATTTCGACATTTGCTTTCGCCCTGACGGCCGCCAGCCTGGTCAGTGGCCAGGCCATGGCCAGCCATCACTTTGAATCAGTGATTGTTCAGAAAACGCCAGCACTCAATCAGCTGGATAACTACGTATTCGCCTCGCCGAAAGCCGATCACACGGTGTTCGTCATGACCGTGAACTCGGTACCAAAGTCGGGCCCTAACGGCATTTTCGCCACGGATGCGCTGTACAACATTCACGTCGCTGACGATGCCGGTTACAAAACCGGGCATACCTTCAGCCTGTCGTTCAACAGCGATAACACCTTCACTGTTTATCAGGCGCAGACGCCCAACGGCGCGATCGGAAGCAAAGGCGCGGAAATTGGCTCGGGTAAACTCGGCAAAACCAGCGAACTGGCCACCGGCATCAAAGTCTGGGCCGGGGTGGTCAAAGATCCGTTTTTCGGCAACTCCACCAGCCTTGGCCTGTTGCGCGCGCAGTTGAACGCGGGCAAGTCATATGACGCTTCGGTCTGGGCGCAGGCGCAAGGCAAAAGCATCTTCCTCGGCCGTCAGGCCTCGGCCATCGTACTGGAAGTGCCGAACGCGATTCTCGGCAAAACCGTGCGCACCTTCATGACCACCGCCGTTGACGACAAGGGCACCTGGAAGCAAGTGCAGTACTCGGCCAATCCGTTGCTGTCCCACATCATGCTGTTCGAAAACGCAGCGTTAAAAGCCGAGCACGATCAAAGCCGTCCGGATACCGAAAACGGCATCAAAGCCATCGTCTCGGCGCGCGTCGCTCGGGCATCAGCACTGGCCAAAACCGTGAAGGATCCACAGCAATACGGCGATTCGATTGCCGATCAGTTGATCCCCGATGTTCTGACTTACAACGTCGGTACCGCCGCCCACTACACCGTCAAAGAGCGTAACGGTCGGTCGCTGGATGACGATGCCATGAGCACCGTTTTGACGATGCTGCTCGGTACGCCTACCGACCAGAAGATCGCCAATCCAAAACTGCACACCGCGACTTTCCCTTACCTGATGCCAGCGCAAGTCAAATAGCCCCTCACGCTGCGCACTGACCACCTGAGGAGGGCCGGCACCCTCCTCTCCCATTCAATCCTGGCGAGGATCAGCCCCTTGTATTTACCGTTGAATGCCTCTCGCGCAATCGCGATAACAACCCCGACGCGTCGAAGCGGCAACCTGCAGCGCGCCGCGCAGGCTCTGGCACTTATGCTGCTGACCCCGTTGGCGTCGGCCCATGAGTTTTGGCTTGTCCCTCACGACGCGGTGACAGGCGTCGATCAACAAGTGGTGTTTGAATTGCGTATCGGGCCGACCTGGCCCGGCGTGCAGAGCCCGCGTCTGAAAAACCTGGTCGACTGGTTCAAAGCCGTCGACGCCCAAGGCATGCGCACTGTCGACGGACGCGACGGTGCCCTGTCGGTTGGCCATCTGCACACGCGAGCACCCGGCGCCACCGTTGTGGCGATGCGCACCCACCCTACGCGGATCAGTCTGTCGGCCAGCGAGTTCAATCAGTACCTGGAAGACGAAGGCCTGAAAAACGCGCTGGCCCTGCGCAAGCGCTACGACCTGATGCAAACGCAGGGACGCGAGCAGTATTCACGCTGCGCCAAAAGCATCGTGCTGGTCGATGGGCGCAGCGAAGGGTTTGACCAGGTCATGGACTTGCCGCTGGAGTTTGTTGCCCACACCGATCCATTGAAGTTTCAGTCCCGTGAAAAATTTCAGTTGCAGCTGCTGTTGCACGGTGAGCCGCTGGCAGACACCCTGGTCAAGGCGCAGCTCAAATCCGATCCGGTCAAGGAAGTCACCGCCGTCACCGACGCGCAAGGCCGGGTCGCCTTGCCGCTCACCGACCCGGGCCTGTGGCTGTTCAGCACCGTGCACATGGAGCCCAGCGGCGAAGACGGTGTGGACTGGGAAAGTCTCTGGGCCTCGTTGACCGTCAACATCTCCTTCCAAGACAGGAGCCCGTTGCAATGACGGCGAATCTGCAGCGTTACTTCAATCTGCCGGTGCTGCTCACGGGCGTTTGCGTCAGTGAAATGGCGCAAGCCCACGCCGGTGGCTCCGCCGGCTGGCTGCATCCATTGTCGGGGCTGGATCATTTGCTGGCCATGCTCGCCGTTGGCGCCTGGAGTTGCCAGATGGGTGGCCGGGCAATCTGGATCGTGCCCAGCGCCTTCGTCTGCTGCATGTTGCTCGGCGGATTGCTCGGGTTCGATCAGGTGAACCTGCCGGGCAGTGAGATCGGCGTGTCGTTGTCGGTTGTTCTGCTGGGACTGGCCATCGGCATGCAGAAGACCTTCGCTGTGCCCGTGGCGGCCATCGGTGTCGGTGTCTTCGGAATCTTCCACGGCTACGCCCATGGCTACGAAATGCCAGTGATGGACGACAAATTCGCCTACGCCGCCGGGTTCCTGACCACCACGGCCTGCCTGCACGTGATCGGTGCCGTTGGCGCCGTGCTGATCCTCAAACTCAACACCGGCGCCCGCATGCTGCGCGGCCTGGGCTTCATCTGCGCGGCAGCGGGTGCCTGGTTGCTCACCACCCTGTAAATGGGGCGAGGGAGCTTGCCTCCCTCACCCCAAAGGCGTCCAGGTTCAGGCACCTTCGCTGCACGCCGCCAGACGAGTGCGGATGTCGGCGTACATCAGGTCGTAGAGTTTGTGGTTGTACTTGATCAAGCCGTTATCGCGCGGCATGCCGTGTTTATGGGCGACACGCGTGGCCACGCTACCGAAGTTGTAGGCGCTGCTGCGCGGCAGGCTGAATGACTCTTCGAAACGCTTGCCGCCGACCTCTCCCGCCAGCCGCATTTGCACCACCGAACCTTCCTTGGCGTCATGCACGATCGTGTAATGCAGATCGACGCAGTATGGCGGCTGGCCGTCCAGCGGATTCTGGTTGGCGCGGTGCAGGCGGCCGGGCACAAAGCTGTCGTACGCCGAGCAGCTCGTTTCAAAGGCGCGGCGAAACTCCGCGAAACGCTCGTCGATGTCCTTGTTGACGCGAATAACCTCCGAATGCTCTGCCGTCAGCAGATCAGCCTCGGCGATGCCGCGGTTGCGCGCGATGAAGTTGATGACTTTGGCAATGCACGGTGAAGACTGACGGCTGAGCTTGCACTCGTCATGGGTGATCACACCCGCGACGTCGCTGCGCACGGTCAGGTGCATGAACGGATCGTTCTCATGCTCACGAACAACTTCGTACGCAACGTCGATGGTGAACTCGGGAGAATGCTCAGGTCGACTGCGATGACGTATGTAGCCTGGTTCAGTACGCATGGTGATGCTCCTTTTTTGTTCCGCTCGAAGGGCTGGCGGTCATAAAAGTGCTGTTCAAAAAAAACCTCCCAATGGGAGGCTGAAAGAGAGGTCTACGCCTGATTAGGCAGTCGCAGGCATAGGAAAATAATCAAATAGGCTGCGTAGATCTGTAGGAAATTTCCTATTTTCCGTTTTCATTTTGGTCGCGGTATTGGAGTCGTGTCTCAAGGCAAACCACGCCGCTCTCGGATGGAAAAACAGGACGTTTCCTACAGCCACCCATGCAAACCTTGCGGAAACTGACTCGGATTTGCCTCGCAATTTGCACTCATCGTTGACGAAACAGCTGGCGCAACAGGTTGCAGGCGTAGATTTCTTTCCGAGCCCTCCATGCCATTCACTTCATTGCAAACGTTCAACACCGCCAATCTGACCTGCCCCTTTGCCAGACACACCGTTAGAAGTCTGGAAGTGCTCGACCTGCTGTCTCCCGGTCTGGCCGTGCAAGCTGTGATTTATGTCTTGACCGGCAACGCTGAGGACGTATTGGACAAGCTGCATGACGTTGATGCCGGAGCGGCGAATGCCATTTTCTGCCAGCCCGATATTTCCAGCTGGTGGCGCTCGCCGTCCATGTTTGCGCAGAAATATCAGCAACGGATTCAGTCCGCATCCCGCGCTCGCGCCCGGCTTTACGCGTTCGCCCACGAGGCGCATGCATTGAAGTTGGTACGCTTGGGTAAAGTGCTCAGCGCTGCCTGCAAGGGCATTCACCTGCGCCGAATTGCCGAAGCACCTGAGTGGTTTCTGTATCTGACGGTGGACGCGCTTAGCACTACCTGTACGCAGAGGGGCGATCATTGCCGTGCGTCCATGCCGCCGAGCTGGAATTTCAAATTGCTGAACAGTCTGTTGGCTGCGGATCAGCGCCCGCCTCTGGACGCCTTGCGCGTGGTGCTGGAACGTCGGGATCATCTGTATTGGCGCGATTTCGATGGCCTGCTTGAATGGCCTGATTTCACGGACTTTGTGCTGAACAATCCGCGCATGACCCGCCGCCTGATCGACGAGCTATCAATCAGCGGGCGCTTGTCATTGCTCAAGGTTTTCGACGCTCACCCGTTGCTGGCCGAAACCTTCGCCGACATCATGGTCAGGCTTGCCGTGACGGGCGATCGCCGAGTGCGCATCGTCGCGGCGTCACAGGTGATTGCACTGCCACTGCCGCTCAAGCTGCCGCACCTGCGTCTGCTGATGAACAAAGGCACGGAAAGCGAGCGCACACGCGCCGTCAAGTTGCTCGCGCACAGCGGTGACGAGGTGCGCAGGATCTTTCAGGCACGGTTGAAAATCGAAGGTGCCAAACCAGTACTGAAGGTGCTAAACCAAGCACTTGCGCGGGCGAAATGATACCCGCTGCCAGTGACCCGAATCAGTGCCGTTCAGGATGACTCGGTGGGCGAACTGAGGCCTGCCGATTGAAGAAATTCACGCTGGGTCAGATCAACCTGACGGGAGAGCTGCAAGAGTTTGCCGTAAGAGGTGTTAATGCCCATCAGCAACTGCACACCGTTGAAGTTGCCGGTCTTCTTGATGTATCGCTTGACCCTTAAATAATAAAGCGCTTCGGTCTCGTAATAACGACTCAGGGCCAGTGAAAAAGCGTTGGCATTCGCGCCGTGCGGGATGTTGTCGATATCGGCCATGGCTTGCCGCGCGCCGTCACTCAACCGCTGCATGGTGCGATATTTCAACGAATAGTAGTCGTAAGTGAATTCCCCGCTGTCAACGCGCTGCTGGACTTCATTGACCTTGTCGCGGTGCGAGACGTATTGCGTCATGACCTGTTCGTTGTAATCGAAATCCTGATTACTCCCACAGCCAGCCACCAGCAAAAACAGCAGTGCAGCCATTATTCGAGTCGCTTTCAAAACCCGTTCCTGCGGCGTTTCATATGCATTCCTTTCCTTCTTTAACACGGTGCTCTTGATGAGCGCCCCCGACCCTACACGGCAAACCGCTTCTTAGCCAATCTGCCGCTCAAGGTTTTCACGCAATTGCATCATGGCGTGACGCAATTGCGCGGCAGCCATCAATACCTGGGCGCGTTCAGCACTGTCATTGACGGACTCCATTGCCTCACACGCCTCCATCAAACGCGATGCCTTGATGATGCGCGCCCCGCCTTTGACGCGGTGTGCCAGATCCTGCAAGGCATTCAGGTTCAACGGTTCCTGTAACGTTTGCAGCAGAGCCAAATCTTCTTTATTGCTGCGCGCCAAGTCCATCAGCAGACCACGAGCCACTTGTTCGTTGCCCCCGGTCAGCTTCAGCAATGCGCTCCAGTCCCCGCCGCCAGAGTTGTCTTCATCCTCTTCGGGGTGCGGCGATTGCAACGGCGGTTCAACGCCGCTCAAGCGTTGTTGCAGATCATGCAGCGTGATCGGTTTGAACAGGCAGCCATCCATGCCGGCCGCCTGACAACGCAAACGTTCTTCGGGTAGCGCATTGGCCGTGAAGCCCAGCAGCAGGCACGCCTTCACGTTGCGTTGCTGCTCATCCTTGCGAATGGCATTGGCCAGTTCGTAACCGGTCATTCTGGGCATATGACAGTCGGTGATCACCACATCGAACTGCTTGCGCCCCCAGACTTGCAGACCATGAACGCCATCAACCGCTTCTTCGACCCGATGCCCGAGGTATTCCAGTTGCTGCGACAACAACATGCGATTGACCGGGTAATCATCCACCACCAACACCCGTAAGCGGGCACCGGCGGGCGCTGGTGATTCTGGCTTGATGTCGCGCGGTTCTTCCGGTTCCAGCAGCGGAAAATCCAGCCGGACGCTGATGCACGTGCCCTGCCCGACTTGACTGGAGAGGCTTAGCGTTCCGCCCATCATTTCGCACAATGACCGTGAAATCACCAACCCCAAACCCGAGCCCGTACGCGCCGCATTGCGATTCCCGCGGGCCTGGGAAAACGGCGTAAACAGACGTGCTTGATCCTCGGCGGAGATGCCTATGCCGCTGTCGCTGACGTCAAATTCGACTTGCAAACGCAAGCCATCGTCCGACTGGCGGCTGCGATAGCTGACCCGCACCCCGCCCGTCTCGGTGAACTTGATGGCATTGCCAATCAAGTTGGACAGCACTTGCTTGAGGCGCAGCGGATCAAGCAGGGCGTCGTGATCGCTGGTCTCCTGCACATCGAGCACCAGTGCGATGCCTTTTTGTTGCGCCAGACCGTCAAAGATTCGCACGGTGGATTCGATCATGTTGCGCAACTGCGCGCGCTCCGGGGTCAGCGTCAATTTGCCGGCCTCGATGCGCGCGATATCAAGAATTCCGCCGATCAGATCCAGCAGATCCCGCGCCGCGCCAGAGGCGACGTCCAGCGCCAGCCTGTCCATGATGCCCTGATCGCCCTTCTTCATGGCGAGTTCGAGCATGCCGATCACCGCGTTCATCGGCGTGCGGATTTCGTGGCTCATGGTCGCGAGAAATGTGGTTTTGGCGCGGTTGGCGCTTTCCGCTTCTTCCTTGGACTCCTTGAGCTCATCGAGCAGTCGCTTGCGATCACTGACGTCGATCCAACCAGCGATCAATCCACTGACCATGCCGCTGCTGCCGCGATAGGGCAGTGCCCAGTGATAGACGGTGCGCGTGCTGCCATCGGCCAGCGTCAGCAAGCGGTCGCCGATCACCGCCCGACCGTGGCGCATGACGTCTTGATAGGATTTGTCGAATAATCTGGCGTCAGCCGGGCTGAATTCCGAACTGTCAACCAGACGCTTGCCCAACAGTTGCTCCATTTCCCGCCCGAACACTTCCAGATAACTGGCGTTGCAGGAAATCAGTTTGCCTTCACGATCACGCACGTAAATCGGATGGGGCGTTTCATCAATCAGCACCCGCATGAATTCCATCTGATCGCTGAGCGCTCGCTCGGCCTGCTCGCGCCGGTGCACCAGGCGACGCAAGTAAGTAATCCAGGTAATTGCCACGAGCAACAGAACACCGGCAATGATGAAACCCTGAATGATCAGCCCGCGATGACGCCGCCAGTAACTGTCCTGGAAGACCACCTCGGAGCGCCAGCGCTCAGCCAGCTTATCCATCTCACCGGGCGGGATACTGAGCAAGGCTTTGTTCAGGATCGAATTGAGCTCAGGCGCTTCGGTCGTTGTTGCAAACGCGATCTGCGAGCGCGAGGTGCCGACGGTTGAGGTGATCTTCAGGCGATCCTTGAAATCACGGGACAACAAGTAACGCGCGCTGATCAACGAGCTGATAGCCGCTTGCGCGTGCCCCTCAGCGACCATCGTAAATGCCTGCGACGTGCTGGCGGTCTCGACCCTGTGAATCGTCGGGTAGTGCTGGGTCAAAAAGCTGCGCAGGTAGCGATCATCGGTAAACGCCACCGTTTGCCCGTCAAGCTCATCGAGCGCCCCCGGGCTGTTCAATGCATTTTTGCTGAGTAGCACGAATGACGTCGTGAAGTATGGTCGGGTCAAACTCAAGGACACGCCCTGCTCTTGACCGGAAGAAAACGCCGCCAGCATGTCGGCCTCACCGCGGTTCAACGCAGCGGCCAGGTCTGTCTGAGCGTGTACGGTCTTGATTTCAAACTTCAGCCCGGTGCGCTGACTGACGTTGTCCAGTACGTCGGCGCTAAGCCCACGAAAGCGATTGGACTCATCCAGGTATGTGAACGGCAACAGGCTGTCGTCGATCAACACCCTGACGGTGGGGTGGTGCTCGAGCCAGTGCTGTTCAGTAGCGCTCAGTTGCAGGCGTTGCTCACCGGGAATGCTGATTTTATCAGCGCCCCAGCGCTGCAGAATAGTCATCCGCTCGCCTTTGGGGATCGCCTCCAGCGCCTCATTGACCAAGCGCAACAGTGTCTGGTTGGAACGCGTCAGCGCGAAAGAGAAGCTGGCAGTATCCAGATGAGCGAAATTCACCAGCCGCATAATCCCCCGGTAGTTGCGGTTGACCAGGTAATGGGCGCCAATGGCGTTGCCGAGAAACACATCCGCCTGACCAAACGCCACTGCTCCCATGGCGCTCAGCGTCGAGGGATACAAATGCAAGGAGGCTTTGGGGTAAACCTCGCGGATCGCGCGCGTAGGGAGGTAGTGATAAACCGTGGCCACCCGCACCCCCGCCAGATCGACCGGGTATACGACGTCTTCACCGAGGCGCGTGGCCAGCGTCGGCTGATCATTGGCATAGGGTCTGGATAACACCAGATCCGGGTCGGCCACGTCGAAATCGTTGGCGGTGCCGAGCAGATCGACGTCACCGCGTTTGAGCGCCTCGATCGCGGCGTTACGGGACAGGTAGCCTTTGACTTCAACTTGCACACCGAGCAACTGGCCCAGCAGGCTCGTAAAGTCGGCAGTGATCCCTTCGTAGTCGCGGTTGTTGGCAATGATATCGAGCGGCGGGTAATCGGGCAGTGACACACCGATGTGCAAAACACGTTTTTGCGCCAACCACCGATGATCCGCCTCGCTGAGGTGGGCCTCATATCCAACGACAGCGGAACGTCCGAACAAACGCATTTCGTCGCCGGGCGCTGCCTGGCAAACGACTGCGCATCCGGCCAACAATTGAACAGTTACAAAAAAGCGTAACAGGAGTGCTCTCATCCGTTCCGAGCGCTTGCGCGCTAAATCAAACCGTTGCGTTTAGCCAGTTCGGCGAGTTCCACGACCGATTTCAACTCAAGTTTTTCCAGCAGTCTGCTTTTGTAGGTACTGATGGTCTTGTTGCTGAGAAACATGGTGTCGGCAATCTGCTTGTTGCTAAAACCTTTGGCCAACTGCTGCAGCACCCGCATTTCGCGATCAGACACCGTTCCCAGGCGTTGTTGCTCGTCGGCGTCACCGTCGAGCTTGCGCACGGAACTGAAGGCGATATTCGGGAAATAAGTGTAGCCACTCATGACGGCGCGGGCCGCCTTCGACAATTCGGCCAATTCATCGTTTTTACACACATAACCCGCCGCACCGGCATGTTTGCAACGAATCGAAAACTGTTCGGGCGACTGTGTGCTGAGCACCAGCACCTTCACCGCACGACTGAGGCCGGACAACCGATTGATGACTTCAAAACCATCGAGATCGGGAATGCCGATATCCAGCACGATCAAGTCAGGCTGCAGGTCACGCACCAAGCGGATCGCTTCCTGGCCGTTGCCGGTTTCGCCGACTATATCGAAGCCGTCCTGGGACAACAGCGCCTTGACGCTGGCGCGCACGAAAGGATGGTCGTCTACAACAATGACTTTATACATGGCCCGTTCTCCGGTGGTCGACGCTCGTGGTGCAGTTACGCGCCCCTGCCAGGTGATTGGGCAGACTGGCTGCGCTCACTCGCGCCGTTCCATTGCCGACAACAATGTCGCCCTCGCGCGATGCAGCAGCACCCTGACATTGCCCTGCGTAATACCGTGCCGGTCGGCAATATCGTTCATCGCCATACCCTGATAATCATAGAGGTAAACCACCTCGCGCTGGCGTTTTGGCAATGCTTGCAATCCCGCCTCCAGTTCCTCGCACTTTTGATCTCGAGCCAGTAGAGCATCTGGCGTTTCGTCGTGCCACAACACACTGGCGCCGTGTTCTTCCTGTTCCTCTACGGATACAACTTTCAACGCATTGCGGGGGATGCGGGATAGTTCATTTCTCGACTTTCGCAAATGGGCCTTGGCCATGTTTGCGGTGATCACCAACAACCATGTACGCAGGCTCGCGCGGCCCTCGAAAGACTTGATGTTACGAAAAATACTCAACCAGGCATCCTGTACGACATCATCCGCCAGCATCGGGCCGACAATCGCTCGGGCCGTTGCATCCATACGGCTCTGATGCCGTTTTACAAACTGGTTGAAGGCATATTGATCGCCTTCGATCAAGTTCGATAACAACGTGCATTCTGAAATCATTGGGTATTCCGCAAGGCTTGATTATTTTTTATTTAGCTGAAGAACCGGTTCAACTTATCGATAAAAAAAACCAGACGCTGTAGGAAATTTCCGAAATCTCTCGGCGCAACTCATTCAACACCAGGCCGATTTTTCGACCCAGCGCTAAAACTGTTTCAATGGGAACATGAATGCCATGCAGAAAGCATGGCTTGAGGCGGGATCTTTTACCGGATCAGGTCATTGCAAGCATGAAGTCGAGCGAAGCGCTGGTCTCGCCCGCGAAATGCTCGGGCGAAACCGCAGCCGTCGTCAGTTCAGGTTATGGCTGAGCGAAAACATCATCGCGTGCTCGCGGCGCATCTGGCTCAACACATCGGCAACGATTGCCTGATGTTTTTGCATCCAGACCATCTTGTCCTTGTCGGACATGGCGGTGTCGGGCGTGGCTTTGCTCAACTGATCCATCACATCGCCAAGCATTTTCATGTGTTCACCCACCATGGGGGCCTGATCTTTTTTCGGCATTTTCTCAATGTCGGTCAACATCATGGCCGACGCTTGTTGCATGCGCATCAGCTCTTCGATATGGGCAAACGTCCGATCACCGCCGCCTTCCGCATAAACGGTAGAAGACAGCAACATGGCACCCGCAAGTAATACAGATTTGAAGTGATTCATTGTTATATCCATAGCGATAGGCAGTGGTTGTTTTATAAGTATCAACTTCCAACCGAACAGGTCGGCAGTTCACTTAAAACCTAGCGCCTGTGATCAATCGACTCTGTAGGAAATTTCCTAAAGTTGGATATTTTCATCACTCAGAACTTGGATATTTTTTCCTTTTGTCCCTCACGGTCTTCTGCATCACCGATTTCGCGGGCTCGTCTGTTCATTCGCGGGCGCGAATCTTCCGCGCTGCAACGGTCGGGGCGCTATAGGAAATCTCCTCAAATCCAACTTGATTTTTTGCGCATGCGCACGTAGGGGCAGCCGATTCTTTTAGCTATAAGGTATTTCGCCAACAGACTGGAAAAGCACAAGAAAAGTCCTACGCTGAATCTGTTCGTAAAGGACTTGATACGGACGAAATTTCTGACCACGCAGTTAGAGGTATGGAAACGATGCAAGAGTCTCCTCGTTCGCAGTTTGGCTCCCATTTGCGCCCACAACGTCAGGCCCTTGCGCTGGAGCCACGGATTCTCTTTGACGGCGCCGCCGCGTCTGCCGCTGTCGACCAGCATCACAGCGACCCTGCTGCGCCGCCGGCAGCGGTGGATGCACAAGTCCCGCATGCCACGCCCACCGAAGCCCGCGCCACGCCAGAACAGGCGCCATCAGCGGCGCGCAGCCTGTTGGTGATCGACAGTCGTATCGAAAACCGCGACCAACTGCTGGCGCAATTGCCCGGCAATGTCACGGCGATTGTGGTCAACGTCGGCGAGGACGGTCTCGCCGCCATTTCTGCCGCTTTGGCGCAACTGGGCAAGGTCGACTCAATACAAGTGATGTCCCACGGCGCATCCGGCCAGTTCACCCTCGGCAATCGCACCATTACCTCGGACAACGTCGACTCCCTCAACAAAACCCTCGAACAATGGCGCAGCAACCTCACGCAGGGTGCGGACATTCAACTGTACGGCTGCGACGTCGGCGCTGGGGCTGCCGGGCAAACGCTGGTCACCGAACTGGCGCGCTGGACCGGTGCCGATGTTGGCGCCTCCAGCAATGATACCGGCAGTGCCAAGGCTGGCGGCGACTGGACGCTGGAAACCAAAGTCGGCGACATCGACAAGAGCATCGCCATCAGCGGCCTGGCCATGAGCCACTTCGATGGCTTGCTGGCCGACGCTGCGCCCACTGCGACCGTCACCACCGCCGGCACCGATGTACTGATCGGCGAGCGGTTCACCTTTACCGTGAATTTCAGCAATACCTCGGGCCAGACCGGATTCGCGCCCTTCATCAACCTGGCCATGCCGGCCACCGGCAAGGACGGCGATGACGGCGTCAACTTCATTTCTGCCACGTTCCTTGGTCAGAACCTGACCGCCCAAGTGTTGACGTTTGACGCCAATGGCAACGCGACCCACCCGCTCGCCAAAGACGCCAGCGGCAACTTTCTGATCATCAATGCCGCCAGCTACGGCATGCGCGCCGGCGACAAACTGGTGGTGATCGAACTGCCGTTTGCCAGTGTTACCAACCAGCAACCGCTGATCAGCGTGCAGGTCACCGCCAGCCTGAGCAATCTGGCTGACACCTCGTTTTCCAACGGCACGCCGGATCTGACCTTGCGTGCCAGCGGTGGCTTCGAGTTCGGTAACGATGCGCTGGACAATCCGACCAACGACCCAAGCCTGATTCAGGCCGGTACCGCAGCGTTTGTCGTGCATCCGACGGTCATCACCGTCAGTGAAATCATCAATGCTCCCGAAGGCGAAACGGTCAGCGGCCCCAACTACGCGCGCACGCTGACGTTGTCGGCCACACCCGCGCCGGGGCAGACCCTGACCAATGTGGTCATCACCCAACCGCTGCCGGACAACATTCAGGTTAATTCGATTACCCCGGGGGCCGGTGGCCGTCTCGCGTCGATCACCCTGCACGACGGCACCGTGGTCAGCAATCCTGCGCAAATTGCCGTGTTGCTGGCCGCGAACGACGTGTACATCAATTCGTTCACGGTCGAGTACGCCACCCTCACCGGCAAGACCGACACCGTGGTTGCGTTTTACGTACCAGAAGTCGATGCCAACGGTCAGCCAGTGATCAACCCGGTCACCGGTGATGCTGTCACGATCACCATGGGCCCTCCGACCGCGTCCGGGCAATGGACGCCGCTTGATCCGCGCGACGTGACCGCACCGAACACCACCATTGATTTCAGCGGCACCGGCCTGGGCACACAGTTTGTGGCCAAGTCGATCACGCTGCTGAAAACCGTGTCGATGCAAACCGATATCGGCCACGTCGGCATCAGCCCCGGCGACACGCTGCAATACAGCCTCAATGTGGCGATTTCCGACTACTTCGCCTTCGGCAAGGACTTCTTCAACGAAGGGCAATTGGTGGTGCGCGATCAACTCAGCGACGGCCAGACCCTGAGTGGCACGCCGACCGTCACCGTGACCATCAATGGCGTTGCGCAAACCATTAACCTGGTGACCACGTCAGTGGCCAACGCTGACGGCAGCACCTCGATCGTGTTCGACATCGGCCAGTCACTGCGTAATTCATCGAATAATATTCGCGGCTGGCTCAACGGCGATCTGGCCTTCGACGACACGCTGCAAGGCGCCGTGCTGGCGGTGTTGAGCTATTCGGCCGTGGTCGGTCAGACCTACAAGCCACCGTCGGGCAACCCGCAACCGGACATCAATGAAGGCGATGAGCTGGGCAACACGGCCACCGTCGATGGCACGTTGCTGGTGGATCAGTTCAACCTGACCGGTCAAAGCGAAACCGACGGTTCCTCGACCACTAGCGTGATTCCGACCAGTACCGTCGACATCAGTCTGGTCGAGGTCAATAACGGCACACCACCCGGCAACGGCGAACTGCGTCCGGGCGATGAAGTCACGTTCGAGCTGAGTTATGACCTGGTCACCGGTGACTACGAGCAATTCAAACTCACCGCGTATCTGCCATTGCCGCTGTTCAACGTAAACGGCGTGACCTGGGGCAGCGGCAGCGATGTCGGCCAGTGGCAACTGGGCCCGGGCAATACCAATGCCGGCGGCGTCGTCAGCGTGACCAGCGCCAATGGCAATTCCGTGGTGTTCGACTTCGGCAGTTTTGCCACCAACACCACCACCGGCAGTCGCATCGTCATTCGCTTTACCGTGCGCGTCGGCGATCAACCATTTGCCGACCAGCGCTCGCTGGATGTGCTTGCGCAATCGACCCAGCAAACCACCCTCACCGACCGCACGTTGATTTCCTCGGACGTGGTGGCGATCGTCTCCGTCGCAGAGCCAGTGTTGAACATCAAACACGGCGTGGTTTCAGGCACCAACGGCACCGTCACTGGCACCACCGGCAGCTGGAATCCACCGGGCAGCACCGGCGTACCGTTCAATGGCAGCGTCACCGATCTGGCCGCCGTCGATGGCAACATCAGCAACATTGACGGCGCTGATCGCCTGCGCCTGGTCACCGCGATTGAAAACACCGGTGGCGGCGGCGCGTTCGATGTCGGCACCAGCATCACCCTGCCCACGGGGCTGAGTTTTGTTGGCGGCAGTCTGGCCGCGGCCAACCTGCAGATTTATCGCGGTGACGGCACCCTGTTGGTTCTTGGCACCGATTACAGCGTCAGTGGCAACCAGATTACCTTCCTCGATGCCGGCGGACAGGCGACTTTGCTCGCCGGACGCGCCGGCACCGCCGCTGACACCAGCGGCGCCAACGTCGTGGTGATCAGTTATGACGTGGTGGTCAGCAGCACCATCGAAGCCAATCGCACCCTGCAATCGAGTGCGACCCTGAACAACTACGCGAGCGTCAACAATGGCACCGATTTCACCCCGACTGATCTGACCGATCTGGCCAACCAGCAAGTCGCCGCGCCAGTGATCAAAAAAGGCTTCGCCGACGGTTCCCTCGACAACGGCGATTCCAGCGCCACACACACCACCGGCAGCGATCTGGTGGTCGGCGAAAACATGCGTTACGACATCGTCATCAGCCTGCCGGAAGGCACTACGCAGAACCTGCGCATTCAGGATCTGATTCCACCGGGCATGCGTCTGGACACCAGTTTCAACGGCGGCCTCGGTTATCAGATCATCACCACCCGCGCCGGCAGCGGCGCACTTGGAGCCGATTTTGCCGGTAGCGTGTTGATCAGCGGATTCGCCGGCGTCGGCGGAGCGTTGGGCGGTGACGGCGTCGATGCGCGCTGGATCTTCAGCGTGTCCAGCGTTTCGGCCGACAACGTGACTGGCAACAACACCTTTGTGATTCGCCTGCAACTGGTGGCCAATAACGTCATCGCCAACCAGGCCAACGTCTCCCTGCAAAACAATGCGCAACTGACCTACAGCGACCCTGATGGCAGCACGCCGAATGGCACGGTCGCGCAGGATCGTAACGTCGCGCTCACTGGTGGCCAGCCCACTGTGACCGTGCGCGAACCAACGCTGCAGATCAATCAGGTGATCACCTCGACCTCAGGGCTCGGTGGTTACGATCAGGGCGATACGGTGACGTTCACCATTACTATCAGCAATGGAAATGGCAGCAACGATTTCACCGCGTTCGATATCAGTTTTCTCGACAACCTGCCGACCCAATTGAGCAACGTGACGCTGGTGGGCGTGTTGTATCAGAACGGCGCCACCAACAACGGCGGCGTCGATTTCCAGCTCATCAATGGCCAGTTGGTGACCGCCAACGGCGCCAATATCGACATCGCCAAGGGTGGCAGCATCGTCTTGCGCCTGTCGGGCGTCGTCAACGCCAGCGCTGCCGCGCAGTCGAATATCGCCAACGTCGCCAGCGTGCAGTGGACCAGCCTTGATGGCGCCAATGCCGGTGAGCGCACCGGTGTCGACGGCACACTCAATGGCGGCACACTCAACGATTACCGCAACCTCTCGACATTGATTATCCCTGTGGCCCAGGCCATCGAGATTTCCCGGGTCGGCGGTCTGCCGGACACCGCCGCACCTTCGCCGACCACGGCAATCGTTGAGCAAGTGACGGTCGGCGAAGTCATCCGCTATCGTGTCGTGGTGGTCGTGCCCGAGGGTGACAACCCCAATTACCAGATACAGATCACCCTGGCCAACGGCTTGCAATTCATCTCCCCGGACGCCTTGGTCAATGCGCTGCGCATCGCCTTTATTTCCAACGGTGGGCTCAGCAGTGATGCCAACCTGATCGTCGGGGGCACGCTGAATATCGATGGCAACGAAAACAGCCCGGAAGCCCTGCCGATTACCGCCAACCTTTCAGGTGCCGCCCCGCAAGGCGTGTTCGACCCGAGCCGCGTGACCGTGATCACCAATCCCGACGGCAGCCAGGTGGTGACGTTCAATCTGGGCAACGTGGTCAACGCCGGCGACGACGATGACCTGGAAGGTATTTCCATCGAGTTCAACGTACGCGTGACTAACATTGCCGCCAACGTCGCCGGCGTGCAATTGGGGGCGACCGCGCGGGAAATCGTCAACGGCGGCGGACGGGCTGTCAGCGACACGGTGGTGGAGCGCATCGTCGAACCGAGCTTCAGCGGCCTCGACAAACAGATCGTTGCGTTCGACCCCAATCCAACCGGCACCACCGGCAACGCCACGGTGCAACTGAGTTTCACCCAGAACGGCGGCCTGCCCGCATTCGACGCGCAAGTCAGCGACAGCTTTGCCGGCGGCAGCAACTACACGCTGGTCAGTATTAGCATCAACGGCGTGACCTACGGCCCGGGCAACCTGCCGGCCGGTGTGAGCTTAAGCACCAGTGGCGGTTTGAGCGTGAATTTCGACCAACTCGACGTCGGCGCGCAGATTCAAGTGCGCTATCAGGTCACCCTGCCCAACTCGACCATCGTCGCCAGCAGCAACGCAACGTTAACGTGGAGCAGCCTGCCGGAAGATTTCACCAGTTGGGGCGGCAACAGCGTCGGCGTCGACGGCACCACTACCGGCGAACGCACCGGCAGCACGGTTGGCCCGAATCAATACATCCTGCGCGACAACGCCGGGCTCGGTGTGATCAGCGGTACCTTGTGGAACGACACCGCCAGCCCGACCGCCAGCGCCACACCGGACGGCGCAGGCCTCGCCGGACAAACCGTGACCCTGACGTGGGCCGGTGCCGACGGCAATCTGGCGACCACTGCCGACAACCTGATTTTCTCCACCCTCACCGATGCCAACGGTCAGTACCGTTTCGGCGTGCTGCCGCTGGGTGTGTTCCGCATTGATGTGCCGGCCGGCCTGGTCAGCTACCCGCAACCGATCGGTGATCTGCGCGTACGCGTCGACAGTGATGCCGGCACTCTTGGTCAGATCACCATCAGCCTCGGCGATGCTGCCGCGCAAAGCGCCAATGCCGGTTATGTCGAGCAGAATGACGCGCCGGTCAACACCCTGCCCGGCACGCAAAACGGTCAGGAAGATATCGTGCTGGCGATCGGCGGCATCAGCGTTGCCGACGTCGACGCCAACCGCGATCCGAACGTCAACGACCGTGCGATCAGCGTGACCCTGCAAGTCACCCAAGGCACATTGTTCCTCGGTGCAACTGTGCCGGGCGTGACCGTCACTGGCGCCAACACCGCCACCCTGACCCTGACCGGCAACCTCGCCGATATCAACACCGCACTGGCCGGTTTGCGTTATCTGGGCAACGCCAACTTCAACGGCACCGATACCCTGACCGTGATCAGCAACGACCGTGGCAATTACGGCGATGCCAATGGCGACGGTATTCCCGGTACAGCAGCGGATGCGCTGACCGACACCGACACTCTGCAAATCGTCCTCGCCGCGGTCAACGACAACCCGATCAGCGTCAACGACAGCGCCACCGCCGTAGAGGCTGGCGGCACCAATAACGCCTCGGCCGGTATCGACCCGCGCGGCAATGTGCTGGACAACGACATCGACGTCGACATCGCCACCAACGCCGATTCACTGCAGGTAGTGTCGGTTGGCCCCGGCGCCGGGATCCCGATACCGAGCAACGGAGTGGTGGTCGTCAACGGTCTGTACGGCCAATTGCTCATCGGCAGCAATGGTTCCTACGAGTATGTCGTCGATAACAACAATGCCACCGTGCAGGCGTTGCGGCTGTCCGGCCAGACCCTGCAAGACACCTTCAATTACGTGCTTGCCGACCTTGCCGGGGCGACGTCAACCGCCGTGTTGACCGTAACCATTCAGGGCGCCAACGACACGCCGCTGGGCATCAATGACGACGGCGTGGCGATTGAGGCTGGCGGCATCAACAACGGCACCCCCGGCAGCCCAGCCACCGGCAACGTGTTGACCAACGATCAGGACGTCGACAGCGTGGCCAATGGCGAAACCCGCACCGTGACGGGTATCCGTGCGGCGGCCGAAGCTGGTACGGGTAATTTCACGGCGGTCAGCGGGCCGACCAATATCATCGGCGCGTACGGCACGTTGACCATCAACCCCAATGGCACTTACACCTACGTGATCAACAACGCCAACACCGCGGTGCAGCGCCTGAGTGCCGGCGAACAACTGATCGAATTCTTCAGCTACCGCCTCACCGACACCGGCGGTCTGGACGATGTCGCGCAACTGCGCATCACGATTCAGGGTGCTAATGACAATCCGGTGGCCAGCGATGATGCTGCCGAAGCGCAAGCGGCATCGACCAACCCCAACTCCGCGGAGAGCAATCCGAGCGGCAACGTCATTCTTTTTCCAAGTCGCCCCGGCACCATCAATCAGCCCGGCGGCAACGGCGTCGATCAGGACGTTGATGACAACGATCGTCCTAGCAGCCAGTTAATTGTCAATGGCGTCATCAACAAAAGTGAAGCCAGCTACAACCCCGCCGTCGACGTACTGAGCACCGTGAACACCGGCACCACGTCGGCCAACGGTACTGTGGTCGTCGGGCTCTACGGCACGCTGACCATCGGCGCGGACGGTTCGTATTTCTACGATGTCGACAGCACCAACGCAGCGGTTCAGGCCTTGGCCCAGGGCCAGACGCTGACTGAATTTTTCACCTATCGCATCACCGACACCACCGGCCTGGCCGATACCGCGCAACTGGTGATTACTGTGCGCGGCATCAACGACCCACCCGTGGCGCAAACCGTGGTGGTGATTGCCACGGAAGCCGGCGGTATTGCCAACCAGACACCGGGGGTCAATCCGAATGGAGATGCGACGGCCAACGACTTCGATCCTGACGGAGACCCTCTGACCGTCACGCTGATCAAGGCAGGCCCCGAAGGCAGTGCGGGCACTGATCAGGCGGTCATTGCTGGCGGCACTCAGGTCCTCGGCCAATACGGCACGCTGACGATGTTCGCCGATGGCAGCTACGTTTACCAACTGGACAATAACAACCCTGATGTCCAGGCCCTGCGCCGTGGCAGTGATCTGCTGTTGGAGCGCTTCACCTACACCATCAGCGATGGCGTCGGCGCGACCCCGGAAACCGACTCGGCGGAAATCATCGTGTTGATCCGTGGGCAGAACGACAACCCGGTTGCCACCGATGAAAGCGGTCTGTCCATTGAGGCTGGCGGCTTGAACAACTCGCAACCGGGACAGGATCCGACCGGCAACGTGCTGGACAACGACACCGATGTCGACGGCGGCGAAGTGCCCGGCGACCTGCCCGACCATGACTATGGCGAAACCAAAGCCGTGCTCTCGGTACGCACCGGCGGTGAACTCGACACCGGCACCGCCGGCGCCTTGGGCACCGAACTGCGCGGCACTTATGGCTGGCTGACCCTGAATGCCGACGGCAGCTACAGCTATCGCCTCGACAACAACATGGCTGAAGTCCAGGCCTTGCGCGCTGGCAACAGCCTCCTCGACTCGTTCAGCTACGAGGTCGTCGACAGGACAGGCGCCACTGATCGCGCCACGTTGAATATCAATATTCAGGGGCGCAACGACGCGCCGGTGGCGCAGAACGATACCGCCACGGCCGTCGAAGCCGGAGGCTTGAACAACGCCACGCCGGGCGTCAACCCGACCGGCAACGTATTGACCAACGACACCGACGTCGATGGCAACGGTGAAGTCATCAGCGTGGTCGGCTTTAATCAGGGCAGCTCGGTGGGCCTGGTCGGCAGTGCCTTGAATGGCACCTACGGCAGGCTGACCTTAAATGCCGACGGCAGTTACAGCTATCTGGTCGACAACTTCAATCCGCAGGTTCAGGCACTGCGCAGTAACGCCGACACCCTCAGCGAAACGTTCACCTACCAGATCCGCGACCTCGCCGGCGCTACCAGCACCGCGTCGCTGACCATCACCATTCGCGGTGCCAACGACAACCCGCTGGCAACCGATGACAGCACGGTTTCGGTCGAGGCCGGTGGCACGTTCAATAGCACGCCGGGGGTGAATCCAACCGGCAATGTGCTGACCAATGACAACGATGTCGATGCCAACGACGCGATGCTGGTCACTGGCATTCGCAGTGGTACCGAAGCGGCGGGCGGGACGTTCACCACCATTGGCGTCACGCAATCGTTCGCCGGTCTGTACGGCACCCTGACCATCAACGCCAACGGCACTTACAGCTACGTGCTCGACAACAATCTGGCGGCGGTTCAAGCATTGAAGGCTGGCGATTCGCTGGTGGAAACCTTCACTTACCGCATGCGCGACATCGCCGGTGCCACTGATACCGCGCAACTGAGCATTCGCATCGACGGCGCATGGGATGCCCCGGTCGCGGCAGACGATCTGGCTGTCGCCGTGGCCGATAACGGCAATGACAACGGGGTCAATCCGAGCGGCAACGTGCTGCCCAACGACACCGATGTCGATCAGGGTGACAGCAAAACCATCACCGGTATCCGCTTCGGTGCTGAAGGGGCCAACGGCACCCTGACCGACGTCAATGCCGAGACCGACAACAGCAACGGCACGTTGATCAACGGCCTCTACGGTCAGTTGATCATCGGCGCTGACGGCAGCTACACCTACAACCTTGACTCCAGCAACCCGGCCGTTCTGGCGCTGGGGCCACTGCAATTTCTCAACGAGCGTTTCACCTACCAGGTCACCGACAGTGGCGGGCAGAATGATCTGGCGGAAATCCACATCATCATTCGCGGGCGCAACTCGGCACCGGTGGCCAATGGCGACACAGCGACGGCGGTCGAGGCTGGCGGCGTCAATAACGGCCAACCCGGGGTCAACCCGAGCGGCAACGTCCTCAACAACGACACCGATGCTGAAAGCGATCCGCTGACGGTGATCGGCATCCATACCGGCACCACCAGCGACATCGGCACGGTCGGCACCGTGGGCACAACCTTGCAAGGACAGTACGGCACACTGTTGCTCAACGCGGATGGCGGCTACACCTATACCGTCAATAACAGCCTCGCCGCCGTGCAAGCCTTGCGTCAAAGTGGCCAGACGCTGTCGGAGGTGTTCACTTACACCATCGTCGACAAGTGGGGTGAAACCAGCACCGCCGAATTGCGCGTGACGGTGGATGGCCGCAACGACACGCCGACCGCCGTCAATGATGGATCCGTGGCCGTCGAAGCCGGCGGCGTCAACAACGGTACTCCGGGCAGCAACGCCACCGGCAACGTGCTCGACAACGACAGCGATGTCGACAGCGTCGCCAATGGCGAAAGCAAACACGTCTTGAGCGTCAGCAATCAGGCCGGTCAGTCAGCAGGCGCCGGACAAGTATTGATGGGCCTTTACGGGCAACTGACGATCAATGCCGACGGCAGCTACACCTACGTCATCGACAATAACAACCCGGTTGTTCAAGCCTTGCGCACGGCCGGTGAAACCCTCAGCGAAACCTTCACCTACCGCATGGTCGACACCGCTGGTGCAACTGCCGACGCGCGTTTGACCGTGGTCATTCAGGGTGCCAACGATGCGCCGATTGCACGCAACGACAGCGGCTTCGCCAGCGATCAGATCGCCGGGCCACAAACCACTGGCAACGTGCTGCCCAACGATGGTGACATCGATGCCAATGACAGCCTGGTCGTGGTTGGCGTACGCACCGGCGCCGAAGCGGGTTCAGGCGCGGACGGTGTGATCGGTCAACCGATCAAAGGCCTCTACGGCACGCTCGTACTCAACGCCAACGGCAGCTACACCTACACCATCGATCAGAGCAACCCGGACGTGCTCGCCGCAGCCGGACTCGGCCGGGTACTGCGTGACGTGTTCACCTACACCATCAATGACCGCGCCGGCGCCAGCGATCAAGCCGAACTGGTGATCACCCTGGACATCGCCACGCCGTTCATTCCGGCACCGGATGGCGGCAACCGTTTCAGTCGCGACAGTGATCTGGATTCCAGCGATTTCCTGATTCCTGATCCGCAACCAGCAATCTTCATCACCCCGGTGGTCGAGCGTTACGCCGAGGTCAACGAGCTGACCAGCTACGGTGTCGATGGCAGCAATTTGCGTCTGGCCTCGGTGGGGGAATTCGAGGTTGATTCGTTGGGTAACGGCTTGGGTCTGGTGCCGGGACAATTCGTGGCGCAAGCGGTGCGCGAAAGTCGCCGCGCCAGCGAGTTCGACCAGCTCTGGGTGCAGGGCCGTGAGGGTCGCACCAATTTGAGTGCCGACGGTTTGCTCAGTGATCCATCGTTGTTTGCGCTCGATCCGGCAAACATGACGAAACACCCGATCAACGCGGAAAAACCGCAAGAAACGCGTCACAGCAAAGGCTTCTCGGCGCAGTTGCGACACGCGGCCCAGCGCTTGCATACCAGCAATCCCAGCGGTAACAGCAGCAGATCCGAATAAATTCCAAGAATGCAAAGGAATGAACATGCGTAAAAACGCGACCCGGCTTCTCAGTACCGCCATCGCCTCCGCACTGCTGCTCAGTGCCTGTTCGTCGACGGAACCGAAACCTTCCACCGACGAGGAAAACCGCCAACGCATCATTGCCGATCAGTCGCGCATGTACTCCGGGCAGGAACCGGTCACAGCGCCGATCACCTTTTACGACGCAGCAGCCCGAGCGCTGAAATACAACCTCGACTATCGACTGAAACTGATGGAGAGCGCGCTGGCCTCAGACCTGCGCGACGTGTCCAGCCATGAAATGCTGCCGAAGCTGGTAGCCTCGGCCGGTTATGCCGGACGAAACAACGATTCCGGCGGCACCTCGATCGGCATCGAGGATCGTCAGGTCAGCTTGCGGCCATCGACGTCAGAGGAACGCTACCGCGAAGTCTACGGCCTCGGTTTGAGCTGGAGCCTGCTGGATTTCGGCGTCGCCTATTACCGCACGCAACAGAAATCCGACCAGATTCTGATGGCCGAAGAACGCCGGCGCAAAGTCGCGCAAAACGTCCTGCAGGATGTGCGCAACGCGTACTGGCGAGCACTCGGCGCGCAACGTTTGATGCCGGAAGTCGACAAGCTGCTGATGCGCACCCACACCGCGCTGACCTCCGCGCGTGAAGCGGAAACCCGGGGCCTGTTGCCGCGTCAGGAGATCCTCGCCTATCAACGCGCCCTCCTCGACTCGATCTACTTGCTGACCGTGCGCCGTCAGGATCTGGAATTCGCCCAAGCCGAATTGTCGGCGCTGATGTCGCTGCCACCGGGCTCGAAAATGGTGCTGGCTGACGTGCCCGATCCACCGCTGCCGGAAGTGCGTCAGAGCATGGCGCAGCTTGAACAGCTGTCGCTGGAGAACCGCCCGGAAATCATGGAAGAGTGGTATCGCAAACGCGTCAACCAGAAGGATCTGGAGATTGCCAAGGCGCAGTTGTGGCCGAACGTCAGCGTCGATTTCGGCTACAAATACGACTCGAACAAATACCTCTACAACAACGACTGGATGAGCACCGGCCTGCAAGTGTCGACCAACCTGCTGCGCCTGCTGCAACTGCCGTCGCTCAATGCTGCGGAGAAATCCCAGAGCGAAACCGATGACACCCGCCGCGTGGCGCTGTCGATGGCGATTCTCACGCAAGTGCGCGTTGGCACCCTGCGCTATCAACTGGCGCGTCAGGAAGTGGAGTTTGCTGAAGACAGCCTGCGCGTCGACCGCAGCCTGCTCGACTACGCGCAAGCGGCGAAGACCGGCGCACTTGGCTCGGAGCTGGAAGTGATCCGCTCCGAGGGCCGTTATCTGCTCTCGCGTTATCAGCGTGAAGCGGCGTTCTCCAGTGCCCAAGCGGCGTGGGGGCGGATGTACAACTCGGTTGGCCTCGATGTGCTGCCGAAGGAAATCGACCAACACGACATCAAGACCCTGTCGCGGGAAATCCAGCGCACCCTGAACCAACAAGAACAGCAACGCCTGCTCGTCACTTCGCAAGGAACGCCGAATGCGCAAAATCGCCCTTGAGCCCCGTTTCGGGGTTCTGTTGTTGGCCAGTCTGATCCTCAATGCCCACGCCGAAGACGCACCTTCGGCACCGTCCCTGGAAAGCGCGAGCGCCATTCGTGTGTTGCTCGCTTCGGAGCTGGAAACCACGCTGTCGAGCCAAATGAGCGGCACCCTCGGCGAACTGAAAGCCGGTTTCGGCGAACAGGTCGGCAAGTCCGAACTGCTCGCCCGCTTCAACTGCAACGAGGCCGAAGCGCGGGCCAAAGTCGCAGCGGCAGAACTGGCCATGGCCAAACAGAATCTGGAGGCAAAAAAACAACTGCGCCAACTCAATGCCGTTGGCGATATCGAAGTGTCGATGGCCAACACCGAAGTGCAAAAGGCCGACGGCGCGCGGGCCATGGGTGCCGCGCAAAGCAGTTATTGCCAAGTGCTCGCGCCGTTTTCCGGGCGTGTGGCCAAGGTGTACGTCAAGCCGTATCAGACCGTCACCGCCGGTACGCCATTGTTTGATCTGGTCAGCGATGGCGCGCTGAAAGTGCGTTTGAACGTGCCGTCCAACCTACTGAAAAATCTGAAACCCGGCCTGCCGCTGCAAGTCAGCATTCATGAGACCGGCAAGACCTATCCCGCGCATGTCAGCGGGATCAACTCGCGCGTCGATGCGGTGGCACAAACCGTCGAACTCGAAGCGCGTCTCGACAACAAATATCCCGACCTGATGGCGGGCATGAGCGGCACGGCGCAATTTGATCAAGCTGCGCAACCATGACCATGAACGAGCAATTGCCGCACCCTCACCTGCTGCTCGAACTCGACGCGCTGCGCGACAAGGCCATGGCGGCCGACTCGCTCAACGCGTTGGCATTCAGCATGGCCAACGACTTGTATCCGTTGTTGCAATTTCATCAGGCGCTGGTGTTTGCCCAGCGTGAATCATCACTGGAGTTGTTGAACGTCTCGGGATTGTCCCGGCCCAGTGAAGACTCGCCGTACCTTGTGTGGCTGCGCCGCGCCAGTCGCTGGATCGCCACGCAAGTCCCTGCTGGCGAACCGGTATGGCTGACGCAGGAAACGGTCGACGCACCGGCCGACATCGCCGAAGGTTGGGGCGAATGGTGGCCGTCGGGCGTCTGGTGCGTGCCGATCCAGGATCGCGATGAGCAGCGCCTCGGTTTGCTGCTGTTGCTCCTGGAGCAAGAACCGCCGGCGGTGTTGTGGCAGCACCTCAAAGGTCTGGTCGGTACCTGGGCGTATTGCTGGGCGGCGCTGACCAAGCGCAAGCGTTTCAACCGCTGGCGGCCCAGTCGCAAACAATTGCTGCTGACCGCGATTGTGCTCGGTGCCCTGCTGCTGTTGCCGGTACGGCAAACCGCGCTGGCGCCGACCGAAATCGTCTCGCGCCAGGCACAGATCATCAGTTCGCCCATCGATGGCGTGATCGAGAAGATCGAGGTTCGCCCCAATCAACCGGTCGATGCTGGCACGCTGCTGTTTTCCCTCGACGAAACCACATTGCGCAGTCGCGCCGAAGTGCTCGGCAAGGAAGTCGCGGTGGCCGATGCCGAGTTGCAGGCGGCCAGTCAACGCGCGTTCGACAACCCGCAAAGCAAAAGCGAATTGACCCTGCTTGAAGGCCGCTCCCAACAGCGTCGCGCAGAACTGGCGGCGGTCACCGCGCAGTTGAAGCGCACCAAAGTCCTGTCGCCTCGAGGCGGCGTTGCGGTGTTCAGCGATCCCAACGATTGGCTGGGCAAACCGGTGGTGACTGGCGAACGCATCATGCAAGTCGCTGATCCGACGCAACGGGCGATGCTGATTCAACTGGCCGTAGCCGACGCGATTGCGCTGGAACCGGGCGCCGAAGTCACGCTGTTTTTGACCGCTTACCCGCTGACGCCGCTCAAGGGCAAGATCCTTGAAACCAGCTATCAGGCACGGCCGAGTGACGAAGGCGTGGTCGCCTATCGCTTGCTGGCGAGCATCGACGGCGCACCGGAACACGCGCGACTGGGCTTGCACGGCACCGCGAAACTGTATGGCGGTCGAGTGATGCTCGGTTATTACTTGCTGCGTCGACCACTGGCGACAATGCGGGCGTGGAGTGGCTGGTAATGCTCGATCCGGCCGATCTGCCCCTGCCCCCTCTGCGTGAAGACCTGCGCCTGAGCGAGGCTGCCGATGGCAGCAACGGTGAACCGGCGTGGGTGATTCAAGACACGGTGATCAATCGTTTCTACCGCATCGGCTGGCTGGAATTCGAGTGCCTGTTGCGCTGGGGCCAATCGCCCCGGCAGATCAGCGAGCAGATTGCTGAAGGCACGGCGCTCAAACCCGACGTCGAACAGATTCTCGATTTCCGTCAGTTTCTTGAACAGCATCAGCTGCTGCGTGCCGGCCCGGCGGCGCTGGAAAAGCTCAAAGCAAAAAGCGAAGAAGGCGGCTGGCTGACCTGGCGCTGGTGGCTGCACCATTACCTGTTTTTCCGCATTCCGCTGCTGCGCCCGCAACAACATTTACAGCATCTGGCGAAGGCGCTGGGCTGGCTGTTTCATCCGCTCACCGGCATGCTCGTGCTCGGTTTGAGCCTGCTCGGCATCGTCCTGGTGTTGCAGCAGTGGGACACGTTTACCAGCGCGGTGGTCGAGTCGTTTTCCACCGAAGGCCTGTTGAGTTTTGCCTTGGCGTTGATCGTCGCCAAGACTCTGCATGAACTCGGGCATGCCTTGGTCGCGACGCGGCTGGGCTTGCGCGTCGGGCACATGGGCATCGCGTTTGTGGTGATGTGGCCGATGCTCTATACCGACACCGGCGAGAGCTGGAAACTCAGCCGTTCGCGGCAGCGTCTGGCGATTGCCTCGGCGGGGATCATCACCGAATTGTCACTGGCCGGTCTGTCGACGCTGGGCTGGGCGGTGTGCGATCCGGGGGCGCTGCGCAATGCCCTGCTGTATCTGGCGACCACCAGTTGGTTGCTGTCATTGGCGTTGAATGCCAGTCCGTTCATGCGTTTTGACGGCTATTTCATTCTTTCTGATCTGCTTGATTTTCCCAATCTGCATGAGCGTGCATCGGCACTGGCGCGGGTGACGTTGCGGCGCAATCTGCTCGGTTTGCGCGAGGACTGGCCGGAGACGTTTCCGACCGGTCAGCGGCGACTGTTGGTGACGTTTGCGATCTTCACCTGGATATATCGTCTGGTGCTGTTTCTGGGGATCGCGCTGGCGGTCTATCTGTTCTTCTTCAAGGTCTTGGGGATTTTCCTGTTCATGGTCGAACTGTCGTGGTTTATCGCCCTGCCCGTCATGCGCGAACTCGGTCACTGGTGGAAGCACCGCGCGGCGGTGCCGAGCCGGCGCAAGGTGCAACTGTATCTGGTGTTGCTGGCGATTCTGGCGGGGCTGGCGATCCCTTGGCGCACGCAGATCGATGCAGTGGGCGTGGCGCGGGCCGAGCATCAGATGCGCGTCTATGCGCCCTACCCGGCGCGGCTGCAATCGATTCACGCCGATGGCCCGGTCGAGGCTGGCACCAATCTGGTCGTGCTCGACGAGCCGGACATCGCCTCGCGGGTACGCAGCAGTGAAGCCAATGCGCGCAGTTACGAAGCGCGGCTGTCCGGGCTGATCGCTGATCCCGGTGGTTTGGCTGAGGATGCTGTGACCCGTCAACGCCTCAACGTGCAATTCGAAGAAGCCCGCGCGGCCCGCTCGGAAATCGCCCGGCTGAATCTGCAAACACCGTTTGCCGGGGTGTGGCTGGACGTCAACCCGGACTGGAAACCGGGGCAATGGGTCGGTCGTCAAGAGTCGCTGGGCATGCTGGTTGACCCGCGCAGCTGGCAGGTGGATGCGTATGTCGCGCAGGATCAAGTGCACCGCATGGCCATCGGCGACCGCGTACGCTTCTACCCCGACGGCCAGACCACGCCACGTAGCGGCCGCGTCCTGCAAATCGGCAGCACCCGCGCGAGCCAGTTGTCACACCGCATGCTCTCGTCACGCTTCGGCGGCCCGGTACCCACCACGACTGCCGAGCACTCGTTGATCCCGAGCAGCGCGTTGTTTCAGGTACTGATCCAGCTCGACGAACCCATGCCCACCCTGCGCGAAACCCGTGGGCATCTGAAAATCGAAGGCGAACGGCGCAGTTTGCTGGCCGATGGTGCAACGCATGTATTGGCAGTGTTGATGCGCGAGAGTGGCTTCTAACCCCCAAGCTCTCAACCCATCCCCTCACCACAAGCAAAGGCTGTCCTCCAGACACACCCCAACCCTTGAGAACACATCCAACCCTGTGGCGAGGGGATTTATCCCCGATGGGCTGCGAAGCAGCCCCAAAACCTACAATCCCGGTACACCAGACACACCGCATGCAATGGCTTTGCGACTGCTGCGCAGCCGAACGGGGATAAATCCCCTCACCACAGGGGAATGGGGGTCACCTCAGAAAACTGCACTTCTGCGAAACCCAGCCAGCCATCAACCCCATTCCAACTGACACACCACAAACCCATCTCAACTGACACACCACAAACCCATTCCAACTGACACACCACAAACCCTGTGGCGAGGGGATTTATCCCCGTTGGGCTGCGAAGCAGCCCCAAAACCTGCAATCCCGGTACATCAGACACACCGCATGCAATGGCTTCACGACTGCTGCGCAGCCGATAGGGGATAAATCCCCTCACCACAGGGAATGGGGTGCTTCAAGATGGTGTGTAGGTGGCGCCAAGATGGTGTGTAGGTAGCTCCGGGGAAATTCAGCCCGCCACCACAAAGATAATGATCGGCCCGCACACCGCCAGCAGCACGTTGGAAATCGCATAGCACACGGTGAAGCCAATCACCGGTGTATTGCTGCCGGACTGCTCAATGATCTTGTTCATCGAAGCCGCCTCTGTCTGTGCCCCAGCCAATGCGCCAAAAAGAATCATCGGGTGCAGGCGCAGCACGTAGCGACCGAAATACAGCGCCACCAGCGGCGGCAGAATCGTCACCACGGCGCCGGACAGCAACAACGCCAGCCCTTGCTCTTTCATCGCCGCAAACGCCGCTGGCCCTGCAAGCAAGCCGACCACCGCGCCAAACGCAGTCAGACCGAATTCGGAAAACGCCCATTGCGCCGCCGGTGGCAACGCGCCGATTTCCGGGTGGCGCGAGTTGTACCAGCCAATCACCAATGCCGCGACCAACACCCCGCCGCCAATGCCCAGCTCCACCGGGATCATGCCGATATGCGTCGACAGCAAGCCGATCAACGAGCCCACGACCATGCCCAGCGTGTGCATGGCGATGTCACTTTTGTAATTGTTCTTGCGAATGCGCCCCAGCCGTTTGGCGATCATTTCGACGCTGGCGGTGCGCCCGGTCAACGTAATCACATCCCCCCGGCGCAACACCGTGTTCGGCAACAGCGGCAAGTCATAGCCCTGACGCGTGATGTTGTTGACGAAGCAGCCCAGGCGCTTTTCATTGGCCAAACGGCTTTTCGCCTGATGAATCGTCTTGCCGGCGAACTCCGCCGAGGTCAGCACAATGTCCACCTCGCGGGTCGGAAACGACAGCGACTCAGGATGATCGATCTCCGGCCCGACCCAATGGCTCAGTGTGCCCACCGCGTCGCGCAAGGCATACACACCGACCACATCCCCCGCCATCAACACAAAGTTTTCATCGCGTTCAATCACCTGCCCGGCCCGCACCACGCGCTCGACCGTCAGCGATTCGTGCAGCTTTTCGATGTCGATAATCCGCTGCCCGTCAGCCTGGCCGTTACTCGCCACCTGATGCGCACGCACAACGATCCTCGTGTACGGCACGGTGATCGCCTCTTCTTCCTTGGCGATCCCCAGTTCCAGCTCCAGTTCACGCGCCGATTCGCGCAGATTCACACCGAGCAACTTCGGCGCAATGCTGCCGACAAACACGATCAAACCAATGGTGCCGAACAGGTAGGTGATCGCGTAGGCAATCGCCATGTGGCTGTTGAGTTTCGCCACGGCTGCCGCGTCGAGACTCAACTGATTGATCGCGCTGGTCGCGGTGCCCATGATCGCCGTATCGGTGAGCGCACCGGCACCGAGTCCGGCGGTGAAACCGGCGTCGAAATCAAACAGCCAATACATCGCCAGAATCGCCACCAATGCCGTCGCGCACAACACCACCGACAACAACACCAGTTTCAGCGTGCCGCGATTGAGGCTGCCGAAAAACTCCGGCCCGCTCTTGAAGCCGACCGCGTAGATGAACATCACGAAGAACACCGACTTCAACCCCGTCGGCACTTCCAGACCGATCTGGCCGATCAGCAAACCCATCAACAGCGCGCCGGCCACCGAGCCCAAATGAAAGCTGCCAATGTGAATGCGCCCGACAAATACGCCCAGCGCGATCGCCAGAAACACGGCGATTTCCGGATCAGCGCGTAATGCGTGGAGGACAAAATCGAGCATGGTGCGGACTCCCTTGCAGCGACGGTCACTGATCCTTCGGTTCTTGCGCCGGCGAGGTAAACCACTTCTCTCGCGGCACCCACTTCTCGGCCTGCGGATCGCCCAGATAATGCGGCGACATGATCTGCACGCCGTACTCGTTGAACACGTCCTGAATATTGGCGTGGAGCATGCTCAACAGCACCGCGCGTGGCCGCGGCTGACTCGGAATCGCCTGCGCAACCAGTCGGTACTCAGGATAGAAATCCGACAGCGCGGTCTGAAACACCTGCGCCGCCGGGTCTTCGAGAATCCCCGGCGTGCGTTTGGCCGCTTCCAGCAGCATCGCTTCGACCTGCCGCCACGGTGTGTCGTAGCCGATGGTCACCACCGTGTCGACCACGTAACCCGGGCCTTGCACGGTGCGCGAGTAGTTCTTGGTCACCGTACCGGTGATCAGTGAATTGGGCAGCGTCAGCACTTCACCAAGCCCCGTGCGAATACGCGTGGTGAACATGCCCAACTCGGTGACCGTGCCTTCGTATTCGCCGATTTTGACGAACTCGCCCGGGCGCAATGTGCGGGTATACGTGAGGATTAACCCTGCCGCTGCCTGCCCCACCACGCTGGTCGCACCGAGGGAAATCATCAGACCGATCAACACCGACAAGCCCTTGAACGCATCGGTACCGGCGCCGGGCAGATACGGATAAGCCATCGCCAGCGCAAACAACCAGATCGCCAGCGACGTCAGCCGCTGAGTCGGTTGCAGGGTTTCGTGATTGAGCCAACTGAACGTGCCCGGCGTCGACATGCGCCGCAGCATGCGCCGGGTGAACGCAGTAGCGCCGCGCGCAATAAAGAAAATCGCCAACGCCACGCCCAATCCCGGGACGGCGCCAACGATGCCTTGCAGCAGATAGTCGGCGAGTTCGAACAGGTAGTTGTTGAGGCTTTCACCCCAAGGCCGGGTGTAGGGAAACCGCGACAGGACAAAGCCCAACCACTCATAGGTCAGCAGCAAAATCACCAGCCAGCGCAGCACCAACAGTAAACGGCTGACCAAGGGATAAAGGAAATTGGCGTCGATCACCTGCACCCGCCCGACCTTCAACGCCTTGGTGTGGCGATCCATCAGTTCGGGGAGTTTTCTCAGCAAGCGGCGGCGCATCCAGGCCAGCGCCCACAACAACGCGACATAGATGACGGTGGCCACCGCCGCCAAGGCCAGCGACCTGATGATCAGATCCATGCTGCGCGCTTCACGGGTCTCGGAAACGACCTGACGCAGTTTTTCAGCCGCACCTTCGGCGGCCTGCTGCACCGAGGAATATTGCAGGCTGTCGACATCGTTGGGTGAAACGATGAATGCCCGTTTGTTGCCGAGCAGCACCATGTAACTGTTCTGGATCGAATCGATGCTGATGTTCAGTTCGGCGTCTTCATCGAGCGCTTCACTGATGACCATTTTCGCCCGTTTGACCCGCGAGGCCGGCGCCTCGCCCAGAATGGTTGCGCGAAACAGCATGATGCTGCGATTCGCGACCTTGAGCTCTACCGCATCATTTTCCGCTTTTGCCGCAGCGTCGAGCGCCCAGCCAGACCCCGTCCAGAGCATCGCGAAAACCACTATTAATACAGCCAGCAGCCTGCTTCGCATGCGCCTTTTTCCTTACGCCACAGTTGTTTGTGAGGGATACGTAAGGCAGCGTAGTTGAGCGATGAACGGTTGTCAGATTTCCACAGTCGACAGTTGTTGTGCCCGCCAGTTTCTGGGCGAAACACCCGTCCATTGTTTGAAATGACGGCTGAACACCGAGACGTCGGCGTAGCCCAGATTCAGCGCCAGATCGGTGATGCTGGTCTTGTCCAGCAGCAAGTTTTGCCTGGCGATATCAAGGCGCGTGTCCTGCAGCAGGCGACTGAAGCTGATGTTTTCGGCTTTAAGGCGTTTTTGCAGAACACGTGGCTGCAGCCCCAGCGAGTGACTGACCGCATCGATATTGCATTCGCCGGTGTTGAGCAGACTGCCGATCAGATGGCAAACCTGCGCCTTGAGGTTGTCGGGGTATTGGGTTTTGAGCAATTGCATGCGGTTGTTCCAGTGTTCGCGCATCAAAACCTCATCGGCGAGCGGCGCGCGTTTGAGGTAATCGAAAGGAAAACTGACGCCGTCGAAGCTGCTGTCGAAACGGATTTTTCCGTAGACGTCGGCAAATGACCAACCCGGGGTTTTCAAGGTGCCTTGCTGCAAGTGCAAACGAATCTGCGGGCTGTCGGCGCCCGTGAGAATTTTCACCGCGTTGAACAGGTGCGCGCCGCTGAGCTGCCTCAGTTGCTGCAGCCCGAGTTCATTGGTGAAGTCGAACTTGAACCTGATTTCGGCACGCTCGCCCCGTCGACTGACTTCAAGGTGCAAGCCACTGGCGTGCAGGTACAAGTATTGGCGGGCGAAATTCAATGCCTCGCCCACGGTGGGTTGGCGGCTGCCGGACAGGGCCACGTCGCCAATGGCGAGCAGATTCTGTCTTGATGCCAGCCGCAAACCGAACAGCGGTTCCTGACAATGACGTGCGGTGTCATCCAGCAGGTCTGCGGTTTTTTCATACGACAGATAACTGTTCGGTTCGCGCAATTGCGCCACCACCATGCCGCTGTCACGCAGCAGACTTACCGGGTTGTGACCCAGTTCGGTCACTAGCGCGCTGTAGCCCTCGATGGCACCGCTGCGTAACAGAAACATTGCCTGCATCCTTAGCCGTAAAAAGAGTGATGGATCAGCTACTGACCGTGGGCGCTCAAGGGGAATGTTCCTCAACGGTCTGCGTCAATGGCGTGACGGCTTCGGCAGGTTGATACACCCAGCCAATAAACAGCTCGTAGCCGATCGCCAGAATCACCGGCCCGGTGAACAAGCCGATGATGCCACTGGTGATCATCCCGCCGAGCGCACCGATCAACACCACCGGCATCGGCACGGCCACACCGCGCCCTAGCAGCATCGGTTTGAGGACGTTGTCAGAAAGCCCGGCGATGATCATCCAGATCGCAAAAATAATCGTGCTGGCACTGACACCGCCCTGAGCGAAGGCATAGATCACCACCGGCAGCGTGATCAGCAGAACCGGCAATTGCATGATGCCCAGCAGCAACACCAACAACGCCAGCACGCCGGCTGCCGGAATGCCCATGATCACCAGCGCCACACCGATCAACAGCATCTGAATGAACGCAATCCCGACCACACCCTGCGCCACGGCACGAATCGTCGCGGTACACAGTTCGGCAATCTGCGGCCCGCGCACCGGCCCGGAGACACGACTGGTGATTGCGACGGCTGTCCGCTGACCGCGCTCGCCGTTTTTCATAATTAGCCCGGCAAAGATCAGCGCCAGAATAAACACCACAATGCCGGTGCCGACGCCGGCTACCTGGTGCAGCGCAACCTTGCTCCAGTCTTTCAGATGTGGGGCGACCTGGTGAAAGGCCCAACTCAAATCCTGCGAGGCGTGCAGCCAGATGCCATACAACGGCGCACCGATCAGTGGCCAGTTTTCGACGTTGGCCGGTGGCGGCGGAATTTCGAACTGACCATTCTCCACCGCGTGGATGCCGGTTTGCACCGAGTCCGCCACCGAGGCACCCAGCAAGCTTAACGGCAGCATCAGGATCACCAGCCCGAGAATCACCAGAATCACTGCCGCCCAACCATTACGCCCGCCCAGCTTGGCGCCGAGCATCTGGTTCAGTGGGTAGAGGGTCACCGCGAGAATCAGCGACCAGAGCATCACGTTGAGAAACGGATGAAAGATGTCGTAGCAGAACAGCACCAGAACCGTGATCAAGCCGGCGCGTATCAACACGTCCAGTAACGCCCTTGAGCTGTTGAACGTGAGCAGCGGTTTCTCTTCCATCGTGGTTCTCCTGAGAAGCACCCATTGCGGGATGTCGGTTGGCTCAGCCTAGAACACAACGCCGGGCCCAGCCGTTTTTACGCATGATTTAGCGGCCGGAGGCTTGCCCGGGCGCGGCAGAACTTATTGCGCAGCGCTTGAGTCGTCAATGCCACGTTCGTGATCCATCAACCTTTGTTCGCGAAAAATCAAGTTGCTTATTCGCTTGCTGCGTAACCTTGATGGACTTGCTGAATCGCTTCTCCCGCGATTGAAAAACAACCGCCAATCGCAGCCTTCGCAACGTCTTTCCCTCAGCCGCCCCCTCTCTCATTCAAGGAAAGGGCCGCGCCGTACAGGAATATCAAACCGATGAATTTCACAGAGATTTGGCTCAATGTTGAGCAGTTCTGGCGCTCGCTGGACAATCATCCTTACGTGAACGCCACGCTGACATTGCTGGTGCTGGTGTTCGTCGCGCTGCTGTTGGGGCGTCTGGGTCGCTTTCTGATTCAGCAAGGCGTCCGGTTGCTCGGGCGTCAGGCGTCGATGCGCTGGATCAACGATCTGCACAACAACAAAGTGTTTCTGCGCCTCGGGCAAATCATCCCGTCGCTGATCGTCCAGTTCGGTTTGAACATCATTCCGGGGTTAAGCCCAAAGCTGCAAACCATCCTGGGTGACATCGCCCTGGCCTTCACCCTGTTGTCGCTGGTGATGGCTATCGGCGCCGTGCTCGACACCCTACTGGTCATCTATGCGCGCACCGAACATGCGCGCACCCGCTCGATCAAGGGTTATGTGCAACTGGCGAAAATGCTGTTGTACGTGCTCGGCGCCATCATCATTGTCGCCATTCTGATCAACCGCTCGCCGCTGTTGCTGCTGTCGGGGCTTGGCGCTATGTCGGCGGTGATCCTGTTGGTCTACAAGGACACCCTGTTGTCGTTTGTCGCCAGTGTGCAGTTGACCAGCAACGACATGCTGCGCGTGGGTGACTGGATCGAAATGCCGCAACTGGGTGCCGATGGCGACGTGGTCGACATCACGTTGCACACGGTCAAGGTGCAGAATTTCGACAAGACCATTGTCTCGATTCCGACCTGGCGCTTGATGTCCGACTCGTTCAAGAACTGGCGTGGCATGCAGCAGGCCGGTGGCCGACGGATCATGCGTGACGTGCACATTGATTCCGGTGGCGTGCGCTTCCTGACGGACGAGGAAGAACATCACCTGAGTCAGGTCAGCCTGTTGAGCGCTTATCTGGCGCGCAAACTGCCTGAACTCAAGCACTGGAACGAAGCGCAGGGCAATGTCGCGGCGCTCTCGGCCAATCGTCGCCGCATGACCAATCTCGGCACCTTCCGCGCCTTCGCCCAGGCCTATCTGGACAGCCATCCTTCGATTGCGCGAAACATGACCTGCATGGTGCGTCAGATGCAATCCACCGCTCAGGGTGTGCCGCTGCAGATCTATTGCTTCACGCAAACCACCGTTTGGGCGGACTACGAGCGCATTCAGGCGGATATTTTCGATTACCTGCTGGCCGTATTGCCCGAGTTCGGCCTGAGCCTGTACCAGCAACCGAGCGGTAAGGACTTGCGCGGTGTATTCCCGATGGCTGATGCGATCGTTTGAAACATTGAGCTTGCTCGCGAAAGCGTTGTGTCCATGACGGCGATGGTGAATGAAATGACGCCTTCGCGAGCAAGCCCGGCTCCTGCAATTCTGCGGTGAAATACATTAGGGACTGACTTACTGACGATACATCCGCCAGGCGACTGGTGCGCGGGCCGATTCCCGTCTAAAACTGATGCACGTCCCTATGTATAAGGAAGTTACGGATGAGATCCACGCACTCACTGTTGATTCTTGCACTGGCCGGCTGCAGCGGGCAGGCATTGGCAGGTGGCATTCAGTTGTATGAAGCAGGACAGGAAGGGGCCGGGCTGGCAAATGCCGGGTCGGCGGCGCAGGCCACCGACCCAAGCGTGATGATGAACAACCCGGCGGGCATCGCGGCGCTCAAGGGCACGCAGGTCAGTCTGACCGGTCAGGCGCTGTTTGGCGGCATCAAGTTTGATCGCGACGGCAACAATGACTTTTCCGGCAACGAGGGCGGCAATCCGCTGCCTTTCCTGCCGGGCACCAGTCTGTTCATCAGTCATGAGGTCAATGACCGCGCCAGCATCGGTTTCGGCATGTACGGCAATTTTGGCCTGAGCGTGAAGTACGACGATGACTGGGCCGGCCGCTATTTCACTCAGGAATCGACGCTGATCGGCATCTCATTGCAACCGACCTTTGCCTACAAGATCACCGATGACCTGTCGATGGGTATCGGCCCGCGGCTGGTCTACGGCTACTACTACACAAAAATAGCCATCGACAATAACGCGCTCCTGCCCGGCACGCCGTTCCAGCAGGACGGCAACGTGCAATACAAAGACACCGACACCGGCACCGGGATCAACCTCGGCCTGCGTTATCAACTGGATCCGCGCACCACCGTGGGCCTGGCGTATACCAGCAAGGTCAAACTGGAATTCAAGGATTCGCCCTCGGTGCACGGCATTCGCAATCCGCTGCTCAATTTCGCGTTTTCCCGGGCCAATGTCGACGATCTGGAAATCGACATGAATATCCCGCAAACCGCAACCTTGAGCGTTGCCCACCAGTTGAACGAGCAATGGACATTATTGGGTTCCGTTGACTGGCAGGACTGGAGCGATTTTGCCGACATCGGCGTTTCGGTGGATACCGCCGGTGGCGATGTGTCGCGTTCGGTCAACCGTAAATATCAGGACACCTGGCACCTGTCGCTCGGTGCGCAAAATCAGCTCACGCCGAAACTGCGCTGGAACATGGGCGTGGGCTACGACAGCTCGGCGGTGAAAGACAAGGATCGCACCGTCGACAACCCGATGGCCGAAGCCTGGCGGCTGGCAACCGGCGTCAGCTACAAGATGACCGAAGACATGGACATCAACCTCAACTACACCCTGGTATGGCTCGGTGACATGGACGTTGAACAGACCAAACGCAATGGCCAGTCGCTGTCGGGGAGCTACCCCGACGCCCTCCTTCATATCGTTGGCGGCGGCGCGACCTGGCGTTTCTGATCGACATTGGCCGTCGATGAACTAGCCTGTTTGCATGGAGCTTTCAGTTCGCCCGGCACTGCCTTTTGAAGCTCGCCACGAAATAATTCAGTGAACGCTGAATTATTTCGTATCGCCATGTATCTGAACCCAAAGCGCAATGCCATCAAACAGATAGCACCGATTCAGATCAGGTACAGGGAAACCGCCCATGAAATCCAATGAACAAAGCGTCAGTCCAATCAGACTGAAAGACATCACCATTGTCGACGACGCAAAAATGCGCAAAGCGATTACCGCCGCTGCGCTTGGCAACGCCATGGAATGGTTCGACTTTGGCGTGTACGGCTTCGTCGCCTACGTCCTCGGCAAAGTGTTCTTTCCCGGCGCCGACCCCGGCACACAGATGATCGCCGCGTTGGCGACGTTCTCCGTGCCCTTCCTCATCCGTCCGCTGGGCGGCCTGTTTTTCGGCAGGCTAGGCGATAAATACGGGCGACAGAAAGTCCTCGCCGCGACCATCGTGATCATGTCGCTGAGCACCTTCGCCATCGGCTTGATTCCCTCTTATGCATCGATCGGCATCTGGGCGCCGATCCTGCTGTTACTGGCGAAAATGGCTCAAGGCTTCTCGGTCGGCGGTGAATACACCGGCGCCTCGATCTTCGTCGCCGAATACGCGCCGGATCGCAAACGCGGCTTCCTCGGCAGTTGGCTGGACTTTGGCTCCATCGCCGGTTTTGTTCTCGGTGCCGGTGTCGTCGTGCTGATTTCCTCGACACTCGGCGAAGAGCAATTTGAATCCTGGGGCTGGCGCCTGCCGTTCTTCCTCGCCCTGCCCCTGGGCATGATCGGCCTCTACCTGCGCCACGCACTGGAAGAAACACCGGCATTCCAGCAGCACGTCGAAAAACTCGAACAAGGCGACCGCGAAGGCCTCGCCGATGGCCCGAAAGTCTCGTTCAAGGAGGTCGCCACCAAGTACTGGCGCAGCCTGATGACCTGCGTCGGCGTGGTGGTGGTGACCAACGTCACCTACTACATGTTGCTGACGTACATGCCGAGCTACCTGTCGCACAACCTGCACTACAGCGAAAACCGTGGCGTGCTGATCATCATCGCGATCATGGTCGGCATGCTGTTTGTGCAACCGGCGATTGGTTTTATCAGCGACAAGATCGGCCGCAAACCCTTCATCGTCGTCGGCAGTATCGGCCTGTTCATTCTGGCGATTCCGGCGTTCATGCTGATCAACAGCGGCAAGATCGGCCTGATCTTCTCCGGTTTGCTGATGCTCGCGGTGCTGCTCAACTTCTTCATCGGCGTCATGGCCTCGACCCTGCCGGCGATGTTCCCCACGCACATTCGCTACAGCGCTTTGGCCGCTGCTTTCAACATCTCCGTGCTGATCGCCGGTTTGACCCCGACCATCGTCGCCTGGCTGGTCGAAAGCACCAACGATCTGTACATGCCGGCTTACTACCTGATGGTCATCGCCGTGGTCGGCCTGTTCACCGGCGTCACCATGAAAGAAACCGCCAACCAACCGCTACGCGGCGCGGCCCCGGCGGCTTCGGATCTGGCGGAGGCGAAGGAGCTGTTGAAAGAGCATCACGACAACATTGAGCAGAAGATTGAAGACATTGATGCCGAGATTGCTGAGCTGGAGGCGAAGCGCAAGAACCTGGTGCAGCAGCATCCGCGGATTAATGAGTGAGGTTGGTTTCTAGGGGTGGGGGCATATCCGTTGCTGCGGTGATGGCTGCTGGCGGTTTCGCTCTTACAGCGAGTCACCTTTTCCAGACGCCGGAGTGCCGGCCCAGCGAAAAGTAAGCAAAAGGCTTTCGCCCCGGCGTACGGCACTTCGCTGAGGCTCAGTGTTCCCTCGCTACGGTGTCCATCCGGGGACATCGCCTACGGTTTGCTTCGCTGCACCTCCTCTCGATGTGTGCGGCTGCGCCGCACGGCGCTACGCGCCAACCCCGGATGGACACCTACGCTCGGCCTGCCGAAGGGGCTTGAGATCAAAAACCAGATCAAGATCAAAGGCCCCTCACCCTAGCCCTCTCCCGGAGGGAGAGGGGACTGATTGCGTGGAATGGAAGAGGTACGCCGACGTGAAAGACCGAGTCGAACGCATATCTTGAAAATCCCACCAATCGGCCCCCTCTCCCTCCCGGAGGGAGAGGGGACTGATTGCGTGGAATGGGAGAGGTACGCCGACGTGGAATACCGAGTCGCACACACATTTTGAAAAGCCCACCAATCGGCTCCCTCTCCCTCGGGAGAGGGCTGGGGTGAGGGGCAGCAACAACACAAATCAAAAGCCGTGCGCCCCCCGCTCCTCACCACTCAATAGGCCGAGTGTCAGCTCGCCTGCTTTTGATCTTGATCTCGGAGCCCGTCGGCAGGCTGAGCGGAGGGATTGATCCGGGGGTGGGAGCGCAGCGACCGTTTGGCGCAGCCAAACACAGCGAGAGGAGGTGCAGCGAAGCAAACCGTAGGCGCTGCCCCCCGGATCAATCCCGCAGCGAAGGAACCCGAGCCACAGCGAGGGCCGAACGTCAGGGCAAAGCCTTTTCGGTTACCTTTTCGGCGTTTGGAAAAGGTGACTCGCCGTAAGGGCGAAACCGTAATCAGCAACACCCGCAGCAACGGATATGCCCCCAATCACCCAACCAACATCCCATGACACATCAACCCCAACACACTCCGCATATGCCGCGAATGCGCCTCCCGATCCGGCATCACCTCAGTCGCCAACCGAATAAACGCCACATTCGCATACTGATTAAACACTGTCGCCGCCACATCAATATCAACCGAGTCTCGAATCCTGCCAACCCCCTGAAAATGCACGAGCAGCGCCTTGGTCTCCTCAATCACCGCCGCATTCCAAGGATCAAGCGCACGAGCCAATTCCCCGGTAAACAAAAACGGCGCCAACTCCCGCCACAGTGAAGCCGGCATAGCCTCCAACTGGTAATGCGTCATCAACCCCTCAAACGCACACAACGCCTCCAGCGGATCACTGTCGTCATCAAGACGAGCCCGCGAATCGCGCATGGCTTTTTCGTCAGGCTGCTTCAGCAACGCCAACAAAATCTCCTGCTTGCCGCCGAAATAATTCACCACCGTCGGCGCCGACACCCCGGCCTGCACCGCGATCTGATCCAGCGTCGTCGCCGCAAACCCGTTGGTCTTGAACAGCTCCAGCGCCGCCTCGGCAATCACCTGCCGGCGCTGTTCCTTTTGCCGCTCTCGAAGTCCGCTCATGTTGCCTCTGATGATGCTTGCCAATGACCCTCAGCCTACGGCGATATTTTTTCACCGACAAATATTTTCTTTACAAAAATATTTTTAGGTGACAAAACTTTACTCGTGCAGCGCGGCAACGAACGCACTCACCCGCCCTTTTCTCTGGAGATCAGCCATGTCCGCCGAATTCGATTCGACCCGCAGTACCAGCGATTACCAAGCCGCCGATGCCGCGCACCACATTCACGCGTTCGTCGACCAAAAGGCCCTCAACGAAGAAGGCCCACGGGTGATGGTCAGCGGTGATCGCCTGGCGCTGTGGGACAACGATGGCAATCGCTACCTCGACGGCATGTCTGGCCTGTGGTGCACCAACCTCGGTTACGGCCGCAAGGATCTGGCCGCCGCCGCAACCGCGCAGCTGGAACAGCTGCCCTACTACAACATGTTCTTCCACACGACCCACCCGGCGGTGATCGAACTGTCCGAGCTGCTCTTCAGCCTGCTGCCCAAGCACTACAGCCACGCGATCTACACCAACTCCGGCTCCGAAGCCAACGAAGTGCTGATCCGCACCGTGCGCAAGTTCTGGCAAGTGATGGGCAAGCCCGAGAAGAAAATCATGATCGGCCGCTGGAACGGCTACCACGGCTCAACCCTCGCAGCGACGGCGCTGGGCGGCATGAAGTTCATGCACGAAATGGGCGGCACCATCCCGGACGTCGCGCACATCGACGAGCCGTACTGGTTTGCCCACGAAGGCAACCTCAGCCCGGAAGAGTTCGGCCTGCAAGCGGCGCAGCAACTGGAAGACAAGATTCTAGAGCTTGGCGCTGACAAGGTTGCAGCCTTTGTCGCCGAACCGTTCCAGGGCGCGGGCGGCATGATCATTCCGCCGGCTACTTACTGGCCAGAAATCCAGCGAATCTGCCGCAAGTACGACGTGTTGCTGTGCGCCGACGAAGTGATCGGCGGGTTCGGCCGCACCGGCGAATGGTTCGCGCATCAGACCTTCGGTTTCGAGCCCGACACCCTGTCGATCGCCAAGGGCCTGACCTCCGGTTACATCCCTATGGGCGGTCTGATTCTGTCGCGGCGTATGGCCGATGCACTGGTTGAGAAAGGTGGCGTGTTCGCCCACGGCCTGACTTATTCCGGGCACCCGGTGGCGGCTGCCGTGGCGATTGCCAACCTCAAGGCGTTGCGCGATGAAGGCGTGGTCGCTCAGGTGAAGGCTGATACCGGGCCGTACCTGCAAAATTGCTTGCGCGAGGTGTTTGGTAATCACCCGTTGATCGGCGAGATTCAGGGCGTCGGCCTGGTGGCCGCGTTGCAGTTTGCTGAGGACAAGGCCAGCCGCAAGCGCTTTGCCAACGAAAACGACATGGCCTGGCGTTGCCGCACGATCGGTTTTGAAGAAGGCTTGATCATCCGCTCGACACTGGGCCGGATGATCATGGCGCCGGCGCTGGTAGCTACCCGGGCGGAGCTGGATGAGTTGATCGACAAGACCCGAATTGCCGTGGATCGCACGGCGCGGGAGTACGGCGTCCTCTGATCGGTTGGCGGGTCGGACGCCTTCGCGAGCAGGCTCGCTCCCACATTTGGAATGCATTTCCCTGTGGGAGCGAGCCTGCTCGCGAATGGGCCAGCCAACATAATTATTGGCGGACAAAGTTAGATCCCGCCGATTACTCCGCGCGCCGCTTGGTGTTAAATAGGCGCCAGTCTTCACCTTGTCGCTTAAAGCTGTGCAACGAGAACCGATATGAACACCCATTCCAAGAAAAACACCCACATTCCAACGGCGGTGACCGCATGATCGAAGTCACCGAAGTTTCCATTGCGCAACTGCGCGCTGCGCTGGAGTCCGGCCAGACCACCTCGGTCGAGCTGGTGCAAGCCTACCTCGCGCGCATCGACGCCTACGACGGCGCCGACACCCCGACGGCGCTGAATGCCGTGGTGGTGCGCAACCCTGAAGCGCTGAACGAAGCGCAAGCCGCCGATGCCCGTCGCGCCAAAGGTGAAACCCTTGGCCCGCTCGATGGCATCCCCTACACCGCCAAAGACAGTTATCTGGTGAAGGGACTGACCGCCGCGTCCGGCAGCCCGGCGTTTGCCGATCTGGTCGCCTATCGCGACGCCTTCACCATCGAGCGCCTGCGCGCGGCCGGGGCGATTTGCCTGGGCAAGACCAACATGCCGCCGATGGCCAATGGCGGCATGCAGCGTGGCGTTTATGGCCGCGCCGAGAGCCCGTACAACGCTGATTACCTGACCGCACCCTTTGCTTCCGGCTCGTCCAACGGCGCCGGGACTGCCACCGCTGCCAGTTTCGCCGCGTTCGGTCTGGCCGAAGAAACCTGGTCGAGCGGTCGCGGCCCGGCCTCGAATAATGGCCTGTGCGCCTATACGCCGTCGCGCGGCGTAATTTCGGTGCGCGGCAACTGGCCGTTAACCCCGACCATGGACGTTGTGGTGCCGTACGCGCGCACCATGGCTGACTTGCTCGAAGTCCTAGACATCGTCGTCGCCGAAGACCCGGACACCCGTGGCGACCTGTGGCGCCTGCAACCCTGGGTGCCGATCCCGAGCGTCAGCTCCGTGCGCCCTGCTGCTTATGCTGATCTGGCCGCCGACGCGAAAGCGCTGGCCGGCAAACGATTCGCCGTACCACGCATGTTCATCAATGCCGATCCTGAGGCTGGCACCAGCGAAGCACCGGGCATCGGTGGCCCGACCGGCCAGCGCATCAACACCCGCGAATCGGTGATTGATCTGTGGAAACAGGCACGTCTGGCACTCGAAGCGGCGGGCGCTGAAGTGATCGAAACTGACTTCCCGCTGGTCTCCAACTGCGAAGGCGATCGTCCTGGCGCGCCGACCGTGTTCACCCGTGGTCTGGTCTCGAAAGAGTTTCTTCACCATGAACTGTGGGATCTGACCGCTTGGGCGTTCGACGACTTCCTGCAAGCCAACGGCGATCCGAAGCTCAATCGTCTGGTTGACGTCGACGGGCTGAAGATTTTCCCGCACGAGCCGGGCACCCTGCCCAACCGTGAGGGCGATCTGGTCGCCGGCATGGACGAATACGTGCGCATGGCTGAACGCGGGATCACGCCGTGGAATGAAATCAGCACCGTGCCCGATGGCTTGCGTGGGCTAGAAGAGACGCGTCGCATCGATCTGGAAGAGTGGATGGATAAGCTCGGTCTCGACGCCGTGCTGTTCCCGACGGTGGCCGATGTGGGCCCGGCGGATGCCGACGTTAACACGGCATCGGCGGACATCGCCTGGAGCAACGGCGTCTGGGTGGCCAACGGCAACCTCGCGATCCGTCATCTCGGGGTACCGACCGTCACCGTGCCGATGGGCGTGATGGCCGACATCGGTATGCCGGTCGGCCTGACCTTCGCCGGTCGCGCTTACGACGATTCGAGCCTGCTGCGCCTAGCCGCCGCATTCGAATCGACCGGCAGCAAACGCCAGATCCCGCCACGCACCCCGCCACTGTCGTAACACCATCCCTGTAGGAGCTGCGGCACGCTGCGATCTTTTGATCCTTGGTTTTTTGCAATCAAGATCAAAAGATCGCAGCGTGCCGCAGCTCCTACAAGGGCCCATCAAGTCAGCACATTGGCTCAATCGCCTGCTCTGAAATCCCGCGATCATCGGTGCCACTTCAATTGCTGCTGGCCTCCGACCATGATTGATCGCGCTCCCTCGCGTATCACCCTGCTAGCCCTGCTCTGTGGTCTGTCCGGAACCGGCGCCGCCAGCGATTTCTTTGACGACGCGAAAACCGAAATCCTTCTGCGCAATTTCTACCTGAGCAACGACTACCGATCCCCCTCACCCAGCGGCAAAAACTATAAACAGGAATGGGCGCAAGGGTTTATCGGTACCTTCTCATCAGGTTTCACTGAAGGAACACTTGGCTTTGGCATCGACGCCCACGCCTTTTCCGGGATCAAACTCGATGGCGGCAAGGGCCATTCCGGCACGGGTTTGCTGCCGGTCGACAGTGACGGCCGCAGCGAAAGCAACTACTCCAGCGCCGGCGGTGCACTCAAGCTGAAAACCTCACGCACCACTCTGGCGTTCGGCGAAATGACCGTAGAAACGCCGGTCTTCGACACCTCCGACAAACGCCTGCAACCGGAGTACGCCACGGGTTTGCTGCTCAACAGCCGAGAGATCGACAACCTGAATCTGGTCGCCGGACATTTCACCGCGTTCAAGAATCAGGACAGCTCATCGGGCAAAGGCGATTTTTACGGCTACGGCGCCAATACCGCAGCCGGCGGCATCAGTTTTATCGGCGCCGATCTGTTCGCTGACAGCCCACTCGGCGGCGCGCTCTACGCCTCCGACCTGAGCGACACTTGGCGCCAGTACTACGGCAATCTGCATTTCAAGCAATCCGGCCTGCTGCTCGACGCCAACCTCTACCACACCCGCAACACCGGTCAGGCGCTGGCCGGCGCGATCGACAACACAGCCTTCAGCCTGTCCGGCAAATATGCCTTCGGCGCGCACGCAGTAATGCTTGGCTGGCAGCGAGTCAATGGCGACACGCCGTTCGATTTTGTCGGCGGCGACTCGATCTACCTCGCCAACTCGATCAAATACGCCGACTTCAACGGCGCCCACGAACGCTCCTGGCAAGCACGCTACGACCTCGACCTCGGCGCCTTCGGCATCCCCGGCCTGACCTTCATGACCCGCTACGTCACCGGCGACCACATCGACGGCACCCACGCCCCGGTTGGCGGCGCGTATCAATTTCAGCAAGGCGATGGCGGCAAACATTGGGAGCGCGACATCGACATGAAATACATCGTCCAGTCCGGCGCGGCAAAAGACCTCTCAGTACAACTTTCCCACGTCTCCCACCGCGCCAACGAAGCCCAGGCCGGCGACGACATCGACCGCATCTACATCGTCATCCAATACCCGCTCGCCTTCTGACAGAACAAATCACCCTGCCCGAAACACAATCAAAACTGTGGGAGCGGGCTTGCTCGCGAAAGCGGCGCATCAGTCGCCCGCAATGTTGACTGACCCACCGCTTTCGCGAGCAAGCCCGCTTATCGGGATGAGAGGGATGGTTGGCAAGCTGAATGCCCGGGGTGCTTAAAGCACGTGTGGGAGCCCAAGCTGCCAATCATCTCTCGCTCTGGTTATTGAGCCCGAACAGTTGAACGAGCCGACCTCGAACAGTACAAGCGTGGTGCCCAACCAGAGTGCTCTCACCTTTGAGTGTAAGAGGATTCCGCCATGTTTTCCTGCGCCGGTATCGATGTCGCCAAAGATACTCTTGAGATTCGGATTAACCCGCAAGACGTAGGTGCGAGTTTTTCCAATAGCATCAGTGACTTCCCCAAGCTTATTGATTGGTTTAATTGCTACAAGGTCAATCGCGTGTTGCTTGAAGCCACAGGTGGTTATGAGCGAGAGGTCATGAAAGCGCTTCAGGCCGGGGGGTTCGACGTTATACGAATCAATCCTCGCCGCGCCAAGAGCTTTGCCAGTGCAATGGGCCAACGCGCTAAAACCGACCCGATTGATGCACGACTTCTTGCGCAGTTTGCAGAAGTCATAAAGTCGCCTAACAGTCGAGTCTCTAGCCCTGAGCAGGATAATTTGCGTGCGCTCGTACAGCAGCGTGAAAACTTTGTTCAGCAACAAAGTGACGATTTGCGACGCATCAAAACGGCTTCAGCAGATTTGGTGAAACCCTTGTTGCAGAGCCATATCGACTATTTAACCCAGGCAATAAAGTCGATAGAAAAGCTGATCCGTCAAAGTGCGAAAAAACTGGACAGTGATAAAGCTGCGCGCTTGTGCTCGGTCAAGGGTATCGGGCTCGTGACGGCTGCCAGTTTAATGGCCTATTTACCTGAGCTGGGTGAGGTTGGACGCCACGAAATAGCAGCTTTGGCAGGTATAGCCCCTTACAACGACGACAGCGGGAAACACAAAGGACTTCGACACATTGAGGGGGGGAAGATTTTCCGCTCGCCGCGCGATGTACATGGCAAGTTGGGTCGTGATTACGCGCCAGTCCGAGTTTCAGGCTCGATATCAAACCCTACGCAACAAAGGAAAATGCGCAAAAGTAGCGCTGATCGCCTGCATGCGTGTGCTGTTGATAAGACTGAACGCAATGATCCGAGATCGAACGCCATGGAAGGAACAGTTGGCTTGAAATAGAGCGGTGTTTCTGGGAAAAAATGCACGGCTATGGGCTGTGGGAGATCAGCTGCCTATCACCCTGCATTCAAAATAAAGGGTATCAAGACAGTTGCTCCCACAAGAGAGCATCTTAGCGCACCAATAGTATGATAAATTCCGCGCTATCGACCCTTTCACTGGAGGCCCGATCATGGGAACCGTTCGAAAAACCATCACCGTGACTGACCAACAAGATAACTGGATCAAAGCTCAAATCGACGCCGGCCATTACACCAACGACAGCGAATACATTCGCGATCTGATCCGACGTGAACAAGAACGCACTGCTGAACTTGAAACGATTCGTGCAGCGCTTCGCGAAGGTGAGTCCAGCGGCAAACCACGCCCCTTCGATCCAGAGGCGTTCAAACAGAGAATGCTGACTACGCATGGCTGAATATCGCCTGACACCTGCTGCCGAGGGCGACCTCGAGGCGATCTGGAGTTATACCGCGCAACAATGGGGCCTAGATCAGGCAAATCGTTACATCGATATTCTCACCACTGCATTTGCTCAATTGACTGAGCGTCCCAAAACAGCACCCGCCTGCGATGCCATCCGTGTTGGTTATCGGCGCTGCAGCGTAGAACGGCACATGATCTACTTTCGCATTACGGCCTATGGCATTGCGATCATTCGAATCCTGCATGATCGGATGGATGCGCAACGCAAACTTTGAACATCAAAAGATCGCAGGCTTTTGTAGGAGCTGCCGAAGGCTGCGATCTTTTGATTCTGATAATTGGCGGAAGGCAGCCGGAGTCGAACCTGCCCGGGAACGGATGCCGTCCCCAACCGGGTTTGAAGCCCGGCCGCGCCACCGGGCGCGATTGCCTTCCTTGAACTCAGTGCGCGCTGGTGTTGGCCAGTGCGTTGTCGTAGCGGATTTGCCGTGCTTCGCCGCTGCGCCGGGTCAGGCCGAGGCGGTCGAAGTATTCGAGGAACTGAATACAGCGTTTGCGTCCCAAGCCTAGCGCATCGCGGAAGGTTGTCACCTGGATCTGCGGATTTTCCTTGGCCAGTTGCAGGAGGATCGCCGCCATCCTGCGCAGTTGGCTGTCGCTGAGGAACAGGTCGCGCACCACTTGATGCATCAACCCCAGTCGCGCCAGTTTGCGCAACAGCAAACGCACCACGGCGTCATCCTCGCCAAGCATCTTCGCCACGTCGCGCAGCCACGGCGGATCGAAGCCGCCGTTTTCAAACAGCGGTTGCAGTCGCTGCCAGAGGATTTCGTCCTCGGCATTCAGACGCACCTGGTGATCCGGCAGATGCAGCCACGGGCCACTGGCGGTGATCGCGCCGGCGTCGCGCAATTCGTCGAGCAAACTGGCAAACGTCGAACGTTCCAGCGGCAGCGCACTGAAGCGTCTCAGGCGATCACGATCCGGGCCCATCTGATCGGGCTCCAGTTCATGAAACTTCGCCAATTGCTCCAGCAGGGTGAATTTCAGCTGCCCCCAGCGCTGCACGTTGAATAGCACCGGGCCCTGGCGCGTCTCGATCAGGCGCACATTCTCAGGCAAAGACCAGCTTGCGCGCGGACGATTGAATTGGCGTTCCAGCCGTTGCGGGCCGAGGCCGCCGGCGCTGTGATCAAGCAACGCTGACAACACCTGCTCAAAACTCTCGCTGTCAGCCAACGCCTGCAACTGCGCCAAACGCTCAGGACTGCGGCGCTGTCGGGCCGGGGCAAACGGATCAAGCACACTCCCGCCACCAAGAGTGCGCTGAGCGCTGGAATCACGCAGGATCAGCCGATCGCCCTTCACCGCATGCACCGGCGCGTTGATCAGCAGTTGCGCGAACATCCGCTCGCCAGCACTCAGGCGCGACCCTTCAAGCAGCGCCACCCGCGCGATCACGTCCTGCGTGCCGAGATGCACATGCACCGGATGAAAATGCTCGAAAGTCCGTTCGCCCGGCAGTAATTGAAATTCGATATCCACCCGCTGAGTCGGAGCATGCAACCACTCCGGCAGCAGCCATTGCCCGCGATGGATCTGCGCCAATTCCAGGCGTTCGCCGCTCAGATTCAGCGCCACCCGTTGCCCAGCGAAGGCTTGCTCAGCCGCCTGATTCTGCGCGTGCAACCCGCGCACCTTCACCGATTTCCCGGACGGCCCGAGCGTGAGTTTATCGCCCACCGAGACCTCGCCCGACAGCGCCGTACCCGTCACCACAATCCCCGCACCGGCGACGCTGAACGCCCGATCAATGGCCAATCGAAAACCACCCTCACGACTGCGTTCCAGCACTTCACGTTGCGTTTGCAGCAACAGCTCACGCAGTTCATCAACGCCCTGCCCGGTCACGCTCGAGACAATCACAACCGGCGCCTCGGCAAACGGCCCGGCCTCCAGCAGATCGAGCACCTGACGCTGCACTTCTTCCACCCTGCCCGCCTCGACCCGGTCGCACTTGGTGATAGCCACCAGTGCACGCGGTATTCCGAGCAGTTCGACGATCGCCAGATGTTCACGGGTCTGCGGCATCACGCCGTCATCCGCCGCAACCACCAGCAACACCCGATCAATGCCTTGCGCCCCGGCGAGCATGTTGTGGGTGAATTTTTCATGCCCCGGCACATCGATAAACCCGGTCAGGCCCGCGCCCGGTTCGAGTTCGGCATACAGATAACCAAGGTCAATGGTCATCCCGCGTTCGCGTTCCTGCGGACGACGATCACCGGTTTGTCCGGTCAGCGCTTGCAGCAGCGATGTCTTGCCGTGGTCGATATGCCCCGCTGTGCCGACAATCACGGCTCGACCTGCAACTGCGGCAATTGCGCCAGCCACGCCGGTTCATCGTCGAGTTGGCGCAGATCCAGCCACAGCGCATCGTCGTCGATACGGCCGAGCACCGGGATCGGCAACGCGCGCAGTGCCGCTTCAAGATTCAACAAGCAACGCCCGCGCAATCGCTTGGAAACGTGCGGGCGCAGACACAACGCCGCACTCGGCAAACGCGCCACCGGTTGGCTGCCGCTGCCGATCATGCCCAAGGCCTCAACCGCACTGACCTGCCAACCCTCGCCCAGCACTTCAGCCAGCGCCGGTTGCAAGCGCGAGGCCTGCGCAAAGATGTCCGACTGCGGTCGAGTCAGCAGTCGCAGACTCGGCAGACGCTCGGCCAGCCGATCCGGATCGCGATACAAACCCAGCACCGCTTCCAACGCGGCCAAGGTCAACTTGTCGACACGCAACGCGCGTTTCAGCGGGTTCTTTTTGATTTTCGCGATCAGTTCTTTGCGCCCGACGATCAAACCGGCCTGCGGCCCCCCGAGCAATTTGTCGCCGCTGAAGGTGACGATGTCCGCGCCATCGAGCAGCGCCTGACGCACCGTCGGCTCGGCCGGCAAACCCCAGCGCGTCAAATCGAGCAAACTGCCGCTGCCCAGATCCTCCAGCAACGGCAAAGCATGCCGATGCGCCAACTCGGCCAGCTCAGCGGTGGGCACCCGCGCGTTAAACCCTTCGATGGCGTAATTGCTCGCATGCACGCGCATGATCAAGCCGCTGCGTGGGCTGATCGCTGCTTCGTAATCGCGGGCATGGGTGCGATTGGTCGTGCCGACTTCGTGCAGACGCACGCCGGCGCGGGCCATGATGTCGGGGATGCGAAAGGCGCCGCCGATCTCGATCAGCTCACCGCGCGAGATGATGCCTTCCTTGCGCGCGCCCAGACTGTTGAGCGTCAGCAGCACCGCCGCAGCGTTGTTATTGACCACGGTGACGGCTTCGGCGCCGGTCAGTTCGCGGATCAGGCCTTCGATCAGATCATCGCGATCACCGCGTTTGCCGCTGGCCAGATCGAATTCGAGATTGAGCGGATAACGCGCGGCCATTTGCACGGCTTCGATGGCTTCGTCCGGTAACAGCGCGCGGCCCAGATTGGTGTGCAACACGGTGCCAGTGAGGTTGAACACCCGGCGCACGTTACTGCGTTGTTGCTGCGCCAAGCGTTCGCCGACGCGACCGGCGAGCACTTCGGGGCTGATTTCAACCGCCGACAATTGCCCGCTCAACACGGCGGGACGCAGTTCATCAAGCAGTTGGCGCAAGCTTGCCAACAACGATTCACGCCCATGACGCTCGGCCAAAGGAGCGCAAGCCGGGTGACGCAACAAACCATCAATGGAAGGTAACCGCAGGGACATCAGCCACTCCTGGAGACAGATCACTGCGCCAGAGTGTAGACGCTCAGATCATTCGTCTCCCGGTGCCAGCAACAGATTCGGCGCCAGACGCTGATAACCGTCCTGCGCCAGACGCATATCCAGCAGCAAACTGGAGAGATCCGCCGACAGCGCCTCGGCGTCAGCATCGTTTTCCAGATAAACCAGTTTCAGATAACTGTTACAGCCCGGACAAACCTCAGCCCGCAACGGCGCCTGATTCGCCGCGTGGCGATCATCCTCAAGGCTGAAATAATCGAGACCCTTACTTGATTCGCAATACACGCACTTGACCCGCACCACGTGCCATTCGCAGGCACACAGCGAGCAGACCAGATAGCGCAAACCGTTGTGCTTGCCACGATGACGGATCACCCCCGCCATCGCCGGTGAACCACAAGCCGGGCACTGGCTGAGGCTATCGCCAGGTTTCAATTTCAGATCCGGCGCAGTGAGCAACCAATGGCTCCACGCCGTTTGCAGCGCCGCGCCGAGAAACGGCACCAATTGCGCCGGCACCATCGAATACTGCCCGCTGACCAGCGCCACCGCCCACGCGCGCAACTGGCCGGAACTGGCGCCGCGCAAGGTGTCGACCGCCTCGACAACAGCAGGCTGTTCACCCGGCTGATAACGTTGCAACAAAGCCTCGAGATAAGCCTGCCATCCCTCCTCGCGCACCAACGTATCCGCCGCGAACGGCGGCAAACCGTGCTGCTGACACGCCTCAATCCGTTGCTGATCAAACGGCGCGGTCAGTGGCGGATCGTCGAACACCTGCTGCTGAACCCGGCATAAACCGGCGATCAGGCGCAGATACTCGGCCAACGGATGCCCCTCGGCCAACTGCTCGAGGCGATCAGCGCGCAGGGAAAACAGATTGTGCGGCGGCAGGTGCAGAAACGGCGGCGAACTGGCCGCCGCTTCAATTTCCCCAGGTTCAAGAATGGTTGGCAAAAGTCAGCCCTTTTTGGTGATCGGTCGCTCCGGCACGTCCGGTTGACGCTCGTCGCGGGTGATGTCGCGATACCACAGTTCATGGTGTTTCTTCGCCCAGGCGCGGCTGACCCAGCCGTGCATCATCGCGTCCACCGAACCCTTGATCCACAGCCCGGCGTAGATGTGAATGATGATGCTCAGCACCAGCACGAACCCGGCCAGCGCGTGCAGAAGCATCGCCCAGCGGATCACGGTGATGCCGAAAAACGCACTGAAGTACGCGCGCCAGATCACCAGTCCGGTGAACAGCAACCCGAGCATGCACAGCAGTAAAGTCCAGAACAGCAGCTTTTGCCCGGCGTTGTATTTGCCCACCGGCGGTACGCTTTCTTCATCGTTGACCAGCACCCGATCAATGCGGCGCATCCACTTCCAGTCGTTGTCGATAAAGAAGTTCGCGCGCCAGAAACGGAACACCAGACCGAGGAACAGCACGAACATCGCCACACCCATGAACGGATGCAAAATCCGCGTCCATGGCCCGCCGCCAAACAGGTTGCTCAGCCAGAACAGCGACGGATGAAACAACGCCAGCCCGGACAGTCCGGCCATGAAAAACAGGATCGCCACCAGCCAGTGATTGGTGCGCTGGTTGGCGGTGTAACGCAGGATCGTCTTGTTGCTCATGGCCGCTCCTCCCCGCGTGGATCGAAGGTGTGCACCGCCGGGTCGACGACGTGCACCGAAGTGTCGGGCGGTGTTGGATGTTCATCTTCTTCTACGCGGTTCGGGCCGATGCGCACGTAATGGAAGAACCCGGCCAACACCGCCGCGCCCATGGCCAGCAGACCCAGAGGTTTGCTGATGCCTTTCCACAGACCCACCAACGGACTGATTGCCGGATCCTGCGGCAGGTTGGCGTAGATCGTTGGCGTGTCGGCGTGATGCAACACGTACATCACATGCGTGCCGCCAACGCCTGCCGGGTCATACAAACCGGCGTTTTCGAAGCCACGGCTTTTCAGGTCAACGATGCGTTCGGCAGCGTGTTCCTTCATGTCCTCCTTGGTACCGAAAACAATGGCCCCGGTCGGGCAGGTTTTTACGCAGGCCGGTTCCAGCCCGACTGCGACCCGATCCGAACACAAGGTGCACTTGTAAGCCTTGTGATCTTTCTGCGAAATGCGCGGAATGTTGAACGGGCAACCGGTGATGCAATAACCGCAGCCGATGCAGTGATCCTGATCGAAATCGACGATGCCGTTAGCGTGCTTGATGATCGCGCCGGGGCTCGGGCACGCCGCCAGACAACCGGGCTCGGCGCAGTGCATGCAGCCGTCCTTGCGGATCAGCCATTCGAGGTTGCCGGCGTCGGTTTCGTGTTCGGTGAAGCGCATCAACGTCCAGGTTTCCGCGCTCAGATCCTGCGGGTTGTCGTAGGTGCCGTGGTTGTGGCCGACCTCGTCGCGCAGCTCGTTCCACTCCGAGCAGGCGACCTGGCAGGCCTTGCAGCCGATGCACTTGGTGGTGTCGATCAGCTTCGCCACCGCCTCCTGATTCCGCACCGACGGCGGCACCGTCGTGGTGGCCGAGCGGGCAATGATGTCTTGGCTGGCCATTTAAAGATTCTCCATCAGAGCTTCTCCACGTTGACCAGGAATGACTTGGATTCCGGGGTCTGTGTGTTGCCATCGCCGAGGAACGGCACCAGGGTGTTGGTCAGGTAACCGTGACGCGTCAGACCGGTGAAACCCCAGTGCAGCGGGATGCCGATCTGATGCACGACCTGGCCGTTGACCTGCAACGGCCGGATCCTTTTCGTCACCACTGCCACCGCTTCGATAAAGCCGCGTTTGCAACTGACCCGCACGCGATCGCCGGCAGCGATGCCCTTCTCTTTCGCCAACACTTCGCCGATTTCCACGAACTGCTCGGGTTGGGCAATCGCGTTCAACTTGCAGTGCTTGCTCCAAAAGTGGAAATGCTCGGTGAGCCGGTAACTGGTGCCGGCGTAGGGGAAGTCCTTGGCCTCGCCGAGGGTTTCCCAGACCGAATCGAAGATCCGCGCCGCCGGGTTGCTGGTGGCTTTCTTGTTTTGCGGGTGCAGCGGGTTGATGCCGATCGGCGTTTCGAACGGCTCATAGTGCTCGGGGAATGGCCCTTCGTTCATCTTGTCGACGGCGAAGAATCGCGCCACGCCTTCGGGGTTCATGATGAACGGGTTCATCCCGGCTTCTGGTGGCACGTCAGCCTTGTAATCCGGCACGTCGGTGCCGCCCCAGGCTTTGCCGTTCCACCAGACCAGACGTTTTTTCGGATCCCACGGTTTACCGGAAACATCTGCCGAAGCGCGGTTGTAGAGAATCCGCCGATTCGCCGGCCACGCCCACGCCCAGCCCAAATGCTGGTGCATGCCATACGGATCGGCATTGTCGCGTCGGGCCATCTGGTTACCCGCTTCAGTCCAGCTACCGGCGAAAATCCAGCAGCCGGACGCGGTGCTGCCGTCATCCTTGAGCAAGCCGAAACCGGCCAGTTGCGAGCCAGCCTTGACCGCCACGCCTGTGGCATCGGTGAAGTCAGCCACGGCGCTGCCGTTGATTTCCTTGGCCAGTTCTTCCGGCGAAGGCTCGTCGGGGATCTTGTACGGCCACGTCAGTTTCAGCAGCGGATCAGGGAATTTGCCGCCCTCGGCCTGATAGCGCTTGCGCAGGCGCAGGAACAGTTCCGCCATGATGCGAATGTCGGTCTGCGCTTCGCCCGGGCCATCGGCGCCTTTCCAGTGCCATTGCAACCAGCGGCTGCTGTTGACCAGCGAGCCGTCCTCCTCGGCAAAACACGTGGTCGGCAGGCGAATGACTTCGGTCTGGATCTCCGCGCTTTTCACATCGTTGTACGGCCCGACGTTGTGCCAGAACTCCGAGGTCTCGGTGGCCAGCGGATCCATCACCACTAACCATTTCAGTTTCGCCAATGCGCCCATCACGCGGTTTTTGTCCGGCAGCGCGGCGATCGGGTTGAAGCCTTGGCAGAAGTAGCCGTTGACCTTGCCCTGGCTCATCAGGTCGAACATTTTCAAGACGTCGTAGTTGGGGATGTCGAGTTTCGGCAAATGGTCGTAGCACCAATTGTTTTCGGCAGTGGCGTTGGCGCCGTACCACGACTTCATCAGGCTGACGTGGAATTTGCTGTAGTTCTGCCAGTAGGACAATTGCCCCGGTCTGAGCGGAACCTGCGTGCGCTTGTGGATGAACTGACCGTAGTCCTGCTCGCTGTCGCTGGCCAATGTCAGGTAACCCGGCAGCGCATTGGAGAGCAAGCCAAGGTCGGTCAGGCCCTGAATGTTCGAGTGCCCGCGCAAGGCGTTGACGCCGCCGCCGGGCATGCCGACGTTGCCCAGCAGCAGTTGCACCATCGCCGCGCTGCGGATGATCTGCGCGCCGATCGAGTGCTGCGTCCAGCCAAGGGCGTAGAGAATCGTCATGGTCTTGCCCGGAATCGAGCAGGTGGCGATTTCGTCCCAGATTTTCTGCATGGCGTCGACCGGCATGCCACAGATCTGGCTGGCGAGGTCGATGTTGTAGCGGCTGTAATGCACCTTCATCAATTGATAGACGCAGCGCGGGTGCTGCAGCGTCGGATCGACTTTGGCAAAGCCATCGTCGCCCATCTCGTAGCCCCAACCGGACTTGTCGGTGTAGCTGCGCTTGGCGACGTCGTAGCCGCTGAAGATACCGTCTTCGAAGCCATAGCCTTCTTTGACGATGAACGAGACGTCGGTGTAATTGCGCACGTACTCGTGCTGGATTTTGTCCTCGGTCAGCAGGTAATTGATCAGCCCGCCCATGAAGGCGATGTCGGTGCCGGTGCGGATCGGCGCGTAATAGTCGGCCACCGAAGCGGTGCGGGTAAAACGCGGATCAACCACAATCAGCCGCGCAGCATTGTGCGCTTTGGCCTCGGTCACCCATTTGAAGCCGCACGGATGCGCTTCTGCTGCGTTGCCACCCATCACCAGGATCAGATTCGCGTTGGCGATATCAGTCCAGGTATTGGTCATGGCACCACGGCCGTACGTCGGGGCAAGACTTGCCACCGTCGGGCCGTGTCAGACACGCGCCTGGTTATCGAACCCCAGCATGCCGAGACTGCGAATCACCTTCTGGGTGATGTAACCGGCTTCGTTGGACGCCGCCGACGCCGCGAGAAAACCGGTGCTCAGCCAGCGATTCACCGTTTGCCCAGTGGCATTTTGTTCGATGAAGTTGGCGTCACGGTCGGTCTTCATCAGGTCGACGATGCGATCAAGCGCTTCGTCCCAACTGATCCGCGTCCATTCACTGCTGCCCGGTTTGCGCGTTTGCGGGTAGAGCAAACGGCCGGGGCTGTGAATGAAGTCGAGGAGGCCTGCGCCTTTCGGGCAGAGGGTGCCGCGGTTGACCGGGTGGTCGGCGTCGCCCTCGATGTGAATGATGTTTTGCGCAACGTTCTTCGCAGCATCGCCCTGGCTGTACATGATCAAACCGCAGCCGACCGAGCAATACGGGCAGGTGTTGCGGGTTTCATGGGTGTGGGCAAGCTTGAAGTGGCGCACCTGCTCGGCGAAGGCCAGCGTCGGGGTCATGCCCAACGCGCCCAGGCTCGAGCCTGCAAGGCCGATACCGGCGACCTTGAAGAACTGACGACGGCTGAGATCCATCGTGCACTCCTGATCAGGTGGAACCCGGTACTTGTGCCGGGTTTTATCTGGACAAACACGGTTGCGGCAAACGTCTGCCGACCTTTTCACTGTAGACAAAGACCACACGTTCTGTGTGAAAACCGACCGTCGGAGGCTGCAGAGCCTTTGTAGGAGCTGCCGAAGGCTGCGATCTTTTGACTTTGCTTGTAAAAAACAAGATCAAAAGATCGCAGCCTTCGGCAGCTCCTACAGGGGTTGAGGGTTTATCATGGCGCCCATGAACAACCCGCCTTCACGAGACCGCGCATGACTTTCGATTTTGATCAGCTATTCGACCGCCACAACACCGGCAGCACCAAGTGGAGCCGCTACCCGGCGGACGTGTTGCCGATGTGGGTTGCTGACATGGATTTCGCCGCGCCGCCGGTAGTCATCGAGGCGCTGCAACAGCGCTTGTTGCACCCGCTGGTGGGTTACAGCGTTGCTCAGGACAGCCTGCGCGAAGCCATCGTCGCCGACCTCTGGGCCAAGTTCGCCTGGAAGGTCAAACCGCAAGAGCTGATCTTCCTGCCGGGCGTTGAATCCGGTTTCAACATGGCGTTGAAAGCGCTGGTGCAGCCGCAGCAGAACGTTGTGGTGCAAGTGCCGAACTACCCGCCGCTGCGCCATGCGCCGGGGCATTGGGGGTTGAACAAGGTCGAGCTGGAATTCAATGCGCAGGCGGACGGCACCTACTTGACGCCGCTGGACGTATTGCGTGATTCGCTAAACGGTGGTGGCGCTCTATTGCTGAGCAACCCGCACAACCCACTGGGCAAAGTATTCGGTCGCGAAGAACTGCAAGCCGTTGCCGACATTTGCGTGGCGCAGGACGCGTGGATCGTCTCCGATGAGATTCACGCCGAACTGTGCTTCGACGGCCGCGTACACATTCCGACCGCCTCGCTGAGCCCGGAAATTGCCCGGCGCACCATCACCCTGATGTCGGCGAGCAAGGCTTACAACATCGCCGGCCTGAAGACCTCGTTCATGATCATTCAAGACGCCGCCCTGCGCGAACGCGTCAACCACGCCCGCTGCGGCATGGTCGACAGCGTCAATCCGCTGGGCATGGAAGCGACTCGCGTGGCGTATAGCGAAGGCGCGCCGTGGCTGGCCGAGCTGAAAACCTATCTACAAGCCAACCGTGATTATCTGGTAGATGCGGTGCGCAGCCGTTTGCCGGGCGTGACGATTAATGTGCCGCAAGGGACTTATCTGGCGTGGCTGGATTGCTCGGCGCTGGATCTGGCCAACCCGCAGCAGTTCTTCCTTGAGCAAGGCAAGGTTGGCCTCAGCGCCGGTCTGGACTTTGGCGATCAGCACCAACAGTTCGTACGCCTGAACTTCGGCTGCCCACGCTCGATGCTGGAAGAAGGCATTGCGCGGATGAAGCGTGCTTTGGCTAACCGCTGACACCATTCCCGTGTAGGAGCTGCCGCAGGCTGCGATCTTTTGATCTTGATCTTAAAAAACCAGATCAAAAGATCGCAGCCTGCGGCAGCTCCTACAGGGGGGGGTATGGAAATCCGATCGAACTCACGGCAAACACCCCGGGTCAACCACCCATACCTGCCATGAGACCTCGGAGACCCGCGATGACCGACTATCCAAAACCTCCCTTTGCCAAACAAGCCCAAGCCGTCCCCGGTTCGCAAAGCAAAATGCAGCCCTACCCCGATTGTGGCGAGCAAAGCTACGTCGGCTCTGGACGCCTGGCCGGCAAAATTGCCCTGATCACTGGCGCCGACAGCGGCATCGGTCGCGCCGTGGCGATTGCCTTTGCCCGTGAAGGCGCAGACGTTGCGGTCGCTTATCTGAACGAACACGAAGACGCCAAGGAAACCGCACGCTGGGTCGAACAGGCCGGGCGCCATTGCCTCTTGCTGCCGGGCGATCTCGCGCAGAAATCCCACTGCCAGGCCTTGGTCGATAAAACCGTCGAACGCTTCGGCCGCATCGATGTGTTGGTCAACAACGCTGCGTTTCAGATGACCCACGAAACCTTCGAGGAAATCCCCGATGAAGAATGGGTGATGACCTTTGACGTGAATATCACGGCGATTTTCCGCCTGTGCCAAGCGGCGCTCAAACACATGCGCGCCGGCTCGTCGATCATCAATACCAGCTCGATCAACTCGGACATGCCCAAACCCAGCCTGCTCGCCTATGCCACCACCAAAGGCGCGATTGCCAATTTCACCGGCGGTCTGGCGCAGATGCTTGGGCCGCAGGAAATTCGCGTGAACTGCGTGGCGCCGGGGCCGATCTGGACGCCGCTGATTGTCTCGACCATGCCCGACGACGAAGTGCAGAACTTTGGTGCGCAAACCCCGCTTGGCCGCCCAGGTCAACCGGTGGAAGTGGCGCCTATTTATGTGCTGCTGGCCTCGGATGAAGCCAGTTACATCACCGGTCAGCGCTACGGCGTCACCGGCGGCAAACCGATGCTCTGAAACCCTGTGGCCTTGCGTCACTGTAGGAGCTGCCGCAGGCTGCGATCTTTTGCTTGTGTTTTTCAAGATCAAAAGATCGCAGCCTGCGGCAGCTCCTACAGTGATATGGCAGCTACCCAAAAAATGCGGTGCGATTGCCGTCATATGGAACATTCGGAGGCGGCACAACATGAGTTTTATCGTGTGGGTCGCGGTGCTCGGCGCCGTGTTGTTGACCCTGGCACTGACCTCGTCGTACCTGCGCTGGATGCCGGTCACGACGTCAGCGGTTTGCCTGCTGCTGGGCATCGCCATCGGCCCCAGTGGCTTGGGCCTGCTGAAACTGCCTCTGGAAGAAACCTCGCTGTGGATGGAGCACCTGACGGAAGTTGCGGTGCTCTTTTCGCTGTTTGTCTGCGGGTTGAAATTGCGATTGCCTTTGCGTGACAAGCGTTGGCGAATCGCTTTTGGACTGGCCGGGCCGGTGATGGTGGTGACCATCATCGGGGTTTGTCTGCTGTTGCATTGGGCGTTGCAATTGCCGTGGGGGCCGTCGCTGCTGATTGGCGCGATCCTGGCGCCGACCGACCCGGTGCTGGCGGCACTGGTGCAAGTCAACGATGCGCGGGACGTCGACAGCGTGCGCTACGGCCTGTCCGGTGAGGCGGGTTTGAATGACGGGATCGCGTTCCCGTTTGTGATTCTCGGACTGCTGTTGATCCATGGCGAAGGCACCTCCGCCGAGTGGCAGGGTTGGGTCTTGCGCAATGTGCTGTGGGCCGTGCCCGCGGGACTCTTGACCGGTTATTGGATGGGGCGCGGTATCGGACGCGTCACGTTGTCGCTGCGCATCCGTAATGACGACAGCACCTTGAGCCCCAACGATTACCTCGCGCTAGCGCTGATCGCCCTCGCCTACGTGGTGGCGGAAGCCATCGGCGGCTACGGCTTTCTGTCGGTGTTCGCAGCGGGCCTGGGCCTGCGCCAGATCGAAGTGAAATCCACCGGTGCCGGGCAGCCGCCCGCCGAGCATCTGGTGCAACCGGTGGTGGGCCACCAGAACATCGAGCCGCAGTACGCGGTGCATGGCGATACCGAGCGGCTGGAAAGCAGCCAGGTGGCTGCCGGCATCATGATGGGTGACATGCTTTCGTTTGGCGGTCTGGTCGAACGGGCCATGGAAGTGTTTTTGGTGACTCTGCTCGGCGTCGTGTTGATCGCCCATTGGGACTGGCGGGCATTACTGGTCGGTGCCGTGCTGTTTTGTGTGATCCGTCCGGCCTGTGTGGCTTTGATGCCCTGGGGATCGTTGCTTGAAGGCAGGCAACGATTGTTGATCGGCTGGTTTGGCATCCGCGGGATCGGCAGTCTGTTTTATCTGTTTTATGCGCTGAACCATGGGCTGACGGATTCGGTGGCGACGCTGTGCACGGATCTCACGCTGTCAGTGGTTGCGCTGAGCATTCTGCTACACGGCATCAGCACGCAACCGATCCTGGCGCGCTACGAACAGCGAAAAAAACAAAAAAGCTGATTTTTCCTTACAGGTTTCCATGAAAACCCATCGAATATTCTTTTTAAAAAAAATGGATCCCTGCCCGATTTTCGACAGTCACAAGCATAACCCCCCGCCGGATGAGTCCGACGGGGCCCGGCAGGTTCGGTTCCCCTGCGGCTTGAGGGCCTGAGAAAAGGAACCCCGAAGAATAAGGTTACGGTCATGAAAGAATGCTCGACTCCTGCGCAAATCAAGGCTTGCAGAGCACTGGCTCTGGAACGCAATCGTCAACTCTTCGAAAACGCCCACGCGCTCAATCGAGCGGCGAATGCGTTGCTGGAAGTGGAAAATCTGGATTTCGAACAGTTTGAGCACTATCGGGCCTTGCGCAAGAAAGCCGATTTTATGTTTGAAGACGCGATTGATCATCTGTGCGTGCTGAACGAGGACTTCCCGCCGATTCCGATGTCTTCGCAGAATTCGGCGGGGTTGCGTCGGGAGCTTGAGACGGTGGCTTGAGGCTCTAGGTCAAAAGCCCCTCACCCTAGCCCTCTCCCGGAGGGAGAGGGGACTGACCGCAGTGTTTGTTCGAGATACGCCGACCTGAAATATCCGGTCGAACTCAGGTTTGAACACAGCAAAAGATCTGCTCCCTTCCCCCTCTACCCCTTGGGGGAGAGGGCTGGGGTGAGGGGGATCGATTTAGAGCACACCGCAGATTGATTGCGAAATATGAAAAGCCCGGCCATTTCAGTCGGGCTTTTTGCTATGCATCATCCCCCAGGGTTAGTCACCTGGATAAACACCGCATAACTCCCCAACACTATCCAGAACACCGCAAAAATCCACGGCGTACGCACCGAAAACAGCAGCGACTTTCGGTACCCCTTGTGAGTCGACTCCATCTCACTGAACAGCGGCGACTCGTCATACGCCAAGCCCATCACCGGTTCACTGTGCAGCAAATGACTCTGCTTGAAGTGCCAGTGATCAATAATGTCGTACGCCGCCCGAATCCCTGGCCAGGCGTTGAGCGAGCTAAGCAGCCCGAGCAATGCCAGAAACGGTGGCACCACCAAGGTGAACAACTTGCCCCACTCCGGGTTGAGATTGGCCATGCACGAAGCAAAAGCGATCACCAGAAACGATTGCGCCGCCAGATAAGCGTCAGTACGGTTGGCCAGAATGCTGGTTTCGTATTGTATTTCCCGACGGTAAAAATCCAGCCGCTCCTTGGGCGAGCCAAACATTTTTGCGTCGTGTTCGGTCAGGGTTTCTTCAGCAGTTGGATGAGTCAGTATGCGAGACAAGGACGCACGCTCCGGAGTGGAAAACAGTTAGAAGAACTCCACAGCGGACAAGTTCAGGCGGATCTCCCGACGGGTCATTTCATTGATTGGGCAATGACCTCCAGCAGATTGAGTTGCGTGAACGGTTTCGGCAAACGCGGCAGTTGTGCCGCAAAACCCTCCAGACGCTCGGCGTAACCGGTGGCGAGGATGATCGGCAGATCCGGTTTCAACAACCTTACGGCGTGTGCCAGTTGCGCGCCGCTCATGTGTGGCATGGCCATGTCGGTGATCATCAGATCGATCACTTCACCCTGATCGAACAGGCTCAACGCCTGAGCACCTGAGGTGACGCTCAGCACCCGGTGGCCAAGGTCTTCGAGCAGCAACACCGTGCTGGTCAGTACCAGACTGTCGTCGTCCACCACCAATACGCTCAAGCGTGGCACTGAACTGACGGGTTCAATGACCGGCAACGGACTGGCAATGTCCGCATGGGTCGCCACTGGCAACCAGAGTTCAGCCGTGGTGCCCTGCCCCGGTTCGCTTTTGAGAACGAACCGCCCACCCAGTTGCTCAATAAAGCCATGCACCATCGACAAGCCCAGCCCCGTGCCCTTGCCCAAGCCTTTGGTGGTGAAGAACGGATCCTTGGCCGATGCCAGGGTGTTGGCATCCATGCCGGCGCCCGTGTCGGTGAGGCTCAGGCACACGTAGTGACCGGCCGCCAGCGCATGCTGAGCTTGTTCCAGCACCACTTCGTGTTCAGCTTTGATAATGACGCTACCGCCGTCGGGCATGGCATCACGGGCATTGGTCGCCAGATTGAGGATCGCCAGCTCCAGCTGATTGGTGTCAGCCAATACGCGATCAAGTTCGAGGGGGAAACGTGTCTCGATTTTGATGTTCGGCCCCAAGGAACTGCGCAGCAGCCCGGTGATGCCTTGCACCAGTTGCGGAATATCGACCGCCTCGGTCTTGAGTTCCTGACGACGAGCGAACGCCAGCATGCGCTGGGTCAGCGACACGCCGCGCAGTGCGCCCTGGGTGGCGTTTTCCAGCAACCGGGTGAGTTTCGGATCATCGCCAATGCGCTTCTGGACAATCTCGAGGTTGCCGAGAATCACCGTCAGCAGGTTGTTGAAGTCATGAGCGATGCCGCCACTGAGTTGGCCGATAGCCTGCATCTTCTGCGCCTGGAACAAGGCTTCGCGGGTTTTTTCCAGATCTTGTTGGGCTTTATGGGCTTCGGTGACATCACGGGTGATCTTGGCAAAGCCGAGCAGCGTGCCGGTTTCACCGCGAATGGCATCGACCACCACGTGCGCGAGAAACCGCGTGCCGTCCTTGCGTACCCGCCAGCTACGGTTTTCGAAGCGACCTTCATGGGTGGCAATCGCCAACGCCCGTTGTGGTTCGCCGGCCGCACGGTCTTCTGGCGTATAAAAAACCGAAAAATGCTGACCGATGATTTCTTCAGGCAGATAGCCTTTGATCCGCTGTGCACCCTGGTTCCAGTTGCTGACCCGACCTTCGGGGCTGAGCATGTAGATTGCGTAATCGGTCACGCCCTGCACCAGCATGCGGAACTGCTGTTCGCTGCGTCTGAGGGTTTCCTCGGCCATCTTGCGGTCGGTCAGGTCGCGGGTGATTTTGGCGAACCCCAGCAGCTGGCCATTGGGGTCGATGATCGGATCGATCACCACGTGCGACCAGAAATTGGTGCCATCCTTGCGTACCCGCCAACCTTCGCCCTCAAAGCGCCCTTCACGAATCGCCGTGTCGAGCGCCCGCTGCGGCAACCCGGCGGCGCGGTCGTCGGCGGTATAGAAGCGGGAAAAGTGCTCACCGAGAATCTCGGCTTCTTCGTAGCCCTTGAAACGTTTGGCGCCGGAGTTCCAGCTGGTGATGATGCCGTCCGGGTCGATCATGTAGATCGCGTAGTCGACCACTGCATCGATCAAAAGCCTGAAACGCATTTCTTCGATCGCAGCGGTCTTGGTGTTTTTGATCATCAGGTACGACTCAAGCACATTTGGTATTGGAGGAGTATGCGTCAAACCGGCGGTTTGGGAAGCGCATGTCGGTTAAACCACGCAAGGATTTGGTCATTCAACGCTGCACGTACTTGAGAATGCGTGAATAGAGCGCGTCGTACACATAGTCAGGGATCTGCTCGGCGTATTGTCGGGTCTGCAGCAGCATCCGGTGGCACGCCTTTATAAATTCGTCGCGTTCCATATTGCCACTGATTGAAGCACTGCTGATGCGTTGGTACTCCGCATAGCTATAGGGCTCATTCGGCGTGGTCACGTTCAGTACGCCCTGCTCGTCTCTGCTGTAAAGGCTGCGTGCACGCAACACGCGATCTTGCAGAGCCCCCATTCCACGTTCGTATAAAAGGATTTGCGAGCCATCCGACAGCTTTGCCGCTGCCTCAAGTGCAAACACTACTGCATGCGCCGTTGCCAGACTGGCTTTGAGTTCCGAGGGCCGGACAAATCGTTCGACTTCCTGCGTTTCCAGGCTTTTGAAGGCCCGTTTGAAGCCGGACAGAAATGCAAAAGGCTGATTGCACGCGACGATGTGCACCTCCAGTTGATATCCCGCGTTGACGGCGATGGCAGGCAGCGCTGCAAAGTCGATCGAGTCGAAGGCGCATTCCATGATGATGTTGAGTTTCTCAGTGAAGGCTTTTTCGAAGATCTTGCCGCACAGCTCGCGAATGAACGTTTCGCTGTGCTCATAGGCGTGCAGTACGCCGTGCTTGAGCATTTCTTGATACTGCGGGTGTTTGCTGCGGTATTCCGGCAAATACAGGCGCACGTGGTTTTTGTAGTTGCCGGATGGCAACAAGGTTTTTTCCAGCAGCCAGGTCTTGCCCGAGCTTTGTACGCCGGCGGTGATCAATAGTTTTGGTCGGGTGTCAGGCGTGATTCCGGCGAACAACGTTGCGGTGATATCGCTGAGAGCGGCACTGAGTTGTTCCGGGGTGTAGCGGTAGATGGCGTTAACGGTCATGGGTCGATGTCCTTATCGATAATGGGCTGAACCGCTTGAGCGGTCTTATCAATAAAGTCTGCTTTTGCGAAACCATCAAACACGGCTTCAATACGGGATATGTCACTGCTTTTAAAAGGAAAAATTTCCTACAGCGCTATCAGAAACGGCCTCCAAAACAATCAGCCAGGCGAATGCTGTAGTGCCCACCATTTCGGCAGTAGCTGCTTGATCCGGCTCTCGGCAAAACGGTCGTCGATCAACATCACCATACCGCGATCCTGGCGAGTGCGGATCACCCGGCCTGCCGCCTGCACCACCTTCTGCACCCCCGGGAACAGATAGGTGTAGTCATAACCGGCGCCGAAAATCGCTGCCATGCGCAGTTTCAATTGTTCGTTGACCGGGTTGAGCTGCGCCAGCCCCAGCGTCGCAATGAACGCACCGATCAACCGCGCGCCCGGCAGGTCGATGCCCTCGCCAAATGCTCCCCCCAACACCGCAAAACCAACGCCTTGGCTGTCAGCGGTGAACTGATCAAGAAACGCCTGCCGCTGCCCTTCGGCCATGCCCCGCGATTGCTGCCACAGGGTGATCTGCGGGTGCCGTTCGGCGAGTAACGTTGCCACCTGTTGCAGATAATCGAAGCTGCTGAAAAATGCCAGATAGTTGCCCGGGCGCTCGCTGAACTGCCGCGCGATCAGTTCGACGATGGGTTCCAGCGAAGCCTGCCGGTGATTGAAACGGGTCGAGATGCGACTGATGATCTGCACCTGCAATTGCTCGGCGCTGAACGGTGATTCAACGTCGATCCACACCGTATCGGCCGGCGTGCCGAGCAGGTCGGCGTAATAACGCCGTGGGCTGAGGGTCGCGGAGAACAACACGCTGCTGCGCGCAGACTTCAGGCGCGGGCCAATGAACGCAGCAGGCACCACGTTACGCAAACACAGCTGTGACAGCGGCCGTTTGCGGTCGAGGTCGCGCTTGCTGATGTCGAACAGGTAATGCTCGTCGTACAGTTCGGCCACCCGGCCAAACTGCAGTAAATCGAAATAGAAGTTCTGCAACGCGCTGTCGAGCCCTTGCGGGTGATCGTTGAGGTAATCACCGATCGCCGCGCAACACAGAGAGATCGCTTGCAGCAATTTTTCCGGAGCTTTGTCGTAGGCCTGATACGCCGCCAGTTGCGGCGCATGCAGCGCGTTCCATTCACGGTTGACCCTTTGCAGCGATTTTTTCAGCGCTTCGGGGGCGGTTTTGCGCACGCTGCCCAAGACGAATTGATCGAGGCTGGCGCTGTACATCTGCCGGCCACGCTCGACCAGGTTGTGCGCCTCATCGGCCAATACCGCGACTTTCCATTGATTGAGCTGGGCGAGACCGAACAGCAGCGCGCTGAAGTCGAAGTAATAGTTGTAGTCGGCGACGACCACGTCCACCCAGCGGGCCATTTCCTGGCTCAAGTAATACGGGCATACCGAATGTTGCGCGGCGACTTCACGCATGGCGGCTTGATCAAGCAGATTGATGCGGCTGGCGGCCTCGCGGGCGGCGGGCAGACGATCATAAAAGCCTTGCGCCAACGGGCAGGATTCGCCGTGACAGGCTTTGTCCGGGTGTTCGCAAGCTTTGTCCCGGGCGACCATTTCCAGCACACGTAACGGCAACGTCGGCGATTGATCGAACAACACCTGACTGGCGTCCAGCGCGAGTTTGCGCCCGGGGGTTTTAGCTGTCAGGAAGAACACTTTGTCCAGTTGCTGCGGCGCCAGCGCCTTGAGCATCGGGAACAATGTACCGAGGGTTTTGCCAATGCCGGTGGGTGCTTGGGCCATCAGGCAACGCCCGGTGCTGACTGCCTTGAACACCGATTCGGCCAGATGCCGTTGACCTGGACGAAAATCCGCATGGGGAAAGCGCAACTGCTGCGCCGCCAGATTGCGCGCCTCGCGGTGCGCCATTTCCTGCTCAGCCCAGTACAGAAACAAGCGGCATTGCTGCTCAAAGAACTCGCGCAAGGTGTCGACGCTGAACGCCTCAACAAGACAGGTTTCCTTTTCGCTGACGATGTCGAAATACACCAGCGCCAGATTGATCTCCTGCAAATCCAGTTTGCGGCACATCAACCAGCCGTAGATTTTCGCCTGCGCCCAGTGCAACTGGCGGTGGTTGGCCGGTTGTTTACTCAGGTCGCCACGATAGGTTTTGACTTCTTCCAAGCAGTTCTGCGCCGGGTCGTAGCCGTCCGCCCTGCCCTTGACCTTCAACTGCAGGAATTCGCCTTCCAGCGCCACTTCACTTTGGTAATTGTCGCTGCGTCGCGAGGCTACGGTGCGGTGGCCGGCGATGCCTTCCAGCGCGGTGGGTGACGGCGTGAAGCGCAAGTCGAGGTCGCCGGTCTTGGCGGTGAACTCGCACAGTGCCCGCACGGCAATGCTGTAGCTCAAGCGCTCTGCTCCGCCCATTGCACGTAACACACGGCAACCGGCATCTGGTGCTGGTGGCAGAACTCCAGCCAGCGCAACTGGTTGTCCTGCAAGCGGTCGCCGGGGCCTTTGACTTCAATCATTCGATAGGTTTTGTGCTGCGGCCAGAACTGGATCAGGTCGGGCATGCCGGCGCGATTGGCCTTGATGTCGAGCAGCAAACGATTGAACCAGTGTTTGAGGTGCTCCGCGGGCAAGCAGGCCAGCGCCTGTTCCAGCAAGTCCTCGTTCAGCGCGCCCCAGGACACGAACGGCGACTGCACGCCCCATTTATCCACGAACCGTTGACGAATGGTGTCGGCATAACGGCCATCATCGAGCTCGGCGAAGCAGGCCTGGAACAGTTCGGTGCGACGTTGCTGGAAATCTTCATTGAGCAGATCGACCGGGCCGCGCTGGAACGGGTGAAAAAACGCCCCGGGCAACGGCGCGAAAATCGCCGGCCAGCAGAGCAAGCCGAACAGCGAGTTGATCAGACTGTTCTCGACGTAATGCACCGGGCCCTCGTCGTCGTGCAGATGCGCCTGCACGTAAAACTCCACCGACAATGCCGGATCGTTGCGTGGCAGGTGCAAATCCAGACGTTCCACGGGTTTTGCCGTTGCGCGCTTGAGCGGCGGGCCGCCGAGTTTGCGTCGCAACCTCGGCATGATGCGTTGCAGGCCTTGTTGCTCGGCGGCACTCTCCGGGGCTTGTTCGGCCAACATTGCCAACTCCAGCGCCAGCGCGTATTCGGCGCGGCGCTCCAGCACGCGGATCATCCGCAGCCGCGCACCGGGATAGGCGCAGTCACGGTAGATACTCAGGGCTAGGGCAAACTCGGTGATGCGCTCGCAATACTGGCCAATCTGAAACAGCACTTTGCCGCGCCGCCGTTGCAACCACGGGTTGTCGAAGTGCAGCGCGCTGACCTGTTCAAAGATAGTTTCCAGCGGTTCACCAGCTTCGAAACGCAACTGGCAATTGTGCAGGAACAGGCAGGCGTCGACGTCCGCGCGGCTGCGCAGGCCTCGGGAATCAGCGCAGAATTCGACTTTTTCGTAAGTAAAGATGCCGAGATCAGCCAGGACGAATTCCGACCAATCCTGATAAAGGTTGCCGAAGAACATCAGGCGCAGGCGATCGCACAGATCCATGATGGTCAGGCTGAACAGGCGATCATTCAGAGACGGCGCCCAGTCGCGCAGGGTTCGCGGCGTATCGAACTGTTCTGCCAGCAAAGGCAGCCATTCATCCTTGCGGCCCTTGGGTCGATCAATAAAGTCACCGAAAGCCTGCAGGATTTCAGCCTTGAGCAACACATCAAAGAGCTCTGCGATCGCCAACGGTGCCTGCTCGTCGAGCCAGCCGCGCGCCAATAACGGCTGTGCGGCTGTAGCGATGTCGCCGATTTCGGCGTAAGTCAGTTTTCCCGCGCGAAAATGAATGCCCTTGCGCATCACCATCCGCACCAGCAGACCCTGCGACGCTCGCGGCAGCGCATTGAAGTCGCGGATAAAGGCGTGCTCCGCTTCGCTCATCACATCGGCGTAGCGAAGCTCAAGCCAATCAAGCACTTGCCGGAAGTTGTTGAGGTAATAAAACGGATCGTCGAGGGGATTGGCAGTCACGGGAATTCAGGGCCATGGCGAGCGAGTACTGGTTATGCGTACAGATACCAGCTCAGCCCTACCCCGTGCAAACGGAAAAAGATCAATGGCATTTTTTATCGGTGAACATCGAACTTTTCACGGTGCCATGACACCAACCGCGTTAGAACACCGACAATGATCGGTAATACATCGCATGAGGAGTTTGAGGTGGCTATGAACATCAAGACGCTGGGCCTTCCATTGGCGGTTGCCGCCCTGTTGGCATTGGGCGGTTGCTCAACCCAGACCGTGGTCACGTTGCAGAACGGCACCCAGTATTTGACCAAGGACATGCCGAAGACCGAAACCAAGGATGGCTTCTACGAGTTCGAGGATATTTCCGGGGCGAAGGTGAAAGTGCGCGCCGATGAAGTGGCGACCGTGCGCAAGGAGGACTAACACTCTCGTTCCCACGCTCGGCGTGGGAATGCCGCAACGGACGCTCCGCGTTCGGCTTTGGAAGGGAGAGCGTCCCGGGATGCATTCCCACGCAGAGCGTGGGAACGATCATTACTCGGGAGTTGCCATGCCGGGGATGCTGTTGTCGCAACTCATGTACGTCCCGCCGCGCTTGACCACTTCGCCCTGCAAACGCTGGCAACGCTCCAAATCCTGTTGCGCCATGCGGTCGATGCTCAGATTGCCGGTGGTTGGCGGCTGCTTGCCGTCACCCAGACGGATCGTCACGAACGGTTGTTCGGGCTGGAGCTGAAAGCGGCTTTTTTCTTCGACCGGTTTGTCCTCGGCAGTCTTCACCGGGTTCGGCAGTTGGTCGGTGGTGATGCCGTAGCGGCTCAGAATCGAGCTTTGAGGCAGATCGGCGCAGACGTTAGCCGAACACAGCGCCAGCCCGACGAAACCGATACACCCCTTGAAACCTTTCACGTTTGAATCTCCTGTACTCAATGGCGGCTAGCTAAGAAACGTGTGTGCACGTGCTGGCTTTAGGCCGCATTTCCTGTTTTTGCAGGGGTTTGAGTCAGAAACAGGCTGATCAGTCACATGCACCATTCATTGTGGCGAGGGGATAAATCCCCTCGCCACAGGTTTTGGGATAGCCCTAACGAATCAGGCGATCACGATACCGTCGGCATTCAGGCTATTCAGCGCCACGCCCACCAACGTCACCGAGTCGTTGCCAAACGTCAGCACCGTGTCCTGCCCGACACTGGAGGCATGCGCACGGAAGTCATCCGCCGGCAAAACACCCTGTACACCGAGAAACACCAGTTTGTCATTCGACGAATAACCCACCACCCGATCCTGCCCGAACGCGCCGTTGAACAGGAACGTATCCGCCCCGCCCCCCGATTCCATCAGGTCATTACCGGCGCCGCCGACAAATACATCGTTGCCCGTACCGCCAATCAGATGATCGTTGCCATCCAGCCCGAACAACCAGTCGCCACTCACATGTGCCTTGAGCGTATCGACGCCACTGGTGCCTTTCACGCTCGGCTCGTAAGCGGTAACGGTGTTGCCCGCTGTCAGGCCGTTGACCGTGACGCTGTTGACCACATCATCCTTGAACACGCCCCAGAGAAACCCCGGTTCCTTGCTCAGAATCGTGCCGATGTCGCGAGTTATGCTGATCCCGCCTTGTGCATCGCGAACGTACAGATTGCCCACGCCGTCGTTGGCGAAGTCGAAGTTCTTCACCGAGTTCTGCAGATCCAGTGAATTGTTGCCCTGCCCGCCGAGGATGACGTTGTAACCACCGCTGTCACGGAACGTGTCGTTGCCGGCGCGTCCCTCCAGGTAGTCGTTGCCGCTGCCGCCCTGGATCAGGTCATTACCGTCACTGCCGATGATGAAGGTGCTGCCCTTGTGGGTTTCAGCATTGCGATTGAGATCCTGCACCCAAGTATTGGCGCGTGCCGGGTCGGACAGGTTGGCGACGATGATCGTCGAGTCGCGGCTGGTCAGGTCGTAGAACTTCGACTCGATCACCCGGTTCATGCCATCGCCATACGCGGTCGGCAGGTGTGAGATCCACGTCGGAATATTCAGGATCGAGAATGGCAGCAGATTCCACGCGGTCGAGGCGTAGTGATCGTTGAAGCTGACGATGTTGTCGGTGGTCGATGCGTGCTGCGCGTCATGCACGCCGACCGAGGCGCCGGTGAAGGTCGAGCCGTCGAGGGCGCGGAACACCGGGTCGTTTTCGTAGCCGACATTGAGCACTTTGTCGGTGCTGCTCTGGGTCGGCGAGGCGTAAGCGATGTAGTTGGAATCGGCGAAGAAACTGCCCCATTTGCCACCGCTCAAATCGGCCATGCTGTTGACCGCGAGGCCGCCGAGGCTGTGGCCGCTGACCAGTACGTCGTTGCCGCTGAGGCCGTTGGCCTTGGCGAATGCCGCGACGTTATTGAGCAGATTGCCGAAGGCTTCGCCGACGTAGTTTTTCGCGTAATCCTTGGGGCCGAATGCCGCGAGCAGATCGTTGATCGCGTCGCCGATCGAATCGCCAATGAGGATTTCCCGTGGCCCGCTGGTGCCGCGAAAGGCAATGCCCAGTTCGGTGAGATGGCCTTGGGCGTCGTACTTGCCGAGGATTTCTACCTGAGCGCTGGTGTAGCCGGCCTTCTCGCCGAAGAAGGTGCCACGCGCATCGGTCTTGCCGTCGTAGCCCAATTGCGAGGCGGTGATCGGTGTCCAACCGGCCTGTTTGACCGCGTCGAGGGCGGCTTTTTCCGAGTCGGGGTTCCACGGAATGCCGGGGATGACGCCTTGTGAATCGGTGCCGCCAATCAGCGCCGTGACTAATGTGGCCGGCAGGCCGAGGCCGAAGCCATTGTGTTGATAACCGGCAGCAAACCCGTTATCGAGGTTGTGATAGGAATACAGCGTGATCGCCATGGCGTCGCTGAACAGCGCCTTGGAATCGGCTGTGCCAAAGTTTTTGTAGTCATACACACCCATTGCCATTGCCTCTCTTTTTGTTGGAATTGTTCAGAGATAGCTCACAGCCAGAGCGCCCCTCGCAGGCCGCCCCGGAGCATTTCGATACAGCACTTCTTAATACATGCGCACACACTCCCCCTGTAGGAGCTGCCGAAGGCTGCGATCTTTTGATTTTGTTTTTAAGATCAAAAGATCGCAGCCTTCGGCAGCTCCTACAGGGATTCATCGGGGTCTAGGCGAAGACGAACGCCGAGTCCGACAGGTTAGCCACTCCCACCCCAACCAACGTCACGGCAAAGTCGCCAACCTTCAGCACGGTATCGCCGCCGCTCTGCGACGCGTGCTGTTTGTAGTCATAACCCTGCCCCGCGCCCTCGACGCCCATGAAAACCAGTTTGTCGCTGCCCTGATAGCCATTGATCGCATCAAAACCAAACGCACCGCTGAACAGGAAGGTGTTGTTGCCACCTATCGCATTCATCACATCGTTGCCGGCGCCACCGACGAAGGTCACGTGGCCCTTGTCGCTGATCAGCGTGTCATCGCCGCCCAAGCCAAACAGCCAATCACCGTCCGCCGTGGCGTGTAGCGCATTGCCGTAACCATCGCCGTTCAGTGAATGGTTGTACTGGGTCAGTTCGCTGCCATTGCTCAGCCCCTTGGCCGTGACGCCCCAGGTGATTTCCTTGCTGCCCCACCACGAACCCGATTCCTTGCTCACCAGCGCGCCGATGTCGCGGGTCATGCTGATGCCGCCGTAGGCGTCGCGCACGTACAGCGTGCCGTCGCCATCATTGGCGAAGCTGAAGTTTTGCAATGGTTTCTGCAGCTCGAACGTGTTGTGGCCTTGACCGCCAAGCAGAATATTGAAGCCGCCGTCATCGCGGAAACGATCATCACCGCCCAAGCCTTCAAGGAAGTCGTTGCCCGCCCCACCCTTCAACCAGTCATTGCTTTGCGTGCCGATGATGAAAGTGCTGCCAGTGTGCGGTTCACCGCTGCGGCCCAAGTCCTCAACCCAGGTTTTGACCCGCGAAGATTCCTCCAGATTGGAAATGATGATCGTCGAGTCTTTATGCGTCAGGTTGTAGAACGTCGAATCGATCACTCGATTCAAGCCATCGGCATAACCCAGTGAGCCGTGCGCCGACCAGCTGAGCGGATTGATGATGCTGAACGGCACCAGGTTCTGCGCGGTTGATGCGTAGTTGTCGTTGAAGTTGACGATGTTGTCGGTGGTCGAATCGTGCGGTTTGTCGTGTTTGCCCATCGAGGCCGTGCTGAACGTAGTGCCGTCGAGCACGCGGAATACCGGATCATTCTCGTAGCCGATGTTCAGCACGTTATTGCCGGTGCTGCTCTGGGTCGGCGAGGCAAACGCGATGTAGTTGGCGTCCTTGAAGAACCCACCCCAATTGTTCGCGCTTAACTCGGCGACGCTGTTGACCCCGAGGCCGCCGAGGCTGTGACCGCTGAACAGCACGTCCTTGGCAGCGATGCCGTTGGCAATGGCGAACGTCGCGACAGCCTTGAGCAGATTGTCAAAAGCGTTTTTCGCGTAGTTGCTCGCATAATCCGACGGCCCGACAGCGGCCAGCAGATTGTTTTTCATGTCGCCGAAGGTGTCGCTGTAACCCAGCCCGCCGGTGCCACGAAAGGCAATACCGAGGCCGATCAATTTGCCGGCCGCGTCGTACTTGCCGAGCACTTCCGCTTCGGCGCTGGTGAAGCCATCCTGTTCACCGAAGAATGTGCCTTGCGGCCCGACCTTGCCCTGATAACCCAGCGCCGTCGCGGTGACCGGCGCCCAAGCGGTTGCCGGCAAAGGCTTGCCGGTCGGGGTGTAGGCGTACAACGTCAGGGCGATGGCGTCGCTGTACAACGCTTTGCCATCGGCCTTTTTGTAATCGAACAATCCCATGTTGTGCTCTCTCTTCCTTTAAACCGGCAGCCTTTTGCAAGGCTGCCGGTACGCTTTAGAACTGCCAGTCGAGCGTGAGGCCGACACCGTGGTCTTTCTCGTTCGAACCGATCAGCCCGTTGTAATCCAGATTCACCCGCACATCGCGATTGAGCGCCAGCCCCGCACGCACGCCGACCACCGCGGCATCACGATCCATCGACACGCTCTGCACGTTGAACGCACTGTTGCCGTTGGCGAACGCCAGATGGCTGTCAGCGTCAACGCTGCTCAGGTTGTGCTGCCAGCCAAGGCTCGCACCCAGTTCCAGTTGATGCTGATCCGACAGGGCGAAGCTGCGCTTGGCGCGCACGCCGAGGGTCGACAGCACCACGTCGCGATTGTCTTCACCGCCCTTCAACGCCGCCGCGTCACCCTTCTCGGTGAAGCTGTCAGTGTTGAGATGCACGTACGACAGATTGGCGAACGGTTCCAGGTTCATCGGCTGCAAGCCCAGATCGTAAGCGGCTTCTGTGAACAATTGCGCAGTGGTCGCATCGCGTTTGGTTTTCTGCTTGCCGCTGACATCGCCGATTTGCAGATCACGCTTCGCATCGATGCGGTGCCAGCTGTAAGCGCCGCCAACGGTCAGGCGCAGGGCATCGATTTCATGCCCCAGATACGCACCCAAGTGGTAGCTGTCGACCGAGGCCGACGAATGCGTGCCGCTGCCCATGCTCAAAGAGCTGTCGCTATAACCGGTAACGAAACCGAGACGGGTATCTTCAGCAATCAAGCCATCGACACCGGCGAGCAAGCCACCGATCGAGCTAGTGGAATCGGCGTACTTGTTGCCGCCATCACTGGTGCCCCACGATCCCAACACCTTGACCCAGGCGTTGCTGCCCTCGCTTTTCGGGGCGTCGGCGTTGAACAGATCGCGCTCACGCAGACGCTCGCCAACCGCTTCGCGCAGGTAACGGCTGTCGTTGATCAGCAAGGTGCCGATGGCCGGATGAATCTCGCCGGACAACTGTTGGAAAGCCTGTTGCGCCGACGCTGCGTTAGGCGACAGCAGCAGGGTTTCGAACAGCGCATTGCCGGCACCGAGACGATCCGCCGCCGCCGCGACTGAACGCTGATTCGGCGTCAGACCGACGCTGGCGAACGACGCGCCATTGCGGCCAACCTCCAGCTGTACGCCGTTTGCCGAATAGTCCAGCGTACCGCCGAGGAACGCATAGTTCGGCAACACTTGGCCGAACTGGCCGGACACGCCGCCCGCTGCCTGGAGGATGTTGTATTGCGTGCCGAGCAGGCTTTTCACTTCGCTGGTGCTCAGCAAGTTCGGGCTGTTTTCCAGCGACAGTGCGACGGTCGCGCCGTTGATTTGCGCGGCGCCGCCGGCAACGATGCGGTCGCTGCTGGTCGGCGAGACTTCTACCGCATAGGTCGAACCGCGTTCGAAGGTCACGTCACCCGCCACGTTCAGCGTGCCGATGGAATTGCCCGGCGCCACGGTGCCGCCGCTTTTCGCGGTCAGGGCGCCGATGCGACCGTTGCCACCGAGGATGCCGCTGTCGTTCACGGTGACTTCGGAGGCCAGCGAACCGTTGATTGCCAGTCGGCCCTGATTGACCAGAGTTGGGCCGCTGTAGCTGTTGTTGCCGGTCAGCACCAGGGTGCCGATGCCTTGCTTGGTCAGGCCGCCGTGACCGGAGATGTCGTTGCGCCAGGTGTCGAGGCCGCAGGTGATGTCGTTGCAAACGCGCTCGGTCGGTTTGCCCTTGTCGATGATCGCGCCGATGCCCGGCAAATCCGCGACAAACTGACCGGAACCGTAGGCGCCGTTGACGCGGAATTCCTCGGGGATGTCCTGCTCGGTGACGAACATCGACGGGCCGTCGATACCCTTGCGCAGGTTGATCATGCCCCAGCCGTACAAGGCGTCGATGCCCGGTGCGCCTAGGTCGGTGGCGGTGGTGCGCAGTACCGTCGCGACCTGATCGCCGGTCATGTACGGGAAACGCTCCATCAGCACCGCCATGGAACCGGCGACGTGCGGCGCGGCCATCGAGGTGCCGTTGTAATTTTTATAGCTGGTGGTCAAGTTATCGGCGTTGGTGCCTTCGATGATCGAGCTGAAGATTTTCGTGCCCGGCGCTGACACGCAGAAACTCGCGGTGTAGCCGCAACGCGACGAGAACGTACTGATGACGTACGGATTGGCGCTGGCCAGATCCGGGTTCTGTTGCAGCGCGGCGACGGTGATCCAGTTCGGCGCGATCTCAGGCACGAAATAGCCGAGGCCGGCGATGGCGTCGGGGTTGTTGAGGTTGTAGTCGTTGCCGGCAGCGAAAATGGTGACGATGCCACTGCGCGCGGCGGCGATGGCGCCGTCATACGCGCCGCCGGGTTTGGTGCCGAGCAATGTGCGGATTTCGTTGAACTGCACTTGCGCGTCGTTGACGGTGAAATGCGGGTACGCCGGGTCGCGGCCGCCGAGGTCGAAACGGTCGGTGATGCCGATGCCCCAGCTGTTGTTGATGATCCGCGCGCCGCTGGCGATCAGTGCATCCCAACCGGCCTTGTACACCGCGCCGTCATTGCCGCGAACGATGCCGTCTTCAGGGCCCGGATCACCGTTGTCGGCGCTGATGATTTGCGCGGCGAACGCGACACCGTGCATTGGCCCGCCGTCACGACTGCCCGCCGCAATACCGCCGACGTGGGTGCCGTGGGCACCGAGTTTGCCGTCGGAACCGACCGAGGGCGAACCGTCATAACGGAACGCATCGCCGGCCTTCACCGGGATGTACGGGTCGGTGTATTCGCGGATGCCGCTGGTGACCAGCGTCACGACTTTGTTGCTGCCGGAAAACTCCGGGTGCGCGGCGTACACCGGCTGGTCAAAGATCCCCAGTTTCACGCCTTTGCCGGTGTAGCCAGCAGCGTAAGCGTGATCGGCACCGATCGCGCCCAGGCCCCAATCGGCCTTGAATTCAGCGCTGCGCCAACTGGACGGATCGCCCGCGCGAGCGCTTTCCACGTAAGGCGCGGCGTGTGCGCTGCCCCAGGTGGTGAGTGCGCACAGCACCGCGAGATTCAGGGTTTTCAAGGCAAAACGGCCACCCGATTGCGCGGGTGTATTGTTGTTATTCATCCAGCGACCTTCCTTAGTGATGTTGCGAAAAAATCCGTATCGTTGTGATCGTTCCCACGCTCCGCGTGGGGATGCAGCCCGTGACGCTCCGCGTCACTGGACGCGGAGCGTCCCTAGAGGCATTCCCACGCAGAGCGTGGGAACGATCAGGTGTGCGTCGATCTTTTAGAACTGCCAGTTCAGGCTCAACCCGACGCCATGGCTTTTCTCGCGACTGGCCAGTTGTCCGTTGTAGTCGAGGTTCACCCGCACATCGCGGCTCAGCGCCAGACTCGCCTGCACGCCGACCAGTGCGGCATCACGCACCAGCGCCGAACTCTCCACCGAATACGGCGTGCCACCGCTGGCAAAACGCAGGTGCTGCTCAGCATCGATGTCACTCAAGCTGTGCTGCCAGCCGAGGTGCCCGCTGACGTCGAGGGTCTGCTGCGCCGACAGGTTGAACGTCTTGATCGCGCGCACACCGAGCGTGCTCAACACCGCATCACGCTGATCGCCAGAGCTTTTCAGCGCCGCCGCATCGCCCTTCTCTTTGAAGCCTTCGGTGTCCAGATGCACGTAAGCCAGATTGGCGAACGGTTCCAACGCCAACGGTTGCAGGTGCAGTCGATACGCCGCCTCACCGAACACCTGGGTGGTGGCCGCGTCGACTTTGGCTTTCTGTTTGGCGCTGACATCGCCGTATTGCAGATCGCGTTTCACATCGGCGCGATGCCAGCTGTAGGCCGCGCCGGTGCTCAAGCGCCAGGCGCCGATTTCGTGGCCGGCGTAGGCGCCGAGGTGGTAGCTGTCGACCTTGGCCGACGAGTGCGTGCCCGAGCCCATGCTCAGCGAACTGTCGCTGTAACCGGTGACCAGACCGATGCGCGTCTGCTCGTCCAGCGCACCGTCGACACCGGCGAGCAAGCCGCCAATCGAGGTGCTGTAACCCGCCGTGTCATGGCTGGAATCGGTTGTGCCCCACGCGCCGAGGGCTTTGATCCAGCCGTTGTTTTGCGTGGCCGACGCAGCGTGCAGACGCTCGCCCACCGCATCGCGCAATTGGCGGCTGTCGTTGATCAACACTGAACCGAGAGCCGGGTAGATTTCACCGCTCAATTGTTGGAACGCTTGTTGCGCTGAGGCCGCCGATGGCGATAGCAGCAGGCTTTCATACACCGAGCTGCCGGCGCCAAGGCTTTCAACAGCCGCCGCGACAGAACGCTGATTCGGCGTTTGGCCGACGCTGGCGAACGTCGTTGCGTTGCGTTCGATATTCAGTTGAATCGCGTTGGCGGCGTAGTCGAGACTGCCACCGATAAACAGGTAGGTCGGCACGACTGCCGCGAATTGGCCTTGAACGCCGCCGGCCGCTTGCAGGATGTCGTATTGGCGACCGAGCAGGCTGCGGGTTTCTGTGGCGCTGAGCAGCGTCGGACTGTTTTCCAGCGCGAGGCTGACGGTGGCGCCGCTGACTGTGGCTGTGCCGCCGGCGACGATGCGGTCGCTGCTGGTGGGTGACAATTCCACCGCGTAGGTCGAACCTGGCGCGAGCGTGACGTTCCCCGCTACGTTCAACGTGCCAATGGAATTGCCCGGCGCCACGCGAGCGCCGCTGTTGGCGGTCAAGGCATTGATCCGCCCGGAACCGCCGAGGGTGCCGCTGTCGTTGACGGTTACCGCCGAGGTCAGCGAACCGTTGACCGTCAGCAAGCCGCCATTGACCGTGGTCGCACCGCGATAGGTATTGTCGCCGCTAAGGATCAATTGGCCGCCGCCAGATTTGATCAGGCTGCCCTGATAAATGCGGTTCGCCGCTGCAGCATCACGCGCCATGCCCACGGCGTAATCGGTCTGATCCTGCTGACTGGCGCCCGCCGCCACGCCGTTCTGCCAGCCCTTGTCCTGCAAGGTTTGCTGCCAGGCGTTGTGCTCGGCGAGGTCTTCACTCTGACGCTGGATCAACGCTTTATCGGAGATGTCATTGCTCCAGACATCGCGCTGCCCTGCCCCCAGATTCGCGTCGAACGCACCGAGCAATTGCCCCGGCCCGCGCATCGCCCGATCAAGGTTGGCCACGCCCCAGCCGACTCGCTCGGTCGGCGCGTCGGTGACGGAGCCATCCAGTTGCGTGGCGGTGGTCAGCAGCGTTTCCAGCGCTTGCTGGTTGTTCATGTACGGGTAACGTTCCATCACCAGCGCCAATGCACCGGTCGCGTGCGGCGCCGACATCGAGGTGCCGGACTTGATCGCATAACCGCCGCCGGGAATGGTGCTGTCGATCTTCGCCCCCGGCGTGGTGATGCACCAGTATTTGGCCAGGCCGCACTGGTTGTACTTCTGCTGATTGCTTTGATCGAGCCCGGAAACCGCCAGCCAGTGGCCTTCAAGATCCGGCTGAAAGTACGGCAGCGCCGAACGCACGCTGGCATTCGGGTAGCCGCTGTTGCCGGCGCTGAACACGTTGATCACTCCGCGCCGAGAGACGTCGGCAGCGGCATCGAGCCAGGTGCCCTGATTCCAGTGCTGGGCGTATGCGGCGTGCAGATCGGCGAGCGTGCGGTAGCTGACGTCTGGCGGCTGACTGCCCCAGCTGTTGTTGATCGCGCGCACACCGGCGTCGGCCAAGGCGTCGTAAACAGCTTTGAAATAACGCGGATCCGGTTTCGGGCCGAAGAGGAAACTGTCGTTGGCGTTGGTGTTGCCGACGTAGATTTGCGCGTTGTACGCGACGCCGTGCATGCCAGTGCCATCGCGCGAGGCGCCCATGGTGCCGACGACGTGGGTGCCGTGGGAATCGTTGTTCGGGTTGAGTGTGCCGTCGACGTTGAATGGGGTGCCGTTTAGGTAACTGCCGTTGGCTTGCACCGGGTGATAGCGGTCAGTGGCGAACTCGGGATGGCTTGAGTCGAAACCGGAATCGAGGGCGCCGATTTTTACGCCTTGGCCGGTGATACCGGCGGCGTAGGCTTGATCGGCCTGCATGCGCGCAAGGCCCCAGTCGCGTTGGAATTCGCTGGTGCGCCAACTGGCGGCGTCGCCGGGTTGGCCGGCTTCCAGGTATTGGGCCTGGGCTTGCGCGGTAGAAATCACCAGCAACAGGGTGCCGACTGATGCCGGTTTGATGCGTACGTCCATGTTCACTCCTCACTTTTTTTGTTGTTATGTAGGAGCTGCCGCAGGCTGCGATCTTTTGATCTTGAGCTTAAAAGATCGCAGCCTTCGGCAGCTCCTACAGAGAATTGCGGTGTTGCTGCCCCTCACCCCAGCCCTCTCCCGAGGGAGAGGGAGCCGACCGAGATGGCCTTGCTTCATTCGCCGGCCTGAAACAACCCGTCGACTATGGATTCGGTAAAGCAATCTCAGGTCGCCGTATTTCTTGAACATCCCCCAATGAGTCCCCTCTCCCTATGGGAGAGGGTTAGGGTGAGGGCTGTTGCGCGACCACAAAAGCCTCATCTACCCGCGCCAGATCCTGCTCGTTCAGCGTCCCCGCGTAGTAATGCAATTTCGTCCACGCCATCAGATAGTCGTAGCGCGCCTGCGCCAGATCGCGGCGGGTGGTGAACAATTGTTGCTCGGCGTTCAGTGCGTCGAGGTTGGTGCGTTCACCGCCAAGAATGCTCTGCTTGGTCGAGACCACCAGCGCTTCCGCCGAGGACAATGCCTTCGAATACGCACGCAACTTGCTCACCCCCGACAAGCACGCACTGAACTGCCGGCGCAGCTCGATCAACGTCTCGCGGGTTTTGCCATCCAGCTCATACTCGGCCTGTTCCATGCTGCGGCTGGCCTGCCGCGTCGAGGCCGACACGCCGCCACCGGCATACAACGGCACGCTGACTTCGAAACCAATGGTGTTGGTCTCGTAGCGCTGGTTGTAGGTGTTGCCGCTTTCCGATTCGTTCTGGCGCATCGAGGCATAGGCGTTGACCTTCGGCAGGTGGCCGGCGCGGTTGCGCTCTACTTCATACCGCGCAACTTCCACGGCCTGACGCTGCGACGCCAGATTCGGGTTATTGCTGATCGCCATTTCGTGCCAGGTGTCGTAGTTGGCCGGCATCAGCGCGAAGGTCTGGAAGTTCTGATCCAGCGGCGCCAGCTCATCGATGTTCACCACCGCAACACCCACCAACGCACCGAGTTCACGCAGTGCAGCATCCTGTTCGTTGCGCGCCTCGATCTCTTCGGCGGTCGCCAGCTCATAGCGCGACTCGGCTTCAAGAATGTCGGTACGCGTACCTTCGCCTTGGCGGAACATGTGTTCGTTCTGCTGGAACTGCTGCTCGTAGGCTTTTTTCTTCGCCTGGGCGATGTCGATCTGATCCTGAGCGAACAAGGCTTTGGTGTAGTTATCCAGCACCCGCACCAACAGTTCCTGACTCTTGCCGCGGAAGTTTTCATCGGCAAACAACGATTGCGCGACGCCCTTGCGATACGCGGCGTAGGCCTCGTAATCGAGCAACGGTTGTTGCACGGTCAGGGTCGAGCCGTAACTGCTGTAATTGCGGTCATCGGTGCGGTTGCGCGCGCGTTCGTCGAGCGAGGTAGCCTTCGACGAGTTGCGGCCCTTGTTGTAGTTGTAACCGACGCGGGGCAACAGGCCGGCGCGGCCAATCGCACGGTTTTCCAGGCCGGCGTCGCGCTCCTTGATCGCGCCGAGGAACACCGGATCATTTCGCAACGCCTGTTCGTAGATCTCGAACGGCCCCATCGCCGCCACTGCATTGTTGCCGGCCAACAGCGCGAACGCTGCCGTCAGCATCGAAAGCTTATTCATACAGCCGAACATCCTTATTCCTCGGTCAACGCGGAGTTGGCCCGGTCGAGCAACGGTTTGAACAGGTAGTTGAGCAGCGAACGTTCGCCGGTACGCACGAACATTTCTGCGGGCATGCCGGGCTTGATCACCAGACCGTTGAGTTTCTCCATGGCCTGATCGCTGACGCGGGTACGCAGCACGTAGTACGGCGCGCCGGTTTTCTCATCGATCATTTGGTCAGCGGAAATCAGGCTGACTTCGCCCGGTACACGCGGGGTTTTGCTCTGGTTGAACGCGGTAAACAAGATGTCCACCGGCAAGTGCGTGCCGACTTTGTCGATCAGGTTGATCGGCAAGTGCCCTTCCACTTCCAGCGTGGTGCCTTGCGGGACGATTTCCAGCAAGGTTTCGCCTTGGCGTACAACGGCGCCTTCGGTGTGCACCCCGAGATTGACCGCCACACCATCGGCGGTGGCGATGATTTCGCTGTGTTGCAGGTCGAAACCGGCAGAGGTCAGTTGCTCGGACAGCGTCACACTTTTGAGCTGCGCGTCGGCCAGTTGTGTGCGGACTTCTTTCTGATATTCCTCGCCGTGCTGTTGCAGCTTCAGGCGCGATTCAAGGATGCCCTGCTCGACGCGGCCGCTTTCGCCGGTGTTCTCGGCCAGTTGCTGCTGCACTTGCGAGAGTTGACGCTGATATTCCATCAAGCGGTTGCGCGGAATGTAGCCGTTGTCGGCCAGTGGCTGCAGGTTGCTCAATTGCTGTTGCAGCGACGCGGCTTGCGCATTGAGGTCGGTGCGTGCGCGACGCATGCCTGCCAGTTGCGCGGTGGCGCCTTCGATGCTTGCGCGCAGTCCGGCCTGCTCACGGTAGAACGCTTCGCGGCGGCTGCTGAACAGTTGACGTTGGCCCTCAAGCACCAGCGCCAGACGCGGATCCGGATCGTTGCTCAGTTCAGCCGGAAAGGTCACTTGTTTGAGGTTGTCGCGCTCGGCCTGCCAGCGCGCCAGGCTCGCCCACGCCATGCGGTACTGCGCTTGCAGCGATTGCACGTCAGCCGCCACCTGCGTCTGATCGAGACGAAACAGCGGCTGCCCCTGCTTCACGATCTCGCCTTCGCGCACCAGAATCCGGCTGACCACGCCGCTGCTCATCGACTGCACGGCTTTGCGTTTACCCGAGACGACCACCGTGCCCTGCACCGGAATGCCTTGATCCAGCGGCGCCAACGCCGCCCAGGTAAAGAAGCTGCCTGCGCCGACAATCGCCAGAATCCAGCCCAGGCGCGCGAAGAACTTCGCATCGCGTTCCGGACGCTCGTTGAGGTAGGCGTGTTCCATGTTCGCTTCGTTTTCAGTGTTCATGCTGGCGCTGCTCATACACCCGAATTCCTTGTCGTGGGCTGATACTGCCGGCTCATGCTGAGCCCGCCCGGTGCCTGTGCAGCTTTTTCCCGTTGTTGTTCTTGCTGGCCGGACAGTGCCTTGAGCACGTCATGACTTGGGCCGAAGGCCTGTAAACGACCGTCATTGAGCACCAATAATTTGTCGGCCTGAGCCAGCACCGAAGAACGATGCGTCACCAGCACCACGGTGATGCCTTGGGATTTGAGTTGCGCAATGGCGCTGGCCAACGCGGCTTCGCCGACGGTGTCGAGATTGGAATTGGGTTCATCCAGCACCACCAGGCTCGGGTTGCCGTACATCGCTCGCGCCAGTGCCACACGTTGTTTCTGACCGCCGGACAGACCGCTGCCGTCCTCGCCCAACTGCGTGTCGTAACCTTGTGGCAGACGCAGAATCATTTCGTGCACGCCCGCCTGTTGCGCGGCGGCCACCACTTTCTGCGGATCGGCCTCGCTAAAGCGCGCAATGTTTTCAGCGATGCTGCCGCTGAACAGCTCGATGTCCTGCGGCAGGTAACCGATGTAAGGGCCGAGTTGATCGCGGTTCCAGCGATGAATATCCGCGCCGTCCAGGCGCACGGTTCCGCCAAGGGTCGGCCACACGCCAACCAATACTCGGGCCAATGTCGACTTGCCCGAGCCGGAAGCACCGAGCACGCCCAATACTTCGCCGGCCGCCAGATTGAAATTAACCAAGTGCAGCGTCGCCGCGCGTTGACCCGGCGGGCCAGCGCTGACCTGCTCGAAGGTGATCTGGCCTTTCGGTGCCGGCAGCGCCATGGCATCGTCGCTTGGCGGGAAAGCTTGCAACAAGGCATCGAGACGACGGTACGCCAGTTTCGCCCCGCTCCACTGTTTCCACACGGCGATCAACTGGTCGATCGGGCTCAGCACGCGGCCCATCAAGATCGAGCCGGCGATCATCATCCCCGCCGTCATGTCGCCCTTTATCACCAGCAATGCGCCGAGGCCGAGCACCAGCGATTGCAGGCACAGACGCAGGGTTTTGCTCAGCGAACTGATCACCGCACCGGTGTCGCTGGCCTGATTCTGCAAACCGAGGAACCGCGAGTGCACGCCAAACCAGCGCTTGCGCAGCGCACCGAGCATGCCCATGGCTTGAATTGTTTCAGCGTTGTGCAGGTGGCTGGTCGCCAATTGGCTGGATTTCTGCGAGAAGCCGGCCGCTTCGCCCAACGGCGTTTTGGTCATGTATTCGTTGAGGCAGGCCAATGCGATCAACAGCAGCGCGCCGGCGGTGGCGAGTACGCCGAGCCAGACGTTGAACAGGTAAATCACCAACAGATAGACCGGGAACCACGGCGCATCAAAGAACGCGAACAGCGCGGGCCCGGTGACAAATTGGCGAATGTGCGTCAGATCGCCCAGCGACTGCCCGGCGTTGCCCTCGCCCTTGAACAGGTTGCGCTCGAACGCGGCTTGATAGACACGCAGGTTGAAACGGCGCTCCAACTGGCTGCCGATGCGGATCACGATAAAACTGCGCACCACCTCTAGCAGACCGATAAAGGCAAAGAAGCCGACGACCATCAGCGACAACATCGCGAGTGTGGTTTCGTTCTGCGACGACAGCACCCGGTCATAGACCTGGAGCATGTAGATGGAGGGCACCAACATCAGCACGTTAATCAGCGCGGTAAAGCAGCCGACGCTGATCAGAATGCTTTTATAGTCAGCCAATGCCTTGAATAAGGGAGCGGTGGCTGGGGCCTTCGCCATCTTCATTGATTCTTCCTGGAAAATATTCCCGCCACTCGTTGGCAGGACTTTTATTAATTATTGGCACTTCACCGAGGTGTACTGTTTAAGTGACCGCTTACACTTTCATAACAACTACCGGCGAATATTACGGCGCAGTTGTTCATCGAGGCGTTGCTGATAGCCCGCCCGTGGCGCTTTGTATAAAAACGCTGTCGTAAATTTGATAGTTACGGCTGTTGCGCCGCACGTTCGAGCGTAATGATCAGGCCCGACTTTAAAGTCGTCTGATATAGCCCATTACGTTGTCGACTGAAAAACTGAATCCTTGAACCTTCTTTGCCGGTGATCGACAAGCCATCGGGATCGGGAAACCAGCCCACCGGAGTTTCTTCCAGCCATGCGCCCAGACACGTGGAACTCAGGGTTTTGTTCGCCGCCAGTTCAACACCACACGTGTTTGACGGTTTGTCCTGGAGCTTTTGCGCATCCGCTGCATCTTCGCGAGCCGATAATGTTGCCTGCCAATGGCCGGCAAATGCCGAGGGTTCTTCGAGTCTGAGGCTGCTTGCCATGCTTGTTTCTCCAGAAATCATAAGGAGCGCTGCCGTAAACCACGACACTGCCTTATAGGTAAAAGCCTTACTGACCATGGGAATATTCGCTCCGGCACGTAGCCTTGCCCACTGAATCATTCGATGCAAGTAAAGAAAGCGACGCTCACACGCCGCTTTCCCCGGCTACATCACGCCACGATGTCGCTGGTCGCTGCCTGGCCAACCGTGCTGACGATGAAGTCAGCCACGCCATGCCCGGAGAAATCCACCGACAGCAAGCTGTTGCCGCCCGACGAGGTCAGTACGGCATCGCCCACCGCGCCGGTGAAGCTGCTGACGAAGTGCAGGCCTGCACCGTTGGTGATCCCGGTCAGGTCGATTTTGTCGAGACCGCTGACAAAATCGAGGATCTGATCCACCGCACCCGGTTTGGAATCCGAACTGGCTGCGAACACAAAGGTGTCCGAACCGGCGCCGCCCCACAGTTTGTCGGCACCACCGGCGCCCCAGATGATGTCGTTGCCGGCACCGCCCTTCAACTCGTTGGCCACGCTGTTGCCGATCAGCAGATCGTTGCCCGAACCGCCAATGGCGTTCTCGATGATCGCGCCTTTGGCAATGGACACGTTACCGACCATGCCGCCAACGTCAGAGAACGAGGCATCATTGAGGTTGATCTTCTGGTTCTGGGTAAAACCAGAGAAGTCCAGGGTGTCCTTGCCGCCCGCATCCCACACCGAGAACACCAGCTTGTCACTCGACGACGAGGCGCTGAGGAAATCGCGACCGGCGTTGGAGTTGAAGCCGTAGGTGGTGTCACCGGTACGGATGTTGGTGTTGGCACCGTAGAGTTTCTGGATGGCCGCGATATCGTCCATCAGCGGGCCAGACGCATAGGCTTCGACGCCGCCCTTGCTGAAGTTCTGGTTGGTGTTGCTCTCGCTCCAGTAACTCATGAGGCTGTAGCCGCGGGTGTCTTGCCCGTAGGAAGCGTCGTTGTAAGTCGGGTTGCCATTGCCGGCGTTGTAGTCGCCCGGGTGAGCCAGGCCGAGGCTGTGGCCGATCTCGTGGGTCAGGGTCTGACGGCCGTAGTTGTTCAGATCCGGGTTCTTGTTTTGCGTGTAGCCACTGTTGATCAGGTACCACGATGTACCGTCGTAACCGGCGCCGGTGCCTGGCAGATAGGCGAACGCTGCCGCACCATCCTGGCCACCGCTGTAATTACCGAAGGTCATGTGGCCGTCACCGCCCGAGGCTTTCTCAGTGAAGGTCACGTTGGCCACGTCAGCCCAGGATTGCATGGCGAGCGCTGCCTGGGCTTTTTGTTGGGTGCTGAACTGGCTGAACCCGCTGATCCCGTGTTTGTTCATCGTGCTCGACGAAGCAGAAGTCAGGAACGTGTAGGTGAGTTCGATCTTGCCACTGCCGTCCTTGTCCTGGTAGGCAGCACCGTCGCGCAGCAACTGGGTGGCGGCCTGGTCGACGGAGAAGGAGGGTTTGCCATTGACCGTGAGGTTGCCGCCACGATCGTATTGATGGCTGAAACTATTGATCTGATTCCAGGCCGAACTGGCAGCTGCCAGTGGCTGAACGGCACCAACCGGCTGGAAAGCCTGTTCGGCAGCATCAATAGCATTGGTTTTAACTTTCGACATAAACACACTTCCTTGTTTAGCAATGGAACAGTTTTTGTCCGATAGCGGCGATCCCTGGCGAGATCGTCCTATCACTCGCCCCATTGAGGGCGAAAGAAAACTGACACAATTTGAAATCTGCCGTAAAGGATTTTTTTGGAATGAAATCTGAGTGTTTCTGAAAACTGCCGTAAACAAAGCGCGCGAGGTCTAAAGAATGTTTAAAGTTGCGGGCTTTCGCCTAATTGTCTGACGATTTTATATTTAATTATTAAATATCGGTAAGTTGTGTTCTGTTAGCTGCGTCTCACTTTTCCGCACTTTCACAGCGCAGTGCCAGTGTATTGATATCAACGAAACTGTCGACGATTTAACTTAGGAGCTGACGAGTGAAACGAGGCTGCGATCTGTTGATCTTGTCTTTAACAACAAAATCAAAAGATCGCAGCCTCGTTTCACTCGACAGCTCCTACAGGCGGTTGTGCACGTCTGGAATCAGCTACCCGTGCGAATCTTGTTCCAGACCCGCGTACGAATCCGGTCGATATTCAGCGGCATCGCCTCCAGTGCGAACAACTTGCCCATCATCTCCGGGCTCGGATACACCTTGGTGTCGTTTTTGATCGCCGGGTCGATCAGGCTGTCGGCCTGTTCGTTGCCGTTGGCGTAGTGCACGTAGTTGCTGATGCCGGCCATGACGTCCGGGCGCAGCAGGTAGTTCATGAATGCATACCCGGCCTTTTCGTCCGGGGCGTCGACTGGCATGGCGACCATGTCGAACCAGATCGCTGCGCCTTCCTTGGGAATGTTGTAACCGATGTCGACGCCATTCTTGGCTTCCTTGGCGCGGTTTTCCGCTTGCAGGATGTCGCCGGAGAAGCCGACTGCCACGCAGATATCGCCGTTGGCCAGGTCGCTGGTGTATTTCGAGGAGTGGAAGTAGCTGACGTACGGCCGCACTTTCATCAGCAGTGCTTCAGCCTTTTTGTAGTCTTCGGGATTTTTGCTGTGGTGCGGCAGGCCCAAATAATTGAGCGCTGCCGGGAGCAATTCCGGGCCGTTGTCGAGAATCGCTACCCCGCACTTCTGCAGTTTTTCCATGTTCTCGGGTTTGAAGATCAGATCCCAGGAATCCACCGGTGCATCGTCGCCCAGCACGGCTTTGACCTTGGCGATGTTGTAGCCGATGCCGGTGCTGCCCCACAAATACGGGAAGCCGTGTTCGTTGTTCGGGTCGTTGACCTGCAACGCCTTGAGCAGCACCGGGTTGAGGTTTTTCCAGTTCGGCAACTGGCTCTTGTCGAGTTTCTTCAGCGCCCCGCCCTGAATCTGCCGCGCCATGAAGTGGTTGGACGGAAACACCACGTCGTAGCCGGATTTGCCGGTCATCAACTTGCCGTCGAGGGTTTCGTTACTGTCGTAGACGTCATAGGTAACGCCAACGCCGGTTTCTTTTTGGAAATTCTTGGTGGTGTCTGGCGCGATGTAGTCGGACCAGTTGTATACCTTGACCGTGTCCGCCGCCTGAGCGAGGGAAACGGCCAGCATCAGCGGTGCCAGAGCGAGGGTCTTGCGGATCATGGGTCGATTCCTGTGTAGGTTTTTTTGTTGGCAGGCAATCAAAGGGATCAAACGATCAGAAAATCAGTACATAGGTCTTGCGCACGGTCTCTTCGATGTCCCAGATACCGAGCGTGTTGGCCGGCAACATCAGTGCGTCGCCACCTTGTATGTGCAGGGTTTCGCCGCCACCGTCCGGGGTGAACGTGCAACGCCCGGAGATGAAATGGCAGAACTCCTGCGCGGTGATCTGCCGGCGCCAGCGGCCCGGGGTGCATTCCCAGACGCCGGTTTCGACGCCGTCGTCGCGCTCGACGCTGGTGGTTGAGGCGATGGCGATCGGTTCGCCGAGAGGAACGGCCACCGGGTTGGATTCGTCGAGGTGCAATGTCGCGGTGTTTTTGAACTGGGTAATGCTCATGGTCTGACCTGTCTTTTGGGCGTTCTTAAAATCAATCGACGTTTAGTGCATGAAACCTTCCATGAAACCGGCCACCTGGCTGGCGAGTTTGCGCCGCCATGGCGCGGTCGCCGGATTGGCCAGGGTCTGGTCTTCATGGACGAAGCTTTTGATGATCGCGTTGTAACCGAGCCAGCGGCACGGCTCCGGTTCCCAGGCGCGCAGCGCATGAATGCCGCCGTCCGGCAGTACCCACGGCTGATGCACCAGTTCGCTGTCGCGTTCAAGAATCAGGTCCGCCAGGGTGCGGCCGCCGAGGTTGCTCGCACCGACGCCCTCACCGCCATAACCGCCGGACAGCGCGATGCCGTTGGCGCGATCGCAGAGCATGTGCGGCTTGAAGTGCCGCGACATGCCGAGGTTGCCGCCCCAGGCGTGAGTGATTTGCACGTTTTTCAGTTGCGGGAACAGTTCGCCGAACAGATAACGGCGCAGTTCGACCTCATCGCGGGTCAGATCGAAGTTGTGGCGCAGCTTGCCGGCGAATTGATAACCGCCACGGGCACCGAAGATCAGGCGGTTGTCGGCACTGCGCTGGCCGTAAGTGACCTGACGGCTGAATTCGCTGAAAGCCTGGCCGCGATTGAGGCCAATCTCATCCCACGTGGCGGCGGACAACGGTTCGGTGGCGACAATCAGGCTTTGCACCGGCAATTGATAACGGCCGAGCGGCGGCAAGGTCACCGAATAACCTTCAACGGCCGGGACGATCCAGCGACTGCGCACGCTGGCCTTGGCGGTGCGCAAGCTGCCGGACTGCCAATGCGTGACCGGACTGTTTTCGTAGATCTTCACGCCCATGCTTTGCACGGTCCGCGCGAGACCACGCACCAGTTTCGCCGGGTGAATGGTCGCCACGTGCGGCGCGTAAATGCCGCCGTAAGGCTTGGCCACGCGAATCTGCTGCGCCAATTGCTCGGGGCTGAGCCAGCGGTAGTCATTGTCGTTCAGGCCTTGGGCGTGCAGTTTCGCCAGGTATTCACGCAGCGTGGCTTCCTGCTCCGGGTAACGTGCAGCGCAATACAACACGCCGCCCTTGCGATAATCGCAGTCGATGCCTTCACGTTCGAGGACGACTTCAACTTCATCGGGAATGCTGTGCAGCAGATCAAACGAGGCGCGGCGCTGTTCCGGTGACAGTCCGGCGAGCAAGCGATCTTCACCGAGCAGATTGCCCATCAACCAACCGCCATTGCGACCGGACGCGCCAAACCCGGCGGTCTGCGCCTCAACGATGGCAATGTCCAGACCGGGGGCGAGTTTCTTCAGGTAGTACGCCGTCCACAGCCCGGTGTACCCCGCGCCGATAATCGCCACGTCAACGTCGAGATCCTGCGTCAACTCGGGCCGCGCGGTCAGCGGCTCGTCGAGTTGATCCATCCACAAACTGATAGTGCGCCACGTCGGCATGCAAGACTCCGCCACTGAAAACCTTCGATGGCGTCGATCCTAGTGCGTGGGCTTAAGCGTTGTCTTGCGCGCGTGCCCGCAAAGAAATTTGTTTGACGTAGGCCTTCGGTGACTGGCCAGTGTGCTGACGGAAACAGCTGTAGAACGCCGACACCGAGTTGAAGCCGGCGGCGAAGGCCAGCTCATCAATGCGCACTGGGGGCGTGGCGCCATCCAGCGAGCGCAACAAATGCTGCAACCGCGCCTGGTTTACGTAGCGATAGAAGCTTTGCCCCAACACCTGATTGAGCAGGTAAGAAATCTGATTGCGGCTGTACCCGCACTCCTTCGCCACTCGCTGCAGGTCGAGTGCGGGATCGAGATACGGTTGCTGCTTTTCGAAGTATTGCTGCAGATCTTCGGCCATGAAGCTGAGTTGCCGTGGCGACAAGCCCAGACGACTGACCGCCGGGCGCTGATTCGACGCCGAAGTCCCACCTGCCTGTGCACGCACCAGTGAGGCGTATTCGTTGACGCGCCAGATCAGTCCGTCCTTGACCGTGATCGCTTCACTGGAGCGGAACGACACCAAACCGTCGCCGCCGCGCAATGTCACTTCGTATTGAATGAACGCGGTGTTGCCGTCGACGCGAATGCGGTCGCAATGCTCGAGCGCTTCGTCGGATTCTCGCGGCATGCTGACACGCACGTACTCGCGCAGGTCGTCGAGGCCGAGCACGCGATTCTGAAAGAAGTCGTTGTATTCGATGTCCGGGTGATACAGCGCCATGACGGCGTCCAGATCGCGGTGTTTCCAGCTCAGGTGATAGCGCATGACCGTGGCGGCCGTGGCCTCGGTATGTTGTGGGCCGTCGTCGTCGGCGTGCATAAAAGGCTCGGCGAAAAGAAACCGAGCTTGCCCAACTTCGCCTCGGGCAGCAATGGCCAATCGATAGTGGCCATTTGGCGATAAGTGCATTTGGCGTGACGCACATCAAAAAACCGGTCGCAATCGCCAAATGAACTGAAAAATCTCACAGAAAATTCACATCCGGATGCTACTTTTAAGTCCTGACACTGGTTGAGCCAATGAAGGCTCTTCCCACCTACCATGAGCAAAAGGAAACGCTCGATGATGAAGGCGGGCAACAACATGAATAAAGGGTCAAGCAAAGTCACGTTCCCCAACGCTTGCCAGCTGATGCGCTGGCATTTTCATCCCATGGGTTTCGAGGCCACGATGGACGCGCCGGGCAGCATGGTCGCGCGTCTGTTTGATCGCGCCAGCGGCGAAACCCTGATCGCCATCGCCGGCATCCCGTGTGCAACGGTGATGAATGCTGCGGATGTCGAGCGGATGATTGAAGCGGTGGAGGATGAGCTTGAAGCTTTCATACCGCCTGAATCCCTCAGGAGTTATGCATAAGCTTTTGATTAACAAAGAAAAGCCCGCCGTTAAGCGGGCTTTTTTGTGGGCGAAGGTTTCAGGCGGTTTGGCTTTCTGCGCGGTGATCGACAAAGAACGCCTTGCCTTTGGCCACCCGCTCGGACGCTCGCGGCATATTCACCGCTTGGCTTTCCTGTGGTTCGACGTACCAATAGCAATGGCTGACGGCACGGGTGATGCCGACATAAGCCAGGCGCAGGATTTCGTCTTTTTGCGCGCTGTCGTAAGGCTCGCTGTCGCCGCTTTTGCCTAGACCGGCCATGCGGTAAACCTGATTCTTGTACGGCGAACTGGTCAAGTGCTGACAATCGCCGAGCAAAAACACCGCATCGGCCTGCAAGCCTTTGGCGCTGTGATAGGTCAGTTGTTTCAGGCGCCGAGCTTCATATGGCAAGCTCGAATCCACATTAACTACAGACTGAATGTGCTGCTCTATCAATAACTTATCGCTGCTTTTTCGATAGAGCATCAAGATCGAATCGCCCTGACGGTAGTGTTCGGCGAGGCGCTGACCAAGACCTTGGTCATCTCGCTCCAGCACATTAACCGGTTGTAGTGGTTTGGGCTCGCCGCTGGACTTGGCTTTCTTGCCGGGGATCGCCGGCGCTGCGCGAACGATGTGCTCGGCGGCGTCGATGATGTGCTGGTGGCTGCGATAGTTGTCGCTGAGCATGACCCGCGTGGTGCTCGGCGACGGGAATTCCTTGTTGAACTCCATGAAATAACTCGGCGAACTGCCCCGCCAGCCATAGATCGACTGCCAGTCATCACCCACACACAGCAACGACGAGCGTTGCGCACCACGTCCGACATGCATGGCCGGGCCTCGGCTGCGAATCTCCGTGAGACTCGCGCGAATCCACGAGACGATCTGTGGCGAGACGTCCTGAAACTCGTCGATCATCAGGTGCGACATCGGTCGCAGCAGCTCATCGCTGAGCAACTTGAGGTTCTCCGGCGAGTGTTCGCTGAACAGCGCAAACATGCGGTTGTAGGTCATCACCGGCGGTTTCTGATCCAGCAGATGATCTTCCAGCGCACGCCAGAACAGGCTCAAGGCCTCGAAAAAGAACCGGTCCGGGTCTTCCTTGGCGAAACTCATGCGGCCTACGGCCTACGGCGTCCGGCACGTCCAGTCCCAGGTTCTCGATAAAGCCTGCGGCGGCGACGAAACAATCGAGTAGCGGCGCGGAAGCGAGTTCGCCTTTGACCTTGTAATCAAAGCCCGGACCCGCGCTGGCATCACCGGCCAACGTGGCCAATACGCGCCTCGATGACTCGTAGGAATCTATCCATATCAATGGTTTACGACAGAAAGCTTGAAACAGGGTGCGCTTAACCGCCCATTCAGCGCGGATAGAGAGCTTGGCGTTTGGCCGACAAATCTGGGCGTTTTCGCGCGGATCAAAGCCCAGTACCACCCACGCGTCGAGGCTTGGGATGTAGCCATGGGTATGGAATTTAGCGCCATTGATGTCGAAGGTTTGGCGGTTCGGTTCGATGCCTTTAATCGGCCAGGCGCCCGCGCGAAACCATAGATCCTCGATGGCGTCGCAGAGTTCTTCGTCGCGCTTGGCCGCCAGCTCGGTTACCGCCACGCGTCTCTGCACGTCCGGGTGATCGCGTTCCAGCTCTTTAAGCTGCAACGCCGCGCGAGACAGCGGCTGTATCAATTCGCGGAAATGTTCATCGCGAGTAAACAGGCGGTGATAACAGGCATTGAGCTGCTGACGCTGGGCGTCGTTGATGCGCAGGTCGAAAGGGTTGCTGTCGACCTCTTCATCGCTGCCCTGCGGGCGATTGCTGAGGTTTTCGAAGGCTTGCAGGCGTTCGAACCCCGGCAGGCTGCGCACCATCGGCAAAATGCGCGAGTGAAAGGTGCGCACCAGTTCGCGCGCCTGTTTCGGGCTCAAGGCCTGATCCCAGAGCGCGAACATTTCCATCAGCTTATTGATGAAGTCTTTGCGCGACTCACGGGTGAAGGTCACCACGGTCATCGAATCCAGCTCAAAACCCAGATAGTGCGTGAGCAGCAGAATGCGCAGCACCAGCGTGGTCGACTTGCCTGCCCCGGCGCCGGCAACCACTGAAGTGGACGGCGTTTCGCTGAAGATCATCTTCCATTGCGCGGCACTCGGTTGCGCCTTTTCGGGAAGCAACCGAGCGACATCGGCTTTGATGCGTTTCTTCAGTTCGGCGGTTAGTGGCAAACGCCAATCATCGAACAAGTGGTTGTCGATGCTCGGCGGTCGATGCTCGGTGTTGCGGCTGTCGCGAATCAGCAGAACCTGACGGCCTTCCTCCAACCCTTCAAGCTTGCCTTCGTTAAAACCGTATTCAACGCCAGCGGTGTGCCCGCTGCGAAAGCCGTCGGCCTGGCCATGCAGCCACGACGCGCGGTGTTGAGCGCGTAAATGGGTCAGGCCGTGGCCGAAGAAACGCGCGGCCAAACGCTTTAACCAAGGCATCTCGGCCAGAGGACGAAGTTCGGGAGGTAGATCGGGGGTGTGTTGCGCCACGCTGACGACTCCAGGGTGTGAGGCTGTTGACTCTATGGTGTCTGCATTTGCCGTCGAGTTCTAGCGAAATGCTTGCAGGTCATTGGTTTAGGCGATTAATTGAAGGTTGTGCTTAATCATTTCAACGCTATTTTCTATCGACTGATTCGATGGTAATGCCGCAGTTTTTACGCTTTTTATCGATGTTTGGCTGATGGATGATGGCCGTCATAAACCTCGTTTTCAGGAGACGATCATGCTCGAACTCAGACCCTTCAGCTCGCTGGGCGGCGCCCATCACGGCTGGTTGGATGCCCATCACCATTTTTCGTTCGCCGAATACTACGATCCGCAACGCATGAACTGGGGCAACCTGCGGGTGTGGAACGACGACGTGATCGCCGCTGGCACAGGCTTCCCGCAGCACCCGCATCGCGACATGGAAATCATCACCTATGTGCGTGAAGGTGCAATTACCCACCAGGACAATCTGGGCAACAAGGGCCGCACCGAGGCTGGCGACGTGCAGGTGATGAGCGCTGGCACCGGTATTGCGCACAGCGAGTACAACCTGGAGGCGCGTGACACCAAGATCTTTCAGATCTGGATTTTGCCGACCGAGACTGGCGCACCGCCGTCGTGGGGTGCCAAGCCGTTCCCGAAAGGCCTGCGTGAAGGCTTCGTGACGCTGGCGAGCGGTAAGGACGGCGATGATCAGAGCCTGCGGATTCGCGCCGATGCGCGTTTGGTAGCAGCGAATATCAAGGCTGGGGAAACGGCGGAGTATCGTCTGGATGAAGGGCGCCGGGCATATCTGGTACCCGCGACTGGCGTGATTGAGGTCAATGGTTTGCGGGCAGAAGCGCGGGACGGTGTGGCGGTTGCGCAAGAGCGAGTGTTGACGGTCACGGCGATTGAAGACAGCGAGATTGTGCTGGTTGATCTGGCTTAAGTGGCAGGCATGAAAAAGGGGTGACCAATGGGGTCACCCCTTTTTTTACATGCGCTCTCTGCTTGAAATACTTTGTGGCAAGGGATTCATCTGTGGTGAGGGGATTTATCTGTGGCGAGGGGATTTATCCCCGTTGGGCTGCGCAGCAGCCCCCAGCAATTTAAAAAGCGAGGGTCGCTTCGCAACCCAACGGGGATAAATCCCCTCGCCACATTTAAATCGCTACACCCAGTTAAATCACTACACCACAGTTAAAACACCACAACAGGCGTTGTGGTGATTGCCACTATTTCGTGGAAATCGCCCCATCCACCAGCGTCTGCGCCTCTGCCACCAGTTGCTTGAGGTGATCGTCGCCAATAAAGCTTTCAGCGTAGATCTTGTAGATGTCCTCAGTGCCCGACGGACGCGCCGCGAACCAGCCGTTCTCGGTCATCACTTTCAAACCACCGATCGCCTGATCATTGCCCGGCGCATGACTCAGAATGCTCTGAATCTTCTCGCCAGCCAGTTCAGTCGAGGTCACTTGCGTCGGCGACAACTTGCTCAGCAAAGCCTTTTGTTCCGGATTTGCCTTGGCGTCTACGCGCACCGAGAACGGTTCGCCCAGTTCATCGGTCAATGCACGGTAAGCCTGACTCGGGTCGCGACCGGTACGGGCAGTCATTTCCGCTGCCAACAGGGCCGGGATCAGACCGTCCTTGTCAGTGCTCCAAACGCCGCCATCCTTACGCAGGAACGATGCACCGGCGCTCTCTTCACCGCCAAAACCCAGCGAGCCGTCGAACAGACCGTCGGCGAACCATTTGAAGCCGACTGGCACTTCGTACAGACGACGACCCAGACGCTTGGCCACGCGATCGATCAAGCCACTGCTCACCACGGTTTTACCCACGCCAGCATCGGCGCGCCATTGCGGACGGTTCTGGAACAGGTAATCGATGGACACGGCGAGGTAATTGTTCGGCGCCAGCAAACCACCGGACGGCGTGACGATGCCGTGGCGGTCATGATCCGGATCGCAGGCGAAAGCCACATCGAAACGCTCCTTCAGACCGATCAGACCTTGCATCGCATGGCTGGACGATGGGTCCATGCGAATCTGACCATCCCAGTCGACGGTCATGAAACGGAAGGTCGCATCAACTTCTTTGTTGACCACTTCCAGATCCAGACGATAGTGCTCGGCAATCGCCGACCAATAGCGCACCCCTGCTCCACCCAACGGATCCACGCCCAGACGCAGTTTGGCGTCACGAATGGCGTCGAAGTCGATGACGTTGATCAGGTCGGCGACGTAGGTGTTGAGGTAATCATGGCGGTGCGTGGTGCTGGCCTTGAGCGCTTGCTCGTAGCTGATGCGCTTCACGCCCGCCAGTTTGTTCGCCAGCAACTCGTTGGCCTTGGACTCGATCCACTTGGTGATGTGGGTATCGGCCGGGCCGCCGTTGGTTGGGTTGTATTTGTAGCCGCCGCTTTGTGGCGGGTTGTGCGATGGCGTAATAACCACGCCGTCCGCCAGGCCAGTGGTACGGCCACGGTTGTAGCAAAGAATCGCGTGGGAGATCGCCGGCGTTGGTGTGTATTCATCACCTTCGGCGATCATGACGGTCACGCCGTTGGCGGCCAGTACTTCCAGCGCGCTCGCCCCGGCCGGGGTCGACAATGCGTGAGTGTCGATGCCGACAAACAGCGGGCCGGTGATGCCCTGGGCTTCGCGGTACAGGCAGATTGCCTGGCTGATGGCCAGAACGTGCCATTCATTGAAACTCAAATCAAAGGAACTGCCCCGGTGCCCGGACGTGCCGAAGGCAACACGCTGGGTGGAAATCGATGCATCAGGCTGGCCGGTGTAATAGGCCGTTACCAGTCGCGGGATATCGACCAACAATTCTGCCGGTGCCGGTTTGCCCGCAAAAGGACTGAGTGTCATGCAAAACCTCTGAGATCGAGTGGTTCAGGAAATACAGCGCAGTTTACTGGCAGTTTGACCACAGTGCGATGGGATGTATCCGGCACATCGCAGAAGTTTTCTAACGTCACTCGGCAGGCGCAAGGCGCAAGGCGTCACCGACAAGCCCGACCACGCTGGCCAGATCATGATCGCTGTGACTGATCGCGCTCAAGCGCAAGTGCTGCGCGTGCTGTCGATGCAGGCTGAACAACTCGCCGGGGGCAATCACGACCTGTTGCCTGAGCAAGTCATGAAACACCTCGCTCATGTTCACCGTCCGCAGCGACCGAACCCACACCGTCGCCCCGCCCTGTGGCTCGACTATCTGCAAGGCATCGCCCAAACGCTCGCGCAACAGCTGAATCAGGTGGGTTCGGCGTTCCTTGAGTAACCGTCGCAACACCAGCAAATGCTGATCGATACGCCCACTCGCATACAACCGCGCGATGGCTTTTTGCCGAGTGACCGACAAGCGGAACGAGCGCAGCAGAAAATGCCGTTGCAATTCGCTTCGCCACTGACGTGACAGGACGAAACCGTACGGGGCTTCGGTGCCGATGATCTTGTCGAAAGCGGAAAACACCAGCAAGCGTTCGGGATCCAGCCAGTCGCGTAACCGCTGGCCATCGTGCTCGTCTGCCAGCTCACTGCAACAGTCATTTTCCAATACCCAGGTGCCCTGCTCCGCGAGTAATTTTGCAATCAATTGCCGATTGGCCGTCGGCGCGGCGCTGCCATGCGGCAGATTCAATGCCGAAGACAATAAAATCAGTCGCACAGGTTCAGTCTTGAGCAACGACGCCAGCCATTGAGCATCCAGTGCGCCATCGATCTGTAACGGCAACTCGATGACGCGTACCTCGGCCGCCTCGAAAAGACGAAGGATCACCCAGTCACAGGGTGACTCGACCAGAACCGTGGCCTGGCGCAATTCCAGCACGGCGATGAGTATTTCCAGCACGGCGCGTAGATCAGCGCCGATGTAGACGTCATCGGCGTGCCAGCAATGAGTCGATGAAGTGGTGTAGCGCGCCGCCAGAACCGTGCGCAATTCCAGTTCACCACAAGGTTGCAGCAACAATTGTGGCTGGCGCGGGTATTGCCGCAGCAACTCCCTTTCCAGCATCAGCAAAGGACTGTCCAGCGGCTGCAGTGACGCCGGATCGTCGGTGCTCAACACGCACATGCCCGGGCGCCGGGCGTTGACATAGACAGCCTCTAGCAGATCGCTGCCATTGGCCGGCGGCACCAGGAGCGAGCGGGCTTTTGCGTAATAACCAGACTTGGCTATCGAGTAAACCCGTCCTTCCTTCTCCAACAGCGAATACGCGTATTGAATGGTCGAGATCGACACCTTCAAGCGATCCGCCAATTGGCGCAACGACGGCAATCGCATGGCGCCAGCGGCGTCGGACTCGTTAATCACCGACGTCAGGTAGCGGTACACCGCTTGGTAAGCAAAATCGTTTTCACGCAAGACCTTCATGAGCCCTCATCTATAGGCATTGGCGCAATTTGTGCCAAAAGGCTCAATTTCAACCTTCCGCCGACCGGTCACCCGCTACGACATCCGCCTCGCTGGCATCGGCGCGTGAGCCTGATGCTTCAGTCGATTGCGGCATGTGAATCGGCCCCATAGCGTACAAACGGCTGATCAGTTTGACCGGCAATCCGCTGACATCGGTCATCCACTTCATGACCTGTTCCGGCGCACTCGAGCCCTGCATGGCGCGGTGCAGGTCAGGCAATGCCACCAGCATGCCGGGGTGGCACTTGCGCAGAAACCGCTCGAGCCCGGCGCCATGATCAATGAACGGCGCAAACAACAGGCACGTGAGTTGGGTTTCACTGATTGCGAACGTCGCTTGCAGGTGATTGGCCGCTTGAATGCGCCGCTGTTCGAGGTCGAGCAAGTTGCCGAAATTGGCCAGCAACTGCTCACACACCGGTTCGGGCACCTGTTTGAGGCGCATCGTCAACAGGCTTTCCTGCAAATATTCGCTGATGCCGGCCTCGTACGTCCGCCCTTCGATCACGCACGCCTGCAAACCCTGAAGATGCGCGGCAAGCAGCGGCTCAACGTAGTCGTTGTCGCTGTGATACAGCGCAAGATCGTCGGCCTGGAACCCGAGAAAATCACTGAGCAAAGGCCAGCGCTCTTCAAGTTTTCCGACAATCATGTCGTTGATAGCGATAAAACTGGTGCGGCGACAGGCCTCAAACTTGCCCTCCGGACGCCATGACAGGTGCTCACCGTCCGCATGAAAATGGCGGTAGAAATCTGGGCCAAGGCCGTCGAGCAACGGGAATAAAGCGTCAAATCCACCGTGTTCAGCAGGCAAACCACCGATCTCGGCCTTGAGCGCAGCGCGATTTAGCCCCTCGAGAAACTGCTGTTGTCGGCGCGGTGTTTCGGCACCAATCATCGCATCGACGCCATTGTTCCAGCGGGCGATCTGGCTGTAGAACTCCGCCGTAGCCAGGTAAGCGTCGTCCCACAGTTCAAGGGGCTCATCCCATGTGCGGCGATGGCCGACCATCAACAGATTGACACGATTGGCTTCACGACTGTCCTCGCTGGCGGGCGTCTGATAATCGAACGGCAGCACCTCGCGATGATCCACCATCAACAGCTCAACCCGAGGATCGTCATACAGAAACAGTGCGCTGTAGCTACGGTGCATATTCTGCAAGGCGAAAGGACTTGTGCCGTTCCAGCGCAGGTTGGCCACGCGCAACTGGAATGTCGCCGGTGAACGACTGGCCAGGCTCAACTGCGCGGCCCGCAGCAGGGCCAGCGTGTAACAGCTGTCCCGGGAGCCCGACTGGACGACCAGCACCTTGAAATGACCGATGTTTTCCATGCCGTCAGCGGCCACCAGCAGTCGCTGCATGAATAGCTGCAACGCCGTACGTTCTGCGCGTGAGAAGAAGCTCAGCAAACGCTGCAGAACTTGCTGGTAGACATAATTCATTGCCTGATCATGGATCGTGCTCATCGGTATTTACCCGGTATCAATAGTTTCATGCTGCGCAGACTGAATGCTCGGTCGCACAACAATTCATCAATAAGTAATAGACGCTCAAATGCTAACACTTACGCAATCGTAGTTATTTGAAACACTTGAACAGTTAAGACCCCATCAACGCCCACACCATGGGCTTCAACCGATTGTTAAATAACGGTATTTTTTTGTGGAAAATATTCCTAGGAAACTTCCCACAACAGCCCACGACAATTGAGCACAAGAAAAAAGGACGCAACTTCGGAATAGCCCTACAACAATTAAACAGAAATTGACACGACCAGCAGAAGTAGCCGTTTGATATTGCACAGGGCAAATAGAATGCACAGCCATGGCTCATTCCTTGAGATGAAAGTAATCATTCAATTATCAGGGCTTATATAGCGATTAGAAGATACAGATCGAGAGCAAAAACCAGTTCAGTTGCTGAATGGCCCTACACGCATCACGCGCAGGCAGTCTCTTTTTGGGGGATAAACGCAAAGAGTCCGTGGGGCCACGGACTCTGTTCAGCAGTGTTACGCCGGTTCGACCTGCAGGGCGACCCGTTCGCGACACGGGCATTCATCCATGTAGCGGTGTGCTTCGACAAACTCATCGAACGGGAACACCCGAGTCTTGAGCGGCAGCAGCACACGATCAGCGGTCAACTGGTTGATGTCACGCAAGGCACGTTGCAGCGCCACCGAATCCTGCGTGATGCCCAGCTCCGGCTTGCCAGTGAAGTTGCCGATGCAGTGCACAAAGAACTGAATGTTCTTCTGGAACGCTGCACACGCCGGGAATGGCGTCTGGTTGCCACCTTGCAGACCGTACAACACCAGGCTGCCACGCGGGGCGAGAACGTCACCGAGCAACGACATCTGTGGGCCACCCAGGCCATCGAAAACTACGTCAACGCCGCGGTTGTCGGTGATCTTGTTGATCCGCATCAGCAGATCTTCTTCCTCGGTGACGATGACTTTCTCGGCACCCAGCGACAGCAGGTATTCACGCTCTTCCGCGGTCTTGGTCGCGGCAATCACGCGTACACCCAAAGCTTTGCCCAGTTGTACAAAGGACGGCCCGGCACAGTGGCTGGCGTCAGTGACCAAGGCGAATTGCCCCGGCTTGACCCGCGCCAGATCGGCGTAGGCAAAATAGGCAATCAGCAGCGGCGTGTAATGCACGCTGGCTTCGATCGGGCTGAGGACGTCTGGATAACGGGTCAGCGCGGTACGCGGCAGCAAGATCTGCTCGCCGTAAACCGGATAATCGTTGGCGCTCTCGGCCGGAAAACTGGCCACCTTGTCGCCTACCGACAGATCATCGACACCGTCGCCGACGGCGGTGACCACACCGGCCATCTCGTGACCGAGGCCTGCAGGCAAACGTGCCTGAGACGAGGCCAGGTTCTGACGCCAGAGCGTGTCATACCAGCTGATGCCGATCGCTTCGACACGTACCTGCACTTCGCCAGGACCTGGCTGAGCGGCCGCATGCTCTTCGCATTTGAGCACCTCGGCGGGACCAAACTTGTGAAAACGGATCGTGCGGGACATCGCAAACCTCGTCAAAGTAACCTCTAATGCCATGAACTCTATCTGGGCTTTTAACCCAAGACTATCAGTGGCTATTAATAGTCGACATGCCTGTCATTGATTCCGCAGTATGGGCGGCATTGGCACAATCCAGCAAAAAATCACTGCCACCGGCTCGGTAAAGCTGAATTTACCGGTGCAGAGTACCAGCCTTTCCCCGTAAGATTCATGCCGGCCATTGTTCTCATATGGCCGCTCTCGTCAAGCTTGATGACTCTGCCAGGACTCCAGATGAATCGTAATGACCTGCGTCGTGTCGACCTGAACCTGTTGATCGTATTCGAAACATTGATGCACGAACGCAGCGTGACCCGGGCGGCGGAAAAGCTGTTTCTCGGTCAACCGGCGATCAGTGCGGCGCTCTCGCGCCTGCGTAGCCTGTTCGATGACCCGTTATTTGTACGCACCGGGCGCAGCATGGAACCGTCTGCCCGCGCGGTGGAAATCTTCGCCCTGCTCTCGCCTGCCCTCGATTCGATTTCCACGGCCGTCAGCCGTGCCGCGGAATTCGATCCGGCGACCAGCACCTCGGTGTTCCGCATCGGTTTATCCGATGACGTCGAGTTCGCCCTGCTGCCGATGCTGCTTAAACGCCTTCGCGCTGAAGCCCCAGGCATCGTGCTGGTGATTCGTCGCGTCAACTACATATTGATGCCGGGCCTGTTGGCTTCCGGCGAAATCTCCATTGGCGTCAGCTACACCACCGACCTGCCGGCCAACGCCAAACGCAAGGTTTTGCGTCGCAGCGCGCCTAAATTGCTGCGCGCCGATACCGTGCCGGGGCCGTTAAGTCTGGATGATTATTGTGCGCGGCCGCATGCGCTGGTGTCGTTTGCCGGCGACCTCAGCGGCTTTATTGATGAAGAGCTGGAAAAGCTTGGCCGCAAACGGCATGTGGTGCTGGCCGTGCCGCAGTTCAACGGGCTCAGCACGTTGCTCGCGGGCACTGACATCGTCGCGACCGTGCCGGATTACACCGCGGAAGCGCTGACGGCGGCTGGTGGGGTTCGTGCGGAAGATCCGCCGTTGCCGACGCGCACGTTTGAGCTGCACATGGCTTGGCGTGGATCGCAGGATAATGATCCGGGCGAGCGTTGGTTGAGGTCGCGGATTCAGATGTTCTTTGGCGATCCGGACAGCCTCTAGAACCCACCGTCGATGGTGACGTCGTCGCTGACACCTCAGCGGCGTTAGCCTCTTTGCGCCAACCCCTGCTGCGAAAATTCCTACGCACACTTCTTGCCGCCACACCCGGCCGATATATATGATAAGGATTATCATTTGTACCATCCTTATCCGGCGCCCTCCTACGATGCTTCCATCTCCACAAACCAGTTTCTGCGATGTCGCTGTGCTCTATCGCCAGCAGCACGGTTGGTTACAGAACTGGCTACGGCGTCGGCTCAATTGCTCGCAGAGTGCGGCGGATCTGGCGCAAGACACGTTCATGCGCCTGCTGGCCAAGGAACAAGTGCCGGAACTACACGCCCCGCGCACCTTTCTGGCGAAGGTGGCGCAGAGTGTTCTGTGCAATCATTACCGCCGACAAAAACTCGAACGCGCTTACCTTGAAGCACTGGCAGCGATGCCTGAACAGGTCGCGCCGAGCCTGGAAACTCAGGCCATTCTGCTGGAAACCCTGATCGCCCTCGACGCTGCGCTCGAAGGTCTTGAGCGCCCGGTGCGCGAGGCGTTTCTGCTGTCGCAAATGGACGGTTTGAGTCACGGTGAAATCGCCGCGCGGCTCGACGTTTCAATCACCACGGTCAAGCGCTACATCATCAAAGCCGGGGCGATGTGCATCATGCTCGATGACAGCCTCGACCTGCCATGAACCGCGCAGACACTTTGGCGATTTCCGGCGACGTCGCCGAGCAGGCCATGCACTGGCACCTTGAGTTGCAGGAGCCCGAGGTCAGCGAAGCGACGCTCGCGGCGTGGATGCGCTGGCGTCAGGCGCACCCGGTGCACGAGCACGCCTGGCAACGGGCGGAAGTGTTTGCACGACGCATGCGCGACCTGCGCAGCCCCGACCAGCGCTCCCTCGCCCACGCCGCCCTGCGACCCACGCTGTCACGGCGTTCGGCGCTCAAGCAGTTGAGCGTTTTGTTTGCGGCCGGTGCCGGTGCCTGGGCCATGAAAGACACGGCGTTGGTGCAAGACCGGCGCGCGGATTACTACAGCCAGGTTGGCGAGCAAAAGAGCTTTACGCTGGCCGATAACACGCAAATCCAGCTCAACACCGACAGCGCAATCAACGTGGTTTTTGAACGGGAATCGCGGCGCATCAAGTTGCTGCGCGGCGAGCTGCTGGTCACCCGCGCCGATGGCCGATTGTTGTCGGTGGACACCGCTCAGGGTCGACTGGAATCCGCACTCGCGCGCTTCAGCGTCAGACAGCGCGCCGGTTTCACTCAGGTCAGCGTTTATCAGGGCACGTTGGCGATCAACCCTTCCCGTATGCCGCATCAGCCCATCGCACTCAAGGCCGGCGAACAAATCAGTTTCAGCGCCGGGGAGATTTTCAGCAGGCAAGTCATTGCACTTACCACGCCGGCCTGGAGTCAGGGCATGCTGGTCGCGCAAGGCCAACGTCTGGCCGACTTCCTCGAAGACCTGAGCCGTTATCGCCAGGGCCATCTGGCCTGTGATCCGCGTTTGGCCGACCTGCGGGTTTCCGGCACCTTCCCCCTCGGCAACACCGAGAAAATCATCTTCGCGGTCGCTGACACTTTGCAGCTCGATGTGCAGCAATTCACTCGCTACTGGGTGACGTTGAAACCGCGCACCGCCTGATACTGAAAAATATTCGCATTTGGGTGGTCCGATTTCGATTCTCGCGAGACTTAAACCCCAGACATTCAATTCAATGGGGAAGCAACTCGTGAATCTCACCGCACGCAAACGCCAGGGCTGGCAATTTTCGATCAAACAGAAACTGGCCGGCGCCGTGGTTCAAGGCATCGCTTGCATGGCAGTGACCGCACCACTGCTGATCGCGCCAAACTGGGCCGCCGCCGAGCAAACTCAAGAAGATTTCGATATCCCCGCTGGTGCGCTCGCACCGGCGTTGACGCGTTTTGGCCAGACTGCGCACATCCTGTTGTCCTACTCCACATCGCTGACCGATGGGCGCAGCACATCCGGCCTTAAAGGTCGTTACGACGTCGACCAAGGCCTGGCGATTCTGCTGGCCGGTTCCGGGCTTGAAGCCAGTCGCGGCGCCAACGGCAATTATTCGCTGCAGGCCAGCACCGGTGATGCGCTGGAGCTGGGCGCGGTGTCGATTTCCGGCAAGGCGCCGGGTTCGACCACTGAAGGCACCGGGCTCTACACCACGTATTCCTCCAGCAGCTCGACGCGGCTGAACCTGACCCCGCGCGAGACTCCGCAATCGATGACGGTGATGACCCGTCAGCGTCTCGATGACCAGCGCCTGACCAACCTGACCGATGCCCTCGAAGCCACGCCGGGCATCACCGTGGTGCGCGACGGTCTCGGTTCGGAAAGCGATTCCTATTGGTCGCGCGGTTTTGCGATTCAGAACTACGAGGTCGACGGCGTTCCCACCAACACGCGCCTCGACAACTATTCGCAAAGCATGGCGATGTACGACCGCATCGAAGTCGTGCGCGGCGCCACCGGTTTGATCAGTGGCATGGGCAACCCGTCCGCGACGATCAACCTGATCCGCAAGCGCCCGACTGCCGAAGCGCAGGCCAGCATCACCGGTGAAGCCGGCAACTGGGATCGCTACGGCACCGGTTTTGACGTCTCGGGGCCGCTGACGGAAACCGGCAATGTGCGCGGACGCTTTGTCGCCGATTACAAAACCGAGAAAGCCTGGATCGACCGTTACAACCAGCAGTCGCAGCTGATCTACGGCATCACCGAGTTTGATCTGACGGAAGACACCCTGCTGACCATGGGCTTCAGTTATCTGCGCAGCGACATAGACTCGCCGCTGCGCTCCGGCCTGCCGACGCGTTTCAGCACCGGCCAGCGCACTGACCTGCAACGATCGTTGAATGCCGCGCCGGACTGGTCGTACAACGATCACGAACAGACCAGTTTCTTCACCTCCATCGAGCAGCAACTGGGCAACGGCTGGAGCGGCAAGATCGAACTGACCCACGCCGAAAACAAGTTCGACGAACTGTTCAACTTCGCTATGGGTGAGCTGAATACCGACGGCAGCGGTCTGTCGCAACTGCCGGTGCGTTTCTCGGGCACGCCGCGTCAGGACAACCTCGATGTGTACCTCACCGGCCCATTCAGTCTGTTCGGGCGCGAACACCAGTTGATTACCGGCATGACCCTCTCACAGTACAAAGAAAGCACGCCGAGCTGGGGCGGTTGGCGTTACGACTACAACGGCTCGCCGGCGGGCGCTATCGACAACCTGTTCACCTGGGACGGCAACTCGGTTAAACCGGACTTCGCCGTCAGTGGCAAATCGTCGATCGACGAAGATCAATACGCGGCGTACCTGACCTCGCGTTTCAGCGTCAGCGATGACTTGAGCCTGATTCTCGGCAGCCGCGTGATCAACTGGAAACGCGACACCTCGGATCGCCCGTATGGCGGCGAAGAAAGCGAAGTCAATCGCGAAGAAAACGGCGTGTTCATTCCGTACGCCGGTATCGTTTACGACCTCAATGACACCTGGTCGCTGTACGCCAGCTACACCAAGATCTTCAACCCGCAAGCCTCGTGGGTCACCGACGAAGACAACAAACCGCTCGACCCGATGGAAGGCAAAGGCTACGAGATCGGCATCAAGGGCACGCACCTCGATGGCAAGCTCAACTCCAGCCTGGCCGTGTTCAAACTGGAGCAGGACAACCTGGCGATCTGGCAACACGACAACGTCTACAGCTCCGAGCAGGACACCACCTCCAAAGGCATCGAGATGGAGTTGAACGGTGAACTGGCCGAAGGCTGGCAGGCCTCCGCCGGCTACGCGTATTCAGTGACCACCAACGCCGACGACGAGCGCATCAACACTAACCTGCCGCGCAACAGTTTCAAGACCTTCACCAGCTATCGCCTGCACGGCCCGCTGGACAAAGTCACGATTGGCGGCGGCGTGAATTGGCAGAGCAAAGTCGGCGCCGACCTGCATACGTTCAGCCAGGGCAGCTACGCGGTGACCAACCTGATGGCCAAGTACGACATCAGCCACAACCTCAGCGCTTCGGTGAATCTGAACAACGTGTTTGATCGCGAGTACTACAGCCAGTCCGGTCTGTACGGGGTTTACGGCGCACCGCGCAATATCATGACGAGCTTCAAGTACAACTTCTGATCCGCTCTGAAGTGGCGCGCCCTCTTTATGGGTGCGCCATGCGCCGGCAGCGCCTCGCATGAAACTTTCATTAAGGATATTGATAGCACCCTAACGAAAGGTGCATGCTAGAGGGCTCGCTGCGGTCTTATATCATTCCGAATGATAGTTACCTTTGCTTCATTCGATTCGTGCCATCACAGCCTGCCGAGCATCATCCGCCCATCTTCAATACATTGGCGGATGCATCCATGGAACAGTCACTCAAACATTTGCGCTTCCCGTTGGCCATGCTGGCCATCCTGGTGATGAGCGCCTGCGGCAAGACTCCGGAGACTGCCGCCACCCAGCCTGCTGCCAAAGTCAGCGTGGCCAAGGTGATCGAACAACCGGTCAACGAATGGGACGAATTCACCGGCCGCCTCGAAGCACCGGAAACCGTTGAAATCCGTCCACGGGTCTCCGGCCAGATCGACGAAGTCGCTTTCACTGAAGGCGCCCTGGTCAAGAAAGGCGACCTGCTGTTCCAGATCGATCCGCGTCCGTTCCAGGCCGAGGTTCGCCGCCTCGAAGCCCTTGTCGCCCAATCCCGCGCCAACGCCACCCGCAGTGAAAACGAAGCTGGCCGTGGTGAACGTCTGCGTGCCAGCAACGCGATCTCTGCCGAACTGGCTGACTCGCGCACCAGCGCTGCTCAAGAAGCCCGCGCCGCCGTCGGTGCCCTGCAAGCGCAACTGGATCTGGCCAAACTCAACCTCAGCTTCACCCGCGTGACCGCGCCGATCACTGGCCGCGTCAGCCGTGCCGAGATCACCGCCGGTAACCTGGTGACCGCCGACACCACGCCGCTGACCAGCGTGGTTTCCACTGATCGCGTTTACGCCTACTTCGATGCCGACGAGCGTGTGTTCCTCAAATACACCCAACTCGCTCGCAACGGTCAGCGCGGCGCGACCACCCCGGTGTACATGGGCCTGTCCAATGAAGACGGCAACCCGCACCTCGGTCAGATGAACTTCGTCGACAACCAGGTCAACCCGAAAACCGGCACCATCCGTGGTCGCGCAGTGTTCGACAACAGCGACGGTACCTACACCCCGGGTCTCTACGCACGACTGAAACTGGTCGGCAGCGGCACCTACAACGCGATGTTGATCAACGACGAAGCGGTCGGCACCGACCTCGGCAAGAAGTTCGTGCTGGTGATGGATGCGGACAACAACACCGTGTACCGCGCCGTCGAACTCGGTCCGAAAATCGAAGGCCTGCGCATCGTCCGCACCGGTCTGAACAAGGACGACACGATCATCGTCAAGGGTCTGCAACGGGTTCGCCCTGGCTCGCCGGTCACCCCGGAAGTGGTGCCGATGGCCAGCGAACAGACCATCGCGGCACTCGCTCAACAACGTCAAGCGCTGGAAGCCAGCAACCTGCCCAAAGTCGCCCCTGCCAAGGGTGCGTCCGGTGCGGTTGTGAAGCTGGCCGCCACGACCCCACGCGGTTAAGGGACGACAACTCCGATGAATTTTTCCCAATTCTTCATTTCACGGCCGATCTTCGCAGCGGTGCTGTCGCTGCTGATCCTGATCGCCGGTGCGATCTCGCTGTTCCAATTGCCCATCAGCGAATACCCGGAAGTCGTGCCACCGACCGTGGTGGTGCGTGCGAACTTCCCGGGCGCCAACCCCAAAGTCATCGGTGAAACCGTGGCGGCTCCCCTGGAGCAAGCCATCACCGGCGTCGAGAACATGCTGTACATGTCCTCGCAGTCGACTGCCGACGGCAAGATCACCCTGACCATCACCTTCGCCCTGGGCACTGACCTAGACAATGCGCAGGTGCAGGTGCAAAACCGGGTGACCCGAACCGAGCCGAAACTTCCCGAGGAAGTGACACGCATCGGTATCACCGTCGACAAGGCCTCGCCCGACCTGACCATGGTTGTGCACTTGACCTCGCCGGACAAACGCTACGACATGCTCTACCTGTCGAACTACGCGATCCTCAACATCAAGGATGAGCTGGCGCGTCTGAACGGTGTTGGTGACGTGCAGCTGTTCGGTATGGGCGACTACTCGTTGCGGGTCTGGCTCGATCCGAACAAAACCGCTTCACGCAATCTGACCGCGACCGATGTGGTTACCGCGATTCGCGAGCAGAACCGTCAGGTCGCCGCCGGCCAATTGGGCGCGCCCCCTGCCCCGAATGCCCAGAGCTTCCAGCTGTCGGTCAACACTCAGGGCCGTCTGGTCACTGAGGAAGAGTTCGAGAACATCATCATTCGCGCTGGCGACAATGGTGAAATCACTCGCCTGAAAGACATCGCTCGCGTCGAGCTGGGTTCCAGCCAATACGCCCTGCGTTCCCTGCTGAACAACCAGCCTGCCGTGGCGATCCCGATCTTCCAGCGCCCAGGTTCCAACGCCATCGATATCTCGAACGAAGTTCGCGGCAAGATGGACGAGCTGAAGAAAAGCTTCCCGCAAGGCATGGATTACAGCATCGTTTATGACCCGACGATCTTCGTGCGCGGCTCGATCGAAGCGGTGGTTCACACCCTCTTCGAAGCACTGATCCTCGTGGTTCTGGTGGTGATTCTGTTCCTGCAAACCTGGCGCGCCTCGATCATTCCGTTGGTGGCGGTGCCGGTATCGTTGATCGGTACGTTTGCGGTGATGCACCTGTTTGGCTTCTCGCTGAATGCGCTGTCGCTGTTCGGTCTGGTACTGGCCATCGGTATCGTGGTGGACGACGCCATCGTGGTGGTGGAGAACGTCGAGCGGAACATCGGACTCGGCCTGACCCCGGTCGAAGCGACCAAACGGGCGATGCGTGAAGTGACCGGCCCGATCATTGCCACGGCGCTGGTGCTGTGTGCGGTGTTCATTCCGGCGGCGTTTATTTCCGGCCTCACCGGGCAGTTCTACAAGCAGTTCGCACTGACCATTGCCATCTCGACCGTGATCTCGGCGTTCAACTCGCTGACCCTGTCGCCAGCGCTGGCCGCTGTGTTGCTGAAAAGCCACGACGCACCGAAAGACCGCTTCTCGAAAGTGCTCGACAAGATCTTCGGTGGCTGGCTGTTCCGTCCGTTCAACCGTTTCTTCGACCGCGCCAGCCATGGCTACGTCGGCACGGTGGGCCGGGTTATCCGCAGCAGCGGCATCGCCCTTCTGCTGTACGCAGGCCTGATGGTGTTGACCTTCTTCGGCTTCTCCAGCACCCCGACCGGGTTCGTACCCGGCCAGGACAAGCAATACCTCGTCGCTTTCGCGCAACTGCCGGACGCTTCGAGCCTGGATCGCACCGAAGACGTGATCAAACGCATGTCCGACCTCGCGCTGAAACAACCAGGCGTGGAAAGCGCTGTAGCGTTCCCGGGCCTGTCGATCAACGGCTTCACCAACAGTCCGAACGCCGGCATCGTCTTCGTGACTCTGAAACCGTTCGACGAGCGTAAAGACGCGAGCATGTCCGCCGGTGCGATCGCCGGGGCCTTGAACGGCCAGTTCGCCAACATTCAAGAAGCGTACATGGCGATCTTCCCGCCACCGCCGGTACAAGGTCTGGGCACCATTGGTGGTTTCCGTCTGCAAATCGAAGACCGGGGCAACCTGGGCTACGACGAGCTGTACAAAGAAACCATGAACATCATCAACAAGAGCCATAACGTGCCGGAACTGGCAGGCCTGTTTACCAGCTACACCGTGAACGTGCCGCAGGTCGATGCCGCCATCGACCGTGAAAAAGCCAAGACCCACGGCGTGGCCGTCAGCGACATCTTCGACACCCTGCAGATTTACCTGGGTTCGCTGTATGCCAACGACTTCAACCGCTTCGGGCGCACCTATCAGGTCAACGTTCAGGCCGAGCAGCAGTTCCGCCTCGAATCCGATCAGATCGGTCAGCTGAAAGTGCGTAACAACAAAGGCGAAATGATCCCGCTGGCGACCTTCATCAAGGTTAGCGACACCTCGGGCCCGGATCGCGTGATGCACTACAACGGCTTCATTACCGCAGAAATCAACGGTGCCGCAGCCCCAGGCTACAGCTCCGGGCAGGCCGAAAAAGCCATCGAGAAACTGCTCAAGGAAGAACTTCCGAACGGCATGACCTACGAGTGGACCGACCTGACCTACCAGCAGATTCTGTCTGGCAACACCGCGCTGTTCGTGTTCCCGCTCTGCGTATTGCTGGCGTTCCTCGTACTCGCCGCTCAATACGAAAGCTGGAGCCTGCCACTGGCGGTGATCCTGATCGTACCGATGACCCTGCTGTCGGCCATCACCGGCGTGATCATCTCGGGCGGTGACAACAACATCTTCACCCAGATCGGTTTGATCGTACTGGTCGGATTGGCGTGTAAGAACGCGATTCTGATCGTCGAGTTCGCCAAGGATAAACAGGAAGAAGGCCTCAACCCGCTCGCCGCAGTACTGGAAGCTTGCCGTCTGCGTCTGCGGCCGATCCTGATGACCTCCTTCGCGTTCATCATGGGTGTGGTGCCACTGGTGTTCTCCAGCGGTGCCGGTGCCGAGATGCGTCATGCCATGGGCGTGGCGGTGTTCTCCGGGATGCTTGGGGTGACCTTCTTCGGTCTGTTGCTGACGCCAGTGTTCTACGTGCTGATCCGTAACTTTGTTGAGCGCGGCGAAGCCCGCAAAGCAGCTAAGGCCCTCAAACTGGAGGCGCAACAATGAGTCTGAAAGTCTTCCTGCCGAGCCTGCTGGTGCTGGCCCTCAGCGCCTGCGCCGTCGGCCCCGACTACAAGACCCCAGCCACGGAGGCGGCCAACATCACGGCCGTCACCGACGGCGCCGCCGGGCAAAAGAACTTCGACCGTTCGAAATTCGAAGGCATCTGGTGGCAGCAATTCGACGATCCGACCCTCAACCAGTTGGTGACCCAATCGCTGCAAGGCAACCGTGAACTGCGCGTGGCGTTCGCCCGCTGGAAAGCCGCTCGGGCAATCCGCGACGACGCCAGCAACGATGCAATGCCGACCATCACCAGCCGCGTCAGCAGTGATCTGGCCAAGGGGCAAATCCCCGGCCAGACCACCGATCGGGTCAACAGCGAACGCTATGATCTCGGTCTGGACATGGCCTGGGAGCTCGATCTGTTCGGGCGCATCCAGCGCAATCTGGAAGCCAGCGACGCCGATCAAGAGGCCGCCAAAGCCGATCTGTACCAACTGCAAGTCACCATGATTGCCGAACTGGTCGACGCTTACGGTCAACTGCGCGGCGCTCAGTTGCGGGAAAAGATCGCCGTGGCCAACCTGAACAACCAGCAGGAGTCGCGCAAGATCACCATCAGCCTGCGTGACGCCGGCGTTGGCGATCAGCTCGACGTCGAACGTGCCGATGCGCGTCTGGCCTCGGTAGAAGCCAGCGTGCCGCAATTACAGGCCGAGCAGGTTCGGCAGAAAAACCGCATCGCCACCCTGCTGGGTGAGCGTCCGGACAAGCTGACCGTCGACCTCAGCCCAAAAGACTTGCCGGCGATTGCCAAGGCCCTGCCAATTGGCGATCCGGGTGAACTGCTGCAACGTCGCCCGGACATTCTCAGCGCAGAACGCAACCTGGCTTCGGCCACAGCGCGCATCGGCGTGGCGAAAGCCGATCTGTTCCCACGGGTCAGCCTCAGCGGTTTCCTCGGCTGGACGGCCGGGCGTGGTTCGCAAATCGGTTCCTCGGCGGCCAACGCCTGGGCACTCGGCCCGAGCATCACCTGGGCTGCGTTCGACCTTGGCAGCGTGCGAGCGCGTTTGCGCGGCGCCGATGCCGAAGCCGAAGGCGCACTGGCGACTTACGAGCAGCAAGTGCTGCTGGCCCTGGAAGAATCGGAAAACGCCTTCAGCGATTACGGTAAACGTCAGCAACGGCTGATCTCGCTGATTCGTCAGAGTGAGTCGAGCCGCAAGGCTGCTGACCTCGCCGAGATCCGCTATCGCGAAGGCACTACCGACTTCCTCGTGCTGCTTGATGCTCAGCGTGAACGTCTGAACGCCGAGGACACCCAGGCGCAGGCCGAAGTCGATCTGTATCGCGGCATTGTCGCGATCTACAAAGCCCTCGGCGGTGGCTGGCAACCGGAGACTGTTGCCAGCAAGTAATCGATTGTTAAAGAGCTCCTTTGGTTGGCCGCAACCAACCAAATTTTTTGCCCCGCGTATCATTCGGTCGCGGGGCTTTTTTGTGCCTGCCGAATCAACATGTAGGAGCTGCCGAAGGCTGCGATCTTTTGATGTTGCTTTTGGATGGGCAAGATCAAAAGATCGCAGCCTTCGGCAGCTCCTACAGGGGTTAGTGTGATTCCAGGATCGTGACGGTGGCGGTTGTGCCTGCACGCAAGCGGTTCTTGCCAGCGTAATCCGCGTCAATCTCGATCCGCACCGGTACCCGTTGCGCGAGTTTTACCCAGGTGTAACTCGGGTTGATGTTGGCCAGCAGTCGACTGCCCGGGGCGTTTTCGCGGTCGGCAATGGCGTAGGCGATGCTCTGCACCGTGCCACCGAAGGTTTCGCCGCTCATCAACTGCACTTTGACCCGGTCACCCTCTTCGATCCTCGGCAGTTTGGTTTCTTCGAAATAACCGCTGATGTAGAAAGAATCACTGTCGACCAGCGCCAACAGCGCGCCACCGGCCACGGCGTAATCGCCCTGGCGGGTCAGTAGATTGGTGACGAAACCGCTGACCGGGGATTCAACGCGGGTGCGCTGCAAATCCAGTTCCGCTTGGCTCAGTGCAGCAATCGCCAATTGCACATTGGCCTCGGCCAGCCCGAGATTGGCCTGATTGCGCAACAGATCGGCCTGGGCCACCGCGACGTCGGTGCTGGACTTCTCCCACTCCTCACCGGAAATGGCAAAACCCTGTTTCAACGTGCGCCGCCTGCGTTCTTCGCTTTGGCGCTGTTTGAGCAATGCCTCACTGGCAACAATCGAAGCTTTCGATTGGCCCAGCGTGGCTTTGGACACCTCGACCTCACGTCGCGCATGTTCCACCGCCAGTTTGTAGCGTGCCGGATCAATCTCCATCAGCAATTGGCCTTTATCAACGTGCTGGTTGTCCTGCACTGCCAGACTGACGATGCGCCCGGAGACATCGGCCGACAATGTCACCACATCCGCCCTCACCCGGGCATCCCGTGTCCACGGCGCGCGGGTGTAATACTCCCAAGCGAACCAGCCGAGAACGATCGCCAATATCACCACCGCCACGGTCATCAGTCTTACCAACAACATTTTCAAGGCTTCAGGCTCCCATCAACAAAATCAACGTGGCACAGACGCAGGCGTACAACGCGCCTTCGAACAGGGCCTCGTGCCAAACCAGGCGCAACACGCCCAGACGACGCAGCACCCAATCCAGCAGCAGGAATATCGGAATGGCGAGTAACAGCGCCTGGGCAATGGGCGGCAGGTAGACGCCGCCAACTTCGAAATCAATGGGCAAGGATCGGTTCTCCCTCAACGGTTCCTGCTTGCAGATATTCGCCATGACGTTGCAGGAATGACACGACGATCAGCAGCGCCACACGCATACGGAACACCGACCCTAGATGTTCGTGACTGGCGACGTGCAATTCGTCCAGCTCATCGCCTAATGCGTGAAGTCGTTCCAGCAATGGCGCCAGTTGCACATCATCACGCGCGGCCACAAACCGCCCGGTGTGGCGCAACGCTGAAGACAAATGCTGGCTGAACGCAGGCGTCACCAGCGTGTTGTTCTGTGCTTGCAGCCGTAGTTGCTGCATCGCCACCCCCAGCGCCAGACACGCCAGCGTCACTTCGTAGAGTTGCGGCATCGCTCGGTCATTCACCGCCGGCAACAGACCCTGCATGCTGGTCAGGCGATCGACCATGCGGCTTTCGAAAGCGAATTGCTGTTCATCGGTGGCCGGCAGCTTGGTCAGTTGATAGACCTGCTCGCGTGCTTCGTTATAGAGGCGACGCAGGCGCCACGCCGGACGAAACGGGAAAATCCACGCGTAGACAATCAGCGCCAGCATCGCCGCGCTGACGTAAGCGCCGGCGAACTCAAACCATTGAATTGCGCTGTTCTGCCCGGTACCAGCGTTCTGCGGGCCGAGCATCAGAAAACTCGACAAACCCAACCCCATCGCGATGCCCGCCGTGGCCGGACTGGATAACCCCACCGCGATCACATAGAGCAATGGCGCGAGCACCAACGCCAGCATTTCGAAGTTGCTGATCGCTGGCACGATCATGAATTGATAGAGCGCCGACAACAGCAACGCCACGCCCAAGCCACGCGCATAACTTTGCGCGGCCATCAGCGGCCGCGGGAACGTCGCCATCAGTGAACACAGGATGCCGACCAGAATCATCCCGCCGCGAGCGCCGTCCCACGCCGTTTCGATCCAGATCAGCCCGGCCACCAGCAAAGCGGTGAACGCTCGAATTGCGTTCATCGAGGTCAGGGTGAAATCCAGATGCAGCGGGCTCTGCTGACCGCGAAACATGCAACTGGCCTCGCGCCCTTCCTGGATCGCATCGCTGAGTTCAAGAATTTGCTCCAGTTGTTGCATCAACCGCGCTTGCTCCCAGCGCAGCGCCCACGCCAGTGAGCGCAAAGTGGCGCTCATGTCCTCGGTCAATTGCTCGGCCTTGTAGGCCATTTCGTCGAACTGTTGCTGCAACGTGACGAAGTGGTGCCGGGCCTCCTCAGGCATGGCACGGCCCTGCTGCGCCAATTGATCGAGAAACGCCAGTTCATCGGCGCGTAATCGCTGGATATCCAGCGGTAGATCACCTTCCCAACGCTCGGTGAGCAATTGCCGCTGGTGACGCAGTGCGGTCAGCCGCGACGTTAGCAACATCAGTTGATTGCCCAGTAACAGCACCAGATTGTTAGCGCTGCGCAGGCGCGGTGCATCGAAGTACAAATGCCGACGCAGGCCTTCCAGCGCACTGATTTCAGCGAGCACCTGCATTTGCCGACGCTGAAAATCGGCTTCGCTTTCTTCCGTGCGAATCACGGCGGCGGCATGGCCGGCGACCAGTTTGATCACTTGATCAACCTTGGCGAAATAACCCTTGGCCACCGCTTCGGGCCTCGCCGTCAGCAGGCTGACCACACAGACGCAGGCTACCGCCAATAACGTTTCAGTGACGCGGGTGACGGCCAGCAGAAACGTCCCGTCCGGTTCGGGAATCGCCAACAACGCCACCACCACCGCTGTATACCCGCTGAGTACGAATGCCTGTGAACTGGTGTAACGCAACAACGTGCCGCCCGCCGTACACAGTGCCAACCACAACGCGAGCGTTGTAATGAATGGCAGCGGTGCCTGAGGGAAGATTGCCATGATCAGCACTGCCACCGCCGCACCCAGCGTGGTGCCAATCACCTGGCCAAAACTGCGTGCCAGTGCCATCCCCGCCAGCGGCTGGCTGACAATCACCACCGCCATGATTGACCACTTCGGCTGGTCAAGATCGAACAAAAACGCCAGATATAACGTCAGCAACCCGGCGGCGATGGTGCGCAGGCCAAACAGCAGCACAGCCTGACCCGGGTGGATCACCGCTTTGAAATAATTGAACAGGGCTTGCATGGGCACACTCATTAAAAGCAACTCCTGCAAGCGTAGACACTGCATCGCAAGCCGGGCGAGTAATGCATTCGACGCGTGTTGTAGGACGTTTCACAAGGACAAGGTTTGACTCCCGCGCCGAGCTGACCGAAGCTTGCCGCTCTGCTCAAGTCAGCACGTTTCCGGATACCTGCATGCCCCAGTCCCGCCGCTACCTGCTCATCAGCCTTGGCCTCGCATTGATGGTGATCGTCGCCTGGTTGTCACTGCGCAGCACCACTCCGGTTGTCCCCGAAGCGATCAAGCATGGCTACAGCGAAGCTTTGTCGGCGGCGCGTGCCGGTCAGCCGGGGGCGGCGCGGCAGTTGTATCAGCAATTGGGGCGGCCTGATCTGTCGGTGAAACGCCGCGTGTGGCTGCATGCCGAATTACCCAATTACCCAAGCCCGCAGGCATTGAAACTGGCCGATGCGGATTTGCAGAGCGAAGCGGCCGATGTTCGCCTGGCGGCAATCAAAAGTGTCGTGGGCCTGGTACCCGGCGGCCAGCGCAGCCTATTGCTCGGGCCGCTGCTGGAGGACGAGGATCAAACCGTTCGCTTTGCCGCGATCAATGCCCTGCTCGGTTTGACCCCGGATGAGCTGGGGTTGTACTTCGCGCCGCTGGAGCAAGCGATCGACGGCTGGGAGCAAGTCCTCAAGGAGCAACCACCGAGCGCTGCGACCTACGCGCAACTGGCGCGCCTGCACTTGCACAATGCCGAACTCAAGCAAGCGCAAGACGCGCTGGAAAACACTTTGCGCCTGGAGCCGGGCAACTTACCGGCGCTGGTCATGCAGATTGATGTGCTCGACCGTCAAGGCCAGAGCGACGCTGCCCGGCAATTGCTCGCGAAGCAGCTCAAAGCCCAGCCCGATTCGGCGTATCTGCAACATGCTCTCGGCCTCTGGTTACTGCACCATGATCAGCTCGAATTTGCTTTGCTCGGCTTATCCAAAGCCGTCGAACTTGAACCCGACAACAAGGATTATCGCTACGACCTCGCGACCACCCTGCACAGTGCCGAAGAACTGGAAGCCGCGCAGAATCAGTTGCAGGAAATCGTTCAGCGCCATCCTGCCGACCGCAAGGCGCGGGTGTTGCTGATCAATTACTGGAAAGAAAGCGGTCAATTGCAGAACGTGCAGGTTTTGCTGGCACAACTGGAACAACTCAATCCGGATGATCCTGCTTTGCAACAGGGCCTCTAAACCTCAAGCACCCTGACCGAATTCACCACTGCCTGTGGCGAGGGGATTTATCCCCGTTGGGTCGCGCAGCGGCCCCTCTTCACCAAAAGCAGGGCCTGCTGCGCACGCCAACGGGGATAAATCCCCTCGCCACAAAGGCCTGCCTCAGATTTTCGTGTTCGCCGTAAACTTTCAAGAAGAAAGAGCGGAACTGCCATCACGGCCCAAGGTCAAGTAATCAGGCAGCTCAATCGAGTCAGCTGCCTCGCTTCCCCTAGTCATGAGAGGGCATTTTTTGTCTACATCTAACGAGTTGATCAGTGCAAAAGCCGCCACCGGCATTGTGGGCCTGGATGACATCCTGGCCGGTGGCTTATCGCGCGGGCATGTTTTCCTGCTGGAAGGAGAACCCGGAACCGGTAAAACCACGGTCGCTTTGCATTTTCTGATGGCCGGCGCGAAAGCCGGCGAACGCTCGTTGTACATCACGCTGTCGGAAACCGAGAATGAATTGCGCCAGGGTGCGCTCTCCCACGGCTGGGAGCTGGATGAGAACATCAAGATTTTTGAGCTGACGCCACCGGAAAGCCTGCTCAATGCCGAGCATCAGCAGAGCCTGCTGTACTCCTCCGATTTGGAGTTGGGCGAAGCAACCAAGCAGATTTTCGAAGCGGTCGAACGCTTCAAACCGACCCGCGTCGTGCTCGATAGCCTGTCGGAGATCCGTTTGCTGGCGCAAAGCTCTTTGCGCTATCGCCGGCAGATTCTGGCAATCAAACATTACTTCGTGCGCTACAACGCTACCGTACTGTTGCTCGACGACTTGACCACCGAGTCCCTCGACAAAACCGTGCACAGCGTAGCCCACGGCGTGATTCGTCTGGAAGAACTGACCCCAAACTATGGCGCCGAGCGCCGCCGCGTGCGGGTGGTCAAATACCGCGGTCAGAAGTATCGCGGAGGCTTCCACGACTTCACCATCATGGGTGACGGCGTTCACGTATTCCCAAGGCTGGTCGCCGCCGAACACCGTGGAGAATATGCACGCCTGCAGCTCACCAGCGGCATCAAAGAGCTGGACGCCCTGCTCGGCGGTGGCATCGAAACCGGTTCCAGCACACTGATTCTCGGCCCGGCCGGTACCGGTAAATCGCTTATCTCGATGATTTTCGCCGCTGCGGCAGTGACGCGTGGCGAGAAAGCTGCGTTGTTCATTTTCGATGAAGAACTGGGTTTGCTGTTCGAGCGCATAAGAAATATCGGCATCGACCTCAAGGCCCTGCAAGCGACCGGCAATCTGTTGATCGAACAGGTAGACGCCGCCGAACTGTCGCCGGGCGAGTTTTCCCACCGCGTGCGACGCTGCGTCGATGAAGGAGAAATCAAGACCGTGGTGATCGACAGCATCAACGGCTATCAAGCCGCGATGCCGGAAGAAAACGCCCTGGTGCTGCACATGCACGAGTTGCTGCTGTACCTTAACCGCAAAGGCGCGGCGACGTTCATGACGGTCGCCCAACATGGTCTGGTCGGCGATATGCAAGCGCCGGTCGACATCACTTACCTGGCCGACACGGTGATTCTGTTGCGTTACTTCGAAGCCCTCGGCAAAGTCCGGCGGGCGATTTCCATCATCAAGAAACGCACCGGCAGCCACGAATCGACCATTCGCGAATACCGCATTTCCACGCAAGGCATGACCATTGGTGAACCGCTGGAAGCCTTCCAGGGCGTGCTTCGTGGCGTACCGACTTACCTCGGCGCGAGCAAACCGCTGTTGCAGGAAGATAGCTTGTGACGGTGACTACGCCGCTGGCCGAACGGGCGCTGATTCTGGCGCCCGTGGGTCGCGACAGCCAAATTGCGCTGATGATCCTCAATGAGGCAGGTTTTGAAGGGCTGATCACCCCGGATCTCGGCGAACTGTGTTCGCAACTGGAGCCCGGCGCAGGGCTGTTGTTGATTGCAGCCGAAGCCCTGCGCGGCCCGGAAATGGAAGCGTTGTTCCAACACCTGGAAAATCAGCCGGCGTGGTCGGATCTGCCGATCGTGTTGCTAACCCATCACGGTGGGCAGGAACAAGGCCCCTCCTCCCAACTCAGCAACTTGCTGGGAAACGTGTCGTTCCTTGAACGCCCGTTTCACCCGGCGACACTGATCAGTATGGTCTCCGCCGCCCTGCGCGGTCGACGACGACAATATGAAGCCCGCGACCGCTTGATCGATCTGAGTGAAAGCGAACGGCGTCTGCAATCGACGCTGGAAACCCTCGAGCAACAGGTCGAGGAACGCACCGCGCAACTTCGCCACAACGAAGAAGCGTTGCGCCAGTCGCAAAAAATGGAAGCGGTCGGCCAGCTCACGGGCGGCATCGCCCACGACTTCAACAATATGCTCACCGGGATCATCGGTAGCCTTGAGTTGCTGCGCCGGCGACTTGCGCGTGGGCGCCTGGATGATCTCGACAGCCTGATCGATCTTGGCGTGACTTCTGCCAACCGCGCCGCTGGCCTGACCCATCGGCTGCTGGCGTTCTCTCGTCGGCAGTCGCTTGATTCCAAAGCCGTACAGATGAATACCCTTGTGCTGTCGATGGGCGAGCTGCTGCAACGCAGTCTCAACGAAAGCATCCAGCTGGACATGCGCCTGAACGACAAATTGTGGGTCGCCGAGGCCGATCCGAATCAATTGGAAAGCGCCCTGCTCAACCTGGTAATCAACGCCCGCGACGCCATGCCCGAGGGTGGCAAATTGATCGTCGAAACCAGCAATCAGGTGCTGCATCGCGAATTCACCGAGGCCTACAGCAACCTTGAGCCCGGCGATTACGTGATGCTCAGCGTCACCGACAATGGCAGCGGCATGCCGCAAAGCGTGATCAACCGCGCGTTCGATCCGTTCTTCACCACCAAACCAATCGGCCAGGGCACCGGGCTCGGTCTGTCGATGATTTACGGCTTCAGCAAGCAGTCACGCGGCCATGTCTCGATCGACAGCGAAATCGATCAAGGCACCACGGTGAAACTCTACCTGCCGCGCTTCCGTGGTGAAGAGCTGGAACAACCCGATACCGATATTCAGCAAGCGCCGGATGCAATCAACGGTGAAACGGTGCTGATCGTCGAAGACGACCCGGCCGTTCGCGTGCTGGTCAGCGCGGTTTTAAGCGAGTTGGGTTATGCCTTCGTCGAGGCTGGGGATGCCGACGGTGCGGTGCCGATTCTGAATTCGGCGCAGCGTATTGATCTTCTGATCAGCGACGTCGGCTTGCCGGGCATGAATGGTCGGCAGTTGGCGGAGATTGGTCGTCAATATCGGCCGGGGTTGAAGGTGCTGTTTATCACTGGATATGCGGAACACGCGGCCGTGCGCGGCGGGTTCCTCGATCCAGGGATGCAGATGATCACCAAGCCGTTTACCTTTGACCTTCTGACGGCGAAGGTCAGGGAGATGATCCGGCAGTGACCCGTCACACAGAAGTGCTTAAGCGCTGCGAACTAAAAGGGTCGCTTCTGCCGTAGTTTTTGATTCGCGCTTTCTTATTTCGTTTGTCTTCTGCAGCTTGCAAATTGGCTTCTGTGCTGGTGCCCGGAGTTGTTTCGTTGGGAATAGGATTGATGTCATTCCAGCCAGCCCCAGACAGCACTATTTCACCGGCGAGAGCGTCGGCCTGATTGCCGAGCTGAAGATTATCCCACGCAGCACGTGCGATCGAGTTGCCGTCACCCGCTAAATGCTGGGTAATAATGCCCACCCCGGTATTGATGACATTGTAGGAGTGGGTCATCGCCGTATCGTGAAAAACGGTTTGCGCAATCTCTTTGGCACTCGGCAACTTCAATGGGTCGAAGTGCCGACTTTCGTTGTAGCTTGCCGGGACGACCGGCAGAGAACGAATAAGATCACCTGTGGCACTTTTGATTACACCGTTGCCAACCGATCTCCAAAACCCTTCAACACCCGCTGCTTTTGATAGAGGCCCTAACCAGGCTCCCTCCGCCGCATTGACAGTGAGGTCAGCGACAATATTGAAGGCTTGTGATCCTAAGGTAGCGTTTGCATCGTACGGGACAGATGGGCCGAAGCGAGAAATGCCTCTACCCGTGAATGCGACAGCGAGATCTTTTGTGACGTCACCCAGGCTGTCCACCGGGTCGCCAGCCAGTGCGCCAGACAAACCACCGATGATAAGTCCAGCAGAACCCATTGCAGCGACTTTCCAGTATTTACTGAAACCAGTCGTACCACGCTCATCCAGCACATGTGCGAATGCTGCGGCAGACGAATAGCCCATTGAGAGGCTTGTCTTGGCAATCAAAGGGTATCTGGCGGCCTCCCCCAACGTAGCGTTAAGGCCCATTTTCACTACCGTTTTTGCACCAAACCCGGCCGCCCCTTTGACGCCGCCACGCAGCATTCCTGCTGTGACAGCCTTTGTAGCCTCCGTTGCCGTAACCTCAGTCCTTTTAAGGCCCTTTGTATCAACGAACCCTATGGGGTTGCTCCCCACCATCCGGTACAGATTCAACCCGTCGTGCGTACCTCCCGGATCCACACTTAGCCAACGCTGGCGCCACGGCATGTAATAGCGAAACCCGTAGTAATACAGTCCGGTTGCATCCCGCTCCTGTCCGGAATAACGCACCGTCCGGTAACTCGCCTCGACTTTGTCGCGCCCGGCGTACCAGGCAGTACCGCCGTAAGGATAGTAACTTTCCTGGCTGATAAGCCGAGCGTCGGCATCAAGCTCCAGACTGTTGGAGTTGAGATGATTCGTCAGGGTGTAGCGAACTTGATCGTCGGGAATGTCCACCGGTCGACCTTTTTCCCAATGCAGAATCTGCACGGTGCAGCGCCCGGCCGCGACGCTGATGACGTGCAAAATTTCTTCCGGCGTTGTACGAATTTCCACCCCGGACAAGTAGCGGGTTTCATGGGTACGGGTTCGGCGGGAGCTGTAAGCCGTGCGAATTTTTCGCACACGCTGACCACCGCCATCATAGATATAGCGCTCAGCGTCGTTGGGTTCTGCATTGCGAATCACTTGATCGACCTGGCGTAACTGGTCACGTCCGTTCCACAACAGGTTCTGACCTTTTTGCAGGACATTGAGATTGCCATTGCCGTCGTACCCTGCGGCGATATCGCCCTCTCCCGGACGCACATCGGCCGCGGTGTACGGCAAACTGCGGTTGCTATAGGCGGCGACAGCGGTGCGCTCTGTGCGCTGACCGCTGTCAGCAATGTGCTGCAGCGTCAGTAGATTGCCGCCGGCGTCGTAATCGAACGTCTGCTGATAGTTTTCCAGTTGAGTGGAATCCGGGGGCGATATGAACTCCGGCAACTGTGGCCCACCCAACGCGTTGACGCATTGCCGGCCACTGGCCTCGATCAGTTCATAAAGCGTGTTATAGCGGTAGGTATTGAGAGGAGCGACACGCTGATTACGGAAATAGCGGATCGGCTGGGCAGCATCGCTGATGCTGAGAAGGTTACCCACTGCATCATAGGCGTAGGTCAGTTGCTGTAGCGGCGGCTTGCTGGCAACTTGCGCAATCAAACTGATGATCTGTCCACTTTGAGCGTCAAAAGCACTGCGCGTTACCACCCCGTTTCCCGCGGTTTGCTGTTCGATCTGGCCAGTGGCGCTGTAGCGAATGTCGCTCACCAATGAGGTATAACCGCCAGCGCCAGACAACTTCAAACAGGTTTCGAATAGCTCCCCTGCCCGAGTCTGACGCAGTAATTGTTCATTGCCCAACGCATCAATATGGCGAATCTGCTCACCCGCCGCGTTATAACTGTTACGCGTGGTCGCGCGTTCAACTTCCAACAGGACGTCGCGCCCGGCGGGATCTTCCGGCCAGTCGGGCAATTCCAGCGCGTCGAGAAACCGCCGCGTCTGCGCAAGTGGCGAACCGAAGACACTGCACTCATCGAGAGAGCTTGTACCCGCCCCGTCATCATGACGAATCAGTTGCCCGCTAACGTTGTGCAGGGCGGATTCGGCGCTTGCGTCGGCCCAGCCATAACATTCGCTGCGCCGGATCTCCTCACCCGCCTCCTGCTCAAAAAGGAACGCTGGCCGCAGCAACTCATCGTAAGCCACGCGGCGGTGATTAAGCTTCTGCCCCCAACTTTCCAGCGCTTGGCCGCTGGCGCCGGCCAGGCTCAGACGCCAACCGGCGTCAGCGTTGACCGACAGCAACGAGGTGCCGGACAAGCTGGACAAGGTCGCCTGGTTAGCAGGCTGCGTGGAGTCATTTTGAAACAGCGTAAACAGTCGGGGATCGCGGCTATGGCAGGTACGGGTTTGCCGTTCATAAATGTTTTGGGTGATACGGGCCTGAGGCGCATCCGTCTCCGATTGCCGGCAATAGGCAACCGAGCGAACGGCCATACCGCTGGAGTCGATCACAGCGAGTGCGGGTGTGCAACGATCCATGTTCGCCATCCCTCAGGTTTGGTTCGCCCGCGTGACACGTGGCAGGCACGAAGATCTGTGCATCCTTTATTCGCCGTTACATCGTCCACGTCAACTGTCAGAACTGTCAGGTAGAACTGGTAAAAAAAGCCAGGATAATCATCGAGGAGTCAAAGTCCCGTAACTTCGCGGCGGCTTTTTATTCAGCACGGACGGCGACGTCAACATTTTTTCAAGGCCCGATTTCATGTCTCGCTTGTAGGCATTTCGCGTAATCTGAAATGCGGAGCTGACGCCAAAACTCAAGACGCCCGTTAGCGCGCCCTCACCCACCGCCTCGGGATTGGCTGTGGATTGCACTAACTGGTTGATCATTCGAGGCCCAGCGTCGAAGAAATCGCGAGCGGCCACATTACTGATTTCTTTTATTGTCGAGAACTCTGGCGCCCCGTCCTGAGCCTCTGCATAGGGCGCGTCTTCCGGAAAAAAACTGCGCGCAACACTCATGCTCATAGCGGCAGCACCTTTGGTGACCGCAGGGTAAAGCAGATTCTGGACCAGGTTTACCTCTGTTCCAACGGGAGCATCGAACACTTTATTTTCAAGAATCTTCGCGGCGCCTTTTGTGATGACTACCGCCGCTATCTCAGCCTTGATTCCCGCGCCTGGAGGCACGCCCGCCCAAGCGTTGTTCGGTACGTTGGGGGCCATTTGAGCGACACCTTCAAAACCGACATTACCGAACAACTTAGTAATCTGTGTGATGGCCGCCATATTCGCTCCCGGGCTCAAAATTTCCTCCAGCACAATTGGCGCAACTGTGAATAACCCGCCACCGACCGCTCCCGCCGTACGCTCGAGATACCGCCGCGGATTGCCGATTTCTTCAGATTGGTTTGCACTGACCCACGAAGCGCCTGCGATCGCTCCGTTGATGACTGCTGACCCCGCCCCGACAGCAACCAGCAAACGACTTGCCGGATTCCATTTTGTCAACGCTTGGGCAAGGAGGAGCTTCATGCCGGATCCCACCAGTTTCGCGCCGAAGTCCACGGCCCCGGCCCATCCCGCCGCTTTCACCGTGTCCCATCGTGACAGTCCCTGCAAATCGACATACCTCACAGGATTACCCGCGACCATGCCGTACAGATTCAAACCATCCTCGATACCCACCGGATCCGCACTGACCCAACGTTGTCGCCAGGGAATGTAGTAACGCCGACCAAAGTAATAAAGCCCCGTTGCGTCACGCTCCTGGCCTGAGTAACGAAGGGTTCTATAGCTGGCCTGTATTCTGTTCGCTCCCGCCCACCACGCCGTTGCGCCGTAAGGGTAATAGCTCTCCTGACTGATCAGCCCTCCGTCACCGTCCAGTTCCAGAGTGCTGGAACTCAAATGATCCAACAGGTTGTAGCGATATTGATCCGGTGGATTGTCTGCGCTTCGTACCTGCTCCCAATGCAAAACCTGAACTCGGCAACGTCCAGCCTGGACACTGATTAAGTGCAGCGTTTCTTTGGGGCTTGTGCGGATTTCCAGTCCAGGCAGATAACGCGTTTCATGAGTCAGGGTGCGCTTGGACGTCACTGTGCTACGGATCTTTCGTACGCGCTGCCCGGTACCGTCATAGACATAGATTTCGGCATCATTCGCGGCCTCCTCCCGGATGACCTGATCCACTCGACGCAATTGGTTTTGCGTCCCCCAAAACAACGTTTGCCCACGTTGCAATGCCTTGAGGTTGCCATTGCGGTCGTAGCCCTGACCGATAACCTCTTCAGTCGGTGGCAAATCATTTACAAAAGGCAGGCTGCGATTATTAAGTGCGGCCACAGCGGTACGCTCGGTTCGGCTACCGCCGTTGGCGTGGTGCAACAAAGTGTGCAAGTTGCCGCCCGCGTCGTAGTGGAAATCCTGTGTGTAGTTTTCCATTTGGTTCGCATCAGGCGGTGAAACAAACTGAGGGAGTTGAGGGCCACCGAGAGCACTGATTTTTTGTCGCCCGGTTGCGCTGATCAATTGACCCAAGGTGTCATACCCATAGGTGCTGGTAGCGGCGACGCGCTGGTTGCGAAAGTACTGAACGCCTAAGGCTGCATCGGTGATTCTGACGGGGTTACCAACAGGATCGTAGAGGTAACGAAGATCCTGCAAGGGCGTGGTATTCGCAGCGTGCGTCCTCAGCATGATCAAGCTGCCGTCCGCCGGTTCGTAACAACAGATGGTCACCAAAGCATTGGCGTTGGTCTGCTGTTCGATTTGACCGGCGGCGTTGTATTGGATATCGCGAAGCAGCGTAAGCAGATTACCCGAGCCCGCCATTTTCAAGCAGGTTTCATACAACTCGCCGGCCTTCGTCTGACGCAGGATTTGCTCATTGCCCTTGGCATCCGTAAGGAAAATCGGCTCGCCGACAGCATTCAGCGCTGATTTCGAAGTGGCGCTTTGCGGTTCGAGCAAAAGATCCCGTGCGTTTTCTTCACTTGGCCAGTCAGGCCGTTCCGGTGAATTGAGAAAACGCCGCGACTGCTCAAGCACTGTTCCGGACACGCCAAATTCACGGAAATGCAACGTTCCAGCCTCGTCATCGTGACGAATCACCTTGCCGCAACAATTTCTGGCAGCAGATGCCGGACTGGCATCCGCGTAAGTGAACCAAACGGTACGGCACTCTGCCTCGGAATGAGCCTGATCAAAAATTTGCTCGGGACGCAAAAAATCGTCGTAAACCAGACGCCTTTGGTGACCTTCCTGATCCCAGTGATGGACGGCGTGTCCGGCTTCGGCAAGCAAATTCAGTCGGAAGCCGGCATCGTTATTGTCAGATAACAACGGGGTACCCGAGAGGCTGTACAGCATGCGCTGACTGGCGACTTCAGAATGACGCCCCGCCATCAAGAAAAGGCGCGGATCACGTATTCGCGTCACACGCCCGGCAGGGTCAAACATTTGATGGGTAATGCGCGGCTCGGCCGGATCCGTCGGAGCGCGCCGATGATAAGCGACCTTGCGCAGCAACCGACCGCAAGGGTCAATGGCACTGAGCACTGGTGTCTCTCGATGAATGGAGCACGACCCCGACGTGGATATCGAGGTCGTTATTGAGCAATGGCGTCAGTCAAGTCAACTGTCAGAAATTACAGGTACGCCACCAACCGCCCTGTTTTCAGGCCAATAGCTCCTGAATTTTCTCCTGCAGGACATCCAGATCAAACGGTTTTTCCAGAATCGGCGCCTTGCGCGTGATCGGGCTGCCGGTTTCGCGGATCTCCTGCGGGTAACCGCTGATGAAGATCACTTTTAGATCCGGTCGCAATTTGACGGCTGGCTCGGCGATCTGCACGCCGGAAATACCGCCAGGCAGCCGGAAGTCAGTGATCAGGACATCCAGATGCGGCTTGCTCGCCAGAATCTCGAACGCCTGCTCGCCGCTTTCCGCTTGCAACACGCGGTAACCCTGGCCCGACAGGTAATCGGTCAGGACCATCAAGATAACCGGTTCGTCCTCGACGACGAGTACTACATCTTGTGCATCTACGCTCATGGGAAGCCTTTGTTCGGTCAATAGCTGCTGATACGACCGTGCGGTCAATCAGAGGTTGCGTCAGATTTGCCGTTTTCCTCGATCGGCAGACAAACGCGAAACAGGGCGCCCTCGTTGATTTCACTCTCGACGACGATTGAACCGCCATGGGCGGCGACGATCTGCTCGGAAATGAACAGACCCAGCCCGAGCCCGGCGACTACCGTCTTGGCGGACACCCGTTCGAACTGTTGGAAAATTCGCTTCTGATTCTCGGCGCTGATGCCGATGCCATTGTCCTCGACCTCGATGCGCGCCTCATCGCCTTCGCGGTAAACACGCACCTTGACCGGGCTGCGACCGCCGTAACGCAAGGCATTGGTGATCAGGTTCGACACCACTTGCTCGATGCGGAACTCGTCCCAGTGACCTTCGACCGGCTCTGGCGCCGTGAACGATACTTCGGTTTCCGCCGCGTCGATCTGTTGCGCAAAGTTCTGCAACAGATTGCTGACTAACTGCACCAGATCGAAACGGTTCGGCCGAATCGACAGCTTGCCGGTGCGGATGCGCGAAACATCAAGCATGTCTTCGATCAAGCGGATCAGGCTTTTGATCTGCCGCTCGTCGCGATCGACCATGGCGTGCATCTTGTCGAGGGTGAACGCCGACGCGTTGTCCCGTGCCAGGTGCATCTTGCGCAGCTGCGTTTCGAGTATCAGGCCATTGAGCGGCGTACGCACTTCGTGGGCGACGATTGACATGAAGTCATCGCGCATCCGCACCGCCTGCTCCAGCTCCGACTGAGTGCTCTGCAACTGTTGCAACAGCGCTTCCTGCTCCCGACGGGCCTGCTCCAGCGCTTCGACCTGCTGTTTCATCGCCTTGCTCTGGCGGTACAGATCGACGAAAACGTTGACCTTGCTTTTCACCGCATGGATATCCAGCGGCTTGTGCAGGAAGTCGACCGCGCCGCTCTCGTAACCCTTGAACGCGTAGTTCAATTCACGACCGGCGGCGCTGACGAAGATAATCGGGATGTTCTTGGTTTTCTCGGTGCCGCGCATCAACTCGGCGAGTTCGAAGCCGTTCATCCCCGGCATCTGCACGTCGAGGATGGCCATGGCGAATTCGTGCTGCAGCAGCAACGACAACGCTTCGTCCGCCGACAACGCCTTGTAGACGGTGCGGTCTTCGCGTTTGATCAAGGCTTCGAGCGCCAGCAGGTTTTCCGGCAGATCGTCGACGATCAGCAATTTGGCTTGAATATTACTCAGCATGCGATTCGTTCCAGCTCGACAAGCAGACGGCCGATGCCGTTTAGGGTTAGGACATGATCGGGCTGCTGAATGTTCAGCGCAGCCTGAGGCATGGTGGCGACTTGCGCCTCTTGCGGATCCTGGACAATGGTCAGGCCTCCGCGACGTTTGACTTGCGCCAGCCCGCGCGCACCGTCGTGATTGGCGCCGGTCAGCAATACAGCGGCCAGCTTTGAGCCGTAGGCATCAGCGGCGGACTCGAACAGGTAATCAATCGAAGGCCGCGAGTAATGCACACGATCCTCAAGGCTCAACGACAGGCTGCGATCCTGCTCCACCGACAGGTGATAGCCCGGTGTGGCGAAATACACGGTACCGGCGGCAATGTCCTGCTTGTCGATCGCCTCGTGCACCGGCATGTCCAGACGCCGCGCGAAGACTTCGGCCAATTGGCTGCGACGCTCTTCGGGCAAGTGCAGCACAACGATAATCGGCAGCACAAACCCGCTGCGCAGTGGGCCGAGCACGCTCAGCAACGCCTCAACGCCACCGGCGGAAGCACCGACCACAATCGCCTCGACGCGAGGTAAAGCCACGGCCTCGTTCATGTTTTGCGGTAAATCCGTTCTTGTTTGACCAACGGCTCGAACTGATTGGCATAGCTGGAAAAATCCAGCGTCTCTTTACTGCCGAGCACCAGAAAACCACGATGGCACAGCGATTCATGGAACAGCCCGAAGGCGCGATCCTGCAACTTCTTGTTGAAATAGATCAGCACATTGCGGCAAGAAATCAGCTGGGTTTCGGAGAACACGCTGTCGGTCGCCAGGCTGTGGTCGGCAAACGTCACGTTCTCGCACAGCGTTTTGTCGAATATCGCGTAGCCATACGCGGCAGTGTAGTACTCGGCAAATGAACGCTGACCGCCGGCCTGCTGGTAGTTGGCGGTATAGGCACGGACGTTCTCCATCGAGAAAATGCCCTGCTTGGCCTTGTCCAGCGAGCGCGGATTGATGTCCGTGGCGTAAATGATCGTGCGATCGAGCAGGCCTTCTTCGCGCAGCAGTATCGCCATCGAATAGACCTCCTCACCCGTGCTGCAGCCGGCGATCCAGATTTTGATCGACGGATAGGTGCGCAGCAACGGCACCACTTCCTTGCGAATCGCGAGGAAGTGCGAAGGATCACGAAACATTTCGCTGACCGGGATCGTCAGCAGTTGCAGCAACTGCATGAACGCGGTCGGATCGTGCAGCACCTTTTCCTGCAACGCCGAAATGGTCGCGCACTCGAACTGGCTCAACGCGTGTTGCACCCGGCGCTTGATCGAAGCGCCGGAATAATCGCGAAAATCGTAGCTGTACTTGAGGTAGATCGCCTCAATCAGCAACCGTAATTCGATTTCGCTGTTTCGTTCGGCTGGACTGCTGCCTTCCACTAAATACGTTCCATCTTCGGTAACCACACACGAATCAGCGAGAACAGGCGATCCAGGTCAATGGGCTTGGCCAGATAATCGTTGGAACCCGCTTGCAGGCAGCGCTCCTGATCGTCCTTCATGGCCTTGGCCGTCACTGCAATGATTGGCAGCTTGCGCCAGCGCGGATCCTTGCGGATTTCAATGGTGGCTTCGAAACCATCCATTTCCGGCATCATCACGTCCATCAACACCAGATCGATGTCCTCGACTTCATTCAGTTTTTCAATCGCTTCGCGGCCATTACGGCCGATCACCACGACTGCGCCTTTTGTTTCCAGAGCACTGGTCAGGGCGAAAATGTTACGCACATCGTCGTCCACCAGCAGGATCTTGCGACCCTCGAAGACCTTGTCGCGGCTGCGCGCGGTCTTGAGCATCTTCTGCCGTTCATGGGACAACTGCGATTCGACTTTGTGCAGAAAGAGTGTGACCTCGTCGAGCAAACGCTCAGGCGAACGCGCACCCTTGATGATGATCGAGCGCGAATACTTGCGCAGATCGGCCTCTTCATCGCGGGTCAGGTTGCGCCCGGTGTAAACGATGACCGGCGGGAACGAGCAGATGTCCTCAGTGGCCATGCGTTTGAGCAGATCGTTGCCAAGCATGTCTGGCAGCTTCAAGTCGATGATCATGCAGTCGTAAACCGTCTCGCGCAGCCGCTCCAGGGCGTCTTGCGCCAGACCGACGGCGGTGATTTCGATGTCCTCGTCGCCAATCAATCGCGCGATGCTTTCGCGCTGCAAATCGTCGTCTTCAACCAACAGCACGCGTTTGACCTTTTGCGTCAGCTTCGCTTCGAGACGCGCGAACACGTCTTTCAGCTCTTCGCGGGTGGTCGGTTTGACTGCATAGCCGATGGCGCCCATGTGCATCGCGGCTTCAACGCGGTCTTCGACCGAAATCACGTGCACCGGGATGTGGCGGGTTTCGGCGCGTTCTTTCAGACGCTGCAACACGGTGAGACCGGAGTGATCGGGCAGGCGCATGTCGAGGAGGATGGCGTCCGGAATAAACTCTTTCGCCAGGTCATAGCCTTCATCCGCGCCGTGAGCAACCAGGCACTGATAGCCCAACTCGTGGGCCAGGTCATAAAGGATATGGGCGAAATTCGGTTCGTCTTCCACCACCAGAATGCAGCGTGTGGCGAACGGAGCTTTATCGCGGTCATCGGCAAAACGCGGAATGTGAACCGGGGCCAATGGCGAGACGATCGGCGCCAAAGGTACAGGCGCGGTCGGCGCTGGCGGCGTAAACGTTAAAGGTGCAGTCGAGATTTCTCCCGACTCGCTGTACTGCAGCGGCAGCAACAGGGTGAACACACTGCCCTGCCCCGGCGTACTGCTGACGCTGATCGAACCGCCCAGCAACGTTGCGAGATCGCGGGAAATCGACAGGCCCAACCCGGTGCCGCCGTACTTGCGGTTAGTGGTGCCGTCGGCCTGACGGAACGCTTCGAAAATGCTTTCCTGCTGATCCGCCGCGATGCCGATCCCCGAATCACGCACAACAAACGCGATCTGGTCATTCGGCTGGCCGGCAATGGTCAGGCTGACCGCGCCTTTCTCGGTGAACTTGACGGCGTTGGACAGCAGGTTTTTGATCACCTGCTCCAGACGCTGCCGGTCGGTGAACATCATGCCTGGCGTGCCCGGCTGCAAATCGACGGTGAAGGTCAGCTGTTTGTCTTTGGCCATCGGCTCGAACACGCCACGCAGGCCATCGGCCAGACGCGCAACACTGGTGTTCTCCGGGATCACTTCAAGCTTGCCGGCCTCGACCTTGGAAATATCCAGAATGTCGTTGATCAGGTTGAGCAGATCGTTGCCGGCCGAATAGATCGACTCGGCAAACTTCACCTGTTCGGCGCTGAGATTGTCCTGCGGGTTTTCCGCCAGCAGTTTGGCCAGGATCAACGAACTGTTCAGCGGCGTGCGCAGTTCGTGGGACATGTTGGCGAGGAATTCGGATTTGTATTTGCTTGAACGCTGCAACTCTTCGGCGCGTTCTTCGAGCTGTACCTGCGCCTGATTGAGGGCGGTGTTCTTCTCATCCATGGCGTCGCGCTGCTCGGCCAGTGTCTGCGCCTGCTCGGCGAGCTGCTCGTTGGTCTGCTCCAGCTCGACTTGCTGGGTTTCCAGATGCGCCTGGGATTCCTTGAGAATCCGCGATTGTTCTTCCAGCTCTTCGTTGGCGGTTTTCAGCTCTTCCTGCTGCACCTGCAACTCTTCGTTGAGCTGCTGGGTCTCGGCCAGCACTTCCTGCAAACGCTGACGGTAACGCGCGGCCTCGATGGAGGTACCAATGTTGCCGGCGATCAACTCCAGTAATTCGATGTCGCGGTCATTGAGCGGGCGCAGGAAACCGAGTTCGATCACACCATTGACCCGATCATCATCGCTGGTCGGCACCACCAGCACACTGTGCGGCAAACCCTCACCCAGCCCGGAGCTGACTTTGAAATAGTCGACCGGCACTGAATCAAGACGGATCAGACGCGACGTTTGTGCCACTTGGCCCACTATGCCCTCGCCGCTGTAAATCGATTGATCCTGTTCTTCCTGCTCGCGGGAGAAGCCGTAAGTGGCCACGCGTTTGAGCCCGCCGTGTTCTTCACGGACATAAAGAGCGGCTACGGCGGTACCGAGGTATTGCGCGCAGAACTGCAGAATGTTGCGGCCCAGCAGATTGAGCGTCAGTTGCCCCAGCACTTGCTCGGCCAGTTCGGTCTGACCGTTGCGCAGCCATGCCTGCTGCTCCAGACGTTCGGCGCTGGCCTGTTGTGCGGCGAGATTGGCGCTGTAGTTTCCCGACAACGTCATCAGGTCACGACGGCCAATGTAGGCCAGCAAACCACTGATACCGGCGATAAACAGCAGGTACAGGCTGATGCTCCAGATCGTCGTACGGCGCACGTCCTCATTACGCGTAGTGCGCAGGACTTGCTCGGTTTCAATCACGTCTTCGAATTGCTTACGGATTTCGTCGGTCAGGCGCTTGCCCCGCCCAGCCTTCACCGCGCCCCGATAATCGCCGCTGGATCGCTGCAGATCGATCATCGATTGCGCGTAATTGGCCCATTCGGTCTGCAAGGCCTCCAGCCTGCGCAAACGATCGGTTTGCACCGGGTTGTCGATGGTCAGTTCGGTCAGGGTTTTCAGCGCTACGGCAATGCGCGGCTTGGCCGTCTCGTACGGATCAAGGAAATGCTCGTCACCGCTGAGCAGGAAGCCGCGCATGCCGGTTTCCAGGTCAACGGTGAGTTTCACCGCTTCGTTGGCGTTATTGATCACCCGGTCGGTGTGTTCCACCCACTGGATGACCGACAGCAAATAAGTGATCAGCGACACGAAAAACACGGCACTGAGCACACCGACGCCCAGCGGCAGACCGATGTTGCGGCTCAGAAGTTTGCGAAACCGTTGCTCATCAACCGAAGACGGAGTGGACATGGGGCAGCCTTGTCGAACTGTTGAAAACCCGAGAGTTTGCCCCAAAACCCCGGCATGGATCCATTTTTCTCATCGTTTCTGGCGCATTTTTCTACATTTGCCAGCGCTATCACAGCGACCAACCGGTATCCTTGTCGCTATTCTTTTTTGTATCCGTTCGGGAACTTGTGGCTATGCGCCACTTACTCATGCAAGAGCCCGGCATTTTTGATCGACCGGCGCCCCCGAATTCACCCCTTGAGAGCCTTTATTATGCCCGCCACCTCCGCCACCATCCTTGTCGTAGAAGACGACGACATCGTGCGCATGCTCATCGTCGATGTGTTGGAGGAACTGGAATTCAGTGTGCTCGAGGCGGACGGCAGCGAGCAGGCGCTGGAGAAACTCGCGGATAGCGGTCAGCACATTGATCTGATGATGACCGACGTTGGTTTGCCCGGCATGGACGGCAAGCAACTGGCCACTGAAGCGCGCAAACTGCGCCCTGCCCTACCGATCCTGTTCGCCAGCGGCTACGCCGAAACCATCGAGGTTCCGGCGGACATGCACGTGATCGGCAAACCTTTCTCAATCGATCAACTGCGCGACAAGGTCAAGGCTGTCCTCAACCCGGACAACTAAGACCCAGGCTGGCTGTGGTTTAATTGCGCCCCGTTTTTGGCCACAGCCCGTCTCAAGGAAATACCCGCATGCACCAGCCCCACCCCACCAAAGTCCTGGTTATTGGCTACGTCTGGCCGGAACCACGCTCTTCGGCTGCCAGTGGGCACGTCATGCAAATCCTTGAAACGTTTTTGCAGCAAGGTTGGGAGATCACGTTCAGCAGCCCTGCCGGCCCTGGCGAGCACAAGGCTGATCTGGCCGAACTGGGCATTCGCGAAGTGCCTATCGAGCTGAACAGCAGCACATTCGATACCTTTATTACTGAGCTCGCGCCGGATATCGTCCTGTTTGACCAGTTCATGATGGAAGAACAGTTCGGCTGGCGTGTTGAAAAGCACTGCCCTGATGCCTTGCGCGTACTCGAGACCTCCGATCTGCAAAGCTTGCGGCATGCTCGTCATCAGCGTCTTAAAGATCGCCTGAAGGCCAGCGCCGACGAAAATGACTTCAGCGAACTGTTCGCGCCGGCGCTGCGCGAAGAGTTCGATCTGATGGCCAACACTGATCTGGCCAAACGGGAAATCGCCGCGCTGTATCGCTGCGACCTCAACCTGATGATCTCCGAAGTGGAGATCCAGTTGCTGCAAGACCAGTTCGGCTTGCCGGCAGATTTGCTGCACTGGTGTCCGCTGATGATCGATCCGCCGACTGCCACGCCTCGGACTTTCGATGATCGCGAACACTTCCTGAGCATTGGCAACTTCCGTCACGCGCCCAACTGGGACGCGGTGCTCTGGATGAAGTCGACCGTCTGGCCCTTGATCCGCGCGCAATTGCCCAAGGCGCAACTACACCTTTATGGTGCCTACACGCCGCCGAAAGCCACGGCGCTGCACAATCCAGCACAAGGCTTTCATGTGATGAACTGGGCAGAGGATGCGTTGCAAGTAATGTCCGAGGCGCGCGTATGCCTGGCGCCGCTGCGTTTCGGTGCCGGGATCAAGGGCAAACTGGTCGATGCAATGCTCTGTGGTACGCCAAGCGTAACCACGCCGATTGGAGCGGAAGCCATGCACGGCGATCATTCGTGGCCAGGGGCGGTCAGTGTTTCGGCGCAAGCACTGGCGGAGGAAGCGGTTCGGCTATACCACGATGAGGCGCATTGGCAGAAGGCGCAATCGGCGGGCTACGTGTTATTAGCGGATCGATATAAACATTCCGTGCACGGCCCGGCGCTGATCAACAAATTACTGCATTGCACAAAAAACTTATCGCAACTTAGAACCAACAACTTCACTGGCAGCATGTTGCGCCATCACTTGCACAAGAGCACTCAATACATGTCGCAGTGGATTGAAGCAAAGAACTCGAAATAGCCGCAATTCACACACTTCGCATTACTCCGATGCTTGGCACAGCCTGCGCCAAGCCTTATAAAAACCCTGCACTTTTCGCACTAATGCAACCAGCGTTAATGTGCGACTTAAATAACCCACCGATGCAGGGACGCAAACACATGGACAATTACCCAAACAAAAACTGGATGACTGCAACACGAGAAGTTGATCGACTCACGCTTAGCGAGTTGACGCTACCCGGTACTCACAACGCCGGTTGTGACTGGCAAGCATCCTATGCACTGATACCGGGAAAACACTGGCTTGTCTGTCAGCACCAGTCTTTCGCCAGCCAGCTGAATCACGGTTCCCGGGCGCTGGATGTGCGCTTGTGTTACGACGCCGGGGCCAAGGAGGGATTTGATCGATTCCGCTTTCACCATAACGAGTACCTGTCGTCGCGCACGTTGAAAAATCTCGTCGTAGATGTCTGGGACTTTCTGTCCGTCAATCCTGACGAGTTTATTATTCTCGACTTCAAAAACTTCAAAAATGGCAAAGGCGCGTTTGACTTCTCGTTGTTCAACAGGCTGATCGTGCAAGCGTTGGAGCCACGCATGATTCCTGCCCGAAACAAACACCTCACGCTAGGCGATCTGAAGAGAATCAGCCCGCTCCAACGTGTGCTGGTCTGCGCTCCTCGATACAGCGAGCTCGACGCCAGCCTGTTTCATGACGAGGTGCAAAGTAAATGGTCTGGGCTGTCCACCTCGAATGTCAGTGACCTACGCAGTTTCATCACTGACGTGATGAGTAATCCGCCTGGCAATTACAATAACTGGACACTTTCCGCCACCTGTTACAGCGGTACGGGCGGCCCTGTTGACATACACAAAGATCTGGATTTAATGTTTGACCCGCAGAAAAGTGACTGGGCGCGAAAGTGCAACATCATTAATGTCGACTTCATTGAAGAATCACAGATCGTTAACTTCTGCCGAGTCGTCAATCTGCTCAAGGGACGTTGAGTGCCATCCCGTTAATATTAAATCGCTATATTTGTGCAGATATTTCAAACACTGGCAAAAGTACTGACAGGCTCTAAGCTGGTTCATGAAATCCGGTAACCACCGGGAAACAGCGGATGTGCAACACCGTCACATCCGCATCATGAATGTATTGCGCCATGGAATGGTGTGATAAGAACGACAAGGATGGCTCATGAACAGCATTGCAACAGGCGCACTCGACAAAAACACCTGGATGGGCAACGTACTGGATATCGGGCGGCTGAGGTTGACCGATATCGTCTGGCCCGGCACACATAACAGCGGCATGGATCGCAAAGCCCCTGATTACGACAGCGTATCCGGCAACTGGACAACCTGCCAGAACGATTCCTTCGCCTGGCAATTGGCCAATGGCGCGAGAGCGTTTGACCTTCGCCTCGGCTACACCGCTCACTGGCAACAGCCGCAGTTCTACTGCCACCACAACGGTTATTCATCCGGTCGCACCCTCGATGAACTGATGACGGCGCTCACCACGTTCCTCGATCGGAATCGCGATGAATTCATCGTGCTTGATTTTCATGAGTTGGGCGACGCTGAAAAGCCGTTCGATTTCCAGCGCTTCAATGACGTGATTATGGCGCGCCTCGGCTCGCGCGCCATATCGCCCTCGGACAGCCTGCTAACCATTGCCCAATTGAAACGCAACAGCACGCAACGCCGCATCATCATGGCGGCACCTGCCAAACGTGAGCTGGACGAGGACTACTTCTGGTTCCGGATCAAACACAAATGGAGCGGCAAACGCTTCACCGATACCACGGATCTGCAAACCCACATCCGCACGTCGCTGGAAGGCGCACCCTATCCCCTGTCACTCTGGTCGCTATCGGCCACCAGCTATTCGGTGCTCGGCGGCCCACAGCGCATCAAGAACCACATCAACGACTGGTTTGACACCACGCGAGACTGGGTCACCCGTTGCAGCATCATCAGCACTGATTTTTTCGAGGAGTCAGACATCGTCCGCCTGTGCTGGAGCGCCACCAGCATGAAAGCGGTCTACGGCGAGGCACTGCATTCCAGAATCCAGGCAAATCCATGACACGGGTAGTAGAACCCGGGCAGAAAGGGGCATGATTGGCGTGCGATAACAAAAAAAGCGCCCAGCCATGTCCCGAACAGCCCGAGTGACCGACCCCTCTTACGAGTTGATGGATGACCACAACGGGTTGTCCATCATTTACCGCCAGCACGGTTTCCCTTGCCCATTGGTGCGTTGGCATTTTCACAAGGAATACGAACTGCACCTGATCGTTGCCAGTTCCGGCAAGGTGTTCATTGGCGATTACATCGGTAACTTTTACCCGGAAACGCTGTTTCTCACCGGCCCGAATCTGCCGCACAACTGGATCAGCCAGGTCGCGGAGGATGAAGTCGTGGAGAAGCGCGACATGCTGGTCAACTTCACAGACGATCTGTTCGAAAGCGGCAATCAGATTTTCGCCGAGCTGAAAACTCTGGCGCCGTTGCTGGAGCGTGCGCAGTACGGCATCGAATTCCGCTGCAAACGCACCATTCGTCAAGCCATGACATTGATGCAACGAATCGCTGACACCAAAGGCATCACGCGGCTCGGGCATTTTTTCATTCTGATGGAGCTGCTGGCAGCCAGTGATGACTTTCAGTTGCTGTCCGGCGCGACGACCCCGCAACTGGCAGACGAGCACAACATTGATCGCACCAACCGCGCGGTCGATTATATCTTCACGCATTACGCCCGCGAGATAACACTGGAAGAAGTCGCCGAGCATCTGAACATGAAGCCGACCTACTTCAGCCGGGTGTTCAAACAGGCGACGGGGCGTAATTTCATCGAATTCGTCAATCGACTGCGCATCAGCAAATCCTGCGAACTGTTGGCCGATGGCGATAAGCCGGTGACGGAGGTGTGTTTCGAGTCGGGGTTCAACAATATCTCCAACTTCAACCGGCGTTTTCAACAACTCAAAGGCATGACGCCGTCGCACTATCGCCGCCTGGCTGTACAGCGCCTGACCGAGCAAAATCACGGCTGACACGCTTTCCCCCCCTGTGGGAGCGGGCTTGCTCGCGAAAGCGTCGTGTCAGCCAACCTACATGGCACTGACCCACCGCATTCGCGAGCAAGCCCGCTCCCACACAATCCATACAAACCTGTACACATCCGATCGCCCCGCACCGCTGAAAACCCCTTCCCTGCGTTTACCCCTTCAAACCCCAGTGCAAAAAAGTATCGATTCCAGTGCTAGGGATGATTTGTCAGCCCGGCCATTGAAGGCTGTAATCAGTGCACATTCTTCCTGCAGTCGGAAGACACAAAAACAATAACTGTCCTTCTGTCACCCGCTGGGTGCAGAAAAGGAGTGCACGATGCAACCCACTGCAAAAGCTCTGCTTGCCCTCACCTGCATGACCCTCAGCAGCGTCAGCCTTGGCGCCCAGACCCTGACCATCGCCACCGTCAACAACAGCGACATGATCCGCATGCAGAAGCTCTCGAAGACCTTCGAGACCGAGCATCCGGACATCAAGCTCAATTGGGTGGTGCTCGAAGAAAACGTCTTGCGTCAACGCCTGACCACCGACATCGCCACCCAGGGCGGCCAGTTCGACGTGCTCACCATCGGCATGTACGAAGCTGCACTCTGGGGCGCAAAAGGCTGGCTGGAGCCGATGAAAGATCTGCCGGCCAGTTACGCCCTCGACGATGTGTTCCCGTCGGTGCGTGAAGGTTTGTCGGTCAAGGGTTCGCTGTACGCCCTGCCGTTCTACGCCGAAAGCTCGATCACCTATTACCGCACCGACCTGTTCAAGGACGCCGGGCTGACCATGCCGGAGCGGCCGACCTGGGAAGAGATCGCCGGCTTCGCGGAAAAACTCACCAACAAAGATAAAGAGCAGTACGGCATCTGCCTGCGCGGCAAGGCCGGTTGGGGCGAGAACATGGCGCTGATCAGCACCGTCGCCAACGCTTACGGCGCGCGCTGGTTCGATGAGAAGTGGCAGCCGGAATTCAACGGCCCTGAATGGAAAAACGCGCTGAACTTCTACGTCGACACCATGAAGAAGTCCGGCCCACCGGGCGCTACAAGTAATGGTTTCAACGAAAACCTCGCCCTGTTCAACAGCGGCAAGTGCGCGATCTGGGTTGATGCCAGCGTCGCCGGCTCGTTCGTGACCGACAAGACTCAAAGCAAAGTGGCTGATCACGTCGGCTTCACTTTCGCCCCGCATCAGGTGACTGATAAAGGCTCGGCGTGGCTGTATTCGTGGGCACTGGCGATTCCGACCAGTTCCAAAGCCAAAGACGCCGCGAAAGAATTCAGCGCCTGGGCAACGTCCAAAGAGTATGGCGATCTGGTCGCCAAGACCGATGGCATCGCCAACGTTCCACCGGGTACTCGCGCCTCGACCTACAGCAATGCGTACATGAGCGCCGCGCCATTCGCCAAGATCACGCTGGAATCGCTGAAGGCTGTCGATCCGAGCAAACCGACGCTGAAACCGGTGCCGTACATCGGCATTCAACTGGTGACCATTCCTGAGTTCCAGGCAGTGGGCACCCAGGTCGGCAAGCTGTTCTCGGCAGCGCTGATCGGCCAGACCACGGTGGATCAAGCCCTCGCTGCCGCGCAGCAATCCACTGAACGCGAGATGAAGCGCGCCGGTTATCCAAAATAACCCGCACCGTTCGCTCCTGCCTTTTGTAGGAGTGAGCCTGCTCGCGATAGCGGTGTATCAGTCACCGACTGTGTTAGATGGAAAACCGCCATCGCGAGCAGGCTCACTCCTACATTAGATCTCCATAGGTCTGTATGACTCGGTTGTGATCGCCATGAATACTTCAACTGCCAAAGCCCACATCGACTTGTCCCAGCCGCAGCGCAAAGTGCGCGTGCGCAATCCCGGCTGGTTTCTGGTCAGCCCTTCGGTGGCCCTGTTGCTGCTGTGGATGATCGTGCCGCTGGGCATGACCATTTACTTCTCGCTGATCCGCTACAACCTGCTTTACCCTGGTGAAAACGAATTCGTCGGGCTGGAGAATTTCACTTACTTCCTGACGGATTCGGGGTTCATGCCCGGTGCGACCAACACCTTGTTGCTGGTCGGCAGTGTGTTGCTGATCAGCGTGGTGCTCGGCGTGCTTATCAGTGCGCTATTGGAAGCGAGCGAATTTCTCGGTCGCGGCATCGTGCGGGTCATGCTGATTTCGCCATTCTTCATCATGCCCACGGTCGGTGCGCTGATCTGGAAGAACCTGATTTTCCACCCGGTCTCGGGGATCCTCGCCTACATCTGGAAACTCTTCGGCGCGCAACCGGTGGACTGGCTCGCCCACTACCCGCTGCTGTCGATCATCATCATTGTCTCGTGGCAGTGGCTGCCCTTCGCGATCCTGATTCTGATGACCGCCATGCAGTCCCTTGACCAGGAACAAAAGGAAGCCGCGCGCCTCGACGGTGCCGGGCCGATCGCAATCTTCTGGCACCTCACCCTGCCGCATCTGGCACGACCGATTGCCGTGGTGGTGATGATCGAAACGATCTTCCTGCTGTCGGTGTTCGCCGAGATTTTCACCACCACCAACGGCGGCCCCGGCTATGCCTCGACCAACCTCGCTTACCTCATTTACAACCAGGCGCTGGTGCAGTTCGACGTCGGTATGGCCTCGGCGGGCGGCTTGATTGCCGTGGTCATCGCCAACATCGCCGCGATCATTCTGGTGCGGATGATCGGCAAAAACCTGACTGACAAAGCCTGAGGCCCGCCATGACTCTTCAACAATCCCGCCGGCTGCAAAGCCTGCTGCTCGGCACCCTGGCCTGGGCCATCGCGATCGTGATTTTCTTCCCGATCTTCTGGATGGTGATGACCAGTTTCAAGACCGAAATCGACGCGTTCGCGACGCCGCCGCAGTTCATCTTCACGCCGACGCTGGAGAACTACCTGCACATCAACGAACGCAGCGACTACTTCAGTTTCGCCTGGAACTCGGTGGTGATTTCCTTTAGCGCCACCGCGCTGTGCCTGTTGATCGCGGTGCCGGCGGCGTACTCGATGGCGTTCTACGAAACCCAGCGCACCAAAGGCACGTTGCTGTGGATGCTCTCGACAAAAATGCTGCCGCCGGTGGGCGTGCTGATGCCGATTTACCTGTTGGCCAAAACGTTCGGCCTGCTCGACACGCGCATCGCACTGATCGTGATCTACACGCTGATCAACCTGCCGATCGTGGTCTGGATGGTTTACACCTACTTCAAGGACATCCCCAAAGACATCCTCGAAGCCGCCCGTCTCGACGGCGCCACGTTATGGCAGGAAATGGTGCGTGTGCTGCTGCCGATCGCCAAGGGTGGCCTCGCCTCCACTGTGTTGCTGTCGCTGATTCTGTGCTGGAACGAAGCGTTTTGGTCGCTGAACCTGACCTCGTCGAAAGCCGCGCCACTGACCGCGTTGATCGCCTCGTACTCGAGCCCCGAAGGCTTGTTCTGGGCCAAGTTGTCGGCGGTGTCGACGCTGGCCTGTGCGCCGATTCTGATCTTCGGCTGGATCAGCCAGAAACAACTGGTGCGCGGCCTCTCCTTCGGCGCCGTGAAATGAATATTGAAAAGCAAAAGATCGCAGCCTTCGGCAGCTCCTACATAAAGCATGCAGCCCCCCCTCTGTAGGAGCTGCCGCAGGCTGCGATCTTTTGATCTTAAAAAAACAACAACGCGGAGGCCCATCATCATGGCCAACCTGAAAATCAAGAATCTGCAAAAAGGCTTCGAAGGTTTTTCCATCATCAAAGGCATCGACCTTGAGGTGAACGACAAGGAATTCGTGGTCTTCGTCGGCCCGTCCGGTTGCGGCAAGTCCACCCTGCTGCGCCTGATCGCCGGGCTGGAAGAAGTCAGCGGCGGCACCATCGAACTCGATGGCCGCGACATCACCGAAGTCAGCCCGGCCAAGCGCGATCTGGCGATGGTGTTCCAGACCTACGCGCTGTACCCGCACATGACCGTGAAAAAGAACATGTCGTTCGCCCTCGATCTAGCCGGCGTGCCGAAAGCCGAAGTCGAGAAGAAAGTCGGCGAAGCCGCGCGCATCCTCGAACTCGGGCCGATGCTTGAGCGCAAACCGAAACAGCTCTCCGGCGGCCAGCGTCAACGTGTCGCGATTGGCCGCGCTATCGTGCGCAATCCGAAAATCTTCCTCTTCGACGAACCGCTGTCCAACCTCGACGCCGCCCTGCGCGTGCAAATGCGCCTGGAACTGCTGCGTCTGCACAAAGACCTGCAAGCGACGATGATTTACGTGACCCACGATCAGGTGGAAGCGATGACCATGGCCGACAAAGTCGTGGTACTCAATGGCGGCAAGATCGAGCAGGTCGGCTCGCCGTTGGATCTCTATCACCAACCGGCCAACCTGTTTGTCGCCGGGTTCCTCGGCACGCCGAAAATGGGCTTCCTCAAAGGCAAGATTGCCCGCGTCGATGCGCAAAGCTGCGAAGTCTCGCTGGACGCCGGCACCCGCGTCACCTTGCCGTTCAACGCCGCCAACCTCAGCGTCGGCAGCACCGTGACCCTCGGCATTCGCCCGGAGCATCTGGAACTGGCACAACCGGGCGACTGCACCCTGCAAGTCACCGCCGACGTCAGCGAACGCTTGGGCAGCGACACCTTCTGCCACGTCACCACCAGTGCCGGCGAAGCCCTGACCATGCGCGTGCGCGGTGATCTGGCCAACCGTTACGGCGAGCAACTGAGCCTGCACCTCGACGCCGCCCACTGCCATTTATTCGATGCCGAAGGCGTGGCGCTGACCCGTCCCCTGCGTGCCGCAGCCTGATTTTCAAGAGACTTGCCCAATGAAGCTCAACCAACAGAATCTCCACGGCCTGGCGCGCGAAGTAAAACTGCCGGCCTACAACCTCAGCGACACCCGCCAGGGCATCGCCCACATTGGCGTCGGCGGCTTCCATCGCGCGCATCAGGCGTACTACACCGATGCGCTGATGAACACCGGCGAGGCCCTCGACTGGGCCATCTGCGGCGTCGGCTTGCGCGCTGAAGACCAGCGCGCCCGCGACGACCTAAAAGAGCAGGATTACCTGTTCACCCTGTTCGAACTGGGTGACAGCGACGACACCGAAGTGCGGGTGATCGGCTCGATCCGCGACATGTTGCTGGCGCAGGACAGTGCGCAGGCGCTGATCAACAAACTCGCCGATCCAGCGATTCGTATCGTCTCGTTGACCATCACCGAGGGCGGTTATTGCATCGACGACAGCAACGGCGAATTCATGGCACATCTGCCGCAGATTCAGCACGATCTGGCGAATCCGCAATCGCCGAAAACCGTGTTCGGTTTCCTCTGCGCGGCGCTGGCCAAACGCCGTGGGGCGGGTACTGACGCGTTTACCGTAATGTCCTGCGATAACTTGCCGCATAACGGCGCGGTAACTCGTAAAGCACTGCTGGCCTTCGCGTCCTTACTCGACGGTAATCTGTGTGACTGGATTGATCAAAACGTCAGTTTCCCCAACGCCATGGTCGACCGCATCACGCCGATGACCAGCACTGCGCATCGCCTGCAACTGGCCGACAAACACGGGGTGGACGATGCCTGGCCGGTGGTTTGCGAACCGTTTGTGCAGTGGGTGCTGGAGGACAAATTCGTCAACGGTCGGCCCGCGTGGGAAAAGGTGGGCGTGCAGTTCACCGACGACGTTTCGCCGTACGAAGAGATGAAGATCAAATTGCTCAACGGCAGTCATCTGGCGCTGACGTATCTGGGGTTTTTGAAGGGTTATCGGTTTGTCCACGAGACCATGAACGACCCGCTGTTTGTGCGTTACATGCGCGCTTACATGGATCTGGACGTCACCCCGCAACTGGCGCCAGTGCCGGGCATTGATCTGAGTGAATACAAGGACACGCTGGTCGCGCGGTTTTCCAATCAGGCGATTGCCGATCAGCTTGAGCGAGTGTGTTCGGATGGCTCGTCGAAGTTTCCCAAGTTCACCATTCCGACGATTAACCGGTTGATTGCCGATGATCGCGAGACCAAACGTGCGGCGCTGGTGGTGGCGGCCTGGGCGCTGTATTTGAAGGGGGTCGATGAGAATGGGGATACCTATTCGATTCCTGATCCACGGGCGACGTTTTGTCAGGCGCTGGTGGCGGATGATGGGTTGATGACTGAGCGGTTGTTGGCGGTGGAGGAGATTTTTGGCACGGCGATACCGCGTTCGGCGGCGTTTGTGGCGGCGTTTGAGTGGTGCTGTGAGAGTTTGCGAGAGGTAGGCGTGACGCGGACTTTGCAGCGAATTCTGGAGTGAAAACCCCCTCACCCTAGCCCTCTCCCGGAGGGAGAGGGGACTGACCGAGTGGTTTGTAAAAGCTCCGTCGACCTGAAAGTCCGGAGTCGAACTCAAGCTTTGAACAGCCTCTGAGTGAGATATCCGGCGTCGACCTTGCCTCTGAACAGCCCCCGATCGGCTCCCTTTCCCCCTCGCCCCCTTGGGGGAGAGGGCTGGGGTGAGGGGGTAAGCTCTTGATCTTCACCACACCCCGAGTGGTCCACACATGACAACCCAAAACCTCTTCCTCGGCATCGACTGCGGCACCCAAGGCAGCAAAGCCATCATCCTCGACGCCGCCAGCGGTCAAGTCCTCGGCCAGGGCGCCGCCAATCACACGATGATCAGTGGCGCCAACGGCCGCCGCGAGCAGCACACCGATCAATGGCTGGAAGCCTTCGCCCTCGCCACCCGCCGCGCACTCCTCGCGGCAAACGTCGATGGCCAATCCATCCTCGGCATCGGCGTCTCCGGCCAACAACACGGTCTGGTACTGCTCGACGACCAAGGCCAAGTCCTGCGCCCGGCCAAGCTCTGGTGCGACACCGAAACCAGCGCCGAAAACGATCGACTGCTCAAACATCTGGGCGGAGAAAAAGGCTCGCTGGAACGCCTCGGCGTAGTCATCGCGCCGGGCTACACCGTTTCCAAATTGCTGTGGACCAAAGAACAGCATCCCGACGTGTTCGCCCGCATCGCGCGCATCCTGCTGCCCCACGATTACCTCAACTTCTGGCTCACCGGCCGCGCGTGCAGCGAATACGGCGACGCCTCCGGTACCGGCTATTTCAACGTGCGCACCCGTCAGTGGGATTTGCAGTTACTGCGCGACATCGACTCCAGCGGCCGCTTGCAAGCAGCGTTGCCTGAACTGATTGACGCCCACCAAGCCGTCGGCACCATCCTGCCGTCAATTGCGGAGCGCTTGGGCATCAACCCCGCTGCATTGGTCGCAAGCGGCGGCGGCGACAACATGATGGGCGCCATCGGCACCGGCAATATTCAGCCCGGCGCGATCACCATGAGCCTAGGTTCATCCGGCACGGTCTACGCCTATTCCGAAGTCCCGAAAGTCTCCCCGGACGCCTCCGTCGCCACGTTCTGTTCCTCCAGCGGCGGCTGGTTGCCGCTGATCTGCACCATGAACCTGACCAACGCTACCGGCGCGATACGCGAGCTGTTCGACCTCGACCTCGAACGCTTCAACGACCTCGTCGCCCAAACCCCGATCGGCGCCGACGGGGTGAGCATGCTGCCGTTCCTCAACGGCGAACGCGTCCCCGCCCTGCCCCACGCCACCGGCAGCCTGCACGGTTTGACCATGGACAACCTGACCCAGGCCAATCTGTGCCGCGCCGCCGTCGAAGGCACGACCTTCGGTTTACGTTACGGGCTGGATTTGCTACGGCAGAATGGTTTACAAAGCCGCAGCATTTGCCTGATTGGCGGCGGCTCGAAAAGCGCGGTGTGGCGACAGATCGTCGCCGACATCATGAACACCCCGGTGATCTGCACCGAACAAAGCGAAGCCGCTGCCCTTGGCGCAGCGATTCAGGCGGCGTGGTGCAAATCCTGGTCGAACGGCCATGAAGAAACGTTGGCCGATCTGTGTCAGCGTTGCGTCAAACTCGATCCGAGCAGTGAAACCCTGCCGATCGCCGCCAATGTCGCGGCGTTCCAGCAGGTCTATGAACGCTATCAACAGCATGTCGCAACCCTATAAAGAGCAAACAATTATGTATTTGGTGTGTGGCGAAGCCCTGTTTGATTTCTTCAGCGAAGACGATGCCAGCGGTCTGGCTTCGAAAGTGAATTTCAAGGCGATTGCCGGCGGCTCGCCGTTCAACGTCGCCGTGGGTTTGCGCCGTTTGGGCGTGGACTCGGCGCTGCTCGGCGGTCTGTCCACCGACTACCTCGGCCGCCGCTTGCAGCAAGTGTTGCAGGACGAAGGCGTGCGCCCGGATTACCTGGTGGAGTTCGCCGCGCCGACCACCCTGGCGATGGTCGCCGTCGGTGCCAACGGTTCGCCGCATTACAGCTTCCGTGGCGAAGGTTGCGCGGATCGGCAACTGAGCCTCGCGCATCTGCCGACGCTGGGCCCGGAAGTGCGCGGCCTGCACATCGGCTCGTTCTCATTGGTGGTGCAGCCGATTGGCGACACCCTGCTGGCACTCGTCCAGCGTGAAAGCGGTAAACGCCTGATCAGCCTCGACCCGAACGTGCGCCTCAACCCGGAACCGAACATCGAGTTGTGGCGCGAACGCATTGCGACGCTGGTGCAACTGGCCGATCTGATCAAAGTCAGCGACGAAGATTTGAGCCTGCTTTACCCCGAGCAGGATCCGCAGCGGGTGATCGAAAGCTGGCTGGAGCACCGCTGCCAAATTGTCTTCCTCACCCGTGGCGGTGAAGGCGCGACGGTGTTCAGTCGCGCGCATGGTTCGTGGTCAGTACCGGCCTGTTCGGTGAAAATCGCCGACACCGTTGGCGCTGGCGACACCTTCCAGGCCGCCTTGATTACTTGGCTGACCGAACACGGTCTGGATTCGGTAGAAGGCGTACAGCAACTGGCGCGCGAGCAGATCGACGCGATGCTGAAATTCGCCGTGCAAGCCGCCGCGCTGACGTGTAGCAAAACCGGTCCAGACTTGCCTTATCGTCATCAACTGTCCTGAACGCGTAGACTGTCGCCTTTTTTGCGCATGACGGGATAACGGCTTTTGAATTACGGAAAGACGCTTGGACTACTGACACTCGCAGGGTTATTGACCGGTTGCGGCACTTCACCGCCGCGTTCGCCGGAAAATCTCTGCGATATCTTTCGTGAAAAAAGCGACTGGTACGACGCGGCGCAAGTCACGCAAAAACGCTGGGGTGTGCCGATTCAGGTGCCCTTCGCGATCATGTACCAAGAGTCCGGCTACCGTTACGACGCCAAAACCCCGCGCAAATATCTGCTTTGGGTGATTCCGTGGGGCCGCGTGACCACCGCGTCGGGTTATGCGCAGGCGAAAGATGAAGTCTGGTCGGATTACCAGAAAAGCACCGGCCGCAACTGGGCCGATCGTGAAGACTTCGACGACGCCATCGACTTCATCGGCTGGTACATGGACAAGACCACCACGATCAATGGCGTCTACAAGTACGACGCTTACAACCAGTACCTCAACTACCACGAGGGCTGGGGTGGTTACCGCAACAAGACTTATGCGAGCAAAGCCTGGCTACTGCCGACGGCGCGCAAGGTGCAGGCCCGCTCGAATATGTATGCCCAGCAATATGCCGGGTGTAAGGAAGAGCTGAATCGCGGGTTCTGGAGCCGGTTCTGGCATTGGCTCTGAATCCCCCTGTAGGAGCTGCCGAAGGCTGCGATCTTTTGATCTTTAAAAAGCAAGATCAAAAGATCGCAGCCTTCGGCAGCTCCTACAAAGTACGCGGCAAGCTCAGTTTTTGTGTACGGCAGAAGTCCAATGTGGGAGCGAGCCTGCTCGCGAAAGCGCCCGATCAGGCACTACAAATCCCAGCCCTACAACACCGAAAAGCTATAACTCACAATCACCCACACTCCAATCTTTAAGCCCAGCAATATGCCGGGTGCAAGGAAGAGCTGAATCGCGGGTTCTGGAGCCGGTTCTGGCATTGGCTCTGACTCCTTCGGCAGCTCCTACAAAGTACGCGGCAAGCTCAGTTTTTGTGTACGACAGAAATCCAATGTGGGAGCGAGCCTGCTCGCGAAAGCGCCCGATCAGACGCTAAATATCCAAGCCCTACAACACCGAAAAGCTATAACTCACAATCACCCACACTCCAATCTTTAAGCCCAGCAATATGCCGGGTGTAAGGAAGAGCTGAATCGCGGGTTCTGGAGCCGGTTCTGGCATTGGCTCTGACTCCTGTAGGAGCTGCCGAAGGCTGCGATCTTTTGATCTTGTTATTTTAAGGATCAAAAGATCGCAGCCTTCGGCAGCTCCTACAAAGTGCGCGGCAAGCTCAGTTTTTGTGGACGGCAGAAGTCCAATGTGGGAGCGAGCCTGCTCGCGAAAGCGCCCGATCAGGCACTACAAATCCCAGCCCTACAACACCGAAAAGCTATAACTCACAATCACCCGCGTCTCATCCACATCCCGCGCAAACTGCTCGTAGTTCGTGCGATACGTCGCATTCCTCAACCGCACGCTGACATCCTTGAACGTCCCCTCCTGAATCACATACTTCAACTCGCTGTCACGTTCCCACTCTTTGCCTTCCTGATCACTGCCCAGCACTTTGATGTGATCACCGTTGACGTAACGGGTCAGGAAGCTCAAACCATTAATGCCAATTGCCTTGAAGTCATAGTCATAACGCAACTGCCACGAACGCTCCTGCGCCGCGGCGAAGTCGTTGACCTGCACATAGTTGACCAGATATGGATTACTGCCATCGAGGTACGGCATCGAGTTATCACCGTTCATACGCTGCCAACCCGCGCTGAACGTATGACCGCTGTGTGCGAAAGACAGCAAACCGCTCAACGCACGGTTATCGATGGAACCGGCCTTCGCATCGCCGCTGTCAGCACTCTTGAGCAAGCGCAGATCAGCCTTTAAGACACCGCCCGCCAACGGCTGATTGGCCAATAACCCGACAAAGTGCTGACGGTAGATGTCTTCCAGTTCCGCGTAGTGATATTGGCCGGTCAGACGATCATTGATCTTGTAATCGAAGCCGTACATGTCGAAATGATCGGCCGTGGTGTTACATGCGTAACGCTTGTTCTTGCAGTGCACGCGGATGTCTTGCGAATCGGTGGAATCGCGGGCGGTGTACTTGTCCAGACGCGCCGCCATAAAGGTCAGATCCTTCACCTCTTTCGAGGTCAACATCGCGCCGTTGAACATCGTCGGCAGCAATCGCCCGTCGTTGTACTTGAGCAGCGGCAGATCCGGCCGCAACGCGCCGTACTTCAACACCGAATCAGAAACGCGCACTTTGGCGGTCAGGCCCATCTTCGCGTACTGATCTTTCGAACCGCGCGGATCCTGACCGCTTGATGGCAGCAAACCACTGTTGCTGCTGTCAGCACTGGAATCGAGTTTGAAACCGAGCATGCCCAGCGCATCAATACCAAAGCCCACCGTACCCTCGGTGTAACCCGATTGCAGATCGAGAATAAAACCCTGAGCCGACTCTTCACGCTTCGACGCGCCCTGCTCGGTGGAAGTGTGCCCATCACGGAAGTCGCGGTTGAAGTACACCGTGCGCGATTCGATTTTCGCCGTGGTGTCTTCGAGAAAACCGCTGGCCTGAACCGGCGCGGTAAAACCGGCGCACAGCACAAAGGCTCCGAAGCCAAACGACTGGCGCGGGGTGATGAGGGGAAATGGGGGTCGCATGAAAAACTCCAACACTGCAGCGTTTGCGCAAGCGCGCAATAAGCCAGAAATAGCTCCCGATCCGGGTCAGAAAACCGAGCCGGACAGAAGTGGAAACACGGGGGTGAACGACAATGATGGCAGATGGCTTTGACGGGCCAAAGACGACTTTAGTCTGAATCTGACCCACGATTTCCTGTGCGCCCGGTCGGATAGATGCCCTCGCCGCACGCGCTTTTCAGTGCAGCGAAGCGCCCGGTTTTATTGAGCGAAAGCCCCCAACTAAGGGTTTCCCCCATACCGACAAGGGCCAACGTCTACGGCATTTGCGCCTTGAACGAGGCGGTTGAATGCTGCACCATCCGGGCTCTGCTTATTCAAGGACGGAATTCAAGGCATGTTGGACGCCAACGCAACCCACATTACCCTCACGCTCGAAGGCGCCTCCGCTGACCTGCAAGTACTCAGCTTCACCGGTCGCGAAGCCCTCAATCAGCCCTTCCGTTTTGACCTCGAACTGGTCAGCGCCCGCCCTGACCTGAAACTCGAAGAGCTGCTGCACAAACCCGGCGTTCTGACCTTCGGCGCCACCGGCGAAGGCATCATCCACGGCCTGGTCTATCGCATCGAGCAAGGCGATTCCGGCAAGACGCTGACCCGCTACAGCATCAGCCTGGTGCCGCAACTCGCCTACCTGCACCACAACCACGATCAGCAAATCTTTCAGAACCTGACCGTGCCGAAAATCATCGGTCAGGTGCTCGAAGCACGCGGCATTCTTGCCGACGCTTATAGCTTCCAGCTCGGCGCCGAATACCCGCAACGCGAATACTGCGTGCAGTACGACGAGTCCGACCTGCACTTTATTCAGCGTCTGTGCGAAGAAGAAGGCATCCACTTCCACTTCCAGCACAGCAGCAGCGGCCACAAACTGGTGTTTGGCGACGACCAGACAGTGTTTCGCAAACTGAAAGCCGTCAGCTACCAGCAAGACTCCGGCATGGCCGCGGAAAAACCAGTGATCAAGCGCTTCAACCTGCGCCTGGAAACCCGCACCACCCGCGTCAGCCGCCGCGATTACGACTTCGAGAAACCGAAGATCCTCCCCGAGGCCGCGAACAAAACCGAGTTCAGCCCGGATCTCGAAGACTACGATTACCCCGGCCGCTTCACCACCCGCGAGCGCGGCAAATTCCTCACCACCCGCGCCCTCGAACGCCATCGCAGCGACTACAAACTCGCCGACGGCAAAGGTGACGAGCCAACCCTCACCAGCGGCCATTTCCTGACCCTCGCCGAACACCCGCGCGCCGAATGGAACGACCTGTGGCTGCTGCTGGAAGTCTTCCACGAAGGCAAACAACCGCAAGTGCTCGGCGAAAACGTCACCAGCGACGTCACCGACCACAAAAGCGATTTCCACCAGGGCTACCGCAACAGCTTCCTCGCGACCCCGTGGGACGCGCACTACCGCCCTGCCCTCGAACACCCGAAACCGAAAGTCCTCGGCAGCCAGACCGCCGTCGTCACCGGCCCCAAAGGTGAAGAAATCCACTGCGACCAATACGGCCGCATCAAAGTGCAATTTCACTGGGATCGCGAAGGCCAGTCCGACGACAACACCTCCTGCTGGATGCGCGTCGCCAGCGGCTGGGCCGGCGCAGCCTACGGCGGCATCGCCATCCCGCGCATCGGCATGGAAGTCCTCGTCACCTTCCTCGAAGGCGACCCCGACCAGCCACTGGTCACCGGCTGCCTGTACCACAAGGAAAACGTCGTCCCCTACGACCTGCCGGCGAACAAAACCCGCAGCACCTTCAAAACCCTCAGCTCCCCGGGCGGCAAGGGCTACAACGAATTCCGCATCGAAGACAAAAAAGGTGCCGAACAGATCTACCTGCACGCCCAGCGCGACTGGGACGAAAACATCGAACACGACCAGAAAATCCGCGTCGGCAATGAACGCCACGACACCGTCGAGGCCAACACCTACAGCGAATTCAAAGTCGAAGAACACCGCATCACCCACCTCGACCGCAAAAGCGAAATGCGCGCGAACGACCACCTGACGGTTGCGGTGACTCAGCACGTCAAGGTTGGCACAGCGCAGTTCGTTGAGGCCGGGACGGAGATTCACTACAACGCTGGCGAAAAGGTTGTGATGGAAGGCGGCATGGAACTCACGGCCAAGGCTGGCGGGAGTTTTGTGAAGGTGGATGCCGGGGGTGTGACCATCAGCGGGGCCGAGGTGAAGGTGAACTCTGGCGGTGGGCCGGGTGCGGGTACGCCGGCGGCGCCGTTGTTGCCGGGGCCGATGAAAGTGGCGGATGCGGATAAGGCGGGGAAAGTCCTCATGCCGCTACCGAAACGCTTGAGCGAGTCCGGTATCACACCGTTGTGCGGCAAACAAAACAACGGCGCTTGCAGCCGTAAGGATTGCACATGCATGTAAAAGCGCTGAGCGCCCTCCTCGAAGCCCCGCGCCATTCGTTCGAGCAATTGCCACGTGAAAGCTCCGGCCAGAGTCTGTGCTTCATCATCGACCGCGCCCGTCAACCTGAGGCCATGAGCCGCCTCTACCGCATCGGCGAACCGATGAACTCGCAAGGCCTGTTCTTCGGCACCGACTTCGCGGAAATGGCCGCTGACGGCCCGCTGTGGCTGACCGCACCATGGGGCAGCCGCCTCGCCCATGAAGCGGCAAAACTTTGCGAAGAAAACTACGCCGGCATCGCGCTCACCACCGCCGCCCCGGACAAAGCACTGGCCCACGCCCGCTGGCTGCTGCGCGCCAATGACGGTTCCGGCGGCCAAAGCCTGCTGAGCTACCACAAACCGAGCCTGTGGGCCGCGCTGGCTTACACCGCCGTGGAAAACTCACAGCAACTGTTCGGCCCGTGGCAACACGTCTACACCCCAGCGCCAGTCCACTTCGGCCGTAACCGTGGTCACTGGCTGAGCTGGCGCTCCGTCTCGGAACTCGAATGGCTCGGCGACGTCTCAGCGTTCAACCTGCCATCGGACGCGCCGAAGGTTCAGGAACATTTGGGTTGGATCTACTGGACGGACGCGCAATACGCCGCCTACGGCGAACCGACCGATGAAGAACTGCCCAACCTCGTGGCAAACCTCAACGTGCTGGTGGCCCACAACATTTACGAAGGTCGTCATTTACTGAAACTGGGGCCGATCACTAACGGCCCGCTGCTCGAAACGCAGCCTCAGGCAATGGCCATCCTGCAATCCAGGGAAGAGTCGTTCATCAAGGTTCAGCAGCTGCAGCAACTGGCTAGTAGCGCCGCTTGATGACCCCCGTCCGCGTAAAGAATGAATGGAATCGAAATGGAAACTGATCTCTCAGAAGCACCCAAGGTAGAACTCAACGGCCCAGCTGCCACCGCATCGACCCCTGCCGCACCGGTCGAGACCAACCCGGCTCTGGAACTTGATCCCCAACCTGAAGCGCCTGCCAGTTGCTCCAACGCGTTCGACAAAGTCAAAACAGCTTGCTCGACGTCCTACGGCGAAGTGATCTACGCCACCAAAGAAAAGATGTTCTATCTGTTGCCTGAGCGCGCGGCCAGCTCGATCAAAGAAGCAATGAGCGAGCTTGAGCAACACATCAGCGCAAGCAAGTCACCAGAAGAACGCCTCAAGGGCATGAACAGCGCAGGACTGCTGGAGTATTTCCTGGAGCCCAAGCTCTCTAACTTCCTGCAAGGCGAACAAAAAAGCCGAATGCTCGAAATCGAGGCTCAAGAACCTGATATCGCTCAACCGACAATGGCCATGCGCCTTAAAGCTGTTGGTAGAGAAGCCCGAAACAGTGCTGCGCTGGACAACTTGCCGGATCAAAGCGAGTACGCGCGCAATCGGGAATTGGCCAACCAACAACAAGCTAGCTTGCTTGAAGCCAACTCCGAAGGGCAAAAGCTGCAGCGGCTCTACAGCGAGTGGAAGAAGCTGAAGACCGTCGCCATCGCTCAGGCTAAGATCGCCGGTTACACCTACGAAAGCGGTAATCTGTTTTCCCCCGGTGCACTTGAAGCAAGAAGTCGCGTACAGACTTACTTGAAGGCGCGTGCAGCACTTACAGCCAGCGGCAAGCTCACCACGCTGAAAGAGGAAGACTTCCAGAAAAACAAGAAGGCCTATCTCGACGCCACAAACTGCGTCATCGACGGCAAAGCCCGGATGTGTGGTTATTTGGCGGATGTCGCCAGTGAGCGCAAAAAAGTCGAAAAAGACTTCGCCGCCTATATCGAGTCGATCTTGAAGGTCGCCGATTACGGTCTCGCTGTCCCGGAATTCGCGCTCATTCCAGACACTGGCGACATCAGCGCCGGGGTTGAGAAGTTCAAGGCCTACCTTGAAATGGAGCAACGGCAGATCACGCTCAGTGAGCAGATCCGCACAAAATACAAAGCATGGATTGATGCCAGCGGACAAAACGTCGCGCCGCCGGCCGGTATCGTCGAGGTCGAGCGAGCCGAATGGCATCGCATTCAACAAGACCGCATCAAGCTGCGCGATGATGCGGAGGCCGCCGTAGCCGCCGCTCTGCCACTGCGGCACCTGCTCTGGGAACCTGAACAGTTCCAGCCAAAACCCGAAGAGCGCCTGGTCAAAGCAGGATTTCCGCTGCGTGAAGTCGCGCTTTTCAACAGCCCCAACAGCCCCGTCAAACACCTGAGCATGCTCAATCTCGAGGGCATCACCAAAGTATTGAAAAAAGACGCCAGTGAAATCGGCGCCTCGATGGCCAAAGATGCGCAGAAGCTCCCCGGCAACAGCAGTGGTCAGGCCGCGACGGACACAGACGACAACCCTTTCCATGAATGGTTACGGCGCGAAGGCGCCATCGCCATCAAAGACCAGCAAAGTGACTGGTTTGATGAGAAAGGCTGGTTTGACGTAGAACTCTTTCACGCTTATCTGAAATCGAAAAATTACAAAGTCGACACTTTTGAGGACGCCGGTGCCCGCAAAGATTGGGGCCTTCGCTTGCGTCAGTTGCTGTTCAAAGAAGAAGTCAGAAGCTCGCTGCGCCTGTTCGACAACAGCCCGCAAGCACAACTCGTTCGTGCACTGACACCGCCGCAATCATCGATTCACACCGGCACGAAAGTGACCGGACCGGCATTCAGCGTGACCGACAACTTCAAAGCTTCCGCCAAAGCCGAGGTCAGCTTGGGTATCGACCTCGCCCGTGGCGAAGTTGAACTGATGAAAATGGATCTGCCGGGTAGAGATCAGGCGAAAGACATCCTTATTCCCTACCTCGATTACGAGAAAAACCGCAAAAACCTCAACCTCGGTCGATTCTCGATCCATTTGGGCGCACGCGCCTGGGGTTATACCGGCGCCACCCTCCTCCTTTCATCCAGCGTTCAATTGGGTCGCGCAAACGTGCAGGGCGGACTAAACCTTCCGGAAATCACCGATGCAAAACGTCCGGACACGACTAATGCAACCGCTGCAACCGTAAGAAGCGAACCGGTACTGGAAGGCAACGCCGCCAAGGTTCGGGTAGAAGATGGTGCCAAAGCCCAATTCAACCTCTTTGCGGGAGTGCAGGCAGGTATTCTGCTGACAGGCGCCTTGAATTGGGCGCCACCAAAGGAGATCGCCGCGTTACGCACTGCGCAAACACCGGGGATGGGCAACAGCGTCAACAGTACAAAAGCCAGCGAATGGTCGAGCTTGGCCAGACTTACCGCAGGCTTTACCGCCGCGTACGGCCTCGGTACCAGCGCCGACATCGGCATTTCACTGCATGAAGGTCGCTTCATCATGCGGTTCAAAGCATTCGTAATTGTCGGAGCAGGCGCTGGTGGCGAATTCCAGTTTGAAGTGGGGTATGACGGGGTGACTGACCTGATTAACCTGTTGCGTCGCGAAATGCATAAAAATCAGGACAAGTCGCTGATGTTTGTGACTGACGATGCCGCTGACTATATCGACAAGCTGAACTTCCTCGGGGCTGCAGGTATGGAAGTGGCGATGGCGTATATGCAGGGCATAGATGTGGTGATGTCTTTGTATGAAGCGCTGACTGGAGGGGGTAGAGGGGCGATTATTGCACATACAATTATGACCTATCGGAATCAAGCAGAGCTTGATCAATGGATCCTGACAGCCACTCCGGGTGCACTTGGCCCAATGTTCATGACGCTTATCTCAGAGGCCGAGGCGTTTAAAATCGGGGAATACGAAGGACAAGATTCATCGAAAGAAAAATCCTACTCAAAAGTGCAGTGCCAACTACTACAACAGCAAGCGATTGAGCGTATCTTGGGTCTAATTGTTAACCAAGCTCAAGCGCAAGGCACAGTTCCGTTCGCACAAGCACAATTTGAAGAGGCCTGCATGAGCATGAACCGATTTGGTACGAAGGCTGCAAGCGACGCAGAACAGATATACTGCGAAAACAGACTATCAATGGACAACTTCATGTCCGAGGCCGTGCTTAGGTTAGCAAGTCCAGATAACGACCGTATGCGAGGCCGATATAAAAAACATATAGAGATTCTCGGCGCCCGCCTGGATGGCTTCTGCAAAAGAATAAAATACTACGGCAATACCTATCTGCCCCGCGGCCAAGCTACTTATATCGGCCCAGCTCAGCAATTCGAAGGTTAATCATGCTATCTAGATTTTTCTACGCTACAGCAATCGTATTATCTATGAGCAATCAAGCGCTCGCTGAACTTACACCGCCTCAACAATCGGCGAAGGAAAGAGGCCTAGCGCTGTACAATCAATACAAACCTGCGACTGTTGAACTGAGAATTGCCGCAGACGCAGGAGACGCAGAGTCCCAGTATTTTCTAGCTGAAGAATTACGCCAGCAAAAACAATACATAACTGAAGAATCGCAAAAATGGTATGAAGCCGCTGCAAGCCAAGGCGAGCTTTATGCTGCACTACGACTATCAAAGTCAAATAACGACTTATGCGCAGTCATAAATAATTGCCCTGAAGGTTCAAAAACAAAAGAAGAATGGCGTATTTTTTTGATCAAAGAGGCTGAGCGCCGATCGAACAATGGCGACGGGGAAGCTATGTACATCATGTATTTAGTGACCGGAAAATTGGAGTGGCTCGAAAAATCAGCAGAAGCCGATTTTGGAAGAAGCCAATGGCTTTTGGCAAATCGCTATAAGGAGGGTGAGAAATTTTTATTGCCTTGGAAACGTAATGATGAAATTGGTCGCTGGTTGAAAGCATCTGCAGAAAATGGTTTCCCAGATGGAATGCTCGAATACTCCGCTTTTTTATATGAAAACGGTGGTGATCTGAGCGTTGCTCGACACTGGATTGAGGAGGCTGCAAAAACCGGTTATCAATCTGGCGTAAGCAGCTATGGTGCATACCTGGCTCACGCTCCAGCACTCTATGACTTCCCACTGGACGTAGTAAAAGGCTATGCATTGACATCGCTCTTACTAGAACTTGATGGTGGCGGCAACGTTAAACCGTATGTGGATGAAGTACTCCCAGAAATTGCGCAGAAAATGACCTCTTCACAAATTGCGGAAGCTAAAGTTTTTGCAAGCCAATGGAAAGCTACGCATCCACCGCTTTCATTTTACCCTGGGAAATTTGGCTTTTGACCCTATTCAGCTTATATCGAGAAAAAGATAACCTCGACCAAGCCCAATACTGGGTAGAAAACGCCGTATCGATTAGTTACGCAGCGGACATCTATACACTTGTCTACTTTTATCATTAGATCCCGACGCCACAGATCTAAAAAAAAGGGGACTGTGCTTTAACTCCTCTTTCAAAAGAACTAAATGGTGGCGTGACGGCGCAAGAAGACGTTAAAGAGTGCTCCCGGTGCGTCCGGGAAAATGTAACCTACAGAAATTAGATACAATAAATTACGCGACAAAGTAGAGCCCCCACCCCACACTTCTATTTAATCCGGACATATTTAACTTTTGATTTAGTGAGAACCCTCGAATGAAATATGATCCGCCTCGAACGCCGAACCGTAAAAAACCATTCGGCGCTTCATTTTTGAGCCTTGCGCTTTATTGCACTCTATTTTGCCTTACTGCAAACGCTGAATTATCAGTGCAGCAGCATGCGAAACGCCAAGGCATAATGCTATTCAATCAATATAAGCCTGCCGAAACGGAACTTCGCATTGCAGCAGAGGGAGGGGATGCGGAGGCGCAGTATTATTTAGCAGAAGAATATCGACTACAAAAACAGGTCATCACAACCGAAGCGCAAAAGTGGTATGAAGCTTCTGCCTTACAGGGCAATTATTACGCGATTTTTAGACTTGCTACTGCCTCAGAAAATTTATGCAAAGTGACTGATCGATGCCCCCCGTCAAGTAAAAAACCCAGTGAATGGCTAGAGATATTTAAAAAAACTGTAATGCCTCTGGCTTTAAATGGGGATGGCGAGGCGATGGCCGCGTTATACAACGTAACACCGGGTCTGGAATGGTTGGAAAAATCAGCGGAGGCCGGGTATGCGCCGTCACAATGGTTGCTCGCCAATCGCTATTACGAAGGAGAGGGCATATTCTTTTTACCTTGGAAGAGAGCAGATGCGGAGGAGGAACTATTAAAGTCTGCTTCTGAAGGGGGTTATGCACCAGCAATGATTGAGTACATTTCGATTCTTTCTCAAAGAAATGACCTAGAAGCTGTTCGTTATTGGTGGGAGGTGGCCGCAAAAACCGGTTATGTAAACGCAGTTGCTAGCTATGGAGCGTACTTGTCTCATACCCCCGACAAGGTTGGCTATCCTATTGACCTCATAAAAGGATACGCGCTGACTTCTCTGCTTCAAGAGCTAGACGGTGGCGGAAATATTCAGGTTTACGTTGAAGAAAAATTACCTCGAATAGCAAAGAAAATGTCATCAATTCAAATAGATGAAGCAAAAAAATTTGCGATTGAATGGAAAGCTAGCCATCCACCCCTTTCTTTTTTCCCCAAAAAAACCGGATTCTAATTTTGGAACAGAAGCTTCGCTTAAAGCGAATCTGCGGTTCTGTAAGATTATTTAATTGCAATTAGGGCGAGCATTTTCAGAAGAACTTTGGAAACCAAAAAATTTACTAACAATGGTAATACACGCATCCACCACTCTCATTGTCAGAAAATTCGGGTTTTGAAATTTTGAACCTCGCCAGTCGGCAGCAGTGAATCAGCCTAAATCTCTCCAACCGTTCACTCCTGCCAAATTCTTTACTGCATCAAACCGGCGCCTTCCAGCTCACCATCTGTTGCTGCGCGACCTGCAGCAAATCATTGCCATCCTGCGCCAGCAAATACAGCGCATGGGTAATGTGCGGAATGTCTTCCACGTCGGCTTGCTTGAAGCACAGACAGTGCAATGTCTCGAGCAGATCGCTGCACGCGCGGATGCGCTGGACAGCGGCTTCAAGGATGTCTTTGGGGTTGGCTTCGGTGTCTATTAGCAGCGTCGGGCTTTCAGTGATGTTGCTGTTTAGTGGGTGATAGCGGTTTGGAAGCGGATTCAATTTTGGCATTTTGATTACTCAACTGTTTCGTAGGTAACCGCCAAAACCGTGACCAAACGGTGGGAGGCGGCCGTGTGCAGGCTTGGTCAACCGAGAACAGTTCAAACTCAGCTCGCCCGAAGGCGTCCTGCACACAGCCGCCACAGCAGTGCACCTCACGAACATAGAAGTTCGCCGTGCAAATGATGGCACATATGCAATGAACTCTTCTCAGGTGACCAAACCCGAGCCGCTGATTTTGCAGCGACACCCGACAATACCCGCCCCGCTCCAGACCCCGAAAGCAGACAAAGCAGCAGCTTCTGTAGGAATTCGCCAAACCGCGCGAAGAAAACCGCCTCACTCCCTGACAGCCGGCGTTCAGCCGGGTTAACCATCGCTTAACGCCGTGGTCGAAAACTGTACTGAACCGCACGCCCTCAGCCGTTGGCTGACGCCCAGTGCGGCAGGTTCGGTTTGTATTGCACCGAACTCTCTTCGCGTCGCACGGGAGTCTTTTCATGAACATTCGTCCGTTTCTGCTCACCACTGCCCTCGCCTGCGCGGCTTTTGCCGGGTTGGCCCAGGCCAATGACACGTCGGCCACATCGAAAGCGGTGCCTTATGAGTACGGCATGCCGCTGCATGTGGCGAAGGTGATTTCGTTGACTGAGCCGGCCACTCAGCAATGCAAGGTGATTACAGCTGATATGAAGTACATCGATAACGCCGGCAAGGCTGAGGAGATCAGTTATCAGAAAATGTCTGACGCGTGCAGTTTCCAAAACTGACAGAACGTTCTGATTTTTGGCGTTGCGGTAGGCGTGGGGTGTTTCGGGGGTTATGCTCGGGGCCCTCCTCACTGCCGCAAGGATTAGCCATGCAGTTGTCGTTTCGCGCGTTGTCGGGCATTACCTCTTCGTTGTGTTTTTTGCTGGCGCTGGCCTGGGGCTTTTTCCCCGAAGTGTTGCTGGCGATCTGGAGCATTGAGTATTCGACCGCAGTCGGGTTTGTCGCGCGGCGCAGCGCGGTGTTGTTTGCGGCGTTGGGGGTGATGTTTTTTCTGGTGCGCCATGCACCGCCGTCGGTGGCTCGCAGTGCGCTGAGCAACGGGTTTATCGTCGGTTGTTTTGGCTTGGCTGTACTGGGTTTTGGCGAATGGCTCAATGGCCATGCCGGCCCCGGCATTTTGCTGGCGGTGCTGGTCGAGCTCGCGCTGGGCCTTGGTTTTGTGCAGGCCCGGCGCGTGACGGTCGAACTGGCTGAAACAGTAGGTTAAACGGCTCTGGATCGCGGACTGTAGTGGTGCGGTGTACTTTGCTTGTTCAGATCCGAACGCAGCCCTGCGATCAGTTCATTGATCTCGCGACAGCCGTTGAGGTGGCTGGCGTCGATGTCACGAACCATTAGATCGACCTGATCGGTCTGGTGATCGCCAAACACTTTGACGGTCATCAGCAACTCCGGCGACAGCGTGCACTGGCAGCGCTTTGGCAGGAAACTGCTTTCAACGATGTTACGAAGTTCCAAGGCAGACAAAAACATGGCGAACCCTCTCCTTACTGTGAGATTGCCAATCAAGTATTCACGCTGACCTTTGCTGCGCCTGCACGGGTGTGTCCCCGCTGGTTCCATGGTGCGGCAAATGGTGGTACGGCGAAATGCCCATTGGAGTGTAGGCGCCCAAACCCGGTGCGCCGCACTGAAAAGACGCATAAAGCGTGCCTTTCATCGGGTCATTCTGACCCACATAAAAATCAATCACTTGGCGCAAAGGCCAGTATTTCGCTACGTGCAAAATGCCGGTTGAGCCCTTTTGCGCGTTGCATTTTGCAATCTGTTGCGGGTTTGCATTCATCACCCATGACGGTAAGAATGCTTGTCAAACCACCCTACACCCGCAAGGAGGCATCCATGGGTTCTTTACGCGCTTACGCGACCACCGGGCTGATTATCGCCAGCCTGTCCACCCTCGCCCACGCGGCGAAACTTGAAGACGTCGCACCTTACCCGAAGGCTGAGGCGGGCTTTACCCGTCAGGTCATTCATTTGCCGAAGCAAGAGAATGAAGAAAACTTCCAGGTCGAGATTCTTGCCGGCAAGACCCTTGAGGTGGACTGCAATCGTCCGAAGCTCGGTGGCGTGCTCGACGAGAAAAATCTGCAAGGCTGGGGCTATCCGTATTATCGCCTCGAGAAAGTCATTGGCCCGATGAGCACGCTGATGGCCTGCCCGCCCGGCAGCAAGAAGAAGCGCGCGTTCGTGCCGGTCGTCGGTGATGGTTTCACCGTGCGTTACAACAGCAAATTGCCGATCGTGGTCTACGCCCCAACGGACGTCGAAGTGCGCTACCGCATCTGGTCGGCCTCGGACAAGGTCAACACAGCCATTCAGGAATAACCGGGCAAGGAGCACGTGCAGTGATTACTTGCCACGTCAGATACGTGATCGACCCGTACCAACTGACCGAGTTCGAGGCTTACGCCAAGGCCTGGCTCGGTATCGTTGAACGCTTGGGCGGCAGCCATCATGGCTATTTTTTGCCATCGGAGGGTGCGAGCAACATTGCGTATTGCCTGTTCAGTTTTCCGTCACTGGCGGATTACGAAAGCTATCGGCATATCGCGATGACCGATCCCGAGAGTACTGCGCTGGTCGCCTCTTTGGTCGAGAAAAAGTTCATCGTCAGCTACGAGCGCACGTTCCTGCGCCCGCTGCTGCCCTGAACACCGTTACGCCGGGACGCCGCACGCAGCGGCGCGCTCGGCGACGTGACGCAGGCTGTCGAAATTGATGTTGGCGCCTGAGTCGATCGCCACGAAGGTTTGACCGCGCACGCCGCTTCGCGCCACGTATTGTTTGATCCCCGCGACGGCCAGGGCGCCGGAGGGTTCGGTGATTGAGCGCGTGTCGTCGTAGATGTTTTTGATCGCGGAACAGAGGTCGTCGTTGCTGACGGTGATCACCTCGTCCACGCAGAAACGACACACTTCAAAACCGTATTCACCGATCTGCGCCACGGCCACACCGTCGGCGAAGGTACCGACGCTGGGCAACACGACACGTTCGCCTGCGTGCAGAGCGGCTTTCAGGCACGCGGAATGTTCGGATTCAACGCCGATGATCCGCACTTCACGGTGCAGGTATTTGATGTACGCGGCGATGCCGGCGATCAAGCCGCCACCGCCTACCGGGATGAAAATGGCATCCAGCACGCCTTGGTGTTGCTGAAGGATTTCCATGGCCACGGTGCCTTGTCCGGCGATCACGTCCGGGTCATCGAAGGGGGACACGAAGGTGCGGCCGGTTTCTTCGGCCAATTGCAGGGCATAGGCCAACGCGAAGGGAAAGCTTTCACCGTGCAGCCGCGCTTCCGCGCCTCGACTGCGTACGCCCAGCACCTTCAGTTCAGGGGTGGTGCACGGCATGACGATGGTCGCGGCGATGCCCAGTTCGCGCGCCGCCAGTGCCACGCCTTGCGCGTGGTTGCCGGCCGATGCGGTGATGACGCCTTGTGCCTTCTGCGCATCGCTCAGTTGCACCAGTTTGTTGTAGGCGCCACGGATCTTGAAAGAGAACGTCGGTTGCAGGTCTTCGCGCTTGAGCAGGATCCGGTTGCCCAGCGCTTCGGATAACGCCGGGGCTGCCTGCAATGGCGTACGAACGGCGAGGTCGTACACGGGAGCGGCGAGAATCCTTTTCACGTAGTGCTCAAGCAGGGCTTGCTGGTCGTTGGTGTAACTCATGCTGATCTCCTTGATAGCGATTTCACACACCCTGCGTAGGAGCTGCCGAAGGCTGCGATCTTTTGATCCTGAAGATCGCAGCCTACGGCAGCTCCCACATGAGCGGTGTTTCGAACCCTGGAGACAGAAAGTAAAAACCCGCCTCTAGGGCGGGTTGGGTGCTGCAGTCGTGAGCTAGCCCGCCAAGTGAGGAATGGCGGTAATAATAATGCTTGGCTGGCAGCGCAATACGTAGGTAGTCATGGCCTGAAAATTAGCCTGAACGCTGCTGGCACGTCAATGGCCAATTTTGCGTGGCGCGGGTAATCTGGCGATTCTGCTCATCAGTTCAAGGAAGGAATGCATGATGTCTGTCGCCCTGCCCCTCACGGCTTTGCTGGCTTTTTCCGGTTACACCGTTTCGGTGATGCTCCAGGCTGAACAGTCGCTGATTGATTTTGGGATCAGCTTGATGTCGCGGCCGGATACGGCACAGGTGGTGATTGATTTGTACCTGCTGGCGACGTTGGCCGGGGTTTGGATGGTCAAGGATGCCAAGGCTCGCGGGCAGTCGGTTTGGTCGGTGGTTCCGTATCTGTTGCTGACGGCGGTGTTTGTGTCGGTGGGGCCGTTGTTATATCTGGTGGTTCGTGGGGTTCGGGAGCGTAGGAAAGTCAGCAATTCCGCGGCTGTGGGCTGATCTGAAATCACCTGTTTATTTTGAGATCCTCATCGCGAGCAGGCTCACTCCTACAGGGGTTCTTCGCCACACCAGAGATCCATTGTGGGAGTGAGCTTGCTCGTGATGGGGCCGGGCCAGAAAACACAAATCACCTGGCCAAGCGCCTCAGCCCAAACAACATCCCCCCCGCCCCCATCAACATCACCAGCAAAAACACCGGATAAGACACCCACCACGGCGTCCCCGCCGTCATCATGCTGAACTCCGACATCCCGCCAATACTCGCGATCAGGTTAAGCGGCAAAAACACCACGTTGATCAACGTCAGTTTGCGCAGCAGGTTGTTCATGCTGTTGTTCATCAGGTTGCCGCGCGCGTCGATCAGCCCGGAGAACACCGTGGAGTAGATTTCCGCCTGTTTGTAGCACTGGTTGTTTTCGATGATCAGGTCGTCGATCAGGCCGAGCGCCTCGCTGGAAAAATGCTGTTTCTCGGCGTGATTACGCAGCCGTGTCAGCACTGCGCCGTTGCTGTGCAGGGCGTTGATGTAATAGATCAGGCTCTCGCTGAGGTTGAACATCTGCACCAGATGCTGGTTCTGCATCGAGGCGTTGAATTTTTGCTGCAACTCGCGGGCGACCAGTTTGATCACCTTCAGGTGGCCGAGGTAGTGATGGATGTTGTTGAACAGCAGATCAAGCAGCACATCCAGCGGCGTGGTTAATGGCTGGCGAGTGCCGAGACCATGCAGCGGCGTGTCGTCGGTGGCGATCACCAGCAATTGCCCCGGCGCGAACAGCAAGCCGCAGGACGACACCTCAAAGGCCAGGCTACCGCCACCGGAATAGTTTTCCGGGCGCTTCCAGATCAGGAACAAATGGTCGGGGTGAAACTCTATGCGCGAGACTTCATCCGGGTCGAGCGCCGAGGCCAACGCATGCTCATCGACCTTGAAATGACTGTGCAGCAAATCGCGCTCGGCGGCGTCGGGATTGCTGAACAGCATCACCTCGGCGTCCAATCGTTCAACCCGCTGTAACGCGCCGTGGCTCAGTGAGAAACTGCTGATCATCGGCGGCTCACCACGCTTGCCCGCGACGTTTGAGTTCCAGCCGCCGCACAAACTCTTCCAGCACCAGCGAATACAAATCGTCCTGTAAATACGCGTCTTCGATGCCTGCATCGAGGTTCGGGTTGTCGTTGACTTCGATCACCACCACTTTGTCGCCGGCCTGTTTCAGGTCGACGCCGTAGAGGCCATCGCCGATCAGGTTGGCAGTTTTCACCGCGAGGTCGACGACCGCACGCGGCGCTTCATGGATCGCCATGGTTCGGCATTCGCCGTTAACGTCCTGGCCTTTGGCTTTGTGGTTGTAGATCTGCCAGTGGCCCTTGGACATGAAGTATTGGCAGGCGAAGATCGGTTTGCGATTGAGCACGCCGATGCGCCAGTCGTATTCGGTGTAGAAGAATTCCTGGGCCAGCAACAACACCGAGTGCTCGAACAATTCCGCGGTGGCTTCGAGCAGCGCTTGTTGGCTTTCGACTTTGATCACGCCGCGTGAAAAACAGCCGTCGGGGATCTTCAACACCAAGGGAAAACCGAGGCGCTCGCCGACCCGTTCGAAGTCTTCGGGTCGCTCTTTGTAGAGGATTTCGGTGGCGGGCATGCCCAGTTGATGGCTGTTGAGCAGATCCGTCAGATAGACCTTGTTGGTGCAGCGCAGGATCGACGTCGGATCGTCCATCACCACCAGCCCTTCGCTCTCGGCCTTCTTGGCGAATCGGTAGGTGTGGTTGTCGACGCTGGTGGTTTCGCGAATCAGCAGCCCGTCGTATTCGGCCAATCGCGCGTAATCCTTGCGCTCGATCAACTCGACATCGATGCCCATGGTTTTGCCGACCCGGACGAAATTTTCCAGTGCTTTGGGGTTCGACGGCGGCAAGGCTTCCTGTGGGTCGTGAAGAATAGCCAGGTCATAACGCGCAACTTGCGGCGAGCGCGGCACACGCCAGACTTTACGGCTGAAACCGTCCAGCGCATTGGCAAACTGATCTTCCTGATCATCGCGTAACTTGTGCAACGCACCGGACTTCACGCCCTCGATGTGCCAACCGTTAGTTCGGCGAAACTCAACTAACAGAATCGGACAAGGAAACACTTCAAACAACTGCCGCGCCAGATCCTGCAACGGCTCGATATGAGTCCTGCCGAAATACAGTGTCAAGGTAAACCCTTCGGTATCGCTGTAGAGGTGGTGACTAAGGGCTTTTTCCAGGGTTTTATCCAGGTCATCCAGTGCCAGACCGTAGAGGGATTTTTTTGTCAGCTCGCTGATGGTGCGCACCGACGGAATAACCTTGTGCCCACGGGCTTCCGCCAGCAGCGAGCAGTAGTAGCCATGGCCCAAGTACTTGTAGCTGCGGCACAGGTTGATCACCTGAACCCGTTTGCCGGGCTCGCTTTCGCGTGTTTGCTCGAGGTATTCCTGAGCGGTGACGATGTCTTCGCTGGGAAAATAAGAAGCCCAATCTTCCTTGCGCTCGACAATGATCAACACTTGACTGGAGGTTCTAACCGCTGGTTTTAAATAAGTTGCCGTCGGCAAACTTTGCTCGGATACTTCGCGCCAATGACCCTGTACCGCTGACATAGAGATTGATCCGTTGGAGAACAAGACCTTTTCTATTAAGCACGAAGTTTTACGAAAGTCTCGTTTCGTTACGCAACTTTTACGGTGGTCATATGAGTACTGTTTTTCGCTTGGCCGTAGTTGAAGACTTGCCGGCGTTGCTGGCATTGGAAATGCAATGTTTCACCACGGATCGGCTCACCAGTCGCAGTTTTCACTGGATGATTACGCGCGCCCATGCGCAGCTGCTGGTCGCAGAACGCGATGAACATCTGCTCGGTTACGCGCTGGTGCTGTTTCATCGCGGCACCTCGTTGGCGCGGCTGTATTCGATAGCCCTGGCTGCCGAGGCTCGCGGCACAGGGCTGAGCAAGCAATTGCTGCAGAAAATCGAGGCCTGCGCGCTGGAACATGATTGCGCGTATCTGCGTTTGGAAGTGCGTACCGACAACCCCACCGCCATTGCCCTTTATGAGCGCAGCGGTTACCGACGTTTTGCGCTGATCCACGATTACTACGAAGACCACGCCGATGCGTTGCGCTTGGAGAAACGCATTCTCCAGCACCGCGACTCACGCAGCATCACGGTGCCTTACTACGCGCAGACCACTGACTTCACCTGCGGCCCGGCCTGTCTGTTGATGGCCATGGGCGCCTTGCAGGCCGGACGCTTGCTGGAGCGTCGTGAGGAATTACAGATCTGGCGTGAGGCGACGACCGTGTTCATGACCTCGGGCCATGGCGGCTGCAGCCCTCAAGGTTTGGCACTGGCGGCGTGGCGCAGAGGTTTTCGCGTGCGTTTGGAGCTGAGCCTGGAGGGGCCGCTGTTCCTTGATGGCGTACGCGATACGCATAAAAAAGACGTCATGCGTTTGGTGCATGAAGAGTTCACTGCGCAACTGGCAGAAACCGATGTGGAACGTGTGATCGGCGCAACAGTAGATTTGCCGCGATTGCTCGACGCCGGTGGCCAGCCTTTGGTGCTGATCAGCAGCTATCGTCTGACCCGCTCAAAATCACCGCACTGGGTTGTAGTGACCGATTGCGATGAGGACTTCGTTTACCTGCATGATCCCGATGTCGATCACAGCCAGCACCGACAACCGATGGACTGCCAGCACGTGCCAGTCAGTCATGGCGAGTTTGAAAAAATGTGCCGATTTGGCCGAGGAAAACTACGCGCCGCAGTGGTGCTATTCCCCCAAAACCTATAGCCACCAAAACCCCTGTGGCGAGGGGATTCATCCCCGATGGGCAGCGAAGCAGCCCTCTCTTCCTGGAGAAGCTGCACAATCCATCGGGGATAAATCCCCTCACCACAGGTATAGAGCGCTCTCAGCGCCTTACTTCAAGCCAAGCTTGTACAACGAACCCTTCGACTCATCCGTAAGCACATACAAATAACCATCCGGCCCTTGGCGCACATCCCGAATCCGCTCTTTAAGCTCGCCGAGCAAACGTTCCTCATGCACTACCTTATCGCCATCAAACTGCAACCGGATCAACTCCTGCGTCACCAATGCACCAATAAACGCGTTGTGCTGCCACGGTTTAAACCGGTCAGCATCGTAAAACGCCATGCCAGACACACCCGGTGATTTCTCCCAGACATGGTGCGGTGCAACCGTGCCTTCAGCCGTTTTACCCTGCGCTTCAGGGATCGGCTGCATCGAATAGTTGATGCCGTGAGTCGCCAGCGGCCAGCCATAATTCTTCCCACGTTCGATGATGTTCACCTCATCGCCACCGCGTGGGCCGTGCTCGTTTTCCCAGAGCGTGCCGTTCCAAGGGTTGAGCGCCGCACCCTGCGGGTTACGCTGACCATAAGACCAGATTTCTGGACGCACACCGGATTGCCCGACAAAGGGGTTATCGTCCGGCACTCGGCCATCGGGATAAATGCGCACGACCTTGCCTTGCAGCTTGTCGAGATCCTGAGCGGTTGATCGATCATTGTTTTCACCCAAGGTGATAAACAGATAGCCGTCGCGATCAAACACCAGCCGTGAGCCGAAGTGATTGCCAACCGAGAGCTTCGGCTCCTGGCGGAAGATCACTTTGAAATCCTTCAGCGTTTTCAAATCATCCGACAGGCGCCCCCGCCCGACCGCTGTGCCGGCCTTGTCGCCCTTGCCACCACCTTCGGCGTAAGACAGGTACACCATGCGATCCTGTTTAAAGTCCGGCGACAGCGCTACATCAAGCAAACCGCCCTGCCCCTTGGCCCAGACTTGCGGTACGCCACTGATTGGCTCGGACAACTTGCCGTCCGTGCCCACTACACGCAGATTGCCCGGCCGCTCGGTCACCAACATGCCTTGGCGATCCGGCAAAAAAGCCAACGCCCAAGGATGGTCGAGTCCTTGAGTAATCGTGGTGACTTCGAGGATGCCCTGCTCGCTTTTCAGCTCTTTGGGCGCTGCGGCGAATACCGGAGCACTGATCAGAACGCCGGCACACAGGCTGGCCAGTAGGGTTTTACGCAACATGCACGATTCCTTATGTTCGCTTGAAAGGCTGACAGAACCTCAGTCCTGCCGTTCAACGGTTGCTGTCGGTACCCCGTGAGGGTGGATTGGGAATAAACGTCGGCGGTGTACTTGGCACCGAACGAATCGGCTGGCCGTTGCCGATGCCACGGTTTTCCACGGTGGGCGTACGCGGCGTTGGCGCAGTGCTCGGGCCACGAATCGGCGGGTTGCTCGGCTGAGTGCCTTGCATGCTGTTGGGGTTGGCCCGGCGGATCGGGCTGTTGTAGGGATTATTACTGTTGCCGGTCGGACTCTGCGCCAGCCACAGCGTCGAGGCTGGCACCGAGACGTCCGCATGAGTCCAACCCACGCTCAAGCCGAGGACGGCGATGCCAAGCTGAATTCGGTTCATGGGGCAACCTCTCGATGCAAGTGGATTAGAGCCTTCGAGTCCACGCTACGCCCAGGGTTCGCATTTGTTAAGTCACAGGCTTTAAACAACATGTAACCAGACACGACCGCTGGCCCCAGAGCCCGCGCAATCACTGGAAACTTTCACGCTGGGCCACAGGTCACCTGATCATCACTTGGGAGATCATCACCATGGCTCGGGCAATCTGGAAAGGCGCGATCAGTTTTGGACTGGTTCACATCCCCGTCGCGCTGGTTTCAGCGACATCGTCCCAAGGCGTGGACTTTGACTGGCTCGACAGCCGCAGCATGGATCCGGTGGGCTACAAACGGGTCAACAAGGTCACCGGTAAAGAGGTCACCAAAGAAAATATCGTCAAAGGTGTGGCCTATGAAAAAGGTCGTTACGTAGTGCTCAGCGAAGAGGAAATCCGTTCGGCACACCCGGTTTCCACGCAAACCATTGATATCTTTTCTTTTGTTGATGCTGAGCAGATTCCCCTGCAAAACATCGACACACCTTACTACTTGGCGCCCGACAAACGAGGCGGCAAGGTGTATGCGCTGCTTCGGGAGACGCTGAGCAAAACCAACAAGGTCGCCCTTGCCCGCGTCGTTTTACATACTCGTCAATACCTGGCGGCGCTGATGCCACTGGAGTCGGCACTGGTGTTGGTGAAGCTGCGCTGGCCGCAGGAGGTGCGCAGCCTCGATACGCTAGAGCTTGGGAGTGAAGTGACCAAGCCGCAACTGGCCAAGGGCGAACTCGACATGGCCAAACGGCTGGTGCAGGACATGAGCGCGGACTGGAAGCCTGAAGATTACAACGACGAGTTTGAAGACAAGATCATGGCGCTGGTGGAGAAGAAAGCCCATGAAGGCAAGATCGAGGATGTCGAAACGGTGGGTGGCGAGGAAGAGCGTAAGACGGCCGATGTGATCGATTTGACGGAGCTGCTGAAACGCAGTCTGGGCGGGAAAGCGGCGCCGAAGCCGAAGGGAAAAGCTGCGCCAGCGAAGAAAACGAAGAAAGCGTCAGCCAACTGACAGGTTGCTTTTGCGAGAGTCATTTGACCCGGCCGAGCAAAAGCTATGTAGGAGCTGCGGCACGCTGCGATCTTTTGACTTTGAAGTGTTTAAAAAACAAGATCAAAAGATCGCAGCCTCGTTGCACTCGACAGCTCCTACAGGAGGATCAGATCAGGATAAAGATCGCCAACAAGCTACCGAAGATCGCCCACTTTTCCATGTAGTACAGCTTGCGATTACGTTTTTTCAGCTCTTTACCACGCAGACGAATCTTGTAGATTCTGGCAAACAGACGGTTGATACCGCCAGTCCGGTCACCGGCATCGTTCGGCGCACCGGCTGCCGACATCACGTTACGGCTGAACCAGCCGTTGAACGCCGCCGCCCAGCGATATTTCATCGGACGCTCGATGTCGCAGAACAGGATGATGCGGTTCTTATCAGTGGTGTTTTCCGCGTAGTGAATGAACGTTTCGTCGAACATCACCGCTTCACCGTCACGCCAGTGGTAGTTTTCGCCATCGACGTTGATGTAGCAACCAGCATCATTTGGCGTATCGAGACCCAAGTGATAACGGTACGAACCGGCGTACGGGTCACGGTGGCGCACCAGTTTCGAGCCCGGTGGCAGTTCGGCAAACATCGCCGCTTTGATCGAGCCGATGCTTTGCACCAGTTCGGTGGTACGCGGGCACAGTTTCATCGCCGACGGATGGCTGTCGCCGTACCACTTCAGGTAGAAGCGCTTCCAACCGGTCTTGAAGAACGAATTGAAGCCGACATCGTTGTACTGATCTGAGCGTTTGATCTCGCCGGCACGCAGCAGATTCTGGCCTTCTTCCCGGATTTCCTGCCAATGTTCCTGCAACGGACTCAGATCGGGAAACTCCGACGGATCCAGATAAGGCTTGTTCGGTTTTTTCGAAAACAGATAGAGGAAGCAGTTGATCGGCGCGAGAAACGACGAATGATCGCTCAGTTGGCGACCCAATTTGTGCCGCACCCGTCCACGAAGATGAACGTATGCAATGGAAATGACATAAATAGCAGCAATGATGAGTTTCACGGAAATCGTCACATGTCAGTAGTGAACAAACTGCGCGCCTGAAGGCCTCTGGCCCGGCGTCTGATGCAGTGGTCGGATTACAAATGGCACGTCCCTGAGCCCGCGCCGTTGAAGGCCGCTGGGTGAATGGATGGCATTTTAGCCACACTTTGTATCCGATAGTGAACCTGTAAGTGTTAAAAACTGTCCCGGGTGTGCGCCAATCAGCGGTCATGGCGTGTTCGCCCTATCGTTAAGAGCGCCAGACCAGTACAATTGCCGCCAAACTTTACGCGCCCCCTTGGTTGATGCCGGGACTTTCCCGCCTCAGCGCACTTTGACTCGGGCCAAGCGCTCCGGCCGCACCCTCGCTACTCAGAATGCTTCGCAGGAATAACTCTTGATCTCTACAGCTAACATCACGATGCAGTTCGGCGCCAAGCCGCTGTTCGAAAACGTTTCGGTCAAATTCGGCGCGGGTAACCGCTACGGCCTGATCGGCGCCAACGGTTGCGGCAAGTCGACCTTTATGAAAATCCTCGGCGGTGATCTCGATCCGTCCGGTGGTCAGGTCATGCTTGAGCCGAACGTACGCCTGGGTAAGTTGCGTCAGGATCAGTTCGCCTACGAAGAATTCACCGTGATCGACACCGTGATCATGGGTCACGAAGAGCTGTGGAAGGTCAAGGCTGAGCGCGACCGCATCTACTCGCTGCCGGAAATGAGCGAAGAAGACGGCATGGCCGTGGCCGAGCTGGAAACCGAATTCGCCGAGATGGACGGTTACACCGCCGAGTCCCGCGCCGGTGAGCTGCTGCTGGGTCTGGGTATCGGCATCGAGCAGCACTTCGGCCCGATGAGCGAAGTGTCGCCAGGCTGGAAGCTGCGTGTGTTGCTGGCTCAGGCACTGTTTTCCGATCCGGAAGTGCTGTTGCTCGACGAACCGACCAACCACCTGGACATCAACACCATTCGCTGGCTGGAAAACATCCTGACCCAGCGTAACAGCCTGATGATCATCATCTCTCACGACCGTCACTTCCTGAACAGCGTGTGTACGCACATGGCTGACCTGGATTACGGCGAGCTGCGCCTGTTCCCGGGCAACTACGACGAGTACATGACTGTGGCGACCCAGTCCCGCGAGCAACTGCTGTCGGACAACGCCAAGAAGAAAGCACAGATTTCCGAGCTGCAATCGTTCGTTAGCCGCTTCTCGGCCAACGCCTCGAAAGCCAAGCAGGCGACTTCCCGCGCCAAGGCGATCGACAAGATCCAACTGGCCGAGGTCAAGCCTTCGAGCCGCGTGAGCCCGTTCATCCGCTTCGATCAGAACAAGAAGCTGCACCGCCAGGCAGTCATCGTCGAGAAGATGGCTAAAGGCTTCGACGGCAAACCATTGTTCAAAGACTTCAGCTTCCAGGTTGAAGCCGGCGAGCGCGTGGCGATCATCGGCCCGAACGGTATCGGTAAAACCACCCTGCTGCGCACTCTGGTCAACGAACTGACCCCGGATGCCGGTAGCGTCAAGTGGACCGACGCCGCTGAACTGGGCTACTACGCTCAGGATCACGCGCACGACTTCGAAGACGATGTCACCCTGTTCGACTGGATGGGTCAGTGGACTCAAGGCGAGCAGATGATTCGCGGTACTTTGGGCCGCATGCTGTTCTCCAACGACGAGATCCTCAAGTCGGTTAAAGTGATTTCCGGTGGTGAGCAAGGTCGCATGCTGTTCGGCAAGCTGATTTTGCAGAAGCCGAACGTGCTGATCATGGACGAACCGACCAACCACTTGGACATGGAATCGATCGAGGCGCTGAACCTGGCGCTGGAAAACTACCCGGGCACGCTGGTTTTCGTCAGCCACGACCGTGAGTTCGTATCGTCCCTGGCCACGCGCATTATCGAGCTGAGCCCGGATGGCGTGACTGACTTCAGCGGCACCTACGATGACTACCTGCGTAGCCAGGGTGTGGTGTTCTAAAAGCAGCTTCGAGGTTTGAGCTGCTAGCTGCAAGTTAAAGGCCCTGTCCATGTGACGGGGCTTTTTGTATTTCGATGGCAAGTCATTTGTTGGTACGGAAACCATCGCGAGCAGGCTCACTCCTACAGGGGAACGCATTTCAAATGTAGGAGTGAGCCTGCTCGCGAAGGGGCCGTCAGCAGCGCCATCAATCCAAGGATAAATAGTTAGCCTGCTTCCTTTTATCCCTCACCCACGCCATCATGCGAACTCTCCCACCGCCGCCCGCGAACGAGTCCTCATGTCTGCGCAGCAACTGCCACCGCAAAGCTCCATGGCGATCACCCTGCAGATCGTTTCCATCGTTTTCTATACCTTTATTGCCTTCCTCTGCATCGGTCTGCCGATCGCGGTGTTGCCCGGTTACGTCCACGAGCAACTGGGTTTCAGCGCAATCATTGCCGGGCTGGTCATCGGTTCACAGTACCTGGCCACCCTGCTCAGCCGCCCGATGGCCGGGCGCATGTCGGACACCATCGGCACCAAACGGGTGATCGTGTATGGCTTGCTAGGGATTGTGCTGAGTGGCGTGCTCACCCTGATTTCGACGCTGTTGCAAAGTTTTCCACTGACCAGCCTGCTGATTCTGATCGTCGGGCGTTTGTTGTTGGGGGTCGCGCAGGGCCTCATTGGTGTCGGCACGATCAGTTGGTGCATGGGCCAGGTCGGCGTCGAACACACGGCAAAATCGATTGGCTGGAACGGCATCGCCTCGTATGGCGCGATTGCGATTGGCGCGCCGCTGGGCGTGGTGATGGTCGCTGAATACGGCTTCGCCAGCCTCGGAATTGCCCTGTCGGTATTGGCCGCCGGCGCGTTGCTGTTGATCCGCAACAAACCTTCGGTACCAGTGATTCGTGGCGAACGCCTGCCGTTCTGGGCAGTGTTTGGGCGCATTGCCCCGTTCGGCGCAAGCCTGACCTTGGCGTCGATCGGTTACGGCACGCTCACCACGTTTATCACGCTTTATTACCTCAACCGTGGCTGGAGTGGCGCGGCGTACTGCCTGACGGTGTTTGGCGTGTGCTTCATTCTGTCGCGACTGCTGTTTATCTCAGCGATCAGTCGTTTCGGCGGTTTTACCTCGGCGATTGCCTGCATGACCATCGAGACTGTGGGACTGGTGATGTTGTGGCTCGCGCCCTCCACCGCGTTCGCCTTGATTGGCGCCGGGTTGGCGGGGTTTGGTCTTTCGCTGGTGTATCCAGCGCTGGGGGTTGAGGCGATCAAGCGCGTGCCGAGTTCCAGCCGTGGTTCGGGGCTGGGGGCTTATGCGGTGTTCTTTGATCTGGCGTTGGCGATTGCCGGGCCGCTGATGGGTGCGGTGGCGTTGAATCTGGGCTATTCGTGGATTTTCTTCAGTGCGGCGCTACTGTCGGTGATCGGGTTGGGGCTGACCCTACTGCTTAAACGCCGAGCAATGGGTTGAATCAAGATCAAAAGATCGCAGCCTTCGGCAGCTCCTACAAGGGAATACCCTCTCATGTAGGAGCTGCCGAAGGCTGCGATCTTTTGATCTATCGAGCTACTGATCTGCGGTCTGCATCCCCGCCCGAGTCGGTTTACCCAGCGCATGCGAGAAAAACCGGCCAGCCTCGGAGATCAGGTTGCGATGGATGTCTTCGCGGTCCACGCCATCAGCGTCGGTACACAACGCCGGCATCGCCATGAGTTGCTCTTCCGTGCACGGCGCCATAAACACAAAGTGCCCTGCCCCGGCCAGCAACTTGAAGTCCGGCGCGGTCGGCAGTTTGCGCGCCAGCGCGGCGGCGTTTTTGTCGAAAGCCACCAGTTTGTCGCCATCACCGCTATAAAGAAGCACCGGCACATGCACGTCGGCCAAGGTATGACGGCCGAATTTAAGACTCAGCGGCGCCATTAACAGCAAGGCATGTACGCGCGGATCGGCGACAGGCTGTAAATCATCGCGATCCACAATCAACTCGCCCTTAGTGTTGCAGGCGTCGCGATCGTCAGGACGCTCTTGGCAGTAGCGACGCAAGCGATCCAGATCCGGCTGCGCCCCCGAAAGGATCAGCGCGGTCTCACCGCCTGCCGAATAGCCGATCACCCCGACCTGGTCGGCGTTGACGAATGGCGCAAGCATTGGGTCGCCAAGCGTGGCGGTAATCGCTTCGGATATCTGGATCGGCCGCCCGTAGAGGTTGCTGAGGGTACCGAGCCGGCTGTGATCCTTGGAGTTGTCGCCGGGGTGAATGACCGCTACGACGACGAAGCCTTTACGCGCCAGTGAGGTCGCGAGGTCATGCAATGCGAGCGGCGTCCCGGTGTTGCCATGGGACAACATCAGCATGGGAAAACGGCCAATGGCGATTTTGGTGTCTTCACCCGCCTCGACTGTGTAGCCCTCAAGCAGCGCGGTGTGCTCGCGATCGCTGGAAGGATAGAAGGCGATGGCGCGCATCGGTTGCAGATCCAGTGGATCAAGGAACGTCATCTCGTGGTAGCCGACGCTCCAGCGTGGATGCAACCCGGGGGCGGCGTGCACTGTATTCAGGCTGCCTAGCAGGCAAATCAGTAACGTTGCACAAAGACGCATCATCGGATGCCCCACCCTGTTGTTACTCAATCGAAAGATCCGCCGTGTTGCGAACGCCGAAGCGCCGAGGATTCGGCCTTAGGCGAAGGCAATACACTCAGACGCTGTTCGTTTAACTGCATAACCCGGGCCAGATTATGTAACAGTCAGAAACAAAAAACTCTGTATTTGGCCCTTGCAGAACCAGAATACAGAGTTTTTTGGGTGTTACCTGAACAACAGCTGTTCTTTACGCAAGCCTTACGCAGCGGCGAACAGTTGCTCGCTGATTTTCGCTTGAGCAGCGGTCATCGCGTTGTTGCGAACTTCGTCGCCGTACGCCAGACCTTCAGCGCGAACGATTTCGATGTCGGTGATGCCGAGGAAACCCAGCACCAGCTTCAAGTAGTCTTCGTGAGCAACGCCGCTCGCTTGACCGGCGTGGATGCCGCCAGCGGTGGACACGATGACAACTTTCTTGCCACCGCAGAGGCCTTCAGGGCCGGCTTCGGTGTAACGGAAAGTCTGGCCGGCAACGGCGATGCGGTCGATCCAGGCTTTGAGTTGGGTTGGCACGGTGAAGTTGTACATCGGTGCGGCGATGACGATCGCGTCAGCCGCGATGAATTCGGCCAGGGTGGTCGCGCTCAGGTCGGCTTCGTGCTGTTGTGCGGCGTTGCGCAGTTCAGCGGTGGTGCCGGCGGCAACCAGGGTGGTCGACGAGAAGTGGCTGATGGCGTCAGCGGCCAGGTCGCGGTAAGTGACCACGGCGCTCGGCTCGGCGGCTTGCCAGGCTTTGGTGACTTGGCTGCTCAACTGACGGGAAGCCGAGTTGTCGCCCAGAATGCTCGAATCGATATGCAGCAGTTTCATGCGGAATCTCCTGGAATGAATCGCCTGTGGCGACCGAATGGAGACAATCCTACGCAAGAAACCAATGGATGATTAGCCGCCGACAATGCGATAGTTTGTCCCACTGATAGAACAGTTGGATTTCCCTGATGCAAGATCTCAACGATCTCTACTATTTCGCCAAAGTCGTCGAGGCCGGTGGCTTTGCGGCGGCGGGCCGTTTGCTGGGCATTCCCAAGTCACGACTGTCGCGGCGAATTGCCGAACTCGAAGAGCGACTCGGCGCGCGTCTGCTGCAGCGCACCACGCGCCAGCTCAATCTCACTGCGGTCGGCGAGCGTTATCTGCGCCACTGTCAGGCGATGTTGCTGGAAGCGGAAATGGCTGACGAGGCCGTGGCGAGCATGTCCAGCGAACCGCGCGGTCGATTGCGCGTGTCGTGCCCTACCGGGTTGGCCCATGAAATGTTGCCGATGGTCATCAGCGACTTTCTCGGCAAATTTCCGCAGGTACAACTGGAAGTGGTGCTGCTCAATCGCCGGGTGGATCTGGTCACCGAAGGGATTGATGTCGCGTTGCGCGTCAGAGAACTGGGTGACGAAGATCCATTGCTGGTGACTCGACGATTGCGTCAGGCGCAAATGGTGGTGATCGCCAGCCCGGCTTTTCTTGAAGGCAAGACGATCGAACATCCGCAAGACCTGAAAAATCTGCCGGTGCTCGGCGCGCTGGAAGCTGATCGCATGGTGCATGTGCGCTTGCTCGATCAACACGGCAAGAGCTTCGAACTGAGTATGGAGGCACGGCTGGGGATTGACGATTTTGTGGTGCGCAAGGCCTGCGTACTGGCCGGTCAGGGCTTTACGCTGTTGCCGATGATGTATTGCGAAAGCGAACTGCAAAACGGCACGCTGGTGCAGATGCTGCCGGAGTGGTCGCTGCCCGGCGGCTGGCTGCAAGCGGTGTACCCGCATCGCCGCGGGGTGATGCCGGCGGTGCGCGCGTGGATCGATCATCTGGTCGAGTCGTTCAATGCCTGTGGGGAGCGGTTGCTATGACGAAAGGAAAAATGAGCGAAGCGGACGTCGCTGCGTTTTGCCTGGGCCTGCCCGGTGCGCGGGAAGATTATAAATGGGGCGGCGTGCGCGTGTTCTCGATTGCCGGCAACAAGATGTTTGCCTTGCAGGGACTGCGCGGTGATTCGCTGGCGTTCAAGGTCGACAAGGATCTGTTCCTCGGCCATTGCGACCGCCCGGGAATTCACCCGGCGCCGTATTTGGCGCGGGCGCAGTGGATCATCATGCACCCGCCCTACCCGCTGGGCGCTGAGGAGTTGCGCGGATTGTTGCAGCGCTCGCACCAGTTGGTGGTGAGCAAATTGCCCAAGAAAACCCAGATCGGCCTACTGCTGTGACCCCAACCCCCTGTAGGAGCTGCCGAAGGCTGCGATCTTTTGATTTTGATGTTTAAAAAGAAAAATCAAAAGATCGCAGCCTTCGGCAGCTCCTACAGGGGGAGTCGGTATTTGTTTAGAACAGGGCCAGCAGGTTCGAGCCGAGGAATATCTGGTCGATCCAGAACACTTGATGCAGCGCAACGATCATCCAGAACAGCACCTGAAACGACACCTTGCGCGTCTTGTGCCGAAACACTTGCTGGGCGATCAACGCACCCGGCCAGCCGCCGGCCAGTTCCACCGCGTGAAGGATGTTCTCCGGCGTGCGCCAGGCATCGGCGCGCGCCTTGCGTTTATCTGCCCAGTACAGAAAGAACGCCAGCACGCTAACGATGCCGTATGCCGCCAAAGGCACCAGCGAGATCCCGCGCATCCACATCGACAGCGAGCCGAACAACGGCAACGCGAGAACGATCAGCAGCACCACCAGTTTCAATTTCAGATGCTGAATGTTGCCGCCCGAAGGTCGCCCTTCCGGCCGGCGTGCGCGGGAATCACTCATGGCTTGGCTGCCGACCAGTCCACCCAGCCAAACTGCCAGGTCGCCAGAATCACCAGACCGAAGACGATCCGGTACCAGGCGAACGCCGCGTAGCTGTGGCTGGCGATGAACTTGAGCAAGCCTTTCACCGCGATCATGGCGAAGATGAAGGCGGTGACAAAACCAATGGCGAATACTGGAAAGTCCGCCGGCACAAACAAGTGGCGGTACTTGAAGCCCGAGTAAACCGCTGCACCGACCATGGTTGGCATGGCGAGGAAGAACGAGAACTCGGTTGCGGTTTTGCGCGACAGACCGAAGAGCAAACCACCGATGATCGTCGAGCCGGAGCGCGAAGTCCCTGGAATCATTGCCAGACATTGGGCGAAACCGATTTTCAAGGCGTCCGTCCAGCGAATCTCATCGACCGTTTCGGCATGCACTTCATGCTGACGCTTTTCCGCCCACAACATGATGATGCCGCCAATGACCAGAGCCGCCGCAACGGTGATCGGGTTGAACAGGTACTCATGGATCAGGTCGGCAAAAATCACCCCCAATACCACTGCCGGCAAGAAAGCGATCAGCAGATTAGCGGTAAAACGCCGCGCGCTCGGCTGGGTCGGTAAACCGATGACCACGTCGAGAATCTTGCGGCGAAACTCCCAGACCACCGCGAGGATCGCGCCGAGCTGGATGATGATATTGAACGCCATGGCCCGTTCGCCGCCGAAGTTGAGCAAGTCGGCAACGATGATCTGGTGTCCGGTACTGGAAATGGGCAAAAACTCCGTGAGCCCCTCTACAACTCCAAGTATCAGTGCCTGCAAGGCGGTCCAAAGATCCATCAATCCCCCAAAGAGCGATGCACGACGGCATGCCCCGATAGTATTTTTCTTACGTTCACTGCGATCAGCGTAGCTGTTTATGGCTGTACCGATTCCGCGCGCACAGGATCCACACGAAATGGTCAAAATTCCGTGAAATATCAACTTGGATTCAGGTTTTTACGCGCGGGGCCGAAATCCTATCAGACAAGCCGTAAAAGCGCTGCCGCGTTATACGACTTGGGTCGCGTAGGCCGCATCACCGAATCGTGGTTGGATGCTGGCGATGGTTTATGACAATAAAAAGAACCCGGAGTGACAGCGTTATGAACAGCTTGCGCAGTGTGTCGATCAGCCGACGCTTGTGGCTCATCTTGGTGGTAGCGGTGGTCATGTTGTTGACCTTGGGCGCCTTGATGCTCAAGCAGATCCACGCCGACCTCTATCACGCCAAAGCCCAGAAAACCCAGCATGTGGTGCAAACCGCCAGCGGTCTGCTGACCTATTACCACGACCTGGAAACCGCCGGCACCCTGAGCAAAGAGGCCGCGCAGAAGCAGGCGCTGACTGCGATCCGCGGCCTGCGCTATGACCAGAACGACTATTTCTGGATAAACGACCTCACGCCCGTGATGGTCATGCACCCGACCAACCCCAAACTTGAAGGCCAGAACCTCTCGGCAATCCGCGATCCGGACGGTTTTGCGGTGTTTAACGAGATGGTCGCCATCGCCAAAGCCAAGGGCGCCGGCATGGTGGATTACCGTTGGCCAAAACCCGGTGCCAGCGAACCTGTGGCCAAGACGTCCTACGTCAAACTGTTCGAGCCGTGGGGCTGGGTACTTGGCTCCGGCGTGTATATCGACGATGTGCAGGCCGAATTTCAGGGCCAGGTGATCAAAGCCTCGGCGATTGGTCTGGCGATTGCCGTGATCATGGCGCTGCTGGTGATTCTGATCGCGCGCAGCATCGTTCGGCCGTTGCAGGAAACCGTGAACGCCATGGCCAACATCGCCAGCGGCGAAAGCGACCTGACTCGCAGTCTCGATACCCACGGTCAGGACGAAGTCACTGAGTTGGCGCACCACTTCAACGCCTTCACGGCCAAGCTGCGTAGGGTGATCGGCGACTTGCAGGTCTCGGCCAGTGCGCTGGGGGTGTCGTCCAGCGAACTGGGCAACGATGCCTCGCAGGCGCAGCAACGCAGTCAGCAGCAATCGCAGCAAATGGAGTTGGTGGCCACCGCGATCAACGAGGTGACCTACGGCGTGCAGGACGTGGCGAAAAACGCCGAGCACGCGGCCGCCGAAATGCGCGACGCCGAAGCGCAGGCACAACAGGGACAGATCAATATCGATGGCAGCTTGCAGCAAATCGACAAACTGTCGGGGACGATTGATCAGGCGGTTGAAGTGATTCGCACATTGGCTGCTGAGAGCACGCAGATTGGCAGTGTGCTGGAAGTGATTCGTTCGATTGCCGAGCAGACCAATCTACTCGCGCTCAACGCTGCTATCGAAGCGGCGCGTGCTGGTGAACAGGGTCGCGGTTTTGCGGTGGTGGCGGATGAGGTTCGATTGCTCGCGCAACGGACGCAGAAGTCGACGGCGGAAATTCAGACGATGATTGAGCGTTTGCAAAATCATTCCGAAGCGGCCGTGAAGGTGATTGGCGACAGCAGCAAGGCTTCGCAGCTGACCATTGAGCAAGCAGGACTGGCCGGGGCCAGTTTGAGTGCGATTGGCCAGGCACTGCGCAATCTGAATGGCTTGAACGCTTCGATTGCCAGCGCCACGCTGCAACAGGCGCATGTGGTTGAGGACATTAACCAGAACGTGACGCAAGCGGCCGGGCTGTCGCACAGCACGGCGTTGGCGGCGGAACAGTCGAGTGTGGCCAGCATAAGGCTTGCGCAACTCAGCGAACAGCTGAACGGCTTGCTGCGCCAATTCCGTGTCTAACCCCCCAATTGCCTGTGGAACACTAATCCTGTGGTGAGGGAATTTATCCCCGATCGGCGGCGTAGCCGTCGTAAAACCAGCCAGCGCGTTCTAACTGCCAGAACGCGTTGGCTGGTTTTGGGAGCGCTGCGCACTCCATCGGGGATAAATCCCCTCGCCACAGGGAAATTTGTTGCCAACAGTGCGTGTGCGGTAGCTAACGCCCCTTAGCCGTCTCTGGGTACAATCCGCCCCCCTTCAACTCCCCCAAGGAAGACTCATGTCCGGGCTCGAACTGTTTGCCGCCGCTCTCGGTGTGATTGCCGTGTGGCTGACGGTTAAACAGAATCCGCTGTGCTGGCCGATCGGGCTGGTCATGGTGTTGCTCTACAGCTGGATCTTCTTTGAGGTGAAGCTGTATTCGGACATGTTGCTGCAAGTGATCTACGCCGCCCTGCAAATCTACGGCTGGTGGCAGTGGACGCGGGCCGGGACGATGCATGACGGTCGGCAGGTCACCCGCCTCGATCAGCGTTCGATTCTGTTGGGGCTGGGTGTCGGCGCGGTTGGCAGTTTGTTCCTGGGCGCGGCGATGGCGCACTGGACGGATGCCGCGCAACCTTGGCTGGACGCAGCGCTCACCGGTTTTAGCCTGGTCGCACAGTTGTGGATGGCGCAGAAACGTCTGCAATGCTGGGCGTTGTGGTTTGTGCTCGACGTGATTTTTGTCGGCCTGTTCATCTATAAAGGCCTGTACCTCACCGCTGCGCTGTACGCCTTGTTCACCCTGATCGCGGTGCAAGGCTGGCGTGAATGGCGAGCTGATCCGGCGTTGCGCACATGAAAGTCGTGGTGCTCACCGGCCCTGAATCGACGGGCAAGAGCTGGCTCGCTGCCGGCCTGCAAAAGCAGTTTGGCGGGGTTCGGGTGGATGAGTACGTGCGCCGGTTCATCGAAGAGAATCCGCGCGATACTTGTCTGGCTGACATTCCCGCGATCGCCCGTGGCCAGTTGCAATGGGAAGACAAGGCGCGCGCGCAGCGGCCAGCGCTGCTGATTCTCGACACCCACTTGTTGAGTAATATCCTCTGGAGTCAGACGCTGTTCGGTGATTGTCCGGCCTGGCTGGAGCCCGAGTTGTTGGCGCGGCATTACGATCTGCACCTGTTGCTGTCCCCTGAGCAGATCGACTGGACGGATGACGGTCAGCGCTGCCAACCGGATCTGCAGGAACGTCTGGCGTTCTTTCGAGCCACCCAAAATTGGCTGGAAAAACACCGGCAGCCCTTTCAAATCATTCAAGGCAATTGGGCCGAGCGACAGGCGCAAGCCGTAGCCGCGGTCGCACATCTATTGGCTGACTGATCATCGAGGTGGGGCTTTTGCCCCACCATTTCACCCTGTTTTGGGGGAATTGTGTCCGTTTCTGAAACACTCGCCCGAGTGCAAAGTGGCCGTTTCAACGCCCTTCATCGTTTTGTCATGCCGCTTGTTACGCTGATGAAACACATCCCCGCAAACCCTTGTTCCAGAGCTTTGTTCAGCGAACAGACAGGTCTTCTGGCCAAGCACTGTTTCAGTGATGAAACATCACGTGTTTCAGCCCTGCGAACTTTTCCGATAACCCATTGAAAAACCGTCTTTTTTAAAAAGCGGCACAGCTTTCGCTCTCTCCTTCCCAACGCTGACTAGGGCCAGCCCACTGAAGAAGGAATTGCCGCCGTGGGGAATATCAAAAAAGGCTTCACCTGCCTGGTGCTGATCGGATCTGCAGCCAGCACATTCATCAGTTTCAACGCTCAGGCCGAAGGCAACGGCGTGATTGTGCTCAATCGCGATGTGCAGGTTCATTCGATCGGCCGCGAGAGGGGCAAAGACCCCTACCCAACCACCGTCAACGCCAACCCTTCGGCACGCGTCAATCAGGCCGTGAACAGCGGTGAACTCAGCGATGGCGAGTTTGCCAGCGTCGCCAGCGGTTCCTCCATCAGCGGCACCATCATGAATCAGAACGGTGCGCTGCCCGGTACCAACGTCATCACCAACCCCAACGGGTTGCCCGGTATGAGTGCTGGTCACGGTGGCGGCAGCGGCAGCAGCATTTCCAACACCATCAATCGCTCTCTGAGCACCGGTCTCGCCCCGCTGACGCGCATGGCTGGAGGCCAATGAGATGAATCGCACTCTACTCATTCTGGCCCTGCTCAGCTGCACCAGCGCCATGGCCGACTCCAGCAACAACAACGCAGACATTCAGAACACCGGCATCCAATACAAAGGTAACTACAACGTTAACCAGGCCGCCGGCGACCAGATGCAACAAACCAACACCAAAGCAATCGCCATCGGCACCAGTGCCAGCGCATCGACCAGCGTGATTCAGCGCATCGACACCCCGGCCGAACGCTCGGCCAATGCCAGCGCGAACATCGGCGGCAACTCTTTCAGTAATGGTAACGGGATTCTGGGCGTGAACCAGGGTGCCGGGGCCAACAACCAAATGGCCAACGTGACGCGCGTCAGCATCAGTGCTGCCCCGCAGAGCGTTGACGATAGCGCCCTTTCGCAACAGAACGTGGCGTTGTTACCGAGCTCAGGAGCAACTGGTACCTCAATCGGCAGTCGCCAGGTCACCACAAGTGATCAGGCCTTCACCGGCAGCCGCGGGGTAATCCAGGTGAACCAGAGTGCCGGGGTGGGGAACCGTATGGCTAACACCCTGAGCATCCGGGTCGCAGACTGACCCAAACAATAAAAGCTGTGCAATTAGAAAGTACCAACACTTAACCAACTAATAAGCACGATGGAGAAACACCATGAAACCTACAATGGCTCTCAAACCACTGGTTTTCGCACTTGCAGCAGTGATGGCAATCGCAGCACAGGCAGGCGGTCGTGATGACGATCACGGTCATGGTAACGGCGGCCACAATAACGGTGGTCATAACAATCAACCAAAAGGCCCTACTCTCGAAGAGCTTCTGCAAATCGGGGCCGGCGCTGGGGCTGCTGTACTCGACTCGCAAAACAGCGATAGCAACATCGTTGGCAACCAGGGCACTAAAAACAATGCCACTGTCGATAACTCGGCGAACGGTTCCAACGGCAACCTGGGCATGAACAACACCGCCGGCGACGGCAACCAGCAAGACAACGCTGCTGCACTGGCCACCGCTGACGAAAGCTTCATCTTCGGCACTGCCGTTGCTGTTTCCAGCGCTACCCAGGTTAACAACAACAACGCTGTGGCTAACGCCTCGACGACCAACAATGCAAGCTTGAACAATGTGGGTAACGGCGGTTCCGGCAACATTGGCATCAACAACAGTGCCGGCAACTTCAACCAACAGAAAAACAACCTGGCAATTGCTGTATCGGGTGGCCGTGTAGCGAATGCTGCCGCTGCAGCCAACCAAAGCTCCACCGGTCTGACTGTGGCCAACTCCGCCACTCAAACCTACAAAACCACTACCCTCACCGGTACTGTCGCCGCTCTTGGCGCGTTCGGTGCAGTTGGCGAAGCAACCATCAAAGGTGATAGCGGTCACGGCGGTGGCGGCTATGACGATCGTGGCCACGGTGGCAACGGTGGTAGCAAAGATCAGAAAGCTACCTTCGAAGCTGTGGGTGTCTTCGGTCTGGCTGGCGTAACCACTCAACAAGTGATGACTCCAGACGGCTGGAAAAACCCTGTAACCAACAATGCCACCCTGAGCAATGTTGGCAACAACTTCTCCGGCAACGCTGGTTTCAACAACGCCGCCGGTGTTGGCAACCAACAAAGCAACTCGTTGTCCATCGCCGCAGGTTGCAAAGCCTGCATGTAATCGCGATCGAACTGAAAGCCCCGGCAACGGGGCTTTTCCTTCAGTCCGCCAAGGCGTATCGATCATGCGTAAAACTGCCCTTATCGCTTTGCTTTGCCTGTCTGGCTTGAGCCAGGCCGCGCAAATGCCAGTGGCCGCCCTCCCGGGTGGCGTACTCATTTACAAGGATGTGCAGAGCATTCGTGAGCGCAAGTTTGCCGACATCGTCGAACAGAAAACCGACTTCAGCTGCGGCGCTGCTGCACTGGCGACGGTGTTACGCCAGGCCTATTGGCTCGACGTCGATGAGGAGCACATCATCAAAGGCATGCTGGTCAACGCTGACCAGGACCTTGTCCGTACTCAAGGTTTTTCCATGCTCGACATGAAGCGCTACATAGAAAGCATCGGCATGCGCGCCAGGGGCTACAAGATTCCACCGGAGAAGCTCGACGCAGTAACAATCCCGGTGGTGGTACTGATGGAAATTCGCGGCTACAAGCATTTCGTCGTGCTACAGCGTTCGGATAAGGATTGGGTTTACATCGGAGACCCGGTGCTGGGACACAAACGCTATAAACATGATGATTTTGTCAAAGGTTGGAACGGCATCGTCTTCGCCATTGTGGGCCCCGGTTATGACAAGGCAAACGCACTACGCAGCCCACCGGTACCGCTGACGGCGAAGAACAAGCTGGATGGCTTCAACCCTGTCAAAGATGCTGAATTGATGGACTTCGGATTCATTCAGAGCGACTTCTTTTAATCGCCGCTTATAAAAAAATGGGACTGGATGTCCCGGGAGCAGCAGATGAAAACCTCATACTGGCTGGCCGCCGCCTGCCTGGCCGCGAGTGCGTCAGGCTATGCCAATGCAGGATTCACACCCATCGAAATAAAGGATCAGGAGCTCTCTGAGCTGCGTGGTCGGTATGTCATGCCGGGGCGGATTATCAGCTTCGGCATTGTTATGAGCAGTACCTGGCGCAACGCCAGTGGCGATCTGATCGGTGCAGCCGCCTCGATGCAGATCCAGCAATCCACGATCAAACCCGAATTCTATGTTTCGACCATCAAAGAGGCCGGCAATATCGTCAATTCGGCGCAGAACGCCGTCGCGAGCGCCAACAATGGCGGCGCCGCCCCAACGACCCAACCGGCCCAACAACAAGGCACCGGCACCATCATTGGTGGCGCAGCCTTGAATACCAGCCAGGGCGTAACGCAAAGCGTGCGCGCTGCCGGCGATGACAACACGGCGTACAACAACGTTGCGATCAACGTCAAAGAAGCCAGCCAAGCTCCGGCCATTACGCCTTCCCAAGGCCAAGCTCTGGTCGCAGGCCAGACCATCACCGGCAGCAACGCCGCCGGCAATGTCGCGGTTTCCGCCACCGGCGGTGGCGTGCAAATGGCAATTCAGGCCAGCGGCAACCAGGGCGCCGCTCTGCAACAGGTTGCCCAGAGCGGGCTGCTGCAGAACACCCGTTTACTGGGCAGTTCGAACGTAGTCAATAACATGACTCAACTCAACGTTGTGTTGAACAATAACGGCATGAGCGCCGGCGCACTGGATTGCAACCTGACTCAACTCAGGGCCCTACGCAACATAGGATATTGAACTACGCTGAGTCTCGATCATTGGGCTTAAAGGGACGGCTTTTTCATGTATCGATCAGTATCACTGCGTGCTGCTGTATGTCTGAGTACGCTTCTCCCGGCGGCAATGTTGCAAGCTGCACCTGACGCCGATGTAGAAGCGCTAAAACAAGAACTGATGGAACTCAAGCAACGATACGAAGTGCAACAAAAAGCCCTGGCGGTCCTTGAACAACGTGTCCGCCAGGTCGAAGACCAACCCGCTGCGCCGCAACCCAAACGCCTGGTGAAATCGCCGGCCGACCTCAGAACTCAAAAAGTGGCGGCCGCAACAGGGACTGGTGCAGCAGCCGCGTCGGGGGGCGCAGCCGGAGGGGGCACGGGCAGTTCTTATGGCCAATCACTGGCCGATGATTCGCAACCCGCGCAATCGGTATCCAACCTTTACGACGAGGCCAGCGGCTTCTTCGGTGGCGGTCGTTTCAGCGTTGAAACCGGCATCACCTATTCGCGCTACGACACCCGTCAACTGGCGCTTAACGGCTTTCTGGCGCTGGATTCGATCTTCCTCGGCAGCATCAACCTGGACCGGATCAAGGCCGATACCTGGACCCTCGACCTGACGGCGCGCTACAACTACAACAACCGTTGGCAGTTCGATATCAACGCCCCGGTCATTTACCGCGACTCGACTTATCAGTCCGGCGGCGCGCAAGGCGGCGCATCGGGTGCCCTCAGTGAACAGGATGTCACTCAGGATCCGACCCTCGGCGATGTCAACGCAGGTATTGCCTACAAATTCCTCGACGAATCGCCGAACCTGCCGGATGCGGTAGTGACGTTGCGCGTAAAAGCGCCAACCGGCAAAGACCCGTTCGGGATCAAGCTGCGTCAGGCCCCGGGCGACAACACCAACCTCTTCGTGCCTGACAGCCTGCCGACCGGTAACGGCGTCTGGTCGATCACGCCGGGCATCTCGCTGGTGAAAACCTTCGACCCTGCCGTGCTCTTCGGTAGCTTGTCCTACACCCACAACTTCGAAGATTCGTTTGACGACATCAGTCCACGGGTCAACGAAAAAATCGGCGGTAAAGTGCAACTGGGCGACAGCTTCCAGATCGGCGCCGGTGTAGCGTTCGCATTGAACGAGAAGATGAGTATGTCGTTCTCGGTCTCCGACCTGGTGCAACGCAAGAGCAAGATCAAACAGGATGGCGGCGATTGGGAGTCGGTTGTCTCCAGTGACGCCAACGCCGGTTACTTCAACATCGGTATGACCATTGCGGCCACCGACAACTTGACGATCGTGCCTAACCTGTCCATCGGCATGACCGAAGATGCGCCGGACTTTTCCTTCAGCCTGAAATTCCCGTATTACTTCTAACCACAGAAATCTGTAGGAGCAGAGCTTGCTCGCGAAGGCGTCAGTACATTCAATATTGATGTTGAATGTACCGGCCTCTTCGCGAGCAAGCTCGGCTCCTACACTGTTTTGTGGTGCAAATTAAACTGCGCGTACGCCATGATTCTGTAGGAGCAGAGCTTGCTCGCGAAGGCGTCAGTACATTCAATACTGATGTTGAATGTACCGGCCTCTTCGCGAGCAAGCTCGGCTCCTACACTGGTTTGTGGTGCAAATTAAACTGCGCGTACGCCATGATTCTGTAGGCGCAGAGCTAGCTCGCGAAGGCGTCAGTACATTCAATATTGATGTTGAATGTACCGGCCTCTTCGCGAGCAAGCTCGGCTCCTACACTGTTTTGTGGTGCAAATTAAACTGCGCGTACGCCATGATTCGGTAGGAGCAGAGCTTGCTCGCGAAGGCGTCAGTACATTCAATATTGATGTTGAATGTACCGGCCTCTTCGCGAGCAAGCTCGGCTCCTACACTGTTTTGTGGTGCAAATTAAACTGCGCGTACGCCATGATTCGGTAGGAGCAGAGCTTGCTCGCGAAGGCGTCAGTACATTCAATATTGATGTTGAATGTACCGGCCTCTTCGCGAGCAAGCTCGGCTCCTACACTGGTTTATGGTGCAAATTAAACTGCGCGTACGCCATGATTCTGTAGGAGCAGAGCTTGCTCGCGAAGGCGTCAGTACATTCAATACTGATGTTGAATGTACCGGCCTCTTCGCGAGCAAGCTCGGCTCCTACACTGTTTTGTGGTGCAAATTAAACTGCGCGTACGCCATGATTCGGTAGGAGCAGAGCTTGCTCGCGAAGGCGTCAGTACATTCAATATTGATGTTGAATGTACCGGCCTCTTCGCGAGCAAGCTCGGCTCCTACACTGTTTTGTGGTGCAAATTAAACTGCGCGTACGCCATGATTCGGTAGGAGCAGAGCTTGCTCGCGAAGGCGTCAGTACATTCAATATTGATGTTGAATGTACCGGCCTCTTCGCGAGCAAGCTCGGCTCCTACACTGTTTTGTGGTGCAAATTAAACTGCGCGTACGCCATGATTCGGTAGGAGCAGAGCTTGCTCGCGAAGGCGTCAGTACATTCAATATTGATGTTGAATGTACCGGCCTCTTCGCGAGCAAGCTCGGCTCCTACAGAAGGCTGTGATCTTTTGATTTAACGAATTTGATGTTTGTGCAGTAACCGGTAGAACGTAGGTCGCGAAACACCCAGCACTTTTGCCGCGACACTCAAGTTGTCGCTGTGCCGATTCAATACATCGCACAAGGCCTGGCGTTCGGCGCGGGTTTTATAGTCTTCCAGGGTGCCCATCGGCGTGGCGATCGACTGCTGGCTGATCAAACCCAGATCTCGCGCTTCAATCTGTCGCCCTTCGGCCAGCACCAAACCACGACGAACGCGGTTGGCCAGTTCGCGCACATTGCCCGGCCAGTCGTGTTTGCCCATCGCAATCAGCGCGTCCTCACTGAAACTGCGCGGCCGGCGACCGGTTTCGTGGCTGTAGAAATGCGAGAAGTGGTTGGCCAGCATCGACAGATCGCCATGGCGTTCGCGCAACGGCGCGGTGACCACTTGCAGCACATTCAGCCGGTAATACAAATCCTCACGGAAACGCTTTTTCTCGATCGCCGACTCCAGATCGACGTGGGTCGCGGCCAATACCCGAACATCCACGGGGATCGGCTGACTGCCGCCAACCCGCTCTATGTGCTTCTCCTGGAGAAACCGCAACAGATTGGCTTGCAGCTCCAGCGGCAGATCGCCGATTTCATCGAGGAACAGCGTGCCACCGTTGGCCGCTTCGATGCGCCCGACCTTGCGTTGATGAGCGCCGGTAAACGCACCCTTCTCATGGCCAAACAATTCCGACTGGATCAAATGTTCAGGGATCGCCCCGCAGTTGATCGCTACAAACGGTTTGCTGTGACGCTGCGATTGGCGATGCAGGGTGCGCGCCACCAGCTCTTTGCCCGTGCCGCTTTCGCCACGGATCAGTACGGGCGACTCAGTCGGCGCCAGTTTGCTGAGCAATTTGCGCAGTTCACGAATCGGTCGACTGTCACCGAGCAACTCATGCTCTGGTTGATCGACGTGGATCGTGCCCTGCCCGCGTAGACGCGCCATGCCGAACGCGCGACCTAGGGTGACCTGCACCCGCGAGACGTCGAACGGCAAGGTATGAAAATCGAAAAACCATTCGCAAACGAAGTCGCCAACGTTCTGTAAACGCAGGACTTCCTGATTCAGCACGGCGATCCATTCAGTACCGCTGCGGCTGATCAGTTCTTTGACGGCTTCGGGGCGTTCGAGGTGAAACGGCTGCAAGCGCAGCAAACCAACATCACAACTTCGGTCAGCGGCGTTTTCCAAAGTACAGCTGTCGACATCCCAACCTATCGCACGTAAACCGGGCAACAGGCGATGACAATCGTCGCAAGGATCGACGACCAATAAACGTCTTAATGCAGGCGCTTCGCTCATGACTGTTCCTTGGCGCCAAATTATAAGAAATGATTGTAAAAACAGTCATTTGGCAGACCTGGCTGTAACATTAGCAAGATTTTGACAGCGCCTTGTATCGATTGCTTATAGGGATACAAGCGAACCAGTTATAAGAAGCGAAGTTGTTAGTCAGCTATCGACTTTGAATCTTTCAGCCAGCTTTCAATAGCTGTCGACAAACTGAGTATATGAAAGAAAGTTGAAATTTCTTTGTTTCAGGTGTGACCTGTCACCGGGTTGCGTGCATCAGTACAAGTAACCAGCCGAACGGTAAGCCCAACCGACGGCACATCACTTGATTGGGCACGACAGAGAGAAGACCCCATGACCGCCCCGCTCCGTATCAACGAAGCTCTTTTGATTGCCAACCACGCGTTCAAACCTTTCCAGTGCGTGGCTTGGGCCCCACAAGACGGCAATGGCGAAGTCAGCCTGACCGTCATCGACCGCACCAACAATCACATTGGTCGCAAACAGATTTCCAGCAGTGACTATTCGGATCCGGCACAACTTGAATTGGTCTTGCAGCAAGCTCGCGCACAATTGAGCGAAGAAGGTTACGAGCTGCAATCGTGGTCGATGCCGCACTGAGCAGAGGGCATTGCGGATGACTTCAATGTCATCCGCCCTCTTCTTTGTTAGTTGCCCTGTTGTTTTAACCCCGCGCACTTTTTTACATCGCTAAGCAACGAAACCAGGCACAACTGCTTGGCAGGCTTGCATTTGGTTCAAAAAGACACTGTTTCGGCACAGTGCGACCCTCCGCCTGTTAGTTATCACCGTTGTGCTTCTTTGTTATCAGGGATTGAATGTTCCGCTCATGCAGTTACCCACCCGGCTCCCGGGTTATGGTCAACTCGCAAGGAGATGCGTGCATGTTCGGCTCGAATGCTTTTGCGCTGGCAACCCCCATAAATAAAGTCGGACATCTTGATCAGACATTCGCTGCGACCGGCGTGGCGCACGTTTATTTCGCCGGCAGCCTGTCGAGCATGACGCAAGGCGTGGCACTTGATCAGCAAGGTCGTGTATTGGTCGCCGCAAAAATCGGCACCGCTCATGGCAGCCGGTTTGGCCTGGCGCGATTGCTGGCCGACGGTTCTGCTGATCTTTCTTTCGGTCATCAGGGCAGCGTGATCGGTGAGTTCAACGCCGGTTTCGAGGCCGCTGCCAGCAAGGTGCTGGCGCTGCCGGACGGCCGAATCCTGCTCGCCGGCCTGCATTATGAAAGCGCCCATCAAACACTCCCCGCCCTCGCCTGTTTCGATGCACACGGCCAGCCAGACCCGACCTTCGGCGACAATGGCCGGCAAGTCGTGCGCCTGCCGGGCAATCTGTCCATGGGCTCGCGCGATACCTGGCTACCGCCGGGCGTGCCCGGGGCCGAAGCCTGCGATTTCGCCGTGCAGGCTGACGGGCACATCCTGCTGATCGCCAACCACCATTTCGAACTGGCCGATCACGCCGGAATGCTGATTCGCCTCAAACCCGATGGCAGTCTCGACGACACGTTCAACGGCCGTGGCTTTGTGATGATCCGTCACCTATTGCTCAATACCTGGCTCAGCAGCCTGCTGTTGCAGGAGGACGGGCGGATCGTGGTGGCCGGTTCGATCGACTTTCCGCAGGAAGGCCTGCTCGCGCGCTATCTGCCCGACGGCGGTCTGGATGAACGTTTTGCGGTGGACGGCTTTATGGCGTTCAAGGCTCAGGGGCGAAGCGCGCAGGTCAGCCAAGTGATTGAATCGGCGGAACACCTGCATTGTTTCGGCAGCAGCCGTGATCCGATTCGCTGCGTGGCATTGTCGCTGCACCATAACGGCCGCCCGGATCTGCACAGTCATGACGGGCTTGCGCAGCTGTTGGAAATCGGCCCGAGCGGCTGCCAGTGGAGCGCTGCCCAACGCATGGCGGACGGTCGCATGATCGCAGTCGGCGCGACCATCGGCGGCGTTGAAGCGGATTTTATCGTCGCGCGCTATTTGGCTGACGGCAACCTCGACCCAAGTTTCGGCGATGGCAGCGGCTGGCTGCGCACACGGCTGGGACGCAGCCTCGACACCGCCAACTCACTGGCCCTGCAAGCCGATGGCGGGATTCTGGTCGGCGGTTATTCACTGGATGGCAACTACCGGGCAATGGTCGCGCGCTACCTCAACCCATAACGGGCTGCAGGACGGTCGACCTGTAGGAGCTGTCGAGTGAAACGAGGCTGCGATCGTTAAAGTCAAAAGATCGCAGCCTCGTTTCACTCGACAGCTCCTACAAGGGATTTCCAGCCAAGTCATTAACAACTTGAACTTGCTCGACACATGCGGCAACTTGCGCGCTTCTTAAGACAAGGAGCAGCCGATGTCCGGTTCAATGGCCCAGGCGTTCGCGCAAAATTTTCTCGGGCATTCGCCACGTTGGTATAAGGCGACCATCGTCGGATTCCTGATCCTCAATGCGCTGGTGCTGTTTACCGCAGGCCCGGTCGCTGCCGGTTGGTTGCTGGTGATCGAATTCATTTTCACTTTGGCCATGGCGCTCAAGTGCTACCCACTGATGCCGGGCGGCCTGCTGCTGATCGAAGCCCTGCTGCTGAAGATGACCACGCCACAGGCTCTCTATGATGAGCTGGTGCACAACTTCCCGGTGATTCTGCTGCTGATGTTTATGGTGGCTGGCATCTACTTCATGAAGGATCTGTTGCTGTATTTGTTCTCGCGGCTGTTGCTGGGGGTTCGCTCGAAAGCGGCGCTGGCGTTGATGTTCTGCTTTCTCTCGGCGTTCCTGTCGGCGTTTCTTGATGCCTTGACCGTTACGGCCGTGATCATCAGTGCGGCGGTCGGTTTCTATTCGGTGTATCACCGCGTTGCCTCGGGCAATGATCCGCGTCAGGACAGCGAGTTTGCCGACGATCAGCACCTACCCAAACTGCATCACGACGATCTCGAACAATTCCGCGCGTTTTTGCGCAGCCTGTTGATGCACGGCGCGGTCGGCACGGCGCTGGGCGGTGTCTGCACGCTGGTCGGTGAGCCGCAAAACCTGTTGATCGGCCATGAAATGGGTTGGCACTTTGGCGAGTTTTTCAGCAAGGTCGCGCCGGTGTCGTTGCCGGTATTGGCGGCCGGTCTAGTGACCTGCGTCCTGCTGGAGAAACTGCGCTGGTTCGGCTACGGCACGCTGCTGCCGGACAACGTGCGTGCGGTGCTGGCCGATTACGCCGCCGAAGACGATGCCGAGCGTACCCCGCGTCAACGCGCCGCTTTGCTGGTGCAGGGTGCGGCGGCACTGATTTTGATTGGTTGCCTGGCATTTCACGTCGCCGAAGTCGGCCTGATTGGTCTGATGGTGATCGTGCTGATCACGGCGTTTACCGGGATCACCGATGAGCATCGTCTCGGTAGCGCATTCAAGGACGCGATGCCGTTTACCGCATTGCTGGTGGTGTTTTTTGCGGTGGTGGCGGTGATTCATGATCAGCAGTTGTTTGCGCCGCTGATTCAGTGGGTGCTGGCCCTGCCGGTCGAGCAACAACCGGGGATGCTGTTTATCGCCAACGGCGTGCTGTCGGCGATCAGTGACAACGTGTTTGTCGCGACCATTTACATCACCGAAGTGAAACAGGCCTTCCTCGCCGGGCATATGAGCCGCGAGCACTTCGAGACCTTGGCGATTGCGATCAACACCGGCACCAACCTGCCGAGCGTGGCGACGCCGAATGGCCAAGCGGCGTTCCTGTTCCTGCTGACCTCGGCGATTGCCCCGCTGGTGCGCTTGTCGTACGGGCGGATGGTGTGGATGGCGTTGCCGTACACCTGCGTGATGGGCCTGCTGGGCTGGTACGCCGTGAGCTACTGGCTCTAACCAGCAGCGCATAACAACTGTGGGAGCGGGCTTGCTCGCGAAGGCGTCGTATCAGACAACCAATACGTTGAATGACACACCGCTTTCGCGAGCAAGCCCGCTCCCACAATTGATTTGGGGTGTGACCGGGGATTTGTGTGCGCCCGCGAACCCTGTGGGAGCGAGCCTGCTCGCGAAGGCGTCGGCAAAGTCACCATCAGTGTCGGAGCCGGTTCGGTTTTACATGGATCACCCTTGATTGGGTATATTCCTTGTCGTGCATTCATCGATGACGAGGTCTGTTTCATGAGCAAGTCGCCCTACGTTCCGCCCAAAGTCTGGAAACACGAAGCACCGTCCGGCGGCCAGTTCGCCAGTATCAATCGCCCGACGGCCGGGCCGACTCACGACAAAACCCTGCCAGTCGGTAAGCATCCTTTGCAGTTGTATTCCCTGGCCACGCCCAACGGCGTCAAGGTCACCATCCTGCTCGAAGAGCTGCTGGCATTGGGGCACACCGCTGCCGAATACGACGCCTGGCTAATCCGCATCAACGAGGGCGACCAGTTCTCCAGCGGTTTCGTCGAGATCAACCCCAACTCGAAAATCCCCGCCCTGCTCGATCACAGCGCCGAACCGCCGACTCGCGTGTTCGAATCCGGTGCGATCCTGCTCTACCTCGCGGAAAAATTCGGCGCCTTCCTGCCCAAAGATCCGGCTGGACGCACCGAAACCCTCAACTGGCTGTTCTGGCAAATGGGCGCAGCGCCCTATCTCGGCGGCGGCTTCGGCCATTTCTACGCCTATGCGCCGGAGAAGCTCGAATACCCGATCAACCGCTTCACCATGGAAGCCAAGCGTCAGCTCGACGTGCTCGATCGGCGTCTGGCGGAAAGCCCGTATCTGGCCGGCGACAAATACACCATCGCCGACATCGCGGTGTGGCCGTGGTACGGCCAACTGGTGCGCAACAACGTTTATTCAGCGGCGGAGTTTATCGCGGCGCAGGAATACACCCACGTGCAGCGCTGGGCCGAAGAGATCGCCAATCGTCCTGCGGTGATTCGTGGCCTGCGGGTCAATCGCACGTGGGGAGATGAGGCAACTCAGGTGCCTGAGCGCCATCAAGCCGAAGATTTAAGCTGACCCCTCTCCCCGTCGCTGCCGATCACAATGTTCGTTGATCGGCAGCGACTCCCCGCTTCAGCCCCCGTGTTCTCAAACGCGCCAAATGTGAAAATTTCATTAACTAACTGACTCGTACGGGTTTCTTCGAGCGATTCGATCTGCCAGACTAATGCGAATAATTCCTACACGCAGTCGCAACAGATTCGTTTTTGTATTACTTGGGGAAGCAGATTGATGTCGTTTCACACCAAAAGCCGTCGTACAAACCGTTCACCTAACCTGTTGGCACTCGCCATCTGCATGGCCAGCATCACCAGCGTTTCAGCGGATGAAACGCCTGAAACCAAGCCGAAAGATGACACAGCAGCAACCGTTCTGGAGCTCGGCGCCACCGAAATCGGCGCCACGCAAATGAGCAGCACCACCGAAGGTTCGGGCTCCTACACCACCGGCCCGATGCAGACCGCGACCAAATTGCCACTGACCATGCGCGAAACACCGCAAGCGGTAACCGTCATCACCCGCCAGCGCATGGACGATCAGGCCATGACCAGCGTCAACGACGTGGTCAAAGCGACGCCGGGGTTGTTCCTCAGTCAGTCCAGCGGCCCGGGCCGCCAGACTTACAGCTCGCGCGGTTTTGACATCGACAACATCATGTACGACGGCCTGCCGAGTTCGTACCAGCCGTTCTCGATGGCCGTGCAACCGAATCTGGCGATGTTCGACCGCGTGGAAATCATTCGCGGCGCCACCGGTCTCGTCACCGGCGCCGGCAACCCTTCGGCCGCGATCAACATGGTGCGCAAACGCCCGACGGCCGAGCAGCAAGTCACCCTCACCGGCGCCGCTGGCAGTTGGGATGATTATCGCGGCGAGATCGACGCCTCCAGCCCGTTGAACGAGAGCGGCACATTGCGCGGCCGCGTGGTGGGTTCCTATCAGGGCGCCGACAGTTTCCGCGACAAAGAACAAAACGATCACGGCTTGTTCTACGCCATCGGTGAAGCCGACCTGAGCGACAGCACCACCGCATCCCTGGGCTTCTCGCGTCAGAACGAGCAGACCAACTACTTCTGGGGCGGCTTGCCGCTGGGCACCGACGGACACCACCTCGACCTGCCCCGCTCGACCTATCCCGGCACCGACTGGGAAAACAAGAAGCTGCAGATCGACACCGTTTTCGGCGATATCGAGCACCGCTTCAACAACGATTGGCGCCTGCACGTCGCGGGTTCCGCCTCGACGCTGAACGGCGAATTCTCCGGCACCTATCTGTCGCGCTACAGCGGCCCGCTGGAAACCACCGCCTACCAGTCGCACAACACCGACAAACAAAGATCGATCGATGCGTTTGCCAGCGGCCCGTTTGAAGCCTTCGGCCGCACCCATGAACTGGTCGTCGGTGCGAGCAATCGCGTCTACGATGCGACCTCCAAAGAATACGACCCATACACCACCGCCTGGCCGATCGGCGCGCCGAAACCTGATTTCGTGCGCGACAGCAAAACCCGCACCGTCACCACGCAGGACGCGGTTTACCTGACCACGCGCCTGAGCCTCGCCGACCCGCTGACACTGATCCTCGGCAGTCGCCTCGACTGGTACGACTACGACGACCGCAGCGGCGACGGCGACTTTAAAGTCACCCGCAACCTGACGCGCTACGCCGGCTTGATCTACAAACTCGACGATCATCACTCGCTGTACGCCAGCTACACCGACATCTTCAGCCCGCAATCGTCGAAAGACTTGTCCGGCAAAGTGCTCGATCCAATCGTTGGCGAAAACTACGAAGTCGGCATCAAGGGCGAATACTTCAACGGTGCGCTCAACGCCAGCCTGGCGGTGTTCCAGATCGACCAGACCAACCGCGCCACCACCGCCGAAACGCAGTTGGGTTGCCCGGTCATGACCTGTTATCAGGCCTCGGGCAAGGTTCGCAGCCAGGGCGTCGACATGGAACTGCAAGGTGCGCTGACCGAAAACTGGCAAGTGGGCGCCGGCTACACCTACACCCGCGCGCACTACATCAAAGACGAAAACCCGGCCAACGATAATCAGCAGTTCGACACCGACACGCCGGAGCACCTGTTCAAGGTTTCGACGATGTATCGCTTGCAAGGCCCCCTGGAAAAACTCCGCGTCGGCGGCAGCGTCTACTGGCAGAGCCGCATGTACAACGACGTGCCAGTCGCCAACGGCACCTATCGCGTCGAACAGGGCAGCTATGCCACCGCCGACCTGATGGCCGGTTACGAAGTCAACCAGCACATCGATCTGCAAGTTAACGCCAACAACATCTTCGACCGCGTCTACTACTCCGCCATCGGCTCCAACACCACGTGGGGCTCCAACGACAACTACGGCGATCCGCGCAGCTACATGCTGACCGCCAAATACAAGTTCTAAAACGACCAACGGCGCCGGGATTTTCTCGGCGCCGTTGCATTTGTTGCTCTGGAGCAATTAGTCATGTCGGCTAATAAGAGATAGTCTTTGACAGATATCTTTTCGAAGCGCCCGCCATGACCGACCCGCAATTCTCAGCCGACATCGACGCGATCAGCAGCATAGACGCCGTGCCGGTGATTTTGAGCATGGTCAAACACCTCACCGGCATGCGCTTTGCGGCGGTCGCTCGTGTCACTGATCACAACTGGGTGGCCTGCGCTGTCGATGACTCGATCGATTTCGGCTTGAAACCTGGTGGCGAGTTGGTGCTGGAATCGACCATCTGTCACGAAATCCGCCAACACCAGCAACCGGTGATCTTCGGTCACGCCAGCACCCACCCGATCTTTTCCACGCACCACACGCCGATAACCTATGGCCTGGAAAGCTACATTTCCATTCCGATCGTCAAAGCCAATGGCGATTTTTTCGGCACGCTGTGCGCCATCGACTCAGTCCCGGCCAATCTCGATGAACCGGCCATCGCGAAAACCCTGACCCTGTTCGCCCAGTTGATCGCCATGAGCCTCGATACGCAAAGCCATCTGGCGGCCACCAAAGTTGAACTGGCCGATGCCAATGAACTTGGCCGATTGCGCGAGCAGTTCATCGCGGTGCTTGGGCATGATCTGCGCACGCCGTTGAGCGCGATTCGCATGAGCGCCGACCTGCTGGAAACCAAGACCGAGGAAAAACGTTCGCTGAATCTGATTTCGGCGATCCGCAACAGCTCGTTGCGCATGGGCGTGCTGATTGAAAACATCCTCGACTTTGCCCGTGGGCGATTGGGTGGCGGGATTCCGATCCAGCGCAAACTGGTCGATGACCTGCAACAGACGCTGCAACTGACCCTTGAAGAAGTGCAGGCGTCACACCCGCGAGCGACGTTCACGCACACGCTGAATGTGCCGAGCGGCGTGTATTGCGATGCGCTGCGCATCAGCCAGTTACTGTCCAATCTTCTGGGTAATGCGGCCACTCACGGTTCGGTTCACGCGCCGATTGTCTTGAACGCCTACGCGGAGAACGATGAAATCGTGATCTCGCTGACCAACCAAGGCACACCGATTTCGGCGCAATTGATGCCGCTGCTGTTCGAACCGTTTTCCCGTTCTGAAGCCGGCCATCGCAAAGAAGGTTTGGGGTTGGGGCTGTATATCGCGGCGCAGATTGCCACGGCGCACAACGGCACGTTGAGCGTGACCTCAGACGCCGAATCGGGAACACACTTTGTGGCGCGGTTCCCGGCTCAGTTCAAGTGGGTTTGAGGCGATGGCTGCTTAAGACTGGTCGGCTGTCAGGCCGCCATCGCTGGCAAGCCAGCTTCCACAGTGTTTTCGTATGATCGGGATTTTGGAAACCCCTAGAAACCTGTGGGAGCGGGCTTGCTCGCGAAGGCGGCGGCAGGTTCAGTATCCTCGTTGCAGGTACACCGCTTTCGCGAGCAAGCTCGGCTCCTACAAAAGCACAAGCAACATCAAAAGATCGCAGCCTTCGGCAGCTCCTACACAGGATGAGCGCGAGCTCGGCTGCAGCTTTTGATCTTGCGCTACCCGCCCCGTCGGCAGGCTGAGTGGAGGGATTGATCCGGGGGTGGGAGCGTAGCGACCGTTTGGCGCAGCCAAACACATCGAGAGGAGGTGCAGCGCAGCAAACCGGAGGCGATGCGCCCGGATGAATTCCGTAACGAAGGAACCCCGAGCCCCAGCGAGCGGGCCGAACGCTGGGGCAAAGCCTTTTGGGTTACCTTTTCGGCGTCTGGAAAAGGTGACCCGCCGTAAGGGCGGAACCCTAAGCCGCCGTAACCGCAGCAATGGATATGTACTCAGGCAACAAAAGCCCAGTCGCCCAACCCGACGCCTTCGCGAGCAAGCCCGCTCCCACAATTGGAACCCAGCACATCAAAAAAAACCGTCTACCGACGCATCGTCAGAATCGCCGCCCCGAAACCGATGAACGTCGTCCCCACCACCCGGCTGACCCACCGCGACAACGCGGGTCGGGTCAGTACGCCTTTGGCGCGTGATGCCAATGCTGCGTAGACGCTGAGCGACGATACCGATAGCGCCATGAAGATCGAGGTCAGGATGAAAAACTGCGGCAGCAGCGCCGCGTCCTGATCGATGAACTGCGGGAACAGTGCGGTGAAAAACATCGTCGCTTTCGGGTTGGTCACTGCGGTGAGGAACGCCGATTTGAACAGCTTGCCGCGACTCGGGCGGTTTTTGCTGGTATCGCTGTCACTGCCAACTGCGAGCATTGGGCCTTTTTTCAGCAGTTGCTTGACCCCGAGGTAGAACAGATAGCCGGCGCCAAGGATTTTTACTGCGTTGAAGAGCATCTCGGAACTGGCCAGCAAGGCGCCGAGGCCCAGCATCGCGGCGGCGGACAGGCAGAACAGGCCGCTGGCGTTGCCCAGGGAAGACCAGATCGTGCTGCGCTGACCGTGGGCCAGGCTGTTGTTGATCGCCATCAACGTCGCAGGGCCCGGGCTGGCAATTGCGATGGCGCCGACCAGGGTGAAGGTCAGAATCGAGTGAGAATCCATTTTCAGTGCTCGCGACAGGTGGGTGTCGGCATGTTACAGCAGCCAATCTGTCACACAACCTCAGGCCAATCATAGAACCTGTGGCGAGGGGATTTATCCCCGCTGGGGCGCGCAGCGGCCCTTTCTTTTAAATCTAAAGAGGGGCTGCTTCGCAGCCCATCGGGGATAAATCCCCTCGCCACAATGACCTCACATGCCACAGAGGTTTTTCTCATGAGAGATTTCGTAGAGGCAAAAAAAACCCCGCAACCCAATAAAGGCGCGGGGCAAAGAATTGGTTGGTTGCGGCCAACCAAAGGAGCTCTTTCAGATACGTGCTCGCACAGTCTTCAGATGCAATCCTGTGCAGCACGTTCAAAACTGGACGGCAGCAAGTTCGAGGCGAGCAAGTGGCGTTCATAGATAAACACCTTGCCGCCAGTGCCGGCCTTGTAAGCCTCCAGCACGTTGTCGGCGGAAATCTTGCTCGGCACCACGATCCGGTAGCTGCGCTGGGTTTGCGAAACAGTCGGGCTGAGCGCGTCGCCCTGTAACTTCGGCACCACGCAATCGGCGTATTGCGCCGGGGTCTTACTGGTCTGCAAGGTCAGGCTCGGCGTGTTAGGGGCGGAAGCACAGCCGCCGAGCAACAAGGAAGCAACCGCCAGAACAGGCACAAATAAAGGACGCATCGGGTTCAATCCTGAAAATAAAAGGTTCGGTTCAACCGGCAACGGTTCAGCCTCACGGAGCCGCCGTCGCCATTTTTGTGTTGGGTTCAACTCGCGGCCACCTGGGCCTTGAGCGAAGCGTCGAACTGCTTCAACGCATTCAGTTGCAGGTCACGCTGCTTGTCGATCTGTGCAGCAACAGCAGGCGCTGCCAGGTTATGCACCCAGACCGATGGCAAGTTTTTCTCCACCGCGCCTTCGGCCTTGCCGATGTATTGCAGATTCGCGTCGTAGAACTTCGCGGTGAAACGCGCTTCAACCAGGCTGTTACGCTGGGTCAGCAAGCGATTGAACGTGTCGAGCTTGACCACCACGTCCGGATGCGCCTGAATCAACGCATCGAGATTGTCGTAAACGGTTACCGACAAAAACTGCTGCTGCAACGAACTGATCAACCAGTCGACCGCCAACTCCGGATCGGAACTGGCGACAAACGCTTCACGAATCCGCGAGTCCAGCGCGTCTTTTGCGCCGTTCGCCGCCATGGCGTGGTAACGCGCCAGGTATTGCAGATTTTCCAAGGTGTTTTCGCTGTACAACACACCGACCGTTTGCGTGTGTTTCAACGCCGCACTGCTGGCCGTAATGGGTTGCAAGTGACACGACCGGGCGTCGTCTGCGTAGGTCGGTGCTGCGGCAACCGCCCCGCCCATCAGCAGGGCGACCATGGCCAGTCGAGTCAATGTGTTCATCGCGCAAATTCCTTGAGCAGCGTGTTCGATGGAGGCAATTTTCCGCCTAACGCCGCTAAAGCAGAACTTCCGTTTCGTGATGATCACTATTACTTCCAGCGATAGTTGCGCGCCGTGTAGATTGATACACACTCAATTCCAACGAAAATAATCACTGAGGATCTTTCCTTGAGAACGTTTGATCTGATCCGCGACGCCGTACTGCCCGACTTCCGTGATCGGGTGGCCGAATACCTTGTCCAGTACGAAAGCGTCCTACTCGACAAAGACATCCACGACCCACAGCTCATTCTCGACACCGCCAATCAACTGCGCGGCTACCTGCGTGGGCTGAACACCACGCGGGTGTTAGGCATGGCCTATTGGGAAGAACTGGATCGACGGGTGGTGGAAACCTGGCTCGCGCCGGCGCAATGACCGGCTAGACTCCTCGGGCTGTCACAGTCCCTGTGAGTCCTATCGGAGGTGCCCCATGAGCAACACCGAAACCACCCCATTCAACGGCTGGGCCGCCACCGCTGCCGGCGCACCGCTGGAGCGCTATAGCTACGACCCCGGCGCGTTGGGCGAAGAAGACGTTGAAGTCGCCGTTGAATATTGTGGCGTCTGTCACTCCGACCAGTCGCTGATCGACAACGATTGGGGCATCAGCCGCTATCCGTTTGTGCCGGGCCATGAAGTGGTTGGCAAAATCGTGCGCATGGGCCCACAAGTGCGCGGCCTGAAAATGGGTCAACGCGTGGGGATCGGCTGGTACAAGGGCAGCTGCATGCACTGCTCGTCCTGCATCAGTGGCTCGCAACAACTGTGCGGCACCGCGCAACCGACCATCATCGGCAGCAACGGCGGCTTCGCTGATCGCCTGCGTTCGCACTGGGCGTGGGCGATTCCAGTGCCGGAACGGCTTGATCCAGCGCTGGTCGGGCCGTTGTTCTGCGCCGGTTCAACGGTGTTCAATCCGTTGCTGCAATTTGGCGTCAAACCGACCGACCGCGTCGGCGTGGTCGGCATCGGCGGCCTCGGCCATCTGGCGCTGCGCTTTCTCAATGCGTGGGGCTGCGAAGTCACCGCGTTCACCTCATCGCTCAACAAACAGGACGAAGCCAAGCGTCTGGGCGCGCACAACGTCGTCGCCTCCACCGACAGCAGCGCGTTGAAAGCGATTGCCGGCACCCTCGACTTTCTGCTGATCAGCGCCAACGCCGACCTCGATTGGCCAGCCATGCTCGCCACCCTGCGCGGCAACGGCCGGTTGCACTTCGTTGGCATCGTACCCAGCGCGATTCCGGTGCATGTGTTCGATCTGATTCCTCAACAAAAATCGTTGTCGGCCTCACCGGTTGGCTCGCCGGGCACCATGGCGACCATGCTCGAATTCTGCGCGCGACATCAGATTCTGCCGCAGGTCGAGATGTTTCCCATGAGCAAGGTCAACGAGGCCGTCGACCATCTGCGCAGCGGCAAGGCGCGCTATCGCGTGGTGCTCGACGCCAGTCAGTAACCGTTCGGCGCGGCGGCGATTGCCGTGCGCGCCGCCCTCCTGCCAAAACACCCGCAAACGCTTACAATCGCCGGTCTTAATGCCCAATAGACAGGCCCGCTCAGAAATGCCGCTCGACCCTATTACAATGCTGACCATCTCGATTGCGCTTGCAGCCGCCGCGGCGCTGTACCTGGCGATCGAGTGGCGCAGCATTCGCGAGCCTTCCCTGCTGTTCTGGAGCGCCGGTTTCGCCACGATCACCGTCGGTTCCACCCTCGCCTTGCTACGCAGCAGCGGCTTTTTGCTGATCGGCATCTGGTTCGCCAACGGTCTGCTGGTGACCGCACACTTTCTGTTCCTGCTCGGTGTCGCGCGCTTCACCCAGACGCGCCTGTCGAGCGCTTGGTATCTGATTTTCGTCACCTGGCTGGTGATGTTGCTGCTGCCGGACGGGCCGCTGTGGTCGAAAGTCATGCTCGCGGCCAACTCGCTGCTGGTGGCACTGGCGACGCTCAAAGGCAGTTTTCTGCTGCGCCCGCACGGTAAATCCCTGAGCGTCGGCGCCGTGCAACTGCGCTACGTGTTGCTGGTGCACGGCGCTTTTTATATCGCCAAGGCGCTGACCGTGGTCATCCCCGGCACGCTGATTGATCTGGCGGCATTCCGTGGCGAGATCATCCAGATTTCACTGGTCGAAGGCGCGATGGCGATCATGCTGATTGCGCTGTCGATGACCGGCACCGAGCGCTATCGCCGCGAAAAAGAGATCGCCCGCCTCGCCGAACGCGATCCTCTGACCGCCCTCTACAACCGCCGCGCCCTCGAAAAACGTGCGCCGCGCTTGCTCGCCGATGTCTCGGCTGAACGTCCCGGCGCCCTGCTGCTGATCGATATCGACAACTTCAAACTGGTCAACGATCAGTACGGCCATATCGCCGGCGACCGCTTGCTGATCGCCTTGAGCGAGATGATTCGTTCGCTGCTGCCGCGTAATGCGCTGACAGCTCGATTGGGTGGCGACGAGTTCGTCATCCTGCTCAACGGCGCCACAAGCGAACGTATCGTCGAACTCGGCAACGTGCTGCGCGAGCAGTTTCTCGGCACCACTGCGCAGACATTCCCCACCACCGAACCCGTCACCTTGAGCCTCGGCGCCACTCTGTTCGAGGCGCCGCCGGCCAGTCTGGCGGCGCTGATCGAACAAGGCGACGCCGCGCTCTACGAATCCAAACGCGGTGGCCGCAACCGCATTCGCCTCACCGGGCTCCCACTTTCAGGATGAAAACACCATGACCAGCCTCGACACTGCTTTGCAAGACAGCGCCGCACCAGAAGGCGTTTGCTACGGCTGCGGCGGTAGCAATCCGCACGGTCTGCACATCAAAAGCTACTGGCATGAAGACGGCGTGCACGTCCTCGCCGAGCATGTGCCGGATGCCAAATACTGCGGCTGGCCGGATCTGGTCTACGGCGGCTTGATCGCGATGCTGGTCGACTGCCACTCCAACTGGACGGCGATGGCCTATCACTACCGTGCCGAAAATCGCGAGCCGGGCAGCCTGCCGCGTATCGATTGCGTCACGGGTAATCTGGGCATCAAATTTATCAAGCCGACGCCGATGGGTGTGCCGCTGACCTTGCGCGCCAAGGTTGAAGGCGACGTCGGGCGCAAGACCCGGGTGATTTGCGAGGTGTTTGCCGGTGATGTACTGACGGCGGTGGGCGATTCGGTGTTTGTGCGCGTTGATACGGGATCATTGGCGGATGCCGCGCACGGACGTTAAGGTAATTTGAACTCAAAACTTTCATCAAGGATTGTGAATGTCGCTTATCTCGCAACGCGTCGAAATGGCCCGCAACGGCAGCAACGATAAAGTCATCTGCCGCATGGCTTCGGGCTGGGCAGTCATGGGTGATGTGCAGTTTTTGCCGGGCTATTGCCTGCTGCTGCCCGACCCGGTTGTGCCGAGTTTGAATGATCTGGACGCGGAGGCCCGGGCGGTTTACCTGCTCGACATGGCGCGCCTCGGGGATGTGGTATTGGCGGTGACCGGCGCGCTGCGGATGAACTATGAAATTCTGGGTAATTCAGAACCCGAACTGCATTGCCACTTGTTTCCCCGTTACGCCACGGAACCGGAGGACAAACGCAAAATGCCTGCGTGGTTTTATGACTGGAAGACAGCGGTGCCTTATGCGGAGGATGTGCATGGGGAACTGCGGATGAGGATTGCGCAGATGCTGGAGCCCCTCACCCTAGCCCTCTCCCAGAGGTAGAGGGGACTGATTGGGGGATGCTGGTGAGGTACGCCGACCTGAAAGTGCTTTGCTAAATCCAGAATCGACTCGGTCTTCTGAAAGCGCTTCACCGAATCCATAATCGACCCGGTCGTTCAGGTCGATGTAACACGCAAGACACCTCGGTCGGCCCCCTCTCCCTCCGGGAGAGGGCTGGGGTGAGGGTAACAATTCAAGCTACTGAAAATCAGCCCGAGCCGAATGCAATTTCTTATAGCTCTCAATCAAGCGCAAATGCCGATCCAGGCCTTCCAGCTTCATGCTAGTCGGCGTCAAACCGTAAAACCGCACGCTGCCATTCACCGAGCCAATCGCCGCATCCATCCGCTCGTCACCGAACATCCGGCGGAAGTTGGCTTCGTAGTCTTCCAGCAGCAGGTCTTCATCCAGTTCCATCTCCAACACCACGTTCACCGCTTGATAGAACAAGCCGCGCTCAACCGTGTTGTCGTTGTATTGCAGGAACGCTTCAACCAGATCCTTCGCCTGTTCAAACTTCTGCAACGCCAGATAAATCAGCAGACGCAGTTCCAGAATCGTCAACTTGCCCCACGGCGTGTTGTCGTCGAATTCGATGCCGATCAGCGTGGTGATTTCGGTGTAATCGTCCTGCTCGCTATTTTCCAGGCCTTGGGCGAGGTTGCGCAGGCCGACTTTGCTCAGGCTGTGCAGGTTGAGGATGTCAGCGCGGAATTGCAGGGCTTTGTTGGTGTTGTCCCAGATCAGGTCTTCGATCGGGTAGATCTCCGAGTAGTCCGGCACGAGGATGCGGCACGCCTTGGCGCCGATGTGCTCGTAGACCGCCATGTAGACTTCTTTGCCCATGTCTTCGAGAATGCCGAACAGCGTCGCGGCCTCTTCGGCGTTGGAATTTTCGCCTTGTCCGGAGAAGTCCCACTCGACGAATTCGAAGTCCGGCTTGGCACTGAAGAAGCGCCACGACACCACACCGCTGGAGTCGATGAAGTGTTCAACGAAGTTGTTCGGCTCGGTCACCGCTTGCCCGGAGAACGTCGGCTGCGGCAAGTCGTTCAAGCCTTCAAAACTGCGACCCTGGAGCAATTCAGTCAGGCTGCGTTCCAGCGCTACTTCCAGGCTCGGGTGCGCGCCGAACGAGGCGAACACGCCGCCGGTGCGCGGGTTCATCAGGGTCACGCACATCACCGGGAATTCACCGCCCAGCGACGCGTCCTTGACCAGCACCGGGAAGCCCTGCTCTTCCAGACCTTTGATGCCGGCGAGGATGCTCGGGTATTTCTCCAGCACCTCCTGCGGCACGTCCGGCAGGGCCATTTCGCCTTCGAGGATTTCGCGTTTCACCGCGCGCTCGAAGATTTCCGACAGGCACTGCACCTGCGCTTCGGCCAGCGTGTTGCCCGCGCTCATGCCGTTGCTCAGGTAGAGGTTTTCGATCAGGTTCGACGGGAAGTACACCACTTCGTCATCCGACTGGCGCACAAACGGCAACGAGCAGATGCCGCGCTGAGTGTTGCCGGAGTTGGTGTCGTACAGGTGCGAACCGCGCAGCTCGCCGTCGCGGTTGTAAATGCCGAGGGTGTACTCGTCGAGGATTTCCGGCGGCAGTTCGTCTTTCGCGCCGGGCTTGAACCATTGCTCGTCCGGGAAGTGCACGAACTCAGCGTTGGCGATTTCTTCGCCCCAGAACTGGTCGTTGTAGAAGAAGTTGCAGTTCAGCCGCTCGATGAACTCGCCCAGCGCCGACGCCAGCGCGCCTTCTTTGGTCGCGCCTTTGCCGTTGGTGAAACACATCGGCGAATGCGCGTCGCGGATGTGCAGCGACCAGACGTTTGGCACGATGTTGCGCCACGAAGCGATTTCGATCTTCATGCCGAGGTCGGCGAGAATGCCCGACATGTTGGCGATGGTCTGCTCCAGCGGCAGATCCTTGCCAGCGATGTAGGTGCCTGCCTCGGACGTGGAAACCGGCATCAACAAGGCTTGCGCATCGGCATCGAGGTTGTCGACTTCTTCGATGATGAACTCAGGGCCGGTCTGCACGACCTTCTTCACCGTGCAGCGATCAATCGAACGGAGGATCCCCAAACGATCCTTGTCGGAAATATCCGCTGGCAGCTCGACCTGAATCTTGAAGATCTGGTTGTAGCGGTTTTCCGGGTCGACGATGTTGTTCTGCGACAGGCGAATATTTTCCGTGGGGATGCTACGGGTGTCGCAGTACAACTTCACAAAGTAAGCCGCACACAACGCCGACGAAGCCAGAAAGTAGTCGAACGGTTCCGGTGCCGAGCCATCGCCTTTGTAGCGAATCGGCTGATCGGCGATCACCGTGAAGTCGTCGAACTTGGCTTCAAGTCGAAGGTTGTCGAGAAAATTGACCTTGATTTCCATGCGGGATTACCAGAATACGGCTAAACGAATGGCCGCCATTATCCGGTTTTTGCGCGGGAAGTCTTGCGGTTTCGGGAACGGTCGCTGACGGGGGCCGCCGTTATTTCGCCAACAGCTCGCGCACCCGCCCACCCAGCGCATCGACGGCAAACGGCTTGGTCAGCACGTGCATGCCGTCCTCAAGCTGACCGCCGCCAAACACTGCGCTCTCGGCATAACCGGTGATAAACAGGGTCTTCAGCTGCGGGCGCAATTGCAGCCCCGCTTCGGCCAGTTGCCGGCCGTTCATGCCGCCCGGCAGGCCGACATCGGTGACCAGCAAATCGATGTGCACATCGGAGCGCAACAGCTTCAGCCCGGCGACGCTGTCGGCGGCTTCGATCACCGTGTAACCGAGTTCGCCCAGTACATCGACGAGCAGCATGCGCACGGTCGGCTCATCGTCGACCAGCAACACGGTCTCGCCCAGTTGCTAGGCCGCGACGGACTCATCGGCAGCGTCATGTTCGTCCTGGCTGGCCTCGACATGATGGCGCGGCAGGTAAATCGACACCTGCGTGCCCTCACCCACCGTCGATTGAATCTGCACCTGCCCGCCGGATTGCTGGGCAAACCCGTAGATCATCGACAGCCCGAGGCCAGTGCCCTGACCGATCGGTTTGGTGGTGAAAAACGGTTCGAACACATGCGCCATGACGTCCGGCGACATGCCGGTACCGTTGTCACGAACGCTGACACAGAGGTAATCGCCTTCGGGCAGATCAATGCCGCGCGCTGCCTCGCGATTCATCCACTGATTGGTGGTTTCCAGGGTGATGCGACCGCCATCGGGCATGGCATCGCGGGCGTTCAGACAGAGGTTCAGCAGCGCGTTTTCCAACTGACTCTTGTCGACAAATGCCGGCCACAGCTCCGAGCTGCCGAGCGTCTCGACGACAATGCCCGGCCCGGCGGTACGCTGGATCAGCTCGGCCATGCCGTACATCAGCGTGTTGACGTTGGTGGCGTGCGGTTCGAGGGTTTGCCGGCGCGAGAACGCCAGCAGGCGATGGGTCAGCGACGCCGCACGTTTTGCCGCGCTTTGGGCGGCGACCATGTACCTGTCGACTTCGCTCAGGCGCCCTTGGCCGATGCGCCGGTTCATCAGCTCAAGCGCACCGGAAATACTGGTCAGCAGGTTGTTGAAATCGTGGGCGAGGCCCCCGGTCAGTTGCCCCACCGCTTCCATTTTCTGCGACTGGCGCAGTTTCTCTTCAGCCTGCATCAATTCGGCGGTGCGCTCGGCGACACGCTGTTCGAGGGTCTCGTTGAGTTCGCGCAAACGCGCGGCGGTCTGCCGTTGCTGCTCTTCGACTTCACGCAACGCCTCTTCCGCGATGGTGCGTTCGAGCAAATCAGCGGCCTGGCGCGCGAGAATATCCAGCAGACGCAAATCGCGTTCGGAGGGATGGTGCGGTTTGTTCCAGTGCGTCGAGATCATGCCCAGCAGATGGCCATCGCGCGACATCAACGGCGTGGTCTGCGCCGAGCGAATGCCCGTGCGGCGAAAAGCGAGCAGGTCTTCGGTGCCGGCAATGTCGGCCCATTGTTCGAAATCGGGAATGATCGCGCGCTGGCCGAGTTTCAGCGCCAAGGTGCAACTGCTATAGGCCGCCGGGCTGACGTAATGCCAAAAACCGACCGCCTCGGCCGGCAGGCCATGGGCATACAACAATTGCAGCTCGCCACCATGGCCGGCGCCGTGTTCCGGCGTACAAAGCAATTGCATTGTGCCGAACTGTGAACCGGTGATGAACACCGCCGCATCGACGATTTTGCCGTAGAGCGCTTCGCGATCCTGCTCGCCGATCAGGCTGACGCTGATGCTGTGCAGCAGCTCGATGTCCGACAGCGCGGTTTGCGCCGCCGAAACATTGCCAGGAGCCAGGTCTGGAGGAAAAGCGGCGTAAAGGCCAGTCATGAAAGGCTCCCGAGAGCTGCAGATAATCGGTCGGCAGATTACCAGCTAACGTCAGATTAAGGGATGCGACGTGCTGGCGCCCCGCCATCATCCGACGAGCAGCGCCTCATGCACCTCAATCGACGGGATCGCCACCTCGGCGCGGCGACTGTCGAGCCAGCCTCGGGTTTTGCCGACATCGAAGATTTGCCCCTGCTCAATTAGTTTCAGCAAGAGTTCGTCGGCCACGCGATAGCGCCCGCAGTCCGGACAATCGCGTTCTTCCCATGGGCCTTGGCAATGAATGCGCTCAGCGCCCCCCGCACAAATCAGACAACTCATGACAGACACCTTTTTATAGTTTTCAACCGACCCGTCGTATGGCCGGTTTTGTGGTTGTCTGGTCGACTCGATGGAGGGGATGAAAGTTCTCGGGGCTGACGTTTTCAGAACAGACAGGTCGCATCTGCCAGTATCTGGCCAGCCAATACGCTCTCAAGAAGACTTGATCGGCCGCACTTTGCCGCTGAAGACTTTGAAGCCAAAAGTGTTGTAAACCAGGGTCACCGGGATCAGCACGGCGAAACCAATCAACATGAACAATTGGCTTTTCGGGCTGGACGTGGCGGCTTTCAAGGTCAGATCCGGCGGTATGATCAGCGGAAACAACGCAACCAGCATCAGCGCGAATGCCAGCACAAACACGCCCAGCGCGGCGAACAGCGGAACGCCATCGAAGCGGCTGCGAAACCCCGACCAGAACACCGCTGAAAGAATGGCGAGCACCATCAGCGTCGGCGCCCAGACGCGAATATCGGTCAGACGTTGCATGTATTGGGCCTGCAACGTTGCCGTCCATATCACCAGCACAATCAACAGCATCACAGTGATCAGCGCCAACACCCGCGCCTGGCGTGCGCAGCGCCGCTGCAAGTCGTCGACGGTTCGCCAATACAGCCAGCAAGCGCCGAGCCACGTGTAGCCGAGTACCAAGACCACGCCGCAGAACAGCGGAAACGCCCCCAGCCATTCCACACCGCTGCCGGTGTATTGGCTGCCCTGATGCGGCACACCTTGCACCAGCGTTCCCAACACCACGCCCTGAATCGCGCCCGCCAGCAAAGAACCGCACAACAGCGCGCCATCGACCCAACGCTTGATCGCTTCGTTGGGCGAATGGTCGCGAAATTCCAGCGCCACCGCGCGCAGAATCAGCGCGAGGAACATCAGGATAAAAGGCAGATAAAGCGCCGGCAGCAAAATCGCGTAGGCCAGCGGAAACAGCGCGAGCAGCCCGCCGCCGCCCAGCACCAGCCAGGTTTCATTGGCATCCCAGATCGGCAGAATGGTTACCGCCATGGCGCGGCGGTGCTGGCTGTTTTCGGTCAAGCCGAGCAGCACACCGACGCCCAGATCCGTGCCGTCGAGCAGCACGTAATTCATCACCGAGAAGGCCAGAGCGCCCGCGCACAGCAGCGTGATCCAGTCGGTGTCCATCAGCAATGCCCCGTTTCATCGGCCAGCGTCGGCTGCGGCCCGGACTCGTCCTGCTTTGGCGGCTCGCGCAATAAACGCAGCAACACCCACAGGCCGATGCCAAAAATCAGCAGATAAAACAGCAGAATCAGCCAGGTCGAAGCCAGCACTTGCGCGCGGGACACCGAGGACAGGCTGTCGGCCGTACGCATCAAGCCGTAGACGGTAAACGGCTGGCGACCCACCTCGGTGACAACCCAGCCACTGAGCATCGCGACAAAACCCGCCGGCGCCATGCACACGCTGGCCCATAACCAGCCGCGCGACGTGTACAGGCGCTGACGACGACGGAAAAACAGGCTGACCACGCCCTGCCCCAGCATCAAAACGCCCAGTCCGACCATCAGCCGAAACGCAAAAAACACCGGCGCCACGGGCGGAATGTCCTGCGCGGGAAATTCATCGAGGGCGGCGATGGTGCCGCTGAGATCATGGGTCAGGTACAACGAAGCCACTCGCGGAATCGCCACTTCCCAGTGATTGTGCCGTTGCGCCATGTCGGGCCACGCGAACAGCCGCAATGGTTCGCCCGCGCCCTCGGCTGGACGCGTCCACGAACCTTCAATGGCGGCGACTTTCTGCGGCTGCACTTTCAAGCTGTGCTGACCATGCAGATCGCCGACCACCATCTGCACCGGCATCAGCACGACGAGCAGCCACAGCGCCATGGAAAATCCCAAACGCGCCCGTGGATTGTCGGCGTTTTTGAGCAATTGCCAGGCACTGATGCCGGCCACCAGCGTCGCGGTGCCGAGCAACGCTGCCAGCGTCATATGCACCAGCCGATAGGGAAACGATGGATTGAAAATGATCGCCCACCAGTCTTCGGCGAAAAAACGGCCGTCGGCGGCAATCGAATACCCCGCCGGCGTGTGCATCCAGGAATTCGCCGAGAGAATCCAGAACGCGCTGATCAGCGAGCCCACCGCCACCGCGCAGGTGGCGAAAAAATGCAGGCGCGGGCCGACCTTCTTCATGCCGAACAGCATGATGCCGAGGAAACCCGCTTCGAGAAAAAACGCCGCCGACACTTCGTAAAACATCAGCGGGCCGAGAATATCGCCCGCCTGAACCGCCAGCCGCGACCAGTTGAGGCCGAACTGATACTCCAGAATCAGCCCCGAGGCAGTGCCCACCGCGACATTCAGGGCAAATACTTTCAGCCAATAGCGGTAAACATCGAGATAAATCTGCCGTCCGCTCTTTAGCCAAAGCGCCTCGAGCACCAGCAGAAAATTGGCCAGGCCGATGGTGAACGCGGCCAGCACGATGTGAAAACTGATGGTGATCGCAAACTGGCTGCGCGCCGCCATCAGCGCTGAGTCGAGCGAGTCCATGGCATCACTCAACCGTTGCCGATTTTATCTGCGCGCTTGATCGGGATGCGTGAACACGCTGCCCGCATCGCGCACCAACTGACGCCATTCGGCGCTGGTGATCAGCCCTTGCTCCTCCATGTCATCGGCGGCTTTGAGCAACTCGTCATATTGTTCTTCCGGATCCAGGCGCTTTTGCGATTGCGTCGCCAGTTTGCGCCATGCCGCCAGTGATTCTTTCTTCCGCTGATCGAACATAGGGGATTTCTCATCGAGGGCTTCACCGATAGAGATAAGTCCTTCCTGCGTCGTTCAGCGCGGGCGACGGATGGAGGGTGTTTATGCCGGTTGCGGATTCTCCTGAAAGAATCGCTTGGGCAGCACTGCCGGGCACAGATGGATGATCGACATGCGCACCACGTGATTGAGCATCACGAACGCCGGGTCGAGTTTGAGCAGCAACGCCGCTGCCGTCATCACCTCGACGCCGCCCGGCACCCACGACATGAACAGTGCGAGAAACGGCTTGCCGGTGAACTGGCTGAACGCGAAGGCAATCGCCAGCGTCGAGCAGAACGTCAGCGCCGTGACCACCAGCCCGGCGCGGATGTAGCGGACGAAATCCTTGAGGGTGATGTCTTTGAGGCGGATACCGATCAACCCGCCGAGCAGGATCAGCGCGACAATCGCCAGCGGCTCCGGCACCTGCAAATCGGCGTGAAAACCGACGTTGGCCGCGGCTGTGCAGAGCAACCCGGTGAGCATGTATGGCGCGGGGACGTCGAAGCGTTCCAGCAGATACCCGGCGAGCACTGCCGCCAGCGCGGGCGGGATCACTCGCAGGTAATCGTCCAACGCGCCCAGAGTCGGTGCCGTGTTGTCTGCATGACCGCCCGCGATGAGCGTCACCACCAGCAACAACGCGAGCAACCGCACGATGTGTACAAAGGCTATGCGCCCCGAGGCCGGGCCTTGATCGCTGGTGACCGTCATCACCGCCGCCATCGCGCCTGGTATCGAACCGAGCAGGCTTTCCACATGACCCCAGCGTTCCATGCGCCGCAACCAGTTGTAGCCGACGACGATTTGCGCGGTCATGCAGATCAGCAAGCCTACCAAGATGCTGAAATCGCTCAGCTCGCGGAGCATTGAAGCGGTGACGATCGAGCCGACACTGATGCCGAGCAGCAACTGCACGGCGGCCACGAACGGGTAAGGCATACGCATGCGCACGCCGATTTTGCTTAACGCGGTGACCAGGCAGATCGCGCCGATCAGCTCGCCCAGCGGCAGGCCGGTGAGGTAACCAAGCCATGCGCCGAGCGCGGCCACGGGGATCGGGATGAGGCTTTCGAGCAGAGTCTTCATTGAATATCCATGTAGTTCTGAAGGCGATGTTGAGAAGCCGCAGGAATTTTCAGAAATATTTTTAAACATTTTTATAAGATGAACGCTGCACGGATCCAATACCGATTTCCGACCGATTGATACCCAAGGATGAACATGCTCGATCTGCGCCGCCTGCGTTACTTCCTGATTGTCAGCGACGAATTGCACTTCGGCCGAGCCGCCGCGCGTCTGCACATCGCCCAGCCACCGTTGACCCGGCAGATTTCGGCACTGGAAAAAGAGCTGGGGTTTCAGCTGTTTGATCGCAGTAGCCGCAATGTCACGCTCACTGCAGAGGGGCGACATTTTTTACCGCATGCGCGAGCGCTGCTGGAGCAGGTGGAAATGACGGAAGGCATCACGCGTAAGCTGGCGACGGGCTCTGCCGGGCATTTGGCGGTGGGGTATGCGAGCTCGATTGCGTTGTCGGATGTGTTTAGCGAGACGCTTAAGCGGTTTTGTTCGTTGTATTCCGAAGTGCAGGTGACGGTGGATGAAGGGGCTTCGAATCATCAGTGTGCGCAGTTGATTGAGGGGCGGCTGGATATTGGCTTGAGTCGTTTGTTGCCGGTTGGCGAGGATGCGCGGGTGCAGGCGATCTGTTTGGGCAATGAACCGTTGGTGGCGGCGGTTGCCAGTGATAGCGCGCTGGCCTTGCAGGATCGGGTGACGTTGGCGGAGCTGAGCGCTTATCCGTTGATTGCGTTCCCGCAGGATTATGGTTCGGGGTTGAATGACATCGTTGAAGCGCTTTTTCGCCTGCATGGGCTGGCGCCGATCGCTGGGCCGACGGGCAAACAGATCACCTCGATTATTGCGTTGGTCGCGGCTGGTCGAGGGGTTGCGGTGGTGCCTGAATGTGCGCGGGCGCTGGTTAAGCGTGGCGTGGTTTATCGACCGCTGGCTGAGCCAGGCGCCGTAGCGCCGCTGTTGCTGCTGACGCGCAAGCATGAACGCAGTGCGCGGGTGCAGGCGTTTGTCGAAGTAATCAAACAGACAACACCAAACTGTAGGAGCTGAGCTTGCTCGCGAAAGCGGAATGTCTGTGCCGGAGATGGTGACTGACCCACCGCTTTCGCGAGCAAGCTCAGCTCCCACAAGGATTTGTGGGGTGTTCGCAAATTTGTGTACGCCACAAAACCCTGTAGGAGTGAGCCTGCTCGCGAAAGCGGAGTGTCTGTGCCAAAGATGTTGCCTGCCCCAAAGCAATCGCCAGCAGGCTAGCTCCCACAGGGATTTGTGGGGTGTTCGGGATTTTCGGTACGACCGAGAACCTGTAGGAGCTGAGCTTGCTCGCGATGGCGGTGGATCTGTACCGTTGATGGTGACTGACCCAAAGCAATCGCCAGCAGGCTAGCTCCCACAGGGATTTGTGGGGTGTTCGGGATCTTCGGTACGACCGAGCCCCCTGTAGGAGCTGAGCTTGCTCGCGAAAGCGGTGGATCTGTACCGGAGATGGTGACTGACCCACCGCTTTCGCGAGCAAGCTCAGCTCCTACAAAGATTTGTGGGGTGATCGGGGATTTGTGTACGGCCAAGAACCCTGTAGGAGTGAGCCTGCTCGCGAAAGCGGAGTGTCTGTGCCGAAGATGTTGCCTGACCCAAAGCAATCGCCAGCAGGCTAGCTCCCACAGGGTTTTGTGGGATGTTCGGGATCTTCGGTACGACCGAGCCCCATGTAGGAGCTGAGCTTGCTCGCGAAAGCGGTGGATCTGTACCGGAGATGGTGACTGACCCACCGCTTTCGCGAGCAAGCTCAGCTCCTACAAAGATTTGTCGGGTGATCGGGGATTTGTGTACGGCCAAGAACCCTGTAGGAGTGAGCCTGCTCGCGAAAGCGGAGTGTCTGTGCCGAAGATGTTGCCTGACCCAAAGCAATCGCCAGCAGGCTAGCTCCTACAAAGATTTGTGGGGTGTTCGGGGATTTGCATACGACCGAGAACCCTGTGGGAGCCGGGCTTGCCCGCGAAGGCGGCGGTGGGTTCAACATCGCACCCGGCTGCGTATCAGAATTTTTCCGCCACACGCCGATACGGATAATTCGGATCCTTGTACTTGCCGGCCTTCTGCCGCTTCGGCAGTTCGACCTTCTCGCGCTTCACATCCTCATAAGGAATGCGACTCAGCACATCGGTGATGATATTCAGCCGAGCCCGACGCTTGTCATTCGAATCCGCCACCAGCCAAGGCGCATGCTCGGTATCGGAATGTTTGAACATCTCATCCCGCGCCCGCGAGTAGTCGTACCAGCGGCTGTAGGATTTCAGATCCATCGGCGTCAGTTTCCAGATCTTGCGACCGTCATTGATCCGCGCTTCCAGCCGCCGCGTCTGCTCTTCCGGGCTCACTTCCAGCCAATACTTCAGCAAAATCACCCCGGACTGCACGATCGCATGCTCAACCCACGGGATCGACTTGAGAAACTTGTCCGCCTGCTCATCCGTGCAAAAGCCCATCACCCGCTCGACACCGGCGCGGTTGTACCAACTGCGGTCGAAGATCACCACTTCCCCCGCCGCCGGCAGATACGGCAAATAACGCTGCACATGCATCTGACTCTTCTCGCGATCGGTCGGCGCCGGCAGCGCCACCACGCGGAAAACCCGCGGGCTCACACGCTCAGTCAGCGCCTTGATCGTACCGCCCTTCCCCGCGCCATCACGCCCTTCAAAAACAATACAAACCTTTACGCCCTCGGCGATCACCCATTCCTGCAACTTGACCAGCTCAACGTGCAGTTTGCGCAGTTGCTCCAGGTAATCCTTGTTTTTCAGCTTCGGACTTTCAGGCGCCTTGGCGTCCTTCTTTTTGTCTTTTGCCATGACCCGGCCCTCTCGAATGAATGCAGAAACAGAATGTTTATTGACGACACACACCAGACACGTGAGGTTAGTTCATGACCTGCTGTTTGCCATCGCCGGGTAAAAAGCAAAATTGCCATGTGTTTCCTTCGTTCTTTCCTGCGTCGCACTGTTCATTCATTGCCCGCCCTTGCCTGTCTGGAGTTTTTCGATGCCGTCGCCAAAATCCCTGCCCACTGCCCTGCTGGGCCTGGCCCTTGCCTGCCCGGCGATGGCCGAGACTCAAGGTCTGGAACTGGGGCAAGTGCTGATTTCGGCCGATGAGCAGCGCGGTTCGGATGCGTCGGTTGAAGAAGCCAAAGAACGCCTCGAGCAAGTGCCCGGCGGCACCAACGTGGTCGATATGCGCCAACCGTTGCAGGGCCGCGTCTCGAGTAATGAGGATGTGCTGGCCTATCAACCGGGCGTTTACGCGCAGTCGGCGGGCAACGAAGGCGTGAAGATTTCCGTGCGTGGTTCGGGCATCAATCGCGCGCCGGGCGCCCACGCCTCGGGCCTTTACACCATGCTTGACGGCCTGCCGCTGACCGGCCCCGGCGGTACGCCTTACGAATTGCTCGAACCGCTGTGGGTCGATCACGTTGAAGTGCTGCGCGGCGCCAACGGTTTCGACCGTGGCTCACTGGCCCTCGGCGGCGCCATCGATTACGTCAGCCACACCGGCTACAACGCGCCGAAACTGCAAGTGCGCTACGCCACTGGCAGCCACGGCTATCAGCAGCGTCAGGTCAGTTCCGGGCAAGTGCTCGGCGACTTCGACTACTACGTGTCGCTGACCGATTCCAACGCCGACGGCTATCAGGATCACACCGCCAGCGAAAGCAAAGGCGTGATCGCCAACTTCGGTTATCGCTTCAACCCGAACCTGGAAACGCGCTTCTACATTCGCTACCGCGAAACCGACAACGACCTCGCCGGCCGCGTGACCAAGCACTCCATCGAGCACGATCCGCGCGCGGCCAACCCGTCTTACGTGGCGCGCGACGACAGCCGCAAGCAACCGGGCAGCACCTTCATCGGCAACAAAACCACCTTCTACATCGACGACGATTCAAGCATCCAGACCGGCCTCGTCTACCACGACTACCCGATGGATCTGCGCGAAGGCCCGAACCGTTTGAAAGTCGCTTACACCGATGTCAGCGGCACCTTCGACTACAAACGTCGCGACACGATCTTCGGCATGGAAAGCCGCAGCAACGTCGGCCTGCGCGTGACCAAACACCTGCCCAATGACGGCGCCAGCGAATTCGTGCGCATCCCCTCCGGCAACACCGCCGGTTATGCGCCGGGCACAAAAATGCGCGATTTCACCTATCAGGGTTCGGACACCGTACTGCACTTCGGCAACGACCTGGAAATCGCCAACGATCTTTGGCTGACCACCGGCCTCGCCGCGATCTACACCCGCCGCGAAAGCGACGTGACCTATCCGCAAAGCGGCGGCAAAACCAGCATGAACGACTGGGACTACGCGCCGCGCCTCGGCCTGCGCTACCAGCTCAACCCGGATCTGCAAGTGTTCGGCAACCTCAGCCGCTCCGTCGAAGCGCCGCACCCGTGGTCGCTGATCTACAGCTCCAACGTGCGCTTCGCTGCCGGTAACGGCGCCGCGACGGGTACGCAAAAAGACCCGATCAAACTGCAAAACCAGACCGCGACCACGCTGGAGCTCGGCGGGCGTGGCGACAGCGCCATCGGCGAATGGAGCCTGGCGTGGTACTACGCACAGGTTCGGCATGAACTGCTTTCAGTGCTGCCGGATGCCAACGCCGTCACGCCGTATGAGTTGAACGCCAGCCCGACCGTGCACCAAGGCGTTGAAGCGAGCCTCAACAGCAAACTCTGGTCGGCTGCCGATGGCCGCCAGTTGAGTCTGCGTCAGGCGTATACCTTCAGCGATTTCCACTATCGCGACGACGACCGCTTCGGCGACAACCGCTTGCCGGGCCTGCCGATGCATTACTACCAAGGCGAATTGCGCTACGACTGGCCGCAGGGGTTCTTCGCGGCGGTGAATACGCAACTGGTGTCGAAAGTTGCCGTGGATTACGCGGACAGCTACTACGCCGATCCGTACGCACTGTTCGGCGCAACGCTCGGCTACAACGCGCCGAAAGGAGACTGGCAGGGTTGGGTCGACATGCGCAATCTGACCAACAAACACTACGCCGCCACGGTCACGCCGGGGTATGACGACAAAGGTCTGGATGCCGCGCGGTCGACGCCGGGGGAAGGTATGGGGGTTTATGTCGGGGTTTCGTGGAGCTTGCTGTAAAGCCGAGCGTCAAGCCAGCGCACACTGCCTGACCAGATCGCGCATCCATTGCAGGCCTGCGTCGGCGTCGAATCGCGTGTGCCAGCAGACGATCAGTTCCGGCTCCGGAAACTCGATGGGCGGCGCGTGGCAGCTGAGTTTGTAAGCCTTGGCAAATGCCTGTGCGATGGGGCTCGGCAGGTTGCAGATGTAGCCGGTTTGCGAAGCGATCACCGGCATCGCCATGAAATTCTGCACCACCGCACCAATCGGGCGGCGTAACGACTGCGCCGCCAGGGTGCGGTCGATGATGTTGCCGCCGCGCTCGTGCATGCTGATCACCACGTGCGGGCGCTCCAGATACAACGCCATCGGGAAACGCCCGGCCTTCAGGCCTTCGCGCTGCCAGATCAGGGTCTGCAACTGCACGGTGGCCAGTTTCTCGCTGCGCACACCGGCGCCGAGCACGGCGGGTGTGTTGATCATCAGATCAATCGCCCCGCTCTCCAGCATCAGCGACAGCGCCAACGGATCCGGCAACGGCACGACTTCGATGACGACCCCGGCGGCCGTGGTACTGATGTGCTGGAGCAGTTTCGGCAAGATCATGAACTCGACAAAATCCCCCGCCGCAATCCGAAAGGTTCGTTGCGTGGTGCCCGGTGAGAACGTGCTGCCGCCCTGCAACACTTGATCGATCTTCTCCAGCGCCTCACGCACCGGGCCGATGATTTCCGTGGCCCGCGAGGTTGGCAGCAGGCCAGTGCGCCCCAGCACAAACAACTCGTCGCCCATGCGCTCACGCAACCGGCGCAAGGCATGGCTGACGGCGGACTGACTCAAGGCCAGACGCTCGCTGGCGCGGGTCACGCTTTGGGTTTCCCAGAGCGTGAGAAACACCACCAGCAAGTTCAGGTCGAGCGTGCGGATATTAATATTGTGCATACCGGCAATGTTACCTATTCATTTTACTCAGCGTTAAGCCTTTGATGAAGTGCACCCATCGTTCACCTGACGGGAGCCTCACAATGAATAATAAAATCCCCCTGAGCATGGGCTGGTTCTGTCCAACCCTCGGCGACACCAGCGCTTTTGGTGACCCGAGCCAAGACATTCCACGCTCGCTGGAACACTTCGAGCGCGTGGCCATCGCGGCCGAAAACGCCGGTTTCGACTACATGCTGATTCCGGTCAGCGCGATTTGCTGGGATGCCTGGATGGTCGCCGCGTTTCTCGCCTCGCGCACCAAACACTTGAAAATGCTCGCCGCGCTCAAGCCTGGCTACATCCACCCGGTGGCTCAGGCAAAAATGATCGCGACCTTCGACCAGATGTCCCAGGGCCGCATTTACCTCAACCTGATTGCCGGTGTCAGCGACAAAGACGCTGTCGCCGAAGGCCAGTTTGCGGAAAAAGAACAGCGCTACGATCAGCTTCTTGAAGAAGTCGAGTTGATGAAGCGCCTGTGGACTGAACAGGACGTCGAGCACAACGGCAAATACTTCCAGGTAAACGGGCCGAAAATCATACCGTCGACGTTCCAGCAACCGCACCCGCCCTTCTTCCTCGGCGGCGGCTCGGAGCAGGCGGCGGAGATTTCAGCCAAGCACTCGTCGGTGCACCTGTTCTGGGGCGATTACCCAGAGCGCATCGCCGGGCAGATCATCGAAATGCGCGCCCGCGCCGCCAAATACGGACGTGAAGATGAACTGCAATTCGCCATGCGCTTGCAGATCATCTGCCGCGAAAACGAAGACGACGCTTGGGCCGCCGCAGAGGCGCTGATTGCTGGTGCAGAAAACTCGGCACTGGCCGCCGCCGTGCAAATGGCGGCAAAAAGTAACTCGGTCGCCAGCCAGCGAGCAGCCGAATTGTCGAAAACCGTCGGGCGCAAAATGACCCCGCACCTGTGGACTGGCATCACCGAAGTCCGCCCGGGCGCTGGCGTTGCAGTGGTCGGCAATCCCCAGCAAGTCGCCGCGCAACTGATGGAATTTGTCGAGGCCGGCTGCACCGGTTTCTGCCTTTCCGGGTACCCGCATCATGAAGAGGCTGAGCGCTTCGGCCGCCTGGTCATGCCATTGCTGTGCCCGTGAATCACTGAAGCTCTGCCCTTGAAGCATGCGTGTTTGTCAGAACAACAATAAATTCGCCCCGATACGTTGGCGGCGATGGAGTCCCCAGCATGAACAATACGAATTTTGACCCAAGACAGTTCCGCCAGGCCCTCGGCGCCTTCACCACCGGCGTCACCATCGTCACCACGCGCGGCGCCGACGGCCAGGACTACGGCTTGACCGCGAACAGTTTCAATTCGGTATCGATTGACCCGCCGATGGTGCTCTGGAGCCTGAACAAGGACTCGACCTCCGCCCACGCGTTCACCGCGTCCGAATACTTCGCCGTGCATATTCTGGCCACCGATCAGGAACACCTGTCGAACATGTTCGCCAAGCGCGGCGTCGACAAATTCGCCGGGCTCACCACCGGTCGCGGCCCCGACGGCATTCCCCTGCTGGAAGGCTGTTCGGCACGTTTTCAGTGCCGCACCACCTACCAATATGAAGGTGGTGACCACGTCATTCTGGTCGGCGAAGTGCTCGCCTTCGACCGCTTCGATACGCCGCCGCTGGTGTTCCATGGCGGCGGTTACCGGCGCCTGATGCAGCCAGCGCCAGCGGTGGACAACAGCGTTTACGGCGAGAATTGGCTGGGCTTCCTGCTCGGTCGCGCCTACTACCAGATGCAATTGCCGATTCGTCAGCAACTCAAGACGATGGGCATGAGTGATCTGGATTTCGAACTGCTGGGCATGCTCAGCTTCGGCGAAGGCAAAACCCTGACGCAACTGCGGCGCCTGTTCGAATTCGTTGGCAAGCATCTGCCCCGCGAGCACCTCGACCTGTGGGTCGACAAGGGTTTGTTGACGCTGGAGGCGTCTGACGAAGAATCGGAGCGCATCTACTTCACCGAGTCCGGACGGCAACTGACCATCCAGTGGCTGGCGTTTGCCAAAGCGGCAGAAATGAGCGCCCTCGAATCACTCGACTACGAAGAAGCCCAGCAGTTGAAATTGCTCATCGGCCGAGTCATTCAACACACCGGCGAAACCCTGCCGGAGCACTGGCGCAAGGAAAACATCTGGCAGGACAACAATCTCTGGCAGCAACCCGGCTAAGCGTTTATTGCCATGGCCAATGCGCGCCGCACACGCGCGCATTGGCAGCGTTCAACAATAAAAACAACGCACGCCAAGAGGTCATCCAACGATGTCCAGCACAAACGGTTTCCAGGCCAGCACCGTCACCTCCTCGCCCGTGGAACTCACCCATCGTGGGCAGGCTTATTACACGGTCAGCGTTCTGCTGATCGCCTATGTTTTTTCGATCATGGATCGGCAGATCCTCACGCTGCTGGTCGGCCCGATTCAGCATTCGTTGCAGGTCAACGACAGCTGGATGGGGGTTCTCCACGGCTTCACCTTCGCGGCGTTTTACTCACTGGTCGGGCTGCCGATTGCGCGCCTGATCGACCGTGGTAATCGGCCGCTGGTGATCACCGTCGGCATCGGTTTGTGGTGTCTGGCCACGGCGGCCGGCGGGCTGGCAACCGAGTTCTGGCATCTGCTGCTGGCGCGCATTGGCGTGGCGGTTGGCGAGGCGGTGCTGTTGCCGGGCGCGGTGTCGCTGATCAGCGATTTGTTCACCCCGCACAATCGCGGACGTGCGCTCGGCGTGTTCGGCATGGGCGCCTCGTTCGGTGCCGGCGCCGGGTTGCTCGCGACCGGGCTGGTGCTTGGCTACTTCACCGCGCACCCACTGACCTTGCCGTGGCTGGGCTTGCTGCAACCGTGGCAGACCACGCTGATGTCGATCGGCCTGCCGGGCTTGCTCGTTCTGGTACTGATGATCGGCGTGCCAGAACCGCGTCTGCGTAAGAACGCGATGGGGCTCAGCCCGACCGTGCGCGTGGAGATTCCGCTGCGCGAGGTGCTGGCCTATCTGCGCGAAAACCGCCGCACCTTTACCGCGATTTTCCTTGGTGCCGGCTGCTTCTACACCGCCGTCTACGGCAGCGGCAGTTGGGTACCGACCTACTTTGTCCGCGAGTTCGGCTGGAGCTATGCGCGCATCGGCGCCTTGATGGGCGCGATCATGTGCGTGTGCGGCCCGATCGGTGTGATCTTCGCCAGCTGGCTGGGTGAATACTGGCGCAATCGCGGCGTGACCAACGCCAACCTGCGCATCGCCGCGATCGCCAGCGTGCTGCTCGCCCTCGTTAGTATTCCGCTGTTGATGGCTTCAAGCGTCGAACGCGCAGTGCCCTTTCTGGTGCTGGCGGCGACCCTGTGGACTTGCCTGTTCGGCGTCGGTGCAGCGCTGATCGTCGAAGTCGCACCGGCGCCGATGCGCGGCCAGTTCATGGCCATGTACACCGGCGCACTGAGCCTGCTGGGCGCCGGCTGCGGGCCGGTGATGGTCGGCGTGCTGACCGACTACGTGTTCAAGGATCCGAACGCTATCAAGTATTCGATTCTTTGCGTCGTGTTATTCGGTTGCAGCCTCGCCGCGCTGGTGTTTTACAGCGCCCTGCGCAGCATCCGGCACACCGCGCAAAACGCCCTGCAATGGCAATCCGGATCCATCGCTCAACCCTGATTCTTTCCCCCGACCCAAAGAGACTTTAACCATGAGCACCCTTAATGGCAGCTGCCTGTGCGGCAACGTTCAGTATTCGACCCTCGCCGCCCCGTTGGTGACCGCTGTATGTCATTGCACGGACTGCCAAAAACAATCGGGCAGCGCGTTTTCCATCAACGTCGTGGTGCCCGCCGAGGGCTTCGAAGTTGAGGGCCTCAGTCTTAGCAGTTTCGCCAGCGATGGCGGCAGCGGCATGCCCGTGCGGCGTTTCTTCTGTGGCGCCTGCGGCTCTGCGCTGTACAGCGAAGTGGCGACGATGCCCGGCCTGTTTGTCATCAAGGCCGGCACGCTCAGCGACCCGTCCGTGGTGCAACCGGCGATGCATCTGTGGTGCCGATCAGCGCAGCCGTGGGTGGCCATCGACCGCGCCTTGCCGTGTTTCGAGCAAGCACCGACCGATTGACGCGAGCACTTTTTCGGGAACGTGACAGACATGAACAAAACAATAAAAAACCCAGCTTATGCCGCGCCGATCAGCGCGCCCCGGCAACTGCTCAGCCGTTGCCGACAGATCGGCCCCGGCCTGCTGGTGAGTCTGGCAATCGCCATGGCGTCAGCCTTTATCGCCGATCATTACGGAGGCCCGACGCTGCTCTATGCCCTGCTGTTCGGCATGGCCTGTCACTTTCTCAGCGAGGATGGCCGCTGCCTGCCGGGCATTGAATTCGCCGCACGCGCCCTGCTGCGCATCGGTGTTGCGTTGCTCGGGGCGCGAATTACCCTGGGGCAGATGGGATCGCTGGGCTGGGAAACCGTCCTTGCTGCGGTGTGCGCAGTGGCCGCGACGATTTCCATCGGCTGGCTGCTGGCGCGGATGTTGGGTGTGCGCGCCGATCTTGGCGTGTTGACCGGCGGTGCGGTGGCGATCTGCGGCGCGTCGGCAGCATTGGCGATCTCGGCGATTTTGCCCAAACACAAAGACAGCGAGCGCGATACGTTGTTGACCGTGGTCGGTGTGACCAGCCTGTCGACCGTGGCGATGATCACCTATCCGATCATCAGCAAACTGTTGGGATTGTCGCCCGAGCAGGCCGGGATATTTCTCGGCGGCACGATTCACGACGTGGCTCAGGTGGTCGGCGCCGGCTACATGATTTCGCCGGCGACCGGTGACATCGCCACGGTGGTGAAACTGTTGCGTGTGGCGTTGCTGGTGCCGGCGGTGGTGGTCATTGCCTGGATGTTTCGCCGTCAGCACAAAGCCTCCTCTGACAACAACCGACGGCTGCCGATGATCCCCGGATTTCTCCTGGCGTTTGTTTGCCTGGTGGCGATCAACAGCGGTGGCTTGCTGGCGCCCTCGGTGTCCGACGCGATGAATGAATTGTCGCGCGGCTGTCTGGTGATCGCCATCTCAGCGCTGGGCCTGAAAACCTCGCTGCAAAAACTCGCCTCGGTCGGTTGGCGACCGATTGCCCTGCTGGTCGGTGAGACGGTGTTCCTTGCCGCACTGGTTATCGGCCTGTTGTTCCTCAGTCGATAAATCGCTTTTTTCTAACTGCGCTTCACCCACATCACCTCGTTCAACCGAGGTGCGAACTTCAACGCGATCACAATCATGAGTACCCCACCATGAAAACAACAAAAACACTCGCGCATATCGCTACTTTGAGCCTTTCGTTGCTGGCCACTGGTGTCATGGCCAAGGTTTCTCCCGAAGAAGCCGCGCAGTTGGGCACGACGCTGACGCCGATGGGCGCGGTGAAAGCCGCCAATGCCGACGGCAGCATTCCGGCCTGGAGCGGTGGCTTGCCGACCAGTGCCGGCAGCGTCGATGCCAAGGGTTTCTTGAGCGACCCGTTCGCCAATGAAAAAGCGCTTTTTGTGATCACCGCGGCCACCGCCGAAAAGTACAAAGACAAGCTCACGGCCGGGCAACTGGCGCTGTTCAAGCGTTACCCCGAGACCTACAAAATCCCGGTCTACCCGACGCATCGCACGGCGTCCGCGCCGGCGGACATTTATTCGGTGATCAAAAACAGCGCGGTCAAAACCGAGGAAGTCGACGGCGGCAATGGCCTGAGCGGTTTTAGCGACACGCGCTACTACGCGTTTCCTATTCCGAAAAACGGCGTTGAAGTGCTGTGGAATCACCTGACCCGCTATCGCGGCGGCAACCTCAACCGCTTGGCCACCCGTGTTCAGCCGCAAGCCAACGGCGACTTCAACATGGTGCAACTGGAGGACGAGATTTCCTATCCGCGCGAACTGCCTGACCTCGACAAGAGCAAAGCCGAAAACATCCTGTTCTATTTCATCCAGCGCATCACCGGGCCTGCGCGCCTGGCGGGCAATGTGCTGCTGATCCACGAGACCATCGATCAAGTCAAAGAACCCCGCGATGCCTGGCTGTACAACGCCGGCCAGCGCCGCGTTCGCCGTGCGCCACAAGTGGCCTACGACGGCCCGGCCACTGCCGCCGATGGACTGGCGACGACTGACAACTACGACATGTTCAACGGCGCGCCCGACCGTTACACCTGGGAACTGGTCGGCAAAAAAGAACTGTATATCCCCTACAACAGCTACAAGCTCGACTCGCCGAACCTCAAGTACGCCGACATTCTCAAGGCCGGCCACATCAACCAGGATCTGACGCGATATGAACTGCACCGCGTCTGGGAAGTGGTGGCCAAACTCAAACCGGGCGAGCGCCACATCTATGCGGTTCGCCACATGTACTTCGATGAAGACACCTGGCAACTGGCGGAAGTCGACCACTACGACGGTCGCGGCCAACTCTGGCGCGTCGGCGAAGGCCACGCCCAGCAGTACTACCACAAGCAAGTCCCGGGCTACACCGCCGAAGCGCTCTACGACCTGCAATCGGGTCGTTACTCGGTGCTGGGCTTGAAGAACGAAGAGAAACGCAGCATCGAGTTCGGCGCAACGGCCTCGGCAGCCAGCTACACCCCGGCGGCACTGCGCCAGGCTGGCGTTCGTTAGCAGGTGTAGGGGCTGAGCTTGCTCGCGCAGATGTCGGCAGATCCAACAACACGGTGCCTGATACACCGCTTTCGCGAGCAAGCTCGGCTCCCACAGGGGATTTGTGTTCTGACTCAGATTTTGTGTACGACAGAAAATCTGTAGGAGCTGAGCTTGCTCGCGAAAGCGGCGGCACATCCAACATCACTGGGGCTAACACACCGCTTTCGCGAGCAGGCTCACTCCCACAGGGGATTTGTGTTCTGACTCAGATTTTGTGTACGACAGAAAATCTGTAGGAGCTGAGCTTGCTCGCGAAGGCGACGGCACATCCAACATCTTCTTGGCTGACACACCGCTTTCGCGAGCAGGCTCACTCCCACAGGGGATTTGTGTTCTGACTCAGATTTTGTGTACGACAGAAAATCTGTAGGAGCTGAGCTTGCTCGCGAAGGCGGCGGCACATCCAACACCAATGTGGCTAACACACCGCTTTCGCGAGCAAGCCCGCTCCCACAGGGGATTGGTGTTCTAACTCAGATTTTGTGTACGACTGAGAAACCTGTGGGAGCGAGCTTGCTCGCGAAGGCGGCGGCACATCCGACATCAATGTAGCTGACCCACCGCTTTCGCGAGCAAGCCCGCTCCCACAGGGGATTTGTGTTCTGACTCAGATTTTGTGTACGACAGAAAATCTGTAGGAGCTGAGCTTGCTCGCGAAGGCGGCGGCACATCCAACATCACTGTGGCTGACAAACCGCTTTCGCGAGCAAGCTCGGCTCCTACAGGGGATTTGTGGTGCGTCTCGGGTTTTGTGTACGACAGGGAAACCTGTAGGAGTGAGCCTGCTCGCGAAGGCGACAGCCCGATCAACAATAATCTCCCTGAATCACCACCCCTTCACCCCACTCATGTCCGGCAACTTATGCGCAATGCCCTTATGGCAATCAATGCATGTCGCCTCGCCATTCGCCAGCGCTGTCGAGTGCATCGCCGCCGCGCGTTTGCCCTGGCGGGTAAAGTCCATGAACTCGAAGTTATGGCAGTTCCGGCACTCGCGTGAATCATTGGCCTTAAGCCTCGCCCATTCATGCTCCGCCAGTTCACGGCGCAGTGTGAGGAACTTGTCGCGGGTATCAATCGTGCCAAACAACTTGCCCCACACTTCCTTCGACGCCTGCATCTTGCGCGCGATCTTATGTGTCCACTCATGCGGCACGTGGCAATCCGGGCAACTGGCGCGCACGCCGGAACGGTTGGTGTAGTGGATGGTGTCCTGCAACTCGACGTACACGTTGTCGCGCATCTCGTGGCACGAAATGCAGAACTTCTCGGTATTGGTCATCTCCAGTGCGGTATTGAAACCGCCCCAGAAAATAATCCCGGCAACAAACCCGCCCAACGTCAAAAACCCCAGGCTGTAATAAACGCTCGGCCGACAGAGGATGCCCCAGTAATCCTTAAGCAGGGCGAACAGTGCTTTCATGGCGCCTCCTCAAGGTTTCTGCGCAGCATTGGCGTCGTCTTGCAGGATCTTGTCGATGGTCTCAAAGCTGTTGCCCACCAGCGGCTGTACCTCTTTTTGCGGCACGTGGCACTGGTTGCAGAAGTAGCGACGCGGTGACACCGCCGCCAATGCCTGGCCATCGCGATCCATGTAATGCGTGATGCTGATCGCGGTCGCCTGACTGCGCGCACTGTTTGCACGGCTGTGACACGACAGGCATTTGTTGCCGTTTTTGTCGATCTGATAGCCGCGAATGCTGTGCGGAATCGTCGGTGGTTGATCCGGGTAATTGCGCTCGCGCTTGAGATCCTTGTTCTCGTCGTTAGCAATCGGCGGCGCGGGCGAGTTCTGGGTGATGGTGCCGCCCAGACGCCGGCCGTCGGGGGCCGGGGCATCCAGCGGGTAATCGACTTCGGCGGCAATCGTCACGCCGATCACGGCGAGCAATACCCACGGCAGGATTCGAAAAGGCATCACGGTTCTCCTCAAGCCGCGCTGATCAACTCGATGCGGATGGCGCATTTTTTGTAGTCGGTCTGCTTGGAGATCGGGTCAGTGGCGTCGAGCGTGACTTTGTTGATCAACTTGTTGGCGTCGAAAAACGGCACGAAGACCAATCCGCGCGGCGGTTTATTACGCCCGCGCGTTTCAATGCGCGCACGGATTTCCCCGCGTCGGCTGATCAGCTTCACCTCGCTGCCTCGCCGCGCCTTCAAGGCTTTCGCGTCCTCGGGGTGCATGTAAACCAGCGCATCCGGCACCGCTTTATAGAGCTCCTCGACCCGTTGCGTCATGGTGCCCGTGTGCCAATGTTCAAGCACCCGACCGGTGCTCAACCAGAACGGGAAATCCGCATCTGGCGCTTCCGCCGGCGGCTCGTAAGGCAAGGCGAAGATGATCGCCTTCTTGTCCGGATACCCGTAAAACTGCACTTCGCTGCCGGCCTCGACATACGGATCGAGCCCTTCGCGATAGCGCCAACGGGTTTCCTTGCCATCGACCACCGGCCAGCGCAAACCGCGTTCGTCGTGATAACGATCGAAGGCCGCGAGGTCATGACCGTGGCCGCGACCGAATTGCGCGTACTCCTCGAACAGACCTTTCTGCACGTAAAAACCGAAGGCCTTGGCCTCGTCATTTTTGAAGCCGGCCACAATCTGCTCGACCGGGAACTGGTCGACCTGACCGTTCTTGAACAGCACCTCGAACAGGCTTTTGCCCTTGTACTCCGGCGCACTCGCCAGCAACTCGGCAGGCCAGACTTCATCGGTGGTGAAGCGCTTGGAAAACTCCATCAACTGCCACAGATCCGACTTCGCATCACCCGGCGCGCTGACCAACTGATGCCAGAATTGCGTACGCCGCTCCGCGTTGCCAAACGCGCCCTCCTTCTCCACCCACATTGCGCTGGGCAGAATCAGATCGGCAGCCTGGGCCGACACGGTCGGGTAAACATCCGACACGATCACGAAGTTGTCGGGCTTGCGCCAACCGGGCAGCACCTCCTGCATGATGTTCGGCCCGGCGTGCATGTTATTGCTGGCCTGCGTCCAGTAAACATTGAGCACGCCGTCCTTGAGCATGCGGCTCTGCTGCACCGCGTGGAAGCCGACTTTCTCCTGAATCGTGCCAGCCGGCAGCTTCCAGATCTTCTCCGCCGTGGCTCGGTGTTTGGGATTGGTCACCACCAAATCTGCCGGCAAACGATGGGAAAACGTTCCGACTTCGCGCGCGGTGCCACAGGCCGAAGGCTGGCCCGTCAGGGAGAACGGACTATTGCCGGGCTCGCTGATTTTGCCGGTAAGCAAATGGATGTTGTAGATCAGGTTGTTGGCCCAAACCCCGCGCGTGTGCTGGTTGAACCCCATCGTCCAGAACGACACGACCTTGCGTTTAGGGTCGGCATACAACTCGGCAAGGCTCTTGAGCCGCTCAGCGGAAACACCGGTTTCTTTCGCCGTGCGCTCCAGCGTGTAGGGTTTGACGAACGCGGCGTATTGCTCGAACGACATGTCCGTCCACGTGTTGGCCTTGTCGGCATTTTTCGCCTGTTTCTCCCGTGGATCGTCCGGGCGCAAGCCGTAACCGATGTCATCGGCACCTTTGGCGAAGCGCGTGTGTTTGCTGATGAAATCCTGATTCACCGCGCCGGTTTCGATGATGTGATTGGCGATGTAATTGAGGATCAGCAGATCGGTTTGCGGCTTGAACACCATCGGGATATCGGCCAGTTCAAAACTGCGATGCTCGAAAGTCGACAGCACCGCGACCTTCACATTCGGCTGGCTCAAGCGCCGGTCGGTCACGCGACTCCAGAGAATCGGGTGCATCTCAGCCATGTTCGAACCCCAGAGCACAAAGGCGTCCGTGACTTCGATGTCGTCGTAACAGCCCATCGGTTCATCCGCGCCAAACGTGCGCATAAAACCCATCACCGCCGAGGCCATGCAGTGGCGCGCATTGGGGTCGATGTTGTTGCTGCGAAAACCGGCCTTCATCAACTTGTTGGCGGCGTAGCCTTCCCAGACCGTCCACTGCCCGGAACCGAACATGCCCACGGACTCGGGACCTTTGGCTTTCAGGGCCTGCTTGAATTTCTCCTCCATGATGTCGAAAGCCTTGTCCCAACTGATCGCCTGAAACTCGCCCTGCTTGTCGAACTTGCCGTCCTTCATGCGCAACATCGGCTGGGTCAGACGGTCGACTCCGTACATGATTTTCGACAGAAAATAGCCTTTCACGCAGTTCAAGCCACGGTTGACCTCGGCCTTGACGTCGCCATGGGTGGCCACGACTTTGTTGTCGCGCGTCGCCACCATCACACTGCAGCCCGTGCCGCAGAACCGGCACGGCGCCTTGTTCCAGTCCAGCGTGACCATGTCGGCTTCGGTAATCAGATTGCTCGCCGACGTGACAATCGGCAGCCCGGCCGCCGCTGCCGCAATCGCAGCGGCCTGGGCTTTGACGAATTCGCGGCGCGACATGCTCATTGGGAGCCTCCTGCGGGTTCGAGGAGTTCGTGATAGATCAACGCGGCGTTGAGCACACCGGGCAAGTTATTGATCTGTTCAATACGTTGCAGGATCTGGTTTTCGTGCGTGGCTTCAAGTACCACCACGAGTTTTCCGGCAGCACTTTCATGATGCAATTCCAGACCGTCCAACAAACGCAAGTTGGCTTTAACCGCATCAAACAGTTCTGGCCGGGCAAGTACCACAAGGCTGGCGATATGCAGCGCTTCTTCCATGTGCTGACTCCAACAGAGTGCTGAGGACGATCAGTTAGGCGGCCCGGGCGGGCCATAAAGCATTTGGAAAAACCAGATCATGAAACCGTAACCACCGACGATGGCGATGGAAAGCAATGGAAACAGGCACACGACCAGGAAAAGGAATAGACGCGTTTCCTTGCGGCGCTGAGTTTTTGGCTCATTTGGCTCGTTGAGTGTTGGCATTGGTATGCCTCCAGCCTGATGGGGAATCAGACTAGAACAGTTGGCAAAAACACAACGGCGAGTGAGGGGTTTTAGCGATCAATGGCAACTTTATAAGTTGGGTTAGTGCGATTGGGTTTAGCCGCTGAAGTTGTTAAAGCTTTTAGCAACTAAACACCGCGCACCGCGTTTCATTCGCAACTAATAAAATTTCTTATTAAAGGAAACTGAGCTTCGCCCTACCCCAAATTCCGAGTACAACCCCAACCCCTGTAGGAGCCGAGCTTGCTCGCGAAAGCGCCAGTACATCCAACATCACCTAACCTGACACACCGCCTTCGCGAGCAAGCCCGCTCCCACAGTAAATTTGTGGTGTGCCCCGAATTCTCTGTTCGGCACAAAACTCCTGTAGGAGTGAGCCTGCTCGCGATAGCGTCCATCCAGCCAACATTACTATTGAATGACCCACCGCCATCGCGAGCAGGCTCACTCCTACAGGGGATTCGTGGTGTTCTCCCGAGTTTAGTGTGCGACTGAGAAACCTGTGGGAGCGAGCCTGCTCGCGAAGACGCCAGCACATTCAACACCTAAACAACTAACCCACCCTGCCCAGTCGCAACAATGGAAAACCACCCCCACCCTGCTAACCTCACCCCAACCCCGCTAAGCATCCCCCACCACTGGATACCTCGATGAACTTCCGATGTCCTGACTGCAACCATCTCGTCAGCCACATCCCGCCCACCCACAAATGCCCCGACTGCGGCCACTTCTCCCACGACTGGCTCATCGACGACTGGGAAAGCTTTGCCGCCATCAAACGCAGGCACATCCACTACAACCTCATCATCATGGGCCTCGTCCTGATCAACATCCTGGCCGCCATCCTTTACCAATCCACCAACCCCTTCCAGTGGCTGATCAACCTGATCTTCCTCCCCGCCTTCATCAGCTGGATCCTCTGCCGCAAGCAGCTCAGCCAAAAAGCCCACTACAAAGGGCATAAAGGCAACGTGGTATTCCCATGGTTCGCAGGCTTCGGCGGGCTATAACTAATCGCCCACCCCTGTAGGAGTGAGCCTGCTCGCGATAACGTCTATCCAGCCAACATCAACATTGAATGACCCACCGCCATCGCGAGCAGGCTCACTCCTACAGGGATTTTGCATGCTTACCCAGCCCCCAAACCCGCCACCAACACTGTGGGAGCGGGCTTGCCCGCGAAGGCGTCAGCCCATCCAACCCAAATCCAACAGCCATAAATCCCGCTCAACTACTCCCCAACAACCTCAACATAACTCGACTCCCCACCCCCACTCGCCCCCGACAGCCAGCCCCAGACAAAACTCAACGTCGTCCGCCCCGCCTCATCAACCCCCACCGTCCCCCGCGACCAACCGGAAAGCATCTCGCCCTCCGTCGTCAAACAATGGAAAAGCAGCTCAATCGTATCGACCCCAGTGACCCGGCCAACCTGATGCCCCGCACGAATCCGACCGCCCTGATAAGTACTCAAAATGCCTGAGCCCTCGACACGGTAATGAAACACCGTATCAGCCCCCGACAACCCTTGCGCGTTGTTCGCTACGGCAAATCGACGGTCGTGCAAACGCTCGGTGATTTGTGAAAAAGCAGATTCCATAAAGGCTGCGTCCTTGTGTTCAGAGTTTCCGTTCCGATTGCCGATCATCCTAACCCAACGTCCGACCATCATTGGAAGGTGCCCGCCACTCAAGCGCAAAAACTACAACATCGCAGGCAATCGCCTACAGCCACCTCGGATCTCACCGACTTGTTTGTCCTCAGGTCAAACCCTATCGTTGAACGCTTGCCGCAACCCAAGCAACTCGCTTTAACCCCATCAAGAACGGATTCATATGAACTGGGTCAGCCATTACCTGAAAAGTTTCAAAATAATCTCGAACAACTATCGATGGTTTACCGCCAGCTTCATCGCGGTATCCACACTGTTCATACTCTGCAGTGCCCTTAATTCCTTGCTTCCAATACTACTGAGAAATGCCGCGAACACCTTTGACGGCGCTCCGAACGCAAGCACCCAATTCCTCTTATTCGCAGGTTGCTACGCCTTACTCTGGACAGTCTCACAAGTGCTTTCCAGCGTCCGCGGCGTCTTTTCGGCGTGGATACTCGCCAAGTGCGACGCGACTCTTTACGAAACCATCCTCACCCGAATTTTTCAGTACGCTCACAGCAAACAGCGAACGCTCGACCCTGGCTATGTGGCGGCTGACATCAATCGATCGGCCAGCAGTTTCAGCCTGATCACTGTTGGCGTTTTCTGGACCATCGTTCCTATCGCAGTTGAAATCATCGTCGCCATCAGCGTGCTTTACACCATCATGGGTGCGGCTTACGCGATGCTGTTTCTCGTCGCCTGCGTCGCACTGACATCCCTGGCCATCTACGTCGCCAAGTCCAGTTCAAGCATTCATCGCGCCTTGTTTGAAGCCGACAACAACCTTTCAAGCTATACCGTCGAAAGGCTTGGCAGGGTTTACGACATCAAGATCAACAACAGCCTGCCCAAGGAACTCGCTCTTGGCCGAACCTTCTTCGACAACTACGTCAAAACCATCAGAGACGCCAACCTTCGCATGGGCATTCGGATTGCCTGCCAAGGCTTGGCCATTGGCGCCGTAGTGACATTTTTCATACTGTTATCCGGCCTGTACTACCGCACGAATTTTACGGCTGGCGATTTCATCATGATCGTTGGATACATCACCCTGTTCACCCTGCAACTCCATCTATTGGCGGGCACACTGTTCAACCTTCAAGCCCACCTCATATCGTTGAACGACGGCATCAAATACATCGAAGAAGACATTAAAGAGCAGTACCACCCGAAGCATCACGCAGACGTCGAAGGCTTTACGCTCACAGGCGTAACACTGGCAAAGGACAACAGAACCATCCTGAACAACATCAACGGTCAGTTGATGTCTGGCGTAAATATCATTTCAGGAAAATCCGGCGCGGGAAAAACAACGCTGATAAACATTCTTTTGGGTCTCGAAGAATCCCATACAGGAACGGCCCTCTACAGAGGACACCGGATCAGTGAGGCACTCACCGAACACATACTGTCAGAGGTTTCCGTCGCGCCGCAAAAACCGGTTCTGGTGTCCGGTACGCTCGAAGATAACCTGCTGTATGGCGCTGGTGATGTATGCCAAAACAGGCTGAAGGAAATTGTCGAACTGCTCGGATTCACACGGCAAGGCACTGACGCTGACGCTTTGCTGGCAACAGTAATAGACGTCGCCGGCAGCGGATTGAGTGGTGGTGAGAGACAGCGAATCGCCATCGGCCGGGCGATATTAAGAGACAAGCCCACGCTGATACTGGATGAACCCACTGCCGCGCTTGATGAACGAACCGCGCACAAAATCGTTGAATGGCTCGCCCTGCATACACGCAACTTGATCATCGTCACCCATGACGAAAAGCTGAAAAAGAAGTACGGCATAAAAATAGAATTGAATGAGACCACCGCTGACTCTGTTCAGGTGTGACCCCGCGGAGTGCAAAAATCAGGATCGCCGGGTGCCAAGGCAACTTGCCCAAACGCTTTTCCACGCTAAATTTAAGGTCAGTGACAACAACGACCCCGCCCTCGCCCAGTACGAATCCACGGGAGGCTTGATGAACAACTTCCCGATCGTGGCCACCGTTCTCTCGATGATCCTCGGCCTCTCCGTCACTCGCCTCCTGCTCGGCGCTCTCACGGTATTCCGCATCCGCCGCGTGGCCGCGCCAGACTGGGTGCCGCTGGTCTGGGCGGTGATGCTATTCACCACGCAACTGGAATTCTGGTGGGCCGTCAACGCACTGTCGACGGTCAAACAGACCTTCTCGTTTCTCGAGTTTTTACTGCTGGTGATGCTGACACTGTCGCTGTTTGTCACGGCCGCATTATTGCTGCCGAGCCGTAGCGAGGATGAGCAGAGCGGATTGCGTGTCTACTTCGAACAGGATGGGCGATATGCATTGCTGTCGCTGTCCACGTATCTGTGCCTGGGAATGGTCGTCAACGTCATGTTGTTCGACGCCTCGCCTTTAGCACTGTGGGGCCTGCTGGACGTGATCATGATTGTATTGCCAATCTGCGCGTTCTTCGCGCGATCGCGTAAAGGCTATACGACCATCACCCTGGTCTACGTGCCTCTGAGCGTGATCGACTTCATCATTTCGCTGGCGACCTAACGCCCCAGAATGCATCTAAAACCTACTAACCTCAGGGGTAAAGCCTTTTGTGGCGAGGGAGCTTGCTCCCGCTGGACTGCGAAGCAGGCCCCGTTTTGAAAAGCCAGATCCCCCAACTCCCCAGCAAGAGCAAGCCCCTCACCACAAATGACTGCCCTAAGCCGAAGCCTTCAGCTCGACATTATCCAGCGCCTTATTCACCGCCAACTCCCCCAACATCACAACCTGCGCAATCCCCAACAACGTATTGCGATTCGGCCCCTCCAACATCCCGGCAAAATCCCCAAGCATCACCGTCGCCGAGGCCAAAGACTCACACGCATTGACCAGCAAAGTCTCAGTATCGGATTGCGGATTAACCATGAACAAAGTGCTGGGGCTATACGGCGTGGCCATGATCTTCTCAGGCGCCAGATAATGATCGAGCGCCCGCTCCGCCGCATCGTGAAGCTTCCTAGAATCGAACGATTCATATGGCGACGCCGGATCCGTCACCGGCGCCTTCGATGGTGTAGTGCTCATCAAACAAAACTCCAATCAGCAAACAGCAAATAAACCCCTGTAGGAGCTGCCAAAGGCTGCGATCTTTTGATCTTCTTCTTACAACCAAACGCAAAATCAAAGGATCGCAGCCTGCGGCAGCTCCTACACGGCGATCGCGGCGGAATCACTAGTGCGGCAAGCGACGGCCATCCAGCACTCGATTGACCATAAGCTCACTCAGCATGATCACCTGATGCAGCATCAACAGCGCCCGGCGTTGTGAGTTATCGACGTCATTGCCGATATCACGCGCCATGTCGCTGGCGGCGGCTAACGATTCACAAGCTTCGACGAGCAGGGTTTCTTCGTCCACGGCGGGGTCGACCAGGAAGATCTGGCTGGTTTTGCGGGAAGGGATTGAGAGTTTCAGTGCGTCGGGGTTGAGGTAGAAATTGATGGCGCGTTCGGTCGCCTCTTTTATCTTTTGAGGTTCGAGCGTTGGGTCGTACGGGATCGGATCGGCGTCCGGTGGGTTTGGCGTGACTTTGAACATAGATGAAGCTCCGTATCAATAAAATAGGAGCCATCACCCTCGCTACCAAACGATGGGTGGCGGCCATGCGCGGGTTGGTAGACCGGTCGATACGGAACCCGGCGCTCACGAATGAGCCCCACGCATGTCCACCATAGAAGCGCAGCCGAAAATGACTGCATATGGTGGTGCAATACGGACGTATCAAAGCGGGCTACCAAACCCGATCACTGTTTTGCAGTGACCGGGAAACGATATAGCCCGCCCCCATAGCGCGTATGCCGGGGGATTCTGGAGTACGCGTAGGCAACGGCGCAAGGCGCTGTAGCCTTTATGGCGTAACGGGTTGTGTAAATTAAACCTGCTTGAGGAGTTACGTTTACCCGTGGGAAATGTCCGTGCCTGCATGAGCTTCGTCCTTAAGTTCAAACGAACCGTCCTGACCCAATGCGGCCGCTTGGGGGGACTGATGCCAGCAAAAAATATCACCGCAGAGATCAGACCTAGCTTTCGATGTAACTAACTAAGCACATAACTTCACTTATATTTCTAAGCCGAACAGTAATCTCTCCGGATCCATTCTCTTTTCCGCTGGGGAATCTTCCAAAAACTTCCTTACGCGAGAATTTTGGCAACCGGAGGCATGGTTTCCTGAAATAGAACAGCATCCACTTTTGGTTCGGGATGAATGCGAAATAGCAGTCGTCGTCACGGAAGAAACGAAAATCTTGGATGTGCCCGTGCGAGCCTGGGTAGCAGTCATAGCCTTTCAGCGTTGATGCCCATCCAACCATATAAAAAAACGCGTGTTTTACCTCGGGAGTACTCAAGATCTCGTAGTATTCCCGGTAGACATCACTGCTTTCAGCCCCGCGCAGCATCTTGCAATCTCCCGATTTCTGGATAGCAGTTGCCCTATAGTGTAGCTAGCCAGCTGTGATCGTCACCAGTCTTTAAGGTTCAGGGAGCCAAGCACCGGAGAGCACTCTGGCACACAACCTACCGAGGGCTTTCTACCAAACGGAGGATCAGTTGAATTCAACCAATGCCTTCTGAATAGCTGACTACCATCAGTAGTAGACGTGAGCGACTGCTACAAAGCTCCCCCTTCTTAAGCAAATTTGTGCCCACTCCACCTTTTATCGATTTCTGCGTTGGAGTACAGATCATTAATTGCGCAAAAAACGTCTTAGGAGGAGGGGTAATACCAAATGTGAGCAGTGTTTGAATTTTGACGTCAAGTAATATTCCGTAACATCAGATTTTTCTGCTCCTTGCTTCTCATGCGCGCATACATGTGCCAAATTGGTCACATGGCCAATCTGCCATCATTGGGCGAGCACAGGGAGCAAGTGATGTTCACAAAAATAACCAAGATAAAAAATTGGGCAGTTTTTAAGAATTTTGACTGGGACGCTACTGTTAGGGATGAAGGCCGAACCGTAGGAAAATTTAAAAAACTTAATATAATTTATGGTCAGAATTACTCGGGAAAAACCAGCCTCTCAAGAATATTTCGAACCCTTGAGCTTAAAAAGAAGCACGAAAAATACCTCAGTTCGGAGTATAGCTTTTCAAGCGAAGGAGCTTTAGCGCTCAACCATAATAACTTAGACTCCTGCCAACACAACGTTCGAGTGTACAACAAAGACTTTGTTGACGATAATCTTCGATGGCTTTCTAACCCCGACGGAAGTATTAAACCGTTCGCTGTGCTCGGAGACGAAAACATTGCACTCGAGAAAGAAATTGAAGAAAAAGAAAGTGCAATAGGCTCTGTAGATATTGCAGGCAGCCTTCGGCATCAGGCCAAATTAGAAGCAGACGATATCGACAAGATCCGAAAGCGAGAACGTGATGCCCAATCATCACTAGATGGAAAACTTCGCGACAAAGCTAACGGCTCAATTAAAACAAACCCTATTTACAGGCAATTCACCTACACAATAACCAACATAAAGTCAGACATAGCAAAACTAGAAAAAAAACCTCAAGAAAATCTAACCCCAGAGAAACAAGCCGAGCTAATTACACTTCTGAGTGAACAGGCAAAGCCAGAATTGAAATTTGACGAAACCTTCACTAGCAAAATAAATACATTTTTTGGCGAAGCGCGAACTCTTCTCAACAAGGAAATCAAGCCGACTCAAACCATACAAGAACTCATAAATGACGCCCTATTGCAAAAGTGGGTTCGCGATGGTATTGAAACCCATAAGAACATCCGTTCATCATGCGCCTTTTGTGGCAACCCTATATCACCGGTACTGTGGGAAAAATTAGAAGCTCACTTTAGCAAAGAGTCCGACGAACTCAGAACTGCCATTGACTCACTTATAATAAAGATAGATTTAGCCCGAAAAGGAACACCTAAATCCCTTCCAATAAAACAGTCAGATTTATACAAAGCATTCCAAGAAAGATATTCACAACTAAGTGAAGACTTCATTAAGGCATCTGAAACATACGAAAACGATCTAGACCTTATATCGACAACTTTAGCTTTACGCAAAAACGATATTTTCCGTACATTCCCCACACCGACCCTGAGTAATGAAAAAACCGAAATAGGCGCAATATACAACTCAATCTCAGCGATAGTTAAAGAGCATAATCAAAAAACCACCACTCTGGACAACGACCAAGAAGCCGCTAGAATTGGACTCCGACTAGACGAAATAGCAAAATTCGTTAATGACATTTCTTACTACGCCGAACTAAATAGCATAGCCGACCTTACCAATGAAATCGCCAGCAAAAATGAAACGACGAACGAAACAATTAAGAATATAAATATTTTAACCAGAGAAATACAAACCTTAAAAAACAAACTAAAAGATGAACGAAGAGGAGCAGAACGAGTAAATCACTTCCTCGAGAATCACTTTGGCCACACAGGATTAAAACTTTTAGCACAAGACAATGAAGCTGTTACAGAGATAAATTTCAGAATATTCAGAGGGGATTCTCCCGCAGAGAATCTCAGCGAGGGCGAATGTAGCCTCGTAGCGTTCTGCTATTTCATCGCAAAACTTGAAGAAGTTGAAACACAGGGTAAAGAACTAATTATATGGATAGATGACCCTATTTCAAGCTTAGACAGCAACCATATTTTTTTCGTATATAGTTTGATTGAACACGTACTAGCAAGCCCAGTAAAAATCCCCAATCAAAAAAATACATACAAGTACAGCCAACTTTTCATTTCCACTCACAATCTTGACTTCCTCAAATACCTAAAAAACTCTCCAAACCGAAAGACGACTATGAATACTTTCTGTTGGAGCGAGTACATGAGGAGAGTCATCTAAAACTCATGCCAAAATACCTAAAAAATTATGTCACCGAATTCAATTATTTATTCAGCAAAGTACATGCATGCGCAAATTCAACAGCAACCGAAATTGGACACGAAACGTTTTACAATTTTGGCAACAATCTAAGGAAATTCTTAGAGGCATACCTGTTTTATAAATTCCCAAACAACAAAACAAACGATGAGAAACTAACACTATTTTTCGGCGGCGATACGATAGCAACGAACCTAGCAAACAGAGTCAACAATGAACTTTCACATCTGGAAGAAATATTTGATCGAAGCATGAGACCGCTAGATATCCCAGAAATAACTAGACTCGCTAACTTTGTGCTAGAAACAATAAAACATAAAGACCCAGAACAATACCAAGCTCTTATTGAGAGCACCAACCTCTAGGCTCTTTTGCCCTGATGAGACAGGATCAAACATCCTGTCTTATCAGGCTCAGGCATAGGCCTATCGCCTCAGCAAACATAGCTTTTCCGTATATGACCTTTCTGACATGCAGGTACTCAACAGAAATTCGCCTCTGACAATCGCATCCGAAATAATCACCCTATTCTTGCAAAAATCGATAAAGCTTGCCCATCCAATCTGTTATCCGCCAGTAAGCCCGCTACTATAAACTTCAGCTTTAAACCTATGCGACGGAACATTTCTAAAGCAGAAAAAAAGCATCTTAAAGAGTCTCTGAACTCCAATCAAAAACAGTAAAAAAGCAGCACACAACTATAAACGCTCGCCCCTCACACTTTCTTTTTAAAAAGCTTACTCAAGTAATACCCCAAACTCCACCGATCCTTCGGCCGCGGCTTATAGTGCGTTTTATTCCTCTGCCCCGGCTCCCCACCCACCCCACTCGCCGTGTAGTAATACAGCGCAATCGACCGTCGAGTAATGTGCTCCGGCGTAGTCAACGGCTCCGGATGCCCATGGTTACTATCCTTATCCGTATTAAAAATCACACACCGGTTATAAACCGGCAGCACCTTCTTCAGGCATTTCTTCATCCCCACATCCCAAAGCTCCAGGTTGCCCCCGTACTCCTCCTGCCAGTCCTCAGTCAGGTAAATAATCACGTTCAACCGTCGCTCAACGTTGAGCTTTTTATTCAGCCGAAAGTCCGAGTGCACGCCCAGGAAGCCGCCGGTTTTGGTTTCGTGTAGGCCGCCGCCCGCGAAGTAAGGATCTGGAATCAGGCCTTGGATGCCGGTGAGTTTTTCGAGGAATTCCAGCATCGGTGCGGAGTTGAAGGTGTTGAAGACGTTCTTCAGGTAGGGGCTGCAGGCGTTGGGGCTGATCTGGCGTTTGAGTTGGCCTTTGTAGCCGCGCTCGTAGATTTGTTCGTTGTTGGTCGGTTCGACCGGGAAGTGTTGGCGGATGCTGGCGATGACGTCGGCTTGCAGGAAGTTGTCGATGACGATGTGCGGGAATGGTGTGGCTTGGGTGTATTCGCTGGTCAGCGATTCGCCGAAGGCGCTGGCGGCGTTTTGGTCGAAGTCGAGTTCCGGGGTCAGGGTGATGGGGAGTGTTTGCGTGTTGGCTTGCATTGCCGCTCCAATGTTCTTCAAGTCTTTCAGGTCACGTTAAACAGGGCCAGGCGCTCGGCGCGGAGCCGCTGTTTGTTCGCTGGGTACAGTGGCGAGCAGGTTGCCATGTCGGCAATGGCCTGCCGAGTGTACTTTTCCGAAACGTGCTGTGGCGCTGTAACGACATGTTTCCGGCTGTCACAAACTGGTCATATTTCCTCTGCTAATCTCCTCGGCGCCCTACCCCTACACCCCTGTCCTAGAGCCCCCAAACGAAGGTGCCGCCACGGTGTTTCCGACTCCCGTTCGCCAGCAAATTATCCTGCGCTCCGACAACCTCCGTTCGGACGATTTCGGTGCTCTTTTTTCGAAGTTGTTTGGTAATCGCTATGCCGATAATCCGCCGCTACCGTCGAACATCATTATTGGTGGGGTTTACGGGCGGCACGATGGTGTGAGTTTTCGGCGGATGCATTATCACGGCGACTTCACGGTGTCTTTTCCGGATCAGCAGGATGAGATTACGTTTGTCATTCCTACGGCGGGCAAGATTGTTTTTAACCATGCGACGGAGTCTGTTGGCGTCACGCAGGTGGGGCTGGCGATTGATAAGGCTGAGATTCGCTCGATGCGGTTTTTTGATGATCATGCGCATCATGGGATGTCGGTGAGTCGGCATCAGTTGACGGAGCGGTTGTCGGCGCTGTTGGGTAAACCGATTTTGGAAAGGATTGTGTTTGAGCCGAGTGTGAATCTGGAGTCGGCGGCGTTTCAGGGGATCAAAGCGCTGATTGATCTGGCGACGGGCGCGGAGTTTGATGCGCTGATCAACAGCGGGACGTTGATGCCGTCGCGGTTGCGCGAGATGTTGATTGATGCGGTGCTGGAGGCGTGGCCGCACAATTTCACCGAGGCGCTGCGGCGGCCGGCGCCGATGGTCGCGCCACGGCATGTGAAGTTGGCGGTGGAGTTTATTCAGGCGCATCCGGAGCAGTTGGTGAGTGGTGTGGATCTGGCGCGGTTGAGTAATGTGAGTCAGCGGGCGTTGCAGGAGGGGTTTCGGCGGTTTGTCGGGACGTCGATTGTGGCGTATCAGCGGCAGGTGCGGCTGGAGCGGGCTTATGAGGTGTTGGCGCGGCGGGATTCGGGGTCGGTGACGGAGGTGGCGTTGCGGTTTGGGTTTAGTAATGTGGGGCGGTTTTGTCAGTATTTTCAGGGGGCTTATGGGGTGAGTCCGGCGGAGTTTCGGGCTCGGGGGTGATCCTTTATTTGCCTGGGACACCATTGTGGCGAGGGGATTTATCCCCGATGGACTGCGGAGCAGGCCTGATTCTTTGGGGCCGCTGCGCGGCCCAGCGGGGATAAATCCCCTCGCCACAGGTTTTGTATCAGGCTTATGGATTTGAGTCTGTCTCTCAGATTTTGGGGTCGTCCTTGACCTTGGGTTTTTAGAAGGCGTAGCTGGCTTTTAGGCCGCCGTTGAAGCCGTGGCTGTCGCCGCCGCCATTGGCACCCACTTCTGCGCCCAGGCTCAGGGCGCCGAGGTTGGCCATGACGTTTACCCCGCCAGTGAACTGGTCGCGGTTGTCGAAGGCGGCGCGTTGTTCGATATCCAGCCCTAGCAGGTGGCTTTGGCTGTCGACTTCGTTATCCCCCAGTGTGCGTTCGTAGCCCACTTGTACGCCCGGCACCAGTTGCCATGCGCCCATCGCCACCGGGGCGAAACCGACGTTGAGGTTGGCGACGGCGCTGCGGCGGGTGGCGGTGTTGTCGTCGACGTCGAGGGCCAGTTCGCTGCCCTTCTCTTTGAAGCCGTTGAGGTCGAGGTGGCTGACTCGGAAACCGAGGCTTGGCTCGAAAACCATGCCGTTGACCGGGGCGCGGTAGCCGAGGGCCAGCGTAGCACCGGTGAGGTTGCCGTGGGTGTCGCCCTTCGCTGAGCCGAGGCCGCCGCCGAGGTCGCGTTTGCTGTCGTAGTCGATGTAGCCGGCGCTGGCGTTGGCGTCGAGGAACAGGCCTTGTTCGAGGCTGGTGAAGCCGTAGCGGGCGCCGACGTTGAGGAAAGTGAAGTCGGTGTCAGCTTCGCCACCCGCACCGCCGACGGTGCCTTTGCTGTAGCCGAAGCCGCCGCGTGCGCTGAGTTGTTCGCTGAAGCGTTGCGTGCCCCCGACCATCAGGCCTTGGCTGTGTTCGTTGCTGCTTTCGGCGTGGGACGAGCCGTCGGTGCCGAGGTAACCGGCCAGCGCGGTCGTCCACAAGCGGTATTGGCCGACCTTGAGGTCGGTGCCGCTGGCGAACGGTGCGGCGGCTTGTTCGATCATCGCGTTTTGGCGCAGCAGGTAGCTCGCGGCGTCGGCGTACACCTGGCCGCCGACCTGGGATTCGACACCGCCGAGGGTGCCGGCGTCGATGGCCGATTGCAGGTAATAGTTGTAGGCGCTGTAGGTGCCGGACAGATTGGTGTTCTGCAATTCGCGGAGCAACTCGGCGCCGGCAGCGGCGTTGCCGATCAGTCCGGCCTGACCCGGCAGGCTGTTGTATTCGACGAGTTTGCCGCGCAGGACGTAGATGGTTTCCTGCGAGAGGCCGAGGCCTTGTTTGAGGTAGTTGTCCATCGTGCCGTATTGCGCGGTGACTTCGTCGAGACCGGCCTGCAAGTAGCTGGCCTGCACGCCGAGCAGCGGCCCGTAGACAGCGGCCATGCTTGGCGGCATCGCTTTCAATGTGGCGGCGACGCGGGCGGCGGTGTAGTCGTTGGTCGCCAGGTAGTTGGCCATGATTGTTGCGTTGTCGACACCGGCGATGCTTTGCAACACGGCGGCGGTCCAGCCGGTGCGGTCTTTACCGGCGGTGCAGTGGAACAGTTGCGCGGCGTCGACGCTGGCCAGCGCGTTGAATAGCGTGCCGAACTGGCTGCGCATGCCGGCATCGTTGACGAAGGCACGGTTGGTCTGTTCCATCATGGCCACGGCGTCGGCGGCGCTGTTGAAACTGATGTTGGTGATGTTGGAGCCGGAGGTGGTGGCGCCGATGATGTCGATGTTTTGGTAATTCGCGCCGTTGAGCATGGTGTCCGGCGTGCCGGCGATTTCGCTCGGGGTGCGCAGGTCGTAGACGGCTTTGATGCCGAGGCTGTTGAGCGTCGCCAAGTCTGCCGCCGACGGCGTGATCGCGTTGGAGCGGTAGAACACGCCCGCGCGCATGGTGCCGTCGTGGGCGGTGGAATAGGCAGTGGTGATGCCGGCGACATCGCGGAAGTTGTCGATGCTTTTCAAGCGCGGCGTGTCGAGGGGCACAGACTCGGCAGCGTGAGCAGCGGCGATGGACAGGCTCAGTACGGACAGCGAACACACAAGACGTTGAAACACGGTGCAGCCTCATTGTTTAAGCGTTGGGCTGCTGACTATGCGGAGCGAAGTGATACTGGATATGACAGTTTCAGTTTGTCGCGAAATGGCTGCGCGATTGGGCCATCCGGTGCGTGATTGGGCTGTGGGGGTATAAGTTTTGGGGTGTCAGTTGGGTTGGTTGTTGGCTGGGATACCGCTTTCGCGAGCAAGCTTGGCTCCTACAGGGATTGTGTGTGTCTGTTGGATGTATGAGCACCGCTGAACATTGTAGGAGCTGAGCTTGCTCGCGAAAGCGGTGGGTCAGCGACGGTGATGTCGACTGGCATACCACTTTCGCGAGCAAGCTCGGCTCCTACAGGGATTGTGTGTGTGTCTGTTGGATGTATGAGCACCGTTGAATATTGTAGGAGCTGAGCTTGCTCGCGAAGGCGGTGGGTCAGTGACGGTGATGCTGGCTGACACACCGCTTTCGCGGGCAAGCTCGGCTCCTACAAAGTCCGCGGTGGTTTGGGGTTATTGGGTGAACCGCACGCCTGGTTTGGCGCGTTCGTCGACGCTGAGTTCGAAGATGTCCGGGCGGGCGTAGTGGCCGACGACATCGTAGTCGTAACGCGCGCGGATCAAATCATCCGTGTCGATTTCTGCGCTGATCAGCCCGGCTTCATTGCGCAACGGCCCGGCCAGAACGTCGCCCATCGGCCCGATGATCACGCTGCCGCCGGCAATCAATGGGCGCTCGGCGGGCCAGTTGGCAACGTCCACACCCAACTCGCGCGGCGACGCCTGCACCTGGCACGCACTGACCACAAAACAGCGCCCTTCATGAGCAATGTGGCGCATGCTGACCTGCCACATTTCACGCTCATCCACCGTCGGCGCGCACCACACTTCTACGCCCTTGGCGTACATCGCGGTGCGCAGCAGCGGCATCATGTTTTCCCAGCAGACCACCGCGCCGAGCTTGCCCACCTGCGTGTCGAGCACCGGCAGCGTCGAGCCATCGCCCTTGCCCCAGATCAGCCGTTCAGTACCGGTCGGCATCAGTTTGCGGTGCTTGCCGACCAAACCCTCGTGCGGATCGATATACAGCACCGTGCAATACAACGTGCTACCCGCGCGCTCAATCACGCCGATCACCAGATTGGCGCCGGTGCGCGCCGACAAACCGGCCAGCGCTTCAGTCTCGACACCCGGCACATCGATGGCGTTGGCAAAATACCGCGCATACGCTTCGCGCCCTTCCGGCAAGCGATAGCCCAATTGCGTACCAAAACCCTCGCCTTTCGGATAACCACCGAGCAGCGCTTCCGGCATCACCACCAATGCCGCGCCGGACTCAACGATGGCCGCTTCATAACTAAGAATCTGTTCGAGGGTTTCGCCTTTGCCACCCGGCAAGGAGCCGATTTGCAGCGCAGCAACAATTGATTTGGCCATCTCGCTTCACTCCATAAGATCAGGTGTTGCTGATTCTCCGGCCGCACGGGATCATGAATAAAGCCCGATTCACTGCTGAATGATATGAGCCCTATGAATATCGCCACCGTCGACCTCAATCTGCTGAAAGTCTTCGAAGCCCTGCATGAAGAGTCCAGCGCCAGCCGCGCCGCGCTGCGTCTGGGCGTGACGCAATCGGCGGTCAGTGCAGCGTTACGGCGTTTGCGCGATGTGTATGGCGATCAATTGTTCGTGCGTACCGGGCGCGGTCTGGCGCCAACGCTTAAGGCCAATCAGTTGAAACCGGTGGTCAGCGAGGCGCTGAACAAATGTCGGCAGAGTCTGGCGATGGTCGACCCGACCACGCAGGAGTACGAGGGGCGCTCGGTGACGGTGGGTCTGTCGGATGATTTCGAGATCGCTTACGGCCGGCGCCTGATCGAGGAAATTGCCCGCAGCGCGCCGAAGTTGCGCCTGATCTTCCGCCAGACCCACAGCCAGATCGTCGCCCGCGATCTGATGGAGCGCAGCATCGATCTGGCGATCACCGCCGGCGGTTTTGCCGAGCGACTGCTCAGTCGTCAGGTGCTGGGCGAAGGCGGTTACGCGTGCCTGGTCGATCCCGCGAGCCTGGCGCCCGGTCAGCAGCAGATCGACCTACAAGAATTTGTAGCGCGCGAGCACTTGCTGGTGTCGTCCGGGGGATTTATCGGGATTACCGATGAGGGGTTGGCGGCGCTGGGTTTGAGTCGTCGGGTCTGCGCCTCGACCACGCATTTTGCCGCGCTGCCTTATCTGCTCAAGGGCAGCCAGGCAGTGGCGACCATCCCGACGCACGCTGCCGAGAGTATCGCGGCGATCAGCGGGCTGACGTTGCTGCCCTGCCCGCTGCCGTTGCCGCGCTATCCGATCGAACTCGGCTGGCGCACCAGCACACAGATCGATCCAGTGGTGGTGAAGGTTCGCGAGGCGATTGCCGCCACGTTCACACCGGGCAAAGGCGTTACTTGTTCGCCGCCATCAGGCGATTGACTTCACTGCGCACCATGTTGGCGAATTCCGGCGGCGACATCGTGTCCAGTTCCGAGCGTACCCATTCCGCCCATTTGCCTTTGCGCTTGCCGCGCTCGCCGAACAAACGCGCGGCTTCGCCTTTGGCTTTGCCCAGATTGTTCTGCCAGAGTTCGAACAGACGGGATTTCTCGTCCTCGAGCGCCGCGCGCTCAGCGAGGGATTTGTCGGCCAGATTGAAACTCATGGGGATTTATCCTGCTGCGTAAAATGGCGACATCTTACACGCTCGGCGGAAATCTCCTGCGCAGGTTTTGCCTGTTGATCTACATTCAGTGCAACTTTTCGCGCACCGTCGCACTCCATTGATCACGTCCATTCAACTGCAAGGAGTCACCCAATGGCCCGGAAATCCGCCGTGCAAGCCGCCCAGGATCAAATCAAGGATCAAGCCTTCAGTGAGCTTCAGGCGTTGATCGAAGAATCCGACAAACTGCTGAAGAACAGCGCTTCACTGGTTGGCGAGGAAGCGGAAACCCTGCGCGGGCAAATCGCCCAGAAATTGCAGCAGGCACTGGAATCGGTGTCGAGCGTGCGCGACCGCACCAAGCCAGCGGTAGACGCCACCGAAAGCTACATCGGCGGCCATCCATGGCAGACCGTGGCCATCTCGGCCGGTTTTGGTCTGGTGGTGGGGTTGCTGCTCGGTCGTCGTTGATTTTTCTGCGCGATTGAAGCGAATGCCAGTCAGTTTTTGCTGACTGGCATTTTTATTTGTGGATGCTGGAGATTGAGGTGCTGCAATCGCGGGCAAGCCTTGCTCCTACAAAAAGCCAGGCCGCCGCAAAACCTGTAGGAGCCGAGCTTGCTCGCGAAGAGGCCCGATCAGACAACGCAAATGTCAGACCGACAGCAGCTCATCAATATGCCGATACTCAGCCGCCAGCCCCGCCGCCAATTCCCGCGCCCGCCCCAATCGAATCGGCCCACGCTCGATATCGATCAACAGCCCCGGACACGCCAGCGCCGGTAATCCCGTCCACGCCTTCAACCGCCCATCCGTCACCACCAGCAAGCGCTGCTGCTCGGCCGGAAAACGCTTGCGCCGCACCACCAGCCATTGCTGCGCCTGTGCCAACGCTGCCACCAACGGCGTGCCACCGCCGGCGCCCAAAGCATCAAGCCAAACGCGCAAGCCACTGGACGCTTTCAACCCCTGCACCTGCCACTTCGGCGCCGAGCCACTGGCCGTCAGCAACGCCAACCGCGCGCGTTGGCGGTAAGCGTCATCGAACAGTTGCGCGAGCAGACCTTTGGCATCGCTCAAGGCCTGATGTCGGCGGGTAGACGCCGAGGCATCGACGATCACCAGCCACAGCTCATGCGCCGTGCGGGTGCGCAGTTGAAAGAGCAAATCGGCACGGGTTTGCGGGCGGCCGTTGAGCAGCGTCGCCGGCCAGTTCACCGAACCGCTGCGAGCGGCGTGGCGTTTGCCTTGGCGTCCGTTGTCCAGCCGACCAGCGCGTGGTCTGGCATTCGCCCCCGCGTCGGATCGGGGGCGAATGCCTAGGGCTTTTTTGGCCAGCTCGGCACTTCGCGGCGAGCACCGGTGGCGAGGGCCGGCGCCGGCATGTCGCCCCACTGCCCCTGCCCTTCGCTTGGTTCGGATTGAGCGTTGCTCGGCGATTGCGGTGGTTGTTGCGGACTCGACACGGACTGCTCACGACGGCGATGGCGCAGTGCGAATTCAGCAACGGCGTCGATATCCGCTTCGCTGATTGCCTCTGCACCGCGCCATGCCGCGTGCGCCCGAGCGGCGCGCAGCCACACCAGATCCGCGCGCAATCCATCTACGCCGGCAGCGAAGCAACGCTCAGTGATCTGCGCCAGTGCGGCGTCGTCCAGCGGGATGTTGGCCAATGCACTTCGCGCATGCTCGCAACGCTCGCGCAGGGCTTGTTGCTGGGTTTCCCACTGCGCGCAAAACCCTTGCGGATCGCTGTCGAAATCCAGCCGACGTCGAATGATTTGCCCGCGCTCGGTCGGCGCGGTGTGGCCGCTGAGGGCGACGTTCAAACCGAAACGGTCGAGCAATTGTGGACGCAACTCACCCTCTTCCGGGTTCATCGTGCCAATCAGCACAAACCGCGCCGAGTGGCGATGGGAAATGCCGTCGCGCTCGATCAGGTTGGTGCCGCTGGCGGCGACGTCGAGGAGCAGATCGACGAGGTGATCGGGCAGCAGATTGACCTCATCGACGTAAAGCACACCGCCGTCGGCCTTGGCCAAAACGCCGGGAGAAAATTGCGCGCGGCCATCGCTGAGGGCCGCGTCGAGGTCGAGGGTGCCGACCAGGCGTTCCTCGGTGGCGCCCAGCGGCAAGGTGACAAACTGACCGCTCGCGAGCAGATCGGCGAGGCCACGGGCCAGGGTCGATTTGGCCATGCCGCGCGGGCCTTCGATGAGCACGCCGCCGATTTTCGGGTCAATGGCGGTGAGGCACAGGGCGAGTTTCAAGTCATCGGCGCCGACCACGGCGGAGAGGGGGAAATGCGGGGTGTCGGTCATCATCATTACTCGGTCATGGTCGGTGAAATGCTTTTAATTGTGGGAGTGAGCCTGCTCGCGATGGCGGTGTGTCAGCCTACAACGAGTTAACTGACACACTGCTATCGCGAGCAGGCTCACTCCTACAAGGAATCGCACTAGATATTTTCTTCTATGTCCAACAGAAGATTCTCCAGCGCTTCTTTATAAGCCCCCGGCTCCTGCCACATCCCGCGCTGCTGCGCCTCTAGCATCCGTTCAGTCATATCACGCAGCGCATGCGGATTATGCTCGCGGACAAAATCCCGCGTCGCTGGATCGAGCAAATACGCATCCGCCAGCAAGGCGTACTGGTGATCATCGATCAACTGCGTCGTCGCATCAAACGCGAACAGATTGTCGACCGTCGCCGCCATTTCAAACGCGCCTTTGTAGCCGTGACGCTTGACCCCGTCGATCCATTTCGGATTGGCCGCCCGCGAGCGAATCACCCGGTTCAGCTCTTCCTTCAACGTACGGATCTTCGGCAGATCCGGCTGGCTGTGATCGCCGTGATAACTGGCCGCCGCTTCGCCGCGCAACGTTTCAACGGCGGCGAGCATGCCGCCCTGGAATTGGTAATAGTCGTTGGAATCGAGCAAGTCGTGCTCGCGATTGTCCTGATTCTGCAGCACTGCTTGCACCTGGCTCAGGCGCTGGACGAATTGTTCGCGGGCGGCAGTGCCTTCGTCAGAACCGCCGTAAGCGTAGGCGCCCCAGTTCAGATAAACCTCGGCGAGATCGTCGCGGCTCTGCCACAAACGACCGTCGATGGCGCCCTGCACGCCCGCACCGTAGGCACCGGGTTTGGCGCCGAAAATCCGCCAACCGGCCTGACGTCTTGCGGTGTCTTCGTCGACGCCCGATTGCAGCAGCGCCTCGCGTTCGGCGCGGACTTTCGCGGCCAATGGGTTGAGGTCGTCCGGCTCATCCAGCGCGGCAACGGCTTGCACGGCGGCGTCGAACAGGCGAATCAGGTTGGCGAAGGCATCGCGGAAGAATCCGGAGACGCGCAGCGTGACGTCGACACGCGGGCGGTCGAGCAGGCTCAGCGGCAGAATTTCGAAATCGTCGACACGCTGACTGCCCGTCGCCCACACCGGACGCACGCCCATCAGCGCCATGGCCTGAGCGATGTCGTCACCGCCGGTGCGCATGGTCGCGGTGCCCCACACGGAGAGGCCGAGCTGGCGCAAGTGATCGCCGTGGTCTTGCAGGTGGCGTTCGAGGATCAACGTGGCCGACTGAAACCCGATGCGCCACGCGGTGGTGGTCGGCAGGTTGCGTACGTCGACCGAGTAGAAATTGCGCCCGGTGGGCAGGACGTCGAGGCGGCCACGGCTGGGTGCGCCGCTGGGGCCGGCGGGCACGAAGCGGCCGCTGAGGGCGTCGAGCAGGCCACGCATTTCGGCGGGGCCGCAGGCGTCGAGGCGTGGGGCGACGACTTCGCGCAGATTCTCAATGATTGCGCAGACCTCCGCCCAACGCGGTTCCTGTAGGAGTGAGCCTGCTCGCGATAGCGGTGTGTCAGTAAAATCAATGTTGGCTGACACTCCGCTATCGCGAGCAGGCTCACTCCTACAGGGGGTTTGTAGTGTTTCGGAGATTAGGGTTGTGGCGAAGATTTCCAGGCGTTCGCGGGTGTCGCCGGCGGTGCGCCAGGATTCGTCGCTTTGTGATTGCAGCGCATCAGGACGTGGGCCTGTCCATGGCTCGGCCAACGCACAATCGAGTGGATCGAAACCCAGTTCGAATGCCTTGGCGAGTGCTCGCAATAGACTCGATTGCGCGCCTTTGCCATCGCCTCGTGGAATACGCAGAAGCGCTAACAATGTATCAATGCGCAAGCGCCCCGTCGGCGACTCGCCGAAAATATGCAAGCCATCGCGAATCTGCGATTCCTTCAGATCACACAAATACGTGTCCAGACGCGGCAGCCAGATCGCCGCATCGGCGTCGCTGTCCAGCCCGGCATCCAGCTGCAATTCACGATCAATCTGCGTGTCGCGCACCAGTTGCAGAATGTCGCGCTGCAACTCTCGGGCGCGGCGCGGATCGAGCAGTTGCGCCTCGTAATACTCGTCGGCCAACAGTTCCAGGTTGCGCAGCGGCCCGTAGGTTTCGGCGCGGGTCAGCGGCGGCATCAAGTGGTCGATGATCACCGCTTGCGTGCGCCGTTTGGCCTGGGCGCCCTCGCCCGGATCGTTGACGATAAACGGATAGATATTCGGCAGCGGCCCGAGCAGCGCGTCCGGCCAGCAATTCTCCGAGAGGCCGACGCCTTTGCCCGGCAGCCATTCGAGGTTGCCGTGCTTGCCGACGTGAATCACGCCGTGGGCGCCGTAGGTGTTGCGCAGCCAGAAATAGAACGCCAGATAACCGTGCGGCGGCACCAGATCCGGGTCGTGATAAACCGCGCTCGGATCAACCTGATAACCGCGCGCCGGCTGAATGCCGACGAAGGTGAGGCCGAAGCGCAGACCGGCGATCATCATGCGGCCGTCACGGCACATCGGATCGTTTTGCGGCGATCCCCAGCGCTCGGCCACCGCAGCGCGATTGGCCTCCGGCAGCGCATTGAACATCGCTAAATAAGCGTCCATCGCCAGGCTTTGCTGGCACGGACGCAGGTCAATGGTGTCGAGATCGTTGCTGACGCCACCGAGCAATTGCTGGATCAACTCGGTGCCGCTGCCCGGCAACTCTGCCGTGATCGGATAGCCCTCGGCTTGCAACGCGCGAAGAATATTCAGCGCCGCTGCAGGGGTGTCGAGGCCGACGCCATTGCCGATGCGCCCATCGCGGGTCGGGTAGTTGGCGAGAATCAACGCGATGCGTTTTTCAGCGTTCGGCACCCGCGCCAGATCGATCCAGCGCCGCGCCAGTTCGGCGACAAAATCCATGCGCTCAGGCTGCGCGCGATAGCAGACCACATCGGACTGACTGCGCTCGCTGCGCCACGCCAGATCCTTGAAGCTGATCGGCCGGCTGATGATGCGCCCGTCGAGTTCCGGCAAGGCAATGTGCATCGCCAGATCACGCGGGCCGAGGCCCTGCTCGCTGTCGCGCCAGCCGGGCTCGTTGTCCTGCGCGCAGATCGCCTGAATCACCGGAATGTTGCGGCGAAACGGCCGCAGGTGCGGCGCTTCGGGGCTGGACTGGGCGAAACCGGTGGTGTTCAAAATCACCCCCGCCTCGACCTCGTCCAGCCAATCCTCGACCACTGCCAGGCAGCCGGGCTCTTTCAAACTGGCCACCGCAATCGGCAGCGGATTAAGCCCCGCCGCCTGCAAGCGCTGGCAAAAAACATCGATGAACGCGGTGTTCGCCGCTTGCAAATGCGAGCGGTAAAACAGCACTGCCGCGACCGGTTGCTCAGCCAGCCATTCGGCTTGCCAGTCACTCAGTGCAGCGGTGTTTTTAGTCGGGTGGTAAATCGCCGTGCGTGGCAGGGTTTGCGGCTCATCCCATGCGTAATCGCGGGCCAGCCAACGGTTGGCCATGCAACGAAAGAAATCCAGTGCATTGCTCAGACCGCCCTGACGCAAGAACTGCCAGAGGCGGTCGCGATCCTCGGCGTTGACGGTGCTCAAGTCGCTGAGCTCCGGATCAGGCCGGTCATCGCCCGGCACCAGAATCACCTGCACGCCGCGTTCGGCCAACTCGACCAGACGCTCGACGCCATACCGCCAATAGGCGATGCCGCCGTGCAGCGAAATCAAAATCACCTTGGCGTGGCGCAGCACTTCATCGACGTACAAATCGACCGAAGCGTGATTCTGTACCTGCATCGGATTGGCCAGCCGCAGGCTCGGATAATCCTCGGGCAACTGCTGCGCCGCTTCGGCGAGCAGCGCCAGACTGGAGTCGCCGCTGCACAGGATCACCAGCTCGGCGGGGGTTTGGCCAAGGTCGGCAATGTTGTCATCCGAGACGAAACCGCCGGGCTGAGTCCTGAGCAGGTGCATGGTTTAAACGCTGAGCGCGGCGCGCAGTTGCGCTTCGAGTTGCGCCGCGTCGAGTTCCTGACCGATCAACACCAGACGCGTGACGCGCGCTTCATCGGCGCCCCACTGACGGTCGAAATGCTTGTCGAAACGCGTGCCCACGCCTTGGATCAGCAAACGCATTGGCTTGTTCGGGATGGCGGCGAAACCTTTGACACGGAGGATGCCGTGCTTGACCACCAGTTGCGTCAGGGCGTCGAGCAGCAGACTTTCGTCGGCTTGCGGCAGTTCGATGGAGATCGAATCGAAAGCGTCGTGATCGTGGTCATCGTGGTCGTCATCGCCTTCACCGTGGTGGTGATCGTGATGGCTGTGGCGGCTGTCGATGTGCTCTTCGGAACTGGCGCCGAGACCGATCAACACGTCGAGCGGCACACGACCGTTGCTGGCTTCGATGATTTTGACGGCGGGCGGCAATTCTTCGGCGACTTCAGCGCGAACGCGAGCGAGGTCTTCCGGGCTGGTCTGGTCGGCCTTGTTGAGGATCACCAGGTCGGCGCTGGCCAGTTGGTCGGCGAACAGCTCGTGCAGTGGCGATTCGTGATCGAGGTTCGGGTCGAGTTTACGCTGCGCATCGACCTGATCCGGAAACGCGGCGAAGGTGCCGGCGGCTACGGCCGGGCTGTCGACCACGGTGATCACCGCATCAACGGTGCAGGCGCTGCGGATTTCCGGCCACTGGAAGGCTTGCACCAATGGTTTCGGCAGGGCCAGGCCCGAGGTTTCGATGAGGATGTGGTCGAGATCGCCGCGACGCGCGACCAGTTCGCGCATCACCGGGAAGAATTCTTCCTGAACGGTGCAGCACAGGCAGCCGTTGGCCAGTTCGTAAACGCGGCCAACCGCTTCTTCTTCGCTGCAGCCAATGGTGCATTGCTTGAGGATTTCACCGTCGATGCCCAACTCGCCAAACTCGTTGACGATCACCGCGATGCGACGGCCCTGAGCGTTGTCGAGCATGTGCCGCAGCAGCGTGGTTTTGCCCGAGCCGAGGAAGCCGGTGACGATGGTGACGGGGAGTTTGGCCAGTGTTTTCATCGGTATGCCCTTTGGCAAGCGGCGGGCATACGGGACGAGAACCGGCAACGCGTGTGCGTGCCCGGAGAGTTCGCCACCGGATCACCCCGCCCGGTTGAAATTGAGAATCTGTGACGAGGCAGGTCTCCTGGCTGACGGCGTTCAGGCGCGGGGCCTGGCGTTGGCTGCGCCTTCCCGCTGGCTCATGGGTTGAGCTGGCAGTGGCGTGGCAGCGAACAGCGCCGTTCACAGTTGCGGGGGCAGCCGCGGCATTGACCGCGTTCCCTTCTTAGCTTCGGCGTGGGCCGAAGAACCTCGAATGCGCAAGGCTACGCATCGGGTGGTGACCGGTCAATGGGGTTGGGTTTTGGTTATGTGAGCATATCCGTTGCTGCGGTTGCTGCTACTGGCGGTTTCGCTCTTACAGCGAGTCACCTTTTCCAAACGCCGAAAAGGTAACCGAAAAGGCTTGGCCCCGGCGTACGGCACTTCGCTGAGGCTCAGTGTTCCCTCGCTACGGTGTCCATCCGGGGACATCGCCTACGGTTTGCTTCGCTGCACCTCCTCTCGATGTGTGCGGCTACGCCGCACGGCGCTGCGCGCCTGATCCCCGGATGGACACCTACACTCGGCCTGCCGAAGGGGCTGAAAATCAAAAGCCGGATCAAAAGCCAAAGCAGATCAAAAGATCGCAGCCTTCGGCAGCTCCTACAGGGGTTTGCTTCGAAAGATGGGTTGGCTGCCAGCCTGCTTTCGCCAGCGAACAAAAGCACAGCCGATAACTCATGTAGGAGCTGCCGCAGGCTGCGATCATTTGATCTTGCTCTTAAAAGACAAAGTCAAAAGATCGCAGCCTTCGGCAGCTCCTACAGGTGGTCGCATCGGAAAGTATGTTGTCATCGCGAGCAAGCTTTGCTCCTACGAAAATCAAAAGCGGAAAACCCACGCTCCTCACCACTCAATAGGCCGAGTGTCAGCTCGCCTGCTTTTGATCTTGATCTCGGAGCCCGTCGGCAGGCTGAGCGGAGGGATTGATCCGGGGGTGGGAGCGCAGCGACCGTTTGGCGCAGCCAAACACAGCGAGAGGAGGTGCAGCGAAGCAAACCGTAGGCGCTGCCCCCCGGATCAATCCCGCAGCGAAGGAACCCGAGCCTTAGCGTGGGCCGAACGTCAGGGCAAAGCGTTTTGGTTACTTTTGGGCGTCTGCAAAAGTGACCCGCCGTAAGGGCGGAACCCTAACCAGCCACACCCGCAGCAACGGATCCACCCCAAAAAATTGACTAAAAACCCAACCCCATGCTCTCCTACACAACTTGTTACGGGTGCCCTTCACAGGGTGAAACGGGAAACCGGTGAATCATGTGCTTTACTCAAGCCATGTCAGTCCGGTGCTGCCCCCGCAACGGTAAGCGAGCGAAGCGTCAAAACCACTGTGCCCAAAAGCATGGGAAGGAGACGCTTGCAGGTCGGCCTGACGCCAACCCCTCGTGAGCCCGGAGACCGGCCCTTAACACACAGCGCGCACCTCGTGCGCAGCTGAACATAACAAACCCGCGGTGGGCGGGCGCTGTTCGAACCTCTGCGAGCCCGACCCGCAGGGGTTTTCATGCGCTCAAATCACCCACTGACACTCCAGAGGGAAGCGCCATGTCGATCATCAGCAGCACCGGCAGCAACACGGACAAAATCGCCAGCACCGCCACACTGAGCCAACGCCTGACCGCCGCGATCTTCGCGTCGATCCTTGGCGCCGGCCTGGTCTACTTCGCCGGTTTCTCGCACATCGAAGCGGTACACAACGCCGCTCACGATACCCGCCACAGCGCCGCGTTCCCGTGCCACTGAGACCTGCCGACATGATCAAGCGTATTGCGCAAACTGCAGGTTTTACCGGGCTTTTGGCCGCCCTGCTCCTCACCCTGCTGCAAAGCTTCTGGGTCTCGCCGCTGATTCTTCAAGCGGAAACTTTCGAAAAATCCGAACCCGTCGCCGTGCATGAACACGCCGAAGGCGCCATGGCCGGCCACACCCACGACGCCGAAGCCTGGGAGCCGGAGCCCGGCTGGCAGCGCGTGGTTTCGACCACTGGCGGCAATCTGGTGGTCGCCGTCGGTTTCGCCCTGATGCTCGCCGGTCTCTACACCCTCCGTGCGCCCACCAAAACTTCGCAAGGCCTGCTCTGGGGTCTGGCCGGTTACGCCACGTTCGTCCTCGCGCCGACTTTGGGTCTGCCACCAGAACTGCCGGGCACCGCCGCAGCTGATCTGGCTTCGCGACAGATGTGGTGGATTGGCACGGCCGCGTCGACCGCTGTCGGCCTGTCGTTGATCGCGTTCAGCCGTCACTGGCTGATGAAAGTTCTCGGTGTGGCGATCCTCGCCGTGCCGCACGTGATCGGCGCGCCGCAGCCGGAAGTGCATTCGATGCTCGCTCCTGAAGCATTGGAAGCGCAGTTCAAAATCGCTTCGCAGCTGACCAACGTCGCGTTCTGGCTGGCCCTTGGCCTGATCAGCGCCTGGTTGTTCCGCCGCAAAAGCGATGGCCAATACCACGCATGACGAATGACAGCGCAGCGCCGACCTTCGTGGTCGGCCTGGGTTGCCAGCGCGGCTGCCCCGTCAGCACGCTGCGCGCGTTACTTGATCAGGCGTTACAGGCGCATCGCATTGAGTTGCAGGCGATCAAGGCCTTGGCCAGTATCGACCTGAAGCGCGACGAGCCCGGTTTGCAAGAGCTCGCCGCGCAACTGGCGCTGCCGCTGCTGTACTTCAGCAGCGAAGAACTGGCCAGTTATCAGGAACGCCTCAGCCACCGTTCCGAGATTGCTTACGAGCGCACCGGTTGCTACGGCGTCGCCGAAAGTGCCGCGCTGGCCCTCGCCGAACAGCTGATTCAGGCACCGGCAAAGCTGCTGATTTCCCGACAAAAATACGCTCAGGCCACCTTCGCATTGGCCGGCGCTGCGTAAATTCCCGATAATCCCCGCCATCGATCATGAGCAATCTTCATCTGAAGTGTTGGCCGTGCCCCTTTTTCACAGGATTTAACCATGACCGTCTACTTCATCGGCGCCGGCCCCGGCGACCCGGAACTGATCACAGTCAAAGGCCAGCGGCTGATTCGCAGCTGTCCGGTGATCATTTATGCAGGCTCGCTGGTACCGGCGGCAGTGCTGGACGGTCATCAGGCTGAAACAGTGGTCAACAGCGCCGAATTGCATCTGGAACAGATCATCGAACTGATCAAAACCGCGCACGCGAACGGTCAGGATGTGGCGCGGGTGCATTCCGGCGATCCCAGTCTGTATGGCGCGATTGGTGAGCAGATTCGTTATCTGCGCGAGCTGAATATTCCGTTTGAGATCGTTCCCGGCGTGACGGCGACGGCGGCGTGTGCGGCGTTGCTGGGGGCGGAACTGACCCTGCCGGATGTCTCGCAAAGCGTGATTCTGACCCGCTATGCCGATAAAACCGCGATGCCGGTGGGTGAGGAGCTGGGCAGTCTGGCGCAGCACGGTGCGACCATGGCGATTCATCTGGGCGTTAATCATTTGCCGAAGATTCTGCTGGAGTTGCTGCCGCATTACGGCGCGGATTGCCCGATTGCGGTGATTCACCGGGCGACGTGGCCGGATCAGGATTGGGTGGTGGGGACGCTGGCGGACATTGCCGAGAAGGTTGAAGCGAAAGGGTTTCGGCGTACGGCTTTGATTCTGGTGGGTCGGGTGTTGGGGAGTGAGGTGTTTAGCGAGTCATCGTTGTATCGCGCGGGGCATGCACACCTTTACAGGCCCTGAAAGCAAAAGATCGCAGCCTTCGGCAGCTCCTACAGGGAAACACATTCCAATGTAGGAGCTGCCGAAGGCTGCGATCTTTTGATCTTGTGGCACCAGACAAATGCATTCATCACGGGAACATGCATTGCCTGGTTTATGACAGCTTCGCAGCGAACACCTTACTCAGTAGTAGGCGTTTTCTTTCTGCGTGTGGTCAGTCACGTCGCGTACGCCCTTCAGCTCCGGAATGCGCTCAAGCAAAGTGCGCTCAATGCCTTCCTTCAACGTTACGTCCGCCTGGCCGCAGCCTTGGCAGCCGCCGCCGAATTGCAGAACGGCGATGCCGTCTTCAACCACATCGATCAGGCTGACCTGGCCGCCGTGGCTAGCGAGCCCCGGGTTGATTTCGGTTTGCAGGTAGTAGTTGATGCGCTCGTTGACCGGGCTGTCGGCGTTGACCATCGGCACTTTGGCGTTTGGCGCCTTGATGGTCAGCTGGCCGCCCATACGGTCGGTGGCGTAGTCGACAACGGCGTCATCGAGAAACGCTTCGCTGAAGTGATCGATATACGCGGTGAAGCTTTTCAGCCCCAGCGCGGTGTCTTCAGGTTTTTCTTCGCCCGGCTTGCAGTAGGCAATGCAGGTTTCGGCGTACTGGGTGCCAGGCTGGGTGATGAAGACGCGGATGCCGATGCCCGGGGTGTTCTGCTTGGAGAGCAGATCAGCCAGGTAATCGTGGGCGGCGTCGGTAATGGTAATAGCGGTCATGGAAACTCCTCGCAGGCTTGGGCGCAGTTTACGCCAATCGTTGCGCCGGACAAAGTCCTAGTATTTTTGTCGGGAAAGATTCTCGTCAGGCTCGCCATCGACCCGCGCCTTGAGCCAACGGTAACTGCGTTTTTCCACCCATTCGTAGCTCAGCCACGAACCAACGCCGATCGCCAGCGCACAGACGACGAACATCAGATACGGGTTGATCCCATAGCGACGCGCAATGAAACCGCCCGCCGAGAGCACCAGCACATGCATCAGGTACACCGAATACGAGCAGTCACCGAGCAATTTCAGCAAGCGGCTGCGCTCGACATAACGCTCCAGCGCCATGCACGACATCACCAGCACCGCACTCGGCACACCCCAATTGAGCAGCCGTGGCGCCGGCGCCAAGTGATAAATCGCCAGCAACGCCGCGACAATCCCGGCCAGCGGCAGCCATAAACCGGCGCCGATCCAGCCGCGACGATGGAGCATGCCGATGCCAATCCCCAGCAGAAACTCGTAAACGATGTCCGAGCGGTAAAACTCGCTGATCCAGCCAAACCCCGTCCACGCCTGACTCACCGCAAACAGCAGCGCGGCGACCACCAGCAGACGCACTTGCAAGCGAAACAGCAGCGCCCAGGCAAACAGCACGTAGAAGAGCATTTCGTAATTCAGCGTCCAGCCGACGTTGAGCGTCGGGTAGATTCCGTAGCCGCCGGGATTTTCAGTCGGGATGAACAGCAACGACAGCAGAAAATGCCCCCAATCCACGGTTTGATCGGGCAGCAATGGCTGGGCGAACACCACCAATAGCGCCATTAGCGCCGTGTACAGCCAATACGCGGGGACGATGCGAAACAGGCGATAGAGCAGAAACCGCGCGGGGGGCAGCGGCTTATTTTCGGTGGAAAGGAAGATCACCAGACCACTGATGACAAAGAACACATCGACGCCCACCGCGCCTTTGTCGATGAACCATTGCCCAATCGGCCCGCGCGCTTCGAAGTCGAAGAAAATCTGCATGAAATGGTGGCAGACCACCGTCCACGCAGCCAGCGCACGCAGGGCTTGCACTGAAATCAACATCACCCGCTCCCGTCCACGCCCTCAAATCCACCACCACCCCAACGTCATCCGAACACTTCGATATGGCGCTGAACTCATGTAGGAGCTGCGGCACGCTGCGATCTTTTGATTTTGATTCTCAAGATCAAAAGATCGCAGCGTTCCGCAGCTCCTACAGAGGAATTTTGTGGTGTTGCTTATGGGTGGGACAGCGGGCGGGCCTCAAAAGATCAAAAATTCTCGTACCGGTTCATATCGAGCACGCCCTCTTCCACCGGGTCGGTTTCGTGGATGTAGCGGCTCAGATCATGGAAATAGAACCAGAACTGCGGATGGCTGCGACGAATCCCCCAGCGCTCGACGATTTTCTCAAATTGCGCCTGATCCCTGGCACTGTCCATGGCATCGACAAACGCCGGCACCTGATCGGCCGGGATGTTGAAGATGAAATTCGGATAGCTGCTGAGTACGCCGGGATAAATGGTCAACGTGTCCAGCCCCGGCTGATAACGCAGCGATTCCCCGGTGAGGAACGCCACATTGCTATGCGCACGGTTGCGCAGCAGGCTGTAAACCTCGCGTTTGCCGCTGGCCGTTTCAATGCGCAGCATGGTCGCTTCCGGCAACTGGTCAATTACCTTCAAACCGGCGGCCGGCCGCGAGGTCAGGCGACTCAGCGCCTGTTCGGCATTTTGCAGCGCCGGGTCGATATTCGGCCGTGAACAGTAAGCATTGTCGCAACGGTTGATCGGATCAGGTCGCGCATTCAGATCGCCATACCGCGCCAGCAATTGCATGGCGAAATCGTATTTCGGATCTTTTTCGTTGAGTTTCAGCGCGGTCGGTTTGTCGTCGTCGATCGACTCGTAATCCAGCCACATCTTGAACTGACCGCTGCTCTGGTACCAATCATCGAGGTAGTCCTCGCGCGAATCAGCAGGCATCAGACGCAGGAAATTCTGCTCGGCGCCGTTGCGTATCAGGTCGAAATACAGACGGGTTTGCGCCTGATGAGAGACGTTGCCGAACACGTCGAAGTTGACCGCCAACTGGTAATAGGTGCGCTCCAGCAGCGGATAGTCGAACAACCACATGGTTTGCGGCACTTCGCCGATCAGGCCTTTGGTCACCGAAGCACTGTCGAAGTGGCGGAAGATACTCAGCAGCGCGTTGTCGTTGCCGGCCCACAGCGTCGACCAGCTCGGCGCAGGGACTTCGGCATAGCTGTCGCGGCGCAGGGCCTCGTATTCATTCCGTTTGTCGCGGTAGTTGTGCCACAGGGTCAGCACGCTGCCGACGTCGTCGTTCTGCCCGGGCATCGCCAGCAACGGCGTGGCCTGGCCGCGATAATTCGGGTCGGTGATGTACAGGTCGTGCTCCGGGGCCTGGAACAGCGCCCAGAAGTTGTCGCGGATCACGTCCGTCGCGATCTGCCCACGGCACACCGGGCCGCGAATAAAGGTGCGGACAAAATACTCAGCGTTATCGAGCATGAACTGATAACGCGCCTGTGCCGGAATCGCTTCGAACGTAGCGAATGGATTGGCACGGCTGTTCGGCCCATAACCCGGCAAGGCGTTGACCTGCCAGTTGCCGCTGTAAAACAGGCTTTTCACCCGCGCCATTTTCGCCGCGCTCAGCGGGTAGGTGATGTGGGTTTTGTGCACGATCACCCCTTGCACCGGCCACAAGCGGTAATACACCTGTGTGCCCGGATCGTCGTTCGGGCGACGGGTGGCGATCAGATCGATCGGCTGGCCGGTCGGCGTGCGCGAACGCACCCACTGGAAGAAATGCCCCGGCTCGCCGTCCTTGAAATAAAGGTGCGCGAGGAACAAATGTTCGTAGAGCCAACGGCCGACCAGGCTTTCGCGGGCGCCGGGAGCGTTGAGGAGGTTTTCCCACTGAACGATTTGCAGGGATTCCTTGGCGCTCGGTGCCAGGCCTTGTTCGTCGATCGGCGCACCGGAGGCGAGCCAACGCTGCAACGTCTGGTATTGCTGATCGGTCAGGCCAGTGACCGCCAGCGGCATGCCCTCTTTCGGGTGAGCACCGGCGTAGCCTTCAAATTCGGCAGGCATTGCGCATTGATTTGCGCGGTTTAACCCCAGAACAATGTCTTCGGGCAACTTGGCGTTAGGCGTCAGCGGCGTCTTGTGCCCCAGCTCGAGCATACGCGCCATCAGCGCCGCTTGGCTGCCCTGCGCATCGAGTACCGAATAGAAGTCTTTCTGCTGCCAGGCACGTTTGCCGAAGGCGTCGTAAAACAATCGCGTGGTCGGCGCCGCTTTAGTGCGCTCGCCGTCATACACCGGCATTTTGCTCGCGCCACGGGCCGCGCCTTCGCCACTGCCAAGATTGAGCTGGCAGGCGGAGTCGTAGCACGCATGGCAGGCCACGCACTTCTCGGTGAAGATTGGCTGGATGTCGCGGGTGTAGGAAATAGATGGGGAAATGGCAGGTGCAGCCGCTGGCTCTTGCGCCACGGCGCCCCAGCTGAGAAACAGCAACACAAAACCCATGACGCGGTAAGACATGCTGCTGATCCCGATTTTATAAAAAAACGCCGCGATTCTACATTATGACGTCCGTACCAACATGAGCGATATTCATGCAAAAGCGCCACATGCTCTAAAACCGCACAGGTTTGTTATGATCCCGCTCCTTCGTAATGGTCTTTCCGAGTAGTCCAAATGTCCGATCGCAGCGTCCGCCTTCAAGCTCTCAAGCAAGCTCTCAAAGAGCGCATCCTGATACTCGACGGCGGCATGGGCACGATGATCCAGAGCTATAAGCTCGAAGAGCAGGACTATCGCGGCAAACGCTTCGCCGACTGGCCGAGCGACGTCAAAGGCAACAACGACCTGTTGGTGCTGACCCGCCCTGACGTGATCGGTGGCATCGAAAAAGCCTATCTGGATGCCGGCGCCGACATTCTCGAAACCAACACCTTCAACGCCACCCGCATTTCCATGGCCGACTACGGCATGGAAGAGTTGGCCTACGAGTTAAACGTAGAAGGCGCACGACTGGCGCGCAAGATCGCTGACGCCAAGACTGCCGAAAACCCGGAAAAGCCGCGTTTTGTTGCCGGCGTACTCGGCCCGACCAGCCGCACCTGCTCGCTGTCGCCAGACGTCAACAACCCGGGCTATCGCAACGTCACCTTCGATGAGCTGGTGGAAAACTACACCGAAGCCACCAAAGGCCTGATCGAGGGCGGCGCCGACCTGATCCTGATCGAAACCATTTTCGACACCCTCAACGCCAAAGCGGCGATCTTCGCTGTGCAAGGCGTGTTCGAAGAGCTGCACATCGAACTGCCGATCATGATTTCCGGCACCATCACCGACGCCTCCGGCCGTACCCTGTCGGGCCAGACCACTGAAGCGTTCTGGAACTCGGTGGCGCACGCCAAGCCAATTTCCGTCGGCCTCAACTGCGCACTCGGCGCCAGCGAATTGCGTCCGTACCTGGAAGAGCTGTCGAACAAGGCCAGCACCCACGTTTCCGCGCACCCGAACGCCGGCCTGCCGAACGAATTCGGCGAGTACGACGAACTGCCGTCGGAAACCGCCAAGGTCATCGAAGAATTCGCCCAGAGCGGTTTCCTCAACATCGTCGGCGGTTGCTGCGGCACCACGCCGGGGCACATCGAAGCCATCGCTAAAGCTGTGGCCGGTTACGCGCCGCGTCAGATTCCGGACATCCCTAAGGCATGCCGCCTCTCGGGTCTGGAGCCGTTCACCATCGATCGCAGCTCGCTGTTCGTTAACGTCGGCGAGCGCACCAACATCACCGGTTCGGCGAAATTCGCCCGACTGATCCGTGAAGACAACTACACCGAAGCGCTGGAAGTCGCCCTGCAGCAGGTCGAGGCCGGCGCGCAGGTGATCGACATCAACATGGACGAAGGGATGCTCGATTCGAAGAAGGCCATGGTGACCTTCCTCAATCTGATCGCCGGTGAACCGGACATCTCGCGCGTACCGATCATGATCGACTCCTCAAAATGGGAAGTGATCGAAGCCGGCCTCAAGTGCATTCAGGGCAAGGGCATCGTCAACTCGATCAGCATGAAAGAAGGCGTCGAGCAGTTCATCCACCACGCCAAGCTGTGCAAGCGCTACGGCGCCGCCGTGGTGGTGATGGCGTTCGACGAAGCCGGCCAGGCCGACACCGAAGCGCGCAAGAAAGAAATCTGCAAACGCTCCTACGACATTCTGGTCAACGAAGTCGGCTTCCCGCCGGAAGACATCATCTTCGACCCGAACATCTTCGCCGTCGCCACCGGCATCGAAGAGCACAACAACTACGCTGTCGACTTCATCAACGCCTGTGCCTACATCCGTGACGAGCTGCCGTACGCGCTGACCTCGGGCGGTGTGTCCAACGTGTCGTTCTCGTTCCGTGGCAACAACCCGGTGCGCGAGGCGATTCACTCGGTGTTCCTGCTGTACGCAATCCGCGCGGGCCTGACCATGGGCATCGTCAACGCCGGTCAACTGGAGATCTACGATCAGATCCCGCAAGAGCTGCGCGATGCCGTTGAAGACGTGGTGCTCAACCGCACGCCAAACGGCACCGACGCCCTCCTCGCCATCGCCGACAAGTACAAGGGCGACGGCAGCGTCAAGGAAGCCGAGACCGAAGAGTGGCGTAGCTGGGAGGTCAACAAGCGTCTGGAGCATGCGCTGGTCAAAGGCATCACCACGCACATCGTTGAAGACACCGAAGAATCGCGCCAGTCGTTCGCCCGCCCGATCGAAGTGATCGAAGGACCGCTGATGTCCGGCATGAACATCGTCGGCGACCTGTTCGGCGCCGGCAAAATGTTCCTCCCGCAAGTGGTGAAATCCGCCCGCGTGATGAAGCAGGCCGTGGCTCACTTGATCCCGTTCATCGAACTGGAAAAAGGCGACAAACCGGAAGCCAAGGGCAAGATCCTCATGGCCACCGTGAAGGGCGACGTGCACGACATCGGCAAGAACATCGTCGGTGTGGTGCTCGGTTGCAACGGCTATGACATCGTCGACCTCGGCGTGATGGTACCGGCCGAGAAGATTCTGCAGGTGGCCAAGGAACAGAAGTGCGACATCATCGGCCTCTCCGGTCTGATCACGCCGTCGCTGGATGAAATGGTGCACGTTGCGCGTGAGATGCAGCGTCAGGATTTCCATCTGCCGCTGATGATCGGTGGCGCGACCACGTCCAAAGCGCACACCGCAGTGAAGATCGAACCGAAGTACAGCAACGATGCCGTGGTTTACGTGACCGACGCTTCCCGCGCGGTGGGCGTGGCGACGCAGTTGCTGTCGAAAGAACTGAAGGCCGGTTTCGTCGAGAAGACCCGTCTGGAATACGTCGATGTACGTGAGCGCACCGCCAACCGCAGCGCCCGCACCGAGCGTTTGAGCTACGCAGCGGCCGTCGCCAAGAAGCCGCAGTTTGACTGGGCGACTTATCAGCCCGTTAAACCAACCTTCACCGGCAGCAAGGTTCTGGACAACATCGATCTGAAAGTCCTCGCCGAATACATCGACTGGACGCCGTTCTTTATCTCCTGGGATCTGGCCGGCAAATTCCCGCGCATTCTCGAAGACGAGGTGGTCGGTGAAGCCGCGACTTCGCTGTACAAAGACGCGCAGGAAATGCTCGCCAAACTGATCGACGAGAAGTTGATCAGCGCCCGTGCGGTGTTCGGTTTCTGGCCGGCCAATCAGGTGCATGACGACGACATCGAACTGTACGGTGATGACGGTAAGCCATTGGCCAAGCTGCATCACTTGCGTCAGCAGATCATCAAGACCGACGGTAAACCAAACTTCTCATTGGCCGACTTCGTTGCACCGAAAGACAGCGAAGTGACCGACTACGTCGGTGGTTTCATCACCACCGCCGGCATCGGCGCCGAAGAAGTGGCCAAGGCCTATCAGGACGCTGGCGACGACTACAACTCGATCATGGTCAAAGCCCTTGCCGACCGTTTGGCCGAAGCCTGCGCCGAATGGCTGCACCAGCAAGTGCGTAAAGAGCACTGGGGTTATGCCAAGGACGAAACCCTCGACAACGAAGCGCTGATCAAGGAGCAATACAGCGGCATCCGCCCTGCCCCGGGCTACCCGGCCTGCCCGGATCACACCGAGAAAGCCGCGCTGTTTGCCCTGCTCGACCCGGAAGCCGAAGAAATGCGTGCCGGCCGCAGCGGTGTGTTCCTCACCGAACACTACGCAATGTTCCCGGCGGCAGCGGTCAGCGGCTGGTACTTCGCCCATCCGCAGGCGCAGTACTTCGCGGTGGGCAAGGTCGACAAGGATCAGATCGCCAGCTACACCTCGCGCAAAGGTCAGGAACTGAGCGTGACCGAGCGTTGGCTGGCGCCGAACCTCGGCTACGACAACTGATCCAGCCCTGACGCACATCCCCTGTGGGAGCGAGCCTGCTCGCGAATGCGGTCTATCAGCCAACACTTATGTTGAAGCCGATGGCCTCTTCGCGAGCAGGCTCGCTCCCACAGTTCGTTTTGCAGTGTTCTCCAAAGGGTTGGTTGGCGCCGAATCTGGGTTACGACAACTAATCCAGCTCGGACGCAACATCCCCTGTGGGAGCGAGCTTGCTCGCGAATGCGGTCTATCAGCCAACACTTATGTTGAAGCCGATGGCCTCTTCGCGAGCAGGCTCGCTCCCACAGTTCGTTTTGCGGTGTTCTCCAAAGGGTTGGCTATGCTTGTCTGACACACACGGCAGACGAGGGATTTATGGACGATCCAGTCGACAACAAACCGCCGACCTTTTGGCAGATGCTGCACAGCGTCATGGCCGCCGCGTTCGGGGTGCAGAGCGGCAAGAATCGGGCAAGGGATTTCACCCATGGCAAGCCCAGCCATTTCGTGGTGCTGGGGATTTTGTTCACGGCCGTATTCGCGCTGACGTTGTTTGCCATCGTCAAACTGGTGCTGCATTTCGCCGGGGTTTGACGCGGGGTCAGCGCATCAGGGTTTGCAGGTTGAACGGGTAACGATAGGAATCCGGTTGCCCCTTGGCGGACAGCTTGCGGAAATGCACTCCGTAGTCCGGAGAGTCGCCCATGGCCAGCATTTGCCGAGCCTGGGGCTTGTCGATCAGTTGCAGCAAGGGGATTTGCCGATCGCTGCCGCCGTAGCGGTTCAGATCCACGCCCTTCTCGTAGTCGTGTAACTCGACCAGCGCCCAGCCGCCCAGCGTGAAATGGCCGCCGACCAACGCGCTCAATCGACCGTCGACGAACGCCTGCAATGCCGCCGGTGAAGTGTTGACCGCACTGAACAACGCATCTTTGCCCGGGACTTTGCCGGTTTCGGCGTAGGCACGCATCGCCCCGAAGGCCATTTCATCGTTGGCTGACCACACCAGCGAAACCTTTGGATAACGACCAAACAGTTGTTTCGCCTGTTCATAGGCGCGCTCTTGAGTCCAGCCGCTGTAAACCAGTTGACGCAAACGCACATGCGGATGCTCGGCCAACGCGCGCTGCATGCCGTGCTCACGCAATTGTGCTGACGGGGTGATTTTCAGTCCGGAGAACGCCAGCATTTCAATCTGCTCACCTGCTGCCACCGGCGGATGCACGCGGATCAGCTCCTTCATCATCAAGTAGCCGCCCTCCTCGTCGTTCGGCACCAGACTGCCGATCTGATCGCCGCGCTCGCCGACCAATGCCTGTTGATCCGCCGTCAACGCGTTATTGACCATGAACAGCTTCACGCCACTGTTGTGAGCCAGGCGCAGAATTTGCGGCGCGATGTACTGTTCGTTGACGAAAATCAGGTAGTCGGGACGATTCGGCCCTTGCAGCGCGATGCGCGCCTGAGCGAGGGTCAGCTCTGGCTGACGTTGCGAATAGAGGATGTGCAGATCAATGCCGAGGTCGCGGGCGGCGGCCTGCATGAATTGTGAATAGCTGACCCAAAAGGCTTCCTGCGTCGAGCCCGGATTGAGGAACAGCACAGACTCCGCTCGTGCAGCGGTTGACAATAGCGCGCTGAACAGCAGCAAGCCGAGGTGCAAAAACTTCAACATGAGTCATCCGGGCCCAAGAAAAAATGGCCGCGCATTATAGCCCTCGAATCATCGGCTATTGGTGCCTGATCCCGTTTTTGTCCGACAATCGTCGCATGCGGGGCCCGGATGAGTCGTTTACTGATGGCTGACCCAGAATACCGCCGTCCCTACTACGAGAATGATCAGGAACAAAATGGCCCACGCATCGACGCTACTGTCGCTTTTTCTTGCCTTGGTCGGATTGCTCATTGCATCGCCTCTTGTCGGTTTTATCGGTGATTGCAGAAAGACTCGACCACAGTTAAGACGATGATTGTCCGCACTACAAATGTGGATTAGTTGACAGTGATTCTCGTTAGGCGTTTTGGTTCTTTACATATACTCAAACATCACTTTTGCGCATAACCCCAAACAGGTATATTGCCCCGGCTCCGTTAGGGAGAGCGCGGCCGTGCGCGCAGAATTGCAGAGGCACAATCGGACTCCGGCAAGCGAAAACGCAGTGCTACTCCGAATGGCCCAAGCCTGAGAACAGGACTTATATGTACGTATACGACGAGTACGATCAGCGGATCATCGAGGACCGCGTCAAGCAGTTCCGTGATCAGACCCGACGCTATCTGGCAGGTGAGCTGAGCGAAGAAGAATTCCGCCCCCTGCGCCTGCAAAATGGCCTCTACATCCAGCGTTTTGCGCCGATGTTGCGTGTGGCGGTGCCTTACGGCCAGCTGACTTCGCGTCAGATGCGCATGATGGCCAAGATTGCCCGCGACTACGACAAGGGCTACGCCCACATCAGTACGCGGCAGAACGTGCAGTTCAACTGGCCGGCGGTGGAAGACATTCCGGACATTCTGGCTGAACTGGCCACCGTGCAGATGCACGCGATCCAGACCAGCGGTAACTGCCTGCGCAACGTCACCACCGACCAGTTCGCCGGTGTCGCCGCCGACGAAGTGATCGATCCGCGCCCATGGTGCGAGATCGTCCGTCAGTGGACGACGTTCCACCCGGAATTCGCCTACCTGCCGCGCAAATTCAAAATCGCCGTCAACGGTTCGACCGCTGACCGCGCCGCCATTGAAGTCCACGACATCGGCCTTGAGCCGGTGCACAACGCCGCTGGCGAACTGGGCTTCCGTGTGCTGGTCGGCGGTGGCCTCGGTCGTACGCCGGTGGTTGGCGCGTTCATCAACGAGTTCCTGCCATGGCAGGATCTGTTGAGCTACCTCGACGCCATTCTGCGTGTGTACAACCGCTACGGCCGTCGCGACAACAAGTACAAGGCGCGGATCAAGATCCTCGTCAAAGCGCTCACGCCTGAAGTGTTCGCGCAGAAAGTCGACGCGGAAATGGAACACCTGCGCGGTGGCCAGACCACGCTGACCGAAGCCGAGCTGCAGCGTGTGGCCAAGCACTTCGTCGATCCGGACTACAAGGCCCTGGAAAACCAGACCGCTCAGTTGGCCGACCTCGACAAAGAGCATCCGGGTTTCGCCCGCTGGCGCACCCGCAACACCTTGGCGCACAAGAAGCCGGGTTATGTCGCCGTGACCCTGTCGCTGAAACCGACCGGCGTTGCCCCGGGCGACATCACCGACAAGCAGCTCGACGCCGTCGCCGATCTGGCCGACCGCTACAGCTTCGGTCAACTGCGCACATCGCACGAACAGAACATCATTCTCGCCGACGTTGAGCAGAGCCAGTTGTTCACCCTGTGGGGCGAGTTGCGCGAAGGCGGTTTCGCCACGCCAAACATTGGTTTGCTGACCGACATCATCTGCTGCCCTGGCGGTGATTTCTGCTCGCTGGCCAACGCCAAGTCGATCCCGATTGCCGAATCGATCCAGCGCTGTTTCGACGACCTGGATTATCTGTTCGACATCGGTGAGCTGGATCTGAACATCTCCGGTTGCATGAACGCCTGTGGTCACCACCACGTCGGCCACATCGGCATCCTCGGCGTGGACAAGAAAGGCGAAGAGTTCTATCAGGTCTCCCTCGGCGGCAGCGCCAGCCGTGATGCGAGCCTGGGCAAGATCCTCGGCCCATCCTTCGCTCAGGAAGTCATGCCTGACGTGATCTCGAAGCTGATCGACGTGTACGTTGAACAACGTACCGAAGACGAGCGCTTCATTGACACTTATCAGCGTATTGGCATCGACCTCTTCAAGGAACGCGTCTATGCAGCGAATCATTAAGAACAACGAAGTCGTCGACGAAACTTGGCACTTGCTGCCAAAAGATTTCAACATCGACGAGATCAGCAATTGCGACGACTTGATCGTGCCGTTGCAACTGTGGCGTGAACACAGCCGCATGCTCAAGGCCCGCGACGGCGGCCTGGGTGTCTGGCTGGACGCTGACGAAGAAGCCGAAGAAATCGGTGAAGACGTTGCCGAGTTTCAGGTGATTGCCCTGAACTTCCCGGCGTTCACTGACGGCCGCAACTACTCCAACGCCCGTTTGCTGCGTGACCGTTACGGTTTCAAAGGCGAACTGCGCGCGATTGGCGACGTACTGCGCGACCAACTGTTCTACATGCACCGCTGCGGTTTCGACGCCTTCGCTGTGCGCCCGGACAAAGACCCTTACGAAGCCCTTGAAGGTCTCAAGGATTTCTCGGTGACCTATCAGGCCGCCACCGACGAACCGCTGCCGCTGTTCCGTCGCCGCTAACCCGCGTTAGCCGTAACACCCGAATCTGAAACCGGAGCTGATCCGGTTTCAGATTTTTTATTGCCTGTTGTTTGATATGGGCTAATCAGCAGGCCCGAACGTTGGTACTTCAACAGGTGCCAAATGAGCTGTAAAACGATCCAGCGCAGCTTGAGTCAATCGATTGAACAGCGCCTTACGTAGATTGCCGTTATTCTCGGCTATGGCGGCCATCCGAAATGAAAGCTGCTCTCGGCTCAAATGCGTTAAACGGTCAAGTTCTAGCAATGCGAGCCTGGAACCTATTTCTATTTCGTCGAACAATTCGCTGTAGGCCCTCTCCAGGTATTCACCCCAGACGGGATGGGTCTTGAGCGAGTCCAACAACTCCGTCCCCTGCTCCGCTTGAATGACCTGCCGATAAACTTCATCAGCCGTTTGCGTGGAAACGTCCACGTCCAGGCGCTCGTTGATAGCAGTGGGTTGGCCAAGAAGATCAAGGCGTTGAGCCAGCCTCATTCGAAGCACAAAACTGATTTGCCCGGCTTCTTCGTTCGTCACCGATTGTATTTTCTGAAGGGCAATGACGTGCTTATAGGCCAGCTTCTCGACCAATCGCAAACGAAACAGGCTGCGCAACAAGCGCACAAACTGACGTTCCAGCAGGACATTACCCACTTGTGCAGCGCCCAAGGCTCGGTAACACAGAACGGTAACGGCCAGGTCACTGAACAGCAATGAGCAATCATCAATGCTGCGGGCATCCTTTTCGGCTATACGAAACAGCGATCTGCGCAATGCTGTGTCTTGGGAGGCTGATTCAATAACGCCCCAGACTCGCTCACGCAGATTGTTAAATGCCACGCGATAATCAACGGTGTATTGCAGGCGGATCAGCAAGGCGAAGAAACATCTGGAATTTGGTTGCAGGAACAATGCGCGCCACAGGCTACGCCGGCTCACTAGCAACTCTTCGGTTACACCTGTCAGCCAGATCGAGCTCATGGAAACATCGAGCAATACCCGCGCAACCAGATCCGATTGCCCTGCCTGGAGGAGCCCGAGACTGATTTCGTTGAGTTGCTGGTATTTCGAAAGACGATTCAGAGAGTCTTCGGAAAGAGGGTTTCCGCGTATATCAGTACCGCGATTCAGAAGGTCGGCGTTGACCAGTACGTTTTGCGGGACGTATTCAATCTGATTGTCGCGCAGATCCAGTGTCCGCAAATTCGGCAGTCCCGCCGTGCCGTTTGGCCATTCGTTGATTCCCGTATTACGCAGACCAAGGTGTTCGAGTAAAGGCAGACGGGAGACATCGGGACAACGACCCAGGTCGGGATTGAAACTGAGTTCCAGGCGCTTTAATGAGCTCATTCCTGCCAACTGCCCCACCGACAGCTCTGTCAGATGAATGCGGTTTTCACTCAGATCCAGTGTTTCAAGGCTTTTCATCTCGCTGATGGCGGCTGGAAGACGCGTCAGTTCGGTGCCAATTAGGGACAGGACGCGTACGTTGCTGAATCCTGCGAGAAACCCGCTGAGACCCATTCCAGTGGCCACTCGATCCATGATCAGCGCGCCAACGTGGCTGAAATCAGCCGTAAGGTGCGGTAGATCGCCGATCAGTAGCGCCGGCAAAGACAGCTCATAGAGGCCTCCGTCCAGCGTTAACATCCGAGGCGTTTCTCGACGCCAGCATCGAATGATCTGAATCGCGGTGCGAAACCTGGCCAGTTTAGTCACTTTGACTCGCGGCGCATCTGGCCCTTGATACCAGCTATCACGCACCACCCATCTCTGTAGCGTTTCACGCAGATTGAAAAATTCCACCCGTAGCTGCTCGAGTCGTCGAAGTACCATCAGCTCGTCGTCACCCAGACGCTGGAGAAACTGATTGATCTGTTCATGGGAATACGCCGGATAAAGCTCCTGTGCTCTTTGCTGCAGTACGGTAGTGTCGGCACTGATCCTGTTTCCAACGGACGCTTGGCGCAAAGGTTTTTGTTGAACACGATCGGCCAGACGCATTGGTGATTTGTAACCATGGCGGATGGGCGAATTGCTCAACGCCAGATGAGCAAACTCGCGCCGCTGAAGGGCCATTGTGGTGATTTTCTCCCGCAACGTTGTGGCGCCATCGGCGCCGGCGACGCCCAAAGCTGTGCGGCGGTTCGGTGACAAGCCTTGCCAGAGAGCCTGAAAGAAATGCTCACGTGTCCGCCCCGGCAGCAAGGTGACGCGTTCGAACTTTTTGTCCAGCACCTCGTAGGCATACCCATGGGCGAGAATCTGAAAATGCTCTCTTGCTGATTCATTCCCGAGTTCAGCCAGCACATCCTCTGTTCGCGTGCCATCAAGTATCTGAACGTGAATGCCAGCGCTCCACCCGGGAAGATTTTCCAGTGCATCCAACACCAGTCGGCCAGTGTCTGTTGTACTTGCAGCATCGAGGTAAAAACCTTCGAAAGCGCGGTTTTCGCGCACCACCTGCAAATAGCGCCGAGCCTCCTCGGCCTGGCGAAGCGGCACATGCCCCGCCTCCAACTCAAGTAGCTCATGAGCATCGGCATACCACACCAACTCATTGGCAAAAGCACCAGGCAAGTCAGGAAACAGATCCACCAGCAATGCAGACTGTTGGCTCAATGTAGGCCTGTTACGTTCATAAATAATTTGGATCAGATTGAAATTGTTGTCGATGGCGTGCTCAAGCACTATCTGACGCAGAGCCTCTTCCCCCCCTTCAGCGGCACTGACAGCCGAGAGCAGATGGTCGCGCTCCGACTCTTTAAGAGCCACCAGCACATCGCGGTAGAAATAACCTTTACTGAAAGCGTCGCGACTCACTTTGATATATCGGGTAACTGCCGCTCCCGATGAAAAGCTTTTGAGTGTCTGCCCAGTAAAATCGGTCATGTTCAATGCCGTATGCGCGGGCCACCGTGGCAGGGATGCCAGCAGATAAAGCTGCAGTTCTAGATCTGCCTGCAAAGCCGTCTGCAGCGTTTTCATCTGCGTGATAAAGCTGTTCACATACAGATCGGCATTGAACCGTTGTACGGTATCGTTCAATGCTGCGGGCGGGCTCCGGAGCTCGAGGATTGCCTGACGCAATTCATTTTCATGCACGCCGCTAGCGGTCATTGCCTCCATTATCAAAGCATCATCCAGTTGCGCCTCGCTGTAACCAAGACGCCTCAGCAGCGTCAGGCGATCCCATTCCTGCGGTAGCTCGGCATCATGACGCCAAGCGCCGGAACCATTGGTTTCAAGCAGAGGTGCGTACTCGTTCGGCAGTCGCGAGGGAGGCTGGAGTTCCCACATTTCAGTATCGAGTTGCGGGCGCACGGCATACAGATAAGATCCCAGTTTCAAATAGGCTTGTCCCGCCAGCCGACGCAGGCCCATTTCATCGGTTTTCAGCCAGGAGGGTAAGGCGATCGTCTGACGATAGGGTGCTATGTCCGGATCCCACAATCGCATTTTTCCGCTGGACATTTTGATTTGACGGAGCCGCGCAATTACCCCGTCGCTCTTGAGGGTTTTATACGCGGCGGAGATACCGGCCTGCCCCCCGGCGAGCACCGTAGCGAGGATCAGGTTCTCCATTGTGTCGAAGAAATACTCAGTCGCCTGTTCCTGGTCGCCTTGCACCCAGCTTTCGATACCGAGGTAAACACCTTGCAGTAACTGGAATGCGGTGACCGCCAGCAGAACTTCACCGACCCCCGGAATAAATGACGCCGCAAACAGTGCCAGATCAATGCCTACCGTTTCGTAGGTTTCAAGCCGAGCCAGTCGCTCTTTTTCATCTTCATCGCCTGTCGGCACCACCAACCGGCGCGCGTTGCTCTTGACCAATGCAAGGCGGTGTAGAAAAAGACCAGTCAATCCGTCCCCGCTCATGTCCAGGGTGGTGAGTCGTAAAACGGTCGCTTTTTTGGGCAAGGGAGATGCATTGGATGGCTCAAGCAGACGCGCTTTTATCTCGGTACGAAAAACGACTTGCTCCTCCAGTGCAACGAATCGTAAAAAGTACTCAAGGAATTCCGGATGCCAGAACCGAGCGCTCAGTCGAACCTCCAGCCTAAAAAAATCTGCAAACTCCTGAAGGGGTTGCTCACGATTACCCGGGAGGTAGAGGATCCAGCGTTTGTCATCAGTTTTCAGCTGAAGAACCATCACCCCGTAGATCGTGCAGTCCAGCAACTTGAGGGAGTGAAAACTGAATGCCTCCTGAGAGAACCCGTCAGCGTCACTTTGCGCCAAAGCGCCCCGTAATCGCTGATGGGTATCTGCCGAGATGTACTGTTTCATCAGAGAAAGCTGCATATCGACTTCAAGACTGCGTCGCGAATGAGTCACGCAGGCTTTTTGCGCCAGCGGATCACTCTCAAATATCTGCGTCAGATGTTCCTGATATTGCTTTCCAAAATCCTGGTTTCGACATAAAAGCGCAAACTCATGGGGTTTTATTGGCAAAACACGGTTGCCTTGCCCGGGGATGTGTTCTGGCAAGTAAATCAGCGAGTCAGCATGATAGTTATCGGCGGTTGTTTCGCCTGATGTGAAGTTTTCGCAGGCTGCCCGCACGAGATCCCTGGCTAATGGAAGAACTAGCTTGCGCCTCAGTCCCAGCAGGCTGGATGTAGATCTGACGTGCTGAAAAACGCCACCCGTGATATCCAGTGACTCCTTGAGTTTTTCGGACAATGCCCGCGTTAACTTTACGGTGACAAAACGATCGGGGTCTTGCAGTTTCTCGAATACGTTGCGCGCCTTGTCTTTAGAGGCAAAACTGGCGATCAACGTGTCATACAGTGCTTTTCGTTGTGCAGAACTGCTTAGCGTGAACCACGCCGGTAACTCCGCGCTCTTGAAGAATTCGAAGAAAACGCCTTGCTCGTGAGGTGTCATTGCGACACCCGGTATCGTATTGATCGTCATGATTGTGCCCCCCCATCGATCGGCGCCCTTCTGACTGGAGACGGAATAAACGCGGAGATTCGCTCTTCAATCCGTAAAAAATCAGTGAATGGGTCACTGCCTTCTGGCGGTGACAACTGCAAATCCTGAAACAGGTACCGACACAGTTCGCTAGATGAATCCATCTCCTCAATCATGTGCCAGACACGACCCTGCAACGGCGCATAGTTAACGAAGTAATCTGCAGTACGCGCCATCGTTCCGAAAATACCGAAGAGGCGCTCACTTCCAGATTGAGAGGCAATCCGCGACCAACTCGCGCTGAGTTCGACAGCTCGCTCGGCGCGTAATCCGGTGACCCATGAATCTGGCAGATACAAGGTATGCGTCGGTGCAGCCAGCCACACGTTAATACCGGTCTGCTGTCGATGTTCAACCACCCAGCGCAAACTATCCAGGTCGATTAGCGGGTTACCCGAGAGCAATAAATTGCCCTCAACCACAGACTGTTTTCGAACAGTTTCCGGAATGCGAAGCAAGTGGTTGTCACGCAAATCCAGACGTTCCAGGTAGGGAATGTCGAAGATGCCAATGGGACTTACCGTGAGGCCGGATGCGCGTAAATTGATCTGACGCAATTGCGGCATGTCCACCAACAAGGGGGGAATGCCTAGCGGGTTATCGCTCATATCGATGTAGCGCAGCTGCTTCAACCCGGCAACTTGCCCCGCCGTGGCTTCCGTCAATGTCAGACCGGTGGAGCGCAGATTGAGCACCTCCAGCTGACTCATCTGGCCAATCGCTGGCGGCAATGTACCGACTTCCTGTCCAAGCGCATTGAACAAACGCAGATCGACGTCCTTCATGTTCAACCAGCGCAGGTTGGGAAAACACTCAAGAAAGCCATTGAGACTGCCCCGCTGAGCAAGATGGAAGCCAGGCATGGACAGCGATATCACGTCACGAAACTTGATGTTGATTTGCGGCAGGCTGTACATCGGGTCAAACGCCATGTCCAGATGGAAACCGACAAACTGGCCACTCTCAAATACCAGGCTCTCCGGGCCGCTACGCCCTTGCCAAATGGAGATCAGTTCATCAGCGAGCTCGTAACGGTTCTCTCGCTCCCGATCCATTCGGTTTTCGATGCGAGCGTCGTTTTCGTCTTCAATTTCAACAAGGCCCATGCCCCGCGACAGCCCCTCCTCTTCGGTCAGCAGTTCGACGTCCATATCATGGATATCCCAATGGATGTCTTCGATCCACTCGCTGATATCAGCACCCAACTGCTCCATTTGCAGTCTCAGTCGATCGATTTCAATTTGTGCACCGTCTCCAAAAATCCTCAGGAACTCATCCGCCTGGGCATCGGAAATGGCTGGATAGAGCTCTTTGACCTCAAGCCGCATCACTTGACGGGAAAACTCGGCGTTTTGTGCGGTTGCGGGAAAGCCACCACCTCGCAATCCGGAAAAGTGAAAACTCGCCCCGGAATCCATCCGGTGCAGTCCAATCATCAATTCGGAGTGCGTGAGCGCACCTTCGCGGATCTTCGCCTGAAAATCCGCGAGTTGATGTTCGATACGCAAGCCAATTGCCACGCGCTGTTCAGCCGTCAACGCATTGAGCAGGCACTGTTCGAAGGGCACATTGGGCGTCTTGATCAATTGTATTTTCAAGGTTGCAGAGGGCAGTCCGATGCTGTCGACGATCCGGCTGCCGATGCCCCCCTCCAGTACTTCGATTCGCATGTGCAAAGGCCAGCCGGACAAGCGCTCGAGCGTGTGTAGCACCAGCACATCGTTGTCGACGCTGCTCGTCGACTGAAGATAAAGCCCCTCGTAGGCGCGACAGGTTCGGATGTGCTGCTCATACTGGCGCGCCTTGTCACTCAACCGGGCAAAAACGCGCTTGATGTCCTCCAAGGTATGCGGCGCATCGATGTCGATCCCGGAACGGTCGAGGAACTGCTCCACCGCGCATTTCGGAAGCGTTGGGTATTGCTGACGAAACAGCTGGATCCACGGATTGTCCGAGTGCTGCAAGGCTTCATAACGCTGGCGAAACAGTTCGGCCCTGTCGTGCTGCACCTGGCCGGCTTCAACCGAGCCCTCCGGAAGCGCATCTGCGGCTTGTTGCAAATCCTGATCGATCGCAAAACGGTCGATGGTGTCCTGCAAAATAGGTGTTGGCGCTCGCCCGTCTGTCTGAAGCAGTCGTAGAGCATCGTCGCTGACGCCACTGACATGGCGAATCTGCAACAAAACGTCGTGGCTGAATCGCTCGACGCTTGGCCCGATGCCGCGCATCAGGGCAATGCGCTCGGCAACGGGCACGGTTACCGGTGACTCAGTCGCCACGGCGGTATCTTCGGAGCCTACCGGTGTCATGACCCGCTCATGCGGTACGCTTTTGATGCTTGCCTGCTCAGTGGCCGCAGTCGCCCCGGCAGTCAACAGCGGCAGCGCATTCAGCAAACCGAATACAGTACGGGTGATGCCTTGCGACCGTTCGGTTGAGGTCGTTGCATCAACCGTTTCCGCCAACCCGTAACCGGCATCGATAAGACCCGCCAGTGCCAGCAAGCCCTCGCCACCGGGGATCAATAAAGCCAGCGGCCCGTAACGATTGAGCCATTGCACCAGCGGCTCGATCACTGCGCTCAATTGCTCGCGATTGACCTGGGCATCGTCATGGATCGTGGCGATGCTGTCGAGCGCGGCCTGTTTCATCGCGAGTACCATCTGCGCGAAAGGGTCTGTGTCGACCGTGACTTTCTGCAGGTTTATATATTCAGCCGGATCCCAGTAACCATCGTTGTTGAAAAAACCGGCAGACGTGGTCAGAAGATGCTGGCGAGGGAACATCGCCATCCCCTGCAAAGCGGTGACAACACCGGCGTGCAGAATGCCATCGGCCCGTTCATCTTCGATGTAGTGCGCCGCCAAAGCTTGAGTTGTTTCGCTGGTGCCTGCGGCCTGTACCACCCACCGTCGTAATGCTTGCAGGTCGACGAATTCGTGAAAAGGTGATGAGTTACCGGGGATATACAGCAACCTGCGATCGAGACCGGGCTGACCGAAGCACCAGATATCAATCGAGTCGTAGCGGTAGATTCGCAATCGACTGAATTCGATCTCTCTCGAAGCGACAAATCGCCCTTGCAGTTGCTCAAGCGTGAGCGTTTGCCAGGCTTGCTGCGCGTCCGCCCCGGCACCGCGCAATGCCAATTTTAGTCCCTCGTCCGAGAGGCTGTGTTCTTGATGCTGCAAATACGCAGCCATGACATAAGCTGACTTGACCCCTGTTTTTAATGGATACCCGTCGGTTGCATTGATGTCTGTGTCGGATGGCCAGGTCTGATTGACGTAGTCGCCGTAGCGGGTCTTCAGCTCCAGCGTCCAGACCCAGCGTTTGAAATCATGAGGTGTCAGCGCCAGTTGTGTATCCGATGCATAGCGCTGGGGGATGGTTTGGCGGTAGATGCCTTCGTAGTCGCGATGACCGCCGCCGGGAAACGACGCCTCATCGATCTCGGCAATGGCAATTTCTGGCCCTACCGATGGTGGGGTGTATAGACCAAAAGCCGTTTCGCCAAAGCGCCCGGCGCCGACCGTTTGCTGGTTGGTCATGGCCGCCTGTAGCAGGCTCTCGGTTCTGATCAGACGGCCTTGATGAATGCCATTGAGCGAGGGATAACCACGAAAATCATATTGCAGATACGCCAGTTGTGACGTCGTCGGGGCAATGTCCTTGCCCCAGCGATTCTCGATCAAGTTACGGGTGAAGCGGGTGGCACTGCGTGGCAGCGCTGTTTCCAGTTCCGAGGCCCACTGCTCATGTCTGAGCCGGCGGTTTTCTCCGTTCTCCGTCATTCTCTGCAATCCTTTGCATCGCTATAGGAGTTATCAGCCTATAGGGTGCGCGGCGAGAAAAATGCAGGACGTTTCCGCGATGGGCGAGGAAAATTCGCTAGGGGTGGTGGGTGTTCAAGATCAAAAGATCGCAGCCTGCGGCAGCTCCTACATGGGGATATCTGTAGGCGCTGCCGCAGGCTGCGATTTTTGCGGACGTGCCGCTATTACCAGAAGCGTTGTTGGGTCAAACGACTCCACCAGCTCAGCAACACGCGATCCACCGAACTGCTGGCCGCCATGCCGATGCGCTCTTGCAGGCTTTTACGCTCGGCGTAATGCAGGTGATAAACCTCGGACTTCTTCGCACGTTCTGCCAAGTACTCATCGCTGGTCTTGAGTTCATCGACCAGTTGCTTATCCAGCGCCGCAACACCCAGCCAGACTTCACCAGTAGCCACTTCGTCGATCGCCAGTTGCGGGCGATAGCGTGACACGAAGTTCTTGAACAGTTGGTGAGTGATGTCGAGGTCTTCCTGGAATTTCTCGCGGCCCTTCTCGGTGTTTTCGCCAAACACGGTCAGGGTGCGTTTGTATTCGCCGGCGGTCAGCACTTCGAAATCGATGTCGTGCTTCTTCAGCAGGCGATTGACGTTGGGCAACTGCGCGACCACACCAATCGAGCCGAGGATCGCAAACGGCGCGCTAATAATCTTCTCGCCAATGCACGCCATCATGTAACCCCCACTCGCGGCCACCTTATCGATGCACACGGTCAGCGGCACGCCGGCTTCGCGGATACGCGCCAGTTGCGAGGACGCCAGGCCATAGCTGTGCACCATGCCACCGCCACTTTCGAGACGCAGGACGACTTCGTCTTTCGGTGTCGCGAGAGTCAACAGTGCAGTGATTTCATGACGCAGGCTTTCGGTGGCCGAGGCTTTGATATCGCCGTCGAAATCCAGCACAAACACCCGCGCTTTGGCGTCAGGTTTGTTCTTTTGTTTCTTCTCGGTTTTCTCGGCTTTGGCCTGGCCCTTGCGCAGCGCCTTGAGCTGATCCTTGTCGAGCAATGTCTGCTCCAGGCGTTCACGCAGGCCCTTATAGAAATCATTGAGCTTGCTGACCTGCAACTGACCGGCCGATTTGCGCCGGCCCTTGCTGCGCAACGCGGCAAAACTGGCGAGCACCACCAGAATGGCGATCACCAAAGTAACGGTCTTGGCCAGGAAACTGGCGTATTCGGTGAAAAACTCCACAGAGACTCCTTAAAACAATGCGCGGATGCGAAACACACGCGGGATGACGCCAGCATACCCATGCACCGGCCCGTCGGCCAGCCGTGAAACCTCTGGCAACACGCCTGTAACGGGCATTTCAAACAAGCGTATGTTTTTTCATTGACAGCTCTCCATCATCCTCATAACCTCGCCAAACCTTCAACGTACCGGGATGACGCGGACGTGGGCAGCATCTATCTGATTCGACATGGCCAGGCCTCCTTTGGTGCGGACGACTATGACGTCCTGTCGCCGACCGGTGTACGCCAGGCAGAAATCCTCGGTCAGCACCTCGCTGAACTGGGGATCAGCTTTGATCGTTGCATTGCCGGAGACCTGCGTCGTCAGCAACACACGGCCACCAGCGCACTGGAGCAGTTCAGCGCTAAAGGCCTCAATGTGCCAACGCTGGAAACCGATGCCGCGTTCAACGAGTTCGATGCCGACGCGGTGATCCGCGCCCTGCTCCCGGCGATGCTGGAAGACGAGCCGGAGGCGATCGACATCCTGCGTAATGCCGCGCAAAACCGTGGCGAGTTCCAGCGTATTTTTGCCCTGATCATCGAGCGCTGGCTGGCTGGCACGTACGACACGCCGGGGCTGGAAAGCTGGCTGGGGTTTGTCGAGCGGGTTCAGGGCGGGCTGCATCGCATTCTCGATCTGGCGGACAAAAACCAGAAAATCGCCGTGTTCACTTCCGGCGGCACCATCACTGCCCTGCTCCACCTCATTACACAAATGCCTGCCAGACAGGCCTTCGAACTGAATTGGCAAATCGTCAACACCTCGCTCAGCCAGCTGAAATTCCGCGGCCGCGAGGTGGCTCTGGCTTCCTTCAACAGCCATGCACACCTGCAACTGTTGAAGGCCCCGGAACTCATCACTTTTCGCTGAGTCCGGATGACTGTGACCCTTGCTGTAACCACCCAGCTCCTATGACCCAAAAAAAGGATCGAACCATGACCTCCGTAGCTGATGCCGTAAAAGCAATGCAAGCCAAGTTCAACCCAGCCGCTGCTGCCGGTCTGGATCTGGTCTTCGGTTTCAACATCACTGACGAAGACAAGCAATACTCGCTGATCGTCAAAGACGGCACCTGCGACATCCAGGAAGGCGAAAACCCGGACGCCAACTGCACGCTGGTGCTGGACAGCGAAACCCTGAAAGGTATCGTCAGCGGCGAAACCGACGGCATGCAGGCTTTCATGGGCGGCAAGCTGCGCGTTGAAGGCGACATGATGCTGTCGATGAAACTGTCCGAACTGTTCCCTGCTTAATAGCAGCGTTCAGCGACACAAAAATCCCGCCCTTTGTGGCGGGATTTTTGCGTTCATGAGTTGGAGAAATGGTCAGTTCAGCGCCAACTCTTCCAACAATCGGGTATCCAGGCCGAAACGCTCCTGCGAGATCATGCGGAACTGCCCTTCGGCCAACTCGCAGCTCACCAGCAAATTCCATGAGTGCCGGGTCGCCGCCGAGGGCACCAGCAAGAAAGGGTGTTCGGCGAGTAACGCATCGGCAAAATCTTGCTGATTCGGTGAAGTCCGTGCAGGACTCATCCAGTAGGGATTCGGCAATTCTTCCGGCTGGACGACCCGAACCAGGGCCTGATCGGATATCTCAAAGCACGTAAGGACATGGGGTTTTGTATCCAGACGATTAAAACTGCCGTGTGCCGCCACTTCGAGAATGGCCGTGGACGGATCGACTGACGCGTATACAACACGCCGTCCCGGACGGTTCCAGCGTCCCCCCTTACGCTCGGAGCCAATGCCACTGCTCCACGTGCATTTGTAGGCTTCCGGGTCGACACGCCAGGCAAACCAGCGATCATCCCAAGGCAGCGGGTTCATTGATAAACCCCGTATTTTGTCCGGTGCAGGTAGGCGTCGACCACTTGATAACCGAAAGGATTCTCGACCAGTTCAATAGGCTTGTAGCCGTTGAGCCATTTGGTCGGCTTGCGCAACCATTCTTCGGCCTCCGCCTGACCGTCGAAGACCTCGGTGGCAACTTCCAGCACATGGGCATATTGAAAGGCAACCATGCTTTGTTGCTGGCTGAGCAGGAAGGGTTTGCTGTCTTTGAGCAAGCGCCGCACGGTTCGGATGGATTTGCCGGTGATCATCTGAACAAGCTCACCCTCCTGGTAAAGCTCAGAGGTGGCGATCAGATTGACGACGTCCTGCAGTTCGAAACCTTGCTGCGTGTACCGGATGATAAACATAGGGTCTTCACCCCACTCCCTGCCGCGCAAGAGTACGTCGACAGGTTTGCCTTCGACCCGCTTCAGCCCCGTAAACCGAAGCGGTTTAGCAGTGGACATCGCATTGGCCTCCGAGGGGCACCTGGCTCGAACATCGCGCCAAAAATAGCGAGGGTGATAACGCGCTGCGTCGTTTTCAACGTGTATGTTTTGCATAATCCATCCGTTGTCAGGGGCCCGAACGTCCGAGCCGTAAGCGACTTCAATGTCACGTTCGATGTTATAGAACAGGCGTCCGACGACCAACCTGAAACAGTTGTCGGAAATATCCCGGTATTTGCGAAAAACACTCCGGCATCCGTAGGACGTTACTGGCGGTCAATACGCACGCACGCCAGTAATCATCGGGAAACGCTGACCCTGATCAGATCAGTCCCCTCTCCCCCTGGGAGAGAGTTAGGGTGAGGGGCTTTTGCCCTTACAATACGCCGACCTCCCAAACCGGCCCGCCCATGGACATCGACCTCGCTCGCACCTTTCTCGAAATCGTCCGCCACGGCAGTCTCGCCGCCGCTGCGCAGAAGCTGTTCGTCACACAAACAGCGATCACCGCCCGCGTGCAAAAACTCGAAAGCCAACTGGGCAGTACGCTGTTCGTGCGCAACCGCGCCGGGGCAAAACTGACGCCCAACGGCGAAGCGTTCGTGGTCTATGCCAATCAACTGGTGCAAACCTGGGAAGCCGCGCGTCGTGATCTACCGCTCCCCGAAGGCCTGCACAACGTGTTGCACATCGGTGGCGAAGTCAGCCTGTGCAATCCGCTGATGCTCAGTTGGGCCGCTGAACTGCGCGAGAAAATCCCCGGGCACGCCCTGCGCATGGAAATCCGCGACGGTGAAAACCTGCTGCGGCAGCTTGAACTCGGCGTTCTCGACGCCGCGCTGGTCTATCAGCCGGAATACTGGCCGGGACTGCAGGTCGAGCAAGTGCTGGAAGAGAAACTGATTCTGGTACGCGCACCCGAGCGTCCCGATCCCTACGTTTACATCGACTGGGGCCCGGATTTCCGTCGTCAGCACGACGCCGCCCTGCCGGAAAAAGCCAAAGCTGCGCTGAGCTTCAACCTCGGCCCGCTGGCTCTGCAATACATCCTCGAACACGGCGGCAGCGGCTATTTCCGTACCCGCGTGGTGCGCACGTATCTGGAAAGCGGCGCGCTGGAAGCGGTGACCAAAGCCCCGGAATTCAGCTACCCGACGTATCTGGTGTATTCGCGAGATCGCGACTCGGCAACGCTGCAACAGGCCTTTGATCTGCTGCGCGAGGTGATCCACACCGATGACGACTGGTCGCAACGCTGGAATCCACTGAGCTGATAGCCGTTTTACACCGAAGCATGGCGCATGTGACCTCAAGGTCCGGCCTGCACAAATGGCCGGATCGGCTACGCTGCCGGGTATAACAACGATACCCGCAGGTGAACGCAGTGAGGCAGACCACCGAGGCATTCCGCAGCCGCTACCGTGCGGCCATTCATCCGCGCTACAACCCGTGGCTGCATGGGGTTTTCGTGCTGCTGTTCGGCGTGCTGGCCATCGCCGGGTTCTGGGGCACCGTGCAGCAAGTGCGGCCGCTGGAATGGCTCACCGTGCCGTTGAGCCTGTTGCTGTTCAACTTCGGCGTGTACATGGTTCATCGCCACCTCGGCCACCATAAAAAAACCTTCGCGAAGATGTTCTACGCCCGGCATGCCGGTGATCATCACAGCTTCTTCACCCCCGGCCACATGACCTATGACAGCGCACGCGACTGGCGGGTGATTCTGTTCCCGGCATGGCTGATCGTCATTCACACGCTGGTGATCACCCTGCCGCTGTGGTGGCTGATCGCGCAGGTGAACGCCAACGTTGCCGGGCTCTTCGCCGGGTGCATGGTGCTCGGTTATCTGACTTACGAAGTGTTTCACGCCTGCGAACACCTGCCGCCGAACAACCCGCTGACACGCTTGCCGTGGATCCGGCAGATGCGCCGTTTGCACGAACTGCATCATCGTCGAGAACGCATGCAGGAACGTAATTTCAATATCGTTTTTCCGCTGATGGACTACCTTTTCGGCACCCTTTACTGGGAGTCGGAACCCGCCCCTTTGAGCTATTCGACAATGCCCATGACCCGCCTGCAGCACCAGATCGATATCGCCGGTGAGCCGATTGCCGTGCTCGCCTACGCCGCCAGCGTCAACCGCTGGCCAGAGTGGCATCCGTCATCGCTGAAGATCGACGGTGCACACGGCCCGCTGCATGCCGGCTCGCGTTTCGAAGAGGATATTCATGCCGGAGGTCGCGCAGGGCATTTGCGCTGGGAAGTCACCGAATACCTGCCGGGCCGCCGCTGGTGCGCGCGGGCTCAAGGTGATCATGGCTTGTCGTTGCTGCTGACGTATGAGTGCGCGGCCGAAGGTAACGGCACGCGGTTTGTGCGCACGCTGGATTATCGCTTTGAAGGTTTGGGCATGCGCATCGCCAATCACCTGCTGCTCAAACGCCGGATTGATCGCGAATCGGCGGCGTCGATGTTGGCCTTGCGCGACATGGCTGCTCAGCACTTGGCTTCGGCGAGGGCCAGCGCGTGAAGGTGCGGCACATTGTGTTGTTACTGCTCGTCATCGTCATCGGATATTTACTGCTGATGCCGACCAAAATTGAACCGGTCGCCTGGTCGCCGCAGCCCGCGCCATCGCTGAAAGAAGGCCCCTACGCCGAGAACCAGAAACTCAAAGGCGCAGCGCAAGTCGGGCCGAGCGATATCGAAGGCCCGGAGGCGCTGCTGCTGGAGGAGGATTTCCTGATCACCGGCCTGCATGACGGCCGACTGATCCGCACCAGCCTCGATGGCACGCAGCGCCAAGTGCTGGCCGATACCGGCGGGCGTCCGCTGGGATTGGCTCGGCATCCGAACGGCATGCTGGTCATTGCCGACGGGGTGAAAGGCTTGCTGTCGCTGGATGCGCAAGGGCAATTGATCCCGCTAACCACCGCCGCCAATGGCCTGGCCTTCGGTTTCACCGATGACGTGGCGATTGATGCGCCCGGGCATTTCGCCTACTTCAGCGATGCCTCCAGCCGCTGGGGTTATGGCCATGACGGCGAGGCGATCATCGAGCACGGCGGCGATGGGCGTTTGCTGCGCTATGACTTTCAGACCGGCAAGACCAGCGTGTTGCTGGACAAACTGGAGTTCGCCAACGGCGTGACCCTCGGCCCGGATGACGCCTATGTGCTGGTCAATGAAACCGGGGCTTATCGCATCAGCCGTTATTGGCTGACCGGGCCGAAAGCTGGCACTCACGACCTGTTTATCGACAATCTGCCGGGGCTGCCGGACAACCTCGCGTTCAATGGCCGTGACCGCTTTTGGGTAGCGCTGTATGCGCCGCGCAATACGCTGCTGGACGCCACGGCGGGGTATCCATTTCTGCGCAAGATGATCGTGCGGGCGTTGAAGCTGGTGCCGGCACCGGTGGACAGGCGCGGATTTGTGCTGGGGCTGGATCTGGACGGCAAGGTGATTGCCAATTTGCAGGATGCCAGCGATGGCAATTATTCGCCGATTACCACGGTTAGGGAGTATGGGCAGTGGTTGTATTTTGGGTCGTTGAAGGCGACGCATATGGCGCGGATGTCGTTGGATGCGGCGTTGAAGTGAATCTGGTGGATTTTTGTTGAATAGATAGACGCCTTCGCGGGCAAGCCTTGCTCCTACAGTTGAAATGCAATCATCTGTAGGAGCAAGGCTTGCCCGCGAAGGCGTCAGTCAGTTACTGGATTTATCGAATTTGTCGGGATCTTCGTCTTCCGGCAAATCCTCATCCAGCTCTTCCGGATTAGCTGTCGTGTGCGCCGGGCTATTCGGCTCAGGATGCGTCGGAACCGGGTCAAAAGCGCCCTGCTCTTCACTGGGGAATTTGGGATCGTTCATAAGGCACCTCGCAAAGAGTCGATGATTGAAGACTCTGAACATTCGAGGTGCCGGTCGGGGCTGTCGTTCCAGTCAATCCGCAACCGATGGTCGGCGGATCAACCCGCCTTCAGGATCGCGCCTGCAATTGCTCGACAATCTTGTCTTTGACCTGCAAGCGTTTCTCTTTGAGTTTTTTCAGCGTGTCATCGCTGGGCGCATCCGAGGTCGCCGTCTCGGCCTTGACTACATCGGCGTCTGCCTGGGAATACTTGTTGATCAGTGCGTCCAGATGTGGATCCGCGGTGCGTTTTTGCTGGATCTCTTCCTTCGTAAGCTTCAAATCCTGTAACAAGTCATGAGTCACCGGCATGGAACACCTCCGTCAATTGATCGGCTGGCCCGCGCGACCGATTGCGCAGGCCAGTTATCAGAATGGCCTCGGTTGGGGCGTTCTGTCGACCACCTGTCAGACCAGCGGTGCCCGTTCGTCGCCCTGTCGCAAATGCGATAAAACCTTTAAACGTCGCGCTGCCTCCATTGAGTATCACCAACAAAAACCTGCGTGGAGATACACCAATGGACGGATTCAACTTGCGTCATCTGTTTTTGGCTGTCGCTTTGAGCACCGGTATGGGCAGCGCTTTCGCCGCGACCGACAATGACTTCGTCGATAACGCCGCCGCCGGTGGTATCGCTGAAATCGAAGCGAGTCGCCTGGCCCTGGAAAAGAGCTCATCGGCCGACATCAAAGCGTTTGCCAACATGATGATCACTGACCATGGCAAGGCTAACGATGAGCTGGCGAGCATTGCCAAGGCCCACGATATCGAAGTGCCGGACACCACGACGCTGGTCAAACAGGCCAAGGAAAAAATCCTCGACATGCGTGATGAGTCGTTTGATGCGGCCTACGCCAACAATCAGGTGAAGGCGCACGAAGAGACCATTGAGCTGTTCAAGAAACAGGCGAATACCGTGACGGATGACAAGGTCAAGGGCGCGACTGAATTGAAAGCGTTTGCGCAGAAAATGTTGCCGGGGCTGGAGAAACATCTGGCGGCGGCGAAAGAGCTGCAGGCCAAGCATCCTAGTAAGTAAAGGCTTTACCCTCACCCCAGACCTCTCCCGGAGGTAGAGGGGGCCGACCGAGTTGAATGTTCGAGGTACGTCGACCTGAAAGGTCTGTATCGAACTCATGATCCAGACGCTAACTCAGGTTCAAGTATCGAAATCCAGAGTCGAACTTAGATTTTGAACAACACAAAGATCGGCTCCCTTTCCCCCTCGCCCCCTTGGGGGAGAGGGCTGGGGTGAGGGGATCGATTCAAACCCGACCACCAAATCCAAGCGAATAAAAAAGCCGCATCCAAAAGATGCGGCCTCATCATTTACGCCCAACCTCAACCCCCATCCGTATCAATATCCGCATCCGTCTCCTCCCCGGGCTCCGCACGATCCGGCTTAGGCTCAAACCCCGGGCTGAACTCGTTGTCATTGTCCGTATGCTTGTTCTTCTGATCCACCGCCGGATCGGCACTTTGCGCCTGGCCGTCCTCACCCTGCTGCTGCGTCGGCGCAGGCTGCCCCGGCACTTGCGGATCGATTGCCGGATCGTTACGGTTGATCGGTTCGGAGGATTGATTCTGTTGCGGATTGGTTTGCTCGTTCATAATCACCTCGTTCGTCAAAGCAAGCGCGACTGAAACCAGCCGGGCCTTGAAGATTCGAAGCCTGCACCACGTCAACGTTCAAAACATCTCCACTCCCCGTCACGCCGACTAGAGTTACCGGGGCGTTCGTTGCGCCAGATCAAAAATATCCTGGCGGGATCGAACAACTATTTAGAACGGCAAATGTCGATGTCTTCGCGCCGATCAATTTTTATCGAATCGGCCCCAAATTCGTTACGGAGCAACAGGCACATGGCAGCACTGCAGAACAGCACACTCGATGCGATGAAAAACAAGCAAACGCAACTGCTGAGCGAATGGATCAACGGCCTGCAAGCCAGCGGTTCCACGCGCAATCTGAAAGAACACGACCTGCAGCAACAAACCTCCGAATTTCTGCAATTGGTGGTCAGCGGTCTCGAGAACGACAACGGCACCAACATCGCCACGCCAGGTTGGGAGGCGACCCGCCAGTTCCTCGAAAAGCTGTCGCACAGTCGCGCCCTGCTCGGCCAAGATTCGCAGCAAACCGCCAGCTTCATTTTCGCCCTCAAAGGCCCGCTGTTTAACCTGCTGCAAGCTCACTACAAAGAACAACCGGCGCTGCTCGCCGAACAACTTTGGGAAATCTCCGAGCTGCTCGACGCGTTCGGCATGCACACCATCCGCACGTTCCAGAAATCCCGTGAAGCGGTGATCAAGCGTCAGCAGGAAGAACTGCTGGAGCTGTCGACCCCGGTGGTCAAGCTGTGGGACGGCGTTTTGGCGCTGCCGATGATCGGCACGCTCGATTCGCAACGCACGCAAGTGGTGATGGAATCGCTGCTGCAACGCATCGTCGACACCGGTTCGGAAATCGCCATCATCGACATCACCGGCGTGCCAACCGTCGACACTCTGGTTGCGCAACACCTGCTGAAAACCGTCACCGCGATTCGTCTGATGGGCGCTGACTGCATCATCAGCGGCGTGCGTCCGCAAATCGCGCAAACCATCGTCCACCTTGGCCTCGACCTGCAAGGCGTGGTGACCAAAGCCAACCTGGCAGACGCGTTGAAACTGGCCCTGACCCGTCTGGGTATCAGCCTCGTCAAGACGGCTTAAGCATGGAACGTATCCCGATTCTTCAGATGGGCGACTTTTTGCTGGTGACCATTCAGGTCGACATGCATGACCAACTCGCCCTCACCCTGCAGGACGATTTGTCCGAGCGCATCAGCAAAACCTCGGCGCGCGGGGTGTTGATCGACATCTCGGCGCTGGACATGGTCGACTCGTTCATCGGCCGGATGATCGGCACGATTTCCGGCCTGTCGAAAATCATGGACGCCGAAACCGTGTTGGTTGGCATGCAGCCCGCCGTCGCGATCACCCTGGTTGAACTCGGCATGACCTTGCCCGGCGTGAGCACCGCGCTGAACGTCGAGCGAGGGATGAAACTGCTGCGAGAACGAGTATTGCAACAATGACCGTGCGCAGTAGCGGTACTCAACCGATCCATATCGAGCAAGACGTGGTACTCGCGCGTCAGACCGCGCGCAAGCTCGCCACCGAGTGCGGCATGCGCCTGATCGACCTGACCAAAATGGTCACGGCGGTCAGCGAGCTGGCGCGCAACACCATGGTCTATGGCGGCGGTGGCGACATGGACTGGCAGATTCTCGATGAGGATCACAAGGTCGGTCTGCGCCTGACGTTTCGCGATGAAGGCCCCGGCATTCCCGACTTGAAACTGGCGATGACCGATGGCTGGACGTCCGGCAGCGGCATGGGGCTGGGCCTGACCGGCGCTAAACGACTGGTAGAAGAGTTCGAACTCGACACCGAACCCGGCAAAGGCACTCGAATAACGATTACCCGATGGACATGAATATCCGCTCCAGCCTGACCCAGGTGCTGCCAATTGAAGACAGCAGCCAGATCGGCTACGCACGGCGTACCGCGCAGCAATTGGCCGAACGGCATGGCTTCGATGAACGCGATGCGGGGCGTGTTGCACTGGTGGCGACAGAGTTGGCCAGCAACATACTCAAGCACGCCAGCCACGGTGAAATGCACCTGCGGGTGTTGCCGCGCCCTGATGGTTTTGGCATCGAAATGCTCGCCGTGGATCGCGCCCAGGGTTTTGATCTGGAGGCTTGTCTGGCCGACGGCTTCTCCACCGGCGGCACCCAAGGCATCGGGCTCGGTTCGATTTCGCGCCAGGCCGAAGTGTTTGATGTGTACGCCGATAACCGTGGCGCCGTGCTGTTGGCGCGACTGTATCCGCGCGCTGACCGGGCGCCCGACATTCGCTTCGGTGTCAGCCAGCATTCGCTGCACAACGATCCCGCGTGTGGTGACGTCTGGCACCTGGCCTATGAGGACGGCAACATCAGTGCGTTGATCATCGACGGTCTGGGCCATGGCGAAGAAGCCGAACGCGCCGGCCTTGCAGGCGCCGAAACCTTCGCCCTGACGCCGTTCGCCGAACCGGTCATGCTGATGGAGGACATGCATCGCGACATGATCGGCAGCCGGGGCGGCGCTGTCGCGTTTACCCAGTTCAACGCGCTGCGCGACAGTCTGACTTTTGCCGGCGTCGGCAACATTGGCGCCAGCCTGATCTCCGCCGATAAATCCCGCGGGCTGGCCTCGCACCCAGGCATTGTTGGCGTGCAATACCGGAAAGCCCGACCCTTTGACTATGCTCACGTGAACGGACATCTATTGATCATGTACAGCGACGGCTTGCAGTCCCGTTGGAACCTTCAAGACTATCCCGGCCTGGTGCACCGCCATCCCGCCGTGATAGCCAGCGTCCTGCACCGCGACTTCTGTCGCGGGCGCGACGATGTAACGGTGCTGGTCGTTGCCCTGGAGGCCGCCCATGGCTGAGTCGCCGATTCTCAACAGCGCCGAACAGGCCGCGCTGATTGCGCAGTTGCAGAGCGAAACCGCGGCCCTGCGCGAAGAGCTCGATGAAACCAACCAAGGCGTGCTGGCCCTGTATGCCGAACTCGATATTCAGGCTGAGGAGCTACGCCAGGCCTCGGACTTGAAGAGCCGTTTTCTGTCGTACATGAGCCACGAATTCCGCACGCCGCTGGGCTCGATCCTGAGCATCAACAGCCTGCTCGCCGATGAACTCGACGGCCCGCTCAGCCCTGAGCAGCACAAACAGGTCGCGTTCGTCAGCACTGCCGCGCGCGAGCTCAGCGACATGGTCGATGACTTGCTCGATCTGGCGAAAATCGAGGCCGGGCGCATCACCATTTCCCCGGCGTGGTTCGACATGTTCGACCTGTTCTCGGCACTGCGCGGGATGTTCCGGCCGATTGTCGATGCCTCGGCGGTCGATCTGATTTTCGAAGAACCGGTCGGCCTGCCACGTCTGTACACCGATGACAAGAAACTCGCGCAGATCCTGCGCAACTTCATTTCCAACTCGCTGAAGTTCACCACACGCGGCGAAGTGCGGGTGTCGGCGCGGCTGGAAGGCATCGACAAAGTACGTTTTGCCGTCAGCGACACCGGTATTGGTATCGCTGCCGAGCTGCATGGCGCATTGTTCGAGGACTTTTCCCAGGTCGACTCGCCGTTGCAGAAACGTCTGCGCGGCACCGGGCTGGGCCTGTCGCTGTGTAAACGCTTCGCGGCCCTGCTGGGCGGTGAAGTCGGCCTGGAAAGCACGCCGGGGGTCGGTTCGACCTTCTTCGTGATCATTCCGCTGGCGATCGCTCTGGAGAACGTCGATGAAACGTGACATCCGCCTGTTGATCGTCGACGACAACGTCGCCACCCGCTACGCCCTGCGCCGGCGTCTGGAACGCCACGACTACCAAGTGCTGGAGGCCGGCACCGGGACTGACGGACTGGCGTTGATCGAGAGCGAACCGCTGGATGCGCTGATCCTCGACGTCAACCTGCCGGACATGAGCGGTTTCGACATTGTGCGCATCTTGCGTGCCGATGCGCGCACCGCGTTGCTGCCAGTGATCCACGTGTCCGCCGCCTCGATCCAGACCGGCGACATCATCACCGGCCTTGATGCCGGCGCCGATGCTTACTTGATTCACCCGGTCGACCCGGACGTGTTGCTCGCGACCCTGCGCACGCTGCTGCGGGTGCGCGACACCGAAAACGCCCTGCGTGAGAGCGAGGCGCGATTCCGCGAGATTTTCGCCAACGTCTCGGCGCCGATTGCCGTGCTTGATGCGCATTTGAAAGTGCATGAATGTAATCACGCCTTCGCCCAACTGATTCTCGACAATCAGGATCCGCAAACCCTGCGCGAATGCTTCGCCGACGATCAAAGCGCAATCCTCAACGAACTGCGCCTGCGACTGGTCGATGGCGAACGCTGGAAAGGCACGCTGAACATGCGCGTGCAAGGTGAGCTTCGCGAGACTGAATGGCAGATTTCGCCGTACCGCACGCCGGAGCTGAGCCTGGTGTTCGTCGAAGACGTCACCGAGCACCGTCATCGCGAACGCTCGCACCTGGCGCGACTGGATGACACCACCACGCAACTGGCCAAGGAAGTTGCCGAACGCGCGCGCGCCGAATCGCAATTGCTGCAAGTGCAGAAAATGGATGCGCTGGGCAAACTCACCGGCGGCATCGCCCACGACTTCAACAACCTGCTGACCGGCATCATCACCAGCCTGGAATTGATTCAGAAACGCGTGGCTGACGATCGACCGGAAAAGGTGCAGTTCTACGCCAAAGCGGCACTGAACTCGGCAATGAGCGCCGCCGCCCTCACCCATCGCTTGCTGGCCTTCGCCCGTCAGCAACCGCTGGACACACGCCCGGTAGACATCAACGAGCATGTGCGTTCGCTGGAAGAACTGCTGACCCGCACCATCGGCGAACGCATCAACCTCAAGCTTGAGCTGACCAGCAAACCGGCGATTGCGCTGGTCGACCCGGTGCAGCTGGAAAGTGCGGTGCTCAATCTGGTGATCAACGCCCGCGATGCGCTGCCGTCGGGCGGTAATGTCTGGGTCAACACCTACGCGGCTTATTCCCATGGCGATCCGAATCTGGCCGATGGCGCTTACGTCGCCCTGTCGGTGCGCGATGACGGCACGGGCATTGAGCACAACGTGATCGACAAGGTCTTCGATCCGTTCTTCACCACCAAACCGCTGGGCCAGGGCACGGGGTTGGGGTTGTCGACGATTTACGGTTTCGCCCGCCAGTCCGGCGGCGATGCGCACATTCGCAGCGTGGCGCGACGTGGTACCGAAGTGACAATCATGTTGCCGGCGACCAGCGACCCGACCGGTGCTGACATTCCGGCGCCGGTGGTCGATCCGCAGGGCACCGGTGAGCATGTGCTGATCGTCGAGGACATGCCGTCGGTGCGGATGTTTGTCACTGAAGTGCTGGAGGATGCCGGTTATCGCTGCACCCAAGCGGCGGATATCGAAACGGCGCTGGAGCGATTGCAGAACGATGCGTCGATCAATCTGCTGCTGACGGATGTCGGTTTACCGCGCATGAGCGGGCGGGAACTGGCGGACGTGGCGCGGGGCTGGCGTGAGGGTTTGCCGATTCTGTTCATGACCGGGTATGCGGAAACGGCGATCAATCGGCAGGTGTTTCTCGGGACAGGCATGGACATGCTGGTCAAACCATTCCAGATCAGCGAACTGCTCGACAAAGTCCGCCGCACCCTCGACGGTGCCTGACAGACCGCTTTCGCGAGCAAGCTCGGCTCCTACAGTGTTCTGCGGTGTACTCGGAACCATCGTAGGAGCTGAGCTTGCTCGCGAAGAGGCCAGCCCGGCTAGTACACCTACCGGCTCAACGCACGGGCCAGAAACGGCGCAGTCTTGCTCTTCTTGCTTGCCGCAACCTTCTGCGGCGTGCCCGCCACCACAATCCTGCCGCCCTGATCGCCCGCACCCGGGCCGATGTCGATCACCCAGTCACTCTGCGCGACCACGCGCATTTCGTGCTCGACCACAATCACCGTATGACCCGCCGTCACCAGCGTATCGAGCTGCTCCAGCAACCGGTCAACATCGCGCGGATGCAATCCTGTGGTCGGTTCATCCAGCACATACAACGTCGCGCCGCGTTGATTGCGTTGCAACTCGGTGGCCAGTTTGATCCGCTGCGCTTCACCGCCGGACAACTCCGTCGCCGGTTGCCCAAGGCGCAAATATCCGAGGCCGATATCGCGCAGCACCTCCAAAGAACGACGAATCCCTGGCTGCCCGGTGAACACCGTCACCGCTTCATCGACCGTCAATTGCAGCACCTGCGCGATGCTCAAGCCCTCCCAAAGAATCGCCAGCGTCTGCGGGTTATACCGCGCGCCATGACAGGTCGGGCACGGCGCATACACGCTCGGCATAAACAACAATTCCACACTGACAAAGCCTTCACCCTCGCACGTGGCGCAACGGCCCTTGGCGACGTTGAAGGAGAACTGCCCGGCGTCGTATCCCGCCGCGCGCGCCTCGGGGGTGGCGGCGAACAGCTTGCGCACGTTGTCGAACAGGCCGGTGTAGGTCGCCAGATTGGAGCGCGGTGTGCGGCCGATGGGTTTCTGATCAACTTGTACCAGCCGTTTGATCGACTCCAGTCCAGCCGTGACCTGGCCGCTGCTGACCTGCGGTGCATCGTCTTCGAGGCTAATTTCTTCCGCTTCGCTTTCAACCGTCGGCCGCCCCAGTTGCGCGCCGACCAGTTCGAGCAATGCCTGACTGACCAGACTCGACTTGCCCGAGCCGGAGACACCGGTGACCGAGGTAAAACAGCCCAAGGGAAATTCAGCACTGAGGTTGTTGAGGTTATTGCGGGTGATGCCATCAAGTTTCAGCCACGCCGTCGGCTTGCGCGCGGCGCGGGTTTGTCGCTGGGTTTCAGCGAACAGATAAGCGCGGGTTTGCGACTCTTTAATATCGGCCAATCCCGCCGGAGGGCCGCTGTACAACACCTGTCCGCCCTTCTCGCCCGCCGCCGGGCCTACGTCGATCAACCAGTCAGCGCGGCGCATGGTTTCCAGATCATGCTCGACCACGAACAGCGTGTTGCCGTCCGCCTTCAGCCGCTGCAAAGCCTCGAACAACGCCTCGCCATCCGCTGGATGCAAACCGGCAGAAGGTTCATCCAGCACATAGATCACGCCGAACAACTGCGAGCCCAGTTGCGTCGCCAGGCGCAAGCGTTGCAACTCACCGGACGACAACGTCGGCGTGCTGCGCTCCAGCGCCAGATAGCCGAGTCCCAGATCGGTTAAGGTGCTGACGCGCTCCAGCAGATCTTCGGCAATGCGCTGCGCCGCCAGACGCTTCTCCAGCGACAGGTTCGGCGTGTGCCGCACATCCGGCGCGCTGGCGTGACCACTGCCGCCGTGGGCCACCCTTTGCTGACGAGCCTCGCGGGTTTGCGCATGGCTCAGGGTTTCGCCGGTTTCCTCGGCGTGCTGCAGATAGCTCGCCGCAGCTACCGGTCGCAGCACCTCGGCCACTTGCAACAACGGCATCTGCGACAACTCACCAATGTCGTACCCGGCAAAGGTCACCGACAACGCCTCACGCTTAAGGCGTTTGCCGTCACATAACGGGCAAGGGCTGCCGAGCATGAATTGCGAAACGCGCTTCTTCATCAGCGCACTTTGCGAATGGGTAAACGTGTGCAAGATGTAGCGACGCGCGCCGGTGAAGGTGCCCTGGTAGCTCGGCTCCATTTTGCGCTTGAGGGCGACGCGGGTTTCTTCCGGGGTCAGCCCGGCGTACACCGGCACGGTCGGGGTTTCTTCGGTGAAGAGAATCCAGTCGCGCTGCTTTTTCGGCAGTTTCTTCCACGGAATGTCGACGTCGATGCCCATGGTCACGAGGATGTCGCGCAGGTTCTGCCCTTGCCACGCCAGCGGCCAGGACGCCACGGCGCGCTGGCGGATGGTCAGATTCGGATCGGGCACCATCAGCGCTTCGGTGACTTCATAGACCCGGCCGAGGCCATGGCAGTCCGGGCACGCGCCCTGCGGGGTGTTCGGCGAAAAGTCTTCGGCGTACAGCATCGCCTGCCCCGGCGGGTAACTGCCGGCGCGCGAATAGAGCATGCGGATCAGGCTCGACAACGTGGTCACGCTGCCCACTGAAGACCGCGTGCTTGGCGTGCCGCGCTGTTGTTGCAGGGCCACGGCGGGCGGCAGGCCCTCGATGGAATCGACATCGGGCACGCCGACCTGATCGATCAGCCTTCTCGCGTAGGGTGCGACGGATTCGAAGTAGCGGCGCTGGGCTTCGGCATACAAGGTCGAGAATGCCAGCGAGGATTTGCCCGAGCCGGACACGCCGGTGAACACCACCAGCGCATCGCGGGGGATGTCGATGTCGACGTTCTTCAGGTTGTGTTCACGCGCGCCCCGCACACGAACCATGCCGGCGGGTGCTTTCGAATTACGCTTGGAAGTCATTGGCGGGCCTTGATCGAAGAACAGAAAAAAAGTCTATGACTAATGAGGCCTCATTGATTGCGGAGTTCATTGTGGTGAGGGGATTTATCCCCGTTGGAGTGCGAAGCGCTCCCCTGCATTTTTCCAGTTGAACCGCATTCTCAGGATTTACGACTGCTGCGCAGCCGAACGGGGATAAATCCCCTCGCCACAGGTAACTCCCTACAGAGCTCGAGTAGGCTCAAGGTTCTGTCCCAGTCAGGCATTAAGCACCGCACGAATCATCTGCAACATCGCTTCCGGGCTGTACGGTTTGCTCAGCAAATGCGTGTCCGGGCTCAACTGGTGATTGCGCGAGATGATGTCGCGGGTGTGCCCCGAGGTGAACAGCACCGCCACCGCCGGTATCTGCACTTTGGCCCACGCCGCCAGATCCGAACTCTTGATCAACCCCGGCATGACCACGTCGGTAAAGATCAGATCCACCTCGATCCCTTCCAGCAACATCTGCATCGCTACATCGCCGTTACCGGCCGTCAACACGTGATAGCCTTCCTCGCGCAGCAACTCGACCGCCGAGGCACGCACGGCGTCGTTGTCCTCGACCACCAGAATCGTCTCATGCCCGCCGCCCTGCAGATTCTCCACACTCGGAGCCTCATCGCGAACCGGGCGCAAGCTGCGCGGGAAGTACAACTGCACCCGCGTGCCCTCGCCGACCTGGCTGGCAATCTCGACATGCCCGCCACTCTGTTTGACGAAACCAAAGACCATGCTCAAACCCAGCCCCGTGCCTTGGCCATCGGCCTTGGTGGTGAAGAACGGTTCAAACACTTGCTCAAGTATCTGCGCAGGAATACCGGCGCCGGTATCGCTCACCGCCACGCGCACAAACTCGCCGGGGACGATGCCTTTACCCGCGCAAAACTCGCTGTCGAGCCGAACGTTGGCGGCACTCAAACCAATCGTGCCCTCGCCCTTCATCGCATCGCGGGCATTGATCGCCAGATTGAGAATGGCGTTTTCCAGTTGATTGCGGTCGACGTTGATGTGCCACGGCTCTGCCGGTAATTGCACATCGATCTGAATGGTTTCGCCCAGTGCGCGCTGGAGCAATTCGCCGACGCCATCGAAAATCTGCTGCGGATTGCACACCGCCGGCGACAACGGTTGCCGGCGGGCGAACGCGAGCAGTTGCGAAGACAGTTTGGCGCCACGCTCGACCGCCGCCAGCGAAGCACTGACGCGGCGCTGCACGTTGGCGTTATCCGGTTCATGCCGAGCGAGTAAATGCAGATTGCCGGCGATCACCTGCAGCAGGTTATTGAAGTCGTGAGCCACGCCGCCAGTGAGGCCGCCAATCGATTCAAGCTTCTGCGACTGGCGCAATTGTTCCTCAGCCGCCAGGCGTGCCTCGACTTCATTGGCGACGCGCTGTTCAAGATTGCGGGTAAATTTGAGCAGAGACTCTTCGGCTATCTTGCGCTCATGAATGTCGATCAGTACGCCGGGGAAGCGCAGCGGTTCGCCGTGCTCGTTGAACTGGCAAGCGCCGCTGGCCAGCACCCAGAAATAGCTACCGTCGCCGCGACGAACCCGATATTCGGCGTTGTACGGCTCGCCGGTCTGCACGCACCGGGTGACTCGTTCCTGCACCCAGTCGAAGTCATCCGGGTGGATGCGCGACTCGGCAACGTCCTGAGACAAATTGCTCAGATCCTGATCCGGCGGGTAGGAGAACGTGCGGGCGAAACGCTCATCCGCGGACAGTCGGTTGTTTTTCACGTCCCACACGAATGAACCGACCAACGCCCCCGCATTCAATGCCAGACGCACGCGTTCGTTATCGGCGCGATAGGCGTTTTCGGCCTCTTGGCGCAGTCTTTCGGAAATCACGAACTCGGTGGTTTCCACCACCATTGCCATCACCCCGGCAGGCGCTCCGGCATCATTGGAAACGGGACTGTAATAGAGATCGAGCCAAACCTCCTCGGGGACCCCATCGCGCAGCAGTACCAGCGCCTTGTTGCGAAACGACAAGGTACCGCCGGCCAGGCACGTGTCGACTACATGGCGGTTGAAATCGGCAACTTCCGGCCAGCCCAACTCCACGGGGGAGCCGAGCAGATACGGATGGCGACCACCGGCAAATTCCGAATAGGCGTCGTTGTAGATCATGTAGCCGGCATGGCCCCAGAGCATGACCATCGGCAGCGGCGAGGCCAGCATCAATTGCACCGCGCTGCACAGGCTCGCCGGCCAGGTATTCAGTGGGCCCAGTTCAGTGTGGCTCCAGTCGAACGCGCGGATACGTTCGGCCATTTCGCCTTGCCAGCCATCACAGCCGTGGCTATCGGATAAAAACTGCATCGACTGACTCGGTGTCCTGTGGTGGTTGCCCGATAAATCGCGACGCCAGAACGACGCGACGCCCGTCTGTTTCGAGCGTCTTCAGTCGTATTGGTTTCATAAGAGGTATAGCCGATTTCGTCCCCGCTCGGAGACTAGACTCCGATCAGGTGCTTGAGCGGATGGTAGCCAGTTTTCATCTTCGCGGCGACGTCGAGAATGGCTTTTTCGATGCCGTTCAAATGCATGCAGGTCAGCTCGATGGCAGCGCTCTGATTGCCAGCCTCGATGTATTCGATCAGGCGCAGGTGTTCGTCATCGCGGCACACTTCATGGCTGTCGTCGTCCAGTGCGGCGGCATACAGCGAGGCGCGCGAGATCAGCTTCTGGAACCAGTCGAGCAACACCGGGTTATTGAGGCTGCGCGCCAGTTTGATGTGGAACTCGCCGAGCAGATGAATCAACCGTTCGTGGTCACCGGCAGCGTGCGCTTCGTCTTCCAGCAATAAATGTTCACGCAAGTCCTGCATCGCCGCGCTGTCCTTGCGTCGGCACAGTTCAGTGACGATGCCGATCTCGATCAGCCGGCGGGTTTCGAACAGCGAACGGATCTCTTCATTGCTCGGCAATGACACCGACGCACCTTTGTTGGGCTCGGTGGTAACCAGGCCGTCGGCCTCCAATTGCTTCAACGCGGCGCGAACCGACGTGCGGCTGACATTGAATAAATCGGCCAATGAGGCCTCGCCCAGCTTCATCCCCGGGCGCAACGAGCGCTTGCTGATCGCCTCGTAAACCCCTTGGTAGACGCGGTCGACCGTGGTTTCCAGTTTCTTCTCGGTCATTCAAACACTCCTTTAGCGTCGGGCAACCAACCCCTGGCGATCGCTGGCCAAAGAAAAAGGGGGTTGCACACGCAGATTAATCCGGGTATTTCTAAATTGCATTCAGATATTGCATACAATAAATAGAGGATTGCACCAATATGGGTCAACCAATAGCAATTGAAGTGCGCAACGTCTCAAAACGGTATTCCGATGATCCAGGCCTCGCGCCGGCCCTCGACAATGTTTCGGTGAACATCGCCGACAACGAATTCTTTACCCTGCTCGGCCCTTCGGGCTGCGGCAAAACCACCCTGCTGCGCACCATCGCCGGCTTCGAGCACGTCAGTGAAGGCGAGATTCGTTTGGCCGGTGAACCGGTCAACGATCTGCCGCCATTCAAGCGGCGGGTCAACACGGTGTTCCAGAGTTACGCGCTGTTTCCGCACATGAGTGTGGCGCAGAATATCGCCTTCGGCCTCGAGATGCAGGGTCTTGATCGCAAGTTGATTCCGGATCGCGTCAACGAAATGCTCGCGCTGGTGCAAATGGAGCATCTGGCCGGGCGCAAACCCGCTGAATTGTCCGGTGGCCAACAGCAGCGCGTGGCTCTGGCCCGGGCCTTGGCGCCGAAACCGAAAGTGCTGCTGCTCGACGAGCCGTTGTCAGCGCTCGACCTCAAGCTGCGTAAAGAAATGCAGGTCGAACTCAAGCGCGTACAGAAAGAAGCCGGGATCACCTTCATTTTCGTCACCCACGATCAGGAAGAAGCGCTGACCTTGTCCGATCGCATTGCGGTGATGTCGGCCGGCAAGATCCTGCAGATCGGCACTCCGACCGATATCTACGAGCACCCCAAACACCGTTTCGTCGCGCAGTTTATCGGCGATATCAACTTCTTGCCCGGCCAGCTCAAGCACGGCGAACACAACGAAAAACTCTTCGTGCCCAACGGCTTGCCAATCGAAATCCCTTGTCAGCAGCAGAGCTTCGCCGGCAGCAGCGTGCAACTGGCGTTTCGCCCGGAGCGCTCGCAACTGGTCGACGCCAGCCAGCCGCATCACCTGCGCGGGGTCATTGAAGCTGTGCTGTATGTCGGCACGGCGACGCTGTACCAGTGCCGGCTGAACAACGACATCAAAGTCATGCTGCGCGAAAACAACGAGGGCTTGAATCCTGGCCGCGCAGTTGGCGAACGCGTTGCCGTGCACCTGCCGCCGCACGCCTGCCTGTTGATGGAGGCCTGAGATGAGTGTCAGCAGCACTTCCCCTGCCCTCAACCGCGCGCTGTTGCTCAGCCCGGTGGTGTTGACCCTGCTCGCCCTGATCGCCATTCCGCTGGGGATCATGGGCTACATCAGCCTGCTACCGCGCAATACTTACGGCGGCGTCGACTGGCAAGCGCCATGGCAACTGCAAAGCTACGTGCAGCTGTTTTTTCAGGAAGGTTTTGACGGTGAACTGGAACTGAACTGGGTCTATGCCCAAGCGTTGCTGCGCTCGGTGCTGCAGGCCGGTGGCACCACCGTGCTGTGTTTCCTGTTCGGGTTTCCGGTGGCGTTGTGGATGTCGAGCCTGACCCCGCGCCGGCGCAATTTGATGGTGTTGCTCATCACCATTCCGTTCTGGACCAACCTGCTGATCCGCAACTACGCGTGGCTGATCATCCTGCGCGAACACGGCTGGGTCGCGCAAAGCCTTAATGCCCTGTTCCCCAGCGCCGGCGGCATCACCCTGCTCTACAACGATTTCGCGGTGAGTGTCGGTCTGGTCTACAGCTTCCTGCCGTTCATGATTCTGCCGATCTATTCGACGCTGGAAAAACTCGACTGGCGTCTGGTCGAAGCCGCTTACGACCTCGGGGCCAATCGTTGGCACGCGTTGCGCCGCATCATTCTGCCGCTGTCGATGCCCGGTGTGATCGCCGGCGCGTTGCTGGTGTTTGTGCCGAGCCTCGGCGCGTTCATCACTCCGGCGATTCTCGGCGGCGGCAAGACGCTGATGATCGGCAACCTGATCCAGCAACAGTTCGGCACGGCGCGCAACTGGCCGCTGGGCAGTTCGCTGTCGTTCCTGTTGCTGGCGATTCTGCTGGTGTCGCTGGTGCTTTACGCGCTGTACAGCCGTCGCACGGCGAAGACTATTAATCGGGGGGCGAAAGCATGATTTCCCTGCACCTGAAAAAACTCCCGGCAACCCGCGAAATCAGCCTGCTGATCCTCGCCTATCTGTACCTGCCGATCTTCGTGTTGATCGCTTACAGCTTCAACGCCAACCGTTCGGCGACGGTGTGGACCGAGTTTTCCTTTGCCTGGTACGGGCGAATTCTGGCCAATCCGTCGATTCAGACGGCGGCGCTGAATTCGATCATCGTCGCAACCATTGCCACGGTCTGCGCCACGGCGATTGCGCTGCTCGCGGCACTGGCCACGTACCGACCGTTCTACGGGCAGAAAATGGTCGAGGGCGGCATCAACCTGCCGCTGATCCTGCCGGAAATCGTCACGGCGGTGGCGACGTTGCTGCTGTTTATGGCACTCGGCATCAAGCTCGGTTTGCTCACGGTGATCGTCGCGCACATCGGCTTCTGCATTCCCTTCGCTTATCTGCCGATCCGTGCGCGGCTCAACGATCTGGACAAGAGCCTGCTGGAAGCGGCGAACGATCTTTATGCCAATCCGTGGCAGGTGTTTCGCCGCGTGACCTTGCCGTTGCTGTGGCCGGCGGTGTTGTCCGGTGCGGTGCTGGCGTTCGTGGTCAGCCTCGACGATTTCATCATGACCTTCTTCGTCGCCGGGCCCGGTTCGACAACGTTGCCGGTGTACATCTTCTCGGCAATCAAGGCTGGCGTGACGCCGGAGATCAATGCGATCTCGACACTGATGCTGCTGATTTCCATCGTCCTGGTGGTGCTGGCCTTCTGGCTGGGCCAACGCGGTAAACAACAATAAATCTGGAGCGCTCTGTTCATGAAAATCAAAAGCATGCGGTTGGCAATGTCCGGTCTTGCCCTGAGTTGTTTCACCGCGTTCAGCGCCCACGCCGCCGAACCGAAAGAGCTGTTTTTCTACAACTGGACCGATTACTACCCGGTCGAATTGTTGGCCAAGTTCGAGAAGGAAACCGGGATCAAGGTGACCATGGACGGTTACGACAGCAACGAAACTTTGCTCGCGAAATTGCAGGCCGGTGGCGCTGCGTATGACGTGATCGTGCCGTCGCAGTCGATCATGCAGACGTTGATCAAGCAGGATCTGTTGATGGAAATCGACACGCCTACCCTGAGCAATTTTCAGTACGTCAAAGGACCGTTCCGCGATCCGAGTTTCGATCCGGGGCGCAAGTTCTCGGCGCCGTATTTGTGGGGCACCACCGGCTTCTCCTACGACAGCGCGCGGGTGCCGGGCGGCAAACTGGATGACTCGTGGAAAGAGTTCTTCGAACCGCGCAAAGAGCTGCAAGGCCAACTCGCCGCGCTGGACACATCGAGCAGCGTGATCAACGCCGCCAGCCATTACCTGAACGTCGACGAATGCAGCGAAAACCCGCAGGACGCCAAACGCATTCTGGAATTGCTGCAAAAGCAGAAGCCGTTTTTGAAGATGTACAGCTCCGACAACACCGTCGACCGCATGGCCTCGGGCGAGGTGATCATGATGCAGAACTGGAACGGCTCGACCGCCCGGGCGACCTTGCAGAAGAGCACGATCAAGTACGTCTATCCGCGTGAAGGCGTGGCGATGTTCCAGGACAACTTCGCCGTACCGAAAAGCGCACCGCATCCGGGCAACGCGAAGATCTTTATCGACTGGATGATGAAGCCGGAGAACGCCGCTGCCGTGTCGAACGCCATTGCTTACGCCAACGGAATACAGAGCGATTCGTTGCTTGATCCGAAGTGGAAGGTGATGGACGCGATCAACATGCCGGAGGAATACGCCTCGCGTCTGCGGCCGGAGAAGGAATGCAGCAACAAGGCGCGGGAGCTGCAGGATCGGATTTGGTCGAAGCTCAAAGGCTGATTGCTCGATCTGAAACCGAGGCGCGGCCTTCGCGAGCAAGCTTTGCTCCTACAAAGGTTATGTGTGATCAAACCATTCCTTGTAGGAGCCGAGCTTGCTCGCGAAGAGGCCCGCCTGACCAACACATCATTTGAAGACCTGAACGAGGTTTGTATGACCCAGCCACACTGGCTACGCAACGTGCGCCCCTACGGCGCCGCCGCCGAAGACCTGCTCATCGAAAACGGCCGTTTCAGCCAACGCCGTCCGGCCAGCAATTCGCCGCTGTCCGCCACCGACATCGACGGCCACAATCAACTGCTCACCAGCGCATTGGTCGAAAGCCACGTCCACCTCGACAAAACCCTCTACGGCCAACCCTGGCACCCGAACAGTGCGGGGCCGACGCTCAAGGACTACATCAGCAACGAGCGCCGCATCCTCCGCGAAGTCACCGCGCCCATCGCCGAACGCGCCGGTGCCCTGCTGGAAAACTGCATCGCCCGTGGTTCGCTGACCATGCGCTGCCACGTCGACATCGACCCGGAATTCGGTCTGCGTCACGTCGAAGCCATGCAGCAATTGCGCGAACGCTACAAAGACCTGATCGACCTGCAACTGGTGGTGTTCCCGCAAACCGGTTTGATCAGCCGCCCCGGTACCGCCGAATTGATGCGTGAAGCAATGGCGCTGGGCGTGAAAAACGTCGGTGGGCTCGACCCGTGCGGCATCGACAACGATCCGATCGCGCAGCTCGATTTCGTTTTCAAACTCGCGGCTGAATTCGGCCGTGGCGTCGATATTCACCTGCACGACAAAGGTGAACTGGGCCTGTGGCAAATCGCGCTGATCGCTGATTACACCGAGCGTTTCAACCTGCAAAACCGGGTGATGATCAGCCACGCCTACTGCCTCGGCATGCTGCCGTGGAGCCAGGTGAAACCAGTTGCCGAGCGCTTGGCGGCGCTGGGGATTTCACTGATGAGTTCGGCGCCGGCCGACACCGCTGTGCCGCCGTTTCTTGCGTTGCGTGAGGTCGGCGTCAATGTCTGCCTGGGTTCCGACGGCATTCGCGATGCGTGGTCGCCGATGGGCAATGGCGACATGCTCGAACGGGCGATGTTGTTAGCGTTTCGCTTCGATTTGGGCAAGGACGATGAGCTGGCGGCGGCGTTCGAGGCGGCCACGGTAAATGGTGCGCGGGCGCTGGGTATCGAGGATTACGGTTTTGCAATTGGTCAGCGTGCGGACTTCTTGCTGATGCCGGTTGAGACGCTGGGCGAGGCGGTCGTGGCGCGGCCGTTGCGTCAGGTCTATCGCGGTGGCGTGTTGATCGCCGAAGGTGGCCGCTTGCTGAGCAGCCGTCTGTGAAACGCATCGGTCTCAAGGCCAGTTGCGTGGTCGGTTTCGACGGCGCGCAGCATGTGCTGTGGCGCGACGGTGAAGTGGTGTTTTCGGGTTCCCGTATCGAATTCGTCGGGCGCGGTTATGCCGGGGCGGTGGATCAGTGGATCGACTACGGCAACGCGTTGATCGGTCCCGGCTTCATCGACCTGGATGCGCTGGGCGATCTCGACTCCACGGTGTTGACGCTGGACAACGGCGACGAACGCGCCATGGGCCGCATGTGGTCATCCGAGTTTCTGGCCGCCGGCCCGCGTGAGACATACAGCGCCGACGAAGAAGTCTTCAAATACCGCTACGCCTTCACCCAGTTGATCCGCAACGGCATCACCACGGCGATGCCGATCACCTCGATGTACTACCGCGAGTGGGCGGAAACCTACGACGAATTTGCCGCCGTCGCCGATGTTGCCGGTGAACTCGGTTTACGCACTTACCTCGGCCCCTGCTACATGAGTGGCATGAGTTATTGGGAGGCCGACGGTACCCTCGCCCATCACTGGGATGAAGCTCGCGGGCTGGCCGGACTGGATGCGGCCGAACGCTTTTTCAAGGATTTCGACGGCGCCCATGACGGTTTGATTCGTGGCGCGCTGCTGCCGGATCGCATCCAGACCTGCACACCGGCATTGCTGCAACGCACCGCCGCGCTGAGCCGCGAACTGAATGCGCCGATGCGTCTGCATTGCTGCCAGGCGCTCAGCGAAGTGGCGATGGTTGAGCAATTGCGCGGCGCGTCACCGCTAGAGTGGTTGCAGCAACTGGACTTGCTCACGCCACGCAGTCTGCTGCCGCACGGCATCTACACCGCTGGCGACGATGATTTGCAAAGGCTGATCGATGGCGGCGCGAGTCTGGTGCATTGCCCGTTGGTGTTTGCCCGCGATGGCGAGGCGTTGAATTCATTCGGTCGCTACCGCGCCAAGGGCATCAACTTCGCCCTCGGCACCGACACCTGGCCGGCGGATCTGCTGGAAAACATGCGCCACGGCTTGAATATCGCGCGGCTGATGGAGGGCGGCTCGGCGTTGACCAGCAGCCTCGATCTGTATAACGCCGCGACCCTCGGTGGCGCACGGGCGCTGGGCCGCGACGACCTCGGTCGACTGGCCCCCGGCGCCAAAGCCGACATCACCGTATTCAGCTTGCGCGGCCTTCATCTGGGGCCATTGTTCGACCCTTTGAAAAACTTGCTGCTGGCGGGGCGCGGCGACGATTGCATCGCCAGTTACATCGACGGTCGTTGTGTGATGCACGACGGTCAGGTCACCGGCGTCGACTACCCCGCCCTGCAACGTCAGGCCCAACTTCAATACGAAAAACTCATGCGCAGCCACAGCGACCGCGCGTTTGCCCGGCCGGACTGGAAAACCCTGTTCCAGCCGTCCATTCCATTCGCCGATGACTACAGCGCCGACGCGCCATTGAGCGCCATCGATCCACTTTCCTAGAGGTTTTTGCCATGCACAGTTTCGATTTCAGCCAGCTCAGCCCACGGGAAAAATACAAGATTCTCATTGGCAGCGTCGTGCCTCGGCCGATTGCGCTGGTGACCACCATCGATGGCGAGGGCCGGATCAATGCCGCGCCGTTCAGCTTCTTCAATGCACTGTCGGCGGATCCGCCGATTCTGGCGCTGGGCGTGGAGAACTATGGCGATCAGAGCCCGAAAGACACCACGCGCAATATTCAGCTGAATCAGGAATTCACCGTGAACATCGTCAGCGACGCGTTGGTGGAGGCCATGAACGTGTGTGCCGTGCCGTTTGCTCCGGGTTTCGATGAGTTGACGGCGGCGGGTCTGACGGCGATTCCTGGCACCACGGTAAAATGCCCACGCATTGGTGAGGCGCCGGTGGCGCTGGAGTGCCGACGGATGATGGCGCTGAACATCGGTCAGTCGCGGGAGATCATTTTCGGTGAAGTGTTGATGGCGCATGTGCGCGATGAGCTGATCGATCCGAAAACCTTGTACATCGATCAATTGGGGCTGGATGCGATTGGGCGTATGGGCGGCCATGGTTATGCGCGCACCCGTGATTATTTCGACCTGCCGACTCGCTCGTTGCAAGCGTGGACGGAAGCACCGGGCGGTGGCGAACGGTTCTGGCCAGCCGCCAAATAAACCAACAGCAAAAGATCGCAGCCTTCGGCAGCTCCTACTGATCGTTCCTACGCTCCGCGTGGGAATGCCGCCATGGACGCTCTGCGTCCACTGTGACGCGGAGCGTCACGGGATGCGTTCCCCCTGTAGGAGCTGCCGCAGGCTGCGATCTTTTGATCTTTCAGTCAGTGCCGTACTTCGGCGAACGCGGGCCGTACAGCAGGCCTGCGTGCTGACCGGCCGAGAGCAGACGATTGCTCGCCACACCGGCAATCGGGTAACCGGCATCGGTCGAACTGTTGATGATCTGCTTCACCGCTGCGGTGATCAGCATGCCGATCAAACCGCCGCCACCGTTGTTGCCACCCTCTTCGCTCGACGCCCGCGCCGAACCTGTCCACAGCGTGGTGCCGCTTTTCAGATCCACCAGTTTCGCCGTCGCGGTCACGGCGGTTTCACTGCTGATCACCAGATAACGCGTGCCGTACTCGGTCACGGTGATATACAGGGCCGCGTCCGCACCGAAGATTTCCTTCAGTTTGTTCGGCGGTGCCTGATGGATATCGTCCGGGGTGGTCAGGCCGTTCTGGCGGAAAGTTTCATCCACCAGCGCAATCGGCAACACGTAGTAACCGGCCTCGGCCAGCGGGAACGTCACTTGCGACAGCAGGCTGTAAGAGGCCTTCACATTCGGCGAAGTGTTCAGCGGCGGCAGCACCAGAATGGTCTTCGGGCGAGCCTGTTTGTACGCCGAATAGTCGACGGTTTTCGGCGCAACACAGCCACCGAGTACGGTCAGGGCCAAACCAGCGGCGAGTAACTTCAGGGTACGCGAGATCATTTGGCGTCTCCGGTCTTGGCGTTTTTAAGCAGAAAATCCATGTACGGGCCGGACTCGGGGAACAGCGCTTTCTCGGTGTTGAACTGCTGCACCATCTGATCGTCCTTGCCCATGCTCAAATAGAGCAAGCCAAGGTGGGCGTGGTAACCCGGCGGCACGGCTTTGCCGGTAGAGCGGATCTTTTGCAGGTCACGTTCGAGCACTTCGGCCTGCGCTTCTTTCGGCTCTTCGCCTTTGAAGTATTCGTAGACCTGCGGTTGATAGTCTTCCCACTGGTACAGGGTTTTCGGGCCGGCACAACCGGCCAGCAAGGCACTGGCGGCCAGCGTCAGCGCCATCAGCGAGCGCGACAACGTCGAATTCATGGGTGTTGCTCCTTGCAATGAATGGGCGTCGATCAGTTGCCCGGCTTCCAGGCACCAGCGTTCATGCCATCGACCAGACGATTGATCGCCTCGCGCATGGCCAGATCCAGTACTTTGCCGTTGAGGGTGGAGTCGTAAGCTGCGGTGCCGCCGAAGCCAACGATTTCGCGGTTGGACAAGGCGTATTCGCCAGCGCCTTGCGTGGAATACACCACTTCGGAAGTGCTGATGTTGACGATGTTCAGGTTGACCTTGGCGTACGCGATCTGGGTTTTGCCACGGCCAAGAATGCCGAACAACTGGTGATCGCCGATCTCTTTGCGGCCGAACTCGGTAACGTCACCGGTGACCACGTAATCAGCACCCTTCAAGCGCTGGGCCTGGCCCTTGATCGCCGCTTCCTGCTGGATCTCGCCCATGTTGTCGCGATCCAGCACGCTGAAGCGGTTGGTCTGCTGCAAGTGGGTGATCAGAATGGTCTTGGCCTGGCCGCCGAGACGGTCGACGCCATCGGAGAAGATCCCGCGCATGTAGCTGGAGCGGTTGTCGAACTTGCCCACGGCCATCGGCACACGTACGCCAGTCCAGACTTGAGAGGCGCTTTCAACCTTGGCCACTGGCAACGCGCGCGAGCTTTCGGTGGCGCAACCGGCAAGGGTACCGGCCAACGTGCCGAGCACGGCAATGGCAACGCCTGAGACCAACATCCGGGAGATCATTCTCACTGAGTATTCCTTCTTGAAAAACGGTGTGTCCCGGCACGGCGACGTGGGGTGGGAGCTGAAAAGGGGCGGCATTATGACAAAGTGCCATCATTGCGAACAGATATTTTTGACGCCAACGAATTGGCCTGTTTACCCCCTGTCGATCGTTCCCACGCTCTGCGTGGGAATGCCGCTACGGACGCTCCGCGTCCGCTGTGACGCGGAGCGTCACGGGAGGCGTTACCACGCAGAGCGTGGGAACGATCAGGTCGGAGTTTTATCAGTGGAAATCGCGGCTTTGCACGCGGATGCCGTTGAGCAGTGGGCTGAGGTCGCTCAAGCGTCCAGCAATCAAATGACGGACTTCGCCTTGGCGTTCCCAGCGGCCATCCACCTTGAGCAGTTGCGAACCGACCAGCACCTGCCGCTGACGCTCAGCCAAGTCGCGCCAGACCACCACGTTGACGTTGCCGAACTCATCTTCGAGGGTCACGAAGGTCACGCCACTGGCGGTACCCGGTCGCTGCCGCCCGGTGACCAGTCCGGCAACGCTCACTGGCCGGCCATGCTCGACATCGAGCAACTCCTGCGAACTGCGGCAGCGCAATGCCTTCAATTCACTGCGCAACAGCGCCAGTGGATGCGGGCCCAGCGTGGTGCCAATCGTTGTGTAATCCGCGTGCAAATCCTCACCGACACTCGGCTTGGGCAGCACTACATCAGGCTCTTCCTGGTTCGGCAAGCCGGCAAATAATCCCAGTTGTTTCTGCACCCCGGCGACTTCCCAGCGCGCCCGATGCCGGTGCCCAGCCAGGCCGCGCAACGCGCCGGAATCCGCCAACAACGCCTGCGCCCGACTGTCGAGCGCGGCCCGTTCGCCGAGGTCGGCGATGTCGGCAAATACTCCGCGCGAGCGTGCAGATTCAATGCGCCGGGCATCGTCTTCGCGAAAGCCCTTGATCATGCGCAGACCCATGCGGATCGCCGGTTGTGCCCCGGCAATCGGTTCCAGGCTGCAATCCCAATCGCTGGCGCGCACATCGACCGGGCGAATCTGCAAATGATGTCGGCGTGCGTCTTGCAGGATTTGATCGGGGCTGTAAAAACCCATCGGCCAACTGTTGATCAGCGCACAAGCGAACGCCGCCGGTTCGTGGCACTTGAGCCAGCAACTGGCGTAGGTCAGCAAGGCAAAACTGGCGGCGTGGGACTCAGGGAAACCGTAGCTGCCGAAGCCTTTGATCTGCTCGAAAATCTGCGCGGCGAACTCCGGCGTGTAGCCGTTTTTCTTCATGCCGGCGGCCAGTCGTTCCTTGTGCGGCTCAAGTCCACCGTGACGTTTCCACGCGGCCATCGAACGGCGCAACTGATCCGCCTCACCGGGGCTGTAATCGGCGGCGACGATGGCGATCTGCATCACCTGTTCCTGAAACAGCGGCACGCCCAGGGTTCTTTCCAGAACGACCTTGAGCTCCGGCGACGGGTAGGTTTCCTCTTCTTCCTTGTTCCGGCGGCGCAGGTACGGGTGCACCATGCCACCCTGAATCGGCCCCGGTCGGACGATGGCGACCTCGATCACCAGATCGTAGAACGTCGCCGGTTTCAGGCGCGGCAGCATCGACATCTGCGCCCGCGATTCGATCTGGAACACGCCGATGGTGTCGGCGCGGCTGATCATCTCGTAAGTCGGTTTGTCTTCGGAAGGAATCGTCGCCAGGCTCAAATCCTGATTACGATGCCTGCGCAGCAGGTCGAAGCAGCGACGAATCGCACTGAGCATGCCGAGGGCAAGAATATCCACTTTGAGCAGGCCGACCGCGTCGAGGTCGTCCTTGTCCCACTGAATGATAGTGCGGTCGGCCATCGCCGAATTTTCGACCGGCACCAGCATGCTCAGCGGTTGCTCGGAAATCACGAACCCGCCGGGGTGTTGTGAAAGGTGCCGGGGGAAACCGATCAATTGGCCGGTCAGGCTCAACACTCGCCGCAGTACCGGGCTGTCAGGGTCGAAGCCGCCCTCAAGCAAACGCTCCAGCGGTGGCGTTTCGTCGCTCCAGTGGCCGCAACAATCGGCCAGCGCGTTGATCTGATCCGGTGGCAGGCCCAAGGCCTTGGCCACGTCGCGTACGGCACCGGCCGCGTGATAGGTGCTGACCACCGCCGTCAGCGCCGCACGATGACGGCCATAACGGCGAAACACGTATTGCAGGACTTCTTCGCGGCGTTCGTGCTCGAAGTCGACGTCGATGTCCGGCGGCTCGTTGCGCTCTTTTGACATGAATCGCTCGAACAGCAGCGTGGTGTGATCCGGATTAATCTCGGTGATGCCCAAGGCAAAACACACCGCCGAGTTGGCCGCCGAGCCACGGCCCTGACAGAGGATTTTTTGCTCGCGGGCAAAGCGCACCACGTCATGCACAGTGAGGAAGTAACTTTCGTAGCCGAGCTCGGCGATCAGCTGCAATTCCTTGTTGATCTGCCGCAACACCTTGAAGGGCGCGCCCTTCTCCCAACGCCAGGCGATGCCCTGTTTCGTCAGTTGTCGCAACCAGGAACTGGCGCTGTGCCCCTCCGGCACCAACTCTTTCGGGTACTGATAACGCAACTCGCCGAGATCGAAAGTACAGCGCCGGGCCAGAGTCACCGACGCTTCCAGCAGTGCTGGCGGATACAGTTCGCGCACCACCTCGACACTGCGCAAATGCCGCTCGCCATTGGTATGTAGGCGCAACCCGGCCTCGGCCACCGGCACGTGATGACGGATCGCGGTCATGGTGTCCTGCAAGGCGCGCCGACCACGGGCGTGCATGTGCACATCACCGCTGGCCACGGCGGGAATCTGCAGTTCACCGGCCAGACTCAACAACCTCGCCAAACGCTGTTGATCGTCCTGGCCACGATGCAATTGCACCGCCAGCCACAGGCGCTCGCCGAACGTCTGCTTCAGCCAGCGGCCCTCTTCCACGTCATCCAGCGAGTCCGGCACCCACAACACCAGCAACCCCGGCAGCGGCTCGCTGAAATCTTCGCGCAGTACCTGATACTGACCTTTTTGCGTGCGCCGCCGGGCGCGAGTGATCAAGCCGCACAGCGCCTGATAACCGGCGAGACTCTCCACCAGCAACACCAGTTTCGGGCCGTTTTCGATGCGCACTTCACTGCCGATAATCAGCGGCAGCTCAACCGATTTCGCCGCTTGCCAGGCCCGGACAATCCCGGCCAGCGTGCATTCATCGGTGATCGCCAGCGCCTGATAGCCGTGTTTTTTTGCCCGTTGAAACAGCTCAAGGGCACTGGAGGCACCGCGCTGGAAACTGAAGTTCGACAGGCAGTGCAATTCGGCATAGCCGTCATTCATGCGAACCAGCCTTGCAGCCACAACGGCCCGCCCTCACCCACCGCGCGATACGCCCAGCCTTGCTGACCGGCGCGGTTCTGGATCAGGTAATAATCGCGGCGTACATCGTCACCGTCCCACCAGCCCGATTCGATGCGTTCCGGGCCCATGAGAATCCGCGCCGAACCTTGCGGCACACTCTGCGGCTCACCGAGCAACCAGCCCGGACGGTGCACGCCGGGCAACACGGCGCAGCGCTGTTTATCGACGCCGTGCTGCCAAGCGCACTCCGGTCGATGATCAGCCTGAAAGCGCAAACCCTGCACCGCGTCATCACCCAGACGCGCGCGCAGGCGTTCGCGCAACTGCTCCCACGGCAGCGTCTGCTGCGGGCGGTCATCGAACAGCTCCTGAAACTGCGGGACGAAACTCGGCAGATCCTCGGCGCGCAGACGAAAGCCGCGCACCGGGGCCTCAACCTGCACTTGTTCCAGCCGCCCACGGGCCAGTTCGAAAAGCATCGCCGGATCACGTTCGGCGCTGAGCAGGCCGACTTTGATCACGGTGTCCGGCAGCCCGGCATGTTCCAGATGCAGATCAAAACGCTGCACGCCGCTGTCGCGACCACAAAGGAACGCCGACAGATCACCGGTCAAACGCCGTAACGGGAACAATAAGGCCTGATGCGATTGCACGTCGAAGTTGAGTTCGATGCGTACATCAAAACGATCCGGCGGCAGGTAAAACTCCAGCGCCAGTGGTCGTGCACCGAACAAGGTGTCGAGGTGTTTAAGCATCTGCGCTTCGAAACGCCGGGCCAGCGCCTGACGCGGCAGGCTCTGCACCTGACTGAGGTTGCGCAGGCCCATGCGCGACAACGCCGTGGCCACGCCCGGTTCGAGGCCGACGCGGTCAACCGGCAACTGGCCGAGGTGATGCTGCAAAGCTTCGCCGTCGGGCACCACTAAACCGTCGTAAGCATTGGCCAGCACCCGCGCCGCCACTGGATTGGGGGCGGCAACGATGCGATGGCGGAAACCCAACTCGGTCAGCTCCTTGCGCAAACGCGCTTCGAACTGCGCCCAGGAACCAAACAGACCAAGGCTGGACTCGATCTCGAATACCACGGTGCGCGGGTAATGCACGCTGACTTGCGCGCTGAAACCGTAAGCCCAAGCCGCGAGAAACTGCTGCCAGTGTTCGACTTCGGCGGCCTCGTAATCAGCGGTGGCAAAACCTTTGCTCATCGCCTGAGCGGCGGTCATCGACTGTCCGGCACGCAAGCCAAGTTTGCGCGCGGCCGGGTTGACTGCTTGCAGCACCCGCCGCTGAGCCGGGCCGCTGAGCAGCACTAACGGTTCATCCGGATCAGCGCGCTGACGCAGCACCGCGTCCAAGGCCAATTGCGGAAAAAGAATACAGACCCAGCGCATGCTGACCTCAATGACCCACAGCAAAGGCAATCGGCGTCGTACGCGCCAAGCCGCCACGGCACTTGAGCACGCGCAATTGTGCGGGTTTCGCGTCGATGGCGATGCGCAACGCCGCCGGTGACGGGTTGACCGCTTCGCTCAATGGACGCCAAGCGAATGCGAGGGTCTGACCGGTTTCCGCCGCCACCTGCAAACGCCGCAACGCACGATCATCGGCCTTGTGCGGCCAACACAGCACCGCGCCACAACTGCCCGAACGCAAACACTGTTCGGCTGCCCACAAGGCATCGCGCTCACTGGCCTGAATCACTGACAACTGGCGCAGATCAACCCCGGCGCTTTCCCACGCCTGCGGGTACGGCACGAACGGCGGCGCCACCAGCACGATGCGCTCACCCGCCGCCGACAATCGCGCCAGCGTCGGCCAGACCAGTTGCAGTTCGCCGACACCGGGGCCGGCCAGGAGGATTTCGCTCAGCGCCGCTTCCGGCCAGCCACCGCTGGGCAGTGCCGCGTCCAGCGCGGCGTGTCCGGTCGGTTGCGGGCTGGCCGCCGGTGGCGCAGGCCGGCCCTTCCAGACCTGGCCGCCATTGAACAGCGTATCCAACGCAACGACGGCACCCATCAGCCTTGCCTCACCAGACCGCAGAACACCCCTTCGATGGCCAGATCCTGATCGTCGCGCACGACAATCGGCCGATAGGCCGGGTTGCGCGGCAACAAGCGCACTTCATCGCCAACCCGTTCGAAGCGTTTGATGGTGACTTCACCGTCGAGCCGCGCCACGACGATCTGGCCGTTGAGCGCTTCGGAATTACGCCGCACGCCAACCAGATCACCGTCGAGAATGCCATCCTCGATCATCGAATCGCCCTGCACCCGCAGCATGTAATCGGGTGTGCGCGAGAACAGCGCCGGGTCGAGCATCAAACGGCTATGGATCTCGGCATCGGCGCCGATTGGCGCACCGGCAGCGACGCGGCCGAGCACAGGAATGTCGAGCAGTTCGGCGCGCGGCGGCTGACCGAGCAAACGAATGCCCCGGGCCTGATTGGGATTGACCTCGATAAAACCGGCTTCAGTGAGCGCAAGCACATGCTTACGCGCCACGCTGCGCGAGGCAAAACCAAAAGCCTCGCTGATTTCAGCGAGGCTTGGGGGCTGACCGTGTTCGGCGATTCGATCGCGGATAAAGGTCAGGATGGCGGTACGGCGGGGAGTGAGGTTCGTCATGGAGTACATTTGTACTCTTTTGGCTTTTTCCTGACAAGCGCCGCAGGTCGGCCCACCCCACGTTGATCGTTCCCACGCTCCGCGTGGGAATGCAGCCCGTGACGCTCCGCGTCACTGGACGCAGAGCGTCCCCAGAGGCATTCCCACGCAGAGCGTGGGAACGATCAGTGCAGTGAGTCAGCTTAAGCCGCGTTCGGCTAGGAATTCGGCGATGTAATCAATGAAAGCAACGACCTTGGCCGTGGCCCGCCGATGGCTCGGGTACACCGCCAGAATGTGCGGGCCAAAGGTGTCGGGATCGATTTCGTAATCAGCCATTACCCGCACCAGTCGTCCGTCGGCAATGTACGGCGCAGCGCTCCACAGCGGCGTGTGCAGCAATCCTCGTCCGGCCAACGCACTGGCCAGCAACAAATCGTAATTGTCACTGCGCAACAACGGCGCCGTGGGTTGCGCCAGACTCAAACGCTGGCCATCGCGCTCGGCCCACCAGAATTCGCGACTCAGCAACGGATGCTGATAAAGCAGCCATTCATGTTGTTCAAGGGTCTGTGGATTCACCGGCAAACCCTTGCGCGCCAAGTATTCCGGGCTGCCGCACAGCGCCAGACGATTGCTGCCCACCACCCGTGCAATCAGCCCCGGCAAATCATCGTGCCCCTCGCGCAACGCCAGGTCATAACCACTTTCCAGCAGATTGACGAACGCATCGCACAGATCCACTTGCAGGCTGATTTGCGGGTATTGCTGCAAAAAGCCGTCACACACCTGATCGAGAAACGCCCGCCCATAGGCTAGCGGCGCAGTGATTTTCAGGCTGCCGCGCAAACCGTGCTGCAATTGCTCGATCTCCTCGCTGGCCTCGTCGAGGCGCTGCAACACCAGCCGCGCTGTTTCCAGGTACACGCGGCCGATTTCGGTGAGCAGAATCCGCCGCGTGCTGCGCTCGAACAGCCTCGCGCCCAGCTCCGACTCCAGATGATTGACCGCTTTGGTCAGCGCCGACGGGGTCTTGCCCAACTGCTCGGCGGCGCGGCTGAAACTGCCGAGCTGCGCGGTGACCACGAACATCTTTAATGCGCCCAACTTGTCCATGCTTTTTCCATTCAGGCAAAAACGTTTTTCGTGAGGGAGGCGTTCTGTCAGCCCCTAACAGCCACTAATCTCGCCATCAGACGCAATAACAAGGAAATCTTCAATGAAAAGATTCATCCCGAGTCTGTTGGTAGCCGCTGTAAGTTTTGCCTCGATGGAAGCCATGGCCGCCCCTGATCTGATCCTGCTCAATGGCAAGATTTTCACCGCCGACCGTGCGCAACCCAAGGTTCAGGCCCTCGCCGTGGAAAACGGCAAAGTGTTGAAAGTCGGCACCGACGCGCAGATCAAAGCCCTGATCGAACCCGGCACTCAAGTCATCGACCTCAAGGGCAAAGCGTTGATGCCCGGGCTGATCGACAGCCATTCCCACGCAATTTTCGGTGGATTGGAAATGACTTCGGCGAACATGGAAGACGAAGTCGTTGAGCTCGACGAACTGCAAAAGCGTCTGCGCGACTGGCGTGCAGACGGCAAGGCGAAACACGGCGACGTGCTGAGCATTGCCGGCATGAGTTCGGTGTATTGGGCGCAGGCAGAGGCCTTGGGCAAAACCTTCAACAGCGGCGAATGGGCCGATGTGCCGGTGGTGTTTATCGGCAGCGACCACCACACGGCGTGGGCCAACAATGTGATGCTCAAGCGTGCCGGGATTGACGCGGCCCTGCTGAAAACCCTGCCCGACGCGGAAAAAGACACCATCGGCAAATTGGCCAGCGGCGAGCCGAACGGTTTTGTGGTCGATGCCGGTTGGGATCGGGTCGCCTCGAAAATGCCGGTGCCAAGCCCCGCCGACATGTTGAAGGCCGCGAAATCAGCGGTGCGCTACAACAACAGCCTCGGCATCACCGCGTGGATGGATCCGGCCGCCAACGCCGCACCGGGCGAAGCGGTGTTCGCGCTCAAACCCACCGAAAAAACCGTCGGCGTGCTGCCGGCTTATAAAGCGTTGTCGGAAAGCGGCGACATGAGCGTGCACGTCGCGGCGCTGCTGGTGGCCAATCCGAAAAGCGTGCCCGCCGATCTCGATACGCTGGACAAGGTGCGCCAGCAATTTCAGGGCATTCCTAACCTGACCCTGCCCGGCATCAAGATCTTCGCCGATGGCGTGATCGAATTCCCGGCGCAAAGCGCGGCGATGATCGACCCGTACAGCAACTCGCACAAACAGGGCGAACTGCTGATCGATCCGCAGCACTTCGGCGAACTGGTCAGCGCCATCGACCAACGTGGCTGGCTGGTGCACATCCACGCGATTGGCGACCGCGCGGTGCGTGAATCGCTGAACGGCATCGCCCAGGCACGCAAGGATCGCCAGAGCGGCGTAACTCACTCGATCACTCACCTGCAAATGGTCAACCCGAAAGAGTTCGCCCGTTTCAAACCGCTCAACGTCATCGCTTCGATGCAGTTGCTGTGGGCCAGCGCCGACGACTACACCACCGACATGATCAAGCCCTACGTCAGCGCCCTCGCCTTCCGCTATCAGTACCCGGCGCATTCGCTGCTGAAACAGGGCGCGACGATTGCCGGCGCGAGCGACTGGCCGGTGTCGACGCCGAACCCGTTCAACGCCATGGCGCAGGCGATCACCCGCGTCGGCCCGTTGGGCGTGCTCAATGCTGATGAGCGTCTGGATCGAGACACCATGTTCTACGCCTACACCGTCAATGCGGCGCGCACGATTGGCCTGGAGAAACAGATCGGCTCGCTGACGCCGGGCAAGCAAGCGGACTTTATCGTCCTCGATCGCGACGTGTTCAGCGTCGACAACAAAGCCCTGCATGACACCCAGGTATTGCAGACCTGGTTCGGCGGCCGTCAGGTCTACACCGCCACCCAATAACAACATCGATCCCCCTGTAGGAGCTGCCGAAGGCTGCGATCTTTTGATCTTGTTTTTAAGGATCAAGATCAAAAGATCGCAGCCTTCGGCAGCTCCTACAGGTTTCTCTTTCTGCCCAACAATAATCACAACATCGGGACTTCACATGAAAGCCTTGCCCCTGTTCGCCCTGAGTTTCTTGAGTGCGCTGCCCTTGAGCAGCCAAGCGATCCCTTTGAACGATGACTTTGCTGTGTTGGTGGATCTCACTTTAGCCAGCGACTACCGCACCCGTGGCATCTCGCAAACCCAGAATGACCCTGCCGTGCAGGCCGGTCTGACCCTTGCCCACAGTAGCGGTCTGTACCTCGGCGCGTGGAGTTCGAACGTCGATTTCGGCGGCGGTCTGAAAACCCGTCAGGAAGTCGATTACTACGCCGGTTGGCTGTGGCAGGCGACCGAGGATGTCAGCCTTGATCTCGGATACATCAAGTACGCCTACCCCAAGGAAAGCCAGTTCAACCAAGGTGAGGTCTACGGGATTCTCGGCGTGTACGGAGTGAAACTGGCGGCGTATTACTCCAACGATGCGCCCGGGATCGATAGCAAGCAGAACTCGCTGTACACCTACATCGGTTATGAAACTGAGTTGCCGTACGACTCGGGATTGAAGCTGCGCTACGGCAATATGGATTTCAAGGATCCGCATTTGTATTCGGCGTCCGGCAGCGCTGAAGACTCGTACCGCGAATGGGAGGTGAAACTCACCCACAACCTCGCCGGCGTGGTGTTGGGCCTGAGTTACATCGACACGGACCTCTCACAGAGCCAATGCCTGAGTAACTGGGGCTTCAAGGACGTCTGCACCGCGACCGTCGTCGCCAGCGTCAGTAAATCCTTCTGACAAATCGATCCGCTGTAGGAGCAAAGCTTGCTCGCGAAGGCGTCATGTCAGCCGACATTTTTGCTGACTGATACGACGCCTTCGCGAGCAAGCTCTGCTCCTACAAGGGCGGTGATGTATTGGGGACTTGTTACAGGATGTTTACGGAATTTTTACTATTGTTCTTCTACAGTTACACGCGCAACCGTGTGTGTTTTCTATTTGAGTAGAGGAAAAATACGAATGGCTTTGGGCAACGGACTGCGTTTACCGTCCATCACTCCGACCCGGCTGGTGCTGTTGTTTTCCTTGGCACTGGTCGCGCTGTACAACCTGGCGACGTGGAAGGCGCTGGGCACGCTGATCACCCTGCAAGGCGCGCACAAACTGGCGTTTCTCGCCTCCTTCGGGCTGTTTTTGTGGGCCGCCATTACCCTGCTGCTGACGTTGGTGTCGTTCCGCTGGACGCTGAAACCGGCGCTCACCGTGGTCGCCCTGCTCTCGGCCTGCGCCGCGTATTTCATGAATGAATACGGGATCACCATCGACACGGTGATGATCCAGAACGTCTTCGAAACCAACCCTGCCGAAGCCACCGCGCTGTTCAACGGCAAATTGCTGACCTATGTGCTGCTGCTCGGCGTTGTGCCGGCGGTATTGATCTGGCGTTGGCCGGTGAGTTATCGACCGTTCTTTCGCGGGTTGCTCAACAAGGTTCTGGTGATCGTCGGTTGCGTGCTGGTAATCGCCGCATCGGTGGGCACGTTCTATTCGACTTACGCGCCGATTTTTCGCGAAGAAGACAAGCTCACACACTTCATCAACCCGACCAACTACATCTACGCGATCAGCAAATACACCAAGCAACGCTTGGGCATCAAAAAGCACTTCGTGGTGCAAGCCATCGGTGAGGACGCGGTGATGAACACCAAAGCGGCCAGCCGCGAGAAAAAATCGCTGATGGTGTTTGTGGTCGGCGAAACCGCCCGGGCCGATCATTTCTCGTTGAACGGTTATGAACGCGAGACCAATCCCGAGCTGAGCAAACTCGACATCCTCAACTTCACTCAAGTGCATTCCTGCGGCACGTCGACGGCGGTGTCGGTGCCATGCATGTTTTCGATGTTTCCGCGTGAGGATTACAGCGACAAGAAAGGCAAAACCTACGAAGGCCTGCTCGACATTCTTCAACGGGTTGGCGTGCAGGTGTTGTGGCTGGACAACAACAGCGACTGCAAAGGCACCTGCCTGCGCGTGCCGCACCGTGACATCGCGAAGAATCAACCGGGGCCGTTCTGCGACGGCAATAACTGCCTCGACGAAGCATTGCTGCAGGATCTGCAAAGCTACATCGACAGCCTCAAGGGTCACGCGATCATCGTCCTGCACGCCGACGGCAGCCACGGCCCGGAGTACTACGAGCGCTATCCGCAAGCGCTGGAGCGCTTTAAACCGATCTGCCACACCAATCAGTTGGGCAGTTGCAGTCGCGATGAACTGGTGAATGTCTACGACAACACGATTCTGTACACCGACCATTTCCTCGCCAAGGTGATCGATTTGCTCAAACGCAATCAAGCGACGCTGGATACGTCGATGATTTATGTGTCCGATCATGGCGAATCACTGGGTGAGAACGGGCTGTATTTGCATGCGGCGCCGTATGCATTGGCGCCGGAAGCGCAGACGCATGTGCCGATGGTGATGTGGTTTGGTGATCACACACTGGCCAATGAAGGGATTGATCGCGGTTGCCTGCAGGGCAAGACCGGGGAAGCCGGTTTGAGCCACGACAACCTGTTTCATTCGGTGCTCGGGTTGTTTGAAGTGAAGACGTCGCTGTATCAACCGGGGCTGGATATTTTCCACGGCTGCCGGCCCTCAATGACAGCCGCGCAATAACCCTGAGCACGATCTCTTGTAGGAGCAGAGCTTGCTCGCGAAGGCGGTGTATTTGCCAATATCTGTGGTGGCTGAACTGGCGCCTTCGCGAGCAAGCTCTGCTCCTACAAGGGGGATGTGGTGAGCCTAAGGGATGAGGTTTGCCAGATAGGCCCACGGGTAGATGCCGCGTTGGTGGCCATCGCTGAAGATCAGTTGCACGCCGTAGCCTTGGGGGTTGAGTTCGATCAGGCGAATGCGCTCATCGACCAGCGGCACCATGCCTTTCAGGCGAAACGCGCGGCATTGCGAGCAGGGGCACTGGCGGCGCAGTTCGGCGTGGTTGAGTTGCTGTTCGCGGCCGTCCGGCCAGTTCAGGCGCAGCGTTCGTTCACTTTGTGAATTACCGACGGACACCGGGTTCATTGCAGCTGACTCAGGGCAATGCGCACGGCTTTGCGCACTTCCGGGTCGCCGTCATCCTGCGCGGCCTGCAACGCGGCGACGGCGCCGCGATCATTCAGTTCACCCAAGGCCAGTGCGGCTTCTTTGCGCAGGTTGCTGATGCGATGGCCGAGGGTTTCGATCAATGCGTCCAGCGCCGGAGCGAAACGCAGGCGACCGAGGCTGCGCGTGGCACGCAAACGTACCTGCCAATAGTCATCGCTCAAGGCGTCAACCAGTGCTGAGCCCGCGTCAATGTGGCCGACTTTGCCCAACGTGGTCGCGGCTTCTTCGCGCACTTGCCAGGCGTTGTCTTGCAAGGCCTGGCGCAGGGCTGGCAGGACTTCAGCGCTGGAGGCGAGGCCCAATGCACCCGTGGCGGCGCGGCGAACTTCGGTGTCGGGATCGTCACTGGCCAGTCTTGCTAATGCCGGTAACGCGTCGAGTTGCTTGAGCCAGCCGAGTACGCCCACCGCTTCACGGCGAACGCTGGCATCAGCATCGTTCAGCGCCGAGAGCGCAGCGGGTGCGGCATCGGCGAATCGCAGTTCACGCAATGCACGGAACGCCGCAATACGAACGCTGACATCAGCGTGATCAGTCCACGGCAGAATCACCCGTCCCGCCGCTTCGGTTTTGAGCAGGCTCAAACTCTGCGCGGCAGCGGATTGCACCGAGGGCGCGGGATCAGTCAACGCCTCGCACAAGGCTTGCACGACGTCTTCATCTTCCCAGGCCTCCAGCAATCGCGCGGCTTCAGCGCGGACTTCTTCGGCGGGGTCCTGGCCCAAGCGATCCACCAGCCAGAGCAGGCCATCCGGCTCTTCAAGATCGGCCAGATCAATCAGGGCAATGCGCCGCACGCCAGCGTCTTCAGCGGTCAGACGCGGTTGCAGGGCGAGGATGTCATCGTTATCGGTCACAGCAAAAATAGAGGTCATAGGGCAAATCGCGGCAAAGGGTTTTCGGGAGGCAGACCGAGCGGGTTGAGGCGCGGCAGCGGTCGGTCGTCGTCGTGGCGCAGCAGGTCGAGGCAGTGGCGTTTGAGGCGCGAGAATTCAGGGCTGGTGACCAGCTCGCTGGTGCGTGGTCGGGCGAAGTCGAGGCGCAGATCTTCGATGATGCGCCCCGGCCGCGCGCTCATCACCAGCAAGCGGTCGGCAAGAAATAGCGCCTCGTCGATGTCGTGGGTGACGAACACCACGGTGGTGCGGATGCGTGTCCAGATGTCCAGCAGCAGCTCTTGCATGTTCAACCGGGTCAGCGCATCCAGCGCGCCGAACGGCTCGTCCATCAGCAACAGGCGCGGGCGATTGACCAGCACCCGGGCGATTTCCACGCGTTGCTGCATGCCGCCAGAGAGCTGGTCGGGCCAGCGTTCGGCGAAGCCTTCGAGGCCGACCAGTTTGAGAATGTCGTCGGCGGCGCGATGCCGTTCAGCTTTGCCGATGCCGCGCATCTTCAGGCCGAAAGCGACGTTGTCGCGCACCGTGCGCCACGGGAACAGCGTGTGATGCTGGAACACCATGCCGCGCTGCGGTGATGGGCCAGACACTTCGCCGCCATCAACTTTCAGGCTGCCGGCGTGAGCGCTCAAATGCCCGGCCAAAGCGCCAAGCAACGTCGATTTGCCGCAACCGGACGGGCCGAGAATGCACACGAACTGGCCGGGCTCGATCTGGCAATCGAGGCCTTGCACCGCTTCAAAGGCTTCGCGACCTTCGCCGAGGACGATGGACAATTGGCGAATGTCGATCCGCCCTTCTGGGGTTTGCATGACGCTCATCAGGCTTTTCCTCGCGGTCGATGCCAAGGCGTGAACAACCCGCCCAGACGTTTGATCAGCAGACTGCTGCCCATGCCCAACACCCCGATCAAGAGCATGCCGACGACGATGTCGGCGTAGTTCTGAATGGTGTAGGACTCCCAGGTGTAATAGCCGATGCCGAACTGGCCGGAGATCATTTCCGCCGTGACGAGGCAGAACCATGAAGTGCCCATGCCGATCGCCAAACCGGTGATGATGCTTGGCGCAGCGCCGGGCAGGATCACTTCCAGCAGGATCGCGCGGCGCCCTGCCCCGAGGCTTTTCGCTGAGGCGATCAGGCGTGGGTCGACGCCTTCGACGCCGTGCACGGTGTTGAGCAGGATCGGGAACAACGCGCCGGTGAAGGTGATGAAGACCATCGACAATTCGGAGGACGGGAACATCAGAATCGCCAGCGGAATCCACGCGACGGCGGGGATTGGGCGCAGGACTTCCAGCGGTGGCAGCAGCAGGTCTTCGGCCCATTTTGAACGGCCGATGGCGAGGCCCAGGGCGATGCCGATCACCAGTGCCGCGAGGTAGCCGGCGAAGACGCGGCTGAGGCTGGCGGTCAGGTGTTGCAGGAGCTTGCCGGAGTCGCCGAGGCCCAGCGCGGCTTCGATCACCGCGATGGGTGTCGGCACGTTGGCGAAGGTGACGAGGCCGAGGTTCCAGTGGTGGCTGGCGGCGAGTTGCCAGAACAGCAGGCAGAGCAGCAGTGATGCGGCTCTGGATGTCCAGCGTAGGGTGGGTGATTTCATGGATCGGGTTTCCGGTTGTGGAGCTGTGGTGTGGCTGATATTTACCCCCTCACCCCAGCCCTCTCCCCCAGGGGGGCGAGGGGGAAAGGGAGCCGATCTTCAAGCTGTTCAAAACCCGAGCCCGGCTCGGTATTTCAAGTCGGCGTACTTCGCCCAAACACCTCGATCAGTCCCCTCTCCCTCCGGGAGAGGGCTAGGGTGAGGGGCTCTTGATCTTCATCAACGCGAGGCAACGGCTTGGGTGGTGGCATCGGTGAAATCGAAGACCTTGCCGCCCTGCGCCGAGGCATATTGCTGAGCCTGGCCCTTAAGCAAAAACGCACTCAACCGCCCCTTGGCATCACTGGCAAACCACGCCTGCTCAGCCAACAACTTGATCCCGCTATCACTGGCCTGCGCATACACCGCCCGAACGTTTTTACCTTCTTGCTTCAACGCCGCCAGCGCAGTAAACGCCTCTTCCGCCGAGGCGTATTGGCGCACCTTGCCCTCACCGCGCACCCAGATTTCTGCGACATGGCTAACGTCAGTGATTGCTTTTCCCGTTACCGCATCCGTGCTCTTCAACGGCGTCTGCGCGTAATCCGCCAACTGCGCCGTGTAATCCAGACCCGACGCCTTGAACGCCGCACGAATGTATTGATCGTCAATGAAGTTGTTCAGATCGAGCCCGCGATCAGCTTTCTTCAGCAGCTTCAACGTGTCGATCGCAGTACCCACCGCCTGACGATATTCCGGCTTCCAGCTCAGGTCGCGGGTCTGTACACCGAGCGGGCCGTGGAACAGATAATTCACCTCAGCATCGACACCGGTGACTTTGGCGATCAGCTCGCTGTACTTCTCAGGCTCAGCGGCGAGCAACTGATTGGCCTCGATGCTCGCCCGCAGGTAAGCGACGACGACTTCCGGGTACTTCTTCGCATACGCCTGATCCACCAGCGCACCATGGAACGTCGGCGCATTGGCCTGGGCGCCGTCGTAAATCTTGCGCGCGAAACCACGGCTCGGGAACAGTTCGGCGAACGGCACAAAATCGGCGTGAGCGTCGATCTTGCCGGCCTGCAACGCGGAGCCGGCGACTTCTGGCGGCTGGGCGATGATGTTTACATCTTTCAGTGGATCCCAGCCCTGCGCCGCCACGGCACGCAGCAACATGCCGTGCGCAGTGGAAGCGAACGGCACGGAAATGGTCTTGCCTTTGAGTTCGCTCAGCGACTGCACACCCGATGCGCTCGGCACGACAATGCCGTTGCCGCTGCCCTTGATGCTGCCCGACAACACGCTGATAAACAGGCTGTGCTTGCCGGCGGTTTCAAACGCCACGCCGTTGAACGCACCAGGGAAATCGGCCATGGCGCCGAAGTCGAGCTTGCCGGCGACCATCTCATTGGTCAGCGGTGCGCCGCTGGTGAAGTTTTTCCACTGCACATCGTACTTGGCGTCTTTGTAGGCGCCGTCGTGGGGCAGGTATTTGTCGAGCAACCCGAGTTCACGAATCAACAACCCGCCGGCGGCGCAGTTGATGGTGGTGTCCTGGGTGCCGATGGCGATGCGGATGGTTTCAGCCGAGGCCGACACGGTGAACGAAGCCAGTACCAGACCGGCGATTGCTGCACGCAACATGGTTGTTTCCCCTCGAATCATTTATTTGAGTTCGTCTCCGCCGCGATCAGGGCGCGGTGGGAAACGAGGGGTGTTTTTCAATTCAGCGTCCGGGGTTTGCCGGATGGCTTTGGGTTGTCTCGATTCCACTGTGGGAGCGAGCCTGCTCGCGAATGCGATTTTTCATTCAAAAATGATGGTGACTGGCACGCCGCCTTCGCGAGCAGGCTCGCTCCCACAGTGGATTGTTGTTCAACGCAGGAGATAGGGGATGTCGACTTTGACGGCACCTGTCGGGCAATCCTTCTCGCACGGCATGCAGTACCAGCATTCATCGAACGCCATGTAGGCCTTCTGCGTCGCCGGATTAATCGCCAGCAAGTCCATCGGGCAGACATCGACACACACGGTGCAGCCCTTTTCGGCGATGCATTTGTCCTCATCGACGGTGACGGGGGCGTTGGAGCGGAAGAAGATTTCTTGAGCTTGATAGGCCATGGTTCGGACTCTCTTTCAGGTGTGCATCAAGCGGCAAAGGCGCCGACCCGCAAACGGTCGTAGGCCTGCATTTCCTCGGCATCGAGCGGGATGATGTAAGGCTCGACGGCTTTCTTGAAACTGGTCATCTGACCGTCATCGCCCTTCTTCAAGTGGCAATGGCAGAACCACTCGCTGTCGTTGCGCTGCGGGTGATCGACACGATAGTGATAAAGACCCCAACGACTTTCCGCACGGAACAACGAGGCGCGCGCAGCCATTTCGGCGCAGTCGCGAATCACGCTGGTTTCCATGGCGCGCATCAGTTCGTGGGCGTTGTTGGCTTTCATCTGCTCAAGATCGCGTTCGATGTCGCTGAAGCGTTGCAGGCCGATCTGCATTTTCTTGGTCACTTTCGGCGGTTGCAGGTAATCGTTGACGAAGCGCCGCAGCTTGTACTCGACCTGCGCCGGCGGCAGACCGTGTTCGCGATCCAGCGGTGCGTAGACCCGGGCTTTTTCCTTTTCAATCTGCTCGGCATCCAGCGCAGAAAACTCGCGACCGGCGACAAAATCGGCGGCGTTGTGCCCGGCAAACCAGCCGTAGGTGAAGGCGCCAAGCATGTAGTTATGCGGCACGGCAGCCATGTCACCCGCCGAATACAAACCTTTCACCGAGGTCTCGGCACGCTCGTTGACCCATACACCGGACGCCGAGTGGCCGCTGCAAAAACCGATTTCGGAGATGTGCATTTCAACCATTTGCGTGCGGTAGTCGGTGCCGCGATTGGCGTGGAACTGGCCGCGACTCGGGCGCTCGTTGCTGTGCAGAATTTCCTCGATGTTCTGGATGGTTTCTTCGGCCAGGTGATCGAGTTTGAGGAACACCGGGCCGTTGCCGCTCTCCAGTTCCTGGTGGAATTCCCACATCATCTGCCCGCTCCAGTAGTCGCACTCGATGAAGCGTTCGCCCTTGTTGTTCGCGGTGTAGCCGCCCAGCGGGCCGGTGACGTAAGCGCAGGCCGGGCCGTTGTAATCTTTGATCAGCGGGTTGATCTGAAAGCACTCGAGGTTGGCCAGTTCGGCGCCGGCGTGATAGGCCATCGCGTAGCCGTCGCCGGCATTGGTCGGGTTTTCGTAGGTGCCCATCAGGTAGCCCGACGATGGCAGGCCGAGTCGTCCGGCGGCGCCGCAGGCGAGGATTACCGCTTTGGCTTTGATCACATGGAAATCGGCGGTGCGGCAGTCGAAGCCCATCACCCCGTTGACGGTGCCCTCGTCGTCGGTCAGCAACCGCGTGCAGACGAGGCGATTGGTGATGCTCACTCGTGCACGTTTCAACTGGCGATAGAGGACTTTTTTGATGTCGTGCCCTTCCGGCATCGGCAGCACGTAGGCGCCCATGTGGTGGACTTTCTTCACTGCGTAATCGCCGGTTTCGTCCTTCTCGAACTTCACACCCCAGCGATCCAACTGTTCGATGGTTTCGAAGCTGTGCGTCGCATAGGCGTAAACGGCGGCCTGGTTGACGATGCCGTCGTTGGCGATGGTGATTTCCTTGGTGTACTGCTCCGGCGTCGAGTGGCCGGGGATGATCGCGTTGTTCAGGCCGTCCATGCCCATGCTGATCGCGCCGCTGCGTTTGACGTTGGCCTTGTCGACCAGCAACACGCGCAAGTCGCGGTTCTTTTCCTTGGCTTTGATCGCGGCCATCGGGCCGGCTGTGCCACCGCCGATGACGACGATGTCGTATTCCTGCTCGAGAACGTTGCGGGTCATGCCTGCTCCCCTTTTTGCCGGTCGATCCGCAGGCGGTACTGGAATGCATCGCCACGGTAGTAAAGGTCTTCGAAGTCCAGCGGCTGGCCTTGTGCGTCATGGGTCAGACGTTCGATGCGCATGATTGGCGAACCGGCTTCGACGTTCAGCGCCTGGGTCAGGTCGCTGTCAGCCAGCACCGCGTCGATGGCCAGATCGGCGTGGCCGAGGGCGATGCCGCAGTCGTTTTCGAGGATCAGGAAGATGTCGCGGGTGACCAGATCGGCCTTCTCCAACCGCTCGCCGATGGCTTTGGGCAAGTAGGTGATTTCCAGCGAGATCGGCTCACGGTTGATCAGGCGCACACGTTTGATCTGCGCGACGATCTCGCCTTCGGCGACCTGCAAACGCTCGGCCACGCGCTTGTCGGCCGGGATGAATTTGAAGCTGCGCAGGCGGTTGATCACCTCGTAACCACGCCCGGTCATGGACTCGGCGAGGCCTTGCAGGCTGCTGACGTTTTGAAAGGTTTTCGGCTTGGCGACGAAGGTGCCTTTGCCGTGGATCTTGAAGATCAGCCCTTCTTTTTGCAGATCGCCCAAGGCCTGGCGCACGGTGATGCGGCTGACTTTGAACAGCGCGCCGAGTTCGCTTTCGGAGGGCATCTGGCTGTCTTGCAGGTATTCGCCGTCGAGAATGCGCGCACGGAGGACGTCGCGTAATTGGGTGTGCAGAGGAACGCTACTGAGGGAGAGAACGTTATCGGTCATCACGGGATCACTTGTTATAACGAGTTATGACGTGATCTTAGAGTTGTTATGACAAGGTTAGAAATATTGTTTGGGCATAACCTTAGATTCGGTGTTGGAAATCAAAAGATCGCAGCCTTCGGCAGCTCCTACATGAGACCGCGATCCCCTGTAGGAGCTGCCGAAGGCTGCGATCTTTTGATCTTAACGTTTGAGGATCTGATCCATGACCCAGTCAGTCTTGAGCGCTTGCTCGGCGACTGCAGGGTGTTGTGAATCACCCCGAATATGCGCATTCATACCCAGCACGTGATGCCACTGGATGTGTTCGTGATGCGGGATTTCCAGGCTGACGACTTCATCCGCATGCAACTGCACGGGATGTTCATCAAACACCGAAAAACTGATCCGCCCCAGGCTGCCGATGATCTCGACGCGGTCCTCGCGCCGATCCGCGACAAAGCTCCAGCAGCCCATGCCCAACGCCCCGGAGGCGAATCGCCAACTGGCGCTGACGGCATCTTCCGCCGCATAAAAACCCGCCTGCCGCGCCGTGAATCCGGCCACTTCAACGATATCGCCGAGCAGATACTGGAACAGGTCAAAACCGTGGCTGGCCAGATCGGCAAAATAACCGCCACCGGCCACCGCAGGATCGGTGCGCCAGTTGTCGCGGCCATCGAGATCAACCGGCGACGGCGCTTTGGTCAGCGTCCAGCTCAGATGCCGAACCTCACCGATGCGCCCCTCCTCCAGCCACTGCCGCACCTGCGCAAAGCGCGGCAATGAACGACGGTAGTAGGAAACGAACAGGTGCAAACCAGCGTCGGCAAACGCCTGCTGCATCTCGCGGCTTTGCCCGGCGTTCAGCGCCATGGGTTTTTCCACGCAGCAATGTTTGCCGGCGGCAGCGACTTTCAGGCTGTAGGCATGGTGGCTGTCGGGTGGCGTGGCGATGTACACCGCGTCGACCTCGGGATCGTTGATCAGCGCATCGACGTCGGTGTAGACCCGCGCGATGCCGTGGCGCGCAGCGTAGTCAGTCACCGCTTCAAGGCGTCGGCCCATCACCGCCACCAGCGCAGAACCGGGCGCCTTGTAGAAGGCCGGCCCGCTCTTGCGTTCAGCGACGCTGCCGCACCCGATCATGCCCCAACGCACCACGTTCATTTTTTACTCCTTTAGCCGATGCGCAAGGCGCGCAGATCGAGGTGACCATCCTTCAACGGCGGGCACCAGTAGTAGCCGCCAGTGATCGGCCGGCTAATGCGATACAGACCATCGGTGATGCCATCTTCCAGACCGCTCATGCGTCGCAGTTGTGCTTCGAAGGCATCCAGCGAGAAGCCGAACGCGAGGAACATCAGGCCCGCACGATCGCCTTCAATCCACGGCATCGAACGCCGCACGACGAACGCTTCCGGCGCGAAGCTTTCCTGCGCGGTGCGTTTGACGTGGGCGGAGACTGGCGCGTCGTCGATCTCTTCGTTGTCGCTGAGACGACGGCCCATGATGTTGTCTTTGTCATCGGCCGAGAGTTTGTGGAAACCCTTGAGATCGTGCTGCCACTGCTGGATTGCGGCGAAGCTGCCACCGACCATGCCGTCAGTGCCGGCGCTTTGCAGGGCAGCGGCGATAGCGGCTTCGTCGTGCGGGTTTTCAGTGCCGTCTTCGTAGCCGGTGAGGTCGTGGCCGTCCTTGTGGCGGAAGGCTTCCTGCATCTCAACCAGGCGCAGGGCCGGGGCCAGCGCGGCTTCGACGGCGTTGCAGCGGTTGAGCAATTCACCACGGTCGACGCCGTGCAGCCAGACCCACAGCGCGTGTTGGGTCGACGGGTTTTCCACGCCGACGCCGGACATCGCCGGGAAGCTGCGCAGGCCGTCAATCTGGACGTTGAGGGCCTTGACCAGGGATTCACCGAAACCGACCACCGCCGACTTGCCGTCCACCAGATTCATCAGGTTGTCGATCGCCTGTGGCAGCGCTTCAACTGACTGAAGCGCGAAAAACAGGTGACGTGCTTGCGCAGGAACGGGGGTGGCGAGAATGCCCGGCTGGTAGTAACTCATGTGAACTCCTCGAAAAAGTGCGCGGAGTTTACCTGTAGCCAGACAGTTTGTGGGGTTGAAGCAAGATCAAAAGATCGCAGCCTTCGGCAGCTCCTACAGGGATCAGGGTAGGAGCTGCCGAAGGCTGCGATCTTTTGATCTTTTAAACAGCTGTAACGCTTTCCTGGCGCCACGCACTCGGGCTCATCCCCGTCCAGCGCTTGAACGCCCGGCGAAAACTGCGCACATCGCTGTATCCGACCTCTTCGGTAATCCGCTCTATCGGCATGTCCGGGTTCGCCAGCAGACTCATCGTCCGCGCCTGCCGGACTTGCTCCAGCAGCGCCTCAAATGTCAGCGCATGCTCGGTCAACCGTCGGCGCAATGTGCGGCTGCTCATGTTCAAATCACCGGCAATCTTTTCGATATGACTGCCGCTGCTCAAATCCCGCGCAATCGCCCGCTCCACCGCCTGAATCAGATCAAGCTTCTGATGCACCTGCGCCGCTTCCAGCTCCAGCAGTTTCACTGCCTGACGCAGCGCCAATGAATGGTGATTGGGCAGGTTCACATCGAGCCAGCGTACATCGATCAACATGCGATTGTGCAGGCAACCGAAGCGCACATTCGGCCCGAGCAGTCGGTGATATTCGCTGAGGTAATCCGGCGCGGCATGCACAAACTCCACCGCAATCGGCGCAAACTCAGCCCCGGCTAGCGCCCGGCCGTACACCAGCAAACTGGCGAAAAACTCCTCGACCGCGAACACCTGCACTTCGGCGAACGGCAACCGACAATCAGCATCAAGGTGCACCTGATCGCCAACCACATCGACACTCGACACCACAATCCCGCCCGACGTGTGCTGATGACGAATGCCCAAGGCAAACGCATCGCGCAACGTCTTGCACAGCGACAACACATGCCCGAGCAAGCCCAACGTGCCCAGCACATTCTGTGCCCCCACCCATAAGCCGAGGCCCTGATTGGGCAGCACTTTGAGCGCGCGCTGAATCATCGCCACGGCCTGGCGATAGGAAATCCGCTGCGCCGGATCCTGCAGGTCTTCAAGGGTAAAACCCAGGCCACGGCACAGGCTCTCGGGCTCGACGCCCTTGTTCTGCGCGACTTCGGCGAGGGTTTGCAGGAGGAACGGCGACACCAGCGCCAGTTCGAAAGTGGGGTCTTGGACTTTTACATTCATGGGGGCTGACTTTCCGGATCACGCTTGATTGTTATTTTTGTAACCGGTTATGTCGAAGGAAGTTAGCACAGGCTTGACGGACTGTCCGCAGAAGTCCCCCTCAGTGTCCGCCAATACCCTGCCCTGACAGGCGCCAACGGCTTATTTCTATAGTGCCGGGCGTGCTGCGCACCGGCGTTGCGTCACAACACAATAATAATGAGGACGGATATGCACCCGAACCGCGCGACATTCCCCTTGCGCCTGGCCCTTTCCTTGCTGGGCTGCGCCGCGACTGTACCGGCGCTGGCCACCGAAGCCGGCGTCGACAACATCGGCCCCGGCACCGACGGTTTCTTCATGCTGCCGCTGGACGTCGACAGCCTTCCGGAGAACATGGTCGCGTTCAACGTCTACTACAACCATTACAAGTCGACCAAACTCAACATCAGTTCGCTGGGCGGCAAAGTGCCGAATGTCGAAATTGAATCCACGGCAGTGATACCGCGCCTCGACTACCTGAGCCCGGTGCGCGTGTTCGGCGGGCGTCTGGCCGGCTACATCGCACAGCCGTGGTTGAAACAGGAAGTCTCGGTGTTCGGCCTCAGCGACACGCGCGAAGGCATGGGCGACACCACCGTTGCGCCGATCATTTTGTGGGATATGGGCAAAAACCTGACCCTCGGCGCGGCCCTGGAAATCACCGTGCCGACCGGCGAATACAGCGTCGATCGGCTGGCCAACACCAGCAACAATTTCTACACCTACAAGCCGCTGTTCTCCTTCACCTGGTTGCCGACGGATAAAACCGAGGTGTCGATGAAGACCACTTACAGCTTCAACGAGAAGAACAAAGACACCGACTACAAGTCCGGGCAGATCTTCCACTTCGATTATTCGGCCAGCTACAAGCTCACCGACGACCTGATGCTCGGCATCAACGGCTACTTCCTCCAGCAAACCACCGACGACAAACAGTTCGGCCACACCGTGCAATTCGCCGGGCAGGATGTCGACGACGGCGTGCGCGGCAAAGTGTTCGCCATCGGCCCGGCGCTGCACTGGACGTTCCTCAAATACGCCAGCGCGGAGATCCGCTGGGCCAAGGAATTCGACGTGGAAAATCGCCCGGAAGGCGAAATGCTCTGGGCCAAGGTCAGCATCCCCTACGCCTTCTGACGCGTAAACCTGTAGGAGCAGAGCTTGCTCGCGAAGGCGGCATGTCAGGTATTAGAGGTGTCGCCTGACACTACGCCTTCGCGAGCAAGCTCGGCTCCTACGGGCTTGCGGTGTTCATGCGAGCATTTCTACTGCGTAAACAAGCGGCTTAATTCACCACCGGAATCCAAGCCGCCCGCGCCACATCTGCCGTATCGCCAAACGCCGGCAGCTTCTGCGCCAGATCGCGCACGTTCTTCACGTCCAGATCCAGCAACTGCTGACGGGTGATCAAGGTCGGTGGCACCAGCACTTGCTGCCCCGGGTTTTCCCCGGCAATCAGCATCGCCAGACTGCGCACGCTGATCGCACCGGCGACTTGTGGATTGACCGCTGCCGTCGCGGCCCAGGCGCTGTTGGGTTCTTTCATGATCTGGATATCGGCGGTGGAGATGTCGGCGCTGTAGATTTTCACTTTGCTCGCCAGTCCGGCTTCGTCGACGGCGATTTTCGCGCCTTTGGCGAATTCGTCGAACGGCGCGAAGATCACGCTGATGTCGGGATTGGCGCGCAGCACGGCGCTGGCCTGATCGGCGACGGAGTTGGCGATTGGCGGGTTGAGCGTGCCGAAACGCGCTTTCTCGATGATCCCCGGATTGGCCTTTTTCACCTGACTCCAGATCTCGTCACGTCGCTCCATCGGGGTAAAACCGCTGATGTACACGTAGCCAGCGTCGAAGCGCGTGCCGTTGTCCTTCACCGCTTGATCGAGTGCCAGACGCGCCAGTGCGTGGTGATCCTGTTCAACTTGGGTGACTTGCGGCGTGTTCAGATCAACATCGAAGGCAACGACTTTGATGCCTTTGGCGAGCGCCCGGTCGATCGGGCCTTTGAGAGTTTCGGCCAGACCGAGTTGCACGATGATGCCGTCGACACCGAGGTCAGCCGCCTGATCGATCATCTCGCCCTGACTCGCCGCCTGCTGCCGCGCATCAAACACCCGCAGATTGGCGCCGAGCGCTTCGGTCTGTTTCTCTACGCCACGCAAATACGCTTCGGGAAAATCCCCGGAAAACAGATAACCCACCAGCGCAATCTGCACCTGGCCCTTATCGAACGGCGCCGGAGCGCCGGGCAATGCCTTGGCCTGCGCGTTAAGCGCCAATACCGAAAGCACCGCGCCGGTGAGGCAATGGCGCGCGAACTGTTTGATTGAACCGTGCATACAACATCCTTGAATAAAAGCAGCTCAGCGCGCCCGATGCGCGAGGCCGAAGGTGAACATCAGGGCCAGCACCAACACCAGTCCCTTGACGAAATCCTGCGCGTAATACGGCGCATTGAGCATGGTCAGACCATTGAGCAGCGAGGCGACCAACAGTGCGCCGATCAGCGTGCCAAAGGCGTTGGGTTTCTTCGCGCCGAGCACGGCAAAACCGATCAGCGCGGCGCCAAGCGCGTCGAGCACCAGACCGTTGCCGGAGCTGACATCGCCACGGCCCAACCGCGCCGCGAGCAACAATCCGCCGAGCGACGCCAGTAACGACGACAGCACGTAAGCCAACAGTTTGAAGCGCTGCACCGGCGCCCCGGCCAGTCGCGCAGCCTGCTCGTTGCCGCCGATGGCATAGAACAGCCGACCGATGCGCGTACGTTCAAGAAACAGCCACACCGCCACCGCAACCACCGCAGTGATCAACACCGGAATTGGTACGACTTCCCACAGCCGCCCACGGCCCAACGCAAGAAACGCGGCACTGAATGCGCCCTCGGTTTCCTCACCGTTGGGCAGCGTCATGCCCACCGCAATCGAGCGGCCACCGGTAGGAATCAACTGCACGCCGATCACCAGAAACATGCTGCCCAACGTGGCAAGGATGTCCGGCACCCGCAGTTTGACGATCAGCCAGCCATTGAGCAGGCCGACCAGCGCGCCGCCCGCCAGGCTGATCAACACCGCCGGCACCGCGCCCCAACCGAGCACGACCATGACGTAACTGGCGATCATCAGGCTCATCGCCGCGACCGCGCCAATCGACAAATCGAGGCCACCGACGGCCATGGTCAAGGTCACGCCCAAGGCCAGCAGCGCGACAATCGACACCGATTGCAGAATGCTGAACAGATTGCCGACGCGCAAAAATGCCGGCTCTGCGAAGCTGAAAAACACCACGATGGCCGCCAGCAGCCACAACAGGCCATAACGGATCAACGCTTGCAGCAGACGCTCGGCAGGTGCCGGTGCGCTCGATAACAGGGAACTCGAATCAGGCACTCGCTCTGCTCCTTGGCGTGGCGTGAGGGGAATGTTCGGTAACGTCGCTGCCGGCCAATGCCGCGACCAGTTCGGCACGGTTCAGACCGGCGCGCGGGTATTCGGCGACGACCGCGTGATCGCGCACCAGGAGAATTCGATCGGCAATTTCCAGTGCTTCATCGACATCGGCGCAAATCACCAGCGTCGCCCGGCCTTGGGCACTGTCACGCAGCAATTGGCCGATTTCGCGGCGGGCGCGGACGTCGACACCCTGGAACGGTTCATCGAGGATCAACACCCGACCTTCCCCGAGCAGCCAGCGGCCGAGCACAACCTTTTGCTGATTGCCGCCGGACAGCGCAGTCATCGGCACATCGATGCCGGCAGTCTTGATGCCCAGCGCGGCGACCTGCGCTTCGACCGCCGCCGCTTCGGCGCGATTGCGAATAAAACCGCCACGGGTGAAGCGTTCCAGAAACGGCAAGGTCAGCGTGCGACGCAGAGAGAAATCCGGCACCAGTGAATGACTGGCGCGATCTTCGGCGGCGTAGAAAACCCCGCTGCGAATCGCCTCCCGTGGCGAACCTGGCTGCCAGTCAACGCCAGCCAATTGCACGCTGCCCTCCGCCAATGAGCGTAAACCGAACAGCACTTCGGCGATCTCCGTTTTGCCGGCGCCGAGCAACCCGGTCAGCACCACCACTTCGTTTTCGTGCAAGGTCAGATCGAAAGCCTTCGAACGCGGCAGCACTTTTATCGCGCTGAGCTTCAGCACTTCCCGCCCTGCCACTTGCGGCGTGTAAACATGCGCGGCCAGTGATTGCCCAAGCATTGCGTGAACCGCCTCGGGCAACTGCCGAGCGCTGAATTCGCCGGCCAACCGCCCGTCACGCAAAACGATCGCGCGATCAGCCACCCGTTGCAGATCGGACAAGCGATGCGAGATATACAAAATCGCCACGCCACGGCTGCGCAACGTGTCGATCAAACCAAACAGGCGCTGCGCTTCGGCATCGGATAATGCCGCCGTCGGCTCGTCGAGAATCAGCAAACGCGGCTGCAAGGCAAAGGCGCGAGCGAGCACGACCAATTGCCGTTCGGCCTGGCCAAGATGTTCGATGGGTTGCTCCAGCGGCAAGCTCAGGCCGAGACCAGCGGCGATACTCGCGGCACGCTCCAGCAGGCGCTTACGGTTGAGCCAGAAATTCGCATCGGGCTTGCACAGCTCATCGAGCAAAAGGTTTTCGGCCACGCTCAAACCCGGCGCGATGCCCTCGTTGATCTGCTGATGCACGGCGACAATCCCGACCCTGCGCGCCGACAGTGGCGAGCTGAAATGGCGCGGCTGGCCCTCGACGAGAATCTCGCCAGCATCCGCGTTTTGACTGCCTGCCAAAATCTTCACCAGCGTCGACTTGCCCGCGCCATTAGCACCCAGTAAAGCGACCACTTCGGCGGGATAAATCTCAAGGCTGACCCGATCCAGTGCCCGGTTCGAGCCAAACGTTTTGCTCAGTTCACGTACCCGAATCAGTGGCTCAGGTGCCACGGCGACAGGCGCACTCATAAATTTCCTTAGCGGCGATGAGCCAGCGAACGCACGAGCCGATCGCCCAGGCTTTGCACGCCCTGAACGAGGATGACCAACACCACCACGGTGGCGACCATCACTTCATTGTTGAAACGCTGATAGCCATAACGGATCGCCAGATCGCCGAGCCCGCCGCCACCGATGACCCCGGCCATCGAGGAAAAACCGATCAACATCACCAGCGTCAGGGTGATGCCCGCGAGCAACGCTGGCAGGGCTTCGGGCAGCAGCACTTTGAAAATCACATGGCCGATGTCGCCACCCATGGCGAGGATCGCTTCGATGCGGCCCTTGTCGACTTCGTCCAGCGCGTTTTCGACGATGCGCGCGAAGAACGGAAACGCGCCAATGGTGATCGGCACCACCGCAGCGGTGCTGCCCAGCGTGGTGCCGACGACCAGACGGGTCAGCGGAATCAAGGCAATCAGCATCACCACGAACGGCAGCGAACGGCCGAGATTGACCAGACTGCTGAGGGCCGCATTGAAACGCGGCATCGGCCGCAATCCGTCGCGGCGACTGATAAACAGCAGCACACCCAGCGGCAAGCCGATCAGCAGCGTGAACAGCCCCGCGAGCAACACCATGTACAGGGTTTCGCCAGTGGCGTTGAACACCAGTTGCAGGATTTCATCCCAATTGATCGAACGGTTCATGACTGCGCCGCCCTTACGCCGTATTGCTTGAGGAAGGTCAGGCCCGGGGCATCATGGCCCAGCGGTAATCCGCAAGTCGGACGCAGTGAACTGCCGAGCGCCGACTGTGGATCAGCGAGCAGACGTGGCACCGGCCCGGCCTCGACCAGCCGTCCGTTGGCCATAAATGCGGCGTGATCGCAGATCGACTTGACCACGTCGAGTTCGTGGGTGATCAGCACGATGGTCAGGCCCAATTGCCGATTGATGTCGCGCAGCAGATCAAGAATTGAAGCGGTGGTTTCCGGGTCGAGGGCGCTGGTGGCTTCGTCCGACAACAGATACGCCGGCTCCGCAGCCAAGGCGCGGGCAATCCCTACTCGCTGCTTTTGCCCGCCGGACAGTTGCGAAGGAAAGGCTTGCGCCTTGTCGCTCAAACCGACCAGTTCCAGCAGCTCGCGAACCCGCACATGGCGCCACGGTTTGCCGACATTGGCGATTTCCAGCGGCACGGCGATGTTGTCGAAAACATTGCGCGAGTGCAGCAGGTTGAAGCCCTGAAAGATCATGCCGATGCGCTGACGTTGCTTGCGCAGTTCACTGTCGGACAGCGCCAGCAGATCCACACCATCAATCAGAATCTTGCCGCTGTCCGGTCGTTCAAGCAGGTTGAGGCAACGCAGCAGCGTCGACTTGCCCGCCCCGCTCCGCCCGAGAATCCCGTAGACCGCGCCGTCAGGAATGCTCAGCGAGACCTGATCCAGCGCCGGTTGCGTGGCCGACGCGTAGGTTTTGCTCAACTGCTCGACGGCGATCATGGCTTGCCGCCCGCCACCGGAATCACCGAGCCGGCAAAGTTATCGGTGATGTATTTGGCGACTTCCGGCGAGGTCAGATCCTTGGCCAGTTGCGCGATGCGCGGATCGTGCTCCAGCTTCGGTGTGGTCACCAGGATGTTGGCATAGGGATTGTGCTCGGCCTTCTCGAGGCCCAAGGCGTCTTTGGCCGGCACCAAGCCTGCGTCGAGCGCATAGTTGCCGTTGATCACTGCCAGATCGACGTCGTCGAGCGAACGTGGAATCTGCGGTGATTCGATTTCGAGGATCTTCAGCTGTTTCGGGTTTTCGGCGATGTCCTTGGGCGTTGCCTGATCGGCGGCCGGATCGTTGAAACCGGGCTTGAGCTTGATCAGGCCGTTGTCCTGCAACAGGTACAGCGCGCGGCTCAGATTGGTGACGTTGTTGGGTACGGCGACGGTGCCTTTTTCCGGCACGTCGGCGAAGCTTTTGTGCCGACGCGAATAAATCCCCAACGGTTCGATATGCACGGTGGCGGCCACCGCGAGTTTCTCGCCGAGCGCCTGCTCCTGAGATTTCAGATACGGCAGGTGCTGGAAGTAATTGGCGTCGACATCACCGTGTACCAGCAGCTCATTGGAGTTCACGCCGTTGGGAATTTCGATGACTTTGAGGTTGAGTTGCGGATCGATTTTCTGGATGTACGCGAGGATCTGCGCGTGGGGCACCGGGTCGGCGGCAACGCGTAACGGTTCCAGGGCCTGCGCGCCGAAAGAGCTCACCAGTGCGCCGAGGACGGCCAGGGTCAAACCTGCTTTTTTAATCATGTGCGGAGTCCTTGAGCGAATGATGAATCAGGCGGTTTTACGAACAGGTACTGGCGGCAGCAACGCGTCGCCGTAGAAGCGCTGCGCAACGTCCGGATGTGAGCGCAAACGACCCTTGAGGTAGTTCCAGCCGACATCACGAAACAGCGGATTGAGCGGATCACTCGCCGGCCCGCGCGCCTCGCGCAACAGCACGGTGGGCAACGGGTACAGCGGCACCACCGCATCGAGTTGCGCGCCGAGGAAGAACGCGATCGACAGGCGTTCGCTGCCAGCCGGTGGCGAAACCACGCGGTGCACGGTGGCACGCAGATAACCGTTGGTGGCCAGTTCGAGCAGCTCGCCGATGTTCACCACCAAAGTGTTTTCGCGGGGTAATGCGTCGATCCAGCGGCCCTCTTCGACCTCGACTTGCAGCCCGGCCTGTTGGTCTTGCAACAGAAAACTCAAGAACCCGGAATCCTTGTGCGCGCCGACGCCTTGATGGCTCGCCTCGCTCAACTGGCCGGGGTAGCGCATCAACTTGATGTGTTCGTTGGGTTTATCACCGTAGAGCTGATCGAAGGCATCGGCGCGCAGTGACAGCGCCTGAGCGAAGGCCCGCAGCAAGCGCAACGACATGCGCGTCATCGCCTGTTGCCATTCGAGCAGCAACGGTTTCAGTTCGGGGAGTGCCGCTGGCCATTGGTTGGGGCCTTGCAGCCGCGCCCACAATGGACTGTCTTCGTTTAACGGCAGGGCTTCACGCTCGGCGCCGAGATCAAACTGTTCGCGCTGATCGGGCTGCCCGCGAGTGATCTCGGAAGCGGCACGGTTGTAGCCGCGAAAATGCGGCGAATTGATCATGCCGACGGCGGTTTTTTCGCTGTCGGGCAAGGCGAAGAATTGTCGGGCGTGGGCCTGCACTTGCTCGAGCAGCGAGCTGTCGATGCCGTGGCCGGTGAGGTAGAAGAAACCGACGTCACGGGCGGCGTGGCGCAGGCTTTCCAGAAATTGGTAACGCTGTTGCGCGGTGCCCTCGAACAGGGACAGGTCGAGGGTTGGCAGTGTGGTGATATCCAAGGTATGCGGCATGATTCACTCCTGGGTGAACCAAACCTGAAGAACCTTTGATCGATTCAGCGTGTGCCGTCATGGCAATCGGGGGTCTATCGGTTTGATGCGTTTATTCGTCGTTGAGGACAAAACTAAACGATCTTAAAAACAGCGGGCCAATATCTTTTTTGCATTACCTTAGGCCGATCACTGTAGGAGCTGCCGCAGGCTGCGATCTTTTGATGTTGATTTTTTAGAAACAAGATCAAAAGATCGCAGCCTGCGGCAGCTCCTACAAAGAGGGGGTCAGGCACGCGGGCGTTGGCTGCGCTGTTCGGCGCTGGCATCTGGCGCGGGTTGCAGCTGGAAGTCGAACTTGAGTTTGGCGTGGCGTCCCAACGTTTCGTGCTCATGGAACACCACCTCGCCGACCAACCCTTCGCGGGTCGCGTAAGCAAAGTCATCCCACAAATATTGATCGCCCGACAGATTGATCTGCGTGGTCAGGTGCCGATATCCCGGTGCGCTGATAAAAAAGTGCACATGCGCCGGACGCTGACCGTGACGACCGAGCAAGTTCAGACATTCCTGCGTCGGCCCCTGCGGGTCGCAGCCATATCCAGAGGGAACGATACTGCGTGCGCGGTAACGGCCTTCGGCGTCGGTGATGATCCGGCGGCGCAGGTTGTATTCGGACTGGCTCGGATCAAAAAACGAGTAGGTGCCTTTGGTATTGGCGTGCCACACGTCGACTGTGGCGCCGGCCAGCGGCTGGCCGTCGAGGTCAAGCACCTGGCCTTGGAGAAACATCACCGTGGCAACGCCGTCCTCGCTGCCATCGTCCATGCGGCACTCGCCTTCACACAGCGGCGCACCCGCGACGTAGAGCGGCCCTTCGATGGTGCGCGGCGTGCCGCCGGTCAAGCCGATTTGTGCGTCTTTGGCGTCCTGGAGCAGGTCAAGGAAGTGTTCGATACCAAGACCGGCGACCAGCAACCCCGCTTCCGAACGACCGCCCAAACGATTGAGATAGTCGACGGCTTTCCAGAATTCGTCTTCGCTGATTTCGAGGTCTTCGATGATTTTCGCGGTGTCCTGCAGTACGCGCAGAACGATGGTTTTCAAGCGCGAGCTGCCGTCGTCGTTGGTGAAGCCGGCGGCTTCTTTGAAGAAGGTTTGCAGCTCAGGCGTGTGGGCGATTTTCACGGACATGGTGGGTTACCTCATCTTGTTGTTGTGTGGTTCATGCAGCAGTTGTGTCCAGCCGCGCAGCACCTGTGGGAGCGAGCCTGCTCGCGAAGGCGCTATGTCATTCAACATCTGTGGTGGCTGATCCACCGTCTTCGCGAGCAGGCTCGCTCCCACAAAGGTGGGTGGCATTCAGGTTTCAGCGGTCGTCGGCGTGGATCGACGACGGATGTCGGCAGAGCCCGTCGATCTCGATGTCCATGTAGGGGAACAACGGCAATTGCATCAGCGTGTCGTGCAGCGCTTCGACGCTTGGCAGATCAAACACGCTGTAATTGGCGTAATGCCCGGCGATGCGCCACAGGTGACGCCACTGGCCTTCGCGTTGCAGCCGTTGCGCCAGTTCTTTTTCGTCAGCCTTGAGCCGGGTGGCGATGGCCGGATCCATGTCGACAGGCAATTTCACGGTCATTTTTACGTGGAACAGCATGGTGGCTTTCCTCTGGTTGTGATGGGTTCAGGAACGGCGAAAACGCGCCAGCCGCTCTTCGTCCAGCGTCAGGCCAAGGCCCGGGGTGCGCGGGATGTGCAGGTGAAAATCGCGGTACTCGGGCCGTTCGGTGACGATGTCTTCGGTCAGCAGCAACGGCCCGAACAGCTCGGTGTCCCAGGTCAGTTGCTTGAGCGTGAGAAAGGCGTGGGCCGAGGCCAGCGTGCCAATCGAGCCTTCGAGCATGGTGCCGCCGTAGAGCGCGATGCCGGCGGCCTCGGCGATTTGCGCGGTTCTGAGCACGGCGCGGGGGCCACCGTTCTTGGCGATTTTCAGGGCGAACACGCTGGCGGCGCCGTCAGCGGCGAGGCTGAACGCGTCTTCGACACTCTCGATCGATTCATCGGCCATGATCGGTGCCGGGCTGCGCTGGTTGAGGCGAACCTGCCCTGAGCGGTTGACTCGAGAAATCGGCTGCTCGATCAGGTCGATGCCGTTGTCTCCGAGCACCTGGCAGCCACGAATCGCCTGGGACTCATCCCAATACTGGTTGACGTCGACCCGCACACTGGCGCGATCGCCCAAAGCTTTTTTGATCGCCACGACGTGCTTGAGATCCTGCTCCAACGGATTGGCGCCGATCTTCAATTTGAAGATGCGATGACGCCGTACTTCAAGCATCTGCTCCGCTTCGGCAATGTCGCGCGTGGTGTCGCCGCTGGCCAGCGTCCACGCGACTTCGAGGCTGTCGCGCACACGGCCGCCGAGCAGTTCGCTGACGGGCAGGCCGAGGCGTTTGCCCTGCGCGTCGAGCAGCGCGCTTTCGATGCCGGATTTGGCGAAGGTGTTGCCCTTGGCGATTTTGTCGAGCCGCTGCATCGCCGCGTTGATGTTGTTGGCGTCCATGCCAATCAACGCTGGCGCGAGATGCGCGTCGATGTTGGCCTTGATGCTTTCCGGGCTTTCATAGCCGTACGCAAGGCCGCCGATGGTGGTGGCTTCGCCGATGCCTTCAACGCCATCGCTGCAGCGCAAACGCAAGATCACCAGGGTCTGCTTCTGCATGGTGTGCATCGCCAGTTTGTGCGGTCGAATGGTCGGCAGGTCGACGATGATCGTCGTCAGGGTTTCAATCAGGATTCGCGGCATATCAATGCTCCTTGAGAAGTGCTCAGCCGAGATCGCCGCCACCGACCGGCAAGGTCACGCCGGTGATGTACGAAGCGTCGTCGGAGGCGAGAAAGAGGATCGCGCCGACCTGTTCATCGAGGCTGCCGTAGCGTTTCATCAGGCTACTGTCGAGGGTTTGCGTGACGATTTGCTGGTACCAGGTTTGTTCTTGCGCCGACTGTTCGGCGTCGTTGCGCGGGATGCGCCGAGGTGGCGCTTCGGTACCGCCGGGTGCAGTAGCGTTGACGCGAATGCCACGCTCGGCGTTTTCGAAGGCCAGGCACGCGGTGAGTGCGTTGATGCCGCCCTTGGCCGCGCCATACGGCACGCGATTGACGCTGCGGGTGGCGATTGAGGAAACGTTGACGATGGCGCCGCTGCCTTGTTTGAGCATGTACGGCAGCGCGGCGTGGCAGCACCATAAGGTCGGGAACAGCGAGCGGCGCACTTCCGCCTCGATTTGTTCGACCTGGTAGTGCTCGAACGGCTTGGCCCAGATGGTGCCGCCGACGTTGTTGATCAGGATGTCGAGTCGACCGAAAGTGTTGATGGCTTCGGCCATGACCCGGGCGCAATCGGCGTACTGTTCCAGATCGGCAGTCAGTGCCAGAACGCCCTCGCCTTGCAGTTCGTGAACCAGTTCGGAGCGGTCGACGGCGACCACTTGCGCGCCTTCGCTGAGCAGGCGCTCGCAGACGCGGCGGCCGATGCCTTGCGCCGCGCCGGTGACCAGCGCGACTTTGTTGGAGAATCTGTTGTTCATGACAACCTCGACTGAAACAGTTGCTTAAGCACACACAGCCCTTTGTGGCGAGGGAGCTTGCTCCCGCTGGACTGCGCAGCAGGCCCATCTTTTCATGAGGCAAAAGCGAGGGCCGCTGCGCGCCCCAGCGGGAGCAAGCTCCCTCGCCACAGGTGACTGCGGGCTCGGTTAATAGGGTCAGGCAGCGGCGAATTTTTCGTAGTAGAAATTCGCCGGAGTGATGCCCTGCTCGCGGATGTATTGGCTGACCGCTTCCACCATCGGCGGCGGCCCGCATAGGTAGACGTCGACATCGCCGTCATTGAGGTGGCGCGGTTCGATGTGCTGGGTGACGTAGCCCTTGAGCGGGTGTGCACTTTGCGGATTGGCGACGCAAGCGCCGAAGCTGAAATTGGCGATGCGTGCGGCGAAGGCTTCAAGGCGATCGAGTTCAACCAGATCAAAGTCATTGGTCACGCCATAGATCAAATGCACCGGGTGCGCGCTGCCCTGCTCGGCGATCTTTTCCAGCATCGCGGTGAACGGCGCCAGACCGGTACCACCGGCGAGCAACAACAGCGGCCGTTTGATTTCGCGCAGGTAAAAACTGCCCAGCGGCCCGGCCAGATTGATGCTGTCGCCGGCCTTGGCCAGACCGGTGAGAAAGCTGCTCATCAAACCGCCGGGCACGTTGCGAATCAGAAAACTGACCTCGCCATTCCTCTGCAACGAGCTGAAGGAATACGCACGACTGTGTTCACTGCCCGGCACTTGCAGGTTGACGTATTGCCCCGGCAGGAATGCCAGTTTGCTCAGCGCTTCGCCCTTGATCGACAGCGCGATGGTGCTCTCGGACAACTGCCGGACAGCGCTGATCGCCGCCTGAAAATTGGCCTGTTCGGTTTTGCACACCTGCGAGCCAACCGGCACGCGCACCACGCAATCGCTTGCGGCGCGCATCTGGCAGGTCAGCACATAACCTTGTGCAAGTTCATCGGCGCTCAAGGCGTCTTCGATAAAGTTGTCGCCCATCTCGTAACGCCCGGCTTCGGCGAAACACTTGCACGTGCCGCAGGCGCCGTCGCGGCAGTCCAGCGGGATGTTGATGCCTTGGCGATACGCCGCGTCGGCGACTGTTTCATGGCTGCCGGCCTCGATAAAACGAGTGACGCCGTCTTCAAAATTAAGTGCGATCTGGAAATTCATGGTGCACCTCGTCGTGTCGACTAGATGTGGTAGATGTCGATGACCTGACGGACGTAATCGTTTTTCAGCACGACTTTCTTGGCCTTGATCAGCGGCTGCTCGCCACGCAGATCGAGGGTGTAGAAACTGCTGCCGAAGTAGCTGTCGGTGACCTGATAACGAAAGCTCAGGGTGTGCCAGTTAAAGCGCACCTGGCACTGGTCGGCGCTGTGCTCGACGATCTCGATGTTGCTCAGGTTGTGCGAGGTGCGGGTGTCGGGAATCGTCGCGCTGGAGCGCTCGGTCTTGATCCGGAAGATGCGGTCTTCGAGGCCGCCACGGTTGCCGTACCAGATCAGCGAGATTTCGCTTTGCGGGTCTTCGGTGAGCGTGTCGTTATCGTCCCAGGCCGGCATCCAGAAAGTCGCGTCGGCGGCGTACAGCTCCAGCCATTGATCCCACTCGCCGTCATCGAGATAACGCGCTTCGCGGTAGAGAAAGTCGCGCACATTGTCGTAGAGGTTGCTCATCACACAGCCTCCACGGGGATCAGTTGTGGTTCGGCGGCAGCGGCTTTGAGCATGGTTTCCTGCCAGTACTTGTGTTGCAGCACGAACAGGCCTTCGTCCTCGGTGCGCATACCGGAGAGCAGCGGTTTCAGGTCGATTTCCTCGGCGGCAGCGTCGGCGCCTTCAACCCAATGGGTCGCGCCTCGGGACATATCATTCCAGCCGCGTCCGGCGCCGTAACCGGTCTGGCACGAACGGAATTCTTCCAGATCATCCGGCGTGGCCATGCCGCTGACGTTGAAAAAGTCTTCGTACTGACGAATGCGTTTCGCGCGCGCTTCGGCGCTCTCGCCTTTGGGGGCGATGCAGTAGATGGTGATTTCAGTCTTGTCGACCGAGATTGGCCGGGCAATGCGGATCTGCGAACTGAACTGATCCATCAGATACACGTTCGGGTACAGGCACAGGTTGCGCGAGTTTTCGATCATCCAGTCGGCGCGAGCCTGACCGAAATCACGTGCCAGTTCATCACGGCGCTCGTAGGCCGGGCGGTCTTCAGGGTTGGCCCAACGCGTCCAGAGCAGCAGATGGCCGTGATCGAAAGAGTAGAAACCGCCGCCCTTCTTCGCCCAACTGCCGGCGCTCATGGTCTTGATCGCCTCGCCCGCTTCGCGTTGCTGGCGCTGGTTCTGGGTGGCGGCGTAATTCCAGTGCACGGAGCTGACGTGATAGCCGTCGGCACCGTTTTCGGCGGTGAGTTTCCAGTTGCCTTCGTAGATATAGGAACTGGAACCACGCAGTACTTCGAGACCTTCCGGCGACTGGTCGACGATCATGTCGATGATCTTCGCTGACTCGCCCAAGTGCTCGGTGAGGGATTTCACATCGGCATTCAGGCTGCCAAACAGAAAGCCGCGGTAGGACTCGAAACGCGCGACTTTGGTCAGGTCGTGGGAGCCTTCGCAGTTAAAGCTTTGCGGGTAACCGGCCTCACTCGGATCTTTGACCTTGAGCAGTTTGCCGCTGTTGTTGAACGTCCAGCCGTGGAACGGGCAGGTATAGCTGGAACGGTTGCCGGATTTGTGCCGGCACAGCATGGCGCCGCGATGGCTGCAGGCGTTGAGAAAAGCGTTGAGCACGCCGTCCTTGTTGCGCGCGATGAAGATCGGCTGGCGCCCCATCGTGGTGGTCAGAAAATCGTTGTTGTTGGGCAGTTGGCTTTCGTGGGCAAGGTAAATCCAGTTGCCTTCGAAGATGTGCGCCATCTCCAGTTCGAACAGACGCGGATCGGTGAACATCTCCCGCTTGCAGCGGTAGGCGCCCTTCTCTTGGTCTTCTTCAAGCATGGCATTGAGGTAGTCGATTCCCAGGGACATGGCCAGGGCCTCCATTGTTATTGTTCAGGCCAGGTCAGATTAGGGAGGCGCAACGCGGGGCAATAGCCGAATCCTGCAGATCGCTATCCGTTTTGTGCAGGACGGCGCGGCAGATGATTCGGACTGTTTCGAAGGGTGATCAGTGGCGGCGTTTGAGGGTGTGCGACGGCAGTTCGCCGAACTGTTGGCGATAGCTTTCGGCGAAACGGCCCAAGTGCAGGAAGCCGTAATCCAGCGCCAGCTCAGTGAGGTTGCGCACCGGGCAGCTCGGGTCGTTGAGGCAGGCGTGAATGCGTGCAAGTTTGCGCTGACGGATGTATTGCATCGGAGTAACGCCGAGTTGGCGTTCGAACAGACTGTACAGCGAACGCGGGCTCATGCTCGCCTGCGCGGCCAGATGTTCGGCGGGCAGATCGAGTTTCAGGTTGCGCTCGATGTAATCGAGGATGCGCTCGAAACTGACGCTCGGAGCACTGAGATTCTCACGACTGACATTGGTGTTCATCAGCGAGATCAGTTTGCTGCCGATGATCTGTGCGTAGTGCTCTTGCACCCGCAGCAACGGATCGCTGGCCTCGGCTTCCTGGCAAATCATCGCGAGCAGATTGGTGAAGCCCTCCAGTTCGCTCAACTGATAGTGATTGCGCAGGAAGCGGATACCGCTCGAAGGTCGCAACCAGCGCTGCTCGTCGCACACCGACTCGAGCACGCTGACCGGCACTTTGAGGATGAATTTTTCGCAGTCGTCGGAGTAAGTCAGATCAACCGGATCATCCGGATTGATCAACAACAACTCGCCCGGCACCAAATGTTGTTCACGTCTATGCCCGCGCCACAGGCAATTGCCTTGCAGCAGGACTTGCAGGTGATACACGGTTTCCAGCGCCAGCGACGTCACCCGGACGCTGCCGCCATAACTGATGCGGCACAGATCGAGATCGGCGAGTTTGCGATGGTTGAGGCTGGCTCGCGGATGGGCGGTTTTGGACAGGCCAATGAAGTGCTGGCCAACGTGCTGATTGACGTAGTCGGAGACGGCATAGGGATCAGCGTGACGAAACACGCTGCTGCGATCACTCAGCAGATGACTGTCCATTAGGCGGTGCTCGATCTTGTCGTTATAGGGTGCACGGTTTTCAGGCTCACCGGTCACAGTACGCTTGCGTGCAAAAGCCGGCAATTGGACAAAAGGTCGGGTATCCGTTAATCGAACACATTGTGTTCAGTTTTTGAACGGCGTGCCGATAACGCGAATAAGCAAAAGCAACTTTCCCTGTCGAAATTAAAGGACACCCGCATGAGCGACGCCTGGAACGAAGGATATTTCACCGACGAAGGCTACACCTACAGCTATAGCCGCGAAATCAATCCGGTCTTCCAGCGTTACTGTTTGCTGCTGCGCGGTTTTGCCGGCCTGGAGACCACCGACGGCTATCACTGTGAACTCGGTTTTGGTCAAGGCGTGTCGATCAATATCCATGCGGCGGCCAACCCCGGTTCCTATGTGGGCACCGATTTCCATCCGGGTCAGGCTGGCCACGCCATAGCTCTGGCGAACAGCTGGAACAGCGATGCGCGGCTGTATGACGACAGTTTCGAACAGCTGCTCGCGCGTAATGATCTGCCGCAATTCGACAGCATCAGCCTGCATGGCATCTGGACGTGGGTCAGCCGTGACAATCAGCAACTGATCGTCGAATTTGCCCGTCGTCACCTCAAGCCCGGTGGCCTGTTGTACGTCAGCTACAACTGTCTTCCCGGCTGGTCGCCTTCGGCGCCACTGCGCAATCTGTTCCGCCTGCACGACCGCTTTGCCACGAGCAGCTCCGCTCGCCCTGATCAGCGCATAGACGCCGCGCTGCAATTCTCCGAAGCGTTGCTGGCAGCCAACCCGAACTACGCCGGCACAGCCCCTGGCCTCAATGCCCAACTGCAGAGCATCAAAGGTCAGAATCGCCAATACGTCGCCCACGAATACTTCAATCGTGAGTGGAACTGTATGTACTTCACCGACGTGGTCGACGCCTTCGCTCCGGCCAAACTCGACTACGCCGCGACCGCTGTACCACTGGACACGGTCGATCCGCTCAACCTGAGCGCCGAAGGGATGGATTTCCTCGAAGGCATCGATCACCCGATCATGCGCGAGCAAGCGCGGGACTATTTCGTCAATCAGAATTTCCGCCGAGACCTGTACGTGCGCGGCGCCAACCGATTGTCTGCGGCAGAACAACGCCAGGGGCTGCTGAATACGCGCTTTATTCTGTTGCAGCCGGCAGAAAGCGTCGCCGCCAGCGTCAAGGGCCCGGCCGGCGAAGCGTCGTTGCAAGCCGAAGTGTACGGCCCGGTGCTTGAAGCACTGGCGGCCGATGCGTATGTCGCGAAGACTCTGCGCCAGCTCTCAAGCGCGTTGCCCGAAATACCTTTTGACGATCTGCTGCAGGCCCTCAGCGTACTGATCGGGATGAGCGCTGCCGCACCGTGCCAAAGCGAAGCCGCCGAGCGACTGGTGCAAGCGCGTTGCAGCACGCTCAATCTGCAATTGTGCAAACGTTCGTTGCTGAGCGACAAAATCCAGGTACTGGCCAGCCCGGTGACGGGCGGTGGCATCGTGGTCAGTCGCTTTCATCAGTTATTCCTGATCTCGCTCAAGCAGGGCAAAAAACACCCGGCGGATTGGGCACAACTGGCGTGGGCGGTGCTGGCCGAGCAAGATGTTGTCCTGGTTAAAAACAACCAGCCACTGAACACGGCCGAAGAAAACATTGCCGAATTGACGGAGCAGGCACACGCATTCGCCGCCGGTTCACTGGTGACGCTCAGGGCATTGAATATCGCCTGACCAAACGGCAGATGAAAAAAAACCCGGCTGATCAAGCCGGGTTTTTTCATTAAGGCCTGCGGTAAAACTACGCATTCAGGCGTTACGGCGTTCGAGCAGACGGTCGGCACCACCCTCGGCAACCAGATTGCCCTTCAGTCGATCCGAACCGTCGGCGGCAACGGCGTCACTGAACAGAGGATCGGTTTCGTTCGCGGCAACCGAGTCGCTGAACAACCGGTCGGTTTCCGTTGCGGCGACCGCGTCACTGAACAGCGGATCGGTTTCAGTCGCAGCAAAGGCGTTCAGGGCGAAGATCGAGAAAGCAATGCCGAGCAGGGTTTGGCGTTTCATGGTGTGAGCTCCGTGGTGCAGTGGTTGGGTATGGAGCCGATCTTACGCCGCGCGATCAATATGAGAACTTCATTGGGTTAATGGTTGTTATTGATAGCATCAATGATTGTGTCTCACTCCAGCAACTGGCGCCGCATCGCCCCCGGCGACATCGCAAACCAACGCTGACACGCGCGATTGAACACGCTTTGCTCGCTGTAGCCGAGAAGCCCGGCGACCTGCGACATCGGCATGTGCCTCTGCCCCAGATAGTGTTCGCTGCGCTCTTTACGGAGTGTCTCGACAACGTCATCGAAACTGCGACCCTGCTCGGCCAACCTTCGCTGCAACATACGCACGTGCATCCCGAGTTGCTCTGCGATCAAAGGCAAGCGGCAACGCTGGATCGGCATCATGCGCAGCACCAGACGTTCCACCTGCTTGACCACATCCGAGGTGGCCTGCAAATCGAACTGATCGAAATATTGCTCAAGCGCCTGATGCAGATAAGGCGCCTGCTGTTCGATCGGCTGATTCAGTTGCTCATTGCTTAACACCAACGCATTGCAGGACTGGCCGGCTTGCACCGTCGTTTTGAAATAGCGCCGGTAGGTTTTGCCAGTCAAATGTGTGCTGGAAAAAAGTACCGACTGCGCGACGAAATGGTCGCCATACAGCAGCTTCATACCGTTATGCGCCACGCCCATCGCCAGTTCGATCATTTGCCGGCGGGGAGCCGGGCCCGAGAGCCGGATGTCGATGACCAGTCGTGGAGAGCCGGCCTCGCTGTGATCCAGATCGAGCTGAATGCCCGGGCTGTGGTAACCGATGAAGCGGATGATTTGCGCCAGCGCCTCCCCCGCCGTGGCGCAGGTTCGGGCGATCACTGCTATCGGCCCGAGTACGTGCAAATCCTGATATTCGGCCATGCGCAGGCCGAAATCGGCGCAGTCCAGCTCGCGCGCGGCAAACTCCAGCAGGCCCACCAAAGAGCGTAAAGGCACGCGCGCCTCTTCGTCCTCCAGCAACTGCGGATTGATCCGAAAGCGTTCGAGCATGCGGTCTGCATCGCCGCCGAGCTGGCTGGTGACTTGCCGAAAACCGGTGAACGAGGTTGTTCTTATTAATGAAGTCATGTCACCAAATATCAAATAAATGTCATGAGAGATCAATAATTTTCTTGTCCTACAAGCCAACAATCAACCCGGGGTACTTACCGCTGCGTCATCGCGACGCTGCCACTGCTCACTCGCTCGGGATTGCTCTGTAATGGAATTCGATTACGTAATCATCGGTGCCGGCTCAGCCGGTTGCGTTCTGGCCAATCGCCTGAGTGCAGACCCGCACGTCACGGTGTGTTTGCTGGAGTCAGGCCCTGAAGACCGCTCACCACTGATCCACGCACCGGTGGGCGTCGCAGCGATAGTGCCGACGCGGCATGTCAACTGGGCGTTCAAGACCGCTGCGCAGCCAGGCTTGAACGGGCGTTACGGCTATCAACCACGGGGCAAGACGCTGGGCGGTAGCAGTTCGATCAACGGCATGATTTATATTCGTGGCCATCACACGGACTTTGACGATTGGCAGGCGCTGGGCAATCCGGGCTGGTCGTTTGCTGAGGTGCTGCCGTACTTTCGCAAGAGCGAGATGAACTACCGCGGTGCCTGCGATCTGCACGGCGCGCTCGGTGAACTGTACGTCGGCAAAAACCCGATACATCCAGCGACTCAGGCCTTTATCGACGCGGGTCAGATGGCCGGGCACCGCTACAACGCGGATTTCAACGGTGTCGATCAGGAAGGCATCGGCCAGTACGACGTGACGATCCGCGAGGGTCGACGCTGGAGCACGGCCACCGCGTTTCTCAAACCGATTCGACACACGCGCAAAAACCTCACCGTGCTGACGTCGGCGGTCGCCGAGCGCATTGTGCTAGAGGACAAAAAAGCCGTCGGTGTCACGCTTTGCCGCAACGGTGACCGGCAAACCATCAAGGCCCGGCGCGAGGTTCTGCTCAGTGCCGGCGCCTTTGGCAGCCCGCAGTTGCTGATGCTGTCGGGGATTGGCCCGCAAGAGGAGCTCAAACCTCAAGGCATCGCGGTTCTGCACGAACTTACGGGCGTCGGCCAGAATCTGCAGGATCATCCGGATGTCGTGCTCCAGTACAAAAGCCCCGATACGTCATTGATGGGCATCTCTGTAAGCGGCGGCATCAACATGGGCAAGGCCTGGCTTGATTACGTCAGGCATCGTCGGGGGCCGTTCATCAGCAACTTCGCTGAAGGCGGTGCTTTTCTGAAAACCGACAGCAGCCTGACGCGTCCGGACATCCAGTTGCATTCAGTGATCGCGATGATCGACGACCACAACCGCAAATTGCACTGGGGGCACGGTTTCAGTTGTCACGTCTGCGTGCTGCGCCCAAAAAGCAGAGGCAGCGTCGGTTTGCAGTCGATTGACCCTACCGCCCCGCCTCGCATCGACCCAAATCTTCTAGGCCATGACGATGACGTCGAGACATTGCTGACGGGATACCGCATGGCCCGCGAGATCATCCAGCAAGCGCCCATGGCACGTTTCGGTCTGAAAGATGTGCTCAGCGAAGGATTGTACGGGGACGAGCAACTGATCCAGTTACTGCGCCAGCGTGCAGACTCCATCTACCACCCGGTCGGCACCTGCAAGATGGGCAACGATGAACTCGCCGTGGTCGACAGTCAGTTACGCGTGCACGGGATCGAAGGGCTCCGCGTCGTTGACGCATCGATCATGCCGACCCTGGTGGGCGGTAACACCAATGCAGCCTCGATCATGATTGCCGAACGTGCCGCTGACTGGATTATCAATGCACGTTAAGCGTCGATGAGAAGTTTTATCTGTCAGAAAAGTCGCAACTTAATTGGCTGCATTAATTGTCGTGACATCAAGTACTTGGTTTGATTTCAGAGGTTCGTCAGAGGTCAAATGTCATATTTAGACACGCGCACTGGAGGCGAAAACACCCACGCCATCTAAGGTGAAACGGGCATTCCGTAAAGTTTGCACGAGGGCAAAGTGATAGCACGTCATAAGTCCGTAAGGACTACCTGTCTAAAGGAGTTGTAGGTATGACTGATTTAAGTAAGTGGTTACCTACGTTTGCGTTAGTTGCAGCGTCGGTCATCTCAGCCTCGGCCATGGCTGCGGAGAAACCCAACATATTGGTGATTTTTGGTGACGACATCGGCCAGACCAATATCAGCGCCTATTCAATGGGCGTGGTGGGTTACAAAACGCCAAACATCGACCGGATTGCCAAAGAAGGCATGATGTTCACCGACTACTACGCGGAGAACAGCTGCACGGCAGGTCGATCTTCTTTCATCACTGGCCAGACGCCACTGCGTACCGGCCTGTCGAAAGTCGGCATCCCCGGCGCACCGGTCGGCCTGCAAAAACGCGATATCACCATCGCTCAGGCGCTCAAATCCCAGGGTTATGCGACCGGTCAGTTCGGCAAGAACCACTTGGGCGACAAGGATGAATACCTGCCGACCAACCACGGTTTCGACGAGTTCTTTGGCAACCTGTATCACCTCAATGCCGAAGAAGAACCTGAGCGTCCGTACTGGCCGAAGGATGACCCGGAATTCGTCAAAGCCACCTCCCCTCGCGGCGTCATTCACAGCTTTGCCGATGGCAAAATCGAAGACACCGGTGCGTTGACTAAAAAACGCATGGAAACCATCGACGACGAAACCACCGCCGCCGCACAGGCTTTCATCGAGAAACAGGCGAAAGCGGACAAACCGTTTTTTGTCTGGATGAACACCACCCGCATGCACGCGTTTACGCACATTCGTGACTCAATGCAGGGCCAAAGCGGCATGCCGGGCAACGATTACGCCGACGGCATGATCGAGCACGACGGTGACGTCGGTAAACTGCTGAAAACCCTCGATGACCTGAAAATCACCGACAACACCATCGTGGTTTACACCACCGACAATGGCCCGAACCAGTGGTCGTGGCCCGATGCGGCAACCACACCGTTCCGCAACGAAAAGAACTCCAACTGGGAAGGTGCTTACCGTGTGCCAGCAATGGTTCGCTGGCCAGGCAAGATCAAACCGGGTGAAGTGTCCAACGAGCTGTTCTCGGGTCTGGACTGGTTCCCGACACTGCTCGCCGCTGCGGGTGACACCGATGTCACCAACAAGCTACTCAAAGGCTGGGCGCCGACTTCCGGTGGCACCAGTTTCAAAGTGCATCTGGATGGCTACAACCAACTACCGTACCTGACCGGCCAGAGCCCTAAAGGTGAGCGCAAGGAGTTCTACTACTTCAACGACGATGGCGTGCTGGTGTCGATGCGTTTCGGCAACTGGAAAGCCGTGTTCTGCGAACAACGCGCACCGGGCGGCTTCAAGGTCTGGAGCGAACCGTTCGTGTGCCTGCGCGTACCGAAAATCTTCAACCTGCGCATGGACCCGTATGAACGTGCCGATATCGTTTCCGACCAGTACTACGACTGGACGACCAAAAACGTTTATCTGACCGAAATGGCCGTCGGCAAGTCCGCAGCGTTCCTGCAGACCTTCGTCGATTACCCGCCTAGCCAGAAACCGGCGAGCTTCAGCGTTGACCAGATCCGCGCGGCGGTCGATGCAAAAATCGCTGAAAAAATGAAGGCCGAAGCAAAACAGTAAGACGAGCGCCTGAGAGCGGCATCGCAAAGCTTTCTCCAGGCGCGGCATCCCGTATGTCGCGCCTGGAGAAAGCCCCATTATTCAGGGAGAAGAACATATGAAGGCAGCCCTATGGGTGTTGACGCTGGCGTCACTGGCAGGCTGTGCGGCACCCTCGATGAATGAACTGCGCCAGGAGGAACCGCGCCAAGTGCTGCATTCGAAAAAAGCCGTCAAGGTGATTGCCGACTGCGTACAGCATGGCTGGGAGAACCTTTCGGTGTTCGAGGGCCGATCCGGGGCCACTCAGGAACCGGGCAAGAAAGGCGCGATTACGGTGGCCACAACGGGCTCGGCATACTTCGTTGATATTCAGCCTGATGCGTCCGGTTCGGTGGCGAAATATTACGCATCGACCTATCGCTGGATATCCAGGAAGCACTTGGACACTGTGGAAAGCTGCCTGTAATTTGCCGCCTGGCCCACTGCGCAGAGGTGGGCCGGGATTACTTGCACTTGGCCAACACCACCTGACAGGTGTTCGGCGTGCCACCGGAACGACCGGCATAGCGGATGCAGTTGTTCAAGGATTTTTGGCGAGCCATGTTCAGGCTGGAGCCCCATGCGAGACCGCCCTCGCCGACCGTTGGTAATGCCTTGGCGTAACAACTGTCGCCGACGCCTGATGGCGGATAGTGCTTTCGGCTCGAGCAGCCTGACATCAACGTCAGGCTGATCGCTACCAACGTGAGCCAGGCCCATAACGGACTCCGGCACCTCTGTAATCCGATCATCCCGTTTCACCTGCTGCGAGAGAGCCGCGAATGGCATGAGTCTAGCCGGTATGCCACAGGGTCATGTAGGAGCTGCCGAAGGCTGCGATCTTTTGATCTGTTTTTAAGATCAAGATGAAAAGATCGCAGCCTTCGGCAGCTCCTACAATAATCCGATTAGCCCGTTACCTCTGGCCAACGCAGTCAAACTGTGGGAGCCGGCTTGCTCGCGAAAGCGGTGTGTCAGGTACCGAATTGTTAAACGAACGACCGCTTTCGCGAGCAAGCTCTGCTCCTACAAAAGCACAAGCAACATCAAAAGATCGCAGCCTTCGGCAGCTCCTACACAGGATGAGCGCAAGCTCGGCTGCAGCTTTTGATCTTGCGCTACCCGCCCCGTCGGAAGGCTGAGTGGAGGGATTTATCCGGGGGTGGGAGCGCAGCGACCGTTTGGCGCAGCCAAACACATCGAGAGGAGGTGCAGCGCAGCAAACCGGAGGCGATGCGCCCGGATGAATTCCGTAACGAAGGAACCCCGAGCCCGAGCGAGCGGGCCGAACGCTGGGGCAAAGCCTTTTGGGTTACCTTTTCGGCGTCTGGAAAAGGTGACCCGCCGTAAGGGCGGAACCCTAAGCCGCCGTTACCACAGCAATGGATATGTACTCAGTCAACAAAAACCCAGCCGCCCAACTCGACGCCTTCGCGAGCAAGCCCGCTCCCACAGGGAATTTCAGTCATTCACTGAGAAGTGGCCTGTCGATACTGGCGAGGGGTGAAACCGGTAGATGCCTTGAATTGGCGAGTGAACGCACTGTGATCGGTATAACCGCATTGCAGCGCAACGTCAGTGATCGGCAAATCGCTATGCAGCAGGCGATGCGCATGCTCCAGCCGCACTTTCTGGATCATCTGCCGAGGCGTCAAATGGAACACGCGCTTACAGTAACGCTCCAGTTGCGCAACGGAAATACCGGCAATCCGGGTCAATTCCACCAAGGTCACCCGACGATTGAAATTCGCCCGAATGTGCTCATCGACAGCCGCCAATCGCTCAAACGCCGGATGCGTTTCACTGGCCGATTGCAGATCCACCGAAATCCCCGCCAGCCCAATAATCACCCCGTCACGGTTGTACAGCGGCTGCTTGTGCGTCAGGCACCAGCCCGGTTCGCGACTGCCGTACAGGTGTAGCTCAAGCTGATCCTCCAGCACAAAGCCCTCCTCCAGCACTTTGCGATCCTGCTCGGTATAGCCCGGGCCAAGTTGCGCCGGGAACACCTGCGCGCTGGTCTTACCGAGCAACGGACGCAAATCCTTCAAGCCACAACGCTGCACCAACGTGCGGTTGGCGAGCACGTAACGCGCCTGCGTGTCCTTGATGAAAATCGCCGCATTGGGGATCACGTCGAGCATCGGCAACAGCAGCGCCGCACCGGCCAGTAACTCCTCCAGGGTCTGCGGACGATGGCCGCCGATGCCTTGGGACAGGATCGAAAACGCTTGCTGCATTACGGATTCCTCTTCAAACGCGGATCGGCCAGGTGCCCGCCCTGCGGCGTTCGCGTGCAGATTGCAGGATCAATGCAGGCCTGTCGAGGGCCGCGATTAAACTGCGCCATTGTGCTGATTTCGTCATCCAACCCGCCGCAAAACATCAATCGCCATGCCGTCGATGAGTTCAAAGTCTGGCCGTCCCAGTGACACAACTGCCTATCCAATAACTCACAAGAAGGCGATGCCATGTCAGGCCAAGGCAAGTTCAAAAAACAGCTTTCACTGATCGACCTCACATTTATCGGGCTCGGAGCGATCTTCGGTTCCGGCTGGTTGTTCGCGGCCAGTCACGTGTCGGCGATTGCCGGGCCGGCGGGGATTTTCTCCTGGTTGCTGGGCGGTTTTGCCGTGTTGTTGCTGGGCATCGTTTACTGCGAACTGGGCGCGGCCTTACCGCGTGCCGGCGGCGTCGTGCGTTACCCGGTTTACTCCCACGGGCCGCTGCTCGGCTACCTGATGGGCTTCATCACCCTGATCGCGTTTTCCAGTCTGGTGGCGATCGAAGTGGTTGCCTCGCGCCAATACGCGGCGGCGTGGTTTCCCGAGTTGACCCAAGCGGGCAGCGGCAACCCGACGATCCTCGGCTGGATGGTGCAGTTCGGCCTGCTCTGCGTGTTTTTCCTGCTCAACTACCGCAGCGTGAAGACCTTCGCCAAGGCCAACAATCTGGTCAGCGTGTTCAAGTTCATCGTGCCGCTGCTGGTGATCGGCGTGCTGTTCACCTTCTTCAAACCGGCCAACTTCCACGTGCAAGGTTTTGCGCCGTTCGGCTTGTCCGGTATCGAAATGGCAGTGTCGGCGGGCGGCGTGATTTTCGCCTATCTGGGGCTGACACCGATCATCTCGGTGGCCAGTGAAGTGAAGAATCCGCAGCGCACCATTCCTATCGCACTGATCCTCTCGGTGCTGCTGTCGACGCTGATTTATGTGCTGCTGCAAATGGCCTTTCTCGGCAGCATCCCGACCGAAATGCTCGCCAATGGCTGGGCCGGGATCAGCAAGGAATTTTCCCTGCCGTACCGCGACATCGCCCTGGCGCTTGGCGTGGGTTGGCTGGCGTATCTGGTGGTCGCCGATGCGGTGATCTCACCGAGCGGTTGCGGCAACATCTACATGAACGCCACGCCGCGCGTGATCTACGGTTGGGCGCAGACCGGCACCTTCTTCAAAGTCTTCACCCACATCGACGAGAAGTCCGGCATTCCGCGCCCGGCGCTGTGGCTGACCTTTGCCCTGTCGGTGTTCTGGACGCTGCCATTTCCATCGTGGGAAGCGCTGATCAACGTGGTCTCCGCCGCGCTGGTGCTGAGCTACGCCGTGGCACCGGTTTCGGTGGCTGCACTGCGCCGCAATGCGCCAAACATGCCGCGTCCGTTCCGGGTCAAGTGCATGGGCGTGCTCGGGCCAGTGTCGTTCATCATCGCCGCGCTGATCGTCTACTGGTCGGGCTGGAACACTGTGTCGTGGCTGCTTGGCCTGCAAATTCTGATGTTCGTTGTGTATCTGCTGTGCGGCCGTTTCGTGCCGACCGCGCACCTCAATCTGGCCAGCCAGGTGCGCTCCTCGGCGTGGTTGATCGCCTTCTACGCGGTAACGATTGTGCTGTCGAAACTCGGCACATTTGGTGGCCTCGGCATCCTCGCTCATCCGTTCGACACCATTGTCGTCGCCGTTTGCGCCACCGGCATTTATTACTGGGGTGCCGCAACGGGCGTACCGGCGCATCTGCTGCGTCTGGAAGAAGACGATGAAGAAAGCGAAGTCGCCGCCCCTGCCTCGACCGTGACCGCGCGTCCTGCCGGCGCCTACTGAAATCATCCAACGGGATCTATTCATGAAAGAAGTACACGTCATTGATTCCCACACCGGCGGTGAACCCACGCGTCTGGTGATGAGCGGTTTCCCCGATCTGCCCGGCAACAGCATGGTGGAAAAGCGCGATGCCCTGCGCAATCAGCATGACGTCTGGCGCCGCGCCTGCCTGCTGGAACCGCGCGGCAACGATGTGCTGGTCGGCGCGTTGTATTGCCAACCGGTGTCGCCGGACGCCACGTGCGGGGTGATTTTCTTCAACAACGCCGGCTACCTCGGCATGTGCGGCCACGGCACCATCGGCCTGATCAACTCGTTGCAGTACCTGGGAAAAATCCAGCCCGGCATGCACAAGATCGACACGCCGGTCGGCCCGGTCAGCGCCACGTTGCATGACGACGGCTCGGTCACGCTGGGCAACGTCCCCGCTTACCGTCATCGCAAACAAGTGCCGGTGGACGTGCCGGGGTTCGGCCGCGTCTTCGGCGACATCGCCTATGGCGGCAACTGGTTCTTTCTCGTTTCCGAACACGGCCAGACGCTGACGATGGACAACGTCGAACACCTCACCGCCTACACCTGGGCGATGCTCAAGGCCCTCGAAGACCAAGGTATTTACGGCGAAGACGGTGCGGTGATCGACCACATCGAACTGTTCGCCGATGACGCCAACGCCGACAGCCGCAACTTCGTCATGTGCCCCGGCAAAGCCTACGACCGCTCCCCGTGCGGCACCGGCACCAGCGCCAAACTCGCCTGCCTCGCCGCCGACGACAAGCTGCAACCCGGCGCGATCTGGGTGCAGGCGAGCATCACCGGCAGCCAGTTCGAAGGCCGCTTCGAATGGGAGGGCGAGCGCATTCGCCCGTTCATTACCGGCCGCGCCTACATGACCGCCGACAGCACCTTGCTGATCGACGAAACCGACCCGTTCGCGTGGGGCATTTAAGCCGCCGCGCTGACTTTTCACCTCAATTTGAATGATGTGCCAAGGAGTTAAAACAATGAGCGACAACATCTTCACCGGTTGCATGCCGGCCCTGATGACCCCGTGCACCGCCCAGCGCAAACCGGACTTCGACGCGCTGGTGGCCAAGGGTCGCGAGCTGATCGACATCGGCATGAGCGCGGTGGTGTATTGCGGTTCGATGGGTGACTGGCCGCTGCTCACCGAGGCTGAACGTCAGGAAGGCGTGGCGCGTCTGGTGGCAGCGGGCATTCCAACGATTGTCGGCACTGGCGCGGTGAATTCCCGTGAAGCAGTCGCCCATGCGGCGCATGCGGCAAAAGTCGGCGCGCAAGGATTGATGGTGATTCCGCGCGTGCTGTCCCGGGGTGCTTCGGTGACTGCGCAAAAAGCGCACTTCGCGGCCATTTTGCAAGCGGCACCGAACCTGCCGGCGGTGATCTACAACAGCCCTTACTACGGCTTTGCCACCCGCGCCGATCTGTTCTTCGAACTGCGCCGCGAGTACCCGAACCTGATCGGCTTCAAGGAATTTGGCGGCGGCGCCGACCTGCGCTACGCCGCTGAAAACATCACCTCCAAAGATGAAAACGTGACGCTGATGGTCGGCGTCGACACGCAAGTGGTGCACGGTTTCGTCAACTGCAACGCCACCGGCGCGATCACCGGGATCGGCAACGCCCTGCCCCGCGAAGTGCTGCAATTGGTCGCGCTGAGCAAGAAGGCGGCCCAGGGTGATGCGAAGGCGCGGCGTCAGGCGCGGGAGCTCGAATCGGCATTGGCGGTGCTGTCGTCGTTCGATGAAGGCTGCGACCTGGTGCTGTATTACAAGCATCTGATGGTGCTCAACGGCGACAAGGAATACACCCTGCACTTCAACGAAACCGATGCGTTGAGCGACTCGCAGCGGTGTTATGCCGAGAAGCAGTACACGCTGTTCCGTCACTGGTACGAGAACTGGTCGGCGGAACAGAACTTCGCCTGATCCTTGCTTTCGCCTGCCGTGAAGTTTTTAGCTCACGGCGGGCATCACTTTTTTATCGGGAAACTACCATGACGCTGACGGGCCACATGCTGATCGGGCAGCACATTGTCGCGGGTAATCGCGAAGCCATTCGGGGCATCAACCCGGCCACGGATACCGCGCTGGAACCGGCGTATGCCGGCGGTTCAGCGGAACATGTCGAGCAGGCTTGCGCGCTGGCCTGGGCGGCGTTCGACGCTTATCGCGAGACAACCCTGAATGTCCGCGCTGAATTTCTGGAAAGCATCGCCGAAGAAATCGAAGCCCTCGGCGATGAATTGATCGAGCGCGCCATGGCTGAAACAGGCCTGCCGCGCCCTCGCCTGCTGGGTGAACGCGGGCGCACTTGCCAACAATTGCGAATGTTCGCGCGCACCGTGCGCGCGGGCGAATGGCTGGATGTGCGCGTCGATAACGCGCAGCCGGATCGTCAACCGATGCCGCGTTCGGATCTGCGTCAACGGCAGATTGCGCTGGGGCCGGTGGCGGTTTTCGGCGCGAGTAATTTTCCCTTGGCGTTTTCGGTGGCGGGCGGCGATACGGCATCGGCGCTGGCGGCCGGCTGCCCGGTGATCGTCAAGGCGCACAGTGCGCATCCCGGCACCAGCGAACTGGTTGGCCGCGCGGTGGCGCGGGCGGTGAAGACCTGTGGTTTGCCGGACGGTGTGTTTTCGCTGTTGTACGGTTCTGGGCGCGAAGTGGGCATTGCGCTGGTCAGCGATCCACGCATCAAAGCTGTGGGTTTTACCGGTTCGCGCAGCGGTGGACTGGCGTTGATTCAAGCGGCACAGGCGCGGCCCGAGCCGATTCCGGTGTATGCGGAAATGAGTTCGATCAACCCGGTGCTGCTGTTTCCGGCGGCATTACAGACGCGCACTCAGGCATTGGCCGATGGGTTTGTGGCTTCGCTGACATTGGGCGCCGGGCAGTTTTGTACCAACCCGGGATTGGTGATTGCGCTGAAAAGTGCAGCGCTGGAAAGTTTTATCGCCGCTACGGCCGAACGGATTAAAAGCAGTCCGGCGCAGACAATGCTCACCCCGGGGATCTTCAACGCCTATGAATCGGCGGTGAATGCACTGGCGGATAACACTCGGGCGAGTGTGGCTGGCATCGGCCAGATCGGCAGCGGCCCGAATCAGGGTCAGGCGCAGGTGTTTGTCAGCGACGCCGCCGATTTCCTCGCTGATCACAATCTGCAGGGAGAAGCCTTTGGCGCCGCATCGTTGATCGTGCAATGCGCGAGTGTGGATGAAATGCGGGAAGTCACCGAGCGTCTGGAAGGTCAGTTGACCGCGACGCTGCACCTGGATGATGAAGACCTTGATCACGCCCGCGCGCTGCTGCCGACACTGGAGCGCAAGGCCGGACGCTTGCTGGTGAATGGCTGGCCGACCGGCGTCGAAGTCTGCGATGCGATGGTGCATGGCGGGCCGTTCCCGGCGACGTCGGACTCGCGCACAACGTCGGTGGGCACGGCGGCGATCCTGCGTTTTCTGCGCCCGGTCTGTTATCAGGATTTCCCCGACAGCTTGTTGCCGACAGCACTGAAACAGGCCAATCCGCTGCACTTGCGTCGCCTGCTCGACGGGCACAGGGAAACTTATGGTCAATAATGTCTCCCACGACATCGCCGTAGTCGGCGCCGGCATCATCGGCGTCGCCTGCGCCTTGCGCTTTGCGCGCCAGGGTTTGCGCGTGGTCGTCATCGATCAACAGCTACCGGGTCACGGCGCTTCTTTCGGCAACGCCGGGCATCTGGCGACCGAACAGGTGTTCCCGATTGCCGATGCGTCGATCCTCAAACGCCTGCCGGCCATGCTGCTCGACCCGATGGGGCCGTTGCGGCTGGACTGGAAATACCTGCCCCGCGCCTTGCCGTGGTTCACGCGGCTGCTCTTGAACCTGCGGGCGGAACCGTTTCAGAAAACCGTGGCCGGATTACGCGCGCTGAATGAAAGCAGTCTGGATGCCTGGCAGCGCTTGCTCGCCGATATCCAGCGGCCGGACTTGCTGAAAGTCGACGGCTCGTTGCTGGTGTTCGAACGCCCGGAATCACGTCAGGCCATCGGCGCGTTGCAAGCTCGATTGCGACAGCAGGAAGTGCCTGTCGATTATTGGCAGGCCAAGGCAATTCAGGACACGGCGCCGCAACTCAGCGAGCAGATTCAGGGCGGTTTGTTCTTTCCGCGCACCGGGCATTTCATTGACCCGTACCGGGTGGTGTGCGAATTGGTTGAAGCGGCAAAAGCCTGCGGCGTGAGTTTTTTGCAACAGCAGGTGCAGGGCGGCCATGTTCAGGAAAACGGCGTTTCGCTGATTACCGGTAATGGTGGCTTGACCGCAAGCCGCGTGCTGATCGCCTGCGGCGCGCACTCGGCGAAACTGACCGCTGCGCTGACCGGCAAAAAAGTACCGCTGGACACCGAGCGCGGTTATCACTTGATGCTGCCGCACGAACAGGGGCGACTGCCCTTCCCGGTCACCTCGCTGGAACGCAAGTTCATCATGACGCCGATGACCGAAGGGTTGCGGCTGGCGGGTACGGTTGAATTTGCGGGACTGGAGAAACCACCGAGCATGGCGCGCGCGTGGCAGTTGCATCGGTTGAGTCAGGGCTTGTTTCGCACGGATCTGAGTGCTGAAGCGGCGACACCGTGGATGGGCTTTCGGCCGTCATTGCCGGATTCGCTGCCGGTGATTGATCAGGTTTGCGGGGGCAAGGTGTTGCTTGCGTTTGGTCATCAGCATTTGGGGCTGACGCAGGCGGCGGTGACGGCGGAGATGGTTGTCGGGATGGCGTTGAGTAAGATGCCGAGAAACGAGCCATACAGGCTTGACCGTTTCTAAAAACGCCCTGTAGGAGCTGCGGCACGCTGCGATCCTTTGATCTTGATTTTTTAAGATCAAAAGATCGCAGCGTGCCGCAGCTCCTACAGGGCTTTGTATTTAGGCGTCGTAGAAAGGGGCGACCGATACCCGGCTTCCGACAAAGAAACTGTCCGCCACCAACCGCAACGGCTGCAAATCCAGATCACTGCCCTTCTCGGCAATCAACTGCTGAAAATGCCGATACACCGCCGCGTACTCGCCCTCTTCCGATACGGCCTGACGCACGCCATCAATACTCAACAGCGCCCCACCGTTATCCAGTCGTAGCACGCCTTCCTTGCAACGAACCTCAATACTCCACAACTCATCGTGCCCATGATCAAAATCAAACTCCGCTCGCACATCGAGCTGCTGCGCATTCGACATTTTGATCGAAGCGGCAATCGGCGATTGGCAGTTTTCCGGCACGCGCAGTTCTGCGGATTCGACAAACAGCGGCAGCGCCAAAAGGTGAGTGACAATCGACAAGGCATTGATGCCCGGGTCGAATACGCCGAGGCCGCCGGGTTGCCAGATCCACGTCTGGCCGGGGTGCCACTTGCGCACGTCTTCTTTCCAGTCGATCTGCACGCCTTGCAAAGTGCAGGTGGCAAGCCAGTCACGGGCGATTTCGATGCCCGGCGCATAGCGTGAATGCCAGGCAAACAAGGCACTGACGCCCTGCTCTTTTGCCTGATCGACCAAGGCCATGGCCTCGCCCAACGTTGCGCACGGCGGCTTTTCCACCAGCACATGTTTGCCCGCCGCCAGCGCTTGCTGCACCAGGGCGAAGCGACCTTGCGGCGGTGTGCAGAAGGCAATTGCATCGACCGGCGGGCCGTTTTCGAGCAACTCGCTCAGCGACTGAAAATTCTCTACGCCGGCGCAAGGTTTGCCTTGGGTGGCGACGGACACCAACTGGAATGCGCGGTTGGCGTTGATCGCCGGGACGTGTTGATCCTGAGCAATCTTGCCGTAGCCCACCAGACCGAGACGGATTGGTTGCATCAATGACTCCTGCTTGAGTTTTTTGTTTTATGCAGCGAACCGGCAGATTACCCGCAAACGCCGCGAGCGTCTGTCACCGCAAAGTCACAACGGCGCACAGGATCAGGCAAGGATCGCACAGGAATGCACTACTTCCCGGCCCAGCGAAAAGCGAAGAATGTCACCACGACAAACCGATTGAGGATGTTCCCATGCTTGTACAAGCCTACGGCGCCCACGCTGGCGACAAACCCCTTGAGCCAATGCAGATCAACCGCCGCGCCCGGCGGCCCATGACGTGCAGATCGATATCGCCTTCTGCGGCATCTGCCATTCAGACCTGCACCAGGTGCGTGCGGAATGGGCCGGCACGCAATTCCCTTGTGTGCCGGGGCATGAAATTGTCGGTCGGGTGTCGGCGGTGGGCGCGCATGTCAGCGATTACAAGGTGGGCGATCTGGTCGGCGTCGGTTGCATCGTCGACAGCTGCAAACACTGCGACGACTGTGAGTCCGGGCTGGAAAACTACTGCGACGGCATGATCGGCACCTACAACTTCCCGACCCCGGACGCACCGGGCTGGACGATGGGCGGTTACGCGCAAAACATCGTCGTGCATGAACGCTACGTGTTGCGCATCCGCCATCCCGAAGCGCAATTGGCCGCCGTCGCGCCGCTGCTGTGTGCGGGCATCACCACTTATTCACCGCTGCGCCACTGGAACGCCGGGCCGGGCAAGAAGGTCGGCGTGGTTGGCATCGGTGGTTTGGGCCACATGGGCATCAAACTGGCGCATGCCTTGGGCGCGCACGTTGTGGCGTTCACCACTTCGGAATCCAAGCGCGAAGCGGCGTTGGCGCTGGGTGCCGATGAAGTGGTGGTTTCTCGCAATCCTGAGGAAATGGCTGCGCACGCGAAGAGTTTCGATTTGATCCTCAACACTGTCGCGGCGCCGCATGATCTCGATGCGTTTCTGGTGCTGCTCAAACGTGACGCTGCCTTGACCCTCGTCGGCGCGCCGGCCACGTCGCACCCAGCGCCGAACGTGTTCAATCTGATCATGAAACGCCGCACGATTGCGGGTTCGATGATTGGCGGTATTGCTGAAACTCAGGAGATGCTGGATTTCTGTGCCGAGCACGGCATCGTTTCGGATATCGAATTGATTCACGCGGATCAGATCAATGCCTCGTATGAGCGGATGCTCAAGGGTGATGTGAAGTATCGGTTTGTGATCGATAACGCGACGTTGGCCGGCTAAACATCAAATCGGTGGCAGCGCTGTCGTAGCGGCGCTGCCATCGTAATCTCATCGAATCTGCCATTCCCGCATTGCCTTCTGTCGTCATCAGCACTGATCGGTCACAAAAAAGTAGCGGCGGTTTGGCGCCTTCTGCACAATCCGCGAACGCTGCACAAAACCTATAAAAAAGTGATCGCCTGATGAAACTGCAACCGCTGCCACCGCTCAACAGTCTGGTGGCATTCGAGGCCGCCGCCCGGCATTTGAGCTTTACCTTGGCCGCCCGTGAACTCAACGTCACGCAAGGCGCAATCAGCCGACAGATTCGTGTGCTCGAGGATTATCTGGGCACACCGCTGTTCGCGCGTACCACGCGTGAAATCAACCTGACCGTCACTGGCAAAAAATACTGTGAAAGCGTGCGCGAGAATCTGCAACAGCTCGCCCACGCGACGGCCGGTGTCCGCCATTGGCGTGGCGCGCAGCAGGTGACGGTGGTGACCAGCACCGCGATGGCGTCGCTATGGCTATTGCCGCTGGTCTCGGAATTTCAGCGACAGAACGAAGAAATTGACCTGCGCATTATCGCTACGGATCAGATCAGCGATTTCTCGCGCCTTGATTGTGATCTGGCGCTGTATTACTGCAGCACACCACCGAAGAATATGCTGCTTACGCCGCTGTTCAGTGAGGAAATTTTCCCGGTGTGCAGCCCTGCATATCTCGCTCAGCACCCAGAAATCAGTGATCCACAGCACTTGGGTGAATGCACCTGGCTGTGGCTGGAGGATCCGCAAAGTGACTGGATCGGCTGGAAGGACTGGTTTGATCATTTGGGCTACCCGGTGCCGACACCGCGACGGCGGATCAACATCAATAGCTATTCAATGCTGATTCAATCGGCGCTCGCCGGACAAGGCATTGCGTTGGCTTGGTCGAACCTGATGGGAGACCATCTGCACAACGGCAATCTGGTTAAACCGATTGATGTGTATCTTCGCACCGATGCGCAGTTCTGCATGCTCGAGCCCATGGGCCGAGCAGCGAACAGACAAAGCGTCAATCGCTTCCGGCAGTGGTTGATGAGCCATCTTGGGCAAACGATCGCAGCTTGAAAAAAAGGCACCGGCGATATAAACGCCGGTGCCTTTTTACTTCTGAAAAACTGTCAATTCACGCCAGTTCGCGGGGCGCCATTACCGCTGCGAAAGCGCCGTTCTCCGCTTGCGTTGTCGAATCGTTGGCGGTGGCGCGCATCACCATCAGACCCTCGACCGAACTCATGGTATCGGCCCGCAGGCTGCGGATCAGACTGTAGACAGTGACCAAGAGAAACACGGCGATGGGCAGGCCGATAATGATGCTTGCCATCTGAATTGCCACCAGCCCTCCAGCGAGCAATAACCCGCCGGCAATCGCCCCCTCCAGCACACACCACAACACCCGAATCCAGTTGGGCGGGTTGATACTGCCGACCGAGTTGAGCATGCACAGCACTTGCGTTCCGGCATCGGCCGCCGTGACGAAATGCACGGCCAGCAACAAACAAACGATCACACAAAGGATAGCGCCAGTGACCGGGCCGTCCAGCCGCTCCAGCAACGTGAACATCGCGGCGGTGGTTTCTTTTTGGGTAGCTTGCAGTACCGGGCCGCCGGTAAATGGCTGCGCTTCAACCTGCTCGGCCACCGGCAATTGTGCATGGGCATGACGGGCCTGCTGCTCGTCTTTTAATGCCGCCCCGCCGAATACCGACATCCACAAAATGGTCACCAGCGTCGGCACCACTAACGCCCCGAGAATAAGTTCGCGAATGGTTCGTCCCTTGGAAATCCGCGCGATGAACAAGCCTACGAACGGCCCCCACGTCATCCACCAGGGCCAGTAAAAGGCTGTCCAACTGTTCTGCCACGGCGTGTCGGCCTGGGTGTCGGTCCAGAAACTCAGACCGACAATGTGCTGGACGTAATCGCCCATCGATTCAAAGAAAAAATTGAGGATATAGCGCGTCGGGCCCAGGCACAGCACCACCAACATCAGCCCGAATGACAGCCACATGTTCAAGGTCGACAGGCGTTTCATGCCTTTGGACAAACCCGCCACCAGCGACACCGCTGCGATGAAGCTGACAAATGCAATGATCGACAGTTGAAAACCGATGCTCACCGGTATCTGAAATACCTGATGCAGACCGGTATTGATTTGCACCACGCCAAGGCCCAGGGATTGAGAGACACCAAACGCGGTGATTGCCACGCCGAGGATATCCACCACGTGACCGATCGGCCCATAGATACGTTTGCCAATCAGCGGATAGAGGATCGAGCGCAGCGCCAGTGGCAAGCCTTTGCAATAAGCAAAATAAGCCAGGCTGACGCCAATCATGGTGAAGATCGCCCACGGGTGCAGGCCCCAGTGAAACAGCGTCAGGCGCATCGCAACCGTTGCCGCTTCATCACTCAGACCCGGCGCGAAAGGGTTATTGGCGTAATGCAGAACGGGTTCGGCAACCGACCAGAAGATCAAGCCAATGCCCATGCCGGCACTGAAGAGCATCGCAATCCATGCGCTGAAACTGAACTCCGGAACGTCATGCTCTCGACCCAGTTTGAGTGCGCCGTAACGGCTGCACGCAATCATCAGCAACACGCCAAGCAGGCCGCTGACCAGGGCCAGATAAAACCATTTGAAGTTGTGGAGGATGGCATCGGACGCGGTCTTGAACACCGCCGTTGCCTGATCGCCTTTCAACGCGCAGAGCAGAACGAAGGCAACGACCATGGCAACCGACACGACAGTCACGGTTGGATTGAGCCCTTTGAAGAGGCCACTTTTGGCACGCATCAGCTATCTCCCTTGTTTTTGTAGTAGGCGCTGTACGGGATTTTTTGTAGGCAACGTCTGTCACCCATTGCGCGACCAACAATGAGCGACCCATCGGCACGCAACAAACCATTTAATCTCATCGATTGATGAGATTTCGGCATGAATCATCGCGCCGCTCATAAATGACTTTTTCTCATCAATCCGCGTTGAAAAATGGTTTGTTCGCGCCCTGCCCCGACCTCAAGAATCACTCCAGCCACAGGCCGAACAGGCCGACCTACCGTGCGATCTGGAGAAAACAATAATGGGCATCGCCAACCTCATTCCCGTACACAGCCTGGAAAACGTCCTCGCCCCTATCGAGCACGCTCACGGCCTGACCAACGATTTTTATACCGAGCAACACTACTTCGAACTCGACCGTGATCAGGTGATGGGCAAGAACTGGGCGTGCATCGGTTTCGCCACCGACTTGCCAACCAATGCCTACGTCAAACCCGTGGACTTTATGGGACTGCCGCTGTTGATGATGCGCAACCGTGAAGGTCAGGTGCAGGTCTTCCACAACGTGTGCAGCCACCGGGGCGTGAAGCTGGTGCAGGAAGCCGGCACCGTCCAGGGCATGATCCGCTGCCCTTACCACTCCTGGACTTATGACCTCAATGGTGCCTTGCGCGGCACCCCGCACGTGGGTGGTATCAACCAGCACAAAGACGAACGTTTCGCCTGTGAAAAACATGGTTTGAAAGCGCTGCGCAGCGCGATCTGGATGGACATGGTCTTCATCAATCTGTCTGGCGATGCCCCTGCACTGGAAGACGCCCTCGCCCCGTTGACCGAACGCTGGAAGCAGTTCCTTGGCGACGACGGCATGAGCCTGATGCGTCGCGAAGGCAACAGCGGTGCCATGGCGATCGAAGTCAACTGCAACTGGAAACTGGCGGTCGAGAACTATTGCGAGGCCTATCACTTGCCGTGGGTGCACCCGAGCCTGAACACCTACTCACGGCTGGAAGACCACTACAACATTCTCTTTGATCAATTCGCCGGTCAGGGCAGCTACGCCTACAACCTGTCGGACGTCGCCGGTACGCACCTGCCGACCTTCCCGTCGTGGCCAGCGGATCGCCTGCGCAACGCCGAATACGTGGCGTTCTTCCCTAACGTGCTGCTCGGCATCCAGGCCGACCACGCGTTTGCGATGATGCTGGAGCCGATCGCTCCGGGTAAAACCGTTGAGCATCTGCGCTTGTTCTATGTCGGTGACGAGGCGCTCGACCCGCATTACGAAGCCGCTCGCAATGCAGTCATGGCGTCGTGGCGTGTGGTGTTCGCCGAGGACATCGCTTCAGTTGAAGGCATGCAAAAAGGTCGCAGCTCGCCGGGTTACAACGGCGGTGCGTTCTCTCCGGAAATGGATTTGCCAACCCATTACTTCCACAAGTGGGCCGCGCGTTCGCTGCTCGACAGCGTCAAGCCAGCCTCTGCGGGAGAATGAACATGACCACCACACATTGGCTCAACTTCATCGACGGGCAGTGGGTCGACAGCGACCAACACTTGACCATTCTCAACCCGGCAGACAATCAGCCGGTCGCGACCATGGCCCAAGCCAGTGTCGACGATGCCGAGCGCGCCTTGCAGGCCGCGCGCCGTTGCGCTGACGGCGGAGACCTGATGCGCGTGCGTCCGGCGCAGCGGGTCACCTGGTTGTTGGAGATTGCCCGACAGATTCGTCTGGTCGCCGAAGAAGGCGCGCAGATTCTCTGTGCCGAAAACGGCAAAACCCTGAACGACGCCCGCGACGAGTTCACCGAAGCAGCGCGGTACTTCGAGTACTACGCCGGGATGGCCGACAAAATCGAAGGTATTTCCGTGCCGCTGGGCAACGGCTATATGGATTTCACCGTTTACGAACCCATGGGCGTGTCCCTGCAGATTGTGCCGTGGAATTTCCCGGTATCCATCTGTGCCCGCTCCCTGGCACCGGCACTCGCCGCAGGCAATGCCGTGGTGGTGAAGTCGCCGGAGCTTTCGCCGTTGGGTCTGTGTGTGTTGATGCAGGCCATCGAGCGCGCGGGCCTGCCGCAGGGCGCGGTCAATCTGATCTGCGGGCGTGGCCGCGAAGTCGGCGCTTATCTGGCCGGGCACAAACAGGTTGACCAGATCGTCTTCACCGGTTCGGTGCCGACCGGCCAGAGCATCCTGCGCGCCGCCGCTGAAAACGCGGTGCCGAGCGTGATGGAGTTGGGCGGTAAATCCGCGGCACTGGTGTTCGCCGATGTTGATCGTGAGCAACTGCTGAGCAGTGTGCGCAACGGCATTTTCTTTAATGCCGGGCAGGTCTGCTCGGCCATGTCGCGGTTGCTGGTAGAGCGCTCGATTTACGCTGAAGTGGTCGAACAGGTTGCCCAAATGGCGCGCAACTTGCGCGTTGGCCCCGGCGCGGAAAACGCCGAGCTGACGCCAGTGATTTCCTCGGGCCAGTTACGCGGCATCGAAGCGATGTGCCAACGGGCGCAAGCGCAAGGCGCGCGAGTGGTCGCCGGTGGCGAAGCGCTTAGCGGAACCACCGGCAACTACATGCAGCCGACGGTGTTCTGCGACGTCACTCCCGACATGGAAATTGCCTCAAGCGAAGTGTTCGGCCCGGTGCTGGCAATCATGCCGTTCGACACTGAAGCACAAGCGATTGCCTTGGCCAACGGTACCGATTTCGGTCTGGTGGCCGGTGTCTTCACCCAAGATCTGAACCGCGCCTTGCGCTGCGGGCGGCGTTTGCGCGCAGGCCAAGTGTTCATCAACGAGTGGTATGCCGGCGGCATCGAGACACCGTTTGGGGGCGTCGGTCTGTCCGGCTACGGTCGCGAGAAAGGTCAGGAAGCGCTCTACAGCTATGTGCGTACCAAGAACCTGGCCTTGCGTATCCAGGGCGAGTGAGGACTGAACCATGAAAAAGTGGTTGTGCATTATTTGTGGCTGGATCTACGACGAAGCCCTCGGCTGGCCCGAGGACGGCATTGTCGCCGGAACCCGTTGGGAGGACATTCCCGATGACTGGTTGTGCCCGGAATGCAAGGTTGGCAAAAGCGATTTCGAGATGATCGAAATCAGCGAAGCCCCCGCGCCGATCGCCGTCATCGGCGTCAAGGCTGTTATCGCACCCGTTACCGCCGCGAAACCTATGGCCGTGGTGGCCGGGACGGTGGTCATCATCGGTAGCGGTCATGCCGGCTACGGCCTGGCAGCGGCGCTGCGCAAGCAAGATCCGAATATAGAGATTCGCGTGCTGACGCGTGAATGCGGGCACGTGTATTCCAAACCTGCCCTGTCGATTGCCTTGGCTCAGGGACGCAGTGCGACCGCGCTGGCCAGTGAAAGTCCGTTGGCGATCGAGCAGCGTTTGGGCATTCGCGTTTACCCGCACTGCCATGTCGAGCGAATTGACGCGGCGTCCGGGCGTTTGCACACCAATCTGGGGGAAATGAGTTACGGGCAACTGGTACTGGCCAGCGGCGCGGCGCCGATCCGCGTGCCGGTCGAAGGGTGCTCGGAGGCCATGGTCAGCGTCAATAATCTCGCCGACTATCAGGCCTTCCGCTCTCACCTCGAGGGCGTGCGGCGCATCGCGATCCTTGGCGACGGGCTGATTGGCTGTGAGTTCGCCAATGACCTGGCCAGCAGCGGCTACGAGGTTCGCGTGATTGGCCTCGGCGCGTGGCCGATGGAACGTCTATTGCCGCAAGCGGCGGGTCAGCATCTGCAAAACGCCCTTGGCGACCTGGGTGTGCAATGGAACCTGCAGACCACCCTGCAGCGCATCGAACGCGGCGAACACGGCTTCGACTTGACCCTGGCCAACGGCGAAACGCATCAGGCTGATCTGGTTCTATCGGCGATCGGGCTGCGACCCAACCATGATCTGGCCACCGCCAGCGGCATCGCGTGCGGACGCGGGATCAAGGTCGACGACTGTTTGCAGACATCGACGCCGGGCATTTATGCCTTGGGCGACTGCATCGAAATCAACGGACAACTGATGCCGTATCTGGCGCCGATCAATCAGGGCATTGATGCCTTGGCCCGCACACTGCTCGGGCAGCCAACCGCCGTGCGTTACCCGCTGATGCCGGTGACGGTGAAAACCCCCGCCGCGCCACTCTGCCTGCTGCCGGCACCGCCCGACTGCGCGGGGCAATGGCGAATCGAACCGACCGCCGACGGTTTGAGTGCGGCGTTCCACGATGACAGCGGTGCCTTGCGCGCCTTCGCCTTGCTCGGTCGTCAGGCACAACAACAGCGCAGCGCCTGGCTGCAAACCTGCCAACTCGCCCAATCCAACGTGGCCTGAGAACAACACTATGAACAACCGCGCAATTCACTTGCCACACGATGACCAGGACTGCGGCTGGTACGCCGCCCTGCCCGCGCCAGTTGCACCGCGTCGGCTGACAGGTCGGCAACAGGTTGACTACGCCGTGATCGGCGCCGGTTTTGCCGGGCTGGCCGCCGCCCGCCAGCTGGCCGAACATGCCCCAGACGCACGAATCGTGCTGGTCGATGCCCAGCGTGTCGGTTACGGCGCGTCGGGACGCAACTCCGGTTTCGTCATCGACTTGCCGCACAAGATGGCCCTGGAACATCCGGATCCGGCCCACAAACAGCGCCTGCTCGGGTTGAACCGCAGCGCCATCGCGCAGTTGCAACGCTTGATCGGCGAACACCGGATCGATTGCCAATGGTCACACGCCGGTAAATATCAGGGCGCAGTCGGTGCACGGGGTTTGGCGTATCTGGAGCACTTCGAACACTTGATGCGTGAACTCGGTGAGCCGTTTCACAGCGTCGAGGGCGATGAACTGGCCAACGTTCTCGGCACCCGCCACTACCGTCGCGCGGTGTACACACCGGGCAGCTATCTGATGCAGCCGGCCGCGTTGGTGAGGGGGTTGGCCGACTCGCTGCCGGGCAACGTCGAGTTGCTCGAAGAGTCGCCGATTCAGGGTTTGCAACGTGATGCTCAGGGACAATGGCTGCTGCAAGGTCGCGACGGGCAAATCCGCACGCCGCGCCTGTTGCTGGGAACGAGTATTTTCACCCAGGAGTTCGGCTACCTGCGCAGTCGTCTGCTGCCAGTGATGACTTTTGCCAGTTGGACGCGCCCGCTGACTCAGGCAGAAATGGACGCCATCGGCATGCAGGCTGATTGGGGGCTGACTCCGGCCGACCATGCCGGCACCACCGTGCGCATGACCCAGGATCGACGCCTGATGATCCGCAACACGTACAAGCATGTGCCGCGTTACGGCAAAAGCGTCAGCGACAGCACTCGGCAGGAAATTCGTGCTGGCCATCGCAAGGCGTTGATCTCGCGATATCCGCAATTGGCTAACGTTGAATTCACGCACACTTGGGGTGGCGTCTACGCCATTTCGCGCAACTTCACCAACTTCTTCGGTGAGCTGGAAGACGGTGTCTACGCGACCGCTTGCGACAATGGTGTCGGTGCAGCATGGGGCACGATTTCCGGCACGTTGCTGGCGGATCTGGCCGTGGGTGCCGACTCACAATCGCTGAGCGATATTCGCAACGTCACCGGCATGCCGTCACGCAATCCACCCGAACCGTTGCTCGGTCTGGGCGTGCGTACCCGCATCCGCCTGGCCGCATGGAACAGCCGGAGCGAACTGTGAAAACCTTGACTGGCAAAGGCCCGGTACGCCGCATCGACCATCGCGATCTCGACTTTGTCCATCGCGGCGGCCCGCTCGGCGCAGCGATGGTTGCGCGGGCGCTGAGCAACGAGGTCTCGCCGAACCTGGGCGTCGGCTTCGCTCGTTGGGAAGGCGCCGAAGTCAGCTGGACTTTGCTGTATGACGAAGTCATCTTCGTCATCGAAGGCTGCTTTGAGCTCACGGCCAACGGCGAGCATCACCGGGTCGAACCCGGGCAGATGCTGTGGATTCCTGAAGGCACTGAGCTCATTTACGGCGGTCATGCCTTGTTTGGCTACGTGGTCTATCCGGGTGACTGGAAGCAACGACACGGTTTGAACTGAAGGTGTAGCGCCCTTCTTCGAACCGCTAACTCAGAGAGCGTTGATGTCAGTCAGAAGTGAACGTGGCGCCACAGCCTGTGGCTTGTTGGCGATTATCTTGTGGAGCACCGCCGCCGCATTGATCCGCAGCGTTAGTGAGATGTTCGGCCCCTTGGCGGGTTCGGCACTGATCTACTCGCTAGGGGCCGCCATGCTCATGGCCCTGTTGGGGCGACCGCGTTTGCGGGCTACATCGTGGCGTTATCTGATCGGCGGCAGCGCGTTGTTTGTGGCGTACGAAGTGTGCCTGTCGCTGGCGCTGGGGTTCGCCAACAGTCGTTATCAAGCGATTGAGCTGGGAGTGGTCAATTACTTGTGGCCGTGCCTGACCGTGTTGCTGGCGATTGTCATGAACGGGCAAAAGGCGCGCTGGATGATTGTCCCAGGCACGGCGCTGGCATTGTTCGGCATAGTCTGGGTGGTCAGCGGCGATGGCTTGTCGGTGGACTCCATTGTCGCCAACGTTCAGTCCAATCCGCTCAGTTACAGTCTGGCACTGGCCTGTGCGATCACGTTCGCGTTGTACTGCAACATCACCCGGCGTTATGCCGGAGGACAGAATCTTGTGGTGCTGTTTTTCGTGCTGACGGCCATTGTCCTGTGGGGCAAATACGCAGTGAGCGGCGAGATAATGCCGGCCTTCTCCCTTCGCAACAGTCTGGAGCTGATCGCCGCCAGCACGGCCATGGCCGGTGGCTATGCGTTGTGGAACATGGGTATTTTGCGCGGCAACCTCACCTTGCTCGCCACCGCCTCATATTGTGCGCCGGTGTTGTCATCTGCGTTTGGCGCGGTGTGGTTAGGTGCGGCGCTGAATGTGCAGTTTTGGCAGGGTGCGGTGCTGGTGACGGTGGGGTCATTGCTGTGCTGGTGGGCTACCCGTCAGCAGGTGAATGCCTGACAGGAGCACAGAGCATTGGGTTAAACCTTCTCCCCACTGTTTATTTTATTGGGTGGCTCACGCTGTGATTCACCTGCAATGCCGCCGCATGATGCATCGCCAGATGCCCGGTCTTGGCACTTTTCACTTCGTATTGCGGCTCGTCCTTTGATGCCGGTCGATGCCGTCCCATGAACTCGATATCCCGCGTATGCACTTTGACCACCGTGCCGCGAATCTCGCCGGCCTCGCTGTTCCAGCGCACCGCGTCGCCGACCTTGAATGACGTGCTCATGGCATTTCCCTCACTGCGCTGGCGGATGCTCACTCGATACCGAGTTGGCGGCGTCCACATCCGTCATGTCCTCGTCGAGCGGTGACTCGTCATCGGCAGGCAACGGAACCTCCGGTTGATCGCGTTTCGGGTCGTGTCCCGTTTCATTGTCCGTTGTGCGCGTCACGTCTTGCTGCGACTTGTTGCCCGGTGCATTTTCATCGATGTCCATGACTGGCTCTCCGCTCGGCCGCACGGAAAATCCGCGCTTAAAGGTGAGAGACAACGGCACCGCGCAAGTGCCGGGTACTGGACGAACGGTGCACGTGCTCACCATCAAGCCAAATTAGCTGGCCAACAGTGCTTTGGTCATTGCCATCGAGGTGTTCAGCGACTGCCCCGTACGCTGCAGTTTGTTCAGCAAACTGGCGCCCAGCCACAGCTGATAAAGGGTTTCCGCCAGATGCCGGGCATCACCGGTCGGCAGGGTCTTTTCGGCCTGGCCTTGCTCGATGCACACCGTGATGCGCGAGACCACTTGCTCGGCGCCGTCGCGCAGGGTCAGGCGCATCGATTCGGACAGGTCGGCAACTTCGGCGCTGAGTTTTACCACCAGGCACTCATCGCCATGGCCTTCGAGGGTGCAGCGGTCTTGCCAGCCTTGCCAGTAATCCATCAGCCGTTCATAGGCGGTCAGCCCCGGCAGGGTCAGGCGCCGCTCCATGTCGGCCAGATAACCGACGAAGTAATCCTCGAGCAAGGCCTGGCCGTAAAGCTCTTTGGATTTGAAGTAGTGATAGAACGAGCCCTTGGGCACGCCAGCGGTTTGCAGGATTTCGTTGAGGCCGACACTGGTGAAGCCCTTCTCGGCCATCATCCGGTGGCCGGTGTCGAGCAAGTGCTGGCGGGTGTCGTCGTAGGTCGGTTTCATGGGGCGCAAATTACCAGGCAATAGACCAGTCGTTTATTTCAGAGGATGGCGAGTTTGCCATACCTGTCGAGTAAAAACCTGCTGAGAAAAAAATTACTAGACGACCGGTCTAATTGGAAACTATGCTGCGCCCCGTCAACCGCATTTGCGGGTATCAGCGTGACGCGAATCCTTTGCGCCACGACGTCACCGATCAAACCAGGGTGCTCTATGAAAATTCTGATGGTTTTGACTTCCCACGATCAGCTCGGCAACACCGGCCGTAAAACCGGCTTCTGGCTCGAAGAATTTGCCGCGCCCTACTACGCCTTCAAGGATGCCGGCGCGCAGATCACTTTGGTGTCGCCGGCCGGTGGCCAGCCGCCGCTCGATCCGAAAAGCGATGAGCCCGGCGCGCAGACTGCCGAGACCGATCGCTTTCGCAACGACCCGGCAGCGCAGCAGGCACTGGCCAGCACCGGGCGTCTGGCCGAGGGCAGCGCAGAGGATTTCGATGCTGTGTTTTATCCCGGCGGCCATGGCCCGCTGTGGGATCTGGCCGAAAACTCGCACTCGATCGCGTTGATCGAAGCCTTTGCCCGCAGCAACAAGCCCCACGGCTTTGTCTGCCATGCGCCGGGCGTGTTGCGTCACGTCGTCGATGCGGCAGGCAAACCGCTGATTCAGGATCGCCAGGTGACCGGTTTCACCAATTCGGAAGAAGCCGCCGTCGGCCTGACCGACGTGGTGCCGTTCCTGATCGAAGACGAGTTTCAGCGTCTCGGCGGGCGTTACTCCAAAGTCGCTGACTGGCAGGTGCATGTGGTCGCGGATGGCCAATTGGTCACCGGCCAGAATCCTGCCAGCTCTGCCGCTGTCGCCGAGAAACTGTTGAAAATGCTCCGCTGATTCAACGCTCAACCTCATCACCGTGCTACGCGGTTTTATTTTTATCCTCGAAATAGTCGACTGGTCTAATAAGGCCAGTCGAACAAGGTACCTCCATGCACAACAGCCCTTATTTCCAACCCGCGACGCTCGGCCTGCACACCCTGAAAAACCGTATCGTCCTGCCGCCCCTCACCCGCCAGCGCAGCACGCAACCGGGCAATATTGCCAATGAGTTGATGGCCGAGTATTACCAGCAACGGGCCGGCGCCGGTCTGCTGGTGACCGAAGGCACGCAGATCGAACCACGCGGTCAGGGTTACGCCTGGACACCCGGCATTCATACCCCGGAGCAAATCGCTGGATGGCGCAAAGTCACGGAAGCGGTGCACGCCGTTGACGGTGTGATTTTCGCGCAACTGTGGCATGTCGGCCGCGTCTCCCACACTGCACTGCAACCGAATGGCGCAGCGCCGGTATCGGCCTCGGCAGTCGCCACCGAGCGAGTCAGCGTGTTCATCGAAACCGCACCGGGCGTGGGTGAACTGGTCGCCCCGTCGGCCCCGCGTGCATTGAGCACCGATGAAGTTCAGGAACTGATTCAGCTGTACATTCAAGCCGCGCGCAATGCGATGGACGCCGGTTTTGACGGCATCGAACTGCATTGCGCCAACGGTTATCTGGTCAACCAGTTCATCTCCGCGCACAGCAATCTTCGCGACGATCAGTACGGCGGTTCGCTGCACAATCGCCTGCGTTTTTTGCGTGAAGTGGTGGCGGGTGTCGCCGAGTGCATCGGCAAGGAAAAAGTCGGTGTGCGTTTCGCGCCGTTGTTCACCACCACCGATGAAGCGCGGACTTACCTGGGCATGGTCGAGGAAGATCCACACACCACTTACATCGAAGCGATCAAAGTTTTGCAAGACGTCGGCATCGCCTACCTGTCCATCGCCGAAGCCGATTGGGACGATGCCCCGGCAATGCCGTTGTCATTTCGTCAGGCCGTGCGCGAGACCTTCAGCGGCGCAATCATTTATGCCGGACGCTATAACGCTGAATCCGGTGCCCGCTTGCTCGAATCCGGACTGGCTGATTTTGTCGCCTTCGGACGCCCGTTTATGGCCAACCCGGATCTGCCCGCGCGTATCGCCAATGACTGGCCCCTCAATGCGCTGAACCCGGCCACCGTGTATGGCGGCAACGACGAAGGGTATACCGATTACCCCGTGCACGGCTGACGGCGGCCAGCATCAAACAACGCACAGGGGATTGCCCTTCTTTCCCGGTGCAACTTAACCTCTGTGCGGCAGGTCAATCGTGTCAATGAGTGATGCGCCTGCGTGAGCAATGGCAGTCAGACCCCAAAACCAATAACGCACGAAGGGTGACATCCTGGAACATCTTACTCGCGAGGAGCTTGAGGCCGAGGTCACGCGGCTGCGTCTGGCGTTGGGCAACGCCGGAGCCACCAAGCAGGACACCGCGCAGGATCTGGCTGATCAATTGCATTTGGCGAGCCGTGCGGTTGCCGAAACCCGGGAGCGCTATCGGTTGGCCGTCAAGGCGACCAGCGATGCGGTATGGGATTGGGATCTGACCGCTGACCGGATCACCTGGAACGAAGCCCTGCAACAGGCTTACGGCTACACGGCAACCGCCTCCGAGACCAACAGTGACTGGTGTTTTGCGCGGATTCATCCGCAGGATCGGCCGCGCGTTGAGGCGTCGATCCGCACCGTCATTGATGGCACGGCGACCGACTGGAGCGCCGAATACCGGTTTCGCTGCGATGACGGCTCCTACGCAGAGGTCGTCGATCGCGGGTATCTAATGCGCGATGCCGACGGTCGCGCCGTACGCATGATCGGCGCCATGCTCGACCTGACGCGCTCACGCCATGCCGAAAATGCCTTGCGCCTCAGCGAAGAGCGCTTCCGCACGATTCTGGAAACCATCGAAGCGGCGTTCGCCATCGTCAAAGTCAAATTCGACGCTGACGACCGCCCGGTGGATTACTGCTTTGTTGAGGCCAACCCGGCGTTCGAACGGCAGGCCGGGGTCAACTTGCGGGGTAAATGGGTCACCGAGTTTGCGCCCAATCTGGAGAGTTTCTGGTTCGAGACTTACGGGCACGTAGCCAAAACCGGCGAGCCGGCGAATTTCGAGAATTACGCGAATACGTTTGAGCGCTGGTTTGATGTGCGCGCCGTGCGCGTTGGCGATCCTGCCGATCGACAGATTGCGATTTTTTTCAGCGACGTGACCGCGCGTCGCGACGCCGAAGAGCGTCTGCGGGTCAGCGAGGCCGTTGCCCGCGAGAACGTCGAGCGTGTGCAACTCGCCCTCGCCGCCGGTGCAATTATCGGCACTTGGCACTGGCATCTACCGACTGATCGCTTCACCGTCGACGAAGCCTTTGCCCGGGTGTTCAACCTTGATCCGGCGCTGGGTCGCGACGGCCTGAGCCTGGAGCAAGTGGTGCAAACCGTGCACCCCGATGACAGGGGCGGACTCACCCGCGCGATTAACGAAGTCATCGCCCGTGGCGGCCCCTATTCCCACCAATATCGCGTGTGCGGTGCGGATGGCAAATACACCTGGATTGAAGCGAACGGGCAGGTCGAATGTGCCGATGACGGCACTCCGCTGCGCTTTCCCGGTGTGCTGATCGATGTCGAAGCCCGGCGCAATGTCGAGGCGGAACGAGACCGCGCAACCTCGGCATTGCGTGCGCTGAATGACACTTTGGAGCAACGGGTGACGGCGCGCACGGCTGACCTCATGCAGGCCGAAGAGAAGCTGCGCCAATCGCAAAAAATGGAAGCCGTCGGGCAACTTACTGGTGGGCTGGCGCATGATTTCAATAACCTGCTGGCCGGCATTTCGGCAGCGCTTGAACTGATGGAAAGGCGCATCGCCCAAGGTCGTCTTGAGGACGTCGGCAAGTACATGGTCACGGCGCAGGGCGCCACCAAACGTGCGGCTGCTCTGACCCATCGCTTGCTGGCGTTCTCCAGAAGGCAAACACTCGATCCACGGCCAACCGACGTTAATACCTTGATTGTCGGCATGACTGAATTGATCCAGCGCACCGTCGGCCCGAGCATCCTGCTGAAAACCGAAGGCGCAAGCGACCTCTGGCCAGCGTTGGTCGATGGGAGTCAGTTGGAAAACGCACTGTTGAATTTATGCATTAACGCCCGTGATGCGATGCCCGATGGCGGACGCATCACCGTGCAAACAGCCAATCGAACATTGGATGACGAATCTGCTCAGGCGTTGGAGATGCCCGCCGGGCAGTACCTTTGCCTGAGTGTGGCCGACACCGGCACCGGGATGTCCGCCGAAATCATCGCCAAAGCCTTTGACCCGTTTTTCACCACCAAGCCTTTGGGTCAGGGCACGGGCCTGGGGTTGTCGATGATTTACGGTTTCACCAAGCAATCGGGTGGCCAGGTACGCGCCCATTCGCAAGTGGGCCAAGGCACCACGATGTCGATCTACCTGCCCCGCTATCACGGGCAGGCGCCGCAAAATCACGACGACACGCAAAGCACATCGATTGCGGTGACCGCTGTGGGCGAGACGATTTTGATTGTCGACGACGAACCCACGGTGCGCCTGCTGCTGGCGGATGTGCTGTGCGACCTCGGTTATGACGTGCTCGTCGCCGCCGACAGCGTTGAAGGGCTCGCGGCACTGCGCTCCAATGCGCGCATCGATTTGCTGGTTACCGACGTCGGTTTGCCGGGCGGCATGAACGGCCGGCAAATGGCCGATGCCGGCCGGGAGATCCGCCCGCAGTTGAAGACGTTGTTCATTACCGGTTATGCGGAACATTCGGTGATCGGCAACGGCCAGCTCGGCCCGGGGATGCAGGTGCTGACCAAGCCGTTTGCTATTGAAACACTGGTATCGCGGGTCAGTGGCCTGATGGCGACCACCGGTGAATAGGATGATGCCGTAACTGTGGCGAGGGGATTTATCCCCGTTGGGCTGCGCAGCGGCCCCCGCTTCTTAACTGAAAAAGCAGGGGCCTGCTGCGCAGTCCAACGGGGATAAATCCCCTCGCCACAAGTGAAGCGTCGGTGCGACAAAGCCTGCTTTTCAGGGCAGGCTTTTGGTTTTGCTACTTCGGTTTATTTCTGCTGAGCCGTCAGCGCCGAGTAGCCATTCATCAGATTGCGATAGTTAGGAATCCGCTGCGACAGCAAGTTACCCAACCCTTCGATATCGTTGCGCCAGTCGCGGTGCAGCTCACACGCCACCGAGAACCAGTTCATTAACTGCGCACCGGCCTGCGTCATGCGGCTCCACGCGGCCTGTTGCACGGTGGTATTGAAAGTACCGGAAGCATCCGTCACCACAAACACCTCAAACCCTTCCGCCAGCGCCGACAGCGTCGGGAACGCCACACACACATCCGTCACTACACCGGCAATGATGATCTGCTTGCGACCCGTCGCCTTGATCGCCTTAACAAAGTCTTCGTTATCCCATGCGTTGATCTGACCTGGGCGAGCAATGTACGGCGCATCCGGGAACATCTCTTTCAGCTCCGGTACCAGCGGGCCGTTCGGGCCTTGTTCGAAACTGGTGGTGAGGATGGTCGGCAGGTTGAAGAACTTCGCCAGGTCAGCGAGTGCCAGCACGTTGTTTTTGAACTCGTTCGGCGAGAAGTCCTGCACCAGCGAAATCAAACCGGTCTGGTGATCAACCAGCAGCACGATAGCGTCGTCTTTGTTCAAGCGGTTGTAGGTTGGAGTGGTCATGGTGTGCGTCCTTTTTCAATGTTGGATTTGTTGTTGCGTTCAAGTTGGGTACAGATTACTGACGCATTGAAAAAGGATAAATCGGCTGAAAAGCGTTTCACCGTCAATCCAAACCGGACAATAAGCATTTGTACATTCGCCGTATCAATCTGCTTGCTGACGGGTCAGGCGCTGTCTGGCAAATTTACAGATCAGACGCCATGCTATGATTTGAGGGAGAAAAATTGAGGACGTTGAAAATGACCGACAGTGTCGCCACTGAAGTTCGTAAGCTCGCCAAAGCGCATAAGGTTACCGGCGATCGCGATAGCCTGAGCCGCATGGCAGTGACGATTACGCGTCTGGCAGGTGATGCCGTCGAACTCGATGGCGTTGAACAATTGCTCGTCAATCTGAAAAGGAAAGGCGTGCTGAGCAAGTCTGAAATCATGGCCCTTCAGGGCCGGTACCTTCAGGAAAAAAGGCGCAGCAATAAGCAGCTCAGCGCATGACTTTCGATCCCTTCGGCGATTTCGACACTGAAGGCTATCTGCAAAACTCGCTTAAGTTGAAAGACCCTCTCGAAGTTAAAGAATCTGAACATCTCGCCTTTGAAACAAGCATCGATGACCACTAGCCTATCTGGCCAAGAAAAAGCCCATCGACTACAAAGCCGTACTTAAAACACACGAAACCCTTTTCTCCGGTTTTTACCCTTGGGCAGGTAAAGACAGGAACGAACTCGTGCCCCACCTGGCTGTTTTCAAGGGATCACCGGACGATCCTCGCCATACCGTATTCGAACGCCCCGAGCTGATCAAAAGGTCAGTCGAATACGCATTGGAGCTCGCCGCAAACAAAAAACGCTTCCGGGATCGTCCAGGCGAGGTGATGGGACAGCTTGCGTCCGCCCACCCGTTCCTCGATGGCAATGGCCGCACGATTTTGCTCATCTACATGGAGTTGAGCTACCGCGCCAGATTCGCAATCGACTGGTCAAAAACAAATAAAGACGTTTACCTGCGCGCGCTCAGTGACGAAATTGGCGCCCCTTGCGAAGGTCATCTCGATGAATACCTTCGACCATTCGTAATGGATATCACCAGCCGAGACGAATGGCCGGAAATGATTGGTGGGATAAAGGGACTGGATGGTTTGGACAAGGAAGGCATTACCTATGAAAAACTGGATAATCCCGAAGTCCAGAAACTCTACAAGACTTACAGAGCAAAATCTCTTGAATGACGCGTGAAGTGTGCGAGAGCCCATTTGTGGCCCTTCAGGAACATTGCGCTGCATCTGACGGCACAGGTAATATTGAGAGAGATTCTCACTAACATCTGGAAAAGCCCACCAGTGCACTCTCCTCCGTCCAGCAAGCTGGGATTTTTCTTCAGCGATCATCACCGTTGGCTGCTGCAACATATTAATCGCCAGGTGCGCAACCACGCGGACGCCGAGGACACCGTTGCCGATACGTTTTGCCAATTGCTGGTGGCGCGCGTTGATCCGGACAGCATCGAACAGCCGCGCGCTTACCTGTCGACCATTGCCCGTCGTCTGGTGTTTGATCGTCATCGTCGGCGCAAGCTGGAGTTGGCCTACCTTGAGCGTTTGTCGACGCTGCCCGAAGCACTGGCGCCCTCCCCTGAAGAACAATTGCAACTGATCGAAGCGCTGGTCGCGATTGACCGCGCCATTGATGGCTTGCCGCTGATCGTCAAAACCACGTTCCTCTATAGCCAACTCGATGGCCTCAGCTATGTGGCGATTGCGCAGAAACTCGGGTTGTCGGAGCGCACGGTCAGTCGCTACATGAAACAGGCGTTGCTGCAGTGCTATCTGTGCGAGGTGGCGCCATGAGCAAACGGCGCATCGACCCGGTCACCGAGCAGGCCATCGACTGGATGGTCAAGCTGCGCGCCGGCACGCCCGACGCCAGACTGCAGGAGCGTTTCAACGCCTGGTTGTTGATGGATCGCGCGCACCGTCAGGCTTGGGACACATTGCAGGAACGCCTCGGTGATACGTTCAAACCGTTTCGCACGCTGGATCAACGGTTACCCGGTCAGGCCGGCGAAGCTCGTCAGGTCTTGTTGAAGCCACAGGCTTCGCGGCGCGACGCCTTGCGCGTAATCGCCGGTCTCGGCCTGCTCGGCGGCGGTCTGTTGCTGGGCAGCAAAACTCAGCTCGGCGAATCGCTGCTGGCCGATTTGCACACCGCTCGCGGTCAGCGGCAGAACTTCAATCTGGCCGATGGCAGCCGCTTGAGCCTGAACGCCGAGAGCGCGGTGGATCTGCGTTTCAATGACCGCCAGCGCCTGGTCATCCTGCGCCGGGGCGAGCTGGTGATCGATGTCGCGCCGGATGCGAATCGCCCACTGATCGTGCGCACCGCCGAGGGCGAAATGCGCGCGTTGGGCACTCGCTTCCTCGTCGCTCAGGAAGCGGACGCCAGCCGCCTGGTGGTGTTGCAGCATTCGGTCGAAGCGCGGTTGTTCGATGGCACCACGCGAGTGGTCAAGGAAGGTCAGGCAGCGCTGCTCTCCACGCGCAACATCACCTTGGCCAGCGACGATGAACGCGGTCGCGCCGAATGGTTGAACGGCCGCTTGAACGTGCTCGATGAATCCCTCGAACAAGTGATCGACGCACTGCGCCCTTATCATCGCGGATTCCTGCGCGTCGCCCCCGAAGTGCGCGGCTTACGGGTGCAAGGCGTGTTCCCGCTCGACGCCCCCGATCGAACCCTGGACGCCTTGGCCGAAACCCTGCCGATTCGCATTGATCGCTACAGCCCGTGGCTGACCATGATCAGCAAACGATGAATGCGAAAAAATATTTTATGGAAATCATTCTTGTTTGTGTCCGGTTTTCATTTCTCATCCGACCTATCTCCTGACGCTTTAACAAAAACAGGAGATTGTTGTGTTCAACACATGGCCCCGTAACCTTTCTGCAGCCGTTGCCTTGGTGACACTGAGCACCTCAGCGCTGGCGCAAGACTTATCGTTCAACCTGCCGGCCGGCCCGCTCGCCAGTACGCTAAACGCGATTGCCGGCCAGAGCGGGCAGATCATTTCGCTGGAACCCGCGCTGGTGCAGGGCAAGCGCGCGCCGGCGGTGATCGGGCAGATGCCAGCCGAGCAAGCGCTGCAAAAGGCACTCGCGGGCAGCGGTTTGCAGGTGCGCGTCACGGGGCAAGGCAACTTCAGTGTCGAGCCGGCCAGCGACAACAGCGCTTCGCTGCAACTGGACGCCACCAACATCGTTGAACGCAGCCTCGACAGCACCACGACTGAAGGCTCCGGTTCTTACGCTGCACGCGCCGTAACCATCGGCAAAGGCACGCACACGCTCAAGGAAATTCCGCAGTCGATCACCGTGATGACGCGCAAGCAGCTGGATGATCAGGATCTGGTTGATCTGAAAGATGCGGTCAACAAAACCACCGGTCTGGTCGGCCTTCAGGGCGTGGGTAAAGGCATGATCATTACCTCGCGCGGTTTTCAGATAGATGACTGGCAGTACGACGGCGTGCCCATCCCGCGTAACACTTACGCTTTGGGCAACTGGGCGACGCAGGATCTGATTTTCTTCGACCGCGTGGAAATCCTCCGTGGTGCTTCCGGCCTGCTGCAAGGCACCGGCAGCCCCGGCGGCGCGATCAATCTGGTGCGCAAGCGCGGGCAAACCGCGCCCACCGTGACCATCACCGGCAAGGCCGGTTCGTGGGATCACTACGGCCTGCAACTGGACGCCGGTGGCCCGTTGAATTCGACGGGCAGCGTGCGCGGTCGCTTCGTTGCCGACGAAGACCAGAGCCAATCGTTCGTCGATTACGAATGGAGCAAAACCCACTCGCTGTACGGCGCACTGGACTTCGACCTGCGTGACGACACCACACTCGGTCTGGCGATCAGCAACTCCGATGGCGAGTCGCGCCCGATGATCCGTGGCCTGCCCCGCTACTCCGACGGCAAGCCGCTGAATGTGCCGCGCTCGACCTACGGCGGCGCGCGCTGGAACCATCTGGACATCGACGTCACCACGCTGTACGCCGACCTCCAGCACAGCTTCAACGACGATTGGGCGTTCAAGGTCGGCGCGGTGCGCATGGACGAAACCAACAAGGGCAAAAGTCAACGTCTGCAAACCAGCGGCGACGGGATCAATCCCGATGGCAGCGGCATTCAGTACGCCGATTTCGCCACCGATTTCGACGCGACCAAACTCGGTCTCGACATGAACGTCACCGGCCACTTCGACGCCTTGTCCATGGCCCACGAAGTGATGCTCGGCGGCAACTATTCCAAATACACCTCCGACGATAAATACGCCCGAACCTTTAACAACAACACCACCGACACGATCTTCGACATCGATCACGATCGCCCGGACATCAGCTACGAAGGCATCCTCAATACGCCGGGCGGCCAAGCCACACCGAGCAAGTACGACGTTCGTCAGAAGGGTTTGTATGGCAGCTGGCGGGTCAAACCGATCGACTCGCTGACGCTGGTGCTCGGCTCGCGCGTCAGTTGGTACGACTACAGCTACAAGTACGCGACACAGAGAGCCTTCAGTGCGGCGATCGAGCAGCCGGAAAGCACCGCGAACGAAACCGGCGAAGTCACGCCGTACGCCGGCATCGTCTATGACCTGAGCCGCGAATGGGCGGTCTACGCCAGCTATACCGACGTATTCGAGCCGCAAACCAACCGCGACGCCAGCGGTTCAACGCTGAAACCAGTGGTCGGCAGTAACTACGAAGTCGGCCTCAAGGGCGAATTGATGGACGGCCGGGTCAATACCTCGCTGGCGGTATTCCGCTACGACCAGGAAAACCGCGCCGTCAACGACCTCGCGTCAGGCATGATCTGCGACGGTTGGTATTGCTCCAACGCCGCCGGCAAAGTCCGCAGTCAGGGCATCGAAGCCGAGATCAGCGGCGAAGTGCTGACCAATCTGCAACTGTTCGCCGGCTACACCTACAACACCACCAAGTACCTCGATGACCCGGACAACGAAGGCAAAGTCTTCAGCACCTGGACACCGAAACACATGCTGCGCGTGTGGGGCGATTACCAGTTCAGCGGCGACTGGGAACGCGTCAGCACCGGCCTCGGTTTCACCACGCAAAGCCATACGCTGGGTTACGAACACACCTACGACGTGGCGGGTTACACCGTGTGGAGCGCACGCCTTGGCTACCAGTTGAGCAAGGAAATCGGCTTGGCAGTGAACGCCAACAACCTCTTCGACAAACGCTACTACACCTCCGCGTATAACCAGCTCAACGGCAACAACAACTTCGGCGACCCGCGCAATGTGATGTTCAGCGTGAAGTACACGCCTGAGTTTTAAGGCACTCAATGGGTTCAGCGGTTGGCGGCTGAACCCATTGCTTGACCGTCACCCCGCGCAGCAGAAAATGCGACAACGCTGGAATCAACACCAGTGCTCCGAGCATGTTCCACAGAAACATGAACGTCAGCAAAATCCCCATGTCCGCCTGAAACTTGATCGGCGACCAGACCCAGCACACCACGCCCGCCGCCAAGGTGATCCCGACCAGCCCAACCACGCGCCCGGTGAACGCCACGGCGTTGCGATACGCTGCGGATAACGGAAGACCTTGACGCTGATAGTGCAACTGCACGCTGAGCAGGTACAGCGCGTAATCGACGCCAATGCCCACGCCCAAAGCGATCACTGGCAACGTCGCGACTTTCACGCCGATGCCCATGACCACCATCAACGCTTCACACAAAATCGACGTCAGCACCAGCGGCAACAACGCCACCAGGGTCGCGCGCCAACTGCGGAAGGTCACCAGACAGAACAATGTGACGGCGGCGTACACGTACAGCAGCATGGTGCGATTGGCCTCGCGCACGACGATATTGGTTGCCGCCTCGATGCCGGCACTGCCCGCCGCTAGCAAAAACTGGCGCTCGTCGCTGCTGTTTTCACGGGCAAAGCGGTCGGCAATCGCGACCACCTCGTCGAGGGTCTCGGCCTTGTGATCCTTGAGAAAAGCAATCACCGGCATCACCGAGCAATCGGTGTTGAACAGTTCTGGCGAGTTGACCGAAGCCTGCTGCGCGGCATAGTTGAGGACATCTTGATTGCGCTGGATGCTGCTCAGTTTCGGGTTGCCCTCATAGGTACCAGCGGTGATCTGCCGAACCGCGTTGACCAGCGAAACGGTGGCCTGTACCCCTGATGACTGTTGCAGTTCCCACGCCAGCCGATCGGCGAGGATCAGTGTTTTGTAACTCAGGCAGCCCTCGGGCGGGGTCTTGATCATCACCGCGAACAGGTCGCTGGACAGTGCGTAATGCGCAGTGATCCAGGCGTTATCGCGGTTGTAGCGGGAGTCGGCGCGCAGTTCAGGCGCACCGCTTTCCAGGTCACCGACTTTCAGATGCAGGCTGATCGCGAATCCGCCGATCCCCATCAACACCGCCACCAGCACCGCGCCCGTCGCCCACTTGGCGCTGGTGAAGCGGTCGAGACAGTCCCATAACCTGCCGAAACCTTTGTGGCGGTCAGCGCGGGTATCGATTTTCAGCGCACGCTCGGCAGCCTTCGCGCCCACGCCGACATAGGACAGCGCCACCGGCATCAGTAGCAACGAGGTAAAGATCAGCACCGCGACACCGATACTGGCGGTGATCGCCAGATCCTTGATCACAGGGATGTCGATCAGCATCAGCACGGCAAACCCGACAGCATCCGCCAACAACGCAGTGACACCGGCGATGAACAAGCGGCGAAAGGTATAGCGCGCGGCGACCAGTTTGTGCGTGCCCCGGGCGATGTCCTGCATGATGCCGTTCATTTTTTGCGCGGCGTGGGATACGCCGATGGCAAAGATCAGAAAAGGCACCAGCACCGAGTATGGATCGATGGCATAACCCAGCCACGCGACAAGGCCCAGTTGCCAGACCACTGCGACCAACGAGCAACCCACCACCAGCAAAGTACTGCGCACACACCGGGTGTAGAGATAAATGATGAGCAGCGATGTGATCACCGCCAGAGCGAAGAACATCATCACCTGAATCAGGCCATCGATCAGGTCGCCCATCAGCTTGGCAAAGCCGATTACGCGCACTTTGTAAGGGCCATCGCCTTCTTTGCCAGCCTTGCGTGCAGCGCTGTCACCGGCGAACTCGATCTTGTCGCGCAATTGCTCTTCCAGCATCTGCGAGAAGTCGCGGTAGTTGATCGGCTGAGCGCCGGCGCCAGCCTTGTCCAGCAACGGCACCACGAGCATGCTCGACTTCAAATCACTCGCCACCAGACTGCCGATGATGCCGGCGCGGGAGATGTTCTGGCGCAACTGCTCGATTTGCTCGGGGGTGCCCTGATAGGCGTCGGGCATCACCGGGCCGCCCTGAAAGCCTTCTTCGGTGACCTCCGTCCAGCGTACCGCCGGACTCCACAACGACTTCATCCAGGCGCGGTCGACGCCTGCCGTGAGGAACAATTGATCGTTGACCTGTTTGAGCACGTCCAGATAGGCAGGATCGAAAATATCGCCCCGGGTGTTCTCGACCACTACCCGCACCGAGTTGCCAAGACCACGCAGCGCCTGGCGGTTTTCCAGGTAGTTCTGAATGTACGGCTGACTCTGCGGGATCATTTTTTCGAAGCTCGGTTTCAGCTCCAGACGGGTGACGGCCATGTAACCGAGCACCACGGTGATCATGGCCATCAGCAACATGAACAGCGGGCGAAAATTGAACACCATGCGCTCCAGCCGACTGCCGGAGTTGCACTCGAAATCACGTACATCACGGATCACCGGCATGCTGTCTTGTTCGATATTGCCCATATCCGGGTTCTCGCCTTTAGGGTTGTTTTCTTATTCTTTGCGCAGTGTCGAAACACCACGGGTACCAACGACCAGCATCGCGCCATCGGCCGTCTGTGCTGCGCCGGTCACCGGTAACGGTTCGGGCTCATGCCGCCATTGCAACTGCGCACCATTGCCCTGGCTGACCAGCATCTGCCCGCCCTGCGTGAACAATCGGTAATGCCCGTCAGTGTCGACAAGCCCGGCGGTAATGCTCGTGTGCAAGCCACTGTCCTGCGCGATCCAGTTGCGTCCGCCATCGGTGCTGCGCAGAAGGTTGCCGCGCAGTCCGTAAGCAATCACTTCACCCGGTTTGCCAAGCACGCCGAAAAAACTGCCCTGATAGGGTGTGGGCACGGCGACGAAGCGCTGTTGCGCTGCGTCCCATTTACGCAACAGCCCCTGCTCGCCGGCGATGTACAAAGCATCACCCGTGGCGGCAATCGCATTGAGGTGAAAACCCTGCGGGTTGTCGGTGCGATCCTGAAACGGCATCCAGTGTTTGCCACCGTCCGTGGTGCGCAGGATCAGGTTGAAGACACCGACCGCATAGCCGAGTTGATCATTGGCAAACCAGACGTCGAGCAACGGTTTATCCGCGCCCTGCTCCACCTGCCGCCGGCCTTCAGCAACCAGCAACGGCCATTGCTCGTTAGCCGGTTCGGCGCGGGCCAGTGCCTGATAATGCTCGATAAGCAAAGGGCCGATCTGGCGCCCGTCGAGCTGCTTGCGCCACGTCACCCCGCCGTCGCTGCTGTGCAAAATCACCCCGTCGTTACCGACCGCCCAGCCTTGTGACGGCGAAGAAAAATTCACCGCCGTGAGGTCGCAGCTCACCGGCACGGCGGCCTGTTGCCAATGCTGGCCGCCGTCATCGGAGTAAACGATGTGCCCGCGCTGGCCGACAGCAACCAGTCGTGCCCCTGCCCGGGCCACGCCGGACAGCGCACTGTTGGCTGCCAGGGCACTGACCCTGGCAGGCTGATCCAGCACATCGAAATAGCCGTCCGCGCGGGCGACGCCCTGCAACAGCAGCAGGCACATGCCGAGCGTCACACCGCCGTATTTTTTCTGCCAATGCATACCGCGCCCTCTAGCGAATACCGCTGCCGGCCAACGACTCCGACGACCATTGCGCCTTCGAAAGCGGATCGATGTACTTGATGCCGCCGTAAGGCCCGACGACGCCGTTGATGTTGTAGGTGCCGCCGACCAGGTCGTAGATCATGAAAGGGGTCGAGTCCGGCACCTGTTTGTCGTAGCTCTGGCTGAGAAAGGCAAACGAGCCGCGATAAAGCTGTCCACGGGCGTCATATTGGTCGGAGGCCAGTGCGGTCCAGCTGTCCTCATCGAGATAGAAGCGGCGTTTCTGATAGATGTGCCGGGCGCCGGGTTTGAGATTGCCTTCCACCACCCAGACCCGGTGTTTCTCCCAACGCACGTAGTCAGGCGCTACATGATTGGCGGTGGTCAACGCCTTGGGATCCTGGGCATAGGTCAGTTTGTAGGTGTTGTACGGCACGATCATTTCCTGCTTGCCGACCAGCTTCCAGTCGTAGCGATCCAGTGCGCCGTTGAACACGAACACATCGTCATAAGTACCCGCACCGGCAGTGCCCGGGTTCGGCGTGTCGTACGCCAGGTTCGGCGCCAGTTTGACCCTGCGCTGCCCCGGCAGGTATTGCCAGGCGCGACGCGGTTGTTGCAACGGGTTGGCGGCGTCCTTGAGCATCATCGCTTCACCCGCACGGCGTGCCGGGCCGGTGTACGTCAGCTTCATCTGGTAATACACGTCAGCGCTGCTGATCGGTTGCGCGAGGTTTTCATAGATCGGGTAGGAGATGAACGCCTGCCCGGTGATAGCCAGACTGGCAACCCCGGCAGCGTCGACATTCCATGAGTCGTATTTTGAGCTGATGTTGACGCCCTGATAGCGCAGCAGGAAATTCCACATTGCTTCATTGCCCGACTGCGGAATCGGAAACGGCACCCCCGGCAGAACATTGTCGACGGCCAGACCACCTTCGAGCGACTTGGCGCCCGTGGCATTTTTCACACCGTTGTCCAGCACCGCTTTAGGCAGCGAGACGGTGCGGTGCGTCGGGTAGACATTGATGTGAAACGTGGCAAAACGCTTGGCCAGTTCGACCGCCGTCGCCGAGAGCTCGCCCTTGTACTGATCCACGTTCTTGCCATCGATCACCAGCAGCGGTTTCTCGTCAGCGAAAGGATCCGGGCGCATGCTGTCGCCGGTTTTGTAGGTGGCCGGCGGTGTGGTCAGCCCGCCCGTATAAGCGGGTATCGAACCGTCGGCATTGGCGGCTTTTTCCGCGCCGACCAGGGTGAGGTTATTGCCCAGTTTGGCCGCATCCTGCGCCGAAACGGCGGCCTGCGCTTGCGCGGCGATCGCCATGGTCAGTGAAACGGCGAGCATTGTATGGACGAATTTCATCGTGTGGTTCTCCTGTCTGTGAGACTTGAGCCAAGGTTGAATCAGAAGGTGGTTTTCATCGTCAGGTACACGGCGCCACGGTCAGCCGTGGTCGCGCCGCCACCGGAAAACGCCGAGTAGCCGCCGCCGTAACAGGCGTAGTTCTGGTTGCCACTGAACGCGTTGGGGGTCGAACCATCGCCTTTGCCGGCCTGGTCGGCGCCGGTGCTCAGGCCGCTGTTGTCGCACTTGTCGGTCTTGCCGAAAGCGTCGACGTATTTGAGGTCGATAAAGTATTTGTTGTACGCCACGGCACCGAGGCCGACCGCATAGTTGCCGGTGTTTTTCGCACCGCCACCGGACACCGGCGACACCCCGGCCAGACCGGCGTTGATCGACAGCGGCATATTCAAATCAACACCCGGCAGCACCTGGTACCAGGTCGGCGTAAAGTTGATCGCGATGCCCCAGTTATCCCGGGTGGGCGCGTCGATGCCGCGATAACTGTCCTCGCCTTTGTAGAGCGCTTTGTTCTTGTCATCGAGCTTGAGTAGATTGCTGTAGTACAGCTCGGAGAGCAGGGTTGCCGAATCGAACAGCGGCGTCTTCGGCAGTGACATCAAACCATTGAGCGTCCAGTGCAGCGTGTCACCGGTGGCGCTCATGCTGTCGCCACGGCTTGGCGTGTCGTAGATCACGCCCGTCTCGGCGGTGCGTGCCGGCAACAGCCCTAAACCTGCGCCCAACCCTGCAGGACTGGTCGAGCTGACAATCGCCGGAATACTCGCCAGTGGCATGTTGTGCCGGATATTGAGATCCGAGCCGACGCTCACTCCGCCCACGTCTTTGGACAAACTCAGGCCGAAAATCTGAATGTTGTCTGCGTACGCCAGTTGGTAACTGCTGGTGCTCAATGAGTTTAGGATGTTGACGACACCGGGCACCTGCCCCGCCGGGCGGCTGCCGTTGGCATTCAGCGATGTCAGGCCGGTGGCGTTCAACCAGGCTTGAGGGAGAATGTCGGAGGTTTTGCGGTAGTAAAAACCGAGCGTGCCGTCGAGCCACGCAGGCGACCACTTGGCCATGACGCCCCAGTCACCACTGCTGCCCGGCGTCAGGTCATGCCCGCGACGCACATTGGTCAGGCCGTTGCACGGAGCGACGCCGCAGCCCAGCGGGCTACCGGGCACCACGCCATTGGTGTTGCCGAGCAGAAAAGACTGCGCACCGAATCCAACCAGATCGGAGCCGCCGTAGTAAGTGCCAGCCTCCGGCAAACGGGCAGCGTCCCAATCAAGAAAATACTGAGCGCCCAGCGTCAGTTCAGGGTTGACGGTGAACGACGTCGATAATTGCTTGCGCGGGACGAACAGCTCCTTGGCTTCAGTGCCGGGTGACGCCGACAGTTTCGCCAGATCCAGGCCGGACTGGCCGTAGCTGACCGAATGCACCGGGTTGAGCAGCGTTTCGCCCCAGAACACGTTGTGTTGACCGGCCTTGAGGCTCAGCAGCGATTGCTCGCCGATTTCCGTGTTGTAAAACACAAAAGCATCGAGAATTTCCCCGGAAGGCCCGGTGTAATAACGCTGGGCGTAGCGACTCAGGTGCGGGCTGCCGTTGCCGACGTTGTCTTGGCTGACGCCGGCCAGGCGCGGGTCATTGGCGACGAGACCCGATCGTGCGTCGTTGCCATTGACGAAAGGATTGGAATTGGAGCCGGTATTTTCATAGGCCTGGTCGTACCAACTGGCCGCACTGACGCGAAAGCCCATCGAGTTTTTGTAGACCACGTCCATCTCGGTCAGCAGGTCGATGCGGTTGCTGATGTTGGTGCCGGCCTTGCGGAAGTTGTAATCGCCGTCGTTGTTGTTTGGCGTGGCCAACATCCGTTTGTCGGCACTTTCCGTGCGTACGCCGTAGTTGTATTTGACGGTGTTATCCAGCCGCGCCGTCCAGTCCGGGTTGCCCGTATCGATCTCGACCGCATGGGCGCTCGGTAGCGCTGCGGCCAGCATGGCCGAGGCCAGCAAGGTGTAACGCGAAGGCGCAAGCCCATGGCGCTTGGTGATGTGCATCGTGTCTTCTCCGCTTTTTTGTAGTTGTTTTTAAGCGCAGCCGCCCTCGCGCTTTCCCGGTGTGCGGGAAGACGTTTTCAGAAATGAGGGCACGTGCCGGCAGGCGTTCAGCCAGCCGGCGTCTGAATCAACGATCCAGTTCCTGGATCAACAGTTCGGCGTCCGGCCACGCGCCAAAACCGGCGGCCGGGTTGAGATGACCCACAGCTCCCAGCGAGCGCAGCTCAGCGCCCCAGCCTTCGGCGAGGTGGGTGACGGCTTCGAGGCTGGCGAGGGGATCGTTAGTGCTGGCGGCGACCACACTGCGAAACGGTAATGGGCCACGGGGTAGAGGGTTCCAGCCCTGCGCTTGCAGGGTCTGCGCTGACGGATAGCCCGCCGGCCAGTGAGCATCGAGATCCGGTGGCGTCGCCAGCAATGCACCTTTGATTGCACGCGAGTGCTGCGCCGCCCAGTGCGCCACCATCAACACGCCGGCGCTGTGGGCGACCAGAATCACCGGGCCGTCGATCTGCTCCAGTGTCTGTTGAATCGCTCGAATGCGCGCAGCGAGGTCGAGTTTGTCGGTGGTCAGCGGCGGCACACTGCGGACTTTTTCCAGGCGCGCCTCAAGCAGCGTCTGCCAATGTTCGGCCACATGCTCGCGCAGGCCGGGTACGATCAGAACGGTTGCGGCAGTCTGCAATTTGTCCACGTCAACACCTTCGCTGTCTCGATGACTCGACTGGCTGTATCGCCAGAATCTTTTTGTTGTGTCGACATTAAAGAGCGCTCGGCCGGGGTGCTTTTCATTGGACGTCAGGCACTTTTCTTTTGATGACAGAATTTCCTCCGCCGGACGGATGCCGCCCCCGTAGGAGCTGCCGAAGGCTGCGATCTTTTGATCTTGTTTTTGAAAGACAACATCAAAAGATCGCAGCCTTCGGCAGCTCCTACACAGATCGCTGTTCACGACTTTGCGACAGCGTTAACACAGCCGCTGTCGCAACTGTTCAATTGCAGATGCTCTGGATATAGTCACCCAGTACTTCCTTATCGTTATCGAACCAGGAAAGAACCCAGCATGCCCACGCTTGTTCGCGCCGCTGTCCTGACCAACTACCTGGAGGTCACGCAATACCTTGGCTTCAATCCGCGTGATGTACTGGCGGCGGTCGGCCTGAGCAAAGCACAGCTGCTGGCGCCCGAGCAGCGCATTCCGATTGATTCGGCGGTGCGGCTACTGGAAGACTCGGCCGCCGCCAGTGGCTGCCAGACGTTCGGCCTGAGCATGGCCGAATCCCGTCAGCTTTCAGATTTCGGCGTGGTCAGTTTGCTGCTCAGCCATCAGCGCACGCTGCGTGACGCCCTGCAGGTGGTTGTGCAATACCGGCATTTGATGAATGACTCGCTGGCGATCTTTGTTGAAGAGGCCGGCAAGATGGTGATCATTCGCGAAGAAGTGGTCACGCAAACGCCGATGCCCAGCCGACAGGCCACCGAGTTGGCCATTGGCGTGATGTTCCGTCTGTGCTCGGCGCTGCTCGGTACGCACTGGCATCCCTACAGCGTCAACTTCACGCATCAGGCGCCCGACAATCTGCAACTGCATCGACGCCTGTTCGGCTGCACGCTGGAGTTCGGCAGCGAGTTCAACGGCATCGTCTGTTCCGATGCCAGCCTCGACGTCACCAACCCTAACGCCGACCCGGCCATGGCGCGCTATGCGCAGAGTTATCTGGATTCTCTGCAAGGCCATGAAAGCCATTCGCTGCTGCTTGAAGTGCGCAAGGCTATCTATCTGCTGTTGCCGATGGGCCGCGCCACCATCGAGCAAATTGCTCAGACCCAAGGCATGAACGTGCGCACGCTGCAACGTCGCCTCAAGGACGACGGCTGTGCTTTCAACGATGTGATCAATGAAGTGCGACGTGATCTGGTGTTGCGCTACCTGGAAAATCCCAACTACTCGCTGAGCCGCATCGCCGACTTGCTCGGCTACTCGATGGCCAGCTCCTTCACCCGCTGGTTCATTACCCAGTTCGACATGCCGCCCGCCACCTGGCGGGCAAAAAAAACGGCGACTGCTGGTACAGTCGCCGCGAAAAAACCGGTGTGATTGGCACCGGTTTAACTACCGCACCGGGCCGACGAGTCAGCACGGTGCGGCCTGCCTTACCTTAGAAACCCCAGTGCAACACCAGAAGCACCAGCACCGCGAGAAACACGGTCTCGCCGATCATCAGCAAAATCGGTTTGATGCCAACGGCGGCCAGCTCCTTGAGCTGTGTCTTCATGCCCAGTGCGCTGATGGAAATCACCAGGCTCCAGCGCGACAGCTCATTGACCGCGCCTTGCACTGCCGGCGCTACCCAACCGGTGCTGTTGATACAGGCCAGCAGCAGAAAACCGACGGCAAACCAAGGCAGCAATGGCGGGCGTTTCCCTGACGTATCAGCACCCTGCAAACGCGTGACCATCGCCGCGCAGACGATCACCGGCAACAGCATGGCCACGCGCATCAATTTCACCACCGTGGCGGTATCCCCGGTTTCCGTCGACAAGCTGTAACCGGCACCCACCACCTGGGCGACGTCATGAATGGTCGCGCCCAAAAACACGCCCGCCACTTGCGGCGAGAGTTCCAGCCACTTGGCAATCATCGGGTAGACAATCATCGCCGTGGTCGACAACGCCGAAACGCCGATGACCGTGAACAGCGTGGCCCGCTCTTTCTGCGGGTGATGGGGCAGCGCCGCCGCCAGCGCCAACGCCGCCGAAGCGCCACAAATTGCCGTGGCGCCGCCGGTGAGCATGCCGAACAAGCGCTGAAAGCCCAACGCCTTCGCGGCCACCACTGACACGCCAATGGTCACCACCACCAAAAACACCACCAGTGCCACAGGCTTCCAGCCCAGCGCGGCAATTTGCTCAAGGGTGATGCGCATACCCAGCAACGCCACGCCAATGCGCAACACCGTGCGCGCAGTAAATTCGATGCCGGCCTTGCACACGCCATCACCGGCCAGAAAATTCAGCGCCATGCCCAGCAGCAACGCGAACAGCATCACCGGTGCACCGTAATGCTCGGACAAAAACGAAGCAGCCGCGGCGACGATCAGGCTGACGATAAACCCCGGTGCCAACTCGCGTGTCTGGCTATGAATACGGGTAAGCGCAACGGTGCTCATGCCACAGACTCCTCGCAAGCGAGGACGATAAACGCCTGACCATCAATGACTTCAACCGGGTAGCGTGTGACTTTGACCTGCTTCGAATTGAGCAAATAGCCGCTGCGCAGATCGAAGCGCAAACCATGCGCGCAACACTGAATGACCTGGCCCTCCAGCCGACCGCCACACAGCGATGCACCCTGATGGGGACAGCTGTCGTCGATGGCCAGCAACTCACCGTCGACGTTGAACAGCGCCAGGCTTTTATCGGCGAACTCAAACAGTGACCGCCCTCCTCTCGGCGGGCATTTGTTGTCTGGTACAGCAACGCGCAACGCAGGAAGACGACTCATACTTTCACCTCGCAGGCGACTTCATTGACCGGGTCGCTGACGCGTTCGCCCGCCAGCCGGGCAATGTCTTTGAGGTAATGACTGCGCGCGTAGAAGAACACTGCGGCGGCCGCGATACTCACCAGCGGTACGAATTGGAAGGCCGCGTGCAGGCCGATCAGATCGGACAATTTGCCGGTGATGAAGGGCCCGGGCGCCAGCCCCAGCAGGTTATTGGCCAGGGTCAGTGTGGCGAATGCTGTGCCATGCACCGAGTAATGCGTCAGGTTGGCAACCATCGCCCCGGCAGGTCCGGTGGTGCCCGTGGCGATCAACATGCCCAGGCCGATCAGCAGTAATTGCGCGGGCCCGGCCGGCAAGGCGAAGGCCGCCGAAAGCAGCAAGCAACTGCCCAGGCAATAAGCGATGGCCAATGCGACTTTGCGCTCAGGCGCATGACGGCACAGCCGATCACTGATCATCCCGCAGACAATCATTCCCGCGCCGCTGCACAACACAATGACTGCCGCCACAGCACCGGCCTTGTCGGTGCCCATGGCGTAATAACGATTGAGGTAACTGGGCATCCAGACGATCACCGTGCCGCAGACGAACAACTGCAAACCGCTGCCGATGTACGTCGCCACCACCGAGCGACTGGAATACAAGGTGCTCAGCGGACGCTTGATCGCCGCCGCGGCTTTACTCGCCGCACGGGTTGCGCACTGCGGCGCAATCCGCGCTTGCTTGACGATCAGCGGATACAGCAGCGCCAGCACCAGACCGAACAGCGCCATGCCAGCGAACGACCAGCGCCAACCCATCTTCGCAGCGATCACCCCACCCAACGCCATGCCCAGCACCGAGCCGAACATACCACCGGCCATAAACGCGCTGGCGAGGGTGGCGCGCATGTGTTTGGGAAACACCGAAATCACCACCGCGATGCCGACGCTGCCGTAAGCCGCCTCGCCGACACCGACCATAAACCGCGCAATGAACATCTGCGGATAGTCCTGCGCCACCGCACAACCCAATGTGGCCACGCTCCAGAGAAAAGCCATAAAGGCCAAACTTCTCACCCGACCAAAACGGTCGGCCAGCAGCGACAGCGGAAAGGTCAGCAGCCCGACCATCAACGCGACGATGCCACTGAGCAAGCCCAGTTGACTGTCGCTCAAGGCCCACTCGACCTTGAGCATCGGAAACACCGCGTTGAGTACCTGACGCGACATGTAATCGGAAATCAACAAGCCGAACGTCAGGGCAAAAACGATCCAGGCATATGTGCGCGCAACACCGACGTCGTTATCGTCGTCATCGCTGGCGCTGGGGTGATAGGCCATGCAGCCTCCTCGAAACTTTGTTGTATTTGTTGTTATCGAGCTTTTGGGGTAACGCAACGGACGAGAGGCCAGCGGCCCCTCGCCCGGTTCAGTCAGCCGCGTTGCGGCAGACCTTTTTGCCCGGCCTTGCGGTTGGGCGCCATGCCGTTGGCCAACAAGGTTTCTTCGATGCTCTGATACGCCACGCCAATGCGATAAATCTCGCGGGCTTCCTTGCCGGTAGCAATCTCGCGCCCCAGTTCATGGGCAATGCGCACGGTCTGCTGAATCTGTTGCACCGACCCGAAGCGATCGCCCTTGTGATCAATGATCGTGTCTTCATTGCCGACTCGCGGATGCAAGCCCATCGCCAACGCCATGGTGTTGAACGGCAGCACGTTCTTGAGTAACGACTCGGACGTCAGGGTGCAAGCGTCCGGCACGCGATGGATAAAGTTGAAGAAGTTGAACGGGTTCGGCCCGTCGAAACCACCGCCGATGCCGATCCAGGTGAGGTTCAGCGGGCCCATGTACACACCGCTGCGCACCAGACGCATCAGGGTTTCCAGGGCATGCATGCCGGTCAGTTGAAAGTGTGGCTGGACGCCTGCGGCCATCAACCGGCGCAAATGTTCGGCGACCCAGGCCGGGCCGGCCGGCACGGTCATTTCGCTGTATGCGGCATGAATGGCCGGGTTGTCCAGCGAGGTGCCTGCAAGGTATTCCGGGTACAGCAACTCCATGATGTTCATCTGGGTGGTGTTGATCGCCACCGTGACCTGATCCGGTTTCGGTGTCAGCTCCGCGAGCATGTGCCGGGTGTCATCGGACAGCCACTTGGCGGCTTCACCATCGCTTTCCGGGGCGAAGGAAATCGAACCGCCGACCTGGATAATCATGTCCGGCACCGCTTCACGCACACCGGCAATCAGCTCATTGAATTTCGACAGACGCTTGGAACCCTTGCCGTCGAGCTCACGCACATGCAGGTGCAAGACAGTGGCGCCCGCCTCGTAGCAATCGACCGCTTTCTGCACCTGTTCATCCATGGTCAGCGGGATGTCTTCGGGGAAATCTTCCGGCATCCACTCGGGGCCATACGGGGCCACGGTGATCACCACTTTTTCCATGTTTTCCGGGTGCAGGGAATCGTCGAGAAATTGCATGGGGTACTCCTTTTTTATGATTGTCCGCGCAGCCGGGTTCGCACCGGGCTGGCGTTTTCGAGTGCGAATGCAGTAAGGGTCGATCAGTAAGTCTTGTCGCCGACGATCCCGGCACGCTCCATCTTGCGATGACACAACGGGTAATCCATCACGGCGTAATGCTGGGTGCTGCGGTTGTCCCAGATCGCAATGCTGTTGGGTTTCCAGCGCCAGCGCACTTGGTATTCCGGGATGTACGCCTGGCTGATCAGGTAGCGCAGCAACTCACTTGCGCCGGGGTTGGCGTCCTGGCCGAAGCGCACCCGAGCGGGGGTGTGGTAATTGCTGAAGTGTGTGGTGAAGGCGTTGACGAACAGCACTTTTTCCAGCGTGTCCGGATGCGTGCGCACCACCGGATGCTCGGCATCGGGGTACGTCGCCCTAAGCGCCAGGCGTCTTTCGATCGGCAGCGCGGCACCGAAGCTGGCTTCGATGCTGTGCCGGGCACGCAGATCGGCAATCTTGATCTTCACGTCTTCCGGCAAGCGCGCATACGCCTCGACCATATTGGCCCACATGGTGTCGCCGCCCACCGGGGGACATTCGACACAGCGCAAGACACAACCCATCGGCGGCGCCTCACGCCAGGTGGCGTCGGTGTGCCACGAGTTTTCGTAGCGTTCCGGCGGATGCTCCGGGCTCTTGTAGATCCGCACCAGCCCGGGATGATCCGGATCGCTGCCAACCATCGGGTGATGTTCAAGCTCACCGAAGCGCCGGGCAAAGGCCACGTGATCGGCACGGCTGATGTCCTGATTACGCAGGAACAACACGCGGTGCTTGAGCAATTGCGCGCGAATTTCGGCAAAAAGACCGTCGTCATGTACCGCGTCGGCAAGGCTGACGCCCTCAAGCTCGGCGCCAATGCTGCACGTCAGTTGTTCGACTCTCATGGCTGACGACTCCTTCAGATGACGAAAATCGATGAGCCGGTGGTCTTGCGCGATTCCAGGTCACGGTGGGCCTGAACGGCGTCCTGCAACGCGTAGTGCTGGTTGATTTCGATCTTGATCCGGCCACTGCCGACCAGGTCGAATAACTCGCCAGCGAGCGCGGCTTTTTCCTCGGGATCGGCGATGTAGTCAGCCAATGCCGGGCGGGTCATGAACAGCGAGCCCTTCATTGCCAGCAACATCGGATCGACCGGCGGGATCGGCCCGGAAGCCGTACCGACGCACACCATCAGACCGCGACGTTTGAGCGAGTCCAGCGAGCCCATGAAGGTGTTCTTGCCAACACTGTCGAACACCACGTTGACGCCAACGCCGTCGGTCAATTCGCGCACCTGTTGCGCGACGTCCTGGTGGCTGTAATTGATCACATGGTCGCAGCCATGGGCACGGGCGATTTCGCCTTTGGCCTCGGTGGAGACGGTGCCGATGACCGTCAGCCCGAGCAACTTCGCCCACTGCGAAACGATCAGACCGACGCCACCGGCAGCAGCGTGCAGCAAGATACTGTCGCCCGCTTTGAAGTCGTGGATGCGCCGCATCAAGTAAGCCGAGGTCAGCCCGCGCATGGTCATCGCGGCAGCCGTTTCGAAACTGATGGTTTCCGGCAGTTTGATCAGCGGTGCGGCGGATATCAGACGCTCAGTGCTGTAGGCGCCGAGGGTGTTGAGAAACCCGGTGTAAGTGACACGATCGCCCACCCGCACATTGCTCACGCCCTCGCCGATGGCCTGCACCACACCGGAGGCTTCAACGCCCATGCCGTTAGGCAGCGGGATCGGGTAAGTGCCGTTGCGAAAGTAGGTGTCGGCGTAGTTGAGGCCCACCGCCACATGACGAAGACGCACCTGGCCTGGGCCGGGATCGCCAACGTCGACATCTTCATAGCGAAGCACGTCGGGATCACCGGATTCGTAGAAGCGCACTGCTTTGGCCATTTTTCTTATTCTCCCTGCAAGGTTGGGCGTATCGCTCGATTGGCGTTGACCTGACTCTAGGTCGCGCGCCAGGCAATCGCTTCGCATCAGGCGACAATGGCTTTTCATTTGATGACAACGGGTGGCAAGACAAACAGGCGTCCGACGGGCCGCCCTCTCTGACGCTCACGCGCTACCGGTCACTTTTTCTTACACCTTTTGTCGCCAGATCCTACGCCGTACGGCGATCCGGAGCCGGTCGTTGCCGTCAGTTTGGTATCATGCGCCGCTTTTACGGTTAACCACCGCCCGTCCTGTCGACGGGCGGGCTGCAAAAGGCGGTATTAGATGACGGCTTTGTTGACTCGCCGCAAGGTGCTTGCGGGAATGGGCGTACTCGGGCTCGGCCTGCTCGCTGGCTGCGACACCCGCGGCGAACTGTCGTACAAGTACGGCAAAGATCTGAGCGACAAGATCCTGGGACGCACTTTCAAGCTGAAGAACACTGACGGCGAAACCATGTCGCTGTCGAGCTTTCGCGGCATGATGCCGATGATCTTCTTCGGCTTCACTCAATGCCCGGCGGTCTGCCCCACCACCCTCGCCCGCGCGGCAAAAATCAAGAAACTGATGGGCAAGGACGGCGATCGTTTGCAGGTGATCTTCATCACCCTCGACCCCGAACGCGACACCCCGGAAATCCTCGACGCCTACATGAAAGCCTTCGACCCGAGCTTCGTCGCGCTGTACGGCACCGTTGAAGAAACCAAGGCCACCGCCAAGGAATTCGACGTGTTCTACGAGAAAGTCCCGGCCGGCGACACCTACACCATCTCGCACACATCGACCAGTTACGTCTACGACTCCCGTGGCGGCCTGCGCCTGGGCCTGTCCACCTCGCTTTCGGCAGAAGAATGCACGGAAGACTTGCTTACCGTTATGGAGGTTTGCTGATGCACCCTGTTCTGAACAACATCAAACGTGCTGCGATTGCCCTGTCGCTGATGGGCCTGGCGTTTCAAGCCTCCGCGCAGACCAAAGTCGACGACGCGTGGGTTCGCGCCACCGTGCCGACCCAGACCGCCAGCGGCGCGTTCATGACCGTTACCGCCGACAGCGACAGCAAGTTGCTCAGCGTCGCCACACCGATCGCCAAAGACGTGCAGATCCACGAAATGACCATGAAGAATGACGTCATGAGCATGGGCCCGGTGAAGTTCGTCGAACTGCCGGCTGGCAAAGCGGTGAAGCTTGATCCAAACGGCTACCACGTGATGCTGATGGGCCTGAGCGCGCAGTTGAAAGAAGGCGAAACCGTGCCGCTGACCCTGACCGTCGAGAACGCCAAGGGCGAGAAAGAAACCCTCGAGGTCAAAGCACCGGTTCGCTCGCTGACCAACATGGAAGGTCACGATCACAGCAAAATGCACTGATCTGACTGACTGAAACACCTGCGGGGCGGCCTGATTAATGATCATGCCGCCCCGTTTTATTTGAGCTGATGGAAAGCGTGCTTTACATCGGCAAATTCTTCGATGAGGATGTAAAGGGTCTTTTACATAGGAAGTGAAGAATGAACCGCTACTACCTCGAAATGGGCGCCGCATTGGTTCTCTACGTGCTGGTGTTGAGCCTTTCCCTGATCGCCAGCCAATCCCTGCTGGACGCCAACATTTTTCTGCGATCCGTGGTGGCCCTGACCCCGATTATTCCGGCAGGTCTAATGTGCTGGGCGATCGTGCGCAACATGCGGCGCATGGATGAAATGCATCTGCGCATCCAGTTTGAAGCCCTGGGTTTTGCCTTCGCCGCCTCGGCACTGCTGACCTTCAGTTACGGGTTTTTGGAAAACGTCGGCGCGCCGCACATTCCGTGGACATGCGTGTGGCCGGTGATGGGTCTGATGTGGATTGTTGGGCTGCAGATTGCGCGACGCCGCTACCAATGAAAAACCGTCTGAAGGCACTGCGCGCCGAGCGCAAGTGGTCGCAGGTTGATCTGGCAGAACGCTTGAACGTGTCGCGGCAGACCATCAATGCGATCGAAAACGAACGCTACGATCCGAGCTTGCCGCTGGCATTCCAGATTGCCCGCGCATTCGAAATGCCCATTGAAGACATCTTCGACGACCGCGAAAGTTAACACCGGCCCCCTGTGGGAGCGGGCTTGCTCGCGAAAGCGGCGTGTCAGTCGACATTTGTTTAACTGATACACCGCCTTCGCGAGCAAGCCCGCTCCCACAGGGGGGATGCATTTCAAATGTAAAAGGTGCGACGGGGGATCAATGGGCGATGCACACGGATTTTAGTTCGGTGTAAGCCTCGATCACGGTTCGACCAAACTCTCGCCCCATCCCCGATTGCTTGACCCCGCCAAACGGCATCGCCGGATCCAGCAGCACATGCGCATTCACCCACACCGTGCCCGCTTCAATACGCGGCACCAGGTTCATTGCCTTGCTCAAATCGTTCGTCCACAAACTCGCGGCCAACCCATACGGATTGTCATTGGCCAACTCGATCATCGCGTCTTCATCATCAAACGCAATCACCGCCAACACCGGGCCGAACACTTCTTCACGGGCCACGGCCATGCTGTGATCGACATCCGCCAACACCGTCGGCTGCACGTAGAAACCCTCGCCTTCCAGCAGCTCACCGCCACACACCACCCGCGCGCCTTCACGCTTGGCCAGTTCGATGTGCTTGAGCACGCTCTGTTGCTGCTTGCGTGACACCAGCGGATTAATCGCTGCCTCGCAGTTCATCCCTGCGCCAATCGGCATGGCCGAAACCACTGCCGCGAGACCTTCGACAAACTGGTCGTGAATCGAACGATGCACATAGAAGCGCGACGCCGCCGCGCACACCTGACCGTTGTTCAGCAAGCCACCGAGAATCGCGCCTTGAATGGCTTTTTCAACATCGGCATCAGCCAGCAGAATCATCGGGTTCTTGCCGCCCAGTTCCAGCGCAAAACGGGTCATGTTGGCCATGCACGCGACACCAACGGTTTTGCCCACCGCCGTCGAACCGGTGAACGACACCTTGCTCACCAGTGGATGCGTCGTCAGCGCGCCGCCGACCGAAGCCCCGCCGCCCGTGACCACGTTGAACACGCCTGCCGGAATGCCCGCCTCTAACGCCAGTTCAGCCAGACGCATGGCCGTCAGCGGAGTTTCCATCGCCGGTTTGATCACCACCGTGCAACCGGTGGCCAGCGCCGGCATCAACTTCCACGCGGCAATCATCAATGGAAAATTCCACGGCACGATGCCGACCACCACACCCACCGGTTCGCGCTGGGTGAACGTGGTGAATTTTGTCCCCGGTGGCAGCGGAATCGACACGTCGAAGGTCTGCCCTTCGATCTTGGTCGCCCAGCCCGACATGTAGCGCATGAATTCCACCGTGGCGTTGACATCCAGCGCGCGGGCCATGTTGATCGACTTGCCCTGGCTGAGGGTTTCCAGTTGCGCCAGCTCTTCGCCGTGTTCCTCGACCAGGCGGGTGAAATTCAGCAGGATGCGCTCGCGATCGGCCGGGCGCAGGCCCGACCACACGCCAGACTTGAACGCGGCATGCGAAGACTGCACCGCGCGCTCGACCAATTCGGCCGGCGCATCGAGGGTTTCGCACAAGGTCTGGCCGGTGGCCGGATCGACCACGGCAATCGTCGGCCCTTCAGCGAATTGCCACTGGCCATCGATAAAGCAGCCATGTCGACGATCAATGAACGCCGCGACTTGCGGCAGCATTGCAACGTTGCTCATAAAGCCTCCTTGGATTTGAGGAAACACACCACGGCCTCACGATCATCTTTCGAGGCCAGGCCCATGTAGGGCATGTAGGTGCCGGGCACGTAGGCCTGGGGTTGGGTGATCAGTTCGGCGATGGTCTCGGCCTGCCAGGTGACGTCTTTGCTGCGCATCGCCTGGGAATAGCTGAAGCCTGCCAGTGAGCCGGATTTGCGCCCAATCACGCCGTTAAGGTTGGGGCCCATCATGCCGGTGACGTCTTTTTTAACCGCGTGGCAGACGCCGCATTCGGTGTTGAAAATTTGTGCGCCGTGGGATGAATCCGCCGCGCAATCGGCGGCGACAGCGGCTTGGGCGAGTGTCAGAGAAAACAACGAAGCACAGGCGAATTTGAGCAGGGACATAGAAGACACATCCAAAAAAACAGTGAATACACACCAATCCCTGTAGGAGCCGAGCTTGCTCGCGAAGACGTCAGCACATTCAGAACAGGGGTTGCCTGCTACACCGCTTTCGCGAGCAAGCTCAGCTCCTACAGGGATTGGTGGCGACGGGAGCTGATGGAGATTGTCTGGCCTGCCGCCAAAGCAGGTTTTGCCCTGCCTGCCAGTCGTGTTGGCAAGGCTGCCAATTGCGACTGGCACAGACACACAAGCACTTGGCAGACACAGCAATTCCCCGGTTTCGCCGCAGAGGCAGAATCCACTGGCACCCACTTTTCAGGGCACCAGTCAGGGAGTCCCCCTTCAATGCGAACCAACCGGATCACCGTACCGTCAGCGCTGGGCTTGAGCCTGCTGATGCTCGGCTTGAACAGCGCCCATGCCGATCTGCCGCCCGACACCATCGGCCAGACCACGCTGGCGTTCCCGCCCGAAGCGCACCGCGCTTATGTGGTCGACGTCGAATTCGAAAGTTTCGTGATGGGCCGCGTCACCGTGGTCGATCCCGACAAGAAGAAAATCCTCGGCATGGTGCCGACCGGTTTTGCCGCGCCGTCGGCCCTGAGCCACGACCGCAAAACCCTGTACAGCGCCGACCTGTTCTATTCACGCGGCACTCGCGGCACGCGCACCGACGTGCTCACCGCGTGGGACACCTCGACGCTGTCGCCCTCGTGGGAAGTGGTGATTCCAAGCAAACGCGCCGAATCCCTGACCCAGCGCTACGGCCTGAAACCGAGCGGCGATGACCGCTTCGTCTACGTCTACAACTTCACCCCATCGACCTCGGTGACCGTGGTCGACACCCAGTCCCATGCGGTCAGCAGTGAAATCGCCATCCCCGGTTGCGTGCTCAATTACCCGGTCGGCAACCGCCGCTTCGCCTCGTTGTGCGGCGACGGCAGCCTGCAAGTGGTCACCCTCAATGATCAGGGCCAGGAAACCGCGCGCAGCCGCACGCCGTTCTTCGACCCGAACGCCGAGAAGCTCAACGAGCGCGCGGTCAACGTCGGCGACACCTACTACTTCGTCACCACCACCGGCACTGTGCGCCCGGTCGATTTCGCCGGCGACGCGCCGAAGATTCTGCCGGCGTGGTCGCTGGTCAACGACGCCGAAAAGAAAACCGGTTGGGCTCCCGGCGGCTGGCAGTTGATGGCGGTCGCACCGAAGCTCGATCGCCTGTACGTGTTGATGCACGACGCCCACGAAGCGATGAAGTGGGAAGACCCGAGCACGCTGATCTGGGCCTTCGATATCAAGACCGGCAAGAAGGTTGCGACCCTCGAAGCACCAACACCGGTCTGGAGCCTGCAAGCCACCGGCGACGACAAACCGTTGCTGCTCGGCGCTGACGTCGAGGGCGGTTTGCAGGTCTTCGATCTGAGCACCAACAAGCTTCAATCGAGCATGCCGAAAGTCGCGAAAACCGCGACGCAAGTCATGAGCTACTGAGGAGGTTCAGTCATGACCCTTGACCCGATTTTCATCATCGCCAGTGCGCTGGCCGTCGCCGTGCTGCTGGCCAGCGCGGCGACGCACAAGCTGCGCGCACCGGGGCGGTTTGCCAAGCAACTGGCGGACTATCAACTGCTGCCCGAAACGCTGGTACGGCCCGTGGGCCGAGTGATTCCGCTGCTGGAGTTGCTCATCGCTTTTGCCCTGCTGGTGCCGTTCAGCCGCGCCATTGCAGCGGTCTGCGCAGCTGCGTTGATCGCGCTGTACGCCTCCGCCATCGGCATCAACCTGTGGCGCGGTCGCCGCGACATCGACTGTGGCTGTGCCGGGCCGGATCAAGCACAGCCACTGCGCCCGATTCTGCTGACGCGCAACGCGGTGTTAGTGGCTTTGGCGTTACTGGCGAGCACCACACCGATCGTTCGCGACCTTGGTTTGTTCGACGGTTTTGTCACCGTCGCCGCCAGTGCTGTTGCGCTGCTGATCTACGCGGCCGCCGACGGCTTGCTGGCCAACTCCCCTCTTCTGCTCAAATTGATTGGTAGGTGATTTATGCAAGGTCTGATGATTTCCAACGTGCTGTTGTGGGTGCTGCTGATTGCGCTGGCGTTCGCGGTGATGGGCCTGGTGCGGCAGATCGGCGTGCTGCACGGGCGCATTGCTCCGGCCGGTGCGCTGATGGTCGATAAGGGTGTGGCGGTCAACGAAGCGGCGCCGCAAGTGACCGCTGCTGATCGTCATGGTCGTCCGGTCAATTTTGGTTATGCCGGGGAAAAGAACCAGTTGCTGTTCTTCCTCTCGCCGACCTGCCCGATCTGCAAATCGCTGCTGCCGGCGATCAAATCCATCGCCAAACAACAAGCCGATCGCCTCGACGTGGTGTTTATCAGCGACGGCGACATGGATGCCCAACAAGCGCTGATCCGCGAACACAAACTCGATGACATGACCTACGTGGTCGGCCCGGAAGTCGGCATGACCTACCAGATCGGCAAGCTGCCGTACGCCGCGCTGATCGACAAATCCGGCACCTTGCGCGCCAAAGGTCTGGTCAATTCCCGCGAGCATCTGGACAGCCTGTTCGAGGTCGAACACCTGCACAGCGCCACGCTGCAGGAATACCTCAACAACCAGCCGCAACCGCATGACCACAGTCACGGCCATAGCCACAGCCACTGAGCAGGAGACATTTATGAAACTGCTGGATCTGCTCTTTGAGCGCTCGACCCGCCGCGTGGCCGACACCACATCGCGACGCAAATTGCTGGCGCGCATGGGCTCGCTGATGGTCGCCGGCGCCGCACTGCCGCTGTTGTTGCCACTGGATCGCACCAGCAAGGCGCTGGCGGCGGACAATCCCAAAGCGGGCGATCCGGGTGATCCGAACAGCTGCGACTACTGGCGCTACTGCTCGATCGACGGCTTTCTGTGCAGTTGCTGCGGCGGCTCGGTGACCTCGTGCCCACCCGGCACCGAAGCCTCGCAAGTGACGTGGATCGGCACCTGCCGCAACCCGGCGGACGGCAAGGATTACATCATTTCGTACAACGATTGCTGCGGAAAACAGAGCTGCGCGCAGTGCGCCTGTACGCGCAACGACAGCGAAGAACCGGCGTATCGACCGTTCAACAACAACGACGTGAACTGGTGCCTGGCGGCGAAATCGCACATCTACCACTGCACGGTTTCGATTATTCGCGGCGTCGCCGTCTGACCTGATCAGCAAAAACCCCCTGTAGGAGCTGCCGCAGGCTGCGATCTTTTGACTTTTCTTTTCAAGATCAAGATCAAGATCAAAAGATCGCAGCCTTCGGCAGCTCCTACAGGGTTTGTGTAAATTTTGAGGATGTTGTTATGCGTCATTTGTTCGTGATGGGTCTGGCTTTGGTGTTGGCCGCGCCAGCGGTTTACGCCCGGGCCATTCCCAACCCCAATCAACGTCATGCGCCGGGCAACGAATCGCCGCAAACGCCCATCGCCCAGGCGGGTTACAGCGTCGGCGTGAACTATCAGCTGCAATGCGCCGGCTGCCACTTGCCCGACGGCACCGGTTCAGCCGCCAACGACACGCCGCGCCTGACCGGTTTCGTCGGCAACTTTCTGAAGGTGCCCGGTGGCCGGGAGTTTCTGGTGCGCGTGCCGGGCATGTCGCAATCAGCGCTGAACAACGCGCAACTGGCCGACCTGCTCAACTGGCTGATTCGCGAGGACGGCATGGCCGGTAAAAGCACACCCGCTCACTATCAGCCGTACAGCGCTGACGAGATTGCGCAGTTGCGCCACGAAACCATGCTCAACCTGCCGGGCACCCGCGCGGAGCTGATCAAGGCCATGCGCGCGCAAGGCATCGCCATCGACGACGGCATGCACTACTGAGCCTCAGGCGTGCTGCCTGCGGTACTCCCCCGGCGCAATGCCGAAACGTGATTTGAATGCCGTGGAAAAATGGCTCGAATCGGAAAAGCCCCAGGAATAACCGAACACCGAGAGCTTCTGCTCAGCCCCGGCTTGGCGCAGCGATTCGGCACACAAATCCAGTCGCCGATTCTTGATGTAGCGCGCCACCACTAAACCCTTTTTTGCAAAGATCCGGTACAGCCCGCGCACCGACATGCCGACTTCCCGCGCAAGCCATTCCGGACAGAGTTCTTCACAGCGAATGTGCTCGTCGATGCACGCCAAGGTCTTCTGAAAGATCCGTTCATGCAGATCGCTGCAATCTTCGCTGTGGCTGATCGCCGGGCGCAGCAGGCTGACAATCGCCTCCAGCGTCGCTTCGCTTTCGCTCAGGCTGAGGTTCTTCTGCCGCGTCGCGTCGAGAATCAAATGGTGCGAGAGCATGGCCATCGGCGAACTCGCCGGGATGCGGTGGCCGCACTTGACCTGATTGAAGCGCAGGGTCTTCTCGACCAGATGCGTCGGCAGGATCAGCGACAGTTGCCGCGAGTTCTCGTGGTAGGTGAAATCGCTCGGGCGCGAGGCGTCGATCAGGGTGATGTCGCCCGCCGAGAGCAGCGCTTTATTGTCGCCCTGAGCCATGCCCGCCGAGCCTTCGAGCTGGAACACGGCAAAATATTTACCGCCCTCGCCGGCAGCGATTTCCGTCGGCGTGCGATACAGCCGCGCCTGGCAGGCGTCGACAAAACTCAGCTTGAGCGCACCGCTTTGGTACTCGCGAATGCGCCCGGAGAAATCGGCGCCGAGGGTTTGCGCGTTGAAGGCGCCACAGATCTGATTGATCTGATGGATCCATTGATCGAAGCCGTCACGGCGTTGTGCAGTTGAAGAAATCATGTCTGGCCTCACGCAGGCTTGTTTTTATTATCTACGTCAATCCAAGCGTTCTTCCTGAACAGTGCGGCTCCCTCGTTGTGGCGCTTATTTCAAGCCGCCAAAACGTCGATAGAAACTCTCGCCGACATCCGGCAACGGCCCGTCCGCGGTTTCCAGCGCAGTGTTCAGCCACTCTTCGGCCTTGGCGTAGATCAATCGGTAAATGTTGCGGCACAGCTGGCGGGCGGCGCGGCCTTCCCAATCGCCGGGGAGCAATTCGTCAGGCAGTTGTGGGTCGCGCAGCAGCAATTTGCGGTATTCATGAATAAGCAGAAGACGTGCCATGAAGCAGTCGGCAGGCAGCAGGTTTTCCTGCTCGCGCAGTGCTTGCCAGAGCGGTCGGAACAATTGGATGAACTCGCTGTAATGCGCCGCCAGTTCCTCGATGTTCCAGCTCTCGCGCACCTGTGCACGCAGGGCTTTGGAGGCCAATACGTCTTGCGCGGTGGTTTCGAAAACGATGGTGTCTTCGAGCGCGCCGAGGTCTTGCAGGGTCGCGTTGACGTCGGCGCGATCACTGCGCGGGCACGCCAGCACGGCTGGAGAAATCGCACCAAAACCTTGCCACTCGAGTTCTTCGCGCACTTGCTTGCGCTTGTCCTGGCTCAATTGCGTGAGCATCGCCAGGCACCACGAACCATCCCACGCCGGCACGGTTGAGCTGTACACGCGCTTGAAGGCCTTATCGAAGCGCCGGCGCCCGGTGCCGGTGAGGCTGTAGTAGCTGCGGCGGCCGACTTTTTCGGCGGTCAGCCAGCCTTCTTTGGTCAGGCGAAAAATCGAAGTACGGATCAGCCGTTCGTTGATGCCGATCGGTTCGAGCAACTGGATCAGACTGCCCAGCCACACCGTGCCGCCGTGGGGTTCGATGGCATCCCCGTACAGCGTGATGATCAAGGAACTGGCGCGAATCGGCGTCTGCTCCTGGAAACGGGTGATGAGGTGGTTCAAAGGTGTCAGCGATGACATGGGCGTACCGGACAATGAAAAAGGAAGGAATATACCGAATCAAAACCTTTATGAGTGAACCCTGTGGCGAGGGGATTTATCCCCGATGGACTGCGCAGCAGTCCCGGCTTTTGGGGCCGCTTCGCAGCCCGTCGGGGATAAATCCCCTCACCACAAAGTCCTGCAACCACACAAAGACCTGATCTCACTGGGATTGAGATGCTTTTGGGCGCAAGCCGCTGTCGCTTATCCGCGGCCGATCCGCTTCAGGTTCGCTCAGCGGTTCGCACACCTGCATCTGCGTAAGGCAGCGCTGGGCCAGCGCCTGGTACTCGCGAGTACCGGCCTGTTTCCACGCCACTTCCTGATCACTCAATACGCGCTTGATACTCGCCGGCGCGCCCATCACCAATGACTGCTCCGGGCATTCAAATCCTGCTTTGACGAACGCCGCCGCCGAGACAAACGAGCGTGCGCCAATTCGTGCGTTATCCATCACCACCGCATTCATCCCGACCAGCGCGTCAGCGCCGATCCGGCAACCGTGCAACACCGCGCCGTGGCCGATATGGCCATTGCGCTCGACCACCGTGTCGCTGTCGGGAAAGCCGTGCATCACGCAGGTGTCCTGCAAGTTAGCGCCCTCTTCCAGCACGATGCGGCCGAAGTCGCCGCGCAAACTGGCCAGCGGCCCGACATAACAATGCGGGCCAATGATCACGTCGCCGATCAACACCGCTGACGGATGCACATAGGCCGAAGGGTCAACCACCGGGGTCAGTCCATCAAGGCTGTAACAGGTCATCGCAGGCTCCTTTGGTGGACGTTGTGCGGTGAGATACGCAAAGCGATGCGTAAACAGGCTTGATTTGTATCACATCATTTCGATGCAGTGAAGAGAGAAAAGCGTATCGCTTTTGTCGAACACCGTTCATCGGCAATCTCGATCCCACAATACCCACAAACATTCGCGTTATTTCAATCAGTTATTCAACTCCAACCAAGAACCAACGAGCTGTAGCAAATTCCACAACCTTACATTTGAGACACATTAATCACATTTCAATCTTGCATTTACGTATCACGTTAAGCCTATACTCCGGCAAAACCGACGCCTGACGTCGAACCAACAACAAGCCGGCATTAGCCGAGCGTGCTCCGTGAGGGCCTTTGCCATGCCTCAAACCCTGGCCGTTGAACAGCTGCAAGCTGTGCGCCTGATCACCCTGCAACGTCCGCAGGCCTTGAATGCCCTCAACACCGAACTGCTCGGCGAACTCGCCGCTGCACTGAGCGCCGCCGAAGCCGACCCCGAGACCCGCGCCGTGGTGCTGACCGGCAGCCGCAAAGCCTTCGCTGCCGGCGCCGACATCAAGGAAATGGCCGAGCGCGATCTGGTCGGCATCCTCAATGACCCGCGCCAAGCCTCGTGGCAAACCATCACCCGCTTCAGCAAGCCGCTGATCGCCGCCGTCAACGGCTTCGCCCTCGGCGGCGGCTGCGAATTGGCGATGCACGCCGACATCCTGATTGCCGGTGAAGACGCGCGTTTCGGTCAGCCGGAAATCAACCTCGGGATCATGCCCGGCGCCGGTGGCACCCAGCGATTGCTGCGTGCCGTGGGTAAATCCCTGGCGATGCAAATGGTGCTCACCGGCGAAGCCATCGACGCCCGCCATGCCCTGCGCGCCGGCCTGGTCAGCGAAATCACCCAGCCGGAATTCACCGTCGAACGCGCCCTGCAGATCGCCCACGCCATCGCCGCGAAAGCGCCATTGGCCGTGCGTCTGGCCAAGGAAGCGCTGCTCAAGGCGATGGACACCGATTTGGCCAGCGGCCTGCGTTTCGAGCGCCACGCCTTCACCTTGCTGGCCGGCACCGCCGACCGCGATGAAGGCATCCGCGCCTTTCAAGACAAGCGTGCGCCGCAGTTTCGCGGCCAGTAATCGAATCGAACGATCTCCCGGAGAGCCTTGCCCATGAACTTCGAACACATCCTGTTTTCCATCGAGGCCGGCGTCGCCCTGCTCAGCCTCAACCGGCCCGAGCAACTGAACAGCTTCAACACCGCCATGCACCTGGAGGTCAAGGAAGCGCTGAAGCAGGTGCGGCAGAACCCGGAAGTGCGCGTGCTGCTGCTGACCGGTGAAGGTCGCGGCTTCTGCGCCGGTCAAGATCTCAGCGACCGCAATGTCGCGCCAGGCACTGAAGCGCCGGATCTCGGCGTGTCGATCGAAACCTTCTACAACCCGTTGATCCGCCAGTTACGCGATCTGCCAATGCCGGTGATTTGCGCGGTCAACGGCGTTGCAGCCGGGGCCGGCGCGAACATTCCGCTGGCCTGCGATCTGGTGCTGGCGGCGCGTTCGGCGAGCTTCATTCAAGCGTTCTGCAAAATCGGCCTGATCCCGGATTCCGGCGGCACTTGGACGTTGCCGCGACTGGTTGGCATGGCCCGCGCCAAAGCCTTGGCCTTGCTCGGCAACCGTTTGAGCGCCGAACAGGCTGAGCAATGGGGGCTGATCTATCGCTGCGTTGACGATGCGCAATTGCGCGACGAAGCGCTGACCCTCGCCCGCCACTTGGCCACACAACCGACTTACGGTCTGGCGCTGATCAAACGCAGCCTCAACGCCAGCCTCAGCAACACCTTCGATGAACAGCTTGAGCTGGAGCGCGACCTGCAACGGCTGGCCGGGCGCAGCGAGGATTACCGCGAAGGCGTCAGCGCCTTCATGGACAAACGCACCCCAGCGTTCAAGGGTCGCTGAACATGAGCGCACTCGACCGCAACGCAAAAATCGCCGTGATCGGTGCCGGCGCCATGGGCGCCGGCATTGCGCAAGTCGCGGCGCAAGCCGGGCATTCGGTGTTGCTGCTGGACAATCGTCCGGGCGCCGCCGCGCAAGCCATCGACGGTATCGACCGCCAGCTCGGTAAACGCGTGGAGAAAGGCAAACTCGCGGCGGATGAGCGCGGCGCCATCGTCGCTCGCTTGCACGCGGTAGAAGCCATCGAAACGCTGGCCGACTGCACGTTGATCATCGAAGCGATTGTCGAAAACCTTGAAGTCAAACGCGGGTTGTTCAAACAGTTGGAAGGTCTTTGCGGCGACGACTGCATTCTCGCCAGCAACACTTCTTCACTGTCGATCACCAGCATTGCTGCAGGGCTGCAACGCCCGGGACGTCTGCTCGGACTGCACTTCTTCAACCCGGCGCCGTTGATGCCACTGGTGGAAATCGTTTCCGGCCTGGCCAGCGATCCCGCCCTCGCCCGCACTCTGTTCGACACCGCCAAAGCCTGGGGCAAGCAACCGGTTCACACCCGTTCGACGCCGGGTTTCATCGTCAATCGCGTGGCCCGGCCGTTCTACGCCGAAAGCCTGCGCCTGCTACAAGAAGGCGCAGCCGATTGCGCGACGCTCGACGCGCTGATGCGTGAGGCTGGCGGCTTCGCTATGGGCGCCTTCGAACTCACTGATCTGATCGGCCACGATGTGAATTACGCGGTGACCTGTTCGGTGTTCGACGCCTATTACGGCGACACTCGTTTTCAGCCGTCGCTGATCCAGAAAGAACTGGTCGACGCCGGACGCTTCGGCCGCAAAAGCGGTCGTGGTTTTTACGATTACAGCGAAGGCGCGCAACGTCCGCAGCCGCAACAAATCAGCAGCGATGCGAGCGTCGATAGCTGCGTGGTCGAAGGCGATCTCGGCGTCCTTAACGATTTGCTGCCACGCCTGAAAACCAGCGTGATCACGCGCGATGGCAAAGGCCTGTTAAGGGTCGGCGACGCGGTATTGGCCCTGAGCGACGGGCGCATGGCCAGCCAACGCGCCAAAGAAGATGGCCTACGCAATCTGATCCTGATCGACCTGGCTTTCGATTACGCCAGCGCCAAACGCATCGCCATCAGTTGCTCGGCGGACATCAGCACTAACGCCCGCGAACAAGGCATCGCCCTGCTGCAAAGCGCCGGACTGCAGGTCAGCCTGCTCAGCGACACACCGGGCCTGGCCGTGCTGCGCACCGTTGCCATGCTCGCCAACGAAGCCGCCGACACCGTGCTGCACGACGTTGCCTCGGCGGCGGACATCGATCTGGCCATGCGCGCCGGGGTCAATTATCCGCAAGGCCCATTAGCCTGGGCCGAGCGCATCGGCCTGGCGCAGATCACCCAAGTCCTCGACCACCTGCAAACCAGTTACGGCGAAGAGCGCTACCGGCCATCGCTGCTGTTACGCCGCAAAGTCGCCGAAGGGAGCACATTCCATGACCAGCCTTGAAGCCATGAGCCTCGCCAGCCGTTGCGCGCAAACCATGTTCGACCGCGATGCCGCCACCCAAGGTTTGGGCATCCGCCTGATCAGCGCCGCGCCCGGCAGTTGCACCTTGGGCATGGGCGTGCGCGCCGACATGATTCAAGGCCACGGCACCTGCCACGGCGGTTTCCTATTCGCCCTCGCCGACTCGGCGTTTGCCTTTGCCTGCAACAGTTACAACGACGCCACCGTGGCGATCGGTTGCAGCATCGATTACATCGCGCCCGCGCAGTTGGGCGACACGCTCACCGCACGCTGCACCGAGCAATCGCGCTCGGGCCGCACTGGCAACTACGACGTGCGCATTGAAAACCAGCAGGGCCAATTGATCGCCCTGTTCCACGGCAAATCCTACAAAGTGCGCGGCACCGTGCTGACGCCGGAGACTCCCCATGAATGACGCTCTGATCATCGACGCCGTGCGCACCCCGATCGGTCGCTACGCCGGCAGCTTGAGCAGCGTGCGCGCCGACGACCTCGGCGCCGTGCCGCTGCGTGAACTGTTGCGTCGCCACCCGCAAGTCGACTGGAGCCAGGTCGACGACGTGATCTACGGCTGCGCCAATCAGGCCGGTGAAGACAACCGCAACGTTGCGCGCATGTCGGCGCTGTTGGCCGGGCTGCCGGTCAGCGTGCCAGGCACTACGCTCAACCGTTTGTGCGGTTCAGGGCTGGATGCGATCGGCACTGCCGCTCGGGCGATTCGCAGCGGTGAGGCCGGGCTGATGCTGGTCGGCGGCGTCGAATCGATGTCGCGGGCACCGCTGGTGATGGGCAAGGCTGAAACCGCGTTTTCCCGTTCGGCGGAGATGTACGACACCACCATCGGCTGGCGTTTCGTCAATCCGCTGATGAAGAAAATCTTCGGCATTGATTCGATGCCGGAGACCGCAGAAAACGTCGCCGCACAGTTCAACATTTCCCGCGCCGACCAGGACGCCTTCGCCCTGCGCAGCCAGCAACGCGCCTCGGCCGCGCAGGCCAGCGGACGCTTGGCGAAAGAAATCGTTGCCGTGGAAATCCCCCAGCGCAAAGGCCCGGCCAAAGTCGTCGAGCACGACGAACACCCGCGCGCCGACACCACGCTGGAGCAACTGCAGAAACTCGGCACACCCTTCCGCGAGGGCGGCAGCATCACCGCCGGCAATGCTTCGGGCGTGAATGACGGCGCCTGCGCCTTGCTGCTGGCCAATGCGCAAACCGCACAGCGTTACGGTTTGAAGGCTCGCGGCCGGGTCGTGGCGATGGCCACTGCCGGCGTCGAGCCACGGATCATGGGCATCGGCCCGGTGCCGGCGACGCGCAAGGTGCTGGAACTGTCCAACCTCAGCCTCGCCGACATGGACGTCATCGAACTCAACGAAGCGTTCGCCGCGCAAGGCCTGGCGGTGCTGCGTGAACTCGGTCTGGGCGATGACGACCCACGCGTCAACCCGAACGGCGGCGCCATCGCCCTCGGCCATCCGCTGGGGATGAGCGGCGCGCGACTGGTCACCACCGCCCTGCAGGAATTGGAAGAGCGTCAGGGCCGCTATGCGCTGTGCACCATGTGCATCGGTGTCGGTCAAGGCATCGCGCTGGTGATCGAGCGTTTATCCGACTAAAGAACCGCGATTCCCGAGGTGCCGACAGGTATCCTTGGGGCATGCACTCTGAGCCCCGCGCCACCGGGGCGGAAACACAAAAATAATTCGAGTGAAGTCATGAACATGCCAATTGCCCAAGCCGTGCTCAACCCTGAACTGGATCCGCTGGAAACCGCCAGCGTCGACCAGTTGCGTCAGCATCAACTCGAGCGCCTGCGCTGGAGCCTCAACCACGCCTACAACAATGTGCCGCTGTACCGCCAACGCTTCGATGCGCTGGGCGTGCACCCGGACGACATTCGCTCGCTGGACGATCTGGCGAAGTTTCCGTTCACCACCAAATCCGACCTGCGCGACAACTACCCCTACGGCATGTTTGCCGTACCGATGCATGACGTCGTGCGCCTGCACGCGTCCAGCGGCACCACCGGCAAACCGACCGTGGTCGGTTACACGCAGAACGACATCGACACCTGGGCCAACATCGTTGCCCGTTCGATTCGTGCCGGCGGCGGCCGCCGCGGTGACAAGGTGCACATCTCTTACGGTTACGGCCTGTTCACCGGCGGCCTCGGCGCGCATTACGGTGCTGAACGCTTGGGTTGCACGGTGATTCCGATGTCCGGCGGCCAGACCGAAAAACAAGTGCAATTGATCAAAGATTTCCAGCCCGACATCATCATGGTCACGCCGTCGTACATGCTCAACATCGCTGACGAGATCGAACGTCAGGGCATCGACCCGCACAAACTGGCCCTGCGCCTGGGCATCTTCGGCGCCGAGCCGTGGACTGCCGAACTGCGCAGCGCCATCGAGGTACGCTTGGGCATCACTGCGCTCGACATCTATGGCTTGTCGGAAATCATGGGCCCGGGTGTAGCCATGGAATGCGCGGAAAGCCGCGACGGCCCAACGATCTGGGAAGACCATTTCTACCCGGAAATCATCGACCCGATCACCGGCGAAGTGCTGCCGGACGGGCAGATGGGCGAACTGGTGTTCACTTCGCTGAGCAAAGAAGCCCTGCCGATGATCCGCTACCGCACCCGCGACCTCACTCGCCTGCTGCCGGGCACCGCACGCCCGATGCGCCGTATCGACAAGATCACCGGCCGCAGCGACGACATGCTGATCATCCGCGGCGTCAACGTGTTCCCGACCCAGGTCGAAGAGCAGGTACTGAAAGTCAAACAGCTGTCGGAGTCATACGAGATTCACCTGTATCGCAACGGCAATCTCGACAGCGTCGATGTCCACGTCGAGCTCAAGGCCGAGCATCAAGGCTTGAGTGATGAACAGCAGAAAGCCCTGTGCGGCGAGCTGAGCAAGCACATCAAGACCTACATCGGTATCAGTTCACGGGTGCTGCTGCAGCCGCCATTCTCGATCAAACGCTCGGAAGGCAAGGCCTGTCATGTGATCGACAAACGCGTGAAAGCTTAAAAGCAATAACAGCGGCGAAGGTGCAAGGCCTTCGCTGCTCGCTGCAATCCCTCCCTCCCCCTGCAAAACCACGGCGATGCTCTGCCGAGCATCGCCGTGCGCGTTTTTCCGCTTTGCAAATGCGCGGCAACGCTCACCATTCATCTGAAGCGATACAGAAAATCATACGACACGTTATTTTTTGTTTGATATTAATTTCCGTATCACTTATAAAGTTATCCATGCCCTCGAACATGCCTTCGATAAACCTGAGGCAGGAGAACAATAATGTACGCACAGCTTGTAGAAACCGGCGTCAAGCGCATCAAAGACCTTTCGGAGATGTCCGAAGAGGAACGCGCCTTCCAGGAAAAAATCGATTCAGAAATCAAGATCGAAGCGAAGAACTGGATGCCCGATGCGTATCGCCAGACGCTGATCCGGCAGATCTCCCAGCACGCCCACTCCGAAATCGTCGGCATGCTTCCGGAAGGCAACTGGGTGACTCGCGCACCGTCACTCAAACGCAAATTGCAATTGATGGCGAAGATTCAGGACGAGGCCGGTCACGGGCTGTACCTCTACAGCGCGATGGAAACCCTCGGCGCCGACCGCGATGAAGAGATCGCCAAACTGCACAGCGGCAAAGCCAAGTATTCGAGCATCTTCAATTACCCGACGCTGAACTGGGCCGACATGGGCGCGGTGGGCTGGCTGGTCGACGGCGCCGCGATCGTCAATCAGGTGGTGCTACAGCGCACTTCGTACGGCCCTTACTCGCGGGCCATGGTGCGCATCTGCAAGGAAGAGAGTTTCCATCAGCGCCAGGGCTACGAAATTCTCCTGACCATGATGCGTCACGGCACTCAGGCGCAAAAAGACATGGTGCAGGACGCGATCAATCGCCTGTGGTGGCCGTCGCTGATGATGTTCGGCCCGAGCGATGAGCACTCGCCGAACAGTGCGCAATCGATGGCCTGGAAGATCAAACGCCAGAGCAATGACGAACTGCGCCAGCGCTTTATCGACCAGACCATCCCGCAGCTCGAACTGCTCGGCTGCACCTGCCCCGATCCTGACTTGAAGTGGAACGCCGAGCGCGGCCACTACGACTTTGGCGAAATCCAGTGGAACGAGTTCTACGAAGTGCTCAAGGGCAACGGCCCGTGCAATCAGGAACGCGTCGCCACCCGCCGCAAAGCCATTGAAGACGGCGCCTGGGTACGCGAAGCCGCCGTCGCTCATGCCCGTAAAAAAAACAACAAAAACGCCGCCTGACCCAAGGCACGACTGCTGATCGTTCCCACGCTCTGCGTGGGAACGCCTCAAGGGACGCTCTGCGTCCAGTGACGCGGAGCGTCACGGGCTGCATTCCCACGCAGGAGCGTGGGAACGATCGATTGTCAGCCGCACTAACCGAACTGATGTGGAGTGAATGACATGTCCCAATGGACCCTTTTCGAAGTTTTCGTGCGCAGCAAGCACGGCCTCAATCACAAACACGTCGGCAGCGTGCATGCCGCCGACACCACCATGGCCATCGAAAACGCCCGCGAGCTCTACACCCGTCGCAGCGAGGGTGTGAGCCTGTGGGTGGTGCCTTCGGCGCTGATCACCGCCTCGTCGCCGGATGAAAAGGATCCGCTGTTCGATCCGGCTGACGACAAAGTTTATCGCCACGCCAGTTTCTACGAACTGCCGGCCGAAGTCGGGCACATGTGAGGTCGACCATGAACGATAAAACCGATCTGATCGAATACCTGCTGCGCCTCGGTGACAGCGCCCTGATTCAGGGCCAGCGTCTGTGCCAATGGTGCGGCAAGGCGCCAGCGCTGGAAGAAGAACTGGCGCTGATGAACGTCGGCCTCGACCTCGTTGGCCAGGCGCGGCACTGGCTGGAATACGCTGCCGAGTTGCTGGATGACGGCCGCGATGCCGATGATCTGGCCTTCCGCCGCGACGAGCGTGCCTACCGCAATCTGCTGCTGGTCGAGCAACCGAATGGCGACTACGCCGTGACCATGCTCAAGCAATTCCTCTACGACGCCTGGCACCTGCCGGTGTTGCAGGGCCTGAGCCAGTCGAGCGACGAACGCATTGCCGGGATCGCCGCCAAAGCGGTCAAGGAAGTCACCTATCACCTGCGCCGCTCCGGCGAGTGGATCGAACGCCTGGGCGACGGCACCGAAGAAAGCCATCGGCGCATGCTCGCGGCGATTCCGGAAGTCTGGCGTTTTACCGTCGAACTGATCGCCGCTGACGACAGCGAACAACGTCTGTGCGCGGCCGGTATTTCGCCGGACATCGCCAGCGTCGCTGCGCAATGGCAAACCACGGTCAACGACGTGTTCACTCGCGCCACCCTGCCCGTCCCGGCAGCGCCGAGCTACTTCTATCTGAATGCCCGTCGCGGTCTGCACAGCGAACACCTGGGCATTTTGCTCGCAGAAATGCAGTTCCTGCCCCGAGCGTATCCCGATGCAACCTGGTGAGTTGATCACCAGCGATCGCGGCGCCCGGCCGGCGCTGCTCGGTGATCTGGACAAGGCCTGGGCGACCCTCGCCGAAGTCATGGATCCGGAGGTGCCGGTGGTCAGCGTGGTCGATCTGGGCATCGTCCGCGATCTCGACTGGCAGGCCGGGCATCTGCACGTGGTGGTCACGCCGACCTACTCCGGTTGCCCGGCCACCGAAGTGATCGAGGATGACATCCGCACCGCGCTGGAACAGGCCGGATTCAATGCGCCGAAACTGGAGCGCAAATTGACCCCGGCGTGGTCGACCGACTGGATCACCGCCGATGGCCGCGAACGCCTGCGCGCTTACGGCATCGCCCCGCCCGATGGCAGCGCAAGCAAACGCACGCTGCTCGGCGAGAGTCCGACGGTGCTCTGCCCGCAGTGCGGCAGCGCCCACACCGAAGTGCTCAGCGAGTTCGGTTCGACCGCATGTAAAGCCTTGTACCGCTGCTGCGATTGCCGCGAGCCCTTCGACTATTTCAAGTGCATCTGAACGGCACAGCGCCGTGTCGGGAGAACAATAATGAGCAAATTTCACAGCCTGACCATCAAGGACGTGCGCAGCGAAACCCGTGACGCCGTGTCCATCGCCTTCGACATTCCGCAGCACCTGCAGGACAGTTTTCAGTTCACCCAAGGCCAGCACCTGGTGATGCGCACGCAGATGGACGGTGAAGAAGTGCGCCGCTCGTACTCGATCTGCACCGGGGTGAATGACGGCGAACTGCGCATTGCGATCAAACGCGTGGCCGGCGGGCGGTTTTCGGCGTTTGCCAATGAGCAATTGCAGCCCGGACACACGCTGGAAGTGATGCCACCGGCCGGGCATTTCCATGTTGATCTGGATCCGGCGCGGCATGGCAATTACCTCGCCGTGGCAGCGGGTTCGGGCATCACGCCGATTCTGTCGATCATCAAAACCACGCTGGAGAACGAACCGCACAGCCGCGTCACGTTGCTGTACGGCAACCGTTCCAGCTCCGGTGCATTGTTCCGTGAACAGCTGGAGGATCTGAAAAACCGTTACCTGCAACGTCTGAATCTGATCTTCGTGTTCAGCCGCGAGCAGCAGGATGTTGACCTTTATAACGGTCGCATCGATGCACAGAAATGCGAGCAACTGTTCAGCCGCTGGCTCGACGTCAAAGCCCTCGACGCAGCGTTCATTTGCGGCCCGCAAGAGATGACCGAAACCGTGCGCGACAGCCTCAAGGCCAAAGGCATGGGCGCCGAGCGCATCCACTTCGAACTGTTCGCCGCGGCCGGCAGCCAGCACAAACGCGAAGCCCGCGAAGCCGCGCAAATGCTCGACGCCGGGGTCAGCCAGATCACCGTGATCAGCGACGGCCGCGCTGTGGCGTTCGAACTGCCGCGCAACAGCCAGAGCCTGCTCGATGCCGGCAATGCGCAAGGCCTGGAGCTGCCGTACTCGTGCAAGGCCGGCGTGTGCTCGACCTGCAAGTGCAAAGTCATCGAAGGCGAAGTCGACATGGACAGCAACCATGCGCTGGAAGATTACGAAGTCGCGGCGGGCTATGTGCTGTCGTGCCAGGCATACCCGGTGAGCGACAAAGTCGTCCTCGATTTCGACCAGTTCTAAAGGATTCAAACCCATCCCCTGTAGGAGTGAGCCTGCTCGCGAAGGCGTCATCAAATTCAACATGAAGTCGCCTGACACACCGCTTTCGCGAGCAGGCTCGCTCCCACAGAGGATGGCGGTGCTCACAGCGCCAGGCATCAACACAAAACCATGTGGGAGCGAGCCTGCTCGCGAAGGCGTCATCAGATTCAACATTGATGTCGCCTGACACACCGCTTTCGCGAGCAGGCTCGCTCCCACAGGGGAATGGTGGTGCTCGATGAGCCAGGCATCAACACAAAACCATGTGGGAGTGAGCCTGCTCGCGAAGGCGTCATCAGATTCAACACTGAAGTTGCCTGACACACCGCTTTCGCGAGCAGGCTCACTCCTACAGGGGAATGGTGGTGCTCAATGAGCCAGGCCTCAACACGAACCGATGTGGGAGCGGGCTTGCTCAGTTCATCCGTTCGATGACCGGCATCGGCGCGTCCGGCGCCAACCAACACTAATTTCAAGCACAGGAGCTTATTTCATGTCCCACGCCCCTACCCTGCAAAGCTTCCTCGCCGGCCGCTGGATCGGCCAACACGGCGCGCAAATCCTGCGCAGCGCCATCGACGGCCACGAGCTGGCGCGCACGCATGAAGAACGCCCGGACTTCGCCGAAGCTATCGACTTCGGTCGCCGCCAAGGCGTTACCGAACTGATGAAGCTCGACTTCCAGCAACGCGCGCAACGCCTCAAAGCCTTGGCGCTGTACCTCAGCGAACGCAAGGAAGAGCTTTACGCGCTCTCGCACCACAGCGGCGCCACCCGCGCCGACAGCTGGATCGACATCGAGGGCGGCAACGGCACGCTGTTCACCTACGCCGGCCTCGGCGCGCGTGAGTTGCCGTCGGGCAACATCGTCCACGAAGGCCCGGCGCTGCCCTTGGGCAAACTCGGCACCTTTGCCGGCACGCACATTCTGGTGCCGCGCGGCGGCGTCGCGGTGCACATCAACGCGTTCAACTTTCCGATCTGGGGCATGCTGGAAAAATTCGCGCCGTGCTTCCTCGCGGGCATGCCGTGCATCGTCAAACCGGCCAGCGCCACCAGTTATCTGACCGAAGCCGTGGTACGCATGATGGATGCCTCGGGCCTGTTGCCGACCGGCAGCCTGCAATTGGTAATCGGCAGCACCGGCGACCTGCTCGACCGCATGCAAGGCCAGGACGTGGTGACGTTCACCGGTTCCGCCGACACCGCCGCCAAGCTGCGCGTCAACCCGAACCTGATCCGCAACTCGGTGCCGTTCAACGCCGAGGCCGACTCACTGAACTGCGCGATCCTCGCCCCTGACGTAACCCCGGACGACGAAGAGTTCGAACTGTTCATCAAAGAAGTCGCCCGCGAGATGACCACCAAGGCCGGGCAGAAATGCACCGCGATTCGCCGCGCCATCGTGCCCAAACAACACATCGACGCCGTCGCCACACGTCTGCGCGATCGTTTGGCGAAAGTCGTCGTCGGCGATCCATCCGTGGAAGGCGTGCGCATGGGCGCATTGGCTTCCCATGATCAGCAGAAGGACGTCGGCGAACGCTTGCAAAGCTTGCTGCAAAGCTGCGATCAACTGTTCGGCGCTGAGGACGGTTTCGAACCGCGCGGCGCAAACGTCAGCCAAGGCGCATTCTTCGCTCCAACGCTGTTGCTGGCCCGTGATCCGCACGCCGAAGGTGGCGCGCATGACATCGAAGCCTTCGGCCCGGTCAGCACACTGATGGCCTACGACGATCTCGATGAAGCGCTGGTGCTGGCCGCGCGCGGCAAGGGCAGTCTGGTTGCCAGCCTCGTCACCAAAGATCCGAAAATCGCCGCCAAAGCCATTCCGGTTGCCGCGGCCTGGCACGGCCGTTTGTTGGTACTGGATCGCGAATCCGCGGCCGAATCCACCGGCCATGGTTCGCCACTGCCACAACTGAAACACGGCGGCCCGGGTCGCGCTGGTGGTGGTGAAGAGTTGGGTGGCTTGCGTGCAGTAAAACATTACCTGCAACGCGCCGCCGTGCAGGGCTCGCCGACCATGCTCGCTGCCGTCACCGGTGAACACGTGCGCGGCGCAAAAGTCATCGAGACCGAAGTGCATCCATTCCGTCGACACTTCCAGGATCTGCAGATCGGCGAGTCGCTGCTGACTCACCGCCGCACTGTCACCGAAGCGGATCTGGTCAACTTCGGCTGTCTGTCCGGTGACCACTTCTACATGCACTTCGACGACATCGCCGCCAAGGAATCGCAGTTCGGCAAACGCATCGCCCACGGCTATTTCGTGCTGTCGGCGGCCGCTGGCCTGTTCGTCTCCGCTGCGCCCGGCCCGGTGCTGGCCAACTACGGCCTCGACACTTTGCGTTTCATCAACCCGGTCGGTATCGGCGACACCATTCAGGCGCGCCTGACCTGCAAACGCAAGATCGACCAAGGCAAGAAGAGCCCGCAAGGCATTCCGCAAGGCGTTGTGGCGTGGGATGTGGAAGTCACCAACCAGCTCGGTGAGCTGGTGGCCAGCTATGACATTTTGACCTTGGTGGTGAAGCGCGAAGAAGACGCAGCGTAACGAAAAAAGGGGCACCGCAAGGTTGCCCCTTTCCCACAGGGGAATTGATTGGGTTCTGGAGTTATTAAACAGGCTGAAACAATAAACACGCCGATAGAAATATCGACGATTGTTGGGCAACTGTAGAGCCGCTCTGGGCTTCAAGCCATTCAGCACCTGCCCAAACCAGATCACCCAAGCGTTTAAAAGGGCGATCAGTCCGCCCACCCTTGGTATCATCGCCCACACTTTTTTGACGTTTTAATGACGGTAAGGTCTTTTTTTTGTGAGCGCTCTTTTTCACCGTTTGCGGCATCCGCATGCCCGCCTCGTCTCGTTGATTGTTTTGGTGCTGATCGTGCCGGTGTGCCTGCGCGCGGTATTGGGCTGGTCGTCACCGCTGGGGTATTTGTCGGATCTGGCCATTGGCAGTTCGCTGGTGGTTTTGCTGCATCGCCGCGCGTGGTGGCTGGCGCTGCCGGTGCTGTTGCTCTGGGGCCTGCTGGCGGTGGCGACTGCTGAACTGGTGAGCGCAGTCGGCCGCTTGCCGACACCTTCCGACATTCATTACCTGATCGATCCGCAATTTGTCGAAAACTCCACCGGCGGCGGTTTGGCGCATCCGGCGGTGGGCATTGTTTTGCTGTTGGCGCTGATGGTCTGGCTGCTGACCCGGTATCTCGGGCGCGGCGTCACTCGCCCAGCCCTGCCCCGCGCGGTGTGGAGCGTGCCACTGGTGTTGTTCGCCGCGCATTGGGGCGCGCAGAACCTGTGGCCGAACGAAGCTGATCCGTGGCGGCTGTACAACCTGCCACACCAACTGCTCGCCAGCGAAGTCGCCGATCTGCAGATTCAGGGCGAAGAATGGCTCGACGGCGATATTGAAGAACCCGCGCCGGCGATGGCCGGGCTCACCGACGTCGACCTCAATGGCCACAAACTGCTGGCCGCGCCGGGCCAGGCGCGCAACGTGCTGATCATCGCGCTGGAAGGCATTCCCGGCGCCTACCTCCGCGCTAACCGCGAAGCCATTGGCAGCCATTATCAGGAAGACCTGATGCCCAACCTCAGCCGCTGGGCCGAGCGCGGCATGAACACTCCGGATTACGTGCTGCACACGCACCAGACCATTCGCGGCCTGTACGCGATGCTCTGCGGCGATTACGACAAGCTCAACAACGGCACGCCCAAAGGCGTGGAAATGCTCACCCTTAACGAACGCAATCAAGCCTGTCTGCCGGCGCAACTGCGCCAGCACGGTTTCAGCACGCATTACCTGCAAGGCGCCGGGCTGCGCTTCATGGCCAAAGACAAGATCATGCCGCACATCGGTTTCGACGCGACCCATGGTCTGGAATGGTTCACCAACAGCAACTACCTGGAATTCCCCTGGGGCAAGGACGACAAGGCCTTCTTCGAGGGCGCGCTGGATTACGTCGGCGAATTGAAGAAGCAGAAACAGCCGTGGATGCTCACGCTACTGACCGTTGGCACGCATCAGCCCTACTCCGCCCCGGAGGAATATCTGGAGCGTTATGAAACGCCCAAACAAGCCGCCGTTGGTTATCTCGATGACGCGCTGGAGCAGTTCCTCAGCGGTCTCGAACGCCAAGGCGTGTTGAAAGACACGCTGGTAGTGATTACTTCGGATGAATCCCATGGCATCGACGGTGTACGCCTGGCCTCCTCTTGGGGATTCAATCTCACCCTCGCGCCCGAGCAATCGCAACTGCCAAGGCTGAACAAAGGGGTTTATGGCCACGTTGATCTGAGCACGTCGATCCTCGACTATTTCGACCTGCCGGTACCCACGGCACTCAGCGGTCGTTCGCTGTTCCGCGACTACGATTCCGGTCGCGAAATCATGTCCTTCACCAACGGCAAACTGCGTTACCACAATGGCCAAGGCATCTTCTCCGAATGCGATATGCCGCGCCGCTGCCGCTACTACGAAAGCGCCGGGTTCATTGCCGAAAGCGCCACGTACAAAGGTAAATACAGCGGCCACCCTGCCCGGCAAATCGCTGCGCGTGCCAACGCACTCGACCTGTCACTGCTGCGCACCCCACTCAATCAGCGCTATCAGTTCGGCAGCACCAACGTCATCCCGCTGCAAGCGCAGATCAAGGACGACTGGGCTGACAACCTGATCGGCGCGCAATACCTGGAAATGCCCAAAGGTTCTTACACCCGCGTGCGCCTGACCGTGCGTGCGGTTGATCCGCAGCAAACGGCTTTTATTCAGCTCAAGGCCAAGGAATTCGAGAAAGACGTGCAGTTGGGTCTGCCGTCGGAAATGGTCGCCACGGCGGATCAACCGCTGGAGATGGATTTCAGCTTTGATAACCCGCAGCAGCGAAAGGCGTTTTCTTTTCATCTGCTGGGATATGGGGAAGGCGCGGTTGAGGTCACGGATTTCAGCGTGATTACTGAACTGCCGGGCCAGGAAGACCTCTTGGACGAAGTGCCAGAGGACGACACCGCCCAATCCACCTGAATATTTTTCGTCTCAATGCCAATGCAGGAGCTGCCGAAGGCTGCGATCTTTTGATCCTGATCTTTTAGAGGAAAGATCAAAAGATCGCAGCCTTCGGCAGCTCCTACATGTGCAGGGCAATAAAAGACTTTGCCTATCAGTGTCCATCAGTCGGCCTATTAGCTGACTTGCCCAGTCGGGTCTAGCCTTACTAGTCCGAAGTCGGCACGAGCCGGCCGTAGCAGACCTGATAAGGACTCGAACATGGCAAACGAATCGAAATGCCCGTTCAACCACGCCGCCGGTGGTGGTACGACGAACCGTGACTGGTGGCCGAATCAACTCAACCTGAAAATTCTGAGTCAGCACTCGCCCAAGTCCGATCCGTTGGGCAAGGACTTCGACTACGCCAGCGCCTTCAAAAGCCTCGATTTTCAAGCCCTGAAACAAGACCTCACCGCGCTGATGACCGACTCCCAGGACTGGTGGCCGGCAGACTTCGGCCATTACGGCCCGCTCTTTGTGCGCATGGCCTGGCACAGCGCCGGCACCTATCGAACCGCGGATGGCCGTGGTGGCGCTGGCTCGGGTCAGCAACGATTCGCGCCGCTCAACAGTTGGCCGGACAACGTCAGCCTCGACAAGGCCCGCCGCTTGCTATGGCCGATCAAGCAAAAATACGGGCGCAACATTTCCTGGGCGGATCTGATTGTCCTCACCGGAAATGTCGCGCTGGAATCGATGGGCTTCAAAACTTTCGGCTATTCCGGTGGCCGCGCCGATGTCTGGGAACCGGACGAGGACGTTTACTGGGGTTCGGAACACGAATGGCTCGGCGGCGACAGTCGCTATGGCAAAGACAACGCACCGATGCAGGAGCCCGGTGACGGCACGCTGGTGGCGGAGCCGGATTTGCACGGTAAAGAGGAAAGCCGTACCGATCAGGGCGAACGCAATCTGGAAAATCCCCTCGCCGCCGTGCAGATGGGTTTGATCTACGTGAACCCGGAAGGCCCGGAAGGCAATCCTGATCCCGTCGCGTCCGCCCACGATATCCGCGAAACCTTCGGCCGCATGGCCATGAACGACGAAGAAACCGTGGCGCTGATCGCCGGCGGTCACGCCTTCGGTAAAACCCACGGCGCCGGGCCTGCCGACAATGTCGGGCCGGAACCGGAAGCGGCTGGATTGGAAGAACAAGGCCTCGGTTGGCGCAACGCTTTCGGCACCGGCAAAGGTGCCGACACCATCACCAGCGGCCTCGAAGTGACCTGGACGACCACGCCGACAAAGTGGAGCAACAACTATCTGGAAAACCTGTTCGGCTTCGAGTGGGAGCTGAGTAAAAGCCCCGCCGGTGCGCACCAGTGGATCCCGAAAAATGGCGCCGGCGCCGGCACGGTTCCACACGCCCATGACCCGAGCAAAAAACTTTCGCCGACCATGCTGACGTCTGACCTGGCGCTGCGTTTCGATCCGGCCTACGAGCAGATCTCCCGGCGCTTTCTCGCTAATCCTGAGCAACTGGCCGACGCCTTCGCCCGCGCCTGGTACAAACTGATCCACCGCGACATGGGCCCGCTGTCGCGCTACCTCGGCCCGGAACTGCCGAGCGAAGAACTGCTTTGGCAGGATCCGATTCCGGACGTGACGCACCCGCTGATCGACGATGGCGACGCCGCAGCACTGAAAAGCAAAATCCTGGAGTCGGGCCTATCGGTTTCGCAACTGGTCTCGACGGCTTGGGCGGCACTGTCGACGTTCCGTGGTTCGGACAAACGCGGTGGCGCCAACGGTGGTCGTCTGCGTCTGGCACCGCAAAAGTTCTGGCAGGCCAACCAGCCTGAGCAACTGGATAAAGTGCTGAGTACCCTTGAAGGGATTCAAAACCAGTTCAATGGCGGCGCAGCCGGCAAGCAAGTCTCGCTGGCGGATTTGATCGTGCTGGCAGGCAACGCGGGCATCGAACAAGCGGCGAAAAACGCTGGTCATTCGGTCAGCGTGCCGTTCCATCCAGGGCGTACCGATGCCACGCAGGAGCAAACCGACGTCGAGTCGTTTGGTTTCCTTGAGCCGATTGCCGATGGTTTCCGCAACTACAGCAAGGGCAAATACACGGTATCGGCGGAGGCGCTGTTGATCGACAAGGCGCAACTGCTGACGTTGACCGCGCCGGAAATGACCGTGTTGCTGGGTGGTTTGCGGGTGCTCAACACCAATGTCGGGCAAACCCGTCATGGCGTGTTTACGTCGCAGACTGAAGCGCTGACCAATGACTTCTTCACCAACCTGCTGGACATGGGCGTGGAGTGGAAGCCGACATCGCGGGATGCGGATGAGTTTGAAGGACGCGATCGCAAGACCGGCAATGTGAAGTGGACGGCGACGCGGGTTGATTTGGTGTTTGGTTCCAATGCGCAGTTGCGGGCATTGGCTGAGGTGTATGCCAGTTCGGATGCCAAGGAGCAGTTCGTCAAAGACTTCGTCGCAGCCTGGACGAAAGTCACCAACCTCGACCGTTTCGACCTGAAAAACTGAAAAACTGAAATATGTAGGAGCTGCGGCACGCTGCGATCTTTTGATCTTAAACATTAAGATCAAAAGATCGCAGCCTCGTTTCACTCGTCAGCTCCTACAGAACGCAAAAAAATGTGGGAGCAAGCCCGTTCCCACATTTTATCGCGCAGGCCATCTAAACCCTGTAGGAGCTGCCGAAGGCTGCGATCTTTTGACCTTGATGTTAAAGATCAAAAGATCGCAGCCTTCGGCAGCTCCTACAGGGATCGGCGTTACGCCAGGCTTTTGCTCACCACCTCAAACACATCACTCGACAACTGCCCCGACGCCCGAATCCGCTCCAGCTCGCCCTTCATCAGCGCCTGGCGCGCATCGTCATATTTGCGCCAGCGCGTCAGCGGTGCCAATTGGCGAGAAGCGATCTGTGGGTTGAAGCCGTTCAGCTCAATCACCAGATCCGCGAGGAAGCGATAACCGGAACCATCGGCCGCATGGAAGTTGATCAGGTTCTGCCCGGCGAACGCGCCGACCAGCGCACGCACTTTGTTCGGGTTTTTGATGTTGAACGCCGGATGCTGCATCAGCGCCTTCACGCGCTCCAGACCGCCCGGCAAGGTACTGCCCGCCTGCACGCTGAACCACTGATCCATGACCAGCGGGTTTTCCTTGAAGTGCTCGGCAAAACTCGCCAGCGCCAGCGCTTTCTGCTCTTCGAACGGCGAGTTGACCAACACCGCCAGCGCAGTCAGGCGCTCGGTCATGTTGTCGGCGTTTTCAAACTGCTCCAGCGCCGCCGCCAACACTTCTGGCTTGCCGCTGAGCATCAGATAAGACAGGGCAATGTTCTGCAGCGCGCGACGGGCAAAATGCTCGGCTTCGGCGACGTACGGGGTTTTCTTCGACAGGTCGCGGTTGGCCTGATAACGCAGCCACAGCGCCTCGAACAAGCCTTCGGCCAATTGCTTGCGCGCGAACTCACGGGCGATATGGATCGCATCGACGTCGGCCACTTCGCTGATTTCAGTGAGGTAAGCCTCACCCGGCAGCGAAAGCATTTCGGCGACCATTGCCTGATCCAGTGATTCGTCCGACAGCACGGTACGCAGCGCCGACACCAGACGCGGGTCGAGCTTGAGGCTTTCGCCCTTCTGCTGCTGGCCAATCAGTTCTTGCAGCACTTGCACCGACAGTTGCTGACCGGCATCCCAACGGTTGAAGCCATCGCTGTCGTGCTGCATCAGGAACATCAGTTGATCGCGGTTGTACGGGAAACTCAGTTTCACCGGCGCCGAGAAACCGCGCAGCAACGATGGCAGCGGCTGTTCAGTGATGTCGACGAAGGTGAAAGTCTGTTCAGCTTCGGTCACCGAGATCACGCGAGTGGTGCCTTGCGCCGCCGCTTCGCCGCTCAGACGCAGGGCAATTTCGTTGCCTTTGCTGTCGAGCAGGCCGAGTTCGACCGGAATCACGAACGGCAGTTTTTCGACCTTGTCCGGGGTTTCCGGGCAGCTCTGGCGGAAGGTCAGGCTGTAGGTTTTCGCGGCGGCGTCGTAAGACTCGCTCACCGCCAGACGCGGCGTGCCGGCCTGGCTGTACCAGCGCTTGAACTGAGTCAGGTCGACGCCGTTGGCATCTTCCATCGCTTTGATGAAGTCGTCGCAGGTCACGGCTTGGCCGTCATGGCGATCGAAGTACAGATCACTGCCCTTACGGAAGCCTTCGGCGCCGAGCAGGGTGTGGATCATGCCGACCACTTCCGAGCCCTTTTCGTACACGGTCAGGGTGTAGAAGTTGGATATCTCGATGAAGCTGTCCGGGCGCACGGCGTGAGCCATCGGGCCGGCATCTTCGGCGAACTGGTGGGTTCGCAGATACGCGACGTCCTGAATGCGCTTGACCGTGGCCGAGTTCATGTCGGCGGAGAAACCGGAATCACGGAATACGGTGAAGCCTTCTTTCAGCGACAACTGGAACCAGTCGCGGCAGGTCACGCGGTTGCCCGACCAGTTGTGGAAGTATTCGTGAGCGACGATCGCTTCAACGCGCTGATGCGCAGCATCGGTCGCAGTTTCGGCGCGAGCGAGCACGGCGCTGGAGTTGAAGATGTTGAGGCCCTTGTTCTCCATCGCGCCCATGTTGAAGTCGTTGACGGCGACGATCATGAAGATGTCGAGATCGTACTCGCGACCGTAAACCTCTTCGTCCCAGCGCATCGACTTCTTCAAGCTGTTCATCGCGTGCTGGCACTTGTCGATATTTTCCGGCTCGACGTAAATGCGCAGCGCGACGGTGCGATCAGTCATGGTGGTGAAGGTGTCTTCAACGCACCACAAATCACCGGCCACCAGCGCGAACAGGTACGCCGGTTTCATGAACGGGTCTTCCCAAGTCGCCCAGTGCCGGCCGTCTTCACCCGGGCCCGAGGCAATCGGGTTGCCGTTGGAGAGCAGCACCGGATAGCTGTGCTGTTCAGCGACCACGGTGGTGGTGAACTTGCTCATCACGTCCGGGCGGTCGAGGTAATAAGTGATTTTGCGGAAACCCTCGGCCTCGCACTGGGTGCAGAACATCGTGCCGGACTTGTACAAGCCTTCCAGTGCGGTGTTGGTTTCCGGGTGGATCTTGACGCTGGTGTCGACCGTGAAGGTTTCGGCGGTCGGCTGCAGGGTCAGGTGGTTCTCGGACACTTGATAGTCAGCAGCGCCCAGCTCTTTATCGGCCAGGGTCACTGAGAGCAATTCCAGCTGCTGGCCGTCGAGCACCAGCGGCGGCAGGCCCGGGCCACGCGCCGGGTTGCGGCGCATGACCAACTGCGCGTGCACCAGGCTGTGATCCTCGAACAACTCGAAGGTCAGGTGTGTTTCGTCGATCAGGTACTCGGGCGCCTGATAGTCCTTGAGGTAAATCATCTTCGGTTGTTCGGTGCGCATGCTGGAGTCCTTATTGATGCACGGCGAGCTGATAAGCCGTGTACTTGCGAATATTGATCACGCCGGTATCGAAGATCAGGTACTGGCCTTTGATGCCCAACAACGTGCCTTCGGCAATCGGGTTCTTGTCCAGGTTGAAGCTGACGATTTTGGCCGGGTATTGCTCGACCGGATAGCGGATTTCGAGAGGTTCTACATCGGCAATCGTCTGAATTGCCTGTAGGCCGAATCGCTCCTGCAAACCTTGCAGGCCTTCGGCGCAGCTTTCAAACAGCTGATCGCGCACCTGCGCCAGATCCACCGTTGCCGCATCGCCCTTGAGCAACGCGCGCCAGTTGGTTTTGTCTGCGACCTGGCTGCGGAACAGGTCTTCCACGAAGCCCGACTGCTGCCGCGTCGACACGCGCATGATCGGCAACGCCTGACACGCGCCCTGATCGATCCAGCGCGTTGGCAGTTGCGTTGCACGGGTGATGCCCACCTTGATGCCCGACGAATTGGACAAATACACAACGTGATCGGTCATGCAGAACTGCTCGCCCCACGCTGGATCGCGGCAGGTGCCGGCGTCATAGTGGCAACGCTCCGGGCTCATGATGCACAGGTCGCATTGCGCCAGTTTGGTCATGCACGGGTAGCAATAGCCCTGACTAAAACTGGTTTTGGTCTTGCGCCCGCAATGGGTGCAGTGGATCGCCCCCAGGTACTCCAGACGCACCGTGGTGCCGATCATGGGATTAACCGGCACCTCGACGTCATCCAGACGAAACGCGTATTGCACGTTCGGCCCGTCGAGGCGCGCCGACATTTTGCTGATTGCACCGCGGCCAATCTCGATCAATGGATAGCATCCGACTTGAACAGGATGTTCGGCACTTCGATCGACTTCGATGCACATTCTTGCGGGCCCATGTAACCGGTGCGCTGATCTTCAGGCAGGTTCTGGATTTCCCAGGCAATCATCGCCTGCAACGACAGCTCGCGCTGCTCGGCGGTGAGCTTGCCACCGTCCGACCATTTGCCGATTTCCACGGCCAGTTTCAGGCTCTCGTAGATGTCCGGGGTGATGTTGTTGATCATGTCGTTAAAAGAGGACATCAGGGTCTCCGTGCTCTTTATCTACAAAAAAATTCAGGCGGCCAGTTTACGGCGGTTATACAAACCACCCAACAAACCGGTGAAGCATCCGATGAGTAACCCGCCGACGTGGGCGGCGTTGGCGATTTCGCCGAAACCGATGACCGAGATCACCCCGGACATGCACACCAGCAACCACACCAGCATCATCACCAACACGCCGCGCGGCAGGCGATAAGCCGGGTTCGGCGCCAGCAGCTGGAAGATCCAGCAATGCCCGAGCAAACCGTACAGCACGCCAGAGAGGCCGCCGAACAGCGTCGGGCCGCTCCAGATGTATTGCGCATAGTTTGAGACCAGGCTGAACAACAGCGTCAGGCCGATCAGGTTGATGCTGCCCTGCCGCGACTCGATGCGCCGCCCCAGTTCCCAATACCACATGCCGTTCATGGCCAGGTGCAGGATGCCGAAGTGGATGAGCATCGGCGTGACCAGACGCCACCACTGCCCCGCCGCTAGACTGTCGGTCAACGGCGTGAAATGGATGTACTCGCCGACCACCTGGAAATCGAGGAAGGTCAGCCAGCGCAGGGTTTGCAGGTTTTCACCGAGGTAAGTCAGGCCGCCGACGATCAGGCACAGCAGCAGAATGAAGCCGGTGGCCTTGGCGTATTTCAGTTGTTCGGCGAAGCTTGGGCGTTTGACGGTCGGCGCGACGGGAATGTCCAGTTGCTGATCGGGATCACCGGCCGGGAAGCGTTCGTAAAGCGAGCGCACGTCTTCGCTGATTTCCGACGGCGCCCACAACACTTGCTCGCCCGCCTCTTCACTGACGCGATGCGGTACTTGCATGCGTTGCAGCAGTTTGACGAAACCGCTCAGATCCACGCCTAAAGGCAGACGTAATACCGCTACCGAACTCATTGCAGCACCTCCGGCCGCTCAACATCGACCCAGACAAATTTATTTGGATCGAGGAAGTTTTCCTGATCCAGGCGATAAGCAACGAGTTTGCCGTAGAGCACGGCGCTGTAATCCAGACACGCGAGGTTCGGCCGGATCGGCGCCGGTTTGCCGCTGCGCCAGTAGTGACCGACGAACAGCAATGGCTCGTCGACGCCGTAGCGCAGCAGGGAATTCTTTTCAGTGGAGGTCAGCGGCGTTTGCGCCACCGGTTCCGGCAAGGCATCGGGCTGGAAGACGATGTCGCCATAGGTTTTCGGGTCGTCTTCCCAGAACTTGGTGCGGAAGAACGAACGCACCAGACCGTCGCCGCTGGTCATGGTCAAACCATCGGGCAGGCGCATGTCGGTGCCACGCAGCAATCGGTCGAACACGGTGCAGGCGAAGCTATCCGGTACCGCCGAGGCCTGGAGGAAATGCTCGTCGATGCAGCCATTGGGAAACAGCGCGCGCAGCGGTTCGATCAGGCCGGCATCCCAGCAGGCGTGAACCACGCGGAAACGTCCGGCGTCGACAAACAGCGGCAGCTCATAGAACCAGCGCTGGAAATCGTGCCAGTCGCCGGGATGGCCTTCGAACTGGGTCAGTGTTTCGTGGAGCAACCGCGCATGGCGCTTGGTGTGCTCACGGACGAACTGCTTGCCGCTGCCCGGTGGCGCCGGGGTGCTCCAGCCGAGTGCGTTGAATTCGTGGTTGCCCATGATGCACAAGGCCTGCCCGGCCTCGACCATGTCATGGACGATGTGCAGCGCCTCGCGAATGCGCGGGCCGCGGTCGATGATGTCGCCGACGAACACGGCCATGCGCGATGGATGCCGCCAGACCCCGCCTTGCTTGTGATAACCGAGTCGGTCAAGCAAGTGTTCGAGGGTCAGGGCGCATCCGTGCACGTCACCAATCAGGTCATAACTGCGCGCGGGATCGAGCATCAGTCGCCTCCACCACCCAACTTGCTGCCCCAGCCGAGCTTGGTGCGGCAGACTTCATAGTAGTTGTGGTCGAGCGGATGAATCAGCCGCAGCTTCTGTGCTTTCTTGCTGACGGTGATGGTGTCGCCCGGCGCGCAGGTGAAGTGGTTCTGCCCGTCGCAGGAGACTTGCGGGTAAATCTGCATGTTTTTCGACACGACGATTTTCAGCTCACTGTTGCCATCGACCACAATTGGCCGGCTCGACAACATATGGGGGTACATCGGCACGATCACAATGGCATCGAGCTTGGGATGCATGATCGGGCCACCGGCGGACAGCGCGTAAGCCGTGGAACCGGTCGGCGTCGCGACGATCAGGCCGTCGGCCTTCTGGCTGCAAACGAACTGGCCGTCGATGTACAACTCGAACTCGATCATCCGCGTCGATTTGCCGGGGTGCAGCACCACGTCGTTGAGCGCGTCGCCCTGGCCAATGGCCTCGGCGTGACGGCGCACTTCGGCTTGCAGCAGGAAGCGGTTTTCCACCAGATAGTGGCCGTCGAGCACCTTGGCGACTTCGACTTCCAGTTCATCCGGGCGAATATCGGTAAGGAAGCCGAGGCTGCCACGGTTGATGCCGAGCACCGGAATATTGTGTTTGGCCAGCGCACGCGCGGCGCCGAGCAGGCTGCCGTCACCGCCGACGACGATGACCATGTCGCAGACTTCGCCGAGCATCTTGCGCGACGAGGTTTGCAGGCCGTGGCCCGGCAGCACTTCAGCGATGGTGTCTTCGAGGATCACATGCAGGTGACGATCGAGCAGAAACCGTTTCAGTCGGCGGACGGTATCCAGCACCTGGGAACTGCCCAGGCGACCGATGATGCCGATATTACGAAATTGCTCCATGGGACCTCTGCGGACAATCGAAAACGCGAAAAACAGGATTATGGGCGAAAGCGCCAGATAGACAAAATCCTTTCAGCCTCAAGGGCGCGCTCGTGTTTACGGCTATGCTCGCAAGATGATCCTATTTCCCGACCTGCTCCAGTTGCCTCACCAATTGCGCCATCCGGAAGTGCGGGATCTGGCGTGGGTGATCCTCGCCCCGCCGATGCTCGCCACCACGCCGTGGCCGCAACGTCATCCGCTGGCCGGCAGCGACTGGGTGAATGACCCGCATCGACTCGAACATTGGCTGCGCCAGCTCGACCGCGACAGCTACGGTTTGCTGCATTGGTTATCGCAGGCGCGCACGCGGCGTCTGGGCCTGTATTACGAGCGGCTGTGGCAATTTGCCGTGGCGCAGGCGCCGGGGATCGAGTTGATTGCCGCCAACCTGCCGATCCGCCGCGAAGGCCATACGCTCGGCGAACTGGACATGCTGCTGCGTGACCGTGATGGCGTGCATCACTTGGAGCTGGCGATCAAGCTTTACCTCGGCCCGCAACAGGGCGATGGGCGTGATTCGGCGCAATGGCTAGGGCCGGGTTGTCATGATCGGCTGGATCGCAAACTGGCGCATCTGGCCGGTCATCAACTGCCGATCTCGGCACGACCGGAAAGCCGTGAAGCCTTGGCGGCGCTGGATATCGAGTCTTTCAGCGCGCAATTGTGGCTGGGCGGTTATCTGCTGTATCCGTGGCCCGGTCAGGCTGAGTCGCCAAGCGGCGCGCACCCGCAGCATCTGCGCGGCAGTTGGTTGCATCAAAAGGATTGGCCAGCGTTCGTCGCGCAACGCCCGGCCGGTCGCTGGCAGCCCCTGCCCCGTCACGCGTGGCTGGCGCCGGCGCATTACCCGGCGGATCAGACCTGGAGCGAAGTGCATTTGCAGGCGTGGCTGGAGGAGCTGGAACCGATGGCGCCGGCGCAATTGCTGGTGCGCCTGACCGAGAATGCGCGGGGCGATTGGGAAGAGGCGGAGCGGTTGTTTCTGGTGTCGGATCTTTGGCCGAATGTGCCGGGGCAGGCCTAAAAGATCGCAGCTTTCGGCAGCTCCTACAGATGTACGCATACCCATGTAGGAGCTGCCGAAGGCTGCGATCTTTTGATTTCAAATGGACAGCCGCACAGCCAAAGCCGCCAACGTCACCAACAACACCGGCACCGTCAACACAATCCCGACCTTGAAGTAATACCCCCAACCAATGTGAATCCCCTTGCGCTCCAGCACATGCAGCCACAGCAACGTGGCCAGACTGCCAATCGGCGTGATCTTCGGCCCCAAGTCGCTGCCGATCACGTTGGCGTAAATCATCGCTTCCTTGATCACCCCACTCGCCTGACTCGCATCGATCGACAGCAAACCAATCAGCACCGTCGGCAAATTATTCATGATCGACGACAACAGCGCCGTCAGCACACCGGTGCCCAGCGCCGCGCCCCACACACCGTGACCTGCGAAAACATCCAGCCAACCGGCCAGATAGCTTGTCAGCCCGGCATTGCGCAAGCCGTAGACCACCAGGTACATGCCCAGCGAGAAAATCACGATCTGCCACGGCGCTTCTTTCATCACCTTGCGCGTAGAGATTTTGTGACCGCGAGCGGCGATGCCCAGCAGCAGTGCGGCGCAGACAGCGGAAATCGCGCTGATCGGAATGCCCAACGGCTCAAGGGCGAAACAGCCGATCAACAGAATTGCCAACACCGCCCAACCCGCATAGAACGTGGCTTTGTCGTGGATCGCGGTTTCGGGACGTTCAAGTTGATCGGGGTCGTAGGCCTTGGGAATGTCACGGCGGAAGAACCACAACAACATGCCCAACGTCGCCGCGACGCTGACGAAGTTGACCGGCACCATCACCGCCGCGTAGCGGTTGAAGCCGATGTGGAAGAAGTCTGCCGAGACGATGTTGACCAGGTTCGACACCACCAGCGGCAGGCTTGCGGTGTCAGCGATAAAGCCTGCGCCCATGACGAAGGCCAGAGTCGCTGCCGGGGAAAAGCGCAGCGCCAGCAGCATGGAAATCACGATTGGCGTGAGGATCAGCGCCGCGCCGTCATTGGCGAACAACGCCGACACCAGCGCGCCGAGCAGCACCATAAAGGCAAACAGCTTGCGCCCACTGCCCCGCCCCCAGCGCGCCACGTGCAACGCAGCCCAATTGAAGAAACCGGCCTCGTCGAGCAGCAGACTGATGATGATCAGCGCAACAAAGGTGCCGGTGGCGTTCCAGATGATCTGCCAGACCAGCGGGATATCGCTCAGATGCACAACGCCAAAGATCAACGCCAGCACAGCGCCGAGCGTCGCACTCCAGCCGACGCCGAGGCCTTTGGGTTGCCAGATGACAAGGGTAATGGTCAGCAGGAAAATCAGTGACGCAGCAAGCATCCGCAACAGCCTTGTTCGATAGAGGATTTTGGAAGACGACAGGATACCTGTGGTGAGGGGATTTATCCCCGACCGGCTGCGCAGCAGCCGCAAAACCTGCGAACTCGGTTTGACTGAGAAACGCAGGGGGCCGCTTCGCAACCCATCGGGGATAAATCCCCTCACCACAAAGAGTTCACCAAGGTGCTGGATTATTTTTTGTGTTGCTCGACGAACTGTCCGTAAGCATTGATAAAGCTTTGCAGAAAAGGTTTCACCGATTCACTCAACTTCCCCGCTTCATCAAACGCTGTCCCCGCACCGCCCAGATAAGCCTCTGGTTGCTGCATGCAGGGCACATTGAGAAACACAAACGACTGGCGCAGGTGCTGGTTCGCGCCGAAACCGCCAATGGCCCCCGGCGATACACTGATCACCGCGCCCGGCTTGCCGCTCCAGGCGCTCTTGCCATACGGCCGCGAGCCGACGTCGATGGCATTTTTCAGTGGCGCCGGCACCGAGCGGTTGTACTCCGGCGTAACAAACAGCACCGCGTCGGAAGAACCGACTTTTTGCCGGAAAGTACTGTAGGCTGCCGGCGGTGAATCGCCATCAATGTCTTCGTTATACAGTGGCAGATCGCCAATCTCGACAATGCTCAGTTTCAGGTTCGCCGGTGCCAGTTCCGCCAGCGCCAGGGCGACTTTGCGGTTGATCGATGCTTTGCGCAGGCTACCGACTATGACGGCGACGTTATAGACATTGCTCATGGAAGACTCTCGATGTCCGTGGGGGAGCCTGTAGTTATAGATGATCCCGTGACGATTCCACCAGCAGACGAGGGAAAAATCCCGGCTGCTGAATATTTTTTTCGTGCAGGAAAACTTACAGCGCTGGATGGCGGTCTTAAAACCGCAAATCAAGCGTTTTATCTCCAGAGGTTCTAAACAGATGGCAGCAGTACTCGTCGGTCAGTTCCATGCAAGAGATGCGGAAGGCCGCGTTTATTCCGTGCATGAATTCCAGGAATCCAACCCGTCGGCAGACGGTCTCACTGGCTCGGAGCCGATTTACAAACTGGCCATCGGCGATCGCATCAAGAAGATCGACGACCAGACGTTCGAACTGGTTCAGTCGGGTGTCACCCTGACCCGCGAACCTGAGCCAACCGTCGCTTCATAACTCGTCGTTATGAGCAGAAGTCATATGCGCAGAGTTGGGTTAGGATCAGTCACTGACCCCACCTGCTGAACATGGACTTCACGCATGCGTTTACGCCATATCGAAGTGATTCAGGCGCTCTTGCAGACCGGTCACCTGGGCACCGCCGCCGAATGGCTGCAGTTGCCAGTGACCGAGGTCGAAGAGCGTTTGCGCGAAGCCGAGAGTCAGTTGGGGTTCATGCTGTTCGCCAGCGTTCGCGGGCGCTTGCAATCAACGCCGGAAGCGCGGGCGCTGCAAGTCGAAATCGCCCACGTCTATGCAGCGCTCGAGCCGGTTCAGCGTCTGGCCAGTAGCCTCAAACAGTACCTCGCCCCTCCCTTGCGCATCATCGGCACCCCGCCGCTCTCCCAACATCTATTACCGCAAAGTCTTGCCGCCCTGCGCCGACGCCTGCCCGATGCACCGTGCAGCCTGCTCAGTGCGCCGACCCGCGACATCGTCCGCAGCCTGTTGCTGCGCGAAAGTGATCTGGGCCTGAGCCTGCACGATCCCGAACATCCCGACATCGATTGCCAGCCACTGGCCCAGGGCAAACTGCAACTGCTCGCGCCCCACGGTTGGCTGCAGCCGAAGCAGAAATACATTTCTCTACAGGATTTGGCCGGTCAGGCGATGGTCGGCCTCGACGGTCAGGATCCGCTAAGCCCGGCACTGGAAAACAAACTCCAGGCCTTGCGCCCGGCGCCGAGCATCCAGACTCGCGTGCAAACCCATCAGATGATGCGCAGCATGGTTGAGGCAGGCGAAGGCCTGGCCATCGTCGACCCGTTCACCGCCCTCGGTGCGCGCGCCGGCGGGCTCGATGTCTGCCCACTGTCGCCAGCGGTGCCGATCAGCCTCTACGCGCTGACCTTCAAACACACCGCGCCCTCAGCGGCAATTCAGACCTTACTGGCGATTGTCACGGAACAAGCCGAGGCGATGCTGTCGAGCTGAGCGGGTTTTCCAGCGGATTATCAAACAGTCGATACCAGAACAGCGCCACTTCGGCAGTGTTCGGATCAATACCTCGATAGCGCAACTCGTCGACACCGCCAATCACATAGCCGCAACGCTCATACAACCGGCAAGCACCGAGGTTGTTGTTCTGGGTTTCGAGCATGATCCCCGGCAGCTTCTTCTTTCGGCTCCAGAATTGCGCGACATCCAGCAACGCTTTGGCCACGCCATGCCGCCGGGCCGGCGCGTGCACCGCCAATTCGTCAATGTGGGCGAAACCGTTCCAGTTGGTGCTGATCACCAAATGGCCCACCGCCTCGTCATCCAGATACGCCATGAAGATCGCACTGTCCGGCGCATCGCGGAAACTGCTGAATTCTTCGGGGTCGATGCCGTAGCACTTGCGGTACGGCACGATGGGTGTCACCCGCCACTGCTCGACAGGCTGACCAATCACCGCCGCGCCGTAAGCGGCCACCTCAAAACTGAAGTCGCTGCCCCAGATATAGGGCGCAAAACCTTCGTCGGCGACACGCACCGACAGGCCTGGGTATTTTGGATTCACGGCCGGTTGCATACTGGGAAAAGTCCTCATTCCTTCACACAATCGACGGTGTATTGCCGCCCATTGCCCTCGTCTTCGTGCTGCAATCCATGCACATCCGCGACAAAACCGGGGAAGCTGCTATCGAACGTGCGAGCAAATTTCAGGTAATCGATGATCGAACGCGTCGATTCGGTAAAGCGTTCGCCGGGCATGATAAGCGGAATTCCCGGGGGATACGGCACCAGCATCACGGCGGCAATCCTTCCTTCCAATTCATCGATCGGCACCGCCTCGACTTCGCCGCGCACCAGATGATCGTAGGCGTGAGCCGGTTTCATGGCGATTTCGGGGAGCACGGTGTACATGCGTTTCAGGTGTTTGGCCGTGGCGTTGCTGCGATAACAGGCGTGCAGTTGATCACAGAGGTCGCGCAGGCCCATGCCGCGATAACGCGCGGTGTCTTCCAACGCTACGCAAGGCAGGCAAGTATCGAGGCGCACGTTGGCGTCGTAACTGCGCTTGAACTCCAGCAGTTCGGTGAGCAGCGTGCTCCATTTACCTTTGGTGATGCCCATGGAGAACAACACCAGAAACGAATACAGGCCGGTTTTCTCGACGACCAAGCCGCGTTCCCAGAGGAATTTGCTGACCACCGCGGCCGGAATGCCCTTCTCGCTTAACGCGCCGCCGGCATTGAGGCCCGGCATCACCAGGGTCACTTTGATCGGGTCGAGCAGCACGTAATCGTCACTGACATCGCCGAAACCGTGCCAGTCGGCATCGGGTTTCAGCAACCAGTCTTCGGTCCGCACACGATCAATGCCTTCGACGCCGGGCGGCTGCCAGATCGAAAACCACCAGTCATCCGCAGCAATGTGCTGACGCAGATTCGCCAGCGCACGACGGAAGCTCAGCGCTTCATCAAAAGTTTCCTGCAACAACGAACGTCCGGCCGGGCCCTCCATCATCGCCGACGCCACGTCCAGCGAAGCGATGATGCTGTACTGCGGCGAGGTCGAGATGTGCATCATGAACGCTTCGTTGAAACGGTCACGATCCAGCTGCCGCGCACCGCCGTCCTGCACATGAATCATCGAGGCCTGACTGAATGCCGCGAGCAGTTTGTGCGTGGAATGGGTGGTGAACACCAGCGGACTGTCGTCGCTGCGTGAGGTGGCCATACCGTAACGTCCGGCAAAGAATTCGTGGAACGCCGCGTAGGCGTACCAGGCCTCATCGAAATGCAGGACTTCAACGCTGTTACCGAGTTTTTGCTTGATCAGTTCGGCGTTGTAGCAGAGGCCGTCGTAGGTCGAGTTGGTCACCACTGCCAGTTTGACTTTTGGCGCGCGACCCTTGGTCAGCGGGCTTGCATCGATCTTGGCTTGAATCGATTCGCGACTGAATTCGCTCAACGGGATCGGGCCGATGATCCCCAATTCATTGCGTTCCGGGCACAGGTACAACGGGATCGCGCCAGTCATGATGATCGCGTGCAGCACCGACTTGTGGCAGTTGCGGTCGACCAGCACCAGATCATCGCGAGCGACCATCGAGTGCCAGACAATCTTGTTGGCGGTCGAGGTGCCATTGATCACGAAAAACGTGTGATCGGCGCCGAAATTGCGCGCCGCACGCGCCTCGGCTTCAGCGAGCGGGCCGGTGTGATCGAGCAGCGAGCCGAGTTCCGGCACCGATACCGATAAGTCTGAACGCAGGGTGTTTTCCCCGAAAAACTGGTGGAACGCCTGCCCTACCGGACTCTTGTGATAGGCCACGCCCCCGCCATGCCCGGGGGTATGCCACGAATAATTGGAGTCGGCGGTGTGCTGCACCAGCGCTTTGAAAAACGGCGGCAGCAAACCATCCAGATACTTGCGCGCCGCCCGCGCCACTTGCCGGGCGAGAAACGGCACGGTGTCTTCGAACAGATAGAGAATGCCGCGCAGTTGATTGAGCTCGGCCATGGCATCGGCCGGGGCGTTCTCCAGGGTGACCTGTTCGCCCAGGGCAAAGATCGGCAGATCCGGGGCGCGCACCCGCGCGAGGCCAATGAGTTCAGCCATGTTCTGCAACAGATGCGAGTTGGTTGAGGCATCCTCGGCGGCAATCAGCATGCACGCGAGGCCATGATGGGTCGACGCGACCAGACGCCCTTCCGTGTAGTCGGTGGCAGAGACGATGCTGAAACCTTCCTGCTCCAGTTCCCGGGCGATGCCACGGATGCGGTCACCGGCGACCGTGTCGGCCTTGATGTCGCGATGGACGATCAACACCGGAAACTTCAAATCTTTGTACATGGGGCTCAGTGTCCTGAGGCGGCAGAAATGAATCTGCCAATGCACTCAGGGTAGAGGGTTGCAGCGAATGTGGCGAGGGTGGCCAGTTGGCTTCATGTCTGTAAAAGCAAAAGATCGCAGCCTTCGGCAGCTCCTACAGGGAATGCATTCTCATGTAGGAGCTGCCGAAGGCTGCGATCTTTTGATCTTCAGGCCTGAGCGTCAGCCTCAGCAATCTGTGTCCACATCGCCGGCCCACCCGCCGACTTGGCGATAATCTCCAACCGCACCAGATGCGCCGCCAATTCATCCTCAGTCGCGCGAATAATCCGCGCAGGCTGGCGATCTACCGGCAACCGACGAATCTCGGTCGCCGAGTTGTCCGCGCCCTCGCCCGATCCGTTACCGTCAGAGGCATTACCAGCCAACGACAGGCTGGTCTGGCCGCCGGTCATGGTCAGGTAGACGTCGGCAAGAATCTCCGAGTCGAGCAACGCGCCGTGCAGTTCACGACCGGAGTTGTCGACGCCGTAACGTTTGCACAAGGCGTCGAGGCTGTTGCGCTGCCCCGGGTGACGTTCCCGGGCCATCATCAAGGTGTCGAGGATCGAGCAGTGCTGCGTGATGTCAGCGCGATCCTTCGCGCCCATCAAGGCGAATTCGTTGTTGATGAAGCCAACGTCGAACGCCGCGTTATGAATGATCAGTTGCGCGCCTTTGATGAACTCGAAGAACTCGTCGGCGACTTCATTGAAACGCGGCTTGCCGACGAGGAATTCGTTGGTGATGCCGTGAACGCCAATCGCGCCTTCGTCACTCTCGCGATCCGGTTGCAGATAGACGTGGAAATGCCGGCCCGTCAGGCGCCGACCGATCAGTTCGACACAACCGATTTCGATAATCCGGTGACCATCGGTCACCGGCATGCCGGTGGTTTCGGTATCGAGTACAACGGATCTGGTGGCCATCAGTGCTCAGCTCTCAACGGGTCAATCGTGCAAAAACGCGGATGTTAACACGCTCGGCGGGGGGTTTCAGGCAGACCGTGGCGTGCCCTTCGCGAGCAGGCTCGCTCCCACATTGGAATGCATTCCAATTCAAGGAAGGTACAGATCAGATCTGGAATGCATTTTCCTGTGGGAGCGAGCCTGCTCGCGAATGGCCACACCACGGTACAACGGAAGAAATCAGCTCTGCTTGTACCCGCGAACCTCGTCCACACCACGGTTCGCCAACTGATCCGCCCGCTCGTTACCATGATGGCCGATGTGCCCACGCACCCACTTCCATTTGACGGTGTGGCGGTTGACCTGCTCGTCGAGCTCTTTCCACAAATCAGCGTTTTTCACCGGTTCTTTCGCCGCCGTTTTCCAGCCGCGTTTCTTCCAGTTGGCCATCCACTCGTTGATGCCCTTCATCACATATTGCGAGTCGGTCACCAGCAGCACTTCGCACGGACGCTTCAACGCTTCGAGGCCACGAATGGCACCGAGCAATTCCATGCGGTTGTTGGTGGTGTTGGCTTCGCCGCCCCACAGTTCCTTTTCAACGCCCTTGCACACCAGCAATGCGCCCCAGCCGCCCGGGCCGGGATTGCCTTTGCAGGCGCCGTCAGTGAACAGTTCTACGGTGTCGACGCTTTCAACGCTTTCGCTCATGCCACTCTATCCAGAAAAATACGTGCCTTGCCGTTCACGGATCGACAATGACCAAGGCCGGGACAAACCCGGCCACAATTAAAAGAAGGTTTACGGTTCGACGCGGCGGCGATTGACCTTGGCCATCGGCAGCGGAATCAGCTTGCCCATCGGTTCGCGACGCTCCTGCCGCAACGGCCGCAGGCCCACCACGATCTTGCGCGCGACCAATAAATAGAAGCCGCCGCCCGACAATTGCCAGTCACCGGCCTTGCGTTCCCAGCCGGCCAGACGGCCCTGCCACTTGGCTGACGCGAGCGGCGGACGATAGCACCCGAAGCGGCGTTTCTCCAGCGCAAAGCCCAGCAGGTTGAGCCAGTCGGCGACCCGCGATGGCGAGATGCAGCGCGCCTGACGCAAGGCGTCGTGGGCGAACACATGACGCAGCCCCCACGTGCTCCACGGGTTGATGCCGATGATCAGCAAATGGCCACCGGGGCGCACACTGCTCGCCGCTTCACGCAGCAAACCATGGGGCGACAGGCAGAAATCCAGACCGTGCTGCATCACCACCACATCGGCGGCATGCTCGCTCAATGGCCAGGCTTGTTCCTCGCAGACAATCTCGACACCCGGCAGCGGCGCGCCAAGGCGCACGTTGCGCTGCACTTGCGGCGCCGACGGTGGCGTTTCAGCGGACGGGCCGTAATGCACCAGATAACCGCCAAAGAACCGGCCGAGCTCGTCTTCGAGCATGCGCCGCTCCTCGTCGAGCAGAAATTGCCCGAGCGGGCCGGACAGCCATTCACGGGCGGCACCGATCAGTGCCAGCCAGTCAGGATCAGCCTGTGCGAACGCTTTATCACTCATCGCATTCTCCAAAGCGCCAGGAACTACTAAGATGCGCCAATGTTTCCCGCTTGGCGAATTCCGACGATGATACAGATCAGTGCCCTGCCCGCGTTCACCGATAACTACATCTGGTTGTTACAAGATCACCGCAGCCAACGTTGCGCCGTGGTCGACCCGGGTGATGCCGCGCCCGTCGAGGCGTGGCTTGATGCACATCCGGACTGGGTCTTGAGCGATATTTTGATCACTCACCATCACCATGACCATGTTGGCGGCGTCGAACGCCTGAAACACATCAGCGGCGCCACTGTTTATGGCCCGGCCAGCGAAAATATCCCGGCGCGCGACGTGGCGCTGAAGGACAACGACACCGCCAGCGTGCTCGGCTGGGACTTTGATGTCTATGCGGTGCCCGGTCACACCTTGGGACACATTGCTTATTATCACCACGGTCTGCTGTTCTGCGGCGACACTCTGTTTGCCGCGGGTTGCGGTCGCCTGTTCGAGGGTACGCCCGATCAGATGCACCACTCGCTCAGCCGTCTCGCCGCACTGCCCGAAGACACCCTCGTCTATTGCACCCACGAATACACCCTGAGCAATCTCAAATTCGCCGCAGCGGTCGAACCGACCAATGCCGATATTGCCGCCCGTCTGGAAAAAGTTACCCAACAACGGCAAAACGGCGTGATGACCCTGCCGTCAACTTTGGCACTGGAAAAGCTCACAAATCCGTTTTTACGCACCGGTGAAACATTAGTTAAACAAAAAGTGGACGAACGGGCAGGCGCTAAAAACCGGGAGCCGAGTGAGGTTTTTGCGGCTCTGCGGGCTTGGAAAGATAAGTTCTAAGCACTGGTCTGCTTGGTACAAAAATTCTCAATGGTTGACCGCAGGGGGTGCGCTTTCTAGAATCGCCCGACATTTTTGCCCGGAACTTACTTCCAGCCAATGTCGTCATCCATACGTAAGTCCGTCAATTCAGACGCATTGACCCGCTTGGCGCAAGCCATCGCGGTGGCTGTGTCCGCCACGCTGGCGGGCTGTTCCAGCCATGCTCCGCAGACTGAAGCGACCCATACGCCGAACATTGCTGCGCGAGCCAAGCAGAAGCCGATCTGGCTCAGCGAAAAGCCCACTCCACAGATTCCTCAGGACGTCTGGGAGCGCATGCGCGAGGGCTTCCAGTTGCAGGAAGGCCTGGGCGTGAACCCGCGCATCGAGCAACAGCGCCTGTGGTTCGCCAGCAATCCTTCATTCCTTGAGAACGCCGGCGATCGCGGCAGTCTCTACATTCATTACATTGTCGAACGCCTCGAAGAACGCAACATGCCGCTGGAACTGGCGCTGCTGCCAGTGATTGAAAGCGCCTACAACCCGATGGCCTATTCCCGTGCCGATGCGGTTGGCCTGTGGCAATTCATTCCTTCCACCGGGCGTTACTTCAACCTGCGTCAGACCCGTTTCTACGATGGTCGTCGCGACATCACCGCGTCAACCACCGCCGCACTCGATTACCTGACCCGTCTGCACGACATGTTCAACGGTGACTGGTTGCTGGCGCTCGCCGCGTATAACGCCGGCGAAGGCACGGTCAGCCGCGCCATCGAACGTAACGAGAAACTCGGTTTGCCAACCGACTACTGGAACCTGCCGCTGCCGTCGGAAACCCAGGCCTACGTGCCGAAGTTGCTGGCGCTGTCGCAAGTGGTGCAGTCGCCGGAAGCGTACGGGGTAAACCTCAACCCGATCGCCAACGAACCGTACTTCCAGGTCGTCGAAATCAATCAGCGCATGGATTTGTCCAAAGTCGCTGAAGTGGCCAACATCGACGAAGACGAACTGTTCCAGCTCAACCCTGCTTACAAACAGCGCATTACCGTCGACGGCCCTCAGCATTTGCTGGTGCCAACGTCCAAGGCGCAATTGCTGACCACCAGCCTGCAGACCATGTCGCCGGACGAGTTGATCAGCAAACGCTCCTTGAAACCGGTGTTTGAAGGCGCTGACCCAACGGAAGTGGCGAAGCTGAAACGCGCCTACCGCGTCAAGCGTGGCGACAACCTCGGCTCCATCGCCAAGGCCAACAAGGTTGAAGTGAAGGATCTGCAACGCTGGAACAAGCTGACCGGCAAAAACCTCAAGGTTGGTCAGACCCTGGTGATGCGCGATACGAGCAAACCAAGCAAGAGCCGCAGCTCTGGCCGGGTCAACACGGTGATTGCGGCCAACAGCAAGAGCAAAAAAGGCGATAGCAAGCAGCAGACCCAGTACAAGGTTAAGCGCGGCGACACGCTGTACGTGGTGGCCAAGCGTTTCAATGTTGAGATGCAGCATCTCAAGCGCTGGAATCCGGGTGCGAGCAAGGCTTTGAAGCCGGGGCAGATGCTTACGGTTTATCAGCCGCACTGACAGAAGAGCCCCTGAGATTTCGGGGGCTTTTTTTTGGTTCGGTTTTTTTGGTGTTCTTGAGATCTATCCCCCTCACCCCAGCCCTCTCCCCCAAAGGGTAGAGGGGAAAGGGAGCCGATTGGGGGCTATTCAGAATTTGAGTTCGGCTCGGTATCGCAAGTCGGCGTACCTCCCGCAAACACCTCGGTCAGTCCCCTCTCCCTCCGGGAGAGGGCTAGGGTGAGGGGCTGTCAGGCAAGCGGATTAACCCCCCATTAACCCGCGATCTTTTTCCTGTCCAGACAAGCTGTTACTGTACGGCCCACAAAGCCCAAGCCGCCTGGATCAGATCTGACTTGAAGCGTCCCCTCCTCCTGCTCCTGATCAGCCTGGCCTTGAGCTCAACCGCAAGCGCGACGATTACCGAAAGTCACGGTTATGCGCAGTTCGGCACGCTCAAGTACCCGGCCAGATTTACCCACTTCGACTGGGTCAACCCGCAAGCGCCCAAGGGCGGTACGTTGCGGGTGATGGCGTTCGGCACCTTCGATACGGTCAACCCATACACCTTCAAGGGCACCAGCCCGGTCACCACGCCGAATTTCCTCCAGTACGGCATCAACGAGCTGAACGAGCCGCTGATGGTCGGCACTGGCCAGTATTCGCCGTCCGGCGACGAGCCGGCGTCCAGCTATGGCTTGATCGCGCAATCGGTGGAATACAGCGAAGATCGCAGCTGGGTGGTGTTCAATCTGCGCCCCGAAGCACGTTTCCACGACGGCACGCCGATCACCGCTTATGACGTCGCGTTCTCCTACCGCTTGCTGCTCAAGGAAGGTCATCCGCTGTACCGCACCGCCCTTCAGGAAGTGCTGCGCGTCGATATCCTCAATCCGCAGCGCATTCGTTTCGTGCTCAAGCGCTCGGGCAATCCGCTGTTGATCCTGCGCCTCGGTGAATTGCCGGTGCTGCCGCAGCACTACTGGAAAGACCGCGACTTCAAAGCCACCACTTTCGAACCGCCGCTGGGCAGCGGCCCGTATCGCATCACTTCGGTGACGCCGGGGCGGCAGTTGATCTTCGAGCGGGTCAAGGATTACTGGGGCAAGGACTTGGCGGTCAATCGCGGCAAGTACAACTTCGATCGCATGGAAGTCGAGTTCTACCGCGACAGCGATGTCGCCTTCGAAGCGTTCAAGGCCGGCGAGTTCGACATCTACATCGAGCATCAGGCGAAGAACTGGGCCAACGGCTACAACTTCCCGGCCATCCGCCGTGGCGACGTGATCAAGGCGCAGATCCCGCACCAGATCCCGACCCAGAGTCAGGGCCTGTTCATGAACACCCGCCGCGCCACGTTCGCCGACGTCAAAACCCGCGAAGCGCTGGGGCTGATGTTCGACTTCGAGTGGACCAACCGCGCGCTGTTCAGCGATGCCTACAAGCGCACCACCAGTTACTACCCGAACAGCGAATTCAGCGCCAGCGGCCTGCCGGTCGGGCACGAATGGCTGATGCTCAAGCCGTACAAGGAGCAACTGCCGGCCAAGCTGTTCACCGAGCCGTTCACGTTGCCGCAAACCGACGGTCGCGGCATTCCTCGCGAAACCATGCGTAAAGCCTTGGCCCTGCTCGCCGAGGCCGGCTGGAAGCTCAACGGCCAGCGCCTGCAAAACGCCGACGGCCAGCCGCTGCGTTTCGAACTGCTGCTGGTCAACCCGAATCTGGAACGCATCCTCCAGCCGTACATTGAGAACCTCAACAGCATCGGCATCGACGCGCGCCTGCGCACGGTCGATCGCGCGCAGTACAAACAGCGCCTCGATCAGTTCGATTTCGACATGATCCTGATGACGCTCAACCAGACCCTCAGCCCGGGCCTTGAGCAGTGGCAGTACTTCCATTCCAGTCAGGTCGGGGTCAAGGGCAGCAAAAATTACGCGGGCATCGCCAACCCGGTGGTCGATCACCTGCTCGAACAATTGCTCGCCGCGCGCACCCGCGATGAACAGGTCGCCGCCGGCAAGGCGCTCGACCGCGTGCTGCTTTGGCAGCACTACAGCATTCCCAACTGGTACCTGAATTATCACCGCCTGGCCTACCGCAACCGGTTGGCCTTCGTCACCACGCCGCCCTACACCCTGGGCCTGAGCGCGTGGTGGCTGAAGTCTTCGGAGAAAGATCGATGAAACCCATCCGCGCCCTGCTCGTCCAGGCCAGCGGCTTGCTGTTCGCCGGGCTGGCCTTGGCCGCCCCGCAACACGCCGTGACCCTGTACAACGAGCCGCCGAAATACCCGGCCGATTTCAAGCATTTCGATTACGTGAATCCCGACGCGCCCAAGGGCGGCGTATTCCGTCAGGCCGGTTTTGGTGGCTTCGACAGCCTCAACCCGTTTATCAGCAAAGGCGTGCCGGCCGATGACATCGGGCAGATCTACGACACCCTGACCAAGCACAGCCTCGACGAGCCGTTCACCGAATATGGCCTGATCGCCGGCAAGATCGAAAAGGCCCCGGACAACAGCTGGGTGCGGTTCTACCTGCGCCCCGAAGCACGCTTCCACGACGGTCATCCAGTGCGCGCCGACGACGTGGTGTTCAGCTTCAACACGCTGACCAAGGAAGGCTCGCCGATGTATCGCGGCTACTACAGCGACGTGTCCGAAGTCATCGCCGAAGACCCGGTGAAAGTGCTGTTCAAGTTCAAGCACAACAATAATCGCGAGTTGCCGCTGATTCTCGGCCAGTTGCCGGTGTTGCCAAAACACTGGTGGGCCGACCGCGATTTCAGCAAGGGCAATCTGGAAATTCCGCTCGGCAGCGGCCCGTACAAAGTTGCCGAAGTGAAGGCCGGCCGTTCGATACGGTACGAGCGGGTCAAGGATTACTGGGGCAAGGATCTGCCGGTCAACCGTGGCTTCTACAATTTCGACACGATGACCAGCGATTACTACCGCGACAACACCGTCGCCGTCGAAGCGCTGAAGGCCGGGCAGTTCGATTTCTGGCTGGAGATGACCGCGAAAAACTGGGCCAACGCTTACAACATCCCGGCGGTCACCGAGGGCCGTTTGATCAAGGAATTGATCCCCAACAGCAACCCGACCGGCATGCAGGGTTTCGTCTACAACCTGCGCCGTCCGGTGTTCCAGGACATACGGGTGCGTCAGGCGCTCGGTCTGCTGTTTGACTTCGAATGGACCAATAAACAACTGTTCAACGGTGCCTACTTCCGCACCCGCAGCTATTTCGAAAACTCGGAAATGGCCGCCACCGGCCTGCCCGACGCCGATCAACTGGCGATCCTCGACCCGTTCCGCAACAAGCTCCCGGCGCAGGTGTTCAGCGAAGCCTTCGACAACCCGAAGACCGACGCCAGCGGCATGATCCGCAATCACCAGCGCGAGGCCTATCAACTGCTGCAAGAGGCTGGCTGGAAGATCGTCGACGACAAAATGGTCGACGCCACCGGCAAACCGGTGGTGATCGAATTCCTCCTCGCCCAGACCGAATTCGAACGCGTGTTGCTGCCGTTCAAGCGCAACCTCAGCGACCTTGGCATCGAACTGGTGATCCGCCGCGTCGACGTTTCGCAGTACATCAACCGCGTGCGCTCGCGGGACTTCGACATGATCGTCGGCAGCTTCCCGCAATCCAATTCGCCGGGTAACGAGCAGCGCGAATTCTGGATGAGCGCCGCTGCCGACAAGGCCAGCAGCCGCAACACCATGGGCCTGAAGGATCCGATCGTCGATCAACTGGTCGAGAACCTGATCAATGCCGACTCGCGCAAAAGCCTGGTGGCCCACGCCCGTGCGCTGGATCGTGTGCTGCAATGGGGCTATTACGTAGTTCCCAACTGGCACATCAAGACCTGGCGCGTGGCGTACTGGAATCACATCGGCCATCCGAAGGTCTCACCCAAGTACGACATCGGCATCAACACCTGGTGGGTCAAGCCTGACGCTAAACCGGCGGTAGAAGTCGAAACCAAACTGCAAGCCGACCCTGCGGGCACGGAGTAATCAGATGCTGGCGTATATTTTTCGGCGACTGCTGCTGATCATCCCGACCCTGTTCGGCATTCTGCTGATCAACTTCGTGATCATTCAGGCCGCGCCCGGTGGCCCGGTGGAACAGATGATCGCCAAGCTTGAAGGCTTCGAAGGCGCCACCAGTCGCATCGCTGGCGGCGGTGCCGAGGTCTCGGTGGCTGGCTCGTCCTATCGCGGCGCGCAAGGGCTGGACCCGGCGCTGATCAAGGAAATCGAGCACATGTACGGGTTCGACAAGTCGGCCCCGGAACGCCTGTGGATCATGGTCAAGAACTACGCCTCGCTGGATTTCGGCGACAGCTTTTTCCGCGACGCCAAGGTCATCGACCTGATCAAGGAAAAGATGCCGGTGTCGATCTCGCTGGGACTGTGGAGCACGCTGATCATGTACCTCGTCTCGATCCCGCTGGGGATCGCCAAGGCCACGCGGCACGGCAGCCACTTCGATGTGTGGACCAGTTCGGCGATCATCGTCGGCTACGCGATCCCGGCGTTCCTTTTTGCGATCCTGCTGATCGTGGTGTTTGCCGGCGGCAGTTATCTCGACTGGTTTCCGTTACGCGGGCTGACCTCGAACAACTTCGATGAGCTGAGTTTCGGCGGCAAGATCCTCGATTACTTCTGGCACCTCGCGCTGCCAGTTACAGCACTGGTGATCGGCAACTTCGCGACCATGACCCTGCTGACCAAAAACAGCTTCCTCGACGAAATCAACAAACAATACGTGGTCACCGCCAAGGCCAAAGGTCTGACCCGCCATCGCGTGCTCTACGGCCACGTGTTTCGCAACGCCATGCTGTTGGTGATTGCCGGTTTTCCGTCGGCGTTCATCGGCATCTTCTTCACCGGTTCGCTGCTGGTGGAAGTGATTTTCTCCCTCGACGGTCTCGGCCTGATGAGTTTCGAAGCGGCGATCAACCGCGATTACCCGGTGGTGTTCGGCACCCTGTTCATCTTCACCCTGCTCGGGCTGGTGGTGAAACTGATCGGCGACCTCACCTACACCCTGGTCGATCCGCGCATCGACTTCGAAAGCCGGGAGCATTGAGATGAACCTGTCCCCTCTCAACCGCCGCCGCTTCGAACTGTTCAAGGCCAACAAGCGTGGCTGGTGGTCGCTGTGGCTGTTTCTGATTCTGTTCGGGCTGAGCCTCGGCGCCGAGCTGATCGCCAACGACAAGCCGCTGGTGGTGCATTACGACAACAATTGGTACTTCCCGGCGATCAAGCGCTACCCGGAAACGACGTTTGGCGGCGAATTCCCGCTGGAAGCCAACTACAAGAGCCCGTACATCCGCGAACTGCTCAAGGCCAAGGATGCGTGGGTGTTGTGGGCGCCGATTCCGTACAACTACCAGAGCATCAATTACGACCTGAAAGTCCCGGCGCCGGCGCCACCGTCGGCGGACAACCTGCTCGGTACCGACGATCAGGGTCGCGACGTGCTGGCGCGGGTGATTTACGGCTTCCGTATTTCCGTGCTGTTCGCGCTGACGTTGACCGTGTTGAGTTCGATCATCGGCGTGATTGCCGGCGCACTGCAGGGTTTTTATGGCGGCTGGGTCGATCTGGCCGGGCAGCGTTTTCTGGAGATCTGGTCGGGGCTGCCGGTACTGTATCTGCTGATCATTCTTGCCAGTTTTGTGCAGCCGAATTTCTGGTGGCTGCTGGGGATCATGCTGTTGTTCTCGTGGATGAGCCTGGTCGACGTGGTGCGCGCCGAGTTCCTCCGAGGTCGCAACCTCGAATACGTGCGTGCGGCGCGGGCGCTGGGCATGCAGAACGGCGCGATCATGTTCCGCCACATCCTGCCTAACGCCATGGTCTCGACCATGACGTTTATGCCGTTCATCCTCACTGGCGCCATCGGCACCCTCACCGCGCTGGACTTTCTCGGTTTCGGTTTGCCGGCCGGCAGTCCGTCGCTGGGTGAACTGGTCGCGCAGGGCAAATCCAACCTGCAAGCGCCGTGGCTGGGCATCAGCGCCTTTGCCGTGCTGGCGTTGATGTTGAGTTTGCTGGTGTTTATCGGCGAGTCTGCTCGCGATGCCTTCGACCCGAGGAAGTGAAATGAATCAGGACAATCTGATCGAAGTGCGTGACCTCGCCGCCGAATTCGGTTTCGGCGAGCGCGTGCACCGCGTCGTCGAGGGCGTGAGTTTTGACATCAAGCGTGGCGAAACCCTGGCGTTGGTCGGCGAATCCGGCTCGGGCAAATCGGTGACCGCGCACTCGATCCTGCGTTTACTGCCTTATCCGATGGCCCGCCATCCAGCCGGCAGCATCAATTACGCCGGGCAAAACCTGCTGGGCCTGAGCGAAAAAACCATCCGCCATATTCGCGGAAATCGCATCGCGATGATTTTTCAGGAGCCGATGACCTCGCTGAACCCGTTGCACTCGATCGAGAAGCAGATCAACGAAGTCCTCGGCATCCATAAAGGCCTGACCGGCAAAGTCGCGACCAAGCGCACGCTGGAACTGCTGGAGATGGTCGGTATCCCCGAGCCGCACAAGCGTCTCAAGGCCCTGCCCCACGAATTGTCCGGTGGCCAACGCCAACGGGTGATGATCGCCATGGCGCTGGCCAACGAGCCGGAACTGCTGATTGCCGACGAGCCGACCACGGCGCTGGACGTGACCGTTCAGCTGAAAATCCTCGATTTGCTCAAGGAATTGCAGGCCAGATTGGGCATGTCGCTGTTACTGATCAGTCACGATTTGAACCTCGTGCGAAGAATTGCGCATCGTGTATGTGTCATGCAGCGCGGTTGCATCGTCGAACAGGCATCGTGCGAAGAGCTGTTCCGTTCGCCGCAGCATCCGTACACTCGGGAATTGCTCGGCGCGGAGCCCAGCGGAGGCCCGGCGACCAATAAAATCGGCGCGCCGTTGCTTGAGGTCGAGGACTTGAAAGTCTGGTTCCCGATCAAGAAAGGCCTGCTCAAACGCACGGTGGATCACGTCAAAGCGGTGGACGGCATCAATTTCAGCCTGCCTCAGGGTCAGACTCTGGGGATTGTGGGGGAAAGCGGTTCCGGCAAATCCACGCTGGGTCTGGCAATTTTGCGTTTGATCGGCAGCAAAGGCGCGATCCGCTTTGAGGGCAAGCAGCTAGACTGCCTGACGCAGAACGAGGTTCGCCCGTTGCGGCGGGAGATGCAGGTGGTGTTTCAGGATCCGTTTGGCAGCCTGAGCCCGCGCATGTGCGTCAGCGATATCGTTGGCGAAGGTCTGCGGATTCACAAGATGGGCACCGCCGAGGAGCAACAGGCGGCGATTATTGCGGCATTGAAGGAGGTAGGTCTGGATCCGGAAACCCGGCACCGCTACCCCCACGAATTTTCCGGTGGGCAACGGCAACGAATTGCCATTGCCCGGGCCTTGGTGCTGAAACCGGCGCTGATCCTGCTGGACGAGCCGACTTCGGCGCTCGACCGGACGGTGCAGCGGCAAGTGGTGGAGCTGTTGCGTTCACTGCAAGCCAAGTACAACCTGACGTATTTGTTTATCAGCCATGACCTGGCTGTCGTCAAAGCGCTGAGCCACCAGTTGATGGTGGTCAAGCATGGCCAAGTGGTCGAACAGGGAGACGCGCAAAGTATTTTTGCCGCCCCCCAACATCCGTATACACAGCAGTTGCTGGAAGCCGCTTTTTTGGCACCAGCCACTGCGCAATAACCTGAAAGAGGAGCAACACATGGGTTTTCTCGCCGGTAAGCGCGTACTGATCGTCGGTGTCGCCAGCAAGCTGTCCATCGCATCCGGCATCGCTGCCGCCATGCATCGCGAGGGCGCTGAGCTTGCCTTCACTTATCAGAACGACAAACTGAAAGGTCGTGTTGAAGAATTCGCCCAAGGCTGGGGTTCGAGCCCTGAGCTGTGCTTCCCGTGCGACGTGGCCAGCGATGAAGAAATCGCCAAGGTCTTCGAAGCACTGAGCAAGAAGTGGGATGGCCTGGACTGCATCGTCCACTCCGTTGGTTTCGCCCCGGGCGACCAACTGGACGGCGACTTCACCGAAGCCACCACCCGTGACGGTTTCCGCATCGCCCACGACATCAGCGCCTACAGCTTCGTGGCCCTGGCCAAAGCCGGCCGCGAAATGATGAAAGGCCGCAACGGCAGCCTGCTGACCCTGTCGTACCTGGGCGCCGAGCGCACCATGCCGAACTACAACGTGATGGGCATGGCCAAGGCTTCGCTGGAAGCTGGCGTCCGTTACCTGGCCGGCTCCCTCGGCCCGGACGGCACCCGCGTCAACTGCGTATCGGCTGGCCCGATCCGTACCTTGGCAGCGTCGGGCATCAAGAACTTCCGTAAAATGCTGGCCGCCAACGAAGCGCAAACCCCGCTGCGTCGCAACGTCACCATCGACGAAGTCGGCAACGCCGGCGCCTTCCTGTGCTCCGACCTGGCGTCGGGCATCAGCGGCGAAATCATGTACGTCGACGGCGGCTTCAACACCACCGCCATGGGCAACATCGAAGAGTGATCTTCGCTTAGCCGATAAAAAAACCCGCCAATCTGGCGGGTTTTTTTATGCCCGCAACCCCGCCTCCTGTGGGAGTGAGCCTGCTCGCGATGGCAGTGGGTCAGGTAATGATGATGTTGAATGGACGGACGCCTTCGCGAGCAAGCTCACTCCTACAGGGGGGGGGTGTGGTGAAACGGGGTTTTGTGAACACCCGAGAAACCTGTGGGAGTGAGCCTGCTCGCGATGGCAGTGGGTCAGGTAATGATGATGTTGAATGGATGGACGCCTTCGCGAGCTGGCTCACTCCTACAGGGGGGTTGTGGTGAAACGGGATTTTGTGAACATCCGAGAAACCTGTAGGAGTGAGCCTGCTCGCGATGGCGGTGGGTCAGGCGATGATGATGTTGAAGGGATGGACGCCTTCGCGAGCAGGCTCGCTCCCACAGGGGATTTGTGGTGTGACGGGGTTTTGTGAACACCCGAGAAACCTGTGGGAGTGAGCTCGCTCGCGAAAGCGGTGAGTCAGGCGATGATGATGATGAATGGCCGGGCGCTATCGCGAGCAGGCTCACTCCTACAGGGGATTTGTGGTGAAACAAGATTATGTGAACACCCGAGAAACCTGTGGGAGTGAGCCTGCTCGCGATGGCAGTGGGTCAGGCGATGATGATGTTGAATGGCCGGGCGCTATCGCGAGCAGGCTCACTCCTACAAGGAATTTGTGGTGGAACGGGGTTTTGGGAACACCCGAGAAACCTGTGGGAGTGAGCCTGCTCGCGATGGCGGTGGGTCAGGCGTGGAGATGTTGAATGGATAGACGCCTTCGCGAGCAGGCTCACTCTTACAAGGAGTTTGTGGTGGAACGGGGTTTTGGGAACACCCGAGAAACCTGTGGGAGTGAGCCTGCTCGCGATGGCGGTGGGTCAGGCGTGGAGATGTTGAATGGATAGACGCCTTCGCGAGCAGGCTCACTCTTACAAGGAGTTTGTGGTGGAACGGGGTTTTGGGAACACCCGAGAAACCTGTAGGAGTGAGCCTGCTCGCGATGGCGGTGGGTCAGGCGTGGAGATGTTGAATGGATGAACGCCTTCGCGAGCAGGCTCACTCCTACAGGGGATTTGTGGAGAGACGGGATAACGAGAGTACCCGAGAAACCTATGGGAGCTGACTTGCCAGCGATGGGGCCCGAATCAACAGCGCTTCAGGGCCTGCTTGTGCGCATACATCGCGCCATCCGCGTCGGCCAGCAAGCGATCCACGGTTTCATGGCGTTTGGCGTCGTACTCGATCTGCCCGACGCTGAAGCGAATCGCATAACCCCGATGCAGCGTGGCATTACGCTCTTCAAGGATCTCCTTGAGCCGCGCCATGATCGCCGTGGTTTCGATATGACTCGACCCCGTCAGCAGCGCGACAAACTCATCACCACCCAAGCGCCCGACCACATCGCTCTCGCGAAAGGCAATTCGCAGCACATCGGCAAAGGTCTTCAGCGCGCTGTCGCCCTCGGCATGCCCGTATAGATCGTTGATCTGTTTGAAATCATTCAGATCAAAAAACAGCAACGTCGCCGGCCGCTCCAGTCGTGCGCAGGCGTCCAGCGCATGCTGCGCCAGTTGCTTGAACCCGCGACGATTGGACAGCAACGTCAGCTCGTCCATGCTCGCCATCTGCACGGCCGTCAGTTCTTGCTCGGCCATTTCCGCCAGATCACGCAAGAGCGCGCGTTCTTCGTCATCAAGTTCGCGAGGCTTGGTGTCGAGCAGGCACAACGTGCCCATTTTATTGCCGTTGGGCACGGTCAGCGGGTAACCGGCATAAAAGCGAATATTTGGCTCGCCGATCACCAGCGGATTATCGTGGAAACGCACGTCCTCCCGCGCATCGGGCACCAGCAGCAGACCATCATTGAGAATCGCATGCCCGCAGAACGAGATATCCCGTGGTGTCTCCGTAGCCGCCAGGCCCACGCAGGACTTGAACCACTGACGATCCTTGTCGACCAGCGTCACCAACGCAATCGGCACATTGAACAGTCGTTTGGCCAGCCGCGTCAGCCGATCGAAACGCTCCTCCGGCGCCGAATCGAGAAGGTCGAGGCCGTGCAGCACCTGAATTCGCGCCGCTTCATTGGCAGGTTTTCCTGGAACCAGCATTCGCACACTCCGTTGGCATCAATGACTTTCAGCGTAGCGCAAATCAGCGCTAACTCCCCCCATCAGATGCCCGCCACCGGACATGGCCCGCCCGCGTCGGCCCAGAGCTTGAATTGCTCGACAAAAATGTCATGCGGCACCGGCACCGGCGCGCGCCCTGCCCCGGGATTCCAGCCCCACAACACCAGTTTGTCTTCGCTGACGTGTTTGATCAGCGCCGCGAAATCGCGATCGCCGTTGCTGGAGCGATCCTTGATCATCGCGCAAAGTTTGTCCGGCGGCAGGCCGATCCAGGCCATTTTGTGCGCCGCGGGTGGCAGGCTCCAATGCGGCGCACCCGGCGGTGCATGCGGGCCGTAACTGGCCGGCGGATTGTTTTCCGCGTGACAGGTGGCGCAGGGCAAACCGGCCGCGCCCTTGCCGTCCATGCCGCGCACCACGTTCATCGCATGCGGAACGCCCGCGTCGAACTGCAGCGGCGAATCGCCGGGGATATGGCAGTTCTGGCAGCGCGGACTCTGGAAGACTTTCTGCACCGTGCCGAACGCCTTCAATGCTTCCTGATCATCGGCAAACAAGTCCGAGGCATAACCGCCGAGCCCCAGCAAAACCACGGTGCCCAACACTAGATGTCGTTTCATCTCACACCCCCGACAGTTGCAGCGGCAACTCGCGCAGACGCTGCCCGGTCAGGGCGAACACCGCGTTGGCCACCGCCGGCGCAGTCGGCGGCACACCGGCCTCGCCGATGCCGCCGGGTTTGTCGCTGCTGGGCACGATGTGCACTTCCACGACCGGCATCTCGTTGAGCCGCAGCACCTGATAATCGTGGTAGTTGGACTGCATCACCGCGCCGTCCTTGAGCGTCAGTTTGCTGTGCAGCGCCATGCCCAGGCCGAAGGTGATGCACGATTCCATCTGCGCGGCGATGCTCTGCGGATTCACCGCGATCCCGCAGTCCACCGCGCAAACCACGCGGTGCACGCGAATCGCCAGATTGTCCTGCGACACCTCGGCGACCTGCGCCACGTAGCTGCCGAACGATTCGTGCACCGCCACGCCGAGTGCATGACCATCCGGCAACGGAGCCTTCCAATTGGCCTTCTCCACCGCCAGATTCAAAACACCTAGATGCCGAGGATGGTCCTTGAGCAAGGTTCGTCGGTACTCGACCGGATCCTTGCCCGCCGCCGTGGCCATTTCATCGATCAACGATTCCATGACAAAACCGGTGTGGCTATGGCCCACCGAGCGCAGCCACAACACATTGATGCCAGTCTGCGGCGAATGCAGATCGACCTGATGATTGGCCAGACCTTTGACGTAAGGACTGTCGGCCACGCCCTCGACCGACGTCGAATCGATGCCGTTCTTAACCATGGTTTGCTCCAGCATGGTGCCCGCCATGATCGACTGCCCGACCAACACATGCTGCCAACTCGACGGCAAACCATCAGCACCCAAACCGATCTTCGCCTGATGCAGGAACATCGACCGGTAGTAACCGCCACGAATGTCATCTTCCCGCGACCATACGGTTTTCACCGGCATAGCCGCGGCTTTCGCCACTTGCACGGCTTCGGCAACGAAGTCCGACGTTGGATTGGCTCGACGCCCAAAACCGCCGCCAAGAAACTCGGTGTGGATTTCCACTTGTTCAGGCTTCAGCCCGGTGATCTTGCCGGCGACCATTTGATCCAGCGTCTGAAACTGCGTCCCCGTCCAGATCTCGCATTTCTCGGCACTGATCTTCACCGTGCAATTGAGCGGTTCCATCGGCGCATGGGCCAGATACGGCACGCTGTATTCGACATCGATTTTCTTCGTGGCTTTGCCAAAAGTGCCCTTGGCATCCCCGGCCTGACTGGCTGACGTGCCTTGCGTCGTGGCCAGTTTGCGGAAACTCTCCAGCAATTTTTCACTGCTCAGATCCGCATGCGGGCCTAGATCCCAGTCAATCTTCAGCGCATCCCGCCCGAGCTTCGCCGCCCAATAATGCTCGGCAATCACCGCGATGCCGGTCGGTACTTGCAGCACTTTGTGCACGCCCGGCACCGCCAACGCTTCGGCGCCTTCGAAGGATTTGACGCTGGCACCAAACACCGGCGCGCGCGCGACCATCGCCGTCATCAAGCCTTCGAACTGCACGTCCATGCCGAACTTGGCGCGGCCGGTGATTTTCTCCGGGGTGTCGAGGCGCTTGGTCGGTTTGCCGATGACTTTCCAGTCCTTGGCTTCCTTGAAGGTGATCGATTTCGGATCCGGCACGGGGAGTTGCCCGGCGGCGTCCGCCAGCTCGCCGTACGTCGCACGTTTATCGCCGGCAATCACCACGCCTGACTCGGTGCGAATCGCCGAGGCCGCCACTTCAAAACGCTTCGCCGCTGCTTCAACCAACATTTTCCGAGCGGTCGCGCCTGCCAGCCGATAGCGATCAAACTCCATCCATGTCGACGTTGAACCGCCGGTAATCTGCATGCCGCCAAACCCCGGCATGCCGTAGTCCGCTGCTGATGCGGGCGAATGTTCGACGCGGATCTTCGACCAATCGGCATCCAGCTCTTCGGCAATCAACATGGTCAGGCCGGTCCAGATGCCCTGGCCCATCTCCGAATGCCCGAGCAACACGGTGACGCTGTTGTCCGCCGCGATGCGCAAAAACGCATTCGGCGCAAAGACCTTGCCTTCGTTCTCGGCCGCATAGGCAAACTTATGTCCGCCGGGGACGACGAACGCCACCACCAAGCCGCCGCCCAATACGGCGCTGCCCTTGAGAAAACCCCGACGCGATACAGGACTGTTCATCACCCGACTCCCACGTAATCAATCAGCCGATTTCCGACGCACGCTTCACCGCTGCGCGGATTCGCGGATAGGTGCCGCAGCGGCAGATATTGCCGGAGAGCGCCTGGTCGATATCGCTGTCGGTGGGTTTGGGGATTTTCGCCAGCAATGCGGCGGCAGACATGATCTGCCCCGACTGGCAGTAACCGCACTGCACCACGTCGAGTTCGGCCCAAGCTTGCTGCACCGGGTGCGAACCGTCGGTGGACAGGCCTTCGATGGTGAGAATTTTCTGCCCATGGGCCACGGCGGTCGCCGGCGTAATGCAGGCGCGCAACGGCGCCCCGTCGACGTGCACGGTGCAGGCCCCGCACTGGGCCATGCCGCAGCCGAATTTGGTACCGGTCAGGTGCGCGACATCGCGCAGGACCCAGAGCAACGGCATGTCCGCGGGGACATCGAGCTCCTGATCCTTGCCATTGATATTCAAGGTCAGCATTGGGGAATTTCCTCAGACTCACGGTGTTCTGAAGGGGCGCCGCTGTGGCCAAACATGCCTACGCGCGCCTCGGCTTATCCCTTTCAGCAAAGCCTAAATTGCGCATGAAGCCAGACGTTGCGACCACCGGTCATGCAGATGTCGACTTTAATCCTACAGTTGATAACGGCTCGCACCCGAGCCATCACCTTAAAAAACGCGTCACGAGCGAAACCGGTCCGCGCCCACCGCGCGGGTTATCCATCACATTGGTCTGGAGTAGCGAACATGGGATTTGTCACCACCAAAGACGGCGTCGAAATCTTCTACAAAGACTGGGGCCCGAAAGATGCGCCGGTGATCCACTTCCACCACGGCTGGCCGCTGAGCTCGGACGATTGGGATGCGCAGATGCTGTTCTTCCTCGGCAAAGGCTTCCGGGTGGTTGCCCATGATCGCCGTGGGCACGGACGTTCGAGCCAGGTCTGGGATGGCCACGATATGGATCACTACGCGGATGATGCGCTGGCGGTGGTTAATCACCTCGGTGTGAAGAATGTTGTGCATGTCGGCCACTCGACCGGGGGCGGTGAGGTCATTCATTACATCGCCCGGCATGGCCAGGACAACGTCGCCAAAGGCGTGTTGATCAGCGCGGTGCCGCCGTTGATGGTGCAGACCGAGAGTAATCCGGGTGGGTTACCGAAATCAGTGTTCGATGAGTTTCAGGCGAATTTGGCGGCAAATCGCGCGCAGTTTTACCGGGATATTCCGACCGGGCCGTTTTATGGCTACAACCGGCCGGGGGCGAAGGCGTCCGAAGGGGTGATCGCCAATTGGTGGCGCCAGGGCATGATTGGCGGGGCGAAGGCGCATTACGACGGGATCGTGGCGTTTTCGCAGACGGACTTCACCGAAGACCTGAAGAAAGTCACCGTGCCGGTGTTGGTGATGCACGGTGAGGATGACCAGATTGTGCCGTACGCAAACTCGGCACCGTTGTCAGCGAAGTTGCTGCCCAACGGCACACTGAAGTCGTACCCGGGGTTCCCGCACGGGATGCCGACGACGGAGGCGGATACCATTAACGCGGATCTGCTGGCCTTTATTCGCGGCTAAAATTGCTGGTCATACACACTCTCCCCTGTGGGAGCGAGCCTGCTCGCGAAAGCATTCAATCAGACATTGCTGTGCTGACTGACCCACTGCTTTCGCGAGCAGGCTTGCTCTCACAATGATGTGTGCCAATCCTCATTTCTGAGATCCAAACCCATCCCATGTGGGAGCGGGCTCGCGAATGCGGTCTGTCAGTCAATGTTGGGGTGACTGACCCACTGCCTTCGCGAGCAAGCTCGCTCCCACAAGGGCTCCCTATTCCTCTGTGCGGCCCGTGCTTTCGCGGTCACGTTGGTAGTGGTGGGCCAGCGGCAACGCCGGCAACCACGCCTCCCGGCGTATCGTCCAGAGTTCGTAAGTGGGTTTGAACTGATCCGGCTCATCGAGCGATCCGACGTTAACCTCGACTTCATCTTCCGAACGCGTAAACACTGGAGAACCGCAGCGCGGGCAGAAGAATCGTCCGTTGTAGTCACGGGTTTCGCCGCTGACCTTGAGCGCGTCTTCGGGGAATATGGCCGAGGTGTGGAACAGCGCGCCGTGGCGTTTGCGGCAGTCGAGGCAATGGCAGATGCCGACGCGGTAAGGCTGGCCAGACACTTCGAAACGGACATCGCCGCACAGGCAGCCGCCGGTTAATTTATTCATGGTGCACCTCAGCTATTCAACTTCAAGTTAGAGATCATTCAGTCTGGAAAAGGTTTGCTCGGTTGCCACGAACGGTCTTCGCCGTGCGTCTCCCAGTCTATTAATGAGCAGAACTCATCAAGCCATCCTGTTTTACCCGTCTAGTCCTCACCAGTCAGCTCGCTTACTGTTCTCCCCACGCCCAACGGGAGATCGACATGCACAAGCGCACACTCGGCAACAGCTCACTCGAAGTATCCGCCCTCGGCTTTGGCTGCATGGGCCTGAGCCATGGCTACGGCCCGGCCACGGATACCCAACAAGCCATCGCACTGATCCGCTCAGCCGTTGACCGAGGCGTGACGTTCTTCGACACCGCCGAGGTCTACGGCCCTTACCTGAACGAGCAAGTGGTCGGTGAAGCACTGGCGCCGGTTCGCGATAAGGTGGTCATCGCCACCAAGTTCGGCTTCACCTTCGGTGACGACAATAAGCAGCAGATTCTCAACAGCCGCCCCGAGCACATTCGGGAGGCTATCGAGGGTTCGTTGAAGCGGTTGAAGACTGATTACATCGATTTGCTCTACCAGCACCGCGTCGACCCGGACGTGCCAATCGAGGACGTCGCCGGCGCGGTGAAAGATTTGATCAGCGAAGGCAAGGTCAAGCATTTCGGCCTGTCGGAGGCCGGCGCGCAAACCATTCGCCGCGCCCATGCGGTGCAACCGGTCACCGCGCTGCAAAGCGAATACTCGCTGTGGTGGCGCGAGCCCGAGCAGGAAATCCTGCCGACGCTTTGGGAATTGGGCATCGGCTTCGTGCCGTTCAGCCCGCTGGGCAAAGGTTTTCTCACCGGCACGGTGTCGGCCGAGGCCACTTACGGCAGCGATGACTTCCGCAGCATCGTCCCGCGCTTCAGCCAGTCGGCGCTGCAAGCCAATCAGGGCCTGGTGGTGTTGATCCGCCAGATCGCCGCGCAGAAACAAGCCACACCGGCGCAGATCGCGCTGGCCTGGCTGCTCGCTCAGGCACCGTGGATTGTGCCGATTCCGGGCACGACCAAACTGCATCGCCTGGAAGAAAACCTCGGCGGCGCAGATATCGCCCTCGACGCGGCCGAACTCAAGGCAATTGACTCAGCGCTGGCGCAAATAAGCATCGAAGGCGAACGTTATCCCGAGGCCCTCAAGGCGCGTGTCGGCCGATGAGCCACGATCACGATCCGCTGCGGCGCACGGTGATCGCCGCACTGGCCAGCGCCCCGCTGCTGTCGCTCGCCGACACGCAAAGCGCCAGTGAAACACCGCGCTCAGGCTCGCGGATTCTGGTCGCGTACTTCTCACGCTCCGGCAATACCCGCGTGGTCGCCGGGCTGATTCAACGTGGCCTTGGTGCCGATCTCTTCGAGATTCGCCCGGCCCGCTCCTACCCCGAGGACTATCTGCAAACCGTGGAACAGGCGCGTCAGGAGCGCGACAGCGGCTTCGAACCCGAGCTGCAAAACAAGGTTCATGCCCTCAGCGACTACGACACGATTTATCTCGGCTTTCCGATCTGGGGGGAAACCGCCCCGCCGATCATCCGCGCGTTTCTGAGCGCTCACGACTGGACCGGCAAAACGCTCATCCCCTTCAACACCCACGGCGGCTATGGCTTGGGCAATAGCCGCAGCATCCTCGTCCAGCACGCGCCGAAAGCCAAGGTGCTGGAAGGTTTTGTGATGGAGGGTGAGCAGGAGCGCAAGACCATGGAACGCGTGAACGGCTGGCTGAGCGATCACCCTGTCACGCGTTAATTGAATTTTTGTACCGAGTGACATCTTGAAAATCCGCACGCTGGCCACGGCCCCCGCGCGGCACCGCTTCACGACCTGAACGGAGTTGATCTGATGAACATCGACGTCCGCAACCACACCGCCCGCCCCGCACTCATGGCGCTCTGTCTGAGTGTCGGGGCAATGTTCAGCGTTACCACTCACGCAGCCGAGGCATCGCAACCCATGACCAGCACGCCAGCAAGCGCAGCAACTTTGTCCAGCCAACAACAATCGATTCCACTGATCGCCGCGTTCATGGCGACCAGCGACATGCCCAACCTCAACACGGCGCTCAACCAGGGACTCGATGCCGGCCTGACCATCAGCGAAACCCGGGAAATTCTCGTGCAGCTCTACGCCTATGTCGGCTTCCCGCGCAGCCTGAACGCCTTGAACGAATTGATGACTGTGGTGCAAGCGCGCAAGCAGCGCGGCATTAACGATGCGCCGGGGCGTGAACCGAGCCGGGCGATTCCGACCGGTGATGAACTGCTGGCCGCCGGCACCGCCAATCAAACGAAGATCTCCGGCGCTCCGGTCAAAGGCCCGGTGTTCGAGTTCGCCCCGGTAGCCAACCAGTTCCTGCAAACCCACCTGTTCGGCGACATCTTCGAGCGCGACAACCTCGACTGGCAAAGCCGCGAACTGGCGACCGTCGGGGCGCTGGCGGCAACGCCGGGGGTGGAATCGCAATTGCGCTCGCACATGGCGGCGAGCCTGCGCGTGGGACTCAGCGCAGCACAGTTGCACGAGGTCAGTGAACTGCTGAAAAAACACGGCGACGCGCAGACGGCTGAACGTGCAGATGGGGCGCTGAAAGAGGCACTCGCGGCTTCAAACAAGTGATCGCCCGTTTGACCTGACGCAGCAATTTCTCAAAGAAACATAGCCGGACTCAGCCAAACACTTTCGCACTGCAAGCAACTCTCGGGGGTCGCGGATCCGTGCGCAACCTGCTTTCATGGATTAATCCCGCGCCCCTCATGAGAGACTCTCATCAATGTCCCGCGCCAATCTCAACGACCTGCAAGGCGATACTTATGGCCTTAAAACGGAAATCTCAGCGAACACTGCAAACCCGGGCTCATATTGAGCATCGACATCTCGCCCCGCAGTTGGCGGGTCAGGGATTTGATGATCTTCATTCCCACGGACGAATGCTGTTTCAGATCAAACCCCGCAGGCAGCCCCGCGCCCTTATCCGTCACGTTCAACAGCACCTGACCAGCAGCCGCCTTCAGCTCGATAAACACGTCCCCCGCCGACTTGTCGGCGTAGGCGTATTTAAGGGCATTGGTGACCAGTTCGTTGAGCACCAGCGCCAACGGGATCGCCTTGTCCAGCGGCAGGATGACGTCGTCCAGGTCGATCACGAAGCGTGTTTGCGCCGAGGCTGAACCGCGCAGCCCATCGATCAACTCGGCCAGATAAATACCTGCGTTGACCGTTTCCACTTGATCGGCCTGATACAGCTTTTCGTGGACGGCGGCGATGCTCATGATCCGCCGGCTGGTATCGACGAGTGCCGCGCGGGCGACGGGATCTGCCAATTGGCGTATTTGCAGTTGGATCAACCCGATGATCAGTTGCAGGTGATTCTTCGTCCGATGGTTGATTTCCTTGAGGAGCATGTCCTTTTGCTCAAGCAGCTGATTTTTCTGCCGCAGCGAGCGCCTCAGCTCCATTTGCGCCATGACCTGTTTGGCCAACGTCACCAGGGCGATTTTCTGTTGCGGGCTCAGCTGTCGCGGGTGTCGGTCGAGAATGCACAGCGTCCCGAGGCCGTAGCCTTCCGCCGTCTCCAGCAAGCAGCCGGCGTAGAAGCGCAAACCTTCATCGGCCGTCACCAGCGGGTTGGAGCTCATCCTCGGGTCAGCGCGCAGATCGGGTATGACGGTGATGCCGGGCTGCAGAAGGACGTGACGGCAGATGGAAACGTCCAAGGGTGTTTCGCGGATTCCCAAGCCTGTTTCCGCCTTGAACCACTGGCGGTGGCGGTCTATCAGGTTCATCACCGAAATTGGCGCGTCGCAGATGGCGGCGGCCAGGCTCACGAGCTCGTCAAAAGCCGCTTCGCGTGGGGTATCGAGGATTTCATAGCCGTGCAGCACGGCAAGACGTTCGGGCGAGTCGCACGGGTCGATGAAGCTCTGCGAAATCATTAGGGCTCCAGCATAGGGAGGCACGCGCCATGGGTTCAAAACGCAAGGAATCGAATGCAGGCGTGCGGAGTGAGACAGGAAAGGAGCAGAGCATACACGCAATCGGTACCTGCCCGCCGTGCAGACTGATGCCCGTTGGTAAGCTCGCTGAATGCGACGCGGCGTCCATACTGTGGTTGTCCCGCACTGCTTTCTATCAACCCTTTCGGAGACCGACATGCCCTCCCCCGAATCCGCCCTGCTGCAGAGCTGGCACGCCAACGCCGACGCCTGGATCGACGTCATCCGCAGCGGTGCCATTGAGAGCCGCCAGCAGGTGACTGATCAAGCCGTTCTACTGGCGATCATCGGGCGTCAGCCGGCGCGTGTGCTTGATCTGGGTTGCGGCGAAGGCTGGTTGCTGCGGGCGTTGGCGGATCGGGGGATTGAGGCGGTAGGCGTCGATGGCGATGCGACGCTGGTGGACGCGGCACGTCTGGCCGGCACTTGCACCGTGCATGTCGCTGACTACGACGCGTTGGTCGAGGCGAAGGTTGATGTCGGCCGCGATTACGATTTGATCTGCGCGAATTTTTCGCTGCTGCATCAGGACATCATTCCACTGCTGGCCGCGATGAATGCGCTGTTGATTCCTGGCGGCGCCCTGATCATCCAGACCCTGCATCCATGGGCCGTTGCGGCAGGCGATTATCAGGATGGCTGGCGCGAAGAATCGTTCGCCGGGTTCAAGGGCCAGTGGCAGCCGATGCCGTGGTATTTCCGCACGTTGTCGAGCTGGTTCAATGCGCTCGACATGGCCGGGTTGCGGCTGGTCAGCCTACAAGAGCCGCAACACCCGCAAAGCCCGGTGCCGCAGTCACTACTGATGGTGGCTGAGCGCAGCTGATATCCCAAAAACACCGCTAACCCTGTAGGAGCCGAGCTTGCTCGCGAAGGCGTCGGCACAGCTTGAGCCTGTGTTGCTTGATACGCCGCCTTCGCGAGCAAGCTCGGCTCCTACAAGGGTTACGCGGTTTGCAGGATCAATCGCGGGCCGCGCAGACGATACTGCGCCAACAAACGCATGACGTAGCCGATTTTAATCAGGGTCGGGCCGAGGATAGTCAGCGCGTGCATCGCCACCAGCAGCGCAATCGGCATGTGGCCGTCATATAAGTACGCGCCGTAGATGCCAGCCAACAACATGACCAGACCGGCAACAAGGACTTTGCTCGACAGGTGCAGAACGTTCAGCGGGCTTTCGAAGAAAGTGAGCATGGTGACGGACTCCTGGGCTGTTCAGTTTTGTACCTTAACCACTTCAAGTCTCGTGCCAGTTTTATAATTCAACAAAATCAGCCACCTGCAAAAACAAGAGTCAAATTGACACAGATCAATAAAAGTCTTTTTGACTCGAACGCTTGTCATTAAGACTACATTCAAATCAAGCCATCAACGCCGTCGCCTAAAAGCAAACCAATATCATTTGCGCGACCTGCGTCCTTTTGCTTTAATCGCGACCCATTCCTATTTAGACCCGCAACGGTCACTCTGGACGCTTGCTCTGATGACGGTCGCCGATACCTCACTCGTGCAGAATCTCTACCTCAGCCATCACCGCTGGCTGCACGAGCTATTGCGTCGGCGCCTGAGCAACGCAATGGATGCCGCCGACCTTGCGCATGACACTTTCATCCGCGTGCTCAAGCGTCCGCAAACCTTCAACGGCGAAGTCCACGAACGCTCTTATCTGGCGACCATTGCCCGCGGCTTGTGCGTCGATCACTGGCGCCGTCGGCAACTGGAACAGACCTGGCTGGAAACCCTCGCCAATCGCCCACCGGCCCTGCAGCCCTCGCCCGAGCAACAGGCGATCATCGTCGAGACGCTGCTGGAAGTGGACGCCATGCTGCAGCGCCTGCCGCAGCGGGTCAGCGACGCGTTCATCCTCGCGCAATTGCACGGCATGCCCTACAAACTGATCGCCGAACAGATCGGCGTCAGCGAGCGGATGATCAAGAAATATCTGGCGCAGGCAATGATGCATTGCGCCATTCTTGAAGCCGAACTCGATGGTCTGCTGATTGAATAACGCCACGCAAACACTCAGCCACGCCAGCCTCGAACAAGCGGCGCACTGGTACGTGCAATTGCATGACGAGCCGGTCGCCGAACAGGAACATCTGCGCTGGCAGGCCTGGCTGGCACAAAGCCCTGAGCATCAGGCGGCCTGGCGTTATATCGAACGGGTTGGCCAGCGTTTTGCGCCGTTGCAGCAAGAGACCGAAGCCGTCAGCCACACCTTGCGCAGCAGCGCGCGCACGTCGATCAGCCGTCGTCAGTCGCTCAAAGGTTTGCTGATTTTGGCCGCGACCGGCATGGCCGGATGGGCGATCGAGCGCAACACGCCGCTGACGGATTCAGTCGAGCGATTGACCGCCGACCTCTCCACTGGCACCGGCGAAACCCGCGAAGCGACGTTAAGCGACGGCAGCCGCATCTGGCTCAACGCCTTGAGTGCCTTGAACGTGCGTTTCGATACGCACCAGCGCCTGCTGCAACTGCGCGCCGGCGAAGTGCTGATCGACACCGCCAAAGACCTCGGCCGAGCCTTTTGGGTCGAGACTGAACATGGCCGCATGCGTGCGCTGGGCACGCGTTTCAGCGTGCGGCAGAACGAGCACAACACCGTATTGAATGTCTACGAAGGCGCGGTCGAAGCCACTAACCGTCAGGGCGAAACCGCCGTGATTCAGGCCGGCCAGCAAATCAACTTCAGCACTGGCCGCATGAACATCACCAGCGCTGCCGATCCCTCCCGCGAGGCCTGGCGCCGGGGTGTGTTGCTGGCCGATAACCTGCCGCTGGGCAAGTTGATCGAGGAGCTCAGCCGCTATCGAGCGGGGCATCTGCATTGCGATCCGGTCGTGGCCGCGCTGCCGGTGATGGGTTCATTCCCGCTCAAGGACACCGATCAAGCCTTTCGCCTGCTGGAAGCGGCGCTGCCGATACGCATCAACAAAACCTTCGATTGGTGGGTCAGCGTCGGGCCGAAAGCCTGAGGTTTTTTTCATATCGCGGTTCCCTTTTGGTGGGTTCATTCGGTTAACCACTAGCCCCCTCATTTCGTTGATTGCCCCGGGAACTCCATGTTGCGCTCTACCCTCGCCCGCACTCGTTTTGCCTTGGCCCTGGCGTCTGCCATGCCGGCGATGTGTGCGTTAGCGGAGGGGCAGATTCAGCATTATTCGGTTGCGCCCGGTTCGTTGGTCACAGTGCTCAACCGCTTCGCCGAACAAAGCGGCGTGTTTATCGCCGGGCACAATGACCTTGCAGCAGACAAGCGCAGCCCCGGCCTCAGCGGTGACTACACGCCACAACAGGCGCTGCAAATCCTGCTCAAGGACAGCGGCCTGCAAGCCCAGCCGCAAACGGACGGCGGTTATGTTTTGCGCAGTGCAGCCATTGCAGATCCGTTGCAACTGGACGCCACCAACATTAATGGAAAAACCCACGGCGCGATCACCGAGGACACCCACGCCTACACCACCGGCGTCAGCGCATCCGTCACCGGCCTGGCGCTGTCGCTGCGCGAAACCCCGCAATCGCTGACCGTGATCACCCGCCAGCAAATCGATGACCAAGGCGCCAACGGCATCGCCGATGTGCTGCGCCGTGCACCGGGAATCAGCGTGCAGAACTACGACAGCGAGCGCTGGGAGTTTTCCAGCCGTGGCGCGCCGATCACCAATTTCCAGTACGACGGCGTCAATACCGACTACGACGGCGTCTACGATTACGGCACCACCAGCACCGACATGGCAACCTTCGACCGCGTTGAAATCATCAAGGGCGCGACGGGTTTGATGACCGGTTCGGGCGACCCTTCGGCCACGGTGAACCTGATCCGCAAACGCCCTACTCCGGTGTTCAAAGCCTCGCTCAGCGGCAGCGTCGGGTCGTGGGACAACTACCGCAGCGAAGCCGATATCTCCGGCGCTCTGAACAGCAACCTGCGTGCACGCTTTGTCGGCGTCCATCAGGAACGCAGCGCCCACGCCGATCACTACCAGAACACCAAGGACATCGCCTACGCCATCGTCGAAGCCGATCTCAGTCCGGACACTCTGCTGACCTTCGGTTTCGACCAGCAAAACACTCGCTCACGCGGCGCGAGCTGGACGGGTTTTCCGATGTTCTACAGCGATGGTTCGCGGACGAATTTCTCTCGCTCGTTCAACCCGGCCACTGACTGGAGCCGTCGCGATTTCAGTAACCAAACCTTGTTCGCTTCCGTCGCCCGACAACTGCAAAACGACTGGACACTGAAACTCAGCTACGACCGCAAACACCGCGAGCACGACACCCTGCTCGGCTCGGCCAGCGGCGGTAATCCAGATCCGGTGACCGGCGATGGCATGTTCCTCTACATGGGCAAATTCAAGGGCGACGAGGTGCAGGACAACGTCGATCTCAACCTCGGCGGGCCGTTCTCGTTGTTCGGTCGCGAGCATCAGATGATCGTCGGTTTCATGTCGATGAACACGCGCCAGAACAACCCGGTGTACGGCTCGGTTTATCCGCCGCTGGACGGCAGTATCTTCGACTGGCACGGCGAGTTCGCCAAACCCGATATCCCGCAGATCGGCACGGACGACATCAGCCAGCGCCAGACCGGCGCGTACGTCTCGACCCGCTTCAAGGCCAGCGACGACCTGGCGCTGATCCTCGGCGGACGCGTCAGTGATTTCACCGCCAGCGACCACCTCGACTACAGCGACCCGGCCACGGTCGATGTGCGCGATGGCTACCGCCAGACCGGGGTGGTCACGCCTTACGCCGGCGCGGTCTACGATCTCAACGCTACCTACTCGCTGTACACCAGTTACACGCGGATTTATCAGCCGCAACTGAGCAAGGACGCCGCGCGCCAAGTGCTCGCCCCGGTGCAAGGCGACAGCTATGAAGCGGGGATAAAAGCCGAATATTTCGACGGTCGGGTCAACGCCAGTTTTGCCGTGTTTCGCATCGAGCAGGACAACGTCGCCGAGCAGGTCAGCGGCTTCGACACGCAGGCTGTTTATCGCGCGGTGCAAGGCGCGACCACCAAAGGTTTCGAGTTCGAACTGGCTGGCGAAGTCGCCGACGGCTGGAACCTCTCCGCCGGTTACGCCTACAACCACACCCGCGATGCCAAAGGCGATCCGGTCTATGCCTCGATCCTGCAAACCACCGCGCCAGAGCAGTTAGTCCGCCTGTTCAGCAGCTATCGCCTGCCCGGTGTCTGGGAAAACCTGACCCTGGGCGGCGGCGTCAGTTGGCAGAGCGAATTCTTCGGCAACGTGTTCCAGCCCGGTGCCGATCAGAACGTGCGCATTACTCAGGACAGTTATTACCTGGTCGACGCGATGGCGCGCTACCGCTTCAACGAACATTTGAGCACCACGCTCAATGTGAAAAACCTCTTCGACAAAACCTACTACACCGGCCTCGGCAACTTCGGCACCGGCTTCTACGGCGAACCGCGCAGCCTGCAACTGGCGGCGCGCTGGGATTTCTAAAAGTGACGCATAAAAAAACCTGGCCATAGCCAGGTTTTTTGTTTTGCTCACTGATTAAGTTGGCTTAGCAGCGCTAGCCTCGACAGTTTTTGGCAAGCTGCCGCCTCTGTTTGCGCCGCGAGAGAGATATTTCCTCAAGTTAAGCGCAGGTTTCTCCACGAACTTCCAGGACAGATACGATACTGGCAATATAACCAAGGTTGCCAGCAAGGTATTCATATATGCGTTTTGCCCCTGAAACCAAACCATTTGCTGTATTGGCCACGCATAGATGTACATACCGTAAGAGAAGTCGCCGTACTTATCCATGTCGAAATGCGGCAACCGATAGACAATCATAAAAATGACATAGGTAACGGAGAAGACATAACCATATAGATAGTAGTTTGTTTTAGTCGCCAATACCGCCACCACGACAGACGCCAGTGCCAATACCCAGTTAAGTGGGATAATGGACCGATTGACCCAGAACAGGCAGCCCACAACAAAGAAACTGAGCGGATGCTCAAAGCGATCATTGCTGCCGAACACAGGCACATCCACGAAGCTTGTGCGCATCAGGACCAAGAGCCCGATCAACGCAAGGTTCGCCCGAAGCTTTCGATCAAACACACCAAAGAAACCGAAGAACAGCACCAGCAAATAGCATCTCAGCTCGACCGGGAGGGTCCAGCTAGCGCCATTAGTGGAACCAGGAATCGGGTTATTTGCAAATGCATACGGAAGGTTGTAGAGCCACTCCCACAACATTGCGTTCTTCATGTTGACCCATGGATCGGCAGCGAAATACTGCGAAAGCGGCACATTAATAGACAATGGGCCGATGACCAGAATCGCAACAAGCGAGTATACGATCACGGCCGGATAGAGCCGAAGCGCACGTGAGGCGATGAAGTCCGGGATGCTTCTTTGAGTAATGGATGCGGATACAAGATATCCACTGACGGCAAAGAAACCACCGACAGCGATCCCACCAATCCAAGTATAAGGCATGATAAAGGTTGAAATTGGGTCAAACCCGGTTCCCGTCAAGGGAAACGAATGTCCGAACAGCACCATCCAGGCAAGAGCCAGTCTCAGGATTGTGAAATTGTTATCCCTGCTCTTTTCATACCGACCAAGAAACTGGATTCCAAGCCAGTGACCACGCATAAGAATCAACCCCTATTTTTTTATAACTAAACGATTTCAAGAAAGCACAGCCGCAATGAGCCCGGGATGTTATTGGGTTTCGGTTGCTCACTCAAGAAAATACTACCGTACAGGATACATTTTCTGATAAATGAAACCTTTACACCGCAGTATTGCTGTAAACCAACGCCCGAAGCGCTTTTGCCCACAATGGACAGACCAGGGCACAAGATCAATGCCGTGTAATTTCAAAGGCTTGATCTGAACGGTTAACAAAAAACCAGCGAGAAAAGCTTTTGAGATGAGGGAGAAGGCAGCGCACGAAAAATGACGAATACGGAAAATCATCGAGAGAGACTGGATCGCCTGAGAAGTCGAACCTTCCCAGGCAATCTCGAAGGTAACTACTTGGGCACTGCGGCAGCCTTTATTTCAAGGAACCGTTTAACCAGATCTTGATACTCCTCTTCCGTGATACTTCTTACCGCCGTGTAACCCAGTACCTGAATATTGTCACCCATGGCGAAAACCGTTGGGTTTCGGTCAACAGTTACACCAACGCCCTGCCCCTCCACCATGTCTTTCTGAACAATCCCCAGTGTCAACTGCTCACTGGGTTGAAGATGCGCCTGGAATGGAACACCCACCAAAAATATCTGACACTGCTTGATGATCGGTTGAGGCGGGCCATTAACACTGTCGACTTGGCCCAATTGAATCAAACGCTGATCGTAAGCATTTTTCGTGGCCCCAGGCACCACTTGCCAGAGCTCCCCTAAAACGCCTTGATTGATAGCTTCACTGGAGGCGATCAGGCAAATTGTTTTCTGTTGATTTTCTGAAGCTGTCAGCCATCGATACATCTCGGTATAGCCTTGAACATACTTTTGCTGCTTGGGATACCAAGTATCGAAGCCGGCAAAGTAAGTAACGCCATATTTTGCACTCATGGGGTACGTTGCCAATCCCCCGCCAACAGCAAATACCAAGATATAACCCAACAGCGCTTTAAAGCCAAAACGACGCAGAAGCAGTAAGCCAAGGCCTGCGATTAACGCCCCCAGCATGGGCATCAGCAGAAAATAATGATGCGGCGCCGGACTTTGAATGTGTAGAAACAAAGTACAGGCAACAATTGTCGAGGTCAGCAAAAGAAACCAAAGATGCCGGGCCTTGCCAAAGCGATACAGCAGCACTGCACCTAAAATACTGAGCAACGGAGCAGCCGCCCCCAAAAACAGCAAGGCGACCTGTCCATCACGCTCCAGCGAAAACTTATAGGAGGAATATAAGTTCGCGTAATCATGCTGACCAAAATCTCGCGACCAATCGAACAACACCCAGCACATAAACGGCAGCGCCGAGAAGATCGCAACAATCGCGGCGACAAGCACACGCGATATCACCACGGCGCGAAGACCACGTGACGTCAACACTTCAATCACGATGAGGACCGACAGCGCGAACGCAATACCCGCCGCAGCAAATACATACCACCGACGAAACACAAACATTAAACTGAACAAAACACCCAGATTGACACTTGACCGAATCAGTGAATTTGACACCTGCCAAGGCTGGGAGTGACCATCCTTTGCCCTGAGCGCCTCGACAATCGATGAAGCACTCAACAATGCAGCAACGAACAATACTACCCCTCCGATATCCGGCATGAGGTTTAGGGTTGTTGCAAAATAAAGAGGGAGCGCTAGAAAAACTGCAAAACTTGCGAAAACCCATCGGCCGTCATTTACAACACCGCCGCCGCTCGCGGAACCGTCCACAAGACGCTTGCCAAGATAGGCAACCATTATATAAGCGGGAACCGCATAGATTGCGATAATGGACAGTGAGTAATTCACGCGGGTTGGGTACCCTGTCACTGAACTCAACAGCGCCGGCAGCACGGCCGGAAACATTGAATAATCCAACGTGTAAGTAGAAGAGAAAACGCCAACCGCCTGCTTCCAGGCTCCTGCATTGATTAGCTCATACAACAACTCGGTTTTCGACCAATAATTTCTGAGATCCCAAAAAAACACAAATGACGTTTTACTGTGTATGTAGTACCCCAGCAAACAAAGACCTAAAAGAACAAGAAAACAACTACCAACGGTGAGCAGCGACGAAGCTTTCCGAGGCGCCGCTGAACCAGACCTGAAAAAATCAAGATTAAAATACAACCCAAACAGAACTACGAGAAACCCTGCACACAGAAGCATTATCTTACCGAGATAATCGACGTATGCATGGCCACTGGGAATCTGGAAACCGACAATCGTTGAGCCGTAACCGGAAATGCTACCCGGCGTTCCCCAACCCAGCTTGACCTCTATGGATGACACACCTGCATCCATGCGGATCTTCTTCTTGATCCATTTATCCTTGAGGAAATCTGCCTGGGTAATACTCAACGTTTTCGAATAGCCCAGCTTGCCTTGCGAATCAAAGGCATTGACCTCGATGGAAAGACCGTTGCTTTCGATAAGCTTGCCGTCTGGCTGAAGCAAAGCAGCAGGAGGCTTGGCGATCATGACTTGCACTTGCTTGGGAGAGGAGGCAAATGTAGCAACCAGCGCATTAGGTACCACAATTGACTCAAAAGCAGGATGCATATCGTAGCCGGCCACTGCTCGATTCCACACCCGCTTCTGGACAGGTTTTATCTCGCCTGAATGCGTGCCGTTCGAATAGTTTATTTGAGCGAAATCTGCAGACTGGAATTCAGGTGATGACGAGGTGTACAGCGCCACTCCAAACAAAGCGACAAGACCCAGAAGCCAATATTTGATAGCACCCGTTTCTTTAAGTGCCGCTCGGAAAAACCAACCCGCCGAACCACAAACAACAAAAACCAGAACAACGGCAATCCAACGAACGCTAGAATGAAAACTCTCTAACGCTTGAAAAAAAACGGAAGAGATCAACCCCAAAATTAAAATAGCGAAGACACAACTTACAATTCTTTTAATACCTAACACCACGCCACTCCATTTCTCTGTCCTGAGACCATCTTCTTGCCCGGTGCTTTTATAAAACCACCCTATCAATCTGGCTTAACCGAACCCAGGCCAGAGGAAAAAACAAAAAAGCGCGTCAAAATATACATTGAACCTGTGTAACAAACTGCAGCCCCTATTTGCGCCAACACTGGCGGAAATTGCAGCGGCCCTAGCAATACATGCAAAGCCATGAAATTCAAGGCAAAGGCGATCAAAAAAGCAATCAAATAGCGAATGCTTTCGGCTACAAAGCTACCGTTACTGCGAAACACTATTTTTTTCGACAAGATAAAACCGCAAACAAAACCGACTGCATATCCTGCGATATTTGAAGTGAATGGCGAGACGCCAAACCACATCAATGTAAACATTACTGAGAAGCCGACAAGGGTATTAAACAGACCACTGCCCATGTACCGACGAATATAAACCGATTCTGCATACCACTTGGACATCACGTCGCCTCCTCAGCTACAACACTCACACGCACGGATGCGTTTATTCGCGATGCGATCAACCAGCAACTACTCATCGGCATCTGCTTTTTTCCACGTTGTGCCGCCGATAATGAACTGCTGTCTGCGATTCAGTTTCAAATAAGTTCTGCCCAGATATTCTCCGACCATGCCGATGCACAATGTTTGAATTCCGCCAATAAAGAGAACCACTGCAATCAAAGATGCCCAGCCTGGAGGAAACTCAGGATGCAGCAACTTGGCCACCACGACAAACACCACCATGACCAGACTCAGCGCCGCCAGGCCAAAGCCCATATAGGTTGCGAACCTGAGTGGCAAAATGGAAAAACTCGTCGCCATTTTCATCCACAATGACAATAAGCGACGGAAGTTATAATTGCTTTCACCTTCGTGCCGCGCTTGGTGCACGATGTCAACGGAAGTAATGGACTGAGTAACGTCCAGAATCAAACCATCAATATAGGTATAAGGACCGTCGTACTTGATAATTTCTTCAACCACTTCACGTTTCAAAGCCTTGAATGACGACAGGTACAAGCCCTTGGGCTTACCTAGCAACAGTGTCGCAACATAGTCATTAAAGCGGCTGCCGGCCTGCTTCCACCAGGCATGCTGACGGTTCAGATACTTTGTGTAGCAAACGTCGTGACCGTCCTTCAAGGCACGCATCAAATCGCCGAGAGCACTGGGAGGATGTTGCAAATCATCGTCCATGATCACAACCATACGACCGCGGACGTTATTGAGCCCCGCCATGATTGCGTTGTGTTGTCCCGCGTTCTTTCGCAGGTTGATTCCACGGACGAAGGCGTTATTCGAAGCCAATGTCTGTATGACACTCCAGCTGTTATCAGGGCCGGCATCATTCACCAGAATCAGTTCAAAATCGTCTGCAAGACCCTCCTGGGTCATGGCCTCGTAAACTTGCTGAATCAACACCGGTAGAATAGTTGCACTGCCATATACCGGAACAACTATAGAAAGCTCCAGAGACCTGTTATTTGCATCCATAATCTACAACACTCCGCCTTCACTGCTCATTCTATAATCTGCTCTTAGCGTGTTTTGCTTTACGCCCGCCAATACATAGAAAAACTTAAACACCCTTGCGCTCTACCCGGAACATCCAAAAGCCCGGAAGATTTCGCAAGGTAGAATTTCGCCGGCATTCTACCCAGAAAACACCCGCCACAGGAAGGATGCTGATCCCTGACCGAGAGACGCGCGGAAGACGGTGAACGACAATGTCGATCTACGGCACGGCCATTCGACCAAGGACTGTCTACGCTGAAAGTCCAGCGTGTCTAACCTGCCGAGGATGACTGCCATGCAACGCTTTCAAAAAATCACGCCGTGCCTGTGGTTCGATGATCAGGCCGAAGCGGCGGCGAAGTTCTATTGCTCGATCTTCGATCACGCGAAAATCACCGGCCTGACCCACTACAGCAAGGTCGGTCAGGAATTTCACGGCAAGCCGGAAGGCGCGGTGATGACCGTCAGTTTTGAGCTCGATGGCCATACGTTTACCGGGCTGAATGGCGGGCCGATGTTCAAGTTCACTGAAGCGATTTCGTTTCAGGTCAATTGTCAGAATCAGGAAGAAGTCGACCATTTCTGGGGCCAACTGTCTGCGGGCGGCCCGGTCGAAGCGCAGCAATGTGGCTGGCTCAAGGACAAGTTCGGCGTGTCGTGGCAAATCGTCCCGGTGGCGTTCATGCAAATGATGCTGGACGCCGACTCCAGCAAGTCGCAGCGGGCCATGCAGGCGATGTTCAAAATGAAAAAACTCGACATTGCCGAACTGGAACGCGCCTTTGCCGGCCAGAGCTAATACACTCGGGCATTGGCCTGCCGGGAATAACCACAATGAAACACGCTGCCGCCAAAAACCCTGAAAAAGCCCCGCGCTTCTGGCGCGACGACGCCCTGCCCTTTCTCGAAGCACGGGCCATCGCCGATGGTCGCGAAGTCTGTTACGCCCGGCATTCCCATGCACACTTTTCCATCGGCGCGATCACTGCCGGGCGCAGTACTTATGTGCATGAACAGGCGCAATTCGAAGTGGCGGCGGGCACGGTGGTGTTGATGAACCCGGGCGACGTGCATGCCTGCAATCCAATTGATGATCAGCCGTGGTCGTACGTGATGCTATACGTCGAGACGCCGTGGCTGACGGATTTGCAGCATCAACTGGGGTTTGGTGAGGATCTGGAATTTCGCCGGTTTTCCGCCACGCACTTGCAGGATGCGGCGCTGTTTCGCGGCTTGATGGCGCTGTACGAAGTGTTGGTCGACGATCAGCAGGATGTGCTGCGTAAACAGAGCACGGCGGTGGAGTTTTTCAGCGATCTGCAATTGCGCCTGAACCCGGCCGGGCAAGCGTTGCGCGAGCCGAATTTCAAACTGGAACGGGCGGCGGATTTTATTCGTGAGCACTGCACGGAACTGCTCAGCCTTGAGGATATTTGCGCGGCGGCGCAGCTTTCACCGTCGTATTTGATCCGCGCGTTCAAGCAGCATTACGGCATGACACCGCATGCGTTTTTGGTCAATCAGCGCATCCAGTTTGCCCGCGAGCGGTTACGTGGCGGGCAGTTGATTGCCGATGTGGCGCTGGAGGCTGGGTTTGCTGATCAGGCGCATTTTCAGCGCGCGTTCAAACAACACCTGGCCGCAACCCCCGGCCAGTATCGTGGCTAACGTTGGGGCAAGATCAAAAGATCGCAGCCTTCGGCAGCTCCTACAGGGTGTACTCATTCCCTTGTAGGAGCTGCCGCAGGCTGCGATCTTTTGCCTTTCAAGGTTTATGGCAACAACAAATACCCCGCACTGATCGCCAACAGCCCAGCCATTACCCGGTTAAACCAACGCATCCCCGCCGCATTGCTCAGATACCCGCGCAAGAACGTCCCGGCATACACCCAGCAACCCACCGACACATAGCAGATCACCAGATACACCGCCGCAAACTGCCAGACCAACTGCGCCTCACCATCGGCGACAAACGCGCCCATCCCCGCAACACAGGCCAGCCACGCCTTGGGGTTGAGCCATTGCATCACCGCGCCGTACAGCATCGACGGCGCCCGCGCTGAATCCTTGGCGTTCAGTTGCCCGTCATCGGTGGCCAGTTTCCACGCCATGAACAGCAAAAACGCCACCCCAGCCAGTTGCACCACGCGGGTCATGAATGGCCAGAGCTGCAGGACTTCATGCAGCCCCAACCCCATCAGCACCAGCAGCAACACAAATCCTAGCGTGGCTCCGGCGACGTGCCGTTGACTGGCGCGAAAGCCGAACTGCGCCCCCGAACTCAATGCCACAATATTCACCGGCCCCGGCGTGATGGACGCCGCCAGCGCAAACGCTGCCATCGAAACAATCAGACTCATCGCACACCTGCTTCAAAACAAGGAACAAGGCGCCCACCCTAACCAGCGCCCGGTTCCCGGTATTGAAGAAAATCACCCTGCCCCTGTAGGAGCTGCCGAAGGCTGCGATCTTTTGATCTTGTCTTTTGAAAACAGGATCAAAAGATCGCAGCCTTCGGCAGCTCCTACAGGGGATTTTGTGGGTTAGTCCAGGCGTGGCACGGTGAAGCGGAATTCGCTGCCCTGCCCCGGTTCGCTCTCAGCGACGATCCGCCCGCCATGGGCCTCGACGATGCCTTGGGTGATGTACAAACCCAGGCCGGTGCCAGTCGGGTTACCGTCCTTCACCGTCCAGTAACGATCGAACACGTGCGGCAGGTTTTCCTTGGGAATACCCTCGCCGCTGTCGCGCACGGTGAAGACAATTTCATCGCCCACCGACTTCGCACGCACGCCGACCGTGCCCAGACGCGGAGTGAATTTGATCGCGTTACCGATCAGATTCGACAGCACCTGAAACAGCCGCTCAGGATCGCCATGAATGCTCAGATCCGCGTCGGCTTCAAAGGAAATGCTGATGTCCTTGTCGATTGCCAGCGGCGCAAGCAGCGATTGTGCTTCTTCGAACATCTGCCCGACGTCGAGTTTCTGCGGGGTGATGGTGTAGCGTCCGGCGTCGATTTTCGAGGTGTCGAGCAAGTCTTCCAGCAGCGTGTTCATGCGCCCGGCCGCTTGTTGCATGGTGTCGATGGCCGTGGAGATCCGTCGCGACGTATGCGGGCCGTCAGAGCTGAAAGCCTTCTGCATCATGCCGCAGAGCATCGAGATCACCGTCATCGGGTTGCGCAGATCGTGGGAAACCACCGCCACCAACTCATCACGGGCACGCACCGCTTCCTGCTCGCGGCGCACTTGCCGCGCCAGATCATTTTCCAGCGCCGAACGCCGCAGATCGTTGGCCGCAAACAGATCGCCGTGGCTCCATTTGGTGGAGATCCCGGCCATCTCGACTTTCCAGATTTCAAACGACGTACGCGGGCGCAATCGCAGGCCGGCGTCGGAGTTTTCCAGATCCAGCGGTTTGCGCGGATCGCCACTCCAATTGATGTTTTCCTTCACCTCGGGGCGGAACCACAGCACGCCGTTGTCGACCGGTTTCGGCAAGCTCATGGCGAGCACACCGCTGGCGACTTGCTGATAGTGCGCGGCCGGCGGGTAAACGCTGGCCAGATGATGACTGGAGAACACCGCCTCGCCGCTGTCCTGCAACCACTTGTGCAGGGCGCGGATTTCGTCCGGCGCCGGGCAGTTGCCGTAACGGTGCAATTGCTTGTCTTCGATGATCGCAATGCCGCCGGCGCCGGTCAGCGCCATCAGCACTTCAGGCTGGTTAGCCAGACCGTCGAAGACATTCTGCGGCGAGTCGATCATCGCTTGATTGAGCATCGCCAGCGCGTCGACTTTTGCTTCGCGCTGACGGCTGACTTCCAGCGCCTCCATCGCACTGATTTGCAGCGACAGCACCTGGCCGATGGTCTGGCACGCGGCACGCAATTCGTGCGGCACATGCAGCGGTTCGCGGTTGCCGCAGCTGATCAGGCCCCAGAGTTTGTCGCCCTTGAGCAGGGAAATACTCATCGACGACAGCACGCCCATGTTCTTCATGTATTGGCAGTGAATCGGCGACACGCTGCGCAGCGTGGCGAAACTCAAGTCCAGCGGCGTTTGCGTGTCCGGACGCAGCTTCGGCACCAGCGGCACCGGCTCGTACGCGGCATCCGGGATGATCCGCAGCCAGTTGGTGCGATACAGCTCGCGGGCCTGCTCGGGAATGTCGGACGCAGGGAAGAACAGACCGTTGAACACTTCCATCGACGGATCGGAGGCTTCGGCAATGACTTGGCCGTGGCCCTCTTCTTCGAAACGATAGATCAGCACCCGGTCGTAACCGGTCATCGCCTGAATTTCTTTGACGCTGATGTCGTACAGCGCCTGCAACGTCGTCGCGCCTTGCAGGCGCTGGAGCATGCGGCCCAAATGGGTTTCGCTGCCGGCGACGTTACGCGGCTGGAAGTTCTCGACGTGGATTTCCAGTTCGAGAATCAACACGCCTTGATGACGGTGCAGCAAGCCTTCGAACGCCATGTCGTTGAGTCGAAACAGCAATGGCGCCGAGTCGGACAAAGTTGGCTGTTGCAACGTCTGGCGTACTTGCGCGGCGTGTTCATCGCCAATCAGGCTTTGCAGCGGTTGTCCGATCAACTCCGGCGCAGGACGGCCGAGCAGGCTCTCGACGTTGGCGCTGACCTGAATGATCTCCAGCGCGGGCTCGCTCAAGGTCAGTAGCAACCCGTGCGGCTGGATCGCGCCGGGGAACCGAATCGGTTCGTCGGCACAGTTGGCCAGCAGTTCTTCAAAGGCTTGTTTGTCTTGCGGAGTCATGCCAGTACCTCTCGGCTTTCGAGCCAGCGCTCGAAACAACTGAATGTGGTGTGTGCGGCCGCGACCACGGCCTTGCGCTCGTCCGCATCCATCGGTCGACTGCCCAGGTATTCCATGAAATCGCGCCAGCGACGGCCGGTGGCGGCGCCGTAGACATCGAGAAAAGCCGCGCCGTTATCGGCTTCCAGGCCTAACCGCGCAGAAATTTCCCGGCGCAGGATTTGCCCGCCGAGCGTTGCGCCTTCGAGCACGTACAGTATGCCGAGGCAGCTAGCGCCGGAATTGATCTGCGGCAATTGGCTACAGATCGGCAGGCGGCTGATCGCTTCATCCGCGACGTCCAACGCTTGCAGGTCGCCGCGCAACGTGGCGGTTTTGAGACGTGGCGTCAGATCAAAATCGGCGGGGATGCAGTGGCTGTCCAGCAATGCGCTTTCCAGCGGCAGGTAGAAGCCGTAGTAAGCCTGCATCAGCCGTTGAAAAGCCTGAATATCGAGGGCGTCGGAGAAAAAAGGAAGGCGTTTTTCCAGTGCGATGTGCAGGTCGGCAGTGCCGGCTCGCAGATCTTGCAGCACCGGTGGCACATAAACTTCACGGGCCTTTGCTTGCATGTAGATCGCTCTTGGTGAGGCCGCCTGGGGCCATTCGGGGTTGGCATCGCATCGAGGGATTTTACACGGCACAGGTCATTTTTCTGACCCGACGACTAGTTTTTTCAGACGAAACCACCGCCCTCTGACCTTTCAGAGTTTCAGATTTCGCAAAAAGTTCGAACGGTTTCGCCTGTTCCGCCGGGCGCTGTACCGCGACAGCACTGCCTGACTGTACGGGTCGGGCCGCACGGGGGCTGTGATAAAAGTGCGCTTCTGGTTTCTGGAGTGCTGTCATGGATCTCGCCACGCTGTCGCTGTTTCTCCCCGCCTGCTTCGCCCTGAACATGGCCCCCGGCCCGAACAATTTGCTGTCGGTGAGTAACGCCACGCGTTACGGCTTTCAGCGTGCCTGCTTGGCGGGCATCGGGCGGATTCTGGCGTTTGCCGGGATGATTGCGCTGGCGGGCGCCGGTCTATCGGTGGTGTTGCAGACGTCGGAATGGCTGTTTCAGGCGATCAAGATCGTCGGCGCGGCGTATTTGTTGTACATGGCCTGGCAACTGTGGCGCGCCAATACCGAAACCGAGGAGGAAATTGCCGGAGCTTCGGTGGGATTCTGGGCGTTGGCGCGACAGGAGTTTCTGGTGGCCGCCGGCAATCCGAAAGCGATCCTGTTGTTCACCGCGTTTTTGCCGCAGTTCGTCGACCCTGGCCGCCCGGTGCCAGCACAGTTCGCCGTGTTGGGCGTGCTGTTTCTGTCGCTGGAGTGGATCGCCATCAGCGCCTACGCCTACATGGGCCTGCACATGCGCCGCTGGTTCGCCGAACCGCGCGGCAAGCGCATTTTCAATCGGTGCTGCGCGGGACTGTTGTCGGCGGCGGCTTCGGTGCTGCTGCTGGCGAAACGGGCGTGAGGTTTACGCCTCGGACGGGCCTTTGAGTTCGACCTGATTGCCATCCGGGTCGAAGCAGTACAGTGAGAGGCCTTTGCCTTCAGCGCCGAAACGCGATTCGGCTTTGGCCACGGTCAGGCCGAAGGATTGCAGATGTTCGGTCAGCGCCACTTCATCGAACGGTTCGATGCGCAGGCAGAAGTGATCGACGTTACGCCGCTCGACCCCGGCCGCCCCGCCGCCCTTGCGGCCGAGTTCGCCTTGCAGGTCGACGAGGTCGATCATTGAGGTGCCGGCGCGCAGATGGATCAGGCCCAGCGGCTCGTTGCGCTTGACCACCTCGGCTCCGAAAACCTGGCCGTAGAAATCGATGCTGCGTTGCAGATCCTCGACGCGCAGAACGATGTGATCGATGTGATGAATGGAAAACGGATGCATACCTGAACGCCTCACACAGTGTAGGAGCTGCCGCAGGCTGCGATCTTTTGATCTGATCGTTCCCACGCTCTGCGTGGGAATGCAGCCGCGGACGCTCCGCGTCCAAAGATCAAAAGATCGCAGCCTTCGGCAGCTCCTACACGGTAGTTCAGGTGATGTGGGAATTCACTGTCGATTTTTCGGTGGAGCCATCGACAATCTGGTTTTACTCTCAAGCCATGAACATACAAACCGCTGTCCTGCCGCCCCACGCCGAAATGGTTCGCGCCATGCTTGAACGCGACACTGCCTATGAAGGCGTGTTCTTCACCGCCGTGAAAACCACGGGGATTTTCTGCCGCCCGAGCTGCACGGCGCGCAAGCCGAAACCGGAGAACGTCGAGTTCTTCGCCCATGCCGACGATTGCCTGTCAGCCGGTTATCGCGCCTGCCTGCGCTGCAAACCGCTGGACGCCGCCGCCATTGCGCCGGACTGGGTGCAGACGCTGCTCAAAGCAGTCGAAGCTGATCCCGAGGTGCGCTGGAGCGATGCACAACTTCTCGCTGCAGGCATCGAGCCGCTGAAGTTGCGGCGCTGGTTCAAACAGCATTTCGGCATGACCTTCCATGCCTGGCTGCGCACGCGTCGATTGGGCATGGCGTTGGGCGGGATCAAGCAAGGCACGTCAATTGATCACGCCGCGTTCGACTCGGGCTATGAATCGCTCAGCGGTTTTCGTGATGCGTTTCAGAAGTCATTCCACATCACGCCGGGGCGCGCGGCGCAGAGTGAACCGTTGCTGTTCACCCGCCTGACCACGCCGCTGGGGCCGATGATCGCCATGGCCGAACGTCGTGGGCTGGTGTTGCTGGAGTTTCTTGATCGCCCGGCGTTGACCCGCGAAGTCGAGGAATTGCAGAACCGCTACGGCTATGCGGTCGTGCCGGGACACAACGGACATCTGCAGCAGATCGAACAGCAACTGGCGGCGTACTTTGCCGGCACACTCAGCGAATTTACCGTGGCGCTGCATTTGCCCGGCAGCGAGTTTGCGCGGCAGGTCTGGGCGGCGCTGCGGCAAATTCCCTACGGGCAGACCAGCACCTACGGCACCATCGCCGCCGCGCTGGGCAAACCCGGCGCGAGTCGCGCGGTGGGCCTGGCCAACGGACACAATCGTTTATCGATTGTGGTGCCGTGTCATCGGGTGATTGGCGCGGATGGCTCGCTCACCGGCTATGGTGGAGGACAGCCGCGCAAGGCATTTCTGCTGAGGCTGGAAAACGCCGCGGTACAGCTCACGCAACCCTTGGCCTTCTGACCAATTGATCGATCAAGAAAAGGGAATTTTTGAAAAGCATGCTCCCCTATCAAGCGGCCAGCGAGTTTCTGGCCGCGCTCGACGAAGACTGGCAGCGGCACATCGCCGTTGTCGGCCCTTGCCTGCATCAACCGCATCCGGCGCGTGATCCGTACGAGTCGCTGGTGCGGGCGATTGCTTATCAGCAACTGCACGCTAGGGCTGGGGATGCAATTGTCGGGCGGCTGGTGGGGTTGTTTGGCGGAGAGTCCTTTCCGCGTCCCGAGCAGATCCTCGCGACTGACTTTGATCGAATGCGCAGTTGCGGCTTTTCGGGCGGCAAGATCGCGACCATACAAGGGATCGCCCAAGCCACGCTGGACGGCGTGGTGCCGGATTACGCGACGGCCCTGGCGATGGACGATGAGGCGCTGATCGAACGCTTGATCAGCCTGCGCGGGGTCGGTCGCTGGACGGTGGAAATGCTGCTGATCTACAGCCTTGAACGCATGGACATTCTGCCGGCGGACGACTTCGGCGTGCGTGAAGGTTATCGGCGCTTGAAAAGCCTCGACGTACAACCGACACGCAAACAGATGATCGACATCGGCCAGGCCTGGAGCCCACACCGCACAGTCGCCGCATGGTACCTATGGCGCGTGGGCAAACCCTGAAACCCCAACGCTTATAGGTGCTGCGGAATCATGGGACTGTGTGATTGTGGGTCTGTAGGAGCTGTCGAGTGCAACGAGGCTGCGATCTTTTGATCCTGATCTTTTAAAAGCCAAAGATCGCAGCCTCGTTGCACTCGACAGCTCCTACAGTGGAAATGAGAGTTCGGCCTCTGGGTGGGCGTCTGCTCACACCCACGCAACAGCCAGCAATCCCGCGCCAAGCACCACGCACAACGGCGAATACACCCACGTATCAAGCCGTGAAAACCGTGAGCCTTTGACCTCTTTGAAAAACCCCACCAGGTTCGAATCACCAATCGCCCGGGCGAACAGCAGCAGCGCAATCGCGCTGATCCCCCATTGCAGCGACCAGTGATGCACCGGCGCGAAGCCCCAACCCACGCGCATACACACCAGCGCCGCAATCACCAACAGCGCCGCCGCGACCAGCAACGTGATCCAGCCGGAAGGTTTGAACGCCGGGCGCACCGTCGCCACCAAACCTTGCACCGGCACTTGCGGCACGGCCGCCACCGCCGCCCATTGCCCGCCCAGCGCCCAGTACACATGCACCAGGGCGATCACCGCAAAAACCGTCACCAGCCATTGAGCCAACACAAAGGTCATGGTCGAGAATCCTTGGAAAGGGATTTGAACAAATCATCCTAGTTGGCATTTTTTGAAGTGCACGACCGATCGGCGGTACGGTAAAGTGCCGCCCCATGAAATTCTCCCGTACCGATCGCTCACTGCTGGCCTGGATGCTCTATTGCTGCGTCCTGTTCAACGTGTTCGCCTGCAGCATCGGTCACGGACAAATGGTCGGCATGCAGCTGAACGGTATCGGCGGCCAGTTCTGTAAGGTCGACCCGGCCACGCAAGCGCCGATCGCCAACAACCCCACCGAAGAAAAACTGCCGACCCTGTCCAAGGCGTTCGGCTGTCCGCTGTGCTCGGTCGGCGGCGGCATGGGCCCGGCGTTCAACTCCAGCCTGACCCTCGCCGTTCTGCCGGAGCAACACAGCCCACCGCTGGCACCGATCGTTAGTGCCGACCTCCCTGCCCGCTTCACCTGGCCCTCGGCCAACCCTCGCGCCCCACCGCTCGCCTGAGTGTTTCTGCCTTTTTTGATCCGTCAGCCCACTGCACCAACGCGCGGCGTGTGCCTGTGCGCTGACGCCTAGACAAGCATTCAGGATTCAATGATGAAACAACTCACTTTGCTGGCGAGCCTGTGCGGCTGCCTGTCCGTCAACGTCTGGGCGCAATCCACCGTGGATCTGGCGCCCATCACCATCGATGGCGAATCCGGCGCCGAACCGGGCCTGAGCCTCGACCAGTCCAGCGGCATGGCCTCGCGCCTCGGCCTCAGCGTGCGCGACACCCCGGCCTCGGTGGTCATCGCCAACCGCAACGACATCGAGCGCCACGGCGCGCAGAACTTCCAGGACGCCGCCAACACCCTGCCCGGCGTCAATGCCAGCGCGCCGCCGGGTTTCGGCGGATTCGTCTCTTATCGCGGCTTCACCAGCAGCCAGATTACCCAGATGTTCAACGGCATCAACGTCTCCGGCGGTCTCGCCCGACCGGTGGACGCGTGGATCTACGACCGGGTGGAACTGGTCGGCGGCCCGTCGTCGCTGATCAACGGCGCAGGCTCGGTCGGCGGTTCGCTGAACTACGTGACCAAACTCGCCACGCGCGATGAACAAGCCATCGAAGGCCGGGTCAGCTACGGCACTTACGACACCACCGAAACCGCGTTCGGCCTCAACCATGCGCTGACCGCCCCGAGCGCCGACATCCAGCACTACGCCCGACTCGACGTCAGCCACAACACCAGCAACGGCTACATCGACCGCCAGGAACGCGATGCCTGGAGCGTGGCGTTCTCGTTGCTCAGCGACCTGACGCCGGATCTGTCACATACGTTGGCGCTGGAATACCAGGACGAGCACGAGGACAGTCCGTATTGGGGAACCCCAGTGCTCAATCCCAAGGCCGGCGAGCTGAAGATCGACAAACACAACCGCTTCAACAACTACAACGTCGAGGACGGCCGCTACGAGCAGCGCACCATCTGGGTGCGCTCGATCATCGACTACCGCATCAACGACAGCACCACCCTGCGCAACACGCTGTATCACCTCGACAGCCAGCGCGATTACCGCAACCTCGAAACCTACCAGTACAACGCCGACAACACGGCGGTGAACCGCTCAACCGCGTATCAAGTGCGCCATCAGGGCGAGCAGAACGGCAACCAGTTCGAACTGCGTCACGACAACACGCTGTTGGGACTTGAGACGACGTGGTCGGGCGGTTTCGAATACAAGGTCAACCAGACCACCAACTATCCGCTGAACGTCAAAGGCGCCAGCACGGTTGATCCGAACAACTACCGGCCGGGGCATTTCTACGACATACCCGGCACCAACCCGGCGTTGATCAGCGACAAGACCAACGAGGTCACCACCAAAGCGCTGTTCATGGAAAACCGCTTGGCGCTCACCGACAAACTGTCGCTGCTCACCGGTCTGCGTTATGACGATATCGACCTCGACGTGACCAACCACCGAGTGGTGACCGCCGCTAATCCCAAGCACCTTAAACGCAGCTGGGAACCGCTCACCGGACGCGCCGGCCTGACGTACCAGTTCATCCCGTCGGCCAACGTTTACGTGCAATACAGCACCGCCGCCGAGCAGCCGAACGGCACCCAGGACTTCGACGTCTCGACGGGCAAGCAATGGGAAATCGGTAGCAAGTTCGAATATCTGAACGGGCGCGGCTCGGCGACGTTGGCGGCGTATACGATCGAGCGCAAAGACTTCGCCGTGACCGATCCACTGGATCCGACTAGCAGCATTCCGGTGGGCCAGCAAACGTCGAAAGGCATTGAGATCGCCAGTTCGCTGCGGATCACCGACAAGCTGTTGGCCGAAGGCAACTTCGCCTGGGTCGATGCACAGTACGACGATTTCACCGAGAAAAACGCTGCCGGCGTGGTGGTGTCGCGCAAGGGCAACACGCCGACCAACGTGCCGGATCGGGTCGGCAATCTGTGGCTGACTTATGATTTTTCGCCGCAATGGCAAGGTGGGGTTGATGCGCGGTATGTGGCGTCGGTGTTTGCCGATACGGCCAATACGATGACGGTGCCGTCGTACACGTTGTTCGGCAGCTCCCTCAGCTACAAGGTCGATTCGCACACGACTGTGACCGGGCGGGTGCGCAATTTGACCAATGAGGTGTATGCCGAATTTGCGCATGTGTCGCCGGCTTATTACCTCGGGACGCCGCGTACTTTTGAATTGGCGGTGGCAACGAAATTCTAAAAAAACCTGTAGGAGCTGCCGAAGGCTGCGATCTTTTGATCTTGCTTTTAAAACAATCAAAATCAAAAGATCGCAGCCTTCGGCAGCTCCTACAGGATCGGGTCGGCTATAGACCTGCGGATACTTTGTCCGCCACATCCTTCGGCAACCAGGCCTGCCACACATCCGGATGCGCCTTCATAAACGCCACCGCCGCCTCCCGTGGCGCCGTGTGCTTCTCGCTCATCTCGGCCAACGCCTTGTTCAACGGCTCAATCGGAAAATCGACCTTGCTGAAGAACTCGGTAATCTGCGGATACTGCTTCTGAAACGGCGTCGACACGCCAATCGACAGCTTCGAAGCCAGTGACCGCGTTGGTTTTGGATTGGGATTATCGGCATCCGTCAGCGTCTTCCACGCTGCAGCATCAAACGCCGGCTCTTCCAGTTGCACCAGTTTGAATTTGCCCAGCAGCGGCGTCGGCGACCAGTAGTAGAACAACACCGGTTTGCCGCGACGAATCGACGAACTGATTTCCGCATCCAGCGCCGCGCCCGAACCACTGCGGAAATTGGTGTAGTCGTCCTGCAACCCGTACGCCGTCAGCTTCTGCTTGTTGACCACTTCCGAGGTCCAGCCGATCGGGCTGTTGAGGAACCGGCCCTTGCTCGGGTTTTCCGGATCCTTGAACACGTCCTTGTATTTTTTAAGGTCACTGACACTGCGCAAGTCCGGCGCCAGCGGCTTGATGCCTTTGGCCGCATCACCCTTGATCACGTATTCCGGCACCCACCAGCCTTCGGTGGCGCCTTTGACGGTATCGCCGACGCTGACCACTTTGCCCTCAGCCTCAGCCTTGACCCACACCGGACTGCGCCCGGCCCACTCTTCACCAATGACCTGAATGTCATTGTTGGCCAGCGCGGTTTCCAGCGTGATGGTGGTGCCGGGCAGCGTGTCGGTCGGCAGCCCGTAGCCCTTCTCGACGATAATGCGCAACACATCAGTGATCAGGCTGCCGCTTTCCCAGTTCAGGTCAGCGAAATGGATCGGCGTCTCGGCCGCCATCACCGCTTGCGCCGACGTCAGCATCCCGAATGTCGCCACGCTGGCGGCCAATAACCGTCGAAATCCGTTCATCTATTACCCCTCGTGCTGTTCACAGCATTGGCAGGATGGCCTGACAGAAGACCGCAAGCCTCTGAATACTCAGTCAACTGACTGTAGCCGAGGTTCCAGTGTTTTCGGGTAGATGATTCAGTCGAGGTTATGTTTCAGATTTTTCCTGCAAGCTTTGTAGCTCGCGTCTGACCATGGCGGCGTATTCCGCAGGCCGCAAGGTGTAGATCTGCGACGCCACCCAGCCCAGCCAGGCGCCCTGCATTGGCGCCTTCGCCGCGTACAAACGCCGGGCCTCCTCGCGCGCCGTGTCGAGGTTCTGCGAGTGGAAGTCCGCCCGGCTCACTCGCTGGCCTTGAAGGTCACCAGTTCGCCTTTGCGCCATTTGGCGGCTTTGGCGGTGACGGCTTTCAGCGTTTTGGTCAGGCCTTCCTGCAGTTGCTCATTGGCGGCGAACACCGTGACTACGCTGTGGCCTTCCTTGAACAGAATCGCCTGGCCATCGGCCGTCGTGACAAAGGCGTAGTCGCCCAAGCCATAGACCGTCAGTTTGATTTCGCGAAAACGGATGTCCATCTTGCCGCCTTCACGGCTGGGCAAGACCGACGCACTGAAATGATCGCCAACCTTGAGCTTGAGCCCGGGTTTGTCATCGACCACCAAGGCACTTTCGGTGTCGATTTCGGCGACGTAAATGCCTTCGGCGCTCTGCTCGGTGATGTAAACAAAACGCGATTGAAACAGCTTGACCAGCTTCGCGCGCAAATCACCCAGCACGAACAAAGCATGCATATCGAGGTTACTGACTGCCAAAGAAACATCCCCACATCTGAAAAAGCCGCACACGGAAAACGCGCACGGCAAAAAAACGGCCAGGCCGACAGTGTTGCCAAATAACTCAAATAAAAGTCCGAAGCGAGCAGACAGCTCATCGTTCGCGAGGTTCTTAGACTACTGGAATGTCACTCGCGAAACTTGCCTCAACTGTCGCCAGAGCTTGAAGGAAAAATCCTCAGTGGCCGACAGATAAAACTGACTACGAACTTTAGGGAAAATTCTCACGAAAAAAAGCACTTTTCCGACATATCGCAACTGAAAAATTGCTTTAGATAAGCCCCGTCGTCAACAGGTATTGGCGATTCTAGAGCAGCAATGCTCATTACGACTACCCGAAACGACCTGTAAATAGGGGTCGAACGATGAAAAGGACTTCATATGTGCACTCTAACTCACTTTGCCCTGCCCTCTGATGCACGCACCACATCGCCGCTGATCCTGCGTATCGCCACACCAGATGATCAGACACCTCGTTTTCAAGTGGTACCGGCCGGCAACTCGTTTTTTCACATCAAGGAAAAATCGACGGGTCGTGTAAGAGGTTTCCGCGAAGACCATAACGAAGCCTGTGCGCTCGCCCGTTCACTTGAATCGAAAATCGAACTCCTGGCGAACGGCTGCCTCAGATAAAGAGAGTGTTCGATCGCGTCACCCCGGCGCCCACACCAAGGAGCATACGATGGAACTGACAGCAAACAATCTGACGACCCTGTTCGACCAACTGGGATTGCCTTCAGAAGGCTCCGCTATCGACGATTTCATCGAGGCCCACCCACTGCCTGCGGACGTCAAATTGATCGACGCCGATTTCTGGAAGCCGCAACAAGCGCAATTGCTCAAGGAATGGTTACGTGCCGACGGCGATGAAGCGGTCATGGTCGATGAGTTGAACGTACGCCTACACCGCGGCAAGTAAAACCGATCAGTGCAGGCTGTCACCCGCCTTGGCTTGTAATTCTGCAAGCCATGCGGCCTTGCACTCTTCCGCTTCATCGCGACTGGCGAACGCGGTGCCGCGCCGCTCCCCATTCAATAACACCACCCAGCAGACGCTTTGCCCCATCGCGCGCAAACCCTCGGGCACACCGCTGCCGATCATCACGGCGACATCAACTCTGCACTGCATGCTGACCTCCCAAAATCATTAGCTAGCTAACTACGTAGTTAGATTAATGGTTTTCTACGGGAGGAAACAGCAACGGCCGTGCACAGATTCATTGCAGCAAAGGTAACAATCGCTCAGCGCGCACCTTCGGGTTTATAGCCCAGACGCAAACCGCCCCAATGCCGGCCCTTGATCATGATCGGCACCGACAGGTCATGCATCAACTCACCGGTGTCGCGGGTATAGGTCTGCAATAACACCGGTTGCTGATGGCTACCGCAGCGAATCCCGGTGCGATCGGCAAACTTGCGTTTGGTGCGATTGTTCAGCGCATCGACCTGCGCATCGCCAGTCAACGGCTTGCTGAATGCGTGATTGTGCGTCGGCACATAGCCCTGTTGCGTGCAGGCAATGGCGAAGACCAGCCCTTCGTGACGCGGCAGCAACGGCTCCTGAATCGCGGGCAGCACCTGATCGGTGTAGCGATCGAAACGGGTCTGAAATTTCGCTGGCTGAGTATTCGGGATCGGTTGGTACTGGCGATCAAACAGATCCTCCAGACTGACCCGCCCCTGATCTATATCGGCTTCAAACTGCGCAGCAATCCGATTGGCACCTTCACGCGCCAGGTCGTAGATACGCTGGTGATAGTCATCGAGGCCGACTTCGGCGAGCCGTTCGCTGATGGTTTCCGCCTGCCCTTCCATCTGCACGGCGGCGTCGGCGAGGCGGCGGGTTTGTTGATCGCTGATCGCCAGATCGCTGCGCATCTGCTCGATGGCTTTGAACAGACTGTCGAGTTGCTCGCGGTTGGTTTCCGCGCCTCGGGCGATTTCGCCGACCTGGGTTTCCACGCCAGCGGCCAGTCGCGCGATGTTTTCCAGGTGCTGACCGGTGTGCTCGACCTGCTCGACGCCGGTGCGCAGGTCGCTGGACAGCTCGCGAATCTGCTCGACCACTTGCGCGGTGCGTTGCTGAATGTCGGCAACCATCTCGCCGACTTCGCCGGTTGCCGACGCGGTTCGCGCGGCCAAACCACGCACCTCATCGGCGACCACGGCAAAACCGCGCCCGTGTTCGCCAGCACGGGCTGCTTCGATGGCAGCGTTGAGTGCCAACAGATTGGTCTGGCTGGCGATGGATTGAATCACCAGCGTCACCCGCTGGATGTCATCGCTGCGCACGCTCAAGGCTTCGATCAACTCACGGCTGGCGTTGGCGCGTTGACTGAGTTGGTGCATGCGCGAGATCGAATCGAGCAATTGCGTACGCCCCGCCGCACTGCTGTGATGGGCTTCGCTGGCAGCGCTGAGCGCTTCGCGGCTGAGTTGCGAGGTCGCGTGTTCAGTGGCGATCATCACTTCGGCGTTGCTGACGATTTGCGCGGCGGCATTCAGTTGCGATTCGAGTTTGCTCGCCAGCTCTTTCACCGAAAAGGCTACGCCGGCCGCCGACAAGGCGTTATGGCTGGTCGTGTAGGAAAGGTCGCGGGTCAGTTCAGAAATAGCGCTACCGGAATCGGCAAGCTGTACAGCGGGGACGGCTCGGGAACGCAGGCGCGGCAGCCAGACAATCAACACCGCCAATGGCATTGCGAGGTACAGCGACCACTCACCCAGGGTCATGCCGGCCAACAACAGCATCAGGGCGATGCTTTGCAGGGTCGGTGCGAGCCAGCGGTTTTTCGGCAACAGCACTGGTGCAGGCAGAGCCCCAACCAGAGATCCATCTCTCGTCATATCATCACCCCACGCTTGTTTTCATTGTTGTGACTGCATTAAACGCCACTACAACGCCATTATCTATGGTCCGTTAGTCGTGGGGTCTTGCAGCAGGTCAATGAATCGGCGGGAAATGTTGCGGACGAGCAAAAGCAAAGATCGCAGCCCCGACATCTCCGTGTAGGAGCTGCCGAAGGCTGCGATCTTTTGCTGGCGACCCACATTCATGGGTCACCGCACAGCATCAAGCCTGACGCTGGTGCTTGTCGATCTGCTCGTGACGCTCTTGAGCTTCGATGCAGTACTTGGTGGTCGGGCTGATCAGCAGACGCTTCAGGCCAATGGCCTCGCCGCTGTCGTCGCACCAGCCAAAACTGTCTTCCTTGATGCGCTCAAGGGCTTGTTCCAGTTGCGGCAGCATGCGCTGGTCGCGATCGATCGCGTTCACCAGCCAAGTGCGCTCTTCTTCAACCGAAGCCGCGTCCGCCGGATCAGCCGGAGTGTCCAGGCTTTCGATGGCGATGCGATTTTGCTCAATGCGCTCGTGGGTTTCGACTTTCATGTTCTGCAACAGCTCGGAGAAAAAAGCGTGCTGCTCGGCATTCATGTAGTCATCTGCCGGCATGGCCAGCAACTTGTCCTTTGTCATTGATATCTCTATAAAAAAACGTGCATTAAGGCGAATTAGGGAGCGTTTCGGCAAACCGCGTGCGGCCGTCGAAAAGGCATCGTTTATTGCAAATGCCACCCGGCACTCAATTTACGAGGGGCGGCAGTCTAAGGCCGACTTGCGACCTCAGCAACAGAAAATCCAGCGAATTCGTCCGACAAAGCCCGGAAACTGCTCTGACACAGGCTTCATGGCGGTACTCGGAGTGCGTTTATAGCAAGAAATTCAATCGAGCGGCTGTATATAGAAGACAAACGGCTAACGAAGACCTGCGACCGATGACTCTCGACCGCCAGAGTTTTCATTCAGAAATGCCCTGTAGCCTTCGCATCCCCCCGGATTCAGGGGCGCTGCCGTCCATATAAAAGAACAGATCTGAAGGATTGCCCATATCCAGTACAGATCTGCACCAAACGCATCGCCAGCGACATGCGCCCGCAAAGCGAGCGGATCAGGGTCGACGAAATCAGCACCAGGTCGGCTTCGACGACTGACAATTGCTTCAAGCTCGGCTAGGTTATGCCTTCCCACCGGTTCGACTTGAAGGAACGCGTCATGAAACTGATCGGCATGCTCGACTCCCCTTACGTGCGGCGCGTGGCGATCTCCGCCAAGCACCTGGGCATAGCCCTCGAACACGAGTCGGTCTCGGTGTTCCGCCACTTCGAACAATTCCAGCGGATCAACCCGGTGGTCAAAGCGCCGACACTGATCCTCGACGACGGCGTCGTACTGATGGACTCCACGCTCATCCTCGACTACCTCGAAGCCGCCACCGGCAAAACCCTGCTGCCGAAAGGCCTGAGCCAACGCGCCCAAGCCCTGCGCCTGATCGGCCTCAGCCTCGCCGCTTGCGAAAAAGCCGTGCAGCTCTACTACGAACGCAACCTGCGCCCGGCCGACATCCAATACCAACCGTGGGTCGAACGCGTCGAAAGCCAACTCGCCGCCGCCTTCACCGCCCTCGAAAAACAACTTGAAACCTACCACCTGCCCACCGACGGCACGCTCGCCCAGGACGGCATCAGCCTCGCGGTCGCGTGGAGCTTCACCGGCCTCGTCGTACCCGACCAGATCGACGACCACCGCTACCCGCGCATCGCCCAATACACCGCCTACGCGGAAAGCCTCGAAGCCTTCATCAACACCCCGATGACCTGACCATGAGCACAACCGACACCGCCGCACCCGCGCTCAAAGAAATCTTCAACGCCGAACGCCTGCAACACATCGCCGACGAAATGAGCGCGGTGTACCCCGCGTTCAAAGCCAAAGCGTTTCTCAAACATGCCAACGAAGGTCTCGCCGAGTTATCGGTGATGCAACGCATGGCCCGCGTCAGCGAAAGCCTGCACGCTGTTTTGCCGCTCGGGTATGAAGATTCCCTCGAAGTGCTGTTTGAACTTGCTTCGAGGCTGAATAGCGGATTCGTCAGCATGTGCCTGCCGCATTACGTCGCCAGCTATGGCGGACATGCGTTCGATACCTCGATGGAGGCGCTGAAGTACTTCACCACGTTTGGCTCTTCTGAATTCGCCATCCGCCACTTTCTGCGCAGTGACCTGGAACGCTCGCTGGAACTGATGCATGACTGGGCGCTGGATGAGAATCACCATGTACGCCGCCTGGCCAGCGAAGGCAGCCGCCCTCGTCTGCCCTGGTCGTTTCGACTGGAAGCGGTGCAGGCGAATCCGAATTTAGCGGCGGGGATATTGGATCGGTTGAAGGCGGACGAGAGTTTGTACGTGCGCAAGTCCGTGGCGAATCATTTGAATGATGTAACGAAGGAACATCCGGGTTGGGTGCTGGATGTGATTGAGGGGTGGTCGCTGGAGGAAAAGCATACAGCCTGGATTGCCAAGCATGCGCTGAGGAGTTTGATTAAGCAGGGGGATATGCGCGCGTTGGCGGTAATTGGTGCGGGGAAGAAGGCTGAGGTTGAGTTGATCGATGTGCGGGTTGAGCCGAGGGTGGTGCGGTTGGGGGATGTGATTGGTTTGTCGTTTTCGGTGAAGTCGACGGTGGCACATGAACAGCGGTTGGTGATTGATTATGCGATTGACTATGTGAAGGCGAATGGCGGGGTTTCGCGGAAGGTTTTTAAGTTGAAGGTGGTGGATTTGGTGGGGTTTGGGGAGGTGGTTGTGGGTAGAAGGCAGGTGATAAAGGATTTTACGACGCGGAAGCATTTTGGTGGGGTGCATGGGATTTGGGTGATGGTTAATGGGGAGGTTTTGGATGGGGCTGAGTTCACGATCGTTGGTTGAGGAATACCAAGCGAGCCAGTGATTGCCCGGAAACAGCTCGTGAAGATGAATGTGTTGGTAGGGCTGCTTTCGGCCAGAAGCTGCCAGTCATTATGACAGGAAGCGGCGTGTTGAGATTGGTGTACCTTAAACTTAAGTTCGTTTAATCTTATAGCCATCTATAAAATTACCGGCTTGATTTAAATGAAAGAGAACCAAGAACCTTCAATTTGGGAGGAAATATCCTCAACTGCCGCAATAGCGACGGATTCCGAGCGGTACTTGGCCAAGTTGGCCAAGAGAGCCTTTCTTAATTTTTGGAGTTACTCGAATCCGTACACTGACGAAGGTAAGGGTAAGGAATTATGCGATTTTATGGTGGTTTTTGGAAATGATGTTCTTATATTTTCTGACAAGCATTGCGAATTCCCTAAGCATAAGGATATTAAAGTTTCATGGCACAGGTGGTACAGAAGTGCTATTAAAAAATCAGCAGATCAGCTGATAGGTGCAGCTTCATTTCTTGAAAGATTTTCGACACGAATTTATATTGATTCAAACTGCAAAATTCCACTTCCGGTTCCGTTGCCCCCTCCTAGCGCCAGAAGAGTTCATTTAATTGCAGTTACTCGTGGATCGGCAAAGGCAGCGAAAAAATTTTGGGGAAATGGCAGTTCTAGTAGTCTTTTTATTAATACTACGATAAAAGAATTGGGCAATAAAGATCATCCTTTTATGATCGGAGGGCCATTGTATAAAAAACGCTTTGTTCACATTCTCGATGAGTTGACGCTTGATGTTTTGCTCGCGGAGCTGGATACGGTTTCGGACTTTGTAAATTATCTAACAAAAAAAGAAGAATATTTATCTAATACTGATTTGATGGTTGCTGGTGAGGAGGAATTGCTTGCGGCCTACCTTTCTAACCCTATTCCAGAATACGCCGGATTTTCTTTCCCGCAGTTGCCACGCTCTAAGGATTTACCATTTATTAATGAAGGGGGGTGGAACCGACTACATCGTAGTCGTGCATATCTTTTATGGAAGGAAAAAATAGCATTAAGTTATGAGTGGGATCGCTTGATCGAACATCAGACGTCTCATATTCAAAGGGGTACAGCAGGAATTCTTCATAAGCACGATGCGGATTTTAAGGACATGCATGTGCATGAAGTAGTCCTGAGAAAGATGGCTGAAGAGGGACGTCTAGCGAGACAGTCTATTGCTGAAAGTTATGAGGTTTTACTCTTAAAGGAATTTGTCAACAACGGAGAAAATAGGTTTTTTCGGGTGCTTGTTGTTCCGTCAAGAAGCAAGAGGGCTTATGTCCTTTTGGTTCTGATTCGTATGCCTGATCAGGAATATGATGAATACCGAGAGGCGAGAATAGAGTCGCTTACTGCCTATTGCCGAGCGATCCGGCTGAGGATAGCTGGAATTGAAGAGATAGTTGGAGTTGCATCAGACCAGAAGAGTTCCCCAATATCAACACAGGATTTTCTGTATATGGAGTTTGGGAAAGAATTTTCCCAGGAGGAAAAGGATAAGGAGCTTGCTCTTTTGCGTTCACTGGGAATTTGGAAAGAGACGTGGGTTTGCGTATAACGATTTCCACGTCACCCCAGATAAAGTTTGAGTAAATCTAATTTATATGTGATTACTGAGGCTTATCCTGCTAGCTCAATGGTCGAAGCGGATTGCCCGAAGGGCTTTAAATTCTAAAGTCGACCGGCAGCTTTAGGTCGATTTATGCCTTTGCCGACAGGCAGCTATGGGTCTGATAGCCACCACCAGCCATTGTGACTGATCCACCCTTGCCTTCCCTCAACGTGGAGGACGAGCCATGAACACTGTTGCTAGATACCGCCATCAGCCTTGGAACAAGGGAAAGCTTGTCGGTCAGAAAGCCCCGCTCCGAGTCAGAGATATCTGGGCTATCCGAGTAAGACTTCAGCTTGCTGAGAAGACGCGTGATTTGGCGCTCTTCAACTTGGCCATCGATAGCAAGCTGCGTGCCTGTGACTTAACCAAACTGCGGGTCCGAGACATTGCTCATGGGGAGCATGTGTCGTCACGGGCCATCGTGATGCAGCAGAAAACTCAACACCCAGTGCAATTTGAAATCACTGAACAGACCCGAACGGTTGTGGAAGCGTGGATGCGCCAGGCGCGTCTCCGCAGTGAGGATTTCTTGTTCCCGAGCCGGTTGCACGCTTCAGAGCATTTATCCACCAGGCAATACGCTCGAATAGTCAAAGCGTGGGTGACAACCATTGGCCTTGACCCAACCATGTATGGTACTCACACGCTACGGAGAACCCAGGCTTCGTTGATTTATCGCAGGACGAAGAACCTTAGAGCGGTCCAACTCCTGCTTGGTCATACGAAGCTTGAAAGCACTGTCAGGTACTTGGGAATCGAAGTCGATGATGCCTTGGAAATGGCGGAGCAGACGGAGGTGTGACCATTCACTGCGACGGTCGTGCCAGACCGTCGCTATCCGTCCCTTTACCAGTCAATTGTGTCTAAAAAGTCGGGGAGCCATTCAAATCAGAGGGCAGTCCTGGACCTCACTGTGAATCGCCCCTAGTTTATGACCGGTAGAGGTCGACCCAAAGCAGCCACTCGATGTTGATCCGTTTAAAAGAGAAGGTAGGGGGGGGCGTACCCAATGAATAACTATCAAAGCTATTCTGTACTGAAAATCTCTGTCGCATATGATACTGCTCGATGACATTTTTTTTGCAGTTTTAGAAGTTTCGCCTGAGCAATGATTATCTTGCTTAAGTAGCGATTTACTAACAACAGAATCAACTCGAGGTAATCGTTCTCTACCTTGTTTTCTAACCCTCTCCCTCGCTCATTTGATTGAGACGTTGTGGCAAATGGAGAGCCGTGAGAGTGATTTGAAAGTATTCGATAGATTGGTTTGAAGCGACCGAATGCTAGCCGATGTTTGTCAGCAATTTGCTCATCAGTGAAATGCATTTCCGTGTTGCCAGAACGCACTCTGTTTTGCATGTGTTTGTCTAGCTCTTTGTATGTCGAGGACTCCATTAAAGCAGCTTTTTCTAAGGGGAGCTTTTCTTCAAATTCAGGGAGCCAATCTAGATGTGTGCCGGAGTCACTATAAAGACGATATTTTTCGAAATTCATATGGAAGTAATGAAGCTTTTGGCGAAACTGTTGCTCCTCTTTTGACTCGCCGGGTATGCAAAGATATAGGTAACGATGCGTTGTTTCCATGAAGGTTCTGGCCAGCACGGCTGCAGACGGGAAATCCCATAATTTGCTGTTATTGATGGAATTGTTGGGTAAAATTGCATTTATAGTTATTGCGCTTAGGGTTAAGCGTGTATAGATTTTTGTCGACTCTATTCCGAGGGTAGTTGTTTTATTTCCTCCGGATTTATCAGAAACAGCAATGGCCATCAGAACAAGTTTTTCCAATATTTTTAGCTGCTCTATATAGCTTGTTTGATTTGGCATAGATTTCCGTAAGGATCGGGTTCAGATGGTGAAAATAGTACTATAATTTATGGCGATTCAATTTCGTATTTTTTTCATGAAAGACTCAATCTGACTTTCGTTGTCAAAGATCGCCTCTAAGTCACACGAAACCATCCCAGTAAACTCGTCATTTGAGGCGCTGATCATCGATGCGAGGTGATTCCGTATCTTAAGCACCCACAGGTTATTTCCTATCGTTCTTGAGTAATTAACTTCAGCTTCATCGTAGTCAAAAAAAGGAAAAAATGTCCCATAAGCGTCAAGGGAATAGCGGATAAAAACTGACAGTCCATGGAGATTGTCTTTGAGGAAGTCGTAGTGTGAACGATCCTCCATAAAATGCGCCATTTCGGCGAGTCTATCGATGCTATGACCTGCCTTCTTCACCCGCCTGTAGGTTTCGACGGCATCATCCTTAAGGTGACTCAATGTGACGTGGGTCTTTAGCTCGCATTCACATCCCATTAGCAAATCCACGAAGGTCTTTATGCGTCCTGTTTTGTGAGTCTGGTTTTCCCAAAGTATGTCGAATCGTTCTGCAAAATCAGCAGCGTCGTGATGATAGTACTCGGCGACAGAATGCAGCACCGAAAATGGCTTTGTTCTCAAAGTAGCTCCTTACAAGATTGCGCACTACAGCGACGGGAAGTTCAAATTGAATATCATCAAATTTTTTAGGCCAATCTAAACGTCAGATTTCGTCCGCTAGCAAACTGGGGCTGGTCGTCTGCTATTGACCGCTTTTGGCCCTCCACGGCAGGTAGAAATCGACACAAAGATGACGTTCGCCGGCAGGAACACCATGTCATTCCTGCCTGGCGAATTGGAGGGTCAATAGAGCTGTTTGCCTGAAAGGCCATAAAATTAGCTCAGCTTTTGGCTCTGGAGCTCGATGGCATAACGGATAAAAGCGGCACTTAGATGCATGGCCAGCTCTGCATCCATTTCATCAGATTTTGGCTTTTGAGTACCGCCGTGCCTAACGCCAGGCTCAGCGTTGGCATATGCGTAAAATTTTTCCATGACATTTACGAGCATCGGCGGAACTGATCCGTCCTTCTTCATACGGCTCAGTACGTCACCAAGTGTGGCAGTTTTGTTGTAGAGAACTTTTCCAACGCTCTCGAAAGCGCTCACCGATTCTTTGATCGAGTTCTCGTAATCCTTGTGTGTTCCCAACACGTAACGCTTGGCTTTTCTAAAGTGCTCTCGTGCCGCGTCAAACTGATCGAGTTTTTTTTCGATGCCATCAATGCGATCTGCCAGATCTTTGGGAAGGGCTGATTCGAGCTGGCTCCTGCTATTTAATCGCCAGCCGACCTGGTGTTTTGCAAGGATCTCATTAACCTTCGCGCGGTACGCGTCGAAGGTTAATGTGGAAAAGTCAACAAACCCGGGCGCGCCCAGATAGAAGGGCTCTACCGACTTCAGTTCATCGCCAACCGCCTCCACACAATCGTAAAACTGATACCACTCACAATGCTTAATTGTGTAAGCGAGGCCGTCGTTGCATGTCCAAGAATCCCAATCCTGCTCGTCCATTTGACGCTGGGTTTCAATGCATAAACGCTCGTTGAGCTTCTTGATACCCAAGGGCAGTTTTTCTTTGTTTTTTACACGGCTATCTAGATCGATGTAGGTGAGTTTGGAAAGCACAGTGATGAAAAACTCGTCTCGCAACCACATGGGAGCGTCTTCAACAATAGGACCTTGTTGACGATTTGGGTCGAAATTGTTTCGGTGAGAAAATTTCAAAAGCTCGCTCCGTGTGGACTACGCAGGCCTCAGGCCGTTCCTGCTTTGAAGCTTAACATTTGAAATTATGGGCGTATGCGGCATGCTGAAGATGATAGGCGGTGAAGCAAGCTGAGATTAGCAACCAGATCTATAGGTTGGGCCAAGATTTCCGCTTCTGGCTGATTTCTGCCTGTTGCGAAGGGCCGCTTTTGGCCGAAAGCAGTCGTGCGTGAGTGGCAGCTATCGGTCAGAAGTGATCCTTCGGGAGTTCAGTAGGCCCTACTTCGAAAGCCCGATAGCGCCGCCATTGACCTCACACAAAATTCTATCGCGTTCAGGCCTTGTCCACTTCTCCCAAGGAAATACGTTGCGGTCATCGCCGCTGTGCCAATACTCGCCTGCATCAAATGCCTGGTAGATAGAGAATGCCGGCTGGGGCATATCCGCGTGCAGGGACAAATCGACGATATCGCTGATGACAATATTCATCACCTCATCACAGTAATGAAAATCGCGGGCGCCCGTAATAAACAGTCTTGCTACTGAGATCGCCAATTGATTCAGAAGATCGCGACTGTCGATCTGCAGGTGCTCACACATAACACTTAATTCGGTATTTGGGTTTTTTTGAATGATCCCCAGTACGTAATCAAGGTTGGTATCACGAAGACCTGTGGCCATGGGATCAAAGTACCCGTGAATTCAGTTTTGCGATGGATTCAAGGCAAGCATGTCAGAAAACACATTGCCGGAGTTACTGCTGAACGTCCGATTTGGTTCGAAAGCAGCTTCGGCCGAAAGCGGTCTCTTACGTTCAAAGCAAACGTTCAATCGCAAGAAATCGAAACCCTTTGCTTAACGGCAATATCCGGGAAACGTACACTTGGGCCCTTCGGCTACCAACTCCCATAAGGGATGCCGTACTTCTCGATGTAACGCTTCGACTTTTCACTAACCGGATACGCGTATCGTCCTTGGTTCTTCCCCAGACTTGGCCCCAAAGGCTCTATCTCGGCTTGTGCCTTAGCTACCTTGGCGGGACAGTGACATGAGTCACGAACGAACACCTGCACGACTCCCCCAGGAGCCAGTCCCAGGTAAATAGAAGCGCTATAGCTAGCCTGTTGCGTTGGCGTTTCTGGGCATCGTTGATTTACCGACGCAACCATCAATTGTCTTGCCTCTTCGGGTACATCTACCCAAACCTGATAGGTTCGCGGCTCAACGATGGACTGCCAACGCACGTAAATGCGTTTGGGCAAATCAGCTCCAGTCACAGCTTTTGTGGCAGCACCCACGGCGTGCCAGCCTCGTGCGGATTCTTTACCGTTTTCCGGTTCTCCACCTGCGGCAGTACCTCCGCCCGTGCGTCTGAATACCTTGCCGTTGATGTCCTCTACGGCACTGTCTTCGACCCATATCTTCATATAGTAAGGCTCGGTAAAGCCTAGTTCCCACCATGGGGACTTAGGATCATTTTTCGCTGAAAGTGGATCGGCAGTCTGACATCCACTAGTCAACAACACGCACAGCACCACGATGACATTTCTGATAAAGGAAATCGGATTACCAACTCCCATATGGAATGCCGTACTTGTCGATATAAAGCTGAGCCTTTTCGCTGACAGGGTAAGCATACTGCCCCCCGTTTTTACCCTGCTCCGGCCCGAGCGGCTCTAAGTCCGCTTGTGCTCGAGCGACTTTTACCGGACGTCGACACAAATCCCTCACCCAAACCTGCACAACGCCACCAGGTGCCAATCCCAAATAGACCGATGCCATGAAACGTGCAGTTTTATCAGGTGTTTCCGGGCAACGTTGATGGGTAGATGTCACCATCACTTGCCTCGCCTCTTCAGGGATATCCACCCATGCCCGATAGGTCTTCCGCTCTGGTATCGATTGCCAACGCACAAAAATACGTTTTGGAAGATCTGCGCCGATCACCGGTTTTCCAGTGCCGCCCACACCGATCCATCCACGCGCAGACTCTTTGCCGTCGTTCGGTTCGGCACCACTTGCGTTCCCCCCCCCTGCCCGCAAATAAGTTTTGCCGTTGATGTCTTCCACGGCACTGTCTTCAACCCAGACATTCATAAAATTGGGTTTGATGAATGCCAATTCCCACCACTCGTATTTCGGGTCATCTTCACCCGATTGTGAGTTTGAGGCCTGACATCCCGAGATAAGTAAAGCGCCCAGCAGGGCTACAAGTATTCTCATTTACCAGAGTTTCCAATCAGCTACGTGAGGATGTTGTACACGGACACCATTTTCGGTGGGGGCGTTGATGTACACGGCCCGAAGACCGCTGCCATCTCTTCTACCTAGAGGATGATTCCAATTAGCGGAGGTATGGATGTATTTCAGCCTAAGCAATTGCTCTTCTTCTGGAGTAGTGAAGTAATTACCCGCTAAAAATTTGTCGTAGAGACCTTGTAGCTCGCTGGGCACGGCATACTCAGCTCTAGCAGGTATATCGGTAAAGGGAACACCTTTTTCCCTCGCTAGCTGGTGCATCAACTTCAGATACACCGTAGAAAGCTTGCCACTGACGGGCCTCTTGAGCTGAAGCCCCGCGTATACACGTTTTTGCTTCGGCCCCAGTCTGTCCTGGTGATCCATTGGAATGTCGAATGCTTCGGGCGTCACAATTTCCAATAAATGGGCAGGCCATCCGTTGGCTATCCATTGATTCTTTACTTTGGCCGCGTCTCGATAGATTGAGGTGGATGTGACGTCTGTATTGAACGACACCTCGAGTGTTTGCATGGGACTGATCAAAACGCACTCTTCGACCTGATCCAAGTAGCTGCCACCGATGTCCGAATGGACACCGGGGCATGAATACTCCGGATGATCAGGTTTGACTCGGCTCAAAGCGAAGTTTGCCCGGCATTCATCTCGGGCCACCAAGTGAACGACATCTTTGAAGAACCGCCGATCCAGGTACAGTTTTACACCTGGAGCGATTGGGCTTTTCACTCTCCCAAAATTGGTAAAGCCTGCGATGGATGGAACAGTGTCGAACAGCCCTATAAAGCCCATCGTGATGCCGCTTCCGTACTGGGCGACAAACGTACGGCTAAAATCAGCCTCGTGACTGATGAGCAGTTCCGCCAGCGGCCCTTGTTTTCCCCTTACTACTTCATTCGAAAAGTGACGAGCCGCTGCAGCGCCACGGCTGAAACCGAACGTATCAAAAGTAATGGACGCTATCTCGCTACCTGGATTTTCTTGGATAGCATCAATAACAATCTGCTTGATGAAGGTGAAAGAAGTCTGCACGCGCCCGGCTACTCCTGTTTCACCACGGCCGGTACCCTGTCCGACCATGCTGTCCTCTTCATTGGCACGGGTACCAATACCCTCGATATAAATGGGGCGAGAAACAGTTTTTAATGACCCGTCGCCTTCTGCAATCGGGGCTTCGTAATACATGTCAGCCAATTTTTTAACATTGGTCGCGCCAGCACCATAGCTGCTATCCGGATCCCCCATATACGGTTTGCAACTCGCAGGAATATCCTGCGGCGCAATCGGATGCTGCGCGCCACACAGCAAACCAGCCGCTGTGTTATTCGCGTTATTACCCGTCCCATCAAAGAAAACCCCAATCCTCAACGCGATCCCGATTTTCTCAGGTTCGGGCGCAGGCGCTTTCCCATATTTCTCATACTCAGCCCAACGCTGGGCATGAATATCGACGGGTTTGGCTTCTTCGTAGCGGTAGTTTTTAGGCGGGTTGGGAACGTATCCACTCATCCATGATTCCTTGTTCTGATCCTTGAAGAACGGCCCGAAGGGTGACAGTCGAGGCCGGGGGGCGCAAGGCGTGGCCCTGTGCCAGCCACCGTGAGACACCGTGTGTCGAGGAGGGTTTCCTCCTCGACCGGGTGGCTGGCTATTTAGCGATTTCGACGTTGTCCAGTGCCTGGTTGACGGCCAGTTCGCCGAGCATCACGACCTGGGCGATGCCGAGCAATGTCTTGCGATGCGAGGTGTTCAGCAGGGCTGCGAAGTCGCTGAGCATGGTGGTGGCGCTGCCGAGGGATTCGCTGGCGTTGGCCAGCAGGGATTCGGTGTCGTACGCCGGGTTGGCGAGGAACATGGATTCGGGTTCGTTGGTGCTGGCCATGATGTCGGCGGGGCCGAGGTAGTGGTCGAGGGCGCGCTCGGCGGCTTCGTGGAGTTTTTTCGAGTCGAGGGATTCGTAAGGGGATGTGGTGTCGGTTGCGGGAGGGTTGGGGGTTACTTTGAACATGGTGAAACTCCTGATTGTTCACTAGGAGCTACCGGCATCACTTGCAGATGATGGGTGGCAGCTATGCGCGGGTCTGCAAGACCGGGAAACCAGGAACCCGGCAGACCCTAAGGTCTCCCGCACAAAGCCGCCATTGAGTGGACACGATCACGCGTCCTTTGGCAGGGCTATGCGTCTGGTTTTCCGGCGGGCTTGCAGACCCGTTCACTGATGAGCAGTGACAGGAATCAAGGTACGGAGTGAGCGCCAGACGCACAAGCCGGGCGATTCTGGCTTAGTCGTAGGCAAAGGCGCAAGGCGTTGTAGGGCTTGGGTGGTTACTGGAGGCTTCGGTTAAACAGGTTTGGTTTTTGTTGTTTAGAACGGTGGTGTGCGCGGTGTTTTGGGGAATTTTGGATGGTTTGGGATGGCCCTCACCTTGGCCATCTCCCGGAGGGAGAAGGGACTGACCGGGGTGTTTGTTTGAAGGTTGGTGACGTGTTGGGATTGGGGGAATGTGGCGGCGTTAAGGTCAAAAGATCGCAGCCTTCGGCAGCTCCTACAGTGGGGTTGCGTTGGGTTTTAGTTGGCTATCCGGAATTGTGCCGGAGTAGATCGGTTCTACCGGGCCGCTGAGGGTGACGTTGCCTTTGCCGTTCCAATGGACGTGAACGCTGCCGCCGTCGCATTCGACTTCGACGTTGTGATCGAGCAGCCCCTTGCGGATGCCATTGACGGCGGCACCGCAGGCGCATGAACCGGAGCCCAGCGGAACTCCCCCGTTACGCTCCCAGATCCGTAAGCGAATGTGCTGACGATCAATAACCTGCACGAAGTGCACATTGGTTTTGCGAGGAAACAACGGATTGCTTTCAATCGCCGGGCCAAGCGCGGCGATGTCGACCTTACTGAGGTCGTCAATGAAATACGTGCAATGCGGATTGCCCATGCTGCACGCGACTGGATTGCCGGGCAGTGGCAATGCAAGCGTGTCGTGTTCCTCGGCCAGCGGAATGTCCATCCAGTGAAAAAGCGGCTCACCCATATCGACCGAGATCAATCCGCTGGATGTGCGTTCGCAATTGAGCAGGCCGCGCGTTGTGCGCAGGGTGATCGATTTTCGGCTGGCCTCGCGCATCAATCGGTCGGCAGCGCCACGGGTTGCGCTGCCGCAGACATCAAGTGCCGAGCCATCGGCGTTCCAGAATTCCAGCCGTGCATCGGCGTCCGCACAGTCGAGCAGCACAGCGAGTTGGTTGAAGCCGATGCCTCGGTGGCGGTCGCCCAGTCGTTGGGCAATTGCGCTGGTGATCGGGTTGGCGCTGTGACGGGCGTCGACGAGGATGAAGTCGTCGCCGTTGGCGTGCATTTTATGGAAGCTGAGCGGCATCGGTGGCGCCTTGGCTGTGTGTCGTGTGAATGAGGACTGCCCTCATTTTTTGCTGTTGGCCAGATGATGCGCGACCAGTGCGTTGGCGTGGCCGTGGCCCATGCCGTGCTCGGTCTTGAGCCAGGCGACCAGTTCCATGTGTTTTTTGTCGGTGTGGCCGGCGAGCAGGTTGAGCCAGTGGTCGATGGGCTGACCGTAGTTCTTTTCGATGGAGGGGAAGTAGGACGCCGGGCCTTTTACTTTGTTGTCTTCGCTCATGGTGGTGCCTCCCTGTGAATATTCATCAATAAAGCTGCCGAAGAATCTACCTGATTCTGGCGCTTTCAGGCCGCCAGAATCAAAAGATCGCAGCCTTCGGCAGCTCCTACACACGATCAATGTAGGAGCTGCCGAAGGCTGCGATCTTTTGATCTTCAAGGCACAGTAGCTGGAGGCCTCTCATTTTGCCGATCATTCGTTTCAACCGTTGAACGCTGCAACGTCTCCGGAAACGCCACCCACAACAACACCAACGCCACCGCCGCCACCCCCGCCAACGTCAAAAACGCCGCACTGTACCCCGCCGCCTGAACCACAAACCCCGCCAGGCTATTACTCAACGCCGCGCCCAATCCAAACACGGTCGACAGCGCGCCCAGACTGACATTGAAGTGCCCGGTACCCAACGTCAGGTCCTTCACCACCACCGGAAACAGCGCGCCGAAAATCCCCGCGCCGATTCCGTCGAGCAGTTGCACCGCAACCAGCCAATAAGGGTCGTCGGACAAGATGTAGAGCACGCCGCGCAACGGCAAAATCATGAAGCCAGCGAGCAGCAGCGGTTTGCGTCCCCAGACATCGGCCTTGGCCCCGACCAGCAACGCGACCGGCACCATGACCAGTTGCGCCGCGACGATGCAGGCGGAGGTCAACGGTGTGGCCATCTGCAGATTGGCCTGCGCGAGTTTCTGGCTCACCAGCGGCAACATCGCCGCGTTCGCCAAGTGGAACAACGCACAGCAAATGGCGAACAACAGCAGGGGTCTGTTTTTGAGCAACACTGTCAGCCCCGACGGTTGCGTGCCGTGCCCTGCTCCGCCGGGATCGAGGCCCCGCGCGACGTCGTGGTCGATGGCTTTGGGCGAAACGAAAGAGACGGCGATGACGCTGGCAATCGCCATCGCTGCCATCAGATAGAACACCGCGACCGGGCCGAACAGGTAGGCGAACACCCCGGCCAACAATGCCGCGCAGGCGTTGCCGGCGTGGTTGAAGGTTTCGTTGCGCCCGGTACGGCGGGTGAAGGCGCGCGGGCCGGTAATGCCGAGGGTGATCGCGGAAATGGCCGGGGCAAAAATCGAAGCGGCGACGGCGCTGAGGGCTTGGGTCAACGCGACCAGGCTGAAGGACGTCACGAACGGCAGCAACAGACAACTGCCCGTCACCAGCAGCGCCGCAATCGCAATGATCGCCCGTTTGCGCCGGGTGTTATCGACCAGCGCACCCGCCGGCGTTTGCGTGACGAGCGCGGCGATGCCGGCGATGGTCATGACCAGTCCGATGCTCGCCGGATCCCAGTGATGCACCGCCAGCAGGTAAATCGCCAAATAAGGACCGAGCCCGTCGCGCACGTCCGCGAGGAAAAAGTTGAGGCTGTCGAGCGACAGGTTGTTGCGACGATCGAGGTGTGTGGCCACGGGCAGCGTCTTCAATGTTCGAGGTCGTGGGAATTGAATCAACCTCCGCTGAGTGAGTGACCTGTGGCGCGAGAACTTAGTTGCATGGGCCGGCTACGTTCAGCTGGCCGGGCGAGTTTAGATAGAACGCTGATTCACGCGATTCATCAGTTGCTCGGCGCTTTCTTTGCGTTCGGAGTAGCGGTCGACCAGATGCGTTTGCTGGCCACGCAGCAACAGCGTGAATTTCACCAGTTCTTCCATCACATCGACGACGCGGTCGTAGAACGGTGAAGGTTTCATCCGCCCGGCGTCGTCGAATTCCATGTAGGCCTTCGGCACCGAGGATTGGTTGGGGATGGTGAACATGCGCATCCAGCGGCCCAATACGCGCAATTGGTTAACCACGTTGAACGACTGCGAACCGCCGCAGACTTGCATCACCGCGAGGGTTTTGCCTTGGGTCGGGCGCACGGCGCCGAGTTCCAGCGGGATCCAGTCGATTTGTGCCTTGAACACGGCGGACATGGCGCCGTGACGTTCCGGCGAGCACCACACCTGCCCTTCCGACCACAGCACCAGCTCGCGCAGTTCTTGTACTTTCGGATGATCGACGGGGACGTCATCGGGCAACGGCAATCCGGAGGGATTGAAGATGCGTGTTTCGGCGCCGAAGTGTTCGAGCAGGCGTGCGGCCTCTTCGACCAGCAAGCGGCTGAAGGAGCGCTCGCGGGTCGAGCCGTAGAGCAGCAGGATGCGCGGTTTGTGTTCGCCTGGGGTCGAGGGTTTGACGTCGTCGAACAGGCTTGGGTCGAGGTTAGGCAAATGGTCGGACATGGGTTCTCCTTAGAGCGCGCCGATGCGGTCAAGCTCGCGTTGCAGTTGCTCGCGGCTGAGTCGGGCGAAGGGCAATTCGAGGAAGGCTTGGCAGCGCAGTTCGATGCGCGCGAGGGTGGCGTGGAAAGCGGCGTTGATCGCGGCTTCGTCGCCGTTCACTTCGGACGGATCTTCCAGTCCCCAATGGGCTTTGAGGGCCGGGCCGAAGTACACCGGACAGGTCTCGCCGGCAGCTTTGTCGCAGACGGTGATGACGATGTCGGGCGGGTTATCTTGGAAGGCGTCGTTGCCTTTGCTGTGCAGGCCGTCGATGGCGATGCCGGCCTGTTGCAGCGTGGTCAGACTGCGCGGCAGCACCTGCCCTTTCGGGAAACTGCCAGCGCTGACGGCTACGAATCCGGCGGGTGCCAGGTGATTGAACAGGGCTTCTGAGAGGATGCTGCGGCAGCTGTTGGCCGTGCACATAAACAGGATTCGCATGGGTTGCTCCGGTAGAAGATTCAGCAGCACGCGGCGTCGCGCACGGGACGGCCATCCATGTTGTGCAGGCGTGCGGCGTTATCCTTGAGCCACTCGGTGTTGGCCTTGGCCGTCACTTGCAGGATGTCGCCAATCCACGCCGGCAGATCCGGATTGAGGCGGTAATAGACCCATTGGCCCTGCCGGCGATCGAGCAGCAGACCGTTGCTGCGCAGTTGCGCGAGGTGGCGGCTGATTTTGGGCTGGCTGTCATCGAGCGCACACATCAGCTCGCAGACGCAGAGCTCACCTTGACTGGCGATCAGCAGAATGGCGCGGGCACGGGTTTCATCGGCCAGGCTTTTGAAGACTTCGGTGGGGCTGATCATCGGGCGGGCTCGATACATATGGAAAACCAAATATACGGATTTCCATATATTAATCAATTCAGAATATTAAGCGCGCCGAAAATCCCTGTGGGAGCGGGCTTGCTCGCGAAGAGGCCTTGACCACCACCGCGAATCAATCCAGATGCGCCCAAGTCATCCGAAACGACGCCCCACCCCAAGGCGACTCCCCAACCTCAACCTGTCCGCCATGAGACTGCGACACGCGCCGCACCAGCGCCAGGCCCAAACCAAATCCACCCGTGCGCCGATCCCGACTGGCATCCAGCCGCGAGAACGGTTCGAAAATCTTCTCCCGCCCTTCCAGCGGAACCCCCGGCCCATCGTCGTTGACCCGCACCTCGTAATAATCCCCGGTGCGCACCAGCGTCACTTCGACTTTTTGCTCGGCATAACGAATCGCGTTGCGCAGCAGGTTGATCACCGCCCGCGCCATAAACCGTGGTTCGATGCGCACCGTGTCGAGCCGGCATTCGCCAATCAGCAACTGCACGCCCGCCGCTTCCGCCTCCAGCGCGACGCTGCCGACCACGCTGTCGAGCCAGTTGGTCGCCTGAATGTTCTCGCGTTTGATCACCGTCGCACCGCGTTCAAGGCTGGCGTAAGTCAGCAACTCGGAGACCATTTCCTCCAGCTCGCCAAGGTCGGCGTACATGTCGGCAATCAGCTCACGGCTCTGGCTGGCGTCCGGCTGCTGCTTCAGTTGATCAAGCTCAAACGACAACCGCGCAATCGGCGTGCGCAGTTCGTGAGACACCGCGTTGGTCAGCTCGCGCTGATTGGCGATCAGGCCTTCGATGCGCGCGGCCATCAGGTTGAAGTGTTCCGCCAGATCACGAATGTTCGAGCGTTTCGACAATTGAATGCGCGCCGACAGATCGTTATCGCCAAAACGCTCAGCGGCCAGCCGCAGCTTCTCCAGATCGCGCCAGTGCGGGCGCACCCAGAAGAACAACACGATGCCGATCAGCACCGCCAGCATCATGTACGCCGCCGTGATGTAGAACGGCATCAGGCTCGGCTCGGGCGGCAGCTTGATGCTGAGCAGTTGCGAACCGCCGTCAATGTTGCTGATGAACTGTGTGTAGTTGTCGCGGGTCACCAACAGATTCTGCGCAAGTTCGGCTTTCTCTTTGTCGCTCAGTTTCAGCTGATCGGCCTCGACCAGCCCCAGCGACAGACCATAATGCGGGCGCAACGCCTCAAGCTGCTGCTCGCGCGCTTCGCCTTGCTGATCACGCATGTGTTCGACCAGCGACCACGCTTGACCGCGCACCGCCTCGCGGTTGTAGGCCTGCATCTGATTGTCGAGCAAGGCGTTAAAGGTGTGCTCGACCGTTTGCAAGGCCAGCACCAGCCCCACCGTCATCACCAGAAACAGCCCGAGAAATAAGCGCAGCATCTACAGCTCCCAGGCAAACGGATTGAACAGATAACCCTTGCCCCACACGGTCTTGATGCACACCGGCTCACGCGGATTGTCTTTGAGTTTGTTGCGCAGTTTGCTGATGTACACGTCGACGCTGCGGTTAAGCCCGTCGAAGGCAATCCCGCGCATGCGGTTGAGGATGTCATCACGGGAAAGAATCTTGCCGGCGGCGCTGGCGAGCAGCCACAGCAGTTCGAATTCCATGGTGGTCATTTCGATGATCTCACCGGCCAGACGCACTTCGCGGCAACTGCGGTCGATGCTCAACTGGCCAAACTCCAGCGAACTGACCACGCTGCTGTCCGGCACCTGACGGCGTTGCAACGCGCGCAAACGGGCGAGCAACACCGGCGGTTTGATCGGTTTGATTACGTAGTCGTCGGCACCGGATTCCAGACCGAGAATGTGGTCGAGGTCGTCTTCCTTGGCGGTCAAAATGACGATCGGAGTGTCCGACACGCTGCGAATTTCGCGGCACACGTGCAGACCGCTCTGCCCCGGCAGCATGAGGTCGAGCACCACCACTTTCGGTTTGAATTCGAGAAAAGCGGCCACGGCCAGATCGCCACGGTGCACCGTGCGCACTTCGTAGCCGTGTTGTTCGAGGAAGTGGGCGATCAGCGCCGCGAGACGCTCGTCGTCTTCCACCAGAAGGACTTTGCCGAAACCCAGGTTATCCATAACGACCGTCTGCCAACCCATGTGTGAAGTGGTCGACATTATGGGGGCATTCTCGGGCGGAAGCCGGTTATCGGTGATGTTTCATACTCTTAAGAGTTTTTAACAATCACACGCAAAAGATCGCAGCCTTCGGCAGCTCCTACATTTGGAATGCGTTTCCCCTGTAGGAGCTGCCGAAGGCTGCGATCTTTTGATCTCAACGGTTTACAGGCACACCACTGTGAAAGCGGAATTCTTCATCCGGCGATTCAATCAACTCTTGCTCCGCCGCACGAACCCGCACGATCACCTGCTCAACATCCTTGGCATCACCGTACTGATAAGCCAGCTTCAGATACCCTTGAAAATGCCGCGCCTCGCTTTTCAGCAGGCCAAAGTAGAACTTGCCGAGTTCCTCATCAAGATGCGGCACTAGCGCTTCAAAACGCTCGCAACTGCGCGCTTCGATAAACGCGCCCACCACCAGCGTGTCCACCAGTTTCACCGGCTCATGACTGCGCACCACTTTGCGCAGGCTCGACGCGTATCGGCCAGCGTGCAATTGGCGCAGTTCGATCTTGCGACGTTTCATCAGGCGCATGACCTGTTCGTGGTGCACCAGTTCTTCCCGGGCCAGACGCGACATCATATTGATCAGGTCGACGTGGGAATGGTACTTGGCTATCAGGCTCAGCGCGGTGCTGGCGGCCTTGAACTCGCAGTTCTTGTGGTCGATCAGCAGGGTTTCCTGATCGGCCAGTGCGGCCTGAACCCAGGCGTCGGGAGTGCGGCAGCCAAGGAATTCGTGGATTTCGGGAAGGATCATGGGGCTCACGGTAAAGGTGTTCGAGCGAAGGGCGCCGATTATACCGGCCTGTCCGCAGACCACCAGCGGCTGGCGTTGATATGCATCAAGTCGCGCACGTTCTGGCAGCAACTATAGTTGTGCAACGCCGTGCCTTTTCTTTGCTGGAGACTCCGCTCATGCAAGCCATTCGCAGCATTCTGGTGGTCATCGAACCCGAACATTCGGAAAGCCTGGCACTCAAGCGCGCCAAGTTGATCGCGGGCGTGACCCAGGCCCATCTGCACCTGCTGGTCTGCGACAAGAAGCACGACCACGCCGGCATGCTCGGCGTGCTCAAAGCCGCGCTGCTGGCGGACGGTTACAGCGCCACCACCGAACAGGCGTGGAACGAGAGCCTGCACGAAACCATCATCGATGTGCAGCAGGCCGAGGGCTGCGGACTGGTGATCAAGCAGCATTTCCCGGACAGCTCACTGAAAAAAGCCCTGCTGACCCCAGCGGACTGGAAACTGCTGCGCCACTGCCCTACCCCGGTGCTGCTGGTGAAAACGTCGACCTCGTGGAAAGACCGAGTGATTCTGGCGGCGGTCGATGTCGGCAATGCCGATGGCGAGCACCGGCATTTGCACAATACGATCATTGATCACGGCTACGACATCGCGGCCCTGGCCAAGGCGCATCTGCATGTGATCGCGGCGCATCCCTCGCCGATGCTGTCGGCGGCGGATCCGACGTTCCAGCTCAGCGAAACCATCGAAGCGCGCTATCGCGAGCAATGTCGGGCGTTTCAGGCGGAATTTGATATCGATGACGAGCATCTGCACATCGAAGAAGGCCCGGCGGATGTGTTGATTCCGTTTATGGCGCACAAGCTGCAGGCAGCGGTGACCGTGATTGGCACGGTGGCGCGCACCGGGTTGTCGGGGGCGCTGATCGGCAATACGGCGGAAGTGGTGCTGGATGAGCTGGAGAGTGATGTGCTGGTGCTCAAACCGCAGGAGGTTGAGGATCATTTGGTGGAATTGGCGGTGAAACATTAAGTGCAAAAGATCGCAGCCTTCGGCAGCTCCTACAGGTACGACGCATTCCCATGTAGGAGCTGCGGCACGCTGTGATCTTTTGATCTTCAGGCGCCAAAGGCGTCTTTGAGGAATCCGGGGGCGATGTAGCGCTGATAATGCGCTTCCGACAGCAGGAAGAATTCCCGATCAATGGCATCGCGCAATTCCGGCAGGTTCCACTCGCGAAACTCCGGCAGTAGCACCATCCCGTACGCGTCGAGATTAATGATCACCCGCGCCCCCCGGGCAATCAGCTGATACGCCCAGCAATATTCCGACTGATGCGGCACGAAGCGGATCTTGCGCTGTTCGAGCTGCTCGCGCAGGCGCGCCGAATCGAAAATCTCGACCTTGCCCGCCATCACTTGTGACAGCAATTGCTCCAGCCGCAACCACACCGCACGTTTTTCCTCCTCGTTGTAACCATTCCAATGGATCACTTCGTGGTGGAAACGCTTGCAGCCACGGCACACCAGATCACCGTAAACAGTGGAGCAGAGGCCGACGCAGGGGGTCTTGATGGTCTGATTGGGCATAAGATAGGCAAAGGCACTGAAACGCGGAACAGGTCGGCATGTTAGCCCTTTGTCTAACATTCATCACCCCTCAAAGTTCAGGGGTGAACTTACCTTTAAATTTTTTTTGCCGTAGAATCAGCCAGCCTTTTAAGGCGCCAATGTCCGTTAGAAGCTGTTTTCAAAGCGTCACGAGCACAGTCGTTCCTTCAGAGCGGTGTTGGCGAAGGGTTTTTCCAGCGGGGAAAAGCCCAACGCCAACCCTCATCAGCTCCCCGTTCTGCAGGCGTAAAACTTTGAAAGCAGCTTCTGTAAGGAATGGTCGGTAATTCTGGCTAAGTGGCCCACAACGCCACGCAGCGCATGAGTACGGCCATTTCGGGATGAGCGTCCCGGACACCCATTTGGGACCACTGATGAGGGTAATAACTGTGCTTGAAGCCTACCGCAAACATATCGAAGAGCGTGCAGCCCTGGGTATCGTTCCCCAGCCGCTTAACGCCGAACAAACAGCAGGCCTGGTCGAGCTGCTGAAAAACCCTCCGGCTGGCGAAGAAGAATTCCTCGTTGACCTGATCACCAATCGCATTCCACCAGGCGTGGACGAAGCGGCCTATGTAAAAGCCGGCTTCCTGTCTGCTCTGGCCAAGGGCGAAGTTTCCTCCCCTCTGCTGGACAAAAAACGCGCTGTAGAACTGCTCGGCACCATGCAGGGCGGCTACAACATCGTGACCCTGGTTGAACTGCTGGACGACGCCGAACTGGCGCCAGTCGCTGCCGCGCAACTCAAGCACACCCTGCTGATGTTCGATGCGTTCCACGACGTCGCGGAAAAAGCCAAGAACGGCAACGTTCACGCTAAAGCCGTGCTGCAATCCTGGGCTGACGGCGAGTGGTTCAAAAACCGCCCGACTCTGGCCGACAAGATCAGCCTGCGCGTGTTCAAGGTTACCGGCGAAACCAACACCGACGACCTCTCCCCTGCTCCAGATGCCTGGTCGCGTCCAGACATCCCGCTGCACGCCCTGGCCATGCTGAAAATGGCCCGCGACGGCATCGTTCCTGATCAGCAGGGCGCCATCGGCCCGATGAAGCAGATCGAAGAAATGCGCGGTCAAGGCTTCCCGATCGCCTACGTCGGTGACGTGGTCGGTACTGGTTCTTCGCGTAAATCCGCTACCAACTCGGTACTGTGGTTCTTCGGCGACGACGTTCCTTACGTGCCGAACAAGCGCGCTGGCGGTTTCTGCTTTGGCAGCAAAATCGCTCCGATCTTCTACAACACCATGGAAGATGCCGGCGCACTGCCAATCGAGTTCGACGTTTCCAACATGAACATGGGCGATGTGATCGACCTGTACCCGCATGCTGGCAAAGTCTGCAAACACGGCACCGACGAAGTCATCACCACCTTCGAAATGAAGACCCCGGTGCTGTTGGACGAAGTCCGTGCTGGCGGCCGTATCCCGCTGATCATCGGCCGTGGCCTGACCGAGAAGGCTCGCGCCGAACTGGGTCTGCCTGCGTTCGACCTGTTCAAGAAGCCTGATGCACCGATCGAAAGCACCAAGGGTTACACCCTGGCGCAGAAAATGGTCGGCAAGGCGTGCGGTCTGGCAGAAGGCAAAGGCATCCGTCCTGGCACCTACTGCGAACCGAAAATGACCACCGTGGGTTCTCAGGACACCACCGGCCCAATGACCCGTGACGAACTGAAAGACCTGGCGTGCCTGGGCTTCTCGGCTGATCTGGTGATGCAGTCCTTCTGCCACACCGCGGCATATCCAAAGCCGATCGACGTGACCACCCACCACACCCTGCCTGACTTCATCATGACCCGCGGCGGCGTTTCCCTGCGTCCGGGCGACGGCATCATCCACTCGTGGCTGAACCGCATGCTGCTGCCGGACACCGTCGGTACCGGTGGTGACTCGCACACCCGTTTCCCGATGGGCATTTCGTTCCCGGCCGGCTCCGGTCTGGTTGCGTTTGCTGCGGCCACCGGCGTTATGCCGCTGGACATGCCGGAATCGATCCTGGTGCGCTTCAAAGGCAAAATGAAACCTGGCATCACCCTGCGTGATCTGGTTCATGCGATTCCTTACTTCGCTATCCAGAACGGTCTGCTGACCGTCGAGAAGAAAGGCAAGAAAAACGCCTTCTCCGGCCGCATCCTGGAAATCGAAGGTCTGGAAGGTCTGACCCTGGAGCAGGCGTTCGAACTGTCCGACGCCTCGGCCGAACGTTCGGCTGCCGGTTGCACCATCAAGCTGTCGAAAGAGTCGATCACCGAGTACCTGAACTCCAACATCACCCTGCTGCGCTGGATGATCGGCGAAGGTTACGGCGATGTACGTACTCTTGAACGTCGCGCTCAAGCGATGGAAGCCTGGGTTGCCAACCCGGAACTGATGGAAGCCGATGCTGACGCCGAATACGCCGAAATCATCGAAATCGATCTGGCCGACATCAGCGAGCCTGTACTGTGCGCGCCGAACGATCCGGACGACGCCCGTCTGCTGTCCAGCGTTGCTGGCGAGAAGATCGACGAGGTGTTCATCGGTTCGTGCATGACCAACATCGGTCACTTCCGCGCTGCCGGTAAGTTGCTGGATCAGGTCAAGGGTCAGCTGCCAACCCGTCTGTGGCTGTCGCCGCCGACCAAAATGGACGCTCACCAATTGACCGAAGAAGGCTACTACGGCATCTACGGCAAGGCTGGCGCACGCATGGAAATGCCAGGCTGCTCGCTGTGCATGGGTAACCAGGCACGTGTAGAGCCGAACGCTACCGTGGTGTCCACTTCCACTCGTAACTTCCCGAACCGTCTGGGCGACGGCGCGAACGTCTACCTGGCTTCGGCCGAGCTGGCGTCCGTGGCTTCGATCCTGGGTCGCCTGCCGACCGTCGAGGAGTACATGGAATACGCTGGCAAGATCGACAGCATGGCGGCCGATATCTACCGCTACCTGTCCTTCGACCAGATCGCCGAGTTCCGTGAAGCTGCTGCGAACGCCAACATCCCGGTCGTTCAAGCCTAACGTTACAACGCAATAAAAAACGCCGCCCATCGTGAGATGAGCGGCGTTTTTTTATGCCCGCCACCACTCCCCATCCCTGTGGGAGCTGAGCTTGCTCGCGAAAGCGGTTGGTCACTCAACAACGGTGTTGGCTGATACACCGCTTTCGCGAGCAAGCTCAGCTCCTACAAGGGCATAAAAGGCGAAAAAAAACCGCTATGCCTGGGCAGGCACAGCGGTTCTTTTCGATTGAATCCGCGCTACATCGTCAGCTTGTAAACCAATGCCGAAATCGCCACCAGACCGACCGCCGTGACAAACACGTTCGACGCCTGACCACGATAGCGCGCCATCGCCGGTACTTTGCGAATCGCGTACATCGGCATCAGGAACAGAATCGCCGCAATCACCGGCCCGCCGACGGTTTCGATCATGCCGAGAATGCTCGGGTTCAGCGTTGCGATGATCCAGCAGATCACCAGCATGAACGCCGCCACGATGCGATCCAGTGCCTTCGCGCCCGGACGCTTGCCGCTCTTCACGATCAGGCCTTTCAGGCCTTCGCTGGCACCGATGTAGTGACCGAGGAACGACTTGGAGATCGCCACAAACGCAATCAGCGGCGCCGCGAACTCAATGGTCGGATTGTTGAAGTGGTTGGCCAGGTACGACAGGATCGACAGGTTCTGTTCCTTGGCCTCCGCCAATTGCTCCGGCGACAGCGTCAGCACGCAACTGAAGACGAAGAACAGCACCATCAGCACCATCAACGCATGGGCGCGGAACAGGATCTGCGAGCTGCGCTCATCGGCATGCACGCCATACTGACGCTTCTGATCCACCGCAAACGCCGAAATGATCGGCGAGTGGTTGAACGAGAACACCATCACCGGAATCGCCAGCCACAGCGTGTGCAGCAGCGCCGACGCTGGCGGCACCTGCGAAACAGTGGTGAGGATGCCGCCGTTCCAGTGCGGAATCAGGTACACCCCCAGAAACAGTAGCGCGACGATAAACGGATAGACCATCAGGCTCATCGCCTTGACGATAGCGTCCTGGCCGCAACGCACCACTGCCAGCAAACCAAGAATCAGCACGAACGACAGCAGCGCACGCGGCGGCGGCGTGATGTGCAATTGATGCTCAAGGAAACTGGCGACCGTATTGGTCAGGCCCACGCTGTAGATCAGCAGAATCGGGAAGATCGCGAAGAAGTACAGCAGCGTGATCAGCGCACCAGCCTTGATGCCGAAATGCTGCTCGACCACTTCAGTGATGTCAGCGCCTTCGCGACCGGACAGCACAAAACGGGTCAGACCACGGTGTGCGTAGAACGTCATAGGGAACGCCAACAGCGCTAGCACCACCAGCGGCCAGAAGCCACCCAAGCCTGCGTTGATCGGCAAATACAGGGTACCGGCGCCAATGGCCGTCCCGAACAACCCCAACATCCAGGTGGTGTCCTGGCGATTCCAGCTCGAAAGTTCAGCGGGTGCTGCTGCATCAAAGCGCTCTTCGACGCTATTGGCCTGATCATTCATCCGGTCGGATCTCCGCATTCCGGTCACTTGCCACTCGGTCAGGACGCGTCGGAAAAAACCGACAGACATGCTCCGGCCGAAACAGGGGCGCGATTCTCCGCGATAAATGAGCAGAAGCAAAGACTTAGCTGAGGAATGGTTGTGCGGAGCAGATCAGCGGGGTGTCGTTTTTAGGAAAATGACTGTCGTCAAGGAGCACGCGATATGTCGTTTTTCGGCAAGTTATCGTATCGGGCATGAGGGATAAACCTCATCCGACTAATCGACCCAACATGAAACCCATCGTCATGCAAAACAGACCGAAAGCCAGCATCGCCCAGACAGGTAACATGTCCCCTTTGTTCTTGATGCGCACTCTCTCAGCCCATTCATCGTGCTCTCGCTCGAGTTCTTCCATTCTGGCTTTTAGGTCATAGGTGCTCATTTTTGATTGTCCTTTTGGGTTAGAAGGTTCAAGTACTTAAGACTTGAAAAAGAAGCCTGCTACGGCAGTGATTGCGGTCACCAGCCCCCCTAATATTGCGAGCGGATATAAATTCGCCTCCCTGCTCAGTTTTTTTTCCTCCGTCAAAAGCTTTTGACGTTCGGCTACGAGTTTGCGTGTCTCATTCAGGAGCCTTTCGAGTTCCAGGTTTTCCCGATTATTTTGAAGCATTCGCCTTCCTTGGCTGTTGGCAACCACTGTCCAGGCTGCCTTGCACCCACATCATTCCTCGTTCCTCCTCTACCGAATAGCAGACGGATCTGTCGGGTGCGTAGGCAAAATCCGGGAGTTACGTAGGCACCCTCATACAGAGACAGCGGCGAGACTTATCACCTCGCCGCCGTGCTGGATCAATCGACCGGTACCCAATTATCGAGCACCTGATTAACAGCCAACTCACCCAACATCACCACTTGCGCAATCCCTAACAACGTCCTGCGATGAGTGCCTTCAAGCATCCCCGCCAAGTCGTTGATCATTACGCAAGCCGAACCGAGGCTTTCGCTGGCGTCGGCCAATAGAGGTTCATTCGCACTGGCCGGGTTAACCATGAATAAACGGTTTGGCACGTACGGCGCGGCCATGATTTCGGCAGTGGGTGGGCCTAAATAATGGTCGAGCGCGCGTTCGGCGGCTTCGTGGAATTTCTTGGATTGGGAGGATTCGTACGGCGATGCCGGATCGGTGGCCGGCGGGTTTGGCGTTACCTTGAACATAAATGCTTACCTCGTAATAAGGCTGCATCCATTCCACCGCTAAGCAAAAGGGAGGCAGCTGTGCGCAAGTTAGCGGTCCGGTAAGCATTCACAACCCGGCGCATCCGAAGATGCCATGCGCACAGCCACCATCGAGCGCAGGCGAAAGCCTGACTTGATAGGACTTGTACAACCGTGGATGCATACCGAGCCGCTAAGCCCGATCACTGGAATCAGTGACCCGATCAACGTTACCGACCCACCCCAAGGCGCACAAGCCGGCGGATTCTGTCTTAGGCGTAGGCAACGACGCAACGATTTGTGGGCAATCGTACGTAACTTCAGGTGTCTATAAACACGAATTACCGAGTTATGTTTATTGGCTGACAACAGTAGGCGAAATGTCCGACAGATTGTGGCGCGAGCACCGTGCAAGAGGCAGGCTTTTGTGTTGGTCATACCGACCTCTTCGCGAGCAAGCCCGCTCCCACAGGTAGAATGCGATCCATTGTGGGAGCGGGCTTGCTCGCGAAGGCGTCGGATCGGCGAGCGAAATACTTTCAATCCCCACCATTTCATCTAGCGTGAGAAAGGCCCCACTACTCCCTCGGAGCCTTCCCATGCCATTAGTCCGCGTCGAAATCAAAAAACACCCCGACCCGACCTTTGCCAAACGCATCGGCGAGCAGATTTACAGCGCCATGCGCAGCGCCATCAACGTCCCGGATCATGACAACTTCCAGATCCTCAACGAGCACGACGCCAATCACTTTATCTTTGACCCCGAATACCTCGGCATCCAGCGCTCCGACCAATTGGTGATCATCCAGATCACGCTCAACGAAGGCCGAACGCTGGAGCAGAAAAAAGCGCTGTACCAAACCATCGCGCAGAACCTCAACACGCACCTGTCGATTCGCCTCGAAGACGTGTTCATCAATCTGGTGGAAGTGAAAAAAGAGAACTGGTCGTTCGGCAACGGCATCGCTCAATACGCCAATTGACAGGCGCGCAACCCGCACAGCATGATCAGCCCCATGAACCTTTGCGCGCTGCACCTCACCCGTACCACCACGACCGCCATCGGCGGGTCGTGGTGTTTGCGCCTGAGGTAACCCCTGCGCAGCAAACCCAAGGCCCCGCCAGCAATGGACGGGGCCTTGTTGTTTCTCCCGTCCGTGCGGCATTTGCAGCACTCAAGGAGAGACATCATGTCTGCAGCACTGTTGATCATCGATATGCAGGTCGGTCTGTTTCATGGCCCGGAACAACCTCATGACGGCGAGCAAATTCTCGCCAACATCCAGCACCTTATCGCCATGGCGAGACAACAGCAGGTGCCGATCTTTGCGGTGCGCCACACCGGGCCCCAAGGTTCGCCGATTGCCGCTGGCAGTCCGTTCTGGCAATTGCTGCCCGAGCTTGAGCTCAACGCTGAAACCGCAACCCTCTTTAACAAGTCCAGACCCAACGCCTTCCACGACACTGACTTGGCGCAGCAACTGCAATCCAGAAAAATCGAGAATCTCTACCTCGTCGGCATGAAGACTCAATTCTGCATCGACAGCACTTGCCGCGCCGCTGCCGACCTGGGCTTCAAACCCGTGTTGATCGCCGACGCCCACACCTGCATGGACACTCCCGCCCTATCAGCGCAGGCGATCATCGATCACCACAACGCCACCCTTGGCGGCGCCTTCGCCCGGCTGATCAACAGCGCCGACGTAACCTTCTGACGAAGCGTTCAGGCGAGCCCTGCATCAGCTCCTACACTGGCTGATGCGAGGCAACGTTCAACCATTGCCAAACCGCTCTGGAATCAGCACTCTGAAGCATAATTTGATGCCCTCGACGCCGACGATCACAGGAGCCGCGCAATGCCCGCAACCGTTCTGGTACTGGTTGAAACCATCAACGACTATTTGCCGATTCTGGAAAACCAGGGTTTTCACCTGATCCTCGCGCCGACGCCCGCCGAACGCGCGCAGGCTATTGCCACTCACGGCAGTCGCATCGATGCGGTGCTGACCCGTGGCCCGCTGGGTCTGACGGCTGACGAGATCGCCGCCCTGCCCGCGCTGAAAATCATCACCGTGATCGGGGCCGGTTATGAGCAGGTTGATCTGCAAGCCGCCAGTGATCGCGGGATTACCGTGACCAATGGCGCCGGGGTTAACGCCTCGTCCGTGGCCGACCATGCGATGGCGATGCTGCTGGCATTGGTGCGTGATATTCCGCGTTGCGACGCGGCGGTACGTCGTGGTGAATGGCCGAAGATCATGCGCCCGTCGCTGGCCGGTAAACGCTTGGGGATTCTCGGGCTCGGTGCCGTGGGCCTGGCGATTGCCAAGCGCGCGCACCTCGGTTTCGACATGGAAATCAGCTACCACAGCCGTCAGGTGCGCAGCGAGGTGCCTTACGCGTTTTGCTCGACGCCGACCGAACTGGCGCGCGCTTCGGACTTTCTGATCATCGCGACGCCGGGCGGTATCGGCACGCAGCATATGGTGACGCGTGCAGTGCTTGATGCACTGGGGCCAAAGGGTTTTATCGTCAACATTGCGCGGGCCAGTGTGATTGCCACAGCAGACCTGATCACGGCCCTTGAACAACGAAAAATTGCCGGTGCGGCACTGGATGTGTTCGATCACGAACCGCAAGTGCCGGATGCGCTGAAATCCCTCAGCAACGTATTGCTCACGCCTCACGTTGCCGGCCTGTCGCCAGAGGCCACCCAAGGCACGGTCGAACTGGTGGGCAAAAACCTCGTCGCGTTTTTCTCCGGGCAACCGGTGCTCACCCCGATCGCCCTCCCGCCAAAACTCAGCAACCAGCGCGTGCACTGATCTGACTGACCTGAATGACCTGAATGACCTGAATGACCTGAATGACCTGTAGGAGCTGCCGAAGGCTGCGATCTTTTGATCTTGCTTTTATAAGATCAAAAGATCGCAGCCTTCGGCAGCTCCTACACGGTGGGCTCTTGTGCCTATTCGGAACGCTGATTATCCGGCAACACGGTGGGCTCTTGTGCTTATTCGGAACGCTGATTATCCGGCAACACGCTAACCTATAAGACCGCACCGCGCTTGTGAGCAATCGGGCGCGCCATTAGATTAGCCAATGATGTCTGGCCTCCAAAATAAGCAGAAGGGATAAGCATGGCGCTTACTGACCAGTCCACCCGTATCCGCTCTGGCGAAGAACTTGATGCCAGCCTGATCGATCCGTACCTCAAGGCGCATATTCCGGGCCTGAGCGGCACGCCTGCGATCAGCCAGTTTCCCGGCGGCGCGTCGAACCTGACCTACCTGCTGGAATACCCGGAACAGGAATTCGTCCTGCGCCGCCCGCCATTCGGCCACAAGGCCAAATCCGCCCACGACATGGGCCGTGAATTCCGCATCCTCAATCAATTGCGTGACGGCTTCCCGTATTGCCCGAAAGCCTACGTGCACTGCACCGACGAATCGGTGATCGGCGCCGAGTTCTATGTGATGGAGCGCGTCAACGGCATCATCCTGCGCTCGGAACTGCCGCCGGAACTGGGCCTCGATTCGGCAAAAACCGAAGCATTGTGCAAGAGCTTTATCGACCGTTTCGTCGAGTTGCACCGTGTTGACTACAACGCCTGCGGCCTCGGCGATCTGGGCAAACCGGAAGGCTACGTCGCCCGCCAGATCAAAGGCTGGAGCGAGCGCTACGAAAAAGCCCTGACCCCGGACGCACCGCACTGGGAGGCGGTGAAAGCCTGGCTCAACGACAAGATGCCGGCCGACCATTCGACGTCGAGCATCGTCCATAACGACTACCGCTTCGATAACGTCATCCTCGACCCGAACAACCCGATGCAGATCATCGGCGTGCTCGATTGGGAACTGACCACCCTCGGTGATCCGCTGATGGATCTGGGCAACACCCTCGCCTATTGGATTCAGGCCGACGACCCGGCGCCAGTGCAACTGATGCGCCGCCAGCCGAGCCATGCGCCAGGCATGTTGACCCGCCGCGAGTTCGTCGATTACTACGCCGAACGCTCGGGCATCCAGATCGACAATTTCGACTTCTACTACACCTACGGCCTGTTCCGCCTGGCCGGCATCGTGCAGCAGATCTACTACCGCTTCTACCACGGCCAGACCCAGGACAAACGCTTCGCGCAGTTCATTCACATGAACAAACTGCTGGAGCAGATGAGCCTGCAAGTCATCGCGAAATCGAGCCTCTGACGGCCCACACCAAGGAACCCCTATGTCCAAGACTCAGTTGTTCGACCTCGACGGCAAAATCGCTTTCGTCTCCGGCGCCAGCCGTGGCATCGGTGAAGCCATCGCCAAACTGTTGGCCCAGCAAGGCGCCCACGTCATCGTCTCGAGCCGCAAACTCGACGGCTGCCAGCACGTCGCCGACGCGATCATCGCGGCCGGCGGCAAAGCCACTGCAGTAGCCTGCCACATCGGTGAAATGGAGCAGATTGCCCAAGTGTTCGCCGGCATCAAAGAACAGTTCGGCCGCCTCGATATTCTGGTCAACAACGCCGCGACCAACCCGCAATTCTGCAACGTGCTCGACACCGACCTCGGCGCGTTCCAGAAAACCGTCGACGTGAACATTCGTGGCTACTTCTTCATGTCCGTTGAAGCCGGCAAGCTGATGCGCGAAAACGGTGGCGGCAGCATCATCAACGTTGCGTCGATCAACGGTATTTCGCCGGGGATCTTCCAGGGCATCTACTCGGTGACCAAGGCTGCGGTGATCAACATGACCAAGGTCTTCGCCAAGGAATGCGCGCAGTTCGGCATCCGCTGCAACGCCCTGCTGCCGGGCCTGACCGACACCAAATTCGCCTCGGCGCTGGTGAAGAACGACGCGATTCTCAAACAAGCGCTGACGCAGATCCCGCTCAAGCGTGTGGCCGATCCGAGCGAAATGGCCGGTGCGGTGCTGTACCTCGCCAGTGATGCATCGAGCTACACCACCGGCGTAGCGCTGAATGTCGACGGTGGTTTCCTCTCCTGATCCCGCTCAAACCCTGAACGGATCCTGCCCCTGTAGGAGCTGCCGCAGGCTGCGATCTTTTGAATTTTGTAAATCAAGATCAAAAGATCGCAGCCTTCGGCAGCTCCTACAGTTTTTTCAAGCAATGGATCTATTGGGTGACGCAACGGGTGGTGGTGATGTGGCGAGTCACCTGCTCATCGATGTACATGTCACCGACCACCTCGGTGCTTTCCTGAATCTGACAAGTGCGTTCCGGCGGCGGAGGCGGCGCCACGGGCGGAGGCGGCGGAGGACTGGCACAACCGGCCAACGCACCAAAAATAACCAACGGCAACACGCGTTTCCCAAGACTGTTCATAGGACGACCCGCGAAAAATGAGCGACAAACTCCCGCGACCCAACCGACCACGAGAGACCTGACCACTCATTCTTTATAGCCGAGGTGAGTGCAAGCGCCAGTGAAATGGCTGGATTGGGGGAATGGGGCTGTCGATTTTGGGTGGGGATCGCGATTGGATTGCCTGTGCGAGCGCGGTCGCGAGCAGGCCTGGCTTCTACAACAGCAAGATCAAAAGATCGCAGCCTTCGGCAGCTCCTACACAGAATGAGCGCAAGGTTGGCTGCCGCGTATATTCTGAAAGCCCCTCACCCTAGCCCTCTCCCAGAGGGAGAGGGGACTGACCGAGGTGTTTGGGCAAGTTACGCCGACGTGAAATACCGCGCCGCACACAAACCCCGAAAAGCCCAAAAATCAGCTCCCTCGCCCTCGGGAGAGGGCTGGGCTGAGGGGCAAAAACACCACAAATCCAAAGCCAACCGCGCCCCGCTCCTCACCACTCAACACGATGAGCGCAAGCTCGGGTGCAGCTTTTGATCTTAGAGCCCGTCGGGAGGCTGAGTGGAGGGATTCATACGGGGAAAGCATCGAGAGGAGGTGCAGCGAAGCAAACCGTAGGCGATGCCCCCGGATGAACCCGGAGCGAAGGAACCCGAGCCTTAGCGAGGGCCGGACGTCAGGGCACAGACCTTTGGTTCCTTTGGGGCGTTTGCCAAAGGGACTCGCCGTAAGGGCGAAACCATAATCAGCAACCCCCGCAGCAACGGATATGTACCCCAAAGCCAAATAATCAAAAGATCAAAAGATCGCAGCCTTCGGCAGCTCCTACACGGGCTCAGGCCAAGTCGGGATCTCGAGACGAGCGCAAAGAATTACTCTCCAACTCATAACGCAATTCTTCAATCAACCCCGCCACCGACTCCGCCGTGCGCAACACATCCAGTTTCAACCCACTGACAACCAGATCCACCTGCCCAGACACCGGGTGATAAAGCTTCACCGTAAGTGAATGATCACCATCCACCAGACACTCACACGCCAGCGGCGAAAAACTCTGCTCAAGCTGAGCGCGCAACTGCGCAAGATTCATCATTGAGGCTGTTCCTTTAGCTACTTCGAAGGGACACGGTCACGCAAAAAAAGCCACGCACCGCACCCCACCAGACTAAGAACCACCCGCCCCCACCAGAACCTCAATTTGCACCGGATCAACTAGTGCATTTGCACCCTACCGCTGCCCGCGCCATTCCCCCGAAAACAACCCGCGCTCACGCGCCCAGACAATCGCCTCACTGCGACTATGAACATCCAGCTTGGAATACACCGTCGCCACATGATTACGCACGGTATTCGGCGCCAGCTTCAGCCGCGCGGCGATCTCCTTGTCCGCCAGTCCCTCACAAATCAGCCCCAACACATCCCGCTCCCGCGCGGTCAGATCGGTAAACGACACACTCGGCAATTGCGGCGAATTGACCTTCTTCACATTCGCCAGCTTCTCGATCAGCGTACGACTGAACCACGAAGCATCCTTCATCACCTCTTCAATCGCCGCCACCAGCTCAAGCTCGGTACGCTTGCGCTCGGTGATGTCCATCAGCACCAGCAAATAACACGGCACATCATGAATATTCACGGTGTCGGCCGACAGCGCACACTCGAGCAAATCAGCGTCCTTGGTGCGCACCCGCACGTCCACCCGATCCACTCGGCCATTGTTCTCAAGCGCCGCGAGCAGACGAGACCGCGCACCGTTGTCATCGATAAAACCAATCTGCGTCACGGTTTTACCGAGCACATCGTCCCCGTCAAAAGCCAGGGTATCGAGAAACGCCTGATTGACGTCGAGCACCCGCTGCTCCTCCGCTGTGCAGATCAGAATCGGCACCGGCGTCAGGCGAAACGCCTTGGCAAACCGCTCCTCACTCTGACGCAGCGCCACCTCGGCCTTGTGCCGCAGCTCCATGTCGACAAAGGAAAACAGCATGCAATCTTCGTCGTTGAGCACCAGCGGTTGCCCGGCGACGATCACCTGTTTGCTGCTGCCATCGGGCAAGCGCAATTCAGCCTGCATCTGCGGAATGGTCTCTACATCGCGCAGGCGTTGAATGGCCAGATCGCGTTTTTCTGCCTGCTCGTAGATGTCGATTTCATAAGCTGAGGTGCCGATGACTTGCTCGCGGGTATAGCCGGTCATCTCCAGGAACCCCGGATTGACCTTGATATAGCGCAAGTCGCTGATTCGGCAGATCACCGCCGGCGCCGGGTTGGCATTGAAGGTTTTTTCGAAACGCTGCTCGGCGTTGGCCCAGTCGGTGACGTCGCTCATGATCAACACCAGCGACTCGGGCTGCCCCTCGCGATCGGTAAGGATCATGCTGCGCACGCTGTGTACCCAGACGCGTTCCGGGTCATCCGCCGCATTCACTTCAATCAGCACATCATTGAACGCCTCGCAGCGCGCCACGCGGCTGATCGGATAATTCTCGGGCGCCAGCGTGTGGTTGTTGCGATAACGCAGGTTGAAACGCTGCGCGTACTCGGCGGCGTTGTGGCCCAGCTCACCGATCCGGCTGACGCCATGCATGGCCAGCGCGGCCTCGTTGGCCCAGAGGATGCTCTGATCCCGCTCCAGCAGAATCACCCCGTCGGATAATCCGGCGATGATTTGCTGCAACTGGCGGCGATTGGTTTCGGTGGTCAGGACTTCCTGGCTCATTGGATCTCCACAAGTGATGCGCCATGTGAAGAGTACGACCGCAGCCACACGTGATCGTGCCACCCTTTTCGTACACACCAAGTCCCCCTGTAGGAGCTGCCGAAGGCTGCGATCTTTTGATCCTGTTTTTTAAAAGCAAGATCAAAAGATCGCAGCCTTCGGCAGCTCCTACAGGGGTTGGGGGTTGCCGTTGAGTTCGCGGAGGGTATCGAGGAAGAGTTTCAGGACGGGGGAGGCATCATCCGCGCGGTACGTCGCATACAACGGCACTTCCGGCAACGCCGGGGTCAGGCGTCGAAACACCAGCCCCGCCGGCGCCAACTGTTCAATCGACGCCGGCAACAGCGCCACGCCAAACCCGGCTCGCACCAGGCTCAGCAGCGTCTGCACCTCAATCACCTGCTGCCGTATCTGCGGGGTAAACCCGGCCTGAATGCAGCACTGATAGAGAAAATTAGCGAACCGTGACTGCTTCAGCTCCAGCGCCACAAACGGCTCCTGCGCCAGATCCGCCGGGGCCAGCACCTCGCGCTGCGCCAGCGGATGATCCGCCGGCATCACCACATGAATCGGCTCATAAATCAGCAGTTCATTGCGCAACAACGGATCGTCATAACCCACGCGAAACACGCAGGCATCAATGCGTTTCTCCTTCAACGCCTTGACCTGCGCCGCCGGGGTCATTTCGTGCAGACGCCAGTTGACCTGCGGATAACGCTCGCGAAACAGGTGCAAAGCCTTGGGCAGCACGCCGACCATCACCGAACTGATCATGCCGATTTCCAGTTCACCGAGCTGACCGCGCCCGGTTTGCCGGGTCAGATCCAGCGCCCGCTCAAGCTGTTCGAACACCAGCGGCGCCTGCTCCTTGAGCATCTGCCCCGCCGCCGTCAGTTCGACCCGATGATGGCTGCGCTCGAACAGCGGCGTGCCCAGTTCCTCTTCCAGCAAACGAATCTGCTGGCTCAGCGGCGGCTGGCAGATGTGCAGGCGTTCGGCAGCGCGACCGAAATGCAACTCATCGGCCAACGCCATGAAGTACCGCAGCAAGCGCAAGTCCATGGCGATTTATCCCAGGCTCAGTGGCGTCGAACGCTGACGAACACCGGTCAGCGCGAACAACGCATTGGCGATGGCCGGCACCACCGAAGGGCTGCCCAATTCACCAACGCCACCGGGTTTGCTCGGCTCACCGTCGAGCACGAGGATGTCGGTGGCCGGCATGTCGGACATGCGCGTGACGCGATAGTCGTGGAAGTTGCTCTGCACCACCCTGCCCTGTTTGATGTCGAGCCGATCGAACAACGCGTGACCGAAGCCCCACATCAGACCGCCGTAGATTTGCTCTTCAACACCGCCTGGCGACACCGCCAAACCGCAATCGACCACGCAAGTGAGCTTCTCGACTTTCGGCTTTCCATCGACCGTCGCCACCCGCGCAACCACCGCGATAAAACTGGTGTAACCCTGATTGGTCGCGATGCCCAGCGCGGTTCCCGGCGGTAATGGTTTACCCCAACCGGCGCGCTCGGCTGCCTGCTTGAGCACCGCCACATGCCGTGGTCGTTCCTGCATATTGGCCAGGCGGAACGCCAGTGGATCTGCACCGGCCGCGTGCGCCAGCTCATCCATGAAACTTTCCACAGCAAACACGTTGGGAATAAAACTCACCGAGCGATACCAGCCGCTCGGCACGTCGCTTTCGTGCTTGACCCAATTCAATTCCAGATGCGGTGGACGGTAGGCGAAGTCCCACGCGGTGATCGCTTCGGTGGTGCTGTAATCCATCTTGTCCGGGCGTTCGAAATAACCCGGTTCCCACTGTTCCGGCGAGGCTGGCGACACCGCGTGCAATTGCAGCGCACTGAGTTTGCCTTGGGCATCCAGCGCACCTTTGACCCGATGCAAGGTTGCCGGATGATTGAACAGCGCGTGCATTTCATCTTCACGGCTGTTGAGCAGTTTCACCGGCACACCGGTTTTCTGCGCCAGATACGCGACTTCAAACAACCAGTATTTTGCCTCCCGCGCACCGAAACTGCCGCCAGACACCAACTCATGAATGGTCACGTTGGCCTTGTCGATCCCGCACACGGTTTGCGCCGCTTCCAGTGCCGACGACGGCACCTGCACGCCGCCCCAATAGGTGATCGCCTTGTCCTTGACCTGCGCGGTGATGCAGATCGGTTCCAGCGGGTTTTGCACCTTGTAGGGCATGGTGTAATCGGCTTCGATCAGCTTCGCCGCGCCCGCCCATTGCCCGGCGACATCACCTTGGGTCATGGCTTTGACGGTTTGTGCTTGCGGATCGCCGATGGCTTTGGCTTGAGCGCTGAACAACTGCTCGCTGTCGAACCCGGCCAGCGGTGAATCGCTCCACTTGATCTCCAGTACTTTGCGGCCCTGCTGCGCGGCCCAGAACGTATCCGCCAACACGGCGACGCCTTCCAGATTGCCGCCGAGCACATCCGGACGCCCCGGAATCGCCAGCACTTTGCGCACACCCGGAACTTGCAAAGCGGCCGCTGAATCGACGCTGACTACCTTCGCGCCAACCACCGGCGCACGCTGAATCACCGCCACCAGCATGTCCGGCAATTGCACGTCGATGCTGTACTTGAAGCGCCCGCACACCTTGGCCGCCGCATCACGTTTGTGCCGCAGCTTGCCGATGTATTTGAACTGCGCCGGGTCTTTCAGCGTGACGTGGGTCGGCGCTGGCAGATTCGCCGCGACCCCGACCAGTTCGCCATAACCGAGGCTACGCTTACTCGACGTGTGAACGACGCGACCTTCCTCGGTGGTGCAACTGTCGGGGCTGACTTTCCACTGTTTCGCCGCTGCTGTAATCAACAGCGTCCGCGCCGTGGCACCGGCCATGCGCAAGCGATCGTATTCGAGGGAAACACTGGTGCTGCCGCCCGTGGAGAAGACTTTCCAGACCGGATGAATGTAGGTTTCGAAAAACGGATCTTCCGGGGTAATCACCTGCACGGTCATCGGGTTGACGTCCAGCTCTTCCGCCACACACGCGGCCAATGCCGTTTGCGTGCCGGTGCCCGAGTCATGCTTGTGCACCACCAGTTTCACCGTGCCGTCGGGAAAGATCCGCACCCAGGCATTCGGCTCAAATTCGTTGGCCGGCGCCATGGCTTTTGGATCGGTGGCTGCGATGCCGCCGGGCAGATACAGGGCAATCGCCAGTCCGGAAGCGACGGTCGACGCTTGCTTGAGAAAAACCCGCCGCGGCAGTTCGATGCGGGTATCGTCGATGAGGCTCATCAGGCCTCCTTCGGCGCATTCGCCGCACGTTTGATCGCTTTGTTGATACGTCCGTAAGTGCCGCAGCGGCAGATATTTCCGGACATGGCGTTGCGGATCGAATCGTCGGTCACCGCCGCACCGGTGTTGAGCAGCGCGGCGGCGGACATGATCTGCCCGGATTGACAGTAGCCGCATTGCGGCACATCTTCGGCGACCCAGGCCAGTTGCAGCGGATGGTTTTCCGTTGGCGACAAACCTTCGATGGTGGTGATGCTGTGGCCCGCGACGGCGGCCGCTGGCAGTTGGCAGGAACGCACCGCGACGCCGTCCAGGTGCACGGTGCAGGCACCGCACAGGCCCATGCCGCAGCCGAACTTGGTGCCGGTGAGTTTCAGTTGATCACGCAAGACCCATAACAAGGGCATGGAGGAGGACGCTTCATCCAGCTCGCGTCGTTCGCCGTTAACCGTGAATGCAATCATTGTCAGGCTCCAAAAGAGCGGCCCGTCTTTGTGCAGGCCTGGTCACCGATTATTGGAACCCTGAGCAACACGCGGCCAGCGACGATTTCTGCCAACCGCTGTAAGCAGGACTAACAACATGTACAAGCGATACCCGTCGGTGCAGTCCATGAGCGCGTTTATCCACGCCGCGCGCAGCGGCAGTTTCTCCAGTGCTGCGCGCAAACTGGATCTGACCCACAGTGCGATCAGCCAGCAGATTCGTGCGCTGGAGGATTTCATCGGCCAGCCGCTGTTCGTGCGTGAAGGCGGCGGCAGCAACCTGACCGACGCCGGGCAGTTGTTTGCCAGTGTGTTGTCGGACGGTCTGGCGCAGATTGACCGGGCGATCTCTTCGGTTAAGAACCGCAGCGTCGCGCAACGGTTGACGCTTGATGTCGACAGCGAACTGGCGCAGAGCTGGCTCAATCCGCGCCTGCCGCAGTTGCTCGATGGGCTGCCGGATTACGAGGTGACGTTGCTGTCGATGCCGCGCAGTGATCGCAGCACGTTTGAGCGGGTCGATCTGGCGTTGCGCTATGGCTATGGCGATTGGGACGACTGCGAGATGACGCAGATTTGTGGCGATCGGGTGTTGGCGGTGGCTTCGCCGGATTTGCTGGAACGCTATGGGTTACAGGTGCCGTTGACCCCGGCGCAGATTTTGGAGTTGCCGTTGTTGGGGTATACGCGAAGGTCGTGGATTCCGTGGCTGGATGCGGCCGGAATGACCCCGACCGAGCCGCCGGCGCGGGTGATTTTTGATAATGCAGCCAACCTGATCGCCGCTGCCGAGGCTGGCGTTGGTGCAGGGTTGGTGCGTGGATTGCTCGCGGCGGATGCGTTGCGCAGTGGGCGGTTGGTGGCGTTGAACGAGGCGCAGATTGCGGCGCATTACAACCTTTACGCGGTGTGGCCGCATGGGCAGGCGGAGCGTGTGGCGCCGGTGGTTGAGGCGATCAAACTGTTGGCTTTGCGTACACAATTTTGACGCTATCGCGAGCAGGCTCACTCCTACAATTGGAATGCGCTCCCCTGTGGGAGCGAGCCTGCTCGCGAAGAGGCGAGCACAATTACCGAAGATCAAAAGATCGCAGCCTGCGGCAGCTCCTACACCGATCCCCGTAGGAGCTGCCGAAGGCTGCGATCTTTTGATTTTGCTACAAGGCCCATATCGAACGCATATCACCACCCCGCCCAATTAATATTGTACGAACCCCTCCCCCCTTTCCAATACTCGCCCTCAGCAGCCACCCACCCGGGCCGGATGCGAACAGGCGAGGGAATGCGCGAGTCTTGCGCATAGAAACGGCCGATTGCCCGGGACGTGGATGCCGAGAGCCGCAAGGCTCCCTTCCCCGCTATCAGGAGATCGACTGCAATGATCATCGATATCAGCTGCTATCCCACCGATCTGGTGGACCTCGCCTGGAGGCATGACGGTGACCCGTTCACCGGCGAGCGTCTGCTGGAGATGATGGATGGCCCGTACATGGTCAACGGCAAGCCTCGCCGCATTGACAAAGCCTTCATCCAGCCGCCGCAAGGCAACACGATTTACACCTGGACCGACGGCGACCTGACCGGCCGTGAATCCATCGATGCCTACATGGCCTACACCCTGAAAATGGTGCAGACCTACCCGGATCGTTTCATCGGCTGCTTCGTCTACAACCCGCGCTGCGGCGTGGAAAACGGCGTCGAGGCGATAGAGCGCTACGTCAAGGAACACGGTTTCGGCATGGTGCAGATGCAAGCCAACATGCACGCCTACCGTCCTGACCGTGCGCTCGACTGGGTGCGCCCATGCTTCGAGAAGTGCGCCGAGCTGGGCATTCCGGTCAAGCTGCACACCGGCGACGGCCCTTACAGCATCCCGTCGGAATGGGTGCCGATGATCAAGGAGTTCCCCAACGTCAATTTCATCATGGCCCACTTCGGCGTGCAGACCGGTGGCGTCTACGTGTTCGAACCGATGCAATGGGCGATGGAATTGCCCAACGTCTACTGCGAATCCGGCTGGTGCCTGCAATCGCGGATCGTCGAATTCGCCAAGGTCTTGCCGACGCACAAGATCCTCTTCGGCACCGACACGCCACCGAACGAACCGGGCATGTGGCTGCGCCTGCTCGAAGTGCTCTGCCACGAGCCGCCGCAGGGTCTGAACCTCGACGAGGACACCCTCGAAGACTACTTGGGCAACAACACCGCGCGGATGATCGGCCTCGAACCGACCCCGCCACCCCGTTCCGTTTCCGAAGCAGAGGCGCAACTCAAGCGCCCCGTCACCACTCAACTGGCCAGGAGCTGAACCGATGATCATCGACACCCATCTGCACCCAACAAATCTGGTCGACGAGGCCTGGCGCCACACCGGCGAACCGTTCACCGGCGAGCGCATGCTCAAACTGATGGACGGCCCGTACATGATCAACGGCAAACCACGCCGCATCGACATGGGTTTCATCCAGCCGCCACCGGGCAACACCGGTTATCGTGACGGCAACCGCCGGGGCCGCGAAGGCGTACGCGACTACATGTCGTACATCGCCGAACTGTGCATGAAGTACCCGGATCGCTTCATCGGCAACTTCAACTTCAACCCGCGCTGGGGACCGGAAAACGGTGCGGCGGAGCTGGAATTCCACATCAAGGAATACGGCTTCAAGATGCTCAAACTGCACGCCAACATGCACGGCTATCGCCCGGATCGCGCACTCGACTGGCTGCGTCCGGCGATGAAGGTCTGCGCCAAGTACAACATCGTCGTGCTGATCCACACCGGCGACGGCCCGTACACGATCCCGACGATGTTCTACCCGATCATTCGCGAGTTCCCGATGGTCAATTTCATCATCGGTCACTTCGGTATCCAGACCGGCGGCAACTACTCGTTCGAAGCGTTCTGGATGGCGATGGACACGCCGAATGTGTACTGCGAATCGGGCTGGTGCTTCCAGTCGCGGATCGTCGAATTCGCCAAGGAACTGCCTCGCAACAAGATCGTGTTCGGCACGGACTCACCGCCGAATGAGCCGGGGATGTGGCTGAGGGAACTGGAAGTGTTGTGCTCGCCGGCACCGCAAGGCTTGGGGATTGATGAGGATCATCTCGAAGACTACCTGGGCAACAACATCGCAAGGTTGTGCGGGATCGAACCGACGCCACCGCCGAAGGATCTGGCCGAGGCCGACATACGCCTGACCACCACGTACTTGTAGATACACACAACCCAATGTGGGAATGGAGTTTCCTGTGGTGAGGGGATTTATCCCCGTTCGGCTGCGAAGCAGTCGTAAAACCGGCAACCGCGGTCTGCCTGATGCAGCGCGGTGGCAGGATTTGGGGCCGCTTCGCAGCCCAACGGGGATAAATCCCCTCGCCACAAAGGCCCTCGCCACAAGGGATCTGTACACAGAGCACACAGCGACTTTACAGGCACGAAGATGACCCGGCGTTCGTTCGACCGGCAGGCCAACGGCTGGCCGCGCGAACGCCCTCTCACCCCTGCGTGCCTGCTTTTTACGAGGTGACACCATGACCCGTTCGACGCTCGGCGATTCTCAGGACTTTCACGTGTTCATCGACGCCTATCGCCGTGAGTACCCGGACGATGTGCTGACCGTCACTCAACCGATTTCTGCCGATCAGGACGTCACCGCCCTGGTCGATGCCCTCGCCGCCCAAGGCCGCGATCCGCTGCTGATCTGCGAAAACGTCGGCCACCTCGGCGTGCCGGTGGCGACCAATCTGTTCGCCTCCCGAACCCGCATTGCTCGGCTGTTCGGCGTCACCCCGGCGCAACTGCACGAAACCTTTCAAACCCGCGCCAACCAACCCATCGCCCCGCGCTATGTGGAAAGCGGCCCGATTCTCGATGAAGTCTTCGAAGGCGAAGCGCTGGATCTGGCGCTGCTGCCGATGCTCAAGCATTTCGACAGCGATCGGGGCCCGTACATCACCAACGCGATCATCGTTGCCGAAGACCCGCTGACCGGCATCGCCAACATGAGCTATCACCGCTCGATGCGCCACGCCCGCCAGGCCCTCGCCACCAGCCTGCATTCACGCGGCCACCTGTGGCGGATGCTGCAAACCGCGCGCGAACGTGGCGAAGAATTGCGTGTGGCCATGGTGGTTGGCGCGCACCCACTGTTCATGCTCGCCGCCGCTGCACGCTTGCCCTATGGCGCCGATGAACGCGCCGTCGCTGGCGGGCTGTTTGGTGCGCCGCTGGAACTGGTGAAAACTCCACGCTACGGCATCGGTGTACCAGCGTATGCCGAGTTTGTTCTGGAAGGCGCGATTGACCCGGCAGCCTACGCCGAGGAAGGCCCGTTCGGTGAATTCAGCGGTTATTCCTCGGATCGCTCGACCAACAATGTGCTGCGCGTCGACACCCTGTTAAAGCGCAAAGACGCCTGGCTAGTCGACGTGATGGGTGGCCGCTACGCCGAGCATTTGACCCTCGCCCGCCTGCCGCGCGAAGCGGAGATGAGCGAAAAACTCAAGGCACGTTTCCCCGCTGTCACCGCCGTGCATTATCCGAATTCCGGCACGCATTTTCACTGCTACGTGGCGCTGGATCAGAGCCGCGACGGCGAGGCGCGGCAGATCATGCTGGCGTTGCTCGGCTGGGATCCGTACCTGAAAACGGTGATCGCGGTGGACAGCGATATCGACATCAGCGATGACAGCCAGGTGCTGTGGGCGCTGGCCACGCACTTCCAGCCGCATCTGGATATTTTCACCATCGATGGCTTGCCGGGCAGTCCGCTCGATCCTTCGTCGTCTGTCAACGGCACCACTTCGCGGATGGGCCTGGATGCGACTCGCGGTTCCGGGTTTGACGGGATCAAGGCGCAGTTGGATCAGGATGTACTCGAACGCGCGCGGGTTTTGCTCAAAGGACTGGAATCGTGAACCGGCAACGGATGGTCGTCGGCATCAGCGGCGCGTCCGGGTTTATCTACGGTGTGCGCTTGCTGCAATTGCTCGCTGAACTGGACATCGAAAGCCACCTGATCATCAGCCGCGCGGCGCTGCTGACCATGGCTCACGAAACCGATTACAAACTCGCCGACGTCACTGCATTGGCCAGTCATTACCACCGCGCCGATGACGTCGCCGCCGGGATTGCCAGCGGTTCGTTTCGCTGCCTCGGCATGGTGGTGGCGCCGTGTTCGATGAGGACGCTGGCGGAGATTGCCACCGGCACGTCTTCGGGGCTGATCGGCCGTGCTGCCGACGTCACGCTCAAGGAGCGCCGCACGCTGGTGTTGATGGCCCGCGAAACCCCGCTGACCCTCGCCCACCTGCGCAACATGACCGCCGTCACCGAGATGGGCGGAATCATCGCCCCGCCGGTGCCCGCGTTCTACGCCCGCCCGGAAAACCTCGCGCAAATGGTCGACCACAGCCTCGGCCGCGTGCTCGACCTGTTCGGCCTCGATGCGGGCGTCGCACAACGCTGGCAAGAACACCCGGATCCAACTGTGGAAATCAATAACTGTGGCGAGGGGATTTATCCCCGCTCGGCTGCGAAGCAGTCGTAAAACCGGCAACCGCGGTCTGCCTGATACAGCGCGGTGGCAGGATTTGGGGCCGCTTCGCAGCCCAACGGGGCGGTGCGACGTTTCGCTAAATCCCCTCGCCACAAGGGTTACACATCAAAAATTTAATCACCCCGAATTCAGTGTGCACCGGTCAATCAAAGGAGCCTCACCATGAACACCCCATTCAACGCCCCAACCCGCAACACCAAAATCCCCGTGACCATCCTCACCGGTTTCCTCGGTGCCGGTAAAACCACCCTGCTCAACTACATCCTCAAAGAAAACCACGGCCGCAAAATCGCCGTGATCGAAAACGAATTCGGTGAAGTCGGTATCGACGGCGACCTCGTCCTCAGTTCCGAAACCGAAGAAATCTACGAGATGGTCAACGGCTGCGTGTGCTGCACCGCCGAAGTTCGCGAGGACTTGGTGCGCATCGTCCGCGAACTGGTCGCGCGGCCGGTGCGGCTTGACCACATCCTTATCGAGACCAGCGGCCTGGCCGATCCGTACCCGGTGGCGCAGAGCTTTTTCATCAATGACCCGATCGCCGATGAAGTCGAACTCGACGCCATCGTGACCATGGTCGACGCCAAGCACATCGCCCAGCACCTGGAGGATCTGCAACTCGACGGCGTCGACAATCAGGCGGTGGATCAGATCGTTTGCGCCGACCGGATCGTCATCAACAAGGTCGATCTGGTCAGCGCTGAAGAGGTTGAAACCCTGCGCGGCAAGATCCGCGGTTTGAACGCCACGGCAGATCTGGTGACCTCAACCCACGCGCAAATCGACCTGACGAAGATCCTCGGCATCGGCGCGTTCGAATGCACGCAGAAGCTCATGGAAATCGGCGCGGATCAGCACGATCACGATCACCACGACCATGAGCATCACGCTGAGCAGTCTATTGAAGAGCAGGACCACCAACACGACCCAAGCGTGTCATCGGTGGGCATCGCTGTGGACGGCGCGGTCAACCTGATGGCGTTCCATCGCTGGATCAGCGAGCTGCGCTCCTCCCAGGCCGACAACCTCTATCGCATGAAAGGCGTGCTCGCCGTGGCCAATGAAGACCAGCGCTACGTGCTGCAAGGCGTGCACAGCCTGGTGGAATTCCGCGCCTCGACCGCGTGGGGCACGGAGCCCCGCTCGAGCAAGATCGTGTTCATCGGCCGCGACCTGGATCGCGCGGCCCTGAACCAAGGCTTCGCCGCCTGCCTGGCAGGCTGAAACAAGGCATCGGAGCCGGTGGATGGCGGCTTCGGGCACATGTGTACGAATGACTGATGCCACAAAACCTGTAGGAGTGAGCCTGCTCGCGATAGCGGTGTGTCATTGAGCAATCATGGTGACTGATTCACCGCTATCGCGAGCAGGCTCACTCCTACAGGGGATCTGCAGCAGGCATCAGACGAATACCCCTCTCTACCGCATAAAAACAGCCAGAGGTGTTTCCCCATGTCGTCAGCCACATCCCCATCAAAAACCGCATCCACCGTGCACCCCGTCGACCGCGTTTTGCCGGTGCGACAGATGCTCACCCTCGGCCTGCAACACATGGCCGTCTCGTACATCGGCGCCATCGCCGTGCCGTTGATTGTCGCCAGTGCCCTGAAAATGTCCCACGCCGACACGGTGGTGCTGATCAGTACCACGCTGTTCTGTTCCGGCATTGCCACCCTCCTGCAAACCGTCGGCTTCTGGAAATTCGGCGTGCGCCTGCCAATTCTGCAAGGCGTGGCTTTCAGCAGCGTTGGCCCGGTGATCGCCATCGGCAGCAACCCGGAGGTGGGGTTCGCCGGGGTCTGCGGGGCGGTGATCGGCGCGGGGATTTTCACCATGCTGATGGCACCCTTCGTCGGTCGATTACGGCGCTTTTTTCCGCCTGTGGTCACCGGTTGCATCGTCACCGTGATCGGTTTACAGCTGTTCCCGATTGCCTACGAATGGGTCGGCGGCGGGCGCAACGCGAGCAACTTCGGCGCGCCGGCGTTCCTCGGTGTGGCGGTGGTGGTGTTGCTGACGATCCTGTTGGTCAACCGCTATGGCAGCCCGATGCTGCGCAACATGGCGGTGTTGATCGGGATGCTGGTTGGCGCCGGTCTGGCCTACGGCCTGGGCATGGGTAGTTTTCACAGCGTCGAAGATGCGCCGTGGCTGACCGTGCCCTACCCGTTCTACTTCGGCCTGCCAACCTTCAGCCTGATCCCCATCGCGACCATGGTGGTGGTGATGATCGTGCAGATGGTCGAGTCGATGGGGCTGTTCGTGGCCATCGGCGACATTGTCGAAAAACCGGTCGAGGACAAACAGGTCATCAACGGTCTGCGCGCCAATGGCCTGGCCAGCACCATCGCCGGGATGTTCGCCGCGTTCCCGTTTATCGCCTTCATGGAAAACGTCGGCCTGGTGATCCTCACCGGCGTGCGCAGCCGTTGGGTGGTCGCGGTCAGCGGCTTGCTGATGTGCTCGATTGCCTTGGTGCCGAAGGCCGGCGCGATCATCGCTTCGATGCCGACCGCCGCCCTCGGTGGCGCTGGCATTGCGATGTTCGGCGTTGTTGCGGCGGCGGGCATTCAGACCCTCGCCAAAGTCGATTACGAGCGCAATCGCTACAACGTGCTGATCGTCGGATTCACCATCGCCGCCGCGCTGGTGCCGGTGCTCGCGCCAACCTTGTTCAAACAACTCCCCGAGTGGTCGCAGCCGTTCCTGCACAGCAGCGTGGTTATCGCTTGCCTGGTGTCGGTGCTGCTCAACGCCGCGCTGAATGGCGTCAGCGTGGCGGAAACCACCGCCAGCAAATCCGCCTCGCACATCCTTTAGTTTGGAGCTGCCCATGACTCAACTTCAGAACATCCTGATCAAAAACCCGGTCGCGGTGATGACCGGCCTGCGCGGCCCTCGCGCGCGGGCCGGGGCCGTGGACATCCGCGTGGTCAACGGTCGCATCGCCGAAATGGCCGCGAACCTTGAACCACAACCCGGCGAACGGCTGATCGACGCGCGCAACTGCGTGGTCTATCCCGGCTGGATCAACACCCACCATCACCTGTTCCAGAACCTGCTCAAAGCCGTGCCCGAAGGCTTGAATCAGGATCTGCAAGGCTGGCTGGCCAGCGTGCCCTACCCGCGCCTCAACCGCTTTACCCCGCAACTGGCGCGGATTGCTGCACGACTGGGCATGGTCGAATTGCTGCTGTCCGGCGTCACCACCTGCGCCGATCACCACTACCTCTACCACGCTCACGGCAGCACCGAGACCGGCGACTTGCTGTTCGACATGGCCGATGAGTTTGGCCTGCGCTTTGTGCTGTGCCGTGGCGGCGCGCTGGAATCGGCGAGCGCACATCCGGGCTTCTCGAAAACCGCGCTGCAACCGGAGAGCCTTGAGCAAATGGTTGGCGATATCGAACGGCTGAAATCGCTGTACCACCAGGACACCCCGGACGCGATGCGCCGCGTGGTTGTCGCGCCAACCACGCCAACGTTCTCGCTGCCGCCAACGCTGCTGCGCGAACTCGCCCACACCGCACGCGGCCTCGGTTTGCGCCTGCATACGCACCTGTCGGAAACGCAGAACTACGTGAATTTCTGCCGCGAAAAATACAACTGCCTGCCGGTGGAATTCGTCGCCGAACACGAATGGCTCGGCCCCGACGTTTGGTTCGCCCACGCCGTACACCTGCAACCGGGCGAAATCCGCATGCTCGCGCAGACCGGCACCGGCATCTCCCACTGCCCGGTGAGCAATGCGCGGCTGGGCAGCGGCGTCGCGCCAGTGCCGCAGATGTACGAGGCAGGTGTGCCGATTTCCCTGGGCGTGGATGGCGTCGCGTCGAATGAATCCGGGAGCATGGTCGGTGAGGCCAACACCGCGTGGCTGATCCACCGCGCCGAACAAGGCGCCTCGGCGACCACCGCTGAAGACGTCATTCACTGGGGCACGGCGGGTGGCGCACAGGTGTTGGGGCTCGGCGCGGTTGGCACTTTGGAAGTCGGGCAAGCGGCGGATCTGGTCGTCTACAGCCTCGACCACCCACGGTTCTACGGCTTCCACGACAGCGCCGTCGCGCCAGTGGTTGCGGGTGAACCGATCACGGTGAAATACAGCCTGGTCGGCGGCCGGATTGTGGTCGACAACGGCGTAATCCCGGGCCTGGACATCGAACGCATGCGCGCCGAAGCGTGGGAAGGCGTGCAACAACTGATGAACGTAGAAGACTGACCCTCGAACCCGTGTAGGAGCTGCCGAAGGCTGCGATCTTTTGATCTTGTCTTTAAAAAACCAAGTCAAAAGATCGCAGCCTTCGGCAGCTCCTACACGGGGTCGTCGTATTCGCGCCTTCCGGGTTTGTCGTCTAACGTTACTCCCTCATCGGACTGAGCCCCTGGGCTCTTGATCAAGGAGAGACTGATGACGTCGCGTCGCACGATCGAACAGACCTATCGCACCTGGTCCAGCCCCATTCTGCTGGAGCTGAAAAAGCGCGAACACCAAATGGCGCCGTTCGAGCGTCAGGCGCTGGAGAATGTGTTGGTGGAGAGGCGGTTGCTGGATGTTGGCAATCCGCAGGGCAATGATCGCCGAACAAAAAACCTCACCCTGGATTAATCACGTAACCCTTGTAGGAGCTGAGCTTGCTCGCGAAGGCGGTGTGTCAGGCAGATGTGATTTGCCTGACACACCGCCTTCGCGAGCAAGCTCGGCTCCTACAGGTTTGTGTGTAGGCCCAGTTTGAGTAGTTCCTTGCGCAGGATTGAGGGTGCGTGGTCGGCCATGCCGGCGTGCCAGTCCAGTGTCAGCAGGTGATTGAGTTTGCGTTGGCTCGAAACGGGTTCTGCCAGAAAGCAGCTTTTTCCGTCGCGGATGCTGATGACATTCAGCATCCAGTCATCGCCCTGCTCCGCCATCCACTGGCTGATCGCTGGCCGATGCTTTTGCAGCAACGCATCGGCATCCCACACGGTCATTTGTGCGAAGACTTGCGGCAGATTACTTTCGGGTTTCAGGCGTTTCAGGTCGGCTGCCAAGGCATTGGCAAGGTCTGATTCGATGCTGGCCTGGCATTCGAGGAAGTATTTCTCGGGCCAGTCGGTCGCGAGTTTCGCCCGAAACGCGAGTTCGGCGTAGGCGTCGATGTCCGCTGCGGTGGTCATCTGGCTGGTGAAGTTCAGGGTGTTGTCGAGGATCGCGGTGGCCAACAGTGCGGCACTTTGTTCGCTGATTTTTGCTAGCAAGTCTGAGGTCTGCCAACGCTGGAAGACCTGAGTTGCCGCAGCGCCGATCGGACGGATGTCGGCGGCTGAACCGAGTTTCTTTGCCCAGTAATCTTCGTAACCTGGATGATGGTCGATGACTTCCACGACCTGATCGAGCATGACCAATGGATCGAAATGGTGATAGTCGGATACGTCGACCAAGATGAATTCGTCAGTCAGCAATGATTCATGCGTTTGAAAGGCGCGACCCCAATCAAGCACGGTTTTCGAGACGCTGGCGTTGGGTTTTGCGCTGCTGACGGCGCGGGCGGGGATGCCTTGCAGATTGAGTAATTCGGCGTAGGCGATGCAGCAGGCGTAGGCGTCGATGTCCAGATAGGACGCGCCGGAGGTGATGATTTTCATGGGCGGCAACGTCGCACATTTTCATGACATTCGGGTGACAGGAAAAGATCGCAGCCTGCGGCAGCTCCTACACAGGGCTGCGATCTGTTGATGTTTATGCGGCGGCTTTACCTGCTGCCACCGCCGCCGAAGCCGCGAGCATCGCCCGCAACAACACCGCGCACCCGGCCGCCAGATCATCCGGCGCGGCGTTTTCGATTTCGTTGTGGCTGATCCCGCCTTCGCATGGCACAAAAATCATCCCCGCTGGCCCAAGTTCGGCGAGGAAGATTGCGTCGTGGCCGGCGCCGCTGACGATGTCCATGTGCGACAGGCCCAAGCCCTTGGCCGCGCCGCGTACCGCCTCCACGCAACCTTTTTCGAAGTACAGCGGCGGGAAGTCGGCGGTTGGGGTCAGTTCATAAGTCAGGCAATGTTCCTCACAAGTCGCTTCGATGACCTGCTTCACTTCAGCAATCATCGAATTCAGCCGTGCCGGTTCCAGATGCCGGAAATCGAGGGTCATGCGCACTTCGCCGGGAATGACGTTGCGCGAGCCGGGATAGGCTTGCAGGCAGCCGACCGTGCCGCAGGCGTGCGGTTGATGGCCGAGGGCGGCGCGGTTGACGGCGCCGACGATGACCGAGGCGCCGACCAGTGCATCTTTGCGCAGGTGCATCGGTGTTGGGCCGGCGTGGGCCTCGACGCCGCGCAGTTTCAGATCGAACCACTTCTGCCCCAACGCACCGAGCACCACGCCGATGGTTTTCTGTTCGTCTTCAAGGATCGGGCCTTGCTCGATGTGTGCTTCGAAATAGGCGCCGACTTTATGTCCGCTGACTTTGCGCGGGCCGGCGTAGCCGATCGCATTGAGTGCTTCGCCGACCGTGATGCCCTCGGCATCGACCTTGGCCAGCGTTTCTTCGAGGGTGAATTTTTCGGCGAACACGCCGGAGCCCATCATGCATGGCGCGAAGCGTGAGCCTTCTTCGTTGGTCCAGACCACCACTTCCAGCGGCGCTTCGGTTTCCACGCCGAGGTCGTTGAGTGTGCGCAGAACCTCGACGCCAGCGAGCACACCGAAGCAGCCGTCGAACTTGCCACCGGTGGGTTGCGTGTCGATGTGGCTGCCGGTCATCACTGGCGGCAGGTCGGGATTGCGCCCCGGCCGGCGGGCAAAGATGTTGCCGACGGCATCGACCGTGACGCTGCACCCGGCGTCCTTGCACCATTGCACGAACAGGTCGCGGGCCTGGCGGTCGAGGTCGGTCAGGGCCAGGCGACAGACCCCGCCCTTGACCGTGGCGCCGAGCTTGGCCAGCGCCATGAGCGAGGCCCAGAGGCGATCGCGGTTGATGTGCTGATGGGTTGATTGCAGAACGTCTACGGCTGCGTTCATGGGGATCTCCTCAGTGTTGATGCCGATAGTTCCCACGCTCTGCGTGGGAACTCATCCATGGACGCTCTGCGTCCGCTGTTGGGACGCAGAGCGTCCCGGGCTGCATTCCCACGCAGAGCGTGGGAATGATCATGACTTACACCGCTGTTTTCACGGCAGAAGGCTGCGCCCGCATCACGCACAACCCGTAATAAATAATCCCGCCCAACGCCGAGCCGGTGAACCAGCCATAGCTGTAAAACCAGCTGAACGCGTCGCTACCCAGCGACAACAAGGTCAGCACCACCGGCACACCAAACGCGAGAAACCCGGCCCGGTTCCACGCCGGATACACGTCATCGCGGTACAACCCGGCCAGATCCAGTTGCTGTTTCTTGATCAGGAAATAGTCCACCACCATGATCCCGGCAATCGGCCCGAGCAGGCTCGAATAACCCAGCAACCAGTTGGAATACACGGTCTCGAGGCTCACATCGGAAACGATCAAACCAAGCTTTTTCAGCAGCTCATGCCCCATCAACAACAGCCCGACCAACCCGGTCAGCAACACCGCTTTGGTGCGGTTGATCACCTTGGGCGCGATGTTCTGAAAATCGTTGGTCGGCGAGACAATGTTCGCGGCGGTGTTGGTCGACAGTGTGGCGATGATGATCAATGCCATCGCTACCGCGACCCACACCGGGCTCTGGATATGGCCGATCAAAGTCACCGGATCAGACACCGTCACGCCGACCAGTTTCACCGACGCTGCGGTCATGATTACGCCCAGCGAGGCGAACAAAAACATGGTCAGTGGCAGGCCGAAAATCTGCCCGAGGATTTGATCTTTCTGGCTCTTGGCGTAACGACTGAAGTCCGGAATGTTCAGCGATAACGTCGCCCAGAAACCCACCATTGCCGTCAGCCCGGCGGCGAAGTAACTCACCACACTGGCGCCTTCCGGACGCTTCGGCGGGATCGCCAGCAGTTCGGTCATCGAGACATTGGGCATCGCCCATACCAGCAAGCCGATGCCGACCGCCACCAGCAACGGCGCGGACAAGGTTTCCAGCCACTTGATCGACTCGGCGCCGCGAATCACCACCCACAGGTTCAGCGCCCAGAACACCATGAAGCCGATCACCTCCCCCGTTCCGCCAAGGGATTTCCAGCCGTCGAAAATCGAGCCAAGAAACAGATGAATCGCCAAACCGCCAAACATCGTCTGAATGCCGAACCAGCCGCACGCCACCAGCGCGCGAATCAAACAGGGCACGTTGGAGCCGAGAATGCCGAACGACGAGCGCAGTAACACGGGAAACGGAATGCCGTATTTGGTGCCGGGAAAGGCGTTCAGCGTCAGCGGAATCAACACGATGATATTGGCGAACAGAATCGCCAGCAGCGCTTCGCCCACACTCAAGCCGAAGTACGCCGTCAGCACGCCGCCGAGGGTGTAGGTCGGCACGCAGATCGACATGCCGACCCACAACGCGGTGATGTGCCATTTGTTCCAGGTTCGTTCGCGCACCTTGGTCGGTGCCATATCGTGGTTGTAACGGGGACTGTCGAGGACGTCGCTGCCGGCTTCGAGTTCGAACAAGCCGTCGCGCTCGGTCACTTGCGATCTGTTCTGTTGCATGGCCGCTCCACTGTTCTTCTGATTATTTTTTTGCTCATCAGGCGGCTTGCACACAAGGCGCGAGCCGGACGATGGCCGGAGGAACTGACAACTTTCGTGCGCCGGCCATGGTGTCAGCGGCGGCATCAATAAACGTGCCGGGTGAACCGCTTGGCGCTAGGGCCGTGCTTCAAACGTATTGCAACTTTCTGATATTTATCAGTTTTAATTATTCACCTGATGAGTTCGCGGAAACTTGTCTGGGTGCTCAGGCTAAACACTTGGCAAGTTGTCCGAACAGACAGGACTCAAACTGGTGCACTGCATTTATTTTCATTAAGAACGTGCAACCGCAGCTCAACTTCAAGCGGCTGATTTCACATAGGAAATCTTGCTCATATTTCCATCCTGTCAAGTGCGTCAAAATGGTGAGCCGCCTCACCATTTTGGTGATTTACACTTTTTATCTTTATTTTTCATAGAGTTAAAACAGACATAAGCTTATAAAAAATATTCTTGCTCTATTGCAAATTCACGACTAGTTTCTATTCCTGACAGCTCTGACAGGAATACACCCTGCACTGCTGTACATCAATAAAACATTTAGAACCGGCACAAGTCGGTCATGCCTGCGAGGAACTCGGAATGTCTCTGTTGATCCGTGGCGCCACCGTTGTTACCCATGATGAAAGTTATCGCGCCGACGTCTATTGCGCCGACGGCGTGATCAAAGCCATCGGTGAAAACCTTGATATTCCCGCCGGCGCCGAAGTGCTCGACGGCAGCGGCCAATACCTGATGCCAGGCGGCATCGATCCGCACACACACATGCAACTTCCATTTATGGGCACCGTCGCCAGCGAGGATTTCTACAGCGGCACGGCGGCCGGTCTGGCCGGCGGCACAACGTCGATCATCGACTTCGTCATTCCCAATCCGCAGCAGTCGTTGATGGAAGCGTTTCATCAGTGGCGCGGCTGGGCGGAGAAGTCCGCGTCCGACTATGGCTTCCACGTCGCGATCACTTGGTGGAGCGAGCAGGTGCGCGAAGAGATGGCCGAACTGGTCAGCCATCACGGCATCAACAGCTTCAAACATTTCATGGCCTACAAGAACGCGATCATGGCCGCCGACGACACGCTGGTGGCGAGTTTCGAGCGTTGTCTGGAGCTCGGTGCGGTACCGACCGTGCACGCGGAAAACGGCGAGCTGGTCTATCACCTGCAACGCAAGTTGATGGCCCAAGGCATCACCGGGCCGGAGGCGCATCCGCTGTCGCGGCCTTCGCAGGTTGAAGGGGAAGCGGCGAGCCGGGCGATTCGTATCGCTGAAACCATTGGCACGCCGTTGTATCTGGTGCACGTCTCGACCAAGGAAGCCCTCGACGAAATCACCTATGCGCGCAGCAAGGGTCAGCCCGTGTACGGCGAAGTGCTCGCCGGGCATTTGCTGCTCGACGATAGCGTCTACCAACACCCGGACTGGCAGACTGCTGCGGGTTACGTGATGAGCCCGCCGTTCCGTCCGCGCGGTCATCAAGAGGCGCTGTGGCACGGGCTGCAGAACGGCAATCTGCACACCACTGCAACGGATCATTGCTGCTTCTGTGCCGAGCAAAAAGCGGCGGGTCGTGATGACTTCAGCAAAATTCCTAACGGCACGGCGGGTATCGAAGATCGCATGGCGGTGCTTTGGGATGAGGGCGTTAATTCCGGTCGTTTATCGATGCAGGATTTCGTTGCGCTCACCTCAACCAACACCGCGAAAATCTTCAATCTCTATCCGCGTAAAGGTGCGATTCGCGTCGGTGCCGATGCCGACCTGGTGCTGTGGGATCCGCAAGGCACGCGCACCATTTCTGCCAAGACCCACCATCAGCAGGTGGATTTCAACATCTTCGAAGGCAAGACCGTGCGCGGCGTGCCGAGCCATACCGTCAGCCAGGGCCGATTGGTCTGGGCCGATGGCGACCTGCGCGCCGAGCGCGGCGCCGGACGGTACATCGAACGGCCGGCGTATCCGGCGGTGTTTGATTTGCTGAGTAAGCGGGCTGAGATGCACAAGCCGACAGCCGTCAAACGCTGACATCCCGGCCTTCGGCCTTCGCGAGCAAGCCCGCTCCCACATTTGAAATGCATTCCCCTGTAGGAGCTGCCGAAGGCTGCGATCTGTTGATCTTGATCTTAAAAAACAAGATCAACAGATCGCAGCCTTCGGCAGCTCCTACACGGGATTTGGCCAATGCCCGATAGAGGCAGTTACCGTGAGGCACACAACCGTGATCGAGACCCTGAACCATCTCCCCCACCCGCACGAAAGCGCGGCCGCCCTCGCCGGGCATTTCACTGATCTGGCGCCGCCGCTCAACGCTCGGCAGGCACATCTGGAAGCCTCGCGCTGCCTGTATTGCTACGACGCGCCGTGCGTGAATGCGTGCCCGAGCGAGATCGATATCCCCTCGTTCATCCGCAATATCCATCAAGACAACGTCCCCGGCGCCGCGCAGAAAATCCTCTCGGCAAACATCCTTGGCGGCAGTTGCGCACGCGTTTGCCCGACTGAAATCCTCTGCCAGCAAGCCTGCGTGCGCAACAACGCCCACGAATGCGCGCCAGTGCTGATCGGCCTGCTGCAACGCTACGCCGTCGACAACGCACACTTCACTGAACACCCATTCCAGCGCGCGGCAGCCACCGGTAAACGCATTGCCGTGGTGGGTGCCGGGCCGGCCGGTTTGTCCTGCGCGCATCGCAGCGCCATGCACGGTCATGACGTGGTGATTTTCGAAGCGCGGGAGAAGGCTGGCGGGCTCAACGAGTACGGGATCGCCAAGTACAAACTGGTCGACGATTACGCGCAAAAGGAGCTGGATTTCCTCCTGCAAATCGGCGGCATCGAAATCCGTCACGGGCAGAAACTCGGTGAGAATCTAACCCTCAGCGAGCTGCATCATCAGTTCGACGCGGTGTTCCTCGGCCTCGGTCTCAACGCCAGCAAGCAGCTCGGCCTGGCCCACGAAGATGCGCCGGGCCTGCTCGCCGCCACCGATTACATCCGCGAACTGCGTCAGGCCGATGACCTCACGCAACTGCCACTGGCCGAACGCTGCATCGTCCTCGGCGCCGGTAATACCGCGATCGACATGGCCGTGCAAATGGCTCGCCTCGGCGCTCGCGATGTCAATCTGGTGTATCGCCGTGGCGCGGCGGACATGGGCGCCACCGGGCACGAACAAGACATCGCCAAGGCCAATCAGGTGCGTCTGCTGACCTGGGCACAACCGGAAGAAGTGCTGCTCGACGATCAAGGCAACGTGCGCGGCATGCGTTTCGCTCGCACCGATCTGGTCGAAGGACGCCTGCAAACCACCGGTGAAACCTTCGAACTGGTCGCCGACGCAATCTTCAAAGCCATCGGCCAGTCCTTCGACAGCAGCGCCCTCGCCGACCCGCTCGCCCGTGAACTCAAGCGCCAGGGTGAACGCATTCAGGTCGATGAAAACCTGCGCACCAGCATTCCCGGCGTGTATGCCGGCGGCGACTGCACCAGCCTCGATCAAGACCTCACCGTGCAAGCTGTGCAGCACGGCAAACTCGCCGCCGAGGCGATCAACGCTCAACTGATGCTCAACGTGGAGGCTGCGTAAATGGCCGATCTCTCGATAGTCTTCGCCGGCATCAAAGCGCCAAACCCCTTTTGGCTGGCCTCCGCGCCACCGACCGACAAAGCCTACAACGTGGTGCGCGCGTTTGAAGCAGGCTGGGGCGGCGTGGTCTGGAAAACCCTTGGCGAGGATCCGGCGGCGGTCAACGTTTCGTCGCGTTACTCGGCGCATTACGGCAACAACCGCGAAGTGCTCGGCATCAATAACATCGAGCTGATCACCGACCGCTCGCTGGAAATCAACCTGCGCGAAATCACTCAGGTGAAGAAGGACTGGCCGGATCGCGCAATCATCGTTTCGCTGATGGTGCCGTGCGTTGAAGAGTCGTGGAAATACATTTTGCCGCTGGTTGAGGCCACGGGCGCTGACGGCATCGAACTGAATTTCGGTTGCCCGCACGGCATGCCAGAGCGCGGTATGGGCGCAGCGGTCGGTCAGGTGCCGGAGTACGTCGAGCAGGTGACGCGCTGGTGCAAGACTTATTGCTCGCTGCCGGTGATCGTCAAACTGACGCCGAACATCACCGACATCCGCGTCGCCGCCCGCGCCGCCCATCGCGGTGGCGCCGATGCGGTGTCGCTGATCAATACGATCAACTCGATCACCAGCGTCGATCTGGAGCACATGGTCGCCCTGCCCACCGTCGGCAGCAAAAGCACCCACGGCGGTTATTGCGGTTCGGCGGTGAAGCCGATCGCGCTGAACATGGTCGCGGAAATTGCCCGTGATCCTGAGACGCAGGGCTTGCCGATCTGCGGGATTGGCGGCATCGGCAGTTGGCGTGATGCCGCAGAATTCATGGCGCTGGGCAGCGGCGCGGTGCAGGTGTGCACGGCGGCGATGCTGCATGGTTTCCGCATTGTCGAGGAGATGAAGGACGGCTTGTCGCGGTGGATGGACAGTCAGGGCTACGCCAGCATCAGTGAGTTTTCCGGGCGCGCGGTGGGCAATACCACGGACTGGAAATACCTCGATATCAACTATCAGGTCATCGCCAGGATTGATCAGGAAGCGTGCATTGGTTGCGGGCGTTGCCACATTGCCTGCGAGGACACTTCACATCAGGCGATTGGCAGCCTGCGCCAGGCGGACGGGACGCATAAATATGAAGTGATTGATGATGAGTGCGTGGGCTGCAATTTGTGCCAGATTACTTGTCCGGTGGCGGATTGCATCGAGATGGTGCCGATGGATTCAGGCAAGCCGTTTCTGGACTGGAATCATGATCCGCGCAATCCCTACCACGTTGCGGTTTGACTGATCGTTCCCACGCTCTGCGTGGGAATGCAGCCCGGGACGCTCTGCGTCCCATTGGAACGCAGAGCGTCCCTAGAGGCATTCCCACGCAGAGCGTGGGAACGATCATGCATTTCCCTGTGGGAGCGAGCCTGCTCGCGAAAAGGCCAGCCCGGTCGCCACAAGACTCAAGGCTCCAAGCCAATCCCGCGCAAGATCACACTCGTCACCGTCTGCACCGCTCGCTCAAACTGCATGTCCGACAACGGCTGGTGATCATTCAAAATATTCACCTGATGATCAAAGTCGGCATAGTGCTGCGTCGACGCCCAGATCATGTACAGCAAACTCGAAGGCTCCACCGGCAAAATCCGCTTGTCCTCGACCCACTGCCGAATCTTCGCTTCCTTCATTTTCGCCCAGTCATACAGGCTGACATCCAGCGCCTCGCCCAGCGTCGGCGCGCCATGGATGATTTCATTGGCCCAGACTTTCGAGCCGTACGGCCGGCTGCGCGAGTGGTTCATCTTCGCGCGGATGTAACTGCTGAGCACCACGCGCGGATCGTCGAACATCTCGAAGCACAGCGCGTCCTGCTTCCACACTTCCAGCAGATCAAACAGCACCGCGCTGTACAGCTCGCTCTTGGTGCTGAAGTAATAATGCAGATTGGAACGCGGCAGTTGCACTTCGGCGGCGATGTCGGCCATCGCGGTGCTGCCGAAACCTTTTTCGGCGAAGACTTTTTCCGCCGCCAGCAGGATTTTCTCGACGTTATTGCGGCGAATTTCGATCTTGTGATTGCCCATGTGGGCTCCCTGACAACAGCGTTGTTGAAGACTAGCATCCGCTCAGGCACGCGGGCGACAGATGAAAACGAAACTTCGTACAGACGCGCCCGGACGCGGTTGAGTAAACTGGCCGTTCTTCGATTCTGCCTCAGAGGTATCCGCGATGCTGTTCAAGAATGTCCTGACCACCACTGCCCTGCTCGCCTCGCTGTTCGCTGCGTCTTCGGTATTTGCCCACGCCCATTTGAAAAGCCAGACCCCGGCCGCTGACAGCACCGTCGCCGCCCCGGCCGATCTGCGCCTGACCTTCTCCGAAGGTGTCGAAGCCACGTTCACCAAAGTCACCGTGACCAAGGACGGCGCGCCGGTTGCGGTCAAACCGCTGACCACCGAAGGCGACAAGAAAACCCTGATCATCACCCCGGCGGCGCCGCTGACCGCTGGTGAATACAAAGTCGAATGGCACGCAGTGTCGGTCGACACGCACAAAAGCGAAGGCGCCTATCAGTTCAAGGTTGGCCAGTAATTCATGAGCGAGGCGCTGGTGCTGTGCCGCTTTCTGCATTTCACCGTGGTGTTGATGCTGTTCGGCGCCTGGCTATTCCGGCCGTTGCTGCTCAAGGGTGAAGCGCTGGAACTGGATCGGCACCTGACGCGACTCGCCCGTTGGCTGGCCGCGGTTGCGCTGGTCAGCGGGATTGCCTGGGCGTTGCTGATTACCGCGAACATGGCCGGTTCTGCTGCGGCGGCGTTTGATCCAGACACTATTGCGCTGGTGTTGGGCAATACGTTTTTTGGTCAAGTGTGGCGCTGGCACCTGCTAATCAACGCGGTGCTGCTGGCGTTGCTGTTCACTCCGTGGCGTTCAAGCATGCCGTTGCGCCTGGGTTTGAGTGGCTTGCTGCTGGCGACGCTGGCACCGGTCGGACACGGCGCGATGCTCGATGGTCTGAGCGGGCAACTGCTGATTCTCAACCAGATCGTTCATCTGACCTGCGTGGCCGCGTGGCTGGGTGGGTTGTTGCTGCTGGTGATGATCCTGCGTCAGCCGAGTGAGCTTCGTGGTGTTTTGCAGCGTTTCAGCGGCGTCGGTTATTGGCTGGTGGCGGGGTTGCTGATCACCGGATTGATCAACGTCCGTGTGCTGACCGGCCAGTGGTGGCCGACGCCATTGTTCAGCGGGTTTGCGCTGATTCTGTTGATCAAGGCGATGATTGTGCTGGGCATGCTCGGTTTGGCGTTGTTCAACCGCTTGCGCATGGAAGATTGCGAACAGCGGATCGGCACGCTCAAACGCAGTGTGATGCTTGAATGGCTGCTCGGCATTGGCGCCGTAGCCGCCGTCTCACTACTCGGCACCCTGCCCCCGATGATCACGGCTTGAAAAGAAAAAGATCGCAGCCTTCGGCAGCTCCTACAGATTATCCATGTAGGAGCTGCCGAAGGCTGCGATCTTTTGATCTTAATGGGGTTGGGTGTTGCCGGCAGCGGTATCGATGCTGACCACCACCGACATCCCCGGCCTTAGCCGTTCCTCTTCCTGCTGATCCGGATCAATCGTGATCCGCACCGGCACCCGCTGGGCAATCTTCACAAAATTACCCGTCGCATTGTCCGCTTGCAGCAAGGCGAATTCAGACCCCGTGCCCGGCGAAATATGCTGCACATGCCCGGTGAATTTACGGTGGTTCAGCGCATCGACGGTGAAGCGCACCGGTTGCCCGACCCGCACGTTGTCCATCTGGGTTTCCTTCATGTTGGCGATCACCCATTTCTGGTTCGGCACCAACGCCATCAACTGCGCCCCGGAGTTGACGTAAGCGCCGAGACGCACGCCAATCTGCCCCAACTGCCCGTCACGCGGCGCGACAATGCGCGTGTTCGACAAATCGATCCGCGCCAGTTGCACCGCCGCTTCCGCGCTGGCCACCGACGCCTCCAGCGAACCACGATTGACGATCACCGTCTGCAAATCCTGACGAGCGATTTCGACATTGGCCTTGGCCTGCGCCACCGCGGCAATGCTTTGCGCATTGGCTGCGAGCGCCACGTCCATCTCACGTTTCGACACCGAACCGTCGCTCACCAGTTCCTTGTTACGCCGCAAATCCGCCTCGCTTTTGCGCAACTGCGCTTCGCTGTCGGCCTGCACGGCTTGGCGCAACTTGATCGTCGCCTCGGCGCTATTGCGTTGCTGCACGACGTTGGCCAACGCGGCTTTCTGCACCGCCAGTTGCGCCAGCGATTGATCGAGACGCTGCTGATAAATGCGATCATCCAGACGCACCAGCAAATCACCGGCCTTCACATACTGAAAATCCTGCACCGGCACTTCATAGACATAACCGGCGAGTTGCGGGCCGATGATCGTCACCTGCCCGCGAATCAGCGCATTTTCAGTGGTCTCGACCGCGCTGCTGAACGGCGGCAATTGCCAGGCATACAACACGATCAACACGCCGACGATGGCGATCGCGGCAAAGCCCAGCGACGAAATAATCCGCACCCGCAACGAACGTGGCTCAGTATTTGGCGATGACGGCGGCGCCACACCTTCGGGCGTGGCGGCAATGGCGTTGGTGGTTGTGGTGGTCGGTTCGGTCATGAAGAAATGGCACCGCTCGAAGGTGTGGATGGCGCAGGGGCGACGGCTTTGGTGGTGCTCATCAGCCACAGCGCACGAATGGACAGCCAGATCATGGTCAGCACCGCAATCACGGCGATCAGCATGAACACGTCGTTGTAGGCCAGCACGTTGGCCTCTCGGGTCGCGGCGTTGGCCAGGCTACGAATGCCCGCAAGGTTGCGCAGGCTCGGGTCGGCCAATAGCGAGCCATACGCCGAGCCGCCACTCTGCACGCGCGCGGCCACCAAAGGGTCAGACAGCGTCAGGTGCTCAACGATGTGACTGGAATGAAATTTTTCCCGGACGATCTGAAAGGTGCCCAGAAGCGCCGCGCCGATTAAACCGCCGAGGTTATTACAGATCCCGAACAGCACGGAAAAACTCACCAGGTTGCGCGGATTGGTCAACACGTTCCGCGTGCCGAGCACCATGGTCGGCCCGAGGAAAAACGTGCTGCCGAAGGCCAACAGGAACTGACTGAAATAGAGGTTTTCCGGGCGGGTCAGGTTGTTGGAAGAACTGTCCATCACCGCTCCGGTGGCCATCAGACCCAGCGAGACGATCAGCGGCATCAGCAGGTGTTTGGGGTCGATCGTCAGCGCGCTGGTCAACAACCCCGCGACGCTGCCAATCAGCATTACCACGTACAGGCTGTGCAACTGCTCATAGCCCATGTTCAGGTTCTGCATGAAACCCACCGCACCGGTGGACTGCTCGGAGGTGACCATTCGAATCAAGGTCACCGCCAGCGCGAGACGGATCATCGTCCCGCTGCCGAGCCAACGGGTCATCAGCATCGGGTTGCTGCGATTATGTTCGATGGCCAGACCGGTGATGATCAGCGCAATCGACGACGCGAGGGCGACGCCGATCCAGTCGGCCTCCAGCCACCAGTCGATCCGCCCCAACGACAGCACCGCGCACAGCAATGCCACGCCACTGGCGAGAATGGCAAAGGTCAGGAAGTCGAGTTTTTCGAAGGTTTTGAAGCGGTCGCCGGGCGGCAACTTGAGCATCAATACGCAGCCCAGCGACAGCAACGCCATGCCCAATTCGAACAGGTACAAGCCGCGCCATTCGGCGATCTGCAGCAAGTCTTCGGAGAATAATCGCGCCAGCGGCAAGGCTAACTGCGACGTGCCGAGGCCGAGCACCAGCGCCTTCATCCGCCACTTCGCCGGGAACGCCTGCACCATGTAATACAGGCCCAGCGAGCTCAGCGCCGCGCCGACCATGCCGTGCGCCGCCCGCACCGCGATTGCGGAATTGAGATCGTTGACGAACAAGTGGCCGAAGGTCACCAGCGCGTACAACACGAGGAATACTTCGGTGAACGCACGCAAACCGAACTGCTGGCGAAACTTCACCAGCAACAGGTTCATCGACACGTTGGTCATTACATACGCGGCCGGCAGCCAGGCCATTTCCGCCGTGGTCGCGCCGAGCGCGCCTTGCAGATAAGGCAGGTTGGCGACCACCAGCGAGTTGCCCAAACCACCGGTCAGCGCCACCAGCAAACCGACCAGCGCATAGGCCAGGCGCTTGGGGTTGGAGTGCAGCGGCGTCGAAGGGGAACCGGGCAGACTGGGCTTCTCGTGCGGCTGCCAGTGGCGCGGGGCGTATTGATCCATGGAAAGGCCTTGTACGAGGGATGAGTGAAGTTTGCCGCAAATTCCGGCAACACACATCCATGGACAATTCAAATCCTTGTAGGAGCTGTCGAGTGAAACGAGGCTGCGATCTTTTGATTCTGATTTTTAAAAGCCAGAGCAAAAGATCGCAGCGTGCCGCAGCTCCTACAAAGGTCATCGTATAACTTGCTGTTGACATTCCCGCAAAACATAGGAAACATCCGCAACCATGTTGTACGACGACGTATGACGAATAATAAAAACAACAATGAAACAGGGAGCGTCACAGTGAGCACACTTGTCCGCAATTCCGTCCGCCCTTCCCGCTTTTCCGTTATTCGCCCGCGATCTACTCTGAGCCTGATCGGTTGCAGCAGCCTCGCCTTCGCCATGCCCATAAGCGCCGACGCTGAAGGCTTTCTGGAAGACAGCAAAGCGACGCTGAACCTGCGTAACGCCTACTTCAACCGCAATTTCGTCAACCCGGCCTACCCACAAGGCAAGGCTGAAGAGTGGACGCAAAGCTTCATCCTCGACGCCAAATCCGGTTTCACCCAAGGCACCGTCGGTTTCGGCCTCGACGTGCTCGGGCTGTACTCTCAGAAGCTTGATGGCGGCAAAGGCACCGGCGGCACGCAACTGTTGCCGATCCACGATGACGGGCGTCCGGCGGACAATTTCGGCCGGCTCGGCGTGGCGATGAAAGCCAAGGTGTCGAAGACGGAATTGAAGGTCGGTGAATGGATGCCGGTCCTGCCGATCCTGCGCTCCGACGATGGCCGCTCCCTGCCGCAAACCTTTCGTGGCGGGCAGATCACGTCCACCGAGATCAACGGCCTGACCGTCTACGGCGGCCAGTTCCGCGGCAACAGCCCACGCAACGACGCAAGCATGGAAGACATGTCGATGAACGGCCGGGGCGCTTTCACCTCCGATCGTTTCAACTTCGGCGGTGGCGAATACAGCTTCAATGACAAGCGAACCCTGGTCGGCGTGTGGTACGCCGAACTCAGCGACATCTACCAGCAGCAGTACTTCAACCTCAGCCACAGCCAGCCCGTGGGCGACTGGACGCTCGGCGCCAACCTCGGCTTCTTCACGGGCAAGGAAGACGGCAGCGCCCAGGCGGGCGAACTCGACAACAAGACCGCGTTCGCCATGCTCTCGGCCAGATACGGCGGCAGCACCTTCTATGTCGGCCTGCAGAAACTCGGCGGCGACGATGCGTGGATGCGGGTCAACGGCACCAGCGGCGGCACCCTGGCCAACGACAGTTACAACGCCAGTTACGACAATGCCAAGGAACGCTCGTGGCAGTTGCGCCATGACTACAACTTTGTCGTTCTGGGCATCCCCGGCCTGACCATGATGAACCGCTATATCAGCGGCGATAACGTCCACACCGGCCTGATCACTGACGGCAAGGAATGGGGCCGCGAGTCGGAACTGGCCTACACCGTACAGAGCGGCCCGCTGAAAAACCTCAACGTGAGATGGCGCAACGCGACCATTCGCAGGGACTTCAGCACCAATGAGTTCGATGAGAACCGGGTGTTTATCAGTTATCCGATTTCGTTGTTGTAAGTCCCGAGCCACCGCAAATCCCCTGTGGGAGCGAGCCTGCTCGCGAAGGCGTCCTGTCAGTCGATGCAAAAGTTGCGGCACCGGCCCCATCGCTGGCAAGTCAGCGATGGCCGCGGCAGATCCAACATTGATGTTGATTGACACACCGCTATCGCGAGCAGGCTCACTCCTACAGGGGAATGCATTGCAGAGCAGCCATTGGGCGATCGAAATGCCAATTGGCCCATCCGTCATATACACCAAAAGTCGCGTTGACAAGTCCCGGAAACCCTACCGATACTCCAGCGCAGTCATACGACAACCTACAACAAACCAATAACAATTTGTAAGGGAATGCCATGACGTCTACCACCCCTTCCCGCGCCCCGTTCAACCGGCTGCTGCTGACTGGTGCTGCCGGTGGCTTGGGCAAAGTCCTGCGCGAACGCTTGCGCCCCTACGCCAACGTGCTGCGACTGTCCGACATCGCCGCGCTCACGCCCGCTGTCGATGATCGCGAAGAAATCGTGCTCTGCGATCTCGCCGACAAACAGGCCGTGCACCAACTGGTCGAAGGCGTCGACGCGATCCTGCATTTCGGCGGTGTGTCCGTGGAGCGGCCGTTTGAGGAAATCCTCGGCGCCAACATTTGCGGGGTCTTTCACATTTACGAAGCGGCGCGCCGGCATGGCGTCAAACGAGTGATTTTCGCCAGTTCCAATCACGTCATCGGTTTCTATAAACAGGACGAGCAACTCGACGCCAGCTCTGCGCGCCGCCCTGATGGCTACTACGGTTTGTCCAAGTCCTACGGCGAAGACATGGCCAGTTTCTACTTCGACCGCTATGGCATCGAGACCGTCAGCATCCGCATCGGCTCCTCGTTCCCCGAGCCGCAAAACCGTCGAATGATGCACACCTGGCTGAGCTTCGACGACCTCACGCAACTGCTCGAGCACTCGCTGTACACGGCCAATGTCGGTCACACCGTGGTCTACGGCATGTCCGATAACAAAGACGTCTGGTGGGACAACCGATTCGCCAGCCACCTCGGTTTCGAAGCCCGGGACAGCTCCGAAGTATTCCGCGAGAAAGTCGAGGCGCAACCGATGCCGGCCGCCGATGACCCCGCGCGGATTTATCAGGGTGGCGCCTTCGTCGCGGCGGGCCCCTTCGGCGACTGACCGACTCACTTGATCCCCCCCAATCAAAACCAAGGGAATGAGTATGCAAGCCGAATTGATCGTCGACGCCCGCAACGCCGTGGGCGAAAGCCCGGTCTGGGTGGCGCAGGAAAATGCGCTGTACTGGGTCGATATCCCCAACGGCGCGCTGCAACGCTGGAGCGCCGATACCGGCCAGGTGCGTGCCTGGAAAGCCCCGGAAATGCTCGCCTGCATCGCCCGGCACCAGCGTGGCGGCTGGATCGCCGGCATGGAGAGCGGCTTCTTTCATTTGCATCCGCACACCGACGGCAGCCTCGACGCCGAGCGGCTCGCCAGCGTTGAACACGCACGCCCGGACATGCGCCTCAACGATGGTCGCTGCGACCGTCAGGGGCGCTTCTGGGCGGGCAGCATGGTGTTGAACATGGGCCTGAATGCGCCCGAAGGACGGCTCTATCGCTACGGTGCCGGCGCAACCGGAACGATCGAAGCGCAACTTGATGGCTTCGTCGTCCCCAATGGCCTCGGCTTCAGTCCCGACGGTAAAACTCTGTACTTGTCCGACTCACACCCGAATGTGCAGTTGATCTGGGCTTTCGACTACGACACCGACAGCGGCACGCCATCGAATCGCCGTGTCTTCGTCGACATGAACAACCACTGCGGGCGCCCCGACGGCGCGGCAGTGGACGGAGATGGCTGCTACTGGATCTGCGCCAACGACGCCGGTCTCGTGCATCGCTTCACACCCGACGGGCGCCTCGATTACTCACTGCCTGTACCGGTGAAGAAACCAACCATGTGTGCGTTCGGCGGCAGCCAGATGGACACCTTGTTCGTCGCCTCGATCCGCCCCGGTGACGACCACGATCCGCAATCTCTGGCCGGCGGCGTGTTCGCCCTGAACCCCGGCGTCAAAGGCCTGCCGGAACCACTGTTCAACGATTTGCTGTAACCCGCCTCTGCTGCACCGCTGTGCCTTGAACACAAAAATAACAAGACTGGAGACACCCCTCATGGACTTCAAACGCACGTTGCTCGTCGCTGCACTCCCTTTCGCGTTCACCCTCAGCAGCGCCGTTCAGGCACTGGAAATCAAATTCGCCGACATCCATCCGGCCGGCTATCCGACGGTGGTGGCTGAAGAGCAACTGGGCAAAACACTGGTCGCCGACAGCGACGGCAAACTGACTTTCAAGATGTTTGCCGGCGGCGTGCTGGGCTCGGAAAAAGAAGTGGTCGAACAGGCGCAAGTCGGCGCGATTCAAATGGCTCGCGTCAGCCTCGGCATCGTCGGCCCGGTGGTACCTGACGTGAACGTGTTCAACATGCCTTTCGTGTTTCGCGACCAAGCGCACATGCGTAAAGTCATCGACGGCGAAATCGGCGATGAAATCCTCGACAAGATCACCCAGTCGGAATTCAACCTCGTAGCCCTCGCCTGGATGGACGGCGGCACACGGAATATCTACACCAAGAAACCGGTGCGCACACTCGAAGATCTCAAAGGCATGAAGATCCGCGTGCAAGGCAACCCGATGTTCATCGAAACCATCAACGCAATGGGTGGCAACGGCATCGCCATGGACACCGGCGAGATCTTCAGCGCCCTGCAGACCGGAGTGATCGACGGCGCGGAAAACAACCCGCCAACCCTGCTCGAACATAATCACTACCAGAACGCGAAGTTCTACAGCCTGACCGGACACCTGATCCTGCCAGAGCCCATCGTGATGTCGAAAATCACTTGGGAAAAACTCACCCCCGATCAGCAGACCCTGGTGAAAAAAGCCGCGAAAGCCGCTCAAGCACAAGAGCGCACTTTGTGGGATGCCAAGTCGGCCAGCAGCGAAGAAAAACTCAAAGCGGCCGGCGTCGAGTTCATCACCGTCGACAAGAAACCGTTCTATGAGGCCACCGCATCGATACGCGAGAAGTACGGCGCACCTTACGTCGATCTGATCAAGCGCATCGAAGCCGTGCAGTAACCCTCCCAGCCCTCAACGAAAGGCCCGGCAACGCTGACCTCGCCGAAGGTCAGCGGCTGCCCGGTTACGGTGGAACCCGATGAAGAATTTGCTGCTGCGCATCAACGACCGGATCTACATGACCTGCATCTGGGTCGCCGGTCTATCGGTGCTGACCATTTCCCTGATCATCCCTTGGGGCGTATTCGCCCGTTACGTCCTCGGCACTGGCTCCAGCTGGCCGGAACCCACCGCCATTCTGCTGATGATGGTCTTCACCTTCATCGGCGCCGCCGCCAGTTATCGCGCCGGCGCACACATGGCCGTCGCGATGATTACCGATCGCCTGGCGCCCGACATGCGCAGAACCATGAGCATTGTCTCGCAGGTATTGATGGCGACCATTTGCCTGTTCATGACCATCTGGGGCAGCAAACTCTGCCTGTCGACCTGGAACCAGTTCATGAGCGCCCTGCCCACTCTGCGGGTGGGCATTACCTACATGCCGATCCCGGTCGGCGGTGCGTTGACGCTGATTTTTGTGCTGGAAAAACTCTTTCTCGGCGACCAGAGCAATCGCCGCGTGGTGCGCTTTGACCTGGTTGAAGAAAACGAAGGGGCTGCCTGATGGACGCATTGATTCTGCTGGGCAGTTTTATCGCCTTGATCCTGATCGGCATGCCGGTCGCTTACGCCCTCGGGCTGTCGGCGTTGATCGGCGCGTGGTGGATCGACATTCCGTTTCAGGCGCTGATGATTCAGGTCGCTGGCGGCGTGAACAAATTTTCCCTGCTGGCGATTCCGTTCTTCGTGCTCGCCGGGGCGATCATGGCCGAGGGCGGCATGTCGCGCAGGCTGGTGGCGTTCGCCGGGGTGCTGGTGGGGTTCGTCCGTGGCGGTCTGTCGCTGGTCAACATCATGGCCTCGACATTCTTCGGCGCGATCTCCGGCTCCTCAGTGGCGGACACCGCGTCGGTGGGCTCGGTACTGATTCCGGAAATGGAGCGCAAAGGCTATCCGCGTGATTTCTCCACAGCGGTGACGGTCAGCGGTTCGGTGCAAGCCTTGCTGACACCCCCGAGCCACAATTCGGTGCTCTATTCGTTGGCGGCCGGCGGCACGGTGTCCATCGCTTCGCTGTTCATGGCCGGCGTGGTGCCGGGCCTGTTGATGAGCGCGTGCCTGATGGTGCTGTGCCTGATTTTCGCGCGTAAACGCAACTACCCGAAAGGCGAAGTCATTCCGCTGCGCCAGGCGCTGAAAATCTGCGGTGAAGCGCTGTGGGGCCTGATGGCGATGGTGATCATTCTCGGCGGGATTCTATCCGGGATTTTCACCGCAACCGAATCAGCGGCCATCGCTGTGCTCTGGTCATTTTTCGTGACCATGTTCATCTACCGCGACTACAAATGGAGTGAGTTGCCGAAGCTGATGCACCGCACAGTGCGGACGATTTCGATCGTGATGATCCTGATCGGTTTCGCGGCGAGCTTCGGCTACATCATGACCCTGATGCAGATCCCGGCGAAGATCACCACGATGTTCCTGACCCTGTCAGACAACCGCTACGTGATCCTGATGTGCATCAACGTCATGCTGCTGTTGCTCGGCACCGTGATGGACATGGCCCCGCTGATTCTGATCCTCACACCGATTCTGATGCCGGTGATTCTCGGCATTGGCGTAGATCCGGTGCAGTTCGGCATGATCATGCTGGTGAACCTGGGGATCGGATTGATAACACCGCCGGTAGGTGCGGTGCTGTTTGTCGGGTCGGCGGTGGGCAAGGTCAGTATTGAAAGCACGGTAAAAGCACTGCTGCCGTTCTACGCGGTGCTGTTTCTGGTGTTGATGCTGGTCACCTACATTCCCGCCATTTCCCTGTGGCTACCGCACTTGGTGTTGTAACAACCTGAAAGATCGCACCTTCGGCAGCTCCTACAGAAATCGCATTCCATGTAGGAGCTGTCGAGTGAAACGAGGCTGCGATCTTTTGATCTTCAAATACTCAAGCACGCAACAACATATATCCCGCCACCACCAGACACACACTGGCAAACCCCACCTGCAACGCCCGCGCCGGCACTCGCGCGCACAGCTTGCGGCCCATGATCATGCCGACAATGCTGGCCACGATAAACGCCGCGCCCTGCCCGTCAATCCGCACCCCGGCGTGAAACGATCCGATCACCCCGATCGCCGAAATCAGGCTGATCACCATCAACGATGTCGCGACTATCCCGCGCATTTGCACGTCGGTCAGTTGCTTGAACGCCGGCACAATCAAAAACCCGCCGCCAACCCCGAGCAACCCGGACACCACGCCCGTAACCGCGCCCAACGCCGCAAGGGTTGCGGTGCATTTGGCCGTCCAGTCGAAGCGCCCGGTTTCTTCATCGAGCATGCAGTTCTTCTGACCCCAACTGCCATGCCCGTGATCGCTCGGCCCTTCTTCCTGACGCTCGCGCCTCAGCATGCGCCAAGCGACCATGACCATCAGCAGGCTGAAGAGGATCATCAGAATCTTCTCCGGCAATTGATGCGCGAAGTAGATCCCCAGCGGCGAAAACACTGCGCCGAGCGCCGCAATCAACAGTGCCGCACGATAACGCACCAGCCCATGGCGCAATCCATCGATAGCTCCAACCGCCGCCGCACTGCCGACCGCGAACAACGCGACCGGCGCCGCTTGCGTCATCGTCCAGCCAAGCCCGAGCACCAGCGCCGGCACCGCCAGAATGCCGCCGCCAGCCCCGGTCAAACCGAGCACCAACCCCATCACCACGCCAAACAGACTTGCCAGCAACATAGGGTTTTCTCAGTCGACCTTGGACAGACTAGTCAGCCATTCGCGGCCCTTGAGCATGCCGTTCCAGTAGAACCACGGCAGCAACGTCGCCTTGAGCAACCACGCAGAGCGACGCGCCACGGTCGGATCAAGAGGAAACGTCGGCAGCAACTTACCGGCATAGCCAAACTCGGCGAGGATCACCTTGCCCTTCTCCACCGTCAGCGGACACGAACCGTAGCCGTCGTACTTCAACGGCAGCGGTTGTTGCTTGCGCTGAGCCAGCAGATTTTGCGCAACAACCACGACTTGCTTGCGCACTGCTGCAGCGGTTTTCGCGTTGCTGGTGCCGCAGATATCGCCGAGCGCAAACACTTCGGGATAACGCGGATGTTGCAGGCTGTGCTGATTGACTTCGCACCAGCCGGCGGCGTCGGCCAAAAGACTTTGCGCGATGAAATCCGGCGAGACCTGCGGTGGCACAACGTGCAGCAGATCGAAGGTTTTCGCCTCGCGAGTGACGTTGCCGTCAGCGTCCTTGATCTCGAACCATGCGGTTTTCGCCGGGCCGTCGACCTTGACCAGATTCGAGTTGAAGGCCAGTTGCGCGTTGTATTTTTCGATGTACTTCATCAGTGGCGGCACGAACGTCGCCACCCCGAACAACGCGGCGCCGGCGAGATTGAATTCGACATTGATGTTGTTCAGCACGCCGCTTTTAAGCCAGTGATCGCAGGACAGATACAGCGCCTTTTGCGGCGCGCCGGCGCATTTGATCGGCATCGCCGGTTGCGTGAACAGCGCTTTGCCGCCGCGCAGTTTTTGCACCTGATCCCAGGTGTATTGCGCGTGCTGATAGCTGTAATTGGAAGTGACGCCGTGCTGACCGAGGCTTTCCTGCAAGCCTTCGATTTTCTCCCAGGCCAGGCGCAGGCCGGGGCAGACGATCAGGTTTTGATAGCTGACCGTGCGCTGATCGTTGAGGGTGAGTTGGCGCTTGTCGGGATCGATGCCGGTGACGGCGGCTTGCAGCCAGTTGACCTGACGCGGCATCACCTTGGCCATGGGTCTGGCGGTGTCTTTTGCGTCGTAAGCACCGCCGCCGACCAGCGTCCACGCCGGCTGGTAATAGTGCTGCGAACTCGGCTCGATCACGGTGATTTTCAGGTCAGGATCACGCTTGAGCAGACTGGCGACGAAGCCGATGCCCGCCGTGCCGCCGCCGATAACCACGATGTCTGCACTGATGGATGGGCCCCAGTGTTGATCGTTCATTGCTTGTTCCTTTTGCTGCACGCAAGGATTTCGTCAGCCATCACACAGATCCATTGTAGGAGTGAGCCTGCTCGCGATCGCGGTGGGTCAGCCAACATGTTTATCGACTGATACACCGCTATCGCGAGCAGGCTCACTCCTACAGGGGATTGGTGTGATGGCTGGCATTTATGGGTGTTCCCAGCTTTTTAGGACGGCCCCGCAATAAAGCCCCGACAGGGTCTTCATCACCTGAATCACTTCCGGGCTGGCGAGCCCATAAAAAATGTATTTGCCTTCGCGGCGAGTGGCGACCATGCCTTCGTCGCGCAAAATCCCCAATTGCTGGGACAGCGTCGGCTGACGCACGCCGGTCATGGTCTCCAGCTCGCCTACGTTGCGTTCGCCCTGGGTCAATTGACAGAGGATCAACAAACGATCTTCATTGGCCAACGCCTTGAGCAGCGCACAGGCCTTGGTGGCCGAGGCGCGTAATTGGGCAACTTCACATTCGGTCAGACTGGATTGCATTTGCACGATGCCTTCAACGTCACTTAAGCTGCGAACATTATGTTTTTACATAAAGTGTTGCAACCCCGAATGACTTTTCGCCCACTCGTACAGGTTTGTGTCCATGCCCGCGCTGATTGAAGCTTTCCTCGACCCCGCCTCCTCGACCTACAGTTACGTGGTCTATGAAGCCGAAGGCGGGCACTGCGCAATCGTCGATCCGGTGCTCGACTACGACGGCGCCGCCGGCCGCACCTGTACCGCTCAAGCCGACAAAATCATTGCCTTCGTCCGCCAACACAATCTGCAAGTGCAGTGGCTGCTGGAAACCCACGCCCACGCCGATCACCTGTCCGCCGCGCCCTACCTGCGCCGGGAACTGGGCGGCAAGATCGCCATCGGCGAGTCGATCAGTAAAGTGCAGAACGTGTTCAAGGCGCTGTTCAATCTGGAGCCGGAGTTCTGCGTCGACGGCTCTCAGTTCGATCACCTGTTCGCGCCGAACGAGTCATTCAGCATCGGCAATCTCAAAGCTACGGCGCTGCATGTGCCCGGCCACACACCGGCGGACATGGCTTACCTGATTGATGGCGAGCAGATTCTGGTCGGCGACACCTTGTTCATGCCTGACGTCGGCACGGCGCGCTGCGACTTCCCCGGCGGCAACGCCAATCAACTGTTCAACTCGATCCACACACTGCTGGCCTTCCCGGCGAGCGTGAAGCTTTACGTTTGCCACGACTACCCGCCTGAAGGTCGCGAGTCGCAGTGCCAGACCACGGTGGGCGAGCAGCGCAAAAGCAACATTCATGTGCATGACGGGGTGGATGAGGCGGCGTTTGTCGAGATGCGCACGAAGCGTGATGCCGGACTGGGCATGCCGACGCTGTTGCTGCCGGCGATTCAGGTGAACGTGCGGGCGGGGAATTTGCCGGCGGCTGAGGACAATGGTGTGGTTTATCTGAAGATTCCGCTTAACAAGCTTTAACGTCAAAAGATCGCAGCCTGCGGCAGCTCCTACACGGAATTGATCGTTCCCAGGCGGCGTGTGGGCACGATCATGCATTTTTCCGTGTAGGAGCTGCCGCAGGCTGCGATCTTTTGATCTTCACGCCCCCAACGTCAACCCATTCGCCGGCAGCGGCAGCGCCGTCTTATACCGCACCTGCTTCAACGCAAAACTCGAGCGGATATTCGCCACCCCCGGCACCTTGGTCAGAAAGTCCATCATGAAGCGCTCCAACGACTGGATCGTCGGCACCAGCACCCGGATCAGATAGTCCGGGTCACCGGCCATCAAATAGCATTCCATGACCTCGGGGCGATCAGAAATCGCTTCTTCGAAATGCTGCAACGCCAACTCCACCTGTTTCTCCAGGCTGACGTGAATAAACACGTTCACGTGCAGCCCCAGCAGATCGGCGTCCAGCAGCGTCACCTGCTCGCGAATCAGGCCTAATTCTTCCATCGCTTTCACCCGATTGAAGCACGGGGTCGGCGACAGATTCACCGAGCGTGCAAGGTCGGCGTTGGTAATGCGTGCGTTCTCTTGAAGGCTGTTGAGAATGCCGATGTCGGTACGATCCAGTTTGCGCATGAGACAAAACCACCTGTTTTTTATGTTTATGCAGAATTTCTATCTGCAAATCGTCTCCAGCGCAACGAAACAGAGATAAATATTCTTCTTGGCCCGGCCTATGATTGTTGTAGGACAAGATTTCTTCTACCGAAGGATGACTGCCAGCTCACTACAAGAAATTCACAAGATCGAGCGTAGAAGCCATGACCCAAGCGTATGAACCGCTGCGTCTGCACGTCCCTGAACCCTCGGGCCGTCCAGGCTGCAAAACCGATTTTTCCTACCTGCATCTGACCGATGCCGGTACGGTGCGCAAACCTTCCATCGACGTCGAACCTGCCGACACCGCCGACCTGGCGCGTGGGCTGATTCGTGTGCTCGACGATCAGGGCAACGCCCTCGGCCCTTGGGCTGAAAACGTGCCGGTCGATATCCTGCGTAAAGGCATGCGCGCCATGCTCAAGACGCGGATTTACGACAACCGCATGGTCGTCGCCCAGCGTCAGAAAAAGATGTCGTTCTACATGCAGAGCCTTGGCGAGGAAGCCATTGGCAGTGCTCAGGCGTTGGCGCTGAACATCGACGACATGTGCTTTCCGACCTACCGTCAGCAAAGCATTCTGATGGCCCGCGAAGTGCCACTGGTCGACCTGATCTGCCAACTGCTGTCCAACGAGCGCGATCCGCTCAAGGGCCGCCAGTTGCCGATCATGTACTCGGTTAAAGAGGCGGGTTTCTTCACCATTTCCGGCAACCTTGCGACCCAGTTCATTCAGGCGGTCGGCTGGGGCATGGCTTCGGCGATCAAGGGCGACACCAAAATCGCCTCGGCGTGGATCGGTGACGGCGCCACCGCCGAATCGGATTTCCACACCGCCCTCACCTTCGCTCACGTTTACCGCGCGCCGGTGATCCTCAACGTGGTCAACAACCAGTGGGCAATCTCGACCTTCCAGGCGATCGCCGGTGGTGAAGCCACTACTTTCGCCGGACGCGGCGTCGGTTGCGGCATCGCTTCTCTGCGCGTCGATGGCAACGATTTCTACGCGGTCTACGCCGCTTCTGCCTGGGCTGCCGAACGCGCCCGCCGCAACCTCGGCCCGACCATGATTGAATGGGTCACCTACCGCGCCGGCCCGCACTCGACCTCCGACGATCCGTCGAAATACCGCCCGGCCGATGACTGGAGCCACTTCCCGCTCGGCGACCCGATTGCTCGCCTCAAACAGCACCTGATCAAGGTCGGCCACTGGTCGGACGAAGAGCACGCCGCCGTCAGCGCCGAGCTCGAAGCCGAAGTGATTGCCGCGCAGAAACAGGCCGAACAGTACGGCACCCTCGCCGGCGGCCAGATTCCAAGCGCCGCGACCATGTTCGAAGACGTCTACAAAGAGATGCCGGAGCACTTGAAGCGCCAGCGTCAGCAGTTGGGGATCTGACATGAACGATCACAACAACAATATTCAGCTGGAAACCGCCATGACCACGACCACCATGACCATGATCCAGGCCCTGCGCTCGGCCATGGATGTGATGCTTGAGCGCGATGACAATGTCGTCGTGTTCGGTCAGGACGTCGGCTACTTCGGCGGCGTGTTCCGTTGCACCGAAGGCCTGCAAACCAAGTACGGCGCCTCGCGCGTTTTCGATGCGCCGATCTCGGAAAGCGGCATCGTCGGCGTGGCCGTGGGCATGGGCGCCTACGGTTTGCGCCCGGTCGCCGAGATTCAGTTCGCTGACTACGTCTACCCGGCGTCCGACCAGATCATTTCTGAAGCGGCGCGCCTGCGTTATCGCTCGGCCGGCGAATTCACCGCGCCGATGACCCTGCGCATGCCCTGCGGCGGCGGCATCTACGGTGGCCAGACGCACAGCCAGAGCATCGAGGCGATGTTCACTCAGGTCTGCGGCTTGCGCACCGTGATGCCATCCAACCCGTATGACGCCAAAGGCCTGCTGATCGCCTCCATCGAAAACGATGATCCGGTGATCTTTCTTGAGCCGAAACGCCTGTACAACGGCCCGTTCGACGGCCACCACGACCGCCCGGTAACGCCGTGGTCGAAACACCCGCAAGCGCAGGTTCCGGACGGTTACTACACCGTGCCGCTGGACGTTGCCGCGATCACGCGTCCGGGCAAGGACGTGACCGTGCTGACCTACGGCACCACCGTGTATGTCTCGCAAGTCGCTGCCGAAGAAAGCGGCGTCGATGCCGAAGTCATCGACCTGCGCAGCCTGTGGCCGCTGGATCTGGAAACCATCGTCAAGTCGGTGAAGAAAACCGGCCGCTGCGTGGTGGTACACGAAGCCACCCGCACCTGCGGTTTCGGCGCCGAACTGGTGTCGCTGGTGCAAGAGCATTGCTTCCATCACCTGGAAGCGCCGATCGAACGCGTCACCGGTTGGGACACCCCCTACCCGCACGCGCAGGAGTGGGCGTATTTCCCAGGGCCGTCCCGAGTGGGCGCGGCGTTGAAACGGGTTATGGAGGTCTGAATGGGCACGCACGTTATCAAGATGCCGGACATCGGCGAAGGCATCGCAGAAGTAGAACTGTCGCAGTGGCACGTCAAGGTCGGCGATCTGGTCGTTGAAGATCAGGTGCTGGCGGACGTGATGACTGACAAGGCGATGGTCGATATTCCGTCGCCGGTGCATGGCAAGGTGATTGCGCTTGGTGGTCAGCCGGGTGAAGTGATGGCGGTTGGCAGTGTGCTGATCAGCATCGAGGTTGAAGGTGCCGGCAATCTGAAAGAATCGGCCGCGCCTGCTGCCGTCAAAGAAACACCCGTTGCGCCGAAAGTTGAGGCCGTTGTTGAGAGCAAACCTGCTCCAGCCGCCCCGCGTCCGGCTGCGGTTTGCCAAGGCCCGATGGTTGCTCGCGAAGCAGACGAACGCCCGCTCGCCTCCCCGGCCGTGCGCAAACATGCGCTGGATCTGGGGATTCAATTGCGTCTGGTGCGCGGATCCGGGCCGGCCGGACGGGTGTTGCACGAAGACCTTGAAAGCTATCTGGCGCAAGGTCAGTCGAACGCTTCGGCGCCGGTTGCCGCTGCTTACGCCCAGCGTAATGACGAAGAACAGATTCAAGTGATCGGCATGCGCCGCAAGATCGCCCAGCGCATGCAGGACGCCACTCAACGTGCCGCACACTTCAGTTATGTCGAAGAAATCGACGTCACCGCAATCGAAGAACTGCGTGCGCACCTGAATGAAAAACATGGCGCCAGCCGTGGCAAGTTGACCTTGCTGCCGTTCCTCGTCCGCGCCTTGGTCGTCGCCCTGCGCGACTTCCCGCAGATGAATGCCCGTTACGACGACGAAGCTCAGGTCATCACACGCCTCGGCGCCGTGCATGTTGGCGTCGCCACGCAAAGCGATGTCGGCCTGATGGTGCCGGTGGTGCGTCACGCCGAAACGCGCAGCCTGTGGGACAGCGCCACGGAAATCTCGCGTTTGGCCAATGCCGCGCGCAATGGCAAGGCCAGTCGCGATGAGCTATCCGGTTCAACCATCACCCTCACCAGCCTCAGTGCGCTGGGCGGTATCGTCAGCACGCCGGTGTTGAACCTGCCGGAAGTGGCCATCGTCGGCGTCAACAAAATCGTCGAACGGCCAATGGTCGTCAAAGGCCAAGTGGTGATCCGCAAGATGATGAACCTCTCCAGCTCGTTCGATCACCGCGTGGTCGATGGCATGGACGCGGCACTCTTCATCCAGGCCATTCGTGGCCTGATCGAACAACCTGCCACTTTGTTTGTGGAGTAAGGCGCGCATGCAATCTCTGAACACCACGCTGCTGATCATCGGCGGCGGCCCCGGCGGTTATGTAACGGCGATTCGCGCCGGGCAACTGGGCATTCCGACGATTCTGGTCGAAGGCCAGGCGCTGGGCGGCACGTGCCTGAACATCGGCTGCATCCCGTCGAAAGCGTTGATTCATGTGGCTGAGCAGTTTCACCAGACCCGGCATCACAGTCAGCATTCGGCGCTGGGCATCAGCGTTTCGGCGCCGACGCTCGACATCAGCAAAAGTGTCGAGTGGAAGGACGGCATCGTTGATCGCCTGACCACTGGCGTTGCGGCGTTGCTGAAGAAGAACAAGGTTCAGGTCATCAATGGCTGGGCCAAAGTCATCGACGGCAAGACTGTTGAAGTCGGCGACACGCGCATTCAGTGCGAGCACCTGGTGCTGGCCACCGGTTCGACCAGCGTCAATCTGCCGATCCTGCCGATTGGCGGGCAAATCATTTCCTCCACCGAAGCGCTGGCGCCGACATCCGTGCCGAAACGTCTGGTCGTGGTGGGTGGGGGTTACATCGGTCTGGAGTTGGGCATCGCTTATCGCAAACTCGGCGCCGACGTCAGTGTGGTTGAGGCTCAGGATCGCATCCTGCCGGCCTACGACGCCGAACTGACGCAACCGGTGCATGACGCGCTGAAGCAACTCGGCGTGAAGCTGTTCTTGAAACACAGCGTGCTGGGTTTCGACGGCACGTTGCAGGTGCGTGATCCTGATGGCGAAACCCTCAATCTGGAAACCGATCAGGTGCTGGTAGCAGTCGGTCGTAAACCGAATACCCAAGGCTGGAATCTGGAAGCGCTGAATCTGGACATGAACGGCTCGGCGATCAAGATCGACAGCCGCTGCCAGACCAGCATGCGCAATGTCTACGCGATTGGCGATTTGAGCGGCGAGCCGATGCTGGCCCACCGCGCGATGGCGCAGGGCGAAATGGTTGCCGAGTTGATCAGCGGCAAAACCCGCGAATTCAGCCCGACGGCGATTGCTGCGGTGTGCTTTACCGATCCGGAATTGGTGGTGGTCGGCAAGACGCCGGACGAAGCCAAGGCTGCCGGTCTGGACTGCATCGTTTCCAGTTTCCCGTTCGCGGCGAATGGCCGGGCGATGACGCTGGAGTCGAAAAGCGGCTTCGTGCGCGTGGTCGCTCGTCGGGACAATCATCTGATTGTCGGCTGGCAGGCGGTGGGCGTTGGCGTGTCCGAGTTGTCGACAGCGTTTGCGCAAAGCCTGGAAATGGGCGCGCGGCTCGAGGACATCGGCGGCACCATCCATGCGCATCCGACCTTGGGAGAAGCGGTGCAGGAAGCGGCGTTGCGTGCCCTCGGGCATGCGTTGCACCTGTAGGCCCCTTCGCGAGCAGGCTCGCTCCCACATTGGGAATGAGTTTCCCTGTGGGAGCGAGCCTGCTCGCGAATTCTTGAGGCCAACGCGATTTATCTGTCTGTCATCCGATAGTCCGGGCTGCGAAACCGCTCAAGAATGAAGTATTGTTGTGCCCATCCAAAAAACGTCAGAAGCCTTGAACCGTTTCGACGGTTGTTCAGTGATAGAGGGTGTCATGGGTAACGAAAGCATCAATTGGGACAAGCTGGGTTTTGACTACATCAAGACCGACAAGCGCTATCTGTCGTACTTTCGCGATGGCGAGTGGGACAAAGGCACCCTGACCGAAGACAACGTGCTGCACATCAGCGAAGGCTCGACTGCCCTTCACTATGGCCAGCAGTGCTTCGAAGGCATGAAGGCCTATCGTTGCAAGGACGGCTCGATCAACCTGTTCCGCCCGGATCAGAACGCCCTGCGTATGCAACGCAGCTGCGCGCGTCTGCTGATGCCGACCGTTGATACCGAGCAGTTCATCGAAGCCTGTAAGGAAGTGGTTCGTGCCAACGAGCGCTTCATTCCGCCTTATGGCACCGGCGGCGCGCTGTACCTGCGCCCGTTCGTGATCGGCGTGGGTGACAACATCGGCGTGCGCACTGCCCCCGAGTTCATCTTCTCGATCTTCTGCATCCCGGTCGGCGCCTACTTCAAGGGCGGCCTGACCCCGCACAACTTCCAGATCTCCAGCTACGACCGCGCCGCCCCACAAGGCACCGGCGCAGCCAAAGTCGGCGGCAACTACGCGGCCAGCCTGATGCCGGGCTCGAAAGCCAAGAAAGCCAACTTCGCTGACGCGATCTACCTGGATCCGATGACCCACACCAAGATCGAAGAAGTCGGTTCGGCCAACTTCTTCGGGATCACCCACGACAACAAGTTCATCACCCCGAACTCGCCGTCGGTTCTGCCAGGCATCACCCGCCTGTCGCTGATCGAACTGGCGAAATCGCGTCTGGGCCTGGAAGTGGTTGAAGGCGACGTGCTGATCGACAAACTGTCGGACTTCAAAGAAGCCGGCGCTTGCGGTACTGCAGCAGTGATCACGCCGATTGGTGGCATCAGCTACAACGATCATCTGCATGTTTTCCACAGCGAGACAGAAGTCGGCCCTGTAACCCAGAAGCTTTATAAAGAGCTGACCGGTGTACAGACCGGCGACATCGAAGCGCCAGCGGGTTGGATCGTTAAGGTTTGATTTGACGGCTCTGGATGTATGAACGCCCTCCACCGAGTGATTGGTGGGGGGCTTTTTTGTTGTGGTGATAAAGATCAAAAGATCGCAGCCTTCGGCAGCTCCTACATGATCGCCTGATCTTTTGATCTTCTATTTCAAGGCAATCCTTTTCCCGGCACGACTGGCGATCCCACTCGCCTGCCCGTTCTGCTGCTTCCCCATCCGCGCCTGCGTAATCAGTCCAGGAATCAACTCGCCCTCCGGCAGATTCTTCCAGAACCGCACCGGCAAATGTCCCTGCATGACCTTCGGATTCAACCGCGCCGGATTGAAGATGTGGCTGTAATACGTCAACCACAGATCACCATGTGGATCATCGACGTTCTGCGCCAGTTGCTGCCATTCCACGGGGCATTGACGCTGGTGAATCAGTTGCTCGCCATCGTAATAAACCCCGTCACGCGGCGTCGCGATCAGCCAGCGATGGCGGCCCATGCGCCCGATGAAATGTTCGCTGGCACTGTGCAGGATGTCGTGGGCCGGTTCGTGCCACGCCACGTATTGCGGGCCAGCGCTGGCTGACGGGCGTTCGATGAAACGCACAAACGCATGCAGGTGATGGGCTTCGCGGCGCACCTGTTTGATACGCCGCTGTAGCTCGCTGCCAAGCTTGTCTCCGGCAAGCATGGCCGTGCGATCGCCATGGCTGACCCGCCACAGCACTTCATACAAAAGGCTCCAGCGTTGATCGCCGCGGTATTGCGCCGCTTGTTCCAGCGTATCGAGCAATGCACGCGGGATCCTCGCCATAAACGGCCCCTGACCCTCTGGAACTGGATCATCACTGGCGAACAGATCTCCCACCCCTTCCGACGCCCAACTCACCAGACTTGGATCGATTTCATGGCTCAGCAGCCAACGTGCTTGCTGACGCCACGTCTCGAACAGATCGTCGCAATCAAGATTGATCATCCCCACAACCCCATCTGTTGCGGCATCGGCCGGTCGCGCAATTGCTGATAGAGCAAATGGCTGGTGACTTCGGCCTGCTGTGGGTGGTAATCGCTGGTGATGATGAACGGCTTGGCCTTGGCCAGCACGCAGCGCATGCGCGCGACGTCTTCGTAGCGGATTCGGCGCTGACGACGCAGCTCGACCAAGCGTTCGGTGGTGCGTAGACCGATGCCGGGGATGCGTGAGATCAGAGACGCTTCGGCACGGTTCAGATCCAGCGGGAACACTTCACGATTCTGCAGTGCCCACGCCAGTTTCGGATCGATGTCCAAGGCCAGATTGCCCGGGCCCTTGAGCAGTTCGTCAGCGCTGTAACCGTAGCTGCGCAGGAGGAAATCGGCTTGGTACAAACGGTGTTCACGCATCAGTGGCGGCGCGGCGAGTGGCACGCTTTTCGGGCTGTCGGGTATCGGGCTGAATGCCGAATAGTAAACGCGGCGCAAACGGAAGTTGCCGTACAGCGACTGCGCACTGTGCAAAATTGTGCTGTCGTCGGTGTCATCGGCGCCGACGATCATTTGCGTGCTTTGTCCGGCGGGTGCGAACTTCGCTGAACGGGGTTCGTTAAGGACGGTTTGCACACCGGTGTAGATGGTGTTCATGGCCTGCTTGATCGAACCGATATCCTTCTCCGGCGCCAACGTCTGCAGGCTGGCGTCGGTGGGCAGTTCGATATTGACGCTGAGGCGATCGGCGTAACGCCCCGCTTCTTCGATTAGCGCAGGATCGGCTTCAGGGATAGTTTTAAGGTGGATGTAACCGCGAAATTCATGTTCTTCGCGCAGCAGCTTCGCGACGCGCACCAGTTGCTCCATGGTGTAGTCCGCCGAGCGGATGATTCCGGAACTGAGAAACAGCCCACTGACACAGTTGCGCCGGTAGAAATCCATGGTCAGCGCCACCACTTCTTCCGGCGTGAAACGTGCGCGGGGGACGTCACTGGAACGGCGATTGACGCAGTATTGGCAATCGTAGAGACAGAAATTGGTCAGCAGAATCTTCAACAGCGACACGCAGCGCCCGTCCGGCGTGTAGCTGTGGCAAATGCCCATGCCATCGGTCGAGCCCAGGCCACTCTTGCCCTCGGAGCTGCGTTTGGGCGCACCGCTGCTCGCACATGACGCGTCGTACTTGGCGGCGTCGGCGAGAATGCTCAGCTTGTCGATGATTTGCATGGCGCGGGCTCTTTACTGTTTGGATATACAGTATAGCGTCGCGAGCTTGGGCACAAGGTTGGGCACGACCCCTCGTCGGCTTGGAGCGAAGATGAAAAGATCGCAGCGTTCCGCAGCTCCTACGTCGATTCGGGATCGGGGTTCATCGGGTGTACACACCTCCTGTAGGAGCTGCCGAAGGCTGCGATCTTTTGATCTGGCCTTTGTCAATCGCCACCTCAACACCAAACCGCACACTGATTTCCTTGCGCCCTACGGCCGTCAACGCCAACGCCCGACTGTCCAGATCCTGCGTCACCCACTTACGCCTCAACGCCGCTTGCAACAACGCCGCCCCTAACGAGCCACCCAGATGCGGCCGACGCATGCTCCAGTCCAGACAAGGACAAGCAAACTTGCGGCGCAACGTGCTCAAATCCTGAACCTCGATACCCAGACCTTCAAACAGCGACGCGCCACTGTCACTCAAGCGATACGCCTGCTCGTCCGTCTCCACCAGCCATCCGGCCTCGATAAATCGGTCATGCAGCAACACCGCCAGCGTCCCCGCCATATGGTCATAGCAAGTCCGGGCGAATTGCAGACGATCCGGCGTGTGCGGTTTGAACGTCGGCGCGGCGCTTTGGCCAATCACCATCAAGGCTTCCAACGCCTGGGCGACACGCTGGTCGGCGAGGCTGTAATAACGATGACGGCCCTGCACATGCAGACGCACCAGCGCGAGATCCTTGAGTCTGGCCAGGTGCGCACTGGCCGTGGAGGCGCTGACCTCGGCGATGGCTGCCAGCTCCGTAGGGGTGCGGGCGTGGCCGTCCATCAGCGAGCAGAGCATTTTCGTACGCGCCGGTTCCGCGATGGCGGCGGCCACTTGAGAAACGCCGATGTCTTGATGTTCTGCGTGCATATTTCGCTCCCGGACGAATCGTCGCCGCTGAGGACTGACGATACTCGCATGACTTTCCTGACGACAAGGCTGCGAACCATGGATCCGATCAACGCTGCGACTCATACCGATCCCTATCCTTATTACGCATCGCTGCGTGCTCAAGGAGGCTTGGTGTTTCATCAGGAACTGAAATTGTGGCTCGCCAGCAGCGCCCGTGCGGTGTGCGCGGTGTTGGCGCATGCCGATTGCCGCGTGCGTCCTGCACAGGAACCCGTGCCGAAAGCGATTGCCGATGGCATGGCCGGCAAGGTGTTCGGCCAGTTGATGCGGATGAATGATGGCGAGCGTCAGCGTTGCCCGCGTTCGGCAATCGAGCCTGCGCTTGAGCTGATCAATAAAGCCGAGGTTCGCGCATTGGTGGCTGCACGGTTAATAAACGTGGACGCCGACGGCTTATATAAAGCCATGTTTCGCGGGCCTGTTTGCGTGGTCGCGGCGCTGCTTGGTTTTACCCCGGCGCAGGGCCGGGCGATCAGTGCGCTGACGGCGGATTTCGTCGCCTGTCTCTCGCCGTTGAGCAATGACCTGCAATTGGCGGCGGCGCATGCGGCGGCTGAGCAGTTGCGCGGGTATTTCATCGAGTTGCTGGCTGAGGCGGACAGCGCTTTGCTGACGGAAATTCAGCGGCGGTTTGAAGGCGATGAAGAAGCGCTGATCGCCAATTTGATCGGGCTGTGTTCACAGACTTATGAAGCCACTGCCGGGTTGATTGGCAATGCTTTGGTGGCGCTAAAGAGTCGGCCCGATTTGCGTGAGGCGTCGATGGAAGCGGTGTTGGCGGAAGTGCAGCGTTTTGATCCGTCAGTGCAGAACACGCGACGGTTTGTGGCGCAGTCCTGCGAGATTGATGGGGTGCGGGTTGAGGCTGGAGATGTGATTCTGCTGTTGTTGGCCTCGGCCAATCGGGATCCGGCGTTGAACGAGCATCCTGACCAGTTTTTGCCGGATCGCCCGAACCGGCGCAGTTTCAGTTTCGGCAGCGGACGGCATCAGTGTCCCGGGCAAGCGCTGGCGATGGAAATTGCCGGTGCGACTGTCAGAGAAATCCTCGATCACGGTGTGAATCTGGAGCGACTGGCCTGGCATTACCGGCCTTCGCTGAATGGACGGATGCCGATGTTCAGTTTCTTGAGTGACTGATAGACCGCCTTCGCGAGCAAGCTCGGCTCCTACAAGGATTTGCGCGTCGCCGATCAACTGTAGGAGCAAAGCTTGCTCGCGAAAGCCCCGGAAAAACGCAGCATCATTTCGGCATCATCCACAAGGCTACAGCGCCTTGCGCCTTTGCCTACAACTACGCCAGAATCCGCCGGCTTGTGCGGTTTGGGGGCTGCCGGTAACTTGGTTCGCGTCACTGAATGTTCAGTGATCGGGTTTAGTCGCTCGGTTTTTCTCCAAGTCGCACGCAGTCATTCAGTCAGGCTTTTATAGCTGTGCGTAATGGTGGCTATGCGTAGGGCGCCTTCGGGTGCGCCGGTAAAGCTTGGAGTCCCGGTCGACTAACCTGCGCATAGCTGCCACCCGTTCGTTTAGTCGCGATGCGGGTGACGGCAATATTGGAGACTCTAAGCAAATGATTAAGCCGACACCAAATCCGCCAGAAGCGGATGCCATACCCGAATCCGATCCAACGTCCCCCTACTCCACTCTCGACCCGACAAAATTGAGCGACGCCGCCGAACGCGCCCTCGATCACTACCTCAAACCCCACGTCCCGCCACAGCGACAACCCAGCACCATGTTCATCGTCGCGCCGGACATGGAAACCGAATCCCTGTTAGCCCACGCCTGCGAATCCATGGCCTCGGCCAGCATCATGCTCAGCGACTTCGCCGGCCTGCTCGAAACGCCCTACCGCAACACCCTGCTCGGCATCCAGCAAGTCGTCATGCTCGGCGAACTCGCCGTCAACCGCGCCCTCGACAACCTCGAACCGCCCACCCGAAACTGAGACTGAAAACTGTGGCGAGGGAGCTTGTCGAATCGTCGCACCGTCCCGCTCGGCTGCGAAACAGTCGCAAAACCGGTATCTGCGGTGTATCTGAATTACCCGGATCGAATGGTTTTAGGGTCGCTACGCAACCCAGCGGGAGCAAGTTCCCTCGCCACAAAAAAGCAGGCCGTCTGAAACCAAGGAAACAGGCTATGAACCCATGAAGGATCATCCAGACCACAATCAATGCTTTTCAAGTATTTGGGATGCACTGGAAGACACCCCGCAGCACGCAGCCGATATGCGTCGGCGAGCCAAACTGATGCGTACGCTTTGCGAGACCATTCGCGCCTGGGAGCTTCCTCAGAAGAACGCAGCGAAACGGTTGGGCATCACTCAGCCACGCCTCAATGATGTACTCAACGGTAAAATCGACAAGTTCTCGCTGGATGCATTGGTCAATCTGTCCGCCGCTGCGAAATTAGAAGTAGATATCTGCCCTTGGCTCCGCCACTGCAATGGGCCTGATATCAGCTATCGCCTAAAGGCACTTCAACCCAACCACCGCTAGAAGTCCGCAAAGTTAGAATGCGCAGGCTTTTTGGATAACCTCAACATCATCCAGTGAGGGCAACGCTTCGCTGGATGATAGAGGCGCATTCCTTGTGTTCACGGCTCAAATAAAAACACCTAAGCCACCCACCTCAATCCTCCCGAGTTAAAACCTCCAGCAACTCAATCTCAAACACCAGATTCGAATTCGGCGGAATCTTGCCCATCGTCCGTTCGCCATAACCCAAATGCGCCGGCACCAGCAATTTACGCTTACCGCCCACCTGCATCCCCATCAGCCCTTGATCCCAGCCCTTGATCACACGACCGGTGCCAATCACGCACTGAAAAGGTTTGCCACGGCTGTAGGAAGAATCGAACTCGCTGCCGTCTTCCAGCCAGCCTGTGTATTGGGTGGTGATCAGCGCGCCTTTGACTGCGGCTTTGCCCTCGCCTACCTGAAGATCGATTACCTGCAGTTCATCATTCATAACATTCGCTCTATTGTTCAGCAGGCCGCCGTTTTCCCAGAATTGCTGGCTGTTGGCAACCCGAACACGCAGATCAACGCTGTATCCGAATCGAGTGATGACGAATTAAGATAGCCAACCGCCACTACTTCACGGATCGATTCGCCATGCCGGCAGCGCCCCAATGACCCAGCTCTGGATCGGCCTCGCCGTTGGCGTGATTTTGCTGGCCGTGATTGCCGTGCTGTTCTGGCGCGAACGTGAATTGCGTCGGCAACTCGCCGAGTACCGAGAGCTGCTGACCCGCGCAGCCGATGGCCAGTACATTCATCAAGACGGCGATGCCGAGCGCTTTAAACGTAGCCAATATTTCGCGCGCATTGGCACTTGGGATTGGGAGGTCGATACCGATCGGTTGTACTGGTCGGACGCCATCTACGGCATGTTCGGTTTCAAGATCGGTGACATCACCCCGTCCTACGCCCTCTTCTGCTCCTGCGTACACCCGGATGACCGCGTGCGGGTGCGCGACGGTGAGTTGCGTTGCCTGGAAACCGGGGAAAACCATGACGAGGAATACCGCGTGGTCTGGCCCGACGGCACGATTCGCTGGCTGCGCGAGACCGGCAACGTGGTGCGCAACGACCATGATGCGGTGATCAAAATGATGGGCGTGGTGCGCGACATCACTGAAGAAAAGGCCTCGGCCAGTTACCTCCAGCACCTCGCCCACTTCGATCCGCTGACCGGTTTGCCCAATCGTCTGGTGCTGGAGCAACGGCTGTCCGAAGCACTGGATCAGGCGCGACAAACTGAAACCCGCGTCGCGTTGGTGTTCGTCGACCTCAACGGTTTCAAAAACATCAACGACCACTACGGCCATGCCGCCGGCGACCGCGTTTTGATCACCACCGCCACCCGCCTGAAACGCATCCTGCGCAGCACCGACACCGTCGCGCGGATTGGCGGTGACGAATTCGTGGTCATCCTGCAGGGCCTGTCACCCAGCCTCAACCTGCAGGACGAAGCCCGCAGCATCTGTCAGAAAATTTTCATCGAACTGTCGCCACCGATCAGCATCGGCAACGACCAACGCCACATCGGCACCAGCCTTGGGGTGGCGGTGTTTCCGGATCATGCGACGGCGATGGATCGGCTGCTGCACATTGCCGATCTGGCGATGTATGAGGCTAAGCGCAGTGGGAATAATCAGTATCGGTTGGGCGGGGAAAGCCCTGCGCGAGTGCATGCGCAGGGCTTTTGAATCCGGACTTAACGCGGAACCGGTTTCATCTCGACAATCGTCCCGTTGGTAATCATCACCATGACGTACTGATCATTGATCTGCACCCATTGCGCCTGCTCAACCGGTTTTTTCAGGCCTTTGGCTTTCCAGTCGATGGCTTTTTCGCTGCGTTGATAGATATCCGGGGCGCGGTCGTTGACCTTCAATTCGCGGTCGCTGACCGGGGATTGAACGGAGGGATCGCTTGAGGTTTGCGCCGCTTGAACAAGTGGACTGATCCCGGCAATGCCGGCGACGAGGGCCAGGCTGGCGATTAGGGTTTTGCTGTTCATCGGTGAACCTCTATTGATGTGTGATACCTGAACTCCGACTGCGGGGCGCGGGAATCATTCCGTGTTTTTGCTATGGCTGGCCGGGAAATTGTAGTCGCCGGTCATGCCGCCTTCGCGAGCAAGCTCTGCTCCTACAAGATTTTCAGGTGTCTACGAATTTCGTGAACACCACAAAATCTGTAGGAGCCGAGCTTGCTCGCGAAGGCGTCGGCACGGCCAACCTCTTCATCAACTGATCTACCGCTTTCGCGAGCAAGCTCGGCTCGTACAAAAGCGTTTGCTGGCGTATTGATCCGCTTTACACATCAATGCATGCCAACAATGCAATTAACATATTGTTACACCTGCGCCACCATCCGCCCCAATAACATCCGTGCGCAGACTCTCCGTGGCGCACGTCATAAAAGCGGTGGAGTACTTTGCTATGACAGCCACAATCCCTCACGGCGGCTCGCGGGCCGGCGCCATTTTCCGGGTGACCTCGGGCAACTTCCTCGAACAGTTCGACTTCTTTCTGTTCGGCTTCTATGCCACACAAATCGCGTCGGTGTTCTTCCCGGCGAGCAGTGAATTCGCGTCCCTGATGATGACCTTCGCGGTGTTCGGCGCAGGCTTTTTGATGCGTCCGCTGGGGGCAATCGTGCTCGGTGCGTACATCGATGACGTCGGTCGCCGTAAGGGTTTGATCGTCACGTTGTCGATCATGGCCAGCGGCACGATATTGATTGTGTTGGTGCCCGGATACGAAACCATCGGCCTGTTTGCGCCGGCGCTGGTGCTGATCGGGCGTCTGTTACAAGGCTTCTCCGCCGGTGCGGAATTGGGCGGGGTTTCGGTGTATTTGTCCGAAATCGCTACGCCGGGCCGCAAGGGCTTTTTCACCGCGTGGCAGTCGGCCAGTCAGCAAGTGGCGATCATCGTTGCCGCCGCGTTGGGCTTCGCGCTGAACGCGTGGATGGCGCCGGACGTGATTGCCGATTGGGGCTGGCGCATTCCGTTTTTCGTCGGTTGCATGATCGTGCCGTTCATCTTTCTGTTGCGTCGTAATCTGGCGGAAACCGAAGAGTTCGCCGCGCGCAAACACCGTCCAAAAATGGGCGAAGTGTTCCGCACCCTTGGCCAGAACTGGGTGGTGGTGCTCGGCGGGATGTTGATGGTCGCCCTGACCACCACCGCGTTTTACCTGATCACCGTTTATGCGCCGACGTTCGGCAAAACCGTGCTGCACCTGAGTACCTCGGATGCGCTGCTGGTGACTTTGCTGGTCGGCGTTTCGAACTTTTTCTGGCTGCCAGTCGGCGGCATGTTGTCGGATCGCATCGGCCGTCGCCCGGTGCTGATCGCGATGTCGCTGCTGGCACTGGCTACGACTTATCCGGCGCTGTCGTATCTGGTGCAGGCGCCAAGCTTCAGCCACATGTTGCTGTCGCTGTTGTGGCTGTCGTTTATCTACGGCATGTACAACGGCGCGATGATTCCGGCGCTGACCGAGATCATGCCGGTCGAAGTGCGTGTGGCCGGTTTCTCTCTGGCGTATAGCCTGGCGACCGCGATTTTTGGCGGTTTCACCCCGGCCATGTCGACCTTCCTGATTCAGTACACCGGCGACAAAGCTGCGCCGGGTTACTGGATGAGCATCGGCGCGCTGTGCGCATTGTGCGCGACGCTGTACCTCTATCGCCGCGCGGGCGGCCGTCTGCAACCGGTTGCCGCATAAGGAATAATGACCATGAAAAAACTCTTCAACCTCACCGCCCTCGCCCTCTTCGCGTTCAGCGCTCTGGCACACGCCGAACAACTGAACGTGATGACGTCGGGGGGCTTCACCGCTGCCTACAAAATCCTCGGCCCGAAATTCGCTGCCGCCACCGGCAACACCCTCGACACCCAACTCGGCCCGTCGATGGGCAAGGCACCGGAAGCGATCCCCAATCGCCTCGCGCGCGGTGAACACGCCGACGTGGTGATCATGGTCGGCTATGCCCTCGATGACTTGATCAAACAAGGCAAGGTCGACCCGGCTTCCCGCGTTGAACTGGCGGATTCGCGGATCGGCCTGGTGGTGCGCGAAGGCGCGGCGAAACCGGACATCAGCAACGTCGACAACCTGAAGAAAACCCTGCTCGACGCACAGTCGGTGGCTTACTCCGACAGCGCTAGCGGCGTGTACATCGAGCAGCAGTTGTTCAAGAAACTCGGCATCGAAGATCAACTGAAACCGAAAGCGAAGATGATCCCGAAAGTCCCGGTGGGTTCGGTGGTGGCCACCGGCGACTACCAACTGGGCTTTCAGCAAGTCAGCGAATTGCTGCCGGTGCCGGGGGTGAGTTTTGTCGCGAAGATTCCGGAATCGGTGCAGTCGGTGACGCGTTTTGCTGCCGGTATTCCGGTGAACGCAGAGCATCCAGCCGAAGCGAAAGCCTTGCTCGCTTATCTCGCCGCGCCCGCCGCCCAGGCTGACGTGCAAGCGACCGGGCTGGATTCGGTCAAGCGCTGACTTCTGGCGGCAAGACTTTCATTTCCACCACCAGCCGCTCCAGTTCCAGTGCCGCCGGGGTCAACGTACGATCCCGGCGCTTGATGATGCCGACACTGCGCATCACCTGCGGATCGGTCAGCGGCACTCGCGTCAGAATCGGATGATCCGGCCCCGGCATCGCCATCAACGGCACCGCCGCCACGCCCAACCCGGCCTCCACCAAACCAATCATCGTCGTCACATGCAGGGTCTCGCAGATACTTTGACGCTGCGGCACCACACGGCTCAACGCTTGATCGAGCAAAAAGCGATTGCCCGAGGTCTTGTCCAGCGAGATGTAATCCTGCTGATAAAACTCATCCCACGTCACGCTGCTGCGCCCGGCCAACGGGTGATCGCGGCGACAAGCGACCACGTAGCACTCCTGCACAAGCGGTTCGAAATCGACTTTGGCATCCTGCGTGCCCATAAAACTCAATCCGAAATCCGCCTCGCCGTTGACCACGGCGGTAAGGACATCGTGGGCGCTGGAGTCGAGGACTTTGACCTTGATCCGCGGAAATTGCTGGTGATAGCGGGCGACCACGCGCGGCATGAAGAAGTAGGCCGCAGACGGCACGCAGGCGACGGTGACGTGGCCCAATCGGGTCGAGGCGACTTCGCTGATGCCGAGCAGCGCAACATCCAGATCATCCAGCAAACGCTCGACGCTGGGCAGAAACCCGCGTCCGGCCTGAGTCAGGCTGACTTTGCGAGTGGTGCGTTCGAACAGTTTTACCCCGAGCGCGTCTTCGAGCTTCTCGATGCGCCGGCTCAGGGCTGGTTGCGACAGCCGCACGGTGTCGGCGGCCTTGCGAAAACTGCCCTGCTCGACCACCGCGCGAAAGGCTTGCAGGTCGTTGAGGTCGAAGTTGATGGCCATGGCGGACTCGCAGGGATTGATACGCAGGGGTTATAAATGTAACCAATTGATGCAAATTATTACAGAGCACATCTGGATCCCTGTAGGAGCTGCCGAAGGCTGCGATCTTTTGATCTTTCATTTTTGGAGGCAAAACAAAGATCAAAAGATCGTCCGATCGCGGCCCGAGCCTTCGGCAGCTCCTACAGGGTGTGTCCAAGGGATGCGATGCGCGGCTTTGTGGTGCATCGCGAGGCCAGCCCTTATCCTTGCCGCATTCGCCGTACCGTTGTCAGGAGTAAACCCATGCCCCATGAAGGCAATTTGTTACAAGCCATCGTCGTCTTTCTATTGGCGGCGGTGCTTATCGTGCCTTTGGCCAAACGTCTGCAATTGGGCGCTGTGCTCGGTTATCTGTTTGCCGGGGTGATCATCGGCCCGTCCGTGCTGGGGCTGATCGGTAACCCGCAAAGCGTCAGCCATATTTCCGAATTGGGCGTGGTGTTGTTGCTGTTCATCATCGGCCTTGAGCTGTCGCCGCGACGGTTGTGGGTGATGCGTAAATCGGTGTTCGGCGTTGGCCTGGCGCAGGTGCTGCTGACGGCGTCGGTGATCGGTGTGTTGGCGTTGTTCGCCTTCGGCCAACCGCTCAACAGCGCAATTGTGCTCGGCCTCGGTCTGGCCTTGTCGTCCACCGCTTTTGGCCTGCAAAGCCTGGCCGAGCGCAAGGAGCTGACCAGCCCTCACGGTCGGCTGGCGTTTGCGATTTTGCTGTTTCAGGACATTGCGGCGATCCCGTTGATTGCGCTGGTGCCAATGCTGGCCGGCGGCGATCACACCACCAGCGCCGCTCAAGACCTGAACCACGGTTTACAGGTGCTGGGCAGTATTGCCGTGGTCGTGGTCGGCGGCCGTTATCTGTTGCGCCCGGTGTTTCGTATTGTCGCGAAAACCGGACTGCCGGAAGTCTCGACCGCCACCGCGTTGCTGGTGGTGATCGGCACGGCGTGGCTGATGGATCTGGTCGGCGTGTCGATGGCACTGGGCGCGTTTCTCGCCGGCCTGCTGTTGGCGGATTCGGAATATCGCCATGAGCTGGAAGCTCAGATCGAACCGTTCAAAGGTTTGCTGCTCGGTCTGTTTTTCATCAGCGTCGGCATGGGCGCCAACCTCAGTTTGCTGCTCAGCGCGCCGATTACTGTACTGGGGCTGACGCTGCTGTTGATTGGTCTGAAACTGCCACTGTTGTTTATCGTGGGACGCTTGGCCGGCGGGCTGAACAAGGTCAGTGCGATTCGTCTCGGTATCGTGTTGGCGGCTGGCGGTGAGTTTGCCTTTGTAGTGTTCAAGATCGGACGCGATCAGAACCTGTTCGATCCGCGCCTGTATGATTTGCTGGTACTGACCATCACCCTGTCGATGGCGGTGACCCCGCTGCTGTTGTTGATCTGCGCAAAAATGGTCAGCCCGAAAGTGCAGCCGGTGGAAGTGCCGGAGAAATTCCGCGAGATCGATACCGACAGCCCGCGCGTGGTGATCGCTGGCATGGGACGGATGGGTCAGATCATCGCGCGGATTTTGCGTGCACAGAACATCAAGTTTGTCGCCCTCGACACGTCGGTAGAAACCATCGAACTGTCGCGCAGCTTCGGCGGTGTGCCGGTGTTCTACGGCGACCCGATGCGCGCGGAAATCCTGAGTGCGGCGAAGGTTGGCGAGGCGGAATACTTCGTGATTGCCACGGACGATCCGGAGACCAACATCAAGACCGCCGAAGTGGTGCGCAAGCTGTATCCGCACATGAAAATCATCGCTCGCGCGCGTAACCGTCAGCATGTTCACCGTTTGGTGGACGTCGGGGCTGAGGCGATTCGTGAGACGTATTATTCGAGTCTGGAAATGAGCCGGCGCACGTTGGTGGGGCTCGGGTTGACGCAAGCGCAGGCCGATGCGCGGATCAAACGCTTCAAGCATCACGACGAACAGGTGCTGGAAGCGCAACATGCGGTTTATGACGACATGGCCAAAGTCCTGCAAACGGCACAGGAAGCCAGGGCCGAGCTGGCGCGGCTGTTTGAGTCGGATCAGCTGGAAGAGGAATCGCGCAAAACCTGAGCCCGTGTTCAATACCGAAATGATGTGGTAACCCAACCCTGTAGGAGCTGCCGAAGGCTGCGATCTTTTGACTCTGATTTTAAAGATCTAGATCAAAAGATCGCAGCCTTCGGCAGCTCCTACAGGGGATTGTGTCAGGCCAGTTCGAGTTTCAGGGCTTGCTTGACCGGCGCGGGTTCAAAGCGATCCGCCAGAAACGGCGTGATGTCCAACGGCAACGGTTCGTCATTGACCAGTTTGTCCAGCAACACGCCGGTAATCGCCGAGGTCAGAATCCCGGTGCGGAAGTGCCCGCAGGCATTCAAATACCCTTCCACGCCGCGCATCGGCCCCAGAATCGGCAACTCATCCGGCGAACCCGGGCGCAATCCCGCCCACGTGCGTTTCAGGTTCACATCCTTGAGCTCTGGCAAACAGCGCACCGCGCCCTGCACCAGCCCGGCAATTTCCGGATAGGTGGTGGTGACGTCGAAGCCTTTGTCTTCGGTGGTGCTGCCAATCAGGATTTCACCGTTGTCCTTTTGCGCCACGTAGCAATCGCTGGTGGTCAGGCAGCCGTTGAGGATTTTCGGCATGCGTTCGGTCAGCAGAATCTGGCCCTTCACCGGTTTTACCGGAATGCGGATACCGGTCGCCCATTCGCTCAAATCTGCCGCCCAGGCACCGCCCGCGTTGATCAGGGTTTTGCAATGGAACACACCTTCTTCCGCCGTTTGCACGCCGGTCACCCGCGAACCGTGATGCAACACCCCGGTCACGTTAGTGTTGACGTAAATATCGACGCCGTTCTGCCGCGCACCTTCGGTGTAGGCATCGGCAAGACGGAACGGGCTGACCTGATGATCGCAGAGGAATTCAAGCGCTCCGCGTGCTTCGTGGCTGACACTCGGTTCAGCCGCGCGCAACTCGGCTTGATCAAGCCAGCGCACTTGATCGGCCAGATGCGGAATGCAGCCAACGATATGCTCGGCGTACAACCGATCCTCATCGTCATAAATAACGAATTTCAGCCCGGTTTTTTCGAACTTGAAATCCATCCCGTGGTTGTCCTTCAACTCACGGTGCAGCGCCGGGTACAGCGCGTTGGATTGCAGGGCGAAGTCGAAGAATGACGGCGGCAGAATGTGCGGCGTGCTCGAGTCGACTGCAACAGCGGCACCTTGGGTTTCGCGCTTGCGGTTGGCCGACATCATGCGAAAAAAGATCACCCCGCAACCGAGGCCGACCGACTCGCCAATCGCCCACAAACCACCGGCGGAAGCACGGGTGGCGTTGCCCGGGCGCTTGGCGTCGATCAGCGCGACTTTAAGATTTTTGCGTTTTGATAATTGATAGGCGCAGGACGCGCCGATCACGCCACCACCGGCGATGATCACGTCGTAGAACTTACTCATGGGAAACGGCCTCCGTGCCGACGGACTGAAACGCGGAAAAGGGAATCGGATCAATCGGGAAACGCGGGCGCAGCCAGCCGACATCCTTCCGCCCGGTGGCCTGGCGCAAACGGTCGCTGCAATAGCCGACGCACATGCGCCCCTGACAATCGCCCATGCTCACGCGGGTGCGCATTTTCAGACTGGCGATGTCTTGCACGCCTTGCTCCAGCGCCAGATCGATGTCGGCACGGGTGGCGTGCTCGCAGCGGCAGATCACCGTGTCGGCCGCGGGCAATGCCGTTTGGCCAACCCCGCGTTCGGTGTAGCGATCGACCGCCGCACGGAATCGCACAATGGCTTTGAGTTTGCTCAGAAAGCGGTCGCGGCGAATCTGCGCCAGTTCCTCTTCGAAGACGCCGCGTTGCAAGAGGATCGACGTGGCGGCAATTTTGCCGGCGAGCATCGCCGCTTCACCGCCGCGAATCCCGCCCATGTCACCGGCCAGATGCACGTGAGGCTGATTGCTTTGCTGCCAGATATTCGAATGGGCACGCAGATAACCGTCGTCACTGAAACCGTGATCCAGGCCCATTTGCTGACTGAGCTGCGTACGCGGGATAAAGCCGTAACCGACGGCCAATGTCTGCGCTTCGAAACGCTCGACGCGGGCCATGTCCGGCTCCCAAGTGGCCGAGTACGGCGCGACGCTGACGCTTTTCAGCCCGCCCTCGCCGTGGGCTTCGACCACGCCCCAGCCGTAGCTCATCGGGATGCCATGCAGTTTCAGATAGGCCAGCATGCTCAAGCCGTCGAGAAAAAGCTGTGGTTTGTTCAGCAGCGCCAGACTCTCCCGGGCGATCTTGCCGAACGCACAGGCCTCATAAACGCCAGACACCTTGACGCCGGACGCATGCAGTTGCGTCGCCACCAACGGCAGCAGGGGCCCGGTGCCGGCAATGATCACGGGGCTTTGGGGTTTGACCACGCCACTTTTAATCTGCAACTGCAGGCCGCCGAGCATGATCACGCCCGGTAGCGTCCAGCCAGGAAACGGCACGCTGCGTTCGTGGCAACCGGCCGCGAGCAACAATTGTGGGTATTGGATTTCGTGCAACTGTTCGTCGCCATCAAGCACTACCAATGCTCGTGTACCCTCAGCGCCGACCACGCGGTGGTTGAGACGAACGTCGATCAACCCGGCATGCTGCTGAAATTCACCGTGCAATTTGCCCAGCGCTTCCGCGTACTGCGGCCCGAGGTAATCCAGTTGCACGCCGTCGCGCAATGGCCCGCGATAGACCACACCGCCCAGACGCGAAGCCTCTTCCAGCACCGTGCAGCGCACGCCGTGGCGAGCCAGTTCAATGGCCGCGGCCATGCCCGCCGGCCCACCGCCAACAATCACCGGATGCAGGTTCATACGACCTCCTGCGCAGTGATGCGGTTGACTTGAGTTTCAATTTGCATACCGTCGCGCACTACCGTCTGGCAGGCGCGGCGCTTGTGCCGGCCATCGATTTTCACCAGACAGCACTGGCACACGCCCATGCCGCAGTAGGCACCGCTGATCTGCTCATGGTCGTTGCGTGCGATCTGGCGCATGCCGAGGGCTTGAATGACGCTGAGGACGGTTTCGCCGATGGCGGCATCGACCGCCTGGCCGTTGATATGGACAGTCATATCCGCCTGCGCCAAGGGCTGGATATCGAAGGTTCTTACTAGGCAGTGCATTGCAATTCATCCGTGAAAAGTTCAGGGGAGTTGTGCGTCCGCTCCTTGCTGTACTACAGCGTGTCGACGTGTTCACTTCATTTGATTCGTGCGTCGCTTCGGCTACTACGTCAGCGCAGTACTTGCGCCTGTTGCACTGTAGCTCACGCCCAGCCAAGGTCTGGATCAAATACGTTAGTGAATATTCCAGAGAGAAATATTGACCCAGATCGGTAGCCGGTCATTCAGGCAGAAACGAAAAAGCCGCTTGCACCCGAAGGTGCAAGCGGCCGAGGCATAAGCCCCAATAGATCAGTGTACGAACAGCGCAATCAGGATGATGATCGGGATCGGTACGCCGAGAAAAAACAGTAGAAGTGAGCGCATGGTGATGCTCCTTGTTTAACGGACTGGAGTGGTCGTGGTGTAGGTATCGACTTCAACGTACTCGACTGCATCGCGACGACGACCGCCAAAGGTGGCCGCGAGGCTGGCGAAGAAGGCACCGGCCAGCAGCGCGATGAACATCCACAGCGAAGTCCAGGCAGCGACTTTCGCAGCGGTGTCAGCCGCTTGTTGAGCTTTGACTTTGGCGTCGGCGATGGCTTTCTGAGTGCGGGCATAGACTTCATCTACGCGGCGCTCGGCATCAGCCTGCGACAAGTTAGTACGTTGAGCGACCAACTGCGCCAGGTAGGTACGATCCTCGGCACTCAGCTGACCGTTGGCCAGGCTTTGCGCAAATATGCGGGCCACGGCGCCGTGGGCAGCGTCATCGCTGACCGAAGCCGGGCGATCATCACGGAACAGGCTGTCGATGAAGTAACCGTACTGGTTGCTGTCGGTGTTCGCCGCAGCGGTACCGGCCGCCTGGGTCATGGCACTGGCTGCACCGCCCGCCACGCTGGCACCGGCCTGCACACCGCCGCTGACAATGCTGCTGACCGAGCCGACCACTAATGTTGCGGTGACCAACGTTGCCACACACCAGGCGAGGAAACCGTGCGCGGTGTCGCGGAAGTAAACCTCGTCACCGTGCATGTTCGCCCACTTGACGCGCAGACGCCCGGCCACATAACCGCCCATGCCGGAAGCGATAATCTGCGTCGCCGCCAGCCACACGATTGTTGAAATACCCAGGCCCTTGGCACTCACGCCCTCCCCGGCCCACGGTGAAACAGCGGAGAAACCCAGACCGAAACCGAGCAGTACAAGGATCAACGACAATGCCGCAGCCGCCGCCGCGCCAGCGAAGATCGCGCCCCAGGACACCCCTGAGACGTTGCTCGAATCTCCTTCAAAGGCAGGATAAAACCCATCAGAGGATCTATTCATTGTTGTTCTGCTCCAGGCATGAAAAATGGTGTTACAACTCGTTCGAGAGAGGAATTGCAGCGACCGTGCCAGATGCAGAGATTTAATAAATCGTTTATTTTCAATAAGTTACAAAGAATGAACTTCCTAAGACCATGCAAATTGCAACAAGCTGTGAATTACAGCGGGTTTTATGCATTAGTCTGCATTGATCCGCAGCAAGCGAATCTGCGTTTCTGACAGCCCCTACATGAAAGTTAATTTAAAGCGTCAGGCAAAAATCTTGGCAAAATGCTGCCATTCCGTTTCAACCGATCAGCAGGCCTGCCCATGACTCGCATTTTGACCATCGAAGACGACGCCGTGACCGCCCGGGAAATCGTTGCCGAACTGAGCAGCCATGGCCTCGACGTGGATTGGGTCGACAATGGCCGAGAAGGCCTGGACCGTGCCGTCAGCGGCAACTACGACCTGATCACCCTCGATCGCATGCTGCCCGAACTGGATGGCCTGGCCATCGTCACAACGCTGCGCACCATGGGCGTGTCGACACCGATTCTGATGATCAGCGCCCTCTCCGATGTCGATGAACGCGTGCGCGGTTTGCGCGCCGGTGGTGATGACTACCTGACCAAACCGTTCGCCACCGATGAGATGGCCGCGCGGGTTGAAGTGCTGTTGCGCCGCCAAAGCAGCGCCGATACGCCACCGACCACGTTGCAAGTCGCCGACCTTGAGCTGGATTTGATCAGCCACGAAGCACGCCGCGCCGAACAAGTGCTGACGCTGCTGCCGACCGAATATAAATTGCTCGAGTTTCTGATGCGCAACAGCGGCCAGATCCTCTCGCGGATGATGATTTTCGAGGAAGTCTGGGGTTATCACTTCGACCCGGGCACCAACCTGATTGACGTGCACATCGGCCGCTTGCGCAAGAAAATCGACGCGGTGGGCAATGTTCCATTGATCCGCACGGTACGGGGCTCCGGTTATGTCATTGCCGAACCCATCTGACGGCTGGCGCTCTTCCAGCAGCCGCTTGCTGGCGCTGTACAGTTCGTTGTTCGTGGCCTGGAGCGCGATCCTCATGGGGGTCATGTATTACGAGGTGTCCAGCTACCTCGATAACCTCGCCAAGCATTCGCTGATGCAACGTCAGCATCTGTTCTCGCACTTTCGCGGCGAACAATTGGAAGACGCCCTCGCCGCGAGCATGACTTTCGACATTCGTGGCATCGACGCTTATGGCCTGTTCGACGTCGAAGGCCGTTATCTTGGCGGCGCCCTGCAACAAATCCCCGAAGGTCTGCCGCTGGACGGCAAGATTCACATGCTCGCCGACTGCGCGGGCTCCGATGATCCGACCCTGCCCAACGACAGTTGCGATGCCGTCGCCACGCAGACCCGCGACGGCCGCTGGCTGGTGCTGCTGCGCGACAACGGTTCGCTGTTCGCGGTGACGCGGATCATTCTGCATGCGTTGTTCTGGGGGGTGTCATTCACGATTCTGCCGGGGATCGCCGGTTGGCACTTGCTGCGACGCCGACCTTTGCGGCGGATCAGAGCGATTCAGGACAGCGCTCAGGCGATCGTCGCGGGCGACTTGACCCATCGCCTGCCACTGTCCAATCGCCGTGATGAACTGGATATGCTCGCCGCCATCGTCAACGCCATGCTTGAGCGCATCGAGCGTTTGATGAACGAGGTCAAGGGGGTTTGCGACAACATCGCCCATGACTTGCGCACACCGTTGACCCGCTTGCGCGCGCAGTTGTATCGCATGCAGCAACAGGCGGGTGAAGGCTCGCAGGAAGCAGCGCAACTGGATTTGGTACTGGCCGAAGCGGATACGCTGATGGCGCGGTTTCGTGGTTTGTTGCGGATTTCCGAACTGGAAGATCGCCAGCGCCGCTCCGGTTTTGTCGAGCTGGACCCGGTGCAATTGCTGCAGGAACTGCATGAGTTTTATCTGCCGCTGGCTGAAGAAGATGAACTGCATTTCGAACTGAACATGCCGGAAACATTGCCGGCGCTGAATGGCGATCGGGCGTTGTTGTTTGAGGCGCTGGCGAACCTGTTGAGCAACTCGATCAAGTTCACTCCGGCGGGCGGAACTGTGGTTTTGCGCGGTGTGAATGACGCAGGGCATACGCGCATCGAAGTGCACGATTCGGGGCCGGGGATTGCCGAGTCAGAGCGTGAGGCGGTGTTTCAACGTTTCTATCGCACCGAGGGTGGGCAGCCGCAGAGCGGGTTCGGATTGGGGCTTTCGATCGTTGCGGCGATTGTCAGCTTGCACGGCTTCAACCTTGAAGTCGGCACCAGCGACCTTGGCGGCGCGAAACTGGTGCTCGACTGCCGGCAGAGCCTGATCACTAATTCCTGACGTCCATTTGGAATGCAATCAATGTGGGAGTGAGCCTGCTCGCGATGGCGGTGGGTCAGGCAATAAATGTATCGTCTGATCCACCGCTTTCGCGAGCAAGCTCGGCTCCTACAGGGTTCTTAGTCGCACAAAAAATCCCGTGCACACCACAAATCAGTGTAGGAGCTGAGCTTGCTCGCGATGGCGGTGGGTCAGGCAATAAATGTATCGTCTGATCCTCCGCTATCGCGAGCAAGCTCGGCTCCTACAGGGTTCTTAGTCGCACAAAAAATCCCGTGCACACCACAAATCAGTGTAGGAGCTGAGCTTGCTCGCGAAGGCGGTGTGTCAGGCAACAAATGTATCGTCTGATCCACCGCTATCGCGAGCAAGCTCGGCTCCTACAGGGTTCTTAGTCGCACAAAAAATCCCGTGCACACCACAAATCAGTGTAGGAGCTGAGCTTGCTCGCGATGGCGGTGGGTCAGGCAATAAATGTATCGTTTGATCCTCCGCTTTCGCGAGCAAGCTCGGCTCCTACAGGGTTCTTAGTCGCACAAAAAATCCCGTGCACACCACAAATCAGTGTAGGAGCTGAGCTTGCTCGCGAAGGCGGTGGGTCAGGCAATAAATGTATCGTCTGATCCACCGCTTTCGCGAGCAAGCTCGGCTCCTACAGGGTTCTTAGTCGCACAAAAAATCCCGTGCACACCACAAATCAGTGTAGGAGCTGAGCTTGCTCGCGATGGCGGTGGGTCAGGCAATAAATGTATCGTCTGATCCTCCGTTTTCGCGAGCAAGCTCGGCTCCTACAAGGGATTTTGCGGTGGCTTAGGTTGGGTAGTTGGCCCGCAGGGCTTCGAGGCCGCCCTGGTAGATGCCGGTGAACAGCGCCACCACTTCTTCATCGCTCACGCCTTTGGCGGTGAAGCGCCCTGACCACGTGACCCGTGCGCCCTGCCCCTGAGCTTCAACCTTGATCGTCGCCAGATAATCCGTTGCCGGAAACGGTGCCTGTTCGATCGAGTAGCTGTAGGTCTTGGCGGCGTTATCGAACGCTTGCAGGCGTTCGATCACCACGGCGCCGTCAGCGGTTTGCAAGGTGCGAACACGACCGCCGTCGCTCAATTCACTCTTGGGAATGAACGGCAGCCAGTCCGGTAGCGTGTTGAAGCCGCCGATCAATTGCCAGACCTGATCGGCCGAGGCCGGGATGTCGATATGTGCAGATGCAGATGCCATGGATAAACGTCTCTCTCAAGAATTCAAATAGTCAGGCTGTCGACCACGCCGCCATCGACGCGCAACGCAGCGCCCGTGGTAGCCGAGGACAGCGGCGAAGCTATGTAAGTCACCAGGTGCGCGACTTCTTCAACATCCGCAACACGCTGGATGATCGAGGTCGGGCGAGCCTTGAGCACAAAGGCGTCGGCCTCATCGCGCAAGTTGCGGCCAGACTCGGCGGCGGCATCCTTGAGCATGTCTTGCAGGCCATCGGTGAACGTCGGCCCCGGCAAAATCGCATTCACCGTCACACCAGTGCCCGCCAAGCGCTTGGCCAAACCGTGGGACACCGCGAGGTTGGCGCTTTTCGTCACGCCGTAATTGATCATGTCGGCCGGCGTCGCCACCCCGGATTCCGAGGACAGAAAGATCACCCGCCCCCAGCCCTGCTCGACCATCGCCGGCACGTAATGCCGCGCCAGGCGCACACCGGAAATCACGTTGACCTCATAGAACCGCGTCCACTCGCTGTCCGGCGCTTCGAAGAAATCGACGGCGTCGAAGATGCCAAGGTTATTCACCAGAATGTCCGCGCGCGGTTCGGCGGCGAACAGTGTCTGCGCGCCCTCCGCCGTGCCGAGGTCGGCCGCCAGACCGCGCAATTGCGCGCCCGGCACTTTTTCGCGAATGCTCGCCAGCGCCTGCTCGACCTTGCCGTTGTCGCGGCCGATCACCACCACGGTGGCGCCGGCTTCCGCCAGCGACTGGCTGATGCCCAGACCGATCCCAGCGGTGCTGCCGCTGACGATGGCCAGTTTTCCACTCAGATCAATCTTCATGCTTTCACCTCATCGATGGGTAATGGTGCACGTTCAGAAACCAGTTTTGCCTCACGCATGGCCTGCCAGAACCCGGCAGGAATCACCGCCGACAACGCCGCGACATCTTCAGCGATGCGGCCCGGTTTGCTCGCGCCGGGAATCACCGCAGCAACGGCAGGATTGGCCAACGAAAATTGCAGCGCGGCAGCTTTCACATCAACGTTGTAAGCGGCGGCGATGCGTTTGATCTGTTCAACTTTAGCGATCACTTCCGGGCTGGCCTTCTGGTATTCGAAGTGCGAACCACCGGCCAGAATGCCCGAGCTGTAAGGGCCGCCGACGACGATTTCGACATTCTGCGCCAGCGCCGAGTCCATCAAACGTTGCAACGGACGTTCGTGATCGAGCAGCGTGTAGCGCCCGGCCAACAGGAAGCCATCAGGCTGCGCTTCGGTCAGATCGAGGGTCAGCTCGCACGGTTCGACTTTGTTTACGCCCAGACCCCAGCCCATGATCACGCCTTCTTCGCGCAAACGGGTCAGCACTTTGAACGCGCCAGTACGAGCCTGATTGAAGTATTCCAGCCATTGATCGCCGTAAAAGTCCTGAGCGATGTCGTGTACCCAGACGATGTCGAGGCGATCGGTTTGCAGGCGTTTGAGGCTATCTTCAATCGAGCGCAGGGTCGCATCGGCGCTGTAATCGTTAACGATTTTGTTCGGGCGACCGTGTTCGAACACGCCGCTTTTTTCGCCGAGATCGCGGGCTGCTGCGTCTTCGACTTCATCGAGAATCACCCGACCAACCTTGCTGCTCAGCACATAGTCGTCGCGTTTGTATTGCTTCAAGGCTTCGCCGAGGCGAATTTCCGACAGGCCCGAGCCGTAAAACGGTGCGGTGTCGAAGTAACGCACGCCGGCATCCCACGCAGCATGCACAGTGGCCTGCGCTTCTGCTTCGGGAATGGCGCGGAACATGTTGCCCAGTGGTGCGGTGCCGAAGCCCAGTTTGCCGGGCAGTTTGTCTTTCAAGCTCATCGGATTGTCCTCATTCGTTGGTGGTCTGCGTGACCGTTGAGCAGATCCTAGATTGCGACACCGAGACCGTCCAAGACATAATGCGCAGCACTTGAGTCCCTATAGGTCTGACATGATCGACATCCGCCAATTGCGCTACTTCGTCGCCGTCGCCGAGGAAGAACACGTCGGCCGCGCCGCCGAACGGCTGCACATTTCCCAATCGCCGCTGAGCCGGCAGATCGCTCAGCTTGAGGAGCGCCTCGGCCTGACGCTGTTCGAACGCAGCCAGCAGCGCATTCGCCTGACCCGCGATGGCCAGACCTTTCTCGCCGAAACCCGCGCACTGCTCACGCACGCCAATCGCCTCGAATCCCTCGGTAAGCGCTTGGGTCGTGGCGAAGAAGGCGGTTTGTGCATCGGCTATATCGAGAACGCCATGCACGCCGGGGTTTTGCCCAATGCCTTGCGTGTGTTGCGGGTCGATCGGCCGAATGTTCACGTCGCGCTGTACAACTTGAGTTCCGCCGAGCAACTCGAAGGCCTGCGTCAGCGTAGTCTCGATATCGCATTGGTGAGTGAGCCGCCGACCGATGACGACCCGGATCTGCTGGGTTTTCAGGTGCTGGATGATCCGATGCTGCTGGCGCTGCCGGAACAGCATCCGCTGGCGCAGCAGGCGGTGTTGAGTCCGCAGGATCTCGCGGATCAGGAATGGATCGGCGTGCAGCCACGTCAGGATGCGAGTGATGAGTTTGTTAGCGCGTGCATCAGAGCGGGTTTCACGCCGGATGTGCGCATGCAGGCGACTGAGCCGTTTACCGCGCTGGGGCTGGTGGCGTCGGGGCTGGGGATTGCGATGATTCAGAAAGGCCTGAGCCATAACGCGCCTCCCGGGGTCGTGCTGCGTGAGGTGCCTTGGCTGGCGTTTACTACGCCGTTGTGGGCGGCGTGGCACCGGATTAATTTGCGGCCGTTGGTGGAAACTTTCCGCAAAATCCTCACCGCCGCACAACCTGTCCCTTGTGGGAGCGAGCCTGCTCGCGAAAGCGGTCTGCCAGTTACCGGCAATATTGACTGAACCACCGCATTCGCGAGCAGGCTCGCTCCCACAGGGGTTTGTGGCGTACGCAAATTCCGTGTGCACCGCAAATCCCTGTAGGAGCTGCCGAAGGCTGCGATCTTTTGATCTTGTTTTTAAAAGAACAGGATCAAAAGATCGCAGCCTTCGGCAGCTCCTACGGGGATCTACACTGCAAAAGTGTGTATGCCGCCGTGAGAACGCCATGAGAATGTCAGCGCAAATGACCGTGGTCGCCGTGCTCGCCACCCTCGCCTATCTGGGCCTGGCGGTGTGGGGCATTGGTGGCGTGGGGATGTTCTTTTCCCACGGCTCGCTGGTGGTGGTCGCGCTGGCCACCGTGGCGATGGTGATCGCGTCGATGTTTACCGAGGTCAACCTGAGCTCCGGCGAACGCGAGGATCGCGCCAATCGCTGGGTGCTTCCGGCGTTTGGCGTGATTGGTTTGCTCAGCGGATTTCTACCCGCGTACTGCGATCGGCTGAATTTCTGGACGTTTGGCGGCGAAGGTGTGCGCTGGCTTGGCGCGTTGTTGTTCATCATTGGCGGGGCGCTGCGCTTGTGGCCGGTGTTTGTCTTGGGCCACCGATTCAGCGGGTTGGTGGCGATTCAGCCGGGGCATCGGTTGGTCACGGATGGGATTTATCAACACCTGCGCAACCCTAGTTATCTGGGGTTGGTGGTGAATGCGCTGGGATGGGCGTTGGCGTTTCGTTCAACTGTCGGGTTGCTGCTGGCGGCGCTGACGTTGATCCCGTTGATCGCGCGTATCCATTCTGAAGAGGCGCTGCTGCGCGGGCAGTTTGGCGCCGAGTATGACGCATACTGCGCCCGGAGCTGGCGCTTGTTACCGGGTGTCTACTAACGCCGCACCCCCTGTAGGAGCTGCCGAAGGCTGCGATCTTTTGATCTTGGTCTTTTAAAAAAACAAGATCAAAAGATCGCAGCCTTCGGCAGCTCCTACAGGGGGACAGCTTCAGGCAGGCTGTAGGTGCAGGCCGTCGTTGTCGATTTGGAGGCGGATCGCGTCGTAACTGGCCAGTGTCGCGTGCTCGGTTTCAAGCGGATGCTGATGCGTCGTGGTGATGATCATCAACGACGCGCCCGCCGCTTCAGCGGCTTGGATCCCGACAGCGGCATCCTCAAAAATCAGACACCCCGCCGGTTCCAGCCCCAAGCGTTTAGCCGCCAGCAGATAACCCGCCGGATCCGGCTTACCCGCCTTCACATCCTCAGCCGTAATCATCACCGCCGGCTCGGGAATCCCCGCCGCCGCCATCCGCCGCAACGCCAGATCGCGCGGCGCCGACGTCACCATGGCCCAACGATCCTTTGGCAATTGATTGAGAAACGCCGCCGCCCCCGGAATCTCGACAATGCCTTCAACATCCTCGATCTCCGCTGCGGTAATAAACGCCGCTTGTGCCTCCGCGTCCACGCCCGGCAGGTTCAGGCGATTGATCGTGTCGATCGCCCGCGCGCCATGAATGGTCGGCAGAAACGTCTCGACATCGACGCCATGGCGCACGGCCCAGGCTGACCAGATCCGCTCGGCGGCGGCGATGGAGTTGAGGACGGTGCCGTCCATGTCGAACAGGAACGCGCCAAACGCGCGGTCGAAAAGATCATTGTGAGCAGACAAAGGGTCGCATCCTCTGGCAAGGGGCCGGGCAAATTTGCCCGGCAATGTAGCACTTGTCAGTGCAGACGCGGAGCCTTGGACTTGAAGGCACTCTCGACGCAATCGAGCAACTGGCCGATCGCCCAGGGTTTCTTGATGAACGCGACCGAGTGCTTGACCCCAGACGTCTCCGGCGTTTCATAACCGGACATGACCATCACCGGTTTGTCCGGCCAGCGATCGCCGACCAGGTTGGCCAGATCGGCGCCGTTGAGGGTGCCGGGCATGGTGATGTCGGTCAGCAATAGATTCACTTCCGGCGCGTGTTCGTCCAGATATAATTTGGCTGCGTCGGCGCTGCTATGCGGCTCGACCTTGAAACCTTCCTCCTGAAGAATTTCGCAAAGAAACTCCAGAATCAACGGATCATCCTCAACTACCAGAATCAACCCGCCAGGAAGGTGCGCGTCCGCCGTTGGTGATGGGCACATGAAACTGCACTCCCTGAATAGCATTAACGATTTAGCGGCTTGAATCCGCTGCTTATCTGGTATGAGCAGCGCGTTCTGTAGAAATTCATTTTTGATACAGGAGTTTTCCAAATGGTCGGATTGGCAATCCTGAGACAAACGTTCGAAGTGGCGTAATTGTGGTTAAAATGCCGGCCCATTTGCTTGCCGACCGTGACCGATGAACCCTGAAGCCCTCGCCACCCTCCACGCCCATTTGCTGCCGGCACTCGCCAGCGCACCGGGCGAAACCCGTCGCTTGTTTCATGGGCGCGGGCGTTGCTGGCCGGGGCTGGAACAGGTCACGGTGGATTGGCTGCAAGGCGTGGTGCTGGTGTCGCTGTTCAAGGAACCGGCGCCGGAGCAACTGCAAGATCTCAAGCGCGTGTTGCTCGACATCACTTCTTCGGCCGAATGGCAGCAGTCCAAAGCGCACACGTTGCTGATCCAGCACCGTTATCTGCCGCAGAGCACCGCCGAATGGCTGTTGGGCGATGAGATCGATGAAATGACCATCGTCGAAGGCGGTCTGCAATACCGCGTCGATCTGGGCCGCAAGCAGAACGCCGGGCTGTTTCTCGACATGCGTTACGGGCGCAACTGGGTGCGCGAACAGTCCGACGGCAAGCGCGTGCTGAACCTGTTCGCCTACACCTGCGGTTTCTCCGTGGCGGCCATCGAGGGTGGCGCCAGTCATGTGGTCAATCTGGACATGTCCCGCGCCGCGCTCAGCCGTGGTCGCGACAATCACCGTTTGAATGGCCATGACACCGGCAAAGTCAGCTTCCTCGGCCACGACCTGTTCAAGTCCTGGGGCAAGGTGATCAACAGCGGCCCTTACGATCTGGTGATCATCGACCCGCCGTCGTTTCAGAAAGGCAGTTTTTTGCTGACCAAGGATTATCAGCGCGTGTTGCGGCGTCTGCCGGAGTTGCTGACGGCGGACGGCACGGTGCTGGCCTGCATGAATGACCCGGCGTTTGGTTCGGACTTTTTGATTGATGGCGTGACGCAGGAGGCGCCGAGTTTGCGCTTTGAACAGCGGCTGGAGAACCCGCCGGAATTTCCCGACATCGATCCCGAAAGCGGCCTGAAAGCCCTGGTCTTCAAACGCAGTTCCTGACACAACCCAAATCCCTGTAGGAGCTGCCGAAGGCTGCGATCTTTTGATCCTGATCTCTTAAAAACAAGATCAAAAGATCGCAGCCTTCGGCAGCTCCTACAGGGGGGGTGGAGAGTCAGTTCGGGCGCAGCACCAGTGCGAACAGCTCACCATGTCCGGTGACATTGAGCTTTTGATAGAGATTGCGCCGATGCACTTTCACCGTTTCCGGCGAAATCCCCATCTGCTGGGCGATCGCCTTACTCGAGAAACCCTGCAAGATCAGCCGCGCCGTGTCGTTTTCACGCACGGTCAGCCGCGCATCGAAGCGATCCAGCAACGTCGCCAGATCGCCGACCAGCACTTCAGCAACCGCCCCTTGCGGCGGCAATAGCTGCACATGCCGGCGCATCGCTGCCAGCACCCAGTCGCGCACACACAGCAGCCGGCCCTGCTCGGCCATTTCGAACGGCGTCGAACGCCCCATCGATAAGCCCAACACGCTGCCATCAACGTTAATCATGAACTGCAACTCATCCGCGCCCACCACCGAGCGGAAGTAGCTCTGGTAGTACTCGCTCTGCAAAAACTGGTCAGGCGCCACCGACGCCAGGCTGTGCAAGCCATCAGCGAGCCCCGCCGAAGCGGCCTGATAAAACGGATCGAGCAGGTACATGCCGGCGGTGTAATCGGCGAGGTTTTCCTGCTCCTCGACAGCGCCCTTGCTGTCGATATCAATCAGCAATTGCGGCGCCTGGCCCGCCGTCATCACCGCGACCAAGGCGTTATCCATCGGCACCAGCAGGCGCAAAGTGTCGACCAGCGCCCGCCAGAATCCGTCCTGCCCGACACAGGTGAAGACCCGCGCCAGACTTTGATGCACAGGCAATTCCTGCAACAACGCGTCCACGCTCTACCCCTTTTGTGTAACCCATGATGGGAATGGGTCAGGCGCGATCGGATCGATAGGCTGACCGCACTTGATCAACACCGGCCGCAGCGGCCGGAAGTGCCGAATCATGCGGGGTCATCGAGGGGATATCAACCGGTGACCACTGATCAGCAAGACCAACGCATTTCCTGTAGGAGCTGCCGCAGGCTGCGATCTTTTGACGTTGTTTTTGCAGATCAAAAGATCGCAGCCTGCGGCAGCTCCTACAGAGATCGCGACACATGTAAGATTTTTATGGAGAGACAGAAATCAATGAAACCTCGTGCCCGTGACCTCAACATCCGCATTGGCCAGATGCAGCCCGGCCCGCTCAATGCGATCACCGACGTGCCCGGTGTGCGTGTCGGCCACAGCAACGTGCGCGGTAAAAGCACGGCCGGTCGTGACATTTGCACCGGCGTCACCCTGATCGAACCGCGTCAGGGTTCGACCAACCAGCAACCGTGTTTCGCTGGCGTGCATGTGCTCAATGGCAACGGTGACGCCAGCGGTCTTGAGTGGATTCGCGAGGCGGGCTTGTTGACCAGTCCGATCGCTTTCACCAACACCCACAGCCTCGGCGTGGTGCGCGATGCGCTGATTGTGCTGGATCGTCAGCAGCAACCGGACGATGGCCGTCTCTACTGGAACATGCCGGTGGTGCTGGAGACTTACGACGGGTTGCTCAATGACATCAACGGCTTCCACGTCAAACCTGAACATGTCGCCGAAGCCCTGCACAACGCGGTCGACGGCCCGGTTGTGGAAGGCACGGTCGGCGGTGGCAGCGGCATGATCTGCCATGAATTCAAGGGCGGCATCGGCACTTCGTCGCGGCGATTGAGCGCTGCGCAGGGCGGCTGGACAGTGGGTGCGATCGTCCAGGCCAACTATGGCATTCGCAACCAGTTACGGGTTGACGGCTACCCGGTCGGGCGCTACATGGAACAGAAGGATTCACCGTTTTTGCGCGCCGCATTGCCGCATCCTGGCATGGGTTCGATCGTGGTTTGCCTGGCCACCGATGCGCCGTTGTTGCCGCATCAGTGCACACGCCTGGCGCAACGGGCGAGCGTCGGTCTGGCGCGCACCGGTGGCGGCAATGAAGATCAAAGCGGCGACATCTTTATCGCCTTCGCCACGGGTAATGATCACGTGCCGCCGGCGGCCTATGAAAGCAAAGGTGCGCCGACGTGTGACGGCTTGCGGATGGTCAATAACGATCACATCAGCGAGCTGTTTCTGGCCGCCACCGAGGCGGTTGAGGAAGCGATCATCAATGCCTTGCTGGCCAGCGAGAGCACTGAAGGCAATGGCCATTCGGTTCAGGGGCTGGATGCACAAACCTTGCTCGCCGCCCTCGAAAAGGCAGGCTGGCCTGGCTCGCGATAACCCCACAAATCCCTGTAGGAGCTGCCGAAGGCTGCGATCTTTTGATGTTGTTTTTCAAGATCAAAAGATCGCAGCCTTCGGCAGCTCCTACAGGAGTTATGTGAACATCTGATAACCGAGTTTCCGGGCCACTTGCAGCTGCAACTGCGGCTCGCGCAACTCCGACTCCGGCAGCAACGTCGAGCTCAGCACCGTCGCCCCGCTGTAATCGAAAATCCCGTGTTCTATCTGCGCCTTCATCGCCGCACCGTAACCGTGGCGTTCATAGGTGCGTTCGTCTGCCCCGGCGAGTTGTACAAGGTGCACGCGCAAACGCTGCAGCAACTTCACATGCTTCAAGTCACCCGCAAAATCGAACGCCCAGCCATTGCTGAACACCCGATCAATCCAGCCCTTGAGCAGTGCCGGCATCGACCACCAATACACCGGGTAAACCAGCACCAACGCATCGGCGCGATCAATGCGTGCCTGTTCCGCCAGCACATCCTCCGGCGGCGAGGCCTCGCGATGATGCACGGCAAAATCCGCTGCGCCGAAACGCGGTTCGAAGCCTTCAGCGTAGAGATCGGCGATCTCGAAGGTGTTGGCCGGATCGGCTTCGGTCAGGCCGGCAGCAATTTGTGTGGCAACGCTGTGGGTCAGTGAGCGCGGATCGTGATGAGCAACAACAATCAATGCGTGCATGGCAATTCTCCGGTTGGTGAGGCTGACCAAGGCTTATATACTCTTGGTAAGTTACGGAGCTTAAGTTACCTTTGGTATATAAACCATGTCAACTGATCAACTGACCAAACAGAATTCCCCCGCGCAACCGCGCAAACGCCTTTCCCGTGAGGATCGCCTGCGCCAGTTGCTTGATGTCGCCTGGCAGATCATCCGCGCCGAGGGCACCGATGCGCTGACCCTCGGCTATCTCGCCGAAAAGGCCGGCGTGACCAAACCCGTGGTCTACGACCATTTCGTCACCCGCGCAGGGTTACTCGCGGCGCTTTACCGCGATTTCGATGCACGCCAGACCGTGGTGATGGACGCCGCGATCGCCGAATGCGAGCCGACACTCGTCGGCACCGCCTCAGTGATTGCCAAGGCGTATGTCGATTGTGTGATGTTTCAGGGAACGGAAATTCCGGGGATCATCGCCGCGCTGGCGAGCACCCCGGAACTGGAGAAAATCAAGCGGGAGTACGAGGCGATCTTCCTCGAAAAGTGCCGCCGCGACCTGGCGCCTTACGCCAATGGCGGGACGATCACTGCTGCCGGACTACGTGCAATGCTCGGCGCCGCCGAAGCGCTGTCGCACGCTGCCGCCAACGGTGAAATCAGCGCCGAGGACGCGATCAACGAGTTGTACGCAACCATCATCGCAATGGTCGAACGCGCCGCTGTCAGGAGCTAGTGCAGAGTCAAACGCTGGCGGACAAATTCTTCCGTGTGGCGAGTGGTTTGATCCAGATGGCGATCGCGCTGCTTCTCGGCATCGAGCATCGCGCGCTTGCTGTTTTTCTGTAGCAGATACGTGTGAATCTGCTGCACTTCCAGTGAGCGGTAAATCGGCGTGGTGTCGATGAAACCGCGCAAGCCGTTGCTGCGGTAATGCCGGGTGCTCATCAGTACCTGGGTCTCGCGCGAGCCGATCACCTCAAAACCAAGCGCATCGAAATACGGGACTTTGCCGACGGTGCAGCCCAGCTCCGCATGCGGATAACGGCCGAGCATTTCGCCGATCATCGCCCGCGCCACGCCTTGCCGCCGGTGCCCTTCGCGCACCGCCATGTAGGCGACGCTGCACGCTTCCCAGTCGCCCTGCACCGGCAGGTACAAAAGGAAACCGATCACCTGTTCCGGATCTTCATCGGCGGTCGCCACCAGCAACTCGACTTCGGTGCCCTTGTCGCCATTCAACGCTTCCAGATACAAATGCACCTCGTAGCCCACCGCGTACTGATACACGTTGTACAGCAGGTTGCTCGGGCCCAGGCCAACCGCGCTGATGTCGGTCAGGTAGTCGACGACCATTTGCAGAATCTGGCTGTTGACGCCTTCGGGGCATGGGGATTTGTAGTGGGTGATGCGAGGCATGGCAGCTGAACTCCGGCAGAAAACCGCGACATCATACCTTGTCCCTGCGCCAACCCCTGTAGGAGCTGCCGAAGGCTGCGATCTTTTGATCTTGTCTTTTAAAAACAGGATCAAAAGATCGCAGCCTTCGGCAGCTCCTACATTGGGAAAATCGGGGTATTACTGCTGCGGTGCCACCACTTTGATTTTGATCGCGATGTCCTTCGACACCACCGTGTCCGCCCACTCCCCCGCGCCGAGCCCAAACTCGTCGCGCTTGAGCAGCAGCTCACCGTCAAAAATGCCGATGGCGTTCTCCGGCTTCAATTCAACCGGCACCTGCACGTCGCGGGTGATGCCTTTGAGGGTGAGCTGGCCGGCGATCAGGTAGCGGTTTTCGGCCACTTGCGTGAAATGGCTCGATTCGAATACCGCGACGGGGAATTTTTCCGTGTCGAACCACGCCGGTTTCACAAGTTCGGTATTGGCGTCTTCGCTGCCGGCATCGATGCTGGTGAGGTCGATGTGCAGCGTCGTGCGGGCGTTGGCGAGATTGTCGGAATCGAAGCTCAGCGTCGCCTCGAACTTGCCGAACGTGCCGTACATCCGCGAGCCCATCTGGTTATAGGTGAAGCTGATCTGACTGGCGGTCGTGTTGACCCGGTTGTATTCGACCGCCTGGGCAATCGGCACGGCGCACAGGCAAAACGCGGCAGCGAGCAGCAATCGGATCGACATGAGATTCTCCGGGCAGCGCTTACCGTCGAGGGCCTCGATTGACTAAAGCAAACAACCGACAGTTACGCCACTTCGGGATCAGGGTTTGAAGTTCAAACCATCCGCTCGATCTTCTGATGCTTCCACACCAATTTGTAATACAGCGTCTGCAACACCAGCATCCCCAGATACGCCACCGGAAACGCCATCCACACACCCTGCAAACCGTACTGGCCATCAAGCCAGTACGCCGCCGGCAACTGCACGCCGACCACACAAATAATCGCAATGATCACCGGCACCAGCACTGTGCCGCTGGCGCGCATGATCCCGCCGATGATCGCCTGGAAGCCGAACACCAACAGGCTCCAGAGCATGATGTGCAGCAGATGCTCGGCCATCGCCCGGGTCGAGTCTTCGGTCAGGAACAAGCCAAGCAACCAGTGCGACAGCAGGTAACCCAGCACAATCAGTCCACCGGTCAGGCACACGTTGATCAGCAAACCTGTGCGCAGAATCGGCGCCATGCGCTCCAGACGCCCGGCACCAATCGCCTGTGCGCCCAGAATCGACGCAGTGATGGCAATCGACAACGCCGGAAACTGCACGTAGTTAACGATCTGCGTCACCGCGCCATACGCCGCCGTTGCCTGCGAACCGTGCTGATTCACCAGCGCCAGAATCACCAGTTCCGACAACGACAGGACAATCATCTGCACGCCGGTCGGCAGGCCGATACGCAGCACCTTGCCGAGGATTGCACCGTTAAGCCGCAGCGCTGCAAAAAACTCTCGATCCGGCGCCAGCGGATGGCCCTTGCGGATCAAGCGCCACGCCAGCCATGCCATCGCCGCGAGGTTACCGGCCAGGCCCGCGTACGCCGCACTTTGAATGCCCAGTTGCGGCAGGCCAAACCAGCCGCGAATCAACGCCGGGGTCAGCGCCAGGCCCACACTGGTCGAGACGATCAGCGCCAGCAGCGGCGACAACGTGTCACTCACCCCACGTAGCAACTGGGTGAACAGCACAAACACCAGCATCGACGGCAGAATCCACATCATCACGTGCGCGTAGGCCACCGCGTCGTCCAGCACATCCGCCGGCGTGCCCAATCCGGTCAACGCCTGCCGCGCGAACACACTGCCGAGCACCGCCGCGATCAAACCAATCAGCACACCCAGCAACAACGTTGCGCCGGCGATGGCTTTAACCATGTGCGGCTCGCGCGCGCCCCACGCCTGACCGATCAACACGCCCGCGCCCGCGCCAAGGCCGATGACCAGCGCGATAAAGAAGAAGATGATCGGAAACATCCCCGACACCGCCGCCAGCGCCTGAGTGCCGAGCATCTGGCCGATGTAAATGCTGTTCACCGTGCCCGACATCGACTGCAGAAAATTCGACAACACCATCGGGGCGAGGAACAACAAATACGTTTGCCAGAGGGGTTTGGTGACGGCTGGGGTTTGCATGGGGCAGGAGGTCCATCTCGACGGCAGGAAGGCTTAAGGAGGATAGCTTCGATGAGTTGTCAGCGGGGCGCAATTAACATTTAAGCTTCGTGTTTAATTTCGCCCTGAAGCGATGCCGGAGTCTGTGGTAAACAACACTCCACCCATTGTTCGTGATTGAGATTTTGCTCATGCCGCACGTTACAAATCTGCTGACCAGCGCCCTCCTCGCTCTCCTCGCCGGCAGCGCTTGCGCCGCCACGCCCAGTGCTGCTCCCGAAGCCTTGAAGCCGTTGTTGATGACATTGAACGAGCGCCTGAACATCGGCGATCTGGTAGCGCTGACCAAGTGGGACAGCGGCAAGCCGATTCAGGACAGCGCGCGTGAAGCGCAGGTGATTGCCAATGCGCGCACGCTGGCCGCCGAGCGCAAACTTGATGCTGAAGACGTGGCGCAATTGATTGCTGCGCAAGTGGAGGCCAATAAACTGGTGCAGTACGGTTTGCTCGCACAATGGCAAGCGGCGGGTGTGGCGCCGGACACTGCACGCCCGGATCTGGGCAAGCAGATTCGGCCGCGACTGGATGAGCTGCAGAGCCGATTGTTGCAGCAGTACGCTGATTTCGCGCCTTACCGTCGGGATCCGAATTGTTCGAGCTGGCTGGCGGAAGCGCGCAAGGGGTTGGCGCAGGATGCGCTGCACGAGTTGGCGTTGATGCGGAGCACCGGTGAATTGTGTGTGCGGGCGGCGAGGTAATAAAGTCAAAAGATCGCAACCTGCGGCAGCTCCTACGAGGGTCAGCGACGGGTCTGACAAATCCTGGCGCAAGTGACGACTGGCGGTCGGTCGATCATTGCGCATACCATCCGGCCACAACTTCAAAACAGAATCCGCTCGCCCATGCTCAAAGCCAGTCTGCGTAGCCATCTCACTCTTTGGTTTGCCGGTTTATCCCTGCTGACGCTGCTGAGCGTGGGTTTCTACGTCGGTCATATCGCCACCGAGCAGATGAAACAGGCCAGTGGCAATGCGCTGCTGAGCACCGCGCGCTCGGCGGCGGCATTGCTCGGCGAACAGTTGCGCGAGCGGCAACTTGAGGTTTATTTGCTCAGTCGAGCGCCGCATCTGGAGCGCGGCGATCTGGACAACCCGGCGATTCTCAAGTCGATGCAGTTGCGCACCCAGGCCCGTGCCGAATACGCGTGGATGGGCGTGGCCGATGCCGAGGGCCTCGTGCATCAGGCCGTAAACGGTTTGCTGGTCGGTCAATCGGTGCAACAACGCCCGTGGTTCCAGGCTGGTCTGCGCAATGAGTACACCGGTGATCCGCACGAAGCCGTGTTACTCGCCAAATTGCTGCCGGGATTGCCGAATGGCGAACCGTTGCGCTTCATTGACTTCGCCGCGCCGATTCACAACGCCGAGGGCCAAGTGATTGGTGTGCTGGGGGCTCACGCACACTGGAGCTGGGTGACGCGGATTGTCGAATCGGCGGCGGTGTCGCACAAGGATTCGGCGCCGGATCTCGAAGCGCTGATCATCGATCATGACGGTAAAGTGCTGTACCCGGAGGCGTTAATGGGCCAACAGGTCGCGGCCAACGATCCGAACTCGCCGGGCTGGACGGTCGGCGATGGTTATCTGACCAGTCGCGTGACCGTGCCGACACCGTCGAGCACTGCATTGTCGTGGTCGATTGCTGTGCGCCAACCGCTGGACACTGCCCTGCAACCGGCGCGTCTGCTGCTCTACAAACTGTTGCTGTTGGGCGTGTTCGCGGCAATCGGTTGTGGCTTGGTGGCGTACTACCTGGCGCTGTACCTCAGCCGCCCGATTGAACAACTCGCTCGCTCGGCCAAACGCGTACAGAACAATCAGCCCGGCGCACACTTCCCGCTGCAACATCCAGTGCAGGAAATTGCCCAACTCGGCCAGTCGATCGATGCGATGACGCAATCACTGCTCGGCAAAGAACGTCAGTTGCAGGAGGCCAATGCCTCGCTGGAAGCCACCGTCGCGCAGCGCACGGCGGCCCTCACCCAAGCCAACGCCGAATTGCTCAGTCTGGCGACCCACGATTCCCTGACCGGCGTTTTCAACCGTCGTCGCTTCGACGAAAAGCTTACCGAGTACAACCTGCTGTTCCGCCGTACCGGCCGCCCGTTTGCCTTGCTGCTGATCGACGCCGATCATTTCAAACGGATCAACGACACCTACGGCCACGCCATCGGCGATGACGTGCTGGTGCAACTGGCGCAACTGATTCGCGAGAGCACCCGCAGCACCGATTTCGTGGCGCGCTACGGTGGTGAAGAGTTTGCAGTGTTGTTGCCGGAAGTCGCGCAACCGGATACCCCTGAAGTGGTCGCCGAGAAAATCCGCACAGCCATCGCCAACGCGCATTTCCCTCATGTCGGCAACATGACCGTCAGCATCGGCATCGGCCTGGCGGATCCCGCTGACAACATCCAGACCCTGCTGATCAAACGCGCTGACCAACAGCTGTACCGGGCAAAAGCCGCCGGGCGTAACCAGATCGCCTGATCAGCCCTGCTTCACTTCGCAGATCCCGTTGGCCTTGTTCTTCCCGGTGTACGACACCCCCGGTGAACCATCGGGATTGATGCTCAGCGAAATGGTCACGCCCGCGCCTTTGGCCTCGAAATAGTTGTCGTTGAATTTCTTCAATTTGGCTTCCTTGCCATTGATGTAGATCGGCCCGCCTTCATCCGCGTGAACTTCGATCTTGCCCGGGCAAGTGGCATTGAGCATCGGAATGCCCGCGTGGGCCACTGATGCGATGAGCAACAAAGGTGCTGCCAGCAACAAAGATTTCATGGAAAGCTCCTTGGTTTCGGCGACATGCCGCGCTGTCAGCAATAACCCAAAATCGCCCATCCCACCAGTGTCACCGTTGTCGCGGGGGGTCAGGTATTGGTCTTCAACTTCGTCCACAACCGCGTCGTCAGCCGCGCAATCGCTGCCGGCAGTTCTTCGACGGTGAACAATTTGTCCATCACTTCTTTTGGCGGATAAATCGCCGGATCGCCGATCACGTCCTGATTGAGAAACTCATTGGCCGCCGCATTCGGATTGGCGTAATGGATGCTGTTGCTGATATTGGCAATCACCTTCGGTTCGAGCAGGTAGTTCATGTAGGCGTAGCCGTTCTTTTCATGCGGCGCGCTTTTCGGCATGACCATCATGTCGAACCACAATGTCGTGCCTTCGGTCGGGATCGAATAGGCGATGTCGATGCCGTTTTTGGCTTCCTTGGCGCTCGCCGCCGCTTGAACAATGTCACCGTTGAAACCGATCACCGCGCAGACGTTGCCGTTGGCCAGGTCGCTGATGTATTTCGAGGCGTGGAAATACTGGATGTACGGGCGGATTTTCAGCAAGGCCTGCTCGGCTTGTTTGTAGTCGGCCGCTTCGTGGCTGTGCGGCGGCAAGCCGAGGTAGTTGAGGGTGATTGGCAGCACCTGTGTCGGGTTGTCGATGATCGCCACACCGCACTGGCTCAGCTTCTTGATGTTCTCTTCGTCGAAAAACATCTTCCACGAGCGAGTGATATCGGTATTGCCGAAGATCGCTTTGATTTTTTCGACGTTGTAGCCGATGCCGGCCGTGCCCCACATGTACGGGTAGCCGTACTGATTACCCGGATCGTTGACTTCGAGTTTCTTCATCAACACCGGGTCGAGGTTTTTCCAGTTCGGCAGTTGCGACTTGTCGAGTTTCTGGATCGCCCCGGCCTTGATCAGTCGCGAGAGAAAGTGGTTCGACGGGTTGACCACGTCATAACCGGTGTTGCCGGTCATCAACTTCGACTCCAGCACTTCGTTGCTGTCGTGGATGTCGTAAGTGGTCTTGATGCCGCTGGTCTGGGTGAAATTGGCCAGCGTGTCCGGGGCGATGTAGCTGTTCCAGTTGGAAATATTGACGGTTTCGTCGGCACAAGCGGCCGCCGACGTTGCAGCGAGGGCGATCGCCAGGGTGAGCGTATTGATGCGCATGTTCTATCACCTGAAAGGAAGTGGCTTTTGTTCTTGTGCGGTACGCGGATTTTCAGATTTCTGTTCTGGCCCTGACCGCCTCCACGCGCATGCGAAGCATGGCACCGATGTCGAAGAAAGGCCGCGGCGGCAACCAGCCGGGTTCGGCGCGCTGCATCACCGATTGCAACAGTGGCGAGTCAACGCCCGAGGCCAGTTCTGCCAGCAGTCGGCCCCACAAGGTTCCGCGCGCAACGCCGGAACCATTGCAGCCCGCCACGGCGTATACGCCCTCTTCCACCCGGTCGAAATACGCCTGACCGCTGCGGGTAGCGCTCAAGTGGCCGGTCCAGGTGAATTGAATGTCGCGCTCGTCGAGGAAGGGAAAACGCCGCTGCAATCCAAGTACATGATGCTGGCGACGTTGCGCGAGTGCGCCGTTGGACAGGTCGCGCGTGCGGTATTCGGCGGTGTTGCGGATCATCACGCGGCGATCCGGGGTCAGGCGCACGGTGGCGCCGAGTGGCCGGGTCGAGAGCACGCCCCACGGCTCGACCGCGCCAATCGCCTGAAACTCGTGATCGGTCAGCGGCCGCGTCAGGCTGGCGCTGAGTTCCATGGGGAATGTGCCGCTGTCGTTGATGCCGACCCGAGGAATAAACGCGTTCAGGCACACCAGCACTTTCTTCGCTTCAACGCTGCCGTTAGCCGCGTTGGCGCGCAGCCCGCCCTGACTCAGACGCTCGACACTGGCGATGTCGGTGTCCTCATACACGGTGATGTTGCCCGGCAGTGCGTTGAGCAAACCTTTCACATACTTGGCCGGTTGCAGCAGCGCATTGCCGTGGCCACACCAGATAGCGGCGGCGTAGTGACGGGTGCCAAGTTTCTGCGCCAACGGTTCACCTTGCAGAAACTCGGCCCGGGCACCGAGCGCGCGCAACGTCGCCAGTTTGGCCTCGACATGATCAAGCTTGGCCGCGTCATTGACCGCAAAGTAATAACCGCTGTCGCGAAAGTCGCATTCGATCCCGTGTTGACTGATGCGTTGGCGGACTTCTTCGCTGGCCGCCCGAGAAATCATCGTGTCGGTTTCAAACCCGGCAAATCCGGCGGTGCCGATCAATTCGCTGTGCGCCGGGTGTTCGTGAGCAACGACAAACCCCGAGTTACGCGCCGACGCGCCTTGCGCCGCGCGCTGCCGGTCGACCACGACGATGCGCGCCTGCGGGTGCATGTCGGCGAGCGTGTGTGCGGCACTGAGGCCGGTAATGCCGGCGCCAATCACCAGCCAATCGGCCTTCTGCGCGCCGCTCAGGCGACCGCGCTCCGGCGAGTGGCCTGCCTGCGCGATCCAGCCGCATATGTTTTCCATGCATCACCTCATAGGACTGTCGTTCAACGGCTTGCCTCTGTGTAAAGTGCATGCGTGAATCGCATGGACACCTTGAGAAGATCTCCGCCAGAGCTAGAATCTATAAGGTCTTCGTCAGACCGACCAACGTTATAAAATCATCGAGCCATTCTGAAATCGCATGGATAAAATTCGCCACGTACCGTCCCTTCAAGCCATGCAGGCACTGGTCGAAGTCGCCGATTGCGGCAGCTTCACTCTGGCGGCGCAGAAGCTGTGCCTGACCCAAAGCGCGGTCAGTCGGCAGATCCAGCAATTGGAGGGCCACTTCAATGTTGCGCTGTTTATCCGTACCAGCCGCAGCCTGCGCCTGACCGCAGAAGGCGAACAGGTGCTGGCCAGCGCGCGCAGTATTCTCGAACAACTGAAAAATCTCGAAGAGCGCCTCGCCCCACAGGAGCGGCCATTCCGCATCCGCATGCACGTGTCACTGGCGGTGCGCTGGCTGCTGCCCAAACTCAGCGACTTTTACCGCAGCCATCCCGAGGTTTCCTTGGCGATTGAGACGGTCGCCACCGAAGTGGTTGAGCCGGCCAGCGACAGCGACGCGTACATTCTGTATCTGCCTCAAGCGACCAGCGACCCGGCGTATCTGACGCTGTTTGAAGAAACGCTGGTGCCGGTGTGCGCGCCCAATCTGCCGGGCGCACCGCGATCAGTGGACGAGTTGCAGCGTTTTGCCTTGCTGCATCGCTCGGCTGATCGTCAGGCGTGGTTCGAATGGCTGGCGGCGAATAATGGAAAACCGCTGGAGGATTACCGGCACATCCCGTTCAACCTTGATGAGTTGGCACTGGATGCGGCGGCGCGCGGGTTGGGCGTGGCGGTCACGGACATGACGCTGGCGGCGGAGTCGCTGGAGCGCGGCGTGTTGGTGGTGCCGTTCGGCCCACCGCTGAAAACCGGCGGCATTTATTCGCTGTGCTTGCAGCCGTCAGCGGCGACGCACCCGGCGTGTGCATCGGTGATGCAATGGTTCACCAAACAAACCCTCAACCCCCAATCCCCGTAGGAGCTGCCGAAGGCTGCGATCTTTTGATCTTGCCCTTAAAAAACCAGATCAAAAGATCGCAGCCTTCGGCAGCTCCTACGGGTGTTCCGAGAAGGTCTGCAGGTAGGCGAGCAGGTTGTCGAGTTTCTCTTCATCGCTCAGGCCCCAGAAAATCATCCGCGTGCCTGGCACCACGCCTTTCGGGTCTTTGAGATACGCCCTCAACGTGTCGGCATCCCAGGTCACGCCGGAGTTTTTCATTGCGTCGGAATAGACGTAATTGGCTGAAGTACCGGCAGGCCGACCGACGATGCCGTTGAGTTCCGGGCCGAAACCGGGGCGGGCCGACTCACCGACCTGATGGCAACCACCACACAAACGCGGGAAGATTTTTGCCCCCGCTTCAGGGTCGCCGGCGGCTTGGGCAGTTGAACAGGTGGCGATAAGGCTCAAGGCCAGGGACAGTAAGGCAGTGGTTTTCATCGAACGATCCAGAAACAGGCGCTACACAATTGCGGCAAGCCTAACATTTTGTGCACGGCAGTTTTTTACAGGTAAGCGCCGATGATCTTTCTGACGGTGATCAATGCCTGACGCAAAACGGCCATGTCCACCGAGCCCAGCGCCAGCCGAATCGCATGCGGCACATGGGCGGACACGGCAAACGGTTCGGCCGTGGTGACGGAGATCTGTTGCTGCTGCAGTTCCACGACGATCTGATCGGCGCGCACATCTTCCGGCAGTGGCAGCCATAAAAAGTACGAAGACGGATGGCCGATCCACGACAGCCCTTTGAGCAATTCCGCGGCCAAGGTTTGCCGTGCTTTGGCGTCATTGCGCTTCTGTTCCTCAAGCTCAATGACGGTGCCATCGTCGAGCCAGCCGCAGGCAATCGCAGTCATCACCCCCGGAGTGTTCCAGGTCGTGGCGCGAATGACGCGTTCCAGCGCCGGCACCATCCCCACGGGCGCGGCGATAAATCCGACGCGCAAACCGGTGGCGATGTTTTTCGACAGTCCCGACACGTACACAGTGCGCTCCGGCGCCAGATCAATCAGCGGGCGCGGTGGGTTTTCCACCAGAAAGGCGTAGGCCGCATCCTCGAGGATTGTCAGATCATGCCGTCGGGCGATCGCCACCAGTTGTTCACGTTGATCAATCGGCATTACCCAACCCAGCGGATTGTGCAACGTCGGCATGCTGTACACCGCGCGTACCGAGCGCTGCCGACAAAGCTTGTCCAGTGCCTGCAAATCCGGGCCGTGCGCGGTCAGCGGGATCGCCACCACTTCCAGATGCAGCGCTTCGGCCAGCACTTTGAACCCGGAATAGGTCAACGCGTCAGCGGCAATCACATCACCCGGTTTGAGCAACGCCATCAGCGTCACCGCCAGCCCTTGCTGTGCACCGTTGACGATCAGCACTTGCTCGGTCTCGACCTGCACGCCACGGCTTAGCAGATGTTGCGCGACCGACGCGCGCTCATGAGCGCGACCGGCGTGCGGCTGATAACGCAGCAACGCTTCGAGATCGCCCGACAATGCCAACTGCCGCAGCGCCGTGCGCAACAGATCCGCCTGACCGGGCAACGACGGGTAGTTGAAATTGAGGTCGATCATGCCGACCGCGACGTCCTTCTGATCGATGCCCTGCCCCGGTAGCAACGAGGTTTCCCGCACAAACGTGCCGCGCCCGGCCTCGCCACTGACCAGGCCCATCGCCTCCAGTTCGGCATAAACCCGTGATGCGGTGACCAGCGCCAGCCCTTCGCTCGCCGCCAGTTGCCGGTGCGTCGGCAGGCGCGTGCCCGGCGACAGGCGACCCGAGCGAATGTCATCGGCGTAGGTATCAACCAGTGTCTTGTATCGGGAGCGCGGCATGTCGGCTGTATCCATGACAATTCTTTGATTGTCCTGATTCTCAGCCATAGGATTCAAATGACGCAACCCCACTTTTGAGCGCGACCTAGCATGGAACGAACCTCGAATCTGACAAACCCGGCACTGGAAAAAACCAGCGGCTGGATCAACGGCTTTATTGGCGTGGTGATTTTCAGCGGCTCACTGCCCGCCACGCGATTGGCGGTGCTGGAGTTCGATCCGGTGTTTCTCACGGTATTGCGTGCCGCCATCGCTGGGGTATTGGCCGTGGCACTGCTGTGGCTGTTTCGCGAACGGCGCCCCATACGCGATCAGTGGCTGTCGTTATTCATTGTGGCAATGGGCGTGGTGCTCGGATTTCCGCTGCTGACTGCGTTGGCTTTGCAACACGTGACGTCAGCGCATTCGATTGTCTTTGTAGGATTGCTGCCACTGGCGACAGCGATTTTCGGCGTGTTGCGCGGTGGTGAACGGCCGCGTCCGGTGTTCTGGGTTTTCTCGGTACTCGGCAGTGCGCTGGTGGTGGGGTTTGCGATCTCTCAAGGCCTGACCGCTTCGCCAACCGGCGACTTGCTGATGCTGGCCGCCATCGTCGCCTGCGGTCTGGGCTACGCCGAAGGGGCGAAATTGTCGCGCAGCCTCGGCGGCTGGCAGGTGATTTGTTGGGCGCTGGTGTTGTCGTTGCCACTGATGGCGGTGCTCAGTCTGTGGCTGGCGCCCGCCTCGTTCAGCACCATCAGCCTGTCGGCATGGCTGTGTCTGGGCTATGTGTCGCTGTTCAGCATGTTGATCGGTTTTGTGTTCTGGTATCGCGGCTTGGCGCAGGGCGGGATTGCGGCGGTGGGTCAGTTGCAGTTGTTGCAGCCGTTTTTTGGTTTGGCGCTGGCGGCGACGTTGCTGCACGAACACGTCAGCGTCGGCATGCTCGCGGTGACGTTGGGCGTCATTCTGTGTGTCGCCGGGGCGAAGAAGTTCGCCAAATAATCCCTAAGCGCCAGCCTTCCACTCGCGCGGGCTGAGCCCGGTCTTGCGGCGAAACGCGCGAGCCAGCGCCGAAGGGCTTTCGTAACCGACCTCTGCGGCGATCAGCGCAATTGGCTTGCCCTCGCGCAAACGTTTCTGCGCCAGGCTGACCCGCCAGCTCAGCAGATAATCAGCCGGCGTCTGCCCGACCACGCGGCGAAACTGCTCGGCAAAACTGGCGCGCGAGAGGTTGGCGACGCTGGCCAGCTCGGCCACGCTCCACGGTTTATGCGGCTGCTCGTGCATCTGGATCAACGCGCGCGACAAACGCGGATCGGCCAGCCCGGCCATCATCCCCGGTTGTTGATCGCGACTGCTGATGAGGTGGCGCAATAGCAGAATCACCAGCAGTTCAAACAGCCGATCCATCACCGCAACCCGTCCGCAATGTTCTTCGAAGGCTTCCTTGAACAACCATTCCAGCGTGCTGCCCAGTTCGGGAATGTCGCTGAGTTTCAGCACCAGATAATCCGGCAACGCAGTGGCGAGTGCATTTCCCGAACCGCCGTCGAACGTCAGCGTGGCGCAGACCACGCGGGTGCCCATGGACTCGTCGGCAGATATTCGATGGGGAAACGGTCGCGGAAAGAAAATAAGCGAAGGTTCACTCAGCCTGAGCTCGCGTTCGTTACCCGGCCTGAGCCGTAACTCGCCCGCCTGCAACAGATGCACATGCCCGCACGGCTCGCCCTCATGCACGCTGATGCCGCAAAACGCGCCGCTGTGAAAGGTGCCGGCATTCACACCGAAGTGGCTGAGCAGAGTAGAAAGGCGATCCATTGGGCGACTCCTGCGGGCGAATCTGGACGATCTGCCGCATATCGTCGACGATTTGCCGCCAAAGCACCAGTTGCGCTCACTAACATTCATTCCATCGCCGACGCAGTTCGCGCCGGACTTTCGGAGAATCACCATGAGCCGCATCAACGCCATCAGCCTCGAAACCGCCACCGACGCCACCCGCCCCGTGCTGGAAGGTGTGAAGAAGAAAATCGGTTTCCTGCCGAACCTGTTCGCCACACTGGCCAAGGCGCCGGTCGCGCTCGACACCTACGTGCAGGCATCGGCGACACTGGGCAAATCGTCGCTTAGCGCCAAGGAAAAAGAAGCGGTGTACCTGGCGACCTCGCAGGTTAACGGCTGCGATTACTGCCTGGCGGCGCACACCTTTTTCGGCAGCAAGGTCGGGTTGTCGGCCGAGGACATCGTCGCGGCGCGCCAAGGTGAACTGAACGCCTACGCCGCCCTCGCCTATCAATTGACGGAAAGCCGTGGCCACTTGAGTGACGAGCAGATCGCCGCCGCTCGCGCCGCCGGGATTGACGACAGCAAGATCATCGAAGTGATTGCCGTGGTCGCGGTGCAGACCCTGACCAACTACCTGAACAACGTGGCGCTGACCGAGATCGACTTCCCGGCCATCGACGCCTGATCAAAGACCAATGCAAGACCTGTGGTGAGGGGATTTAGCGAAACGTCGCACCGCCCCGTTGGACTGCGCAGCAGGCCCCTGTTTTCTAGTTAAAAGAGGGATCGCTTCGCAATCCATCGGGGATAAATCCCCTCGCCACAAGTCCACATTCATCACAAAGTCGTGTAGCGCCGTGTGTCAGTCATGATCGACGCCGGCGCGCTTGAGCAGTTTTTTGCAGCGCTCGGACAGGTGGAACACCTGCAGATCCTTACCCGCTTTGGCGTAACGCTCACGCAAGGTTTTCAGCGCGGCAATCGCCGAGTAATCAACAAAGCTCAGATGCCGGCAGTCGAGGGTGACTTTTTGCGGATCGGTCGCCGGGTCGAACTGGTTGAGGAACGGCGTGGTCGAGGCAAAGAACAGTGTGCCGTGCAGGCGATAGAGTTTGCTGCCGTCGGCCTCCAAGTGCTCATCGGCGTACAACTCGCGGGCCTGCTGCCAGGCGAAATTCAGCGCAGCGATGATGATGCCGCACAGCACAGCGGTGGCCAGATCGGTGAACACGGTGATGGTGGTCACGGCGATGATCACCATCACATCGTTGAGCGGGACTTTGTTGATGACGCGCAACGACGCCCAGGCGAAGGTCTGTTGCGAGACCACGAACATCACGCCGACCAACGCCGCCAGTGGAATCCGCTCGATCAGCGGCGACAGAAACAGAATGAACAACAAAATCAGCACGCCCGCGACCACACCGGACAAACGTCCGCGCCCGCCGGAGCTGAGGTTGATCACGGTCTGGCCGATCATCGCGCAACCGCCCATGCCGCCGAATGCGCCCGAGACCATATTCGCCGCGCCCAACGCCACGCATTCACGATCCGGGTAGCCACGGGTTTCGGTGATTTCGTCGGTGAGGTTCAGCGTCAGCAGGGTTTCCAGCAGCCCGACCAGCGCCATCAGAATCGCGTAGGGGGCGATGATGCGCAGGGTTTCGAGAGTCCACGGGATGTCCGGCAGAGCGAAAGTCGGCAGACCACCGGCGATGTGCGCCATGTCGCCGAGGGTGCGGGTCGGCAGGCCGAACAGATAGACCAGCAGGCCGACGCCGAGAATCGCCACCAGCGCCGGCGGCACCGCTTTGGTCAGGCGCGGCAGGATGTAAACGATCGCCATGGTCAGCGCCACCAGCCCCGCCATCAGGTACAACGGCGTGCCGCTGAGCCATTCCTCACCGTTCTTGAAATGCTCCAGTTGCGCCAGGGCAATGATGATCGCCAGACCGTTAACGAAGCCGAGCATCACCGGGTGCGGCACCATGCGCACCAGTTTGCCCAAGCGTAGCAAACCGAACGCCATCATGATCAAACCGCCGAGCAGCACGGTCGCCAGCAGGTATTGCACGCCGTGTTGCACCACCAGCGCAACAATCACCACCGCCATCGAACCCGCCGCCCCGGAGACCATACCCGGCCGACCGCCGAACAAAGCGGTCAGCGTGCAGATGATAAAAGCACCGTACAGGCCCATCAGCGGATTGAGGTGTGCCACCAGCGCGAAGGCGATGCATTCGGGCAACAGGGCAAACGAGGTGGTGAGTCCGGCCAGGACATCGGCGCGCAGACGAATCGGTTTCATGGCTTACCTGACTGAGCGGCCAACGTCGGTGACCGCAGGTGTTCGGGGAAAAGTGGGTTGCGGATGTTACGGAATTGTCCCCGCAGCGGCCAGTGATCGCTGACAGTTATCGACCTGCGCTTTATGCTGGCGCGCTCAGTCCTCATCGAGTTCGAACATGTCTGCATTTTTAACCGCTCGCGAAGTTTGTCAGCGTTTGCGTGACGCGGCGCTGGAGGTGCTCGCCTTTAAAGTAGGCGAGGCGCCCTCCGCGTCCGGGCTGGTTGCCGTCGATATCGAAGGCTGGCGCTTGTTGCTGGATTTTGACGGCGGCCGGTTGCATCACTGTGAGTACGCGCGCGATACCGATGGGCGCGAAGGCGCGCTCGAGGGTTGGCAGCGTTACGGCACTGATCCGGTGAGTTTGCTCAGTACTTGGGAATTGGCGCAGATCGAACGATTGCTCGCAGCAGCAACGAACACGGTTGCTCGATGATGGCACTCTGCCCATAATCCGCATCCCTACATTCCCACGCAAGGAACTGCCGTGAAGAAGTCGCTGTTGTTGATCCCGCTGTTGGCGTTGTTGCTACAAGGTTGTGGCATGACCATGACCCGCTACGAGCCGAGCTACGAGAACGTGCAGAAGCTCAAGCAAACGCCGCCGCTGCATGCGATCAGCAATCCTCAGGTAACCGCCGAATCCGGTGAGGGTTCGTTGTCGGTACGCGCCAACCCGATTCGCTCGCCGTCGGGCAGCATCCCGGCACACATCCAGGATGCCATCATTGAAGAGCTGCGCAAGGCCGGTCTGCTTGATCCGCAAGCCCAGCGTCAGTTGAAAGTATTGGTGGTAAAAAACGAAATGTCCGCCGGCATGGGCACGGGTAACGGCAAACTGGCCGCGCGCTTCACGCTGCTTAACGGCAATGACGTGGTCTACGACGCGACCAAGGCTGTCAGCAGCCAATGGAGCAGCAGCTTCTTTGGTTTCATCGCGATCCCGAACGCGGTCAATGCTTACAACCCGATGTTGCGTGATCTGCTGAAGGATCTGTACAGCGATCCACAGTTCATTCAAGCGCTGAAGTAACAGACAAAAAAAGAGCCGCAATCGCGGCTCTTTTTTTTTCGCCTCACGCCCGTGGAATGCGGGTTTCGAGTGCGGAGTATTTCAGGCTGTTGCTTTCGACCATCTGCTTGAGCAGCGCGTTGACCTGACGGGTGAACGTGTCACTCATCGCGTCTGCCGGCGTATTCGCCATCAACGGGATGAACCAGATCCCCAACCAGGTGCCAATCGCATCGTGGTTGCTCGCGGCGGTCAGGGGTTGACCTTGCGGATCGAGATTTTCCAGGCTCATGCTGTACTGATCGGTAGCATAAGCCGGAATGATGGTCATGCTGAACCCACTGATGAACGCCAGCACCATTTGCCCACCGTTAGGCGGATGGTTGTACACCTTCAAACGCAGATTGTAATCGCCCGGCTGCTTCTGGAACTCGTCCAGCGTGACACGACCGAACAGACCGGAATCGCTGAGGATTTTCTGCAACTGCGGCTTGAGGTGATCGCGCGCCTGCGGCACTTCAACGGCGGAAGCGCTTTTCGGCTCGCCCTGATAGAAGTCGAAATCCACGTAGACGTTTGGCTTGTTGGCGTAGTTGGCCATCGATGGCAGTTTCACCGGCGCCACTTCGTCTTTGGTGAAACTGGCACAACCGCCCAGTGTGAGCACCAGGCCCAAGGCCAGAATTTTCCCGAATTGCATGATATCCGTCCCTAAGTAAACACCGCCAAATGATGGCAATGAGCCTCCATCAAGGAGGCCGAGCGGATTCTAGAGAGACCTGTTGCTCGGGGAAAGCCTCAATTCGGGATTTTTCAGAAATAATTTCTCAACTTTCACGCAAGTCGAGCATATAGGTGTAGTAACCCGTATCGCGCACATACCCCAACGACTCGTACAAACCCTGCGCGGTGTAGTTGTCGGTGGCGGTTTCCAGCACCAACCCCTTCGCGCCGGTTTCCAGCGCAAACGCCCGGGCGGTGTTCATCAGCAATCGGCCAACGCCGCGACCCCGGGCGGCTGGCGTGGTGAACAGATCGCTGAGCAGCCACGTGCGGTGGGCGTCGATGGAGGAAAACGTCGGGTACAACTGCACAAATCCCAGCGCTTCACCGTGCTCGTCCTGCGCCAGAAAAATCGCCGACTCACCCGCCGCCATGCGTTCAGCGATGAAGGCGCGCGACTGTGCCAGATTCGACGGTTGCTCGTAGAAACCCCGATAAGCGTCGAATAACTGCGCCACCGCGTCCAGCTGTGCGGTATCGGCGTGCAATGCCTTAATCGTCATGACCCCTTCCTCGTTTATTCAATGATCGAAGCAGCATAGCGCTGTCTGTCGAGTAAGCTGGCTTCACCGCTATATAGTTTTGTATATTGCGAAACCGAAATTGCCAGAATCTTTCCATGTTGTTTATTCAGACTGTTTTTCCATGAGCGCCATCCGCGTACGCAACGAGCAGTTGATCCTCAACGCTGCCAGTGAAGAATTCGCCGCCAACGGCTTCGACGCCACCCAGACCCGCGACATCGCCGCCCGCGCTGGCGTGCCCAAGGCGAACCTGTATTACTACTTCCAGACCAAGGAAAACCTCTACTCGAAAGTCTTGCTGGGGTTTGTCGAACCGTTGCTGGAGGCGTCGGCGGTGCTGCGTGAAAGCGATGATCCGCTGGTGGGTTTGCGCGCCTACGTCGCTGCGCGGATTCGTATTGCCCGCGAGCATCCGGCGATTGCCAAGGTTTTCAGTGGAGAGTTGTTGCTCGGCGGGCGGCAGTTGCCAGACGAGTGCCGCGACCTGCTGCACGCTGAAGCGCGACGGAATGTCGAGTGTTTGCGCAGCTGGATCGAGCGCGGTTTGCTGGCACCGGTGGATCCGGAGCATTTGATGCTGTTCATCTGGTCGGCGACGCGCACGTACACCAACATTGGCTGGCAGATGGGCCGAATCATGGAACGCGAAGAGCCGCTGGATGAGGATTACGAACGGGCGGCGGAGACGATTACGCGGTTGGTGCTGGAGGGGGTTGTGCCGCCAAGGGTTGGGGAGATTCGTGGGGTGTTGTTTGCGACTTGAACCGCAGAATGACCGCAGTACATCTGCAAACACAACCCCTGTAGGAGCTGTCGAGTGAAACGAGGCTGCGATCTTTGATCATGATTTTCAAGATCAACAGATCGCAGCCCCCGGCAGCTCCTACAGGGGGTGTGGTGTTTTCAAAACGTAATGGTTGCGGCGGGTTTCACGTCGATGCGGGCAACGGAGCCGGTCAAATGCGCGAGGTCTTTGTTGTGTTCGGCGATGATGTCGTCGGCGCTCATCGGGCCGTTGTCGACGGTGGAGTGTGCGTCGGCGGCGAGCACTACGTCGTAGCCCAGTTGATGGGCCTGGCGCACGGTCGCGTTGATGCAATAGTCGGTTTGCAACCCGCAAATGACCAAGCGTTCGAAATCCTCGCTCGGCAGCAGTTTGCGTAAATCAGTCTGATAGAACGAATCGGGCGTGGTCTTGCGCACGCGTAAATCCTCGCTCGATGTTTCCAGCCCTTCGGCCAGTTGCCAGCCCTCCGCGCCATGAGCCAACGGACTGTCCTTTTCTTCATGCTGAATCAGCACCACCGGCACGCCGGCCGTGCGCGCTCGGCGGCTGAGGCCGTTGATGGTGTCGATCACCCGGTGAATGTCATGGCACTCATACTCGCCCGAGCAGAGAGCTTGCTGGACGTCGATGATCAGCAATGCGGTGGTCATGATGAGCCTTCCTTGATCAGTCCTTGAAACAGGGGCGGAAGTGAGCCCGCCCCGTTTTTACGCGCCTTAGTAACCCAATGACAACCCGGTATTACGCCGTGGATCGTTGGCACCGTAGAAGCGGTTTTTGCCAACCGGTTTACCGCCCAGCGACGGTGCGCCGACCAGAATCGCGGCGATATGGTTGGCATCCTGCGGGCCGGCAAACTTGTGGCCCCAGCTCTCGAGAATCTTCTTCGTGTCGGGACTCGCCGCGAAGTCTTCGAGGTTGGTTTCCTCCGGCATCCACTGCTGGTGGAAGCGCGGCGCATCGACTGCTTCCTGCAGGCCCATGCCGTAGTCGATGACGTTGAGCATGGTCAGCAAGGTCGCGGTGATGATCCGGCTACCGCCCGGCGTGCCCACCACCATCACCACTTTGCCGTCCTTGGTGACGATGGTCGGGCTCATCGACGACAGCGGTGCCTTGCCCGGCGCGATCGCGTTGGCTTCGCCCTGCACCAGACCGTACATGTTCGGCACGCCGACCTTGGAGGTGAAGTCGTCCATTTCATCGTTGAGGATCACCCCGGTCTTGCTCGCCATCACGCCCGCGCCGAACCAGTCGTTGAGGGTGTAAGTGACCGAAACCGCGTTACCCCACTTGTCGACGATCGAATAGTGCGTGGTGTTGCTGCCTTCATGCGGTGCGGTACCCGGTTTCAGCTCGGCCGAGACGCCAGCCTTTTGCGGTTGAATCGCGTCGCGCAGTTTCGTTGCGTAGTTCTTGTCGAGCAGATGTTCGATCGGGTTTTTGACGAAATCCGGATCACCCAGATAGCTGTTGCGATCCACGTACGCGTGGCGCATCGCTTCGATCTGATAGTGCATGCCCTGGGCCGAATGGAAGCCCAGATCCTTCATCGGATAGCCTTCAAGAATATTCATGATCTGGCAGATCACCACACCGCCGGAGCTTGGCGGTGGCGCGGAAACCACGTGGTAGCCACGGTAATCACACTCGACCGGCGCCAATTCGCGGGTCTTGTATTTGTCGAGGTCGGCCTGGGTGATGATGCCCTTGTTGGCCTGACTCGACGTCACGATCGCATCGGCGACCCAACCTTTATAGAAGCCGTCGGCGCCTTTCTCGGAAATGGTGCGCAGGGTTTTAGCCAGATCCTTCTGCACCAGTTTCTGCCCGACCTGCATCGGCTCGCCGTTGTGCAGGAAGATCGAGCCGGAATCGCGAATGTCCTTTTTGAACACATCGGTGGCGTATTCCAGCAGCTCGACGTCGCCCTGCTCCAGTTCGAAACCGTCTTCAGCCAGTTTGATGGCCGGGGCGATCATGTCTTTGCGCGGTTTGGTGCCGTACTTGCTCAGCGCCAGTTCCATGCCGGACACGGTGCCCGGTACGCCGACCGCCAAGTGGCCGCGCGTGCTCAGATCAGGAATGACGTTGCCTTCCTTGTCCAGGTACATATTGGCGGTCGCGGCCAACGGCGCTTTTTCGCGGAAATCGAGGAAGGTCTTGCGTCCGTCGGCCAGTTGAATGGTCATGAAACCGCCACCGCCGAGGTTGCCGGCTGCGGGGTAAACCACCGCCAGCGCATAACCCACCGCGACGGCGGCATCCACCGCGTTGCCGCCGCTTTTCAACACATCGACGCCGACGTGGGTCGCCAGATGCTGCGCGGTGACCACCATGCCGTTTTCGGCAGCGACCGGTGCGACCGAGGCCGCGTGAGCCATCAGACAGCTGAGTGCCAATGAGGTCGCTATCAGCGATTTGGCCAAAGGTTCGTACTTCATGAGTCGATCTCTTTTTTGTTTTTAGGGTCTGTGCAAAACAGAGGCGAACGCTTCAAGAGCAACAAGCAGTATGGTCGCGATTGCGCATTGCGCCTCCCCGCGCAGGCAGTATGCTGAGCGCCATTGATGCCCTGAACCGGAGCTGGCCTGCATGGCTTTTACCTTCATCACCCTGCCCTCGCCCGTCGGCGAGTTGAAGCTGGTCGCGAACGGTTCACGACTGGCGGCCATCCTCTGGGAAAACGACAAACCGAACCGCGTGCGCCTCGGGCCGATGAGCGCAGCACCAGACAATCCGATCCTGATAAAAACCGCTCGGCAGCTGGAGGAATATTTTTCCGGCACCCGCGATCGCTTCGATCTGGAGCTGGATTTTGTCGGCACTGATTTTCAGAAACAGGTGTGGGCGGCGTTGCTGACGATTCCGTTTGGCGAGACGCGCAGCTACAGCCAGATTGCCGCGCAGATCGGCAATCCTTCAGCGGTGCGGGCAGTGGGCGCAGCGAATGGGCGTAATCCGATTTCGATTGTGGCGCCGTGCCATCGGGTGATCGGTGCGTCGGGGAAACTCACCGGGTTTGCGGGCGGGCTGGAGGCCAAGGAGCATTTGCTGACGCTGGAGGGAGCTTTAACGTCAAAAGATTGCAGCCCGCGGCAGCTCCTGCATTTGCAATTCGATCTCCTGTAGGAGCTGCCGAAGGCTGCGATCTTTTGATCTACTTAGCCTCGACCTGCTCCTGATACTCTTTTTCATATTGCCCGGCGAGCTGCACCTTCTGCTTCTCATTGAGCAATTTGCCGGCCATCTGGAAGAACTTCTGCTCTTCTTCCTCCAGGTGGTGATGCACCTTCTCCGACAACTTCTTCGCCGTCGCCAACCACGCCGGGCTCGACATCTCGGTCTCGTCGAGCTCTTCCATCATCTCGTCCATTTCATGGTGCTCGGAAATCGCGTGACGACTGAGGTCGACACCGGCATCGCACTCCATCAACGGAATGTAGAAGTGACGTTCTTCGGCGGTTTCGTGGGCTTGCAGTTCATCTTTGAGCAGTTTGTAAGCCTCAACCCGCTCCGGGGTGTCACCGCTGGTTTTGATCAGGCTTTTCGCGTAAGTGCGCTGGCGGTCATGGCTTTCACGAAGGGCTTCAAAAATATTCATGGCGTGTCCTCATCAACCGCGTGCTGGAATGACGCTGTAAAAGCTAGACCGCGACGCGCGAGCGACGGTTCCACCGGTTTTGCGCAGGGACTTGGAAGCAGACCACCGGGCAGGATACGCTGGCGAATTATCCTACAAGGAAGTCCTGCATGAACTTGCGCATCGAGTTAACGCAAACACCCACGGAAGAACACCGCGCGGCGATTCTGGCGCCACTGCGCGCACATAACGTCTCCCAGGCCGGCCCATCGGCGTGGGAACCGATCGCGCTGTTGGTGCGCGACGAGCACGACGCTGTGCTCGGCGGCCTGTATGGCCACACGTTTTATCGCTGGTTGTTTATCGAATTGTTGGCCGTGCCGATTGAGGGGCGCGGTCAGGGCATCGGTTCGAAATTGATGCAGATGGCTGAAGATTTTGCGCGAGAGAAGGATTGCGTGGGGATCTGGCTCGACACCTTTTCGTTTCAGGCGCCGGAGTTTTACAAGAAGGTCGGGTATACCGAGTGCGGCGAGATTGTTGATTATCCGCTGGGGCATAAGCGGCATTTTTTCCAGAAGCGGCTTATAGGTTGAATGGACTGGCCCCTTCGCGAGCAGGCTCGCTCCCACATTGGAATGCATTCCAAATTGTGGGAGCGAGCCTGCTCGCGAAGGCGGCCGTCAATTCACCCAATAATCAGAGGCAAGTCGCCAACGCCGCCAACCGCCGCTTCGCGACAAAATCATCTTTCTGCGCGTAGTAATTCAGCGTCGTCCCCGACGGCTCCGTGCTCAGGTCAACGAACGACTCCGCCGAACGGGTATACACCGTCGAACCGCCCTTCTTGCCCGGTTGCAGATAAGCCCCCGCGTCCACGCCAAACACCGCCTCGTCTTGCCAGGCAAATTGCACGCACTGCGCCACGAGCTTCTCGGCTTTGTCCGAGGTCATGACTTTATAAGGCGCCTGGGTGCGCGCATCGTCCATCGCCGAACCTGCGCAACCGGCCAGAACCGTCGCCGCCAGCGCTACCATCAGAATTCGCATTGCATTCGCTCATTCAGAAAAAAGCGGACTGTATCACCGCCGCAAGCGGAAATCGTTCTGCTTTACTGCATTTATAACGAGACAGGCACTCGCTGCTGCGGCAACCTAAGGTCATCAGCCTCACAAGGAGAACCCATGGCGCCTACCGATCAGCGACATGAACACGCCCTGAAACTGTTTCTCGACGCGCGCCCCGAGTTGCGCGAAAGCCTCGACCACCTTAATCCTCTGCTGGCTCAGGCCAAGGGCGAAACCCAAGCGCAATACCGCGAAGAACGCCTGCATGAGGCGTTTGAAGAAGAGGCGGACAAGCTGGGGTTGTTCGCCTGGGAACTGACGTTGCAACTGACCGCTGATTCGCCTGAGGAATATCAGGCGCAGCGTTTGGAAGTGCATCGCGAGGTGGCGGAAATGGCCGGCATGGACTGGCTGGAATACTGCGACCTGTACGCGATAGAACCTTAACCGCCACGCCAAGGATCCTTTCGCCGATGCTGCCTTCCGCCTCGACTCATCGCGCCAGCCCAGGTCATCTGCACACGCAAAAATGGCGCGGACGCGTGGGTCTGGCGCTGGTCGCCAGCCTGTCGGTACTGGCCGGCATGACCGATGCCATCGGTTTCATGGCCAGCGGCGATTTCGTTTCGTTCATGAGCGGGAACACGACACGACTGGCGGTGGCGATCAGTGAAGGTGATCTCGGGTTGACCTTGCGCCTGGTGATTCTTGTCGCGACGTTCATCGTCGGTAATGCCCTGGGCGTGCTCGTTGCGCGCCTCGGCGGGCGACGCGCGCTGCCGCTGCTGCTGTGCATCGCCACCCTGCTCTGCACCTCGGCAGCGTGGCCGTTCGACACGCAACTGCCGGCACTGCTGGCCGCGATCATTGCGATGGGCATGCTCAACGCGGCGGTCGAGGAAGTGAATGGCCTGCCGGTCGGGCTGACCTACGTGACCGGCGCGCTGTCGCGATTTGGCCGAGGACTGGGCCGCTGGATGCTCGGCGAACGGCGCAGCGGCTGGCGGGTGCAACTGGTGCCATGGAGCGGGATGTTTATCGGCGCCATTCTCGGGGCGGTGCTGGAACAGCATCTGGGCCTCAAAGCCATGTTTGTCAGCGCTGTGCTGGCCGCGTTGATCGGCGTGCTTTCCCTCAGAATCCCGCGACGCTGGCAACTCGGCTACATGCCCCGCTAACCGCAAATCCCCTGTAGGAGCTGACGAGTGAAACGAGGCTGCGATCTTTTGATCTGGTTTTTTTTTAAATCAAGATCAACAGATCGCAGCGTGCCGCAGCTCCTACAGGGATCGGGTTTACGCGATCCTTTGGCGGTCGCAATGCTTTATCATGGCCGCAGTTTTGCTGATCGAGTCCGTCATGAAGTTCGCCATCGCGTTGTTTTCCGCCGCCCATGCGCCCTCCTCGCGCCGTGCCCTGCTGTTTGCGCAGGCGGCACTGGCCGGTGGGCATGAAGTTGTCCGGCTGTTTTTCTATCAGGACGGCGTCTACAACGCCTCCGACGCGGTGGTCACCCCGCAGGACGAACTCGACTTGCCCAAGCAATGGCGCGCGTTTATTACCGAGCAGAAGCTCGACGGCGTGGTCTGCATCGCCGCCGCCCTGCGCCGTGGCGCCCTGAACGCGGAAGAAGCCAAGCGTTATCAGCGTGACGCGATTTCGGTCAGCACGCCGTGGGAATTGTCCGGCCTCGGTCAGTTGCATGATGCGGTGCAAGATGCCGATCGCCTGATCTGCTTCGGAGGTGCGTGAGATGGCCAAATCCCTGTTGATCATCAGCCGCCAGTCGCCATGGTCGGGCCCCGGCGCCCGCGAAGCGCTGGACATCGTGCTGGCCGGCGGCGCTTTCGATCTGCCGATCGGTTTGCTGTTTCTCGATGACGGCGTGCTGCAACTCAGCGCCGGGCAAAACGCGAAAGCGCTGCAGCAGAAAGACCTCAGCGCCAACCTGCAAGCGCTGCCGATGTTCGGTGTTGAAGAGCTGTTCTATTGCGCCGACAGCGCCAGCGCCCGCGGCCTCAGCACGTTGTCGCTGGACGAAGCCGCGCCGCTGGCCGCCGAGCAAATCACCGCCCTTATTGACCGCTACGACCAGGTGATCACCCTCTGATGTCGACTTTGCATGTGTTGTCTCATTCCCCGTTCGGCGACGATCGCCTGACCAGTTGCCTGCGCGTGATCGGCGGCGCTGATGCTTTATTGCTGTCCGGCGATGCGGTCTACGCGTTGCAACCGGGCACCGTGCCGTTCACTGCGCTACACAACCGCCAGATCAAATTGTTCGTTCTGGCCGAAGACGCGCAGGCGCGCGCCCTCCAAGTTCCTGACTGGGCCGAAGTGATCGATTACCCGGCCTTCGTCGAACTGTCGATCCATCACGACAAGGTCAACAGCTGGCTATGAATTCCATGACCGTCGGCGCCCGCGCCATCGAACTGGACAAGGACGGCTTCCTCGTTGACCTCAGCGACTGGTCGCAGGAGGTCGCCGGCGCCCTCGCCGCCGCCGAAGACATCGAGTTGACCGCCGAACACTGGGAAGTCCTCGAACTGCTGCGCAGCTTCTACGCCGAATTCCAGTTGTCCCCGGCCACGCGGCCGCTGATCAAGTACACCGCGCTGAAACTCGGTGTGGAAAAAGGCAACAGCCTGCACCTGAACCGACTGTTCAAAGGCACCCCTGCCAAACTCGCCGCAAAACTGGCGGGCCTGCCCAAACCGACGAATTGCTTATGACCGACTTTCCAGCGCTGACCCTCGAAACGCCTGCTGAACATCCATTCGCCCAATTCGTACGCATCCTCGGCAAGGGCAAACGCGGCGCCCGTGACCTGACGCGCGAAGAAGCGCGCGAAGCCATGGGCATGGTGCTCGACGACAAGGTCGAGGACACCCAGCTCGGTGCGTTCCTGATGTTGCTGCGCCACAAGGAAGAAAGCGCCGAGGAAATGGCCGGTTTCACCGAAGCCTTGCGTGAACGCTTGCAGGCGCCGGCGCTGAACGTCGATCTGGATTGGCCGACCTACGCCGGTAAAAAGCGCCATCTGCCGTGGTACCTGCTGGCCGCCAAGTGCCTGGCGCAGAACGGCGTGCGCATCTTCATGCACGGCGGCGGCGCGCACACCGCCGGGCGGCTGTACAGCGAGCAACTGCTCGGCGAGTTGAACATCCCGTTGTCCCGCACGTGGCAACAGGTCGGCACGGCACTGGACAACGGTGGCCTCGCGTTTATGCCGCTGGTGGACTGGGCGCCGCAGTTGCAGAACATGATCGATCTGCGCAACACCTTGGGTCTGCGCTCGCCGATTCATTCGCTGGCGCGGATTCTTAATCCGTTGGGCGCTCGCTGCGGGCTGCAAAGTATTTTCCACCCCGGCTACCAAGCGGTGCACCGCGATGCCAGCGGCCTGCTCGGCGACACAGCGATTGTGGTCAAGGGTGATGGCGGCGAAATCGAGATCAACCCGGATGCCGACAGTCATCTCTACGGCACCAAGGGTGGCGAGAGCTGGGACGAGGAATGGCCGCAACTGTCGGCGCAACGTCACGTCAAACCATCGTCGCTGGATGTCGAGCACTTGAAAGCCGTGTGGCGCGGCGACGTGGTCGACAGCTACCCACAAATGGCGCTGATCTCGACGATGGCGCTGGCCCTGCGCGGGCTTGGCCAACCGCGTGAACAAGCCTTCGAAACCGCCGAGCAATACTGGGCTGCGCGGGACAAATCGATTTAACCGATCATTCACGCCCGATCTTTGCGCTTTTTGTTCGAACTCACAGGAATAGACTCGACTCCAACGTTTACTGATTTACGGAGTCTTGATCATGGGTTTACTCGTCGATGGCCACTGGCAGGACAAGTGGTACGAAAGCAGCAAAGACGGCGCGTTCCAGCGCGAACAGGCACAACGCCGCAACTGGGTGACCGCCAACGGCGAGCCTGGCCCGAGCGGTGAAGGTGGTTTTGCCGCCGAGGCCGGTCGCTATCACCTCTATGTGTCACTCGCCTGTCCATGGGCGCATCGCACACTTATCCTGCGCAAACTCAAAGGTCTGGAAAGTCTGATCGACGTTTCGGTGGTCAGTTGGTTGATGCTGGAAAACGGCTGGACGTTCGACAACGCGCTGGGCTCGACCGGCGACAAACTCGATGGCTTTGAATTCATGCATCAGCGCTACACCGCCGACACCGCCGACTACACCGGCCGCGTCACCGTGCCGGTGCTGTGGGACAAAAAGCTCAAACGCATCGTCAGTAATGAGTCAGCGGAGATCATCCGCATGTTCAACAGCGCGTTTGATGGCTTGACCGGCAATGAGCTGGACTTCTACCCGGCGCCACTGCGCAGCGAGATCGATGCGCTGAACGATCGAATTTATCCAGCCGTAAACAACGGCGTGTACCGCGCCGGGTTTGCCACGTCGCAACAGGCCTATGAACAAGCGTTCGATGAGGTGTTTGCTGAGCTCGATCATCTGGAGCGGGTTTTAGGTGCGAATCGCTATCTGACCGGCGAGTACCTGACCGAAGCCGATGTGCGCCTGTTCACCACGATGATTCGTTTTGACGCGGTGTATCACGGGCACTTCAAATGCAACCTGCGGCGGATTGCCGATTATCCGAACCTGTCGAACTGGCTGCGTGAGGTGTATCAGCTGCCGGGGATTGGCGAGACGGTGGATTTTCAGCACATCAAAAATCACTACTACGGCAGTCACAAGACGATCAACCCGACGGGAATTGTGCCGAAGGGGCCGGAGCAGGATTTCACGGCGGCCCATGATCGGGCGCGGTTGGCTGGCAAAGGGGTTTGGTTGAAGGGCTAACAGCAAAAAGCAAAAGATCGCAGCCTTCGGCAGCTCCTACATGAGAATGCGTTTCCCTGTAGGAGCTGCCGAAGGCTGCGATCTTTTGATCTGACTCAGACCTGCGCCTGAACCCCTTCAAACCAAGCCAGTTTCTCGCGCAGTTGCACCACTTCCCCGACGATCACCAATGTCGGCGCATGCACTTCATGTTCCGCCACCATGCGTGGCAGATCCGCCAGCGTGCCGGTAAAGACCCGCTGATTGACCGTGGTGCCCTGCTGAATCAACGCCGCCGGGGTATCCGCCGCACGACCGTGCTTGATCAACTGCTCGCAGATCACCGGCAAGCCCACCAGGCCCATGTAGAACACCAACGTCTGCGCCGGGGCGACGAGGTCGGCCCAGGGCAGGTCGGTCGAACCGTCCTTCAAATGCCCGGTGACAAAGCGCACTGACTGCGCGTAATCACGATGGGTCAGTGGAATCCCGGCATACGCCGCGCAACCGCTGGCTGCGGTAATCCCAGGCACCACCTGAAATGGAATCCCGTGCGCCGCCAGTTCTTCGATCTCTTCGCCGCCACGGCCGAAGATAAACGGATCACCGCCCTTCAAGCGCACCACACGCTTGCCGGCCTTGGCCAGATCAACCAGTTGCTGGTTTATCTGATCCTGCGGCACGGCGTGATCTGAACGGCGCTTGCCGACGTACACGCGCTCGGCATCGCGACGGCACAACTCAAGAATCGCTGGCGCGACCAAACGGTCGTACAACACCACGTCGGCTTGCTGCATCAGACGCAAAGCCTTGAACGTCAGCAGATCCGGATCACCCGGCCCTGCACCGACCAAATACACTTCACCGGTGGTAACCGTTGCTTCGCCATCAATCTTGGCTTGCAACAGACGCTCGGCCTCGGCGCCCTGCCCGGCCAGTTGGCGGTCGGCAATCGGCCCTTGGAACACGTCCTCCCAGAATCCGCGACGCTGCTGCACATCCGGAAACAGGCTTTTCACCTGATTACGGAAACGTGCGGCGAGCCCGGCCAACTGACCGTAAGTCGATGGAATCCAGGTTTCGATCTTGGCGCGAATCAGGCGCGCCAGCACCGGCGCATCGCCGCCACTGGACACGGCGATGATCAGCGGCGAGCGATCGACGATCGCCGGGAAGATCACGCTGCACAAGGCAGGCGCGTCGACCACGTTGACCGGCACGCAGCGCTTGTGAGCATCGGTGGAGACTTGTGCGTTCAGCGTTTCATCGTCGGTGGCGGCGATGATCAGCCCGCAACCGTCCAGATCCGCCTCGACGTAACCGCGCAACAGGCATTCGCCGCCGGAAGCTGCGACCAGCTCACGCAGCTGCGATTCGATTTCAGGTGCGACCACCCGCAGCAGCGCACCGGCATCGGCCAGCAGGCGGGATTTGCGCAAGGCAATTTCCCCCCCACCGACGACCAACACACGACTGCCGCGCAGGTTGTGAAACAGCGGCAGATATTTCATTTAGCCGATGACCTCAAGGCCACCCATGTACGGCTTCAGCACGTCCGGCACACGGATCGAACCGTCGGCCTGCTGGTAGTTTTCCAGCACGGCAACCAGGGTACGGCCTACGGCCAGACCGGAACCGTTCAGCGTGTGCACCAGCTCAGGCTTGCCGGTTTCCGGGTTGCGGAAACGCGCTTGCATACGACGGGCCTGGAAGTCGCCGCAGTTCGAGCACGACGAGATTTCGCGGTACTTGTCCTGGCTCGGGATCCACACTTCGAGGTCGTAAGTCTTGACCGCGCTGAAGCCCATGTCGCCGGTGCACAGCGCCAGGGTGCGATACGGCAGACCGAGCAGTTGCAGGACTTTTTCAGCGTTGGCGGTCAGGCCTTCCAGCGCTTCCATCGAGGTCGACGGCTCAACGATTTGCACCATTTCAACTTTGTCGAACTGGTGCTGACGGATCATGCCGCGGGTGTCGCGACCCGACGCACCGGCTTCGCTGCGGAAGCACGGGGTGTGGGCAACGAATTTGATCGGCAGCAGTTTCGAATCGACGATTTCGCCAGCGACGATGTTGGTCAGCGACACTTCGGCAGTCGGGATCAGGTACAGATCGGCTTCGCCTTCGCGGGCGATCTTGAACAGGTCTTCTTCAAATTTCGGCAGTTGACCGGTGCCTTGCAGCGCCGGGGCCTGAACCAGATAAGGCGTGTAAGCCTCTTCGTAGCCGTGCTCGTTGACGTGCAGATTGATCATGAACTGCGCGAGTGCGCGGTGCAGACGGGCGATCGGGCCGCGCAGCAGAGCGAAACGCGCGCCGGACAGCTTGGCGGCGGTTTCAAAGTCCAGCCAGCCGAACTTCTCGCCGAGGGCAACGTGGTCTTTCACTTCGAAATCGAAAGCGGTCGGCGTGCCCCAGCGGCGCACTTCGACGTTGTCGTCTTCGTCTTTGCCGACCGGCACGGATTCGTGCGGCAGGTTAGGAATGCCCAGCACGATCGAGTCCAGTTCGGTCTGGATCGCGTCCAGTTCGACTTTACCGGCACTCAATTCGCCCGCCATGCGCTCGACGTCCGCCATCAACGGCGCGATGTCTTCGCCGCGCTGCTTGGCCTGACCGATGGATTTGGAACGCGCGTTACGCTCAGCCTGCAGTGCTTCGGTGCGGGTCTGGACGGTCTTGCGCTGTTCTTCCAGCGCTTCGATGCGCGCGGTATCCAGGGCAAAGCCACGGGAAGCCAGGCGGTCCGCTACGTCCTGAAGGTTGCTACGTAACAGTTTGGAATCGAGCATGTCGGTTTCTCGTTATCAAAGTTTGGTCAAAGACAGGCCAGCCCACGTCGCGAGCAGCCCGCCGAATACGCTGAGTGCCGCATAGCCCAGGGCCAGCGGCACTTGCCCGCTTTCCAGCAGACGCACCGTATCCAGTGAAAAGGATGAAAAAGTCGTCAGCCCCCCGAGGAAGCCGACCATCAACCCGGCACGCACCTCGATCGGCACTTCCGGGCGTATCAAAAACAGGCCATACAACACGCCGATCAGCAGGCAGCCCACGATATTAACGGCCAGCGTCGCGGTATAGAAGTGCCGCGGCCAATTGGCGTTGATCCAATTGCCGGTGGCGAAGCGCAACAAAGTGCCAGCAACGCCGCCGGCAGACACCGCAATGATCAATGGAAGCACTATTTTCTCCGCTGCCGAGGACTTAAACGATCGAGTTGGGCGAGGTGGTTGAGCTTCTCGCCGATCTTCAACTCCAGGCCACGCGGCACCGGTTGGTAGAACGGGATCGGGTCGAGTTCGTCCGGAAAATAGTCTTCGCCGGCGGCATAAGCGTCCGGTTCATCGTGGGCGTAACGGTATTCGTCGCCGTAGCCCAACTGTTTCATCAGTTTGGTCGGCGCGTTGCGCAGATGCAGGGGTACTTCCAACGAACCGTGCTCGGCGGCGGCGCGCAGGGCAGTTTTGAAACCCATGTACACCGCGTTGCTTTTCGGCGCGCAGGCCAGATAGGTGATGGCTTGCGCCACGGCAAGCTCGCCCTCCGGGCTGCCGAGGCGCTCCTGCACTTCCCACGCGGCGAGGCACAGGCTCAGCGCGCGCGGGTCGGCATTGCCGATGTCTTCGCTGGCCATGCGCACCACGCGCCGAGCCAGGTACAGCGGATCGCAACCACCGTCGATCATCCGCGCGAACCAGTACAGCGCGCCGTCGGGGTTGGAACCGCGTACCGATTTGTGCAGCGCCGAGATCTGGTCGTAGAACGCTTCGCCGCCCTTGTCGAAGCGCCGACGCGTATCGCCGAGCAGACTCTGCAGCAGATCAATGCCCATCTCGCTGTTGTCGTCGGCCAGATCGGAAGCGTTTTCCAGCAGGTTGAGCAGACGCCGGCCATCGCCATCGGCGGCGGACAGCAGCATCTGGAAACCTTCGTCGCTGAGGGTCAGATTGCGCTTGCCCAGCCCGCGCTCTTCGGTAAGTGCGCGATGCACCAGTTTGCGCAGCGCCGCTTCGTCGAGGCTTTTCAGCACGTAGACGCGGGCCCGCGACAACAAGGCGTTGTTGAGTTCGAACGAAGGGTTTTCGGTGGTGGCGCCGATGAAGATCAGCGTGCCGTCTTCAACGTACGGCAGGAATGCGTCCTGCTGCGACTTGTTGAAACGGTGCACTTCATCGACGAACAGAATTGTGCGCTTGCCGTATTGGCCGGCCTGCTGCTTGGCGATTTCAACCGCCTGACGGATCTCTTTGACCCCGGCGAGTACCGCCGAAACCGTTTCGAAGTGCGCGTCTGAAACTTCCGCGAGCAACCGTGCCAGCGTGGTTTTACCCACGCCCGGCGGGCCCCAGAAAATCATCGAATGCAGGGCACCCTGCTCCAGCGCCTCACGCAGAGGCTTGCCGCGAGCGAGCACGTGCTCCTGACCGACGTACTCATCCAGATTGGTCGCGCGCAAACGCGCGGCCAGTGGCTGGGCAATCGGTGCACTGCGAAACAGATCCATCACGTAGCGTTGAAACCTCTATTTGAATCGGTTGCCGATCATGCTTTTGATTTTGTAGGAGTGAGCCTGCTCGCGATTAGATTTGTCAGTCACAGATGCATTGTCTGACCCACCGCTATCGCGAGCAGGCTCACTCCTACAAAGGATTTTGCATTTTATTCCTGGATCACATCCGCACCCTTGGGGATGTCGAACTTGAACTTGGAGGCCGGCACTGGCTCGTTGGCCTTCACCCCGGTGAACAGGATGTTGGTGCGCTGGCCGACGCTGTCGATCAGTTGCATGTCGTTGAGCAAACCGTTGCGGAACGACAGGCGCAGGTTGTCGAACAGGGTGTCTTTGGTTTTCGGCTTCAGCGTGAAGTCGATCACGCCGCCCGCTTCTTTCGCGGTGATGTCGAAGCTCTGGCTGATCTTCGACACGTCACCGGACAGCAGCAGCGCCGGGGTCTGGGTCAGACGCTCGTCGAGTTTCTTGATGGTCGCCTGTTCCAGATCCGGATCCCACAGGGTGACTTTCTTGCCGTCGGAAACCATGGTCTGCTCGGCCGGCGCGTTGGTGTGCCAGTAGAACAGGCCCGGGCGCTGCAAGGTCATGTTGCCGGTGGTTTCCTGCAACTGCGTGCCGCCGCCGTCGAGGGTCAGCTGCGAGAAGTTGGCGGTCAGGGTTTTCGATGTTTCCAGCAATTGGGTCAGACGCGCCACGTCCTTGTCATCGGCGTGAGCCGTGAGGGTGGTCAACGCCAGTACTGGCAACAGCATGCGGATAAGACGCATGGGAGTCCTCTTGAATACTTGTTGGGAGAGCGGCGGAACATCATTGTCCCGCCTCTTGCTTCTGGCTTCAGTCGCGAACCGGGCCCGGGGCCAGGACTTCACGCGAACCGTTGGTGTTCATTGAGGTGACGACCCCGGCCATTTCCATGGCTTCGATCATCCGGGCGGCGCGGTTGTAGCCAATCTTCAGCTTGCGCTGCACAGCGGAAATCGAGGCGCGACGGCTTTCGAGGACGAATTGCACGGCTTCGTCATACAGCGCGTCAGCTTCCGGATCATCGCCATCGCCGCCACCGCTGCTGCCTTCAAAGCCGCTGCCCGCCTCTTCGACACCGTTGAGGATGTCGTCGTTGTATTCAGGAGCGCCGCGCAGTTTCCACGCTTCCACCACACGGTGAACTTCTTCGTCGGAGACGAACGCGCCGTGAACCCGGATCGGCAGGCTGGTGCCCGGCGGCATGTAAAGCATGTCACCGTGGCCGAGCAATTGTTCGGCGCCGCCCTGATCGATGATCGTCCGGGAGTCGATCTTGCTCGACACCTGGAACGCCATACGCGTCGGAATGTTCGCTTTGATCAGACCGGTGATCACGTCCACCGACGGCCGCTGGGTCGCGAGGATCAAGTGAATACCGGCCGCACGCGCCTTCTGCGCAATACGGGCGATCAATTCTTCAACCTTCTTGCCGACGATCATCATCATGTCGGCGAATTCGTCGACGACCACGACGATGGTCGGCAGCTTCTGCAACAGCGGCGCTTCGTCGTGGATGCTTTCGCGCTTGTACAGCGGATCGCTCAATGGCTCGCCGGCGTCCTGCGCTTCCTTGACCTTGGCGTTGAAGCCGGACAGATTTCGCACGCCCATCTTCGCCATCAGCTTGTAGCGGCGTTCCATCTCGGCAACGCTCCAGCGCAGGGCGTTGGCAGCGTCCTTCATGTCGGTCACGACCGGGCACAGCAGGTGCGGGATGCCTTCGTAGATCGACAGTTCCAACATCTTCGGGTCGATCATGATCAGCTTGGCGTCTTCCGGGCCAGACTTGAACAGGATCGACAGAATCATCGCGTTCACGCCCACCGACTTACCTGAACCGGTCGTACCGGCCACCAGCAAGTGCGGCATCTTCGCCAGGTCAGTAATGACCGGCTTACCGCCAATATCATGACCCAGCGCCAGGGTGACCGGCGATTTGAAGTTGTCGTACTCAGGCGTCGACAGCACTTCCGAGAAACGCACGATCTGCCGGTCTTCGTTGGGAATCTCGATACCGACCGTGGTCTTGCCCGGAATCACCTCAACCACCCGCACACTGGTCACGGCCAGCGAACGCGCAAGGTCTTTGGCGAGGTTGGCGATGCGGCTGACTTTGACGCCGGCGGCAGGCTGAATTTCGTAACGGGTAATCACCGGACCCGGGTGGATCGAGTCGACGGTCACTTCAACACCGAATTCCTTGAGCTTGATCTCCAGCAAGTGGCCGACCGCAGCCAGGGATTCCGGCGAGTAATTGAGTTGTTTCTTTTCCGCCGGATCGAGGATCGAGATCGGCGGCAAGGTGCCTTCCACGGCGCTGTCGACGAACAACGGCACCTGTTTCTCTTTCTGCACGCGCTTGCTTGGCTCGGGCGCTTTGGCCGGGGCCGGAGCGATGACTGGCGGCACCTGTTTCTCGCGATCGGACATGTGCTTGCTCAGGGCTTGCTCACGTTCGATCAGGCGTTCTTTGACTTTGGCCTGCTCGCGCTTGTCGGTCACCGTCGGCGCGACCACGTCGTGCACGCGATCATCGACCTCACGCAGTTGCGCGACCAGTTGTTTGCGCTCAGTACGCGCCGACCACCAGCGATTGAGCGCGCCCTGGAACAGTTCAAACAGGTCGAGGGTGATCTTGCCGGTGATGTCCATCACCTTGAACCACGACAGGTCGGTGAACACCGTCAGACCAAACAGGAACAGCGCGATGAACAGCAATGTGCTGCCCTGAATGTTCAGCGCGTTCTTCGCCAGATTGCCGAGGCTTTCACCCAACGCACCACCGGCACCGGCCGGCAGACCCGACGCGGCATGGAAATGCAGATGCGCCAGCGCAGCGCCGGACAGCACCAGAAACACCAGACCGATCAGGCGCCAGGAGAACAGCCAGCCGCTCCACTGCCACGGTTCGTGGCGTTGACGGAAGATCTGATAAGCCTTGATCGCCAGCAGCAACGGGAAGATATAGGCGAAGTAACCCAGCACCATAAACAGGATGTCAGCGCTGTAGGAGCCCGCCGGGCCGCCGAAATTCTGTACGTCGTCGATTTTGCTGTTGTGGCTCCAGCCCGGATCGTCCTTGCCGTAGGTGAGCAAGGCCATCATCAGGAACAGGCACAAAGCGCCAATGGCGATCAATGCACCTTCCTTGAGCCGGTAGTGCAACTGTTGGCGCCAGAGCGGAACGACTGTTTTGGGTGCTGCGGTGGATTTCTTCAAAACGCTACTTTTCCTGCGCCAATGGCGCGTCCATCTATTGAATGACGATAAAAAACTGCCCAATCCAGGCAGGTAACAAAGTGAACGAGCGCAACTGAGACTACTTTTAACACTGCGCCGTGGCTTTTAAAAACACGGCACAACGCGAATATTCTGTAACAGCCCGGCATTGTACGGGTTTGTACGTGCGATGCCATGCTTCAAACCCCAGGGTAAAGCATAGTCAAGCACACAAAACCCGCGGGCCAATTTGAGCATGCATTACCTTTTGTGACAAAGGCTTATGAGGTGTATTTGATGAACGCAGCGAAGCATTCACGCCTGATCATCCTCAACTCCGGCCCGGCGCTGATGGAACGCTTGCATCAACACGCCACACGGGCTGCCATAGCGATCGTTTACGACCACAGCCTCGACGCCAAGTTGCAGCCGCGTCCATTCGGCTGCATGAGCGAGCAGTCTCTGGACGACATTCCTGTCATTTAACGGCACACTTTATCGCGGGCCGAACAGCCCGCCCCGCCCTCCCCTTCTGCAAGCCTGGATGCCATGCTGACTTGGTTACAACGCAACTCCCTGACTTTTCCGCCATTGGAAAAGGCCATGCGCGAACCCAACGGACTGCTCGCCGCCGGTGGTGATCTGTCCGCCGATCGTTTGATTCAGGCGTATCGTCATGGCTGCTTTCCGTGGTTTTCTGAAGGCCAGCCGATTCTCTGGTGGTCGCCGGATCCGCGCACGGTGATGTTTCCCGACGAACTGCACGTCTCGCGCAGCTTGGGCAAATTGCTGCGCAAGGAACGCTATCAAGTCACCTTCGATAAAGACTTCGACGCCGTCATTCGCGCCTGCGCCGCACCCCGCGATTACGCCGACGGCACGTGGATCACCGAAGCGATGCAGGACGCCTACGTTGAATTGCATCGACGCGACTTCGCGCATTCGGTGGAGGTTTGGGATCAGGGCGAACTGGTCGGCGGCCTGTATGGGCTGGCGATGGGTCAACTGTTCTTTGGCGAGTCGATGTTCAGCCGCGCCGACAACGCCTCCAAGTACGGTTTCGCCACGCTGGTGCGCCATCTGCAAGATTCGGGTTTCGTGCTGATTGACTGCCAGATGCCGACCGATCATCTGCACAGCCTTGGCGCCCGCTCGATTCCCCGTCAGGAATTTGCTGACTATCTGGCCCGACATCTGGATCAACCCAGTCGCGCCACTTGGGTTTGCTGAGCGACTTTTGCGCGCGTGGCTTACACTTAATTCACCAGCTTATCCCGAGGGTTGATCATGACCGAGTTGGCGCGTCTGAAGTTCTATGCCACTCAACCTCACTCTTGCAGTTATCTGCCTGAGGAGCAGGCTACCACCCTGTTTCTCGACCCGAGTCAGCCCATGGATGTGCATGTCTACGCAGACCTGTCGGAAATGGGCTTTCGTCGCAGCGGCGATCATCTGTACCGTCCGCATTGCCAGAACTGCAATGCGTGCGTGCCTGCGCGCATCCCCGTCGCACAGTTCACCCCCAATCGTCAGCAGAAACGCATTTTCAAGCGCAACGCCGATTTGCAGGTGCGCCCGGTCAAACCGCAATTCAGCGAAGAATATTTCGATCTGTACCAGCGCTACATCGAACAACGCCACGCCGACGGCGACATGTACCCGCCGAGCCGTGATCAATTCTCGACGTTTCTGGTGCGTGATCTGCCCTTCTCGCGTTTTTATGAGTTTCGTCTCGACGGACGGTTGCTCGCCGTCGCGGTGACCGATTTGCTGCCTAATGGCTTGTCGGCGGTGTACACCTTTTACGAACCGGCGGAAGAGCGCCGTAGCCTTGGCCGCTTCGGCATCCTCTGGCAGATCAGCGAGAGCCAGCGCCTGGGGCTGGAGGCGGTTTACCTTGGTTACTGGATCAAGAACTGCAAAAAGATGAACTACAAAACCCAATATCGCCCCATCGAACTGCTGATTAATCAGCGTTGGGTCATCCTCAACTAAACCAAAGCCCTAAACCCCTTGGCGTAAACCCCATTTTTCGGGCACAATGCACGCCGCTTTTGCCTGGCGCAGTTGCACCGGGCCATTCATTGGATACCGAGGGCTTTACTGCATGTCGAAAGAAGACAGCTTCGAAATGGAAGGCACTGTCGTCGACACCCTGCCCAACACCATGTTTCGTGTGGAGTTGGAAAATGGGCACGTCGTAACCGCGCATATTTCCGGCAAGATGCGCAAGAACTACATTCGTATTCTTACCGGTGACAAAGTGCGCGTCGAGCTGACGCCCTATGACTTGAGCAAAGGGCGCATTACTTACCGCGCTCGTTAATCAGGTCAATACAAGACGCCCGGTTTATGCCGGGCGTTTTTGTGTCTGCGTTTTTTGGGTTTTGGATGTTGGGTTTTGGGGGCATATCCGTTGCTGCGGGTGATGCCGCTGGCGGTTTCGCTCTTACAGCGAGTCACCTTTTCCAGACGCCGAAAAGGTAACCCAAAAGGCTTGGCCCCGGCGTACGGCACTTCGCTTAGGCTCAGTGTTCCCTCGCTCCGGTGCCCATCAGGGGGCATCGCCTACGGTTTGCTTCGCTGCACCTCCTCTCGATGTATGCGGCTGCGCCGCATGGCGCTACGCGCCTACCCCTGATGGACACCTACGCTCGGCCTGCCGAAGGGGCTTGAGATCAAAAGCCAGATCAAGATCAAAAGCCCCTCACCCTAGCCCTCTCCCGGAGGGAGAGGGGACTGATCGCGTGGATTGGGAGAGATACGCCGACGTGAAAGACCGAATTGAATGCATATTTTGAAAAGCCCCCAATCGGCTCCCTCTCCCTCGGGAGAGGGCTGGGGTGAGGGGCAAGAGCACCACAAAAACTAAAACCGTGCGCGCTGTGCTCTTCACCACTCAATAGGCCGAGTGTCAGCTCGCCTGCTTTTGATCTTAGAGCCCGTCGGCAGGCTGAGTGGAGGGATTGATCCGGGGGTGGGAGCGCAGCGACCGTTTGGCGCAGCCAAACACAGCGAGAGGAGGTGCAGCGAAGCAAACCGTAGGCGCTGAACCCCGGATCAATCCCGGAGCGAAGGAACCCGAGCCACAGCGAGGGCCGAACGTCAGGGCACAGACCTTTTGGTTACTTTTGGGGCGTTTGCCAAAAGTGACCCGCCGTAAGGGCGGAACCCTAACCAGCCATCACCACAACTACGGATATTCACCCAAAAAACCCAAACGACAAACAACAAAAAGGGCGCCCGAAGGCGCCCTCAGCGTAACAACAACGATCAAGCCATCTCAGCAGTGGTCTCGAAATCAAAGGTCAACTCACCATCCTTGATATCGATATGAACAACCCCACCATGCTCAGCCAACTCACCAAACAAGATCTCCTCCGCCAGCGGACGCTTGATCTTGTCCTGAATCAGACGAGCCATCGGACGCGCACCCATCGCCGCATCATAACCACCCGCCGCAATCCAGCTACGCGCCGCGTCAGTCACTTCCAGCAACACACGCTTGTCTTCCAGTTGCGCCTGCAGCTCGGTAAGGAACTTGTCCACCACACTTTTGATAACCTCATGACTGAGGCGACCAAACTGAATAATGGTGTCCAGACGGTTACGGAACTCCGGCGTGAAGCTCTTCTTGATCACTTCCATCGCATCAGACGAGTGGTCCTGATGGGTGAAACCGATCGAAGCCCGCGCCGCCGTTTCAGCACCGGCGTTAGTGGTCATGATCACAATCACGTTGCGGAAGTCCGCCTTGCGCCCGTTGTTATCGGTCAGTGTGCCGTGATCCATCACCTGCAGCAGCAGGTTGAAGACTTCCGGATGCGCTTTCTCGATTTCGTCGAGCAGCAATACGCAATGCGGCTGCTTGGTGATCGCTTCGGTCAACAGACCGCCCTGGTCGAAACCAACATAGCCTGGAGGTGCACCGATCAGACGCGATACGGTGTGGCGCTCCATGTACTCGGACATGTCGAAACGAACCAGCTCAATGCCCAACGCCTTGGCCAATTGCCGCGCGGCCTCGGTTTTACCGACACCGGTCGGGCCGGCGAACAGGAACGAACCGACTGGCTTGTCAGGCGACTTGAGGCCGGCACGGGACAGTTTGATCGCAGTCGACAGCGAATCGATCGCCGCGTCCTGACCAAACACCGTCAGCTTCAGGTCACGCTCCAGGTTACGCAGCAGTTCCTTGTCGGAGCTGGTGACGTGCTTTGGCGGAATCCGCGCGATTTTCGCGACGATGTCTTCGACGTGCGGTACTTCGATGCGCTTGGCGCGTTTCTCGACCGGTTGCAGACGCTGATAGGCGCCCGCCTCGTCAATCACATCAATGGCCTTGTCCGGCATGTGCCGGTCATTGATGTAGCGCGACGCCAGTTCAGCAGCGGCACGCAGTGCTTCATCGCTGTATTCGATGTTGTGGTGCTGCTCGAAACGCCCTTTCAGGCCGCGCAGGATACCGATGGTGTCTTCCACCGACGGCTCGACGACATCAACCTTCTGGAAGCGACGCGCCAAGGCACGATCCTTCTCGAAGATGCCGCGGAATTCCTGGAACGTGGTCGAACCGATGCAGCGAATATCGCCAGACGACAGCAGCGGCTTGAGCAGATTCGAAGCGTCCATGACCCCGCCCGACGCAGCGCCCGCACCAATAATGGTGTGGATCTCGTCGATAAACAGAATGGCCTGCGGACGTTTCTTCAGTTCATTGAGCAGCGCTTTGAAGCGCTTCTCGAAATCACCGCGATACTTGGTGCCCGCGAGCAGAGCACCGAGATCAAGCGAATAAACGACGCTACCCGCCAACAGATCCGGCACCTGGTTGTCGACAATACGCTTGGCCAGGCCTTCGGCAATCGCGGTTTTACCCACGCCTGCTTCGCCGACCAGCAGCGGATTGTTTTTGCGCCGACGCGCGAGAATCTGCGCGACACGCTCGACTTCCGACTCACGACCGACCAGTGGATCGATGCGACCCTGGCGCGCGAGTTCGTTGAGGTTGCTGGCATACGCATCCAGAGGATTGCCTGAAGAAGAAGACTCACCTCCCTCGTCGTCCTGCATATCTTGTTCACCTTCAGAGTGATCGCCATGCCCCGGCACTTTGGAAATGCCATGGGCGATGTAGTTGACGACATCGATGCGCGCAACGCTCTGCTGTTTCAGCAGGAACACCGCCTGACTCTCTTGCTCACTGAAGATGGCAACCAGCACGTTAGCGCCGGTTACTTCGCGTTTGCCCGAGCTCTGTACGTGAAAAACAGCACGCTGCAGTACACGCTGGAAGCCCAGGGTTGGCTGGGTTTCGCGATCTTCGTCATGAACGGGGATCAATGGCGTGGTGGAGTCGATGAACTCCTGCAGGTCATGCTTGAGTTTGTCGAGGTTTGCGCCGCAGGCACGCAAAACGGTGGCGGCAGCCTCATTATCCAATAGGGCCAGCAGGAGATGTTCGACGGTCATGAATTCATGACGCTTCGAACGAGCCTCCTTGAAGGCTAAATTGAGGGTGACTTCGAGCTCGCGGTTTAACATAGCTTCACCTCATACCCAAGTGGTCGGCGATTAACCGTCCTTCTCGATTTCACAGAGTAGCGGATGCTGGCTTTCCCTGGCGTACTGGTTGACCTGCATGGCCTTTGTCTCGGCGATGTCGCGGGTAAACACTCCACATACTGCCCGTCCTTCTGTATGAACGGCCAGCATGACCTTGGTCGCCAGCTCGCGATTCAGGTTAAAAAACACCTCGAGCACTTCGACGACGAAATCCATCGGTGTGTAGTCATCGTTGAACAAAACCACCTTGTACATCGGCGGCGCCTGTAATGCAGGCTTTGCTTCCTGAACAGCAACGCCCGCCGAACCGTCGTCGTGTTCCTCCGGGTGATCCTTTTGGAAAGTCGGGCGATCCTGATTGAATGTTAGTCGAATCTGGCTGATTGCATGCATGGAAAGAAAGGTTCGTCAGTTGTGCAAATACAGTGGTGGGGGCGGTTGTACACGTTTTCAACTCCGACTGCCCGGTCACCTTGACTATCGGGAAAACGGTGTTACAACCAATAGAGCCCACAGTGGGTAAAAAAGATCCGCGGAGTCAATCCTTTTAACGGATTAGATTGCGGATGAATTGGATGATACTCCAGCGATGGAATCTGTTGCAGAGGGATTTGAGCATGGCAGTCGGCAAGGTGAAATGGTTCAACAATGCCAAGGGATTCGGTTTCATCAACACCGACACCCATGAGGGCCGCGATGAGGATGGCAAAGACATCGACTTCTTTGCCCATTATTCGGCCATTGAAATGGACGGGTACAAAACCCTTAAAGCAGGTCAAGCGGTGAGATTCGATATCGTGCAAGGCCCCAAAGGCCTGCATGCGGTGAAGATTACTTCGGCCGAAGTCTCGCCGGTGTCGAGCACGGTCGCCGCCGAGGAACAAACAGCGACCAGCTGACGCCGCAAACATTCAGCCATAAAAAAAACCGCCTGACTCAATTCATCGAGTCAGGCGGTTTTTGTGTACCTGCGTTTTACATGTGCGAGATCAGCGCATCACCGAAGCCCGAAGACGACACCAGTTTGGCCCCATCCATCAGACGTTCGAAGTCATAAGTCACGGTTTTGGCCGAGATAGCGCCGTTGGTGCCTTTGATAATCAGATCCGCCGCTTCCGTCCAGCCCATGTGGCGCAGCATCATTTCTGCCGAAAGAATCAACGAACCCGGGTTGACCTGATCCTTGCCGGCGTACTTCGGTGCAGTACCGTGGGTGGCTTCGAACATCGCCACGGTGTCGGACAGGTTGGCGCCCGGCGCGATGCCGATACCGCCCACTTCTGCCGCGAGGGCATCGGAAAGGTAGTCACCGTTAAGGTTGAGGGTCGCGATCACATCGTATTCGGCCGGGCGCAGCAGGATCTGCTGGAGCATGGCGTCAGCGATGGCGTCTTTGACCACAACGTTCTTGCCGGTTTTCGGGTTTTTGAACTGCATCCACGGGCCGCCGTCGAGCAGGGTCGCGCCGAATTCTTCAGCGGCCACTTCGTAGGCCCACTCTTTGAAGGCACCTTCGGTGAACTTCATGATGTTGCCTTTGTGCACGATGGTCAGCGAATCGCGGTCGTTATCGACCACATATTGCAGAGCCTTGCGCGCCAGACGCTTGGTGCCTTCCAGCGAAACCGGCTTGACGCCGATGCCGCAGTTTTCGTCGAAACGGATCTTGGTGACGCCCATTTCTTCTTTAAGGAATTTGATGACCTTGGTGGCTTCCGGCGAACCGGCCTTCCACTCAATGCCGGCATAGATGTCTTCGGAGTTCTCGCGGAAGATCGTCATGTCGACGTCGCCAGGCTTTTTCACCGGGCTTGGCACGCCTTCGAACCAGCGCACCGGGCGCAGGCAGACGTACAGATCGAGCTGCTGACGCAGGGCCACGTTCAGCGAACGGATGCCGCCACCGACCGGCGTGGTCAGCGGGCCTTTGATGGAAACCACGTAATCCTTGACTGCGTCCAGCGTTTCCTGAGGCAGCCAGGTGTCCTGATCGTAAACCTGAGTGGCTTTTTCCCCGGCGAAGACTTCCATCCAGGAAATCTTGCGTTTACCGCCGTATGCCTTTTGAACTGCAGCATCGACAACCTTGATCATCACCGGGCTGATGTCGACACCAATGCCGTCACCTTCGATGAAGGGGATGATCGGGTTATCAGGAACATTGAGAGAATGGTCTGCATTGACGGTGATTTTGTCGCCGACGGCTGGAACCTGAATCTTCTTGTAACCCATGCTGAACTCCATTGTTTGGATTGAACATCTGGCTTGGTTCGAGCGTAACCCAGTTAAATCAACACGCAAACCCTCTGTTCCCGGCAATCGCACAACTCGTTTCGTACAACCCTGAAAGCAAAGGGAAAAGCGCCAAACTCAAGCATTCGCAACGACTCTACGCGCCACCCTGCCCTGCGACCTTTAGACCAATGGACGAGATTGGTTGCATATGAACCATCGGCAGATTGCCAGCTACCTATGTATAATGCCCGCCGCTGACCACAGGGTCACGACGGCTGGCCTCTCTAGAACGAGACTTTCCGCCTGATTGGTCGGGTTGTTACCGCAGCCTGACTGCTTGACGCTCTACTGATGCACCCAACATCACCGCGAAGAATCTCGACATTCGGTTCATGGATGACTTTGAACGAACGCGCTTACCCGGCGCCCCTCGAGTTTCTGCGCACGCTTTAGCAAAGAAGAGAGAGTTAATCCGAATATGCCCACCCGCTCGAAGATCATCTATACCTTCACCGACGAAGCCCCAGCCCTCGCCACCTATTCCCTGCTGCCGATCATCGAGGCCTACACCGCTTCGGCCGATATCGCCGTGGAAACCCGCGATATCTCTCTTGCAGCACGTATTCTGGCCAGCTTCCCCGAGCAACTGGGTGACAAAGCCGTAGCCGACCACCTCGCCGAACTGGGCGACCTGGCCGTTACGCCTGAAGCCAACATCATCAAGCTGCCGAACATCAGCGCTTCGGTGCCTCAGCTGCAAGCCGCGATCAAAGAGCTGCAAGCCCAGGGTTACAACCTGCCGGACTACCCGGAAACCGTGACCAGCGACGCCGACAAAGATGCCAAGGCGCGTTACGACAAGGTCAAGGGCAGCGCCGTGAACCCGGTTCTGCGTGAAGGCAACTCCGACCGTCGCGCTCCGCTGTCGGTGAAGAACTATGCGCGCAAGCACCCGCACAAAATGGGCGCCTGGGCCAAAGACTCCAAGTCCCACGTCGCTCACATGAGCACCGGCGATTTCTACGGCAGCGAAAAAGCTGCCCTGATCGACGCCGCTGACGCCGTGAAGATCGAGCTGATCGCCAAAGACGGCACCGCGACCGTTCTGAAAGAAAAAACCACCGTTCAGGCTGGCGAGATCCTCGACTGCGCCGTGATGAGCAAAAACGCCCTGCGCGCGTTCATCGCTGCTGAAATCGACAGCGCCAAGGCCCAAGGCGTGCTGCTCTCGGTTCACCTGAAAGCAACCATGATGAAGGTCTCCGACCCGATCATGTTCGGTCAGATCGTTGCCGAGTTCTATAAAGACGCGCTGACCAAGCACGCTGCCGTGCTGGCCGAGATCGGCTTCAACCTGAACAACGGCATCGGCGATCTGTACGCGCGCATCAAAGCCCTGCCGGCTGAGCAGCAAGCGCAGATCGAAGCCGACATGGCCGCCGTGTACGCCGCTCGTCCGTCGCTGGCGATGGTCAACTCCGACAAAGGCATCACCAACCTGCACGTGCCGAGCGACGTTATCGTCGACGCCTCGATGCCAGCGATGATCCGTGACTCCGGCAAAATGTGGGGCACTGACGGTCAGTTGCACGACACCAAGGCTGTGATTCCGGATCGTTGCTACGCAACCATCTACCAGGCCGTGATCGAAGATTGCAAAGCCAATGGCGCTTTCGATCCGACCACCATGGGCAGCGTGCCAAACGTTGGTCTGATGGCGAAGAAAGCCGAAGAGTACGGCTCGCACGACAAGACCTTCCAGATCAAGGCTGACGGCGTGGTTCGCGTAACCGACAGCAAAGGCACTCTGCTGATGGAACAGGCTGTTGAAGCCGGCGACATCTTCCGCATGTGCCAGACCAAAGACGCGCCGATCCAGGACTGGGTCAAACTGGCCGTCAACCGTGCTCGCGCCAGCAGCACGCCAGCGATCTTCTGGCTCGACCCAATGCGCGCTCACGACGGCGTAGTGATCGAGAAAGTTCAGGCGTACCTGAAGGATCACGACACGTCCGGTCTGGACATCCAGATCATGGCGCCGGTCGACGCGATGAAGTTCACCCTGCAGCGCACCCGCGAGGGCAAGGACACCATTTCGGTGACCGGCAACGTACTGCGCGACTACCTGACTGACCTGTTCCCGATCATGGAACTGGGCACCAGCGCCAAGATGCTGTCGATCGTGCCGCTGATGAACGGCGGTGGCCTGTTCGAAACCGGCGCTGGCGGTTCGGCGCCGAAGCACGTGCAGCAACTGGTTGAAGAGAACTTCCTGCGCTGGGATTCGCTGGGCGAGTTCCTCGCACTGGCAGCGTCCCTTGAGCATCTGGGCGTGAACTACAACAACCCGAAAGCGCTGGTGCTGTCGAAAACCCTGGATCAGGCGACTGGCCAGTTCCTCGACAACAACAAGTCGCCATCGCGCAAAGTCGGCAACATCGACAACCGCGGCAGCCACTTCTACCTGGCGATGTACTGGGCTCAGGCCCTGGCTGCCCAGACTGAAGACGCGGCACTGCAAGCGCAGTTCGCGACTCTGGCAAAAACCCTGACCGAGAACGAAGCAACCATCGTTGCCGAGCTCAACGCCGTTCAGGGCAAGCCAGTCGACATCGGCGGTTACTACCACGCCAATGCCGAGCTGATCAGCAAGGCCATGCGCCCAAGCGCAACCCTCAACGCGGCGATTGCTGCGCTGGTTTAAGGTTGTAAAGGGAACATCACAAACCCCGGCCTAGTGCCGGGGTTTGTGTTTCCGAATACAACACAAATCCCCTGTAGGAGTGAGCCTGCTCGCGATAGCGTAATTTCAGGCACCATAGTTGTTGAATGGTATACCGCTATCGCGAGCAGGCTCACTCCTACATTGGATTGCATTTCAATCCCAGAATTGAGGAAGGTTTTATGGAATGGCTCCCCCACATCACCGTCGCCACCATCGTCGAGGACAACGGTCGCTTCCTGATGGTTGAAGAACACAAAGCCGGGCGCAATGTGCTCAACCAGCCCGCCGGTCATCTCGACCCGGACGAAACCCTGATCGACGCCGCCATCCGCGAAACCCTTGAAGAAACCGGCTGGGACGTCGAGCCCACCGGCGTCATCGGCATTTACCTCTACACCGCCCCGAGCAACGGCGTGACATACCAGCGCGTGTGCTTCAGCGCCAAAGCCGTTAAACACCACCCGGATTACCAATTGGACGACGGCATCGTCGGCGCCAAGTGGCTGACCCGCGACGAATTAATCGCCCAGCGCGACAACTGGCGCAGTGAGCTGATCATCCGTTGCATCGACGATTATCTGGCCGGGCATCACTTCAGCCTCGAACTGATCCGCCCTTCTCTTTAGCCTTGAGGCCGCGAGCCTGCTAGAATCGCGTCCTTTTTCAAGACACTCATTGAATCCCTATGCGTGATCCAGCCCCTTCTGACACATCCAAGAAGCGCGTCATTGTCGGCATGTCCGGCGGCGTGGACTCTTCCGTTTCCGCTCTCCTGCTGATCGAGCAGGGCTATGAAGTGGAAGGCCTGTTCATGAAGAACTGGGAAGAAGACGACGGAACGGAATACTGCACCGCCATGGACGACCTGGCGGATGCCCAGGCTGTCTGCGACAAAATCGGTATCAAACTGCACACCGCCAACTTCGCTGCCGAGTACTGGGACAACGTGTTCGAGCACTTCCTGGCCGAATACAAGGCCGGGCGTACGCCGAACCCGGACATCCTGTGTAACCGCGAGATCAAGTTCAAGGCGTTCCTCGACTACGCCATGATGCTCGGCGCCGACCTGATCGCCACCGGCCACTACGTCCGCCGCCGTGACATCGATGGGCGCACCGAACTGCTCAAAGGCCTCGATCCGAACAAGGATCAGAGCTACTTCCTGCACGCCGTTGGCGGTGAACAGATCGCCAAGACCCTGTTTCCGGTCGGCGAACTGGAAAAGCCGGAAGTCCGTGCAATTGCCGAGAAATATGAGCTGGCGACCGCCAAGAAGAAGGATTCCACCGGGATCTGCTTCATCGGCGAGCGTCGTTTCAGCGACTTCCTCAAGCAATACCTGCCGGCGCAACCGGGCGAAATCAAAACCACCGAAGGCGAAGTCATCGGCCGTCACCACGGTTTGATGTACCACACCATCGGTCAGCGTCAGGGCCTCGGCATCGGCGGTTTGAAAGACGCCGGCGACGAGCCGTGGTACGTGCTGCGCAAGGATCTCGACACCAACGAGTTGATCGTCGGCCAGGGCAACAACCACCCGTGGCTGTTCTCCGGCGCCCTGCTCGCTTCGGAAATCTATTGGGTCAACCCGATCGACCTGAGCCAGCCGCTGCGCCTGACCGCCAAAGTACGTTATCGCCAGAGCGATCAAGCCTGCACCCTGGAAAAAACCGCCAGCGGCTACCGCGCCGTGTTCGACGAGCCGCAACGCGCGGTAACGCCGGGCCAGTCCGTGGTGTTCTATGACGGTGAAATCTGCCTCGGCGGCGGCGTGATCGAAGTGGCCGAGCCGTGGAGCGGCCAGGCATGAGCCCGACTCAGGAGCAACTGACGGCGCTGGGCGGCGTGTTTCTCGCCGCCGTGCTGGTCGACCGGATCGCCAAAAGCGGCCAGACCAGCGAAGCCGGCCTGACGTGCATGCTCGGCAGTCTGTTGGTGCGCGACCCGAAAGACACGCTGGACGTGTACGGCGGCGACGACCTCAATCTGCGCGAAGGTTATCGGGCGCTGATCGGCGCCCTCGAACGCGACCCGAGCACTTTGCAGCGCGAGCCATTGCGTTATGCGCTGTCGATGCTCGGTCTGGAACGCCAACTGGCGAAACGCGGCGACATGCTCGATGTGATCGGCAAACGTCTGCCGCAGATTCAGTCGCAGGTCGAACATTTCGGCCCGGCCCATGAAAACGTGATTGCCGCCTGCGGCGCGCTGTATCAGGACACCCTGAGCACCCTGCGCCAACGGATTCAGGTGCACGGCGACATGCGCAACCTGCAACAGCCGAGCAACGCCTCAAAAATTCGTGCCCTGCTGCTCGCCGGCATCCGTTCGGCACGCCTGTGGCGGCAGCTCGGCGGCCATCGCTGGCAGTTGGTGATCAGCCGGCGCAAGCTGCTCAAAGAGCTGTATCCATTGATGCGCAGCGAGTAAACGCTACGCAATAAACGCTTTGTAGTCTGTAACGCGTAATACGCCGGTCAGTTGGCAACGGACCGGCGGATTTTTTCATGTATGATACGCGCCCCATTTCGTTGCCCGACTGTCCGAGAACACCCCATGCAGCTTTCTTCGCTCACTGCGGTTTCCCCTGTTGACGGCCGCTACGCCGGCAAAACCCAGGCCCTGCGCCCGATTTTCAGCGAGTACGGTTTGATCCGTGCCCGAGTTCTGGTTGAAGTGCGCTGGCTCCAGCGCCTGGCCGCCCACGCTGGTATCCCAGAAGTGCCAGCCTTCTCCGCCGAGGCCAACGCCGTTCTCAATGAACTGGCTGAAAACTTCTCGCTGGAGCACGCCGAGCGCGTCAAAGAGATCGAGCGCACCACCAACCACGACGTCAAAGCGATCGAATACCTGCTCAAAGAGCAGGCGGCCAAGCTGCCGGAGCTGGCCAAGGTCAGCGAGTTCATCCACTTTGCCTGCACCAGCGAAGACATCAACAACCTGTCCCACGCCCTGATGCTGCGCGAAGGCCGTGACGACGTGATGCTGCCGCTCATGCGCCAGACCGCCGAAGCCATCCGCGAACTGGCCATCCGTTTCGCTGACGTGCCGATGCTGTCGCGCACCCATGGTCAACCGGCCTCGCCGACCACTCTGGGTAAAGAGCTGGCGAACGTGGTTTACCGTCTCGAGCGTCAGATTGCTCAAGTCGCTGCCGTACCGCTGCTGGGCAAGATCAACGGCGCTGTCGGCAACTACAACGCGCACCTGTCGGCCTACCCGCAGATCGACTGGGAAGCCAATGCCCGCGCCTTCATCGAAGACGAGCTGGGCCTTGGTTTCAACCCGTACACCACGCAAATCGAACCGCACGACTACATCGCCGAGCTGTTTGACGCGATCGCACGTTTCAACACCATCCTGATCGACTTCGACCGTGACATCTGGGGCTACATCTCCCTGGGTTACTTCAAGCAGCGCACCATCGCTGGCGAAATCGGTTCGTCGACCATGCCGCACAAGGTCAACCCGATCGACTTCGAAAACTCCGAAGGCAACCTGGGTATCGCCAACGCACTGTTCCAGCACCTGGCGAGCAAACTGCCGATCTCCCGCTGGCAGCGCGACCTGACCGACTCCACCGTACTGCGTAACCTCGGTGTCGGCTTCGCCCACAGCGTGATCGCGTATGAAGCCAGCCTCAAAGGCATCAGCAAACTCGAGCTGAACGCTCAGAAGATTGCCGCTGACCTCGACGCTTGCTGGGAAGTGTTGGCTGAGCCGATCCAGACCGTGATGCGCCGCTACAACATCGAAAACCCGTACGAGAAGCTGAAAGAACTGACCCGCGGCAAGGGCATCAGCCCTGAAGCGCTGCAGACTTTCATCGATGGTCTGGACATGCCAGCCGAAGCGAAAGCCGAGCTCAAGCAACTGACCCCGGCCAACTACATCGGCAACGCTGTAGCGCAAGCCAAACGCATCTGATCGACCGTTTGCCCCGTTTGAGACGCCCGGCCGCGCCGGGCGTTTTTATTCCCGTCTGAAAAGTGCTTTTTTTCAATAGGTTACACATGAATCCTGATATTCCTCTGCAACTTCTGGGTGGCATCACCGCACGCGAATTCCTGCGCGACTACTGGCAGAAAAAACCGCTGCTGATCCGCCAGGCAATCCCTGACTTCGAAAGCCCGATCGACGCCGACGAGCTGGCGGGTCTGGCCCTGGAAGAAGAAGTCGAATCGCGTCTGGTGATCGAGCACGGCGAGCGCCCATGGGAATTGCGTCGCGGCCCGTTCGCTGAAGACGAATTCAGCAAATTGCCGGAAAAAGAGTGGACGCTGCTGGTTCAGGCCGTCGATCAGTTCGTGCCGGAAGTCAGCGAGCTGCTGGAAAACTTCCGCTTCCTGCCGAGTTGGCGCGTCGACGACGTGATGATCAGCTTCGCCGCCCCGGGTGGCAGCGTCGGCCCGCACTTCGACAACTACGACGTGTTCCTGCTGCAAGGTCACGGCAAGCGCAACTGGAAAATTGGCCAGATGTGCGATTCCGAAAGCCCGCTGCTGCAACACGCAGATCTGCGCATCCTCGCTGAATTCCACGAGACCGAAGAGTGGACGCTGGAACCGGGCGACATGCTCTACCTGCCGCCACGTCTGGCTCACTGCGGTGTCGCGGTCGACAACTGCATGACCTACTCGGTCGGTTTCCGCGCGCCGAGCGCCTCTGAGGTGCTGACCCACTTCACCGACTTCCTCAGCCAGTTCCTGACTGACGAAGAGCGCTACACCGACGCCGACGCGCAGCCAGCCGCTGACCCGCATCAGATTCAACACGATGCGCTGGATCGCCTCAAAGCCCTGCTCGCTGAACACATGAGCGACGAGCGTCTGCTGCTGACCTGGTTCGGCCAGTACATGACCGAGCCGCGCTACCCGGAACTGGTCAGCGGCCCTGACGACGTCGAGGAAGAAGAATTCCTTAACGCTCTGCAAGACGGCGCCGTGCTGATCCGCAATCCGAGCGCGCGTCTGGCGTGGTCGGAAGTCGATGACGACCTGCTGCTGTTCGCCAGCGGCCAGAGCCGCTACCTGCCGGGCAAACTGCGCGAGCTGCTGAAACTGATCTGCGCCGCCGACGCCCTGCACGCCGACAACCTCGGCGAGTGGCTGAACGACGAAGACGGTGCCGGCCTGCTCTGCGAACTGGTCAAGCAAGGCAGCCTGGGGTTCGCTGATGAATAAGATTCGCGTTCGTGTCGCAGACTGGCAGAAGGACATCGCCGAGATCCGGCGCATTCGTGAAACGGTGTTCATTGCCGAGCAATCGGTGCCACCTGAGTTGGAATGGGACGCGGACGACGCCAGCGCCGTGCATTTCCTGGCGTTTGAAGGCGACTTCCCGATCGGCACTGCGCGCCTGTTGCCTGACGGCCACATCGGCCGCGTGTCGGTGCTGAAAGACTGGCGCGGGATGAAGGTCGGTGATGCGCTGATGCAAGCGGTCATCGCCGAAGCAGAAGCACGCGGCTTGAAAGAGCAAATGCTCAGCGCGCAAGTGCAAGCCACGGCGTTCTATGAGCGCCTGGGCTTCAGCCTGGTCAGCGAGGAATTCCTCGAAGCCGGGATTCCGCACGTCGACATGGTTCGCCATTCGGCCTGAACCCCGCCCTGATCGTTCCCACGCTCTGCGTGGGAATGCCTCTCGGGACGCTCCGCGTCCCTTGCGGCATTTGACGCAGAGCGTCACTGGCTGCATTACCACGCAGAGCGTGGGAACGATCATGCAAAACGCCCCGGCATCCAACGATGCCGGGGCGTTTTGCTGTCTACGACTCAACTTGCCCCACCCCAGGCCGACAAACTGCAACAACAGCAAACCTGTAGGAGCTGCCGAAGGCTGCGATCTTTTAAGCTTCAGCACAATAAACGCGGCGTCGTTTTGATATCTTGGGCTGAGGAGCAAGTGCCAGATCCAAAGATCGCAGCCTTCGGCAGCTCCTACAGAAATCTATTCAGCGGAGATAACGGACATGTCCCTACGCACCCTGCTCACCACCCTGCTGCTCGGTTGCAGTTTTTCGGTGATGGCAGCCACAGAAATCGTGCCCCTCAAGTACCACACCAGCGCCGATATGTTGCCGGTGGCGCAGGACTTTATCGGTCAGGATGGCCAGGTCAGCGCCTACGGCAACCAGCTCATCGTCAAAGCCGAGCCGGGCAAGATTCAGGAACTCAAGGATCTGCTGTCACAACTCGACACCGCGCCCAAACGCCTGCTGATCACCGTCGACACCAACGAAAACAATGGTCGCGGCGACGAAGGCTATGCAGTCAACGGCGCCCCGCCCAACCAGACCCGCATCATCAGCCGCAGCACCACCAGCCGTAACGGTGGCATTCAGCAAGTGCAGGCCAGTGAAGGCGCACCGGCGCTGATTCAAGTAGGCCAAAGCGTGCCAATCACCAGCAGCCAGAGCAATTCCTACGGCGATTACAGCAGCCAGACCCAGTATCGCAACGTCACTCAAGGGTTCTACGTCACCGCCAGCGTCACCGGCGACACCGTTCACCTGGCGATCAGTACCAACCGTGACCGCATGAGCCAGGAACGTCCCGATGTAGTGAACGTGCAAAGCACTGACACAACCGTCACCGGCCGCCTCGGCGAGTGGATCACCCTCGCCGGTGTCAACAGCCAGACCCAGGCTGACAAACAGGGCCTGACCCGCAGCTACTCTACTCAAGGCCGGGATGACATGACCTTGCGGGTGAAAGTCGACACCTTGGACTAACTCACCGAAAACTGACTGATTAGTCGTATTAGACGAAAGATGTAGTGCTTGAAAAAAAGCACTACAAAACGTTTGACGAGGCAAAAAAGCAAAGGCATGATGGCCTCGCTCCCGCTAATCAGAGGCCCTGGCAAGGGCCTTCGAAGCGATGTTCGCACCTACCCCGCGAACCGCTTCGTGTCTGTACCGCCCACAAGGTGTGTTTGACGAGGTTGCCGACTGGAACGAAGTTGTCCCGAGGGACGGAAGCGTAATTAGGTAACCCGGCTCCACGCTGTAGACCGTATAGAGGCCCACGACGCCCGAATGCGCCCGCAGTCCGCCACTACCTGCTCACTTCCCCTCGAGCCCATCGTTCATCCCGTCGCCTACCCCGCCGAATCCGACTTGACCCCCTAAGCTTCTGGTCAGCGAGCGCAGGAATTTTCCACCGCAGAACAACTTTTCATAAAAGACGCGACGAGGTTTATCTCCATGGCACTGACACGCGAACAGCAAATTGCAGCCCTCGAAAAAGACTGGGCTGAAAACCCGCGCTGGAAAGGCGTGACACGCGCTTACTCCGCTGCTGACGTCGTCCGCCTGCGTGGCTCGGTTCAACCTGAGCACACTTTTGCAAAACTGGGCGCCGAGAAGCTGTGGAACCTGGTCACCCAGGGCGCCAAGCCGTCCTTCCGTCCTGAGAAAGATTTCGTCAACTGCATGGGCGCCCTGACCGGCGGCCAGGCTGTGCAACAAGTCAAAGCCGGTATCCAGGCGATCTACCTGTCGGGCTGGCAAGTAGCTGCGGACAACAACTCCGCCGAATCGATGTACCCGGACCAGTCGCTGTACCCGGTGGACTCGGTTCCAACCGTGGTCAAGCGCATCAACAACTCGTTCCGTCGTGCCGACCAGATCCAGTGGAAAGCCGGCAAAGGCCCGGGCGACGAAGGCTACATCGACTACTTCGCACCAATCGTGGCTGACGCTGAAGCCGGCTTCGGTGGCGTGCTGAACGCTTACGAGCTGATGAAGAGCATGATCGAAGCAGGCGCCGCCGGCGTTCACTTCGAAGACCAACTGGCTTCCGTGAAAAAATGCGGTCACATGGGCGGTAAAGTACTGGTTCCAACTCAGGAAGCCGTACAGAAGCTGACCGCTGCGCGTCTGGCTGCTGACGTTGCCGGTACCCCGACCATCATTCTGGCCCGTACCGACGCGAACGCCGCTGACCTGCTGACCTCCGATTGCGACCCGTACGACCAGCCGTTCGTAACTGGCGAGCGCACTCAGGAAGGTTTCTACAAGGTTCGCGCTGGCCTCGATCAAGCCATCGCCCGTGGCCTGGCTTACGCGCCATACGCCGACCTGATCTGGTGCGAAACCGCCAAGCCGGATCTGGACGAGGCTCGTCGCTTCGCCGAAGCGATCAAAAAGGAATACCCGGATCAACTGCTGTCGTACAACTGCTCGCCTTCCTTCAACTGGAAGAAAAACCTGGACGACGCGACCATCGCCAAGTTCCAGCGCGAACTGTCCGCCATGGGTTACAAGCACCAGTTCATCACCCTGGCCGGCATTCACAACATGTGGCACAGCATGTTCAACCTGGCGCACGACTACGCCCGCAACGACATGACTGCTTACGTGAAACTGCAAGAGCAGGAATTCGCTGACGCCGCCAAGGGTTACACCTTCGTGGCTCACCAGCAGGAAGTGGGCACCGGCTACTTCGACGACATGACCACCGTGATTCAAGGTGGCTCGTCTTCGGTAACCGCACTGACCGGTTCGACTGAAGAAGAACAGTTCCACTGATTCTGCTTCGCCTGAGCAAACGGCCTCTGCGGATCGGATAGAAAGCTAACCGCAGAGCCGCAAAACTGACGCCCCGACTGGTTCGGGGCGTTTTTTTTGTCTGGGATTTGGCGGATTTCTATCTCAACCCCGACTCACTGAAACTCTCAATCCCTTCCCGCAAGACCAGCAAGATCTTCCTGATCGACCCCACCGTGGACGAAGAAACCTTACTCGTCGAAGCCTGCGAATCGTTGGCCGCCGCCAACGACATGGCGCGTGAAATTGGCGATGTCGTCGACAACACACAACGCCGATCCCTGTTGATGCTGCATCAGGTAATCATGCTGAGTGAACTCATGGTCAATCGAGTCCTGGACGGCCGACGCCTGCCGCACTAACAAACTCCCCACAATCCCCCTGTAGGAGCTGCCGAAGGCTGCGATCTTTTGATCTGCATTTATAAAACCAAGATCAAAAGATCGCAGCCTTCGGCAGCTCCTACAGGGTGTCATTTATCCATCGGAGTTTCAGTTGATGTCCGAAACCACAAGCAATCCACCGGTCACAGACCCGGCGTCACCCTATGAATCATTCAATTCGAAAAAGCTTCACGCAGCGGCTGAGCGTGCGCTTGATCATTATCTTGCGCCTGAGAAAATCATGGCCACACCGTACAGCCCCAGCACGCTGTTTATGGTTAATCCGCAATCTGATACCGAAACTTTGCTGGCCAATGCTTGCGAATCGCTGGCCTCGGCCACGGTGATGCTGGGGGATTTTGCCGGGATGCTGGAAGGGCCGAATCGCAATACGTTGCTGGGGATTGCGCAGGTGGTGATGCTGGGGGAATTGGCGGTGAACAAGGCGCTGGATAATGTTGTGCCGAGTGCGTGAACCGCGACCCTCACCCCAACCTCTCCCAGAGTTATTGGGGACTGACCGAGTTGTCTGGGCGTTATACATCGACCTGAAAAATCCAGTCGATTATGGATTCAAAGCGGCACGTTCAAGTCGGCGTATCCCTCCAGCATCCCCCATTCAGTCCCCTCTCCCTCCGGGAGAGGGCTAGGGTGAGGGGCTTTTCAGGCTGACCGCTGATCGCGCAGGCAGATCTGCTCAACAGCATCCACGCGATCTTCAGTAAACGCCTGTAATAGACCAACATCCTTTCCCCTCACCCCAGCCCTCTCCCTCCGGGATAGGGAGCCGACCGAGGTGTCTGGCGTTATACATCGACCTGAAAAAACCAGTCGATTATGGATTCGGCAGAGCGTCCGCCCTCCATCCCCCGTCTTTGACACTCCCCCACCTAACACCCGCCACCTGTGACGACAGTTCACATCCTCTTTGAACCATTTAGGGCTAATGCCCTCCCCTCTAAGCGCTTAGGGTACGGCCCATCGCCGTGTCGTTGCGGCGTTTCAGACAATAATAAAGACGTTCATTCGAGGTACGAGCCGATGCGTGATGACAAAGACAAGGCTAACAACGAGCTAGGGAATGGCTTGAAAGGACGGCAGGTCACGATGATTTCGATCGGCGGCGTGATTGGCGCCGGTCTGTTTGTGGGTTCGAGTAATGCCATTGCCACCGCTGGCCCTGCGGTGCTGGTGTCGTATGTCTGCGCGGCGATCATTGTGGTGTTGGTCATGCAGATGCTCGGCGAAATGGCGACTGCTCGGCCGGACACCGGGTCGTTTTCTTCCTATGCCGATCAGGCGATTGGTCGCTGGGCCGGGTTTTCCATCGGTTGGTTGTACTGGTGGTTTTACGTGTTGGTGATTGCCATTGAAGCAATTGTTGCGGGCAATATTCTGGGCGACTGGCTGGGGATTTCGCATTGGGTGGCGGCGTTCGGCGTCACGTTCGCATTGATCCTGTGTAACAGCCTCAGCGTCGGTTCGTTCGGTACGCTGGAATATTGGTTGTCGCTGTTCAAGGTCGTGTCGATCGTCGGTTTCATCATCCTCGGCGTGCTGGCGATTTTCGGGATTTTGCCGGGTTCCTCGACCAGCGGGATTTCCAATCTGTACGCCAATGGCGGTTTTGCTCCCAACGGTAATGTGGCGATTGTCGCCGGTCTGCTGACAGCGATGTTCAGTTTCCAGGGCAGCGAAGTGGTGACCATTGCCGCCGCTGAATCCAAGGATCCGAAAGCCAATATCAAAAAAGCCATTCGTGCCGTGGTCTGGCGTCTGGGCTTGTTCTATCTCGGCTCGATGTTTGTGGTGGTGTGCCTCATTCCGTGGAACGCGCCGGATCTGGCGCAGGGCTCTTACCAGGCTGTGCTGAGCGCGATGAACATTCCGTGGGCGCCGCAGATCATGGGCATTGTTGTGCTGGTGGCGGTCACCAGTTGCCTGAACTCGGCGATCTATACCGCTTCGCGCATGGCCTACTCGCTGGCCCGTCGCGGTGATGCGCCGAATGCGGTGTCGCACACCACCCGTCAAGGCGTGCCGCTGTTGGCCGTCGCGCTGACATCGGTCGCGGCACTGACGGCGCTGACTGCCAACTACCTGCTGCCCAAGCAAGTGTTTCAGTTTCTGCTGGCCACCAGCGGCGCATTGGCCTTGCTGATGTACCTGGTGATCGCCGTCACGCAACTGTGCATGCGCCGCAAACTGGTCGCACAGGGCAAGAAACTCGAAGTGCGCATGTGGATGTTTCCGTATCTGACGATCCTCACAATCGTGTTCATCCTCGGCGTGTTCGCGATCATGGCGGCTTTCCCCGGTCAGCGTGCGGAACTGCTCTCGACCCTTGGCCTGACGGCGGTGCTGGTGATCATCGGCGCGTATTTGCAGAAGTCGCAGCCCGAGCTGTCGGCCCGACGCAGTGCCATGGCGCCAGTTGAAACCGCCACCCCGCAAGTATTGGCCTGAACACCGCCCGCCGCTGTGACTGAGCGTCACAGCGAGTGTGCCGGCGACCTGCTTTTTCACGGCTGATTGCCACCCTATTCTGCTTGAAACCCCGGCCAACAACCGGCCGGGGGTTATCAAAACTTACAAGGAACGCCTCATGAGTATTGCGCCTAAACCTGACGAACTGGCCATCCCGTATCAACTGCCGCAAGTGCCGTACATGGCGCCCGACATGGTGCACCCCGGCGTCCTCGGCCAATGGCTGGAAGACGATCAACTGTGGGTGCCGGTGACCGATTCGGTGTCGTTCAAACCGGTGTTGCTCAGCGTGTCCGGTGGCTACTACATCAACCTGCTGCGCGTGCGCAAAAGCGGCGTGCTCTCGCGTCATCGTCATACCGGCGGCGTGCACGCGATGGTGCTTAAAGGTCGCTGGTACTATCTGGAGCATGACTGGGTCGCCGAGGAAGGTTCGTTCGCGTTCGAGCCACCGGGCGAGACTCACACCCTGTTCGTGCCGGAAGATGTCGAAGAGATGATCACCTGGTTCCACGTGCAGGGCGGTTACACCTACGTTGACCCACAAGGTGTAGCGGTCGGCTACGAAGACGTTTTCACCAAACTGGAAACCGCTCGCGCGCATTACAAAACGCTCGGGCTGCCAGACGATTACATCGAACAGTTCATTCGCTGATCGACGCCGTGGCAGGCGTCGGATCGACACGGGAGGCAAGTCTTGGATAACTACTCGCAGCTGCTGGCGTTTCTTTGGGCCACGGAGCACGGTAACTTTTCAGCGGCCTCTCGCGCCCACGGTCTGACGCCGTCGGCCATCAGCAAACTGATCTCGCGTCTGGAAGATCGCTTGCAGGTGCGCCTGTTTCAACGCGGTACGCGCAGCTTGTCGCTGACCGAAGAAGGCGCCGCCTATCTGGTCAGCGCCCGCGCGGTGATCAACGCGATGGCCGAAGCCGACTCACTGGCCGAAGCGTTTCCGACGCGGGTCAGTGGCATGCTGCGGATTCACACGATGTCGACGTTTGCCAAACACCAGATCATTCCGTGGCTGCCGGAGTTTTTGGCGGCCTACCCCGGGTTGACGATTGATATCCAGATCGGCGCGCAATTTTCCGATCAGTTCGATCAAGGGCTGGATCTGGCGATTCACAGCGGCGTATTACCGGACTCCACGCGCATCGCCCGCAAGATTGGCCAGAGTCGCTGGATTATCTGCGCCTCCCCGGACTACCTCGCCCGCCACGGAACGCCCGAGCACCCGCAGCAATTGCTCGATCACACCTGTTTCAGCTTCGGCTTCAACAGCGTGTGGAACGACTGGGATTTCCTCATCGATGGCAATCCGACCAGCATCCCGGTGATTCCCAAAGCGACTTTCGCTCAGGGCGATCTGCTGCGCGATCTGGCCCTCAGCGGCGCGGGCATTGTGCGCTTGGCCGAGTTTCATATCGGCCACGACATCCGCGAGGGCCGCTTGATCCCGCTGCTGCAGAGCTACAGCCCGGACAGCTTTGAACCGATTTACATGATCTACACCAATCGCAAGCACCTCAGCCCCAGGATCCGCGTGTTCCGCGACTTTCTTGAACAGAAACTCGCACAGAGTCCGTGGAACACCGAGCGCGGCTGAACGCTCACCTATTAATAAGCACAGAGGCTTCTATGCGTAACCTGATTGGCGATGTTTCCAGCGCCGCGCGCATCCTTCCGGAACTCAATGGCGAAACCCTGTTTATCCGCAACGGCAAGGATGCCTATGTGTATGACGATCAAGGTCGTCGCTACATCGACACGGCGCTTGGCTTTGGCGCGGTGCTGTTGGGGCACGCCAATAATCGCGTCAACGAACAGGTGGCGGCGGCGTTGGCCGATTCTGCCGCGCCATCCTGGGCGCATGTCCGTGAACACGCGGCGGCCTCGGCACTGGCGGCGCACACCGGCGCGCTGAGCAAAGTGATTTTCACCAACTCCGGCAGTGAAGCGGTGCACCTCGCCTGCCGTGCGGCGCGCGCTTATACCGGGCGCGGGCGTATCGCGAAAATGGCGGCGGGGTTCGATGGTTGGTTTGATGACGTCAGCTTTGGCAATGTGTCGTCCAGTGAGGCGAATTTCGCTGATGGCCAGCGACCTTCTACGCCGCGCACTACGTTGCTGCGCTTCAATGACTTTGCTGATGTCGAGCGACTGTTTGCTGAGGATTCCGACATTGCGGCGGTGATTCTTGAGCCGATGCTCGCTAATGCGGGATGCATCATGCCAGCGCCGGGGTATTTGCTGCATGTGCAGGAAGTCGCGCATCGGCATGGGGCGCTGGTGATCTGTGATGAAGTGTTGATGGGGTTTCGTTTGTTCGCCGGGCTCGCGGGTTTGCAGGCGGGGCTGGATCCGGACATCGCCAGTGTTGGCAAGGCGATTGGTAATGGTGTGCCGGTGTCGGCGATTGTCGGCAAGCCGCATATTTTGGCGGGGTTTGAGGAAGGTCGCGTGCTGCGTGGCGGTACGTTCAGCGGCAACCCGATGGCGTGCGCGGCGGTGATCAGCACCTTGGCGCAACTGGATGACGCGGATTATCAGCGTTTGATTGCTCGGGGTGAGGCGCTGCGCGTTTCGGTGGAGGCCTCGTTCAAAGCGCACGGGATGACGGTGAGCACCAGCGGTTACGGCAATGTGTTCGGGATCTGGCCTTCGACGCAGGCGCCGACGAATTATGCCGAGGCGCTGGAATGTGGCGATGCGGAGTTTAGTAAGGCGCTGCATTTGGCGTTGCGCGAGGCCGGGGTGTTGGTGATGCCTTCGCCTTATGGGCGGGTTTATTTATCGTTTGCGCATGATGATGGGGTGGTTGAGGAAATGAAGGCTGCTTTTGAGGTCGCGGCTTCGAAGCTGGCTGGGCGGTTTGGCTGAGAGGATTGGAGGGGGACTGGCCTGGCGTGCAAGGCGTCGGGGCTGGTGGTGATTGATTTACCGCTTTCGCGAGCAGGCTCGCTCCCACAGGGGTTCTCGGTAGTACACAAAACCTCGGGCGCACCACAAATCAATGTAGGAGTTGAGCTTGCTCGCGAAGGCGGCGTGTCAGGCGATAAACGGGTTGGCTTATCTGGCGCTTTCGCGAGCAGGCTCGCTCCCACAGGGGTTCTCGGTAGTACACAAAACCTCGGGCACACCACGAATCATTGTAGGAGCTGAGCTTGCTCGCGAAGGCGGAGTGTCAGGTGATAAATGGGTTGGCTGATCTGGCGCTTTCGCGAGCAAGCTTTGCTCTTACGGGTTCTCGGTAGTACACAAAACCCCAGGCACACCACAAATCATTGTAGGAGCTGAGCTTGCTCGCGAAGGCGGCGTGTCAGGCGATAAATGGGTTGGCTGATCTGGCGCTTTCGCGAGCAGGCTCGCTCCCACAGGGGTTCTCGGTAGTACACAAAACCTCTGGCACACCACGAATCAGTGTGGGAGCGGGCTTGCTCGCGAAGGCGGCGTGTCAGGCGATAAACGGGTTGGCTGATCTGGCGCTTTCGCGAGCAGGCTCGCTCCCACAGGGATCTGCGGTGCTCGGACAAAACATTGATCCAGAGCGGTAGCGGCGTAGGAAAAATCGTGTAAAACGGGCGCCGTCGCTACTTGCAGTAACGTGCAAGTAAGACAACTTCCCAATACCTCACCCGTTAAACAGTTACAAAACCGCGCCAAACAATATTGATTATCATTTAGCAGCAACTATGTTCGTTACATTTCAAACAAAACATATTTCCCGCAAAACCGGCTAATGCCCGCAACGCATGGGCTGGCGGGGCTTGGAGGTGCGCTATGTCCTTATTCCAATAAATAATTTCGCTATAGGAATTTTACTTGCCGGGTGTTTAGCCATAAAATCAGCGCGATTGATTGCTGCGACATATCGTCACTGCCTTATTTCTTTATCAAGCTCAGAGACCTTTGCTCTCTGTTAAGGATTACCAGCATGCCCGAAGCGACAGGACTCATGGCCCACAACTGGGGCTTTGCCATTTTCCTTCTGGGTGTCGTCGGCCTGTGTGCCTTCATGCTCGGTGTCTCCAGCCTCCTTGGGTCAAAAGCCTGGGGCCGCAGCAAAAACGAACCGTTCGAGTCGGGCATGCTACCTACCGGTGGCGCCCGCTTGCGGCTCTCAGCCAAATTCTATCTGGTCGCGATGCTCTTCGTGATCTTCGATATCGAAGCCCTCTTTCTCTTTGCATGGTCTGTGTCCGTCCGCGAAAGCGGCTGGACCGGATTCGTCGAAGCTCTCGTTTTCATAGCAATTCTGTTGGCAGGTCTTGTCTACCTGTTCCGAGTGGGCGCCCTTGACTGGGCTCCGGAAGCTCGTCGCAAGCGGCAGGCGAAGCTGAAACAATGAGGCTTTGGCAATGCAATACAATCTCACCAGGATCGACCCCGATGCTCCTAACGAGCAATATCCGATTGGCGAACGGGAAACCGTTTCCGATCCGTTAGAAGATCAAGTCCACAAAAACATTTTCATGGGCAAGCTGGAAGACGTGCTGAGTGGCGCGGTCAACTGGGGACGTAAGAACTCCCTGTGGCCGTACAACTTCGGCTTGTCGTGCTGCTACGTGGAAATGACCACCGCCTTCACGGCGCCCCACGACATTGCGCGCTTTGGCGCCGAGGTTATCCGGGCATCGCCGCGTCAGGCCGACTTCATGGTTATCGCCGGTACCTGCTTCATCAAGATGGCGCCGATCATCCAGCGTCTCTACGAGCAGATGCTCGAGCCGAAGTGGGTGATCTCCATGGGTTCGTGCGCTAACTCCGGTGGCATGTACGACATCTACTCTGTGGTTCAAGGGGTGGACAAGTTCCTGCCCGTGGACGTCTACGTACCTGGCTGCCCTCCTCGTCCGGAAGCATTTCTGCAAGGCTTGATGCTGTTGCAGGAATCGATCGGCAAGGAGCGTCGTCCGCTTTCCTGGGTCGTTGGCGATCAAGGCGTTTATCGCGCCGACATGCCTTCGCAGAAGGAACAGCGCCGCGAACAGCGAATCGCAGTCACCAACCTGCGCAGCCCTGACGAAGTCTGATCCAGATCTGTTCTGACAAAGAAACGAGAAGCTGGCTTCATTCTTTACGTTGACCGAAAGCGAAAAAATAACCATGACTACAGGCAGCGCTCTGTACATCCCGCCTTATAAGGCAGACGACCAGGATGTGGTCGTTGAATTGAACAACCGTTTTGGCGCCGAAGCGTTCACCGCTCAGTCGACCCGCACCGGCATGCCGGTGCTGTGGGTGGCGCGCGCCAAACTCGTCGAAGTCCTGACCTTCCTGCGCAACCTGCCCAAGCCGTACGTCATGCTCTATGACCTGCACGGCGTGGACGAGCGTCTGCGCACCAAGCGTCAAGGGCTGCCGAGCGACGCTGAGTTCACCGTGTTCTATCACCTCATGTCGCTGGAGCGTAACAGTGACGTGATGATCAAGGTCGCCTTGTCCGAGAGCGACCTCAGCTTGCCGACCGTTACCGGTATCTGGCCGAACGCCAACTGGTACGAGCGTGAAGTCTGGGACATGTTCGGCATCGACTTCAAAGGCCACCCGCACCTGTCGCGCATCATGATGCCGCCGACCTGGGAAGGTCACCCGCTGCGCAAGGACTTCCCGGCGCGTGCTACCGAATTCGATCCGTTCAGCCTCAACCTCGCCAAGCAACAGCTTGAGGAGGAAGCCGCGCGTTTCCGTCCTGAAGACTGGGGCATGAAGCGCTCCGGGACGAACGAGGACTACATGTTCCTCAACCTCGGCCCGAACCACCCTTCGGCGCACGGTGCGTTCCGCATCATTCTGCAACTGGACGGTGAAGAAATCGTCGACTGTGTGCCGGATGTCGGTTACCACCACCGTGGTGCCGAGAAGATGGCCGAGCGTCAGTCGTGGCACAGTTTCATCCCGTACACCGACCGTATCGATTACCTCGGCGGCGTGATGAACAACCTGCCGTACGTGCTCTCGGTCGAGAAGCTGGCCGGCATCAAAGTGCCTGAGAAGGTCGACGTCATCCGCATCATGATGGCCGAGTTCTTCCGGATCACCAGCCACCTGCTGTTCCTCGGGACTTACATCCAGGACGTCGGCGCCATGACTCCGGTGTTCTTCACTTTCACCGACCGCCAGAAGGCGTACACGGTGATTGAAGCCATTACCGGTTTCCGTCTGCACCCGGCCTGGTACCGCATCGGCGGTGTTGCCCACGACCTGCCGCGCGGCTGGGACAAACTGGTGAAAGACTTCGTTGAATGGCTGCCAAAACGCCTCGACGAATACACCAAGGCCGCCCTGCAGAACAGCATCCTCAAGGGCCGTACCATCGGCGTCGCTGCCTACAACACCAAAGAAGCCCTGGAATGGGGTGTCACCGGTGCAGGCCTGCGTTCGACCGGTTGCGACTTCGACCTGCGTAAAGCGCGTCCATACTCCGGCTACGAGAATTTCGAGTTCGAAGTGCCGCTGGCTGCCAATGGCGATGCCTACGACCGCTGCATGGTGCGCGTTGAAGAGATGCGCCAGAGCATCAAGATCATCGACCAGTGCATGCGCAACATGCCGGAAGGCCCGTACAAGGCGGATCACCCGCTGACCACGCCGCCGCCGAAAGAGCGCACGCTGCAGCACATCGAAACCTTGATCACGCACTTCCTGCAAGTTTCGTGGGGCCCGGTGATGCCGGCCAACGAATCCTTCCAGATGATCGAAGCGACCAAGGGCATCAACAGTTATTACCTGACGAGCGACGGCGGCACCATGAGCTACCGTACCCGGATCCGCACTCCGAGCTTCCCGCATCTGCAACAGATCCCTTCGGTGATCAAAGGCAGCATGGTCGCGGACTTGATTGCGTACCTGGGTAGTATCGACTTCGTTATGGCCGACGTGGACCGCTAAGCATGAACAGCACGCTTATCCAGACAGACCGTTTCACCCTCAGTGAAACCGAGCGCTCGGCCATCGAGCACGAGCTGCATCACTACGAAGACCCGCGCGCGGCGTCGATCGAAGCCCTGAAGATCGTTCAGAAAGAACGCGGCTGGGTGCCGGATGGCGCCCTGTACGCAATCGGCGAGATCCTCGGCATCCCGGCCAGCGACGTTGAAGGTGTGGCGACGTTCTATAGCCAGATTTTCCGTCAGCCGGTTGGCCGTCACATCATTCGCGTCTGCGACAGCATGGTCTGCTACATCGGTGGCCACGAGTCGGTGGTCAGCGAAATCCAGAACAATCTGGGCATCGGCCTGGGTCAGACCACCACCGACGGTCGTTTCACCCTGCTGCCGGTCTGCTGCCTCGGCAACTGCGACAAGGCACCGGCGCTGATGATCGACGACGACACCTTTGGTGATGTGCAGCCTGCTGGCGTCGCCAAACTGCTCGAGGGCTACGTATGACCCTGACATCTTTCGGTCCTGCCAACCGCATTCAGCGTTCGGCCGAGACTCACCCGCTGACCTGGCGTCTGCGTGACGACGGCGAAGCCGTGTGGCTCGACGAGTACCAGGCCAAGAACGGTTACGCCGCTGCGCGCAAAGCCTTCGCTGACATGGATCAGGACGCCATCGTCCAGACCGTGAAAGACGCAGGCTTGAAAGGTCGCGGCGGTGCAGGCTTCCCCACGGGCGTGAAGTGGGGCCTGATGCCCAAAGACGAATCCATCAACATCCGCTACCTGCTGTGCAACGCGGATGAAATGGAGCCGAACACCTGGAAAGACCGCATGCTGATGGAGCAACTGCCCCATCTGCTGATCGAAGGCATGCTGATCAGTGCTCGCGCGCTTAAAACCTACCGTGGCTACATCTTCCTGCGTGGCGAATACACCACCGCCGCCAAGCACTTGAATCGTGCTGTGGAAGAAGCCAAGGCTGCGGGCCTGCTGGGTAAAAACATTCTCGGCAGCGGCTTCGATTTCGAGCTGTTCGTCCACACCGGCGCCGGGCGTTACATCTGCGGTGAAGAAACCGCACTGATCAACTCCCTCGAAGGCCGTCGCGCCAACCCGCGCTCCAAGCCGCCCTTCCCTGCCGCCGTCGGCGTGTGGGGCAAGCCGACTTGCGTGAACAACGTCGAAACCCTGTGCAACGTGCCGGCGATCATTGCCGACGGCGTTGACTGGTACAAATCGTTGGCCCGCGAAGGCAGCGAAGACATGGGCACCAAGCTCATGGGCTTCTCCGGCAAAGTCAAAAACCCGGGCCTGTGGGAACTGCCATTCGGCGTCACCGGTCGCGAGTTGTTCGAAGACTACGCCGGCGGCATGCGCGACGGCTTCAAGCTCAAAGCCTGGCAGCCAGGTGGCGCCGGTACCGGTTTCCTTCTGCCTGAGCACCTCGACGCACAAATGTACGCCGGCGGCATCGCCAAAGTGGGCACCCGTATGGGTACCGGCCTGGCGATGGCGGTGGATGACAGCGTCAACATGGTCTCCTTGCTGCGCAACATGGAGCAGTTCTTCGCTCGCGAGTCGTGCGGTTTCTGCACCCCGTGCCGTGATGGTTTGCCATGGAGCGTCAAGCTCTTGATGGCCATCGAAGAAGGCCGCGGTCAGCCAGGCGACATCGAGACCCTGCTGGGTCTGGTCAACTTCCTCGGCCCGGGCAAGACCTTCTGTGCTCACGCACCGGGTGCCGTGGAACCGTTGGGCAGTGCCATCAAATACTTCCGTCCAGAGTTCGAAGCCGGTATCGCGCCAGTCAGCGCCGCCGTCCCGCCTCTGGCAAGGCCGATCGTAATCGGCGCGTAAACGCTTAATAAGGTGAAGGGCCTGGGCCTTTCACCTCCTGCGATGACGCCTTTCGAGGCTGGTTTGATTCGTACGGATAACAAGATTCCATTAGCCACGCCCGCTGACACCGGGCCAACGAAGACCTTTGAACCATGGCCACTATCCACGTAGACGGCAAAGCGCTCGAAGTCGACGGGGCAGACAACCTGTTACAGGCATGTCTGTCGCTGGGCCTCGACATTCCATATTTCTGCTGGCACCCCGCGCTTGGTAGCGTCGGGGCTTGCCGCCAGTGCGCGGTCAAGCAGTACACCGACGAGAACGACACCCGTGGTCGCATCGTCATGTCCTGCATGACGCCTGCCACCGACAACACCTGGATCTCCATCGAAGATGAAGAATCCAAGGCGTTCCGCGCCAGTGTTGTTGAATGGCTGATGACCAACCACCCGCACGACTGCCCTGTGTGCGAAGAAGGCGGTCATTGCCACCTGCAAGACATGACAGTGATGACCGGCCACAACGAGCGCCGTTATCGCTTCACCAAACGCACCCACCAGAACCAGCAACTGGGCCCGTTCATTTCCCACGAAATGAACCGCTGCATTGCTTGCTACCGCTGCGTGCGTTTCTATAAGGATTACGCTGGCGGCACCGACCTCGGTGTATTCGGCGCCCACGACAACGTGTACTTCGGGCGCGTTGAAGACGGCACCCTCGAAAGCGAGTTCTCCGGCAACCTCACCGAGGTCTGCCCGACCGGTGTGTTCACCGACAAGACTCACTCGGAGCGCTACAACCGTAAGTGGGACATGCAGTTCTCGCCGAGCATCTGCCATGGCTGCTCGAGCGGTTGCAACATCTCCCCGGGCGAGCGTTACGGTGAACTGCGTCGCATCGAAAACCGTTTCAACGGTTCGGTGAACCAGTACTTCCTGTGCGACCGTGGCCGTTTCGGTTATGGCTATGTCAACCGCACCGACCGTCCACGTCAGCCGCTGCTGGCCGACGGCACCAAGCTCAGCCTGGACGCCGCACTGGATAAAGCCGCTGACCTGCTGCGCGGTCGCAACATTGTCGGTATCGGTTCGCCGCGTGCCAGCCTCGAAAGCAACTACGCGTTGCGCGAACTGGTTGGCGCCGAACACTTCTACTCGGGCATCGAAGCGTCCGAACTGGAGCGCATTCGTCTGGTCTTGCAGGTGCTGAACGACAGCCCGCTGCCTGTGCCAAACATGCGCGACATCGAAGACCACGATGCGATCTTCGTCCTCGGTGAAGACCTGACCCAGACCGCCGCTCGCGTGGCGCTGTCGCTGCGTCAATCGGTCAAGGGCAAAGCTGAAGACATGGCTGAAGCCATGCGCGTTCAGCCTTGGCTGGATGCTGCAGTGAAGAACATCGGTCAGCACGCGCTGAACCCGCTGTTCATCGCCAGCCTGGCGGAAACCAAGCTCGACGACATCGCTGAAGAATGCGTTCACGCCGCTCCGGACGATCTGGCGCGCATCGGTTTCGCCGTTGCTCACGCACTGGACGCCAGCGCCCCGGCCGTTGAAGGTCTGGACGCCGAAGCACTGGAACTGGCTCAGCGCATCGCCGACGCCCTGCTCGCGGCCAAACGTCCGCTGATCATCGCCGGTACTTCGCTGGGCTCCAAAGCCCTGATCGAAGCCGCCGCGAACATCGCCAAAGCACTGAAACTGCGCGAGAAGAACGGTTCGATCAGCCTGATCGTGCCGGAAGCCAACAGCCTCGGTCTGGCCATGCTCGGTGGCGAATCGGTGGACGCTGCGCTGCAAGCAGTCATCGACGGCAAGGCTGACGCGATCGTTGTGCTGGAAAACGATCTGTTCACCCGCACCGCAAAAGACAAGGTCGATGCCGCGCTGAACGCTGCGAAAGTAGTGATCGTTGCTGATCATCAGAAGACCGCGACCACCGACCGCGCGCACCTGGTTCTGCCAGCCGCAAGCTTCGCTGAAGGCGACGGTACGCTGGTCAGCCAGGAAGGTCGCGCCCAGCGCTTCTTCCAGGTTTTCGATCCGCAATATCTGGATGCGAGCATTCTGGTTCACGAAGGCTGGCGCTGGCTGCACGCCCTGCGCGCGACCCTGCTGAACCAGCCGATCGACTGGACGCAACTCGACCATGTCACCGCTGCCGTTGCTTCGAGCACCGCGCAACTGGCGCGTATCGTCGACGCAGCACCGTCGGCGGCGTTCCGCATCAAGGGTCTGAAACTGGCGCGTGAGCCGCTGCGTTACTCCGGTCGCACCGCAATGCGCGCCGACATCAGCGTTCACGAACCACGCACCCCGCAAGACAAAGACACCGCGTTCGCCTTCTCCATGGAAGGTTACTCGGGTTCGGTTGAGCCGCGTCAGCAGGTTCCTTTCGCCTGGTCTCCGGGCTGGAACTCGCCGCAAGCGTGGAACAAGTTCCAGGACGAAGTCGGTGGTCACATCCGTGCTGGCGACCCGGGCACCCGCCTGATCGAAAGCACTGGCGATTCGCTGAACTGGTTCGCGGCAGCACCGCGTGCCTTCAACCCGGCAGCGGGCACCTGGCAAGCCGTGCCGTTCTTCCACCTGTTCGGCAGCGAAGAAAACTCTTCGAAAGCCGCACCGGTTCAAGAGCGCATTCCGGCTCCTTACGTGGCACTGGCGAAATCCGAAGCGGATCGTCTGGGCGTCAACGAAGGTGCATTGCTGAGCCTGAACGTGGCCGGTCAGACCCTGCGTCTGCCGCTGCGCATCAATGAAGAACTGGGCGCCGGTCTGGTGGCATTGCCTGCGGGCATCGCCGGCATTCCACCGGCATTCGCCGGCGTATCCGTCGACGGTCTGCAGGAGGCAGCGCAATGACCTGGTTCACCCCTGAAGTGATCGATGTGATCCTGACGGTCATCAAAGCCATCGTCATTCTGTTGGCCGTGGTGGTCGCCGGTGCGTTGCTCAGCTTTGTCGAACGTCGCCTGCTGGGCTGGTGGCAGGACCGTTACGGTCCGAACCGCGTTGGCCCGTTTGGTATGTTCCAGATCGCCGCCGACATGCTGAAGATGTTCTTCAAGGAAGACTGGACGCCGCCGTTTGCCGACAAAGTGATCTTCACTTTGGCGCCGGTGGTGGCCATGTCCGCCTTGCTGATCGCGTTTGCGATCATCCCGATCACCCCGACCTGGGGCGTCGCGGATCTGAACATCGGCTTGCTGTTCTTCTTCGCCATGGCCGGTCTGTCGGTCTACGCGGTGTTGTTCGCCGGCTGGTCGAGTAACAACAAGTTCGCCCTGCTCGGCGCCCTGCGTGCTTCGGCGCAGACCGTGTCCTACGAAGTGTTCATGGGCCTGGCCCTGATGGGCATCGTGGTGCAGGTCGGCTCGTTCAACATGCGCGACATCGTCGAATACCAGGCGCAGAACCTGTGGTTCATCATTCCGCAGTTCTTCGGCTTCTGTACCTTCTTCATCGCTGGCGTCGCCGTGACTCACCGTCACCCGTTCGACCAGCCGGAAGCGGAACAGGAACTGGCCGACGGTTACCACATTGAATACGCCGGTATGAAATGGGGCATGTTCTTCGTTGGTGAATACATCGGCATCATCTTGATCTCGGCGCTGCTGGTCACCCTATTCTTCGGTGGCTGGCACGGTCCGTTCGGCATCTTGCCGCAACTGTCCTTCCTCTGGTTCGCACTGAAGACCGCGTTCTTCATCATGCTGTTCATCCTGCTGCGCGCGTCTATCCCGCGTCCGCGTTATGACCAGGTGATGGATTTCAGCTGGAAATTCTGCTTGCCACTGACCCTGATCAATTTGCTGGTGACCGCTGCGGTCGTGTTGTGGAACACGCCTGCAGTCGCGGTTCAGTGAGGATTTGACCCATGTTCAAATATATTGGCGACATCGTTAAGGGTACTGGTACCCAGTTGCGCAGCCTGGTCATGGTCTTCGGCCATGGCTTTCGCAAGCGCGACACCCTGCAATACCCGGAAGAAGCGGTCTACCTGCCACCACGCTACCGTGGTCGTATCGTCCTGACCCGTGACCCCGATGGCGAAGAGCGTTGCGTTGCCTGCAACCTGTGCGCCGTGGCTTGCCCGGTGGGTTGCATCTCGCTGCAGAAAGCTGAAACCGAAGACGGTCGCTGGTACCCGGACTTCTTCCGTATCAACTTCTCGCGCTGCATTTTCTGCGGTCTCTGCGAGGAAGCCTGTCCGACCACCGCAATCCAGCTGACACCGGATTTCGAGATGGCCGAGTTCAAACGTCAGGATCTGGTGTACGAGAAAGAAGATCTTCTGATCTCCGGCCCCGGCAAAAACCCTGATTACAACTTCTATCGTGTTGCAGGTATGGCAATCGCTGGCAAGCCGAAAGGCTCCGCACAGAACGAAGCCGAACCGATCAACGTGAAGAGCTTGCTGCCTTAAGGAAGAACGATGGAATTCGCTTTCTATTTCGCATCGGGTATCGCTGTTGTGGCCACGCTACGTGTGGTCACCAACACCAACCCTGTGCACGCCCTGCTCTACCTGATCATCTCGTTGATCGCTGTGGCCATGACCTTCTTCGCACTCGGCGCACCGTTCGCCGGCGTGCTGGAAGTGATCGCCTACGCCGGCGCCATCATGGTGCTGTTCGTGTTCGTGGTGATGATGCTCAACCTCGGCCCCGCCGCGGTTCAGCAAGAACGCGCCTGGCTCAAGCCCGGTATCTGGGCAGGGCCGGTGATTCTCGCCGGGCTGCTGCTGGCCGAACTGCTGTATGTGCTGTTCGCTCACCAGAGCGGTCAGGCCATCGGCCACACCACCGTAGACGCGAAATCCGTGGGCATCAGCCTGTTCGGCCCGTACCTGCTGGTGGTCGAACTCGCCTCGATGCTGCTGCTCGCTGCAGCCGTCACGGCGTTCCATTTGGGCCGTAACGAGGCGAAGGAGTAAGTCATGCCTGCTATCCCTCTCGAACATGGACTGGCCGTCGCCGGCATCCTGTTCTGCCTTGGTCTGGTCGGCCTGATGGTCCGCCGCAACATTTTGTTCGTGTTGATGAGTCTGGAAGTGATGATGAACGCCTCTGCACTGGCGTTCATTGTCGCGGGCGCCCGTTGGGGCCAGCCGGATGGACAGATCATGTTCATCCTGGTGATCAGCCTTGCAGCTGCCGAGGCCAGTATTGGTCTGGCGATCCTGCTGCAACTGTATCGCCGCTTCCATACGCTCGATATCGACGCTGCCAGTGAGATGCGCGGATGAACCTGATCTTTCTGACTTTCGTATTCCCTCTGATCGGTTTCCTGCTGCTGTCGTTCTCCCGTGGACGCTGGTCGGAAAACCTCTCGGCGCTGATCGGCGTCGGTTCCATTGGCTTGTCGGCGATTGTCGCCGCTTACGTCATCTGGCAATTCAACGTCGCACCACCCGAAGGCGGTCACTACACCCTGGTGCTGTGGAAGTGGATGGCGGTCGAAGGCTTCAAGCCTGACTTCGCCCTCTACGTCGACGGCCTGTCGGTCACCATGCTTGGTGTGGTGGTTGGCGTCGGTTTCCTGATCCACCTGTTCGCGTCCTGGTACATGCGCGGCGAAGCGGGCTACTCGCGCTTCTTCTCGTACACCAACCTGTTTATCGCCAGCATGCTGTTCCTGGTGCTCGGCGATAACCTGTTGTTCCTGTACTTCGGCTGGGAAGGCGTGGGCCTGTGCTCGTACCTGTTGATCGGTTTCTACTACAGCAACCGCAACAACGGTAACGCCGCACTCAAAGCCTTCATCGTGACCCGGATCGGCGACGTGTTCATGGCCATCGGCCTGTTCATCCTGTTCCAGCAAGTGGGCACGCTGAACATCCAGGAACTGCTGGTGCTGGCACCGCAGAAATTCCAGGTCGGCGACTTCTGGATCACCTTGGCAACCTTGATGCTGCTGGGTGGTGCAGTCGGTAAATCGGCACAACTGCCGCTGCAAACCTGGCTTGCGGACGCGATGGCCGGCCCGACCCCGGTTTCGGCACTGATCCACGCCGCAACGATGGTGACTGCCGGTGTTTACCTGATCGCCCGTACCCACGGCCTGTTCACCCTGGCGCCGGAAATCCTCCATCTGGTGGGCATCGTCGGTGGTGTGACTCTGGTTCTGGCTGGTTTCGCCGCGCTGGTACAAACCGACATCAAACGTATCCTCGCCTACTCGACCATGAGCCAGATCGGCTACATGTTCCTGGCGCTGGGCGTTGGTGCTTGGGATGGCGCGATTTTCCACCTGATGACCCACGCCTTCTTCAAAGCCCTGCTGTTCCTTGCTTCCGGTGCGGTGATCGTTGCCTGCCACCACGAGCAGAACATCTTCAAGATGGGCGGTCTGTGGAAGAAACTGCCACTGGCCTACGCCAGCTTCATCGTCGGCGGCGCGGCACTGGCTGCCCTGCCACTGGTCACCGCAGGCTTCTACTCCAAGGACGAAATCCTTTGGGAAGCGTTCGCCAGCGGCAACCACGGTCTGCTCTACGCAGGTCTGGTCGGCGCGTTCATGACGTCGCTGTACACCTTCCGCCTGATCTTCATCACGTTCCACGGTGAAGCCAAGACCGAAGCCCACGCCGGTCACGGCATCGCTCACTGGCTGCCGCTGTCGGTGCTGATCGTATTGTCCACCGCCATTGGCGCGATGATCGTTCCGCCACTGCACGGCGTACTGCCAGAAAGCGTTGGCCATGCCGGTGGCGAAGCCAAGCACAGTCTGGAAATCGCTTCGGGCGCCATCGCCCTGGCCGGTATCCTCCTGGCAGCGCTGCTGTTCCTCGGCAAGCGTCGCTTCGTCACGGCGATCGCCAACAGCGGCATCGGCCGTTTCCTTTCGGCCTGGTGGTTCGCTGCCTGGGGCTTCGACTGGATCTACGACAAACTGTTCGTCAAGCCTTACCTGGCGATCAGCCACGTACTGCGCAAAGACCCGCTCGACCAGACCATCGGTCTGATCCCGCGTATGGCCAAGGGTGGTCACACCGCCCTGAGCCGCACCGAGACCGGTCAACTGCGTTGGTACGCTGCTTCGATGGCTGCTGGTGCCGTGCTGGTTATTGGCGCCATCGTGCTGGTAGCGGTCTGATATGAACCTTGCGAATTTGCGAAAGGAAACGAGCCCGTCATGATTCTGCCTTGGCTAATCCTGATCCCCTTCATCGGCGGCCTGCTGTGCTGGATGGGTGAGCGCTTCGGCGCTACCCTCCCGCGCTGGATTGCGCTGTTGACCATGACCCTGGAACTCGCCCTCGGCCTCTGGCTGTGGGCCCACGGTGACTATTCATTTGCCCCGGCGCCTGGCGCCGATCCGACCTGGGCGCTTGAGTTCAAGCACATCTGGATCGCGCGTTTCGGCATCAGCGTACACCTGGCCCTCGACGGCCTGTCGCTGTTGATGATCCTGCTGACCGGTCTGCTGGGTATCCTCTCGGTACTCTGCTCGTGGAAAGAGATTCAACGTCACGTTGGCTTCTTCCACCTGAACCTGATGTGGATCCTGGGCGGCGTTGTCGGCGTGTTCCTCGCCCTCGACCTGTTCATGTTCTTCTTCTTCTGGGAAATGATGCTGGTGCCGATGTACTTCCTCATCGCGCTCTGGGGTCACAGTTCTTCGGACGGCAAGAAAACCCGGATCTACGCGGCGACCAAGTTCTTCATCTTCACTCAGGCGTCCGGCCTGATCATGCTGGTGGCGATCCTCGGTCTGGTGCTGGTCAACTTCAACAACACTGGCGTGATTACCTTCAACTACGCCGACCTGTTGAAAACCAAGATGTCGATGACCACCGAGTACATCCTGATGCTCGGCTTCTTCATCGCCTTCGCGGTCAAGCTGCCGGTTGTACCGTTCCACTCCTGGTTGCCTGATGCTCACGCCCAGGCGCCGACTGCAGGTTCCGTCGACCTCGCCGGTATCTTGCTGAAAACCGCTGCTTACGGTCTGCTGCGTTTCGCCCTGCCGCTGTTCCCGAATGCCTCGGCCGAGTTCGCGCCGATCGCCATGACCCTTGGTCTGATCGGGATCTTCTACGGCGCGTTCCTCGCATTCGCGCAAACCGACATCAAGCGTCTGATCGCCTTCTCGTCCGTTTCCCACATGGGTTTCGTGTTGATCGGCATCTACTCCGGCAGCCAACTGGCCCTGCAAGGTGCAGTGATCCAGATGCTCGCGCACGGTGTGTCGGCGGCGGCACTGTTTATCCTCAGCGGTCAGTTGTACGAGCGTCTGCACACTCGTGACATGCGTGAGATGGGCGGTGTGTGGTCGCGTATCGCTTACCTGCCGGCAATCAGCCTGTTCTTCGCAGCCGCGTCCTTGGGTCTGCCGGGTACCGGTAACTTTGTCGGTGAGTTCCTGATCCTGATCGGCTCTTTCGCGAGCTGGCCGTGGATTACTGCGATTGCCACTTCCGGTCTGGTGTTCGGTTCGGTCTACTCGCTGATCATGATCCACCGTGCCTACTTCGGCCCGGCGAAATCGGATTCGATCCTACACGGTATGGACGCTCGCGAACTGATCATGGTGCTAGGCCTTGCGGTGTTGCTGATCTACATCGGCGTCTACCCGCAACCGTTCCTCGACACTTCTGCCGCCACGATGCATGGCGTTCAGCAGTGGCTCGGCACCGCCTTCACTCAACTCGCTTCGGCCCGGTAAGAGCGCTATGGAATTCACGATTCAACACTTTATTGCGCTTGCGCCACTGTTGATCACCAGCCTCACCATTATCGTGGTGATGCTGGCAATCGCCTGGCGCCGCAACCACTCGCAGACCTTCCTGATCTCGGTCGCCGGTCTGAACCTGGCCCTGTTGTCGATCCTGCCAGCCCTGAAAGTCGCGCCTCTGGCCGTGACCCCGTTGCTGCAGATCGACTCGTTTGCCTGCCTGTACATGGCGCTGATCCTGGTCGCCACCCTCGCCTGCGTCACCCTCGCCCACGCCTATTTGGGTGATGGCGGTTCGGGTTACCCGGGCAACCGTGAAGAACTGTACTTGCTGATCCTGATGGCCGCCGCCGGTGGTCTGGTTCTGGTCAGCGCGCAGCACCTGGCCGGTTTGTTCATCGGTCTGGAACTGCTCTCGGTACCGGTTTACGGTCTGGTGGCTTACGCCTTCTTCAACAAGCGTTCGCTGGAAGCCGGCATCAAATACATGGTGCTGTCGGCGGCCGGTTCCGCGTTCCTGTTGTTCGGTATGGCCCTGCTCTACGCTGACGCCGGTTCCCTGAGCTTCACCGGTATCGGCCAGGCACTGGCCGCGACAGGTCTGCCTAGCCCGCTGGCACAACTGGGCCTGGGCATGATGCTGATCGGTCTGGCGTTCAAGCTGTCGCTGGTACCGTTCCACCTGTGGACGCCGGACGTCTACGAAGGTGCTCCAGCGCCGGTGGCCGCGTTTCTTGCGACCGCGTCGAAGGTTGCAGTGTTTGCGGTGATGGTGCGTCTGTTCCAGATCTCCCCTGCCGCCAGCAGTGGTGTACTGAGCGACGTGCTGACCGTTATCGCCATCGCCTCGATCCTGTTCGGTAACCTGCTGGCCCTGACCCAGAGCAACCTCAAGCGTCTGCTCGGTTACTCGTCCATCGCGCACTTCGGCTACCTGCTGATCGCACTGGTGGCGAGCAAGGGTCTGGCGGTGGAAGCCATCGGCGTGTACCTGGTGACTTATGTGATCACCAGCCTCGGCGCCTTCGGCGTGATCACCCTGATGTCCTCGCCGTACAACGGCCGTGACGCGGACGCCCTGTACGAATACCGCGGCCTGTTCTGGCGCCGTCCGTACCTGACCGCCGTGCTGACCGTGATGATGCTGTCGCTGGCGGGTATCCCGCTGACCGCTGGCTTCATCGGCAAGTTCTACATCATCGCCACCGGTGTTGAAGCGCACCAATGGTGGCTGGTCGGTTCGTTGGTTCTGGGCAGCGCCATCGGCGTCTTCTACTACCTGCGCGTGATGGTCACCCTGTACCTGATCGAACCAAACCTGCGTCGCCACGACGCCCAACTGCACTGGGAACAAAAGGCAGGCGGCGTGATGCTGCTGGCCATCGCCCTGGTCGCATTCTTCCTGGGTGTGTACCCGCAGCCATTGCTGACACTGGTTCAGCAGGCGGGTCTGGCGGGCTGATTGCTCGGCTGGCTACACATGAAAACGGCACCTTCGGGTGCCGTTTTTGTTTTTGTGGGATTTAACATTTTCATTGCCTGACCCACCGCATTCGCGAGCAAGCCCGCTCCCACAGGTTATGTGTGGTGCACAAATTCTGCGGTTATCCCGGATCATTGTGGGAGCTGGGCTCGCCCGCGAAGGCATCGGCACATTCAACATCTTCATTGCCTGAACCACCGCTTTCGCGAGCAGGCTCGCTCCCACAGGTTATGTGTGGTGCACAAATTCTGCGGTCATCCCGGATCATTGTAGGAGTGAGCCTGCTCGCGAAGGCGTCGGCACATTCAACATCTTCATTGCTTGACCCACCGCTTTCGCGAGCAGGCTCGCTCCTACAAGTTATGTGTCGTGCACAAATTCTGCGGCCATCCCGGATCATTGTGGGAGCGAGCCTGCTCGCGAAGGCGTCGGCACATTCAAATATCTTCATTGCTTGACCCACCGCTTTCGCGAGCAGGCTCTGCTCCTACGGGTTATGTGTCGTGCATAAATTCTGCGGCCATCCCGGATCATTGTGGGAGTGAGCCTGCTCGCGAAGGCATCGGCACATTCAACCTCTTCACAGCCTGACACCCCGCCGCTATCGCTATTCGGTGCTGGACACTGCTGCGAATTGTTCTGACACGTGAGTTGCGAAGGCTCTTCACAGATCAGTCGAACGATCCTACCTCTCCCGTCTACTCGTCCTACAGGTGATTTTACGACCGACGTCTACCGTTGAAAAAGGGGCGAAGAGCAAGGCCAGCAGGCCTTGACCTATTCGATTATCGAGACAACACTATACGCAGGCAACGTACAGAACATGGATGCTCTATTTATCGAACTACCTGCGTTTCAGAAGCATCGAGACGATTATCTGGACGATGAGCTGTTTCGCAGCTTCCAATTGGAATTGCTGAAAAACCCGGAAGCAGGCGACCTCATAGAAGAAACCGGAGGGCTGCGCAAAATTCGTTTTTCCGACCAGCGCAGAAACAAAGGCAAGCGTGGTGGTTTGCGGGTGATCTATTACTGGTGGTCCGGTTACGACCAGTTTTGGCTTTTCACCGTTTACAGCAAGAACGAACAGGACAATCTGACGCCTGCCCAGAAAAAACTTTTCAGACAAACACTCAATAAAGAACTCAACGCGAGAACCCGCTATGAAACGTGACATTTTTTCCGAACTGATGGATGGACTTGAAGCACTGGCCGATGAACGCCAAGGCAAAATCACCTTGCGTACCCATAAGGTTCAGCTGCCAAAACTGATGCCGATCACTGCTGAGGAAGTGATAGCCATCCGTCAGCAACTCAACCTTTCCCGCTCAGTATTCGCGATGTATCTACGCACCAACACGCGAACGCTCGAAAACTGGGAGCAAGGACGAGCAACACCCAACGCTCAAGCCACAACCCTGATCCGTCTTGTCGAGCGTTTTCCACAGACGATCGAACAACTCGCAGCCCTGACCTGACATAGGTTTTCATTCCCGCCACATGACGAAATTGTAATTCCCTCATCACCTTGGCGTTATCCGCAGCTTGCAACGATGTCACCCGGCGACCATGCCGGCGGGCCCTCGCCCGTCGAACAATAAAACTCACGCCGAAGCACGTTCCCGTTCTGCCGAACTCCAGGAGTGACTGATGCTTAACCCTACAAAAATATCGATGGCCGCTTTAACGGTGGCGATCAGCGCCGCACCGTCCATGGTAGTGGCGGAGGAAAAAGCCGAAGGCTTTATCGAAGGCAGCAGCCTCACCGTCCTCAACCGCAACTACTACTTCAATCGTGATCACCGCAACGGCCAGTCCAGCCCTACCGGCAATGGCTATTCCGAAGCCTGGGCGCACGCAGTGATCAGCAAGTTCGAGTCCGGATTCACCCAAGGCACCGTCGGCTTCGGTGTTGATGCGTTTGCCATGATCGGCCTGAAACTCGACACCGGGGACGGCCGTAACGGCGCTCGGAGCTCCTTCGATGTGTTGCCGGTCAACAGCGATGGCCAGGCGCAGGACGAGTACACCAAATTCGGCGGCGCCGCCAAAGTGCGCGCGTTCGATACGATCGTACGGGTCGGCGATGTGTTCCCTGCCACCCCGGTGGTCGCCGCTGGTGACTCGCGATTGCTGCCCGAAAGTTTCAAAGGCGTGACAGCCATCAACACCAGTATCGAAGGCCTGTCGGTACAGGGCGGTCGACTGCATGCAATGAGCCAACCGACCTCCAGCGACCTCAACGATAACTTCGCGACCTTCTACGCCGGCCCGGTCAATTCCCCGTGGATCGCCTACGGCGGCGGCGATTACGCGCTGAACAAAAACCTCACGTTCAGCCTGTATTCCAGCCGTCTCAAGGACGCCTGGAATCAGTACTACGCCGGCACCGCATGGTCGTATCCATTGGCAGATGACCTGTCATTGTTCGGCGACCTCAACTACTACAAGGCCGTCGACGAGGGCAAACAACTGCTCGGCGAATTCGACAACAACATCTGGAGCGGCCGCGTCGGCGTCAAACTCGGCGCCCACTCCGTCGCCCTTTCCCACCAGCGCAACAACGGCAACGACGACTTCGATTACCTGCGCCAGTCCGACTCGATCTTCCTCGATAACTCCATCCAGTACAGCGATTTCAACTCGCCCAAAGAACGTTCCTGGATGGTGCGCTATGACCTCGACATGACCCCGTACGGCGTGCCGGGTCTGTCGTTCATGACCCGTTATGGTCGCGGCACCGATGCTGATTATTCCAACGCCAACGCTGTGTACATGCGCCGCGACGCGGAGGGTAATCCGCTCACCGATCAGAAGCGCTGGGAGCGCGATGTTGAAGTCAAATACGTGGTGCAAAGCGGCACGATGAAAGACCTGTCACTGCGTTTGCGTCAGGCCACGACCCGCGCCACAGCGTTCGAGTCCGATCTGGAAGAAGTGCGGGTGATCGTCGAATACCCGCTGGCGATTCTCTGAGTTTCATGAGCGATCAGATTCACCTTTAGAAGCTCCTTGCTCCTTTGGAAAGAGGTGAATTTTTTGGCGTCCTTCGGGGCGCCTTTTTTTACTCTGTGAAACACGAAAAACCTGTAGGAGCTGCCGAAGGCTGCGATCTTTTGATCTTGAAAGACACAACCAAAAGGTCGCAGCCTGCGGCAGCTCCTACAAGTTTTGGCGATAGATCAGTTATCTGTTGAGCGAATTTGATCTAAGAAAACTGCACCACCCTGTCAGGTCTGACAGGTTACACCGCCAGTCTTTACCGCTAGCGTTAACCCGCCGGGCATCCTATCGATGCCACCCATCTGGCAGGGAGATTCACTGATATGGCCGTCGCCACCTCCATCATCGCTTACATACGTTTCACGGCCAGACGCAACGGCGGTTCGCTATGACTGAGCAACCGCAGCAACAGTCAACGATGCAGATCAACACTCCCTCCCTGCCCAAAATGGGCGGAGCCATTCAAAGCATCGGCAAGGGTTGGGGCGGCGTCGGCACCACCGGCGCGGCATCGCTTGAATTGCCCCTGCCGATTTCCCCCGGCCGAGGTTTTGCCCCGGCGCTGGGGCTGGGTTACAGCAGTGATGTCGGCAACAGCCCGTTCGGCATCGGCTGGCATCTGACGGCCAACGCCATCACCTTGCGCACAACCAAGGGGGTTCCGGCCTACACCGGCAACGATATTGTCACCGGCCCCGGCGGCGATATGTGGATGCCCGAGCGCAGTGACGGCGACGGCAGCGTCATCTCCAGAAACGTCATGCGCTACAACGGCATCGATCTGGGCGTACAGCATAAGGTGGTGCGCTATTGGCCGAGAGTTGAAGGGGCTTTCAGCCTCATCGAGCACTGGTCAACCGCCACCGACGCAAGTGGATTCTTTTTGATTCACGGTGCCGATGGCAGCCTGCATATCTACGGCAAAACTCCCGACTCACGCCGAGTCGACCCGGCCGATCCATTGCGCGTCGGCGCGTGGATGATCGACGAAAGCCTCAACACGCGCGGCGAGCACATCGTCTACCAATACAAAGCGGAAACTGACGCCCCCGCCCCGCCGCAACTGCGCGACTACCGTGCGCAGCGCTACCTCAAGTGCGTGTATTACGGCAACGCCAAGGCCCATCCGCACCTGTACGCCTGGGTCACCGACAGCTGGAAAGCCGAGCAATGGCACTTCCATTTACTGTTCGATTACGGCGAACGCAGCACTACCCTGGAAACCGCCCCCACCTACGCAGAAACACAGTCGTGGCCTGTACGCAGCGATCCCTTCTGGAATTACAGCTACGGCTTTGAACTGGGCACCCAGCGCCTGTGCCGGCAAGTGCTCATGTTTCATTCCTTCCCCAAGGAACTCGGCGATACGCCCGTGCTGGTGCAGCGCCTGTTGCTCGAGCACCGGGCCAACCCGCTCGGCTACAACCATCTGACCGCCGCGCACATTCAAGCGTATGGCGCACTCGGTCAGGTCGAAAGTCGCCCGCCCATGGAGTTCGGCTACAACGCTTGCGAGCTCGACCCCAAACATCCGGGCTGGACACAGTTTCCCGACATGCCCGGACTCAATGACGGCCAGTTCTATCAACTGGTCGACTTGTATGGCGAAGGCCTGCCGGGGGTGCTGTGTCGTTATGATCAAGCGTGGTATTACCGCGAACCATTGCGCTGCGACAGTGGCGGCGACGACGTCTGCTACAGCGACTGGAAACGGCTCGAAAACATTCCGGTGGCCGACAGCAGCAAAGCGATTCACCAATCGCTGACCGACCTGACGGGTGACGGCAAGCTCGACTGGGTGATCGCCATGCCCGGTATGCATGGCTTTTTCACCCTTGGCCCGGATCGCGACTGGTCAAACTACGTTCCCTTCAAGGCGTTCCCCAACGAATTCCTGCATTCAATGTCACGCCTGACCGATCTGGTCGGGGACGGCCTCAGCGACCTCGCACTGATCGGCACCAACAGCGTGCGTCTGTATGCCAATCGCCGCGAGCACGGGTTCGCCGACGGCGTCGACGTGCCTCATCGTTATAAATTGCCCGACGGTGACGACGATGAGCTGCCGTCATTGCTGCATACGCAAACCGAAGTGGTCGCGTTCGCCGACCTGCTCGGCAGTGGCCAGCAGCATCTGGTGCGCATCCGCCACAACGAAGTCAAAGTCTGGCCGAATCTGGGGCGCGGGCGCTTCGGCAAAGGGTTTGTGCTGTGCGCGCTGCCGTTCACCTACAGCGAGTTCAATGCGGCACAGGTTCTGCTGGCCGATCTCGACGGCTCCGGCGCGGCCGATCTGATCTACCTGGAACCCAAGCGTCTGCGTGTGTTCATGAACCACGCCGGTAGTGGATTCGAGCAAAGCAGTGTCGACCTGCCGTGGCCCGAAGGCGTGCTTTACGACCGACTTACCCAGGTCAGCACCGCCGACCTGCAAGGGCTGGGTTGCTCGAGCCTGATCGTCACGGTGCCGTACATGGCCCCTCGACACTGGCGCTACGATTTCGTCAAAGCCAAGCCGTATCTGGTCAACCGCACCTGCAACAACATGGGTTCCAGCAGCGGCGTGACCTACCGCAGCTCGGCGCAGGAATGGCTGGATGAAAAAAACCAGCAACACGCGGCGGACATCGAAAACCCGATCTCCCAATTGCCCATGGCGTTGCATGTGGTCAAGCAGCAGACCCAGCACGATGAGATCACCGGCAACACGCTGACGCAGGGTTTCAGTTATCGCGGCGGTTATTACGACCGCTTCGAGCGCGAGTTCCGTGGCTTTCGCCTGCTCATGCAGACCGATACCGAAGCGACGCAAGCCGAACGCGCGAGAACCGGTTTCACCGCACCGATCCTGAGCAAAACCTGGTTCCACACCGGCGAGGATATCGACCCTTCCCGCGACGGATATTACACTGGCGACCCGTCTGCGGTGGCCCTGCAACCCACGCTGCTACACGATCACGCGGCGCAACCCATCGAGCCACCAGACGAAGACCTCCAGCGCGAAATTGCTCGCTGCCTGAGCGGCAGAGTCCTGCGCTCTGAGGTCTACGCCGCAGACGACGATCCCGCCACTGCCGTGCCTTACGCTGTTCAGGAAAGCCGCGTCGCCGCGCGCGTGTTGCGGCCCAAAGGTGAGCACAATCCTTACGCGGTGGTACAGCCGCTTGACCTGGAATCGATCAGTTATCAATACGAGCCAGACATCGCCGATGACCCGCTATGTCAGCACACACTGAACCTGGAATGGGATGAGTACGGCAGCGTCATTCATGGCTTTACCGTGCACTACGCCCGGCGCAAAACCTTGAGCGATACACCGCCGTTCAGCGACGAATATCACCAAACCTGGTGGAAGGATGCCCACGACGATGCCCAACAAAAGTGGTACCTGACGCAAACCAAAGCGCTGCACCTTCACCTGCCAAATCCAGAAGCCTGGCGCCTTGGCCTGCCCTATCAGGCGCGCGGCAACGCACTGGTGCTCGACAAGCCGGCGCTCACCGCCGCCAACATCACCCATGAGTATTTTCTGCAACAAAGCGCCGACGACGGCGCGTGGGCGAAACAATCGGTGCTCACAGGCTTGTCGATGCAGCTCTACATGAACCCCGTCAACAACCTGCCCCTTGCACCCGGCCAAGCGACGTTCGAAGGTTTGCCCGCGCACATAGAAACGGCGGAGCTGGATGCCATCGCCCTCAGCGCTTACGACAAACTCAAGGACGCCGAGGGCAACATGCCCTTCAACCTGAAAGAAAAACTCGAGTCGCCGGAAGTCGGTTACCACATCATGGATCTGTTCCTGCCTGAAGTGAAAAACACCCCACCGACCGATCCGGACGATGCAAAAAATTACCTGTGGTCGGTACGTAAAGGCTTCCCCACCTATCACGCGCTGGATGGTTTTTTTAACATCCAGAAGTATCGCGAAACCCTTAGCCATGGTGAGACCCAGGTCTTTTACGACGACTATTGGTGCCTGACCAATGCCGTCACCCTGCCCGACGGCTGCACCACCCGCACGCTCGATGTGGATTACCGCAGCTTTCTGCCGGCCGCTATAGAAGACGCCAACCGCAATATTCAGGAGGCGCGTTACGACGCATTAGGCCAAGTGTTGGTCACCAGTTTCCACGGCACGGAATTAGGCCTGCCGGTGGGTTTTGATCGACTGGAAACCTACGTCCCGCCTGCCGACCGCGACCCGGCGATTGCCATTGCCGACCCGAAAAAAGCCATCGGCAATTTCGCCAGTGTCGGCTTCAGCGATCCCTTCAGCTGGATGGGACATGTCTCACGCACCTCACCGCCCTCCCCTGAATGGCAGGCATGGGCCAGACGTGAAGGATTCATCCTGCCCGGCGGCCACTTCTGCGACAGAGCGCGGCAGCATCTCACCGACGTGCAAACTCCAGACGCGAACGAGAAAATCCTCAAGGAACAACTCGACGCGGCCCACCGCGAACCGATCCATGCCGTCGCGATGCTGGCTGACCGCTACCCCGGTGATCCGGAGATGCAAGTGCGGGTCAGCATCGCCTGCTGGGACGGCTTCGGTCGGTCGCTGCAAACCAAACAGGAAGTCGAGCCGGGCAAGTCGTGGCAAGTCGGGGAAAACGGTGAATTAATCCTCGACTCCGACGGCAAGCCCGTCGAGGCCGATGTGCCACGCCGCTGGCGTGTCAGCGAGCCGGTCGAGTACAACAACAAGGGCGAAAAAGTACGCATCTACCGACCCTACTTTGCCGATCAACCGCGCTACATCAACGATCATTCAATGCGCGTGCATGCCTTCCATGATCAGCAGTTTTACGATGCGGCCGGTCGCCCGACCGAAACCATACTGGCGAAAAACATGCTCCAGGGTAATCCGCCGCAAATGAAGCCGTTACGGCGGGAGACGTGGTACTGGATCTGGTGCACCGTGGCGTTTGATGAAAACGATTTGTTTGAGCCACCGCCGGAGCAACGGCGCAAGAAGTTTCCATTCATATGAGTTCAGGGATTGATGCATTTACCCCGAATCTCACTGCCACCGATAGCCGTGGTTTGCCAGTACGGCAGATCGCCTATTGGCGGCAGGATGTCAGCCAGCGTGAAGCGCGACCCACGATTCAGCAGCATGACGCTGTTGGTCGCCTGGTGGCGCAACAGGACCCGCGATTGTTGGCGGATGCTTCGGCACCGGCCAATCTTGTGTCGATCTATTCGTTGTCCGGGAAGGTATTGAGCACGGTCAGTGTGGATGCCGGCTGGCGGCTCAGCTTGTCGGGTGAAGCGGATCAAGCGTTGTTAGGATGGGATGGTCGGGGGAGTCAGCGCTGGACGGAGTATGACGACCAAATCCGGCCAATCGCGGCGTTTGAGCACGCAGTTGATGCTGGTTTTTTGTGTGCCGAGCGTTTTGCCTATGGCGGCGACAATCCGGCATTTTCCGCGCGAAACCAGTGCGGGCAACTGATTCGCCACGATGATGCGGCGGGTACACAGCTGTTCGAACAGTTCGGTTTGGCGGGTGAGGTGTTACAGCAGACACGCCATTTTTTGCAGACGCTGGAGTCCCCCGACTGGCCGGCGTCCGTTTCCGAGCGTGACACGTTGCTTGAGCCCGGCGCAGGGTTCACGGCGCGCGCACGGTTTAACCCGCTGGGCGAGGCCATCGAACAAACCGATGCCAAAGGTAACCGGCAGATGATCAGCCACGCTGTCGACGGCCTGTTGCACGAGGTTCGTTTGCAACTGGCAAAGGACGTCGCGCCGAAGGTATTGGTCAGCGCCATTCAGTACAACGCCCTCGGTCAGACTGTGCGGGAGACAGCCGGTAATGGCGTGATTACTTCGCTGGATTACGCCGCTGACGACGGTCGGCTTTCGCGGTTGCAGGCCAAACGTGGCAGCGACGCTCTGCAAGATTTGCGTTACGTCTACGACCCGGTCGGCAACGTGCTGAGCATTGAAGACGCCGCCCTGCCCATTCGCTACTTTGCTAATCAGCGGGTTGAACCGGTTAATCGCTACGTTTATGACAGCCTCTATCAGCTGATCAACGCGACGGGATGGGAGGCTGGCGGTACTAATCAAGGCCCGACATTTTCGCGGTTTGACGATCCGGCGTCGTGCGCCAACTACACCCAAAACTACCGCTATGACCGTGGCGGTAATTTGCTGGAGTTGACTCATGACGGTTCGCAAAGTCACGGTCATCGACTGGTGGCGGCTGCACAGAGCAATCGGTGTTTGCCGGTGCTCAATGGCGTGGAACCGAGCGAAGGGGACTTTCGCAACAGCTTTGATAGCAGCGGCAATTTGCTCAACCTGCAACCGGGGCAATCTCTACGCTGGGATCTGCACAACCAATTGCGCGAAGTCAGACCCGTGGCGAATGACCGTGAGGGTTACGTTTACGGCGCCGACGGTATGCGCGTTCGTAAAGTGCGCTCTACACAGACCAACGCCCGAACGCTGATTTCGGAAGTTCGTTATCTGCCAGGTCTGGAACTGCGCACCCACAGCGGCACGGGGGAAGCGTTGCAGGTGATCACCGTTCAAGCCGGACGCAGCAGCGTGCGGGTTTTACATTGGGAATCCGAGCCACCCAAAGACATCGCCAACGATCAATACCGCTACAGCCTCAATGATCATCTCGGTTCCTGCGCGCTCGAACTGGACAGCTCAGGCGACATCATCAGCCAGGAGCGCTATCACCCTTTCGGTACGACCGCATGGTTTGCCGGGCGCAGCGAAATCGAAGCGGGTTACAAAACCGTGCGTTATTCGGGGCAAGAGCGGGATGCCACGGGGCTTTATTACTATGGGTTTAGGTATTACGTGCCGTGGTTACAGCGCTGGCTTAATCCGGATCCGTTGGGAACCGTGGATGGCTTGAACTTATTTAGCATGGTCATAAACAACCCGATGAGTTACTTCGATGTCGATGGCGGAGTTCGCGAAGGGCTCACGGATGCTCGGCGGACGGAGGAACCACCTGAACATACGCCTGCTGCATTGACAGGTACTCCGTTCTCATCAAGTGAGAAAGAACCAGGTAGTTCGAAATTTGATTTCCCTAACCCCGTCCCTCCTTCTCCGCAAAGCAACGAAAATGCTCACCTCTTGATTGAGTCCATACAGCTACTTGAGTTGAATGCAACGCCCTCCACAACGAGCATCTTCTCTGTTCTAGACGATATCGGTAATCGCCCACCTATTTCTGGAGGTGGTGAGGGGAAGATTTTCGAGAGCCTCGATGGTAATTACGTCTACAAGAAATTTCATGGATTTAGGGGATTGGACACCATCCCCGGCTCTGTGAAATCTGAGGAGCAAGGTTTCAATGATTACTACGGGGCCGGCGCAGCAACGGCTATTCTGGAGGATAAACAGGTTTACCTGAAGATGATAAAGCTTGACGGAAAGCCTTTGGACAAATTTGAAAACCAATCCATAACGATAGACGCTGTTTACGCGCTACAAACTATGTTTGAAGAGCTGGAAGGCAAGGATCTATTCCATCAGGACGTACAGAGCAAGAATTTTCTTTATTCCGAGAAACACAAAAAAGCTTATCCCGTTGACATGGCAGTACTCAGCTACGAACTCGCTCAGTACACCATCGATGTTTACAACAGAAAGCAGCAAAGTGTGATCCAGAATTTTGCAAACAAGGTAAAACACTGAGAATGCTATGGGCGGCCGAAAAAACCGGCTCATTCAATCTGAGCCGATTTGGCGCCACCGTACTGATGCACCGTTTATGCAGGCGGATCGACGTTATCCAGTGCCTTGTTTACCGCCAATTCACCAAGCATGACCACTTGCGCAATACCCAGCAGGGTCTTGCGATGCGTGCCTTCGAGCAAGGCTGCGAAGTCGCCGAACATGACGGTGGCCGAGGCGAGGGATTCGCAGGCGTTGGCCAGTAAGAATTCGCTGAGGGCAAATGCGCTCCACAGAAATCGATATAACACTGAGCAACTCAGAAAAACGTCCAAGAGTCTACTGTCAACTCTGACAGTAGATCACCGAATAAAAATATCGATACCATCGAACGGCTGCTTTTAGAAGCGGCTCAATATATTCATTACGTAAAGGAATAGACATGAGCAACTCTACTGAAATCTCTACCACGTCGTTGACTGGCCACTTTAAAGCTATTACCACACACGACAGCAAGCCGTACTTGACCAGCGATACAGTGACTTACAGCAGCGACAACGTGACCGGGCGCCAAGGTGCACGCGAACTTCTACTGACATTTAAAAAAGGCACTCCACCAGGCGAATATCAATTTGACAAAGGGCATTTTACAGGAGGACGACTCACGAGCCAGCTTCCAGGCCCAGGGATCATCAACACACGATTCATTGTCATCCAAGGTGACTTAACGTTAACTGAAACAAGTCTTTCTAGAGTCACAGGCGCGTTTCATATCAAACTGATTGGCACACAAGACCCCAACGAAAAAATCGAGCTTAAGGGCACATTTGATATTCAAGACATTTAATAACCAACCTCTTCATTTTCGTTATAAACAGCGGCATAGAGCCAGAATTGATGCCGAAATAAAATCCGTTCACTGTAGGAGCTGCCGAAGGCTGCGATCTTTTGATCTTGAAAACCAAGATCAAAAGATCGCAGCCTTCGGCAGCTCCTACAGGGGATTGTGGTTTTTTTCAGGTTCCGCCGTTGCGGCACACGCCCGCCACGCTGTATTTGATTGTGTTGAGCTGTCCCTTCGAATCTTCGTAAGTCATCGCGGTCGGCACCACGGCGCACGCCGCCTCGGGCTTGACCACGCTCACCACTTTGACCACGTCCAGCTTCATCCCGTACGCGTAATCCTTCACCACCGGCGGCGCTTTGCCCTGGCTGGCGGCGTACTGTTCCATGGCTTTGGTGTTGGCGCTGAGCGCGCGTTCGAAGGTGCGATCACCGCCACCCTCGGCCAGTGCATTCACCGACACTGCCATCGCTGCAGCGAACGCCATCCGTTTAAAAATCTTCATGTCCATTGCCTCATCGAATAGCCCGGCATCGGCAGTCGATGACAGGCTTGCTCACGTTCCGAACGCTTACAGCGCTTTGGTTTTCTCGTCTTTTTTCTCGTTCAACACGACAGGGTCGCGGGCCTGTTCCTTGGCAACGAAGAGTTCGACGGAGCGGTCGTTGGCGGCCATCATTTTTTCGAAAGTACGGTCACCGCCACCTTCGGCCATGACCAGGGAAGACACCGCGAGCGCGGCTGCGAAGGCACTGAGTTGGGCAAGTTTCATGGTTGATTCCTCGTTTAAGTAGCTGACGGGATCAAGGTAACAAGGTGAACCTTTCGTGACGGTGGCGGGGAAATTACAGATCCGTTATCTGACTGCCGATATTTTGAATCCGGACATAAAACCTGTAGGAGTGAGCCTGCTCGCGATAGCAGTGGGTCAGTCAATGTAGATCTGACTGATGGATCGCTATCGCGAGCAGGCTCACTCCTACAGGGGGATCACTTAGTCAGTGAGTGCTGTGTCCTCATCCCGGCGATGGGCGAGTTGGTAGAGAGCCGGCAAGATCAGCAGTGTGAGGATGGTCGAGGAGAGGATTCCGCCGATGACGACGGTCGCCAGCGGACGCTGCACTTCAGCACCGGTGCCAGTCGCGAGCGCCATCGGAATGAACCCCAGCGATGCCACCAGCGCCGTCATCAACACTGGCCGCAAGCGTGTCAGTGCGCCTTCGTTAATGGCATCGGAAAGCGAACGCCCCTCCTCCCGCAAATTACGAATAAACGCAATCATCACCAACCCGTTCAACACCGCCACACCCGACAGCGCGATAAACCCCACCCCCGCCGAAATCGACAGCGGAATATCCCGCAGCCACAGCGCCATCACGCCGCCGGTCAGCGCAAACGGGATCCCGGTAAACACCAGCAGTCCATCCTTCAGGTTGTTGAACATCATGAACAACAATCCAAACACCAACAGCAACGCGACCGGCACCACTATTTGCAAACGCTTGGCCGCCGATTGCAGTTGTTCGAACTGGCCGCCCCAACTCGTCCAGTAACCAGCGGGCACCTGCACGTCACGCTCAATCACTGCGCCGGCTTCGCTGACAAACGAACCGATGTCACGCCCACGCACGTTGGCGCTGACGATCACCAGGCGTTTACCGTTTTCGCGGCTGACCTGATTCGGGCCGAGCACCAGGTCGAGGCTGGCGACTTCCTTGAGGGCGATAAAACCGATCTGACTCGCCGTGCCATTCACAGAAGGCACCGGAATCAGCAGCGCCGAGAGCCCGTCGATGTCCTTGCGCATGGCATCGGACAAACGCACAACCATGTCGAAACGCCGATCGCCCTCATACAAAATCCCCGCCTGCCGCCCGCCCACCGCAACGGCAATCGTGTCCTGCACATCCCCCACATTCAGCCCATAACGCGCCGCCTTGTCGCGATCGATATTGATGGTCAGCACCGGCAGCCCGGAGGTTTGCTCGACCTTCACTTCAGAGGCGCCGTTGACCTTTTGCATGGCTGCGGCAATCTTCGCCGCCGTGGCGTTGAGCACGTCCATGTCATCGCCAAACACCTTCACCGCGACATCGCTGCGCACCCCGGAAATCAGTTCGTTGAAGCGCAACTGAATCGGCTGCGACAGCTCATAGTTGCTGCCCGGCAAGGTCGCGGCAGCGGCTTGCAACTCGGCCATCAAGGTTTCGCGCGACTTGCGCGGATCCGGCCACTGCTCTTTCGGCTTGAGCATCACGTAGCTGTCGGAGATGTTCGGCGGCATCGGATCGGAAGCGATTTCGGCGGTGCCGGTACGGGCAAAGACGCGTTCGACTTCCGGCACTTTCGCCAGAATCACCCTCTCCAGTCGCTGCTGCATATCCACCGATTGCGTCAGGCTGGTGCCCGGCACGCGCAACGCTTGCAGAGCAAAATCCCCTTCGCTGAGGCTCGGCACAAACTCGCTGCCCATGCGACTGGTGAGCACGCCGCTGAGCACGATCACAGCCAACGCAGCGCTCACCGCGACAGCGCGATGACTCATCACCCAGGCCAGCGCCGGCGCATAAATGCAGCGTGCACCGCGCATCACCGCGCCCTCTTCTTCCTTGACTTTGCCAGTGACGAACAACGCAATCGCCGCCGGCACAAAGGTCACCGACAACAGCATCGCGCCAAGCAAAGCGATGACCACAGTGAACGCCATCGGGTGGAACATTTTCCCTTCGACGCCGCTCAACGCGAAAATCGGCAGGTACACGACCATGATAATCAACTGCCCGAAAATCAGCGGTCGCCGCGCCTCTTTCGCCGCCGCAAACACTTCCTTGAAACGCTCGGCGCGGGTCAATAAACGCCCGTGATGCTGCTGCGCATGGGCCAGCCGTCGCAGGGTGTTTTCAACGATTACCACCGCACCGTCGACAATAATCCCGAAGTCCAGCGCGCCGAGGCTCATCAGGTTGGCGCTGACCTTGTTGCTGAACATCCCGGTGAAGGTGAACAGCATCGACAACGGAATCACCATCGCGGTAATCAGCGCGGCGCGGATATTACCGAGGAACAAAAACAGAATCGCGATCACCAGAATCGCGCCTTCGATGAGGTTCTTTTTCACCGTGGCGATGGCTTTGTCGACCAGGTGTGTACGGTCGTAAACCGGCACGGCGATCACGCCTTCCGGCAGTGATTTATTGATCTGTTCAAGCTTGCTGGCCACCGCTTGCGAGACCGTTCGACTGTTCTCGCCGATCAGCATGAACACCGTGCCGAGCACCACTTCGCGACCATTTTCCGTGGCCGCGCCGCTGCGCAGTTCACGACCAATTTCCACCGTCGCCACGTTTTTCACGCGGATCGGCGTGCCGTCGACATTGGCCATGACGATGTTGGCGATGTCCTCGGTGCTCGCCACTTGCCCCGGTGCGCGAATCAGCAATTGCTCGCCGCTGCGCTCGATGTACCCGGCGCCGACGTTGGCGTTGTTGCGCTCCAGCGCGGTGACCAGATCAGTGAGCGTCAACTTGTACGCCGCCAGCCGTTTCGGATCCGGCGCGATCTGATATTCCTTGGCGAAACCGCCGATGGTGTTGATCTCGGCCACGCCCGGCACGTTGCGCAATTGCGGCTTGATGATCCAGTCCTGAATCACCCGCAAATCGGTCGGCGTGTAGCTTGTGCCGTCGTCCTTGAGCGCGCCCTCCTTGGCTTCAACCGTCCACAGAAAAATCTCGCCGAGCCCGGTGGAAATCGGCCCCATCATCGCTTCCGCGCCTTCGGGCAATTGCTCCTTGGCGATCTGCAAACGCTCGTTGACCAACTGACGGGCAAAGAACAGGTCGGTGCCGTCCTTGAAGATCACCGTCACCTGCGACAGGCCCGAGCGCGACAGCGAACGGGTCTGCTCCAGCGCAGGCAAACCGGCCATCGCGGTTTCAATCGGAAAGGTAATGCGCTGCTCGGTTTCCAGTGGCGAGAACCCGGCAGCGCCGGTGTTGATCTGTACCTGGACGTTGGTGATGTCGGGCACGGCGTCGATCGGCAGTTTTTGATAACTGGCGATGCCGAGGCCGGCCATAAGCAGAACGGCGAGCAGGACGATAATGCGCTGCTCGATGGCAAACTGGATCAGGCGTTCGAACATGGGAGTCTTCCGGATCAGTGGCTATGCTCGGCTGAGGCTTTGCCCAGTTCCGATTTGAGGACGAAGCTACCGGCGCTGGCGACTTGCGCGCCCGGCTCCAGCCCTTGGGTGATTTCCACCTGGCCGGCTGCGCGGCTGCCCAGCTCTACCGGCCGCGCTTCGAAGCCGTCATCGGTGCGGACGAACACGGTGGGTTTGTCCTCGACGGTCTGGATCGCGGTTTCCGGTACGGCGACTTTTGCCTGACGGCTGTCGGTAGCGACCAGCGCGGTGACGAACAACCCGGGACGCCATGAGCCTTGCGGGTTTTCCAGGGTCACGCGCACGGTTGCAGTGCGGGTTTGTTCGCCGAGCAAACTGCCAACATAAGCCACGCTGCCGACGACTTCGGCGTTCAATTCCGGCGCGCTGACGGTGACCGCTTTACCCACTTGCACCTTGGTCAAATCCTTCGGTGAAACGCCGAACGTCACCCACACCCGCGACAAATCCGAGAGCGTGAACGCTGCCGTGGTTTCATCGACCACTTCGCCAGGCGTCAGGTGTTTTTCCACCACGACACCGTCGAACGGCGCGCGCAATTCATAGCGATTGCCGCCGGTGGCGACCACGCTGCCACTGAGCACGCTGATCTTTTGCCGCGCATTGCTTACGGCGATTTCCGCCTCTTGCAACGCTTGGCGCGCCTGGAGGAAATCCTGTTCGGCCGAGATCTTGTCCTGCCAGAGTTTTTTCTCCCGCTCATAGGTCGTGCGCGCCAACGCCAAACGCCGTTGCGCCGCCGCTTGTTCGCTGCGCTGATCGGAGATCTGCTGACTGGCGATCACCGCCAGCAACTGGCCCTTCTTCACTGTCTGCCCGAGGTTGACCGAGACGGCCTCGACCACCCCCGGCACACGCGGCACCACGTGGGCGGTGCGGTCTTCGTCGAAGCGCACTTCACCGGGGAACGGCAAGCCGAGGCTGATGTTTTGCGGTTTCGCTTCAGCCAGTTGAATGCCGGCAGCAGTGATCTGCTCGGTGCTCAATTCGATGTGCCCTTCTTCGCCATGCTCAGCCGCAGCGCCTTCTTCAGCGTGATCGGCGTGATCCGCCGCTTCATCGGCATGCGCGTCGATGGAGGCAGTGCCCGACCACATCGAGCCCACACCAATGCCCAACGCCAATGTCGCCGCAGCGACCACAATCAATTTTTTATCCATGGAAACTCCTCTGCGCCGTGCCATCGCGCAGTGCTCAAAAAGATGAAATTCAAGGGCTGACGGCGAGCTCGCCGAAGATCCGTTCGATGCGTACGCGGGCGTCGGTGGCTTCGCTGACGGCCTGGATGTATTGGCTGCGCGCGGCGATCAGCGTGCGCTGCGCATCGAGCACATCGAGGAAGCCGAACTTGCCCATTTCAAAGCCGCGCGTGGCGCTGTCGACGGCACTTTGCGCGGCGGGCAGGATGGTCTGGTTGAACGCTGTGACTTCGCCGTTAGCGGTCTGCCATTGCTCAAGACTGGTCTGGACTTCGGTGCGCAAACGCAGTTCGGTAGCGTTGCGCAGATCCCGTGCCTGATCGGTGCGGCGCGCGGCGGCGAGCACATTGCCCTGATTACGATTGAATAGCGGAATCGGCATCGACAGGCCGACCACGTTGACCCGTTCGCGCTCGGTTTCGCTGTATTGGCTGCCGAGGCTTACGGTCAGATCGGGGATGCGCTGGGACTTCTCCAATCCCAACGAGGCTTCGCGCTGATCGATTTGCAACTTGGCCAGACGCAGCTCAGCGGTTTCGTTCAGGCGCTCGAGTAATCTTGTCGGCGGCGGAACAGCCATCAGGCTTTTCGTCGGTGCCTGCACCTTGGTCGATGCCGGCAAAGGCGCGCCCATCACCTGCGCCAATTGTTGGTAAGCGTTGGCCTGATCGCGCTCGGCGCGGCTCACTTCAAGACGTACTTCCGAGAGCTGCACTTGCGCCCGCGTGCCTTCAACGGGCGACGATTTACCGGCCTCAATGCGCCCGTCAGCCACGCGCAAACCCTTCTCGGCGAGTTGCAGCGATTGTCGAGACAGATCCAGGCGTTGCTGCGCGGTTTGCGCGCTGTTGAACGCTTGAATCACATCGGCGCGCAAGGCATTGCGTTTGCGCTCCAGCTCGACGCCGGCGGCGTCCTGCGCGCGGCTGGCGACGTCGATCCGTGCACCGCGTTTGCCGCCCAGTTCAATCGGTTGGCTGAGCATGATCGTCGTGGTGCGCGAATCGCGGCGAGTGTCTTCGGCCTCCCAGGAAACTTCCGGGTTGGGGATCAAACCAGCCTGCACACGATCACCTTCGGCAATGCCGATTTCCCACTGCGCGGCGGCCAGATCGGGGTTACCGGCGAAGGCGCTTTGCAGGGCTTGATCCAAGGTCAGCGTCGAGGCATTCGCCAGGCTGGCACTGGCCAAAAACAGCAGGCCGCCGAGTGTTTTTTGCAGGCGTGATCGCGCCGTCAGTTCAATTAAACCGGGCAATGGCAAACTTCCTTTATTCAAGAATCTTTGATGCCGCCACGGTAGGGTCTTGAACTTATCGACAAGGTGACTGGAACATTACAAATCCGTTATCCACGGTTTGAACTAGTTGTTTTGTTCTAGGATGCGAAGTGCGAACGCTGTTGTCGTAATACATGGAAACAAATGCGGATTAGATATCTGCTGAACAGCACTTGCCTGAATCAAAGTTATGGAAGTTTTGGGGGTCCCGCTGCGACCGACTGTCGCAGAACCCTGGTTTAAAGCGCTTGGTCGTTGACCCTGTAGCCACTACAACCTTTATTGTGCGGACTTCCCCTCACCCCAGCCCTCTCCCGGGGGGAGAGGGAGCCGACCGAAGTGTCTGGCGTTATTTATCGACCTGTTACATCAAGTCGATTATGGATTCAGTAAATTTTTTTCACGTCGGCGTAGTTCTGAAATATCCCCCATTCAATCCCCTCTCCCTCTGGGAGAGGGCTAGGGTGAGGGCCTTTTTAATTAAATACCCATTAAATATAAGTGGTGAAAGATCATGCGAATCCTTGTCGTCGAGGACGAGCTTAAAGCTGCCGAATACTTGCATCAGGGATTGACCGAAAGTGGATATGTGGTGGATCACGCCGCCACCGGCGCCGATGGTTTGCACCTGGCGCAACAACAGGCCTATGACCTGATTATTCTCGATGTGAACCTGCCCGAACTGGACGGCTGGGGCGTGCTCGAACAACTGCGCAAAACCCACGCCACGCGGGTGATGATGCTCACCGCGCGCGGACGTCTGGCCGACAAGATTCGTGGCCTCGATCTCGGCGCCGACGACTATCTGGTCAAGCCGTTCGAATTTCCCGAACTGCTCGCGCGGGTACGCACCTTGATGCGTCGCAGCGAAAACATTCCGCTGCCACAGGTGCTGAAAGTCGCCGATCTGGAACTCGACCCGGGCCGCCATCGCGCATTCCGTGGCGAGCAACGCATCGACCTGACCACCAAGGAATTCGCCCTGCTGCACCTGCTGATGCGCCAGTCCGGCGAAGTGCTGACGCGCACGCAAATCATCTCATTGGTGTGGGACATGAATTTCGACTGCGACACCAATGTGGTCGAAGTGTCGATCCGCCGCTTGCGCGCAAAAATCGACGACCCGTTCGACAGCAAACTCATCCACACCCTGCGCGGTGTCGGCTACGTGCTGGAGGCGCGCGAATGAAACCGGCCAGCCTGTCGATGCGCCTCGGTTTGACGGTGAGCATTCTCGGCGCGCTGCTGGTGGTGTTTCTGGCGATCCTCGCCTATTTCGCCCTGACCCATGAGCTGAATGCGCTTTCCAGAGACAGTCTGGAAAAGAAGATGCAACAGGTCGAGCACAGCCTGTCGCTGTACGTCGACGCCAATGAAATCAGCGGTAAACCACATATTTTGCTCGATCAGGTGATGGGCCATGACAACCTCACGCTGACGATTTATGACCGCTTGAATCAGCGTTCTCCGCTGCTCAAATCCGGCTCGGGACTGGCCGAGCCACGGGTTGAATTGAAAGCGGTGCGCGCCACCACAGATCAGTTGACCTACAGCGACAGCACCGACGCGGAAGGGAAGAAATTCCTCACCGCCTCGAAATTGATTCGCCTCAAGGACGGCAACAGCGTGCCGGTGCTGTTGTCGGTGGATAACGCCCACGACGAGGCGTTGCTCAGCGCCTATCTGCGCTCGACGCTGATTGCCTTGCCGCTGTTGCTGGTGTTCATCGGCCTCACGGCGTGGGGCGCAGTGCAGCGCGGCCTGGCGCCGATGCGCGAGTTTCGCAAAGTTGCGGCGATGGTCTCGACCCAGGATCTGGATCATCGACTGTCGGTGGTGAACATGCCGCAGGAGCTCAGTGAATTGGCGCAGGGCATCAACTTCATGCTGCATCGACTGGATGCCGGGGTGCAGCAGTTGTCGCAGTTCTCCGACGATCTGGCGCATGAATTGCGCACGCCGATCAACAACCTGATGGGCAAGGCGCAAGTGACGCTCTCACGCGAACGCAGCGTGGAGGAATACAAGGATGTGCTGGTGTCGTGCACCGAAGAACTGGAGCGCGTGGCGCGGATCGTTTCCGACATGTTGTTTCTCGCGCAAGTGAGTCATCCGTCGGCGCTGGCGCCGTTTGAATCGGTGGCGCTGGAGGTTGAAGTGACGAAGGTGGCGGAGATGTTTTCGCTGTCGGCGCAGGACAAGGGCATTCATTTGAACGTGGTCGGGAGCGCGACGGTGCTGGGTGATCGGCTGATGATTCAACGGGCGATTTCCAATTTGTTGTCGAATGCTTTGCGGCACTGCCCGAACGGGAAAACCGTCACGTTGTTGATAGAACAAGGTGCGACGCAGACGTCGTTGCTAGTGAGCAATCCCGGCGCCGGGATCGAGGCGCAGCATTTGCCGTATCTGTTTGACCGCTTCTACCGAGTCGATAGCAGCCGCTCAAGAACGCAGGGCAGCACCGGGCTGGGGTTGGCGATCGTGCGCTCGATCATGAGCCTGCATCAGGGGGTGGCGGAGGTGAAGAGCTTGCCGGGGGTGATGACGGTGTTCCGCCTGGGCTTCCCCACCACCGAATCATCCCTGTAGGAGTTGCCGCAGGCTGCGATCTTTTGCTCTTGTTTTTTAGATCAAGATCAAAAGATCGCAGCCTGCGGCAGCTCTTACATAGATTTTCGGAGGTCGTGTCGGTCGATATTTTCGTACGACTTTTTACCGGTTTGCTCCCGTCCCTACGCAAACACCGAAAGCTCTCGCCGCAACCTCCGTTTTGTCCTACAGCCAGATTTGAGTAGGTAGTTCTATGGTGGTGGCCTTGGCAGATGGAATATCGACGAGAGGCAAAAAATGAACAGGGATATCGTTTGCGAATGGGCTGAAGAAGTCTATGAATTGGCAGTGCTGAAATATTCTGGCTATATTTGTCCAGAATACAGGGGTGAGCCGATGATCATCGTTCCGCTGGCTGAAGCAAAAAACAATTTATCCAAACTCGTCGATGATGCCGCTGCTGGCAAAGTCATTACGATTGCCAAGCATGGCCGAGCGATGGCTCGCCTCGTTCCCGTAGGAAAACCCAGCGCACAGCGAATTGGCGCAATGAAAGGCAAACTGGTGTTGCCCGACGATTTCGACTCACCATTGCCCGATGACATGCTTGATGCATTTGAGGGCACTCAAGCATGAGGCTTCTGCTCGACACGCACATTTTGCTCTGGACGCTCAGTGATGACGCGAGACTGTCCGGCAAAGCCAGAAAACTGATTGAGAACGCTGCCGATGTCTACATCAGCGCCGCCACCTTTTGGGAAATGGCGATCAAGGTCGGGCTCGGCAAGCTGAATGTTGATCTGGAAGAAGTCCGCCAATCTTGCCTTGATAGCGGCTTCATCGAACTGCCGGTGACTGCAGAACACGCCATCGCCGTGAAGGATCTTGACCACCATCACCGGGATCCGTTTGACCGCATTATCGTGGCCACAGCAATGACCGAACCGATGAAGTTGCTCACGGCTGATCCTTTGGTTGCTCGGTACACCGACCTGGCTGTTTTGGTCTGACCTGATACCCCAGAAGCCTCAGGGCAGATGGCCTGCAAGCGATAGCGGTGGGTCAGTTGATTTCGATGTTGAATGGCAGACCGCATTCGCTTGCAGGCAAGCTCCCACAGTGATTTGCGGCGTGCGCGGAGTCTGTGCTCACCGCAGAAAAAATGTGGGAGCCAGCCTGCTGGCGAAAGCGGTGGGTCAGTTGATATCGATGTTGAATGGTAGGCCGCAATCGCTTGCAGGCAAGCTCCCACAGTAATTTGCGGCGTGTGCGGAGTCTGTGCTCACCGCAGAAAAAATGTGGGAGCCAGCCTGCTGGCGATGCCGGTGGGTCAGTTGATTTCGATGTTGAATGGTAGGCCGCAATTGCTTGCAGGCAAGCTCCCACAGTGGTTTGCGGCGTGCGCGGAGTCTGTGGTCATCGCAGAAAAATGTGGGAGCCAGCCTGCTGGCGAAAGCGGTGGGTCAGTCGATTTTGATGTTGGATGGTAGACCGCAATCGCTTGCAGGCAAGCTCCCACAGTAATTTGCGGCGTGCGCGGAGTCTGTGGTCATCGCAGAAAAATGTGGGAGCCAGCCTGCTGGCGAAAGCGGTGGGTCAGTTGATTTCGTTGTTGAATGTGAGGCCGCTTTCGCGAGCAAGCTCAGCTCCTACAAAAGCAAGATCAACAGATCGCAGCCTTCGGCAGCTCCTACATGAAATCGCGTTGAACCCAATTAGGCCGAGTGTCAGCTCGCCTGCTTTTGATCTTGATCTTAGAGCCCGTCGGGAGGCTGAGTGGAGGGATTCATACGGGGAAAGCATCGAGAGGAGGTGCAGCGAAGCAAACCGTAGGCGATGCCCCCGGATGAACCCGGAGCGAAGGAACCCGAGCCTTAGCGAGGGCCGGACGTCAGGGCACAGACCTTTGGTTCCTTTGGGGCGTTTGCCAAAGGGACTCGCCGTAAGGGCGAAACCATAGTCAGCAACACCCGAAGAAACGGATATACACACCATCATCAAAAAAAAACGGCACCTCCCAGTGCCGTTTTCCAGCTTCAATGTTTACTTCCGCGCATCCGCCCAAGATTTCAGCAACTCGTTATAACTCACCGTCTCCCCCTTAGGCTTCTCATTCGCCAACTTAGGCTTCGGCGCCCCCGGTTGATCAAACCAATACTGCGCATCCCGCTCCGGATTCATCTTCGGCGCACACACCGCCTGCGCCTTCGAACGCTCCAGACGCGTCATGATCGCATCCTGATCCTTGGCCAACCCATCCAGCGCCTGCTGCGGCGTCTTCTCACCACTCGCCGCCTCAGCAATATGACTCCACCACAACTGCGCCAGACGCGGATAGTCCGGCACGTTAGTCCCGGTCGGCGTCCACTGCACCCGCGCCGGGCTGCGATAAAACTCAACCAGACCACCGAGCTTCGGCGCCAGATCAGTCATCGCCTGCGAGTTGATGTCCGACTCACGAATCGGCGTCAGGCCGACAATGGTTTTCTTCAGCGACACGGTTTTCGACGTCACAAACTGCGCATACAACCACGCCGCCAGTTTCTGCTTCTCAGGCGTCGACTTCATGAACGTCCACGAACCCACGTCCTGATACCCGAGCTTCATGCCCTCCTCCCAATACGGCCCGCGTGGCGACGGCGCCATTCGCCATTTCGGCGTGCCGTCGGCGTTGACCACCGGCAGGCCCGGTTTGGTCATGTCGGCGGTGAACGCGGTGTACCAGAAAATCTGCTGGGCGATATTGCCCTGCGACGGCACCGGCCCCGACTCGGAGAAGGTCATGCCCGCCGCTTCCGGTGGCGCATAAGCCTTCAGCCAATCGACATATTTCTGCGTGGCGAACACAGCGGCCGGGCCGTTGGTGTCGCCGCCACGGGTCACGCTGGAACCGACCGGATGGCAGTCCTCGACGCGAATCCCCCACTCGTCCACCGGCAAACCGTTGGGCAAACCCTTGTCGCCGCCACCGGCCATGGAGAACCAGGCATCGGTGAAGCGCCAGCCCAGCGACGGGTCTTTCTTGCCGTAATCCATGTGCCCGTAAACGCGCTTGCCGTCGATTTCCTTGACGTCTTCGCTGAAGAATTTGGCGATGTCTTCATAGGCCGACCAGTTCACCGGCACGCCCAATTCGTAGCCGTACTTTTCCTTGAACTTGGCTTTCAGATCGGCGCGCTCGAACCAGTCAGCGCGGAACCAGTAAAGGTTGGCGAATTGCTGGTCAGGCAGTTGATAGATCTTGCCGTCGGGAGCGGTGGTGAACGAGATGCCGATGAAGTCCTTGATGTCGAGCGTCGGCGAAGTGAAGTTCTTGCCCTCGTTGGCCATCAGGTCGGTGATCGATTCGGTCTTGCCGTAGCGAAAGTGCGTACCGATAAGATCCGAGTCGTTGACCCAGCCGTCATAGATATTTTTGTCGGACTGCATCACCGTCTGCATTTTCTCGACCACGTCGCCTTCTTGCAGCAGGTCGTGGGTGAGCTTGATCCCGGTGATTTCGGTGAAGGCCTTGGCGAGCACTTTCGACTCGTATTCGTGGGTGGTCAGGGTCTCGGAAACGACCTTGATTTCCATGCCGCGAAACGGCTCGGCAGCCTTGATGAACCACTTCAATTCTTCGAGCTGCTGTTCAGCCGTCAGGGTCGACGGTTTGAATTCACTGCCGATCCATTTTTTCGCCGCGTCTTCGTAGGCATCGGCCCACGCGGCGGCGCTCAAACCGCTGAGTGCCAGCATGGCTGCCAATGAAATGCTATGTCGCAGCTTATTGTTTTTGTCGAACATAGAGACCTCCTGTTTAGGATTTCGGAGCACGGTTGCCGATTGACTCGACTAGCCCCAACGCATCACAGCCAACAGCCACACCAGGGACAACGCGGACGCCACCCAGATGCTCCAGTCGGTGGCGCCGATCACCAGCAAATGCAGGTAGGCGCTGCCGAGAAGACCGATAAACAAACGATCGCCACGGGTGGTGGCAATCGGTAGAAAACCTCGCCGCAAGATGCTCGGCGAACGCAATTCCCACGTGGTCATGCCGACCAGCAGCAGACCGATGACGATGAAAAATGCTGCGGTGGGTGTGGTCCAACTCATCCATTCCATCATCAGTTCCTCAGACCCGACCGAGGGCAAAGCCCTTGGCCACGTGGTTGCGAACAAACCAGATCACCAGCATGCCCGGCAGAATGGTCAACACCCCCGCCGCAGCCAGCACACCCCAGTCGATACCCGATGCTGAAACCGTACGCGTCATCACCGCCGCAATCGGCTTGGCGTTTACCGAGGTCAACGTGCGCGCCAGCAGCAACTCGACCCAGGAAAACATGAAGCAGAAAAATGCCGTGACACCGATACCGGAGCCGATCAGCGGGATGAAAATCTTCACGAAAAACTTGGGGAAACTGTAGCCGTCGATGTAGGCGGTTTCATCGATTTCCTTGGGCACGCCAGACATGAAACCTTCGAGAATCCACACCGCCAGCGGCACGTTGAACAGGCAGTGCGCCAAGGCCACGGCGATGTGCGTGTCGAACAGCCCAATCGACGAATACAACTGGAAGAACGGCAGCAAAAACACCGCCGGTGGCGCCATACGGTTGGTCAGCAGCCAGAAGAACAGATGCTTGTCGCCAAGAAAGCGATAGCGCGAAAACGCATAGGCCGCCGGCAGCGCCACACTCAACGAGATCACCGTGTTCAGGCTCACGTAATACAGCGAGTTGAGATAGCCGTTGTACCAACTCGGATCGGTGAAGATCACTTTGTAGTTCGCCAGCGTAAAGTCTTGTGGGAAAAGGGTCAGACCGCCGAGGATTTCGGTGTTGCTCTTGAAGGACATGTTCAGCAGCCAGTAGATCGGCACCAGCAGGAACAGGATGTACACCAGCAACGGAATAAGCTTTCTTTTGCTCATGGCCGGGCCTCAGCGGTTGGCGTCGGAGTGCGTCATGGCGGTGTAGAACAGCCAGGACACCAACAGGATGATCAGGAAGTACACCAGCGAAAACGCCGCTGCCGGACCGAGGTCGAATTGCCCTACGGCCATTTGGGTCAACGTCTGACTCAAGAAGGTCGTGGCATTACCCGGCCCGCCGCCGGTGAGCACGAACGGCTCGGTGTAGATCATGAAACTGTCCATGAAGCGCAGCATCACCGCGATCAGCAACACGCTTTTCAGCTTGGGCAATTGGATGTGCCTGAACACCGCCCAGGCCGAAGCGCGGTCGATGCGTGCGGCTTGGTAATACACATCGGGAATCGCGCGCAAACCGGAGAAGCACAGCAACGCTACCAATGAAGTCCAGTGCCAAACGTCCATCACCAGCACCGTCACCCAGGCGTCCATCGTGTTGGCCGCGTAGTTGTAGCTGATGCCCATCGCGTTGAGGCTTGAACCCAATAGACCAATGTCGGCGCGGCCGAAAATCTGCCAGATGGTGCCGACCACGTTCCACGGGATCAGCAACGGAATCGCCAGAATGATCAGCACCACCGACGACCAGCGGCCCTTGGTCGGCATGGTCAGCGCGACGGCAATGCCCAGCGGAATTTCAATCAACAACACGCACGCCGAATAGATGAACTGGCGCAGCAACGAATCGTGCAAACGCGGGTCGAGCAGCACTTGCTTGTACCAGTCAGCGCCGACGAAGTAGCGGCTGGACTGGTCGAAGATGTCCTGCACCGAATAGTTGACCACGGTCATCATCGGGATCACCGCACTGAACGCCACCAGCAGGAACACCGGCAACACCAGCCACCAGGCCTTGTTGTTCTGCACCTTGTTCATGGCTGCACCTCGCCGCTGTCGGCTTCAAGCAGAAACTCATCGGCATAAACCATCAGCCACTGCGCCGGAAAACTGATGTACGCGGTGCCCTGCGGCACCGGTTTGTCTTCGGCCAGACGCACTTTCAACGGTGCACCGTCGAGGTCGAGGGTCATGATCTTGTAGGTGCCGAGGTCTTCGACGTGTACGACGTTTGCCTGCATCGCGTCATCAAACGGCTCGTCCCAAACGTGAATGAATTCAGGACGGATACCGACCTTCAGATTTTTCCACTGGCCGTGCTCGATATGTCGCTGCATGGCGTCGGACAACGGCAAGTGCGTCGAGGCGAAACCGACGCCGCCGGGTTGCGGCTGCACTTCGATCAGGTTCATTCCTGGGCTGCCGATGAAATAGCCGACAAAGGTGTGGCTCGGCCGTTCGAACAATTCCCGTGGCGTGCCGAACTGCACAATCTGGCCGCCGTACATCACCGCGATCTTGTCGGCGAAGGTCGAGGCCTCCAATTGATCGTGGGTGACGTAGACCATGGTGATGTTGAACTGCTCGTGGATCTGCTTGAGCTTGCGCCGCAGTTTCCACTTCAGGTGCGGGTCGATCACCGTCAGCGGCTCGTCGAAAAGGATCGCGGAAACGTCGTCACGCACCAGGCCACGGCCCATCGAGACTTTCTGTTTTTCGTCGGCGGTGAGGTTGCGTGCCTTCTTGCTCAGGAGGTTTTGCAGGTCGAGCACTTCGGCAATTTCCTGCACCTTGCTGTGCACTTTCGCCTCGGCCATGCCCTGATTGCGCAGGGGGAAGGCGAGGTTATCGAACACGGTCATGGTGTCGTAAACCACCGGAAACTGGAAAACCTGAGCGATGTTGCGCTTCTCCGGCGTCAGGTCGTTGACCGCTTTGCCGTCGAACAACACATGGCCCTGCGAGGGGCTGAGTAATCCGGAAATGATGTTGAGCAAGGTCGACTTGCCGCAACCCGACGGCCCGAGCAAGGCATAGGCGCCGCCCTGCTCCCAGACGTGATCCATCTCGCGAATCGCGTAATCCTCGGCGCCGCTCGGGGTTTTGCTGTAGCTATGGGCGAGGTGCTGCAAACGGATTTCGGCCATCAGGCAACCCTCGCGACACGCCGGCCCGGTGCTTGCACCAGACGGCCCTGCGCATCGAAAACGAACAGTTTGTGGGTCGGGATGTAAATGCGGATCGGCGCATCGACGTCGTATTCGTGAACGCCGGGCAGGTGCAGAACCAGCAGGAAATGCTCGTTGCGCACGTGCAGGAAGGTTTCAGAACCGCTGATCTCGGCGACTTCGACGGTGACCGCCAGTTCGAGATCGTCATCGTTGCTCGGCACCAGCGAGATATGGCTGGGGCGCACGCCAAAGCGGAACTCGCCCTCGCCCACCGGGCGCAGATCGACGTTTAACGGGAAGTGCACAAAATTGGCGAAGCTGACTTCGTTGCCAGCGATGCGCCCCGGCATCAGGTTGATCGGTGGCTCGGAGAACAATTCGGCAGCGAGCACGGTTTGTGGCTGGTGATACACCGACGTGGACGGGCCGCTCTGAATCACCCGGCCTTCGTGAAGAATGGTCGTGGTGCCGCCGAGTGCCAGCGCTTCGTTGGGCTCGGTGGTGGCGTAAATCGCAATGGTGTGGCGCGCCTTGAACAGCTCGCGCATTTCCTGACGCAGCTCTTCGCGCAGTTTGTAGTCGAGGTTGACCAGCGGTTCGTCGAACAGGATCAGCTCGGCGTCTTTGACCAGTGCGCGGGCCATGGCGGTGCGCTGCTGTTGGCCGCCGGACAGCTCCAGCGGATAGCGTTGCAGAAACTTCTCGATGCGCAACATCCGCGCGGTTTCCTGCACTTTGCTGTGGATGATCTCTTTCGACACACCGGCCTGGCGCAGCGGCGAGGCGATGTTCTCGAACACGGTCATGGTCGGGTAATTGATGAACTGCTGATAGACCATCGACACGTTGCGCAGGCGCACCGGGCGTTGGGTGACGTCGACGCCGTTCATCAGGATCCGGCCGCTGTCGGGCTTGTCTAAACCTGCCATTAAACGCATGAGGCTGGTTTTGCCGGACAGGGTGCGGCCGAGCAAAACGTTGAACGAACCGGCTTCGAATTTCAGGCAGGCATCGTCGATCCAAGTCTGGCCCTCGACGGTGCGGCTGACGTGCTCCAGGGTGAGTGACATGGCTCGGCCTTTTTATTATTGGAGTCAAGCGACCTGTGCACAGGAGCGAGTTTCGTGCCAGAAATGGCAAGTGATTGATTAGTCGTGAAAATCGTTGAAAGCGTGGCGAACGAGCGTTCATTGCTGAACACATTTGAACAGTCGGGCGATTGACAATGAACAATAGTGAACAACACTCTATGAACGCTTTTTGCGAACCGATCCCCCTGTAGGAGCTGCCGCAGGCTGCGATCTTTTGATCCTGTTTTTTTACCATCAAGATCAAAAGATCGCAGCCTGCGGCAGCTCCTACAGGGGATCGCATAACAATAATAAGAATGCTACATCAGAGGCTGACTGCCATGGCCGCACCTGCCCCGCCGCTGTCCCACGACGCGATCGTCCAGACGTCCTGGCAACGTTGCCGCGCGTTTGGTCTTGATCACCAAAGCACCCCGGCCTTCGACCAACTCCCCGCCGCCGGCATTACGCACCTGCTCGACCGCCATCACTCACTGGTGCAGACCACGCATCAGGAAGTCCTGCCCTATTACGAAAACATCCTCAGCAATTCCAACTGCCTGATCATGCTCGCCGACAATCAGGGCCAGGTGCTGACATCGTGGGGCACGCAGCGTTTTATCGAACCGAATCTGGCCAGGGGGTTTCAGGCCGGTGCGAGCTGGATGGAGCGATGCAGCGGCACCAACGCGATCGGCACGGCACTGGCGTGCGAACAAGCGGTACATATCGAACACGATGAACACTTCCTCAAGGCTAACCGCTTTATGACCGGTTCCGCCGCGCCGATTTTCGACGCCGAGCGCAAGGTGATTGCCGTGCTCGATGTGTCCAGCGACAGTTATTTACCGCCCTCGCACACCTTGGGCATGGTCAAGATGATGAGCCAGACCGTGGAGAACCGGCTGATCCTTAACCTGTTCCATGGCCAGCACTTTCAACTGACCTTCAATACCGGACTGAACAACCTCGACAGCCAGTGGGCCGGGTTGTTGATTTTTGATGAGAGCGGGCAAGTGCTGTCGGCCAATCGTCGGGCGGATAACCTGCTCGGTGTGCGCTTGTCGCGGGTCAGTGTTGAGAGTTTGTTTAATGTGTCGCTGCTGGAATTGCTCAATCAGCCGGATGATCTGCCGTTTGCCTTGCAGACTTCTGGGCGCAACCGTTTTCAGTGTCTATTGAAACGGCCGAAGCAGGCGTTGGTTCAGCCACGGGTGTTTATCGCGGAGGCCAAAGCGACCGCACCGTCGGGCATCAGCCTCAACACCTTGCACTTCGGTGACAGTCGCGTGGAAAAAGCTGTACGTCAGGCTGAGCGTTTGCTGGAGAAAGACATTCCACTGCTGATCCACGGCGAAACCGGCGTCGGCAAGGAAGTCTTCGTCAAAGCCCTGCATCAAGCCAGCTCGCGCAGCAAGCAGGCCTTCATCGCCGTCAACTGCGCAGCGATCCCCGCCGAACTGGTCGAATCCGAACTATTCGGCTACGAGAAAGGCGCGTTCACTGGAGCCAATCAAAAAGGCAGCATCGGCCTGATTCGCAAGGCGGACAAAGGCACGCTGTTCCTTGATGAAATCGGCGACATGCCACTGCCGACGCAGGCGCGGTTGTTGCGGGTTTTGCAGGAGCGTTGTGTGCAACCGGTAGGGAGTAGCGAGTTGTTCCCGGTGGATTTACGGATTATCTCGGCGACTAATCGCTCCTTGCGCGAACAAGTGCAATTGGGGCGGTTCAGGGAGGATTTGTATTACCGCATTGGTGGGCTGACGCTTGAGTTGCCGCCGCTGCGGGAGCGCAGTGATAAAGAGGCGTTGTTTAAACGCTTGTGGGAGCAGCATCGCGAGCCGACGCAATGGGCGGGATTGAGCCAGGAAGTGCTGGATTTGCTTGATCGGCATCCGTGGCCGGGCAATTTGCGTCAGGTCAGCAGTGTGATGCAGGTGGCGCTGGCCATGGCCGAGGAGCAGCCAGTAAGACCGGAGCATTTGCCGGATGATTTTTTTGTCGATCTGGAGATGGAGCCGATGGAAACCTGCGCCCCGTTAGGGATTGATCTGAACGATGTCGAGGCGCTGAACCGGGAGCTGAAGGCTTCCGGGGGCAATATTTCGCATTTGGCACGGCGGTTGGGGGTGAGCCGCAATACGCTTTATAAGCGGTTGCGGCAGATTGACAGTTAGGACGAAGATCAAGAACGAGCGCCCCCAATAGTCAAGACCAAAAATATCGTAGCAAAGCGGTTAACTGCGAAAATTCAAGTGCCTCGCGTAACCGGGTATAGTGTCGCGTGCATGGGTTCCGCGTTAGCAGCAACCCTTGCGCGCACACGAATATAGCTTCAGCGAATTCTACCGAAACTCTAGAAGGAGTTTTTATTGCCAAGGCAAGAGCGTTATTATCGCCCCCATAACCTGCCAAATTATCGATACACATTCTGTATGACATGTAGTTAAAACAAATTATTCACCATGGTAATCCCGAATGTTCTCAAGCTCTAACGTTGCAGTTGTAATACCAAGCTACAAAGTCACAAAACATATTTTAAGCGTAATTAAGGCAATTGGCCCTGAAGTTAGCAACATCTACGTGATTGATGATTGCTGTCCAGATGGCACTGGCGACTTTGTAAAGAACAACTGCGACGATGAGCGCGTTCGAATCCTTCGTCATACCGACAATCAAGGAGTTGGTGGCGCAGTAATGACAGGGTATAAGGCCGCCATTCATGACGATGTCGATATTATCATCAAGGTGGATGGTGACGGGCAGATGGATCCAAGCCTAATCCCGAGTCTGATTTCCCCGATCATTGAGGGTAGAGCTGACTACACCAAGGGGAATCGATTCTTTGACCTCGAAGAAATTCGTGAGATGCCAAATGTACGCCTATTCGGAAACGCTGCTCTATCTTTTATGACTAAATTGTCATCTGGGTATTGGAACCTTTTTGATCCAACCAATGGGTTCACTGCCATCCACAGCAACGTTGCGCAAAGCCTGCCGCTCCATAAGATCAGTCGTCGATATTTTTTTGAAACCGATATGTTATTTCGATTAAATACACTGCGAGCCGTCGTGGTAGACGTACCCATGAGCGCGAAATATGGCGACGAAATCAGCAACTTGAAAATATCCAGAATCATTGGGGAATTCTCCCTCAAGCATACCAGGAATTTTTTCAAAAGAATATTTTACAACTACTATTTGAGAGACATGTCTCTTGCATCAATCGAACTACCTCTTGGCATATTTTCTCTGATATTCGGAGCAACATTCGGCACTTATCAGTGGATAAACTCCGCAAACACGGGCCTGCCTTCATCCGCTGGAACAGTAATGCTTTCCGCCTTACCCATTATTATTGGACTACAACTTACATTGGCTTTCTTAGGATACGACATAAACTCCGTACCCAATAACCCATTGCAAAGAGCCAAAATACATTCCAGAACCATGAAAAACGAAGGAGTAAAAAATGGAAAGTGAAGACAAAGCCTGGATTGAATATAGAAAAAAATTCTCGGAGCGATATGACGAATCAAATTACTCAAGTCCGCTACAATCGCTAGTTATGCGCGCGAGCCATAAACTCGTCGAAAAGGCATACACAAAAGACTCTTACTTCAAACGAGTATTGGAGATTGGCGCTGGCACCGGCGAGCATGTCTACTTTGTTCACCACCAATTCGACGAATACACGCTGTCCGACTTGGACAACAACACGCTTGAAGTTGCAAAGAAGAAAATTGCGAGTACGCAAAACAGTAGTTTTAAATTCGAATGCCAGTCAGGCGAAGAGTTAAGTTATGATGACGACAGCTTTGACAGACTGATTGCAACTCATGTATTGGAACATATATATCAACCTCACCTCGCATTGAAGGAGTGGATCCGAGTCATCAAAAACGGCGGCGTATTATCCATTTTGATCCCAACCGATCCAGGTCTCGCATGGCGGCTAGGGAAGAACTTGGGGCCGAGACGCAACGCAATGGCTCAAGGTATTGCTTATGACTACGTGATGGCAAGAGAGCATGTAAACTCATGTCATAATCTTATCGCAATTCTGAGACACTACTTTCCTGACGCAAAAGAATCCTGGTGGCCATTTCCAGTACCATCAATTGACATGAACTTGTTTTTCTCATTTCATGCAATCGTTCAAAAAAAAGAGACTTTCGAATGATTGCCTATGTCGTCGCTTTTCTCTGCGTTGCAGGCTTGGCTATCGGGCAATTACTGTTCAAACTTAGTTCCACGGCACTGACCTCCAGTGGAACCTTTTTCTCACTTAAATCAGCGACACCTTTAATCGCAGCAATGTTTCTGTATGGCATTACATCCATAGCATGGATCTGGGTATTACAAAGAGCAGAGCTTGGTCGGATATATCCGATGATGGCACTGGCCTTTGTATTCGTACCATTGGGGAGCCACTTCATTTTTGGCGAACGTTTTCAGCCGCAGTATTTCATTGGTTTAGGACTGATCGTCATTGGAATTATAATTACCGCTCGAGCTTGAGCCACTTTGTTCACTTGTAATAAGGGTACAGGCTTGCTATATACTAACATCTAAATGAACTCTATCCTCGCCAATTCCCGCCTTGGGCTTGAGAAAAACTCTTTACCGGCCGAGTCTTTATGAGAAACAAAATTTTAAGTACTGAAAACCAAAACTCGAAATCAGATACCTCCACTGATCCTAACGAAAAAATTTTGCGTACAGTCATAGTCTCTTTTCTAATTGCATTTTCCGGGTGGACCATCGCAACCCAAATCAGTGTATTGGCTGGTTGGAACTTACAAGATCTTTTGATTCTCGCCCCTTTTGTAATTACATTATTAATCACCCTCTTCATTTATTTAACAAAAAAAAATCAATCACGCCCACTCAATAAAAAATCGAAATACACATTATACCAACTAAATTTTAAATATGCTTTTCACATCACCCTAATAACACTCATAGCAGTGCCCGCTGCTCTATATTTGTCATGGACAGCCTTCTGGATACTGTCCACACTGCTCCTCGCAGCCAACCTGATTACACCTGCACCCATACAACCACTAAGAACCTTAAGAACTGTTAATCCAGGATGCAAACTCACACCCCTGGTAATCCCACTGGTTATAGTTATTGCAATTATAGTTTCTTACGCAGTTTCGAGAACTGATGCGGATGACGCATTTTACGTAGCAGTCGCAGCATTTCACTCATCACATCCAGAACACAGTCTTCTCGCCGGCGACCCGATGCTTGGTGATCCGGCACTACCGTTGATATTTCCTAGCTACCGTTTTGCCTCTTTCGAACTACTCTCAGGGGCTATTGCTCATTTGCTTTCAGTTGCATCAATGGATGTGTACTATATCTACCTTTTGCCTGTATGGGCGATTGCAAGTTTATCGGCGACCTTCCTACTAACTAAAGAGCTCATGCCTAAAAGCTGGATTTTAGCTGGAGTACTAACTTTTATTCTAACGCTGATATTAGGAGAAATGCATCGCGGCACAGCAAATTTTGCGTTCGTACGACTTTTTCAAGGAAAGGCTGTTTTTTTATCCGTTATCGTACCCGCTATCTTCTACCTCACTGCGCGATATTTCTCAGATCGCGGCACTAGAAACGATCTATTCTTATTGGCATGCTGCCAAGTAACAGCGATCGGCCTATCAAATTTCGGGATGCTTGCAGCTCCAATTGCAGGCTTTGCCGCACTGGCATCTAATATTCCGCTGGCACTAAAATCCGAAAATAAAAAATTATTCTCTGCACTGACTATATTATTTATCCCTCTTCCTTACCTAATTACTGTTGCCCTTCAACTTAATGGATCGCCCATGATGGACTATGGGACAGAAGCAGCGGAGAACGTATGGGCTTCTATATTTGGACCTCACCAGCAATATTTGATAGGCATTCTACTTCTAGCGGGCCCGACTCTAGCGAAGGATATAGTAACGAAGTGGCGACTAGCCGTTCCTCCTTTCATATATTTTACAATCTACATTAATCCATGGCTTTCCGAATTCATTTCACTACATATAACCACTCCTCCCGTTTACTGGCGTATGATTTGGTCTTTCCCCATGCTCGCGTTTTGTGCAATATCTGCCTGCATGATTGCAACCGAGTTATTTAACCAAAAGCCCTACCGTCTGCTTTTGACTTTACTCTCTGCAATAGTGCTCGGCCTGACCGCTTACTCACTCCCATTTCACACGCTTCGCGCAGACAATATCGGTAAAATCGAAAACTTTGCTTCTTGGAAAATTCCAGACGCCCATCTTCTTATTGCTAAAAAAGGCATTGCAATGGCTCAAGGGGATGGAATGCTACTTGCCCCCGAGGAAATAGCCAGTGTCATTTCCAGATTTGAACAACACCCGCGACTCGTGAGTACCCGAGCGATCTATCTAGATCTCCTAAGACCCGCGTTAGGCGTTGAACATTACCCGAAGATGCGTGCATTGTATGATTTTGTGTCCGGGATAATAGAAGGCAATGGCGAGCTCGCGCAGAGAGCCCTGCAATCTGAGGATGTGTCTTTGATCATAATAAGTATTAAAAATGAAGGAGCTTTAGCTACCAGCCTTCTAACCAAAGAAGGGTACAAGAAGCAAGACTCGACTAGCGGCTATTCTTTTTGGAAAAAAACTAAATAATTAATAGCCGATTGTGCTATAGAGGCCCACATGAATAAAATCTGTCCTATTTGCAACGGTGTTCTTGCTCCGGGCATCCAAGCCTGGCACTTCAAATGCATGACTTGTCGCTATGAAAAAAGTGATTTACAGCCAACAATCAATGACTTTTCATCACACGAACTTATTAATGAAAGTGATCGAGAAACGGGTCTTCATCAAATCCGGAGAAGCAACTTCAACAAACTTATCAACACCATATCCCATATCGGAAACTCCGGAAAAACTTTAGTGGATGTAGGTTGCGCACATGGATGGTTCGTCGAGGCCGCCATGAAGAAATTTGATGTACTTGGCATAGAACCTGACGAAGCGGTGTTTAGATCCACTACTGCAAAAGGTCTTCCCGTTCGTAAAGGTTATTTTCCTGACGCGCTGGAACAATCTGAAACGTTCGACGTGGTTGTTTTCAACGACGTAATTGAACATATACCGGATATAGACAATGTGCTGCGAGCATGTCATGAACGCTTAAACAAAGGCGGCTTATTAGTACTAAATCTACCCAGCAGCGACGGTTTTTTTTACAGACTTTCGAAGCTATTTTGTCGAACAGGGAAGATCGGGTTCTTCGAAAGACTCTGGCAAAAGAATCTACCCTCTCCACATGTTCACTATTTCAACAGCAAGAATCTGTCGCGCCTATTAACAAATAAACAATTTACTATAATTAAGTCCGGAACACTCCCAACCCTTGGGCTCGACGGCCTTTACACCAGAATCTCCTATACCGGAAAACTGGGAACACTCTCCAAGGTTTTTATTTATTGCGCGATCGCTGTGGCTTTACCGTTTTTGCGGCTCTTGCCAAGTGACATCATCTATATTGTTGCGAAAAAAACTTAGGCGAGGTCGATACTGATTTTTCCGGCATCGACTGGTCACGATCCAAAAACAGCCGAATACTTGTCGATACGTTAGGCAACTCAAAAAAAACCCGCGCAAGGCGGGTTTTTGTTATCCAGATGGGAAGCACATCAGGCCATCAGTCAGCCAAACGCCAGGTAGTCCCACCCTTGCCGTCTTCCAACACCACACCCATCGCCGTCAACCGATCACGAATCCGGTCCGACTCAGCCCAATCCTTCCCGGCCCGAGCCGCCAGACGCGCAGCAATCAGCGCATCAACTTCAGCCGCATCGACACGCCCTTCAGCGCCCGCCTGCAGGAAGTCATCGGCTTCCAATTGCAACACACCCAACACGCTCGCCAGTTCTTTCAGACGCGCCGCCAGACCCGCCGCCGCATCGAGATCGCTCTCACGCAGACGGTTGATCTCACGCACCATCTCAAACAGCACCGCGCACGCTTCCGGAGTACCGAAGTCGTCGTTCATCACCGTAGTAAAGCGTTCAACAAACGCTTCGCCGCCCGCCGGTGCAACGGTCGGCAGGCCTTTGAGCGCGTGGTAGAAACGCTCGAGTGCGCCTTTGGCGTCCTTGAGGTTGTCTTCCGAGTAGTTGATCGCGCTGCGGTAGTGGCTCGACACCAGCAGGTAACGCACGACTTCCGGGTGGTATTTTTCCAGCACGTCGCGAATGGTGAAGAAGTTGTTCAAGGACTTGGACATCTTCTCGCCATTGATGCGAATCATGCCGCAATGCATCCACGCGTTGGCGTAGGTCTTGCCGGTGGCCGCTTCGCTCTGGGCGATTTCGTTTTCGTGGTGCGGGAACTCGAGGTCGCTGCCGCCGCCATGAATGTCGAAGGTCTCGCCGAGGCAGCAGGTGGACATCACCGAGCACTCGATGTGCCAGCCCGGACGCCCTGCGCCCCACGGCGATTCCCAGCTTGGCTCGCCCGGTTTGGTGGCTTTCCACAGCACGAAGTCCAACGGATCCTGCTTGGCTTCGTCGACTTCAATACGCGCGCCGATGCGCAGGTCTTCGATTTTCTTGCGCGACAGTTTGCCGTAGCCCATGAACTTGGCGACGCGGTAGTACACGTCGCCATTGCCCGGGGCGTAGGCGTAACCCTTGTCGATCAAGGTCTGGATCATGCTCAGCATGCCCGGAATATGATCGGTGGCACGCGGCTCCATGTCCGGTTTGAGGATGTTGAGACGCGCCTCGTCCTCGTGCATCGCGGTGATCATGCGCTCGGTCAGCGCGTCGTACGGCTCGCCGTTTTCGCGGGCACGATTGATGATCTTGTCTTCAATGTCGGTGATGTTGCGCACGTACGTCAGGTTGTAACCGCTGAAGCGCAACCAGCGGGTCACCAGGTCGAACGCGACCATGCTGCGGCCGTGGCCGATGTGGCAGTAGTCATACACGGTCATCCCGCAGACGTACATGCGCACATTGTTGCCATCCAGCGGTTTGAAGACTTCTTTGCTCTTGGTGAGCGTGTTGTAAATCGTCAGCACTTTTAATTTCCTTGACGCTGAATCACTGGCCCCACGAATCACGCAGGGTCACGGTACGGTTGAATACCGGCTGACCTGGTTTCGAGTCCTTCAAATCGGCGACGAAGTAGCCTTCGCGCTCGAACTGGAAACGGTCTTCCGGCTGCGCATTGCCAAGCGATGGCTCCGCACGACAACCGGTGAGTACCTGCAGCGAATCAGGGTTGATGTTGTCGAGGAAACTTGCGCTGTCTTCAGCCTTCTCAGGGTTCGCCGAACGGAACAGACGATCGTACAGACGCACTTCGCACTCGACGCTGGCCGCGGCCGGTACCCAGTGGATCACGCCTTTGACCTTGCGGCCTTCAGGGTTTTTACCGAGGGTTTCCGGGTCGTACGAGCAACGCAGTTCGACGATGTTGCCATCGGCGTCCTTGATCGCTTCGTCGGCACGGATCACGTAGCTGCCGCGCAGACGCACTTCACCGGCCGGTTCCAGGCGCTTGTAGCCCTTTGGCGGCTCTTCCATGAAGTCGTCACGGTCGATGTAGATTTCCCGGGCGAACGGCAGCGCGCGTACGCCCATGTCTTCTTTCGGGTGGCGCGGCAGTTCGAGGTTTTCGACCTGGCCTTCCGGGTAGTTGGTGATCACGACTTTCAGTGGACGCAGGACGCACATGGCACGCGGCGCAGTGTGGTCGAGGTCATCACGGATGCTGAATTCGAGCATGCCGAAGTCAACCACGCCGTCGGAACGGTTGGTGCCGACCATTTCGCAGAAGTTGCGGATCGATTTCGGCGTGTAGCCACGGCGGCGGAAGCCCGACAGCGTGGACATGCGCGGGTCGTCCCAGCCATGCACGTGCTTTTCATCGACCAGTTGCTTGAGCTTGCGCTTGCTGGTGATGGTGTAGTTGAGGTTCAGACGGCTGAACTCGTACTGACGCGGGTGCGCCGGCACTGGCAGCGCGTCGAGGAACCACTCGTACAGCGGACGATGGCTTTCGAATTCCAGGGTGCAGATCGAGTGGGTGATGCCTTCGATGGCGTCCGACTGACCGTGGGTGAAGTCGTAGTTCGGGTAGATGCACCACTTGTCGCCGGTCTGGTGGTGATGGGCGTGGCGGATGCGGTACATGATCGGGTCGCGCAGGTTCATGTTCGGCGAGGCCATGTCGATCTTCGCACGCAGCACGCGGGCGCCGTCCGGGAACTCACCGGCGCGCATGCGGGCGAACCAGTCGAGGTTCTCTTCGACGGAGCGGTCGCGGAACGGGCTGTTTTTGCCCGGCTCGGTCAGGCTGCCACGGTATTCCTTGGCTTGTTCAGGCGTGAGGTCGTCGACGTAGGCCTTGCCAGCCTTGATCAGCTCAACGGCCCAATCGTGCAACTGGTCGAAATACTGCGAGGCGTAGCGCACTTCGCCGGACCATTCGAAGCCCAGCCATTTGACGTCGGCTTCGATCGCGTCGATGTATTCCTGGTCTTCCTTGGCCGGGTTGGTGTCGTCGAAACGCAGGTGCGTGACGCCGCCGAACTCCTGGGCCAGGCCAAAGTTCACGCAGATCGACTTGGCGTGGCCGATGTGCAGGTAGCCGTTGGGCTCAGGCGGGAAACGCGTGACGATCTGGGTGTGCTTGCCCGAGTCCAGGTCTGCCTGGATGATCGGCCGCAGGAAATTGACCGGCACGGCGGGGCCGGACTTGGCATTCGAGGTAGGGTCGACAGTGGGCTTGCTCATAGGATCCTTGACTTACAGGTGCGCGGCCGCAGTGGGGGCCAGACAAAACAAAGCCGCTATCATAGCCGATGCTGTCAAGGGGCTGACAGAGCAGGCCCTATAAAGGCATGCATTTAATCGCCGGGATTTGAAAAACTGCCTCGAAATTCGCGCCTGTCACGCTAAACTGCGCACCTTGGCCCACGCTGGCTGAACCGGTTTGGGGGCTCGATGTCCCAAAACCACGAATTCCTCTAAAGAGAAGCGATCATGACTCAAGTCAAACTGACCACCAACCATGGCGACATCGTCATCGAACTGAACGCTGACAAGGCGCCGATCACCGTCGCCAACTTCATCGAGTACGTGAAAGCCGGTCACTACGAAAACACTGTTTTCCACCGTGTCATCGGTAACTTCATGATCCAGGGCGGCGGTTTCGAGCCAGGCATGAAAGAAAAGAAAGACAAGCGTCCAAGCATCCAGAACGAAGCTGACAACGGTCTTTCCAACGACAAGTACACCGTTGCCATGGCCCGCACCATGGAGCCGCATTCGGCTTCCGCGCAGTTCTTCATCAACGTTGCCGACAACTCTTTCCTCAACCACAGCGGCAAGAACACTCAGGGCTGGGGTTACGCGGTATTCGGTAAAGTGACCGCCGGCACCGACGTTGTCGACAAGATCAAAGGCGTGTCGACCACCATGAAGTCCGGCCACCAGGACGTACCAGCAGACGACGTGATCATCGAGAAAGCCGAGATCATCGAAGCGTGATATTGCTGATTTCAGACTTGCATCTGGAAGAGGAGCGCCCGGACATCACCCGGGCGTTTCTGGATTTGCTCGCCGGACGCGCCCGCTCGGCGAGTGCGTTGTACATTCTTGGCGACTTCTTTGAAGCGTGGATTGGCGACGACGCCATGACGCCCTTCCAGCGTTCCATCTGCCAGGCCCTGCGCCAATTGAGCGACAGCGGCACGGCGATTTTTCTGATGCACGGCAATCGCGACTTCATGCTCGGCAAGGCGTTCTGCAAAGAAGCCGGCTGCACCCTGCTGAAAGACCCGAGTGTCGTGCAGTTCTACGGCGAGCCGGTGCTGCTGATGCACGGCGACAGCCTCTGCACCCGCGACGTCGGCTATATGAAGCTGCGCCGCTACCTGCGTAATCCGGTCACCCTGTTTATCCTGCGCAATCTACCGCTGAGCAGCCGCCATAAACTGGCGCGCAAACTGCGCAACGAGAGCAAGGCACAGACGCGGATGAAGGCCAATGACATCGTTGATGTCACACCGGAGGAGATTCCGCGGATCATGCAGGAGTTTGGGGTGAAAACCCTGATCCACGGCCACACCCATCGCCCGGCGATTCACAAGTTGCAGATTGGTGATGAAGCGGCAAAGCGGATTGTGCTGGGGGATTGGGATCGTCAGGGTTGGGCGTTGCAGGTGGATGAGAGCGGCTATGCGCTGGCGCCGTTCGACTTCGCCCCACCGCTGGCATTGCCGCACGGCTGAAGATCGCCACCCCCTCACCCCAGCCCTCTCCCCAGCCCTCTCCCGAGGGAGAGGGAGCCGATTTGTGGGCTTTTCAAAACCTGAGTTCGACTCGGTATTGCAAGTCGGTGTAGTTCAAACATCCATCTCGGTCAGTCCCCTCTCCCTCCGGGAGAGGGTTAGGGTGAGGGGCTTTTGACCTCAGTGCCCCGAAGCGGCCGGGCCTGCCTTCGCGGCAAACGGCGGCTTCGCCAGCCACACAATCAGGATCAACCCCATAAACCCCCACCCCAACAGCGTGAAGTAATCCACGGTCGACAACATATACGCCTGACTGGTCAGCACATGATCCAGTTGCGCATACGCCGGGTTGCTCGCCCCGCCCAACTGGTTCAGCGCCTCCCGCGTCGCCGGTTCATACGTGCTGATGCTCTCGCTCATATACGCATGATGCTGGTCAGCCCGACGAATCCAGATCCAGGTAGTCAGCGAAGCCGCGAAGCTGCCGCCCAACGTCCGCAGGAATGTGGCAAGACCGGCGCCGTCGGCGATCTGGTTTGGTGGCAAGTCCGACATCAGAATGCTCAGGGTCGGCATGAAGAACAGCGCCACGCCAATGCCCATGAACAGTTGCACCAGCGCGATATGCTGGAAATCGACTTCGTTGGTGAACTCGGCGCGCATAAAGCAGCTCAAGCCAATCGCCAGGAACGCGATGCCGGCGAGTAAACGCAGGTCGAACTTGTGCGCGTACTTGCCGACAAACGGCGACAGCAGCACCGGCAGAATCCCGATCGGCGCCACGGCCAGACCGGCCCAGGTCGCGGTGTAGCCCATTTGCGTTTGCAACCACTGCGGCAGGATCAGGTTGATACCGAAGAAGCCGGCGTAACCTAACACCAGCACCAGCGTGCCGATGCGGAAGTTGCGGTAAGCGAACAGCCGCAGATTGACCACCGGGTGGCGGTCAGTCATTTCCCAGATCACGAACACCGCCAGCGCCACCACGGAAATCGCCGCGCCGATGATGATGAAATTCGACTCAAACCAGTCGAGGTCGTTGCCCTTGTCGAGGATCACCTGCAACGCGCCGACGCCGATGATCAGCGTGATCAGACCGACGTAGTCCATCGGCTGGCGGCTGGTTTCCACCGGCCGCTTGGCCAGTTGCGAACGCACCACCATCACCGCAAAAATCCCGATTGGCACGTTGATGAAGAAGATCCACGGCCAACTGTAGCTGTCAGTAATCCAGCCACCAAGGATGGGGCCTGCAATCGGCGCAACCACCGTGACCATCGCCAGTAACGCGAGGGCCATGCCTCGCTTCGCGGGGGGATAGACCGCGATCAACAGGGTTTGCGTCATCGGATAGAGCGGCCCGGCGACCAGGCCTTGCAGGACGCGGAAGCCGATCAGTTCCGGCATCGACGTCGAGATACCGCAGAGAAACGAGGCCAGCACGAACAGAATCGTCGCCCACAGAAACAGTTTCACCTCACCGAAACGCCGACTGAGCCAACCGGTCAACGGCAGCGCAATCGCGTTACTCACGGCGAACGAAGTGATCACCCAGGTGCCCTGCTCCGAACTCACCCCGAGGTTGCCGGAAATCGTCGGCAACGCCACGTTGGCGATGGTGGTGTCGAGCACTTGCATGAACGTCGCCAGCGACAGACCGATGGTGCTGAGCAACAGGCTGGGCGGCGTGAAAGAAGCGTTATTGCTCATTGTGAATCCTATGGAACCTGATGGTCGCCGCAGCCCTGTAGGAGTGAGCCTGCTCGCGATAGCGGTGTATCAGTCGAGGAAATTGGGTCTGACACACCGCTATCGCGAGCAGGCTCACTCCTACAAAGTCAGTGCAGGTCAGCGTTGCGCGGTTTTGCTCGCCGCAGCGCTGTTGTCGTGGATCAGTTGCGCGATCATCGCGTCGGCGTCGGCCAGTTGCTGATCGTAGATATTGGTGGTGAACGAGGCCTTTTGCGGTGGCTGCTGGGCCAGCATCGGGCCGCTCTGGTCGTGCAGGTTCACTTCAACGTTGGTCGACAGACCGACGCGCAGCGGGTGCTTGGCCAGTTCTTCGGCATTGATGTGGATGCGCACCGGCACACGCTGAACGATCTTGATCCAGTTACCCGTGGCGTTCTGCGCAGGCAGTAGCGCAAACGCACTACCAGTACCGGCGCCGAGGCTGTCGACGGTGCCGCTGTATTTCACATCGCTGCCGTACACATCGGATTCGATATCCACCGGCTGACCGATGCGCATATCGCGCAGTTGGGTTTCCTTGAAGTTGGCGTCGATCCACAGTTGATCCAGCGGAATCACCGCCATCAGCGCAGTACCCGGTTGCACACGCTGACCAAGTTGCACGGTGCGCTTGGCCACGTAACCAGTGACCGGCGCGATCAAGGTGCTGCGCGCATTGGTCAGGTAAGCCTGACGCAATTCAGCGGCGGCTTGCATCACGTCCGGGTGCGAAGAGACCACGGTGTCATCGACCAGCGCGCTGGTGGTTTTCAGTTGCTGTTTGGCGTTGGCCAGGGCGTTTTGCGCCGAGGTCAGATCATCGCGAGCGTGGGACAGTTCTTCCTGAGAAATCGCACCGCCAGCGGCAAGGTTCTTCCGGCGATTGAAGTTGTCCTGCGCCTTCTGCACTTCGGCCTGTTGCGCGTTGACCTGGGCTTTCATGCCATCCACGTTGCTGTACAGACCGCGCACCTGACGCACGGTGCGCGCCAGTTTCGCTTGCGCACTTTGCAGGCCGACTTCCGCGTCGTTCGGGTCGAAGTTGATCAGCACCTGACCTTCGTGCACCAGATCGCCGTCGTCAGCACCGATGCTGACCACAGTGCCGGTGACCAGCGGGGTGATTTCCACGACGTTGCCATTCACGTAGGCGTCGTCGGTGCTTTCGTTAAAGCGCCCGATGAATTCGTGATACGCCCATACGCCAGCGCAGGCGAGCAGGACGACAACGGCCAGCACCACCAGCATCACTTTGCGTTTGCGCGGGTTGCCGTTGTCCGGGGTGTTGTCTTGAGCTTGAGTGTTTTCGGCAGTGGCCATGACAATTACCTTGAATTAGTTGTGCGGCGTGGCCGGGGTGGCGTTGGCTGCGGTCAGGGTCTGCCCCTGGAAGCCGCCGCCCAGCGCTTGCATCAGTTGAATCGACAGGTCGATCTGCTCGGCATTGAGGTTGGCCAGTTGACGCTGGGCCTGCAGCAATTGCTGCTCGATGCTGAGCACGTCCAGGTAGTTGCCGATGCCGGAACCGTAACGCTGGACGACGGTGTTGTAAGAATCCTGAGCGATGTCGGTGGCGTGTTGCTGCGCGCCGATCTGCCGGCCGATATCACGCAACTGGTTGATCGTGTCGCTGACATCGCCTAGTGCTTGCACCAGATTTTTGTTGTACTGCGCCACTGCCAGATCGTAATCGGCGTCGCGTGCGTCGAGGTTGGCGCGCAGGCGTCCGCCGTCGAAGATCGGCACCGAAATGGTCGGGGCAATGTTGAAGAAGCGACTGGCCGAACCAAACATCGCGTCACCCAACAAAGATTCGGCACCGGCCGAGGCCGACAGGTTCAAGTTGGGATAGAAGCGGGTTTTCGCCGAGTCGATGTCTTTGCTCGCCGCTTCTACACGCCAGCGTGCGGCGACCAGATCCGGACGACGACCGAGCAGCTCGGCCGGCAATACCGACGGCACCGCGACAGCACTGGCTTGCAGGACTTTCGGCCGGGCAATTTCGTTGCCGCGATCCGGGCCTTTGCCGAGCAGAACGGCCAGCGCAATTTTGGCGCTGTTCAGGCGTTTTTCCGCGTCGATCAGATTGGCCTCAGACGTGGCTTCCAGACTTTGCGTTTGTTGGTATTGATACTGGCTGTCGATCCCCGCACTCAGGCGACGCTGGCTCAGGTTGAGCATCTGCTTGGTGCGTTTGAGGTCGTCGTTGGACAGGTCATAAACGATGTGCGCCTGACCGAGATCGCTGTAAGCGCGAGCGACGTCGGCAGCGAGGGTCAGCTGTGCCGCCTGACGATCGACTTCGGCGGCGCGGGCCTGGCCGAGTGCAGCTTCCCAGGCATCGCGCTGGCCGCCCCACAGATCGAAGTTGTAATTGAAACCGGCACTGACGTTACGCACGGTGGCGTAGGCATCGCCCTGCCCCAGCGGATCCTGATCCTTGGCCAGGCGCGAACGGCTGATGCCGGCGCTGGCGTCGAGGGTCGGATAGCGTTCGGCATCGGCGGCATAGGCGGCGGCGCTGGCCTGGTGGGCGCGCGCGGCGGCGATCTGCATGTCAGGGCTGTCGTGCAGGGCTTCGCGGATCAAGCCGTCGAGTTGCGGATCGCCGAGGCTGGTCCACCAATCGCTTTTCGGCCATGCGGCTGGCGACAGGGACACTCCGTTGAGGGATTGGCCGACTTTCAGGCTTTTCGCATCAAGGTTTTGGCCTTGAGTGTCGAGGCCGCTGTAGTTGGCGCAACCGGCGAGGATCATCGCCGACAGCACCAGCGTGAGGCTGCTGCGCAAGGTTTTACCGCTCATTGTGTTCACCTAACCGCTGGATAGTGATCGGGTCACCGGCTGCCAGCAGGATTTTCTTGAGGATGTATTCCAGGGTCTTCAACTCGTCCGGAGTGACGGCGCCCGCCAGTTCATTCATCGCGTCGGCGCCGATGTGCGGCAGGCGATCGGCCAGTAACTGGCCTTGCTCGGTCAGGGTCAGTTGCACCTGACGGCGGTCGCCTTCGCTGCGTTGGCGAGCCAGAAAACCTTTCTGCTCCAGACGATCGAGCATGCGCGTCATCGAACCGCTGTCGAGCGACAGATGCCGGCACAGTTCGGCCGGGGTATCGACGCCGTACTGAGCCATGATGATCAACACCTTGAACTGCGCGGCGGTGATGCCGTGGGGTTCCATGTGGGTGTCGATGATCCGGTCTTTGAGCAGCGCAGCACGGCCAAGCAACAGGCCGAGATGGCAGTGTTTGAATTCGTCCGGGGTGAAATGCTTCATTTGCTCACCTAATAACTGCCTAGGCAGTGAATGTATGTCGAGATGTTACTGCCTAGGCAGCGAATGTCAACGCAATAGTTAGGTTGCTTAGCAATTAGTTGACCAGTGGGCTTGGTTTTTGTGTCGGACACACAGACGCCTTCGCGAGCAGGCTCGCTCCCACAGGGTCATGTATCACCTGTGGGAGCGGCCTGCTCGCGAAGGAAGCGACTCGGTTTTTGGAGGGGAGCGCGGTCTAGAAATCGCGCTTGTAGAAGATATCCAGCGAACTCGCGACGCCACTCGCCGCTTCGACGTAGACCTTTTTGCTCAGCTTGTAGCGCAAGGCGATGGTGCTGGCCGGTTCAAACACCCCAACGCCATAACGCAAACTGAGCTTCTCGGTAATGTTGCCGCTGGCCACCACGCTGGTGGCATCGCCGCTGCCCGCCGTGTCGAGCTGGAAGTCCTGAATCCCGAGATCCTTGGCCAGGCTGCTGGTCACCCCGGCGCTGCCCATCAAGCCCAACCCCAACGCCGCTTGCGCGAGCATGTTGTTGTCTTCGCCGTTGGTGCTCAGCGGACGGCCGAGTACCAGATAGGACAGCGCCTGCTCCTGGCTCATCGCCGGTTCGGAGAAGATCTGCGTGGTCGGCTGTTCGGCGCTGCCGCTCAGGCGAATACCGGCGATCACGTCGTCGGTCTGGCGAATCGCTTCGATGTCCAGATACGGCTGATCGATGGGCCCGGCGAACAGCAGGCGCGCACGCCGCACAGACAAGCGCTGACCGTAAGCACTGTATTTGCCATCGTTGAGCCACAGTTCGCCACGGGTGTCCATGTTGTCGCCGATGTGCACATGCCCCTGCACATTAGCGGTCAGGCCAAAACCGGCGAAGGCGAGTTTGTCGTCGCCAACCTCCACATCGATGTCCATTTTCATGGCCATCGGCGGTTTGCCCTCTTCGGTCTGGGCGCCGACGATGATCGTGTCGTCAGAGACTTTCACCGTCGATGGCGGCAGTTCACGCACGGTGATTTCGCCTTTCGGCACCCGCACTTTACCGGCGATTTTCAGCTCATCGCCGGCCATGGAAATTTTCAGATCCGGCGCCATTTCGAGTTTGGCGTACGGTTCGACAGTGACCGGCAACTGCGTGCCTTTCAGCGCCAGATCGACCACCAGCGCCTGACCCCAGGCGACGTTACCGTTCAAGCTGCCCTGCCCGCTCTTGCCGCTTTTCCAGCCGCCGTCCAGACGCACCGATTCACCGGCGATCAATGCGGTGAGTTGCAGATCCTGCAGCTCCATCGGCAACTCGGCGCCGGACACTTCGCCGTCACTGAGTTGCACCGTGCCGTTGACCAATGGCGCCAGCAGGCCACCGGAGATCGTGCCGCTGCCGTTCAGGCGCCCGGTGAGTTTCTCGACCATCGGCACAAACGGCCGCGCCACTGACAGATCCAGACCGGTGAGGCGGAACGAGCCACTCAGCGGTTTGTTTTTCGGCAATGGATTGAGCTGCGCCTGCACCATCAGTTCGCCGAGCTTGCCGCCGACGAAGTTGAGGTCGGTGTCGACGCGCTTCGGCGTGAGTTTGCTGGTGAGCTTGAGCGTCTGGTACGGGAAGTCCAGCCACTGATCCTTTTCTTTCATGCGCAAGGTGCCGCCGCTGGCATCGACGCTGATCACACCGTTCGGGCCGCTCGCCGGCAAGTCCAGTTGCAGATCGACGTTGAGCTTGCCCTGCCAGGCAAAGTCTTTTGGCAACCATTGCGCGAGGCTTTCAATCGGGAACTGCTTGAGGTGGTAGTGCAGTTTCGGCTCAGGCATCAGCCGCTGATCTTCACCGCACAGGCTCGCGCCGCCGGACAGCCAGCAATGCGCGCCGAAGTTGATTTTGCCGTCAGCCAGACGTTCGAGTTTGGCCGGGTTTTGCAGCTTCCAGTCCTGGCCACCGGCCTGAATATCACCGCTGGCCAAACGGCCGCGCCAGTTGCCCTTATCCAGATTGCCGTCGAGACCGAGGGCCAGTTTCAGCTTCGGCCCGAGCAGGTCGAGGCTGAGTTTCTGGCTCTTGATGTCGCCTTGAGCGCTGGCGGTCAGCGTGCCCAAAGACGTATCCCCGGCCTGAATGCCACTGCCCTTGAGGTCGATTTTCGCCCGTTGCGCACTGTCGAGGGTGGCGTCGAGGTTGAGGCTTTGCAGGCGATTATCCTGGAACGCCAGTTGTGAACCTTGCAGACCGAGTTTGCCCTGCGGGGCTTTCAGCGTGCCGGCGACATCGACGCGGCCGTTGATCTGCCCGCGCAGTTCTGGCCAAAGCTGAGCCAGACGCGCCAGTTTGATGTCGATCTGTCCGGTGAGTTTCTGTTGCAGACTGCCCTTGCCGTTGATGCTGTTGTCGCCGAGGCGAATTTGCAGGGCATTCAGGTTCCATTGCTCGCCAGCGCCGTCGGCCTTGGCTTGCAGGATCGCCGGTTGCCCGCGCAGTTTGCCTTTGAGGTCGAGATCAGCGGTCAGGCTCAGACGCTCATTCTTCATCTCGCCTTTGCTTTTCAGCGGCCCGGCCAAGGTGCCCGGCAACTCGGCGACCCAGTACGCCGGGTTCAGCGCCGAGAGATCGAGCGCCGTGTCCCAGGCGATGCCGTCGGCGAACTGCACGTTGACGTGCCCTTCAGCCTTGCCCTGCCCGGCTTCCATTTTCAATTGCGGCAAAGCGATCTGTTTCAGGTTGCCGCTGAACGGACTGCTCAGAGTGAACGCGCCCGCCGGGCCATCCAGTGCGGCGGCGAAGTTGCCGAGGTATTGGCCGTCGGTGTAGGAGACTTCGCCAGTGAAGGTACGCAAAGCGACTTGCGGCTCGTCGATTTCGTTATAGAGCCGGTGCCACGGGAAGTCCTGCCAATTGATGTTGGCTTGCGCCGTGAGGCCTTTGCTCCAGTCGACGCTGCCGGTGAGTTTGAGGCTTTGTTTGTCGTTGGCGCTCAGGTCGAGGCCGGCAATCTGCGCGCCGCTGGCGTCGACTTTGCCCTTCAGCAACAACGCCACCGGGCCTTTATCGGCGGGCAGCGCAGCGTTGCCGTTTAACTGGTAACCGTTTTTCAGGTCGCCTTCGGCGGTCAGCAGCAGTTGATTAAGTTGCAGGGTGTCCGGCAGATCGGCGCTCGGTTTGAACGCGTCGCTGGTGATACGCAGCTTGGCTGGCAGGTTTTCCACCAGTGGTTGCAACTCGCCGTTCAACTGGCCGTCGAGGTAGCCACGACTGTCGGCGTGCAGGTTGAGGGTTTTCAGCAGGTCGCCGTCGATTTTCAGCGCCAGCGTCCATGGGCCCTTATCCGGCGATGGCAACGTCAGGTCACCGGCGATGTTCAGCGGCCAGTTACCTGTCGGCGCGAGGGTGCCGGACAGGTTCAGGCTGAGGTCGTCGCGCTGCAATTTGATGCTTTCAATCTGCATGCCCTGCGCCGTCCAGTGCGCCGCCAGTTGCAAGCCCTTGAGTTGCTCGCTGCCGTTGAACAGCAGGCTACCAACTTGCACGTCGCCCAGCTCGATGGCCACCGGCAATTGCAAATCCGGCAGTTTGATCGGGCCGCTTTCAATGGTTTCTTCACTCGGCGGAAATTGCAGGACGACCTGATCAGCCTTGAGCTGTTCGATGCACAACGTCATGCGCGTCAGGCACAGCGGCGACCAGGCGAAGATCGCCTTGTTCAGCTCGACGCGGCTGGTGTCTTGCTGCCAGAGCAGATGATCGGCGCTCCACTGACCGCCGAGGCGACCCTGAAAATTCTCGACGCTGAGGCCCGGCACCAGACCCAACACCCAACGGCTGCCGGCCTGCGTGCCGAGCACCGTGGCGACGCTCAATACAATCAACAACACCAACGCCAATAGCGTGAGTGCCGTTATTTTCAAACCACGCTTCACAGCTCAGGCCCCATGGAAAAGTGCAGCCGGATGCCGCCGTCGTCGTCGAGTGCATGGGCCAGATCGAGGCGGATCGGCCCGACCGGCGAGACCCAGCGCACACCAATACCGACCCCGGTCTTGAGGTTCGGCAGTTCGAGTTTGTTGAAAGAGTTGCCCTGATCGACGAAGGTCGCCACGCGCCATTTTTCCGCGATCGAGTATTGATATTCAACGCTGCCGGCGACCATATAACGGCCACCGATGCGATCGCCCTCGGAGTTCTCCGGGGACAGGCTCTGGTAATCGTAACCGCGCACGCTCTGATCGCCACCGGCGAAGAAGCGCAGCGACGGCGGCACCGATTTGTAGCCGTTGGTGGCGCTGCCGCCGACCTGCACGCGACCGAGCAAGCGGTGTTTGTCGAACACCGTGGTCAGGCCTTTGACCAGCGCGGTGCCATATAGAAGGTTGTTATCCGAACCGAGGCCTTCTTTCGCCACTTTGCTTTCGAAGCTCAGGCGATAGCCGTTGTGCGGGTCGATGCGGTTGTCGCTTTTCAGGTACGAGTAGCTGATGCCGGGCATCAGCAAAGTACTCAGGCCTGAGTCGTCACCGAGTTCGTACTCTTCGCGCTGCCATTTCAGCGAGATCACCCGCTGCCAGCCGCTCGGCAATTTGCTGTGCCATTCCGGGCCGAAGGTCAGCAGTTTGCTCAACGTGTCGGAGCCGTCGATGTCTTCGAATTGATAGCCGCCGGCCCAGCGCAGTTTGTCGGTCAGTGGCGGGTCGAGCGGGATGTCGTAGAACAGCCCGACGTTTTGCCGTGGCGCCGAGAGTTCGGCCTCCCAGCCATAACTGTCGCCCTGCGGGTTGACCCAGTGGCGCGTCCAGTTGGCTTTGATACGTGGGCCGACGTCGGTCGAGTAACCGAGGCCAAGGCCCATGGTGCGCGGTTTGCGTGTGTCGAGTTTGACGTCGACCGGGATCACATCATTCTTTGCGGCAGTCGGTGCGGCATCGACGCGCACGCCCTCGAAATAGCCGCTCGATTGCAGGTCGCGGTTGAGTTCGGCGATCAGCTCCGAGTCGTACGGCTCGCCTTCCTTGAACGGCACCATGCGTTGCAGCAGGTCTTCGTCGAACGGCGTGTCGCCTTCGAATTTGACGCGGCCCAGCGCGTAACGCGGGCCGCTGTCGTAGATCAACTCAACATCGGCGACACCCGCGCGCGGGTCGACCAAGAGTTTTTGGCTGGTGAAGTGGCCGCTAAAGAAGCCGAAGCGTGAAGCCTGATTCTGAATAATTCTTTTGGCGTCTTCATAACGCCCATGATTGAGCACCGCGCCGGACTTGAGCACGTCGCTTTTCGGTACACGAAAGGATTTGAGGGAGGCAGCCGGGCCGTCGACACGGATGGTGACGTTGCGCAGACGAATCGGTTCGCCGGGATCGATGTTCAGCACCAAGCGCGGTTTTTCGCCGCCCTTCACGTCACTTTCAATCTGCGGCTGGTAGTAGCCCAACGCCTGGGCCGCTTTGCGCGCCTGCTCTTCGGCACCGCGACTGAAGCGCAGCAAGGCTTCTTCGTCACGGTCACCGAGGCTGCCGATATAGCCTTCTATATTGGCCTTCAGTTCATCGTTGGACGGTTTGATCCGCACATCCAATTCACTTTGCGCCAGCGCCGCGCAGCTGGATAACAGCATGAGCACGCCACTGGTAAATCTTCCTGGAAACTTCATAGGCGCGGATGCTATCACGAGCTTGGGAGCGTGATAGATCAAGACTTGTCCCGAAAAGTTCGACGCTTAAGCAGTCGCCGTTTGTAACACTTGCGGATTGGCGTGGAAAAATACGTGTTCTCGCACCGGGCCGACGGCAACCTCGCCGATCTCCTCGTAACCCTGCCTTTTATAGAATTCCAGATAACGTGGATTGCCGGTGTCGAGCACCACGCCTTGCGAGGTTTCATCGACGGCGCACCAGTTGTGCACGGCGGTCAGCAGTTGCTCGCCAAAGTGTTTGCCCTGGAACTGCGGATGAATGCCCAGCAGCGGCAGCATGTGCACTGACTCGGTCGGCACGCACGCGGAAACCGCGTCGTGGTACTCGAGATAGCGGCGGGTGCAGCGGAAACCGGTGCTCAGCACCATGCGCAAACGCCAGGCCCAACTTTCGGTGATGCCGAGGCGTCGTTGCGGTGGCGCGATCAGGGCGATGCCGATCAAGCGGTCGTTGACCAACAGGCCGATGGCCGGCAAGTCCTGGAGGAAATGCTGTTTGACCAATTCACGCACGGTGGCGCGAACGCGTTGTTCGTAGCCTGGGCGCTCGGCTTCGAACAGGTAGCCGAAAGTCGGTTCGTGGCGATAGGCCTGATAAAGCAGCGATCGGGCTTCGCGGGAATAACCGCGGTCGAGCATATGAATGTCGGCGATGGCGGTCTGGGTTTCAGGCATGACAGTGATTCTCCCCGGGGCGCGTCAAATGGCGGCGCTCTTGTTGGTACGAACCTTTTGGCGTTGGCACAGTTCCCCACAGGTATAGACCAACCTTGGATCTTCATCGACTGGGCGGGCCCTATCGCGAGCAGGCTCACTCCTACATTTGGAATGAGTTCCCCTGTAGGAGTGAGCCTGCTCGCGATGGCGCCATTGCAGACACCACAAATCCCACAGCCCAAAATGATTTCTCCCACCCCACACTGGCCCATCTCCCCCATGTCAGCTAGCATCGCCCTTTTGCCAGGACTGCCGACCATGAAGATCGTTTCCTTCAACATCAACGGACTGCGCGCCCGTCCGCATCAGCTGGCAGCGCTGATCGAAAAACACCAGCCGGACGTGATCGGCCTGCAGGAAACCAAGGTCCACGATGACCAGTTCCCGCTCGAAGAAGTCCGCGCCCTCGGCTACCACGTGTACTTCCACGGGCAGAAAGGTCACTACGGCGTAGCGATGTTGTCGCGTCAGGAACCGATCGCCATTCACAAGGGTTTCGCCACCGACGACGAAGACGCCCAGCGGCGCTTTATCTGGGGCACCTTCGCCGACGCCAATGGCGTGCCGGTGACGATCATGAACGGCTATTTCCCACAGGGCGAGAGCCGCGACCACCCGACCAAATTCCCCGCCAAGCAGCGTTTCTACAGCGATCTGCAAGCACTGCTGGAAAGCCAGTTCCACAACGAACAACCGGTCGTGGTGATGGGCGATGTGAACATTTCCCCGGAAGACTGCGACATCGGCATCGGCCCGGACAACATGAAGCGCTGGCTGAAAACCGGCAAATGCAGCTTCCTGCCGGAAGAGCGCGAGTGGATGGCGCGCCTGAAGAATTGGGGCCTGACCGACAGCTATCGCCACCTGAACCCGGACGTGACCGATATGTTCAGCTGGTTCGATTACCGCAGCCGTGGTTTTGAAGATGAGCCGAAGCGCGGGTTGCGCATTGACGTGATTCTGGCGTCGCATGGTTTGCTGCCGCGAGTGAAGGCGGCGGGCGTGGATTATGAATTGCGCGGGATGGAAAAACCGTCCGACCATGCGCCGATCTGGCTTGAATTGAGCTAAAAATCAAAAGATCGCAGCCTGCGGCAGCTCCTACAATTGGAATGCGTTCCCCTGTAGGAGCTGCCGCAGGCTGCGATCTTTTGATCTGTCATCTTTTGGTCATGCGCCTGACTTAATCTCCCCGGCAATCCCCTTGGCTTGATTCGGTGCCGGCATGACCCTGCGTGTTCTGTGCGTCTTTCTCTTGAGTGCGTGGCTGACGGTGTCCGCCGCCGGTTTGCCGGTGCCCGACGATGGGCCGGCGTTGCGCATTCAGGGCTCCAACACCATCGGCGCTGAACTCGGCCCGGCGCTGGTCGAAGGTCTGCTGCAACAGCAAGGGCTGCTGAACATCCACCGCGAAACCCCGCGCACCGCTAACGAACTGCGCATTGTTGGCCAGACGGCTGAAGGCAAACGCGTGCTCATCGACGTCGCCGCTCACGGCTCCAGCACCGGTTTCACCGCCCTGAAAAATGCCAGCGCCGACCTCGCCGCCTCTTCCCGCGAAATCAAGGACAGCGAGCTGCTCAGCCTGCAATCCCTCGGCGATCTGAAAAGCGCCGCCGCCGAACAAGTCATCGCCATCGATGGCCTGGCGATCATCCTTCACCCCGAAAACCCGTTGCAGCAACTCGACACTGAGCAACTGGCGCGGATCTTCGCTGGCGAAGTGAAAAGCTGGGAAGACCTCGGTGGTCGCGGCGGTGCGATTCATTTATATGCACGGGATGATCAGTCCGGCACCTACGACACGTTCAAGGAATTGGTGCTCAGTCGTCGTGGGAAAACCCTGAGCAGTGCGGCGAAACGTTTCGAATCGAGCGAGGAATTATCCGACGCAGTGAGTAGTGATCCGCAGGGCATCGGTTTCATTGGGTTGCCTTACGTGCGTCAGGCCAAAGCCGTGGCGATTGCCGATGGCGCGTCGCAATCGATGCTGCCGCTCAACAGTCTGATCGCCACTGAGGACTATCCGCTGTCTCGGCGACTGTTCTTTTATCTGCCGCCGGACAGCAGCAATCCATGGGCAAAAGCGCTGGTGGCGTTTGCGCAAAGTCGTCAGGGTCAGGAGATTGTTGCGCGCAACGGTTTTATCAGCCAGACCGTGCACGCCATGACGGTCGCGCCGAATGCGCTGATGCCCGAGGGTTATCAATCCCTCAGCCGTCACGCCCAACGTCTGACGGTGAACTTCCGTTTTGAAGAAGGCAGCGCGAGTCTGGACAACAAGGCCCGTCAGGATCTGGCGCGGGTGTTCGACTATATAAAGCGCCATGACAAGACCGATCGTGCGGTGACGCTGGTGGGGTTTGGTGATGTAAAGGACGACCCGGCGCGTGCGGATTTGCTGTCGAAGTTGCGGGCGATGGCGGTGCGACGGGAGTTGGTGAAGAGCGGCGTGGTGTTGCGCGAGGTGCGCGGGTTTGGCGCGCAGATGCCGGTGGCGACCAACAGTGCGGATGAGGGAAGGATCAAGAATCGGCGGGTTGAGGTTTGGGTGTATTGATATCCGCCAAATCGTTCCCACGCTCCGCGTGGTAATCCCGCCATGGACGCTCAGCGTCCACTGTGACGCGGAGCGTCACGGGATGCATTCCCACGCAGAGCGTGGGAACGATCAAATGTTCAGGCCCCTTCGCGTGCAGGCTCGCTCCCACATTGGATGTGTGAACGCCACAGATCCTGTGGGAGCGAGCCTGCTCGCGAAGAACGATAACGCAGTGCTGGATCAGCGCTCGCTACGCAGCATTTCCTTCGGCACATATTTGCCGATCTCAAACTTGCCAATCGCCGCACGGTGCACTTCGTCCGGGCCATCGGCCAAGCGCAATGTCCGTTGCATCGCATACATATAAGCCAGTGGGAAATCGTTCGACACCCCTGCCCCGCCATGCATCTGGATCGCCCGGTCGATCACGCGCAGCGCGACGTTCGGCGCAACCACCTTGATCTGCGCAATCTCGCTTTTCGCGATTTTGTTACCCACGGTGTCCATCATGTACGCCGCTTTCAGCGTCAGCAGGCGCGCCATGTCGATCTCCATCCGCGAGTCGGCGATCTTGTCGACGTTACCGCCCAAGCGTGCCAATGGTTTGCCGAAAGCAGTACGGCTTACCGAACGTTTGCACATCAATTCCAGTGCACGCTCAGCCATGCCGACCGAACGCATGCAGTGGTGAATCCGGCCTGGGCCAAGACGACCTTGGGCAATTTCAAAGCCACGTCCTTCACCCAACAGTACGTTTTCGTACGGCACACGCACGTTGTCGAACAGTACTTCGGCGTGACCGTGGGGCGCATCGTCGTAACCGAACACTGGCAACGGACGAACGATTTTTACGCCCGGCGTATCGACTGGCACGAGGATCATCGAGTGCTGCGCGTGGCGCGGTGCATCGGGATTGCTCAGGCCCATGAAGATCAGAATCTTGCAGCGCGGATCGCAAGCACCGGACGTCCACCATTTTTTGCCGTTGATCACCCACTCGTCGCCATCACGCACGGCGCGGGCGGCCATGTTGGTGGCGTCGGAGGAGGCAACATCGGGTTCGGTCATGGCGAACGCCGAGCGGATCTCGCCGCGCAGCAGCGGTTCGAGCCAGCGTTGTTTTTGCTCTTCGTTGGCGTAACGCACCAGCACTTCCATGTTGCCGGTGTCCGGTGCCGAGCAGTTGAACGGCTCCGGGCCGAGCAGTGAGCGGCCCATGATTTCCGCCAGTGGCGCGTATTCGAGGTTGGTCAGGCCGGCACCCAGTTCCGACTCAGGCAGAAACAGATTCCACAGGCCCTCGGCTTTGGCCTTGGCTTTGAGTTCTTCCATGATCGCCGTCGGCTGCCAGCGATCGCCTTCGGCAACCTGGCGCTCGAACACGGCTTCGGCCGGGTAAACGTAAGTGTCCATGAACGCGGTTACGCGCTCACGCAGTTCTTGCACCTTGGGCGAATAAGCGAAATCCATGAGCAGCTCCCGATGGTTAAGGCAGTTCTTGAGCAGAGGTTGTTTAGGTCATGCAATCGATGCTAGAACAGCGTTGATAATTTACCTAGCCTATTCTCGGCGTGTATAAACATTCATCACCGATATATGATCGGCTGATTGCCAGCCCTCCAAACACCGCACTAAATAACAAGAGAAGCCGCGTTATGAATCTGAGCAAGGTCGACCTCAACCTTTTCATCGTCTTCGACGCGATCTACACCGAAGCCAACCTGACCCGCGCCGGGCAGATTGTCGGCATCACCCAGCCGGCGGTGTCCAACGCGCTGGCGCGGTTGCGCGAAACCTTCAACGACCCGCTCTTCGTGCGCACCGCCCAGGGCATGGTGCCGACGCCGATGGCGCAGAACATCATCGGCCCGGTGCGTAACGCGCTGTCGCTGCTGCGCGTGTCAGTGCAGGAAAGTCGTATTTTCAACCCGGCGCAAGCGGTCAAGACCTACCGCATCAGCATGACTGACCTCACCGAGGCAGTGATTTTGCCGCCGCTGTTCCAGCGCCTGCGCCGTCTGGCGCCGACCGTGATTATCGAAAGTTTCCTGTCGAAACGCCGTGAGACCACCAAGGAACTGGCGGCCGGGCGTCTGGATTTCGCTGTGGACGCGCCGCTCAACACCGACCCGCAGGTGCGCCACGTCAAGCTGATGGAAGACCGTTATGTGTGTGCGATGCGCAAGGGCCATCCGATGGCGGGCAAGGAAAAGCTGTCGCTGGATGATTATTTGTCGCTGACCCATATCCATATTTCCAGCCGCCGTAGCGGTCTGGGCTATGTCGATCTGGCACTGGGCAAAATGGGCATTCAGCGCAAGATCGCCCTGCGCTCGCAGCATTATTTGATGGCGTCGCAGGTGATGCAGCAGACGGATATGGTCATGACCGTGCCGGAACGCTTTGCCCGTCGGCATGAACTGCAGGCGTTTAATCTGCCGGTGAATGATGTGCCGCCAGTGGAGACGCATCTGTATTGGCATGAAAGCACTGACCAGGATCCGGCGAATCGCTGGATGCGCGAGCAGATGATTGAGTTGTGCCAGCAGGTGACGGCGCAGGAGAAGAAGCTGGATAAGCAGGTGGTTTGAGGAAAGATCAAAAGATCGCAGCCTTCGGCAGCTCCTACATTTGGAATGCGTTTTACTGTAGGAGCTGCCGAAGGCTGCGATCTTTTTCTTGCTTGACGTAAACGTCAACCTGCCATTAGCTTAGCGCCAAGACCTTTTTCCGAGCGCTTCCATGAGCAGCCAGACCTACAGCATTTCCGACCTCGCCCGCGAGCTGGACATCACCACCCGGGCGATCCGCTTTTATGAAGAGCAAGGCCTGCTCAGCCCTGAGCGCCGTGGCCAGGAACGCATCTACTCGCCGCGCGACAAGGTCAGCCTGAAACTGATCCTGCGTGGCAAGCGCATCGGCTTCTCCTTGGCCGAATGCCGCGAACTGATCGAACTCTACGACCCGTCCAGCGGTAACACCAAACAGCTCAACAGCATGCTGGCGAAAATCACCGAGCGCCGCGAGCAGTTAGAGCAGCAGTTGCTCGATATCGAACAGATGAAACTGGAGCTTGATACCGCTGAAGAGCGCTGCGTGCAGGCGCTTGAACAAACCCTCAAGAGCCAGCAGGCCATTCAGTAACAACCCCACTCCCTGTGGGAGCGAGCCTGCTCGCGAATGCAATTTGTCATTCGACATCTATGGTGATTGACCCGGCGCATTCGCGAGCAGGCTCGCTCCCACAGGGGGATATCCGCAGACTTCAGATAACTACAACAGGTCAACCATCATGCCCCTCCCCTCCCAAGTACGCCTGATCGAAGTCGGCCCGCGCGATGGCCTGCAGAACGAAGCCCAACCGATCAGCGTCGCCGACAAGGTGCAACTGGTCAACGCGCTCAGCGCCGCCGGCCTTGGCTATATAGAAGTCGGCAGTTTCGTTTCGCCCAAGTGGGTGCCGCAAATGGCCGGTTCCGCCGACGTGTTCGCGCAGATCCAGCGCAAACCCGGCGTGACTTATGGCGCACTGGCGCCGAACCTGCGCGGTTTTGAGGATGCGATTGCTGCCGGGGTCAAGGAAGTCGCGGTGTTCGCTGCCGCGTCCGAAGCCTTCTCGCAGCGCAACATCAACTGCTCGATCAGCGAAAGCCTGGCGCGCTTCGCCCCGATCATGGAAGCGGCGAAGCAACACGGCGTAACCGTGCGCGGTTACGTGTCCTGTGTGCTCGGTTGCCCGTACGAAGGCACGGTCGCGCCGGAGCAAGTGGCGATGGTCGCCCGCGAGCTGTACGCGATGGGCTGCTACGAAGTTTCGCTGGGCGACACCATCGGCACCGGCACCGCTGGCGCGACTCGCCGCTTGTTTGAAGTGGTTTCAGCGCAGGTGCCACGGGACAAGCTCGCCGGACATTTCCACGACACCTACGGTCAGGCGATGGCCAACATCTACGCCAGTCTGCTCGAAGGCATTTCGGTGTTCGACAGCTCTATCGCGGGCCTCGGCGGCTGCCCGTACGCCAAAGGTGCGAGCGGTAACGTTGCTACCGAAGACGTGGTGTACCTGCTCAACGGCCTCGGCATCGAGAGCGGAATCGACCTGGACGCCTTGATTGCCGCGGGTCAGCAAATCAGCGCGGTGCTCGGTCGCCCGAGCGGTTCGCGCGTAGCCAAGGCCCGCAGCGCACAGTGAGGGGGGATGGTGTTACCGCTGTGTCCGGAATGTGGGCTTAAGCGAGTAACACGGAAACAAATTGTCTGGATTGATCTGAATGAAAAATCCTGCAAAATCTCAATTCATTGATTTATATAGGTTTTTAAAAGTTGGCACGCGTAATGCTATCTTTATGGCATAACAAGAATAAAAAGCAGCAAACCAATAAAAATAAGACGTACCGACTCTGACATAACAAAAACAACACGGCAGAGACGCAGCTAACAGATTTTTTTGGAGAAGGTGTGCTTTTCAGGGTGCTCTCAGGAGTGACCCGCAACCGGGCAGAGAACAATAAAACTACCTTCAGGTAGCTCCCGAATCGGTTGGATCGTTTAACGAGAAAGCAGATCAGCGCTCAAAAAAATACGTTTGCTCTTGACCCCGGATGGGGGTCGCCAAAAACAGCGGTAAAGGGCCACGGTTGCCAAAAACAACAACAGACCGACCCTCAATAATAAAAAAGAGCACGCGACGACAAAATTAAAGGGGAGCCTCGGCTCCCCTTTGTGCTTTCTGCAATTCCAGGTTTTAAAAGATCGCAGCCTGCGGCAGCTCCTACACCGATCCCCTGTAGGAGCTGCCGCAGGCTGCGATCTTTTGATCTTCACCGCACCATTTTTAGTTCTTCGATGCTTATTTCGCGCATCCTGAATTTCTGGATCTTCCCCGTCACCGTCATCGGAAACTCTTCCACGAACTTGAAGTGCCGTGGCGTCTTGAAGTGCGCGATGCGTTCCTTGCACCAGGTTTGCAGCTCCAGCTCCGAGGCGTTGTGGCCGGGATGGAATTTGATCCAGGCGACAATCTCCTCGCCGTAACGCGAGCACGGAATGCCGATCACCTGCACGTCCGCCACCGCCGGATGGGTGAAGAAAAACTCTTCCAGCTCACGCGGATAAACGTTCTCGCCGCCGCGAATGATCATGTCCTTGTTACGCCCGGCGATGTTGACGTAACCCTCCTCGTTCATGCTCGCCAGGTCACCGGTGTGCATCCAGCCCGCGTCATCGATAGCTTCAGCGGTGGCTTGCGGGTTTTGCCAATAGCCGAGCATCACGCTGTAACCACGGGTGCACAGTTCGCCGATAGTGCCGCGCGGCACCAGGTTGCCGGCCTCGTCGATGATCTTGCTTTCCAGTTGCGGCTGGGTGCGGCCGACGGTGGTCACGCGCAGTTCCAGTTCATCGTTGGGGCCGGTTTGCAGCGACACCGGGCTGGTCTCGGTCATGCCGTAAGCGATCTGTACTTCACTCATGTGCATCTCGCTGATGACCCGGCGCATCACTTCAATCGGGCAGGTGGCGCCGGCCATGATCCCGGTGCGCAGGCTCGACAGGTCGAATTCGGCGCGTTGCGGCTGGTCGAGCATGGCGATAAACATGGTCGGCACGCCGTAGAGGCCGGTGGCTTTTTCTTCGGCGACGGTCTGCAGGGTCAGCAACGGATCGAAGGCGTCGTTGGGGTAAATCATCGTGCTGCCGTGGGTGAAGCAGCCGAGATTGCCCATGACCATGCCGAAGCAGTGATACAGCGGCACCGGGATCACCAGGCGATCGTGCGGGGTCAGGCCGATGCTTTCGCCAACCATGTAGCCGTTGTTGAGGATGTTGTAGTGGCTGAGGGTCGCGCCTTTGGGGAAACCGGTGGTGCCGGAGGTGTACTGAATGTTTACCGGTTGATCGAAGTGCAGGCTGTTGCTGCGTTCACTGAGCTGTTGCGGGGTGACGCTGGCCGCCATGTCGGTCAATTGTGACCACGGCAGGAAACCTGATGGCGGCTGCGGATCGAGGCTGATGACACCGCGCAATTCTGGCAAACGTTCGCTGCGCAGTTGGCCAATGGATTGCTCGGCCAGTTCTGGTACCAATCCTTGCAACATGCCGTGGTAGTTCGACGACTTGAACGCGCCGGCGCAGACCAGCCATTGGCAGCCGGATTGTTTGAGCACGTATTCCAGTTCGGAGCTGCGGTAGGCCGGGTTGACGTTGACCAGGATTACACCGATTTTCGCCGTGGCGAACTGGGTGATGCACCACTCAGCGCAGTTCGGTGCCCAGATGCCGAGGCGATCGCCGGCCTGTAAACCCAAGGCGAGCAGCGCTCTGGCGTGCACGTCGACGGCATCGGCCAATTGCCGCCATGAGTAGCGCAACTGCTGATGGCGCACGACGAGCGCTTCACCGTCGGGATATTGCGCGACGGTCTGATCGAACTTCTGCCCGATGGTCATCGCCAGCAAGGCTTTGTCCTGTGAGCCACGGGTGTAGCTGCGCTGCGGGTTTGCACTGGGTTGATCCATGACGACCCCTATTGTCTTTATTAGTGGGTTTACCGGATTGCACTTTTTGTGGAGAGCTTTGTGGTTAGCCTTTGTGGCGAGGGGATTTATCCCCGATGGGTGGCGAAGCCGCCCCTGCATATCTCCTGACAAATCAGATTTACAGATTTCACGACTGCTTCGCAGCCGAACGGGGATAAATCCCCTCACCACAAAAGCCCACTCCCACAAAAAAGCGATCCGTTTTCAATCTTGAACTGCCGCTACTCTCGCTCAAGTTGACGTTAACGTAAAGGGTGATTGACAGCCATTCGTCACAGGCTTACGTTAACGTAAAGGTGAGAGCCTAGTGACCGCCCTCCCCACCCTACAAAAAAGCCAAAAGGTGACCCATGAGCTATCCATCCCTGAATTTTGCCCTCGGTGAAACCATCGACATGCTGCGCGATCAGGTTCAGTCCTTTGTCGCCAAGGAGATCGCCCCGCGTGCGGCGCAGATCGACAGCAACAACCTGTTCCCCGCCGACATGTGGCGCAAATTCGGTGACATGGGCCTGCTCGGCATTACCGTGCCGGAAGAGTACGGCGGTGCTGGCCTCGGTTACCTGGCACACGTCGTGGCGATGGAAGAAATCAGCCGTGGCTCGGCCTCGGTGGCGCTGTCCTACGGCGCGCATTCGAACCTCTGCGTCAATCAGATCAATCGCAACGGTAACCACGAACAGAAAACCAAGTACCTGCCGAAGCTGATCAGCGGCGAGCACGTCGGCGCATTGGCGATGAGCGAACCGAATGCCGGTTCCGACGTGGTTTCGATGAAATTGCGCGCCGACAAACGCGGCGACCGTTACGTCCTCAACGGCAGCAAAACCTGGATCACCAACGGCCCCGACGCCAACACTTACGTGATCTACGCCAAAACCGATCTGGAAAAAGGCCCGCACGGCATCACCGCATTCATCGTCGAACGCGACTGGAAAGGCTTCAGCCGCAGCAACAAGTTCGACAAGCTCGGCATGCGCGGCTCCAACACTTGCGAGCTGTTCTTCGATGACGTCGAAGTGCCGGAAGAAAACATTCTCGGCGTGCTCAACGGCGGTGTGAAAGTGTTGATGAGCGGCCTCGATTACGAGCGCGTGGTGCTCTCCGGCGGCCCGACCGGGATCATGCAGTCGTGCATGGATCTGATCGTGCCGTACATCCATGACCGCAAGCAGTTCGGCCAAAGCATCGGCGAGTTCCAGCTGATCCAGGGCAAAGTCGCCGACATGTACACCCAACTCAACGCCAGCCGCGCTTATCTCTACGCGGTTGCGCAGGCTTGCGAACGTGGCGAAACCACGCGTAAAGATGCCGCCGGCGTAATCCTTTATACCGCTGAGCGCGCCACGCAAATGGCCCTCGACGCGATCCAGATTCTCGGCGGTAACGGTTACATCAACGAATTCCCGGCGGGCCGTCTGCTGCGCGACGCCAAGCTGTACGAAATCGGCGCTGGCACCAGTGAGATCCGTCGCATGCTGATCGGTCGCGAACTCTTCAACGAAACGAAATAAATTTCGTCAGCTGCGAGCTGCAAGTTTCAAGCTGCAAGAGAACAGCTTTAACTTGCCGCTCCAAGCTTGCAACTCGTAGCTGCTTACGGAGTAAGCCATGATTCTGCATACACAGCTCAATCCTCGTTCAGCGGAGTTCGCCGCCAACAGCGCGGCGATGCTCAAACAGGTCGACGCTCTGCACACCCTGCTCGCCCAAGTGGCGCAGGGTGGTGGCGCGAAAGCTCAGGAGCGTCACACCTCGCGCGGCAAATTGCTGCCGCGTGAACGCATCAACCGTTTGCTCGATCCGGGCTCTCCGTTTCTGGAAATCAGCCAACTGGCCGCCCACGCCGTCTATGGCGAAGACGTGCCGGCGGCCGGTGTGATTGCCGGGATCGGCCGGGTCGAAGGCGTCGAATGCATGATCGTCGCCAACGACGCGACGGTTAAGGGTGGCTCGTACTACCCGCTGACTGTGAAAAAACATCTGCGCGCACAAACCATCGCGCAGCAGAATCGTCTGCCGTGCATCTATCTGGTCGACTCCGGCGGCGCCAACCTGCCGCGTCAGGACGAAGTGTTCCCGGATCGCGAGCACTTCGGGCGGATCTTCTTCAACCAGGCCAACATGAGCGCGATGGGTATTCCGCAAATCGCCGTGGTCATGGGCTCGTGCACTGCGGGCGGCGCTTACGTGCCGGCGATGGCTGACGAAGCGATCATGGTGCGCAATCAGGCGACGATTTTCCTCGCTGGCCCGCCGTTGGTGAAAGCCGCGACCGGTGAAGTGGTCAGCGCCGAAGACCTCGGCGGGGCCGACGTGCACTGCAAGATTTCCGGGGTTGCCGACCACTACGCCGAGAGTGACGAACACGCCCTCGCCCTCGCCCGCCGCAGCGTTGCCAACCTCAACTGGCGCAAGCTCGGCGAAGTGCAACAGCGCGCACCGATTGCGCCGCTGTACGCGAGCGATGAGTTGTACGGCGTGGTCTCGGCGGACGCCAAGCAGCCGTTCGACGTGCGCGAAGTGATTGCACGACTGGTCGACGGTTCGGTGTTCGATGAGTTCAAAGCGCTGTTCGGCACCACGCTGGTCTGCGGTTTTGCGCATCTGCACGGTTACCCGATCGCGATTCTGGCGAACAACGGCATCCTCTTCGCCGAAGCCGCGCAGAAAGGCGCGCACTTCATCGAACTGGCCTGTCAGCGCGGCATTCCGTTGCTGTTTTTGCAGAACATCACCGGCTTCATGGTCGGCCAGAAATACGAGGCCGGTGGCATCGCCAAGCACGGCGCGAAACTGGTGACGGCCGTGGCTTGCGCCAAAGTGCCGAAATTCACCGTGATCATCGGCGGCAGTTTCGGCGCCGGTAACTACGGCATGTGCGGCCGCGCTTACGATCCGCGTTTTCTGTGGATGTGGCCGAATGCGCGCATTGGTGTGATGGGCGCTGAACAAGCGGCCGGCGTGTTGGTGCAGGTCAAACGCGAGCAGGCTGAACGCAGTGGCCAAAGCTTCAGTGCCGAGCAGGAGGCCGAGATCAAGCAACCGATCCTCGACCAGTATGAAGAGCAGGGTCACCCCTACTATTCCAGCGCACGGCTGTGGGACGACGGCGTCATCGACCCGGCGCAGACCCGCGATGTGCTGGCCCTGGCCTTGTCCGCGTCGCTGAACGCGCCAATCGAACCGAGCCGCTTCGGCGTGTTCCGGATGTGATTCGATCCTGTAGGAGCAAGGCTTGCCCGCGAAGGCGATGTGTCAGTCACATCAATGGTGGAATGACTACTTTCGCGGGCAAGCCTTGTTCCTACAAGAACCGTGGAGACGGATGAATATGAGCGACTTCAACACCCTCGAACTGCAAAACGACCCGCGCGGTTTCGCGACGCTGTGGCTAAACCGCCCAGAGAAAAACAACGCGTTCAACGCCGAGATGATCCGCGAACTGATCCTCGCCCTCGACAAGGTTGCCAGCGACGCCAGCCTGCGTTTCCTGCTGGTGCGCGGCCGTGGCAAGCACTTCAGCGCCGGCGCCGATCTGGCGTGGATGCAGCAATCGGCCGAGCTCGATTACCACACCAACCTCGACGACGCCCGCGAGCTCGCCGAGCTGATGTACAACCTCGCCAAGCTGAAAATCCCCACCGTGGCCGTGGTGCAAGGCGCGGCATTCGGTGGCGCGCTGGGTTTGATCAGTTGCTGCGACATGGCGATTGGCGCCGATGACGCGCAATTCTGCCTGTCGGAAGTGCGCATCGGTCTGGCGCCGGCGGTGATCAGTCCGTTCGTGGTGCAAGCCATTGGCGAACGTGCAGCGCGGCGTTATGCGCTGACCGCTGAACGTTTTGGCGGTCAGCGGGCACGGGAAATCGGTTTGTTGTCCGACAGCTATCCGGCCGCTGAACTGGAGCAACAGGTCGAACAGTGGATCAACAATCTGCTGCTCAACAGCCCCGCTGCCATGCGCGCCAGCAAGGATTTGTTGCGTGAAGTCGGCAACGGCGCGCTGACCCCGGCGCTGCGCCGCTACACCGAAAATGCCATCGCCCGCATCCGCGTCAGTCCGGAAGGTCAGGAAGGTCTGCGGGCCTTTCTGCAAAAACGTCCGCCGAGCTGGCAAGCCGAAACCACCACCAAGGAGCCGCGTTGATGAGCGCACCCGTTCTCACCACCCTGCTGGTGGCCAACCGTGGCGAAATCGCTTGCCGCGTGATGCGCACCGCCAAAGCGCTGGGCCTGACCACGGTCGCCGTGCACAGCGCCACCGACCGCGAGGCGCGGCACAGCCGTGAAGCGGATATCCGCGTCGATCTCGGCGGCAGCAAAGCGGCTGACAGTTATTTGCAAATCGACAAACTGATCGCGGCGGCCAAGGCCAGCGGCGCGCAGGCGATTCATCCGGGTTACGGCTTTCTGTCGGAGAACGCTGGGTTTGCCCGCGCGATAGAAGCGGCAGGGCTGATTTTCCTCGGCCCACCGGCCTCGGCCATCGACGCGATGGGCAGCAAATCGGCGGCCAAGGCGTTGATGGAAACTGCCGGCGTGCCTTTGGTGCCGGGTTATCACGGCGAAGCGCAGGATCTCGAGACCTTCCGTGCTGCCTGCGAACGCATCGGTTATCCGGTGTTGCTTAAGGCTACGGCCGGCGGCGGTGGCAAAGGCATGAAGGTTGTTGAAGAGGTCGGCCAGCTCGCCGAAGCACTCGCCTCCGCACAGCGTGAAGCGCAGTCGTCGTTCGGCGATTCGCGAATGCTGGTGGAGAAATATCTGCTGAAACCGCGTCACGTCGAAATCCAGGTGTTCGCCGATCAGCATGGCAATTGCCTGTACCTGAATGAGCGTGATTGCTCGATTCAGCGGCGGCATCAGAAAGTCGTCGAAGAGGCGCCAGCACCGGGCCTGTCCGCTGAACTGCGGCGGGCGATGGGCGAAGCGGCTGTGCGTTCGGCGCAGGCGATTGGTTATGTCGGCGCCGGCACGGTGGAGTTTCTGCTGGATGCGCGTGGCGAATTCTTCTTTATGGAGATGAACACGCGCCTTCAAGTTGAACACCCGGTGACCGAGGCGATCACTGGTCTGGATCTGGTCGCCTGGCAAATTCGTGTGGCGCGGGGTGAAGCGCTGCCGATCACTCAGGAGCAGGTGCCGCTCAATGGCCATGCGATTGAAGTGCGCTTGTATGCCGAAGACCCTTCGAATGATTTTCTGCCAGCCACCGGGCGTCTGGATTTGTATCGCGAGTCGGCTGAAGGGCCTGGGCGTCGAGTGGACAGCGGGGTTGAGGAAGGTGATGAGATTTCGCCGTTCTACGACCCGATGCTCGGCAAGCTGATTGCCTGGGGCGAGGATCGTGAACAGGCGCGCCTGCGTTTGTTGAGCATGCTCGATGAATTTGCGATTGGCGGGTTGAAGACCAACATCAACTTTCTGCGGCGGATCATCGCCCATCCGCCGTTTGCGGCGGCGGAACTGGATACCGGGTTTATTCCGCGCTATCAGGAGCAATTGCTGCCAGCGCCGAGCGAATTGAGTGACGGGTTCTGGCAGGCGGCGGCGCAGGCGTTTGCGCAGAGTTTGCCGAGCGTTGTGCGGGCGGATGATGCTGCTTCACCGTGGTCGCGGAACAGCGGATTGCGCGCGGGTTTGCCTCGGGAAATTACCCTGCATTTGAGTTGCGAGGGGCAGGATCGGGCGTTGACGCTGGGGGCTGGCGATAATGCAAAACTGCTCGGCGATTCGCTGGTTGTTGAACACGAAGGCGTGCGTCGTACCTTGCGGGCGATTCGTCAGGGTGCTGCGCTGTATCTGCAATGGGAAGGCGAGTTGCGTCGCGTTGAAGCGTACGACCCGATCAGTGCGGTGGAAGCCAGTAACAGTCATCAGGGCGGTCTGACGGCACCGATGAACGGCAGCATCGTGCGGGTCTTGGTCGAGGCCGGGCAAATGGTCGAAGCCGGTGCGCAATTGGTGGTGCTTGAAGCGATGAAGATGGAGCACAGCATCCGTGCGCCGCATGCCGGGGTGATCAAAGCGCTGTATTGCCAGGAAGGCGAAATGGTTGGCGAAGGCAGCGCTTTGGTTGAACTGGAAGCAGTGTGAATAAACAGACCGATCCTACGCCTGGCGAGGATCGGTCTGACTAAAAGCGCGCCGTTGCCTGCACCACCACGCCGAGGATTCGACACTCCTCGGTGAACAAGGCTTTCGGCCACGTCGGATTGAGCGGTATCAGGTAACGCTGGCCGCCCTCTTCGTCGAGCTTGCGAAAAATCGCCTCATGGCTGTCCGACCACTGGGCGATCACCAGTTTGCCGGGCACTGCCTCTGCCTCCGGATCAACCAGAATCAGCATGCCTTCGGGGATGCTCGTGCCTTTGGGCGCGGTCATCGAATCGCCTGACACCCTCAGCCAGAACGCGGCGCCGCGAGCGTGATAATCCGTCAGCTCGAAGCGTTGCTTGTCCTCGGGTTTGCCATAGGGCTGCGGCGCGCTTTCCCGCGCTTGCAGTGGCGCGCTCCAGTCGCTCACCGGGTAGCGAAAGTAAGGGTTATATTTCTGCGTCAGCGGCATGTCGTCGTTCGCCACGGGCTGCGGCTCGCGAATGACCATCGCCACTTCGAGAAAATCCATGCCCAGCGCTTGCAGCACGCGGTTCATCTCCGCAACGCCCGGTTCACGACGTTTGTTCAGCCAATGGCCGATGCCGCCCTGGGACATGCCAACACGCTCTCCGAGCTCTGTTTGAGTGATTTTGAGTTCACTCATTTTGGCCTTGACCAACTCAATCCATTTATCCATGTGCGGCACCTTACGCGTGACGCCTTCGGCCAGCAAAACACAAATTGTCGTATTTAAATTCTGGTCACAACTACGCATCGTACTATGCTGACAGCACGGACAGTTAATCAAACAAGGAGTGGCCCTTCATCATGAACATCAGCAGCAAAGACTTGCCCGACCTGCAAATGGACACCACGTTCACCTCGCCCCAAGGCAACGCCGCCGCGCAACGAGCGCTCGACTATTACTTGAAACCAACTGTGTCGACACCCGAGGTCGATGAGCGTTTTTTCGACGTCAATCGGCATGTCAGCGGTGAAGAGGCCTTGGTACACGCTTCGGATTTATTGCGCTGCGCCGCCGCCACCGCGTTCAAGGCAGCCGAAAACCTGCAAGGCGCGAGTCGCGATCTGGCATTTTCAGTGGTGCACATGGTGGATATGGCGCGGGCGATGGTCGACCACTCGCTGGATGGCGATGAAGTCTGAGGAACGGGGGTTCGAACGGACAGGAAAGAATTTTCCAATCGCGCAGATAAAAACATTTGACTTGCAAATGATAATGATTATTATTGCATGCAGCTGGTCGCGAGATCAGTCGATGGATCAGAGACCTTAGGTCGGTCTTCTGGACTATCTCCTCATCAGGCTAATCACGGTTTTTGACCCGGATTTTTTCCGGGTCTTTTTTTTACCCGTTTTTCGGGCTTGTGGCTTCAGGCTAATGAAGTCTTTAGGTGCTGCAAATTCGATGGCGCGGATAATATCAAAAGAATATCGATTGGCAAGCCAAGCCCGGCCACATTGGGGCAAACTAACGACAAATAGCACTTGAGAATCAATCGCATAATCTCTAAGCTGCCTCCGCGTCATGGAGGACGCCCCCCGCCACAACCCCGCAATTCCCCTCGGTTTCAGCCCAATCTTGTGTAAAGTATCGGCCATAACAATCCTGATCAGGAACCGATATGACCGTGGCCAAATCTTCGTTCGACATCAGCGCCAATTTCGACAGCGGCAACATCCAAGTCATCGACATCAGCAATCCGCTCAGCCCGGTTCTGGCTATCCGCCCGGACACGCGCAGCGCCCATTTTCAGTGGTTCCACTTCAAGGCCAGCGGCTTGCACGTCGGTCAGGAACACTGGTTCCGCCTGAACAACGCCAGCCAGTCCTCGTACAACAAAGCCTGGGATGGCTATCAAGCCGTGGCCTCCTACGATCACGTCAACTGGTTCCGCGTACCAACAATTTTCGAAGGCGATTGCTTGCGCTTCTGCCTCGAAGCCACGCAGACCCACGCCTGGTTCGCCTACTTCGAACCGTACAGCCGTGGCCGTCACGACTGGCTGATCGAGCAGGCGCTGACCAAGGCCGGCACTGAACTGCTCGCCACGGGCAAAAGCGTCGAAGGCCGCGACATCCAGTTGCTGCGCAAAGGCTCGGGCGCTGAAGGCCAGCGCAAAGTCTGGATCATCGCCCAGCAACACCCCGGCGAGCACATGGCCGAATGGTTCATGGAAGGCATCATCGAACGTCTGGAACGTCACGAAGATCCGGTGCTGAACAAGCTGCTGGCCAGCGCCGATCTGTACCTGGTGCCGAACATGAACCCGGACGGCGCTTTCCACGGCCACCTGCGCACCAACGCCATGGGCCAGGATTTGAACCGCGCCTGGCAGAACGCCAGTCAGGAAGTCAGCCCCGAGGTACTTTTCGTACAGCAGCAGATGGAAAAGTATGGCGTCGATTTCTTCCTTGACGCACACGGTGACGAGGAAATCCCTCACGTGTTCACCGCCGGTTGCGAAGGCAATCCGGGTTACACGCCGCGCATCGAGAAGCTTGAAGAACACTTCCGCAGTCACCTCAAGCACACCACCAAAGACTTCCAGACCAAGTACGGCTATGTTCGCGACGAACCGGGTCAGGCCAACATGACCCTGGCCTGCAACAGCGTCGGCCAGAAATACGACTGCCTGTCGCTGACCCTGGAGATGCCGTTCAAGGATCACGACGACCATCCCGACAAAGAAACCGGCTGGTCGGGCAAACGCTCGAAACAACTGGGCAAAGACGTGCTGACCACCATCGCCGACATGGTCGACACCCTGCGCTGATCCCCTCCTCCGCTTAACCAAAAGATCGCAGCCTGACTGCGATCTTTTGCTTCAGGCCATAGCTTTACGCGCCGGCCCGCCCCCTGACTCACTCAATGACGATCGCGACCGCGCAACATGCTGTCGAGCACCTCATCGCGGCGCACCCAGCCATGAAACAGCGCCGCCGCCAGGTGCAGCAGCACCGTCAGAAACAGCAGGTACGCCAGATAACCATGGGCCTTGCGCAGCAACGCGAACAACTGCGCATCGGCCGGCACAATCGACGGCAACTGCAGCGTGGTGCTGAGCATCACCGGTTCACCCGAGGCGCTGATCATCGCCCAACCGAGCAGCGGCAACACCAGCATCAACGCGTACAACAACAGATGCGAAGCCTTGGCCGCCAACACCTGAAAGTCCGGCAGATCCGCTGGCAAAGGGGGTTGGCGCGTGGTCAAACGCACCAGCAGACGCACGACAACCAATACCAGAATCGCAATGCCCAACGGCTTGTGCAGATGGATCAGCCATTCATGCCGCTCTGAAACAGACGTCACCATGCCCGCGCCAATAAACAGCATGGCGATGATCATCAGCGCCATCAGCCAGTGCAGCAGTCGCGCCAACAATGCGAAATGCGTCGGTTGAGTTCTCATGGGCGAGCCTCCTGTTTGGCGGCGGGCAACTGGCTGACTTCGCTGGTGCGACGCAGGTAAGAATCGGCGTAACCGGCGGAGCGCGCGGCGAGCAACGGATCGGCGGTGCCTTGAATCCCGGCCGGCAACACCAGCGGGTCGTAGTTGATGTCGCGGCACTCGCCACTGAGTTGTGGCTGGGTTTTCTCCAGCACCAAGGTGCCGGCGTTGACCACTTTGCGCCCCGCCGGCCAGGTTTTACTGGCGTCGTTGACCGGATCCTCAGGATTGGCCAAGGTGATATTCAACTGAAACCGCAGCGGCGCGGCGGCCAGTTTTTGCACCAGATCCTTCTCAAGAAAATCGCCGCCCTCAGGTGCCGTCGCCCCCGCTGCATCCTGCGCCAACGGCGTCATGCTCCAGCGCACGGCCTGCTTTTTGCCGCTGGCGTCGACCAGATAAAACGCGTTGACGCTGTTATAGGTTTCCGTGGCGTAACTGGCCGACGGCTTGGCGGTCTTCACCCACGTCAAAAACGGCACCGCTTCCGGGTGCGAGGCGAAAAAGGCAGGCACCTTGCTCGGATCCGGTTTGCCCGTCGCGGGATCCGGCGACTGCGCCTGTTGCAATTGATAGAACGCCTCGGGCGTGCCGACCGGGAACACCGGCATGCTGTTCATCCCGGTGCGCCACTGCTGCCCGTTGGCCTGAGTGAAACGCAGCGCCAGACTGCGAATCGGCACGCTGCTGTCCGGCGCATAAGGGTTGCCCGCCGGCAGTGCGAAACGCCCGACCACCGCGGTACTCGGATCATTGAACACCTGGGCGGTGGAGAACACCCGCGCCTCGCCGCTGCTCTCGAAATGGCCGATCACGCAGACGCCTTTGGCATGATTACGGCGAAATCCCGGGTGCACGCCGTTGTTCTTTTCCAGCACATCGACCAAGGCTTTTGGCGTCAGACGTTGGGGGTCAAAGTTGCCATGCACGTAGGCAAACGCCCCGGCTACGGCGGCGACCACCACGGCAATGCCGCCCAGACGCAAGATCAGGCTCGCGGCACTCAAGGGCGGGCGCTGCGGCCTTTCGGGCGGTGCAGCGTTGGGGGATGAGCGATCAACCATGAACGACTCCAGGGCCATCGGCCACGAGTAGGAAGAATCAGCAAGACGCGCCCCGTCGGGGTTTATTCCACGGTCCGGTATTTATTTTTCCGAACGTGGAATAACCTGCCACGGCGGACGTCTCCCTAGTCCACAGCGTAGTGACTAGCAGAACTTCATGAGCGAATTCGACGAACAGTTGAGAGAAATCATTCCCAGATTGCGCCGCTTTGCCGTGTCGTTGACGCGCAACAGCAGCAGCGCAGACGATCTGGTGCAGGCGAGCCTGGAGCGCGCCCTGTCGAGTTGGGGCGATAAACGTGCCGACGGCGACTTGCGTGCCTGGCTGTTTGCGATCCTCTATCGGCAATTTCTCGACGCCCATCGCCGCTCCCGGCGCTATGCGCGGATGCTCGAATTTTTCACCGGACGTGACGACGCCGAACCCTCGGTCGAACGCACGGTAATCGCCCAATCGACCCTGCAAGCCTTCGACCGACTGCCCACCGAACAGCGCGCCCTGCTGTTGATGGTCTCGGTCGAGGGCCTGACTTATAAAGAGGTCGCCGAGATTCTTGGCGCCCCGATCGGCACCGTGATGTCGCGCCTGTCCCGCGCCCGGCAGGCCTTGCGCCAACTCAGCGACGGCGAAATCAGCAGCCCTTCTTTGCGGATACTCAAATGATCAGCCTGCCTCCCAGCGAGCGTGATTTGCACGCCTACATCGACCACCAGCTCAGCGACGCCGACCGGCGTGTGCTGGAGACCTGGCTGGCCGCTCACCCGGATGAAGCCGCGCAAGTGCGCGCCTGGCAACAGGACGCCCAGCAACTGCGCGCGGCCCTCAGCGGCGCGTTGCAGCAACCAGCCAATCCGGAGCTTGACCCGGCGCTGATTCGTCAGCGCCGCCAACGCCAGTCACGGCGCCATCTGGCCAGTGCGGCGATGTTGCTGATCGCGGTCAGCATCGGTGGTTTCAGTGGTTGGCAGGCACGGGAAATGACCCTTGTGCGTTCTTCCATGTTGCCGATGACCGACGCCCTTCAGGCCTATCGATTGATTGCCCAGCAAGGCATGTTGCCGGCGGATTACAAGGTCGACAGTGACGGCGACATGCAGCGTTGGCTTGATCGATATTTCAATCAGGCCAGCCGTTTGCCAGATCTGAAAGCAGCCGGGTTTGAACCGGTCAGCGGGCGCCTGCTGAGCACCGATGAAGGCCCGGCGGCGATGGTGCTGTATGAGGATGGCAGCGGGCATAAGGTGAGTTTCTACGTGCGCCCGCCGGGGCCGAAGAACACCTTTTTGCCGCGCGGTAGCCGCAGTGACGGGGATTTGCAGGCTGAGTACTGGTCGGGTGGCGGGTACAACTATGCGGTGGTGAGCCCGATCGAACTCAAGCCATCACTGCCATTCTGATGTCATGTAGGAGCTGCGGCACGCTGCGATCTTTTGATATTGCTTTCAAAAAGTCAGGGGCAAAAGATCGCAGCCTCGTTTCACTCGACAGCTCCTACAGAGGTACGCTGCTTCAGAACCCGACGTCGAGTACTACGTTATCCAGGTAGGTGCCCGCCGGCGGCGTGGTCTGGTCGGTGTAGATTTTTGCGTTGTAGTTGAAGATTTGGCTGCCTGTGCCCAGTCCGTTGCCGGGGTTGACCTCGGCATCGGTGCTCGACCGACGTGCCGTGCCGACACTGCCCCAGCGCGTTGTCCCGGCGCTTTTGAAGATGTCGTAGGCCAGATAATTGCTGCCGGAAATCATCCGCCGCCGCCCGCCCACGCTTACTGCATTCTGCCCGTCGCTCAAGCCCACGGTGTAAGCGCTGCCCTTGGTGCACGCCAGATTAATGGTCAGCCCGGTCACCGGCGTGAATGCACTGATCACTGGCGCGCTACCGAAGGCGATGTTCGGCGCGGTGATCGTGCAGTCATTCGACACCGTCAGATTCACCGTCAACGTGGTCGTAGCATTATTGATATCGCGGCCGAGGCAGATCGCCCCAATGCCAATCCCCGAACAGTAATTCCAGTTCCAGAAAATGCTCAGCGTCTCGGTGTAGACCCCGGCGGCGACGTTGCTGCCAATGGTTGTGCCCAAATACAGCGGCACGGTTTTCGGCGTCGTGCCGTTGAGCAGGCCCAAGGCATCAATGATGCCGTTGCGGGCGAAGTCATAAGCGGTGCCACGGGTCAGCGGGTAGCTGGTGCTGTTGTTGGCGTAAATCGTGTAACTGATGACATCGCCGGTCGGCCCGACCAAACCGCTTTGGGTCGAAGACACGGTACCCCAGAAATGGTCGTTGCTGGTCAGCAAGGACAGCAGCGATCCGGTGCAGCTCAACCCGCCATTCAATGTCGAACTGGGTTGAGAGGTGGTGCGCACGGCGATCGAACTGATCGAACCGAACGACGCTGGGGTCGTCCCCACCACCGAGCACAACGCCTGCGCCGCCCCCGGCAGCATCAGCGCGAGCCACAAAAACATCCGTGCAACCGTCATTGGCACACCAGCGGGCCGATCAGCGGCACCTGGTTCTGCTGCATATCGACCGGGAATTGCACTCGACAGGTGCTGCCATCGGCCAACGTCACTTCCAGGGAATTCTGCGCTTCGAGATTTTCCAGATAGACCAGGCCATCCCAGCCCACCACCGTCCGCGCACCACTCTGCTCGTGCAGCACACCCGCGCCCAACGGCAGTTCGCGTTTCTGCGCGTCGACCAGCACGATGCTCGCGGCAATCACCCGCGTCAGCGGAAACTCCAGCAGATAACCACTGCCACGCCGCACGGCAATGCGCTGTTCGACGTTGGGGCTGCGTACATTTGGCGGCAGGTTGAGCGGATCGATCTCGTATTTGCCGCGGTAATAGGCGCTGCTCCACGGCACCAGCAAATGGCCGTTCTTGTCCGTCTCGCCGACCTGCTGATTCTCGTAGCGCACCGGAATATTGGAAAAACCTTCAGTGCTGACCACAACAAAAGCATCGTCGATGCGGTTGGCGGCGAACACCTGCTTGTCCATCCACACCAACGAACCACTGGCATCGGCCCAACGGGTTTCGGCGTCGGACGAACCGTAAACGCCGGCCTGCAACTGCACCGATTGTAGACGCCAGGTCACGTCGGCCTGTCGATAGTCCGGGCCATCGCCCTTGGCGTAACCCAGATTGAACCCTACGCCACCCTCGGTCGGCACCGCGCGGCTGTAGTTGACCCGCTGCTGGCTCTGTCCGGTTTTGCTGCGCTCGGTGCTGATCGCCAAGCTGCCACGCAGATCGAACGGAATCACCACTTGCGCCTGCAGCGCCCAGTTGCTATCGCCGATCTCGCGGTTGGCTGACAGGTAGAAACTGCTGTTGCGCCACAGCGGTTTGCTCCAACTCAGATTGAGCAATTGCGTGCGTGAATCGTCCGCTGCGCGCACATCGAAATAGCCAGCGCCGAGGCTGCCCCAGCGGTCGAGGTTAACGCTGAGGGTCGCCTGTTCACTGCGCCGACTGAGACTGATGTAGGGCGTGTCGACCACGGTCAGATCGGCGTATTGATCGTGGCGTTGCAGGCGCTGATAGGAAAAGCTGAAACGCTGATTGCTGTACTGATAGCCGAGGCTTAATTGCTGACCGCCCTCGCCGTCGAAACGGCTCTGGCTCATGGCGCTGTTGAGCACACCGAAATTACCCAGCCGCAGATTGCCGCCGAGGCCACCGAGGGTCAGCGAATCGGAGGCTTCAGCGTGACTTTCGAGGGTAAAACTGTCGCTGACGCCGTAGCGCAGGCTGCCGGAGGTTACGCCCGGGCCGTAGTTGAAATCCTTCAAAGCGTAATCGCGACGCAGGGAACCGGCGGCCACGGAAAAATCGCTCAAGCCTTTCTGCAACAAGCTGCTGGTGACATAGAACGGCACCGTGGTCGACACCTGTCGACCCAACGCATCCGTGGTCACCACCACGGCTTCTCCCGCGCCGTTGATAAATGGAATGTTGGTCAGCGTGTACGGCCCCGGTTGCAGTTCGGCACTGCTGGATTTGTAGCCGTTGATAAACAGATCGACCGAGGACGGCACGGCCGCTTCGCCGGCAAATTGCGGCAACGGATAGGTGACCAGATCCGGGCGCACGGCGAAGTCCCGCGAGAACTGCACGCCACCGAGACGCACCGAACTGCTCCAAGGCAAGGCGCCGCTGATCACGTCGCCGGCTTCGTAAGTGAGCATTCGCTCGTCGTCGGAGTAACGCCAGGTGGTGTCGTAGCGCAGGTAACCGTTGTCCAGTGTGCTGACTGAATCGCCGGACAATGTGCGTCGATATTGCCCGGTGTTGGACAACGTGCCCCAACTGTCGAAGAGGCGTACTTCGTTCCACGCCGCTAAATAGGTGCCGGCATCATCGGTGTCGTTGAGATAGAGGTCGTAGTTGAACAACGCGCCGAAACTGCTCAGCGCCGGAGTGCGCGGATAGGCTTGGCGATTACCGATGAACTGTTCTGGCAGCCACTCCGGCGGCACGTTGAGCAGCAAGCGTTGACCGACGCTGTCGTATTCGCTGTGCAGACCGGGCAGGCTGTCGAGGTCGACTTCAGTGCTGATGTTTTCAGGCAGTTTCATACCGGTTTCACGCAGTGCCGTGGCGGGTAAAAACAGGCGCCCGCCGCGCTGCTGCACCGCCACCACTTGCCCGGTATTCATCTGGTTGACCACCAGTTCGAGAAACAACTGTGCATCGCTGACGGCCTCCATGCCGCTGGGCGGTGGCGGCAGTTCGCCGGCCCCGGACGGTTGAACGAACACCAGGCAGCACGCGCCGGTGAGATGCCACAACGGACGCTGAATACGGCGAGCCCATCCTCGGCTCATACGCGCTTTACGTCCGTCAATGGACTGAATCCTCCTGATACTGCGGGTGGCCATGACCACTTTCACTGTGGTCAGTGAACCCTGTGGCACTGGTGAATCCCTTTGCCATGACACCGAATCAGCCCATTCACTTCGCCGGGGTAATGCTCTGCACCTGCGCCCCGCCATTCACCCGCACCTGCAACGCCGAATCCCCCGCCAGACCTCCCGGTGCCGGCCAGCGCATCACCGCGCCCGGTAGCACGTAGCCGAGCAAGCCTTCCGCCAGCGGTTTGTTCTGCCCACCCTGTTTGATCGCGACATCCGTCAACCGCGCATGCACCGCACCTTGATTGCGCACTTCGACATACGGCCGGCCGTCCACGGCCACCGTGCGCCAGGTCAATTGTGGCAAACCAATGCCCTTGGGATCGCGCTGGCGGGTGCTGTCTTCTTTGCTCCACAGACCGGCGCCGTAAGCGAACAGCGGTACCGAATAGCGCATCTGAAAACGAATCGCCGCCGCTGTTTTGCCACCTTCAGCACTGGGCGGTTGTGCGGACGGGATTTCGTCGATGATGATTCGGTAGGCCAGTTCCTGCCCGGGCGGCACGTCCTTGGTGCGGGTCAGACGCACCAGTTGTTTCTGACCCGGCTCGATCTTCGCCACCGGCGGGCTGCCGATCACATCGCGCTGGTTCTGGTATTGCTCCTCGTAACCGTTCTGGCTCCAGCCGAACACGCGGATCTGCAGGTTGGCGGTTTCAGTGCCGCGATTTTCCAGCCACAACGCGCTGGCCTGTTGATCAGCCTCCAGCACCGGATCGATCGGCCAGATCAACACCGAACTGGCGGCGTGCGCATAACCTGCCCCGAGCGTGAACAGCGCCAACACCGCGCGCCGCATGAACGTAACTGCCCCCATAAACCTGCTCCTTGTCGGCAAATCAAACCTCGCCTCACCACGACAGTTGCACCTGCAACACATCGCTGTACGTCCCCCCAGGCTGATTGCCCGGCAATTGCACCTGACCGTAAATCGGCAGGCGGATGTTGTTTGCATCGCTGTACGCCACAGCCACACTCTGGCCGATGCCCAGACTCTGGCTGTACGCCGCATCACGGAACAGCGTGTACGCCACTCGCGCGCTGCCGCTGTTGACCTGCATATGCCGGCCACTGCTGTTGTACTGACCGCCATCGACGCTCATGTTCAACGTTACCCCCGGCGTGCATTGCAACTGCACGCCGCCAGTCAGTGCGACCTGCACCGTGCCGGTTGCCAGCGCCGACCGTGAACCGAAATTCAGCCCGCCATAGTTCGATACCCCGCCCACCACCAGGCACCCCGCCGTGACCGTGGCGCTAACCTGAAAGCTCTGGCTGGTCGCGGCATCCAGTGTCAGCGGCGCACTGCCCGCACAGAGCAGAAGCAACGCGATGCCGCCATGGCGGAACATGGCATCAGAACGTCAGTTCGACAGCGACGGTGTCGGTGTAGGTACCCGCCGGCAGACCGGCCTTGCCCACGGCCTGACCGTAGATATTCACGGTCTGCGCGACACCGGTACTCGCGGCGAGATTGATCGTCCCGTCGATCGCCAACAGCTGCGAGTGCCCGGCATCGGTGTAAAAGTCGTAGGGCACGTAATTCGCCACGCCGTCGTACAACGCACGGGTGCCACCCGGCGACATGCCGTCATGGGCACCGGCGCGCACTTTTACCGTCGGCGTGGTGCCGCTGGAGCACAGAATCGACAGCGCCCCGCCGCCACCGCCCAGCACTTGCCCGGTGGCCGTGGTGAACAGGCTGTTGGCGGTGCCGAAGTTCAAGGCACCGAAGTTGAGACCGGTGGAGCCACCGGCGCCGTTGACCTGACAGCTGCTGATCAGGATCAGGCTGGAGGTGATCTGGCCAGTGACCGTGGTGGCGGCGTTGGCGCTGGAAACCAGCGCCAGACCGAGCAGCGACAAACCTATCCTTGATGCAAACGTACGCATGGTGTCCGTCCTCTACGGGGTTACCAGTCGAGCGTCACCGTCAGGGTGTCGGTGTAGACCCCTGCCGGAACCGCGCGGGTATTCGCCACCACCGAGCCAAATACCGGAATGGGTATTTGCGCAGCGCTGGTGACAGCGAAATTGTGTTGTTGGCCGATGCTGTAGCTCTGCGCGCCCGAGGGGTCGAGAAACAGCTGATAAGGGAGGGTCTGGCGACCGTTGCTCAGGCGCCGGGTGTTGCCGTCGCCATGGGTGCCGCCGTCGATGGTGACGGTGAAACCGGTGACCGAAGGGTTGCAGGCGACATTGAGTTTGCCGCTGGTGTCGCCGTCGAGGGCTGCTTTGATCGGCGCGTTCCAGGTCGGCCCCTGCTGACCGAAATCCAGCGTGCCGAGATCGCTGACCGGACTGGCAGGATTGGAGGTGTTGGTGACTTCGCAGCCGGCGATCAGGATCAGCCGCGCGTGGATCTGCCCGCTGACCGCTGCTTGCGCATCGTCCGCGAGCAGCGCCAGCGTACCTGCTGCCATGACCATCCAGTATTTGCCTGCCATTGCGCCCGTCCCGACTCCTTCAGCGACTTCATCCATTGCGCTCATCATTGAGCACTGCGTTGTTGCTGTCCGTTGCGATCACCAGGTGACCGTTACTTTCACTAAATCCGAATAGCGGCTGACCTTCGGCACTTCCGCCAGCCGCTCGATCCGCGCATACAACGGCAACTCCACCGTGCCCGTGTCCGGCACCCGCCCGCTGACCGGTACGTCCACCACCAGCGGCACTCGCCGCGCCGCATCCTGATACAAGCGGTAAGGAATCGGCTTGCTGCCCTCCGTCCCGGCCATGTATCGCACCTCACCGACACCGCCGTGCAAACCGCCGTCAACGCGCATCTGATAAGGCGTGTCCGGGTTGCATTCCAGCCGTGGCAAGCGTTGATTGGTCAGCGCCGCACTCAATGGCCCGTCAGGGTCGTCAAGGCGCGCGGTGCTACCAAAGTCGAGCACGCCGAGCTGCTCAATCCCGGCCTCGCGTTGCTGGCCGATCAACTGGCAGCCGCGCTGCACGTCGACTCGCACTTCGACCTGTAGATCCGCCGCGTATGCAGGTGCAGCAAGCACACCCAGCAGGCCCATGACCACTCGTTGTTTCACTGCGCCATTCCTTGTCAGCACTGGCTTGCGCTGTCGTGACTGTGTTTCAGGTTAGCAACGCACGGCGATTGCGCCAGTCAATTGGATCCATGGATCGGCCCGGTTATGTTTCGAAAGGTTGGCAACACGCAGAAAATGTTCTGTCACCGAACGGCCTCGACCGCCCGAGGTAGAAGCCGTTGACGTCGCCTGGTTACAATGTCGCGCCGCACTCCGGGGAGGCGGCATGACCGATACGGAGTGACCGCAGAGTGCCCGCCCGACCGCCGAAACGATCACACCTGAGCCAACGCTGGCCGGTGCTGCGCCGCTTGTTCGGCAAGGGCATTGGCGCCAGCGCCGGGCACGAGGCGAGCGCACAGTCGATCCGCGATTATTTCCGCAACAAGGCGCATCAGCAGGGTTACACCCTCAGCCACAGTCAGCAGCGCGTCATCGATTGCATGGCGCAACAGGCCAGTCTGCTGTTCGGCGCCACCGCACAAACTCCGCCGAGCCTTTACCTGTACGGCGCGGTCGGGCGCGGCAAGAGCTGGCTGCTCGACGGTTTCTTTCAGGCGCTGCCGATCACGCAAAAGCGGCGGCTGCACTTCCATCAGTTTTTCGCGCAATTGCATCAAGGCATGTTCAGCCACCGCGAGCAGGAAGACGCCCTCGCCACCACCCTCGATGAGTTGCTGCAAGATTGTCGGGTGTTGTGTTTCGACGAATTTCACGTGCATGACATCGGCGACGCGATGCTCATCACCCGGCTGTTCAAAGCGCTGTTCCAGCGCGGGATTCTGCTGCTGGTGACCTCTAACTATCCGCCTGAAGGCTTGCTGCCCAACCCGCTCTATCACGCGCGGTTCAAACCGGTGATCGAGTTGATCAATACGCGCATGCAGGTCATGGAAGTCGGCGGCCCGCATGATTACCGCAGTCTGGCGCGTAATCATGAACATCAAGTATTTACCCATGGGCATTATGTCTGGCCGGGTACGGCCGATCAGCGCATGGCCCTGAACCTGCCGGCACAGGATGCCCCGCCATTGTCGCTGGCCGTCGGTACCCGGCATTTTCGGGCGCGACGGTGTGACGACAGAAGCGTGGCTTTTACCTTCGATGACCTGTGCGAGCAGCCGACGGCGGTGATGGATTATCTGGAGTTGTGTCGGCGTTTCGACCACTGGGTGATTGATGATTTGCCACTGCTGGGCGACTGCTCGATTGCGGCGCAACAGCGCTTCATTAATTTGATCGACGTGCTTTACGACCAGGATAAACACCTGACGTTGATTGGCCGCTTGTCGCTGTGCGAAAGCCTGGGCGGCGATGCGATTGATCTAGGGCGTACGCGTAGCCGGTTGGGGCAGCTTCAGGTTATCCCTCAACTAGCCTGACGCCAGCCTCTGTAGGAGCTGTCGAGTGAAACGAGGCTGCGATCTTTTGACCCTCGGTTTGCCAAATCAAAAGATCGCAGCCTGCGGCAGCTCCTACACCTGCATTAGCTTCTGCCGTTATCATGTCGTCCATTCCCGAGCGCCTCGTGTCTTGGTCCTCTTTCTAAAGTGAACACCTACATGCATACCCTTGCTCAATTGCGCGCCGGCGAGTTGTCGGGCATCACGCGGCTGGATCTGTCGTGCGGGCTGACCGAGTTTCCGCGCGAGATTTTCGAGCTGGCCGACACCCTCGAAATCCTCAACCTCAGCGGCAATAATCTGAGCAGTCTGCCGGATGATCTGCACCGTCTGACCCGCTTGCGCGTGCTGTTCTGCTCGGACAACCCGTTCACCGAACTGCCCGCTTGCCTCGGCCAATGCGCGGCGTTGACGATGATCGGTTTCAAGGCCAACCGCATCGTCAACGTTCCCGGCGCCGCGCTGCCGCCGCTGTTGCGCTGGCTGATACTGACCGACAACTGCATCGAAACCCTGCCGAGCGAACTGGGCGAACGCCCCTATCTGCAGAAACTCATGCTGTCTGGCAATCGTCTGCAAGCGCTGCCGCCGTCGCTGAGCCAATGCCATCGACTCGAGCTGCTGCGCATCTCCGTCAACCAGTTCACCGAGCTGCCGCAATGGCTGTTGAGTTTGCCGAGCCTGACGTGGCTGGCCTACGCCGGTAATCCGCTGGAAACCGAAGCCGATGCTGCCGCCCTCGAAGCCACGCCACTGATCGACTGGTCAGCGTTGCGTCTGGAGCAGAAGCTGGGCGAAGGCGCCTCCGGGGTGATTCATCGGGCGATCTGGCAACGTGCCGATCACAGCGAGGAGCCGGTCGCGGTGAAGTTGTACAAAGGTGAGATGACCAGCGATGGCTCACCGCTGCACGAGATGAACGCGTGCATCACCGCCGGCTTGCACCCGAATTTGATCCGCGTTGAAGGGCGAATCGACGGCCACCCCGACGGTCAGCAAGGCTTGGTCATGCAGTTGATCGATCCGAGCTTTCGCAACCTCGCCGGGTTGCCAAGTCTGGCGACGTGTTCGCGGGATGTTTACGCCGATGACCTGCGCTTCACGGCTGAGGTTGCGCTGCGCATTGCCAAGGGCGTTGCCTCGGCGGCGGAGCATCTGCATGAGCAAGGCATCACCCACGGCGACCTCTACGGGCACAACATTATGTTGAACGACCGAGGCGATTGTTTATTGGGGGATTTTGGCGGGGCGTCGTTCCACGCCACGACGGATAACGCGCAGACACGGGCGCTGCAACGCATTGAAGTGCGGGCGTTCGGGGTTTTGTTGGGGGAGTTGCTGGCGCGCGTTGACTCGGGGTTGAGTGTAGAGCTGCGTGTGCAGCTGGAGGAGCTGGAGCGGCGTTGTTGTCAGGCGGATGTGCTGGCGCGGCCGGGGTTCGGTGAAGTGATTGAGGTGTTGGAAAACCTCTGACAGCTAAAAAGATCGCAGCCTGCGGCAGCTCCTACAGTGAACGCGATCCCCTGTAGGAGCTGCCGCAGGCTGCGATCTTTTGATCTTTAGCCAGCCAGACCCACAAACATATCCTGCACGTCATCATGGTTGTCGAGGCCTTCAAGGAACGCCTCAACTTCAGCCATCTGCTCATCGCTCAACCCGGTCACCGGGTTTTTCGGCTGGTAGCCAAGCTTGGCCGACAACACGGTGAAGCCTTGCTCCGGCAGGGCTTTCTGCACGGCATCAAGGTCAGTCGGGTCGGTCAGAAACAGTGTCGCGCCGTCTTCGCCCGGCTCGAAATCCTGAGCACCGGCTTCGATCGCGGCCATTTCCGGATCGGCGTCCGGGGTGTCCGGCGACGCTTCGATCATGCCAACGTGATTGAAATCCCACGCGACCGAACCGGAAGCGCCCAGTTGGCCCTTGCGGAACGCGACGCGGATTTCGGCGACGGTGCGGTTAACGTTGTCGGTCACGCACTCGACGATCAGCGGCACCTGGTGCGGGGCGAAACCTTCGTAGGTCACGCGGTGGTATTGCACCGCTTCACCGAGCAGACCGGCGCCTTTCTTGATCGCGCGATCGAGGGTTTCTTTCGGCATCGAGGCTTTCTTGGCCTGTTCAACCACCAGACGCAAGTGTGCGTTGGTAGTGGTATCGGCACCGTTACGCGCAGCAATGGTGATTTCTTTCACCAGTTTGCCGAAGATTTTGCCCCTGGCGTTGGCTGCCGCTTCTTTGTGTTTAACCTTCCACTGTGCGCCCATTACTCACTCTCTTGATCTGTGGCGCCGAGACATCTATTGGCCGACGCGTGGCGCCAAGTTTATACGGCCTAAAGTCGGCAATCGACCAAAAATATTGATTGGCGAATCGACATCTTCACCACAACGTGTAGGGCGATTCTGAAAAGCTGCCTTGCGGTGACTATTCCGCGCTGCGGTTTCGTACCCTCTGCCGTCCGTATTGACCGACAGAACCTGTACGAATGCTCAATGACATGGAAAGTCCCTTCACCCTGACCCTGATCGATGGCGGATTGTGCCTGCCGGTGGTGCGTTTCAGCGGTGATGAAGCGCTCAATCAGCCCTTTCGCTTCGAGGTCGATGTCATTGGCCTGGCGCCCGCCGTCCTGCCCGACAGCTTGCTGGAGCAACCGGCGTATTTACGCCTGAGCGAGCAGCACGGTGTGCATGGCCTGATCCACAGTGTCCGTTGCGAACATCGCGGCACGCACCGGATCGGTTATCGATTGGTGCTGGTGCCTTATCTGCAACGTCTGGCGCAATCGCTTAAACGCCGGGTGTTTGTGCAGTTGAGTGTGCCGGCGATCCTTGCACAATTGCTCACCGAGCATGGGCTGCCAAAGAACAGCTTTCGCATCGAAATGACCGTCGGCCACTACCCTGTGCGGGACTTTTGCATTCAATACGAGGAAAGCGACCTGGCGCTGCTGCAACGTCTGTGTGAAGACGAAGGCATCCATTATCATTTCGAGCATCGGCCTGACGGGCATGTGGTGGTGTTTGCCGATGACAGCCTAAGCCTGCCGCAGGAACCGACGCTGCTGCCCTTCAGTCTCGACGATGACACGCCATCGCCACGGGTCTGCGCGCTGTTTCAGCAACATGACGCCGCGCCAATTCGAGCGCTGCACCGGGTGCGCAATCGTGGCCAACAGGCGTCGGGCGAGGACTCGGCCAATCAAACCGTGCCTGTCCTCGCACCGCAGATGTTGTCCCTTGAACAACGTGATGCCGAACAACGCAGCCGCCGTCATCTGGAGCGCCAGCGCTGCCAGTACCGCTCGATTCACGGTCGCTGCGACAGCCCCGGATTGCACAGCGCCGACCTGCTGCAAGTGACCGAACATCCGATCAATGCCTTCAATGAACAATGGTTGATCACGTCCGTGCGCCATCAGGGTCAGCAACTTTGCATCCTTGATCCGGCGCCGAGTGTGTATCGCTATCACTGTGATTTCACGGCTTTGCCATGGTCGACGGATTTTCGCCCGGCGCTGAAACAATCACGGCCGAGCATTCCGGGGATTCACTTGGCGCGAGTGCTCGGCACAAAGGGGCAGCCATCGAAACTGGATGACAAGGGGCGCATCAAGGTGAGTTTGTGGCCGAGGCCAACATCGCATGATTCTGAGGGGATTTGGCTGCCGATTGCGTTGACCAACGCCAATGGCCGCATTGCCGCGCACGAGTTGCCCCGTGCGGGCAGTGAGGTGTGGGTGAGTTTTCTCGACAGCGATCCGGATCGACCGATTTTGTGTTTGGGAGCGCAGCGCGAATCCGCGCCGGTTGAAGCACCGCCAGCACGCGACAGCAGCCTCTTACTCGACTGGCTGATCAACCGCTCCTGACCACAAATCCAGACCGGTAGGAGCTGCCGAAGGCTGCGATCTTTTGATCTTGTTTTTTACAATCAACAGCAAAAGATCGCAGCCTTCGGCAGCTCCTACAGGGGTTGTTTTCAACCCTTCAGGCTTTGTCGGCTTTGCCGGCGGCAGCGGCGAATTTCGCCAGGCGCACGTCCAGATGCCGTGGCCGGTGGCCGTGATCTTCGGCGCGTTCCTTGCGGCGGATGGCGTTGCGTACCATCAGCGAACCGAGGTAACGAATCGGCTCCGGCGGGAAATACCCCAGCGGCCCGTTCACAATCGGCGAACGCGTCCAGGCGTTATCCATCCCCTGCACCAGCGACGCCAGAATCTGCCCGCCCATGTGACAAGGCCCAACCCCGCTGCCGGAATAGCCAAATCCATAAAACACATTGCCGCTGCTGCTCATTTGCCCAAAAAACGGCAAACCGGTCACCGAGCGATCCGACGGCCCGTTCCACGTCGCATCGACTTTCACATCGCTGAACGCCGGGAAGAAGTCATCGAGGCTGCGCTTGAGCAACCCGGCATACGGCGACGGCTGATCGAACACCGGCAGCATCCGCCCGCCAAAGGCAAAGGTGTTGCCGCCCTTGCCAAGCATGATCCGGCCGTCCGGGGTGTTGTGGTAGTAGTGCACGAAAATCCGCGAATCGAGCACGGTCACACCGCTGGTCAAACCGATCTCCTGCAACAGATCCGGGCGCGGTTCGGTGATCAGCATGTCGCTGGAAACAATCGCCACGCTGCGTTCGAACTGCGGAAAGGCCCGGGCCATCCATGCGTTCATCGCCAGCACCACGCGGTCGGCGATGATGTTGCCGTTGGGTGTTTGAATGCGCGCCGGGCGCCCTTCCTCCAGACCGGTCATTGCTGTGTTTTCATGGATCGTCACGCCCAGTTGCAACGCCACACGCCGCAATCCGCGCACCAGTTTGCCCGGTTGCACACTGGCCGCCGCTGGCGAAAACCAGCCTTCCAGATGTTTGCTGGAACCGGCCATGCGCTGCACATCCGCGACCGGCCGCTGGGTGAACGAGTTGATGCCGTTACGCTCCAGCGCCGCGATCACCGCATCGGTCGAGCCGACTTGCGCACGGTTGGTCGCGGTGTACAGCGTGCCGTCGAGGCGGTAATCGGCATCGACGCCGTACTGCTCGCAAAACTCGCCGATCGCATGAATGCTGCGCTCGGATTCCTTGACCAGACGCACCGCCTCCTCGACGCCAAACAGGCGTTCCAGGGTGAAATATTTCGCCGACCATGACAGCGCACAACCGCCGTTACGCCCACTGGCGCCAGCGCCGCAGATGTCAGCTTCGATCAGCCGCACGTCGAGTTCAGGGTTCTGTTGCTTGAGCATGATCGCCGTCCACAACCCGGTGTAACCGCCGCCAACGATGCACACGTCGGTGCGCACTTCGCCTTGCAGCGGCGGGCAAGTCTCGGACGTATCAGCCTGCAAGGCCTGCTCCAGCCAAAACGGTCTCATGGGATTTCTCCAGTCAGTGGGCCACGGCGCAGCCTGCCGCGAACGTCGCAGCAGGCCACACGGCAGCGGGTTTTCAGGTACGCAGAGGTTTGATGGTCAGCGGGCAATTGGGGATCGAGGCGCGTGGTTCCATGACGCCGACCGGGCGGCTGTTCCAGTGCGGGATCAGCACCAGTGCCGAAAACAATGCGCAACCGGCGAAGACGATGAACACCGTCACCGAGTCGAAATAACCCGGCAGCAGACCGCCGAGCACCGCACCGACCGAGCCGCAACCGTTAACGAAACCGGCCGCCGTGGCGCCCGCCTTGGCTTTACCGAAATCGATGGCGGCTGCACCGCTGATCATCGAGTCCGGGCCATACAGGGTCAGGCCCATGACAAACAGCAGCGCGACGACCAGCAACACACTGCCGGTTTGCAGCGCGGCCATAAACAGCGCCAGCGTCACGGTCAGCGCGAGCAAACTGATGACGCAGGCCGGCATGCGCCGCGCACCGAAGAGTTTGTCCGAGGCCAGACCGATGAGGATCGGCCCGAGCAATCCGGCCAGTTCGAACGAGGTCGGAATAATCGCCGCGCCGACCTTGCCGACACTCGGCATCTGTTCAAACACGATCACCGGGCCCCACAACAGAATCGCGTAACGCGCCGGTTTCAACATGAAATACGCCAGACCGAGCACCAACACCGTGCGGTTGCGCAGGATTTCCTTGAGCGGCTCCCACACGCTTAGCTTGCTGTTGGCTGCGGTTTCCTCAGCGGTCAATACCGGCTCCGGATCGACTTCCGGCAGGCCGACGTCTTCCGGTTTATTGCGCTGGAAGATAAAGAACAGTACCGCGACCACTGCCACCACCACCGCGCTGGAAATAAACGCCGCGTGCCAACTGCCGATCAACGTATACGCCCACCAACCGGCGAACGGCGACGCGACCAGACCGCCAAACGCGTAGCAGGAACTCCACAAGCCAAGCACCCGCCCGCGTTCCTTCGCAGGAAAGAAACTGCCAAGGTTTTTACACAACCCCGACCATCCGGTGGACTGCGCCAGGCCTTGTATCAGCATGCAAGTGGCGAAAATCGGAAGTGTGGCGTAACTGCCCATCACCAACGCGGCTGCGGCGGAAATCAGCAAGCCGCCGAGCACCACGACCCGTGGGCCAAAGCGGTCGGCGAGCATGCCCCAGGTGAATTGGCCCACGGCATACGCCGCCAGATAGATGGCGTCGAGGTTGGCCATGGCCATTTTGTCGAGCATGAAGGTCGGGTCTTCGGCGATGCCCAGTTTGGCCACCGAAAAGGCTTTGCGGGTGAAGTAGAAAGCGGCGTACGCAAGCCAGGTAATCGCGAAAATCTGCACGCGCCAACGTGCGATGGTGCCGATGTGCTTGTTCATTGTGGTTCTGACCTCAGGGTGTGAGTGTGCCGGCAGAATCGTTAAGCAAAACGCCTGTGTTTTTATTGTTGAGCACTGCGATACCACCCTTCCCTATGGCGGTACCGGTCAGATGAGGCCTGCGGTTGCACGCACAGGCTCATGGCCAACGCCGCTGCTCGACCGAGCAGTCAGCGATGGCGTGAGCCGATCAAAGCAATTACTGTTTAATAAATAAAATCGATTTATCGTATTTCACTCATAAGCTCAGCTTGTTACTGAACTGATCTCGCACCAGGAGTCGCCATGGCAGTCTCCCACGCCCAACTCAAAGCCTTCCACGCCGTCGCGGTGCATGGAAGCTTCACCAAAGCCGCCGAGCGGCTCTACCTCACGCAACCGGCGATTTCCGACCAGGTGCGCAAACTGGAAGAACGCTTTGGCGTTTTGCTTTTTCACCGCAATAAACGTTCCGTGCGCCTGACCGATCTGGGCGAACGCTTGCTGGCGATCACCCAGCGGCTGTTCGTGATCGAAGCCGAAGCGCAGGAATTACTCCAGGAATCCCAGGCCTTGCAGACCGGCAGCCTGATTCTGGCGGTGGATGCGCCGGTGCACGTGCTGCCGCAGATCGCGCGGTTCTGCGAGCGCTATCCGGGGATCAGCGTGAAGATCGAGACCGGCAACACCGACGAATCGCTGTTTCGCCTGTTCAACTATCAGGCCGATCTGGCCCTGCTCGGGCGTGATGTCAGCGATGAACGCTTGCTCTGTGTTCCGTTGCGTAACGATCCGATGGTCGCGTTTGTGTCGCGTAATCACCCGTGGGCCGAGCGCGAGTCGATCTGCCTGGCGGATCTCGATGACACGCCGTTGGTGTTGCGTGAACACGGTTCGGTAACCCGGCAAACCCTGGAAGAAGAAATGGCCCGGGCCGGGTTTCGCATTCGTCCGGCGATTCAGGTGGAAGGCCGGGAAGCGGCGCGTGAGGCCGTGGTGGTGGGGATTGGTGTCGGCGTGGTGTCGGCGGCGGAATTTGGGGCGGATTCGCGGGTGTGCGCGTTGCCGATTATCGACTGCACGCGGCGCCTGACGGAAACGTTGGTGTGCCTGCGCGAACAGAGTTCGCGGCGCGTGGTGGCGACGTTTCTGGAAATGGTGCGCGAGAGTCTGGCGTAACGTCGGAATTTTCGTATTCAGTCGGATCGAGATCGTCGGCTACACTGGCGCCTGAGCTCCTGTGACAAATTATTTCCCGACCCCTTTCGCAGAGTTGCGATCACGGAATCGAAGAACGCATCGTGAAAAAACTAATCAATTCCGTTCGAGATCATTTCTGGAAGAAATGGATTCGCCAGCACGATTGTAAAGTCGCCGGCGGCATTTCCTCGTTGCACAAGCGAACCAGGCTGACGCTCGAGGAGCACGTGTCCATCGGTTATGTGGTGATCGAGTCGAAACACCTGACCATCGGTGCACACACCTACATTCGCAGCGATTGCGTGCTGTCCGCCGTGTCCTCGATTGGCCGCTTTTGTTCGATCAGCACCCGCTGCTTTATCGGTCAGCAAAAGAGTTCTCACCCGACAGACTGGCTCAGTTCCCATCCCTTCCAGTACACCGACACCGCCCTGACGTTCGACCCGGTGGTGGCCGACGTCACCATCGGCCACGACGTCTGGATCGGGCACAGCGCGATGATTCTTGAAGGGGTGCAGATCGGCACTGGCGCGATTATCGCGACGCGTGCGCTGGTGACTCAGGATGTGCCGCCCTACGCGATCGTTGCCGGCACCCCGGCGAAGATCATCAAGTACCGGCATGACCCGCAGACCATCGAACGGTTGCTCAAGAGTCAGTGGTGGAATCTCGATGTGAAGCTGTTGCAGACGCTGCCGCTGAACGATCCGGCTGCCGCGCTGGATCTGCTCGAAGGCATGCAGTTGAAGCAGGCGGATTACCCGAGAATCGAGGTCACGCGCAAAACTACAGCGATCCTGCCGGCGCAAGCGCAGTTGGCGATTGCCTGATTCAGGCCGGTGCCAACCCGAAAAACGCCTGAATCAAGCGCAATTCCCGACGGCGCTCCATGCAACCGATCATGTGCCGGTTGACCAAGCCGTCGCCGACAATCGGAATCGCCACCACGCGCGGGTCATGGCTGACTTCCACCGATGACACCACGCCGACGCCCAACTCGGCGGCCACCGCTTCCGTTACCGCCTCGCGGCTGTCCAGCTCCAGCAGCACACGCGGATGGATTGCGGCCTGCGCACAGGCCTCGTCAAACGTTCGCCGGGTGATCGAACTCGGTTCACGCAGCACCATGATCACTTGATCCAGCTCCTTGAGTTTTACCTCGCCTTGGCGCGTTGCCCACGAATGCGCGGCGGGCACCAGTGCGCAAATCCGCGACTCGCTCAGCGCTTGCAGGTGCAGGCCTTTGCGCGGCTCGACTTCGGTCAGCACGGCGACATCCGCGTGCTCGGATAACAGCGCCGCGAGGGTTTCCTGAGCATTGCCCAAACGCAGATTCACCGTGATCCCCGGATAACGCGCGCGCAGGCTCGCCAACATCGGCATGACCATGTGCGGGCCGTCCGCCGCGACTTCGAGGCGCCCGGTGAGCAATTGCCGATTGGCTTCGAGCATGGTCTGCGCCTCTTCCGCGAGGCCAAACATCGCGCGGGTGATCGCCGCCAGTTTGGTGCCCTCCTCGGTCAGTTCCACCCGTCGCGCGGTGCGCCGCAACAGGGTGATCTGGTAGTGCTCCTCCAGCGCCTTGATGTGCCCGGTGACCGCCGGCTGACTGATGAACAACCGCGCAGCGGCACGGGTGAAGCTGCCTTCGCGGGCCACAGCATCGAAGGCGCGCAGTTGGAACAGGTTCATGGATAACTCTCACTGATGGCTGGCATAACAACAAACAATTTGATTGATGCAACGCCGAATTGCAACGTATGCCCCGTAGCTTCATCCCACAGCGCTATCCGAGGACACACGAATGAGTATTGCCGAACCCATCCTGCTCACTCCCGGCCCGTTGACCACTTCGGCCCGCACCCGCCAGGCGATGATGGTCGACTGGGGGTCATGGGATGACCGCTTCAACCAACTGACTGCCAGCCTCTGCGAACAATTGCTGGCGATCCTCAACGGCGCCGCCACTCACCATTGCGTGCCGTTACAGGGCAGCGGCACCTTCGCCGTCGAAGCGGCCATCGGCACCCTGGTGCCGCGCGACGGCAAAGTGCTGGTGCTGATCAACGGCGCTTACGGCAAACGACTGGCGAAAATCTGCGAAGTGCTCGGCCGCTCGTTCAGCACCTTCGAAACCGCTGAAGACGAACCGACCACCGCCGCTGACGTCGACCGCTTGCTGCGCGCCGACAGTGATATCACTCACGTCGCGCTGATTCATTGTGAAACCAGCACCGGGATTCTCAATCCGCTGCCAGAGATCGCCCACGTCGTCGAACAGCACGGCAAACGCCTGATCATCGACGCCATGAGCTCCTTTGGCGCCCTGCCGGTAGACGCGCAAAAAGTGCCGTTCGACGCACTGATCGCCGCGTCCGGCAAGTGTCTGGAAGGTGTGCCGGGGATGGGTTTCGTCTTCGCCCGCAAAGAGGCGCTGGCCGCTGCGGCTGGCAATTCGCACTCGCTGGCGATGGATCTGTTTGATCAACACGCTTATATGCAGAAAACCGGTCAATGGCGCTTCACCCCGCCGACCCACGTGGTCGCGGCGCTGCATGAAGCCTTGCTGCAATACAACGAAGAAGGTGGGTTGCCGGCACGGCATGCGCGTTACGCCGCCAACTGCCAGGCCTTGATGGAAGAGATGGGCAAACTCGGTTTGCGCAGCTTTCTGCCGGCAGCGATTCAGGCGCCGATTATTGCCACGTTCCATGCGCCGAGCGATCCGCGTTATCAGTTCAAGGATTTCTACGAACGGGTCAAAGCCAAGGGTTACATCCTTTATCCGGGCAAGCTCACTCAGGTTGAGACCTTCCGTGTCGGCTGCATCGGTCATGTCAGCCCGGACGAAATGCGCCAGGCGGTGGCGGCTGTTGGTGAAGTGCTGCGCGAAATGGAAGTCCTCGAAATCTGACCCCACCACCCATCCCCTGTGGGAGCGAGCCTGCTCGCGAAAGCGGTCGAACATTCAACACCGATGTCGACTGACACGACGCCTTCGCGAGCAGGCTCGCTCCCACATTTGAACTGCATTCAAATCAGGAATTTGATAGACATGAACTACGTCAATCCAAGCAAGCTGCAAGCCGCGATCCTCGACTGGGCCGGTACCGTGGTCGATTTCGGCTCGTTCGCGCCGACGCAGATTTTCGTCGAAGCCTTCGCCGAATTCGATGTGCAGGTCTCCATCGAAGAAGCCCGTGGCCCGATGGGCATGGGCAAGTGGGATCACATCCGCACCCTCTGTGATCAGCCGCAGGTCGCCGAGCGTTATCGCAAGGTTTTCGGCCGCACGCCGACCGATGACGACGTCACCGCGATTTACAACCGCTTCATGCCGCTGCAGATCGAGAAGATTGCCGAGCACTCGGCGCTGATTCCCGGCGCGCTGGAAACCATCGCCAATCTGCGTCAGCAAGGGATCAAGATCGGCTCCTGCTCCGGCTATCCGAAGCAGGTCATGGACAAAGTCGTCGAACTGGCCGCCACCAACGGTTATGTCGCTGACCATGTCGTGGCGACTGACGAAGTGCCGAACGGTCGCCCATGGCCGGCTCAGGCACTGGCCAACGTGATTGCCTTGGGCATCGACGACGTCGGCGCCTGTGTGAAGATCGACGACACCGTGCCGGGCATCCTGGAAGGCCGTCGCGCCGGGATGTGGACGGTTGCGCTGATCTGCTCGGGCAACGCGCTGGGCCTGGATTACGAAGGTTTCCGCGCCTTGGGCAGCGATGAACTGGCCAGCGAACGCAAGCGCATCCACGCGCTGTTCGAAAGCTCGCGTCCGCACTACATGATCGACACCATCACTGATTTGCCGGAAGTGATTGCCGACATCAACAAGCGTCTGGCCAAGGGTGAGATGCCGCAAAACGATTAAGGTAGATTGAAAAAACCGCCAACTGATAAAAAGTTGGCGGTTTTTTATTGATCACATTAAACACCTGATCGGTTTCAAGCTGTTAAACCTGAACAGTCTTTTAAATCAAAACAGTAACATTCAATCAACAACGGGATTGCCATCTGCATCATATTTCAATCTATCGGGATAACGAATCGAACCGTCCACTAGTTGCTCGGTGCCGTCAGCCCAGACGATACGACCATCTGGATATTCCACGGTGTCATCCGGCCACACGATGCGGCCATCAGGATGCTCGACCCGGCCGTCAGCATGCTGAATGATCCCGTCGGGGCGGGTAACTTTGTTTTTTCCGGCATCGACGATGCTGCCATCGCTCAGTGTGGTCGATCCATCCGGCTGGCGAATACTGCCGAGGGCGCTGATCAGGTTAATCAGTGCCACCGGATCAATGTTGATGTTCAAGGTAGGCCACGGCATTGGCGGACGGGCATTCACGGGTGGTTTGGTGCCCGGTGGCGCTGGTTTGACCGGTGGTTTGGTGCCAGGCGTCCCCGGAGTGACAGGTGGCTTCACGGGTGGTTTGACCGGCGGCTTCACAGGCGGTTTGACCGGTGCAGGTTTGACTGGCGGCTTGACCGGAACCACGGGTGGCTTGACCGGAGGTGTGGTGGGTCGGGTTACTGGCGGTTTGCTGCCCACGGGCTTCGGTCGAGATATCGGTGGCTTTGCCATCGCTTTTTTTACAATGTTTTTACTATGTTTGCGATTCAGAAGAATACAAAAAGTCATATTTAAGTCCTTTTAAGCAAGTTATCAACAGCATCACTTATTAAATCAAGCGATTTGAAAGCAACAACTGACCGCAACATTAGCGGATCAAACAACGCCAATCAAACTCTGTGCAGATTCAAGATATAAACAACAACCGGTTACACCCGCAGCACTAAAGTCCACAAACCGCAAACACTAGTAACTTTGTAAAAACAGCACATTAAAACTTTTGTTTCGTTCAGCAGAAATGCCCAAGTGGGTTTACAGTTAAGGCATGCCGTCAGAGAAACGGTGCGATGAAACCCTGAACCGAGAGGAACACTGTATGCCGTGGACAAGTTCCGAATCGCGTTACAGCACCGTGTCGGTCATGCTGCATTGGCTGATGTTGGTGCTGCTGGTGCTGGTGTACGCCAGCATGGAATTGCGCGGCTTCTTCCCCAAAGGCAGCGGCGGCCGCACGCTGATCCGCGAAGTGCATTACATGCTCGGCCTGACCGTATTCGTGCTGGTGTGGTTTCGCCTGCTCGCGCGCAGCCTCGGCCCGGCACCGAAAATCTTCCCCGCCTCGCCACAATGGCAAACCGTACTGGCGCGGCTGATGCACTGGGCGTTGTACCTGTTCATGATCAGCATGCCGATTCTGGGCTGGCTGATCACCAGTGCCGAGGGGCATCAGGTGATGTTTTACGGTTTCGATCTGCCGCTGCTGGTGGGTGAGGACAAAGCCTTCGCCAAACAGGTGGAGGGCTGGCACGTGCTGATCGCCACGATCGGTTACTGGCTGATCGGGCTGCACGCGCTGGCGGGGATCTATCACCATTATGTGGTGAGGGATAACACGTTGCTGCGGATGATGCCGAAGCGCGGGTAAACCCACTGAGGTCTCATTGTGGCTGGCAATGGGATCTATCTGGGTCAATGCAAACCATTGTGGCAAGCAATGGAATCTAGCTGGGGGAATTAAAACCATTGTGGCGAGGGGATTTATCCCCGTTGGGCTGCGAAGCGGCCCCAAAACCTTAGCATGCGGTGAGTCAGGCTGAACTGTGGTGGCTGAATTGGGGGCTGCTTCGCAGCCCAACGGGGATAAATCCCCTCGCCACAAAAACCTCACCTGTCAGGGCTGGAAACCGCGTCTGCCTTGTAGGCCGCCAGTGTGGATGAAGATCAGTCGTGTGCCGCTGGAAAATTTACCTGACCCAATTTGTTCCTTAAGGGCCAGCAGCGCTTTGCCGGTATACAGCGGTTCCAAGGGCACACCGCTAGCCTGCTCGGTCTGTTCAATAAACGCCAACAACCCCGGATCAACCTTGGCAAAACCACCTCGGCTGGCATCAATCAATTCATACCCCGCATCCACCCGCCCCGCTTCTCGCAGAATCGACTCAACCTGCGGCGCCACACCGTGATCTTCCGGCACCGCCAACGCACCATAAACCGTATGCGCCCCCGCCTCGGCAAGCACCAATCCCGCCAACGTCGTCCCGGTGCCGCACGCCAGCCACCAGCCGTGGTAATCACTCCAGCCCAATGAAGGCAATTGCGCGTCGACCTGCTCCTTAAGCGTCACGCAACCGAGCGCACCCGATAATCCCCCGCCACCCTCCGGCACCGCGTGCAACTCTGGATACTGCGCCCGCCATGGCAACCAAAACCCCGACTCATGCCGTGCCCGGTAACCGGCAAACCCCAACCAATGCAGGTGCATGCCGAACGCCTGCAGATCCTTCACCGTCGGCGTTTCCTGGGCATGCCCGCGCAACAGCCCCACGGTTTTGAACCCCAAGCGTCTTCCGGCCGCTGCCAATGCATGCAGATGATTGGAATGCGCACCGCCAAGGCTGATGATGCCTTCGGCGCCCGCACGGTCGGCGGCTTTGAGGTGTTCGCTGAGTTTGAACCACTTGTTGCCACTGATCAGCGGGTCGATCTGGTCGAGACGCAGGATCGCCACTTCGATGCCGGCGGCGGTCAGCCAGTCCAGATGAAGGGGTTCGAGGGGGGCGTGGGAAAACATGGACACTGCGTAATCTGAAAAAAACACATACTAGTAGGAGCTGCCGCAGGCTGCGATCTTTTGATCTTGTCTTTAAAAAACAAAATCAAAAGATCGCAGCCTGCGGCAGCTCCTACAGTGGGTGTTTACAGTTCAGCGGCGAGGCGCGAGCCTTGGTTGATCGCGCGTTTGGCATCCAGCTCTGCCGCGACATCCGCGCCGCCGATCAGGTGCACATTCTGCCCCGCCGCGACCAGGCCATCGTGCAGCTCACGCAATGGATCCTGCCCCGCGCAAATCACGATGTTGTCCACCGCCAGCAGTTGCGGCTCGCCGGTTTCGCCGATGCGAATGTGCAGACCGTCATCATCAATGCCCAGGTATTCCACGCTGTTGAGCATCTGCACCTGCTTGTTCTTCAAACCGGTACGGTGAATCCAGCCAGTGGTTTTACCCAGACCGTCGCCGACCTTGGTTTTCTTGCGCTGCAACAGGAACACTTCACGCGCTGGTGCATGCGGCGCCGCTTTGATCCCGGCGACGCCACCGCGTGCTTCCAGTTTCGTGTCGATGCCCCACTCTTTCCAGAACGCGGCGCGATCCTGACTGGTCGCAACGCCTTCGTGAACGAGGAATTCCGAGACGTCAAAACCGATGCCGCCAGCGCCGATCACCGCGACACGCTTGCCAACCGGTTTGCGCTCAAGGATCACGTCGATGTAGTTCAACACCTTGGCGTTCTCAACGCCGGGAATCGCCGGCAGACGCGGCGCGATACCGGTGGCGAGGATGATTTCGTCGTAGCCGCCTTCAACCAGTTTCGCCACATCAACGCGAGTGTTCAGGCACACCTCAACATTGGTGGTTTGCAGCTTGCGCTTGAAGTAACGCAGGGTTTCGAAGAACTCTTCTTTGCCCGGCACACGCTTGGCGATGTTGAACTGACCGCCGATTTCGCTGGCCGAATCGAACAAGGTCACCTGATGGCCACGCTCGGCCGCCACGGTCGCGGCAGACAAACCGGCAGGGCCAGCACCGACCACGGCAATCTTCTTGATCTGCTGCACCGGCAGATAGTTGAGCTCAGTCTCGTGGCAGGCACGCGGGTTGACCAGGCAACTGGTCAGCTTGCCGCCGAAGGTGTGATCGAGGCACGCCTGGTTGCAACCGATGCAGGTGTTGATTTCGTCGGCGCGGCCTTCGGCAGCCTTGTTGACGAAGTCCGGATCGGCGAGGAACGGCCGCGCCATCGAGACCATGTCGGCATCGCCTTCAGCGAGAATCTGCTCGGCGATTTCCGGGGTGTTGATGCGGTTGGTGGTGATCAACGGAATGCTCACCGAACCACGCAGCTTGGCCGTGACCTTGCTGAACGCGGCACGCGGCACTTTGGTGGCGATGGTCGGGATCCGCGCTTCGTGCCAGCCGATGCCGGTGTTGATGATGGTCGCGCCGGCCTGCTCAATGGCCTTGGCCAGGGTGACGATCTCATCCCAGGTGCTGCCGCCCTCGACCAGGTCGAGCATCGACAGACGGAAAATGATGATGAAGTTCGGGCCCACCGCTTCGCGCACACGGCGGACGATTTCCACCGGCAAGCGCATACGGTTTTCGTAGCTGCCTCCCCAACGGTCGGTACGGTGGTTGGTGTGCGCGGCGAGGAACTGGTTAATGAAATAGCCTTCCGAGCCCATGATTTCGACGCCGTCGTACTCGGCGGTTTGCGCCAGCACCGAGCAAGTGACGAAATCGCTGATCTGCTTTTCGATGCCCTCTTCGTCCAGCTCTTTTGGCTTGAACGGATTGATCGGCGCTTGAATCGCGCTCGGTGCCACTTGTTTCGGGCTGTAGGCATAACGACCGGCGTGGAGAATCTGCATGCAGATCTTGCCGCCCGCGTCATGCACCGCGCGGGTGACGATACGGTGCTTGAGCGCTTCTTCTTCGGTGGTCAGCTTGGCCGCACCAGAATAAACGCCGCCCTCGTCATTCGGGCCGATCCCGCCAGTCACCATCAGGCCAACACCGCCGCGCGCACGCTCAGCGAAGTACGCCGCCATACGCTCGAAACCGCCCGGTTTTTCTTCCAGGCCGGTGTGCATCGAACCCATCAGGGTACGATTGCGCAGCGTGGTGAATCCCAGATCCAGCGGGGCCAACAGGTGCGGGTAATGAGCGGCGGTCATCGGTAACTCCACAACGAGCAATCACGGAAAAGTTGCGGGAGCTCTGCGTCCCCCGTCAGTCATGTTCGACAGACTAAGAGCCGCACCGTGATCACTCAATGACCGTAACTGACAACTTAATGATCTAAATGCACACCACCTACGTCGGCGCTGGATCACTCGAACAGCTAAACCCGGACATTGCGCCCTGGCAACGATGTGCGCTGGCTGTTCTCCCAATCCTGCACCAGCCCCACCGGCGCCTCTGACGGCGGCAACATCGCCCGCCCGCGCAGCAGATCACTGGCCCGTTCGGCGAGCATGATGGTCGGGGCATTAAGGTTACCGTTCGGCTCGCTCGGGAACACCGACGAATCGATCACGCGCAATCCATCGAGGCCGTGCACGCGCAGTTCGGAGTCCACCACCGCCAGCGCGTCCTCGCCCATTCGACAGGAGCCGCACGGGTGATAGGTGCTTTCGAGGTTTTCGCGGACGAAGGCATCGAGGTCTTCGTCGCTGTTAACCAAAACGCCGGGAGCGATCTCGCTGTCGCGGAAACGATCCATGGCTTTCTGGCCGATGATCTCCCGGGTCAGGCGGATACAGCGGCGAAAACCTTCGCGGTCTTCTTCGCGTTGCAGGTAATTGAACTGGATCTGCGGATGCTCGTACGGATCCGCCGAGCGTGCGCGCACATAGCCGCGACTTTTGGGCTTATTCGGCCCGGTGAGCACCATGAAGCCATGGCCCTTGATCGGCTTGTTGCCGTCGTAACGCATGGCCGCCGGCAGGAAGTGAAACTGAATGTCCGGCCAACGCAAACCCTTGTCCGAACGGATAAACCCGCCAGCCTCGAAATGGTTGGTCGCGCCGAGGCCATCCTTGAACAGCAGCCAGCGCAAACCGATGAGCAATTTGCTCAGCGGATCCATTTTGCTGTTGAGGGTCACCGGTTCCTTGCAACTGAACTGGATGTACACCTCGGCGTGATCCTGCAGGTTTTCACCGACACCGGGCAGATCGTGGCGCACCTCGATGCCGGCCTTGCGCAGCACGTCGGCCGGGCCGATGCCGGAGCGTTGCAGCAGGTGCGGCGAGCCGATTGGCCCGGACGAAACCACTACTTCGCGCCGGCAATAGACCTCATGCGTCTGGCCGTTGTGGTCATAGCTGACGCCGACCGCACGTTTGCCGTCGAGGAGGATCTGCCGGGTCATCGCGTGGGTGATCACGGTGAGGTTCGGGCGCGCCATCGCCGGGCGCAAATAGGCGTTGGCCGTTGAACAGCGCACACCGTTTTTCACGGTCATGTGCATCGCGCCGAAACCTTCCTGCATGTAGCCGTTACAGTCGTCGGTCTTGATGTAACCCGCCTCGGCGCCGGCCTGCACCCACGCGCCGTACAGCGGATTTTTCATGTGGTTGCCGTTGGTGGTGTGCAGCGGCCCGGTTTGCCCGCGATAGTTGTCGCCGCCTGCTTCATAGTGCTCGGCACGTTTGAAATACGGCAGGCAATTGCGGTAGCCCCAGCCTTGCGCACCGAGGGATTCCCACTCGTCAAAATCGCAGGCGTGACCGCGAATGTAGACCAGCCCGTTGATCGATGAAGAACCACCCAGCACCTTTCCACGCGGGCAATGGATGCGCCGTCCGTTGAGGAATGGCTCCGGTTCGGTTTCATAGCGCCAGTTGTATTTTTTGGTGTTCATCGGAATCGAAAAGGCGCTCGGCATCTGGATCACCACACTGCGATCGCTGCCACCGAATTCCAGCACCAGCACCGAGGTGTCCGGGTCTTCGCTCAAGCGGTTGGCCAACACACAACCGGCGGAGCCGGCACCGATGATGATGTAGTCGTATTTTTGCGTAGCCATGCTTATCTCCCGGCCGTCGATGGCTTGATTGCAGGCGACACGCGTCGCGTCAGCGAGTCGCCGGTGGTGTATTGCGGAGAGGTTTTTTCGATCTGGCGGATCACGGTTTCTTCACTCGCCAGATCGATCGAACGGCTGAACCAGTAATACGCCAGCCCCGAAACGATCAGCCCGACCAGCCAGGCGATGTCGATGCTGCCCAGCGCTCTGGCGAGCGGGCCGACATACACCTCGCGCTGCTCAACGCCGTCGTAGATGTAGAAAAACGGGATCATCGCGACAAACCCGATGGCGTACGCGGCGATGCCGCGCAGGCCCCAGCTGCCGTAGATGTTGCCCTTGGGCATGAAGAAGTGCGGGATGGCGTAGCGGCCCTTGCGCACGAAGAAGTAATCGGTGAGGTTGACCGACGTCCAGGGCACCAGGAAGTACAGCATCACCACCAGGTAAATCCCCAGCACCGACAAACCTTTGCCCGTGCTTTGAATACTCAGCGCCACGCCCAATTGCAGGAGGATCACGAAGGTGATCGCCAGCACCCGTGCCTTGCGTGTGGGTTGGATTTTTTTGATCGAGTCGACGCACGTCAGCGTGGTCAGTTTGGCGCTGTAGATGTTCATCGCAATCACCGGCAGGATCGCCAGAATCGTGATCACCACCACGGCCGTGCCAACCAGTGGCGACATCACATTGCCGACCTGTCCGAGCGCCACCAGCACGTCGGTGGAATGCAGGTGATCGGCGAGCCAGCCGCCCACGGAAATCATCCACGCGCCGGACAACGAGGCGCCAACAAACACCACGGCAATCAGCTTGCCGCTGGAGGTGTTCTTCGGCAGATACCGCGAATAGTCCGAGACGTAAGGCGCGTAAGCGATGTTGTAGCTGGCGGCGGCGGCAAACTGCGCGATGAAACCGGTCCAGTTAAACCCCAGTGGCGGTGGCGCGATGTCCCCGGCGGCGAGCACGGGCAGCGGCGCATCCGGCACCCAGCCCATCAGCACGGCCAACGTCACCAGACCGTACAACGGAATCGACAGGCACAACGCCCATTTGAAACTGCGGTGCATCCAGTCATGGCCGAGGATCGCCAGAATCGCCGCCGGGATCGTCACTGCCACGGCAACCAACCATGGCTCGAAACCGAACAGCGTGTGCATGCCCTGCATCATCAACACCAGATTGACGATGTTGAAACCGGCGAACACAAACAGTGTCGCAAGCAGCACCAGAATCACCCCGCGATAACCGAACTGCGCCCGCGACTGGATCATTTGCGGCAACCCAAGGTGCGGGCCTTGCGAGCCATGAAACGCCATGAACAGTGTGCCGAACATGATGCCCAGCGTGCCGGCGAGCGTCGTCCAGAGCGCGGTCAGCCCGACACTCGGGCCAACGAAACCGATGGTCATGGTGAAGAAAGTGAAATTACCCAGAAACCAGAACGGCCCCTGACTCGATAACTTGTCGGTGCGTTCGTTTTCCGGAATGAAATCGATCGAATGACCCTCGACGACAGGTTTGTCGCCGAGGAGTGACACACCAGGAGCGGCTTTGGCTTCTATGTTCATGATGGGCTCTTATTGTTGGAAGATCATGACGAAGTAACGGCATCCTTTCGGGTTGCCCTCCCCCGTGGAGAGGGGTTGTTCAGTGCGTTCTCCTTGAGGCCTGCCGGGTCAGGGCAGCGTGATCCAGACCGCTTTGGTTTCGAGCAGATGGTCGAGTTGCTCGGCGCCGAGATCCTTGCCGAAACCGGACTGTTTGTAGCCACCGAACGGCATCGACGGGTCGAGAGTGCCGTGGGCGTTGACGTAAACCGAACCGGCCCGCAAACGCGGAATCAGGCTGTGCACCTTGCCCAGATCATTGGAATACAGCGCCGCTGCGAGACCGAACGCCGAATCATTGGCCAGCGCCAGCGCTTCTTCGTCATCGTCGAACGGCGCGGTCACCAGCACCGGGCCGAAAATCTCTTCCTGAACAATGCGCATGTCGTTGCGGCAATGGGCAAAAATCGTCGGTTCTACAAAGAAGCCAGGGCCTTCAATCGGTTGGCCGCCATAGACCAGTTCGGCGCCCTCCTGCTTGCCGGTCTCGATGTAATCGCGCACGCGCTGCTGTTGCACGGCCGAGACCAACGGGCCGATAAAACAGTCGGGATCCAGCCCCGGGGCGATCTTCAATGTGCGCGTGTAGGCAATCAGTTCACCGAGGAATTGTTCGTAGACGCTGCGATGCACATAAGCGCGGGTGCCGGCATCGCAGACCTGTCCCGAGTTGAAAAACACGCCATTGGCGACCGCTTGTGCTGCCGCCGGAATGTCCGCATCGGCGAAGACGATTACTGGCGATTTTCCGCCGAGTTCCAGCGTCAGTCGCTTCATTTCGTCGACGGCTGCACGCCCGACCGTACGGCCGACCGGCGTCGAGCCGGTGAAGGTCAATTTGTCGATGCCCGGGTGCGTGGCCATCGCCGCGCCAACCACAGTGCCGCGCCCGCAGACGATGTTAATGACGCCGTCGGGGATCCCGGCTTCCTTCACCAGTTCGGCAAAACGCAACGCCGACAGCGACGTCAGTTCGGCCGGTTTGACCACCACCGTGCAACCTGTGGCCAGCGCCGCGCCGAGTTTCCAGGCCATGGTTTGCAGCGGGAAATTCCACGGCACGATTGCGCCGACCACGCCCACCGCTTCTTTGCGCGTGTACGCCAGATAGTTGCCGGGCAGTGAAGGCTCGACCGTACGCCCGTGAAGTTTGGTCGCCCACCCGGCGAAGTAGCGCAGGGTGTCGACGGTGCCCTGAATATCGACGTCCTTGGCGAAGGCCACGGACTTGCCCATGTCGATCGATTCGATTTCTGCCAGCTCGACGGCGTTCTGTTCAATAAGATCTGCCAGACGCTGAATCAAGCGTTCGCGTTCTGCCGGTTTTGCCTGGCGCCACGCACCGCCGTCGAACTGTGCGCGCGCCGCTTGCACCGCGCGATCGAGATCTTCGACGGTGCCCATCGGAATCCGCGTGATCAGGCCGGCGGTCGATGGTTCGATGACATCAGCGGTTTGCCCGTCGCTGGCATCGACAAACGCGCCACCGATAAACAACTTCTGCGCCTTGCCGAGGAAGGTTTGCGTTGCTTCGGATACTCCGAATTTCTGCAGGTACTGCTTGACGATCGTGTCCATGTTTATTCTCTCTGCCGGACGGCTCAGGCGGGGGTGGCAACGCTGTCGGCGGCGCGCACTTTGGCCCGTTCGTGGAAGATGAAACCGATGCTGTTCAGCAACAGTTGCGCGGCCAGAATCGAGGTCATGCCGGTCGGGTCATACACCGGCGCCACTTCCACCAGATCCATGCCGACGATGTTGCCCTGACTGCGTTTGGCCAGCGCCTGAATGATTTCCAGCACTTCGTAATAGAGGAATCCGCCGTGGCTCGGCGTGCCGGTGCCGGGCGCGATGGACGGGTCGAAACCGTCGATGTCGATGGTGATGTAGTAGTTGATGTTCTGCGGGATCAGCGCCAACACGCCTTCCACCCCGAGGCGGCGTACATCGCGCACCGAGAGGATCTTCGAACCCGCCGCATGGGCTGCTTCGTAGTCATCACGATTGGACGAGGAAACGTTGCGGATGCCCATTTGGGTCATACCGACAATGTGGTTCATTTCCGAGGCGCGGCGCAGCGGGTTGCCGTGGCCATAACGAACGCCGTGGCGCTCATCGACGAAGTCCAGGTGCGCATCGAAGTGAATGATGTGAATCGGCCCGCGTCCCTCGAATGCCTTGATCACCGGCGCGTGCACCGAGTGATCGCCGCCAAGCACCACCGGCATGACACCGGCATCGAGGATCTTGCGCACCGCGTATTCGGTGTTGAGATTGCTGGTGACCATATCGGTGTGGACGATGTCGGCATCACCGACGTCGACCATGCGCACGTCGGCGGCGGTCAGGTACATCACGTCATCTTCGTGATCGTAGGCACCGGCGTGACCGAAGGAGAACAGCGTCGACGCCTCGCGAATACCGCGCGGCCCGAAACGTGCGCCGGAGCGCCATTGGGTGCCCATATCGTTGGGCACGCCGAGCACCGCGACATCGGCATCGAGCGCATCCCAGTCGGTGCACACCGGTGATTTGCCGAAGGTGCAATGCCCCACGAAAGGCAGGTTCAGGCGCCCGGATTCATAACCGTTATTGGACATTTCAAGCCTCTCCACTTGTTGTTATCGGCTCGGCGGACTGCAAGGCGACCGTCGTTGCAGTGACTATGGGCGCAGGTTTTCGTGGAAAAAATGCCAAACATCAGATACTCATATCGGCATTACCGATGCATCCACACGCGGGAGGTTCCAGGTGATTCAGCTGCACGATGTCGATTTGAAGTTGCTCAGGGTGTTTGCCACGATTGTTCGTTGCGGCGGCTTTTCCGCAGCGCAGGCAGCATTGAATGCCGGCCAGTCGACCATCAGCGAACAGATGTCGCACCTGGAAACCCGCCTCGGCGTAAAGCTCTGTCAGCGCGGGCGCGGCGGTTTTCGCCTGACCGAGCAAGGCGTGGCTATTCATGAAGCGACCCAGCGCCTGTTGTCGGCAGTGGAGAATTTCTGCATGGACGCCGATGTGCTCAAGCAGCACATCAGCGGCAAGCTCAACCTCGGCATCATCGACACCACCATCACCGACCCCGACTCGCCGCTGCCACGTACGACTCAGCGTTTCGTTTCTCGCGGCCATGACGTGCATCTCAATGTGTACGTCGGCACCCCCGCCGAACTCGAAGAACGCGTGCTCGACGGCAGACTGCATTTGGCCATCGGCCATTTCCCGATCCACGTGCCGGGCCTGCTGCACACGCCGCTGTATCAGGAAGCGCTGGGCTTGTATTGCGGGCGCCGGCATCCGCTGTATGGCAGCCAGGCCGAAGGGGCTGAACTGCTCGAGGCGATTACCGAGAGTCGCATTGTCGTGCGCGGTTACATGCAGCAATACGATCTTGAGCATCTCGGCGTGAGCAAAGCGGCGGCCACGGTGGATAACATCGAGGCGCTGGCGATCCTGCTGATCTCCGGTGCCTACCTGGGCTTCCTGCCGGCCCATTTCGCCCGACAATGGGTCAAGACCGGCGAGATGCACCAATTGGCCCCGGACAGCCTGCAACTGGTCTCGCCGTTCGACGTGATCACCCGGCGCGGCATCGCGCCGCCGCCCATTCTCGAAGCGTTTCTCGAGGATCTGGCAGCCTGTTCGCACCACGCCGTCGGCGCTCTGCAATGAGTGTCAGGCGCAGGCATGGCCCCGTGCCTGCGCCCTCGCCCGGCACTATTGAGGTATCATCGACCCGCGTCACACCATGCACCCGGTTCTGTTGGAATTCATGCGCAAACTTCTGTACCTGACATTTTCCATGGCCCTCGTGGCCGTCCTTGCTTCCTACGCCATGTGGGCGGCAGACCGCCCGGCGGGACATTACCTGTCGGATCTGCGAATCAAACTCGCGGTCGATCAAGGCACACCCGCCGACCGTGGCAATCTCTTGGGCATCCAGCCCGAACTCTACCCCACCGACTATCAAAGCCCCGAGCGCCTGCACCGCAAGCTCGCGGCGTATCTGCAGCAAGCGCAGGATCAGGGCTTGTTGAATGACAAGACAATCGTCGTATTGCCCGAGCACGTCGGCACCTGGCTGATGATCAGCGGCGAAAAAGACGAGCTGTATCAGGCGCCCACGCTCACCGAAGCGATGAACTGGCTGGCGGCGAGCAATCCGTTGTTGTTTGCCCGTGCGTGGCTGACGGCCAAGGGCAGCAACCGACTGAACGACGCGCATCTGCGCATGAAGTCCAAGTCGATGGCCAAGGATTACCAGGCGCTGTTCGGCGGTCTGGCCAAGGAATTTCATGTGACGCTGGTGGCCGGCTCCATCGTGCTGCCCGAGCCGAGTATTCGTGACGGTCAACTCAAACCCGGCAGCGGCGCCCTGTTCAACAGCAGCGTGGTGTTTGGTCGTGACGGCGTGCCGCTCGGCCAGCCACAACGGCAGATGCACCCGATCTTCGATCAACGTGATGTGCTTGAAGGCGAAGATCAACACGCCATCAACGTCGTCGACACCCCGGCCGGGCGCCTCGGCATCCTGATTGGCAGCGACAGCTGGTATCCGGACAACTACCGCAAGCTCGACGCGCAAGGCGCGCAACTGGTGGCGGTGCCGGCGTTTGTCGTCGGGCACAACGTGTGGGATCAACCGTGGGGCGGCTACAAGGGTTCGAGTACACCCAGCTCAGTTAGCCTCAAACCCGGCGAAGTCAGCGAAGGCCAGGCCTGGCATCGCCTGACCCTCACCGCGCAACCGCCCGCCAACAACGCGCTGGCCGGCATGAGCGTGTTCCTGCGCGGGCAGTTCTGGGACAAGTTGAGTTCGGGGCAGAGCTTCCTCAGCAGCAACGGCCAACAGTTCGCCGATGGCGAGGCCCGTGGCGCGCGTTTGCTGAACGTCTGGTTGTAAGCCATGAAACCGCAGCCGATGCGTCTGGGCGATTTATCGGTGGGTTTCGTGCACAGCCTCGCCGATGCCGTGCGCAGTCATGACGCCGATCCGCTGCCCTTGCTCGAGCAGTACGGTCTGGATGCTGCGCGATTGGCCGAGGCTGGCGCGCGGTTATCGATTCCGCGCTACATGCGTTTGGGCCATGCGGCGATTCAACTGACCGGTGATGCGGCGTTGGGTTTGCGTATGGGCCAGCTCAGTCGCTTGAGTCAGGCCGGATTGGCTGGCGTCACCGCCGCACAAGCGCCGACCGTGCGTGAAGCGGCGCGTTGCCTGATTCGTTTCGAACCGCTGTACGGCTCCAACTATCGTGGCCAATCGAGTTTTCACGAAGACGCGAATGGCGCGTGGCTGCGTTTCTATTCAATCAGTCCGTACAACGCCTACAACCGTTTTGTGGTGGATTCGATTATCGCTGGATGGCTGCATCAGCTCGCCAGTGTCAGCCGTGAACCGCTGCGCGCCGAGCGCATCGAGATCGAGTTCGACGCGCCGGATTACCGCGACGCTTACAGCGTGCTGGGTGAATGCCCGATTCAGTTCGGTGCCGAGCGTAATCAATTGCGCCTCAGCTTGACCAGCCTCGCCCAACGTAACCCCGAACACTGCCCGAGCACTTGGCGGCACTTGCTGCAATTGTGTGAGCGAGAACTGGAACAACTGACCCGCACCCGCAGCCTGCGTGAACGCATCACGCAGTTGTTGGGGCCATTGTTGAATGGTGGCCGGGAACCCGACCTGGAAGAAGTGGCGGCGCGCCTGAAACTGCCGACCTGGACATTGCGGCGCAAACTGACCGAGGAAGGCACGCAGTTTCGCGCGATCCTCAACGACACTCGCCGTGATCTGGCAATGACGTACATCCGCGACACGGAACTGGCGTTCGGTGAGATCGCCTACCTGCTGGGGTTTGCCTCAGCCGAGGCTTTTCAGCGTGCATTCAAACGCTGGAGCGGCCAGACACCGGGCGAATTCCGCCGCAGTCACCGTAAAACCGCGTGACGCTTACAGCTCGGTAGCGTCTTCAGCAGGTTCAGGCTGATCCAGTTCGTAGGCGTGAAATTCGAGCAGCTCTTCTTGATAGTCATCCATCGCGTAATCCCCCTACTGCTCTCTGAAAAATGGCCTGATCAATCGACCCGTGCCCCGAGCATAAAGTGCCCGTGTGAAGGAAAAATGAAACGCGCCCTTCATGGATAAAACGTAGCAGCAGGTCAGGAATTTATCGCGGGATTATTGTCAGCGGAATGTAACGAAATCTTATGCCACCCAAAAACCACTGTGGGAGCGAGCCTGCTCGCGAAAGCGGAGTGTCATTCAACATAAAAGCTGGCTGACAGATTGCATTCGCGGGCAAGCCTTGCTCCTACAGAAGTTCGGGCTGGATTACTGGCCGGAGGCTGGCATCGCCGGGATTGGCTCGGACGGCGGCGGGATGTCTGTTGGATTGGCCGGTGGCGTGATCACTTCCGGTGTTGGCGCGGGTTCTGCGACTGGAGCCGGGGTGATTGGCGCGGACTCCGCAGGTGGGGCAACAGGTTCAGAGCTGACCGGGGCAACTTCGGCTGGTGCCGGGGCCGGTTCTGCAGCAGGTGCAGGCGTCGCAACCGGAGCAGGAGTCGGGGCTGGAGCGGTTTCTGCCGCCGGCACCGGTGCCAATGGCGCAGCTACAGGTTTCGGCTCAGGTACGCCGAGATCAGCCTTCGGCTTCTCTTCGATGTGCGCCGCTTTCTTCGCATCCGCCGGCAGGAACTGCTCGACCAAGGTGAAGAAACGCTCGTAGAACTTCTGCGAAATCACTGTCTCGCTGGCGACTTTCACCATCGAGTCGTCCGACGAGCCGATCGGCATCGACACCGAGCCCAACACGCCAACACCGAGGCTGGCCGAGTTGTTGGTCTTCTTCAGCGCATAGCGATCCTGCAGGGCGTTGGCGAACATTGTCGCGTGATGCTTGCCGCTGCTGTCTTCGGCGCAGACCACGTTGAAGCTGATCTCCAAGTGCGTATCGCCGGTCTGCTGGAAGCTCTTGTGGCCACTGACCAGTTTCGGGTCGCTGCTGGTGATGATGTAACCCTGGCTGAGCAACGCACGCCGTGCGGCTTCGCAACTGGCGGTGTCGGCGACCGGGTAATTACGCGAAAACATGCCGGAATCGTCGAAATTCTCATGCTCATACATCGGCTTGTCTTTCGAACAGCCGGCGACAGCAGCCACCAACAACGCCAAACCGACAACACGCAAGGGAGTGGAAATCAACATTAAACATCCTGGGGGAAAACAGTCCGGGGCGTATTGTGCAACAGATCGCTGACCCGCGCCGTATGGATTAGTGTCTTGAAACAGTTACAACTCTATCCGACCTTCATTTACCGGAAAAAGTCGCAACGCCAAATGATCGATGAAAACCCGCAACTTCGCGGTGGCGTGGCGACTCGACGGCCACAACACCCAGAACTGCCCGACATGTTGCAGATGCGTATCCAGCACCCGATGCAGCAATCCTTCTGATTCCGCGTCGCGGGTCATGAAATCCGGCAGGCAGGCAATGCCCATCCCCGCCAGCGCCGCGTGGCTCACCGCCTCAATGGACGTACTCACCAGCCGGGTCGGCAATTTCGGCTCATCCGCACCCTCCTCACGCCGTAGCGGCCACGGCTCGAGTTTGCCAGTGGCGTGAAAGATGTGACGCAAACAGGCGTGATCGGCCAGATCGGCAGGACGTTGCGGCGTACCCCGCTGCTGCAGATAAGCGGGACTGGCAACTAGTACCATCCGAAATTCGCCCAACGGCCGCGCCATCAACCGCGAGTCACGCGGTTTGCCGGTACGGATCACGGCATCGAAACCCTCTTCAACCACGTCGACCATGCGATCGGTCAAATCCAGATCCAGTTCAATCTGCGGGTACAGGGTCATGAACTCAGTCATCACCGGCATCACCAGACCCAACACCTGCGGCACGCTGATACGCAATTTTCCCTGCGGTTGCGCAGCGGCATCACACAGTTCGAACTCTGCAGCCTCAACATCCGCCAGAATTTTACGGCAACGCTGTAGGAACAATGCTCCCTCGCTGGTCAGCGTGATACTGCGCGTGGTGCGATGAAACAAGCGCACCCCCAGCCGCGCCTCCAGACGTGCAATGCTTTTACCAACCGCCGACGAAGACACCCCGGTCAACCGCCCCGCCTCAGTAAAACTGCGCGTCTCCGCGACCTGAATAAACACCGCAATATTGCCAAGGCGATCCATACACCCTCCCGATTCAAGACATCCGTGTCCGATATATTCGGAACCTTAACCTGTTTTTCGCCAAGTCGCAGCGCCCTACCCTGTGCACTCGTTGACCTTTGCCCACGGATGAATGCTCATGAACGACGCACAACTCACCTGCCGCACACTTGAGGCTTCGCTCCAGCAACGCGAACGCTTACCCCTCGGCGCCCTGCTGGCCCTAGCCACCGCCGGGTTCATCACCGTCATGACCGAAGCCCTGCCCGCCGGCCTGCTGCCGCAAATGAGCAGCGGCTTGAACGTCTCCCAGGCACTGATCGGACAACTGGTGACGATGTACGCCATCGGCTCAATACTCGCCGCCATTCCACTAACCCTCGCCACCCGTAGCTGGCGCCGACGCCCTCTTCTACTGTCCGCCATCGGCGGCTTCGCCATCGCCAACAGCATTACCGCCCTTTCGGAGCTGTACTGGCTAACCCTGATCGCACGCCTGATTGCCGGCATATTCGCCGGCCTGCTCTGGGCACTACTCGCCGGCTACGCCAGCCGCATGGTCGCCCCCCATCTGCAAGGCCGCGCCATCACCGTCGCTATGCTCGGCGCTCCCATCGCGCTGTCCCTGGGCATCCCGGCCGGCACCCTGCTCGGCACCTTGATCGGCTGGCGCCTGAGCTTCGCCATCATGACCGCCCTGACCGTGCTGCTAGTGATCTGGGTACGCTGGCAAGTCCCCGACTTCGCGGGAGAACCCGAAGGAAAACGTCTGCCACTGCGTAAGGTATTTACCCTCCCGGGCGTACGACCGGTGCTGTTCGTGACCTTGACCTACGTCGTCGCACACAACCTGCTCTACACCTACATCGCCCCGTTCTTACAACCGTCCGGACTCGATACCTCAGTTGACCGCGTGCTGCTGGTGTTCGGCCTGCCGTCGGTGCTGAGCTTGTGGATCGTCGGTAGCCTGATTGATCGCTGGCTACGCGAATTGGTACTGATCAGCGCAGCACTGTTCATGCTGTCGGCGATTGCGTTGGGTTTGTGGCGCGAGTCCGCCGGCGTGATCTATATCGCTACGGCAGTTTGGGGCCTCGCATTTGGTGCGATGCCTTCGCTGCTGCAAACAGCCTCGGCGAAAACGGCGAAGGATGCTGCGGATACTGCGCAATCGATGTTGGTGACGTTGTGGAATGTCGGAATTGCGGGCGGTGGATTGGCTGGGGGTTTGTTGCTGGATAATTTAGGGGTTGGGGTGTTTCCATGGATTGTGGTCGCGTTGTTGCTGATGAGTCTGTGTGCGACGGTGACAGCGAGAACCCATGGGTTTCCGCGAACCAGATAAGGGTGAACACAGGCATTTAGACTTTGGCTGGCTGACAGGTTGCCTTCGCTAGCAGGCCAGCTCCCCACAGGGATTGAGTACAAGGCCGCCTTCGCGAGCAAGCTCTGCTCCTACACAAGCAAGATCAAAAGATCGCAGCCTTCGGCAGCTCCTACATGAAATCGCGGCGAACCCAAGCCAACCATTAGGCCGAGTGTCAGCTCGCCTGCTTTTGATCTTGATCTTAGAGCCCGTCGGGAGGCTGAGTGGAGGGATTCATACGGGGAAAGCATCGAGAGGAGGTGCAGCGAAGCAAACCGTAGGCGATGCCCCCGGATGAACCCGGAGCGAAGGAACCCGAGCCTTAGCGAGGGCCGGACGTCAGGGCGCAGACCTTTGGTTCCTTTGGGCTGGGCCGGCACTCCGGCGTTTGCCAAAGGGACTCGCCGTAAGGGCGAAACCATAAGCGGCCGCCCCACATAAAACGGATATACACCCACCCCCCCCAACCAAAAAAAAAGCCCCAACTCACGTCAGGGCTTTCTCCAAAACTCAGTCAACGATCAAAACCGCTTGATCTCAGCCTGAGCTTCCAACTGCTTACGATACGCCGCAAAGTCCTGCTGACCTTCACGCGACGCCAGGAAGCGACGGTACTGCGCCTTCTCTTCATCCGTCGGTGCAGCCGCTTCATTCACGCCATTCAGACGCACAATCATCAAACTACCGTCCGGCAGCGTCACACTGCTAAACGTAGGCTTGTCCTTGGCAGCCGGCTTCGGCATACGGAACAACGCCTGCAGAACCGCCGGATCAACACCTTCCTGCGCACGAGTGGCCGCTTGGGTGACTTTCCAGTTCTGCGCATCAACCGCTTTGCCTTCACGCAGATCAGCAATCAGCTTCTCGGCCTGAGTCTTGGCAGCCGCGCTGGCATGCTCTTTGGTCAGTTGAGCGCGGATCGCCACGTTCACGCTTTCCAGAGGCAATTGCGCAGGCTTCAAGTGTTCCTTGGCACGTAACACAACCACGGTGTCCGGATCCAGCTCGATGGCGGTGCTGTTGGCGCCTTCATCAATCACTTCAGTGCTGAACGCGGCGGTGACGACGGCACGGTTGGCCGCCAGACCTTCGCCACCTTCACGGCCAAACGGCTTGGAGGTGTGCACCGTCAGTTTCAGATCCGCCGCTGGCTGGGCCAGGTCGGAAGCTTCGAACGCGGAGTCTTCCAGTTGCTTGGTCGCCTCGACGAAACGCTGCTCAACCTGCGCGGCTTTCAGATCGCGGGTCAGCTTGTCTTTCAGGCTGGCCAGGGTTGGCACTTCTGGCGCTTCAACACCCAGCAGCTTGATCAGGTGGTAGCCGAAATCGGTGCGAACCGGCTCGGAGACTTGATCCTTGTTCAGCGAGTACAGGGCTTTTTCGAAGGCTGGGTCGTAGACGCCAGGACCTGCGAAACCGAGGTCACCGCCATTGTTGGCCGAACCCGGATCCTGCGAGAACTCCTTGGCCAGCGCTTCGAATTTCTCGCCCTTGGCCAAACGCGCCTGGACGTCTTCGATCTTCGCTTTAGCCTGAGCTTCAGTAGTCTTGTCGTTCACTTCGATCAGGATGTGCGCTGCACGACGCTGTTCCGACAGGTTGGCGATATCTTTCTGATACGCCGCCTGCAGGTCTTCATCTTTCACGGTGACCTGGTCGAAGAACGAAGCCTTCTTCAGCTCAACGTAATCGACAATCACCTGATCCGGAGTCATGAACTCTTTGGCGTGTTCGTCGTAGTAAGCCTTGACCTCATCGTCGGTCAGCTTGACCGAGGCTGGGTCGGCTTTGACGCTCAGGGTCGCGAAATCGCGGGTCTGTTTTTCCAGACGGGCAAAGGCCAACACTTCAGCGTCGGTGACGAAACCGCTGCCGCCGATGCCGGCACGCAGTTGGCCGATCAGCATTTCCTGAGCCAGCATCTGGCGGAATTGCATACGGCTATAGCCCAGTTGACGGATCACTTGGTCGAAACGATCGGAGCTGAACTTGCCGTCCACCTGGAATTCAGGGGTTTGCAGGATCACCTGATCCAGAGCGCCTTCGGAGAAAGCGAACTTCGATTGTTCTGCGCCTTGCAGCAGCAGCTTGCGATCAATCAAACCCTTGAGGGCCGATTCGCGAAGCATTTTTTCATCGAGCAGCGAAGCGTCGAAATCTTTGCCCAGCTGTTGCATCAGCTGACGGCGTTGCATATCAACCGCCTGGCTTAGCTCGTTCTGGCTGATCTCTTCACCATTGACCTGGGCCGCCTCGTTCTTGTGAGTCGTGGCCTGGAAAATGGCGTCGAAACCGGTCAAAGCCATCAGCAAAATGATGGCCCCGATAATGGTCTTGGCAATCCAGCCTTGTGAATTGTCCCTGATATTCTGCAGCATGCGTCCCCCAGAAACGGTTGAACTTCAAATTAGGCAACCGTGGAGCGTGGGTAGAATCCGGATAGAAGAAAGGCGCATCCGAGGATGCGCCTTCTCGTAACTGGCGGAGCGGACAGGGCTCGAACCCTCGATCCCGGCGTTACAGGCGCCTGTTTCAGCGACCTGCTCTACCGCTCCGCTGCCAAGTCAGGGATGACCCCGACCCGGATGGGTAAAAACTTGTAACGAACTTAGTTAACCGCTTCTTTCAGTGCTTTACCGGCTTTGAAGCCTGGTTTTTTAGCAGCAGCGATTTGCAGCGTCTTGCCGGTCTGTGGGTTACGACCAACGCGAGCTGGACGATCAGTCACGGAGAACGTACCGAAACCAACCAGAACAACGGAGTCGCCAGCCTTGAGAGCGCCAGTGACGGATTCGATTACAGCGTCCAGCGCACGGCCAGCAGCAGCTTTCGGGATATCAGCGGATGCAGCGATAGCATCAATCAGTTCCGACTTGTTCACTCTAAGTCCCCTTATATCTATTTTGAGATGATTCTAAGTTTTTTGGTGAAAGCAAAAACGAGTGCTGAATGGCCTACAGACACTTAAGAGCCGCTTTATAACAAGGGCTCTAAAAAGCTGTCAAGGAAGCCACCCAGGCAAAAGCATACTAATGCGTGCTAATTCTTTCCTTAGCATCAGACTCACGTTTTTCATCCTTGGCAACTATCTCCGGAGCCACATCCGGCAAGGGCTCCGGCGCGTATTGCAGCGCAATTTGCAGGACCTCGTCAATCCATTTAACCGGTTTAATCTGCAGATCCTGCTTGATGTTGTCCGGAATCTCCTTGAGATCACGTACGTTTTCTTCAGGAATAATCACAACCTTGATTCCACCGCGGTGTGCCGCGAGTAGTTTTTCCTTCAGACCACCAATTGCCAGCACTTGACCGCGCAAGGTGATTTCACCGGTCATGGCGACATCAGCGCGCACCGGAATGCCGGTCAATGCCGACACCAGGGCCGTGCACATGCCTACACCGGCGCTAGGACCGTCTTTCGGGGTCGCGCCTTCCGGCATGTGAATGTGCGTGTCGCGCTTCTCGTGGAAGTCCACAGGAATGCCCAGGCTCTTGGCACGGCTGCGCACGACGGTCAGGGCTGCGGTGATCGATTCGACCATCACATCACCCAGCGAACCGGTCTTGATCAGTTGACCTTTACCCGGCACGACAGCGGCTTCGATGGTCAGCAACTCGCCGCCAACCTGAGTCCAGGCAAGGCCGGTCACTTGACCGATCTGATCCTGTTGCTCAGCCAGACCGTAACGGAATTTACGTACGCCGAGGAAGTGTTCCAGCAAGTCAGCTGTCACTTTTACCGAGAAGCGTTTTTCCAGCGCGTGCTCTTTCACAGCCTTGCGGCAGACCTTGGCGATCTGACGTTCGAGGCCACGCACACCGGCTTCGCGGGTGTAGTAACGGATGATGTCGCGGATCGCTTCTTCATCAAATTCAATCTCGCCCTTCTTCAGACCGTTAGCGGTGATCTGTTTTGGCGAGAGATATTTGACGGCAATGTTGATCTTCTCGTCTTCGGTGTAGCCCGGCAGACGGATGACTTCCATGCGGTCAAGCAGCGCCGGCGGGATGTTCATCGAGTTCGAGGTGCACAGGAACATCACATCCGAGAGGTCGTAATCGACTTCCAGATAGTGATCGTTGAAGTTGTGGTTTTGCTCTGGATCGAGCACTTCCAGCAACGCCGACGCCGGATCGCCACGCATGTCGCTGCCCATTTTGTCGATTTCATCGAGCAGGAACAGCGGGTTGCGAACGCCCACTTTTGTCATCTTTTGAATCAATCTTCCCGGCATCGAACCGATGTAAGTCCGGCGGTGACCACGAATTTCCGCTTCATCCCGCACACCACCGAGGGCCATGCGCACGAATTTACGGTTGGTGGCGTGAGCGATCGACTCGGCCAGCGAGGTTTTACCCACGCCCGGAGGACCGACCAGGCACAACACCGGGCCACGAATTTTTTTCACACGTTTTTGCACGGCGAGGTATTCAAGGATGCGTTCCTTGACCTCTTCGAGGCCGTAGTGGTCGGCGTCGAGAATGTCTTCAGCGCGCGCCAGATCAAGGCGTACCTTGCTCTGTGCCTTCCACGGCACCTGCACCAGCCAGTCGATGTACGAGCGCACCACGGTGGCCTCAGCGGACATCGGCGACATTTGCTTGAGCTTGTTCAGCTCGGCCGTGGCTTTGGCCAACGCGTCTTTCGGCAGACCGGCAGCGTCGATTCGCTTTTTCAGGTCTTCGATTTCGTTGTGGCCTTCGTCGCTGTCGCCGAGTTCTTTCTGAATGGCCTTCATCTGCTCATTCAGGTAGTACTCGCGCTGACTGCGCTCCATTTGCTTTTTGACGCGGCCACGAATGCGTTTTTCGACTTGCAGCAGATCGATCTCGGCATCCAGCAGCGCCAGAACGTGCTCGACCCGGGCCGACAAATCGATGATTTCGAGGATTTCCTGCTTCTGCTCGATTTTCAGCGCCATGTGCGCGGCCATGGTGTCGACCAGACGACCCGGCTCATCGATGCTGTTGAGCGACGACAGGACTTCAGCCGGGACTTTTTTGCCCAACTGCACATATTGTTCGAACTGCGACAGCAGCGTGCGCACGAACACTTCGGATTCGCGCTCGGCAGCGTCGACTTCTTCAATCAGCGAGACTTCAGCGCGGCAGTGGCCGTCAACTTCGCTGAAACGCTCAACAGTACCGCGCTGTTCACCTTCGACCAGCACTTTGACAGTGCCGTCAGGCAGCTTGAGCAGTTGCAGAACGGTAGCGATGGTACCTACGCGATAGAGAGCGTCTTCACCGGGATCGTCGTCAGCCGGGTTTCTCTGGGCCAGCAGCAGGATCTGCTTGTCGCCCGTCATCGCGGCCTCGAGGGCTTCGATGGATTTCTCGCGCCCCACGAACAGTGGGATAACCATGTGCGGATAAACCACGACATCACGCAATGGCAGGAGAGGCAATTCGATGGTTGTCTTCATGATTTCGCCTCTACGGCGGCCATATGGCCGTAATCAGATGGAATTGAGCTTGAAACCAAGATGGGGGCTGCCTTGAAAAAAAACAAGCGCAAAGCGGATGTAAAAAATGCCATAAAAAAAAAGAGGCCCGAAGGCCCCTTCTTTGTTGCGGCAGGGTGGACGCTTACGCGTCCGGTGCTGCCTTGGCTGCCGGCTCACTGTTTTCGTAGATATACAGTGGCTTGGACTTGCCTTCGATCACGCTTTCATCGATCACGACTTTGCTCACCTCAGACTGCGAGGGGATTTCATACATCGTGTCGAGCAATACACCTTCGAGAATCGAGCGCAGGCCACGAGCACCGGTCTTGCGTTCCAAGGCACGTTTGGCGACGGATTTCAGCGCGTCAGCACGGAATTCCAGATCGACGCCTTCCATCTCGAACAGCTTGGCATACTGTTTGGTCAGAGCATTTTTCGGCTCGGTGAGGATCTGCATCAGCGCAGCCTCGTCGAGCTCGTCCAGCGTCGCAAGTACCGGCAGACGACCGACGAATTCCGGGATCAGACCGAACTTGACCAGATCGTCAGGCTCGACTTCACGCAGGGATTCACCGACTTTCTTGCCTTCTTCCTTGCTGCGCACTTCTGCGTTGAAACCGATGCCGCCTTTGGTGGAACGGTTTTGAATAACCTTTTCCAGACCCGAGAACGCACCACCACAGATGAACAGGATGTTACGGGTGTCGACCTGCAGGAATTCCTGCTGCGGATGCTTGCGGCCACCTTGCGGCGGTACGGAAGCGACCGTGCCTTCGATCAACTTGAGCAAGGCCTGCTGCACGCCTTCACCGGAAACGTCCCGGGTGATCGACGGGTTGTCGGACTTGCGCGAAATCTTGTCGATTTCATCGATGTAGACAATACCCATCTGGGCTTTCTCTACGTCGTAATCGCACTTCTGCAGCAGCTTCTGAATGATGTTCTCGACGTCTTCACCTACATAACCCGCCTCGGTGAGGGTGGTTGCGTCGGCGATGGTGAACGGAACGTTCAGCAAGCGGGCCAGTGTTTCGGCCAGCAGGGTTTTACCGGAGCCTGTCGGGCCGATCAGCAGGATGTTGCTCTTGCCGAGTTCGACGTCGTCAGCCTTTTTGTCACGCTGGTTAAGGCGCTTGTAGTGGTTGTACACCGCTACGGCCAGAACCTTTTTCGCACGCTCCTGACCAATGACGTATTGATCAAGGATGCCGCTGATTTCTTTAGGCGAAGGCAATTTATGCGCGCTGCTCTCGGCCTGTGCTTCCTGCACCTCCTCGCGGATGATGTCATTGCACAGGTCGACGCACTCGTCGCAGATAAAGACCGAGGGGCCGGCAATCAATTTGCGCACTTCATGCTGGCTTTTGCCACAGAAGGAGCAATAGAGCAGCTTGCCGTTGTCCTCGCCGTTGCGGGTGTCAGTCATTCGTTCGATCCAAATCCGATAGGCTTGCAACACAAGATGAAGGCTATTGCGGGCTTTTTCAAGCCCGCTGGCGAACAGACTCGCCGACCAAGCCTATTTTGAGTTGCTTATTTTAAGCTGGGCGCTGGTTGATCACTTCATCGATCAAGCCGTATTCCTTCGCAGCTTCTGCACTCATGAAGTTATCGCGGTTGGTATCACGCTCGATTTCTTCAAGGGTACGCCCACTGTGCTTGGCCATCAGCGTGTTCAGGCGCTCGCGGATGAAGAGGATTTCCTTAGCATGGATTTCGATATCCGATGCCTGGCCCTGGAAACCGCCCAGTGGCTGGTGAATCATCACACGCGAGTTCGGCAGGCAGAAACGCTTGCCAGGTGCACCGGCGGTCAACAAGAACGCGCCCATGCTGCAGGCCTGACCGATGCAGGTGGTCGACACATTGGGTTTGATGAACTGCATGGTGTCGTAGATCGACATGCCAGCCGTTACCGAACCGCCCGGGGAGTTGATATAGAGATGGATGTCCTTGTCCGGGTTTTCCGCTTCAAGGAACAGCAGTTGCGCACAGATCAGGTTGGCCATGTAGTCCTCTACCGGCCCAACCAGAAAGATCACTCGCTCCTTGAGAAGGCGCGAATAGATGTCGTAGGCGCGTTCGCCACGAGCGGACTGCTCGACAACCATCGGGACCAGGCCGCCTGCGGCCTGGATATCAGAGTTCTGCTGAATATACGAATTACGGAACATGCTCTGCAGTCACTCCCAAATAGTTATGTCTTGAATACGCATAAGCCAGCTCGAAAGCTGGCTTATGTGTGTATTTCTTAACGCAAAAACAATCAGTCGGCTTGTGGAGCTTCTACCGGCTTGACTGCTTCTTCGTAAGAGACCGACTTGTCGGTCACACTAGCTTTCTGCAGAACAGTATCCACAACTTGTTCTTCCAGCACAACCGAACGCACTTCGTTCAGTTGCTGCTCGTTCTTGTAGTACCACGACACAACCTGCTCAGGCTCCTGGTAAGCGGAAGCCATTTCCTGAATCATTTCGCGAACGCGAGCTTCGTCAGGCTTCAGGTCGAATTGCTTGACCACTTCAGCAACGATCAGACCCAGCACAACGCGGCGCTTGGCTTGCTCTTCGAACAGCTCGGCCGGCAGTTGATCAGGCTTGATGTTGCCGCCGAACTGCTGAACAGCCTGCACGCGCAGACGGTCAACTTCGTTGGCCAGCAGAGCCTTAGGCACTTCGATCGGGTTGGTGGCCAGCAGACCGTCCATTACCTGATTCTTGACCTTGGATTTGATCGCCTGACGCAGTTCACGCTCCATGTTCTTGCGAACTTCGGTGCGGAAACCGTCGATGCCGCTTTCCTTGATGCCGAATTGAGCAAAGAACTCTTCGTTCAGCTCAGGCAGCTTAGGCTCGGACACAGTGTTGACGGTCACGGTGAACTCGGCGGTTTTGCCAGCCAGGTCCAGGTTCTGATAGTCCTCTGGGAAGGTCAGGTTCAGAACGCGTTCTTCGCCAGCCTTAGCACCTACCAGACCTTCTTCGAAGCCCGGGATCATGCGGCCGGAACCCAGCACCAGTTGGGTGCCTTTGGCGGAGCCGCCAGCGAATACTTCGCCGTCAACCTTGCCAACGAAATCGATGTTCAGCTGGTCTTCGTTCTGGGCAGCGCGATCGGCCACTTGAAAACGGGTGTTCTGCTTGCGCAGGATGTCGAGCATTTTGTCCAGATCAGCGTCAGCCACGTCAGCGCTCAGGCGCTCAACGGTGATGCCGTCGAAGCCGGCAACGGTGAACTCCGGGAACACTTCGAACACTGCAACGTATTCCAGGTCCTTGCCAGCTTCGAGCGACTTAGGCTCGATCGACGGCGAACCGGCCGGGTTCAGCTTCTGCTCAACCACAGCTTCGTAGAAGGAGGACTGGATCACGTCGCCGACAGCTTCCTGACGAGCATCAGCACCAAAACGGCGCTTGATTTCGCTCATTGGCACTTTGCCTGGACGGAAGCCAGCAATCTTGGCCTTTTGGGCAGTCTGCTGCAGACGCTTGTTGACCTGGCTCTCAATGCGCTCAGCCGGCACGGTGACGCTCATGCGGCGTTCAAGAGCAGTAGTATTTTCAACAGAAACTTGCATGGATATTCCTCGTTGCACAGACGTTAGCCGGCCGTTTCCGACCCCAGAATCAAGGGCATGCATTCTAGTGGGTCAAACTCAAGAAGTCACCCTACTGAAAACGGGTAAAAAAACAGCAGGCAATTTATCGGTGCGAATACACGAATGCATCGCGCACCACAGGCGAATACAACCAATCACGCCAAGGCTCTGCGGCAACCTCTTCTATATATAGAAGGGATGCCGATCATTCCCTGACGGCCGACCCTGCAAGCAAGACCGGCGGGCAGCGCGGCATCATCCAGAAACATCAATACGACGAAACGCCCTGCCCTGCGACCCGAAAACCGCGGTCGCCGATTTCTCAAACTGCTAAAACAAAAAAGGCGCCAGACTGTTAAATCTGGCGCCTTTCGAAATATGGGGTGGACGATGGGGATCGAACCCACGACAACGGGAGTCACAATCCCGTGCTCTACCAACTGAGCTACGCCCACCATATTGCGTAACAAAAAAGCCGTTTAACTTCTTTGTTAAACCTCATCAAGCCAACGGCATGAATGAAGCTTGTTTGGTGCGGATGAAGAGACTCGAACTCTTACGCCTCGCGGCGCTGGAACCTAAATCCAGTGTGTCTACCAATTCCACCACATCCGCGGATGAAGCTTTTAAAGCAAAGGCGCCAGACTGTTACATCTGGCGCCTTTCGAAATATGGGGTGGACGATGGGGATCGAACCCACGACAACGGGAGTCACAATCCCGTGCTCTACCAACTGAGCTACGCCCACCATATCGCGTTACTTGTGCCAAAGCTGCCTAATGGCGCACCCGGCAGGACTCGAACCTGCGACCATCCGCTTAGAAGGCGGATGCTCTATCCAGCTGAGCTACGGGCGCCTTATTAATCTGTACTCTAAAAGAACTACAAACTAAGTGCTTTCCAGTCTTCGCAAAACCGTAATCCTGCTCGACCTTCTTAACCAGTGCTAGGCTGTGCCCGACAAGTGCGACGAATAGTATAGAGCGCTCCGAAGGTCGTCAAATCCTTTTTGAAAAAAATTCATTTAATTAAAGGAGTTAGGGGAATTTGCTGACCAAGCGCCTTTGCCCTCACCGCCCGACATGCGAGAATGCGTTCTCTTTTTTTCCCCTCTCGATGGTTAATCACGCGCAATGACTGCACAACTAATCGACGGCAAATCGATCGCCGCCAGCCTGCGCCAGCAGATCGCCAAACGAGTTGCCGAGCGTCGCCAGCAAGGCCTGCGCACTCCCGGCCTCGCGGTGATCCTGGTCGGCAGCGATCCTGCCTCTCAGGTTTATGTCTCGCACAAGCGTAAAGACTGTGAAGAGGTCGGCTTCCTCTCTCAAGCCTACGACCTGCCCTCCGAAACCACGCAACAAGCGTTGACCGATCTGATCGATCGCCTCAACGACGACCCTGCGATCGACGGCATCCTCCTGCAACTGCCGCTGCCTGAGCATCTGGACGCCTCTAAATTGCTGGAGCGCATCCGCCCGGACAAAGACGTCGACGGTTTCCATCCTTATAACGTCGGCCGTCTGGCCCAGCGCATCCCGCTGCTGCGTCCGTGCACGCCAAAAGGCATCATGACCCTGCTGGAAAGCACCGGTGTTGATCTTTATGGTCTGGACGCCGTGGTCGTTGGCGCTTCCAACATCGTCGGTCGCCCGATGGCGATGGAACTGTTGCTGGCCGGTTGCACCGTGACCGTGACCCACCGCTTCACCAAGGATCTGGCCGGCCACGTCGGCCGTGCTGATCTGGTGGTCGTGGCCGCCGGCAAGCCGGGCCTGGTCAAGGGCGAATGGATCAAGGAAGGCGCGATCGTCGTTGACGTCGGCATTAACCGTCAGGACGACGGCAAACTGGTCGGCGATGTTGTTTACGAAACCGCCCTGCCCCGCGCTGGCTGGATCACGCCAGTCCCGGGCGGTGTTGGCCCGATGACCCGTGCCTGCCTGCTGGAAAACACCCTCTACGCAGCAGAAACCCTGCACGCTTAAGTCGGTTTTTTCGCAGCATCAAAACCCCGCCCCGTGCGGGGTTTTTCGTATTCGAGAAAAAACTATAACCGTTCGCCGGAAACCCCTCTTTTTACAGGCCTTTTCACGAGATTTTCAGGTCGTTCAAACAACCATCGACAGATCTTCAGCCATACTCCTAGAATGCGACGCTTTGAAGAAATAACCCGTTACAAACTAACGGAATATCCAACCTTTATGAGTTCGCCCGCGTGAAAATTCGTCTTTCGACTCTGAGCCTGTTTTTTGCTTTTACAGGCACATTCATCACGCCAACGATCAACGCTGCGGAAACCACCGCTGCCCCGCGTGACGCTTCGACCCTGAAGATCGCTTCCGGCAGCGCCCTGCTCATGGATATGCAGACCAACAAAGTCATTTATTCCAGCAACCCTGACGTGATCGTGCCGATCGCTTCCGTCAGCAAGCTGATGACTGGCCTGGTGGTGGTTGAAGCCAAACAGAACATGGACGAATGGATCGATGTCGACATCAAAAACACGCCAGAGATGAAAGGCGTGTTCTCCCGAGTCAAACTGAAAAGTGAACTGCCGCGCCGCGAGATGCTGCTGATCGCTTTGATGTCTTCGGAAAACCGTGCCGCCGCCAGCCTCGCGCATCATTATCCGGGCGGTTATGCAGCCTTTATCGCGGCGATGAACGCCAAGGCCAAGGCGCTGGGCATGACCAACACTCACTACGTCGAGCCGACCGGTTTGTCCGAGCGTAACGTTTCCACGGCGCGCGATTTGAGTAAGTTGTTGGTCGCAGCGAGCAAGCACCCGATCCTCACTGAACTGACGACCACCAAGGAAAAGACCGTGTCGTTCCGTAAACCTAATTACACGTTGGGTTTCCGTAACACCGATCATTTGGTGAACAAGGCTGACTGGGACATCAAGATCACTAAAACCGGCTTTACCAATCCTGCTGGTCACTGCCTGGTATTGGTGACGCGCATGGGCAATCGCCCGGTGGCACTGGTGATTTTGGATGCGTTCGGCAAGTACACGCATTTTGCCGATGCCAGCCGGATTCGTAGCTGGGTGGAGACTGGGCGCAGCGCTAACGTTCCGGCGGTGGCGCAGCAGTACAAGGCTGATAAGAACCTGAAGAATCGCCAGAGTGGCGTGGTTGAGGCTTCGAAGTAGGACACTGGATTTACGCTACGTGTGGTGAGGGGATTTATCTGTGGCGAGGGGATTTATCCCCGATGGACTGCGCAGCAGGCCCTTCTTTTAAATCAAAAGCGGGGGCCGCTTCGCGACCCATCGGGGATAAATCCCCTCGCCACAGATAAACCTCTCGCCACAGATAAATCCCCTCGCCACATTTAGATCTCACTAAATCTGAGAGACCTCAATCATTCGGCAACGGCATCTGATTATCATCAGGTATGCCATCCCCCTTGCTCGGATCCCGCTCCAGATCCGGCGTCAGCACATTCGGCCGGGCCAGCGGATCGCGCAGCGGGCTGTCCGGATCCAGCACTGGATCAACTTCAGGCTCAGGCGTCGTCGGTACGCTGTCAGGTTTTTGATCATCGAAGCTTGAATCGGTACTCATACGCACCTCGTATCAAGGTTTCAGATTGGCTAACGGGTCGTAGGGTTTGGCCGGTTTTTTGTCGTCGTCGCCGGGGTTCACGTCTTTCGGCGCTTTGGCCGGGCCAACGGGATCGACTTGCGGGTCGTCAAGATCCGGCGAATCGGGATCGAAACCCAGGTCATCACCCGAGGAGTGCTCGGATGAATGCGGGCCTTTTGGGGATGTGGACTCTGCCATGCTTGCCTCCTGATTCACCCGCGAAATCGGGTTATAGAGGTAAGAGGCTTGCCGGACACAGACGTGCCCGGCAGATGACGAACGGAGAACTAGTGCGCCGCCAAAGCCTTTTTCGCCTGCGCCGCTTCGTTTTCCTGACCGGCCTGCGCCAGTTCATCGGCCGCTTTGAGCCAACGCGCACGATCCACCGCAGCGGGGATCTGCGTCGGTTTTTGAATCAGAATTGCCCAGCCGCCGGATTTTTCGAAAGCTGATTCGAAGGAGCTAAAGTCCATCAACTCGCGACGGTTCATGCCGGCGCGCAGCAGGACTTTCTGTTTATTGCGGTCGTAGCCGGAAAGGATCGCGTAACGCGGCTCAGCCCAGAACGCCGAGCCTTCGCTGAAACGCACCATCACCGGGTAACCGGCCGCCACCTGAGTCAGCAGCGCGGGCAGATTGCTGTCCAGCGGATAGACGACCATGCCGTATTCACGGGCAAGGTTCTGAATGTTCTGCTGCAACTTGTCTTCAGCGCCCGGCACATGCAGCGGTTTTTCCAGCAAACCCGGGGTGATCACCACGCCCTGCTGCGACAGCAGACTGGCCAATACCTGCGGCCCGCTCTGGAAGGCCTGCCCCCGATAGAACCTGCCACTGAGTTCGACACGCTCTGGCAAGCGCTTGACCTCCGGCGCCACACTGCCCGCACACCCCGTCAATGCAGCCACGCAGCCAGCCACCAACAGCGCCGCACACACTCGAGAAAATACCTGCACCATCGTCGCTCTCTGTTCAGACGCCGGTCATCGTGTTCCGGCAAGGTCACCGATCATAGGGCGCCAAACCGCTGCGGTATAGCCTTAAACCGCAGGGGTAGCGATTGCATAGAGCAAACTGATTGGTCATCACCGACCTTTGGTCAATAGCGTGTAACACCCGGGCAACTAGACTGTCAGTGAAACAGAGCGAATTGAAAAAGTGTGAGCCCGACGCAGGGCAAAGAGGAGGCACTGATGAGCCTGACCATGACCATTGTGATGTTGATTGCCGGTTGGCTGGCCGTGGCGGCGGCCATGCTGTGGGGGGTGTTGCGGGTTTCGCGGCGGCACCATCATCCGGTTGAGCCTGCGAAGGTTGAGAAAGTCGAGAAACAACCCACCCGTCACGCGACCGCGCACTGACTCAAGGCATTTTTCGGAAAGAAAACGCAATTGGACTTTGTAGGAGCTGCCGAAGGCTGCGATCTTTTGACGTTGAAGATCAAGAGATCGCAGCCTTCGGCAGCTCCTACAGGAAGCAAAAAGGCCGCCTGAACTTATGCAGTTCAGGCGGCCTTTTGCATGGTCAGCGGTTAAGCCTGCGCAGCAAGTTTCTTCTGCTTGGCACGACGCGACAACATGTTCAGCACCTCAATACCCGCCGAGAACGCCATGGCCGCGTACACATAACCTTTCGGTACGTGGGCGCCGAAGCCTTCGGCGATCAGGGTCATACCGATCATGATCAGGAAGCCCAGGGCCAACATCACCACAGTCGGGTTGTCGTTGATGAACTTGGCCAGCGGATCAGCCGCCAGCAACATCACCAGCACCGACACCACCACCGCGATAATCATGATCGGCAAATGTTCGGTCATGCCGACCGCAGTAATGATGCTGTCGATCGAGAACACCATGTCGAGCAACAGGATCTGACCAATCGCAGCAGCAAAGCCCAGAGTCACGGTCGACGTGGCCGACTTTGGATCTTCCGGTGCCGGATCCATGCTGTGATGGATCTCGGTCGTGGCTTTCCAGACCAGGAACAGACCACCGGCGATCAGGATCATGTCCTTCCAGGAGAAGGCCTGGCCGAGGATGTCGATCACCGGTTCCGTCAACTGCACGATAAACGCGATGGTGCTCAACAGCGCCAGACGCAGGATCAACGCCATGCCGATACCGATGCGGCGGGCCTTCTGCTGGTACTGCTTAGGCAGCTTGTTGGTCAGGATCGAAATAAAGATCAGGTTATCGATGCCGAGCACGATTTCCATCACCACCAGTGTGGCCAAAGCAACCCAGGCGGTCGGGCTGGCGGCGAGTTCTAACAAATATTCCATGGGTCAGTCCTGACTCTTCGTGTGACTAAATTAGATGGTCTTGGAGGAAGATTCGGATTCGTCCGAGTCTTTTTCCGGGGTTGGTTTTTTCTCGATCAGCCCGCCGGTGGCATCGCTGAGCGCTTGCTCGGCAGCTTTATGGGTGTCGTCGATCGCCTGTTTGGCGCTTTCGGCGGCTTTGCCCATCAGTTGCTGAGCGCTTTTTTCGGCTTGATCGCAACCGGCCAGAACCAGTAAAGACGCAATCAACAGTGCAGTGCTTTTGAATTTCATGAGGCTTCCTTCGAATGAACAGACAGGCTCACAGACCGGCCGTCGATGGCTGGGCATTCTAGGGAGGTGAACACTTCAGGAAAATTCGTATTTTTAGCGGCTATACTTCGGTTTTTACGAACTCATACACTATTCAATGTAGGAGCTGCCGCAGGCTGCGATCTTTTGATGTTTTTTTAAGAGCAAGATCAGAAGATCGCAGCCTTCGGCAGCTCCTACACGGGGGCGCGGCGGATGCTCAATTACCGACAACTGCATTACTTCTGGGTCGTGGCCAAGACCGGCAGCATCGTGCGTGCGTGCGAGCAGCTGAACCTGACGCCACAGACCATCAGCGGGCAGATTTCCCTGCTCGAACAAACTTACGGCATAGAGTTGTTTCGGCGCGTGGGTCGTCAACTGGAGTTGACTGAAGCCGGGCGTCAGGCCCTACCCTACGCCGAGCAGATGTTTCAACTCGGCGGCGAACTGGAGCTGATGCTGCGCGCGCAACCCAACGAACAGCAAATCCTGTTCCGTGTTGGCGTGGCGGACGTGGTGCCGAAATCCATCGTTTATCGCCTGATCGCGCCGACCATGGAGCTCAGCGAACCGCTGCGCATCACCTGCCGTGAGGACAAACTCGAACGTTTGCTCGCCGATCTGGCGATCCAGCGTCTGGATCTAGTGATTTCCGACAGCCCGATGCCCTCGCACCTCGACATCAAGGGCTACAGCCAGAAGCTGGGGGAATGCGGGATCAGTTTCTTCGCCACCGCCGAACTGGCGGCGAAGTACGGTCAGGATTTCCCACGCAGCCTGCACGGTGCGCCGCTATTGATTCCCGGCGCCGAAACCGTGGTGCGCAGCCGTTTGCAGCGCTGGTTTGCCGAGCAGCAGATTCAGCCGCAAATCGTTGGGGAGTTTGATGACAGTGCCTTGATGCAGGCCTTCGGCCAATCCGGCAGCGGGATTTTTATTGGCCCGAGCGTGATTGCCGATGAAGTGAAGCGCCAATACGGCGTCGAGTTGATTGGCCAGACCGACGCGGTGACCGAGTCGTTCTACGCCATTTCGGTGGAGCGCAAGGTCAAGCACCCCGGCATCGTTGCGATTACCGAAGGTGCCCGACGCGAGCTGTTTACCGCGTTATGACGCTTCGGCGCAGACTTCACGCGGCTTCAGCGTCATCAGCACCATGGCCAGAAACACCGAGAGCAGGATGAAACCGGCAGCCGCAAAGCCAAGAAAGCCCAGACCTGCACCGTCGATAACCCGGCCACCGACCATGGCGCCCAGGCCAATCCCCAGATTAGCCCCGGCAATGTTCAACGAGGCAGCAAAGGCCGGTGCTTCTGGTGCGGCTTTCATTAGGCGCACATGGCTGACCAGAAACAACGCTGCCTGGGTAATACCCCAAATACCCATCGCCACCGCCAGGCCCACTGGCGAATGAATGTTCGGCACCAGCGAGACCATGCCGGCAATCATGAATGCGCAGAACAACACCGACGCGCCCAGCGGATGTTTATCGACCGCGCGACCGCCCAGCGAGTTGCCGATCAGCCCGACCGCGCCGAAGCCCATCAGGCACCAGCCGACCACGGTGCCGTTGAAACCGGCGAGGCGCTCAAGGATGTCGGCCAGATAGGTGTAGGCGGTAAACATGCCGCTGAACACCAGAATCGACAGGACGATATGGCCGATCATCAGCGGGCTGCGCAGGATCTTGAATTGCGACGCGAAGCTGACCTGATGCTGGTGCAGGCTGGTTTTCGGCAGGTACACAAACAGCAGCAAAGCCTTGGCAAACGCGATCACCGCCAGAATGCCGAAGGCACTGCGCCAGCCGAACGCATCGGAAATCAGCGTGCCGACCGGAATGCCGAATACCGTGGCGCAGACGATGCCGAAACCGATCTTGGCAATCGCGCGACCGGCGAAATCCGGGCCGACGATGTCCACCGCTGTTTCACTGGCCAAAGCCCAGAACACCGGCAAACCAAGGGCCGGGATCAATCGGGCAAACGCCATCACCCAGATATTCGGCGCCAATGCTGCCACGGTGTTGGCGATGCCGAACATGATCAGGATGCTGATGAACAACTTGCGCCGTTCAAATCGGGCGAAATACGCGGTGAGGAATGGCCCGAACAGCGCCACCGTGAAGGCGAACAACGTCACCAGCAGCCCGGCCTGCGGAATGCTGACCTCAAGGTCGCGAGCGATCGCCGGCAGCAAACCGACGATGACGAATTCCGTGGTCAGCACCGTAAAACCGGCGGCGGACAACAGAAGGATGGGTAACAGCATGGGTAACTCCAGCAAAACGACGACACCAGCGTTGACCCGAGGGCCCGCTGGCAGAACTTTAAAATTAGGATGCGCAATCTTAACAGAGTGTGTCCGCAGTGACTTGCACAAACCTGCCGACTTTGCCCGCCAATCGGGTGGCAGATCGTCACACGCCTGAAGGATAACGCCTACGCTGTGATAAAGTCCGCGCCCTGAAAAACGTACACCCCTGATCAACCGCCCGTTTAACGGCGTTGATATCGCCTCACCCTTTCGGTTCGTGACGCTGGTCTGCCCTCGAATTTGCCAACGCGTTCACTCAACCTTGCGCCTATAAAAAATCAGAGATGCCGTTATGACTGCTTCCTCCCCTTCTCTATTGCAACGCCTGAAGAACCTGAGCCTCGTCGCGCAGATCCTCATCGGCCTGATCGCCGGTATCGCTTTGGCGCTGTTCGCCCCGGAAGTCGCGAAAGACACAGCGTTCATCGGCAAAGTGTTTGTCTCGGCGTTGAAAGCCGTCGCACCGATTCTGGTGTTCGTGCTGGTCATGGCCTCAATCGCCAACCACAAGCACGGTCAGGAAACCCATATTCGCCCGATTCTGTTCCTGTACTTGCTGGGTACCTTCGCCGCCGCCGTAGTGGCCGTGGTCGCGAGCATGGCGTTTCCATCGCATCTGGTGCTGTCCACCGAAAACGTTGCGGTGACGGCGCCGGGCGGTATTGGTGAAGTGTTGCAGAGCCTGCTGCTGAGCGTGGTGGAAAACCCGGTGAAGGCGCTGATCGAAGCCAACTTCATCGGCATTCTGGCCTGGGCGATCGGCATGGGCGTGGCGATTCGGCATGCCGGCGACACCACTCGCGAAGTGCTCGGTGACCTGTCCAACGGCGTGACCTTGATCGTGCGCGTGGTGATTCGCTTCGCACCGCTGGGTATTTTCGGTCTGGTGGCGTCGACGCTAGCGACCTCGGGTTTCGGCGCGCTGATCGGTTATGCGCACCTGCTGGCCGTGCTGCTCGGGTGCATGCTGTTTGTGGCGCTGGTGATGAACCCGCTGATCGTGTTCTGGAAACTGCGTCGCAACCCGTATCCGCTGACCCTGATGTGCCTGCGCGAAAGCGGTATTACCGCGTTCTTCACCCGCAGCTCGGCGGCGAACATTCCGGTCAACCTGGAATTGAGCAAGCGTCTGGGCCTGCATGAAGACACGTATTCGGTGTCGATCCCGCTCGGCGCGACCATCAACATGGCCGGCGCGGCGATCACCATTACCGTGCTGACGCTGGCGGCGGTGCACACACTGGGCATTGCCGTGGACATTCCGACAGCGATTCTGCTGAGCGTGGTCGCGGCGATTTGTGCGTGCGGCGCTTCGGGTGTCGCGGGTGGTTCGTTGCTGTTGCTTCCGCTGGCGTGCAGCCTGTTTGGGATTCCGAGCGAGATTGCCATGCAGGTGGTGGCGGTGGGTTTCATTATTGGTGTGCTGCAGGATGCGGCGGAGACGGCGTTGAATTCGTCGACGGACGTGCTGTTTACCGCTGCGGCTTGCCTGGGTGAAGAAGAGAAAGCCCAACGCACCGCATGACCCCTTACCCTGTGGGAGCGAGCTTGCTCGCGAATGCGGACTGTCAGGCGAAGATGATGTCGACTGACCCGCCCTCTTCGCGAGCAAGCTCGCTCCCACAGAAAAAACAAAAGCCCGCCATGGTGTGAACCTTGGCGGGCTTTTTTGTGGCGGAGATCTTTTCCCCCTCACCCCAACCCTCACCCCCAAGGGGGCGAGGGGAAAGGGAGCTGATCTGTGTGCTGTTCAAAACGAGTGTTCGACTTGATATTTCAGGTCGGTGCAGCTCGAACACACAACTCCGTCAGTCCCCTCTCCCTCCAGGAGCGGGTTAGGGTGAGGGGCTTCTGGCCGCTTAGAACGCGCCCATGTAATCGCGCTTGCCCACTTCCACACCGTTATGACGCAGCAGCGCATAAGTGGTGGTGACGTGGAAGAAGAACTGCGGCAGGCCGTAAGTCAGCAAGTACGACTGACCGCTGAAGCGCTTCTCTTTCGGCGTGCCCGGACGGGTCACAATTTCAATGCCTTCCTTGCCATCGATCTGTTCTGGCTTGATCTCGCCGATGAAGGCCAAGACCTTGGCGATCAGCGCTTGCAGCTCGGCGAAGGAAGTTTCAGTGTCGTCATATTTCGGCAGTTCGACTTCAGCCAGACGCGCGGAAACGCCTTTGGCGAAATCGACGGCGATCTGTACCTGACGGGTCAGCGGGAACATGTCCGGGAACAGACGCGCTTGCAGGAACGCGTTCGGGTCGATGTTTTTCTCGGTGGCGTGGGCTTCAGCCTTTTTCAGCACATCGCTCAGGGCGTTGAGCATTTGTTGAAAAACCGGGACAGATGCGGCGTACAGGGAAATGGTCATGGCAGTCTCGTGTGGTGGCTGGGTGGAACAAGGAGGCGATTATAGCCATGCTTTGATGACCACACGGCTTGCCTTTTGTTTGGCAAGGATTAGGCTAGGCGGCTTCGACTGCAGAGGGAACGCGCGATGACCACAGAACCAGAATCCACCTTCGACGAGCCACGGCTCAACGCCACGGAAATCCGCATCCTCGGCTCGTTGATCGAGAAACAGGCGACCAGCCCGGAAACCTATCCGCTGACCCTCAACGCGCTGGTCACGGCGTGTAACCAGAAAACCAGCCGCGAACCGGTGATGAACCTGACCCAGGGCCAGGTCGGCCAAAGCCTGCGCGCACTCGAAGGGCGCGGTTTCGCCAAACTGGTCATGGGCAGCCGCGCCGACCGCTGGGAGCACAAGGTCGACAAGGCGCTGGAACTGGTGCCAGCGCAGGTGATTCTCAGTGGTTTGATGTTTCTGCGCGGCCCGCAAACCGTCAACGAACTGCTGACCCGCAGCGGCCGCATGCACGATTTCGAAGATGCCGAGCAGGTGGTGCATCAGCTTGAGCGCCTGATCGCGCGCGGGTTGGCGGTGTTGATTCCACGTCAGGCCGGGCAGCGCGAGGATCGCTATACCCATGCGCTGGGCGATCCGGCGGATATCGAGGCGATTCTGGCGGCGCGGAGTAATCCGCAGGAGCGCGGTGCGAGTGGCGGTGTTTCGCTTGAGCGTATCGAAGAGCTGGAAGCACGCATTGCCGCGCTGGAAGAGCGCCTGGCCCGACTCGAATAACCAACATAAACCCCTTGTAGGAGTGAGCCTGCTCGCGATAGTGGTGTGTCAGTCACATTATCTTTGAATGACACACCGCTATCGCGAGCAGGCTCACTCCTACAGGGTTGTGCGTCAATTCAGGATCTGTGGGCTATTCGCCGTCCCAGTAATCCACGCCATCCGCCTGCCGCGCCACGGCGACGAAACCTGAGGCATTGCCCTCGGCATCGACCGTGAAGTTATCCATCACCGCGTATTTATTCGAATCCGGATACTCACAGATCTCCGGCTGCTGCTGGGTGCTCACCGCCAGATAACGCAATTCAGCCTGACTGGTATTGATGATCTGATGCGCCTTCTCCGGTCCACCCGGTGGACAGGCAATCACATCACCCTCGCGAATCGGAAAGCGCTTGGCACCAAGACGCACCTCGCCCTCCCCGGCCACCACGTAGAACATTTCCTCATTGACCCGATGGCTGTGAAACGGACTGCCGCGCATGCCGGGTGGCAAGGCGTAGAGGCGATAGCCGAGTTTCTGTGAGCCAAGCTGCTGACCGACCCGCGCCATGCGTTGCTGATAGCGGCCCGCGGTTTCGCCTTCAGGGGCGAGGGCTTCGGGCAAGGGTTCGAGTTCGACCTGATGCAGGTTGAGGATGGGCGGATGCATGGGGGCCTCGGTCATGGTTTCTATGTGTGTTTGCCAGGGAGAGAGGATCGCGTCGAATCTTTCGCGAGCAGGCTCGCTCCCACAGGGGACATCGGCGAATAAACAATCTGTGAATGGCAACAAATCAACTGTGGGAGCGAGCCTGCTCGCGAAGAGGCCCGCCCAGCCACTATCAAACCCGGTCAGCTACGCGCAAACGCCACCGCCGCCGCAAACTGCTCCTCATTCGGCCGCACCCCGGTGTACAGCACAAACTGCTCCAGGGCCTGAATCGCGATCACTTCCAACCCGGTTATCACCCGCTTACCCTCCGCGCGACCACGCACGATCAACGGCGTCTCCGACGGAATCGCCACCACATCAAACACCGTCTCTGCGGCTTTGATCACCTCAGCATCAAACGCCAGTTGCCCCGCCTCCGGTCCGCCGTCCATGCCCACCGGCGTCACATTGATCAGCATCTGTGGCCGTTCATCGCCCAATTCTGCCTGCCAGCGATAACCGAGCGAGTCCGCCAGCGCACGTCCGGCGCGTTCATTGCGGGCCACGATCAGACCGTTTTTGTATCCGCCATCGCGCAAGGCACTCGCCACCGCTTTGGCCATGCCGCCGCTGCCGCGCAGGGCGAATGTCGATTCTTTCGGCACGGCGTGGGTTTCCAGCAATTGCGCCACGGCGATGTAATCGGTGTTGTAAGCCTTGAGATGCCCGGCGGTGTTGACGATGGTGTTGATCGACTGGATCGCCGCCGCCGACGCATCCAGCTCATCGACCAGCGCAATGCAGGCTTCCTTGAACGGCATTGACACGCCGCAACCACGGATGCCCAAGGCACGAATGCCGCCGACAGCGCCGGTCAGATCCTGGCTGCTGAACGCCTTGTAATAGAAATTCAGGCCTAACTGCTCATACAAGTGGTTGTGAAACCGCAGACCGAAGTTGCCGGGGCGCCCGGACAGGGACATGCACAGTTGGGTGTCTTTGTTCGGGCTCATCTGCATGAAACTTCTCCTTCTAAACGCACTTTCGGATGGACGGGATTAGCCATTCCATCGGGTCTGTTCGATCATATCGACGTGTCTGCACAGGCTTCGCCACAAGGGTCGAATGCCCGGTAAAGAAACCGGTACAGACCTTACACAAAATTTACCTGGCGGCTGTGCTGAATTTCAGAATTTCGCTGTCTTAGAAGTATCCCCGTGACGTTCATGAGCCTATTGCAGGCCTGGACGACGGGTTGAAGAACCGAGGAATTATCATGATTCGTAAACTCCCCATAGTGGCCCTGTTGATCGGTGCTTTTGCTGTTACGGGGCAAGCGCAAGCCCACGGTGGCAATTACTGGCAAGGCCCTGTGGTGTTTGGCGCAATCGTTGGCTCGGCCATCATTGGCTCGGCGCTTATCAACCAGAACCGCCCGGTGTACGTGCAGCAAGCGCCGGTGTATGCCGCACCGCCTCCGGTGTATGTGCAACAACCGCCACCACCGGTTTACTACCAACCGGCGCCGGTTTATGTGCAACAACCGGTTTACGTGCCGGCCCCGGTGTATTACGGGCCACCACGCGGCTATTACGGTCGTCCGTATCCTCCGCATTACGGTCGCTGGTAAACCAGAGCCCCGCTATTCAAGCGGGGCTTTTTTTTGACCGTTTGTCGGCAATGGTCTGAAAAAATCTCGTCAAGGTCGCTGTGAGGACAGTTTCAAAGGCTAAAGTCGTCATGATCAATCAGGAATCGTTGAAGCTGAACACACAACGGTCATCTTTTTGTCATGACGGAACCGCAAGCTGAATCCGTCCGTAAACAACAGGTTGATAAAAACAAGGACGAGCCATGCCAACACAGAACCCCCACCGCATTGTCGGTTTATGCACCTCGGGCAAGGTGTACAACACCCTCACCGAACTCAAGCACCTGGAAGGTCACCGCTGCGCCAAGTTTCTCTCGTTACTGGCAGAGAATCTGGTGCACAAGGGCCTGCTCAACGAGCGCGAAGTCATGCACATGCTCGATCAAGTGGTGGACTGACGCCAAACCTCATTGGCGTCAATGACCACTATCGAAAACGTTGATTGTCCGTTAAACCGTCGAGTCCCTAAGGTAGCTCCACAGATTGATGGAGGTACTTCTAATGGCTCAGGTTCAAATCATGTCCGTTATCGGCAGCGCCGTTCCCGCCTCGCTCAGAGCGTCGGGTTTGCTTGCCTGCTGGTACCTGATGCGCAACGGCGAACCGATCAGCGGCCCGCTCGCTTCATTGCCAGCCGCCCAGGCGCAGGCAGAGAAAATCGCCAGCGCGCCGTTCCACGCTTAAGGCAGCTGAACTTTCGGCTTGGTCTCAATGAACAGCGCCCAGCTCGACATAAACAGCGCAGCGATCAACGGACCGATCACGAAACCATTGAGGCCAAACACGGCCAGACCGCCCAGGGTCGAGATCAGAATCATGTAATCGGGCATGCGTGTGTCCTTACCGACCAGAATCGGTCGTAACACGTTATCCACCAGACCGATCACAAACACCCCGAACAACCCCAGCACCACGCCTTGCCAGATCATCCCGCTGAGCAGGAAGTACACCGCCACTGGCGCCCAGACAATCCCCGCGCCCACCGCCGGCAACAGCGACAGAAACGCCATCAACACCGCCCATAGCAACGCGCTGGGGATATCGAGAAACCAGAAAATCGCCCCGCCCAACGCGCCCTGCGTGATCGCCACCACCAGGTTGCCCTTCACCGTCGCCCGCACCACGCGGTTGAATTTCAGCTGCAAGCGACGTTTGTGGTTTTCCTCCAGCGGCACGGCGATGCGCACTTTGCGCACCAGTTCGGCACCGTCACGCAGGAAAAAGAACAGCAAGTACAGCATGATGAAAAAACTCACCACGAACTCGAACGTGCCCTGGCCAAAACTGAAGGCCTGACTGGCCAGCACCTGGCTGCCCTGCATCGCCGCTTTGACGATTTTCTCGCGCAAACCGTTGAGCTCGCCCATGCCGAAGCGATCAAGCAAATGTTGAAAGTACGGCGGCAAACTGTGTTTGAACTGCGCCAGATACGCGGCGATGTCCAACTCGCCACTTTCGATGTTTTTGTAGACCGTCGCGCCTTCCTGTACCAGCAACACGCTGAGAATGATCACCGGCAAAATTGCGATCACCAGACAGATACTCAGCGTACACAGCGACGTGAAGTTGCGCTGCCAGCCGAATTTTGCCTGTATGCGGCGCTGCATCGGCGCAAACAAAATCCCGAGAATCACCGCCCAGAACACCGCGCCGTAGAACGGCAACAGAATCCAGATAAAGGCCACGGTGACCAACAGCAGCAGCACTGTCAGCGATTTGAATTGAAGACTTTTTGCGTTCATGTCCGGTCCATGTCAGTCAGGCGCCATGCACGCCCCGATGCTTAGTCAGCCGGCGCGCGCGCGAGTGCCATCTTTATTTATTGAGCATAGTTGCGGATTGCGCCTGAGTGCCGGCCGCGCAAACGTAGACGCAGATCAATAACCCGCACCGACATCTGCACTAACCTGCCGGGCTTTTGCGACCGACTCCACCATGACGCCTACCCTGCCCCTCGCCGCGCCCGAGTTGCTGGCTCCCGCCGGCACCCTGAAAAACATGCGTTACGCCTTCGCCTACGGCGCCGATGCGGTGTATGCCGGCCAGCCGCGTTACAGCCTGCGCGTGCGCAACAACGAATTCGATCACGCCAATCTGGCGCTGGGCATTCAAGAGGCGCAGGCGCAGGGCAAGCGCTTCTATGTGGTGGTCAACATCGCGCCGCACAACGCCAAACTGAAAACCTTCCTCAAGGATCTGGCGCCGGTGATCGAGATGGCGCCGGATGCGCTGATCATGTCCGACCCGGGGCTGATCATGCTGGTGCGTCGGCACTTCCCGCAGATGCCGATTCACCTGTCGGTGCAGGCCAACACGGTGAACTGGGCGAGTGTGGAGTTCTGGCAGCAACAGGGGCTAAGCCGGATCATTCTGTCGCGGGAATTGTCGCTGGAAGAGATCGGCGAGATTCGCGAGCAGGTGCCGGGCATGGAGCTGGAAGTGTTTGTCCACGGTGCGTTGTGCATGGCTTATTCCGGACGCTGTCTGTTATCGGGCTATATGAATAAGCGCGACGCCAATCAGGGTTCCTGCACCAACGCCTGCCGCTGGAAATACTCGGCGCAGCAAGCCACGGAAAATCAGCTCGGCGAGATCGTGCAGACCTTTGAGCCCGAGCCCACCCTTGGTATTGGCGCGCCTACCGATCAGGTATTTCTGTTGCAGGAGGCCAATCGCCCGGATGAGTTGATGCCGGCGTTCGAGGATGAGCACGGCACGTACATCATGAACGCCAAGGATCTGCGCGCGGTGCAGCATATCGAACGGCTGACGCGCATGGGCGTGCATTCGCTGAAGATCGAAGGTCGGACGAAGTCGCACTTCTATTGCGCGCGCACCACGCAGGTGTACCGACGGGCAATTGATGATGCGGTGGCCGGGCGCGAGTTTGATCGCAGCTTGATGACGGATCTGGAGTCACTGGCCCAACGCGGGTACACCGAGGGTTTTCTGCGCCGGCATGTGCATGACGAGTATCAGAATTATCTGCACGGCAGCTCGGTGTCGGAGCGCCAGCAGTTTGTCGGCGAATTGACCGGGGAGCGGCGTGATCGGCTGGCTGAGGTCAAGGTGAAGAACCGTTTTGCGGTCGGTGATCATCTGGAATTGATGACGCCCAAGGGCAACTTTCACTTTGATCTGCATGAGTTGCACAATGCTCAGGGCGGCGCGATCGAGGTGGCGCCGGGGGATGGGCACACGGTGTATTTGCCGATTCCGGATGCGGTGGATTTGCGCTTTGGGCTGTTGATGCGGGATTTGGCGGTGGCCTGAAAGCCCTGTAAACGCCCCCTTGTAGGAGCTGCCGAAGGCTGCGATCTTTTGATCTTTTTTACGGGCAACGTCAAAAGATCGCAGCCTTCGGCAGCTCCTACGGAGATCAAAAGCCTAAGTGAATTCCTCCCGCAACATCGCCACAAACGCCTCTCGCGCCGGGTGTACTGCTCACGTATCTGGCGTGGGTGGGGTTAGGTGAGCGGCAGGAGTGATGGTGCGGACTGCTGGGTTTGATCGTTGATGGATGTTGGGGCTGATGCCGCCTTCCCGAGCAAGCTCGGCTCCTACAAGTCAGTGGTGACGCCACTGTTCATTGTGGGAGCAAAGCTTGCTGGCGATGGGGCCGGGACAAACACCCCATCAGTTAACGTCGATCATCCGACAACGGCGTTGGCTCATCCGCTTGCGGCACATCGTCGTCGGCAGCCGGATCCTTCCAGTCGTCAGGCCGGTCGCCATCGCTCAGCGGATCGCGCCCTGGTGGCATGCCCATCGGTGAATCATGATCTCCCAGTGTCGGCTCATCGGTACCGGGCACTGGTTGGGTTGGATCGGTTGGAAGTACACCACCCTGAAACAGCAGATCGTTAGCCATGACACACCTCACCAAGGAGGCCCGGAAAGCCCGGGTCGTACACGTTGGAAACGGTGGCGCACGACGGGTGCTATCGAACAGACCAACGGCGCAAACCATGACCTGTAGGAGCAAAGCTTGCTCGCGAAAGCGTCCTGGCAGACGACATCATGGTTGAATCCGCTGCCGTCTTCGCGAGCAAGCTTTGCTCCTACAAGGAAGCGTTCTGCAGCCATGATTTGAAGGCTTCCATCGCCGCCGTTTCCGGGCGTGATTGCAATCGTGTCAGCCAATAACTGCCGGTGGTGATTTCAATCGCGAACGGCTGACAAATCGCCTCCGCCGCCAGTTGCCGGGCGAACATCAGCGGTGGCGCCAATGCCACTCCACTCCCCTGCAACGCCGCTTCCATCATCGCCAGCGACGAGTCGAACACGATGCTCTGCGGCGGTGCTGCGTGGGTGGCCATGCCCGCCGCGTGAAACCATTCCGGCCATTCATCGGTGCGATAGGAACGCAACAATGTCTGCTGCAACAAATCCGCAGGCGCGTGCAATTGCCGGGCGATTTCCGGCACGCACAACACCGACAGCGGCGCGTCGAGCAAGCGTGTCGCCTCGATGCCATGCCACGCTCCCGCGCCAAACCGGATCGCGTAATCCAGCCCTTCCGCCGCGACATCGACACGGTTGTTGTTAGTCGACAGCCGTAAATCTATAAGCGGATGTTTCGCCCGGAAGTCCGCCAGCCTCGGCAACAACCAGCCCACGGCGAACGTGCCGACCGCGCCCACGGTCAACATTTCGCGATAATGTCCGTCGGCGAGGCGTTCGAGAATTTGTGCTATGTGATCAAACGATGTGCTCAAGACCGGCAACAGCGTTTCGCCCTCGCCGGTCAGCATCAGCCCACGGGGCAGGCGTTTGAACAGGGTTACGTTGAGTTGCGCCTCAAGGCTTTTGACCTGATGGCTGACGGCAGCCTGGGTCACGCACAACTCCACCGCCGCGCGAGTGAAGCTCAGATGGCGCGCTGAAGCTTCGAATGCGCGCAGTGCGTTCAGCGGCAATTGCGGTCGAATCATGCCCAGTCCCAAATTTTTCTAATGGCTCATGCGAGATTTCATCGTTTGTCGATTGGCGCCGGACTGCCTAAATTGGCCGCGCTGATCAGCCGCCCGAACGGGAAATCGTCCGCAGTGTAGCGGGATAGAATAATCAACACTCATGGAGAGTGGTTCACTTATGCGTTCAATCATGCCGAGCAAACTCTTTTCCTACAGCGCTTTTGGACTTTGCTTCGGCGCGGCTGCCTGTTCGGCTGCTGCGCCAACCGATGCACAACTGCAAGCCTTGGTCAGCGCTGCCGTTACGCCGGTGATGCAGCAGCAGAACATTCCAGGCCTGGCCATCGCCCTGACTGTTAATGGCCAAGCGCATTACTTTAACTACGGCGTCGCCAACAAGGACAGCGGGCTGAAGGTCAGCGAAAACACCCTGTTTGAAATCGGTTCGGTGAGCAAAACCTTCACTGCGACGCTGGCCGGTTATGCGCAGGCGACGGGCAAACTGGATCTGTCGAGCAAGGCCAGCTCGCTGTGGCCTGAGCTGCACGGCAGCGCTTTCGACAACATCAGCGTGCTGCAACTGGGTACTTACAGCGCGGGTGGTCTGCCGTTGCAGTTCCCCGCTGAAGCCGATTCGGCGGACAAGATGCTCGGCTATTACCAGCAATGGAAACCGCTGTATCCACCGGGCAGCCATCGCCTGTATTCCAATCCAAGTCTGGGGCTATTTGGTTATCTGACGGCGAAGAGCCTCGGTCAGCCGTTTGATCAGGCGATGACCCAAACCCTGCTGCCAAAACTCGGTTTACAGCACACATTCCTCAGCGTGCCCGAGTCCGAAGCCAACCTCTACGCCCAAGGCTACAACAGCGCAGACCAACCGGTGCGTGTTGGCCCCGGCGCCTTGGACGCTGAAGCCTACGGCATCAAAACCAGCGCCGCCGACCTGCTGCGGTACGTCGAAGCGAACCTGAAACCGGCCAGCCTGAAACAGCCGCTGCAACAAGCCGTCGCCGCCACGCACACCGGTTACTACACCGTCGGTGACATGACCCAAGGTCTGGGTTGGGAGCGTTACGCCTATCCGATCAGTCTGGAAAAACTGCAAAACGGCAATTCGAACCCGATGGCGTTGCAGGCGCGCAAAGTGCACTGGCTGACCCCGGCGCAACCCGAGCCGCAGAACGTGCTGTACAACAAAACCGGCGCAACCGGAGGCTTCGGCGCGTACGTGGCGTTCGTGCCATCGAAGGATGTCGGCATTGTGATCCTCGCGAACAAAAACTACCCGAATGCGGAACGGGTGAAGATTGCGCATACGATCCTGAGTGCAATTACTCAATAAAGGCAGACATCAAACCTGTGGTAGTCCCTTTAGTGACACTAATCCCTAGTGACACTGATCCCCTGTGAAACTAATCCCTGTGGTGAGGGGATTTATCCCCGATGGGCTGCGCAGCGGCCCCAAAAGAGAACCCTGTTTTTTCTGACTCATCGGGGCGTCCGGTTTTGGGAGTGCTTCGCACTCCATCGGGGATGAATCCCCTCACCACAAAGGCTGGGGTAGCCATTGTCATTCGTGCAGTCCTCTTTCCTTGCATCCCCCCTCAAACCAAGTAGCATCGCGCTCTTTTTTCGCGGTCGCGCCCGCGCCGTGCTCTTCCCGGCGTGCGGGCTATGCTGAAACCGGGCTTGAGGACTGATCGATGAAAGTGCTGCTGGTCGATGATCACGCTGTGGTGCGCATGGCAATCGCGATGATTCTCGCGCGCGAGGGCCATGTCGTGGTGGCTGAATGCGACAACGGCGTCGATGCCTTGAGCAAGGCATTCGAGCTGCAGCCCGATGCGATTGTGCTGGATCTGGACATTCCGCAACTCGACGGCATGGCGGTGATCGACCGTTTGCGCATCGGCGGCAGTACGGCGCACGTGCTGGTACACACCGGTTTGAAAAGTCTGGCCTACGCCACGCAATGCCTGCGCGCCGGGGCGGCGGGTTATCTGTCGAAGGGCGATGATCCGAGGGAGATTCTCACCGCACTGAAAGCCGTGGCCAATGGCGAACGCTGGTTTCCGCCGGGGACGCTCGACTCGGTTAATCACAGTGAATACACCCAGGACGACGCCAAGCGCATCGACACCATCACCCGCCGCGAGCTCAAAGTCTTGCACGGTCTGGCGCAGGGCAAGACCAACATGCAGATCGCCAACGACATGCTGCTGAGCAACAAAACCATCAGCACCTACAAGACCCGCCTGATGCAAAAACTCGACACCCACACGCTGCTTGATCTGGTCGAGTTCGCCAAACGCAATCATCTGGTCTGAGCGATGAACCGGTTCAGACAACTGCTCGCTGTTTTCTGCCTCGGCTGGCTGGCACTCAATGCCCAGGCCGACACGCTGAGCCTGCTCAGCCGCGCGACCAGCAATCAACAAACCCTGCCCCTGAGCAGCACGCAACGGCATTTTTTGACGCAAAAAGCCGTGTTGCGCGCCGGGGTCTATTTGCCGGATCGGCCGCCGCTCGACATCACCGCCGACGGTGGTGAATACCAAGGCCTGTCCGCCGATTACCTCGACATCATCGCTCGCACTCTGGGCCTGCGGGTGCAGATCGAACGGTTTGCCAATCAGGCCGAAGCGCTTGCCGCCCTGCAACGTGGCGACGTCGATGTGGTGCCACGCATCAATCATCTGGAAAACCAGTACAGCGAACTGCGCATGAGTGCGGCGTATGCGTACGATCAAGCGGTGCTGGTCAGCCGTTTCGGCACCCACTGGGCGAACAATCAGCTGCCCAAGGACACCACCGTTCTCTTCGACTCAGACTGGATGATTCCGGGTCGCGTCGCCGCGCTGTTTCCCGATCATCCCCGTGAGGCGGTCGAGTCGACACCCTACGGCCTCGGCCTGGTGGCTTATGGCGAAAACAAGGTGCTGCTGACCGACGCGATATCCGCGCAATACCTGCTCGAACGCAGTTACCAGCAGAGCCTCAAACAGACCATTCAGCGCGATTCCGAAGGCTTGGGTTTCAGTTTCGCCATGCAGCGCGAAGACGCGCAGTTGCTCAACCTGTTCAACAACGTTCTGGCAAAAATCTCCCCGGCGGAACGTGCGCAAATCGCCCGGCGCTGGGGCATCGGTTCCAACCCGAAACTCGGTTACGGCCGTCTGCAACTGACGCCGGTCGAACAGCAGTGGATCAAGGACCATCCAATTGTCGAGGTGCTGGCCAACGACATGTATTCGCCGTTCAGCTTCTTCGATACCGAAGGCGAAATGCGCGGCATGTCCGCCGATTTGCTCGAGCTGATCAACGACCGCACGGGCCTCGCGTTTCAGCCAAAGAAAATCACTTCGATGGACGCCATGACCCGTCGTGCGCAACGCGATCCACCCAGCCTGATCGCGGCGCTGACTTACAGCGAGCGCCGGCACAAGGATCTGAAGTTCTCCCGCGCCTACGTGGTCAATCCGTTTGTACTGGTTACACGGGTCAAGCCCAACCGCGAGGGCATGAGCGGGCTGAAAGGCCGGCCCGTGGCGATCATCAAGGGCTCCGAAGCCGCGCATTGGCTGGCGCGGGAATGGCCGGAGTTGCGCGCGGTTGAAGTCGATACGTCGATCGAGACTTACGAACTGCTCGCCGAAGGACAGGTCGAGGGCGTGATTCAGCCGCAGATGGGCGCGGCCTATCTGATTGATCGCTACTTTCGTGGACGCCTGCAAATCGACTCGGTGCTCGGCACCCAACCGGCGCTGATCACCTTCGCCACCGGCAAACACAACGCCACGCTGATTTCGATCCTCGACAAAGCCATGCTCGACATCGCCCCCGGCGAGTTCAGTGACCTGGCCAATCGCTGGCAAAACCCGCAGAACGGCGAGGACGGCTGGAGCACTTACAAGCGCTGGATTCTGCGTGCGGCGATGGTTTTGGTGGCCGTTTTGCTCGGTTTTATCGCGTGGAACCTCGGCCTGCGCCGGCAAATCGCCGAGCGTCTCAAAGCGCAAAAAGCCTTGAGCGATCAGTTGCTGTTTATGAAGGCGCTGGTCGATGGCACGCCGCACCCGATTTACGTGCGCGACCGCAAAGGCCTGCTGCTCACTTGCAACCGCGCTTATTTGCAGGTGATGGGCGTGGAGCTTGAGCAGGTGCTGCACAAAGGCCTGATCGAGGCCAACGTGCTGCCGCTGGATAACGCCCACAACTACAAACGCATCCACCGCGCCACCCTGGAAAGCGGCGAGCCGTCGTTCGACAATTTCCCGCTTTCGGTCAAGGGCCACACCTTCCACATCTACCACTGGGCCCTGCCCTACCGCGACTCCGACGGCAAAATGACCGGTGTGATCGGCGGCTGGATCGACCTGACCGAACAACAGCATCTGCAACACGCCTTGCTCGCCGCCAAACATCAAGCCGAAGCGGCGAATCGGGGCAAGAGCCATTTTCTGGCGGTGATGAGCCACGAGATCCGCACGCCGATGAGCGCGCTGATCGGCGTGCTCGAACTGTTGCGCAATCGTCATCCTGAGCGCACCGGCGATGGCGAGTTGATCGACATCGCGCAGAAGTCCGCCGGCGGCATGATGGAATTGATCGGCGAGATTCTCGACCTGACCAAACTTGAAGCCGGCCAGTTCGAATTGCGCAGCAGCCGCTGCTATCCCGAGCGTCTGGCGCGCACCGTGGTGAAGGCGTTCGCCAGCCTCGCGCAGCAGAAAAACATCGAACTGACCTTGATCACCGACGATGCCGATCAAGCGGTGGAACTGGATTCGCTGCGCTTTCGGCAGATTCTTTCCAACCTGCTGAGCAACGCGATCAAGTTCACCGCCCAAGGCACGGTCAGCGTTGAGCTGAGCCTGCTGACTCACGGCGATCTGGTGCAATTGCGCCTGGCGGTGCGCGACAGTGGCATCGGCATGGACGAGCAACAGCGCCAGCGCCTGTTTCAGCCGTACACCCAATTCGCTGTCGGCCAGAGCGAAACACAGATTGGCACGGGGCTGGGGTTGTCGATCTGTCAGCAATTGACCGAGTTGATGGGTGGGCAACTGTCCTGCGAAAGCGAGCCGGGGCTCGGCTCGTGCTTTACCCTCAACCTGAGCACCCGCTTGCACACCGAGACACAAACCCTGCCGACGATGGCGGCTGAAGATCTGCCACCGCTGCCGTCGCGGCATGTGCTGATTGTCGAGGATCACGAATTCAATCGGGTGGTGTTGCAGCGGCAACTGGAATCGCTGGGGATGCGCGTGGCCTGCGCCGAAAACGGTCTCGAAGGGTTGCGCCTGTGGAGCGAAGAATCTTTCGATTATCTGATCACCGACTGCAATATGCCGCTGCTCAATGGCGACAAAATGACCCGCCAGTTGCGCGCCATCGAAGCCGCCGAGGGGCGCACGCCGACCCATGTACTGGGGCTGACCGCCAATGCGCAGCCTGAGGAAACCCGCCGCTGTCTCGAAGCGGGCATGAACGCCTGCCTGTTCAAACCGCTGACACGCAGTGCGCTGGAGCGTTATCTGCGTGAATCCGAACGTGAACGTCAGGCCAGTGCGGCGTGTTTTGATCCGTCCAAGGTCAGCGACATTACCGCTGGCGATCCGGGGCTGACCCGGCAATTGCTGGAGACGGTGTTACGCACCAATCAGCAGGATTTCGAGGCGATGGAAGCACTGTTTGCGGCGGGGGATTTTGAAGGCATGGCGCGGCGTTGCCACAAGATTCTCGGGAGCGCGCGGATTATTCATGCGACGCCGTTGATTGCGGCGTGTGAGCAACTGGAGGTGGCGTGCAAGTCGAGCACGACTCAGCAGGAGGCGCATCGATTGTACGAGGGGTTTGTGCAAGAGATGAAGCGATTGCAAACGGCATTGCAAGAACATGCAGCTTAAAACTGTAGGAGTGAGCCTGCTCGCGATAGCGGTGTATCAGTCAACACATGTATCAACTGACATGCCGCTATCGCGAGCAGGCTCACTCCTACAGGGGGATTTGCGTTGACTTCAGTTAGTCATCCGGCATTTCCGGTGGCTTGGTGGGTTTTGCAGGTTTGGTTGGTTTGGTGCCTTTTGCGCCTTTTGCGGCCGGTTCTGCGGCTGCCGGTGTGGTTGCAACGGACGGTGGCGTGATGTCTTTCTCGGTCGCTGGCAAGGCATCAATGGTGTCGAAGATTTTCTTCAAATCCACCGCTTTCGCTTCATCCCCCGACGCCGACAGTTTGGTCTCGCCGTCCTTGCCCACCAGGAACACTTTCGGATACGCGCCGGCACCCAGCTTCAGCGAGCGCAGCAGCGCCATGGTGTCCTGCTGGCCGAGGTCTTTGCCGTCGAGTTGGCCGGACATGTTGAGGATGGTGTAAACCTTGATGTTGCGATCGGCGACGCCTTTTTTGTTGGCGGGATCGTCGAGCGACTTTTTCAGGCCGACCCACACGGGGTCAACGGTGCTTTGTGCGATCACGATCAGCGGTCGGGCGCGGCCCATGTCGCCGGCAATCGGCGAATCGTTGTCAGCGGCGAACAGAGGGCCGGCAATCGCCAGCAAGAGTGTCAGGGTCAGTGACCTGATGAGCATGCGCATCTCCTTTTAATATCCACGCTCTAATGATTGCGCATCGTGGCGATTGTTCCGGGGCTATCTGGCAAATAGGTGTCGCCTTGTCAGAAGCTTAGGTCAGGGCCGACATTGCGCAACATCACAGACACGATCGCAAGGCAGATTTGATTACCTTTTATGACCGCATTAGGGTGGTGGATCAACCACCGAAATGGAGTTCACCCGCATGCACATTGATTACCTGTGCGATCACCCCGAATTGATTGAAGAACTGGCCACGCTCAACTTCCAGGAGTGGGGCGAGTTTCGCCCGGGCCAGAATGTCCAGGATCGTATCGAGCATATGCGTGAATCCTGCGGCAAAGGCGCGGTTCCCAGCGTTGTGGTGGCGCTTGAAGGTTCGCGCTTGCTCGGCGGCGCGCTGCTGATCGAAAACGATCTGAAGCTGCGCCCGAACCTGACGCCCTGGTTGGCCGGGGTTTATGTGAAAGCTGAAGAACGCGGGCGCGGGATCGCTTCGCAACTGGTTAACCGTGTGGTTGCAGAAGCGGCGGCGCTGGGGGTGCGGGAGTTGTACTTGTACACCGATGCGGCGCAATCGCTGTATGCACGGTTGGGATGGGAGGTGATTGAGGAAATGGTGTACGAGGAATTGCCGGTGACGGTGATGAAATACACCATTCAAAACCCGTCATAAAAACCTGTAGGAGCTGCCGAAGGCTGCGATCTTTTGATCTTTTTTAGGATCAAGATCAAAAGATCGCAGCCTTCGGCAGCTCCTACACGGGATATTCAGCAGCGCAGAACTTGTGGTGAGTAAGTCCCACAAGGTTGTTCCAATGCAAAAACCGGGTTGATCAGAACGCCAGCTTGTAGCCGATCAACACCAGCATCGTCGCCAGGCACGGGCGCAGGACTTCGTCGGAAATGCGTCCGGTCAGGTGGCTGCCGAGCCAGATGCCCGGCAACGAGCCGATCAGCAGAAAGCCCAACACACCCCAATCCATATTGCCCATGCTCGCGTGACCGAGGCCTGCCACCAATGTCAGCGGTACGGCGTGAGCGATTTCGGTGCCGACCAGACGACGGGTTGGCAGCAGCGGGTAAAGAATGAACAGCGCCACGGTGCCGAGCGCACCCGCGCCGATCGAGGTCAGCGCGACCATGGTGCCGAGGATCAAACCCGTGATCACCGTCAACACGTTCAGGCGCGAACCGCTCGGGTTGTAGTTGCCGCCGGCGCGTTTGTGGGCGAATGCGAGCAGGCGTTTTTTGAAGAAGATCGCCAGCGCGGTGGCGAACAACACAAAGCCCAGGGCTTGCTTGATGATGGCGTTCATCGCATCCGGCGCGGTGTGCAGGGTGCTGAGGAACCACAAAGTCATCGCCACCGCCGGCACGCTGCCGAGGGTCAGCCAGCCGGTGATGGCCCAATCGATGTTCTTGTTCTTTTTGTGCACCAGCACGCCGCTGGATTTGGTAATGGCGGCGTACAACAGGTCAGTGCCCACCGCCGTTGCCGGGTTGATGCCGAACCACAGCAGGATCGGCGTCATCAACGAACCGCCGCCGACACCGGTCATGCCGACGATAAACCCCACCACCAGCCCGGCGATCACCAGGCCGAAATTTGCCAATTCCATTAAACCGTCCACAAAAACGACAGGAAAAATCTGGCCCGCAGCATAGCGATTTTTCTTATAACCACATATATCAATGCGGTCTATCGTTATGCCCCAACGCACCATTCCCCCTGTAGGAGCTGCCGCAGGCTGCGATCTTTTGATCTTGTTTTTCAATACCGCACATCAAAAGATCGCAGCCTGCGGCAGCTCCTACAGAGAGACTGCGTTGTCAGTGCTGGCGGCGGCCCGGTTTGAAGCTGTGGTTGCTGTTGATCCAAACGGTAGCGAGCGCGATCAGCGAGAGAATCAGCAGCGCCCACGGAAACGACATCGCCCCCGCTCGATCCAGCAACAAGCCACCAAACAAGCCGCCGCCGGCAATCGCTACGTTCCACGACGTGGTGAGCATCGCCTGCACCACGTCGACGTGATCGCCCGCCGAGTCCGCCGCGGCGGTCAGCAGCAACGTCGCCGAGCCGCCAAAGGACAAGCCCCACACCGCCATGCACGTGTAAATCAGCCACGGTGACGGCGCCAGCAGCGCCAACACCAGCGCGGTCACGGCAAACACCGCAAGGCTGATCAACGTCAGCCAACGCAGCCAGCGATCGACCAGCATGCCGATGATCCAGATGCCCACCAGCGAGCACAGGCCAAACACCAGCAACACCAGATCAACCCGTTCGGCCAATCCGGCCTGCATCAGAAACGGCGCTATGTAGGTGTAGAGAATGTTGTGGCCGAGCATCCACGTCAGCACCACGAACAGCACCGGTCGCACACCCGGCAGACGCAACGATTCGAGCAGCGGCAGGCGTTCTTCGCTGGTTTGCCCCGGACGATCCGGCACCGCAATGACGATCCACGCCGCCAACACCAGTGCCAACGCCGACATGATGCCGAACGAAGCACGCCAGCCAATCAGATTACCCAGCCATGTTCCCGCCGGCGTGCCTAATGACAGCGCCACCGGCGTGCCAAGCATAGCAATCGCCAGCGCTCGGCCCTGTTGATGCACCGGCACAATTCCGCGCGCATAGCCGGCCATGATCCCCCACGACAGCCCCGCCGCCATGCCGGCGAGAAACCGCGACGCGAGGGTCAGGCCGTAATGGCTGGAAAACGTGGTGACGGTGTTAAACACCAGAAAACCGCCGACGGTCATCAACAGCACCCGCCGCCGAGGCCAGCCGCGCGTGGCGACGGTCAGCGGAATCGCCGCGACAATCGAGCCCAGCGCGTACAGCGTCACCAGTTGCCCGGCGAGCACCTCGCTGACATTGAGCCCGGCGCCGATTTGCGGCAGCAGGCCGGCTGGCAGGGTTTCGGTGAGGATGGCGATGAAACCGGTCATGGCGAACGCCAGCAACGCGGCATAAGGCAATTTGTCCGAGCGGACGGCGCGGTCAACGCGAGTGAAATCGGCGCTTGCGGGGTCGGTCATGACGGGTGCAGCTCCCTTTGAGTCAAAGTTGACGATGGATTGTATACAAACAATCCGACCGCCACTCTACCCTGTAGGAGCTGCCGAAGGCTGCGATCTTTTGACGTTGACCTTCAAAAACAGATCAAAAGATCGCAGCCTTCGGCAGCTCCTACAGGGGTGAGAGCGCTTATTGAACGGGGAGGAAATTCAGGAACAGAAGGCTCTGCGCGTAATTCAAACCAATCCGCCGGTAGCGCTCATCAAGCATCTGCGTGATCAGATCCAGCCGCGCGACGATTTTGCCGAACTCGGTGGCAAAGCTGAGGTTGCTGCCCTCTTCGGAAATCTCATTGGAGAACAGCAATGGCTGGCCGTCCTTGTTCTGCCGTTGCGACAGAATCCACGTGGCTTTTTCGATGTTGCGCGCGGCGTTGTGGACGAAGGTCGGGTTGATCGCATCGGTCATGTAGAACTCGGTGCGATTGCCATGGGCGGTCACCAGCATGCTGCCGATCGCATAGATGAACGCGCCGACGCGGTCACCGCGAAACTCCGGGCTCATCGCGTAGCTCAGCGCCGCGAGATCCTTTCTTCCGCCGAGCACCGGTAATGGCTGCTGCTGTTCAACGGCCAGACGCACCTGTTTCACCGCCACGCTGATACTGAGGAACCCCGATTTTTTCAGCTCTTCTGGATTGCGCAGGTACAGCTTGCCCATCAGGCGGTAGAGGCTGTTGAGGTTGTCGCGCATTGCCAGCGTGGCCATACGGTCGACGCTGGTCTGCATGAATTCCTGCGGCTGGCCGTCACGCATCTGCGCGAAAAAGCCGTTGCCCTCCTGATGGCTGCAACCGCTGAACAACAGCAATGACAGACAGGCGAGCGGCAGGCACGGTCGGCGAAAAAGGTCGGCAATCAGCTGAAAAACTGTCGGCATGTAGTCTCGAACAGGCACATTCCTGTGCGGCGGGGGTCACCGCATCCTGGCCATGGATAGAGCCGGGAAATTCGAAAAAGTGCAGTGTGCGAGCGTTGATCCGACCTTTGGCGCTGATCCCCACATCAATTAGTCAGACTTTATTTTGGCAATAAACGATTCATCCGCTATAAATATTCTTCCTACTCACAGATAGCATGACTATTAACCACCCTGTAGGAGCTGCCGAAGGCTGCGATCTTTTGCTTTTATAAAGATCAAAAGATCGCAGCCTTCGGCAGCTCCTACAGGGGAATCCGCGCTGCTTTGAAAACAACAACAAAAAGGAAGGTCAACCATGCTTCAATCCCGACACCTGCTCTCCGGCCTCGGACTGTCCCTGATGATCGCCACCCTTTCCGCCAATGCCGCCGGCCTCAGCGCCGAGCACAAAGCCTTCGGCAAAACCAATGACGGCACGCCCGTCGAGCAATACATCCTGCGCAACAGCCACGGCATGCAAGCCACCGTCATCACCTACGGCGCGACCCTGCAATCGCTCTTGGTGGCGGACAAACACGGCAAGTTCGATGACGTCGTGCTCGGCTTCGACGATGTGCAGGGTTATCAGAAAGGCACCGCGTACTTTGGCGCGACCATCGGCCGTTTCGGCAATCGCCTCGCCGAAGGCGCGTTCGAACTCGATGGCAAACGCTATCAAGTGCCGCAGAACGACAAGAGCAACGCGCTGCACGGCGGCACCTTGGGTTTCGACAAGAAAGTCTGGAAAGCACAGGAAACCAAGGACAAGGATTCGGTCGGCGTAACCCTGACGTATCTGTCGGCGGACGGCGAAATGGGCTTTCCCGGCAACCTCACCACCGAGGTCACCTATCGCCTCACCGACAACAACGAACTGCGCATCGACTACAAGGCCAACACCGACAAACCGACGGTGCTCAACCTGACCAACCACAGTTACTTCAACCTCGCCGGCGCCGGTAATGGCGACATTCTCAAGCAGGTCGCGACCCTGTACGCCAGCCATTACACGCCGGTGACGGCCAAACTGATCCCGACCGGTGAACTCGCGCCCGTTGCGGGCACGCCGATGGATTTCACTAAACCGACGGCCATCGGCACGCACATCAAGGCTGATCATGAGCAGCTGAAATTTGCTGAGCCGAAACAGGGTGGATTTGATTTCAACTGGGCGCTGGATACCAAGGGCGATGTGAGCAAAGTCGCCACTGAAGTAAGCGATCCGCAGTCGGGGCGGCATTTGCAGTTGTTCACTACCGAGCCGGGTGTGCAGTTTTATACCAGTAACTTCCTGGATGGCACGGTCAAGGGTAAGGGCGGCAAGGTGTATCCGCACTGGGGCGCGTTTACGTTGGAAACGCAGCACTATCCAGACTCGCCTAATCAGCCGAACTTCCCGAGTACGCGACTGGATCCGGGGCAGACTTACAACCACAGCGTGGTGTTGAAGTTCTCCGCCAAGTAAAAGCGAAGATCAAAAGATCGCCGCGTGCCGCAGCTCCTACATTTGATCGTTCCCGCGCTCCGCGTGGGAACGCAGCCCGGGACGCTCCGCGTCCCAACAGCGGACGCAGAGCGTCCATTGATGCATTCCCACGCAGAGCGTGGGAACGATCGATAAAAGCGCCTCATCTGCAAGCTTTCGGAACCCCTGGGCTATCCTGCTGCCCACTTAAAGGTATCGACTCTTTCAGATAGGAGGTTTGAATGCGTACCCTCGAATTGGCCGGTGTGCAGGTTCCAGTCATTGGTCAGGGCACCTGGCGCATGGGCGAAGACCGTTCGGCGCACAAGCGTGAAGTGGCGGCGTTGCGCACGGGGATCGAGCTGGGCATGACCCTGATCGACAGCGCCGAAATGTACGCCGAGGGCGGTGCCGAATCGGTGGTCGGCGAAGCGATTGCCGGTCTGCGCGATCAAGTGTTTCTGGTGAGCAAGGTCTACCCGCATAACGCCAGCCGCAAAGGCATCCCGCAAGCCTGCGAGCGCAGTCTGCGCCGCCTCGACACTGATTACATCGACCTCTATCTGCTGCATTGGCGCGGCCAGTATCCGCTGGAAGAAACCGTCGAAGCCTTCGAACGTCTGCGCGAAGAAGGCAAGATCGGCCGTTGGGGCGTCTCCAATTTCGACGTCGATGACCTCGAAGAACTCTCCAGTTCGGCCTGCGCCACCAATCAAGTGCTCTACAACCTCGAAGAGCGCGGCATCGAATTCGATCTGCTGCCGTGGTGCCAGCACCAGCGGATGCCGCTGATGGCTTACTGCCCGATCGGCCAGGGCGGCGCGATGCTGGCTGAGCCGGTGCTGAAACAGATTGCCGCTCGTCACGGCGTTACCCCCGCGCAGGTTTCGCTGGCGTGGATTCTGCGTCAGGATGGTGTGATTGCGATTCCCAAGGCTGTGCGAGCCGAACACGTGCAACTCAATGCACAAGCGGCGCAGCTGCAACTGGAGGCCGGGGATCTGGCGGCGCTGGATCAGGTGTTTCAAGCGCCACAACGCAAGCAGCGGCTGGCCATGGTCTGAGCCGCCGACTGGCGAGGGCTTCGCGATGAGAAGCACGGATCAGAACGACCCGTTCAACCTGCAACGTTTTGTGCTGGCCCAAGACTCGGTGTTCGAGCGGGTGCAGCGCGAACTCGAAGACGGCCGCAAACGCAGTCACTGGATGTGGTTCGTCTTCCCGCAGTTCGCCGGTCTGGGCGGCAGTGAAATGTCCCGACGCTACGCCATCGGTTCGGCCGAAGAAGCGCAGGCCTACCTCGACCATGAACTGCTCGGCGCCCGCTTGCGCACCTGCACGCAGTTGGTGCTGAACGTGCGCCAGCGTTCAATCGCGGAGATCTTCGGTCATCCCGATGACCTGAAATTTCATTCATCGATGACACTGTTCGCGCAGTTCAGCGCCGACGACAGCCTGTTCGCGCAGGCGCTGGAGCGCTACTTCCACGGCATTCTCGATGAATGGACGCTGCAACTGCTCGACTCAAAACAGGCCCAGTTGCCCACCGATCAGGGTTGAGAAATCGTCGTCGACAAACGGCAGAATCGCGTCGGCCACCGGTTGCAGCTGCCGGGTGATGTAGTGGTCATAATCGATGGCCGCGCGGCGCACTTCCAGCGGCTCGGGGCCGGCCAAGGTGATGACGTAACTGATCCAGCCGCCGTTCTGGTATTGCCGTGGCCGACCGTGCTGCGTGTTGTAATCGTCAGCCAGCCGCGCCGCGCGCACGTGAGGCGGCACGTTGCGTTCGTAGTCGTCGAGGGTGCGGCGCAGGCGTTTGCGGTAAATCAGCCGATCATCGAATTCACCGGCGAGGGTTTTGCGCACGTAGTCGCGCACGTAATCCTGATACGGCTTGCGCTGGAAAATCCGCTCGTACAGTTCCTGCTGAAATTGCCGGGCCAGCAGCGACCAGTCGGTGCGCACGGTTTCCAGGCCTTTGTAGACCATTTCATCGCTGCCGTCGGCGCGGGTGACGAGGCCGGCGTAACGCTTCTTGCTGCCCTCCTCCGCGCCACGGATGGTCGGCATCAGGAAGCGTTTGTAGTGAATTTCGAACTGCAATTCGAGGGCGCTTTCCAGCCCGTACTCATCGCGCACATGCTCGCGCCACCAGTCGTTGACGTGCTTGACCAGCGCCTGGCCGATCTTTGCCGCTTCTTCCTGAGCATGCTGACGGCGCAGCCAGACGAAGGTGGAATCGGTGTCGCCATAGATCACCGCGTGGCCCTGCTCTTCGATCAACTTGCGCGTGCGCAGCATGATTTCGTGGCCGCGCAGGGTGATCGATGAGGCCAGCCGCGTATCGAAAAAACGACAACCGCTGGATCCGAGCACGCCGTAAAAGGCGTTCATGATGATTTTCAGCGCTTGCGACAGCGGGGCGTTGTGCTCGCGTTTGGCGGTCTCGCGACCCTCGGCCACCCGCGAGACGATCGACGGCAGGCAATGACGGGTGCGTGAGAAGCGCGCGCCACGGAAACCCGGTACAGAGTCAGCGTCGTCCGGGTGTTGCAAGCCTTCGATAAGGCCCACCGGATCGATCAGAAAAGTGCGGATGATCGACGGGTACAGGCTTTTGTAGTCGAGCACCAGTACCGACTCGTAAAGACCTGGTTGTGAGTCCATGACGAAGCCGCCGGGGCTGGCCTGCGGCGGGTTGGTACCCAGATTCGGCGCGACGAAACCCTGTCGGTGCATCAGCGGCATATACAAATGCGTGAACGCGGCGACCGAGCCGCCGCTGCGATCCGCCGGCAATCCGGTGACGCTGGCGCGCTCCAGCAGAAAAGTCAGCAACTCGGTTTTGGCAAAGATCCGCGTGACCAGTTCGCAGTCCTTGAGGTTGTACTTGGCCAGCGCCGGTTTGTCTTCGGCGAACATGCGGTTGATTTCGTCCATGCGCTGGTACGGGTTGTCGATGGCCTTGCCCTCGCCGAGCAGGGTTTGCGCAACGTTTTCCAGACTGAACGAGGGGAAACTCCAGGTCGCCGAACGCAGGGATTCGATACCGTCGATGATCAACCGCCCCGCTGCCGAAGCGAAATAGTGATTGCGGCTGCCGTGCTCACGCCACTGCATTTCTTCGCCGCCACGGCCGATTTTCAGTGGTACTCCGAGGCGTCGCGCGTGTTCGTGGAGGATGCGCAGGTCGAACTGCACAACGTTCCAGCCGATGATCGCGTCGGGGTCGTGCCGCGCGAACCAGTCATTGAGTTTCTTCAGGATGACGGTGCGCGAGTCGCAGTATTCGAGATCAAAGTCGACGATGCTGGCGTTACCATTCGGTGCGCCGAGCATGTACACCTGACGCTCGCCACAGCCTTCCAGGGCGATGGAATACAACTCGCCATTTTCGGTGGTTTCGATGTCGAGGGAGACCAGGCGCAGTTTCGGTCGGTAATCCGGTGCGGGTTTGAAGTGGGCGTTGAGCAAGGTGCCGTCGGCGTCCGCTGTGCCGCTGAAGAATACCGGCGCGGTGATGAAGCGCTCCATCAGGTAGCGTTCCGGTGGGCGCACGTCGGCTTCGTAAACGTCGACGCCGGCGCGGGTGAGCGCGGTTTCGAGGCGCATCAACTGGCCGTGTTGCTGGCAATACAAGCCGAGCACCGGACGATGTTCGAAGTCCTGCAGGGCCAATGGGCGCAGTTCGACGTTCTTTTCGTCGTGCAGCAGGCGTTCGGCCGCCTCGCGCTGTTCAGCGGGGATAAACGCCACCGACGGTTGATGCGGCAAGCGCACACGACGCGGCCCGGCGTCGGTCGCCAACCAGAACTCGACTTCGGTGCCGGCCGGCGTATCACGCCAATGCCGGGTCAGGACGAAGCCCTGCGGTAAATCCACCACTGCAACCTCGGGTATTGAAACAGAGGGGCATTCTACGCTGCCCTTCCCGAGATAACCCCATTCCCTGTGGTGAGGGAGCTTGCTCCCGCTGGACTGCGCAGCAGGCCCAAACCATGCATTCCCGATTCATCTGACACACCGCGCGGGCTGGTTTTGCGACTGCTTCGCAGCCGAGCGGGAGCAAGCTCCCTCGCCACAAAGTTAGAGGTAAACCTTAAAAACCCCGGAAATGACGTTTTTTGCGTGCTATCTGCCGCTTTGTCACCTTGCCCTGCGCCTCAGGGTCTACGATGCTTGGATAACAACGACAACACCTGAGTAACCGCCATGAAGACCGTCGCCCAACTGCTCAAGCTCAAAGATCAGAAAAATCAGGAAGTGCACCGGATCAAACCTGATCACATGGTGCTCGAAGCGCTGATGAAGATGGCCGAGAAAAACGTCGGCGCCTTGCTGGTGGTGGAGAACGATGAAGTGCTGGGCATCATCAGTGAGCGCGATTACGCCCGTAAGCTAGTGCTGCATGGCCGTTCGTCGGTGGGTACGCCGGTGCGCGACATCATGGTCTCGCCGGTAATCACCGTCGATACGCACCAGACCGTCGACACGTGCCTGGGCATCATGTCCGACAAGCGTCTGCGCCATTTGCCGGTGGTGCAGGATGGCAAGTTGATCGGGCTGCTGTCGATTGGTGACCTGGTCAAGGAAGCCATTGCCGAGCAGGCTGAGCTGATCAAACAGCTGGAGCAGTACATTCGCGGGGAGTAGTCCCCGAAGGCTCCGCCGCCCCCTGTAGGAGTGAGCCTGCTCGCGAAAGCGGTCTGTCAGCCACCTGTTTTTTGACTGACAGACCGCTTTCGCGAGCAGGCTCACTCCTACATTTGGTTTTGCGTCGGGCTCAGGACGGCCAATGCCGGGCAAACACCGGGGCCAGTACCGGATGCCGGTCAATGCGTTGCAGCCACGCGTAAAACCCCGGCCGCGTCTGGCGCAAATGCTCGCGGCTCCCCGCCCAGCGCGTCACCACCGCTGCCAACACATCCAGCGCGCCCGGCGTTTCGTCGTCCAGGTACAGTTCGGCGGAGAACTGGTCGGCAAACACTTCCCAACTCCAGTGCAATCGCTCACGGGCACCGGCCATCAGGTTCTGTCGCGACGCTTCGTCGGGCATCAATAGCCAGCGTTCGGGGTAGTCGATCACGCCAATTGCTGCGTAACAATTGCTGACGATATAAACCATGCCGCGAGTCGCTTGGTCACGCTCGGCGGCCTCGACTGGCAGCAAACCGGACTTGGGAAAGGTTAAGCCAAGGTGAATCAGAATCGCCGCGCTTTCGGTCAGCGCACTGCCGTCGGGCAATTGCAGGGTCGGGATCTGTTTCAGCGGATTGAGCTTGGCCAGCGCCTCGGCGGCCTCGCTGCTGGCTTCGATATCGATGAAGCGATAGGCGATCTGGCACAGCTCCAGCGCCGCTTCGATGGCGGCTGCGCCGGAATTTCGATGTCCGTAGAGTTGATACATAGCTCCCCCCTTTCGATTGGTTATCCGCCCACTTCAGTTGTAGTGCATTTGCAGCCTTTGGGTCTACCTCCCTGCCCAGTGGGGCTTCAGGGTGTTTGAAATTTATTTTTCAGGCACTGCATCCAAACCGCTCCGCCACGGGTATTCCCTGTAACAGCCCTCCTCGGCTGCCAGCGGTTTACCCTTTTCGGAGAACACCTGATGAACATCACCCAACTGATTGGCTTCACCGGTTTGCTCGCCGTCACCTCGACGACCTTCGCCCAAAGCAGTTATCCCGATGCGATCAAAGTGCCGGACGGCCACAAGATCGCCATGGAAACCACCGGGGTTGGCGAGATTACTTATGAATGCCGTGACAAACCCAACGCCGCCGGGCAGACCGAGTGGACGTTCGTTGGCCCGAAAGCGGTGCTCAATGATCGCAGCGGCAAGCAGGTCGGCACTTATTTCGGCCCGCCGGCTACGTGGCAGGCCAAGGACGGTTCGAAAGTCACCGGCACGCAACTGGCCGTAGCACCGTCGACACCGGGGAACCTGCCTTATCAACTGGTCAAGGCCAACCCTGCTGAAGGCAAAGGCGCGATGAGTGGTGTGAGTTATATCCAGCGCGTTGCGCTCAAGGGCGGCGTGGCGCCGGGCAGTGAATGCACGGCGGCGAACAAGGGCAAGCAGGAAGTGGTGAAGTATCAGGCCGATTACATTTTCTGGGCCGCCAACTGATCACATGCTTTTGTAGGAGCCGAGCTTGCTCGCGAAAGCAGTAGGTCTGTGACGCACGGGTCAACTGACATACCGCCTTCGCAAGCAAGCTCGGCTCCTACAAGGTTCTGTGTTGTTTTGGGGAATGTGAGCTAGATTGCACGACATGCCTTTAGCCGAATCCGAGTTCGATTACCAAGCCCGCCTCGCCGCCTGTGCCCGGGGCGAGCGTGCGGCTCTGCGCGATTTGTATGTGCAGGAAGGCCCGCGTCTGCTCGGCGTGGCCAAGCGGCTGGTGCGAGACACGGCGCTGGCGGAGGACATCGTCCATGAGGCCTTTATCAAAATCTGGAACGGTGCGGCGGGTTTTGATCCGGCGCGCGGTTCGGCGCGCGGCTGGATGTTCAGCGTGACCCGCCATCTGGCGCTGAATCAGTTGCGCAATCAGGCGCGGGAAACGCCGTTCAACGAAGCGCATGAAATGCCTGCGCACGACGATGATGCGTTCGACGCCCACGCGCATTCGGCGCGCATTCACCGTTGCCTCGAACAACTGGAGCCGCAGCGCCGCCACTGCATCCTTCACGCCTACGTCGACGGCTACAGCCACGCGCAAATTGCCGCGCGCCTCGACACGCCGCTGGGCACCGTCAAAGCCTGGATCAAGCGCAGCCTCACTGCGCTGCGGGAGTGCATGGGATGACCATTGAATCGGCGCAGGATCGTGATGAACTGGCCGGCGAATATGTGCTCGGCACCCTGTCGGCCGAGCAGCGCATCGAGGTGCAACAACGCCTGCAGCATGACGCCGATTTGCGCGCCGCCGTGGACGCCTGGGAGCGGCGTTTGCTGGAGCTGACGGATCTTGCCGAGCCGCAGCAACCCTCGGCGCAGTTGTGGCGGCGGATCGAACGCAGTGTAGATCGGCTGACGCAGACAGCGCCGGCGACGTCCTGGTGGAATCTGTTGCCGTTGTGGCGTGGGTTGACCGCTGCCGGTCTGGCCGCGACGTTGGTGTTGGGCGCGATGTTGCTGACCCAGACCACGCCGAAGCCGAGTTATCTGGTGGTGCTGGTGGCGCCGCAGGACAAAGCGCCGGGCTGGGTGATTCAGGCGAGCGACTCGCGGGAGATTCAGTTGATTCCGCTGGGCGTGGTCGAAGTGCCGGCGGACAAGGCGCTGGAGTTCTGGACCAAGGCCGATGGCTGGCAAGGCCCGGTGTCGCTGGGCTTGGTCAAACCGGGCGAGGCGTTGCGGGTACCGCTGGATAAACTTCCGCCGCTGCAAGCGAATCAGTTGTTCGAGTTGACGCTGGAAGGCGCCAATGGTTCGCCGATCGGCAAACCGACCGGGCCGATTCAGGCGATTGGCCGCGCAGTAAAAGTCCTCTGAAGTCCCCGGTAGGAGCTGCCGAAGGCTGCGATCTTTTGCTCTTGCCCTTTCAAATCAAGATCAAAAGATCGCAGCCTTCGGCAGCTCCTACACGGGTGCGTGTCAACCATCATTGCTGTCGATCTTTTGATTTTGCCCTTTCAAATCAAGATCAAAAGATCGCAGCCTTCGGCAGCTCCTACACGGGTGCGTTTCAACCATCATTGCTGTCGATGTTCACCATCACGTCAATGAAGTTCTCATAAAAAATCCGCGGCGTAACATCAGCTCCATACCAACCAACAACACCCCGGAGCACACCATCATGAAACGCCAGACTCTTCTCAGCATCGCTTTCTCGGTCTTCGCCGTTAACGCTTTCGCCGCTACCCCAACCCACACGATGATCGCCGCCGACGGCTCGGATCGTCTGTACCAGAACGCTGTTGCGGCAGATGGTTCCGATCGTCTGCAAGGCAACACCGTCGCTGCTGATGGCTCGGATCGTCTGCAAGGCAACACCGTCGCTGCTGATGGCTCGGATCGTCTGCAAGGCAACACCGTCGCCGCTGATGGCTCGGATCGTCTGCAAGGCAATACCGTCGCCGCCGATGGTTCGGATCGTCTGCAAGGCAACACCGTCGCTGCTGATGGCTCGGATCGTCTGCAAGGCAACACCGTAGCCGCTGATGGCTCGGATCGACTGCAAGGCAACACCGTCGCCGCTGATGGTTCGGATCGTCTGCAAGGCAACACTGTCGCTGAAGGTGGCTCTGATCGTCTGCTTGAACGCCGCGCTGTCTGAATGACTCGCGTCATCGCAATAACCCAGAGAAACCCGGCTCCCGCAGCCGGGTTTTTTATGTCCGCTTGATTTAGTTGGCCTTGGCCATGCAGCGCTTGTAACGCTCGTCCACGCGTTTGGCGAACCACGCGGTGGTGAGTTTGCGGGTGATTTTCGGGCTCTGCAGGACGATCCCCGGCAACACCGCACGCGGCAGAGTTTTACCCTCGGCTTTTTCTGCCAGTTCAAAGACTCGTTGATAGAGTTTGGTCTCTTCGAACTCCAGTGTTTTGCCCTTCTCCAGTTGATCGCGAATGGTTGGGTTACGCATACCCAGCGATTTGCCGAGGGTGCGCACCGCCAGTTCGGTGCTGCCGGGCATGATCGAGTCGTAACGAATCAGGTCGCCGTCCAGCGCCAGCGGAATGCCCGAAGCGCGGCTCACCGCATTTTGAAACGCGGCGTTGCGACTCGCGTACCAACCGGCATTGAAATCGGCGAAGCGATACAGCGGCTCGCGGTAACTCACCGGGTAACCGAGCAAATGCGCGATGCCGAAATACATGCCGCCGCGACGGCTGAACACCTCGCGGCGAATCGTGCCGTCTACCGGGTACGGATAATCCTTGGCGTGTTGCTCGGCAAATTCGATGCTGACCTGCATCGGCCCGCCGGTGTGCACCGGGTTAAAGCCGCCAAACAACGTGCGGCCCATGGGCACCCTGCCGATGAAGTCGTCGAAGATTGCGCTCAACTCCTTCTCGCTGCGCGCGGCGTTGAGGCGTTCGCTGTAGGTCTTGCCATTGGTTGAATTCACCTGCAACGCGCCGCTGACCAGCAGGCTGGGGATGTGCACTTTGCCGGCGCGACGATCGATTTCGTCGCGGGCGATTTTGCCCAGACCGGGTACGGTGGGGTCAGCCTGAAAAGTGGATTCCTGCTCGGCCACGGCCAGCACAGAGCAGATATTTTGTGTGGTCGGGCTGATGTTTTGCGCGGCGAAAGCGGCATAGATATCGGTGGCCCAGCCTTGGCGATCGGCGATTTTAGCGGGCATCAGCCGAACGATTTCGGCCTTCACTTCATTCGGCGCACGCGGTGCAGGTTCGTCGCTGCGCTGACTGGCGCAACCGGCCAGCACGAGCATGGCGGCGAGGGTGATCAGTAATCGAGGGGTGTGCATGGCGCTCCTTCCAGTCCGTTGAGCCGCGATCACCATACACAATCCGTGTAGGAGCTGCCGCAGGCTGCGATCTTTTGATTTTGATTTTAAAAAACCAGATCAAAAGATCGCAGCCTTCGGCAGCTCCTACGGGTGTTATGGGGAGTACTGACAAACTGATTGCAAAACGTGACTGAGAAAACCTATCATTTGCACCTGGAGTCGCATTTGCGCAAGGAGTTCCCGCGCCGCCCTAACTTTTCTCACCGGCCGTGCGCCTCCAGGTACAACAATGCCCGCTCCAGCCCGACTCGCCGTCCCGTTCCGCCCGACGTTGCTCGCCCTGCTGTGCTCCCTGACCGTTACCGCTCACGCCGCCGAAGGTGATAGCAAAGAGCTGGTGCTCGACAACGTCAACATCAACGCCCAAGCCCCGACACCCAACGCCCTGCCCCCGGTTTACAGCGGTGGTCAGGTCGCGCGTGGCGGTCAGCTCGGCGTGTTGGGCAATCAGGACATGATGGACGTGCCGTTCAGCGCTGCGTCCTACACCGAGCAACTGATTCAGGATCAGCAAGCCGAAGACGTCGCCGACGTGCTGCTCAACGATTCGTCGGTGCGTCAGGCGTCGGGTTTTTCCAACCAGTCGCAGGTGTTCATGATTCGTGGCCTGCCGCTCAATGGCGACGACATTTCCTATAACGGCCTCTACGGCGTGCTGCCCCGGCAGATCATTTCCACTGACGCCCTTGAGCGCGTGGAAGTGTTCAAAGGCCCGAACGCCTTTATCAACGGCGTGACCCCGACCGGTTCCGGCATCGGCGGCGGCGTTAACCTGCAACCAAAACGCGCCGGCGACGAGCCGCTGCGTCGCTTCACCACCGACATCAACAGCGAAGGTCGCGTCGGTCAGCACTTCGACATCGGCCAGCGTTTCGGTGAAGACAACCGCTTCGGCGCGCGGATCAACTTGTCGCAGCGCGAAGGCGATACCGGCATTGATCACGAAAACCAGCGCTCGAAACTGTTCGCCATCGGCCTCGATTATCGCGGCGATGCCCTGCGCCTGTCCGGCGACTTCGCCTATCAGAAAGAACGCGTCAATGGTGGCCGCAACTCGGTCAACCTCGGCACCGCCACGCACATTCCGGACGCGCCATCGGCTGACACCAACTACGCGCCGAAGTGGGGCTACACCGACATCGAAGACACTTTCGGCATGCTCCGCGCCGAATACGATCTGAACGATAACTGGACTGCCTACGCTGCCGGCGGCGCCAAGCACACCCGCGAAGTCGGGCGCTACAACTCGACCACGCTGGTTGGCAACAACGGTGCTTCGTTCACCACCGGTTCGTTCATCCCCCACGACGAAGACAACACCAGCGTCATGGCCGGCCTCAACGGCAAATTCGACACTGGCGCGGTCAGCCACAAGCTCAACTTCGGCCTGACCGGCATTTGGGCAGAACAGCGCAGCGCTTATGACTTCGACCTGACCAAATACGCCAACAACATCTATCACCCGGTGCAAACACCATCGCCGGTCGGTAACTTCTCTGGTGGCGACAACAGCGATCCGGGCATCGTCGGCAAGACCTTCAACCGCAGTATCGCGCTGTCCGACACCCTCGGCTTCTTCGATGATCGCCTGCTGATCACCGCTGGCCTGCGTCGTCAGCAACTGGTCGTACAGGGTTACAGTTACGCCAGCTACGGCAGCGGCCCGCGCTCTTCGAGCTACGACGAATCGATCACCACGCCGGTTTACGGCATCGTGTTTAAACCGTGGGATCACGTGTCGTTCTACGCCAACCACATCGAAGGTCTGGCGCAGGGCCCGACCTCGCCAACCAGCAGCGGCGGCTTCCGCGTGACCAACGGCAACGAGGTTTACGCACCGGCTCGCTCCAAGCAGACCGAGGCTGGGGTGAAAGTCGACATGGGCACGTATGGCGCGAGCCTGGGTGTTTACCGTATCGAGCAACCGAGCGACGGTTACTGCGAGATCGACAGTGCGACCACTTGCACCTACGTGCGTGAGGGCGAGCAGGTCAACAAAGGCGTGGAAATGAACGTCTTCGGCGAGCCGATCAGCGGTCTGCGTTTGATCAGCGGCCTGACCTTGATGGACACCGAACTGAAAAACACCCAGAACGGCGCCAACGACGGCAACCGGGCGATTGGCGTGCCGACGTTCCAGTTCAACGCTGGCGCGGATTGGGATGTGCCGGGTCTGCAAGGTGTTGCGCTGAATGCGCGGATGCTGCGTACCGGTGGGCAGTATGCGGATGCGGCGAACAACCTGAGCCTGCCGACGTGGAACCGTTTCGATGCGGGCGCGCGGTATGCGTTCAAGGTGTCGGAGAAGGACGTGACGTTGCGTTTGGGCGTAGAGAACCTGGCGAACAAGAAGTACTGGGAATCGGCTCAGGGCGGTTACCTGACGCAGGGTGAGCCGCGGGTGGCGAAGTTGTCGGGGACGATTGATTTCTAAGCCTGAAAAGCCCCTCACCCTAGCCCTCTCCCGGAGGGAGAGGGGACTGACGGAGGTGTTTTTTCGAGGTACGCCGACGTGTGCCACCGAGTTGGACGCACAGTTTGAAAAGCCCACAAATCGGCTCCCTCTCCCTCGGGAGAGGGCTGGGGTGAGGGGCCCGGATCTACGCCACGCATCAGCCCCCAAGCCGAACACCGACCATCTGACCAATCCACTGGCCACCCTCTCCTTCTGATCCATACTTGCTGCACCCCATGCAGAGGACTCTCTCATGCACCGCAGCGACGTATTGATCACCGGCGCTGGCCCCACCGGTCTGGTGCTGGCCCTGTGGCTGAGCAAACTCGGCGTACGCGTGCGCATCATCGACAAGACCTCCGCCCCCGGTACCACTTCACGGGCACTGGCGGTGCAGGCGCGAACACTTGAGCTGTACCGGCAACTGGATCTGGCCGACACCATCGTGCGCAACGGCCATCGGGTCGCGGCGGCGAATTTCTGGGTCAGTGGCAAACCGGTCGCGAAGCTGCCGCTGAACCGTATCGGCGAGGGCCTGACGCCCTACGCATTTGTCGAAATCTTCCCGCAGGATCAACACGAAAAACTGCTGATCGAACGCCTCGAAGACTACGGCGTCACCGTCGAGCGCAACACCACGCTGGAGAGTTTCACCGAGAATGGCGATGGTCTCACTGCGCATTTACGCCTGCCCGATGGCGAGCAGGAGATCTGTCAGGCCTGTTATCTGGCCGGCTGCGACGGCGCCCGTTCGGTGGTGCGCAAAGCCCTCGACGCCGGTTTCCCCGGCGGTACTTATCAGCAGATTTTCTACGTCGCGGATGTGCAGGCCAGCGGCCCGGCGATGAATGGCGAGTTGCACATCGATCTCGACGAGGCAGATTTTCTCGCGGTCTTCCCACTGGCCGGCGAAGGCCGCGCGCGGTTGATCGGCACCGTACGTGATGAGCGGGCGCAGCGCGCGGAGACGCTGGAGTTTTCCGACGTCAGCAGCCGCGCCATCGAACATCTGAACGTCCATGTTGAAGATGTCCATTGGTTCTCCACCTATCGCGTGCATCACCGCGTCGCCGAGCACTTTCGCGGTGGCCGGGCGTTTCTGCTCGGCGATGCCGCGCACGTGCACAGCCCCGCTGGCGGGCAAGGCATGAACACCGGCATCGGCGATGCGATCAATCTGGCGTGGAAACTGGCGGCGGTGCTCAGCGGCGCGGCCACGCAGGAGTTGCTCGACACTTACGAAACCGAACGCATCGCCTTCGCCCGCAAACTGGTGTCGACGACCGATAAAGTTTTCAGTTTCGTCACCGCCGAGGGACGTCTCGCCGACCTGCTGCGCACGCGGCTGGCACCGTTCGTGATTCCGAAAATGGCCTCATTCGAGGCCAGTCGTGAATTCCTCTTTCGCACGGTTTCACAAGTCACTCTCAACTATCGCGGCATGCCGCTGAGCCAAGGCGTGGCCGGCCATGTGCACGGCGGTGACCGCTTGCCGTGGGCGCATGATGGTGAGGGGGATAATTACGAACCGTTGCGCCAGCCGTGCTGGCAGGTGCATGTGTACGGCGACACCAGCGACGAGATGATCGCCTGGTGCAATGAACATCATCTGCCGCTGCATGTGTTCGACTGGCGCCCGGCGTTTGAAACAGCGGGATTGGGGCGCAACGGCTTTTACCTGCTGCGCCCGGATACCTATGTGGCGATTGCCGATAACAGCGCGGATCCGAAGGTGATTGAACGCTACTTCCGCGATCACGGCATCCGGCCCTACTTCAACTGCCCCTGACCCAGCACAAATCCCCTGTAGGAGTGAGCCTGCTCGCGAAGGCGTTGTATCAGTCAACATCAATGTTGACTGATACAACGCCTTCGCGAGCAGGCTCACTCCTACAGTTTTGATTTGCGCTGTTGCTTAGATCCCGGCCAGGGCCAGGTCCATCGCGAAGTAGGTGAAGATCAGATCCGCACCGGCACGCTTGATCGCGCCCAGGCTTTCGCGCACCACACGATCCTCATCAATCGCACCCGCCTGCGCGCCGAACTTGATCATCGCGTACTCGCCGCTGACCTGATACGCCGACAACGGCAAGTTCGAGGCTTCGCGGATGTCGCGGATGATGTCCAGGTACGCACCGGCCGGTTTGACCATCAGTGCGTCGGCGCCTTCCTGCTCATCAAGCAGCGACTCACGCAGTGCTTCGCGGCGGTTCATCGGGTTCATCTGATAGCTTTTGCGATCGCCCTTCAGCGCGCTGCCACCGGCCTCGCGGAACGGGCCGTACAGCGCCGAAGCGAATTTGGTCGAATAGGCCATGATCGGAATTTGGGTGAAGCCGGCCGCGTCCAGCGCCTGACGAATCGCCCGCACCTGACCGTCCATCGCTGCCGATGGCGCGATCACATCAGCGCCAGCGCTGGCCGCGGCCACGGCTTGCTTGCCGAGGTTGATCAGGGTCTGGTCGTTGTCGACTTCATGGTTGTGCATCACGCCGCAGTGGCCGTGATCGGTGTATTCGCAGAAGCAAGTGTCGGACATCACGATCATGTCCGGCACAGCGTCTTTGGCGATGCGCGACATGCGCGAAACCAGACCGTCTTCGCGCCAGGTGTCGCTGCCGTTGCCGTCCAGATGATGCGACACACCAAAGGTCATCACCGATTTGATGCCGGCGCGCGCATAGCGCTCGATCTCGCTGGCCAGTTTGCGCTCGGGAATACGCATCACGCCGGGCATACTTTTGATCGGCACGAAGTCGTCGATTTCTTCTTCGACGAAGATCGGCAACACCAGGTCGTTCAGGCTGAATTCGGTTTCCTGGAACAGACTGCGCAGGCTCGCATTGCGGCGCAGACGGCGGGGACGTGCTTCGGGGAACTGACTGGACATGGGGCCTTTCCTGAAAAAACGGCAGATGAGACGAAAGTCGTAGGGGGCGAAGCTTATGCCTTGCGGGGGGTGAGGTACAAACCTGGATCAATCAAGAGAGCGTTACCGGGTACGCAATAATCCCTGATCCTGTAGGAGCTGCCGAAGGCTGCGATCTTTTGATGTTGATTGTTAACAAGATCAAAAGATCGCAGCCTTCGGCAGCTCCTACAGGGGATAGGGGTGTCAGGAGGGGATGGTCAGGCCGCGGACGACGGCCGGGCGGGCGAGGAATTTCTCCAGCACGCGCGTGACATTCGGGAAGTTCTGAATGCCCACCAGATCTCCGGCTTCATAAAACCCGATCAAGTTACGCACCCACGGGAACGTGGCGATGTCGGCGATGGTGTAGCGCTCGCCCATGATCCAGTCGCGGCCTTCGAGCCGGCCGTTGAGCACGTTAAGCAGACGCTTGCTTTCCTCGACGTAACGATCGCGCGGACGCTTGTCCTCGTAATCCTTGCCGGCGAATTTGTTGAAGAAACCCAACTGACCGAACATCGGCCCGATACCGCCCATCTGGAACATCAGCCACTGGATGGTCTCGTAGCGCAGCGCGCCTTCCTGGGCCAACAGCTGGCCACTCTTGTCAGCAAGGTAGATCAGGATCGCGCCGGATTCGAACAATGGCAGTGGCTCGCCTTGCGGGCCGTGAGGGTCGAGGATCGCCGGGATCTTGTTGTTCGGGCTCAGCGACAGGAACTCGGGGGACATCTGATCCTGCGTGTCGAAGCCCACGCGGTGCGGCTCGTAAGGCAGGCCGATCTCTTCGAGCATGATCGAGACCTTGACGCCGTTGGGAGTCGGCAGGGAATAGAGCTGAATCCAGTCAGGGTACTGCGCCGGCCATTTCTGGGTGATCGGGAACGCGGACAGATCGGTCATGGGAAGCATCCAGTCACAAATGAAAGCCTGATCATAATGTAGGAGCTGCCGCAGGCTGCGATCTTTTGATCTTGAGCCTTCAAGCAAGGTCAAAAGATCGCAGCCTGCGGCAGCTCCTACATCAACCGTAACATTCTGTCGTTAACCTTCCACCTAGCCATTCGTGGTTGCCGTTAGAGTGCTGCGCACTCGAGAAAATCGAACCAAATCGGGTTCAGAGGACTCTGAGCTAAGCCTTTCGCAATGGAAGCGCACTACGACAGGGAACACACCCGGCGCTGGAAGCCCGCGGTGTAAAGGTTTGTCAGCCTTAACCGGACATGCTGAAGAACCTTTTATTTGATGACGAACCTTATGCGTTTCGCCAAACATTTCAAACATCGCGCGTACATGATCCTGCCGTCGTTGATGGCGGTCAGTGCGCTGTTCCTGTCGCTTGAATCCAGTGAAAGTCGCGCGCAACCGGCGGACGGTACGCAGACCCTGGTGTTCCTGCGCCACGCGGAAAAACCCGAGGGTGGTCTCGGCCAGCTTAATTGCCAGGGCCTGAACCGCGCGATTGATCTGTCGACCCTGCTCCCGGAAAAATTCGGCAAGGCCGATTACGTATTTGCCGCCAATCCGACGCGCAATGTCGAGGAAGGCGAGCTGGACAACTCTTACAGCTACATTCGCCCGCTGATGACCATCAGCCCGGCGGCGATCAAGCTCGGTCTGCCGGTGAACATCGAGTTCTCCGCCAATGACACCAGCGATCTGGCCCGCGAACTGACGGCCGACAAGTATCACAACTCGACGATCTACACGGCTTGGTCACACGGTTACTTGCCGGAACTGATCAATAAAGTCGCGGGCAATGCGGTGGGCGGTAAGCAGAGCATTACCGATGACTGGTCGGGCGACGATTTCGATTCGTTGTATGTACTGACGTTGACCTGGCACAACGGCAAGGCCAGTTTGCAGAGCCACAGCTACAAGCAGGGGCTGGATCATGGCAAGGAAACTTGTCCGACCTGAGTTTTGTGGTGCCTGATCTGGCCTCTTCGCGAGCAAGCTTTGCTCCTACAGAATTTGCGTAAACCTTGTAGGAGCAGAGCTTGCTCGCGAAGGGGCCAGCTGCTCCAACCTCATCCTTTCTGACTCACCCGCCCCCGCAAATACTCAATCACCGCCCCGCTCTCACCGGCAAACTCGATCCGCCCGCCCTTCTTCTCGCGCTGAAACACATACATCGGGTCGTAATACTCGCGCAGCATCCCCTCGATCCAGGCGCGATGCAGATCCACCGACCCGCTCCGCCCCTGCTCGATCAGCGCCTCCTCCATCAACACCAGCAAGCGCCGATGCCGCTCGCCACCGAGACGCTTCTGCACATTGTTCAGGCTTTCCAGCAGCCGCTCCGAGAACAAGGTAAAACCCTCCTCCCCGTGCAGCGCCACAAATTCCGCCGACAGATCCACCACGTAATCACGCAGGATCCGCTCGACGCGATCTTCGAAACTGTCTTCCAGCCAGACCATCGGGTACTGCTGCATGCCCTGATACAACGGCAGCGGCAAAGCACAACTGCCGACCACCCGGCTCTCATCCTCGAGCACGAACTGCTTGATGCCGGCAGCACGCTTTTTGAGGATGTCGATGGCCAGACGGTTTTCAAAATCGATGTTCGACGGTTGCCCGGTGGCGCGTTTGCCGAAACTCGAACCGCGATGATTGGCGTGGCCCTCCAGATCGAGACCATTGCGCAACTGCAACAGCACTTCGGTTTTACCGGTGCCGGTCATGCCGCCCAGCAAAACGAAATCACATTGCGCGATAGCTTGCTCAGTGGTGTCGATGAGGAAGTTGCGCATCGCCTTGTAACCACCGCCGACGCGCGGATAGTCGATGCCCGCCTCATCACGCAGCCACTGCTGAGTGATCTGCGAACGCAGGCCACCGCGAAAACAATAGATAAACCCTTCAGGATGGGCCCGGGCGAAATCGGCCCAGGCCTGGATGCGCTCGGCCTTCACCGCACCGGACACCAATTGATGGCCCAACTCGATGGCCGCCTGCTGGCCGTGTTGCTTGTAGCAGGTGCCGATCTTCTGCCGTTCGAGGTCGTTCATCAGCGGCAGGTTGATCACGCCGGGAAACGCGCCTTTGTGAAACTCGACCGGCGCGCGGGCATCCATCAGCGGCCGGTCGTTGAGGAAAATATCGTGGTAGTCGGTGCAGTCGCGGAGCATCAAATCACCTCGACTGCGTTCGTCTGTCGCTCAACCAGTTCGCCGATCGGCGCCAGGTTCAGACCCAGTTCGGCGGCGACGGCGAGGAATTCGTCATTGCCCTCAGGCGTCACGGCAATCAACAGACCGCCGCTGGTTTGCGGGTCGCACAGCACGCGTTTGTGCAGCTCCTGCACGCGGCCGACCTTGCTCGAATAGCTGTCGAAATTGCGCAACGTGCCACCGGGCACGCAGCCCTGATCGAGGTAGTACTCGACGCTGTCCAGACGCGGCACCTTGTCGTAGGCGATGCGCGCCGTGAGCTGGCTGCCGTCAGCCATTTCAACCAGGTGGCCGAGCAGGCCGAAACCGGTGACGTCGGTCATCGCCGTGACGCCGGCGAGTTTGCCGAAGCGGCTGCCGGGTTTGTTCAACGTGCACATCCAGTCACGGGCCACGCCGACGTCAGCGGCGCGCAATTTGCCCTTCTTCTCGGCGGTGGTGAGGATGCCGATCCCCAGCGGTTTGGTCAGGTACAACAGGCAACCGGCGGTAGCGGTGTCGTTGCGCTTCATGTGGCGTTTTTCCACGAGACCGGTGACGGCGAGGCCGAAAATCGGCTCTGGTGCATCGATCGAATGCCCGCCCGCCAACGGAATCCCCGCCGCGTCGCACACCGCGCGTCCGCCACGAATCACTTCGCGCGCGACTTCCGGCGCCAGCACATTGACCGGCCAGCCGAGGATCGCAATCGCCATCAACGGATCGCCGCCCATCGCGTAGATGTCGCTGATCGCGTTGGTCGCGGCAATGCGGCCGAAGTCGAACGGGTCGTCGACGATCGGCATGAAAAAGTCGGTGGTCGAGACCACACCGCGCTCGGCATCGATCTCGTACACCGCCGCGTCATCACGCGAGGCATTGCCGACCCACAGTTTCGGATCAAGGTTCTGCGCACCGCTGCCGGCGAGAATCACCTCCAGCACCTGCGGGGAAATCTTGCAGCCGCAACCGGCACCGTGGCTGTATTGGGTCAGACGAATCGGCTCGCTCATGGGAATGTCTCTGGCAGTGAATGGGGCGGATTCTAGCAGAGCGCGGACAGCCGAACGGGGCAGCCAAGAAATCAAAAGATCGCAGCCTTCGGCAGCTCTTACAGGGAAACGCAAATCCCAACTGTAGGAGCTGCCGAAGGCTGCGATCTTTTTGATCTTGAAAAAAAACCGCCCTTGCGGGCGGTTAAACAGGTGCTTCAACCATAATCAGAAACCCAGACTAAAGCTCACCGTCATCGCATGGTCATTGTTGTCATTCGACAGTTGCCCCGAATAACCAATGCCCAGTTTGCCGGTCGGGCTGATCTGGAAGTCGACGCCCGCTTCGACGATCGCGCTGTCCTTGGCGATCGGCACGCCTTGGGTGCTGAACGAGGCGCCGCCGTCGATGAAGGTCAGGTCAGCGTCGGGTTTGGTGTCGCCGAAGGCATGGCGCCAGCCGATGGCCGCGCGGGAAGGCTGCGCTCCTCAGTTCGCAAGACTGCAAACTTATGACGACACAATATCTTCCCAAGTCAAGGATAAAAATCCCGCACCGTTGCCCAACGCTCAAAAAGTCGACGAGCCACATCATGATATTGCTCTGTCCCCAGTGGAACGCCCTGGTAGGTAACACGCGGATTTGACCATTGATTAATACTTGAACACGCCTGAGTAGGGCACGCATAAGACATAACGGTTCTGAACTTTCCGGGAATACGATACCCGTTCGCATACGATGGATTCGTCACAGGAGTACCCGGTTCCCAATTATGAGCAGCCCCCATGTTATGTCCCAACTCATGATGAAACGTGTAATTGGATATACACTTTCTCTGCGTTAACGAGAACGCGGATGCAAAGCTAGCTGACATGTAGCCGAGACCGCAAACATCATTTGCAATCTCCGTAATCAACACCACCAAATCCGCTCGATGTGCATTGCGTGATTGCGCTACTGGCCCGCCCAATGTTGCATGGTTTACATTCTGAATATTAGGAAGATCAATAGTCGAAGCACCCGATTCATTATAATTAGAGTTATATCGCCCCGCATACTCAAATGTACCGTAAATACCGGTTGCCGCATTAGCTTGATTCGCCGAAGAAAAAGCGTTGGCAATTTGCGCCTCGCTAAGACCTCTGGATTGGACAGTGGTCACAATCAAAACACGTATGGGGCCCGTGGTATCTGGTGAAGCACCCAAAGGCTGTGCTGGCTCAACGACTCCTTTCAAGGCAATGGGTTCGCCTTCAGGTGCAAATTTCGACTCGTCCACCTTCACCAACACATGCTGTCCATTTTCCACTTTTTCAAGAGTATAAATCTGGCCCGCCACCCGCAGCGTCCCGTAGAGTTCGTCACCATCACGCACGATCGTTGCTGAATTTAAAGAATCAAGATCAACCTCTTCGTCAGATGGAAACCGTTTTTTTCGATCAGACGGAACCTCACCTATCCAGACATCCAGCCCCTTGTCCGACTTTTCAAATTTATTCAGATGATAAGAAACACTCTTATCGTCTGTGAGTGGAATACTAACCTCTTGAGTTCCTGAGGCGACCAATGAGGGATTGACCTTTACCAGTCGCACTTCAGCGCTCGTAGAGGCAGCAAGTAACTCCGCCAGCTTGCCCGTAGCGCGGGCTTGCATCGTCGTTCGCTCCATAGCGGGCTCAAGCTTGAATAACTGATTATCTACATCCGCACTACTGGAGGCCGAATAAAAAACAGTTGCCATCACCAGCCCCATGACTGGTACTGAAATGGAAATATTCGTGTTTGCGCCATTTTGATTTCGGATCATAATAAAACTCCATTTATATTAACCACCGGGACAACTGGAGTTATCTAAAACCATTCCGACATCTACCACAACTGTCAGATCTTACAGGGTGTTTATATATGCAGTAGTTCTTCATATCCAACGACATCATCACCAAAACAACTTGGTCAGCCCATCGCGCAAAGCAAAAAAAAACCGCCCTTTCGGGCGGTTAAACAGGAGCTTCAACCCTAATCAGAAACCCAGACTAAAGCTCACCGTCATCGCATGGTCATTGTTGTCATTCGACAGTTGCCCCGAATAACCAATGCCCAGTTTGCCGGTCGGGCTGATCTGGAAGTCGACGCCCGCTTCGACGATCGCGCTGTCCTTGGCGATCGGCACGCCTTGGGTGCTGAACGAGGCGCCGCCGTCGATGAAGGTCAGGTCAGCGTCGGGTTTGGTGTCGCCGAAGGCATGGCGCCAGCCGATGGCCGCGCGCGGGGTGAATTGCCCGCCGTTGGCCAGGGTGATGACTTTGCCGGCGCGCAGGCCGAGGGTGGAGAAGGTGATGTCCTGATCGGCTTCCGCCTTCAGACGCCCTACCCCGCCTTTTTCCTTGGCCTTGTCGCTGTCGTAGTTGACGTACGCCAGACCGGCGAACGGCTCCAGCGCGATGCCGGCCGCTTCGACGGTGTAACCGACTTCACCGAACACCTGCGCAGTGCGTGCGTCGTAGTTGGCTTCCAGACGATCGTTGTAGCTGCCGACGCTGACGTCGCGTTTGGTCTCGATGTCGTGCCAGCTGTACGCCGCGCCGAGGCGCACCGCCAGTGCATCGAACTGCGAGTTGAGGTACGCCGCCAGGTGGTAGCTTTCGACGGTGGCATCCGAGCGACGATCATGCGCATCGAGGTCGCTGCGGGTGTAACCGGCCGCCATGCCCACGCGCCACGAATCGTCGAGTTGCTTGTCGGTGCCGAGCATGAAGCCGCTGAGGTTGCGATCGAGGCTGGCGCTGTTGCTGTCGCCATCCGATTCACCCCAGGCGCCGAGTGCGCGCGCCCAGCCGACCATTTCGCCGTGGCAACCGTTGCTGCTCAGTTGGTTGTCACTTGGCGCCAGCGCGCGGCGTGGATCATCCGCAGCGCTGCACGACGGTTGGCGCATGCGATCGTTGACCGCCTCGCGCACGTAACGCGAATCCTCAAGCATCGCGCTGGCGGTGCTGGCATGAATCTCCCCGGACAGACTGTCGAAGGCATTGCGCGCACCGGCCACGCTGAGGTTGATGATCTGGTTCTGCAACTCCGCACCTGCCGGGCCATTGTTGTCCAGCGCGGTAGCAGTACGACTTTGGTTGCCGGTGGCGGCGACATCGGCAAACGAGTTGCCGTTGCGGCTGACCGCCAGGTTCACCGCATTGGCGTCATACACCAGCGCGGTGCTGAGGAAGGCGTATTGCGGCAGATCCGCTGCGCTGAAGGTGCCAGTGACACCGCCGCCCGCCGTGATCAGCGTGTAAGTGGTGGCGCCCGTGAACGGCGCCAGTGCTGTCACTTGCAGACCACCGTCCAGTGCCGCCGTGCCGCCGACAGCCAACGGCGTGGCGGTTGGCGAGTTGACCGTCAGGGCCAGCACACCGTCTGCGGCGTTGGTCAGGTTGCCGGCAACACTCAGATTGCCCGCCTCGCCGCCCGACGCCACTACACCGTGGTTGACAACCGAGCCGACGCTGCCGTTGCCGCTCAGACCTGCACCGTTGGCCACGGTCACCTGGCCACCGAGCGAAGCCGTCGCATCGCGGCTGCCCACTTGCAGCACACCTTGATCCACCGCCACCGTGCCGCTGAACGGTTGATTACCGGTCAACAACAGCGTGCCGTCACCACGCTTGGCAATCGATCCGCTGCCACTGAGTGTCCCATTGAAACGACCGTCAACATTCTGTTGGAACACCAACGCAGCGTTGTCGAGGATGTTGCCTTGCAGGCTGGTGGTATTACCGATCAGCGTACCGCCGCTGATGGTGGTGCCACCGCTGTAAGTATTCGCGCCACTGAGAATCAACGTGCCGGAATCCAGTTTCTCGATACCCCCGGTGCCCACCAGCGGCACGGCGATTTCGGTGCTCGCCCCGGCATTGACCCGCACCGGTGCGAGGCTGCCGTCAGCACCGTTGACCGGGGTCAGCGTGCCGCCCGCACCCGGTGTCAGGTTGTAGCCGTTGGCAAGGAACTGAATGCCGGTGAATTGCTGATTGCCGACCACGGTGACCGTGCCACCCGTGCCGCCAAACACCGCGAATTGACCGGTCGAACCTTGCGCCTGAGTACCGGTCGGGTCAGTCCAGTTGGTGTCCGGGCCCCACACGCCGCTACCGCCACCGATGGTGCCGTCCGGATTGGTTTTGCCGCCGTTCCAGAACTGCACTTCACCCGGGGCGTTTTGCACCAGCAGGTTGATCTGGTTGGGAATCGCGGTTTGCAGCGTCAGGTTGTCGACCGGCACCGGCAGGCTGCCATAGACCAGACCGTTGTCGGTCAGGCTGCCGCCGTAGCTGAACAGTTGATAGACGCCAGTGCCGAAGCCGCCGGCGTTGCTGATGTTCAGCGTACCGTCGAGGGTCAGATTGCCGGCGACATTGACCACGGTGGTGGAACTCGCCGCCGAACCCAGGCTGAAGTCCAGGTTAGTGCCCGAGGACAAGCTCAGCGCACCAACCGACAATGGCGCCGCTGCGCCGCCACCAAGCAATGTCGCGCCGTCGGCCAGTTGCACGTTGCCAGCGAGCGTGCCGCTGCCGCCAACACTGGCACCGCTGGCCACCGCGACGTTGGCGCTGTTGAGCACGCCGTTGACGCTCAGGTTGCCCGCCTGCACCGAGGTGTTGCCGGTGAAGCCGTTGTTGCCGGTGAGCAGCAATTGGCCGGTGCCGGTTTTGTTCAGCGTGCCGGTGCCGGTGAGGTTGCCGGTGTAGCTGCCATCGGCGTTTTGTTCGAAGGTCAGCGTCGCGTTGTTGACGATCGCACCTTGCAGGCTGCTGGTGTCGCCGAAGGTGTTGCCGCCATTCAACGTGGTGCCACCGCTGTAAGTGTTGGCGCCGCTGAGCGTCAGATCAGCCGCGCCGTTTTTCAGCAGACTGCCGGTGCCGGTGATCGCGCCGAGCAGCGTGGTGTCCTGGTTACCGGCCAGGGTCAGTTGCGCACCGAGGTTGATCGCATTGGCCAGTTGCAGCGCCGAGGTGCTGTCGAGAGTGCCGTTGCCGGTCACACTCAAGGCACCGCTGCTGATGGCGCTGTTATTGCCCAGCACCAGCGAACCGTCGGCGAGTTGCGTGCCACCGCTGTAAGTGTTGTTGCCGTTGAGGGTCAGGCTCGAAGTGCCAGACTTGATCAGACTGCCGCTGCCGCTGACATCACCGTCGAGGGTCAAGGCGTTGCTGCCGGCGATATTCAAGCCACCGTTGAGCAGCACATCGTTGGCGAGGCTGATGTCCGCGTTGCTGTCCAGCGCGGTGCCGTCGGCGGCGGTCAATACGCCCGTGCCGAGCGCTGCGTCGTTGCCCACGACAATCTTGCCGCCGTTAAGCGCCGTGCCGCCGGTGTAACCGTTGGCCGCGTTGAGCACCAGCGTACCGGTGTCGTATTTACCCAGCGTGCCGGCGCCGTTGAGCGCTACGCCGATGGTCGCGGTGGCGTTCGGGTCAACACGCACAGTGGCGTTGCCCAAGGAGCCGTTGACCAGATTCAGCGAACCAGCCGTGCCGTTTTGCAGGCTGTAGCCGTCGGTGACAAATTGCAGCCCGGTGACGGTTTGCGCGCCGTTGACCGTAACTGTGCCCGCCGCGCCCTGGAACACTGCGAAGTTGTTGGTCCAGGCCTGATTGGTCGTGCCGTTGACGTCCGTCCAGTTGGTGGTGCCAGTGCCCCAAGTACCGCTGCCTCCTTCGACCGAACCGTTGGCAATCAATTGATTACCGTCCCAGAACTGCACGGTGACGCCCGGCGCGGTCACCAGCAGATTGATCTGGTTGGCCAGCGCGGTTTGCAGGGTCAAATCGCCGGGGGTGACGCTGCCCGGCACGGTGCCGATCAGCATGCCGTTGTCGGTCAGGCCGCCGGTGTAGTTGATAAGGCGATACACGCCACTGCCAAAACCGCCGATGTCGCTGACATTAAGATTGCCGTCGAGAGTCAGGTTACCGCCGACATTGACCAGCGCATTGCCGCCGCCGGAGACCGGTGTGCCGAGGCCAACGTCGAAGTTGGAGTTGCCGTTGAGCACCAGCGAACCCACGTTCAGCGTACTGCCGGTGACGCCCCCCAGATGACCGCCATCGGCCACCGTCACGGCTCCGGTCAACGTGCCGCTGCCGCCGAGGGTGCCGCCGTTGTTGACCAGCACATTGCCGCTGGCCAGCGAACCGTTGACCTGCAAGGTACCGGCGTTGACGTTGGTATCGCCGGTCAGGTCATTGATGCCGCTGAGAGTCAGCGTGCCGGTGCCGAGTTTGCTCAGCCCGCCGTCACCGCTGAGAATGCCGGCGAAGGTGCTGCTGACGTTGTTGCCGCCGAGGCTCAGCGTATTGCCAGTACCGATCAACGCAGTGCCGCTGCCGGTGAGGCTGGCAAGGCTGCCCGAGGCGCCAAGATTCAACGCCGCGCCACCCGCGAGATTCACTGTGGCATCGTTGCCCAGCGCGCCTGCACTCAGCGTGGTCAGGCTGCCGGAAGCCACATCGAAGGTGCCGCTGAAGGTGTTCGAACCGCTCAGGGTCAGGTCGGCCAGACCGTTCTTGGTCAACGTGCCAGCGCCGGCAATGATGCCGCCGAGGGTCAAGGCGTTGCTGCCAGCGATGTTAAAACCACCGTTGAGCAGCACATCGTTGGCGAGGCTGATGTCCGCGTTGCTGTCCAGCACAGTGCCGTCGGCGGCGGTCAAGACGCCTGTGCCGAGCGCCGCATCGTTGCCCACGACAATCTTGCCGCCGTTAAGCGCCGTGCCGCCGGTGTAACCGTTGGCCGCGTTGAGCACCAGCGTACCGGTGTCGTATTTACCCAGCGTGCCGGCGCCGTTGAGCGCTACGCCGATGGTCGCGGTGGCGTTCGGGTCAACACGCACAGTGGCGTTGCCCAAGGAGCCGTTGACCAGATTCAGCGAACCAGCCGTGCCGTTTTGCAGGCTGTAGCCGTCGGTGACAAATTGCAGCCCGGTGACGGTTTGCGCGCCGTTGACCGTGACCGTGCCCGCCGCGCCCTGGAACACTGCGAAGTTGTTGGTCCAGGCCTGATTGGTCGTGCCGTTGACGTCCGTCCAGTTGGTGGTGCCTGTGCCCCAAGTACCGTTGCCTCCTTCGACCGAACCGTTGGCAACCAATTGATTGCCGTCCCAGAACTGCACGGTGACGCCCGGCGCGGTCACCAGCAGATTGATCTGGTTGGCCAGCGCGGTTTGCAGGGTCAAATCGCCGGGGGTGACGCTGCCCGGCACGGTGCCGATCAGCATGCCGTTATCGGTCAGGCCGCCGGTGTAGTCGATCAGGCGATACACGCCGCTGCCGAAACCACCGATGTCGCTGACGTTGAGGGTGCCGTCGAGGGTCAGGTTGCCGCCGACATTGACCAGCGCATTGCCGCCACCGGAGACCGGTGTGCCGAGGCCGACGTCGAAGTTGGAGTTGCCGTTGAGCACCAGCGAATTTACGTTCAGCGTACTGCCGGTGACGCCCGCCAGATGACCGCCATCGGCCACCGTCAAGGCTCCGGTCAAGGTGCCGCTGCCGCCGAGGGTGCCGCCGTTGTTGACCAGCACATTGCCGCTGGCCAGCGAACCGTCGACCTGCAAGGTACCGGCGTTGACGTTGGTGTCGCCGGTCAGATCGCTGATGCCGCTGAGGGTCAACGTGCCGGTGCCGAGTTTGCTCAGCCCGCCGTCACCGCTGAGAATGCCGGCGAAGGTGCTGCTGACGTTATTGCCGCCGAGGCTCAGCGTATTGCCGGTGCCGATCAGCGCAGTACCGCTGCCGGTGAGGCTGGCGAGGCTACCCGAAGCACCGAGATTCAGCGCCGCGCCACCCGCGAGATTGACCGTGGCGTTGTTGCCCAGCGCCGCACCACTCAGCGTGGTCATGCTGCCGGACGCCACATCGAAGGTGCCGCTGAAGGTGTTGTTGCCGCTCAAAGTCACGTCGGCCAGACCGTTTTTGGTCAGCGTGCCGGCGCCGGCAATCACGCCGCCGAGGGTCAGGTTGTTGTTACCGGCCAGCGCCAGATTCGCGTTGACGTTGAGGTTGTTGGCCAGCACCAGTGGCGCCGAGTTGTCGAGGGTCGAAGCACCGGCCACGGTCAGCACGCCGCTGCCCAGAGATCCGCCGGTACCAAGGGTCAGCGTACCGGCGTTCAGCGTGGTGCCGCCGGTGAAAGTGTTGATGCCATTGAGGGTCAAATTAGACGCGCCGTCCTTGATCAGTCCGCCCGCGCCGCTGACTACACCCGCCAGCGTCAGGTTGTTGCTGCCGGTGTTGCTCAGGTTGGCGTTGAGCACGACGTTATTGCCCAGGCTCAGCGCGCTGTTGCTGTCCAGCGCCGAGGCACCGGCGACGGTGAGGTTGCCCAGACCCAGCGCCGAGTTGCTGCCGGCGGTCAGGGTGCCGGCATTGAGAGTGGTGCCGCCGAGGAAGTTGTTGTTGCCGCTGAGGGTCAGGTTCGACGCGCCATTTTTACTCAGGCTGCCCGCGCCGTTGACCGTGCCGGCCAGCGTCAGATCCGCCGTGCCGACGATGCCGAGATTGCCGGCCAGGTTGACCGCGTTGTTCAGCGACACTGCCGTGCTCGCATCCAGCGTAGTACCGCCCGCCGCATTCAAAGTGCCCGAACCGAGCGCCGAGTTCGACGCCAGAACCAGCCCGCCAGCGTTAAGCGCTACCGGCCCAAGGAAGGCGTTATTGCCGCCAAGGGTCAGGTTCGCCGCGCCGGTTTTGATCAGGCCGCCAGTGCCGCCAATCACGCCATTGAGGGTCAGCGCATTGCTGCCGACCACGGTGAGGTTGCCATTCAGTGTCGCAGCGTTGGCCAGCGTCACCGCCGCGTTGCTGTCCAGTTGCGTGCCGGCATTCGCCGTCAATGTGCCGGTGCCCAGCGCGGTGTTGCTGCCGACGATAATTTTGCCGCCATCGAGTTGCGTGCCGCCGGTATAAGTGTTGGCACCGCCCAGAACCAGCGTGCCGCTGTCGAGTTTATTGAGGATGCCGCTGCCGTCGATATTGGCATTGATGGTCGCGGTCACGCCCGGATCGACGCGCAACGAAGTGGTGCCACCGCTGCCGTTGACTGCGGTCAGTTGCCCCGCCGCACCGTTGACCACGTTGTAGCCATCGGTGAGGAATTGCATGCCGGTGAACGCTTGCGTGCCGTTGACCGTCACGGTGCCGGCCGTGCCCTGGAACACCGCGAAGTCGCCGGCCCACGGCTGGTTGACCAGGCCATTGGCGTCGGTCCAGTTGGTGCCGACCGCATTCCACGTGCCGCTGCCACCGTCGACCACACCGTTGGCAATGGTCTGGCTGCCGTCCCAATAGCGGATATTGGAGTTCGGCGCCGACACTTGAATGTTGATCTGATTGGCCACGCCAGTCTGCACCACCAAATCGCCGAGGCCATAACCCACAGGCACACCGGCGACATCCAGACCGAGATTGGTCAGGGCGCCGGTGTAATTGAACAGGCGATACACACCGACGCCGAAACCACCCGCGTCAGTGACGTTGAGATTGCCGTCGAGGGTGAGGTTGCCGCCGACGTTCATCAGCGACGTGGTCGACGGTGTGCCTAGCGCCACATCGACATTGCTGCCCGCACCGAGGGTCAGCGCACCGGCGGACAGCTGGTTGCCCGACGACAACGCCAGATGACCGCCGCTGTTGACGTTGACGCTACCAAGCGCTGAACCAGTGCCGGTGAGCGTGCCACCGGTGTTGACGTTGACCTGTGCACTGCCCAGCGAACCGCTGAGATCAACGATGCCGCCATCGATCGCGGTGTTGCCGGTAATGCCGTTGATCCCGGTGAGGTTCAAGGTGCCGGTGCCGACTTTGACCAGGCCGCCGCTACCGCTGAGATCGCCGTCGAACGTGCTGGTGACGTTGCCGGCGCCAACGGTCAGGGTGTTACTGCCGGTCAGTTGCACACTGCCGCTACCGGTCAGCGCGCCGAGGCTGGCATCACTGCCCAGATTCAGCCCGGCGCCGGCGCTGATGTTGACCCCGGAAGTGCTGCCCAGCGCATTGGTATTGAGCGTGGTGACGCTGCCGGAGACGATATTCAGCGCACCAGTAAAGGTGTTGCTTCCAGCGAGGGTCAGATCCGACAGACCGTTTTTGGTCAGGCTGCCAGCGCCGTCGATGATGCCGTTCAAACTCAAATCGTTGTTGCCAGCAACCGTCAGCCCGGCGTTCAACGTGATCGCGTTACCGATGCCGAACGAGGCGCTGTTATCCAACGTCGCCGCGCCACCGACAATCAACGCGCCACTGCCCAGACCGTTGGCATTGCCCAGGGTCAGCGTGCCGCTATTCAGTGTGGTGCCGCCGCTGAAAGTGTTGTTGCCGTTGAGGGTCAGGTTAGCGGCGCCGTTTTTGATTAGTGAACCTGTGCCACTGGTGACGCCGCCGAGGGTGAGGTTCTGCGTGCCACCCACGGTCAGCGCAGCATTCAAAGCAACCGCGTTGTTGAGGCTGACCAGCGGCGAGTTGCTGTCCAGCGTTGCCGCGCCAGCGACAGTCAATGCCCCGGAGCCGAGCGCCGAGCTGTTGCCGACGGTCAAGGTGCCGGCATTCAGCGTGGTGCCGCCGAGGTAGTTGTTGGCGGCGTTGAGAATCAGATTGGCCGCACCGTCTTTCACCAGACTGCCGGCGCCGCTGACCAGACCAGTGAGCGTCATGTCCGCCGTGCCGCCGATGTTCAAGGCACCGGCGAGCGCCACTGCGTTGTTGAGGCTGACGGCCGTGTTGGCGTCCAGCGAAGTGTTGGCCGCCGCGTTTAATGTGCCGGAGCCCAGCGCGGTGTTACTGCCGACGGTCAGTTTGCCGGTGTTCAACACGGTGTTGCCAAAATAAGTGTTGTTGCCGTTGAGGATCAGGTCGGCAGCGCCGTTCTTGGTCAATCCACCGATACCGGCGACCACGCCGCCGAGGGTCAGCGCATTGCTGCCGCCCAGGGTCAGGGTGCCGGCGAGGTTGACGTTGTTGGCCAGGGTCGCGGCGGTGCTGGCATCGAGTGTGGTGCCGTTCGAGGCGTTCAGTGTGCCGGTGCCGAGTGCGGTGCTGGAGCCGACGATCAGTGAACCGGCATTCAGCGCCGTGGTGCCGGTGTAGGTGTTGTTGCCGTTGAGGGTCAGGCTCGAAGCGCCGGTTTTGATCAGGCCGTTGCCGCCACTGATCACCCCGCCGAGGGTCAGCGCGTTGGCGCCGCCCGCGGTGAGGTTGGCGTTGAGAATCACGTTGTTGTTCAGGGTGGCGGCAGCGCTGCTGTTGAGGGTGCCCGCGCCTTCTACCGACAAGGCGCCGGTGCCCAGTGCTGCGCCGTTGCCAACGGTCAGGCTGCCGGCATTCAGCGTGGTGCCGCCGCTGTAGGTGTTGCTGCCGTTAAGCGTGAGATTCGCGGCGCCGTTTTTCACCAGTTGGCTGGCGCCGCTGATCACGCCGCCGAGGGTCAACGCGTTGCTGCCACCGATCCCCAGGCTGTTGTTGAGAGTGATCGCATTGTTCAGCGTTACCGCTGCATTGCTGTCGAGTGTGGCTACGCCGCCCACGGTGATATTGCCGCTGCCCAGCGCCGCGTTGGCGCCTGCGGTAATCGTGCCGGCGTTCAGCGCAATGGCACCGAGGAAGGTGTTGGCACCATTGAGAATGAGATTGGCCGCGCCGTTTTTGGTCAGCCCGCCACTGCCGCTGACGATGCCGCCGAGGGTCAGGTTGGCGCTGCCGCCGACGTTCAGATTGCCGCCCAGCGAAACTGCGTTGGTCAGTGCGACCGCCGTGCTGGCATCGAGAGTGGTGCCCGCTGCGGTGGTCAACGCGCCCGTGCCCAGCGCGGTGTTGGAGCCGACAATCAATGTGCCGGCGTTGAGCGCAGTGCCGCCGGAGAAGGTGTTGTTGCCGCTTAGGCTTAGGTTCGCCGTGCCGCTCTTAATCAGGTTGCCGGCGCCGCTGACGACGCCGCTCAAGCCTAATGCCTGGGTGCCGCCGATGGTCACGCCGCCTGCCAGGGCGACGGCATTGGCCAGTGTCACCGCGGCGGTCGCATCCAGCACAGTGCCCGCTGCCGCGTTCAGGGCGCCGGTGCCCAGCGCGGTGTTGCTGCCAACGAACAAGGTGCCGGCATTGAGCAGCGTGTTGCCGCTGTTGGTGTTGTTGCCAGTCAGGGTCAGGCTGGCAGTCCCGGATTTGGTGATGCCGCCGGTTCCGCTCAACACGCCGCCGAGGGTCAGGGCATTGCTGCCGAGCACGTTAAGCGCGCCGGTCATGCCGATGTTATTGGCCAGCGTGACGTTGGCGGTGCTGTCGAGGCTGGTGCCGGCGGCGGTGTTCAGCGCGCCGCTGCCCAGCGAGTCGTTGTTGGTCACCAGCAGGCTGCCGGCGCTGAGGGTGGTGGTGCCGGTGAAACCGCTGTTGGCGCCGCTGAGGGTCAGGCTGCCGGTGCCGGTTTTGGTCAAGCCGCTGCTGCCGCTGATCAAACCGCTGAGGGTCAGCGCACCGGTGCCACCGGCGGTCAATGTGCCGCCGAGGCTGATGGCGTTTGCCAGATTGATGGTGCCCGGTGCGCTCAGGGTCGTCGCGCCGGTGACGTTGAGGGTGCCGGTGCTGAACGCCTGATTGTTGCCCAACTGCACCGTGCCGCCATTGAGCGTGGTGTTGCCCAGATAGGTGTTGGCGGCGCCGAGGTTAAGTTGGCCGGTACCGGCCTTGGTGAAACCGCCGCTGCCGGAAATCACCCCGCTCAGGGTGGTGGCATTGCCGCCTTGTACCGTGACGCCGCCAGCACCGAGGGAAATCAGATTGCTGATATTCAACCCGGCATTGCTGGCCTGCAGAATCCCGCCATTGGAGGTGAGCACACCGCTGCCGAACGTGGCGTTGTTATTGAAGTTCGCGATACCGCCATTGAGCGTGGTCGCGCCGCTGACCAATGGCCCCTGCAACGTCCAGGTGCCGCTGTTGATCGTCAGATTGTTGAAGTTGACGTAGGTGGCGCTCGATGCCGTGCCAGTCCCGGTGATACCGCCGCCGACGCCGGCCGGGTTTTGCAGGATCAGGCTGTTGGTGCCGCCCGCACCGCCATCGACCGTGCCGGTTGGCGCGAAGGTCAGGTTGATGCCGATCAAACCGCCGAGGCCGACGCTGATCTGTATACCGTCACCAACGTTGACGCTGGAGCCGGTCACCGCGGTGAAGGTGTTGGTGCTCGCCGCGCCCATCGACACACCACCGGTAATCGCACCGGAGTTAGAGAAGGTGTTGCCCGCCGCCGACGTTTCGAACGCGATCCGGCCGTTGATGACGCCGGTGTTGCTGTTGGTCATGTTGACTTGCGAACCACCATAGACGCCGATCACCGGGGTATCCGCCAACGTGATGCCGCCGATCGAGAGTCCGGTCGAGGTGATGGTGCCGTTGTTGGTGATGCTGGTGGTGCCGTTTGCCGCGTTGTTAACCGAAAGGGCCAGGCCGTCGATGCTGGTCAGGTTGAGCCCCAGTAACATCCCGGTGCCCCGCATGATCGCGCCAGCGTTGTTGAGCACGCTGACCGTGCTGGTAGCGCCACTGCCGATGAATGCCCCGCCACTCAAAACCGAGACCAGACCGAGGACTGCCGGGTCGATCGTGCCGAAGTTGTTCAGGGTGATGTTGACCCCGGTCAAATCCATCACATGGCCGCCAAGGGTCGCATTCATCTGCGCGCCGCTGTTGACGTTGACCGTCAGATTGTTAGTGGCACTGGCGAAGTCGTTGGGAACCAGTGGCAATGGCGGCACACCCGTACACGTCACGATTGAACCGGCCGTGGAGCACGTGGCCAGCGCAGGCGCGCTCACCCCGCCGAACAACAGTCCGGCGACGCTCAAATGCACAGCAAGGGAAAGAGGGGAAAAACGCGAGACGAGGGCGACACCAAACCTTGCTTCCACGGGCTACTCCTTGTATGGCCAGATTCTTCCTTGACGGCGTGGACAAGCAGCGGCTTATTCGACACGCGAATCAAGACTGCGACGGTCATTACAAAACCGTTCTATTCCTGACACACGCTAGTTGATGCCCTGCAATGGGGCCTTGGTTAAATGGCATTAATACTTTGGTGCTAGAGCAGTCTGGAATAAGCCTTTTGACCCGTACTCACGGCTCTTGAGGCTGATCTGAAACCTGTGGGATGGCCTTTGTGGTGAGGGGATTTATCCCCGATGGACTGCGCAGCAGGCCTTGGCTTTTTGGGGCCGCTGCGCGCCCCGTCGGGGATAAATCCCCTCACCACAGGGTTCTTCCCAAGCATGAATTTGTGGCGCGCCCCTCAGTTGACCACTCCGTCAAAAAAACCCGCAAAACCTCCAATATTTCAGCCCATTAAAAGAATTGGTACGCCTTATGCAAACGTTTGCGCAGCGTCAATCACGGCATTTTCGTAACAAAACCCTACAGACCCGCAGAACGCCGGGCCTTGATCTGCAAAAAAGGACTTTGAATGCACGCCGCACTCCCCCCTCGCGCTCCGTTTGCGCGCACGCTGACTGTTTCCTTGCTACTGACTGGCGTTACCGGACTTCTCAGCCACAGCGCTTTCGCGCAACCTGCTCAGCCCGTTCTGCCAGAAGAATCCGCCCAAGGCGAAGCACTCAGCCCGGAAGCGAGCCCGCCGAAAAAAGGCGCGTACCTGTCGGACTGGTACAACCAGGATCTGATGCTGATTGGCAGCAAAGACATCAGCTTCGGCCCGCAACCGGCTGACGACATTTATCTGGAATACGAGTACTTCGGCCGCAAAGGCCCGTTCGAGTTGTACGGCTACGTCGACATCCCGAAGATCTTCAACATCGGCAACAGCCACGACAAAGGCGTGTGGGATCACGGCTCGCCGGTGTTCATGGAACACGAACCGCGCATCTCCATCGACTACCTCGCCGGCCGCAGCCTGGCCATCGGCCCGTTCAAGGAATGGTACGTCGCGTTCGACTGGATCTACGACCACGGCAGCCGCAAGGAAAACCGCGCCAACACCCTCTACAGCGGTTTCGGCACCGACATCGACACGCACTCGCGGGTCAACCTGTCAGCCAACCTCTACGGCCGTTATCAGTGGGAAAACTACGGCGCGAGCAACGAATATTCTTGGGACGGCTACCGCGCGCAACTCAAATACATCGTGCCCATCGACAAATTCAGCAACGGCGCCTCACTGACCTACATCGGCTTCACCAACTTCGACTTCGGCTCCGACATCCACAAAGACAACCCGGCGCGAACAGCCAATGCGACGGTAGCGACCAACGTGTTGCTGTACTCGTTCACGCATTTGCGCTTCACGCTGGTGGGCCGGTATTTCCACAATGGCGGCAATTGGGAAGACGGCAGCGAGCTGAATTTTGGCGACGGCAACTTCCGTGCGCGCTCGAATGGCTGGGGGTATTACGCGGGCGTGGGCTACCAGTTTTAAGGGACACCGATCAAAAGATCGCAGCCTTCGGCAGCTCCTACACAGAATTCGCGTTCCCCCTGTAGGAGCTGCCGAAGGCTGCGATCTTTTGATGTTAAACACTGATGTTTAACAGACACCTGCAGAAACTCTCCAAGGCTACACAACCTTGCGCCATTGCCTACAGCTACGCCAGAATCCGCCGGCTTGTGCGCCTTGGGGACGGGCCTTATCGTTTGGGGGTCGTTGACGAATCAGCGATCGGATTTGACCGTCCGCCCAAAATCAAGGCGCGCCAGCGTCCAGGACAGATTTCAGATTTTCTGAAACTTCATGTCGCGGTAGCTGTGCGTGGGACACCTTCGGGTGTGCCGGATTCCTTGATGTCCGGTCGGTCAACCCGCGTACAGCTGCCACCCTGTTTCGATTGACCGCGAACGGTGGCGGCTCCATGCATCAAGGAGCTTCACCATGTTCAAACCAACACCCAACCCACCCGACATCGACGCTACCTCCCCCTACGAATCCCCCCATTCACGCAAACTCCACGACGCCGCCGAACGCGCGCTCGATCACTACCTTTGCCCCGGTGCGACTCACGATGATCCGCGTTTGCCGAGCCTGATGTTCGTCATCGCGCCCAATATCAAAACCGAAGATCTGCTGGCCCACGCGTGTGAGTCGATGGCTTCGGCGAGTGTGATGCTCAGTGATTTTGCCGCGGCGCTCGACACGCCGTATCGCCACACGTTGCTGGGGATTCAGCAGGTGGTGATGCTCGGGGAACTGGCGGTGAATCGGGCGCTGGATAATCTGGAAATGCCAGCGTAACCCCAGACGACACAGTCCCTTGTAGGAGCTGAGCTTGCTCGCGAAGGCGGTAGGTCAGTCGACTGAGATGTTGGCTGATCCAACGCTTTCGCGAGCAAGCTCGGCTCCTACAGGTTTTGCGTTGTCAGGGGAATTTGGGTGGATCAGGGAATCAGGATGATTTTGTCGCCGCCGCCCTCGTTGACTTCGGTGTAGCGCGCCAGGCCTTCGGCCAGTGGTGATTCGACCAGGCCTTGCGGCAACGGCAGCGAGCCTTCATCGAACAGTTGGCCGAACTGGTTCAACATCGCTGCGCAGGCTTCGACGCCGTAGAGCAATGTGTTGACGCCGACCACCGAACCGCCCTTGCGATACAACGCCAGTGCCGGCAACTGCACTTGGCCGTCCACCGGTGCGGCGATGATTGCGATTCGGCCGAAGATTGCCAGCGCCGCCACCGAAGCGGGCAGCCAGAAACCGGTGGTGTCGAAGATCACTTCAGCGCCGCCCTGATACACCGCGTTGACCTGCGCACCGAGGTCTTCGGGTTTATCCAGTTGAATCGTCTGGTAGCCCTGCGCTTGCAACTCCGCCACCTGCTCCGGACGCCGCGCCGCTGCCAGGATTTTTGCACCGCGCACTTTGGCCAGGGCCAGTGCCGCTGTGGCGACCGCACCGCCGCCAATCACCAGCAAACGCGTGTCGGCTTTGACGAGGCTGCGCTCCAACGCATCCCACGCCGTGGTGTACGGCACGCCGAGGCTGGCAGCCTGGGTGAAGCTCAGGCGCGACGGCTTGAGGGCGACACCGTTGGCCGGCAGTTTGACGAATTGCGCGTGGGAACCGTCGGCGAAAAAGCCCAGCTCACGGCCCGTGCCCCAGACTTCCTGACCGATCAACGCTTGCGGGCCTTCGACCACGACACCGGCGAAATCGCGCCCGGGAATCCGTGGCAACGTGGTGTAGGGGAAACGTCCGAGCACATTTTTCACGTCGCTGGGATTGAGCCCGGCCGCTTTGATCTGCACCAGGACTTCATCGGCGCCAGCAACCGGGGTCGGCACCTCGACGAAGCGCAGGGAGGACAGGTCGCCGGTTTTATCGAATTGCAGTGCTTTCATGGAGTGATTCACCGAAGGAGAAAAGAAGATTCAGGACAACCAAGCGGCGACCCATTGCCGGCCCATCGGCCACAGCTGCTCACCCGCAAGCATGCCGAGCAGACCGACCAGCGCGATGGCCGGCGGCGCGGGAGAACGGAAGTCGAGCGCGCCGTACAACAGGCCAACACCGAGACCGATGGCCAGCGAAATCAGGTAGTTCATGGGGAGAACTCTGCCGTTTGAAAGGAATGGGCAGAGTGTAGGGAGGCGGGATGGATGGCGTCGGCCAAGGACTTCTGAATTTCGGACAAACCTGCCGAACCAACACGATCCCTTGTAGGAGTGAGCCTGCTCGCGATAGCGGTGTGTCAGTCACTCGTACGTAAACTGACACACCGCTATCGCGAGCAGGCTCACTCCTACAGGTTTTAGGCAAGGCTGCTCATCCGCATTGGGTGTTGAACTGAGACGGGGCGACGCCCAGTTCGCGGCGGAACATGTCGCTGAAGCTGCTCGGTGAATAGCCGAGTTCGCGGGCAATCACACTCACCGCCACACCCTGAATCAACTCCGCCACCGCCGTCGCCAGTTGCACCTGCCGCCGCCACTCGGCGAAGCCCATGCCCAGACTGTCCTTGAACAACCGCGCCAACGTGCGCACGCTGGCCCCGGCGTTTTCCGCGTGCTGTTCGAACGGGATCTCCAGCGACGGCGCGGCCATCACTGCCTGGCAAAGATTCATCAGGCGCCGATCGGAGTCATCCGGCATCGGGATTTTCAGCTGCGAACGCCTTGCGCGCTGCAACTCCAGCAACGCCAAACCAACCAGCGCCTCGTAATACGCCGGCTCACCGCTGTCGCCCTGCTCCACCAGCCCGACGATCAACTCGCGCAGCAAACCACCGACCTCGATCACCTGCACCGTCTGATCCAGCGTCGCCGCCAGCGCCGGGCGCAGGTAGATATTGCGCATCTGCAAATCCGACACCACGCGAATCCCGTGCGGCACCCCCGGCGGCAACCACACCGCGCGCTGCGGCGGCACCACCAGCGCTTCATGCGGCGTCTCGACCCACATCACCCCGCTCATCGCGTACAGCAACTGGCCCCAGTCATGCTGATGCGGCTCGATAAACAACCCGCGCGGATACGTGCGCGCCAGCGGTTGCACGGGCACATCGATGTCAGTGAAATCGGGGGGCGTGGCGAGGGCCATGGCGAGCATTCATTGGGGTTGGTGGAGGCGCCATGGTAACCAGTCGCCCGAAACCTCGCCAACGATAGATACCGTCGGACAATCCGAATGAATTTTCCCGGTGCTCAGCGATCCCTCTATTACCACAGGGAGGAATACGGGCTTTATGAACAACGCAAAACTCTACGTCATCGAGTACACCCTTCACGGCACAGCCAAGTCGTTCATTATCCGCTCGGACAAAATGGACAATACCGAGGCGTGGCATTGGGCGAGTTGCGATGCCGGCGTGGGTCGCATTCCGCGCTTTGGCCGTGAAAAAGTACAGAAGACCAGCAAACCGATGGCGGAAAAATTCGGCGTGGAAAACGTCGTCTGGCGACCGACCAGCTAAGCTCAGCCTGCACGCGAACATTCGGGGGAATGCAACCATGATCGATTTCAGCAGCAGCCCGGCGCATCTGGATTACGGCCTCGACACATTGTTTGGGCGTATCACCAAAAGCGTGGATTGCCGCGTGGGTCTGGAAGCGGTCGACGATGATCCGTATTGCTTCGCCCTGAGAGTGCCAGCGCCGTTACCGGAAGACCTCGACCAGGCGAAAACCGTGGTGGTTCGGGTTGAGGGGCGGCGATTGCAAGGCACGGTTCGGCATACGGAGCGGCTGGATGATGAAAGTCTGAAACTGGAAGTGGAGCCTGATTAGGCTCCACTTTTTTTTGCCTGTGTTTATTTGGGATGTGCGCAGTGGCAGCCTTTGCTTGAGCATTCTTCGCCACCTTTGTGGTGGTGGGCGCAGGCTTCGCAGCAGTAGTGTTTGCCGTGTACGGCGTAGGCATGATCGCCTTCTTTGATGGTGCATTTGCAGTTTGGGCAATCGCATTTTCTATCGGGCATGGGGGCAGACTCCTTGGGGTGGTGGTTGTCTGTGGCTTTTAGGTAAGCCGTGATTACCAGTGTAGGAGCTGCCGAAGGCTGCGATCTTTTGATTTTGCTTGTTTGGGTTTTTGGGGGTTTTGGGATTTTGGGGCTTTGGGGTTTTGGGGGCATATCCGTTGCTGCGGGTGGGGCTTCTGGCGGTTTCGCTCTTACAGCGACTCACTTTTCCAGACGCCGAAAAGTAAGCAAAAGGCTTGGCCCCCGGCGTACGGCACTTCGCTGAGGCTCAGTGTTCCCTCGCTACGGTGTCCATCCGGGGGCATCGCCTACGGTTTGCTTCGCTGCACCTCCTCTCGATGTATGCGGCTACGCCGCACGGCGCTGCGCGCCTACCCCGGATGAACACCTACGCTCGGCCTGCCGATGGGGGCCAAAATCAAGAGCCAGATCAAGAGCCAGATCAAGAGCCAGATCAAGAGCCAGATCAAGAGCCAGATCAAGAGCCAGATCAAAAGCCCCTCACCCTAGCCCTCTCCCGGAGGGAGAGGGGACTGATCAGGGTGTTTGGGCGAAATTCGCCGACTTGGGATACCGAGTCGAACACACATTCTGAAAAGCCCACCAATCGGCCCCCTCTCCCTCGGGAGAGGGCTGGGGTGAGGGGCGAATCCAACGCAAATCAAAAAGCCGTGCGCGCCCCGCTCCTCACCACTCAATAGGCCGAGTGTCAGCTCGCCTGCTTTTGATCTTAGAGCCCGTCGGCAGGCTGAGTGGAGGGATCGATCCGGGGGTGGGAGCGCAGCGACCGTTTGGCGTAGCCAAACACAGCGAGAGGAGGTGCAGCGAAGCAAACCGTAGGCGCTGCCCCCCGGATCGATCCCGGAGCGAAGGAACCCGAGCCACAGCGAGGGCCGAACGTCAGGGCACAGACCTTTTGGTTACTTTTGGGGCGTTTGCCAAAAGTGACCCGCCGTAAGGGCGGAACCATAACCAGCCATCACCGCAGCAACGGATATGCCCACACCCCCAAAACAAAATCAATCAGAGCTACGCACACTACTCCGATACATAAACACCAAAGCCCCCGCCAAAAGCACCATCGCCAACACCCGACTCCCCGACAACTCAATCGCCGGATTCCCGAACCAGCCAAAATTATCAATCAACATCCCCATCCCCAACTGCCCGACAATCACCGCCACCGTCGCCACCGCCGTCCCCACACGAGGCACCGCGCCCACCATGACAATCATATAAACCACCCCAAACAGCGCCCCACTCAACTGCCACTTCGGCACATCCATCAACCCCACCGCATGCGCCGGTTCAAAAAACAAAATCAACAACCCGGTCACCAACGCACCCACAGCAAACGTCAACAAACTACTGCGCAAGACACCAACGGTTTCCCCCAAGCGCCCATTGATCGCCGCCTGAACACTTAATACCGCCCCCGCCGCTACCACCACAGCCAACAAAATAATCAGATTCATCATCAACCCCGCGCAATCAAAACAAGTGCCGCGACAATCAACAGCAACGCCAACCAACGCTCACCATTGACCTTCTTGCGCGTCGCCCCGAACCAGCCGAAATGATCGATCAACACACTCTTACCGACCTGCCCGGAAAGAATCGCGATCATCGTCATGGCGATACCAATGTGCGGCGTGGCCAGGGTCAGCACCACCACATAAATCGGCCCGAGCAAACCACCGATCAACTGCCAGCGCGGCAGCGTGTTCAGCGCCGGCCCTTTCTGTGGCCCCGCAAACAACAGCAGCAAAAACAGAATCGCCGAGCCCACCCCGAAGATGCTCAACGTCGCCCACAAATGCCCGACCTGCGCACCCAACGGCCCGAGCAAACCCGCCTCCACCGACAAACCCATCCCCGCCAGAATCACCAGCGGCAGCAACAACAAGCGCAACCCCGGTTTGGCCACCGGCGGCGCAACACTCACTTCATCCAACGTTTGCATAAATACAATCCAGCCCAGTCAACAATGGCGCGGATTATCGGCTGGCGTCGCTGTGCGATAAATGGGAGCATCCGGACAACACTTTTGCGCAACACGCACAGCAGGACAGACCATGCACGGCCTCAACGAACTCGGATTCAAAGCGCTGCGACTGTTTGTGACCGTGCTCGATCACGGCAGTTTTTCCGAAGTCGCCCGTCGCGAAGGCGTGGCGCCCTCCTCGATTTCGCGGCAGATCCAGTTGATGGAGCAAGCGCTGAATCAGCAATTGCTCTACCGCCACACCCGCGCCGTCACGCCGACCGAGGCTGGGCGCATGCTCGGCCATCACGCGCGGCTGGTGTTGGTGCAATTGGAAGAAGCCGAACAAGCGTTGCAGGAACAGCAAAGCGAACCCACCGGCCTGGTGCGCATCAACGCCCCGGTGGTGTTCGGCCAGCGCCATCTGACGCCGTGGCTGGGCAAGTTGTGCGCGCGCTATCCGAAGCTGCAACTGGATATTCAGCAGACCGACCATTACGTCGACCCGCTGCAAGAAGGCGCGGATCTGCTGTTCCGCATCGGCCCGCTGCATGACTCCAGCATGCAAGCGCGGATTCTGGCGCCGCACCGCTTTCAGGTCGCGGCCAGCCCGGCGTATCTGCAAAAACATGGTATCCCGCGACACCCTGACGATCTCGCGCAACACCAGTGCCTGGCGTACAAAGGCGCGGCCGGATTGCAGCGCTGGTTTTTCCGCCGCGACGGGCAGGACTGGACGCCGTACTCGGTCAAAGGCCCGATCACCGGCAACCACGCCGACACCCTCACCCAAGCCGCTGAACAGGGCTTGGGGCTGGTGATGTTTCCGTCGTGGCTGATTGGCGAGGCGGTGCGCGAAGGCACGTTGGTGCCGGTGTTGGGCGAGTATCAGGTGTCGAACAGTCTGGAGCCGCAGCAGATTGCGGTGCTGTGGCCGGGGAGTCGGCGCTTGTCGGTGAAGGTGCGCACCGTTATCGACTTCTTCATCGAGTGCTTCGGCGAAGTGCCCTATTGGGACAGACCGTAACCCCTGTAGGAGCTGCCAAAGGCTGCGATCTTTTGCTCTTGTCTTTTAAAAACACAATCAAAAGATCGCAGCCTTCGGCAGCTCCTACAGTGGGCTGCGTAAAACGTCAGATACGAAACTGGCCAACGAGCTTGCCAAGCCGCTGACCAAGATCCGCCAAACTACGCGAAGTCTGCGCCCCCAACTGCGTCTCATCCGCCACGCTGTCCACCGCCACCGCAATCTGGTGCACGCTGCGATTGATCTCTTCCGCCACCGCCGTCTGCTCTTCCGCCGCGCTGGCAATCTGCGCGTTCATCGAGTTGATCGTCGCAATCAACGACGCCATCGTGTCCAGCGAAGCCCCGGCCTGATTGGCCTGCGCCGACGTGCCGTCGCCCGCTTCACTGGATCGGCGCATCGCTTCCACCGCCGACTGCGTCCCGGCCTGCAAGCGATCGATCATCCCCTGAATTTCCTGGGTGCTGATCTGCGTGCGACTGGCCAGCGCGCGCACTTCATCCGCCACCACCGCAAACCCGCGCCCGGCCTCACCGGCCCGCGCCGCTTCGATCGCTGCGTTCAGTGCGAGCAGATTGGTCTGCTCGGCAATCGAACGAATCACCCCGAGCACGCCGACAATCGAGCTCACGTCCTGCTGCAAGCTGTCCAGCGACACGCCACTGCTGCGGATGTCATCGACCAACGCATGAATCTGTTTGATGCTGCCCGCCACCACGCGTTTGGCGCTCTGGCCTTCTTCGTCAGTCTGTTGCGCAGCGACAGCGGCGTTCTGCGCGCTCTTCGCCACTTCCTGCGCGGCGGCAGACATTTCGTTGATCGCCGTCGCCACCTGATCGGTCTCGTGACGCTGGCGCTCCATCGCCTGATCCGAGCGCTGCGCCTGATCCGAGACTTGCGTCACCAGCCCGGTGAGTTGCGTGGTCATCTCGGTGATCTGCCGCACCAGTCCGTGAATCTTGTCGACGAAGCGGTTAAACGAGCCGGCCAGTTCGCCGAGTTCGTCCTGACTGGTGATGTTCAGACGACGGGTCAGATCGCCCTCGCCCGCCGCGATGTCATCGAGATTCGCCTTCATCAGCGTCAGCGGACGCAAAATGGTATTGGCCAGCAGCATGCCCGCCGCCGCGATCACCAACAGCACCACCACCGCGACGCCAACGATGCTCAGCACCACGCCTTGCATGCGTTCCTGCACTTGCGTTTGCACCAGCGCCACTTGCGCTTCGATGCCGTCGAGGTTGACCGAAGTACCGACCGCCATGTCCCACTTCGCCAGGTATTCGGTGTAGCCGAGTTTCGGCACAAGCACCTGCGCATTGCCCGGCAGCGGCGAACTGTATTGCAGATAGTGCGTGCCGTCCTTCGCCACTTTCACCAGGCCCTGGTTGACGTAAACGCCGTTCGGGTCGCGGTTGTCCTTGAAGCTTTTGCCCACGCCTTCCGGATCGTTAGCCTTGAACAGGCGCACGGTCTCGGAGTCGTAGCCGAAGAAGTAGCCGTCCTTGCCGTAGCGAATGCCCGAGAGCAATTTGATCGCCTGCGCGCGCGCCGCGTCATCGCCGGGGGCGGCAGCGTCGTACAGCGGTTTGATCGTGGTCATGGCCACGGCGACGTAACTTTGCAGGGTGGCTTTCGCGTCGCCGAGCAGGCGCTCGCGGGTCTGCTCGACCTCGTTGTGCGCCTGTTGCTGGAGGATGAACAGCGTGGTCAGGCTGATGACCAGCGCAAAGAGCAGCACCGGGAGGACGGCGAGGGACAGGACTTTAGCCTTGAGGCTCAGGCGCATTGGGGGCTCACTCTTTTGGTTTTATTGGCGTGGTTAAAGGCTTTAACGGCACGCACCACCAAAAGTTGAACCCGCAAAAAAAGATCGCAGCCTTCGGCAGCTCCTACATTGATCTCTGTAGGAGCTGCCGAAGGCTGCGATCTTTTGATCTTCAGAGGCTAAATCACAACACCATCGCGGCCACCCAGCCGAACGCCAGCAGCGGCAGGTTGTAGTGCAGGAACGTCGGCACTACGGTGTCCCAGATATGGTGATGCTGGCCATCAACGTTCAAACCGGAGGTCGGCCCCAGTGTCGAGTCCGACGCTGGCGAGCCGGTATCGCCCAATGCCCCGGCGGTGCCGACGATGCACACGATCGCCATCGGGCTGAAGCCGAGCTGCACGCACAACGGCACGAAAATCGCCGCCAGAATCGGCACCGTCGAGAACGACGAACCGATCCCGATGGTTACCATCAGGCCCACCAGCAACATCAACAACGCGCCAATCGCCCGACTGTGATTGATCCACGCCGCTGCGCTTTCGACCAGCGTGCGCACTTCGCCGGTGGCTTTCAGTACTTCGGCAAAACCCGAGGCAGAGATCATGATGAAGCCGATCATCGCCATCATCTTCATGCCTTCGGTGAACAGGTCGTCGGTTTCACGCCACTTCACAATGCCCGACGCCGAGAAGATCAGAAAACCGGCGAGCGCGCCGATAATCATCGAGTCGAGCAGCAACTGAATGATGAACGCCGCAGCAATCGCCAGACCGGCAATGCCAATGGTTTTCGGGTTGTAGGCAACGCTGACCTGCTCGACCTGCTCGATCTTTTCCAGATCGTAAACGCGCTTTTTGCGGTAGCTGAAGAACACCGCCACCAACAGACCGAAGACCATGCCCAGCGCCGGAATGGCCATGGCGTGCATGACATTGATCTGGCTGATGTCGACGCCGGCCTTGCTGACGTTGGCCAGCAGGATCTGGTTGAGGAAGATGTTGCCGAAGCCGACCGGGAACACCATGTACGGCGTGATCAGACCGAAGGTCATGACGCAGGCGATCAAGCGGCGGTCGAGTTGCAGCTTGGTCAGTACATATAGAAGTGGCGGCACCAGCAGTGGAATGAAGGCGATGTGGATCGGCAGGATGTTCTGCGAAGCAATCGCGACCACCCACAACAGACCGATCAGCAGCCATTTGACACTGCCGCCACCGCTCGAATGTTGACGATCGACCATCGCCAGCGCCTTGTCGGCCAATGCGTGGGCCAGGCCCGATTTGGCAATCGCCACGGCGAAAGCACCGAGCAACGCGTAGGACAACGCCACGGTCGCGCCGCCGCCCAGGCCGCTGTTGAACGCCTTGAGCGTGGCGTCGATACCCAAACCACCGGTCAGGCCGCCGACCAGCGCGCCGACGATCAAAGCGATCACCACGTGCACGCGCGACAGGCTGAGGATCAGCATGACGCCGACCGCCGCTATGACTGCATTCATTTCACTACCTCAAAAAACACTGCGGTGGACAACCGACCGCCAGACAGAATGAGTCCGCCAACGCTAAACCGGCGGATTTGCAAAGAGGGTCTTATTAGAAGGGCGCGCACTGTGCCGCAGCGAACTCCCCTTGTCAAAGCCATGCCCTGTAGGAGCTGCCGAAGGCTGCGATCTTTTGATGTTGTTTTTGATCGTCCCCACGCTCTGCGTGGGAACGCCTCAATGGACGCTCTGCGTCCGCTTTGGGACGCGGAGCGTCCCGGGCTGCATTCCCACGCGGAGCGTTGGAACGATCAATCAAAAGATCGCAGCCTTCGGCAGCTCCTACAGAAGGAACATGGGGCAATTGTGTTTCAGGGATAAAGAAAGCCGATTTGCGGCCGTTACAGTGCAAAGTCGCAGATATTTATCGAATAAGGACGTCTCCATGTCGCTCAGACAACTTTCCATCCAATGGAAAATCACCCTGCTCGCCGGCCTTTGCCTGGCCGGTATCGTGACCCTGTTGGTGGGTCTTTCGCTGTATCGCATGGAGCACAGTTCCGCACTGGTGAAAGCTTCGAGCATGGAGATGCTCACCGAGTCGGCGCAGGCGCGCATCGAATCCCAGGGCGAAGTGCAATCGGCGGGCATTCGCCAGCAATTCATGGACGCCTATCAATACGGCCACGGTTTTTCGCGTCAGGTGCTGTTCCTCCGCGAGCAAGCCGAAAAACGCTTCCTCGACGCTTTCGACCTGCGCGAAGACATGACCCGTCAGGTCAAATCCGCGCTGCAAGCCAACCCGGATCTGCTCGGTCTGTCGCTGGTGTTCGAAGCCAATGCACTGGACGGCAAGGACGAACTGTTCGCCAACCAGGCCGAACTGGGCAGCAACGACAAGGGCCGTTTCGCCCTGTACTGGTCGCAACCGACACCGGGCAAAGTCACCTCGATGGCGCTGCCGGAAAGCGACATGGCCGACACCAGCACTGGCCCGTCCGGTCAAGCGGCGAATGCCTGGTTCACCTGCCCGCGCACCACGCTGAGACCTTGCGTGATCGAACCGTACTTCTACGTGATCGACGGCCACAACGTACTGATGACCAGCATCGTGTTCCCGCTGACAGTCGACGGCAAAGTCATCGCCTCGCTGTCGGTCGACATCAACCTCAACAGCCTGCAAGCCACCAGCCAGAGCGCGAGCAAGAAGCTCTATGACGGCCAGACCGCCGTGAGCATCATCAGCCCCGCCGGCCTGCTCGCCGGTTACAGCCCGGACGCCGGCAAACTCAGCCAGCGTCTGGATGCGGTCGACAAAACCAGCGGCGCTGAGCTGCTGCGGCTTTTGGCCTCGAACAGCAACGTCACCAGCCTGCACAGCAACGGCCAGTTGAAAGTGCTGTCGCCATTCCAACCGATTCCCGGTGGCCCGTCGTGGGGCGTGCTGCTCGATGTGCCGGAAAAAGTCCTCGTCAGCCGCGCCGAAGCGCTCAAGCAACAACTGGACGCGAGCAACACCTCAGGCACGTTGATTGAGCTGAGCCTCGGCGTGCTCGCCGCGCTGATCGGCCTGCTGTTGGTGTGGCTGATGGCGCGCAGCGTGACCAAGCCGATCCTCGGCGTGGCGCACATGCTCGAAGACATCGCCAGCGGTGAAGGCGATCTGACCCGCCGTCTGGCCTACGACAAGAAGGACGAACTCGGTCAATTGGCCGGTTGGTTCAACCGCTTCCTCGATAAATTGCAGCCGATCATTGCCGACGTCAAACGCTCGGTGCAGGACGCTCGCGACACGGCCGATCAGTCTTCGGCCATCGCCACGCAGACCAGCGCCGGCATGGAGCAGCAATACCGTCAGGTCGATCAGGTTGCCACCGCGTCCCACGAAATGAGCGCCACCGCACAAGACGTCGCGCGCAGTGCCGCGCAAGCCGCCGAAGCCGCCAAGGACGCTGACCGCGCCACCCGTCAAGGCCTGACCGTGATCGACCGCACCACCGCGAGCATCGACACCCTCGCCGCCGACATGAGCGCGGCGATGGTGCAGGTCGAAGGCCTGGCCGCGAACAGCGAGAAGATCGGCGCCGTGCTGGAAACCATCCGCGCCATTGCCGAGCAGACCAACCTGCTGGCCCTCAACGCCGCGATTGAAGCGGCGCGTGCCGGTGAAGCCGGACGTGGTTTTGCCGTGGTCGCCGATGAAGTGCGTAACCTCGCGCGCCGCACACAGGAATCGGTGGAAGAAACCCGTCAGGTGATTGAACAACTGCAGACCGGGACGCAGGAAGTGGTCGGTTCGATGGGCAACAGCCATCGTCAGGCACAGGGCAGTGTCGAACAGGTTGGCCAAGCGGTGACTGCGCTGCGCCAGATCGGCGACGCGGTGACGGTGATCAGCGACATGAACCTGCAAATCGCCAGCGCGGCGGAAGAGCAGAGCGCGGTGGCCGAGGAGATCAACAACAACGTGGCGACGATTCGCGATGTGACGGAATCGTTGTCCGGCCAGGCGAATGAGTCGGCGCGGGTGAGTCAGTCGCTGAACAGCCTGGCGAATCAGCAGCAGAGTTTGATGGATCAGTTTCGCGTCTGAGACCACCACAATCGGTAGGAGCTGCCGCAGGCTGCGATCTTTTGATCTGGCTGTTTAAAGATCAAAAGATCGCAGCCTGCGGCAGCTCCTACCGGTTTTAGGCTCGGATCGGAATCAGCGTTTGGGCAGGTTGATGTGGACTTTCAGCCCGCCCCACTCGCTTTCCATCAACATCAGCGTCCCACCCCACGTATCAACAATATCGCGCACAATCCCCAGTCCCAACCCATGCCCATGCGTCTGCTCATCCAGCCGCGTCCCCCGACTAAACACCTGCGCGCGCTGTTCTTCTGGGATCCCCGGCCCGTCATCTTCCACGCTCAGGGCAAATCCCTCAGGCGTTTCGACCACGCTCAAACGCACCTCGGCATCCGCCCACTTGCAGGCGTTGTCGAGCAGATTGCCCAGCAGCTCCAGCAAATCCTCACGATCCCACGGCAACTGCAATCCCGTCGGCGCGACATAACTCAACGCCAGATGCTCGCCATGAATCATGTTCAGCGTCGCCAGCAACCCCGGCAGTTCGGCATCGCAATCAAACAACGCACCCGGTAACGCATCGCCAGATAATCGTGCGCGGTTCAGCTCGCGATTGAGCCGTTGCTGCACCTGTTCCAGTTGTTCGAGAAGAATCTTGCGCAGGTCGGGATGGGCATCGAGTTTCTCGCTCGACGCCAGGCTCAACAGCACCGCCAACGGCGTTTTCAACGCATGCCCGAGATTGCCCAGCGCATTACGCGAACGCTTGAGACTGTCCTCGGTGTGCGCAAGCAAATGGTTGATCTGCGCCACCAGCGGCTCCAGCTCCACGGGCACCTGATCGTCCAGTTGCGAACGCTGGCCCTGCTGCAATTGCGCGATCTGCTCGCGAGCCTTTTCCAGCGGCTTCAGCGCGCGGCGCACGGTCAGCCGTTGCAAAAACAGAATCAGCAGCAACGCCGCCAACCCCAGACCTAGACCGATCTGGCGCATGCGCTGAAAGCTGTCGCTGACCGGCGTGTAGTCCTGCGCAACGCTGATCGAAATCGACTGGCCCAGACGCCGATAGTCCGAACGCAGCACCAGCAAGCGCTGACCGTCCGGGCCCAGTTGCAAGTTGCTGTGCAGACCGGGCTGATCCAGCAGCGGCAGATCCTGATCCCACAGCGAGCGCGAACGCCAGTGGCTGTCGGCAAAATCGATGCGGAAGTAATGCCCGGAAAACGGTCGCTGATACGCCGGCGACAAGTGCCGCTCATCCAGCTGCAACCCCATGGGGCCGCGCACCAGCGCCACCAACAGGGTTTCGCTGTCGTCGCGCAGGCCGGCTTCGAGGTAGCGCTGCAAACCCACTTCGAACAACCACAAACTGGTTTGCGCCAGCACCAGACCGACGATCACCATCACGCTGATCAAACCCAGGCTCAAGCGGCGCTGGATTGACCTCATGAAGCCTGCCCGCCGAACAGGTAACCCTGGCCGCGACGGGTTTCGATCACGCTTTTGCCGAGCTTGCGGCGCAGGTGATTGACGTGGACTTCGAGGACGTTGGAATCGCGCTCGGTTTCACCGTCGTAGAGGTGTTCGGCGAGGTGGCTTTTGGAAAGGATTTGTTCGGGGTGCAGCATGAAATAACGCAGCAGGCGGAATTCGGCGGCGGTCAGTTGAATGTCGGTGCCATCGCGCACCACGCACTGACGGCCCTCGTCCAGATGCAGGCCGGCGGCTTGCAACGTCGCCTGATTGGACTGGCCCTTGGAGCGGCGCAGCAGCGACTGTATGCGCAGAAACAGCTCTTCGGGGTGAAACGGTTTGGTCAGGTAATCGTCGGCGCCGGCTTTCAGGCCTTCGATACGCTCGGCCCAGGAATCACGCGCGGTGAGGATCAGCACCGGAATCGCCAGACCGCCCGCGCGCCACTGCGCCAGCACCTCAAGCCCCGGCACACCGGGCAGACCGAGGTCGAGGATGATCAGGTCGTACGGCTCGCTGCTGCCCTGATACAGCGCATCACGGCCGTCCGCCAGCCAATCGACTGCGTAGCCTTGGCGTTGCAGACCGGCGAGCAATTCGTCGGCCAGCGGTACGTGGTCTTCCACCAAAAGCAAACGCATCGATCAATCTTCCTTGTCTTTCACTAATTCACCGGTTTCGGCCTTGAGGTGCAGCTCACGGGCGACACCCTCGACGGTAAGCAACTCGACTTCATAAATGTAGACGTCGTGTTTCTCTTCCAGCTCGACTTCCAGCAGTTTGGCGCCCGGATAACGATCCATCGCCTGCTGCAGCACTTGCTCCAGCGGCAGGATGACGCCCTGGCGACGCAGGTTCAGCGCTTCGTCCTGATCGAGGTCGCGGGCCATCGCCGCCGAGCAAAAAACTACCAGCGCCAGCGCCGTGCGGCTGGTGGCGCGAACATTAAGCTTCATTACGTATCCTGATGATCCTTGAGAACCTGCCCGGTCACCGCGTCTAATTCCAGATCCCAATTGAGACCCTGCGGATCACGCATTTCGACCTGGTAGATGTACTTGCCGTACTCTTCTTCCAGCTCGGTTTCGGTGATCGTCGAGCCCGGATGTTTGGCCAGCGCGGTTGCGTTGAGCTTCTCGAAGGAAACGATAGTACCAGCGTCGCGCAGGCGCAGGGCTTCATCCGGGCCCAGATCGCGGGCGTGGGCGATGCTGGCAGTGAAGCCGATGATCGCGCAAATGGACAGGGCAGTCAGGGTTTTCAAAAGGGTGTCTCCGTATTTTTTATGTATTGCTCACGGTCGGCACCTTAACCAGATGAACTTAACTGAAACTGAATTGCCATCATTCTCCCTCCCTGAAATATCTCCTGTAGGAGCTGCCGAAGGCTGCGATCTCTTGATCTTGTTTTTAAAAAGCCAGGATCAAAAGATCGCAGCCTTCGGCAGCTCCTACAGGATTCTGTAACATGTGCTTATAATTGTTCGCTTGCTAACGATCGAGACCGGTATGACCGCCATCCACATCAAGTTCCCCGCCCTCACCCTCAAGGCCGGCCCACGGGCCATGGCGCGGATTCGCGCGCAGGGTCTGAACGCCGCTGACGTCGGCACCCTGCCCGGTGCGGCCGGTGGGCCGAAGGCGTTGGGGATTCAGGGGCTGGATCTGGCGCTGTTCGGTGAATGGCTGCCGAGTGCGCCGCGTGAGCGTTCGCTGATTGGTGCCTCGGTCGGTTCCTGGCGCTTCGCCAGCGCTTGCCTGCCGGATGCCGCCGCAGGCATCCGCCGCCTCGGCGAGCTCTACGCCGAGCAGAATTTCAACAAAGGCGTGACCATGGCCGAGATCAGTCAGAGCTCGCAGCGCATGCTCAATGACCTGCTTGATGGCCGCGACGCGAGCATCCTCGACAACGCGCATTACCGCTTGAACATCATGGTGGTGAAAAGTCAGGGGCGTCTGGCTGATGACCATCGCGGTCGCCTCGGTCTGGCGCTGGGTTCGGTGATCGCCGACAACCTGCGCGGTCGTGCGCGACTGTCGCGGCACTTCGAACGGCTGATCATCCACGATCCGCGCCTCGCCCCGCCGGTGAATGCGCTCGACGATTTCCCGTCGCGCTTCGTCGCACTGAATGCCGGCAACTTGCGTCAGGCGCTGCTGGCCTCGGGTTCGATCCCGATGGTCATGGAAGGCGTGCGCGACCTGCCGGGCGCTGGGGCTGGCACCTTCCGCGACGGCGGTCTGCTCGACTATCACCTCGACCTGCCCTACAGCGGTGACGGCATCGTGCTCTATCCGCACTTCACCGACCGGGTGATTCCGGGCTGGTTCGACAAGACCCTGCCGTGGCGCAAAGCCTCGGTGCAGCGCTTGCAGGACGTGCTGTTGCTCGCGCCGTCGAAGGAATACCTGGCGCGTCTGCCCTACGGCAAACTGCCCGATCGTAACGACTTCAAACGCTTCATGGGCGATGCAACGAGCCGGCAGAAATACTGGCACGCGGCGATGGACGAGAGCCGCCGTCTGGGCGACGAGTTCCTCGAACTGACTGCCAACGGTCGCCTCGCCGAGCGCTTGCTGACCCTTTAGTCAGCACGGCCAAACACAAGCTGGTAAACTCGCCGCCTGCCCGAATCGCTGCGGCGAACACCATCTGAACAGAGCCGAAAATACCGTGGAAATCTTCAAGGAATTTACTTTCGAATCCGCCCACCGCCTGCCGCACGTCCCGGACGGCCACAAGTGCGGACGTCTGCACGGTCACTCGTTCAAAGTGGCGCTTCACCTGAGCGGCGACCTCGATCCGCACACTGGCTGGATCCGTGATTTCTCGGAAATCAAAGCGATCTTCAAGCCGTTGTACGAGCGTCTGGATCACAACTACCTGAACGACATTCCTGGCCTGGAAAACCCGACCAGCGAAGTGCTGGCAAAATTCATCTGGAATGAAATGAAGCCGTTGCTGCCAGAACTGAGCGCGATCCGTATTCACGAGACGTGCACCAGCGGCTGCATCTATCGCGGCGAATAAACGCAAAAAAGGGTCGTGAGCATTACTGCTCACGACCCTTTTTTTATTCGCTCAGCGAACTTAGTCGCTGAGTGAGTCGATCAGCGTCTTCAACTCGATCACCTCCCCCGCAGTCTGCACTTGCTGCAAAGTGCTCAGCAGTTGCTCGACATTCAGCCGGTGATCGCGCCCCTCAATGGCGACGCTCAGGTAGATCGGCACCCGCAATTGTCCATCCTGTGGCTCGACGTCGCGGATAATCAACGTTTGCGCAGTGTCCGGATCGACCAGCAACAGGCTGCCCCGCGCCTCCGACACCAGCCAGTGCGCACTGCCGACCCGTTCCAGTAGCAGCGTATGCTCGCCCGGCGCAGCGTCTTCGGAGACATGCCGGCGATCGACAACAATACAGTCCAGCCGTCGCCAGTCCTCATCTGATACCCGGAACGTTTGCGCATTCAAACCGAATGCCAGAACCAACGTCTCGACCCCATCAAGCAACAACGGTTGCAAGTCGTCGACATCGATTGTGCTTTCCAGCGTGAGCACCTCACCGTCCCGCGCCGCGTGACTGGCCGCAAGGTTGAAACGGTTATCCGAATCGCGGCGATAAAACACTTTGTCCAGTGCATCGAACAACAGCGTCTGCCACACGTTTTTCACCCCCAGGAACTGCGCCCACTGACCGTCGGGACGCCCCTTGAGGACAAACAGTTGCTCTTGCTCCACCAGGTAGTAAGCATACTGATCGCCACTGTGCTCAACCGCGAGCACCGGTGCGTGGGCGTGTCCCGCCAGCAGATTGTGCAGACGCGCCTGAAGTGACAAGCCGCTCTGATCGGCACGAGCCCATGCATTTTCCACGCTGACTATCCGCGCTGGCTGCTCATCCACCAGTTCAAGATTGACGCCTTCGCGAGTGCGACCGCGCAACCGCTGTCCTTCGCTGACGACGTCGGCAAAACACCACTCGGCCCAGACTTTTTGCGCCGCCGGTAACCGCTCCGGATGCAGCAGCCGCGAACCCCCGGCAAATGCCTCGCGAAGCGTTTCGGCGCTGCTGAATTCCTGACGATAGAGCTGACCGGCCTCGGTATCGAAAAACCATACGGCCTGGCCATCCGGGGTCAGACTGAGCAACGCCAGCTCTTTGCCAGGATTGACCTGACTCACACACAGCTTGCCGTCGACACACCACGCGGCCAGCAAGGTATGTTCGCTGAACTGCGACAGGCCAATCACCGGGAAAGGTCGTTTGCCGTGCTCGATGACCAGCGCAGGCAGCGCGGAAATCCAGTCGGGGTGATGGTCGAGCCAACGCTTGCCGACACCGATGAACGTCGGCGCAGCGTCCTTATCGATCTCGAACATCTGCCCATCGCCCCTGGTCAAGATGTAGCGACCTTGCGATTGCGTCACTTCAGCCACATCGCTTATCAAGGTTTGATCAAGCGCGCTATCCGGGCCTGCGGGATTGGAAAAACCACGTATCAGCGCGCTTTTCGCCACGTCGTAAAAGAGCATTGACTCATTGTCCGACTGATCCCACATCAGCATGATTTTTTGCACCGGCTCCTCGTCATCCGAACCGTCATTTGCGTAAAACTTATCGTCACTCAAACGTATCCAGCCCGACGCCACAGGATTGCCCAATAGATAGCCACGCACTCCCACAAACGGAGCGGATGTCCAAAGACTTAACGGCACGTCGATCTCGGCAAGCGCCGCCAGTTGATCGTCGGGCTGCACAAACCGACTGAGCCGCTCCGCCCACGTCCCGCCTAACCACGCAGTATCGCTCCTGAATGCGTAGTCAGCGTTGATGTGGACGAAGGTGACGGTGTTGTCGGCGATCAGGTACTCCAGCGTGCAGCGCGCGTCTTCATCGTGGATCATTTCCTGAAGAACACGCAGCTTGCCGTCAGCGGTTTGCTCGCAGCCAATGATCTTCGAGCCCTCGCGCGGACTCAGCAGGCGATAAGCATGATTGACGCGGCCCATGGCGGCATCGACGTGCCATACCGTCGCGTAATCCGGGTGGTAGAACCACGCCTGTTGACCGGAAACGCCGCCCAATGCCATGCCTTCGCGTAATGCGGCCGGCATGTCGCGCACATACAGCACTCGATCCAGTGCCACGTCGTAGTAAGCGGTGGTGTATTGCACATCGGCGTCGTGATTAAACGGCACGACGAAGTGATACAGGGGCACATAGCGGCCAGCCAGTCGATTGGCTTTGGCCAGCGTGCGCAGGCGCACCAACACCGTGGGCATGTCAGCAGGCTTGGCATCTGGCAACTCGGGGGTACTTTTGCTCAGCGTGATCGACACCAACATCCACGTGTCTTTCTCGCGATCAAACTGAAACAGCTCGCCATCCCTGAGCAGCAGAAAACCATTGAAGCCGGCGACCCGTACGCCGCCGACGATCAGATCCCCACCGCCAAAACCGACCTGTTTCTCGCTCGCCCAGGGGGCTCTGATCAACCAATTGACTTCATGCAAGCCGCCGGGTTTGCTCAATCGAACCGTGATGACACCGGGCGTCAGTGTCAGTTGATAAAGCCCGGATTGACCAGTGATCTCGTAACTCAGCAGGTTGTGCCATTCCTTCGGCAATTCAGGGACGACCAGGTAACGCGCCTGATCATCCAGCGTCACTGTGATGGTCGTCGGTTTGTTGACGGGCAGGAGCTTGTAAAGAATGTGTGGAAACGGGGCGGTGGAGAAAAACTGGAAGCGCTGCTCGTCATTGTCACTGGCAAATTCCAGGCGTTTTTTCCAACTGTCCAGAATGTTCGGATACAGGGTCATTGAAGAGCTTTCGAAATAGCCTTCGAGGTCGCCATCGTAAGCCTCATGCAAAGCCTTTACGCGCGGGTAAAGATCATCGTCCGGCTTAAATCCCGAAAACAAAACCAAATTGTACTCATACCCGTAGTAACACTGGGGCGTACAGGGCAAAACGACGATTTCTATACCCCGATCATCCGTCTTGCCGAATTTGAGAGTGCCTGCGCGAGACATCGCCTCGCGAATATTGATGGCCCGATGCAGATGCTCAGGGAACGAGTTGTAGCCAGGCAAACCCAAGGTGTGCGGCTCCAACGGGAAAAACCGCTGGCTATCGAACTTGACCTGACGTGCCTGCAGATCTAGTTCGGTGATCACCGCTTCCACGGCAAACTTCAGCACACCGTCCTTACGCTCGACCCCTTCAAGCCCGTAGGCATCGTGAATCATCAACAGATGTCTGCCGACGTTTCGTGCCTTGTCACTGATTTGTCCAAGGTTACTGGCGATGGCCGTGAAACCGATGCCCAGCCCCAACAGCGGCACCGCCAAAAACGAAGCTGCCGCACCCACGGTTCCGCCCACGGCCAAAGCGGTCACATCAAGGCCCAGCGCTGCCAGATTGAACGCCAGTTGCGTGGTCAGCCGCGAACGTTCTTCATCATTGCTTGCCACCGTCAGGCCATGGATGTCGAAGCCGATATTGATCAGTGAAAAACCGATACCGATACCCGCCGAAACACGCCCCAACAGCCGACCCGACACCGAGGTTTGCTGCTTGATAAACGCCTGTTCGCTGAGTGCCACCTGACGCACCAGATTGATCATCTGCACCGTGTCTGTCACCACGCCGTAGGCCAGTTGCGCATAGCTCACATAGACCTGAACCTGCAGGGCGATGGACAGCGTTGGCAGCGAACCGGCATCGAGCTGACGTTCGCGGTCGCGCATTTCTGTCACCAGGGTCTGGATGGCAAAAGCGAAACTCAGCCGACTGCCACCCTCCTCCGCACCAGGGCCGCCGGTATTGCCGGAGACCGCATCGACCAACTGCTGAACGCCTTTTTGTACTTTCAAGAAGCGCGCATCGGCGGTGTTGATGTGGACGCTGTCGGCCGGATGTCGCGCGTCGATCATGGTGAGCGAAAAGCGCCCGTCGGCGGTGCTTTTGACGCTTTCCAGTAGCGGCATGTACTCGCTGCGCAGCCCATGTTCGTTGCGCAATTGGCGCGTCGCCAGATCGAACTCTTGCGTCAGATAGCGTGCATCCACTTGCGCGAGGCTTTCGCCCAGTCGGGCATTTTCCGACAGCGAGCGTGCCCTCAGCGCTGATTGCTTCTGCCACACACTGATCGACTCAACCCCCGGGAGCGCAGTGTTCTCCAGCAAGCTGCCAACCTGCAGACTCGAGGGCAACACGGTCTCGGCAATGGCGGCAGTGTTCAGCTCAACCACGTTGAAGCGCAGATCGCCGGCATCCGCCAAACCATACAACCTTGCCAACTCACCACCATCGCGAAGCAGGTGTTCTTTGATGCCTTGTTGCATCGCCGATCCATGCTCGAAACCATACACCGCGAAATTCGGCTCAAAGAAGCGATAGGCCGTGCTGTCAGCGTTCACCACTCGGGCCGCCAGCAACACATGATTACCGGTGTCGAGCAGCAGCACACTGGACGCCGCTTTCGCCTCCAGCGCCGCCATCACTTCCTGCAAATCGTGACTTCCCAATGACGTGCCGACGAGGTTCATGCGCACCTCACGCAGCTCATCGAGCGACAACAGTAACGCCCGGGAGTCAGCGTCCGCTGGCGCCAGACTGGCGTTGGCGACCCTGCCGATCAGCGCGCGTTCGGCGCTCTCACCACGGCTGAATGCCGCCGCCATCAGCAACGCCAGCGGATAACAACGGCGGCCGGGATCACCCGCCGCGTGCACCAGAAAGGCCTGGGGCATTTGCCGCGCAGAGACCGCGCCCGCCTTGAAAAACTGCTCGCGCACGGGCGCTGCCTGCTTGAGGATCCGGGTGCGATATTCCCACTGCGCGGTGGCATTGATTTGCGCAATGGATTGGCCCCAATGACTTAGCGTCAGCGACCGCGACAGCGCCAATACCTTGAGTTCACGGGCCGACTGCTCGCCCCGTTTGACGTTACGCGCCAGCGCCGCTACGAAGGCCGGGGCCTGACGCTCAGACAAGGTTTTCTCGATGGCAGCAAAGCGCGCGAATAACCCGCTATCAGCGCTGTGTCTGGCGAGTGCTTGCGCTGCTTGCCACGCGGGTTCAAACCCTGCGCTATCAAGACTTTCAGCAGCAAACAGCCCGCCAAGTACCACGCGATGCACCGGGCTCAGTTGCTCAAGGGGTAGCGAACCACGCCCGAGATGCACCAACAGTTCATTGAGATTTTCCGGGTGCTGTGCGCCGACGGACGCCGGGATGTCGTCGATCCGTTGGCTTCGTATTTGACGACGCTCATCGAAACTCAGGCTGGCGTTGTCCGCAAACACCACGTCGCCACTGAGCTTGTCGGTCATGGCCCGAATAAAGGGTTCGCCCAGCTCATCGATCAGCCGTTGCACGATAGCGGTGATCAGTACCGGTTTGCCCTCAACCACTGGCCAGCCACGCTTGAAGGTCAGCGTATTCGCCGGTTTGAGCAGCTCCTGCAGATTGGCGGTGTAACGTGCCTTGAATTTGCCGTCGCGCCAGGCTTGTTGTTCGTTCGCCACCCAGGAAGATTCGTTGTCGTCGCGCTCCTTCCAGCCGCTGATCAACTCCTCTTCAGTGGCCGTGTTGTAGCCGTATTTTACGTGCTGTAACGCTTTGACCTGCAATGCCCCGCGCGACGTGTATCGATGCTCGGCAAAGAGCTCCGTCCCCGCCAGTAACGCACCGGGGCCCGTGAGATCGATCGTTGCACCGGCTCCCGGTACGACACCGTCCCGGTGATACGTGACAATCGCGCTGATAATGCGAAACTCATACGCTTTCCAGAGACGTAGCAGCGTTTCATTTCCGGCGAATGGCGAATCAATTTCACCCAACCTGGTTTGCGTCTCGCTCAGTACCTGCGCTTCCTCCCAGGCAAGGCCCTTTTTATCCAGTTCGCGCTCAACCGCTTCGATGACGTCGTAGTAATACCGAATTAGTTTCATCGTAAAAAGCGTCATGCCAGCTTGCGAATGCGCAACGATGTAAGCATTCATCAACTTTGGATTGGGCGAACCGGGATCGGTCGGTGATCCCATGCCAAACATATCAGTGGCGGTGGACTGCGAATTCACCGGTGCAAAAATCTGATCAAGTGTTGGCAAACTTTTCGCCAACGCCTCAAGTTCAGCAAACTGTGCTTGAGGTATATGAACCAACACGTCCTGATATCGACTGCCATCGCGCCCAGGCATTAATTGCGGGTTGTGATTGAGCAGTAACTGCAAGACACCGGCTCGCGCCGACGAGTCCATCTTCGCGATATTGATACCACCGATCTCATCAACGAGCGGCGGCAAGTAATCAAGGTCACTGTAAACACCCCCCTCCCCATGCACAGCTTGCAGCCGCACCACATCGGAAGCCGCCGCAAAGTTGCCACGCAAGGATATTTCACGGTCATAGGCAGACCACAGAAAGTGTTCCCTGAACGCCTGCCGGGCATTGCGTATCTGCACACGTTCGTCGGCCATGTCCAAGTGACTTTGCAAGTAGCGCTCTCGCGCCGCCTGCAGTTGCGACTTGTCCTGAGCAAATGCTTCGACCAGAAATTCGATACGCGCTTCATCGGGGCTCAGCCCGCGTACTTGTGCCTGCTGGATGAAATCGAAGGCCTGTCGCCGCAAGACCGCCAACCGCGCTTCGTACAACTGACTCAAGGCAAAACTGGAAATCGGCTGATCGCCCCCTGAAAGCATGGCGTCTGCCTTGGCGGCCTGCACCAGGGTGCGATTGACATCAAACGCCATCAACGCCTCGGGGTCGTACCAGAGACTGAAAGTAAAGTCTGCCGGGGCCCGGGCTTTCCAGATGTTGAAGTAGTCGCGCTGATTGACGCCAAACATTGCGCCGCCCACCCAGACAAAATGCAGGTGTTTCGGTACCTCATGGGCAGTCAGCAAGACGGTGTTTTGCAGACGTTGACGATAACTTTCCACTGTACGCACAAGATCAGAAAGGCCCGCAACTTGCTCCTGACTCTGCAACGCCAGCAACGTTTCCCGGAACAGGCTGATGGTCTGGAGCATGCCCTCCGATGTCTCTTGCAACAGCGCCGCCGCCTGATACCTGAGCGCGGCTTCGTAGTGTTCGGCGCCTTTGAAGGCGTTCAAGATGCTCTCAACCTCCAAAGGGGCAGCGATCTTTTGCCATTCCTGATATTCACTGATTACAAAACTTTCTGAAGCCATTCTTAAACATCCTTTTTAGCGATAACTTCGAAAATAAAAGCGACACGCAGCCGTTCACCCAACTTCACAAACACTGAAGTTGAAAATTCGATCTGGAATTAAATACGAGAACAAAACTACGCCATGCCCACAAAAAAACCAAAAACAACGCACTACAAGCCATTACGGAAACATGTAACAAACAATCGAAACTTTGAGAAAGATACTTAATAGAAACGACACAACCTATTGGTGGATTATTGATTATGCTATTGGCTTGTACACGCGAAGAGGACAGCCCCATGACAGACTGGCTGCTGGATCAGGTCTTTGACTTCAACGGTCACTCAGTGCGCCATGCCGTACGTGGCGATGGCCCGCCGCTGGTGTTCGTGCATGGCACACCTTTCTCTTCTTACGTGTGGCATCGGATTGCGCCGCACTTCTTTGCCACGCACCGCGTGTATTACTTCGATTTGCTCGGTTATGGACACTCCGCGAAACCTGACGCCGATGTCTCCCTCGGTGTGCAAAACCAGTTGTTGGCGCAGTTGCTCGATCACTGGGATATCCAAAATCCCGACGTGGTCGCCCATGACTTTGGCGGTGCCACGGCGCTGCGCACTCACCTGCTCAATGGCAAGGATTACCGCAGCCTGACGCTGATCGATCCGGTGGCGCTGACGCCATGGGGCTCGCCGTTCGTACAACACGTGCGCCAGCATGAGGCAGCGTTCAGCGGTCTGCCCGATTACATCCAGCGCGCCGTCGTGCCGACCTACATTCGCGGGGCGATTCACCGGGCGATTCCCGACGACGAACTCGCGCCTTACGTAGAGCCGTGGCTCGGCGATCCCGGGCAAGCGGCGTTCTATCGGCAGATTGCGCAGATGGATGAGCGCTATACCCGTGAGGCAGAACCGTTGTATCCGAGCATCCGCTGCCCGGTACAGATTCTCTGGGGCGAAGACGATCAGTGGATTCCCATCGAGCGTGGCCGAGCGTTACATCAAATGATCCCGGGATCACAATTCCACCCGATTCCCAACGCCGGCCACCTCGTCCAGGAAGACGCCCCCGAAGCCATCGTCGCCGCCCTATTACGCTTCCTCTGACCTTGATCGTTCCCACGCTCTGCGTGGGAATGCCTCAACGGACGCTCCGCGTTCGGCTTTGGGTGGGACGCGGAGCTTCCCGGGCTGCATTCCCACGCAGAGCGTGGGAACGAGCAAAATCAAAAGATCGCAGCCTGCGGCAGCTCCTACATTGGGCTTCGGTGAAGTCAGGTGCACCGATTTCGCGCTAATCCACGCGACTCGTCTATACATAACCCGCGCCAACCGGAACATGGCACGACCACTGCAACCTTTCTCCGCGTCTTCTCTTTCTCAGCAAGGACCGCCCCATGACGCAGAACGATCCCGGCAACGATTACCCCCTCAGCGAAGTCCCGATGCACGCGCGCAAAGGCCTGGCCTCTACGGCGATGGTGTTACTGGGCTTCACGTTTTTCACCGCGACCATGTTTGCCGGCGGCAAGCTCGGCGTGGCGTTCAGCTTTGGCGAGATGATGGCGGTGATCATCGTCGGCAACTTGCTGCTCGGTTTGTACGCGGCAGGCCTCGGTTACATCGCCTTCAAGAGCGGCCTTAATTCGGTGTTGATGGGGCGCTTCTGCTTCGGCGAAGTCGGCAGCAAACTCAGCGACCTGATCCTCGGTTTCACTCAAATCGGCTGGTACGCCTGGGGCACTGCCACGGCTGCGGTGGTGCTCGGCAAATACTTCGAACTCGATGAGGGCACGGTGCTCGGGCTGATGGTGCTGTTCGGTCTGGTGTTCTGTGCCACGGCTTACGTCGGTTATCGCGGACTGGAGATTCTGTCGTACATCGCAGTGCCGGCGATGATGTTGCTGCTGATGTTGTCGATGTGGGTCGCGACAGTGAAAGTCGGCGGCTTCGAGGGTTTGCTCAGCGTCGTGCCAAGTGGTTCGCTGGACTGGTCGACGGCGATCACTTTGGTGTTCGGCACCTTCGTCAGCGGCGCGACGCAAGCGACCAACTGGACGCGTTTCTCGCGCTCGGCGCGTGTCGCGGTGCTGGCCAGCCTGATCGGTTTCTTCATCGGCAACGGTTTGATGGTGCTGATCGGCGCGTACGGCGCCATCGTTTATCAGCAGCCGGACGTGGTTGAAGTGCTGCTGTTGCAAGGCTTCGCCATGGCCGCGATGGCCATGCTGTTGCTGAACATCTGGAGCACGCAGGACAACACCATCTACAACTTCGCCGTCGCCGGTTGCAACCTGCTGCGCACCGGACGGCGCAAGACCGTGACGCTGGCCGGTGCAGTGATTGGCACCTTGCTCGCCTTGCTCGGCATGTACGACATGCTCGTGCCCTACCTGATTCTGCTCGGCACGGTGATTCCGCCGATTGGCGGGGTGATCATGGCCGACTTTTTCTACCGCTGGCGCGGGCACTATCCACGCCTGGCCGACGCACGGTTGCCGGCGTTCAACTGGCCGGGCCTCGGGGCTTACGCGGTCGGCACCGTCGCCGCGTTCAGCTCGCCATGGGTCGCGCCGCTGGTAGGCATCGCCGCTGCCGCGTTAACGTATGTCATCGTCACCGGCGCGCTCGGCGCTCGCAGCGCGGCCGCGCCACTACAAGACTTATAAAAAAGGATTCGCCTGATGCACATCATCAACGCCCGTTTGCGCAACCAGGAAGGTTTGCACGAATTGCACCTTGAAGACGGCCTGATCCGCAGCATCGCCCGGCAGACCGAAGCGCCGACGCTGGGCCCCGACGACCTCGACGCCGGCGGCAATCTGGTGGTGCCGCCCTTCGTCGAGCCACACATTCACCTCGACGCCACCCTCACCGCCGGCGAACCGCGCTGGAACATGAGCGGCACGCTGTTTGAAGGCATCGAATGCTGGGGCGAGCGCAAGGTCACCATCACCGAAGAAGACACCAAGACCCGCGCCAAGAAAACCATCCAGACCCTCGCCGCGCACGGTATTCAGCACGTGCGCACCCACGTCGACGTCACCGATCCACAACTCACCGCCCTGAAAGCCATGCTCGAAGTGCGCGAAGAAAGCCGTCACCTGATCGACCTGCAAATCGTCGCGTTCCCACAGGAAGGCATCGAGTCGTTCCGCAATGGCCGCGAGTTGATGGAAGAGTCGATTCGCATGGGTGCTGACGTGGTTGGCGGCATTCCACACTTTGAATACACCCGCGATCAGGGCGTCAGTTCGGTGAAGTTTCTGATGGACCTGGCCGAGCGCACCGGTTGCCTGGTCGACGTGCACTGCGACGAAACCGACGACCCTCACTCACGCTTCCTCGAAGTACTCGCCGAAGAAGCACGCAGCCGCGACATGGGCGCTCTCGTCACCGCCAGCCACACCACGGCTATGGGTTCTTATGACAACGCTTACTGCGCGAAACTGTTCCGTCTGCTCGGGCATTCCGGGATCAGTTTTGTCTCCTGCCCAACCGAAAGCATCCACCTGCAAGGGCGCTTCGACAACTTCCCGAAACGCCGTGGCGTGACCCGGGTGAACGAGTTGCTCGAAGCCGGGATGAACGTGTGTTTCGGTCAGGATTCCATCGTCGATCCGTGGTATCCGCTGGGCAACGGCAACATCCTGCGGGTGCTTGAGGCGGGTCTGCACATTTGCCACATGCTCGGTTATCGCAACCTGCAAAGTGCGCTGGATCTGGTCACCGACAACAGCGCCAAAGCGATGCATCTGGGCGAGCGTTATGGGCTGGAACAGGGGCGCCCGGCGAACCTGCTGATTCTGTCGGCGGACAGTGATTATGAGGTGATCCGCAGTCAGGGTTTGCCGCTGTATTCGATTCGCGCCGGCAAAGTGCTGATGAAACGGCAGATGCCGGTGGTGGAGTTCGTCTAAGGTGAAGAAACCGGCGTAGCCATGACGCCGGCAACCCCTGCGATGGATGCTCCTTCATGCTGAAGTTCGTGCGTAGTTGATTAGCCGCCATCCTCATTTTCTTGAGGATTTCCCAATGAACCACACCCCCTCACCCATGGCCTCGCTGTACCACGAAGGCCGACAGACCTTTACCGAACTTGTACCCGACGGCGGCGCTCGGCTCGATGCGCTGTTTCACACCGTGCCCGCGCTGGGTGAATTGGCGGTTGGCGTGGTCTATGGGCATTTGCACGCCCGCCCTGGCCTCGATCCGCGCTTGCGGGAAGCGGTGTCGTTTGCAGCCATTGTGGCGTCGGGCATGGTCGGCCCGCCATTGAGTGTGCATCTGAAGACAGGGCTGGCCTCGGGTTTGGCCCCGGTGAAATGACTGAGGTGCTGTTGCAGGCCTCGGCATTCGCGGGGTTTCCGCGGGCGGTGAGCGCGGCGGAACAACTCAATCGGCTGTTCGACGAGTCTGGGTTGGCATCACCGCCGGCACCGACACCCCGTGAAATCGCGTTGGAATTCTGTGAGCAAGTGCGCGGCGGGCACGCGCCGATGCCGGTCAGTGCAGCGGTGAAACGCCTGTTGAAACATGCGCGGCAGCTGGCATTGCAGGCCAGTTCGGCGCACGCGGTGATTGTTGAATGTTTCGAGGATGAGCCGTCGCCCCGCGCATTGCTGCGGTTGGAGGTGCAGGGTGAGCAGGTGGTGTCGGTGACGTTGTTCAAGGCGCACTGACAGGGTGACCAAACCAAACTCCCACAGGGTTTTGGGGTGAACACATTATTTGTATGCACCTGAATCCAATGTGGGAGCGAGCTTGCTCGCGAAGAGGCCCGCACATTCAACATCAACGTGACTGATATACCGCTTTCGCGAGCAGGCTCGCTCCCACAGGGTTATGTATTTGGACTGGTATTTGTGTTCACATCTGAGCCACTGTAGGAGTGAGCCTGCTCGCGATTGCGGCGTGTCAGGCAACATATGATTTGAAGGGTAGTCCGCTATCGCGAGCAGGCTCACTCCTACAGGGGTTATGTCGGTGGACATGGTGTTTGTGTTCAGCACAAAACCCTGTGGGAGCCTGGCTTGCCAGCGATGGCGGTTTCTAGTTCAGCCGATCAACCGCGCCGTACCAAACAACCTGACGCGCACCCGCTCGCCGTCGATTGCTTCCAGCAAAATGGGTGCCGTGCCGCCGGGCATGACCACCTGCACTTCTCCTGCTTCAACCCAACCCACCCGCCATGCCGCACACGCCACCGCACTGGCGCTGGTGCCTGATGACGCCGTCGGCCCTTCGCCACGTTCGAAGACGCGCGCGACGATGCGTTGCTCGGAATCACGTGCCGCCCATTGCAGATTGACGCCTGCCGGACACGGGTCGCCAGCGCCGGTCGGCATGGCATAAGCGATCTGTGTCAGGCCTTCATTCAGTGGCGACTCACGCATCTGTTCGTTACTCGGCAACGCCGACTCGTCGCCAATCAGCGTCACGCAATGTGGATTGCCGATGCGCACAAATTGGCTGTGCTCCCAGGTCGGATCAAGTGCCGCCAATGGCTGAACTCTGCTGACCTCCCGGCTATTGAAATCAACACTTTCAACGTCCTGCGCACCCACCGCGCACGGCCCGAAATCCGCTTGACCGAGATCGAGCCAGAAGCCTCGCACCCCTTCGACTTCGGCAGGTTTCACCGACGTTTCCACCGCGTCACCTTTGTCGTGATGAACGCGCAACAACGCGCCCTCCTCCGGCAGCAATCCTTGCTCGGTCAGTGCCTGGGAGAAAATCGTCAGACCGTTGCCACTGCGCTCGGCGAGGGTGCCGTCGGTGTTGACGATCAGCACATCGAACGGCGGCGAGGTCTGGAACGGGCCGATCAGCAGGCCGTCGCTGCGGTGGGATTTGCTGTTGGCTGGGCGCTGGCCATCGGGCCAGTCGCAGCAGCGTTTGATAGCGGCCTCAGTCCAGGACTGGCGCAAGGATGCGCATTCGGCAGCGCTGGCAGGCAGATCAATGCCCGCCTCGCGCAAGGCTTGCGGCGAAACCACACCGTAGATATTGCCCCGCGCATCATAAAACTGCGTCATCACTCGTAATCCCTGCAACCGAAAAAACCCACTGTAAACCGCATTCCCCTGTAGGAGCTGCGGCACGCTGCGATCTTTTGATTCTGATTTTGAAAAACACAGATCAAAAGATCGCAGCGTGCCGCAGCTCCTACAGGAGAAGGTAGGATGTCGTCTGTACTTCCTCGAATGACGGGCGATCGAACCTCGACGCCGTATCACTGCCCTTCGGGGACGCGAAGTTTTTTGCCAAGGATCGATATGACCAGCCTCAACGCCCAAGCCACCTTCGTCCCCGGACGCCTGCAACAGATGTCCACGCGCATCGCCTTTTTCATCGCCGGGCTCGGCATCGCGGCGTGGGCGCCGTTGGTGCCGTACGCCAAGGCGCGCGCCGGACTGGATGAGGGCACGTTGGGTTTGCTGTTGTTGTGTCTGGGCGTCGGCTCGATTCTGGCAATGCCGCTGGCGGGGATTCTCGCTACGCGCTTCGGCTGCCGGCGCGTGGCCACGGGCGGCACGTTGTTGATTTGCGCGGCGTTGCCGTTACTGGCGACGGTCTCATCGATCCCTGCGCTGGTCGCCACGTTGTTCATGTTCGGCGCCGGACTCGGCACGGTGGATTCGACGGTCAATCTGCAAGCGGTGATCGTCGAACGTGCCAGCGGCAAGAACATGATGTCGGGCTTTCACGGCTTGTTCAGCCTCGGCGGGATCGTCGGTGCGGCGGGCGTCAGCGCCCTGCTCGGCCTCGGCCTAACGCCGCTCGCCGCGATGCTGGTGGTGGTCGTGGTGCTGATCGCGGCGCTGTGCAAATGCGTGCCGCACATGCTGCCTTACGGCAGTGAAAGCTCGGGCCCGGCATTCGCCATTCCCCACGGCATCGTGCTGTTTATCGGCGGGATGTGCTTCATCGTCTTCCTCACCGAAGGCGCGGCGCTGGACTGGAGCGCGGTGTTCCTGGCGCAGGAACGCGGGATCGACACGGCCTATGCCGGATTGGGTTACGCGGCATTCGCGTTGACCATGACGGCGGGACGCTTGATGGGTGACCGGATTGTGCGGATCGTCGGCGCCACGCGGATCATTCTGTTTGGCGGGCTGCTGGCGGCGGGCGGTTTGTTTCTGGCGACGTTCGCACCGAGCTGGGAAGCGGCATTGGTCGGGTATGCGCTGGTCGGCGCCGGTTGCTCGAACATCGTGCCGGTGCTGTACACGGCGGTGGGCAAACAGACGGTGATGCCGGAAAGCATCGCGGTGCCGGCGATTACCACGTTGGGCTATGCGGGGATTTTGGCGGGGCCGGCGGTGATTGGCTTTGTCGCGCACGCCAGCAGTTTGAGCTTTGCCTTTGGGCTGATGGCGGTGCTGTTGGTGGCTGTGGCCATTGGCGGGAAAGTCTTGAAAGTCTGAAGCAAAAGATCGCAGCCTGCGGCAGCTCCTACATGAGATCGTTCCCACGCTCTGCGTGGGAATGCCTCAATGGACGCTCCGCGTCCGCTTTTGGACGCAGAGCGTCCCGGGCTGCATTCCCACGCGGAGCGTGGGAACGATCAGTTATCTTATGCTTTATAAACCAACGCTGGCCTGCACAAAGAACGTCCTTGGCGCGCCCACATACATCCCCGAATTGTTATCGCTGGAGCGGGTGAAGTACTGCTTGTCGAAGATATTCTTCACTCCCGCGCCCAACTTCAAATTCGACACCTGCGGCCCGAAGTCATAGCCGCCACGCACGTTCCAGGTCACGTAACCCGGAATGTCGCCGTACTGCCCGTCCGCCGTGCCCTCGGTGATGTAGTTGCCGTTGAAGCTGCCATCGGCGTTGACACCGGTACCCGGCGAACGCTGTTTCGACTGGGCAAAGCCGTCGATGTTGTACGTCCAGCGGTTGATGTCGTAACGCAAACCCACCGTCGCCACCTGACGCGAATAGAACGGCAGATCACGGCCCTTGAAGCCCGGAATCTCACCTTCATAGGTCGCGCGGGTGTAGGTGAAACCGGCGTTGGCGGTCAGGCCATCAAGACGCGGATCCAGCGCCGCCATGTCGTAATGCACCGACGCTTCAAGTCCCTGGTGCTTGGTCGCACCGAGATTCGTCCAGCCGACGTCGTTGCTGATGTATTGCAGTTCGTCATCGAAGTCGATGTAGAACAGCGTCACTTCACCGCCCCACACATCGTCGTTGTAGCGCGTGCCGATTTCGTAGGTCTTGGCCTTTTCCGGCTCCAGACCGTTGGCGGTCTGATCACCCGAACCGCCCTGCCCCAGCTGAAAATACTGCAGGCTGCCGAACGACGTTTCGTAATTGGCGAACAGTTTCCACGCGTCCGACAGGTGATACATCACGCTCAGTGCCGGCAGCGGTTCGTTGCTTTCGATGCTGCGGTTTTTCTCTGGCACGCGTTTGCCAGCGGTGTCGAGCACGGCACGATCATGCCAGTCAGTGCTGATGTGTTCGAAGCGAATACCCGGCGTGATCGTCCAGTTGCCGACGTCGATTTTGTTATCGACGTAGACCGAGTTGGCCTCGGTGCCGCCGGTGCGATCCTGGAACACATGACCGTCAGACGTCGGCGTTACGACAGGCTGATTGTTGACCAGCGCCAGACGACTCGATTGCTCGTGCATCGCCTCTTTCAAATAGCGATAACCGACGCTGACTTCCTGGCTGGTCGGGCCGACATCGAAGACCCGCGATACCCGTGGTTCGATGCCCAGCGTGTAGTAGGAACGCGGGTACGAGCTGAGGGTTTTCTGATCGCGGGCGGCGATGGTGCTGCCGCGAAAACTGTCGGTGTAATAGGTGAGCACTTCGGCTTGGGTGCGTTCGTCGATCTGGCGAATCCACTTGAACGACACGTCTTTGCGACGGCCGCTGAATTGGTCGTAATCGCGCACCGAGTCGTACGGTTTGTCGTCGTATTGTTTCTGCGTCAGGCCGCCGGGCATGTCGGCGCTGGCGTCGTAGTAGTGAAAGTTGAGGCTGAAGTCGTCCTGATCGGTCGGCGCCCAGTGAGTCTTGAGCAGCACGTCGTCGATGTCGTTGCCGTTGTTGCGCTCGCGGTAACCATTGCCATTGACGCCGGAATACAACAACGCCACGCCCATGCCGTTGTCGGCGGTGCCGCCGAGGAACGCGGTGTCGATGTGTTTCCAGCCGCCGTACTGGGTGGTTTCCAGGGTGGTGCCGATTTCACCGGTGGCTTTTTCCGGGATCGCGCGGGTAACGAAGTTGATCACGCCGCCGACGTTTTGCGGCCCATAACGCACGGAACCGGCACCACGGACGACGTCGATGCTGTCGAGGTTGCCCGAGGAAATCGGTGCCATCGACAGTTGTGGTTGACCGTACGGCGCGAAAGCCGCCGGTACGCCGTCGATCAACACCGTGGAGCGCGGCGACAGGCGCGACGTCAGACCACGCACGCCGACGTTCAACGAAATATCGCTGCCGCCGGTGCCGTTGGAATCCTGCACCTGCACGCCCGGCACACGTTTGAGCACGTCGCTGACGTTCATCGCACCTTGCTCGACCATGGCTTCGCGGCGAATCACCGTGCGTGCGCCGGGGTGGTTTTGCACCACGGCGGCGTCGGCATCACCGAGCCAGTCGCCGACTACTTTGATGTCGGTCACGCCCAGTTCGAGCGGGCCGTTGGTCGCAGCGGAAGTCGCAGCGGGCGACAGCGTTACCGAGCCTTCGTTGATCTGATAATCCAGACCGCTGCCTTGCAGCAACTGACGCAGCGCCTGCTCCGGGGAGATGTCGCCATCGACGGCCGGGGCTTGTTTGCCGGCGACCAGATCAGGGCTGAAAAACACTTGCAGCGAGGTTTGCTGGCCCAGTTCGCTCAGCGCCTGACCCAATGGCTGGGCGCGGATATGAATCGCTTCGCCAGCAAACGCCAGCGGCATCGCAGCGTTGACCGCGAGCGCGAGGGCCAGCGGCAACCAAGGGGATTTTTTATTGTGGGCAGTGGTGGTTTTCACGTCGAACGTAGTCCTGTGGATCGCAAGAGTGTGCGGCTGTTAATGCAAACCAGTTGCAGTTGAACAGGAAGACGATGAACTCGAAAAAAACCTGAATTTTATTTTGAAATTATTTCCTGACTGCCATCCGCATGGGTGCGAACGGCCACTGGCAGGATGCTCGGCAAGGCTTTGAGCAAGGCTTCGGTGTTGTCGGATTTGAACACACTGGTCAGGCGCAGACTGGCCACCGCAGGGTTGCTGACGGTCAGCGGCTTCTCGCGATAACGCGACACTTCCGCGGCCACTTCGCTGAGGCTGGCGTTGTTGAACACCAGTTTGCCGCTGCGCCATGCGGTGAGTTCTGCGGGGTTGACCGCATAGGCTGCGGCGACTTTGCCCTGCGCATCAACGTAAGTGCCGAGGCCTGCGGTCAGGCTGATGAAGTCGTTGTCCGGCGCATTGTGCCCCTGCACTTTCACCGTGCCCTGCTCCACCGCCACGCGGGTTTGCGTGACGTCGCGGCGCACATCGAAACGGGTGCCAGTGACCGTGACTTTGCCGCTGCCGGCCTCGACCACGAACGGTCGCGAGGTGTCGTGTTCAACGCTGAACATCGCCTCGCCTTCGCTCAATTCGATCAACCGCCGATCTTTTTCGAAGCGCACCTGCAAGCGGCTACGGCTGTTCAGATCGATCACCGAACCGTCCGGCAGCGCTACGTGTTTGCGCTCGCCCAACACGGTGCTGAATTCGGCGCGGTAACCGCCCGGATGATTCAAACCGCTGAACAGACCGAGCCCGAGTGCCACTGCCACCACACTCGCGGCCACGGCATAACGCAACAACGGACGTCGTTCGCGGCGCGTCGGTGGAGTTTCAACCAAGGCTTTGAGGCGTGGCGCCGGCAACAAATCAGCGGCCGTCCACAGCCCCTGAAGCAACTGGAATTCGTCACGGTGCTGCGGATGCTCATTCAGCCAGGCGTCGAAGCGCTGCTGCTCTTCGGCACTGACCAGCGGCGCCTGCAAACGCACAAACCAGCGCGCCGCATCATCGCGCACCGTTGTTTGCCCGCACGCGCAATCACGAGTATCCATCATGGAATGTCCTGTCCGGCCGGGAATACAAAGACACACAGCCCGCTGTAGGAGCTGCCGAAGGCTGCGATCTTTTCAACGACACACACCATCACGACTGCAACCCGTCCAGGCGATCACGCAAATGCCGCAGGGTGCGGATCATATACTTTTCGACCATGTTCTTGGACAGGCTCAGGCGTTCGGCGATTTCGGCCTGGGTCAGGCCTTCGATCTTCTGCCAGACGAAAATCTTCCGGCAATTGACCGGCAACTCGGCGAGCGCCCGTTCGATGGAATCGGCCAACTGGATCGCATGCATGTAATGCTCCGGGTCGCCGGACGACGACTCACCGTGATCGATCGCCTGCGACTCCATGGCGCCCCGCCGATCCTCCCGCCGATAGCCATCGACCGCGATGTTGCGCGCGGTCTGATGCAAATACGCCCGAGGCTGCTGCACCGCCGCCGAATCCGACTCAAGCACCCGCACAAAGGTGTCGTGCGCCAGATCCTCGGCCTGCGCGCGATTGCGCAGACGACGAGTCCAGGTGCCGATCAACTCTTCGTAATGCTCGAAAAAGCCGGGTCTGCGGGGACGCATGGGGGTATGGGCGGCGTGCTGAGGAAAGGGGCGTGAATAGTAATGCTTCCTATTAACCCCGGCAATTCATTCCGTTGCCTGCGTACATTCCCCCTGTAGGAGCTGCCGAAGGCTGCGATCTTTTGATCTTGCTTTAAAAGACAAAATCAAAAGATCGCAGCCTTCGGCAGCTCCTACAGAGTGATCATTTAGCGGCTGACTTTATCGTCAGGAGCAACGCCAGGGCGCTGCACGCAATCAAGGTTTCGCCAAGCGCCTGCGACCAACCAGCAAGCATCAACCCCGCGCCAATCAACAGGTAATAGAACAGCCCCAACAACGCCCCGGCGGTACCCAATCGATCCGAATAATCGACCAGCGCCATCCCCAGAATATTCGGGATCGCCATACCGAACGCCAGCACGATCAACAACATCGGCAGCACAAACGCCGCACTGTCCTGCAACCACCAAACGCCCAGACCACCGAGCAAACCGCTGACAGCCGCGAGGCGAATCAACTGCATCGCCGCGACCCCGGCCTTTAACAAACGCTTGTTGAACCACGCGCCGAACCCCGAGCCCAGCGCGAGGATCACGCCGCTGTAGCCGAACAACGTGTCACTCAAGCCCAGCCGCTGAAACTGGAACGGCGCGAGGCTGTAATAACTGAACAGCGCCACATTGAACGAGGCAATCCACAACGCCGAACGCCAGATACCCAGGTCACGCAACATGCGCCCAAGGGTTTCAAACAGACTCACCGGCGGCAGTTGCTCCGGCCGGGTTTCCGGCAGGGTGTACATACTCCACAGCAAGAGCAGCACGGCAAGCACTAGCAAAGCGCCGAGGACACCGCGATAACCAAAGGCCTGCACCAGACTGGCACCGCTGAACAAACCGATCGCCGGACTGGCCGCCAGCGCGATGCCCATTATTGAAAAAACCTGCGCGAGCTCTGCGCCCTTGAAGCGGTCGCGCAATACGGTTTGCGTCACCACCGAGCCGACCGCCGCACCAAACGCCGCCACCGCCTGAACCGCTAACAACCCGGTAAAACTGCCAACCCGCAAACCGATCACCGTCGCCAATGCATAAATCGCCAGCCCTGCAAGCATCGTCGGACGCCGGCCGATGCGATCGCACAACCGGCCCCACACCACCACGCCCACGGCAAACGCGAGGAAATACACCGATAAAGTTTGCGCCGCCGCTTCGGGGCCGACGTCAAACACCCGTCCGATATCGCCCAGCGCCGGGCTGTACAGGGTTTGCGCGATCTGCGGAAACATCAGCAGCGCGATCGCCAGCAGCAACAGATTTCTGTTGTTCATCCTTCATGACTCCTCAAGTAAACCGCAGAGGAGTTTAAGAAGCGGCGACTGGCGTATTATCCGAATCCTGCCAACTTATCGCTGAAATCGGACAACCCATGGCCTGGCTCGATGCCCACGCAACGTTTGACGCTGACAGTTACCGCGCGCCGGTGATCGGCATCGCCGCGACCCTGGGTGATCACGATTCCGGCCTGCATCAACATCAACGCGGGCAACTGCTATTCACCCGTCAGGGTTGCACGCGCATCACCCTCGCCCAGCAATTGTGCCTGTTGCCACCGTCGCGGGCGGCGTGGATTCCGCCGGGGGTCAGTCATCGCGCGGTGATGCAGCAGAGCGTCGATTACCGCTCGATCTACCTGACTGCCGAACTGTGCGCCGAGCTGCCGCAGCATGTCTGCGTGATCGAAGTCAGCCCACTGCTGCGCGCCGTGCTGGAACCGATCGCGACTGCGGATTTCGACACCGATTGGCAACAGGGCAAATTCGCCCATTTACTCGGTCTGTGCCTGAGCGAAATCGCTGAAGCGGCGCAGCAACCGATGCTATTGCCGCTGCCTCGGGACAAGCGTCTGGCGCCGCTGCTGACTACGCCGGAACGATTACCCCCGGAGATGCAAACGCTGGAACAACAGATCGGCGCCAGCAGCCGCACGATCGGGCGGATCTTCCAGCGCGAAACCGGCATGAGCTATCAACAATGGCGTCAGCAATGGCGGTTGATGCGCGCCATGGAATTGCTCGCCACCGGGCGCAGCCTCAGCTATTGCGGGTTCGAACTGGGTTTCGCCAGCGACAGCGCGTTTATCGCTTTCTTCAAATCAATGACCGGCAGCACGCCCGGACACTGGCTCAAATAAACAACTGACGATCGGCATTAGAAATAAATTGCCAGCAAATATTACCTGCGTCATATTACGGCCGTAATAACGAACCATTTGCGCAGGTATTCCGCCATGACCAGCATGCCCACCCTCGAACCTGTTGCGATGAAGGCCAAGCCTCCCCTGCTTAAACGCGTGCTGCTTGCGGGCGTCGGTTTACTCGCGCTGATTTTCGCCGGCGTGTACGCCGTGCATTGGTGGGGCGCCGGGCGATTTCTTGAAGAAACCGACGATGCCTACATCGGTGGCGACGTCACGGTGATCGGGCCGAAAGTCGCCGGTTACATCGACGAAGTGCTGGTCAGCGACAACCAGCACGTCAAGGCCGGCGATGTGCTGATCCGTCTCGACGCGCGCGACTACCGCGCCAATCTGGCGAAAACCGAAGGCGCGGTCGCCGCTGAAGAAGCGCTGCTGGCCAACCTCGACGCCACTGAACAACTGCAACAAGCGGTGATCGGCCAGGCCCGCGCCGGCATCGATGCGGCGGGTGCGGAAACCGCGCGCTCGCGTGACGACAACGCCCGCTACAAACGCCTGGTGACGACCAATGCCGTGTCGGTCGAAAGTGCGCAACGCGCCGACGCCACCTTCAAAACCGCGCAAGCCTTGAGCGCCCGTGCCCAAGCCGAATTGCTCGCTGCGCAACGCCAACTCGCCGTGATCGACACGCAAAAACAACAGGCCCGCGCCGCCCTCCAGCAAGCCCGCGCCGAGCGTGATCTGGCGCAGTTGAACCTCGGCTATACCGAACTGCGTGCGCCGGTGGATGGCGTGATCGGCAACCGTCGTGCACGAGTTGGCGCTTATGCGCAGGCCGGTTCGCAACAACTGTCGGTGGTGCCGGCCAGCGGCTTGTGGGTCGATGCCAATTTCAAGGAAGACCAATTGGCACGGATGAAACCCGGCCAACGCGTAAGCATCCGCGCCGATGTGCTGTCCGGACAGGAATTCCACGGTCGTCTCGACAGCCTCGCTCCCGCCACCGGTTCACAATTCAGCGTGTTGCCGCCGGAAAACGCCACCGGCAACTTCACCAAAATCGTTCAGCGGGTGCCGGTGCGCATCCTCCTCGACCCGGCGGACGGCGTGCTCGGCCACCTGCGCCCGGGGCTGTCAGTGACAGCAGAAGTCGACACCCGCGCCCAGCCTGAAACCAGCGCGGTGGCCGTCGCGCCATGAGCGCCGCCGCCCTCGCCGCCCCTGCGCAACCGTTCAACGCGGCGGACATGGCCACCGCGACCAAGGTATTCGCCTTCGCGACGATGTGCATCGGCATGTTTATCGCGTTGCTCGACATCCAGATCGTCTCCGCGTCGTTGCGCGATATTGGCGGTGGATTGTCCGCCGGCACCGATGAAACCGCGTGGGTGCAGACCAGTTATTTGATCGCCGAAATCATCGTGATTCCCTTGTCGGGCTGGCTATCGCGGGTGTTCTCGACGCGGTGGTTGTTCTGCGCGTCGGCAGTCGGTTTCACCCTCGCCAGTCTGCTCTGCGGCATCGCCTGGAACATCCAGAGCATGATCGCTTTTCGCGCCCTGCAAGGTTTTCTCGGCGGCTCGATGATTCCGCTGGTGTTCACCACCGCGTTCTTTTTCTTCACCGGCAAACAGCGAGTAATCGCAGCGGCAACTATTGGCGCGGTCGCATCATTGGCGCCAACCATGGGCCCGGTGATCGGCGGCTGGATCACCGATATTTCGTCGTGGCACTGGCTGTTCTACATCAATCTGGTGCCAGGGATTTTCGTCGCCGTGGCGGTGCCGATGCTGGTGAAAATCGATCAGCCGGAATTGTCGCTGCTCAAGGGCGCGGACTATCTGAGCATGGTCTTTCTCGCGCTGTTTCTCGGCTGCCTCGAATACACCCTCGAAGAAGGCCCGCGCTGGAACTGGTTCAGCGACCAGACGATTCTGACCACGGCGTGGATCAGCGGGCTCGCCGGACTGGCCTTCATTGGCCGCACGTTGCACGTGGCCAATCCGATCGTTGACCTACGCGCCTTGAAGGATCGCAATTTCGCCCTCGGCTGCTTCTTTTCCTTTGTCACCGGCATCGGCCTGTTCGCGACGATTTACTTGACGCCGTTGTTTCTCGGCCGGGTGCGCGGCTACAGCGCGCTGGACATTGGTCTGGCGGTTTTCTCCACCGGCGTGTTCCAGATCATGGCGATTCCGCTGTACGCCTTTCTCGCCAATCGCGTCGATCTGCGCTGGATCATGATGGTCGGGTTGGGCCTGTTCGCGGTGTCGATGTGGGAATTCAGCCCGATCACCCACGACTGGGGCGCGGGGCAATTGATGCTGCCGCAAGCACTGCGCGGAATTGCTCAGCAACTGGCGGTGCCGCCGGCGGTGACATTGACGTTGGGAGGGTTGGCGCCAGCACGCTTGAAGCATGCCTCGGGCCTGTTCAACTTGATGCGCAATCTAGGTGGGGCGATTGGGATTGCGGCGTGCGCGACCATTCTCAATGACCGTACCAACCTGCATTTCACGCGGTTAGCCGAGCATCTGAACAGCAGCAATGAGGCGATGAATCAGTGGCTGGCGCAGGTCGGCGGCAACTTCGCCACGCTGGGCCAGAGCGGTGACGTCGGCGTCACCGCCAGCCTGCGCCAGTTGTGGTTGCTGACGTACCGCGAGGCGCAAACGCAAACCTACGGCGACACCTTCCTGATGATCATGGTCTGCTTCGTCATCGCCACGGCGATGGTGCCCTTGATGCGCAAGGTGCAACCACCGGCCGCGCCGAGTGCGGATGGGCATTGACCCCGATATCACCACACTCCCGTGTAGGAGCTGCCGAAGGCTGCGATCTTTTGATTTTGTTTTTAAAAGACAAGAGCAAAAGATCGCAGCCTTCGGCAGCTCCTACAGGGGATTGTGGGCAGCTTAGGCTTGGGGGGTTTTGCGGAAGCCGACGGCCAGGCGATTCCAGCTGTTGATGGTGCTGATTGCCACGGTCAGGTCGACCAGTTCTTTCGGGGTGAACTGCGCCGCGACGACTTCGTAATCTTCATCCGGTGCGTGGGTCAGGCTCAGTTGGGTCAGCGATTCAGTCCACAGCAGCGCGGCGCGTTCGCGGTCGCTGAAGAACGGCGCTTCACGCCAAGCAGTCACGGCGAACAGACGACGCGGGGTTTCGCCGCCCTTGATGGCATCGGCGGTGTGCATGTCGATGCAGAAGGCGCAGCCGTTGATTTGCGAAGCGCGCAGCTTGACCAGTTCAACCAGGGTCTTTTCCAGTGGCAGTTTGGAAACGGCGGTTTCCAGGGCGATCATCGCTTTCAGGGCGTCCGGGGAAGCGGTGTAGAAATCGGTACGAGCTTTCATGGTGAGTATCCGGGGGCGAGTGAATGTGTGACTACGTTAGTCCCGGCGCGTGGTTCGGCAAATAGCCAATATTCCAGAAGAACAGTAGGCCACTTGGCCACGCGATCGACCGCTGGTCAGCCGACCGGCACCAACGCTCAAACGCGTCAGACCAATATCAGGTAAATCCCCTTTTTGGAGACGTACCATGAAGACGCGCACTTTCACTTCATTAATGCTCGCCGGCCTGCTCGCCACGGCCTCGTCCGCCAGCTTCGCGGCCAACGATGGCGCTGACGCCACTGGCACCAAATCCGGCGCCACCAGCGGCTCGACCATGCCACCGGATAACACACCGGGCGCGCCTTCTGGCGGCAACGGATCCGACGGCGCAGGTTCGGGCACCGGCACCAATGGCGGTTCCAGCGGTTCGGGTTCAGGCGCGGGCGGCGGCACCGGTTCGGCCGGCGGCGGGACTGGCGGTGCGGGCGGTGGCACGGGCGGCTGAACGAACAAGAGCCATCCGTGGTGATCAACCCATCACCCAGTCAACGCAACACCCCTGTGGGAGCGAGCCTGCTCGCGAAGGCGTCGTGTCAGATAAACAATTTTTACCTGACACACCGCTTTCGCGAGCAGGCTCGCTCCCACAGGTTTTGTATTGGATTCTGGATTAGCGATCAGAGCGCATGAGTTCGGTGATTCCGCCGTCCAGCGATAACACCGCCGCGCGATTGCGCCCGGCATTTTTCGCTTGATACAACGCCGCATCAGCGCGGTGGATGAACGTTTCCAGACTGTCATTGCCGCTAGGAATAAACGCATAGCAACCCAGGCTCACCGTCAGATACCCGGTGGGCGAGCCGCTGTGGATGATGTGTTTGTCGATAACGCTGCGGCGAATCTGCCCGGCAATCGCCAACGCGCCGTTGATGTCCGTGTCCGGCAGCAACACCGCAAACTCTTCACCGCCGTAACGCACCGCCAGATCCGCCTTGCGCTGACAACAAGTCTTGACCACTTGCGCCACTTGCATCAGGCAATGATCACCGGCGACATGGCCGTAAGCATCGTTGTAACGCTTGAAGAAATCGATATCGAGCATGATCAGGCTCACCGGACTCACCTGCCGCGCGCCACGGGCAAACTCAATCTCCAGCGAACGTTCGAACAAGCGCCGATTGGCCAGTCCGGTCAGGCTGTCGTGGGTCGCAATCTGCTCCAGCGCGAGTTGGGCTCTGCGCAGATTCTTCTCGATGCGCTCGCCATTGCGCACTTGATGGATGAACACCCAGCCGAACAAGCCGACGCCCAAAATCACCAGCGCAATGATCACGCTGGACTGAAACGCGCGCTCATACCAACCCTTGAGAATCGTGTCGCGCGACGACGCTGCGGCGACCACCAATGGATACGACCCCAGTTGCCGATAGCCATACAAACGCACGACGTCATCGACCACCGACCTGATCATCGCCGTGCCGGACTGGGCTTCCGGCAGCAACTTCTGATAAATCCGCCCTTGCGCCAGCGACGTACCAATGAGGTTTTCTTCAAACGGTCGCCGCGCCAACAGCGTGCCGTCCGTCAGGCCCAGAAACATGATGCCGTTGTCGTCGAGGCTGAAGCTTTTGAAGAACTGATCGAAGTACGCCATCTTGATCCCGGCCATCAGCACACCCTGAAAATTGCCGGCGTGGTCATTGACGCGTTTCGAGATCGGGATGATCCATTCGCCGTTCTCACGGCTGCGAATCGCCGGACCGATGTGCGCCAGCGTCGATTCATTCTGCTGATGAAACTTGAAGTAATCGCGATCGGCCACGCCGTTGCCACGGGGCAAATCGGCGAACGAAGTGATGATCCACTGGCCCTGTTTGTCGAAGAAAAAGATACCGTGCAACTGCTCCATCTGCTGCACGCGCCGGGCGAAGGTTTTCTGCAAACGCGGCTTCTGCGTCGCGCCGTAACCGTCGTCCTCAATCCAGTCGACCAGACTGGTCATCACCAGATCGGCGGAGTGAAACGTGTCCTCGGCCTGTTGCGCCATCGCCCGGGTCAGGTTGCTCGATGCCACTTTCGCCACGGCCAGATCCTGACGCCGCGACTGCTCCAGTTGCAGGTAGAGCAAGCCGAACAGACACAGGCACACCGCAACGATAAACAGCACAGCCGCTTTACGCAGTGGCAGGCGCTTCAGCGCGCCGGGAGCCTGTTGCGGATCGTGAATGGGAATAGGCAAAAGCGTGTCCTGGGCAGGTACGACAAGGGCGTAGGCCCGAAACCCTTACGGTCTGAGCGTAGTCCACCGGGGTGCTCGGGGCAAACGCCACGATCCCGCCCCGTTGTATCGGCGCGCCGCGAATTAGGATGATCGCTGTTGGCAGATTTATTTTCGATTGCTTCTTTACGGTTAATCCATTCTGAAGTGCCAAACATCACACACCCCCCTGTGGCGAGGGGATTCATCCCCGCTGGGCTGCGAAGCGGCCCCAAAAATCTCATGAGCGCTACGCACTCAAGCGGGAGCAAGCTCCCTCACCACAGGTTAAACAGTTTCGGATGGCCTCAACGCTTCGGCGGCACCCGAATATCCCCCTTCCGACACTGCGTCCTCACCCCCTTGCCACACGCCGCAAAGCGCAAATCCTTATCCAGACAAACACGCACCTCCGACAACTCCGGCCCGCTGCAAATCACCGCAATGCCATCAGCCGGAATCTTCGGATTGCTTTTACGGAACAGATCAGCGATCTCCTGCGCCTTGAAGTAATAGGAATCACCAAACGGCTGAAGCTGCTCAGGAATGTTCACCGCCGCCAGCGCTTTGTCCGCCGCATCGAGATAGCCCGTCGCACCGAGCCCGCTGCACGTGCCGTGCTTGCGCCATTCGTGATAAAGCAACTTCTGCGTCGGGAACAACGTCAGGGCTTTGCTACGTTGTTCAGCCGAAAGCTTGCTCAGCGGCGGACACGATTGCGGCCAGCCGCCCTGCGCATACTGTGGCCACAATCCATGCAAAACAAAGCCGTAACCCTTGCCCGAACACTGCGCGTCATCCTTGTGCGTCAGGCAAAACGTCGGCGACCAAGACAGCGTCAGCAAGTAATAATCGAACGCCCCCGCCACTGCTTCCGGCCGCTCCTTATGGCTCGGCGACTGACGTGACGAGATCAGCCCGATGCTACCGGCCGTCAGCACGATCAGCGCGAAAATTGTAAACAGCTTTTTCATATACCCGCTCCCTGAGACGCCTGCGCCCGTGGTTTTCGATGCTGACCTGACGTGATTTGTAATGAATGAGGCACGCTGACAGCGCCGGCGCATGACGCAAGGCAAGGCCGTACGCCGCTGCAAGGTCTACGATTAACAGGCAGACATCAAACCAAGGGAACCGAAATGAGTAAAGCAGACGAACTCGCCGCGAAGCTCAAGCAAACCCGGCACACCCAAGCGGACGCGACGCTGGAGATCGATTGCTGGGCCAAACAAGTGGACAGCCTGTACCACCGCATCGAGGCGTGGTTGCAGCCCGTGGCGGAAGTCGGATTGAAGATCCGGCGCAACCCGACCCACGTGTGTGAAACGTCGCCGGACGGCGAAAGTCATGATTACGCGGTGGATCAGTTGGTGATCGAAGGTAATGAGCACAGCCTTACGTTTGATCCGATTGCGCGGTTTACTGAGGACGGTGCGGGTCGCGTCGAGATCCACACCTCAGGCGATGAGCTTGCCTTGCTGAGAACCGTGGATGAACACCAGATGACACATTGGTGGTTACAGACCATCGATCGATCCGGGCCGCAGCAGGATGCAGTGGCGTTGACTGAGTCGGGGTTGCTGGGGGTTGTGCAGGCGGGGTTGAAGATCTGAATTGCGGAGAGTGCGCGCATCGCTTCGAGTGCTTTTTCAGGCAGTGGCGATGCGTACCCACTGACTACATTAGTGGCACCATGATATCTTTTCGCGATCAATTTCTAATGGATCGCATGAATGCTTTACGCAACGGATGCACTACTCAATGCTCGCCACACTATGGACAACATCAACCCACAATTGACTGGGCAGTTTACTCGTCTCTTTGAGTATTTGATTTTTAAGCCATCTGCAGGTGCACAACGTAAAAATTTGTCGTTTCCGATTGAAAGTTCAATTTATATCGACTGGTCAGCAAAGAAATTTGCTGCTGGCAGAATCGATAAGCAGCCTAATACCCCACAGACCGTACCAGACAATATGGTTTCGGTGATTCTTCATCAATACTACAATTGCGAAGAAGAGCAATTACCGCGCATCCAGCACGAGCACCGACTCTCTATGGCGGCAGAGAACATCATTGGAGATTTGCTAGAGCGATACCTCGCATCTGTTCTTGAACCAAGAGGCTGGATCTGGTGCTCCGGTGAGACACTCACGTCAATTGACTTCATTCGCCCTCCTTCTGACATCAGCCCAAAATGGTTTGCTTTACAGGTTAAGAATCGCGACAACTCCGAAAACTCATCTTCGAATAAAGTCCGTAAAGATAAAGATATACATCACTGGTTTCGAACGTTCTCCAAGAAAAACGGGGACAACTGGGCCGCTTTCCCTGGACATCACTCTCCTTATCTTCTTTCAGAAGAAGACTTCGAACGTTTTGTCAGAGGTTATCTAGCAGACATCAAAAGCACAGCAATTCCATCACTTTTCGACATGATAAAACTTCCTAATAAAGGAGCAACGGTATTTTGACTAATATCTTCTCCTTTCCCAACCTGTCAAAACTGTAATCCCGCCCTCAGCTAACTGAAAGCCGGCGCTGGTTAGCCTCCCCGTCAAGTGTCAAACGGGGACTTCCAGCGCATGCCTTCCAACACTTCAAGACGCACCTTCGTCAAAGGCCTCGCACCCGGCGGATTGCTCGGCGGCCTCGGCCTGTGGCGCGCGCCGGTCTGGGCGCTGAATGGCCCCGGGCAGATCAATGAGCTGAACGGCAGCGAGTTCGAGCTGTTCATCGGCGAAACCCCGGTCAACTTCACTGGCAGTCCACGCACCGAGATGACCATCGAGGCAGCCTGCCCGGCCCGTTGCTGCGTTGGCGTGAAGGCGATGCTGGCGCTGGTGTTGCTGGCGCGGGGGCTTGTTGATGAAACGCGTATTCGGCTGCTGATGTTTTCAGTGAAGCGCTTTGAATGGGTGGGTGCGGTGATTGTGCTGACGCTGTCGGTGACTGGCGTGGTGAATTACCTGTTTATTGTTGGCCCCAAGCTTGAAGAGATCCTGCTCAACACGTATGGGTTGTTGCTGGCGATCAAGGTTTTACTGTTTGCCGGGATGCTGGTTTTGGCGGCGCTAAACCGCTTCCATTTAGGGCCTTCGCTGGAGCAATCGTTGCGCGACGGCCAGCCTGTCATCGCCGCGAACGCACTCAGACGCAGTGTTCTGCTGGAACTGGCGATCGTGCTGCTGATCGTGGCATTGGTGGCGTGGCTGGGCACGCTGAGTCCGGACGCTGGATGACACCCGCGAAAGCCTTTCACTACACTGGGCCACCGTCCCTCTCAGAAGCCCGATCTCAATGACAACACTAAAAAGCACGATGATCTTCTGCAGCCTGCTGAGCCTGGCCGCCGGCGCACAAGCCGAGCAATCCCCTTCGCACCTCGACACCGTCCAGCAACAAGGCCAGTTACGCGTCTGCACCACCGGCGACTACAAGCCCTACACGTTCAAACGCCCTGACGGCGACTTCGAAGGCATCGACATCGCCATGGCCCGCTCGCTGGCCGACAGCCTCGGCGTCAAAGTCGAATGGGTGCAGACCACCTGGAAAACCCTGATGCCCGACATGCAGGCCGGCAAATGCGACATCGGCATGGGCGGCATCTCGGTAACGCTTGAACGCCAGAAAAAAGCCTACTTCAGCAACACCCTCGACACCGACGGCAAGATCCCGTTGGTGCGCTGCGCGGAGGTGAACAAGTACCAAACGGTCGAACAGATTAACCAGCCCAACGTGCGCCTCGTCGAACCCGCCGGCGGCACCAACGAAGCTTTCGTCCACGCCTACCTGCCCAAGGCGCAACTGGCGTTGCACGACAACGTGACGATCTTCCAGCAACTGCTCGACAACAAGGCCGACGTGATGATCACCGACGCCTCGGAAGCGCTGTATCAGCAGAAACTCAAACCGGGATTGTGCGCGGTGAACCCGCATCAATATATGCAGTACGGGGAGAAGGCTTATTTACTGCCGCGCGATGACATCAGCTGGAAACAGTATGTCGATCAATGGCTGCACCTGAACAAAGCCACCGGCAAATACCAGCAAACCCTGAGCGAATGGATTGCCGTACCGCAATGATTAATGATGCCTGACACTAACCCTGTGCCTCACACATGATCTTGTGACTCACACAAAACCCTGTGGCGAGGGGATTTATCCCCGATGGGTCGCGAAGCGGCCCCTGCTTCTTATGTCAAAGAAGTCTGGGACTGCTTTGCAGTCCATCGGGGATAAATCCCCTCACCACAAGTTGTGTGTTCCCCCATCAATCCTCATGCAACATCCCGGAACTGTACTGATTCAAACTACTGCCAATACTGTTCCCGCCAAACTTCAACGTCGTCGCATTATTGCGCCCATCCGGCGACTGACAATCAGTAGAAAAACAACTGGTCGTGGTCAACCCACCCGCCCCCGAACAAGCACTCAGAACCGACACAACAGCGGCAACCAACAGCACTTTGGCAACATTCAGGCGCATGGCACGATTCCCCTCGGGATGAAAAACGACGATCTTGTGCCAACATCCTAGGCCCGCCCCGCACGCGCTTACATGAAACTTTGCCGATCGACAGCAGCGGTTCAGAATCAACCCTCCGCCCGACAAGGACATCCCCATGCAATTCCTCCCCCTCACCGACGCCAGCCCCGCCATTCAGGCCCACGTCCGCACCCTGCGCAACCAGCCGGACGTGCGCAAATACATGTACACCTCGCACGAAATCAGCGAACAGGAACATGCGAACTGGCTCGCCTCCTTAAAGGGAAACGCGCGGCAGCAAGTGTTTGTGGTGATCAAGGATGAGCAAGCGGTCGGGGTTGTTTCGTTGAACGCGATCAACGTTCTGCAGAAAACGGCGGATTGGGCGTTTTATCTGGATGTCGGGTTGCAGGGTAAGGGGCTGGGCAGTGTGGTCGAATTCTGGATGCTGGATTACGCGTTTGGCGCGGCGGGACTGGAGAAGCTGAATTGCGAAGTGCTGGCGATGAACTCGACGGTGGTGAAGATGCATCAGAAGTTTGGCTTTGAGGTGGAAGGTGTTCGGCGACAGAACATCCTGCGCGATGGCGCTCGGATTGACGTTGTCCTGCTGGGAATCACCAAAGAGGAATGGCAAAACAAGCGTCCAGCGCTGGCGCCGGTGATCGACCGAATCAGCGCCGTTTAACGCCGGGAGCCGGATTTTGAAACGTGAACTGAGCCCGGACGATCTATACAAAATCAGAGAGGCGTTGTCGTGGATCTTTGTCGACACCGCAGTTGAATTTGCCTACATCGCCAGACAAGTCGAAGACTACGATCCGGAACAGATCAAAGAGATTTTATATTCGGAAGTTGCCGTCGTCTGCGCCGGGAACCTGGAATGCGTACTTCCGCCAATCTGGACAGGTTTCGAACCCGACTCGTTAAACCGGGACATCGAACAGATGCTGCTCGCAAACAAGAACAGCTGGATTCGGCGACAACTGCATAAGTTGCACACCGCCCGGTTGCGATATAGCTATAGAGAAGCCTGGGAAGATCTTTCCGCTCACCTCAAACAATCGAACTGACTCCCTCTGTGGCACCGGAGCCCCGTCGCCACAGAGGGATGTGCTTTACACCTTCACTTCAACGTTATCCAACGCCTGATTCACCGCCAACTCCCCCAACATCACCACCTGCGCAATACCCAGCGCGGTTTTGCGATGCGAGGAACCTAGCGCAGCGGCAAAGTTGATGAGCATTTCAGAGGCTGAGCCCAACGTTTCACTGGCGTTCGCCAACAGGGATTCGGTGTCGTACTTCGGATTGGCGAGGTACATGCGTTCAGGCTGGTTGGCACTGGCCATGATGCGGTCGGCGGGGAGCAGATAGTGATCGAGCGCGCGTTCGGCGGCTTCGTGGAGTTTTTTTGAATCGAGGGATTCGTAGGGGGATGCGGGATCGGTTGGGGGTGGATTTGGTGTTGGTTTGAACATGGTGAAACTCCTGACGGATAAACGAAAAGGAGCCATCACTCTCGCTACCAAACTGTATGTACCGGAGACATGGTGGACACATGTTCGGAGACATGGTGGACACATTTTAATAGACACATTGCTCATCGCGAAGGAGATGGCCTGTGTCTTGGGAAGAGGTGTCCACCGTGCAGCTTCGTTCAGAATTCGTGCTGTTGGCTCGGCAAGAAGGGGCCAATGTTCGGCAGCTTTGTCGTCGATTCAATATCAGCCCAAGCACTGCCTACAAATGGCTCAACAGGTTTGAAACCTTAGGTGCAGAGGGATTGATCAATCAGTCTCGACGACCAAAGACATCACCCAAACGCTGCGCTGGCGAGGTTGAGCAGCAGATTCTGACCGTGAGTCAGGAGTATGCCGCTTGGGGCGCTCGCAAGCTCAAGCGCGTGTTGGAAGACGACGGCAAAGTGATGCCTTCGGTCAGTACCGTGCATGCGGTTTTACAGCGTCATTCGCGCGTTGATCCAAAGACTGCTGAGATCAAACCGTTTATCCGGTTCGAGCATGAAGCGCCCAATGATCTTTGGCAGATGGACTTCAAGGGACATATCAGCCTGGCTCAGGGGCGTTGTCATCCGTTGACGATATTGGACGATCATTCACGGTTTTCGCTGTGCATCGCCGCGTGCGCCAATGAGCAGCGCCGAACCGTCCAGGAGCAACTAATGCGGGCCTTTCGGCTCTACGGTCTGCCTCTGCGCATGACGATGGACAACGGTTCGCCATGGGGTGACCAGACCGGCGTTTATACCGCGCTGGAGGTCTGGCTGATGAGCCAGGGCATCAAGGTCGGCCACTCCCGACCTTATCACCCGCAAACCCAGGGAAAGCTGGAGCGCTTCCACCGCAGCCTGAAAAGGGAAGTCCTGCAAGGCCAGCTCTTCATCGATCTGGACGATGCACAACGTGCGTTTGATATCTGGCGTGAGATTTACAACCAGAAGCGCCCGCATCAAGCATTGGGCATGCAGGTTCCTGCTACTCGCTACAGCAGTAGCCCGCGGGAATATCAGGAGCAACCGGCGGCGCCTGAGTACGACGATGGGGATGTGGTCAGGAAGGTTCAGGTGAAGGGCGAAATCTACTGGGGCAACCGTGAATACACTGTCGGGAAGGCGTTTTACGGGAGGTCAGTGGCTATCCGGGAAACGACGGAGGACGGCATCCACGATGTCTACTGGAGTAGACATCGCATCGCCCGAATCGACTTGAACTTGCAGATCGTCACGGCAGGTAAGAAGATCTAAAACCGTCCACCATGTCTCCGAACATGTGTCCACCATGTCTCCGGTACATACACTAACGAGGGGTGGAGGCCATACGCAGGTTGGTAGACCGGTCGTCAGGAACCCCGGCGCATCCAAAGATGCCCCGCGCATGACCACCATAAAACGAAGACGAGAAACGCCCTCGCAAGACAGTAGTCTTGTGCTTCTGACGGAGACGGGCTACCAAACCCGATCACTGGTTTTCAGTGACCTAAGGACGATAGAACCTGCGGTCTAGACGCACAAGCCGGCGGATTCTGTCTTACGTGTAGGGGATGGCGCAAGAGGTTGTAGGCAAAAGCTATTGACATAAGACATCAGTAAACGACTGTGAAATTCGCTGTTTAACTCATAATCAGGCTTTGCCATTAATTTGCAGGAAAAGAACCACTCGATAAAATCGCCCCCTCTCCGTCTATTCTTTGTCGGCACAGGTCGCGATTGTAAAATCTCGCCCCCCTCCTCGCCAAAATTGAATAACCATTATTCCTAATAAATATAAAAAACTGTAATTTCTGACAGTTGCCCACCCGTTTCAAAAAACAAATAATTGCCACCATTACAAAAAAGACAGCTGCTACAGCTCGATACTTTACAGCCAAAGAGAGATCATAATGAGCATTTATTGCGACGATGAAAGTTTTGCAGCCAAAGTTCTAAAATCTACCACACCCGTACTCGTCTTTTTCACTGCTGAATGGTGTGGCCCCTGCAAGGCGATCGCCCCGAGGCTTCATATGCTTGAAGATTTTTACATTGCTCGCTTTGAACTTTGCATAGTAGATGTTGACATAAGCCAGAGCATTGTAGCGCAGTATTCAATAAGGGCTATGCCAACAGTTATTCTATTCAAGGATGGCAATATCATAACGAGAATCGAAGGTGCAGACGTAGAAAAAATTAAATCAACACTCGCGGCAAATCTCTAATGTTCGGACGCTCTGAAACGAACTTCAAAACTTAACGACACTTACATGCTTCTTAGAGATTGACGCTCCACGCTTTTATTTCACTCATAAACCCCGACAACCGATAACAAAGCCCTTTGTAGAAAAAATAAATGGGATGATGTTTGGATCGCACATCCCCAATGCATACGTTAACCCGATGCCGAAACTCTAAAATATGGGGAGGAGGAGTTCTGCTCGCCTCGAGCGATCGAACAACCGCTCGTAAGAGTCGACTCAGCCCCAATAGCCCAATCCTGATAAACTCCCCACCTCCCAGCCCCACCCAATCCAGAATCGCCAATGTCCCCTATCACCGCAGCACCTGCCCCACTCTCCCGCCGCTTCTCCGTCGCACCCATGATGGATTGGATCACCAAAGCCTTAATTCATTGGGGTTTGCTGTGATCGTGTACATTCTGTGTGCAGACATCGATACCGCCCTCCTACCCTGACAGCGAAAATATTGGACAGACCGATTGGACTCCACGCTGAGCGCCAGTGCCTCCAGCCATAGCACTACCGACTGGCACTACCTACTTTTCCCCTCTCCTGCACAGTGAATAGCTGCCACTTTCATGCTATGAGTAGTGGCACATTGATCTATGCCAGCCTCATGGAGACACAATGCTGACCATCCGCTATCCACATCTGATGCAGCACGTGAGAGACCTACATCACGGGATAAGTACGATTGCAAACGACAAGGAAGGTACGCTCCTCCTCATAATCAAAGTGCCCAAGGAGGCCGTACTAGCCGCAAAAGCCAAGCAGCGCATCGGGTTCTATCTAGCCCCATGTCGGATGAACGGAGAGACTTACCACGGTCTGGTCACTACATATGAAGATGATGAGCTCAACCCACTGATGGTTGTTACTCCCCTGCTAGACGATGAAATGGGACACTCCATATTTGACCTGCTTTCATCGGAAAGCTTCGACATTCATTTCTTTGACGACAACAATCGCGAACTTCTTGGCTACAGGTCGCAGAACACAAAGTTCGCAGAGTTCGACAAAAGCCAATACAAGCTTGCCCCATCAAGCCTTGAGGCTGCTTATGAAATTCGTGACTTAACTAATCACTGGTTCATGCGCAGATCGCTTCAGGATGATAAGAACTCGATCAAGGTTAATTTCCTTGAACCACTAATGATCGAGGATTTATTCATTCTAGACGCAGTACCCATGAACAATCTGTTTCAAAAAGGCCCACCTGTGAGCCACTCGACCCTTGAGAGGCTAGAGCCAGGTAGCTTTCAAGAGATGGATATTGTTAAGCTACTTCAGAAAGTATTTCATGAAGACTCAATATTCCTGAACCCACTTCGCACAGATAACAATGAAGAGTTCGTCGACGTTTTAGTTGCCTCCGATGAATATCTGCTGCTGATTCAGGCCAAGGACAGCCCAAACACGGAGAAGTCCTTAGATCGAACTCTAAAAAGAAAGATCTCGACAGTTTCAAAGGCTCTTGATAAAGCTATTGATCAAACGAGAGGAGCGATTAAGTACCTCAGACGTGGTGAGAACCTGCAGTTTCACTTTGGCGAAGATATCTTTGAGATTGAAACGCACGACAAAGTGATCCGAAACCTTATAGTTGTCCAGGAAACTTTCATCAATGAATGGGAAAGCTACTCGGAACGAGTTCTTGGGCTGGGTAAAGAAATGAATTCTTCATGTTACGTAATGGGATATCCAGAGCTTGTGACATGGACAGCAAAGCTCAGTACACCAGAGAAGTTCTTTGATCCATTTGACAGTATCGTTGAAGAAGGTAAAGAGACTGGTATATTCCCAAGTATAACCTTCTACAACTGATATACCTTCCATATTACTTACTGTCAAAGTGAAGTCGCAAGACCATACTGCGATTTCGCACTCATCCCTTGCGAGCTCCGCACTTACCTAAAGTAAAACCGCACTCGACCAGAGTGATTTCGCACTCCAATACTACGATTTCGCATTCACGCCTTGCGAAAGTTTCGGTATACAAGCAAATAAATCAAAATAATTAGCAAAACCACTAGCCCCACCTAAAACTCCTTTTGCACAATAGATCTAGAGCTTCTTTTTAGCCAGTTGTGTCTGTGTCAGACAAGCAGGACTAGATACTCACATCCCTCCGGGTGTTGCGTGATTGCCTCGACAATAAAGAAATAAAGTGAGTCAAGATGAAGAACACTGAGAAGCAGAATAAAGAGACTAGGATCACTTTCAGACTTAACAAGTCTGAGTTAGATATCCTGAATGCAAAGATGGCTGAAGCAGGCTATAAGTCCGCTGGAGCGTTTATCCGTGACTACGTTGCCAATGGGCAGGTGAAGCCCAAAGTCACCCAGGACATTGTTCAGATCGCCCGTGAGCTCATGAACCTCGCCTCGATGATCAACGCAGACCGTCCAGGCTCCGAACTGCTTGAGAAAGTGAAGTACATCGCCCAAGTCAACTTTGGGGGAGTTGCATGATCGGCAAGATTTTTCCTAAGTCAGTAGGCTCGTTTAAGAACCGGATTCGGTACATTTTTGGCTGCACCAAGCACGATCACGAAATCAGCGGAATCCGGACGATCAGCCACAACACTATGAGCAAAGATCCGCTGCCAGGAGTCCTTCAGGGTAACGAAGCAGACCTCGCGGAGATGATCAAGGAGTTCGACCAGATTGAGACCCTTCGCCGCTTCTCAATCGACTCTGATAAAGCCATCAAGCCAGTCTTCCACGCAATACTGTCCCTTCGGCCCGGAGAGTCCCTGACGACCGCACAGTGGCGCACAGCCGTCCATACCTACATGACAGACCTGGGCTTCAACGAGACCAACCAGTACGTCGCTGTAATGCACCAAGACAAAGAACACCACCACGTCCACATCGTCGCCAACAGGATCAGGCTCAACGATGACTTCTCCATGGTCAAAGACAGCAACGAGCGAAGCATCAGCCTCGACTCAGTGTCGGACATAGAAGATCGCTTCGGCCTCACCAAAGCACCGAAGCCCAAGGACACATGGGGCGCCTCGATCACTCACGCAGAGCTCCAAGCCTCGATCCGCGACGGCGACCTGCCGTTGAAGCACAAGATGATCGCGAAGATCGCAGGCGCTATCGAAGCCACCAACGCCGTCGATGGCGATATGTTCACGTTCACCCGGCTACTCAGGAAGCAAAAGGTCTATATCAACCTGACCCTCAACGAGGACGGCCAACCAAAAGGAATATCGTTTGAGTTTGACGGCAAATATATAAGTGGCAGACAGCTCAAGCGCTCAAGACTCACATGGCACAAACTAACTACGCAGGAAGGAATACATTATGACCCCGAAACCATTCGTGAACTTCAGGATGACATTGCGAGAAGAGATAGCGAAGAACAAGAAAGAGCTCGAATCTATTACTTTGAGTTTGTTTCAACTTCAGGAAAGAGAAGAAGCCCGATCTACGTCAGGTTTACAGCCAGGGACTATGAAGTCCAGAAAATGATTCAGGAGGTTCTTGAGCTGCTGGATGCTATTTTTGATGAGCTATTTAAGCCAAGGGAATGCAGGTTGATGCGCAGTTACATAGAGTACATACCAGGCCAGCCGCTGGAGCTAGAAGAGGAACAGGCTCCAGCGCTATAAGATCTCGTTAGTCAGTTAGTACGCAGGAGGGCTGAGTCAGCCTTCCTTTACTGCGCCTTCTATCTTGGACTCTATGGCTTTGGCTCAGTAGAAGATATTGGCGCTTAAAGGGTAGCTGGACGTGTATTCGGTGGCTCACCAGATGCCTGCAACGAGCTGAATAAACGGGTCTGGAACAGGGTATTTGAGTAATGCTGACAGCATGCAAAATTCAGTCAGAGAGCTTATTCATGCAGAACGGCATTTGGCACGCCCTTCGGGCCAGCTGTCGTGAATCAAGCCAACCATTTTCAATGGCTATCTTGCCCCTCCGGGTTTCCATCTTCGTGCCTGCGTGCTCCGCTTGCCTGATGTGACAGTCCTCCAACGCATCAGCCCCAGCTGCCGTGCTTGGGCAAACTTGTATATCTTCAGAAAAAACTCACTTCAGGCTCAAGGTTTTCCGAAACCAACCGTTTGTGATGGGTAAGTACCCTTTTTGAGCGACGGCTTTGACCCTCTCTACACATGACTTCGCACAACGCCTGAACGGCGCCTTGTCGTTCCCCTTCACGATTCTCGGCAACCGACAACGGCGCACATGGGAGCGGTTGATCGGCTACATCGAATCCTCAGCCTGCACATCCGAATTCAACAAAGCGGCAGCCTATGCCGAGGGCTTTGCACATGCATTGGCCGATAGCGGCCAGATCGATATCTCCACGGATCGAGATCTTCTGATCATTGCTACGGTTGACGCCTGGCGATGCGCCCGTACTTACCCGAATACTTCGACCAACCTGAGCTACCAGGAAAACCATGACTTCCTTTTTTAAACGCTACGCCGACGGCGGAACATCAGACCTACACATCCATATGCCGCAGCGTCTTCTGCCCACGACCGTCAGTCATTGTCCCATCGAGGTCTTAGTGGGCCACTGGGAAAAGTATCTCGTAGATCCCTCCTCCGCTCATGAGCATTGTCCATGGGCAGCGCGATTCGTTATGGGCATGCCCGTGCCAACTTGGTCGCGCGGGCTGGAATGGAACATCGGACAGAAGTCTCGCTTCATCTCAGCAGTATGGTCAGGTGGGGATCTGGGGAGCTACCTCACGAATGACTGGTACGAGCCAGAGATCGCTGGCAGGGTATTGGCCGAAAACAGCGAGATTCTGGTTGATGGTCAGCAACGGCTTAACAGCCTTGAAGAGTATTTCCTCGACCGCCTTGCAGTCCCAGATGCACAAGGACAGCCGAGGATTTGGTCTGAGCTCGGCAACGGCGAAAGGAAACGCTTTCTGTCGACGATCTTTACCCATGTCAGAGTCTCGTCTGGTGAGGAGGTAGCATTACGCAGGACATACGATCTTTGCGCGCAGGGCGTAGTGCCTCGGTCATTTGATCAACGAGCTGTTAGATAACCTTTTAATCAAGGCGGTCGGGCGTATCCCTTCGGGAGCGGCTGTCGTAAACCGAGCCCCGCTACGCTGCGTCTCGGCCCTTCGGGCTTCCATCCTTACGCTCTTCGACCATCATGGTCTGCGCGCTCCGCTTGCAGAGCGATCCGACTCACCTTCTTGCTTGGACATTGGCTACCGCTCCCACATACTGCTGAGCATCCGATCAAAGACGAGGCCGGGCAGATGGGTTGGCTATTTTGGAAAGACAAGCGCCCCGAGTGGGTTCAGGCAGAGGAACGGGAGTTCATCAAGGCAGCCAACAGCCTGAAGTCGCTTCAGACAACGCCTCGCGGCGGCGTGCGAATTGATCCCGAGGAGCTTAGGGATCAGATCCTTGAGGCCCGAGAGTTATACAAAGACTTGGTTAAAAAGTAGCACTACAGACATCCATAATCACACCTTTCGGCCTTACCTGCCGGCGCGCTCTGGTTGCATCGTCAGGCTGTGCGAGTACAGACAGTGGTGTGGATGCTAAATAGCCCCCATCACGAGACGTTCACCAAGCAATATCAGCTTCGGAATGTACTCTGGGTCGCCAGATGTCTTGGGAACGTGCGAGTCGCTATGGATTCGTCGGAGCTGAATCACTACTTCATGAGCAATGCGCTGAGCGTCCTTTGTCCCCCACCACTGGACAAGCCCTGCTGCAATAAGCGAGGCATCACTTCCTTCGCGGCCCACTGTCATCAGGAGGTTCGTCGTTAGTTTCAAATGCGTATCGAAGCTAGCAAGCAAGTATTGAACGTTCCCAGGCTCAACGCTCTCGTTTGACCGACGGATAAAATCGCTCAGATGAGTGATATCCCAAGCAGCGTTCCTCACCCCGGCGATTGCCGCCATCCGGTCAGCAGACCTGCTGTTCTTGAACACGCCTTTGCGGGAAGGCGAATGGGTACCGAGGTACACACATGCAAGCATTAGAGCCGGCCCCGCGAATACAAGGCTCGTACTCATCCACTCTAAAAGATGGAGCATCTTGTCGACTTGCTTGCCCGGGGAAAGGTCTAACTCCAGAATTTTGAGCGCGGTGATGTAATTGCGATTCCAGCGTTTCAATGGCAGCTCTAGGTTGAGGCTCGGTGCCTCAACTGGGGCATAAGTGCGTGATACGCGATTTGTCCTACCGAGTGCTACGTTCAACATATCCTGCGGAGGTGCATTGTCAGCCGCTCTGAACCAGCCAAGCTCCTCCTCCGCGCAGGTGTTACCACAGCGATGAGCCAATTCATGGAATGAGATGCCTGGTTCAAAATCGATATCTAGAAGTTGAGCAAACCCTAGTAGTGCTGCTGAGAGCTTGAGCTGTTTATCATTAACAGTTTCTTTCCCCTTCACCAATTGCGCGATACGAGAGGCGACGTTCCGATCCGGCAAAATGATCGTACGTATGCCTTGGTCTTGGGCATAAAAATAAACTGCTGGCTCGTAAATACCTGCGTCGGGAGCAAGGTAACCGGGAATCAACATACCTGCAGTTTTCAGTACCTCGCTGACCTCAAACAGGTCGCCCACTGGGAAATCAATCGGCAGCAACCATTCTGTCTTTTTAGGTTTCGCTTTCAATCTACCTACCTTGAGGAAATCGACCATCCACACACCATTGAGCACTTGATCACTGAGCACTAAGCACTACGCACTAAGCACTACGCACTAAGCACTAAGCACTAAGCACCGGCCTATGATCAGCAGGGCGTTGGCATAGACAAGGTGCCAAATGGGCTTCCTATCCCGCTAAGGGATGATTCCGCCGGGGATATCTGAAGATTCTTATCACCTACCTGGCCTCGGGGAACTGGCCGTGGTGCACATTTACGGGGGCCATCACTTGGAACGCTCTTGATAGCCAACCTTGAGAAACCTGTCGGCCTTTGTGAAGGCCGCACGTTTCAAGCCTTCAAGATCCAATCTCAAGCGAGAGTTGAGATCTGCCTCGTAGATCTTGTCACTATTCAACGTAAGAATGTATTGTCGATTTTTAAGCGTTTCAACATTATCACTGAGATAATTCAGGCTTTTCAAAAGAGTGTCGTAATCAACATCGAAAATGTTGTCATGAATCAGCATACCTGGATGTCTCTTATGAATTTCAGAGCATGTCAGCAGGCCGATGTCATACAAGAATACTTTTTCGCGCTCGTTGCTATGGCTGCCATCATCATAAATTCGCAAATCGAAATTTACGACTTCTTTTTTCTTCGTGATTTCCACTTCAAAGGAGCCATGTCGATTCCCCGCGACTACCTCGTGCACATCAAGGATTGTTTGCTCGAGAGACTTGATAACGTTAGATGCGTTTGCCACGAAACTATCGAGCAGAAATATCAAGCCATCACGCTCGTTGCTCTTGTCCTTCTTTTCTCGCTCGTACTCTGAATGCTTTCTTATAAAAGCAGACAGCGAAGCATGATCTTCCAATTTTTTCTGGTAGGTTGCGATAGTCTGACGAAGGTTTTTTAATGCACCCTTATGATCAATCAATGTCAGCTTTTCTCGATACAGTCGATCAAGACGGATAATATTATCTTCAATTACTTTAAGGGTACTCTCCAGCTCTTCTCGACGACCATCAATCAAAGTTCTCTGAAAATTATCGATTTTCTTCTTGAACGCAGTAACCTCTTCAAGCTGCTTCTTGATGAGGTCTCCCAGACCTACCTTAAACTGATTGTAGAGTTCCGCCACCTCTACTTCATCAATGTAGTTATCACCGCGAAACATCTTGATTTTCGAAAGCTCGGACTTTATGACAGCTTGGCGAGATCTAAACTCTTCAATCTGCGTTTCAATCTCAACTACCTCATCCCTAACAATGTTGTAACCTTCGATATTTTCTAGCTGTTCCATCTCGCGATGGATTCTGCCGACCTGACTGGTCAGTTGGTTCAAGTCCGCCTTGGCTTCAGATATATTCTTGCCAGTGATTGATACTATGTTTTCTTTGGACTTGGAGATTGCTTTAGCGAGCTTATCTATTTCGTTCGATAAAGATTTTGCCTGCCTGTATGGTTTAGGATCAATTCCAAGCAAAAATAGGTGCGGAGTGTAGTCCGCCGGAATATTTCGATTGGTATCAAAGCATTTTACAATGGATTTAAATTCCGACCGTTCATCCCGAATGATCGGCCCCATCAATGAACGAAAAGATGGGATGCTTTCATTGTCACTAGCACCATAAAGAAGACTCGTCAGAAAGCTAGTCGCATCCTCAATTTCAATGACGGGAACGATATTTCCATCGATGATGAGAGTTGGAGACTTATGATTCTCGATGCTTCGCTTGATCGTGATTGGCGTATTGTTAATTTCTATATCTATACAGATTAGGGTGCTGTGTGGGAAGGCTTCATCTGGGATCAGCGAAACACGACTTTCCTCGTGCCGCTTAAGCAAACCGTAGTTTATGAACTCTACGGCCATCGACTTACCGACACCGTTGGTCTTGACGTTGTCTTTAGTCGTCTCGCCTAGGATAAGGTTTATTCCATCAACGAAGGTAATTGAATCGAAAACCCGAGGTTCACTGTATAGCTTTCTAATTCTTAGCATTTCGCTACCAAATATGGCTCTTGGAAATCTATGACATCAAGAGAATACAAGAAAATTATCGCGTAATAGATGCTTCTAGCACTGACCCCACCAGGCTTTGTAATTTTTTTTGCCACATCAAATATGCTAACCCGAGCCTCTCCTGATTCTTGTAGAAGTTTTAGAATCTCAAAGCCGAGCATAGGAGCCGACTTTCTCAGGTCATCATCTTTAGAAAATAGATTAGACAAGTGCAGTGTCCTTGTAGGGGAAGACATTGCATTTCATCAACTGGTCGATTACGAAAAACTCACCTGCCCCTCTATCGAAGGTGTAGCCGTTTTTTTCAAGGAGATCGCTGAAGCCTGCGATCAGCTGATCCAACGCCTGCTTGGGGTTACCGCAGCACTCCTTGAGTATGGAGTCACTGCGCCTCTTTAGGTAGGTAGCAGCTCGGCGAATTTTAACCTGCCCAAAATCAGCTTCTTTCTTAACGGCTTCTAAAATAGCACCGTACTCGATATAACCATCGCTATACATATCGACGAGGAAGTCTGCATGATCAGCGAAGCGTTGATAGACCTTCTCCTCTGGAATGGGCTCTTCAAGATACCCATTACCGGCATCTTCATGCTTCTCGTCACTGATATATTCGATTATTCCAAGTATCGTCATAACCTCGTTGGCAAGGCTCTGTTGTGCCGGAGGCGCAATCTCAGCGTCCAGGAAATCTACAATTGCTTTTAGCCTTTGCAAATCAGGATCACTGGTGATTTTCTTGATTAGATCCTCAACATCAATGATGTCAGTTTTGGTATCGAGAAAATACTCAACCCCGCCAACGGTGGGTGCCTCATGATTGGATTTTCTAACTATATTCAGGATGAGCAGCTTATCAAACTGTTCATAGAGATTTTTTTCTATAAATTTTTCAACAGTATACTTTGTCTTGGCTAGTGCCGAAGTCGATGTTACCTGTATCGCGATCCTCTTCTCACTATCGCCAAGATCTATCGCGGCGGCATTGAGGTCAAGGATGTTAATATTCTTGAGGTTATACCCATAAACCAAATTCAAGAGGCCGCAGTAGAAATCTTCGGCTCCCCTGTTGATATCCGTCAAACTAAGGCTATTGTTAAGCTCGACTTCATTTTTGAGCCAACCTAGCCATTTAATTATTTTTTTCTGATAATCAACTCGATTCATGCTCTACGCCCCTCCTCCCTGGCGTATGAGAGTATATGAAGAATGCGACCTACGGAGAAGAGAATGATGGCACTCTGCAATTTTGCCTGCTCTCCGTCGCTAAAATCATGCAGCGCTGTATGAATACACAGCAACATCGCTTGACCATCGACCATTTCAGAATCGCAGGAACCGGGACACGCTCTGCTGCAACGTGACGACAGCATGTAATGAGCCGGAACCATGGGACGTAAAGGGTGCCCGCCTAGGTGCCTTTGGGTTGAACTGCACCCATGCGCTTCAGGATGTCTCCGGCCTTGGAACATTCTTGGCGGTGCGCTGGATCAAAAGCGCAGACCGAACGGAACAGACGTGCTCAATTGGAGCCGCCTGATTCGGCTCTCTCAACCAGGAGAAAGGGATGTCAATGCAAGATAATGCTGTAGCTTCCATCCGACTCGGGGTGGAGGATTTCAAAGCTGCGGAACACGATGAAGCCCGAGCCCTCTCCTCTATTCGAAATCTGACCTCGGGTCTACTGTTGCTCTTCAAAGTCAAGCTGCAGGCTATGAGCCCACCAGGTTCAAATGAGACACTACTCAAAGAGAGGGTGGCTCCAACTCAAGGAGTTGACGACCAGGTCATTTGGGTCGGTAGCGGCATCAAGACCGTCGATGTCGTGACGATAATTTCCCGGCTGGAGGGGCTAGGTGTCGACGGAGTCGAATGGAAATTACTGAAGGCGCTCACCGATATTAGAAATGAGGTAGAGCATTACCACAGCACCCGGCCCACCTCCGTACTGCTGGAGACCGTAGCGAACTGCTTCCACCTGATACAGCAGTTCGTGCCCAGGTATCTCGAAATCAGCCCCGCCAGCCTGCTGGGAGCAGATATTTGGTCATTCCTGACTGAGCACGAGGCATTCTACGGGTGTGAGCGGAAAGCTTGCCTAGAGTCACTCAGCCAAGTTCGCAGGCCAACCGACATCCTTGCCGGCGCCTTGGAGCACATTAGCTGCCCGCACTGTAAAGCCAAGCTCATGAAGGCTTTGGGGAACCTCAAATCACTCCCGCAAACGAGTTTTCACTGCACCCGTTGCGGAGCAGTATCGCAGTTTGGTGATGTGGTTGACGCTGTGCTCGTTGAGCGATATTACGCGGACTTATACATCGCCGCCACGCAGGGCGGAGAGAGCCCATTGGAGCTATGTGATCACTGTGAACATGAATCATACGTTGTCGAGGAACAGCGCTGCGCCATTTGTGGGGAGGGCGCCAAAGCCCCCGAATGTAGGCAATGCGGGGCGACACTTGATGACGATGTGGGCATTGAGGGCATTTATTCGGATCTGCTGTGCGGCCATTGTCGCTACGTGCTGGAAATGGATTAAAGAAAACGTTCCGAAGGTAGGCTGGCCACCTTCACGGTGGTCTTCTGCGCCTATTCACGCGTATGCCAGATCATCATCCATTTTCAGTGCCTCGATTTGAACCAGTTGCCAGCCGGCGATAAAGGTCGGCCAGGAGGCGAGCATCCAACAGCGCGTGGTGTGGAAGTTCTGGCAGCACCACGTCGCCAATATCATCCGCTTCGAGATGCCTGAATATCAGGATCAGGTTAGTCGCGCGATTGGCAACGTTACCTGGCCAACGATGATTCACGTAGGCCAGTTGGCAGAAGAGATCCCAATCCCAATCCGGCGCGTCCGAGCAAACCTCGAGGGGGCCTTTCAGGTTGCTCAGGAAAGCAAGTAGTGAGGATTGAGATTCGACCAAGGTTTGCCCGTGTGCAGCCAGGTTGAGCTGTGGCAGGACATTTTGAATCACAAAGTCGCTGCAGTCCTGAGTCACGTACGTGTCTGTGAGCTCGACGTAGTATTCGTGCCCGGCTTCGGACACGAGTGCCAGCGAAATCAATTTCGTGTCTCGATTGAGCCGAGTGAACTCGCAGTCCAAAAATAGCTTCATCCCCTCCTCCCTGTGAATACCTGGTCATGCCTGCCGGTGTACCTTTGGCAACACGATCAAAGCCGGCTGGTTTCTTCTATGACTTTAACTGATAGTCCTGACGAGTCTATGCCTGCACTCACGGCAAGGGAGGTTTGCCAGGTGCTGCGCGATGCCATCTTCGGGCGGCGCACGATGGTGAGAGTGTGCGCACAGACTTGGGACGAGCTTTATGCCGGGATGTTCATGGTCGACATCGAGGGATGGAGGATTACGATCTTCAACGACTGTGATGAGCTCGATTACTGCGAGCAGTGCGTGAGCCCGGATGGATAGCTTTGGTCGTTCAATTCAGGTGATCGATATGGGACTGACCCGGTAGCTCTGCTCAGCACGTGGGAACATTAGACACTTGATCGGCTATTGAAGACACTGTCATAAGGGTTGGATAGCGACGGGTCATCACCAAATGATCCCCACGCACCCTAGCTTTAACAGTTACGTGTCAGGTTTGCTTCGGCCCCATCAACCCTGAAAAAACCTCACCAAGTAACGCGCTCATTTCTCGTGTTGAAAGCCAGCTGGCATTACTTCCTATTTGCACCTGAAGATCGGCAGCACGCCCACTCTGGTGGGCGCAGATGAAATACCCCATAGAGCACTTGGCGATCTCAAGCGGCAGGTTCTGTAGAGGCGATGACAAGAAGGTATTCGTAGCACCAAGAAGATATCTGTCCGAAGCCAGCGGCAGAACCACGTGCACGAGCTCATCATCCTTATCCATGAACGGCTTGAAGGAGCGCTCGCCTCGCACTTGGAACAGTACGACGGAATCCCCAAGCGGCAGATCGCCAGGCGCGAATTTCTGAACAGAATAGTGGAGAGCACTGAAGCGGTGAGCACGGGCAGCTGGCGATACGGATTCACTGAGCACACGAACATGACTGTTTCTGACCAAGCTCGGGATTGAAGACTTGATGCGCTCCAACAGGACAGGCATCTGGGTGGCAAAAATCGCAACAAGCGGCTCGATCATCTGGTCGAGGAGTGATTCATCAGTAGAGAGCAAAGCCTGAACTTGCTGCGGACTAACACCCCGTTCTGCTAAAGCGCGTTCAAAGGTTGGAGAGCCTGGTTTGAAGTGATTTTTTACCAACACTCTGAGGTTAGCGGGGTCTGATAGATACCCAAAAACGCCAGTGGCACACCCCTCGACCATTGACTGCATATTTTGGCGAAAGTGGCGGCTTCTGGTTTCTAGATGAGCTAACAATTGTGGAATTCTCTCGACCACTGCCCCACTCAGGTCGCCGGCACGTAGGCTCTCGATTAATGGTGCATAAATTTGCTCTTCGTTGGTGATCTGAACGTCCAGATCAGGCTCGCTGTCGATAGCGTAGAAATGCCTTTCAAGCCCTACATCTTGAATGTTCGCAGATCTGGCTGGCTTATTCTGTTCATACACCCAGCACCGAACGATTTTGCCGTTACTTGGAGATCTGAACCCTTTCTGCAAAAACTTTGGAATGAAGTGCTGTCGTACCCCTGACATGTCGCATCTCCTCTCTGATCTCTGATCCCCCCCTCGCGGATGTACTCGTAATCGCTAAGGGGTACAAACCTCTGCAAGTCTTCCTCGGCCTGTCCGACCTCATCATTTTTTTGATTGTAGTCACCTGGTAGTTCTGAAGGCCGTCCTACTCGATCAATCACAACCGCCGTGCCAACCAGTTCCCTCGCTGATTGGGTGTAGATCCTGCTGGGATTTGCTAAGGCATGCTGGTTCTCGGTCGATAAACGAGACGGGATCGGCTCGTCTGTAAGACTCCTTTCCCACTTAGGCCCGTGCAAGCGGGATACATCGCTTCAATGGAGTTAATTTTTAGGCTATGACCGCACCACACGCAGCAAACTATCCACGCCCCGCAGACTGGAAGCAATTCGAGCGTCTTTCCATAGCGCTTATGAGCTGCGTATTTGGCAGCCGCTTCGATCAGTATGGCCGTGAAGGCCAACGACAGGATGGAGTCGACCTCTACTGCCGCCTCAAAGATGGCTCCATCATCGCCGTCCAGTGCAAAGGTCGGAACGGCAACCTTGGGAAGAAGCTCACAGTCGGAGAGGTCGATAAGGCTGTGCAGGAGACCGAAAGCTTTCTTATCAAGATCGACCGCTTTTTCATCCTCACCACCAGTCCACATGATGCCGCATTAACCAACCGTGCATTGGAGCTGACGGAACAACGAGCCCTTGTCGGAAAAGGATCGGTAGAGGTTTGGGGCTGGGAATCGCTTGAGAACATCATCCGAGAAAATGCCTCTCTGCAGGATTCGTTCTATTCCGAGTACAAACCCAAAATTTCTCTTCGCGGATGGATCTTGAGGCTAGGTTTGGCGAGCTGCTTGGCGATATCCTGCTTTGTCGGGGTTCACAGGTATCTCGCGTATCAAGCAGACTCAGCACAAATGAATGAGGCGACAATCCAAGGCCTCGCTGAGTACATGAGTCTTAATGATCGTTTGATCTCTATCTATGATGGCTGTCTGGGGATGCTTGATAAGGGTACCTTCGCCTTTTCGTATTCTTTCCAACAGTTCTGCATAGTCCCAGTAGAGCGCAACCTGAACGCCATGGAGCATCAGGTTCAACACGCAAGCATGAAGATTGATCCTGCGGCCATCAACCAACTGGACGTGCTGCTTGATCTCTTGAGGGAGGATTATCGCCAGGGTTTGATCGCCAATCAAATGGTTGGTTTTTTTGAGCAGGGGATCATTGATAGCCAGAAGGCATTGTGCACTCCCAACAACTCCGATGCGTCTACGGAAATCCTGAAAGGGCTGCGCAAGCCCGCCGATGATGCGATGAATCGGCAGCTCGAGTTCTATTTCATCCTGCGCGATTTCATTCTTCCTGGACTTCAGTCGATGCAGGCCAACGTGCTGGTAGCGGCTCGACAAAGCAACCGACGGGGTGTCTCAGATCAGATGCTGAGCGACGCTCGGGAGCTGAGTGAACTTCTCAAGCAACGCCACCAGTACAGAATGGAAGAACCGCAGCAGCCGTTCACCCTATCTGCAGTCAAACAGTGGAGTTCACGAGAGATAAGGATCTCGGGTGACATGGACACTAGGATTGAGGATGCAAGATACGCTCAAGTTCTGCTCCATGGGATTCAAGCTTCGCTTTATGGGAAGCACGAAGAAGTGAAATCGCTGATCGCGTGCGGTGTGTTCGTTAAAAATGCCGAAGCAATCATTAAAAAGGATGAAGAGGCCATTAGGGCTTCAGCCACTCCAGCCACATAGAGCCAGACGAAAGGCGTCGTCTGCACTTTGCGGATCACGCCTTCAACCGTAAACGGCTTTACGCGCTCCCTTGAACCGGTAGGCGCTGTTTGGCTCAGTTATTTTAGCCCCACGTTCTCGCCGCGAGCTAAGCCCGTAAAGCTTGAGATGCTTGAAGAGCATCTTTTCCTCGAGTGTTTGATCCCTCAAATCTGAATCCGAGCCGGTTCGCATTCGATAATCACGTCCCAGATTCTCCAAGATCTGGCTTCAAGTGAATACGCGCAGCTAGTGAGGCTTTGAAGCAGCTGGTACGCCTGCTCACCCGTTAGCAGGTAATCGACGTTGCCTTAACCGAATAGGATCCCACCGTCATGCATTGTCCTGATGCAGAGCGTTTGCTGGATGGTCTGGGTCGGCACCTTCACCCTCATACGTCCAACAAACGCCGAAAAATCGGAACGACGCGCCTTTACCATGGATCGTACCGTCCGAATACCTGAAAGCTACTCGATCTCCAGGGAGCGGAGATATTTTCACGAGTCGTCCGCCGTCCCAAGGCATGCTCGGAATATCCAAGCCTGAGCGCATTAAAGACATCAACAGCCCTTGGGCAATAGCGTCGGCCTGTCGAGCACTCAATTGATACCGCGAGTCTCCGAGTGACATATCGACGGTGCAACCGTCTTCCGTTGTGGCAGAAACATGACTGCCTGCCCGGTGGGTAAATTCGATACTTTGCGGCACATAAGATGGCCGAGAGTTTTTGAGCGGTACTGCGCTCATTGCCGGCACTCCGCATGGTTTTATATACCTAACGGTTTTCGGAACGGCGAAACTTTAGCTCGCGAGAAATTATGCTGTTACTCAGTGTGATCGCCATACGGAACTTCCATGAAGCAGCCATGTTCGACTTTTACCTCAAGCGCGTCTCCCGCGAAAACTACATAACAGGCAAGGCCGCCATCAATTTTCCACATCCTGGAAGCACCACGGGTGGCTGGCATTTCCTTTCCTATTTTGATCGGGAATCCGGCGTGGGTAAGGTGTCGTTAGCAGGCATTCATTACCCTGACACCACAGCCTACTTTGGTGACCTTGGCATCATCGACGTGACCGATGAGCTAGCAAAGCGTGGATGGTCTGTGGATGGCCATCGCCTGTTCATGGCCGATCACTACAGAGCCGCTGCGGACATGATCGTGAGATGGGCGCTGAGCGAGTCCAACCACTGCAGCGTCGAAATTGATGACTGGTTTCGCTCTCGTCCGGAGAGACAGCGACTGCTTGAGATTCTAGATACAGGAAGGTCAAAGCTTTCCGAGGTGGGGCGATGGCAAAAAGTGGAAGCTTGGCTTCGTGCGCAAACCTTCAGATAGGGTATTCGCTATCCTAGATGGAGCGTGGTGCCGGTGCTAAGTGGTGCGTCGGCCCCAAGGGCCCCAGGTCGGTGGATTTTCGACGATATCAATCGATGCGCTGAGCTCGTCTTGCATGCGCTCGAAAACCCTGTCGAGAGTCGGATTGGCTTTTGACTCCCTCAATGCGCTAACCAGTTGGAGCAGCTCGCGGCCCTGCGCTAAAGACATCTGGACGTCGCAGTAGACAGTGTCGTCATCGTCTGTCATTCCCATCGAAAAATCCTCGCAGTATGGTCTTGGCCTCTGTTCCCGCGACCGGCGTTAGACCGTGCCCCTTCGGGGATGGGCTGTCGTAAACCGAGCCTTGGCGCAAACGCCGGCATCTCGGCCCTTCGGGCATCCATCCCACACGCCTGCGCGCTCCGCTTGCCATGCCTACTAGGCACGTGATCACCTGCCTTCGGTTCGAGCGGTCGCACAAGCTGAGCTTCAACAAAGCTCAATGTACTCATCGCTTTCGCATAGCTGAGGGCGGCTATCCCCCCCTCTGATAGTTCAAGCTTCGAAAAAAGCACGGCAGGCGTTCATCAAAGCAGTTGCGTCATTTGAAGCTCGGTGGTGCTTGGTTGTCGGCAGTCGCCGGTAGATTTCACTGGCAGCCTCCCTGCCCACAAAAACTTCCAAAGGCTTCAACTCGAACGTGGGCAATAGATCTGCGGCCTCGAAAAGCACATCGAACCAAAAACTGTCTTGAGGTGAGTCGCTGCAAAGCACCTGGCCTGAAAACAGCTGATTCATATTTCTCGCTACAACGACTGGGGTATCACCTTCCTGATGTAACTGATCTTGAGTGAGACCGTGCATGTCTTGCGCGTCAAACGACCAGTGCGTCCAGTACCGGACGGGCTTGATAAGCGAGCTGAAGGAGGTCTCACTCGACACGACGGCGACCTCGATAGGATAGCTATCAGGAGCTATTCCAGAGGCTTCAAAATCAATAAAAAAAGAAGGCCGTTCCATCACGCTGCTCCTGTTTGAGGTTGCGATTTTCAGCGGTCACACCGACTGCTTGTGTGCTTGCGCCGCTATCGCTCGAACCAGCCGCTCTAGCTGGTAGCAGCCTGTGCAACCCGGTGATTTTGCAGATGCTGCATCTCACGCTCCCATTCAGTCAGAAATTTATCCCAGTCTGTGGCGTAGGGCCCATCAGGAATTCTGGTTGATCCGATGCTCGCTTGCAGAAAGCGTTCTCGCCAGGGCTGCGGGATATCGCGCTCCAAGATGATGGCGATTCCGGAGTTGTGACGCCTTACCGAGACAGAGTTACGAACCTCAATGAGTTCGAGTGGCTTATCGCTGCAGGGGGTGCCGTATCGCTCTTGGATGTGGAGCTCATCTAGGATAGTGAGGAGTTCGGAGGCATTCGGATCACCAGGATGGAAGCTGGCAAGCGCCCACAGAGCTCTTCGCCTAGTTCTCTCACGCTCGCGGAGTAAATCGCAGTTCATTTCAGCCTCCTTGTCACGAAGCTGGGCGGTGGTTATGGCGTGCCACCTTCGGCGAATGGCTGGCGTGAACCGAGCCACGGCAAACCGCGTCTCGGCCCTTCGGGCGCTCATCCTGCACGCCTGCGCGCTCCGCTTGCCTAATGTGTTGTGCGCCGGAATTCTGACTGAGTTTAATTTTCATCGAAATTGTGGCGCAAACATTTCGATTTACCGCCAGCCGCGAACATTACTCCTTATGAAACTTGCTGAAGCGACTCGACAGCGTGGAAGGGGCGATAATTTCCCAGGATTCCGGCCTCGAGGTGGCACTGAAAATCACCCAGGCACGCCAAAGGAAAAACAGCGCAACCAACCCTGCTTCAACTATCGTGACCACTGTAGCGTTATACATATAGCTTTGATCTTGTCCGAATAAGAAGATCAATGCGAATAAAGAAGGAAACCAGCCGATGAGAAATACCATGCAGAATGCGAGAGCGGCGGCTCCCGCCAAAATCATTGGCACCATGAGCCTAAAGGAAGTAGCGAACATTTTCTCGCCACTTTCTTTTTGGACACCATAAATCACACCAATATTTTTTTCTTTTTTACTACTATTCTTGAACAGCCCATAAAATGTCACACTTTGGCCAACCTCTAATTCTTCGTAAATTTTATTGGTCAATGTCAAATTAGGAATGATAGATCCATCAATACTGATCTTGGCTTTATACCCACCGTTCATGGGCATCACAGATCGGACATAGTCGAGCTTTCCGGAAACTTTTACGCAATCAAACTTCATTACAAAATTTACCTTTTATTCACGTAATAGAGTTCTGGAGCAGTTGAAATCTACAGCTTCCCAAATGTAACCATGTTCCGGTAGCAGGGAGGTGCGCGCGGAAGACCCTGCTGCGAGGAGCTCTGGCGTTTCCCTGCTGGTAGGCGATACGCAGTGATATCAACCAGCCACGCCCGAAGCTGAATATATTAGATGGAATGGGTTTTAGCAATGTGGCCTTATCCTCGCATTTGGAGATTCCAATGCTTGCTAGGGACTCACTTGCCGCTGTCCTACGCGTTCTCAGACGTGCCCGTGATCTGAAAGCAGAGGATTTTTCGACTGGCATCGACCCCACTCACGTGAACAACCTTGAAAACGGTAAAGTTAGCGTATCGCTTGAAACGCTCGAGTCCGTAGCAAAGATCCTTGACCTCCGAACCATCTCATTGCTGGTGCTCGCGACAAGTCTTCGCGAAAAAATATCGCCCCAAGAGTTACTGGCCGAAGTAAAAACAGAAGTACGCGAGTTTTCTTCGCCACGATTTTTGGCCGATTTCGCAAGCCAAATAGAAAATGGCGAGCTGGTACGCAGGCCGTCGGGAGCTCAGGTTTCCCAGAAAAAATTGGCTGCTGTACGAGAATGCAAGGTTGCGGGCATGACTCAGCGTGAGACAGTCATGAAGCTCGGTTTACCTGCCTCCACTGTGCAGCGTTACTGGCACAAGGAATAGTTTCATCACTACAGTGCTGTCGGGATTCTCAGAGCCTCTCCACACCCACCATTCCTGATTTGCCCATGCAGACCACTGACCAAAGGGTTCTGATATCTTTGGGGCAACAATCCATTGGCTCTACGTCATAAGCCGCCAATATCAGCAATGGATGGAACGCGCTGCGTACCAGCCTGTGAGAGTATTCGATGAAGCATGTCAGGCTAATACGACATGGAGAGAGCGCTGCGAACGCGGGCGAAGCCACTTTAGATCACGCGACCATTACTCTCACCCCGAGAGGAGTTGAGCAAGCGCAGCTGGTGGCATTGTCCCTCAACCATGCTCCGGCTCTGATCGTTGCCTCGCCTTTCACCCGAGCGCACTCAACCGCTATGGCGACCGCAGCGGTGTTTCCTCATATCCCTTTTGAAACTTGGCCCATCCAAGAATTCACTTACCTTGAACCCGCGCGATGCACTGGCACAACCGTCGCTGATCGGCGCGAATGGGTGGAGGCGTATTGGGCCAAAGCAGATCCTGGTTTCACGGATGGTGAAGGCGCTGAGTCATTTCTAGATTTCATAGCTAGAGCTCAGTCTTTCCTGGAGCGTCTTGCTGAACATCCCGCCCAAGACATCGTAGCGTTTTCGCATGGTCAGGTTATCAACGCGGTAGCCTGGCTGATTGAGCGCAAGCCGCTCGGCATTGATGGCGCGGCTATGTTGGACTGGCGCGAGTATGAGATCGCGAACCACGTGCCCAATTGTGGTGGTTACCTGCTATCGAAAGATCCCGACGAAGGCGGATGGAGAGTAAGCCGGTCAACCCCCGAGGAGCCACATATGGATGCCGCTTGGCGGGTGCCGGGCAGAGCCTATCAAGTAGCTCGTGATCCTTAGCGCTTGCTCATCGAAGAGCGAGCCGAGGCTCTCTCACTTTTAGGCTATCCATTGGTACTGGACGACGATATAGCTCTGAGCAGAGGCTCAAAGAGGCCAAGGAGGCAGCTCGTTCAGCGCAGGTTGGTGGCATTCACGAGCACGCTCCACCTGAGAAAGATCTGCGAGGGCTGTGAGAAGTGATCCTCGGTCGAAGTAGTGAAAAACACGCCGGCGGGAACAAGCGTTATGGCATGTGATTTTGCCTCAATGACGATCCGCTAGAACTTCGGTGCATCGCCTGTGGCTTCCGCAATGGTGACTAAAGCCTCCTCCATATTGGCGATGCTGTCTTGAAGCTTATGAAAAACCAATAGTAAAGCGCCGTCCACATCCACGGTCTGGTGGCCGCGAAGCGCACCTACTCTTTCATCCTCCATCTGCTGGAGACGGTTGACGCTCTCTCGCAGAGCCAACAGCTGATCAAAGATGACGCCGATTTGAGCTTGGCTTTGTTCACTCATTGATGCCACCCAAGCCTTGAATTGATTTCCCTTCGACAGGACGTATCGATCTGAGCCGGCACCTGCCTAACGTAGTCCCGCGCGTGCTCCAGGGCATCTGCACTCAAAGCAGCTAGATATGAAACAGCGTCATCAACGGTTGGGATCAAACCTTCAATGTCTTCGAATCTGGGCGGCAGTGCAGTCCAAATGACTGCGTCCAATTGGTGAAACAGTGCCCATTCGGCGATTACTCCCACTGGGGAGCCGCTGGTGGTAAAGACACCGATTCCATCCTCCCTGTCCTCTGGAATTTGTTCTCGGACACGCAAGGCCTCGCATGCCTCCTCAAGGTTTTTTACATTCAACACTGCCCATAGAACAGTGCATGGATGTGCATTCGCGCAGATCGCCGTTGCGAGCTCGCCCCCATCACCGACTCGCGCAAATTCGATGGGCAAATTGGGCCCATCCAAAAACCATTTGCTTGCGAGCGGTAATGCTCCAGGTTTCCAAATCAGAGATCCCCATCCTAGACATGCAATTACCATTGAAGAGTTCCTGTGATGAGACATGCGCCGGCGGGAATGGAAAGCGAACTCCTGATAAAACTGACGTCCTTGATGAGGATCGAAAGTCTCTCCACAGCCGCCCATTGTTTAGTATTCGACTCAGCCTTTTGTTTTCCTAGGGTCAGCGGCACGAGGAAAGGTACTTTCCTCTTGAATCGTCCCATCCTCTTTGTGGATTTTCAAAGAGGCTGTTTTACCTTGCAGAAATTCACTGGCTATTTCAGTGATTTCCGCTTTCGTAGAGGCCGTTTTGGAAGCACGTTGCGCGCCCTCTTTGACAAGCTCCCAAGCATTTTCTTTTTTTGTGATGTGATAGTTATCCATGGATCACCTCGACATGATTAATCAACAACAGCTACAAGGTTGACCATTCTCGATCTGGAGAGTTTGAAAGGATTGGCGAAGACAAATGCTGCCGACGACTGCGAATGAGGCCGCCTTCACTACGATGAACTCGAGCGGATTAACCGACCTAGGTGCGCTCCAGGCTAGCCTTAGCGTTTCTGTTTGCGACCCTCGGGGTCATATCTTCATCGTCGTGATGGCGGCAAAGAAATTCGCGGATCAATACGGCAGTTCGTCTAGCGCTGGTCACCACAAAGAAGTGCCCCTCTCCCTTCAGAATGCGAAGTTCTGAACGTCGAATCGTGCGGCGCAGGACATAGGCGTTGTATGCCTGTATTAACGGATCGCGGTCGCCGGTAAGAACCAGCGTGGGGTGAGGAAGCCGGGACAACCGAAGCAGGCTTGTCCATCCGATCAAGGCTGCGAGCTGGAAATAGTAGGTTCGCGGATTAACCGAGAGCATGCCTTTCATCACACCGAACCGCAGCAATGTGTGAATTAAATTGCGGGAGCTATCTTGCTTGCGCATTTTGGCGTTTTTACTCTTGCGGAAAAAATCCATAACGTCAGCAGGCTTCATCAACAGCACTGGGCCGGTAGAGGTCGCCGCGAGGATCAGCCTGCATACCATGTTCGGGTAACGAAGAGCGAATTCTTGGGCCAGTGCACCTCCCCAACTCACCCCGAACACATCCACCTGGTCGATTCCCAATTGCTGGAGCATCTCTGCAATCACGTCGGCATGGCTTGGCAGGCGAATGGGCCAACGGGGCATTTACGACTTGCCAACCCCTGGCACGTCCAGCGTGATGGTCGTGAAGTCTTCCAGTTCATCGCGCAACGGATCGAAGGTACGAATCAAGCCACCTAAACCATTGAGCAAAAGCAGCGGCGAGCCTTCACCGCAGATCGAAACGTTCAACTGCAAGCCCTTCGCTATTAGCCTGTGCGTTGCCATGATTTCTCCTTGCTGCACGCAATTGGGAGGGAGCAGTGGTGAGACTTAGGGGGAAGTTCCGAAGAGCACCGCAGCCGCTTCTCTCATAAAAATCTCGATGGTTTTCGGCCCTACCCCTTCAAATTCAGATAGCCGTTTTTCGAACGCCTTACGATCTGCGCTTACCGCGACGATGTTGCTGACCTTGCCGTGATATTCAGCATTCATCTTGTTAGCCAATGCCAATAACCGCGACGCGGTGGTTTCGTCGTAACGCACGTAGTGAGCCTCACCAAGCATCATGACCAACTGGCGGTGAGTGCAGCTCGCCAATTTGTGCGGCGTATCCCGATGGTGTTTCTCGACGATCACTTGATAGGCCTTGGCGGCAATTGGCCCCTGGATTCGCTTGCCCATCAGGAAACTGGCAAGCAGCCATTTGAACAACCCGGCTTCGTTCGCATCTTGAAGGTCGATTTGTAAGTCATGTGCGCTGATGATTTTGCTCACTGGTTCACCCTTCAAGCGATGGTCTCAATGTAGACCAAGCGCTATCGCGAATGATTCAGCTGAGCGGGACAGTGATAAAGGAACCCTTATTCATGCTCGACGCCTAATGATTGAACCTTATGATTTGAGAGAGATGAAATGCATATCTCCCACACAATCCAAGTCATGGAAGCGCTGTCAGCCAACGAAGCAAACCTTAAGCTTCACGAGGGCTGGTCATTGATATCTGTGGTCGTCACAACCCATCCCAATGGTCAGCTTCATCCTTGCTACATTCTCGGTAAATCGAAAACCTCATCCAACCATCAAAAGCCCGATTGAATAGGGTGCCATCGGTAAAGAGATTTACTGCGCTGAACTGAAAGGGGGGAATGACTTGGCTTATCTGGATTGGATTCAATGGCCAGCGATGGTTGTTACCGTTCTCGCCGCATGGCTAATCGGATCGCAGCGGCCAGGACGGCGGATGATCGGATTTGTATGCTTCAGTGTGAGCAACGTTTTGTGGGTGATTTGGGGATTTTACGCAGGCGCGTATGCATTGATCGTATTACAGGTTTGTCTTTTCCTGATGAACCTTCGAGGGCTCAAGAAAAACTCAAGCCCCAATGAAACATAGTCAGCCAGCAGGGTCATTGCTAATCGAAGAGCAGTGGACACCGCCAAGGACATTGGGATGTTCGATAACTTTTCGCTCGATATCGTAAAACTCCCAGAGGCAACCCTCAGAGTCAGGCATGGTGGGAGCGGCTCTCCCGTCTTATTACTCCATGGGCATCCTAGGAGTCATGCGACCTGGCATCGCGTTGCTCCACTCTTGGCAAAAAAATCATTATGTTGCCTGTCCTGATCTAAGAGGCTTTGGCCAGTCATCAAAGCCTGAGGATACATCCGATCATGCAGGCTCCTCCAAGCGCGCTAAGGCCCGGGATTGCATCGCCCTAATGCAACATCTGGGTTATCAGCGGTTCGCCGTAATTGGCCATGATCGAGGTAGTTACACCGCCTTTCGCACGGCTATGGATCATCCCGAGGCCGTCACACATCTAGGCATATTGGACGGTGTACCGATACTTGAAGCTCTCGAGCGCTGTAACGCCCAGTTCGCGACGAAATGGTGGCATTGGTTCTTCTTCGGGCAACTCGAAAAACCGGAGCAGGCAATCCTGGCCGACCCTGATCGATGGTACGGCGGCACAGCCGAGGCGATGGGTGCAGACGCCTACAGAGACTATCAAGCAGCTATCCATGATCCAGCAACCGTTCATGGCATGGTCGAAGATTATCGAGCAGGCCTTGGAATCGACCGTATTCACGATGAAGTCGACCGCCGCGAGCGCCGCAGGGTCGAGTGCCCGACAATGATTTTATGGTCGCTACGTGATGATCTTGAGCTTCTGTACGGCGATGTTTTAGGCGTGTGGGAACCGTGGACGACACGACAACATGGTCGTGGGCTCGACTGTGGGCATCACATGGCAGAGGAAGTGCCCGACGAGCTCGCGAGAGAAATAATCGAGTTCCTGCGTGAACGATGATCTCTCAGTACACTAATCCGTAATCGCTTCGGGCTACGTAGGGTCAAAGTCATTCGAGCAACATGTCTTAGGTTGATGACTCGGAAGCATTGAGGTTCTTCCTGAAGCCTCGGGCATTCATCCCCAAAAGTATGCATTCGAGCAGGATCAGCGCGTAAGCGTCGGCGTGAAGCCCCCAGATCACCCAAAGCGCATTACTGGTGATAAATCCCCAAAAGGCGATCATGCGCCTATACGCTCGTTGCGAACCGATGAACCACGCTGAGGCTACCGTCACTACCATGGCTGGCCATTACAGGTAATCGATGTACTCCAACTAGCCACCTCCTTCCGACAGCACTATCAAAGAGAGACGCCGGCGCTAACCTGTGGATCAAGCGCAGGCAATCCCAGTGAGTCACCCAGATTGACCAAATACTCTCCAAACCCTCCACGACATTTGTAATCCTTGCGGGCGCTGGTGATGACCGGATTCGTTGCTGTCCAAACGATATGAGCACCGATCCTCTTAATGTCAGCGACCAAATGGACATCTTCGTGTGCGGTGAGATGCTGGAACCCACCTGCGTTCCGATATGACAACACCGATCATTAACGACACCTCCGACTGACTGAGTTACTGGCTCCTGCAGTCGACCTACTTGCGCTCCATTAGGTTTAAAAAATTACGAGCGTGCCTACATAAGCGACCGCTAGTCATTTGCGGCGATATCACTCTGAACTTACTTTCTTCGATCCTTCTCTCCCACTTACCATCCAGCTGAAGTAGGTAAGACGTCATGAGAGCACTCACCTATCACGGCGCGCACAGCGTCAAAGTCGACACGGTTCCCGATCCGGTTATCGAGGAAAGTGATGACATCATCCTGCGGGTCACCGCTACGGCGATATGCGGATCTGACCTCCATCTCTATCGGGGTAAGATTCCAACTGTCGAGCATGGCGATATCTTCGGCCATGAGTTCATGGGGATCGTTGAAGAGGCAGGCTCTGCGGTGACCGCCGTGCAACCCGGTGACCGCGTGGTAATTCCCTTTGTAATCGCCTGCGGCAGCTGTTTCTTCTGCGCAATGGATCTGTTCGCGGCCTGCGAGACAACAAATACAGGGCGCGGAGCGATCATAAATAAAAAGGCGATACCACCAGGAGCCGCGCTGTTCGGCTTCAGTCATATGTACGGCGGCATTCCTGGCGGGCAAGCCGAATACGTGCGCGTACCGAAAGCCAACACCGGGCCGTTTAAGGTGCCGGGGACACTGTCGGATGAAAAGGTTCTTTTTCTTTCAGACATCCTTCCCACGGCGTATCAGGCTGTAACTAACGCAGGGATTGGTAAGGGCTCCAGCATAGCAATTTATGGTGCAGGGCCCGTCGGTTTGTTGAGCGCGGCCTGTGCAAGGATGCTCGGTGCCGACCAAATTTTCATGGTCGATCACCATCCTTACCGCTTGGCATACGCACAGAAAACATACGGTGTAATTCCGATCAACTTCGATGAAGACGACGATCCTGCAGATACGATCATTCGGCAAACCAAAGGAATGCGGGGAGTTGATGGCGTCGTAGATGCGGTAGGGTTTGAAGCAAAAGGTAGTACGACGGAAACAGTTCTCGCGACACTCAAGCTTGAGGGCAGCAGCGGCAAGGCTTTACGTCAGTGCATCGCCGCCGTTCGACGCGGCGGCGTCGTCAGTGTCCCTGGCGTTTATTCAGGGTTCATCCATGGCTTCCTGTTCGGAGACGCATTCGACAAGGGGCTGACCTTCAAAATGGGGCAGACCCATGTGCACCGTTTCCTACCCGAGCTCCTGGATCACATCGAGACAGGTCGTCTCGCACCAGAAGTCATCATTAGCCATCGCATGTCACTGGAACAGGCCGCTGAGGGATATAAAATCTTTGATAAAAAAGAGGAGGACTGCCGAAAAGTCATTCTGACGCCCAGCGATAGCCACATCGCTATTCCGCAGACCGATAGCAGCGCAACACCGTTGACTACCTAAGTCTACCGGTAAGTGAAAAGGACGAGATGGTTCGGTTTTTTACCGAAAGCTCTCGTCCTTTTTTCATTTGGGGGGCGATCCAAAAATGGTAACGGTTTTCCACCCTGGTCGGCCTCGCCTATTCAGTTCGTTCAGGTACTCAAGTCTAGATGTGATCTGTGTCATCAAATCAACCCGAAGAAGAGTCACAAAATACCGAAATGCGAATAAACTCAAAAACTGACTCATCAGACGCCGGCCAAGAGCGCTCGGCTAAGGGATCTTTGATTGATCGTCCAGTGGGAAGGTTTCTTGCCTATCGAAGGAACGGTGATCGTCATCGAAGATGATCCGACCTTGCGAGCACTAATGGAAGAAATTGTGTCGGAAGTCGGAGGACGGGCAATCTCGTTTGAGACGGCAGATGATGCGTTAACCTACCTGCTTCAGACTCATGAACAGTGCCGTCTAGTGATCGCAGACCACGGCGTACCTGGCCAGATCCAGGGGATCGAGTTCATCGAGATGGTAAGTAGTAGATGGCCATCTATTGCAGCAATTCTGACCTCTGGATATTTGATAGATCCAGAAGCTGTTCCAGCCTCTAGCATCTATCTGCACAAGCCGTGGTCGCTGGATGATTTCGTGATCGCTATGGCGACGTTATTACAACCTGGCATCGCGATTCACAAAGCCTGACTTACAGGATCGGAGATGCGAGGTAGGTCGAGTTCGCCTTTGTAACTCCTCTCATCAGAAGTTTGGTGAGTGCCTCCTCTATCTCATCAGCAGCGCCGTTTTTATGCTCCGTGAGCGACCACTGCCAGTAACGATCTGCCATCAGGCCGCCAACCGCTTCTGCACATAGTGCATCACAGCTCACACCCATCTTTGTGGCTGCCGCGATGACGGCTAGAAGTGCTTGCTCAAGTTGCTGTGTTCTATCGGAGGACACGGGACGGGCTCCATGAAAATGAAGCCATAGTATGACTGATGCCAGTTTGACATCAAAGGCAGTTTTCGACGGCTATCCTTGTGCATGGATCCGCTCAACGCTCGTGGGCTCTGCGCTCTCTCGATTCGAACCTAGTTTTGCGTGCCGCCATCTCGCTGCGTAGCTCGCCAATTAGACCGGCAATCGCCCTGCTAGACGTGGGCACTGGCGTCGAAACACTCGTGGTCTATCCGCCACGATTGTAGGTCGCGTCCTGGGATGCCCAGAGCGCACGGTTGAAGGCATCAAGCAAGGAATCATGACTCCCTGGCGTTGAACTCATCTGTCGTGGGTGTCGTCTAGAAAACAAATGGAGCACAAAAATGATGCTTTAAAAACCTGGCGTCAGAGGACATATCCATGACTAAGCGCGCACGTTTGAATTACTCAAACGACACCCTTTTCGGCCCTATCGCCAAAACTATTGATTGCGACGTACTCATCACTCCCATTACGCCAGGTGCCTTCCAGGTGCAGGTGCTATCCCCAGTACCTGATGATCTACACAAGGCTCACTCCTTGACCGTGATTCTCTCTTCGGGAGAACGCTTGACCGGTACGGTGGCCCACGCCCGCAAATTGGATAATGCTGATTTGGAGTTACAGATCGATGTATGAAATTCCATTGCCACATCAGGGTTTCGGAGATCCTTGAATGAACAAACTACGAGCTGAGACAGCTACCGTGCAAATCCTGATGTTTGAACGCAACCAATGGGTTCCCAACAACCCGCGCCTGGCGGTACTCATTTACCCCAACGCGATTGCAATTCAGGGCGATGACCCGGCTGCGCTGTTCGAGCAAACCTTCATCGCCAATGGGTGGCCATCACAATGGCGATATGGGATTTACAGCTACCACCACTACCATACCGAAGGCCATGAAGTGCTTGGCATCGCCAGCGGTCGAGCTCGACTGATGCTGGGCGGCCCGGAGGGTCATGTACTTGAAGTCAGCGCAGGCGACGTATTGTTATTGCCTGCCGGCACCGGCCATTGCAATTTAGATTCAAGTGAAGATTTTCTGGTAGTCGGTGCCTATCCGCCGGGGCAACGTGCAGATATCTGCCGAGAGGCCCCCACCAATGCTCAACTGGCGAGCATCCACACGCTGCCGTTTCCCGACCAAGATCCGGTGCAAGGCTCGCAAGGCGCCGTACACCGGTATTGGGCTGGCCAAGGTTGATATATTGCACTCAATCACGAATGGCGCGAACCTTTCCGCTGAACACTCTGAAGCCGTAGGTGTTGTAGAGGAGCGTCACCGGGATCAGCACGGCGAACCCGACCAGCATAAAAATCTGACTGGTGGGACTTGAGGCTGCTTCTTGCAAGGTCAGGTTAGGCGGGACAATCAATGGAAAGAGCGCTGCGACCATCAATGCGAATGCCAAGATGAAAATTCCCAGTGCGGCGAATAGCGGCAGATATTGCCGGCGGCTTCGAAAGCTCAAGGCGAAACTGAACAGCAATGCAGTAAGCAGCATTGCCGCCGGCAACCAGATAAGTCGATTGGAAAGCCGTTGCGCATATTGAGCATCCAGCGTCGCTGTCCAGGCCACCAGCACGGCCAAAAGCATTATGGTCACGATGGCCAACGCCCTTGCCTGTCGGCCTGACCTACATTGCAGATCGTCGACAGTACGCCAATACAGCCAGCAGGCGCCCAACCACATGTAACCCACTACGAGCACAGCGCCGCAATATAGCGGAAATAGGCCCCACCACTCCCAGCCGTTCCCGCTGTACTGCCCATCCTGATTCGGCACCCCTTGTACAAACGTTCCCAACACAATCCCCTGAGTTGTCCCGGCCAGCAGTGAACCTATCAGCAGCAAGCCATCAACCCTGCGCTTCATACGATAGCTTTTCGAGTAATCGCGAAATTCCAGCGCGACCGCGCGAAGAATTAATGCCAGGAACATCGCGATAAACGGCAAATAAAGCGCCGGCAGCAGGACAGCGTAAGCCAGCGGAAACAACGCCAGCAGTCCGCCGCCACCAAGCACTAGCCACGTTTCGTTAGCATCCCAAATCGGAAGGATAGTCACCGCCATGACACGTCGGTGCTTACTGCAACGAGTAAGGCCCAGCAGCACCCCCACACCAAGATCAGTGCCATCCAACAGCGCGTAGTTCAAAACCGAAAACCCCAGCGCCGCAGCGGACAGTAGTGTTATCCAGTCATTGTCCATCATCGATGTTTGCCCTCAGGATTACCCGTCTCGTCGGCCAAAGAGGGTTGAGGCCCAGGCTCGTCTTCGTGAGGTGGTTCCCGCAAAAGTCGCAGCAGTACCCAGAAACCCACGCCGACGATCGCCAGATAAAACGCCAAAATTGTCCACGTCGCTCCTACCACCTGCTGACGAGACACCGAAGACAGACTGTCAGCAGTTCGCATCAATCCATAGACAGTAAAGGGCTGACGGCCAACCTCTGTCACAACCCAACCACTTAGCATTGCCAGAAATCCAGCAGGCGCCATCAGCACACTCCCTCGGAGCATCCAACGCGCAGAGTACAAGCGATGCCGCCAGCGTAATACCAGACTGATTAACCCCTGCCCCAGCATCAATAGTCCCAATCCGACCATGACACGGAAAGCGAAGAACACGGGGGGCACAGGTGGTATGTCCTCAGGCGGGAATTCATCAAGCGCTGCAATAGTACGGCTTAGGTCATGTCGCAAGTACAACGACGCTACGCGCGGAATCGCTATTTCCCAATGGTTGCGTCGCTCAGCCATATTTGGAATGGCGAATAAACGTAATGGTTCCCCCTCTCCTTCCGCTGGTCGTGTCCAGGAACCTTCGATGGCGGCAACCTTTTGCGGCTGAACTTTAAGGCTGTGCTCACCATGCAGATCGCCCACCAGTAGTTGCACAGGCGTCAGCAACGCAACCACCCACAACGCCAGGGAGTAAGCAAGCCGGGCTCGCGGGTTTTGTGGCACACGCAACAACTGCCAAGCGCTAAAACCGGCTACCAGCGAGGCGCTGCCTATAATCGCGGCCAATGTCATATGCACAAGCCGGTAAGGGAACGAAGGATTGAAGATGATCGCCCACCAGTTTTCGGCAATAAAACGTCCATCGACTCCAATTGAATAGCCGGCGGGTGTTTGCATCCAGGAGTTGGCTGACAGGATCCAAAAGGCGCTGATCAAAGATCCAATTGCGACGGCGCAGGTGGCGAAGAAATGCAGCCTAGGGCCCACCCTCTTCAACCCGAACAACATGATGCCGAGAAAACCTGCTTCCAGGAAAAATGCCGCCAGTACCTCGTAGAACATCAACGGCCCTAGGATGTCTCCCGCCTGGGTCGAGAGGCGTGACCAATTCAATCCGAATTGGTACTCCAAAATCAGACCCGACGCTGTGCCTACCGCAACGTTGAGCGCAAACACCTTTAGCCAGTAAAGGTAGACATCCAAGTAGATCCTTCGCCTGCGCCACAGCCACAGTGCCTCGAGCACCATGAGAAAATTGGCCAAACCAATGGTGAAGGCTGCCAGCACGATATGAAAGCTTATGGCAATCGCGAACTGGGCACGCGCTGCCATGAGCGCCGAATCAATCGCATCCATACAGCCCTCTAATGGTTGGCCTGCATTTGCGGAAATTTTCGCAACGCACGCTCGTAGCTTAGCTGCGCGAAGAGTCAAATGGATGCGTGGATACAGGCGTAGCACTTGTCCGAAAATATTGCCCGTTGACTCTTCCTGACTAATTGGCGATCAAAAAAAGAAGGAAAAATCGTTCTCACGCCGACTCTCGCTTCCTAGAACGTAAATTTACTTCATTTTTTTTCTTGCCGATTTTGTTAAAAAACTTATCGTTTCCATCGCACACATCACTCTCGATGGAAGTTCGCTTGAGCGCTGTTTCAAGCTGCTCTCGAGCAAGAAACCAATAAAAAAGGTCAGCGTCCTCAGGGCAAGCATCCTTTACCCAGAGTGCATACGCCCTTTCTCTAATTACCGATTCATCAATCATCGTTTTCTCCTGCTTGGCTATCCTGGAGCTAGTTAGGAAAATTCGGCACCATGGATCAGCGCATCAAGCTCGTAAGAACTGGATCGAGCTTGAATTGATCATGATTTTCTATCGAGGCTGGTCGACGAAATCCCGCCTTCGTCGACCAGCACGTTTGCTGATACCGTTTATTTAGAATCCATGGTCGCTGCTTGATTACCACCTTGCTCCGCAATCTTGGTCAGTTTCTCGTCCGCACCTTTTTCTTCAGCAAGCGTTGCTGCTAATAAGGCTGCCGCGTCGTCGAGCTTTAGATGCTTGGCCATTGCTATCAGGGTGCCGTAGGCTGCTATTTCGTAGTGCTCCACCTTCTGCGCCGCACCAATCAACGCCGCATCCAAGACGGCTCCCTTCTCGATTTCTTCCAGGAGCTCTTTCGACTCTTCAACGAGCCCCTCCATCGCCACGCATTTCATGCGCTTCAGTTTGATACCGGTAAGCTCGACCAGTTGATCAATACGCTCGATCTGGCCTTGGGTTTCTTCCAAGTGGGAGGTAAACGCGTCAGCCAACAGGGGATTGGTCGCCGCTTTCGCCAGGCGCGGCAACGCTTTAGTGATTTGTTTTTCCGCACTGTAAACATCGGAGAGTTCGTGGATAAACAAGTCTTCGACAGTTTTTCTAGCCATTTCTAAACTTCCTTCTGGTCAGTATTGGCGTCGCCTGGTGAAGCGTCCGCATGGGATCGACACGCATGTAAAATTTGCCGTGCATGAAGAATGACCAGCCTGATTTAAAAGGTGTTCCGGAAAGTTTCAGGGTGACGGATAAAAGGCTCATCGCTAACCCAAAGCGGTATCCAGGAACATCATCACCCCAAAACCGAGCATCAGTCCCAGGGTCGCGGGAGTCTCATGACCGTTGCGGTGCGTCTCCGGAATTACCTCATGAGACACCACGAAAATCATGGCTCCAGCTGCCAAGCCGAGCGCAATGGGATAGCCCAATGCAAAGCTGCTGGAAACGCCCAAGCCGACGATGGCGCCTATCGGCTCCATCAACCCTGAACCGACTGCAATCAGCGCCGCACGCAGTGCCGAGATGCCCGTCACGCGCAATGCTAATGCGACCGCCAAACCTTCGGGAATATCTTGAATGGCGATGGCAGTAGTGAGCGGCAGTCCGACCTTCATATCGCCGTTGGCGAAGCTCACTCCAATAGCCATGCCTTCGGGCAGGTTATGCAGAGTTATTGCCAGAACGAACAACCAAACACGATTAATACGCCGCGCGTCCGGCCCCCGGCGCCCGCTTTTCTCGTGCTCATGAGGGACGAAACGATCAAGGCCAACCATCAGTGCAACGCCCAATCCCAATCCCGCCACAACGACGCATGCTGCGAGCGATTGGTTTCCGCAAAGCGTCTGAGCTGCCTCGATACCCGGGAGAATGAGCGAGAAGGAACTGGCGGCCAGCATCATGCCGGCGGCGAAGCCCAGCATGATGTCTTGTGTGCGGGCGGCGATGTCTCGTAACGCAATCGCTATGACGGCACCTATCGCCGTCGCAGCGAAACCTGACATGCCACCGAGAAATGCGAAGTGCAGATTTTGTTTGTTGGAACCGACAAAGGCGCCATACCCGCTGATGAGTAAGAACAAAGTTACGCCAATCAGAATTGACCAGAAGGCGCGCCCGCCCCACCCAGATCCTGAGAACCGGGCGAACCAGGAACGGGGCGGTGCGCCTGATGAGCTCAATGGCTCGAGCATGGAAACTTCCTATTTTCTTGAATCGATATTTTCAGCTGATGCGGAAAGCGACCGTAGGAACTGCCTGGATACGCGCTGCGCTTCACGGTCAAAAGCGACGCTAGTGGCAAAGAGCATCTTCGGAACAGTTAGATTCCGAATCGCTGATTTTCTATTAGCCATGATGTGATTCCCCTCTGAATTAGATGGAAAACCGCACGCCAGATGGCGTGCGGGTATTCCTTCAAGGTTGTGGTTCACCTTGTACCCCCGCCCCTAGATCCGCCCCCGTGATTGGGTTGCTGTCTGGGACGGACATCGTCCTAGCTTTCATATCCATCAGCAGCGCCTCTTCCTCAGCGCTCAATTGCACAGATGCAGTGCCGTCCCCACCGTCCACTGCAGGTACCGGATCTTCCACGAAGTCCCAGTCGTCCCCTTCGTTCCAAGGGCCGCGAGTGCTGCTTTCGCCCTGTGACATGTTGAAGTAGACATTGGTGAACTCCGGCATGCCCGGCAGTTTGCCCTGAGGGAAATTTGGCTGGATGGAGTGCAATGCTTTTTCGAAAGATAACTGGTGGGCGATTTCACGCGTCATCAGAAATCCGAGGGCCTCTTTCACACCCGGATCGTCGGTAACATTCATCAGACGCTCGTAGACAATTTTTGCCCTCGCCTCAGCGGCGATATTTGAACGCATGTCTGCCGTAGGTTCGCCTATGGTATCGACGTAAGCCGCTGACCAAGGTACGCCTGCCGAGTTAGTCAAAGGTGCACCGGCGCCGTACAACAAACTGGTGATGTGGGAATCGTTGCCGGCGCCGTTGATGGCGCGATAAAGCTCTCCTTCCTCCTCGACACCTTCGGCCATTCGACCTTTGGCACCCTTATTCAACATCACGATGATCGACCCTACGATCTCAAGGTGACTGAGCTCCTCGGTGGCGATATCCATTAGCAGATCTTTTCTGCCTGGATCATCTTCTGCCAAGGCTTGGGTGAAGTAGCGTGAGGCCGCTGCAAGCTCGCCCTGAGCTCCCCCAAACTGCTCCAGTAATAAGTTTGCTAACCCAGGATTTGGCTGGGCAACCCGCACGGTGTATTGAAGTCGTTTGTTATGTATAAACATGACATTCTCCTCAGGCGAATAGGGGCTGCGATTCACTCGGTAGAAGACCGAATGCCAACCCACAATCATCTGAAGCAAATGCATCTGGGTTAATTTCAAAAACCTTCTGCGCTAACGACAGACGGCTGCTGACTACCCCTTACTGTGTTCTGGCGATGAAGGGCCCTCTTTAATCCCACGAGGCCCCGCAACACCCCAGACGATTAACCCAATGACTGGGAAGATGATAAGCCCGATAGCCCAAACGGCTTTGACTCCCACCGTCTTGTCGCTACGAAACACGCTTACGATAGCCCACAGATCAACGAGCAAAATGATCACCGCGACGGCAATTGCAAAATAGCTGGTAGCTTCCGACATGGTTAAGCCCTCCTCAGACTGATAATGCTTAGGCTCCACGAATCCAGAGGCGTTCGAGTAATTCCGCCAGTACATATTGACCCAGCCGAGTCAGTCTTCTTGGGCAATGACGGAGATTTTGCCGTTGCGCTCTAGGATTGCGAACTTGATCTCTTCCAGCTTCTCAATACCTTGGCTGGAACGTGCAGCCTCCATTACATCCGCTTCTAGCAAACGCGCACGACGAAGGCGTTCGTGGAGAAGTTTTCCGTTCTCTACGATTATGGTCGGCTCGCCATCAATCAGCCGTGAGATCCACCGCGAGCGCTGCTTGAGAAGGGACAAGCCAACATCGATGGCGACAAGCGTGACTATGACGATTACAGAATTAGTGAGCGAGAAATCATCGCCCAATAGGGCTTGCTGAGTCGCCTCACCGATCATCAGTAACAGAATGAAATCGAAGGTTGTCAGTTCCGCCAAGGAGCGCCGTCCAGCGATCTTGAAGAGCACCATGAGGGCCACATACATCGCACCAGCACGCAAAACCGAATCCATAAATCACCTAAGGAAAAATGAACTGCACAAGTTTTATGCCATTGGTGCCCGGTGAAGAGACTTGACTGCGGTAGAAGCCAAGACCATCCCCTCGCAGGGTGATGTATAGCGTCGCTCGACCGTCAAGGTCGGTCTGTAGCCAGAGCATGATGCCCTGTGAAGAACTTCTTGATCGCAGAGGTTCGGGTTGTAGAGTTTCGATACTGAAGCCCTCCAATAGCTGACCTGCGAGCTCTAGTTCTGCCTGAGAATCTGGCGTTGAACTCAAAGTGATTTTCATCGAGTTAGTCGAGCCATTGCGATGGAACATTTCATATTCCACTCTGACTTTACCGTCCTCACTGCGAACATCTCTTGAACTGAGCAAGCCTCTGGAAAAGACGCCCATCAACCCCATCAAAACGACTAAAACCAATATGTACCAGCCAACGCGCTCGAAACGCCAGACCTTCAGTTGATAGGCCATGTCCTCGCGAATCGGATATTCGCGGCTTCTCAGATCTGCATTATCGGAATGTTCGCTCATGAGGCTCTACCCATCTCGCCAGCTCGTGCTCGACGATGAAAATGCGGTAGCCATTGCAATGCATATTCCGTCGCTTCTGCCTGAACCTGACAACGTTCTCCGAAGAATCTGTGTTCGTGACTGAAGACATAGCAGTCATCATCCGACTGAAACGCCCAGGCAAAACAAATTGTGCCTGCAGGGATTCCATCGACATCGTCCGGCCCCAGTATTCCGGTAGCCGCAACTGCGACATTTGCGGTGCTATCTCGCAAGGCGCCCGTAGCCATTTCTCTAGCCACTTCAACGCTAGTCAGGTTGAAGGTTTTGATAGTTTGCGGGCTGACATGGAGTAGTCGCTCTTTCGCTTGGGGTGAGTAAACGACGTAGCCAGATTCAATTAACTCGCCGCTGCCCTCTACCTCGGATAACAGTGTGACAATTTTGCCTGCCGTACACGATTCCGCTGTTGTGATCACCAATGCGTGATCACGCATGTACTGGACAGTGTCGCTAGCAATGGACATGGTCTGAATAGCCTCAGTGGTAATCGTCTCCAGCGACAGCATGCAGGTACGCGTCATCTGCTTCTCGTCTCAGGTCTCGCCACTCGTCCCAGCTGAGAACTCCCATGCGATCCATTTCATCCGTTTGGCGCAGCAGTTCGTCGTGATAGGCGTCTGGGCATTCCCTCCGCAATTCAAGATTTTCTAGGGCGCGATGCCACGCATCCAAAGCGAGTAATTTGGTTTCTTGGGCAAATGTCAGTTGGTTCTTTAAAACGTTCATCTCGCTCACCTCGAACATTTCCCAGTTGAGCGACCGATTTCGAGTTAGGTTCAAAATGTCTGACGAAAAGCAAATGCCGGAACGAAAAAGTGGAAAGAGTCGCTTAGCCCCGCGAGAAAGATCTGTGCTCGTTGGCGTAGTGGCGGGTGACCTGTCAGATCCGGTCTGCACACTGGTTTCCGTCAATGGATCGCGTAAACGAATTGTATGGTTTTTCACCTTGTTGACCCTGTGAGCTAAGACGGGCTTAGTGGGTGAAGAACTGCCAGCAAACTTATAATGGTCTGAGGTGGATGGAGCTGATCCCGTGATAAAGGAGTCCGACGAAAGGTCAAAATGTAATAAAGTATTTCAGGCGCATAGGTTGTCTATTTCATGAATATACCGAGAGTTCGCAATCATGAAATTCGCACGTTTCTGCCAAGCGCTTTCCAACTGGGCAGGCAGCTCGAAAACCTTCTTACTGGCCATCGTTCTAATCGGAGTTTGGGCACTCACGGGCCCATACTTTCACTACAACGATACATGGCAGCTGATCATCAATACGTCGACGACCATCATCACCTTCCTGATGGTTTTTCTGATCCAGAACACGCAAAACCGTGACAACGACATTTTGCATCTCAAAATCGACGAGTTGATTCGAGCCACTAAAGACGCACAAAACGCAACGTTGTCTCTGGAGAAGATGGGGTCAAAAGACCTCCGAAAGCTCCGGGATCAGTACAGTTCTCTCGGTGAAAATGATCAGGTCAATCTAGACACACCCGGCATGGTTGAGGTGCTTCCTGTTCAAGCACCTTCTCAAGCCAAAACGTCTTAATCAGACCCAAGAGGCCTGCAAGGGTGAAAGTCTTCTCGGCATTGCTGAAGTCATTTACGTCTTTTGCCTGCGAAAGTTGCGATGAAGCCGCCAGTGGAAAGAGACCTACTGAGTAAATGTCTTTTGTGTCTACCTTGTCGATTGCCACTCAATCAACTCATCCCTGGGTGGCCTGCGCGACACGTAATTTCAGCACGCAGGGCGACATCATCTAATAGTCCTCGGACAGATGGGCGCCCTGCGATTTTGCCCGCCATGCCCTTAACTGCCTTGGACGAGACCGTCCACTGCCCGCAGATAGTTTTCGGTAGCCTTCTCAATCATCCGTCGACGATCTTCTCGGGTTATAAATCCTTCCTCGCAATATTCCTCAGCAAGGCGTAACAATTCGTCGTACTGCTCCGGGGCGCTCATTCGAATCTCAGGGTGCTCCAGGAGCTGATTCCAGGTCGTCAATGCGTGTGCTTTTCTGTCTTCAAACATGATGAAAATCTCCACGATGTGTGCAGTAGAAACAAAAACAGCTGTAGGGTTCAGGCCTTTGGATGAATGGCGGTTTGCCATTGCTTTCACCGTCACGTTCCCAACTAATTAACGCCGTAGACCAATGTGTTTGTCATACAGAGGACTTTGGATTGTGTTCGCTCGCCAGTGGGCCAATCTATCTCGATAAAACTCGCTTGGTCTGTCTTACACTTCAAAGCATCCGCAGTACGTAAAAGGGTCTCCCGCACGCTCTCTATGGGCTATTATTGAATATCTCCTTTCGAGGTGTTCGCTCTCTGCAGATTGTGGTTCGCCAAGGACAACCAGCTGACAGGCTGGCTCTAAAGGTGATTTCCATAACGCGCGACCACGATAGGACTTACGTGATGAACACCGAAAATGATGCAAGTGCAGATCGTCCTCAGCGACAGGATATTCAACCCAGCCATCTAGGCTTTCCGGTGGTAGGTATTGGAGCTTCTGCAGGTGGTTTGCAGGCTGTTCAGCAATTCTTCGAACATATGCCAGCTGACAGCGGTATGGCGTTCGTGGTGGTTATGCATTTGTCACCCGACCATCAAAGCAGTGCAGGAAAACTGATCGCTACCCGAACTAAGATGCCGGTCATCCAATTGGTTTCCGCTTCGCCAATCGAACGCAATCATGTTTATGTGATTTCTCCCGCGCAGCGCCTTTCGATGAACGACGGCTATCTTCGTGGCTTGCCTTCAGAGCCTAGAAGCGGGCGACATGTAACCATTGATCTGTTTTTTCGCGATCTCGCGGACGCTCACAAAGAACACGCTTTCTGTCTCGTGCTGTCGGGTACGGGATCTGATGGAGCCGTTGGCTTGTCACGTATCAAGGAGCAAGGCGGTGTCACGTTAGCCCAGCATCCCGAGGATGCCGAATTTGAGGGGATGCCGCAGGCGGCGATCAATACTCATAAAGTCGATTTCGTATTACCAGTTGTAGAGATGCCGCAGAAAATTCTGAACCTATGGCACAACGCCCAGCGAATTCAACTCCCAAATGCTGCGGATATGCAGCCGGGCACTCCTCCTGAGCTAGATGAGCGGGCTGTCGAACAGGCAGAGCAAGCGTTGGTTGATATCCTCACCAAGCTACGCGCAGCTACCGGCCATGACTTCAAGCATTACAAACGTGCCACGGTCTTACGCCGTATCGAACGGCGCATGCAAGTAACTACGCAGCCTGATTTGCCTGCCTATTATCGCTACATCTGTGAGCACGCCGATGAGACCAAGGCACTGCTAGATGACATGCTCATCGGAGTAACCAATTTCTTTCGCGACCGTGAATCGTTTGAATCATTGGAACGAGAGGTGATTCCCCAGTTATTCGCGCGCCAAAACGACACTGACAGCGCCCATGAGATCCGAGTCTGGTCGGCAGGTGCATCGACAGGGGAAGAAGCCTATTCACTTGCTTTCCTGCTTAATGATTACAAAGCTGAAACGTCGTCTGATTTCAAAATCCAGGTGTTCGCTAGCGACATCGACGACCGAGCCATAAGTACCGGACGTACAGGACTGTACTCCGAGGCAATCATTACTGATGTCTCACCTGCACGCTTACGGCAATACTTCATCAAAGAAGATGCCAATTATCGCGTCCGCAAGGATATTCGTGAACGAGTTCTATTTGCCAAACACAGCTTGTTGGCTGATCCACCTTTTTCTCAGATAGATCTGATCGTTTGTCGGAATCTGCTTATTTATCTAGACCGCGACATTCAGCGCGAAATTTTGCAGATGTTCCATTTTGCGTTGCGTTCTGGTGGATACCTCTTTCTCGGCACCTCTGAATCAGCAGATGCTTGCCCTGAACTTTTCACCACCGTTGACAAAAAGAATCGCATTTTTCGTGCTCGCGGCGGCCCGAGTACACATCGACTACCTGCCATGCCCCGTGGAGGTTATGCGCGCACCATTGCATCATCTCTGCCTAGTGACACACGACCAGTGAAAAAGCCGTCCACGGTGGAACTCTTCCAGCGCGCTGCAGAACGCTTTTCCCCACCTAGCATCATCGTTAACAGCGAAGCCGATGTGCTCTACATCAGTCAGGGCGCTGGTCGATATCTGCAGCATATGACCGGCGAGGTCAGCAATAATCTCCTATCGCTAGTGAGCGGAGATCTGCGCCTGGAACTACGCACTACCATCTACCAAGCTCAACAATCCGGGCAGTCCACTCGGGCCCGCCCGGTCAATCATAAACGCGACGGACAGCATTACCAGGTGCAGATCGAGGTTCACCCGTTCACGGATGCTGAAACAGAGCTGAACTGTCTTTACATCTCGTTCAGCGAGCAAGAAATAGACGAACAAAACGTCAATTCCAACGCATCCGTTCAGTCTGAAAATCAAATGCTTTCTAATCTGGATCGGGAGTTGCAACGTACCAAGCTGCAACTTCAGGACGTTATTGAGCAGTCGGAAGTCTCGGGCGAAGAACTGAAGGCCTCCAACGAGGAGATGCAGGCGATCAATGAAGAGCTCCGCTCAGCGTCCGAAGAGCTGGAAACCAGCAAGGAGGAATTGCAATCAATCAACGAAGAACTGCTCACTGTTAACCACGAGCTGAAGATCAAGGTTGAGGAAACAGACCAAGTCAACGACTACCTGAGCAACCTGATCAGTTCCACCGACATTGCCACTGTTTTCATTGATAGAGAGCTTCGAATCAAATGGTTCACCCCTCGAGCAACGGATATTTTTAGCATGCTGGCGGTAGACGCCGGTCGGCCCTTGCTGGATATCACTCATCGCCTCAAATACGACGGAATGGCCGAGGATGCCATGTCAGTATTCGAGACTCTCAAGGGCATCGAACGCGAAGTCGCAAGTACCGATGACCGCTGGTACATAGCGCGAATCTTGCCATATCGCTCCAATGTGGATCAGATAGGCGGTATCGTTCTGACTTTTATTGATATCACCTCTCGGCGGGAGGCTGAGCAAGAGCTTCGTTTGAGCGAAGAAAGAATGCGCCTGGTCACAGAAAGCACCCATGACTACGCGATCATCGTGCTTAATGAAGAGGGCTTCATCACTGACTGGAACGACGGGGCGAGGAACACCTTTGGTTTTAGCCGTGACGAGGCAGAAGGTCAGCATTTTCGCTTCATCTTTTCCGCCGAGGATCAGCGCGCAGGTGTTCCAGAATTGGAGCTGGAAACAGCCCGTACGAAAGGCCGTAGTGACGATGAACGCTGGCACGCACGCAAGGATGGCAGCAAGTTTTATTGCAGCGGCGAGGTCACCGCATTGGCGAGCAAAGGCTTCCAAGGCTATGTCAAAATCGCACGCGATCTGACTGACCATATCAAATTGCACCAGGAGCAACAGCAAAGCCTTAAGGCATCGCTGAACTCCAGCCAGCAAAAAGATCAGTTCTTTGCGGTGATGTCGCACGAGCTCAAACACCCGTTGAACCTTATTCAGCTCAACGCCCAAGTGGCACGTCGACTTCCAGTTGCGAGGAAGGATCCGACTCTGCAAAAGGCGATCACCACCATCACTGACGCGGTAGCCAGCCAAGCGCGCATCATCGACGATCTAATGGACGTGGCTCGGGTACGTAATGGCAAGCTGCAGTTGCAATGCAAACCACTGGATCTGGTGGTGGTGCTTAATGAAATTCAGCAAGTCGTACTGAAAGCAGAGCCCGGCTGCACGATTCACTTTAAGACGCCCGAACAAGGTGTGTTCATCCATGCGGATCAGACCAGGATCGAACAGATCATTTGGAACCTGATTAGTAACGCCATCAAGTTCACCCCTGCTGAAGGTACAGTGCAAGTTGTCACGACGAAGCTGGAGCAGACAGTACGTATCGAAGTGATCGACACTGGGCCAGGTATAGAAAAGGATCAACTGGAACGCATCTTCGAGATGTTCGGGCAGGCCGACCATCGTCCTTCGGGCCAGCACCGAGGCGGTTTGGGAATTGGCTTGGCGTTGGTCGAGCAACTGGTTGAAAGCCACCACGGCAGGATACAAGCGTATTCTGAGGGCGCGGGCAAGGGATCACGGTTTACCGTAGAACTGCCGCTGACCGAACCACCCCATCAACATGCCAGCAATGACGCCGAGAGCGACGAGGGTCAGTTGGCTGGGATTCGTGTACTCCTCGTCGATGATTCGCCTGAGGTACTGGAAGCACTTCAGCTACTGCTCGAATTAGAGGACGCGGAGGTTATTGCACTTGACCATCCTTCCAAAGCCTTGGAAATCGCGCAAACGCAACGCTCCGATGTAATCATTTCGGACATCGGACTGCCGCACATGGATGGTCATGAGCTACTTGCTGCGCTACGTAAGTTACCGGATTACGCAGCCGTGCCGGCAATTGCTCTGACAGGCTACGGTGCAGCTGAGGGGGCTCAGTACCAAGGGGAAGGCCGCTTTGACGCGTCTCTCGGGAAACCGGTAGCCATGGAGGATTTGACAACGTTGATTTGGGGATTGGTTACTGCGGCTGGTAAACCATCCTAACTCTGGCGAGAGAGCAGAATGCAAAATTTCGCATGCTCTCACAGTTCCGCTAGGCTCCGAACAGAACACTAAGGGAAGATACTTGTGGCATCGTCTAGTTTTGAAGCAAACGTAGCTGCAGCTGACGCTCTTACGTTGCTACTGCATAACCAGCATGCAATATGCGCAGCAATTGAAGAGGTCACGAAATGGCTTTCGGAGAACGGTGCGGGGAATGCTGCGATCAACGCAGTGACAGCAATGGAAACGCTGGACAAAAATGCTCAAGGGATCACTGAGGCCATTTACCGGCTACGCCAATCATAGGGTATCAGCTCATACTGAACACCTTCATGAACAGCTCTATCGGCGCTCTCGAATCTTGCTGCTCGCTTTTAAGTATTAACTAAGATCGAGTCGATAGAGCAGCTAACTGTTCTTCTTATATGGCGGGCCATCCCTGACCCGCTTGTTTCAAAGAGTCGTAGAAGGAATATCTGGCTTTTAGCGTGGATCCTGCTGTTTATCCATCACCGCATTATCCGTTTCCTCCCGCACACGCTCAGGGTCTAGCCCGATATCGTCATCATCAAGCGGACGCTCACCTTCGTTATCTGGCAGTTCGTCAATCCCCTCTTCTTTCATGGGATCAACTTCAGTGCGCCCAGGGCTCAATGGATCAGGTGAAGTGGGCATTGGGTCGTCCTCACCCATACCCCCTTGAAGCTTAGGATCGTGATTCATACACACCTCTCAGTACCCTCAACGGTGGGGGCATGTAGCTTGGAGAGGATTAGCATTTCGAGTGTTCGATTAATTGGCTCACCGACCGTCGCCATTCTTCCATTCAGCCTTTCAGTCATCTCGATGGAACGTTGTGCCAGCTCCTATCCTCTATCGCAACACCAGCGAATCTGAGGGCTTCATCATGATTGACCCAGCAACCGGTATGAAGGCGGGCGAGCGTTACATCGTAGAAAGTCTCGAACGTACACGACATTTCCCAGGCTTCTTCCTCGACGGGAAATATTACCTTGGCCCCGAATTGATGACGGCCATAGGTTGGCTGGAAGGTCAGCAGTTTTATTACGATGAGCTTGACCCCACTGGTGAGCCAGTATTCCCCAATCGACTCGCCGGCACTGTAGAAGGCCTAACCCTCATTCTTGCAGACGGTGCGCGTTTACCTTTAAACGGAATGCCCTACGAAGCAGAGATCGATCCCTCGGACATTCCGATCAGTCGCAATCCATCGTCACCGGAACATCGCCCTACTTCGCCAAGCGATCAACACGGAGTTGAGAGCGTCTGGATGTCAGGTAAACATCCCTATCCCATACTCCTGGCGGCGGGCGCAGCGCTATTACTAGGAATACTGTTTGGGGTCAAACAAGCTAAACGCCTTCCTATTCGAAAGCTGAGGTAGTCGTCCTTCGTGAATTCCCTGGAGAAGCGCCCTTGGAAAGATCGGAGGTGAGAAAATGCATCCTGTGACCCCTGACGGTCGTTACTTCGTTCTCAGGAGGCAGCTGTGGCGCTGTTCAAATCCATCACTGGAAGAGGACGTGCGCCAGCGTCTTGTCGATGCGCTCATGGCAGCTCGACGCGAGGTGAAGAAAGCGAAAGATTCGGAAGACGAATCGCAGCTAAAGCGCGCTCGGGAAAAGGTACAAGTGGCCAAAGTAGCGCTTGGTGAGCGGGGCCCTGTTTGGTGGGCTGATGGCAGTCCTGATTTCAATAGATTCCGGGTCACTAATTCCCCTTATGCTGAATGGTTCAGTTTGCTTCATGAGCCTGATTAACCTTTGGCTCAAGGCGGAATCAAGGCGATGGAAACCGCAGTGGCATTCATGCGCTGCGCTTTCTCCGCTTCGAGATCTGCGAAAGACGGAACGACTCAGGGCATATGCTTTCGAAAAATTGAGCGCCTCGAATTTCAAGGGGCGAGGAGAAATCTTATGACTGAAAAAAGCTCCGTTTCATCAAAAAAAAGCAAAGCACTGAAAGATTCTGCTCTCGTCTCGGACGTGTCAGAAACAGGCTTAACAGATGACGAACGAGTGGTCAGGGAAGATGAGTTCCTTGGCGACGAACCACGTGTGGAACCCGGCCCAGCCGACTTGGAAAGACTCAAGGATTAACGTCAGCGTCCTTGTTATTCGGTGCGACCGATATTTCGAATACGCGACAGCTGCTACCTGAAATTTGCTTGATGGAGGTGTCACGTATGCGCCAGCAAACCTCATTCTTATTTGATCTGGATGGCACGTTGACTGATAGCGTCTACCAGAATGTTTTCGCGTGGAAAACCGCGCTCGACTCAGAAGACATACCGCTGGCCATGTGGCGAATTCACAGAAAAATCGGTATGAGCGGCGGGCTGATGCTCAAGATGCTAGCCCGTGAGACCGGCCTGGAAATCAAACCAGACCAGGCTAAAAGGCTCAGCGATAAACATGATAAAGCCTACAAGGATCTGCAGGGTCAGATAAGCGTTTTGCCTGGCGCTGTCGACCTTCTCGAAACCTTAAACCGCGATCAGTTCAAGTGGTGTATTGCTACCAGCGGTGGCATGGACACTGCAGCAATAAATCTGAAGGCATTGGGCTTGAATATCTCGGAGGTGAATCTCATCACCCGTGATGACGTCGAGTATGGCAAGCCCGATCCAGACCTTTTCCTCGCCGCTGCAAGCAAACTCAATGTACCCATCGAAGATTGCCTGGTGATCGGTGACGCCATCTGGGACATGCTTGCCGCACGACGCTGCAAGGCCACCGGTATAGGGCTGCTTTCAGGTGGTTATGACACAGGAGAGCTTGAACGTGCAGGTGCACTTCGAGTCTACGAGGATCCTCTGGCACTGCTGCAGCACCTGGACGAGGTGGCTTCCCGTCCGTGATCAATCAGTAAGCACGCGGATTGAGTTGGTGTGCTCACCGCTCGCGGCGAGTTTCATGCATACAGCCTCGGGTGGTGTTCCAGCTCCTCAGAATCAACGATCCATGGCGTTGGCCGCACCTGATTCAACTGCGCCCACCCCGCACTCCTATGACTTCGACAAGTTTTTCGCTGCGATAGACAGGCGAAGCGCATACGAGATCAGCCAGGCTCCACTGGCGCTGGCAGTGCCACTCTTGAGCAGACAAAAAGCAGCATGCCTATCAGGATCAATACCCCTCCCCGCATCCATGTTTCCATACTTTGCTGACTGAGCAGTACCAGACACGAAACGATAGCAAGTACCGGAACCCACGTCGGCACCCGAAAGTGATTTTCCGCAACCTTGTCACGGCGCAGGATTAACACGGACAAATTTGTGCTGAGAAATACAAACAGCAGGAGCAGGACGACGGTTTCGGCCAATGTAGCTAGCGTTCCCGTCAGCGTGAGTGCGATTGCTACAAGGGTGGTAGCAATGACCGCGATCCAAGGGGTGCGCCGCCGAGGCAGCACCTTGCTCAAGGCGTCCGGCAAAAGTCCAAGGCAGGCCATGCCATAGGTAAGGCGACTCGCCATTATCATGGTTAACAGTGCGCCATTGGCTACCGCGATCAATGCAATGAAGGCGAAGACGCGAGGCGGAATGTTTAAACCTGACGCCCGAACCACTTCAAGAAGAGGAGCCGAGGTCGCCACAAGTTTTTCCATGGGCAGTACGGAAGATGCCGCGACTCCGACAGCCATGTAGACGACTCCGGCGGTCAGCAATGCGGCAAATAATGCGCGCGGGTAAACTTTTCGAACGTCTCGGATTTCTTCCGCTAGATTGGCGGATGTTTCGAATCCTACAAAAGAATAGAAGGCGATCAATGCCGCGCCCAAAACGGCTAACATCGGGCTGATCCCCGGTTTGAACTCCAGGCTGCGCCCCAAATCGGCATCGCCTGTACGGAAATACCAAGCAGCGGCAACGACGACCAACAGAAGACCTGACAGCTCAATGACTGTCATCACTAGGTTGGCTCCTAAAGACTCTTTAATTCCCCTCGCATTTAATAGCGCAATAACGAGAAGGAAAAGTAAGGCTGCGATGTGAGGCGGTACATGGATGAACGCCGCTAGGTAATCACCTGCAAACGCCAGCGATAAACCCGCCGCACTCGTGACAGCTGCCGATAGCATGCAAAAGCCAACGAGAAACGAAATGAGCGGAGACCTGAACGCCTTCTCTGCGAAAACCGAAGCGGCGCCCGCGTGAGGATATTTTGTCACCAACTCTGCGTAGGAACCTGCAGTAAGCATCGCGAAAAAAAGAGCGATGAGCAGAGGCACCCATATTGCGCCACCTACCTCCCCCGCAATTGTGCCAGCGAGCGCATAAACACCCGCACCGAGGACATCGCCGAGAATAAATAGAAAAAGCATCGGGCCGGTAACGGCGCGGCGAAGGGAGGTCTTGGGGCGCAAGGTCTTCACGTTCAACTTCCTGGCTTGAGGTTGCGAGAGCCGATTACCGGGCTGGAAGCTAGGCGGCCTCACTGTTAAGCAATGGAAATTTTCGCGTGTCTAAAGTTCACATATCTTGCCAAATGTGGCCGGCAGCTATGGATAGTGAAGGCCAGCTAGCAGTCCAGCTTAAGCTCACCGCATTCTACGTAAACGGAGGACGTTTAAACCGGCGGTTTACGCCGAACGAAGCTGCAGATATCGATTGCCACCGATCTCAGATTATTTCCGTCAGCGAAATTAAATACGCGCACTTAGCACGGTCTCTTGGTGGCATACTGCTCAAAGGAACAGCGCCCCTGCTTTTTGGGCCGTGCCTAATGCGAAGGCCACTTCAGTGAATAGTCACGAAGATTTTCGTTTTAATGCTCATAAGCATTTGCTCGACCTGGATGCGAGCACGACTCGACTGATGATGCTGGTGGTCGCGAGTGAGGTATCAGGTTTACATTGGAACGAAGCCGTAACGCGTCATCAACTTGCTATTGACGCATGGGCTGTCCTTCTCGCAGCCCCGATGCTCGCACTCGACGAAAAACCAATGCCAAGCGGGGATTGATGCTATTGAGCTCGTTCAGCAGCCAGCTGGTCGGATGCAGCGCTTCGTATTGACACCACCTGAGCTCAGGTCAGACTGATAAGACCTGTTGCACTCGGCTGGGCGATGCGTAAAGCCAAAGCCAGCTTCCTCGTCAGAAATTGCCCCGTTTGAAAGTCAACAAACGCCTGTTGAATCTCCTCGGGTGTATTCATCACGAACGGGCCTCCTAGTGCACCGGCTCACGCAAGGGGCGCCCCGAGAAAATCAACAACCGAGCATCCTCTTCATCAGCACCGATCAGGAGTTCTGATTGCCCGTTTTTCTCTGCACGAGTCAGCCAAGCTAACTGGCTAGCGGGAACGCGCTTTCTCGCACTCCCAATTCTCTGCGCTCCTGCCAACACATAAATGAACGCATTGTCATCGGCGGGTAAATCCTGCTGAAACTTAGCTCCCGACTTAGTTCGCACATCCAGCATCGTGATAGGAACATGGAGATAACTCCAATTGATCATTGCATGCACTTGTCCGTGCGCTCACTCAATCATCCGCATTGACGCTATTTGGCTTACCTATAACCAATGAACGATTCACGATAAGCCAGGGGGACACAGATTGTCACACCTGAGTTGACAGTAAAACCGTTTTCAACGCCTTTATTGAGCCAATGAACATCATTAATCTGAGCCCATGTTGAACGAAGCCAATAAACCACATCGATAAAGGATTTCATCATGAGCAACGCTACTTACAACCGCCTGAACAAAGACGACGCTGTAGTGCTGATGATCGACCACCAGACCGGCCTCATTTCCTTGGTGCAGGACTTCTCGCCCAACGAGTTTAAGAACAGCGTGTTGGCCCTGGCCGACGTTGCCAAATTTTTCGAATTACCGACCATCCTCACTACCAGCTTTGAACAAGGCCCTAATGGCCCGCTGGTACCGGAGCTAAAGGAAATGTTTCCGGACGCACCTTACGTTGCGCGTCCCGGTCAAATCAATGCGTGGGATAACGAAGACTTCGTCAAAGCAATTAAAGCCACCGGTCGCAAGCAATTGATCATCGCCGGCGTTGTCACGGATGTCTGCGTAGCGTTCCCGACCCTGTCCGCACTGGCTGAGGGTTTTGAAGTGTTCGTGGTCACCGATTCTTCGGGCACGTTCAACACCACCGTGCAACAGGCTGCGTGGAACCGCATGACTCAAGCCGGTGCGCAAATGATGAACTGGTTCTCGGTGGCCTGTGAGTTGCAGCGCGACTGGCGCAACGACATAGAAGGCCTGGGCAATCTGCTGTCTCAGCGCATTCCTAACTACCGCAATTTGATGAACAGCTATTCGGCGTTGACTACACGCCAATCGTAAGTCTGGTTCGTAACCCAAGGCCCGCCTTTGCGGGCTTTGGGCATGGGCTTCATTAGGCATACTTCTGTGCACTTAACGAAATGGGGCCCTCAACGGGCCCTTTCTTGTACTCAAACCAGAATCAATTGGCCAGCCAAGCCTCGACCGTATCGGAGCCATGTTTCGCTTTCCATTCTTTGAGACCCTTATGGTTTCCACCCTTGGTTTCAATTGTCTCACCAGTATTCGGGTTCTTATAAACCTTCACTTCACGTGCCTTACGGCCTCCAGCTTTCCGCTCGCCTGCTGGTACGCGACGACCTGCTTGCGGATCTAGCAGGTTGATCACATCCTTGAGGCTGTAGCCGTATTTTGCGAGCAAATCGCGCAATTTGGTTTCGAATTCGATTTCTTTCTTGAGGCCGGCATCGCCCTTTAAGGCTTCGAGCGCTTGGAGCTGTTCGGCGAGGTGTTTTTCGAGCTGGCGGAATTCTGCAAGTTTGGACATTGAAATTCTCGATGTGAGTGATACCAAAAGTTTACACCATAAATCACGGCTTGCACTTCTAACAAGGTACTATTAGCGCCGCAGCTATTAAATTTTATCACTGGACGAATATCAAATATTTGATGATGTGCTGATTGTACTGAATGAGACGAAATCACCATACGCGCAGTGTTACTCAATAGGTGACTAAGCCAGTGGTGCGGGTCGTGAAATCACCGCTTGGTTTGAGAGTAGCCATGCCCAGGATCATTCTACGCAAGTAACTGGAGACATACACTAACCAAGAGCCAAGAGTTTTTTAACCTCAGAAATGATCAAGTCGATGTTGAATGGTTTTGCCAAAACCGCATCAAACAAGTCCGATCTTTCCATGCCGATATGGGCCTGAGCACCGCTCATCAATATGATTGGCAAATGCTGAGCGGAGGGAAGCGCTCGGACGGCTGTAGCGAACTCTAGGCCGTCCATCACCGGCATCATAAAGTCGGTAATGATCAAAGCAGGCCGCTCTCTATCCAGCACCTCAAGTCCTTTCTGACCGTTGCTGGCGGTAACCACCATGAATCCTTCATCCTCCAGCGCGAAACTGAGAATATCAGCGATCAAATACTCGTCGTCGACGACCAGGATGGTGGTCATGTTAAATTCAACCCGCACGAAGGCTTAAGATTGTGAACCGGGCGATGTCTCAGTCGGGACTGAAGGTTCATGTCTTAAAGCCTTTTTCAGGAAAACATCTTGATCACGGATGACGACCTCAAAACGCGAAGGGTCATAAGAGCTGTCTCGTACTTTAAGAATGGAAAGCGTCCTGCTTAGTTCAGAGTGATTCTCATAGAATCGCATCAGCATTAGGTTGTCGACGATGCTGGACAGGTCAGAGTTTGGTGCGCTGACCTCTGAACCGAACAGATCGCGCATTTCCCAAGATGCAAATACTGTAACGCCCCTGGATCGCAGCTCGTTCATCAGAGCACTGAAGAAGTCAGTAATCCGCGCTGGATTTGTCGTGACTCGCGTCATGCCGCTTAGGCTATCGATGAACAAACGCTTGATGCCCTTTTCTTCGACGATACTCAACAGCCGTGCACCCAGTCCATCCAAAAGCCCCTCTGTAGTGGGCTGCCAGGCAATGGTCAACGCGCCACTATCTTCCATGCCCTTGATATCAATACCGAGTGATTGGCCTTTGAGGCGCAGCCGTTGTGGACTTTCATAGAAGCCAAAATGTAAGCCCGGCGCTTCCACGGTCGACTCGGCCAGGAACTTAAGGCCGAGCGTCGTTTTACCAATCCCTGAGGGGCCTATGACCAGAGATACACTGGAACTGTGCAGTCCACCGCCTAAGATGTCATCCAGTGATTCAATGCCACTGGCGATACGCGTCAAATCGGCGCTATCGGGAGAAGACGGGTGGCTGTAAAGACTTTCGAGTCGCGGGTACACCACCAAGCCATTGTCGGTAATTTCACATTCGTGAAGACCGGTCATAGCTCCGCTGCCGCGAGTTTTACGCAGCTGAATTCGACGCACTGAGCGAGTGCCATATAGCTCTTCGCCCATCTCTATGACGCCATCAACCATGGTGTGTTCAGGACTGCCGTCGTCGAGGCGAGAGCTGGTAAGAAACAACACCGTGCAACCAGCAAAAGCGGCGTGCCCTTGCAGTTCAGAGATGAATTTCTTGGTATCAATGTGTGAATCAGCTTTTGAGCGCGCATTGAGCAAACCGTCCACAACCATAACGGTGGCTTTCTGACGGCTTATCTCGCGTCGAAGCAGCTTTACTACCTCGTCCAGTCCTTCGTTTTCCAGAGTGTCAAACGCGCTGACAAATTGGATTTCAGCGCCGACTTTGGAAGAGTCGAAAAAGCTCAGAGTTGAAAGAAATTGAAATAGGCGATCATGAGACTCCGCAAGCAGCGTTGCGACTAGCACCCGCCCCCCATTTTCCGCGTGATGAAACCCAAGCTGGTTAGCCAGAATCGTTTTACCAGACCCTGGGCGCCCTTGGATTATGTATGAAGAGCCTGCTACCAGTCCGCCCTTGAGCAGAGCGTCGAGCCCTTCGATTCCACTTTCGAGGCGTTTTAGCTTTTCCACAATGCGACCCTGATCTGAAAAACAAGCTGGTGAAGCCGAGTGGACGGAATGCTAACGCCATTTTCGCTCCGAAGCTATTGCACCTAGATTGTTGTCGCCAGAGATTAGGTAGTGGAGAAAGACGCATCTGTCGCTAAGGGCCAGACAACTTCCGCAAGTTTGGAATCCAGCATAAATTGACAGCTGTCTAGGCAAACGGGGCATCGACGGACTGCTTACAGCCAACAGCAGTCGTTCAAAACTTTTCCTTGCTCGCGGATCGCACGGCAATACCTTCCGCATCCACTGGCATCTCAATTTATGAAACGCTTAAAGCAGATAAGTACGCAGCAGACTAATTTTGCGGTCAATCGCCTGCTGCAAGCGAGCGCGATGCGCATCCCAAGCTTCGGCGTCGACGGAGGTGGAGCGCATTAGAGTCAACATCGCCAGCTTGGCAGAAACGTATTCCGCATCGGCATCCAGCATATCGAGCTTGTGCTGTTCTTGTTCAGTCATCTCCCGACGCCTGAGTGCAAGGACTACGTCATCGGTAATCGCTGGGCCCAGAGTGAACCGGGTGCGGTGGGGAGCGCAGAAGGGCTCGCTGTCCATCAAAATCGCAAGTGCACGCTGAAGCCCCCAATTCAGTGCACTACTCAGCCGCTCGAGACCTTCTCGCTCATGGAACTCCTCGTGCATCGCGGCACCATTTTCTTGATAGATTCCGACAAATACCTGCACTTCCTTGTTGTGCGTCACACGTGCTTGAACTTCCACGCGCCGCCCATCCTTGAGCCTTTCCTCATGGATCCTTGTAGGGAATTTTTTATTCACCCAAAGCCAGAACTGTGGGCCTCTGCGGCGCATTCATTGCCCTCCACGACTTGGATTTCGAGTAAGGCACAGACGCCATGGCTTTTCCAGACCATTGGTCGCAATGAAAAGCTACCAATAGCCGGAGGCGAACATCGAATAAGCGCACGGCATTCCTGACAATCAGTAGCTGTCAACTTCTACCGCATTGGTGGGTACGTTCATAGTTTACAGTGTGAGCTGTGCGACCAATTGGTTCGATAACATCTAGTTCGGCGTATTCATCACCGAGTATTGGCAAAGTTAGTTCACGAACGGTCATGGCCGTCCCAAAACTTTCCTTGCGTCCCGACGATGCGTCCTGATGGAGGGCGTCTGAGGAAAGGATGATGCTGCGTTCGGGTGCTGTTCCTGCACGGACTGTAGCCTTCATGTGGACGACTGCAGGTAACTGTTGCACCAGTGAGGCTACAGAGCATCCTGCAAGCAAACCGAGCGCTATCTGATACGGTTTTTTTTTCCGCATCTGAGCCTTTTTTGGCCTTGGATCTGTACCTATAAAGTGCGTTCCGAAGCACTAGCGGAAGGTGATCGGCCACTATTCAGCCTCTCCAGAGAACGGACGACTTTGAGAGTCTTCAGGCGCCCCATATGAATATTCGCCCCATGAGCCTCCATAGTCAGATGCCTCCCAAATCTGAACGTGACGTGCTCGGTATGATCGCGAACGACCGTCACCTTGACGAAATACTCTCCGTGATTTGTCGTATCTTAGATGCCCAGTCAGTCGATACCTTTTGCTCCATACTTCTAGTGGACGCGGAGGGAAAACGATTGCTGAGCACTGCTGCTCCTGGTCTTCCGGTTGAATACAGCCGGGCAATTGATGGAATGGTCATCGGCCCTCAAGAAGGAACATGCGGCACTGCAGCATTTCGGCGCGAGTTAGTGATCACCGAAGACATTGCAGATGACCCAAGCTGGGGACGTTTTCGTGACCTGGCACTGGGGTATAACCTTCGCTCGTGTTGGTCGATGCCTTTGCTATCCCCTCAAGGCCAAGTGCTGGGTACATTTGCCCTTTACCATCGCCGCACTCACATGCCCAGCAAAGCGCAGATTCAACAGCTAGCCTATTCCGCCAACTTGGCAGCCATCGCGATCCGCCACAAGCGTGACGGTCAACGTTTGGAAGAAAGCGAGCAACGTTTCCGTTCACTGTTCACTCATAACCCCCACCCCGTTTTTGCTCTGGATCTGAATGGGCGAATCCTGGATGTAAATCCAGCCGGCCTAAAGCTCAAGCCATACGGCGTAACCGATCTTGTCGGGTATTACTTCGCCAATCTTGTATTGGAAGAAGACCTGCATCGGGTCAACGCACATTTCTCAGTAGCCAAGGACGGCGAACCTCAAATGTTTGAGGCACGTCTGCTGGGCGAAAGCGGCGAACCGTTAACAATGCACATTTCCAATTTTCCAATCAGGGTCGATGGCGAAATCGTCGGTGTATTCGGGGTCGCCAGAGATATCAGCGAAAAAAAGCGTTACGAGCAACAGTTAAGTTTCAACACCTGCCATGACCTACTGACCGGCTTACTTAACCGTGTGTCTCTCGAAGACTGGCTAGAGTTAGATTGTCATATCAGCCGTAGGTGCGAACGTCATCTAGCAGTGATCTGCATTGATTTGGATGGATTCAAATCCATCAACGACTCCATCGGACATTACTCCGGTGATCAGGTGTTGATTGAAGTAGCACGACGTATTACCCGGCAGGTTCGTCCCGGAGATACCGTGGTGCGCACAGGTGGAGATGAATTTGTTGTGCTGATTCCGGATCTGGTACGTGATGAAGACGTCGTAACGGTAGTTGAACGATTAATGGCCGATGTCGCCAGACCTTACTCAATTCAAGGCAACGAAGTACATGTGAGCGCCAGTATCGGCATCACTGTGAGCGATGGTCATATCGATCAGCCGATGAAGCTTATCCAGCAGGCTGAAATGGCTATGTACAAGGCCAAACAGCAAGGGCGCAACAACTTTCAATGGTACACAAGTGATCTTAATGAGCACGTTTGCGATCAGGCGAAACTACGCAGTGACTTACAGATGGCGCTCGACTCGCAATCCCTCAGATTACATTATCAACCGCAGATAGATGCGCGGACATCAAGGGTGGTCGGAATAGAAGCGCTGCTGCGCTGGGAGCATCCAGAAAAAGGATTTATATCACCAGAGCTATTTGTGCCGGTTGCAGAGGACAGCGGCCAGATCATTCTTCTAAGTCTATGGGTACTTGATACAGCCTGCGCCCAGCTACGCCAGCTGATCGATAAGGGTGTTGCAAGCATCTCAATGGCCGTGAATATTTCTCCGGTGCATTTCCAGCGAAACAATTTCGTCCAGTGTGTTCAGGCGACCTTGGAGAAGCACGGACTATTGGGTGCACAGCTCGAACTTGAAATTACCGAGTCGCTTCTATTGCAGAATGCTGAGCAGGCGATTGAAGTGCTTCACTGCCTTAAGGCTTTAGGCGTGCGCATTGCGCTCGATGATTTCGGTACTGGCTTTTCCAGCCTCAGTTATCTCAAGCACTTGCCCATCGACAAGATAAAGATTGACCGCTCGTTCATCCGGGAAATCGCCACAGACCATCGTGATGCTGCGATCACTCAAGGCATCATCTCCATGGCTCATCACCTCGATCTGACCGTTGTTGCAGAAGGTGTAGAGACCTTGTCTCAGGTGAACTTCCTAAAGGGCAGTCGCTGCGATGTTTTCCAGGGCTATTACTATGCCAAACCGATGCCATACGAAGCACTTGATGGTTTCCTGATTGCGGCAGAGTTTGATGCTTGAAGTCCCACAAGATCGGCTTCCTATCGGCTACTTGCCGCAAGCATTGTTTCTTCTCGAAGCGATGGGTCGTGGGCAAACTGTTGCTGCTGCTAGGCGTCCGGAGAAGTGCGATTTCCGACTGATTCGAATCCCGCTTATAGCGAAATGCCTGGCATCGCGTGTTGGCTTCTTGATAAACAGAGTGGTGATTCAAAAATTGGTAGGGAATAAATTGCTACGCTATTACCCGATGCGTCGCTCCTTCGCGAGTATCTTGTTTAACGCCCATGCTCCAGTAAGACGGTTTTCCCTACCGCCACCTCCCGGCGAAGAGCTCGCCCATAAGATTTAATGAGCGACTTAACTCCCAGCTCAATTTCAATGGACGAGTCGTGGAGTTACGTGATGCTGCCCTTGTGAAAGACGCAAGAATTCGCGAAGACTGGCACGTCCGTTTTCACGCTGGAACGTAGCGAGCACGTACCTGGAGTTCTCCGTCGTCATTACCCAGAACCTCCCCTCACGCTCAATTTTCAGAACGTCAGAAGTCCTGATCAGATGGCCATCGCCAAACCGCCCGTACTGGTCTTTGCGCTTGTGGCCAAAAACAACACCGATGCCTGCGCGAGACCTGATGGAAACACCGCAGAGATAGGCGGTCGCTGGCACATCAAAACCTTGTTCCTGGGCTTTGATTATTCGCTTGAGATCGAAGTCCGTATGGCGTTTTCCGTGGAAATTCACATCTAGGGTGTCGAGCATTTTTGCGCTCCAATGGGCAGTCCATATGGCGTTATCAGGAATTTCCCACGCAACCAGAGGTGCTGGTATCGTGGGGGATTACTGGTAAATTTCAGGCTGATCGAATCATGCTTGAGAGAAAGACGGGCCTCAGGTTGGCCAGCGCCTCGATCTTGAAGTCTTGCTGGTGTGAGGTGTGATACACCGCCCCCTTAGCCACTTCCAACAAGCAAACCTCAAAACCTGACCTGTCCTCACCAACGGATACTTTGGTTAACCGCTCCATCTGCCAGCCCCCGGACTTATTCATCCAAGATGGCGTCACAGCCATAATCTCGGTAATAGCTAAATCCGCACCCTGACTTACCAAAATTTTTTGAAGCTGGTGGGTGTCGTCAATCATCATCACGCACTCGCTGAACCGACCCTCGTTTTCGACGCTAAGGGTTAAGTGATACCAAGGCGTTCGAAGCAGCCTTGAGACTCCACGCCATTGGGACACGCCCTCCCCGAACATTCCTGGGACGCCTATCAGGTCGTTGTCTAAGGTTCTGAACATGTGTCGCCTCAAACTGCTGGAGCACGTCAGTTGCCCAGCAGAACCGGTTGGTAATCAAAAAAGGGAAAATATCGCTTCGATAGAAGCAGACTTACGATGGCCTGGCCCGAGCAAAACGTAGACGGAGTTGCGTGTTTCGAATAGGTAGCCTTCTTTGAAAGCGGTGCCCATGCTTGAGCGCACCCAATGACCCGGTTCGAAACGCCGTTGCTCGTCGTCCACGACTTTGTGGGCAAACATGAAAATTGGTTGGCAGCCTGTGGCAGCTACTTTGGCTCGCTCGGCGTCGGTGAGGATGGCGTCAAGGATGATCCACTCCTCGACGGCGCATAGGGGCATCCATTTGTAGCGCTTTCTGGCTGCAGACATCGCGTCTTGGAGGCTAACTTCTGAGCCAACTAAAGAGGCTCCAGGGTCTCCGAAAAGCCCTGTATCGATCACTCCAACCATGTACAGCCTCCGAAATATTTTACGAGTAATACGCCTGCTCAGCAGAGGCTTGCTGGAAAGTCCGCGCGCCGGTCTTCATGCCCAGCGAAACGCTCTCATCTAATTCCCATAAATTGCCAAAACGAGCTTACGGAAGCTTCGCAATGGGCCGTCCTAACTGCTGTATGCGCAATACTACCTCATTCTGGCATTTAACGGAAACCCTCCTGTGTGGCTATATCCTGACTTTTGAGTGAGCCATGCAGCTTAGAATCGCACTCGCGGGCGCCATCCGAGCACTGCGTAAGCAGCGTCAACTTCGGCACGAAGACCTTTCTGACGCCTCCGCGAAATCCAAACTCAGCGCCCTCGAGCGAGGCGAAACAAGTATTACTCTTGAGAAGTTCGAGAGCCTTGCTGAGGGCCTTCGAATAAACCCTCTGGCCCTCCTAGCTCTTTGTATGTCCCAACAGCAGGACACCCCCTACCCTGTCCTCATTGATGCTGCTTTAAAGCAGCTGCAAGCGTTTGACAAAGAAGGAGGTCTTGGAATTCTCGCTGAACAGCTCACTGATGGAGCGGTTGCCCCCCGTAAGCCTGGAAAGCCTCAGAACAAGGGAAGCGAAAGCGTCGTTCGCGAGCTTAAGACTGCTGGAATGAATCAATCGCAAATTGCGCGGGAGACGGGGCTAGCTCTATCGACTGTGCATCGATACTGGAAGAGGATTAACGCTACCGAATCTAGAGCTGATTGTTAGAGGACAATGCTGGATTGACGCAGGTGCTCTCAAAGGGGGCGGTGCGTTGAGATTGAGCTTGGCCTACACGACAACTCGAGGCCAAGCGGAAAGATCGGTTTGCCGCCAAATGGCTTCGATCACTGGATAACCTTATTTCCGGCTTAATCCACAGTCCCCCCCCTGCGCACGCGAACCTCATAAGCGATGGTGCCAGATCTTGATTCAATATTTACATAAATGCGACATTAATGTCTTTTTTTCGACATCATGAAATCTCTGCCCTTGAATTCGTTTTTCAAAACCGGAGATCTATATTTTGAACTCAAAAGAAAAGCAGCATTGCCTGGGCCTCCCCAGTTTTATGTTCTAAAAACTGTCGTGTTTGCTGGTTGCTTTTCAAATCTGATCCTTCGATCTATAGGATTCTTGAGCTCATTTTTAACAAAATGACATCGTTTAGGGTTGCGCCTCCGCCCCCTCATAACTACTCGCCCATTTGGGGCCGAAGGCCCCGGCTCCTTTTTGGCATCAAAAGCTAAGCTTTTCACTTACTTTTTTTGGTAAATCCGAGGCTCTGCGTGATCGAAAATCGAAAAATCCAGCGAATCAGCAAGAGGCATAATTTCGCCCCGAGCCTTCGTAACTATCCCCAGCATCAAGGACTAGAAATTTCCTCTGCGATATACCGCACACCGCTGAGTCGCCGTTGATAAATAAACACCGCCTCAGTGGCTCGAGGTTTCTCTCAGCAACGCCGGATGAATGGTTAGATAGAATTCCCGAATCAACCTATATTTGCGAACACGTTACATATGTAAAACCTCACCTAGCCACCACTAAGCCACATAACATTGATTCTTGGCTATATCGTTAACCCAAGGTAGCAAAGTGATTAGCCGTAAGCTGCAAACTTTGTTTTATAGTGGCAATGCTCATTTTTTACTTTGCAACTTACATTCTAAGACTGCGCCCCTACGCGCAGTTACTACGGACATGCCGCCCAACCCAAAAAACTTTGCCGATGACAACTTTACCATCAACGACTAGATCTCTATTATCTCAGTATAGATTTCAACATCCTCATAGTTAAGAGTATGCCCTAGGCATACCGTTTAAATAATACGAGTGCTCCTTGACGCCCAGACAAAAAACATTTCTCATGTATTGACAGGCCGCAGGTACGACACCGGGCTTCAGAAAAAATGGGGGTGCTGACGGTCATGATGGCGAGCACCTCCGAGATGTTGATATGCAAAAAAAAATCGCTCAGGGCACAGGCCATGTCGTTGAAAAAGAAACCGCGCAAATCTTAAATTTTTCAAAACTACGCCTGGAAGACTTGTGCAGGAACTTTATTGAGCAAGCACATACTGATGACAAAAATCACCTCTGCAGTGCTAATGAGAGAAAAAGAACTGTCCTGATTACTAGGGTTAATAATTTCGGCAGCACTCAGAAAAAGCCTGCATCTAATGATTGACGCCAGCAACTTGAGAAGCAAAATGGCAGACGAGATCAACTGCTACACCGCCGAGGACATCAGCGAGCTTGCCAAGGTAACTCTTGAGACCCTTGCTTACTGGAGAAAACACGGCAAAGGCCCGAAACCTATACGCTTCGGCTCTGCTTACTTATATCCAAAAAACGCTGTGATGGAGTTCATTGGTAGTTTGATGGAAACTGATTCTGACGACTTTATCAGGCGCTGCATTTAAAAAACAAGGGGGCCAGATGGCCCCCTTGTTTTTTATGCCGGGGCGCCATTCATATCACCGAGCTTCTGCAAGATCAGAGCGAGCTGGCTGCCGACATTTTTCAAATCTCCCTGTTTGAGATTTAGAGCATTGTAAGCTGCATGAACATCAGTCGCTTTGACGTGTGTATAGCGCTTCAGTGTTTGCCAGTCGCGATGGCCACTCATTGAAGCGACCTGGGGTACGTTAAGGCCAAGGCCAAAGAAGTCGGTAATTGCTTTATGCCTTAGGTCGTGGAATCGAACCGGACGTGTTACTCCCGCAACTGCCCTTGCACGAGTGAACGCGGTGGACACAGACTTGGGATTGTAGGGAAAAATGCAGCCTGACTGGCGACTCCCAATGACCGTTTCGACTATCTGCCAGGCAGATGGAAGCAATGCAACTGTCTCATCGTTACCCTCTTTGTCACTCGGATGCTTACGGTCACGAATGATGACAGTTTTATTTTCCCTGTCTAAATCTTCAATTCTGATCCCACAGATTTCCGACTGTCGCATGGACGTGTAAAGTCCGAATTTGATGACCTTGGGCATGTCGATCTTTTGGCGCTTTTTGTTGGCGTAGGCCGCAATAATGGCGTCAACTTCTGACTGAGTCGGCAAGCATTCAACCTCTCGGCTTTTGATCCTCATTTTGTGATTGGTCTTGAGGCTTTTCCGAGCTTTGTCTGCAAGGTCGGGATCTACATCTAGGTGCTTACTGTCATAGCAATAGCGAAGGACAGATGACAGCAGGGAGAGATCACCGGCGATAGTCTGGCCCTGTACGCCCTCCTTTTTCCGATCATTGATGAACGAATCCAGGTGGCTCTTCGAAAGCCGTTCGATGCCGATTTTGCCAAATCTTTTCTTCAACGCCTTGTAGATAAACAGCGCGCTCCGCTGAAGGGTTCGCCCACGCTGTATGTAATCGAGGTAGTCATCGATATAATGAGCGACAGTTGAACCCTTGGGGGCCGCCGTCCTGCCTGTAGCCTTGATCTCTTCAAGCTGACGCTCCTTCTCCTTCGCGAATGTCTTCGCAAGCTTTTCGGTCACGAACGTTGCGCTGATCGGGGTGATGCCCTTTTTCCGAATGAGGGCGCGCCATTTGCCACTGGGGAGCTGGTGTATCGAAGCCATACTTGTGTTCACTCAATGTTCATTAACCCGTACCCCGATGCATACCTTTTTGCACACGGCGTGTACCCCAGGTGTACCAAAACCGTCATTTTGGCCCTGAAATGTACACGCAGGATAGCACTAAAATATGCTGGAGACCTTTAAATACAAGGCTTTATGAATCGTAAATTTAGTGTAGCCCCAATGATGGATTGGACCGACCGTCACTGCCGCTTCTTCCTACGCCTCCTGTCGAAGAACGCCCTGCTCTACACCGAAATGGTCACCACCGGCGCTCTCCTCAACGGCGATCACGAACGCTTCCTCCGTCACAACGAAGCCGAGCATCCTTTGGCGTTGCAACTCGGCGGTAGCGTCCCCCTCGACCTGGCCGCCTGCGCACGCATGGCGCAGGAGCACGGCTACGACGAGGTAAACCTCAACGTCGGCTGCCCAAGCGATCGCGTACAGAACAACATGATCGGCGCCTGCCTGATGGGTCACCCACAGTTAGTGGCGGATTGCGTCAAGGCCATGCGTGACGCGGTGTCAATTCCAGTAACGGTCAAGCACCGCATCGGCATCAATGGTCGCGACAGTTACGAAGAGCTGTGCGATTTCGTCGGCACCGTCCGCGATGCCGGGTGCACGAGTTTTACCGTGCATGCGCGGATTGCGATTCTGGAGGGGTTGTCGCCGAAGGAGAATCGTGACATTCCGCCGTTGCGTTATGACGTGGCGGCGCAGTTGAAGGCGGATTTTCCGGAGTTGGAGATTGTGCTGAACGGCGGGATCAAGACGATGGAGGCTTGCCATGAGCATTTGCAGACGTTCGACGGCGTGATGTTGGGGCGCGAGGCTTATCACAATCCGTATGTGCTGGCGGAGGTGGATCAGCAGTTGTTCGGCAGTTCGGCGCCGGTGATCAGTCGGGCTGAGGCGTTGGCGCAATTGCGTCCTTATATAGCCGAGCATTTGGCGGCCGGCGGCGCGATGCATCACATCACGCGGCATGTGCTAGGCCTGGGCACGGGGTTCCCGGGGGCGCGTAAATTCCGTCAGTTGTTGTCGGTGGATATTCACAAGGCCAAGGATCCGCTGGCGTTGCTGGATCAAGCCGCCGAGTTGCTTGAAGGGCGTTGATGCCCTCCCCCAGTTTCAACCAGGCGGTTTGATCCGCCTGGCTTGACCTTCACCCCGCCGCTGCCGCTGTCCAGTTGACCCAACCAAACGCCCACGTCGCCAGAATCAGCAAACCAAACGCGATCCGATACCACGCGAACGCGGCATAGCTGTGGTTGGCAATAAATTTGAGCAAACCGCGCACGGCGATCATCGCGAAAATGAACGCGGTGACGAAGCCGAGCGCGAACACCGGCAGGTCGTTGGGCTGAAACAAGTCGCGGTATTTGTAGCCGGAGTACACGGCGGCGCCGACCATGGTTGGCATGGCGAGGAAGAACGAGAACTCGGTAGCGGCTTTGCGTGACAGGCCGAAGAGCAAGCCGCCGATGATGGTCGAGCCGGAACGCGAGGTGCCGGGAATCATCGCCAGGCACTGTACGAAACCGACCTTGAGCGCGTCAGACCAGCGCATGTCGTCGACGTGCTCGACGCTGATCACATGACTGCGTTGTTCGGCCCACAGCATCACCACGCCACCGACCACCAGCGCCACGGCGACGGTAATCGGGTTAAACAGGTAATGGTGGATGGTGTCGGCGAACAGCACGCCGAGTACAACGGCGGGTAGAAAGGCGATCAGTAAGTTGACGGTGAAGCGTTGTGCATTGCGCTCAGTGGGCAGGCATTTGATGATTTCGAAGATCTTCGGGCGGAACTCCCAGACCACGGCGAGAATGGCACCCAGTTGAATAATAATGTTGAACGCCATGGCGCGCTCACCACCAAAGTCGAGCAGGTCGGCGACGATGATCTGGTGGCCGGTACTTGAGATGGGCAAGAACTCGGTGAGGCCTTCAACCGCACCTAATATCAACACCTGGAAAAAAGTCCAGAAATCCATTAATCCTCCGTCAGAGCGCTCGTGTGAGCGACCGGGTAATAACACTCAGGGCTTGAGTATCTGCAATTAAACAATTGGCCAAAATGAAAGATCAAAAGATCTCAGCCTTCGGCAGCTCCTACATTTGAAATGCATTCCCCTGTAGGAGCTGCCGAAGGCTGCGATCTTTTGATCCTGAAAGAATAGGTCTAATGAAATGCCACACTCAAGCCATGTTAGTAATCGTCGGACGACGAACTACGCAGAAAATATTTAGGAGCCGAGTGGCAAAAAGTTAGTCCAGCCAATAAAGTGTGATGAATCTCACATTCACGCAGATGGCCAAACAATGGCAATTGGACATTAACAAAGCGATGGCCAGCGATTCAAAATAGTGGCACCATTGCATATCGCCACCATCTAAGCGCTAGTTCACCTATCTGACAAAATCAACTAAAAGCTTGAAAAGCTTAATTATTGTTAGAAAACTCGGGAGCCACGTCTAAAAAGCGCGTGAATGTTACCAATTGTCAGTCACAGATGAGAACCGGTGCTTTAACATCCCGATGTCAGCACTTAATTCGAGTCAATGCATGATGCTCTCTGGGAACTTAGCGACTAGAAGTCCGCGCCCGCAAAACGACGACCCCGGTGTTCTCACTTTGGGTCGTACCCGTGGCGTGGCCGAACATTTTAGAACGCTGGTGGCCAGGCATGTGCGCAGCGATATGGCACTAGAGGTCGATGCGTACACTCGTTCATTTCAGCAGAATGATTATTCTGGGTATCGCGCCATTTTCCTGGTCATCGACAGCCCTCAGGCCCTCGAAGACAATTTGGCGCTGGTGCAAAGCGTTCGCAGCGACAACTTGAAACCGATCATTTGCGCAGTGATCACTGGGCGCGGCGCCTTCAACAAGATCAAGTATTTTCTGGCCGGCGCTGACTTTTGTATCAAACTCAATACCCTCTCTGAGGACAGCGCCGAGTTGCTTGCCGAGTTCTTCAACAGTGAAGAGTGGCAACGCGATATCAATCTGACACTCGACCCGACGCGCATTTGCCTGATGGGCTCCCGCCAGAAACTTGATATCTCGTTTGCCGAAATGAAGATCCTCGAAGCCTTTGCGCAAACTCATAACCACATTCTGAGCCATGATGAAATTGCCAACATCATGGGCCTCAACCCCAATTTCTACGACCCTCGAGCGCTGGAGAAATCGATCAGCCGCTTGCGTGGAAAAATCAAGGACATGTATGGTACCAACGCGATTCAGAGCATCCGCGGCCATGGCTATCGCCTGCTGCGGGGTCTGATATCGACTGCCTGATTCAATGGCAGCCATCCCTTTTGCATACGTACGAAGGATCGTCCCATGCAACGCTATCGTTTTATCTGTACCGCACGCCTATTAGAAATCAAGCGATTGAATGAGCGCGACAACACTAACCATAACAATAACTCCATAACATAGCAGCAGATCGAGTGGAACTTATCGAGGGCCATCATTGGGCCCAGACCCTGCCTATCGATTACTTCCGAGGAAGTCATTGCTCGCCTGCCGATTGACCCTTTTTAGCCAATTTTGGTGTGTATTCAGGAGAGAGACATGGAAACTAGTACAACCCTCCCAAGAAAATATTTTGTTGTCGTGACTAATAGCACAACGTCGCAACGTGAACTGGAAAGCATTTTGTCCAGTGAACGCTTCAATTCATTTGGCACGTCTCAGGCACAAATGTTTATTGAAGGCTCCGCTTCGCCCTCTTCCGCCCCGACCGTGATGGAGTTCACATACCCAAGCGTTAGTCGAAAGAACGTCGCACGCACGATTGAATATGACACCCAGAAAATCATCGCCACCCTCGAATCCGAATGGCGAGCCGCGCAAATCGCTAATCCCTTTCAGAGCAATCCATCGGTAACCGGCGAGATAATTCCCGCCAATGCTGACGATACGCCTGGCAACGAAACCTGGCATCTGGACAACGATCAAGGCGCACTGGTCAAAGACGATGTCGAGATCAGTCTCACCGGACTTGAAACAGCACTGGTTAAAAAAATGCTCAGCCATGAAGAACGGGTTGTCAGTCGAGACGAGTTGATTCTGAGCATCGGCCGAGAGCCGGAGCAATATCGCGGTCTGGAGATGTGCCTGAGCCGCCTGCAAGACAAGTTCAAAATGGCCAGTAAGGGTGAACGACTGTTCCGCGCGGTCAGAAACCGTGGTTATTGCCTCATCCAGGAAGTCGTCGCCTAAACACAGCCGACCGCCCAGACCAGATAAACAGATAAAAGTGCGATTACAAAAACAACAAGAGCACTCTGTTTGGTTTCAACTCCCTCCTTTAATTAACACTCCCTGCCTCCACCCCTCCAACAGTAACAAATACGACATCCTTTATTCACCCCCTGCTATTCGACCTTTTCTAACAATCAGCTTTTAAATATTTAAAAGTTGGCACTATGCCATCTTGTTAGAACTCGTCAGACACCCTTATCGCCAATAAATTAGTCTATTGACTGACGACAGTTCGACCTATCGGCGTTGTTACCTCAGGACACTCGCTACAACAAAAACAATAAGCCTGTTTAACAACTCGGATTTCAACTGTTGAAACCTGAATGGACGTCTTTTGGGGATATCGTATGGATCTTTCTCTTAGTATCAATCGAAGCACGGGCCTCAAGGGACTGACCTTTTGGGGCCAATGGGCGCTGGCGCAGGGCTTCGTTGTAACGCTGTTGTTCGTACTGGCTGAACAGCACACTGGAAGCGTCGCGTTCTATTACCGGATGTGCGCAACCTTGGCGGTTTTGGCTTCGGTGCCGGCTTATACGTTTAGCGGTGTTTATCGCAAACGCGACAACTACCTGACCGGGTTGGGTCGGTTGTTCATGGGTTGGTCGATGACCATGGCAGCGCTGGCCTGCATCGCGTTTGTCTGCCAGGCCGATGAGTTGTTTTCGCGGCAGGTGATTCTGAGTTGGGCGGTGTACGGCTTCCTCGGCCAGGCGTTTTTGTACGCACCGCTACACGCGTTTTCGAAGTACTACCAGCGCTCGCGTAAAAGTGAGCACAAGACGCTGATCGTTGGCACTGGCGAACTGGCACTGGGCTTGGCGAAGAAGCTCAGTCTCTCGGAAAACCTGCCGCTGGTGGGACTGGTGAGCAACGGCACCCTGCCCGCTCTGGCCTCGGATGCACCGCGCGTCGTTGGCGCTCAGGAACAATTGCTGGAGCTGATCGAAGCACACGACATCCGCCGTTTGTACATCACGCTACCGCTGTGCGAAGCGGCGCAGATCGAGGCGATGTATGTCGATTTGCTCGGCGCCAACGTTGATGTGGTCTGGGTGCCGGATCTGAACGCGCTGACGCTGCTCAATCACTCGGTGAAAGTCGTGGATGGTTTGCCGGCGATCTACTTGAACGAGAGCCCGCTGACCAGTCGCCCGACCGCTGCGTTGAGCAAAAGTCTGGTTGAGAAAACCGTGGCGTTGCTGGCGATCATCGCGTTGAGCCCGATCCTGCTGATCATCGCGCTGGCGGTAAAGCTCAACTCGCCGGGGCCGGTGTTTTTCAAACAGGATCGCCATGGCTGGAACGGCAAGGTGATCAAGGTCTGGAAATTCCGCTCGATGAGCGTGCACGACGACCGCGAAGTGAAACAGGCCAGCCGTAACGATTCGCGCATTACTGCGGTTGGACGCTTTATTCGCCGCACTTCGCTGGATGAATTGCCGCAGCTGTTCAACGTGCTGCAAGGGCATATGGCACTGGTCGGGCCGCGTCCACATGCGGTGGCGCACAACCACTTCTACTCGGGGAAAATCCTCGCGTACATGGCACGTCACCGGATTAAACCGGGGATCACCGGGCTCGCACAAATCAGCGGCTGCCGGGGCGAAACGGACACGATCGACAAGATGCAGAAGCGTGTCGAGATTGACCTGCAGTACATCAACAGCTGGTCGTTGTGGCTGGATCTGAAGATCCTGGTGAAGACACCGTTTACGCTGTTGTCGAAGGATATTTACTGAGGCCGGTTGCGCAAATGCACGGGGACGAAAGTCCCCTTTTTTGTGCCTGGGATTTGGGTTGGAATCGGGATTTTTGCGGCGGCACACAACCCTTGTAGGAGCCGAGCTTGCTCGCGAAGGCGGTGGGCCAAGCAACATCGATGTTGAATATGCTGACGCCTTCGCGAGCAGGCTCACTCCTACAGGGGATGAGTGCTCGGCCCAAGATAGGTGGCGTGGCACATGCCCTTGTAGGAGCAGAGCTTGCTCGCGAAAGCGGTGGGTCAGGCAACATCGATATTGAATGTGCCGACGCCTTCGCGAGCAAGCTCGGCTCCTACAGGGGGTTTGTGTTGATCACAGGATAGCGGGAATGCCACAAATCATTGTAGGAGCAGAGCTTGCTCGCGAAAGCGGTGGGTCAGGCAACATCGATATTGAATGTGCCGACGCCTTCGCGAGCAAGCTCGGCTCCTACAGGGCATTTGTGTTGATCACGGGATAGCGGGAATGCCACAGATCAGTGTAGGAGTGAGCTTGCTCGCGAAAGCGGTGGGTCAGGCAACATCGGTGCTGGATGTGCCGACGCCTTCGCGAGCAAGCTCGGCTCCTACAGGGGGTTTGTGTTGATCACTGGATAGTGGGAATACCACAAATCAATGTAGGAGCAGAGCTTGCTCGCGAAAGCGGTGGGTCAGGCAACATCGATATTGAATGTGCCGACGCCTTCGCGAGCAAGCTCGGCTCCTACCGGGGATTTGTGTGGGTATCGGATAGCGGGAATGCTACAGATCATTGTAGGAGTGAGCCTGCTCGCGAAAGCGGTGGGTCAGGCAACATCGGTGCTGGATGTGCCGACGCCTTCGCGAGCAAACTCTGCTCCCACAAAGATCACGGGTTACTCGGTGATTTTCTCGAAGTTGCGATAGAACATGTCCCCTTCCCGGCTATCCGTCATCGAGTGCAGTTGGAAGCTGCGGCTCAGTCTGGCGCCACCGTCTCGGGTCAACGGGGCCCACACCAGGTTGGCGCGGCGCATGGTCGACATGCTCATCATTTCGTCGAACGGGATCGACAGGTACAGGCCTTTGTCGAAGCTACCTTCACCGTATTCGGCGCTGTTGGCCGTGGTGACCGTCGCCCACGCACCAAAGCGCACGCCGTTGAAAAACTCTCGCGAGATATCCACGGTACCGCCCCAATCCCCCGCCAGATAACGACCGACACTGACGGCTGCTAACGTATCAAACGGCAGATCCGTGTAACCGGTGATATGCCCGGTCACCACCGAGTAATCACGCAAACCCAAACCCTGATCAAAATCACGCTGGCGCACCCAGTTCAGATCCGCGCCCACCGACCAGCGTTCACCGGTCGGGCGGAACAACACCTCCCCGCCCACGCCGGCAAACATCGACTCCAGATAACCGCCGTACACCATGCCGTAGAGGTCTTTATCCAACTGCTCGGCGTGGCTGACCTGGAACAGCGGCATGGTCACATCGGAGGTGGTCAGGTACTGCCGCAAATCCGTGCGCACACGGGGTAATCCGCTCGGTGCGTCGTAGGTGAATTTGTCGAAGTTGTTGGCCAGATTGGCGCTGAGCAGACCGCTCCACCAAGTGTTGCGATTGAAGCGGTATTCGGCATCCGCATCGGCACTGAATTGATAGAGCAAACCATCCGGGCCGCCGACGTTCTGTTTGAAGCCCAGACCGACGCCGTAACTGAAATGCTGCGGCGCTTCGGTGTAGAGGGTTTTCTCGTTGTGTGGCATCGCTGGGTTGATCTCGGTGGTGCGGTGCAGCGACTGCAGCGGTTCCTCGTTGTTGATCACTTCGCGGAAGGTCTGGCGCGGCACGCTGGTTTCTTCCAGGGGCAGGTCGTAGCGCTTGTTGACCACGGTGAACCAGTCGATATCGTCGTTGACGCTGTTATCGAGAATCCGGCTCGCACGCCCGACTGCCTTGGACGAATGGAAGTAACGCTGCTGCTCGCCATACACGATCAGCTCGGAATCGCGCTGGGCAATGCGCTCGACTTTATAGCCGGCATTCTGCTGCAAACGCTGCGAGACGTTGGCCCAGTCAACCTGCTCCATCGACGTGGTCGGTGCCTTCGCCGGCAGCGGTTCCGGGGTCGGGTCGTAGGTCTTCGCCGGCGCTTTGCGGCTGACGAAATTGGTGTGAAAAGTCACGCCAAACATCGCCGTATTACCGCGCTCCCACGCCGCGCTGAGGTCGATCGAATCCGTGACTTTGAACACTGCGCCGAGGTTGATCGGCGAGTCCTGTTTGATCTCGTTGTCCTTCGGCTCGTTTTTATAGTCGTTGCCTTCGTATTCGAGCTTCAGGCTGAGACGATCCCACGGCGTCTGATAGCTCACACCGCCGAACAGCGAAGGCCGGCCACGGAAATACGAACCCGCGTTGACGTCACCGGTGCCTTCGGTTTCCGGACGGGTTTTGAAGCGATCACTGGCGAAGCCCAACGGGTTGTCGAAGTCGCCGCGATTACCGATGTAACCCCAGGCGATGCCGGCGCTGAAATCAAAATTGTCGAAGCGTTTGTTGGCGACGAAAAACTCACTGGAGAACAAACCGGTACCGCCGATATCTCGGAAGCCCAACGCCACTTCCGGCGCCCAGTGGCTCTCCTCCCACAGCCGGACTTTGGCGTCGACTGCCTTATCCTTATAGCTTTGGCTGCCGCTGAGGGCCTCCGAGCCGTACGGCCGGTTGGTGATCGCGGTGTAGCGAAACGAGCCTTCGAGCCAGTCCAGCGGCTGCAACGAAACGCTGTAGCGGCTGTACGGATCGGTGCGGTTGGCGTTGACGCTCAACTCGCCGGCCGGGGCCATGCGTGCCGTCGGCGTCTGCAACAGACCGGCGCCGCCGAAGTCATTCTGGGTAATGCGCGGCTCTGCATGAGCCAAACCACAGGGCAATAACAACACAGCTGCAAAACGTAACTTCAACGAACCACCTCGGCCAGCTGCGTGGCAATAAATTCGGCCAACTGCTGATTCAGCTCAGGGATAGGCGGATCAAGATCATCATTTTTCAGCGGCACCAGAATCTTGCTGCCGGCCACGGGAAAGTGCCCGGATTCGCGATTCCAATGCGCAATACCGACGCGCTGCGAAGCGCCGTTGGGCTGGATCAGCCACAGATAATCGGCCTCGGCATCGCTGGAAATCGCACAGCCTTGCAGGTACTCGCGAGCTTCCTGCAACGGCTGATACGGCAGGTGACACGGCGCGTCGACAGCACCGACCACTTCCACCTCATCGACGCGTGTCGGATAGATCAGCCGATCGCCATCGTCGAGACGAATGTTGCGCGCGAAGCCGACTTCCAGCGCCACCGGATCGAGATCGGCAATCTGCCGCCCGGTCACCGGCATCTGCCGAACCTCGTCGGCAACACGCTGCGCCAGCGCCGCCCGGCTCGGTCTGTCGAAAAGCAACGCCATGCGCCGCAGCACATCCAGATCAAACAGCACGCCGACCTTCAGCCGCGTCTGTTGCTCAATCAGCGATTGGCGCAGCAAGCCGCCCGCCAGCCAATAACCTTCGGCATTCGGTACGGCAACGCTGATCACATCGAGCAAACGCCCACCCGCCGGCAACTCGACCGGGCCCGGGTTGGCGACATCGCCGCTGACAATGACGGCGGCCTGACTCGCACCTGCGACCAACAGCAAAAAAGCGGAAAAAACCCTCAGGCGCTTCACGGCAAATGCCTGCGATCAGGGGTCAGTTGCACGAGCTTCACCCGCAGTTGCGAAGTGAGTTGCTGCTCGCTCTGCACGATGAAACCGTCACGCGGATCGACCCAATAACGGTTGGTCGCACTGAGACCAATGGCCGGAGCGTCGATCTGCTCGTCGACACGCAGCACGGCGTAGTCCTTGTCCAGAATGGTCAGGGTTTCAGTGGCGCGGCGGGTGAAGCGACTGTTGACGATCACCCCCACTTCCTGGCCCTTGTAGAGATCGATCCAGCGCCGCGTGGTGAAACCGTCCGGCACTTGATGCAGGCCTCGTTTGAACGGCGAGTTGTCAGCCAGGCGCGTGCCATCGAGATCGCCTTCCAGACCCAGGCCAATGCTGCGCACAGCGAGGCCATCGCGCAGCAACAACACTTGTTTGCCGGAAGCGACCCAAAATTGCAGATCCTCGCGCTCGCGCACCAGCGCCAAAACGCCGGAGCCGGACGGCGTGGTCAGTTTGAGTTGCGGGTAATTGACCCCGGCCACTTCGGCGGGCGTCACCTCGACTTCATCCGGGCCGACGACCGCGGCCTTCAAGTTGTTCAGCGACGCGCTCATCAGGGGGTTACAGCCGCACAGCAACGCGGCCGCCATCAGGCAGACGCCGATTTTCAATATTTTCACGGACGGGCGGCCTTATTTGCTGTTGTTGCTGTATTCGCTCCAGTTCTTCGCAGCGGAAGCGCCGGTGCCGACAATCGATGCCGACGGCACCAGTTGGCTGATCAGACGGTTCCAGCGAGTCACGTTGGCAGGGCCGACATACACGACGTCCTGAGGACGTACTTCGAAGTGCGAAGCGAGCGCCATGGCGGTCGGCGATTCGGCTTCGAGTTGATAGATTTTTGCCGGCTCGACATCGAGGTTTTCCACGCCGCGAATGACGTACACCGCGTTGCCGTTGGAGGTGGTCTGGCTCAAGCCGCCGACCGAACCGAGCACGTCGGAAAGGTTCATCGTCGCGGTCTTGAAGCTCAACGCGCGTGGCTGATTGACCTCGCCCATCACGTAAATGCGCTTGTTGTCGTTGTACGGCAGATACAGCTGATCGCCGCCCTTGAGGTAGACGTTCTGCAACTCGGAATCCGCTTGATTGAGCGAATCCAGATTGAGCGGATACACCCGGCCCTTGCGGTTGAGCAGCAGCCCGGACAAGTCGGCATTGTTGGTGTCGATGCCGGCAGTGCCCAGCGCCTCGACCACGCTCAGCGGGTTGGTGGAAATCGCTTGTGGGCCAGCCTTGGTGACGGCGCCGGTGACCACGACTTTCTGGCTGGCGAAACGCAACACCGCGACATCCACCTGCGGCTCGGCGATGAACGCCGACAGCCGTTGTTCGATGTCCGAGCGCAGTTGCTGGATAGTCCGGCCGGTGGCCTGAACTTCCTTGATAAACGGGTAGTACAGCGTGCCATCGGAGCGCACCAGGCGGCCGTTGGCATCGATCTGTTGTTGCGCGCCGGAGGGTGCGGTCAGTTCCGGGTGATCCCACACGGTGATGTACAGCACGTCGTTCTTGCCGATGCGGTATTCCGCGGGCGTCGCCAACAACTCTGCCGGCAGCGACTCACGTTTTTGCGTGGCGCGGTTCATGGCAATCAGCTTGGGCGTGATCGGAATCAGCTCGACCCGGCTGCTTTCACTGGCACCCTGACGCGTGATGTCCTGGGTGCTCAGGTATTGACCGGGGGAAAACATGCAACCTTGCAAAGCGAGACTTGCCAACATTAAAAGATAAACACTACGAGTCATAATGGCACTACGCTATTCAAGGGCGAATCCAAAAACAAAGTCACCCGACTCACGTCGGGCGACCTTGTACTGCACTAACAGAACTTTCCTGTTAGTTATGCGTGCCGGTTGTACCGGTGGTACCCGTTGTACCGGTGGTACCGCCGTTGGCACTGCCACCGCTGTTAGACGCCGCGACTGCACTGGCGACCATTGCAGTACTGGCTGCCGGCGCTTGAGAAGCCGCCACGTTGCCACCTACATTGGTCACCGCAGTAAGCGGTGCTTCAGCGGCGGCAGCCCAGTTGCTCAACATCGTCAACAGGGCAACTGCCATCACTTTTTTCATAACAACTCCTTTCTAACATTCAGCCTGTTAAAAAACCGGCGTGTGTTAGAGGTGGTAGCGTTCAAGCCCGCAAATAGCGCGAACAAGATCCGTTGTTCTTTCACAGTCTTACCCAACTGATAAAAGTCGAACGGCAGGTTTATATCTACGGACTTGCAAAAGGCATTGCCAGTGTAATTTCCCGACGGAATCTAACAACCTGACTGAAAATAACATTGGACTTTAAATGGCCATCATCCCAAGTAACCATTGGGATGCGTGGATTGCCAGCGCCAGGTGTCGGTGACCATGTCCTGCAAACTGCGCGTGGCTTTCCAGCCAAGTTCTTTCGCAGCCTTGGAGGCGTCGGCCCAACTCTCGGCAATATCGCCGGAACGACGCGGCATCATCCGGTACGGCACCGGTTGCCCGCAGGCCTGTTCGAAGGCATGCAGCACTTGCAACACGCTGTAGCCATCACCGGTGCCGAGGTTCCAGGTGTGAATGCCAGTGCGTCCGGCAATCGATTGCAATGCTTTCAAATGCCCATCGGCCAGATCAACGACGTGGATGTAATCGCGCACCCCGGTGCCGTCGATCGTCGGGTAGTCGTTGCCGAAAATCGACAACTCTTGAAGGCTGCCGACCGCGACCTGACTGATGTAAGGCACCAGATTGTTGGGGATACCGTTGGGGTCTTCGCCCATCTGCCCGCTGTCGTGGGCGCCGATCGGGTTGAAGTAGCGCAGCAAAGCGATGCTCCAGCGCGGTTCGGCCTGGCTCAAATCGCGCAGCACGTTTTCGACAATCAGCTTGGACTGGCCGTAGGGATTGGTCGGATTGCCGGTAGGAAAATCTTCGCGAATGGGCATTTGCTCGGGTTCGCCGTACACCGTGGCGGACGAACTGAACACCAGACGAAACACCCCCGCCGCCGCCATCGCCTGACACAGCGTGATGCTGCCGCTGACGTTGGTTTCGTAGTATTCCAGCGGCTTGCGCACGCTTTCGCCGACAGCCTTGAGACCGGCGAAATGCAGCACGGCCTCAATGTTGTGTTCGCGGAAAATCCGGTCGAGCAAGGCCCGATCACAGACATCGCCGCGAATCATCCAGGCACTCTTGCCGCAGATGGCTTCTACGGCATGCAACGCCGCATCGCTGCTGTTGCAAAGATTATCCAGCACAACAACTTCATAACCTGCTTCCAGCAACGCAAGTGTGGTATGCGAACCGATATAGCCGGCACCGCCGGTCACGAGAATCTTCATGGCGCGATCCGTCATTTGATAAATGCCAAGTAGCGTGTCAAGCCCGACTGCATGGATATGTGTCGCAATCCACACAAACGAACGACAACAACCGAAAACAAAACTAGTTCAATGACTGGCAATAAATATTTTTGCAGGTCACACTGTATTGCCCGCTACTTATTAGCACTGCAAGTGCACGAATCACTATCAACAGATACCGACTAAAAATAACTAATCAAGCACTCACCGACATCTCATAACATTGTCGGCTTTTATCCCCATGAACAATTGCCATTAATAACCTGACTCAGGTATTAAAGTAAGCCTTCAATCATCATTGAAACTTGCAGACCGAAGTTATGGCCTGCATGCGTCGCCTGTGTTCCATGACTGTCCAGGATACTTTTATGATTCGTAAATGTTTGTTCCCCGCTGCCGGCTACGGCACGCGTTTCTTGCCGGCCACCAAAGCCATGCCGAAAGAGATGCTGCCGATCGTCAACAAGCCGTTGATCGAATACGCCGTTGAAGAAGCACGGGACGCTGGCCTGCAACACATGGCCATCGTCACCGGCCGGGGCAAGCGTGCGCTGGAAGACCATTTCGACATCAGCTACGAACTCGAACACCAGATTCGCGGCACCGAAAAAGAGAAGTTTCTGGCCGGCACTCGCGAGCTGATCGACACCTGCACCTTCTCCTACACCCGTCAGGTGGAAATGAAGGGCCTCGGCCACGCGATCCTCAGCGGCCGTCCGTTGATTGGCGACGAGCCATTTGCCGTGGTACTGGCCGATGACCTGTGCCTGAACCTTGAAGGCGACGGCGTGCTGACGCAGATGATTCAGCTGTACAAGAAATTCCGCTGCTCGATCGTCGCGATTCAGGAAGTCCCGGCCGACCAGACCCACAAGTACGGCGTCATCGCCGGCGAGCTGATTTCCGACGGCATCTACCGCGTCAACAACATGGTGGAAAAACCGGCGCCGCAAGACGCACCGTCGAACCTGGCGATCATCGGTCGCTACATCCTCACGCCGGATATTTTCGACCTGATCGCCGACACCCAACCGGGCAAGGGCGGCGAAATCCAGATCACCGACGCGCTGATGAAACAGGCGCAAAACGGCTGCGTGCTGGCCTACAAATTCAAGGGCCTGCGCTTCGACTGCGGCGACGCCGAGGGTTACTTGCAGGCGACCAATTTCTGCTACGAAAACGTCTACCTCAAGGGCCGCTGAGACGGCTCCCTCTTTTTCATTTCAGGCAGGCCACCATGAACATTGCACAACATTCCGTAGAGATTGAACGCGAGGTGGGCAACCTCGGGGTGATGAGTTGGTTGTCACGCCATCAGCCGTTGCCCAGCGCCAACGAAACCTGGCTGGGCACGATTTTGCTGGTGGAGCGCATTGGCGTGTTCCCGGCGTCCGGGGATATCCGCCGGCCGCTGCGCGATCCGTATCCGTTGCTCGCGCATTTGAAGAAGCGCTATGGCGAGCAGGCGCTGGAGATGGATGACAGCGACGGGCTGAAAGTGATCTTCAGCGACTGGCGCTTCCGCGTGCGGATTTGCTGCAACGACCCGGCGATCATCATCAACGTGGAAACCCGTTGTGATGCACGGTTGATGCCGCAGAAGCTTGCGGAATTGCTCGAACAAGTCGACGCCTTCACGCAAGACTGACCTGATCGTTCCCACGCTCCGCGTGGGAATGCCGCCCGGGACGCTCCGCGTCCCTACGCCGGATGACGCGGAGCGTCACAGGATGCATTCCCACGCAGAGCGTGGGAACGATCATTGTGGGGCGGCATCGCAGCGATTGTTGGCGCCAGTGATCCAGCCGTAGAAGTAATCCGCAATCACCTTCCCGCCCGTTGCCGGCACTGGGTGAATCTTGTCCGGGCCGATCATCGCAGCAGCGTAGCGCTTCACGTCAGGACCGAATGCACATTGCAGGTTGGCGTAACCCAACCGCTGCTCCCGCGCCCAAGGCTCAAGCACCTGCGCATACGCCGACATCGGATAAGCGCTCGAACGCGTGGTGTCCTGACGCATGATCAGGTTGATACTCGCCGCCGGTTGAATCTCGCGAAGCATGCCCACCAGACCTTGAACGTTCTGCAGATACTGCGCGGGTTTGACGCCAAAGCCCTGATCATTGCCACCCAGCATGATCAGGTAAACATCGGCAGGGATCTTCGACACAGCGGCTTTCCACTGGGTCTGCCATTGCGCATCGTTGTGATAGAAGTCAGCGGATGCAGCGCCGGACGCTGCGAGTTTCGAGACGCGCACGCCGTTCTGATCGTTGCTCATCCACAGGCCGAACAGCGTTGGCGTGCCTTGGGTAACTTCCAGTTTGAATGACCAGTCTGCTGCTGCCGGAAGACCCGAGAGGGTTGCTTCCTGAACGCCAGAACCTGCCAACGTCATCGGCTGCCAATCTTCTGAGGATGACCAGCGATAGCGGATCTCGGCAGGTTCGCCACTGCCCAGGTAAAACAATTTAGCCTGAGTGACGGCGGTGTTGATCGCCGGTGTCGGGCTGGCGTTGACTTGCAGCCATGCGCCTGGCCGGCCCTTCACCGTGCGGCTGTCCGGACTCGCCTGGCCCAGACCTGAAACCGTCCAGTCCCCGCCGAAGTATTTTTCACTGCTGCGGGTGTATTTGAAATGCGTGCCGCCGAGCGCGGCGCCATGGTTGAAGCCGATATAGCCGGGCCCGGCAAAACCTACTTCCCCGGCCACGCGCTGCACCAGTTTGTTCAGATAGAAATCCTGGCCGGCGCTGTAACTGTCGCCGATCACCGAGACCGACAACACCTTGCCGGCCTTGCCCTCACGCCACTGGGCAAAACGCTCACGCGCATCACCCACCTCAACCACCGACGCTGCAACGGGTTGAGCGTCATTCACTGCCAACATGCAAAAATTCCTTCCGTCCGTAAGGCCCCTTCGCGAGCAAGCCCGCTCCCACACTGGATCGGCGTCATACACAAATCCCCCTGTAGGAGCTGCGGCACGCTGCGATCTTTTGCTCTTTAGAAGCAACAGCAAAAGATCGCAGCGTGCCGCAGCTCCTACAGGAGATCTCGATATCCACTGTGGGAGCGAGCCTGCTCGCGAAGCTTCTAGCTATTCTGAACCGGCACCACCGGGGCAACGACCACCACCGGTTTCTTCACCGCCGCACGCTCACCAAGAAACAGCACCGAGGTGAAATTAAACCGGCTGAACACCATCGACAACACCACCGGCCCCAGCAGCCCAACGCTCAACCCACCCAACACCAGCAGGCTCTCATCCTTCACACCCAACCGCCCCAGCACCACCCGCGACGTCGCCGCAAACAGCACATGAAACAGAAAAATCGCATACGAATACCCACCCAACCACGTCAACGCCTTCGAGCGCATGCCACTCGACAACAACGCAAAGCAAGACACACACCCCACCGTCAAACCAATCAAGCTACGGCGATCAACAATCAACTCACGATCCAGCGCCGCCACATACAGCAACGTCAGCGAAATCAGCACAAACACCACCGGCCCGATCATCGCGAACCGTTGCTTCAGCGCCTCGACATTCTCCTGCCCGATCATCCCCGCGACAAAAAACGGCAGCAGGTAAATCGCACCGTTTATTCCGAACGCATCAAGCTTGAACGGCGGCAGCAAAAACAACAGCGCCGCAAACGCGAACAACCCATACAAGCGCGTCGCCGAACGCAGCATCCCGCGCCACTCCAGCAGCCCGACGAACATGAAAATGATGAACACCGCCTGCAAGAACCAGAAGTGGTTGATCGGCACCCAGAACGACAGCAACGCGTAGATCACACCGACATCCTTGTTCACCCCCGGCCCCACCGCTTGCAGCACCGAAAACGGCACACCGACGCAAAACAACGGCACGATCAAACGCCGCACCTTGCCGCTGAAGAACGCGGAAAAGTCGTTGCCACGGATTTTGTAGATCGAATAGATGTACCCGGAAATAAAGGTGAACAGCGGCATGCGCACGTACACCATCGAGTCGGCGATCACCCGGAACGGCGAGCCGATATCGATCTTCAAGCCGCCGCCCAACGGCCCGATGACGTGGTAAAGCACCAGCAGCAGGCACGCCAGACCGCGCAGGGTTTCAATCTCCAGGGACTTTTTCTTGCTCGACATAAAGCACCTGCCTCAATTCAGAATTCTTGATTCAACCTGCACCGGTTTGTTCGCCCGCAGCATCAAGCCCAGCCCTACGAACAGCACCGGCACCACCATCGAAAAGTGCCGGGCGAAGGAGCCGAAGTCCGGCTCGAACAAACCCTGCACCAACAGAAACGCCAGCGGAATCGCGATCAGTTCCTTGGGTTTGGTCTGTATCGGCGCGCCTTTGTAATCGGTCGAGGTGATGACTTTGAACAGCAGCAGCGCGGTCATGATCATCAACGCCACGAAGATCACCTGCCCCGGCCCGGACAGCAGAATCAGCTCCACCGGGAACGACAAGCGGAAGAAGATGATCATCGAGTCCAGCGCCTGCGAAACGAAGTCGCTGCCGGTGAGCCACGAGACGATCAGCGACTTCGAGCCCTCCTCGCCCGCCGTGCGCAGTTCGTTGTTGCTGGCGCGAATCGACGACACCGGGAAGCCCAGCGCTAGTTGAATCGCCATGGCCACCGCCAGGTAGAACAGGAACAACATCAGAAAGAACGTCGTGCGTGATACGTACTTTTTCATCACGCAGACGCCGACCCACGACAGCGAAAACAGAATCCAGTACGGCCGGATCAGCACGCCGTAAATCACCGCTGAGAGAAAGAATCCGCCACGATATTTGCGCGTCAACGAGCTGAGCAAAATGCTCAACACCGCCACCGATACAATGATTTCCTTGGTCAGGTTCTCAAGGAAAAACGAGCGGACGATACCCCACAGACACAGGGTGCCGAAGATCGCCAACGGCATGCGCCGAAACACCACCACCGGAATCGCCGTGAGGAAGAAATTGCAGAACATGCCGTAGGCCCAGGCATTGGTCAGGTTGATCCCGGTGGGCCGCAGCAGGAACGCCGAACACTCGTACGATGAGCGATCGGGCGAGAACGGGTTCCAGAAGTTGCAGTTGTCGGCGCGCGCGTAGGACGACCACAAGGTCATCGCATCCGGGCCCGGATCACGAGGGATCAGCAGCGGCATGGCCACTGACAAAAACAACCCGGTGAACAGAATCAGGAACGACACATACGAATCGAGTCGCTTGCCGCGAAACTCGATACACGGCAGCTTCAGGCCCATGACACGGCAGCCTTTTTCGCAGCGGTCACGCGCGTCAGAACGGCAATAACGCCGAGCTGCACGATGACCGCGAAGACATTGCCCCACGCCGCGCCATAAATCGAATAGTGCTTGATCAACACGTAGCTGACTGGCACCGAAACCAGCAGGCAGATCGCTGCGCTGGCAAGCGAGACGCGGCTGTTTTTCGAGGCAATCAAACCGCCCCAGACGATGTCGCCAATCGCCCGCAAAGCGCAGGAAAAGATCAGCACGCCAAGAATCGCATTGTCCGGACGCGGCACGCTGGTGGCGACGTAATCGAGCACCACGTTGAAGAACAGATAAATCGCCACCGCCACCGCCGCCGACACCACCAGCGAACGCATCACCCATTTGTTGACGAACAACTGCTTGACCGTAAACGCCTGCTGATCGGCCTGAAACCGCTTGGCCAACACCGGAATGCCAACCACCGCGACCACCGCATACGACAAGGCTTGCAAGGTGTTCGCCGCCGACCACGCGTACACATATTTGCCGAGGCTGGCGTAGGGCTCCAGATCGATAATCAGGAAACGCTCGGCGTACTGACTCAGCGCGATCAAACCGGTACCGAGGTAGAACGGCAACCCGGCCTTCCACACCGCGCCCGTCGCCAGCGTCGAGCTGTCGCGGCCCTTGTGCACGTTCACCACAATCAAGTATCCGGCGACAATCACCAGCACATTCGCCGCGACCCACAACCACAGCACACTGGCGATCCCCGACACCCAGCCGAGCATCATCCCGCCCACCGCCAACACCGCCCACAGACCGGTCTTGATGAAGAAAAGCAATGCGCCGGCCGTGGCTTTTTGTGCGGAAAACACGAACGAGTTGATCTCGAACGACAGGTGCTCGGTGAGCAAAACCAGGGTCACGCAGAGGATCAGCGTCGCCGTCGCTTCAACGGTCTGGAACAGTGAATAAATCAGCACCGTCACCACCGACAGCACCAGTCCCACCGCCAGGTACAACAGCAAAACCTTGTCGACCACGCGGCGCGAACTGCCGCCGACGCTGATCAAGCGATTGATCTCAGAACTGAAACCGACGCTGTAAAACTTCGAGGCGATCAACGACGCGGCGACCACCACACCGTAAAAACCCAGCGCCTCATAACCGAGGTAATGAGTGATCGCCAACACCAGCAAAAACTTCGCGCCCAAGGCTCCGCCGCGAAGCAGTAGCCGAAATATCATCGAACGACACCCTTGATGATCTCGTCCATGGCCACGGTTTTCGCTTCGATTTCACGGCAGGTATCGGTCAGGCGCTGGCCGAAATTCGACAGCGCATTTGGCGCGTAAACCGTGTTGATGATGGTGTCGACATCGATGTCACCGCCATTGATCACCCAGTCCTCGACGCCCATGTCCTGATAGGCGCCAAAGCCTTTGCGCTCGTAGCTGATGTGGTACGCCGGCACGCCGGAAAGCAGCGATTCGATGGCGCCGTGCAGGCGCACAGAGATCACCAGATCGGGCTGATATTTGGCGATGGTCGCCTTCAACGACAGCAGGTCTTCAGTGATGCCCAGTTCGCGATAGAAGGCACCGTCATCGTTGCCGCGAACGGCGCTCTGCACGGCGCAGACCACTTTGCTTTTTTGCTTAAGGCGTTGCAGCAGCAGCTTCAGGTTGGCGACGTACGCGACCTTCTTGTCCTTGCTCCACTCCGGCGGCTTGCGCAGCACCACGCACACCGTGGCTGGCGATGCGGCGCAACGGGTGAACTTCGGTTGCTGGAGGATTTTGCTCGCCAGCGATTGCACCGCCAGATCCGGCGCGCGGTAGACGTTTTCGCAAGCGTCGAAAATCGCCGAGGAACGGTTGTCACGCACGAACACCGCATCGGCGTTGGCGTAGTGCTCGACGATTTTGCTGCTCTCGCCATGGAACGGGCCGATGCTTTGCGGCAGGTACACCGACGGCAATTTGCTGAGGATCGCGGTTTCCAGTTGCTTGGCGTGACCGAGCTTCAACTTGATGTGTTCGAAAGCGCTTTTCGAGCGCATGTAGCCGCCGCCAACGCCGACGATCAGATCGGTTTTCTGCAGCAGATCCGCCAACCCGGCGTAGGACTGATTGAGAAACACCGCTTGCTTGACCCGGCCCAGGCCCTTGGCCGCCATCACTGGCGCGTCGAAACGCGGGTGCGGCAGATAGCTGAAAGAATCCGGATCAGAGGCGACCACGCTGATCGCGGTGTCGTCGCCAAAGTTGCGCTGCACCAAGGCAATGGCCAGATCGACGAGCAGGCCGTCACCGGAGTTGGACGCACTGTAGCCATGCAAAATCGTTACGTTCATATGCTTGAGTTCTACTTAAAAATTGGGAGCGCGATACAGGTCGTAGGTCTGGCGAATCATCAACGCGGCGCTGAAACGCTCGCGGACGATGCTGCGCCCTTCGCTGCCGAGGTCGAGCAAGCGCGGCTTCTGGATTTGCGCCAGCACATCGGCCAGCGCCTGGTGATCGCCGGACGGAAACACGTAGCCCGACACGCCGTGCGTGACCAGTTCCGGCAGCGAGGTGCAATTGCTGGCGATCACCGGCAGCCCCATGGCCATGCCTTCCAGCGGCACCATGGCGAAACCTTCCCAGCGACTCGGCACAATCAGCGCATCGGCTTTCTGGTACAGCGCCTGCACTTCGCTCGGCGTGACCCACGGCAGGTATTCGACCGAATCCATCGGCGGACACTCCACCGAATCCTCGTTGACCGCGCTGCCGACCACCGTCAGTTTCAGGTCATTGCGCTGCACATTGGCGAAGGCCTTGAGCAGCACGTCGAAGCCTTTCTGGTAATCGAGACGGCCGACAAACAGCAGATGAATCGGCTCGGGGCTCGCGGCTTTCGGCGCGTCGTCCTTATGATGAATGCCGTTGTAGATCAGCTTCATGCGTTTGCGCTCGATGCCGAAGCGCGCGGCTTTATCGAGTTCGTACTGGCTGACGCAAATGATCACGTCGGTGACCTTTTGCAGCACGCGCTCGATCCACGCATAGACCTTCTGCTTGATTGGCGAGCTTTCCATCAGAAACGAAAACGCGTGCGGGCAGTAGACGATTTTCGGCTTGCGCCACGGACGCAACAGCACGCAGACGCAGCGGCCAATCACCCCGGAAAAGGTGCTGTGCAAATGCACCACATCGGGTTTCTCCTTGAGCAGCACCTGCGTCAGACGCCAGGCGAAACGCAGCAACGACGGCACATTGCGCCCGGTGCGCGGGAAGGTGCGGATCTGTTGCGCGCCGATGCCGTGCAGTTCTTTGGCCTGATCCTCCGGCACCAGATACACCAACTCGTAGTCGGCCGCATCGCCTTCCGGCGACGCCGAAATCGTGCGAATAACGGTCGCGACGCCACCTTTGATCGTCTCTGCCACGTGCAGTATTTTTTTCACAACTCACCCACTTCAAACAGGAAAGGACAATCGCCAAAACTCAGGATTTGTCGGACGCGTATTCGTAGTTGTAATAGCCGTAGCCGCCGTTGCCGTAGTAGCTCGCGGCACGCTTCTCGACGCCGTTGAACACCGCGCCTTTCAACTCGATACCGTTCTGCGCGAAGCGGCGGATGGTCAGCTCGATCTCTTTGGCCGGGTTCACCCCGAAGCGCGTGACGATAAGGCTGATGCCCGCTTCACGGCCGACAATCGCCGCATCGGTCACCGCCAGCAGCGGCGGCGTATCGATGATCACCACGTCGTACATCTCGCTGAGTTGCGCGAGCAATTCGCGGAAGTTCGCGTGCATCAACAGCTCGGACGGATTCGGTGGCACCTGACCACGGCTGATGAAATGCAGGTTGTCGACTTCGACTTTGTTGATCGCTTGATCGATGCTGCAGCGCTTCACCAGCAGGTCGGATAAACCGTTGCTGATTGGCGTGTTGAGGGTTTTGTGCAGGTGCCCTTTGCGCATGTCTGCATCGATCAGCACCACGCGCTGACCGCTCAAGGCCATGACTGCGGCGAGGTTGGACGAGACGAAGGTTTTGCCGACTTGCGGGCTCGGCCCGGAAATCATGATGCGGTTGTTGGTCGAATCGAGCCCGGCGAAGTGCAGGCAAGTGCGCAGGCTGCGGATCGACTCGATCGACAAATCGGTCGGATTGCGCAGCGCCAACAGGTACGCCGGTTTGTCGACGCCATCGCGGGCGCGGCCCTTTTTGTTGTCCTCTTCCTGTTGCAGCGCGCTGTACGGAATCGACGCGTACACCGGCAAACCGAGTTGCTCGATGGCTTCGGGGCCTTCCAGCCCACGGCTCAGGGATTTGCGCAGCAGCACCAGCGCCACACCGACGAAGGCGCCGAAGAATGTGGCGATCAGCACGATCAAGGCTTTCTTCGGTTTGACCGGACTGGTCAGGTCGACGTCCGCCGTATCGACCAGACGCACGTTACCCACCGCACCGGCACGAACGATGTCCAGCTCCTGGGATTTGTTGAGCAACTGCGTGTAGATCTGCGAGGCGACTTCAACATCGCGGGTCAGGTTGAGCAGTTCTTGCTGGGTGGCCGGCAAGTCCTGGACTTTGCCTTCCAGCGACTTCTGCTGCTGGGTCAATTCACCGATCTGGCTCATCAACGCGCGATAGGCCGGGTGCTGTTTGGTGAACTTGCGATCCATCTCCGCCTGCTGCATTTTCAGCTCGGAAATCCGCGTTTCCAGCGCGACGGACTGACCGAGCACCGATTGCGTTTCCAGGGAAATGTTCACGGTTTTGCCGTGGGTCTGATAGGCGTTCAGGGCATCGCTGGCCTTGGCCAGATCACGTTTGACCTGCGGCAACTGACTTTGCAGGAAGGCCAGGCTCTGCGCCGCTTCCGCCGAGGTACGGCGTACGTTTTGCTCGACGTAGAGCGAGGCAATCTTGTTGAGAATCTTCACCGCTTCAGGCGCGTCGGCACTGGCGAGGGCCAGACGAATGATTCCCGACTCTTTGCCTTGTTCAGAGATATCCAGTGCATCCTGATAACCCTGAATCGTCACGATGCGCGGATTGCGCACCACTTCGAAACGCGTGCCGGGATTGGCCTGCAATTGAGTGATCAAGCCTTCCACGCCATCCTGCGCAAAGGCTTCGCCCATCGCGCCCTCGGCCAGCAGGTTGTCGTTGTCATCGAGCAACTGGAAGCGATGTTGTTCGCCAGCGATCAGCGTGAGTTTTTTGCCGAGCAATTCTTTCGGCAGATTGAGCCGGGCAAACTCCAGCCGCTCACCGCCCCAGGCGTAGCTGTTCAGGCCGAAACGCGGCGCGGCGACGCTGCTGTCGGTTTCGCCGCGATAACGCCGGGCGAGAAAGCCGCCGATGAGCGGGAAGGTGTTGGGGCTGACGTCGATGTCCAGGCGCAGGTCGTCGACGGTTTTGCCGATCACTGCGCGGGATTTGATGATACCGATCTCGGTCACCGACGGCGATTGGCCGCCGAGCATGCTGTTGAGGTCGGAGAAACCGAGCATGTCGTTCTTTTTCGGTTCGACCTGCACCAGCGCGTTCGCCGAATACACCGGCGTGGCCAAAACCGCATAGGCAACGCCGGTGACCATAAACGCGCCGGTGAGCGCGCCAATCAACCATTTCTGATCGATCAGGCTGCCAAAGATGCCGAGCAGATCAATGCTGTCTTGATCATTGTCACGGGTGCCGATTACGGACGGTAACTGCATAAGTCTGTTCTTACCATTCACTGTTCTGAAGAATATTCGTCAATGCCCGAGGCGCTGCGCCCATGAACTAACTGCATCTTCAATCAATGCATGCGCATGGATAAAAGCGGCTTTACCTTGACGATACGGATCGTGTATTTCGCGCTCGCTCTGCCACTTGCCAAGCAGAAACACTTTGCCCCTCGCGTGCGCGGCAATCTTCAGTACTTGATTAACGTGTTGTTTTTCCATGACCAGAATCAGGTCTGATTCATTGACGATGTCTGATGTCAGTTGCCGAGCCTTGAACGTTTCGGCGCTGTGGCCGTGATCTTCGAGCACCTGACGCGCCGACGCTTCGACACCCTCGCCGACCCGCGCCGCAAGGCCTGCGGAGGTAACGGTGATCGCTGACGAGGCCAGCGCGTTACGCAGCAACAGTTCTGCCGTCGGACTGCGGCAAATATTGCCCACGCACACAACAAGGATCTTTCTGAACAAGGTTTTACTTTCCCGGGTAATGTCAAACGGCCAACATGCCAAAGGATTGCAATGAACCCTGTGGATCTTTCTGCACTCAGAAATAGAATCGCCCTGTTAGTACTGGAGCATTAAGTACCACAGCGTTTTAAAGGCGCCCAACCACTATTAGCGGACTAAAAATAACTGTGATTTTCGGCTGATTGTTTTCCGACAAAAAATAACATTCGCGCACTAAGTGCCATCACCTCACTCGAAAATTGAGAAAAGAGATCATTCTTCGTAGTTGTCACTTCTCTTCGGGAGAGCAGACATGAAATCGACACCTTTGAAACAACTTGGCGCGCTGACGTTGGCGCTGCTCGGTGCCACCAGTCAGGTTCACGCCAGTGAACTGTTCCCTAACCTCCCCGCCAAGACCATCGGCGTGCAGGTGAAGATCCAGAACTTCACCGCCGCCGATGCCGCGCAGATCAAAGCCGCCGGGTTCAGTTTTGTGCGCTTCGGTGTGTGGAGCGACAGCCTGAGCGCCAAGGCCTATCAGCAGCAGGTCAGCGCTGCCTTTGCGGCGGCGCGATCGGCGGGGTTGCCGGTGCTGTTGACGGTGCGCGCGATCAAGCCGTTGCCGGCTTCGTCAGGCAGCGAACTGGCGACGGCGGGCGAAGCGTTCGCCAATGCTGTGACAAGCCTGGAAACGTCCTACAACGCGCAACTGGTGGCGATTGAGCTGTGGAACGAGCCGGATCTGCCGACCTACTGGCCGACGGGAAATTTCGACACGACGTTCGTGCCGTTCATGAGTTCGGTGTGCAAGACGTTGCAGGGCAAGCCACCGGCGACGCCACTGGTGGGTTATGGCTTCGCGCGGCCGCCGACCGCCGGTTCCGCGTCCACCGTGGCGCTGAACCGCATCGTCAGCGAATACCCGAAATGCCTGAGCGCGGTGTCGTATCACCCGTATGGCATGACTGCTGCGCAGATCAGCAGCGCGCAGGCATTCATTCAGCAGAACTTTCATTTGCCGGGGGTAATCAGTGAGTGGGGCGTCTCAGCGCTCAGCTCTAATGGTGGCGCCGATGGTCAGGCGAGCAAGATCAACGCCTTTATTGGCGATGTTAAAAAACTGCAGATCCCGCTGACGTCTATCTATGAATGGAAGAACAGTGATTCCGGCAGTAACGATCGCGAGAAGAACTTCGGCCTGTTGACCTCTGACGGTCAGCCGAAACCGGCGCGAATGTCGGTCGAAACCCTGTTGAACGCTGAGTAGTCCGTGCGCAACCGATCTGTACGCAGGTCGGTTGCTTTGAACCTGTGCGCTGTTTTGGCATCGTATTCATCGATAGCCCGCCCCACCTTTCAAACAATCGTTTTCAGGTTGTTGCCGCAGGGGCCATCGATACACGTCCACGCCCTTGAGTGACCGTCAGCGCTCGGGTAATGTCATCAGACCCATAGGATAGAGCACGCCCATGACTTCCAAGCTGGAACAACTCAAACAATTCACCACCGTAGTGGCCGACACTGGCGACTTCGAAGCGATCGCCCGGGTCAAACCGGTCGACGCCACCACCAACCCTTCCCTGCTGCTCAAAGCCGCGGCCATTTCCGGCTACGCCGAGCTGCTGAACGCTTGCGTCAGCGACTGCAAGGGCGATGTCGGCCTGGCCAGCGACCGTTTTGGCGTCGCGGTAGGTCAGGAAATTCTCAAAGTGATCCCGGGCCGTATCTCCACCGAAGTGGATGCACGCCTGTCGTTTGACAAAGACGCTGTGCTGAAACGCGCGCATCGCCTGATCGAGCTGTACGACAAGGCCGGCATTGGCCGCGACCGCGTACTGATCAAGATCGCTTCGACCTGGGAAGGCATCCGCGCTGCTGAAGTGCTGGAAAAAGAAGGCATTCAGACCAACCTGACCCTGCTGTTCTCCTTCGCCCAGGCCGCAGCTTGCGCCGACGCCGGCGTGTTCCTGATTTCGCCATTCGTGGGCCGCATCTACGACTGGTACAAAAAGGCCAACGGCAACGACTACACCGGCGCCGATGATCCGGGCGTACAGTCGGTCACGCGCATCTACAACTACTACAAAGCCAATGACTACAAAACGGTGGTCATGGGCGCGAGCTTCCGTAACCTGAATCAGATCGAGCAACTGGCCGGATGCGACCGCCTGACCATCAGCCCGGATCTGATCGACAAACTGGCAGCGGATAACGGCAAGCTGGAACGCAAACTGGCCCCAGGCCACGCCGGTGAAGCCCGTCAGAGCCTGAACGAAGCGCAATTCCGCTGGCTGTCCAACGAAGACGCGATGGCCACCGAGAAACTGGCTGAGGGCATCCGTCAGTTCGCTCGCGACCAGGAGAAGCTTGAGGCACTGTTGCAGGCCAAGCTGTGATTTGATTGTTTGAAATGCAAAAAGGGCGAACCTGTGAGGGTTCGCCCTTTTTTATGGCTGGGAAATATTCGGTGTTCTTGCGGAAGCTATCGCGAGCAGGCTCACTCCTACAGGGGATCTGTGGAGTGATCGCGATTATGTGGCTAATGAAGAACCCTGTAGGAGTGAGCCTGCTCGCGATAGGGCCAGCCGCCCTACCCTCAGCTCAAACTATCAATGCCGCTCGAGGGCATTCACCAGGTCATGAAACGCTTCGCGATTGGAATCGTTCAGGCCCATGAGGATTTTGTGTGCTTCCAGCACCTTGATCCGCACCACTTCTTCCGACTGATCCTGATCTGGCAGGTCGTCCAGGCACTCCGGGCATGGCACCGGGTGGTTGACGATGTTGAACACCTGCTCAAACCCCATCGATTGCAGCAGACGGGTGATGTCATCGTGGGTGGTCACGACAGTCGGCAGCAGGCCGACCTTTTGCCGCGACAGGATCGACAGTTTGGCCAGCAAGCCCAAGGTGGTGCTGTCGATGCTGCGGGTTTCGGTCAAATCGATCACGATCGCGTTGAAATTCAGCGCGGTGAAGATTTTCTCAATAGTCGCATCCAACGCCGAACACAGGGTCAGGCGAACTTCACCGACGAATTTCAGGACGAAGGTGCCGTCCTGCTCGGCGAACTGGATTCTACCGGTACTCATTAAAGATTCCTGCTCAACACCAACAGGGCGATATCATCCGGCATCTCCCCTAGCGTGGCCAATTCAAACACTTGCCGCAGACCATCCAGGCTGCCGCCCGCCGACTTCACCCGTTGGGGCAAAGCAGCTTCTTTTTCTTTGAGCGTGGGTTCTGGCAACAAATCCAGAATGCCATCGGACATCAGCGTCAGGCTGAACGTCGGCGGCAGCTCAAGCACGTGGTCTTCATAGGTGGCTTCATTAAAGAGGCCCACCGGCAAACCGCGCCCTTCGAGATAACGAACACTGTCAGGCGTGTACAACACTGGCAAAGGCAGATGACCGCCGATGCTATAGGTCAACAAACCGGTCTCCTCGTCGATGACTCCACCGACCATTGTGACGTGTTTGCCCAGCTTACAACTGATCAGCCCCCGGTTGATATGACCAAGGACTTCTGAAGGCTTGAATTCCGGCAATGTGCCGTTGCGCTTGGATTCGAACAGCAAGCGCGTGGTCATGAACTTCAACAGCACCGTGACGAAGGCTGACGAGGCGCCATGCCCGGAAACATCCGCTAGGTAAAACGCAACCCGGCGCTCGTCGACACGGAAATAGTCGACAAAATCACCCGACAGGTACAACGACGGGATGATCTGGTGGGCAAACTTGAACTCGTCGATGCTCCACGGACTTTCCGGCAGCATGTTCATCTGCACCTGGCGACCGGCGTTCTGGTCTTCCTGGAGCAGGTTCAGGCTGGCGGCGAGCTCACGATTGGCCTTTTCCAGCTTCTCGCGGTAGCGCTGGTTTTCCAGCAGCAGACGCGAACGATCGAGGGCCCGGCGCACAGAGTGCTCGAGCACAGCCAGATCTTCGAGAGGCTTGATCAGGTAATCCGCCGCGCCCAGGCGCAAGGCCTCGACCGCGTCGTTCATCACGCCGGCACCCGACACCACGATCATCGGCGTCTGCGGCGAACGCTCGGTGACCTGGCGAATGAATTCGAGTCCGCCCATCTGCGGCATGCGCAGATCGCAGATAACCAAATCGGGCTGTTCTTGCTCGAATACCTTGAGACCCTGTTGGCCGTTGCTGGCCTGCAGGACGCTGAAACCACTGTCTTCCAAATAGGCCGCGAGGCTCGCGCGCACTACTTCGTCATCATCGATTATCAGCAGCGTGGCACTGGTTTTTGGCATGTGGGCAAACGGCGCCAGAATTAGGTTGGCGTAGTGGGCAAGGTAACAACCCTGCGCGGACTACTGGATTCGCTTTCTAGCCTCTCTGTTGCACCGCTTTCGAGCATAGGCCGAAACGCAGTTACTTCAGAGGTGCCCTTCTAAGGCGCAGACGGTACTCCCATCCGCAGAGCGTTTCAAGCATGCGCCGATGGTCGCTTGACGACTTTACTTGTCAAATCACTGGGAGTTATAAGAACAGCTCAAACCGTAACCCAATGGAAGGACGAAGGCATGAGTCAAACCGGTCGGGACTACAGCGAAAAGCGCGATTTCATCCGCATGCGAGTCGATGCCGATGTCGTGTTGATTCATGAGGGTGATGAGGTTTCAGGAGTGTGCATCGACCTCTCGAGCAGTGGCATGCAGGTCGAAGCGCCCAGAGAATTCGCGGTCGGCGACCGTTTGCGCGTGCGGATCGACTCCGACCATGCAGCGCTCACTGGCCTTGAGGCCGAGACCGAAGTGGTCTGGGTCAGCGCACAAGATGGCGGCGCTCAGAAGCTAGGCCTGACCATTCTGAAGATGAAATAAGCGCACACAAAAAAGGCGACCCGAGGGTCGCCTTGTTGTTTCTACAGGTCGAGATTAAAAATCGTCTTCAACCTGACCATCTTTAACTTTGAACTCGCGGTTCTGCAGGTAAGCGTTGCGGATGAACGTGTACTTGTCGCCGCTGATCAGCTTCTCGCTCGACAGCAGGCTGGCGCGGGTGTCGACGATGTTCAGACCGAAGATCGAGTTACGCGCCGGCACGTCGTCGATGTAGCGATACATGCCGGTGAAGCTGTCGACGTACTTGGACGGCGCGTCACGCAGGGTGCTCGGGCCCATCAACGGCAGCATCACGTACGGGCCGCTGCTCACGCCCCAGTAACCGAGGGTCTGGCCGAAATCTTCGTCGCTGCGGTGCAGGCCCATTTTCGTGCCGACATCGAAGAAACCGAGCAGACCGAAAGTGGTGTTGAAGATCAGACGCGCCGTATCAACGCCAGCGGCAGCCGGTTTGGCTTGCAGAATGTTGTTCGCCAGGTTGGTGACGTCGCCAACGTTCTGGAACATGTTGTGGATGCCGTCTTCAACGAACTGCGGCGTCACGAACTGATAACCCTGTGCCAGCGGCTTCAGCGCGTAGGTATCAACGAAATCGTTGAACTGGAAGATCGGACGGTTAACGCTTTCCCAAGGGTCTTCTTCCGTCGCAGCGTTGGCGGCGAACGGAACCAGCATGACACTGGCGCATACACAAAGCTGAGCGAGAGGATTGCTCCAGCGCATAGAAAACTCCTTGGATTTGATTCTGGCACGGGCAGCTGAGGCCACGCGTAAGAACGCTAGTATAAGCGCAATCGGCATTTTGGGCAGTCTGGCATGAGACTGTCTGTAGGAAGTTTCCTTCATTCCCTTCCGCAAGCCCTGTCATCCAACTGTCATTGTCGCGCCCTAGCCTTGACGCTATTTCAGGGACGCTTCCATGTCACAGGCCGAAACCTTACCGCTCGCCACACCCAGCCTGACCGCCGTGCTGTTCGGGCTCAGTGGCTGTCTGGTGGATTTCGGCGCACGTGCGCTGCAACTTGGCGGCAGCGACCCGGAGCACGCCATAACGACTCCCGGCGCACTCGATAGCCTGCTCAGCTTGCAACGCCGAAAAATCCCCTGCGCATGGATCGATGAGCTGCCCCCTGCCCTCGCAAAACCGCTGTCGGCCGCTTTACCGGAGTGGATCAAACCTTCGCAACATTCAGCAACAAACAATCCATGGCCCGCGCCGAATGCTTGCTGGCAAGCACTAATGGGACTCAACGTCGATCGACTCGATGGCTGCGTGCTGGTCAGCGGCGAACCTCGTTTGCTGCAAGCCGGGCTGAATGCCGGATTGTGGACGATCGGCCTCGCCTCCTGCGGTTCACTGTGCGGTCTGGCGCCGAGTGAATGGCAAGCGCTGACGCAAAAAGAACGCGAACAACTGCGGGGCAAGGCAACGGTGCAATTGTTCGGGCTTGGCGTGCATTCAGTGATCGATCACTTGGGCGAGCTCGACACCTGCCTCGCCGACATCAGCCTGCGCCGCCTCAAAGGCGAAAAGCCCTGATCGGGATCATGCAGTTTGAACGAGAGTGGATTAATCTAAAGGTCAGCCACAGACCTTTGGCGCGCGGCTGCGGTCAATGCCAGTGCCTCTCGATAAAAGGAAAACACCAATGCCGGCCCAAGAACTGCAAAAACAGCTCGAAACCCTGCGCGAGCAACTGGAGCAGAATCCGCCACTGTCGGAAGCCGAACGTGAAGATCTGCGCGTGTTGATGGCGCAAATCGAGTCTGAAATCCAATTGGAGAACGCTACTCAGGACGCCAGCATCGCCGATGGCGTTAACCTGGCGGTCGAGCGCTTCGAAGTCGAGCACCCGGCCATCGCCGGCACCCTGCGCAATATCGTCAATGCGCTGGGTAGCATGGGGATCTAGGATTTCCGGCCGCACAAAAAAAGCCCTGCCATCACCGGCAGGGCTTTTTCATTTCTGACATTTAAAAGATCGCAGCCTTCGGCAGCTCCTACCTTTGGAATGCACTCCCCATGTAGGAGCTGCCGAAGGCTGCGATCTTTTGATCTTACTGTCGCACGAGCCGGTCGTTCGGCAGTTGTACGCTTTCAGTGCTGCGATACGGGTTGATGTCCAGACCACCGCGACGCACATACCGCGCAAACACCGTCAGCTTCTCCGGCTTCAACAGTCGCTGCAGATCAAGAAAGATCCGCTCCACACACTGCTCATGAAAGTCCGAGTGCTGACGGAAACTCACGATGTACTCCAGCAAACTGGCGTGATCCAGCGCCGAGCCGCGATATTCCACGACTACCGTGCCCCAGTCCGGCTGACTGGTCACCGGGCAATTGGATTTGAGCAGATGACTGTAAACAGTCTCCTCGACGATCCGCGACTCATCGCAACGCAGCAGCTCCGGGCGCGGATGCTCATAGTTGCTGACACTGATATCCAGATCATCGATGCACACGCCCGGCAACGCCACAACGCCTTCGGCTTCAACGTCTTTCAAACTGCGCACCCGCACGCCCACCGGTTTCCCGGCAGCCGCCGACAGATCCTTGACCAGCGTCGCTTCCAGCGTGGCGACGTCAGCAAACGGCGACTGGTTCAACGAGTTCAAATACAACTTGAACGACTTCGACTCGATGATATTCGGCGAATCCGCCGGAATGCTGAACTCTGCAATCGCCACCACCGGTTTGCCCGACGGCAGCAACCACGACAGCTCAAAGCAGTTCCAGAAATCCACACCTTTATAAGGCAGGGTCTCGGCGGTCAGCCCCAGCTCCGCCCACTTCGCAGTGCGCGGAATCGGGAACAACAAGGACGGCGTGTAAGTGGCGATGTATTCGCTGGACTTGCCCAGCGGCGAATGTTCGGCTGCGGGATGCATGGCGGAAACCTGACTGAAGAATCAGCGGATTCTACCAGCCTTTGCGCGCGGCTTTGAGTGGTTACTGACTGACAGTCAACTTACCCACCATCCCCGCCTGATAATGCCCCGGAATATTGCAGGCAAATTCCAGGCTCGTCGCCTTGCTGAACGTCCAGGTCAGTTCCGCCGTTTTACCCGGCTCAACCAGCACGCTGTTTGGGTCGTCATGCTTCATGCCATGGCCCATCGCGGCGTGATCCATGCCCGCCATGTCGTGGGACATTTCCTTCATGCCGGTAGGCGTAAGCATGCCGCTTTGCTGCATCTGCAACATTTCCTGCTGGTGTTTGGCATGCATCGCTGCGTCACCGAGGTTGAATTCGTGCAGCAACTGGCCTTTATTCACCAGCACAAAACGCACGGTCTCACCGGCCTTGACCTGAATCGCCTTGGGGTCGAACGACATGTCGTTCAGCACCACTTCAACGCTGCGCGTGGCTTTGGCGCCGGGCGCTGGCTGACCGAAGTCGTAGGTGTGCGCGGGAGCCGCCCATACCGGCGAACTCAATGCCAACAAACACAAGGCCAGGGATTGGCGTAAAAACATGGTCGTTCTCCAACAAGATAAGGTTCAGCCTGTGGGAAACTTTAGCCGCCCTGCACTGGCATCAACCTGACAGGCAGATTACAACTTTGTCAGGTTGGCGCCTCACGCGTGCTCTCACGGTATAAAGCCTTCACTGAATCATCCCCGAATAACCCGAGTCGCCCATGAAACTGTTGATCGTCGAAGACCAAGCGAAAACCGGCCAATACCTGCGTCAGGGCCTGACCGAGGCCGGTTTTAATACCGAACTGGTGGCCGACGGCAACAGCGGTCAGCAACTGGCATTGAGCGGTGATTATGCGCTGTTGATCCTCGACGTGATGCTGCCCGGTCGCAGTGGCTGGCAGATTCTGCAAGCGGTGCGCAGTGCCGGACTGGACACACCGGTACTTTTTCTCACGGCTAAAGACGCGGTGGAGGACAGGGTTCACGGCCTCGAACTCGGTGCTGACGATTATCTGGTCAAACCGTTCGCCTTCTCCGAGTTGCTGGCGCGGGTGCGCAGTCTGTTACGGCGAGGAAGCGCCACGCCGCAGGAGACCAGTCTGCAACTGGCCGATCTGCGTCTGGATCTGATCCGCCGCCGCGTCGAGCGCAGCGGCCAGCGCATCGATCTGACCGCCAAAGAGTTCGCCCTGCTGGAAATGCTTCTGCGTCGCCAAGGTGAAGTGTTGCCGAAATCGCTGATCGCCTCGCAGGTCTGGGACATGAATTTCGACAGCGACACCAATGTCATCGAAGTGGCGATCCGCCGTTTGCGTCTGAAAATCGACGACGAGTTCCCCAACAAACTGATCCACACCGTGCGCGGCATGGGTTACGTGCTTGAAGAGCGCAGCGTCTGATGCGCCGTTTGTCCCTGAGTTCGCGCCTGGCATTGTTATTCGCCGCTTGCACCGCGGTGGTTTCACTGTTCGCCGGGGTGCTGTTCAACCGCGCCAGCGAGGCGCATTTCATTGAGCTCGACCAGCAACAACTGGATGGCAAACTGATTGGTCTGCGCCGCGCGCTGCAGGACGTTCAGCCGGCTCAGCGGGAAGCGCGACTGGCGGATGAGCTCAGCCGTCAGGCCGATTTGTCGCTGCGCATCACCGGTGCTGACGGCCAGCGCTGGTACGACAGTTCGACGCAGATCCCCAAGGATTTGCCGTCGCAAAACGGGCTATCGACGATCAGCACTGACGGCACCGATTACCGCGTGCTCAACGCCCCGCTCTACCCGGACAAGTCCGATTCGCCGCACTTGAGCCTGTTGCTCGACATCACCCATCACCAACACTTCCTGCAACGCATGCAGCATTTAATCTGGCTGACCGTCGGCCTCTCGGCACTGGCCACAGCGTTGCTCGGCGCGTGGGCAGCGCGTAGCGGATTGCATCCATTGCGGCGCATGAGCGCGGTGGCGCGTGGGATTTCTGCACAATCGCTGAATGCCCGACTGCCGGAAGCGCAAATGCCGCCAGAGCTTGCGGAAATGGCCCACAGCTTCAACGCCATGCTCGGCCGTCTCGACGATTCGTTTCAGCGGCTCTCGGCGTTCTCGGCTGATATTGCCCATGAACTGCGCACGCCGCTGTCGAACCTGCTGACTCACACCCAAGTCACCCTCACCCGCCCCCGGCCGATCGAGGACTACCGCGAAGCGCTGCACAGCAACCTCGAAGAACTGCAATGGATGGCGCAACTGGTCAACGACATGTTGTACCTGGCCAAGGCCGACCACGGTTTGTTGATGCCCAAGCGTGAGCCGCTGGAATTGGCGGATGAGACCGATGTGTTGCTGGAGTTTTTTGCGCCGCTGGCGGAGGACGCCGGCGTCACGCTGAGCCGTGAGGGTAATGCGCGGATTGAGGGGGATCGCAATATGTTGCGGCGGGCCTTGTCGAATTTGCTGGATAACGCGTTGCGGTTTACCCCGGCGGCGGGCTCAGTGAGTTTGCGGATCGCTGAATTACCGGGTGCTGTGCGGGTTTCGGTTGAAAACACTGGGGATGGGATTTCTGCGGAGTTGTTGCCACGGTTGTTTGACCGATTTTATCGGGCCGATCCGGCACGACAGGAAGGCAGCAGTGAGCATGCGGGGTTGGGGTTGGCGATTACTCAATCGATTGTCCGCGCGCATGGGGGGCAGATTCGTTGCGAATCAGAGGCGGGATGGACTCGGTTTGTGATTGAGTTGCCTCGAAGCTGATCGTTCCCACGCTCTGCGTGGGAATGCCGCCCGGGACGCTCCGCGTCCCTTCCAGAGCCGAACGCGGAGCGTCCGTTGAGGCGTTCCCACGCAGAGCGTGGGAACGAGCTTGGGATCGCTTACGAATATCTCAGGGCATGAGCCGGCTCGATCTTCGCCGCTCGCCACGCCGGGTACACCGTCGCCAGGAAGCTCAAGATGAACCCCGCCGAGCAGATCAACAGCACGTCCCCGCCCTGCAATTCCGACGGCAGATTGCTGACGAAGTACACGTCAGAGCTAAAGATATGCTGCCCACTGACTCGCTCGATCCAGCCGACGATCTGACTGACATTCAACGCCGCAATCACGCCCAACACGCCGCCAATGATCGTACCGACAATCCCGATCACCGTGCCCTGCACCATGAAAATCGCCATGATCTGCCGGGGCGTCGCGCCGATGGTACGCAGGATCGCGATGTCCGCGCCCTTGTCGTTCACCACCATGATCAGCGTCGCGATGATGTTAAACGCGGCCACCGCGACGATCATCAGCAACAGCAGGCCAATCATGGTTTTTTCCATCTTCATCGCACTGAACAGGCTGCCCTGAGTGTGCGTCCAGTCGTCAGCCTTGAACTCGGCGCCCAGACTGGCGGCGATGTCTGCGGAGACTTTCGGCGCCGCGTACAGGTCTTTGACTGCCAGACGCACGCTCTGTACCTGATTCGGTTCCCAGTGCTGCATGGTCGCGGCATCGGCGACATGGATCAGGCCCATCGAGCCGTCCAGTTCAGCGCCAACCTTGAACACGCCCACCACGTTCAGCCGTTGCATGCGCGGGGTGATGCCACCCGGCGCGGTGCTGACTTCCGGGACGATCAGGGTAATTTTGTCGCCGACGTTGAGACGAAAACGTCGCGCAGTGATCTCACCGATCACCACACCGAACTCGCCCGGTTTCAACGCATCGAGACGGCCCTGCACGATGTGCTGGGCAACGATCGAGACCTTGCCTTCCTGCGCAGGATCGACGCCGCTGATCTGAATCGGCTGCATCATGCCTTTATAGGAGAGCATGCCTTCCATTTCGGTGAACGGCACAGCGGCAGTCACTTCGGGATTTTTCATCGCGGCGGCGGCCACTGGCTGCCAGTCATCAATCGGCTTGACGCCAACGATGGTCGCGTGCGGCACCATGCCGAGGATGCGCGAGCTCATTTCGCGCTGGAAGCCGTTCATCACCGACAACACCACGATCATTGCGAGCACGCCGAGGGCGAGGCCGATCATCGAGGTCATCGAAATGAACGAAACAAAGCGATTGCGGCGCTTGGCGCGGGTATAGCGCGTGCCGATAAAGATCGATAACGGTCTGAACATTCGCTGGGGCACCGTATAAAAATAAAAGACCCGACGCCTTTGCAGGTGTCGGGTTTCAGCCAATCAGATAGGCGTGAGGCGACCTTCTTGCAGGTGCAGTACGCGATCCATCTGACGGGCCAGGTTCATGTCGTGAGTCACCACCAAAAACGCGGTGCGCATCGAGGTGCTGAGTTCCAGCATCAAATCCTGGATGCCCTGCGCGGTGTGGGAGTCGAGGTTGCCGGTCGGCTCGTCGAGCATCACCAGGCCTGGCTTGTTCACCAGAGCGCGAGCGATGGCGACACGCTGACGCTCACCACCGGACAGTTCCGAGGGTTTGTGCTCAAGGCGATGGCCGAGGCCGACGCGCTCGAGCAAAGCGGTCGCACGCTGACGCGCTTCCGGGATCGGCGTCTTGCCGATCAGCAGCGGCATGCACACGTTTTCCAGCGCGGTGAATTCCGGCAGCAAATGGTGGAACTGGTAAACGAAACCGAGCGCGCGGTTACGCAGCAGGCCACGCTTCTTCTCGCTCAGTGCCGACAATTCTTCACCGTCGAGCCAGACGCTGCCCTTGGTCGGCGTATCCAGTCCACCGAGCAGGTTGAGCAAAGTACTTTTGCCCGAACCCGAGGTGCCGACAATCGCCACACGCTCGCCCGGGTGCAACTCCAGTTGCAGACCGGCCAGCACTTCTACCGACTCCGGGCCTTCCTCGTAGGATTTGCCCAGGTTGCGGCAGCTCAAGATTGCTTGTTCACTCATGCCCGACTCACTCATAACGTAGCGCCTCCGCCGGCTGGGTGCGCGCGGCACGCCAGGCGGGATACAGGGTGGCGAGGAAACTCAGAACCAACGCCGCCGCGCAGACCATGACTACGTCCTGGCTCTGCACCTGCGACGGAAGATAATCAATGAAATACACGTCAGCATTAAGGAATTTGTGGCCGATCAGCCCTTCCAGTGCCGAGATCGCCGCGCTGACATTGAGCGCCGCGAAAATCCCGACCACCGCGCCAATCGCCGTGCCGACTACACCGATCACCGTGCCTTGCACCATGAACGTGCGCATGATCGTGCCCGGCGTCGCGCCCAAGGTGCGCAGAATGGCGATGTCGCCCTTCTTGTCATTCACCACCATCACCAATGTGGAAATGATGTTGAACGCGGCTACGGCGACGATCAGCAGCAACAGCAGGCCAATCATGGCTTTTTCCATACGGATCGCCTGATACAGATTGCCGTGGGTGCGCGTCCAGTCGCGAGCGTAGTAATGGTCTTCGCCAAGTTGCTGGGCGATGTTCCATGCCACACGCGGTGCCTGGAACAAGTCGTCGAACTTCAGGCGGATGCCCTGCACCTGATCAGGCTTCCAGCGGTGCATCTTCGCCAGATCCTGCAGGTTGGTAACGCCCAGATAGCCGTCGAGCTCGCCGGCGCCGACATGGAAAATGCCGACCACGGTGAAGCGCTTCATGCGCGGGAACATCCCGGCCGGGGTCACGCTGACCTCTGGCGCGACGAAGGTGACCTTGTCACCGATGCCGACGCCCAGCTTGGTCGCGGCCTTGTCGCCGATGACGATGCCGAAGCTGCCCGGCGTCAAATCGTCGAGTTTGCCCTGCTTCATGAAGTTGTCGATGATCGACACTTTGCGCTCGAGCGCAGGGTCAATGGCATTGAGCAACACCTTGGAGACCTGGCCGTTATTGGTCAGCAGGCCCTGCATCTGGGTGAACGGCGCAACCGCCGTCACCTGCGGGTTCTGCTTGACCTTGGTGGCCAGGCTTTGCCAGTCGTTGATCGGCTCAGTGGATTCAATGGTCGCGTGGGGCACCATGCCCAGCACGCGGGTGCGCATCTCATGATCGAAGCCATTCATCACCGACAGCACGACGATCATCACGACCACGCCAAGGGCGAGCCCGATCATCGAAGTCAGGGAAATGAATGACACAAAATGATTGCGACGCTTTGCACGGGTATAACGCGTGCCGATAAATACGAAGAGAGGTCTGAACATGTCGGGGCTTGTTCGGAGGGAAAAGGAACGTCCTTGTGGCGGGGGTCGATAACCAGCTTTACACTCAGACCACCGCCGCTACCATGGGTTCGCCATGTCGACATTAGATGAAGAAGATCGCCGCGAATACTACCGTATCGAGGACACGATCGCACTGGAAATTCGGCCCCTGTCCGCTCCCGAAGCCGCAGGCCAGGAAGTGTTGCAGGATGCTTCCCCGCTGTTCAACCTGCTCAGCGAACTGCACCTGAGCGAATTCGAGTCGCAGCACTTGTTGCGCCAGATCAGCGAGCGCGACCGCGCCATCGCCGCGTTCCTGAAATCCCAGAACAAACGCATCGACCTGCTCAGCCAAGTGGTCGCCCTGACCGTGCTCGGGCAGATCGGCGAGCCGCAACCGGTGATCATTTCCGAAGGCGGGATCGACTTTCAGTACCCGACGCCGATCGCCGCCGGCGCGCACCTGTCGGTGAAACTGGTGCTGATGCCGCAAGCGCTGGGCCTGTTGCTGCGCGCCCGCGTCACCCATTGCGACCCCAAGGGCAACGGATTCGACGTCGGCACCGAGTTCGAACACTTGACCGACGCCCAGCGCCAATTGCTCGCCCGCTATATCTTGCAGAAGCAGGCCCAGGAACGACGTCTGGCCCGCGAACAGAACGAATCAGGCATTTAATTTAAGGAAGAACCGTGACCCTCATCTACGGCCACCGCGGCGCCAAGGGCGAAGCACCGGAAAACACCCTGAGCAGCTTTCAGGAATGTCTCAAGCACGGCGTGCGCCGTTGCGAACTCGATCTGCACCTGTCCAAGGACGGCGAGTTGATGGTCATCCACGACCCGACGCTCAAGCGCACCACGGATCGGCGCGGCAAAGTCGTCGAGCACACCGCCGCCGAGCTGGTGACTTACGACGCGCGTAAGGGTGGCCCGGGCTGGATCAAGCCATGCCCGATTCCGACGCTGGAAGAGTTGTTCGAGCAATGCGATTTCGAGCACTGGCAGCTCGAGGTGAAAAGCGCTTCACGCACTCGCGCGGCAACCACCGTGCTGGCGATTCGTGAAATGGCCCAGCGCCACGGCCTGCTCGATAAGGTGACGATCACCTCGAGTTCGCGGGAAGTGCTGAAAGCGGCGCTGGATCTGGTGCCGGACGTGTCGCGCGGACTGGTCGCCGAATACGCCTGGCTCGACCCGTTGAAGGTCGCGGCTAGTTACGGCTGCGAGATTCTTGCGCTGAACTGGACGCTGTGTACGCCGGAACGCCTGCAGAAGGCGCAGCGTCAGGGGCTGCATGTGTCGGTGTGGACCGTCAACGAGCCTGCGCTGATGCGCAGACTCGCCGACTTCGGCGTTGACAGCCTGATTACAGACTTTCCCGGTTTGGCCACTGCCACGCTCGAGAATTGCTGAAATCGGTCTCCCCGGCCGGCTCAGGCCACCGGCCGGAGCCCGTCAAAAAAGCCGGTTGAGGCCGTCGTACGCCGCTACCCGATAGGCTTCAGCCATGGTCGGGTAGTTGAACGTGGTGTTGACGAAATACTTCAGAGTGTTCAGTTCGCCCGGCTGACTCATGATCGCCTGACCGATGTGGACGATCTCCGACGCCTGATAACCGAAGCAGTGCACGCCCAACACTTCCAGGGTTTCACGGTGGAACAGGATCTTCAGCATGCCTTGCGGCTCGCCGGCGATCTGCGCACGCGCCATGCTCTTGAAGAACGCCTTGCCGACTTCGTACGGCACTTTGGCCTGGGTCAGCTCCTGCTCGTTCTTGCCGATCGAGCTGATCTCCGGAATGGTATAGATGCCGGTCGGCACGTCATTCACGAAGCGCCAGCTACCGTTATCAACGATGCTGCCAGCGGCCGAACGGCCCTGGTCGTGAGCGGCACTGGCCAGGCTCGGCCAGCCGATCACGTCACCGGCACCGTAGATGTTCGGTACGCAGGTGCGGTAAGCCTCGTCGACTTCGATCTGGCCACGGCTGTTGACCTTGACGCCGATGTTTTCCAGACCCAGCGTATCGGTGTTGCCGGTACGGCCGTTGCACCAGAGCAAGGCATCGGCCTTGATCTTCTTGCCGGACTTCAGGTGCAGGATCACGCCGTTGTCGACGCCTTCAACGCGATCGTAATCTTCGTTGTGGCGCACGGTGATGTTGTTGTTGCTGAAGTGGTAGCTCAACGCCTGGGAAATTTCCGAGTCGAGGAAGCTCAGCAACTGACCGCGGTTATCGACCAGTTCAACCAGTACGCCCAGACCGCTGAAGATCGACGCGTATTCGCAACCGATCACGCCAGCGCCGTAAACGATCAGTTTGCGCGGGGTGTGGTTGAGGCTGAGGATGGTGTCGCTATCGTAGATACGCGGGTGGTGGAAATCGATGTCCGCCGGGCGATAAGGACGCGAACCGGTGGCGATGATGATGTGCTTGGCCACCAGTTTCTCGACCACGCCGTTGGCGCAGACCACTTCGATGGTTTGCTCGTCGGCGAAGCTGCCGGTGCCGAAGAACACGTCGACGCGGTTACGGGCGTAATAGCCGGTGCGCGAGGCGACTTGTTTGGAAATGACTTTCTCGGCGCTTTTCAACACGTCCGGGAAGGAGAACCAGCGTGGCTCGCCGATCGCCCGGAACATAGGATTAGTGTTGAACTGCATGATCTGCCGCACCGAGTGACGCAGTGCCTTGGACGGGATGGTGCCGAGGTGGGTGCAGTTGCCGCCGACCTGACGACGGCTGTCGACCATCGCGACCTTGCGCCCTGCTTTGGCGGCGTTCATTGCCGCGCCTTCTCCCGCCGGGCCGGAACCCAGTACCACCACGTCGTAGTTGTAGACAGCCATGCGTACTCCTCAGAACAGGCCGCGGTGCCAGCAGCACCTACGGCTAAATCACGCCGAACGGCGGCGCGAAGGAACAATTGGGGGTCAATCAAGAACCCGGACACAGTCTATAGAAGCGTCAACGCCGCGCACATTAACCCTTGGTCGCGTCGTAGGCTACTTTTGCCTGCACTACAACGCCAGCTTTCGTATTGTTCTCAGTCAGTTTTTTTTGCCACAGAGGCGTTCGAACGCCGGACTGGTACGGATGACGAAACCTGTATCGGCACGAATCACCAAGAATGCACCGATGTCATGTTTTTCGGCATAGTCCATAGCCCTTTCGGGGCCGAGAATAAGCAACAGCGTCGATAGTCCATCGGCCATCAACGCTGAAGGATGAATTACCGTGACTGACGCTAGGTCGTGTAGGACGGGTGCACCGGTGCGCGCATCGAAGGTGTGGGAATAACGCCGACCGTCCTGCAGGAAATAGTTGCGGTAGTCGCCGGAGGTCGAAACGCCGTAGCCGTCGACATCAATGATGCGCTCGGCGATCTGTTGATCGTCGCGGGGTTCTTCCAGAGCAATGTGCCACGAGGAGCCGTCGAGCTTTTTGCCTTTTGCCTTGAGTTCTCCGGTGGCTTCGGCGAGGTAATCGTGGATGCCCATGGCGTCGAGCCGGGCCGCAATGGTGTCGACGGCGTAACCAGCGGCGATACTATTGAAGTCGACCTCGACTGCCGCGTCCTTGCACAACTGATCGCCATTGATGTGCAGATGCTGGCGGCCGACCCGCTGCATCACCTCGACCAGTGCAGCGGCATCGGGGACTTTCTCTTCGCGACCTTGCGGGCCGAAGCCCCAGAGATTCATCAGCGGTTCTACGGTGAGGTCGTAGGAACCTTCGCTTTGCGCTGACAGTTGTTCGCCGACGCGGATCAATTCGAGTATCGACGCGGGCATTGTCTGACAGCTATTGGCGGGCAAAGCGTTGAAACGTTCGATGTCGGAATCGTTGCGGTAAGTGGACAGCTGCTGATCGACTTCGGCGAGGATCCCTTCTACTTCACTGCGAACTTGCGCGGAATCGGCATCACCCGCATGACGCACGTACTTGATCGAATACGTGCTGCCCATGGTTAGCCCGCCAAAGCTTTCCATCGACTCACCCTCGCCGCAGGCCGCCAAAAAAGCCGCCAAAACCACGAACCCTACCCACCGTCCAGTGAACAATTCTTCATCTCCCCGCAAAACAGCGCCGGCCATTATGAATCAAAGGGCCCGCTCGCTCCCAACGGATGGAACGCGCTTCTAAAAATCCAATAAAGAGTATCTAAAAATGTCCACTTCTACGGGCAAAGGCAAAGCGATCTTTCGCGTTGTCAGCGGCAACTTCCTCGAAATGTTCGACTTCATGGTCTATGGCTTCTACGCCACGGCCATCGCCAAAACCTTCTTCCCGACTGACAGTGCCTTCGCTTCGCTGATGCTGTCGTTGGCGACTTTTGGTGCCGGTTTCCTGATGCGACCGCTGGGGGCGATCTTCCTCGGCGCCTACATTGACCGTCATGGCCGTCGCCAGGGTTTGATCATCACGCTGGCATTGATGGCCGCCGGTACGGTGCTGATTGCCTGTGTTCCGGGATACGCCACCCTCGGCGTTGCCGCTCCTTTGCTCGTGCTGTTTGGCCGCTTGCTGCAAGGTTTTTCGGCGGGCGTGGAGCTGGGCGGCGTCTCGGTGTATCTGGCAGAAATCGCCACACCGGGCCGCAAGGGCTTTTTCGTCAGTTGGCAGTCCGCCAGCCAACAAGCGGCGGTGGTGTTCGCCGGTTTGCTCGGCGTCGGCCTCAACCATTGGCTGAGTCCGGAACAGATGGGTGACTGGGGCTGGCGCGTGCCGTTCCTTATCGGCTGCATGATTGTGCCGGTGATCTTCGTCATTCGTCGCTCGCTGGAAGAAACCCCGGAATTCCAGGCGCGGAAACATCGCCCTACCCTGCGGGAAATTGTCCGCTCGATCGGTCAGAACTTTGGCATCGTTATCGCCGGCATGGCACTGGTGGTGATGACCACGGTGTCTTTCTATCTGATCACTGCGTACACCCCGACCTTCGGCAAGGCTGAGCTGCACTTGTCGGACTTCGATGCGTTACTGGTGACGGTGTGTATTGGTTTGTCGAATTTCTTCTGGCTGCCGGTGATGGGCGCGGTGTCCGACAAGATTGGACGTAAACCCCTACTGCTGGCGGCGACTATTCTGGCGATTCTGACCGCGTATCCAGCGCTGTCGTGGTTGGTGGCGAATCCGAGCTTCAGCCATTTGCTGATCGTCGAGTTGTGGTTGTCGTTCCTGTACGGCTCGTACAACGGCGCGATGGTGGTGGCGCTGACCGAGATCATGCCGGTGGAAGTGCGTACGACCGGGTTCTCGCTGGCCTATAGCCTGGCGACGGCGACGTTTGGCGGGTTTACCCCGGCGGCGTGCACGTACCTGATTCATGTGCTGGATAACAAGGCTGCGCCGGGGATCTGGCTGAGTGGCGCGGCGGTGTTGGGGTTGCTGGCGACGCTGGTGTTGTTCCGGGGCAATAAGCATGAACTGCGAACGGCGCAAGCGGCTATCCCTGGCGGCGCCCGATAGAACGCCATCGCGAGCAAGCTTTGCTCCTACATTGGAGATGTGGCGCTCACAAATCCCTTGTAGGAGCCGAGCTTGCTCGCGAAGGGGCCGGTACTGACAACACAGCTCTAAAAGGCACACAAACAAAAACGCCCCGACCAAAGTCGGGGCGTTTTCATGTGCAGCTATCGCTTAGCGCGGGAACGCTGGCGGATTCACATCAGCCATGTCTTCCATCACGCGGATAACCTGGCAGCTGTAACCGAACTCGTTGTCGTACCAGACGTACAGAACAACGCGGTTGTCCTGAACGATGGTCGCTTCAGCGTCGACCACACCGGCGTGACGCGAACCCACGAAGTCAGTCGAAACCACTTCCTGCGAGTTAACGAAGTCGATTTGCTTGTGCAGATCGGAGTGCAGCGCCATGTAGCGCAGGTACTCGTTCATCTCTTCACGGGTGGCGGCTTTCTCAAGGTTGAGGTTGAGAATGGCCATCGACACGTTCGGCGTTGGAACGCGGATCGCGTTACCGGTCAGCTTGCCGGCCAGCTCAGGCAGGGCCTTGGCAGCAGCGGTGGCAGCACCGGTCTCGGTGATCACCATGTTCAGCGCGGCGCTACGACCACGGCGATCGCCTTTGTGGAAGTTGTCGATCAGGTTCTGGTCGTTGGTGTACGAGTGAACGGTTTCGACGTGACCGTTGATGATGCCGAACTTGTCATTCACAGCTTTCAGCACCGGCACGATGGCGTTGGTGGTGCAGGAAGCAGCGGAGACGATCTTGTCATCAGCGGTGATTTCACCGTGGTTGATGCCGTGAACGATGTTCTTCAGCTTGCCTTTACCAGGTGCAGTCAGAACAACGCGGTCGATACCCGGGCACTGCAAGTGCTGGCCCAGGCCATCAGCGTCACGCCATACACCGGTGTTGTCCACCAGCAGCGCGTCTTTGATGCCGTACTGGGTGTAATCCACTTCAGTCGGGTTCTTCGCGTAGATCACCTGGATCAGGTTACCGTTGGCGGTGATGGTGTTGTTTTCTTCGTCGATGGTAATGGTGCCGTTGAACGAACCATGTACCGAATCGCGACGCAGCAGGCTGGCACGCTTGGTCAGGTCGTTGTCGGCGCCTTTACGCACGACGATGGCACGCAGACGCAGACCGTCGCCACCACCGGTTTTCTCGATCAGGATGCGCGCCAGCAGACGGCCGATACGACCGAAGCCGTACAGCACAACGTCGGTGCCTTTACGCGCGGAAGCGTTTTGCTGGCCAACCACATCAGCCATTTCTTCACGAACGAATTGCTCAGCGCTGCGGCCGTTGCCTTCGTTGCGGAATTTGAACGCCAACTTGCCCAGATCTACCGAAGCCGCGCCGAGCTTGAGCTCGCTCATGGCTTTAAGCAGTGGGAATGTTTCGTGGACGGAGAGTTCGCTGTCGTCGGAAGAACGGTGGCGCGCAAAGCGGTGAGCTTTGAGAATCGCGATGACAGACTGGTTGATCAGGCTGCGGCCATAGATCGAGCTCACCACGTTGTTATTGCGGTAGAGCTGACCGATAAGCGGGATCATCGCTTCTGCGAGTGCTTCACGGTCGATCCATTCACCAAGACACTGGTCGGGCTTCTGAGTCACGGTAACCTTCCACATGTAGGGGCAGAAAAAAGGGGCTACATTATGCCGCCCACAACCTTATTCAGCAATGCGCGCTTGTCGCGAAATCGGTAACAAAATTCCTTTCAAAAAAATCACGCCCCGCGCCAGCCCAGTAAATACGCGGCTTCCAGCGCAGTCAATTTTTCGTCGACTGTTAGACGATGTCTGTAACCCTCCGTAACACGAGCCAATTTCGGCACTACATAACCACTAAAAAAGTGCTCGTTTTTATGGTTACCACTACATTTCGCCAAAACAGTGAAGATAGACGTAGTCTGCAACTGACAGGCGACACCCGACGCCGCTACAATTACCGACTTTGTCGCAAAGCCTGGAGCTCAACCTTCCGTGCCCGTTCTGCGTCTACCGCAACTCCCTGCCGAGGCAGGTAAACAGCATTGGGGCAATTTGCCCGGCGCTGCCCTCAGTCTGGCGATTGCCGAGGCTGCCAGCGCTGCCAAGCGCTTCACCCTGCTACTGACCGCCGACAGCCAGAGTGCTGAACGACTGGAACAGGAGCTGAGTTTCTTCGCCCCGGATTTGCCCGTTCTGCATTTCCCCGACTGGGAAACCCTGCCCTACGACCTGTTCTCGCCGCATCAGGACATCATTTCCCAGCGCATCGCCAGCTTATATAGGCTGCCGGAACTGGAACACGGTGTGCTGGTGGTGCCGATCACCACAGCGTTGCACCGCCTGGCGCCGACCAAATTTCTGCTCGGCAGCAGTCTGGTGCTAGACGTCGGGCAGAAACTCGACGTCGAACAGATGCGCTCGCGGCTCGAAGCCAGCGGCTATCGCTACGTCGACACGGTGTATGAGCACGGCGAATTCACCGTGCGCGGCGCGCTGATCGACCTGTTTCCGATGGGCAGCAAGTTGCCGTATCGCATCGATCTGTTCGATGACGAAATCGAAACCCTGCGCACGTTTGATCCGGAAAACCAGCGCTCCATCGACAAGGTCGACTCGGTCAAGCTGCTGCCGGCCCGCGAATTTCCGCTGCAGAAAGACGCCGTCACCCGTTTCAAGGCGCGCTTTCGCGAGCGTTTCGACGTCGACTTCCGGCGCTGCCCGATCTTCCAAGATCTGAGCAGCGGCATCACTCCGGCCGGTATCGAGTACTACCTGCCGCTGTTCTTCGACGAAACCTCGACGCTATTCGATTACCTGCCGCAAGACACGCAAGTGTTCTCGCTGCCGGGCATCGAGCAAGCGGCAGAGAATTTCTGGAACGACGTGCGCAATCGTTATGAAGAGCGCCGCGTCGATCCATCGCGTCCTTTATTGCCGCCCGCCGAATTGTTCCTGCCGGTGGAAGACTGCTTCGCCCGGCTGAAGAGCTGGCCGCGAGTGGTTGCCAGTCAGCAAGACGTCGAAAGCGGCGCCGGTCGCGAGCGCTTCCCCGCGCAAGCCCTGCCGAATCTGGCGATCGAAGCCAAAGCCACGCAACCGCTGGCCGCGTTGGCTGGCTTCCTCGATGAATTCCCCGGGCGCGTGCTGTTCACTGCTGAATCCGCGGGCCGTCGCGAAGTGCTGCTGGAGTTGCTCGAACGTCTGAAGCTGCGGCCGAAAACTGTCGATAGCTGGCCGGACTTTGTTGCGAGCAAGGATCGCCTGGCGATCACCATTGCCCCGCTCGACGAAGGCCTGATGCTCGACGATCCGGCGCTGGCGCTGGTCGCCGAAAGTCCGCTGTTCGGTCAACGCGTGATGCAGCGTCGCCGTCGCGAGAAGCGTGCCGACGGCAACAACGACGCAGTGATCAAAAACCTCACCGAACTGCGCGAAGGTGCGCCGGTGGTGCACATCGATCACGGTGTCGGTCGCTACCTAGGCCTGACGATTCTGGAAATCGACGATCAAGCCGCCGAATTCCTCACCCTCGAATACGCCGAAAACGCCAAGCTCTACGTGCCGGTGGCCAACCTGCATCTGATCGCGCGCTACACCGGCAGCGATGATGCGCTAGCGCCGCTGCACCGTCTCGGCTCGGAAACCTGGCAGAAAGCCAAACGCAAAGCTGCCGAACAGGTACGCGATGTTGCTGCCGAACTGCTCGACATCTACGCACGCCGAGCCGCTCGCGAAGGTTATGCGTTCGCCGACCCGAAAGCCGATTACGCGACGTTCAGCGCCGGTTTCCCGTTCGAGGAAACGCCCGACCAGCAAACCACCATCGAAGCCGTGCGCGCCGACATGCTCGCGCCGAAACCGATGGATCGCCTGGTCTGCGGCGACGTCGGCTTCGGCAAGACCGAAGTGGCCATGCGCGCGGCGTTCATCGCCGTACACGGTGGCCGCCAGGTGGCGATTCTGGTGCCGACCACCCTGCTCGCCCAGCAGCACTACAACAGCTTCCGCGACCGCTTCGCCGACTGGCCGGTGAGCGTGGAAGTGATGAGCCGCTTCAAATCGGCCAAGGAAGTGAACGCGGCGATCGCCGATCTGGCCGAAGGCAAGATCGACATCGTCATCGGCACGCACAAGTTGCTGTCCGACGACGTGAAAATCAAAAACCTCGGGCTCGTAATCATCGACGAAGAACACCGCTTCGGTGTCCGTCAGAAAGAACAGCTCAAGGCCCTGCGCAGCGAAGTCGACATCCTCACGCTGACCGCCACGCCGATTCCGCGCACGCTGAACATGGCGGTGTCGGGCATGCGCGATCTGTCGATCATCGCCACACCGCCGGCGCGACGCCTGTCGGTGCGCACCTTCGTCATGGAGCAGAACAAGAGCACGGTGAAAGAGGCCCTGCTCCGCGAACTGCTGCGCGGCGGCCAGGTTTACTACTTGCACAACGATGTGAAAACCATCGAGAAATGCGCAGCCGACCTCGCCGAACTGGTACCGGAAGCGCGTATCGGCATCGGCCACGGGCAGATGCGCGAGCGCGAACTCGAACAAGTGATGAGCGACTTCTATCACAAGCGCTTCAACGTGCTGATCGCCTCGACCATCATCGAGACCGGCATCGACGTGCCGAGCGCCAACACCATCATCATTGAGCGCGCTGACAAATTCGGCCTGGCGCAACTGCACCAGTTGCGTGGCCGTGTCGGCCGCAGTCACCACCAGGCTTACGCGTATTTGCTGACGCCGCCGCGCCAGCAAATCACTTCGGACGCGGAAAAGCGTCTGGAAGCGATCGCCAATACTCAGGATCTCGGTGCCGGTTTCGTGCTGGCGACCAACGACCTGGAAATCCGTGGTGCCGGCGAACTGCTTGGCGATGGCCAGAGCGGGCAGATTCAAGCCGTCGGTTTTACGCTGTACATGGAAATGCTCGAACGCGCGGTGAAATCGATCCGCAAGGGCGAGCAACCGAACCTCGATCAACCGCTCGGCGGTGGCCCGGAAGTCAACTTGCGGGTACCGGCGCTGATTCCGGAAGATTATCTGCCGGACGTTCACGCCCGTCTGATTCTGTACAAGCGCATTGCTTCGGCGACCGACGAGGAAGGTTTGAAGGATCTGCAAGTCGAGATGATCGACCGTTTCGGCTTGTTGCCGGAACCGACGAAAAATCTGGTGCGCATCACGGCGTTGAAGTTGCAGGCCGAGCAGTTGGGCATCAAGAAAGTCGATGGCGGGCCGCAAGGTGGGCGCATCGAGTTCGAAGCGCAGACGCCGGTCGATCCGATGACGCTGATCAAGCTGATCCAGAGCCAGCCGAAACGCTACAAATTCGAAGGCGCCACGATGTTCAAGTTCCAGGTGCCGATGGAACGCCCGGAAGAGCGCTTTAATACTGTAGAGGCGCTGTTTGAGCGCCTCCTCCCGAAATCTGTTTAAAGGACGCCGCATGCGCCTGTTTCGCTCGCTGACTTTGCTACTCACCCTGGTAGCACCTTCGGTTTTTGCCGATGACCTGTATCAGGTCGAAATGATTCTGGTGCGCCAGAACGCCGTGCCGGCCATCGTCAGCCGTGCCGCGCCGGAAGACTGGGCCGCCGGCGCCCAGCGTTTGGGCGATGACAGCAAGCGCACCCCGGCACTGAATGACGTGGTAACTAAACTCACCGCCAGTGGCGACTACACAGTCCTGATGCACAAGGCCTGGCAGCAGACCCTCGGCGAAGCACCGGCGAAAGTCGCGGTCAGCGACGGTCAGGAGCAATACGGCCAGTTCCCGATCGAGGGCACGCTGGAGATGAAGCTCGGGCGCTTCACCGACGTCGCTGCCGATTTCTGGGTCAATCAGATCGACACCAATGGCCTGGTCACCGCCAGTGAACGCCTGAAACAGGACAGCCACACCAAGAACGGCCAACTCAACTATCTCGATAACGGCCATCTGGCCCTGCTGATCAAGATCACTTCCCTGACCGCACCTGCGCCACGGGAAGCGCCTGAAGCGATTCCGGACTGATCGAAGTCCTTATGAACCCGCCGCTGAGTAAACCGTTGGCGCCCTCCTGGGTCAGCCGATTCAAGGAACAGAGCCTGGAGCGTGGCCGCCGCTACGCCCTGGAAAACCGGGTACGCATCGCCCAGGTCGGCGATGCAACGATCACCGCCAGTTGCGAAGGCTCTGGCGGCAACGTTTACCGTCAGACGATTCATCTTCGCGAGTCAGCCAAAGGTACTTTGCTGCTGGTCGATGCCGGCTGTACCTGCCCGGTTCGCAGCAACTGCAAACATTGCGCGGCAGTGTTGCTGAAAGTGCAGGAAACCCTCGATTACCCCGCCGCCGCCAAAGACGCCGAGCTGTTGGAGAAACTTCAAGCCGTGCTGGAAAACCGTGGCCCGAAAGCGCCGCCGCAAGTGCTGGTCGACAATGTGCAGCCGATGCCGCGCCTGTGGCTGGCCAGTGTCGAGTTCAGCGCTTTCGAACCGCGCAACGGCAAGATGCAGCGCTACATTCAGCACCGAGCGGCGCTGTCGTTCAGCTATCTGGATGAGTACGTCAGCGGGCAGAAAAACAGCGACATCCTGATCCGTCAGGAAACCCAGACCCTGCGGATAAAACGCCATCCGGAAGTCGAACAGTCCTACCGTGAACAGTTAAGAATCCTCGGTTTTCGTATTGCTACCCGCCAGAGCAAAGCGCTGCCGGAAAGCGCGGGCGAACTGTATGAGATGGTCAACGACAGCGCCTGGCTAACGTTTACCCTCAACGATTTGCCGAAGCTGCGCACCCAAGGCTGGGAATTGCAGATCGACGAGGAGTTTGGCTTTGACCTGACTGCCGTGGATGACTGGTACGCCACGGTCGAGCAGGCGCCGGAGCGCGACTGGTTTGATCTGGAATTGGGGATCATCGTCAACGGCGAACGCCTGAGTCTGCTGCCGATCCTGCTTAACCTGATGCGCTCGCACGCGGAAATTCTCAATCCGGAACGCCTTGCGCGGCGCCGTGATGACGAGCTGATTCTGGTCAACGTGCCGCAACGTAATATCGAGCACGGGCCGCTGCAGGTGGCGTTGCCGCTGGGCCGGTTGAAACCTGTGCTGATGACGCTCGGCGAGTTCTATTTGCAGGAGCCGGGCGAAACCACCCTGCGCCTGAGCAAGGCCGACGCGACGCGACTCAATTCTTTGGAAGGCTTGCCGCTGCTGTGGGAGGGTGGTGAGCAGATCCGCACGTTCGCCCAACGCTTGCGCGACATCCGTGATTTCAGCGCTGAAGCACCGGAAGGACTGAACGCGACGCTGCGTCCGTATCAGCTCGAAGGCCTGAGCTGGATGCAATCGCTGCGGCAACTGGAAGTCGGCGGGATTCTTGCTGATGACATGGGTTTGGGTAAAACCCTACAGACCCTGGCGCATATTCTCAGCGAGAAAATCGCCGGACGTTTGGATCGCCCGTGCATGGTGGTGATGCCGACCAGTCTGATTCCGAACTGGCTGGATGAGGCGGCACACTTCACCCCGCAGCTGAAAGTGGTCGCGCTGTACGGCGCCACGCGCAAAAAACATTTCGATAATCTGGCCGATTTCGACCTGATCCTCACCACCTACGCGCTGCTGCCCAAAGACGTCGAACGTCTTGCCAAGCAGCCGCTGCATGTATTGGTGCTGGATGAGGCGCAGTACATCAAGAATCCCAACAGCAAAGCTGCGCAAGCGGCGCGTGAGCTTAATGCACGCCAGCGTCTGTGCCTGAGCGGTACGCCGCTGGAAAACCACTTGGGCGAGCTGTGGTCGCTGTTTCACTTCCTGCTGCCGGGCTGGCTCGGCGACGTCAAAAGCTTCAACGCCGATTACCGTGTGCCGATTGAAAAGCGCGGCAGTGAAGTCAGACTTCAGCACCTCAACGGTCGGATAAAACCGTTCCTGCTGCGCCGCACCAAAGAGCAGGTCGCCACCGAGCTGCCGCCGAAAACCGAGATCATCCATTGGGTCGATCTCAACGAAGCGCAGCGCGATGTGTACGAAACCATGCGTTTGGCGATGGACAAGAAAGTCCGCGACGAGATCACCCGCAAAGGCGTGGCGCGCAGTCAGATCATTATTCTTGAGGCGCTGTTGAAGCTGCGTCAGGTTTGCTGTGATTTGCGCTTGGTCAACGATGCCACCCTGCCCGCTCGCGGCAGCACCTCAGGCAAGCTCGACAGCTTGATGGAGATGCTTGAGGAGTTGTTTGAGGAAGGACGGCGGATTTTGCTGTTTTCGCAGTTCACCTCAATGCTGGCCTTGATCGAGCAAGAGCTGAAAAAGCGTAATGTTTCCTACGCGCTCTTGACCGGCCAGACCCGCGATCGGCGTACACCGGTGAAGGAATTCCAGAGCGGCAAGCGTCAGATTTTTCTGATCAGTCTGAAGGCCGGTGGTGTTGGTCTGAACCTGACGGAAGCGGACACGGTGATTCACTACGACCCGTGGTGGAACCCGGCGACCGAAAATCAGGCGACGGATCGGGCGTACCGGATTGGTCAGGAGAAACCGGTATTCGTTTACAAGATGATTGCCCGGGGCACGGTGGAAGAGAAGATTCAGCACCTGCAAAAGGAAAAATCCGACTTGGCGGCAGGCGTGCTGGATGGGCGCAAGGCTGGGGACTGGAAGTTGCAGAGTGATGATATTGAAGCGTTGTTTGCGCCGTTGCCGGATAAGCTCGATAAGCGTTGAAATCTTTTTTTCTGTTAGATAGCTATCGCGAGCAAGCTTTGCTCCTACGGGTGGACGCCGCAGATCCCTGTAGGAGCAAAGCTTGCTCGCGAATGACTCACCTCGGTCTAACAGTTAAAACCCAGGCTCAGCCCTTGGAAACAGGCAACGGCGCAAACAACGCCTCGATGTCACTCTGCTCAAGCTTCCAGCCACCCGTCGTCCCGCCCTCCAGTACCGCCCCGGCCAGTGCAGCCTTCTCCTGCTGCAACGCCTGTATCTTCTCCTCCACGGTGCCACGGGCAATCAGCTTGTAAACAAACACCGGGTTGTTCTGCCCGATGCGATACGCGCGATCGGTGGCCTGATTCTCCACCGCCGGATTCCACCACGGGTCGAAGTGGATCACCGTGTCCGCAGCGGTCAGGTTCAAACCGGTACCGCCCGCCTTCAGACTGATCAGAAACAGCGGCACCTTGCCGCCCTGAAAATCCTTCACTGGCGTACGCCGATCCGTGGTGTCACCGGTCAGCAGCGAGTAGGCAATGTCCCGTTGCTGCAATTCTTCCTCGATCAAAGCGAGCATCGAGGTGAACTGGGAGAACAGCAGGATTCTGCGACCTTCGCCGAGCAACTCTTCAAGCATTTCCATCAGGCTGACCAGCTTGCCACTGCCGGAACGCAGTGCCTTGGCTGTCATTGGCATCTTGATCAGGCGCAAGTCGCAACAAACCTGCCGCAGCTTGAGCAAGGCATCGAGAATGATGATCTGACTGCGCGCCACGCCACTGCGGGCAATCTCGTCGCGGACTTTTTTGTCCATTGCGACGCGAACCGTTTCATAGACATCGCGCTGGCCGTCGCTGAGATCGACCCAATGGACGATTTCGGTTTTCGGGGGCAACTCGGTGGCGACCTGATCCTTTTTGCGACGCAACAAAAACGGCTTGATCCGTGCCGTCAGGTGCTGCATGCGCTGAACATTGCCGTGCTTTTCAATTGGCGTGCGGTAATCGCGATTGAAGGATTTGCTGTCGCCAAGCCAGCCGGGCATGAGGAAATGAAACTGCGACCACAGCTCGCCCAAGTGGTTTTCCAATGGCGTGCCGCTCAGGCACAAGCGCTGACGGGCCTGCAGATCACGCGCGGCTTGCGCCGCTTTGCTGATCGGGTTTTTGATGTTCTGCGCTTCGTCGAGAATCAGCACGCTCCACAGCTGCGACTGTAGAACCTCGAGATCCCTCGGCAGCAACGCGTAAGTGGTCAGCACCAGATCGTACTCGGCCAGATTGGCGAAATCTTTCTGCCGTCCCGTGCCGTGCAGCGCCAATACTTTCAACTGCGGGGTGAATCGCTCGGCCTCGTCGAGCCAGTTGGGAATCAGGCTGGTCGGCATCACCGCCAGAGCCGGGCAATCGAGGCGACCGGCGTGTTTTTCCGTGAGCAGATGCGCCAGGGTTTGCAGGGTTTTACCCAGCCCCATGTCATCGCCGAGAATGCCGCCGACCTCAAGCTCACGCAGGGTCTGCATCCAGTTCAGGCCTTCGAGCTGATACGGGCGCAGTTGCGCGTTAAGACCGGCCGGCGCAGCGACGTGGGTGTGACTGGAATTCTGCAAACGCTTGGCGAAGGTGCGCAGCCGCTCGCCACCCTGCCAATCCAGCGGCACACCATCGAGCATACTCAAGCGCGCGGCATCCGGGACACTCAAGCGCAGTGCATCGCCCTGATGACCGCCCAGGTACAACTCGCCCAGCGTGGCCATCAGTGGTTTGACCCGACTCAGCGGCAGCGCGACCTTGGCGCCCGAAGAGTCACCAAAACCGCTGGGCTTCAGTTCGATCAGGAGTTTTTCGTCATCGCTGCGTTGTGCCAGATTGACCGGGTCGAGCAAGCGCGGCTGGGTGCGCAACAAGTGCAGAAGGATCGGTAGCAAACTGTAGCGCTGGCCATTGACGACGATACCCAACTGCAAATCAAACCACTGATGCCCAGCCTCTTCTTCGACCTCGGCGTACCAATGCTCGACTGGCTGCACATTGAAATGAAAGCCGTCACTGATCTCGACTTGCCAGTTCAAGGCGCGCAGCGTGGCAAGGCCTTCGTGCATAAACCCGAGCCAGGCGGAATCATCCGGCAAGGTGAACATCTCGCCGCGACGATCCAGCGAACTCTTGCGCGTGGCCTTCTTGAAGCCGTGCTTTTGCAGGATCTGGCGCAGTTGCTTTTCCACCGCAGGCTGGCGTTGAATGCGCTGGGTTTCGGTGCCGTTGAGGATCATCACTTCCGGATTGCGATCCACCGTCGGCTGGCCGTTGTAGGTAAATACCAGGGCGGCGCGGTGCTCCAGAACGTATTCCCAGCGCGAGCGCTCCCGACCGCTGACGAGGGTCAGTTGTGGCTGCGGCAATACGTCGTCGATGACTCGTTCGGTCAGTTGGTGTGGCGGCGGGATTCTCGTTGACGCGCTCATGCGATGGCTGAACTGCATGGCCTGACGCGCCGGAACGTCCGGCGCCAGTGTCAAATGACTGGCCAGTTTTTCTTCCAGTTCATTGAACAAAGGGCCAATCTGCCGCTGTTCACGATCGAGGTAATAAAGCGGCTCCAGCGCCAGCACAGTTTCCTGCGCAGTCTCGGCACTGCTCCACTGCGCGCGGAAACCGCCGTCGGCCTGCTCGGCCCAGGCGAACTGACCGATGCGCTTCGCGCCCGGCGCCAACGGTCGCAGATCCTCGAAATCGAGGAACAGCCGCGAGGTGCGCAGGAGCATTTCCAGCAGCTCGGCGCCGCTGCTGCCTTCCAGCGGATAGCCGCTGTAATAGGCGTGGTGGGAGTGCATGGCAACCAGCAGCCTGGCGACGCGCAGATCCAGTTCGGACAGGTAGCCGGGCTGACGCATGAGCATTTCCGCCAGCGAATACATCGGTTTGACTTCGCGTAACTCGCCGCTCTTGAGCTGGGACACCTTGAAAATATCGAGCAGCCACTTGCCGCTGACTGACGTAGGCTTGAGCTTGTAAAACAGGCGCGTGCCTGCGGTTTGCGCGCCTTCTACGGCGGGCTTGGCCGGCACCGGAATTGTCGAAAGCCAATGTTCCAGCGCCCGACCCAGCGGGATCTGTGCGTCACTTTCAGACGCACTATGATCACTGCCCTGCAGGTGATAAAGCACCGCAGCGCAATGCTTGCAATCGATAGCGACAGGACAGGTGCACAGGCAACGCAGGTTGACGGAACCTAGCCGATCTTCGGACAGGTATAGGGTTTGTTGATACGCCTGATCTTGCGAACCGACGCAGAACGCCTCGATCTTTCGGTCATTGATCTCGATGATCTCTACCCGGTTCTCGGCGGCATAAGCGCGAGCCTTGGCCAGCGCGCTGCTAGTGAATGCCTGAGTCCAGGCCGACGACTTGAGCCGCTCGATGAAAATGCTCATGGGCAGCCCTTAGCCGGCCAACACCCGCGCCAATGTCGACTTCACCTTACCCATGCCGTCATGCAACGCCTGCTCGATCTCGGCCATGGTGATCACTTCGGTGGTCTTGCCCGCTGCCGGGTTCACTACCAGCGCCAGACAGGCGTAATCCAGATCCAGTTCACGCGCCAGCGCGGCTTCCGGCATGCCGGTCATGCCGACGATGTCGCAGCCATCACGCTCCAGTCGCACGATCTCGGCGACCGTTTCCAGACGCGGCCCTTGAGTGCAGGCGTAAACGCCTTGATCGCTGTATTCGCAGCCTTCGGCGGCCACGGCAGCGATCAATTGCTGACGCAGCGGTTCGCTGTAGGGAAAGCTGAAATCGATGTGGGTGACGTGCTCCAGATCATCGGCGAAATAGGTGTGCTCGCGGCCGCTGGTGTAGTCGACGATTTGATGTGGCACGCAGAAATGCCCGGTGCCCATCGCCGGATGAATCCCGCCCACGGCATTCACCGCGATGATCGCTTCGGCGCCGGCCTGCTTCAGCGCCCACAGATTGGCGCGGTAGTTGACCTTGTGCGGCGGGAAGCGATGCGGGTGGCCGTGACGGGCGAGGAACAGCACTTCCTTGCCGGCGTATTCGCCAATTTGCACGTCGGCCGATGGCGCGCCGTAAGGCGTGTCCACTGCCAGCGATTGGCGAATGGTCAAGCCTTCGAGTTGAGTCAGGCCGGTGCCACCGATGATTGCGTAAACGGTCATAAAGAAAAATCCTTAATCGATCAGTTGAGCGTCTTTGAGCGAGCCGATGGCGGTGAGCCAGCGCGGATCCTGGCGATATTCGGTGCTGGCAATGGCCTGACCGCGCATACGGGAAATTCGGGCGGAGGGCTTGACCTTCATCCGTTGCGCGGCGCTAAGGGCGAGCTCGGCAGCGGCGCGGTCGTTGCACACCAGGCCCATGTCGCAACCGGCAGTCAGCGCGGCTTCAATGCGGCTGGCGGCGTCGCCGACCACGTGAGCGCCGGCCATCGACAGGTCGTCGCTGAAGATCACGCCGTCGAACTGCAACTCGCCGCGCAGGATGTCCTGTAACCAGCGGCGGGAGAAACCGGCTGGCTGCGAATCGACCTGCGGATAGATAACGTGCGCCGGCATGATCGCAGCCAGTTGTTTGCTGAGTCTGGCGAACGGCACGAGGTCGTTGGCGCGGATCTCGTCGAGGCTGCGTTCGTCATTCGGGATCGCCACGTGGGAATCGGCTTCGGCCCAACCGTGACCAGGGAAGTGCTTGCCGGTGGCCGCCATGCCCGCGCTGTTCATGCCGCGAATAAATGCCCCGGCAAGGACTGCGGCGCGCTCGGGATCGCCTTCAAAGGAACGGGTGCCGACCACGGCGCTGCGCTGGTAATCGAGATCGAGTACCGGGGCGAAACTCAGGTCGAGGCCGACCGCCAGCACTTCGGTGGCCATGATCCAGCCGCATTGTTCAGCGAGGTATTCGGCATTCGGGTTGTCGGCGATGGCACGCATGGCCGGCAGGCGCACGAAGCCCTGACGCAGACGCTGCACACGACCGCCCTCTTGATCCACCGCCAGCAGCAGATCCGGACGAATCGCGCGGATCGCGGCGCTGAGCTCACGCACCTGGCGTGGATGTTCGATGTTACGGGCGAAAATAATCAGGCCGCCCACTTCGGGCTGACGCAACAATTGGCGATCTTCGGCCGTCAGCCAGGTACCGGCGACGTCCACCATCAACGAGCCTTGCAGGCCAGCAGTCATAGAGATTCCTTGAAAACGAAAAACCCGATGCGCAGAAAATCGCTACCGTGAGCAGTGCTCGGCAGGTCGGCAATTTCTGTTTGGATCGGGTTCAGAACGAGAGTCGGCATGGGCGGCTAGCTTAGCGGATACAAGCTGCCGCGCCCACCCGTGCGCGGTTAAACCTTGGCGGCGACCGGCGTTGATTTGCTGCGCGGACGCAGTTGCGCGGTGGCCATGGCCGTGTCGGTGACGCCGGTTTCTGCGCGCATGCCCGCGGCGAGGAACGGCACCATCAGGCGCATGACTTGTTCAATGGAAGTGTTGACGCCGAAATCGGTCTCGGCAATCGCCCGTAACGCTTTGATGCCGGACATGCTGAAGGCCGCAGCGCCGAGCATGAAGTGCACGCGCCAGAACAGTTCAATTGGTGGAATACGCGGCGCGGCTTCGTTGACCAGCAACATGTAGCGACGGAATACCTTGCCGTACATGTCTTCCAGATAACGGCGCAAGTGACCTTGGCTCTGGCTGAACGCGAGGCCGAGCAAACGCATGAAAATCGACAGATCGTTGCCGCTGCGTGGTTGCACCACGAGGGCTTGCTCGACGAGGATTTCCAACAGTTCTTCGAGGGTCGGCTTGTTCTCAGGCTTGGCCTGACGGCGCTCCAGCTCTTTATCGAGGCTGAGGCAGAACGGCCCGAGGAAGCGCGAGAAAACCGCCTGTATCAGGGCCTTCTTCGAACCGAAGTGATAGTTCACTGCTGCCAGGTTGACGCCAGCCTTGCTGGTGATCAAACGCAATGAGGTTTCAGCGAAACCTTTCTCCGCGAACAACTGCTCGGCAGCATCAAGAATGCGTTCAACGGTTTCCGACTGGGCCATGGCTACTCCGCCTGACAAACACTTGTTTGAAACATACGTTTCAGCCTATGCCTTGTCAAGCCTGCCAGTTCGTTTTGGGAATGGTCGGTCAGCTATTTAACCACACAAGCCCGACGCTTTTATAAGCAGTGCCGCCGACCGTCCGGCGGCAGGCAAAAAAACGGGCATTGCCAAGAGCGTTTCACTGTATATAATCCCAGTCACTGTATAAAAAGACAGAGCGATCATTATGCTAAAGCTGACGCCACGCCAAGCCGAGATTCTGGCCTTTATCAAACGTTGCCTCGAAGACAACGGTTATCCGCCAACCCGTGCGGAAATCGCTCAGGAACTGGGCTTCAAGTCGCCTAACGCGGCAGAAGAACACCTCAAGGCGCTGGCCCGCAAAGGCGCCATCGAAATGACCCCGGGCGCCTCTCGTGGCATTCGCATCCCTGGCTTCGAAGCCAAGGCTGACGACTCTACCCTGCCGGTCATTGGCCGTGTCGCTGCCGGTGCGCCGATCCTCGCTCAGCAGCACATCGAAGAATCCTGCAATATCAACCCCGCCTTCTTCCACCCGCGTGCCGACTATCTGTTGCGCGTGCACGGCATGAGCATGAAGGACATCGGCATTTTCGACGGTGACCTGCTGGCCGTCCACACCACTCGCGAAGCGCGCAATGGCCAGGTGGTTGTCGCCCGTATCGGCGATGAAGTGACCGTCAAACGCTTCAAGCGTGAAGGCAGCAAAGTCTGGCTGATGGCCGAAAACCCTGAGTTCGCCCCAATCGAAGTCGACCTGAAAGATCAGGAACTGGTGATCGAAGGCTTGAGTGTCGGCGTTATCCGCCGCTAAAGGAGGCTTTATGCAGTTCCCACACACACCTCAGCAAACACAACTGCCTTTATTCGAAGCGTTTCTGGCGCAACCGATGGCGCCGATCCTCAAAGAAGTGGTCGAGCGTGAATGGAATGCCGAACCTGAAGTATTCAGTGAGCTGTCTCTGCGCGGTGCGGCCGGGAACTGCCTGAACCTGCTCGCCCCGATCCTTCGCGAACTCAGCGAAGATCAGGACGCTCGCTGGCTGACGCTGATCGCGCCGCCTGCCAGCCTGACGCAAACCTGGCTGCGCGATGCCGGCCTGAACCGCGAACGCATTCTGCTGCTGCAACCGCGCGGCACGCAAAGTGCTCAACAGTTGGCGTGCGAGGCATTGCGTCTGGGCCGCAGTCACACAGTGGTGACCTGGCTCAACCCGCTGAACACAACCTCACGTCAGCAACTGATCAGCGCGGCCCGCACGGGCGACGCTCAAAGCCTGAACATTCGCTTGGGTTGATTCGCAGGTAAAATGCGCTGTGTGAAGCGCAGGGCTTCTCCAAGGACAGAGAAGCCGATCTGAAGCGGTACCGATAAAAACGAAAAGCAGGCAGGGATCAGTGAAGAACCCGTGGCCCCTCTTCCTTATCAAACTCACCTTCAATCATCCGGCCGGCCATCTGCACGCCGACGCTCAACATCGCCTTGGCGATTTCCACGTGCTGCCCCTGAAGGAAAGTCTTGGCATCCTCGGAGAAATCCAGAGTCACCAAAGAACCTTCGTCCTCAGCCCTGCGCAGTTCGATTCGGCCGTCTGGTAACTCGACAATTTCTAGAAAGGACGTTGGCATATAGGTCTGTTCTCCACGAAAGGCAGGGATTATATAGACATCATTCAGGATTCGCTCGGGATCTTGACCAGCAGCATGTTTCAGATTGCCACCGTCTCAATCAGTCTCAGCACTCGTTCAATCCTTCACGAAAACGAATCGCCAAGCCTTTCAGATTCTGCCGCCAGCTTTCCAGCTCCTCTCGGCTCAACTCTTCTGGCGCCTCTTCTTCATCGAGGTTGATCGCCTGAATCAGCGGCTGGGTCACGTCGCCCTTCGGCTTGTGTGGCACCCGCGGAGGCTGAAACAGTGCCGAATGCGCCGCCAACAGTTTCGCCAGCCAGGTTTCAGGATTACCCGCCAATTCGACCATTTCGGCCATTTCGGGAATCGCGATCGACTCCAGCACTTCGCGCGTCAGCAGCATCTCTGCCCGTGGCGCATTGGCCTGAGGTAGACGATAGAACCCGGCGATCTCGTGGCACAGGCCCAGCAAAGCGCCGTAGAGGTGGAATAGCGCCGATTCACGCCCGGCCTGAATCAGCGCCAGAGAATTCATCGCCCGCCCTTCTTCAGCGCGAGCCAGGGCTTCCAGCGACAGGCCGGCGAAATAGATCTTCTGATTGGTACGGGTATAGAGTTCGTGAGCCATGACGGCGCTCTCCACAACGAAATAATTGCTTCACACAGGCCGGACAGTGTCGTGGATCAGCCGATCCCACCGCAAGCAGAAAACAAAAAGGCCGCATGAAAACCCGAGGGTTTGCATGCGGCCTTTTCAGTATCGGACTAACGCTTACTCGGCCTTGGCCTTCGTACGCTTGTCTTCAACCGTCCACTTGCCGCCGTCGTAGTAAGCCTTCCAACCGGTAGGCTTGCCGTCGACTTCGGTCTGCACGTATTGCTCCTTGGTCTTGCGGCTGTAGCGAATAACCGCTGGCAGACCATCAGGATCCTTCTTCGGCGCGTCGCAGAGGAAGTGGTACTTCGGATCGATTTCGTCCTTGTGCGGCACAATCTCGATCACCAGCGGAGCACGGGTCTCGCGGTTTTTCGGGAACTGACTCGCCGCGAGGAACAGGCCGGAGGCACCGTCGCGCAGGATGTAGGTGTCGTTGACCTTTTCGCATTTCAGCTCAGGCATCTTCACCGGATCCATCTTCGGCGGCGCCGCGTCACCGCTTTTCAGCAGCTTGCGGGTGTTCTTGCACTCAGGGTTGGTGCAACCGAAGAACTTGCCGAAACGGCCGGTCTTGAGTTGCATCTCACTGCCGCACTTGTCGCATTCCAGGCTCGGACCTTCGTAGCCCTTGATGCGATAGCTGCCCTCTTCGATTTCGTAGCCAGCGCAATCCGGGTTGTTACCGCAGATGTGCAGTTTGCGCTTCTCGTCGAGCAGGTAAGCGTCCATCGCTGTGCTGCAGATCGGGCAACGATGCTTGCCGCGCAGTACCAGCGACTCCGACTCGCCCTCATCGTCCGCAGCGATCTCATCGCCCGGCACCAGGTTGACGGTGGCCTTGCAGCGTTCTTTCGGCGGCAGGCTGTAGCCCGAGCAGCCGAGGAACACGCCGGTCGATGCGGTACGAATCTGCATCGGACGGCCGCAGGTCGTGCACGGAATATCAGTCATCACCGGCTGGTTGGCACGCATGCCGTTTTCCGGATTCTCGGCTACTTCGAGCTTCTTCTTGAAGTCGCCATAGAACTCGTCCAGCACGTTTTTCCAGTCGCGCTCGCCCTGCGCCACGTCATCGAGATTCTCTTCCATGCCGGCGGTGAAGCCGTAGTCCATGAGATTCGAGAAGCTCTCCGACAGACGCTCGGTAACGATGTCGCCCATCTTTTCGGAATAGAAACGACGGTTGTGCAGGGTCACGTAACCGCGATCCTGAATGGTCGAAATGATCGCCGCATAAGTCGAAGGACGACCGATGCCGCGTTTTTCCATTTCTTTCACCAGGCTGGCTTCGGAGTAACGCGCCGGCGGCTTGGTGAAGTGCTGCGACGGATCGAGCTTGATCAGCTTCATCACGTCGCCCTGCGCCATATCAGGCAGAACGTCGTCATCGCCCGGCTTGGCAATTTGCGGCATGACACGGGTGTAACCGTCGAACTTGAGGATGCGGCCCTTGGCACGCAGCTCGAAATCGCCAGCGCCGACGCTGACGGTAGTCGACAGGTATTGGGCCGGCAGCATCTGGCAAGCCAGGAACTGGCGCCAGATCAGCTCGTAGAGACGCTCTGCATCGCGCTCCATGCCCGCCAGCTTGCTTGGAATGGTGTTGGCGTCGGAAGGACGAATCGCTTCGTGAGCCTCTTGTGCGCCTTCCTTGCTGCTGTAGACGTTCGGCGTTTCCGGCAGGTATTTCTTGCCGAACTCGTCTTCGATGTAAGCCCGCGCCATTGTTACGGCATCGGCCGAGAGGTTGGTCGAGTCGGTACGCATATACGTGATGTAGCCGGCTTCATACAAACGCTGGGCCATCATCATGGTTTTCTTCACGCCGAAGCCCAGGCGGTTACTCGCAGCCTGTTGCAGGGTCGACGTGATGAACGGCGCCGAAGGCTTGCTGCTGGTCGGCTTGTCTTCGCGTTTGACGATGCTGTAGCTGGAAGCCTTGAGCTTTTCCAGCGCGGCCGTGGCCTGGGCTTCGTTCAGCGGCTTGAAGGCTTCGCCTTTTTCGCGAGCCACTTCGAAACGCACGGTCGAGCCTTTGGTGGTGCCGAGATCGGCATGCACTTCCCAATACTCTTCCGGGTTGAACGCACGAATTTCGCGCTCACGCTCCACTACCAGCTTCACGGCTACAGATTGCACGCGGCCAGCGGACAGGCCACGGGCGATCTTCGCCCACAGCAGCGGCGAGACCATGTAACCGACAACGCGGTCGAGGAACCGACGCGCCTGCTGAGCGTTGACACGATCGATGTCCAGCTCGCCCGGCTTGGAGAACGCTTCCTGAATCGCCTTCTTGGTGATTTCGTTGAACACCACGCGCTTGTAGCGGCTGTCGTCACCACCGATGGCTTCGCGCAGGTGCCAGGCAATGGCTTCCCCCTCGCGATCCAAGTCGGTTGCGAGATAGATGGTGTCAGCATCTTTGGCGAGCCGGCGCAGCTCTTCGATGACCTTCTCTTTACCCGGGAGGATCTCGTACTTGGCTTTCCAGCCATGATCGGGATCGACACCCATACGCGAGACGAGCTGCTTGCGCGCCTTCTCTTTCGGCGAGAGCACCGGACCTTCGCCCGCAGCAGCCTTGCCGCGCTTGGCGGCTGGCTCTTTGCTGGCGCTAGCCGAACCGCTGGTGGGCAGGTCTCGGATATGGCCGATACTCGACTTCACCACGTATTGGTTACCCAGATACTTGTTGATGGTCTTGGCCTTAGCCGGGGATTCCACAATGACCAGCGATTTGCCCATGGATCAGAAAATTCCTGAATTCTAGAAGTGAAAGGCGGTTGGCGCCTGACGCGGCACCGCTATATATAGTTGATACAAGGTGAGGTCAAGCACAGGGTTCTGTGCGCACTCGCCTTATGCCTTGGAAAAAAGGCTCGGTTCAGCTTGCACCAAAGCAAAGCGTGGCACCTGCTCGCCGTCAACCTCGACCGACTCGAGAAACATGCTCAAGGGGCGTACCCAAAAGCCGTAATCGCCATACAGGGCTTGGTAAAAGACCACTTCTTCTTCGGTTTCCGAGTGCCGCGCAACACTGAATACACGGTACTGCGGACCTTTGTAATGTTGGTAGAGCCCAGGTTGTATCGGCATGTTTTGGCCCTCACTCAAATTTTTTCAAAATAAAAACAAAAATAAATCCAGAAAAACAAAAACCGGGGCACTTGGCCCCGGCTTCCATCGACGAGACGCTTAAACGCGTTCGAAGACGGTGGAGATGCCTTGGCCGAGACCAATGCACATAGTGGCTACCCCGAAGGTGCCGCTATTCTGCTTCATCACGTTCAGCAAGGTGCCGGAAATACGGGCACCGGAGCAACCGAACGGGTGACCCAGGGCGATCGCGCCGCCATGCAGGTTAACCTTCTCGTTCATCTTGTCGAGTACTTTCAGATCTTTCAGCACTGGCAGAGCCTGTGCAGCGAAAGCTTCGTTGAGCTCGAAGAAGTCGATATCGTTGATGCCAAGACCGGCACGTTTCAAGGCTTTTTGTGTTGCCGGAACTGGACCATAGCCCATGATTGCCGGATCCACACCTGCCACTGCCATCGAACGGATAACCGCCATTGGCTGGATACCCAGATCTTGTGCGCGCTGCGCCGACATCACGATCATGCACGAAGCACCATCGGTGATCTGCGACGAAGTACCCGCCGTCACGGTGCCGCCCTTTGGATTGAAGGCAGGCTTGAGGGCCGCCAGACTTTCCAGGGTGGTTTCCGGACGAATGGTTTCATCATAGTCGAACAGTTTCAGGAAACCGTTCTCGTCGTAGCCCTGCATCGGGATGATTTCGTCTTTGAACTTGCCTTCCACGGTGGCCTTGTGGGCCAACTGGTGGGAACGCACGCCGAAAGCATCTTGCTGCTCGCGAGTGATGCCGTGCATTTTGCCGAGCATTTCAGCGGTCAGACCCATCATGCCCGAGGCTTTCGCCGCGTACAGAGACATGTGCGGGTTCGGATCGACACCGTGCATCATGCTCACGTGGCCCATATGCTCGACGCCACCAACCACGAACACGTCACCGTTACCGGTCATGATCGCTTGCGCAGCAGTGTGCAGCGCGCTCATCGACGAGCCACACAGACGGCTGACGGTCTGGCCGGCCGAAGTGTGCGGGATCTGGGTCATCAGCGACGCCATGCGCGCGATGTTCCAGCCCTGCTCCAGGGTCTGGTTAACGCAGCCCCAGATCACGTCTTCGACTTCCGCCGGATCGACCTTGACGTTGCGTTCCAGCAGTTTGCTGATCAGGTGCGCCGACATGTCTTCGGCACGGGTGTTGCGGTGCATGCCGCCCTTGGAGCGGCCCATCGGAGTACGACCGAAGTCGACAATCACGACGTCTCTTGGATTCAAGCTCATAAAATTTCACTCTCGCTCAAAAGTTGGGACGCTTAACCGAAGAACCGTTGGCCGGTTTTGGCCATTTCACGCAGCTTCGCGGTCGGGTGGTACAGCGCGCCCAAATCAGCGTACTGGTCAGCCAGGGCAACGAACTCGGCAACACCGATCGAATCGATGTAGCGCAGTGCACCGCCACGGAATGGAGGGAAACCGATACCGTAGACCAGACCCATGTCGGCTTCGGCGGCGGTTTCAACGATGCCGTCTTCCAGGCAACGCACGGTTTCCAGGCACAGCGGGATCATCATCCAGTTGATGATGTCTTCGTCAGTGACTTCGCGCTGCTCGTAAACGATCGGCTTGAGCACTTCGAGTACCGATGGATCGGCGACTTTCTTCTGCTTGCCTTTCTTGTCGGCTTCGTAGGCGTAGAAGCCCTTGCCGTTTTTCTGACCCAGACGCTTGGCCTCGTACAGCACGTCGATGGCCGAACGACGGTCATCCTTCATGCGATCCGGGAAACCTTCAGCCATTACGTCACGACCGTGGTGACCGGTGTCGATGCCGACCACGTCCATCAGGTATGCCGGGCCCATTGGCCAGCCGAATTTTTCCATGACCTTGTCGATACGGACGAAGTCCACACCGGCGCTGACCAGTTTGGCGAAACCGCCGAAGTACGGGAACAGTACGCGGTTGACCAGGAAGCCCGGGCAGTCGTTGACGACGATCGGGTTCTTGCCCATTTTCTTGGCGTAAGCAACGGTGGTGGCAACAGCCAGCTCACTCGACTTCTCGCCACGGATCACTTCCACCAGCGGCATCATGTGCACCGGGTTGAAGAAGTGCATGCCGACGAAGTTTTCCGGACGCTTGAGGGCTTTCGCCAGCAGGCTGATGGAAATGGTCGACGTGTTGGACGCGAGGATGGTGTCCTCTTTGACCTTGTCTTCAACTTCAGCCAATACGGCTTGCTTGACCTTCGGGTTCTCGACAACAGCTTCGACAACCAGATCGACGTGACCGAAGTCGCCGTAGGACAGGGTTGGGCGAATGGCGTTGAGCACTTCAGCCATTTTCGCAGCGGTCATGCGACCTTTATCAACGCGGCCAACCAGCAGTTTGGCGGCTTCGGCCAGACCCTGCTCGATACCGTGCTCGTTGATGTCCTTCATCAGGATCGGCGTACCTTTGGAGGCCGACTGATAAGCGATACCGCCACCCATGATGCCTGCGCCGAGTACGGCAGCCTGCTTCACGTCTTTGGCGATTTCGTCGTAGGCCTTGGCCTTTTTCTTCAGTTCCTGATCGTTCAGGAACAGACCGATCAAGCTCTGCGCAGCAGAGGTCTTGGCCAGTTTGACGAAACCGGCAGCTTCGACTTCCAGCGCCTTGTCACGACCGAAGTTCGCGGCTTTCTGGATGGTCTTGATCGCTTCAACCGGCGCCGGGTAGTTCGGGCCAGCCTGACCTGCGACGAAACCTTTGGCGGTTTCGAAAGCCATCATTTGTTCAATGGCGTTCAGCTTGAGCTTATCCAGCTTCGGCTGACGCTTGGCCTTGTAATCGAACTCGCCGGAGATGGCGCGTTTGATCAGTTCAAGAGCCGCTTCATGCAGTTTTTCTGGAGCAACCACAGCGTCGACAGCACTGACTTTCAGCGCGTCTTCAGGGCGGTTTTCCTTACCGGAGGCAATCCACTCGATGGCGTTGTCGGCACCGATCAGGCGCGGCAGACGCACGGTGCCGCCGAAGCCTGGGTAGATGCCCAGTTTGACTTCCGGCAGACCGATCTTGGCTTTGGTCGACATGACGCGATAGTCAGCCGCCAGGCACATTTCCAGACCGCCGCCCAGAGCGATGCCATTGATGGCCGCTACGGTCGGAACATTGAGGTCTTCGAAATCGCTGAAGATCTTGTTGGCTTCGAGATTGCCAGCAACCAGCTCGGCATCCGGCAGCTTGAAGTTCTCGACAAATTCGGTGATGTCGGCGCCGACGATGAATACGTCCTTGCCACTGCTGACGATCACGCCCTTGATCGAAGCATCTGCCTTGATGGTGTCTACGGCCTGACGGAGTTCGTTCAGGGTAAGACGGTTGAACTTGTTGACGGACTCACCCTTGAGGTCGAATTTCAATTCGACGATGCCACTTTCAAGAGCTTTAACCGTGATGGCTTTACCTTCGTAAATCATCAACTGATCTCCACGATATGGAAGCTGAACAGTACACGTCGGACGCAAGCGAATGGTTTGGCAGGACGCTTCTTCGTCACTGCTGATACCCATTCACCCGGCACACCCGCCAACGCGATAGTCGGGATTCTGTAGGAGCGGTCAGTAAGACAAACGCTCAATTCATACGCCCGTTTGATTTGGGTACGTCACCTTCACGGAATTTCCGACAATTGTCAATCGCCCAAAATACGGGTTGAAATGCGACTTTGCGGTCATTTCCGCACCACGCTGACCGGCAACACGCGCCTGCATGAGAAGCCATTCATAGAATCAATAGTTAGAAAAGTCGCCCTAATTAGCGCCGAGCCTTGTTTAACAGGCTACGCTGGCTGGACTACAGGGAAAAGCGCTGAGCGCTACAAGCGAGATTCGTTGTAAAAAGATTTACCGGCCTGCCTGGCCAACCCAGCCCGATGAATCATGTCGGGCTTTTTAATGCGCCTCTGCCGGACATTCCCCACCGTTGCAGTGGGAAAAGTCCGCGCGTCATGCTAGCGCTTTCAGAGTCGCGTCGATATCCAGCAAAACCGAGGCTTCGCCTTTCTCACCCCAATACAAGGCGATCATCTGCTTGTCGGCTTCAACTTTGAAAACGTTGCCCGGCAACTTTTCGAAATGATTAAGCAGCGCCGGATCTTCGCAGGCTTCCTGCCATTGATTGACCCACGCACCCGGCGATTTCTGCCAATACGTCCAGCACGCCGGCTGCTTGCTACGGCGCGGCCGATGATATTGCGCGCACGGGCTCGGCGGTTCTTGCGCCATCCAGTGTGGCCACTCCTGAGGCGCCAGCTGCATGGCCAGACCGATGCGGCGCGCCTCCATGCGCAGGGCGATGCGACCGCTTTGCGCACGCGATGGACGCAACCACGCCAGCGGACTCAAAACCACCAACAGGATTGACACCACCAACCAGACCGTCATATCTCTACTCCCGATTTTTGATGAGCCATTGCTCCACTTCGGAACCAATGCGCTTGAAACCAGCCATACTTAACAATATTGAACCGTCACGAGGAGCACCTCATGCCCTACACCCATATCCTGGTCGCCGTAGATCTGACTGAAGAGTGCGACCCTGTGATTCACCGCGCCCGCGAGCTATCGGTGAGCAACGGTGCCAAGCTGTCGCTGGTGCATATTGTCGAACCAATGGCCATGGCGTTCGGCGGCGACGTGCCGATGGATCTGTCACAACTGCAACAACAGCAGTTCGATCAGGCCAAAGAGCGCCTGGAGCGCCTGAAGCTCAAGTACTCCGAGCTCGAAGGTGCCAACTGCCATTTGACCTACGGCCAGCCACGTCAGGAGATCCACCACTTCGCCAAGGAACAGCAATGCGATCTGATTGTGGTTGGCAGCCATGGTCGTCATGGTCTGGCCCTGTTGCTCGGCTCCACTGCGAACGACGTACTGCACGGCGCGCCTTGCGATGTGCTCGCTGTCCACCTGGTTAAACGCTGAAACACTGCACCCTGTAGGAGTGAGCCTGCTCGCGATAGCGTTGTAACAGTCGACAGACGCGTTGAATGCTAAACCGCTATCGCGAGCAGGCTCACTCCTACAATGGAAAAGCGTTTACATATGAAAAGCCCGGCCTCACGCAAATGAGGCCGGGCTTTTTTGTTACGGGATCAATCAGGCATCCAGCTCGGCCCAACGCTCCATCAACGCATCCAGCTCAGCGTGCAACTGCTCCAGAGAAGCAATCACCTTGGCCGTCTCAGCCGCAGGACGCTGATAGAAACCGGCATCCGCCATTTCAGCTTCCACCGCAGCGATCTGCTGCTCTTTGGCGTCGATGTCGCCCGGCAACGCTTCCAGCTCGCGCTGCAGCTTGTAGCTCAGCTTTTTCTTGGCCGCCGGGGCGGTAGCGGCAGGTTCAGCCACCGCAGCAGGCTCAGCCGTTACCACTGCCGAATTCAGGTCAGCCTTGCCGGATTTGCTTTCAGTCACGCCCAGCAGACGCGGCGAGCCGCCCTGACGGATCCAGTCCTGATAGCCGCCGACGTATTCACGCACCTTGCCTTCACCTTCGAAGACCAGGGTGCTGGTGACCACGTTGTCGAGGAATGCCCGGTCGTGACTGACCATCAGCACAGTGCCGTTGAACGTCAGCAGCACTTCTTCAAGCAGCTCCAGCGTTTCCACGTCGAGGTCGTTGGTCGGTTCGTCGAGCACCAGCAGGTTGGCTGGTTTGCTGAACAGCTTCGCCAGCAACAGGCGCGCACGCTCACCACCCGACAGCGCCTTGACCGGCGTGCGGGCACGCTGCGGGCTGAACAGGAAGTCTCCGAGATAACTCAGGACGTGGCGGCTCTGACCGTCGATATCGATGAAGTCGCGACCTTCGGCAACGTTGTCGATAACGGTTTTTTCCAGATCCAGTTGATGACGCAACTGATCGAAGTAGGCTACGTCGATCCGTGTGCCCTCTTCCACTTTGCCGCTGGTCGGTTGCAGACCGCTGAGCATCAGTTTCAGCAACGTGGTTTTGCCAGTACCGTTGGCGCCGAGCAGACCGATACGGTCACCGCGCGTCAGCACCATCGAGAAATCCTTGATCAGGAACGGGCCACCCGGGTGAGCGAAACTCACATTCTCGAGAACCATCACCTGCTTGCCGGACTTGTCGGCGGTGTCCAACTGAATGTTGGCTTTGCCAGTGCGCTCACGACGCTCACTGCGCTCAACGCGCAACGCTTTCAGGGCGCGGACGCGGCCTTCGTTACGGGTGCGGCGCGCCTTGATGCCCTGGCGGATCCAGACTTCTTCCTGGGCCAGCTTCTTGTCGAACAGCGCGTTGGCGGTTTCTTCAGCGGCCAGCGCGGCTTCTTTGTGCACGAGGAAACTGGCGTAGTCGCCGTTCCAGTCGATCAGGCCGCCGCGATCCAGTTCGAGGATGCGCGTGGCAAGGTTTTGCAGGAAGGAACGGTCGTGCGTGATGAACAGCACGGCGCCCTGGAAATCTTTCAGCGCTTCTTCGAGCCAGGCAATCGCACCGATGTCCAGATGGTTGGTCGGTTCGTCGAGCAGCAGCAGATCCGGCTCGGACACCAGCGCCTGCGCCAGCAGCACGCGACGACGCCAGCCGCCGGACAACTGGGCGAGGGTCTTGTCGGCCGGCAGTTGCAGGCGGCTCAGGGTGCTGTCGACCAACGTCTGCAAGCGCCAGCCATCACGGGCTTCGAGGTCTTGCTGAACGTGCATCAGCTTGTTCAGGTCTTCTTCAGTGACGCAGTTCTGCGCCAAATGATGGTACTCGGCGAGCAACGCGCCCACGCCATCCAGGCCTTCAGCGACCACGTCGAACACCGTCCGATCGTCGGCCACTGGCAATTCTTGCGGCAATTCGCCGATTTTCAGACCGGGGGCACGCCACACGGAGCCGTCATCAGGCTTTTGATCGCCCTTGACCAGCTTCATCATGCTGGACTTGCCTGTGCCGTTGCGGCCGATGATGCACACCCGCTCACCACGGGCGATCTGCCAGGACACCTTGTCCAACAACGGCATAGCGCCGAACGCAAGGGACACATCGCTGAATTTGAGCAGGGTCATGAGCTTCTCCAAAAACCGGGCGCGCATTCTACCTGACTTAGGGCTCCAGCAGGCCGGCAATTTGTCTGTCGAAGCACTCTGCACAACAATTGTTGCGAACTTGTGCTGCGAGGCCCGCAAAGCTTTCGCCGCTCGCTGGCAAAAGGCTAAGCTACAGACAATTCAGTGCTGACCGAGGTCGGCACTTGTCATGATTTCTCTGCCCGGATGTCTCATGCGCAGTCGCCTTTTCAGTGTTTTGTCCTGCTTGCTACTTACCGCCGCTGCCGTTCAATCCGCCCAGGCGGTGGATCTGTCCACCCAACGCCAGTATTACGATGAAGCCAAGCGCGCCTTGGCCAAAGGCGACACCGGCCCGTATTTCCGTTACAGCCAGGCACTGGCCGATTATCCGCTGGAACCGTATCTGGCTTACGACGAATTGACCGCGCGCCTGAAAAGCGCAAGCAACGAGGAAATCGAGAAATTCCTCGCCGAGCACGGTGACCTGCCCCAGGCCAACTGGATGAAGCTGCGCTGGTTGCGCTGGCTCGCCGACCGTGGCGACTGGGCGACCTTCGTCAAGTACTACGACCCGAAGCTCAACTTCACCGAACTGGACTGCCTGAATGCGCAGTACCAGATCACCCACGACAAAAAATCCGAAGGTTATGCCAATGCCGACAAGCTCTGGCTGACCGGCAAATCGCAGCCCGCCGCGTGTGACGCGCTGTTCGGCATCTGGGCCGCTGACGGCCAGTTGACCGAACAGAAACGCTGGGAGCGCACCAAACTCGCCGCTCAGGCGCGCAACTATCCGCTCGCCAACAGCCTCGTTAACGGCCTGACCACCCTTGCCCCGCGCGGGCGGTTGCTGGTCGATGTCGCGCAGAAACCCGAGCTGCTCAACCAACCGTCGCGCTTCACTCCGGCGGATGAGCCGATGTCCGACGTGGTCAGCCTCGGCCTGCGCCGCCTCGCCCGTCAGGATCCGGACAAGGCCATGGCGCTGCTCGATGGTTACGCCAGCAGCATGCATTTCTCCCGCGATGAAAAAGTCGCGATCGCCCGGGAAATCGGCCTGACCCTGGCCCGGCGTTTCGACAGCCGCGCGCTGGACGTGATGACCAAATACGATCCGGAACTGCGCGACAACACTGTTTCCGAATGGCGTTTGCGTCTGCTGTTGCGTCTGGCGCGTTGGGACGATGCTTACCAACTGACCAAACGTCTGCCGCAGGATCTCGCCACCACCAACCGCTGGCGTTACTGGCAGGCGCGCAGTCTGGAACTGGCGCAACCGCAGAACCCGGAAGCACAGACCCTGTACAAAAATCTGGCGCGTGAACGTGACTTCTACGGTTTCCTCGCCGCCGACCGCTCGCAATCGCCGTATTCGTTGAACAACAAGCCACTGGTGCTGAGCCAGGCGCTGATCAACAAGGTTCGCAACACGCCTGGCGTACGCCGCGCGCTGGAATTTCATGCGCGCGGGCAGATCGTCGACGGTCGCCGCGAGTGGTACCACGTCAGCCGTCATTTCAATCGTGACGAAATGGTCGCGCAGGCAAAACTGGCTTATGACCTGAAATGGTATTTCCCGGCGATTCGCACCATCAGTCAGGCGCAGTATTGGGACGACCTGGACATCCGCTTCCCGATGGCCCACCGCGAAACTCTCGTGCGTGAAGCCAAGGTGCGTGGCCTGCATTCTAGCTGGGTGTTCGCGATCACTCGCCAGGAAAGCGCCTTCATGGACGACGCCCGCTCCGGCGTCGGCGCCAGCGGCCTGATGCAACTGATGCCCGCCACCGCCAAGGAAACCGCGCGCAAGTTCAGCATTCCGCTGGCCTCGCCGCAACAAGTGCTCGATCCGGACAAAAACATCCAGCTTGGCGCCGCCTACCTGAGCCAGGTGCACAGCCAGTTCAACGGCAACCGCGTCCTCGCCTCCGCCGCCTACAACGCCGGCCCCGGTCGTGTGCGCCAATGGCTGCGCGGCGCCGATCACCTGAGCTTCGACGTCTGGGTGGAAAGCATCCCGTTCGACGAAACCCGCCAGTACGTGCAAAACGTTCTGTCGTACTCGGTGATCTACGGCCAGAAACTCAACTCGCCACAGCCGCTGGTGGATTGGCATGAGCGCTACTTCGACGACCAATGACCTGTAGGCGCTGCCGAAGGCTGCGATCTTTTGATCTTGCTCCAAATAAAATGCCCGCATTTTCATGCGGGCATTTTTAGATCAAAAGATCGCAGCCTGCGGCAGCTCCTACCTGAATGTGGGGGCTGTCGTTTTGCCCCGTGCAGTCAGGCGATACTTTTGTACTGGGCTCCTGGGCGAATCGGGGTCGGTCATTTCAATCAATTTAATAGCCAGAGCGGGCTTGAGATAGTTCGCGCGAAAGGTTGCCTTGTGAGCCAGCCCGAGGCTACTCATGAGCTCGTTTACGCTCAGTTGATCAGCCCCATCAAATACGCCGAGCAACATCGCTACTTGGTCGGTTACTTGGTCGGTTACTTGGTCGGTAGAAGGCTCATTGCTGATTGCTTCTTGCAGCGCAAGACTTAAGGCTTGAAGCATGTACTCGACGAAGGGTGTCGATTCGGCCATCCGATCCGCCGCTGACAACGCTGCATAATAAGCATCTTGCTGATCTCTGATTACCGCCTCAACTTGCAAATAAGCCAGCACCGGTCGCCACTGACTGAGAATCGAGGTTTGCCAAAGCCGCCCCATCCGCCCGTTACCATCGGCAAAGGGGTGAATGAATTCGAATTCATAGTGAAAGACACAACTGATAATCAACGGATGCCAGTCAGAGCCCTGCAGCCACGCCAGCAAATCATCCATCAAAGACGATATCCGGTTCGGCGGCGGTGCCATATGAACCAGTTGATCACCGCGATAAATGCCTACACCCGCTCGGCGAAAGTGCCCGCATTCATCAATAAGTCCATGCATCAATAGCTCATGCGCGCGAAGCAAGTCAGCCCTGTTACCGGGCTGCCACTGCGGCATAGCTTCATAGGCCGTAAAAGCGTTACGTACTTCCTGGATTTCCTTGGGTAATCCAAGCACCCGACGACCGTCGAGGACGGCTGTTACCTGATCAACACTCAACGTGTTGTTTTCAATCGCCAACGAAGCCTGAATCGAACGGATCCGATTGCCACGCCGCAGTTGAGGGGTCTGAAGGCCATCGTCCAAAGCCGAAAGCTGACCGATTTGCTCGCTGATGTCAGCGATCAAAGCAATCATTCGAGTGGTCAGGGTCAATGGCGGTTGGTAACGACTCATGTCCTCATCCAGGCATTCCATACAGGTCGCCATAATGCCCGATACGGGCGTAGTTCATCAGTGTTGTTTAGACGTTTCCTGACCATCACTAAACTGCAACGCCGCCAGCCGTGCATACAGTGGATTACTGGCAATCAATTCCTGATGTGTCCCCACCGCGACCAATTTGCCCTGATCCATCACGGCGATCCGGTCGGCGTTTTTCACTGTGGCCAAACGGTGCGCAATCACCAGCGTCGTGCGGTTGTGCATCAGGCTCGGCAAGGCTTGCTGGATCAAGTGTTCGCTTTGCGCGTCGAGGGCGCTGGTGGCTTCGTCAAGCAGCAGGATTGGCGCGTCCACCAGCAGCGCCCGGGCGATGGCCAGACGTTGGCGTTGGCCGCCGGAGAGGCCGAGGCCGCCGTCGCCCAAGTGGGTTTGGTAGCCGTCAGGCATTTGTTCGATGAAATCGTGGGCATGGGCGATTCGCGCGGCTTCCTTGACCTGCTCCAGCGTGGCCGTCGGGCAGCCATAACGAATGTTTTCCTCGACGCTGCCAAAGAACAGCGCGGGCGTTTGCGAGACGAGGGCGAAGCAGCGGCGCAGGTCCAGAGGATCGAGGCGGGTCAAGGGCACGCCATCGAGGAGAATTTGTCCTTCGCGCGGGTCGTAAAATCGCAGCAACAAATCGTACACCGTGGATTTCCCGGCGCCGGACGGCCCTACCAGCGCCAGGGTTTCGCCCGCGCGGACGGTCAGATTCAAGCCATCGACGGCGTAACTTTCTGGACGCGACGGGTAGGAAAAACGCACATCCCGCAGCTCCAGCTCGCCGCGCACGCGCTCAGGCAACGTCACCAACCCGGAGGTGGGCGGCTGGATGATATTTTCCGAGCGCAGCAGTTCGGCGATGCGTTCGGCAGCGCCGGCAGCGCGTTGCAGCTCGCCGATCACTTCGCTCAGTGTGCCGAAAGCACTGCCGACGATCAGGCTGTAAAACACAAACGCCGCCAGTTCACCCGCCGAAATGCGCCCGGCGATCACGTCCATGCCGCCGACCCATAACATCACCGCGACCGCGCCCAGCACTAGCACGATCACCAGGGTAATCAGCCACGCACGCTGGAAGATGCGTTTACGCGCGGTTTCAAAAGCCTGCTCGACCGTCGAGGCAAAGCGATGCTCGTCCCGCACCTGATGGTTGTAGGCCTGCACGGTTTTAATCTGGCCAAGGGTTTCGGAGACGTAACTGCCAATGTCGGCAATGCGATCCTGACTCTGGCGCGACAGATTGCGCACACGGCGGCCGAAAATCAGGATCGGCGCGACTACAAGCGGCAGCGCGATCACCACAATGCTGGTGAGTTTGGGGTTGGTGATGAACAGCAGCACAACTCCGCCAATGACCATCAGCAGATTGCGCAGAAACAGCGACAGCGACGAACCGATCACCGACTGCAGCAATGTCGTGTCTGCGGTAAGGCGCGACTGGATTTCCGAGCTGCGGTTGTCTTCGTAAAACCCCGGATGCAGGTACACCAAGTGGTTGAACACCTGTCGACGAATGTCCGCGACAACCCGCTCACCAATCCACGACACCCAATAAAACCGGGCAAAGGTGCCGATCGCCAGTCCGACGACCAACAGCATGAACAGGCCAATCGACTGGTTGAGCAAATGCGGCGACTGGGTCATGAAACCCTGATCGACCAGCAGCTTGATGCCCTGCCCCATCGACAAGGTAATGCCGGCGGTGACGATCAATGCGAGCAGCGCGCCAAAGGCCTGCCAACGATAGGGCAGGAGAAAATGGCTGGTCAGACGCAGGGCGCGCCGGTGTCGGGAGGAAAGCATCGAGATCATTCGGGTTCACATCTGCGCAGATGAATAGGGCCAGCCTAGTCATTGAAATGGGGTGGAACTCTGTAAATCACAATGAGTCAGGTTAAATATGCCCGTGACGACTAGAGCCTAGAGGCTATTGGTCTAAAGTTCGGGTTGAGACGAGCGGTCATTTCTGTTTGAGTGGAGATGCCGCCGCCGACAGACCGCAGGGCGTTGTAACAGCCCGGTCACGTGGCAGTTTTAACCTTGGCGAATAACCTGATGAGGAGACAGGCCATGTCCTTGCAACACAGCAGCGATGACAAGATTGAAGTGATCCGCACCAAGCCCGGCCGACCTCTGGGTTGCTCGATTATTGATAAGGATGGGCGTGAAGTACCGATCACTGAAGACATGATCCAGCAAGCGTGCAGCGAACTGGAGAAGCGATTGGTCAAGCCTGCCGAACAAGAGTGATATAGCCACCGTCTTCCTGACCCGGCCCCATTTTGGCCGGGTTTTTTCTGGCTGGGATTCGCCGACGGACCGTGTAGGAGCTGCCGAAGGCTGCGATCTTTTGATGTTGTTTATTACAAGCAAGATCAAAAGATCGCAGCCTTCGGCAGCTCCTACAGGGGTTATGGCAGGTTACGGGATTGCGATTGCACCCAGCGCCGCCACAATCTGCCGCAACACTGGCGACGCCCCTTCAATCCGCACTTTCAGCCCTTCAATCTCGCGCCGCACCGGATACTGTTTGCGCAACACATCAAACGCCGCACGCTGCTCAGCGACGCTGCCTACAAGACTGCGGCGGAAATCCGCATCATCGCGGCGCGGGTCGTACACGCCACGGCATAACATCGCCAGCGCCCACGCCGGATCGCTGTCAGCGTGCAGGGAAACTTCCGACAGCCACGGTGCCGGCAGCAAGTCGCTGAGCTGAATGTTCGCAGGCTGGCCGATGAACTCGCAGTACGCCTGATAGATCTGTGCGGTGCCGCGCTGTTTGCCATCAAGGCTGTAACCGGCAATGTGCGGTGTTGCCAGCACGCAGAGTTCGGCCAGCGCGACATCGACTTGCGGCTCGGCCTCCCAGACATCCAGCACTGCTTGCAGGTCTTCACGTTCCAGCAGCACTTCGCGCAGGGCCGCGTTATCCACGACCGGGCCGCGCGCGGCGTTGATCAGCCAGGCACCGGGTTTGAGTTGCTGCAAACGCTGCTGATCGAACAGATGCCAGGTCGCGCCGTCACCGCTGCGGGTCAACGGAGTGTGCAGGCTGATCACGTCGCACTGCTCGATGATCTGTTCGAGGCTGACGTAATCGCCGCCCTCTGCTGCCTGACGCGGCGGATCGCAGACTTTGACGCTCCAGCCCAAGCCCTTGAGGACATTGATCAGGCGACCGCCAACCTCACCGGCGCCGATCACCCCGTAAGTGCGTTTAGTCAGATCGACACCCTCGATTTCGGCGAGGGTCATCAGGCTGCCGAGCACATAGTCGACCACGCCCCGGGCATTGCAGCCAGGTGCGCTCGACCAGGTGATACCGGCCTCGTTGAAATACTCCAGATCCAGATGATCGGTGCCGATGGTGCAAGTGCCGACAAAACGCACTTTGCTGCCTTCAAGCAGCGCACGGTTGACGTTGGTCACCGAACGCACCAGCAACACATCGGCCTGCTCGACCGTCGCACGGTCAATGGAACGGCCCGGCACCCGGCGGATTTCGCCGAAACCGGCAAAAAAGGCATCGAGCAGCGGGATATTTTCGTCGGCAACAATCAGCATGGCGGGCTCCTTGGGCGGATCGGCAGTTTAACTGTAGGAGCTGCCGCAGGCTGCGATCTTTTGATGGTGATCTTAAAAACCTAAAGATCGCAGACTGCGGCAGCTCCTACCCGATTACAAATCCGCAACAGAGGATTTTTCCTGACTGTAACGTCAGCGGCGTAGAATGCGGCGCCTTGCGCATCAACCTTTGTGGACGCTTTGCCTGTGAATTCTGTAACTGACCAACCTGTCGCCGTCTCCCTGACCCGCCCCGCGCGGATTCGTCTGGAGTTCAAGAACCTGCTCGCCCTCGCGCTGCCGATCATCATAGCGCAGCTGGCGACCACGGCCATGGGCTTCGTCGATGCGGTGATGGCCGGGCGCGTCGGGCCCAAGGATCTGGCGGCAGTGGCACTGGGCAACTCGATCTGGGTGCCGGTGTTTCTGTTAATGACCGGCACCCTGCTCGCCACCACGCCGAAAGTCGCCCAGCGCTACGGCGCCGGCAAGCACAGCGAGATCGGCCCGATCGTGCGTCAGGCGTTGTGGCTGGCGTTGGTGGTTGGCCTGATCGCGACTGCGATGCTGGTGGCCGCCGAACCGGTGCTGCACCTGATGAAGGTCGACCCGGAGCTGATCGGCCCGTGCATGCAATACCTGCACGGCATCGCCAGTGGTTTGCCGGCCGTGGCGTTTTATCACGTGCTGCGTTGCACCAGTGACGGCATCGGCCGAACCCGCCCGGCGATGGTGCTGGGTCTGTGCGGTCTGGCGCTGAATATTCCGCTGAACTACATCTTCATCTATGGCCACTTCGGCGTGCCAGCGATGGGCGGCGTCGGCTGCGGCTGGGCGACGGCAATCGTAATGTGGGTGATGGCGCTGGGTCTGGCCGGTTATGAGCGCTGGGCGCCGGCCTATCGTTCGAGCGAACTGTTCAGCCGTTTCGACTGGCCGCAGTGGGCGGTGATCAAGCGTTTACTGGCGATTGGTTTGCCGATTGGCATTGCGGTGTTCGCCGAATCGAGCATCTTTGCGGTGATCGCTCTGTTGATCGGCAGCCTCGGCGCCACGGTGGTGGCCGGGCATCAGATTGCGCTGAACGTCAGCTCGCTGGTGTTCATGATTCCGTATTCGCTGGGCATGGCCGTGACTGTACGGGTCGGTCAGGCATTGGGCCGTGAAGAGCCGCGTGAAGCGCGTTTTGCTGCTGGCGTCGGCATGGGCACGGCGCTGGCCTACGCCTGCCTGTCGGCGAGCATGATGCTGTTACTGCGCGAGCCAATTGCGGCGATCTACACCGCCGACCCGACGGTGATTCACATCGCGGCGATGCTGATTGTGTACTCAGCGCTGTTCCAGTTTTCCGATGCGATTCAGGTTACAGCCGCCGGCGCGCTGCGCGGTTATCAGGACACTCGGGTGACGATGATTCTGACGCTGTTTGCGTATTGGGGCATTGGTTTGCCGGTGGGTTACGCCCTCGGCCTGACCGACTGGCTCGGCGAGCCACGTGGCCCGAGTGGTTTGTGGCAGGGTTTGATCGTCGGCCTGAGCTGCGCGGCGTTGATGTTGTCGATCCGCCTGACGCGCAGTGCGCGCAAGCGTATTCGGATCAGTCGTTCGGCAGGCTAAGGCCTGACTCGAGACAAAAAATGTGGGAGCGAGCCTGCTCGCGAATGCGTTGTATCAGTGGCCATCCATAGTGACTGATATACCGCTTTCGCGAGCAGGCTCGCTCCCACAGTTCGTTTTGTGCAAGCCTGAATCACGCGTGTTTCTTGCGAATCCAGTACAGATACGTGCCGGCCTCTTCGTGTTGGCCGACCAGTTCATGGTCGAGAAACACGCAGAACTTGGGGATGTCGCGACGGGTCGACGGATCGGTGGCAATCACCTTGAGCAGGCCGCCGGGCACCAGGTCACGGATGTGCTGGTGCAACATCATTACCGGTTCCGGGCAGTTAAGGCCGGTGGCGTCGAGGGTGCCGTCGACCGGGGTATCGATCATTTCACTCATGATTTACTCCTGAAACTGGCCGGCATTGTCGCGCAATGCCGGGTGTTCGGTCATCTATAGCTTTAAACCGCACCCTATGTAGGAGCTGCCGAAGGCTGCGATCTTTTGATCTGGATCTTCAAAAACAAGATCAAAAGATCGCAGCCTTCGGCAGCTCCTACAGGGAGAATCAGCGGGACTTTGGTTTCTTGATGTCGTGACGGCGCAGGTGGCAGGTCACTTCTTCGCGGTCGTGGTACAGCTGTTTGCAACCGATATCGACCTTGATCCCGCGCGCTTTGAAGCCATCGGCGATGCGCTCAAGCAAACGCTTCACTTCGGCATAACGCTGCTTCATCGGCAGCTTCAGGTTGACCACCGCCTCGCGGCAATGCCCCTCGCCGATCCACTCTTCGAGCATCGCTGCGTTACGCGCAGGCTTTTCGACGATGTCGCAGACCATCCAGTCCACCGGTTGCTTGGGCTTGAAGGTGAAACCGTCGGCCATCAAATGCTGCACCAGACCGGTGTCCATCAGGCTTTCCGCCATCGGACCGTTGTCGATCGCCGTCACCAGCATGCCGCGATTGACCAGTTGCCAGGTCCAGCCGCCCGGCGCTGCGCCAAGGTCGACGCCGGTCATGTCACTGTGCAGACGATCTTCCCACTGATCACGCGGGATAAAGTGGTGCCAGGCTTCTTCCAGCTTCAACGTCGAACGGCTTGGTGCCTCGCGCGGAAACTTCAGGCGCGGAATGCCCATTGGCCACATCGCCGAGTTGCCAGCGTCCGCCATACCCAGAAACACTTCTCGGCCACTTTTGAAGGTCAGCAACAGGCGCGGCTTGCTCGCGTCGTCGACCAGTTTGCCGGCGCCGGTCAGCGCTTTACGCAGCGGGCCTTCGAATTTTTTGCAGAAGTTCGACAGTTCCTTGCCATCGTTGGTGTCGACGACTTCCAGCCACAGGCTGCCGCACACCGGGAAATCGGCCATGTGCGCAAGGATCACGCTGATGCGGTCGGTTTCCGGCAGATCGATAAATACGCCGCGCGCCCATTGGCGCGGGAAGATCAGCTCGGCGAAACGCTGGCCGCGCATCAGGCGCTCGGCACCGTCTTCTTCGGTGCAGACAAACTCGGCGCAGGCAGTGGCCGCTTTGGCCTTGGCGTAACCGGCCACGTTGAGCTGGGCGGCGAGGTCGGAAATTTCCGAACAGACTTCGCCTTCGAAGCCTGGCCGGCAATGCATGAATAGGGTGTTCATTCTTACTCCTGGGCAGCGGGCGATGATTGGCCCCTGCGCGATGCTCAAGCCTTGCGTTGAAGCAAAGCCTGTCACGAAAACCGGCGCATGATAGCCGATGTCGGAACCTTGGACTTGCCCATAGAGTCCAGTTATTAGCCAGCTAATGAAAACAGGGCTACGTTGATAGCTCTGCCCGTCCCCTCAATCCGTAGCCGTGCGGATTCAAAGGAGTGATCGTAATGCCGTCCCTCGATAGTCTGAAGACCCTCAAAACACTGCAGATTGACCAAAAGACCTACCACTATTTCAGCCTGCCGGATGCCGCCAAAAGCCTGGGCGATCTGGACAAGCTACCGATGTCGTTGAAAGTCCTGCTGGAAAACCTGCTGCGCTGGGAAGATGAAAAAACTGTCACCGGCGCCGACCTCAAGGCGATTGCCGCGTGGCTCAAGGAGCGTCGCTCCGATCGGGAAATCCAGTACCGCCCTGCCCGCGTATTGATGCAAGACTTTACCGGAGTTCCCGCCGTGGTCGACCTTGCCGCCATGCGTGCGGCGATGGCCAAGGCTGGCGGCGACCCGCAGCGGATAAACCCGCTGTCACCGGTGGATCTGGTGATCGACCACTCGGTGATGGTCGACAAATTCGCCACGCCCAGCGCGTTCGAGCAGAACGTCGATATCGAAATGCAGCGCAACGGCGAGCGTTACGCCTTTCTGCGCTGGGGCCAGAGTGCCTTCGACAATTTCAGCGTAGTCCCGCCGGGCACCGGCATCTGCCACCAGGTCAACCTTGAATACCTCGGCCGCACCGTGTGGACAAAGGATGAAGACGGCCGCACCTATGCCTTCCCCGACACCCTGGTCGGCACCGACTCCCACACCACCATGATCAACGGCCTCGGCGTACTCGGCTGGGGCGTCGGCGGGATCGAGGCGGAAGCGGCGATGCTCGGGCAACCGGTGTCGATGCTGATTCCGGAAGTGATCGGTTTCAAGCTCACCGGCAAACTCAAGGAAGGCATCACCGCCACCGACCTGGTGCTGACGGTCACGCAGATGCTGCGCAAGAAAGGCGTGGTGGGCAAATTCGTCGAGTTCTACGGTGACGGCCTCGCCGATCTGCCACTGGCTGATCGCGCAACTATCGCCAACATGGCCCCGGAATACGGCGCGACGTGCGGTTTCTTCCCGGTCGACGACGTGACGCTGGAATACCTGCGCCTGTCGGGTCGGCCGCCAGAAACGGTGAAACTGGTCGAGGCCTACACCAAGGCCCAAGGCCTGTGGCGCCTGGCCGGTCAGGAACCGGTGTTCACCGATAGCCTGGCGCTGGACATGGGCAGCGTCGAAGCGAGTCTGGCCGGGCCGAAACGTCCGCAGGATCGCGTGTCGCTGCCCAATGTGCCGCAAGCCTTCAGCGACTTCATCGATCTGCAATTCAAACCCACCAGTAAAGATGAAGGACGCCTGGAAAGTGAGGGCGGTGGTGGCGTGGCGGTGGGCAATGCCGATCTGGTCGGCGAAACCGAATATGAATACGAAGGCCACACCTATCGTCTGAAAAACGGTGCCGTGGTGATCGCGGCAATTACCTCCTGCACCAACACCTCCAACCCGAGCGTGATGATGGCGGCCGGTCTGCTGGCGAAAAAAGCCGTGGAAAAAGGCCTGACCCGCAAGCCATGGGTGAAGAGTTCGCTGGCGCCGGGCTCGAAAGTGGTTACCGACTACTACAAGGCTGCCGGGCTGACGCAATACCTCGACCAGCTCGGGTTTTCGCTGGTCGGCTACGGCTGCACCACCTGCATCGGCAACTCCGGGCCGTTGCCCGAGCCGATTGAAAAAGCTATCCAGAAAGCCGATCTCACCGTTGCCTCGGTGCTGTCCGGCAATCGCAACTTTGAAGGTCGTGTGCATCCGTTGGTGAAAACCAACTGGCTGGCCTCGCCGCCGCTGGTGGTCGCCTATGCCTTGGCCGGCAGCGTGCGCAGCGACATCAGCAGCGAACCGCTGGGCGAGGACAAGCAAGGCAATCCGGTGTACTTGCGCGATATCTGGCCAAGCAGCAAAGAAATTGCCGACGCGGTCAGCCAGGTCAACACCGCGATGTTTCACAAGGAATACGCCGAGGTGTTCGCCGGTGATGAGCAATGGCAAGCCATCGAGGTGCCGCAAGCCGCCACCTATGTCTGGCAGGACGATTCGACTTACATACAGCATCCACCGTTCTTCGACGACATTTCCGGGCCGTTGCCGGAAATCAAAGACGTCAAAGGCGCTCGCGTTCTGGCCTTGCTCGGCGACTCGGTGACCACCGACCACATCTCCCCCGCCGGCAACATCAAGGCTGACAGTCCCGCCGGCGAATATCTGCGCGAGAAAGGCGTGGAACCGCGAGACTTCAACTCCTACGGCTCACGGCGCGGCAATCACGAAGTGATGATGCGCGGCACCTTCGCCAACATCCGTATTCGTAACGAAATGCTTGGCGGTGAAGAAGGTGGCAACACCATCTACATTCCGACCGGCGAGAAACTGGCGATTTACGACGCGGCCATGAAATATCAGGCTTCGGGCACGCCGCTGGTGGTAATTGCCGGGCAGGAATATGGCACCGGTTCAAGTCGTGACTGGGCGGCCAAGGGTACGAATCTGCTGGGCGTGAAAGCGGTGATTGCCGAGAGTTTTGAACGGATTCACCGTTCCAATCTGGTGGGTATGGGCGTGTTGCCGCTGCAGTTCAAGCTTGATCAGAACCGCAAGAGCCTGAATCTGACGGGCAAGGAGACGTTTGAGATCAAGGGTTTGACCGGGGTTGAACTGACACCGCGGATGAATTTGCCGTTGGTGATTACGCGGGAGGATGGGCGTCAGGAGAAGATTGAAGTGCTGTGCCGGATCGATACGTTGAATGAGGTGGAGTACTTCAAATCAGGAGGGATCCTGCATTACGTCCTGCGCCAACTCATCGCCTCATAACGCTGAAACCCATGTACGAGCTGCCGCAGGCTGCGATCTTTTGATCTTTTTTAAATCAAGATCAAAAGATCGCAGCCGGCGGCAGCTCCTACAGGGCAAAAAAAAACCCGCCGAAGCGGGTTTTTCCCAAGACCATTATCGACTCCCTGTCGGCAGCGATCCTTGCAAATGGTCGATCATCCGTGATCCTGAAACACTCCCTGTGTCTCAGTTGATGTGGCTAGATTAACCGTGGGATCCAATCGGCAATAGTCGACATAGCTACCATCGCGTGTAGGACATTCGCCATAGCGACCCTTCCGAAAACCCTTAGACGTGTCAGGCGTCGAGAATGGAAGCGGCAATCTGCGCAACTTTCAGCTGCCCTGAGGCCTGCTCGAGTGCGTCATCTTCCAAAAACCATGCGGCGGATAATCCGGCGAACGCCAGCACCCATTGCAGCAGTCTTTGGCGATCCAGCCCGGCGGCGTCGGTTATCACCTCAAGCTGTCGGCGGAAACGTTGGGGATTGGTGGCTGAGGGCAGATCGGGATTGCAGATCAAATTGGCGTAGTCAAAACCGCGCTCGCCCGTGACCCGCTTCGGGTCGATGGCCAACCAGCCACGCTCACCGAAATCCAGCACATTGTCGTGATGCATGTCGCCGTGCAACACCACCACGTCTTGCGGGTTGGCGAGCAATGTTTCTGCCGTTTCCAGGCTTAAGCCGTAGAGACCGCCATGCTGGGCCGCAGCGATTCGCAGCGAAGCAAACCACGGCCCCAGCTCCACCAACGGTGGCGGTGGCGTCGCGCGCGGTGCATGCAGCCGCGCCAGCGCCGCACACAGAATCCGGCTGGCCTCGTCGTCCTCGCCAGTCAGTGCCATGTGCATCAGCGAACACCGGCCCATGGCCCGCTCCATCAGCAAGCCTTCCTCGTGATGCACCAGCACCTGCGCGGCGCCATTGCCGTCCCACCAGGACATCAGATGGTTCCCGATTTTTTCATCGGCATCCATCGCCACTTTGAGCATCGCTGGGGTATCGCCGTGGCGCACCGGCAGCAAACGGCTGCCGAGAGTAATGATCGGCTCGCCGTCCGGTACCAATGACCAACGCTGCAGCCACGGTTGAAAAATATCAGCCACCGTCACGCGCTCGGGCCTTGGCACTTTCGGTCAGGAACTGTTCCAGTCGGCTCAGTTGCTCCTCCCAGCCGCGGCTGTCCATGAAATAAGCCTCTTTCTGGCGAATATCGGGGATATGCGCGAAACCTGACTCGGAAACCTTGAGCAGTGTGCCGTCCTCGTAATCCTGCAGCTCGAACCTGACCAATGTGGTCGGCTCCTGGGAATAGTCGATCTTCGGATTCACCGCATACGGGTGCCAGCGAAACGAGAACAACTGCTGCGGCTCGACCCGCTCGATCAGCACATTCCACAACACGTGTTCATAACCCGGATACGTGACCTGCCCTTGCGTCCATTCACCGGCAATAAACCGCCTGCCCTCCAGCGCCACGCCAAACCACTGGCCAAACGCCTCGGCGTCGACCAATGCACGCCAGACATGAGAACGCGGCGCCTTCAGCGAAATCTTGCGTTCGAAACTATTGGGTACTGGTTTCATACGTCACCTCCTGTTCTGAACACTAGGCTTGTATGACCACATGTCCAATGTGAAGTTGTATCAAACCGGTGCAAAAGAGAAACATCCGGCTGCAATTCCCGACCGCTGATTGCGTGGATCCAGCCACCGTTACGACGGCGAAGCTGTTACCGTTTCCAGCGAGATCGAACCACACAAGGACGTACCATGCAGCCTTCCCTCGCCGAACGTTATCGCGGCGCCCTGCTCGGCCTGGCTTGCGGCGACGCGGTTGGTACTACAGTTGAGTTCAAACCGCGGGGATCATTCCAACCGTTGACCGATATGATCGGAGGCGGCCCGTTCCGGCTCAAACCGGGGCAATGGACTGATGACACTTCGATGGCGCTGTGTCTGGCGGAAAGTCTGCTGAACAAAAACGGATTCAATGCTGCTGATCAAATGGGCCGCTACCTCAACTGGTGGCAATGGGGTTATCTGAGTTCGACTGGTGAGTGTTTTGATATCGGGATGACCGTCAGTCGGGCACTGGAGCAATACCAACAGACGTCAGATCCCTTTGCGGGCTCAACCGATCCGTACAGCGCCGGCAATGGCTCACTAATGCGTCTGGCACCGGTGGTGCTGTTTTACTTCCCTGATGCCCAGCAGATCCAGACCTTTGCCGCCGACAGTTCACGAACCACCCACGCCGCAGCTGAAGCCATCGAGTGTTGCCAATTATTGGCAGGGCTGATTGCCAAGGCTCTTGAAGGCGCAACCAAGGCAGAGCTTCGCCAACTGCCATCAGCCAATTTCTCGCAACCCAAAGTCGCTGCGATTGCTCGCGGGAATTACCTTGGCAAAACCCACGCGGACATAAAAGGCAGCGGCTATAGCGTGCAGTCGCTGGAAGCGGCGCTGTGGTGCTTTCAGCAAACCGACAGCTTTGCCGCTGCGATTCTGCTGGCCGCCAATCTGGGTGATGATGCCGACACCACCGCCGCAATCACCGGCCAACTGGCCGGTGCTTATTACGGAGAGCGTGGTATCCCGGGACACTGGCTGGATAAACTGCATGACGGCGCCGAAATTGCGGCGACTGCAGATCGATTGCTTGACGCCTCCAGATTGCGTACGCCTGAATAGGCTCGGCGTAGTCGCTACACTGCCTGACACTTACTTTCGACGCAGCGAGAATCCTCATGTCCCCACGCCTGTTGCTGGCCCTGACGCCATTACTATTCCCCTCCCTCGCCCACGCCGCCATCGACTGCGCCAACGCCAGCGATCAGGCGACGATGAACCAGTGCGCCGGGCAGGATTTCAAAGCGGCGGATAAAGAGTTGAATGCGGTGTATCAGCAGATTACCGGGCGCTTGAAGGACAACCCTGAGGGCAAGAAGCTGTTGGTCAGTGCGCAGCGGGCGTGGGTCGGGTTCCGTGATGCCGAGTGCAAGTTTTCGGCATCCGGGGTCGCGGGCGGGAGTGTATATCCGTTGATTTACAGCAATTGCCTGACGAGTGTGACCAAAGTGCGGGTTGAGGCGCTGAAAGAATATTTGAAGTGCGAGGAAGGTGACATGAGTTGCCCGGTGCCGGGGGCCTGAGTTTTGCGGCGATTTTAAGGGCCTCTTCGCGAGCAAGCCCGCTCCCACATTGGAATGCATTTCAACATGTGGGAGCGGGCTTGCTCGCGAAGACTATCGGTCAAACAACCCAAATATCAGATCTGCCAAACCTCACCATTCACAAAAAACGCCCGAGCATTATCCTCAAGACTCTCCAGGTGATACCCACCCTCCTGCACAATCAAACACGGCAACCCAAGCCCGCGAATCCGCTCACCCAAGGTGGCAAACCCTTCACGCGTCACCGCCACTTTGCTCTGCGGATCCTGCTCATAAATATCGAACCCCAACGACAGCACCAGCACCTCGGCACCAAACTCACGCACCGCCGCCAACGCCACATCGAGTTGCCCGAGGAAATCCGCTTCACTCGCACCATGCGCCATCGTCAGATTGAGATTGAAGCCCTCCCCCGCACCCGCACCGCGTTCTTCGGCAAACCCGGCCACGCCCGGATAGAAGTTGGTCGGATCGCCATGCACCGAGACGTAGAGCACGTCATCGCGGTCGTAGAATATTTCCTGAATGCCCTGACCGTGATGCATGTCGGTATCGAGCACCGCGACCTTGGCGAACTTGTCACGCAACACCTGCGCCGCCACCGCCGCGTTGTTCACATAGCAAAAACCACCGGCGGCTTCGGCACGAGCGTGGTGTCCCGGCGGGCGGCACAGCGCGTACGCCGCCGGTTTGCCATCGATCAACGCCTGCGCGCCCGCCACCGCGCTTTGCGCCGACCAGTACGCCGAACGCCAGGTCTGCTCGCCGACCGGGCAACTGCCGTCGGCGAGATACCGCGCGGCCTGAGCGAGGATGCCGCGCAGGGCATTGGGTTCGCGGACGAAGATGTTCGACATGACTTCATCGCCCCAGTCTTCGGGGATTTCTTTCCAGCGGGCGTGCGCTTCCTGGAGGAATGTCAGGTACGGCGCGCCGTGTACCGCGAGCAATGGCGCGAGGCCGGCGTCGGTCGGTTGCTCGACGTTGAAGCCCAGAGTGTGCGCGGCCTGCACCAGACGTTGCGCGCGTTCGGGGACTTCCTGCGGCGTGCGCATCTGGCCACGGGAGTAGTAGCTGCGTGGATGGTGGAGCAATTGTTCGGGGTGGAAAAAACTGCGCATGGGATGGATTCCTGTCAGTTAATACAAATCTTCAAAATGACCGATTTCAACTGTAGGAGTGAGGCTGCTCGCGATAGCGGTCTGTCATTTGACGTTGATGGTGGCTGACACGGCCCCATCGCGAGCAGGCTCACTCCTACATGGGGATTGGGGATTACCGGGAAATTTCAGCGCGAGCCAGGACGGCGTTAAGCAGCACATCGGTGCCTTGGCGCACATCCTCGGGCAGCACGTCTTCGGCTTCGTTGTGGCTCAGGCCGCCGACGCACGGGATGAAGACCATCGCCGTCGGGCAGTACCGCGCGAGCAGAATCGCGTCGTGCCCGGCGCCGCTGACAATCGATTGCTGAGCGTAGCCCAGCGCATCCACCGCCGATTGCACCGCCGCCACGCACTCGGCGTCGAACGGCGTGGCCGGGCTGATCCAGTGCGGGGTGATCGTCACACTCAAACCCCGCGCATCAGCAATTGTCTGCAACCGTGCGCGCACTTGTTGTTCCATCGCGGCGATGGCGTCGTCACGGTGATGACGCAAATCGACGGTGAAATTCACCAGCCCCGGAATGGTGTTGCGCGACGATTTATTGATGCTCAGTTCGCCCACAGTGGTGAGCCCTTCGGGAGCGAAATCCGCCGCCAGTTCTTCAATCGCCTGAATCATCCGTGCCACGCCGTACAAGGCGTCCTTGCGCAACGGCATCGGCGTGGTGCCGGCATGCGCGGCCATGCCTTCGACGCGCACATCGAGCCAGCGGATCGCTTGGCCACCGCTGACCACACCGATGCTTTTCGCGTTGTCTTCAAGGACCGGGCCTTGCTCGATGTGCGCTTCGAAATAGGCATCCACCGCACCTCCCAAGGCACGGTCAGCGGCGTAACCAAGGCGCTGCAATTCTTCGGCAACGCTGATGCCGTTGGCGTCGCGCACCGCCAGTGCGGCCTGCAAATCCATGATCCCGGTGAACACCGCCGAGCCGAACATCGCCGGGGTAAACCGCGCGCCCTCCTCGTTCGTCCACACCGCGACTTCCAACGGTTTGCGGGTTTTGATGTTCTGGTCATTGAGGCAGCGCACCACCTCCAGACCGGCCAATACGCCGTACACGCCATCGAAGCGGCCACCTTCCGGTTGGGTGTCGAGGTGGCTGCCCATCATCACTGGCGCCGCGTTCTGATCGGTGCCTGGGCGGCGGGCGAACAGGTTGCCGATGGCATCGACACTCAGCGTCATGCCCGCCTCGCGGCACCAGTGGGCGAACAGTTCGCGGCCTGCTTTGTCTTCATCGCTCAACGCCAGACGGCAGCTGCCGCCGCGTGCGGTTGCGCCGATTTCGGCCATCGCCATCAGGCTCGCCCACAGGCGTTCGCCATTGATCTTCAACATGAGGTGCTCCTGGAATTCGAGATTAAATAGAAGCCATTTCCGCGCGATGAGCGCTGGCATGGCGACGTGCGAGGGACAACACGCAGATCAGCGAAACCGCAGCGATCAGGCTGTAGAACACCGCCAGCGGCCACCACTGACCGGTGAATTTGTGCGCGAGCATGGTGCCGATCAGCGGCGTCAGACCACCCGCCACCGCGCCGCAAATCTGATAGGCCAGCGAAATCGCGGTGTAGCGCACGCGGGTCTCGAACATGCCACTGACGTACCCGGCGATCACCGCGTAAAACGACGCCATGCACACCACCGCCAGTGCGATGCCGAGAATGATCAGCGGCGCCTGCGCCGAACTCACCAGAACAAACATCGGATACGGCGAGGCCATCGCCAGCAGCGACACCAGACACAGGAAACGCGTGGCGCCGACCTTCTCCGCCGTCCATGCCGCCAGCGGCTGAATGCAAAACTGAATGATCGCAACGACGAACAGGCATTCGAGAATCAGCGAGCGCGGCAATGCCAGTTGTTGAGTGGTGTAGGCGATCATGAAGGTGTTGGTGAAATACACCCCGGCAATGCCCAGCGTGTTGGCGCCGATGCACAGCAACAGTGGGCGCCACGCGGTGCGCAGAACCTCCATCACCGGCGCTTGTTCCTTACGGGTTTCCTTGCTCGCCTTCTCGCGGCTGGCGAGGAACTCCGGCGACTCATTTACGCCCAGACGAATCGCCAGACCGACCAGCAGCAAGAACGCACTGGCGAGGAACGGCAGACGCCAGCCCCAGCTCATCAAGTCTTCCTCGGGCAAACGGGTCACCGCGCTGAATGCCAGCAGCGAGAGGATCAAACCCGCCGGGCTACCGAGTTGCGCGAAGGACGCGAAGAAGTTGCGCCGGCCCTTCGGCGCGTGTTCGCCGGCCATCAACACCGCCCCGCCCCACTCGCCACCGACGGCGATACCCTGGACGACGCGCAGCAGAATCAGCAGCACCGGCGCGGCCACGCCGATCTGGGCGTAGGTCGGCAGCAGACCGATGCACACGGTGACCACGCCCATCATCAGCAACGTGATGATCAGCGATTTCTTGCGGCCGATGCGGTCGCCGATGTGGCCAAAAATGATCCCGCCCAACGGCCGCGCAAAAAAGCCCACGGCGAAGGTGCCGAAGGCGGCCATGGTGCTGAACAGTGGATCATCGGAAGGGAAAAACAACGCGCCGAACACCAGCGCGGCGGCGGTGGCGTAGATGTAAAAGTCGTACCACTCAATCATGGTGCCGATAAAGGCAGCGGCTGCCGCACGGCGCGGCTGGTTGGAAGCTTGGGGCTTCATGGTCGGGCTCCTTTGATTGTTTTTTTGGCAGGAGGAAAACGCTGGGGCGAGGCACTCTGGCGGTGCCTGTCTGGGAGTGATTTATCGTCCCGGGGCTATGATTAGTCAATTTTCTATTTATTATTCTTACTATTACGCCAACTTATAATCGAGGCCACGATGGCTGAGCGCGATGTACAACGTTTGCTGAATGATCGTCTGGACTGGAACCTGTTGCGCACCTTCCGCGTGATCGGTCAGGAGCTGAGCATCAGCCGCGCCGCCGCGCGTTTGCACCTGACGCAACCAGCGGTGAGCCAGGCACTCAAGCGTCTGGAAGAACAACTCGGCCGGCAATTGATCGCCCGGCGTGGCCCGCGCTTTGCCCTGACCGAAGTCGGCGAGCAGATCTTCGAACTCGCTGGCGAGATTTACGGACAGGTGTCACAGGTCGGCGGATTGCTCGAACAACCGGCCGACGAAGTGATCGGCAAAGTGCGCCTGTTGATCATCAGCCGGATCTTTTCCGACCGCTTCGATGACTTTCTTGCCGACTTTCATCGCCAGTATCCACGGGTGGATCTGGAGGTCGATGTGATGCGCAGTTCCGACATCGTCAGCGCCTTGCAGGAGAAAACCGCGACCCTCGGCCTGAGCCTCAATCGCCGCCCGCAACCGCGTCTCGAACAGCGTTTGTTCCTGCGGCAGCGCTATGCGTTTTTCTGCGGCAAGCACCATGAATTGTTCGGTCGCGAGGACGTCAGCGAAGGCGATTTGCAGCGCGAGAATTTCGTCAGTTTTACCAGCGACCAAATTGGCGGAATGCTCTCGCCGCTGACGATTTTTCGGGATCAGCAGGGTTTCAGCGGACGCATCGTCGCGTCCTCGCCGAGCCTGGAGGAAGTCCGACGACTGGTGATCGCCGGGTTCGGGATTGGTTGTCTGCCGGAGCATGTGGTGGCGGCCGACGTTGAGGCGGGATTGCTCTGGCGACTGCCGCCTCACGAAGGGATTGCCGATGTCGACATCCATTTACTGTGGAACCGCGACCAGCGCATGAGCCGCGCCGAGACGCTGTTTATCGAACGCTTGCAGGCGTGCCTGGCGGATCAATAACCCAGCGTTCTGTCGGCGCTGTTGAGTAGCTCTTCCCCCGAATTCAGTCGTCGGAAGTTCTCCGCGATCTGCTCGGCGATACAGTTGTGGGAAGCTGCCGAGGCCATGTGCGGGGTGATCGTTACACCGGCGGTTGTCCAGAGTGGATGGTCGCTGGGTAACGGTTCCTGATCGAAGACATCGAGTAGCGCGCCGCGCAGTTTCCCTGTTTGCAGCGCCTGTTGCAGATCCTCGATATTCAGGTGTGCGCCGCGTCCGACATTGACCAGTGCTGCGCCGTTGGCCAGGTGTTCTAACGCGGTTTGATTGAGGATGCCGCGCGTCTCGTGGGTCAGTGGCAACAGGTTGATCAGCAGCTCCACGTTGTGCAAAAACGCCGTGAAGGTTTTCGAGCCGGCGAAGGTCTGCACACCCGGCAGATCCTTGGTACTTCGCGCCCAGCCGCGAACGTCGTAACCCGCGTTAGCCAGATCTTCGGCGATGGCGCTGCCGAGCGATCCCAGGCCCATGATCCCGATCCTGAATTGACTCGCCGGGCGTTGCTGCGGCCGCTCCCAGTGCTGGCGTTTTTGCTGTTGCAGCACCTGATCAAATCCCCGGTGAAAGTGAATCACCGCCCAACGTACATACTCGGTCATGCCTTGCCGATGACCGGGATCGACCACCCGGCACACCGGCAGATCCGGGCACGACGGATCGTGCTCCAGATGATCGATACCGGCGGCGACCGAGTGAATCACTTGCAGATTGGGCAACGCGGCGAGACTGCCCGGCAGCGGAAACCAGCACGCCGCGATCTGTGCATCAAGCGCTCGCGGGTCATCGGCCAGCACTGCCGTGAGGTGCGGCGCGCTGCGTGCAAACGCTGCCTGCAATTGCTCGAGCAACAGCAAGTCGCGGGACAACAGTGCAACGGTGCTCATGACAGATAAGACTCGCGCTGGGATTCGATCAGGGTCAAAGCGGCCGCCCAGGCCAGGTCGATGATGTTGTCCTGTTCATCGCGGTCGAACTGTTCAGCGGTGTGCGCGCAGACCTCGTGGGACGGATAATGCAGCTCCGAACCACCGGCCAATGCCTGCACTTGCGCCTGACAGGCACGCTCGAGAAAGTGGATTTCCTGAAAGGCCTGAGCCACGCCCGAGCCACCAACCAGCAAACCGTGATTGCGCAAAATCATCGCGCGGTGCGGGCCGAGGTCGGCGATCAAACGCGCGCGTTCATCCAGCGACAGCGCGATGCCTTCGTAGGTGTGATAAGCCAGTTTTCCGTAGAACTTCAGCGCGTGTTGGCTGATCGGCAGCAGGCCCTGTTTTTGCGCAGCGACGGCCATACCAGCGGCGGTATGCGTGTGGATCACGCAGTTCAGATCCGGGCGCGCCATGTGGATCGCCGAGTGAATGACGAAGCCTGCGGCGTTGACCCGATGACCCGCATATTCAGGGTCGACAATGTTGCCATCCTGATCGATGCGCACCAGATCCGAAGCACGCATGCGGTCGAAAATCACCCCGTAGCGATTGATCAGAAAATGATGCTCCGGCCCCGGAATACGCAGGGTGATGTGCGTGTCGATCAAGTCGGTCATGCGGAAATGCGCGATCAAGCGATACAGCGCGGCGAGCTCACAGCGGGCTTGCCATTCGATCGGATCGATGTGGGCAGGTTTACTCACGAATACACCTCTTTGTTGGAATGCAGAACGACCGGCGCGGCACGCAGCCGAGCGAGGCCACAGACACCTATCAGCGACACGGTCGAGAGCAATGTGAAGAACACCGCCAGAGGCAGCCATTGCCCGGAAAATTTGCTGGCCAGCAGCGTGCCGATCAAAGGTGTGGTGCCGCCGGCGAGCGCGCAGCTCAGTTGATAGGCGATGGAAATCCCCGAGTAGCGCAGGTGCACCGGGAAGGCCTGAGTCATGTAACCGGCAATCACTGCGTACAGCGCCGACAGGATCACCACCGCGACGGCAATGCCGAGGGTCATCAGCAAGATGTTTTGCGTGCCGACCAGCAGGAACATCGGGTACGGCGTGACCATGCACAGCAACGCAACCAGCGTCAGGAAGCGGCCTTCGCCAATGCGTTCGGCCAATAGCGCCGACAGCGGTTGCGAGAGCAGTTGAATCACCGTGACCAGGAACAGACAATCGAGAATCGTCGCCCGCGAAATGCCCTGGTATTGGGTGACGTAGGTGATCATGAAAGTGTTGGTAAAAAAGAAGCCGGCCGAGCCAATGGTCACCGCAGCCGCCGCGAACAGAATCTGCCGCCAGCACTGACGGATCACGTCTTTCACCGGGTATTTCGAGGTTTCGTTGTTCTCTTTGGCCTTGGCGAATTCCGGCGATTCATGCACGCCGGAACGGATCATCAAACCGACCATCATCAGCACGCCACTGGCGAGAAACGGCAGACGCCAACCCCAGGCGAGAAACTCTTCCGGCTCCAGCGAAGTGACGAGGCGGAAGGCGATCAAGGCCAACAACAATCCGGCAGGACTGCCGAGTTGAGCGAAGGATGCGTAAAAGGTTTTGCGCTTGGCCGGCGCATGTTCGCTGGCCATCAACACTGCCCCGCCCCACTCGCCACCAACGGAAATCCCTTGGATCAGGCGCAACACGATCAAACCGATCGGCGCCCATATGCCGACGCTGGCATAGCTCGGCAGCAAGCCGATACCGGCAGTCGCCAGGCCCATCAGCGCCATCGTCACCAGAAGCATTTTCTTGCGCCCGAGACGGTCGCCCAAATGACCGAAAACCATCCCGGCCATCGGTCTGGCAATGAAGCCAACGGCGAAGCTGCCGAAGGCTGCGAGCGTGCTGGTAACCGGATCTTCGCTGGGGAAAAACACTTGCCCAAGCACCAGTGCGGCGGCAGTGGCGTAGATGTAGAAATCGTAGAATTCGATGGTCGTGCCAATGAAGGCAGCGGCCGCGGCGCGACGTGGCTGAGCGGTGGTGTGCATGCAAGGAACCTGTGTATTTATCGTTTTTTTGGGCAGGTATCAGGCGGCTGACGGTCACGCTCTGTGGCGCTTGTGGGCTTTATCGCTTCCGTGACAGGATTAGTCAATTTTCAAAAACTTAAAGCTAGTATTAGCTCTGCTACTACATGGAGTGTGTGATGTCCTCTTCCAACCCTTGGGTCGGTCGGCGCTTTCTCAATGATCGGCTGGACTGGAATCTGCTGCGCACCTACCTCGTAATCGGCCAGGAAGGCAGCATGAGCCGCGCCGCTGCGCGCTTGCACATCACCCAGTCGGCAGTCAGTCAGGCATTGAAACGCCTCGAAGAACAACTGGAATGTGTGCTGATTGCGCGCAGCGGACGGCGCTTTGATCTGACCGAAACCGGCGAGGAAGTCCTGCGTATCGCGGCGGATATTTATGGCGATATTTCTCGGTTGGGGACAGTGATCGAGCATCGCCATGATGACGTGGTCGGCAAGATCCGCATCCTCACGGTCAGCGGTGTGCAGGCGCGGCACTACGATGATTTTCTGGCGGACTTCCATGAAACCCATCCGAAAATCGAGCTGGAAGTCGAGGTGATGGGCAGCTCGAACATCATCAGTTCACTGCTGCAAAAAACTGCCACGGTGGGCGTTGGCCTATGTCGTCTCGCGCAACCACGGCTTGAACGGCGGGTGTTGTTTCGCGAGACCTACGCGTATTTTTGCGGGCAGCGCCATCGGTTGTTCGGGCAACAGAATCTGTCGCTTGAGGAATTGGCGGCGGAGAACTTCGTCAGCTTCACCAGTGATCAGCTCGGCGGCAATCTATCGCCGTTGACGCTGTTTCGCGATCAGCAAGGATTCACCGGCAAGATCGTGGCGTCTTCCACCAGTTTCGAAGAGATATACCGATTGATCTGCGCCGGATTCGGCATCGGTTGTCTGCCGACGCACTTGGTGCGGCGCGACGTCGAGCAAGGTTTGCTCTGGCGGTTACCACCGGAGGACGGCGTAGTGGATTTCGATATCGAGCTGCTGTGGAATCGCGAGCAGAAGATGACTCAGGCCGAGACCGTGTTCCTCGACAGCTTCCAGCACATGCTCAGCTTGCGTGAGCCTGTGCTGTGAAGCTGTAATCGATCAAACGTGCGGATCGCCTGGCGCTTTGGCTGGCGCCGCGTATTGCGGCTTGAGATGGCCATCCTGATCAAGTAGCCAGGCATCCATGATCTGCCGCACCACCGGACCTGCGACTCGGCCACCGGCCTCACCGTTTTCGATCATCACTGCAATCGCGATTTTCGGGTGCTCGGCCGGCGCGAAGCCGACGAACAAGGCGTTGTCGCGATGGCGCTCGAGGGTTTTCTCGCGGTTGTAACGCTCACCCTGCTTGATCGCCACCACCTGCGCCGTACCACTCTTGCCGGCAATGCGGTATTGCGCACCGGCCGCTGCTGCACGAGCAATGCCTCGCGCATCGTGCATCACCATTTGCATACCGTGGTTGACCTGTTCCCAATCGCGCGGGTCTTTAAGCAGGATGTTCGGCATTGGATTTTCATCGACCGGTGCCACGCCATCGACGGTTTTCGCCAGGTGTGGACGGTTCCACACGCCTTTGTTGGCGATCAGCGCAGTGGCCTGAGCCAGTTGCAGCGGCGTGACTTGCATGTAGCCCTGGCCAATACCGAGGATCACGGTTTCACCCGGGAACCAGGCTTGGCGGCGGGTGGCGCGCTTCCACGCTTGCGACGGCATCAAACCGGGCGACTCTTCGAACATGTCCAGCGAGACCTTTTCGCCGAGGCCGAACATCGCCATGTAGTCGTGCAGGCGATCAATGCCAAGCTTGTGCGCGAGGTCGTAGAAGTAGGTGTCATTGGAACGCATGATCGCGGCGTCCATGTCTACCCAGCCATCGCCGCTGTGGTTCCAGTTGCGGTACTTGTGATCGAAGTCCGGAAGTTGGTAGTAACCCGGATCGAAGACGCGGGTCTGCGGCGTCACGACGCCGGCATCGAGACCGGCGATCGCCACTTCTGGCTTGATCGTCGAACCCGGCGCGTAGAGACCGCGCAGCACGCGGTTGAACAGCGGCCGGTCGATAGAATCACGCAGCGCCGAATATTCCTTGGAGCTGATGCCGGTCACGAACAGATTCGGGTCGAAACTCGGGTTACTGACCATGGCCAACACTTCACCGGTAGCCGGGTCGAGCGCTACTACGGAACCGCGACGATCACCCAGTGCCGCCTCAGCGGCTTCTTGCAGGTGAACATCGAGGCTCAGAACGATGTTTTTACCCTGTACCGGATCCGTGTGCTTGAGTACACGCAGCACTCGGCCCTGGGCGTTGGTTTCCACTTCTTCGTAGCCGACGTGGCCGTGTAGCTGGGCTTCGTAGAAACGCTCGATGCCGGTCTTGCCGATGGATTGCGTGCCGCGATACTCGACCGAGTCGAGGGTCTTGGATTCTTTTTCATTGATACGGCCGACGTAGCCGATCGAGTGGGCGAAATGCGCACCGAGTGGGTAGTGGCGGACGAACTGCGGTTCAACATCGAGCCCGGGCAGGCGGAACTCATTAACTGCCAGAACGGCGATCTGCTCTTCGGTCAATTCATAGAACAGTGTCACCGGCGTGAACGGATGACGCGACTGCTTCATCGCCTTGTCGAACACCGTGCGGTCCTCGGCAGGCAGGTGCAGGAGGTTGATGACCTCATTCAGCTCTTCATTGACGTCGGTGGCGCGTTCGCGGGTGATGATCAGGTTGTAACTGGGACGGTTGTCAGCCAGCAACACGCCATTGCGGTCGTAGATCAGGCCGCGTGTGGGCGGGATCGGCAAGACGTGGACGCGGTTGTTTTCGGAGATGGTCGAGTGGTAATCGAACTCGACCACTTGCAGGATGTACAGGCGCACCACCAGGGCACAGCTGACTGCAAAGACGAAAAGAGCACAGGCGATCAACCGTTTGTTGACCAGACGTGTCTCTTTTTCGTGATCCTTGATCGGGATAGGTTCAGGCATTTCTACAGCAACTCTTTGACATAAATTAATGCCGTTCCTTGGGCATGACCTCAGTCCGTTAAAAAACGAGCTGCACCATACCAAAAACTGCCCAGTCACTTCAGAACGTTTTTCTCCAATGGCAGGTCTTGCGACGGTTGGAACGGTCTCAACGCGTCGTGAAAACTTTTCCTGCGGGTAAAACAAAACCCCAACTGCTTTCGCAATTGGGGTTTCGGAATTTAATCTTGACGATGACCTACTCTCACATGGGGAAACCCCACACTACCATCGGCGATGCATCGTTTCACTGCTGAGTTCGGGATGGGATCAGGTGGTTCCAACGCTCTATGGTCGTCAAGAAATTCGGGTACTGAGTCGTGGCCAGATGGCCTCGCTTCAGCAAATTGGGTATGTGACAGCTTTCGGTGTTTTGCGAGCGTTTCGAACTTTCGGTTCGTTTCGTCTTCACACACCGCAATCTGATGCTCTTTCGAGTAGTCAAATTGCTTGGGTGTTATATGGTCAAGCCTCACGGGCAATTAGTATTGGTTAGCTCAACGCCTCACAGCGCTTACACACCCAACCTATCAACGTCGTAGTCTTCGACGGCCCTTCAGGGAACTCAAGGTTCCAGTGAGATCTCATCTTGAGGCTAGTTTCCCGCTTAGATGCTTTCAGCGGTTATCTATTCCGAACATAGCTACCCGGCAATGCCACTGGCGTGACAACCGGAACACCAGAGGTTCGTCCACTCCGGTCCTCTCGTACTAGGAGCAGCCCCTCTCAAATCTCAAACGTCCACGGCAGATAGGGACCGAACTGTCTCACGACGTTCTAAACCCAGCTCGCGTACCACTTTAAATGGCGAACAGCCATACCCTTGGGACCGGCTTCAGCCCCAGGATGTGATGAGCCGACATCGAGGTGCCAAACACCGCCGTCGATATGAACTCTTGGGCGGTATCAGCCTGTTATCCCCGGAGTACCTTTTATCCGTTGAGCGATGGCCCTTCCATACAGAACCACCGGATCACTAAGACCTACTTTCGTACCTGCTCGACGTGTCTGTCTCGCAGTCAAGCGCGCTTTTGCCTTTATACTCTACGACCGATTTCCGACCGGTCTGAGCGCACCTTCGTACTCCTCCGTTACTCTTTAGGAGGAGACCGCCCCAGTCAAACTACCCACCATACACTGTCCTCGATCCGGATAACGGACCTGAGTTAGAACCTCAAAGTTGCCAGGGTGGTATTTCAAGGTTGGCTCCACGCGAACTGGCGTCCACGCTTCAAAGCCTCCCACCTATCCTACACAAGCAAATTCAAAGTCCAGTGCAAAGCTATAGTAAAGGTTCACGGGGTCTTTCCGTCTAGCCGCGGATACACTGCATCTTCACAGCGATTTCAATTTCACTGAGTCTCGGGTGGAGACAGCGCCGCCATCGTTACGCCATTCGTGCAGGTCGGAACTTACCCGACAAGGAATTTCGCTACCTTAGGACCGTTATAGTTACGGCCGCCGTTTACCGGGGCTTCGATCAAGAGCTTCGCGTTAGCTAACCCCATCAATTAACCTTCCGGCACCGGGCAGGCGTCACACCCTATACGTCCACTTTCGTGTTTGCAGAGTGCTGTGTTTTTAATAAACAGTCGCAGCGGCCTGGTATCTTCGACCGGCATGAGCTTACGGAGCAAGTCCTTCACCCTCACCGGCGCACCTTCTCCCGAAGTTACGGTGCCATTTTGCCTAGTTCCTTCACCCGAGTTCTCTCAAGCGCCTTGGTATTCTCTACCCAACCACCTGTGTCGGTTTGGGGTACGGTTCCTGGTTACCTGAAGCTTAGAAGCTTTTCTTGGAAGCATGGCATCAACCACTTCGTGTTCTAAAAGAACACTCGTCATCAGCTCTCGGCCTTAAGATCCCGGATTTACCTAAGATCTCAGCCTACCACCTTAAACTTGGACAACCAACGCCAAGCTGGCCTAGCCTTCTCCGTCCCTCCATCGCAATAACCAGAAGTACAGGAATATTAACCTGTTTTCCATCGA
>NZ_CP188200.1:107500-1405000 GCF_049959085.1 Pseudomonas rustica | reverse complement strand
TTTTCGAATACGGACGTCAGAACGCTTCAAGCGCGATCGCATACAGGCAGACCATAGCAACAGACTTCTGGCTGCCATAAGGACGGTAATGAAACGAATTTTGATATTGATCGCCATACTCGCAGTTGCAGGCTGCGCGGCGACATCGGAAACCCAGGTAAAACGCGGTAAGAAGGGGCTGCACATCAACTGTTCAGGGCTATCGTCCTCCTGGGACAAGTGCTACACCCACGCCGCCAACGCCTGTGCCCCCAAGGGCTATAAAGTCATTGCCAAATCGGGGGATGGCGTCGAAGAGCCTGGCGATTATCCTTTCGGCCTCAACCCTGCCGGCTACACCAGCCGCAGCATGATCGTCATCTGCAAATAACTCATTGCGGTCTGGCGATCTGCCGAGCGATTTCCTCCTGACTGGACTTCAGCACTGTGTGCTGAATGTCCGGTGTGGCCAGCATACGCGCCACCACCAACGCCCCGACACATTGCGACAGCACTGACCACGCCAGGCTGTCGCTCTCCAATATTTTCGCCCAACTCTCCTGCAACCGGCAGATCCACAGCTCTGCCTGCTCACGCACTTGAATATCAGAACGGGCGATCTCCGCACCCAGCGATGGCAAGGCACAGCCGGACTCAGGCTGCTCGACATGGGCCATGCTCAAGTAATGTTTAAGACACCGCTGCAGTCGCTCGTGATCCTGAGTGCCATGCCCGCCCAACCGTTCCAAGCTCTGGCCCAATTCGCGCTCGACGATAGCGGTAAACAACGCATCCTTCGACGCGAAGTGACTGTAGAACGCCGCACCACTCAAGCCGATAGCCTTCATCAAACCATCGACGCCTACCGTAGAAAACCCCGAACGCTTTGCCGACAGCGAACTGCTCTGCAGCAGCTTTTCCCGGGTTTCCAGTTTGTGACTGGCGGAGTAACGCATGTGTTTGCCCTCGAAATTGACCGCCTTGACGTTGTCGGAATCCTAGCATAACGTTCGTTCACTTAACGATCGTTTAGCAAAGGGATCTACCCATGAATAACAAAAAGGTCGTGTTGGTTGTCGGAGCGGGCGATGCCACGGGGGGCGCGATTGCCAAGCGCTTTGCCAAAGAAGGATTCGTTGCCTGCGTCACAAGACGCAGTGCCGACAAATTGCAGCCGCTGGTAGACGCGATTCAGGCAGACGGCGGCGAAGCACACGGTTTCGCCTGCGATGCGCGCAAGGAAGAAGACGTGATCGCGCTGATCGAAGACATCGAAACCCGCGTTGGCCCGATCGAAGCGTTCGTCTTCAACATCGGCGCCAACGTGCCGTGCAGCATCCTCGAAGAAACCGCCCGCAAATATTTCAAGATCTGGGAGATGGCCTGCTTCTCGGGTTTCCTCAATGCACGCGAAGTGGCCAAGCGCATGGTCACGCGCAATCGCGGCACGATCCTGTTCACTGGCGCTACCGCCGGGTTACGCGGAGCTTCAGGGTTTGCCGCATTCGCCGGCGCCAAACACGGTATCCGCGCACTGGCACAAAGCATGGCAAGGGAATTGGGGCCGATGAACATCCATGTCGCCCATGTGGTGGTCGACGGTGCGATCGATACCGACTTCATTCGCAACAGTTTCCCGGAGAAATACGCCACCAAGGATCAGGATGGCATTCTCAACCCCGAGCACATCGCCGAAAACTATTGGTACCTGCACAGTCAGCCGCGCGATGCCTGGACATTCGAGCTGGATCTGCGTCCATGGAATGAACGCTGGTAAACCCGCCGCCCATAACGATAATGAGAGTGCAGCAACCATGACGAAAACCGTGGAGTTCTATTTCGACCTCGGCAGCCCTGCCACGTACCTGGCCTACAGCCAATTGCCAAAAATCTGCGCAGAGACTGGCAGCGAACTGATCTATATCCCGATGCTGCTCGGCGGCGTGTTCAAGGCGACCGGCAACGCCTCCCCCGCGATGATCCCGGCCAAGGGTCGCTATATGTTTCAAGATCTGGATCGCTATGCAAAACGCTACGGCGTGCCGCTGAAATTCAACCCGCACTTCCCAATCAACACGTTGATGCTGATGCGCGCCGTCACGGGCATCCAACTGCGTCAGCCTGAACGCTTCCAAGCGTTTATCGATTGTCTGTTTACGGCGCTTTGGGTCGATGGCCGCAGCATGGACGAACCGCAAACCGTCGCAGCGGTATTGAGTAAACACGGTTTCGATCCGCAGGAAGTACTGGCGCTGACCAACGACGAATCCGTCAAAGCTGTGTTGAAAGAGAATACCGAGACTGCGGTTAAACGCGGCGTGTTTGGCGCACCGAGCATGTTCGTCGGCAACCAGTTGTTCTTTGGTCAGGATCGACTCGACTTCGTCGAAGAGGCATTGCGCCAGATCTAGTTCGAAGCCATCACTCGGGCGCTGGCGACAGCGCCCGAGCGTCAATCGTTTAGATGGCAGCAGTACGCGTGTTCAACCACTCCAGCGCAGCACCTTCCAGCAACGGGCTCAAACGCTCACGCACTTCAGCGTGATAGGCGTTGAACCACTGTTTCTCTTCCTGAGTCAGCAGCGCCGGCACCAGGCAGCGAGTGTCGATCGGGCACAGGGTCAAGGTTTCAAACTTGAGGAATTCGCCGAATTCGCTGCTGCCCGCCTCGCGATTCATCGCCAGGTTCTCGATGCGCACCCCCCAACGACCCGGACGATAGGTACCCGGCTCGATCGAGGTGATCATGCCCGGCAACATCGCGGTTTGCGGTGCTGGCGCGGCTTGGTAGGCAATCACCTGCGGGCCTTCGTGAACGTTGAGGAAATAGCCAACGCCATGACCGGTGCCGTGACCGTAATCGACACTCTCAGCCCAGATCGGCGCGCGGGCGATGGCGTCGAGCAGCGGCGACAGAATGCCTTTCGGGAACTGCGCTCGCGACAGTGCAATCACGCCTTTGAGCACGCGCGTGCAATCGCGTTTCTGCTCTTCGGTTGGTGTACCGACCGGCACCATTCGCGTGATGTCAGTGGTACCGCCGAGGTACTGACCACCCGAGTCGATCAGCAGCAGACCATCACCCTCGATCACCGCGTGCTCTTCTTCGGTGGCGTGATAGTGCGGCATCGCGCCATTGGCGTTGAACGCGGCAATGGTGTTGAAACTCAGCGAGACATAATCCGGACGACGTTCACGGGCAGCGGTGAGTTTCTCGTCGATGGTCAGCTCGGTAATCCGCTCACGACCCCAGGCCGACTCCAGCCAGGCGAAGAATTCGCACAGCGCCGCGCCGTCCTGCTCCATCGCTTGGCGGATGTGCTGAGCATCGGCTTCACTTTTCTGCGACTTGGCCAGCGTTGTCGGGTTAAGACCTTCGACCAGCGTCACGCCGCTGTCGAGGTTTTCCAGCAGTCCGCTGGTGACCCGCGCCGGATCCACCAGCACACTCGAACCACTCGGCACGGCGCGCAAGGCTTCAGCGACTTCACTGTAGTCACGCAGGGTGACGCCATCGGCTTCCAGCACGGCGCGCAAATCCGCATCAACCTTGCTCAGCGCCACGAACAACGTGGCTTGCTGTTGACTGATCAACGCAAAGGACACAAACACCGGGTTGAACGACACGTCGCCGCCGCGCAGGTTGAACAGCCAGGCGATGTCGTCGAGGGTGGCGATGAAGTGCCAATCAGCGCCACGTGTCTGCAAGGTTTCGCGCAGCTTGGCGAGTTTTTCGCCACGGCTGACGGTCGCCTGTGGTGGCAGATGCTGATAGATCGCTGCATTCGGTAGCGTCGGGCGATCGCTCCAGACTTCCTGCAACAAATCGATGTCGGTACGCAAACGCGCGCCACGCGCTTCGAGTTTGCTGCTCAACGTGCGCGCCGAGGCCACAGCCATTACTGCGCCATCGACGGCGACCACGCCACCTTCCGGCGTTTGCTCAGCCAGCCAGTCCAGCGGACTCGGTTGACCCGGCTGCAACTTGACCAGTTCGATGCCGCTGCCGTTGAGTTCTTTGGTTGCCTGTTCCCAGTAACGGCTGTCGGCCCAGACACCGGCGAAATCGTTGGTGACAATCAAAGTGCCCACCGAACCGTGGAAACCCGACAGCCACTGCCGGCCCTGCCAGTAACCCGGCAGATATTCCGACAGATGCGGGTCGGCAGACGGCACCAAGAGTGCGTGAATGCCTTCGCGACGCATCAGCTCGCGGGTGTGCGCCAGGCGCTGGGGCACCGATCCTTCGGTCAAGGTCTGGGTACTCATCATGTCTCCTGCTAATCACTTCATCGTTATTGTTCGTAGCCGTTAGGTCGGCTGGTTTACAGCCCTGTCGCCCAGAATGCCGGAGCACTGGCGCAGGCGGTCTTGATCAGTTCGCAAGCCTTGTCGATATCGTCGGCGGTGGTGAAACGGCCGAGGCTCAGGCGAATGGTGCGCCCGGCCAGGTGCGCATCATGCCCCAGCGCTAACAGCACGTGAGACGGTGCGTTACTGGCGGAGTTACACGCTGAGGTCGCGGAAAACGCGATCGAATGGCTCAGCGCGGCGCTGTTGAATTCGCCTTCGCTGAACGTCAGGCTCAAGGTGTGCGGAATGCGCTGACTGGCGCTGCCATTGAGGCGTACGCCGGGCAGGCTCAGCAATTGTTCGAGCAGACGTTCGCGCAACGCGACAATCGTGCTTTTTTCGTCATCAAACGCGGCAGCCGCCAGCGCAAACGCCGAGCCCATTCCGGCGATCTGATGAGTTGCCAGCGTCCCGGAACGCAAGCCACCTTCGTGGCCGCCACCGTGAATTTGTGCCTGCAGCTTTTGCTGTGCCCGTGGGCCGACATATAACGCGCCGATGCCTTTGGGGCCATAGAGTTTGTGCGCCGAAAACGACATCAGGTCGACCGGCCACTGCGCCAGATCGATCGCCACTTTGCCGGCCCCCTGCGCCGCATCAACGTGAAACAGCGCTTCACGGTTGCGCACGATTTCGCCAATCGCTTGCACGTCGTTGACGGTGCCCAACTCATTGTTGACCAGCATCAGCGACACCAGAAAGGTGTCCTCGCGCAGCGCTTCACTGACCGCCTGCGGCGTGATCAGGCCATCGGCGTCCGGCACCAGATAGGTCACGGCGATGCCGGCGTCCTGTAATTGGCGGGCGGTATCGAGAATGGCTTTGTGTTCGATCTGACTGGTGATGATGTGGCCGCCGGACACGCCGCGCGCCTGTGCCACGCCTTTGAGGGCGAGGTTGTTGGACTCGGTGGCGCCGGACGTCCAGACAATCTGTTCGGCTTGGGCGCCCACCAGTTCGGCGACTTGCCGGCGCGCCTGCTCGACCGTGTGCCGGGCCTGCTGGCCGAAGGCGTGGGAGCTGGAAGCCGGGTTACCGAAGTTACCGTGAAACCCCAGACATTCGATCATCACCTGGATGACCCGCTCGTCCACCGGGGTGGTGGCGGCGTAATCGAAATACAACGGACGTGTGTTCATAAAAGACTCGCAGAGCGTGTTCCGGGATCAGGAGGCTCGTGTCTGCAAACGGCACCGCGCAGCCTTGTGAGCTGCGCGTCAGTTCGAGAGCGTCATCAATACCTGATCGGATGCCGTTAAAGAAGAACAACTTCATTTAAAAGTGCGTAGGAACGCTCCTGAAGCGAGCTTAACAGGCATCGGGCCGCGGGTTGAAGGCTATGCGTCAGTGAAAGCTTTCGAGAAGTAACGGGTACAGCGAAATCACCAGCAGCGCGGCCATGCCCCAGTTGAACACGCGCAACCAGCGCGGATCTTTCAACACATTGCGCAACAGCGTGCCGCAGGCAGCCCAGACGCCGACACTCGGCAGGTTGATGATGGCGAAAACGGCCGCGATCACCACGACATTGGTGAAATAACCCTGCATCGGCGTGTAGGTGCTGATTGCGCCGATGGCCATGATCCACGCCTTTGGATTGACCCACTGAAACGCCGCAGCGCCGAGATAACTGATCGGTTTGGCCTCGCCCTGAACGTTGTCGCCCACCGGCCCCGAGTGAGCGATTTTCCACGCCAGATACAGCAGATACGCCGCGCCGACGTAGCGCAGGATCGTATAAAGAATGGGATAGGTTTGAAACACCGCGCCGAGCCCAAAACCGACCGCCACCACCAACACGAAAAATCCGCAGGTAATACCCAGCATGTGTGGAATGGTGCGGTTAAAGCCGAAGTTCACGCCCGATGCCAGCAACATGGCGTTGTTCGGCCCCGGCGTAATCGAGGTGACAAGGGCAAACAGGGCAAAGCCCAGCAGCAGATCAAGCGAGAGGGTCATGGTGGGCAATCCGTCAGGGTCATTCAGGTGTTGACCCTATCTCACGCCACCGCGCAAACCCACGGACAGTTGAGTAAAACTTCCAGCAGTACAGTTTGTTATCAGCTAGGGCGACCGTGCAGCTGTACAGCTCGCTCGGCGCTCATCTCACCTTGTTTATCGAAGCCGAAAGTCTTCTGTGGCTGGCCGAGCAGTTGGGCTTTTTTCGCGTGATATTCGTCGAAGGACAAACCACTGCGGTTCAGTGCTTCCATCGCCAGTTCGCGGGATTCTTCTGCGCTGTAAGGCCGCAATTCTGGCGAAACGTGACCGGCACAACCGGCGAGTACAGAGACAGCGAGCAGCAGCGAAACAGTCAGTAGATGATTCATGGGAGCGTCCTGGCGAGCAGTGGTAGGCGATGGACAAAGGCTACGCCCGGGCTCGCTCGCGCAGAAATCAACGCTCTCAATAGTGGCTATCAGGATTTTCGCAGAGCCTCTGACATATTCGTTAACGATCTATAAATATCGATTAAAGGTCTTTTGCGGAATAACAACTAGCCTTTATAACTTCTCCCCATTGGCGCTTCAGTGTTGCTCCAGCAACTGTTGCCCAGGCAACAGCGGTTCAACAAAGCCACCTGAAATTCGTACAAACGGCCGCTAGCAAAACACTCAAAGCCCCGCCACACCGGGCCTCCAGGAATTGGTACAGCGTTTGCTCAAGCCCAGTGACTTAGCCACTGCTCGCTGAGCAACTGTTGAAAACAAGGAATTGATCATGTCGCGTCCTCTGAAAGTCGTCGCCCTCTCCGGCGGAACCTGGCGTCCCTCGCGTACGTTGGTGCTGACCCAGGCCTTGCTGGCCGAACTCGCCGGGCATTTGCCGATCGACAGCCATCTGATCGAACTCGGTGACATTGCCCGTCCGCTCGGCGGTGCCCTCTCGCGTCAGGAGCTGAGCGCCGAAGTCGAGGCCGAGCTGCAAGCCATCGAACAAGCGGATTTGCTGATTGTTGCAGCGCCGGTTTATCGCGGTTCTTACCCGGGGCTGCTCAAGCATTTGTTCGACCTGATCGACCTCAATGCGCTGATCGATACCCCGGTGCTGCTCGCTGCCACCGGTGGCAGCGAACGCCATGCGCTGGTGCTTGATCACCAATTGCGCCCGCTGTTCAGTTTCTTCCAGGCCGTGACCTTGCCGATTGGTGTGTACGCCACCGAAGCCGATTTCGCCGACTACCAGATCACCAGCGAACCGCTGAAAGCGCGCATCCGTCTGGCCGCCGAACGCGCTGCGCCGCTGTTCGCCACGCAAATCAAACCGTTGCTAAAGATCGCTTAAGGAGCTGTTCATGGATGTTTTCTGGTTCCTGCCGACCCACGGCGACGGCCACTATCTGGGCACCACCCAAGGTGCGCGCCCGGTCACGCTCAACTATTTGAAACAAGTCGCGCAAGCCGCTGACAGCCTCGGTTATCACGGTGTGTTGATCCCGACCGGGCGTTCCTGCGAGGACTCGTGGGTGATCGCCTCGGCACTGGTGCCGTTGACCGAACGCCTGCGTTACCTGGTGGCGATTCGACCGGGGATCATCTCGCCGACCGTATCGGCACGGATGGCGGCGACGCTGGATCGATTGTCCAACGGCCGCTTGTTGATCAACGTGGTGACCGGCGGCGACCCGGATGAAAACCGTGGCGACGGCAGCTTCCTCAGCCACAGTGAACGCTATGAAGTGACTGATGAATTCCTGAAAATCTGGCGCCGCGTGCTGCAAGGCGAATCGGTGGATTTCGAGGGCAAGCACCTGAAAGTGCAGAACGCCAAAGCGCTCTACCCGCCTGTGCAGAAACCTTACCCGCCGCTGTACTTCGGCGGCTCCTCCGATGCGGCGCATGATCTGGCCGCCGAGCAGGTTGATGTCTACCTGACCTGGGGCGAACCTCCGGCGGCGGTCGCAGAAAAAATCGCTGATGTGCGCGAACGCGCGGCGCGCCACGGTCGCACGGTGAAGTTCGGTATTCGTCTGCACGTGATCGTCCGCGAAACCGCCGAAGAGGCATGGAAAGCTGCGGACAAGCTGATCGAGCACATCAGCGACGAGACGATAGAAGCGGCGCAGAAATCCTTTTCGCGCTTTGACTCCGAAGGCCAGCGGCGCATGGCGGCGTTGCACGATGGCCGTCGCGACAACCTGGAAATCGCCCCGAACCTGTGGGCCGGTGTCGGTCTGGTGCGCGGCGGCGCGGGGACGGCGCTGGTTGGCGATCCGCAACAAGTGGCAGCGCGGATCAAGGAGTACGCGGATCTGGGCATCGAAAGCTTCATCTTCTCCGGTTATCCGCATCTGGAAGAGGCTTACCGCTTTGCCGAGCTGGTGTTCCCGCTGCTGCCCGAGCCGTACGCGAGCCTGGCCGGACGTGGCGTGACCAACCTGACCGGGCCGTTTGGCGAAATGATTGCCAATGATGTGCTGCCCACTAAAGCCACGGCATAAACAAATCCCCTGTAGGAGCTGCCGCAGGCTGCGATCTTTTGACTTTGATTTTCTAAAAAACCGGATCAAAAGATCGCAGCCTGCGGCAGCTCCTACACGGGAAGATTGAATTCAGGAGTGTTGGTGTGACCGCCAAACCGCAAAGTACCCTGTTATCCCCGCTGCAAACCGCCCGCCAACTGGCCGCCGAGTTTGCCCTCACCGCCGTCGAACGCGACGAGCGCGGTGGCACGCCGAAAGCCGAGCGCGATGCTCTGCGCGACAGCGGCCTGCTGGCCCTGAGCATTCCCACCCGCTACGGCGGCCTCGGCGCGACGTGGAGTGAAACCCTGCAGATCGTCCGCGAGTTCGCCAAGGTCGACAGCTCGATTGCCCACGTCTTCGGCTTTCATCATCTGATGCTCGCCACCGTGCGCCTGTTCTCGCGACCGGAACAATGGCAGCCGTGGTTCGAACAGACCGCGCGGCAGAACTGGTTTTGGGGCAACGCGCTGAACCCGCTCGACACCCGCACCGTGGTCAAAAACCTCGGTGGCTGGCGTGAGTTTTCCGGGAAGAAAAGCTTCTGCTCCGGCGCCAGCGATTCGCAGATGTTGATTGCCTCGGCAGTCGATGAAAGCGCGGGCGGCAAGTTGCTGATCGCGGCGATTCCCAGCGGCCGCAGCGGCATCACTTTGCACAACGACTGGAACAATATCGGCCAGCGTCAGACCGACAGCGGCAGCGCGACATTTGAACGGGTGCGTGTCGAAGAGTCGGAGCTGCTGCTTGATCCGGGCCCGCTGAGCACGCCGTTCGCTTGCTTGCGACCACTGATCGCGCAGCTGACTTTCACGCATATGTTTCTCGGGATTGCCGAAGGTGCGTTCGAAGAAGCGCGGCAGTACACCCTCAAGGAAACACGGCTCTGGCACAAATCCTCGGCGCGCGAAGTCAGTGAAGACCCGTATGTGCTCGCGCATTTCGGCGAGTTCTGGGTGGCCCTCGAAGGCATTCGTTTATTGGTCGAACGCGCGGCGGCGTTGCTGGATGAAGCGTGGGCGAAAGGCGCAAACCTCAGCGCCGAAGAACGCGGGCATGTCGCCACGGCGATTGCCACCGCCAAAGTCGCGGCCAGCCGTCAGGGTCTGGAGATTTGCAGCCGTCTGTTCGAAGTCACCGGCGCGCGCTCGACCCACGCCTCGCTGCGTCTCGATCGGCACTGGCGCAACTTGCGCACGCAAACCCTGCACGACCCGCTGGATTACAAACTCCATGAACTGGGCGACTGGGCGCTGAACCAGTCGCTGCCGGTGCCGACTTTCTATTCCTGACCTGTCTGCATTTGAACTAAAAAGAAGGACGAGCCCATGCAACTGCTGACCTTACCGCCCTCACCCGCGCTGGCCACGTCGATCCGTGCCACCGCGCAGGTGTTCGAAGATCCGAAGTCCCAAGCCCTGCTCGCGCATTTGCAACAGGTTGCACCGAGCGAGGCCAGCGTGCTGATCATCGGCGAGACCGGTACCGGCAAGGAGTTGGTGGCGCGGCATATTCATAACCTGAGCAACCGTCGCCATCGGCCGTTTATCGCGGTCAATTGCGGCGCGTTTTCCGAGTCGCTGGTCGAGGCCGAATTGTTTGGTCATGAAAAAGGCGCGTTCACCGGCGCCTTGAGCGCCAAGGCTGGCTGGTTCGAAGAGGCGGACGGCGGCACCTTGTTTCTCGACGAGATCGGCGATCTGCCGATGGCGATTCAGGTCAAGTTGTTGCGCGTGTTGCAGGAGCGCGAAGTGGTGCGGCTCGGTTCGCGTAAAAGCATTCCGATCGATGTGCGGGTTTTGGCCGCGACCAACGTGCAACTGGAAAAAGCCATCAATGCCGGCAATTTCCGTGAGGATCTGTATTACCGCCTCAACGTGGTCAATCTGGAACTCAGTCCGTTGCGTGATCGCCCCGGCGACATCCTGCCGCTGACCCGGCATTTCATTGAGGCCTACAGCCAGCGTCTCGGTTACGGGCGAGTCAGCATCAGCCCCGGCGCCGAGCACAAACTGCGCGGTTACAGTTGGCCGGGCAACATCCGCGAACTGGAAAACGTCATCCATCACACCTTGTTGATCTGCCGTAACGGCGTGATCGAACGTGATGATTTGCGCCTGTCCAATCTGCGCATCGAGCGCCCGGACGATCATCACAACAGCGCCGACGACTCACCGGAAGCATTGCTGGAGCAGGCCTTTCAAAAACTCTTCGCGCAACAGGCCGGCGCCCTCCACGAAAAAGTCGAAGACGCGTTGCTGCGCGCGGCTTACCGCTTCTGCCACTACAACCAAGTGCACACCGCCGCCCTGCTCGGCCTGAGCCGCAACGTCACGCGCACACGGTTGATCAACATCGGCGAACTGGCAGTGAACAAGCGCCGGGCACCCGCCAATCTGCACGGCGAACGCCTGCTTCAACTGTCGATCTAGCCGACCAGATTGCAGTGCAGCGCATCGTCGTGACTGCGGGCGATGCTGCTGAGCACCTGAAAGGAATTGAAGGTGATGGTTTTCGCTTGATGCGTGTGGATCAACTGCCAGAAGTCCTGCTCGCCGCTCTCGAAACTGCGAAACGCCGCCTCCCCCGCTTCGCGGGTCTGCCATTGCAGAAAACTCAATACGCGCCGGCCATCGTCGCTGGCCTGCACGCTGGCACTGACAAATCCCGCGTAGCGCTGGGCCAGACGTTCAGTCTGTACCGACAGCGCATTGACCAATGCCGGCTGCTGACGTGGTTCGATTTCGAATTCGATCAACTGGGTGAAACTGCGATTTTTCGCTGCTGCTTGCATGAAAGTCCCCACTTGGCTGTAAGGCGAATCTTGCGACTCGAAGGCCTGCAGGGTAAAACCTCTAGTTAAGTCAAGGTCAAGAGCTGTTTTCCAATGATCAGCAAAGAACATGTGCACAAGCAGCTAACGGTTGGCGAAGTCGCGGCGCGCAGTGGCGTGGCGGTGACGGCGCTGCACTTCTATGAATCGAAGGGACTGATCAAGAGCCAGCGTAATGCCGGCAATCAGCGGCGCTATCCGCGTGAGGTGCTGCGGCGGGTGGCATTGATCAAGGTTGCGCAACGGCTGGGGATTCCGTTGGCGGAAATTGGCGAAGCGCTGAAGATTTTGCCGGATGACCGTGCGCCGACGGCGGCGGATTGGCGGGTGTTGTCCGAGCAGTGGCGGCGGGAACTGGATGAACGGATCGAGCAGTTGATGCTGCTGCGGGATCGGTTGAATGGCTGTATTGGCTGTGGCTGCCTTTCAATGGAAGCCTGCCCGCTGCGCAATCAGGGCGATGTGTTGGGTGAACAAGGGCCTGGGCCGCACTTCCCCAAGGATTGACTGAAACCCCCTGTGGCAAGGGTTGGGTGTACCCCCCCAGATTAGGTGCTGCTCGTCGGGCAAAAGTCTGGTGTGCGCGGACAGTTCTATAGTGATCCTTCACCTCGCAAAACAACAATCAGGGAGAAGGTCATGAGCGTCAAACCCATTCCCGAGGGGTATCACAGCATCACCCCCTACCTCGGCATTCACAAAGCCGCCGAGGCCATCGAGTTCTACAAAAAAGCGTTTGGTGCCACCGAAGTCATGCGCCTGTCCATGCCCGACGGCGGCATTGGCCACGCCGAACTGCGCATCGGTGACAGCGCGATCATGCTCGGTTCGCCGTGTGATCAGGGGCCGTTGAGCAGTCCGGATCAAGCGGTGTCGGTTGGTTTGCATCTGTATGTAACGGATGTCGACAAGTCATTTCAGCGAGCGCTGGATGCCGGGGCGACATCGGTGTCGGAGGTCAAGGATCAGTTTTACGGTGATCGCAGCGGGACGTTGAAGGATCCGTATGGGCATCTGTGGTTTCTGGCCTCGCGCAAGGAGGATTTGACTGAGGAGCAGATCAGGCAAAGAGCGATGGAGATGTTTAGCCAGGGTTAGGTTTTGCAGTGTTTGCATAGGCGCTATCGCGAGCAGGCTCACTCCTACAGGGGGACTGCATTCCAATTGTAGGAGTGAGCCTGCTCGCGATGGGGCCGGTACTGACAAACAAATCACACTTCATGAACCCGCCCATCACGCTTTGCGCCTTGCCCCAAACCCCGGACGCTTTCAGGATGCAGGCCACAAGAACCCTGAAACAAGGATCAGCCCGATGTTTGCCGGATTTCTCAAAGACCAGCGCCACGTCAACGGCGTCGACATTGCCTACCGCGTCGGCGGCAGCGGGCCGGGCCTGTTGCTGTTGCACGGCCATCCGCAGACCCATGTGATCTGGCACAAGATTGCCGAACAACTGGCCGAACATTTCACCGTGGTCGCCGCCGACCTGCGCGGTTACGGCGACAGCAGTCGCCCCGACGCTGACGAGTTGCACCTCAGCTACTCGAAACGCGAAATGGCCCGCGACAACGTCGACTTAATGCAAGCGCTGGGCTTCGAGCAATTCTCGATCCTCGCCCACGACCGTGGCGCGCGCGTCGCTCATCGCCTCGCCCTCGACCACCCCGCCGCCGTGCAACGCATGATGCTGCTGGACATCGCCCCGACCCTGGCGATGTACACCCAAACCAACGAAGCCTTCGCCCGCGCCTACTGGCACTGGTTCTTCCTGATTCGCCCGGCGCCGCTGCCGGAAACGCTGATCGAAGCCAACCCGGAAGGTTATCTGCGCAGCGTGATGGGCAGTCGCAGCGCCGGCCTCAAACCGTTCACCGACGAAGCCTTCAGCGAATACCGCCGCTGCCTGCAACAACCCGGCAGCGCACGCGGCATCTGCGAAGATTACCGCGCCAGCGCCGGCATCGATCTGGAACACGACCGCGCCGACATCGCCGCCCATCATCATTTGGGTTTGCCGCTGCGGGTGCTGTGGGGCGCCGAAGGCACCGTCGGCCGCTGTTTCGATCCGCTCAAGGAATGGCAGCAAGTGGCGACGAACGTCACCGGCCAGGCCCTGCCCGCCGGCCATTACATCGCCGAAGAAGTCCCCGGACTGTTGCTTGCAGAAGCGCTGGCCTTTCTGCGCTGAACAGAGCTTGTAAATCGCGGTGCTATGCTGGCGGCTTCTGCCGCCAGCGTGCGTTTTGACATGTCCCAGAAGAAAGACTCCGTGCCCCTGCCCGAAGACCTGCGTGTGCTGCTCACCGTGATCCGCAAAAACGGCTTTGCCGCCGCGGCCGATGAGTTGGGCCTGTCGCCCGCCTATGTCAGCAAACGCATCCAGATTCTCGAAACCACCCTTGGCACACGCCTGCTGCATCGCACCAGTCGGCGCGTCTCGCTGACCGAGGATGGCGAGCGTGTGCAGCGCTGGGCGTTGCGCATTCTTGATGACTTCCAGCAACTGCACGACGAACTTTCCGACGCCCACGACAGACCGCGTGGGCGTTTGCACATCTGCAGCAGTTTCGGTTTCGGTCGCAATCACGTGGCGCCAGCGGTGTCGTTGCTGGCCGAGCGCTACCCGGAACTGCAGATTCGTCTCGACCTGTTTGATCGGGTGGTGGACATCATCAACGAAGGTTTCGACCTGGAAATCCGCGTCGGCGATGACATTCCCGGGCAGCACATCGGTCGACGTCTGGTGAGCAATCGACGCGTGCTGTGCGCGGCGCCGAACTATCTGCAACGACGTGGCACGCCGCTGACGCTGGAGGACTTGCAGCAGCATGACTGCCTGGTGATCAAGGAACGCGACAACGCTTTCGGCATCTGGAATCTGGATCGCGAGGGCGGGCAGGAAAGTGTGCGGGTCAGCGGGCCGTTGTCGTCGAACAATGGCGAGATCGTTCTGCAATGGGCGCTGGATGGGCGTGGGGTGTTGCTGCGTTCATTGTGGGATGTGAAACCGTTGCTGGAGCAAGGGTTGCTGGTGCAGGTGCTGGAGGATTACGGGCAGAGCGCGAATGTCTGGGCGGTGTACCCGACGCGATTGGCGAATTCTGGGAAGTTGAGGGCGTGTGTGGAATTCTTGCAGGAACACTTCAAAGAGTTGTCTGTTTAGAAGATCAAAAGATCGCAGCCTGCGGCAGCTCCTACAGGGCAATGTGTTCCATGTAGGAGCTGCCGCAGGCTGCGATCTTTTTGGTCAGGACAACCAGGGATTACTGGCCAGGTGCTGGCGTTCGAACTCGTGGATCTGTTCGCGGCGTTGCAAGGTGCTGCCAATCGCATCCAGCCCCAGCAACAGCGAGGTTTTGCGCAGGGTATCGATCTGGAAATCGATCACACTGCCATCCGCCAAACCAATCTGCTGCTCGTCCAGATCAATGCTGATCCGCGCCGTTTCAGCCTGACCAACAAGCTGGCCGATCCGCTGCACCTGCGCCTCTTCCAGGGTGATCAACAACACCCCGTTACGCTGGCAGTTGTCATAAAAGATTCCGGCGAAACTGCTGCCGATCAACGCGCGAACGCCCAACTGCTGTAACCCCCACACCGCGTGCTCACGACTGGAACCGCAGCCAAAATTCGGCCCGACCACCAAAAAACTCGCGCCCTGCCATGCCGCTTGATTGAGCACGAAATCAGGATTGGGCCTGCCATCCGGCAAAAATCGCAGATCGAAAAACACCCCGCGATCCAGTCCTTGGCGATCGATGCCCTTGAGAAACTGTTTCGGCATGATTACGTCGGTGTCGACGTTGGCCGCCAGAAACGGCGCGGCCTGACCGCTGACCTGAGTGAAGGGTTGCATGCTCATGGGCGTTCTCCAAAGTGGCGGATGTCGGTGAGTCGACCGTTGATCGCAGCAGCGGCGACCATCGCCGGACTCATCAAATGCGTGCGTGCGCCGGCGCCCTGGCGGCCTTCGAAATTGCGGTTGGTGCTGGAGGCGCAGCGGTCGCCGGGGGCGAGCACGTCGTCGTTCATCGCCAGGCACATCGAGCAGCCGGACTGACGCCATTCAAAACCGGCGTCGAGAAAAATCTGCGCCAGCCCTTCCGCTTCGGCTTGCGCACGCACTTCGCTGGAGCCGGGCACGATCATCGCGCGTACGTGCTCGGAGACGCGTTGCCCGCGCACGACGCTGGCGGCATCCCGCAAATCTTCGATCCGCGCGTTGGTGCATGAACCGATGAAAGCGTGGCTGATGACGATGTCGCTGAGCGCCATGCCCGCTTCGAGGCCCATATAGTTGAGGGCGCGGCGCATGTCCTGACGCAGGATCGGATCGCTGATCGTTTGCGGATCCGGCACCCGTGCGCCGATGACTGCGGCCTGGTCCGGGCTGGTGCCCCAAGTGACCATCGGCTCCAGCCCACTGGCGTCGAGGTGTATTTCGCGATCGAACACCGCGTAGGGATCGCTGCGCAATTCGCGCCATTTTTCCACGCCGCGATCCCACAGCTCACCTTGGGGCGCGCGCGGTTTGCCTTTCAAGTAGCTGAAGACTTTCTCGTCCGGCGCCATAAAGGCCCCGCGCGCACCGGCCTCGACGGCCATGTTGCAAATGGTCATGCGCGCTTCGACGCTCAAGGCATCGATGGTCGAACCGCAGAATTCGATGGCGTAACCGGTGGCCCCGGACGCGCCGATCTGGCCAATCAGCGCCATGATCACATCCTTCGAGGTCAGGCCCGGCGCCAACTCGCCATCCACCGTCACGCGCAGGCTTTTCAGGCGTTTGTAGACCAGTGTCTGCGAGGCCAGCAGGTGCTCGATCTCGGAGGTGCCGATGCCGAATCCGAACGCGCCAAGTGCGCCATAAGTCGTGGTGTGGCTGTCGCCGGCTGCGATGACCATGCCCGGCAGGATGAAGCCTTGTTCGGGCGCGATTACGTGTTCGATGCCTTGGCGCTTGTCGAGGATGTCCAGCAGTTCGATGCCGAAGTCCCGGCAGTTCTCCGCCAGATACGACACTTGCCGCGCACCGCCGGCATCGGGCATCGCGGCGATGCGCACAGGCGTGGTCGGGTTGACGTGATCGACCACCGCCAGCGCCGTGCCCGGCCGCCACACTTCGCGCCCAGCCGCGCGCAAGCCACTGAACGCTTGCGGGCTGGTGTATTCGTTGATCACCTGACGGTCGATATACAGCAGCACATGCCCCTGATCGTCGAGACGGCAGACCGTGTGGGAATCGATGTGTTTGTCGTAAAGGGTTCTGGGGCTCATCAGGGCATTCACTCAAGCAATCCAAGTGATTCCCATCATAGGCAGGCGCTGCCCCCCATCAATTGCCAGACAGTGATGGCGCAGATCATGAATCGTGTTCAATCCCCCCGCCCTACGCTTTTGTAGGAGTGAGCCTGCTCGCGATAGCGATATAACAGCCAATAAATTAATCGACTGACGCGACGCCATCGCGAGCAGGCTCACTCCTACAAGGGGCCGTGATAATTCGGCGAATTGCGAAACATTTGCTTTCATATCGCTTTTCGGGATTTGCGTCGCTCATTCGTCTTATAGAGATGCAGGCCGTTCGCGTAGGCAAAAGCCACGACCGGTCGTTCGGGGACTGCTGTGCTGCGAAGCCCGTGGTACCGCGCCCTTCCATCGAAATCAAGACGCGCAATCATGTCGAAGAAATCCCGCTCCAAACTGTGGTTCCTCGTTCATAGCTGGCTGGCGTTACCGATCTGGTTCTTTGTGCTGATCGTCTGTGTCACCGGCACGCTGGCGGTGGTCAGCCAGGAAATCGTCTGGCTGGCCAACCCGCAAATGCGCGCCAGCCAACCGACCGACGACGCACCGCTGCTCAGCTACGACCAGGTACTCGCGGCGATCAAAAAAGCCGAACCACGCACCGTGGTCGAGAGCATCAGCCGCCCGGATGAGTCGCATTTTGCCCTGGACGTGCAGGTCAGCTACCCGGACGGCCGCGAGCAGACCGTTTACGTCAACCCGTATACCGGGGTGATTCAGGGAGTCGCGCCCGACTTCAACTTCCAGGCCTTTACCCGCGCCCTGCATGGCTGGTGGCTGGTGCCGTTCACCAACGGTTTCAGTTGGGGCTGGTACCTGGTGTCGTTCCTCGGTCTGCCGTTGCTGGCTTCGCTGGTCACCGGGCTGGTGGTTTATAAACGCTTCTGGAAAGGATTCTTTAGTCCGACCCTGCGCTTTCGCCACGGCGCGCGAATTTTCTGGGGCGATTTCCACCGCCTCAGTGGCATCTGGTCGATCTGGTTTATCGCCGTGATCTCGATCACCGGCACCTGGTTTCTGATTCAGGCGCTGCTGTTCGACAACCACATTTCCATCTCCAGCGAACCGATCATTCCGGCGATGTCCCGTGAAGCGGTGCCGATCTCGGCCGACGGCAACCCGCCGCCGCGCATCAGTCTGGATCGCGCCATTGAAATCGCCCAAGAGAAAATCCCCGGCCTCGAAGTCAGCTTCGTCAGCCTGCCGGCCAACGCCTATACCCACCTCAACGTCGGCGGTCGCGGCTGGTATCCGTTGATGTTCCAGACCGCGACGCTCGATCCTTACAGCGGTGAGTTGGCCACTTCACGTTTGTTGAGCGACCGCACGTCGCTGGAGTTCGTCACCGAATCCATGCGCCCGCTGCACACCGGCGACTTCGGCGGGTTGTGGATCAAGTTGATCTGGTTCTTCTTCGGCCTGCTGCTGAGCATGATGGTGCTCAGCGGTTTGCTGATCTGGACCAAACGCACCGCGCTGGCCACGGCCAATGCACTCAAGCGTGAATCGAAGAAAAACCGCGTGCAGGCGCAACCGGCGATGCGCCGGGAAACGTCGGAGGTCAACCCATGAGCAAGTCCGCAGCTTTGCCGCAACCGTCGCGCTTGAGCGTGTTCTGGCACAAATGGCGTTTCCATATCAACGTGCTGTTGCTGCTGATCCCGCTGGGTTTCATGCCGAAATACTTCGCCGATGTCGCGCTGTTTCGCGGCGATGCCGGCCTCGGTGAACGCGAAGTCGGCGAAATCGCAGTCGGCCCGTGGAGCCTGCGCCTCGCCGAATTGCGCAACGAGGCGCCACGTCTGGAAGGCCCGGCCGGCTACATGAAAGGCTTCAACGCCGCGCTTTGTGATGCTTGCATCGACAAAGTCAAAGCCACTTATCTGCGCATCGGCAAACCGCGCAGCCTGCGCGCCGCCGGGGTGATTTTCTTCGGCGCGCCGTACCGCATGGGCGCGCAGTTGCCGGTGCCGGAGAAAACCAAAGCCGACGCCGAACTGTGGATCACCATGGAAGGCTGGGACGGCAGCATGCATCAGGCCTCGATTCCCCTGAGCCAGGCCTCCCCCGCCACCATTGCCTGGCTGACTCAACAAGGAGCCAAACCATGACCCGCTCGCAACGCCCTTCCCGCCTGCGGCTGAGCGCCGCGTTGCTGGTGCTCTGCGCCGGTTTCACTGGCAGCGCTCTGGCGCATAACCCGATGTGCGAATGCAAAGCCATCGACGCCGACCAGATCAAATGCACCGGCGGTTTTTCCGACGGCAGCGGCGCCCCCGGCGTGACCCTCGACGTGATCGGTTACGACGAAACGATTCTGGTGCCGGGCAAGCTTGGCAGCGATTCAACGCTGACCTTCAAAAAACCCGGCGCCGAATTCTACGTGCTGTTCGACGCGGGTCCCGGCCACGTCGTCGAAATCGACCAAGCGGATATTGAGGCCCCATGAGTACGCCCACCACGCAAGTCGTCCGCCCGGCCGGTGCCGGCCATGAAACCCTCAATGTGCTGCTGTTGTGCCTGCTGATTCTCGCGGTCGCCGGTTCGGTGGTGGCGTGGCGCGGGGTGTCGCATGAGCCGGAGCCGGTCGCCAGCCATCAGTTCGATGCGCGCCGCGATCTCAGTGCTTCGGAGCAAGGCATCTATGCCGATCTGCGGGTGACCCTCGACGAAATCCGTCTGCTGCGCGAAGAACAGCAAACCTTGCCGACCCCAAAAAATCTGGCTGACGAAGGTTTCGCGCCGTTTGCTCAGGATGCGAGTTCGGTCAGTCGCGGCGGTCATGCCTGGCAATTGCTGGCCGACACTGCCTATTTCGGCCACAGCCAGGCACCCGCCGTCGCCGGTTCGTTCGTGATGCTGTTGAGCGCCGATCACAGCGCTGCACCGGACATCTGGCTCAACCGCGATGCCGATCTCAAAGTGCCGACCGAACTGACCGACGCCGCCCTGTCCGCGTCGGGCTGGAAACAGATCGTCGCGCAATACGATGCCGGGGTTACCCGCGAACATCGCCATTGATTCCTCGCCCTCACCCGAGAGAAGACCGTTTGCCCATGTCTATTTCATCGTCCCGCCGTCCATTGTTGCGTCTGTTTTTAGCCGGTCTCTGTGCCTGCCTGCTGAGCCCGTTGGCCAGCGCCGATCAGGCCAAACGCCTGCGCATTGGCATCACCCTGCATCCGTATTACAGCTATGTGGCGAACATCGTCGGCGACAAGGCCGAAGTGGTGCCGCTGATTCCGGCCGGTTTCAACCCGCACGCCTACGAGCCGCGCGCCGAGGACATCAAGCGCATCAGCGGGCTGGACGTGATCGTGCTCAACGGTGTCGGCCATGATGATTTTGCCGACCGCATGATCGCCGCCAGCGAAACGCCGAACGTCAAAACCATCGAAGCCAACGAAAACGTGCCGCTCTTGGCCGCCACCGGGGTCGCCGCGCGCGGGGCCGGCAAAGTGGTCAACCCGCACACGTTCTTGTCGATCAGCGCCTCGATCGCCCAGGTCAACAACATCGCCCGCGAACTGGGCAAACTCGACCCGGACAACGCCAAAACTTACACGCAGAACGCCCGCGCCTACGGCAAACGCCTGCGGCAGATGCGCGCCGACGCGTTGGCCAAGCTGACCGAGGCGCCGAACGCCGAGCTGCGCGTGGCCACAGTACACGCGGCTTACGACTACCTGCTGCGTGAATTCGGTCTGGAAGTGACGGCAGTGGTTGAGCCGGCGCACGGCATCGAGCCGAGCCCGAGCCAGTTAAAGAAGACCATCGATCAACTGCGCGAACTGGACGTGAAAGTGATCTTCTCGGAGATGGATTTCCCGTCGAGTTACGTCGATACCATTCAGCGTGAATCCGGGGTGAAGCTGTACCCGCTGTCGCATATTTCCTACGGCGAATACACCGCCGACAAGTACGAAAAGGAAATGACCGGCAACCTCAACACCGTGGTGCGGGCGATTCAGGAGTCGGGGGCATGACTTCAAAAGAAACCCTCTCTCCCGAAAACACCGAATCCCCTGTAGGAGTGAGCCTGCTCGCGATGGGGCCAGATCAGCCAGCATCATTGTTGGATGACACTCCGCTATCGCGAGCAGGCTCACTCCTACAGGTTTCGGGGCCGACATTGGATTTTGCGGAGGTTTGTCTGACGCTGGGGCGGACGACGATCCTCGACAAGGTCACTTTTCAGGTGCAGCCCGGCAACGTACACGCATTGGTCGGCCCGAACGGTGGCGGCAAGAGTTCGTTGATCAAAACCCTGCTCGGGCAGATGCCGCATCAAGGCCAGCTCAGCCTGCAATGGCCCGGCGAGCCCGGCACCATCGGTTATGTGCCGCAAGCGCTGGAATTCGATCGCGGCCTGCCGATGACCGTCGACGATTTCATGGCCGCGATGTGCCAGCGTCGCCCGGCATTTCTTGGTTTGAGCAAACACTACGCCGGCGCTATCGGTGATGCGCTGGAACGCGTCGGCATGCAGGACAAACGCAAGCGGCGCATGGGCGCGCTGTCCGGCGGTGAGCGGCAGCGGGTTTTGCTCGCACAGGGTTTGATTCCGGCGCCGCAATTGCTGGTGCTCGATGAGCCGATGTCGGCCCTCGACGAAGCCGGGATTCAGGTGTTCGAACGCCTGCTCGGCGATTGGCGCGCGGCCGGCATCACGGTGTTGTGGATCGAACATGATCTGGAAGCCGTCGGCCGTCTGGCCGATCGCGTCACCGGCCTCAACCGTCGCGTGCTGTTCGACGCCACACCTCGCGAGGCGTTGACCCCGGAGCGTCTGCTGACACTGTTTTCGACCCATCCACGGAGCGCGAGCTGATGAGTTACGAAGCCTTTCGTTTGATGGTTCAAGGCTGGGCCTCGTCCGGTTATCTGCCGGAAGCGCTGGCCTACGGTTTTGTCGTCAATGCGCTGCTCGCCGGCCTGTTGATCGGCCCGGTACTCGGTGGCCTCGGCACGCTGGTGGTGGTCAAGCGCTTCGCGTTTTTCTCCGAAGCAGTCGGTCACGCCGCGCTGACCGGCGTGGCCATTGGCATTCTGCTTGGCGAACCCTACACCGGGCCATACGGCAGTCTGTTCGGTTACTGCCTGTTGTTCGGCATCCTGCTCAATTACCTGCGCAACCGCACCGGTCTGGCGCCGGATACCTTGATCGGCGTATTCCTCTCGGTGTCGCTGGCCTTGGGTGCGAGCCTGCTGCTGATTCTCGCCGGCAAGATCAACGTGCACATTCTCGAGAACGTGCTGTTCGGTTCTGTATTGACCGTCAACGGCAATGATCTGGCGGTGCTGGCCATCGTCGGTTCGCTGGTCATGGCGTTGGCGCTGCCACTGTACAACCGCATCATGCTCGCCAGCTTCAACCCGCAACTGGCGGCGGTGCGCGGCGTCGCGGTGAAGACACTGGACTATCTGTTTGTGATTCTGGTGACCTTGATCACTGTGGCGGCGGTAAAAGTCATCGGTGCGATTCTGGTCGGTGCGCTGCTGGTGATTCCGGCCGCTGCGGCGCGCTTGCTCAGCCAGTCGCTCAAGGGCTTCTTCTGGTGTTCGGTACTGATCGCCACCGTCAGCACCTTGTGCGGAATTCTCGCGCCGATCGTCTTTGATCTGCCGATTCCGTCCGGCGCCGCGATCATTCTGGTTGCCGGCATCGCCTTCGCCCTCGCCGCCATCGCGCGCGGTGTCGTCCCGAGTCTGAAAGGGAATCTTGGATAAATGACTTTTTCAATGCGCAAACTAACCTTGGCCTTGGCCCTGTGCGGCGTGGTCAGCACACCTGTGTTCGCCGCTGAAAGCACCAAGCCGCTGCACGTGCTGGCCTCGTTGCCGATCACTTACGGCTTGGGCGAAGTGTTGCTCAAAGGCACTGACGTCAAGCTCGAACGCGCGGCGCCGGCGAATCTGCCGGGCAGTCGCCAGACCGCTTACTTCACCGGACGCGGCGCGCCGGCGCTGAGCAAACTGGCGACCGACGCCGACGCGGTGATCGGCGTGCGCTCGCTGTGGGCCGATGATCCGCTGTACCCGATTTCTCGGCGCAGCAATATCCGTATCGTTGAGGTCGACGCCGCACGCCCGGTGGACGGCGCCCTGCCCGGCATCGCTGTGCAGCCGGATTTGAAGGTGGACGGTTTGAACAGTCAGCCGTGGCTGGCGAGCAACAACATGGGGCGCATGGCCGACGTGATGGCGGCGGATCTGGTGCGTCTGGCACCGAGCGCCAAGCCGAAAATAGAAGCGAATCTGGCGGCGTTGAAACAGCGTTTGCTCAAACTCAGTGCCGACAGCGAGGCGAAGTTGGCCAGCGCGGATAATCTGAGTGTGATGAGTTTGAGTGATCACTTTGGCTATTTGATTGGCAGCCTCAATCTGGAGTTGGTCGGCCAGGATCCACGGCCGGATGCGGAATGGACGGCTGAGGATCTGCAGAAACTGACGGCGACACTCAAGGACAATGATGTGGCGGTGGTGCTGCATCATCGTCAGCCTTCGGAGGCGGTGAAAGCGGCGGTGGCGGCCTCGGGAAGTCGGTTGGTGGTGTTGAGTACCGATACGGCGGATCCGGTGGCGGAGCTGGAGGGGAATGTGGATTTGGTGCTTAAAGGATTGAAGGGCTGAAGATCAAAAGATCGCAGCCTTCGGCAGCTCCTACAGGATTTATGCTTACCAATGTAGGAGCTGCCGAAGGCTGCGATCTTTTAAGGACATAAAAAAACCCGCTAACCGTCACCGGTTCAGCGGGTTTGTTTTTGCCTGATGACTTACTGCGCCGCGACCTGCGCTTCCATCTTCTGACGCAAGCTCAGCGGACGCATGTCAGTCCAGACTTCTTCGATGTAGGCCAGGCATTCCTTTTTCAGGCCGCTCTTGCCCACGGTGCGCCAGCCTTCCGGCACGGCTTTGTAGTCCGGCCAGATCGAGTACTGCTCTTCGTGGTTGACCACGACCTGAAAGAGGATGTCCTCGCGGTCGAATACTGACGTCATGCTGGTTCTCCATCGTTGTAAGGGTGGGCTGCACATCGAATGCAGCCGGGTATAAAGAAAGAACGTTCGGCGCGGCGAAAAATTTACACAGCGGCGGTGGCAGCGGCCAACGCGCGGCCGAAGATCTCGGCGACACGGTCGATCTCCGCTGCAGTAATCACCAGCGGCGGCAGGAAACGCACAACGGCGCCATGCCGACCGCCGAGCTCCAGAATCAGCCCGCGCTTGAGGCATTCACGCTGCACCAGCGGCGCCAATCGCGCGAAGGCCGGCGGATGACCGAGCGCATCCGCCGCACCGTTCGGCTCGACCAGTTCAACCCCGAGCATCAGACCGCGACCGCGAATATCACCGAGTTGCGGGAAGTCGCGCTGCAGAATGCGCAGGTGCTCGCTCAAGCGTTCGCCCATGGCGGCGGCATGTTCGCAAACATTGTGTTCGACCAGATAACGCATCACCGCCGACCCGGCAGCCATCGCCATTTGATTGCCACGGAAGGTGCCGGCGTGCGCACCCGGCTGCCAGGTGTCGAGCCAGTCGCGATAGACCACCACCGCCAGCGGCAGGCTGCCGCCGATGGCTTTGGACAGCACCACCACGTCTGGCACGATGCCAGCGTGTTCGAAGGCAAACATCTTGCCGGTGCGGGCGAATCCGCTTTGAATCTCGTCGACGATCAATGCGACGCCGGCCTTCTCGGTGATCCGGCGTAAACCGCGCAGCCACTCGATGTCGGCCGGAATCACTCCGCCCTCGCCCTGCACTGCTTCGACGATCACCGCTGCGGGCAGTTGCACGCCGGCTTCGGGGTCGTTGAGCAGGTTGTCCAGATAGCTCAAATTGGCCTTCACACCGGCCACGCCACCAAGGCCAAACGGGCAACGGTAGTCGTACGGGAACGGCATGAACTGCACGCCGTTGCTGAGCAATGCGCCCAACGGTTTCTTCGGCCCCAAACTGCCCATCAGGCTCAACGCGCCCTGGCTCATGCCGTGATAACCGCCGGAGAACGACAGCACGGTGCTGCGTCCGGTGGCCGTGCGCACCAGTTTCAATGCCGCTTCCACGGCATCAGTACCGGTGGGGCCGCAGAACTGGATTTTCGCTTCTGCTGCCAAAGCCGCTGGCAGCAAAGCAAACAGATCCTGAACAAATTGATCCTTGACCGGCGTGGTCAGGTCCAGCGTGTGCAGCGGCAATTCATCGGCCAGCACTTGCTGGATCGCTTCGATCACCACCGGGTGGTTATGCCCCAACGCAAGCGTGCCGGCACCGGCCAGGCAGTCGATGAACGTGCGCCCTTCAACGTCTTCGACGTACAGACCTTTGGCGCGTTTGAGCGCCAGCGGAATGCGCCGCGGATAGCTGCGGGCATTGGATTCCTGTTGTGCCTGACGCGCGAGCAGCGGCGACTCGTTGAACTGGTACAGCGTTTCCGCCGGCACCGAGGTGACCCGGGCCGACGACTCTTCAATAAGGCTGGTGGCGACTGACATCTCTCGACCCTCAATACGCTATGGATAGTGACCAAAACAGCACACCGGGCAGATGCGCGTTCCCGTCGCGGGGCGCACTTGCAGGTTTTCCTGTTCTGGAAACGCTTCAGCGTGTCGAGGATTTAGACCCTTGATCGAGTTGTCAGCTGGAGTCTGGCAACGGCTTGCTCATGGGCTGCGTCTGCAGGCCTTTGTCGTTAAGGGCTGGCGCCGATTCGCGGTAGTCCAGATGGCGATAAAACGGCTCACCGGTGCGGGTGCTGTTGAGTTGAATGTGGATCGCCCCGCGAATGCGCAGCCAGCCTTCGAGATCGGTCATCAGCGCCCTGCCTGCACCGCGTCGAAAGCACTCCGGTTGCACGTAACAGAAGGTGATATCGCCATTCGCTGTGGCCATGCCGACGCCGATCGGTTTGTCGTCGAGCAGGGCGATGTTGAGGTAGAGCTGCGGGTTGGCGAGCCAGGCGCTGATGTCTTCAGCTGACTGCCGGGAAATCCATTCGTTGACCCGTCGGGGATCGTTGCGATGATCGAGTGCGCAACCGATGCGGATAGAACGTTCGATGATGCGGCTGATGATGCCGGCGTCAGCCAGAGTGGCGGGACGAATGCAGATGGGGGCTTCCATGGCGCAGTTTCCTCAATCCATTGAGATAAAGCTGGGGCTGACCTTAACCCTCACACCAACGGATAGCGACCGCCAAGAAGTTACATTTAATGAGTAACCCCTGTAGGAGCTGCCGAAGGCTGCGATCTTTTGACTTTGCTCTTCAAGATCAAGATCAAAAGATCGCAGCCTTCGGCAGCTCCTACAGGAGGGAGTGGTATCAGAGGGGTTGCAGCGGCATGCTCAGTTCGACGCGCAACCCATCCGCGCGGCTGTCGAAATGCAGGGCGCAATCACAACGCTGGACGATCGCCTGAACAATCGCCAGTCCCAGGCCGCAACCGGTGCTCTGACCATTGCGCCAGAAACGCTGGGTCAGGTGCTGCAAATCATCCGGCGCAATGCCCGGGCCATGGTCGCGCACGACAAAGCGCACCCGGTTGCCGATGGTTTCCATGCTCACCTCCACCGCGCAATCTTCCGGTGTATGCCGCAGCGCGTTGTCGAGCAGATTGCGCAACGCGGCAATCGCCAAGACTGCCGGCATTTGCAGCGGCGCCTCGGACAGTTGCGCAGGCAGTTGCAGTTTGATCCGCAGCCGTTCACCGCCAGTGGCATCTTGAATAGCCAGTCGGGCAACTTGCTCGGCGCTGCACTGCGAGCCGTCGTCGAACGACAAACTGCCCTCGACCCGCGCCAGCAACAGCAATTGCTCAAGGGTTCGATGCAATCGGTCAGCGCCCTCCTCGGCCCGCGCCAGTGACTGATCGCGGGCGCTGCCTTCGGTCATGCGCGCGACTTGCAGGTGCGTTTTAATCGCCGTCAGCGGGCTGCGCAGTTCATGGGCCGCATCACCGGTCAGACGGCGTTCGCGCTCGATGGTCTTACCAATGCGCTGAAACAGCTGATTCTGCGTATCCAGCAACGGTTTCAATTCGCTGGGAAACGCCTGCAACTGCAACGGTTCCAGCGAGTCGGCATTACGCCGCATCAACGCTTCGCGCAGTCGATTGAGTGGCGCCAACCCCTGGCCGATGCCCAGCCACAACAGGCAGAGACAACCGAGCAACGCCACGCCCACCGGTACCGAAGCGGCGAGCAGAATCGACATGTTCAGCGCCTCACGTTCGATCTGCCGATCCGCCGTGGTAATGCGCACATCGCCGCGCGCGAGGGTGAAACTGCGCCACGGCGCGCCGTCGATCATCTGATCGTGGAAACCCATTTTCTCGGCTTCCAGCGCTTGTTCAGGATTGTTGTGGCTGCGGGCAAGAATTTCCCCGCGTAACGAACTGACCTGACACGCCATGCCGCCGGGAATGTTCAGTTGTTCAGCACTGAAGTGAGTGCCTTCGCCTTTGCTTGGCAGTGTCGGCAATTGCTCCAGCAACCCGGCGACCATGCGCGCCGACGCCACCAGGCGCTGGTCGAGGGAAAACATCATCTGGTTGCGCAGGTCGCTGAGCATCCAGGCCGCGGCCAGCGCCCAGATCAGCGCGAACGCGGCGCCGAGGGTCAGGCTCAGACGCAGTCGCAGACTCATCACTTGCCTTGATCTCCGCCATCCGCCGGGCCCAGGCGATAGCCCAGACCGCGCACGGTTTCGACGATGCCTTTGCCGAGTTTGCTGCGCAGGTGGTGAATGTGCACGTTGAGCGCGTTGCTTTCCAACTCGTCGTTGAAACCGTAGACGCTGTCTTTCAACTGTTCGGTGGAAAGCACCCGGCCGCGATTGTGCAACAGCGCTTGCAGCAGTGATTGCTCGCGTCGCGACAAATCCACCGGTTGCCCCGCGAGCATGGTTTCGCGGCTGCTCGGGTCGTAGGTCAATGCGCCGTGCTCGATCAGATTGACGCTGCGACCGGCGACGCGGCGCAACAGGGTTTGCAGACGCGCGAACAGTTCGCGCAGATCGAACGGCTTGAGCAGGTAATCGTCGGCGCCGGCCTGCAAGCCATCGACGCGATCAGTGACTGAGTCGCGCGCGGTCAGAATCAGCACCGGAATCTCCAGGCCGCTTTGCCGCAATTGTTGCAGCAACTTGAGGCCATCTTCGTCGGGCAGGCCGAGATCGAGCACCATCACGTCAAATTCCGCGACCTTGAGCATCGCCCGCGCCTTCGACGCGGTGTTGACGTGCTCAACGGTCAGCCCCTGAGCCGTGAGACCGGCAACGATCCCGCTGGCGATCAGCTCATCGTCTTCGCAAACCAGTACGTGCATGGGAGCTCCGTGAGCAAAAAAGGCGATTCGAACAGAGAAAGATTAAGTGGCAATTATGGCAAGCACTATCGCTGGGGAGAAGCGCGGCGGCAAAAACGGCTCGGAATCCCCTGTTTGATTGCACCTTATTATCAGGCTGTTGATTAAAACTGGATGGCTGAATCTGCCGTAGCAACAATCCGAATAACACACCACCGCGCTTTTAACGATGATTGGATTATTGTCGATAAAAGCAACTTAACCTATCAACAACTTCAGATTCGGAAACAATCATGCCCCAACTAAAAAACTTCGTAGCGGTCGACTGGCGCGCAGGCAAAGACAAAATCTACTTCTTCTTCAAAGACACCAACACTTACTCCCGCTTCGACATCGAGGACAACCGGGTTATTGATGGACATCCCACTACGCCCAACGCCATCAACTGGCATGACTTCCACCCCCACGCGCAGGATCTGCGTTTCGGATTCACCACCACTGGCTTTGAAACCCCCGAGTATCTGGGGTTTGACTCCGATATCTTGTGGCTTTTCTACCACGACGGCGAGCAACCCATGGTGTGTAAATACGATCAGGACACGGACAAGGCTAACAGTTTCATGCCTCTGTCCAAATCGCCTTGGTTTCTTTTGGAACCCTACTTCAATCGTATTATCGCCGGTACCTGGAGAGAAAGCGCGCACCAGCCGCGCGCCTTTGAGTTCCTGCTTAATGATGGGACTTGCGTTCTTATCAACCTCACTAACGACGTTAATACCGTCCACCATAAAAACATCAAAGATATTTGGCCTGAACTGAGCCGTTATCAACACAGGATCATTACCGCGGTGCAAAACGACCGGTCACTGGCGGACAGTTACTACTATGTTTTTCTAACGGGAAACCAGTACCTCAGGTGCAATCTTTGGACGCATCGATTGCTCGAGGGGCCGATCGACGTCAACGACGGCAATTGGCCGGGGCTATTGCGCGACTGAACAGGCCAAACGAAGCGCCTGGCAGGTCAGCGGGTTACCGGGCGAGGTTAATCATCGGTTAATCTCTAGCCCCCATTGTTCGCCACACTTGCACAGGGACAAGGCTCCTCCATGCGTCATTTTTTTCTTTTTTTTGCACTGCTGATTTCGAGTCTGGCCCAGGCCGGGAATAATCCTTTCGAATCAAAACCGGAATTTTTGCCGGTCGACAAGGCGTTCGTGCTCACCTCCGAACGCCTGGAATCCGGTGAAACCCAGCTGTTCTGGCAAATCACTGACGGCTACTACCTGTATCAGAAACGCCTGAAATTCGATGGGCTGACCGCCGAACAACAACCAGCGCTGCCAACAGGTGAATCCCACAGCGATGAGTTTTTCGGTGAGCAACCGGTTTACCGCCAAGGCCTGGAGGTGAAAATCCCGGCCTCGGCCAGCGGCCAGATCAAAGTCAGCTATCAGGGCTGTGCCGATGCTGGCCTGTGCTACCCGCCGCAAACCCGCGTGATTGATCTGGGGGGCAAAGCCGCCGTCGCCGCCAGTACCGAAGCACCGGATCAAGCCTTGGCCAGCAGCCTGCAACAGCGCGCGCTGGGCTGGAGCTTGCTGGTGTTCTTCGGCCTTGGTCTGTTGCTGGCCTTCACCCCTTGCACGTTGCCGATGTTGCCAATTCTGGCGGGTATGGTCGTCGGCAGCGGCGCCACTCCGCGTCGAGGTTTCGCGCTAGCCGGCAGTTATGTGATTTGCATGGCGCTGGTGTATGCCGCGATGGGCGTGATTGCCGCGCTGCTCGGCGCCAACCTGCAAGCGTGGCTGCAAAACCCTTGGCTGCTCGGCACTTTTGCCGCGATATTTGTGGTGCTGGCGTTGCCGATGTTCGGCTTCTTTGAACTGCAATTGCCAGTGGCGCTGCGTGATCGTCTTGAACACGCCTCACGCAGTCGCAGTGGTGGCAGCCTGATTGGCGCCGGTGTTTTGGGCGCGTTGTCCGGTTTGCTGGTCGGCCCGTGCATGACCGCGCCGCTGGCCGGTGCGCTGCTGTATATCGCGCAGAGTGGCAATGCGCTGCACGGCGGTTTGATTCTGTTCTCGCTGGGTATTGGTATTGGCGTACCGCTGTTGCTGCTGGTGACTGTCGGCAATCGCTTCCTGCCAAAACCGGGCGCGTGGATGAACCTGCTTAAAGGCGTGTTCGGTTTCCTCTTTCTTGCTACCGCGTTGCTGATGCTGCGTCCGGTGCTGGATCCGTCGTTGTGGCTGGGCCTGTGCGGGGCGCTGCTGTTGATCGCTGCTTACAGCGCCTGGAAACAATCCGAAGGCTTTGGCCGGGTTGCGCAGATGTTCGGCGCCGCTGCACTGCTGCTGGGTTTGTGGGGCAGTTTGCTGGTGATCGGCGCGGCGGGTGGCAGTGATGATCCGTATCAGCCGCTGCAGGTTTACAGTGCCGGTCGCACCGCAAGCGCTGCACCGAATGGTCATGAGGCGTTCACCACCATCAAGGATCCTGTCGCTTTGCAAAGCGAACTGGATGCTGCGAAAGCCAAGGGCCAGTGGGTGCTGCTCGATTACTACGCCGACTGGTGCGTGTCGTGCAAAGTCATGGAGAAACAGGTGTTCGGCAAAGACAAGGTGATGCAGGCGCTGAGCGATGTGCGTCTGCTCAGGCTCGATGTCACCGCCGACAACGCTGCCAGCCGCGAACTGCTCAGCCGTTACAAAGTGCCGGGGCCACCGAGTTTCGTCTGGATCGGCACTGACGGCGAAGAACGCCGCAGCCAGCGCATCACCGGCGAAGTCGATGCCGACACCTTCCTGCAACGCTGGGCCACCACCCGGGACGCCAATTAATGCTGACCTTCACCCTCGGCACTTTTGCCATCGCGCTTAACCACCTGCTGCTGATCAGTGCTTTGGCGCTGGCGACGTTTGTCGGCTGGCGGGTGGCCAAGCGCGGCGGTGATAACCCCGAGTCGGCGCTGTTCAGTCTGTTTCTGCTGGGCATGTTGGCCGCGCGCATCGCGTTTGTGCTGATGTACTGGTCGCACTACCGCAATGACCCGTGGCAAATCATCGACCTGCGCGATGGTGGTTTTCTGGCCTGGCCGGGGGTGATCGTTTTGCTGTTGGCAGCGCTGTATCGCGGCTGGCGTCGTCCGGGATTGCGTCGACCGTTGGGTTTTGGCGTGGCCAGTGGCGTGGTGTTCTGGCTGTTGGCGACGCTGTCGCTGAACATTTACGAACAGGGCACGCGCCTGCCGGACATTGCCCTGCGCAATGCCGCCGGGGAGACGGTCAAACTCAGCGATTATCAGGGTGGCCCGCTGGTGATCAACCTCTGGGCGACCTGGTGCCCGCCGTGCCGACGGGAAATGCCGGTGCTGGAAAACGCTCAGAAACAACGTCCCGACCTGACCTTCCTGTTCGTCAATCAGGCGGAAAGCATGCAAAGCGTCGCGACGTTTCTCGAAACCCAAGGCCTGAGTTTGAACAACGTGTTGTTCGATCGCGGCGGTCGACTCGGTCAAGCCGTGGGCTCCATGGCTTTGCCGACTACGCTGTTCTATAGCCCTGATGGCCGCCTGCTGGGCAGCCACTTGGGCGAGTTGTCCAATGCCAGCCTGGCGCGCGCACTGGAAAACTTCGACACCGCGCCTTCAAGTCCCAATCCGGCCGCAGCGACGGTCAACTCTGCAAGGAAACTGCCATGCCCCGCCTCCGCCACCTGCTGACGCTGACTCTGGGCACTGCCCTGTTGCACCTGCCGTCCGTGCAGGCTGCTGAAGAACTGCCGGCCGCGATCAAACAGATCGAAGCCAAAGGCGCGAAAATCGTCGGCCAGTTCGATGCCCCCGACGGTTTGCGCGGTTACGCGGCGCAATACCAGAATCGTGGCATGGCGCTGTACCTGACCGCGGACGGCAAACACGTGATTCTCGGCAATATGTACGACGCCGACGGCAAGGACTTGAGCAGCGAACCGTTGCAGAAACTGGTCTATGCGCCAATGGCCAAGGAAGTCTGGGCCAAGTTCGAGGCGAGCAACTGGATTCAGGACGGCAACAAAGATGCACCGCGTACCGTGTATCTGTTCAGCGACCCGAACTGCCCGTACTGCAACATGTTCTGGGAACAGGCGCGGCCCTGGGTGAAGTCCGGCAAGGTGCAATTGCGTCACATCATGGTCGGGATCATCCGCGAAGACAGCCCGGGCAAATCCGCTGCACTGCTGGCCGCAAAAGACCCGGCCAAAGCCCTGGAAGATCACGAAAAGGCTGGCAAGGGCAGCTCGCTCAAAGCCTTGAAAGATATTCCCGCAGCCGTGCAAACCAAACTGGCGGCGAACATGCAGTTGATGGAAGACCTGGATTTGCAGGCCACCCCGGCGATTTTCTACATGGATGCCAAGGGCGAGCTGCAACAACAGCAAGGTGCGCCTTCACCGGACAAATTGGCGCAGATTCTCGGGCCTAAGTAAGCAAGATCAAATGATCGCAGCCTGCGGCAGCTCCTACAGGGGAATGCGTTTCCTGTAGGAGCTGCCGCAGGCTGCGATCTTTTCAATGGCGCTCAGCCAAAAAGGCAAACAACACCTCCGTCACAAACTGCGCATTCTCCAGATTGGAGATATGCCCCGCCTCCGGCACCAGCGCCCACGGGCAGCCAATCAACTCGGCCATTTCCTTTGCCTCTGACGGTGGCCGTGGTTTGTCCTGATCGCCGCACAGCACCAGCGTGCTGGCAGCGTCCAATTCGCCCAGACGCGGCAACAAATCTTCGCGGCCAAAAGTGATGCGCCCCATCGGCACGATGCTTTCGCGCAGGCGATCTGCGCTGTAGGCCGCCAGTTTCGCGCGGAATGCCTGATACAGCGGCGATTGCGGATCGATGCCCGGGCGGAAGAAGATCGGTACGACGATGTCGAGCAGTTGCTCGGAGATTTCGCCGGTGTCTTCGATTTGCTTGAACAGCGAGAAATAGTACTGGCGGGTAGGTTCCGGTTCGACGCCGAGGTAGGTGTCCATCAGCACCAGCCCGTTGATCCGCTTCGGTGCCGCCAGCGCGAGACGTGCGCCCCACATTCCGCCGACCGACAATCCGACGAGAGTGACCTGATCAATCTGTAGATGATCGAGCAAGGCCTGCGCCTGCCGGGCGATGTCATCGAGGGAGGTGGTGCCTTCCGGTAGCCGGCCTGACTCGCCGTGGCCCCACAGATCGAGGGCGATCACCCGATAGTGTGGCGATAGCGCGGCGATCTGCGGCGCCCACATGGCCTGATCCCACAGATAACTGCCGGCGAGCAGTACCGCCGGGCCGGTGCCTTGATCAATGTAATGCAGCGCTTGTCCGTCAACCGTGAAGAAGGGCATCGATTCACCTGCGCGGTAAAAAACAGAACCGGCAGACTGAGCTGCCGGTTGGTTGTCGTCAATCGGGGAAATGATGCGGTTTGTGTTGAGGCTGATGACGCCTTCGCGAGCAAGCCCGCTCCCACAGGGGAACGCATTCCAACGGTGGGAGCGGGCTTGCTCGCGAAGGGGCCCGTGCAGACACTAGAGAATTAAAGCCCCTCCAGCTCCGCCATCAGATCATTCAACCGATCCACCTTCTCCTCGGTAATGTCACTCGCCGCCAGCCCATCAATGTACTCGGCCAACTCCTCCACCGTGCTGCACTCGAACATCGCTCGCAGCGGCACATCTCGTTGCAAGGATTTCTGCACCCGCGAAGCGATCTGCGTGGCCAGCAACGAATGCCCGCCCAGTTCGAAGAAGTTGTCGCGCACACCGACCTGCTCGACCTTCAACACCTCGGCCCAAATGTCCGCCAGCGTCTGCTCCAGTTCATTGCGCGGCGCCAGATAATCCTGACTCTGCAGTTGACCGATCTCCAGCGCCGGCAAGGCTTTGCGATCAAGTTTGCCGTTGGCATTCAGCGGCAGTTGATCGAGCCACAACCAGTGCAGCGGCACCATGTATTCCGGCAATTCGGCGCGCAGGCGCTGTTTGATCCGCTCAAGGCGTTCGCTCGAATTCAACGCAGAATCAGCAGCAACGAGATAACCGACCAAATGCTTGCCGTTGACGCCCTCCTGCACACCGACCGCGCCATCGCGCACTTCCGGCTGTTCATGCAGACGCGCTTCGATCTCACCCAGCTCAATCCGGTAACCACGAATTTTCACCTGATGGTCGACGCGGCCAACGTACTCCAACACACCATCGCTACGCCGCCGCGCCAGGTCTCCGGTGCGATACAGACGTTCGCCCGGCGCACCGAACGGGTTCGGCACAAACACCGGCGCAGTACGCAGCGGATCGCTGACATAGCCGCGACCGACGCCCGTGCCCGCCACGCACAACTCACCCACCGCACCCAACGGCACCAGTTCCAGCGCACCATCGAGCAGATACAGCAAGTTGTTGTCGGTCGGCGTGCCGATCGGCAAATAACTGCCGCGCGTCGAAGCCATGTCGACCCGGAAGAACGCCACGTCATCGGAACATTCCGCCGGGCCATACGCGTTGACCAGACCAATCTGCGGATAACGCAGCAACCACTGATGCGCCAGCTCCGGCGGCATCGCCTCACCGGTCGGCAACATCCAGCGCAAGCCATCGAGACTCAGGCGATCCGCGGCGAGCATGCCCTGAATCAGCGACGGCACGCTCTCCAGCACGGTGATGCCTTGCGCTTGCACATGCTTCAGCAGACCTTGCGGATCGTGGGCAATCGTATTCGGCACAATGTCCACTCGCGCGCCGAACAGCGGCGCAGCAAGGAACTGCCAGACCGAAATATCGAAGCTCTGCGAAGCGGTCTGCGCGATCACATCGGCGTCACTCAAATTCAGGTACGGCACCTTGCTCAACTGGTTATTGAGCATGCCGCGCTGTTCGACCATCACGCCTTTCGGCAGGCCGGTGGAGCCCGAGGTGTAGATCACGTAAGCGAGGTTGTCCGGGCCGCTGTAAATGCCAGGATTCGCTGACGATAACGCCAAAGCCTGCACTTCTTCCCAAACCAGAAGCCGTGGACGATTGGCGCAGCTGAATTCATCCAGCAAGGTCTGCGCCTGTTCGCGACACGCCTCGCTGCACACCAGCAGCGGCGTGCGGCTCAGCTCGATGATGCGTTGCAAACGCTGACTCGGCAGACCCGGATCCAGCGGCAGATAACCCGCGCCCGCCTTGAAGCTGCCAATGATCATGCCGAGCAGGTCGAGATTGCGTTCGGCGAGCAACGCCACCGGTTGATCCGTCTGCACACCCGCCGCGACCAGTGCATGGCCGAGACGGTTGGCGTTGTGGTTCAGCTCGGCATAGCTCTGTTGCTGATCAAGGCACGTCGCGGCGATGCGTTGCGGATGCGCGGCAACCTGCGTTTCGAACAGCGCCACATAGCTCTGCTCAAGCGGATAATCGTGGGCACTCTGGTTGCAACCGTGCAGCAGGAAGTCCTGCTCCTCAGCGCCCAGCAGCGGCAGATCAGCCATGTCGCCATGGAAGCCGTCGACCAGCGCCAGCAGCAAACGCTTGAACTCGCCGAGCATGCGCTCGATGGTCGATTCGTCGAAATAACGCTGGTCATACGACAGGTGCAGACCAAGGTCATCGCCCGGGTAGCACACCGCCGTCAACGGGAAGTTAGTGTGGGTTCGTCCGGAGTCCGAGGTCGCGTTCAGGCTCTGCGCGCGATCCAGCACCGAGACTTCCACCGGGGCATTTTCGAAGACGAACAGGCTGTCGAACAGCGGCTGGCCTTTCGGCAATTCGCTTTGTTCCTGAATGTTCACCAGCGGCAGATATTCGTACTCGCGCAGTTGCATGTTGCTGTCGAGCAAAGCGCTGAGCCACTGACGCACGCTGCTGCGTTCATCGTCTGCCGGCATCTGCACCCGCAGCGCGATGCTGTTGATGAACAGACCGACGGTGCGTTGCATCTCCGGCATGTCCACCGGCCGCCCGGCCACGGTGACGCCGAAGAGCACGTCGCGATCACCGCTCATACGACGCAGCACCAAGGCCCACGCTGCTTGGGCGAAGGTGTTGATGGTCAACTGATGCGCCTGCGCCAGTTCACGCAACCGCGCACCGTCCTCGATATTGAGGCGGGTGTAGCGGTCGCCGACGATCATGCCGCCGCTTTCACCGGCATGTTCGCGCAGGAACGGACGGTCGCTCGGGATCGGCGTGGTGCGCTCGAACCCTTGCAGGTTCTGCTGCCACCACTGCCGCGCTTCGGCCAGGCTCTGGCGTTGCAACCAGCCGATGTAATCGCGATAACGCGGCGGCACGGCGAGTTGTGCTTCGCGTCCTTCACCCAGAGCGGTGTAAATCTCGAAGAAGTCGTTCATCAGCAACGAGCGGCACCAGGCATCGATAAGGATGTGGTGGTTGCTCATCATGAACCAGTAACGCGCCGCGCCGACCTTGATCAGGCGCAGATGGAATGGCGCCTGATTGAGCAAATCGAAACCGGCCTCGCGCTCGCTTTTCAGCAAGGCTTGCAGCTTCGGTTCCTGCTCGGTTTCGGCGATTTCGCTCCAGTCCAGATATTCGATTGGCGTGCGACCTGGTGTGTGAATCACTTGCAGCATGTCTTCGCCGACGTTCCAGCAGAACGACGCGCGCAACGCTTCGTGACGGGCGATCACCGCTTGCCACGCCTGGGCGAAACGCTCGGCGTCGAGTTCGCTGTTGATGCGGTAGCGATCCTGCATGTAGTAAAGACCGGTGCCCGGTTCGAGCAAGGTGTGCAGCAACATGCCTTCCTGCATCGGCGTCAACGGATAGACGTCTTCGATGTGCGCGGCGGGCACCGGCAAGGCATCGAGTTGCGCCTGAGTCAGTCTGGCCAGCGGGAAGTCCGACGGCGTCAGGCCACCGGCTTCGTCTTGCAGGCAATGGCCGATCAGGCTTTGCAGCTCACCGAGGTACGCATCGGCCAGATCGTGGATGGTTTGCGCGTCGTAACGCTCGGCGCTGAACGTCCAGCGCAAGAGCAATTCACCGCCATACACCTGACTGTCGACGCTCAATTCATTCGGCAATGGCGCCTGCGGATCGTGGGCAGCGCCAACCGGCTCATCCAGCGGGCGGAACAGCGCATCGCTGGCGAAGCTCTGGTCGAACTGGCCGAGGTAGTTGAAGGTGACCGGCGCATGCGGCAGTGCCTCCATGCTGCGCTGAGTGAAATCATCGGCCAGATAACGCAGCACGCCATAACCCAGACCTTTGTGCGGTATCGCGCGCAGTTGCTCTTTGATTGCCTTGATCGAAGCGCCCTGCCCTGCGGCCTCTTCGATGTTGTGCGGGGTCAGGCGCAGCGGGTAAGCACTGGTGAACCAGCCGACGGTGCGGGTCAGGTCGATTTCGTCGAACAGGGTTTCGCGACCGTGGCCTTCCAGTTGAATCAGCGCCGATGGCTGACCGCTCCAGCGGCACAACACGCGGGCCAGTGCCGTCAGCAGCAGATCGTTGACCTGCGTGCGATAAGCGCTCGGTGCCTGTTGCAGCAGCTGTTTGGTGTGCTCGGCATCGAGGCGCACGCTGACGGTTTGTGCATGACGATTCTGCTGGCCGCCCTGCGGGTTTTCGCAAGGCAGATCGGCGTTCTGACCGGCCAACTGGGTTTGCCACCAGTTGAGTTCTTCGCGCAGGGATTCGCTGCCGGCGTAGGCCTGCAAACGGGCGGTCCAGTCTTTGAAGGCACTGGTTTTTGCTGGCAGTTTCACCGCTTGCTCGGCGTCGAGTTGGCGGTACACGGTTTGCAAATCGTCGAGCAACACGCGCCACGACACGCCATCGACCACCAAGTGATGGATGGCGATAAACAGCCGTTGCTGAGCTTCCGGGCCATCGACCAATACCGCACGCAGCAGCGGGCCTTGCGCAAGGTCGAGGCTGCGCTGGGCATCGGCGAACAGCGCTTCACACTTGTCCATCGACGGCACGCGCACTTGCCACAACACCGCCGCATCCGACACCGGTTGGTGCGTCGCTTGCCACTGGCCGTTGGACTCGGTGAAGCGCAGACGCAGGGCATCATGCTGCTCGATCACCGCCAGCAGCGCTTGCTCCAGACGATGCGGTTGCAGCGCCACGGTTGGCTCCAGCAACAGCGCCTGATTCCAGTGCTGACGCTCAGGGATTTCCGTGTCGAAGAACCAATGCTGAATCGGCGTCAGACGCGATTCACCGGTCACCAAGCCTTGCTCCGCTGTCACTTGTTCGCTGCGGCTGGCTACTGCGGCGAGGGTCTGCACAGTCTGATGCTGGAACAGATCACGCGGGCTGAAATGAATGCCTTGCTGACGCGCGCGGCTGACCACTTGAATCGACAGAATCGAGTCGCCACCGAGTTCGAAGAAATTGTCGTTGAGGCCGACCTGTTCGACATTGAGCACTGCGCACCAGATCTGCGCCAGGGTCTGTTCCAATTCGTTGCTCGGCGCCACGTAATCCTGGCGATTGAGCTCCGGATCCGGCGCCGGCAAAGCACGACGATCGAGTTTGCCGTTGGCGGTCAGCGGCATGCTCGCCAGCAGAATCAGGTGCGTCGGCACCATGTAATCCGGCAGTTGTGTCTTGAGGTGCGACTTAAGGGCTTCGCGCAGTTCAGCCTGTCTGGCTTCGCTTTGCTCGGCGACTTCAGTCACCAGATAGCCCACCAGTTGTTTGCCGCTTGGCGCATCAAGGGCGAGCACCACGGCTTCGCGGATCGAAGCGTGATCAAGCAGACCGTTTTCGATTTCGCCCAGCTCGATGCGGAAACCACGAATTTTTACCTGATGGTCGATCCGCCCAAGGTATTCAACCAAGCCATCGCCACGCTGGCGCACCAGGTCGCCGGTGCGGTACATGCGTCCGCCGTCAGCGGCAAACGGATCCGCGACAAAACGCTCAGCAGTGATGCCCGGACGATCGTGATACGCCTGCGCCAGACCCGCGCCGCCGACGAACAATTCACCGGTCGCGCCCTGTGGCACCAGCGCCAGATCGGCGTCAAGAATGTACGCAACACGCGCGCCAATCACGCTGCCGATCGGCACACTGCCCGCACCCTCTTCCAGCACCTCCGGCGCCAGACTGGCCAGCGGCATGACCACGGTTTCCGTCGGGCCGTAAGCGTTGAAAAACATCGCCGGTTTGAACGCTGCACGAATGCGTTGCAGGTGCTCTCCGGTCAGCGCTTCACCGCCGGTGATGATCATCCGCACCGGCAGGATCTCGTTTTGCGTCGAAAGGAACTGCGCCAACTGGCTGCCGTAGCTCGGGGTGAAACCGAGCACGTTGATTTTATGCGTGCGGATCAAACCGCAGATTTCTTCCGCGTCCCACTGACCTTGCGCACGCAACACCACTTGCGCGCCGCTGAGCAGCGGCACCAACAAACGCTCAGTCGCCGCATCGAAGTTGATCGAATAGAAGTGCAGTTCGCAGTCGTCCGGGCGCATGCCAAACCGCTCGATCACGGCCTGACAGTGCATGGCGATTTCGCCGTGGGAAACCACCACGCCTTTCGGCTTACCGGTCGAACCCGAGGTGTAAATCAGGTAGGCCTGATGCTGCGGCAGGCTGATAAACGGCAGTTCACTGGCCGGGTAATCGGCGAGCGCCGCGCTGTCGTCTTCCAGGCACCAACGCGCCACGCTCGACGGTAGCTCGCCGAGGGCGTTAAACATCGCGCGATCACTGAGCAGCAGCCCAATGCGGCTGTCTTCAATCATGTAATGCAGACGGTCGAGCGGATATTCCGGATCCAGCGGCACATACGCACCGCCCGCCTTGAGAATTGCCAGCAGGCCGATGACCATTTCCAGCGAACGCTCCAGTGCCAGACCGACCCGCACTTGCGGGCCGACGCCACGCTCGCGCAGGGCCCAGGCCAGACGATTGGCACGCGCGTCGAGTTCGGCATAGCTCAAGGTCTGCCCGGCGAAGGTCAGCGCCGCTGCGTCTTTGCGCGCAAGTGCCTGCTCAGCGAACAGGTGATGAATACACTGGTCGAGACGATGCTCGCCCGGCTCGATGCCGAGGCTGTCGAGCAGTTGCTGTTGCTCAGGCTGATCTAGCAATGGCAATTCGCTGAGACGCTGTTGCGGATCGGCGATCAACGCTTCGAGCAAGTTGCGCCAATGTCTGGCCATGCGTGCGATGGTCGGTTCGTCGAACAAATCGGTGCTGTACGTCAGGCAGCAACCGAGGCGATGGTCGAGGTCGGTGACTTCCAGATTGAGGTCGAACTTGGTCGCCCGCGCATCGTTGGCCAGATATTCGACAGTCATGCCAGCGAGCATGCGGCTCTGCTGGAATTCCCAGCGCTGCACGTTACACATCACCTGGAACAGCGGGTTGTACGCAGCACTGCGTGGCGGCTGCAAGGCTTCAACCAGATGATCGAACGGCAAGTCCTGGTGCGATTGCCCTTCGATCACCGTGTGGCGCACCTGCTCGAACAATTCGCCGACCGACATCATGCCGTCGAGCTGGCAGCGCAGCACTTGAGTGTTGAGAAACGCACCGATCAGCCCTTCACTTTCCGGACGAATACGGTTGGCCACCGGCGCGCCGATGCGCAGATCGGTCTGGCCGCTGTAGCGGTAAAGCAGCGTGGCGAGCGCGGCGGTCATGGTCATGAACAGGGTCAGACCGTTTTGCGCGTTGAACGCACGAACCCGCGTAGCGAGGTCGTCGCTGAGGTCAAAACGGAACAGCTCGCCCTGGTGGCTTTGCACCGGCGGACGCGGGCGGTCGCCGGGCAATTCCAGCAGCGGATGTTCGCGACCAAGTTGCGCCGTCCAGTAATCGAGTTGGCGCTGTCGCTCACCGGATTCCAGCCAGTTGCGCTGCCAGCCGCTGTAGTCGAGGTACTGCACCGGCAGCGGCTCCAGCGGCGAATCGCGGTCGTCGACAAACGCTTCGTACAGTGCGCTGAGTTCGCGGGCGAAGATGTCCATCGCCCAGCCTTCGGTGACGATGTGATGCAGGGTCAGCACGAAGTAGTGCTCGTGCTCGGCGGTCTTCACCAGACAGGCGCGCAGCAGCGGGCCAGTTTCCAGATCGAACGGCAGATGCGCTTCTTCATCGGCGAATTGCTGAACCTGTTGCTCGCGCTGATCGGCGGCAATTTTCGAGAAATCCTTCCAGCCCATGCGCACGCCGGTCTCGGCATGCACCTGTTGACGGGCGATGCCATCGACGCTCGGGAACGTCGTGCGCAGGGTTTCGTGGCGCAGGATCAGCGCTTGCAACGCAGCCTCGAAACGCTCGACGTGCAACACGCCACGCAGGCGCGCCATGCCGCCGACGTTGTACGCCGGGCTGTCCGGTTCCATCTGCCAGAGGAACCACATGCGCTGTTGCGAGTACGACAGCGGCACTGGTTTGCTGCGGTCGACTTTGGCGATTGGCGGCTGTTTGTTGGTGCGGCCGCTGACTTGAATCAAGCGAATCTGTTCGGCGAAATCACCGAGTTCGCTGTGCTCGAACAACGCGCGCAGCGGCAGCTCGACGTCGCAGGCCTGACGGGTGCGCGAGATGATTTGCGTGGCCAGCAGCGAGTGGCCGCCGAGGGCGAAAAAGTCATCGCGCAGGCCGACCTGGCTTAGACCGAGCACTTCGCGCCAGATCGCGGCGATTTTTTGTTCCAGTTCGGTCACCGGTTCGACGTGTTCACGCACTTGCCATTGCGGCTCGGGCAAGGCACGGCGGTCGAGTTTGCCGCTGGGGCTGAGCGGCATTGCGTCGAGGCGCATCAGTTGCGCCGGCACCATGTATTCCGGCAGTTCGGCGGCGAGTGCGGTTTTCAGACGAGCGATTTGTTCGTCGTGATGTTCACTGGCATCGGTCGCGGTGAAGTAGCCGATCAGTTGCGCGCCGGCAGCGGTTTCGCGCACCAGCACCACGGCTTGGGCGACGCCGTCCTGAGCGAGTAACCGCGCTTCGATTTCTTCCGGTTCGACACGGAAACCACGCAGTTTGACCTGCTGATCGAGGCGACCGAGGTATTCGATCACCCCGTCAGACGTCCAGCGCGCGCGGTCGCCGGTGCGGTACAAACGGGCGCCCTGCTCGCCCAATGGATCAACGACAAAACGCTCGGCAGTCAACGAAGGACGACCGAGGTAACCGCGAGCCAGACCAATGCCGCTGATGCACAACTCACCCGGCACACCGGCCGGTACGGGATTGAGATCAGCGTCGAGCACGCGGCAAATCACGTTGCCCAGCGGCCGGCCAATCGGCGAACGCTCGCCATCGGCGGTGGTGCAATGCCAGTGCGTGACGTTGATCGCGGTTTCAGTTGGGCCGTAACGGTTGTGCAATTGCACCGCCGGCAGTTGCGCCAACACGCGATTGCGCAGTTCAGCGGGCAGCGCTTCACCACCGGAAAAAACGCGGCGCAGGCTGGTGCATTCGGCGCTCAGCGGTTCGTCGATGAACAGTGAAAGCAATGGCGGTACGAAGTGCAGCGTGGTCACGCCATGTTCTTGCACCAATTGCGCGATGCGATGCGGATCGCGGTGTTCACCGGCGCCGGCAAGCAGCAAGCGCGCGCCAGTGATCAGCGGCCAGAAGCATTCCCACACCGAGACGTCGAAACTGATCGGCGCCTTTTGCATCAGCACATCGGTTTCATTCAACGCGTAAGCGCTTTGCATCCATTGCAGACGTTCGGCCAGTGCCGCATGCGTATTGCCGACGCCTTTCGGCTGGCCGGTGGAGCCCGAGGTGTAGATCACGTAGGCGAGGTTGTCGCCGTGCAAGTGCAGACCCGGTGCCTGGCTCGGCCAGTTTTCCAGGTGCAGGGCGTCCATGGCGATCACGCTGACGCCATCGCTGGCCGGTAAACGGCCGAGCAGTTCGGTCTGGGTCAGGAGCAATTCGACGCCGCTGTCGCTGAGCATGTAAGCCAGGCGATCAGCCGGGTATTCCGGATCCAGCGGCACGTAAGCGCCGCCGGCCTTGATGATCGCCAACAGGCCGATCAACAGTTGTGGCGAACGCTCGGCGGCGATGGCCACGCAAACGTCCGGGCCGACGCCTTTGTCGCGCAGATAGTGCGCGAGGCGGTTGGCTTGCGTGTGCAGTTCGGCGAAGTCGACGCTACCGCCCTCCCACACCAGCGCAGTGCGTTCCGGGGTCTGGCGTGCCTGTTCGTTGAGCAGTTCGGGCAGCCATTGTTGTGCCGGAACGCACGGTGCGACGCTCCATTTTTTCTGCTGATCGCGCTCGCCGACGGTGAGCAATTGCAGATCGCCGATGGCTTGCTCTGGACGTTCACAGACGGCGCGCAGCAGGTTGCTGAAATGCTCGGCCAGTCGCGCGATAGTCGCGGCGTCGAACAGTTCGTTGGCGTAGTCGAAGGACAACGTCAGGCGACCATTACGGTCTTCTTCGCTGTGCAATTGCAGGTCGAACTTGGCTTCGCGGCTGTGCCACGGCAACTCTTCGGCGAGCAAACCCGGCAGGCGTTTGAGCGCACTGAGGTCGCGCTGCTGGTGGTTGAACATGATCTGGAACAGACCTTGTTCGCGGGCCTGCGGGAAAGCTTCGAGCAGTTGTTCGAACGGCAGATCCTGATTCGCCTGCGCGCCGAGTGTGGCTTGGCGGGTTTGCGCCAGCAGCTCAACGAATGGCAGGCGCGAATCGATCTCGGCGCGCAGCACTTGGGTGTTGATGAAGAAGCCGATCAGGCCTTGAGTTTCCAGGCGCGGACGGTTGGCGTTGGGCACGCCGATGCGAATATCACGCTGACCGCTGTAGCGATGCAGCAAACTCTGGAACGCCGAGAGCAACAGCATGAACGGTGTCGATTGATGCGCTAGCGCCGTGTTGCGAATCGCCTCGCTGAGGCTGACGTCCAGACGCATGGTGTGACGTGCAGCGCTGTGTTTGTGTTGCGCCGAGCGCGGATGATCGGTGGCCAGCTCCAGCACTGGATGCTCGTCGCCCAACTGCGCTTTCCAGTAAGCCAGTTGCCGCTCGCCCTCTCCTTGCCCCAGCCATTGGCGCTGCCAGTTGCCGTAGTCAGCGTATTGGGTTGGCAGCGGCGCGAGGTTGGCCGTTGCGCCTTGCGAGGCAGCGGCGTACAGGCGCGAGAACTCGTCGATCAACACGTTCAGCGACCAACCGTCAGCGATGATGTGGTGCATCGTCACCAGCAATTGGTGATCTTCATCGTCGAGACGGATCAACGTCACCCACAGCAGCGGGCCTTTCTCCAGATCGAACTGAGTGCGGGCTTCGTCGTCGCGGATCTGCTGCGCGTGGGCTTCGCGTTCATCGGCTGGCAGGTCGCTGATGTCGATCAATTGCAGGTTGAAATCGGCAGCGGCATCGACTTGTTGCAGAGCAACGCCGTCACGTTCGAAGAAACGCGTGCGCAGGGGTTCGTGGCGCTCGATCAATTGCTGGAAGCTGGCGCGCAGTGCGTCTTCATCGAGTTCGCCACGCAAGCGCAGGCCGCCGGGAATGTTGTAGGCGCTGCTGTGCGGGTCGAGTTGCCAGGTGATCCACAAGCGGTTTTGCGCCAGCGATTGCGGCATCGGCTCGGAACGTGACAGCGCGGTGATCTCACCTTGCGCGCTGCCGCCGTCCTGTTGTTGCTGGGCGACTGCGGCGGCAAACGCGGAGAGGGTTGGCGCTTCGAACAGCAGGCGAAGGCTCAGCTCCAGACTGAGTGCTTCGCGAACACGGGCGATCACTTGCGTGGCGGCGATCGAGTTACCGCCAAGCAGGAAGAAGTGATCGTCGGCGTTGACCTGTTTGACGTTGAGTTGCTCAGCCCAGATTTTGCCGATCAGCGTTTCAAGTTCGGAGGCGCTGGCTATCGATTCTTGAGTTTCAGCGGTGCTCGACGGGAACACCGCGTAGCTGTCGAGGCTGCCATCGGCCAGACGATTGCGGCACGCCGAGCGCTGCAATTTACCGCTGGAGGTTTTCGGCAATGCGCCGGGATTGAGCAATACGACCACGCTCGGTGCTTCTTGATACGCCTCGGCCACGGCTTGGCGGATGGCTTTGATCAACGCTTCCGGCGGCAGGATTTTCTGCACGCTGCGGCTGATTTCTGCAGCGATGCCAATACCCTCTTCGCCATTCTGATTGATCGCGAATGCAGCGACGCGGCCCTTGCGCACAACTTCCACTTCGCGCTCGACGGTTTGCTCGATGTCCTGCGGATAGAGGTTGTGGCCGCGCACGATGAGCATGTCTTTCAGGCGACCGGTGATGAACAGTTCGCCGTTGCGGATAAAACCCAGGTCGCCAGTGCGCAGCCAGGTGCGGCCAGCGTGCAGTACGAAGGTTTTGGCGCTGGCTTCGGGGTTGCGCCAGTAACCGAGGGCGATGCTCGGGCCGGTCGCCCAGACTTCGCCGACGGCATTGTCGGCGAGTTCTACGAGCGTATTGGGCTCAACGATCAGCACCGCGTGCTCAGGCTGGCTGATACCGCAACTCATGATCGGGGAACCAGCGCCCGGCTCGGCACGATTTTGCGCCAGCGCTTGATCGTCCACGCGCAGTGCAGGAATGCCGGTGCCGCGTGGGGTGCCGGCGACGAACAGCGTGGCCTCGGCCAGACCGTACGAGGCCATGAAACTGTCATCGCTGAAACCGCTCGCGGCGAACTTGTCGGCGAAGCGTTCAAGGGTGTCGAGGCGGATCGGTTCAGAGCCGGAATAAGCCACGCGCCAGCGGCTCAGGTCGAGACGCTCCAGCGCCGATTCGCTGACCCGTTCGCTGCACAAGCGATAGGCAAAATCCGGCCCGCCGCTGATGGTGCCGCCGTATTGGCTGATCGCTTCGAGCCAGCGCAATGGCCGACCGAGGAAGTACGCCGGCGACATCAGAATGCACGGCACGCCGCTAAAGATCGGTTGCAGCAGACCGCCGATCAACCCCATGTCGTGATACAGCGGCAGCCAACTGACGATCACATCATCCGGGTTCACATCAATGCCGAAACCGTGGCGGATTAACAGTTCGTTGGCCACCAGATTGCCGTGGCTGACCTGCACGCCTTTGGGCAGCGCAGTCGAGCCGGAGGTGTACTGCAGAAAGGCGATGTGCTCTGGCGGCAGGTTCGGTTCAAGCCATTTTTCGGCCAGCGCATTGTCGAGTGTGTCGACGCACAACAGCGGCGGCGCGCCTTCGATCTGCTGCAAGGCGTCGCGCAGGTCGGCGCTGGTCAGCAGCAGACGCGGTTCGGCGTCGGCGATGATCGACAGCAAACGTTCCTGATGGTGACGGCGCGCCGATTCAGGCGGATACGCCGGCACTGCGATCACGCCCGCGTACAGGCAACCAAAAAACGCCGCGACGTAATCCGGGCCGCTGGGAAACAACAACACCGCGCGATCACCAAATCCGGCCTCTTCCTGCAATGCGGCAGCAATCGTGCGCGCGCGTTGATCGAGTTCGCGATAGCTGAGCATCACAGCCTGTTCTTCGTTTTCGGCAAGAAAACGCAAGGCCAGTTGATCCGGCGTCAGGGCCGCGCGGCGCTGGAGGGCTTGGACCAGAGTGCTGGGGATGTCGAACGCGTCGGTCATGAGGTTTCCTGCCTGAAGTCGGCTTGCTGAGTGGAATCGGGTTGCTGCGTCACGCCCTCAAGGGCATGCAGGGCGCGGTCTGTGCCGACCGCGCAAGGCTGCGGAATGCTGTCTGGTCGGGGTTCGGTACCCGGAACCATTCACCAATGAGAACGGATGACGTCTTGAAATAATTAGTCGGCAGGCTGGATCGCCAACGGGGCTGGGATGCGGCGGCGTGTCGCAGTTCTCACAACGCACCAATTTGTATCATTAGTTCTCTTTCTCAATTGACAATCATTATCATTCAACATAATTTGTCGCTCGATGTGTAGGACGGCCCCGTCTCCCCAAGGCGTCCCACTAACCTATTTGGCAGCAAGGTGATTTCCATGACGGAACCAGTATCCACAAGCAGGTGCGATTCACCGCTACTTCAGGCATTCGTCGACAATCGACTGATTCTGGTCAAGATTGCGGCCCGCATTACCGGCTGCCGGTCACGTGCCGAAGACGTGGTGCAGGATGCGTTTTTCCGACTGCAATCGGCGCCACCGATCACGTCGTCGATCAAGGCGCAACTGAGTTATCTGTTCCAGATCGTGCGCAACCTGGCCATCGATCACTACCGCAAACAGGCGCTGGAGCAGAAATACTCAGGCCCTGAAGAGGAAGGGCTGAACGTGGTCATTCAAGGTGCTTCGCCGGAAACCTCGCACATCAACTTCTCCACCCTGGAGCACATCGCCGACGCACTGACCGAGCTGCCCAGCCGCACTCGCTACGCGTTCGAGATGTACCGCTTGCACGGCGTGCCGCAAAAGGACATCGCCAAGGAACTCGGTGTTTCGCCGACCCTGGTCAACTTCATGATTCGCGATGCGCTGGTGCACTGCCGCAAAGTGTCGAGCAGTCGTCGGGATGTGGTGATTGCGGGGCGGCGCTGAGACCGGGTCGACAGATAGAAAAAGATCGCAGCCTTCGGCAGCTCCTACAGGGGAACGCATTCCAAATGTAGGAGCTGCCGAAGGCTGCGATCTTTTGCTTTCAGATCACCTCAAGCCAACTTGCACCGATCAAAAAACCGCTCACGCCCCAGAATCATCAGCGCCGCACGCTTATGCGGGAAGTCGAATTCCTTCTCGCAGTGGAAGCACTGGTTCTGCATGTGGCCAATCATCTTCGCGTTATCGGCACGCGGTTCGGCGACCACGCGTTGCGTGCGCGGATCGTCCAGAAACAGGTAATGCACCAGCGCCGATAACCAGCTCGCGACTTTGTGCGGGCCACGGTGATCCTCCTCCCCCACCAGCATGTGAATGCCCCGGTCGTAATCGTCGGCATCGTAGAACGGCGCGATACGATCTTCCTTGGCCCAATAAGCTTCGAAGTAGGCGAACGGCTGATCATCGAAACAGCCGATCAGGGTCAGCGTGTGCGGGTCGGCGTCAAGTTTGCTCAGGTATTCGCGGTGCTTTTCGATGCTGCCTTCTTCCTGCCAGAAACTGGCGACACGCGGGCTGTTCTGCCAACGGTTGAAGCGCGGCAGATCCTCTTCGATTTCCACCGTGCGCAGGGAAATCCACGCGCCCAGCCGCGCATCGAAACGCCGATAGACTTCACCGCGCGGTTTCACCGGTCGCAGTGGATGGCGCTTGCCAGCGCTGATGAGCATTTGCTGCGGATAGCTGCCGGTCAGCGACGTGCCGAGCCAAGGTTGCGGCAGTTGCCAGAACAACGTGCGCTCGCAGCGATATTCGCCGGCCACCTCGGTGCTCACCAGCAAACCGCTGAGCAAAGCTTCGGTCGGCGGTTGATCGAGTTGCCAGGTCAATTGCTGGCACTCAGGGTCGCGGGCGAACAGCCAATAACAGGCTGCCCACAGCGCTTGCCCCGGCGGCAAGGCGAAACGCTCATCGATCTGGATCGGCCCTTTGGCCTCGCGATCGAGGCGCAGGCGAATCAATGGTTGCCCGTCCAGGCTCAGGCTCAGACGGCTTTCGGTGGCATCGGCTACCAGTTGGCTGCCCGAAGGCAAAGACAAGGCAGTCAGGTCATTCAGATTGGACATGGGTCGGGCTCACGATAATCGTCGACAGTTCAACGATGGGACGTGATCCGGCAGGGGAAATTTAGGCTTGGCAGAGAAATCAGTGCCTCAGTGATGCGGCACTGGCACCACGGCAATCTTGTACGGATCGAAGATTTTCAGCATCTCGCCGTTGTCGCGCAGGCCTTGCAGCAGCTTGCCGAACGCCTCGCCGGTGATCGGCGCGGCGGGACGCAGAATTGCGTAATGGTGGTAAACCTGATCAATGCGTTGCGACACCAGCAACTCGTCGCGAACCTTCTCGTTGCGCAGCAGGTAATCGCTCAGATAGGAGCGCGTCACCAGAGCAATGTCGGCGCGCCCGCGCAGCACCATCAGCAGGTTGCTGTCGTGGGAATAGGTCAGGGTGGCGTTGAAATTCTGCGCGAGGAATTTCGGGTCGGCGTTGAAGTTGGCGAACTCATAGTGATAGCCGCTGAACAACGCCAGACGCTTGCCTTTAAGGTCAGCGAAATAGTTCTGCTGGCGACCGTCTTCACGTTGCGCGACGAAAATCTCGGCGTCTTCAAGGCCCATGTCGACGTCAGTGTGAGGGATTTCCTTCCAGCCCCAATCAGGGTTCTCGAAGATCGCCATGTCGATCCGGCCTTGTTTGAAATCACCGAAACGTCGCGGGATCGAAGTCGGCACGAGGACGAATTGATAGTCTTTTTGCAGGCGGTTCAGCGACTCGACCAATTGCGGCAGCAGACCGGTATCGGCACCGTTTTCCGGGCGGATGGTGTACGGCGGAAAGTGCGCGGCGCCCACTCGAACCAGTTGCGCTGCTTGCGCAGGCAACAACCAGAATGCCGCCAGCGCTGCGAGCATCACGCCCGACGCCGTCCGAATTGGCGAAGACTTCAAAACACCCCACTCCCCGAAAAATACCGATCAATGCATTCAAGCTAGGCGGTTTCGCCCAGTTAGCCAGTTTCACCGCCTGATAGAAAGCGTCTCAGCGCTCTTCAAGCACCAGAATCAGCGCCTCATCCGCCAGTTGATCGAGGCTCAGACTGCCGCCGGCACGGAACCAGGTGGTCGTCCAGGACAACGCACCGGTGAGAAAACGTCGAGTGACAAACACGTCGCCGCGAATAAACCCGGCCTCTTTGGCTTCGCCGAGCACCTCTAGCCAGAGGTCTTCGTAGACATCGCGCAACGCCAGCACTTTGGCTTGGCCCTCTTCGGACAACGAACGCCATTCATACACCAGCACCGCCATCGCTTCGCCGCTGCCGCCCATGATCGACTGCAATTCACAGCGAATCAGCGCCAGCACCCGCTCACGCACATTGTTCGCATCGGCGAGCGCGGCGCGCATCAGTGCCGTGTTGTAACGGATGGTTTCTTCCATCACCGCCCGGAGAATTTCGTCCTTGCTTTTAAAGTGATGAAAAATGCTTCCCGACTGAATCCCCACCGCACCGGCCAGATCGCGCACCGTGGTGCGTTCGTAGCCTTTATTACGGAACAGGTGAGCCGCCACTTGCAGCAGTTTGCCGCGCGCGCTGTCCGGGTCGGTCAACTGGCCGTCGTCGACCAATTCGCGCATGACCCTCAGGGCTTTTTGCTCGTCCACCCGTTCTCTCCTACAGTCGATCAGTCTGTTGCCCCCTGAAACCGCAGGGTTGCGCGCAATTTAAGCCCCCAACGGCAACCAAGCAAGCGCTTGGGCAGAAGATAGTGTTTCGCTGTTTACAAACCAAGCGCTTGCTTGGTAGCCTCCAGACACTTCTGTCGCAGGTTGCTGAGTCGGAGATAAAAATGCCCACCACCGTTCGCATCGGATGCGCCAGTGCATTCTGGGGAGACACCTCGACCGCCGCCGCGCAGTTAGTCGACGGCGGCAAACTGGACTATCTGGTCTTCGACTATCTGGCCGAAATCACCATGTCGATCATGGCCGGCGCGCGCATGAAAGACCCGCAGGCCGGGTTCGCCGGGGACTTTATCGAAGTCCTCACACCGCTGCTGCCACAACTCGCCGAGCAAAATATCCGCGTCATCAGCAATGCCGGCGGGGTCAACCCGCAAGCCTGCGCCGCTGCCCTGCAAGCGGCCTGCGACAAGGCCGGCATCCCACTGAAAATCGCCGTGTTGCTCGGCGATGACCTGCAACCACAATTCAAACAACTCAGCGGCATCACTGAAATGTTCAGCGGCGCCCCGTTGCCGCCGATGTGCGTCTCGACCAACGCCTACCTCGGTGCGCCGGGCATTGTCGAAGCGTTACGACTGGGCGCCGATATCGTCATCACCGGCCGCGTGGTCGACAGCGCCGTGGTCAGCGCGGCGCTGGTGCACGAATTCGGCTGGTCGTGGCACGACTACGACAAACTCGCGCAAGCCGCACTGGCCGGGCACATCATCGAATGTGGCGCGCAATGCACCGGCGGTAATTTCACCGACTGGCGCGACGTGCCGGATTACGAGCACATCGGTTTTCCAATCGTCGAAGTCAGCGCCGACAGCCAATTTATCGTCAGCAAACCGGAAGGTTCCGGTGGACTGGTCACGCCACTGACCGTCGGCGAGCAAATGCTCTACGAAATCGGCGATCCGCAGGCCTATCTATTGCCCGACGTCGTCTGCGATTTCACCGAGGTCAAACTTCAGCAGCAAGGCAAAAACGCGGTGCACGTTCACGGCGCCAAAGGCCTGCCGCCGACGGATAAATACAAGGTCAGCGCCACCTGGCCGGACGGCTTTCGCTGCACCGCCAGTTGCCTGATCGCCGGTATCGATGCCGTTGAAAAAGCGCAGCGCGTCAGTCAGGCAATCATCGACAAGACCGCGGAAATGTTCAGCCAGCGTGGCTGGGCGCCCTACAGCGAAACCCACATCGAACTGCTCGGCAGCGAAGCCACTTACGGCCCGCACGGGCAACGTCGCGACAGCCGCGAAGTGGTGATCAAACTCGCCGTGCGGCACCCGAGCAAACAGGCGCTGATTCTGTTCTCCCGGGAAATCGCCCAGGCTGCGACCGGCATGGCGCCCGGGCTGACCGGCATCGTTGGCGGACGGCCAACCGTGTATCCGCTGATCCGTTTGTTTTCATTCCTGATCGATAAAAACGCCTGCACCTTGCAGATCGATCTGGCCGGTGAACGCCATCCTTGCGCCCTGCCCTCGTTGGTCGCGCTCGACAGCGAAGACTTGCCGATTGCCCAGCAACCGCCGAAACCTCATGGCCGCGCCGATGCCAGCGTGGCACTGGTGAAACTCGCCGTGGCGCGCTCGGGTGACAAGGGCAATCACAGCAACATCGGCGTGCTGCCGCGCAAACCCGAATACTTGCCGTGGATCGCCGAAGCGTTGACCCCGGCAGTGATCGTCGACTGGATGAGCCACGTGCTCGACCCAATCCACGGCCGCGTCGAACGCTGGTATCTGCCCGGCACCCACAGTCTCAACTTTCTATTGGAAAACGCTCTCGGCGGTGGCGGCGTGGCCAGTCTGCGCATCGACCCGCAAGGCAAAGCCTTCGCCCAGCAATTATTGGAAATCCAGATCCCGGTGCCGCAGAGCATCGCCGAACAGTTCGACTAGAGGATGGTGTGCATGGCTTACGCGTCGATTTTCAATGCCGAGCTGTTCAGCGGCCAGACCATCATCGTCACCGGTGGCGGCAGCGGCATCGGCCGTTGCACCGCGCACGAACTGGCAGCGCTCGGCGCCAACGTGCTGCTGGTCGGGCGCAAACCGGAAAAACTGGAAAAGGTCGCCGCCGAAATTGCCGAGGACGGCGGCCGCGCGCATTGGCAGGCCTGCGATATTCGTGATGAAGAAGCGGTAAAACAACTGGTCAAGGAACTGATCGCCGAGCACGGGCCGATTCATGGTCTGGTCAACAACGCTGGCGGCCAATACCCGTCGCCGCTGGCTTCGATCAATCAGAAAGGTTTCGAAACCGTGCTGCGTACCAATCTGGTCGGCGGTTTTCTGATGGCGCGGGAAGTCTTCAATCAGTCGATGAGCAAACACGGCGGCAGCATCGTCAACATGCTCGCCGACATGTGGGGCGGCATGCCCGGCATGGGCCACTCCGGCGCGGCGCGTTCGGGCATGGACAACTTCACCAAAACCGCCGCGTTTGAATGGGGTTATGCCGGGGTGCGGGTCAATGCGGTGGCGCCGGGCTGGATCGCCTCCAGCGGCATGGACACTTACGAAGGCGCGTTCAAAGCGGTGATTCCGACCCTGCGCGAGCATGTGCCGCTCAAGCGCATTGGCACCGAATCGGAAGTCAGCGCAGCGATTGTGTTTCTGCTCAGTCCGGCGGCGGCATTTATTAGCGGCAGCACATTGAAAATCGATGGCGCGGCCAGCCTCGGCAGCCGTGCGTGGCCGTTGCACAAAGCGACTCACAGCGAGTCGTTCAATGGCTTCCATCGCGCCTACCTTCCAGACGTGCTGAAGGACAAGGAGTAAGCCATGCCGCAGATCCAGTCCCAACTCGATCCGCACAGCGAGGCCTTTGCCCGTAACCGTGCGGCAATGCTCGTGGCCATCGAGCAAGTGCAGCAACTCGAACAAAACCTGCTGAACAAAGCCGCCGAAGCCAAAGCCAAATTCGACAAGCGCGGACAGTTACTGCCGCGCGAACGCCTGAATCTGTTGCTCGATCCCGGCGCGCCGTTTCTCGAACTGGCCAGTCTCGCCGGCTACAAGTTGCATGACGACAAGGACGGCAGCTCGGCCGGTGGCGGACTGATCGCCGGCATCGGTTACGTTTGTGGCATCCGCGCCATGGTCGTGGCCAACAACAGTGCGATCAAGGGCGGCACGATCTCACCGAGCGGTTTGAAAAAATCCCTGCGCCTGCAACAGATCGCTCAGGAAAACAAACTGCCGGTGATTACCCTCGCCGAAAGCGGCGGTGCCAACCTCAATTACGCGGCGGATATTTTTGTCGAAGGTGCGCGCAGTTTTGCCAACCAGGCGCGGATGTCGGCGATGGGTTTGCCACAGATCACCGTGGTGCACGGCTCAGCCACGGCGGGCGGCGCTTATCAGCCGGGGCTGTCGGATTATGTGGTGGTGGTGCGCGGCAAGGCCAAGCTGTTTTTGGCCGGCCCGCCGTTACTCAAAGCGGCCACGGGGGAAGTCGCCACCGATGAGGAACTCGGCGGCGCCGAGATGCACGCGCAGGTCGCCGGCACGGCTGAATACCTGGCGGAAAACGATGCCGACGGCGTGCGTCAGGTGCGTGAAATTCTGCGAATGCTGCCGTGGAATGAACAACTGCCATGGCTGCCGGAGCCGCAATACAAAGAGCCGCTCTACCCCATCGAAGAACTGCTCGGCTTGATCCCCGACGATCCGAAAAAACCCTACGACGTGCGTGAAATCATCGCGCGCATCGCCGACGAATCCTGCTTTCTGGAATTCAAGGGTGAGTTCGATCAGCAAACCCTTTGCGGGCAATTGAAGATTCAGGGTCGCGCCTGCGGTTTCATCGGCAACAACGGTCCGATCACGCCGAACGGTGCGAGCAAAGCGGCGCAGTTCATTCAGCTGTGCGATCAGAGCCAGACGCCGTTGCTGTTTTTCCACAACACCACCGGTTTCATGGTCGGCACCGAATCGGAACAGCAAGGCGTGATCAAACACGGCTCGAAACTGATTCAAGCGGTGGCCAACGCGCGGGTGCCTAAACTGACCATCGTCGTCGGCGGCTCCTACGGTGCCGGGAACTATGCGATGTGCGGACGCGGTCTCGATCCGCGCTTTATCTTTGCCTGGCCGAACAGCCGCACCGCTGTAATGGGCGGCGCGCAGGCCGGTAAAGTTCTGCGCATCGTTACCGAAGCCAAACAGCTCAAGGACGGTTTGACGCCGGATCCGAAAATGCTCGACATGCTTGAACAGGTCACCGCGCAGAAACTCGACAGCCAGTCCACCGCGCTCTATGGCAGCGCCAATCTGTGGGACGACGGGCTGATCGATCCACGCGATACGCGCACCCTGCTCGGCTATTTGCTGGACATCTGCCACGAAGCCGACATTCGCACGCTGCAACCCAACAGCTTCGGCGTCAGCCGGTTCTGATCGCCACGGATCTTACGGAGAACAATAAAAAATGATCTTCACCCCGGAACACGAAGCCCTGCGCCGTACCGTCCGCCAGTTCGTCGAGCACGAGATCAATCCGCACGTCGATGAATGGGAAAAGGCCGGACGCTTTCCCATCCACGAGATTTTCCGCAAGGCCGGCGACCTCGGTTTGCTCGGTATTTCCAAACCGGAAAAATTCGGCGGCATGGGTCTCGATTACAGCTATTCGATTGTCGCCGCTGAAGAGTTCGGCACCATTCATTGCGGCGGCATTCCGATGTCGATCGGCGTGCAGACCGACATGTGTACGCCCGCCCTCGCCCGTTTTGGTTCCGATGACTTGCGCGAAGAGTTTCTGCGTCCGGCGATCACCGGCGAGCAGGTTGGCTGCATCGGCGTTTCCGAGGTCGGCGCTGGCTCCGACGTTGCCGGGCTGAAAACCACCGCGCGCAAGGACGGCGACGACTACGTGATCAACGGCAGCAAGATGTGGATCACCAACTCGCCGAGTGCTGATTTCATCTGCCTGCTGGCGAATACTTCCGACGATAAACCGCACATCAACAAGTCGCTGATCATGGTGCCGATGAACACGCCGGGCATCAGCCTGAGTTCTCACCTCGACAAGCTCGGCATGCGCAGCTCGGAAACTGCACAGGTGTTTTTCGACGACGTGCGCGTGCCGCAGCGCAACCGCGTCGGCCACGAAGGCGCCGGGTTCATGATGCAGATGCTGCAGTTTCAGGAAGAACGTCTGTTCGGTGCGGCGAACATGATCAAGGGTCTGGAATATTGCGTCGACAGCACCATTGAGTACTGCAAGGAGCGCAAGACCTTCGGCAATGCGCTGATCGACAATCAGGTCATCCACTTTCGCCTCGCCGAACTGCAAACCGAGATCGAATGCCTGCGCGCGCTGGTCTATCAGGCCACCGAGCAGTACATCAAAGGCCAGGACGTCACGCGCCTGGCGTCGATGGCCAAGCTCAAGGCCGGGCGCCTCGGGCGCGAAGTCAGCGACAGTTGCCTGCAATATTGGGGCGGCATGGGCTTCATGTGGGACAACCCGGTGGCCCGCGCCTATCGCGATGTGCGGCTGGTGTCGATTGGCGGCGGCGCCGACGAAATCATGCTGGGGATCATCTGCAAACTGATGGGCATCCTGCCGGGGAAAAAGAAATGAGCAGCCTGCCGGAATGCCAGACGCTATTGCTGAAACTGCATGGCGGCGTGCTGCACATCACCCTCAATCGCCCGGACAGCCGCAATGCGATGAGCCTGCAAATGGTCAGCGAATTGCGCGCGGTGCTGGCGTCGGTACGCAAGGATCGCAGCGTTCGCGCTCTGGTGCTCAGCGGCGCCGGCGGGCATTTCTGTGCCGGGGGCGATATCAAGGACATGGCCAGTGCCCGTGCTCAGGGTGCGGATGCTTACCGTGATTTGAATCGTGCGTTCGGGGCTTTGCTGGAAGAAGCGCAGCACGCGCCGCAAGTGTTGATCACGGTGCTGCAAGGCGCAGTGCTCGGCGGCGGTTTTGGGCTGGCGTGTGTCAGCGACATTGCGATTGCTGATCATCAGGCGCAATTCGGTTTGCCGGAAACCAGCCTCGGCTTGCTGCCGGCGCAGATCGCGCCGTTTGTGGTGCAGCGCATTGGCCTGACCGAGGCGCGGCGACTGGCGCTGACCGCCGCACGTTTTGACGGGCATCAGGCACGCCGTTTGGGGCTGGTGCATTTTGTCGAGCAGGATGCGCAGGCGCTGGCTGAGCGACTGGATGAGGTGCTGCAACACGTGCTGTGTTGTGCGCCGGAGGCGAATGCCGTGACCAAGAAATTGTTGCTGGCGAGTGCCGGGCAGCCATCGAGTGAATTGCTTGATGTAGCGGCGCAGTGGTTTAGCGAAGCGGTGACGGGAGAAGAAGGGATCGAGGGCACCATGGCTTTTGTGCAGAAGCGTAAACCACGGTGGGCCACCTGAAAAAGCTTCGCGAGCAGGCTCGCTCCCACAGGTTTTGTGAACGACGCAAATCCCTTGTGGGAGCGAGCCTGCTCGCGAAGAGGCCATCCAACCCACCGCAAAAACCTCAGGAAACCCACCATGCCCGCCATCCAAAAAATCCTGATCGCCAACCGCGGTGAAATCGCCTGCCGCATCCAGCGCACCGCCCAAGCCCTCGGCTACCGAACCGTCGCCGTCTACAGCGACGCCGACGCCGACGCCCTACACGTGCAAATCGCCGATCAAGCCGTGCACATCGGCCTCGCCCCCGTGCAGCAGTCCTACCTGAACATCCCGGCGATCATCGACGCCGCGCGCCGCAGCGGTGCCGACGCCATTCATCCCGGTTACGGCTTTCTCTCGGAAAACGCCGAGTTCGCCCGCGCCTGCGAACAGGCTGGCCTGACGTTCATCGGCCCGAGCGTCGCAGCCATCGAATTGATGGGCAGCAAACGCCGCTCGAAAATCGCCATGCTCGACGCCGGTGTACCGTGCATCGCCGGCTACCAAGGCGCCGAGCAGGACGACGCGACCCTGCTGCGCGAAGCCGAGCGCATCGGCTATCCATTGATGATCAAGGCCAGCGCCGGTGGCGGCGGTCGCGGCATGCGTCTGCTGCACGATGGCTCTGATTTACCGGCGCAACTGCGTACCGCGCGTTCGGAAGCGTTGAACGGTTTTGGCAGCGACGAATTGATTCTTGAACAGGCGTTGATCGAACCACGGCATGTCGAAGTGCAACTGTTCGGCGACCAACACGGCAACCTGATCTACCTCGGCGAGCGCGATTGCTCGGTGCAGCGCCGCCATCAGAAAGTCATCGAAGAAGCGCCCTGCCCGGTGATGACCGCCGAGTTGCGTCACGCCATGGGTGAAGCGGCTCTCAAGGCTGGACGTGCGGTGAATTATGTCGGCGCTGGCACCGTGGAATTCCTGCTCGATGCACGCGGGCAGTTCTACTTTTTGGAAATGAACACTCGCTTGCAGGTCGAGCATCCGGTGACAGAACTAATCACCGGGCTGGATCTGGTCGCCTGGCAATTATGGGTCGCCGAAGGTCAGCCTTTACCGCTGACTCAGGATCAGGTGCAACTCAATGGCCACGCGATGGAAGTGCGCCTTTACGCAGAGGACCCTGCGCAGGATTTCTTGCCGCAAACCGGTTGTGTAGAGGCGTGGGAGCCCGCGCTGCAACACGGCGCGCGCATCGATCATGGTCTGCGCGAAGGGCAATTGATCAGCCCGTTCTACGACCCGATGCTCGGTAAACTGATCGCCCACGGCGCTACTCGCGACGAGGCTCGACGCAAACTCCTGCGCGCAGTGGAGGACTCGGTGTTGCTGGGTGTGCAAAGCAATCAGCGGTTGCTGGTCAGCCTGCTGCAACATCCGCAGTTCATCAGCGGTGAGTTCAGCACGGCATTTATCGCGCAGCATTTCAGCGATCACGCGTGCCTGAACAGCTACGCGCCGAGTGCCGAAGACCTGGCCATCGCGGCAGTGTTGTTCTATCAAACCAGCGCCCTCAGTCACCGCGCGCCGCTGTCCGGCTGGCGTAATAACGCCAGTGTGCCGCTGCATTTTCGCCTCGGTCTTGATGAGCAAAACTGGACGCTGCAACTGCTCGCTGAGCCGCAAGGTGCGTTCAAAGTGCAAGTCGCCGAACGCACACTGGCATTGAAACTCATCGATCAAGACGCCCACTCGATAACGCTGGAAGTCGACGGCTTGCGCCAACGCCACGCCTGTCGTCTCGATGGCGAACAACTCTGGCTGTTCACTCACCCCGGCAGCCTGCGCTTGGAGGATCGAACTCACGCGGTGATCGGCAGTCAGACCAGCGTCAGTTCCGGCACCTTGAAAGCGCCCATGGACGGCGCCATCGTCGACGTGTTGGTCAGCGAAGGCAGCCCGGTCAGCAAAGGTCAGCTGCTGGTGGTACTGGAGGCAATGAAAATGGAGCACCCGCTCAAGGCCGGCATCGACGGCGTGCTGAAGCGGGTGCAGGTCAAAGTCGGCGATCAGGTAAAAAATCGTCAGGTTCTGTTGCAGGTGGAGTAGTCAGCCGAGCGCAAACGCAGGGTTTGGCTACGCTCTGAATAATCAGAACGTACAAATCAGGAACCCTGCGATGCCCCACTGGCTGGTCATAGATCTGGAAGCCACCACCGATGAGGGTGGCTGGCCGGTCACCGAGATGGAAATTATCGAGATCGGCGCGACGCTGGTCGATCGTGCCGGGCGCGAGCAGGATCACTTCCAACGCTTCGTCAAACCGACTCGACGGCCGTTGCTGACGCCGTTCTGTCGCGAGCTGACACACATCACCCAGGCCAATATCGATACGGCGCAACCGCTGACTGAGGTCTGGCCGGCGTTCGAACGCTGGCTCGCGCAGCATCAATCACGTCTTGAAGGTTGGGCCAGTTGGGGCGATTACGACCGCAAACAACTGCTCCAGGAATGGCAGCGCCTGCAGATCGACAGCGGCCTGAGTCGAGTGCCGCACATGAACCTCAAACAACGCTTCGCCAAGGCCCGACGCCTGGAGCGGCCGCTGGGGCTTAACGGCGCGCTGCAACTGGCCGGCATGCAGTTCAGCGGTCAGCAACACCGGGCGCTGGAAGATGCGCGCAACACCGCACGATTGTTGCCGCTGGTTTTGCCACTCTAGGGTCAATTCGAGAACTGGCTGGACAGGCGCCGGGCAGGTGACGGCGCCCAAAGCCTTGTGCATACTGGCCGCCTCCATTTTTGAGCCCTTTTCGAGGAATCGCCCATGTTTAAAGTCAACGAGTACTTCGACGGCACCGTCAAGTCGATCGCCTTTGGCACCGCTGAAGGTCCGGCGACCATTGGCGTCATGGCCCCGGGCGAATACGAATTCGGCACCAGCCAGCGTGAAATCATGCACGTGGTCTCCGGCGCACTGATCGTGAAACTGCCCGACAGCAGCGACTGGGAAACCTTCGCCGCCGGCAGCCAGTTCAACGTTCCGGCGAACAGCAAATTCCAGCTGAAAGTCGCGGTTGATACCGCTTACCTGTGCGAGTACCGCGGCTAAGTCGTCGGTTTCCACAGCGCCAATAAAAATGCCCGGGTCCAAGGACTCGGGCATTTTTCGTTTCAGGGGCGGCTTATTCGAGGATTTCCACCGGCATTCCGACCTCGAGTCGACCATTGCTGTCGTTCACCAGGTTCTGACCGAACATCGCGCCATCGGCTTCGGCGCGGTATTTCTGCAAGGTCGCCAGCGGTTCACGATCGGCACTGCGCTCGCCAGTCTGCGGGTCGATGGTGGTAAGGATGCAGCGCGCGCACGGCTTGACCACGCGGAACTCGACGTCGCCGATACGGATGCGTTTCCAGCCATCCTCGGCATACGCTTCGCTGCCTTCGATCACCAGATTCGGGCGAAAACGCAGCATCTCCAGCGGTCGCCCGACCCGTTGCGACAGATCTTGCAGCGACGCCTCGCCAATCAGCAGCAGCGGAAAACCGTCGGCGAACGCGACCTGATCATCATCCTTGCCGACACCTGACGGCGTGGTGCGCGCACGATCCAGCGGCACTTGCACCAGACGTGTCGGTTTGCCGATGAACTCGCTGACCCAACGCGCCGCCTCATCACCGGCATCCGGCACGCGCAAAGTGTCACGCCAGATAGTCACGCCGCGCAGTTCGGCGTCGCTGCCCGGCAAAGCGATTTCGATGGAAGACTGTTGCGGCGCGCTCAGGGTCAGACCGCCCTGCGCATTCCAGAGCGCCGACAACTGGCTCATTTTTGCTACAGCACGCTGGGTCAGGAAGCGGCCGCTGGCTTCGTCCACGAGCATCCAGCGTCGGTCGCCATCGAGCCCCAGCTTGTCGAGGTCGACGCTTTGCAGCACATCGACTTTGCCGGATTTCAACGGGTAACGATAAAGCGCGCTCAGACGCAGCATGGCCAGCTTCCTGGAGGATAAAAACGCCACCCTATACGAGCTTGGTCAGGGAATCAAAGAGCAAACTGTAGGAGTGAGCCTGCTCGCGATAGCGGTGTGTCAGATAATGATTGGGGGCTGACAAACCGCTATCGCGAGCAGGCTCACTCCTACAAAGGGTGTGTGATCAGGCAGGGACTTCGTCGAGCATCAGGCGCTGGCGCACCACGTCGACCAGTTTGTCCGGCTGGAATTTCGAGAGGAAGTTATCGCAGCCAACCTTCTTCACCATCGAGTCGTTGAAGCTGCCCGACAGCGACGTGTGCAGTACCACGTACAGCCCCCGCAAACGCGGGTCGTTGCGGATTTCGGTGGTCAGACGGTAACCGTCCATTTCCGGCATTTCCGCGTCGGTGAAGATCATCAGCAACTTGTCAGTCATGTTCACGCCGGTGTCAGCCCAGGCCTTGAGCATGTTCAGCGCCTTCAAACCGTCGCTGGCGATGTGCATCTTCACGCCCAACTGGCCAAGGGTGTCACGCAGTTGCGAGAGCGCCACGTTGGAATCGTCGACCAGCAGCACTTCGCGACCACGGGCACGTTCGAGCACCGGGTCTTCGAGCTTTTCCCGCGAGACCTTGGCGTTGTACGGGACGATTTCGGCGAGGACTTTCTCGACGTCGATGATTTCCACCAACTGATCGTCGACCTTGCTGATCGCGGTCAGGTAATGCTGACGGCCAGCGCTGGTCGGTGGCGGCAAAATGGCTTCCCAGTTCATGTTGACGATGCGATCCACACCGCCCACAAGGAAGGCCTGCACCGAGCGGTTGTATTCAGTGACGATGATGGTGCTGTTCGGGCCCGGCACCAACGGACGCATGCCGATCGCCTGGGACAGATCGATCACCGGCAAGGTCTGCCCGCGCAGGTTGACCACGCCGCATACGAACGGGTGACGCTGCGGCATCAGGGTCAGCTTCGGCAGTTGCAGGACTTCCTGAACCTTGAACACGTTGATCGCAAACAATTGGCGTCCAGCCAGACGAAACATGAGAATTTCCAGGCGATTCTCACCCACCAGTTGCGTGCGTTGGTCTACCGTGTCGAGAATGCCGGCCATCAATGACTCCTGGGCTTGTTCAGATGAATTCACTAACTGGCTTTATCGGCAGTTAATGACGAATCTTGATTGCTGCGAAATTAGCCATCAAAATGCCACAACCGGGCATTGATGTCACATTAACATCATGCTTTACTGGCTCGGTTGTTTTCATCTGCTACAGTCTTTGCGGCGCGACCTCGGTTTGCACGGTAGGTTCCCGCGCCTAAGGGATTCCCCTAGTATCAATCAGGCCCAACCTGATATTCGCGATATCCAATAGCCATTAATGTGACGCCATTCTCATTGCATGAACGGAGTCAGGCTATTGTGTGCGATCGCAACTCAGTGGCAACCCATCCCCTGGAAATCCTCAGCCTGTGCACCTGCGGCACGTCTGGGCGCGATCTGCCGACGATTCACGATCGTCGCCACACACGGCACTCCCCCATCAGACATGACGCTGTGGAGGTAAGCATGCCAATCGACCGTAAAGACTGGGTGCAACGCTTCCCCGAATTTCTGCTCGAGGCTGAGACGCTGCTGGCCAAGTCGGAAGAATGCCTGAGCCATCTGCAACTGATCAGCAATGACAAGGATGCCATCGCGTGCATGCAGGGCACACTGCTCAAGCTCGCCGGCAGAGCTGAGGCACTGGCGCTGGAAGCGATTTCCGAGTTTTCCCTGCACATCTACAGCCTGCTCAATCTGACCCAGGATCACGTCGATCTGCACGAACAAGCGCTGAGCGCCTTGAAAGATTGCTTCACGCTGATGGCCTGGCAACTGGAGCTGGTCGATGTGAAGACCGGGCAACTGAGCCTTGATGGCAGCGAACAGGCCTCATTAATCGAAGCGTTCGCCTTTCATGTCGGGCAAAGCCAGTTCCAGATGCCTTTGCCGGGCAAACGTTTGCCACCTCTGTCGTTCTCTGAGCGACAGGCCTGATCTGGCGTCAGGCTTGGGCACTACTCATTTAATGTCGTTATTGAATAGTTCATACCTGCCAGCGACATATCGAACTAAATAAACCCACCTGACACGACGGATAATTTTCAGCCCGCCTCAGGGTTTTCCTGTGTGTTAAGAATCGTGATTTAGTCAATTTGTTTATCTGTCGAATAACATACTTCGACTTTTTTCCATTATGGAACATACGTCCATAATGGCGTCTTTCCTGACTCATTGGACATATAGAGCAGGCGCGACCAACGGTATCTTAAGTGGTACTATGCCGCCCATAAGTTGCTTTCAAATTAATGGCAAAGTGATTTCATTGATCGGCGTCCAGAGAAGTTGGCGGTTAACTACCGCTCACTGTAGCCAGTTGAAATCATTCACATAATTGACAGCATTTCCAGACAGAGACCCGTCAGCCACCGACCGGTCTACCCGCAGCGAACATCCATTGGCTCCATCCGTTATGTACGCCAGCATAAAGACCCTCACAACATGGCCACCCTCCCGGGAAAATGCCCGCCGGTTCACACTCATCCTGTGTGTCGCCGCTGCGCTGGGCAGCCTTCTGACCTACGGTTTTTCCAAGCCGTTGGGCCTGGGTCTGTTGTTGCTCGACATCGCAGCCACGGCGTGCGTCTGGGTGCAATATCGCCTGTCACGCAAATCGATCAAGTTCCAGCCACAGGAACTGGCTGACCGCCTGCTGGAAGTCCAGGAAAACGAACGCCACCGCCTCAGCCGCGAGCTTCACGATGACATCGGCCAATTGCTGACCGCCGCCAAATTGCAAAGCGACTGGCTGAAACGCCGTATGCCGGAGGATTTGCAGGAGCAATGCACCGTCCTCTGCGACACCCTCGAAGAAACCCTCAACAAAGTCCGCGACGTATCGGCCATCCTCAACCCACGGCAACTGACCAGCCTTGGCCTTGAAGCGAGCCTGCGCGCGCACCTGCTCAAGACATTGACCAACACCGACGTGCACTGGAGCCTCGATTGCCAGCAGCGCTTGAACGGTATTCCGGAAGAAATGGCCGTCGCTGCGTTTCGTATTGCGCAGGAGGCAGTGACCAACATCCTGCGTCACGCCCAGGCGAAAAACCTGCTGATTCGCGTGCAGCGCTTGCCCAAGGGCTTGACCCTGCTGATCAGCGATGATGGCCAGGGCTTCGCGCCGGCCGTCAATCCGGGGCGGGAAGGACAACGTGGCATGGCCGGCATGGCCGAACGGATCGAACAACTGGGTGGCACCCTGAGCGTGATCAGCGAACCGGGCAAAGGCACTCAAATCGAAGCACTTTTCCCCTGGGCGCCGCGCGCACTCGAGCGGGCCAGTACGAATAAGGTTATGCGTTGACTTGTAACTTACTTCTGGTGGATGACCACTCGCTGATCAGGGCCGGCGTGCGCGCTCTGGTTATGGATATTCCCGGTTACGCGGTAATCGGCGAGGCCAATGATGGCTCGCAGTTGCTTGAAATGGTCGAGCTGCTGAACCCCGATATTGTCTTGCTGGATATTTCCATGAAGGAAACCGGCGGCCTCGAAGCGTTGCAGCGACTCAAACGCGTGCGCCCGCAAAGCAAAGTGCTGATCCTGTCGATGCACACCGACCCGGCGCTGATCATGCAGGCGCTGGAATCCGGCGCTTACGGTTATCTGCTCAAGGACACCACCGGCACCGAGCTTGAACACGCGCTGGACGCGCTGCGCAATAACGAGCGTTATCTAAGTCCGGCGATCGCCCACACGGTGATCAACCAAGCTCTGGTTCGCAATCAAAAAGGCCAGCCGGACACCACCGATTCGCACAACCTGACGGCACGCCAACTGGAAATCCTCCGACTGATCGTGCGCGGCAAGTCGACCCGGGAAATCGCCAACGGCCTGGGCCTGAGCATCAAAACCGTCGAGACCCACCGCGCGCAGATCATGAAACGTCTGCAGATCTACGATGTGGCGGGCCTGGTGCTGTTCGCCGTGCGCGAACAGATCATCAGTCTGGACGACTGATCGGCGTTGTAGCGCTCAACAGCGGAGAGTCCTCAGGCAAATGCACCTGCAATGCCGCAGGGCGCGCTTCGAAGCGCAGGCTATCGCCTTCCAGTGGCTCACCATCCAGATTGATGTAAAGCCCTTCAGACACCTTGATTTCGACCCACGGCAAACGTGTCCGCACGAACATGTTGTCGAGGCCGAAGCCATCAGTGAGCAGATTCTTCAAGGTACCCACCAACTCCTGTGGCGCCGGCAGAATGCTGATGTCCAAAAGACCATCATCGGCCAGTGCCTGCGGACACAGCACGTGCCCACCGCCCGCCTGACGGCCATTGCCGATGCCCAGCGCCAGCAGCTCGCCACGCCAGTGGAAATCCGGCCCCTGCAACTCGCCATAGGCTGCATGCAGCTCACTGAAGCGCGACAGACCGGTGAACAGGTAGGCCGCGCCACCGAGTACTTTCTTCAAGTCCTCAGAAGTATTGGCCGTGACCTGGCTACCAAAACCGCCAGTGGCCATATTGAGGAAAATCTGCCCGCCAACCTGGCCCAGATCGATGTCGCGTGCAGGCACATCGAGCAACTCAAGAGCCTCTGCCGGCTCCAGCGGAACGCCCGCCGCACGGGAAAAATCGTTCGCCGTACCCAGCGGCAACAGCACCAGGCTGGCTTCGCCCGGATGCGCCGCCAGCGCCTGGGCGATATCACGCAAGGTGCCATCGCCCCCACCAGCGATAATCTGTTTATAGCCAGCCGCCAGCGCCTCTTCGACCAGACGCTCGGCATCGCCGCCCTCCCAGGTCAGGCGCACGGCCAGCTCCCAGCCTTGTTCGCGTTTACTTTCGACGGCGGCACGAACCGCCTCGTTGAGTGCCTGCTTGCCATGCAGAATCAACAGCGCCCTGCGTTCACTCATTGCAATCACTCCGTGAATGGATTCGGTATGAGACATCTTGACAACTGGCGCACGGAAAAAAGCCGCAAGAACCGTAATTAATTCAGGCGTCTCGGCGCACGCGTCCTACAGGGCTGGGATTTTTCTTACAAGATGTGATGAATTGGCTGCATTGACCAACTCCAGCCATTGGTAGATCGTGCGTCGGCGGTATCAATCTTCAATCTGAAAACACACAAGGATGTGCATGTAATGAGTGGATACACCTCTAGGGCTTTCGATACTTTCATTGACACCGTTAGCGACCCGCGTCCATTTCCAGCAGGCGTCAACATCAATGCATAGTCATGAAGCCAGACTGCCAGTGAGCCCGGTTGCTCCACTCGCGCAAAGTCGCACCAGCCACACCACTGACTTCCACAGCGGCGCCAAAACCACTGGAGAAACGAACATGGAACCTCGCGTCACCGAGCTGGAAACCCACCTCAAATACATCCGCAGGGACATGGATGAAGTCAGGGGCGATGTCAGAACCATCAAGCATCGCCTCGCCTACGCGGCAGGCGCAACAGCCGTCGTGATGGGTTTGCTGGGATGGATAGCCAACAGTCGTTTTGACCAGATCATTTCGCTCATGGCTCACTGACGCCTGAGCGGGCCCGCAGGTGCCGGCGACACTCGCCAGCACCTGCGGATACCGAGGCAGTTAACCCAGAAGCTCACTCAGGGGAATGAAGACAGCTTCGTCGCCCTCAACCAGCGTCCGGCCCTCAAGCACCTCGACCAGACCGTCAGCCCAGGCCGCACTGCGCAAAACGCCGGAGCTTTGATTGCGATAGATGATTGCCCGGCCCTGTTCCAGCCGTCCGCGCAAGTACTCACGACGGTTGCCAGCCACTGGCCAGTTGAACCCGGCCGGCACGCGGAACTTGAGGGGTTCAACGTCTTGCACGCCTTGGCGCCGCAACAGATATGGTCGGGTTAACAGGGCGAAGGTCACCAGCGTCGAGGCAGGGTTACCCGGCAGGCCGATTACCGGTACGTTGCGAAAATGGCCGAAGGTCAGCGGTTTCCCGGGTTTGATCGCCAGCTTCCACAAGGCGAGCTCGCCCTCTTCCCTCAATGCGATGCCGAGAAAATCCGCCTCACCGACCGAAACACCACCAGTGGAGAGAATCAGATCGACATCCTGCAATTCGCCCAAACGCTCTCGGGTCGTCGCCAGATTGTCCGGAAGAATCCCGGCATCGATCACTTCGCAGCCCAACCGCTGCAACCAGCTGCACAGCACCACACGGTTACTGTTGTAAATCTGCCCCGGCCCCAATGCCTGACCGGGCTCAATCAGTTCATCGCCGGTCGACAGCACGGCTACGCGCACCTTGCGCACGACATTCAGGCCGGCGCGGCCCAATGAAGCGGACAAGCCCTGCTCGATCGGCCCCAGGCGAGTGCCGGCCGACAGGACGAGTTCACCCACCGTGGTTTCCTGGCCCTGCGGACGAATGTTCTGCCCGACTTTCATGGCTTCGGAAAAACCTACACGGCCGTCCGCCATGACTTCGGCGTTTTCCTGCATCTCGACACAATCGGCTCCGGCCGGCACAGGTGCGCCGGTGAAGATTCGAGCACAGGTTCCACGCTGCAAAGGTTCAGGCGCTTGCCCGGCGAATATTTTCTGGCTGACCGGCAACGGCTCGCCCGTCCAGTCGGCCAGATTCAGCGCGTAACCGTCCATCGCACTGTTCGGCCACGGCGGCAGATCCAGCGTCGAAACCAGATCCTCGGCCAGCACGCGCCCCTGAACCTCAGCGAGCGGCAAATACTCACGCTCGACGATTGGCGAGGCCTCGGCCATTTCCAGCAGCCGCGCCAATGCCACTTCGACAGGCATCAGCGCACCAGTCTTGCCCGGCTTACCCACGGGATTCACAAGGCGCCGCCTGTTTCAGATGGGGGACGAAATTGCATGGGCGGTGACGGGAATCCAGTTGCTCGGCGAGAATCCCGTCCCAACCGGTGCGTACCGCATTGGTCGAACCCGGCAGGCAGCACACTAGCGTGCCGTTGGCCAAACCGGCCAGTGCGCGGGATTGCACGGTTGAGGTGCCGATATCGGCCACCGAGATCTGGCGGAACAATTCGCCAAAGCCATCGACCTGTTTGTCGAGCAGACAGGCCACCGCTTCCGGCGTACTGTCACGGCCGGTGAAGCCGGTGCCGCCAGTGATCAACACGACCTGCACAACATCGTCGGCGATCCAGTTGGCGACTTGCGCACGAATTTTATACAGATCATCTTTGAGCAGAACCCGCTCGGCCAGGTTGTGGCCGGCCGCCAACAGGCGATCGACAAAGACCTGACCTGAGGTATCGGTTTCCAGTGTTCGGGTATCGCTGACAGTCAGCACGGCAATATTGAGCGGTGCGAAAGGTACATCAGCCTTGGCTTTCATAGGCTCGTCCAGTTGTAGGAGAAACAGCCCGGTGTTATATCACAGCGCCCCCTTTTTACGCCGCCCCTACGGAGAGCCAGAATGACCGCAAATACGCCATTGCCCCCTTGTTCCGTGCTGCTGCTGGCAGGCGGACGCGGCCAGCGCATGGGCGGTCAGGACAAAGGTTTGATCGAGTGGCACGGCGAACCGCTGATTGCGCATCTGCAGCGCAAAGTACGAGCGCTGACGGACGACTTGATCATCTCCTGCAACCGCAATCGCGAACGCTATGAAACCTATGCCGATCAATTGGTAGTGGATGACGAAGGTGACTTCCCCGGGCCACTCGCCGGTATTCGTGCAGGCTTGAAAGCGGCGCGCCATTCGCACTTGCTGGTGTTGCCGTGCGATGTTCCGCGAATCGACGAAGCACTGCTGCAAAGCATGCGCGAAACCGCCAATCACAATCCTGACAAACCTTTAATGTTGTGGCACGACGAGCACTGGGAACCGTTGTTGTGCGTGATTCCCGTGAGCCTGCTGCCAGCCTTCGAAACCGCCTGGAACAGCGGTGAACGCAGCCCCGGCCGGGTGATGCGCAGCCTCGGCGCCACTGCATTGGAATGCCCGGACAATGACCCGCGACTGGCCAACCTCAACACCCCCGAACTGTTAAAGGCGCATAACACTGTGTCAGACTGACACTATTCAAGGAACTCTCACGCCTTGTATACGTCTCAAGCTCAGTAACCAAAAGAATTCCCATTCGGAGACACACCCATGACTCAACGGACCATCGCCTCTCTCATGCTCGCACTGGGCCTGGCCACCCTCGCCGGTTGCTCGTCGCCTACAGTGATCACGCTGAATGACGGTCGCGAAATCCAGGCCGTCGACACGCCGAAATACGATGATGATTCGGGTTTCTACGAGTTCCAGCAGCTGGACGGCAAAGAAACTCGCATCAACAAGGATCAGGTTCGCACCGTTAAAGAACTGTAAGGTTCTTCGAAGCGACGTCTGACCCAGCCGGTTTGCCTGGCTAAAAAAATGCCCCGATACGTCGGGGCATTTTTTATGCGCGCAAGAAAGTTACCGAGCGGTTATCCGATAGACCCGCTCCTCAAGCCGCGTCGCACCTGCCTGCACAAACTTGCCGCTGTCACTCAGCACATCCTGCGATTCCAGTACCTGCATCTGCCACGCACCGCCGAACATGTGTTGCACTTGAGCATCGTCTACGGAGAACGGCGGTCCGGAAATTTGCGATTGATCGTAATCCAGCGTAATCAACAGCCCCTTCAAACCCACCGGCAGGATGTTTTGCAAAAGCTCGGCATAACGCTCGCGCATTGGCGGCGGCAAGGCGATCACTGCTGCACGGTCGTACAGCGCGGAACAATCGGCAACGTCCGCAGCGCTCAGCGCGAAAACATCACCGCACCACAACTCGATTGTGCCAGCGCGGTAAACCTTGAAGACGCCGTGCTCGCTGATCTGTGGCTGCAGTTGTTGCTCGCTGAAAAAGTCTTCAACGGCTTTCTCCGACAGTTCAATACCGAGAACCCGATGCCCGCGCCCAGCCAGCCACAGCAAATCCAGACTTTTCCCACACAACGGCACCAGCACCCGCGCGTGTGATGAGAGATTCAGATCCGGCCAGAAGCGTTGTAGATAAGGATTCACTTGCGGTAAATGAAAGCCGATCTGGTTCGAAGCCCACTTCTTGTGCCAAAACTCAGGCTGCATGCATCCCCCCTAAAAATTCGATCAAAAAGCGTTAAAACTTATATTAGATTTAGATCAATGAACTGACTGAAGATGGGCCATCTTACCGTTCAGGAGCCCGCTCATGTTTCCCAGTCTGTATATCTCACACGGCTCACCGATGCTTGCATTGGAGCCAGGCGCCAGCGGCCCGGCCCTCGCGCGATTGGCCGCCGAACTGCCGACACCGAAAGCCATCGTGATCGTCTCTGCACACTGGGAAAGCCACGAACTGTTGGTCAGCAGCAATCCGCAACCGGAAACCTGGCATGACTTTGGCGGGTTTCCCCGTGCGCTGTTTGAAGTGCACTACCCGGCGCCGGGCGATCCGCAACTGGCTGGAGAAGTGGCGCAGTTGCTGACGGCGAACAACCTGCCAGCACGTCTCGACCCGCAGCGCCCTTTCGATCATGGCGTGTGGGTGCCGTTGTCGCTGATGTATCCGCAGGCGAATATTCCGGTGGTGCAGGTTTCGCTGCCAAGTCGGGCAGGCCCGGCGCTTCAGACCCGTGTGGGTCGAGCATTGGCCGGTTTACGCGAGCAAGGGATTCTGTTGATCGGCTCTGGCAGCATCACCCACAACCTGCGCGAACTGGACTGGCATGCCGGGCCGGAAAGCGTTGAGCCATGGGCGCGGGATTTCCGTGATTGGGTGATCGACAAGCTGCAGGCCGACGATGAGGCGGCGCTGCACGATTATCGTCAGCAGGCGCCGAATGCGGTGCGCAACCATCCGAGTGATGAGCATTTGTTGCCGCTGTATTTTGCCCGGGGTGCGGGGGGTGAGTTTAGTGTGGCGCACAAGGGATTCACGATGGGTGCGCTGGGGATGGATATTTACCGCTTCGGTTAAAGCAAAAGATCGCAGCCTTCGGCAGCTCCTACAGGGGGAACGCATTCCAAATGTAGGAGCTGCCGAAGGCTGCGATCTTTTGATCCTGAAAAACAGGCAAAAAAAAATCCCCGAACCAGTCGGGGATTTTTTATCTGCGATCAATCAGCCCAAGGGCGGATCAATCTTCGCGGTAGCGACGCAGCTTCAACTGCTTACCGGCAACGCGAGTGTCCTTCAGTTTGGTCAGGAGTTTGTCCAGACCATCTTCCGGCAGCTCGACGAGGCTGAAGCTGTCACGCACCTGGATGCGACCGATCGCTTCACGGGCCAGACCGCCTTCGTTGAGGATGGCGCCCAGCAGGTTTTTCGCAGCGATACCGTCACGCGCACCCAGCGCGGTACGGCAACGAGCACGGCCTTCGCCCAAAGGCATTGGCGCGCGACGCTCGCGGTCACCACGATCAGGACGATCGCCAGTGCGCTCAGGACGGTCGCCACGCGGTGCATTGTTCGGCACCAGTGGACGTTCCTTCTCGATTGCAGCCAGGTTCAGCGCTTGACCGTTGGTGGCTTTGCGCAGCAGCGCAGCAGCCAGAGCACGCGGGGTGCAGCCGATGTCTGCGGTCAGACGATCGAGCAACTCACCGTGAGTCGACTCGGCATCAGCCACCAGCGGCGACAGGCTGTTGGTCAGTTTCTTGATGCGCGCATCGAGAACGGCTTGAGCGTCCGGCAGGCGAACTTCAGCAACCTTCTGACCGGTTACACGCTCGATCACTTGCAGCATGCGGCGCTCACGTGGAGTCACCAGCAGCAGTGCACGACCTTCGCGACCGGCACGGCCAGTACGGCCGATACGGTGAACGTAGGACTCTGGATCGTACGGCATGTCAACGTTGAACACGTGAGTGATGCGCGGAACGTCCAGACCACGGGCAGCAACGTCGGTCGCCACAACGATGTCCAGACGGCCATCTTTCAGCGAGTCGATAACGCGCTCACGCTGGTTCTGGGCGATGTCACCGTTCAACGCGGCGGCTTTGTAGCCTTTGGCGTCGAGGGCGCTGGCCAGATCCAGGGTCGCTTGCTTGGTGCGCACGAACATGATCAGGGCGTCGAAGTCTTCCACTTCCAGCAAGCTGAGAACAGCCGAAGTCTTCTGGTCAGCGTGAACCAACAGGTGAGCCTGTTCGATCGCGGTAACGGTCTGGGTCTTGGTCTGGATCTTCACGTGTTGCGGATCGCGCAGATGGCGTTCGGCAATGGCGCGGATCGACTGCGGCAAGGTGGCCGAGAACAGTACGGTCTGACGGGTTGGTGGCAGAGCCTTGAAGATGACTTCCAGGTCATCCATGAAGCCCAGCTTCAACATTTCGTCCGCTTCGTCGAGAACCAGGTGGTTCACGGTCGACAGGACTTTTTCGTCACGACGCAGGTGGTCGCACAGACGGCCCGGGGTGGCGACAACGATCTGTGCGCCATTACGGATTGCTTTCAGTTGCGGGCCCATCGGCGCGCCGCCGTAAACGGCCACAACAGTAACGCCTGGCATTTGCTTGGCGTAGGTTTCGAAAGCGGTTGCTACTTGCAGCGCCAACTCACGGGTTGGCGCCAGGATCAGGGCTTGCGGCTCGCGCTTGGCAGGATCGATGCGGTGCAGGATGGGCAGGGCGAATGCGGCGGTTTTACCCGTACCGGTTTGCGCCTGACCAATCATGTCTTGACCGGCCATGATGATCGGGATCGATTGCTGCTGAATAGCCGAAGGTTCTTCGTAGCCAGTCGCGATGACGGCTGCAAGAATGTTCGGATTAAGATTAAAAGCGGCGAAGCCGCCGGTTTCCTGGGTCATGGGTCTGCCTCTAAGTGCATCCGCAAAGACCCATGCTCCAAAGCTGCGCATGCCGTGTTGAGACTCAAGAGTCGCCCTGGCTGCTTTGTCGGCGGGGATTTGCGAAAACGAATGAATGAAAAAAAAGAATCGTCCGGGAAGAGCCCGCAGTGCGGACGTGCAGCCGAAGCTGACTTCGGGGAATTGCGCTACCTAAACGCGGCCCGGTTAAAGGCCGGCGCGCACTATACCGGAAATTGCCCAAAAAGGGAGCTTTTTTTATCGGAAAAATGCGTGTGTCACCGCTGTGTAATGGGGTTTTGCGGATAATCGTTCCAAGGTCTATTTTTCAAAGGCCCGGCCCTGCGGGCGATGACGCTTAAACGATTCACCGACGTGCGGCATTCCGTCGCTGCACCTGCCCTTCCCGCCCGAGGATCTACCGATGAATCAGCCCTGCGCCGGCCGCGTCAGCCGAGAACGTCGTGGTCACGTCCACCTGATCGGACTGGATCGAGCGGCCAAGCGCAATGCTTTCGACCTCGACCTGCTCAACGACTTGAGCCTGGCCTATGGCGAGTTCGAAGCCGACAGCGAGGCGCGGGTAGCGGTGGTGTTCGGCCATGGCGAACACTTTACCGCCGGTCTGGATCTGGTAAATGCCAGCTCAGCATTGGCCGAAGGTTGGCAGGTTCCGACCGGCGGTTGCGATCCGTGGGGTGTTTTCGTCGGGCCACGGGTGAGCAAACCGGTGATTGTCGCGGCGCAGGGTTATTGCCTGACCATCGGGATCGAGCTCATGTTGGCGGCGGATATCAATCTTTGCGCGAGCAACACCCGCTTCGCGCAAATGGAAGTGCAGCGTGGGATCTTTCCTTTTGGTGGCGCGACTTTACGTTTTCAACAGATTGCCGGCTGGGGCAATGCGATGCGCTGGCTGCTGACCGGCGATGAGTTTGATGCGCACGATGCGTTGCGCTTGGGGTTGGTGCAGGAAGTGATGGCCAGTGAGGATTTGTTGCCACGGGCAATGGAATTGGCGGAGCGGATCGCGCGACAGGCGCCATTGGGGGTGCAGGCGACGTTGATGTCGGCGCGGCAGGCGCGGTATGAGGGTGAGACGGCGGCGACGCAGGGCTTGCCGGCGTTGGTGAAGAAGTTGTTGGCGAGTGAGGATGCCAAGGAAGGCGTGCGGTCGCTTGTGGAGCGGCGACCCGGAATCTTCAAAGGAATTTAACCCCTGTAGGAGCTGCCGAAGGCTGCGATCTTTTGATCTTGATCCTATGAAAAACAAGATCAAAAGATCGCAGCCTTCGGCAGCTCCTACATGGGTTACGGCTCAGGTCGCCGGGCGAATCGCGTTGATCAACGACTGCAACGAATACCCCAACCGTGGCGCCAGCGCTTCAGCCCGCGCAGTCAACGCCTGCATGTCCAGTTCCTGATCGAGATCCGCCGGCACCAGCAGAATCACATTGCCCTCCTTCACCGGCAGCTCCCAGTAATGCCGGTGATAGAGCCCGCGCAACAGCGCCGCGCCCAACGGCTGGCCATCATCGGTGGCCCACTGATTGATCACCAGCCAGCCGCCCGGATTCAAACGCTTCTGGCAATCACCGAGAAACCCCCAGGCCAGGTGCCCGACACCCGGCCCGACGTCGGTGTAGAGGTCGACGAAGATCAAATCCGCAGGTTCCGCCGTCGGCAGCAATTCCAGCGCATCGCCAACACGGATGTACAGACGCGGGTCATCATCCAGCCCAAGATATTCGATCGCCAGACGCGGCACGTCCGGGCGCAACTCGATGGCTTCAACATCTTCCAGTGGCAGAAACTTGAGGCAGGCCTGGGTCAATGTCCCCGCACCCAACCCGAGAAACAGCGCGCTGTCCGGTTGCTCATGGCACAACGCGCCGATCAGCATCGCGCGGGTGTAGTCGTACTCCAGCCAGCTCGGGTCAGCGGTGAACACGCAGCTCTGCTCGATCGCATCGCCGAATTCGAGAAAGCGGTAATCGGCCACTTCCAGCACGCGAATCACGCCGAACTCATCCTGTACTTCGGCGAGCAGATGCTCGACGCGCTCCTCAGTCATTTCGTCTCCTGATGGTCACCGGGCGCGGTGACGCGATGGCACCGCTGTGGCGCCGTGGCAAAGCGGCGATTGTCGGCGAAGGGGCGGGAGCAGGTCACGCACTAATTGCTGCTAACATGGCCTTCCGTGCGTAGAACCTTAGAGACCGTGATGAGCCAACCGTGGAGCCCTGACAGCTGGCGCGCCCTGCCGATCCAGCAACAACCCCAATACCCCGACGCCGCACACCTGCGCCAGGTCGAGCAAACCCTGGCCAGTTATCCGCCGCTGGTGTTTGCCGGCGAGGCACGCGAGCTGCGTCGACAGTTTGCTGAAGTAACTCAGGGCCGCGCGTTCTTGCTCCAGGGTGGCGATTGCGCAGAAAGCTTCGCCGAATTCTCTGCGGCAAAGATTCGCGACACTTTTAAAGTGTTGCTGCAAATGGCGATCGTCATGACCTTCGCCGCCGGTTGCCCGGTGGTCAAAGTCGGGCGCATGGCTGGTCAGTTCGCCAAGCCGCGTTCGGCCAACGACGAGACCATCGACGGCGTGACGCTGCCGGCTTATCGCGGCGACATCGTCAACGGCATCGGTTTCGATGAGAAGAGCCGCGTGCCGGATCCGGAGCGTCTGCTGCAGTCCTATCACCAGTCCACCGCGACGCTGAACCTGTTGCGCGCCTTCGCTCAGGGCGGTTTTGCCGACCTGCACCAAGTGCACAAATGGAACCTCGATTTCATCGCCAACTCAGCGCTGGCCGAGAAGTACAGCCACCTCGCCGACCGCATCGATGAAACCCTGGCATTCATGCGCGCCTGCGGCATGGACAGCTCGCCGCAACTGCGCGAAACCAGTTTCTTCACCGCCCACGAAGCGCTGCTGCTGAACTACGAAGAAGCCTTCGTGCGCCGCGACAGCCTGACCAACGATTACTACGATTGCTCGGCGCACATGCTGTGGATCGGCGACCGCACCCGTCAGCTCGACGGCGCTCACGTCGAATTCTTGCGTGGCGTGAACAACCCGATCGGCGTGAAAGTCGGCCCGAGCATGAACCCGGATGATCTGATTCGCCTGATCGACGTGCTCAACCCGGACAACGATCCGGGTCGCCTCAACCTGATCGCGCGGATGGGCGCGAACAAGGTCGGCGATCACCTGCCGGCGCTAATCCGCGCGGTGCAGCGTGAAGGCAAGCAGGTGCTGTGGAGCTCCGACCCGATGCACGGCAACACCATCAAGGCCAGCAGCGGCTACAAGACCCGCGACTTTGCGCAGATCCTTGGCGAGGTGAAGCAATTCTTCCAAGTGCACGAAGCGGAAGGCACTTATGCCGGCGGGATTCATATCGAGATGACCGGGCAGAACGTCACCGAGTGCATCGGTGGAGCGCGGCCGATTACGGAAGACGGCTTGTCGGATCGCTATCACACGCACTGTGATCCACGGATGAATGCCGATCAGTCGCTGGAGTTGGCATTCCTCATCGCCGAAACCCTCAAGCAGGTTCGCCGCTAAACCGCCTCGCCACCGCCCTTGTAGGAGCTGCCGAAGGCTGCGATCTTTTGATGTTGTTTTTTAAGATCAAGATCAAAAGATCGCAGCCTTCGGCAGCTCCTACAGGGGGCCGTCGATTTTGGCCAATGCCACCCGCAACCGCAGCGCACTCTCGCGCTGACAATTGAGCTGCACCCGCTCCAGCCCCAACCAATTCGCCATGCGCTGCAAATTCATCGCCAGCGCCAACATCCCCTGCTCATCCAGCCCCGGCTCTTCCTCGTGCACCGCATGCACCGCCAACCGCCCCGCCGCTCGCTCAGCGCGTAAATCAACCCGCGCGGCAATCTGTTCATTGTGCAAAAACGGCAACACGTAATAGCCATAAACCCGCTTATCCTGCGGCGTGTAAATCTCCAGCCGATAGCGGAAATCAAACAATCGCTCGGTGCGGCTGCGCTCCCAGATCAACGAATCGAATGGCGACAACAGCGCACTCGCCGTCACTTTGCGCGGGATTTTCGGCTCCGGCAGGCAATAAGCGATCTGCCGCCAACCGGCCACTTCGCACATCTGCAACTGCCCCGCCTCGATCAGTTCCGCCAGTCGTGGTCGCGCATCCGCCGGGTTCAAGCGGAAATAATCACGCAGATCCTTTTCAGTACCGACACCCAACGCCTGCACCGCATGCAACAGCAATCCCCGTTGCGCCTCGGCTTCATCCGGCAATGCCTGCTGCAAGATCGAAGAAGGAATCACCCGCTCCGGTAAATCATACAAACGCTCAAAACCACGTCGTCCCGCCACCGTCACTTCACCGGCGGCAAACAACCACTCCAGCGCATGCTTTTCCGCGCTCCAGTCCCACCATGGCCCGGCCTTGTCTTCGCGGGTCGACAGACTGCCGGCGCCCACCGCGCCCTGCTCTTGCACCGAACTCAACACGCGACGCACCACGTCCTGCTGCTCGCGACCAAACTTCGCCAGTTGCTGATAAATATCCTCGCCGCGCCGCGCTCGCTGCATGCGCCAAGCCATCAACGGATACATCGACAGCGGCAGCAACGATGCTTCATGGCCCCAATATTCAAACAACGTGCGACGTCGCCCCGAACTCCAGGCAGCCTGGTCGAGCAAGTCAGAAGAATAGGAACCGAGACGGGAAAACAGCGGCAGGTAGTGCGAGCGCACCACGGCGTTGACGGAGTCGATTTGCAGCAGGCCCAGCCGTTCGATCAGCCGGTTGACGTGAGCGGCTTTGACGGTCGGCGGCTGGCGCCCGTTGAACCCTTGGGCAGCCAGCGCCAGTCGTCGCGCCTGTTTGAGGGAAAAGGACAGTGTCGCGGGCATGAGCATCTCCTTGTCTGCTCGCAACCTACCTCACCTGAAAGTGGTTTGTGTAGCGGCGCCCTCATCATTTATGCATCGGGTCGTCCCAGAATGGCCGCACGGTTTCGTGCTCGACGTCGGCACGACTGACCCCGATGTCCTTCAACGCTTCGTCGCTCAGACTGGCGAGCAACTCACGTTCACGGTGCAAATCGTACCAGCGGCTAAACTTGTGCAGCAGATCGGAAACGATGTGACCGCTAAATTTTTCTTCGCCTGCAAACTCTCTTTGACCTTTCATCGTGTTGCCCTCCGTTGTGGATGGCTCAAGTCTCTGCCTGGCGCTAAGATCAATCCAACGAATGTTTCTGATGGCATGCATCACGGAGATTCATCAATTGTCCGCCTACCCCAGTATCGATACCGATGTCCTGCGTACCTTCGTCGCGATTGCCGATCAGGGCGGGTTCACCCGCGCCGGCGAAATGGTCAACCGCACGCAATCGGCGGTGAGCATGCAGATGAAGCGTCTGGAAGAAGACGTGTTACAGCGCCAGTTGTTCGAGCGTGATGGACGTCAGGTGCGCCTCACGGCTGAGGGCCAGGTGCTGCTCGGTTACGCGCGGCGCATCCTCAAATTGCACAGTGAGGTGTTCAACACGCTGCGCGAGCCACACATGGTCGGCACCGTGCGCATCGGTACGCCGGATGATTATGTGATGCGTTTTCTGCCGGGGATTCTGTCGCGATTCGCCCAGTTCTATCCGCTGATCCAGATCGAAGTGCATTGCGAGTCGACCAAACAACTGTTGCAGCGCACCGACCTGGACTTGTCGATCGTCACCCGCGAGCCGGGCAACGAGATCGGCCAACTGCTGCGCAAGGAGCGTTTCGTCTGGGCCGAGGCGCAGAACTTCAGCGCCCACGAACAAACGCCGCTGCCGCTGGCAATGTTCAACAGTGATTGTTTCTGCCGCTTGTGGGCGTGCAATGCGCTGGACGCGATGGGTCGCGACTACCGCATCGCCTACAACAGCACCAGTTTGTCGGCGCTGATGGCCGTGGTCAGCGCGGGTCTGGCGATCACCGCGCAACTGGAAAGCCTGATCACTCCGGACATGCGCATTCTTGGTGCCGACCAAGACCTGCCGTTGTTGCCGGAGGCCAGCATCATGCTGGTGCGCAACCTGAATAATCCGTCGCCGATCACCGAGTGCCTGGCCGAGCACATCGTCGAAGGCTTCAAACTTTAAACGCGAGCATCACCGCACACAGCACCAGAAAACCGCAGAACAGCCCACGCAGGAGTTTTTCCGGCATCGCGTGGGCAACTTTTACACCCCAACTGATGCTGGCCAGACCACCGATGGCCAGCGGCAGGCCGATCATCCAGTCCACTTCGTGATGCACCGCGTACGTCACCAACGTCACGCCGGTACTCGGCAAGGCCAGCGCCAGCGATAAGCCCTGAGCAACCACTTGGGTGGTGCCGAACAGGCTGGTCAACACTGGCGTCGCCACCACCGCGCCGCCAACCCCGAACAAACCGCCCATGGTGCCCGAGGCCGCGCCGAGCACACCAAGCCACGGCCATGAGTAGCGCATCTCGGACGTCGCGGCAGGTTGGCGACCGAACATCTTCAACAGGTTGTAAACCGACAACACCACCAGAAAAGCGACGAAGCCGATGCGCATGGTTTGCGCGTCGATACCGACAGCCCAGATCGAGCCGATCCAGGCGAAGCAGAAACCCATCACCGCCAGCGGCAACGCGTGGCGCAATTCAATGCGATTACGCTGGTGGTAGCGCCACAGCGCCAACATCACGTTCGGCACCACCATCACCAGCGCCGTGCCTTGGGCGATCTGTTGATCAAGGCCAAACCAAACACCGAGCAGCGGAATCGCGATCAGGCCACCACCGATGCCGAAGATGCCACCGAGGGTGCCGAGTGCGGCGCCGAACAACAGGTACAACAAAAACTCCATCACAGCCGAATTCCTCTTACGTCAGGCGAATCATCCTACGCAGTCGCGGCTGGCGGGGAAACGCACAGCAACGCACAATGGCTATGCCGATTTCGCACAAGCATTGAGTTCGCCATGAATCCCAATCAACTTACCGACCAACTCGGATTGTTTCTGGATGTGCTGGAGAGCGGCAGTTTTTCTGCCGTCTCGCGTCGTCATCCGTTGACGCCATCAGCCATTGCGCGACGGATCGACAGCCTGGAAAGCGCCGTGGGCAGCCAGTTGTTTGTCCGCAGCACTCACGCGGTGCTCGCCACGCCGGCCGGGCTGGCGTTCGCCGAACGCGCACGTCGAATCGTAGCTGAGCTGCAACTGGCTCGCGCAGAAGCCGTGTCTTTGAGCAGCGCGCCGGAAGGTTTGATTCGGGTTGATGCACCGGCGGCGTTCGGGCGCAGGCATCTGGCGCCAGTGATTGCCGACTTTCTGGTGCTATATCCGGGACTCGATGTGCAGTTGCACCTGATCGACAGTTTTGTCGACATGGGCGGTTCCAATCTCGGCAAGGTCGATCTGGTGCTGCGCGCCGGGCAACTGGCGGATACGCGATTGGTCGCCACGCCGCTGGCGAGCATGGTGCGCATCGCTTGTGCGAGTCCTGACTATCTCAAGCGCCGCGGCGTGCCGAGCACTCCAGCGCAATTGAGCGAACATGACGGCCTCGACTGGGAAGGCCTTGCCCCGCCGTTCGCCTGGCGCTTCGAGCAGGACGGGCAGCTGCAATTGCATCGCCCGGCGCGCATTCGCATGAGCGCCAACAATGCCGAAGCCTTGGTGTGCGGGGCACTGGCCGGTTTGGGCATTGCGCATCTGCCCTCGTGGCTGGCCAGTGAATACTTGCTCCGCGGCGAATTATTGCCACTGTTTTGCGCCGACGGTCTGCCGAAACCGGAAACCACCGGCATCTACGCGTTGCGCATGGAGCAACAAACCCACTCGCGCAGCCGCTTGCTTCTGGAATACTTGAAAACGCGCTTCAGCCCGACACCGCCATGGGATCTGGCGCTGCAAAGGGATCTCGGCCGGCACTAGCGCTGGAAAATTATCTGGCGCATTAAACACTCGAGCGCTAGATTCGTGACCATCAACGATCAAGGCGTAGACATGACTTCCAAACGCGACACCTGCGACGACCTGCTACTCGACAATCAGGCCTGCTTCGCCCTGCATTCCACCTCGCTGATGATGACCAAGGTGTACAAACCTTTGTTGCAAGCGCTGGGGCTGACCTATCCGCAGTACCTGGCGATGATGGTGTTGTGGGAAAAGGATGGTTTGACGGTCGGGGAAATCAGCACAAAGTTGCTCACCGATCCGGGGTCGCTGACGCCACTGCTTAAACGGCTGGAGGGTGAAGGGTTATTGAGCCGTACGCGTAGTCGAGAGGATGAGCGGGTCGTCATCGTCGAACTGACTGCCAAGGGGCGTGAGCTCAAAGAGAGCGCTCAAACCGTTCCGCAATGCATTCTCGGCGCCAGCGGTTTCTCCATCGAACGCCTGCAAAACCTGCAAGCAGAGCTACAAGCACTGCGCAGTCACCTGCAAAACAGCCTCACCTGACTCCACCCTCTCCCCCTGTAGGAGCTGCGGCACGCTGCGATCTTTTGACCTTGGTTTTTAAGATCAAAAGATCGCAGCGTGCCGCAGCTCCTACAAGTGTTTCAGCCAATCAACACGAATCATTTTTTGAAATTTATCTTGCGCGCTAAATATTCGTGCGATACATTCACTTCGCACTTACTTAGCGCGCAAACAATTAGCGCAACACATCACACCCTGCGAGGCTCTCACCATGCAAACTCTGTACACCGCAATCGCAACCTCCACCGGCGGCCGTGATGGTCGTGCGATCTCCAGCGACAACATCCTCGACGTCAAACTCGCCACCCCGAAAGAACTCGGCGGTGCTGGCGGCGCGGCGACCAACCCTGAGCAACTGTTTGCCGCTGGCTACTCGGCCTGCTTCATCGGCGCACTGAAATTTGTCGCCAGCCAGACCAAACGCAAGATCCCGGATGACGCGTCGATCACCGCCCACGTCGGCATTGGTCAGATCCCCGGCGGTTTTGGTCTGGACATCGATCTGCACATCAGCCTGCCCGGCCTGGAACAAGCCGACGCGCAATCGCTGGTCGACGCGGCGCACCAGGTCTGCCCGTACTCCAACGCCACCCGTGGCAATGTCGACGTCCGCTTGCACGTCACTGTGTAAACAAAGCAAAAGATCGCAGCCTGCGGCAGCTCCTACACCGATCCCTGTAGGAGCTGCCGCAGGCTGCGATCTTTTGATCTTTCTTTCAGGCACAAAAAAACCCGACTCAATGGTCGGGCTTTTTCTTTCCGCAAAAACCGGTGCTTATTTAGCACGGCCTTTGTAGGAACCGCCTTCGCGGGTGTCGATTTCGATCTTGTCACCGATTTCGATGAAGTCAGCAACTTGCAGCTCAGTACCGTTAGCCAGTTTGGCTGGCTTCATGACTTTGCCGGAAGTGTCGCCACGAGCCGAACCTTCGGTGTAGTCAACTACGCGCACGATGGTGGTCGGCAGCTCTACGGAAACCAGACGCTCTTCGAAGAAGATCGCTTCGCAAACATCGGTCATGCCTTCTTCAACGAAAGGCAGAACGGCTTCGATGTCTTCAGCGTTCAGCTCGTACATGGTGTAGTCAGTGGTGTCCATGAACGTGTAGGTGTCGCCGCTGATGAAGGACAGGGTCGCTTCTTTACGGTCGAGGATTACGTCGTCCAGTTTGTCGTCAGCGCTGTAAACGATCTCGGTCTTGTAACCGGTCAGCAGGTTTTTCAGCTTGGTCTTCATGATCGCGCTGTTACGGCCCGACTTGGTGAATTCAGCTTTCTGAACCAGCCAAGGATCGTTTTCGAGACGGATCACGGTACCGGGTTTCAGTTCTTTACCAGTTTTCATTGCGAATATCCGAATTTGGATGGGATTTACAAAAATCTAGGCCGCGTATCATATCCAATTTAGGTAAAACTGTACCAGCGCTGCGGCAAGATCGGCCTGCAAGCCTTGTTCCAGACACCATTTTTGCGCATTTTCCTGCAGTTCTGGCCAGTGTTTGCGGCTTGCCAGCCAGTGTTCACCGATCGGCTGACCGGCACTCCACGCCCGCCACAGACCGTTCATCGCCTCAGCAGCGGCCGGCGACAAGCCTTTTGTGTAAAGCGCGAGGAAGGCGTCGAGCTTGTCCAGATGGATGTCTTCGTCCTGCTGATAGATGTGCCAGAGCATCGGCCGCCCCGCCCATTGCGCACGCACGAACGAATCTTCGCCACGCACTGCGTTGAAATCGCAGCACCACAGCAGATGATCGTATTGATCCTGTCGGACGAACGGCAGCACTTGCACGGTCAACGACTGGCGCACATGAATCGCGCCGACACTCAGCGTTTCCACGTCCAGCCACTGGGCGACATCACCCAGCACGCGCCCTTCCGGCACCAAAAGATGCGTCGGCAGACTGTCCGCCGCCAACACATCAAGCCAACTGGCCAGCCCTGCGTTCTCGTAGGCAAACAGCGAGATCAGTTGCGCCCCCTCGGCGCGATCAATCCCCAGACCTTGCAGGAATGTTCGCTGCGCCTGAGCGTCCTGCTGAAATTGCCTACGACGCTCCAGCAAACCATGCTCACGCAGCAAACCGCCTGTCCCCGGCTGGAATCCCGGAAAAAAGAAGAACTTCTGCACGGTTTTGTATTTGACCGACGGCAGCCCGTGGCAACCGATCACCCAGTCTTCGGCGCTCAGATAGTCAAGGTTCATCCACAGCGGCGGCTTCTCGCGCTCGGCCATGGCGTCCATGTAATCACTCGGCAGCTGACAGGCAAACGCAGCAATGACCACGTCGGCCGCCTCGGTGTGCTGCCACTCGCTCGGCCAGTGCCGCACCTCGACGCCTTGCTGAAATTGCTGCGCGACGTTGATATCAATCTCGGGACAGATACGCTCAAACGCACGCAGATCATCGACCCACAAGCGCACCGGCAAAGCATGCTCAGCGACCAATTGCCGAGCCAGACGCCAGGTCACGCCGATGTCGCCATAGTTGTCGACCACGGTGCAGAAAATATCCCAGCGGGGTTTCAGTTCCGACATTCAAGACTCCCGTTGGCAAAAGCTGCAATTGTCCGCATAAATCACCTCGCGCAGAAGAGCCGACGGCGATTAATCTTCGTGCGACAATCGCCGCTCGCCCGTCATCATCCGCCAGGAGGCAGCCATGCCCTACCGCCCAAACCCGCGTCGCCCCTTGCCTGTTCAGCTTAGTGCGCTGCACCTGACCGGCAGCATTGCTTTGGGCATGTGGCTAGGTTTTCTCGCCATCGCGCTGACCTGCTGGGTGCTTTCCCGTTTTCTGTTCGCTGAACAATTGGCGCCGGTCGCTCAAGCCGTTCAGCAAGTCGCCAAACCTCCAGCGGCGATTCCGGTTCAGCCGGACATTCCGCCGCAAAGCCAACTGTTCCAGCAGTACGAAGAAAACCTGCGCAAGAATGAACAGCAGGCTCGTCTGGATCAGGCGCGCAACAGCAGCCGCAATCAGTCGAACCCCAACTGTCAGTTCTGGCTGCAGCAAGATCAGACGGCTCCAAGCGAAAAATCCCGCGCCAACGTTTTGCAATTCTGCGATTGACCATGAACAAGCACACCGTCCACCAACTGATTCTCGACAAGCTGCGCATCGACCTCGACATCGCCGAACGTGCGGCGCAAACCGCCTACGAAACCGCGACCCACGAAGAGAACATCGCCGAAAACAAGTACGACACGTTGGGACTGGAGGCGTCGTATCTGGCGGCGGGTCAGGCGAAACGGGTCGAGGAAATTCGCCAGTCACTGGCGCTGTGCCAAAACCTGACGTTGCGTGCCTACGACGAAAATCGCGGCATCGAAGTCGGCGCCCTGCTCGGTCTGGAGGATGAAAAGGGTCGCGAGCAATGGCTGTTTCTGGCGCCGGATGCGGCAGGCCTGAAAGTCGACGTGGTCGGTCAGCCGATTACCGTCATCACGCCGCGCTCGCCGCTGGGAAAAAGTCTGCTGGGCAAGTGCGAAGGTGATGAGGTGGAGATTCTGGTGGCGGGCACCCGGCAACAGTTTGCTGTCACCGAGGTGCTCTGATTCAACGGATCAGTGAACCGGCAGTTCGACGCCGTCGAACAGTTCTTCCAGTTCCTGCTTGTTGTGGCACTGAATGGCTTTGGCCATCACTTCGCGGGTCAGGTGCGGCGCAAACTTCTCGATGAAGTCGCACATGAAACCACGCAGGAAGGTGCCGCGACGGAAACCGATCTTGGTGATGCTCGATTCGAACAGCTCGCTGGCGTCCAGCACTACCAGGTCGTTGTCGAGTTTGGTGTCGACCGCCATTTTCGCCACGATCCCCACGCCCAGACCCAAACGTACGTAGGTTTTGATCACGTCGGCGTCGGCGGCGGTGAACACCACTTTCGGCGTCAGGCCGCGATGGCTGAAGGCTTCGTCGAGTTTCGAACGGCCGGTGAACCCGAACACGTAAGTCACGATCGGGTATTCGGCCAGTGCTTCCAGAGTCAGCTTCGGCAGTTTGGTCAGCGGGTGACCCTGCGGCACGACCACGCAGCGGTTCCAGCGGTAGCACGGCATCATCACCAGATCGCCGAACAGTTCCAGCGCTTCGGTGGCAATGGCGAAATCGACGGTGCCGTCAGCGGCCATTTCAGCGATCTGCATCGGCGAACCCTGGTGCATGTGCAATGCGACGTCAGGGTATTGCTTGATGAAATTGCTGATCACCGGCGGCAAGGCATAACGCGCCTGGGTGTGCGTGGTGGCGATCGACAGGGTGCCCTTCTTCTCGTTGGAGAATTCCTGAGCGATCTGCTTGATGCTTTCGACCTTGCGCAGAATCTCACCGGCGGTGGTGATGATGCGCTCGCCGGCCGGGGTGACGCGGGTCAGGTGCTTGCCGCTGCGGGCAAATACTTCGACGCCGAGTTCGTCTTCCAGCAGACGGATTTGTTTACTGATGCCCGGTTGCGAGGTGTAAAGGCTTTGGGCTGTAGCGGAAACGTTGAGGTCGTGGTGCGCCACTTCCCAGATGTAGCGCAATTGTTGAAGCTTCATATGTATCCCTCAAAGCAGGTAGACGCCACGGGCATCAGCGACGGTATATAACTATATTAATGGTTTGAAGAATAAATCTAGAACTTTTTTGTCAAAGTGCCATTATTCTGCTTCAGCGATCCTCACTGCGCCGACGCTCAACCAGCGGCACCAGATAAACCGGCACCTTCGATAACTGCAGAACCCGCGCCGCCGTTCGCCCCAACGGCGTTTCCGCGCCCACCCCATGGCTATGACTGCCAACGATCAGCAAGTCGACAGAGAGCTTCTGCACCTGGTCGAGAATCACCTGTGACGGATCACCCTGCAGCACGCGCACCGCGCGAATGCGCTGCAAGTCTTGTTCGCCTTCATCGCCCAATTCTTCACGAAAGCTTTCCAGCACCCGCTGCTCGATATTGGCGATGACTGTTTTCAGACCTTGGCTATGAAATTCGTTCAATGCCTGCTCATCGAGATAGCTCTGCAACACCGATTCGGCGAACAGCCCCATCGGCTCCACCGCGTGCACCACGTACAGGTCAGCATTGAACGTTCGCGCCAACGCCAGGGCATGCTGCATCACTAACGGTGCGTACAGACCGAGGTCAGTGGCATACAGCATCGAACGAATCATATGACCTCCTCGCAAGCCAACATGGCGGAGATTTGATTCAGCTTAGCAGTGCCTTGGCGACTACGACGTGCGGCGCAACGTCTTGAACCGTTTGGGCTTTAGACCGCTGGTTCGTTGCTGATGCCGTGGGGGACATGGCCCGTGGCAACCACTTCGCGGGCAGCCTCGCAATGCCCGGCCTGATCGTCGAAAAACACGTCAGCGGCGAACGCTTCGAGGAACGCCGATTTGGTCAGACCGCCGAGAAAAAGCGATTCGTCGAGACGAATATCCCACTCGCGCAACGTGCGAATGACCCGCTCGTGCGCCGGTGCCGAGCGCGCGGTAACCAGTGCCGTGCGGATTGGGCAATCGTCATCGGGGAATTCGCGCTGGAGCAAATTGAGTGCAGCCAGAAAGCCTTTGAACGGGCCGCCACGCAACGGTTCGCGGGCTGATTCGCGCTCCTTGGCCTGAAACGCTTCCAGCCCGCCGGACTGATACACACGCTCCGACTCGTCGGAAAAAATCACCGCATCACCATCGAAGGCGATGCGCAATTCGTCGCTGGCGGCACGGCTGGCGCCACCGGACAGAATGGTTGCGGCGGCGAAACCAGCGTCCAGCGCCGCACGCACATCTTCGGCGTGGGTCGACAGAAACAGATCACAACCAAAGGCTTTCAGGTACGGATAAGGACTGCGCCCGCCGACAAACGCCGCGCGGGAAATCGCCAGCCCGTAATGGTGAATCGAGTTGAACACGCGCAGGCCAGTATCGGCGCTGTTGCGCGAGACCAGAATCACCTCGACCCGCGCGCGGCCGAGGCGACTGTTGAGTGCCAGGAGTTTTTCCACCAGCGGGAAGGCATCGCCGGGCGCGAGAATCTCGTCTTCGTGTTCGATCTGATATTGCCGATAGGCTTCGACGCCGCTCGACAGATACACCTTGTGGCTCTCGCTCAGGTCGAACAAGGCCCGCGACGAAATCGCCAGCACCAGTTTGTCATCGATGTTCTTGGCCATGCGTTCCCCCGCCCCTTACAAAAAAACCGACCTAAACGTTGCGTCGGTCGATAAAGCTTAAATTGCGGTACAGCGCTTCGATACGCGGCAAGTCACACCCCGCCGCTTTAGCTGCCGCCAATGGTCGAGCGTAGATCGCTTCGAGTTCCAGCGGACGCTTGTGTAAAAAATCGTGGTACATGCTCGGCCAGTAGTCGGGCATTTTCTCGGTCATCATCAACAGAAAATCGGCGTAACCGGGCGGCATGTCGTGGCCGCAGGCTTTGGCGCCCTCAACCACTTCGGCCATCAATGCCTGGATGTGCGCGCGGCTGTCGGCATCGGCCATCAACGGCGTGGTGCCCGCGCCGAGCAACACCGAGAGACCGTTGTAAGGGATATTCCAGACCAGTTTCTGCCAGCGCGCCTGGTGCAGATTGGGCATCGCTTGCGAATCAAGACCGGCGGTACGGAACAGCTCGGCGCCCTCCTCAACGATCGCCATGCGCGCGACATCATCAATCGCCGAGCCGCTGTGATAACCGACGTTGACCGCGCCGAGCGCCTGATGCGTCACCAGACCCGGCCCCTCGCGATGCACGCAGATCAGACACAGACCACCGAGCAGATGCAACGAATCAGGCAACAGCGGGCGCAAACTGTCTTCAACGTCCAGACCGTTTTGCAGCAACAGCACTTTCGCATCCGGCTTGGCGGCTTGAATGATTGCCGGCGCCAGATCAGCGTTGCTGGTGGTTTTTGCGCCCACCAGCAGCCAGTCACACTTGGGCATGTCTTCGGCTGACGAATAGGCTTGCGCCGGGTTCAACGTCATCTGGCCATGCACCGCGCTGTTCACCTGCAAACCGCGCTCGGCGACTGCCGAGAATTCGCTGCGCAGCAAAAAGTGCACATCGAAACCGGCTCGCGCCAGCATCACACCGTAAAATCCGCCGATTGCGCCGGTACCAATAATCCCGATCACCGGCTTATTCACTGCCGCCATCATGGCAACTCCTCTGCAATTCGACCCAGCGCCTGCGCCAATGCTTCGTTGAGTGCATCGGCGGTCAGGCGTGCGTGCACAGCCCCAAAGAACTCGCCGTCGCGCACCACAAACAGTGCCGGCAAATGAAAGACCTGATAACGCTCGACCAAACCACCGTTGTCGCCAGCGTCAATCCAGCACAAGCGATCGGCCGCCAGCGCCATCCCCGGCAATACTTCGCGGGCATAGCGGCAACTCGCGCAGCCGACACTGGTGAAAATCACCAGGGAAACGCCGCTCATCGCCAGCAGCCGTTGGTCGGCGTCGAAATCGGTCAGTTCGGATTCGACCACTATACTGGGGGAAACAATGTCAAATGGCCGACACAGGGAGTCTGTGCTCATGGGACGTTTCATTCCTCATCCGGACGAGGTGCCGGTTGAATTAACCTTGCTCAAGCCTGAATGTATTTCCAGGCAACAGCTGCACACTATCAGCCTCGGCGGCATCGCTTGCAATTACCACCGTGCCTGGCGCCATGGCACGGCGCTGCAAGTGCGCATGCCGACGCTCAACACCGACATCTGTTATCCGGGCTATGTGGCGTGGTGTTTGCGGCGTAAAAAAGGTTATCTGGTGGGCATCGCATTTACCGATGAGCAGACGCTGTTCAGCGCACGAATGGGTGAGCAGGTGTGTCAGATCGAGCGCTACTGCCGCATGAACGAAACCCACGATGATCTGCAGGAAATTCAGGCTGTGGCCCTGCAATGGGTCGAGCAACACGCCGATGAGTTCTCCCATGACAGCGTGCGCAAGGCTTTTGCGCAGCCAGCGCTGGACTAAAGCACCTTTTGCCCATTGTCGAGCAGGCGCTTTACGCGCTAAGGTTCCGCTCCCCGACGCGCTTAAATCTGCTGTGCTCCGCCGCGCGGGGATCGCTGGCGGCCGGCACCCGTGACCTGACGAGTAAACGATGGCTGATTTACCGATCAACGACCTAAACGTCGCCTCTAACGAGACCCTGATCACTCCTGATCAGCTCAAGCGTGATATCCCTCTGAGCGACGCCGCGCTGCGCACCGTCACCAAGGGCCGCGAAGTCATTCGCAACATTCTTGATGGCACCGACCACCGTCTGTTCGTAGTGATCGGCCCGTGCTCGATCCACGACATCAAGGCTGCTCACGAATACGCCGATCGCCTGAAGGTGCTGGCGGAAGAAGTCTCCGACACCCTGTATCTGGTCATGCGTGTGTATTTCGAGAAGCCGCGCACCACCGTCGGCTGGAAAGGCCTGATCAACGATCCGTACCTGGACGACTCGTTCAAGATTCAGGACGGCCTGCACATCGGTCGCCAGTTGCTGCTGGATCTGGCCGAAAAAGGCCTGCCGACCGCCACTGAAGCCCTCGACCCGATCTCCCCGCAGTATCTGCAGGATCTGATCAGTTGGTCGGCCATCGGCGCGCGCACCACCGAATCGCAGACTCACCGTGAAATGGCTTCCGGCCTGTCCTCGGCGGTCGGCTTCAAGAACGGCACCGACGGCGGCCTGACCGTGGCGATCAACGCCTTGCAGTCGGTCTCCAGCCCGCACCGTTTCCTCGGTATCAACCAGGAAGGTGGCGTGTCGATCGTCACTACCAAAGGCAACGCCTACGGTCACGTCGTGCTGCGTGGTGGCAACGGCAAGCCGAACTACGATTCGGTTAGCGTTGCCCTGTGCGAGCAGGCGCTGAACAAAGCCAAGATCAAGCCGAACGTGATGGTCGATTGCAGCCACGCCAACTCCAACAAGGATCCGGCCCTGCAACCATTGGTGATGGAAAACGTCGCCAACCAGATCCTTGAAGGCAACCAGTCGATCATCGGCCTGATGGTCGAAAGTCACCTGAACTGGGGCTGCCAGGCGATTCCGAAAGACCTCGCCGATCTGCAATACGGCGTGTCGATCACCGATGCCTGCATCGACTGGTCGGCCACCGAGACCACCCTGCGCAGCATGCACGCCAAGCTCAAAGACGTGCTGCCGAAACGTCAGCGCAACTGATCGAGGTTTCGCAGGCATAAAAAAACGCCGGGCAATGCCCGGCGTTTTTGTGTGTGCGATTCAGATCTTAGCGGCGCGGCGCTGGTGGCGCTCCATATAGCGCTCGACGTAGGAGCACGACGGAATCACCGTGTAGCCCATTTCTTCGGCGTACTGCAGCGCGCTTTCGGTCAGCGCTGCCGCTATGCCCCGGCCACGCAGGGCGTTGGGCACGAACGTGCGATAGATATCCAGGGTCTGTTTCCCCAGATCCATATAGGTCAGATAGGCACGATGACCGTCCACATTGGTCTCGAACTGATGACCAGCCTGGTCATGGTGGATGGACAACGCCTCGCTCATCACTACTCCTCGCGGGTCTTGAATTCTGACCCCTACCTTACCGATGTTTTTCCGGCGAAGGAACATCTACGCCACCCCGTGCCTGTTGGACACCGAGAAGAGCCACACCGATCTCGCGCAACCGAGCACCTGATAAATAGTAGGCACCATTGGCAAAAATGCTCAAGGTGCGCTCGTCATCAAGCCAGTTGACGGGGGTTGCTCCGATGGACGCAGGGGTGGCGTGGGAGAAGATCTTCCCGGGCCGCTCACCTGAACATTGCCGGATGTTGAGACTTAAGACGTGCAGCCTTTTTTAAAGTCACCTCAAGAAACATAAAGATAGGTGATGCACCACGCAAAATCGCAATGAAAGTATGGACGAATTGATATAGACAGACTTTAGCCAAGACTGCAAAAACAACCATCACAACGGGAACTTTTTCCCATTAACTCGCTCAGCGCGGGGCTTGTAGCTGTTTATTTTTTAAACAGCGCAGTTAAAAGTTGCTCGAAAAAGAATCAACGCCTACAATTTTTTTTGCATCTTGCGCTACGTCAGTTTACTTACTACAAGTAATGGGTAGTATGTACGCCGGCTATTTCCTCAATCGGAGGAGACAGTCACTTAATTGAAAGTCCTTGAAGGGGAACACGATGAACAACGTTCTGAAATTCTCTGCTCTGGCTCTGGCCGCAGTTCTGGCTACCGGTTGCAGCAGCGCATCGAAAGAAACCGAAGCACGTCTGACCGCTACTGAAGACGCAGCTGCTCGCTCCCAGGCTCGTGCAGACGAAGCTTACCGTAAAGCTGATGAAGCTCTGGCTGCTGCTCAAAAAGCACAACAGACTGCTGACGAAGCTAACGAGCGTGCTCTGCGCATGCTTGACAAAGCTAGCCGCAAGTAATAGTCCTTCGGGATTGTTATCAAGCCGATCCGATGTTTGGATCGGCTTTTTTGTGCCTGATACTTTTGTCCGGGCAATAAAAAACCCGCCGACGCTTTGGGCATCGACGGGTTCTTGATCGCCAGCTTACTGCTGCAGATCGATCGGCGCACTCGAGACAATCGGTGCCGACGCACTCGGCGTGCCGATTTCTGTCGGCAGACCATCTTCAGCGGCGACCACGTCGCGCACTACATCCCAATTTACCCGCAGGTTACTGGTGACGTCTTCACGCTTGAGCATCGCATTGATGACCGCCGTGTGTTTGTCGACCACCGACGGGTTGCCCTTGTCGTCAATCGGCGTGTGCGCTTCCAGGTACACCTTGCCGCCACTGCTGCCGAACTTGTAGGCATCGTTGATGATGCGCACCGACGTGCCGACCGGCACCATGCTGGCCATCTCCAGCACGTTGTTGTTGAACATGCGGAAGCAACCGTGGCTGGTACGCATGCCGATACCGAATTTCTTGTTCGAACCGTGAATCAGGTAACCCGGCGTGCCGAGGTTGAACTTGAACGGCCCCAACGGGTTGTCCGGGCCGGCCGGCACAACGTTCGGCAGCGGATCGCCATCAGCGGCGTGTTCAGCCTTGATCGACGCTGGCGGCGTCCAGGTCGGGTTCGGCGTCTTCGCGGTGATGGTGGTGTGCGCGATCGGCGAGCCCCAACCCTCACGGCCAATCCCCAGCGGGAACGTGTAAACCACGTTCTTGCCCTTCGGGAAGTAGTAGAGGCGGTACTCGGCGAGGTTGATCACGATGCCTTCGCGCGGGCCCGGCGGCAGGATGAAACGGGTCGGCAAGACGATTTCAGTGCCGGCGCCCGGCAACCAGGCATCGACGCCCGGGTTGGCCGCGACCATTTCCGAATAGCCCAGATCGTAGGTCGTGCCCAGATCGGCGAAGGTATCTTCGTACTTGGCTTTGATCACCTGCACCTGACCGATGATGTCTTCACCGGGTGGTGGCAGGGGAAACTCCAATGCAGCAACGGGATCGGCCACACACAGGGCGGCAAGTGACAGGCAGCGGGTGACGGCAGGCAAGCGCGGCAACATCCGGAAAATCCTTCGCATGATCAACAAGGGTATAAGAGCGCGATTGTACACCGCACTTTGAAATTTCGGGGAGACCACCCTGCAGCAGGCGATGCAAGGTGCTTTGGGTGGGAGCGAGCCTGCTCGCGAAGGCGGTGTGTCAGTCGCCAGAAGTGTTGACTGACACGGCCTCTTCGCGAGCAAGCTCGGCTCCTACAAGATCAGAGCTCGAAACGCAGCTCCGGCCAGATCGGCGACGTGCCACGCTTCTGCGACTCCAGAATCGCCCGGCACAGCGAGCACAGACGCTGATCCTGAAACACCCGGCGATCAACACTCGACCAGCGCGGTTGCGCCGGCAGCAGGCTGCCGCACAGGGTTCGATCAGCCGAGCCACCGAGTTCGAGCTGACGCGTCACCAAATGCACCCGCACTTCCTGGCAGGCGAACAGATCCAGCTGCTCGTCAGGCTCGATCAGTTGGTAGGCAAACAGGGACCAGGCAGAACGCGACATCTGGGGCTCCGAATAAGGGGGCGCCACATTAGCCGAAAGCCTGCCCTTAGAAAAGCCTCATAACAGCGGTTTTAGCGTCGGCCAGACATTTTCCAGCAACTTGCCCTGAGCCCCGACCGCCGGGTGTAATCCATCGGCCTGCATCAAGTCCGGATGACCGCCGACGCCGTCGAGGAAAAACGGTACCAGCGGGATCTTTTTATCGTCGGCGAGTTTGCCGTAGACCTCGGCAAAAGCATCGGTGTAACGCTTGCCGTAGTTGGGCGGCAGTTGCATACCGAGCAACAACACCTTGGCGCCGCTCTGGCGCGAGCTGTCGATCATCGAGGCAAGATTTTGTTGCAATTGAGTTGGCGGCATTCCGCGCAAGCCATCGTTGCCGCCCAGTTCGAGGATCACCAGTTCCGGCTTATGCTCTGCAAGCAGCGCCGGCAGGCGCGCCTGGCCTCCGGCACTGGTGTCGCCGCTGATCGAGGCATTGACGACTTTATCGTCGAAACCCTCCTGTTTGAGCCGTTGTTCGAGCAACGACACCCACCCCAAGCGGGTATCCAGCCCGAAACCGGCGCTGATACTATCGCCAACGATCAGGACAGTACCCGCCGCTGCGTTCTGGGCCATGCACATAACGGCCAGGCCAGCACTCAAAAACCACACACGCATCGGATTCTCCATGGGCTCAAGCATTCTCACCGCGAAGAACCTCAGCAAAGTGGTTCCCAGCGCGGAAGGTGAACTGACTATCCTGCACGAACTCAGCCTGGAACTGAACAAGGGCGACAGCCTGGCCATCGTTGGCGCGTCCGGTTCCGGCAAATCCACCCTCCTCGGCCTGCTCGCCGGCCTCGACCTGCCGAGCAGCGGCGAAGTCATCCTTGCCGGGCAAAGCCTGAGCAATCTCGATGAAGACCAGCGCGCACGCATTCGCGCCGAGCACGTTGGCTTCGTCTTCCAATCGTTTCAATTGCTCGACAGCCTCAATGCGCTGGAAAACGTCATGCTGCCGCTGGAACTCGACGGCCGCAAAGACGCGCGTGAGCGTGCGACCGAATTGCTCCAGCGCGTCGGCCTCGGTCAGCGCCTGACTCACTCGCCGCGCCAGCTCTCCGGTGGCGAGCAGCAGCGTGTAGCGATTGCCCGTGCGTTTGCCGCCGAGCCTGATGTGCTGTTCGCCGATGAACCCACCGGCAACCTCGACAGCCACACCGGCGAGCGCATCAGCGACTTGCTCTTCGAGTTGAACAAGGAACGCGGCACCACCCTGGTGCTGGTGACCCACGACGAACGCCTGGCCCATCGCTGCCGGCGCCTGATCCGTCTTGAAGCCGGGCTGTTGGTCGCCCCTCTGGAGCCTTGATGGCACGTTTGCCGCTGTTGCGTCTGTTCAGTCTCGCCATTCGCCAATTGCTGCGCGATGCCCGCGCCGGCGAATTGCGCGTGTTGTTCTTTGCATTGGTGGTGGCCGTGGCGGCCAGTACCGCCATCGGTTACTTCGGCGCCCGGTTGAACGGCGCGATGATGTTGCGCGCCACCGAGTTTCTCGGCGCCGATCTGGTGCTTGAAGGCAGCTCACCGGCCCGCGAGGAGCAAATCAAAAGCGGCACCGAGTTGCGCCTGAATCATGCGCAAGTCGTGGAGTTCTCCAGCGTCATCGCCACCGACAGCGGCATTCAGTTGTCGAGCATCAAAGCCGTGGATCGCGCCTATCCATTACGCGGTGAACTGAAAAGTGCACCGGCCCCCTTCGCCCCTGAAGACATCGGCGGCGAACCGCAACCCGGCGAAGCCTGGGTCGAAGCACGCCTGCTGACCGCGCTGGATCTGAAGATCGGCGACAGCATCGACGTCGGCATGAAGACGTTGAAGCTGACCCGCATCCTGACTTACGAACCGGATCGCGCCGGCAACTTTTATAGCCTGACCCCACGGGTACTGATCAACCTCGACGACCTCGCCGCCACCGGCGTGGTGCAACCGGGCAGCCGGGTGAGTTATCGCGAACTGTGGCGCGGCGAACCGCAGGCGCTGGAAACCTATCGGCAACTGATCAAACCGGGCCTTGCGGCCAATCAGCGCATTCAGGATGCCCGCGACGGTAACCGGCAAATTGGTGGCGCGCTAGGCAAGGCTGAACGTTATCTGAACATGGCCAGCCTGGTCGCAGTGCTGTTGGCCGGTGTAGCAGTGGCGTTGTCGGCGAACCGTTTTGCCAGCCGCCGTTTCGATGCCAGCGCGTTACTGCGGTGCCTCGGACTGTCGCGCCGTGAAACCATGCTGCTGTTCAGTATTCAACTGACCGTACTTGGCTTGCTCGCTGCCCTCGGCGGTGCGCTGCTCGGTTGGTTGGCGCAGTTGGGCTTGTTCGCACTGCTGCATGATTTGCTGCCGAGCGATGTACCTGCAGGCGGATTGTTTCCGGCGATTGCCGGGATCGGCACCGGGCTCGTAGCCTTGGCCGGTTTCGCCCTGCCGCCGCTCGCGGCACTGGGTCGCGTACCGCCGCTGCGCGTGTTGCGTCGCGACATGCTGCCTATTCCGTCGAGCACCTGGATGGTTTATGGCGTGGCACTCGGCGCACTCGGTCTGATCATGTGGCGTTTGAGTCTGGATCTGCTGCTGACATTTGCCTTGCTCGGCGGCGGTGTGGTCGCCGCGCTGGTGCTTGGCGGTTTGCTGCTCTTACTGCTGAAAAGTCTGCGCCGGATGCTCGCCCGCGCTTCGTTGCCGTGGCGCCTGGGTCTGGGGCAGTTGCTGCGTCATCCCTTGGCCGCCGCCGGTCAATCGCTGGCCTTCGGTTTGATCCTGTTGTCGATGGCGTTGATCGCGCTACTGCGTGGCGAACTGCTCGACACTTGGCAAAACCAGTTGCCGAAAAATGCCCCTAACTACTTTGCCCTGAACATTCTGCCCGCCGATAAACAGGCGTTCAGCGATCACCTGATCAACGTGTCAGCACAAGCGGCGCCGCTGTATCCCGTAGTGCCGGGCCGACTGATCAGCATCAACGGCGATCCGGTACAGCAGATCGTTAGCAAGGATTCGGCGGGGGATCGTGCGATACAACGCGACCTGAGCCTGACCTGGGCTGCCGATTTGCCCACCGGTAACAAAATCACCGCAGGGTCATGGTGGAGCGGACAACCGTCGGACGACGTACCCGGTGTGTCGGTCGAAGGTAAAGTCGCAGAGAGCCTGAAACTGAAGCTTGGCGATCATCTGGTGTTCACTGTCGGCGGGGTCAATCGTGAAGCGAAGGTCACCAGCCTGCGCGAGATCAACTGGGATAACTTCCAGCCGAACTTCTTCATGATCTTCCAGCCGGGCACCTTGAAAGATCTGCCAGCGACCTACCTGACCAGCTTCTATCTGGCACCGGGTCATGATCAGCAGATTGTCGAGCTGTCGCGCGCCTTCCCGGCGGTGACCATCCTGCAGGTCGAAGCCCTGCTCGAACAGCTGCGCAGCATCCTCGCCCAAGTCACCCTGGCCGTGGAATATGTGTTGTTGTTTGTTTTGGCGGCCGGGATGGCGGTGTTGTTTTCCGGCCTGCAAGCGACGCTGGATGAACGTATTCGCCAAGGCGCGTTGTTGCGTGCGCTGGGCGCGGAACGGCAATTGCTGATCAAGGCGCGGCGCATCGAGTTCGGTTTGCTCGGCGCGGTCAGCGGTTTGCTCGCGGCCATCGGTTCGGAAGTGGTGAGTCTGGTGCTCTATCGCTACGCCTTCGACCTGCCGTGGCATCCGCATCCATGGTTGTTGGTGCTGCCATTGATAGGCGCGGCGCTGATCGGTGGCGCCGGTGTATTCGGTACGCGCCGGGCGCTCAACGCAAGTCCGCTGACAGTGTTGCGCAAGGGTTGATAGACTCCAGCGGACTTAACCACAAGAAGTTGCCATGAGTCGTTACCGCCCTCCCCGCCCCGCTGGCACCGCGCTGATCACCCCCGAAGGTGAAGCGCGGATGCGTGCCGAATTCCATGAGCTGTGGCATGTGCGTCGCCCGCAGGTGACTCAGTCCGTCAGCGAGGCGGCGGCGCAAGGTGATCGCTCTGAAAACGCCGAATATAAACAAGCACCGCACTAAACATACCATCTACGTCGCAGCCCTTTAAATACGCGCACTTCGGAATAGTACCCATACTAAAAAAACATACTATCTTGACCGAAAAATGTTTCGTCTTTTAGCAAAGTATTTTTCTCAGGTCACCCATCCGGCTCGTCGATGCCCCCAAAATCGATAGCTGTGTCGCCCGGGATAAATCCCAGAAACGATCACAAATCTAATTTTCATCCATTGCTCTTCGCATGTGTTTTCGCACGCTGAGACCAACGCCAGCTCAAACGATCATCGGCATCGATCACGAACAGCCCCGACCATACGGCCGACCAAAATTGTAAAACAACCAGCCAGCGCATCCCCATCAACGAGCCAACAGCCTTGGCAATTGGTCGCCACCACCAGCCTATAAAGCGTGAGATTACCTTAGGCCGAGAGGATGGCGCGCTTGGTGAATAGAGCCCGAAGTGGGAATAGGTTCCAAGCCAGCGCCAGAAAATCTGCAGCTCTTGCTGAGCAAGCATTATGGAGTCCAGGTTCCACCAAATGCCCCATCGCTCTTTCCAGTGCGAATTTTCCGCCCAAGTCTGAGTGAGCGATTGCCTCAATGGGCTTGAGATCTGCTCGACCCGGTCTCCTTCCAGGGTCGCAACGCATGAGTAGAACCGGACTGTCTCAAGTGAATATTTCATTGCTAGTCCGAAGATTCCTACGGGCTCGCAAACAGGCAGGCTGCTCAAGGCGCAAACGATAGGGGTCGCGTCCACCCCGTGGATCGTAACGTTCTCCTGATATCTACGCCCCATTCCTTCTGCTTCAAACACCGCCTGGAAGCGTTCGATCCGACCCCGAGTCGATCGAAATGCAACTTTGGATTGCTGCGGCTCAGGATCAGTGGATTGGGCAATACGCAACGAGTACTCCAGGTTTTCCCCCAAGGGCTCCCAGAACGCTCCCAAGCCATGCTTGTTCGACCACCTTCGATGAGACAAAAGGTATGTTTTGTAAAATAGCGCTTTCTCTATTTTGCGCCAGACCCAGGCCGCTGCGGCTCCCGCTAGCGCCCATGGAATTGATACCGTCACTGCGATCCCCTACTCGAATTTTATCTAAAGTAGAAATTAGGTCGCGCCGCATCGACCATGACTCAAGCCAAGCAACGCCTCAATCAAATGCAAGACAACACACGCCTACCGCATCCGCTGATGCCGAGCAAACATAGGTCAGACAGGCGAGGTGATTGACGCCCGCCGAGGTAACGCACTCAGAGGTGGAGAGAATCCAACCAACCACCGGGGGAGACTCGCCCCACTTTCCCGTGATACCGATCTCGTCAAACAGGAGGGTCGATCAATCGAGGGAAACGCTCCGACATGATGGTTTGAACTATCCTGGGTACCTCGGCATACGCCTCATTTTCTAGATAACTGGAATTGACCTCCAGCAAACTGAAATCCTCGAATCTGTCTTCACGGATCTTCGTGGCTCTCGCCGAAAGATCATACTCGGCTCGAATCATGACCTTCTGACCGTCGCCCAGATTCCAGAACTCCTGAAGATTTTCCACTTCGCTCTGGAACCAAAATCGTACCCAACGCGACCGATACGACTTAACGGGCTTGAAGTCTCTGGTGGCAAGCATGGCAATGATCACCTCATGCTCCTCGATATCTCGGTATTTCCAGACACCTCTTGTATCCACCTCCCGTAGGGCCTCAGCAAAATCCTTGGCATCGACGGTGCGAACATATTTTTTGAACTGATGCCAATGGTACGTCCAGTTCTCGAAGAAACGCGCGCGCAGAGCTGCGGCAATTTCAGTGTCCGGCAAGGTCTCGGTAAGTACCTGATACCGGATGGCGCCTTCACTTTTAATAGGACACACGGGCGACTCTGGATCTCGCCGGTGCGCAAAATGAGTCTTCACGGCTGGGTTGGGATCAAGATCCCCCTTAACCGCTAATGGCTGCTCACAAGCAGGGCAACGCGCATCGCCAAGGGAGGGCGTAGAGCGGAGCAAGTGGATGTAGTCGCGGATATGAATAGATTTCGGCTCAAACGGGTGAAATGCCTTGAACATCTGCAACTCCAACAGGATGGATCCAAAATCCTGCAAGCCGTAGCATCAGTTGGCAACCTCAATCCTTACCGATGACGGAGTCGTTTTTTGCGCCTGAATCGGCCTTCATCACGGCGCCCTTGTTTGTAGCCTAAGAGATAGTAATCGCGGCAGAGCCAGCCGGCGTTATGGATAGCGAAGTCGGGAATATCGATAGGCATTGGGCCTACGTAAGATTTTTTGCAATCAGGTTGGCCAGGCCTGGTAACCCGAAAAAGCTTCAAGTACTTGCCAGAGACCCCGAGCGACTCATCCTGCTCGGCAATCTCCACCTGCCATCCAAATGTCCTAAGCAAATCAATATTCAGTTGATCAATATCTCTGCTTTCCATAACGCTATCCTCTTTTGTGGCTCAGCTCTCCTTTTTTAGTATGTCGATGGAGACTTTCACTCGGCAACCGCCCCCACTACATAATCATTTATTTTCAAATAAAACCCCGCTAGCCGCCAATGAACTGAATATTTACTACCGCATAAGACTACGACCACATAGATCAATAAGAACCGAAGGGCTTTGATATCAAGTTAAAAATACTGAAGGATGAACGCAAAGCTGACACAGCAATAAAGCATAACTGAAAAAACTAGAAACCCAATCACTCACAGTTGCACCCGCGCTTGCTCCAGCGTCACCACAAAATAAATAGAACTTCAATGTCCGACTCGAAAATCCGCTTCACAGTAACTCGATCGCCAGAAGGCACTCTGCTCCTCAACTCTTTTCACAGCAAAAAGAAAAAGGAGAGCGCAAAGAAAAGTGTGTTCCAACATATTGGATTGCTATATCGAGAGCTTGACGCGACAAATGAGTACGACCCAATATTTATGCCGGCATTAGTCGAACCCTACAGCGCACTCCACCTGAAGCTTGGTTTTCCTGCGTGCGCACCAATGCATATGCTGTCAACGTTCGATTGGAAAGAACGGATGTACATTGCGGGGGGTTTTATTTGTAAAGAGTGGCAGGACGCAGAAAAAAACCGGATTACAATGTAAATCAAAATTACAGGGCCACCCTTGAGTTTTGCGAGCTTGGCTGGGATGTCGAAGTCAATGAATGGTTTTCTCAGCAGCCTTGCTGCAGGTGTTTATGCGAACAGAACAAAGCGTAACTCCTGATGCCTCGTCACTTCCGCAGCATGGCACCACCCGTCACGAAATTACAGCAAATCAGTTATTGTCTATTACATAGCGGCTAAAAACCGAAATACCGGGCCGGTGATGTATTCGAACCACTCCCTGCCCCTCCTCGCAGCTGAACAGTTCCATTGCGCCGTTCTTCACAACCCTGCGTATCGGAGGCAGCTGGAGGCGCTGACCAAAAATTTCAATCTGTTTACGTTCTACCGCCTCATAGCTATCGAACTCATACTGACGTCCGATCAAACTACCAATATCCGGGCCATCGACGACACATCTGCCGATGATGGGGAAGGTGATTGTATTCAAGTCAAGATAATTACCCTCTATCATCTTTACACTATCTGCTAGTTCATCGTTGGATTCGTCAGTCAGACGGAATCGTCCATCAAAAAATATTGGCTCCTTCAGAAAGCCAGACAGCTCTCTGGCCATGTGTACATATGCAAGCGCATACGAAAGCGGCAGGAGGTGTTCCGGGATAAGGTTCAACATCATGCCAGAGATTAGCTCTCCGTCGATCTCCACACCTAAATCTATCTCCCACTTCTCTAGAATCGCTTCGACGAAGGTCGCTATCTTGTTAAACCAAGGAAGCTGAGAAACCTCGCGTCCATTCCAGCTTTCTGTATTGATATTAAAATTGACTTTGGAGTTCCCCCCATTATGACTCGCGTCGGCAATCAAACTTATCATTCCTTTCATCGATACGCCTCGGAGGCAGTACGATTGGGTGCCTGAGGTTATCGATCCTGGGATGTCGTCCTAGTTAATCTTTTTGCCAGTCACTGGATCCGTTGCAGACATTTTTATGACTACCGCAGTGGATGCACGAAAAAAACTTACCTTGCCTTCATTTCCGCTGACCAGTTCCTTAATCATCTCGAATAACGCAGATCCTTGAAATTCGATATTCTTCGCATCGAGCTCGAACGCATGTCCGTTCTCAAAAAGGGCCGTATAACCGGTTGCCGCGATCTGGGCATCATCTCCACCGACCTTCATGAAGATCTGAACGTTTTCCTTGGCATTGACCTGAAAAGCTGTCCCATACAACGGATCGTATCTGCTTATCACATCGAAACGAGGGTCGGCCGCCGCCAATACATTTGCTGAAGCCGTATGGACTTGATGTATTGCATTTGGAAGAAATTTCTTCGGCATCCCGCTTAGCGTCATGGCTAACAGGTCGGTCGCGTCGGTAACTTTAGGTAGCTGACGCCCAAGCTCGGTTTTCGTAGCGGCCTCGGCCTGCCTTTTCCAACCTTTGAGCAGCTCCACGGTGTGGGTGTTGACGTCCCGATCGATCTCATCTGCATGAATCGCGCATAGCCAGATACCGTTGGAAAATGCCTTTCGCTCGTTACTGGTCATGCCTGAATCATAGCGAGGCCCACCAGGGGATGCGGCACAAATATGGGCAGCTTTGCCAACATTGGTGACGCCATCTTCATCTTGAGGAGCCGAAGTCGGCACTCTGCAGTTTGGCTTCGAACACCGATGCGCGACCCTGTCCCTCAATTTCCTTACAACGCTGGCAGTAAAATCATCGCGAGCCATCGATTAGATACCTACTAAAAGCGGAAGTTGCGGCAAGTCTATCCGCGATCAACTTTTGTCTGATAGTGGTAGCAGCGTCCCCTTCTCAGGAACGTGAGCAGCCAAGCTGTTGCGATCTTTGCCATGATGCAAGGCGAACGGCAGTGAATTTTTAGAATCCCAGGTGCTAACAGCTATCGTATCCGCATGTTTCGGTTTCGCACCGATGGGCTTCATCGCTCCGTCGGCTGGTCTTCTAGTTCAGTGGTAACAATCTCGATGACTACAGTATCAAGCCTTATCGGGCGGGAAGCTCGGTACTCGGAGCAAGCAGATTGTGCGAAAAACGGAGTGTGACCACGTAAATTTTTATGAGACTGAGTCTTTCTTAAAACCGCCCCCCATGCTTGCCAAACCTCCAACCAGCTGCAGAGAACTACTGCAAAAAATGCACGCATGTAAACCAACTAGCTCAGTGATATCGTGTAGCCACTACCTCCTACCCCCAGGTTCATCCTTTTAGGTTTTCTGAACCTAGGTAGCTCCAGATACAGGCTTCCAGCAGATCTGAAGCGGAGCTAGGTCACCCACACCTAATCATTTGAGGAATTATTTCTATGAGTTCTGCAGCAAAGCTTTATGAGGAATATGTAGCGGAGCAGAGCGCTGCATCGATCTATATCGACAAGCTTGGCGAAGAAGGAGGTATCGCTCTGGTGATCCCAGAGACCACCCCCCAAACCCCTGCTGCGGTAATTGGTGCCGACGCAATCGAGTTCATGGCGCTGCTGCGAGACAACGAATCAGATCAAGTCGTGATTGGTGTTTGCGGCGACGCGCAGAACGTCCATTACTCGCAGGTCAACAGCATCATTCTTGACATTGGTACCTACCTTTTGACGGATGTAGGGGTGCCTTTGTTCGTGACTGTTCTAGGCGCATTCATCGAAACGAAAATCAGCCAACATAATTCCGAGGATATTGAGCTACGTGTAAACGTCATCAAGGGTAAAGGCAAACGTAAGAAGAAGTACTCAGTGTCAGGCAAGCCCAAAGACGTTTTGAAGATAGTAAAGGAGCTCAATAAGAAATGAACGGTGCGGATCTGCTTTTGGAGCTCGATACCTTACTCAAGCAGTGGTGGTACGTAGGGCTACAAGATGAGCGCCACCTGTCATCCTTGGAAACCTTGAAGGCAACGACAGATGATGGCGTGATCAAGAACAAAATTTGGGTTTACTCAACACTTCTAAAATGTCATCTACTCCACGAGGAAATTTTTAATCTCCTAAAGTCTGAAAGCTTTTATCCCGCATGGTGCAAGCTTGAGAATTTAGAAATCCTATTAGCCAACGTTCGCGGCAATCATGAGCATGTCGAGCGAGATTACGGACAAGCCTTCCTAACGAACGCGGTCAACAGCTGGCAAATGCTGTACCCCTATAAAGTATTTTCCAGCAGCCGCGAAATTATCAAGAAGATGAGCTGCTCAATCTGCGAGAGCCCCAGATCAGTCCTTCAGAGTTGCAAGCATCGGAGGGGCAAGCTTTACGCTGGGGAATTTTGCCAAGATGTCGTTGAGGATTTCGAACTCATCACATACGATTTAGTAGCAAATCCGGTCGTCAAGGCAGCCGTTCCATTCAGGCATGATGGTGATCACTATGACTACTCCCTGCTTAGAGCCGGCCTTCAGGTAGTCACAACAGCTCGACACTGGTTCAGTGTTTCAAAGCTTGGCGTACCTGTTGCAAAACATACCGGGGTTCACTCACCATCTTTTCCGTGCCCATGCAGGAGGAGTCTCCGGAAATATGAAGATTGCTGCCTGCCTCTATCAATGATAGAGCATGACCACTTCATCATTGATGTCCTCACGCCCAGACGAGCTTCTGTAGGATAAACTCGAAGGCCGTCTATCACCACAGCATTGCTCGGCGGTAGACGGCTGGTTGGGTGTAAAGGACTAATCAGGTGTCTGCCCTTCGACGATCGGCGTTGCAATTTCTAGATCCTAGATCTCTTAACAGCTAAATTCCATGCTCCCACCGATACAACCTCACGAATCTTCGAAGCGCTGACTTGATCTGGCACCGTAGCAAAACGGGAAGTTCTCCGCCATCGTAGATATTGTCGAAGCCCTTCTCACGACCTGCCTTCCTTTCTTCGCAATACATCCAGTTCTTTCGGGTTGAACACCACGCATCGTGTGAGAGTGCTCGACGCTGCGCTCGCAAATTTCGCCTACTGCAAATTGTAATTTCCTCGAACAGCCCTCGCTGACTTTTTCTAAATCGGGAGAAATATTGGCATCCAAGGTGTTCGAGTACTTGTTGGCGGCTTTCTTATGGTCGACATGACTAACGCCATTGCGTCGGTTGAGCTCTTCGAGGACGGCTCATCGACGCTTAACAAGTGAATTTTACTTGTTGAATCAAGATTGACTATCAGCAAGTCCGAGCTCAATTGCCCCACTGATGTCGGGCGCAAGGGAAAAACATGTCCTGGACGCCGGGACGGTTGTTGGCAGGCTGCCCTCAAAAGGACATGAAATAGCCCGTCTCGCTGAAAAATTCCAACTCATCGGTCGCTCTGCTTTTACAACTGCCATGCATAAAAATATTTCAACTGATACTGGCTCCATCCTGGCGAGTCCAGCAATCATTGTGCGGCAAAATCGGCATCTGGCATTAGCCGCTGACTGCCCTACTGAAATCAACCATTTAGATATCGAGAAAAGCATGTCAACTCACATAAAGCCGGGCCCTAAACCAAAGCGTGATGATGGAAACGAAGACCGACGGCGTCATGTGAACCCCGAAAACAAGCCAAAACACCCAACGCTCCCGATCCACAAACCTGAAAAGTAGCGGGTGTATGAGGTGAGCGGTCAGGGATCTGTGCCTCGGAGTCCTGACCGACCTTTACGACAGATGTGTACATACGGCATTCGACTCCAAGTGCCGATTGGAACCAATCTTGTAAACACATCAGATGCTATGCCCATCCAATGTGATGGGCGTGCACAGCAACAACCGGGGGGCTAAGTACTAGCAGAAGCCTTACTTGCTCCCCCATATTTTGTCGTCACACATCATTGGATCGTCGAATGAAGAAAACGCACGATGTTAAGCAACGGTCAGCTGAGCAGTGAGTTTTAAGGTTCCAATGACCCAGACACCATTTTCGATTTACGGAAGGTCGGAAACGGCGTCAGACGACTTCTAAGGATGGCTGCCACTAAAGCGTATATACCCAATGCTCGGGTTACTCAGGAAGGCAGGCGCCATACGCGTTATATCACTAGGTTACATAACAGCTTCGAAGTGCACCCCGGCCTGAACATTCGGATGACGGTTCTGGGCGCTTCCTTTCCCGTCGCACTCTAGGCATAACCGTTTCAATTCAGAGCCCTATTGGGCTGGAGGACGCCATCTGCGTCTGAATGACTACTCAGTGAACGTTTCACGAACGAACCTTTGGCCCCCTTCATCAGCGTGAAGCGTCCAACTCAGTAACAACGGGCAACTTATACGTTGCGGCATCCTAATTTTAGTCAATTAGTTTCGAATCATTCTCCCCTACCTCATACGGGTAATATCGATGGCTTTTTCCGAACGTATCTCGCGCCTAAAAGGCTCCTTGATCCGCGAAATCTTTGCTGCTGCACAGCGCCCTGAAGTGATGTCATTCGCAGGCGGCCTACCAGCCGAAGCCATGCTGCCTAAAGTAGAGTGGAGCCAGATGCCCCTGTCCATGGGCCAATACGGCATGAGCGAAGGCGAGCCAGCGCTTCGTGAAGCCTTGGCTGCAGAGGCGCGTGCACTGGGTGTGCCGTGCGAGTCAAGTCAGGTGCTCGTGGTCAGCGGATCTCAGCAAACCCTCGACCTCGCCGCAAAACTTTACATCGACAAAGGCACTGAGATCCTGCTGGAAGCACCCACCTACTTGGCAGCGCTGCAGATTTTTCAACTGTTTGGAGCTGACTGCATCACTGTTCCGCTGGAGGCCGACGGCCCGGACTTAGCGCAATTGCGTGAGCGCCTCGAAAAACATCACCCGGCGTTTATATACCTGATCCCGACCTTTCAGAATCCATCCGCTGTGCGATACAGCGAAGCCAAACGCGAAGCTGTGGGAGCCTTGCTAGATGAGTTCGGCGTAACCCTTATCGAGGACGAGCCGTACCGTGAACTGACCTACGACGGCGGCATCGCCACGCCAATTGTCAGCCGATTGAAAAAAGCCAGCTGGATTTACACGGGTACCGTCTCGAAAACATTGCTGCCAGGCTTGCGGGTCGGCTACCTGATTGCCAGTCCAGATTTGTTCCCGCATTTGCTGAGGCTAAAGCAATCGGCAGACTTGCACACTAGTCGGGTAGGTCAATGGCAAGCGCAGCAATGGATAGGCACCGAAAAATTTCAGCAGCACATTGTTGAATTGCAGGACTTCTATCGTTTGCGTCGGGATGTATTTCAGCTTGCACTGGAAACGCACTTTTCCGATCTCGCGGATTGGAACCTACCGCAAGGCGGGCTGTTTTTCTGGTTGACGCTCAAGCAGCCGCTAGATACTCGGATATTACTCAAGGCTGCATTGGCGGTTGACGTGGCTTTCATGCCAGGAGAGCCGTTCTTCCCCGAACCGGATAAGAATCTGGGGCACCTGCGGCTGAACTTCAGCTTTATTACACCTGCGCGACTGAGCGAAGGGCTTGAACGATTAGCAGCGGTGGTGCGTCTAGCCCAGTCGCTACGAGTCGCTTAAGGAACGCTAGCCTATATTGCGTGTGAAACGTAAGCGTCCGGTGAAGTCACGCTTCGACCTTTGTAATTACGGGCAACGGTGTGTAACCACGGGCATTCGCTCTTTAACCAACATCCGCACATAGATGGGCACGCAGCGGTGTGTTGGTTATGCCTGAATCTCGCGAGATGAGTGAGCTAAGCGCTTCTGGTTGAGCCATCAAATTAAAACCCAGGAATCTGACTGGGCCACCAAGCTTTGCAATGAAAGATCATTGCGTTTACCAAGCGCATGGACAGGTCGCTGAACGGATCCACAACTCAAAAATAGAATTCGTCTGATCATTTTCCGTAAGGCAGTGATCCTTCGGCTGTCAGCACAACGCGTTCCTGAATAGGGCGAGAGGCACGTCATGAGCAACCATACAGATGTTCTACCTGAACTTATAAGACGTCGAGCAGAGAGGATCGTCTATGACATTGAGCATGCGGGGTCGATGATTATCGCCGTGAAAAATGGAGCGAAGGCTGAGGGTTTCATATTGGGAATCTCGTGCTGGTCAGGTCTCACACAGGATCGCTGCGATCTGTTAACAACGCATTTTGAGGATGTGCTTGAAAAAAGACTTAGAACGCTCACGTTAGGTCTCTAGCATTTCCAAACGGTGACGCAAGAACATTGTGGGAAAAAGTGAGATTTTTCACTTTCCTTGCAGCTGTCGCTGCGACGGCAAGGTGCGTTCCGGTGCGGCAATATTCTCCAGAGCGGGCCGAGCTTGTTCCAGCGTCGAGGCGTTACGGTTTCACCGAACGATCTGATGTCCATCTTGTGGTGGTGGGTGACGAATCCGAAGATGGCAGATGCACAATTCGTTTTTCGATAGATGGGAGCCCCGCTGCCGATTTTCATTCGGGGAGTTAGCCCATTTTGGGCTCACCATGGGCGTACATCGGCTGTCAGCGTTTACAGGCCAAGGCTGCTCTGAGGTGTTGATCAAGGAGGTCAAGGTATCAGTGAAAACAGGTGATGCGGTGATTCTGCGCATCGAGAAAACTGAACGAAGGCCGGCAGGGTAGCGGATGATTGATCTTGGTAAATAGATAGCCACTTGCGGATCACGTTGACGTTGATGCCGTGATGGATGGCTACGCTGGAAATCGTCGGGAGACACACCTACTTCGCCTGGCCAACCGTACTCTTTTTCCAGCAGGTCATTCAGGGCTTTTAGCTCCAAAATATTCATGCGCTTCCCCCCGATGGTTTTCCTCCCACGCTTGCTAAGCGCTCACGCATATGCCGGTTTGCATCATTCGGTGTTGAGAGTTTCCGTCGACCGTGTTCCTTTGCCCAGTATGAGGTTGGAGCAAAAAGCTGAGTAATCAATTAGGAGGTGAATACGAAAGGGGGCTGAGGCGGAGCATGCAATGTCCGCGTCAAGGTAAATACGCCTCCCTAATCGTCACACCCAGCAGATTAGCCGGTAGATGAGGGGGCTACCGTCTTCAAAACGTACTATGTGAAAGGCGCCCATTTGCCGTTCATTCTTACAAGCACCGAAAAAACAAACGCGTTCGATTAGCGCATTTTAATGCGCCGTTACCCTGTCGCTCATCATGTCTCAGTGCATTATAATGCGCCACGCAAGAGAATTCCGTTCAATCTGGATAGGCTGACAGTGTGGGGGAAAGTGAAAGAGATGACTCTAGAAGAGCGCAAGGCTTACATTCAAGCAGTGGCCGAGGAAGTCGCCCAAGGGAACCTGTCGCTGGGTGGCGCTGCTAAGCAACTTCGTGAAAATGTTCTGGGCTTAAGCCAGGAGAGGTTCGCGAAGGCCTGCAAAATTTCAAAGCGCACTCTGTCGCAGCTGGAGGTCGACAGCAGCAATCCGACTGTTGCGACCCTAGACGCTATATTCAGGAAGTTTGGTCTTATGGTAAGCCTGGCTCACCTCAGTCCTGTAGCGCTCAACGCCGCTGCCGCCAAGAAAAAAAAGGTTGGATTTGGCGTTCCTGCTGGTACTCCTGCGCGGCCCCCCTCCCCTTCGCCAAGCAAGCCGATTGAAGGGTGCTAGTCACCTGTTTGTTCAGGCGAAGCATCGTGATGATGCCTGATTACGTCTTAACCAAAAGTCAAACAGGACTGTCGCCCCAACTTGCACGTTACTCGTAGCGCGTAACGAAATGCTTTCAACCAATTCCGGTGAAAAAAGCACATGGATAAAAAGGAAAGCCAGAGGATTTTATGAGTGATATAGGTGCGGGTGGTGAGCATTTTTTTATGGGCTTTTGCTCCGTCGATGGAGTGACCGCCAATAAAAGCAGTGCTGATAAGCACGGTTGGGACGTCTTCGTCGAGGTAGAGCAGGAAACCGGCGAACTTACGCTGATGACACTTCATGAGCCCATAATTGCAGGCAAAGTCCAAGTAAAATCCACGCGTACCACGTCGCTTAAAGTGGATGTCACCCTGTCCAACCTGCGCAAGATGGCTACCAGCCCGCTTCCCTCCTTCTATGTCCTGATGGACTTTTCGCAAGGGCCACATCCTCAAAGGGCATTCATACGTCATGTCGATGAACCCCTGATCCGTGAAATCTTGCAGAGGGTTAATACTCATATCATCGCCGGCAAAGCGGAAAGGTTACACAAGCTCACACTACGAGTTGATTTTGGATTAGGTCGTGAAATAAGGCTCAGCGAGCCGAGCACGTTCAAGTCAGAAATCTTACGAGCTATTGGAAGCTCCCCTGCCAAATACACCGATAAAAAATCCATGTTTCTCAAAAATGTTGGCTTTGAGGATGGCTGCCACGCAATGCATTTTCAGCTTGAGGGCATGGGAAATCTCACTGCATTCGTTAACGCGACACTAGGAATGGGCGGGAGCGTCGAGCTGCAGAATATGCAATTTTCAACCACAAGATTTGGACAGGTAGATCCACGTAGTCGTACTGAATTATCTGCGGGGATTATGGAGCTTACTCCAGTGGCGCCTGCTGCCAAGGGCACATTGACCTTCCGGGATCTGTCGAGTGGCGTGAGTGCGCTGGTGGAGGCTTCAGCCTTCTTCAGCCCTATGCATGAATGGCTCCCCAAAAGCCTGAAAAAAATCCGGATCGATTGCGGCACCTTTGACTGGTTAATGAATGAAGATGGTTCAAGCGCCCAATTCACCGCAACGCTCGACCCCGAGTTGCCGATTCACCTGGACGAGCTTGCTAATTTTTTTCAGATAGTCTGCCTGCTACGCAGACCTGAAAGCCTCTCCATAGAGATGGACTTCTACGGCACCCAGAGCTCTGTGATCGTCAAAAGAGGCGTAGTCTTGCCAGACTATTCACGGGCGCTGGAAACGGCTGACCTTTTGATGGGGATGAAGAGTTTTTTCGCAGACAGGGAACACCTGACGATATCAGCAACAGAGCTCATCCACTGCGATCAAAACATCAGAGCTATATCTGGTTTCTTGAATAGAAAAACTGGGGCCAGGATATCCTTCAGGTTCGTCGAGGCACATGACCCATTTGAAGCTGCTTGCCTGGTACCGCTTGCCCTGAGAGTTGGCGGAAAATGCTACGTGGCTGTCATTGCGATATTCGGAGACATGAGCCGATCAGAGCAAGGACGTTACACCGTCGCGACAACCGACTTCGATGTCCTTTACAAAACGGTCTTGCGCGAGAATGAGCTAAATACGGAGAAAATCCTGCTTCGACTTGAGCCGATCATGACTAACTACACGCACTTTCTACCCATTGTGAATTTAGTCCCGGTGATGCTGGATTTCGTGCTAAGCCGTTGAGCAAATAAGTGCCTTGAAATCACCGTATGCGAGCACGGCAATTTACTTAGCCCCTGTTAGGGCTTGCATCATTTTTCAAAAGGAGGCCGGTTTGGCCACAAACATCATCACTCGCGGCGGCCATGACGCTCTAAAAGCAGAGCTCGATCATCTGTGGCGTGTGTATCGCCCTGAGATAACCCAGAAAGTCGCTTGGGCGGCATCGCTGGGAGACCGCAGCGAAAACGCGGACTACCAGTACAACAAAAAACTGCTAAGGGAGATTGATCGAAGGGTTAGGTATCTGCGCAAGCGTCTGGAGGACGTGAAGGTTGTCGATTATTCCCCTGAGCAGGAGGGGAAGGTGTTTTTTGGGGCTTGGGTCGAGGTTGAAAAAGACGATGGAGACGTGAAGAAATTTAGGATTGTGGGGTACGACGAAATTTATGGACGCAACGATTACATCTCGATCGATTCACCAATGGCTCGGGCCCTACTCAAGAAGCAGGAAGGTGACGAAGCAACCGTACAGACTCCAACCGGCGAAACCATTTGGTATATCAACAGCATTTTTTACCAAGATCCAGCAGCAGATCAGTCTTCGGCTCCGTCGGTTCAAAAATGACGCGACATCATGACACCGAGCGCCGAGCTGACGCTGCAAACTTAAATAAATGGGCTTATCTGAGCGGCGGCTTACATGCGACGAGCCCACCACCACCGCTCCATGAACAACTATTTGGTGGTGAGGAAACTTTTAAGTGAATCGAAACAGCCTGCAGACAAGATCAGGCTTAATAGCATTTCCTTCTTCTCGGCATAAACGCTCCATTCATTCAGACCTAACCCAACTCCCAGCAAAATGGTTGTCATCAACATGTAGCGCCAGGTTGGGGCAAATATCTTGATGAGCTGAGGCAACGACGTGTGCTTCACGAACTCACAAGCATGCTTGTTGTATTTGCGCCCTACGATGCAGGCAAGGCCGAGCAGAACTCCCGCCAATCCTAGCGCCATAGGTTGTGTAAGCGGTACGAAAAACAGCGCTCCACATCCCACGAACAAACCACTACCCACGATCGCTAGCTTACGGCTGTACTCTTTGGCAGTCTTATATCCCAAACCTCGTAACTGGGGGTCGAATCCGGGCTGTTTCGGCAGTGTTATTCTCATTAAGCTCATAGCTACTTCCGCCTCATCGTCATGCTTTCTGATGCGTTGTGTTCATCGTTTGCAGATCACGTATCTTGAGTTTATCGCCATCGCTTAACACCCGCACGTGGATACGTTCGCTACATCTGGTGGTCGTACCGAGCTATCCTCAGCATGTAGTAGACGTAGTTCAGCTTCTTTTCTGTCGGCTCATCATCACGCAACCAGCGCACCTTGATATCCAGGTATTGCGCCCATTCAATTCCCTTCTTAAAGCTACGTCGATCACCATTTTTCGCCGCGAGCTCCACGTATTGATTCACCAGCGTGTACTGGTTTTTCCCTGCTCGGTACTTGGCATTTTCAAAGGCAGCCTTGAAGTGCGGCATCGCAGCCTTGAACTCCCCTTTGCGATAGTAGTAAACCCCGCGTAGCCAAGGCAGCATCCAACACAGCTGTTCATCCAACCCATACGCTGCTACACGGGAAGCATACTCGTCGATATGCTCCAACTGAGTGCCTACATCCTTCTTGAGCGAAAACCCCTGATTCAGCAGCTCAGCAAAACCGTGAGGAGGGAGAAATGCTGACTGCCGCCGAGCCAGATCCTGATAGGAGCAGACAGCAAAAAGGCCATATCTACTCTTAAGAGCCGTGAGTACGTCATCTCGTATTGGCTCGCCAGGACGAGCATCCGTGAGCCGCTGCACAGTGGCGGCGACGGCAGTCAACTTGCTGTCGAAAAATGCCCAGTACTGGCTACAGGCATTGTGCCAAACAAACGAAGCCGACTCAGGGGATGTGTGCTGGTTCATTACCGGGGTAAGCTCGGCCTTGAACTCGTTAACGTCATCGGCGATCCATAGGGCGTACTCGCGAAATTGTCGGCAGACATCGGCGAGGTATTGAGGATCGTAGACTTCAGTGATTTCCCTTGCGAGGTAGCTCGACACCCTCGCAACCATTAGTGCGACGAAAATGCTTGCCTGAAGTCCCTTGGATATCTCTCGCCCGGTTTGAGCCAGGGTGGAAAAGGATTCTTCGAAATTTTTAAACAAGGCTGGAAGCGCCGGTAACCTTACGCCTCGCGCCCACTTGATGGCGTTGTCGAGGTTCTGTTGAAGCATGTTGTTGTCGCTTCGCGGATTCTTGCCTGGATAGTGAAACTGCGTCTGCGAGAGATCACAGCGCACGTAGACCCAACGCATCACTTTTTCCAGAGGCAGTACCCGGCTGCCGTCTTCAGCGACTGTTGGCAGGAACCAAAATTTTTCTTCCGGCATGTCGAGCGTAAGATCAGCAAGCCTGTGTTTAAGCAGACTCTGATTCAGCGACACGACAAGCAAGGGGATTGCCTGGGTCGAAATAAAGTATCGGATGGTTTCCACTTTGCTAAGGTAGGTACCCTCTTCACGAACGAGCCGGCTGTATGCGTCCAGCAAGTCGTTGAATGGATCGCCAACGGCATTCATGACCTGGATATTGGGCAAGTACGCTTCCAAGATGCTACTGAGTGTCTGAATCACCTGTTCAAGATTTGAAAGCAGCCCACCTTCTTCTTTGGCCAATCTCGCCAACTGCTTTTGGATGGCCTTCTTTTGAGTCTCGTCGATGTCATCATGACTGGCTTCCTTACGCGGGAGCACGCCGAATGCATCGTAGGCGAGTTTGGCCAGCTCGCCTTGGGTAGCAAAGCAGGTGTCAATAATCATCTGAAATCCTTGATACCCCCGGTCATTGGTGACCGGGGGTACGCACTCCTAGCGCTGGTTTGGATTGAGCTGTTTTCCGCGATTGCCATGAACGTGAGCATTAGTCGGATTGGTACCCGATGTGCCGGGATTACTGTTAAGTGCATCCGATTTTTGATTCTGTTGTTGGCGTTGTTGGCGTTGCTGGCTAGTTGAAGTGGGTTGTTTGGACATGATTATCTCCTGCGGGTTGGTAAAGTCGCATCCTAGCGACCTGGCTTAACGCGGTAACTAGGCTTTTTGGAGACGAACTATGGGAAGCTCAGCAGACATACGGTGGCAAGCCAACGTGTCGATTGCCAGCGCCGCAATGCATCGATAGGCCGGACGGTCTCTACAGAAAGATCCACGTACCAAGCCATTATCGAAAAATGAATTTTTTGGCTAGCTTGCTGTGTTCCGGCGCCTGAACCTTATTTCGAACTCAAGAAAAGAGAAGTGTTATGCCTGAAAGCATCATTTATCTGGACAGCAACGACTATTCAGCGCTTAGCAAAATGAATCTGTCTGAGTCAGAAGCACTGGTTCGATCAAGCCTGCTGTCGCTCAAAGCTTCAGGCCGCGCGGTCTTCGCTTTTTCAGGCGCCCATATTTCAGAAATGGCGCCGTTGGATCAAGCGTATGCCGATGCTGCCATTCGGCGTACGGGACTCTTGAAAGATCTCTGTGAACGAAATGCGATGATTTCTTTCGACAGACTGATCAAGGCAGAACTTGAGAGTTTGATTGCTTTACGTTCTGATCGGATCCATGTCATGGACACGAATGGCCAATGGTTCCCGGAGTTCGGAGCTCTGGTGAGTCCGCTGGACAGCCTTGATATCTCCGGCACCTTGAATAAACAGGCTCAGGACGCATCGCTCAATCGAAAGGAGCGCCGCGCCCTAAAGGCGACCACATTGAGCAAGTCAGGCAATTTTCGGTCGAATATCAGCCATATAGGAAAACCAAATCTTGATGAGTTTATTGAGACGTTTCCGATGCGGCCGAAGGATGCTCAAGTGCTTCATAATTATGTGATGGGGAAGGCAAGTCGAAAAAAAGCTGATGAGGCACTTTTGGAGAGTCTGCGCGACCCAACCTACATGACTCAGTGGTTTCGAGAGCACCACCATAAATTGGGAGCAATTGGTGAGTGGGTAAGGCGCCCGGCGCAAAACTTGATCAAGACGATAGAGGCTAACCTTGAAGACCTGCGCAACCTGCTGATCAGTATGCCGGCAGATAATCGAGCAACCACATTAAGCAGTTTCAATAATAGCTTCTGGGTAAAAACTCAGAACAAGGGCATTCTCGATATCGTCAATAAACTGCTCACTACCTGGGTACCAGGCGCGCCCGCGTGCAGAGATATCTCTCTCGTCGATCAGTACTGCCCAGGTTTGTCGACGTGCTTACGTGGGGTCTACAGATCGGTACGTAACTCTTTCGGAACGGGAACACGGGTGATGAAGCATAGCGACTTCGTCGACGCTATCCATGCGCTCTATGTGCCCTACGTTACATTTTTCCGAGCTGATGCGTACATGGCCAGCATACTGCAGCCACTTGCCAAGCGTTTTGGGACACAGGTTCATTCATCAACCGGCTCTCTGGTTAAGGCGTTAGAAGTAATTTCATGAGTGGTTTATTCGGAAAATCCCCTACGAATAGGGCCTAGTCCACGACATCGTCCGATGAACGTGCCACGTTAATATAACGCTGCTAGATTGTCCTGAATCCCCTTGAGCGTTTCGACTTCACGCGACTGAAACCCGCGAACAAGGCTAGCTAGACGAAGGCTGATCTTGTCTTCTCGACTATAAAAAAGCCGTCGATTTTTAAAGCGCTCAAATTGGCCATTCGTTCGGTCTGGCATCAATACAAAGCGCTCTATTGTCACGCCATTGCGAATGACCTCGTAGGCCTTTGGCACATCGTCCAGTAGCCCATCATGAATGAGCAGATTGCGAACAGACTCCACCTCCTGCACTTCTTTACAGGATTCAAAAAGAGATCCTTTGCGATCATTGATCGCCAACCGGTTCCGTTGACCAAAAAGGAATTTTGACGAGGCTAGTTTGGGATAAGTCGAAAAATTTGTTCGAAGGTTTTCCGTCTCCATCGCTAGCTTGGCAAGGTAATCAAGCAAGCTGTGCATTCGGATAAACAGGAAGCTAAGTATCGCGTTGAGATTCGTAACGGTGGGTGATGTACTCCACCGGATGCCGTCATCCAGACGAACTCCAGGTGTGAAGAAAGGCTCCAGGTTGAGTATTCGATAAAATTCTCCAGTGAGCTGACTCACCTCTTTTGTGCACTCTTGAATAGCCGACACCAGCATGCAGCAATCATAAAAATACAAAGATCGGTTGAGCTCCGGGAGTTTTACATACGTCTGCAATAGCTGTTCGAACTCATTGCGACCTATCAGCGACTCCGAGTTAAGCCCAGCCTCAACTACAAAACTTGGGGCAAAGGGTTGCAAATTTTGGTAGTCGCTGAGGCTCCCAAATATCTTGGCAGCAAGCTCGTCTTGCAGATACGCACACTGGCTGCCGACCTCATATAGCCCATCGTCAGTTAACGATCGCCAACTTCCTATGGAGTCGAGAAAAAAACCTTCTCCTACCATTCCTTCCTCGATGGCGGTTGGAACTCCATTCAAGCGGAGGATAACGGAGCTACGATTTGGTAGTGCTGGCTGGTCAATTGTCGTCATATCAACACCGCTACTCTAGAAAGTCAGCAGCAAACAAAGGGCGGAACCCTTCATAAGGGAACCATGAGGTCTGATTTCGGACAATCGAGGCATTTGTCTAAATGCATGATCTGCGCCCTTCTGCGCTCCCAGATCCAGCGCGACCAAGCTAAATGCCTGATCAAACGCCGGTACTTTTGGTGCGTGCACAGGATAGGCACCTTGTCCATCAAGCCTGTAGGGCCCCCACTATAAGGCCATCATTTCATCGAGCGTGTTCTCGTCACGGAAACTCATCATCTCTCTGTAGAGTTTCTCTGGGAGTAACCGGGACTCAGGCAGGTGGTCGATGAGATAACACCGGATGGTCTGGGTGAAGTGAGAGGTGACAGCTGTTCGGATCAGGCTTTCCAACTCCTCCACAGTGCACCCACTGTCGTAATCGAACACAGCTGCTCGCCACCGACTCTTGAGGAGGTGAAAGCTTGTGACATTTCGCGACGTCCTGGCACTCGTTCTCTGGTAGCCCTCTTCCGTCACTCTGTGAAAATAGGCCGAGTCAATACGGAAGGACTCCACCATACCTTGATTGGAGTCCTCCCAAAATTCTGGAATGACGAAAACGAGTCGTTGCAGAAGCTCGACTGATAAGCCCTGAGGCGGAATCACTGTAACCAGCATGTTTCCGACGTGTTCAGGGAAAGCTACATCGGGCGTTTTCCACAAAAAATCGCAAATAACGCGAAATTTACCCATATCGGCTTTACTAGCTTGCCGTAGCTTCTCGGTCACCAACTGCCGCAAACCATCACTCACGGCAAGTCCAGCGTCCTCAACCATGGACGAATAGTTTGCGTATTCCGCAGGGTCGAACCGAACACTTATCGCTTTTTTTACCTTACTTTCTGCCACGTTTACACTCCTTCCAGCGATTACTTTTTAAAACAGGTGACACATTCAACAGATCGGATTATAGTTTTTTCACCCCGTCATGTCGATGCGCACGCGTATACGCTCGATTGGAAGGGTAATACAGACGAGACGAAGCGCTCACGCAGAAATCTCGACCATATAAGCACGGGAGGGTACAGCCATCTTTTAGGCGCCCTCCCACTGAACAGAGCAAGCGATATGAGCAAGAATGACGAAGCAAACGAAGCGAAGGGAATGATCAAGGGCACCAAGGCACTGAGGGCTCATGCAATTAAGACGGTGGCAGTAAACTTTGACGTGTTCAAGCATCTCCATCCCACCAACTTGGAAAAAGCCCACGAGCTGGCCGTGCAGACCGCTCTGCAAACGCAAGATTCTTTCGTGGACGAGATCTTTACCGACACTAGCGCCTCGGGCATCACCTCGACTCTGTCGGATGTAGGTGCTGCATACACCCCTACCAACCCTCCAGTCTCATCCACGACTTCACCGAAAGCGCGCAAAAAGGCTACCTTCATTGAATAAACCAAATCACCTCGACGGCGAGATCGCTCGTGAGAGCTAATCCGGTGTTCAAGCGCTTTCTCTCAATGAGAGAGCGCTTGATCGCAAAAGATATCCCGAGTCTCACGACAGCAACCCCCGAATAAAAGGTGTCTCGACACAGCGGCAGGGAACTGTAGGCTTTCTCGAATCAGGATGCCCCATGGATGAGTTGACAAAGATATCGGATGGTCATCAAGCCCAAGCATGGTTGCAGCAATTCAGTTTGGGAGACCGTACGCTTGCAAAGAAGCTGCTGGACGCTTTTTGCTTGGTCTCGCGGGATGATTTTATAGATCACATGCGCACTATGCTGCTCAGCGAAGCCGAGTGCATCGATGGCAGAGTCGCACTTTACGCCGAACGTGAACTTGGACACCGCCAAGGGAAGCCCCACCGCCTGTTCAAGGAGGCCAGAAGAGTTCCTCAGCGAGCCTCTGGAGCGGCCGGCCCTGCTGCGGTTAAGCCGACAAAGTCATATGACCCCTCCGTCGGTAGTGAAGGAATTGTGGCGCAGATGATTTCAGAGCTCTGCCATGAGTTTCCCAAAAAGTTTCTCAACCATCCCGGGCCCGACCAGATTCGTCGCAAACATGTGCGCAGTTTTTGGGTCGTCACAGATCTGATCGGTAGTGGAGATCGAGCAAGACGCTATCTCGAAGCTGCCTGGCGTGTGCGATCCGTACGCAGCTGGTGGTCAGGGCAACTGATAAAGTTTTCGGTCATGGCCTATTCGGCGACAGAAAGCGGGCAGAGATATGTGTCACGCCATCCCAGCCATCCTGAGGTTCACATCGTTCTGCCCTGCCCAACCATCGACACGACATTTTCAAAACCTGTGGCAGAGCAAATGAAAAGGCTTTGCACGGTTTACAACCCAACTGAAGGAGAGCTAGGTCGCGGACAGTGGGTTTGGAGTGGGCCAAGCTTGGGGTATGCGAGTACCGGCGCCCTACTCATTTTCGCTCATGGCGCACCGAACAATGTCCCGTTGATGTTCCACAAGGCCTCTAAGAAGAAAAAGAACCCTTGGACGCCGCTGTTCCCGGCCAGAGTTTCTGCAAGCATTAGCAAAGACCACTATGGGATTGGTCTGACGACGGAAAAAATCAATGCCCGCTTGATTAAGCTCGGACAGCACATACTTGCCAAATCCAACGCGGTAATGAACTCAGATATTCCGACCGGGCAAATATTTCTTCTTCTGGGGGCCTTGTCACGTCCGCCGCGCCTCAATGACAGGATACTTGCTGGGAAGGTTGGCCTGCCATCGCACGAACTTAACAAGCTTTTAAAAGAGATGACAGCATACGGGTGGATAGACTCCCAACGGCGTGTGACTGATAAGGGGGTCGGCCAGCTCGCGCATGCAAAAAAGCAGCTTCAGCTCGCTTCAAACGCCATGCCTGTTGGCAATCATGAGCCACAACCGTACTATCCCTCCTCGTTGAGGCGACCAGTCTAGATTCTAGCATCGGCGTGCATTCCTGGAATGTTGCCGCCAAGACGAGTCAGGCTTTAAGACTCATCTACCGGGCGCAGACTACTGCTGCTCTATGTCCTAGCCCCCGCTTACGGTTAAGCGCTCTCGCCACAGTTCACGTGGCGTGGCCTTCGGCCTGCGGCGGGAGCACTCACCCTGCGGGTGTCAAAGTAGATGAAGGATTGGAAGCCTCAACACTATCGTCGCGCCCCTGGCGCTGCCGATGTACCAGCATCAGTAATGGCAGCGGCGATTGCAACCGGTGCAAAAACCGTCGCAGTCCAACGCTCTCTTCCTCCTATTTATACCTTAAAACATTTGGCCTTGCTGACTCAGGTGCCATACCCACATCTGCGTGATTACATTACGAGAAAAACCGACGCCTACAAAATATTCCGTGTTCGTAAGCGTGCGCGACCGGGGCAGCCCACCTCATTTCGGGTGATCTGCGTACCACCGCACAGCTTGGCGGTGGCCCAGCATTGGATTGCCAAGCATGTGTTGGCGAAGGGAGTTCCTCATTCTGCCAGCACGGCTTTTGCACCGGACTGCCGCCTAATCGACGCTGCCGCCCCCCATTGCGCCAGTCGCTGGCTTATCAAAGTCGATGTGCAACGATTCTTCGAGTCGATATCAGAAGTCGATTGCTACCGTGTGTTTCGCAGCCTTGGATATCAACCCCTCGTGTCGTTGGAACTGTCACGCATCTGTACTCGAATCGGGCCGCTCAACAGTTTGCGCCGCTCTGCAAAATGGTTTCGAAAAGCTCCTCTCGCCAAGTCGAAAATCAGATCGTATGCAGTGCCGAGAATTGGACATTTACCCCAGGGAGCGGCAACGAGCCCAATGCTGGCAAATCTCGCCATGAAAGAAGCGGACGTTTTACTGACTGCTCTGGCAAATCGGTACTCTCTGAACTACACCCGGTACGCTGATGACCTTACGTTTTCCACGGCAGATCATTCTTTCAAACGAAATGATGCCCGCATGGCCGTCCACGAAATCTATGGAGTATTGAGGCGATTCGGTCTGGCTCCCAATCTGACCAAAACAGCTATTGTGTCACCGCGAAGTAGGAAGATCGTTTTGGGACTTCAGGTCAACCAAGATGTTCCGAGACTGACCCGCGACTTCAAAATGAAGATACGCATGCATCTACATTATCTAGAACGCGAAGATGTCGGGCCGCTGAAGCATGCGGAGCGACGAGGGTTTTCTGCTGTGGCGGGCATGCGTAATCATTTGATGGGACTTGCGGCCTACGCGGCTCAAATTGAGCCTGCGTACGGTCAAGCTATCAAGGCGAGATTTGAGCGCATTGCTTGGCCTGTATTGTATTAAATTGATCCTGGCCGAAGGTTGGATGCTGAGGCTTGCGATCGGAAGGAAATTGAGCTTGGGGTAAAGCATCAAAGAGGCTTTATGCCAAACTCCCTAATTTAAGAGCGCTTTAGCATCAAAACGCGCCATAAATTTCTCATGCAATGCTAAGAGGTGCGGTTAGCACCTCAGCTCTTCAATTTCATGTAAAACCCAGTAATTGACTACTGCGACTCTTCCGTGCTCTTTATTTTTTCCTGTAGGTCTAAAACACATTCGCGCAAAGATGCTGCAAAACCACTTGGAAGGCTTTTATCACCCGCAAACATAGCTGTAATAGCAATCACAGAGTCAGATTTTTCTATATTAGGGATTTCTTCTTCAACCTTCTCAAGTACAGGTCGCGCCTTTTCGTAATTTAAAAATGTGTCAGTACGCAGAATTGTGCAGTCATTCAGCAACTGCATAGCTTCAACACTTGTAAAAGCAGCCTTACCAAAAAATTTCATGTAGGCACCGTAAAGACCACCACCCGCAGCAGTGCCGACAATGCCCCAAAACACCAATGACTTGATGTCCATAATCCTATCCTTACAATATGATGTTTTCAATTACAACGAACTCTAAACGCACGAATAGATTCATGGTTTATTGCTCACGCGACTTGGATGCGATCTTCGCTTTGCCCTATTAATCGTGGGAACTTGGCAGAGGCAAACGACCTTGCAGTATTATTCATAGTCACCGCAGCAATGCATGCTGCGGTGGTTTATTGATTGCACGTTATCTGTAGTAATCGCGAATCAGCTTCCAAACGTGGAAGGCGATCAAATACGTCCTGAAAATGACCTTCAAAATCCTGAGCATGCTTGCCTCTCGGACAGACCTGCAGTCGAGGAAGAGCCCAGCCCCTCTGTCCTCGAATGAGTGATGCGTCAGCACATTCGGTGCGCAGGTCTTAAGAATGAATGAGCCCTCTGTTAAGCTGAACAGGTTTACTAGGCCTGCGGCAGAGGGGCCAAAAATCTTCGCCCTACCGTTTTGACCGGCGGACGTCCGCATCATAATCAATTTTTCGTGATAGCGAAATCGTAGCCTGATGCCATCATCAGGCACACCAAATAGATATCAAAAAAGTATCAAAACGCCACCACCCGATAACAGATTATTCGCGGGCAACTGATGGCCATTTGATTTCTCCTGCGCTCAAAGATATTATGTCGGTGCGTCAGCACACTTTGGTGTGCAGTGGAAGCAGCTACTAACTGCCTCTACATAAAACCGCCCAATGGGCGGTTTTTTTTCGTTATGATTTTAATACGCATTTTTAACGATGAACCGGGCACTCCGTTGAATTCAAACGCTCCTGTGCTAATACCTGCAGAACAATAACTATGCGGCTCAATTGACCGTCAAGCTCACACGCTAATTCAGTCAGGGCAAGTGATTTATACCATAGACGCTTTTTGTCATCTTGATTGCCACTATTCGCCTAAGCATATCTATCAATTATGCACACGATACAACCCACTAATCATCAGGTGATTAACTGTTAAGCATCGGAAGTGACTGCGTCCATGATGGATTGCAGTTCTTCGAGCAATTCTGCGTAATGACGCTTCAGGTAAGCGGAGATGGCTTCATCGCGAAGCAGGCGTGACAGGTAGCCTTTTGCAACGACCAACCCTCGCATCATAAATACACGCCCAGTCAGGACAAATGATGGATGCCCATTTCGACCAACTGCTTATCATCTGACCTACGCGAGGTACGACACCAGCACGTAGCGACTGGATGACCGCGTCGCGATCCTTGGCTCTGATAGTGCTCATAGGGCTAATTCTTCCAGAATGTCTGCATTGATCTCGCTGTGCGTTTTGAATCACTTGGTATTGGTATTCTTTAAATTCAGACTGCAACGCCTCTTTGAAACATACAGCTTTGGCTGCAATCACATGCATCAATGGGCCACCCTGACCACCAGGGAACACAGCTGAATTCAGCTTTTTCTCAAGATCCGGCCAAGCTGGCGGGGAACCTGGAAAAATCTTTCTCACTGCTGATGACGGGAAAATGATCAATGGATATGGCCATTATGTCATCCATGGAAGCGAGTACCTGCTAGGCCTAGCTACAAAACTTACCCGCTCCAACCCGGATGTGGATTACAGGCTGCGGCTACGCCACGTTGGTGTCCCAACCGTCTTGGAAGTCGATATTCCTGTGGCGTACCTTACTCACCACCAAAAGCTTTCCCTAGCCAGAACCATCCTCGCTGCGTGGGGGCAATTGCAGACCAGGCGAGCGCTGAGTCTGGGATCAGCTCCGTGTTACGTCATCAGTCAGACCATCCCACCAGAATGCATCAAAGCCCATTATCATCCCCACCAAATCCATGATGCTCATAGCGCCTCAGGAGAGATCTACATCAACTGCAAATCAGCATGCGACATGTGCGAGTGAAGCGTGCGAACCCGTATGCTTCGTCTCATTTACATGATGGTCGCTTCGCAGATTGGGTAACGCCTAAGGCCTACTGTCACAGATACTCAAATAAGCACAGCGATTGCAGCTTTTACCTTTATTGGGAGAGCGATCACCAGCAACGTATCGCTCGGCCATTTTGAATACCGTCGTCCGCTCAAAACCGCGAGAAGCCCCATCGCTGATCCTTTTATTAGTGATCAGCGAATATATCGTGGCGCGCCTGACATCAGGATCATTCAGTTTGACCAACATTGGCTTCAGTTGCTTCATTGCCGCTGATTGACCTTCGTGCGCTCTGATCCAATGCACTTCGCTCCCCTCTGAAAGCATCCAGGGCAATTCGATTTGCAATCCACCGACGTCTGAAATGAGCCCCTCAACAAGATTTCCACGAATTTCCTTCAAAAGCGCGAGACCTCGCTTTGCGGCGGTCACAGCATCCTCATATAGCTGGGGATCCTCAGTTTTGAGCGGCAAGAAATTATCTTTCCACGCAGCCTGAAAAGCTGTCTGGGGCACCGCGCTGTTCTTTACCACCTCAAACATCATGGCCGTCACGGCCCAACGAGCTCGCATGGACACATCGATTTCTTGTTCGGAGGTCAACGTCAGCTCATGCCGGTAGTGAAACTGAAGCGGGCAATTTATGTAAGTCTGGAACGCTTCGTATCTGATCGCGCCTATTGGACTGCCTGGCGGAGTTAATGCTATCGGCGGTGCCGCGCGTTCGCGGATGCCGGTCGAGACTCTCAGTTTTCTACCTGCCGCGTTCAAGGCCACCGGCCTGGTCGCGTCGGCCAATTGATAGAGATACAAATGATCGCGGGCGCGAGACAGCGCTACGTAAAGAAGATTATTCCTTTCTACCGTTTCTTCGAACGCAAAATCCTCATCGGTACTATTGATTACCTCAGGAGGGATCAGCTCCAGGGAGCGATAGTCATAGTAGTAGGGGCGAGTATTCCCATAAGCAGTGTCGTCCAGGTTGGTAAGATGCACCGCCGGGTACTCAAGTCCTTTGCTCGAATGCACCGTCATCACGTTGACGGCATCTAGAGCTCTCGCTTCTGGTGGCATGCCTCGATCAGCAAGCTTTTCGCCGATGCGCCTACGCAGTTCTTCTCGAAGCAAAAACTTGGAGAGGCGGGACTGACTTGCATCACCATCGCCATTACGTACGGCATAGACGAAGAGCCAAAGCGCAAGCCTGATGGTGTGGGCCGCAATGGAAAGGTCACTTGTATCAGGAAGCCCGTAGCGACGATCTAGAATAAGAGTGGACACAAATATCCAAGGCTTCGTGTTACGCGTAAAACCCTGGAGCAGCGTGGCGAGGTTGGCCTTCGCCAATTGCCCCTGCATCGAGAGTCCCGGAATATCCTTCCAGATCCAACGCCCGCGTTGAAGATCAGTCCCACTGCCTTTCTGCGTCACACTAAGGAGCAGCTCAATATCGTGAGGCGTCATGGAAAAGCCTGGATCCTGCATTAGACCAACCAGTGATCTGGGCTGCCGCATGCAGAGCAACTCCATTAAGCAAAAGAGCCGCTTGATTTCAGGACGCTGACAGATCTCTCCGAGGTGAAGGATCGGAACGCCTCGCTTTGTAAGCTCCTCTACAGCGCGCTCCACATTCGATGAGCTACGGCTGATGACCAACTGGTCGCGGTAAGGGATGCCTTGTTCTACGAGCGCCTTGATACACGTCTCAAGAGTTGATGCCTGAGAGATGTTCGAATCGCACCGGTACAGCCTAGGGGTTTCACCAATCGAAGGCCTATAAGCGGCCACTGCTTCCAGCGGCATCAACTCACTCAAAGCGTGACGTGTTCCGGCGTGGGTGAACAGGTCAAGAATTTCAGGCGTGCTTCGCCTATTCAGATCCAATGCATAGCGCTTGTAGGTGGGTGATGGATATTTGTCGCTTTTGAACGTGCCATCGAAGTCAATTAGGCTCTTGATGGAGGAGCCTCGCCAGTGATGGATAGCTTGCCGAACATCGCCAACAACCCAAACCGATTCAGCATTTCGGGCCAACTCTCTGATTAACTCGACCATGACCTCCGTGACGTCCTGATACTCATCTACCAGCACGTGTTCAAACTCATCGAGAAACTGGGATACGGTTGCACGCGCGCGTCGCGCCTGGATGGAAGGAAAAGCAACCAAATCCACGTAGTCAACCAACCGTTTCTTTCGCATAGCCTCCTCGTAGGCTTCGAAGAGTGTGGCGATGTCCTCACGCTGATCCTGTACGTCTTGATCACACGGGGACAAAGTCTTGAGTCGATCGCGATAGTCATCCACCGTCAAACACTCTTCCTTCAGTCGCTTGATGTGCTCGACCACATCAGGAAGCCAATCGTATGGATTCTGCAAACGCAGGTAATACTTCAGTCTCACCTTTGCCAAGCAACCAACCATCAGCCTCACCTGCATGAGCTTATCCGCCACGCTGACGTCAGAGCTGAGGTTGAACAGGTGATAATGCTTACGGAGGAACTCCAGACCGAACGCATGGAATGTTCCGGCCCAGACATTTGACGCGCCCGTAATTCCCGATGCAGCCAAGCGCTCGATCAGCTCGATGGCAGCCTTGTTGGTAAATGTGAGCACCAGAATTTTATTCGGTGGAACACCCCGCTCAAGCAAATGCTTGATGCGATGCACCAACGTAGTCGTCTTCCCTGTGCCTGGCCCAGCAACGACGTTTACGAAGTTTTCTTCAGCATGAGCCGCTATACGTTGCGCATCGATCATCTCAGGCAGAGGAGATGGTTGAACAGTAGGCAGAATAGGCAGTAATAATCCGTCAAAAAGTTGCTGACGAACGATCTCCAACGGCACCGTCAGAGTTTGTGCAATCTGGCTCGCCCCGAGGTTGGCAAAAAACTGTTGCTTAGCAACACTGCGCGGTAACAGGAACTCGCGAGCGAAAACATTCGCTTGCAGCTCAGTGCGCTCGTTGGCCCCATATGCATCGATTGCAACAGTCGCCTGACTACCCTCTGATGCTGTAATAGCAGCGAGCTCAGCGTAAGTGGTCTCAGGCAAGTCTGCATCCAAGAACCAGTGACCGAGCTCATGTGCTATGAGGTACGCTTTCTCTGCCAAGCTGACGTCATTGCGGATATAGAGCGTTCTGTCTTTGCGTTTGAGCACACCATCTGAACCACCTAATATTGAGTGACTGGATGGTAGTGGTTCGATTGCCACATCCAGAATTTCTTCCGCGTTGGCGAGCAGTGCTATTGAAGGCACTGCGGCCTGAGTACCAGCTAAACCCACTAGGGACTCGCGGACTTCCATGGCTTTCCGGCGAGCCCTGTCAAACGGGTTCATGCTTAACCCTCCAGCTGCAACAACCGAGCTTCCTCGTTCGCAGGCAACTGCAATTCTTTCACCGCGACATCCCAAGGTTTACGTCTTAGATCTACTTCCGGTTTACCTTCAGTTGCCTTGAAGGATGGTAGTGACTGACTCGCGAAGCATCGCTCCAATGCCACGGAGAATGCGTCGATAGGCACTTGTAAGAAGTCTGCCATTTTTCTGAGAACACGAGCAGGTGCAAAAACGGATCCGCTCAGGATCATCTGAGCCAAGGCACGGTTTTCACCTAAACCAGCCTCAATCGCAATCGTCTTCGCCTTAGGCCCTCGCACGCCATTAATTGCTTTGACAGCCATCATTACGGAAGCCTCTGAAATTACTGGACTTTTTTGCGCTAACGCTACGGCCGTCGGACAATGAGATAAGGCCTCAGCGAGAAGTCCATTCACAAATAGGGACGTAGAGCGCTCGTATTCTCCCGCTGTTAGTCGGGCTTTCATAACCAAGCGTCTCTCAGCTCGGATGCTCCAGTTTTGAGTCTTAGCGCCCGAGAAGTCATTCGCCTTACGCTCGTACTCCGCCAACAATGTTGACGTGCTCTTCGTTCGGGACTCACGGTCAAAACGATTGAGTCCATCTTGCAGCAAGTCACGAGCGGCAACCGAACGCGGAACACCTCTGCTCTTCGCGACCTGGTCGATTTCGTCGAGCAGCGATACCTTGGTCGTGACGCCAATCTGCTCACGAGCCTTACGAGTAGCTTCGTCCATCTGCTTAGCCTTCACCTCAGAATGCATGATCGTCTCCCTTACCTGGGAATCCACCACAGGTTGTATGGTTGAGACAGACAGCTTTTCGTTCTGTTCTTCGTGTTGCGTGTGAGGCATTACGCTCACAAGCTCGCTCATCAATTTCAGCACGACATGAGGTTCATCCTTGCCGATCACTGTCACATAGGTGCCATCAGGCAGGGTAAGCCGGCACCTGACCCCTTCGCCCGTATGGGTCAGGTTTATATAAGGCGCGAGGCAGGCTAGAAAACTAGCGCACCCATTGAGATAATCGGCGAGCTTGAGGCTGGGCATTTTCATGTAACAGTATGATCGCTAGCTGGAAGGCGCGTGAAAGGTCACGCTGGCGTATATCACATATATATCACCCGCATGCGTAGGCACACAATTGATTGAAGCTCATTTTTGCACAGCTTTGCGAATCGTCATTACAGACTGGAAATCGCAGTTGACCGTTGATGAGATGGCTCAGCAACTGAGCGATCCCGTAACATTCGGCCGCGCGCTGTTGCCTGCGCTCGATCAAGAGTTGGCCAAGCTGGGGTGCACACGCAGTCACATCGTAGGGTTGGCATGGCAAACACCATGCCTTCATTTGCGGAGCGTCTTCGACCCACAGGGCATCCCTGATACCCCGCTCGACTTTCGTCCTGTCCCCGACTCCGAAGGCACTCTGATCGCTCGTGCAACGGCAATCGTATGCTTGGCCGCATTGGACGCGGATACAGTGTCATACGGTTCGGAAAACGGCGGAGACCTCTTCGTGAATTTGGTGGTAATTCCAGGTGAAGGTCGGGTTTCCGAGAAGTCGCAGAGCAAAATGAACGGCCATACGGACGCTGTTACATTCCCTATGCGAGGGTATCGCGATCCAGAAGATCCTCGTATTGCTCCTTCGCCAGACTTCGTATGCCTGGCTGCGCTACGCAACCCTAACGCGGTACCGACCACAGTGATGCAGCTCGAAGCAATCCTGAGTCAATTGGATGCTCAGCACATTCATGAGCTGCAGAAGCCTCAATACATCCTCCAGTCGCAGCTCACGTTCCGTGATGGCATGGAAGAAATTCTGGGGCAGGAGCTGCTCGTGGACGATGCTCAACTGCTATTCCAGATGCAAAACGGCTTCTGGATTCGATACAGCCATAGCTCCACGAAAGCCGCCGATGCAGGTGAGTCTCCAGCAAAGCAAGCAATGCTGGCACTGACGGAAGCTTGCCTGAACTGCGCTATCCCAGTTGCACTCGCTCCTGGCGATATCGCCATCGTAAATAATCGAATCGCTTTGCATGGCCGAACGAAGGTAGGTGAGGAATTCGGAGGCCAAAGTCGCTGGATGCTTCGCACTTATGGGCTGGATACGTCAGATCTTGATGAGTTTCAACGCCACCCCGATAGCACCTTTATGCTGTTCCCTTGATAGCTTGGAGGTGTCCACCCAAGCAAGGCCGCTAGCAAGCGGCCTGCCTGTTACGGATGCCCTCCTCTGCTACCTTGCAGATGACAATCTGTTCGCTTTTCGACTCGTTTGAGGCTTTGATATACCTCCGAGACGTCCTCGATTCTGCAACGCCCGCCAGGTACGAGATCAACACTCTAGTCATCCCGCTTTCTGTTGCTTCACGACTTGTGCTGCCCCATTGGTTTCTACTGTTCTGACTTGAAGATTCCACAACCCGACAAACGATGTTCGACTCATGACAAAGGCTGCGACAGAAGCGGTCAATCGGCTCTTGCGATCAGGCTTCAAATACAGCAAAGCGGAAGTTCTGCTGATGGATTTGCGACAGCCCGGTGAATTTACTGATGTCCTGTTTGCGCATTCCCAGCCTGTGGTGGCGGACGAGGTCACGAGCGTTCGCCGGTGGGGAAAGGGAGTTCTTAGGGTGGCTAGTGTGCCTGTCGCACCTAATTCGGCGATGCGTCGGGAGCTGATGAGCCAGAGCTACACGATCAAGGAAAATGAGCTGTGGACGGTGAGAGCCCAATAACGGCGCGGCAAAAAGCATATGCGTTTTAATAGCGCCGTCGTGAATGACGGTTTTCGGCCAGAAGCAGACACTGGTATTAGCCCCCCGCTAGGTGTGCCTCCAGCCGCTATTAGAAATCTTCTAGACAACACGATAGCTAATGGCCGAACCGGCTATAGCCCATCACCATTTAGAGCTGGCGTTCGCATAGAAGCAACTAAATTTCGCCCTTGGCTGGGGCAAACGCTTGCATGCGTGTGCGAGCTTAGAGTCCGAAGACTACCTTTCGATCAGGTTGGCGAGTACGATGTCATTTCGATCTAAAGCAAATGTTACTATTTTGCTAATCCATACGAAAGCGAGGCAGCTTTCGGCACCGCTACCTTTAGGGAGTAAAGGAATATGGGGCTTCCCATGTGGCGTGAGCAATACGAATTCATAGTACGGAATACTGCCGAACCTATCGACATGCAGGCCTTCTGTGAGCACGCTTGTGAAAAGGGTGGCGAATCCATACTCAAGACAATATATGCGCATGCTTCTGAAATCATTTCAAACGTCTATCAGCACGCCCCTAGTGGTGAAAAACATACAGTGAAGTGGTTTTATGACTGCCGTGCGGTCGGAAATGAGTTTCAAGTGGCCGTCGAGGACGATGGTGTGGGCATATTCGAGTCCTTAATGAAGAGTTATGGTTCCGAATTGCCGCTCGAAACGTTGTTGCAGCCCTCCAACGCAAGATTGACACATCGTGGAATGGGGCTGTCAGCGTTACTGCGCGATCTCGATTTGAAAAAGGTATCCAGCGTAATTTTCCAGAGCCCCTCGGGCACCGTTAAAATGGGGGGAGCAGCCTCTGATTCCGTTCCTCATTCGATAGCTCAGGGTACACGCGTCGTATTTACCGTTCCGCTATGGATTAGATCTATATGAAAGGGAAGATCATCGAGGTGAAGCAAACCTGTCCATTCCCAAGTGGACGCTACCGAAGGGATGGCCAAGGAAGCGCTGAGGAGTTTCGCGAGGATGTGCTTCAACCAGCCTTGGAAGCCGAGAAATCTGTGACGCTCGATTTTTCAGGAATACATGGGGTGGGGGAATCCTTTCTTGAGGAGACATTCGGAGGCTTAAAGCGGCTGCACGGCCATTCCCAGCAAGAGCTCATTTCTCGATTGAATGTCATTGCAGATACAGACACAGAACGATCTTTGATTATTAACAGCATCAAGAACTATACAAAGCTGTCATGAGCGCCGATTTCAGTTTTATCCCTCTCCTAACAGGAGTCGTCGGTGCGGTGCTTGGGGTTTGGATTACGATATCCAGAACCAAGTACACAGCCTACTCAGCTGACTTCTCAAAAAGAATGGAGCAACTAACCGCTTTAGTTGACAAGTTGGGTGAGTGCGCTTGTCGGTATTGGATAAAAGACGTATCCGACAAACTTAAAGTCGAGGCTGATTATATTCTCGGCCTGAGATCTAGTCTGTCTGTAGCAATTGATGCTCTGAACAAGGATTATAAAGGGTTCAATGGCAAGCAGATTCTCGATGCATTTGGTAAATTTAACACCGCGTGTACGGGCCATAACTTTCCGAGTCGAGAAATGGAACCCGGACACCCGGCACCTCTCGCAGAAATACTTAATACTGCGGAAAACCTGAAATGTGAGATCTTACGCGCCCGTAAAAACAACTACAGATGGCGCGACGCTGTCAGAAATCCGAAAGCTTGAGCTGAACTGTGATTATGAAATGTTATGGCTAATTCGAGGTAGCTGCAATAAATCTGTTATAGGCAGCGCTCTTCTGAGACCTCGATATAATCCGAACGAACCGCGTGGAAGCTGTTCGCTTTTGCCAACTTCTGCTTTCCCCTAAAGCCTACCAATCTACCCATAGCAGTCCCTCGTAAAGTAAAGCGCAGAGACCGGCCGAAACAGCCATTGACTCGTAATTGCGTTAAGGCGTGACCATGCTTAGGCGACCATCCATACAGAGCCGTTCGATCTCGACCCTCACTAATCTCCAGATATTTTAGTTCTACCAACCCCTCGATTACCTCTGTCAACGAATACATCCAACTCAAAAGGTCGTGGAAGGATCTGTCAATCCACATTTAGCCTCGCTCGAAAAAGTCCGTCAGGGGGGCGAGCCTAAAGGTGAACGTCCATTTCTGATCGCCAGTCACACAGGGCGTCCCCCCCCCAACCCCGAACACACCTTCAGGATGTAATTTCTTCGTTTGCAGTAAGAACCTTTTGATTCATTTCCATGAATAGCACCTCGTCGAGCTAACAGGTAATCTTCTTAGCGGGTAGAAAGCTTAAAGGCCTACGGATTCTTACCATCTATGACCATAGAACCACTCATGTCACGGAAATTCAGCGGGACGCTCACTCATAATAAGTACGGTAGTGAGTCCTTGCCGCGTCCATATCTATGACATTGAAAGTCTCAGAAATCCAGATAACCTTGCTCTTTCGTTTGAGCATCTCTATTTTTTACTTCGTTTATGGCTGCATTATATTTTTCTCTAAAAACAGCTTGGATGGCCATATATAAATGCTGGGTAATATTTTCTTTTGGGATATCCATTGCCTCTGCATACATACCCATGTCAATTTCGTAAGTATCATTATCTACCTTTACTCCCCGATCCGCGAATACATCAAATTGTTTTTTTGACGGTGTAATAACAGGCGCAAAACCAAGCGCCCTGGAGAAAACTATATAAGCTAGCGTCGAACCTGACTCTAGGGTTATCAAGGGTATGCCTAACGACGTTTCGATTGTTGGAGCTTTAGCCTTTCTGTCATAGCCGGCTTTGTATACAACACTATATCGGACACTTTTAAGGAATAGATTTGATATAACAGCAGGCAATACGAAAGTGTCTTCTATCTTCTTTCCATTGACACCTAAAAATTGAGAAACAGCTGGAATCAGGTAAAATTTCACGTACGAGTGATGATCAATCTCTTCTAGGAAAATCAGAGTATTGGAAAATATACTGTAAAATTCAAAGCTTGATGCACATTTATTATAAAATGCTTCTTTTTTCTCTGTATCAAGACCAGAAAGGAATGTTGCCGAGAAAAATTCTTGAATGGATTTATGAATAAACTTATATTCATTATAACCATCCATAATTATCAAATTTGTAATTCCAGCTATTTCATCAGCGATTTTGTCCGCAATAGCCACGCTTTCATTTAAATAGCTTAATGAATCCCCAACAAGCTTAATGTATTGCGCTCGATCGAAGCTGTTGAGTCCAATACGCTGGGAGATGTAGCAAAAATAATCGAATATATTTTTGTATATTTGTCTGTTATCGTTCCAGTGCCTTGCTCTTTCAACAAAACCCTTTAAATTATCATGCTGATGAAAAACGGTTTCGAAAATATTTTTATAAAATTGCGATAGCGACTCAGGGATACACATCCCCAAGTTATAACTTACACAAAACAAGACAACTAGTATTGGAGACCTTAATACACTCTCACTACCATTGTGAAATTTGCTTTTCTCAAGCGCAGCGTAAAGCAGCTCCGACTTGCCTACATCTTGGCAAGCACGAGATATAATCTCTTTTACCTTTTCATTCGTGAGATAATCAACTGTGTAATTGTCGGCAGAGCTTAAGGCATTTAATTCAGTATCTGGTCGAGTTGTGCATGTTACGCTGCACTTGTATTTTACTACTAGTTTATTTATTTCAATAAACAGTTCGCGCCTGTACGAGGTGGGACACTCGTCAAAAGCATCCAGATACAGACGAACGTTACTATCCATTAAGATCTGCTCAAAACCACTTGATGAAAGCTCGATTCCGTGATTTTTCAAACTCAACGAAAGCGCAGCTTCAATTGTTCCTCCCCTATAATTTTTTAACTCATATAGAAATGGAAGTCTATCAATCCGATCGATATTGTTGGATAGCAATTTCTTCAATAACGTTGATTTACCTTGGCCAGCCAGGCCAGTGATTACGGCTATTCTATTGACGGTGTCTAAGGTTGTACCATCGCCAACCTCAACAGTGCCGGCTCCCCTCAGGACAAGAGGTACATATATCTCATCAATATGCACGGACGCGAGAGGTGATGATATTGTTTTGATTAAAAGATGACTATAACAAAATGCCACATATTTGCTTTTGAAATCAGAAAATCTGCCCAATTTATAGCGATTACTTACATAGTCAATAGCGCTTTCAATTCGATCACCAAATATTTTTTTTGTTAATCCTGAAGTGTTAGCTACTGACACAGCAGTGCTGATAAGTGCAGTTGTTGGCTCCAAAATAAGCTCCATCTAATTTTGCGGAAAATCGGGATTAAACTGTAATTTTAGCAGATTACTAATTTACCCCAATTTTGTCCAGCAGGACACTTCACATTCTTAAAAATGTGACATAAAAGTATAATGTGAAACGAGGTGCAAAAATGAAGGGTATAGAGTTTATTGAGGTTATGCCGAACATCACAATAGTTGGTTAGGGGCCAAACATAATCAGCGTGCCGCCTGCGCAGTGAAATAGCTTCCGATGAACTTGATGCAACTCGCCGTGAGTGGGGCAACTGATCACTTTTGCCTAGCTGCTTTTGGCCGAAGCAGACACTCATAAAATAACTGCTTTCCATATAAGCAGACGTACCTGCCCGCATGTCGCTAGCGTCACATTCAGGCATGGAAACGTCACCATTGACTGAGTGAAACCTTTTCCCACTTCCGGACAGCCGGATGGAAACAGTTGACTCTTCCTACCCTTCCCGGAATTTTCCGCCGTTGTTTGCCATGTTTGATTTGCTGAAGAGCGATTTTCTGTCAGCCCGAGACCTGGCATGGCGTGCAAGTGATGCAAGCGTTTGGCCGAGGACAGGACAGTTTGCGGACAGGCTCGATTATGCAATGTACGGCCCCTATACCTCCGCACTTATGCTGGCACATCGAATAGCCCCTGGCCTACTCGACAAGGTAGCCGTAACGGCAAACCACTTTTTTCGAGCTTGGATTAGCCCTCAAAAAAGTAAGTTCCGGAAGGCGGTGGAGAGATTCCGCAGACAAGAAAACAGGTACTCCGCTCGCAAAAAAGTAGAAGTAATAATTCGTGCAGGCGTGTACGCGATGTACGGCTTGGCCGAGCTGGCCGAGCTGGCCGAAGACTATGATGACAATGATGGAATTCTCCGCTCGCAGAACGACTTACGGAACGCGGGTATCAATCCGCGCTTTACAGTGAGTCAGGAGTTAATCAGCAACGACCGGCGTCGTCAGATTACTTGGCATTGTGTAGTGCTGGCGAGGGGCACTTACTCCGCAATAGACTCCATAACCAGCATCACGCAGATCTAAAATAGGCTGTTCGCTTCATGATCGTGACTACTTGCTGCGCACGTTTTCTGCCATCGCATTCTTAACTCGGGACGGCAAAATGCTATCTTACCGGCTTGTCATGGAGCGGATATTCAAGTGAACGACTACGATTTCTCACGTCTGAACGATAAGGAATTCGAGGTGCTATGCACGGATCTCATCGGTGCTAGCGAGAACGTCAGATTCGAGCGGTTCAAGCCTGGTCGCGACAGCGGCGTCGATGGCCGCTATTTTAGCGTCAGTGGTGGAGAAAGAATTCTTCAGGCAAAGCACTGGTCTGGAACCCCCTTCCCGCAGCTTCTATCCCACATCAGTAAATCCGAAGCACCCAAGGTAGGGTTGCTCAATCCAGAGCGATATATCCTGGTGCTCTCTCATTCCCTCTCAAGGGCGAACAAGTCTGAGCTCACTAGGATTTTACGCGCCCATGCGTCCTGCCCGATCGACATATACGGCAGAGAAGATTTGAACGATCTGCTGTCCCAACATCCTCAGGTTGAGCGTCGACATTTCAAGCTCTGGATCAGTAGCTCCACTGTTCTGACGCATCTTCTAAACAATGCGATCCATGGGCGCAGCGATTCGATGATGAGGGACATCATTGATAAATCGAAAATCTTCGTTCAGACCCGAAATTTCGATTCAGCGGTAGAAAAGCTTAACCAGCTCGGCACCGTTATTATCACTGGCCAGGCGGGCATCGGCAAAACAACGCTTGCGGAACAGCTCATTCTGTTGTTTTCCAGCAATGGATTTGAGCTCACATGCATCAGTCAAGACGTCCGCGAGGCTGAGCAAACATACGAACCAGAGAAACATCAGCTTTTCTACTTTGATGATTTCCTAGGTCGAAACTATCTCCAAGCATTGTCAGGGCATGAAGGTAGCCAGATAGTTAACTTTATCAAGCGAATCAACCGTGACAAAGCAAAAAAGAAATTTGTACTGACGTCACGCTCCACGATCCTTAACCAAGGACGCATTCTTAATGATGTTTTTGAGCTAAACAACATCGAAAAGAATGAATTGGAAATAAAGCTGGACTCGCTTTCCGACTTGGATAAGGCACACATCCTGTACAACCACATCTGGCATTCAGGGCTTGAGCATGCATACATCGATACTTTCTATTCTGAGCATAGATATAGACAATTAGTGCGCCACAAAAACTTTAACCCTCGAATCATACAGTTCATAACTGACCCGCAGCGCTTAACTGACATCCCATCTTCACAGTACTGGAATTACATCAGCGATCTTTTTAAAAACCCGGCCAAGGTATGGGAACATCCCTTCGACGCACAGCTTGATGATTATGGGAGATTGATCGTCCTATTGGCAGCCTTTAACCGCGACAACATTTCTGAACACGACCTAGCCGAAGCTTATGCCAACGGTATAGCAATGCCGAGTCATGCTAGTTATGTGGGTAGACGTGATTTTCACGTGGCGATTCGTCATCTCTCCAATTCGCTGCTTACGCGACTGATAATCGGCGACAAGGTATACTATAAACTCTTCAACCCATCCCTGGGTGACTTTATACTGCATAGGTACGCCGGTAACCTGCCTACTCTTGAAGCAATACTCAAATGTTTACGCAGTCAAAGTGCAATCGCCGTACTATTCGATATGACTCAAAACAAAATGATTGGCCACGAGGATACCAACAAAATTCTGTCGACTCTTTTTGAGCACGAGGCTTATCTTGAATTCAGGGGGAGCGATTCTGAGTATTTGGCACGTTTATGCGTAGGAGGGGTTGCTAAAACATCGCAAACCGTAACTAAAAGATCACTTGAAGCAACTGGCAGAGTCATCTTAAAAAACAAAGCACCTAAAGAGTATTATTACTGCTTACGCTTGCTCCTTGATTGCATCAAGCAAGGTATCATAGCGCCTATTGATGCAGAGGCATTTGCATTAGAAGCGATGCAGGTTGGCGCAAATGACGAAGAGATCGAGTTGCTTGGTGAGTTAATCACCCATTTTGAGCCTAGCGAAGCAACTACCCTTTCCAATACCTTTGCCGAAACAGCACTCGACAATGTGCTTTCCTCCCTAGGTGAATATTTTGAGGAAAGAGATGTGTTTCGCTATGGCTATGACTTGGATTCCTCACAGGAACAGTTAGAAAACCTCGTTACCGAAAAATTTGCGACTTGGCATATAACGCCAACGGCAGAAATGTTCGATGAAATAGTCGATGCCTATGATTTAAAGGATCGAATGCAAGATTTCCTTGCATCTAATGATTCGGGCTACTCACCATCACGGGCGTCTAGCAAGTTGGATATAGAAAGCATTGATGATCTCTTTCAGAGAGATAGCTAACAATCGGTTCGCCACTCTCAGGCAGCACATTCATCGAATGGAAGCCATTATTCCCCTTCGATGAATTGGGCTAAGTATTCCACTACAGAAGCCACCATGTTAGTCACACATTCTGGGCACATCCCTGCACTGAAGGCACACTCCGATCTTTGCTAATTAATGATATTTCAAAATCTTCGTGAGTGCGTCCAGTGTCCCAGGCTTGAACACGACTTTTCCTTGCTCATCGATTACCGTCCCTCTGTTGCCGACCTTGAGACGCCAAGTGGTGAGAAGATCGTCAGACATCAAATGCTCAATCGCACGACGCTCCACCGGACTGAGTTTGTACTCTGTTCCGCTAGCGCCCCGATCATCAATTCGTATCTCCATCCCAGGAGGGATCAGCTCTCGGTTGAGACGTTCAGCCTCAGCCAATTTTGAGAGCGTGATATTGGCCATCAGCCGTAGTTTCGGATCTTCAATTTCATCGACCCACGAGTCAGCAGGCTTCGACTTCGGCACACGCTTACGTGCACCTTGGCTATCCTCGAAGCACTTGATCAGCGTCCGGTAGTTCTCCCCCGTCTTGTTACGGATGCTTTGCACTTTTGGGACGCCCTTCCCGGCCCCAAAACGAGCAATGGTGGCAAATGAGAAGTCAGTACTCCCCCGTTCAACCTGCTCTTGGCAAATTGCAAATATGGCCTCAAGCGTTGCCTCCTGCCTCGGAGCCTTCTCCTTAAGGTGAGCCATGATCTCCTCTGGCGTCATGCCATCACCTCCCGCACGTTCAACAATTGCGGCGTCTTCACAGTGAGGACTTCAATAAAGTCAGCGTGCGAGATTCTTTCTTCATCACTCAAGTCTTCCAGCAGAATCTGACCCGTAACAACCTGATCGACACGTTCCCAGGTTTTCAAACGGCCCAGCAAAAATTTTGAAATTTGGTTTCCTACAGCGAGCTGTTCCTTTTCAGACAGGCTGCACAAGGACGGCCGAATTCGGTTGAGAAGCGCCATGTTGTCAAACATTTGAGAACGACGAGGCGTCGCAAAATCGGCTGAAGCTGACTGAAAAATACTCGCGTTAACACACACTTCGTTCAACTGCTGAAACAAAGATGTCTCCTCAACTTCAACCACGATCTCATTTTGGTCATGAACAACGAGTCGCACCTGATCATCGTCGTCGCTAGCCTGCTCGGAAATCATCGCTTTGCAGTCATTGATCTGCTTGGTAAGCGATTGCATGTCACACAAGAACATGTCCATCTTCTTAGCAACCTGCTCCTTCTCGGACTCCAGCTTATTCTTTTCAAGCTCGATTCGAACGCGGCTGCTGGCGTCGAAGATACCGCCCATTTTCTCCATGTCGAATTCAAGCTCATCCAACCCCGCAATTTTCGAATCACAGTCACTGATCTCTTTCTCAAAATCGAGATACTGTTCTGACAGAAAAGTAATGCGAAGGGAGATTTCATTCCACAGTGAAAGCAACCCGCCAAGAAACATCGGCCCGGTTACGAAGTGACGGCAGCGAGTGCAATTTTGCATACCCAAATATCCCGCTGGTACCGCACTCCAGACCTGTGTCGCACCGATTTGGGCGCCCCCATCCTCGCAGCGTGATGCTCCGTATGGGCACAACCCGTGATCACGCACCAAAGTGCTACCGACATTCCCTGCCATCAATGCCACCAGCGCTTGCTCGCTATTGGCCACCAGAGTGTGTGTCAGCTCATCCGCCCTGTTTTGCTCAAACATGTTTTGCGCCGCATATACCTGCTCTCGAAGCGCCAGCTTCTCCCCCTCATCCATTCGCCGCCGCAGCACTGCTGCACCGACCTTGACGTAGTAAATACTCATGATCACCGAAGCATGGCCGGCGAGCTTCATGATGATTTCAATAGGGAGACCAAACTCCATAACGTAAGCAGTGATAAGGCTTACACGCATGCTATGCGGGGTGTACTTGGAGTCGTAGCGGGATAACGTGCTGTGGCTCCCACCGTGCGCGAAAGTCGCCAAAACCATTTTTTTAGGCTGGGTAAAATACAGTGCTGCCGCCAAACGTTCAGCTAGGCGCGCCGAGTACGCAGGAGGCTCCTCCTCTCTGAATGACCTGAACAGGAAACAGTTCTTCCCTTTTCGCTTTAGCTGTGTCTCATTGAGATTAGTTCGCTTGCACTCCAACCATGGCATAGGCCGCTGAATTGGATTGTATTTCTCCTGCCATTTCCGAAGCCTGATCATCCAATAGACGAGCTCCTCCGGGATCCAAGGTACGTCATACCCCTTCCCCATAAAGCCAGTCTTGTTTGAGGTGAAATGCATTCCCCAACCACCATCGTCACAACGCTTAATAAAACCGTGTTGGTTTTTGCTCCGAGCCAATGGATTCTTATTCTTGACCCAAACAACTTTATCGCCTTGGAGATCAGGAATGTATTCATCGGCCTCACCAGAGTCGTTGTAAGCGATTTGACGACCACGCGCCGGAATGGAAACCAGTGCATAGGCGTGCATCCAATAGCCGGGGTACCACAACAAAAATTTGTCACCTTGTGACTTGAACACGCAGTCCGGATCGTTCCTATCAATAAGACTTTCATCAACCTCAAAATAGTCAGCATCGAACTGATGGAGCGACGCTAGATCGGAAAAAGTCATGGCATTTTCGGGCGCCATCCATTTCTTCATCCCGCTAACGTACTGAAACGCAAGTGCAGGCTTCGTCGACTCACTGGGGCCCGGTGCTCCGTCACCTTTGTACGACAGCGTTGCAAGTGGATTGCTCGCACCATCTACCCTGACCAGCTCACCGGTGTCTTCATCCTCAATCGTGAGCTCGCTCGCCAAAATATCATTCAAGTATGCGTTTACGGCTAACAATAAATTCCGACCAACTTGTCTACTAGCCTGGCTCTCGATCAACTCTCTAAACGGCTTGATATCGGTGGCTTTTCTCGTAAGAAACTCACGAGGAGTCCTGCCCAAATCATGAGGCTCGATGAAGTGCCGGATAAACCGGCAGAGGCTCGTTTCCTTAACCAACCCACCTCTTTGAGTTCTCAAAAAGTGCTGGATGCTCGGAATCCACCCAACGCCGTAACCTTGAAGGAAATCTAATGTGTAAGGCTCCGGCTTATCCAAAAATACGTGCCAATTTTTCCATTGAGGATAGACCTCTTCAGGACTACTAGGCATCCTCGGATCTTTGAGCTTTGCCATAAGCTCCCGGTAATCCTTGATAATCGTACAGCCGTGCGAAATCACGAGTTCTTGAAGTTCATCGTAACTGTATGGACGCGGAATATTGCACAGGTCGTACCAATCGACCCATTCGTCAGCAAACATTCTGTCGGGATGAGCAGGTAACTGCGGAAATTTTTTGCGAGCATTCCTGTAACCAACGCTGCTCTTTAAATTGATAATTTTTACTGCACATTTGACATCAGCCAAGCAGTCGTAATCTTCAGGCAGCAGAAAAGTAACCCACCCGGGAAAATCCTTATATCTCGTACCAGGATATTTGGGCAAGCGCTCGTCTGCCGAGCAACCTTCCTGATATTCTGTACTTGTGGCGAATCGATAAGGCGCAGCTACAACCTTGGCCTCCTGCCAACTTTCACAGCGTTTCAGATAAGGACTAACCCCGAAAACTTCGGGCCAGCTGACCCAGTCGTTCTTATAAACATTGTATGGATGACTCGGTAACTTTTGATCTTCTTTGTAGCGAGTTTTGTACTCAATCTGCCCAGTAATACCTAGAACACGCACCGCCTCCACAAACTTTTCGTAAGTGTCGTACTTCCCCTTGCCTGTTTTCGGAGTGTTATCAACTTTCAGAAAAAATACCCAGCCCTTCCACACATCTGAGTAATACGATGGAGGATCGCCAGGCAGCAAAGCATCCTGAAAATAACGATTTTTATAGTCGGTTCTACTTTTGAATTGTAGTTTTTGGCAAGCATGTGATGCTTCTGCCATAGTGGCATATCGATCAGGTTTTGCTTGTCCGCTGTACTCAGTAAAACCAAGGTAGGTCTGTCCGTAAGTAGCATGTGGGCTTACGGGGAGCTTAGAGTCTTCCTTATAACGCGCCTTGTATTCAGGCCATGTCTTAATGCCCAATTGGATGACAGCATCTCGCGCTTGCTCGAAAGTCTCGTAATATTTCGTACTTCTGCCAACGAATTCATCCCACCCTACATATTCATCGCCATAAATCCTGGCAGGATTACTAGGTAGACCGGGATACTCCTTGTACCTAGCCAGATAATCTTTATATGACGCCAACTTCATATTTGAAGCAATTTCTGACGCCACAGAATAGCTCAGAAACTTATGAATTTTCTTTGACATTATCCACCCCATCAGCACGGCTGCAATTTTTCTGCGTATCGCGTTTTTTATTATTCTAGGTTTTTATTATTGAACGATCACTTGCTAATTTTTCAGCATGTTCCAGGCTTGCCCGCAACTCCTCATCAGTTTGCTCTAAGTAAACCAAGCACGAACTAGGATCCTTATGGTGCATCGCCTTTTGAATCTCCAACTGGCTCAATCCATATGCTCGCAGTCTAAAACCGTAAGCATGTCGATGCCCATGCTCAGTAGTTCCCAGATACTTTTCGTGCTCCAATCCAATACGGTGCACTGCATTTTTGTGCTGTCTAGAAAAGTTTTTAAGCGTCTCGGGTTCACCCTTGCTATTTGTGAACGCATAAGGATGATCAGCATGCGTTGGTGCATCGACCCTTTGTTTAGCTAGATAAAGTTCAAACGTAAGTAAAAACTCTTTCGCCATCGATACAGGTGAAAAATGCACTTGGAAATAGTTTTCTGGATTTTCCAACAGCGGCGCTTTCCACCCTGCATGCAGCGCTTCAGATCTAGGATATTCAGTTCTGGGCTTCAGACGATACCGACGAGCCAAATACTCACGACGAGTACTGTATTTTTTGTCAGGGGACGCACCAAATGCGGGATGATAAATCCTGACTACCGCCTCTCCCCGCTTTCTATCTACGATGATGTCGGACAGATAAAGCTGGAACGCCTCACTCTTCCTTACACCCCCGTAATGCATCAGCAATGTGAGAGCACGCCCCTTGTAGTCAACGAAATCGTGAATGGCAGCTGTCGGGTTTTCGCAACGACGGATCCAACCGTTCACCATCAAGTTATGGATTTCGTTCTCGGGAAACCGTTTCGTAATGCGGCCACTGGTTTTGGGCGTCCGGCCAGTACGCACACTACGAACCTGTTCATTCAAACTCTTGGCCTCGTCCGGGTCACTTAGGTGTGACAGGAACACATGCGCCTCCTTGTTGTAGTAGGCGCACCAGTTCATTCGCTCCTCCGCACCAGAGGCGTTACGAAATGGATTCGCGCGCCTTGTGTGGTACTCAGGACGTTCAGCAAGCCAGTCGGTGTACTGGTTCAGGTGGAACATCAACGCGCGAAAGTCGTCAGGCTTTCTAGGCATCCAGTACAGGCCACTCGGGTCTTCCAGGGTCTCGGTGTTGACCGTCCCAAACTCAAGAGATTGAGCAAAGGCCGCCAGCAGAGCCCTTCTATCCTCGAACCGACCCTGGTTTGCATCGATGTATTGAATCAGCAGCTTTGTCGCGAACACACTCCTTTCGCGCCAAGACTCGCTCTTGGGAAGCTCACTCGCCAAATATCGAAGGTGCGAAATTAGTACGCCACCCTCGGTCAGCAAACCAGGTAGCTGGACTTCACGCCCCGTATCATCGTTCCGATACCGAACCTTCACCTTGGTCGCGTATGACACCCCCCATCCTCCCTCACTACTGTGTCTGACTATGCATCTGACTCAGGGCCTAGTATTTATTATGCGGATCTAACACAACCATAGCCGATGAGAATGAGTGAAATCTACCCCTCGAATGCGAGAAGATCTGAGTAAGTAGTAAATTTTTTTTGGCAGGCGTGCTGACTAATGTGTGATCCTATTAGCTAGCCTATGTGGCGCCCGAAATAATGAATGAGGCGAGCGCTCAACCATATGCGTATGAAAAAGGCCACCCATGGGTGGCCTTAGTCTACGACTTCAGAATGACAGTTAGGTTACCGATACTCTTTAACACTAACCACTTCGAGCGAATCAATGCCGTCTTCCACAACGCGGCGGCTTTTTTCGATCATGGCGGCGCGAAGGTCGGAACGTGAAGCACGACTCCTATAAATTTTCGCAACCGCACGGGTTTGGAGACAAGCGTGGCTATCCACCGATTGGTCGATAATATCGCCTCTATCAATAGGCTCATGCATTTATGCGGCCTCCACGTCTTTATAGACACGGTATAATGATATCATATCAGACAAAAATGAGCAAAGCGGGAGCAGAAGCTCTACGAACTGGTTGTTCCGGCTATCCCCCATCAGAATATTTTTCTTGTCCTTGTAAATATTAAGGCACCCTAAACGCTGTTTACTCCCATCGATGTTTTTTACATATAAAGGGATTGCAAGAATCGACACTGCAAATTTATGTCGGCCATAGTACTTTGAGATCACTCCCTGATAATGGGGCGAAATATGCGAGTCATCTCGCAACTCCGTATCCAACCATTCATCGTAATGAGTACGGCAATTTGCAATGTATTGAGGGCGAAGTGAAGAAACTGCTTCCGGCGCTCCCGGTATATTGGGATGATGAGCCTTCAATTTCGTATTCGGCAAGACAAAGGGAAAGCAAATGGGTTCAATATCAGCGTCGGGCTCCCCATCGAGTTGTCCGGCAAAAACTGTTGATAGCTCATTAGATGAAATGTGCAAGATCCCATCAGTTCCGTCCAGACGAGCGTCAAGATTAGACCCAAACAAAAAGAACGGACTTTGGTTGAGCTCGTTGGACAAATGTTCCTTGCACCAAGCCTTGTCATCTTCAGCCAACATGACATTAGCTCGATAGACATCGCTCGGCGCCCCCTCCCATTGCTGGGCTAGCATGAGCATCTTAGACATGACCAGGCGAATATCAGCCGCGATGGACTCCAAAGTCACATTTGAGGTATCACCCAACACTTGGAATTCATAGAGCATGCGAATGTCGATCACCGCGTCACGGTAGGCGGTCAGAAAATTCTTGGGGGGCATGGTGTTGATCTGCTGCTGCAACTCCCTCTCTTTTTTCTTGGCTGAATCAACAACCCCCATCTCCCTCAGGGTGATAAAGGCGACAGCCACCAGCGAAAATAGTACAGCGGGCCACAAATGCGGGGTTGCAAAAAGCGTATTCCAATCTGCTGTTTCCCCATACTCTTTGAATATCTCGGTACTTGTGACAGAGACGGTCGCTGCACTCCCAATGGTGACAAGCGCGATGAGAAAGGAACCCACTCCTGAACTCATGAACTTGCAAATTGGCAGGAGAAAAAACCATACGCAGCTTGAAAACAGAGCAAGTCCACGACACAACAAGGTCTGAGCCCACCATGCTTTGAGTTTTTCAACTGTGTGCTCGAAGCTCGCCCTCGCGTCGAGATACGCCAGGTATGGCTTGGAAGCGGGCTTTTTTGGAGACTTGTTCAAGAGGCTGCTTTCCTTCAGCTAAGCGAAACTCCACCGTTGATCCCACTGATTGCTCAAGCGGCGTTGGAAGCTGGGCCAATGAATGCCTGATGGCACAATGCCCAACCAGCGCATGATACGCCAGTAAAAATAGCTGTACTAGCTGGCAAGATTACGATGCCTAAAGCACGCACTCACTCGCCAACGCCGATATACGCAGAGCAAAAAAAGCAATCGTGCATTCTGGTTGACCCCCCTCTCACTTGTAATACCATGGCGCCATCTTTCGGCTCGACAAGGATTGCTTCATGACTGTGCGCTGCGTTGGATTATTAGTTTCCGCTGGGGATGTGACGGTGGTCGACACCCTAGTACCGACGGACATGACAGAACCCGTTACCATCCTGATGGATGCCAGCTGGAAACTACCTACAGGCGATCGTCTGCATGCGTATGACATCTTGCACCAGCAATGCGTGAGCTACCTGAAAGAGCAAAACATCCGTCAGGTCTTCATCAAAGCAAGCGCCCTCCCCCAAGGCGGCGGTGCAAAACAGAGCCTGCTGGAGGGCGCTGAGCTGAGAGGCGTAATCATGGCAGCCGCTGCCTCTGTCTGTCCCACCAAGGCGCTGGCTAAAGCAGCAATTAGCCGCGCTTACAAACGCAAAGTCGACGACTGCATCAAAGACGACAGCTTTTGGGACGAACAGGTTGCAGGGGGATCGCTGCGTAAAGGCAGTAGGGAAGCCGCCATGCTTGTAGTTTCCCAGCGTGGCCGCAAATGAACAAAGTCGTCGGCAAGCTAAAACTAGAGAAAATAATCGGAAAGGGTTACTTCGGCGAGGTCTTCCTCGGCGAAGACAGCGTGCACGGCCAAGTGGCAATCAAAGTTCTTAGCCGCGCGCTAGCCAAAACAGATGAGGAATGGCAGGGCCTTAAGTCGGCTTTTCTCACCGAAGCACAACATTTATCCAAGGCCAATCATCGCAACGTTGTTCAGGTTCACAGTATCGAGGAGGACGACGACAGCATTCGCTTCTCGATGGCTTATTGCAAGGGCGGCTCTCTGCAGAGCCTGCATGAAAAGGGCTCGATCACAATCAGCCAGGTACGAAAATTCGGAATCGATGTACTGATGGGGTTAAGCGCGCTTCACGCCCGAGGCATGCTCCACCGTGACATCAAGCCCGGAAACATCCTCCTAAATGACGCAGGCACTGCATTGCTTGGTGACTTTGGCCTCGTTACCGATGAATTGTTGTTGGGCTATGGATCAGCGGCCGGTTACGGCGACCACATTGCGTACGAAGTTTGGAAAAAACAACCAACCAGCGCCAAAAGTGACGTATGGGCGTACGGCATGACGCTGTTCCGCCTACTAAGTGGCGAAGCCTGGTACATATTGGAAAATGACTCACCTTATGACCTTGTTGTGAAGGGCAACTTCGTCGAACAGCTAAATTGGCTGCCGCACGTGCCCAAGTCATGGCGGCGTGTCATCCGGAAGATGCTGAACGATATCCCAGCTAATCGCTATCAAAACGCCAACGAAGCTCTGAATGCACTTTCACGTTTGCCGATTGAACCTAATTGGACGGTGCCTATTGTGAACCCGGATCTCGTACGCTGGGAAAGACTTAACAATACCCGCCGGATCATCGTGGAATGGTACCGCCACGGTCAACGCAAGCATGAATGGAAAGCCTGGAGTGAGCCGCTGGATGCTGGCCGCGTGAAAACGCTTGGAGGATCCGCCGGCGTAATTGGAAGAAGCAAGGCAATTCGTGAGCTTGAATCCTACTTCAGCCGGTAACGTCTCGACTCACAATTCAAGCCCCGTTCACCCGTTCAAGCGAAAACGGCGAGGCAAGAGATAGCGACCCGGCATATCAGTCGTGTTCAGACTATCAAGCTGGAAACGCTCGCAGGCAGCAGCACGTCGCTCAGCGGCGCAATGCGGACAAAAGGACTCCAAGGCATTTACACCCTCTGGAGGCACCCACACCGCGCCACAATAGCCGCAACGAGGCATTGATAGCTTGAGATTGGATCGGCTTACGCTCATTTGTCAGCCACTGTGGTAAAGCAGGTTTCACCTGCGATAAACGTTCCCGTTTGCATAACCGAATCGGTACATTACTACTGTACAGACAAACAGTGCTTTGAAACAAGCTATAGCATAGCGAGATTGTTAGTCATTGCAAGGCGACCTATCCTTCGCAACCCCAACTCGCACCAAATCTCACCAGATTTCGAGCTATTTTCAGAATTCGATGCATCAGGCCCAATTCGTTAGCGCCTCGTAGAGTAGCTCAGGCACAGGGTGGTCACTACCTAAGGGCGAATAGCCTGCTGCTTGGATGCGCTTCTGATAAACGGCTTTGCCTAATAGTTCCGGCAGATAGCTCTGGAGGATAAAATGCATTTCAAAAACCCATATTTAAGCCCGCAGACTTAAATACTCGTATTGGCATGTCCGCTTACAAATATCAGAGCTTGAAAACAAATCTTGGGGAGATCTACATGCTCATGGCTCCTGCGATCTCAACAAAATTGGTCTCTACATTTCATGTATCCTTGGCGCGACTCCTCATTTCCATCGCGTCTTTTTTTGTGGAAGCTAGCATATCCAAACAATTTTTCGTAAGAGACTCATGCTCCATCAACATCTCGGCTATCGTCTTACCGATGACGTTTAATTTATCACCCGCACTTTCATCTGCAGCCCTATCCGAGATATGTGAGGCTGCAACGCAGTAAAATTGTATAGCATGAGTCGCGAGATAAAATGCAAATGACACCTTCTCAGCGAAATGCCCATCTAGCTGATCTTTCTTCTCTTCGTCGCTTACTGGGAAAGCCTCTACAAAGAATCGGTTGAAAATGTCATTACTAAAACTATGTGTAGAATCTGACGCTGGTGCAAATAGCGTATGATAGCCAAACTCATAGCCTGCATCTCTAAACCGGCTATAAGCATCCGGCCAACCTTTAACCCCACCTGAATCCAAGTCAGCAAATAGCCCCCTAATCAGATCGAGCGATTGCTCGAAACCAGCAGACCGTTCAATGCTCTCAGCATTATCATTACTCACAGCATACCGATGCCACTTCCGCGCCCTGTCCTTCGCAGTTTTAAAATAATTTAAAAATAGAGACTTCGCAGTATTTGATGTTTTATCATTATTGATAAATATCAGATTTATCGAGTTCTCCAAAGACGTTCTCGATAACGTTTCAGCTGCTGAATAGCTCCCAACCTTTAGGCTTTGCAAAATCGCTCTATTAAGATCCTCAATGATTTCTGCTATCGAGTAGCAGCAAACACGAGTTGGCATTGTAAATCCGCCTGCCTCATTTAAATTTATACCATGCAGCGTATCTTCAATTTGAAGCTGCAAACTTTCTAGGGCAGGTAGATGACGTGCGTGGGAAAGATGCGGTTTGGTAAAGTCTTCTTTACGATTAAAGCTATCCATGAATCTTCCTTAAACATGCAGCCACTTCACTTAGTACCTTGAAGTGCTATCTGATGTTCCTTGATACGGGTCGTTGCCATCTTTGCAGAACAGACGCCTAGCCGTAAAGCAATGCAGAACACCCTGTTATTCTTGAATATAGAATTTTTGGCAGTTGTACGCTTCGCTCTTCAGGCCCAATCCCCAAGCCTGCAATTAAACAGATGCGAATATTTCTAAGCATCCAGTTCAAGCGAATCGGGTCTTCCAGGGTCTCAGTGTTGATCGTTCTGAATTCAACAGATTGAGCGCAGGCGTCCAGCAAATCCCTCGTATCCGCGAACCCCTCTGGCTTGCAGCGATGCACTGAATCAGCCGTTTCGTAGCAAACATAATCCCTTCGCAGCCAAGACTCGCACCTGATCAGCTCACTCGCCAGGTACTGAAGGTGCGAAATAAATAATCCATCCTCAGTTCGCAAACATTATCGCTGTACTCCACGCCCCGTATCGTCGCTCCGGTAATGAACCCTCACCTTGGTCGCGAATGGCATCCCCTGCTCCACCCCCATCACAGTGTCTGACTCCCCCATCAGAGATAGTATGTAGTACAAATTATGTGGATCTAATACAAAAGACACTGGTGAGGATGATTGAAATCTACCGCTAAAACGAGGGTTTGGAGGGTAAAATAGTATGTTTTAGGTAGGGGTGCTAATACACCTACGGCAAGAAGATGCTGCGCGAGATCGACAGCCGCGTGCGCTTTCTGACCAAACGTCTGGAAGCACTCAAGGTGGTCAGCGAAAAACCCAGCGACCCGAACAAGGTTTACTTCGGTGCGTGGGTCACGATCGAGGACGAAGACGGCAAGCAATCGCGTTACCGCATCGTCGGCCCCGATGAACTGGATCTCAAACTCGGTTTGATCAGCATCGATTCGCCACTGGCCCGCGCCTTGATCGGCAAGGCGCTGGACGCAGAGGTACGCGTGCAAACGCCGACCGGAGAACAGTTCGTCTACATCGTGGCGATCGAATATCTCTGAAAAGTCAGCGGCGGGTGATCAGGCCTTGCCGCGCAACGCGGGTCAGTTGCTTGATCATTTCCGGCGCGTCTTCCGCGCTTGGCGCCTGAATCACTGCCAGATCAAAACTGTCACTGGCAAACCGCGCCAGCGACTCGCCGTCTTCGACAAACTGGATCAGGAATGCGGCAGGGCCGCCGCTGCGGCGTGGCCAACCATCGAGATAACGCAACAGCGTCGGCTGATGTTTGCTGCCAAGCAGGATTTTCGGGTTGCGTTGAGTGATATGCGCGGTGATCGGCGCGGGACGTGCAGGAGGGCGTAGTGCATTCATTGGTCGTGTCTCTGCCTCAAAAGTCTGCATGGCAGGTGAGAGGCAACACCGAACCAGCGCTTTAGCGGTATTTCGAAGCCCTGTTCCGGCTTCTGACGGCAACTGTTTAAGTCACCTGGCGCCCCGCAAGTAGCTGTTTAAATCGGCGCATAAACACATGCTAGATAACGTGACCGTACAGTGTCAAGAATCAGCAGCTATAAGCGACATCACCACTGCAAGGTGATGCGGCTTTCGAATTCGCGCTCCTCGCCAGTGACCGGGTCGATGAAGCGCAGGCCCTGCGCCAACAGTTTCAGCGGATTGGCGTAGTCATCTTCAACGTCTTTCAACACATCCGGGTAAAACGGATCGTTGCAGATGCTCGCGCCCAATGCGGTCATGTGCACACGCAGTTGATGTTTTTTGCCGGTGACCGGGTACAGGCCATAGCGCCACAGATCGCCGTTCTTCTCGCGAACTTCGACCGCCGTTTCTGTATTGCTGACGCCCGGCCCTTCCTGCATGCGGAAAAACGGCTCGCCATCGACCAGTCGACTTTTGTGCACCAACGGGAAATTCAGCTCAGGCAGCGCTGGCGCGATGGCTTCGTAGCGCTTGTCGATCTGCCGGGTCGGGAACAGTGACTGATACGCCGAGCGCGTTTGCGGATTAGCCGAGAAGATCACCAGCCCGGCGGTGTGCCGGTCGATACGGTGCAGTGGCACCAGATGGGGATTGTCCAGACGCCGAATCAAGCGTCGCAGCAACGTCTGTTCGACGTACTCACCGGCCGGGGTCACTGGCAGGAAATGCGGTTTGTCCGCCACCACCAGATGCTCGTCGGCATAAAGAATCGACTCGACCACGGGGATCGGTTTCTCGTCCGGCACTTCACGGAAGTAGTGAATGCGCAGACCTTCCTTGTAAGGCAGATCCACCGAAATCGGTTGACCATTACCGTCGAGCACTCGGCCACGGGCGATACGATCCAGCCACTGCTCACGGCCGATGGCCCGAAAGTGCTCGCACAAACAATCAAGCACCGTCGACCAGGAACCCGGTGGCAGATACAGGGTGCTGGCCTGATTGTGTGCAGCGGAAAATGGAGATGTGGACATACGAAAATTCTAACCCTCAGTGCAGGCCGGCATTATCCAACACTGAGGGAAACGAACCTAGCGCAGAATCCTCACGCCGGAATCGACTTGAGCGCCGCCGCCTCAGTGAACTCCTTGAGCCAGCGCAACACCTCGACCGCCTCCCAGCGACCCGGGTCATACAAGGCGTAAAGCAAGCCCTGATAACCGACTACGTCGAGTTGCTTGTGATAACCGGCACGCTGAAACAGCGCCTCGATCTCGGCAAAGCACGTATTGAAATGGACTTTATTGAAGGGCGTCTTGCCTTCCGTGACCAAGCCGTCGAGGCGCAATTCGGCGACGGCCTCGCGCACCACGTCAACCGACATCCGGTTCACGCTGTTCTTCAACTGTTCGACATTGACCACGGTGCATCCCTCTGACGTCCGGCTCACCAGCTCACGCCCTGCAAAAAACACAGAATGCAGCAGGTCAACCCAATTACTGTATGAACATACAGTAACCGAATATTTGGCAAACTGCCAAGGAATGGATGCGCGGTCGCGACCGGCGGGGAGGATGCAGAAAACCGACTATTGGAGGAACGCCACAACCTGATCAGCGTTGAACGGCCAGCCCAACTCCGCGCCGGTGTCGACGCGGCGCAGCACTGGAATGCGCAGACTGTAAGCCTCGAACCACGACTCGTCGTCAGCAATGTCGACCAGTTCCACCAGCAAACCGTGCTCGACAAAAGGCATCAGCTCGGCTTCGGCCAATTCGCACAAATGGCATCCAAGGGTGCCGAACAGCTGACATTCAGGAGGCATGATGGGCTCGACCACAAAAAGAGTGCGCCTATTCTAGGCCGCAGCGCAAAACCCGTCGACCCACCGCCGCCCAAAGGCTTGAGCCTTTCCGACAGCGCTTGCGCGCAAAACCCTGATGCAAATCAGTCCGCAGAAATCGCAATTACGTGATCCTCCCGCTCTTTTTGCCTCTACGCTTGAACAGCCAGAGCCTGACATCGGAGTGTCTAGTGTTTGCCAACCTGTTGATCATCCTCGCCTCGTCCCTCGTGGTGATTGCCCTGTTCCGCCGTCTGCGATTGCCGCCGGTGCTGGGTTACCTATTCGTGGGTTTGCTGGTCGGGCCGAGTGCGTTCGACTGGGTCAACGAGAGTGAGCATCTGCCGGACGTGGCTGAATTGGGCGTGGTGTTCCTGTTGTTTTCGCTCGGGCTGGAATTTTCTCTGTCGAAGATGATTGCGTTGCGCCAAGTGGTATTCCGGCTGGGCAGTCAGCAGGTGCTGATCAGCACCGCGCTTCTGGGTCTGATCCTGATTTTGCTGGGCATGCCGGTGACGCCCGCTTTGTTGCTCGGCGCCGGGCTGTCGTTGTCGTCCACGGCGATTGTCACCAAGGAACTCGGCAGTCTCGGCGAAGTGTTCAGCAGCCACGGCCAGAACGCGATCGGCGTGTTGCTGTTTCAGGACGTGGTGGCGGTTTTGCTGCTGACGCTGGTGCCGGTGTTCGCCGGCAGCAGCGCACAGGCCTGGTACTGGGCCCTGCCGCTGACGCTGGCGAAAACCGTGGTGCTGTTTGTCGGTCTGCTGCTCGCCAGTCGCTGGTTGCTGCCACGACTGTTTCATGAGGTGGCGGCTTCGCGCTCCGCGGAATTGTTCGTGCTGTTGGCGCTGGTGATCGTGCTGCTGACGGCGTGGCTGACGCACTTGCTCGGCTTGTCCCCTGCCCTCGGCGCGTTTCTCGCCGGCATGTTGCTCGGCGAGAGTCATTACCGGCATCAGATCGAAGCCGATATCCGGCCATTCCGCGACATCTTGCTCGGGGTGTTTTTCGTCAGCATCGGCATGCTGATCGACCTGCAACTGTTTGTCAGCGATGGCTTGCTGATTCTTGGCCTCACGGTCGGTTTGATGGTGATCAAGGGGATCGTCGTCGCGCTGCTGGTGAAGTGGCGCGGTAGCGATAGCGAAACCGCGTGGCGCAGCGGTCTCGCCTTGGCGCAGGGTGGCGAGTTCTGCTTCGCGCTGATGGCGCAGATGCAGCAAAGCAGTCTGCTGCCGGAACGACTCGGCGCCTTGCTGCTGGCGGCGACGTTCTGCTCGATGGTGCTGACGCCGCTGCTGTTACGCGCCGCACCACGCATCGCCGCTGCCCTGCACCGCAAGCCCAATCAGGAAGCGCAGATCGAAGAAATCAGCGCGCTCAACGCTGACCTCGACAAGCACGTGGTGATCTGTGGCTACGGTCGTGTCGGCCAATCCATCGGCCGCTTCATGCGCAACGCCGGACAACCGTTCATTGCTTTGGACAATGATCCGGTTCGCGTTCAGGAAGCGGCATCCGGCGAGAGTGACGTGCATTATGGCGATTCCGCGCGCGGTGATCTGCTCACCGCCGTCGGCCTGTTGCGCGCCCGCTTATTGGTGATCGCCGTCGATCAAAGCGATGTCGCCCTGGGCATTCTTAAAGAAGCGCGCCGACTCAACACGCACATACCGATTCTGGTGCGCACCCGCGACGACAGCCAATGGAGCGAACTGAAAGCCGCCGGCGCCACCGAAGTGGTGCCGGAGCTGCTGGAGTCGAGCCTGATGCTCGCCTCACACGCGTTGATCATGCTCGGTCTGCCCGCACACCAGGTGCAGGAACAAGTCGATCAAGTGCGCATCGACCGCTATCGCCTGTTGCACGGTTTTTATCCCGGTGCCGACGATGAAGAAGCCTAGTCCTGACTCACCGCGCCAATCTTGTGCAGCGACAGATCGGCGCCGTAATACTCTTGTTCCTGACTCAGGCGCAGCCCGTGCAAGGCCTTGATCGCGCCGTACACGACAAAGCCACCGATCAGCGCCACCGCAACGCCGAGCGCGCTGCCGAGCAACTGGCTGATCAGGCTGACGCCGCCGAGTCCACCGAGCGCGGTCTGGCCGAAGATGCCACAGGCAATCCCGCCCCATACGCCACACAAACCGTGCAACGGCCACACACCCAATACGTCGTCGATACGCCATTTCACCTGCGCAGCGGTAAAGCACCAGACAAACAGCGCACCGGCAATCGCGCCGGTGACCAATGCGCCCACCGGGTGCATCAAGTCGGAACCGGCGCAGATCGCCACCAAGCCGGCCAAGGGGCCGTTGTGCAGGAAGCCCGGGTCATTGCGCCCGACGATCAACGCCGCCATGGTGCCGCCGACCATCGCCATCAACGAGTTGACTGCCACCAGCCCACTGACGCCTTGCAGCGTCTGCGCGCTCATCACGTTGAAGCCGAACCAGCCGACAATCAGAATCCACGAACCCAGCGCCAGAAACGGAATGCTCGACGGTGCAAACGCCACCAAGCGTCCATCGCGATAACGTCCATTGCGCGGGCCGAGCAACAACACCGCCGCCAGCGCCAGCCAGCCGCCCATCGCATGCACCACCACGGAACCGGCGAAGTCATGGAATGGCGCGCCGAACTGCGCCGTCAGCCACGCTTGCAGGCCATAGTTACCGTTCCAGATCATCCCTTCGAAAAACGGATAGATGAACGCCACGATCAGTGCCGTCGCGCACAACTGCGGAACGAAGCGCGCGCGCTCGGCAATGCCACCGGAAATGATCGCCGGGATCGCCGCCGCGAAGGTCAGCAGGAAGAAAAACTTCACCAAGCCATAACCGTGATCAGCGTTGAGTACCGCCGCCGGTTGCATGAAGGTCACGCCGTAAGAGAGCCAATAGCCTATAAAGAAATAGGCTAGGGTCGAGACGGCGAAATCGCTGAGGATTTTCGCCAAGGCGTTGACCTGGTTTTTCTGGCGAACCGTACCGACTTCCAGAAAGGCGAAACCGGCGTGCATCGCCAGCACCATCACTGCACCGATCAAAATGAACAAGGTGTTGGAGCTGTGCACCAGGGTGTCCACAGCGCTTTGCAGATTTTCCATAAGCAGGCAGACCTAAAGGCGAAAAAGGCACCAAAGCGGTTCATGCGGGCATTTCATGCACCAAGTTGCGACCACGCAGTCACTGAAGGGATTTGTCCAGTGAACTGCTTTGGCGCACGAGGTCGATGTCCTGACACGTACCGGGATTATTTGAGTTAAGGTTTTCCAGCGCGCACGCCCGGCAACAGCGCACAGCGACCGGGCCACGCACCACGAGATAGCAAAAGTTGTACCAGTCATTTGTACTGAACCTTCGCGCAAGGCTCATACTCGAACGCATCAGAAAGCCAACTACGGAGATCCACCCATGGCCAGCATCAAGGCAAAGACTGCTCAAGAAATCCTGATGAACGACTTCCAGACACTGGTCGCCGACACCGAACGGTTGCTCGAGCACACCGCCACCCTGGCCGGCGATCAGGCAGATGAACTGCGTGAGCAGATCCACGACAGCCTGTTGCGCGCCCGCGAGACCCTGAAGCTGACCGAAGACACCCTGCGCGAACGCGGTCAGGCTGCGGTTTCCGCTACCGAAGACTACGTGTCGGCCAACCCTTGGCAATCGGTGGGGATCGCCGCTGGCGTCGGCTTCCTCATTGGCCTGCTGGCCACTCGGCGCTGATCATGTCGATCGGTGAATCCGGCCCGACAGCGGGCACCGCCTCCTCCACGCGGCGTCTGGGCGCCGCCGTTCTCGGTCTGCTGCACAGCCATGTCGAATTATTCGGCATTGAATTACAGGAGCAGAAATCACGTACCGTCAGCCTATTGTTGTTCGCAGGCCTGGCGCTGGTCTTTGCCCTGTTGTTGCTGGTGGGTTTATCGACGCTGGTGATGATCATCTTCTGGGACACCTATCGTCTTGCTGCGATCATTGGCCTGTGCGTCTTTTACACCCTGGCCTCGATCTTCTGCGGGCTACGCCTGAAAGCCGCGATCTTCGATGAGTCCTCACCCTTTCACGGCACGCTCGAAGAGCTGGCCAACGACCGGGAGCGCCTGCTGCCATGAGCCTGCCTCAACTTCCGCACAATGGTTCGCGACGGGAAATGCGCAAGGCACTGATCCGTCTGCGCATGGAAATGCACCGTCAGGAAATCCGCCACGAAACCGCACAAGTGCTGCAACCCCTGCAGCGCATGCGCGGCATGACGCAAAACCTGCAAGGCGGCTTCGGCATCAAACACGCGCCGTTATGGGGTGTGGCGGCGGTAACGCTGCTGGGCTTCATCACCGGCAAAGGCGCGAAAAGCGGTGGCGTCGGTGGTCTGACCCGTCTGATCCGTCTCGGCACCAGCCTTGGGCCATTGATCAGACTGGTCATGCAAAGCTCTGGCAAACGCTGAACTGACGCATCTGGCTACATTCTTGCAACACCGGCGGGATGAACCTCTTATCCAGAGGTTCAATCCTGCATGCCTACCCGGTCGGCAGGGTTCAACCAGAACAAGAACGACTAAGGAGGCCCCGTGATCGACGGGCAACCGCTCGCCTGCTTTCAGCCTTTTATCGATACTGCCACCGGACGCATTGCCGGCGTTGAAGCATTGGGCCGCCTGCGTCAGGCTGATGGACAACTGAATTCGGTCGGGCCGCTTTTCGCCGACCCGCGCGTGCCGGCCATTGCCCTGCGCCGCCTCGACCGGCAGATCCGTGACAACGCCTTGAGCCGTCTGCATGAAGCGCCGACAGACTGGTTTCTCAGCCTGAACATGTCGCCGCGCTGGATCAGTCGTCTGCGCCCCGACCAAGCCTTGCCCAGTCTCAAGCAACTGGCCCGGCATGGCGTCGATCCGCAGCGCATCGTTTTCGAAATCACTGAATTGGGCGGCAATAGCCAACGCCTGGCCGAAGTGGTCGCGCGCTATCGTCAGGCCGGAGCGCGAATCGCCATTGATGACTTTGGCGCGGGCTATTCGCAGCTTGATCGAGTGCTGGCCTTGCAGCCAGACATCCTCAAACTCGACATGCGCCTGTTCCAGGCGGCCGCGTTGGGCGGGCCCAGCAGTGACGTGGTCAAAGCGCTGGCACAGATGGCAGAAAAGACCGGCTGCTGGATCATCGCCGAAGGTGTCGAGACCGAAGCGCAGCTGAATTTTGCCCTGGAGTGTGGCTCGCGTTACGTGCAGGGTTTTCTGTTCGCACGTGCCCAGCAAGACTTCTTCCCCGCCGACGCATTTGTGCAACGCTTCGCTGAACTTCGCCAACGCTATGTCCGGCAGAAACTCAACGAACGCGGGCGATTGATGCAGATGCGCCAGCAACTCAGCGAACTGATGACGATCCTGCAAACCTGGGCTCAGGCCCGCGCGCCCTTGACTGCATTGCCGCAACTGGATGCCTTTCCGTGGCTGCTGCGGTTTTACCAATGCGACCGCCACGGCACACAACTGACGCCCAATCTGGAGTGGCGGCAGAACGGCTGGTTCGCCGACAACCGCTATCTGGGGCACAACTGGTCGTGGCGCCCGTACTTCTATCATCTGCTCGCCGAAGGCTGGGAAGAACGCCGTCTGACCCTGTCGAACACCTACCGCGATGCCACCAGCAACCAGTACTGCCTCACCGCCGGACAGTTTTTCGACAACGGTGAACGACTGCTGCTGATCGACATTGATGCGGCGGGACTGTAGTTCCGCTTGCAGGCACGGGGCTGAACCGGGAAGCTAGGGCATCAGTTATCCAGACGGAGAGAATCAGCCTTGGATTGGCAGACCCTGCTCAACCGCGAACGCCTCGGAAAGCCGCTGCACAGCCCGCAAGAACTCGGCCGCAGCCCTTTTCACAAAGACCATGACCGCATTATTTTCTCCGGCGCCTTTCGTCGCCTGGGACGCAAGACGCAAGTGCACCCGGTCACCAGCAACGATCACATTCACACGCGCCTGACCCACTCGCTGGAAGTCAGTTGTGTCGGCCGCTCGCTGGGCATGCGCGTCGGCGAAACCCTGCGCAGTGCTCTGCCGGAATGGTGCGACCCCGCTGACCTCGGTATGGTCGTGCAATCGGCGTGTCTGGCTCATGACATCGGTAATCCGCCGTTCGGCCATTCCGGCGAAGATGCGATTCGCCACTGGTTCCAACAGGCTGCCGGACGTGGCTGGCTCGATGGCATGAGCGAGGCCGAGCGCGGAGACTTCCTCAATTTCGAAGGCAACGCCCAGGGTTTCCGCGTGCTCACGCAACTGGAATACCACCAGTTCGACGGTGGTACGCGTCTGACCTACGCCACCCTCGGCACCTACCTGAAATACCCGTGGACTGCGCGTCACGCCGATTCCCTCGGTTACAAAAAGCACAAGTTCGGCTGCTACCAGAGCGAACTGCCGCTGCTCGAGCAGATCGCCCACAAACTCGGTCTGCCGCAAATCGAAGACCAGCGCTGGGCGCGACATCCATTGGTGTACCTGATGGAAGCCGCCGACGACATCTGCTACGCGCTGATCGACCTCGAAGACGGCCTCGAGATGGAGCTGCTGGAGTACGCCGAGGTCGAATCGCTGCTGCTCGGTCTGGTCGGTGACGACCTGCCGGAAACCTATCGCCAGCTCGGCCCGCGGGATTCACGTCGGCGCAAACTGGCAATCCTGCGCGGCAAAGCCATCGAACACCTGACAAACGCGGCGGCGCGAGCCTTCGTCGAACAGCAAGACGCCCTCCTCGCCGGCACCTTGCACGGCGACCTGGTGGAACACATGCACGGTCCGGCCAAGCGTTGCGTACTGAATGCCAAGGACATTGCGCGCAAAAAGATCTTTCAGGATAAGCGCAAAACCCTGCATGAAATCGGCGCGTACACCACGCTGGAAATCCTCCTCAACTCGTTCTGTGGCGCGGCGCTGGAACAACACAATGGCCGCACGCCGTCGTTCAAAAGCCGACGCATCCTCGACTTGTTGGGCAATAACGCGCCGGATCCACAGACGTCGTTACACAGCTCGTTTCTGCGCATGATCGATTTCATCGCCGGCATGACCGACAGCTACGCCAGCGACATGGCACTGGAAATGACCGGGCGCTCCAGTCATTGATCCGTTTGCACCCGACCGGCGCCGGTCGGGTGTAATCATTATCGAAGGTCTCTGCTAGCTATGATGCACCCTCTTTTGCGGCGTAATTCAAACAAATATTAAACACACTATAAATCCCCAGTTGCGACCCGCACTTGCAAACCACTCTGCGCAAACCTGCGACATTTGAAACAGCCCTTCCTTACGTCAAACCTAATCACCCGTAGTCCCATTCCCAAGTAATTGTAGGAATTATCCTATAACGCACCTAGAGCCATGTCCGCTCATACGAGCGTTCATACATCTGAGCTAAGGTGCGCGCTTTATTCGTGCTTGTATGGGATTTGATTATGAACTCCGTTTTTATTGTCGACGATCACCCGGTCATCCGTCTTGCCGTTCGCATGCTGCTGGAACATGAAGGCTATAAGGTCGTCGGCGAAACCGATAATGGGGTCGATGCCATGCAAATGGTGCGCGAGTGCATGCCTGACTTGATCATCCTCGACATCAGCATCCCCAAGCTCGACGGGCTCGAAGTGCTGGCCCGCTTCAACGCCATGGGTTCCTGCCTGAAAACCCTGGTGCTCACCGCCCAGTGCCCGACCTTGTTCGGCATTCGCTGCATGCAGTCCGGCGCTTCGGGTTACGTGTGCAAGCAGGAAGACTTGAGTGAACTGGTCAGTGCAATCAAGGCAGTACTTTCCGGTTACAACTATTTCCCGAGTCAGGCATTGAATCCTGTACGTAGCGATGACATTCGTTATGCTGAACTTGAATTATTCAAATCGGTCAACGACCGCGAACTCATGGTATTACAACTATTTGCCCAGGGCCGTACTAACAAGGAAATCGCCAAAGGCATGTTTCTCAGCAATAAAACCGTGAGCACTTACAAAAAACGCTTAATGCAAAAACTCAAAGCCAAATCCCTTGTTGAACTAATCGAAATGGCCAAACGTAACGCACTCGTGTGAGAGCCCGCATGCCCAGTCGTTTAAAGGACTATTTAATAGCGTTGAGTGCAAGCCTGTTGCTGAGCTCAAACGTGTTCGCCATGGTTGGCGAATCACCGGTCTATGCCTTATTCAGTCGCACGACCGGCGAATCATTATCGGTCACCTTCGAGGCGTCGCAACGACAGTGGTTGCACACCCGCAGCGAACTGGTGCTGGGCACCTCGGCACCGGATTACCCGCCGTTCGACATGACCGTCAGTGGCCGCGATTATGAAGGTCTGACTGCCGATTACGCCGGTTTCCTCAGCGAAGCCACCGGACTGCCGATCCGCATTCAACGATTCCCCTCGCGGGATGCCGCTATTCGCGCGTTGCTGGATGGCCAGGTCGATCTGCTCGGAACGGCGAACGGCTACGAAGCCGGCAACGCCAATCTGGCTCTGTCCGAGCCCTACGCGGTCGACCAGCCGGTGCTGGTGACACGCGAAGGCGAAACCCGCTCCCTGAGCGAAGGCTTGGCCGGCCTGCGTTTGAGCATGGTTTATCACTATTTGCCGCTGGCCGAGGTCAAGGCGCTGTACCCCAAAGCGCTGATCACCTGCTATCCGTCGTACCAGAACGCAATTAACGCGGTGGCATTCGACCAGGCCGATGTCTTTCTCGGCGACACCCTGTCGACGCACTACATGATCAACAAGGGTTACCTCAACAACGTGCGCATGGCCAACTTCGGCAAACAGGAAGCCCAAGGGTTCAGCTTCGCCGTGCGCCGCAACAATCCGCAGTTGCTGGACGTCATCAACACGGTACTCAAAGCGGTGCCGCGCAGTGTGCGCGAGAACATCGCCAAACGCTGGAGCGCCGGCAGCGACATGTTGCTGACCGATCAGAAACTGCAACTGACCCGCCGCGAAGAGGCCTGGCTCAAGCAGCATCCCGTGGTCAGCGTGCTGGTCAACGAGGCTTACGCGCCGCTGACGTTCTTCGACGGCGATGGCAATTTTCGCGGCATCAGCGCCGACCTGCTGGAGCTGATCCGTCTGCGTACCGGCCTGCGTTTCGACATCCGACGCAGCCGCAATGATGCCGAAATGGTCAAACAGATCGACAACCACCAGGCCGACCTCATCGCCGCGCTTCTGCCGACCGCCGAGCGCGAAGAGACCCTGACTTTCAGTCGCCCTTATCTGGAAAACTCTTACGTCCTGCTGACCCGCAAGAGTGCTGGCAGCCCGACCAATCTAGGCCAGCTCAAAGACAAACCGATCGCGATTGCGCAAGGCAATCCAATGGTCGAGTACCTGCGCCGCGAATTTCCACGCATCCAGTTGATCGAGACACCGGACACCTTCAGCGCGGTTTCGCTGCTGGCCGAAGGTCATGTTGAAGGCGCGGTGAATTCTCTGGTGATCGCCAACTACTTCATCTCTTCGCGGATTTTCGAGCGGGCGCTGCAGATCACCACCACCATCGGCACCGGTCAGGCTGCCTTTTCTCTGGCCACGGCGCGCGACAATACCGAGCTGAGTTCGATCATCAACAAAGCACTGCTGAGCATCGCACCCGAAGAACTGGGTGTGATCAATGGTCGCTGGCGCGGCTACACCTCGGCCTCGCAGAACACCTGGCGCAATTATCAACGCCTGTTCTATCAAGTCATCGGGGCTGCCGGCGTGGTTCTGCTGTTGTTGCTGGCGTGGAACGCTTATATGCGCCGCCAGATCAACCAGCGCAAAGCCGCGGAACGGGCGCTCAACGACCAGTTCGAATTCATGCGTTCACTGGTCAACGGCACGCCGCATCCGATCTACGTGCGTGACCGGCAAGGACTGTTGCAAAGCTGCAATGACAGCTACCTCGAAGCCTTCAACGCCAAACGAGAAGACGTGATCGGCAAAAGCGTCATGCAGGGCACGCTGAGCAACGCCTTCGAAGCCCAGGCATTCCAGGCGGATTATCAGCGAGTCATCGCCCAAGGCAAGCCGCTGGTGCTCGACCGTCCCCTGCACATCGGCAATCGGCGGCTGACGATCTATCACTGGATCCTGCCCTATCGTGACTCTAGCGCAGACGTGCAAGGCATCATCGGCGGCTGGATCGACATCAGCGAACGCCGCCAGCTGTTCGAGGAACTGCGCACGGCCAAAGAGCAGGCCGATGATGCGAATCGTGCGAAAAGTACCTTTCTGGCGACGATGAGCCACGAGATCCGCACGCCAATGAATGCAGTAATCGGCATGCTCGAACTGACGCTCAAACGCATGGATCAGCAGCACCCCGATCGCTCATCGATCGACACCGCCTACCATTCGGCCAAGGATCTGCTGGGTCTGATCGGCGATATTCTGGATATATGTCATTTTGCTATTTACGCTAACTATCATTCTTTACATAACACGAGGTGAATCAAAGGTATAGCGCTCAAAATAGCCCCATCCAAGAATGACAATTATCATTCCCCCTCCATTATCTTATTATTATTATCAGAATTACAAAAAAATATAATAAGCTAAATAACATACAACAAACTGATTTCTCCCCACCTTTAAAAACAATGTTTTAGCACACATCACGCAAGAAAACTTTTAAAACTCCGCGATCAAAATACCTCAAGCATCTATATATAATAAAGCAACAACTAATACGCCATGCAAATATTAATCCAATACATATCAGCGAGATAGTTTTCATCAGAAAATAAAAATAGCCAAGAGGGTATTGACGAGAAGCAAAACATGCTGCTTTATAAATATGAACACCCGCCCGGTACGAATCATGATAGCGACTCCATACTTGAATCAATATCCAGTCGTTGCAATCGACGATGACATCGTGCGCAACTTAACTGCTATATGTGATACAGAAAAAGACAATCGCGCCTTACGTACAGTGTCTATGCTGAATGCTTTTCTTGACATAACAAATCAAAGTTTGAGTCGCAGAAGCATTCGCAAACCCGAAGATATCGATGAACTCCTCTATGGTTTTGAGGGGTTTTTAAACAGCCATACTGATTATCCTGAGCGCACAATAGGCTCGTTATACAATATGCTCCGTCGCATGCTACGTGAAGCATTTGGATTTGAAAAAGATAACGTTCGAACCGGAGATAAGTCGGCTTGGAAAGTTCGCCAAGATCATAGCAGCAAATACTTTACTCAGATGCAAAAGTCTACGACCAGACTAAGATACTATGAAGGCTGGTTTGGCATCGCCCGTGACGAACAAAAAGTTTTCATTGATCTCTCCAGATTCCATAATCAGTACGGGGAAAAACTCACCAACTATTATCTTGAGCAAATCAACAATCATTGCAGCAAATACTCAGCAACCTCCGTAAAACAACAAATCAAACTTTTGAGACCAACAACCAACCTTATCTGCAAGCTATATAACAACAAGCGTAACCTGACATCACTGCAATCAAGCATCAAAGTCAATGAGTTTGCTGAATTACTATTTGCCGAGAGAAAAGCGAACTGCATTCTTAACGGAAACAAGTTAAAGTTTTTCTATATTGAATGGACTACGACCGTTTCCATTTTGAAAAACACTATTGTAGGGACTGCCATTATGGCAGAGCCACTCTACCCCCTATTCTGCCCAACTTATGAAGTTGCTAGAGATACAAACGTTCAAGAAAGCTTATACGAGAAGGCACTCACGTATGTTCCTTTGACCATTTCAGATGAAGCAGCTTTTATTCAGTTTAGGCGAGCGATAGATGGTGATATATCAATAGTCTCAGATTGCTGCGTAAAAACTTGCCAACAAGAAATGGAGAAATTAACCCGCCGCGCATTGATGGGGAAAAAGGGTCATGTAATTCATGATTTCAAACATAAAGAGCTGGATGTTCACTTCTCAACGAATGACGTGCTTGCAACTTGGAATGAATATACCTATAGAATAAATGAAACTGGAATTTTTAAATGCATTCCACCTAATGAACTGATTGATATAATCAAGCCCTTAGGTGCATTCACTCTTTTCCCATACCTGATACTTATGGTAGAACAACACGCCTTCATCACTCCGACGTGGTTTACGGACTTTGAGCTTTACAACAAAAAAGGCCAAATGACTGGCTTCACGCAGTCGGGTGATAAATATATAGCGACAAGTTTTAAACCTAGAAGCAAGCCTAAAGCACGTCAGTCAGTTATATGTAACGATATATCCGCGCAACTCATGAGGGACATCATCGCTTTAACAAGTGAGGCCCGTGCTTATCTGAGATCGATCGGCGATCCCAATTGGCGATATCTGCTATTGAGTGGTGGATTAGGATTCACTAAGCCGAGCAGAATTACAAACTTGACTAAATATACTACTCGTACGATTAAAACAATTCCACTTTACATAAATCTTAGATCGAATGACTACGTCGCGGAAGAAAAACGAGAAAGCCTCTGCGGTAGTTTGTCTCTTCGAGCTATGCGCGCTAGCCGAGTCATACAGATCTATCTGGAGACACTTAGTCAAGATGCTGTTGTACGCGAGCTAAGACATAGCGAGCACAGTAGAGCTTTAATGAATGATTATCTGCCGGCTGCTGTACGCGAATTCGTAATGGAACGATGGATAAGGTTATTCCAGAACGCAATCATATATGAAGCAATGAAAGACAGCCCTTATCTACTTGAGTCACTGGACTTCAACACTCAGGAAGAACTAGACGAATTCCTATTGAACCACAAACCACACTATCGAATTAGGCCTGAAGTCGAGAAATGTTTCTCTGGCAACCTGAGTGACAAGGATGGAGAGATTCCCGGTACGTATGACCGTGCTTACATTGCTCTCAATAAGCAGAAGCTTATTGTGCTGCTGTCCCTCTACCTAGTGATTTCTGAAGCGATGAACTCCAAATCCAAGATAACGTCTGGAGCAATGAGGTGGTATCCCATCGCTCAAATGCTTACTCAAGCATCTAATCTGCAAAAGGAAGGGAACCTAACAGATATTTGTTCTCATAGTGTCAGAGAGCTTCTGAAACACACTGCTCCCGATATCGTCCTGGCCAAAAAAATGGAAAGTCTGGTTTATGAATGAAGCTCTACTTAACGCCGAAACTCTTTCTTCCTTTACCATCAGTGAAGAAAACTCTTTTGCTGATGCGACAGCTCTGCGGAATTTCGTTTTCTCTACAATGCCTGCGGGCTGCGCTATCACTCGCCCATATTGGTTTTCTTACGATACGACGTTTGATGGAAAAATCTGGAAAGAATATATCGTAACTGACGTTGGTAGGGTAATTACTCGAACGATAGATTTCGAAATCCAGCTCTATAACGGTAGCATGTTGACGGATTCACAAAACAAACAATTACTGGACACATTTCGTTACTGGATCGCCTACCAAGTACATCCTAGATTCACAGGTGGGAAAATCTACGACCCCGACTATGCCCACGCGACGTTAACAAAGGTTCTTCAGACCATTGATTGGATAATCATCAATGGAGAGCGGTTGGAAATTTGCGAGCGGGGGCTTGCAATGATAAACGAGAACAACCTAATAACTTTCCTTGGGGACGTCTTAGATAAGCCTACGAGTGAGTCTATCTACCAATATTCAGGAAAAATTTCTGATTGGATAAAAGGAAAAATTAACGAAATTACAGATAAAGACATTGAGCTAGAAACCAGAAAACATCCTGAAATTAATTATCTACCACCTAAAGAAGACATGCAACTGTCTCTTAGCGAAGACGAATTGATTAAAGCTAGAGTTTGGTTTTTCAAACATAATTTTTATTATTACGAGCGCAACGCGTACGTGCTTCGTTCAAGCCCGATAATAGCGACCCTGTATGAAAACACTCTAAACGGCAGCAAGATAAAGCCACTCCAATTCGAGGAATTGAACGTAGGAGAGGCTTTTGACAAAACAGAATTCCCTCAAGTTGAAATTCGATCTTCTAAAGGTGAAGGCGTTTCTTATCGCATACTCAACATATATATAGCAATATGGAAGCGTTTACCGGCCATTTCGGAGATCGATTGCGATATTGATCGTAAAGCCATTCTAGGCTTGACTAAAGGAAGAGTATTGACTGGACGAATTCTTGCTCCTGAGGGACGCTATCGTACAGCCCCCATAGAAGTGGTGCTCGATGCGTTGAGAAGCAGTATCGAATTTACCATTAAGTACGGCGACATCATTCTTGAAGAAGTTTTCAACACCTTAGAAATGAGGTCGAAAGGCGGAGAAACAATAAGATCAATTTTTAATGCTAATGGACTTACAACTGGCATCATTTCATCTAGAACTGCCGAGTTAGGTGTTACTCATTGGTCAATATCGAGGCAGGATCCTGAGTTTTATAAAAAGGTCAGAAACAACAACGGGCTGGCGGAGATGTTTCAAGTACTCACTGGCTCAATTCAGATCTTCGTCGGCGCGGTAATGGCAAGGCGTCGCGACGAAATGGTCGATTTAGATAGTGCCACATGTATTTTCCCACTGAGTGATCCATCTTCCCCCGTCAACTCCAAAGTTCCTTACTATCTCGTATTTTATGGCAATAAAACTGGGGCTGCGGGAGAACGTGAAATCCTAAAGCGTCCGATTCCGTTAAAAGCAGCGATTTTCCTGAGAAAACTCAGTGCATTCAATGAGCGTCTGATAAGCATTGGCGTTCTGAAGTCTGGATGCACATTGTTTCAAAACGTCAGCAGACTGGATGGCTCCGTAAACTCGTTGTCGCGGACATCGCACTATAACAACTTTAACATCGCATGCGACTATTTCGAGCTTGCGACGACCACGATCACAAACAAAGGCGTTAGGCGCTACTACATTCGCCAACACCAGCTCAGACGTTTTTTTGCACTGGCATTTTTCTGGGGTACTGACAACCACGACCTTGAGACATTGAGTTATATGTTAGGGCACACAGACGCTCGGCAATTCTACCGGTATGTAACAGAGTCGGTGAGTGGTCGCGTGCTTAGGGAGGCCAAGGCCAATAGGATTCAAGGCAGCCTCGACAAAGGGGCTAATGACATTGAAGGGCTCTATCTCCTCAAGGATATGCTTCGAGAAACCTACAATGCCAAACAAGTTCATTTGAAGACTTACGACGAGGTTTTTAGCAGCGTCCAGCCGCTGAATGATATGAACCTCGTGACGACTAACGTCCCGTTTGAAGAATACATGAAATCTAACTCATTCGAGGGCGATATCATAGACTTTCTCGACAAGGGCAGGATCACTTTAGAACCCGAGTTCATGGACTTCATCGACATCAATGGCAACCATGCCTGCAAAATACACCTTGTGCTTGTGGTTAAGGATATCGAATGAAAATTCATGAAAGGACAGTGGCGTCAATTGAGTCTAAATATGCACTATTGAAGGCATTGCAAAAAAGCGACGACTTTAACTCGATTAATCCTGCTGTATTGGGATCTTTAGAGTCGCAGGGCGATTTTGCAGCTTTCCGATCTGAAGACTTAGGCCTAACGAGGCTAACCCTCAATGCATTCATACGTGCATCGAATATCTTAATTCACGGGGGTTTTTACACTGTGGATTCATTGCGAAAAGAGGTGCTCCGGCGGAGCAAGGTGGTTCCTAAAAAATCTAGAGAACGGTCTGACACCCGAGAGTCGATGCGCCTTAAAATTAAATATCTTGAGGAACAATTGCTCATGGCACAGGAGAGCCAGATGCAATTGACCTATGTGATATGTGAGTTACGCAATAAATACCTAAGCATCGCGTCAATCAAGCCTGAGTCAGTAAGGGCTCGATATGAACAGGATATTGGCGAAATCTACGAAACGCTAGCAGGCTTAAATCTGAACATCCTGGATTAATCAGAAAACGGGCGATCGAATGAGTTTGAATGGACTAATGGCGATCCGATTATTGATTAATAGTACGCAATACTCACAAAGCGGCTGATATAATGGCAAAGCCTCCCAAAGTCGTCACCATACTTTCGCCTAGCATGAGACTTCCCGACACAGTCACCCTTGCCGGCAGACTGACGTTGCGAGCGGCTCCAGAACTACCGTTCATTAGTTATCCAGACGGTCGCAGTTGTCCATTCGCGAATATGTATGTGCTTAGACTCTACAATGAGAATTTCTCACTCATGAATGGTGGAGGCACTGTTTCCGAATATGCCTACGAAATCAGCCATATTATAAGATTTGCCTTCGATAACAAAATTTCACTTTTTGAAATAAGCGATTTAAGATTCAAGCAGTTTCGAAATTGGTTGGAAGCGAAGAAAAAAAAAGGAGTACGAAAAACAGGGACAAGACAAGTAATAAAAATCATGACTCGAACCTTAGATTTTTTGAGCTTTATAGGCATGAGTATAGGCAATGATTTATACGTTAGTCCAAATGGATTGCTTAGAGGAACGAAAGTAATCAAAGAAGTCAGGGGGCCAAACAAAAATCCAAATGCACCTCCAACAACTGTAGTGGGTTGGACTCATTTGCATCTTCCTATTGATGATGGTAGAGAGGGACGAGGAGAACCTATCGGAGACGATGCACTCGATGCATTGAAATTTCAAGCAGCATCGAAGTTATGCCCATTTCTAAAACGTCGCACCGAGTTGATGCTTATGTTTTACGAACACCTTGGAGGACGAAGAGGGGAAGTTGTTAACGTTCGAATCCCAGATATTGAATCAGCCCTCGAAAGTGGTGAATTCATGACCAACTTGATGATGTCATCATACAAGGGGGCCAGGGGAAAAACGAGAGAAGTACCTGTTTTTCGCTTTGTGTTGGAAGAAGCAATGGAGTTCGTAAAAACTCAACGTAAAATTGTAATTGGCAGTAAGTGGAAAGGCGATAAAGACCACGGCTTTTTATTTGTTAGCGTACGTACAGGAAAACCGTTATCCACCAACTACATTACTAATATTTTTCAGGAGCTGCGTAAAAAATCAGGAATTGAGGAAAAAGCCCATGCTCATCAACTTCGCCACCTAGCAATCACACGGTGGTATTGGGCCCTACTCATGAAAGATTACGCGAAAAAAGGGGGAGCTACATACGCCCAGTCGTCTGGAGCTGTAAGAATAAGAACGTCAAAATTAATGCAGTTTGCTGGGCACATTGACGAAAGGTCGGCTTACCGATACGTACACGATAACGACAAGAAAGCGGCTGACATGACTCTCAAAGAACTAATATTAGAAAATGAAGAATTACTTCACGTTTATAAGACGACGTTAATTTCTGTTCTTTCAGAGATTGATACAATGAGCGGACTACCGGTCGATATAGAGAGGATCAAAACCAGGATTGCTGCACTGCTTTCCATCGACAATGAAATGAACAGCTCTTCGTGAGGAGAGTTATTCCTGAGGAACCATGGTTCCGCGACTACCGAGCCGAAGAGTTATGAGGCCAAGATGATCGAAGGCGCTATTACCACCGATTTCGTGTTGAGCGCGGAGATAGTCGTGATCACACTGAACGTCGTGTCAGAGGCTCTCAAGCCCTCCCCTACGCTTTGTTACCGCTTGCGCGAAGATGCCACGGGTGGTGGTCTTGACCATGCGTAGGCCTAGGTCGTCGATCCGGACGATACCAGCGACCAAGCCGTAAACACCAAACGTGACAAATAGGGCTATCAGGCTCAGGGTTGCGACTTGCTGTAATCGCCGAGCACCTTCACCTTCCGCGCCCCATCCCCTTTGTCTTTGGGAGTGAGCTTCTCAATCAAAGATTCGATGCCCTCATAGCAGAGGTATATGCCGCCGATGACCAGAAGCCCGTGCACGATCACTGGAGAGATGTAGTTCAACCCAAGCGCCAGGGGGGACCAGGATGGCCTTGTTAACAAGCGATCCCTTCAGAACGGCCCACACCACCGGCAACTCACGATCAGCCTTGAGTTCAACCACCTTTTCCGCATTCACCGCCAGGTCATCGGTGAGGACGCTCGCCGTCTTCTTTGCCGCCACCTTGCTCATCACGGAGATGTCGTCCAGTAGCGTTGCTATGTCGTCAAATAATGCAAAAAAACTGCTCGCCATCAGTTAACTCCTTGTGTCCACTCCCTAGACATCGGTGACGTCTCGACGTTCTCATCAGCTTGCAGAGGTGGACGTAGGACTCGATGTGCAACTGCGGATCGGCTCAGCAGCGTACGTAAAATTTCGCGGACCACTATCTTACGAACGACTGCTTTTGAGCTATTCACAGTGGGGATCCGAAACCCGAATTGCCAGACGAAAAAATGAATTCGGCTTTTCAGTGTGCGTGGTTGGTTACTTTGCCGTACGTGGTCTAGCATGGCGCTACTAATTGCCCACAATTACGGATATCCGAGCTTCAGGACTCCATCGTTGGAAGGGCCTCCAACAACTAGGTGCGCAGGCCCCCACAACGATCATGAAAATTGACTACGTCGAACTAAAACAGTACAGAAACTTCGCTGACGCCCACGTAAATTTTGCCAAGAACAGTCTGGTGATCGGAAGCAACGACGTTGGCAAAACGAACATGATTCATGCGTTGCGACTCTTACTGGACAAGAGCCTATCGGACGCAGATATCGAACCCTCGACACGCGATTTCCATTGCGCGCAGGATGGCACTCAGGCCGACTCCTTTTCCATCCGTATTGCATTCTCTGAAGTGACCCAGGACGCTGTACTTTCCCAGCTCAAGGGCCTAGTCAGCGCTGCTGGTCATTTTTTTCTTGAGTTTCGCGCCTACAGCGCGGACCACAGCTACGAGATCGCTGCCGGCCATGACCTCGCCAAGATGGAGGTTCTTCCTAGCCGCTATTATCTGAAGTATCTGCACCTCAAGTACATCCATTCCCAGCGGGATCTGCTGCGCTATATCCGCTCGGAAAAACAGCACCTACTGCGTCTCGCGCAGGCTGCGCGTGACCAGACGCAGACTGACGCGGACACTACGCAACTGGTGGCGCTCAGCGAGCTGCTGGAATCCGTGAATCAAGGGGTGAAGAACCTGCACTACGTTGCGGAAGCGACCAAAGATCTGAACGACGAATTGAAGGCGCTCTCCCACCATCACGCTGGCTACAACGTGTCTCTAGATACCGGTGCGATCGGCATTGAACAGTTCATCGAACAGCTGGAGCTGGGCGCAAGCACCAACGGCTCGCGCGTGATGCTCGGGGGCGATGGTCGTAACAATCAGATCCTCTTGGCCTTGTGGAAGGCCAAGAGCGTGCTGGAGTACGATCAGCACAGCGAGGTGGTGATTTACTGCGTCGAGGAACCCGAGGCGCACCTGCACCCACACCAGCAACGCAAGCTCGCGAGCTACCTCATCAGCGCACTGCCCGGCCAGACAATTGTTACTTCGCATTCTCCGCAGATCGCTGCAAGCTACCGACCGGACTCGATTGTGCGCCTCCTTCGTGACAACGGAGCGTCCCGCGCGGCAAATCATGGCTGCTCCAATTGCATTGACAGTGCATGGACAGGGCTAGGCTATCGAATGAGCATTCTTCCAGCGGAAGCATTCTTTGCCTCGGCGGTCATGCTGGTCGAGGGGCCATCGGAAATGCTTTTTTACAACGCCCTGGCACGAGCGCATAGCATCGATCTTGATCAGAGCAACGTGTCCCTGCTTTCTGTTGATGGCGTGTCGTTCGAGGTTTACCGGCGCGTGTTGAATGCGCTGGAAATTCCATGGTCCATGCGGACCGACAACGACATCTCGAATATCTCGCTTGGCCCCCAAGGGGCGCAAGTAACCTGGCGCCAAGTGGCGGGTATCAATCGCGCTCTGGCGATGGCTGGCCTACCTCCCCAGCCACATCGCCCAGTGCCTTACGATCAAGCCGCCTCTTTGGCAGATGGCAACTGGCACGCGGTAAGTGCTGCCGTTGCCCCTTCAGGAATCTTTCTCTCGCGGATCGATCTAGAGCACGATATCGCCACCGAACTCCCGACGCTGCTAACTGGGTTCAACGGCCATCAATTGGCTGAGGCTGTCACCTACCTACAAGGCAAGAAAGCCATTCGCATGCAGCAGTTCATTGAGCACTGCGCGGCTCTGCTCCGTGCCCCCCAAGATGGCCATCTGTTAAAACCGCTCATTCATTGCGTTAACGCAGCGGCGCAGGCCTAGAAATGACTGTTTTTACGCCTAGCTTGGAACAAAGCCAAGCCATTCAATGCGAGGGCGACATGGTTATCGTCGCCCGTCCCGGAAGCGGAAAAACCAGCGTCCTGTCGTGCAAGGTCCGAAATCTGGTGTCCAAACTACGCCCCTTTCAGGGCATCATCGCCATTTCCTTTACGAACAAAGCGAGCGATGAGCTGGAGCGACGCTGCAAGGCCGACGCCTTCGATGTGAAAAGCTCTTTCTTCGGCACGATCGACGATTTTTGCCTACGCGAAATTGTTTTTCCGTTCGCGCGACAGTTGATGCCTCTGGACGCTGAATTGGAAACGGTCAAGGTTGGAGAGCTACCTGAATCGGTCAGGCGCATGCTGCCGGCAACACCAATTCAGAACGGATCCGTTGCAAACACGGCCGAGTTTCTACCGTTCTTGCAGGAAGCGCTCGCACAGGGGTTCGTCCCTCTGGAGGCGGTGGGTATGCTTGCCAGCCATGTGATCGACCAGTCCCTTGCCTGCCAGAAATACCTCACGGCAAGGTATTGCGGCGTGTTTATCGATGAGTACCAAGACAGCGGGTACTTCCAACACCAACTCTTTTTAAAGCTCAAGACTCTGGGGTTAACCGCCGTTGCAGTCGGCGACGGTGACCAGTCCATTTATGTTTTCGCGCATAAGGATCCGCGCTACCTCCTAGCACTTACGGTTCCGGGCAGCGGCTTTGCCTACTTCGCCATCACCACCAACTTTCGCAGTCATCCATCCATTAGCGACTTTGCACTTCGCCTGCTCAATCCAAATCACCCGATCGCTCCGACGAACGAAATGCGGGTCTTTATTAAGACGATCGATGGGAACCAGCGTGCAATGGGTACGTGGTTAGAAACAGCCATTCCTCATCTCATGCAACACTTTCAAGTGGAGTCGGCCGGAAGGGTCGCCATTCTGTGCCGACATCAGCACTCGGCTAGATTGATTGCTGACCACTTGAATCTTGCCCACCATCTTGTCGAGGTGGCCCCCTTCGAAACCACACCGTCGGCCGAGGCTAGCATTTACTCGGATCTGCTGAGTTTGCGCTACGACCAACAGCTGACCGCCGAAACACTGATTGAGCGCGCCGGTGCGTTCAAGCTTGCCTCTCAAGAGCGACGTGCACTCCGCCGGGCGATTTTAAGTTGCCGGTCTTGCGTAGAAGGCGACCTGGTGACGACCTTACTCGACGCGGCCATACGTTTGACGGGTCGGCAGTCCTCGCCAGCGGGCACCATGGAACTTAGGGCTATCTGCGCGGATGCCGACAAGCTCCGCAGGTTTCAAAGCCCAAGTCGCGATGCCGTTCAGATCATGACGCTGCACAAGGCGAAAGGGCTGGAATTCGACATCGTTTTCCATGCCGACCTTTACGATCACGTAATCCCGACTCGCCTTTATCCTCCGAATACGTTTCAGGTCATCTTTGCGAATGAAATTCAGTGCCTAAATCTGCATTACGTGGGTATTACACGGGCAATTAAGGCTTGCGTGTTAATGACGTCGACCTATCGTATCAATGGACTGGGTGAGGTTAAAAACGGTTCTCCATCACAGTTCATTGGGAGGAACGGGACTAGCGCAATACCTATCCCCTGGTAACGTTAATAATGGGACAATCCTGTACGCTGCTGAGGAGTCGTAGGTTTTGATCGGACCCAAGGGCTTCTATTTCCCTAAGCACAAGTAATCTTGGGATAGGGTGACAAGATTCAGTCTTTTATGAGCGATGTATGATTAATTAGCACCGCTAGTTTCAATAACCTATATTTCAAGCAAAAAAAAACGGGCAAGCCAGTAGTATCATTTCTAGGGCGCCTTCGTAGGTTTTCAACCAAAAGGACTTGCGCAGGACCTGATACCCGCACATTTCAGTTTTGCCTAGCGACGACTAGCACGAACGAATCCGAATGAAATCAGCTTGACCATCGCTATGAATCGATTGCAGCATGGCGCTTTGCCGTTCTACAAGGGTTAACAATGATCATTAGGGAAGATTTTCGCTCGGTGGAGACTTGGTTGCTGCGGCTTGAAAGCTACGCGGCCGCGTTTGAGCAAAATAACGTTTCAGATTGGTCCCATCTAAAGAACAAAGAAGATTTCGATCGCGTCTATTCCCTCCCTGCATCTCAGCGCTCAAAGTTTGAAGCTATTTACATGACTGGCCGGGATCTTGCTGTTGCGATGTCCAGCCGACTCACCGAGTTCAACTGGATACAGAAATTTCCAAGCCTAAAATCATTTGTGGATTCCTTCAGCCACGGATGGGTCAACCAAATTGACCTTCTTGAAGCTGAAGCAGCTACGGCTGAGGCAGAAGCGGCTCAGTTATCTAACTGTCCTTGGTCAGTTTCTCAAATGATAAAGCTGTACAGAGCGCAAATCAGCTTATTGGGACATGTTGCTCAATGCTTAGAAGCGTTACGTAAATCAGACCTATACATCGCTGAAAGTGGATTAATGCAGTCCTCCCCAAAAGCGATGAAATATGACGCGGTGCTTCAGTGCATCCACAGTGTAGGAAAAATGTTTGAACGTCTTCCAGCTACATATTTAAACAAGGACGAAGAGACGCTGCGCGATCACATGCTGGTTTCTTTAGAGGCTGCTGTAGGAGGGTCGGTTACTGGAGAGACGTTTAACAAACGCGGTAAAACTGACATCCTTGTAAGAAATGAAGGAAATACATGCTTTGTAGGTGAGTGCAAATTTTGGGCTGGCTCTGCCGGATTTCAAAGCACAATAGACCAACTCTTGTCCTACCTTTCTTGGAGAGATACAAATACCGCTTTGATTTTCTTCGTAAAGAACAAAGAATTCACGTCGATTATTAGCAAAGCAGATGAAGCGGCCCGCACTCATCGTCTATGTATTAAAAAACTGGGGTCAAGTGACGAAACATGGTCTAGCTTTGAGTTTTCGCACCCTGATGACCCGCAGCGAATTATCAAAGTTGCAGTAATGCTCTACCACCTCCCGTAGTTTACTTCAGTTGCGTTGTTGCGAGTATCAAGTCGCAGACCTCGAATCTATTGGGTCCGAGGTTCTGCGACGAGACGTCAAGCCACACAACATAATTTACCAATGAAATAACAGACTCTTTAGAATTCGATAAATCGGCGTGAAGCTACGTTAAAATGAACGATTCTTTGACTTTAATCTAAGACTCGGAGCAGGCATCATGAACATCAAACAGCTTCAAGACGATATAGAGGAACATTTTCAATTATTTGAGCGTGTTCCGCTCAGAGCTGCTTGGCAGAGGCGCGACGCAAAGATTTGTTTGCTTTGGACAGGTGCAATTCTAATAGCGCTTTTATGGGCCTTGATAACTGTTCCTAACGTAATGCTCACTGATTTTATACCTACCCTGCTACCAATATTGATAATCACGATGATATGTGCGGTTCACATGGGAGAGGTATCCTCACAGGTGCGCGCAATGCGCCTCGGTGCAGGCCCTACCACATCCCTTACTGAACGATTGCACTTAAAACAACGGTGGCTGTGCGCCCGTTATGACTGCACACCCGACAAGCTTGTGGACAAAGCACGGGAGATCAGAGTCCTCTGGGAGGAGCGCGAGGAAATCCGGAACCTGGCTAGCGACGACACGATGGGGCCGCGCTTCGCTGCATTCCTAAGACTTCCCGACCCCGCGAGATTCATAGGATTGTTGACTGCTATTGCCGCAATTTTTGCCACGGTAGTGACACTCGGAAGCAACATCGACTCATTCTTCGAAGCGCTGCAAGACTGGAAAACGATTGTGGCCAATATTCTAATTTCGACCGTTTTGCTCGCCGAACTAATACTTCTATGGATTATGGTTACTGGGATGGTAGGTCAAATTGGACCTTCTATTCTGGAGCAAGCTGGACTATTACCTCTGAGTAGACGTCGAGTGTATCGCTATCTATTCGCTATGCACATTGCGAGCGAGCCGATCACCCCGTTCGGGAAGAAGTTGCCATTATTTTTGAAAGCAGTATCACTATTGTTCGTTCCTATTCCCACTCTATGGACGAAAACCCGAGCCCGTGTGCTGAGTCAGGTCTGATTTAAACCAGTGGGTAATGAGAAGCAAAGCCCCGCGTCGACCACACGATTCAGGCCTTCAAAACATCGCCCTGAAAGTCTTCAGCTTCAGGGCTCCTGGCCCACGCTAAAGCCACAAACTCTCCTCGGATCTATTCATGATGGATAAGCGCGCCCCCCAAGATGTTTCGCTTTCAAGCAAAGTCACCGTCGCCGATTACCGAGCTTTCAAACGGGCAAAGGACAAGGAAAGCATTGCTGATTTTGTGTACCAACGATTTCAGGAGCGCTATCTCAAGCCCTTCGAGTCTAAGGAGCATAAGCATGGCTTTGCCATGATGGCATGTGCGTGCCTGATGATCGAAACGCTAGAGGCTTTTTGGACTGGCTCCGCAAAGTCTGGTCTCAGCGGAGTTGCTTTCAGCCACTTCTTCGACCGTGTTGATCATTTTTCATCCCTGCGAGAACACGGCAAACTCTTCTACAAGCATGTTCGTTGTGGAGTCATGCACCAAGGCGAAACAACCGGGGGGTGGCGAATTCGAAGAGATACTTCTCAACTGTTTGATGCCGAAAACCTGGTTGTTGATGCCACACGATTCCTCGCTGCGCTCGAAATATCACTCCGCGAGTATTGTGATTTGCTCAAGGAGTCGCCTTGGGAAAGCGAGGTTTGGAGCCGTCTCCAGATGAAAATGAGGTTTATCTGTGCGGGCGCTTTGGTACCGCCTGAATTTCTGGACATGCCAGTGTTGGCACCGTGAGGTCACCAATTACGTCGCCGGCAAACGCTGCTCCGACCGTACAGGATGGCTGGTATGACGGCTATTTCGCGCACACCGCTGCGCTCGCACTGCGTGCCTCCATTTCTGAACGAAGTTCAGCAATCAAATTTGCAATGGCTCGGCTGGAGGTCAATTGACTGGTCACCACCCCTGTGACTAACAGATCAACGCGGCCCGATTTCGGATCAAATACCTTGATCATCAATGAGCCATCCGGATTGAACGAGCATGTGCAGGAGAGGGGTTGGAAGCCACATTCAATAATGTGGCGAAGCTCAAGAATAGAAATCATGACTTGCGTCCCTAGGGTCAGCTGAATGGAGTCTCACCTATGAACTTTAGCAGGTGATCTCAATGGGCTGCTTGGAACCACATCACATTGGACTGCTTTCGATGGCCGCTAAGCGTGAAGCAGATTTAGGAAGGTTGCATCCGAAGCTCTAATGGAGGAATCGAGAATCGGGGCCACTCAAACCCTGCCATCCATCACCCTGATGCCCTTCCCAACCAGCGGAGACTAAACTCGTACGAGCAAAGCCTGGAGGCTCAGATGACACGAAAAAAACCAGCGATCAACCCAGAAGAGCCGAGAGTAGAACGAGCTATGGAACCGCCGTTAGGGGTTCGTTCTTGCTCTCCTGGGAAGCGTAAGAACCTTTCCCTGGAGAGCCTGCTAGCAGAAACACCCGAGAACAATCGAGACGAAGCCTGGGAAAAAATGGCGCCGAGAGGAAAGGAATTCTAATTCGGTAGGATTGCCAGCCCCGTGGAGCCCTCTGCATCCGATTCGCCAAACCCGTCCGATGCGCGGCCCTGATGCAAGGATATATTAGCCGAGAGATTCGACCTCAGAACTCATCGGTAAAGAACCCCCATTTGCCGACCAATTCATTTATTGCGAGCGAAATCCTCGACTCAGCCATCAGCTCCGCAGGCGTGTAACTCAACGCCACCGCCACCGCCTTAGCAAACTCATTCAGATCTCTTGGCTCGTATGGCCAGATTTGGAGTTTCATCACCGACGGGTCGTTGGGACTGTATTCTTCAACAACTTCTATCGTGCTCTCCAAAAGTAGATAATTCGTGAACGATATGGCCATGGTTTTTTGAGGGTAGTCCGCCAACCGCGTGCGCGAATCCAGAAACGTATCGCCAGCTACTGCTAGTGCGGGATGGCTGAAAGCACGGACGCATAACGACATCAATCGAGGCGACGATACGAGGCTCCTAACGTGGCGTAAATCCACCAGCCCTTGATTGAATTCCCATTTCAATTCACCGCGCAAATGAATCTCTAGGTTTGGGTGGGTAGCCATCACCACACAAGTCGCGCGAACCAGTTGCGAAGTCAAACGCCAACCCCATATTCAAGCCGTTTGAGCATCAGGTAAATTGCCTGGCACCCCTCCTCCGTTGCCAGCAACTCGCACGGTCGCCGACCAGCAAAAGCGGTGCGTTCTTGCTGTACCCAAACCACTGCACCTTCTCCGAAAAACGACAAAATCGCGTCCACGGCTTGTGTGTAGCTGGTGATGTATTTTTGATCCACGATGTGGGCTTCAATCCGATCTAGATGCCCCTTCCCGGAATGATTGCCACACCGAGCTACGAGCCACCCCTCATGACTTACCACTTCGCCAGGCTTGCCGCAAAGCTCACAGATAGAGCTTGAAGCAAGCTGCGCAATTTCAAAAACTGAATCTATAACTTTATCGCTTTCGCTGTGGTAAATCCGGAGCTGACCAAACTTCTCTTTCGCTTGGGTGACCTTCACGTTGAGCGCCTTCGGCTCCGCATGTTGCTGGGTTAGCCGAAGAGTCGCTTCGATAAGATTCGCCCACCCGTCATTGCATTCAAAACCGAAGATTGCCCCCTCGGAAAAGCCTTTCGAAAAGAGCAGAGTCCGGTACTGATCTGCGAAAAGCCTTTCGATGAAATTATTCATTACCCATTGTCCGCTTTGACCACAAGGGCACGCGGCTCCGACCTAACAATTTTGAAGGATAAACCTGTCCGTCCATCAGCTCGTAGCAGATCCGCTCGTCCGCCTCTTGGATCTCCCGAATTGGCTCCATCAACCAGTTACCTTTCTGATTCAGCCAAGGCGGGGATACGAGCTGAACCTCATAAATAAACTGTTCAGACGTGTCCCTTGCGGCCAAGTCCATGAGGTACTGCACCTTCGAAATCATGAACTGCTGCTGCGAGGAACCCTCCTCGCCCGCCACTTCATATGTGACAAAAAACCACTCGTCATTCGACTTTTGCGAAATGTACTTCCAGCGGCGTACGCCTTCCTCAAGCACAAAAAAAGTATTTTGCACACGTGCTTGCTCGTGAGTTTCGAACATATTAACTCTCCTATAACTTTTAACAGCGTACTATAGTACGCTGCTAAAAGCAGCTCAATGTGGCTATATACTCCCTTTTGGAGTGGACACATGCGCGAGCTGAACGACGCCTTTGCCCAAGCTTTGCGGGATATGAGGCACAGGGCCGATCTGGCCCAGACGGATTTTCCGCCGAAGGTCAGCCGGGAGCACGTCAGCTTGATGGAGCGAGGAATACGATCGCCGAGCTTGAATACGATCGACGACTTGGCCGAGGTCATGGGCATCTCGCCCTTGGCGCTAGTGCTCCAGTGCTATCTACACCGCGATCCGAAAACGAGTTTTGATGCCCTGATCTCAAAGGCGGCGCGTGAAATCAGGACAGAAATGATCCCTGGCGGGTTCAAGGATATTGGAAATAGCTAGGCCGGCGCAGTCAGTCACAACCTTGTATTAGGAGTGGGCTAAGGCCTAGGGCATGGCAAGCCGTTCGCTGCACGCAAAAAATGGACAACATGCGAATCAGAATACAGGCAAATATTGGTGCTCCCAGCCTTTAACCTTTATACCCCCCGAACGAGCTGTCAGCCGCAGCATTAATGGCGACTTGCTCTACAAAGCCAAAGTGTTGAATATCAGTAAGCGTCCGGTGATGTCACGCTTCGCCCCTGGTATTTACGGGCGCCGGAGTGCAAGCGCCCGCATTCGCTTTTAACCAGCAAACCGCGCATGGGTGGGCCCAGCGGCACATTGGGTACGAGTGAATCTCAAGAAATGAGTGAGCTAAGCGCCTCTGGCTGGGCCATCAAGTTAAAACCCGAGGAAACTGTGCCCACCAACCTTTGTAATGAAAGATCAATGCGTCTACCACGCGCTCGGACAGGCCGCTGAACGGATCTATAACTCTAAAATAGAACTTCGCCTGATGACTTCCTGTCCGTTATTGCGTAGGGCAGTGATCCTTCGGCTGTCAGCAGATCGCGTTTCTGAATAGGGCGAAAGATACGTCATGATCAACCACACAGATGATCTACCTGAGTTGATAAGACGTCGAGCAGAGAGAATTGTTTTTGACATTGAGCATGCGGGATCGATGATCGCTGCCGTGCAAAATGGCGCGAAGGCTGAGGGTTTCATATTAGGTATCTCGTGCTGGTCAGGCCTTACACCGGATCGCTGCGATCTGTTAACAATGCATTTTGAGGATGTGCTTGAAAAAAGACTTAGAACGCTGATCTTAGGTCTTTAAATTCCAACACGGTGACGAAAGAAGATTGGAGGAAAAAGTGAGATTTTCACTTTCCTTGTAGCTGTCGCTGCGACGGCAGGGTGCGTTCAGGTGCGGCAATATTCTCCAGAGCAGGCCGAGCGGTCCAACGTCGAGGCTTTACGGTTTCACCAAACGATCTGATGCCCACCTTATGGTGGTGCGTGACGAATCCGAGGATCGCCGATGCACGATTCGTTTTTCGATAGATGGGAGCCCCGCTGCCGATTTTCATTCGGGAGAGTTAGGCCATTTTGGGCTCACTATGGGCGTGCATCGGCTATCAGGGTTTCCAGGCCAGGGCTGCTCCGAGGTATTGATCACGGAGGCCAAGGTATCTATGAAAACAGGTGATGCGGTGATCCTGCGCATCGAGAAAACTGAGATAAGCTTTGTACCCATGTGAAGCTCATGCATAGGTGTGTTGGCCATCCGCTTACAAATACCGGCATCTCTGCAACCTTGGAGCAGGCATTGATTGACGCTGTCTAACAGAAACCAGCGAATTCAACGGCTGGGTGTGAATCGCCAGGCCATGTACGCCTACAAGAATATTCGAAACCAACGGAGTGTTTAGCGATGGCATATATAGCTTTTAACTCTTCAGGTGCCATTCATAAGAAACGAAATGTTTTTTTCCGCTAGGTGCAGGCCCGGAAAGGGTTTATTGGGTTTGGCCCTATTCAGTCGCTATCAACAGGCTCGCGTAGCCGGGCGTCATTCATCACATCAGCAATCATCCATGGGATTTCTAGATTATTTTTTCGGCCAACTGCCCCCTAGAGCGCGATATAGGCGCACCCTATCTAAAGCCACTTGTGTGGCGCTGTCTACGAGATCACTTTGGGTTGCAAGTAGGGCTCGTTGTACGTCAAGCACATTGATGAAATCGATTGCACCTTGATTGTAGCGGTTACGAGCAGTCCCAAGAGCCAGCGAGTTTTGTCGCACAGCTTCTTCGAGCGAAGCGTGATGCTGCTGTTCGGCTGCATAATTTGTAATGGCGTTATCTACTTCGTGCCAAGCTCCGAGCACTACTCGTTGATAATTTAAAGCCGCCTCCTGCTGCTGCCTTTCGCGCAACTCCAATGTGCCGGTCAGTCGCCCGCCCTGAAAAATCGGCAGGTACAAACTGGGCCCGTATGACCACTGCCGAGAATTCCAAGTCCCTAGATCCGAGCCATTGAGTGCTTGAGATCCCAAACTCGCGCCAAGACTGACCCTTGGATAAAAATCTGCCTTGGCAGCGCCAATGGCAGCCGTTGCGCGATGCAAAGCTGCTTCGCTTTGCTGAATATCGGGTCGACGCTGAGCTAGCTCCGAAGGCAAGCCGAGTGGCACGTCCGGCGCAGGATGTGGAATGGATTTAGGCTCGCGCAACTCGGCACGTAATGCTTGGGGCCGCTCTCCCAACAAATAACTCAAAGCGTTAATGAGGCTGAATTGCTGAGCTTGTAACACTGGCAATATCGCTTCGATGGTTGCAACTTGCGCAGCAGAATTGGCCGTATCGAGGTTGGTAGTAACGCCATTATCGAACCGGTTCTTGGTCAGTTCGCTATTTTGCTGAGCAATATCCAGGTTTTGCTTTGCGACTTCCAGCTTGGCCTGAATGCCACGGAGGCTAATGTAGTCGGAAGCAGTTTCGGCGGCGATGCTCAACAACACGCCGTCACGCTGAGCTTGCGTCAACTCAATATCAGCATCCGCCGCTTCCACATTGCGGCGAACACGACCCCATAAATCCACTTCCCAACTGGCGTCGACCGTGGCCATCCATAGCTCATAGGGCGCCTTACCGTTCATGTTTGAGGCATCAAGCAAACCGACAGAGCTGCTGCGTTCACGCTGATAGCTGCCGCCTGTGCTAATGCCTGGAAACTGTTGGCTTCCTGTGACCTGTCTTATCACTCTGCTCTGTTCTAAACGATTGCTTGCGATGCGTACATCAAAGTTCGCTTTCGCCGCTCGCTGAACCAGGGAGGAAAGTTGCGGATCACCTAACTGCTGCCACCATTCAGCGTCTGCGCTCGCAGCCAACGAAGTGCCCGGACGCACAGAGGCTTGCCAGCTTTCCGGAAGCTCTGGATGAGGCCTTTTGAAATCCGGACCAACAGTGCAGGCGCCGAGTGAGGCCAGTGCCAGCAACCACAATGTTTGCTTCATGTTACTGCTCCTGAGCAGTATCGATACTCACCACCACCGACATGCCGACGCGCAATTTGTCCAGATCGGGTTGATGGGGTTCGAACACCACCTTTACAGGAATGCGCTGCGTGACCTTAGTGAAATTGCCAGTAGCATTGTCCGGTGCGATTTCGGAGAAGGAAACACCGGTGGCGGGCGCTAAGCTATCAATATGGCCTTTGAAACTGTGAGCGGTAAAACCGTCGACCCGTAACTCAACCTGTTGCTTTTCTCGCATTTGGGCTACTTGGGTTTCGCGAAAGTTGGCGATCACAAACGCCTCATGCAGTGGGACAACTGCCATCAATGGATGGCCCTGAGACACGTAAGCGCCTACGCGAGCGGCACGTTGCCCGACCATGCCTTCCTGAGGAGCAGTAATCTTGGTATAGGAAAGGTTCAAATCCGCCTGCTGCAATGCGGCTTCAGCTTTCGCCAACGAAGCTTTGGCAACTTCGAGCTGGGCTTTTAAAACATTGAGGGTCTTGGCAGTGGCAACTCGCGCAGCCTCATCCCGATCGCGTTCAGCTTGGACACGTAACAGATCCGACTCAGCTCTTTGTCTTTCTTGCTGAGTGCCGGCTCCGGAGTTAGAGAGATTGAGGTAGCGTTGTGCGTTGGCTTGAGCGAATTTTAAAGAGGCGGCAGTCGAGCGTGTGGTTGCCGCGGCTTGATCGATGACTGCCGCCTGCCGATCAATGCCCGCCGCTAGATTTTTGAGATCAGCCTGCGCAGCTTGGACGTTGGCAACGGCAGCCGCTCGCGAGGCGACAAAATCGCGATCGTCCAGCTCTACCAACAATTGCCCGGCGTTGACCGACTGATTATCTTCCACCGCAACCTTGGTCACCTGCCCTGCTACCCGTGACGCGACAAAGACTGAATCCGCCCGGATGTAAGCGTCGTCAGTACGCTGGATTGATCCTGTGCTCACTAGCCGGTATCCACCGTAGGCTAAACATAGCAGCACTCCGAAACAGATTAATGCAAAGGCGGTTTTATGTTTCATGTTGATACCGATGGTTGCGGTGGAAGAGCCCGCTTGGGAACGATCAGCAGGACCACCGCCATCAGGGCGATGATCGCTAATAGGGCGAGGAAAGCGTCGCTAAAGCTCAATACAAATGCTTGCCCTCGCAAACGCTCAGCAAGTTCGCCAAGAGCGCCATTGTCTAGTACAGAAGCGAAGTTCGGCTGACGCGAGCCAAAGGCATCAAGCAAAATATTGGAGTGAAAGTGTTCGCGCTGAGTTACAAAATTTTCGACGATAGAACCCGCCATGACGGCGGCCATTCCCCGCAGCGCGTTCACCATGGCTGATGCAAACGGCCCCTCCATTGGTGCAATGACGCCTGTAGCGTTCATCAGCAACGGCACCACCACCATCGGCTGGCCGAAAGTATGCAGAGCTTGCAAACTATAAAAATCTTCACGTACCCACTCGCTGGTAATTAACGAGCCTCCGATACAAGCAATAGTCAGAAGTATTAAACCGAGAGCAATTACGTAACGCGAATCGACCCAACTCCGATTGATTGAAAATGCAACCAGCGGTGCCAGCACCAATTGTGGAACTGCGATCAGCAGAGCGATGGGCATCACCTGTTGCGGCCGATAGCCCTGAATTTCGATCAGGTAAGCCGCGGGAATTGCGCCGCCCGCACTGGCTACCACGACAAACAAACACAGGGTTATCAGGCCGTAAGCAAAGTTACGTCGCTTCAGCAGCTGCAATTTAAACAGCGGCAACGGATGGAACCATTCGTTGATCAGAAACAGCGGCAGGCACAGCGCGGCGCCGAGCAACAGGGTGAGAATCAATGGTGAATCTAACCAGTCCAGGCGCTCACCTTGAGTCAGCGCTACTACCAGCATTGAGATCCATCCAATGCCAAGCAATGCTCCTCGCCAGTCCGCCCCTTTGAATCGATCTAGCCGTAAAGGATCTTGTGGCAGCCCATAGGCGATGAGTGCCGCCCCTAACATCCCCGCTGGAACGACCTGCCAAAATACCAGCCGCCAGTCGCTGCCTTCAGTCCAAAGTGCGGCGAGCGGCATAGCCAGATTTGGCCCAAAGGTCGCCGTCAAAGCATAAGCAGATAAACCATAAAGTTTGATGTTCCAAGGTAGAAAGCGCAGAGCCACTGTCATCAACAGCGGTGGTAATGCGCCGCCCGCGACTCCTTGAAGCACGCGCAATGTGAGCAACGTTTCAAGGTTTGGAGCGAATGGTATGAGAATGCCTAAAAGTGTGAATGCAACGGTTACCGCGATGGCGAAACGTCGTATTGATAACGTGATCGCGAACCACGGCGCGACCAGCATAGCCGAGACTTCAGCCGCTGCGTAAGCAGTGCTTACCCACGACCCCTCATCATGACCAAGTCCAAAAATACCGAGAGTGTCGACCAGCGTGATGTCAGTGACGCGGTCATTGATGCCTGAGGTCAATGCAGCGATCAACACGCCTATAAGCCCGACTGCGAGTCGCCAGGTGAAGGGAGCAGAAACCGTAGCCGTCGGGGGCGATGACACATTGGCACTCCCAAACCTAAGCGAACCAGGAAATCAATTCGATATGACCTTCACTTTCAACCGCATGTCAGCAGCCTCAGGGGTGACCTGAAGTAAACGCATAGCCCTGTCCTGAGTTCAGCGCAGTTCCCCTGCACTTGAGTTTAGTCACACGCCCGGGCCTGAATGAAAAAATTTTATTAAGAATTTTGGATCCTTGGAAGCAAGCCTAAATATGGAAAATGCGTGCGGCCATCCGGTGCTCGGTGCCAGCGATCATTTGCGCGAAGCTTGTCTTTTCAATTGGCGTTTGAAAGCTTTTGCAGGTCTTCATGGCGAAGATCTCTTCGACATGGATTGCCAGTTAAACTTGCTGAATTCGAGATAGTTCATGGAAGCCGATCAGAGGACAAACCGACGCCTTGGAGAATCGCTGTTTATGTAGAAAGGCCGGAGCATAGAAAAACCAAAACAGGTGATTTTTTTGGAATTTTTCATCAGCGCTTTGCTCTTTTACATATGAGCAGAAGGAGGGCCTCATGAATCGCACTGATCTGTACACCATCGAATACCTGCTTCATGGGAAGCCTAAATCGTTCGTTATTCGTTCGCCAAAAATGCGGAACGCGGATGCTTGGCATTGGGCATGTTGCGACGCGGACCTGGCACCTATTCCCAAACCAGGTAAGGCTCCGCTCAAGGTGTTCAGCAAGCCAATGGCTGAAAGGTTCGGCGTGACGGATGTGAGATGGCGCGAGACCACCAAAGTTGACTGGACGGAGGCCGTTACAAAATGAATCAGGAGACGCCGCCGGTGGTATCGCGGGGCGATGATGAACTGGCTCGTAACGCTGCCCTCTTTTTCGAAGCAGACCGGCTGGAGACGTATGCCTACAGCCTACTTGAGGGCGATTCGACGAGTGCCTCTTCCTGGGAGCGTTTTTCTGAAGCTAAAGCTCTGGCCGATGCTAAACGTACGGAAGCGCAGCAGGATCTACTGCGCATCCACGGACAGCTTATTAACTCCACTTTATCCTGAACAGTCGCATGATGCGGTGGTAGCTAACCGGCCAGTATCGTGTAAATGCCGTCGCCAAGACCTCTATATAATCGCTCTATAATTCCCTATAAATCCCGCTCGCGGTAATAACCCATTGCTTGCCTAGCCACCTAATCATCCTGAACGTTCGAACATAGAATCGAGGATCAGGCAGCCACCGCATCTATTTAGGTTGATTTCGGACAAGAAAAAAGGCCCCTCAGGGCCTTCGATTGCTCTCACGTTCTTTACTTCTTGAGCCACGACTCGACGGTCGCAGATCCATGCTCAGATTTCCACTGCTTCAAAATTTTGTGGTTGCCACCTTTTGTTTCAACGCGCTCACCCGTTTTAGGATGTTCATAAATTTTCACCTCACGCGCTCGTCGAGCCCCAGCTTTCGGCGCGTCGGTAGCGGCGCCAGCACCGCGACGACCGCTTTTTGGGTCCAAAAGGTTAACGACGTCTTTGAGACTGAAGCCATACTTCGCAAGCAAGTCACGGAGCTTGGTCTCGAATTCAATCTCCTTTTTCAACCCTGCATCACCCTTCAGTGCTTCAAGCGCTTGAAGTTGTTCCGCCAGGTGTTTTTCTAATTGACGATATTCTGCAAGCTTGGACATTTATCGCTCCTAGGACCGAATTGTAATGGTAGGTGAGTTTTCTTTTACACAACGATTTACAGTGTTTCCAGTCAGATAATCTGTAATCTAGCAGATATTTCGCGAATCACTATCAGAGTGCTCATGAGCATTCTCGATCCAGACCAGATAACGCACTCTTTCAGAATAAATCCGAGATCCCTCTAAGCCATTCATCATCGATACTACTTAAATGACTGTAACTCGACGGGAAAATTGCAATTCGTATTCTTGCGTGATCAAACATTTCTTGGGTTTCTCCCAAAGCCTTTTCAAATCTGGTACCCGGCGTCTTAACAGGTACAGGTAGCAGCATTGAGACTCTTTCATGGGTGATTGCAGAGGACGAGAAAAAACTCTCAAACCGATTCAATTTTTATCAGTTCGAAGTACTTAAATTTGCGCTTCTTCGCTTCTGCCTTCGCTTCTTGCTCAGCAACGATGCGGCTCAGAGTGCATGCCTCATAGACGAGCATCTCAGCTTTGCCCTCAAATTCCGACGTGACGCGCAACGTAACTTTTAACTTTGGCGAGCGGGGATTCGGAGCACGTCGTGCTTTCGAAACGTGCTGCTGATCTGACGTAATAAGAGGCTTGTCTTCTAGTGAGGCTGAATCTCTGGCCTCCGTGCCGAAAAGCGCCTCGCGCATTTCTTGTTCGGTCAGATTGTCTTTCATATAGAGGTCTCATGTGCCCTTGCTGGTAGACCAGTTTTTGATTGCTGAAAATTCATCGCTCCCCGTCGGGATCCAATGGGGTGCCAGCCAAAAGGAATGGCAGGCTGGGATTATTCAGTTTCGCTATGCACCGAAGTCACAAATTAACTAATAAGCTGGCGGTTTAGTTATAGACTTTCAGCGAGATTTTGCACACTGGACTGGATGACTATTAACCCCCCCCAACCGAAGCCTATTTGTGCAGTCATAATGACTAAACCGGGTTAAAATGACTACACCACTAAGGGAGTCATTTTGACTACAAAATATCCAATATGTTGAATTTTAAGGATTAATTATCTGGCACGGAAACTGATACGTGTAGGCAACCGTTATATGCCCATTGTCGTTCAGGAGTACCCCTATGCTAAGCGCTCAAGACCGTTCCATTGTCAAATCGACCGTCCCGCTGTTGGAAAGCGGTGGCGAAGCACTGATCACCCACTTCTATCGCATGTTGCTGTCCGAGTACCCGGAAGTTCGTCCCCTGTTCAACCAAGCGCACCAGGCTTCCGGCGACCAGCCTCGCGCATTGGCCAACGGCGTGCTCATGTATGCGCGCCACATCGACCAGCTCGACCAGTTGGGAGACCTAGTGGCCAAGATCATTAACAAACACGTGGCTTTGCAAATTCTGCCAGAACACTACCCGATCGTCGGTACCTGCCTGCTGCGCGCCATCGCCGAAGTGCTGGGCGAAGAAATCGCCACCCCGGAAGTGATCGCGGCCTGGGGCGCGGCTTATGGTCAACTGGCAGACATTCTGATCGGTGCGGAAACCACCATCTACGACCAGAAAGAACATGCCCCAGGCGGCTGGCGCGGAGCGAGGGAATTCATCGTCGCTGCAAAGGTGCAGGAAAGCGCGGAAATCACCTCGTTCTACTTTGAACCGGCAGACAAGGGCCCAATTCTGGCCGCAGAGCCAGGCCAGTATATCGGCATGAAACTGATCCTCGGTGGCGAAGAAATACGTCGCAACTATTCCCTGTCAGCCCTAGCCAATAAGGGCCAATACCGCATTAGCGTCAAACGTGAAGCCGGTGGTCGCGCGTCCAATCACCTTCACGATCAACTGCATGTGGGTTCGAGCATCCAGCTATTCCCGCCATCGGGCGAGTTTACCCTCACCGCCAGCGACAAACCTTTGGTACTGATCAGCGGGGGTGTCGGTATCACGCCTACTCTGGCGATGCTCGAAGCGGCGCTGGAAACTGACCGCACAGTTCATTTCATTCACTGCGCGCGTAACGGTAGCGTCCACGCGTTTCGCGATGTGATCGACGGTTTGGCAGAGCGCCATCCACAACTGCGGCACTTCTATTGCTACTCCGAACACGACGGTGTCAGCCCGACGCCGCACAAGATCGGTCTGTTGACCCAAGAGCAATTGGGCGAATGGCTGCCGCAAGAGCGCGACCTTGACGCTTACTTCTTGGGGCCTAAAGGCTTCATGGGCGCAATTAAGCGTCACCTCAAAGCGCTGGGTGTACCTGAGAAGCAAACCCGCTACGAGTTCTTTGGCCCTGCTTCTGCCTTGGAGTAAACGTTTTTCGGATTGGGATCGGTTTACTGACCTTCGGAGGTTGTGAAATTTCTATTACCGATCCCACTCTGCGGCTCATAGGATGCAGGTGATTTTTTCATGTTTCGGACACGCTGAATATCAAAACAGTGTCATTAACGCGCTAACTATTTGAATCGGCCAGTACAAACTTTACTCATATCTACCAGAGCATTTGGATGGTTCATACGAGTCATGGTTTATAGTTACTTCTGAAAGGTTAATGGCGCAGGTAATTGGCCACGCATTCAAGAAGAGAAAACTGAGGCTAGCGTTTTTCTTGAATCACTTCAGGCTATTATGGATTTCACTGCATGCTTCCCTGTGGCGTGAGAATAGCGCTAAAGCCAAATACCATTGAGAGTATGCACCATGAACGAAATCAACGAATCAAACAGGCACCTAGAGCAAATCCGCCGCTCATCGCTGTATCGGTGGGCCATAGCCCTTCAATGGCTTGGTATTATTCTTTTTTTGGTGGCGGTAGGTCTCGCACTCTTTACTGACCTGATGCAAATAATTCAGGGGATCATCCTTATCGCTGTTCTCGGGATGTTGGGTTTACTATCACTTGTGCCAGCCCGATTTATCATAACGGTTCAGTTGATGACGCCTTCCCAGTCTCGGCACAAGGTTGCAGACAAAAAAGGATCTTATAAATAAATTTTAAAAGATTTTTCTGCACCTTGGAATTAACAAGATTTCTTTAGAGTAAAAAACATGTCGGAGCGTAGCTACGCCCTTGCCCACTTCTGATGAGGATAATAAAAAATGAGCACTGTAGAACTTATACCAGGTAGCACCCTAATCGTGCCTACTGCGGAGGCAGGACGTCAGCTGGCCATCAAAATGGCGAGACTATCAATCAAAGTCACCCAACCTGACGATACTATTCGCGCTCGGCTACGACCGATATATGCAGAGGATCCATCGATGCTACTCCAGATAGCGCAAATAGTAGCTACTGAATTCGCAGTAATCGCGGCCGCTAACAACTATTGGCGTGACGTGCAGTAAAATTAAATTGAAAATAAATCGCTAAAATCTACGCGGAGTTACTAGATTAAAGGTTACTCCGCGGTAGACATTATTTCCATCGTGGCGTGACTGCGTTCTCAATGTTGGGTTTAAGCCACGGCACTGGCAGTACCAAGCAATCGTTGCAGTCCTGACATTACTTGCATATTAGCCTCCTCCATACGCGCTGCTGCGGCGTAAGCTTCGTCCAATCTATCCCTGTGATACAACTCAACAGCAAGCGCTGCATATTCATGCACTTGACTATGCGGCCCATCCAGTTCTGCATAACCCGGTACCCGCGAAAAACGTTCGCGAATTTCATCGGTCGCATACCACTGACCAAGAGCGCAAGCGTGGTAATCGGGCAGCTCAGCTGCGGTGATCTTGGAGATGCCCATGAGCACCTTGTAAACTTCGAGTTTCAGCGTGATCTCTTCCATATTGGCCATCTCGACACGACTAAGTCCGGCCGATTCAATAAGCCCTAAGTTCATATGGTTCACCGACGCTAAAATCTTATCCATTCCCTCCGTAGCTGCCGCGGATTGTTCTAGAGTCAGGCCCATTAAGTGCGCGTTTGCGGATACATTTCGCCATGCATCATTGGTATCCAGGCGAACCTCGTCCATCACTGAATTGATTTGAATGGTGGCCGTTGAGGTACGCTCGGCTAGTTTGCGTACCTCATCAGCGACGACAGCAAAACCACGACCAGCCTCTCCGGCTCGGGCGGCTTCGATTGCAGCATTCAAAGCGAGGAGGTTAGTTTGCTTAGCAATATCACTTATCAATTCTACCATTTGGCCAATGCGGTCGCTGTGGTTGTTAAGCCGGCTTATAGCAACACCAGTTTCGGTGCGCTTTGCACTGACATCGTTCAGCGTGTCAGTCATCTTCAAAAAGTGCTCGCGATAATCGAGCGACAAGTTGGCAAGTTCATTAGCCTGCTCGCGCTCGCCGATGAGTATATCGGCCAATCGACGTTGTGATTTTCCAGTGGTGTTGAGCGAATCTCCAAAGCGGGCAAGACCGCTAAACAGAAGCGGCATTCGACTTAGCTGTATACCCAGCTGAGCAATCTCTGCTTGCTGTTCTGAGCACAGTTTGCTCTGTTGATCGAGTTGGGTCTGAAGCAAAAGAATATGCGCGTCGCGCACTTTTGCTTCCGTTAGTACGGCATTGTATCGACGAGTAAGGGTGAGCATCGCAGCTTCCTAGGTTCAAGATTTGGGCAAGCCAGCTGGTGTTACAAGCGCCAGAGGCCGCCTGAAGGCGTGAAAGAGCCATAAGAGCGTGCGTAAAAACAACCAACCAATAAACAAATTGGCTATCACAAACAGGGGTAATGCCAGTAGCCGCGCTGGTTCAATGTTGATGGCGCTTAGTTTGATACTGGCCGTAGTTACTGAAGCTAATCCGAAGGTCCAACTCCACCACGCGGGCGCAAAGCCTTCGCTCAGCGACCATCTAGCAATGCGTAACCCGCTTAAAGACTGAAATACGGCATATCCCACCAACATGCACAGCAAGGGCGCCGGCGCAGACGGGTCTATTACGAATATAGCCGCAGCGGCTACGGCCGGCGGGGCAAACTGAATGCCCAGGGTTGGCCGTTGCGCTGAGGGCATCACTTTTTCGTGCCACAAGCGACGTAAAATGAGCGGTTCCAATGCCAGCCATGAACAAATGCCAGCACCTAGAAAAAGCCATGCCCAGTCGGTTTGCCCCATTGCGCCCAGAGCACCCGCAGCGGTGAGATTGCCTGCCACAGTGGGCAAATAGAGTGTGGGATTCAGTTGCTCGGCAGAATGGCCTCCTTGCCAAAGAGCGCCTGTATGCCAAACGGCGAAAGCCACATGCCATATCAGGCCCACGGCAAGCACGGCCCACGCTAATGACACCGACCACGGCTTCATGGCTTGAACCATCAATAATGTCGCCACGCCGGGTAAAGCCATCGTTCCCGCGGCAATAGGCAAACGAAGTTGCTCCATAAAATGATGTCGCTGCTCAAAAGCTACCCAGAGCCCATAAAGCAACAGCAGCGACCAGACCAGTATCGCTGCCATCATCACTGCCTCGCCAATGAGCGGAGGTAAGTGCCAGAGGTACGCCGCCGCACGCCACGCCGAACCCAACCCACATAGCCCTAGAACAACACTAAAAAAAGATGACGAAATTAAAACGCGGTTCATAGCGGCGCTTCCTGTGACCCTCGAAAATTATTGGGCAGGGATTGGTTTCCTAATGGGCTTTTCGCCATCCACAATTGCAAATATCAAGAGCTTGGCGCTCTCAATGTCGCTGGCATTGCCCGACACCCTGTGAGGTGTTCCTTCCGGCTCATACCAGCTCTTGCCAGGGCCATATGTTTTAAACGGGCCATCACCAGATTGTGAGGCGATATGTCCTTCCAGCACATAGGCGATTACGGGGCCGTTGTGCAGCTGGGCGTCGGAAGCCTGACCGGGCGCGTAACTCACAGTGGCTAATAAGCGCTAACGTCAGACCACCTCGGTGGCCGTGCGGCGTTCAGTTTTCGCCGCTCCGTTTTGACATCGGCTACGGATCTCAATGCACCTGCACATTCATCGAATTGCGAAACCCGCAGTCGCACCAGTCCAACTACAGGATTTCTCCAGCGCGATTTGCCACTGTGGTTCTATCTCGGTCATGGCTTTGATAGCCCAGACGACCACCTTATTGGATTGTCGTAAAAACGACTCCATGACTTTGCTTTCGACGGATAAAAAGCGAGAGAAACGTGCGCACTGAACAAGCTTAACCGCAGAGTTCGTACGCAGAAATATCCATTTCTACGTATTTTCAGGTGACCAGTCAGACTGCGATAAAGTCTTCCACCGGTGTGTGTTTAAACGTTGGACACATAGACATTTTTTAGCTGAATCAAGCGGAAGTGATCCGACCGTATCAACTGTACATTTCAGTTCTACGTAAGCGGGGGCATGCTCTGATCGCTCGATAACTGTTTATAAAACTCAATCTCAGGCACCTGGGCTGGTGCACTGAACCTCGGCGGTTAGCGCGGCGATTGCTGAAGAGATAGGCGCCAAGCAGCTTCGCGGTACCAATCACTGCGTTAGCTTGGGCCAACGGTTCAAGAGCGGCTCGCATGTCCCATAGTCCGACCGCGAGATAAGTGACGTCGATGCGATCATTGGGCAGGATCACTGGCATACGCGCGAACCGAAGATCATCTGAGAATGGCAACGTGACGAATTTTTTTCCAGCCTCGATGAGGCCTAGATACGCTACTCATCAGTTGATAAGGCTGGGTTGGGATTGCTGATTAAAACGGAAGTGGGTAGGACGCGTCAGCACGTTTTTCAGGTGTGCATTCAGATCATGTCATTTCAAGCTTGGGGATCGCCTCCACGAGATTTTCCACATGCTCAGCATCTTACCTATCGCTAGCTGCGCCAAAACATCGTAAGCATAAGCGTAATCGGGTTGAACGGTTCGCTAGCCCGGTTGTCATTAAATCTACATATTGATATCTGCAAAGTCAGATAGTTTGCGGTTGGTCAGGTGTCACTTGATGGTGATCAATTGGGAAGAGTTTTTTCTTGCCATTTATCTGACTTATCAGATTATTTCAACATTGACGTTTTTTGAGGCGGCAACCCGTCGATCGATAGAGGTATATCAATGGCTAGCGAAGGCAACGATGTGTTTTTGAAAGATGAGCTGCATGCCAATGGCAATTTGGAGCGTCTGGTGTTTCCGGCCCGACGTGACCAGTTGGAAGCATCCCCCACTCCAAAATCTGGCGCAGCGATACCGCTTCAGCATTCGGCTTCGAATGAAGATTTCAGGCTCGACTATGAAAGAGAGGCGATAGATCAGATAAAGAAAGGGCTTCAGGCGTTGGGCGGAGAGGTGACGGATATCGAATCCGTTATAGCCAAAACGAGTCTATCAAAAGCTCAGGTCTTGGAGTGCTTTGGAAACATGCATTCCGTTGTCATCGCCTTGGTCGAGTCGCTCGCGACTGAAATGTCCGCTCCGCTAAAAGTGACAGCGACAGTCCCACCGCTTCGCGAAATTCTCCATAAGTTTGGCAGCCGGATCACCATGGAGGATTCCAAATGGCAGTTGAACGGGCTTTATAGAATCGCGCTTACGGAATCCATTAGAAATCGAGAAATAGGCGAAGAATTCTATCGTCGTGGGCCTGGATTGCTGACTAGTGAACTGTCGGATCTGATTAAGCGATATCAAGCCGAAGGTGAGGTGCGTGATGGCGACAGTTACATCCTCGCCAGCCAATTCATGGCCATTCTCAGGCTAAATCTGGAACCTCGCGAAGAAGCTGATGCGGATGGTCACAGCGATGTTTCGAAGATTGTCGATATGTTTTGTTCAGGCATTCAGAAAGGAGTAAAGCCATGCGCAAGCTGATGACCAAAATACATGCACTGGCCTCCAATCGAGACGCGGTGCCCAGGGGAACTCGCGACGGTCTTTCCCACATAGCTGGCGTCCCTGACGAGCTAGCGATTGAGATCGACGAGAATGGATCCCCGATCACGGCCAAAGAAGCTACGTGGTTTATTTGTTTCGTCCCTGGTTTACAAAAACAATGGTGGCATCGCTTTACCAATGCGAAACACAAACATGTGTTTGCGATGCGCAGGGTCGACGACAACACATGGATTCTCGTGGAACCCTGGTGGACACGATTGATGGTTAATGTGCTGACTCTCGATGAGGCCGTGAAATTTCTGCGTTGGGGTTCCGTCGGCGACATAATAAAGGTTCGTGAGAATATTCCTGGTAAGGGCAGTCAGGCTCGCGGTTGGTCTAATTGCGCTGTTTTGATGTCTTTTTTGTTAGGGCGGTCTTACTGGACATGGACGCCACATGGCCTATACAGACGACTGATGGCGGAGCAGGAAACGACATCTGTCGACCTATCGAGCTTCTTGTCCGAGCATCTGGAATGGCTTGCCAACAAGACAGCGGACGAAGCGATAAATCAGCACTTGGTGGCCAAGTCGGATTCACTTAGTGACGCTTTACTAAGCATCGGCACAGGAATCGTAAAGGCCTCAATTTCACCGACTGCCAATGGTCTTTACAAAGTTGCAGTGTCAGAATCCAGTCGATTCAGGGAGGCTGCGGAATCCTACTGGAAGTTTGGCCCAAATCGAGCAATCGAGCAGGTTCGGAAGCAGTTGGAGTTGGCAAAACGGAGGGGGGAGATCCACATCGAGGATTGCGCTTTGGCAGCTCGTCAATTTGTAGCCATGCTGCGCGGCGATCTACAGCTGAAGGTACTGTTTGGCGTATCCCCTTATCCCGGGGAACGTGAAATCCAAGTGCAAGTCCATTCTTCAGTGAAAACTTTTATGGACGGCGTTGCCTCGTAGAGCGGGACATCTTACAAATCACGAGGCCTCTTTTAGCGGCAACAGGCATTCTTCTACCCAAGATGATCAGGGAGAAGAATGCCTCCTTTCATTAGTAAATCTAGCGCTGCACCAGAGCGGGCTGCTGCTTATCCGTCCTTCCCCACCCTCCTCCCAACGCCTTGATCAATCCGACGTATGCTTTGGCCCGAAGACCCGATACCTGCGTCTGAGCCAGCTGGGCAGTTAAATTGGTACGCTGTGCGTCAATGCTTTCGAAGTAACTGGTCGAGCCGTTGCTGTACCGAGCATTGGCCAATGAAGCAGCCCTTTCCGCTGCTTCGACCGCCTGATTGTGAAAAGCCAGTTCTCGGTTCAGTGTGCCAATGTTGCTGAGGCTGTCCTCAACCTCTTTGAAGCCAATGAGCACTTGAGTCCTATACGAGGCGACCGCGCCGTCATACTGCGCATCCGCCCTATCCAGATTAGCCTGGTTACGCCCGCCATCGAGTATCGGCGCGTTTAATACCGTCCCAACCAACGGCCCCAAAAGCCAGCTACGGCTGGACCATTTAAACAAATCACCCAAATCACTGGATTCGAAACCGCCTGAGCCGGTCAACACTAGCTTAGGAAAAAAGGCGGATTTAGCTACACCAATACGTGCGCTGGCGGCTGCCAATTGGCGTTGAGCCTGAGCAATATCTGGACGTCGCTCTAGCAAATCAGAAGGCAATCCGACTGGGATTTCCACTTCATTAAATTTCAATGGGGATACAGCCAGCGTGAGGTTAGCCGGCGGCTTGCCAAGTAGTACCGCCAAGGCATGGTCTTGCGTCGAACGCTCCCGTTTAGCCGCTTCCAAAGCAGCCTGTGAGGTCGCTAATTCGGTTTGAGCTTGGGCTGTTTCAAGGTCACTCTGATCCCCCGTGTCGAACTGGCGCTGAACCATTCGTAGCGATTCACGGCGAAGGTCAATGGTGTTTGCCAAAATGGCAAGTTGGCTGTCCAGCGTGCGCAGACTGAAATAGGTCTGCGCGACATCCGCTTGCAACGCAAGCAACACTGAACGGTAGGCCGCCGCCTCCCCCATAGCGTCCAAAGTAGCGGCTCGGTTGTTATCTGCCAGCCCACCGAACAAGTCGACTTCATAAGAAGCATTCGCCTGAGCCCGCAGAGATGTCTCCGACGAATCCTGAGTTCTTTGACGAGTAGGACCTGTGCCTAAATCCACCTGCAATCTGCTGTCTGCCTTTACCATCCCGGCCAAGGCTCGTGCCTCCTTTACCCTAGATAGCGCCACTGTCAAGGAAGGGTTGGCCCGACTGGCCTCATTGACCAACTGATTGAGCTGCTTGTCACCAAATACCGTCCACCATTGACCGCGATCCATTGCGTCGGAAGGCTCTCCGACTTTCCAGCGATAAGCGTTTTCTTGAGCTATTTCACGGTAATTCATTGGAACATCGACCGGGACGGTTTCAGCGGGCTTGCTCAGGGAGCAGCCTGCCAAAATCACGCTAAGACTTAAAAGGCTGCACAATGATTTGGCATATCCCATGACTTACACCTCCCCTGCGACGGCGTGCGTGGCTGAACCGTACGCCGGCGTTTCCGCCGCCGCAGGGCGACGAGTGAATTGTACTGATAGGTGACGCAGGAGCACGTAGAAAACCGGTGTCAGGAACAAGCCGAAAAACGTCACGCCGATCATCCCGGTGAAAACGGCTACGCCCATGGCATGACGCATTTCCGCACCGGCGCCGCTTGATGTTATTAGGGGCACAACGCCTGCGATGAAGGCGATCGAAGTCATCAGGATCGGGCGCAGGCGCAATCGCGCCGCTTCGATGGCGGCTTGGCGTATCGAACGTCCCTGATGCTCCAGTTCATGAGCGAACTCGACGATGAGTATCGCGTTCTTGCAAGCCAACCCGACTAGCACCACGAAGCTGATCTGAGTGAACAGGTTGTTGTCGCCACCAGTAAGCCATACACCTGCGATTGCGGACAGAATTCCCATCGGAACGATCAGCAAAACGGCCAGCGGGAGTGTCAAGCTCTCGTACTGTGCGGCTAACACAAAGAACACCAACAACATGGACAGCGGCAGAATGATGAACAACGTGTTGCCGGCAATCTTGTTCTGATACGTCAGTTCGGTCCATTCGTAGCCGATGCCACGGGGCAGCGTCTCTGAGGCGATGCGCTCAATTGCTTGTAAAGCCTGACCACTGCTGTAGCCCGGCGCCGGGCCGCCGCTGACATCCGCCGAAGGAAAGCCGTTGTAGCGCATGGCTTGGTCCGGACCGAAGGTTTGGGTCATTTTTAAGACGGACGCCAACGGGACCATGTCGCCTTTGTCATTGCGGGCCTTGAGCAGGCCGATGTCTTCGGCGTGGGCGCGAAATTGCGCGTCCGCCTGGACCTTGACCTGGAACGTGCGGCCGAACTTGTTGAAGTCATTTACGTACATCGAGCCCAGGTAGATTTGGAGCGCCTCGAACACCGATGGGATGGACAACCCCAGCTGCTGGGCCCGTGTGCGGTCGACGTCGGCATACAACTGCGGCACATTCATCTGGAAACTGGAGAACACGCCGGCCAGTTCAGGAGCTTGCTTGGCCTTGGCCATGAACGCTTGCAAGGCCTCATTGAGCGCCGGGGTGCCGAGGGCGGCACGGTCTTGCAATTGCAATTTGAAGCCGCCGACGCTGCCCAGCCCGGAGACTGGTGGCGGCGGGAACACGGCGGTATAGGCGCCCTTGATGCCCGCGAATTTGGCATTGAGTTGTGCGGCGATTTCATTGCCAGTCATGCCCGGATCTTTGCGCTCGGCAAAATCCTTGAGCACGAAAAAGGCGACGCCGGAGTTAGGGCTGCTGACAAAACCGTTGATGGACCAGCCGGCATAACCGGTGACGGCTTCCACACCGGGCTGGGCGAGTGCCGTGGCGGTCATGTCACTGAGGACTTGTTCGGTGCGATCCAGCGAGGCGGCGTCCGGCAACTGGACAAAGCCCACCAAGTACTGTTTGTCCTGTGGCGGAACGAAGCCGGCCGGCACCTTACTGAAAATGAACACCGCCGCGACCACCAGTACCGCGTACACCACCAGTGACAGCGACTTGCGTTTGAGCACCCGGGAAACACCGGTGCCGTAGTTGTCAGACGCACGACCAAACCAGCGGTTGAAGTGCTTGAAGAAGCCGCCGAAGACTCTATCAAAAGCCTTCTGAAACGCGTCTTTCGGCGCATCGTGACCCTTGAGCAGCAAGGCCGCCAGTGCCGGCGAAAGGGTCAGGGAGTTGAACGCAGAGATGACCGTGGAAATCGCAATGGTTAAGGCGAACTGCTTGAAAAATTGCCCGCTCAAACCACTGACGAAAGCCAGCGGAACGAACACCGCGCACAAGGTCAGCGCGATCGCGACAATCGGCCCCGAGACCTCGCGCATGGCCTGGTAGGTAGCTTCCCTGGCCGACAGGCCGAGGGCGATATTTCGCTCGACGTTTTCGACGACCACGATCGCATCGTCGACCACCACGCCAATGGCGAGCACTAGACCGAACAGGCTCAGCGCGTTGATCGAGAACCCCATGGCCAACATGATCGCAAAGGTGCCCACCACCGACACCGGCACCGCCAGCAACGGAATGATCGATGCCCGCCAGGTTTGCAAGAAAATGATGACGACCAACACCACCAGCAAGATGGCTTCCAGCAACGTATGGATGACGGCATCGATGGACGAACGAACAAACTGTGTCGGGTCGTAGATCACTTGGTAATCCACGCCCTCGGGCATGTCTTTTTTCAGCTCGGCCATCGTTTTGCGGACGTTGTCGGAGATCTGGAGAGCGTTGGAACCGGGCAACTGATAGATCAGAATCGCGTTCGCCTGTTTGTTGTCCACCAACGTGCGCAGGGCGTACTCTCCCGCCGCCAGCTCAACCCGCGCAACGTCACGCAGACGTGTGATTCGGCCATCAGCCGAGGTGCGCACGATCACATCGCGGAATTCATCCTCGGTAGTAAGACGACCTCGCGCGTTAACGGAAATCTGATAGTCGACCCCAGGTACGGATGGCGAAGCACCGACCACGCCTGCCGCCGCATTGACGTTCTGATCCCGAAGCGCTTGCACTACATCTCCCGGCGCCAGATTACGCGAAGCGAGCTTGCGCGGATCCAGCCATACACGCATCGCATAATCGCCTGAACCCGCCACCTGAACCTGCCCAATACCCGGAATGCGAGCGAGCTGGTCCTTGATATTGAGAAGCGAATAGTTACGAAGATACTGCATGTCATACCGGTCGTTGGGGGACCGCAAATGCACGACCATGGTGAGGTCTGGAGAACTCTTGAGCGTGGTGACCCCCAACCGCTGCACAGCTTCGGGCAGGCGTGGCAACGCCTGATTTACCCGGTTCTGTACCATTTGCTGTGCTAGATCGGGATTGGTTCCAAGCTTGAAGGTGACGGTCAGGGTCAATTGACCGTCCGGCGTCGCCTGAGAGTTCATGTACAGCATGCCCTCGACACCGTTGATCTGCTCTTCAATCGGCGTGGCGACCGTTTCCGCGATAGTTTGCGGATGTGCACCAGGATACTGGGCTTTAACCACGACAGATGGGGGTGCCACATCCGGATACTCAGAAATCGGCAGATTAAAAATCGAGATCAGACCCGCGATGAAAATGATCGCCGACAGAACCCCAGCGAAAATTGGCCGATCAATGAAAAAGCGCGAAATGTTCATGAATACTTCCCCTCGACGCGCGTGTTCAAGAATTGTCTGCCGGACGTTGTCTATCCGCCGCAGTCATGCGCACTGCCGGCTGTGGGTCAACCGAATCGTTAGGCCGTATCTTTTGCTGACCTTCAACAACGATGCGCTCACCCTTACTCAGACCAGATCGCACGACGCGCAGGCCATCGATGACCGGGCCCAATTGCACTTCGCGGTAAGCCACCTTATTGTCCGCCGCGATTACAAAAACGTACTTTTTCGACTGGTCAGTGCCAACCGCACGGTCATTGATCAGCGTTGCAGATCGAGAGGCGGCCTCACCGGTGCGCACTCGCGCATACATGCCCGGGGTTAATTCGCCGTGTACGTTGTCGAAAATCGCGCGAACCCTGAGGGTTCCTGACTGCCGATCGAGTTGGTTGTCCAGGGACTTGATTCGACCGACATAGGGGTAGTCCACTTCATTAGATAACCCCATGAGCACCGGAAGCTTTTCCACGCCTGTACTGCCCTTTGCACCGTTACGGGCGTAACGGATGAAGCTGGCTTCATCGAGTTCGAAATTCACATACACGGGAGAAACTGAAACGAGGGTGGTGAGAATCGGGGCGTCCGGGCCGGTGCCCACAAGGTTGCCGACCGTAAGCTCCGCCCGAGAAACACGACCGGTAATGGGCGCCGTGATAGTGGTGTATTGCACATCCAATTGGGCGCTCTGAACCTCGGCCTGGGCCGCGCTGAACGCCGCCTGTGCTTCAAGCACAGCGTTGGCGCGTTCGTCTTGCTCACGTTGGGAAATGGCACGCTCGACGATCAACTTGCTTGAACGAGCCAGTTCAGTTTTGGCCAGAGCTAGCCGCGCCTTCGCACTGTCGAGTGAGGCTTGAGCCTTGGCCAGTGTGGCCCGATACGGACGCGGATCGATGGTAAAAAGCGGCGCGCCTTTCTCGACGACCTCGCCTTCTTGGAAATGCACTTGATCAATGGCGCCAGTAACCCGTGGTCGTATTTGAACGTGTTCGATGGCCTCGATACGGCCAGAAAAATCGCTCCATTCGACAACAGGCTTTTCGATGACTTCCTCAAACGTAATGGGCGTCACCTGAACGGGGGACGGGATAGACGCCGCATCGGCGTGATGCTCATAGTAAATACCCACTCCCAGCACAGTGAGAAAGAGAGTGGCGCCTAGCGATGCCTGGCGTTTTTTGTCCACCAATTGCGATGTTTTCATCATGAATCTCATAAGAGGAAAATTGAACATCGCTGATGGAACAATACCGTCACAAGCCAGCGAGATTTTTCAGGCCGCAACATTATGTTTTTAGTTGATCGATCTAAATATCCAATTCCATTCAAAATCTACATACCAATCCAATATTTCATGATGCGAGTTGGATTGAGATAGAGATCACTTTCTTCTAGGCAAAAAAAAGACTCGCTATACAAGCCGAGTCAAAAAAGGGCATTACACTAACCACCACGGTTACCCTAAACCTAGGTGTGCACGCATTAGCGCGAACTGGCCTAGCAATACTTCTCTAAAAAACCAAAACCGGGATCGAGATTCCGGCGGTCGAATCATACCCGTCCGCGCCGGGGCTACAACATCCAATATGCATTTTCTTGACTAGACCGCAGCGAAGTTTCCACTCATGACACGAGTGGTCTACCATTTTTCGCAAAAATTGGATATCGCTGCCCACATCGAATGCACATAACCTATAGATGAGCAATTTAGCACCGAAGATCAAAATTCGATTATTTAGAGCACCTTGTATATATCGGTGCGAGGAGTTAGTAATGGTCATCGCCGCGTCAAATACGATCACAATCCATGCGATGCCTGGCAAGAGTGACGTCGTCGGCGCGTGGCTAGAGAATATCGTATCTAGCTTGCAAGAAACCTCCGGCTGCCTTTCGTATTCAGCAGTCCAAAGCCACAGTGAACCTGACCTTTGGCTAGTCACCGCACACTGGTGTACGTCCCAAGCCATGGAATCTCACTTTCGAAGCCCTGCGCAGGAAAAATACAGCGAGCTTATGGGTCTCAAGGTCGTTCGAAGTCTCGAATTCAACTGTCACTCACTCATTCAATAGACGCTTAACCTATGAATATCAACGAGCGGGTTCTATGCGAATTTGACCTAAATATGGCCATCACCTTCCTCGTACTTTTTCGCGAGAGAAACGTTACCCGCGCAGCCGCGTGCATGAACGTGGGACAACCTGCGGTTAGTGGATCACTAGCGCGACTGCGCTCCTATTTTGATGATCCGCTGTTTATAAGAATAAAATCGGGAATGCGCCCGACGCAAAAAGCCACCATACTAGCCTCAGAACTGTCGCCTGCAATGAATTGTATCGAAGCAGCGCTCAAGCGTCTTAGGTAAAACTCTCCACACAGGCGAATGGTGCACCTAGCGCGCTAACGCCCAAGTTGATACCAATTAATACACACAACTTGGCGGCTTAGCTAAACAATTAGAAACATTGATATTAGCCTAACAAATTGCAAGCCCTCACAAACCAATTTGTTATGAAATTTCCACTCTTTATTACCTTTCATCCGTTGTCGGCGCATGCTGAAAAAACTTTATTTGGTTGCAGCTACACTCACACAGCCGCACCTAACTTTCCCATTTTCATCCAGGCGATATTTCAAAATGCTCAAGCCATCATCAGAAATACCCGCGAACACTCTCGCCGCGCGCGTACATCACTTCGGGGGGCCCGAAAATATTGTTGTAGAAGAAATCCCTACCCCTTCCCCAGAGCGCGCTCAAGTCCTCGTCAAAGTAGAAGCAGCTGGCGTCGGACCTTGGGATGGATGGATCAGAGGAGGGAATAGTGTACTACCACAGCCACTGCCCCTCACTTTGGGCTCAGACCTCTCGGGAGTCGTAGTGGCAGTGGGATCAGACGTTTCGGATTTCAAGGTGGGCGACGGCATATTTGGAGTGACCAACAAGCGGTTCACCGATGCATATGCCCACTACGCGATTGCTCAAGCCGACATGATTGCGATCAAGCCAGCCTCACTTGACGCCATCGAAGCCGCCTCCATTCCGGTGATAGCCGTGACCGCGTGGCAGGGCTTGTTCGATCACGCTCACGTTAAAGCGGGTCAGACCGTTCTGATTCACGGAGGAGCTGGTGGTGTCGGGGCTTACGCTATCCAGTTCGCCAAAAAAGCAGGTGCGCGAGTCATCACCACATCCTCCGCCAAAGACGCCGCCTATGTCCGAACACTGGGCGCAGATGTAGTGATTGATTACAACAGCGAACGCTTTGAAGCTATTGCCAAAGACGTTGATGCCGTGATCGACCTAGTGGGAGGGGACACTCAGACGCGCTCATTTCCAGTGCTCAAACAGGGCGGTTTTTTGATTTCTGCCGTCTCAGCACCCGATCAGGATTTGGCAAAAAAACATGGTGTCACCGCGATGTTTTTCCTGGTGGATGTGACCTCCCAGGTACTGACAGCGATAGCGAAACAGATCGATGAGGGCGGTATTACCACCAATGTCGGCCCGATTTTCCAACTCGACAAAGTAAAAGATGTTCACGAGATTTTGGAAGGCAAGCGCCCCCGGCCAGGCGGAAAAATCGTCATTACAATGGCTCCCCAGACCCAATCCTGAGCAACACTTGGACAGATAACCTTTCCTGACTCTTCACTTCACCTTGCACCAGAAGGCGTCCATTATGAAATTCAGAAAACTGGTATTAAGCGCGTCGTTGATGTTTGTTTGCGCGACCTCGCAGGCCGATGACAATTCGAACAGACCACATGAAACGGTAACACCGAACTTCATGAAAGAAATCCCCAATATCCCGGGTAAGTCGCTGGTTGCAGCGGTGGTCACATACCCGCCTAATGGCGCATCTCCTTCCCATCATCATGCTAAGTCGGCGTTTATCTATGCGTACATTCTTGAAGGAGAAATACGCAGCTCCGTGGATGGATCAGCACCAAAGATCTATAAGGTTGGGGAAAGTTTTTATGAGGTTCCTGGCTCGCATCATGCCATCAGCGAAAACGCCAGCAAGACGAAGCCCGCCAAGCTTCTCGCGGTATTCGTAGTGGACAGTGAGGACAAGAAACTGACCCTCCCAGACGGTCAGTAATGGCTATCCTGCTTTAAATCAAAACTCATTGCGGGTAGGCGGAGGATTGAATCTCTCGCGGATTGCTCCGTTGATCGTCAAACCGACGTAAAAAGATTGATTTATCTGCATTGTCAGATATTATCCGCATAACTCAAACGCGGCGCTCCTACTTCAGGTTCACCGCGTTTTTAATGTCAATTTATCTGACATGTCAGATAATCAAAATGTATTTTCCCGGGAGACAGCATGTCCTCTACGACGGCCCCGACAGCACCTGCTCCGCTCACCGGCGTGAAGTTCCTGTTGGGTGCATTAGCAGTATCGCTGGCCACCTTCATGAATGTGCTTGATTCATCGATCGCCAACGTGGCGATTCCAACCATTTCAGGTAATTTGGGCGTTTCGGTGGATGAAGGCACTTGGGTTATCACCTTGTTCGCCGCCGCCAACGCCATATCCATTCCCCTTACTGGTTGGCTCTCCCAGCGTTTGGGGCAAGTCCGTTTGTTCGTCATGGCAATTTTGCTGTTTTCCTTCGCATCCTGGCTATGCGGCGTAGCACCCACCCTGCCGATTTTACTTGCAGCACGAGTATTACAAGGTGTGGCCGCCGGGCCCTTGGTACCCCTTTCCCAAGCACTGCTGCTGGCCACCTTTCCGAAAAGCAAAAGCTCCAGTGCACTGTCTCTCTGGGCAATGACGGCTACGGTCGGTCCTATCGCAGGCCCGGCGCTGGGCGGATGGATTACCGACAGCTATAGCTGGTCTTGGATCTTTTACGTCAACATTCCGGTGGGAATGTTTGCCGCGGGCGTGGTTTGGATGATCTATCGCGACCGTGAAACTCCAGCGCGACGCTTGCCGTTCGACGTCGTAGGCTTGTTGTCACTGATTGCCTGGGTCGGTTCGCTTCAGATCATGTTGGACAAGGGTAAGGATCTAGACTGGTTCGACTCGCCAACAATCTGTGCGTTGGGAGCGTTCGCCTTGGTCAGCTTTGTGTTCTTCCTGATTTGGGAGCTAACCGCAAAAAAACCCATTATCGATTTACGCCTGTTTACCCGACGCAACTTCCTGGGCGGTACGATTGCTATCTCGGTGGCCTATGCGGTGTTCTTCGCCAACCTTGTGCTGCTGCCGCAGTGGATTCAGGGCTACCTAGGCTACCGTTCGGTGGACGCGGGGCTGGTGACCGCGCCTCTTGGAATCTTCGCGGTAATTCTCGCCCCTGTGATGGGCAAAATAATGCCCAAGGTGGACGCGAGAGTACTCGCCACCTTGGCTTTCTTGGGATTTGCTGGCGTGTTCTTCATGCGCTCGCACTACACCCTTGGTGTTGATGCGTACACGCTGGTACTGCCTACATTGCTCCAAGGCATTCCGACCGCGCTGTTCTTCGTCCCGCTGACTGCGATCATCCTCTCTGGGTTGCCCCCCGAAAAGATCCCCGCCGCCGCCGGTCTTTCGAATTTCGCTCGGGTATTTGCAGGAGCGGTGGGCACGTCGCTACTAACGACCGGCTGGAACAACCGAACGATTGAACACCACGCACAGTTGGTCGAGCATCTAACGATCTACGACCCAGGCTTTATGCGATCCATTAGCGCAGTGCAGCATACGCTGAGTGGCGGTGTCACTCAGGCACTGGCGGTCACGGAGAAACAGCTCAATTCACAGGCCGCGATGCTGGGTATCAATGACATGTTCTGGCTATCGGCCGTCGTCTTTATCCTGATCATTCCATTGATCTGGGTGACGCACCCCAATCGAGCAGCCGGCGGCGCTGCCGCGAGCGCTGGTGCCCATTAACGGGTTAGACTTGCTTGTCGGTTATCGACCAGCCGTCTTTTGAATCCCCCCAACGCTCGCGGAGTTGATGTGAAGCACTACAACAAGCGGAATTTCACGCTGAATCAGAGTATTGGATTTACCTTGGCTAAAGCACGCAATCTCGTAACTGCTGAAATTGATTCAGCACTCAAGGATCACGGCATAACCAGCCAGCAGATGGGTATATTGCTCTCGCTCAACCGTGGCCTCGCGAGCACGCCATTTGAATTATCAACGTTGCTCGGCATAGACACTGGTTTGATGACTAGGATGCTGGACAAACTGGAAGACAGAGACTTGTTGAAAAGATCTCGAAGTGATGAAGATCGCCGCATTTTCAACCTTGCTTTGACTACCCAAGGTCAGGAGTTAGCTGACAAAATTCCTGAAGTTGTCCCCCCTGTGCTTAATCACAGATTGAGAAATTTCAGCTCGGAGGAGTTCAAAGAGTTTCGACGTTTGCTCGAAAAATTTATAGAATGTTAAATAATAAATACATTCACTTGGATAAGAGCTGAACCTCTACTGCGCATGCTGGGCAATTGCACTTACCCAATCTAGCTTTGGCCGAAAATATGCACTCCGCACCAAACATATATATTAAAATCAAGTCACGCGCAATAATTGCTTACCGATAAAACTCCACATAAAAGGTAACCTCTCCCAAAGGTTTGACTTGATGAATCACAGTCGGTTCCACCACACCAAAATTCTCTACACTAAGCACAAGCTTCTCCTCTGGATTGGAAATGATATAAAGCAACTCGCCTTCTAACACTACTATTTTCCCCCAAACACCTTGTTTTGTTTGGTGATCATTAAGCAATCCAGCTGGAACACTCCGCTCAGTAAAAATCGGGGTTTTCTTATAAGCGGTGAGTTGATCAGGGATATTTTTCATGCATGCTGGCTCCTCTAGAATATTATTATGTTATATCGGAACAAAATTCAAAAAACCCAATAAAATCAATATTAAACGTTATCAAATTCTTGGAGTTTTAATTGAGTATAGACGCCCGAGCAATTCACGGACTCATATTCTCAGTTCTTCAAAACTGCCATCCGCTTTTCGTATTCTCAAGGATGCTGACCGCCCAAAAAGCTCCTTACGAGCGAACTGGATAATTTCCGCAAGCGAATCCGCCCGGCCCATAGGGCGAACAGAGTTCCCTTTGAACATCACCCAACCCTCGACAGCTTCTTCTACTCGGTAAATCTGCATAGCCAAACGCCTTTTTAATTATGAGAGGTGGACTATTAGCAAGTTTCGTTGCGCTTTGACAGAGCGCGGGATTAATTCTTAAAACACATTCGTAGCGCCAAGACGTCACCTATTGTCAGAAGGTGCTGCCTATTTAATTACTCATCTGGTTTGGTAAACGAGGGCCCCCACCCAGCGCATGCATCCTATGTTTAAGGTTACTGCTTTCGCAAGCCTGGTGAGATGACGATGCCCCGCACTACGCCTTCGATAAATGGCAGACTTCAATAACATTACAAAACATGAGTACCTCTCTGGGATTGCTTGGTGGCAGCGCGCATGCAGATATTCAGCCGGATCGGACTGAGGTGTATAGCTCAAGGCATTACTGATATTGCCACGCTTCAAATTAGAAAAATTCATTATTTATAGGTGGTCACACCCGAAAAAATCTTTCACTTAAGCCGCTCTTGCCTTGAGCTTTCCAAGGAATATCTCCAATTCTCGGCTCAAGGGTTCTCCTTTGCGCAGCACGATGCCGAAAGGACTGAGTTGTTCTTCGATCTCAAGGTCAAGAGCGGTAAGCAATCCGGTATGTATATAGTCACGCACAACCGTATCAGTGAGCACAAGTATCGCGTCGGTGATCTGTACCAGTTGCAACATGGCGAATACCGAACTGCACTCGATCACATCGTTGGGCGATGCCACATCCAGTCGCTCAAATGCGCGCTCCAACGCTACGCGTGCAGGACTGGTATCGGGTTGCAGAATCCATGGCCACGCATCGACCAGCTGCGCCAAGTCAGGCGTCGCCTCATGGGTCAACGGATGCCCGGCACGTACCACGACGGTCAGATGTTCGTTGCCCAAAGCCTCAAAATCAAAGCGTTGACGATCCTCCACACTGGACAGTCGTGCCACCGCTACATCGATTCTGCGCTGGTCGAGCAGTTCGCTGAGCTGGTCGCTGGTATCGCCCATGATCCGCAGGCGCAGCAACGGATGGCTAGCCTTCATATCCGCGATGGATTGCACCACCAAATCCGGAACTGCGCCCATGATTGCGCCGATGGAAAGATAGCCGTAACCGCCGGATTGACGATCGGCCAAGTCTTCTGCGCAGCGTTCCAGGCCATTGAGCGCGGCTCGGGCAAAACGTAACAGTTCTTCACCTAGAACCGTGGCCCGCACGCCTCGGGATTGGCGTTCGAACAAGGTGCAGCCAAAGGCCTGCTCAATTTCCTGAAGCATCCGCGTGGTCGCCGGTTGCGACATGTTCAGGCTCTCGGCTGCGCGGTGCAGATTCTGGCTGTTACCCAAAGTCACGAGCATCAACAGGTGTTTGTAACGCAGGCGATTGAAGAGGCTTCGAGCGGTGATGGTGGAGGGCATGGGCGGATCCGTTTGGGTTTCTGCGATGCGTGCAGGGTATCGCATCACGGAAAAGCCCTATTGGATTTTATAAAAATGCCTTGTTATTCATTAACGGTTAATCAATGTCTTACCTCTAAGCGAGTTGCCCAATGAATCAGCCCTACAACGGCCCCATCGTTGACTGTCATATCCACTTGTTTGACCCAAACCGCGCCGAAGGCATTCCGTGGCCCGTGCCGGGCGACAGTATCTACTCCCCGCATTTACCGGTCGATTACTGGCAAACCAGCGCGCTGCATGGCATCACTTCGGCCATCGCAGTTGAGGCGAGTCCATGGGTTTCAGATAATCGCTGGCTTCTGGATACCGTGCGCCACGACCCTCGAATGCTCGGCTTCGTCGGCAATCTCGACCCCGCGGCGAAGGACTTCGGCCAGGAGCTGGAGTGGCTCGCAGCCGCGCCAAAATTTCTCGGCCTGCGATACGGCAATCTGTGGGACCGTGACCTACTGCTCGATCAGGACAAACCAGGGTTTATCGACAATCTCGCAATCTTGGCCGACAGCGGACGCAGCCTCGACAGCGCTAACCCCGACACCCGCCTGCTGGAAGGTCTGTTGCGTTTGAGCGATAAGCTTCCGCAACTGCGGATCATCGTCGATCACCTGCCCAATGCCCACGTGCCTCCGGGCGAGGAACAGGCATTTGCCCATCAAGTGCGGATCCTAGCCGAGCGGCCAAACGTGTTCGCCAAGCTTGCCGAAATTCCGCAAAAAAATGAGCGCGGCGTTGTTTTCGAAGCCGAGTTTTACCGGGATCGCCTGGGCTTGCTGTGGGAAGCATTCGGAGAAGACCGCTGCTTCTTCGGCAGTGACTGGCCAAACAGCGAACAACTGGCCAATTTCAGCGACACGCTGGGTCTGGTACGCGCCTGCTTGGCCAACTATTCGCTGAAGGCTCAGGAAAAATTCTTTTATCGCAACAGCGCTCTTGCGTACGGCATCAGCCTCGCCGCTGATTGAGCAGCCATCGTGTCGTCCAGAGCAGGGATCGCTCCGGATATTGCGATCGATACCCTGAGCGCATCGGTACCAAGGTTATTCGAATTAGTCGGCATCATTCATTCTTCGTAGACTCGCTGCCATACCCCATGGCACTCAACGACGGGTGCCCTCAGCGCCTCGACAAATCCAATAAGGAACCGGCGTGAAATTATTTGACTGGCCCAGTCCTGCTGGCTGCGCAAACGATTGCTCAACGTTGACCACCCTCTCCCGTATTTCCGCTCGCCGGCCGCTCGCGCGAACACCGCCAGTGCCGCGTCCGACTACAGATGCCCGACTTTTTCAACTTCCCTACTAAGGAGCGTTTCATGAGCACACCCACCATCAAACATGTTCGTGCCTTCACCCTCACCGGAGGTGGTGCCGACTACCACGACCAAGGGGCGGGTCACTGGATCGACGATCACATTTCTACGCCGATGGGGCGCTACCCGGAATACCGCCAGAGTCGTCAGAGCTTCGGCATAAACGTCTTGGGGACACTGGTGGTGGAAATCGAAGCCAGCGACGGCACGGTTGGCTTCGCGGTAACGACCGGTGGCGAAATGGGTGCGTTCATTGTCGAGAAACACCTAGCGCGCTTTTTGGAAGGTGCCAAGGTAACCGACATCGAAAAGATCTGGGACCAGATGTACCACGCCACTTTGTATTACGGGCGCAAGGGCATCGTCCTGAACACCATCTCCGGTGTTGACCTAGCCCTGTGGGACTTGCTCGGGAAAATTCGCCAAGAACCGGTGCATCAATTGCTCGGTGGCGCTGTACGCGATGAGTTGCAGTTTTATGCCACGGGCTCACGCCCGGACCTTGCAAAGGAAATGGGTTTCATCGGCGGCAAGATGCCGTTGCAGTATGGCCCGTCGGAGGGCGAGGAAGGCCTGCGCAAAAACCTCGAACACCTGGCCAACATGCGCGAAAAGGTAGGCGACGATTTCTGGCTGATGTTCGATTGCTGGATGAGCCTTGACCTCAACTACGCCACCCGCCTAGCCAAAGGCGCCGCTGAATTCGGTCTGAAATGGATCGAAGAGGCTCTGCCGCCAGATGACTACTGGGGCTATGCCGCACTGCGCAAGAACGTACCGAGCGGCATGCTGGTTACCACCGGCGAACATGAAGCCACGCGCTGGGGCTTCCGCATGCTCCTGGAAATGGGCTGCTGCGACATCATCCAGCCAGATGTCGGCTGGTGTGGCGGCATCACTGAACTGATCAAGATTTCGGCCTTAGCCGATGCGCACAACGCGATGGTCGTGCCCCACGGCTCGTCGGTCTACAGCTACCACTTCGTGATTACCCGAACCAACAGCCCGTTCGCCGAATTCCTCAACATGTCACCTAAATCCGACCAGGTCGTGCCGATGTTTTCGCCGCAATTGCTTGGCGAGCCGGTACCGGTCAACGGCCGAATGCGCGCCTCGGCCCTCGACAAGCCTGGCTTTGGCGTGGAACTGAACCCGGCCCTAGTTTTGAACCGGCCGTACGTACGCTGATTGAGGATTGCCGCCATGCAAACACGCGCTTTTCGCATGAACGTTCATCAAGGCCGAGAACAGGAATACCTGCGCCGCCACAATGAAATCTGGCCACAACTGGTGCAGTTGCTGCGCCAGGCAGGGATCGAGGATTACCGAATTTTTCTCGACGAACCGAGCGGCGCGTTGTTTGCCGTGATGACGCATCAGGATCTGCATGGCCTGGATGAACTGGCTGCCCAACCGGTAATGCAGCAATGGTGGCAACACATGCGCGACATCATGCCCAGCCACGCGGACGGCTCGCCTGTAGCCGTTGATCTGAGGCCGATGTTCACCCTGCCAGCGCTTTAACCCAGAGCCGATGCAGAGCAGCGGCCCTTTATTAATAAAAATAAGAAGGATGTGCGACCTTGGAAATCATTTTTTTGGGTGTGATTCTGCACTTCATCGGTGGCTTCGCCTCCGGCAGCTTCTATATCCCGTACAAGAAAGTTGGGGGTTGGGCCTGGGAAAGCTACTGGATCACTGGGGGCCTAGTGTCCTGGCTGGTGGTGCCGCTGATTGCCGCGCAACTGACCGTGCCGGGCTTCATCGACATTCTGCGAAACGCCAATGGCGTCACCCTTTTCTGGACCTACTTCTTCGGCGTGCTGTGGGGCATCGGTGGGCTGACGTTCGGCCTGACCATGCGCTACCTCGGCCTGTCGTTGGGCATGTCGCTGATCATGGGCCTGACCTCGGCGCTCGGCGCACTGATGCCCCCTATCTACCGCGACCTTTTTACCGATGCGAAAGCCGGAACCTTCAGTGAAATGGTCGCCAACCCAGGCGGGCATTGGGTACTGATCGGCGTGGTGGTATCGCTGGTGGGCATCGCGTTGTGCGGACGTGCCGGGCTGATCAAGGAACGTGAAGTGCCGGACAGCACCAAGTTCGAGAGCGTGAAGGAATTCTCGCTGGCCAAAGGCGCCGTGGTGGCGCTGATCTCCGGCGTATTGAGCGCCTGCTTCAGTTACGGCATTTCTGCCGGCCAACCTCTGGCAGAAGCTGCTATCGCGCACGGTGCCAACAGCCTGTTCCAGAACAACGTGACCTTCATGGTCATCATGTGGGGCGGCCTGACTACCAACGGCATCTGGTGCATGTGGCTCAACTACCGCAACCGCACATTCGGCGACTACACCAATCGTGCCACGCCGCTCTTGCGCAACTACCTGTTGGTGGCTACCGCCGGCACCCTCTGGTTCCTGCAATTCTTCTTCTACGGAATGGGCGCGAGCCGCATGCACAACGACGCTAGTTCGTGGGTGCTGCACATGTCCTTCATCATCATCGTGTCCAACTTCTGGGGTTTGTATTTCCGCGAATGGCAAGGCACCAGCGCCGCCAACAAGGGCGTACTGATGCTTGGTATCGCCGTGATCCTCGCTGCCATTGCCATGGTCGGCTACGGCAACTACCTCGGCTGATTTCTACTACTAACTGGAGTCCATCCCATGTTGCTCAAAAACAAAACCGTGATTGTTACCGGTGCTTCCCGCGGTATCGGCCGTGCCGCTGCGCTCGAATGCGCCCGTCAGGGTGGCCGCGTGGTCATCGCCCACAGCGGCAGTGCCCAGGGCCATGGCGCCGCGACGTCGCTGATAGGCGAAATCGAAGCGTTCGGCGGTCAAGCAATTGAAGTGGGCAGCGACGCCGCCGACCTGGACACCGGCGATCGCCTGGTGGCCGCAGCCGTGGAAGCCTTCGGCAGCGTCGATGTGTTCGTCAACAACGCCGGTATCTGTCCGTTCCACTCGTTCCTCGATATGCCCCGAGACATCTATCTGAAGACCATCAACACCAACCTGAATGGTGCCTATTTCGCCGTACAAGCCGCGGCCAACCAGATGAAAAACCAGGGCACCGGCGGCTCGATCATTGCTGTCAGCTCCATCAGTGCATTGGTGGGCGGCGCCATGCAGACCCATTACACCCCGACTAAGGCCGGACTGCATTCGCTGATGCAGTCCTGCGCCATCGCCTTGGGCCCGCACGGCATTCGCTGCAACTCGGTGCTGCCCGGCACTATTGCCACCGACATCAACAAGGACGACCTCGCTGATGAGGAGAAGCTCGCCTATATGACCTCGCGTACGCCGCTGGGCCGCCTGGGTGAGCCGGACGACGTCGCCGGGCCGATCGTGTTCCTCGCCTCCGACATGGCGCGCTACGTAACCGGCGCCTCGCTGCTGGTGGACGGCGGCCTATTCGTAAACTTGCAGTAATCAGGAGCACGCCCCATGCATATGCCCCGCAATGCCTTCAAGGCCGCCCTGCGCAGCCACCACGCTCAATACGGCCTGTGGGCCGGTTTCGCCACCGGCTACGCCGCCGAAATCGCCGCCGGTACCGGTTACGACTGGCTGTTGATCGACGGCGAACACGCGCCCAACACGGTGCCGAGCATCCTCGCCCAGTTGCAGGCCGTAGCGCCCTACTCCACCGCGCCGGTGGTACGGGCGGTCAATGGCGACAGCACGCTAATCAAGCAACTGCTCGATATCGGCGTACAGAACCTGATGATCCCGATGGTCGAAACCGCCGAACAGGCCCATGCGCTGGTGCGTGCGATGCGTTACCCGCCCCACGGCATTCGTGGGGTTGGCGGTGGCCTGGCGCGCGCCACGCGTTGGGATGGCGTGCCGGACTACCTGGCCACCGCTCACGAAGAACTGTGCCTGATCGTCCAGGTCGAATCGCGCCTAGGCGTGGAAAACGTCGCCGAGATCGCCGCCGTCGAGGGTGTGGATGCGGTATTCGTCGGCCCCGCCGACCTGTCCTCGGGCCTGGGCTTTCCCGGTAATCCCGGCCACCCCGAGGTTCAGGCACAGATCCGCAAAGCCATCGACGCCACCCTGGCTGCCGGCAAAGTCGCGGGCATTCTGGCGCCGTTCGAGGAAGACGCCCGCCGCTATCGCGAATGGGGCTGCCAGTTCATTGCCGTGGGCATCGACATCAGCCTGTTCCGTCAGGCAGCCCTCAGCAATTTGGCGCGCTACCGCGAACCGTCCGACACCGTTGCACAGTCCCGTACTTATTGAGTCGCCGCCTGGAGCCATTGCCATGAGCCAAACGCTACCGACCTACCACAACTACATCGCCGGCGCCTTCCGCGCCAGCGCCGAACACATGCCGGTCACCAACCCGGCCACCGGCGAATTGCTCGCCTATGTACCAGCGTCCACTCGGGAAGACGTTGACCATGCCATCGCTGCCGCCCGTGCCGCGCAAAAGCCCTGGGCTCGCAAACCGGCCAATGAACGCGGCCAGTACCTGCGCCAGATCGCCAAGCTGATCCGCGCCAACGTCGCTCACCTGGCACGCACCATCACCGCTGAGCAAGGCAAGATCTCAGCGCTGGCCGAAGTCGAAGTCAACTTCACCGCCGATTACCTCGACTACATGGCGGAATGGGCGCGTCGCATCGAGGGCGAAATCATCACCAGCGACCGCCCCGGAGAAAACATCTTCCTGTTCCGCAAACCGCTGGGCGTGGTGGCTGGCATCCTGCCGTGGAACTTCCCGTTCTTCCTGATTGCTCGCAAGCTTGCCCCGGCCCTTATCACCGGTAACACCATCGTGATCAAGCCCAGCGAAGAGACGCCCATCAACTGCATGGAGTTCGCCAAACTGGTCGCCCAAACCGACTTGCCGGCCGGGGTGGTGAACGTGGTCAGCGGCGCCGGCCAGGTTGGCGGCCATTTGAGCAGCAACAGCGGCATCGACATGGTCAGCTTTACCGGCAGCGTCGACACCGGTTCTAGGATCATGGCCGCGGCCGCCCCGAACCTGACCAAACTCAACCTCGAACTGGGCGGCAAGGCGCCGGCCATCGTGATGGCCGATGCCGATCTGGATCTGGCGGTAAAAGCCATTCGCGATTCGCGGATCATCAACACCGGTCAGGTGTGCAACTGCGCCGAGCGAGTTTACGTAGAGCGCAGCGTGGCGGACCAATTTATCGAGCGCATCGGTCAGGCCATGGGCGCCACACGCTTCGGCGATCCGCTAGCCGACAGCAGCGTTGAAATGGGCCCGCTAATCAACCAAGCCGGGCTAGATAAGGTCGCTGAGAAAGTCCGCGTGGCCCTCAGCGAGGGCGCGCAAGTAATTACAGGTGGCCACCTCGGTGATAGGCCATCTGGCTTCCACTTCCAGCCGACCGTGCTGGCTGGTTGCAACGCCGACATGGCGATCATGCGCGAAGAGATCTTCGGCCCAGTGCTGCCGATCCAGATCGTTGACGATCTGGACGAAGCAGTCGCCTTATCCAACGATTGCGAATACGGGCTGACGTCCTCCATCTACACCCGCAGCCTGAGCCAAGCGATGCACGCTGTACGTGAACTGGACTTCGGAGAAACCTACGTCAACCGGGAAAACTTTGAGGCCATGCAAGGTTTCCATGCCGGCGTGCGCAAATCCGGTGTAGGCGGCGCAGATGGCAAGCACGGCCTGTACGAGTACACCCACACGCACGTGGTGTACCTGCAAGGCTGATTGCGCAGACGCCTGGCTCGCGCCGGGCGTCTCTAACTCATCAATCGCTCACCTCTGACGGCGCTATTTTCGCGTCGCGGCTAACTGCGCCCGTCTCACTGGTTTTACCCACAAAAATAACAAACGAACCCTGGGAACAGCATGAACAAACAACTCTCCATTGCCCTGCTCTTCATTGCTTCGAGCGGGCTTTCCAGCACGGTCTTTTCCGCCGATATGCTGACTAACGACTCTCCTTGGCTATTGGGCGACTGGAACGGAGAACGGCAAAAACTCGCCGAACAAGGTTTTGATTTCACCCTTAAATACGTTGGCGAAGTAGGCTCCAACCTCGGCGGTGGCTACGACAAAAACACTACGGCGCGCTGGAGCGATCAGATCATTCTGGGGGTCGACATGGACTTGCAGAAACTGCTGGGTTGGGAGGACGCGACCTTTCGCATCGGCATCGGCGAGCGTCATGGCAAGGACATCACTAATGACCGCGTGCACCAGCCCAACGCCACCGGCCTGACCTCCACCATGGAAGTGTTCGGCGGCGGCAATGCTTGGCGCCTGTCGCAGTTTTGGTATGAGCAGAAGTTCTTTGATCGCAAACTTTCAGTAAAGGCAGGTCGCTTCGGCCACGGTGAAGATTTCGACCAGTTCCCGTGCGAGTTTCAGAACGTCACATTGTGCGGTTCCCAGGAAGGAAACTGGAATAGCGTGTGGAACAGCTTCCCGATCAGCCAATGGGCCGTCCGTGCCCGTTATCAGTTGACGTCCGAATTCTTTGTTCAGGCCGGCGCTTACAACAAGAACCCCGGCAACGCCGAGATGAGCAACGGTTTCAAACCGTTCATTTCCGGTTCCCAAGGAACCACCTTTCCGGTGGAAGCTGTGTGGAAGGGGCGCCTCAATGGGCTGTCGTCTGAATACCATGTGGGTTACTACTACGCCGACGTCAACACAAAGGACATGCTCAAGGATGAAGACGGCAACTTTGCCGCTGACAGCAGCAAGCCCTACAAGATGTACTCCTCCAACAGCGGCTGGTGGGTCTCGGCTCAACAACAGCTGACCACTGTGGACGGTAATGCCAAGCGCGGACTCAACGTCTTCACCAACATGACCTTCAACGACCCGGACAAAAGCGTGATCAAGAATCTGATCCAGGTTGGGCTGATCTATCGCGGTCCTTTCGCCAACCGCCCAGATGACACTATTGGCATCGGCGCCTCACGCTTAAGAGTCAGTAACGATTACACCCACAATACAGAATTGCTGAACGCTAATTCAGGCGCAACGAACATAGACGATCCCTTGTACGTGCCTGAGCAGCGTCGTGAGTACAGCTACGAAATCAACTATGGGTATCAAGCCACTAAATGGCTGATGGTGCGCCCCAACCTGCAATATGTGAAATACCCAGGCGGCTTGACTGAAACCGACTCGGCAGTTGTTGGAGGAGTGCAATTTATTTTTGATTTTTGACTCTCGTGCCGACGAAGCCTGTACCGAAAAGCCCGCTATGCGGGTTTTTCCGTCTGGTACATTACCTGCTCAGACTCTGCATTATCGCCTGCGGGATTTATGCATTAGAGAAAGAGGCTTCCATCAGTATTCCATTTGGCAAACTCCGATCGTTCCGCAACGAACGTTGAGCCTGCAAATAAGAAAGGTGAAGTTTTTTCCTTAATATTCAGATATCCCACGGACGGATAAATTGTTAAAAAATTGACGGGCATAAAAATGAACAAGGTTCAAAAAATACGCTGCGTGATCGTTATCACATGCTCAGCATATATGGCTGCATGCTCACCACACCAAGATTCTCAGCCTAACCATGGCTCGGTCTTGCCAATTAGAATTGGGGTTTATGTGAACACGTCTCAGCCATGTGCGAACCCAGCGAACGCAGGGATATTTAGCTTCGATGGCAAGGGGCTTAATGGAGCACACACTCATGACTGCCACATGAAGATCAGTTCTCAACGGGGCAAGGTTTTCGACTATGCGCAGCAATGCGTGGACGCGGGAGTAGGTGACGGGCCGATCTTTACGGAGTCAGGATCACTAAGCGTCGAGAGTGAGGAACGCTTTGTGCTCCAGAGTAAAAACGGAGATCAAGCTTTTGATTACTGCGATCCTTCCGAACTTCCCACAGGTGTTACCGCCCCGGAACCATAATAATTTCTCAGCATCGCAATCTCCCGTGATCGGCAACATCAGCTATCGGTCAACAGCGGCGCTGAAGCAGGTATGCAGCATTGGGCATACCGTGACTGATGTCCTCATAGACTTGTCGCGAATGAATTGCAGCAATTTATACAAGAACAGGGCGGGGCCGAATTAGGGATGACTCTGGCGTAAGCCATGCGCTGTCCTACTGACTGCACTGAGGGATGAGGCAACCGCAGGCAGGCGAGGCCCTCATCACTGGTAGAACGCCCGGACACCGCATCAGCTACGCAGCATTCCGGTCGCCTCTGTCAGATTAGCTAGCCCTCCAGCATCGAAGTTGCCCCCGTCTAGTCCGAAGCAAAGTTAAACCACGTCCTTGCCTCAAGGACGGCTAACTGGTGACTGACAATCGTGGGTGTCAGGTCGCAGTACGGCTGCGTCTGCTTAACTCCATCGGAAAATTGAAAAAACCTTGGGTCGAAGATCTACGGAATTTTTTAGAAATCTGCGATGTCAGATAATATCTCGCAACCTGAAACCGCTCCCTCTCCGATAATTTTGTACTCAATGAACGGATATATATCTGACAAATCAGCTAACTGTAGGTTTGTCTAACGACAGGATCACAGAGCTGCACGCATTTACGAGAAGATTCGACCTACCTTGTCCGTCCTGATGCGTACATAGCCCTAATATTTGATCAATACCACGATCCATCACTGCGTGAATACTTGAAACAAGCCAACCTCAATCTCAATTTAGTATCCAAGCGGTGATGACTATATATTACAGCCGCGGCAACTTATCCGCCGCGACACTAAAACTTAGCCACCACTACTGCTTAGAAATCGCACTCGACAGCAATTATGAGATCAACTGAATCATAAATAACGATAGCTAAAAATCTGCCAAACTGTACCGGCTTATTTACTTTACACTTTTTCCCTAAGGATCAGACCAGAGACCAACTCAAAACCAACATTCGCAAAAACAAATTAATCGCGCAACTTGGCATAAAGACCCTTACACCTTTCAAACTACTCTAGCTCCGCACATACTTATCACCCACTCACCATAGATTAAAAATAAAAAATGAGCACGTTGCAAAATCGTCTACTATTTAGTTACCGTCGAATCTCACAATTGGCGTGAGGATTCGGTTATCGTCGCCTTAAGCCAGAGGAAAGCCAATGAGCGCTAAATGGTCTATAAATGCAAATCCAATAGTATGGATAGCGGCTCTAGCAGCGGCGACCTATCCTTGGATTCTCGAAGCTTTCCATTGGTCAATAACGTCATCGCTAGCTAACAAACCTAGCAGTCACCTAACGCCTCTTGCGTTTGTACTGGCAACTTTTTTGCTGACAGCTGCATTTGCAGTCCCCCTTATCAATATAGTGATAGCGAGTCGAAGTCTAAAATCTGATGCACCCCTAACCCAATTTGTGCGAGTACGTAGGTTTGCCCTAATCGGAGTGACAGTTCCCACTGCTTACGTCTTTTTCGGAGTTATCACATACATGGTCGGCAGCAAAATCCCAGATCCTTGGATTTGGACTCCCGCTTGGTTGATATTCGGATATTTGGCATCGAGACATACGGAAGCTGAACTGCCTCAAAGAAAGCTTGTTTCCCCACGTCTTCGTGTTGCTCATGGCATCGCTGGCGTAATAGCCACGGCTTATATATTATTTCATATTTTTAATCACCTATTTGGTTTAGTCAGCCCTGAAGCACATGCGACGGTCATGGATATTGGCCGTAAAGTTTATAGGGCAAAATTTATCGAACCTATCCTGGTGGCCGTATTAATTTTCCAAGTAATCAGCGGTCTGCGCTTGGCGTGGACTTGGAGTGAGACGGTAGTTGATTATTATCGCTTGTTCCAGATTATTTCCGGAATATTCATGGCGGTATTCATTCTAGGACATATGAACTCCGTCTTCATTTTTGCTCGGATGTGGCTCAACATACCTACGGACTGGGCGTTCGCTACTGGATTACCGGCTGGACTGATTCATGACTCTTGGAACATAAGGCTTTTCCCACATTACGCGCTTGGGGTTTTCTTTGCATTAACACATTTAGCATCTGGTGTCCGAGTAATCATGCTTGCCCATGGCACAAAAGATGTGACGGCAAATAGGATATGGTGGAGCGGGTTATTCCTAAGCTCTATTGTTTCGGCGGGAATAATGTGCGGCATGATCGGACTAAGGTTAGGCTAAAATAATTTCCTCTTGTTGAATCTTATGTAAGGTCGGCTATCTTGATTCATGGTGGCTCGCGCCCAGCCATCACAAATGGATTTCTCTACGTCGATGCACAAAATTGCTCTGGTTTCCTGGCTCAGCATGGCACTCGCTGGATGCGCTGACTGAAACAAAGAACAGCCACCCGCCACCATGCAGGTCAATCTACAAATATTCCAAAGCTCATGGTATGAAATGGCTCGTTTACTGATGATATTCCAGCGCAACTGCGAGCAGTCAAAACCGCAATACGGTTTAGGACACGACGGTCGCATCGACATCACCAATCGCTGCAAGGAATATGACGGTCATTGGAACGGGGTTCATGGAGTCGCTGAAGCGAAGGAGCCCGGAAAGACGGACAAGCTTCGAGTACGACTGGTAAATGGTTCATTCGCATCGCGCCAGATCTAATCGATGTCGGCCGATCGGCGTTGCTCTACCCTATTGGAATGCTCCCCCACTATGGCGAGTTTGACTCAGTCGTCGCGACTCAAGAGCATGATCCATTCGAGTACTTGAAGGGCGCCCTCACACGTCTGCCGGCGAAGATATCCTGGCGGATCGCCCTCACCAGCCCCAGCGTCGGTGGTATCTGGCCGGCTGCCGCCGCCGGATTGGGCCTGACGCTACGCACCCGCGTTGGGCTGCCGAGCCATCTCGCTGTAGTTTCTGGCTTACCACCCGTGCCCAACATTGGCTATGTGCTTCACAGCGGTGGCGATGCCCCTACACCGGCCACCCAACAATTGGCCACATTGATCAAAACGAGCTTGCAAGAACAGGCGTTTCTTTTCGCAGTGACGTAATAATCGTAGGAAACCAAGGGCTCAATTCGAGCGATGCCCAAGGAACGTGACGAATCACTGAGGTGAAGGGCCAATGACAGCTTCTGGCCGATTGCTGCCTGTTGCTACCGTCCGCTTTGGGTTGCGGATTCAACCAGTCTGTAACAGATCTGCCGGTCTTCGTCGGTCGTCACTCAGGCGTCTTTTAGTCGCTTGAATGCAAAGGTTATGGTTAGCGCTGTGCGTAGGCGACGCAGTAGCAAGGCAAGCGAGGGTAGGCAGCAATGCAATTTGCCACGGTCAACAGAACCATATTCCGGATAGCTCAGGAAATCGCTCGAAGTCAAAGTACGAACGAAGACTATAGCTGCCGCAGTCGCATGATCGAATTTGTAAGACCTTTGGCATTCGTATCCAAAGTATTCAGGGCAGCTGTCGCATTAGCGGCAACGTTACCCCCTCCATTCTCTGAGAGCCATAGAGTCACCTCCTCAATGGCAGCAGCTAGGGCATGCTGGTTGTGCAGTAGCAGAGTGAGAGCGTCAGCTGCATGCATGTTGGCTTCAGAATTATTAGGCATAGCAATCGTCCTTGGATGGCCGGTGCGGTGAAGGCTAGCTGAAACCAGTTTTGATTCAAGTCATTGGTTCAGGCCCCATGAAATCCAGGTATTGGGTTAACTTGACCCCCATCTGCCTCGAACCCGATCTTTTCCTCCAATTGTGCGATACCATACTCAAACCCCGTTCTGTGCCTCCCACGTGGCAAGCAGGAAAAGCGCAGTCGAACCCGCCAGATTCACTGCCAGCTCTGCATGACGGGGGGCGGCCTTCACCCCGCCCTTTCCTTTTCCGTGGGCATCGCTCAAACGATTCCGCAGCGCCCCTAAACCCTCGACAACGGCTGTGCACCCTCCAAGGATTTGCTTGAACACAACCTCTTCATGTTGAGCCTTCGTCAGGTTTAGAAGAGAAGCCGTTTGCTTGTAGAGCTTGTTCAGGTCAGGAGTCGACTCATGGTCACTTGCTCCGGCTTCGTCGAGTATGTGTTTGCATACTGACTCCAGGAGCGTTCGAGCCATCGTGATAGCTCCCTCGGGATCAGTTGAGCGCCTTTCAAGCGCCTTTGTCCAAGCGATACGAACGTGCTCAGCCTCAATGCGGTCCAGCGCCTCAGAGACAACGAGATCTGAAGGGTGCTCCCCACCCGATTCAGCGAAGTCAACGAGCGACCTAAACTCATCCCAGATGAACTTCCTACGCTCGGCGTAACTTGGGAATTTTGGCTGGATGAACCCCCAAAATTGATCTAAGTTCCTGTAACGACGCACCCAAGCGGGTACCAGCGAGGCCACACGAGGGTCATCAAGAACGCTCTGCCGGTAAAGAGGGTAATCCCGTTCATCGTCGTCGTTCCCGTTTCCGGTGGCGCGATTGATGTAGATCGATTGCAAGCCGTCAACGTCATCGATGAGAGCCATAGCTTCTGCACCTTCACCGTCTGTGATCCCTACCCTTATAGCAGCCCATCATCGAATGTGACCGAGCGCGTATGAAGCCTGAACCCTGCCCGGCCCACTGCGATGCGCCGCTCGTGTTAATCCTACTGGCGAGAAACTCCAGACCAAACTGATGTAATTCATAGCCGCCGCTTGTGTAGGAAGCAGTCGTCGCACCGCAGGCTATATAAGTTCTATACGCCATGTATTCTTCCGCCTATCGGAAAATCGAGATTTAATTTCCTAAAAACAACACGCCACTCCGCCGAGTATTTACTACAAAAACATATATATTTTGATAAAAACTTACCATTCATATGCGACATCACTTAATATTCAACACGTTAAAGATCGAAACAATTCACACAATGACAAAAATCGCCAACTAAACACAATAGCAGTAATAATTACAGCCTACGAATGAAGCCGACTCCTTCTTGACGCCATCCACTCTTTGGACTTTCCTGAGACTTACATTTCAAAGACGGCGAGCATTCAGAATGAACCCTCATGATCGACACAACGCGGCGCAATTTAACACAAACAGTGCCGATAGCGATTCGGCGTCTAAGACCCCCATCGAATTCTCCAAACAGGCCGAAGTAAGATCATCGTGTAAATACCCTGCCTTGCCACACCAGGAGCGAGCCGAAAAAATCATAGGGACAATAATGAAACACAAAAGGCTCAAAGAACTGATGGAACGATTTTCGGGGCATCGCTCCGTTTCGAGCTTAGATATCTATATCGATGCTGCTATTCGAGATGAGAAATGAGTGCATCCAAATGGATGTTGCACCATTTCCACCCTCTGATCGTCCATTCAGACTGTGAGTCCGCTCCTGAGTGGTACTATCAACTGGCAGAGGAAAGGCTGCATTTGGACTTCGAAGGTGACTCTCTTTTAGCCTTAAATTCAATCATAAAATTCGGTGGACTATCTCCAATTTACCCTCTCATACATGGAGATTTCATAGGCTTCGACCATAACGCTGCTTTGTGCTTTTCCACAGGTGGTATCTACCCCACGATCCATGGCGACTGGCGTGAGGAGTCGGTCCACCAGCGCTTTGCAATTGCGGTACTGAAAACTGAGTTGATAACAGCCGGGGCGCGAGAGGGCCTCCACACAGTGACCAGCAATGACGAAACTAGGCGAGTGCCTGATAACCTATTCGACTACGATACAGATACGGTTACTGAATTCATCGAATCTGAGGTCGGCTCATTTGCAGCCCGTCGAACTCGACCAGCCCCATCGGAAAATACTTATCGAAGCCAGAAGCTTTACTGGCAACCAACCACTAGTGAAATTGACTATCCAATAAAACTTTACAACCGATTTTGGACACCGTTCTATCAGCTACGACTACCAGCCATTCGATTGCTTGGGCCTACGGAAGAAAACTGCTACATATCGAAGTTGTATATCATCGTCGACAATTGGGACAGCGCAGAAACCATTCAACAACTGATGACCGGACTTTATCACTCCGGCATGAATAGTTTCGCGACACTATTCGACGAGCGACGACTGCTGGACACCAATATCATCATAACTGATGAGCTTCATGCTACGGCAACTCGCTCACTTAGTATTGAAGTTATAGAGCAGCTTTACCCCACTGCAATAGTGAAAGCAGTAAATATCTTAACTGTATTTGATCGCAAAATTGACGTAGCAATTTCCGAGGCCATTGCCGAGGCAACCATCGAAGGCACATCTGCGTCGCATAATTATGCAATGCACAGTAACTCTAAGTGGGGCCCATCTGGTGACGCATGGGCAGAAACCGCAGTAATAACGCATCCAGTTGTGCAGCATATGATCCAGAGCGGGATTGCTGACACACTGGACGATCATGCGCATATTGATATTCCTGGGTTGCCACGTTCACAGAACCGATATCAGAACGAGGCAGCCTATAGAGCTGCGTGCCAGGTGCTCAGCATGCGTCTAGGATTGCGTTTCAAAATGTACAGCTATGATGATTAATGCAAGACTGCTGACAGTTAAAGAGATTTCACTGTCCATAGCTGATCCATTCGTGTGGTAAAACTCTGGCTCATGAGATCTCGTTTCATAGCCCATTGAGGATCAGATGGAACGCTTGCTGCACGCAATGTCCCTCGCCCCCACCTGCCATTAATCTCATCAAGAACACCCATCACCTTGCCCACCGAAGCAGGCTGCGAAAAGGCGAATAGGTCATCGGTGAACTCACCGGGCTGTCGTAGATCCATAAGTAACACTTCTGCTTTGCTGTATTTGAACCCAGACCGGAACAGTCGATTGACTGCCTCAGTTGCAGCCTTCGTCATCAACCTTACGTCATTGGTGGGATACGGTAGCTCGACCAATGCGCCGTTTGCATACTTTGCTTCTTCTGGGTTGAACATTCCAGTACGGATACTGACTCGTATCTTTTTGCAGAGAGAATTCTGCGCCCGAAGCTTCTCGGCAGCACGCTGGGTGTAAGTCGCCACCGCCTCTTTGATTGGCTCGATGTCTGTTAGGCGAGTGCCAAACATTCGACTGCAACAGATTTCCTGTTTCGGTGGGTCGGCCTCCCCAAGCTCCAGGCAAGGTGTGCCGGCAAGCTCGCGAGCGGTCTTCTCAATGAGCACGCTGAACTTCTGCCTGAGCATCGTTGGATCAGCGTTTGCTAGGTCCATCGCCGTCTTGATTCCGAGAGATTCGAGGTGTGCCTTCATACGTTTGCCAACGCCCCACACTTCTCCCACATCTGTGTTGCGCAGTGTCCAATCGCATTTGAATTGATCGCAAAGGTCCACTACTCCACCCGTCTTATCGAGAAGACGTTTAGCGGTGTGGTTTGCCAGTTTCGCAAGGGTTTTGGTACGAGCGATCCCCACTCCAACAGGTATGCCTGTTTGCTTGAATATCGTTGCTCGGACTTTGCGGCCGAATGCTGTCAGATCACCGGGTACCCCTGTGAGATCCGCAAACGCTTCGTCGATGCTGTAAACCTCAAGGGTAGGTACTAGGGACTCGATGATGGTCATCACACGCTCGCTCATGTCCCCATATAGCGCATAGTTGCTGCTGAACGCCACCACGCCGTTACGACGAAGGTGGTCTTTGATCTGAAAGTATGGCGCCCCCATCTTCACGAAGGGCTTCGCGTCGTATGAGCGGGCGATGACGCAGCCATCGTTATTGGACAGTACTACGATGGGGGTTTTCGCAAGATCTGGTCGAAAGACCCGCTCACAGCTAGCGTAGAAACTGTTGCAGTCAATCAGTCCGAATACCGGTTCAGGCTTTTTCATGACTGCGCACGCTGTACTTCACCACACCCCAGATCAATAGCTCGTCGCCTTCCATTACATGCCGCGCGGGGTACTTTGGGTTCTCGGACATCAAAATCACTTCGTGCTGACGCATGTGCAGACGCTTGCAAATGGGCTCTGAATTTAGCGCTGCGATCACGATGTCACCGTGCTCCGCGTACACACTACGGTCCACGATAATCAGGTCTCCCCCGTAGATGCCGGCTCCCTGCATGCTGTCGCCCTCGATCTTGACGAGATACACATGAGGCGCCCGGATGTTGAACAGTTCATCCAGTGAGATGTGCTTTTCAATGTGATCGGCCGCAGGGGATGGAAAACCCGCCGGTACCTGGAAGGAATAGAAAGGGAGCTTCTCGCCGCCAGATGATAGCGGTCCTAGGAAGATGATGCTCATGAGACACGCTCTGCGTCGGATTACTGTATATGTATACAGTTAACGATTTGCCTCGCTTTAGGTCAATCTCATATGTAGAAAATTTCGACGGGTGACAGCATGTGCGGGCGTTATTCGATCTACGAGTCCATGGACCACTACCTCAAGGAGCTGGCCCCTAAGCAGCTCATCATCAACGGCTACGACCTCTGGCCGATAGAGCGCTACAACGTAGCTCCAACCACCCGCGTGGAAATTATTCGGCCGGTGGAGGACGGGATAAGCATAAACAAGGTGCGCTGGGGATGGTCGCCATTCTGGGCAAAGGGGAAGCGGCCTGATCCAATAAACGCTAGGGTCGAGACGGTGATGACAGGAAAGTTCTTCAAGGAGCTTTGGCCACATGGCCGGATGCTTGCGCCGGCAAATGGCTGGTTCGAATGGGTGAAAGACCCTACCGACCCGAAAAAGAAACAGCCGTATTTCATCAGGCTCAGGGATGAGCGCCCGATGTTCTTCGCTGCACTCGGTCAAGTTCGAGCACGGCTCGAACCAGACGAGCGAGACGGATTCGTGATTATCACGGCTGATAGCGACCAAGGGATGGTCGACATTCATGACCGCCGTCCTGTTGTCCTGAGCGCTGAGCATGCTCGGGAGTGGGTTGATCCGAATACCTCAGCACTACGCGCTGAGGAGCTTGCCAGGGAGTGCTGTCGGGAGGTTGGGAACTTCGTCTGGTATCCGGTTGGCAAGGAGGTGGGCAACGTGCGGAATCAGGGGCCGGAATTGATCGAACCGTTGGCTTCCGAGTAGTTAGATATCCGGGTACTTTCACAAACAAGATAAGAATCGAACCCGCGTCAGTACGCAATCCAACTTCCAAATCGTTCGCGCATCAAAAGATGCTTTAGAAGAGAATTAGCAATCCGCTGGCATCATCGCGAGTTTTTCTGAGTGATCACTTCTATTTTGGCTAAATGCGACCATTTAGGTCGGTCCGCCTCACGACGGGTAGCAATCGACCATTTGCTGCCCTTCGCGAAAAACAACAATCGGCCTCCGATGTGGATCGGCTCAGCAATCAATCAAACAATTTCGAACTAGGACGAGATCCCCGACCTAAAATGCAGCTTGGCTAATGCGGTTAGTAGATTCGATTCTGGGTGCCTTTTGCTACGAGACGCACAGACTTTTTAATCATAACGAGTTGTGCCAGCAAACCAACGCTGCCATATAATGCACAGCTTCCCGAACGCAGGTAGGTGTAAATGAAGATTTTCGCTGTAATTCTCGCGGGTATCACCCTATGTGTACTATCTGCTTCCGCGGGTCTCACAGCCGGGATCAACCTCAATCCACAGTCGACTGTGAGATTCGTTCCAGATTGGGGAAGTGTTGGAGATTGGGTATCCGGCGTAGGTGCGCTTTTGGCCGTTGTCGTTAGCCTTTCTATAACTAGACGTAGTGAAAAATTTCAATTAGAACGAGATAGCGAACAGCTAATATTAATCCAAGAGCCTAGCCTAGCCTGGCTCACTTTGACCATTGGCTGTAAGGGGTTGCGGCGCTGCACAGTTAATGATCTTAGAATATGCCATGGTAAAAAGCGAAGATCACTAAAGCATGATCTCACTGAAAAAAATAGCGGTTCTTTCCCTTACAAACTCGATCCAGGAGACTCATTTAACCTAGATTGGAGCGGCCTGGAGATTAAACCAATTGTGAGAACCATCCGAAACTTGGATTTGAAGAATTTGGACGGTATTTTTTTTGAGGTTGTCACTGGCATATCAGTACACCGATTCGATCTTGAGTTATGGACTCTAGAAATGCTGCAAGAAGCTGCTTCTGCATTTGAAATATCCCTACTTACGGACGACGAGCTTCCTTTTTGAATCGTTTAACCTTCAGACGATTCTGGGTTGCTCCTGATAAGAACACGGCGATGTGCCATGTATGGCTGATGATCTGCTCATGAGCGATCTCTGGAAATATGCGGTGAACCCTGCTCCTGTTCAAAGAAAATAGGAAATAGGAAATAGGAAATAGGAAATAGGAAATACGATGGGAAGCTACACCACCTGCCAGGTTTGCCAAGCAAAAATTGAGTACCTACCGTGCATTGAGCACATCAAGCCAAAATCTGAGGGGGTAATAAACTACATTGATAATCTTTTTGTAATGTGTGAAGACTGCCACTTCCTGGCCGGCCCTACGCCTCCAAGGGTTGAATTTGTAAATTTCCTCTCAGACCTGCTCAGAGATGATGGTCAGTTCAGCGACATTGCACAAGATGCAATCTTCGGGAAAAAGCATCGCTTTCGCGCGGATATTTTAGCGAATCATGATGACCAAATCCGACGCACCAGGCTGCTCGTAGAATGCGAGTCTCCAGATCTTTTTGCACATATCAATATCGGCAATGTCATCTCGCAACTGAACACCTACAAGGAAGTATATGGAGAGTGCCAACCTGTATTTGCCATTGCCGCAACCCTGCGCGACGCTGATGCCCAGGCACTCAAATCTGCTGGGATCCAGCTCTGGGACCTAGACTTCCTGACCATTAAATTTGCAGAGCAACTGGCAAATGCGGATCGAGGCTATTTCAGGAGTCTTCTATCAAGAAGTGCCAAACGTGGGCCAAAATTAACACGTGAAGACCAACTCTCGACCAGATTGAAGGAATGCGAAAAAGGCACCGGAGACTGGAGCCTGTATCAAAACTTAATCGGGAATATTTTGGAGCATCTTTTTTGCCCTCCCCTGACTAAACCCTTGTCCGAGCATGCTGACCATACGAAGACCAACCGCCGTGATTTCATACTTTCCAATTACGCAGAAAGCGGTTTCTGGCATTTTATGCAGCGCAACTACATGGCCGATTTCGTGGTAGTAGACGCTAAAAATGGCGCCAAGAAGGTAGGGAAAAGCGAAATTCTTCAAGTCGCCAATTATCTCAAACCCCATGGAACTGGACTCTTCGGGATGATTTTTTCACGGCAAGGATGCGATGTTGCGGGCGGCCTGAATACGATGAGGGAACAGTGGGTACTCCACCAGAAACTGATTCTGGTGTTCAGCGATGAAGACGTGCACTCCATGCTGATAGCCAAACGGGATGGCCGGCACCCAGAAGAGGTCGTCAAGCATAAGATCGAGAGTTTCCGGCTTTCTCTATAGACTGCCACTAATCCACATCTACACAGCCCCATCCGGCCAGAAGCGATTAGTCAGCCACACTACTGCTTGGGCCGGCAAACGGTTGTTACGAGTGGGTGAAAGACACTGCCGACCCCAAAAAGAAACAGCCGTATTTCATCAAGCTCAGAGATGAGCGCACGATGTTTTTCGCTGCACTTGGTCAGGTTCGATTACGGCTCGAACCGGGCGAGCGAGACGGTTTCGAGATTACACGGCTGACAGCGACCAAGGGATGGTCGACATTAATAACCGCCGTCCCGTCGTACTGAGCGCAGAGCATGCTCATGAGTGGGTTGATCCGAATGCCTCACCACTACGAGCTTCGGAGCTAGCCTGGGAGTGCTGTCGGAAGGTTGGGAACTTCGTCTGGTGTTCGGTTGGCAAAGAGGTGGAAAACGTGCGGAATCAGGGGCCAGAACTGATTGACCCACTGGTCGCTGACTAGCAATGTACACGGTCACTCACTATACGATTTTGAGACTCAACCACTGGATGTTCCCCGGGTGATCAAAGGGTGGTGTGTGCTCTAAGTGACGCGATTCGGCCTGCCAAATCGGCTTCAAGCTGTCGAGTTCCTTCCTCATTTCCCAAATAACGTATGTGCCGAAGATGGGCGATATCAAAAGGGATGTCTACCGGGTTCTGAGTGATGATTATCACTTCTTTCCCAAGCGCGTGAGCTATTCCCATCTCATAAAACACGTTGGCGTTTTTGCCGGTGCAGTCACATATGACAATGGCTGCTTGGTCAATTAGAGCGACGACGTCTTGAATTATTGCGGGGTGATCCCAACGGTTGTCTGCTCGGCCACTCTCCATACCATTTGACGTCGCTGCGCGTTGGATCGCATGCCAGACGGAATCGAAGCCCGCGAAAGGCATCATTGCAGACAATAGATTAGAGCGTACTCGCTGCGGCGTCTCTAATTGAAAGACGACAGGTTGACGGACTGGCTCGCGCCATTCAGTCAACAATACTTTGAACAAATTTGCGTCTTTTATCGCCCAATGACTATGCGCGAATGGGCCGAATCCTCGTCGCGGAATGTGAATTCCTAACGCAGGAGCAAGTGCGATCAGATCCACTTGGGGGATCGGCGGAATGCCAGGATCGTATCGGTATTCAACTAATACAGTGCCCCCCTGGATACGCGTGCTGATGATTTCTCCAACACGCGCAACCTGCCCTGTGCCATCTCCGAAGGTTTCAGGGGCAAACACAGCAGGTAGCGTTCGCATCAGATCAAAATTGGGGAGATTGCCGACCTTCCATTCCAGCTCCTGCATCGGATCGATGTAAACACGCCCTAACGAAACATCATCACGACGCCCATTCCATCCCCCTGCTGCGACCAAAAGATTGAACATGAATCCATTCCTGTGTGAGAACACTCCAGGCATTTAAATGTTAAGGCTCTGTGCAATGCAACCGAAAGCTAACCGAAGCTTTCGCCATCGAACGTAACCTAAACGGGGGTGCTCAGCTGGCGACGCGTCAACGAAGCACGTCGCCGCTACCGCCAGCTGCCGGATTGAGAGCCTTCGTGGGCGAGCTGAAAAAGGAAATAGGAAGAAAACGTTCACGCGACAAAAATAATTTCGCTCATAGCGAAATTATTTTGACTTTTCGCTTTGCCGAGAATAGCCTGCACATGCGGTAGGGAGATTTACTCGTAGATGTGGGGGCCTTGGCCCTGTGGAGGTTCGCCTCTGACCCTTCCCCACGCGTTCCGAAGCCTCAGCGTCACAGGTCTCGGGCCGCGAAGGGATACTGCTTCCGCGCGAGCCGGAAGCAGGTGCTCAGAAGGGGGGAAAAGTATTGCTTGCTCCAATTTTCAGTCCAGTTGCGCGCGAGACCTCTCAATCCGAGGGGGCAATAAGGACACAGAGATGAAAATTGAAAAACCCGCCAAGCAACGCCCGGCAGTTAAGACACGACGCAAGATTAGGTGGTTGAAGGTGGTTTTCGGTGCTGTACGTTGGATCGGATTTGCTTTAGCTCTGATCGACAAGCACTGGCCCAAGATCTCGGAAAGCGTTCGTGACCTGTTCTGACTGCCTTACCCCCGCTGTTGTCACTTTTGGAGGAATCGATAATGCTGAACCAGGCACTACGCTTGATTCGAACATACCACGACATGTCCCAAACAGAGCTTTGCAAAGAGCTTGGGATATCAAACTCGCACCTATCAGAATTAGAGTCAGGAAAAAAACAACCTACGATTGAACTGCTGACTAAATACAGTGAGTATTTTGAAATCCCGCTATCTTCCATTTTATTTTTTTCGGAAAATATGGACGCCGCGAAACCTACGACAAAGCTAAGAACAAGCGTCGCAAAAAAAGTGATTCATCTCTTGGAATGGATGGAAAACAAGAATGAAGCCAAGACGAGAAAAGAAAACCAAAAAAGAGCGTAAGTCTTACGACATCTCTCAAAGCGCTTTATATAACACCTCCACCAAAGCGAAGCTTGCAACTGCCTTATCTACTGACATTAAAAACATCACCGACTGCATCGGTGATTACAAACAGTTCGAGCTAGTGCCTGAAGTAGATCCCTTCAAACTAGGCAAGCAACCTAAGGTTCGGCAGGTCCAGAAGCCAAATCCAAGACTTCTTGCAATGCATGAGCGAATCCTGAGGCTCCTTCGCTGCGTTCAAGTCCCTGAATATATGCAATTTGCGCTAAAAGGTACTTCATACAAAAATAATGCTCAAATGCATCTTTCAGGAAAATGCGTTGCAACGTTAGACATTCGTAATTTTTTTGGCTCAACATCCAAATCAAAAGTCTTCAATTTCTTCAGCGGCCCATTAAAAGCGCCAGGTGATGTAGCAAACTTGTATGCCGACTTGACGACCTTTGAAAATTGCCTACCAACAGGAAGTCCACTTAGCCCACTACTATCGTTTTATGCGAATAAAGCACTGTTCGATGAGTTAAACGCGATTGCTAGCAAGCACGGATTGACCTTCACGTGTTACGTGGACGACCTCACTTTTTCAGGCAAAAGCATTAGCCGCAATTTCTTGTGGCAGATTGAAGACATGATTCGCAAATACGGACACGTGGTCGCTTCCAAAAAAACCAGAGTATTCGACGCTGACGTCCCCAAACACATCACTGGCGTTGTAGTCCATGAGGGCGGTATTCGGGTACCGAATGTAAGATACCGAAAAATGAGGCTGATCAAGGCGGCGATTCAAGGCAATGGGAAGAATTATGGGCTGACAAAAAAAGAGCTTGAATACAAACTTGGAGGTTTACTCGGAGAGGCCGCGTACCTCGACCCGCGTAATTTACCTGCTGCAATTGAGTTTGGAAAAGCTTCGCAGAAACTCTTCCTCACATCAGTTAGTAGCGAACCGGGATATTCAAAAATGTCTAAGTCGGAAACCGTCGATGAAAATTTCATTCCGCCTTGGCAGGAATAGCTGTTGCAATCATGTTGAAGACTAGTCGCAGCGACCTACTCCGCTGCATATGCTGCATTCATGAAGCTACGATAAAAGCTAAACCAAACATCCTCTTCGCAAGCCAATCCTCATTTCCTCTCTAGCGACTCATTTATAACGTGCAAGTCCGTAATCTCATTCGCTACTTTACGAAGTTCTACCAGCGACATACCTACGACCAACTCCACCTCAACATCAGGGAATATGTCATCTTGACGAAAGCCGCATGCAGAAATTCTTGAGCGCTCACCCACTACAGCTAAAAAATTTAAAGCATCATGTAGACATTCAGCACGAAAACTATAGCTATTCATTTTTTACCCTTTTGTGATTTTGCAAAGAATATCATAAAAAAACATACCCTAACCAAATCCAACATTGTATTTTGCCCATTCCTACACGCCAGATTAGCCTGTGTATTTATCTTATTTATTATTCATTACCAACCAATTGCTACATATTGACCCAATAACTTTATAAAAAGTGTCATAACGATAAAATTTTATGCAGTAGCGGCCAATAAGGTAACAAGTTTTTTGGCTGAATGTATCGTCAACAATCAACGAACCCCGGCTACAGAAGACTTTGGCCACCCATTCACATTTTTCGCTTGACGGACACTGTGACGAAAAAATTTTAAAAGCTATTAATTAATCCACAAACTATGAAATATCGATCAATCACTGATACAAAAAAAACAGATGTTTTATTATTTTTTTGAAAAAAATCTCTTTTTAATGGCTTCTTTAGTACAATTTTTTCTTTTTAAAGAATGATAAAAAAATGGGATTCTTCGCGTAAATAGCAAAACGCGCGGATCGAATCCGGGCGCCTGAGCCTGAGCCCGGAGCGGGTCAACCTGGTCGAAACGGTGGCGTCTGTTACGCGCATCTTCGATGGTCTGGCGCGGCAAAAAAACCTGTCACTGCACATGACGTTCAACCCGCCGCAACTGGCGGTCGACGTGCAACTGGATCCGCTGCGCTTCAAGCAAGTGCTGTCCAACCTGATCAGCAACGCGATCAAGTTCACCGAGCATGGCCAAATCAGGATCACTCTCGATCTGATGAAAACCGACGATCCGGCGCGTTCATTGATGCAACTGACCGTTCAAGACAGTGGCGTGGGCATTAACGCCGAAGATCAGCAGCGTCTGTTCGAGCCTTTTGCCCAAGCGGAGAACAGCGCTCAGCAAGCCCGCAGTGGCGCGGGTCTGGGTCTGGTGATCAGTCGCAGCCTGTGCGAAATGATGGGTGGAAAACTGCAGTTGAGCAGCCATCCCGGGATCGGCACTCAGGTGTGTATTTCCCTGCCATTGGAAACATTTCCCGCCGAAGTGATCACCCGCAAAGCCGAGCCGCCGATCAAGGCATCACTCGCCCCACTCAACGTATTGGTGGTGGATGATCACCCGGCCAATCGTCTGCTGATGTGTCAGCAACTGGAGTTTCTGGGGCACCAGTGCAGCCTCGCCGAAAACGGCAGCAGCGGACTGGACATGTGGAAAGCAGGTCAATTCGATCTGGTGATCGCCGACTGCAACATGCCGTTGATGAATGGCTATGACCTGACCCGCGCGATACGCCTGCATGAGCAGCAGAACCAAAGCCCGCCGTGCACGGTGCTGGGTTTCACCGCCAATGCTCAACCCGAGGAAATCCTGCGCTGTAAACAGGCCGGGATGGACGACTGCCTGTTCAAACCCTTGAGCCTGAGCCAACTGAGCCACTGGGTGGACGGCATCACCCCGGCACCCCAAGCGCCGGCATTCAACCTGCAAAGCCTGAACTTGCTGACCGGCGGCAACCCTGCACAGGGTCGGCGATTGTTGGCCGAGTTGCTCAAAAGCAGCCGCCTCGACCGTGAAGAATTACTCGCGCTGTCGCCGCAGAACGACTGCCAGGCATTGGCGCTGGTCGCCCACAAGATCAAAGGCGCGGCACGCATTGCACAGGCTTCGCGAGTGATCGAATGCTGCGACGCACTGGAACAAGCCTGCAACCAGTCAATGTCGGCAGACGAGATTGCGCGGCGCTGTGCGGCGAGCAATCAGGTGATGCTCGAACTGGAGCAGGCGTTGCAGCAACAATTGGCACTGGCCGACCAAGGCAAAATGACTGTGCCTTAACTATGCTTGGGCGCTGAGCAGTGAGTTAAACCTTTTGGAGAGCCAGAAATGCCCAGCCCACTGCGCCCGGAACAACGCCGGTTCCCTCTGCATGTGCACATCAGCGTCATGTTTACGTTTCTATTGCTGCTTACAGGGGTGATCCTAGGGCTGTTCAATTACCGACAGACCACGCAGATCATCTTGTCGAGCAGCGAAAAACTGTTCAACCGCATCGAACAGGATGTACGCGTCGACCTGCACGCCACCTATCAGCCGATTCGCCATCTGCTCAGCCTGCTGGCAGACAACCCAGCCACACAGGCCTTGGCGCTGGATCAGCGCCTGCCTTTGCTCAGGCCATTCAGCCAGTCACTGACGGACAATCCGGATCTGGCCTCGCTGTATCTGGGTTATGCAAACGGTGACTTCTTCATGGTGCGACCGTTGCGCAATGGTGCTTTGAAAACCCTGCTCAAAGCACCGGAGGCCGCAGCGTTTCAGGTCTGGAGCATTGAGCACAGTGCCGATGGCCCGCCACGGTCGCAATCGCTGTTCTTTGATCAATCGCTCACGCCGATCACCCGGCAGGACAACCCCGAAGACCTTTATGACCCGCGTACCCGCGCCTGGTTTACCAGCGCCCGACAGCAGGCCGAGCAAATCACCACCGAACCCTACGTATTTTTCTCCACCCACAATGTCGGCACCACCCTCGCCCGGCGCAGTGGCGAAAACGCCGTAATCGGCGCCGACCTGACGCTGGAAGCGCTGTCCGCGACGCTGACCAAACACGTGGTCACCCCGGCCACCGAAATCGCCTTGTTCGATGCCGACGGCAATGCCGTGGCCTACCCCGACAGCAGCCGTCTGATCGTCGACGATCGCACCGCACGGCTGGCCAAGGTGACTGATCTCAGTCCGCAATTGCATGCGTTGCTGTCCGGCTCGCACAAAGGCAATCGCCTGGAATCCGAAGGTCGCCAATGGATCGTCGCCCGCAGCAGCATGCAGGAAGGTGGGCCGCGCGGTCTGCAATTGGCCTTGCTGGTGCCAGAGGACGAGTTGCTGGTCGACGCGTACCGCATGCGCTGGCAAGGCGCGCTGATTACCCTCGCGACGTTATTGCTGTGCCTGCCGCTGGGCTGGTTGATCTCACGAATTCTGGTCAAACCCCTGCATGCGCTGGTCAAGGAGGCCGACGCAATTCGCAGTTTCGATTTCAATTTCCCCCTGACCCGACGCTCACCGGTGCTGGAAGTCGATCAGTTGAGTGTGTCGATGGCGCGAATGAAAGACACGCTGGCGAGTTTCTTCCGCATCACCGACAGCCTCTGCGCCGAGACCCGATTCGCGCCGCTGTTACAGCGAGTGCTGTTCGAAACCGTGCAGATCGCCCAGGCTCAGGCAGGCCTGATCTACCTGCGCGAAAGCGACGGTAATCGAATGGAACCTTACGGGATGGTCATCGACGGCACCGCGCAAACCCTCGAAGATTTCGATATTCAGGGCCACGACCTGCAGGCACATCAAGGTCCGGCATGGTTTCAAGAGCTGGCACACGCCGACAACGTGGTGAGCAACCTGGGTTTCGAACAGGCCGGCGACCTGCAAAAAGTCTTGCTCGCGATGGCTTCGCCGCGCGTGCACCTGATCGGCATTCGCCTGCGCAACCGCCACAACGAAACCATCGGCCTGCTGATCTTGCTGGTGAACGACAGCGGCACGTCCGCCGACCTGGAAAAACTGCGACCGGATCGCATCGCCTTTCTCCAGGCCGTGTCCGGCGCCGCCGCGGTGAGCATCGAAAGCCAACGGTTGCAGGCCAAGCAGAAACAACTGCTGGACGCCTTCATTCAATTGCTGGCGGGCGCCATCGACGCAAAAAGTCCCTACACCGGCGGCCATTGCCAGCGCGTGCCGGAACTGACTCTGATGCTCGCTCATGCGGCGGCAGCCAGTCACGCCCCAGCCTTCAAGGCCTATCAACCCAGCGAAGATGAATGGGAGGCGCTGCACATTGCCGCGTGGCTGCACGATTGCGGCAAGGTCACCACGCCTGAATACGTGGTCGACAAGGCCACCAAACTGGAGACCATCAACGACCGTATCCATGAGATTCGCACGCGCTTTGAGGTGCTCAAACGCGATGCCTGGATCAGCTACTGGCAAGCACTGGCCATGGGCGGTAACGAAGAACAGCTCAGCGATTTGCGCGACACCACGTTGTCGGCACTCGATGAAGATTTCGCCTTCGTCGCCCGCTGTAATCTGGGCAGTGAGGCGATGGCCGAAGCGGATCTGCAACGACTGAATGAGCTGGGCCAGCGCACATGGATGCGCACACTCGACGATCGTTTGGGGGTGTCATGGGAAGAAAACCGTCGCCAGTCGCGAACCTCGGCGCCGACTCTGCCAGTGCGGGAAAAACTGCTTGCGGACAAGCCCGAACACTTGCTCGAACGCGCCGACAGTGAGCTGATTCCGGAAGACAATCCGTGGGGTTTCAAACTCGACGTGCCGCGCTACAAATACAATCGTGGCGAGTTATATAACCTGAGCATCACCCGCGGCACGCTGACCCGCGAAGAGCGTTACATCATCAACCATCACATGGTGCAGACGATCCTGATGCTCAGCCACCTGCCCTTCCCCGGGCATCTGGACAGCGTCGCGGAAATCGCCGGCGGCCATCATGAAAAAATGGACGGCACCGGTTATCCGAAACGTCTGAAACGCGAAGAAATGAGCCTGCCGGCACGGATGATGGCGATTGCCGATATTTTCGAGGCACTGACGGCGGCAGATAGGCCTTACAAAAAGGCCAAATCCTTGAGCGAGGCGCTGAATATCATGGCGACGATGAGCCACGAGTCGCACATTGATCCTGAGCTGTTCGGCCTGTTCATCAACGAAGGCGTGTATTTGCAGTACGCCACGCGCTTTCTTGATCCGCTGCAGATCGATGCGGTGGATCCCGCCAGCCTGCTCCGCAAGGCTGGCGTCAGCGCATGATCAGCAGTCGGTCAGGCGCAGGAAAATCGCCGCCAGTTGCTCGATGCCGGCCTGATCGTCAGCGCCAAAACGCGCCAGCTTCGGGCTGTCGAGGTCAAGCACGCCAATCAGGCGGCCGTCCTTGACCAACGGCACGACCAGTTCACTGTTCGACGCGCTGTCGCAAGCGATATGGCCGGGAAACGCGTGAACGTCTTCAACTCGCTGCGTCTGCAAGGTTGTTGCCGCCGCGCCGCAGACACCGCGACCAAACGGAATGCGCACGCAAGCGATCTGCCCTTGGAACGGGCCGAGCACCAGCTCTTCGTTGCGGTTGAGGTAGAAACCCGCCCAGTTCAGGTCATCGAGCTGGTTAAACAGGAACGCCGAAAACTGCGCGGCGTTGGCGATGAAATCGCGTTCGTCCGCCAGCAGCGATTCCAGTTGCGCGGCCAACATGCCATAGCCTTCGAGACCCTGGCCGCTTTGTTGCAAATCAATCATGCCTTGTGCTCCAACAATTTCAGTCCCACCCAGTAGCGGGCGAATTGGTACGCGCAACGTCCGTTGCGATTGCCGCGGCCAGTGGCCCAACGCACGGCGAGGATGTCCAGCTCTTCGTCGCGCTGCCAGCTCAGATTGGCCTTGGCTGCCAACTGGCCGATCCAGTGTTCAACGACGTCGAGGAAGTGTTCTTGGGTGAATGGGTAGAACGACAGCCACAGGCCAAAGCGATCCGACAGAGCAATCTTGTCCTCCACCGCTTCGCTTGGGTGCAACTCGCCGTCGACGCGTTTCCAGTTTTCGTTGTCGCTTTCCTTCTCCGGCACCAGGTGGCGACGGTTCGATGTGGCGTACAACAAGACATTGTCCGGCGCCTGTTCCAGCGAGCCGTCCAGCACGCTTTTCAACACGCGGTAATCGCCTTCACCGGATTCGAACGACAAGTCATCACAGAACAACACAAAGCGCTGTGGCAGTTTGCCGATCTGCTCGACCACACGCGGCAGGTCGGCCAGATGATCGCGTTCGATCTCGATCAAACGCAGGCCGGCTGCGGCGTGTTCCGCCAGCAGTGCGCGCACCAGCGACGATTTACCAGTGCCACGCGAGCCCCACAACAAGGCGTGGTTGGCCGGCATGCCGTCGAGGAATTGCTGGGTGTTGCGGCCCAGTTGTTCGAGCTGACGGTCGACGCCGATCAGGTCGGACAGACGCATGTCGAGGCTGACTTCCAGCGGCAGCAAATAACCGCTGCGCCCGTCACGCTGCCAGCGCGCGGCCAGGCAAGTGTTCCAGTCGATCACCGGACGCGGTGCCGGCAACAACGGTTCGATCCGCGCCAGAACCGACTCGGCGCGTTCAAGAAAAGCATTCAATCGGGAATCCACGTCTTTTCCTCGGGCTCGTTCACAGTGATGATGGCGATCCAGCCACGACACACAGACTTAAAGTCCCGCACCCAGCCTTGTTACAAGGCGATTCGGGAACCTCGGTATCCATACATGATCGACTATGCTTGAGCAGCGAAGGGAAACGGAAGTGGTTCAACACCCCATGGATATCAAATTCACCCAACGGCTGTCGTACAAGCAAGCCAAGCTTACTGTGCTGGTCGGGTTCATTCTGGGCACGCTGCTCAGCCTGCTGCAAATCGGCATCGATTATGCCAGTGAAGACGCTTCCATCAACCGTGAAATCCTGTCTTTGCTGGAAATCAGCCACAATCCGGCGTCTCGCATCGCTTACAACATCGACGCCGAACTGGCCCAGGAACTCACCCTCGGCCTGCTGCGTTCGCCGGCCATCATTTCCGCGCAACTGACCGATAACAACGATACGGTACTGGCCAGCGTCAAACGTCCCGAACTGCAAAGCGGCTACCGGATGATCAGCGACGCCCTGTTCGGCGCCAAACGCCAGTTCGAAGACCGCCTCTACCTCGACCACCTGCCCACCGAATCGCTAGGGGTGCTGAGCCTTGAAGTCGACACCTACGCCTTTGGCAGCCGCTTTCTGCGCCGGGCGGAAATCACCTTGCTCAACGGTTTCGCCCGCAGCCTGATTCTTACCGGCATTCTGCTGGCGTTGTTCTACGTGATGCTGACCAAGCCACTGGTGCGGGTGATTCGCGAACTCAGCAGTCGCGACCCGCGCAGCGCAGAACCGACAACTCTGGAATGCCCCGCCGGGCATGCCAATGACGAAATTGGTGTGCTGGTCAAAGTCGCCAATCAGCAATTCGAAAACATCGCCACGGAAATCCAGCAGCGCCGCAACGCGGAAAACCGCCTGACCGATTACCTCAGCCAACTGGAAACCATCGTTTCCTCGCGCACCGCTGAACTCAAAGCGATCAACACGCGGCTCAGCCAATCCAATCAGGAGCTCGAAGTCGCCCGCAGCACTGCGTTGGACATGGCCGAGGCACGCTCGGCGTTTCTGGCCAATATGAGCCATGAAATTCGCACGCCGCTCAACGGCTTGCTGGGGATGATTGCGCTATCGCTGGACGGCCCGTTGAATGCCGAACAGCAACAACAACTGGCGATCGCCCACGACTCGGGCAAAGTGCTGGTGGAGTTGCTCAACGATATTCTCGATCTGTCGAAATTCGATGCCGGGCAGCTGGAGCTCGAACACATTCCGTTCGACCTCGGTGCGCTGGTCGAGGACACCGCCAATCTGCTCTCGCAGAATGCTGCGCCGAGCGTCGAACTGACCTGCCTGATCGATCCGCACTTCCCCGCGCTGGTACTCGGCGACCCGACCCGGGTTCGGCAGATTGTCAGCAACCTGCTGTCGAACGCGCTGAAGTTCACCCGTTTCGGTCGCGTCGATGTGCGCTTGTCGGCCTATAAGGATGGCGTGCGCATCGAAGTCTGTGACACCGGGATCGGCATCGCGCAGGAAGCGCAGGTGAAAATCTTCCAGCCGTTCACTCAGGCTGGCGCTGGCATCACTCGGCAATATGGCGGTACCGGGCTGGGTCTGGCATTGACCTACAACCTGTGCGAAGCCATGCAGGGCCGTCTGACGATCAGTTCGGAGGCCGGTTTCGGCAGCCAGTTCTGTGCCGAACTGCCGCTGCCCAGCCATACCCGCGCGATCGCTCCGGCACCGCTGCACGGCAAAGTCCTCGCCATCACCGCTGGCAGCAGTGGCCTGGCAGAACTGCTGAAAAGTTTGCTGCCGGGCTGGGGCATCGAATACGACCAGTGCACGATTGATGATTCATTGCTGGGCCGCACGCCTGACGTATTGATCACCGATTGCCCGGAATGCCTGTTCGGCCTGCGCCCTACAATCAAGGCACCGATTCTCCTCGTCACGGCTTACGGCAGCTTTCTGCCCAGCGAAGAAGCCGCGGCGCTGGCGCCACTGCAGCAGCAGGCGCGACCGCTGGCTCGCAACGCGCTGTATCAGAATCTGCGCAGAACCTTGCAAGCGGACATCACCGACGTCGGTGACACACCTCTTGAGGCTGCACCCTCGCTTCGGCGCGCTCGGGTTCTGTTGGTCGAGGACAACCCGGTCAATCAACTGGTGGCCAAAGGCATGCTCGGCAAGCTTGGCTGCGAAGTGGTGGTCGCGGCTCACGGTGCCGAGGCGTTGGATCAACTGGAATTCCATGATTTCGACATGGTGCTGATGGACTGCAACATGCCGGTGATGGACGGCTACGAAGCGAGTCGGCAGATTCGCCAGAGCGGGCGCTGGCCGCAATTGCCGATCGTCGCCCTGACCGCCAACGCCATGTCCGAAGAGCGAGAACGCTGCCGCGCGGCGGGCATGAGCGACTATCTGGCCAAACCGTTTCGCCGCGAAGAACTGGCAGCGCTGCTTGATCAATGGGTGCCGGTTACGCCAAAGCCTTGATCTGCCCGAGCAAGTGATCGAGGCCGTTGCGCAATTCGTTGAGCCGATCGAGATCCACGCCGCTGTCGCACAACAACTTCGCTTTGAGCGGCCCGACCTGCTCGCGCAATGCTTGCCCGGCGGGCGTCAGGCTCAAATGCACCTCACGCTCATCGCGGGCCGAACGCTGGCGCTGCACCCATTGCATTTGCTCCAGACGCTTGAGCAACGGCGTCAGCGTCCCGGAATCCAGTGCCAGACGTTCGCCCAGCGCTTTCACCGTCGGTTGCTCCGGAGCGTTTTCCTGCCACTCCCACAACACCAGCATCACCAGATATTGCGGGTAGGTCAGGCCGAGCTGATCGAGCATCGGCTTGTAGGCGCGAATCACTGCGCGAGATGCGGCGTACAGCTTGAAACACAACTGGTTGTCGAGCTGCATCGAATCGACGGACAGGCTGTTCATTTCAGCAGCGCTTCGATCTCGCCGTTCAGATCCTGTGGTTTGGTGGTCGGGGCGAAACGCTTGACCAGTTGACCGTCCTTGCCGATCAGGAACTTAGTGAAATTCCACTTGATGCCCTGCGAACCCAGCAGACCCGGCGCGCGTTTTTTCAATTGCACGAACAGCGGGTGCGCATCGGCACCGTTGACGTCGATCTTCTTGAACAGCGGGAAACTCACGCCGAAATTCAGCTCGCAGAACTCACTGATCGCGCCTTCATTGCCCGGCTCCTGCTTGCCGAACTGATTGCACGGAAAGCCCAGCACCACCAGGCCCTGATCCTTGTAGGTCTGCCACAGTTCTTCGAGGCCTTTGTATTGCGGGGTGAAACCGCACTTGCTCGCCGTGTTGACCACCAGCACCGCTTTACCGGCGTAGTCGGCCAGGGTCTTTTGCTCACCCTTGATGGTGGTGCACGGGATATTCAGCAGGTTGTCGCTCATGGGTCGGGCTCCGCAGGAAGTGGCAAAGGGCAAACATAGCGAGCAATTAAATTGTGTGCAATTTAATTAATCGGATTACACCCCTGTAGGAGCTGCCGAAGGCTGCGATCTTTTGACGTTGTTTTTTAAAGCAAGATCAAAAGATCGCAGCCTTCGGCAACTCCTACAGGGGTTTTATCGTGAAGTTAAACGCGTGGTTCGAGGTTCAGGCACACCGAATTGATGCAATAACGCAGACCGGTCGGCGGCGGGCCGTCCGGGAACACGTGGCCCAGGTGCGCGTCGCAGCGCGCGCATTTCACTTCAGTGCGAATCATGCCGTGAGTGGTGTCACGGATTTCGGTCATCGCGCTTTCGCCGATGGGCGCGTAGAAGCTCGGCCAGCCGCAGCCGGAGTCGAATTTGGTCTTGGAATCGAACAGTGGCTCATTGCAGCACACGCAATGATAAACACCGTCGGTTTTGGTCGCATTGTACTTGCCGGAGAACGGTCGTTCGGTCGCACTGAGACGGCAAACGTTGTACTGCTCGGGGTCGAGCATCTCACGCCATTCTTCCAGGGTTTTTTCCAACTTTTCCATCATCACACCTCAGCGGCTGAAAAAGCCCGATCTGTACCTTTTCCACGGATCGAGCGGCACGTATGATTGCGCCTCATTTGATGCCAGTCTGGCAGCCGCGTTACATGCACTCAAACGGATTTTTTGCAGCGTCACGTTCCGGCACCCGTCTGGCATGCAAACGCAGGAATCCCAGTACGGTAGTTCATACAGCGTCTGGATCGTTCATTTTCGGGATCACATCGCCATGCAGTTCAGCAAATCGAACAAGCTCGCCAACGTCTGCTACGACATTCGCGGCCCGGTGCTCAAGCACGCCAAACGTCTGGAAGAGGAAGGCCAGCGCATCCTCAAGCTGAATATCGGCAACCCGGCACCGTTTGGTTTCGAGGCGCCGGACGAAATTCTTCAGGATGTGATCCGCAACCTGCCGACCGCGCAAGGCTACAGCGATTCCAAAGGCCTGTTCAGCGCGCGCAAAGCGGTGATGCAGTACTACCAGCAGAAGCAGGTTGAAGGTGTCGGCATCGAAGACATCTACCTGGGCAACGGCGTGTCCGAGCTGATCGTGATGTCGCTGCAGGCGCTGCTCAACAACGGCGACGAAGTGCTGGTGCCGGCCCCGGACTATCCACTGTGGACGGCGGCCGTGAGCCTGGCGGGTGGTAACGCCGTGCATTACCTGTGCGACGAAGGCGCCGACTGGTTCCCGGATCTGGCCGACATCAAGGCCAAGATCACCCCGAACACCAAAGCGATGGTGATCATCAACCCGAACAACCCGACCGGCGCGGTGTATTCCAAGGAAGTGTTGCTGGGCATGCTGGAAATCGCCCGCGCACACAACCTGGTGGTGTTCTCCGACGAAATCTACGACAAGATTCTGTATGACGACGCGGTGCACATCTGCACCGCTTCGCTGGCCCCGGATCTGCTGTGCCTGACCTTCAACGGTCTGTCGAAGTCCTACCGCGTGGCCGGGTTCCGCTCGGGCTGGATCGCCATCTCCGGGCCGAAACACAACGCGCAGAGCTACATAGAAGGCATCGACATGCTGGCGAACATGCGTCTGTGCGCCAACGTGCCGAGCCAGCACGCGATTCAGACCGCACTCGGCGGCTATCAGAGCATCAATGATCTGGTGCTGCCGCAAGGGCGTCTGCTGGAACAACGCAACCGTACGTGGGAATTGCTCAACGACATTCCGGGCGTGAGTTGCGTCAAGCCGATGGGCGCGCTGTACGCGTTCCCGAAAATCGATCCGAAAGTCTGCCCGATCCATAACGACGAAAAATTCGTCCTCGACCTGCTGCTCTCCGAGAAGCTGCTGGTGGTGCAAGGCACGGCGTTCAACTGGCCGTGGCCGGATCACTTCCGTGTGGTCACCCTGCCGCGCGTCGATGATCTGGAAATGGCCATCGGCCGCATCGGCAACTTCCTCAAGTCCTACCGCCAGTGATAGGCCAGCAGTGCGCAACGCCCCGAACGTTGCGCACTGTCTGATTCGGCAACACTTCTGCGCCCCACCCTTTGCGTACGCCTTCTACACTTGCGACTCGTACCGATCACGTGCGTCTGACGTAGTCGCGACGGGTCGCGGCTGTTTGTCATCCCTGTCGGTTTACGTTGTGGGAAATGAACCTTGCACCGAAGAATTCACTGTAGGACACAGTTTGAAATAGTCACTCAGTTGAATAGCCCGCTGCAGCACCTTATATACCCCGCAGTACGCTACATCTTTAGCTTGAGGAGATTTCTACAACCATGATGCGCATCCTGCTGTTTTTGGCCACTAACCTGGCGGTCGTGCTGATAGCCAGCATCACCCTGAGCCTGTTCGGCTTCAACGGGTTCATGGCGGCCAACGGGGTTGATCTCAACCTTAGTCAGCTGCTGGTTTTCTGTGCGGTCTTTGGTTTTGCCGGTTCGCTGTTCTCGCTATTCATCTCCAAGTGGATGGCGAAGATGAGCACCAGCACCCAGATCATCAGCCAGCCACGCACCCGGCATGAGCAATGGCTGCTGCAAACCGTCGAGCAATTGTCCCGCGAAGCCGGGATCAAGATGCCCGAAGTCGGTATTTTCCCGGCCTACGAGGCGAACGCCTTCGCCACCGGCTGGAACAAGAACGACGCGCTGGTCGCGGTCAGTCAGGGCCTGCTTGAGCGTTTTTCGCCCGATGAAGTGAAGGCCGTGCTGGCTCACGAAATCGGCCACGTGGCCAACGGTGACATGGTCACGCTGGCGTTGATCCAGGGCGTGGTGAACACCTTCGTGATGTTCTTTGCACGGATCATCGGCAACTTCGTCGACAAAGTGATCTTTAAAAACGAAGAAGGCCAAGGCATCGCCTACTACGTGGCGACCATTTTCGCCGAACTGGTGCTGGGCATTCTGGCCAGCTCGATCGTCATGTGGTTCTCGCGTAAACGCGAATTCCGTGCTGACGAAGCCGGTGCACGTCTGGCCGGTACCAGCGCCATGATCGGTGCCCTGCAGCGTCTGCGCGCCGAACAGGGCTTGCCGGTGCATATGCCGGACACCCTGAATGCCTTCGGCATCAACGGTGGCATCAAGCAGGGCTTCGCGCGCATGTTCATGAGCCACCCGCCGCTGGAAGAGCGTATCGACGCCCTGCGCCGTCGCGGTTAAACCCGGCGCAGCAAGCCAGTCGCAGTAACAAACAAAAAGGCCCGTATCTCACGATACGGGCCTTTTTTTGTCCGGGTTTTGCGATCAGCCAGCGATGGCGCGATCCACCGAGAGTTTGCCGGCGCCTTCGATCAGTACTGCGAGGCTGCCACCGAGCAGGGCCAGGGCAAATTCGTAACCGTTGTTGGCCATGAACAAACCGTTGCTGATGTGTACGGTGAAGATCGCCACCAGCGACAGGAAGGTCAAACCCAGCGCCGCCGGACGAACCAGCAAACCGATGATCAGCGCCAGACCGGCGAAGAACTCGGTACCACCCGCCAGCGTCGCCATCAGGTAACCCGGGTGCAGACCGATGCTGTCCATGTATTGCGCAGTGCCGGACAAGCCATAACCACCGAACAGTCCAAACAGCTTTTGCGAACCGTGAGCCGCGAAGATCACACCGACAGCGATGCGCAGGATGGTCAGACCGTAACCGGCGCGGGTGAACAGGACTTTGTTGATCAGTGAGCTCATGGAAGCATTCCTTGTTTTGCGAGAAGTGTGTGTTGGTTGGCCGCTATATTAATCAGTTAATTTCATGATAAAAGCGCAATTATTCCGCCATAACAATCAAATTATTAGATCATTTGCGTGAGGCTACTTTTTGTCCTCCGGGCTCCAACGACTCCCGCTCCCGGTCGAACGCCAAGTAATACTTGTTCACGCTATTAACATAGCTGACCGGCCCCATTCCCACCTGCTCCATGGCAATGCGCTCGACCTGGAAGAACCATTGATTGGGGTTCAAGCCACGCCGCCGCGCTTCGGCGCGCATGCCTTGCACCCGCTCCGGGCCGATGTTGTAAGCCGCGAGCGTAAAGGCCATGCGCTCGCGCTCGTTGAGCTTGGGACTGTTGAAGAACTTGCGCCGGATCATCGCGAGGTACTTGGCCCCGGCCTGCACGTTGGCATCAAGATTCTGAATATTGTCGACGCCGACGCGTTGCGCGGCGGACGGGGTGATCTGCATCAGCCCGGTTGGGCCACTGCCGCTGCGGGCATTGGGTTGCAGCGCGGACTCCTTGAACGCCAGCGCCGCCAGGTTCAGCCAATCCATTTTTTGCGCGTCAGCGTGTTTTTGCAGGGTCGGGCGCAGTTTTTCCAGACGCTGGCGGTCAGCCTTGGCCAATGGATAGTGAACTTGATAGAGGCGACGGTAAATGCGCAGAAACGCCGCATCTTCGTTGGACGGTTTTTTGTAACCGATCAAAAAGCGATCAATGCTTGCCCGCAACATCGAGGCATCGCGGCGGACGAACCAGTACTCTTCGCCAGGCTCGCTGATCATCAACTGCCGATCAAAACGCAATTTCGGCAGGATCTTGCCCCAACGCTCGGCGATGGGTTGCTCGACGATGGTCAGGTGGAAAATCCCGCCCTGCACCATTTCCAGCACATCTTCGACCGCCAGTGTCGGGTCGACCCATTCGATCTTGATCGGCGCCAGTTTGTGCAGCGCCAGTTTCTGATTCAGCTGGCTGACAGCCTCCCCCGCTGCGCTGCCGGTCGGCAAGGCGAGGGTTTTACCGGAGAGCTGTTCAACCTTGGTGTAGCGTCGCTCGCCCTTGATGCCGACCAGGATCAGCGGCACGTTGCTGGCGATCGGTTCGCTGCTGGCCACCGCGTGACCCGGTTGCAGGTCGAGCAATTCTCCCGGCGCCACCAGATCACCTTCGCCACGCTGTAAGGCGCCGAGCAATTGATCCTTGGATTTGGGAATGATCTTGAGGGTGATTTCCTGACCGTCACGGGCGTGACCGTTGAGGTATTGCTCGAAGGCGCGCAAGCGATGGTATTCGACGCCGATCGCCTGGCCCTGGACTTCACCGGAGCTGTTGCGGCTCTGATTGACCAGCACCCGCAACACGCGACTGCTGCGGATCTCCGAGAGATCGCGCACCTTGGCGGCCGGCACGGCTTGCAGCGGCCCGGGCAGGCGCGCAACCGCCGTCATCGGCAGCAGCAGCGATCCACACAACAGCAACAAAACCGAGGGACGAACCATCCACTCTCCGGAAAGAATACGGGGCAATTTCACCGCTGAACGGTCGAAATCACCGACGAAAACAGAGCGCCTGGAGCGCTGGCAAGGTGCGAGAGACTGGCACAGCGTTGGCATTGCTGCCAATCAGACGGGTCTCGCGGCATCAAAAGACAGCTTTAACTCGTTGTAGTTCTTGGCTTTTCTTATGAATCTACAGCTCTGGTATGCTTTCCGGCCTTCGGCCCGAGGTAGCAACCATGCAACTCATCGATATCGGCGTCAACCTGACCAACCCAAGTTTCGCCGACAAACACCAGGCCGTACTCGACCGCGCCTACGCCGCCGGGGTCTGCCAACTGGTGCTGACCGGCACCAGCGTCGAGGGTAGCGAACAGGCGCTGGAGCTGTGTCAGCAACTGGATGAGAGCGGTCAACGGCTGTTCGCCACCGCCGGCATTCACCCACATTCGGCCAGTGACTGGAGCGCTGATAGCGCAGGGCGTTTGCGCAGTTTGCTGAAGGAATCGAACGTGGTCGCGGTGGGCGAATGCGGGCTGGATTTCAATCGCGATTTCTCGCCGCGCCCGCAGCAGGAGAAGGTGTTGGAAGAGCATCTGGCGCTGGCCGTTGAGCTGCAGTTGCCGGTGTTCCTGCATGAGCGCGATGCCAGTCAGCGACTACTGGAGATACTGAAAGGCTTCCGCGATCAGTTGCCTGCTGCGGTGGTGCATTGCTTTACCGGTGAGCAAAAAGCGCTGTTCAGTTATCTCGACATGGATCTGCACATCGGCATTACCGGCTGGATCTGCGACGAGCGTCGGGGCACGCATCTGCATCCGCTGGTAAAAGAAATCAAACGCGGACGGCTGATGCTGGAAAGCGATGCGCCTTATTTGTTGCCGCGTACGTTGCGACCGAAACCGAAGAACGGGCGTAATGAACCGGCGTATCTGACGGAGGTGTTGCGCGAGGTTGCTCTGCATCGCGGGGAAACCGAGGAAGACCTGGCTGCGCACACCACCGCGTGCGCCCGCGCATTCTTCAATCTCCCAACGTTGGTGTAAGCCGCAAAAGATCGCAGCCTTCGGCAGCTCCTACAGGGTGTACACCTTCCCAATGTAGGAGCTGCCGCAGGCTGCGATCTTTTAATCTTTTGACCCACATCAAATCCAGAACCCTCCGTAGCGGCACAATACTGGCACCTTGCCAATGCTGTTTCCGCTATCAGAGAAGACCTCCATGGGTGCCTGGCTTAGCAATATCTCGCTGAAATACAAATTCTGGGCGGTCAACGCGGTCGCCTTCGTCACCACTTTGTTGTTGGTGTTGTACGCCGTACACCTCGAACAGCAGGCGCGCAGTCATGCGTCAAAGGCCTCCGCGCAGGCCCAGGCGCAGTTGCTCAAGGCCTGGCCGGTCGGTCAAGCGCTGCCCAAAGCCGATCAAGTGCTGACGTTCAAACGCGGTGAAGCGCCGCGCCTCAACGATCAACCGTTATTGGAAATCGCCGACAGCAACGGCTGGATCGAGATCAACCCGATGCCATTGTTCGGCAAAAACCCGTTGATGGGCGCCGAGGTGTTCAGCCGTGCCGACGGTCAACGCGTCGCCGTGATCGCTTATGGCCCGAGCCTGACGCAGGTATTCGATGAGCGTTTTGCCAACTTCGCCGTGGCCGTCTTGATCCTGATGCTGGCCATGCTCGGCGCTTCACAACTGTTGATCCGCTTCCTGCTCAGCCAACTCAACACCCTGAAAGACGTAATGCTGCACGTCGAGAAAAGCGGCGACCTCTCGGCCCGCGTGCCATTGGCCTGCACAGATGAAGTCGGGCAGATGGCCAGTGCGTTCAACGCGATGCAGGCGGGTTATCAGCGTGTGGTCACCACCGTCGCCAACACCGCGCGGCAATTGGATGTCGGCGCGGCGCGTCTGGCGGCGAGCATGGACGAAGTGCGTCATGGCATGCTCGGCCAGCAGAGTGAAACCGATCAAGCGGCCACGGCGATCAATGAAATGACCGCCACGGTCTATCACATCGCCCAGCACGCGGGCGCCACCCGCGATTTGTCGCAGACCGCTGACGGTCTGGCCGGCAGTGGTCAGCAAGTGGTCGCGCGCGTGCAGCATTCGATCGCCGGTCTGTCCAGCGGCGTACAGCAGACTGCCGAGATGATTCAACGCTTGGCTGAGGACAGTCAGAAGATCAACGGTGTGGTCAGCGTGATTCACAGCATCGCCGAGCAGACCAATTTGCTTGCTCTCAATGCTGCCATCGAGGCCGCGCGTGCGGGGGAAATGGGCCGTGGTTTTGCGGTGGTCGCCGATGAAGTGCGCCACCTCGCGAAACGTGTGCAGGCTTCGACTGATGAGATCACCACGATGGTGTCGGCGCTGCAGGCCGGCACGCGCGATGCGGTGGATTTCATGCAAGAGAGTTCGTATAAGGCAGACGATTGTGTGCAGCAGGCGCAGGAAGCTGGCGCGGCGCTGGCCGAGATCACCGGCGCAGTGGCGCAGATGCGCGAGAGCAATACGCAGATTGCCGTGGCGGCTGAGCAGCAGAGTCAGGTTGCCGAGGAGATGAACCGGGCGGTGGTGAGCATTCGCGATGTGACCGAGAACACCGTGCAGCAGACGGTGGATTCGGCGACGACCAGTAATGAGTTGGCGACGTTGGCTGGAGAGTTGAGCAAGGCGATTGGGCAGTTGAAACTCTGAGGATCAAAAGATCGCAGCCTTCGGCAGCTCCTACAGGTGTACACCTTTCAATGTAGGAGCTGCCGAAGGCTGCGATCTTTTTTGTCCATCATGCCTATGAAGCCAATAGCCAACCTCGATTCGCCGCCCTTCCCGGCCCGGCCTATTCTTCATCCATGTGTTCAACATGGATCGAGGAGTAGCCACATCATGGGCAAACGACACCCCAACCTTCCCGCGTGGCAATGGCGCGCGTACCCGGGAAATCATCAGCACCCGACCAATCTGGTGTTGCACCTGATTGCCGTGCCGCTGTTCATCGTGGCGTTTTTGTTGATCGTCTCTGGCGTGTTCAGCCTGAGCCTGGCCAGTGTCGCCATCGGTGTGATTGGCATCGTCGCGGCGCTGGGCTTGCAGCGCCACGGTCACCGCTTGGAGGCGCAAGCCTCCGAGCCATTCAGTGATCGCAAAGACGCGATTTCACGTTTGCTGGTCGAGCAGTTTCTGACTTTTCCACGGTTCTTTCTCAGCGGCGGCTGGTGGCGCGCCTGGCGGGAGCGTCACCGTCGGCATTAAGTCAGGCGAAGATCGTGACGGTCTGCCGACTCATGGCAATCAACTCGCCCTCCGCGCTCCACAGTTTCGCGGCGGCATGCCCGTAGCCGTCGGCGGCGTACTCGGTTTCCACACGGTACTTGCACCAGTCCAGCGTGCTCAACTCGCGTAACGGCTGAACGAATTCGATGGTCCAGGTCAGCGTGCTGCCCATGGCCGGTTTCTTCAGATGCGGCAACAGCGACGGCGGCCACGCATCCACCAGCGCAAGAATGTGCGCCTCGGTCACTGGCTCTTCCTTCACGTCGCCACGCAAACGTACCCAACCGCCCATGTCCCGCGAAGAATTACCGGTAAACGGCAAACCGCCGATCGTCCAGCGCATCGCCAGGTGACGCATGAATTCTGGCAGCACGCCTTTGATATAGGGCAGTTCCTGACATTCGTCCCAGTGCTTCATGTCCGGCGCAGGCTCAGCGGCAATCGCCACTTCCGAAGAACGCGAGGCACCAAAACTGCCTTGCACCAGCGTGACCACCTGACCGTTCTGCATCGCCCGGCCCAGCACCTGGCTGACGGCTTTGCCTTCACGCAGCACATCCACTTCAAAACTCACCGGGACTTCCGGCTCGACCGGGCCGACGAAGGTGATCGCCAGCGAACGCACCGGGCGATCCGCCGGCACTTTCGCGCGCATGGCTTCGTATTGCAGCGCGGCGACGAGGCCACCAAAACTGGCGCGGCCCTGAGCCCATTCGGCGGGGATCGACAGTTCCGGCTGGCGGCGCACCGCATCGAGCAGATCACAAAAGCGCATGGCAACCTCAAAAACGAAAATGAATGCAGGGATCTTAACCACAGCCGGAGAGCACCGCAGCGTCTATTCCGGTCAAATGCGCTGACAGATCAGACACCATTCCCTGTAGGAGCTGCCGCAGGCTGCGATCTTTTGATTTTGAAAAATCAAGATCAAAAGATCGCAGCCTGCGGCAGCTCCTACAGGGGGTGATGCGGTGTGTTCAGGATTTGAAGCAGGTGCTGCTGAGTTTTTCGAGCACACGATCGGCCTTGGCCTCGGCTTGGATCAAACCCGCCTGCCATGTGGCGACACACGGTTGCAGATCGGTTTCCAGTTCGGCTTTCGCCAGCCACTGCCAGCAATCGTGCCAATCGCCCAGAGCCCCTTGCGCAGACTTCAAGCGTGGCAGCGCCGCTTCCGGCAGACGATCCAGTTCTGGATACGCCTCGATGCCATAACGCACACGCTTGATCAACAGACGCAGACGATGGCGATCATGCGCCGGATCATGCAGCGCCTGATCGAGATTCTTCCATTGTTTGCCGAGGCGTTTTTCGATGCGTTTAGCCAGACCTTTGAGCAAGCCCTGACGCTGAGACGCACGAATAAACCGTGGAAAAGCGTCGAGAATCATCAGCAGCGAAGCCACCTCTGCACTTGCCGCCAGTGCCGGGTAAGCCTCCGCCATCTGCGCCATGCGCCGCTGCGCCGCTAGCGGTTGATCGTGTTCCAGCAAGTAAGCCGCGAGCACTTCACGATCGCGCCACGGCGTGGTCAATTGGCCGACGGCCGAGGCCGCGTCTTCCAGTTGCTCAACCCCGGGCAAGCCGCGCAATGGCCGCAACAAGCTGCGCAAGCGGCGCACCGTAGTGCGCAGATCGTGCAGCGCCTCAGGATCAGTACGCGCCGTCAGCCGCGCCTGGCAACTGAGCAATCGCACTTCAATGCTCAGGATATGAGCCACCAACCGATCAACCAACGCAGACATCACTTGCTCCTTCAGAACGTCTTGGGGAGGAGTCTGGCGCTTCGTCAGCGCAGCATCCTTGCTTCAGGTCAGCCGCTTAACGGCCGGCGCGAGATTCGCGAATGTAGAAACGCGCCTTCTCGGCCTTGCTCGCGCAACCTTCGAAACCTTCGAATTGCTGCTGGGTTTTGGCCGCTGTCAGCAACGACAACGCTTTGGAATAACTGACGGTGCCGGCAAAGCCTTCGGCCTTGGCCAGATCCAGCTCATGCCACGCCGTGTCGAGCTGGCTGCCGCAACTGTCGCGGTACGCAGTCTTGCCGGCGCAACCGGCCAATGCCAGGGCGATCAAGGGCACACAGATCCAGGCTTTCATCACTTACACCTCAAAAATAGGTCAACAGTCGTGCAGGTAAGACGGTTCGGCGGCGAAAAAGTGCCTTGTGCGGCCGTGATTCTGCGGTGGCGAAAAGGATAGCCCCGCGCGGCCATGAAGTATCGAAAAAACGACGCGACTGCGCCGCTGAGCGACCTCGGCGATTGAGCCGCTTGCCCGATGGGTGCATTGTGCAACCTTGTCGGGAGGAAGCTGGATGAAAAAGCGTGTCGCGCTGGTACTGGGCTCCGGTGGCGCCCGGGGCTATGCCCATATCGGAGTCATTGAAGAAATCGAAAAACGCGGTTACGAAATCGCCTGCATTGCCGGTTGTTCGATGGGCGCGGTGGTTGGCGGTATCTACGCCGCCGGCAAACTCGATGAATACCGCAACTGGATCGAAAGCCTCGACTATCTCGACGTGCTGCGCCTGGTCGATGTCAGCTTCCGCCTCGGCGCAATTCGCGGTGAAAAAGTTTTCGGGCAGATCCGCAAAATCGTCGGCGAGATCAATATCGAAGACCTGCGCATCCCCTACACCGCCGTCGCCGCCGACCTCACCAATCAACAGGAAATCTGGTTTCAGGAAGGCTGTCTGCACCAGGCCATGCGCGCTTCGGCGGCGATTCCCAGCCTGTTCACGCCCGTGATGCAAGGCAATCGCATGCTGGTCGATGGCGGCATTCTCAACCCGCTGCCGATCGTGCCGGTGGTGTCCAGCCACTGTGATTTGATCATCGCGGTCAATCTCAACTCGACCAACCAGCGGCATTACAAACTGCCGGTGATCCAGCGTCCGCCGGCGTTTCGCTCACGTTTCGACAGTCTGATCAGTTCGTTGGGCTCGAAGATGCCGTTTCGCCGCACCCAGGCTGAACAGTTGTTGAAGCTGGAACAGGAAGCGTTGCGTGCTGAGGCAGCGGATATCAATCCGTGGTTGGAGGGTGTGCAACCCGAGAATCAGCAACCGGCCGCCGCGCCTGAGCGTGAAGGCGCACCGAAATCGGCGACGGGTTCGTTCATCATCGATAACGTCGGGCCGGCGTCATTGCTGGATCTGATCAACCAGAGTTTCGAGGTGATGCAGACCTCGCTGGCGCAGTACAAGATTGCCGGGTATCCACCGGATATCCTGATCAACGTGCCGAAGCGGGTTTGCCGGTTTTTCGAGTTTTACAAAGCGCCGGAATTGATCGCGCTGGGGCGGGAGATTGCGCGGGATACGATGGATCGGTATGAGAGTGAGCAACAGCAGTAAAGATCAAAAGATCGCAGCCTTCGGCAGCTCCTACAGGAGGACGCATTGCAATGTAGGAGCTGCCGAAGGCTGCGATCTTTTAGCTATCCCACAAACTCCATAAGCCGATACCCAACCCCCGCCTCCGTCACAATAAACCGCGGCCGCGTTGGATCATCCGCCAGTTTCTGCCGCAAATGCCCCACCACTATCCGCAGATAATGACTGTCCTCGGTGTGCGTCGGCCCCCAGATATCCTTGAGCAATTGCTGCTGGGTGATCACCCTTCCCGGATGCCGCGCCAGTTGCGCCAGCACCGCGTATTCCTTGCGAGTCAGCGCCACTTCAACGCCGTCGAGCAGCACCCGCCGATAGGCCAGATCCACGGTCAGCGGGCCAAAACTCAACGCCGCTTGTTGCGCCTCCCCCGCCGGCGCCTGGCGCAACAACGCCCGTACCCGTGCAAGAAATTCCTGAATGCCGAAAGGCTTGGTCACGTAGTCGTTGGCGCCGCCATCCAGTGCCTCGACTTTCTGCCCTTCGCTTGCACGCACCGACAGCACCAGCACCGGCGCCGTGGCCCATTCGCGAAACTCACGGAGCACTTGCTGGCCGTCCATGTCCGGCAGGCCGAGGTCGAGCACCAGCAAGTCCGGTTTATTCAGCGCCGCTTGCGCCAGGCCCTCGGCGCCGGTGCCAGCCTCGAGCACTTTGTAGCCTTGTGAGGCGAGGCTGATGCGCAGGAATTTACGGATCTGCGGTTCGTCGTCGATGACCAAAATGGTCGCGGTCTGGCTCATGAATTCACATCAACAGAAAAGATGGGCAAGAGAGTAGCGCAGTCGGCATCAGGCTTCATTGTCCATCCCCGGTTGCGCCTGCAACGGCAAGTGCAGAGTGATGCAGGTGCCGCGCCCTTCGATGCCGTCAGCGACGGTGATGCGTCCGCCATGTGCACCGACCATGCCCTGACAGATTGCCAGCCCAAGACCGGTGCCCTGCCCGCCGCGATCACCGCGTGCGGCGGTGTAGAACATATCGAAAATCTTCGCGCGCTCGTCTTCGGGAATCCCCGGGCCTTCGTCACTGACCGAGAAGAAAATCTCGCTGTCATCGGCGCCGGCGCGTAATTCCAGACGACCGTGATTTGGCGAAAAACGTGCGGCGTTTTCCATCACGTTGACCAGCGCCTGTTCGATCAGCGCTGCATGCACGAACAGCAACGGCAACTCCGCCGGCACCTCGGTGCTGACCTGCAACGGCGCCAACACCGCGCGTAGACGATTGAGCGAACTGCCGACGATATCCGCCGGCGACACCCAGTCCCGCGCCAGTTTCAACGCGCCGTGGCCGAGGCGGGTCATGTCGAGCAGATTCTGGATATAGCGGTCAAGGCGTTCGGCTTCATCACGAGTGCCTTCAAGCAGCTCGCGGCGATCCTCCAACGGGATTGCTTCGCCGAGCGCCAACAGACTGTCGATGCTGCCGCGCATGGCGGTCAACGGCGTGCGCAAATCGTGCGAAACCGAGGCCAGCAGCGCACTGCGCAATTGCTCGGTTTCGCCATGCAGGCGTGCGGCTTCGAGATCGTCGGCCAGTTGCGCGCGGGCCAGTGCCTGCGCCAGCGGCTGGCTCAATGCTGTCAGCAGACGTCGGCGCTGACCGCTCAAGGTCTGGCCTTCTTTGGCGCAAACACCGAGCAGCGCCAGCGGCCCATCCTCGACCGACAACGGCCACCACCACCAACGCCCGAATGGCAACGTGCCGGTGCCCATGCCCGCCGGTTGATCGTGTTGCCAGGCCCAATCGGCGGCGGCGCGTTCGGATTCAGTGAATTGCAGCGGCCCGCCGGTCTCGACTTTCCAGCCGCCCTGGTCGTCACGATTGAGCAGGCACAGTTGCAGATCGCTCCAGCCGTTGAGGTGTTGCGCGGCGGCGCTGACCACGGCCTGGCGATCAGTTGCGGCAGTGAGTTTGCGCGACAGATCGAGCAGTTCGGTGGTCTCTTCCTGGGTGTCGCGCAACGCCTGCAATTGTCGACGCTGACGCGCCGCAAGGTTGCCGGTGAGCGCCGCCATCAAGAGGAAAAACAACAGAGTCAGCACGTCTTCTTCGCGCTGGATGCTGAAGGAAAAATTCGGCGGAATGAATAAAAAATCGTAGGTCAGAAACGACAGCGCCGCACAGGCCAGCGCCGGGCCGAGGCTGCTGCGCACTGCCACCAGCAACACCGCCGCGAGGAACACCAGCGAGATGTTCGGCAGGGGCAATACACTCGACACCGCCCACGCCAGGGCACTGGCCAACAGCGTGGCGACCAGTGCCAGCGCGTAATCGAACCACACCAGCGTCAGCGGGTTGCGCTGACGCGGTTGATGCTGTTGGTGATCGCTGTCGAGGACGTTGATTTCCAGACCGTGGGACTGGCGCAGTAAGCGCGCTGCGAGACCGCCACCGAACAGTCGACGACGCAAACGCGGTCGCGACTGGCCGACCAGCACCAGACTCGCGCGACGTTCGGCGGCATGCTGGATCAGGGTTTTCGCCACCTCACCGGCGCGCAACAAAACTACTTCACCGCCGAGACGTTCGGCCAACTGCTGAGCGCTTTGCAGGCGCAGCCGCGATTGCTCGTCGCGCACGCTGCCGTTGTCGACGTGCACCAGACTCCACGGCAAATGCCGACGCTGCGCGACACGGCTGGCGTGGCGCACAAGGCGTTCGGCCTGCGCGTCGCCATCGACTCCGACCAACAATCTGCCACGCACCGCCGGCGCGGCTTGACCGAGTTGGCGATAACCTTGCGCAAGATCGTTATCGACTTGCGCGGCGGCGGTTTGCATCGCCAGTTCGCGCAATGCAGTGAGGTTGGTCTGGGTGAAAAACGCATCGATCGCCGCACGCGCCTGCTCCGGCACGTAGACCTTGCCTTCGCGCAGACGCTCAAGCAATTCGCGCGGCGGCAGGTCGATCAGCAGCAGTTCGTAGGCTTCTTGCAGCACCCAGTCCGGCAGGGTTTCGCGCACCTGCACACCAGTGATGCCGCGTACCTGATCGTTAAGACTTTCGAGGTGCTGGACGTTGACCGTGGTGAACACGTCGATGCCGGCGGCGAGCAGTTCCTGAATGTCTTGCCAGCGTTTGTCGTGGCGACTGCCGGGCGCGTTGCTGTGGGCCAGCTCATCGACCAGCACCAGTTTCGGTTTGGCCGCGAGGATGCCGTCGAGATCCATTTCTTCGAGCATCACGCCACGGTATTCCGAGCGCAGCAGCGGTTGCTGCGGCAAGCCGCCAAGGAGCGCTTCGGTTTCGGCACGGCCATGGGTTTCGACGACGCCGGCGAGGACTTTTACGCCCTGACGGAGTTGCGTGTGCGCGGCCTGAAGCATGGCGTAGGTTTTGCCGACGCCGGGGGCGGCGCCGAGGAAAACCTTGAGCCGGCCACGGCCATCGCGGGGCAGGTCTGCTAACAGTGCGTCGGCGCGGCCGGAGTCGCTCATGCTTGATGCTCTCTCTTCCTGATGATCGTTCCCACGCTCTGCGTGGGAATGCAGCCCGGGACGCTCTGCGTCCCACCAAAGCGGACGCGGAGCGTCCATTGATGCATTCCCACGCAGAGCGTGGGAACGATCATCTCTACAGTTTTTCCAGTGCCATGTTCAGCTCCAGCACATTGACCACCGGCGGCCCCACCAGCGGCTGTTCGATGTGCGCATCGAGCAGTTGCTGCACGGTCGCGACCGGCAGGTTGCGCGCTGCCGCGACTCGCGCCAGTTGATAGGCAATTGCCGCCGGTGGCAAGTGCGGATCGAGGCCGCTGCCGGAGGTGGTCAACAGCGCCAACGGCACCGGGCCCTGGCCTGGCACCTGCAATTTGTTGGCGTCGTCGATCACCCGCGTGGCGAGTGCCGGGTTGCTCGGCGCGAGGTTGCTGGCGCTGCTGGACACGGTGGCGAAAGCGCCGGCGGAAGGACGTGGATGGAACCAGGCATCGCCGACGAAATCCTGAGCGATCAGGGACGAGCCGCGGACTTTGCCGGTGGCATCGTGGACGAGGCTGCCGTTGGCTTGCTCGGGGAAAGCGACCTGGGCGATGCCAGTGACCACCAGCGGGTAAGCGACGCCGGTGACCAGGGTCATCAGCACCAGCAGGCTGAGGGCGGGACGTATCATTGTGGACATTTCAAAATCCTCGAATTCGTTGGGCAGATTTTTTGTGGGGTGTCAGGGGGATCGTTTCCCCCTCACCCCAGCCCTCTCCCCCAAGGGGGCGAGGGGAAAGGGAGCCGATCTCTATGCTTTTCAAAACCTGAGTTCGACTCGATAGCTCAGGTCGGTGCAGCTCTCACAAACCACTCGGTCAGTCCCCTCTCCCCCCGGGAGAGGGCTAGGGTGAGGGAGCCGATCTATGTGCTTCTCAAAACCTGCGTTCAGCTCGGTATCTCAAGTCGGTGCAGCTCTCACAAACACCTCGGTCAGTCCCCTCTCCCTCCGGGAGAGGGCTAGGGTGAGGGGCTCTTCCAGCCTCAAACCAAATGCAACGCCGTGAGCAGCATGTCGATCGCCTTGATCCCCACAAACGGCACCAGAATCCCGCCCAATCCATAGATCAACAGATTGCGCCGCAACAACGCCGCTGCACTCGCTGCCTGCACGCGCACACCGCGCAATGCCAGCGGAATCAGCACAACAATAATCAGCGCGTTGAAGACGATGGCCGAGAGAATCGCGCTCTGCGGGCTGGTCAACTGCATGATGTTCAGCACCCCCAGTTGCGGATAAATCGAGGCAAACAGCGCTGGCAGAATGGCGAAGTATTTGGCCACGTCGTTGGCGATGGAAAAGGTCGTCAGCGCACCACGGGTCACCAGCAATTCCTTGCCGATCTGCACCACGTCGAGCAGCTTGGTTGGGTCGCTGTCGAGATCGACCATGTTCGCCGCTTCACGCGCCGCTTGTGTGCCGTCGTTCATCGCCATACCAACGTCAGCCTGGGCCAGCGCCGGAGCATCGTTGGCGCCGTCACCGCACATCGCAACCAGACGACCGTCGTTTTGCTCGTGACGAATACGCGCGAGTTTTTTCTCCGGCGTGGCCTCAGCGAGAACGTCATCGACACCTGCTTCAGCAGCAATCGCCGCAGCGGTCAACGGGTTGTCGCCGGTGACCATCACCGTGCGAATCCCGAGTTTGCGCAGTTCGGCAAAACGCTCGCGAATCCCCGGTTTGACCACGTCCTTGAGGTGGATCGCGCCGAGCAATTTACCGTCCGCGCAAACCAGCAACGGCGTGCCACCGCTCTGCGCGATCTTGTCGATTTCCCGCGCCAGCGCCGGGGCCAGATCCGCGCGTTTCTGACCGAGGAAACTCAGCAGCGAATCCACTGCGCCTTTGCGATACACACGGCCCTGATAGTCGACGCCGGATAAACGCGTCTCGGCGCTGAACGGCACGGCAGTCAGGGTTTCCGGCGCCGGTTCAGCTTGCGGATGCAGACCGCGCAGGTACTCAACGATCGACTTGCCTTCAGCGGTTTCGTCGGCCAGGGAAGCAAACAACGCGCCCTCGGCCAACTCACGACCATTCACACCCGGCGCGGCATACACCGCGCTGCAGCGACGGTTACCGAAAGTGATGGTGCCGGTCTTGTCGAGCAGCAGCACGTGCACGTCGCCCGCCGCTTCTACCGCACGGCCAGACTTGGCGATCACATTGAGCCGCACCAGACGATCCATCCCGGCAATACCGATGGCCGACAGCAGACCGCCAATGGTGGTCGGAATCAGTGTGACCAGCAGCGCCACCAGAAACACCAGCGGCAAGCTGCCGTTAGCGAAATGGGCGAACGGTTGCAGCGTCACCACGACCAGCAAGAAGATCAACGTCAGGCCGATCAGCAGAATATCCAGCGCCACTTCGTTCGGGGTTTTCTGGCGTTTGGCGCCTTCGACCAACGCGATCATGCGATCGAGGGTCGACTCGCCCGGGTTGACGGTGATCTTCACCAGCAACCAGTCGGACACCAGCCGCGTGTTGCCGGTGACGGCCGAACGGTCGCCGCCGGACTCGCGAATCACTGGCGCGGATTCACCGGTGATCGCCGCTTCGTTGACCGCCGCGATGCCTTCGATGACTTCGCCGTCACCGGGGATCATTTCCCCGGCTTCGACGCGCACCACATCGCCCTTGCGCAGACTTGCCGCAGGCACGACCTGAAAGCTGCCATTGGCCTGTTTGCGCCGCGCACTGAGGCCTTCGCTGCCGGCCTTGAGACTGTCGGCGCGGGCCTTGCCGCGACCTTCGGCCAAGGCCTCGGCGAAGTTGGCGAACAGCACGGTGAACCACAGCCACAGAGCGATTTGTGCGGCGACGAAGGTCGGCACGTCGGCATCCGGGAGGAAGCACAGCACGGTGGTGAAAATCGCGGTCAGTTCGACCACCAGCATCACCGGCGAACGCTTCAATTGCCGAGGGTCGAGCTTGACGAAAGCTTGCACCAGCGCCGGCCGCCACAGGGCCGAGATCGCGGTTTTCGCTTGTTCCGGCGCCTTGACGGCAGCGGGTTTGATTGCGGGCATATTCATCATTCAGTCCTCAGAAGCCCATGCTCAGGTGTTCGGCGATTGGGCCGAGCGCCAGGGTTGGCAGGAAGGTCAGGCCGCCCACCAGCAAAATGGTCACGGTCAACAGGGTCACGAACAGCGGGCCGTGGGTCGGGAAGCTGTTCTGGCCGATCGGTGCGGTTTTCTTCATCGCCAGACTGCCGGCCAAGGCCAGCACCGGAAGGATGTAACCGAAGCGACCGATCAACATGCCCAGACCCAACATCAAGTTGTGGAACGGCGTGTTCGCGCTCAGGCCACCAAATGCCGAACCGTTGTTGGCACTCGCCGAGGTGTAGGCGTAGAGCAACTGGCTGAAACCGTGCGGGCCGGGGTTGCTGATGGTCGCCGCAGCACTGGGCACCGCTGCGGCAATCGCACCGAGCACAAGCACGCCGACCGGCATCACCAGCAAGGTCACCACCAGCAATTGCACTTCACGCGCCTGGAGTTTTTTGCCGAGGTATTCCGGGGTACGACCAATCATCAAACCGGCGAGGAACACTGCGATCAGCACGTTGAGCAACATGCCGTAGAGCCCGGCACCGACGCCACCGAAGATCACTTCACCGACCATCATGTTGACCAGCGCGACCATGCCGCTGAGCGGATTGAGGCTGTCGTGCATGCCGTTGACCGAACCGTTCGACGCGGCCGTGGTGGTCACCGACCACAGCACGGTGGCGGTGGTGCCGAAACGTGCTTCCTTGCCTTCCAGCGGCGCGGTCTGTTCGACGGCGGCGTTGTTGAGGGTCGGGTTCGGTTGGTACTCGGCCCACAACGAGGTCGCGCCGCCGATCAGGAACAGCGCCAGCATGCAGGCGATGATCGCGCGGCTCTGACGCAGGTCTTTGACGTAATGACCGAAGGTGAACACCAGCGCCACCGGGATCAGAATGATTGAGGTGACTTCGAACAGGTTGCTCCACGCGGTCGGGTTCTCGAACGGGTGCGCCGAGTTGACGCCGAAGAAGCCGCCACCGTTGGTGCCCAGTTGTTTGATCGCAATCTGGCTGGCCGCAGGGCCGAGCGGGATCACTTGATCAACGCCCTGCATCGTCACCGCATTCACGTACTGCGCGAAGGTTTGCGGCACGCCCTGCCAGACCAGATACAGCGCCAGCAGCAGGCACAGCGGCAGCAGGCCGTAGAGGGTGGCGCGGGTCATGTCGACCCAGAAATTGCCGAGGGTTTTCGTCGATTTGCGACCGATGCCACGGCACAGCGCGACCAGTACGGCGAGGCCGGTGGCGGCGCTGACGAAGTTCTGCACGGTGAGGCCGACCATCTGGCTCAGGTAGCTGAGGGTCGCTTCGCCGCTGTAGGACTGCCAGTTGGTGTTGGTCATGAAACTGATCGCGGTGTTGAACGCCTGCGTCCATTCCTGGCCCGGCAGGTTCTGCGGATTCAGCGGCAAGTGATCCTGGAACAACAGAATCGCGAACAGCAACAGGAAACCGGCAAGGTTGAACGCGAGCAGCGCCAGGGTGTACTTCTGCCAGCTCTGTTCAGCCTCGGGATCGACACCGGCTATGCGATAGCAACCGCGCTCGACCGGGCCAAAAACCGGCGTCAGCCAGGTGCGCTGACCTTCCATCACTTTGTAGTAGAAGCGCCCGAGGAACGGCGCCGGCAGCAGGACCAACGCAAAAAAACCGAGGATCAGCCAATAGTCATAACTGTGCATAGCCGCTCCTAGTTCCGATCCGCGCGCAACAGCGCAACCAACAGATAAATGAACAGCCCCACTGCCAGTAGCAGTGACACCCCGTCCAGAACGCTCATGGAAGATCTCCGTGTTACGGCGTATTGCCGCGTGTGGGGTGATTGTCGGAAAGGAGGCTGTAAAGGAACGAGACCGAGGGGGTTGGCTGGGCATAAAGAAAGCGTAAAGAGTGGGTTTATGCGGGCGTTACATCTGGGTTTTGCGCTGTCTGGGCCGGCCTCTTCGCGAGCAGGCTCGCTCCCACAAATTGAAATGCGCTCGCCCTAACAATGCATTCTCCTGTGGGAGCGAGCCTGCTCGCGAAGACGGCATAACCGCCAACATCGCACTCAACTGGCGCACAAAATGCAGCTATCCCACTGCAACCATCCCCGATACGACCCCATTCAACTTATTACGACTTGTTTCACCGCAATGGCACGCCCGCTGCACACGCCCTCCCCCGAGCTTTCCAAACCGTTCAGGGAGCAAACGCATGAACACACAACTCAAACCCACGCTGGGCACGTTGCACCTGTGGGGCATCGCCGTCGGCCTGGTGATTTCCGGGGAATATTTCGGCTGGAGTTACGGCTGGGGCGTCGCTGGCACGCTGGGTTTTCTGGTGACTTCGTTCATGGTCGCGACCATGTACACCTGCTTTATCTTCAGCTTCACCGAACTGACCACCGCGATTCCCCATGCTGGCGGGCCGTTTGCCTACAGCCGTCGAGCCTTCGGTGAGAAAGGTGGGCTGATCGCAGGGTTGGCGACGCTGATCGAATTCGTCTTCGCGCCACCGGCGATTGCGCTGGCCATCGGCGCTTATTTGAATGTGCAGTTTCCGGCACTTGATCCGAAACACGCAGCGGTCGGCGCGTATATCGTCTTTATGGGCTTGAACATCCTCGGAGTGAAACTGGCGGCGACGTTCGAACTGATCGTCTGCGTATTGGCTGTTGCCGAGTTGCTGGTGTTCATGGGCGTGGTCGCGCCGGCCTTCAGCTTCAGCAATTTCGCTCTGAATGGCTGGGCCGGTTCCGATGTATTCGGTGCGCCAGCGATTGCCGGCATGTTCGCGGCGATTCCGTTTGCGATCTGGTTTTTCCTCGCCATCGAAGGCGCGGCGATGGCCGCCGAAGAAGCCAAGGATCCGAAACGCACGATTCCCAAGGCCTATATCAGCGGCATTTTGACTTTGGTTTTATTGGCGATGGGCGTGATGTTCTTTGCCGGCGGCGTCGGTGACTGGCGCACCTTGGCCAACATCAACGATCCACTGCCGCAAGCCATGAAAACCGTGGTCGGCGACAATTCGGGCTGGCTGCACATGCTGGTCTGGATTGGCTTGTTCGGGCTGGTGGCGAGTTTCCACGGGATCATCCTCGGCTACTCGCGGCAGTTCTTCGCCCTCGCCCGCGCCGGTTACCTGCCCGCTTCGCTGGCAAAACTCTCGCGCTTCCAGACACCGCACCGCGCGATCATTGTCGGCGGCATCATTGGCATCGCGGCGATCTACAGCGACGGCCTGATCAATCTCGGCGGCATGACCCTCACCGCCGCGATGATCACCATGGCGGTGTTCGGCGCGATCGTCATGTACATCATGAGCATGCTCAGCCTGTTCAAACTGCGCAAATCGGAGCCAAACCTGGAGCGCACTTTCCGCGCGCCGTGCTATCCGCTGATCCCGATGATCGCGCTGGTTTTGGCAGTGGTGTGCCTGGTGGCGATGGCGTGGTTCAACGCGTTGATCGGGCTGATTTTCCTCGGCTTCATGGCCGTGGGCTTCGGCTACTTCCTGCTCACCGGCCAGTTGCGCGCCAATGCGCCGGCCGACGCCATGCTCACGGGCCAATAAGTCCCATGTAGGAGCTGCGGCACGCTGCGATCTTTTGCCTTTGCTTGTTAAAAACAAAAGATCAACAGATCGCAGCCTTCGGCAGCTCCTACAGGGAATTAAGGTGCTGCGGGGATATCGGGCCTAGAATGGAACCACTGCGAAGTCGCTTCGCTCAAAAGTGGTAAGCAGCGTCGCACGGCGAAATCCTCGTCGATCGATCTGCCATTAAGGAGAGCCGTTATGCCCTGGTATGCCTGGTTGATTCTGGTCGTTGCAATCGGCTCGATCGTTGGCGGTTTGATGATGTTGCGAGACACCGCCAACAAGGTCGAACTGACCGATGAAGAACGCAAACGCGTGGCTGCACGCAACGCCGAAGCGGACGCCAAAGAAGCGCAAGACCGCTGAACCAGACCCCGCCCAATCGGCGGGGTTTGTGTTTTTTACACGCTTTGGACTTATCTGCATGCTTTTTAGAAGTAGAAGTACAGTCACCATTTAATTTTGTGTGGTTAAGATGGGGGCATTGTTGCGGAGAGAGTTTCAGATGCGTTACTCGCAGGACCATAAAGCCCAGACCCATCAGCGCATCATCAAGGAGGCCTCGGCACGATTTCGCAAGGACGGAATCGGCGCCACAGGCTTGCAACCCTTGATGAAGGCACTGGGGTTGACCCACGGTGGCTTCTACTCGCACTTCAAATCCAAGGACGAATTGGTGGAGAAGGCCCTGCAAGAAGCTGGCGCACAACTCGACGCGCACTGCGCCATGTTGTTTTCCGAAGATCAACCTCTGGACGCCTTCATCGACAGCTACCTGTCCGAATGGCACTACACCTCGCCCCACGAAGGCTGCCCGTTACCGACCATGTCTTCGGAGCTCGGTTTGCGCGGACAGCCAAGCCCTACGACTGACGCTGTGCTTAATGCGCGACTCGAGCAAGTGCAGAACACCCTCGGTGGCGAGAGTGCCGCTGATCGCAGCATCGTGATCATGGCCACTCTGTTGGGAGCATTGGTACTCGCGCGTAGCGTCGAAGATCCTGAGCTGGCCCAGCGCATCCTCGGCGTTACGCGCGCGCATCTGAAAGATCAGCAGGACTAGTCTTTCCAGCGTTTGAACAACACGCTGGCATTGACCCCACCGAAGCCGAAGCCGTTGGACAGCGCATATTCGATTGGCATCGAACGTGCCTTGCCATGGACGATGTCCACGCCTTCGCTCGCCGGATCCGGGTTATCGAAATTTAGCGTCGGCGGCACCACCTGATCACGAATCGCCAACAGCGTGAAGATCGCCTCCAGCCCACCCGCAGCGCCGAGCAAATGTCCGGTCGACGATTTGGTCGAAGTCACGGCGATTTTGTTTTCTGTACCGAACACACTTTTGATCGCCGCCAACTCGCCTAGATCCCCGACTGGCGTTGAAGTGGCGTGGGCGTTGAGATGCTGCACATCAGAGGCTTTAATGCCGGCCTGAGCCAGTGCCAGCTCCATCGCCCGTCGCGCACCGCTGCCATCTTCAGGCCCGGCAGTCAGGTGATAAGCGTCAGCGCTGGTACCGTAACCGACCAATTCGGCCAGCGGTTTTGCCCCGCGCGCAAGCGCATGCTCCAGTGACTCAATGACCAGCAGCCCGGCGCCCTCGCCCATCACAAAACCGTCACGACCACTGTCGAATGGACGCGAGGCACGTTCCGGCTTGTCGTTGTAACCGCTGGACAGGGCTCGGGCTGCCGCAAAACCAGCGAGGCTGACCCGATCAATCGCCGCCTCCGCCCCGCCGCACACAGCAATGTCCGCTTCGCCCGCACGAATCATGCGCGCCGCATCGCCGATTGCCTGAACGCCAGCGGCACATGCCGTTACCGGCGCGCCCAACGGACCTTTCAAACCATGCTGGATCGATACATGACCAGCGGCCAGATTCACCAGAAATGACGGAATGGTGAACGGTGACAACCGTCGCGGGCCACGACTGTCCGTGGTGCGCACTGCATCGGCGATCGCACCGAAACCACCTACGCCGGAGCCGATGATCGTCGCCGTACGCTCCTGACCCGCAGCATCGGTCGGATGCCATCCTGCCTGCTCCAACGCCTGCCGCGCCGCCTCCATGGCGAACAGAATGAAGCGATCCATCTTCTTCTGTTCTTTCGGTGGCGTGGCGCGATCGGGATCGAAACCGCCTTCGGCGTCCTCCGGCAGCGTTGGCACTATGCCGCCGACGCGGGTGGGCAAATCAGCGCTCACCGCTTCCGGTAGAGTGCGCAAACCAGATCGCGCGCCCAGTAACCGCTGCCAAACGACTTCGACATCACTGCCCAAAGGCGAAACCAGACCCATCCCGGTAACTACAATTCGACGCTGATTCATACCGCGCTTTCCTCTGACCAACTTGCAAGGGACTTACTTATAACGACTGGCCGCAGCACTGCGGGACAGGTTCGGCGCCATGACATGCCGGGCCGCAACAAACGCTTGCCACTCGCCCGCATCAGGCAAGGATGGAATGGTGATTAACTCGCCCTGATCCAGGCCCGCCAACGCAGCATCGACCATCTCGCCCGCTTCCATGACCATTTCTGCAGGAATGCCACTGGCATCGATGCCGGAGCGTTCCCAGATTTCGGTGCGGGTCACGCCAGGCAGCACGGCTTGAATCTTGACGCCCGTGCCGTCGAGTTCAGCATGCAGCGATTGAGTCAGGCTCAAAACATAAGCCTTGCTCGCACTGTACGTGGCGTTGAAACGCTCGGGGAACAGCGCCACTACCGAGGCGATATTAATAATCGTGCCGCGTCCGGCTTTGGCAAAACTCGCTGCCGCAGCCGAAGCCAAACGAGTCACTGTGGTGACGTTAAGCTGAATCAGACGCTCGAGCTTATCCATATCGGCATTGGCCAACAGACCATCAGCGGCAACCCCGGCATTGTTCACCAACAGGCTGATGCTTGAGTCGCTGCGCAGGCGTTGCTCGAGTTTGAGCACATCATCCTTTTGCGTCAGATCCGCTTTGAGCACTTCAACCTGAATGCCGTGAGCCTCGCGCAAATGACTCGCGGTGGTTTCCAGACGCTCCTTGTCACGCGCCACCAGCAGCAAATCGAACCCGCGGGTAGCCAACCTTTCTGCGTAAATCGCACCAATGCCGGACGATGCGCCGGTGACGAGAGCGGTACCTTGGGGCTTAACAGCATTCATGACGGTGCTCCTGAAATTCACAAAGGGAAAATGGGTTTCGATCATTGATCGTGAAATTATTATAGGCATAATTTAAACGCAATATGATAGCCGTAATTTTTAGCTGTCCGACGAACGCTCGCGAAATCCCCTGCTGGATCTGCCCGCCAGAAAACAGAAAGGCCGGTCAATGACCGGCCCCTTGGCGTTGAACAATCAGCTTAGTTCACTTCCAGCTTTTCACGGTTGCGATCAAGGATCGCCTTGCCGATGCCCTTCACTTCCAGCAATTCATCCACCGATGCGAACGGGCCATTTGTTTCACGATACGCAACAATTGCTTGAGCCTTGGCTGCCCCGATACCCGCCAGTTCCTTCTGCAGGGTCGCCGCATCAGCGTCATTGAGATCGAGTTTTGAATGCTCTGCCGATGCTGACGCCTCAACTGCATGAGGCGCTATTGAAGACTCTGTAGGGGCAGCAACTGCGGCGATCGAGACGCTGGTAAACAGTGCAAAAATCAGAGAATAAAAGTAACCGGTACGCATAGTTGAAGCTCCATGTCATCGAATTGAGAAGCAGCTTTTCCCAAGCTGCTCTTCAAACGTAGGCCATGGAGGGCACAAGTCAAAAGTGTGTACGTTACTGGATGTGAAACAATCAGGGCTCGAGACGGCGTTGCTGGTAGATCCAGTCGACGATCTCGCCATCGGGAGTATAGCCGCTCACGGTTTCCCGCAAGAGCTGGCGCACGCGCGCGTAGTCATCCTTCTCGACCGCAACCAGCAGCTCGTTCAAGCGTCCCTTCAAAACATCCCAAGGCAAATGATCTTCGCTGGCTGTCATGATCATCGGGTGCGAGGTCGCTGCGACGTTATCGCCAATCAGGAGTTCTTCATAGAGCTTCTCACCCGGGCGCAAGCCGGTGAATTCAATGGACAAATCGCCTTGGGGATTGCGCTCCGAACGGATGCTCAACCCGGACAAATGAATCATTTTCTCCGCGAGCTCGACGATTTTTACCGGCTCACCCATGTCCAGCACGAAGACGTCGCCACCCTGCCCCATTGAACCGGCTTGAATAACCAGTTGCGCGGCCTCTGGAATGGTCATGAAGTAACGAGTGATTTTCGGGTGTGTAACTGTCAGTGGACCACCAGACTTGATCTGACTGTGGAACAACGGAATGACCGAGCCGGAGGAACCCAACACATTGCCAAAACGCACCATGGTGAAACGGGTTTTATTGACCCGCGATATATTGGCCGCGTCTCCGAACAGTACCGGGGCCAGTTCGTTGCTCAAGGCCTGCAATGTCAATTCGGCAAGCCGTTTGGTACTGCCCATGACATTGGTTGGCCGCACCGCTTTGTCGGTAGAAATCAAAACAAAATTCGAGACACCTGATTGCAGGGCTGCCTGAGCGGTATTCAACGTGCCAATGACATTATTGAGCACGCCTTCAGCAATATTGTGTTCGACCATCGGCACATGTTTATAGGCGGCCGCGTGGTAGACGGTTTCAACCTTCCAGGTTTTCATCACATCCAGAAGCTTGGCTGAATGGCGGATCGAACCGAGAATGGGTAACAGGCGCACAGGCGCAGATAGACGGGATCCTCGCTGTTCCAGCTCCGACAGAATGCTGTAGAGATTGAACTCACTGTGTTCGAACAGAATCAGTGTGGTCGGCCCCAATGCAAATATCTGTCGGCATAGTTCCGAACCGATCGAACCACCCGCGCCAGTGACCATGACCGTTTTGCCCTTAATACACCGTTCAAGCAGATCAGCCTGGGCAGGGACGGCATCACGTCCCAGCAAGTCGGCGATATCCACTTCTTGAATATCTTCAACTTTCACCCGTCCGCTGGCCAGATCGGTAACATTGGGCACACTGCGAATATGGAGGGGAAAGCCCTCCAGAAGATGAAGAATTTCTCGGCGACGAGCGCGTGTCGAAGACGGTAACGCGAGGAGAATTTCCTGGGCCCCCGTCACATCGATCATTTGTTGAATATGCTTGGGTTTGTAGACCTGCAATCCCGAGATGGATCGATCCGAAATACTCGGATCGTCATCAATAAATGCCACAGGACGCATGACCCGCCCCATGCGAAGCGCCGCCACCAATTGATTGCCCGCCACCCCGGCGCCATAGATGGCAACCTTGGTCAAACCATCGTCGCGACTGGTGAATGGAACATGCTGAGCGGCAGTAAACCAGTCGCCCATGAAATATTGGCGCATGCATAAACGCAGACCACCAATGATGACCAGACTTAACCACCAATAGTTGAAAATGATTGAACGAGGTACAACGGACTCGTGATTGCTATACCAAAACACCACGAGCGCCAGGATCAGTGATGAAAGGCTGACAGCCTTGATAATAGCGATAAGTGCATCGTTGCCAAAATACCGCATGACCGCGCGATACATACCGAATCGTACGAACAAAGGTATGGCGATGACGGGCGCAGAGGCAAAGAGCCAAAGGTGGATTTTGAAGGGGTTGTACATATCGTCGATGCCCAATCGAACGATAAAGGCCAGCCATAGGGCAATCCAGACAAGCAAGATATCCGTGGCAACCTGAATCAGGCGTTTGCGCCGTCTCGGGAGGCCTAACAGCAATGTCCTGACTTTATCCATACTTCCCTCACTCACCTGGGTTTTCTCCTTTCACCTTCAGCATCAGCGGCTTGAAAATCAACAAGCGAAACACACCTCTACCTCCCTGAATGGAATGTCGCCCGTGAGTTCTAAGCCTTCGACATGCCAGGTAACGATTGATTCGCTACCGCACATCATGTCACACCGTTGGAAATACCCAAGTGTGCAGATCAAATAGTAAAACACAAGCTGAATTGAGCTTGACCAACGAGTCAACCCTGCCATGACTGTGAGAGAAAACGAGAATTGATCGTCATCCCGACAGGGCGGATTTTTCGACGAGTGGGCGTCGTGTAAAACATTGATAAACCCGGTAAACTAGCGCGCTCAATGCGCTGTAACTACCAAATTCGCCATCATGGAAAGAGCGTCAGAACTTGTGCCAAACCTATCACGCCCGGTTGCCGCTGTACCTTTAAACAGCTCGGTAACAAGCGCTGAGAGCGTGGCTGTATTGCTATGTTCCTTCAATGGTGGCCGCTTTCTCAAGGATCAGCTCGACTCGATCGCGGCCCAGGCGCACTCGAGCTGGGTCGTTTATGCCTCAGACGATGGCTCATCAGACGAAACGCTCGACATTTTGCGGCAGTATCAACAAGCCTGGGGTGAAGATCGCCTGGTATTGAGCCAAGGGCCGAGAAGCGGCTTTTCCAACAACTTTCTGTCTGTCCTCAATCGAGCGTGTGGCAAGCATCCGTACTACGCCTTTTGCGATCAGGACGACGTGTGGCATCCATCCAAGTTACAAGTCGCTGTGAAATGGCTGGCGAAGCAACCTGGCGATCTGCCTTCGTTGTACTGCGGGCGTACACGGATCATAAATGCCAACGCCGAGGTCATTGGCTTATCGCCACTGTTCAGTAAACGCCCGAGCTTCGAGAATGCATTGATGCAAAATCTCGCCGGTGGCAATACGATGGTAATCAACCAGGCTGCCTGCGCCCTTTTAAATGAAACGCCGATCAACACTCCGCTGGTGTGCCATGACTGGTGGGCCTATTTGCTGGTGTCCGGCTGCGCTGGGCGGGTGCACTACGATCCCGTGCCCACACTTGACTATCGCCAACACAGCCACAACGTGATTGGCGCTAACACATCGATGAAAAATCGCCTGTCTCGTCTTGAACGCATGTTCAAAGGCAATCTCAGCGAATGGAACTCTACGAACGTCGCTGCGCTCAATACACTCTCATCCCTGCTGGCACCTGCCAGTGTCGCGAGCCTTGAACGCTTCGAACAGGCTCGCCGAGCCTCGCTCTTCACAAGAGCCAGACTCATGGTGCTTGGACGCTTCTATCGACAGACTCTGTTTGGCAATTTGGGTCTGGCGCTCGCTGTTCTGATCAAAAGGATCTAGTGATGCGCTCCCTCGTCTGGGAGAATGCGCCCCCAAGCGGTCAAGACCACCCATTCTTGCGCAGGACGATTTTGACGCCGGCCTGCAACGACACCTTCGCCTTATCACTTTCATTTGTCTGGATATTTTAATGAGTGTTCCGCAAAAGACATTCAGCCTGTACGGGCTGACCAAAAACTTGATATTGCATCGCCATCTGATTTTTCAGATGACCAAGCGTGAAGTTATTGGCCGCTATCGAGGCTCGGTACTGGGCCTGCTTTGGTCATTTCTCAATCCGCTAATGATGTTGAGCGTCTACACCTTTGTTTTCTCCGTGGTATTCAAGTCGCGCTGGGGTATCACTCCCGCCGGTACCGAAGAAAGCAAAACCATGTTTGCAATCATGCTTTTTACCGGCTTGATCGTGCATGCTGTGTTCGCTGAGGTCATCAACCGCTCACCCAGCATCGTTCTGAGCAATGTCAACTACGTAAAGAAAGTTGTTTTCCCGCTGGAAGTGCTTCCGGTCATTACGATGGGTGGAGCACTGTTTCACGGTCTGATCAGCCTTTCCGTGCTGATTCTTGCCTACACCATATTTCAGGGCATTCCTCACCTCACCATTTTATTGGTACCGGTCGTGATGCTACCGCTGATTGTATTGACCCTGGGTCTGGCGTGGATTCTCGCGTCTCTCGGTGTCTACCTGCAGGACGTGGGACAGACCACCGGTATCATCACCACCATCATGCTGTTCCTCTCTCCGGTGTTTTTCCCGCTGAGTTCCCTGCCAGAGCAATATCGGGGTCTTATTCTGCTCAATCCTCTGACGTTCATAATCGAGCAAATGAGAGAAGTCATCATTTGGGGAAGAATCCCTGACTTCATGGGCTTGGGAACGTATTTGATCGTATCCGTATTCATTGCCGCGGCCGGGTATGCGTGGTTCCAGAAAACAAGATCGGGTTTTGCAGATGTCCTCTGAAATGATTACTGCAGATCAATCTGCATTACTGGCCCCGCCTTCGACACTCGCTATCCGTGTCGAAAACCTGAGCAAGTGCTTTCATATCTATGATCGGCCTCGTCAGCGTCTGCAACAGCTCATGTTGGCGCCCATCAAGAGCAAGATCACAAACGCCGACGTCAAATACTATCGAGAGTTTTGGGCTTTAAAGAACATCAACTTTGAAGTCTCTCGTGGAGAGACAGTCGGCATCATTGGCAAAAACGGCTCAGGCAAGTCGACGCTATTGCAGATTATCTGCGGAACCCTGTCGGCGTCTGAAGGTTCGGTACAGGTCAACGGCCGAATCGCGGCACTCCTGGAACTCGGCTCAGGGTTCAACCCGGACTTTACCGGCAGAGAAAACATCTACCTGAACGGTTCCATATTGGGTCTGAGCCGTCAGGAAATTGATGATCGTTTTGCGGAAATCGAAGCGTTTGCCGACATTGGTGATTTCATTGATCAACAGGTCAAATCGTATTCGAGCGGCATGGCCGTCCGTCTGGCATTTGCGGTCGCGATCAACGCTGACCCCGAAATCCTGATCGTCGACGAAGCGCTCTCCGTCGGCGACGAGTTGTTTCAGCGCAAGTGCTTTTCGAGAATTGAAGCGATACGTCAAAAAGGTGCAACGATCCTGTTCGTTTCGCACGCTGGTAGCGCAATTGTCGAACTCTGTGACCGGGCCATCCTGCTCGATTGCGGCGACATGCTGACCCAAGGCGCACCTAAACAGGTCGTGGGCAATTATCAGAAAATGCTCTACGCGGCTGCCGATCGCCGAGCAATCATTCGTCAGCAGATCCTCTTGGGGCAAGCGCCCACGGGCGTGGACCCGGATGCCGAGGCGCCGGAACTTCTCCAGCTCGAACATGACATCGAAGAGAGCTTCGACCCAGACCTCAAACCCAACAGCACCATTGAGTATGAGGACAAAGGCGCGCGGATTCGCGACGCCGGGATCTATACCCAGTCCAACATCAAGGTCAACAATCTGGTTCGTGGCCGCAGCTACTTTTATCGTTACCACGTCGACTTTGCCACGGTCGCCGAGCGTGTGCGCTTCGGCATGCTGATTAAAACAGTGAGCGGTGCTGAACTCGGTGGTGCTATTTCCGCGCCTTCAGTCGCAGACGCAGTGGAGTGGGTGGAAGCAGGCAGCAGCGTGCAGGTTCAGTTTCAGTTTTCCTGCAACCTGACACCTGGCATGTACTTTCTGAATGCGGGTGTTACTGGCATTTCCGATCAAGTGGAGACATTCCTGCACCGTGCGCTGGATATCGCAGCTTTCCGCGTCATCACCGAATCTGATTGCCTGGCTACCAGTATTGTCGACTTCCAATGCGTGCCAACGCTGAAATTTTCTGAAGGCATTTGAGTTATGAATACCAAGAAAATCATCATTGTCCTGGGCATGCACCGCAGCGGTACCAGCGCCTTGACCCGTGGCCTCAGCGCACTCGGCGTTAGCCTGGGCGATGAACTTCATCCTGCGGGGCCGGACAACCCTACCGGTTTCTGGGAAGACAGCGACGTCATTGCCATTAACAATGAAATTCTCAGCCTGCTGGGCTCGGCGCACGATCATGTTGGCGTCATCGACGCCAATGTGTTCGCTCTGCCTGAATTCCCCCGCCTCTATGAAACCGCCAAGGAACTGGTCCGGCAAAAGACCGCGTCCACTTCGATATGGGGCATGAAAGATCCGCGCATTACCCGACTGCTGCCCTTCTGGAAAAAACTTCTGGATGAGCTCGGATTCGAAGTCGGCTATGTCATCGCCTTGCGCAATCCGCTGAATGTCGCGGCGTCTTTGACTGCCCGCAACCAGACTGCCCCCGTTAAATCCTATGTGCTTTGGCTGGAGCATATGCTGCAGGCGGTAGCCAATACCCAATCGGATAAGCGGTTGGTGGTGAGCTACGACAACCTGTTGAGCACGCCTAACGAACAACTACGGCGGATATCCGCCGCACTTGAACTGGATGCGCCAACGCAGGAACAACTTGAAATCTATGCTGAACAATTCCTCGACAAGGGATTACGGCACGGCCAACACAACGATGACGAGTTGTTCAAAAATGACATTGACCCGCCATTTCTTGCGCCTACCTACAAATTGCTGCTCGAGTGCGCACTTGATGAACTGAATATCAACAGTCATGAATTTGACCAAAGGCTCGAACCACTGCTGTCGGCGTTGCGCCGACTGCTGCCAATGCTGCAACTTCTTTCTCAAGCGGAATCCGCTACCGTTGCGGCCAACGAAGGCATCATTACCCGAGATCGTCAGATTGAAGCGCTCAACAAGCACATCAATCACCTCAATGAAGAGCATCAGGCCGCACAGAGTCAACAACCTCTTTATATAAAACTCAAATTGTCTGAAGAGGAACAGCGTGCGCGCTTCACTACGCTTCAGCTTGAGCAAACCTCTCGCTATATTGAGCTTGCCGCCGCGCGAGTGAGGCAGGCCGCCGAAAACGCAGCGTATGAAAAGTTTGTTGCCCAGCAGGCCGCTCAAAACTCGGCTCTTGAAAAATCACTGGCCGAGCAGACCGCGCGCAATACCGTACTGAAGTCGACCATTGCTGAACATCAGTCTGCACTTGAGCGAGCAGCGTCTCAAAGACAGTCACTTGATCAACAAATCAGTCAATTGTCATTCGCCTTGGCCTCCACTCAAGGCAGCCTTGTAACTGCAGGCGAGAAGATAGACGCACTGACCAACTCCTGGGCAACTTACTTTTTGTCGAAGTCCTGGAGATCGTTACGCCTCATACCAGGTTATAAAAACAAACCAGCGATCATATTGAGCAATGGTCGTGAGTTTGACGATCAGTTCTACATGAGCAGCTACCCGGACGTAGTAGCCGCCGGCATGACTGCACGCGAACATTATCTTGGCGCAGGATTGCGTGAAGGTCGCCAGCCACTGGCTGAACAGGATCCTCCAGTACCTGCGGTGGTGCCCGTCCATTCGCCACAGGTCGACGTCGTCGAGTTGGAGCCTGCAACCGAAGCAGTTGCAACGGATGACATTCGTTCTGCGGCAGCGTGCGAAGTTGCCACTTCGATTGTCGAAGTCGAGTTTGATGAGGCCTTCTATCTCACGATGTACCCTGACATCGCGAATTGCGGCATGGATCCGCGCCAGCATTTCTTCATGCATGGTCAGCATGAAGGTCGCATCGGGACAATTCCGAAAGTGACGCTGAACTGCTCCCTTGAAGAATTGCAACGCAGCGGTAAGCAGACTGCATTGTTGGTCAGTCATGAAGCGTCGCGTACAGGAGCGCCGATCCTTAGTCTGAACATAGCGCAGCAGTTGACAGAGCATTTCAATGTCGTTGCTCTGTTGTTGGGCCCTGGCTCATTGTTCGATGCGTTCGTTGATATCGGAGCCGTCGTCGCAGGCCCGCTGGATCGCAATAACCCCATCGGCGCATCGCTGGCCATCGCCGAATTCCTCGATACGTACAAAATCGATTTCGCGATCGTCAACAGCCTTGAGTCCAATCTCGCACTCAAACCGTTGGCCGACCGCTATATACCTGCTGTCAGCCTCATTCATGAATTTGCGGTGTATACCCGGCCCCGCTCGGCAATTCAGAATGCACTGCTCTGGGCGAGCCAGACGGTGTTCTCCTCGGATGTCACGCTGGACAGCGCGGTGCAAGTGCTGCCGCAACTCAACGACTGCAGCATTCCCGTTCTGGCTCAGGGTAAAAGTACCGTGCCAGGAGAAGCGCAGGATGAGGCTCAGGCCAACGCCGAAAAAATGCGCCTTCAGCACGAGATGCGCCCGAAAGATCAAGATGCGGACACCATCATTATTCTCGGTGCCGGTCGCGTGCAGCTGCGCAAGGGCGTAGACATCTTTATCGAATGCGCCACTCGAGTGATCAACTCTCCGATCGGTCACAAGTGCCGTTTCATCTGGATTGGCGACAATTACGACCCGGAAACGGATATTGCCTACTCGGTCTATTTGTACGATCAGATCAAGCGCAGCGGAATTGCCGAGCAGTTCACAATCATCTCGGAAACTGCGCAAATCGAAGAAGTTTACGCCATGAGCGATATGTTGCTGCTCAGCTCGCGCCTTGACCCCTTGCCGAACGTTGCCATTGACGCAATGGTACGCGGCCTCCCGGTTCTTTGCTTTGACCGTACAACAGGGATTGCTGACGTCCTCGAACGCAACGGCCTGGCGCCAGATTGCATTGCACCGTATCTGGACACTGGCAACATGGCGGAGAAAATCATTCGCCTGGCATCCTCGCACAGCACGCGTCTGAGCGTTGGCGAGCAAGTGAAAGCCGTTGCCGCACGCGAGTTCAACATGGCCAGCTATGTTGAAAAACTCGTCAACATTGCGACGGATCTGAACACTGCGGGCCAATTCGAAAAGAACGATTGTGCAACTATCGCAGAGGCCGGTGTACTGGACGTAGACTTCTACACCCCTGCAAATATCACCCTGGAAGATGAGGCCTCGGCAATACGTCGCTACGTGCGCTCGTGGAGCCGCGGCGTATTGCGTCGTAAACCTTTCCCGGGCTTTGATCCAGCTCTCTATAAGGAGCTCAACTCCCAGGCCGTGGGACAGCATGATCCGCTGGCCCATTACATCCGGATGGGCCGACCGCTGGGACCTTGGCTTTCTGACCGGTTTGACTGGAAAAAAACCCACACCCCTACAGACGCAATCAAAGCACTTTTGTTTGTCAGCGTTTCGCAGCCTGAGCAACTACTGAGCGCCCTCGATCAGATCACCGTGTGCGGGATAAACGTTAGCGTGATTGTGCAGGTCAATGACGAAGCCAGCCGGCTGGCGTTTGGCGATATTGCAAGCAACCATAGTGAGCAGCCGCTTGATATCAAAGTTTGCGACAGAGGCCCTCTCTCGTCATTGCTGGGTCATTTGGCGAGCATTGACTATCAAACTTTTGACCTGATCGGCCACCTCGATCTGCAAGCCGAACCTATTGATGCGGAATTTACGACTCAAAGCGCTTATCATCGCTTCTTGATCGAAAACATGATCGACGGCGAACACTTGGCGCTGCGGACAATTGCTTGTCAGTTGACCGAGCAGGACACTGTGAGCGCTCTGGGTCTGGTTTTCCCTGAAGATCCGAATATCGGATATTTGTCGCAAGATTTCGAGCAACTCGATCATTTGTGCAAGGCAGCGAGTTTGGCTCCCGCCCAACACAAGCATCTGGCTTACCCTGTAAATGGCGTATTCTGGACCGTTCCGGCGGTCATATCGCCTTTGGTGAACTCGCTCCCGCAGCTAAAGGTGGCGGTCAAGGAAATGCACTTGCCTGATGCGGTTGAAGATCGAATTCTGGCGCAAATGTTGCCGCTCGCGTGTATCAGCCGAAAAATGCGTATTAACACAACAGTCGTCACCGGCGTCACTTACTAACTTAATGCTGTCATGGAATGAACGAGTTGAAGAACAAGATGCGCAATAAAGGCCGCCAAATAAAGCAATTGGCACTAGGGATTGCTCAACGCCTCTATGCAAGAGCCTATATCAAGGCCAAGGGTGACGCCTTGGGCTTCGACCCGGTTTTCTACCTGAACCAATATCCGGATATCAAAAATTCCGGTACCGACCCGTTCAGCCACTATGTATTTCATGGTCGCCGAGAAGGTCGCATCGGGCATTCTCCGGTATTGAGTCAAAGCAGCTTTGAACTTGCGCCGCTCGACCCGAATCGGGAAACCGTGATCGTTGTAAGCCATGAAGCCTCGAGAACCGGCGCACCGATTCTGAGCCTCAATCTCATCATGCGGCTCAAACAACGCTACAACGTTATCGCAATGGTGCTGGGTGGCGGTGAGTTGACGGAAGAGTTCAAGAACTCCGGCGCCGTTTTCATTGACTCGGCCGGCATGCGCTTCAATCCAGATCATGCTCGCGTGCTGATCGATAAAATATGCAGCTTGCACACCATAAAATTTGCACTGATCAACAGCATTGAATCGCGCGTGGTTCTAAAAGGACTGGCGGCCAACTTCGTGCCGACGATCAGCCTGCTGCACGAGTTTTCTGCCTACACTCGCCCTAAAACAGCCTTTATGGAAAGCATGTTCTGGTCAACACGAACCGTGTTTTCCTCTACCGTGATCCATCAGAGCGCAATCAGGGACTTCCCGAACCTCGCAGAGTATCCGGTTCATATTCTGCCCCAGGGTCGCTGCGACGTTACCTTCGCCGACGTCGACAAAAACGTTGTTGCGCATGAAGAGGCACAACTCAGAACAATTTTCAGAACCCTTAAGAAGGGTAACAAGCGGATCGTCCTCGGCGCAGGTTTGATTCAACTGCGCAAAGGTGTGGATCTGTTCATCGATTGCGCTGCTCGTGTCCTCGAAAACGGTGACATGGATGACCTGCATTTTGTTTGGGTTGGCAAGGGCTACGACCCTGAAGGTGACGTGCAGTACTCGGCCTATCTCCAGGATCAGATTCTTCGTGCCGGCCTTCAGGATCACATCACATTTATTCCTGAAACATCGGCTATTCAGGTCGTTTACGACGAGTCTTCGGCAGTCTTGATCACCTCACGCCTCGACCCACTGCCTAACGTGGCTATTGATGCAATGAGCCTGGGGCTTCCCGTATTCTGCTTCGATAAAACCACAGGCATCGTAGATTTCCTTGATGAGTGCGGCCTGAGGGAGACCTGTGTCGCACGCTACCTGCATGTCCCGGACATGGCTCGCCAACTGGTCGCATTGCTCTCGGACGAAGCTCGCACAACAGCTATTGGCGAAAAGTTGAAATCCGCGTCGGCGCTGCGATTTGCCATGCAAACCTATATGGATGGCCTCGAGGATATCGCGAAGGAAGCGATTGCCCAGACGCAGCAAGAGCAACTCGATTACACCACTATCGATCAAGCCGCCGTCTACAGAGACGACTTCATTCCGCGTTATCACAGGACAATTTCCGAGTTCGAAACGCTGCGCATGCATGGCCGCTCGTGGGCAAGTAACATCAAGGAGCGCAGACTGTTTCCAGGTTTCCACCCTGCGGTTTTCGCCGAACAATCTCCTGACTACGTTGCCGGGCAGAATCCGCTGGCCTGTTATCTGCGCGCAGGGAAACCTCAGGGTCCGTGGGCACATGATGTATTGACTCCTGACTCTCCGGTCAGCGCCGATATTGAAAAGGGTCGCATTGCGCTGCACGTCCATGTGTTTTACGCCGACTTGTTCGAGCAGATTCTTGATTGTCTGGCAATCAACAAAGTGCGTCCCGATCTTTTTCTGAGCGCACCGAACGAGCAAGTCAAAGCCGAACTTGAGGCATTGCGCTCCAGATACTCCGGCAACATAGTGGCTATCGAGGTCGTGCCAAACAAAGGACGGGACATCGGACCATTCCTCAGTGCGTTCAATCGTCGTCATCTGCGTGAATACGACATTGTTGGCCACCTGCACACCAAGAAGAGCAAAGATCAGAGCAACCCGGAAGTAGGCTCTGTCTGGTACGATTTCCTGATTGAAAATCTTTTGGGACGCAGCAGTCCGATGGCAGATGTCATTACGTCGAGATTGCTAAGCACTCCAGGCACGGGCATGGTGTTTGCTGATGATCCCCATATCGTCTGCTGGGGCAAGAACCGCGTGTTCGCCGAGGCCTTCCAGGAACGCCTGGACTTGAAGCCACTGCCCGAAAACATCGTTTTCCCGGTGGGCACCATGTTCTGGGCACGGACGGAAAGCCTTCGTTCGCTGGACGCACTGGAACTGACCTGGGATGACTACCCTGAAGAGCCGCTGCCTTATGATGGCAGCATGTTGCACGCGCTTGAGCGCCTGTTCCCGTTTATCGTGCAAAGCAATGGCTTCGACATTGCCTTGACCAACGTTAAAAGCATTACGAGATAACATGAAAATACTAATCTTTGGTGGCGGCGGCTTCATTGGCTCGACAATTGCTGATCGGCTATTGGCTGACGGCCACTCTTTGCGCATCTTCGAGCGCCCAAGGGTAGAACCTTATAGAGAGTTCGCCCCCACAGAAGTCGTGGAGTGGGTGACTGGCGACCTGATGAGTCAACATGACGTCAATGAAGCCATTGATGGCATGGACGCCGTTCTGCACCTTGTATCGACTACGCTGCCGAAGACCTCAAATGACGATCCGGTGTACGACGTACAGACCAACCTCGTCGCGACACTGCAGATGCTCAATGCAATGGTTGAGAAACGTGTACGCCGCATCATATTTATCTCCTCCGGAGGTACCGTATATGGTGAGCCTAATTATTTGCCGATTGACGAAGCACACCCGACCGATCCACAGGTCTCTTACGGCATCACCAAGCTGGCGATCGAAAAATACATCCTGATGTACCAACATCTGCACGGGATCAAAGCCACCGTACTGCGGGTGACTAACCCATACGGCGAACGTCAGCGCGTTGAAACCGCGCAAGGTGCAGTCGGCGTATTCCTTAGCCGTGCCTTGAAAAACGACTCGATCCAGATCTGGGGTGATGGCAGCGTTACGCGTGACTATGTCTACGTGTCCGATGTCGCTGAAGCGTTCGCCCTTGCTCTGAAATACGAAGGATCCCATAGCGTTTTCAACATTAGCTCTGGCACCGGCGTAAGCATCAACGAACTCATCGAGCGAATCGAAACCGTAGTGGGCGGTGCGATCGACAAGAAATATCTTCCTGGCCGGCCTTATGACGTCCCGGTTAGCGTTCTGGATAACGCCCTGGCAGCACAAGAACTGAAGTGGACTCCAAAAGTGAGCCTGGAAGACGGCTTGCAATTGACGAGTGCCTGGATGAAAAGAACGATGGGCAAGTAATGGAGACCACCGGTATCAAGGTGTCAGTGGTCATTCCTACCAAAAACGGTGGAAGCAGGTTCCAGGCAGTCTTAAAGGCTGTTCTGGAACAACAGACAGACTGGCCCTTTGAAGTCATTGTCATTGACTCCGGTTCGCGGGATGACACCCTGGCAATTGCCAGGGCCAACCCGACTGTTCGCCTCATGGAGGTTGAGCCGACGGACTTCCAGCATGGACGCACGCGCAATACTGCCATCCAGTCCGCAAAAGGCGAGTACATCGCCATGATTACTCAGGACGCGCAACCGGCGGCCGACAATTGGTTGCGCTGCCTGGTTCGTGAAATCGAGGCGGATGAGCAGGTCGCTGGAGTCTTCGGCAGGCACATTGCCTATGACGACGCCTCGCTCTTCACCCGTGACGAATTGGTGCAGCACTTCTCTGGATTTCAGGCACAGCCCAAGGTGCAACTCGACGATCAGGATCGATATCGAACTGACAATGGCTATCGCCAGTTTCTGTATTTTTTCTCGGATAACAACGCACTGCTGCGCCGTTCGATCTGGGAGCAGCATCCTTATCCGGAAGTCGACTTTTCCGAAGACCAGGCCTGGGCTCGTATCATTATCGAAGCGGGTTATAAAAAGTCCTACAGCCACGACGCTGTCGTGTATCACTCCCATAACTACGGTTTATGGGAGCGATTTCAGCGAAGCTTCGATGAAAGCATGGCGCTGAATGAACTCTTTCACTATGACCAATCAACGTCTTTGCTGGTACTGCTGAGAAGCTGGGTTGGGCTGACCCTGCGTGATTTTCGCTCAGTGCGCCAGAATCTGTCCAAAGAGGGTTGGAAGTTGCTAATGCCGGCACTTCGAATGCCAGTCGACAACCTCATGCGGGTTTCCGGTAGTTGGTTAGGCGTGCACGCAGGATTTCAGTCTCCAGCGCTCATTGCGTTTTGCTCGCGTGACAAGAAACTTAAACAGGTGAAACGTTAAACGTGAATGCTCACTTGCTCGCTGCACAAATCAAAAAATCGTTGAACCATATAAGACAGGAAGGCGTGTCTTCATTCCTCAATATTCTGTCTCGGCGCATGAGAAGCTCGCGTTCGCTGTTTACCAAGCCTGACGTCATGCATGCTTATCGTTTCCTGAACTTTGCACCGGTCGTTCAGCAGCCGGACGATGCTTTACGCAATGGCGCCAAAACCATTAATTGGTACATTCCGCCCATTGGCAAAGGCTCCGGGGGGCACCTCAATCTTTTCCGGTTTATGCAACACGTAGGGACGCAGGGCTTCACTAGTCGAGTTGTCATTGTCGAAGATGATGGTGAGCAATCTGTCGCCAAGACTCAGGCGACGATTCGTTCCTGGTTTGGCATCGACAACCTTGAGGTCTACTTCATCAACGGAGTGGTCCCCACTGCTGCATTTTCTATCGCAACATCGTGGCAAACCGCTTATTCAGTTAAAAACATCCAAGCATCAACTCACAAGTGCTATTTCGTTCAAGACTTTGAACCTTGGTTTTACCCGGCAGGGACAGAATATGCGTTGGCGGAGCAAACCTATTGGTTTGGCTTCCACGGCTTCACGGCCGGCAGCTGGCTGTCAACGCTGCTGACCAAAGAGTTCGGCATGTCGACTACTGCGCTGGGCTTCTCATTTGACAGAGCGTTGTATAAACCCCATTCAAGACTCGACACGGCAACTACCCGCGTATTCTTTTACGTGCGCCCTCCCACCGCGCGCAGAGCTTTCGAGCTTGGTGTACTGGTGCTCGCCGAACTGGCTCGACGAATTCCGAACTTGACGGTGGTGATGGCAGGCTGGGACGTTCATCATTACGCATTTCCTTTCTCGTGCGATCACGCAGGCTTGAAAAACCCTGATGAATTGGCCGAGTTGTACAGTTCCTGTGATGCAGCGCTCGTCCTGTCGATGACAAATCTTTCGCTCTTGCCACTAGAAATAATGGCCTGTGGCGTACCGGTTGTCAGTAACCGCGCGGACTGCACCGAATGGCTGCTTAACGACGACATCGCCATGCTCGCCACGCCAACCGTCAATGACCTGGCAGAAGCGCTGGAACAAGTTCTTTGCTCATCGACATTGAGGGAGCAGATCAAGAAAAATGCGTTTGCCTTTACTGAGTCAGCGTCTTGGTCAGCTGAAGGGGACAAAATGGTGGAAGGGCTTGAACACCTCCTTTCCCACTCGGCGATCATGACAGCGCAAGAATAACGACACGTATTTAGCACCTACTTGTTAAAGCATCCCTACTGCACAATTCAAAAAAAAAGTCCGTATTTGTAAAAATACGGGCTTTTTGTTTGTGGCGTTGGCACAACTCGCCTGAAACGAGGTGAGGGATCCCGTCAGGATCAACCTACTCGAATCGCCGAAAACGCTCAGCAACTTGTCGTGCGAGTAAACGGGCATGTTGTCGAAGTTCAGGCACTGCCGTTGCCTCCCAGAGCCCGGCTTTCAGCATAGGGCCGACGTAGCTCAACCACTGCTTGCCCTCACCCGCCGAATTCAGGACCGAGTAATCTTTGCCCACATTGATACCGATACTCAATGGATCAGCGCAAACCATTGACTCGCCCGCCAGGTAAGAAATAAAGGTATCGGAAATTCTGCTGATGTCCGTGCAAGGACCAGTGCAATTGATCACTTGATCGAAGCGATACTCGAGAACATCATGCTTGCCTCTCGATTTGATGCGTAAAGAAACACCATCCTGTTCGAGGTTCGCAGACACTATTCGACCAGCAAGCGACTCAATTCTGGAAGCTTCGAGCGCTTCTTGAAATACCTGGAATGTTTGTGGCGCTACCCGATGTCGGTAAACATCCCAATGCGGCTGCACGTGACGAAGAAAACGCCGACGCTCGATAATTGGCAATCGATCCCACAACTCAGAGGTGATGGGTCTGAGTGCAGCAACTATTTCTCGCCAGTGCTCAGGGGATTGTGCGATCTCTTGTCGAACGAGTTTCACGTAGCAAGCGATGGTTGGCGTGGCCGCCAGCATGTGATCACAAATAGCGGTCTTATAGCCACTCGCAGGCATTTTTTGACGATGATTGGTGGGTAATAATCCTCGACGCGAAAGCATTGTAATCCTGGCCTGAGGATTCGACTGTTGCAACGAAATGAAGGTATCAACCGCGGTCAGGCCACTACCGATCAACAAGATGTGCCCAGCTTTCGAGGGCAAGTGCTGCTCCGCCGCGGACGACCATGGATCCTCCACATAACGCGCAGAACCTTTAAGCATCTGTAAGCCTGCCGGATTCGCGGGAGGGAAGTTACCGAAGGCCAGAACAACATGATCGGCCTCTAATTGCTCGCCTGTGTGCAAGTCAATCACGGCACCCGCATTATCGTCCGCGGGTCGGATTGAATGTACTTCGCCCATGATACTGGCACATTGAACACTCGAAGTAGATTTCATCCCCTCAAGTAGGTCATTGAGATAGGCCCCGTACATCTTGCGGGAAACAAAACTGCCTGAATGGGTCGCGGGTTCAATTTTCTGACAATAATCAAGAAAGGAGCCAGGCTCGTCTACCAGTGCTGACATATTGCCCGCAGGGACATTGAGCAGATGATCCGGACTATTGGTGCCGTAGGCCAAACCACGCGCCATCTTGCCTGAACGATTGATGATCGTCAGTCGCGCACCTTGCGGCGCCGATTTTAAAAACTCGATAGCTGTAACCGTTCCGCTAAAGCCTGCCCCAATGATGACTAAATGCTTCACTTGGCATCCCAGTTTTTCAGGTATTCAATAACCACATCGACACTTTGATCGACAGATTGAGTCAGGGTATCGATCGTAATGTCAGGAGCACCGGGTTGCTCATAAGGAGAATCAATACCCGTAAAATTCTTGATCAGTCCTTGTCGGGCTTTGCTGTACAGCCCCTTGGGATCACGGCGCTCGCACTCGTTGAGCGGCGTGTTGATATACACCTCGATAAAACATTCATCACCAATCACGCTACGCGCCAATGCTCGATCACGGTGAAAGGGTGAAATGAAAGAAGTAATAACGATCAGCCCGGCATCCACGAACAAATTTGCCACCTCGGCGACCCGCCGGATATTTTCCTCACGATCACGATCACCGAAACCCAGATCCTTGCACAACCCCATGCGGACGTTATCACCGTCCAGCAGATAGGTATGGCACCCTTTTGCGACCAGTCGTTGTTCGAGCGCATCAGCCAGGGACGACTTACCCGACCCGCTGAGCCCGGTTAGCCAGATCACGACAGGACGTTGATTTTTCTGTTCGCCACGAACTCTGCCCGTCGTTGAAATGGGCTGGCTGGTGAGATTGTTTTTCATGGTTTCTAGTCACTCTGGAGTTCTTATCATTAGCGGGTTAGCGCACCAACATCAGCCAAGCAACACTGGAATGGCCGCACCAGGCGTCAGATCAATCACATACGTTGCCTACACGATTTTGGGCCGACCGGCTTTAAATGCAATTGCCATGAAACTCAACGGTACAAAAACGAGCAGCAGGCCATAAAACGCGTCTAGATATTTCAGCGCGACCAGTAGCGATATCGGCAGCAAAAACACAACATTGATAGTGACAACTGCAAGCGTCACTGGCTTGTGGCCGAAGCGCCTGGCCGCGTGTTGATAACCATGGCTGCTATGGGCCTCATAGATCTTTTCACCTCTGAATAAACGACGTCCCAACGTCCACGTGGCGTCGACAATGAATATGGCCAAGAGAATGATCCAGCTCCATAACAGCTGCGGATTGTGCCACGCAGCTTCCAGCGTCATCGTGCCGAGGATCAATCCCAGGAAACCACTTCCCGCATCACCCATGAAAATTTTCGCCGGCGGAAAATTCCAGCATAAAAATCCACTGACCGCTGCAGCTAATAACAGCGGCGACCAGGCAAGTGCCCCGTAACCGGCGACCCAATAAACCAGACATATGCCAAGGCAGACACTCACGGCTTCAGCGCTGGCCAACCCGTCGATGCCATCCATGAAGTTATAAAGATTGAGCATCCAGACGAGGTACATCAGCGCGAAAAAGCGACCCGCCCAACCTAAATCAATTCGTGTATTAAGTATCTCGAGGGGTGCAAGACCTCCAAGCCAATACAACACCCAGCAACCCGCTAAAAAATGTCCGATCAATCGCCACTTTGCAGGTATGTGGCCATGATCATCAGCGAAACCGATCAGGGCCACCAAGAATCCACCACCCAGCAATGCGTAAAGCGTAGTCAAACTCAAAATGTCCAACTGAGCCAGAACCGGCAAACCCACAAGAAATGAAGCAACAATCGCGACACCACCACCCCGCGGAGTGGGTACGGAGTGCGCGCTGCGTTCATTAGGAACATCCATCAAACTTCGCGAGAGCGCGTATCGCCGCAGGCATGCCGTGAGCAGCCAGGACAGTGCAAATACCGACAATATCAGTCCGCCCACCATCATTTGGCATTCTCTTCCCTGTAGTAAATTGCCGTTTTACGCGCAGCAGTTTTCATTTTTTCTGGTGGTGTCCAATCGAGCAATTTACGAGTTTTTTCGATATCGACCTGAAGTGAACCGCAAATCCGTTGCGCCACATCACCCTTGCCAATCACTTGCGCGACAACTTTCAACACGGCCTGGGGAACAGGAATCAGACAGGACGATTTATCCAATGCTTCGGACAGCAAGCGCAACAACTGAGTGGTAGAAACGTCCTCACCATCGCTGACCAAAAATACCTGACCCGAGGCTGCCGGGTGGTCAATGCAGGTGACAACGAGGCTGATTAAATTATCGAGCGCGACCAGGCTACGTTGATTACGAATCGCACCCAAGGGCAGCGGCAGACCTCTGTCCAACCAAATCAACATGCTGAGAAAATTGGCTTTTACGCCAGGACCATATACCAGCGGAGGACGAATGATCACGATTTCCATGCCTGTATCGCGTCCTAACTGGATCAAACCGACTTCAGCTTCATGCTTGGAGACGCCGTAAGGATCCAGCGGTCTAGCCTGGTCGTCAGCAGTAAACGGTTTCCCTTCTTGCGTGCTTTCACCATTGACCTTGATCGAGCTGATGAAAATGAAGCGTTTGACCCCCGATTGAGCAGCACGCTTTGCCAACTTCAGCGTTCCTTGAACATTGACTTTGCGAAATTCGGACAATGCGTTCTCAGACTGCTCATGCAAAACATGCACGCGAGCCGCCGCATGAACGACGACCTCTACGTCATCCAGTTCAATTAAACATTGCTCATCAAGCAGATCGAAAGATTGCACCGGACACAACCCAAGTAGCCGTGTTTGGCCACGGGCGGCGGCAATCGGACGATAACGCCTGTCCAACAACAGGCGAAAAATCAAACCTTCACCGACAAACCCCGCCGCCCCTGTCACCAATACTTTTGCGCCAATCATTTGAAAAGCTTCCTTGCCGCCGTGACCCAGCAGATGCAAAAAAAGAGGAATTTGTCGCGTCCCCGCCGTCGACAACGCCATGCGTTGAATGAAAGCCTCGTCAATTGAACGGGTCGAAGGGGTAACCATTTCTGGACGAATGGATCGGATTCCAGCCCCACCAAACGGACGATCATTTGCACTTGGCTAAACCACCAGCCATCGCGAATCGTTCTATATCGAGCGACCAAAGAGCTCAGACCTTTATTGGCACCTACTTGATTTCGCTCATGCTGACGGTAATCCATTGAAGGTTTCGGATCGATGAACCAGCTAAAGCCATGACTTCTTGCATGCGCATAGCAATACCAGTCATGCAAGGTAACTGCATGCAACTGCTGCCAATCGACAAGTGTCGAGTTCTTGAGCGATGAGGCAACGGCTTTATTCATCACATACGTGCAGCCGGGGCCCGCCGCCTCGAAAAGAAAATCCCAATCAACCTGGGGCTGAGCTTTATCCAGGACATGAGTGCGACCGTCCGGCCAAAAAGCCCGAACATTGCTGGAATAGGCATCGACTTGCCGTATTTGAATCGCCTGTGTGGCACGCCAGAGTTTATCCGGATACCAAATATCATCTTGATCGGCGAAAGAGACGTAGTCATAAGGATTCAGATCGACTTCACGAATCAATCTGAAGAAATTGCGCGCGGCACCGCCAAAAGTGCCTGCAGGAGGTAAAAGGTTGATGCGCTCTTCTCTGGCTGCGCGTTCGGAACACCACTGTTCGGTGCCGTCCGAGGAGGTGTCGATACTGATGTAGATACAGACATCAACAGCAGACTGGCCGAGGATCGAGGCTATTTGCTCCTCGATCCACTGCATACCATTGTAGGCAGCCAGCAAAACCGCAACCTTGGGATGTTTTACTGGCATGCCATTCCTGCTTGAACCGACTAAACATTACTGTTGGAACAACAGTGCTTCCAAATCAGTGGGAAGGCGAGTCCAAAAGCTTCTGCAGGTACTGTCCGTAACCCGTTTTCTTCAAAGCATTAGCCTGTGTGCCCAACTGCTCGGAAGTGATCCAGCCATTGTGGTAAGCGATCTCTTCCAGGCAAGCGACCTTGAGACCCTGACGCTGCTCAATGGTATGCACAAAGTGACTGGCTTCAAGCAACGAGTCGTGAGTGCCGGTATCAAGCCAGGCAAAACCACGGCCGAGCATTTCAACATTCAGCGACTTGCGCTCGAGATACACACGGTTGACATCGGTAATTTCCAGTTCACCACGCTCAGAAGGCTTGATGTTCTTGGCAATCTCGACAACTTCGTTGTCGTAGAAATACAGGCCGGTCACTGCATAGTTCGACTTGGGCTTCGCCGGTTTCTCTTCAATACTGAGCGCGCGACCGGTGGAGTCGAATTCAACCACACCAAATCGCTCCGGATCAGAAACGTGATAACCGAAGACCGTAGCGCCGCTCTTTTGCTCGGTAGCGGAGCGCAGGTTGTCCGAGAAGTGCTGACCGTAGAAAATATTGTCGCCCAGAATCAGGCAGCAAGGATCTTCGCCGATAAATTCTTCGCCGATAATGAAAGCCTGAGCCAGACCATCAGGACTAGGTTGCTCAGCATATGTCAGCTCAATGCCGTAAAGGCTGCCATCACCCAGCAACTTGCGAAACAGTGGCAGATCCTCAGGCGTTGAGATAATCAGAATTTCACGCATGCCGGCCAGCATCAGTACCGACAGCGGGTAGAAGATCATTGGCTTGTCGTAGATCGGCAACATCTGCTTGGACACACCCAGAGTCAGTGGATGCAGACGTGTGCCGGAACCGCCAGCGAGGATAATGCCTTTACGATTTGTCGTGGTCATTTGTTCAGAACTTCCCTAAGCATTCGGGTTACACCACTTTGCCAATCCGGCAAGTGTAGAGAAAAATTGTCACGCAGTTTCTGAGTATCCAGACGGGAGTTCAGTGGGCGGCGTGCAGGTGTTGGATAGGCGACTGTTTCAATCGCCTTGATTTCTTTGACCGCTAACGCTTCACCATTGGCTTTGGCAAAGTCGATCACATGACTGGCATAACCATGCCATGACACTTCGCCTGCGGCGGCAAGATGATAGAGGCCTGCCAGCTCAGGACGCTGCAAGAGGTGCTGAATAGCCAACGCGGTCACGTCGGCAATCAAATCTGCTCCAGTTGGCGCACCGATCTGGTCGGCAATAACGCTCAGCGTTTCGCGATCCTTGGCCAAGCGCAACATTGTCTTGGCGAAGTTATTACCGCGTGCACCATAGACCCAACTCGTACGGAAGATCGCATACTTGCAACCCGATGCAATAATCGCTTGTTCACCCAGCAATTTGCTGGCGCCATAGTGATTAACGGGGGATACAGCAGCCGTTTCACTCCAAGGCGTCGAACCTTCACCATTGAATACGTAGTCGGTTGAGTAATGCACCAGCCAAGCGTCGAGCGCTGCAGCTTCTTCAGCAAGAACCTGAGTCGCCCGACCGTTAACAAGATCAGCCAACTCGGGTTCTGACTCAGCTTTATCCACGGCCGTGTAAGCCGCTGCGTTCACAATAATCTGAGGTTTGATATGCCTGATCGTTTTTCGCAATGCGTCGAGATCAGCCAAATCGCCGCACAAGTCATTGACCGTAGATCGATCCAAAGCTGTCAAATCACCAAGCGTGGCCAGGGAACGTTGCAGCTCCCAGCCCACTTGGCCATTTTTTCCTAAAAGAAGGATTTTCATTCTTTGTTCGAGCGATCCGCGTAGTTCTGGTCGATCCACTGCTGGTAGCTACCGCTTTTCACGTGCTCAACCCACTCAGTATTGGTGAGGTACCATTCGACAGTTTTACGAATACCGGTTTCGAAAGTCTCTTCCGGCGTCCAGCCAAGCTCACGCTCGATCTTGCTCGCATCGATCGCGTAACGCAGGTCGTGACCTGGGCGATCTTGCACATAAGTGATCAAGCTTGCGTGCGGACGGTGAGCAGAGTCAGGACGCAACTCATCCAGCAGCGCGCAAAGGGTATGCACTACTTCGATGTTTTGCTTTTCGTTATGACCGCCGATGTTGTAGGTCTCACCCAGAACACCCTCGGTAACGACTTTGTACAAGGCACGTGCGTGGTCTTCAACATACAGCCAATCGCGAATTTGATCGCCCTTCCCGTAAACCGGCAATGGCTTGCCTTCCAGTGCGTTGAGAATGATCAGAGGAATCAATTTCTCAGGGAAGTGGCAAGGGCCATAGTTGTTCGAGCAGTTGGTGACCAACGTCGGCAGGCCGTAAGTGCGCGCCCAGGCACGAACCAGGTGGTCGGAACTTGCCTTGCTGGCCGAGTACGGCGAACTCGGTTGATACGGAGTGGTTTCAGTGAAGAGATCCTCCGGGCCTTCCAGATCACCGTACACTTCGTCAGTGGAAATATGGTGAAAGCGGAAATTGGCCTTACGTGCATCATCCATGGCCGCCCAGTAGTGACGCGAGGCTTCCAACAGAGTGTAAGTGCCAATGATATTTGTCTGGATGAACTCGGACGGGCCAGAGATCGAACGGTCGACGTGCGATTCCGCTGCCAAATGCATGATGGCATCCGGCTGGTGCTCACGCAGGACGCGATCAATTTGTTCGCGATCGCAGATATCAACGCGCTCGAACGCATAACGTGAGTTCTGACTGACTTCAGCCAAGGACTCCAGGTTACCGGCGTAAGTCAACTTGTCGACGTTGACGACAGAGTCAGTGGTATTGGAGATGATGTGACGGATGACTGCCGAGCCGATAAACCCGGCGCCGCCGGTAACTAGAATTTTCACGCGAAACCATACCCTTGAGTTGCTGACAGTGTCACCAACGAGCACCGTCTAATCCATGAATGCAAAAACCGCAGGAAAGCAGGCTTCTGTCAGAGTCTGTCTGAATCGATGTGTAAATATGCCACTATCGAACAAGCGCAGCATTTTACAGCTTAATGAGCGTTTTACTAATGGATATAGACAAACTGTGGTGCAAATTGATTTACGCGTCGCACCGACCTTGATTACGCCAGACGTTTGCGCGCTGCTCGAGTCGAACGCCCAAGAAACCAGCCAATAATTGGCCCAATCAGCATTCCGATAAGCAACGCTACAACCGCGACGAGCGAAACAGGCAGTTGAGGCCCCGACCACCCCAGAAACATCAGCGCGACCGACTGCTGGTTTTCAAGGATGAAAGCCAGAATAACCAGCACCAGCAGCAAAACAAAAACACCGAGAAGAATACGTTTGAGGTTACGCACGCACGCCTCCTTGATAATTCAGAGCGAAGATCAAACCCCCTCCTCCTCTTCTTCGTTCACACGATCGCGCAGTTCTTTACCTGGCTTGAAATGCGGAACGAATTTTCCGTCCAGACTCACCGACTGGCCGGTTTTTGGATTGCGCCCTACGCGCGGCGCGCGATAGTGCAAGGAGAAGCTGCCAAAACCGCGGATCTCGATTCGATCACCGGTGGCCAGACATTGAGACATTTGTTCAAGCATGGTCTTGATGGCCAGCTCCACATCCTTGGATGAGAGCAGCCCTTGATGGGTGACAATTCGTTCGATCAACTCCGACTTCGTCATATTTTTCCCTTCTTTTTCAAGCAGCTAGATCAGCGCTTGAAAGGTTTTAGCACGCCCGGAAGATTTTGAACAGCCCAGGGATTGACATATCTTCCTGCGCATTGAAACGCCCGTTTTCAGGGCACAAGCTCTATAAACGGCCACCCTATCGACACATCACCAACATCGTGCGCGTCAGGTAGCCCGCAGGATTGAAGCCAAAAGGATACTGATCATCATCCTTGGCATCATCGGATCTGGTAATGACCTTGTAGCCTGCGCCTTTGCATTCTTTTGTGGCGCGCTTTTGACACTTCTCCCAACTCGAGCCCAACCCCGAGCAATCAACCTCGATGCCGCTGACGCCGCGCACCACATGCGTCTTGGCGCTCGTGGCGCAGCCCGCCAACATCAGCACACCGACCAACACGATAAACTTGTTCATTCACTTCCTTATGCCAGGCAATCTGCCCGACTACTGCGATCTTCAGCCTAAGCCTAGTCGCGAATAGACGATTGATCCGAATAAAGAAACAGACAATTGAGTAACAAGATTGGTTTCACGCGAGAGGTGCCGCTCCACCAAATCGCAGGCACAAAAAAGGGCGACCGAAGTCGCCCTTTTTAATGATCAAGCAGAACTTAGTTCTGTTTGGCCATTGCCTGGCGCAGCAGTGCCGCCATGGTGGTGTCGCCAGTAGGAGCTTCTTCAGCCTTCAGGCTTTGGATAGCTTCTTTCTCTTCAGCATCGTCTTTCGACTTGATGGAGAGCTGGATTACGCGGCTCTTGCGATCAACGCTGATGATCTTGGCTTCTACTTCCTGGCCTTCTTTCAGAACGTTGCGCGCGTCTTCAACGCGGTCACGGCTGATTTCGGAGGCTTTCAGAGTCGCTTCGATATCGTCGGCCAGAACGATGATGGCGCCTTTGGCGTCAACTTCTTTCACAGTGCCTTTAACGATGGCGCCTTTGTCGTTCTCTTGAACGTACTCGGAGAACGGATCGCTTTCCAGTTGCTTGATACCCAGGGAGATGCGCTCGCGCTCTGGGTCAACCGACAGGATAACGGTGTCCAGCTCGTCGCCCTTCTTGAAACGACGAACAGCTTCTTCGCCAACTTCGTTCCAGGAGATGTCGGACAAGTGAACCAGACCGTCGATGCCGCCGTCCAGACCAATGAAGATACCGAAATCGGTGATCGACTTGATGGTGCCGGAGATTTTATCGCCCTTGTTGAACTGGCCAGAGAAATCTTCCCATGGGTTAGATTTGCACTGCTTGATGCCCAGGGAGATACGACGACGCTCTTCGTCGATGTCCAGAACCATAACTTCCACTTCGTCGCCGACTTGTACGACTTTCGAAGGGTGGATGTTCTTGTTGGTCCAGTCCATTTCCGAAACGTGTACCAGACCTTCAACGCCTTCTTCCAGCTCAGCGAAGCAGCCGTAGTCGGTCAGGTTGGTTACACGAGCGGTAACGCGAGTGCTCTCTGGGTAACGGGCTTTGATAGCAACCCATGGATCTTCGCCCAGTTGCTTCAGGCCCAGGGAAACACGGTTGCGTTCGCGATCGTATTTCAGAACCTTAACGTCGATTTCGTCACCAACGTTGACGATCTCGGAAGGATGCTTGATGCGCTTCCAGGCCATGTCGGTGATGTGCAGCAGGCCGTCCACGCCACCCAGATCGACGAATGCGCCGTAATCGGTGAGGTTTTTGACGATACCTTTGACTTGCTGGCCTTCCTGCAAGGATTCCAGCAGAGCTTCACGCTCGGCGGAGTTCTCGGCTTCCAGGACGCTGCGACGGGAAACGACAACGTTGTTGCGCTTCTGATCCAGCTTGATGACCTTGAATTCCAGCTCTTTGCCTTCCAGGTGCGTGGTGTCGCGCACTGGACGGACGTCAACCAGGGAACCTGGCAGGAACGCACGGATGCCGTTAACGTCGACAGTGAAGCCGCCTTTAACCTTACCGTTGATAACGCCCTTGACCACTTCCTCAGCTGCGAAGGCTGCTTCCAGAACGATCCAGCACTCAGCGCGCTTGGCTTTTTCACGGGACAGCTTGGTTTCACCGAAACCGTCTTCAACCGAGTCCAGAGCAACGTGAACTTCGTCACCGACATTGATAGTCAGATCGCCAGCGTCGTTGTAGAACTGCTCAAGCGGGATGAGTGCTTCAGACTTCAGGCCAGCGTGAACGGTTACCCAGCGAGCTTGGTAATCGATATCAACGATAACACCGGTGATGATGGAGCCTGCCTGAAGGTTCAGGGTTTTTAGGCTTTCTTCAAAGAGTTCCGCAAAGCTTTCGCTCATTTTAATTCCTGTAAATGAGGGCGAAGGATACGCCCATCTCCACACCCCAGACGGTGTGGGTTAGTTTCATATAGAAGAAGCGCCGCAGGACTATGACTGGTCCCCTGTGGCCTTCTTGGTCACCCGGCGATATCGCGAATGGCGATCTCGCTCATGATGCGTTCAAGCACCTGGTCGATGGACAACTCCGTGGAATCCAGCTGTATGGCGTCAGCCGCCGGCTTAAGCGGGGCTACCGCTCGCTGGGTGTCACGCTCGTCGCGCGCACGGATCTCATCTAGCAGACTCGACAGACTAACACCCTCGACTTTGCCCTTCAACTGCAAATATCGACGGCGCGCTCTCTCCTCGGCACTGGCGGTCAGGAAAATCTTCAGCGGCGCGCCTGGAAAAACCACGGTACCCATGTCGCGACCATCCGCGACAAGGCCCGGCGCTTCCTGGAAAGCCCGCTGGCGCTGCAGCAGCGCCTCGCGTACGGCCGGCAATGCAGCCACTTGAGAAGCACCGGAACCGACGCTTTCAGTGCGGATGACATCGCTGACTTCGTCGCCTTCCAGAATGATGCGTTGCAACTGACCGTCGGTCGCCGCAATAAACTGAACATCCAGATGAGCGGCGAGTTTCTTCAGCAGCTCTTCATTGGTCAGATCAACACCATGGTTGTGCGCAGCAAAGGCGAGCAAACGGTATAGCGCACCGGAATCCAGCAGGTTCCAGCCCAGACGCTTGGCCAGAATCCCGGCTACGGTGCCTTTGCCCGAGCCGCTGGGCCCATCAATGGTGATGACCGGTGCAATGTTGTTCACGACTGAGCCTCTTGTGCCACACGAATACCGACCTGCCCGCACAATGCGAGGAAGTTCGGGAACGATGTCGCGACGTTGGCGCAATCATGGATGCGGATCGGTGCAGTGGCGCGCAGCGAGGCCACGCTGAAAGCCATGGCAATACGGTGATCGCCGTGACCATGCACTTCGCCGCCGCCGATCTGGCCGCCGTCGATGATGATGCCGTCCGGGGTCGGTTCGCACTTGACGCCCAGCGCCAGCAAACCGTCCGCCATGACCTGAATGCGATCCGATTCCTTGACCCGCAACTCTTCAGCGCCGGTCAGTACGGTGCGCCCTTCGGCACAGGCGGCCGCCACGAACAGCACCGGGAATTCGTCGATCGCCAGTGGAACCAGCGCTTCCGGAATCTCGATGCCTTTGAGTTTAGCTGCCCGCACGCGCAGGTCAGCGACAGGCTCACCGCCAACTTCACGCTGGTTCTCCAGAGTGATGTCAGCACCCATCAGGCGCAGGATGTCGATAACGCCAGTACGGGTCGGGTTGATGCCGACGTGCTCAAGCACCAGCTCCGAACCTTCGGCGATCGAGGCCGCTACAAGGAAGAACGCCGACGACGAGATGTCGCCCGGGACTTCAATGTGGGTCGCAGTCAGTTTGCCGCCGGACTCAACCGAAGCCGTAGCGCCTTCAACGCTGACCGGATAGCCGAAACCACGCAGCATGCGCTCGGTGTGGTCGCGAGTCGGAGCGGGCTCGGTCACAGTGGTCTTGCCTTCAGCGTACAGACCGGCGAGCAGCAGGCAGGATTTCACCTGAGCACTGGCCATCGGCATGGTGTAGGTCAGGCCTTTGAGCTTGTGACCGCCACGAATAGTCATCGGTGGACGACCTTCAGCCGCGGTTTCAATCACGGCGCCCATTTCACGCAGTGGATTGGCCACGCGATTCATCGGACGCTTGGACAGCGAGGCATCGCCAGTCAAAGTACTGTCGAAGTTCTGCGCAGCCAACAGGCCGGAGAGCAGACGCATCGAGGTACCGGAGTTGCCCAGATAGATCGGGCCCGGCGCCGGTTTCAGACCGTGCAGGCCGACACCGTGGATGGTCACGCGGCCGTGGTGCGGGCCTTCGATGACCACGCCCATGTCGCGGAACGCCTGCAAGGTCGCCAGGGCGTCTTCGCCCTCAAGGAAGCCTTCGACTTCGGTGACGCCTTCGGCCAGCGAACCGAGCATGATCGAACGGTGGGAAATGGATTTGTCGCCCGGTACGCGAATCCGACCGGACAGGCGGCCACCAGGTTGAGCCAGGAAGATCAGATCGTTGGAATTCATAGCGTCCACATAGGCCCTGCGGGCCAGGATTTTACTGAAATGCTCGCGGGCAACCCGGGCGCGCGTGAAGACGCCCAACAATTGGTGCCCATCCCCTGCATCGACCGCGTCGCGCAAGGCGTCGAGGTCGCTGCGAAATGTATCGAGTGTGCGCAGAACAGCCTCGCGGTTAGCGAGGAAGATGTCGTGCCACATCACCGGGTCGCTTCCGGCGATTCTTGTGAAATCGCGAAAACCACCGGCAGCGTAACGGAAGATCTCAAGGTTTTCATTGCGCTTGGCCAACGAATCGACCAGACCGAAAGCCAGCAAGTGTGGCAGATGACTGGTCGCGGCCAACACTTCATCGTGACGCTCGACCTGCATGTGCTCGACGTCGGCGCCCAATTCGCGCCACAGACGATCAACCACCGCCAGCGCGGCCGGATCGGTTTGCTCGAGCGGCGTGAGAATCACTTTGTGACGACGGAACAGTTCGGCATTGGAAGCTTCCACCCCGCTCTGCTCGGAACCGGCGATCGGATGGCCCGGCACGAAACGCGGCGGCATCGCGCCAAACGCTTCGGTTGCCGCGCGCACCACATTGCCTTTGGCGCTGCCGACATCAGTCAGAATCGCCTGCCCGAGATCCATGCTCGCCAGACGCGCGAGCACTTTTTCCATGGCCAGGATCGGCACCGCCAGTTGAATCACGTCAGCGCCCTGGCATGCCGCAGCCAGGTCATCCTCACAGCGATCAACCACACCCAACTCGACCGCCAGTTTGCGCGATTGCGGATCGAGATCGACCCCGACCACTTCGCGGCAGATACCGCTTTCACGCAAGCCTTTGGCAAACGAACCACCGATTAACCCCAGACCGACCACCACAAGGCGACCGATCATAGGTGCAGCAGATTGCATTGCAGTGACATCACCCACGAGCCAGAACCTTGCGCAGCGCTTCGAGGAAGCGGCTGTTTTCCGCTGGCAGACCGATGGTCACCCGCAGGTGATTCGGCATGCCGTAATTGGCCACCGGACGCACGATCACGCCTTCGCGCAGCAAACCCTGGAATACCGGGGCTGCAATTTGTGCGAGATCGACGCAGATGAAATTGCCCTTGGACTCGATCCAGTTCAGGCCCAGCTCACGGAAACCGGCTTGCAGCTGCTGCATGCCCGATTCGTTGAGCTGACGGCTTTGCGCCAGATATTCCTCGTCCTTCAACGCTGCGCAGGCTGCCGCCAAAGCGAGGCTGTTGACGTTGAATGGCTGACGAACACGGTTGAGCACATCGGCGACAACCGGGGTCGACAGGCCGTAGCCGACGCGCAATGCCGCCAAACCGTAAGCCTTGGAGAACGTGCGCGAAACCAACAGGTTCGGGTAAGCGGCGAGGAAATCCAGACCGTCCGGCAAATCACTGCCTTCGGCGTACTCGATGTAAGCCTCGTCCAGCACCACCAACACATGCTCCGGAACATCCTGCAGGAACTCGTCCAGCGCTTCAGCGCCGAACCAGGTGCCAGTCGGGTTGTTCGGGTTGGCGATGAACACCACGCGGGTGTTGGCGTCGATGGCCGCGAGCATTTTAGGCAGGTCATGCCCCCAGTCCTTCGCCGGCACCACTTTGGCCTGAGCGCCGACCGCTTGAGTGGCGATCGGGTACACCGCAAACGCGTGCTCACTGAACACCGCATTAAGGCCCGGCGCCAGATAGGCGCGCGCGACCAGCTCAAGAATGTCGTTGGAACCGTTGCCCAAGGTGACCTGGTTCAGCTCGACACGGCATTGCTCGGCCAGCAGGGATTTCAGCGCGAAACCGTTGCCATCCGGATAACGGGTCAGCTCGGCCAGCTCTTCGCGGATCGCCGCCAAGGCTTTCGGGCTGGCGCCCAGCGGATTTTCATTGCTCGCCAGTTTGACGATTTTTGCCGGATCCAGATCCAGCTCGCGCGCCAGTTCGTCCACAGGCTTGCCCGGAACGTACGGCGAAAGTTGTTGCACGCCCGGCTGTGCCAGAGCGAGGAAGTTGCCACTCATTTGCTACCGCCCCTTAGAGAACTGCTTTCGGGTAGGAACCCAGCACTTTGAGTGCTACTGCTTCCTGACTGATCTTTTCCAGCACACCTTTGATCAACGGATCACGGTGGTGGCCGACGAAGTCGATGAAGAACACGTAGGTCCATTTACCGCTGCGCGATGGACGGGTTTCGATGCGGGTCAGGTCGATCCCGTTGTCGTGGAACGGCACCAGCAGCTCGTGGAGCGCGCCGGGCTTGTTGCTCATCGACACGATGATCGAAGTCTTGTCGTCGCCGGTCGGCGGCACTTCCTGGTTACCAATCATCAGGAAGCGCGTCGAGTTGTCCGGACGGTCTTCGATCTTCTCGGCCAGACGGGTCAGGCCATACAGACCGGCCGCCATGTCACCGGCAATCGCCGCCGAATTCCACTCACCTTTAACCCGCTTGGCGGCTTCAGCGTTGCTCGACACCGCGACGCGCTCGACATTCGGGTAGTGCGCGTCCAGCCACTTGCGGCACTGCGCCAGCGACTGCGCGTGGGAATAGATGCGGCTGATGCTGTCGGTCTTGGTGTTTTCACCGACCAACAGGTGATGGTGAATGCGCAGTTCGACTTCGCCACAGATGACCATGTCGTGTTCGAGAAAGCTGTCCAGCGTGTGATTAACCGCGCCTTCGGTGGAGTTTTCCACCGGCACCACGCCAAAATTCACCGCACCGGCGGCGACTTCACGGAACACTTCGTCGATAGCTGCCATCGGCTTGCTGATGACGGCGTGGCCGAAGTGTTTCATGGCTGCCGCTTGGGTGAAGGTGCCTTCAGGGCCGAGGTAAGCCACTTTCAGCGGCTGCTCGAGCGCCAGGCACGACGACATGATTTCGCGGAACAACCGCGCCATTTCTTCGTTGCCCAGCGGCCCCTGATTGCGCTCCATCACACGCTTGAGCACCTGAGCTTCACGCTCAGGACGATAGAACACCGGCACTTCGCCTTCGGCCAGCGAGGCCATCTTTACTCGCGCGACTTCCTGGGCGCAACGCGCACGCTCACTGATCAGCTCCATGACTTTGGTGTCCAGAGCGTCAATGCGAACGCGCAGTGCCTTGAGTTCTTGCTCGGACATCAGCCGTGTTCCTTCTCGAATTCAGCCATGTACGCCACCAGCGCGTTGACCGCGGTGATGTCGACGGCGTTATAGATGGAGGCGCGCATACCGCCCACAGAGCGGTGCCCCTTCAGGTTAAGCAGACCGCGCGCTTCGGCACCAACCAGGAACGGCTTGTCCAGACGATCATCGGCCAGACGGAATGGCACGTTCATCCACGAGCGATCCGATTTGTTGATCGGGTTGCTGTAGAGGCCGCTGGCGTCGATGAAGTCGTACAGCGTGCGCTGCTTGACGTCGTTGAGTTTGGCGATCGCGTCAACGCCGCCCTGCTCTTTCAGCCACTGGAACACCAGACCGGACAGGTACCAGGCCAAGGTCGGCGGGGTGTTGTACATCGAGCCGTTATCCGCCGCGACTTTGTAGTCGAGCATGGTCGGGCACAGTGCGCGCGCCTTGCCGAGCAAGTCTTCGCGGATGATGTTGACGACGATGCCGCTCGGCCCGATGTTTTTCTGGGCGCCGGCGTAGATCATGCCGAAACGCGAGATATCGACCGGGCGCGACAGAATGTCCGAAGACATGTCAGCCACCAGCGGCACGTCACCGACTTCCGGGATCCACTGGAATTCCAGACCGCCGATGGTTTCGTTCGGCGCGTAGTGAACGTAAGCGGCGTCTTTCGACAGGTTCCACTCGTTCTGGCCCGGGATGGCGAAATAGTCGTAAGGCTTGGCGGTGGCGGCGACGTTGACGTGGCCGTAGCGCGAGGCTTCTTCGATGGCTTTCTGCGACCAGATACCGGTGTCGATATAGTCGGCAGAACCGCCTTCAGGCAACAGGTTCAGTGGAATCTGCGCGAATTGCTGGCTGGCGCCACCTTGCAGAAACAGCACTTTGTAGTTCGACGGGATATTCAGCAGGTCACGCAGATCCTGCTCGGCCTGGGTGGCAATGGACACGAACTCATCGCTGCGATGGCTCATTTCCATGACCGACAGACCCTTGCCGTGCCAATCAAGGAGTTCACCCTGGGCGCGCTGCAGGACAGCTTCAGGAAGCGCCGCAGGACCGGCGCAGAAGTTATAGGCTCGCTTGCTCACATCCAATCTCGCTCTGATTTGGTGGTCACTTAAATCTTTTGGTCTGCGGATGATCGTTCCCACGCTCTGCGTGGGGATGCATCCAATGACGCTCTGCGTCATGGGACGCGGAGCGTCCCGAGCGGCATTCCCACGCAGAGCGTGGGAACGATCCCGTACAGTGTTGCAAATTTTCAAACAGGACAAATAACAAGGGGGCGAATTCTCATCCGCCCCCTTGCTTGTCCGCTTATTCTTGCGGTTCTTCGTCTGCTGCGGCGTCGAGTTGCTGGTCTTCACCAGCATCGTCGTTTACGACAGTGCCTTCGAATTCCTCGCCCTCTTCCCCTTCAAGCTCTTCGCCTTCGACTTCCGAAGGTTCCTGAACCCGCTCCAGACCGACCAGGGTTTCATCCTTGGCCAGTTTGATCAGCGTCACACCTTGGGTGTTACGGCCCAGGCTCGACACTTCGTCGACGCGGGTACGCACCAGGGTGCCCTGATCGGAGATCAGCATGATCTCTTCACCGTCCTGCACCTGAACCGCACCGACCAGACGGCCGTTACGCTCGTTGCTGACCATGGCGATAACGCCCTGACCGCCACGCTTGTATTCAGGGAACTCGGTGATCGCCGTACGCTTGCCGTAGCCGCGCGCCGAAGCAGTGAGAATTTCGCTGCCTTCTTCCGGAATCAGCATGGAGATCAGCTTCTGCCCTTCTGGCAGACGCATGCCACGCACACCGCGGGCGGTACGGCCCATGGCGCGAACTTCGGATTCCTTGAAGCGCGTTACCTTGCCGCCGTCGGAGAACAGCATGATTTCCTGCTCGCCGTCGGTGACAGCCGCGGAGATCAGGATGTCGCCTTCGTCCAGTTCCAGCGCGATCAGACCAACGCTGCGCTGACGGCTGAAGGCCACCAGCGGCGTCTTCTTGACCGTACCGTTGGCGGTCGACATGAAGATGAACGGCGCTTTTTTACGATCAGCAGCCTTGATACGGGCACGACGTTCTTCGTCGGTCTCGTTGCTGTTTTCGATTTCCTCTACATCAACCTCAACGCCTTCAGCCTCTTCTTCTTCAGCCTGACGCTTCATGGCTTCGAGATCGACCGGCAGCATGGTGGTGATGTATTCGCCTTCGCTCAATGGCAGAAGGTTGACCAGCGGACGACCACGGGCAGCGCGGGACGCTTCCGGAATCTCGTAGGTCTTGAGCCAGTACACTTTGCCTTTGCTGGAGAACAGCAGCAGCGTGGTGTGGCTGTTGGCAACCAGCAGGTGAGCGATGTAGTCCTCATCCTTGACGCCGGTCGCCGATTTGCCTTTGCCGCCACGACGCTGAGCCTGGTACGCAGCCAATGGCTGAGTCTTGGCGTAGCCACCGTGGGAGATGGTCACGACGCGCTCTTCTTCCGGGATCATGTCACCCAGGGTCAGATCGAGACGGGCATCGAGAATTTCGGTGCGGCGCACGTCGCCGTATTCGGCACGAATCACTTCCAGCTCTTCGCGGATCACTTCCATCAGGCGCACAGCGCTGTTGAGGATGCGGATCAGCTCGCCGATCTGGTTGAGGATCTCTTGATACTCGGCCAGCAGTTTTTCGTGTTCCAGACCGGTCAGACGGTGCAGACGCAGTTCCAGAATGGCTTGCGCCTGTTCTGGCGACAGGAAGTATTTGCCTTCACGCAGACCGTATTGCGGATCGAGGTTTTCCGGACGGCACGAATCGGCACCGGCACGTTCAACCATCGCGACCACGGCCGAGGATTCCCACGGCGTGCTGATCAGCGCTTCTTTAGCTTCCGACGGGGTCGGCGACGCTTTGATCAGGGCGATAACCGGGTCGATGTTCGACAGGGCAACGGCCTGACCTTCAAGGATGTGACCACGCTCGCGCGCTTTGCGCAGTTCGAACACGGTACGGCGGGTAACCACTTCGCGACGGTGACGGACGAAGGCTTCCAGCAGATCCTTGAGGTTCAGGATGCGTGGGCGGCCGTCGATCAGCGCAACGATGTTGATGCCGAATACCGATTGCAGCTGGGTCTGGGCGTAGAGGTTGTTGAGGATCACCTCAGGCACTTCGCCGCGACGCAGTTCGATCACGACGCGCATACCGTCCTTGTCGGACTCGTCGCGCAGTTCGGTGATGCCTTCCAGCTTCTTCTCTTTAACCAGCTCGGCGATCTTCTCGATCAGACGCGCCTTGTTCAACTGGTAAGGGAGTTCGGTGATGACGATCTGCTGACGGCCACCGACCTTGTCGATGTCTTCAATGATCGAACGAGCGCGCATGTAAATACGCCCGCGACCGGTGCGGTAGGCTTCGATGATACCGGCGCGACCGTTGATGATCGCGGCGGTCGGGAAGTCCGGACCGGGGATGTATTGCATCAGTTCATCGACGGTCAGCTCAGGGTTGTCGATGAGCGCCAGGCAACCGTCGATGACTTCACCGAGGTTGTGCGGCGGGATGTTGGTCGCCATGCCCACGGCGATACCGCTGGAGCCGTTGACCAGCAGGTTGGGGATACGGGTCGGCATGACCGCCGGGATCATTTCGGTGCCGTCGTAGTTCGGCACCCAGTCCACGGTTTCTTTGTGCAGGTCAGCCAGCAGCTCGTGCGCCAGCTTGGTCATGCGCACTTCGGTGTATCGCATCGCCGCAGCGTTGTCGCCGTCGACCGAACCGAAGTTGCCCTGACCGTCTACCAGCAGGTAGCGCAGGGAGAAAGGCTGGGCCATACGAACGATGGTGTCGTACACCGCGGTATCACCGTGCGGGTGATACTTACCGATCACGTCGCCGACAACACGGGCAGATTTCTTGTACGGCTTGTTGTAGTCGTTACCCAGCTCGCTCATCGCGAACAGTACGCGACGGTGCACGGGCTTGAGGCCATCGCGCGCATCCGGCAGTGCACGGCCGACGATTACGCTCATCGCGTAGTCGAGGTAGGACTGCTTCAGCTCGTCTTCGATATTGACCGGGAGGATTTCTTTGGCCAGTTCGCCCATGAGAAGCCTGATTCCTTTTTCTGGTGAAACTTCGTCATATCCATATGGGACCAACGAAGCTCGTCGGGGCCGGCCGAGTGCCATGCGCCGACTTACGACAAATCAACATTGGAGCGTGGATTTGCGCAGTAAAGACAGCTTCGTGAAGCTGCCTCGGAAAACGCCGGATGTTATCACAAAGGCCGCCACGCACCTATCCCCCAGATGCGCATGGAGCATAGTTAGTTGACCGGTGACAGGCTTAACGGGGACGAGAGAGGCTTAGAGCTTCTTTGAATGCAGATTTGTGCTGTGGATTAGCGATGTTTATTGACTTTTTGGGGTGCGCACACCTGTAGGAGCTGCCGAAGGCTGCGATCTTTTGACTTTGTCTTCTAAAACAAAGTCAATAGATCGCAGCCTTCGGCAGCTCCTACATTGGGTGTCACCGCATCAATGCAGGCGTTTGCGGCACATCAACTGGGCCATTTTGGCGGTATCCGGGCGCTCGACGATGCCTTTCTCGGTGACGATCGCGTCGATCAGATCCGCCGGCGTCACGTCAAACACCGGGTTGAACGCTTCAACGTCGGCACCGACGCGCTTGCCGCCGACTTCCAGCAACTCGGCGCCATCGCGTTCTTCGATCGGGATGTCGTCGCCGCTGGCCAGGTTCATGTCGATGGTCGAACTCGGCGCCACCACCATGAAACGCACACCGTGGTGCATGGCGTTGACCGCCAGTTGATAGGTGCCGATCTTGTTCGCCACGTCACCATTGGCAGTAATGCGATCAGCACCGACGATCACCCAGGTCACACCTTTGGTTTTCATGATGTGTGCAGCAGCGGAGTCGGCATTCAGGGTCACCGGAATGCCTTCATTGGCCAGTTCCCACGCGGTCAGACGCGAGCCTTGCAGCCACGGACGGGTTTCGTCGGCGTAAACGCGCTCGACCATGCCTTCGATAAAGGCTGCGCGAATCACACCCAGCGCGGTACCGAAACCGCCTGTGGCCAGCGCGCCAGTGTTGCAATGGGTCAGAATCGCCTGAGCATTGCCTTGATGCTTGCGGATCAAGTCGACGCCGAGCTGCGCCATGGTCAGGTTGGCTTCGCGGTCGCTTTCATGAATGGCGATCGCCTCGGCCTCCAGCGCCGCCAGCGGATCGGCGTTTTCTTTCAGGCGATCAAGGCGATCGTGCATACGGCCGAGCGCCCAGAACAGGTTGACCGCGGTCGGACGGGAATCAGCCAGCAAGGCGAAATCCTCTTCCAGCGCCGCGTACCAGTCGCCACCTTCAGCGATCCGCGCGCGCGCGGCGAGCACGATGCCGTAGGCCGCACTGATGCCGATGGCCGGCGCGCCACGCACCACCATCGAGCGAATCGCCTCAGCCACGCCGGCGGCGCTGGTGTAGGCCATCCACGTTTCTTCGAACGGCAAAATACGCTGATCCAGCAGGTGCAGCGCGCCGTCTCGCCAATCGATGGCCTTCACTTTCTCCGCAGCCAACAGTCGATCGCGCATCCCACACCCCGCACTCATGAACAAAAGCCGCCGATTATAGCGATCCCCCCGCGAAGACGCTCGGGTATACTTCGCCATCCTTTACAAAAGCACTGGAACCGACCCTCGATGCCGAAACCTGCCATTGCGCTCGACTTATTATTGCTGCCGACCTGGCTGGTACCCGTCGAACCCGCAGGCGTTGTGCTCAAGGAGCATGGCCTGGGCATCCGCGACGGTCGCATCGTGTTTATCGGCCCGCGCGCCGAAGCATTGAAGTGTAACGCCACGGAAATCCGCGAGTTGCCGGATGTGCTGCTCGCCCCCGGCCTGATCAATGCGCACGGCCACGCGGCGATGACGTTGTTCCGCGGCCTGGCCGATGATCTGCCGCTGATGACCTGGCTGGAAAACCACATCTGGCCGGCCGAAGCGAAATGGGTCGATGAAGATTTCGTCCGCGACGGCACCGATCTGGCCATCGCCGAGCAGATCAAGGGTGGCATTACCTGCTTCTCGGACATGTACTTCTTTCCGAAAGTCGCCAGCGAGCGCGTGCATAACAGCGGCATCCGCGCACAGATCGCCATTCCGATTCTTGATTTCCCGATCCCGGGCGCGAGCAGTGCCGATGAAGCCATTCGTCAGGGCGTCGAATTGTTCGGCGACTTGAAGCATCACGAACGCATCAAGATCACTTTCGGCCCTCATGCACCGTACACCGTCGGCGACGAGAATCTGGAAAAAATCCGCGTGATTGCCGAGGAGCTCGATGCTTCGATCCATATGCATGTGCACGAAACCGCGTTTGAAGTTCAGCAGTCAATGGAGAAGCTCGGCGAACGTCCGCTGGCGCGCCTCGGCCGTCTCGGCTTGCTCGGCCCGCGCTTCCAGGCTGTGCACATGACCCAGATCAGCGATGATGACCTGGCGTTGCTGGTAGAAAGCAACACCAGCGTGATCCATTGCCCGGAATCCAACCTCAAACTGGCCAGCGGCTTCTGCCCGGTCGAGCGTTTGTGGCAGGCCGGGGTGAACGTTGCGGTCGGCACCGATGGCGCGGCGAGCAACAATGATCTGGATTTGCTTGGCGAAACCCGCACCGCTGCGCTGTTGGCGAAAGCCGTCGCCGGTTCGGCCACCGCGCTGGACGCCCATCGTGCGCTGCGCATGGCCACCCTGAACGGCGCACGTGCGCTGGGCATCGAAGCGCAAGTCGGCTCGCTGGAAATCGGCAAAGCCGCCGACATCGTCGCTTTCGACCTGTCCGGCCTGGCCCAGCAACCGGTGTACGACCCGGTGTCGCAGCTCATATACGCCACCGGCCGCGACTGCGTGAAACATCTGTGGGTCGCCGGCAAACAACTGCTCGACGACCGCCGCCTGACGCGACTGGACGAAGCACAACTGGGCGCCACCGCCCGGGCTTGGGGCCAGCGCATCAGCGGCCACAAAGAATCGTAAAAACCCCGGAACACACACCGGGGCTACAGCCTTTTTCAAGTTTTAGAGGATTTAACATGAGCAACGTCGACCACGCCGAAATCGCCAAATTCGAAGCCCTGGCCCATCGCTGGTGGGATCGTGAAAGCGAGTTCAAACCGCTGCACGACATCAACCCGCTGCGCGTCAACTGGATCGACGAGCGCGTCAATCTGGCCGGCAAGAAAGTCCTCGACGTCGGTTGTGGCGGCGGCATCCTCAGTGAAGCCATGGCCCAACGTGGCGCCACCGTGATGGGCATCGACATGGGCGAAGCGCCGCTGGCGGTCGCGCAACTGCATCAGCTGGAATCCGGCGTCAACGTCGAATACCGCCAGATCACCGCCGAAGACCTCGCTGAAGAAATGCCTGAGCAGTTCGACGTCGTCACCTGCCTTGAAATGCTTGAGCACGTACCGGATCCATCCTCGGTAATCCGTGCCTGCTTCCGCATGGTCAAACCGGGCGGCCAAGTGTTCTTCTCGACCATCAACCGTAATCCGAAGGCGTACTTGTTCGCCATCGTCGGCGCTGAATACATCATGAAGTTGCTGCCGCGCGGCACCCACGACTTCAAGAAATTCATCCGCCCGTCCGAGCTCGGCGCCTGGAGCCGCATGGCCGGTCTGACCGTCAAGGACATCATCGGCCTGACCTACAACCCGCTGACCAAGCACTACAAACTGGCCAGCGACGTTGACGTCAACTACATGATCCAGACCCTGCGCGAGGAGTAAGCCGATGACCATCAGAGCGGTTCTCTTCGACATGGACGGCACCCTGCTCGACACGGCGCCGGACTTCATCGCCATCTGCCAGGCAATGCGCGCCGATCGCGGCCTGCCGCCGATCAACGACAAGCACATTCGCGACGAGATTTCCGGCGGCGCCAAAGCCATGGTCGCGGTGACGTTCTCGATGGATCCGGAATCGCCGGGCTTCGAGGAATTGCGCCTTGAGTTCCTTGAGCGCTATCTGGTCGGTTGCGCCGTACACAGCAAGCTGTTCGACGGCATGGGCGAACTGCTCGCCGACATCGAAAAGGCCAACCTGATCTGGGGCGTGGTGACCAACAAGCCGCTGCGCTTTGCCGAGCCGATCATGCAGCAGTTGGGGCTGGCAGAACGTTCGGCGCTACTGATCTGCCCGGATCACGTGAAAAACAGCAAGCCGGATCCGGAGCCATTGATCCTCGCGTGCAAGATGCTTGATCTGGATCCATCGACGGTTTTGTTTGTGGGTGATGATCTGCGCGACATCGAATCGGGGCGCGACGCCGGTACGAAAACCGCGGCGGTGACGTTTGGCTACATCCACCCGGACGACAACCCGCGGCATTGGGGCGCGGACGTGGTGGTGGATCATCCGTCGGAGCTGCGCAAGGTGCTCGATAGCGCGCTTTGCAGTTGCTGATCAAGGTCAAAAGATCGCAGTCTGCGGCAGCTCCTACAGATATTTACTGTCCTGTAGGAGCTGCCGCAGGCTGCGATCTTTTAGCTATTAATGGATTGTGAGGTTTTTATGTTTGATTACTCCGCTCGTCCCGAATTGCTCAAGGATCGGGTCATTCTGGTCACCGGCGCCGGTCGTGGCATTGGCGCGGCTGCGGCGAAAACCTACGCCGCTCACGGCGCGACCGTGCTGCTGCTGGGCAAGACCGAAGCCAATCTGACGCAGGTCTACGACGAGATCGAAGCGGCGGGCCATCCGCAGCCGGCAGTGATTCCGTTCAACCTCGAAACCGCCCTGCCCCACCAATACGATGAACTGGCAGCGATGATCGAAGCTGAATTCGGCCACCTCGACGGTCTGCTGCACAATGCCTCGATCATCGGCCCGCGCACGCCGATCGAGCAGTTGTCCGGCGAGAATTTCATGCGCGTCATGCAGATCAACGTCAACGCCATGTTCATGCTGACCAGCACCCTGCTGCCGCTGCTCAAGCTGTCGCAGGATGCTTCTGTTGTCTTTACCTCCAGCAGCGTCGGTCGTAAGGGCCGCGCCTATTGGGGCGCTTATGGCGTGTCGAAGTTCGCCACTGAAGGTTTGATGCAAACCCTCGCCGACGAACTCGAATCCGTTGCGCCAGTACGCTCCAACAGCATCAACCCCGGCGCCACTCGCACCAGCATGCGTGCTCAGGCATATCCGGGGGAAAATCCGCTGAACAACCCGACGCCAGAAGAGATCATGCCGGTGTATCTGTATCTGATGGGCCCGGACAGCACCGGCATCAACGGCCAGGCTTTCAACGCTCAGTAGTGCCATACGTCGGCTTTGTTGCCGCGGCGGATTCCCGTCGCGGCCAACATTTGCCGCTCGCGACCGTCACAATTTAGTCAATTATCCAGCGCGAATTTTCCCTACAAGCTCGCAAGCCATTGAATAAAAACGGTTTTAACAAATATGAACCGAATGGCACGACTTTCGCTCTAATTTTCCTCAAAGCAAGCCGCGTGAAGGCAATGGGGCGAGGCCGATTTCGATAGCTTACTAATCGTCATCAGGCAGACTAAACTTACGCCAAACGTCCTACGGGACTGATGGATCAGTATGACGCGCAGCCCATAGCCGCTCTCACCCAGCCTGTAAGACAGACTTACTGCTAAGGGTTCACGCCATATGAAATCACCCTCCCAGACCAATGCAATTGACTTCGACAGCGCCAAATTGCAACGCCTGGGCTTCGGTCAACTGCCTCCCTTGCTGGAGCGACCGACCAGTCTTGCGCAGCTGCGCCAGCAACTGAGCCTGCAACTGCAAACCAGTCTTGAACCGCAACGTATCCTCGGGTTGTTTTTCCGTGAGGTTCAACGCCTCGTGCCGCTGGACGCCTTGAGCTACGTGCATCAGGGCAGCGACCTGCGGCTGGAGTTCGGCGCTCGCGGTCACCATTCGGTCAGCTACAGCTTGAGCCACGAAGGCGAGCACATGGGCGAACTGGTGTTCCGCCGCAATCAGCGTTTCAACGAACAGGATCAGGGCAACCTCGAATCACTGCTGTCGTCGCTGCTGTATCCGATGCGCAACGCCCTGCTCTACCGCGCCGCGACGCAAAGTGCTCTGCGAGATCCGCTGACCGGCGCCGGCAACCGCATTGCCATGGAGCAGACCCTGCAACGCGAGATCGACATGTCGCGCCGGCACGGGCAGCCACTGTCTGTGTTGATGCTGGATATCGACCACTTCAAACGCGTCAACGACAGCCATGGGCACAGCGCCGGTGATGACGTGCTCAAAGCCGTGGCGGCGTCGATCAAGGGTCAGTTGCGCAACGTCGACATGGTCTTTCGTTATGGCGGTGAAGAGTTTTTGATTCTGCTGTCGAACACCAGCCGCGAGGCGGCGGCGATGGTTGGCGAGCGACTGCGTTATGCGGCGCAGGCTGCCGAGTATTACGCCGATGGCCAGTTGATCGAGTTGACGGTGAGTCTGGGCTGCTCGACGCTGCTGCCTGGGGAATCGGCGGAGAGCCTGTTGCGTCGCGCGGACAGTGCGCTGTATGTGGCCAAGCGCGAAGGTCGTAACCGCTTGGCAATGGCGGGTTAAGCCCTCCGGACACACCCAAATCAAATGTAGGAGCGAGCCTGCTCGCGATGCGATCTGACATTCAACAATGATGTTGACTGACAGTCCGCAATTGCGAGCAGGCTCACTCCTACATTTTTTTACGCGGTGTTAGCCGAAATCAGCTCTCGACTACCGCCCTGCGCTCACGGCTTACCAGCAAACGCTCGGACGTTTCCAGTTGCATGCACCGTTCGAGGAACAGGTACATATAGTCGTAGCTCTTGCACACCGCCTGACGTAACTCGGTCTGCAATGCCTTGCTCGGGTTCATCCCCGCCAGCGTGCAGATGATCTCCAGCGCTTCCCATGGATGCGCATCATCGTACTGCGCATGCATCTTCAGCCACTTCATCGCGCGCTTGCGATCCTCTTCCGGGAACGCGGCGGCGTAGACGCCCGTGGAGCACACCACCGCTGACCACTCACCCGTTGCGCCTTCAATTGCATAGTTAGTGGCGGCAATGGCCACGATCAGCGAATCGGCGGAACTGGTGTGCCAGCACCAATGACTCAAGGCATGCAATTCCGGCGGTACTTGCTGTGCTTGCAGGTCTTCGAGACTGACACCGTGCGCGCGACTCCAGTGCACCCAATAATCGGCGTGGTTGAGTTCGACGCGGATATTGCGCATCAACCAGCGCCGCGCCATGTCTTCACCCGGATGCCGGGCAAACTTGGTTTTGGTCAGGTTCTGCGCCATGTACAACGCGAACTGCTCAACTACCGGCCAGCCCCCGACAAGGTACTGACGCATGGTTTTTGCGCTGAGCTTGTTATCACGCATGCGCAGGTACAACTCATGTTCGACAACCCGGCGCTTGCTCTCGCTGCAATCCTCAATGAGCTGTTGTGCCCAGGCAGGATAACTTGCAGCTTCCATGAGTGGTCCGGTTCGGTTGAATGTGTCGATCACTGTTCGGCTCCTTTTGATTTGTGATTATAAGGATCGGCAAGAGATTTCAACGGAACGTGCCAGGCGCTTTGAATAACAGCGGCTGCGGTCTGGCGGGCCGACTTTGCAAACTGTCACAGGTAAACAACTGCGGACGCTCAATAACGTAACCCTGAGCGTAATCAACTCCGATCTCAAGCAAGGCTTGTTCGATCTGGGTTGTTTCAACAAATTCGGCAATTGTCTGCTTACCCATGACATGCCCGATGTGATTGATCACTTCGACCATTGCGCGGTTAATCGGGTCGTCCAGCATATCCTTTACGAAACTCCCGTCGATCTTCAGGAAGTCTACAGGTAAATGTTTCAAGTAAGCGAATGAAGACATTCCGGCACAAAAGTCATCCAGCGAAAAGTAACAACCTAAGCCTTTGAGTTCATTAATAAAACGTATTGCACTGCCTAAATTTGAAATAGCACTGGTTTCAGTAATTTCAAAACAAATCATTTCAGGCGGGATGGCATAGTTAACAAACTGTTCCCGCAGGAAGTGCAAAAACGCGTCATCTCCTATAGTAATGCCTGACAGATTAATCGCACACATCGCCAACGGGCCTTCATGTTCTTCTGCAATACATTGAGCAATAACCTTAAATACGTTTTGCACAACCCAACGATCTAACTGACTCATCAATCCATAACGTTCAGCGGCCGGAATGAAACTGTCCGGAAGAATCATCCGGCCGGACTCATCATGCAGGCGCAGCAAAATTTCGATGTGCGCGCGGCCATCCTGAATGCCGCCCAGCGGTGCGATTTCCTGGGCGTACAGGCAGAAGCGATTTTCCTCCAGGGCCATGTGCAAGCGTTGCACCCAGGCCATCTCACCGAAGCGCAGGGACAGCTCTGAATCGTCGGCGTGATAGACCTGCACCCGATTGCGGCCCTTTTCCTTGGCCATGTAGCAGGCCATGTCGGCTGCGCGCAGCGACGCTTCGAGGGTGGTCGGCGTCTGACCGACATGCACCAGGCCGATACTGACGGTGGTCAGAAATGGCCGGCCCTTCCACACGAAATGCAGGTTCTGCACGGTCTGGCGCAGGCTGTCAGCAATCTTCTCCGCTGCCTCCAGCGCGCAGTTCTCCAGCAAGATCCCGAACTCATCGCCACCCAGCCGCGCCAGGGTGTCGCCCTCGCGCAGGCCTGATTGCAGCAACGCGCAGATATGCCGCAACAACTCATCGCCCGCCGCGTGACCGCAGGTGTCGTTGACCAGTTTGAACTGGTCAAGATCGAGGAACATCAGCGCATGTCGCCCGCCCTGCCGCGAGAGATTGTGCAGCGCTTGCTCCAGGCGATATTCGAACTCGCGACGGTTGGCCAGCCCGGTCAGCGCATCGTGGGTTGCCTGCCACGACAGATTGGCGATGTACTGCCGCTCCTGGGTCATGTCGTGCAACACCAGCACCGTGCCGCTGACTTTGCCGGCATTGCGGATTGGCGCGCCGACCAGCGTCACCGACACCGTGCTGCCGTCGAGTCGCTGAATCAGTTTGGAGTGTTCGCTGCCACCACTGAGCTGGCCGCTGAGAATGTGTTCGATCAGCGTCAGCCCTTCGGCCTGCGCGTTGTCATCGAGCAAATTGAACAATGCCGCCAACGGCAAGCCGGCAGCCTGCTCGGCTTTCCAGTGGGTCAGGGCCTCGGCAGCCGGGTTCATATAGTCGATAGCGCCGTCGACATCCGTTGTGATCACGCCGTCGCCAATCGAATGCAGCGTGACATGCGCACGATCTTTTTCCAGTTGCAGGGCTTCGGCAAACGCGTGGCGTTGTTTGAGCAACTTGCGTGTGCGCAACAGCGCCAGCACGATCAACCCCAGCGCGGTGGCGAGGTTGGTGAACAGCAACAGCCGCAGAATCACCCGCGAACCTTCACCCAAAGCATCACTGAACGCTTTGGCCGCCGGCGTCACGCCGTCGTTGATATCAAAAATCTGCGCTTTCCAGAGGCGAACATCCGCATCGGACGCGGTGTTCTCGGTGATGCTGTGGTGCATCTCGCGAGCCACGTTATCCAGCTCCACCAGATAGGCATCGCCCACCGTCCAGCGGTCGATCGCCCTTTCCAGATAACTGAAATGACGAAAATTGAGGTACAGCCAGATCAGGCTGGAGACGTCATCCGGGTGGTTGCCACCCTTGAGAATGCCTTCACGCGCCGATTCCAGATCCGGCGGCTGACGATCCAGGGCCACGCGCAATTGATGACCGCCCTGCGGCACGGCAATGGCGTCCTGATACTTGAGGAAGATCGCCTCGTCACGACTGTCGGCGTACAGGTTGAGGTAATAAATGGCGTCTTTCTGACCTTTCGACCACAGGCTCTCGCCCGCCACGTAACCACGTACGGCCGACAGGACATAAAGACTCACACCGCCCAATAACGCCTGAAACAACACGACGGCAATGAAAGGCCAGACGATGCCCAACAAACGTGGCGTTCCGAGCGTCCGCTTTTGCTTCATGGGATCCCTTGTATGGCACTGCCTGATCATCCCTTCCGATCAGACCACCTTCCTAGACTAGGAGGCGATCCCGGTTAGGGCAAGCGGCGGATCAGCCTCAGTGCAGTACGGCGGCGCAGGTATATATATGTACCGCCACGGCAACCTCGATACCCGATTTACTCAGCACTTCAGGTTTCCCCTTCTGTGGGAGGAACCCCTCGCAAGGAGTGCGACATGACATTAACAACCTCTTTAGCTGCACCCGACACGGCAGAATCGATCGCCAGACAGGCGCTGGGGCTGGATGGCGCCGTGAATATCGATGCGTTGATTGCCCGCCCGACCGCCCGCGATTACAAACGTCACAAAGCACATTTGCGTGGGAGATCCGCGCTCGCGCAGTCACTGACCATCGATGCATACAACGCGCAACGGATGGATGAGCGAATCTACGACACCGTCAAAGACTTCATGAAGTCGAGTCCGCAATTGATCCGCCGTTTGGCCAGCGACGTGATGTATCGCGCATCCAGTGACGACGTACGCGCAACCCCCTCGGTGTTTCTCCAGCGAATACTCGACTCTGCCCCCTCACAGGATCTGACCGACCGCCTGCTGAAGACACTCAAGTGGTATGGCGCGCTACCGGGCGAAAAGACGGCCCCGTCGGTGCGCTATCAACTGCTCTGCAAAGCCATCTGCCTTTACCTGCACAAGCCAATGGCCGATGAGCCACAGGTGCTCGCCGGTTTCGACTGGCAAGCACCCGCCCACTGGGGCAAGAGTTACCAGACTTTGCACGATGACTTTGAACAGCACCTGCAACGCAGCCTTCGTGCGGCCGACTGCAAAGAGGCGATCATCCTGGCGCGGATCTCCCGGAACCGACTCTCCGGGGATTTTGCAGTCAGCGATGTGCCGTCCGAGTTGCGTTATAAAAGCTCGGTGGTGTGGGTCAACTTCATGCATGGCGTACTGCTTGCCGAGGCGTTGGAGCTGAATCGCGCCCACCCGCTGTCTTTTCAGACAATGGTGAATTTGCCTTTGCAACACAGTGACGGCGCTGCTCCCGAACAACTTGAACACATCGCCAGATTACGGCTTGGCCCCGCACTGGAATGGGCGGTGTGCATGGGATTTGTTGAGTCGCGAGATGCCCAAGATTACAGCGAGGAAGACATCGAACGAGCGATGACGGCGCTGGAGGTTCACAGCGCAAGTTTGAACACGGCCGTGATGACGCTGGAAGAACCCACTCCTGAAAGGCTGAAGATGGCCAGACAGATCAAAAACGACCAGTTCGGCCCCTATGCACTGGAGTCCGTCGGCCCCAGATTTTTCCCCCTTGAGCCACCTGCGTCGTTGTCTTTCAAGGATATGCCGACGGTGAAGCTAACCAGCTACGCCTTTCTCGACCTCTACGCTGACGACCAGTTTGAAAACGAAAAGAGATGGGGCGTTACCGAGGCCGATGGCAAGACGCGCACGAGCACAACGTTTCGAATCGACAAGAACCGACGCTGCCATCTCGAGCGCAAAGATGCTGCGGGGGATTACCGACCCTATTTTTCCGGGGGGGTCATTCCCAATGGCAAGTCATTGCCGAATATCAACACAGCATTCGAATCCGCCTTCGACCGCTATCTGACGACCGCCACCAAGGCCTATCAAACCCTGATCGCCAGCCTGCTGACTTCCCTGCCCCTCGTTGAACGCATAGCCATTTCACAGGGCGATGTCGAGGTGTTGCGTCTACGAATACCGATCAAACAGGATGGACAATCCACAGACACAAAGGCCAGAAAGGGCTTCCTGCTCAAGGTAAGCAAGGACGACGAGATCAGTTACTACGAAGTCATTCCCAGCGCAGGCCTTATTCGTTTACGACCCGGTTTGAGATTTTCCACCGTCGCGGGCGTCCGCACCGAATTTCCTTTGCACGCGATCATCCCCAACCAAACCTATTCGCCCGAACACAACCTCAGCACTTCGCTGTTGATCGACGACAAAGCGCATTTCCATGGATCGACACCTGCGCAACGCGCTTATTGCATCGGGTATTTCGATCGCGTAGCGCATCTACCGTCAGCGGACGCAGTCCCATCAGGCAGTCAACCGGCAGCGCTGATGGCGCGCCTGAATGAAGTCGCCAATTACATCGCTTCGAAGTTTCTCTACGTCGATGAACAGCAGATGCGCATCGATGCCCGGGGCATGAGCGCTTTCGACATCCTCAGGGCCGAAGGCGAGAGCCGCCGGGAAACACTAGTAGCAGTGGTCAAAGGATTCGTGCCTTTCTGGGGCAGCCTTGATGATCTGCTGGCAGACAATGCTGACAGCAAGGTACTGGGCGGCGTCGGGCTGCTATTGGATCTGGCCTCGTTTCTTTGCCCTATCGGCAAGTTCATGTCAGGGTCAATTCGTTTGATCAAGGCTGCATCTGGCACGGCGCGCATGACCGTCAAAGCCAGCCTGCCGGCCTTTTCGACGCTGACTCGCAAGCTGTTGCTGTCTTCGGTGAAAAACCTCAACCCGCTGGATGGCATTCCGTCGCTACTCAAAGGTGTCGGAAAAGGCCTGCTCGTCGCCGGTCACGCGGGCGTAGCGGGCATCAGAACGCTGAGCGACGTTGCGAACTTCCGACTGTTTCGCAACCTGCCGCAAGCAATCGATGCCGGCCAATGGAAAGCGCTGAACCCAAACGACCAATTGGCCACGATCAATGGCATTGACGACGTGCTCGTGCGCCATACCCGGTCAACGGATTCAAAACGACTGCATCTGGTCGACCCTGCAACGTCTTTGCCCTACGGCCCACGCTTGCATAACAACCGACAGCTCATCCTCGGCAGATCGACTTTCAAGGCGTTGCCGCCGACCGAAAACCACGCGCTGGCGGTCTTACCGGAGCACGCCCGCGTCCGGGAAATATTCGAGATCGATGGGCGCACCACGCTGTTGGTCGATGACATCCCATACCGTCTCGACGGCGACCAACTGCGCCGCGCCGATTTGATTGATGACCAACCGATGTACAAAGCGTTGCCTTGCCGGGTCAAGCGCGCCGGGGACGAATTCTGCAAAACGCGTTATGTCACCCGTGAACCGGCACCCACCCCGGCCGTTGGCAGTTTTGACCTGAGCAAGGGCTGGGCACCGTGGTTTGGGGACAGCATTTACACGCCAGCGATTGCCGCGCAATCACTGCGACTGAAGCCCCTGAAAGTAAATACTCAGCACCCGGCGACACTGGTATTTCAAAAAGGCATTTACGCAAGAATCAAAGTAGAGATCCCCTTTGGAGCGCGGAATCGGATTGATACCTTCGAAACCGGGGCAATCGTCGTGCCTGCCATCGACGGTTCAAAGCATTACGTATTCACTCGACTGGGCGCCGGAAATTTCTTTTTCGCCGATCTCCCTTCCGGGCAAAGTCTTTCCACTCCACTGACCTTGCGCAACGCTGACGCCTTGCCAATGGATCTCAGAGACGAACTGACGACGGTCTACACCGGCTCGCTGAATGCCAACAACATGGCACGGATCTACGGCATCGCAGCCGTGGAGCGGGCATTGAACGCGATGGAAGAAATCGCCATTCCAATTGGCGGTCTCACCCACCCGCCCGATTCGTTGCGACTGATCAAAGTCGACACCAGCCCGGGGGAAGCGGTTCTTTTCGACCATTCCACACGAATGATTGTCAGGCATTCCAGCGACGGTGCCGCGACCTGGTCACTGTCCCGAGCAGCATCGGACAATATTCGACAGACCACGGCACGGGTGTTCAATGCATTGTTCGAGAAATCCGTAATCACCGTTGATTCAGCCGCGGGCGGAGCGAAAGCACTGAAGATCGACAACACCATGCAGCAACTGCAACACCTGATCAGCCAGCGCAACGGGAAAAAATTGCACAGTCCGCGGAACATCGCGTTCGCTGAAATCAGCACGCAAAACGGCACCCGGGAAGTGTATGTCAGCGTTTCCGGGCAACAAGGGGACACAGCCTATCTGCCTCTGTTTGCGCGCCATCAAAACTCCGCTCAAGTAACGCTCGGTGACACGACTTACATCAACATTGATCATGCGAGCAGGTTCTCTGCGACCTCGCTCAGCGTCTCTGACTCCGGAAAGATCCGCGCGATTCCGCACACTATCGACAACATCGAGACCTATTCGCCCGCCCTGACCGCGCGGCCGACTTCACTGGATACCGAGAGCAAGCTCATCCGCGTGATCCGCAGCAAATACCCCGATCCGCAAACGCTGGACTCAATCACCATCGCCACGACAATGGCACCGTGCGATTCCTGCGCGGTGGTGATGAAGCAGTTTGGTTATGAAGGCGGGCCGGAGGCGATGAACGTGCTCTGGAAGTAAGCACTCAGTGGCGCTGCAAATGCCCGTAGAGCTTGGCGTACAAACCACCATCGGCGATCAGTTGTTGATGATCGCCGTCTTCAGCCACTTGCCCGCCATCGAACACTAACACGCGATCGGCCTGCTTCACCGCTGACAAACGGTGGGCAATGATCAGCGTAGTGCGACCGTTGAGAAAGCGCGCCATGGCCTGATGCAGGTTGTATTCGGTGGCGGCATCGAGGGCTGAGGTGGCTTCGTCGAGGATCACCACTTTTGGCTCGGCGAGGATCATCCGCGCAATCGCCAAACGTTGGCGCTGACCACCGGAGAGGCGCACGCCGGAGCGGCCGACGATGCTGTCGAGGCCATCCGGCAAGGCGCGGATGGTTGCTTCGAGCTGGGCGATTTCCAGCGCCTGCCAACAGGCTTCGTCGTCGCGCTTGCGACCCATGGTCAGGTTGGCGCGCACGGTATCGTTGAACAGCGCCGGGTGTTGCAACACCACCGCGACGTTCTCGCGCACTGTGTCGAGGCCGATTTCCTGCTGGGTCGAACCGCCGAAACGAATGGTGCCGGACAGCGGCGTGTACAACCCCAGCAGCAATTGCACGAGAGTACTTTTGCCGCCGCCACTGGCACCGACAATCGCGACTTTCTCACCGGGGGCAATCGACAGATCGAGCTGATCGAGCACCAGTTCATCGCCGTAACCGAAGCTCAACCCTTGCACCTGAATACCGACGGTGTCGCGGCCCTTGAACGGATCGACGCCGCCGGGATATTGCGGCTCGTCGGCCCGCGCCAGCAACTCGTTGATCCGCGTCAGCGCACCGCCCGCCGCGTAGTAGGCGTATTGCAGGTTGAGCAGCTGTTCGACCGGGCCGATCATGAACCACAGGTAACTGAACACCGCGAGCATCTGGCCGATCGACAGGTCGGAAAACAGCACGGTGAGCATCGCCGCCGCACGGAAAATATCGATACCGAACTGAAATAACAAACCACTGGCGCGGTTGGAGGCGTCAGTTTTCCATTGCGAGTTGACCGCGTAATTGCGCACTTCCTGCGCGCGCAGGCCGAGTCTGCCGAGGAAAAACCCCTGCCGGTTGCCGGCGCGAATTTCCTGAATCGCATCGAGGGTTTCACTCAGCGCCTGAGTGAAGCGCGCGGTGCTGTCGTTCTCTAGTTTCTTCAGGTGTTTGACGCGTTTGCCCAACTGCACCGTGGCGTAAATCACCAGCGGGTTGAACAGCAAAATCAACAGCGCCAGTTTCCAGTGCATCCACATGAGAATGCTCGCGGTACCGACCAGGGTCAGCATCGCCACCAGGAAACGGCTGAGGGTTTCGCCGACGAATTTGTCGAGGGTATCGAGATCGGTGACCAGGTGCGTGGTCACCGTGCCGCTGCCGAGACTTTCGTATTCGCCGAGGGAAATCCGCTTGAGCCGCTCGATCAGGCGCACGCGGATGCGGTAAACGATGTCCTTGGCCAGTCGCGCAAACAATCGCGACTGCAACACGCAAAAACACAGCGAGCTGCAACGCAGAGTCAGCGTCACCACCAGCATCAGGCCGATGTAGCCTGCCGCTTGCTGCCACATGCTGGGCAACACGTGGTTCATGACTTTCAATGCCGCATCGCCGTGGCCGAGCAAGACTTCATCGACCAGCAACGGCAGCAACAGAGGAATCGGCACGCTGCACAGCGTCGCCAGAACAGCCACGCCGTTAGCGATCCACAGGGATTTTTTGTGTGTGAGAGCCAATCGCCGGACTTCTGCCCAGCTCAGCCGGTCGACACGCTTTACGGCTGGCGTGTCATCGGCCGGATCATGCACAGGCAGCGCGCTCCAGCCAGCGGCCGAGCAACGGCGACAGTTCGCTGAGCGGTTGATAGCCGTTGGTCAGCAACGCCAATTGACCGTTACGTTCGGCGAGCAAGGTCGGGAACCCGGCGATGCCGAGATCCTGCACCCAATTGAAATCAGCCAAGGTGGCTTCGTGCTGATCGGCACGGTCAAACAGCGCAGCAAATTCGATACGCGGCACGCCGGCCTGCTCGGCCAGTTCCACCAGCACGCTGGCTTGGGTGACATCACGACCTTCGGCGTAAAACGCCTGCTGGATCAGTCCGACCAGTGTCCATGCGCAATCCGGTGCCAGGCTGCGCGCGGTGACGATCGCACGGCAGGCAGGCTCGGTGTCGTAAACAAAACCGTCGGGCAACGCGCCGTCGAATCTGAACGGCTGGCCAGTCGCTTCGGTGACCGCTTGCCAGTGCTCAAGAATGTAGCGCCGCGTGGTCGGCTCCAACGCCGAGCCGCTGCCGGTGCGCAAACCGCCGACCACCAGATGCAGCTCGACCCCGGCTGCCTGCGCCTGCTCCACCAATGCCTTGGCCACTGGAGCAAAACCCCAGCACCACGAACACATCGGGTCCATCACATAGAGCAGGCGTGCAGACATGATTAAGCCTCGGTGGATGCTTGCTTATAGTTGTAGCCGATCGGGTGCGGCTGGTTGCGCGCCTTGGCCAGTTCGATCTGCTTCTGCCGGTCGATGGCGCTGCGGCGGGTCTTCTCGCTCAGCTTGTCCCAGCAATGCGGGCAACTGATGCCGGCGACGTAATGCTCGGAGGCGCGATCTTCAACGCTGACCGGTGTGCGGCAGGCATGACATTGATCGTAGTCGCCTTCGCTGAGGTCGTGACGCACGGTCACGCGGTTGTCGAACACGAAGCAGTCACCCTGCCACTTGGTTTCTTCCTGCGGCACCTCTTCGAGGTACTTCAGAATGCCGCCCTTGAGGTGGTAAACCTCTTCGTAGCCCTCGCTGAGCATGTAGCTCGAGGCTTTCTCGCAGCGAATACCGCCGGTGCAAAACATCGCGACTTTCTTGTGAACGGCCGGGTTGAAGTGTTCTTTGATGTAGTCAGGGAATTCGCGAAAACTGGTGGTTTTCGGATCAATGGCGCCTTCGAAGGTGCCGATCGACACTTCGTAATCGTTGCGCGTATCGATCAACAGCACTTCCGGGTCGCTGATCAACGCGTTCCAGTCTTGCGGATCAACGTAGGTGCCGACCTTTTTGTTCGGGTCAACGCCTTCGACACCGAGGGTGACGATCTCTTTCTTCAGTTTGACTTTGGTGCGATAGAACGGCTGCTCGTCGCAGTACGACTCTTTGTGATCGATGTCGATCATGCGTGGGTCGTTCTTGAGCCAGGCGAGCAGGCCGTCGATGCCTTCGCGAGTGCCGGACACCGTGCCGTTGATGCCTTCTTCGGCGATCAGCAGAGTGCCTTTGATCTGGTTGTCGACCATCGCTTGCAGCAGAGGCTCGCGCAGGTTGACGTAATCTTCGAGGGTGACGAACTTATACAGTGCCGCCACGACAATCGGTTGTGTCATGGGTATTTCTCCAGGTGGCTACCCTCGCAAAGGGTGAACCGGATTCAAAAAAAAACGCGCCGGGTGAGCGGCGCGTTGCGGATTCTAGCAAAAAAGCAGCTTCAAGCGGCGAGCTTCAAGCGGCAAGCCAAGAACACTCGCCTTTAACTTGCAGCTTTCCGCTTGAAGCTCATCGCTGCTTTCCTCCGGCACAGGTCGGCGATGCCGGGGCGGCGCCGGTCTCTGCCCATTCCTGCGGGGTGTAGGTGTGCAGCGCCAACGCATGGAACTCGCCCATCAGCTCGCCGAGCGTGCCGTAGACTTTCTGGTGGCGCTTGACCCGGTTCAGGCCTTCGAACTGCGCGCTGACCACCACTGCCTTGAAGTGGGTCTGCAACCCGCGACTGTGCATGTGGCTTTCATCCAGCACTTGCAGATGCTCAGGCTGTAACAGGCCCAGCGTAGATTCGATGCGTTGTTGCATGCTCATCACGAACTCCGCTTACGGCTTTTTCTTGGCCGGAGCAGCGCCTTTCGGGGCCAGCTCGTTGGTCATGTCTTCCAGCAGCTTGTTGACTACCGGTACGGCGCTTTCCAGTTTGGCCTGGGTCATCTGGGCCGATTGCTGAGTCAGCTGCGGCATTTTTTCCAGGACTTTTTTGCCCAGTGGCGACTGGTAGAACGCGACCAGATCTTTCAGCTCGGATTCGCTGAAGTTGGTGGTGTACAGCTTGACCATGTCCGGCTTCAGCTTGTTCCAGCCAATGGCCTGATCCAGCGCGGCATTGGCCTTGGCCTGGTAGGTTTCCAGCACGGCTTTTTTAGCTTCAGGGGCTTTGGTCTGCTCAAAGCGCTGAGCGAACATTTGCTGCACTTGCATGTACACCGGAGTGCCCAGTTTGTCAGCGTGGGCCAGTGTCAGGAAAGCTTCGGCACTGGCGTTGTGGCTGGCGGTATCGGCAAGCACCTGGCCGCTGGCGCAAACCAGTGCAACCGCGGTACAGATGGCACGAAGACGAGTCATCGAGTTTCCTTTTAAGCAAAGCGAGGTAAAACCCCAAGGGCGACCATTCTGCGCCTAAAAATCGCTGCGGCTCAACCCCCCAAGCCTTGCCGCGCTTGATTGGCGGGGTTTTACCGGTCAACAATCGATTCGATGGAACCACCCGGGCCGAACCCGGCCTAAACTGCGCAAACAGACCAACAGGAGTGTGCACGATGAGCCGTATCGAAACCGACAGCCTGGGCCAGATCGACGTCCCGGACGATGCTTACTGGGGGGCTCAGACGCAACGCTCGCTGATCAACTTCGCCATCGGTCAGGAACGCATGCCGCTGCCGGTACTGCACGCCCTGGCCCTGATCAAGAAAGCCGCGGCACGGGTCAACGACCGCAACGGCGACCTGCCCGCCGACATCGCCCGCCTGATCGAACAGGCCGCTGACGAAGTCCTCGACGGCCAGCATGACGACCAGTTTCCGCTCGTCGTTTGGCAGACCGGCAGCGGCACCCAGAGCAACATGAACGTCAACGAGGTGATCGCCGGTCGCGCCAACGAACTGGCCGGCAATCCGCGCGGCGGCAAAACCCCGGTGCACCCGAATGACCACGTCAACCGCTCGCAAAGTTCCAACGACTGTTTCCCCACTGCCATGAGCATCGCCACTGCGCAAGCCGTGCAGGAACAACTGCTGCCGGCAATTGCCGAGCTGTCCGGAGGCCTCGCCGAACTCGCCGCGCGCCATATGAAACTGGTGAAAACCGGGCGCACGCACATGATGGACGCGACGCCGATCACCTTCGGTCAGGAATTGTCCGGTTTTATCGCGCAGCTGGATTACGCCGAACGGGCGATCCGTGCCGCGCTGCCGGCGGTGTGTGAACTGGCACAGGGCGGCACCGCCGTCGGCACCGGGCTGAACTCGCCGCACGGTTTTGGTGAAGCGATTGCTGCCGAACTGGCGGCGCTGTCGGGCCTACCATTCGTGACCGCGCCAAACAAGTTCGCCGCCCTCGCCGGCCACGAACCGCTGACCAGCCTCTCCGGCGCACTGAAAACCCTCGCCGTGGCGCTCATGAAAATCGCCAACGACCTTCGGTTGCTCGGCTCCGGCCCACGCGCCGGTTTTGCCGAAGTGCGCCTACCGGCCAACGAGCCGGGCAGCTCGATTATGCCGGGCAAGGTCAACCCGACCCAATGCGAAGCGCTATCGATGCTCGCCTGTCAGGTGCTGGGCAACGACGTGACGATCGGCATCGCCGCCAGTCAGGGTCACCTTCAATTGAACGTGTACAAACCGGTGATCATCCACAATCTGCTGCAATCGATCCGCCTGCTTGGCGATGGCTGCAGCAACTTCCAGCAGCACTGCATTGCCGGGCTGGAGCCGGATGCGGAAGTCATGGCGCGGCATCTGGAGCTAGGACTGATGCTGGTGACGGCGCTGAATCCGCACATCGGTTATGACAAGTCGGCAGAGATCGCCAAGAAGGCTTACAGCGAGGGGCTGACGTTGCGTGAGGCGGCGTTGGCGTTGGGCTATCTGACCGATGAAGAGTTTGATGCGTGGGTGCGGCCGGAAAACATGATTGAGGCTGGGGCCAAGGGCTAAAAACAAAAGATCGCAGCCTGCGGCAGCTCCTACATTGGAATGCGTTCTCTGTAGGAGCTGCCGCAGGCTGCGATCTTTTGATCTTCAGGCCATACGCATGCGCCGCGCCTTGAGCCCGGCAATCAACGACGGCCCCAACGCCACCAGCGCCGAGCCCAACACCACCAACACCGCCCCGCCATACCCAAGCCCATTGATCTGCTCGGCATGCACGTACTCCGGCCAGATCCCTGCCGCAATCGCCACCGCGCCAAACGTCACCAACGGCGTAATCGCCAACGTCGCACTGACCCGCGACGCCTCCCAGTGCGCCAGCGCTTCGGCAAACGCGCCATAGGCAATCAACGTATTCATGCAGCACGCCAGCAGCAACCAACTCTGCAACGGACTCAGCTCCAGCGCTTCGAGCGGGTGCACCCACGGCGTCAGCAACAACGCGCAGAACAGGTAAATCACCATCATCACCTGCAACGAATTCCACACCGTGAGCAATTGCTTCTGACCCAGCGCGTAAAACGTCCAGACAGTCGACGCCAACAGCACCAGCAACACGCCGGCGGTGTAATCCGACAACGAGGTCAGCAACTCCGCCAGACGCTGATTAAAGAACAGCACAAAACCGATCAACAGCACCAACAACCCGATGCCCTGGCCAATGCTGAAACGCTCCTTGAACACAAACAGACTGGCGATCAGCAACATGATCGGGCCCATCTGCACCACCAGTTGCGCGGTGCCGGGGCTGAGCAGGTTGAGGCCCATCAGATACAGCACGTAGTTGCCGACCAAGCCGAGCACCGCCATCAGCACCAGCCAGCCACCCTTGGGCCCCAGCACTTTGCGGCTCGGCAGGCGTTTGACCGCGGCCAGATAAATGAACAGGCAACTGCCGGACACCATCAAGCGAAACCAGGTCACCGTGACGGGATCCATCACCAGCAACACCTGTTTGAGTTTGATCGGCAGGATGCCCCACAGAAACGCGGTCAGCAGCGCCAGGAACAAGCCGTAAACCCAGCGACCGGATGAAATGTGCATGCGAACCCCAAAAGCCTGCTGACGAGTGCGCTCATTCTAGGCGTGCCGCCGGGCGCGACACAGGGACAGTTGGGGCCAGGACGTGAATGAAACTGTGCAGGTCGCAGCATTAAATTGACGCGCTGCCGTTGATCGGCTGGCCGCGCGGGTTAAGTGCTTCAGGCATGAGCTGATTGGATCCCGTCCAGCGCCTCAGCCAAGGAGACCGATCATGTTAGGCATGCGCGCCCAAGACAACGCCCCCGCCACGCACTTTCGCAGCGACCGCGTGTGCCGGGTCAATGGCGAACTGTATTTCAGCACTAGGGAAAATACCCTTGAAGGGCCGTTTGAGAGTGCCGAGCAGATTGAGAAGGAAATTCAGGCTTATATTGCGCGGATGCAGGGGCTGGATTCCAGCCGATAGTCAGTGGTGAATTCATTCGCGAGCAGGCTCGCTCCCACAGGATTCAAGTGAACATTGAAAATATGTACACCCTGAACCCTGTGGGAGCGAGCCTGCTCGCGAATGCGGTACATCAATCGACAAATCTTTTGGCGGTTAACGCACCGCCTCAAACAACCCGGTAGCGCCCATCCCGCCGCCCACGCACATCGTCACAATCCCGTAACGCAAATTACGCCGCTGCAACTCCCGCACCAGATGCCCGACCTGCCGCGACCCGGTCATGCCGAACGGGTGGCCAATCGAAATCGAGCCACCGTTGACGTTGTATTTGTCGTTATCGATCTCCAGCCGATCACGGCTGTACAGGCACTGCGAAGCGAACGCCTCGTTCAGTTCCCACAGATCAATGTCCGCCACCTGCAAACCTTTCGCCTTGAGCAGTTTCGGCACCGAGAACACCGGGCCGATGCCCATCTCGTCCGGCTCGCAACCGGCCACGGTAAACCCACGAAAAAAGGCTTTCGGCTTCAGCCCCAATTCCAGGGCTTTTTCCAGACTCATCACCAGCGTCATCGACGCGCCATCCGACAGTTGCGACGAGTTGCCCGCCGTCACCGAACCGTCTTCAGCGAACACCGGTTTCAACCCGGCGAGGCTTTCATAGGTGGTGTCCGGACGGTTGCAGTCATCGCGATCAACCACGCCGTCGAGAATTTGCACTTCGCCAGTGTTCTTGTCTTCAACGCGATACTTCACCGACATCGGCACGATTTCATCGTTGAACAGCCCGGCCGCCTGCGCCTGCGCGGTGCGGATCTGGCTCTGCAATGAATAGCGATCCTGCGCCTCACGGCTGACGCCATAACGTCGCGCAACCACTTCGGCAGTCTGGCCCATCGTGTAATAGATGCCCGGCGACTGTTGCTTGAGCAGCGGGTTGATCAGGTGATCGGTGTTGACGCTTTTCATCGTCAGGCTGATCGACTCGACGCCGCCGGCGACAATGATGTCGCTGCAACCCGAGGCGATCTGGTTGGCGGCAATCGCAATCGCTTGCAAGCCCGACGAGCAGAAACGGTTGAGGGTCATGCCGGCGGTGCCGGTGCCCAAACGCGAGAGCACCGCGACGTTGCGGCCGATGTTGTAGCCCTGCGCGCCTTCGTTGGAGCCGGCGCCGACGATGCAATCCTCGACGCTGGCCGGGTCGATGTCATTGCGCGTCAGCAGCGCGTTGACGCAGTGCGCCGCCATGTCATCGGGGCGGGTCTGGTTGAACTTGCCGCGAAAGGATTTGGCCAGGCCAGTCCGCACGCTGTCGACGATCACCACTTCACGCATGGCATACCTCATTATTGTTGTCGGTTGAGAGTGAACCGAGCATAAGTCCACCCCATTGCCGACCGCGACAATCATTCACCCCGCGTATGCGTGTCCATCGGTTCAGTCCTTGTGCTTTTTCGCGTGCTTGTCGGATTTCTCGAACGCGTCTTCGAGTGCGCGGTTGATCGTGCGCAGCACTTTCACTCGCGCCCAGCGCTTGTCATTGGCCTCAACCAGCGTCCACGGCGCGATCTCGGAACTGGTGCGATCGACCATATCGCCGACGGCGGCACGGTAATCGTCCCACTTGTCGCGGTTGCGCCAGTCGTCCTCGGTGATCTTGAAGCGCTTGAACGGGATCTCTTCACGCTCCTGGAAACGCTCCATCTGCGTGTCCTTGTCGATGGCCAGCCAGAACTTGACGACGATCACCCCGGCGTCGGCCAGCTGCTCCTCGAAGTCATTGATCTCGCCGTACGCACGCAGCCAGTCCGCCGGTGTGCAGAAACCTTCAATGCGCTCCACCAGCACTCGGCCGTACCACGAACGGTCGAACACGGTGAATTTGCCGCGCGTCGGAATATGTCGCCAGAAACGCCAAAGGTACGGTTGCGCACGCTCCTCTTCGGTCGGTGCGGCAATCGGCACGATGTTGTATTGGCGCGGATCGAGCGCCGCCGCCACCCGACGGATCGCCCCGCCCTTGCCCGCCGCATCGTTGCCTTCGAACACCGCGACCAGTGCATGGCGACGCATGCGTTTGTCGCGCATCAGCCCGGACAGGCGCGCCTGTTCGGTGATCAATTGTTCTTCGTAATCTTTCTTGTCCAGACGCTGGGTCAGGTCGAGGCTGTCGAGCAGGTTCAGATGATCAACCGGCGTACCCAGCGGCGCGGCACTGACATCGTGGGGATGCACGTCCGGGCGTTTCAGCGCACTTTGCAAACCTTCAAGGAGAATCTTGCCGACGGCCAGACTGCGGTAGTTGGCATCCATGCCTTCGATCACATGCCACGGCGCGTAATCGCGACTGGTGCGGCGCAGCACGCGCTCGCCGTATTTGACGAATTTGTCGTAGGTCTCCGATTGCTGCCAGTCCAGCGGGCTGATGCGCCAGCTGTGCAACGGATCGTCGGCCAACGCTTTGAGTCGCGCTTTCATCTGCTTTTTCGACAGGTGAAACCAGAATTTGAAGATCAGCGCGCCTTCATCGCAGAGCATCTTTTCCAGACGCTCGGCGCCAGCGATCGCTTGATCCAGACGTGGATCCTTGAACAAACCGTGGACTCGCCCCTGGAGCATCTGGCTGTACCAGTTGCCAAAGAAAATCCCCATCCGCCCTTTGGCCGGGAGCATCCGCCAGTAACGCCAGGCCGGTGGCCGCGAGAGTTCTTCGTCGCTCTGTTGGTCGAAAGTGCGCACCTCGATCAGGCGCGGATCCATCCACTCGTTGAGCAACTTGACCGTCTCGCCCTTGCCCGCGCCTTCGATGCCGTTGATCAAAATGATCACCGGGAAACGCTTCTGTTGCTGCAACTCGAACTGGGCTTCCAGCAGCGCTTCACGCAATGCCGGGACGGCGGCCTCGTAGGTGTCTTTGTCGATGGCGTGACCGATTTCAGCGGATTCAAACATTGGACGGCTCCTTCCAGGGTTCAGCAAGACTAGCGGATGATGACAACCTCTGAACAGATCGCAGCCTGCGGCAGCTCCTACACTGGAATGCAATTCACCCTGTAGGAGCTGCCGAAGGCTGCGATCTTTTGACATTTTCCATGGCCCCCTGGATCAGACCTTGCCTTGGATCAAGCACCCCTCGCCCGATCGGCTAGAATGGCCGCCTTGACGTTGCCGAGCCTGCCATGAAACCCGTATTGCCCCACGCCCAACTCGATTGGGATGAACAGGGACGCCCGCGTTCGCGAGTGTTTGATGACGTGTATTTTTCCGACAAGTCCGGTCTGGATGAAACCCGTTATGTGTTCCTCGAACAAAACCGCCTGGCCGAGCGTTTTGCTGCGCTGCCGGCAAGCGGTCGTCTGGTTATCGGCGAAACCGGTTTTGGCACCGGGCTGAATTTTCTCTGTGCCTGGCAGTTGTTCGAACAACACGCCTTGGCCGGGGCGCGGTTGCATTTTGTCAGCGTCGAAAAATACCCGCTGAGCCCGGCCGATCTGCAACGGGCATTGGCCTTGTGGCCAGAACTCAAACCGTTGGCCGATCAATTACTCAAGCATTACGTAGCCATCCATCAAGGCTTTCAGCGCATCACCCTGGCCGACGGTCGCGTGACGCTAACCCTGTTGATCGGCGATGCACTGGAGCAACTGCCGCAACTCGATGCGCAGATCGATGCATGGTTTCTCGACGGTTTCGCCCCGGCGAAAAACCCCGACATGTGGACGGCGGAACTGTTCGTCGAACTGGCACGACTCGCGGCACCCGGCTCGACCATCAGCACCTTCACCAGTACCGGTTGGGTGCGCCGTTTGCTCAACGCCGCCGGCTTCAAAATGAAACGCACGCCGGGCATTGGCCATAAGTGGGAAATTCTGCGTGGCGAGTTCCTCGGTTGGCCGTCAGACGTTGCGCCACCCGCCCCGGAAAAGCCGTGGTTCGCCCGCCCTGCCCCAGTGGCAGGCGAACGTCGTGCACTGGTAATCGGCGCCGGACTCGCCGGTTGCGCCACCGCTTCCAGCCTCGCCGCGCGCGGTTGGCAAGTGAGCTTGCTGGAGCGCCACGATGGCGTGGCGCAAGAAGCCTCGGGCAATCCGCAGGGCGTGCTGTATCTGAAGCTCTCCGCCCACGGCACCGCGTTATCGCAATTGATCGTCAGCGGTTTCGGCTACACCCGTCGCTTGCTGGAAACCCTGCAACGCGGCACCGATTGGGACGATTGCGGCGTGCTGCAAGTGGCGTTCAATGCCAAGGAAGCCGAGCGCCACGCGCAATTGGCTGCAGCCTTCCCCGAGGATTTACTGCAATGGCTCGACCAGCCCGAAGCGCAACACCGCGCCGGCATCGGCCTGGATCACGGCGGTTTGTACTATCCCGAGGGCGGCTGGGTGCATCCACCGGCGCTGTGTCAGGCGCAAGCCGCGCAGCCGAACATCGAACTGCTCAGCCATCGTGATGTGCTGGAACTGCGCAAAGTTGACGATCAGTGGCAAGCCTTCGACGGTGACCGCTTACTGGCCAGCGCACCGGTCGTGGTGCTGGCCGGCGCTGCCGAGATCAAACGTTTTGCGCAAAGTGCCGAGCTGCCGCTCAAACGCATTCGCGGACAAATCACTCGCCTTGCCGAGACCGCAGAAAGCCAGGCCCTGACCACCGTGGTCTGCGCCGAAGGCTACGTCGCCCCGGCACGTTTGGGCGAACATACCCTCGGTGCGAGCTTCGATTTCAACAGCGACGACCTGACCCCGACCATCGCCGAACACGAAGGCAATCTGGCGATGCTCGAAGAAATCTCCAGCGACCTCGTGTCGCGTCTGCACATCAGCGAACAGCCTGTCGAAAACCTTCAGGGCCGCGCTGCCTTCCGCTGCACCAGCCCCGACTATTTGCCGATCGTCGGCCCCCTCGCCGACCGCGAAGCGTTCGATCAGGCATACGCCACGTTAGCCAAAGATGCCCGCCAGGTTCCGGACGTGGCCTGCCCGTGGCTTGACGGGCTCTACGTCAACAGCGGCCACGGTTCTCGCGGTCTGATCACCGCACCGCTGTCGGGTGAATTGCTCGCCGCCTGGCTCGACAACGAACCGTTGCCGCTGCCGCGAAGTGTCGCTGAGGCGTGCCATCCCAATCGCTTTGCGCTGCGCCGTCTGATTCGCGGCAAGTAGCTTTTACCCTTGGGGCAAGGCGCAGATCCCCAGATTAACCAAACGTATCGCATCGTCGGTCAGGCGTGTCAGCACAGCTTCCTCAGCCAGCTCGCGCTGGAACCTGATCGCATCCATCTGGCTGAGATAATCGGCGGAACTGAGTGTGCTCGCCTGTTCAAATACGGCATCCAGCTGCGGTGAAAACGTCTCGTCAATATTGGAGAACTGGCGACTGAACGTGCGTTTGAGGTAATCGCACCAGAATGACTGGCGCTGCAGGAACGTCACCCACTGCGCTGAAGCTTCAGTCGTAATGATCCTGTTCTTCGCAATGTCCAGATCAGCACGGGTCACACCGCCCAGTAATGCATAACGCATGAACCGCGGCTGCCCCGGCAGATCCAGGTCATCGGCGAGACCGGTGCGATACGCGAGGTTGACCTCCAAAGGATCGGCGCTCGGATTCTTGTCGGCATGTTCTTGAGCGATCTGGTTCAACTGATCCAGACGGAACAGACCACGGCCGAGTTTGATCAGGGGTTTGGCACCATTTACCCGACTTTCAGCAGGGCTGATCACCCTGTCGACTTCAAAGGCGATTTCCAGATGACTGAAGTTTATCGCTGCACTGTCCGTACAGTTGATCGGATTGGCCGCCAGATCGAGGATCTGTTCGTACAACGGCGCTCGCTGCTCCGCCGCTTCGAGTACTGCCCAGACCCGCCGATGCATGTCCTTGGTCGCTTTCTCGGAATCGGCGGTATGACTGAGTTCCGCCAGCAGATGGAATAATCCTTCGGCCCTCGGATCATCCTTGAATGCCGTCCAGATTCGGTTACGACGATTCCAGTCCTCCCCCGCGCCGTCAGTGAACCAGAGCGATCGCGCCTGGTTTTCGTCGAGACGGGCATTATCGTTATCCAGATAGCCCATGCCGATGCCGATGTTTTTCCGGTAATTCGACAGGTGCGTGTTGCTGACATCGGACAGTGGATTGAATCGCAGGTTAAGTGCCTCACTGAAACGGCGCGGGGTTGTGAAGAGCCAATCCGGCAATACCTTTATTTCGTTGTTGCGCAAATCCACCCAGTCCGGATCCGGCAAACGTGCCAGACCTTTGGGCAATTCCGTAGCAGCGGTCTCGCGCAGTGCCAGAGAGCGCAATTTCAACATATGACTGACATCCGGGGTTGCCCCCAGCGGATTGTCGCTCAGATTCAAACTGTGAAGCGTGCGCAACTGGCTCAGCTTCAACAGCGTCTGCTCGGTCAGCCTGATCTGGTTACCCGCCAGGCTCAACCGACCAAGATCAGGCATGAACGACAGAATTTCCGGCAGCCGAGTGAGCTTATTGCGATCAAGCTCCAGCGTTTCAACTTGCTTGAACGAGCGAAGGAAATACGCGATATCGTCGCCTTGCTCCATGTTCCTCAACGACAATCGTTTGATGTGGTCGAACTTCAGACCAGGTGGCAGGGTGGGCAGTTTGCCGACTCGCATGCCGTCCAGATTCAACGTACAAACGGGTTGGCCATTGGCGTCTCTGACCCATAAGAGTCGCCGAAAACTGTCCTCAATCAGTTCAGCGGTGGCTTTGCGACTATGACGCACCTCTTGCCCGTCCCCGCCGAGCGCCCTTATCGCGGGCTCATCCTCGCTCCAGAGTTCCAGTGCATCGCGCAGGCTGCGCAGATCCTCACGCAACGCTTTAACACCGGTTGCCCGGGTCAGCGGGTCGTTGCCCAACTGATTGATCAATTGGCTGGCCTGGGCTTCGGTGTAGCTGGGGAAAAGCCTCAAGACTTTGCGCAGCAATGCTCGCGGATGAGTCGTCGTCATCACCTGATCGGCCTGCACACAAGCCGGCTCGAAAACAACCGGCTCAGCCTTGCCGGAGATCAACATCCGCGCAGTCACCTCGCGCTCGTCCAGTGCAGTTTCAAGCAGCTTGTTGCGTAGTCGAGCCCCATCAGCAGGCACCGGATCGGGGAAACCGGCGGCGGCACGTTGCGCAGGAGTCAGCGCCTTGAGAATGGCTTGATAGCGCTCGTCAGCCCCCGCCTCAACCCGTCCCAGCGATTTGCTGTCGCCATCAAACACCTCATACCCGCCATTGGATTTAACCAAAGTGCGGGTGTTCAAGGGCGTCGCCGGCGCGACACCAATCGCTTCCAGCAAAGGACCTTTCAGGGTTTTTTCTCGTACCTCAAGCCGCAGTTGTGCATCCCAGCCGCTCAGACGGGGCAGTAACTGTATGGCCAGTTTTTCAGTGTCCGGGTTGGCCGTTGCCGGCAAATGAAGCCCGATCAGCGCACGATCAACACGTACCTGATGGGTCGCGGCCCTGACCTTCTGCGCCAGACCGACAGGCACTCGACCGGTAGAGCGCAGGTGCAGACGCTCGACACTCGGCGCTTGATCGATAAGACGCTGCGCATGGCGCGCCGGCAGCTCGACAAACGTATTGCGCAGCTTCTGCACATCGTCAGCCTCGATCCGGTCATAGCGCTCATACATTCGCTGGAACACCGCCGGACGATCAGCCTTGAGCCGTGAGCCGAGTTTTTTAGCGAGAATCTCGCGTCCGTTCTGACGACCGGGATCGCCCCCCAGCAAGGCATCGACTTCCTTCTGATACAAACCATCGATCACCGTTTGCAGCAATTGACCTTCGGCCAATTGATCTTCAGTGATCACCACACTGAGACGATCGTCGCGCACCGCAGTGAGAGGGTAGGTTGCGGTGACTTCGCCCGCGGCATCGGTGACCGCGATGTAACGGTCTGTGGGCCAGCCGGGCAGCTTCGACAACGCACGCAACTGTTCATGCACAGGTTGCCCTGAGTGGGTTTCGCCCCGCTCAAGCTCGGCGATGAGCACGCGTAACCGTCGCTCCGTACGCAGTCGCTCTACGCTGTCGCGCAGCCGGGATGACAGCGGCAGATCGTCGCGCAAGGCACGCTGTAATTCTTCGTAGCGGTCGCCGCTGATCCTGCGCATCATGTCCAGTTCGGCATCTGTAAAATCACACAGCTGTGGATCGATACGTTTGAGGGTATACGCCGCGCTGCGCCACTGTTCTGTGTCTTCGGCCGGAGTGCGCCAGCCACCTTCGACGTGACGTTCAAGTACAGGGGAGAACGCTTCAGTGCGTCCAGGGTGTTGCAGGCGCCAGGTACGCGATGTCGAATCGAAAGTGCCCGCAAGAATCCGGTGCCCGACGCGGCCGTACTCCGTGCTGCCGATCTGATGCAGTTCTTCGGTTCCTTCAGCCAGCGTGAATCCGCGCGGAAGGTCACGCTCGTAAGGGCTTAAATCAGGTTTCCACAGGCGTGGTTTGCCGGCCTGATTGAAAATCGCGGTGAACTGGCCGAAGAACGCCGGATGTGAACGCACCAGATCGCGTCCGAGCGTGCCAACGACTTTCTGGCCACCCGCGAACACGCCCATCAGTGCAATATTTTCCGCCACGCTGAGCAGGTGTGACAGCGCTTCCTGCTGGTCGCCCCGCTGCCAGTCCTCGATGCCTTCATACACCTCGCCAAGCAATTGCCCTACCGCAACGCCCATCATCAGTTGGCCGAGCACCGGTACAAAAAATCCTGCGACGGAGGCAACGGTGACACCGAGCTGGAGAAAATCCAGCAGACGTTTGCTGCGTGCATCGTCATCAATGTCGGCGGTCGGCACCGCCAGCTTGCGTGCATCAACCTGCATTTTGCCTACGTGACTTTGCACCATGAACTCGAACAGCGGCACCGTGATCGGCAACGACTTGATGGATCCCAGCTCAGCGGAATCGGCGACAGCCTTGAAAAAATCTGCCTTGTCATCTTCATCAATGCTGTTGGCGAAGTAATCCTTGTAGCGCCGATCCTTCAACTTTTGCGTCAGGTACTGTTTGAACGCATTGAAGCTCGGGTACTCGTACAACGCGCGCTCGGGCTCTCCCGCCATATACACCAGGCACGGTTCCTGAGGATGCGATTCGAACGAATGGGCGCAAAACACCACGACACCCCAGACGCAGCTGTCGAAAATCTCCAGGCCTTGCATCATCAGTGTCTGTTTGTTGTAGAGCAGCGTTGCCGCCGACACCACACCCTCGGCGTCAATTAGCCGTTGCACAGTCTGCAACCCGGCAGGGGTGATGTGATTTTTGATGGCGGCGAGTTGGGTGTCCAATTGCAACGACAGCTTTTTCATGTCCGCAATGTCGTGAACCATGGCGTTGCGCACCACGGCCTTGTCGTCACCCTCCAAAGGCCCGAAAACCTGCTGAAAATGCGCCTGATAGCGTTTACCAAGATCCAGCTCTCGGCATAGCCCGGCAAAGGCTGCCACAGTCAAACCGCTTACGCCGCCCGGAGTGCTTTGTACGACGACCTGACTGCCGACGGGAAATCCGCCGGCTGCTTCCTCTTCGGTGAAATTCTGCATGGCGGCCTGCAGCAACGTCTGCGTGGCCGCCGGAAAGGTTTTTACGCCGTTTTCATCTGTCGATATTGGCTCGCAGCCGCAATCGGCACCGGGCAGGCTCAGAAAATCCTTTTCTACGTCGAAATCCACCGGCCATTTCTGGCGCAGCGCAACGTTCAGTTCATCGATACAAAAGGAGTGCAACGGCTTGAGCGTGGCCAGCTCCTTTTCGACTGTCAGTTGAACGGCATGCAACTCTCGACTGGTTCGATCAATCGCCGCGAGTTGGGTGGCTGAACATTTCAGCAAAAAAGCGGGCAGGTTTTTTTGCAAGGCTTCGGCGCTGTCCAGATCGCCAGTGGCGTCGAGCAACGTGTTCAAAGTCAGATCTTGAGACTGCGTTTTTATTTCTGTGGTCGGCATCTGCAATAGTCCTTTATTGCGGGTTCGAACGACGACCATATCAATACCGAGGAAAAATAAAAAACCTAAAAAAACGGCTGAAACCCCGGTAATTCAGCAGTTTTTTGCACCGATAAAATATCTATATACCGCCATTTAAATTCGATCATTTGGTAAGTGGTGCGGCCCTCGCTTTGTCATTACGCGCTGTCGGATATACGCGCTTATAACTCATCGTTCTAAAACTCCCACAACCGCACCGGGTCAGTTTCTGAGTACCGGCCATGTCGGCCGCTGAAGAAATACCCTCCCCAACGGAAAAACCGGTAAGGACTTTATGTGCGGATTAGCTGGCGAGTTACGTTTTGATCAACAACCTGCAGACCTTGCAGCCATCGAGCGAATCACCCATCACCTGGCGCCTCGCGGCCCTGACGCGTGGGGCTTTCATGCTCAAGGGCCGATTGCCCTTGGCCATCGTCGCCTGAAAATCATGGACTTGTCGGACGGTTCGGCGCAGCCGATGGTCGACAGTCAACTCGGCCTGTCGCTGGCCTTCAACGGCGCGATCTATAACTTCCCGGAATTGCGCGCTGAGCTCGAAGCGCTGGGTTATGCCTTCTATTCCGGCGGTGACACCGAAGTGCTGCTCAAGGGCTATCACGCCTGGGGCGAAGCGCTGCTGCCTAAACTCAATGGCATGTTCGCCTTTGCCATTTGGGAGCGCGATGCCAAGCGTCTGTTTATCGCCCGTGACCGTCTCGGCGTGAAGCCGCTGTACCTATCGCGCACCGGTCAGCGTTTGCGTTTTGCCTCGGCCCTGCCGGCGCTGCTCAAGGGCGGCGACATCAACCCGATCCTCGATCCGGTGGCGCTCAATCACTACCTGAATTTCCACGCCGTGGTGCCTGCGCCGCGCACCTTGCTGGCTGGCATCGAAAAACTGCCGCCAGCGAGCTGGATGCGCGTTGAAGCCGATGGCACCACCGAGCAGAAAACCTGGTGGACGCTGCCTTACGGCCCACACGACGACGAGAAAAATCTGACGCTGGAAGACTGGGTCGACCGCGTCCTCGACAGCACTCGCGAAGCGGTGGCGATTCGTCAACGTGCCGCCGTCGATGTCGGCGTGCTGCTGTCCGGCGGTGTCGATTCGAGCATGCTCGTCGGTCTGTTGCGTGAAGTCGGCGTGGAGAATCTGTCGACCTTTTCCATCGGTTTTCAGGATGCCGGCGGCGAGCGCGGTGACGAGTTCCAGTACTCCGATCTGATCGCCAAACACTACGGCACGCAGCACCATCAGCTGCGCATCGACGAAAAAGAAATCATCGAACAATTGCCCGCCGCGTTCCGCGCGATGAGCGAGCCGATGGTCAGCCATGACTGCATCGCCTTTTATCTGCTGTCGCGTGAAGTAGCCAAGCACTGCAAGGTGGTGCAGAGCGGCCAAGGCGCGGATGAATTGTTCGCCGGTTATCACTGGTACCCGCAAGTCGACGGCGCGGCCGACCCGTACGCGGCGTATCGCAACGCGTTTTTCGACCGCAGTTATGACGACTACGCCGCCACCGTGCAACCGAAATGGCTGACTGCAAATGACGCTGCCGGCGACTTCGTGAAGGAACATTTCGCACAGCCCGGCGCCGACGCTGCCGTGGACAAAGCGCTGCGTCTGGACAGCACGGTGATGCTGGTCGATGACCCGGTCAAACGCGTCGACAACATGACCATGGCCTGGGGCCTGGAAGCGCGTACGCCGTTTCTCGACTACCGACTGGTTGAACTGTCGGCCCGTGTGCCGGGCAAATTCAAGCTGCCGGATGGCGGTAAACAGGTGCTGAAAGAAGCCGCGCGCCGGGTCATTCCGAGTGAAGTGATCGACCGTAAAAAAGGCTACTTCCCGGTGCCGGGCCTCAAGCATTTGCAAGGCGACACGCTGAACTGGGTGCGCGAACTGCTGCTCGATCCGAGTCAGGATCGCGGCCTGTTCAACCCGGCCATGCTCGATAAATTGCTGACCGACCCGCAAGGCCAACTGACGCCGTTGCGCGGTTCGAAACTGTGGCAACTGGCTGCTCTGAACCTGTGGCTCAGTGAACAAGGAATCTGATCGATGAAACCCCACGCCACGGCCATCAACCAACGCCTGATTCGCGGTCAGACTCCGTCCTATGAACGCTTGCAGGCACGCTTGGCTGAAGACGGCAGCGCGCTGGCCGCCGAGCCGATCGCGGTGCATTGCGGTTGGGGCCGGTTGCTGATCGGCCACACCTTTCCTGACCCGGCGTCGTTGGCGCAGGAACTGCTCAACGAGCAGCCCGGCGAACGCGATATCGCGCTGTACGTGGCTGCGCCGCAGCAGATTCTCGGGCTGGAACCGACACAGCTGTTTCTCGATCCGTCCGACACGTTGCGTTTGTGGTTCAGCGATTACCGTCAGGCCACCCGCGTGTTTCGCGGCTTCCGCATTCGCCGGGCGCAGAATGAGGCGGACTGGCAGGCGATCAATCTGTTGTATCAGGCGCGCGGCATGTTGCCGATCGACTCCACCCTGCTGACCCCGCATCATCAGGGCGGGCCGGTATATTGGCTGGCCGAGGATGAGGACAGCGGCGCGGTGATCGGCAGCGTCATGGGCCTGAATCATCACAAGGCGTTCAACGACCCGGAAAACGGCAGCAGCCTGTGGTGCCTGGCGGTTGATCCGCAGTGCTCACGGCCGGGTGTCGGCGAAGTGCTGGTGCGTCATCTGGTCGAGCATTTTATGAGTCGCGGTTTGAGCTATCTCGATCTGTCGGTGTTGCACGACAACCGTCAGGCGAAAAACCTCTACGCCAAGCTCGGTTTTCGCAACCTGTCGACCTTCGCGATCAAACGCAAAAACGGTATCAATCAACCGCTGTTTCTTGGCCCTGGGCCGGAGGCGCAGTTCAATCCGTATGCGCGGATCATCGTTGAAGAAGCGCATCGGCGCGGCATTGATGTGCAAGTGGATGACGCCGACGCCGGGTTGTTTACGCTCAGCCATGGCGGCCGTCGCGTTCGTTGCCGTGAATCGCTGAGCGACCTGACCAGCGCGATCAGCATGAGTCTGTGTCAGGACAAAAGCCTGACGCACAAAGTACTGAAAGCGGCCGGTCTGAATCTGCCGTCGCAGCAACTGGCGGGCAATGCCGACGACAATCTGGCCTTTCTCGATGAGCATCAACGGGTGGTGGTCAAGCCGCTCGACGGTGAACAGGGCCAGGGCGTTGCGGTGGATTTGCAGAATATCGAAGAGCTGCAGCAGGCCATCGAAGCGGCGAAACAGTTTGATAGCCGAGTGCTGTTGGAGAGTTTCCACGAAGGCCTTGATCTGCGAATTCTGGTGATCGGTTTTGAAGTGGTCGCGGCGGCGATTCGTAAGCCGGCGGAAGTGGTTGGCGATGGTCAGCATTCGATTGGCGCGTTGATTGAGGCGCAAAGTCGACGCCGGCAAGCGGCCACCAGTGGCGAGAGCAAGATTCCACTGGATCACGAAACCCAGCGCACCTTGCATGCGGCCGGGTATGACTACAGCAGCATTCTGCCGGCGGGTGAGCATTTGTTTGTGCGCCGTACCGCGAATCTGCACACCGGTGGCACGCTGGAGGATGTGACGGCGATTCTGCATCCGACGCTGGTCGACGCGGCGGTGCGTGCGGCGCGGGCGCTGGACATTCCCATGGTTGGCCTCGATTTGATGGTGCCGGCGGCGGATCAGCCGGAGTACGTGTTTATCGAGGCCAACGAGCGCGCCGGGTTGGCCAATCATGAACCGCAGCCGACGGCTGAGCGGTTTGTTGATTTGTTGTTTCCGCACAGTCAGCCGGCCATTTAACCCCTTCCTGATCGTTCCCACGCTCTGCGTGGGAACGCCTCACCGGACGCTCCGCGTCCATTTGGGACGCAGAGCGTCCCGGGCTGCATTCCCACGCAGAGCGTGGGAACGATCAGTGCTCAACCCATCAGGAGTTTCCATGACCCCACAAATCCCCGAACCGGATCTCAACTATCTGCAAAAAGTCCTCCTGGAAATGCTCGCCATTCCCAGCCCGACCGGCTTCACCGACACCATCGTCCGTTACGTCGCCGAGCGTCTCGAAGAACTCGGCATCCCGTTCGAAATGACCCGGCGCGGCACCATCCGCGCCACGCTCAAGGGCAAGAAAAACAGCCCTGACCGCGCAGTCTCCGCGCACCTCGACACCATCGGCGCCGCTGTCCGCGCAGTGAAAGACAACGGTCGCCTGACCCTCGCCCCCGTCGGTTGCTGGTCGAGCCGTTTCGCCGAGGGCAGCCGTGTCAGCCTGTTCACCGACAACGGTGTGATTCGCGGCAGTGTGTTGCCGTTGATGGCGTCCGGGCATGCGTTCAACACCGCCGTGGATGAAATGCCGATCAGTTGGGATCACGTCGAATTGCGTCTGGACGCCTACTGCGCGACCAAGGCCGATTGCGATTCGCTGGGCATCAGTGTTGGCGATGTGGTGGCGTTTGACCCGCTGCCGGAGTTCACCGAAAGCGGCCACATCAGCGCCCGTCACCTCGATGACAAGGCTGGCGTTGCTGCGCTTCTGGCTTCGCTGAAAGCCATCGTCGACAGCGGCCAGGAACTGATGATCGATTGCCATCCGCTGTTCACCATCACCGAAGAAACCGGCAGTGGCGCGGCGGCGGCATTGCCGTGGGACGTCAGTGAATTTGTCGGCATCGACATTGCGCCGGTTGCGCCGGGACAGCATTCCAGCGAACACGCGGTGAGTGTGGCGATGCAGGATTCCGGCGGGCCGTATGACTATCATCTGTCGCGACACTTGTTGCGGCTGGCCGCTGAAAACGAGCTGCCGGTGCGTCGTGATCTGTTCCGTTATTACTTCAGCGATGCGCATTCGGCGGTGACGGCCGGGCACGATATTCGTACCGCGCTGCTGGCGTTTGGTTGCGATGCGACCCATGGTTATGAGCGTACGCACATCGACAGTCTGGCCGCGCTGAGCCGATTGTTGGGCGCGTACATCTTGAGCCCACCGGTGTTTGCCAGTGATGCGGCGCCGGCGAATGCTTCGCTGGATCGCTTCAGTCATCAGATTGAACATGACACGCAGATGGAGAGCGAAACGCGGGTGCCGCCGGTGGATAGCCTGGTGGGGCAGCGTTCCGACAATTAATGTGACCATTAGGCCGCCTTCGCGAGCAAGCTCGGCTCCTACAGTTGACCGCGTTTCCTGTAGGAGCTGAGCTTGCTCGCGATGAGGCCGGTACTGACTACACAAAACTGGCAGCCAACCGGCAATCGCCGTAGCATCCCGACATTGATTCAGCCGAGGTGCCCATGCTCATCCCTTACGACGCTCTTGAAGTCGACACCCTCACCCGCCTCATTGAAGATTTCGTCACCCGCGACGGCACCGACAACGGCGATGACACGCCGCTGGAAACCCGCGTGCTGCGCGTACGTCAGGCGCTGACCAAAGGCCAGGCGTTGATCGTCTTCGACCCGGAAAGCGAGCAGTGCCAGTTGATGCTCAAGCACGACGTGCCCAAGCATCTATTCGACTGAAATCCTCAGCGGGCCCCTTCGCGGGCCTGCTTGCGCTGGATTCGTTCATAGACTTCGGCGCGGTGCACATTGACCTTCTTCGGCGCTTCGACGCCAAAGCGCACGCTGGAGCCGTTGACGGACAGCACGCGCAGGGAAATATCGTCGCCGATGGAAATCAACTCACCGACAACACGGCTGAGTACAAGCATGAGGTTCGTCCTTCAGGGGGTGGCAAACCCTGAAGATGCGCGGCTTGCCGGCGCGCCACAATGTGTGGCCGGCAATTCAGTCTTGCCCTACAGCTTGGCAAGCCCTTGGCTGTCAGACGCTTCCGACAAATCGATAATTCAGGCAGCGGAAAACCGCGGCCCGAACAGAATCACGCTGGCGCCGATCACGCACAGCGCCACGCCGATCCAGTCCGAACCCAACGGACGCACGCGCTCGACCACCATCAGCCAGCCAATCGACGCGACGATGTAGATCCCGCCATAAGCGGCGTAGGCGCGACCGGCATAGTTGGCTTCAACACGGGTCAACAACAACGCGAACAACGTCAGGCTGAGCAACGCCGGGATCACCCACAACGCACTTTTGCCCTGACGCAGCCACATGAAGAAAGCGTAACAACCGGCGATTTCAAACAGCGCCGCGAGGAAGAACCACAAATAATTGAGCATTGACGCGTCTCGACAGGGTGACCATTGCGGCCACCCTAACGACGCAATCCGCTGCGGGCAAGGTCAGCCGTTGTTCTGTTTGGCCTTGGCGCGCATTTTCTCCGCCATCGAGGTCATTTCGTTGTAGAGCAGTTGCGGGTTTTTCTGCTTGATCGCCCACGCCATGCGCCCTTGTTCGTGAGGCAGGATCATGAATTCGCCGGCAGCGACTTGCTGGTAAATGTAATCGGCGATGTCCGCGGCGGTAATCGGCGAACTCTCCAGCAACTTGCCGACCGCCGCCTTCATTGCCGGGGTCGGGCCACGGAAAGAATCAAGCAAGTTGGTCTGAAAGAACGAAGGACAGACCACATGCACGCCGACTTCTTGTTGTGCCAGTTCGATCAACAGACTTTCCGAAAGCGCCACGACACCAGCCTTGGCGACGTTGTAGTTGCTCATTGCCGGGCCCTGCATCAGCGCGGCCATCGAGGCGATGTTGATGATCTTGCCTTTGCTTTGTTCGAGCAACGGCAGGAACGCTTTGCAGCCCTTGACCACACCCATCAGGTTGATCGCGATCTGCCAGTCCCAGTCTTCCAGCGACAGTTCGCTGAAGAAACCGCCTGACGCGACGCCGGCGTTGTTAACGATGATGTCGATGCCGCCAAGTTTTTCCTCGCAAGCCTGTGCGAAGGCTGTGAGTTGGCTGTAATCACGCACATCGCAGCGCTGGATGAAGCCGTCGCCGCCCGCCTCGCGCACCATTTTCAGGGTTTCCTGCAGGCCAGGTTCGCTGACGTCGGACAAGGCCAGTTGCCAGCCTTCACGCGCCCAGCGCAGCGCGATTTCGCGACCCAGGCCTGAGCCCGCGCCAGTGATCATCATGCGATTTTGCATAGCAGACAGCCTTGTTGTTCTGGGGAAGATGCGCGGAGTGTAGCGAAGGTTGTGTGTGCGCCCACGCTCCATCAAGTTGCTGAATACAAGGTCAAAAGATCGCAGCCTTCGGCAGCTCCTACATGGATTTGTGTAGGAGCTGTCGAGTGAAACGAGGCTGCGATCTTTTTGCGTCAAAGGAAATAAGCGACTAATCCAAATACATTAAAAAAACATTGAATTTTCTTTCATTCGCACCAGTCGGATTTTGTAAGCCGTCTGGAATTACTTAGTCTCCAGTCGCCCCTTGAACACCAAGACTTCTCGAACTCTCTCAACAAGGAAATCGACATGGGCACAATTCTTATCATTATCCTGATCCTGTTGCTGATCGGTGGTCTGCCGGTCTTCCCGCACTCCAGAAGTTGGGGTTATGGTCCGTCGGGCATCATCGGTGTGGTGCTGGTCGTGCTGTTGGTGCTGTTGCTACTGGGTCGGATATAACCCTCTAGCCGGCAAAAAAAAAGAGGCCCTTTTCAGGGCCTCTTTTTTATTGCGCGGACTTTTACTTTACAGCGCTTAGTCCGGCTTGCCGTTAATCACACCGGCGGTGTTGTCCATCAGGCTCTTGGTCGCCGTTTGCAGGAACGCTTCGAGTTTGTGTTTCAACTCGGCAGCGCGTGGTGCATCCGGAATAACCTCGGCACTTGGGGTGGCGCCCAGTTGGTACTGATAGACCTTCGCCGACATGTCCTTGTCTTTCGGCAGTACCAGAATCTGGTCTGCGGTGACGATGGCAGTGGTCTGCTCGCTGCCCGACGGTTTGATCACACCGAAACCGGTGTCGCCTTCCGGCAGGTTGAGCAGGTCACGGCCCCAGCACTGGTGACGCACTTCGCCACCGAGGCGACCCATGATGGTCGGTACGATGTCGATCTGCGTGCCCACGGTGTGGTCACGGGTGCCGAACTTCTCCTGGATGCCCGGCGCGATCATCAGCATCGGCACGTTGAAGCGGCCCAGATCCATTTCGGTGATCTGACGCTCATTGCCGAAACCGTGGTCACCGACGATGACGAACAGGGTTTCCTTGAAGTACGGCTCTTTGCGCGCCTTCTCGAAGAACTGACCCAATGCCCAGTCGGAGTAACGCATGGCGGTCAAGTGTTCGTTGAGGCTGCCACGATCGGTGACGCGCTCGACCGGCAATGGCGACGGCAAGGCGTATGGCGTGTGGTTGGACAGGGTTTGCAGCAACGCATAGAACGGCTTGCCGTTTTCACGCGCCTTCAACTCGACCAGACCGCGATCGAACATGTCCTGGTCGGACACGCCCCACGTTGGATCGGAGAACACCGGATCGACGAAATCGTTACGGCCAACGAAGTTGGTCATGCCCTGGTTGCTGAAGAAACCCGACTGGTTGTCCCAGGCGAAGTCACCGTTGTAGACATACACGTCGTCGTAATCACGGGCGCTGAGCAGTTGCGGCAGGCCGGACAGTTTGTGACTGCCTTCCGGAGTCTGCATCAGGTATTCGAAACCCGGCAGGTTCGGGAAGCAGGCCATGGTCGCGAACATACCCTGGTGGGTGTGCGTGCCGTTGGAGAAGAAACGGTCGAACAGCAGGCCTTCCTTCGACAGTTTGTCGAGGTACGGCGTGATGTTGCCCGGCGCGCCCAATGCACCGACCGAGTGACCGGCCATGCTTTCCATCAGGATCACGACAACGTTCTTGATCGGCAGGGTCTTGTCGGCCGGCGGCGTGTAATCACGGCGCACGGCAGCAATGTCGGCATCGACCAGTTTGTCGTCCGGCATCACCAGCATCTCGCGCACCACTTTCTGCGCTTCTTCTTGCGGCAGTGTGGCTTTCCAGATGTTGTCGCGGTCTTCGCCCATGCGGTCTTTCGCAGCGGCGATCAGCGACAGCGTACCGTTGAGGCCGAGCTGGTTGGCGAAGTTGGAATCGGTGGTGTAGACATCACCCCAACGCATTGGCGGGCCCTGACGCAGGGTGCCACGCGCGGCAACCACGCAGATCAACAGGCACACCACGAATACCGCAGCGCGGGTGTACCACGGCGCCACCTGACGGCTGCTGACGGTACCGCCGCTGAACGGCCCGCGCGGACGCGTTGCACGATCAGCGCCTTTGAACGCCAGGGTCAGAATCACCGTGCCGACGACCCACGCCAGCAGATAACGCACCACCGGGAAACCGTACCAGAGCATGCTCATCACGGTTTTCGGGTCTTCTTTCACGTACTGGAACACCAGACCGTTAAGGCGCTGGTGGAACTCACGGTAGAAGTCCATCTCCATCAGGCCGAGGAACAGCGCGATGCTCGAAGCGATGGTCAGCCACAGACGGAAGAAACCGCGAGCTGCCATGGCCCGTGCGCTGAACAGCGCCAGTACCAACGGAATGCACAGGTAAACCACCAGGCGCAGGTCGAAACGCAGGCCGTTGGCGAAAGCCTCGAGGAAGGTCGAGGCCGGGGTGTCGAGGATCATCTCGCGGTTGTAGACCAGCAGCGCGAGGCGCAGCACGGAAAACATCACCATCATGACCAGCGCACAAAGCAGCGTGTAGGCCAGATGCGATTTGACGGTCGGTTGCAGCAGGCGAGCAGAAGATCGCTGCTCATTCAGGGCGTCCGGGTTTGCCATGTCGTTTTAGGACCCATTAGTTGAAGTTGCAAAAATACAGCGGCGCCCTGCCCTCTATTGGCCATTCCAGGCCCCGGGGCGTGCGCGGTGCGCAAATGTTGCACGATCGTTCGCACCATTGCCATTGATTACTGCCCCGCCGCCAGACAGTTTCATTTCAAGCGGCAGCAGACAGCGGCAACGTGCAAACAGCGCGGGCGAATTGTCTGGAACACTTTGTGAAAATTTCGTGCAACGCATATCTGGAAACACAATATAGATACAAAACAAAACGCCCCGAATCGGTCGGGGCGTTTTGTGTAGAGCGGCCTGATTACTTCTCGGCGCGTTCTTTCAGAGCTTTGAGGGTGTTGAACGGTGCGTCGACCACGAACTTGTTGGCAACCATCGCCGGCACGCTGCCGCCTGGCTCGGTGTGAACCTGATAGGTCACTTCAACCTGATCACCTTTTGGTACGAACTTCCAGAAGCCTTTGACCTGTTCAACACGAACGAAGCCTTTTTCTTCCGGAATGTATTTCGGCAGGCCTTCCAGGTTGCGGGTCAGGCTGCCGTCGGCGCCTTCAACGGTGGTGACTTTCAGCACCGAGTCACGCGGGGTGACTGGCCAAGGCGTGTTGAACTGGGTGTAAGTCCAGCTCTGATCGCCTTCGTGTTTAAGCAATTTCTGGGTCTTGCACTCGTGAATCCAGGCGCAGGCACCGGAAACGTCTTCCTGCAGCGCGCGCAGTTTGGCGACGGTGGTCTTCATCAGCGCGACGCCCTGATAGGACTTGTAGTCCGAACCCGGCACTTCGCTCAGGGAGACTTTGATGCCGTCTTCGTTCTTGGCGACTTTCCAGTCTTCCGCCTGGGCAACCGAGGTGGCCAGCACAGCGGTCAAACCACACAACACAGCGATACGATGCAGCGAACCCATAGTCTTATTCCTTATTGTTGAAGTTCCGTTCGTTTGACACATCACGCCGCCGTCATTTGTTCCCACCAGCCGATCAGCCTGATCGCTTCTTCCGAGCTGCTGCCGCAGACTTCGATGTCGGCCGAGAAGCCGGAACAGACTGCCGGGCGCTCGGGGCGGCCGAAAATATTGCACAGGTTTTCGACCGAGAGTTGCACGCAACGTTCGCCCGCAGGTTTGCCATCAGGCATGCCGGGAATCGGCGAACTGATGGAGGGGGCGATGCAGCAAGCGCCACAGCCTTCACGGCATTTCATGACGAACATTTCCTCGCGACGGGCGATGCGTAAAAGGGACGCGGAACAGAGTAACCGCTAAAACGGCTGTTTTAAATTGCCTGAACCGGGGTTTTTAGCGATTACTGAATGTGACTGACCAGTCTCCGACAAAGCGTCTGGTCTGCGGGTCACAGCAACGTGCTGTTTATTGCTTGAATTCGAAATCGAGCGCCGCGCCTTCCACTTCCCGACGCTCTTCGTTGCGCAGCTGTAACTGCATTTCGTTGCTGAGCAAACGGCCATTGAGCTGGAACCCGGTGTTTTTCTCGCCGAACATCTGCGGCAGGATCGGCTCGCGCTTGGGCATCTCGACGGTGCCCTTAGGCTTCAACTCTTGAACCATGTCCTTGGGCAGGCTCAGATCGAGTTTGGTCGACGGCAGCGGGGTTTTCGCCACTTCACGGGCGGACTTCGATTTGGAAGCCACAGGTGGGCGTTTCTTCACGATTTTCTGCTGGGCTGGTTTCGCAGCTGCGGCCTTCTTCACTGCCGGCGCTTTTTTCGCCGGCGTGGTCGCTGCCGGTTTTTCCGGGCCAGACGCCATGACATCGGGCACATGGCCGATCATCAGCAGGCAAAGCACAACCCAGGCGGCAGGAAAAATCGCTTTCATGAACTCCAACGACATTAACGGCAGAGGGCCATATGCTGGCCTGTTGCACGTCACATGACAAGCATGACGCGCCGTTCGTTCAGAAACCGCCCGCCGTTTCCTGACACAGTTGCGTTGCCAGCAAGCCCAGCGTCATCAATGCCCGCTCCGCCTCGCGGTTCCACGGAATCCCGCAATTCAGGCGGATACAGTGGTTGAACTGCTCGGTATTACTGAAGATCAGCCCCGGCGCGATACTGATGCCCTGCTGCAAGGCGCGCACGTGCAAGTCCTGCGTATTCACCCTCCCCGGCAAGCTCACCCAGAGAATGAAACCGCCGGTGGGCCGGGTCATTTGCGTGCCTTCGGGGAAATACTGCTGCACCGCCAACTGGAAAGCGCTGAGATTCTTGCGGTACTCCTGACGGATGTAGCGCAAATGCCGGTCATAGCCGCCGTTTTCCAGATACGCAGCAATCGCCATCTGCGTGACGCTGCAGGCTGAATGGGTGCTGAAGGTCTGCAGACGCTGGATTTCCTGCTGATACTTACCGGGAATCATCCAGCCGATGCGCACGCCGGGCGACAAGGTCTTGGAAAAACTCGAGCAGTAAATAACCCGATCCAGTCGATCATAAGCCTTGAGCGCTTTGGTCTTGCCCTGCTCGAACATCAACTCGCCATAGATGTCGTCTTCGACGATCTGGATATCGAAATCCGAGGCCAGTCGCAGCAACTGTTTCTGGCGCTCTTCGGGCATGGTGCCACCCAACGGATTGCTCAAGCGCGTGGTCAGCACCAGCGCTTTGATCGACCATTGGTTGGCCGCCAGTTGCAGAGCTTCGAGGCTCATGCCGGTGGCTGGATCACTCGGGATTTCGATGACTTTCAAGCCAAGCAGATCAGCCAGTTGCAGCAAGCCGTAATAAGTCGGCGACTCAGCGGCGATCAGATCACCCGGGCGGGTCAGCACGCGCAGCGACATCTGCAAGGCATCGACACAACCGTGGGTGATCACCACTTCTGACGGATCGACGACGACACCGGCGTCGCGCATGCGAATCGCCACCTGCCGGCGCAACGGTTCGAAACCGGGGCTGAACATGTAACTGAACGCGCGCGGGCTATGGAATCGGGTGACTTTCGCCAGTTGCTGATGCAGCGCGCGCACCGGCAAATAATCGACGCTCGGCACGGCGGCACCCAACGGGAACACACCTTCGCGGCGCGACTCGACCAGTACCTGTTGAATGATGCTGCTGCGCGTCACCAGACCGGGACGCTCAACCCGCGCGATGTCCGGCGTTGGCGCGGTCAGTGCGGGGGTCTGGTGGACGTAATAACCGGACTGCGGGCGGGCGCGAATCAGCCCCTGATCTTCGAGATTGGCGTACGCCTGCAACACCGTGGCATGGCTGACGTTGAGCTGCGAACTCATCTTGCGCACCGAAGGCACGCGCTCCCCCGGTTGATAGACACCACGACGGATATCTTCGGCCAGTTGTTGAGCAATACGTTGGTAGAGCAAGAGATTGGTCATGACGCAGCACTCGATTTCACGGGCATTTTATTCTTGTGTGAAACAATACCGGAACAGTTTAGAAGTGTACTGGGACAGTTGCCACAATACTCGACCATACAGTGCAGTGTCTGCCCCCGACTGTACCGATTTGCGAGCCAATCGACAGACGTAAAAAAGCCCGGCGCTGCATGACAGGCCGGGCTTTGTAGGAGCTGCCGCAGGCTGCGATCTTTTGATCTTCAAAAAGAAAAGTCAAAAGATCGCAGCCTTCGGCAGCTCCTACAGGGTTTTGCGTTGCTTAGCGGGCGGCGCCGAGCTGGCCTTTTTCGTCGGAGAAGACAATTTCCACGCGACGGTTCTGCGCGCGCCCACGCTCGGAAGCGTTGACGTCCACCGGGTATTCGTCGCCGTAGCCTTCGACCTGAATGCGTTTGTCCTCGATACCAAGATCCATCAGCACGTCGGCCACCGCTTGCGCGCGGTCGCGGGACAGCTTGAGGTTTTCCTGCTTGCCGCCAGTGCTGTCGGTGTAACCCTCGATGCGCACTACGCGTTTCGGGTTCAGTTGCAGGAACTGGACGATTTTCAGCACGACACGGTTGGCCGAGTTTTTCAGCTCCGCTTCGCCCGTGTCGAACAGCACGTCGCCGAGGGTCATTACCAGACCACGGTCGGTCTGCGTAGTGGCCAATGCGACGATCTGCTCTTCGAGCCATTTGCCCTGCTGCTGCACGCTGAGCAGTTTCGATTCACGCAGGGCCAGTTGCAGGCGCTGACGTTCGAGTTCGAGCTTGGCGATGCGTTCTTCGTTGAGCACCTGATTGGTGTGCTCGCGGGCGATTTCGCTGTAGCGCTGGCTCAGGTAGGCGTAATGCACCACGTCCGAACCGCTGCCCCAATAGGTCGACAGGCGATCGGCGCGGGCCAGGGATTCCCCGGCGCGGATCACGTCTTTCGGCGCGATGCGCAGCACGTTAGAGTCTTCTTTGACTTTCTGGAAGTCAGCGCCCGCTTCTTGCAGCGCGGATTCGCTGTGTTGGCCGGCGCAACCGAAAAGGCTGGCGCAACCGGCGAGGATCAGACCACCGACGATTTTCGACTTGAGGCTCATTGGGCATCCCCCAGTTGCTTGCGCAGACGGACGATGCGGGTGTTGAGCACATTCACCTGTTCTTCACTTTTTTGCGTGAGCACTTTGGCCTCGGCCAGACGCGCATCCAGTTCGGCCTGTTCGGCACGCATCCGCGCATTGCGGTAGGACTCGTCGGCCATGTTGCCCTTGGCTCGATCGTATTTGGTTTCGGCCAGTTTCATTTCCGGCACATCATCAGCGGTAGCACCGACAGCCTTGGCCTGGGTGATGGCCTGCTCGGTGAGGCGCATTTGTTCGTTGGGTGCCGGATCGCTGGCGCAACCGGCCAGGGCCAGAACGGCCATCGCCGCGAAAAGAGGTCGAATACTCACTAAGAATCCCTACTGTTTTGGGGCACTGACAGGTTGTTGCGGCTGTTGCTGCTGCGCCTTCCAGCGCTCGATATTGCGTTGCAGCACGGCTTCCGTCAGTCCGGACGCGGGCAATTCTGTCATCTTTTTGGCTAGCTGTCCGCGCAACCACGGATCGTTGCAGGCCGAGTTGTGGGAAACCGCGAGGAATAGGCCCGGGCGGTCGATGGGTTGCTCGAACGCCAACAGATCATTGGCCATGCCCAATGCCTGCGCGGCGGCCATGCCCGAGTAGCGGCCGGCGAGTACATATTCCACTTCACCGAGGAGCAATTTCTGCAGGGCCTGGGTGAGGTTGGCTGTCTTGGTCAGGGTCAGATTCTGCTCGGCGAAAGTACCGAATCCTTGCGTCATTCGAGACTTTTCCGACAGCGCGCCCGCGTGACCCTGCAGGTCTTTGGCTTCGCTGTAGACCAGTGTCGAGCCTTTGCGCGTCCACACCAGGTAGTCGTTTTCCAGCAGTGGCGGGTAGATGTAGTCGAGGTTTTCCAGCTCGTTGAAGATCAGCGGCGCGTCGGCGAGCATGTCCATGCGCCCGCTGCGCACTTCGTCGAGGGCTTGCGAGCGTTTACCGGCGTAGAGCAACTCGACTTTGATGCCGAGATCCTTGGCGAGTTGTTGAAGCAGGTCGGCACTGGCGCCGATCAACTGCTTGGGATTTTGCGGATCCTGCCACAGGTACGGCGGCGCATCCGGGCTGCCGGTGACGACGAGGCGCTCGCACTTGCCAGCGGCCATGGCCAAACCGGGCAACAGGGCCAAACCCAACAACCATCCGCAGCGCAGATCCATGGCGAAACGCTCCCACTCAAATCCAAGACAAAAAAAAGCCCGACCAACAGGCCGGGCTCTTTATAAGTGAAGCCGCCGGTTTAAACCAGCTTCTCCAGCTCAGGGACTGCTTCGAACAGATCCGCCACGAGACCGTAATCGGCCACCTGGAAGATCGGCGCTTCTTCGTCCTTGTTGATCGCAACGATCACTTTGGAGTCTTTCATACCGGCCAAATGCTGGATCGCGCCGGAGATACCGACGGCGATGTACAGCTGAGGCGCAACGATTTTGCCGGTCTGACCGACCTGCATATCGTTCGGTACGAAACCTGCGTCGACGGCGGCGCGCGAAGCACCCACCGCAGCGCCCAGCTTGTCGGCCAGGGCGTACAGGTGTTTGAAGTTGTCGCCGTTCTGCATGCCACGGCCGCCGGAAACGACGATCTTGGCAGCGGTCAGTTCTGGACGATCGGACTTGGCCAGTTCTTCGCCAACGAAGCTCGAAGTGCCCGCGTCGTGTGCAGCGCCGACTGCTTCAACAGCCGCCGAACCACCTTCAGCAGCAACCGGGTCGAAACCGGTGGCACGCACGGTGATCACTTTGATCGCAGCGGTCGATTGCACGGTAGCGATGGCGTTACCGGCATAGATCGGGCGCTTGAAGGTGTCAGCGCTTTCGACCGAGATGATCTCGGAGATCTGGTCAACATCCAGCTGCGCAGCAACGCGCGGCAGGATGTTTTTGCCGTTGGAGGTCGAGGCAGCCAGGATGTGGCTGTAGCCAGCGCCAAGCTCAGCGACCAGCGGAGCAACGTTTTCCGGCAGCTGATGCGCGTAAGCCGCGTTATCAGCGTTCAGGACTTTGCTCACGCCAGCGATTTTCGCTGCGGCTTCAGCCACGGCGCCAGCGCCTTGGCCTGCAACCAGAACGTGGATGTCGCCGCCGATTTTGGCAGCAGCAGCCACGGTGTTCAGTGTGGCCGGGGCCAGCACTTTGTTGTCGTGTTCAGCAATAACCAAGATAGTCATTTAGATTACCTTCGCTTCGTTCTTGAGTTTTTCAACCAGTTCAGCCACCGACTTGACCTTGATGCCTGCGCTGCGTGCAGCCGGCGCTTCGACTTTCAGGGTCTTGTTGGTGGAGGCGGTGGAAACGCCCAAAGCGTCCGGAGTCAGCACTTCGAGAGGCTTCTTCTTGGCTTTCATGATGTTTGGCAGGGACGCATAACGCGGCTCGTTCAAACGCAGGTCGGTGGTGACGATCGCCGGCAGTTTCAGGGAAACCGTCTGCGCGCCGCCGTCGATTTCGCGAGTCACGGCAACGCTGTCGCCAGAGACTTCGACTTTCGAGGCGAACGTGCCCTGACCGTAGCCGCTCAATGCAGCGAGCATCTGGCCGGTCTGGTTGTTGTCGCTGTCGATGGCCTGTTTGCCCAGGATCACCAGTTGAGGCTGTTCCTTGTCGACCACAGCCTTGAGCAGCTTGGCCACGGCGAGCGAGGTCAGATCTTCAGCGGATTCGACGAGGATGGCACGGTCGGCACCCAGAGCCAGTGCGGTACGCAGCTGCTCCTGAGCGGTGGTCGGGCCGATGGAGACGACGACGATTTCAGTCGCAACACCTTTCTCTTTCAGGCGTACGGCTTCTTCCACTGCGATTTCGCAGAACGGGTTCATCGACATCTTGACGTTGGCGAGGTCTACGCCGGAATTGTCCGCCTTGACGCGAACCTTGACGTTGTAATCCACAACGCGTTTGACAGCTACAAGAACCTTCATGGATTCCTCGTTACTCTCCGGTGAAAAGAAAGTCGCCTAGGCGAACCTGGCGGTTGATGCTCATCGGGCTACAAGGGCACCTCTAAAAACGCCGGCTTGTACTCGGGATGATTTCACGTTGCGAAGTGCGTGACCGTTCGTCAGTGGTGACCATTCAGTCATTCAACTTCGCGGTGTGTAAACTGCGCGCCAGACCTGCGCTGCGCATCACCCTTTCTGCCTACGCCCTGTCTTTAGAGGTGCTCTTGAAACCGCCAGTCTGCCTACGACGAGCGCAAAACCGCCCGTATCTTGACCGGAACGCCTATTCCGGTCAATACAGCAAAATGACCATTCATAAGCCGCGCTTCTTTGATTTCTCTGGGCTGGAGCCAATTCAAACAAACGTTTGTATTGGACGCTGAGAGTGGTGTAGATATAATGCGCCGCCTAGAGAGAAAGGTGGGTTTCCCGATATTCCCTTTGACGTTAACGTAAAGGCAATTCGGATGCGAGATCGAACCTCCAAATTAGAAAAAAAACTGTGAGCCTTGAGTAGGAGATAGCCTGTGGAACGCGAATACATGGAATTCGACGTGGTCATCGTCGGTGCCGGCCCCGCTGGCTTGTCCGCCGCCTGCCGTTTGAAGCAGAAGGCCGCCGAAGCCGGTAAGGAAATCAGCGTCTGCGTGGTCGAAAAAGGCTCCGAAGTCGGCGCACACATCCTGTCCGGCGCCGTGTTCGAACCACGCGCTCTGAACGAACTGTTCCCGGACTGGAAAGAACTCGGCGCCCCGCTGAATACGCCCGTCACCCGCGACGATATTTTCGTGCTGAAAAACGCCGAAAGCGCGCAAAAAATTCCAGACCTCTTTGTGCCCAAGACCATGCACAACGAAGGCAACTACATCATCTCCCTCGGCAACCTGTGCCGCTGGCTGGCCCAGCAGGCAGAGAACCTTGGCGTAGAAATCTACCCGGGCTTCGCCGCTCAGGAAGCGCTGATCGACGAGCAAGGCGTGGTGCGCGGGATCATCACCGGTGATCTCGGCGTCGACCGCGAAGGCAATCCTAAGGAAGGCCTGTACACCCCGGGCATGGAACTGCGTGGCAAATACACGCTGTTCGCCGAAGGCTGCCGTGGTCACATCGGCAAGCAACTGATCAAGCGCTACAACCTCGACAGCGATGCCGACGCTCAGCATTACGGCATCGGCCTGAAAGAAATCTGGGAAATCGACCCGGCCAAGCATCAACCAGGTCTGGTGGTGCACACCGCCGGTTGGCCGCTGGACATCATGGGCACCGAGAACACCGGTGGCTCGTTCCTCTATCACCTGGAAAACAATCAGGTGGTGGTCGGTCTGATCGTCGATCTTTCCTACAGCAACACGTACCTATCGCCGTTCGACGAGTTCCAGCGCCTCAAGCATCACCCGGTGCTGGCGCAGTACCTGGAAGGCGGCAAGCGCATCAGCTACGGCGCTCGTGCGATCTGCAAGGGTGGCCTGAACTCGCTGCCGAAAATGGTCTTCAAGGGCGGCGCGCTGATCGGTTGCGATCTCGGCACCCTGAACTTCGCCAAGATCAAAGGCAGCCACACCGCGATGAAGTCGGGCATGCTCGCCGCTGAATCGGTGGCTGACGCGTTGTTCGCTGAGAAGGACGGCACTGAAGAACTGACCACTTATGTGGACGCGTTCAAGAAGAGCTGGCTCTACGACGAACTGTTCGCCAGCCGTAACTTCGGCCCGGCGATTCACAAGTTCGGCGCCATCGTTGGCGGCGGTTTCAACTGGCTGGATCAGAACATCTTCGGCGGCAAACTGCCGTTCACCCTGCACGACACCAAGCCGGATTACGCTTGCCTAAAGCTCGCGGCGGACTGCAAGAAGATCGACTATCCGAAGCCGGACGGCAAACTCAGCTTCGACAAACTCAGCTCGGTGTTCATCTCCGGTACCAACCACGAAGAAGAACAACCTTGCCACTTGAAGTTGAAAGACCCGAGCATCCCGATCAGCAAAAACCTGCCGCTGTACGACGAACCGGCACAGCGCTACTGCCCGGCCGGCGTGTACGAAGTGATCACCAAGGAAGACGGCGAGAAGCGCTTCCAGATCAACGCCCAGAACTGCGTGCACTGCAAGACCTGTGACATCAAGGATCCTTCGCAGAACATCACCTGGGTCACGCCGGAAGGCGCTGGCGGCCCGACTTATCCGAATATGTAAGTCGAAACGCTGAACAATGAGGCTCCCGAATCGGGGGCCTTTTTGTTGCCAAAAATTCCTTGTATCACCACAAAACAACTGTGGGAGCGAGCCTGCTCGCGAAAGCGGTGTGTCATATAAAGATGATGTCGACTGATGCACCGCATTCGCGAGCAGGCTCGCTCCCACAGGGGATATGCGTGGGATTAGGCAGCGCGCTCGTCGCCCGGGCTACGCTCGAAGTAGCGCTTATATTCGCGACTGAACTGCGACGTACTCTGATACCCGACCCGATGCGCCACTTGCGCCACGCCCAAGCCCTCCGCCACCAGCAACGTCTGCGCCTTCAACAAGCGTAAACGCTTCAGATACTGCACCGGCGACAGCAACGTGCTGCGTTTGAAATGCTCATGAAACGTCGACACGCTCATGTTCGCGCAACCGGCCAATGTCTCGACATTCAACGGCTCGGTGTAATGCGCATGCAGATGACTGATCGACGCCGCCACCCGCGCAAACTGCCCCTGCTGCTCGACCAATGCGCGCAATACATCCGCCTGCGGCCCGCGCAACGCGACAAACAATAATTCACGTACGCGCGCCGGCCCGAGAATCTGGCACTCCAGCGGATCGTGCAGGCAACTCAACAGGCGCTCGACGCAGCCACGCATGTCATCGTCGAGCACCACCGAGGTCATCGACTCTGGTGTCTGCGCCGGAATATGCCGCCCCGGCGCCAGCCCCATGGCCAACACCAGTTCACCGAGCAACACCCGATCAATCGCCACGCTCACGCCAAGCAACGGCGCATTCGGCAAGGCAAACGTCTCACACTCGAACGGCACCGGCAGCGCCTGAATCAGGTAATGCCCGGCACCATATTCCATCGTCCGCGGCCCGAGAAACGCCAGTTTGCTGCCTTGGGCGATGATCATCAGGCTCGGTTCATAAATATGCGGGCCACGGGCGACGTCGCAACTGGCGCGCAACACTTGCACACCGGGCAACCCGGTCGGGGAATAACCATCGCGCAGCGCCAACGGTTCGATCAACGAAACCAGCCGGGCATTGGCATCAAGATGACGGGTTAATTGCATCAAAACTCTTCACTGAAAATAGGGCGGAAAAAGGCGATGAAAGCATGATGGCAGATCCTTTTGCCGCTGCGGCCAATCAAACCCGCATGCCGGAGGATTAGGCATGAGACCCGGAGGAATCGTCATGGCCGGACTGTCAGTCGACGCCCAGAATGCGCCGCCTCACTTGTTCCTGCTTTTGCGAGGTTTCACATGTACACCGCCATCGGCTATGCCGCCCAATCGGCCACCACGCCCCTCGCCCCGATGAAATTCGAACGTCGCAGCCCGCGCGCCGACGACGTCGCGATCGAGATCCTCTACTGCGGCGTCTGCCACTCCGACATCCACCAGGCCCGCAATGAATGGGGCATCGCTGTTTACCCGTTGATGCCCGGCCACGAGATCGTCGGAAAAGTCACCGCGATCGGTGCGAATGTCACCCAACACAAAGTAGGCGATCTGGTCGGGGTTGGCTGCATGGTCGACTCGTGCCGCACCTGCGAAGCCTGCCAGTCGAACCTTGAGCAATACTGCCTCGAAGGCCCGACCATGACCTACGCCACCCCGGATCGGGTCGACGGCAGCAACACCATGGGCGGTTATTCCGACAGCATCGTCGTCAGCGAACACTTCGTCGTGCGCATTCCGGAAAGACTGGCACTGGCCAGCGCCGCGCCGATTCTGTGCGCCGGCATCACCACCTACTCACCGCTCAAGCACTACGGCGTCAAGGCTGGCGACAAGGTCGGGATTCTCGGCATGGGCGGCCTCGGCCACATGGGCATCAAGTTCGCCAAAGCCATGGGCGCCGAAGTCACGCTGTTCACCCGCTCGGCGAGCAAGGCTGAAGAAGGTCGTCGTCAGGGTGCCGATCATGTGATCGTTTCCACCGATGCCGAGCAGATGAAAGCCGCTGCCGGTTACTTCGACTTCTTGCTCGACACCATTCCGGTGCAGCACGATCTCAACCCGTACCTCGACACCCTGCGCTTCGACGGCGTGCACATTCTGGTTGGCCTGATCGAACCGATCGATCCGCCCGTGCATGCCGCCAAACTGGTATTGGGTCGCCGCATCCTGGCCGGTTCGCTGATCGGTGGCGTCGCCGAAACCCAGGAAGTGCTGGATTTCTGCGCCGAGCACAACATCACCTGCGACATTGAAATGCTCGACATTCGCCAGATCAACGAAGCTTACGCGCGCATGATCGCCGGCGACGTGAAGTACCGTTTCGTCATCGACATGGCGACGCTCAAGGTTTAAACCCGCTTAAACCTTCAAGCCAAGCTCCGCCGAGAGCCGGGCTGTGACTCCTTTGATCAGGGGAATCAGCTCGGCCATTTTTTCCAGCGGCATGTACGGCACGGTGCTGGCGATACTGATCGCCGCCACGATGCCCTTGCTCGCATCGCGAATCGGCGCCGCCACGCAGCGGATCGACGGTTCGTTGTCCTCCAGATCGAAGGCGTAGCCACCGGCGACGTACTCGGTCATGCGCTGCTCAAGCTGTTCCCACGATTGTTGGGGATGCTGCGGCCAGAACTGACTTTTCCCACCCGCCGGCAGACTGATGTCGTACAGCCGCTGCCAGTCTTTCGGCGAATCATCGAGCATCAACGCCTTGCCAATCCCGGTGCGCGCCAACGGCATGCGATGGCCGACCCGCGAACGCATTTCCGGGCCATTGCGCCCCGGATTTTTCAGCAGATACAGCACTTCGTCGCCTTCACGGATGCCCAAGTGCACAGTGTCGCCGGTCAGCGCCGACAACTCGTCCAGATACGGCCCGGCCAGGCTCACCAGCGGCAACTCTTCCCGTGCCTGGAAACCCAGTTCGATCAGCTTCGGCCCGAGCAGATAACCGACTTGTGGCACCACGCGCAGGTAGCGTTCATCGACCAGGCAACTGGCCAGACGATGGGTGGTGCTGCGCGTGGTGCCGATCAGTCGGGCAATTTCCTTGAGATCGCGGGCGCCACTGGCCACCGCTTGCACCACACCGAGGCCGCGCAACAGCGTCTGGGTGCCGGTGGGCGCGGCGTCCTTGGTTTTTTCCGGAGCGTCTTCCTGCATATCCAGCCTTTACCGTTGAGCGAGGGAACGGGCGGCATTATGGTCGCCCGACGCAGACCACTACAACTCGATACGCTCGACCTTGCCGACCAGCAGCACGTAGGACAAAGCACCGATCAATGCGAGCACCGCGATATACGTGATCGCGGGCGCGAACGAATCGCCGCTGGCGAGGAAGCCGATCACGATCGGCGTGGTGATCGCCGAGAGGTTGCCGATGAAGTTGAACACCCCGCCGGTCAGGCCGAGCAAGCGAGCCGGCGCAAGTGTCGAGACCAGCGACCAAGTGATCGAGGCCAGGCCATTACCGAAGAACGCCAGCGCCAGAAAGGCAATCACCAGCGGCGTCGACTCAACGAAATTGGCGCCGATGATCGAGGTAGAAATCAGCAGCCCGCCAATGATCGGCAGCTTGCGCGCAAAGCCGACGGTGTAGCCGCGACGGATCAGGAAGTCGGAAAAGAATCCCGAACACAGCACGCCGACAAACGCAGCGAGAAACGGCAGCGACGCGAGCAGGCCGGACTTGATGAAGTCCATACCGCGATATTTCACCAGGTACGTCGGGAACCATGTGAGGAAAAACCACAGCGTCGAGTTCAGGCAGAACTGGCCGAGGTAGATGCCCCACAATTTGCGTTTGGTCAGAACGATACGGAGATCGATCCAGCTGAATTTGGCTTTGACCTTGGCCGATTCTTTTTGAATATCAACCAGACCACCACCCTCGCGAATCAAGTCGATTTCGGCTTCATTGGCACCTTTGAAATCTCGCGGTTCGCGATACACCGCGTACCAGATCGCCGCCCAAATGATGCCGACCGCGCCGGTCGCGACGAACACCATGTGCCAGCCGAATTCGTGTTGCAGCCAGGCCAGAACCGGGGTCAGAAATGCCAGACCAACGAACTGCCCGGAGGTGTAGAAACCGATGGCCGTGGCGCGTTCACGCTCGGGGAACCAGGTTGTTACAACGCGACTGTTGATGGGATAGGCCGGTGCTTCCAGTGCACCGACGGCCATGCGCAGCACGAACAGGGCGATGAAACTGGCGGCGAAACCGAGCATCACCGTGGCAATCGACCACAACAGCAAAGCGACGCTATAAAGGATGCGCGGCGGCACGCGATCGACCAGCCAGCCGCCGGGGATCTGCATAGCGGCGTAGGTCCAGCCGAACGCGGAGAAGATCAGGCCGACGTGGATCGGGTCGATGCCCAGATCACTGGTCAGCGCCGGCGCGGCAATCGACAGGTTGCTGCGGTCGAGGTAGTTGATGACCACGGTGATAAACAGCAACACCATGATGAAAAACCGCTTGCGGCTGGGCGCGACTAAAGACGCCTGCCCGGTGAGGGTTTGCGGTTGCATGGGGAGAGCCTCTTTTTATGTTTATTGAGGTCGGCCTGAGGCCTGTACTGCACCCTGTGGGAGCGAGCTTGCTCGCGAAGACGGCGGCACATCCGGCATCAATGTGACTGACCTGCCGCATTCGCGAGCAGGCTCGCTCCCACAGGGGATTGGTGTTGAGTCAGGCAGGACTCACCACTCGGCAAAGCTGCCATCGGCATGGCGCCAGATCGGGTTGCGCCAGCGGTGGCCAACAGCCGCGCGCTCGATCACGTATTCCTCGTTGATCTCGATGCCCAACCCCGGCCCGTTCGGAATCTTCACGAAGCCTTTGTCGTAATCGAACACACGCGGATCCTTCACATAGTCGAGCAAGTCGTTGCTCTCGTTGTAATGGATGCCCAGGCTTTGCTCCTGGATAAACGCGTTGTAACAAACCGCGTCCAGTTGCAAGCACGCCGCCAGCGCAATCGGCCCCAGCGGGCAATGCAGCGCCAGCGCGACGTCGTAGGCTTCGGCCATGTTGGCGATCTTGCGGGTTTCGGTGATGCCACCGGCGTGGGAAGCGTCCGGCTGGATGATGTCGACGTAACCTTCGCTCAACACGCGTTTAAAGTCCCAACGCGAGAACAAGCGCTCGCCGAGGGCAATCGGCGTGCTGGTCAACGGCGCCAGCTCTTTCAGCGCTTCGTAGTTTTCGCTGAGCACCGGCTCTTCGATAAACATCAGTTTGTATGGATCGAGTTCCTTCATCAGCACCTTGGCCATCGGCTTGTGCACGCGGCCATGGAAGTCGACGCCGATACCGACGTTCGGCCCGACCGCGTCACGCACGGCGGCAACGTTGGCCAGCGCCAGATCGACTTTTTCGAAGGAATCGAGGAATTGCAGCTCTTCGGTGCCGTTCATTTTCACCGCAGTGAAACCACGGCTCACCGCCTCTTTCGCCGCACGAGCGGTGTCGGCCGGACGGTCGCCGCCGATCCACGAATACACACGAATCTTGTCGCGCACCTGGCCGCCGAGCAGATCACTCACCGACACGCCGAGGGCCTTGCCTTTGATGTCCCACAGCGCCTGATCGATACCGGCCAGTGCGCTCATATGGATCGCGCCGCCACGGTAGAAACCGCCGCGATAGAGCACCGTCCAGATGTCTTCGATGTTGCGCGGGTCTTTGCCGATCAGGTAATCGGACAATTCTTCGACGGCAGCGGCAACGGTGTGCGCGCGCCCTTCAACCACAGGCTCGCCCCAACCGGTCACGCCCTCGTCGGTTTCGATCTTGAGGAAGCACCAGCGCGGCGGAACGATGAAGGTGGTGAGTTTGGTGATTTTCATCTCTGCTCTCTTTTGTAAATGCAGCTCTTATTAGATGCAGCGCACGCAGCGCCAAAAAGTCTTAGCGAAGGGCCTTCCACGCGGCCACGTAGGCCTTGGCATTCACCGCCACTTGCTCCGGGGTCATGCCCGGTTTGAACAGGCCGGAACCGAGGCCGAAACCTTTCACGCCAGCGTCGATAAACGCCTGCATGTTGTCCGGCGTGATGCCGCCAACCGGCGCCAGCACCGTCCCGGACGGCAACACCGCAAGCCAGGCTTTGACGACTGCCGGACCCATCTGCTCAGCCGGGAACAGCTTGAGAATGTCCGCGCCCTCCGCCAGCGCCGCAAACGCTTCGGTCGGCGTGGCAACACCCGGCGACAGAAACAGCCCCGCCGCTTTCGCCGCGCGCAACACCTTGGCATCGCTGTGCGGCATGACGATCACTTGGCCGCCGGCCTCTTTCACCAACTCGACCTGCTCCGGCGTCAACACTGTGCCGGCACCGATCAGGCAATCGGCGGGCAAGGTCTTGCGCAGGATGCGGATACTTTCGTACGGCGATGGGGAATTTAGCGGTACTTCGATGACGCGAAATCCGGCGGCATACAGGACTTCTCCGACAGCGGCGGCTTCCTGCGGGTGCAGGCCACGCAGAATCGCGATCAGACCGTTTTGCGCCAATGCTTGCTTGAGCATGTCAGGCCTCCAGTCAGGGTTAACGGGATGAGGAATCGATCAGTCCGGCGGCCAGCGCCAGTTGCCACAAACCACGCTCGGTGGCCTGCTCGGCCAGCGTCACCTTGGTGAAACCACAGGCGTCGAGGGCACGGCGGTAGCGCGCGCACAGTTGCGCGTTGCCGATGAGGATGATCGAAGGAAGATTCGGGTTGTTGCGGCGTCGGCGTTGAGCGCTGGCCAGTGCGGCCAATTCATGGCCGATCATCAGGCCGGACAGATAATCCGCCTGCGCCGTTGGGCTCAGTTCACCGGTCAGGCCCAGCGTGCGGGCACTGAACAAGGTCGACAGCACGCCGAGTTCGCCGTCCGCCGACTGCGCAATCTGCACACCACGGTCAAATGCCTGAGCATCGAACGTCGCGCTGACTTGCTGGGTGCGGCCAAGGATGCTGTGTTCGCTGAGCACGGCGAACACTTCGCCGGTCATGAACGTGTCGAAACGGGTGATGCAGCCATCGACCACGTCGACCCACTTCGAATGACTGCCCGGCAGACCGATCAACAGATCAGCGCCCGCCTCGACCGGCAGATTCTGCAGAACACCCAGCACTTGGGTTTCTTCGCCGCGCATCACGTTCGGCAAACGCGAACGCTGAATCACGCCCGGCACGATATGCACGACAGTGCCGCGAATGCTGATAACTGTTTGTAGGGAGTTTCCGAGATTGGCGACGTTCGCCGGCGTCTCGCAGTAGGCCGCTTCATTCCAGCCCTGCGCACTACCGACCATGCCGCAAGCAATCACCGGCAGATCCGGCTGCGCATCGAGCCAGTCGCCGCAGGCTTCATCGAAAGCCAATTCAAAACCATCGGCGCATTCGCGACCGTTGATGATCCGCGGGGTCTTGGGCAACTGCATGATCCCGGACGACAGCGCGCGCTGCTCCAGCACCACACCGTCCGCCGCGAGTTTGTAAGCACGTAATGAGGTCGTCCCCCAATCGAGCGCGATCAATTGCGCCAGCATCGCTTCACCTGTTTTGTTTTTGGCAGTGAGTGCGATGGACTATAGCCCCTCCGAGAACAAAATCTCAATATGTAATTTTGCATCCCATATTATGGGAAGGCGTCAGTCCATTTTGTCCAGCACTCGACGACATCCAACTCCTTGTTGATCTGGATCCTCAGCGTTTCGTACTCAGTGGAACCCACCTCGTGCGTACGGCCATTTTCATCAGCGATCCCGGGCTCCAAACGTCCATCACCGCGAATGATGGTGTACGCCGCAAACGGTGCTGATGTCTGCTGTGAACCTGAAACAATCTTCAACTTCGTTTTGTTCGGCGCAAATGAGGCCAGCAGGCCGGCATAGGGCACGTCACTGCAGAGCCCGAGCCTGTCGATCTGGTCATATCCGAGCGCCAGTTCATAGCGCCAGCGCACGATGCACACTGACGAAAAAGGCAGTAATGACCTCGGTTGATCGGACGGTTTTAGCAAAATACGGGCTGGTGCCACTCGAGGATTTTCTATGGCCGCAATGAATCTCGACGTGGGCATGTACATGACTTTCGAGTAATACGCCACGAATGGGAACGCGGTGATGACGACCTTGCAGGGAATGTATTCCTGCGGTTTGAGAATTTGCACCAGTTCGGCGGGCCGGACGTCTTTATGTCCATCGTTGATCGCGTGATTCTCGACGTTGATGCTGGCCAACATTTCGAATCGACGATCACCTTCAATCAAACGCATGCCGCTGACGATTCCCGAAGCTTCGAGAACAATTTCATGTTCGATGGAAAAATCCACATCACCATTTAGCGAGCAATGGATCCAGGTACCAATCTGACCTTGCCGCCCGTGATCTTCATAGAGGTCAATCAAATTTCGGTCTGAGGTGAAACGCAGGTCGTAGTAGGAGGACATCTCGTGATTGATCGAGGCAAACTCAAGCCTGGCGGGCGGAACATCCAAGTGCATGCAGGAGGAACACAACGCAAACAAAAAAATCAAAAGCAACCTTGCCATTACCACTCCATAAGCCAACACCAGGGCGCCTCATCGAAGGCTGTCGTAGTCCGACAAGGCAGAAAAAACATCTGCAACCGGAATAAACAGTGACCTTGTGAAATACGCGTCATAACCGGTTGCCGTGACCACCACTTTGCACGGAATCTTTTGCTTGTCTTTCAATAAGCTCTTTATGGCGTCACGACTCAGATACGCCGAGGTTCTTTTCTTTTCCCCAACGTCTTTGAAAGAAATGCTCGCGGTATAACCGAATCCGGCGATCTTCGAGTGCTTCTTGTTTTCTGTGATCAAACCCATGGCTGCTTTCGATATCGTGTGCTCAATCGAAAAATCAGTGTCATCACCCAGGGCACAGATAAACACCTGATCAAAACTGTTCGCGTTCTTCTCCCGCCAGAAAATCTCCAGCAGTTCTACATCGGAACTGAAATTGACCTCAAAAAAAACACTGTCCGGGCGAGGTGTAATCGATTCATAGCCCAACGTTGCGGGGGTAATGTCATGAGACTTAGCGCAGGCAACGCACAAGAACGACACAACGAGAAGCAATACCCATCTCATGCGCCTGCTCCCAAGTAACCCGCGATTGAGTTCGCCGATAAATCCAATGCGGACTGTCCGCACTCCAACCGGGATTCATAAAGCCTCAACGCCGAGTAATGGTTGAATTTAACGATCCCGATAACATCCGGCCCGGATTCGATATCCCATTTACCCCCCACCCAAGCGACTACGTCAGTTCGATCTATCTCGTCAGGTTCCGCACGAACGTTGATCCAGGTTTCAGCCTTGGGCGTCGGCTCCGACCAGTAAATATCGGAAATCAACGCCACCATCACACCTTCGCCCACAGGATCCAGCGTGACGAGCATTTTCACGATAAAACCTTTATCGGTCAGAATCTGCGACAAATGCGCGCCGTTCCACCCGCCCAGACTATGACCAACGATGTAGACGTGAGCGGACTTGTGAGGCAGCCTCGAGAATATAAACTCCTCCAGATCGCCTTCCCCTTTTACATCGTTGTATCCCATGTAATAGGGTTGGAATTTTCCGCCAAAGCTCGTGCCCAAACGACTCTGCAAAGCTTCCATGGCACGCAACGTGTAGTTGCTCGGCCCGTCTCCGTAGTAACTTTCCGAATCGCCAGCACCACCAATGAAAAAGGCTACAACTTCTCTGGCAAGTGTCACCGGTTTGACTGTCTGATCCTCTTTGGTCGTCAGCTCATGGCTGGCGACCAATCTCCCGATGCATCCTTGAATGGCTCCGGATTGGGCTCCCATCAGTGTTACTCCACGTAAAGTTTGATGGTTTCTTTGAGGTGCGAACTGACCGTATGAGTATGCCCTCCGGCGTCAGTTACGCCTCGTTCCAACGCTCCATCCGCCCGTTCGATGACATAGGCAATATAGGAAAGCGGTTCACCGCTGTGTTCATCAACGATCTGCATCCGGTCATTGAAATGCACCGGCATCGGCAGTAACCCGGTAAACGCCGCACCGCCGCCACTCTGGCCGATGATTACTGTGCCCGAGCCACCGATCACGACATTGCCGTGCCCGCCGGTGCTGTCTAGCGTGGCGGCATTTAAGCCGTTGATAAATACCGTACCGGACACAGCTCCGGTAATCGGGCTGCCACACGCCGATGTATCGGTCATGCGCGCGGCGGCGAGGCCGTCGAAGAAAACATTCGGCGAGCCGGTAACGATTGGGTTGGTGCCATGGCCTGGCAATGGGCAGGCGGTAGGGTCGGTGACGCGGGCAGCAGGTTTACCACTCAATTCAAAGCTCCTTGCTTCAAAGATTTCGGGTGCGGCTACGGATATCGATTGCAGTTGTCGACTGGGGCGAACAAGACGCGACAGTACTCAAGCCGATCGAGGTGGCGGCAGTTTGCAGAGGTCGACCAACATCGTTGTTTGCTAAATAAAGCATCGACGCCCGTAGCTGACTCATTGGCCGGTCACTCATTGACGCAGCGAAGGCTCCACGGGCGTGGAGAAAGGGTGCCAGAGGCATTGCAGGTGTCATCCATGAGCGCGCAAAAATGCGCGCGTAGAATGCCGGACTAGAGCAGTGCCGACAATCAAATTAGCAGCGTATAGCTCTTATTGACGTTCAGCCTTCAGCAAACTCACGCAATACTTTGCCGTCCATGCGATACCTCACCCACTCTTCCTGCGGTTGCGCACCGAGGGATTTGTAGAAGTCGATCGCTGGCGTGTTCCAGTCGAGAACACTCCATTCGAAACGGCCGCAGTCGTTGTCGCAGGCGATTTTTGCCAGGTGGCGCAGCAGGGTTTTGCCGGCGCCGCCGCCGCGTTGTTCGGGGGTGATGTAGAGGTCTTCGAGGTACAGGCAGTTGCTGCCGAGCCAGGTCGAGTAGCTGAAGAAGAACACGGCGAAACCGATTGGCAAGCCGTCGCGCAGGCAGATCAGACCGTGCGCGGTGGCGCCTTCGCCGAACAGGCTGCGTTCGATGTCGGCGACGCTGGCGATGACTTCGTGGCGGGCCTTTTCGAAATCGGCGAGTTCAGTGATGAAGGCGAGGATTTGCGGGGCATCGCTGGGGGTCGCCGGGCGGATTTCGATCGTCATGGACGGGCCTTGTCGGAAAAGTAAAACGCCATACTAAGGCTGTGTTGCTTTTGTGGCGAGGGAGCTTGCTCCCGCTGGGTTGCGCAGCAGCCCCAAATACGGTCAATGTGGTGGGTCAGGTTGACCGGGGTTGCCGGGTTACGACTGCTTCGCAGCCGAGCGGGAGCAAGCTCCCTCGCCACAGGGTTTACTGAGACCATGAACAGGATGTCTATGTCAGCTACAGCTTTTACTCCTTTAATCGATCTCGCCGCAGAGTTACTGCCCCACGCTCTGGAAATATCCGACGACGGTGCGCACGACCTCGCGCATTTGCAGCGGGTCTGGCACAACGTACGCACCTTGCATGAAGCAGAAGGTGGCGATCTCGAGGTCTTGCTCGCGGCCGTGCTGCTGCACGATTGCGTGGCCGTCGAAAAGAACTCGCCGTTGCGCTCACAAGCCTCGCGTCTGGCCGCAGAAAAAGCGTCGTCAGTGCTCGCCGAACAGAACTGGCCCAGCGATAAAATCGCCAGCGTCGCCCACGCCATCGAAGCGCACAGCTTCTCAGCCAACATCACCCCGCTCACCCTCGAAGCGAAGATCGTTCAGGACGCTGACCGCCTCGATTCGCTGGGCATGCTCGGCGTCGCCCGCACGTTTTATATCGCCGGGCGCATGGGGTCGGCGCTGTACGACCCGCAAGATCCGCAGGCGAAACATCGCGATTACGACGACAAGCGTTTTTGCCTCGACCACTTCCAGACCAAACTGCTGCACCTCGCCGACGGTTTCCAGACTGTCGCCGGCCAGCGTCTGGCGCAGATACGTCATCAGCGTCTGAAGGGTTTCATGGAGCAATTCATGGAAGAAATCGGCATCGTCTGAATGGTTACTCCGGCCTGTGCTGAACCTGACTTCGCCAACCGCGCACCTAACCCACAGGCCCGACGTGTTAAACAGATGACGCTCAATTTTCCCGGTCAAGGAACCGCGTCATGTCGCAAGCAACACCCCAGGTGTCAGACAAGTTGTTCGGCCTGTTCTGTCTCGCCAGTTATCTGTTGTCGCTGTCGTATGGCTCGACGTTTTTGCTGTCGCTGTTGATCGGTTCACGCGGCGGTAATGAACACGATGCCGGCAGCGTAATTTCGGCGGCGATGGTCAGTACGTTTGTCGCGGTGCTGGTCTCCGGGCATTTGTCGGACATGCTCGGTGCGGCGCGGTCGATTGCGCTGTTCGGGCTTTTGCTGGTGGCGGCGAGCCTGGGTTTTGCGATGACGCCGGGGTTCGGGCATCTGCTGCTGTTTTTCGGTTTGCTGCTGGGGTTGGGCTGGGGTGTTTTTTACACCTTGGGGCCGATTATTGTTGCCAGTCTGGTAACTCCGGCGCAGCGGGCCAAGTACTTCGCGTTGCTCTCCGGCAGCATGATGACCGGCATCGGCAGCGGCCCGTTACTCGGGCGCGCAGCCAGTGCGCTGGGGTTGCCGGTGACGTCGGCGTTTTATCTGGCGGCATTGGCGAGCCTGATCGGCGTGCTGCTGTTCTGGCGTCTCGGCGCTCGACTGAAAAGCACGCAAGCCACGTCTGCCGCGAGAATCAGTTGGCAAGCGACCCGCCAAGTGCTCAGCTCGCGCGCCGTGTTTCCGATCATCATGGTCGGGCTCGGCGGCTGTGTGTTCGGCGGGCTGTCGAGTTTTCAGACCAGTTATGCGGCGGCGCGCTCGCTGGATTATTCGCTGTTCTTCCTCGGTTTCATGAGCGCAGCGATCAGCAGCCGGATGTTGATCGCCGGTTACGTGGTCAAGCGTGATCCGCTGCGCGCTTCGTGTCTGTTGTCTGGGCTGATGCTCGGCTCGATCGTGCTGTTCGCGTTTGGTGTGCACAGCGGATTTACCTATCTGCTGGCGGCGCTGACGCTCGGCGTTGGTTATGGTCTGACCTATTCAGTGATCAACGGACTCGCGGCGAACGAAGCACCGACGGGTACCACTTCACAAGCGCTGCTGCTGTTCAGCCTTTCGTATTTTATCGGCGTGTTTGGCTTTCCATTGCTGGCCGGGAAAATCATCGTTGAACACGGCATGGCGACGTTGTTGCTCACGGTATTGGCGGTGGCTTTGATCAACTGGCTTATCACCTTGGGCCGTCTGCTCTGGCGCCGACTCAACGTAAAAACGGTGGAGGCGATTTAGACCGTTCGTCGTTCATCAGGCACCAATCCGATCACAGGGCAGACCAACGACAGGTAAGGATTCCAATCACTGGAGAAGCCCTATGATCTCGTCAAGGTTGACCGCTTTCGTATTCAGCGCCCTGCTCTGCCCTGCGGTGTTCGCAGCATCCGCCACTGCGGCAGGCACCGGCCCTACCGACCCGACCCCGCCTCGCGCCCCCGCCATTAACAGTGCTCCCGGCATGAACACCGATGGTTCGGGCGTGCCGTTGATCAATCAGCCGCCGGCCACCGGCACTGATCCGCGCACGCAGGGCAGTGACCCGGGTCGTCAGGGTGGCATGAACACCCCCGACGCCCCCGGCATGCCCGACAACGCGGGCCCCGGCGTCGGCTCCAAATCCACCACGGGTGGTTCCGGTTCCGAAGGCTCCGGTCAGTAGTTCGCCGACGCGAGCGTCCTATTCAATCCAATGAAGAGGTAACCATGAACGTCGATAAAAACCTGGAAAAAGAAGTCCTCACCCGCCTGCTGCACGCCCACCCTAGTGGTCTGGGCAAGGAGGTGCTGGACAATTACCGGGGCGAGAAAGTCGTGGCCGGCGCCCTCGCCGCTTTGCAGGATCGCGGACTGATTCATCACGGCCATGTGACCTACAACGAAGCCGGCGAACATTCGCTGAACCTGCCGATCAAGCTCAGTGCGGCCGGGGTCGAAGCGGCGCGTAAGCTCGACAGCTGAGCAATGTGATCGTGTGATCGTGTGATCGTGTGATCGTAAATTATGTAGGAGCTGCCGCAGGCTGCGATCTTTTGATTTTCAAGATCAACAGATCGCAGCCTTCGGCAGCTCCTACATGGCAATTCATCTACGGATGCAAGGAGAAATCCCATGCCTCGTGGAAGCAAAGAAAAATACACCGCCGAGCAAAAGCGCAAAGCCGAGCACATCGAAGACAGCTACGAAAATAAGGGCGTGTCCAAAGATGAAGCCGAAGCGCGAGCCTGGGCGACGGTGAACAAACAATCGGGCGGCGGCGACAAGGCCGGCGGTTCCGGGCGCAAGAAACCGGCGAGTGCCAAGTCTGAAGATCGCAAAGAGTCGTCGCGACGAGCAGTGGCCAGTCGCGAGGGACATTCGCGTAACAGCACGGCTTCGCGGGATGCGCAGACGGTTGATAGTTTGATGAAGGAGGCCCGGGCCAAGAAAATTCCGGGGCGGTCTTCGATGCGTAAGCAGCAGTTGATCGAGGCGCTGCGCAAGGCCAGTTGACACATCCCCCTGTAGGAGCTGCCGCAGGCTGCGATCTTTTGCCTCTTTCAAGATCAAAAGATCGAAGCCTTCGGCAGCTCCTACAGGGGATTTAGGTGCGACACAGATCCAATGTGGGAGCGGGCTTGCTCGCGAAAGCTATCTATCAAGCACCGCCAGACTCGCGGATAAACGCATCCACCTCAGCCGCCCCCGGCGAGGTCGCCGGCCCCCAGCGTGTCACCGCAATGGCCGCCGCCGCATTCGCCCGTCGTGCCGCTTCATGCGCGCTCAAACCCTGCGCCAACCCGGCAACAAACACCCCGGCATGCGCATCGCCCGCGCCATTGCTGTCCACCGCTTTAACGGCGAACCCCGGCACATGCCGACGCTCATCAGCCTGATGAATCCAGCAACCCTGCGGGCCGTCGCGCACCACCATCAACACCTCTTTTGGCAGATGCTCAGCCAGCCGATCCAGCGCCAGCGCAATGTCTTCAGCGCCGGTAAACCGCAGCGCTTCAACACTGTTGCTCGTCCACACATCAATGCGTGGCAGCAGCGCCTGCATCATCGGCGAATCCGGCGATTCCACCAGCGGGCCCGGATCGAAGACCACGTTGACCGAGCCCGGCAACGCCAGCGTCCAGTCGAGCAACGCCTGCGCCTTGCCTTCGTGAAGCAAGCTGTAACCGCTGAGATAAACGTAATCGCCCGCCTCGGCTGCAACGCTGTTCAGATCGTCCTCGGTCACTTCACCCTCAGCGCCGATGTAGGAAATGAAACTGCGCTCAGCCGAGGCATCAGTCAGCGCCACACACAAACCGGTGTCGCGCTGCGCACGTTCTTTGATGCCGATGTGAATGCCTTCGACAGTCATCGCGTCACGCGCCAGATCGCCGAAACGCCCGGTGCCGTGGCGACCGAGGTACACCACCGGCAAGCCATTACGTACCGCCGCGGCCATCACGTTGAAGCCGCCGCCGGCCTCGAAACCGGCTGACTGCGCGAGCACGTCGCCGCCAATTTGCGGCAGTTTATCCACGGCCATGACCAGGTCGATGATGACCTGGCCGGTGTGCAACATCTTAGGCATGAGCATTCTCGGTTGGCGCGGCGCGGCGATCTTTCGCCCCGCCGAGGACGAAGTAAATGCCACCGGCGACGACAAAGGTCACGATCCAGCCGAGGCCGTTATGGCCCAGCCAGGAGTCGGACAAAAAGCCTTTGAACCAGACGTTCTCGGCGGTGGTGCCGATGGTGGTGAAGCTGAAGCCAAGCACGATGGCAATCGCCCACGCGCCGAACGCGCGCCACTCGATGCCGCCGTTGTACCAGTAGGCGCTGCGCGGGCTGACGTCGAGCAAGTCTGTCGGGCTGTAGTAGTGACGGTGAATCAGGTCAACGATGAAGATCCCGACCCACGCGGTGATCGGCACTGCCAGCAAGGAAATGAAGGTGATGAACGGGCCGTAGAAGCTGTCAGCGATCAGCATGAAGTAGATCGAACCGGCGAAGATCGCAACGATATCGACCACCACCGCGTAGACGCGTTTTACCTTCAGACCGAGGGTCAGCGTGGTCAAACCGGCGGAGTACACCGACAGGTTGTTCGACAGCAGCAGGCCACCGAATGCGGTGATCAGGTAAGGCACGGCCATCCACGTTGGCAGCATGTCGCGGATCGCCACGATCGGGTCAGTCGCCGAAGCCAGGTCGTTGTTGCCCACCGAGAGCAAGCCGCCAAGGGTGATCAACAACACCAGCGGAATGCCCGCGCCGAATGCTGCCGACGCGACCAAGCGTACGGCTTTGACGCTGCGATGTTGATAGCGCGACATGTCGGCGCCGGCGTTGGCCCAACCGATGCCGGTGCCGGCAGCCATGGTGCCGATGCCGATGATCATTGCGCTCATCGGTGCCGGCGTGGCGTTGAACACCGCGCTCCAGTCAATGGTGGCGCAGAGGAAGCTGCCGACCAGAATGTTCAGCGCGCCGAACACGTAAGTCGCCCACTTCTGAATCACCAGCAGCGTCGCGTGGCCGAGGCCGGAAACCGACAAGGTCAGCAGGACGAAAATGGCGATGAAAATCAGCGTCAGCACCGGTGCGCTTTTCGCTTCAACCGGCGAGCCAAACAGGATCGAACACAGCGACAACAGCACGAATGCCGCGGTGGTGGTGTTGACCGTTTCCCAGCCCAGACGCGACATCAGCGAGACCAGCGTCGGGCCGATATTGCCGCGTACGCCGAAGATCGCTCGCGACAACGTCAGGCTCGGCGCACGGCCACGGCGGCCGGCAATCGAGATGATCCCGACCACGGCAAACGATCCGGCAGCGCCGATGATCGCGACGATGATGGCTTGCCAGATCGCCAACCCGCGAAACGCGACCAGCGTGGCGCCCAGCGGCAGACCGAGGATGGAAATGTTGGCGGCGAACCAGACCCAGAACAGTTGCAGCGGATGACCGTTGCACTCGGCTTCCGGCACCGGCTCGATGCCGCGGGTTTCCAGTTGCCCGGCGCTTTGCCCGGCGTTTGATGAACTCATGAAAAATGCTCCTGTTTGCCATTCTTGTGTTTATGGGCAATTCAATACCTGCACCTCTCCTTGTAGGAGCTGCCGCAGGCTGCGATCTTTTGATCTCGATTTCGGGGCGGCCTGAAGACTGCTGAAGATCAACAGATCGCAGCCTTCGGCAGCTCCTACACATGGGTGTCCTCAGCGAAGAGTGAGGAGTCCTTTCACAAGGGGTTCCAGCTCCAGATCGTTGACGGTTTTCACTGTCTCGATCATCTCGACAGGCCAACTCTCAAGGCCCAGGCAGGCCCCAAGCATCGCCCCAAGAATCGCCGCGATGGTGTCGGTGTCGCCACCGAGACTGGCGGCCATGCAAAGCGCAGCAAACGTGCTCATCTCACCGACGGCCACTTGCTGCGCCAGCGCGAACGAGACCACCACCGACTCCTGCGACGCCACCGATGTACCGATCACGTCGTAGAGCAGATCGGCCAGCAACGCGTTGTCACTGTCGACGCTGATGCTGCGCGCCCAACTGATCCGCGAAGCGATGCGCCCACCGGCAACCCAGTGACCGTGCGCTTCCGCTTGCTGAGCGATTTGCTGACCGAGGTTCAACGCCTCGCCCAGATCCATGCCGTTGATGCCCGCAGACACCACCGCCGCCACCGCCGCCGCACTGGAAATCCCCAGCGTGGTGTTGTGAGTGACCTGGCAGGCCTGCACCACGGCGCCAATAAAACGCTCAGGATTGGCGACATCCGCCGCGATGCCGACCGGTGTAATGCGCATCGCTGCGCCATTGGTGGTGCCATAACGCCCCGCCTCTTCCGGCGAGTGGCCGGCGAGGATCATTTCGATAGCGCGTTTGGTCGATGGCCCGAGCAAGTCCTGCGAGCCCTTGGCCTGCATCGCGGCTTCCCATTCGATCAAACGTTGCGCGAGGATGGCCGGTTCGATGTGGCCATTGCCTTCAACCAATAATTCGCCGACCAGAATCGCCTGTTCGGTGTCATCGGTGATCGAGCCTTTGGGCATGTTCGCGGCGATCGGTTGCAGTGGCCCGGCATCTTGCAGATCGGTGATCTGGCCGAAGCGCGCCTTGATGGTTTCGCGGTTCAGCGATTGCGTCGGCATGCCCAGCGCGTCGCCGAGGGCCAGGCCATAGAAAGCGCCGAGGGCACGGTTGAGCGGGGTCATTTTGCTTCTCCAAATTGCAGGTGCAGACGGAAATGCACCGGGTCGAGCAGGCTTTCGACCAGCTCCATAAAACGGTTCTGCCGATCGTAAGTGGTGCGCAGGGCTTTGAGGAACACCGTGCCTTCCGCGCGCCCGAGCAGTTCAGCGTCGACGGCATTCAGCGGTTCGGCGCCGATCCATTGATCGCCGCGCTCGCCGACGTAGCCATAGGCCGCCAGGGTGATGGTCAGGGAATTGTCGATCAGACCGACGCGCGGCAGGCTTTCCAGGCCGCCGGTGGCCGGCATCAAAGAACGTTCAAGGGACACCAGCGTGCCTTCGGTGGAACGGCGACGACGGTCGAGGGTGATGAATTGGTCGGTGCCAAAACGCGCGAGCAGATCGGGCCGGGTCACGGCTTCCAGACGCAACACTTCGGTATTGATCATCGCGCCGCTGTCGGCCAGCGCCTGCGCCCAGCCGCTGCGTTGATCGAGGGCGACACCGTCGAAGGTGACGATCGAACCGACCCCGCTTTGTGTGGCGATGTACTTGCGCCGCTTCAGTTCAGCCAGCGCTTCGCGCAGCGTGCCACGGCTGACTTTGAATTCTTGAGCCAACTGATGTTCGCCGGGCAATAGAAAGCCGTCCTCCATGAGGCCGCTTTCGATGCGTCGGACGAGCTCGTCGACCACCCGTTGTTTCTTGTCAAATCGTACCTGTCTAATCATGTACAAAGTGATAACCGAAACGGGTTCGGGCGAGCAAGGGAAATTTAGGGGAAGTGACGGAAGGTTGAAGGTCAAAAGCACCCTCACCCTAGCCCTCTCCCGGAGGGAGAGGGGACTGATCGAGGTGTTTGTTCTACTTACATCGACCTGAAATATCGAGTCGAACTCAGGTTTTGAAAAGCCAGGAGATCTGCTCCCTTTCCCCCTCTCCCTCCGGGAGAGGGCTGGGGTGAGGGGCTCTTGATCTTAGCGTTGTTTGAGGCGATCGATGACCACGGCCAGCAGCAAAATCGATCCGCGAATCACGTACTGGTAGAAGGTATCAATATTCTTCAAGTTCATCGCATTCTCAATAATCGCCAAAATCAACACCCCGGCAATCACATGCCGAATCATGCCAATCCCGCCGCTCAGCGACACCCCGCCCAACACGCAAGCCGAGATCACCGTCAGCTCAAACCCCTGACCAATCATCGGCTGCCCGGAGGTCATCCGCGACGCCAGAATCACCCCCGCCAGCGCGCCAATCACGCCATGCACGGCAAAGATAATGATCTTGGTGCGATCAACGTTCACGCCCGCCAGCAACGCCGCTTCCTGGTTGCCGCCGATGGCCATGGTGTTGCGCCCGTAGGTGGTGTAATTCAGCAGCCAGCCGAAAAACAGAAAGCACACAATCGTGATCAGGATCGGCACCGGCACGCCAAACAACTGGCCGTTACCAAACACGAAGAACGATTCCTGCGACACGCCCACCGCTTTGCCGTTGGCAAAAATGTAAGCCAGACCGCGAACAATCTGCATGGTCGCCAACGTCGTGATCAACGCATTGACGCGCAACTTGGCGATCACAATCCCGTTGATCAGCCCGACAATCAGGCCCATCACCAACGCTGCACTGACACCAAGAAACACGCTGTTGGTGTCGCGCATCACCACCGCCGCGACCACGCCGGCGCAGGCAATCACCGAGCCCACCGACAAGTCGAAGTGCCCCGACGCCAGGCAATACAACATCGTGCACGCGGCGATCCCGGTGGTGGAAATCGCCAGGCCGAGGCCACGCATGTTCAGCGGCGAAAGGAAGTTGTCGATCAGCAGCGTACAGGCAACAAAAATGCCCACCGCCGCCAGCAACATGACCCAGTCATCAAGGAAGCGGCGCATGTCCAGCGGTTTGCGCTCTTTGGGCAGGGTTTCGTTTTGGGTTGTCATCATAGTCACCTCTCAGTTCGCCACGCCGTCAGCGCGGTGGCGCGGCAAAGCCAGTTGCAGCAGGTTGGATTCGTTAGCCTGGTCGCGGCTGATTTCGCCGCGCAGGGCGCCTTCGCAGAGCACCAGAATGCGGTCGGAAATGCCCATCACTTCCATCAGGTCGCTGGACACCACGATCACCGAAATGCCCTCGGCGGCGAGGTTGTGGATGATCTGGTAGATCTCCGCTTTGGCGCCGATGTCGATGCCGCGCGTTGGTTCGTCGAGCAGCAGAACTTTCATCGGCATCGACAGCCAGCGGCCAAGAATGGCTTTCTGCTGATTGCCGCCGGAAAGGAATTTGATCTGCTGACCGGCGTGCGGGGTTTTCACTTTCAGCGCTTTGATCTGTTTGTCGGCATTGCCCTTTTCCCACAAACCGCGAATCAGGCAGCCGAGCCCCGAATGGGCCCCGCGCGCACTGATGTTGATGTTCTCGGCGACGCTGGCCAGCGGGATAATGCCTTCCTTCTTGCGATCTTCCGGGCAGAGCAAAATCCCGGCGGCAATCGCGTCGCGCGGTGAGCGCAGTTTCAATTCGTGACCGCGCAGTTCGAGGCGTCCGGCGGTGTTGCGCTCAAGGCCGCTGAGCAGGCGAAACAGCTCGGTGCGCCCTGCCCCGACCAATCCGAACAAGCCAAGGATTTCACCTTTGTGTGCCTCGAAACTGATCGGCTCACGCAGACCCGGGCCGAGCAAACCGTCGACCTTCAGCGCGACGGCGCCGCGTGGACGATGGCGATAATCGTAGATGTCCTGAATGTCGCGACCGACCATGCAGGTCACCAGTTGATCGTGGCTCAACTGGCTCATGTCTTCGAACGTGCGCACGTAGCGGCCGTCCTTGAACACCGTGACCGCGTCGCAGATACGGAACACTTCTTCCATGCGATGGGAGACATAGAGCACGACTTTGCCCTCGTCGCGCAGGCGGCCGATGATCGCCATCAAGCGGTCGATCTCACGGGCCGAGAGGCTGCTGGTCGGTTCGTCGAAGGCGATAACGTGGGCGCCGCGTGACAGGGCTTTTGCGATTTCCACCAGTTGCCGCTGGCCGAGGGACAGGCGTCCGACCTTGGTCTGCGGATCGATTTCGTCGGCCAGGCCTTTGAGGCAATTCAACGCTTGCTGGCGTAACACACCGCGATTGATCAAACCGAAACTGGCCGGCAGATGGCCGAGAAACAGGTTTTCGGCGACGGTCATTTCCGGCACCAAATGCAGCTCTTGGTGAATCACCGCGACGCCGCTGCCGATGCTGTCAGCCGTCGACCTGAACGCCATGGTCTGCTCGCCGATCTGCAACTCGCCGCTGCTCGGTATGTAAGCGCCACCAAGGATTTTCAACAGGGTCGATTTGCCGGCGCCGTTCTCGCCCATCAAGGCATGAACCTGGCCCGGATGCGCGACGAAGCTGATGGCGTCCAGCGCCTTCACACCGGGAAAGGTTTTACCGATCCCGTTGAAGCGCAGGCTGCCGCTGGAGCTGTGTTGTTGTGTCTGTACTTGCGCGTGCATAAAGCCACCTCTTCACACCGAAAAACGGCCCGGCTGCCCGGGCCGTCGCTGCATCAGTTCCACAAGCCGATTTTTTCCAGCTCTTGCTTGAAGTTCTCGCGGGTGATCAGGGTGACGTCGTCCATGGCGGTGTACTTCGGTGGTTCTTTACCGGTGGTGACCCACTCGTACATCATCTCGGCGGTTTTGTAGCCTTCGATGTGCGGGCTTGGCAGCATCGAACCGAAGAAACCGCTGTTAGGCTTTTTCAATTCGCCGATGGCGTCGGTGCCGTTGATGCCGATGCCGATCACATTGGTCGCGGCAAAACCGGCCGCTTCAGTGGCGCGCACGCCGCCGAGCACGGTGTTGTCGTTCATGCCGCCGATGATCAGGTTTTTCGCCGCGCTCGGCAGTTTCACCAGCGCCGAGTTGGTGGCGTCCATGCTGCCCGGTACGTCGAGGGTTTTCAGCGCGGCGAAGAGGATGTGATCCTTCGGCATGCCGGCGTCTTCAAGGGATTTCACCGAGCCGTCGGTGCGCTTCTTGCCGGTGTCGAGTTCGTTGTAGGTGTTAACCACCGCGTAGGTGTCTTTCCAGTCCCAGTTACGCTTCTTCGCTTCGGCGACCATCGCGTTGCCTTGCTTCTGGCCGACTTCAAACGCGGCCATGCCGAGGTACGGCACGTCCTCCATGAACTTGCCGTTGGCGTCGACAAAACGGTCGTCGACGGCAATCACTTTCAGGTCATTGAGTTTGGCTTTGGCCATGATCGCCGGGCCGAGCGACACGTCCGGCGGGCAGATCACGAAGCCCTTGGCACCGTTGGCGGCAAGGCTGTCGATGGCCGAGAGGGTTTTCTCGCCATCCGGCACGGCGATTTTGATCAGTTCAAAGCCCTTGTCCTTGGCGGCTTTCTCGGCGAAAGCCCACTCGGTCTGGAACCACGGCTCTTCCGCCTGTTTGACCAGAAAACCGATTTTCACGGTGTCTGCAGCGAGCAGCGAACTGCTCAGGCTGAATGCAGTGACCGCCAGGGCGGTAGTGCACAGGGTACGAATCCCGAAACGACGTTTCATAAGCTGACTCCTTGTTATTTTTTTTGAGCAAATTAAACAGCTTGTGGCGAGGGAGCTTGCTCCCGCTGGGCTGCGAAGCGGCCCTAAAACCGGTTACCTCGGTCAATCAGACATACCGCATAGCCCGAATTTACGACTGCTGCGCAGCCGAGCGGGAGCAAGCTCCCTCGCCACAGGTGTGGTGGCGTGACACGTACTGCTGCAAAGCCTGTTGAAAATAGTCATATCGTATGATGATTGGATTTCACCCGGATCTATCCGCGTGAAAGCCGCTGCGCTCAGTCGTGGTACATCACCGAGCGGCCACCATCGATGGTGATGCATGACGCGTTGATAAACGGTGCTTCATCACTGGCCAGAAACACCGCAGTCATCGCCACTTCGAGCGGCTGACCGATGCGTTTCGGCGGGTGCAGATCGAAGGCGCGCTGACGTTCGGCGTGCGGGTCGGCGAAACCGTTCCAGTAATCAACATTCAATTGGGTTTCGATGTAGCCCGGCGCGATGGCGTTGACGCGAATGCGTTTCGCCGCGTATTCGATGCCGAGGGCGCGGGTCAGGCCGAGCAAACCATGTTTGGCCACCGGGTACGGGAAGCAGCCGGGAATGATGTGGCTGGAATGGGTCGAGGCGATGTTGATGATGCTGCCGACGCCCTGCTCGATCATCCGCGGCAGCACGGCTTTGCAGCCGAACCAGGCGCCATCGAGGTCGATGGCGAAGCAGCGATGCCAGTCTTCGTCGGTCATTTCCAGCGGATCGCGGAACACGTTGACCCCGGCGCAGTTGACCAGCACGTCGATACGACCGTGCAATTCAACGGCGCGTTTGGCCATCGCGTGCAGATCGTGCTGGCGCGACACATCGGCCTTGAGCGCCTGCACGTCACAGCCCTGCTCGCGCCAGTGGGCGGCAACCTTCTCAACCTTTTCGCCCTGAATATCGCTGATCAGCAGTTTCGCTTGCTGCGAGGCAAACGCAGCAACGATCGCTTCACCGATGCCTTGCGCAGCGCCGGTCAGCAAGACCACTTTGTCTTTCAGACGCTCGCCCTTCGGCGGTGCAGGCACCGGCGGCAGGGAAAGGGGTTCAGCCATGGATCTCGACTCCTGTTTCGCAAGCACAAAAAAACCGGACAGCTGAAGATGTCCGGTTCGGAAGGTGTTTGAAACAAAACAGGCAGGCGTCGCTGACGGCATGGGGCCGTTGCGAGACGCGGACTCCGCGTGGGAGTGCGATGGAGATTCGCTGCATCACTTCACCTGTTTTGTTCTTTTTAAGTGTGAGTGCGTGTTACTGCTGGAGCCGACTATAAACCCGTCGGCCAAATAATCTCAATATATAATTTTGCATCCCATATTTTGGGATTTAACCAGCAAATCGCGTACAGAGTTTTCCCGGCACATCGACGCGCATAGACAGCACCGCGCCGTCCAGAGGATGCTTGTGCGGGCTCTGGGCGCTGGTGATGTACAGGGTTTTCAGGTCATCGCCACCGAACACGCAACTGGTCGGGCGGCTGACAGGCAACTCGATTTTGCGCTCGACTTTGCCTTCAGGCGTCAGGCGCAGCAGGCAACTGCCATCCCAACGGGCATTCCACACGTAACCTTCGGCGTCCATCGCCGAACCGTCCGGGCCGCCCTGTTGGTCGGGGCCGTACCAGGTTTCGGCGGCACCGAGATGGCCGTCCGTTTGAATGAAATAGCGATGGAGCGTGCTGTCCATGCTGTCGCCGAACAGAACTGTGGTGCCGTCGTCACTCCACAGCAGCGTGTTGGGAATGCCCAAACCGCGCAGCAATGGCGTGACACGTTGATCCGCATCGACGCGGAACAGGCCACCGGAGCGGCGAGTGATCGGCAGGTCTTCGCCATTTTCGCCGATGTTGTTTTGCATGGTGCCGAGCCATAAACGGCCTTGGCCATCGCAACGCGCTTCATTGGGCCGATTGCCGGGTTGCGGGTCGGCGACGCAGAACAGGGTCAGGCGCGGTTCGAGGCCAGGGGAATCGAGGTCGAGGCGATAGACGCCACTGCTGAGCGTGACCAGCGCATCGCCGCTGGCACAGGGGATGAACGCGGAAACGTGCTCGGGCATTTGCCAGATTTGTACGTTCTGGCCGATCAGGCGCAGGGCCTGTTTGCCGGCGATGTCGACCCAGTACAGCGCCTGGGTCGGCGCGTCCCAGAACGGGCCTTCACCGAGTTGGGCGCGGTGTTGGGTCAGGGCGGTGCACGGCATATCCATTCCTCGGATCTTGTTGTTATTTAATGTGGGAGCGAGCCTGCTCGCGAAAGCATCGTGTCAGTCGATGCATGAGTTGCCTGATATACAGCCTTCGCGAGCAGGCTCGCTCCCACAGGAGAATTTGTATTAACCGGCTTTTTTGTCGGCCATGACTTTCGGGTAAAAACGTTTGATCGCCAGATCGGCGTTATCGATCAAAGTCATGCACGCCCACACGCCGCGCGCGGAATCGCGGGCGGCAATGGCATCGGCCATGTCTTTGTGGATCGGTAATGTGCGGCGCAGTTCATCGGGATCGGCGGCAGATACTTCAAACGACACCGCCAACAACGCGCCGAGCGCCGGCACCATTTGCTCGATGAATTGATTGTGACTGGCCGCGAGGATGCATTCGTGAAAGACCTGATCGGCGCGGTTGTAATCGATGCCGCTGTCGACCGCGCGTTCGAGGGCGTTGTAGGCCAGCTGCACGGCTTCGATCTGTTCGAAGGTGGCGCGTTCGCAGGCCCAGCGTACGGCCATCGGTTCGATGGTGCGGCGCAGATCGAGCAGGTCATCGACGAAGTTTTCCGGCAAGCCGTTGCGCGACAGCCAACCGACGACTTGCGGATCGAACAGATTCCAGCGCCGAACCGGCAGCACGCGGGTGCCGACTTTCGGCCCGACTTCGAGCATGCCTTTGGCAACGAGGGTTTTGATCGCTTCGCGGATCACCGTGCGACTGACGCCGAGCTGCTCACCCAGATCCGCCTCGACCTTGATGGTCTGCCCAGGTTTGACCTGGCCGGCGGCGATCCAGCTGCCGAGCCAGTCAACCGTGGATGCGTGGAAGCTGCTGGACATGAACACCTCAAAGCGGAGTGCGATGGGTGGTAAAGCTAATCATCATATGATTGAGTGTCAACGACAAAAAAGATCGCAGCCTTCGGCAGCTCCTACAGGTGTATGCCCTGTAGGAGCTGCCGAAGGCTGCGATCTTTTAAGGTTCGAGGCCGATGCGGAAGAACTCGCCGCCGCTCCACACGCCCAGCCAGCGCTGGCCATCGATTTCGCGGCTGACCGCCAATTCCACCAGTTGGTAGAACACATTGCGGTGAATCAACGCCTCAAGATTGGTACGCACATGCACATAAGGCGCAGGCTCTTGCGTCGTCGGATCAATCTCGACGCGGATCGGATGCTCAGGCCCGGCCTCAGCCGTCTCATCCACGTTGGTGGTAAAACGCAAAAGCTGCGCCTCACCCTCGCCTTCCACCTCAACGGCAATCGCCACAAACGGCGCGTCGTCAACCTTGATCCCGACCTTCTCGACCGGAGTAATCAGGAAATAATCATCACCATCGCGGCGCATGATCGTCGAGAACAGTTTGACCATCGGCTTGCGCCCGATCGGCGTGCCCAGGTAATACCAGGTGCCGTCGCGGGCGATGCGCATGTCGATGTCGCCGCAGAATTCCGGGTTCCACAAGTGCACCGGCGGCAAGCCTTTGGTTTTGGGGATTTGTCCCAACAGGTCATTGGCTTTTTGCGGGCCACTCATGGCGTTCTCCTTGAATTTATTGGTCGCCGATCCCCAACAGACTGCGCGCGTACTGTGCCAGCGGCGGGCCGATGAGGTCTTCGGGTTTATTGTCGTGGAACGTCAGTAAACCGCCACGACTTTTGATGCGTGCAGTATCAATCAAATACTGGGTGCTGGTCTCGATCAACATGATCTGAATCACGCCACCGTCGATGCCGAGACGGTCGACCGCTTCTTCATCGAGCCATTCATCAGAGTTACCAATGCGGTCGTCAGCCTTGGCGAAACGCGTGTACAGCAGGTAGTGAGCACCGGCATCGCGTGCTTCGCCCATCGCTTGATCGAGGCCTTCCGGCGCGCGAGCGCGGCGCACCATCGGGAAGTATTCGACGAAACCCTTGAAGGCTTCTTCGGCGACCACGTTTGGACGCGGGTAAGAACCGCCCGGCGGGGCGAACGCGCCTTGGGCGATGTAGATGAACGAATCAGGCTGAATGCGGAAGTTGTTCACGCGACGGCTGTCGCTGTGATCAAGCAAACCGGCGTCGCTCATCTGGTAGCGAGTGCCTTCGGCCATATCGCTGACAGTCATACAGCCGCCAAGCGCCAAAACGGCCAGCAGCAAAACCAGGCTACGCATCCTATTCCTCCAGAGGCCGGTGACGGAAAACCGGCGAATGGCCGTTGGATGCAGCTTTTGCGCCAGCTCGGGATCTTCGTTGATTTATAGAATGCTTTCGCGGGCAAGCCTTGCTCCTACAGATTTACGCGATCCTGTAGGAGCAAGGCTTGCCCGCGAATAGGGAGTATCAGCCGCCGATAATTTTCATGACGGTTGCACCGCCAGAGAACGCCACTTCCTGCTTGTCGCCCAACGCCTTGACCAACAAACGCTGCAGCGCTGGCAACGCCTGATGACGCGGCTTATCAAGCAGATCACCGACATAGTGGCGGTTGCTCGACGACAGGCAGCCATGCAGCCAACCTGTCGACGACAGTCGCAAGCGCGAGCATGTCCGACAGAACGGCACGCTTTCGTTGGCAATCACGCCGAAGTTGCCCAGGCCAGGAATCGCATAGCGCACAGCGGTGGCATCGATCGGCGCATCAGTCTGCGCATACTCGTAGCGCTCGCCGATCAGGCTGAGCAATTGCTCAAGGCTGACGAATTGTTGCAGGAAGGCATTGGAGTCTTTAGCCAAGTGGCCCATGCGCATCAATTCGATAAAGCGCAGTTCGAAACCTCGTTGCAGACAGTAATCAAGCAGCGGCATCACTTGATCAAGGTTCTGCCCGCGCAACGGCACCATATTGACCTTGATCTTCATCCCCGCGGCGGCGGCTTGATCCATGCCATCAAGCACGGTGGCCAGATCGCCGCCGCGGGCGATGCTGCGGAAGGCACCGGCGTCGAGGGTATCGAGGGACACGTTGATCCGGCGTATACCGGCATCGACCAGCAGTGGGAGTTTCTTGGCGAGAAGTTGGCCGTTGGTGGTCAGACTGATGTCTTCCAGGCCCATCTTGCCGACGGCGGTCATGAACGATTCGAGTTTCGGGCTGACCAGCGGCTCGCCACCGGTGATGCGCAAGCGCTCGATGCCAGCCGCCTCGATCAGGTATTCAACACCGCGCGCCATGGCTTCGGCCGACAGTTCATCCTGCGCAGCCACCAGCCGCTTGCCGTTGGGCACGCAGTAGGTACACGCGTAATTGCAGGCTGAGGTCAGGCTGATGCGCAAATTGCGAAAACGCCTGCCTTGACGGTCAACGATCATGATCACTCCGGCGGAAAAATTTCGAGCCGCTAAAACTTGACTCACAAATCAAGTTTTAGCAAGCCCTATGCCTGAGTATATTCCTGCGGTACTGCGACATGTAGCGAAATCATGGCGCAATAAGGCGGCTGAATGGCTCAGCTGCTTGGGGTTTCCGGGTCGCGCTTGCGCTTGTTGCCCATGCGCACGCCGATGTCCATCAGGAACTGGAAGAAACCTTCCTGATCTTCCAGCACGTTGCTCCAGAACGGCGAGTGATACAGCGCCACCGCGCCGTGCACCAACGCCCAGGATGCGCAGTAGTGGAAGTACGGCGGCACGTCTTCGAGTTTGCCTTCGCTGATGCGGCCCTTGATCAACAGGGTCAGACGTTCGAAGTTCGAGGCACGGATCTTGTGCAACTCTTCGACCATTTCCGGCACTTGATTGCCCTTGACCACCTTCTCTTCGAGGCGATCGAACAGGCGATAGCGCTGCGGGTCGCGCATGCGGAATTCGAAGTAGGCGCGGGACAGCGCTTCCTTGTCCTTGTCGACGTCGGCCGAATGCAGCAGCTCGTTCAAATCGCGCTCGTAGTCGAGCATCAGGCGCAGGTAGATTTCCGCCTTGGATTTGAAGTGCTTGTAGATCGTGCCTTTGCCGATACCGACGGCATCAGCAATCATCTCGACGGTGACACTGTCTTCACCTTGGTCGAGGAACAGCTTGAGCGCGGTATCGAGAATTTCTTGCTCGCGGCGACGAAACTCACGGACCTTACGAGGTTCTTTGTGCATAAGAAAAGGTCTGAAGGGTCAAAATTCGAAGCCGCGTATTATGCCTAACTTACGCAAAAATGCACGGATCATCCGACCATATCTGCGTTTCTTGTTCATTTTGAGAACGTTTTGGACGCAATGAGAACTCAACTGAAGCAAACGTATTCCAAATTTGTTTAAAAACCCCGACCGGCTCACTGGACTGCACGCCAGACTGATCAATACTTGAACTGTCGGGCGACATCTCCCCCAAGTGTCGCGCCGATAAAGGTACCAACGGACCGCGTGCCTTTGTTTTACTCCTAATGGTCTTAACCCGGATTCACCCCCCAGAACCCGGGTTTTTTTTGCCTGCGATTTGACCCTTACTCCAGCTACCCGAACATCACACCTGTAGGAGCTGCCGCAGGCTGCGATCTTTTGATCTGGCTTTTTTAAGATCAAAAGATCGCAGCCTGCGGCAGCTCCTACACGGCAGATTTAACGGAGGCCAGCGGGAACAGGCGTTTGAAGTTTTCGGTGGTCTGCTCGGCAAACCGCTCGTAGTTCTCACCGCGCAGCATCGCAAGGAATTCCGCCACTTCACGCACGTATTGCGGCAGGTTTGGCTTGCCGCGGTACGGGATCGGCGCCAGATACGGCGAGTCGGTTTCCACCAGCAAGCGATCCGCCGGGACTTTGCTCGCGACATCGCGCAACGCATCGGCATTGCGGAAGGTGACGATCCCCGACAGTGAAATGTAATAACCCATGTCCAGCGCAGCCTTGGCCATGTCCCAGTCTTCAGTGAAGCAATGCAGCACACCGGCCTGAGGCAACGCCGCTTCGCGCAGCAGTTCAAGAGTATCCGCCCGCGCGCCACGGGTGTGGATGATCACCGGTTTGCCCGTTTGCTGCGCCGCCTGCAGGTGCAGACGAAACGACTCCTGCTGCAATTCAGCGGCTTCCGGCTCGTAGTGATAATCCAGACCGGTTTCGCCGATCGCCACCACTTTCGGATGATTGAGTTCGTGCAGCAGCCAATCAAGCGCAGGCGCAGCGCCCGGCTGCACATCCAGCGGATGCACGCCGACCGAGCAATCGACGTCGTCGTAACGCTCAGCAAGGGCTTTGACGTCGGCAGCGTTGTCGGCGCTGACGCCGATGCACAGAAAGTGCCCTACCCCGCGCTGCCGGGCGGCATCGAGTGCGGCATCCAGCGAACCGTCATGGGCGGCGAGGTCGAGGCGATCAAGGTGACAATGGGAATCTACGAGCATAAAAAGGACGGCTACTTACATCGTATGAGTGGGACGGTCGGACTTGAGGGCTCCGGCCAGATGGGTTTCGATGCGACTGCGCGCGGTGTTGTCGCCATCATTAAACTGCACGCCGACACCGGCGGCGCGATTGCCCTGCGCACCTTTGGGCGTGATCCAGGCGACCTTGCCGGCCACCGGAATCTTCTCCGCCTCGTCCATCAGGTTCAGCAGCATGAACACCTCGTCGCCCAACTTGTAGCTCTTGTTGGTCGGGATGAACAGACCGCCGTTCTTGATGAACGGCATGTAGGCGGCGTAAAGCACCGACTTGTCCTTGATGGTCAGGGACAAGATGCCGTTACGCGGCCCCGGGCTGACGGGTTCATTCATGTTGACCTCCACTGCTGATGTTCAGAGTCTAGGTACACATTCTTATCTTTGGCCAGGCAATCCCGCCCATTGCACCAACAATGCCTCCAGCAGCAACGCCGGATTGAGGTTGGCCTTGCTCATGACTTTCTGCCGCTGCGCGAGAATCCAGTCCTGAATCTCGAGGACTTTGCCCTGCGCACTTTTCTGCGCGAGGTACTGCACAACTTTACGCATATCGGTCAGGCCGAGGCCCGCTTCATCCTGAGTCAGTTGATAACGCAGGATCAGGCTCGACCAGTCGCAGAACCAGTCGAACAGGCGCAGCATCGGAATGCTTTTCCACTCTTCGGCCAGTTGCGTCGGCGATTGCTGCTGTTTGAGCAACTTCTTCACGCCTTCGACCACTTGCGCGCGCTGTTCGCGCGCACCCTGGGATTGAAGACTGACCGCCATCAAGGGCGAACCGGCCGCCAGCGTCAGCAGTTCGACACGCTCATCTTCCGAACAGTCCGGCAACGCCTGAGCCAGCCATTGCAGGCTCATCGCCTCGCTCGGCAGCGGACAGGCCTGTTGCACGCAACGACTTTTGATCGTCGCCAGCAAACGGCTGGTCTGATGGCTGACCAACAGCAACACAGTATCGCCGGACGGTTCTTCAAGGCTTTTCAGCAAGGCGTTGGCGGCGTTGATGTTCATCGCCTCGACCGGCTCGATCAGCACCACTTTGCGCCCGCCCAGTTGCGCGGTTTGCACCACGAAACTGACCAGATCACGCACCTGATCGACTTTGATCGCCTTGTCGGCCTCTTCCGGTTCGAGGATGTAATTATCCGGATGACTGCCGGCCCTGAGCAGCATGCAGGATTTGCACGCGCCGCACGCTTCCGGGGTCGGACGCTGGCACAGCAGGCTCGCCATCAAGCGCTCGGCCAGCGCGCGCTTGCCGATCCCGGCCGGGCCGTGCAGCAAATACGCGTGCGCGTGCTGCTTGCGGCCGGCCAGTTGCTGCCAGAGGCTGTCCTGCCATGGATAGGCCTCAGCCACGGGCCAGCTCCAGCAAGTTCGGCAGCAAGGTATCCAGCGATTGCTGAACCTTGGCCAATGGTTGGCCGGCGTCGATGCGCACATAGCGCGCAGGATCGGCTTCGGCGCGCTTCAGAAACGCATTGCGCACTGCCTCGAAAAACGCCCGGCCTTCCAGCTCGAAACGATCGAGACGACCACGGGCGCTGGCGCGGGCCAAGCCGATTTCCACCGGCAGATCGAAAATCAGAGTCAGATCAGGACGCAGATCGCCCTGCACGAAGTTCTCCAGCGTGGCGATGCGCTCCAGCGACAAGCCACGACCGCCGCCCTGATAGGCATACGTCGAATCGGTGAAACGGTCGCACAGCACCACTGCACCGCGGGCCAGCGCCGGACGAATCACTTCGGCCAGGTGCTGAGCGCGCGCCGCGAACACCAGCAACAGCTCGGCATCCGGGTTCATGACTTCGTCGGCCGGGGCCAGCAGCACGTCGCGGATCCGCTCGGCCAGTGGCGTACCGCCGGGCTCACGGGTCAGCACCACTTCGATACCGGCGGCGCGCAAACGCTCGGCGAGGTACTCGCGGTTGGTGCTTTTGCCGGCGCCTTCCGGGCCTTCCAGAGTAATAAACAAGCCAGTCACAGGCAGTCCTTAGTCAAAGTCATTGCGCGTTGGAGGGTGCAGCGGCGTCCGGTGCCGGGGTTGGCGCAGGTTCCTCGGCGGGAACTTGCGGCAACGCTTCCGGCGCCGTGTCCGGAGATGCCGCAGGAATCGGATCTTGCGCAGATTCCGGTGCAACTACAGGCGCCGGGCTGGAACGATAATCCGCACGGCGCTTGAGCTGAAACTCACGCACCGCCGCGTTATGCGCATCGAGATCATCCGAGAACACATGGCTGCCGTCGCCACGCGCGACGAAATACAGGCTGGTGCCATCGACCGGATTCAGCGCCGCATGAATCGCTTCACGCCCGACCATCGCAATTGGCGTCGGCGGCAGGCCAGGAATCACGTAAGTGTTGTACGGCGTCGGCTCTTTCAAATGCGCGCGCGTCAGCTTGCCGGTGTAGCGATCGCCCAAACCGTAGATCACCGTCGGGTCGGTCTGCAACTGCATGCCCAACGCCATCCGCCGTACGAAGACCCCGGCAATCTGCCCACGCTCTTGCGGGACGCCGGTTTCTTTTTCGACCAGCGAAGCCATGATCAGCGCTTGATACGGCTCTCGGTAAGGCACGTCCGACGCACGTTTTTCCCATTCGCTGGCCAGCACTTCATCGAGACGGTCGAAGGACTTTTTCAGCAACTCGGCATCGGTCATACCGCGCACGAAGCGATAGGTGTCAGGAAAGAAACGCCCTTCCGGAAACAGGCCTTTATGGCCGATCTTCGCCATTACGTCGCTGTCGCTCAAACCGCTCAGGGTCTGCTCGATTTTCTCGTCCTTGGCCAATGCAGCACGCACTTGATGGAAGTTCCAGCCTTCCACCAGCGTGAGGCTGTACTGAACCACGTCGCCGCGCTTCCAAGAGTCGATCAGACCATTAACGGTCATGTCCGGCTGCATGCGGTATTCACCGCTGTGGATCGGTGTGCCGGCGAGGTTGAAGCGCCAGTAAACCCGTAGCCAGAACGCGTCCTTGATGACGCCATCGGTTTCGAGTTCGAGGAAAGTACGGGTGGGGGTAGAGCCTTTCGGCACATCCAGCAGCTCTTCCTGCGTGATGTTCAGGGGTTGTTCCAGTGCGGAGTGAATCTTCCAGGCGCTGGCGCCCAACAACAGCCCTGCCAGAACCAGTCCGGTTTCCAGCAGCAGCAAAAGTTTACGTCTCACGAATCAGGCATCCAGTAGCGCGCGGGCAATGGTTTGCAGTTTACGGGTGAGCGGGCCAACCGGCCAGCTCAGTGCAGCGTAGGCGCGTACCGGCCACACGCCATAAACACTGTTGCAGAGGAACACTTCATCAGCCCATTGCAGCTGTTCGAGGCTGATGTCGGCGATTTGCGTGGGGATGGCCAATGACTCGGCCTGAAACAATATTTCGGCGCGCATCACACCGGCAACACCGCAGCGTTTCAGATCGGGCGTGATCAACACACCGTCACGCACCAGAAACACGTTGCTGAACACCCCTTCGATGACGCGACCAGCCTGATCGAGCATCAAGCCTTCGGCGTGCTCGCTGTCCTGCCATTCGGCACGGGCGAGCACTTGTTCGAGTCGGTTGAGGTGTTTGAGTCCGGCAAGCAATGGCTGAATAGCCAAGCGTGTGCTGCACGGAAACAGGCGAACGCCTTGTTCAACATGAACAACGGGATAAGCCGCCGGTGGATTGCCTTGCAGAATGCGTCGGCCCGGCGCCGCAGGATCGGGCGCATAACCGCGCAAACCGTCGCCACGGGTGAGGATGAGTTTGAGCACGCCCTCGCCCATCGCTGCCGCATAGCTCAGCAGCTCATGACGAATCAACTCGATATCGGCGGCGATGGCCAGACGCGAACAGCCATCGGCCAGTCGCGTCAGATGCCGATCCAGCAGGATCGGTTGGCCGCCACGCACAGCAATGGTCTCGAACAGACCATCGCCGTAAGCCAGGCCGCGATCTTTCAGCGACAGAGCGTCAGCCGGTTGACCGTCGACCCAGCAGTCCATCAGCCTGCGAACCGACGGAACGCCAGGGTGCCGTTGGTGCCGCCGAAACCGAAGGAGTTGGACAGCACGACATCGATGTCCATGTTGCGCGCAGTGTGCGGCACAAAATCGAGATCACAGCCTTCGTCCGGCTCATCGAGGTTGATGGTTGGCGGTGCCACTTGGCTGTTGATCGCCAGCACGCTGAAGATCGCTTCAACCGCGCCCGCCGCACCCAACAGGTGGCCGGTCATCGATTTGGTCGAGCTGACCGCCAACTTGTAGGCGTGCTCACCGAACACCGACTTGATCGCGTTGGCTTCGGCAAGGTCGCCGGCCGGAGTCGACGTGCCGTGGGCGTTGATGTATTGCACTTGATCGACGTTGATCTTCGCGTCGCGCAGTGCATTGGTGATGCAGCGTGCTGCACCGGCGCCGTCGGCAGGTGGCGAAGTCATGTGGAACGCATCGCCGCTGGTGCCGAAACCGATCAGCTCGGCGTAGATGGTCGCGCCACGTGCCTTGGCGTGTTCGAGTTCTTCAAGCACCAGTGCACCGGCACCGTCGGACAGGACGAAACCGTCACGGCCCTTGTCCCACGGACGGCTGGCACGGGTTGGCTCGTCGTTGCGGGTCGACAGCGCACGGGACGCGCCGAAGCCGCCCATGCCCAGACCGCACGCGGCCATTTCGGCACCGCCGGCAATCATCACGTCGGCTTCGTCGTACATGATGTTGCGCGCGGCCATGCCGATGCAGTGCGTACCGGTGGTGCATGCAGTGGCGATGGCGTAGTTAGGCCCCTGTGCACCCAGATGGATGGACAGAAAACCGGAAATCATATTGATGATCGAGCCTGGCACGAAGAATGGCGAGATTCGACGCGGGCCCGTCTCATGCAGGGTACGGCTGGTTTCTTCGATGTTGGTCAGACCGCCGATACCCGAACCCATGGCCACGCCAATGCGTTCACGGTTGGCGTCGGTGACTTCCAGACCGGAGTTGCGCACGGCTTGAAAACCGGCGGCGAGACCGTACTGAATGAACAGGTCGAGCTTGCGTGCTTCCTTGACCGACAGGTATTCCTCGACATTGAAGCCCTTTACCGAGCCGCCAAAGCGGGTGGAATAGGCAGAAAGGTCGGTGTGTTCGATCAGACCAATGCCACTGCGGCCAGCCAGAATGCCCTGCCAACTGCTCGGCACATCCGTGCCCAGTGGCGACAACATACCCATACCGGTGACTACGACGCGTCTACGCGACACAGCACTCTCCTTTTTCAAATGACGACGACTTTGCATCAGGCCTAAAGAAAAAACCGCACGCCATGATGGCAGTGCGGTTTTTCCATGACAGCAAACAACGATTACAAACTATTACGCCTGGTGGCTAGTAACGTAGTCGATTGCAGCTTGTACAGTAGTGATCTTCTCAGCTTCTTCGTCAGGGATTTCGGTCTCGAATTCCTCTTCCAGAGCCATCACCAGCTCAACGGTGTCAAGGGAGTCGGCACCCAGGTCTTCTACGAAGGAAGCGGTGTTAACCACTTCTTCTTCTTTAACACCCAGTTGCTCGGCAACGATTTTCTTGACGCGCTCTTCGATGGTGCTCATACCTTGTTTTCACTCCTAATGGACAAATTCAGGCAGCTGGCCAGTGGGTAAGTGTATAGAAAGACTTTTCAGCTTTTCAACTGAAAGCTTCACTCCTCAAACCCGGTGGCCCTCTGCCTATAAATAGATTGCAGCTTTATAACGGATTTTAGACAGCTCGTATGACATTTTTTTGAAGCAATCCGTCACATTTTACTTACATGTACATCCCACCGTTCACCGGGATTGTAGCCCCAGTGACGTATGCCGCACCGTCGGATGCAAGAAAAGCGACCACAGACGCGATCTCTTGAGCTTGTCCCAGACGACCCAGCGGAATCTGCGTCTGCAAGGCTTCACGCTGTGCTTCAGGCAGTTCGCGGGTCATATCGGTGTCGATAAACCCTGGGGTTACCGAGTTGACCGTAATCGAACGCGAACCGACTTCACGCGCCATGGCACGGCTGAAACCTTCCAGACCGGCCTTGGCGGCTGCATAGTTTACTTGGCCAGCGTTGCCCATGGCACCCACTACCGAGCCAATACTGATAATTCGACCCCAGCGCGCCTTGGTCATGCCGCGCAGAACGCCCTTGGACAGGCGGAATAGACTGTTCAGGTTGGTATCGATCACGTCGTACCACTCATCGTCTTTCATGCGCATCATCAGGTTATCGCGGGTGATGCCGGCATTATTGACCAGGATCGCCACTGGCGCACCGAACTGCTCCTGAATGCTCGCCAGCACTGCGCTGACCGATTCATCGCTGGTCACGTTCAGCTCAAGGCCAGTGCCCTGAATACCATTTTCCTTCAGGGTTGCAGCAATGCGCTCAGCACCCGAAGCCGAGGTCGCGGTGCCAATAACGATGGCGCCCTGACGACCCAGTTCCAGCGCGATGGCCTGGCCGATGCCACGGCTTGCACCGGTGACCAGTGCAACTTTACCTTGCAGACTCATGCAAGTTTCTCCTGATTCAGGCTTGCGCTGCGCGAGCGGCAGCGAAAGCGTCTGGGGTATTGAGGTTGGAAGTCGCCACGCCTTCAGCGCAACGTTTGTTCAGACCGGCGAGGACTTTGCCCGGGCCGCATTCGACCAGATTGGTCGCGCCCTTGGCTGCCAGCGTCTGTACCGATTCAACCCAGCGGACTGGCTTGTAGAGTTGTTCGAGCAGATCACGCTTGAGGGTTTCCAGATCAGCCGGCACTTGCGCGCTGACGTTCTGAACCACCGGGATCTGCGGCGCCTGCCAGTCGATGGCGGCGATGGATTCAGCAAAGCGCTCGGCGGCCGGACGCATCAGTTCGCAGTGCGACGGCACGCTTACCGGCAGCGGCATCGCGCGCTTGGCACCACGGGCCTTGCAGCCTTCGATGGCGCGCTCAACGGCAGCCTTGGCACCGGCGATAACGACTTGGCCAGGCGAGTTGAAGTTGACGGCGCTGACCACCTCACCTTGCGCAGCTTCGGCGCAGGCTGCCAGCACGTCAGCGTCTTCCAGACCGAGGATGGCAGCCATGCCACCCTGCCCGGCCGGAACCGCTTCCTGCATCAGTTGGCCACGGCGCTCAACGAGCTTCACGGCGTCAGCCAGCGTCAGGCTGCCAGCGGCAACCAGCGCGCTGTATTCACCCAGGCTGTGACCGGCAACAAAGGCCGGACGCGCGCCACCTTCTGCCAGCCACAGACGCCACAGAGCGATCGAAGCGGTCAGAATGGCCGGTTGGGTTTTATCGGTTTGATTGAGCAGCTCTTCCGGGCCCTGCTGGGTCAGTGCCCACAGGTCATAGCCCAGAGCAGCGGAGGCTTCTTGGAATGTTTCGAGGATCAGCGGGTATTGCGCGCCCAACTCGGCCAGCATGCCGAGGGACTGCGAACCCTGTCCTGGAAAGACGAATGCGAGGGAAGCAGACATGTAACAAGCCCCTAATGATCTTGTCGTCGGAAAATGACGCCCCGCTTGGGGACGCAAGAAACTGACAGTTGGATGGCCCTTTGAACCGGGCGGTCACATTTAAGCATTGTCCGACGAAAACGCCTAAGACAACAAATCCTCCAGACGACCGTGGAGACGCTCGGGCAAGTTCTCTTGAATCTCGATCAGCGCACGCTGGATCGCACTCTGGAAGCCCTGAACACCGGCCGAACCGTGACTTTTCACGACGATGCCCTGCAAGCCGAGAAAGCTTGCGCCATTGTGTCGCGCCGGCGCCAGATCCGCCTGCAAACGCTTCATCAATGGCAGCGCCAACGCACCCACTGCACGGGACGCCAGATTCTTTTTGAACAGCGCCTCGATGCGCACAGCAATCATCGTCGCCAGACCTTCGCTGGATTTGAGCAGAATATTGCCGACGAAACCGTCGCACACCACCACATCCGCCTCGCCGCGATACAACCCGTCGCCTTCAATGAAGCCGATGTAGTTGATGCCACGAGCAGCCTGCAACAACGTCGCCGCCAGTTTGACCTGCTGGTTACCCTTGATGTCTTCAGTGCCGATATTCAGCAGCGCCACACGCGGACGATTGATCCCCAGCGTCTGCGCCGCCACCGAACCCATTACCGCAAATTGCAGCAGATGCTCGGCACTGCAATCGACATTGGCGCCCAGATCGAGCAACTGGCAAAAACCCTTCTGCGTCGGAATCGCCGCCACCATCGCCGGGCGATCAATACCCGGCAAGGTCTTCAGCACAAATCGCGACAGCGCCATCAACGCACCGGTATTGCCGGCACTGACACAGGCTTGCGCCTTGCCATCACGCACCAGCTCCAGGGCGACACGCATCGACGAGTCCGGCTTGCCACGCAGGGCTTGAGTCGGTTTTTCGTCCATGGTGATGACTTCGCTGGCACCCACAATCGTCAGGCGCGCGCGATCGGCAGCCGATTGGCCGTGGATCAATTCTTCAAGAAGGGAGGGTTGACCGACGAGGGTCAGGTGCAGCGAGGGCGTAGCAGAAAGGCAAGCAAGGCTGGCCTGAACAATGCTGCGGGGACCGAAGTCCCCGCCCATTGCGTCAATCGCGATGACTTGAGCGGACAAGTGATTACTCGTCAGCGCCCTTGTCGATCACTTTACGGCCACGGTATACGCCTTCTGGCGATACGTGGTGACGCAGGTGAACTTCACCAGTGGTTTTTTCTACAGACAGGGTGCTAGCCTCGAGAGCGTCGTGCGAACGGCGCATGTCACGGGCAGAGCGGGATTTTTTGTTCTGCTGAACAGCCATAATTGATTAACTCCTAAACGTTTGGGTCACGCTTTAACTGCGCCAATACACTGAACGGGTTGGACCGCGTTGACTCGTCCTCGCTCGGTTCGGGCTCATCGAGACCCGCCGGCTGCTGGCATTCTTCCGGATGATGAGCAGGCACAATGGGCAAGGCGAGCAGAAGCTCCTCCTCGATCAGTGACTGCAGATCCAATGGATCTTCGCCCAGTTCCAGCACGTCATAACCTTTCGGCAACGACTGGGTATTCGCACCCTCTTTCACCACAGCATAACTGCATTCGCTGTGGATCGGCAGGGTGACCAGCTCAAGACAACGCTGGCAAACCATTTTGACCTCGGTGTCGATAAAGCTGTGGATCACCACAGATTTACGTTCATCTCGTTCAAAAACGAATTTCGCCTGCACCGTACCGACATCGTCGGAAAGCGGGTCGCAGAGTCTCTTCAAATCGGCCAGCAGCAATTCACCTTGAAGGGTGGTGCCACGATCAGCCAATTTGCGCGGGTCAACGTGAGGTGGAATCGGGTCATTCAACATAGGCGCAGCATTATAGGGATGCACCCACCCATGTCAAAGGAAATTGTTCCCTGTCCGTCACTTGCACGCCTCCGCTAGAATTCGCACCTGCCTCAGGAGACACGAATGCTGCCTTTATTACTCGCTTCAAGCTCGACATATCGTCGCGAATTGCTCGCCAGACTGCACGTGCCGTTCGTCTGCTCCTCGCCGGATATCGATGAAAGTCATCGTCCGGGCGAGCCAGCCATCGAACTGGTCAAACGCCTCGCCGAACAAAAAGCCCGGGCACTGGCCGACAGTCATCCTGCGCACTTGATCATCGGCTCTGACCAGGTTGCCGTGCTCGGCGAGCAGATCATCGGCAAGCCGCACACCTTCGAGAAGGCCCGCGAGCAACTGATGGCCGCCAGCGGCGCCAGTGTGACCTTCCTGACCGGCCTGGCACTGCTCAACAGCCAGACCGGTGAATGCCAGGCCGACTGCGTGCCGTTCACCGTGCACATGCGTCAGCTCGATCAGGCGCGCATTGAGCGCTACCTGCGTATCGAGCAGCCCTATGACTGCGCTGGCAGCTTCAAGGCCGAAGGACTGGGGGTAAGCCTGTTCCAATCCACTGAAGGGCCTGACGCTACCAGCCTGATTGGCCTGCCACTGATTCGGCTGATCGACATGTTATTGGCTGAGGGTGTGCAGATCCCTTAAAGCAAAAGATCGCAGCCTTCGGCAGCTCCTACAAGGGAATGTAAAACCCTGTAGGAGCTGCCGCAGGCTGCGATCTTTTGATCTTTACAACGAACTAACGCAACGAAGGCCCATGGAAACCCATCCACATCGCCAACTGCTCAGCCACGCTGGCGCCAAGCTTTTTCGAGAAGCGATCAAACGGCGATTCCTGAACGGTGAAATCCACCAGTTCTTTCTCGCCAATCACGTCACGCGCAACCGAACTGGCATTGCCCAGCCCATCGATCAAACCTAACGGCAGCGCCTGCTCACCCGACCAGACCAGCCCGGAGAACAGTTCCGGATGCTCTTTGTCCTTCAGACGATCACCACGGCCCTGCTTGACGCTATTGATGAACTGTTTGTGCGTGGTATCCAGCACCGTCTGCCAGAACGCCGTTTCATCCGGCTTCTGCGGCTGGAACGGATCGAGGAACGACTTGTGCTCGCCCGAAGTGTACGTGCGACGCTCAACGCCAAGCTTCTCCATGGTGCCGACAAAACCGTAACCGGCCGCCGTCACACCGATCGAACCGACCAGACTCGCCTTGTCGGCATAGATCTGATCCGCCGCGCTGGCGATGTAATAAGCACCGGAGGCACCCAGGTCGGAAATCACGGCATACACCTTGATATCCGGGTGCAGGCCGCGCAGGCGCTTGATCTCGTCATACACATAACCTGACTGCACCGGACTGCCGCCCGGGCTGTTGATACGCAGGACGACACCTTTGACCTTCTTGTCCTCAAACGCTGCGCGCAGACTGCCGACAATATTATCGGCGCTGGCCGGCTCCTTATCGGCGATCACCCCGGTGACATCGATCAACGCGGTGTAGTTATCGCTACGGGTGGCGCTTTTTTCCATGTCCATCAGCGGCGTGAACAGGATCAGCGCAATAAACAGATAAACAAACGTCAGCAGCTTGAAGAAGATCCCCCAGCGCCGCGAACGGCGCTGCTCTTGCACGCCGGCCAGGAGAGTCTTCTCCAGCAGCTTCCAGCTTTTCTCGTCACCGCCGTCGGCATCTGCCTTGGCTGGTGCTTTCCATTCGTCGGTCATGCCATCCACCCCAGCAAAAACGTATTAAGCCTGCTGCGCCAGCCAGGCATGCAATTCGGAAAAACGGTCGATCGACAGGCGCGGCTCGAACTGCTGCAGCGATTCGATCGATTGCGCGCCATAACTGACCGCCACCGAATCCATCCCCGCGTTACGCGCCATCAGCAGATCGAAGGACGAATCACCAACCATCAGCGCCTGCTCGGCGCGCACGCCGCAATGAGCAAGGATCTGCTCCAGCATCAGAGGGTGCGGCTTGCTCGCAGTTTCATCGGCAGCGCGGGTGATATCGAAATAATCTTCCCAGCCATTGGCCTTGAGCACTCGATCCAGACCCCGGCGATTCTTGCCGGTGGCCACAGCCAGGTGATAACCCTGCTCGCGGAACGAAGCCATCGACTCGACGACCCCTTCGAACAACGGCGAAGGCACGGCTTCGGCGGCGATGTAGTGATCCGCGTAATACTCGCGAAACAAGGTCATTTCGGCGTCACTGATCTCGGGATACAAGGTGCGGATCGCCTCAGGCAGGCCCAGGCCGATGATGCCTTTGACGGCGAAATCATCGCGCAACTCGAAACCGGAGCGCCCGGACGCCGAGTGCATCGCCTCGACGATCCGATGGATGGAATCGGCCAGCGTGCCGTCCCAATCAAAAATCAGTAGCTTGTAATCAGATGGGCGCACTCAATCGCTCCACGGTCTTGGCCCACATTTCGTCGACCGGCGCCTGCAAGGTCAGCTTGCCGCCATCCGGCAGCGGCACGGTCAGCATGTAAGCGTGCAGAAACAGACGCTTGCCGCCCAGATCGCGGATTTCCTTGGTGAAGTCTTCATCGCCATACTTGCTGTCGCCAGCAATGCAATGGCCAGCATGCAAGGTGTGTACGCGAATCTGGTGGGTGCGACCGGTAACCGGTTTGGCTTCGACCATGGTGGCGAAATCACCGAAGCGGCGCAGCACCTTGAACATCGTCAGGGCCTCTTTGCCTTCTTCGTTGACTTCGACCATGCGCTCGCCGGAACGCAGATTGCTCTTGAGCAATGGCGCGCTGACTTTCTTGATCGAGGTCGCCCAGTTGCCACGCACCAGCGCCATGTAGCGCTTGTCGACGCCATCGCCGCGCAATTGCTCGTGGAGGTGACGCAACATGCTGCGCTTTTTGGCGATCATCAGCAGGCCGGAGGTGTCACGGTCGAGACGGTGAACCAGCTCCAGCTCTTTGGTATCCGGGCGCAACTGACGAAAGGCTTCGATCACACCGAAATTCAAGCCACTGCCGCCGTGAACCGCAATGCCCGCGGGCTTGTTGATCACGATCAGGGCTTTGTCTTCGAAGACAATCGAGGCTTCCAGGCGCTGCAACAGACCCTGGGCCAATGGCACCGGTTCGTCGCGCTCAGGCACGCGAACGGGCGGCACGCGCACGATATCGCCGGCCTGCAGCTTGTATTCGGGCTTGATCCGACCTTTGTTCACGCGCACTTCGCCTTTGCGCAAAATGCGGTAAATCAGGGTCTTGGGCACGCCTTTGAGCCGGGCGAGAAGGAAATTGTCGATTCGTTGGCCGGCATACTCCGGCGAGACTTCAAGCAATTGAACGCCTGGAGTCGAAGGGGCAGTAGTTGTCATGCCGCGGATGATAACAATTTTTATGGAATTGAAGCACTTAATCATTGCTGCTATAGTCGCGAACGCCGCCAAAAGCGGCCTGGACAGCGGCACCACGGTCAAAAACCGGCCCTGACCATCGCAATTCACCAGGACGCGAGGCCGTCCTACGGGGCTTTTGCTACGTAACGGTGGAGTTTGCAGTTGTAACAAGCGCAGGTGACATGAGGCCTGAATTACACCGTCGAGCAGAGTTTTTACTCGCCTGACAGGCAGATATTCACGGCCAGTTCACAAAGTGCAGTCAACCGCAGATGACCCCGAGCGAGAGCTTCGGAAACACCGCCTGATTAGCCATGATGCGTGACCTCCCCTTTCGGAGCTCACGGTAAATGCCAACCCGCTGCGGATTCTGCGCGCGGCAGCACCCGAATTATCAGGGATACGTGTAGGGTGGAGATGCACAACCGCTGGACTGTGTAGCAATAGGCTTTATCAAGACGCTTCATCTCGTCCACAGCCACGGTTGATTCCTCCTCCTGACTGAGTGCTTAAGTAGCCACAGCAAGCAGGACGCGTACGTCGCTATATCGGCCCAATTGGCCGCATATCGCTGGACACGGGAATGGCCAACCACTCCCGACGCACCTGACACCGACCGTGAGAAGTCGTGTGTGCCGAACGCCGTTTCCGGCAGCCCGGAAACCGACGGTACTACATGAAAAGAATGCTGATTAACGCAACTCAACCCGAAGAGTTGCGTGTTGCACTGGTAGATGGCCAACGCCTCTACGACCTGGACATCGAATCCGGTGCACGCGAGCAGAAGAAGGCCAACATTTATAAAGGCCGTATCACTCGCATCGAACCAAGCCTTGAGGCTGCCTTTGTCGATTTTGGCTCTGAGCGCCATGGCTTCCTGCCCCTCAAAGAAATCTCCCGCGAATACTTCAAGAAAGCCCCCGAAGGCCGCGTCAACATCAAGGACGTCCTGAGCGAAGGCCAGGAAGTTATCGTTCAGGTCGAAAAAGAAGAACGTGGCAACAAGGGCGCAGCCCTGACCACCTTCATCAGCCTGGCCGGTCGTTACCTCGTGCTGATGCCGAACAACCCGCGTGCCGGCGGTATCTCCCGCCGCATCGAAGGCGAAGAGCGCAACGAACTGCGTGAAGCGCTGAACGGTCTGGTTGCACCGGCCGACATGGGTCTGATCGTGCGCACTGCCGGCCTTGGCCGCAGCAGCGAAGAAATGCAGTGGGACCTCGATTACCTGCTGCAACTGTGGACGGCTATTAAAGAAGCCTCGCTGGATCGCTCCGCGCCATTCCTGATCTATCAGGAAAGCAACGTGATCATCCGGGCCATCCGCGATTACCTGCGCCAGGACATCGGCGAAGTGCTGATCGACAGCGTTGAAGCCCAGGACGAAGCCCTGACCTTCATCCGCCAGGTGATGCCGCAGTACGCCAGCAAGATCAAGCTGTACGAAGACAGCGTTCCGCTGTTCAACCGTTTCCAGATCGAAAGCCAGATCGAGACCGCTTTCCAGCGCGTCGTTGAACTGCCTTCCGGCGGCTCCATCGTTATCGATCCGACCGAAGCCCTGGTGTCCATCGACATCAACTCGGCGCGCGCCACCAAAGGCAGCGACATCGAAGAAACCGCTCTGCAGACCAACCTTGAAGCCGCCGAAGAAATCGCCCGTCAGTTGCGCCTGCGCGACATCGGCGGCCTGATCGTCATCGACTTCATCGACATGACCCCTGCCAAGAACCAGCGCGCCGTGGAAGAGAAAGTCCGCGAATGCCTGGAAGCCGACCGCGCTCGCGTGCAGATCGGCCGCATCTCGCGCTTCGGCCTGCTGGAAATGTCGCGTCAGCGCCTGCGTCCATCGCTGGGCGAAAGCAGCGGCATCGTCTGCCCGCGTTGCAACGGCACCGGCATCATTCGTGACGTTGAATCGCTGTCGCTGGCGATCCTGCGCCTGATCGAAGAAGAAGCCCTGAAAGACCGCACCGCCGAAGTTCGCGCACAAGTGCCGATCCCGGTGGCCGCGTTCCTGCTCAACGAAAAACGCAACTCGATCACCAAGATCGAACTGCGCACCCGTGCTCGCATCGTCATTCTGCCGAACGATCACCTCGAAACGCCGCACTTCGAAGTTCAGCGCCTGCGTGACGACAGCCCGGAAGCCGCGACCAACCAGTCCAGCTACGAAATCGCTGCCGCCGCTGCCGAAGTTGAAGAAGTTCAGCCAGCCGCCGCGACCCGCACCCTGGTTCGCCAGGAAGCCGCGGTCAAAACTGCACCGGCTCGCGCCAACGCTCCGGTGCCGACCGAAGTGGCCGCACCTGCTGCTGCCGCGCCGGCTCCGGCTGCCGCGCCAGAACCAAGCCTGTTCAAAGGTCTGGTGAAGTCGCTGGTCAGCCTGTTCGCTACCAAAGAAGAGCCAGTTGCTCCAGCCGTGGTTGAAAAACCGGCTGCCGAGCGTCCAGCCCGTAACGAAGAGCGTCGCAACGGTCGTCAACAGAGCCGCAACCGTAATGGTCGCCGCGATGAAGAACGCAAACCGCGCGAAGAGCGTGCACCGCGTGAAGAACGCGCCCCACGCGAGCCGCGTGAAGAGCGTCAGCCTCGTGAAGCCCGTGAAGTTCGCGAGCCGCGTGAAGCCCGTACCGAAGCAGCGCCAGCCGCCCGTGAAGAACGCGCGCCACGTGCGCCGCGTGAAGAACGTGCTCCGCGCGCTCCGCGTGAAGATCGCAAGCCACGTGGCGAGCGTGAAGAGCGTGTACGTGAACTGCGCGAGCCACTCGACGCCGCCCCTGCCGTGACCACCGAGGTGGCTGCTGAAGAGCGTCCGGTTCGTCAGCCACGCGAAGAGCGCGCACCGCGTCCGCCGCGTGAAGAGCGTCAACCGCGCGCCGAACAGGCCGCCGCTGCCGTCGCTGAAGAAGAAGTGAACACCAACGAAGAGCAACTGCCGGAAGACGGTTCGGAGAGCGCCGAAGGCGATCGCCCACGTCGTCGTTCGCGCGGTCAGCGTCGTCGCAGCAACCGTCGTGAGCGTCAGCGTGATGCCAACGGCAACGTGATCGAAGGTTCGGAAGAATCCGAAGCCGGCGAAAACGCTGAAGAGCCAAGCACTGCCGATCTGGCCGCCGGCCTGGCTGTTACCGCAGCCGTTGCCAGCACCGTGATCAGCGCTCCGGCCGAAGCCCAAGCCTTTGAGCAAGCCGAACGCGCCACCGCTGCTGTTCAGGAAACTGCTCCAGTGGAAGCGCCGGTTGTTGAAGCGACCACTCCAGTAGAAGTGGTTGCTGCTCCGGAAGTCGAAGTGGCTCCGGTTCAGGAAACGCTGCCTCAGGTAGAGCCGGCTCCAGTTGTGGTTGCTGAGCCGGTGGTTGAAACCGTCGCTGAAACCGTGACCGAAACCGTGCGTGAAGTTCGCGAAGAGCAGACCGCTTTCAACTGGGTCGCAGAGCCGGTTGTCGCTGAAACGCCAGCGCCAGTGGTTGAAGCGCCGGTTGTTGAGACGCCAGTGTTCGAAGCACCAGCGTACGAAGCGCCTGTTGCCGAAGCTACAGTGGTTGAAGAGACCAAAGCTGCCGAGCCAGTGGTTGTTGCTGAACCAGCTCCAGTCGTCGAAGCGCCGGTAGTTGTCGAAGCTCCTGCTCCGGTGGCTGAAGTGGCTCCGGTCAGCGCTCTGGCTGCAAACGGTCGCGCACCGAACGATCCTCGTGAAGTGCGTCGTCGCAAGCGTGAAGAAGAGCGCCTGCAGAAGGAAGCCGAACAGGCTGCCGCTGCTGCTCCGGTGGCAGAAGTCGTCGCTGAACAAGCGGTTGTTGAAGCGGTCATCGCTGAAGCGCCTCGCTCCGTTCAAGACGCAGCAGAGCACCACGAAGAAGCCCAGGAAAAAGAACACGAGCCTAAACCCCTCGTCTGATTCCTGAAGCTGTAAAAAAGCCCCGCCCGGTGAAAGCCTGGCGGGGCTTTTTTTATGCCATTTAAAAGATCAAGAGATCGCAGCCTTCGGCAGCTCCAACAATTTGAAATACGTTCCCCTGTAGGAGCTGCCGAAGGCTGCGATCTTTTGATCTTGCTGTTATTTAAAAACCAAAGCCTCCGGCACATCGATATCCCACAACACCCCGGGATCATCCACCGCCACCTCAACCACCCTGCCCTGCTTGAACAACGGCCGAGCCCCACGATCACCGCTCAACGCCAGCAACCCCGCACCAAACGACCGGCCAAACCCCACCGGATGCCCAAACTCACCGTCCTGCACCGGCACGCTCACCGCATCATCAGCCATCGCCGCAACAACCCGCTCGATACTCGACGGCAAGATAAACGGCATATCCCCCAGCACAATCAGCCAGCCATCCGCTTGCGGGCACGTCGCGATGCCCGCCGCAATGCTGTCGCCCATGCCGGTCGTGCCAATCGTCACAACTTCACAGCCATACGCCTGAGCCATACGCATCGCTTGCGGTCGTTCTTCCGTCGTGACCAGTACACGCTTGTCGAGGCTCGCCGGCAGATTCACCAGCACCTGCTCGATCACCGAGCGCACCGCGCCATCGCGACCGGTGCAATCGGCGAGCAACTTATCCTTGTCCGCACCCGCCACTTTGCGAAAGCGACTGCCCTCGCCTGCGGCCAACACAATCACGCCAATGGTTCGGCTCATGCGCCCTCCACGGGTTTCTTCTGCTTCAACTCAACGCCGTTTTTGATCGCAACAATCTCTGCGAGCAAAGACAAGGCAATCTCCGCCGGCGAATGACTGCCGATGTGCAGACCGATCGGCCCATGCAATCGAGCAATCGCCTCTACCGACAAGCCTAGCTGAGCCAGATTCTCCCGGCGCTTCAAACTATTGACCCGCGAGCCGAGTGCGCCGACATAAAACGCCGGCGAATCCAGCGCGGTCAGCAATGCCATGTCATCCAGACGCGGATCGTGGGTCAACGCGACAATCGCTGTGCGCTCATCGGTCTGAATGTTCAACACCGCCTCATCCGGCATGCCCGCGACAAAACGACCGTGTTGCTCTTCCCAGCCATAAACGAACTCAGTGCGCGGATCGCAGATCAGCACTTCGAAATCCAGCAACCGCGCCATGTCCGCGACGTAGCGTGACAATTGCCCGGCACCGATCAACAGCAAGCGCCAGCGCGGGCCGTAAATCGCGCGCAGAAGCTTGCCGTCGAACTCCAGAGCATCGGTTTTGCTCGCCGCTGTCAAAACCACTTCACCGGTTTCGATATTCAGTTCGCGGGCGACGATTTCGTGGGCTTCACAACGCGCGAGCAGCTCGGCGACCCACTGCGGATCGCCAACCCGCTCTTCGGTCAGGCGCAGCGTACCTCCGCAGGGCAAGCCAAACCGCGCCGCCTCCTCCCGAGTGACGCCATACGTGATCAGTTGCACCGGCGGCCCATCACTGGCAATCCGCCCGTCGTGCAGGCGGGCGATCAAGTCATCCTCGACGCAACCGCCCGACACCGAACCGATCACCACGCCATCCTCGCGCAAGGCGAGCATCGCCCCGGGCGCCCGAGGCGCTGTGCCCCAGGTTTGCACCACGCTAAACAACACCACCCGCTGCCCGGCGCGGCGCCATTCGAGCACGCTGCGCAGAACGTTGAGGTCGACACTGTCCATCAGGCGTCCGCCTTCTGCCAATCCTGCAGTTGATAACGCACGGGCAAGTTACGAATGCGCTTGCCCGTGGCAGCAAAAATCGCATTGCACAGTGCCGGCGCAATCGGCGGCACACCCGGTTCGCCGACACCGCCCAACGGCACATCGCCCGGCGGCGTCACCAGATGCACTGCGACCTCCTTCGGCGCCAGCGACATGCGCGCCACTTCGTACATATGGAAGTTGTCCTGCTGAACCTTGCCGTCCTTGAAGCTGATTTCACCCAGCACCGCGTTGCCAAGGCCCATCACGCAGGCGCCTTCGAACTGCGAGCGAATCCGCTCAGGGTTGATCTGCGGCCCGCAATCCACGGCGATGTCAGCTTTGTGCACGATCAGCGTGCCATCGTCTTTAACCTCGACTTCGATCACCGCCGCCACATAGGTGACGAAGCTGTAATGCACCGCCAGCCCCAAGCCACGGCCCTTGGGTAATTTACGCCCCCAACCGGCGGCTTTGGCAGCGGTTTCCAGCACGGTGCGCATGCGCCCGGTATCGATCGGATAACGCTCGGGGGATTCGCCGTAATTCCACTCTTCGCTCAAGGTGCGCGGGTCAATCTGGCGATCAGGCCCAAGCAGTTTGATCTGGTACTTGAGTGGATCCTCACCGGCCTTGTGCGCCAGCTCATCGACGAAACTCTGGATGGCGAAACCATGAGGAATGTTCGACACCGAGCGATACCAGCCGACCCGCGTGTGCACGGTCGCTTCGGGGTTTTCCAGGCGTACGTTGGGAATGGCGTAGGCCATGTTGGTGAAACCCATGCCCAGCTCGAACGCCGCTTCGTGGTTCATGCCCGGCGCGAACAGCGCAGTGATGCTCGGTGCCACGGTGCGATGCAACCAGTCGGACGGCATGCCGTCCTTGCCGATGCCTGCTTTCAAATATTCGGCGGACACGGTGTGGAAGTACGAGTTGTGGATGTCATCTTCACGCGTCCACTGCACTCGCACGGCTTTACCGGGAAATTCTTTGGCGAGAATCGCCGCTTCAACGACGAAGTCCGGTTTCGACTTGCGCCCGAAACCGCCGCCGAGCAGCGTGACATTGAAGGTGACGTTGTCGAAGGGCAGCCCGAGGCGTTCGGCAATGCGTTCGCGGGTGACTTGCGGCGCCTGACTCGGTGCCCAGGCTTCACAGACACCGTCCTTGTAACGGGCGATGGCGACCATTGGCTCCATCGGTGCCTGCGCCAGATGCGGCAAATAGTAGGACGCTTCAAGGGTGCTGGCAGCGCCGCTCAATGCCTTGTCGATATCGCCGGTGTTGCGCACCACTTTGCCGGGTTTCAGCGAGGCAGCTTCGAGTTCCTTGCGATAGGCGATCGAGTCGTAACTGGCGTTGGGGCCGTCGTCCCACTCGATCTTCAGCGCTTCGCGGCCCTTGATTGCAGCCCAGGTATTGCTGGCCACCACCGCCACGCCACCCAATGGCTGAAATTCAGAAGGCAGTGGACGGCCTTCAATCTGGAGCACTTTCAGCACACCGGGGACTTTCAGTGCAGCGCTGTCATCCAGCGATTTGACCGTGCCGCCATACACCGCCGGACGGGCGATGGTCGCGTAAACCATGCCGTCGAAATGCACGTCGGCACCGTACACCGCGCGGCCGTTGACGATATCGGCACCGTCGATGGCTTTGGTGCCTTCCTTGCCGATGTAGCGAAATTCCGACGGTTGCTTGAGGCGCAGGCTGTCACGCGCTGGCACCGCCAACGCACTCGCGGCGGCGGCCAGTTCGCCATAACCCAGCTCACGGCCAGACGGTTTGTGAATGACTTTGTGCAACTGCGCGTGGCATTCGCCGACCGGCACTTTCCACTGCGTGGCCGCCGCTTGTTCAAGCATCGTCCGCGCTGCAGCACCGCAACGCCGCATCGGCTCGTACCAGTGACGCATGCTGCGCGAACCGTCGGTGTCCTGATTACCGAAGCGCACTTCATCGCCTGGCGCCTGCTGCACTTTGACCCTGGCCCAATCGGCGTCCAGTTCATCGGCAACGACCATGGTCAGACTGGTGCGCACGCCCTGCCCCATCTCCGAACGGTTGCAGACCACGGTGACCGTGCCGTCAGCGGCAATGCTCACGTAGACTTTCGGGTCATCGATCCAGCCGTTGGGCATGCCATCAGCGCCGAATTTCTTTTCTTTCTCGTCGGCCAGCGCATCCTGCCAACCCCAACTCGCGGCCAGCACCAACGCGCCCGTCGCGCCGACGCCTTTGAGGAAACCGCGGCGACTGAGATTGCTCAGGGCGAAATCGTTCGGAAGGCGACTCATGCTTTCGCCTCCTTCAAATGCGTGGAGGCCTGGCGGATCGCGGTTTTGATGCGGTTATAAGTGCCGCAGCGGCAGATGTTGCCGACCATCGCTTCTTCGATCTGCTCGTCGCTCGGGTTTGGATTGGTTTTGAGCAACGCGGTGGCCGACATGATTTGCCCGCCCTGACAGAAACCGCACTGCGCGACCGCCGTGTCGAGCCAGGCTTGCTGGACGACTTGCCCGACCGGGTCGGCATGCAGATTGTCGATGGTGGTGACGTTCTGCCCGATCACCGAGCCGATCGGCGTGATGCAACTGCGCGCCGGCAAGCCATCGATATGAATGGTGCACGCGCCACACAGGCCCATGCCGCAACCGAACTTGGTGCCGTTGTAACCGGCAACGTCGCGGATCGCCCAGAGCAGCGGCATGTCCTCCGTGACGTCGAGAGAATGATCCTGGCCATTGAGTTTCAGGGTAATCATGGGGACGCCCGCATATTTTTGGTGGTTATGGGGTCGAGCAATCTGCCGCCGTTGCATCGGCGGTGGTTCACGCAGATCGACTCAGGCTAATGAGGCTCTCTTGTGTCGACGCGAACGTCTGCACCGGGCCTTTGGTGGAGCAAATGACGGTTATCGTTAGCTCGCTAAGTTAACCCAACATTAACGAAAAAGCCCTGCTGAGACAGGGCTTTTCAGTGGCGAGCTTTTAGCTGCAAGCTGCAAGTAAGAGCAGTTGCTGGTTCATGTTGCAGAGATTGTAGCTTGCCGCTAGAAGCTTGAAGCTCGCAGCTGCTTCAATACCGATTGGGCTCCATTTCCAGGTCGACATTGAAACGTTCGGCAATGTCTTTCTGGATACGTTGCGCCAGATCGAGCAATTGCAGGCCGGTCGCCGCGCCGTAATTGACCAGCACCAGCGCCTGCAATTTGTGCACGCCGGCATCGGCTTCACGGAAACCTTTCCAACCGGCGCGTTCGATCAACCAGCCAGCAGCGAGCTTCATCTGCCCGTCCGGCTGCGCATAAGCCACCACATCCGGATGCTGCGCTTTGATCTGCGCGACGATGGCCGCCGACACCAGCGGGTTCTTGAAGAAACTGCCGGCATTGCCGAGCACCGCCGGATCCGGCAGTTTTTCGCTGCGGATGCTGCAAATCGCGCGACTGACGTCAGTCGGCGTCGGTTGTTCGATGCCCTGCTCGGTCAGGCGCTGACGCACCGGGCCGTATTCCAGATGCAGATGGGCGACGCGATCCAGTTTGAAGCGCACGCGCAGAATCAACCAACGCCCCTGCTGCTGTTTGAACAGGCTGTCGCGGTAGGCGAAGTTGCATTCTTCGAGGCTGAAGTCGCGCAGCTCGCCCTTCTGACGATCCAGCGCGGTGAGCCCGGCAAACACATCCTTGATCTCGACGCCGTAAGCGCCAATGTTCTGCATTGGCGCAGCGCCAACGGTGCCAGGAATCAGGCTGAGGTTTTCCAGTCCGGAAAATCCTAGCGCCAGCGTGTGCTGCACGAACGGATGCCACGGTTCGCCCGCTTCCGCCTCGATCACCACACGGTTACCGTCATCGCTGATCACACGAATCCCGCGTGTAGCCATGCGCAGCACCAGCGCCGGAATATCTGCCGTGAGCAGCAAATTGCTGCCACCGCCGATCACCAGCAGCGGCACATCATGAGCAACGGCATAGGCCAGCGCTTCACGAACATCGCCATCGCTATGGGCTTCGGCGAACAGTTGCGCGCGAACGTCGACGCCAAAACTGTTGAACGGTTTCAGGGAAACCTGCGGTTGCACCTGCAAACTCATAACCGGCCCTTCACTTCGATCAACAATTGGTCACAAGCCGCTTCAATCAGATCCAGCACCTGCTCAAACCCTTGATCGCCGTCGTAATACGGATCCGGCACTTCATCCACCAACCCGGCATAACGGCGCAGGAACAGATCCAGTTCGGCGCGGCCGGTGGACGGTTGCAGGGCCTTGAGGTTGCGCAGGTTGCTGTTGTCCATCGCCAGAATCAGGTCGTAACTGGCGAAATCGGCGCGGCTGACTTGCTGCGCGCGTTGCGCCGACAAGTCATAACCGCGCACTTTGGCAGCGGCCTGGCTGCGTTTGTCCGGCGGATTGCCGACGTGCCAGTCACCGGTGCCGGCGGAGGCCACTTCAACCTGATCCGCCAGCCCTGCGGCGCGCAACTTGTGGCGTAACACGCCTTCAGCCGTGGGCGAACGGCAAATGTTGCCCAGGCACACAAACAGAACGCGCATCAGGCCCCCAGCAGGCGACGAACGCGCTCGAGGTCTTCGACGGTGTCGACGCCAGTCGGCGGCGCGATCAACGCGTCAGCAACATGAATACGCACGCCGTGCCACAGCGCACGCAGTTGCTCGAGGGATTCAGTGTTTTCCAGCCAGCACGGGCCCCAGCTCACGAAGTCCTGAAGGAACCCGGCGCGGTAGGCATAAATGCCGATATGGCGACGGTACGGCACACCTTCCGGCAGTTGCTCGCGGCTTTTGGCGAAGGCATCGCGTGCCCATGGCAAAGTCGCGCGGCTGAAGGTCAGCGCCAGACCGTTGATGTCGCTGACGACCTTGACCACGTTCGGATTGAACAGGGTTTCCACGTCTTCGATCGGCTCGGCCAGGGTGGCCATGCGCGCTTCGGTGTGTGCGGCCAGGTTGGCAGCGACTTGATCGATCACGCTCGGCGGAATCAGCGGCTCGTCGCCCTGCACGTTGACCACTATCGCGTCAGGCTCAAGGCCCAGTTTCGCCGCGACTTCAGCCAGACGATCGGTGCCGGAATTGTGATCTTCACGGGTCAGCACCACTTCGGCGCCAAAGCCTTTGCAGGCCTCGACGATGCGCGGATCGTCAGTCGCAACGACCACGCGGCTCGCGCTGCTTTTGCTCGCCTGTTCCCAGACGTGCTGGATCATCGGCTTGCCGGCGATGTCCAGCAGCGGTTTGCCGGGCAGACGGGTCGAGGCATAACGCGACGGGATGACAACGGTGAAGGCGGTGGTCATTTATCCAGACGCTCGTCAGTGGTCAGGGTGCGCGCTTCGCTTTCGAGCATCACTGGGATGCCGTCGCGGATCGGATAGGCCAAGCCGGCGCCCTTGCTGATCAGCTCGGTCTTGTCGGCGCTGAGCTTGAGCGGGCCTTTGCAGATCGGGCACGCGAGGATGTCGAGCAATTTGGTGTCCATGAACTTTCCCTGATAAATGAGTTAAGGCAAAAGCCGATCGGGCATCAGGCGCATCAGCTGTGTGTCGAACCAGGCCACGAAGGCCGGCGACGGCACGGCATCGACCGCCAGATACCACCAGTCGGCAGCAGCGAAGGCACGGCACTTCACCGCGTCCTTTTCGGTCATCACCAACGGCAATGACGGTGTGAAATTCAAGGCCTGCACGCTGTATTCAGCGTGGTCGGCAAATGCATGCGGGACTGCGCGCCAGTCTAGCGCTTCGAGGGTATTGAAGAAACGTTGCGGATTGCCGATCCCGGCGACTGCGTGGACGCTCTGCCCCGGCGCAAAATGCTCGAGCGACTTGCGCTCGCCACTGCGCAGATTGACCAGCGCGGTCGGCTGCAGATGAAAAGCGAAACCGTCGTCGCGATCTTCGGTGGCACCGTTGAACAATACGCCGTCGACGCTTTGCAGACGTTCGATCGGCTCACGCAACGGCCCCGCCGGCAGGCAGCGCTTGTTGCCGAGACCGCGAGCGGCATCAATCAACACCAGCTCCATATCCCGCGCCAGCCGGTAATGCTGCATGCCGTCATCGGAGAGGATCAGATCCAGCGGTTCACTGGCGAGCAAGGCTTTGACGGCGGCGCTGCGATCGGGATCGATCATCAATGGCACGCCGGTGCGCTGGACGATCAGCAGCGGTTCGTCGCCAGCGATGTCAGCGGTTTGATCCGCGTCAACGCGCCATGGCAAGTGCGGCGGTTTGGCGCCGTAACCACGGCTGACCACGCCGACGCGCAAACCACTGCGCCGACAGTGTTCGATCAACCAGAGGATCATCGGCGTTTTGCCGGTGCCGCCCACGGTGATGTTGCCGACCACGATCAACGGCACCGGCGGCTGATAAATTTCGCCCTGGCCATCGAGAAAACGCTGACGCTTGTTGACCACCACGCGGCGATACAACATTTCCAGCGGCCGCAGCAACGTCAGGGCCGGGTGCCCCTGATACCACGCGGCGAGCAAGCGATCGGACAGGCTCATCAGGATTTGGGCGCCGCCTCGACCGTGGTCATGCGCAGATGGCTGAAACCGAGCTTGCCGGCCGCGTCCATGGCGGTGATCACGGATTGATGCTGAGTCTTGCCGTCGGCACTGATCGACAACGGCAGGTTGGTGTCACCGTTGGACTCTTTCTGCATCGCTTCCATCAGCGTCGCCAGGTCGTTTTTCGGCAAAATCTTGTTGTTCACCGAAAACACGCCCTCAGCGCTGATGGCCACGTCGATCTGCTTGAGCTGCTGATCTTCGGCGGGCGAGCCGCTGACGGCTTCCGGCAGATCAACGCGCAACTGGGTTTCGCGGGTAAACGTGGTGGTCACGACGAAAAACAGCAACAGAATGAACACCACGTCGATCAGTGACGCGAGGTTGATGTCGATCGTTTCCCGTGGTTTGCGACGGAATTTCACGCGCGGCCCTCGGCCAGATCGACGTCACGGTCGCCCTGCACCACTTCAACCAGTTTGATCGCTTCCTGCTCCATGCCGACCACCAACTCGTCGATGCGGCGTTGCAGGAACCGGTGGAAGAACACCGCCGGAATACCGACCATCAGGCCAGCCGCCGTGGTGATCAGCGCTTTCGAGATACCACCGGCCAATACCGAGGCGTTGGTGGTCATGCCGGAACCGGTGAAGGCACTGAAAATGTCGATCATGCCCAGCACCGTACCCAGCAGGCCGAGCAACGGCGACATCGCAGCGATGGTGCCCAGCGCGTTGACGTAGCGTTCGAGCTCGTGAATGACGCGGGCGGCGGCCTCTTCAATGCACTCTTTCATGATCTCGCGACCATGCTTGGAGTTGGCCAGACCGGCGGCGAGGATTTCCCCCAGCGGCGAGTTGGCGCGCAATTCCTTGAGTTTTTCTTTATTGAGCTGTTTGTCCTTGATCCAGACCCAGACCTGGCCCAACAAATGCTCGGGGGTGACGCGACTGGCGCGCAGGGTCCACAGGCGCTCGGCGACAATCGCCATGGCCGCGATGGAACTCAGAATGATCGGCAACATCATCCAGCCGCCGGATTTGACCAATTCCCACACAGTGACAGTCCCCTCGAAAAAGTGCGCCACTTTACCATATAGGGTAAACGTTGAGTCCCGACTCCCCGACGACCGTGATAGCGCATTTTTGCGCCCCCCGATCAACGGGCGAGCGCCGGCGGATCGCGCCAGAAACGCCGCTGTTGACGCATCGTCCACGGCGCTTTGAAACGGCCCAGTTGCAGATGAATGGCGCCCTGCTCGGCACTGTCGTAGATGCGCAGGCCTTGTTTGCGATAACGCGCCAGCACGGTCGGGTGCGGATGGCCGAAGGCGTTGCCGTGGCCTCGGGAGATCAGCACGGCTTCGGGCTTCAGCGCGTTGAGCAGGGCCATGGATGATGAGCTACGGCTGCCATGGTGCGGGGATTGCAGCCATTGCGTTGGCACCGCCAACGGACTGTCGAGCAGAACGCGCTCAGCATGGACATCGATATCGCCGGTCAGCAGCAAACGCTCGCCGTTGGCTTCGATCTGCAATACACAGGAGCGCTGGTTGCTGTCGCGGGCGTCCGCCCACATCCACAGTTGAAAACGCACACCGTCCCACTGCCATTGCTCGCCACTTTCGCAGGCTTCAGCGCTCAATTCGGCAGGCAGGCCCGGCGGATCGCCGCTCAATACACGGACGACTTTCATGCCCCGCGCAATCGCCAGCGCACCGCCGGCATGATCGGCGTCGGCGTGACTGAGCAGCATCACATCGAGATTGTCCACGCTGAGTTTGCGCAGGGCTGGCAGCACCACGCGTTCGCCGAGATCGAAATCGCCGAAGCGCGGGCCGGCGTCGTACAGCAGCGTGTGATGGCGGGTTCGGATCAGGATTGCCAGGCCTTGGCCGACATCGAGCTGCCAGACATCGGCCAGTCCTTCGTCCAGTCGCTCGCGCGGCGGCACCAGCAGAATCAGCAGCAACGGCCAGCCCAGCGGTCGCAGCGGCACCCCGCGTGGCAATAGCAACAGCACGGCGCCGAGACTGCCGAGAATCCACACCCAGATCGATATCGACGGTGCAATCCACGCAGGCCATTGCCCGGCAATCAGCGCCAGCGCGCGAAACAGCCAATCGATCAAACCGCCGGCCAGCCACAGCAGTCCTTCGCCGACATAAGGAACCGGCAACAACACAGTGCCGAGCAGCGCCGGCGGCAGCACCACCAGACTGATCCAGGGCACCGCGAGCAAATTCGCCAGCGGCCCGCTCAGACTGATCGGCAGGTTCAGCGCCAGCAGCACCGGGCATAAACCGATGGCAATCAACCATTGCGCCCGCGTCCACGTTTGCCACCAACGCCACGCGCCCAAGCGGCCGCCAAAGGTGAAAATCAACACCGCCACCGCCGCGAACGACAGCCACAAACCCGGACGCAAACTGGCAAGCGGTTCCAGCAACAGCACGCCGTTGAACGCCAGCAACAGCGGCCACCACGCGCCCAGATGACGAAATCGCAGGCGCCACAACAACACCAATCCGACCATCACGCAGGCGCGCTGCACCGGCACGTCGAAACCAGCGAGCAAGGCGTAACCCAGCGCCGCCGCGAACGCCAATCCGCAGGCCCACGGCAACCATGGCCAGCGCAATGGCCACAGTCCAAACCGCGCGAGCCCGGCGACCAGCAGGTACATCACCGCCGCCAGCAAACCGATGTGCTGCCCGGAAATCACCAGCAAATGCACAGTGCCGGTGTCCTGCAGAATCTGCCAATCCTCACGGCTGAGCCCCGAACCATCGCCCAGCACCAGCGCTGCCAATGCTCCGGCGCGACCTTGCGCTTCCACTGCCAGCAAGCGCTGACGAATGCTGTCGCGCCAGGCCCAGCGCGCCTCACTCAGGCGCTGGCCATCCTTGATCGTGCCCGTCGCGCCGACACGTTGCGCGAGCAGCCACGCCTCATAATCGAACGCATCCGGATTGAGCAAACCAACGGGACGCTTGAGTTTGACTGCCAGTCGCCAGCGCTCGCCGCTGTTGACCGGCGGCCCGGCGTACCAGGCCAGACGCAGCAGCGACGGCAATTTCTCGTGCCGCGAGTGCGCATCGGCCAGTTCGAAACGCACCACGCCGTCAGCGTTTTGCGGCAAGCCGACCACCCGCCCTTCGAGCCAACGGGTTTCACCGTCGAGATGTGCGGGCAGTCGATCATTCAGCGCCCATTGCGCACTGACACAAGCCCACGTAAAGCCCAACAACAAAAACGCCACTGGATAGCTGCGAAACGGCAGCAACATCAAACCCACCACCGGCAATACCAGCATCAAGCCGACCGGCGGTAATGCCGGTAAAAACATCGGGGCCAGCAGACCGACTGCCAGCGCCATCATCCCTGTGCGCATAAGCCCGTCCTTGAGAGTCCCGTTCTTAGGCATAGCGGGTGTTGCGCACTTGCGCCGTCAACAATTGTCACAAAGTCTGAATGGGCGGTTCATCGAATCCAGACATACTTGCCGCCTTAACCGACCGAGAAGCCTTATGCCCCGGCGCTTATTCAAACGTTACATGCCCGACCCGACGAGCATCAGGGAACACAAATCCTTACGCTTTCTCGGCAAGTTGCTGCATGACCCGAACCTCTGGCACCTCAATCGCCACTCGGTCGCGCGGGCGATGGCGGTCGGATTGTTTGCCGCTTTCCTGCCGATTCCGGCGCAGATGCTGGTGGCTGCCGCGCTTGCCGTCATGGTGCGCGGCAATATGCCGATTGCGGTGAGCCTGGTCTGGCTGACCAATCCGATCACCATGCCGGCGGTGTTTTTCTGCACCTATCAAGCCGGGGCGTGGTTGATGGATGTACCCGCGCGGCATCTGCCCGATGAGTTGACCTGGGAATGGATCAGCGGTGAGTTGTCGACGTTGTGGCAGCCGTTTTTGCTGGGGTCGGTGGTAGTGGGACTGGTGCTCGGTGCCCTCGCCTATTTTCTGGTGATGATGTATTGGCGCTGGTGGGTGGCGCGGCAGTGGGCGCGGCGCAAGAAAAGTCGCAAATCCTGAATGCAAAACGGCCTCCGCGATGGGAGGCCGTTTTGTTTTGTGTTATCTGGACACGAACTGTAGGAGCTGCGGCACGCTGCGATCTTTTGATTGTGATCTTCAAGTTCAAAAGATCGCAGCCTTCGGCAGCTCCTACAGGGATTGTGTGTGGGTCAGGTACGCATCCCGCGCCCACTCACCAGCAACCACGCACAACCGAGATACAGCACCACCGTCGCCACCAGCCTGAAGGTGATGGCGATGCCGATCTTGATGTCGGACACACCGAGAATGCCGTAACGGAAGGCGTTGACCATGTGCAGCACCGGGTTGGCCAACGACACATCCTCAATGCAAAACGGCCTCCGCTATGCGAGGCCGTTTTGGTTTGTGCTATCTGGACACTATCTGTAGGAGCTGCGGCACGCTGCGATCTTTTGATTGTGATCTTCAAGTTCAAAAGATCGCAGCCTTCGGCAGCTCCTACAGGGATTGTGTGTGGATCAGGTACGCATCCCGCGCCCACTCACCAGCAACCGCGCACAACCGAGATACAGCACCACCGTCGCCACCAGCATAAAGGTGATCGCGATGCCGATCTTGATGTCGGACACACCGAGAATGCCGTAACGGAAGGCGTTGACCATGTGCAGCACCGGGTTGGCCAACGACACATCCTCAATGCAAAACGGCCTCCGCGATGGGAGGCCGTTTTGGTTTGTGCTATCTGGACACTATCTGTAGGAGCTGCGGCACGCTGCGATCTTTTGATTGTGATCTTCAAGATTAAAAGATCGCAGCCTTCGGCAGCTCCTACAGGGATTGTGTGTGGATCAGGTACGCATCCCGCGCCCACTCACCAGCAGCCGCGCACAACCGAGGTACAGCACCACCGTAGCCACCAGCATGAAGGTGATGGCGATGCCGATCTTGATGTCGGACACACCGAGAATGCCGTAACGGAAGGCGTTGACCATGTGCAGCACCGGGTTGGCCAGTGATACGGTCTGCCAGAACGGCGGCAGCAAGGTGATCGAATAGAACACGCCGCCTAGGTAGGTCAGCGGCGTCAGCACGAACGTCGGAATGATCGAAATATCATCGAAGTTGCGCGCGAACACGGCGTTGATAAAGCCCAGCAGCGAGAAAATCGTCGCCGTCAGTACCACCACCAAAATCGTCACGCCGAGGTGATGCACCTGCAAATCGGTGAAGAACATCGACAGAATCGTCACGATCACGCCGACCATCAAACCGCGCAGCACGCCGCCGCAGGTATAACCGATCAGGATTGTGTGCGGCGACACCGGCGACACCATCAGTTCTTCAATGGAGCGCTGGAACTTGCTGCCGAAGAAGCTCGACACCACGTTGCCGTAGGAGTTGGTGATCACCGACATCATGATCAGCCCCGGCACGATGTACTGCATGTAGGTGAAGCCACCCATGTCGCCGATCTGTCGACCGATCAGGTTACCGAAGATCACAAAGTACAAAACCATGGTGATCGCCGGCGGCAGCAGGGTCTGCGGCCAGATCCGCGTGAAGCGTCGAACCTCGCGATAAACGATGGTGTTGAGGGCGACGAGGTTGGGACGTAACTCGGAACTCATACCGCCACCTTCGACAGATTTTTCTCCACCAGGGACACGAACAGCTCCTCAAGGCGATTGGTTTTGTTGCGCAGGCTCAGCACTTCGATGTTCTGCTGCGCCAATTGAGTGAACAACGCCGTAATGCCCATGGATTTGTCGACCTGGACTTCCAGGGTGTGGCTGTCGATCAACCGCGCGGGGTAGCCGAGCAATTGCGGCGTGACGCTCAAGTCGTTTTTCAGATCGAGCAAGAAGGTTTCCACGTGCAACTGGCCCAGCAGCTGTTTCATGCTGGTGTTCTCGACGATGGTGCCGTGGTCGATAATGCCGATGTTGCGGCACAGTTGCTCAGCCTCCTCCAGATAATGCGTGGTGAGGATGATGGTGATGCCTTTCTGGTTCAACTCGGTGAGGAACGTCCACATCGAGCGGCGCAACTCGATGTCGACGCCTGCGGTCGGTTCATCGAGGATCAGCAGACGCGGTTCGTGCACCAGCGCGCGGGCGATCATCAAACGGCGCTTCATGCCGCCGGACAGCGAACGCGACGGCACATCGCGCTTGTCCCACAGGCCCAGTTGCGTCAGGTACTGCTCGGCGCGTTCCTTGGCGATCTTCGCCGGAATGCCGTAGTAACCGGCCTGAGTGACGACGATGTCGAAGGTCTTCTCAAACTGATTGAAGTTGAATTCCTGCGGCACCACGCCGATCGAGCGCTTGAGCTGCGCAGGGTTCTTGTCGAGGTCATGACCGAAGATATTCACGCTGCCGCTGGTCTTGTTGACCAGGGTCGAGAGAATGCCGATGGTCGTGGATTTGCCGGCACCGTTGGGGCCGAGCAAGGCGAAAAAGTCACCTTCGGCGACGTCCAGATCGATACCACTCAAGGCCTGGAACCCGTTGCCGTAGGTTTTGGTTAGCTGCCGGATGGACAGAGCGGAACTCATATCTGATTTACGCACCATTGAAGGGAAAAAGAAGACGGCGGCGAAGGATCGAACCGCAGCGCAAGTGCGCAATGGTGCTTGCCGCCGCCGTACAAGTACAGTCAAGTGTGTCGATAGTAGGTATTAAGTCAACGCGGTCATAACGGCTTTTTTGTAGGCCGGACGCTGCTTCAGGCGCTCGTACCAGGCCTGCAGATGCGGTTGCGGGGCGCGTTCGATGGGCATCTCGAACCAGGCATAAATGAAACTGCCCAGTGGAATATCGCCCATGCCAATGTCTGGACCGGAGAGATACGGTTGGCTGGCCAGCGCCTCGTCGGCCATGCTCAGCAACTCGCTGCATTCCTTGATCGCGGCGTTGATCGCAGGCCAGTCCTGCTTGTCCGCCGGGGTGCGCAAGACGCCCCAGAACACCGTGCGGAACGGCCCGGCAAAACTCGAGGTCGTCCAGTCCATCCACTTGTCTGCGAGGGCGCGGGCTTGCGGATCGGCCGAATACCAAGCGCTGTTCGGCGCATGCTTGCCCAGCAGATAACGCACGATGGCGTTGGATTCCCACAGCACGAAACCGTCGTCTTCGATCACCGGCACGCGCCCGTTCGGGTTCATCGCCCGGTACTCCGGCGTGTCGACCACACCGAACGCGCCACCGGCATCGATCGCCTCGTAAGCCAGACCGAGTTCCTCGGCAGCCCACAATGGCTTCCTGACATTCGATGAGTTTTTCCGTCCCCAGATCTTCAGCATGACCGCCTCTTTTCAAATGAGTGGGCGGCCAGCATACGCCGGATCAGACGCGGCTTACATCGTTGTGCATGTCGCCCAACAGTTGTGGCTGCTGATCGCCGAACAGGTGCGGATAGCATTTTTCCAGGTGTTCGAAGAAGAAGGTTTCCGGCACATCGGTGAACTGGCCGTGATCGACCAGGTACTCCATCAACTGCGCGCCATCACGGTTGAACGGGTGGAAAACACTGTCGTTGATCCCGTCGAATTCCAGCGGCGCGACGTTGAACAGTTCGCAGAGTTTCTGGTTGAACGCCGGTGTGGCCTTTACCCAACGATCGTTGAGGAAAAACTCGGTGTAGCCGTGCATGGCGAACATGTCGCTTTTCAGCAATTCGAGCAGACGTGGCGTCGATAAATGATTCTTCACGTCGGCCAGACCGATCCGCGCCGGGATCCCGCAATGCCGCGCGCAACCCGCGAGCAGCGTGGCTTTGGGCACGCAATAACTCTCCCCCGCCGCCAATGCATAGCTGCCACGCAGGGTTTGCGGATCACGGCTGAAGGTGTAAGGGTTGTAGCGCACCGCTTCGCGCACGGCGTAATAAAGATTGATCGCCTGCTCGACCGGGTCGCGGCTGGCACCCCGATGTCGTTCAGCGAACTCCACCACCGCCGGGTGGTCACTATCGGTGAAGCGGCCGGGACTCAGATATTCGTGCATGACGACAATCTCCTTGATGAAACTGGAGTCTAGCGACAGCTCAAGCACAGAGATAACGACGTTTCGGCCAAACTTGGACGCAAAGACGCGGGATCACCGAACGATTTCCCACACGTGTTGCCCACCGAACCTACGAACACCATCCGGGGTTTCCCACGATTTCAATCACCTTGGTCTGACCACCCGGTTTTGCAGATGCGGTCTAAGCTCTGGAGGGTCGATTTGCCTTGGTTCACGGAGGACTGAAATATGCTGTTGTTGTGGATACTGGTTTTGATTGTCGGCGTGGCGTACATCGCCCACCGGCGTATCGCCCCGCTGCCCGCGTTGGGCATCGTTGCCGTCTACTTATTGGCAATGGGCATTTTCAGTCACGCGCACGGCTGGCTAATGCTGGTGCTCTGGGTGCTGCTGGCGGTGGTCGCCGCGCCGTTGCTGCTGCCTGACCTGCGCCGCAAACATTTCACCGCGCCGCTGTTCAACTGGTTTCAGAAAACCCTGCCGCCGATGTCGCAGACCGAGCGCGACGCGATCGATGCCGGCACCGTGTGGTGGGATGGAGAGCTGTTCAGCGGCCGTCCGGACTGGGACAAACTGCTGGCCTATCCCAAGGTGCAACTGACCGAAGAAGAACAAGCCTTTATCGATGGCCCGACCGAAGAACTGTGCGCGATGGTCACTGACTGGCAGATCGGCCAGTCGATGGACTTGCCGCCGGAAGCCTGGACACACATCAAGGAACACGGTTTTTTTGCCCTGATCATTCCGAAAGAATTTGGCGGTAAAGGCTTCTCGGCTTACGCCCACTCGCAAGTGGCGATGAAACTCGCGACCCGCAGTGGCGACCTCGCCTCCACCGTGATGGTGCCCAACTCCCTCGGCCCGGCCGAATTGTTGCTGCACTACGGCACCGACGAACAACGCAATCACTACCTGCCACGTCTGGCCCGTGGCGACGACATTCCGTGCTTCGCCCTCACCGGCCCGCTCGCCGGTTCCGATGCCGGGGCGATGCCCGACACCGGGATTATCTGCAAAGGTCAGTGGGAAGGTCAGGAAGTCATTGGTCTGCGCCTGAACTGGGAAAAACGCTACATCACCCTCGGGCCGGTGGCGACGCTGCTCGGCCTCGCATTCAAAGCCTATGACCCAGAGCACTTGCTCGGCGACAAGGAAGACCTCGGCATCAGCCTGGCGTTGATCCCAACCGACACCGACGGCGTCGAGATCGGCCGTCGTCACCTGCCATTGGGCGCCGCGTTCATGAACGGCCCGAACTCCGGCAAAGACGTGTTCATCCCGCTGGACTTCCTTATCGGCGGTCAGGAGATGCTCGGCAAAGGCTGGATGATGCTGATGAACTGCCTGTCAGTCGGCCGTTCGATCTCGCTGCCAGCAGTGGGTACCGGTGCGGCGAAATTCACCAGTCTGGTCACCGGCCAGTACGCGCAGATTCGTGAGCAGTTCAACGTGCCGCTGTCGGCGTTCGAAGGCATTCAGGAAGCGATGGCGCGCATCGGCGGTAACGCGTGGATGATGGACGCGGCGCGGATGCTCACCGCCAACGCGGTGGATTTGGGTGAGAAACCGTCGGTGCTGTCGGCGATCCTCAAGTACCACCTCACCGAACGCGGCCGCGAATGCATCAGCCACGCCATGGATGTCCACGGCGGCAAGGCGATCATCATGGGCCCGAACAACTACCTTGGGCGCAGCTGGAACGGTGCGCCGATCTTCATCACCGTGGAAGGCGCGAACATCCTGTCGCGCAACCTGATGATCTTCGGTCAGGGCGCGATTCGCTGCCATCCATTCGTGCTCAAGGAAATGGCCCTGGCCGGTCGTGAGGACAAGGATCAGGCGCTGAAAGAGTTCGACGGTCTGCTGCTCAAGCACATCGGTTTTGCCGTGAGCAACGCCGCCAGCACGCTGGTGCTGAACCTTGGTTTCGGCCACTTCGAACACGCACCAGGCGACAAGATCAGCCAAGGCTACTTCCGCGCGCTTAACCGTCAGGCAGCGGCTTTCGCGATGCTTGCCGACTTCAGCATGATGCTGCTTGGCGGTGAGCTGAAACGCCGCGAGCGTCTGTCGGCGCGACTGGGCGATGTGTTGAGCAACTTGTATCTGGCGTCGGCTGCGCTCAAGCGTTATCACGATCTGGATTCGCCGGCGTATATGGAGCCGCTGTTCCGCTGGGCGATGGAAGAAAGCCTCGGCCAGGCGGAACGCGCCATGGACGAGTTGCTGCGCAACTTCCCGAACAAAGTCTTCGGTTGCCTGCTGCGCGTCATCGTCTTCCCGTTTGGCCGTCTTCACAAGGGCCCGTCGGACAAACTCGGGGCCGAAGTGGCTGGCGTGATTGGTCGGGCGAAAGGTGATCCGGCGCTGGAAGAACTGCTCGCCGGTTGCTATCGCCCACAGTCGCCGGACGATGCGGTGGGTGCGCTGCAACACGCCAGCGACCTGCTGACGACTGCGCAACCGCTGCATAAAAAGCTGCATGCGTCGCTGAAAAGCGGTCAGGTCAAACCGGTCGCCGGCGAACACGCGATCGACGCGGCACTGGAGGCTGGCGTACTGCAAGCGGTGGAAGCGCAGAGCCTGCGTGATGCCGAAGCGGCGCGACGCAAGGTGATCGATGTCGATGATTTCGACAAAGATGAGCTGAAACAGGCAGAGGGCAAAGTCCGCTGATCCTGAGACCCATGTCCAAGCGGGCGCACGAGCTTTATACTCCCGCGCCCGTTTTGCTCTTGAGGACTTATCTCGTGTCCAACGTCGTTGCCGATCATCTTGTGTTGCTCGACCACCTGCGCAGTATCCTGGTCGCCGTAGGTGAGGCCGAACAGGTTCCCGAAGAAAGCCATGCCTTGTTTCTGGAGCGTTTCGACGAACTGCTCGCTTCGTTGCCGATCGATCCGATCGAAAGCCAATACCTGGGCCAGGACATCCTGACTCAAGTGATTAGCCGTTATCCGCAAATTGCCCACCTGATCCCGCGGGATCTGCTGTGGTTCTTCGCCGGTGATTGCCTGCATTACCTGGCCGATGAAGAAATCGACTTGTATCAGGCGCTGGAAGAACGTCGTTTCGAAGCTGAACAGAACGACGAACCGTTCGACTGGAATCAGGAAAAGCAGTTGCTGGCGATGTCTGCTCAGGACAGCAAGCACTGATCAAATAGATTGGTTGAAGATCAAAAGATCGCAGCCTTCGGCAGCTCCTACAGGGAACTGCTGAAGGCTGCGATTTTTTGCTTTTGCGCTACAACAACCCTTCGCTTTCAGGCAGTTCATATGCCATCGCGGCGTTACTCGCATTGCCCACCTTCCCCGGCTTGCTCAGGGTCGGTTCCTTCTCCAGACACTCCACCAGAAAATCGATAAGCACCCGCAGCTTCGGCGGCAGATACCGTGTGGGCGAATGCAGTAACCACAGCCCACCGTGGTAAGACGCCAAAAATGTCCAGTCCGGCAACACCTGCACCACCAACTTCTGCTCCAACGCATAACGCGCAGTGAAGTAAGGCAGGCTGCCAATGCCGATGTGCTGCAACACTGCGCCCAGTCGCACGCCAGTGTGATTGGCGGCATAGCGACCACGCACACCAACCGTCACCGCTTTGCTGCCCTTCTTGAATTTCCAGCGCGCATCGCTCGGGGTTTCGCCCAGATAAATACAGCTGTGATTGAGCAGGTCATGCGGATGTGTGGGTGTGCCGTGCTCGGCGAGGTATTGCGGCGTGGCGCAGAGCATATGGTCGATGGTCAGTAATTGACGTCCGACCAACCCCGCCGGCGGCCGATCGGTGATGCGGATGGCCAGATCAACATGATCATCGATCAGATCGACCTGCCGATCCTCCAGCAATAACTCGACATCGACTTTGGGATAGCGCCGCAGAAACTCCGGCATGTGCGGATGAATCACAAAACGCCCCACCGCTTTCGGCACGCTGACGCGCACCAGCCCTTCCGCTTCGTGGGTGAACTGGCCGCTGATTTCCATCACCGACTTGGCCGCGCTGACCATCTCCTGACAGCGCTTGAACACTTCTTCGCCGCCATCGCTCAGGCGCAGTTTGCGCGTGGTGCGCTGCAACAAGCGCGTGGCCAGGGCTTTCTCCAACCGCGAGATGCTGCGACTGACCGCCGACGGCGAAGAGCCCAGTTGGCGAGCCGCTTCAGAAAAGCTGCCGGTCTCCACGACCTTGACGAAAATCGCCATTTCACCGAGCAGCGGTAGCGGCAGATTGATGCTCACAGCGCACAAGTCCTTTGATGTTTGGATGGATTATCACGTTATTGCACGATTCATATAATAAAAACAGAACTTTAATAAGGCCTGAAACATGACGCTTCGCCTGTTTTTCCACAGTGATGACCTCAAGGCCAACGTGGAAGTCCTCGACTGCACACCCCACGAAAACGAATTTGCCGTGGTACTGCGCGCCACTCTGTTTCACCCGCAGGGCGGTGGTCAGCCTTGCGATACCGGCTGGATCGGCGAAAGCCAGGTGTTGCGCGTGGTGCAGGAGCCAGAGCGCATCGTGCATTTCGTTGATCGCCCGGTAGCGCTCGGCATGACTTGTATCCGCGTCGACGAAGATCGCCGCCGCTTCAACACACGCATGCATTCGGCCGGGCACCTGATCGGTCATTTCGTCCAGGCCATGGGCTGGACACCGATCAAGGCGCATCACTGGCCGGACGAAGGCCGAGTGCAATTCAAACCGAGCGATGTCGCTCAGGAAGTCGATGCCGAGACCGTTCAATACGGCGTCGGCCAGTGGATCGAACACGATCTGCCACGCCTCACCTCGCTGCGCGAAGGCGCACGGGAAATCAGTTTCGGTGAGCTGCCAGCCTACGGTTGCGGCGGCACCCATGTACGTAGCCTGAAGGATCTGGGCACAGTCACGATCGCGTCCCTCTCGCAGAAGAAGGGCACGCTGTCCGTCCACTACAGCGTGGATTGAGCATTTCGGGCGCTGCCGCCACGCAGCGCCCGACGCCGTGGAACCGCACTCGCCGGTTCCGTTGACTATCGATAGATGGACCTAAAATAAAATGATGCTAGACGTCGAGCGTCTCGATGAGACGTGCATAAAAAAACTGGCCAACGAAGAAGTCCTCGCCATCCGCGTCAAAGGCTTTTTGCCCAAGCCGCTGGCGATCGAAATTGGCGACAAGATCCTCGCCCCAGGTTATGAGGGCTACATCAACGCGCCGAGTATCGGCCGAATCGGCATGGCGTTTTACGAGGCAGAAAATCAGCCGATGCTGATCGAGGACTACTTCGAACTCGCCACTCGCAACATCGCCGAGTTGCGCCATCGCTGCGCGCCCTACTCCTCGCCGGTCGACACGCTGCGCTGCATGCTCGATGAATCCTGGCCGGCCGGTGCGCATCTGGAAAACCTTTACGGCCGCAAAATGTACGTCGGCCTGTCGCGCGTGGTGAAGCCCGGCGTGTGCTTTCTCGCCCATCACGACATTTTCGCCAAGGACGCTCCGGACAGTTTTCAGGCGCGCAGCCTCGATGCGCAATTTGCCTGCAACGTGTACCTGAACATGCCCACCGAGGGCGGCGCATTGCAGATGTGGGACGACGACATCACGCCGGATCAGTTCGACGAAATGCGCGGCGACAGCTACGGCATCGACCCGGCGCTGTTAGGCCGCCCAGCCCTTGAGGTACGCCCCGAACCCGGCGATTTCATCATGTTCAATTCGCGCTGCATGCACTCGGTGACCCCGGGCGTGGCCGATCCGCGTTTGAGCCTTTCCTTCTTTGTCGGCTATCGCGGCAATGCTTCACCCCTGACTTTCTGGAGCTGAGATGTATTCGAATTACCTGGGCGAATTTCTGGCGCTGGCCACTATTCACTTCCTTGCCGTGGTCGCTCCCGGCCCTGATTTCGCGGTGACCATCCGCCAGAGCGTGCGCTTCGGGCGACTGGTGGGGATCTGCACGGCGCTGGGCATTGGTGCGGGGATTTCCGTGCACGTGCTGTACACGTTGCTTGGGGTCGGCGCGCTGATGCACACCACGCCGTGGTTGCTGACCGTGGCCAAAGTGGTTGGCGGTGCTTACATTTTATACCTCGGTGTCAGTCTGATTCGCAGCAAACCGAAGACAGCGCTGGAAGGGGAAAAAGCGGCCGACGAACCGTTGGTGGAACAGTCTTTGTTCAAAGCGTTCAGCACCGGTTTTCTGACCAATGCGACCAATCCCAAAGCAACCCTGTTTTTCCTGGCGATCTTCACCACGATCATCAGCGCCAGCACGCCCCTGCAAATCCAGGCCTTGTATGGTTTGTGGATGTGTTTTGTAAACGCGTTGTGGTTTGTCATCGTCGCGCTGTTCTTCTCCAGCAACAAAGTACGCGTGCTGTTTATGCGCATGGGCCACTGGTTCGAACGCAGCATGGGGGTGATTTTGATTCTGTTCGCCGGGCGCTTGATGCTCTCCATGTAATGCAAAAAAAGTCCCGGCGATGCCTGCCGGGACTTTTTCATTTGTGCGCCTCTTTTGCAGTTCTGTGCGACACATCCCGTTTAGAGCCTCCCACGGCAGGTGCTTGCAGTGTTAGTTTGCGAAATGTTTCTGACACACCCGTCGGCAACATCTCATTAACCGCCTGCAAAGGAATGCCTCCGTAATGGACTTTTCCCTCAAGCAACTGGCCGCCGCTACCCTGATGCTGGCCAGCCTCGCCTCGTTCACCACCGCCGCTCAAGCCAACATCACCCCAGAGCAGAGCGCGGTCATCCTGAAATCCTTCGACGCCAAAACCGTCACGGATTTTCGCGAGTTTCTGGGCAGTCTGGCCAAAAGCGACATCGCTAAAACCGACAACCTCGGCCCGGCCATCAGCGCTTTCCTCGACAACAAAACCCTGAACGCAGAGCAGCAAAACGAGATTCATCGTCTGCTGGGCATCTATACGCGCGTGAAGTACGGCAAAGCCGCGCTGGAAACCCTGCGCGAACTGGTCGAGATTCCGACCTTCCAGAAGGAAGGTGTGGCACAGCACGACAACCCTGAGTTCATCAAGATCGCTGCCAAGATCAAGAGCCTGGCCGAGTCTTTCAACCTGAATTTCCGCAACGTCGATAACCGCGTTTACGAGATTTCGCTGGAAGGCCAGGGCGATGAAGTCGTCGGCATTCACGCGCACGCCGACGTGGTGCCGGTTACCCCGGAAAACTGGGTGCTCAAGGACGGCACCAAACTCGATCCGTTCAAGGTCACGCTGATTGGCGATCGCATGTACGGTCGCGGCACCGAGGATGACAAGAACGGCATCGTCGTCGCCATGTACGCGATGAAGGTCATCAAAGAAGAAAAGCTGCCACTGGCACGCAACTTCAAGCTGCTGGTCGACACCACCGAAGAGACCACCGGCGATGCGATCCCTTACTACTTCGAACACAACCCGACGCCGGCCTACAACATGGCGCTGGATGGCGGTTACCCGGTGGTAATTGCCGAGAAAGGTTACGGCACCGTGATGGCCAACTTCGCCAAGCGCAAAGCTGAAGGCAAAGGCGCCGAAATCACTTCGATGACCGGCGGCCTGGCGACCAACCAGATTCCGTCGGCGTCCGTCGTGACGTTGGTGACGGACAAACCTGCCGAACTGGCGGCGAGTCTGCAAAAGGCCGGCAATGAGTTCGCCAAAAACAACGGCGGCAACTTCGAAGTGGCGGCCAAGGTTGATGGCAAAGACGTCAAACTGACGGTGACTGGTGTTTCTGCGCACTCCTCCGAGCCGGAATCGGGTGTGAACCCGGTGGCGCGCATGTTGGTGTTCATCAATAGCCTGAACGGCAAAGTCGCCCTCAAGCACAATCAGTTCACCGACGCCGCGCATTATGCCGCTGACAACTGGGGCCTGGATTACTTGGGCAACACCTTGAAAGTCGGTTTCGCCGACAGCTTCATGGGCCCGCTGACCACTTCTTTGACCTACGTTGGTGAGAACGACAAAGCCTTCAAACTGGCAGTCAATCTGCGCGTGCCGAAGGGCAAATCGCCAGAAAAACTCAAGGCTGAAATTGCTGACAAGCTGAGCGCGTGGACGAAGAAAACCCACGTTGCCGTGACCTTCGATTACTCGATCGCCGAGCCGATGTACCGCAACCCGGAAGGCGAATGGGTCAAGGCGCTGCTGGCAGTGTCGACGGAAAACCTTGGCATGAAGCACGAGTTCGGCACCTCTGCCGGCGCGACGTCGGTGCATGAACTGCCGAATGGCGTGCAGTTTGGTCTGGCGCGTCCCGAGGTGAAATACACCGGGCACACCGATGGCGAATTCAAGACTGTTGACCAGTTCTTGCTGGATCTGCAGATCGTCACCGAAATGATGGGGCGCATCGGGCAACTGCCGAAGCTGTAACGGAAACAAAAAAAGGACCGTAAAGGTTCTTTTTTATGGGCGACGATAAATCGCGCACAAACAAAAACGCCGATCATCACTGATCGGCGTTTTTGTTGAATATGGAGCGGGAAACGAGACTCGAACTCGCGACCCCGACCTTGGCAAGGTCGTGCTCTACCAACTGAGCTATTCCCGCAATGGCGTCCCCTAGGGGACTCGAACCCCTGTTACCGCCGTGAAAGGGCGGTGTCCTAGGCCACTAGACGAAGGGGACACAGGCTACAACTTTCACTAATAAAAACGCCGCTCACTGAGCGGCGTTTCTAGAATTTGGAGCGGGAAACGAGACTCGAACTCGCGACCCCGACCTTGGCAAGGTCGTGCTCTACCAACTGAGCTATTCCCGCAAATGGCGTCCCCTAGGGGACTCGAACCCCTGTTACCGCCGTGAAAGGGCGGTGTCCTAGGCCACTAGACGAAGGGGACACGCTACCCGGAACACATGGTGTGTGTTTCGGTGTCCAGATCCGCATCCGAAGACTTGGTTCTGGTTTCACTCAGCACCGCCCGAAAGCACTGCTGTTTAAAAATGGAGCGGGAAACGAGACTCGAACTCGCGACCCCGACCTTGGCAAGGTCGTGCTCTACCAACTGAGCTATTCCCGCAATGGCGTCCCCTAGGGGACTCGAACCCCTGTTACCGCCGTGAAAGGGCGGTGTCCTAGGCCACTAGACGAAGGGGACACGCTACAACTTCACTCCCTACCGCGTTTCGCTGTGTGCTTTACGCTGTAAGTGGCGCGCATTCTATGGATGGATTAAGGGGTCGTCAACCCCTTGATATAAATTTATTTAAATCAATGACTTCGACCTGCTTTACCAAGTCAATCAGGCTTTTCCGTCGCCCGACGATTGACGCCTATATTCCGCCACTCGCCAAGGCGTTATAGTCCACCGCACAGTGATGGCCATATGCGCTTACCGCGCCAGCATTTATCTAAGCAGTGCGTGGCCGATATAGACAGAAGCTACCGATCCAACGTGTCGAGCAGCGGCAGCCAGCTGAATGCCGAGCCACTGAACTCGCAAGTGAACCCTATAAAGAGGTCTTACCGGTGACACCACTCATGATCACCCTGCTAGTCGTAGCCGGGATCGCAATTCTGATCGTCATTGGCTACATGAACCATGTGGTGGAAAACAACAAACTGGAGAAGGCCCGCACCAAGGTCGAACTCAACGACCGCCTGCGCCGTTGCGGCGAACTGACCGAGACCTTTCCCGGCCAGTTCATGACCCCTGCGCTCAAACTGTTGCTGACCCGACTGGAACTCAACGTCTGCCAGCGCCTGCTCAACCTGGAAAAAACCAGTGCCACCACCAAAGCGCGCATCAGCGAACTCAGCGCACTGGTCGCCCAGGGCGAATCGATCCCGGTCAACAACCCGCCGGCACCGATCCTGACCGAAGCCAAAGCCAAAGACGTGCGCTTCCTGCTCGAAGCCCTGCACGGCCAAATCACCCGCGCCGCCCACGACGGCTTCCTGCCACCGAACGAAGCCAAACAGTGGATCCGCGAAGTCCGCCACATCCTCGTACTGCTGCACATCGAATTCTTCAACAACCTCGGCCAACAATCCCTGCAACAAAACCAACCCGGCCAAGCCCGCCTCGCCTTCGAACGCGGCGTGCAATACCTGCGCAAACAACAAGACCCGCAGGCCTACGCCGAACAACTGCAATACCTGGAAAAACTGCTCGCCCGCGCCAACGCCCAGGTCATGGACAAAATTGCACCCGTGGAAGGTGAAGAGAACCAACTGACCACAGGTTTGAAGGATGTAGAGGCGGATGCGGACTGGAAGAAGAAAGTGATTTACGACTGATTGAAGAAGTAGCGAGAGAAGCCACCGGGAGGTGGCTTTTTTGTGGGTGATGGATGGGGACTGAGGGGAATGTCAGGCCGCTTTCGCTAGCAGGCTAGCTCCCACAATTAGATTCGGTGCGTACAGTCAGATAATTGTTGGTTGTGAGGGCGTCATCGCTAGCAGGCTAGCTCCTACAGTTGGATTGGGTGCGTACAGTCAGATAATTGTTGGTTGTGAGGGCGTCATCGCTGGCAAGCCTGCTCCCACAGGGATTGAGTACAACCGTAGAAATGGGTCGGCTGTCAGGCCGCCTTCGCGAGCAAGCTCTGCTCCTACAAAAGCATAATCAAGATCAAAAGATCGCAGCCTTCGGCAGCTCCTACACAGGATGAGCGCAAGCTCGGCTGCAGCTTTTGATCTTGCCGTGCTGGCCCCTTCGGAAGGCTGAGTGGAGGGGTTTATCCGGGGGTAGGAGCGCAGCGACGTTTGGCGCAGCCAAACACATCGAGAGGAGGTGCAGCGAAGCAAACCGGAGGCGATGCCCCCGGATGAATCCCGTAACGAAGGAACCCCGAGCCCCAGCGAGCGGGCCGAACGCCGGGGCCCAGACCTTTGCTTCCTTTGGGGCGTCTGCCAAAGGGAGTCGCTGTAAGAGCGAAACCGCCAGCCGCAACCCCCGAAGATCCGGATATACACCCAAAACCCCAAGAACATGGTCGGCCCAAAGGCCGCCAAGTCAAAGCGTCAAAGCCGGAAATGCCCAACCATCCCCCGCAACCCAACCCCCAACTGCGCCAGCTCCACACTAGAAGCCGCATTCCCCCGCATAGCCAACGAAGACTGATCCGCACTCGCACGAATACTCGTCACACTGCGATTAATCTCCTCCGCCACCGAACTCTGCTCCTCCGCCGCCGCCGCAATCTGCTGATTCATCTGCTGAATCAACGAAACAGCCGCCGCAATACTCCCCAACGCACTCTCCGTCTGCAGCGCATCACTCACCGCCAGCTTCACCAACTCACCACTGCTCTGAATCTGCTGCACCGACGAATGCGCCGCCGCCCGCAAGGCACTGACCAAGCGCTCAATCTCCTCGGTCGACTGCTGCGTACGCCGCGCCAACGCACGCACCTCATCCGCGACCACCGCAAAACCCCTGCCCTGCTCCCCGGCGCGCGCCGCCTCGATCGCCGCGTTCAACGCCAACAGATTGGTCTGCTCGGCCACGCTCTTGATCACCCCCAGCACCGTGCCGATGTTCTGAATCTCGGCACTCAGGCTCTCGATGCTGGAACTCGCCGACGTTGCCGAATCCGCCAGTTGCTCGATCCGCGCCATGCTCTGCCGCACCACCTGCTGACCACTTTCGACCTTGCTGTCCGCCGTCTGCGCCGCCAACGCCGCTTCTTCGGCATTGCGCGCAACATCATGCACCGTCGCCGTCATCTGGTTCATCGCGGTGGCAACCTGCTCGGTTTCCTCCTTCTGACTGCTGACCTCAAGATTGGTCTGCTCAGTCACTGCCGACAGCGATTGCGCCGAACTCGCCAACTGCTCGATACCCGCCTGCAACCCGCTGACAATCGTGCTCAACCCCGCGCCCATCTGCTGCATCGCCAGCATCAACTGGCCAATTTCATCACGACGCGTCACCGGCACTGTCGCACTCAAATCCCCCGCCGCAATCTGCTGCGCCACCTGAATCACACTTCGCAACGGCGCAACGATCAATCGCGTAATCACCCACGCCGCAATCAACCCGACCAAAAGCGCCAACGCCGACGAAGCAATAATCAGCAGCGAATTCTTCTTCAGCTCAGCCTGCATCGCGCCGTCTTCAGCGACGTACGCCTGATTGACCCGCTCCACCACTTGCGCGGCCCGCTGATGCAATTGGTCGTAGACGGTTTTTTCCTGCGCCAACAACCGGGTGTACTCCGCCAGCTTCTCGTTGAAACCGGCAATGTGCCCCGACACTTCATTGAGCACCGTCAGATAACCCTCGTCCTTGACCGTCGACTTCAGCGCCTCGGCCTGCGCCTGAGCCTGCGCGGCCTGCTCGATATTGCCTTTGTCGGCACCGTCGGCATCGCCCTTGCGACTTTGATCCAGACGAACCCGTGCCTCGTTCATCGCCTGCAACATCAGCCGCGACACCTGACTGACCTGACTGGCTTGCTCGATGAATTGCGCACCGTCCTTGCCCTCGGACTCTTTCAAGGTATAGGCGCCGTCGTCCGCCAACCCGGCCTGCAACACATCGAGGTTATTGGCGACGCTGGACACCGACCAACTGGCCATCTCCAGCGCCAGATCCTTGGTCTGGGTCAGCGAAACAAATTCATCGAAAGCCTTGCGATAGGCCTCCAGCGATTGCACGACATCGTTCATCACCGGCACGTTGGCCGCTGATTGCGCCTTGAGCGCATTGGCTTGAGCAATCAGCCCATCGACGCCTTCACGCAAGGCATCGGCGGTTTTCGGATTGCCGCGCAACGCATATTCCTGCTCCAGCAGCCGCACATCGAGCAGACCGCTATTGAGCGATGACATCTGTTTGAGCCCATCAAAACGCTGACTGATGGTTTGCAGAGACCAGACGCCAATCGCCGCGACCAACGCGGTCAACAGCAGCACCAGTGCAAATCCGATACCCAGTTTTTTTGCCATACCGAGGTTAGCAAAACGTCCTTGCACGGCCGAAATCATTGCGCTTAATCCCCTGCCAAAGTCTGTGAACGCAGAGTCGCAACGGCCAACAGGCAGCACAAGTCTCTGGCGTCGGAATAATGGCAAAAAGCTACGTCCGCGTCGTTTTCAGGACACTCGAGGTCGATCCGCACAAGTGTTGCGAAAAAACTGCCGCGCGCGCGGATCACAGGCATGCGCCACATTGATCCGCTGCCAGTCGCTGCTTTCGCCACTCGGACTGAACACACTGGACGCCGACAGCAACACACCACTGCGCTGAGCCTGGCGACACAACCGAACATCATCGGTCTGCGGGGCCCGCGCCCAAATGAACAATCCGCCCGTAGGCTTGCCGAACACCTCCCAATCGGCGTCTTCCAGCAACTGCAATGCGGCGGTGCGATCGGTATTCAGGCGCTGGCGCTGGCGCTGCACCAGTTTTCGATAAGCGCCGCTGGCCATGAGGCTTGCCACAACCGCCTCACTGAAGCTCGAGGCGCCCATGCTGCTGATCATCTTCACTTGCGCCAGACGGGCAATCACTTCAGGTTCGGCGAGGACGAAACCGACCCGTAATGAACTGCTCAGGGTTTTCGAAAAACTGCCGACGTAAATCACCCGTTCATCCAGCGCCGCCAGCCGGGTACCGTTGCCAGTGTGTAGGTCGGCGTAGACATCGTCTTCGATCAGGCGGACATCATGCAGCCTGCACAAGTACAAAACCTGCTGAGCCGCGGCCGCTGTCAGGCTGGTACCCGTGGGATTGTGGTGATGACTGTTGATGAACATCGCCACCGGGCGAAATTCACCCAGCAACCTTTCAAGCGCGTCGAGATCAGGCCCGGTCGGCGTGCGGCGCACCTCGATCATGTTCACTCCGTTCAAGCGCAGCAGATTGAACAGTGGCGCGTATCCGGGTGTTTCCACGACCACGCAATCTCCCGCTTGCAACAGGGTGCGCACGATCAAATCCAGTGCATGGCTGGCACCCGCCGTGGTGAGCAATTGCTCTGCAGGCGCATCGATATTGAATATTTTCAGGCGTTTGACGATCTGCTCGCGTAGCGCCGGAAGGCCTGCCGCGCTGCTGTAGTTGAACAGGCTGGCCATGTCCGTGCGGGCAACCTCGCGGATCGCATAGCTCAAGTCATCGGACTCGCGCCAACTCTCGGGCAAGCCGCCGCTGCCCAGCTTCAATCCGCCAGCAGCGCCGTAGAAGCCGCTGCAACCAGCCTCGCCCTCGCCCTGTCCGCACAGCGTTTTGGGTGACGCGGCCACCATGAACCCCGTGCCCTGGCATGAAGCCAGAATCCCCTGCGCGACCAGCCGCTCGCAGGCCTCGGTCACACAGGACTGGCTGAGCAAGTTGCCCCGGGCAATTTGCCGAACCGAGGGCAAACGAGTGGCGGGCGCGACGCCACTCTGCGCGACCCACTCCGTCATTCCATCAACGATTTGCTGCACCACTGGCACCAATGCCTGTCGGTCGATTCTCAATTCCATGAGCGCACAAACTCCTGTCCGTTTTGCTGGCCGCAGTAAATCACAGCCGCCGTCAGGAGGCTGTGCGACAAAGCCGACAAAAGCGCTCGATCTAACTATTTGATACACATTGCTGGGTGAGGGAGCAGGTTCAGAACGCGGTCACACCGCCATCTACTGCCAGCGAATGACCGGTGGTGAACGCCGCGCCGTCACTGCACAGGTACAACACGGCGCTGGCGATTTCCTCGACCTTGCCGATGCGGCCGACCGGGTGCATGGCGTTGGCAAACTCGCCTTTCTTCGGGTCGGCCTCGTAGGCGCGACGGAACATGTCGGTGTCGATCACCGCCGGGCACACGGCGTTGACGCGAATTTTCTTTTTCGCGTATTCGATGGCCGCCGACTTGGTCAGGCCGATCACTGCGTGTTTCGACGCCGCATAAATGCTCATCTTCGGCGCTGCGCCAAGACCGGCGACCGAAGCGGTGTTGACGATCGCCCCGCCGCCCTGCGCCAGCAGCAATGGCAACTGGTACTTCATGCACAGCCAGACGCCTTTGACATTGACGCCGATGATCGCGTCGAACTCGTCCATCGAGCCCTCAGCCAGCTTGCCCTTCTCGATTTCGATCCCGGCATTGTTGAAGGCATAGTCGAGACGGCCGTAGGTATTGATCACCTCGTCCATCAGATTTTTCACTTCGCTCTCGACGGTCACGTTACAACGGACGAAGGTCGCTTCGCCGCCGGCTGTACGAATCAGCGCCACGGTGCCCTCGCCCCCTGCGCTATCCAGATCGGCGACCACCACTTTCAAGCCTTCGGCGGCGAATGCCTGGGCGGTCGCACGGCCGATGCCGTTGGCCGCGCCTGTGACTACGACAACCTGACCGGAAAACGTCATGCTCATTGTTATGTCCTCGAACGCATAGATGCAGGGGGAATGCTTAGCGTTGCAGCATAGCCACAGCGGTTGGCCGGGCGTCAGCACTATCCAGTGGCTGTTTAGGCGCCCATGCGTTGCAGTGATAAAACCGGCCCGGTGATCATCACTGCACTGGATCGACGTGCATTCGCCGCATCAGCCAACCTTGCGGCATCGGCGGTGAAGGTCTATCAACAAGGCTTCATTCCGTTCGAGTGCCTGCCATGACCAACCAGACCAATCGCCAGTTCCTGCTCGCCAAACGCCCGGTGGGCGCTGCCACCCGCGAGACCTTCACCTATCAGGAAGTACCGGTCGGCGAGCCGGCGGCGGGCCAGATTCTGGTCAAGAACGAATACCTGTCCCTCGACCCGGCCATGCGTGGCTGGATGAACGAGGGCAAGTCCTACATCCCACCGGTCGGCATCGGTGAAGTCATGCGCGCATTGGGCGTGGGAAAAGTCGTCGCCTCGAACAATCCGGGTTTTGCCGTCGGCGACTACGTTAACGGTGCCATTGGCGTGCAGGATTATTTCCTCGGCGAGCCACGAGGTTTCTACAAAGTCGATCCGAAACTGGCCCCGCTGCCGGTGTATCTGTCAGCACTGGGCATGACCGGCATGACCGCTTACTTCGCCCTGCTGGATGTCGGCGCGCCGAAAGCGGGCGACACCGTGGTGTTGTCCGGCGCGGCCGGCGCGGTGGGCAGCATTGCCGGGCAGATCGCCAAGATCAAAGGTTGCCGCGTGGTGGGCATTGCCGGTGGCGCCGACAAGTGCAAATTTCTCATCGATGAGCTGGGTTTCGACGGCGCCATCGATTACAAAAACGAAGACGTGATCGCCGGGCTCAAGCGCGAATGCCCGAAAGGCGTGGACGTGTATTTCGATAACGTTGGCGGTGACATTCTCGACGCGGTACTGAGCCGTTTGAATCTGAAAGCGCGGGTGGTGATTTGCGGCGCGATCAGCCAGTACAACAATAAAGAAGCGGTCAAAGGCCCGGCCAATTACCTGTCGCTGCTGGTTAACCGTGCGCGGATGGAGGGTTTTGTGGTGATGGATTACGCGGCGCAGTACGCCAGCGCGGCGCAGGAAATGGCCGGCTGGATGGCCAAGGGGCAGCTCAAGAGCAAGGAAGATATCGTCGAAGGCCTGGAGACCTTTCCGGAGACGCTGATGAAATTGTTCAGCGGCGAGAACTTTGGCAAGTTGGTGTTGAAGGTTTAAAGCAGAAGATCAAAAGATCGCAGCGTGCCGCAGCTCCTACAGGTGTTCACATAGCCCTGTAGGAGCTGCCGAAGGCTGCGATCTTTTAGGCGATTTCGGCGACTACCGAAGCCAATGCCTGAGCCGGATCCGCCGCCTGGCTGATCGGACGGCCAATCACCAGATAATCCGAACCGGCATCCAGCGCCTGACGCGGGGTCAGAATGCGGCGCTGATCGTCTTGCGCGCTGCCCGCCGGGCGAATCCCCGGGGTCACCAGTTGCAGCGACGGGTGCGCAGTTTTCAGTGCGGTGGCTTCCAGCGCCGAGCACACCAGGCCGTCCATGCCAGCCTTCTCGGCCAGTGCAGCCAGACGCAGCACTTGCTCTTGTGGCTCGATGTCCAGACCGATACCGGCCAAATCTTCTCGCTCCATCGAAGTCAGCACGGTCACGCCGATCAGCAACGGTTGCGGGCCCGTGCGCTTGTCGAGCACTTCACGGCAAGCAGCCATCATGCGCATACCGCCGGAGCAGTGAACGTTGACCATCCACACGCCCATCTCGGCAGCGGCTTTCACGGCCATCGCGGTGGTGTTGGGAATGTCGTGGAATTTCAGGTCGAGGAATACCTCAAAACCCTTGTCACGCAGGGTGCCGACGATTTCTGCGGCGCAACTGGTGAACAATTCCTTGCCCACTTTGACCCGGCACAGTTTCGGGTCCAACTGGTCGGCCAGCTTCAGTGCGGCGTCACGGGTGGGAAAATCCAGGGCGACGATGATAGGAGTCTGGCAGGCGGACATGAATGGGCTCTCAGGCAGGACGAAATCGGCGCGCATTGTAGCGGAACCGGCGGCGGCGCGGCACCCGATGATCGGTAAATCGTCGCGCCAACCGTGATCAGCATAGCGCTCGCTGCTATTGTGTCGACTCCGATACACAGCCGACACGCCAGCAACAAGCGCCCGCGCTAGCCTCGCCAGCCGCAACACGTCCTTACATCAGCACTTCCCGCCTCACGGCCGGACGCCTATGCTGAAACCACTACCTCGCAGCCCATCTTTGTGGTTGGCGGCCTACCTGGCAGACGAACAGCCTCATGCACAACACCCAAATGACCGCGACTGATGAGCCCAAAGACGACAAACGCTGGAGCATTCGCGCGCTGATCGTCGACGACGATGTGCCGATCCGCGAGCTGATGATCGACTACCTTGCGCGTTTCAATATCCACGCCAGCGGTGTGACCGACGGCGCGGCGATGCGTTTGGCGATGCAGGCCGAACATTTCGACGTGGTGGTGCTCGACCTGATGCTGCCCGGCGAAGACGGTTTGTCGCTGTGCCGCTGGCTGCGCAGCGAATCGGACATCCCGATCCTGATGCTCACCGCGCGCTGCGAGCCGACCGACCGCATCATCGGCCTCGAACTCGGCGCTGATGACTACATGGCCAAGCCGTTCGAACCGCGCGAACTGGTGGCGCGCATTCAGACGATTCTGCGTCGCGTGCGCGACGACCGTACCGAACAGCGTGCGAATATTCGCTTCGACAACTGGCGCCTGAACAGCGTCCTGCGCCAGTTGATCGCCGATGACGGCCTCGTGGTGCCGCTGTCCAACGCCGAATTCCGTTTGCTCTGGGTGTTTATCGAACGCCCGCGCAGAGTGCTCAGCCGCGAACAACTGCTCGATGCCGCGCGCGGTCGCTCGATCGAAGCGTTCGACCGCAGCATCGATTTGCTGGTGTCACGCTTGCGACAGAAACTCGGCGACGATCCGAAAGCCCCGCAGTTGATCAAAACCGTGCGCGGTGAGGGTTACCTGTTCGACGCGCGGGACATCGGCTGATGCGAGCGCGCTTCGACACGCTGTTCGGCCGCCTGTTTGGCATGCTGTTCGTGGCGATCGTCCTGGCGCACTTGCTGGCGTTTGCCTGGTTCCACCACTACGGCCCGCCTCCGCCGCCGCCACCGCCGGATTTCTCCGAGGTCGTCGACGGCCAGCGTCCGCCGATGGATCCGCGCTTCGAACCGCGTCCACCGCGCCCATGGTTTGGCGGGCCGTTGGTGCCGCTGACGTTTCAGTTCATCTCGCTGATGATCGCCGCATGGTACGGCGCCAAACTGCTGACCCGACCGATCCAGCGCCTGAGCGACGCCGCCGAACGCCTCAGCGAAAACCTCGACAGCCCGCCGCTCGACGAATCAGGCCCGAAAGAAGCCCGGCAAGCGGCGCACACCTTCAACCTGATGCAACAGCGCATCCGCGAACAGGTGCAGCAACGCGCGCGCATGCTCGGCGCCGTTTCCCACGACCTGCGCACGCCGCTGTCACGCCTGAAACTGCGTCTGGAAAACATCAGCGATGAAAAGCTGCAAGGCCAGATGCGTCAGGATCTCGACGACATGATCGGCATGCTCGACGCCACCCTCACCTACCTTCACGAACAGCGCACCAGCGAAGCCCTGCAACTGATGGACGTGCAGGCGCTGGTCGAATCGTTGTGCGAAAACGCCGAGGATCAGGGCGCCGACGTGCAGGTCAGCGGCCATTGCGCACCGCTGCCGGTGCAACCGATGGCGCTGCGCTCGTGCCTCAACAACCTGATGGACAACGCGTTGCGCTATGCCGGGCAGGCGCGGATCGAACTGCAGGATCAGCGTGAACAACTGCTGATTCACGTGATCGACCACGGCCCGGGCATCGCCGCCGACAAACGTGAAGCGGTGTTTGAACCGTTCTACCGACTGGAAGGCTCACGCAACCGCAACTCCGGCGGCGTCGGCCTCGGCATGACCATCGCCCGCGAAGCCGCGCAGCGTCTGGGCGGACAGCTGAATCTGGAAGAAACCCCCGGTGGCGGCCTCACCGCCATCATCCGCCTGCCCCGCCCCTGAAACCACCATCATCCCCTTGTAGGAGTGAGCCTGCTCGCGAAAGCGGCGTGTCAGCCAGCAATGATTTGACTGACCCACCGCATTCGCGAGCAAGCCCGCTTCCACAGGGTTTTGTCGTGTTTTTTTGATCTGTGTACCTCCCGGTACAAATCGCACATACCCCCGACAACTTGCGCCCCGACGCTGCATAAGCCGGTACACCCACCGGTTTTCATTCCAGGGAGTGAGTCCAATGATCGGTAGCGTCAGCAACTACACGAGCTATACCAGCACCAGCAACACCACACGGAACGCCCGCAGTCAGGAACTGCAAAAAGAACTGTTCGCCAAACTCGACAGCAACGGCGACGGCACCATCAACAGCGACGAACTGAGCAGCGGCCTGACCAGCGCCGACAGCAGCGAAATCTTCTCCGCCCTGGACAAAAACAAGGACGGCACCGTCAGCCAGGACGAACTCACCGCCAGCCTGACGCCACCCCCGCCACCGCCACCGCCACAAATGAACAGCGACGAACTGTTCAGCCAACTCGATGCCGATGGCGACGGCAGCGTCACCGCCACCGAACTGAGCAGCGCGTTGCAAACCAGCGACAGCACCTCAACGAGCAACACCGACACCAGCGCCGCCCTGCTCCAAGTACTCGATAGCGACAGCAGTGGCGGCGTAAGCAGTGATGAACTGAAAGCCGCTTTACAGGCTGGACGCGAACGCCCGGATGAAGACCAGACGGCTTCGACTCAAAGCACGACAGAAGCGCTGAATCGCATGATTGCCAATTTGAGCAAGCAGTACTCGCTCGATAACGCGGCGCCGGTCGGCAAGTATTTGAACGTGGCGACTTGAGCCTGCGACGCAATCTACAGCGGAAAATCAAAAGCCCCTCACCCTAGCCCTCTCCCTGAGGGAGAGGGGACTGATCGAGGTGTTTGGAAGAGGTACGCCGACGTGGGATACCGAGTCGAACACAAATTTTGAAAAGCCCAAAAATCGGCCCCCTCTCCCTCGGGAGAGGGCTGGGGTGAGGGGCGAATCCAACGAAGATCAAAAGATCGCAGCCTTCGGCAGCTCCCACACAGGATGAGCGCAAGCTCGACAAGCTTTTGATTTTGATCTCGGAGCCCGTCGGCAGGCTGAGTGGAGGGATTGATCCGGGGTGGGAGCGCAGCGACCGTTTGGCGCAGCCAAACACATCGAGAGGAGGTGCAGCGAAGCAAACCGTAGGCGATGAACCCCGGATCAATCCCGGAGCGAAGGAACCCGAGCCCCAGCGAGGGCCGAACGTCAGGGCAAAGCCTTTTCGGTTACCTTTTCGGCGTTTGGAAAAGGTGACTCGCCGTAAGGGCGAAACCATAATCAGCCACACCCGCAGCAACGGATATGCCCAAACAACTCAGCGCCGATCCTCAACCCTACCCTGACTCTTACTCCAATCCGTCAACAAACTATAAGCCACCGCCAACAACGTAGGCCCAATAAACAACCCGATAAACCCAAACGCAATCAACCCGCCAAACACCCCAAGCAACACAATCACCAACGGCAAATTCCCCCCGCGGCTGATCAAATACGGCTTGAGCACGTTATCCACGCCACTGATGACAAACGTCCCCCAAATCCCGAGGAACACCGCCATCCCATACTCACCCTTCCACGCCAGCCAGGCCGTCGCCGGCACCCACACCAACGGCGGCCCCATCGGAATCAGACTGAGCAGGAACGTCACAATCCCCAGCACCAGCGCCCCCGGTACCCCGGCAATCAAAAACCCGATCAACGCCAGAACCGCCTGCGCCGCTGCCGTACCGATCACACCGTTGACCACCCGCTGCACCGTACCGGCCACCAGCTCGATGTAATACCCGGCGCGATCACCAATCAACCGCTCCAGCAAACCATGAACAAACGCCGCCAGTCGCGGCCCGTCACGGTAGAAAAAGAACACAAACACAATACTCAGCGTCAGCTCAAGAATGCCGCCCCCGATCTGCGCACTGCGCGCCAGCAACCAGTTACCGACCTGCCCCAGATAAGGCTTGATCGACACCATCAGCGCCGCGCCCTGCTGATCGATACTGTCCCAGATGCCGACCAGACGCTCGCCCACCAACGGCACAGTCCCCAGCCACACCGGCGCTTCCGGCAAACCGTCGACCTGCACGTCCTTGATGAAACCCGTGGCATCGCGCACATGGTCCGCCAGGTTGAACCCCAGCCAAACCAGCGGCGCCGCCACCAGCAACATCCAGCCCAGCGTCAAAATGGCTGCCGCCAGCGATTCCCGGCCATTGAGCCAGCGGGTCAGCAGGCGCATCAGCGGCCAACTGGCGAATGCCAGCACCGCGCCCCAGAACAGCGCCGACCAGAATGGCGCCATCACCCACAGGCTGGCGCCAAACAACACCAGCAGGAGGATCTGCACCAGCAGGCGATCGTTATTGAGCATGTAAGATTCCGAAAAAGTCAGTCAGGCCAAGAGTAGGCGAACACGCCGCGCGCGCTCGCCCGATACAGCTTATCGCAACAGATCGATGCGCAGGCCAACACCATCGACGCTGCCGGTCTCCATACGCGCCGCACGTACGCCCTGATTGATCAAGGCCTGACGCCACGCCTCGGCCTTGGGTCCGGACACCGTCACGCGCAACGTCGTGTCAAGATTCAAGCCACGGGAAATCAGCCGCAGCCAAGCGTCATCCGGAGCATCCACGCGGTTCGGGAAATCCAGCTCACCGGTGCTTTTCAATTGACGCAACAAGGTCGCCGAGGTCGGCAGCAGCTCGCCCAGTGGCGCTACTGCTTCGAACTGTTCAACGTGCAGATAGGCTTTGCGATTGCCGCGAGTGATGCTGTAAAGCGCCACCAGCGTGTTGTCGCGCGGAGCTGCCAGCCTCAACAGCAAGTACGCCTGTTGTTCGTCAGCGCCGTACAGTTTGGAGTTGCCGAACACCTCGTTGGCCCACAGGCTGCTCTCGCCACAATCACGCGCCTGACACCAGAACAGCAACTCGGCATCCTGCTTTTGCAGGGCTTCGCGGGCAGCGGTGAAGGCTTCGGTGGCGGAATGTTCGGGTGGCAACTCATAGGTCACCGCCGTGGTTTGGCCTCGGGCGGTGACCTGGCCGTCAAAGCGCAACTGGCCGCTGATCTTGCGGATCGAGCCCATCGGATAGATGCGCTCCAGCTCCACCGGAGGGCGATAGTCGACAATCTGCGCATCGGCCAGACGCGGCACGATCTGCAGATCCTGACTGCCGGGCACATCGGCGGCGAATGAAAAGGTACTGAAACAGCACAGCGCCAACAGACTGAGTGACCGCATAGTCAGGCTCATCGGATCGGCATGACTGTGTGATTCGAGGTCGCAGCGGTATAGAAATCCATCGTGGTTGTCTCCCATTTCAACCCGCCCAGCCTCGACAGTTGCCCGCAGCAAGTCAAGGAATGGCGAAGAACCGATTGAAACAGTCTGCGACAAGGTCGGCACCGGCCTCATCGTTCAGGTGCAAATGGTGGCCACCCGGCAGCTGTTCCCGGCTAAAGGGTAGACGTTCCAGCAGCTCCGGATGTTTCGCCAGCATGCCGTCGGCCGCGACAACCAGTTGCGCCGGGCAACTGATGCGCGCGACGAAAGCCATCGCCTGTTCCTGGGTCAGACGCAACGGCGACGGCAAGGTCAGGCGATTATCGGTGCGCCAGGTGTAACCGCCCGGCACCGGCATCAAACCGCGCTGGGCCAAGAGTTCGGCCGCCTCACGACTGACCGCCACCAACCCTTTCATCCGTGCCTCGATCGCACCGTCGAGGGTGTTGTAAACCGGTTTGCGCTTCTCGCGCAGATCCAGTTGCGCTTGCAGGGCCATGCCCATGCGCTCGGCGGCATTTTCGCCTTTGTCTGTAGGAGGAATCACGCCGTCGATCAGCGCCAGATGGGTGATGCGTTCCGGCAACGCACCCGCCAGCACCAGCGAAACAATCGCGCCCATCGAATGCCCGAGCAGACCGAAACGCTTCCAGCCCAGTTGCTCGGCGACTTGCAGCACGTCATGGGCGTAGTCCCACAGGGCGTAACCGGCGCCGTTCGGACGATGCCCGGAATGGCCGTGCCCGGCCATGTCCAGTGCAATGATGCGCAAGCCTTTAAGCTTCGGTGCCAGCCGCGCGAAGCTATTAGCGTTATCGAGCCAGCCATGCAGGGCGATCACCGGCAGACCGTCCTCGGGGCCGAACAAATGCGCCGCCAATTCGATATGCGGCAGGCTTAAGCGCACTTCTTCGAAAGTCGGGCTCATGCGCAATCCTTGTCCTGACGGTTTTCCCAGCGCGTGAACAGAGTCTTCAGCAGCCGCGCGGTGTCCTGCGGGCGCTCAAGGGGAAACATGTGGCCGCCGGGCATGCTCAGCGCTTCGCCCTGCGCCAGTCGCGAAACGAACCGCGTGTGATGGCGCATGACCACGCGACTCTTGTGCCCGCGCACCACCGCCAGCGGCACTTGCAATTGCCCGGTGCGGCCAGGGCTGGTGTGCGGCACGCCGCGGTAGATACTGATCTCAGTGGCGGGGTCGAAGCGCAAGCGCAGCTTGTCGCCGACCTTGTGCAAACCGTGTTGCAGATAAGCGTCGAAGCATTCCGGATCAAAGCCACGAAACAGGCTTTTGCCAGCAAAATAGCTGCGCGCACTGTCGAGGTCGGCGAACTCTTCGCGGCGGCCCAAGGTGCGACCGGCGGGGGTCAGTTTGTCGATGAAGCCAAAACGCTTGGCCGCACGAATCACCCATTGATCGGTGCGCGTGAGCACCGGCGAATCGAGCATCACCACGCCGCGATACAACTCCGGGCAACGCAGTGCCGCGTGCAGGTGCAGCACGCCGCCAAACGAATGGCCAACGCCCCACACCGGTTGATCTTGCTGCTGCAAATGGTGGATCAACTCATCGACGAGGTTGTACCAGTTGTCATCCGCCGGGAAGCGCGGGTCATGGGCATGCTGCTCGAGATGCGCGACCCGGTATTCGGGCGCCAGCGCCGCGAACAACTTGCCATAGGTGCCCGAAGGGAAGCCGTTGGCGTGGGCGAAAAAGATGGGTTGCGACATACCGGTACATCCATGAGCGGGAAACGTGGCGTTGATTGTCCGCAAGACGGCGCGCGACAGCAATGACCGTAACTGCCAGGAATGATGACAGTCGTGCCACGGCTATGGCGCGCGCCGTTGTGGCACTTGTCAACTGTCAGTTCTGTCAGTTGACAGGCGCCCTGCTCAGGCCGATAAAAACCTATCCCCTTTTGACTGGCGCTGGTTCCTCATGACTCACGCGAATACGCCGGCCATCCAGGCGCTCGATCCAAGGGGATTGCCCGTGCGCAGCGTGGCCTGTCACCGCCGCGACGCAAGTTCGACAGTTGAAAGCTACATCACTCAACAGATTTACGATGCAGCAGGACGCGCGCTGCAGAGCCGCGATCCGAGGCTGTTCCTCCAGCATCAGCTCGACCGTTCGGCCCCGGCGAATCAGCGCAACGTGTTCAGCCTCTCGGGATCGCCGCTGTTAAGTGAAAACACCGACGCCGGCTGGCGCCTGAGCCTGATCGCAGCGGACGGTATCAGCCTTGAAGGCTGGGATGAGAAACGCAACCACCGCCGCACTGGCCTCGACTCGCTGCGTCGCCCCAGCGCGATATTCGAGCAGGCTGCGAACGAGCCTGAGCACTGCACTGCGCGCTTCACCTATGGCGACGAACCGGCTGAAATCGCCCGCAACCGTCGCGGTCGATTGATTCGGCATGACGATACGGCAGGCACCCTGCACTTTGCGCAATTGAGCATGAGCGGTCTGCCCCTGCAATGCAGTCGCACCTTTTGCGCCGACCCGGAGTGGCCGGTGAACTGGCCGGAGGTGGACACCGATAGGGATCACTTTCTGGAAAGTAACCCGGCCACGACGCTCTGCACTTACAACGCAGTGGGCGAGTTGACGCGTCAGATTGATGCGCTGGGTAATCAACAAATACTGTTACAGGATCGCGCCGGCCAGTTGCGCGAAATCCGCCTGACGCTGGCTGCCAGCGTCCAGAGCCAGACGTTGGCTAGCGGTATTCAGTACAACGCCGAGGGTCATCTGGAGCACCAACGTGCAGGAAATGGCGTGGAGACTTTTGCAGCATTCGGCCCTGAAGATGGTCGCCTGCAGCATCTGCTCAGCCGGACACCCGATGGCCAGTCCGTGCAGGATCTGCTTTACCAATATGACGCGGTCGGCAACATCGTCTGCATCGCCGATCACGCAGCGCCCGCTCACTTTCACCGCAACCAGCGCACCGAAGCGACCTGTCGCTATCGCTACGACAGTCTCTCGCGCTTGATTGAGGCCAGTGGCCGGCAGATCCGTAACGCCACTGGCGGCCCACAGTTACCGGAGTTTTCCTCGCCTGCCGATCCGGCAGAACTGGAAAACTACACGCGTACCTACACCTACGATTGCGCCGGTAATTTACTGCGCATGGAACACCGCGCCGCCAGCGGTAACCGCACCGAACGCACCGCCGTCGCCCACTCCAGCAATCGCAGTCTGGCGGAGAAACCCGACGGCCAGATGCCGGATGAAGGCGACATTGCTACGGCGTATGACGCCAGCGGGAATCGCCTGCTTTTGCAGCATGGAAATGATCTGCAATGGAATCGGCGCAATGAATTACAGCGGGTCAAGAAGGTGGCTCGCGATGCCGAACCTGATGACGTCGAGATTTATCTGTATGACGGCGGCGGCCAGCGCCAGCGCAAAATCCGTCAAACCTTCACCGGTTCGGTGACGCGGCGCAGTGAAACCCGTTATCTCCCGGGTCTGGAAATTCGCACTGAGCCGGATCAGATTGTCCACGTCATCTCGATCAAGGCTGCACGCGCGACCGTCCAGGTGCTGCATTGGGAGAAAGGTCTGCCGTCGGGCCTGGTGCAGGATCAACAGCGCTACAACTTCAGCGATCACTTGAATTCCAGCACCGTGGAACTGGACGCACAGGCACAACTTATCTCGCGGGAAGAGTTTTACCCCTACGGAGAGACCTGTTGGTGGGCTGGGCGCAATCAGGTGCAAGCCAGTTACAAAACCCTGCGTTATTCGGGCAAAGAACGCGATGCCACTGGGTTGTATTACTACGGTTTTCGTTATTACGCGCCGTGGCTGCAGCGCTGGCTCAATGCTGATCCATTGGGCATTGCGGACGGCCTGAATCTGTTTGGCATGGTGCATGGCAATCCGGTCGGCAACATCGATGTGCAGGGGCTGATCACGGTGCAAGAAGGCACGGCAGCGGTACTCGCTACCTTCCTCCGAGACGGCGTGAGCGCATTGGCTGGCGGTACGGTGAAATATTTTGCCGCCGCAGGATTGGAGCAATGGGCCTCTGGCGATACGGACTCGCCCCCGGATGCCGGTGTCAATCTGGGATTGACCATCGCAGGCGCGATTGTCGGTGCCGCTGCCGGTGGATCGATGGGATTGGGAGCGGGTAGTCGGCTTGCCATCGGTCGTAATTACGGCCGCAAAACACAGAAATTCATGGCTGGCGCATTGGGGCTGGTGGGGGCTGCGGCGGGAGCCGCTGCCCCGGTTTACGCCTACCTCGCCAACCGTGAAGCTTTAAACGTAACGGCCATTGGAATCCTAGCCAGCGCACCCGGGAATCTGACAAGAGAAACCGGGCAACGCATACTCGCCGACGCTGGCCCTAGCGTTACCGTGGCACCTTCGTTCCGCACGACAGCCTTGCGCACCAGCGCTTACGCAGTATTGCTGGCGGCCGGCGGCTCGGTTAAACCAGAACTATCGGAGTTTGCGGCCGGGGTTGCTGTCGGTGCGGTTGTTGAAGCTCTGGACGGCGTATCTATCACCACAATCAACTCATTCCGGGGGGGGAAATACCAACGCCCTGAAAACAGTGGACTCTCGAAACCGAAGTTCGGGGAGGTGCTGTATGGGGTGGCGACGCGTACTGCAGGGTCGACTTTGACTGCAACCCTGACATTGGGCTTAGCCTCTGAAACAGGCAAAATCAGCAATGCCAACTTACAATCCGCAGCGATCAACAGTCTGGCAACGCCCACTGAAGCCCGCACTTACCTTGGGCAACATGTACAGTTCGGCGTGAGCAAGTTAATCGGCGCTGACGACAGGAAATTCAGGCTGGATCGATTTACTCCTCCGAACAGCATCCTGAGAAGCTTCGAACCCGACTACCACCCGGAATTACCGAATGCGATGAGGCTGTCGATGACCCAATATGGCCGTCGCCAATCAACCTGATCCAGCCCTTGACTCACTGCGCAGGCGGCGTCTGCCCCAACGGCACCACCGCCATGGTCAGCCGCGACACGCAACTGGCTTTACCCTCATCGCTGGTCAACCGAATATCCCAGACATGCGTGGTGCGGCCGATGTGAATCGGCTTGGCCACCGCCGTCACCCGACCGCTGCGCAAACCACGCAAATGGTTGGCGTTGATCTCAAGCCCCACGCAATAAAACTTGCTGGCATCGATGCACAGATAACTGGCCATCGAACCGACGCTTTCCGCCAGCACCACCGATGCGCCGCCGTGCAGCAGACCGTACGGTTGATGGGTGCGATGGTCGATGACCATGCTCGCGGTCAGCGACTCTTCGTCGAAAGACTCGAAGCGAATGTCCAGCACTTCGCCGATGGTGTTTTTCTGGATCGCGTTCAACTGCTCGATGTTCGGAGTGGTACGCCACAAGCTCATCGCAGACTTCCTTTGTTGTTTTAGTCGTCGCTCAATCCTGCCACAGCACCGCCTCGCTGCGCTCGCTCCATTCTTCGAATCGCGCGCCGTAAGTGTCTTCGATGACGTTGCGTTTGATCTTCAAGGTCGGCGTGAGAAATCCGTTTTCCACCGCCCAACTGTCCTTGACCACTACCAGACGGCGCAGGCGTTCGTGTTTGTCGAGCACGGCGTTGACCTCTTCGAGGAGTTTTTCCAGGCTGGAATGGAGACTCGCCCGGCCCTCCTCCTGATTGACCGTCGACAGCACGCACAAGCCCAGCGGCGCACTCAAACCATCGCCGACCACACAGACCTGTTCGATGCGCGAATGCACTGCCAGGCGATTTTCGATTGGCGCCGGGGCGACGTATTTGCCCTTGCTGGTTTTGAAGATTTCCTTCAGCCGCCCGGTCAGGCGCAAGCGCCCTTCGGCATCCTGTTCGCCCTTGTCGCCGGTGCGCAGGAAGCCATCCTCGGTGAGCGTTTCAGCGGTTTTCTGGGGATCCTTGAAGTAGCCGAGCATGGTCGCCTGACTGCGCACCTGCACTTCGCCGGTTTCATCGATGCGCACCTCGACATCCGGGCACGGCTTGCCGATCCAGCCCTGTTTGTATTGCCCCGGCAGGCAGATGTGCGAATAACCGCAACTCTCGGTCATGCCATAAACCTCGAGTACATCGAGGCCGAGTTTCTGATACCAGGTGAGCAAGGTCTGCGGCACCGGCGCCGCGCCGGACAACGCCACGCGCAAGGCATCCAGCCCCAGCCCCGCGAGCACTTTGTGGCCGACGCGTTTGCCGATGAACGGCAAGCCGAGGAGGAAATCCAGACGCTTCGCCGGGATCTTGCTGTACACGCCCATCTGGAACTTCGTCCAGATACGCGGCACGCCGAACATCGCGGTGGGCCGTGCGCGCTGCAGGTCGGTAATGAAGGTGTCGAGGCTTTCGGCGAAGAACACGGTTTGCCCGGTGTAGATTGAGGCCAGTTCCACAAACATCCGTTCGGCAACATGACACAGCGGCAGGTACGACAGCAGCCGATCGTTCTCGTTGAGCCCGAACAGCTGCGTACCGCGCGTCGTGGCGAAACCGAGATTGGCAAAACTGTGCATCACGCCTTTGGGCAGGCCGGTGGTGCCGGAGGTGTAGATGATCGTCGCCAGTTGCTCGGCGGCGGGACGCGGATCGTCCTGAATCGGTGAGCTGCGCTGCAAGTCAGCCCAGCTAAAATCAAAGTCGCCAGGCGGGTGCAGCGGCAGGCTGATGGTCGGCAAATCATCCGGCACGCCCTTGGACATGCTCGGCCAGTCATCGAGTTTGCCGATAAACGCCAGCACGCTTTCCGAGTGATTGAGCACCTGCGCGACGGAATCGGCGGTGAGATTGGGATAGAGCGGCACCGAGACATGCCCGGCCATCCAGATCGCGAGGTCGGCGATGATCCAGTGCGCGCAGTTTTTCGAGATCAGGGCGATGTGGCTGCCTTGCGGCAACTCGCGAGCACGCAGCCAATGCGCGGCGCAGCGGGCCTGATGGCCGACGTCGGCCCAGCTCAGGGTCTCGACTTGCCCGCCACCGATGGGCTGCACGAGAAAGCGCTGGCGCGGGTGCCGGGCTTCTCGTTCGTAGAACACGTCCAGCGGCAAACGGAAGGCGGCAGACATGCGACTCGCTCCTGTTTTTTAGGTCTGGAGCAAGCGTAGTCAACCAAGCAAGTGCTTGGTTGGATTTTTTACCAAAAGAAACAAGATCAAAAGATCGCAGCCTTCGGCAGCTCCTACAGGGAAATGCATTCCAATGTAGGAGCTGCCGAAGGCTGCGATCTTTGCTTTTAAGGGTGTTTGAGGCTGTTAAGGGTCATCGAGCCAATCAGCAACTCAGGGCTTTCCAGCTCGGCTAACCCGGCAGTGCTGACCTTCTCCGGCGGATAACCGGCGCCATGCTGCAAATAGCTGAGCAGATTGCCCACCAACGGATTGTGGCTGACCAACAACACATTGCTCACCGAGACCAATTGATCGGTGACCTTGTCCGGATCAACCTCCGGCGTCAGCCACTCAACCGTACGAATCTCCGGCTCAAAACCCAGCGCCTCGCGCACAATCTGCGCGGTCTGCTGCGCACGCAAATACGGGCTGGCGTAGATCGCCGTGAGCGGCTGGCCGATCAAATGGGCGGCGCTGCTCAAGCCTTCTTTGCGACCGTGGTCGGTCAGTTCCCGCTCGGAGTCGGGGCACGAGCCGTAAGGCACCGCTTCACCGTGACGCAATACCCAGAGTTTCATAGCTTGGGCTCCTCATCTCGAACCGGATGCGGTGCCGGCGCGACGGCGTGCGGCGCTTCACCTTCCGGGGTACGCGGCGTTGGCCAGTCGGCGAACGGCCACGGTTTCTGGTCGCTGTGGAAACTGCCGAAACGGCCGATCTGCGCCAGAAACTGGCTCAGGCTGTCGCCGAAATTCATCAGGCTGGCGCTCGGCGCGCCATAGATCAAACGATAGATCAGTTGCACCAGCACCACCGCGCCAAGGATGAACTGCGCCACTTGCCAGACCAGTACGTAAACGATCATCCACAGCACGCGCAGGAGGATGGATTCGTACTTGGCTTCGGTTTTCGGATCGTTCATGGCTTGCTACTCCCGGCTCACTCAGTTGAAACCGCTGGTGGAAATAAAGTCGACGTCGGTTTTCGGCTCGGCGCGCATCAGTAGACCGATGACCTGCTCCAGCGTGCGTCCTTCGAACAGGATCGCGTGCAGCCCGGCGACCAGCGGCATGTACACGCCGACTTCCTGCGACTTGGCCTTGAGCACTTTCAGCGTATTTACGCCTTCGGCGACTTCACCGAGACGCGACACCGCTTCATCAAGGCTCAGACCCTGACCGAGGGCGAAACCGACCTGATAGTTGCGGCTCTTCGGCGACGAACAGGTGACGATCAAATCGCCGACACCGGCCAGGCCGAGGAAGGTCATCGGGTTGGCGCCCTGATTCACCGCAAACCGGGTCATCTCCGCGAGGGCACGGGTGATCAGCATGCTTTTGGTGTTCTCACCCATCTCCAGCGCCACCGCCATGCCGGCGATGATCGCGTAGACGTTTTTCAACGCCCCGCCCAACTCGACACCAAAACGGTCGGCGCTCGCATAAACGCGGAAGGTGCGGCCGTGCAGCGCGGCTTGCACGGCTTTGCACAGATCTTCGTCTTCACTGGCGACCACCGTGGCGGTCAGCGCGTGCTCGGCGATTTCGCGCGCCAGGTTCGGCCCGGACAGCACGCCGATGCGCGCTTGCGGGGCGATCTCTTCGAGAATCTGACTCATCAGTTTGAAAGTCTGCGCTTCGATGCCTTTGGTCAGGCTGACCAGCATCTTGCCGCTGAGGCGCTCGGCGTGGGCAGCGAGCACCGTGCGCAGCGCGCTGGACGGCAGCGCGACAAAGCACAAATCACAGGCGTCGAGCGTGGCTTGCAGGTCGGTGACCGCAGTCACGCCCGGCAGAATCTTGATGCCTTTGAGGTAACGCGGGTTTTCGCGATTGACCCGGATGGCTTCAGCCTGTTCGGGGTCACGCATCCATTGCAGGACTTGATGGCCGTTCTCGGCCAGTAAATTGGCCACGGCGGTACCAAAACTTCCGCCTCCCAGGACCGCAATCGGGCGCTGTTCAGTCATATGCAATCCGTTAATCCATACCAGTGGCGATGGCGGCATTATACGGGGCGACCCGGTCGCGGCCAGCCCCCGCAACAATTACCGACACTTGTAGGAAGAAGACCAATAAAACCTAGGAAAATGCCCGCAACGTGACTGGAAAAGTCGCTGTCCTCGGTTAACATGCGCGCCAATTCTTTGCTTTCAAGGCTGTGTCGTGTCCGTCGGTTCCCCTCCTCCGCGTTCGTCACTGTTGCTGGCGCTGTTATTCAGCCCGGTGGTGCTGGCAGACGACCTGTTCATCGACAGCGAAGCGCTGCCGCAGGTGCTGACCGCCACGCGTTTGAAGCAGACGCCGGCGGAAGTGCCGGGAAGCATGACCGTACTCGACAGTGAATTGATCAACGCCAGCGGCGCCCGCGACATCAGCGAACTGCTGCGGCTGGTGCCGGGAATGATGGTCGGCAACATCAGCGGCAATCAGGCGGCGGTCAATTACCACGGCACCAACGCCACCGAAGCGCGGCGCATGCAAGTGCTGATCGACGGCCGTTCGGTGTACCGCGCCGGTTTGGCCACGGTGGACTGGAGCGATATTCCGGTGGCCATGGAAGACATCGAGCGCATCGAAGTCTTTCGCGGCCCGAACACCGTCAGCTACGGCGCCAACGCGCTGATGGCGGTGGTCAACATCATCACCCGTCACCCGGCGGACAGCCACGGCACGCGACTGAAAATCACCCGTGGCCAGCGCGGCATCAATGATTTCTATGCCAGTCAGGGCACCGGTTGGAATGGCGGCGATCTTCGCCTGTCGTTGTCCGGTCAGGAAGATGACGGTTTCGACAGCGACCGCCGTGGCGACGACTATCGCGACAGCCGCCGCTTGAACCGCTTCAGCCTCGCGGTCAGCCACACCCTCAGCGATAACCAGAGCCTCGACTGGCAGGTCAACGCCAAGGACGGCACCAACCAGCGGCCCTACACCTACCACCCGGTGTTCTCGGGGATTACCGCCGCCGGGAACAATTCCGACGTGGTGGCGAAGGATTACGCTGGTTCGGTGCGCTGGAATCTCGACATCAATCCCGAGCACAGCCTTTATGTACAAGCTTCGGCGCAACACTGGGATCGTCAGCAAACGTGGCGCGCCTGTGATGCCGAAGTGTCGTTCAGCCCTGAGTTGACGCAACTGTGGCAGCTCAACCCGAATTACACCGAACGCCTGGCGCGCAACATCACCCAGTTCACCGGCCCCGGTGCCGCGCCCGGTACGCCGCAGGAAATGGCCCTGGCCAACCAAGTGCTCGATCAATGGCGCAACGGTGCCAGCCGAACCCTGTGCGGTGACATCGACCAGAGCGCCCGCGAATCGCGCTACGACCTCGAATTGCAGGACACCCTCAGCCTGTCCGACAGCCTGCGTCTGGTCAGCGGCATGAACTATCGTTACGACCGCGCCGACTCCGAAACCTATTTCAACGGCACACTGGACGACACCACCTGGCGCGCGTTCGGCCAACTGGAATGGCGCGCGACAGAACACTGGTTGTTGCAGGGCGGCGCGATGTACGAGGACACGCAACTGATCGGCAGTTCGCTGACCCCGCGCTTTGCGATCAACTACCTGATCAATCCGCGCCACAGCCTGCGCGCGGTGTACTCGGAAGCGATCCGCTCGCCGGACATGTTCGAAAACAACGTCAACTGGAGCTATCAGGTGAGCAACCTGCGGCCCTCGGCCTACGGCCAGTCTTCGGCGCGTTATTTCGTCAAGACCCGTGGCCCGGGCGATCTCGATCAGGAACACATGCGCTCGCGCGAGTTGGGCTACAACGGCTATTTCGCCGAGCTCGGTCTGGCCCTCGACGTGAAGCTGTTCTACGACGAAATCACCGGAATGATCAGCGAGCCGTTGCGCAACAATCAGTACATCGCCAGCAACGCCAACAGCTCACGTTTTCGCGGCACCGAAACCCAGCTCGACTGGCGCGTGAGCCGGGCCGACCGTTTGCGCTTCACGTATGCCTTCGTCGATGCCGAGGCGAGCAATCCAATGGATCAGCAATTCACTTCGCGCAACAGTGGTTCCGCCGGCTGGCTGCGCGACTGGGGCCACGGCTGGAACAGTGCCCTCTTCTATTACGGCGACAACGCCCTCAACGGCTACCGCTTCGAACGGGTCGACACGCGCATCGCCAAACGCATCGCGCTGGGCAAGGCGCAGTTGCAACTGGCCGGCGTGCTGCAACAGCGCCTCGACCATGAGCCGACCACTTTCGTTGACAACAACTACGACGAGCGCCGAGTCATGTACTTCAGCGCCGAGTTGGAGTTCTAGGATGCGATTGGGCACGTCACGGAAGACGCCAACCCTGGGCCACTGGCTGGCCGGGCTCTGCCTGTTTTTGACCGCGTGGCTGCACGGCGTCGGAGTGCAGGCCGCCGACATTCTGTTGACCGGCACCGAAGACAGCCCCGGTGTGCAGGCGTTCGTCGAGGCGCTGAGCGAATTGCGCCCGACCGATAACGTGCGTTTTCAGCCACTGGCAAGCCTGCCGGCGCCGGGTAAATTACCGTCCAGCCTGCGGCTTATCCTGCTTGACCTGCCGGCGCTGGACTGGCGCCTGCAAGATGCCCAAGGCCCGGCAACGCTGGTGCTGCGCATCAGCCGTCTGCAAGCGCGGCAACGTTTTGGTACAGCGCAACCACCGCACCTGAGCCTGTTGTGGAGCGATCCGCCGCTGGCTCGACAGTTGCAATTGATCCGACGGATTCTGCCGCAGGCCAAGCGGGTCGGCGTGCTGTTCGATGAGCACAGCGAATTCCTCCTCAAAGAACTGAATCTGATTGCCGAGCCGCTGAATCTGCAGATCTTCAGCCAGCGCTGGGACAACACCAACGACAGTCGCCCGTTACAAATAGTCCTGAAAAACAGCGACGTGCTGCTCGGCCTCGACGACCCTGACCTGTACAACCCGAAAACCGCGAAGAACCTGCTGCTCAGCAGCTATGCGCGGCACGTCGCGCTAATCGGACCGAATGCTGCCTTCGTACGCGCCGGCAGCCTGGCCAGCAGTTACAGCGACCAGAGCGACTGGCTGGCGATTCTGGATGATTTGCTCGACCAGCCCACCACGCGCTGGCCGCGAACGCTCTATCCCGAACGTTTTAAAGTCTCAAGTAATGCGCAGGTAGCGCGTTCCTTAGGGATCGAACCGTTGAATGAAGCGTCTGTCGCCAGAACGCTGGCTGAAGGAGAACGCCACTGATGAGTTTCCGTCGCCGTTGGGACATCAACACCCGCACCCAGTTGATCAGCTTGGGCCCAGCGCTGTTGCTGACCTTGTTGTTGATCAGCTTCTTCACCTTTGTGCGCATTCAGGATTTGCGGCAAGAGCTGACTCACACCGGTCAGTTGATCGCCAACCAACTGGCGCCCGCCACCGAATACGGGGTGATTTCCGGCAACAATGAAGTGCTGGAAAGTCTGCTCAGGGCCACGCTGGCCACGCCGAATGTGCGTTTCCTTGAGGTGCAGGACAGCGCCAACCGGATTCTGGTGTACGTCGAGCAACCGGCGGCGTCCCACAGCCAACCGCATCAGGTCGAGGTGTTTCAGGCGCCGGTGCGATTGCAACGCATCGCTCTGCACAATGATTTTTTCCAGGACACCAAAGCCAATAACGCGGCGGCCGGCGAGGATTATCTGGGGCGGGTGATCGTCGGTCTGTCCAACGATGCCTTTAATCAGCGTCAGCAGGAAATTCTGCTCAAGGCCGGAATTCTCGCGCTGTTTGCCCTGCTCTTCACCTTCGTATTGGCGCGGCGTCTGGCCGGCAGTCTGTCGCAGCCGATCCGCGACATCGGCAATGCGGTCAAGGCGATTCAGGAAGGCGAGTACAAAACTCCGCTGCCGATTGTCGATGACACCGAACTCGGCGCGCTGTCACAGCACATCAATAACCTTGCTCAGGCGCTGGAGCAGGCCAGCCGCGAACAGCATCAGGCGATGGCGCAGTTGATCCAGACCCGCGAGGAAGCGGAAAAGGCCAACAACGCCAAATCCGACTTTCTGGCGATGATGAGCCATGAACTGCGCACGCCCATGAACGGCGTACTCGGCATGCTGCAACTGCTGGAAACCACTGAGATGACCGAGGAGCAGGTCGAGTACGCCGCCCTCGCCTCCGAGTCCACCGAACACTTGCTGAAAGTCATTAACGATATTCTCGATTTCTCGCGGATCGAACGCTCAGAGCTGGAGCTGGAACACATTCCGTTCAACCTCGCCGAGTTGATCAGTGCCTGCGCGCAGTCGTTCCAGCACAGCGCGGTACAACGGGGTCTGGCGCTGAATCTGCGGGTTCCCGAGGACATGCGCGGCTTGCAAGTACAGGGCGATCCGACGCGGATCCGGCAGATTCTGGTCAACCTGGTCGGCAATGCGCTGAAGTTCACCGAACAGGGTCGGGTCAGCATCGAGGCGCAGTGGCAGTCGCTGGATCACGAACTGCTGTGGTTCACCTGCTCGGTGCGCGACAGCGGCATCGGTATTTCGTCGGAGAGTCTGGAGCTGATGTTCAACGCGTTCCAGCAGGCGGACAGTTCGATTTCACGGCGTTACGGCGGTACCGGCCTCGGTTTGCCGATCGCGCGAACGCTGGCCGAGCGCATGGGCGGCACATTGCGCGCGCAAAGCGAGGAAGGTCGCGGCTCAGTGTTTACCCTGGAGATTCCGCTGGCGCTGTCGAAGCAGGCGTTGCCGCAATTGACCGCGCCGCGCACGCTGAATGGCGACGGCCACGGTGAAGGGCGCAATGTGCTGCTGGTCGAGGATAACCCGGTCAATCAAACGGTGATTGAAGCGATGCTGCGCAGTCTGGGCTTTACTGTCAGCGTGGCTACCGATGGCGCGCAAGCGGTGCGCAGTGCCGAAGAAAATGATTTCGAAGTGATTCTGATGGATTGCCGCTTGCCAATTATCGACGGCTACGAGGCGACTCGGCAGATTCGCTGTCTGCCCGGGCGCACCGACGTGCCGATCATCGCGCTGACTGCCAACGCTTTGCAGGGCGACCGCGAAACCTGCCTGCAGGCGGGTATGAACGATTATCTGGCGAAGCCGTTCAAACGTAATGATCTGCAGCAGATTCTGCAGCGCTGGGTGTCGTAGAGTGGGCCTTTCGACCATCTGCGACTGGCGTGAAAAGCGAAAGTGCGGCAGTCTTAGGCACCCGAACGAGCCTCAAAAGGGGCTTGATTAAAAATTTCAGTGCACAAGTGTACATTCATGTCCTTGGTGCTGTGACTTTCACCACAACGCAATAGTCTATGAGTAGGCTGCCGGTTCGAGGCATGAACGCTTCGAACGGTCGGGAAGATTTGCCCCACCTGCCGCATGGGATTATTGAGGAGCTCGCATGACCAAACAAAACGCCTTTACTCGGGAAGATCTGCTGCGCTGCAGTCGCGGTGAGCTGTTCGGCCCAGGTAACGCGCAACTGCCCGCCCCGAACATGCTGATGGTGGATCGCATCACCCATATCAGTGAAGAGGGTGGCAAGTACGGCAAAGGTGAATTGGTCGCCGAACTGGATATCAACCCTGACCTGTGGTTCTTCGCGTGCCACTTCGAAGGTGATCCGGTGATGCCGGGCTGCCTGGGTCTGGATGCCATGTGGCAACTGGTCGGCTTCTTCCTGGGCTGGCAAGGCCTGCCGGGCCGTGGCCGTGCGCTGGGTTCGGGCGAAGTGAAATTCTTCGGTCAGGTACTGCCGACCGCCAAGAAAGTCACTTACAACATTCAAATCAAGCGCGTCCTCAAGGGCAAGCTGAACCTGGCTATTGCCGACGGTTCGGTGTCTGTTGACGGTCGCGAAATCTACACCGCCGAAGGCCTTCGCGTCGGCGTGTTCACCTCCACTGACAACTTCTAAGGGTTATTCGCATGCGCCGCGTCGTTATCACTGGTCTGGGCATTGTTTCGTGCCTGGGCAATGACAAAGAGACCGTCTCCGCTAACCTGCGTGCAAGCCGCCCTGGCATCCGGTTCAACCCGGAATATGCCGAAATGGGTCTGCGTAGCCAGGTTTCCGGCTCCATCGACCTCAACCTTGAAGAGCTGATCGATCGCAAGATCTATCGCTTCGTCGGCCACGCAGCGGCTTACGCCTACCTGGCCATGAAAGACGCCATTGCTGACTCCGGCCTGACCGAAGAGCAAGTGTCCAACCCGCGTACCGGCCTCGTTGCTGGCTCCGGTGGTGCTTCCACGCTGAACCAGATGGAAGCGCTGGACATCCTGCGCGAGAAAGGCGTGAAGCGCGTTGGCCCATACCGTGTAACGCGGACCATGAGCAGCACCGTTTCCGCTTGCCTGGCCACGCCATTCAAGATCAAAGGCCTGAACTACTCCATCGCTTCTGCCTGCGCCACCAGTGCTCACTGCATCGGTACCGCCATGGAACAGATCCAGATGGGCAAGCAGGACATCGTCTTCGCCGGTGGCGGTGAAGAAGAGCACTGGAGCCAGTCGTTCCTGTTCGACGCCATGGGCGCTCTGTCCAGCAAGCGTAACGACACTCCGGAACTGGCTTCCCGTGCCTACGACAAAGACCGTGACGGTTTCGTCATCGCTGGCGGTGGCGGCATGGTCGTGGTTGAAGAGCTGGAACACGCTCTGGCCCGTGGCGCGAAAATCTACGCCGAAATCGTTGGCTACGGCGCGACGTCCGACGGCTACGACATGGTTGCCCCGAGCGGCGAAGGCGCGATCCGCTGCATGCAGATGGCGATGTCCACCGTTGATACCCCGATCGACTACCTGAACACCCACGGCACTTCGACTCCGGTCGGCGACGTTGCGGAAATGAAAGGTGTGCGTGAAGTGTTCGGCGACAAGGCACCGGCGATCAGCTCGACCAAGAGCCTGTCCGGTCACTCCCTGGGCGCTGCCGGCGTTCACGAAGCGATCTACTGCATGCTGATGATGGAAGGCAACTTCATTGCCGGCTCCGCCAACATCGACGAGCTGGACCCTGAAGTGGCCGATCTGCCGGTGCTGACCAAGACCCGCGAGAACGCCACCATCAACACCGTGATGAGCAACAGCTTCGGCTTCGGCGGCACCAACGCCACGCTGGTACTGAAGCGCTGGGAAGGCAAGTAATTCCCCGAGCTTGAGCCACACATAAAAACGCCCCGACTGGTTCGGGGCGTTTTTTTTCGTCTGAAGAAAACTCCTGGCCCAACACAAATCCCCTATCTGATCGTTCCCACGCTCTGCGTGGGAATGCTGCCCGTGACGCTCCGCGTCACTGGACGCAGAGCGTCCCAAGAGGCATTCCCACGCAGAGCGTGGGAACGATCAACGCGGAGCGTGGGAACGATCAAGATCGCAGCCTTCGGCAGCTCCTACACAGGGTTGCGTGCATCTGGAAATGAAACTTCTGTCATGAAACTTTACCCCCTGCGACCGAATGTCGCGGTTTACGGGGGCTGCAGCACTGTTGCAAAAACCGCAACAACACATTGCATAAATCAGCCGTTTACTTAGCAAGCTAACAAAACATATAAAAGAGTCCTGCACACGCCTTGCTGCAGATAAACCAGAGATTGGAGCTAGCAGATGACTGTAAAAGTAACTGAACGCGACGATTCACACATGTCCCATGAAGGCGTAGCCGCGGGTATACGGATCTGGGATGTGCATCAACAAGACTTGCTGGTCGGCATGTTCCACAACGAGATCGATGCCCACAACTATAAGGCCGAACTGGAAGTGCAAGAACAGCAACGGGATCTACGATCCGCCTGACTCACCACTCTTCAGGGTTGCAGCCTGCCCCTTTCGGGGTGGCAGGCTGCAACAACATCAAAACCTTCACACCACGCGAATCACACTCAAATAAAGGTTGTCGTCGATTTCCTCCGAAGCTATTTCATCGACGATCAGCCCCTCCTCGAGTCTGACCACCTCACATGCACCACGGCCCATGCCGTCATTCCTGATTGAGTACTGCACGGCAGTCGGGTGCTGCTTGTCGTAGTCCAAGGACATGCCGCAGGCAATCAGGAAGTCGATTTTCACTTCAGGGATTTCAACTTCCTTATCCCGCTCACCTTCCTTCAGCACGGCATAGTCAAGGCACACGTTAATGCCGAACGGGCATCCCGGCACCAGGCTATTGATAAACAGCCCTTCGTATCCGTCAAAGTAACTGTGCTCCGCGCTGACGGAACTGTGATCCTTGACCTTGATGACAAACTCATCAAACAGCCTGAAGAACCAAAACCATCTTCATTGCCAATATGCTGACCAAAATCGATGCCGGAAACATGGCGCTTGGGCCACATCGACATCAACGGTATATCTGCCTCGTATTCTTTATTTGTGATGGTCAGCAAATAATTGATGACCTCGTAATAACTTGCGTCACCCTCGCCTATCTTTACCAACGTCGCACAACTTCCCGCCAACAGTACAATCTTGCCATAGCGTTCCATCGGCAGATCTTTCATTAACGACGAAATGTACGCGGGGACTTTTTCCAGGTAAGCGGTCGTTAGTTCGTGCAGTTCTTCTTCGCTGTCGACTTCACGCCAAGGGATATTCCAGAAAAACTCTGGCAGGGTGAAGAACAGACAGTCCGCGCCATCGTGATCCGCGGCAGCGGCCTTGGCGGCGATCCTGATCTTGCGGCGTACGTACTCGGCCCGCACATCCAGTTCGCTGATCACGTAATCGGTAATTGACTGGCCAGGCGCCCGCAACTCAAAAAACTGCGGTTCAAAAGTCGGTTGGCGCAACGAAGCAATGCTTAATAACATTAGCAATATCCTTATTCATTCAAGTTAATTCCATTTATTCTCCCCTACAAAAAAAACCTATATAAAAATGCAACGCGCTGTTTATAAGCAGCGCAAAATCTTCACACTTCAAACACGTTAATTTCTGCCAAAAGAAAACCCGCCGATCGTATCGATACGAATCGGCGGGTTCAATCTATAAACACTTTCAAAGTACTAACAAAGATGTAAGTCGCTAGAACATTAAACCATTACCACATCAGATCATCAGGAATCTGATACGCCGCATACGGATCATCTTCGGTGCTGACTTCTTCGGTCTGCACGTTGAGTTGCACGATGCGCTGCGGATCGCGCTCCTGGATCTTCAGGGCCGCTTCACGCGGAATCACTTCGTAGCCGCCGGCATGGTGGACGATCGCCAGCGAACCGCTGCTGAGCTTGTTGCGCATCAGCGTGTTGACCGAGATCCGCTTGACCTTCTTGTCGTCGACGAAGTTGTAGTAGTCCTCGGTGGTCAGCTTCGGCAGACGCGAGACTTCAATCAGTTGCTTGACCTGAGCAGCACGCGCCTTGGCTTCTACTTTCTCCTGCTGTTGGCGGTTCAGCTCCTGGTCGCGCTTGACCTTCTCGGCCTTGGCTTCCTGAGCGGCGCGCTGTTGCGAGTCATCCAGTTCGATCTGGCCTTTATGCGCCAGACGCTGCTGCTTCTGCTTGTCTTTGCCGACCTGCTTGGCCTGCTTTTGGTTGACCAGGCCTGCTTTGAGCAACTGGTCGCGAAGGGAAATACTCATTGATGCTTACTCACTTGGGCAGTTGCTCAGCCGCAGCTGGGCGCATTCTTTTCCTGACGTTTGGCTTCGCCCCACAGGGCGTCCAACTCTTCGAGGGTGCAATCTTCTATGGGACGGTGGGTGTCGCGCAATGCCTGTTCGATAAAACGGAAGCGTCTTTCGAATTTGCTGTTGGCGCCACGCAGCGAAGTTTCCGGGTCGACCTTCAGATGCCGGGCCAGATTGACCACGGAAAACAGCAAATCACCGATCTCGTCCGCCACGGCGACAGGATCGTTTTGCGACATGGCTTCAAGGACTTCATCGAGCTCTTCGCGCACCTTGTCGAATACCGGCAAAGCCTCCGGCCAGTCGAAACCGACCTGCCCGGCACGCTTCTGCAGCTTGGCTGAACGCGACAAGGCTGGCAGCGTGGCCGGCACGTCGTCGAGCAGCGACAGTTGCTCGGGCGCAGCGGATTGCTCGGCACGTTCTTCGGCCTTGATCTCTTCCCAGCGCTGCTTGACCTGTTCTTCGCTCAAGCGCGGCACGTCCAGCGGCGCGTACAGATCGCCCGTTGGGAACACGTGCGGATGACGACGGATGAGTTTGCGAGTGATGCTGTCGATCACCCCGGCAAATTCGAAGCGCCCTTCTTCCTTGGCCAACTGGCTGTAATAGACGACCTGGAACAACAGATCGCCGAGCTCGCCCTGCAAATGATCGAAGTCGCCACGCTCAATGGCGTCGGCCACTTCGTAGGCTTCTTCAAGGGTGTGCGGAACGATGGTCGCGTAGGTTTGCTTGATGTCCCACGGGCAACCGAACTGCGGATCGCGCAGACAGTTCATCAGATGGAGCAGGTCTTCAAGGCTGTACATCATTTATCTCTCACCACAAAACCTTGTGGGAGCGAGCCTGCTCGCGAAAGCGGTGTGTCTGCAACAATGATGTCGACTGACACACCCTCTTCGCGAGCAGGCTCGCTCCCACAGTTGATCGGCGTCGATCTTCACGGGGTACGGTTACGCCGCGTTTCGATGATGTTCGGCAACTGGGAAATCCGCCCCAACAACCGTCCCAGCGCATCCAGACCCGGGATCTCGATGGTCAGGGACATCAACGCGGTGTTGTCCTCTTTGTTCGAGCGGGTGTTGACCGCCAGCACGTTGATGCGCTCGTTGAGCAGCACCTGCGAAACGTCACGCAGCAGACCGGAACGGTCGTAGGCACGGATGATAATGTCCACCGGATAGGTGAGCACCGGCACCGGGCCCCAGCTCACCTGAATGATCCGCTCTGGCTCGCGCCCCGACAGTTGCAGCACCGAGGCGCAGTCCTGACGGTGAATGCTCACGCCACGGCCCTGTGTGATGTAGCCGACGATCGCATCGCCCGGCAGCGGTTGGCAGCAGCCAGCCATCTGCGTCATCAAGTTACCGACGCCCTGAATCTGAATGTCGCCGCGCTTGCCCGGTTTGTAACCGGTGGCTTTGCGCGGTATCAGTTCCAGCTGCTCGTTACCACGCTCCGGCTCGACCAGTTGTTGCGCGAGGTTGACCAGTTGCGCCAGACGCAAGTCGCCGGCACCAAGGGCGGCGAACATGTCTTCGGCGGTTTTCATGTTGGCCTTGTCGGCCAGCTTGTCGAAGTCCACCGCTGGCAGACCGAGGCGCGCCAGTTCGCGTTCGATCAGGGTTTTACCGGCGGCGACGTTCTGATCACGCGCCTGCAATTTAAACCAGTGAACAATCTTCGCCCGCGCCCGCGAGGTGGTGACGTAGCCAAGGTTCGAGTTCAGCCAGTCGCGGCTCGGCGTGCCGTGCTTGCTGGTGATGATCTCGACCTGTTCACCGGTCTGCAGGCTGTAGTTGAGCGGGACGATGCGCCCGTTGATCTTCGCGCCACGGCAGTTGTGACCGATCTCGGTGTGCACGCGGTAAGCGAAGTCCAGCGGCGTCGCGCCTTTCGGCAAGTCGATGGCGTGACCGTCGGGGGTGAAGATGTACACCCGATCCGGTTCGATATCGACGCGCAACTGTTCGGCCAGACCACCGATATCGCCCAGCTCTTCGTGCCACTCGAGCACCTGGCGCAGCCAGGAGATTTTCTCTTCGTAGTGATTCGAACCGGATTTGACGTCGGTGCCTTTGTAGCGCCAGTGCGCGCAGACGCCGAGCTCGGCTTCTTCGTGCATCGAGTGCGTCCGGATCTGCACCTCAAGCACTTTACCCTCAGGGCCGATCACCGCCGTGTGCAGCGAGCGGTAGCCGTTCTCTTTCGGGTTGGCGATGTAGTCGTCGAATTCTTTCGGGATGTGCCGCCACAAGGTGTGGACGATGCCGAGCGCGGTGTAGCAGTCGCGCATCTCCGGCACCAGCACACGCACCGCACGCACGTCGTAGATCTGGCTGAATTCCAGCCCCTTGCGCTGCATTTTGCGCCAGATCGAATAGATGTGTTTGGCCCGGCCGCTGATGTCGGCGTCAACGCCGGTGGCCTGCAATTCGTCCTTGAGCTGGGTCATCACGTCGGCGATGAAACGCTCGCGATCAAGCCGTCGCTCGTGGAGCAACTTGGCGATCTGTTTGTATTGATCCGGCTCGAGGTAACGGAAGGACAAGTCCTCCAGTTCCCATTTGATATGACCGATGCCGAGGCGATGCGCGAGCGGCGCATAGATGTCGAACACTTCGCGGGCGACGCGGTTACGCTTTTCATCGTCGGCGGTTTTCACCGCACGAATCGCGCAGGTACGTTCGGCCAGTTTGATCAGCGCGACGCGCACGTCGTCGACCATCGCCACGAGCATCTTGCGCAGGTTTTCCACCTGCCCTTGCGTGCCCATCACCATCGACTGACGCGGACTGAGGCTGGCGCTGATCGCAGCCATGCGCTGCACGCCGTCGATCAGCTTGGCCACCACCGGGCCGAAGCGCTGGCTGATGGCCGCGAGTTCGATCTGGCCTTCGCGCACGCCGCGATACAGCACCGCAGCGACCAGCGAATCCTGATCGAGTTTGAGGTCGGCGAGAATCTCGGCGATCTCAAGTCCCGTGCTGAAACTCCCGGAGCCTTCGGCCCACAGATTCTTCTTGGCATTGGACTGTTGTTCGGCCTCGCGAGCGAACTCGCAGGCTTCTTTCAAGGCTTCGCGATCCAGTGCCAGATCGACACTGACCGCGTGATCGAGCCAAGCCTCGAGATTGATACTGCCGTCAGTGTTGATCGGCTGGTGTGCTCTCACCTGTACCATCTTGCTTTACCTTCCCTACGACGCAGATTCAATGCGTCAAATCGCTGACCTCTACTGCCCGTTTGCGCTCGCGGGGCTGATGCGAGCGCTGCGCGGACAGGTCAGGCGGATTCAGACGAGCCATCCTGGCTCGCTTCAAATAACGCCATGGCCTCGACATGTGCCGTCTGAGGAAACATATCGAGAATCCCGGCACGTTTTAACCGGTAGCCCTGCTTGATCAATTCGACCGTGTCGCGCGCCAGCGTTGCCGGGTTGCACGACACATACACCAACCGCTTGGCGCCAAGGGTCGCAAGCTTGCGTACCACCTCGAAAGCACCGTCACGCGGTGGATCCAAGAGTACCGCAGAAAAACCGTTTCCGATCCACTGAGCATGGCTCAAAGGCTGGGATAAATCGGCTTGAAAAAACTTTGTGTTATGCAAATTGTTACTAGCAGCGTTGGCTGCGGCGCGATCAACCATGGTCTGCACGCCTTCGACCGCCACCACTTCACGCACGGATTTGGCCAGCGGCAAGGCAAAGTTGCCGAGGCCGCAGAACAGATCCAGCACGCGCTCATCGCTGCCCGGCGTCAACCAGTCCAGCGCCTGCGCGACCATCGCCTCGTTGACGCCGGCGTTGACCTGAATAAAGTCGCCCGGCCGGTACGCCAGGTTCAAATCCCACTGCTCCAGGCGATAGCCCAGCGACTGCGTGGCATCGACCGGTTGCGGCTCGCCTTCGCCATGCAGCCACAATTGCGCTTCATGAAACTGGCAGAAGTCCTTGAGGATGCTCAGATCCGCTTCGGACAACGGCGCCATGTGCCGCAGCAATACCGCCAGCGACGAGCCGCTGAACAACTCGACGTGACCCAACGCTTGCGGCTTGCTCAAGCGACGGAGCATCTCCGGCAAGCGGGTCATGATCGGTTGCAAGGGCTGTACCAGCACCGGGCATTCGCTGATCGCGACAATGTCCTGACTGCCAGCCGCGCGAAAACCGACTTCGAGTTTCTTCGCTTTCATGTCCCAGCGCACCGCGATCCGGGCACGACGGCGATAGCCGAATTCCGGGCCGGTCAGCGGCGCTGCCCACTCTTCAGGTTCGACACCGGCAACGCGCGACAATTGCTCGGCGAGCATGCGCTGTTTCAGGGCAAGCTGTTCGCTGTGGGGCAAATGCTGAACGCTGCAACCGCCACAACGACCGGCATGCTGACACGGCGCCGGGCGACGCAGTTCGCTGGCGGTGAACACGCGCTCGGTGCGCGCCTCGACCACTTTGCCGTGGGCGCCGAGCACCCGCGCTTCGACCTCTTCACCGGCAAGGGCGCCGAGGACGAACCAGGTTTTGCCTTCGAAAAACGCGATGCCGCGACCGTCATTGGCCAGGCGCTCGATGCTCAAGCGCTGCTTCTTGCCGGTCGGAATTTGCGCAGCCTTGCTGCCACCGGTGGGTTGAAAGCGCAGGCCTCTCTCGTGCTTGGCCATCAGTTGGGCGCGTCGAAAATGCCGGTCGACAGGTAACGGTCGCCACGGTCGCAGATGATCGCGACGATCACCGCGTTTTCAACTTCTTTGGACAGGCGCAACATCGCTGCCACCGCACCGCCCGAGGACACGCCGCAGAAGATGCCTTCTTCACGGGCCAGACGCCGGGTGACGTCTTCGGCTTCGCTTTGCGCCATGTCGACGATACGATCAACACGGTCAGCCTGATAAATCTTCGGCAGGTATTCCTGCGGCCAGCGGCGAATGCCGGGAATGGCCGAGCCTTCCATCGGCTGCAAACCGACGATCTGCACGTTGTCGCTCTGCTCTTTCAAGTAGCGCGAAACGCCCATGATGGTGCCGGTGGTGCCCATCGAACTGACGAAATGGGTGATGGTGCCCTGGGTCTGACGCCAGATTTCCGGACCGGTGGTGGTGTAGTGCGCTTCAGGATTGTCGCCATTGGCGAACTGATCGAGCACCTTGCCACGGCCTTCGGCTTCCATACGCTGCGCGAGGTCGCGCGCGCCTTCCATGCCTTCTTCCTGACTGACCAGAATCAGCTCGGCACCGTAAGCGGTCATCGCCGCTTTGCGCTCGGCGCTGGAATTGTCCGGCATGATCAGGATCATCTTGTAACCCTTGATCGCGGCGGCCATGGCCAGCGCAATGCCGGTGTTACCCGAAGTCGCTTCAATCAGCGTATCGCCGGCGTGGATCTGCCCACGCAACTCGGCGCGAGTGATCATCGACAACGCCGGACGGTCCTTGACCGAACCCGCCGGGTTATTCCCTTCGAGCTTGAGCAATAGGGTGTTGCTGGTGGCACCGGGCAGGCGCTGCAAACGCACCAGCGGAGTGTTGCCGACGCAATCGGCGATGGTTGGGTACTGCAAGGTCATGGCGTATTCGCAATCCAGACGTGCGGGGGCGCCTATCATACCGGCAAACCCGCGCAGGCCATATCACGCAAAGTGCGGTGCTTATGGTTTATGGGAATAAGCAGCATTTGTCTCACCACTGGTGAGAGTTTTAAGCTCGGCAGTTTCATTTGTAGCGATGAGAATGGCCTCTTCGCGAGCAGGCTCGCTCCCACAGGGGACGGTGTCGCTCAAAAAATTAGTGTCAACAGTGCTGACAGTTAGAAGTGTTGATTACACAATCCGTGGTGAACAAAGATCCAATGTGGGAGCGAGCCTGCTCGCGAATGCGTCAGTCGGCGCAATGTCACCTTCAGCCATCAAGCGCAAATTCAGCCGCAACCCCACCCCGCCATTCTCCGCCCAAATAAACCCGCCCTGACGCTGCACCGCATTGCGCGCAATGCTCAGCCCCAAACCAAACCCTCCGTCGCCGGGCCGCGAGCCATCCAGTCGGGTGAATGGTAAAAAGATCCGCTGCAGATCCGCGTCAGCCACACCACCGCCCTGATCCTCCAGCCACAAATGCCAGTAATCACCATCACGCCGTCCATCGAGCCGGACGATCCCGCCTTCCGGCGAATGCCGAATGGCGTTGCGCAAAATGTTCTCCAGCGCCTGCGCCAGCGTGTTGAGATTGCCGCGCACCCAGCACGATGCCTCGACCGAACACTGCAATTGCAGGCTCGGCCAGCCGCTTTCGTAACAGGCGTTGTCGGTAAGCATTTCCCACAGCGCCTGAATCTGGATCGCCTCGTCCGGCAGTGGCGTGCGGTCGGTGTCGAGCCAGGCCAGTTGCAAGGTGTCTTCGACCAGCCGTTGCATGCCGTCGACTTCACGCCCGATGCGCTCGCGCAATTGCGGCAGACCTTGCTCACTTTCGCTGGCCACGCGCAGGCGGCTCAGCGGCGTGCGCAATTCGTGGGACAGGTCGCGGAGCAATTGCTGTTGCAGGGCGACGGTGGATTGCAGGCGTTCGGACATCGAGTCAAACGCCCTTGCCAGTTCGCCGAGCTCATCCGGGCGCTGGGTAATCCCGCTCGACAACCGCACATTCAATTGATCAGCACGCCAGGCGTTGGCCTGTTCGCGCAAATTATTCAGCGGCACCACCAGCAAGCGATACAACCCGACACACAACAGCAAAGTGAACAGTCCCGGAATCACGCCGTTGGTGATCACCCGCCAGAACACCCGATATTTGCCCGGCAGAAAACGCTCGGGCAATTCGATCACCAGACTGCCAGCGGCCGGGTCTTTGGGAAATGGAATGCGCAGCCACGGCCGCCCCTGTTTGTGAATCGGCCAGTCGAGGCCGCGCAAAAAGGTCAGGTGCTGGGTTTCCTGATCGTTCAGCGGGTCGTTGCTCAGCGACTGCAAATTGCCGCCGATCACGCCGACCCAACTGGCCTCGCGCAATTCCATGCTCTGTAACCAGTCATCAATACCGCTGCGACCACCGCGCTGCCAGGCACGTTCGGCCTCACCGGCATAACGCGTTAAGGTGCCGCGCGCCTCATCGGAGAGAAACTGATTGCGCTCCTCCATATAGCGGCCCCACGACCAGCTCAGCCAGATCATCAGCAGACAGAAGGCGACCAGCAGACAGGCGAGTTTCCAGAACAGCGAATGGCGGCCCGGCAGTTCAGACAGTTTCATCGGCACCGCTCAGTACATAACCCTTGCCCCACACCGTGCGCACTTCCCGCTCGATGTAACCGATGGCTTTGAGTTTGCGGCGGATCTGGCTGATGTGCATGTCGAGGCTGCGATCGTGGGCCGCGTAGCCGCGTTGCAAAACGTGCTGATAAAGGAAGGCTTTGCTCAGCACTTCTTCATCATTGCGGTTGAGGGTTTCCAGCAGACGAAATTCGCTACGGGTCAGCCCGGCAGGTTGATCGCGGAAAAACACGTCGCACTGTTCATCGTCAAAATGCAGCGCGCTGATCGTCGCGGCAGGCGCACTCGCCGCCGGACGCCGATCCAGCGCGACCCGGCGCAGGATCGCTTCGATGCGCACATGCAGCTCGGCCATGCTGAACGGCTTGGGCAGATAATCATCGGCGCCCAGTCGGAAACCGCTGATGCGATCGGCCTCGGCACCCAGGGCCGACATCAGCAGCACCGGCGTCGAATGGCTCTGGCGCAATTGCGTCAGCACGTTCAAACCATCCATGCCCGGCAGCAGAATATCCATCAGCACCACGTCGAACGGCTGGCGCTTGGCAATGTTCAAGCCCTCCTGACCGTTCTGGCACCAGGTCACCTGAAAGCCGCTGCGGCCCAGATGTTCGTGAACATAGGCGCCGAGTACCGGATCGTCCTCGATGGAAAGTATGCGTGGCTGGCCAACGGAAACAGGAGTCATGAGTATCTGCAAGTCATTCTCAGTTGAGGGCGATTATTCAAGATTGCCGGGCATCGGGCAACTGATGGTTAGCCCTTCGGACAAACGAGCACCCACACGCTGACCGATGGCGACACCATTTTTCCGGAGATTGCCCGCGAGCAAATCGCTACACTGCGCCAATGTCGCGTGCCGGATGCACGCATGAGTCAACAGATCAGCGGGATGCAGGAGATAGGCGTGCTCAAGAAACTGGGAATCAAAGGTCGCGTGTTGTTGCTGACCTTGTTGCCGACCAGCCTGATGGCGCTGGTGCTGGGTGGCTATTTCACCTGGATGCAGCAGTCCGACTTGCAGAGCCAATTGATGCAGCGCGGCGAAATGATCGCCGAACAACTGGCCCCGCTGGTCGCACCCGCCATGGGTCACGGCAACAATGAGTTGCTGGAGCGCATCGCCACGCAATCCCTTGAACAACCCGACGTGCGCGCGGTGACGTTCCTAGCGCCGGATCGCTCGCCGCTGGCCCACGCCGGCCCGACCATGCTCAATCAGGCGCCGAGCGGCGACAGCGCGCAACTGCAACGACGCAGCGGCAATGACGCGACGCGTTACCTGATGCCGGTGTTCGGCAAGCATCGCAACCTCGCCGGTGAACTGATCCCGGCAGAGTCAGACCGCCTCTTGGGCTGGGTCGAACTGGAGCTGTCGCACAACGGCATGTTGCTACGCGGTTATCGCAGCCTGTTCGCCAGCCTTCTATTAATAGTCGCCGGTCTGGCCGGTGCCGCGCTGCTGGCGCTGCGCATGGGCCGCACCATCAACCGTCCGCTGGGCCAGATCAAACAGGCCGTCGCGCAACTCAAGGACGGTCATCTGGAAACCCGCCTGCCGCCGCTCGGCAGTCAGGAACTGGATGAACTCGCTTCCGGCATCAATCGCATGGCCGGCACCCTGCAGAACGCCCGCGAAGAGTTGCAGCACAGCGTCGATCAGGCCACCGAAGACGTGCGCCAGAATCTGGAAACCATCGAGATCCAGAACATCGAACTGGATCTGGCGCGCAAAGAAGCGCTGGAGGCGAGCCGGATCAAATCCGAATTCCTCGCCAACATGAGCCACGAGATCCGCACGCCACTCAACGGCATTCTCGGCTTCACGCATCTGTTGCAGAAAAGCGAACTGACCCCGCGTCAGCTCGACTATCTGGGCACCATCGAAAAATCCGCCGACAGCCTGCTGGGCATCATCAACGAGATCCTCGACTTCTCGAAAATCGAGGCCGGCAAACTGGTGCTCGACCATATTCCGTTCAACCTGCGCGACCTGTTGCAGGACACTCTGACCATCCTCGCCCCAGCCGCGCACGCCAAGCAATTGGAGCTGGTCAGTCTGGTGTATCGCGACACGCCGCTGTCGCTGGTCGGCGATCCGCTGCGCCTCAAGCAGATCCTCACCAATCTGGTCAGCAACGCGATCAAGTTCACCCGCGAAGGCACCATCGTCGCCCGCGCCATGCTCGAAGAAGAGCACGAAGACAGCGTGCAACTGCGCATCAGCATTCAGGACACCGGCATCGGCCTGTCGAATCAGGACGTGCGCGCACTGTTTCAAGCGTTCAGCCAAGCCGACAATTCGCTGTCGCGCCAGCCCGGCGGCACCGGGTTGGGGCTGGTGATTTCCAAACGCTTGATCGAGCAGATGGGCGGCGAAATCGGCGTCGACAGCACGCCGGGCGAAGGTTCGGAATTCTGGATCAGCCTGAGCCTGCCAAAAACCCGCGACGACGCCGAAGACCTGCCCGCCGCGCCGCTGCTCGGGCGCCGCGTGGCGGTGCTGGAAAATCACGAACTGGCGCGTCAGGCCTTGCAGCATCAACTGGAAGATTGCGGCCTCGACGTCACACCGTTCAATACCCTCGAAACCTTGACCAATGGCGTCACCGGCGCGCATCAGACCGATCAGGCGATTGATCTGGCGGTCATCGGCATCACCAGCAACGACATGCTGCCGGAGCGTTTGAACCAGCACATCTGGGATCTCGAACACCTCGGCTGCAAAGTACTGGTGCTGTGCCCGACCACCGAGCAGACGCTGTTCCATCTGTCGGTGCCCAACCCGCACAGCCAGTTGCAGGCGAAACCGGCGTGCACGCGCAAGTTGCGCCGGGCCTTGTCCGATCTGGTCAATCCGCGCCAGATGCGCAGCGAACCGGGCGAGCCGTTGTCGAGTCGTGCGCCGCGTGTGCTGTGCGTCGACGACAACCCGGCAAACCTGTTGCTGGTGCAGACCTTGCTCGAAGACATGGGCGCCAAAGTGCTCGCGGTCGAGAGCGGTTACGCCGCTGTCAAAGCCGTGCAAACGGAATCCTTCGATCTGGTGCTGATGGACGTGCAGATGCCCGGCATGGACGGGCGTCAGAGTACCGAAACCATTCGCCAGTGGGAAAGCGAGCGGCATTGCACGCCGCTGCCGATCGTCGCCCTCACCGCCCACGCGATGGCCAACGAAAAACGCGCGCTACTGCAAAGCGGCATGGACGATTACCTGACCAAACCGATCAGCGAGCGGCAACTGGCGCAGGTGGTGTTGAAGTGGACCGGTCTGGCCTTGCGCAATCAGGCGCCGGATCGACTCAGCGACAGCGCTGCACTCAACCATGAATTGCCGGTGCTCGATCACGACGAAGGTTTGCGTCTGGCCGCCGGCAAAGCCGATCTGGCGGCGGACATGCTGGCGATGCTGCTGGCCTCGCTTGAAGCCGACCGTGAAGCGATTCGCACGGCCCGCGACAGCCACGATCAAAACGCTTTGCTTGAGCGCGTGCATCGCTTGCACGGCGCCACCCGTTACTGCGGCGTGCCGCAATTGCGCGCGGCCTGTCAGCGCAGCGAAACCCTGCTCAAGCAGGATGACCCCAAGGCCTCGGCAGCGCTGGATGAACTTGAACGCTCGATCAATCGCCTGGCCACGCAAGCGAAGATCAGCGCCTGACCCAGCGCAACACCGCCTACCGCTGTTGCCGCTAAAGTGCTCGCGGGTGTTTCAACCCGCGTCGATGCTCTAGGAGGATTTCATGCGCACGATCGTTTTCAGCAGCCAGACCTACGACCGCGACAGCTTCCTCGCCGCCGACTGCCCGGCGGATCTCGAACTGCATTTTCAACCGGCCCGGCTCAGCCTCGACACAGCGGCCCTCGCCGATCAGCACGAAGTAGTCTGCGCGTTTATCAATGACGACCTCAGCGCGCCGGTGCTGGAACGTCTCGCCGCTGGTGGCACGCGGCTGATTGCCTTGCGTTCGGCGGGTTACAACCATGTCGATCTGCCTGCCGCCAAGCGTTTAGGACTGGCGGTCGTGCGTGTTCCCGCGTATTCGCCGCATGCTGTAGCTGAACATGCGGTGGCATTGATTCTCGCCCTCAACCGTCGTCTGCACCGCGCCTACAACCGCACTCGCGAAGGTGATTTCACCCTGCACGGTCTGACCGGGTTTGATCTGGTTGGCAAAACGGTGGGCATCGTCGGCACCGGACAGATCGGTGCGACCTTCGCGAAAATCATGCACGGTTTCGGCTGCAAGTTGCTCGCTTACGACCCGTATCCAAACCCGGACGTTGTCGCTTTGGGCGCGCGTTATCTGAGCTTGCCGGAGCTGCTCGCGCAGTCGCGGATCATCAGCCTGCACTGCCCGCTCAATGAGCAGAGCAAACACCTGATCAACCGCGAGTCACTGGCGCACATGCAGGCCGGCGCGATGCTGATCAACACCGGGCGCGGCGGACTGGTCGACACGCCAGCGCTGATCGACGCACTGAAGGACGGTCAACTCGGTTATCTGGGGCTGGATGTTTACGAGGAAGAGGCACAGCTATTTTTCGAGGATCGTTCGGACTTGCCGTTACAGGACGATGTGCTGGCGCGATTGCTGACCTTTCCTAACGTGATCATCACCGCGCATCAGGCGTTTCTCACGCGCGAGGCACTGGGCGCGATCGCGGCAACCACGCTGCACAACATCGCGACCTGGGCGGCGGGTTCGCCGCAGAACCAGGTCGAGGGCTGACCGTTATTTCGGCGACAGCGACGACGCCAGAATCAGCAAGGCCAGCCAGCCGAAGCCGAACAGCCGTTGTTTCGCCGAGTGCCCGTTGCGCAGCAAGAACCAGACAAACACCATCGGCAGCAGGAAGATCATGATCTTCAGCCAGCCTTCGACCGGGCGGCTGCCATCGGCATTGATCTGCGGTTGAACCGGTTGCGCCGCTTGCTGACGACGACGGCGCCCTGCTGCGGCGGGCATCACTTTCGGTAGCGGTTCAGCGGCGGGCGGGACAACGGCCTCCGGCACAGCCTTGTTGCGCGGCAGACTGCCGAAAGAAATCGTCGGGGCCTTCGTGGGGGCAGCGGCGGCCTGCGCTTGCACATGCGCCGCTTGCTCGGCCATCGGGGCCCCGCAATGAATGCACACCAAGGCTTCGGAACTGATGTTCCGCTTGCATTCATAACATTCGATCAGCGCCATGTTCCGTTCCTTCAGAGTCGAGGGCGGCAGTTTGCCATGGGTGCGGGTCGATTTGAACCGGATCGAAGGTCGCACGCGCGCATCATCCTGCAATCGAGCCCGTGCTAGCATGTCGCGCATATTTGGAGGACCCATGGTCGAACACGATTTCCGCTACACGCTGATGAACCCGCAACACACCCTCACCGAATGCCGCGCCCTCGTTCCGGGCCGCTATCAGGTCACCGGCAACGGTGGTTCGATTCGCATCGGTGACGCGCTGTTGGTCACCCTTAAAGGCAGCAAGGATTTGTCCATGCGCCTGACCGTCGAAACCGTCCGCCACCTGATCAATCCGCCGGGCCAATGGACTGCGATGACCACCGGCCCGGTGTTCGGCGAACTGGCGATCCACACCTGGCAGGTCAACTGCGACAGCTGCGCCAAAGAGCTGAGCTTTGAGTTCGCCGTGGACGCCAAGCTGGGCAAAACCGCAGAGAAACCGGCGGCCACCGCGCGTATCGCCGAGCTGGGCTGGAAAGCCGTTGGCGACAAGCACCTGTGCCCGAAATGCCAGGAGCCTGCGTGATGAAACGCTTTGCCCTGACCGCGTTGGTCGGTGTTGGTCTGGTGGGTTGTGCGGCTGAGCCTGTGCAACTGCAACAAAACCGCAGCTACATTCTGGAATGGATCGGTGAACGGCCATTGATGGATTACAGCCATCTGACCGTGACCCTCGGCGAGGATGGTCGCGCTTACGGCAACGGCGGCTGCAACCATTGGTTCGCGCCGTACACGCTGGAAGGCGACAAGCTGAGCTTCGGCAAAATCGGCAAGACCCGCAAACTGTGCGCGCCGGCGTTGATGGAGCAGGAGCAACGTTTCCTCGAGGCGCTGGAACATGTCGAGCGCTGGGACATCTCGCCGATCGAGCAGATGCGCTTCTGGCCGGCTGAAGGCAAGCCTTTGCGTTGGTGGCTGGAAGAGGGTTGATTGTTCAGCCGCAAAAAAGATCGCAGCCTTCGGCAGCTCCTACATGAGTCCGCGTACCCCCTGTAGGAGCTGCCGAAGGCTGCGATCTTTTGATCGTTCCCACACTCCGGCGTGGGAACGAGCCTGACCGGCAACAACCTATTTAGTAGCCTGCAACGCCTCCAGCTTCGCCATCACCCCCGCCGCCGTCTGCTCGCCCATCAGCTGTTCACGCACCTTGCCTTTGTTGTCGATGATGTACGTCACCGGCAGCGCTTCACTGCGCGGCACGTCGAACAACTCCGCCGGATCCTGCGCCAGCACGGTGAACTTGATACCGAGTTTTTCACTGGCCTCTTTCAGCTCCGCGCCCTGCACGTTGTCGAAGTTAACCCCGAACACGCCGACGTTCTTGCCCTTGAGCTCGTCAGCCAGATGATTGAGTTCCGGAATCTCCGTTCGGCACGGCCCGCACCATTCGGCCCAGTAGTTAAGCACTACCCATTGTTTGTCCAGACGCTCGGACGCGACTTTCTGCCCGTTCTGGTCGATGCCGTAGTCGTTGCCGCAGCCCCCCAGCATCAACGCCCCGATAATCGTCAATGCCGCTGCCAATCGCCGTGTCATGTCATGTTCCTTGTGAAAATTTAAACGCGCCTGCGACCCATCGCCTCTGACGGTTCTGGATTGCGCGCTGCACAGTTAGAATAGCCGCCACTTTACGCCAGAAGCGACCCGCCATGACCGATCTGACGCTTTATCACAATCCGCGCTGCTCGAAATCCCGCGGCGCGCTGGAACTAATTGAAGCCCGCGGCCTGAGCCCAAACGTCGTGCGTTACCTCGAAACCCCGCTGAATGCGGCGCAAATCAAGGCCCTGCTCGGCAAGCTCGGGATCAGCGCACGCCAGTTGCTGCGTACCGGGGAAGATGAATACAAAATGCTTCAACTGGCGGATGAAAGCCTCAGCGAAGCGCAATTGATCGACGCCATCGCCCAGCATCCGAAACTGATGGAGCGACCGATTCTTGAAGTCGGCGACAAAGCCGTGATCGGTCGTCCGCCGGAAAATGTGCTGGAGTTGCTGCCGTGAGCGCGCCGTACATTCTGGTGTTGTATTACAGCCGCAATGGCTCGACCAACGAGATGGCGCGGCAGATTGCTCGCGGTGTCGAGCAGGCTGGCCTCGAAGCGCGTTTGCGCACCGTGCCGGCGATCTCCACCGAGTGCGAAGCCGTTGCGCCAAGCATTCCGGACGAAGGCGCGCTCTACGCCACGCTGGATGATCTGAAAAACTGCGCCGGCCTGGCCCTCGGTAGTCCGACGCGTTTCGGCAACATGGCCGCGCCGCTGAAATACTTCCTCGATGGCACCAGCAACCTGTGGCTGACCGGCGCTCTCGTTGGCAAACCGGCCGGCGTGTTCACTTCCACCGCCAGTTTGCACGGCGGACAGGAAACCACGCTGCTGTCGATGATGCTGCCACTGCTGCACCACGGCATGCTCATCACCGGTCTGCCGTACAGCGAATCGGCACTGCTGGAAACCCAGGGCGGCGGCACGCCATACGGCGCCAGTCATCATGCTGGGGCGGACGGCAAAAAGGGTCTGGATCAGCACGAAGTCGCGCTGTGCCGTGCGCTCGGCCATCGTCTGGCCAAGACTGCGCAGAAACTGGAGGGCTGACGGTGGCGAAGAAGGCGAAAGTCCTGCCCTCGGTCGAGTGGCTTGAGCCGCGCGTGAAAGCGATGCGGGTGATCAGTCTGCTGAGCTTTTTTGCCTTGGCCGGGTTGCTCGCTGCGTACTATCTGATCTTCGCCGATCTGCACGGCGCGCGGCCGTGGGTGATTCTGCTGGTCGAGCTGATCCCGTGGCTGGTTCTCGCCCCGGCGATGATCATGGGCAGCGCCCGTGGTCATTCGTGGATGTGTTTTGTGGTGAATCTGTATTTCATCAAAGGCGCACTGGCGGCGTATGACCCCAACCGGCAGTTGTTTGGCGTGCTGGAGATGGTCGCGAGTCTGGCGGTGTTCTGCTCCGCGCTGCTGTATGTGCGGTGGCGGTATCAGTTGAATCGCAAGTTGGCGGGTGAAGGCGAGATCAGCGTCGCCTGATGGAAAAAGATCGCAGCCTTCGGCAGCTCCTACATTTGGAATGCATTTCCCTGTAGGAGCTGCCGAAGGCTGCGATCTTTTAGCGATTCAATGGTTGACGGTGTAAGCAAGCATCATCGAAATCTGGCTCATCGGCCGTCCGCCACTCTCTTCATGCCACTGATTGAAGACATTCTGCACAATCGCCAGATCACGCTGGCTGGTCGGCACTTTGTCGACGATCTTCTGCGCATTCAGCGCCGCGACCACGTCGTAGCTCGGCACAAAAGTATCCTTGCCAATCATGCGCAAAAACCGTGGCGCTGACAGCCCGCCGAGTTGATGGCCGTGCTTTTTCAGATACGTCCACAGGCCGACGATATCGGTCACCGGCCAGTCGGCGATCAGTGCGCCGAAACTGCCCTTGTCCTTTTCCACATCGAGAATGAACTGTGCATTGCGCGGCACGCTTTTCAGCTTGCCGAGGTGGCGGATGATCCGCGCATCCTGCATCAGGCGTTCGAGGTGTTCGGCGCTCATCAGCACGACTTTTTCCGGATCGAACTTGAAGAACACTTCTTCGAAGGCCGGCCACTTGGCGTCGACCAGACTGTGCTTGAGGCCGGCACGGAACACGCGCAGGGCCATGGTCGAAAGGTAGCGGTCGTCGCTGATTTTGCGCAGTTGTGCGGGAGTCTTGGGAACGGGCAGATGGGCTTCCAGTTCAGCCGCCGAACCGAAGCGGTTCAGACAGTATTCGTGCAGCCACTTGTAATCGCGCATGCCCTCTCCTGGTGAATTGAATAAAAAAACTGTAGGAGCAGAGCTTGCTCCTACAAGTGCAAATGGGTTTACAGATTGACGACGTTCACGAAGCGCGAAGCCGCAGTTTCGTCGATCTTCAGGCTGGTGAAGTCGAACAGGTTGCGGTCGGCCAGTTGCGACGGGATGACATTCTGCAGACTGCGGAAGATGCTTTCCGTTCGACCGGGTGTCTTGCGTTCCCAGTCCAGGAGCATTTCCTTGACCACCTGACGCTGCAGGTTTTCCTGCGAACCACAGAGGTTGCACGGGATGATCGGGAATTCTTTGAGATCCGAATAGGCCTGAATGTCTTTCTCGTTGCAGTACGCCAGCGGACGGATCACCACGTTGCGGCCGTCATCGGCGCGCAGCTTGGGTGGCATGGCTTTCAGCGAACCGTTGAAGAACATGTTGAGGAAGAACGTCTCGACGATGTCGTCGCGGTGATGACCGAGGGCCATCTTGGTCGCGCCGATTTCGTCAGCAAAGGTGTACAGCGTGCCGCGACGCAGACGTGAACACAGCGAGCAAGTGGTCTTGCCTTCCGGAATCAGTTCCTTGACCACCGAGTAGGTGTCTTTCTCGACGATGTGGTATTCGACGCCCAGTTCTTTCAGATAGGCCGGCAGCACGTGCTCGGGGAAGCCCGGCTGCTTTTGATCCATGTTCACCGCGACGATCTCGAACTTGATCGGTGCAACCTTCTGCAGGTGCAGCAGCACGTCGAGCATGGTGTAGCTGTCCTTGCCCCCGGACAGGCAGACCATGACCTTGTCGCCGTCTTCAATCATGTTGAAGTCAGCAACCGCTTCGCCGGCCAGGCGGCGCAGGCGCTTTTGCAGTTTGTTCTGGTTGACCGTAAGAGTGCCCATGACGCGAAATCCGTGAGGTGTGACGAAAGGCCGGCATTTTACGCAAAAACCTCGCGTGGGCGAAGCATACCGACCGGCCGCATTCTGAAATGCATAATCATGTAGATACTCTGTTTACGGTCAAGCTTTTGCGAGGTCTTTTGCGCTAAAAAGCTTGGCCGTATCGAAATCTTCTCCGGCTTGCATGCAAGCCCACAGACCGGTCAGGTATTTGCGCATGACGGCGACGATCGCCTGCATCTTTCTCTTTCCTCGCCCGATCAGCGCTTCGTAAAAGGCTTTCACGTTGCTGTCGCAACGAATGGCGGTCAGCGCTGGCATATACATCGCTGAGCGTAGGTAGGCGTTTCCGCCCTTACTTATCCGCCCAGGTTTATCGATGCTGGTACCTGATTGCGTAAGCCGCACATCGAGTCCTGCATGTCGGCTGACCTGCGCGGATTTAAGCGTCACCGGCAAAGTCGTCAATTCAGCCAGTGCCGCAAATACTGAAATTTCGCCCATCCCCGGCGCTGCGATCATGTGCCCGAACTGGGCGCTTAACGTCGGGCAATTGTCGATCAGTGCCCGGCCTGCGAGCCTGAAACGCTCGATTCGCTTGTCGAAGGCCTCAATGGCTTCTTCTTCGTCTTCAATCAACATCGTCAGGGTTGTTTGAGTAGCCTTCAGCGCATGCAGCTCGTTCTTGGCTCGGGTGCGATGACATGTCAGACGATTGATATGCCTTCCGATAGCCCGCAACTCCAGCTGTATGGCTGTAGGTGGAGTCCACAATCTTGGGCTCATGCGCTCGCCGTATTCAGCTAGCAATTGGGCATCGATTGCATCGGTTTTGCTGTTTTTCAGCATCAGCTTGGCGAAGTTATGAAAGCTCTTCGGATTGATAACCGAAACGGGCAAACCCGCCGCAGCGAGCTCCATGGCCAAATCCAGGTAATAGATGCCGGTGGCTTCCATCACCACGGATAAAGGCTTGAGTTCGAGCAACTTGTTGATCGCCGCCTTACGCCCTGCGGGTGTTTGGTCGATGTTGCAGGCGCCTGCAAAACGACCGTCGTTACGCCAACCCATGGCGGTCGTGCGAGACCCCACATCCAAACCGACATGCATGCTCATGCTTTCAACTCCGAGTGAACTGGGTTAAAAATGCTTCCTGGTTCCCCTGACCTCGAACTTCATGCCACTGCAACCTTGTAATGCGAAGTCCGACTCGTCGGCTTCTCGATACTCTTCGTGGTGGGCAATGAGGCGGGGGGACCTCTCTACAGACAAGGTCAGGAGCAAGTCCTGCCTTTAGGAGCGATCGGTCTCCCCCAGAAAAACATCTTCGTATGTCCGCACCAGTGAGCCTAGATCTCAATTGACTGGTGTGAGGGCAACATACAAGGAGCTGCCGAAGGCTGCGATCTTTTGATTTGGATTTTTAAAACAAGATCAAAAGATCGCAGCCTTCGGCAGCTCCTACAGGATCGGAAGTTCGATCACTCAAGACTGTACGGCGATTAAGCCCCGAGTTTACAGCGCGATTTGCTCTAAGCCCCTAATACCTGTGAGGTTAAGTCCTTTCTATACTGCGACATAAGGTCGCACACATCCATGACCTGACTTTGCTCGGCCTCATTGGCCCGTAGGCGCTCCGTTGGGGGGCGATGGCAATAACAAGAGGAGTGACTGGCATGATCCATCACGTAGTGGGACTTTTTACCCACCCCGATCAGGAATGGAAGGAAATCCGTGGCGACCAAGAGGAAAGCATCAGCCACATGTACCTGACGCACACGCTGATTCTGGCGGCGATCCCCGCCATTTCGGCGTTTATCGGCACCACTCAGGTCGGCTGGGTGATCGGCAACCGCGCACCGGTGATGCTCACCGTTGAAAGCGCGATCTGGATGACCGTCATGTCGTACCTGGCGATGCTCGGCGGCGTCGCGGTCATGGGCGCTTTCGTGCACTGGATGGCGCGTACGTACGACGCCAACCCGAGTCTGGCCCGTTGTGTCGCATTCGCCACTTACACCGCAACACCGTTGTTTGTCGGCGGACTGGCGGCGCTGTATCCGCATATGTGGCTGGGGATGATCGTCGGCACGGCGGCCATCTGTTACACGGTTTATCTGCTGTACGTGGGGCTGCCGACGTTCATGAATATTCCGTCGGATGAAGGTTTCCTGTTCTCAAGCTCAGTGCTGGCGGTGGGTCTAGTGGTGCTGGTCGCCATCATGGCGTTTACCGTGATCGTCTGGGGGCTGGGCGTAGGGCCCGTATACACCAACTAGCAAACGTCTTGTTCATAAAGGCCGCCGCGAGGCGGCCTTGTCGTTTGCCGGACGACCATTCGGCAGCTCGACGATTCGCAAGTCCCCAGGGTTGCGGCATACTCGACGTCTCTGGAGATCCATCAAGCATGCCCGAGCAACTCAATACCCGCGTCGAAGACTGTTACCAACTCGCTGAATCCTTTTTCAAACGTCACTTCCAACGCCCTGTCGTCAGTCTCAAGCTGCGCGGGCAAAAAGCCGGTGTCGCGCATTTGCACGAGAACCTGCTGCGCTTCAATCCGCAGCTGTACCGGGAAAACACCGAACATTTCCTCAAACAAACCGTGGCCCACGAAGTTGCGCACCTGATCGCCCATCAGTTGTTTGGCGACCGCATTCAGCCGCACGGCGAGGAATGGCAACTGATCATGCGCGGGGTTTACGAACTGCCGCCGGATCGCTGCCACACCTACGCCATTAAACGTCGCAGCGTTACCCGCTATATCTACAAATGCCCGTGCGTGGACAGTGATTTTCCGTTTTCGGCGCAGCGGCATAGCCTGGTGCGGCAGGGGCGGCGGTATTTGTGTCGTAGTTGCCGGAATACGTTGGTGTTCAGTGGTGAGATGCGGGTGGAATAGTCAGATTTGTGTTGTCTGTTCTGGCCCCATCGCGAGCAGGCTCACTCCTACAGGTGAAATGCATTCCAATTGTAGGAGTGAGCCTGCTCGCGATGAGGCCGGCACAGGCACTAAAGAACGACTTTGACAGAGCGCAATTCTGCAATTCGCTCAGGACTAAACCCCAACTCCCCCAACACCTCATCCGTATGCTGCCCCAACACCGCCCCCACATGCCGTGGCGCCGGTAAATCCTCGGAAAACTTCAATGGACACGCCATCTGCGCCTGCGTCGTGCCATCCCCGCGCGGCACTTGCGTCACCAGTTCGCGCGCCTGCAACTGCGGATGCCGCACCGCCTCACTCAAATTCAACACCGGTTCGACACACGCATCGATCCCGGCAAACAGTTCGCACAGTTCAGCAAAGTCATGCCGTTCGAACTCGATCTTCAATGCTTCCTTCAGCGCCCGCTGCTGTGCAGGTTTCGGCGACAAGCCTTGCGCCGCCAACTCCGGCCGGCCCAGCGCCGTACACAGCTGCTGCATGAACGCCGGCTCCAGACTGCCGACCGACATCCAGCGCCCATCCCGCGAACGGTAATAGTCGTAAAAGCTGCCGCCATTGAGCATCTGGTCTTCCCAGCCCGGCTCTTCGCCGCAAGCGAGATAACCGGCGCCGGCCATGGCATTCAGGCTGAATGCGCAATCGGTCATGCTCACGTCCAGATGGGTACCCTGCCCCGTTTGCTGACGCGCAATCACCGCTGCGAGTAAACCGATCACCCCGTGCAACGAACCACCGGCGACATCCGCCACCTGCATACCCAACGGCAACGGCCCGCTGTCGGCGCGACCGGTGTAGCTGGAGAGCCCGGCGAGGGCGAGATAGTTGATGTCATGACCGGCGCGATCCTTGTACGGGCCGGTCTGGCCGTAACCGGTGATCGACACATAGATCAGCTTCGGATTGATCGCCTTCAACGCTTCATAACCCAGGCCCAATCGCTCCATCACGCCGGGACGAAACTGTTCCAAAACGATGTCGTGATCCGCCAGCAATTGCTTGACCACGTCCAGTGCTTCGGGCTGCTTGAGATCCAGCGCCAGACTGCGCTTATTGCGATTGAGATAGGCGTGACTGGCAGACATCCCGCCATCGTGCGGCGGTAATACGCGCAGCAGATCCATGCGCGTCGGCGATTCGATACGCAGCACCGCGGCGCCCATGTCCGCCAGCAACAGCGACGCGAACGGCCCCGGCAACAGCGTGGAGAAATCGAGGATTTTCAGTGAGGCCAGCGGTGCAGACATGGGCGAACTCCTTGGGCGATGCACTCAGCCTAGGCAGCCATTGCCGAAGCAGCAATCACCGGATATGTCAGCGGGTGTGACCGTTACGCTCAAATCGCAGGCAATAAAAAACCTGCCAAAGCAGGTTTTTCAGTCCATCTGTGGCGAGGGAGCTTGCTCCCGCTGGGTCGCGTAGCGGCCCCCCGTTCTAAATAAAAAAGCCGGGGCCTGCTGCGCAGTCCAGCGGGAGCAAGCTCCCTCGCCACAGTTAAGCCCCTTACTACAAGGTGTTACTTGACGCTGCTCGGGGTTGGGCCTTCAGCCACACCCAGATCATCTTCAGGGCGGGTATCAGCGATACCGCGACCGCCCGAAGCCAGCTCGGATTGCAGTACGTCGGTGTCCAGCTCTTTCACCCACTTGGCAACCACGATGGTCGCAACGGCGTTGCCCACCAGGTTGGTCAGTGCGCGTGCTTCGGACATGAAGCGGTCGATACCGAGGATCAGCGCCAGACCGGCCACCGGCAAGTGACCTACCGCCGACAGAGTCGCGGCCAGCACGATGAAGCCCGAACCGGTCACACCGGCTGCGCCTTTGGAGGACAGCAGCAACACCACCAGCAGAGTGATCTGGTGCGTGATGTCCATGTGCGTGTCGGTTGCCTGAGCAATAAACACGGCGGCCATGGTCAGGTAGATCGCGGTGCCGTCGAGGTTGAACGAGTAACCGGTCGGGATCACCAGACCCACTACCGATTTCTTCGCGCCCAGACGCTCCATCTTGATCAGCATGCGTGGCAATACCGATTCCGACGACGAAGTGCCGAGTACGATCAGCAGCTCTTCACGGATGTAACGGATCATCTTCAGCACGCTGAAACCGTGCATGCGGGCGATACCGCCAAGCACGATCAACACGAACAGCAGGCAAGTGATGTAGAAGCAGATCATCAGTTGACCCAGCTGCACCAGCGAACCCACGCCGTAAGCGCCGATGGTGAAGGCCATGGCACCGAAGGCACCGATTGGCGCGAGCTTCATGATCATGTTGATGATGTTGAACATCACGTGGGCGAAGCGATCGATGAAGTCGAGGATCGGACGGCCGTAGTCACCCAGGCGATGCAGGGCGAAGCCGAAGATCACCGAGAACATCAGCACTTGCAGGATGTCACCGGTGGCGAACGCGCCGACGATGGTGGTCGGGATCACGTTGAGGAGGAAGCCGACAACGCTTTGGTCAGCGCCCGCCGCGACATAGGAAGCGACTTTCGAAGCGTCGAGGGTGGCAACGTCGATGTGCATGCCGTTGCCCGGCTGCACGATGTTGACCACAACCAGACCAACCAGCAGAGCGATGGTCGAAACGATTTCGAAGTACAGAAGCGCGTAACCACCGGTCTTGCCGACCGATTTCATGCTTTGCATGCCAGCGATGCCGCTGACCACGGTGCAGAAGATGATCGGAGCGATGATCATTTTGATCAGTTTGATAAACCCGTCACCCAGCGGCTTTACCGCCACGCCGAACTGCGGGTAGTAATGACCAAGCGCGATACCGATGATGATCGCGATGATCACCTGGAAATACAGGGATTTGTACAGTGGCTGACGAGTCGTCATTGCAAGTTTCCTCAAGAGCCCCGCGTGCAACATCCATCTGTTACGCCGCGAAACCTGAATTGCGAACCCTCCTGCACTGGAGGGATTTGTTGTTGGAGCGGCGTTTTCCGGGCGGGATAAACGCACGCTTCTGTCGCTCTTATCGCAAACGCCGTGCCACTTTGGTGCATTTCCCGGCAAGCCTTTTGACATCAAGGGCTGCAGGTGTTTTCAGTGTCACCTTCCGGTGAGTTGAGTGTGGCGGATTTCCGCCAACTCGCCGCTTGTCGTCCTACAATTTGGCGGAAATCCGCCTTGTTGCTCGCATCACCCCCGGATACCATCCGGCGCCTGAGGAAGGATTTGCCGCTTATGCGCGAACGCACCATCGCCAGTCATTTCGCCCGTGCCGCCCTCGGTGGCGCACGCCGCCTGGGTTTCGACTATTCGAGTCTGTTGCTGCAACTGGGCATCAGCCCGGAATTGCTCGACGAACCTCGCGCGCGTCTCGCGCCGGAGCAGTTCACTCAGTTGATCCAGGGCCTGTGGCTGGCGCTGGACGACGAATACCTCGGTTTCGGCAACGCGCCGAGCAAGCCCGGCAGCTTCGCGATGATGTGCCACGCCTCGATTCATTGCCGCAATCTGGAGAAGGCTCTGCAACGCGGCTTATTGTTTTATAGCCTATTCCCGCAAGGCCCGCGCCTGACCCTGAGCCGCGAAGACGAATGGGTGCGTTTGAGCCTCGCCGATGCGCAATTGTGGGATCCGGATCACTTTCTCACCGAGAGCCTGCTGGTGATCTGGCATCGCCTCGGCAGTTGGCTGATTGGCCAGCGCATCCGGCTGGAGCAGGTGACGTTCAGCTATCCGCGCCCCGAACACGGCGCGGAATACGATTTGCTGTTTCCCTGCCCGATGACGTTTGCCAGCGATCAGAGCAGCCTGCTGTTTCACAGCCGCTACCTGCACATGCCGTTGTTGCAGGACGAACGCACGCTCAAACACTTCCTCGAACGTTCCCCCGCTGACTTGCTCTCACGCCCGGATGATGGTGACAGCCTGAGCAGTCGGTTGCGCCGCTTGCTCAGCCGTGACAGTGCGAATTGGCCGGATCTGGAAGCGGTGGCCGCGCAAATGCACATCAGCCCACAGACGCTGCGCCGGCATTTGCGTGAGGAAGGCACGAGTTTTCAGGAGTTGAAGGATCAACTGCGGCGGGATATCGCCATCTACCATTTGGGACGGGCGGATTTGTCGTTGCAGCAGATTGCCGAGCAGTTGGGGTTTTCTGAGCCGTCGGCGTTTCACCGGGCGTTCAAGAAATGGACGGGGCTGACGCCGGGGGCTTATCGGGCGCAGGAACAGTGAGGCACCACATCAAAAGCCCCTCACCCTAACCCTCTCCCGGAGGGAGAGGGGACTGATTGGGGGATGCTCGAAATCTCCGCCGACCTGATACTTCGCGGTTGAATCCATAATCGACTGGCTATTTCAGGTCGATGGATAACGCCAGACACCTCGGTCAGTCCCCTCTACCTCTGGGAGAGGGTTAGGGTGAGGGCAGCCCCCAATCACACCGCCGGAAAATGAATCCTGAACGCCGCCCCACCCATCGGTGAATCCCCCAGCGTGAGCTTGGCGCTGTAACTCTCGATGATGTCCTTGACCACCGCCAACCCGATCCCCTGCCCCGGATGCTGGGCATCCAGGCGTTCGCCGCGCTCGAGAATCCGCGCGCGCTGATCCGGCGGTACGCCCGGGCCGTCGTCTTCGATACACAGTTCAACCCCGGCGTGATTTTCACGCACGCTGATGCGCACTTCGCCCAGACACAGGCGATAGGCGTTCTCCAGCAGGTTGCCCATCATCTCCAGCAAGGCGCCCTGCTCGATCGGCACGTAACAATGCTCCGGCAGATCAAACGCCACGCGCACATGTTTGTCGCGGTAGACCTTGTCCAGCGTGTCACAAAGGCTTTTCAGTACCGGTTGCAGTCGCACCTGATGGCGCACCAGGCCGCTTTTGCGCAGGCTTGCGCGTTGCAGTTGGTAGCCGATCTGCTGGCTCATGCGTTCGATCTGCGATTGCAGCACCCAGGCCTGATCGCGATCTTCGGGGCGCTGGGCCATGTCTTCGCTGACGCCTTGCAACACCGTCAACGGGGTTTTCAGGCTGTGCGCGAGGTCATCGAGGGAGTCACGATAGCGGCTGCGCTGCTGGCGTTCGCTGTGCAGCAAGCGGTTGAGCGAGCCGGTCAGGCGCAGCAGTTCGCGCGGGTGTTGTTCGGTGAGGCTTTCGCGGGTGCCGCCTTCGATTTCATCGAGTTCCTGACTGAGTCGGCGCAACGCTTTTAAGCCCCAGGTCAGGCCGATCCACAACAGCGCCAGCAACACCAGCAAAGCTGCGCCGAAACCGAGGTAGAGGTTTTCGCGCAGGCCTTCGAGGGTGACTTCGTATTCGCGCACCGGTTGCAGCGCGACGATGCTGAACGCCGCGCTTTTGCCGCCGAGCAGTTTCACTTCGACGTCATAGACGAAGAATTCCTGACCGTTGGCCTCACGAATCCGCGCGAACTCGTTGCCGAGGCCGTCGTAGCGCGGTTTGTAGTTGATCTGTTCTTCCTGGGTGGCTTTCGAGCGCCAGACCAAGTGCCCTTCGCGGTCGTAGATGTAGCCGAGCAGGCGGAAGTCGGTGAGGTTGAAGCGCTCGTCCGGCAACTGATTCGGCATCACCAGCCGACCGTTTTCAATGCGTGCGGCAGAGATCAGCGTGGTGACGTCCGAAGCCAAGCGCTGTTCGATCGAGTCCTGCAACGCGAGACTGAACGCGCCCTGCATCGCCGGGAGCAAGGCGAGCATGAACAACACCGCCAACGTGGTGGCGGCGAGCATCAGCCTAACGCGAAGCGAACGAATCAAGTGCAGCGCTCATTGAACAGGTAGCCGAGGCCGCGCACGGTGTCGATCGGTTTGAACCCGGCCGGGCCTTCCAGCTTGCGGCGCAGACGGCCGACCAGCACTTCGATGACGTTCGGATCGCGCTCGTCGTCGTCCGGGTAGAGCTGCTCCATCAAGCGATCCTTGGGCACCACTTGTTGATGGTGGCGCATGAGGTATTCGAGGATGCGGTACTCGTAGGCGGTCAGCGCCAGCGGTTGTTCGTCGAGGGTCGCCTGTTTGCGATTGAGGTCGAGCAGCAGCGGGCCGGCGACGATGGTCGACTGGGTGAAACCGCTGGAGCGGCGCAGCAAGGCATTCAGGCGCGCGTCAAGTTCTTCGAACTGGAACGGCTTGACCACGTAATCGTCGGCACCGGCGGCGAGGCCTTCGACCTTGTCCTGCCAGTTGCCGCGCGCGGTGAGGATCAGGATCGGAAAGGTCTTGCCGCCCGAGCGCAACTGGCGGATCAGGTCGAGGCCGTTCATGCCCGGCAAGCCGAGATCGATCACCGCCAGATCAAAGTTGAACTGACCGGTCTGGTACAGCGCCTCTTCGGCATTGGCCACGGACTCGACCACGTGACCGCTCTCCGTGAGGCGGGTTTGCAGGTGATGGCGCAACAGCGCCTCATCTTCGACGACCAACAGTTTCATAACGCTCTCCCGGGTAAATCCAGAATCTCCAAAAACACACCTGTAGGAGCAAAGCTTGCTCGCGAAAGCGGTGAATCAGTCAATTAGAAGTCGACTGATCCGGCGCCATCGCGAGCAAGCTTTGCTCCTACAATAATTTCGCTGTCGTCCTCAGAAGTTGTAGTTGGCCGACAGGTAAGTCTGCGCGCTGCTGTTCAGATCCAGCGAGCCTTGTTTGCTGCCGCCGCTTTCTTTCATTTCGGTGCTGGCATTGCTCATCAGGTAACGATAACCGAGTTCCACCGAGGTGTTCTGGGTGACTTGTTGCAACACACCCAACTGGCCGCCGACCGCATAACCGATGTCACTGTCGCGGCTGTAGCCTGGCGAATCCTGAGTCAGTTTAGTCAGACCCGCCGTGGCACCGCCGAACAACTTGGTGCTGCCGCCCACCGGGTAGAACAGATCGTAGCTGCCGAGCAGATTTTCCTGCCGCAGTTTAATGCCATTGTGCGAGCCCGACACGTTGTCGTAGGTGGCGTAGTAGCGACCCTGACTGTTTTGCTGACCGAGGCGCACGCCGTAAGTGTTGTTGCCATCGATGGCGCCGGTGGCGTTCGGGTGACCGAGGTTGTCGTTCAGCGCGTTGGACTTGTCGATCTTGTCACTGGTCTGGCCGAAGGACAGGCCGGCGAAATTGGTGGTGTCGTCGGCATTGGCCGCGAGGCTGGAGCCCAACAGGGTAAATGCCAGCAGCAGTTTGTTTAGACGAGTCATGGGTATTTCCTCTTTCACAGTGCTGTTTGGGTATGGCGCAAGGTTACTGACCAGCCCCTGTACCGCCCCTGAACCGTCTCTGAACCTGACCTGAACCAAATCGACTAGGCTGTTTTGACCACTTTCGATAAAGAGACCCCGACCATGCGCCTGTTCCTCGCCCTCACTTTGCTGGCGGTCAGCAGCCTGACTCAGGCAGCGATCAAGACCGAAGAAATCCCTTACCAGAGTGCCGACGGCACCAAACTGATCGGCTATTACGCTTATGACGACGCTATAAAAGGCGCACGCCCCGGTGTCGTCGTGGTGCATGAATGGTGGGGCCTGAACGATTACGCCAAACGCCGAGCGCGCGATCTCGCCGAGCTTGGCTACAGCGCGCTGGCGATTGATATGTACGGCGAGGGCAAGAACACCGAGCACCCGAAGGATGCGATGGCTTTCATGCAGGCGGCGAGCAAGGATGCGGCGGCATCGAGCAAACGCTTCGAAGCCGGTCTGGATGTGCTGAAGCAGCAGCCACAGACCGACGTGAACAAACTCGCGGCCATCGGTTATTGCTTCGGCGGTGGCGTGGTGCTGAACGCGGCGCGTCAGGGTGAGCCGTTGTTGGGCGTGGTGAGTTTCCACGGTGCGTTGGCGACCAATACGCCGGCGACGCCCGGCAGTGTGAAGGCGAAAATTCTGGTGGAGCATGGCGCGCTGGACAGCATGGTCACGCCGAACAATGTCATCGCCTTCAAGTCGGAAATGGACAAGGCCGGGGCCAACTACAAGTTCGTCACGCTTGAGGGTGCCAAGCATGGTTTTACCAACCCGGATGCGGATCGTTTGAGCCATGGCGAACATGGCGGGCCGGATATTGGTTACAACAAGGCGGCGGATGAGAAATCCTGGGCGGACATGAAAGCGTTCTTCCAGAAAATCTTCAGCTAACCGTCCCCGACCCTGATCGTTCCCACGCTCTGCGTGGGAATGCAGCCCGGGACGCTCTGCGTCCCAACGCGGACGCAGAGCGTCTATTGAGGCATTCCCACGCAGAGCGTGGGAACGATCAAGATCGCAGCCTTCGGCAGCTCCTACACGGGCAGGCACTGGTCAGCGTGGGTGCTAACCGGCAAAATGCCCGCCATGAACCTCACCCTCCCCGCCTGCTGCACCCCGCTCGATGCCGATTGGCCGTTGCCCTCGGTGCTGGCCGATACCGTGCTGCTCAGTACTCACTTCGATCCGGCGCAACTGCTCGGCGATGACTTTCGTCGCAGCGCCATCGAGCCGCCGCCGAGCATTCAGCGTTCGGTGGCCAAGCGTCAGGCTGAGTTTCTCGCGGGGCGGATCTGCGCACGGGCGGCGTTGCAGCAACTGGAAGGCTCCAGCGTGGTTCCGCCGATTGGCGAAGATCGCGCACCGGTGTGGCCGGCGCATATCTGCGGCTCGATCACCCACAGCACCGGGCGCGCGGCGGCGATTGTTGCCAATAAGCAGCACTGGCGCGGCTTGGGCATGGATCTGGAAAACCTGCTCAACGCCGAACGCGCCGAACGCCTCGCCGGGGAAATCCTCACGCCGGCGGAAATGCAGCGCATGGCAGCAGGCTCGCGGGATCAGTTGGCGTTGTGGGTGACGCTGACGTTTTCGGTGAAGGAGAGTTTGTTCAAAGCGCTGTATCCGATTGTGCAGAAGCGCTTTTATTTCGAGCATGCGGAAGTGCTGGAATGGACGGAGGCCGGTGAAGTGCGCTTGCGGCTGCTGACGGATTTGTCGGCTGAGTGGTGCAGCGGGACGGAGCTGGATGCGCAGTTTGGGGTGCGGGATGGGCAGTTGTTGAGTTTGGTCAGTATCCACGCCTGAAATCTTTCAGCGTCTGTTCAGGCCTCTTCGCGAGCAGGCTCGCTCCCACATTTTGAAATGCATTCCCCTGTGGGAGCGAGCCTGCTCGCGAAGGCGGCATCGCGGCCACCACAAGAATTACCGGCGCTCCTGATTCCTTGGCCAACTCAAACTAAAACACGCCCCACCCAAACTCTTGCTCTTGCCAATCAACGCCCGGCCGTCGTGCCAGTGAATAATCCGTCGCACAATCGACAACCCCAGTCCATGCCCACCCGACGCCCGCGTGCGGCTGTCATCCAGGCGCAGAAACGGCGTGAAGATTTTCTCCCAGGCAACTTCCGGCACACCCGGCCCGTCATCCTCAACGTCGACCCGGCAACGCAACTGCCCGACCTGATAACTCACCGTCACATTCGAGCGGGCATGGCGCATGGCGTTGCTCACCAGATTCTGCAACGCGCGGTGCAGATAACGCGGCTCAGCCTCGACCCAGGCATCGTCATTGTCCGCAGCCGACAGACACAGCCCGCGCTGCACCGTGACCTCGGCGCGCAACGGCGCCAATTCTTCGATGACCTGATTGACCAGCGCATCCAGATCAATCCGCTGGAAGGTCAGCGCCGGTGAGCCCTGCTCCAGTCGTGCGTAGGTGAGCATCTCATCGACCAGCTTATCGAGATCCTCGATGTCGTGATCCATGCCTTCGCGGTATTTTTCCAGCGCTTGCGGGGTGGTCGCCGAGCCGATCATTTCCAGACCGAAACGCAGACGCGCCACCGGCGTGCGTAGTTCGTGGGACACCGCGCGCACCAGTTCACGCTGGATCGCCAGCAGTTGTTGCAAGTGCTCAGCCATGCCATTGAACGCCGCCGCCAGCCGTCCGACCGAGTCGGCACCGCGCGCCGGCACACGGGTTTCCAGACTGCCTTTGGCGATGCGCGTGGCTGCGGCTTCGAGACCGCGTAAACGCCGTTCGAGTTGGCGCACCAGCAAGTAAACGATCAAGCCGATCAGACTCAGCCCGAGCGCGGCGATCAGCACCAGCCACTCCGGCGGATAGGGATTCATCTGATACAGCGGGCCGATCTCCAGCACCCACGGCGTGCCGACCATACCGGCGAACACGCGGATCGAATCGCCGCCCTTGCCCAGCGCCATCACCGTGTCGCCTTCAGACACGCGGCGGCTCTGGTCTTCGTCCATGTCGGCGTCATCCACCGTGACCAAACGCAAATCGAACCCGAAGCCCTTCTCTTCCTTTATCTGCGCCAGCCGTTTCGGTTGGTCAGCGACCGGCACGCGCACCAGCTCATCGGCGAGCAGGTAAATAGTCGCGCGCGCCAGTTGCTCGCTGATCTGCTGCACCTCGCCTACGAGCACAAGCTGCTCTTTGTCGCTGACCAGTCGATAGACCTTCGCCGCGTGCGGGCCGGTCTGTTCGACCAAAGCCTGGCCGCGCTGCACGCGGGTGCGCTGGGTCAGGTCGAGATCGGTGTCAGTAAACTTCTTCAGCGCCAGCGGAATCCCCAGCAAACGTTCCCACACCAGCAATGCGCGATGGCGTTCGGTTTCGTTCATCGGTTGCAGGTTGCTGGCCATCAGCGAGAACGTGCCGTGGGCCAGACGCTCGCGGTACTGCTCGCTGCGCACTTGGTTGAGCAGGTTCAGCGCCAGCACGCCGAGCACCGCTACCAGAATGATCGCTGCGCACATGCCGCCGTAAATGCGCAGGAAGATCGAGTTCACAGCGGCAAGTCTACGCAGGCTTCAGGGACGAACAGGTAGCCTTTGCTGCGCACGGTTTTGATCAGGCGTGGATGGTCGGGGTCGTCGCCGATTTTCGGGCGAATGCGCGAGATGCGCACATCGATCGAGCGATCCTGGCCGTCGTAACCGATGCCGCGCAGGGCGGTGAAGATTTCTTCCCGCGAGAGAATGCGCCCGGCGTTGGAGACCAGCAGCCAGAGCAAATCGAATTCGGCGCTGGTCAGTTCGATGCCGTTATCGCTGAGCCAGGCTTCGCGCAATGCGTTGTCGACCACCAGCGGGCCGAATTGCAGGCGACGGCTTTTTTCGCTGGTCGGCTCGGGTGAGTCACTGCGTCGCAGCAACGCCTGAATCCGCGCCAATAACAAACGCGGGCGCACCGGTTTGCACACGTAATCGTCGGCGCCGAGGTCGAGGCCTTGGATCTGGTCGGCATCGTCGGTGCGCGCGGTGAGCATCAGGATCGGCCCGTCGTAACGGTCGCGGACTTTGCGGCAGATGCTCAGGCCATCTTCGCCGGGCAGCATCAGGTCGAGGATCACCAGATCCGGTTGCTCATTGATGATCCGCGCTGCGGCGAGCGCACCGTTGCCTTCGATTTCCACGCGCAGTCCATTGGCTTGCAGGTAATCGCGCGTGAGTTCGGCCAGTCGCTGGTCATCCTCGACGATCAATACCTGCCAGGCTTGTTGCTCCACCGGTGACCTCTGCTTTCTATTGTTATTAATAAAGGAAGACGATTGCCCGAATCCACGACCCCCTGTAGGAGCTGTCGAGTGAAACGAGGCTGCGATCTTTTGATTTTGTTTTTATCAAGATCAAAAGATCGCAGCCTTCGGCAGCTCCTACGGGGGATCCTCTCGTGCTTTTGTCGCGCTCACATGGCCCGATTGTATAAACGGCGTACAGCCAGAACACAAGTCGGTAAATGCGTTCGGACAAGGCGATTTTTTGTGGTAGGGTTCGCGCCCTTAAAAATCCGCTGAAGCGTTTTTCCCGTGAGAAAACGGTGACAAACGGTCTAGCTCAGCAGGTTCGCGGCCTACACGAGAATTCCACCTTTCTTACACAATTTACGCACAGGTTTATCCACAGGTAGTACGTTGCAACACCCCTCGAAACGCATTATCTTGTAGCACGGCGCCAAAAAAACCCTACATATAGGGTTTTTGACTGAAAAGCCCAACCACATTTCAGACCTGAAACTCAAGCGATTTATTGCCGGTTTCCGGTTGAACCAAGCAAGTTTTCTGAAGACCAAACCGCACTTGCGGATGGCACCGTTTTTCAGGTCGGAAACGACCGAAACGGTACGGGTGTTGCAGTCATTACTGTCACCCGGGATGGAACCCGGCTCGAGCCTTGGCTCGCAGCCAAAAACTTCGGCAGGGACGCGGCGTCATTAGCCTTTTTCCTACTGGTCCGAAGTTGTTATGCCCGACGCCCGTCGGTTGTAGTGCTTCTGGCCAGAACGGTGGGCACCATGATGGTGCCCAAACAAACTAGAGAATGTGGAGATCACCCCCCATGCAAACCGACACAACTCGCGAGAACCCGCAGGGCACCTTGCCGCAGGCCGCTGATTCGAATTCGGATCTGGCAGCCACCGCGCCTGGTCAACTGCGCGTGATCAAGCGTAATGGCACTGTCGTTCCTTACACCGATGACAAGATCACCGTCGCTATCACCAAAGCGTTCCTCGCAGTTGAGGGCGGCACCGCTGCCGCCTCGTCGCGAATCCACGACACCGTTGCCCGCCTGACCGAACAAGTCACCGCGACCTTCAAGCGTCGCATGCCTTCGGGCGGCACCATCCACATCGAAGAAATCCAGGATCAGGTTGAACTGGCCCTGATGCGTGCCGGCGAGCAGAAAGTGGCGCGCGACTACGTGATCTACCGTGACGGTCGTTCGAAAGAACGCGCGGCCCACGCCCCGACCGAAGAAGCGGTCAACGCTCACCCGTCGATCCGCATCACCCGCGCTGACGGCAGCCTGGCGCCGCTGGACATGGGCCGCCTGAACACCATCGTCACCGAAGCGTGCGAAGGTCTGGAAGAAGTCGACGGCGACCTGATCCAGCGTGAAACCCTGAAAAACCTGTATGACGGCGTGGCCCTGACCGACGTCAACACCGCCCTGGTGATGACCGCCCGTACCCTGGTTGAGCGTGAGCCGAACTACTCGTTCGTCACCGCCCGCCTGCTGATGGACACCCTGCGTGCCGAAGGCCTGGGCTTCCTCGGTGTGGCCGAAAGCGCTACTCACCACGAGATGGTTGACCTGTACGCCAAGGCGCTGCCGGCTTACATCGCCAAAGGTATCGAGTTCGAACTGCTGAACCCTGTGCTGGCCACCTTCGACCTGGAAAAACTGGGCAAGGCGATCAACCACGAGCGCGATCAGCAATTCACCTACCTGGGCCTGCAAACCCTGTACGACCGTTACTTCATCCACAAGGACGGTATCCGCTTCGAACTGCCGCAGATTTTCTTCATGCGCGTGGCCATGGGCCTGGCGATCGAAGAGAAGCAGAAAGAAGACCGTGCGATCGAGTTCTACAACCTGCTGTCGTCCTTCGACTACATGTCGTCGACGCCGACCCTGTTCAACGCCGGTACCCTGCGTCCACAGCTGTCGAGCTGCTACCTGACCACCGTGCCGGATGACCTGTCGGGTATCTACCACGCGATCCACGACAACGCCATGTTGTCGAAATTCGCTGGCGGCCTGGGCAACGACTGGACGCCGGTGCGTGCACTGGGTTCGTACATCAAGGGCACCAACGGCAAGTCGCAAGGCGTGGTTCCGTTCCTGAAAGTCGTGAACGACACCGCCGTCGCCGTTAACCAGGGTGGCAAGCGCAAAGGCGCTGTCTGCGCTTACCTGGAAACCTGGCACATGGACATCGAGGAGTTCATCGAACTCCGCAAGAACACCGGTGATGATCGTCGTCGTACCCACGACATGAACACTGCCAACTGGATCCCTGACCTGTTCATGAAGCGCGTCTTCGACGATGGCAAGTGGACCCTGTTCTCGCCATCCGAAGTACCGGACCTGCACGACCTGACCGGTAAAGCCTTCGAAGAGCGCTACGAGTACTACGAAGCCCTGACCGAATACCCAGGCAAGGTTCGTCTGTTCAAGACCATCCAGGCTAAAGACCTGTGGCGCAAAATGCTCTCCATGCTGTTTGAAACCGGCCACCCATGGCTGACCTTCAAAGACCCGTGCAACCTGCGCAGCCCGCAGCAGCACGTCGGCGTGGTTCACAGCTCGAACCTGTGCACCGAAATCACCTTGAACACCAACAAGGACGAAATCGCCGTTTGCAACCTGGGCTCGATCAACCTGCCGAACCACATCGTCAACGGCAAGCTGGACACCGCCAAGCTGGAACGCACCGTGAACACCGCCGTGCGCATGCTCGATAACGTTATCGACATCAACTACTACTCGGTGCCACAAGCGAAGAACTCCAACTTCAAGCACCGTCCGGTCGGTCTGGGCATCATGGGCTTCCAGGACGCGCTGTACCTGCAGCACATCCCTTACGGTTCCGACGCTGCCGTCGAATTCGCCGACAAGTCGATGGAAGCTGTCAGCTACTACGCAATCCAGGCGTCCTGCGACCTGGCCGACGAGCGCGGCGCGTACGAGACGTTCCAGGGTTCGCTGTGGTCCAAAGGCATCCTGCCACTGGATTCGCAACAGATCCTGATCGAGCAACGTGGCCAGAAGTACATCGACGTTGACCTGAACGAATCCCTGGACTGGGCACCGGTTCGCGCCCGTGTACAGAAAGGCATTCGTAACTCCAACATCATGGCCATCGCACCGACCGCGACCATCGCCAACATCACTGGCGTATCGCAGTCGATCGAACCGACTTATCAGAACCTCTATGTGAAATCGAACCTGTCGGGCGAATTCACCGTGATCAACCCGTACCTGGTTCGCGACCTCAAGGCTCGCGGTCTGTGGGACTCGGTCATGATCAACGACCTGAAGTACTACGACGGTTCGGTTCAGCAAATCGAGCGCATCCCGCAAGAACTCAAAGAGCTCTACGCGACTGCCTTCGAAGTGGACACCAAGTGGATCGTTGACGCGGCCAGCCGTCGTCAGAAGTGGATCGACCAGGCCCAATCGCTGAACCTGTACATCGCTGGCGCATCGGGCAAGAAACTCGACGTGACCTACCGCATGGCTTGGTACCGTGGCCTGAAAACCACCTACTACCTCCGTGCCCTGGCCGCAACCAGCACCGAGAAGTCGACCATCAGCACCAGCAAGCTGAACGCTGTATCCAGCGGCGGCAACCACGGTGATGACTCGGTCCTGGCTGCTCCAGCCGGCCCAGCGCCAGTGCCAAAAGCCTGCGCGATCGACGAGCCAGATTGCGAAGCTTGCCAATAAGCTGAGCGAAATCAGGTGTTGAAAAACACCTGATTGAAAAAGCCCCTGACAGACCTCTGGTTTGTTGGGGGCTTTTTTTTGCCCCAACTCCCTGTAGGAACTGCCGAAGGCTGCGATCTGTTGATCTTGCTACTAGTGACAACAGCAAAAGATCGCAGCCTTCGGCAGCTCCTACATTTGAATAGTATTCAACTGACAGAAACCGGCCGGCTGTCAGACCGCCTTCGCGAGCAAGCTCAGCTCCTACAACAGCAAAGTCAAAAGATCGCAGCCTTCGGCAGCTCCTACATTTGAATAGTATTCAACTGACAGAAACCGGCCGGCTGTCAGACCGCCTTCGCGAGCAAGCTCGGCTCCTACAACAGCGAGATCAAAAGATCGCAGCCTTCGGCAGCTCCTACATTTGAATAGAGTTCAACCTGACAGAAACGGGCCGAATGGCAGACCGCCTTCGCGAGCAAGCTCTGCTCCTACAAAAGCGAGATCAAAAGATCGCAGCCTTCGGCAGCTCCTACATGAAATCGCGGCGAACCCAAGCCAACCACTAGGCCGAGTGTCAGCTCGCCTGCTTTTGATTTTGATCTTAGAGCCCGTCGGGAGGCTGAGTGGAGGGATTCATACGGGGAAAGCATCGAGAGGAGGTGCAGCGAAGCAAACCGTAGGCGATGCCCCCGGATGAACCCGGAGCGAAGGAACCCGAGCCTTAGCGAGGGCCGGACGTCAGGGCACAGACCTTTGGTTCCTTTGGGGCGTTTGCCAAAGGGACTCGCCGTAAGGGCGAAACCGCCAGCCGCAACACCCGCAGCAACGGATATACACCCAAAAAAAAAGCCCCTCAAAAAAGAGGGGCCCTTCTCAAACAGCAAAACCAAAAATCAGGTCATCTGAATAATGGTCTGCATAATCGTGCTCTGCGTAGAAATCGTCTTCGCATTCGCCTGATAGTTACTCTGACCCTTGATCAAATCAACCAACTCATTCGTCAGGTTAACGTTCGACTCCTCCAGCGAGTTCGACGCGATCGAACCCAAAGTCCCGGTCTCCGGCGCATCGTACCCCGGAATACCCGAAGCAAACGTCTCCTTCCAGCTAGTACCACCAACCGCCTGCAAACCCTGCTCGTTAGTGAAACTGGCCAACGCCACCTGCCCAATCGCCTTGCTCTGATTGTTACTGAAGTTGGCGAACAAGGTACCGGTGCCATCAATCGTCAGGTTAGTGATCTGCCCGGTGGCATAACCATCCTGAGTCGGAATCGAACGCGCAGTATCAGCGTTGTACTGAGTAGTCTTGGCCATCGAAATGGTCACACCCGCCGGGTTCGCTGCCGCACCGTTAGGCGTAAACACACCATTGGTCACAGTGCCTGGCTTCCAGTTACTCAGCGTCAAGTCGCTGCTGATAATCGGATTTGCAGGATCCGCCGGATTCGGTGTGCTCACCTGAGTCAACTTGCCCGAGCTGTCGAACGACAACGTCGAAGCCGTCGGCGCCGTCAGGGTTGGATCACTGCCGGTCGCGTCCGGGTTACGGCCGTCAACCAGGGTGTAAACCTTCCAGGTGTTATCGCTGGTCTTCACCACATACTGATCCATGACGTGGGAGTTACCCTGAGTGTCATAAATCGGTGTGCTGAACGACTTGGTGTACGTCTCGGCTTTCGATGGATCGAACTTGACCGCGTTGGCGCCGGTGTCAACGATCACCGGTGCCGACGAGTTCAGGTTGATGGTCGAGGTCACCGACGAAGTCGATTTCGGTGCCAGGTTCGACGTGTCGATTTTCAGGTCAGTCAACACACCGTTGAGAATCTTGCCGTTGGCATCCACACCGTAACCCTGCAGACGCGAGGTGTAATCGGTGTTGGTGATGTAACCGGCGTTGTCGACCTTGAACGTACCGGCACGGGTATACGACACCGAACCGTTGTTGCTCATGGTGAAGAAGCCCGAACCGTTGATGCCCATGTCGAGCACGTTACCGGTGTTGCTGATGTCACCCTGGGTGAACTGCTGCGAAACGTTGGCCAGGCGCACGCCGTTACCAATCACTTTGCTGCCGCTGCCCAGACGAGTCGCCGAGTAGACGTCTTCGAATTCTGCGCGCGAGGATTTGAAACCGGCGGTGGCAACGTTGGCGATGTTGTTGCCGGTCACGTCCAGTTGTTTGTTGGCTGCATAGAGACCGCTAAGGCCGATATTGAAAGACATATTCCACTCCTTTGTGCCGGGTTAATCGGCTCTATATACCAATGGTTTGTACTTTGGACAGGGCAACGCTGCCCTTGCCGGCCAGGTTGAGCATCAGCTCGCCGCCGGTCTGGCTGATGGTCACGCTGTTGACCGTGGCCGGCAGGTAAGTGGCCAGATCCGTTGCGGCGCCATCGATCGGTGCGCTGGCCTTGAAGGTGTAAGTACCGACCGGCACCACGGTGCCGGAAGAATCCTTGCCGTCCCAAGTGAAGCTGGCATCGCCGGCCGCGCGACTGCCCAGGTCGATGGTGCGAACAGCTTTGCCGTCCTTATCGGTGATGGTGACGGTGCCGCCGGCGATCGACGAAGGCACGGTGACCGAACCGGTCAGGCCTTTGGTTGGGTCGTCGAGCTGCGCGGTGTTGGTCTGCACGATCACGTTGCGACCGACCAGCGACGACGCCTGCAAGGCTTGCGAGGAGTTGTAGTTGCCGGCCAGCGAGCTGACGGTGCTGTTCAGTGTGGTGATGCCTTCCAGACTGCTGAACTGCGCCAACTGTGCAACGAACGCACTGTTGTCCTGCGGATCGAGCGGGTTCTGGTTTTTCAGCTGGGTCACCAGCAATTGCAGGAACGCATCTTTGCCCAGCGCCTGGCCACCGGTGGCGCTGTTGGTCGCCGAAGCGATGCCGCCGGAGGTGCTGCTGCTGGCCGTCTTCGACGAGTTGGCCAGAATGTCGTTCATGCTGAGGGAGCTGGTGGTATCGGTAACGCTCATGGCAGTCGCCCCTTATTACTGACCGAGGGTCAGTACCTTCTGCATCATGGTTTTGGCGGTGTTCATCATTTCGGCGTTGGTCTGGAACGAACGGCTCGCGGAAATCATGTCAGCCATTTCTTCCACCACGTTGACGTTCGGGTAGTAGACGTAGCCTTTGGCGTCGGCCGCCGGATGGTTCGGCTCGTAACGCGCTTCGAGGTTGCTCTGGTCTTCGACCACACCGAGTACCTGCACGCCCTGCCCCGCGGCGTCCTGACTCTGGAACAGCGAGTTACTGCCAGCGTTTTGGCCGCCCTGGAACATGGTGGCGAACACCGGGTGACGGGCGCGGTAGGTCTGGTCGATGCTCGACGAAACGGTTTCGGCGTTGGCGATGTTCGACGCCACGGTGTTCAGACGCGTGGTTTGTGCGCTCATGCCGCTGCCGGCAATGTTGAAAACGCTGGACAGGGACATGGATTACTCTCCGCGCAGGGCTGAGACCAGCCCTTTGAATTTGCTGTTGAGCAGCGTGAAGCTGGCCTGGAAGCCCACGGCGTTTTCCGCGTAGTTGGACTGTTCCAGTTGCGCATCCACGGTGTTCTGGTCGATCGAAGGTTGCATCGGCGTGCGATACAGCAGCGATTCGTCGCCATTGCCCAGGCCTTCAGCTTCGATGTGACGGCTGTTGGTCATGTTCAGGGCGATGGTGCCGTTGGCGTTCTTCTGGGTCTGTGCTTCGAGCACTTTCGAGAAGTCCAGATCCCGCGCCTTGTAGTTCGGGGTATCGGCGTTGGCGATGTTGTTGGCCAGCACTTCGGCACGCTGGGCGCGGAAGCCCAATGCTTTTTCGTGAATGCCGAGCGCTTTATCGAAGCTGATGCTCATGTCGGGAACCTTCAGGTGACCGGTTTTTCGTACATGAGCTTTAGCAAGCCGCGTGCCAAACAGAAGAAACCCCGTAAACCGGGGCTTTGCGGGCAGTCGGCAAAGCGACAATGCCAGAAAAGCGGCAAGCGGTTTCCGCCAGATGCCGCTTTTCTGCCGCTTCGCCCTGCGAGCACCTCCACCTGTAGGAGCTGCCGAAGGCTGCGATCTTTAGATCTTGATCTTAAAAAACAAAATCAAAAGATCGCAGCCTTCGGCAGCTCCTACGTGAAGCATGCGGCAAAAAAAAGGAGCCCCTGAGGGCTCCCTTCTTCTGCACATGCTTCATTTCGCCTGGTAAATAATCCCCGGGCTGCACTGCACCATCTGGTAATGATCCGGCAAACCGTTCAGCGCTTCCGACGCGCCAAGGAACAGATAACCGCCCGGCTTCAGCGTGCTGTGGATGCGCAGCAGGATGTCTTTCTTCACTTCGGCAGAGAAGTAGATCAACACGTTGCGGCAGAACACGATGTCGAACCTGCCCAGCGCGGCGTAGCTGTCGAGCAGATTGAACGAGCGGAACTCGACGCGGCTTTTGATCGGCGCCTTGATTACCCAGCGCCCCGGGCCTTTCGGATCGAAGTAACGCTGCAGACGTTCCGGCGACAAACCACGACCAATGGCCAGGCTGTCGTACTCGCCGGTCTTGCAGTTGTTGAGCATCAGGCCGGACAGATCGGTGGCAACAATCTGCACGCCCATCTTCAACTGACCGAGGTTAGTGCGTTCGAACTCATCGATCGACATCGACAGCGAATACGGTTCCTGACCCGACGAGCACGCCGCCGACCAGATCCGCAGACGCTGGTTGGGGCTGGCCTTGATCGCTTCGGGCAGGACTTTTTTCTTCAAGACTTCAAACGGATAGGTGTCACGAAACCACAGGGTTTCGTTGGTCGTCATGGCATCGACCACCTGCTCGCGCAAACCGCTGCGCGGCTGGGTCTGGATACGCTGCACCAGCTCACCCAGGGATTTGATGCCTTGCTGTTCCATCAGTTTGTTGAGACGGCTCGAGACCAGGTACTGCTTGTTTTCACCGAGCAAAATGCCACAGGCTTTTTCCAGGAAGACCCGGAACTGTTCGAAATCCAAATTACCCGTAGACAATGATGCCGCCTCTTAAATCGTGTTGACCGCCAGGAGCAAAGCGCTCCTAGCTGATATCTGCTGCTTTGATCCGGTCGACTACCCGGGATGCCAGGTCATCAGGGCGGAATTTGGCCAGAAAGTCATCGGCGCCGACTTTCTTGACCATCGCCTGATTGAATACCCCGGACAACGAAGTATGCAGGATGATATGAAGCTTTTGCATGCGTGGGTCGCTGCGGATCTCGGCCGTCAAAGTGTATCCGTCCATCTCCGGCATCTCGATGTCGGAGATCATCATCAGGAACTCTTCTTCCGGCTTCTTGCCCTCATCGACCAGTTTGCGCAGGTAATCCAGCGCCTGTTTGCCGTCGTTCAGCGCCACCACTTCGACGCCGACCGTTTGCAGACAACGCGACACCTGCTTGCGCGCCACCGACGAGTCATCGACCGTCAGCACCCGCAGCGACAACGCTTTGGTCTGGGTCTCGACATCGACCACGCCCACCGAAATCGCTTCCGGCGTCGGCGCAACTTCCGCCAGCACTTTCTCGACGTCGATGATTTCGACTAACTGATTGTCCACCCGAGTCACAGCGGTCAGGTAATGATCGCGACCCGTGCCCTTGGGCGGCGGATGAATCTCTTCCCAGTTCATGTTGACGATGCGCTCCACCGAGCGCACCAGGAAACCCTGGGTCTTGGTGTTGTACTCCGTGATGATCACGAACGGGTTGTTCTTGTCTTTCAACGCGCCGGAGCCGGTCGCCATCGCCAGATCAAGGATCGGAATGGTCGCCCCCCGGATATTTGCCACCCCGCACACGACAGGACTGGACTTGGGCATCAACGTCAGCGACGGGCATTGCAGCACTTCCCGCACCTTGAACACGTTGATTCCGTAGAGCTGCTGACCGTCGAGACGGAACAACAACAGCTCCAGGCGATTCTGCCCCACCAGTTGCGTGCGCTGGTTTACCGAATCCATTACACCAGCCATGCCCAGACTCCTACCTCAACGCCAAGTGTTGTTGCGACGCACATTCATTGCTAAACGGCACGGCGCTTGCTTTTTAACTCGTATGAACGCTCAAACGACAGTTTTCCGACACCTGACCTCTCCCCTTCGCAAAGGGCTTTGCGCGGTGTCTGCCGCCTGCTGTTTGCTCGCTGGCAGCCCTGCCATTGCGGATTCGGTTACCTTGCCTGACATGCTTATCGGCGTCACTCAGGGCTTTCTTGAGTTCACCGTAGAAGACTATTTGGCAACCAGTCAAACCGAAGGCCGCTACGAGATCGAAGTCAAGCAGCTCGATCCGCGTATGCGCATGCCGATGTGCGACAAGGAATTGACAGCGTCGCTGGAGAACACCCCCCGTCCTTTGGGCCGGGTGACGGTCAAGGTTCGCTGTGAAGGCAGTTCGCCCTGGACGGTGTTCGTACCCGCTCAAGTCCGCCTGTTTCGCGAGATTGTCACCACCACCCGAGCGCTCAGACGCGCCGGGATTATCGAACCTCAGGACGTGACGTTGCGCGAGCGCGATGTCAGTCAGATCAATCAAGGTTTTCTAACCTCGGTAGACGAAGCGATCGGGCAAAAATTGACCCGACCAACGGTCGCCGATCAGGTGATTACCCAAGTCCACCTGGAGCAGGCCGAAGTCGTGCGCAAAGGTGATCAAGTGGTCATCACCGCGCGCAGCGGCACACTCGCCGTGCGCATGCCCGGTGAAGCCCTGTCCAACGGCGGACTGAAAGAACAGATCCGAGTGAAAAACCTCAATTCGCAACGGGTGATCAAGGCGCAAATCATCGCGCCGGGACAGGTGGAAGTTTCCATGTAAACACCGAGGAGAAAACTGGCGCTGGCCATGGCTGTTCCCTAAACTGTGCCGCAGCAGGACGCGCGCGGGTGCATGCAGCTTTCATTGCTAAATGTGCCTAAAGTTTTCCAGGAGATGGCCGAAAACATGGCAAGCGTCCAAATTCCCAGAGGTTTTTATCATGGTCATCGATTTCAGCCGTTTGAACAGCTCCTCGTCACTGACAGGCAGTACACGTACCAGCGCGCCTAAGGAAACCGCCGAAAACGGCACTTCCGCGCCGCTGAATACCCAGGCCGAAACGGCCAGTACCGCTAAAAGCGGGGAATCGGTACACCTCAGCAATGAGGCTCAACAGTTGCAGAAGGTCACTGACAAGCTGCGCGATCAGCCTGCTGTCGACAAAGCCCGTGTGGCCGAGTTGAAAGCCGCGATTGCCGATGGCAGCTATAAAGTCGACAGCAACCGTGTAGCCAGCAAACTGCTCAACTTCGAAGCCCAGCGCTAGGCTTTTGCCAGCGCGAGGCTTTTGGACGCTTAAAACCCAAGGCCAGCCATGCACGACACTAATTTATTGCAACTGATCAACGACGACTTTGCTCCAGCTCAACAATTGCTGGAGTTATTGCAAACCGAGTCCCTCGCTTTGCACGGTCGCGACATGCCCCTGCTCGAAGAGATTCTGGCAACCAAACAGGCACTGATCATTCTGCTTGAACAGCATGGCCGCAAGCGCAGCGAAATCCTCGTCAGCCTCAACCTGACGCCAGACCGTCAAGGTCTTGAGCAACTGGCCGCGCAATCGAGCGTTGGCCAGCAGCTGCTGACCCAGGGCGATGCCCTGACCGATCTCATCGCCCAATGTCAGGCGGCCAACGTCAAAAACGGCCAGTCGATCCTCATGCAACAGGCCGCGACCAGCAATCAACTGAAGATCCTCACCGGGGGCGAAGCGCCAGCGTTGTATGACGCCAGCGGCACGTTTGCCAAACCCGCGATGCCGCGTCCGCTCAGCCAGGCATGAGTCGTTGATGCGCCAGCTCTATCAACTCGCGAAACATGCTGGCAAAATGCTGGCTAGTCGTCATATTTTGTCTGGAGATTGATAAACCGTGTCCAACGCCCTCAGCGCGGATGATGCTCCGCAGCCTCCTAAGGTGCTCACCACACCTCTGGAAATCTCCAGCAACCTGCGTCAGCTGCAAGACAGCCATGATCCGCTGATCATCACCTTTCACGAGCGCAGCCAGCGTTTCCAGAGCTACTTGATCAAGGTCGATCGCGATACCGCTTCGATTAACCTCGATGAAATGGTGCCACGTGACGGTGAACGCTTTCTGCTGGCGGGCGAGCCGTTCAAGGTTGAGGGTTTCCATGAAGGCGTACGCATCGCCTGGGAATGCAATGGCACGCTGGACATCGTCGATGCCGACGGCGACCGCTTCTACACCGGCGAACTGCCGACCGAAGTGGTTTATCACCAGCGCCGCAATGCCTTCCGCGCCGCGCTGAAGCTGACCGATCTGGTCAACGTAGAACTCGGCGGCGAGAAACTCAAGGCGTCGATCAACGGCAAGCTGCTGGACATCTCCGCCACCGGTTGCAAGCTGCGCTTTGAAGGCGACATCACTGACCGCCTGCAACTGGGCCAGGTCTACGACCGCCTGATCGCCCCGCCGCTGTTCGGCAATCAGCCGACTTCGGTTGAACTGCGTTATCTGCATTTCGAAGAAAAACTCAACATCACCTTTGCGGGTCTGCGCTTCCACAACATCAGTGGCCAGGCGGCGCGTAACGTTGAGCGCTTTGTGTATCAGTTGCAGCGTGAAGCACGGCGTTTCGATAAAGACGATATGTGATTCGTAGCGGCAAATAAAAAAAGGGCAGTCCTTGGCGGGACTGCCCTTTTTTGTGCCTGAGAGAATTCAACCAAGAATCTGTGGTGAGTGAGTTCTTGTGGCGAGGGGATTTATCCCCGCTGGGCTGCGAAGCGGCCCCAAATCCTGACTGCACATTTTTCCTGTTGAACCGAGCTGGATGGTTTTACGACTGCTGCGCAGCCGAACGGGGATAAATCCCCTCGCCACAAGAATTCACTCACCTCAAGGTTATCCATTCATCATTAAATCTGTTTTCACCACAGGTGAATATTGCAGTCAGAGTCAGGGTCTGGCACCGCTGATGTCTGGCGTCGGTTTATCGCTGCCATCATCCGGCTCTGTTTCCACCACTGGCTCCGGCGGAGTCTCAGATTCAGGCTCCACTTCCGGTTCAGGCTCAGGCTCGACCGGTGTCTGCATCTGATCCTGCACCACCTGTTCATCCACCCGTGGATCCAGCGCTGCCACCAGCGGTGAGCTCGACATGCTGTCCGGCATCGCCACGTGATGCAGCGGCGCGTCATCAACCTGGTGCAGATTGGTCACGGCTTTCGGACGGATTCGCCACACCAGCACCAACGCAAAGAAGCTGAAAAACGCATACAGACTCTGGCTGCCGAGAAACTTCATCAACACACCCGCCAGCAACGGCCCGATGCTCGCGCCGACGCCGTACGTCACCAGCAGCATCGCCGTCAGCGAAACCCGGCGATCGCCCTCAACGTGGTCATTGGAAAACGCCACCGCCAGCGGATAAAGACAGAACTGCACCAGCGAGCAGAAGAAGCCGACCACAAACAGCACCTCCAGCGGCACCTCCGGCATGATCGCCAACGGCAGCGCCGCCACCGCGAGGAACCCGGCAAAGCAGCGAATCAGCAGCGCACGATCGTAACGGTCGGACAACCACCCCAGCGGCCACTGCACTAGCAGCCCGGCAAAAATGCAGCTACCCATGAACAGACCGACCTGCTCGGTCGAGAGCCCTTGCTGCGAGGCATACAACGGCGCCAGACCGTAAAACGCACCAATGATCAAACCCGCGCCGAGCACCGTACTCAGCGACTGCGGCACACGTTTAATGAAGAAGCGCGGTTCCATCGGTGCCGGATGCAAAGGCGCCGGGTGAATGCGGCGGGTCAGCGTCACCGGCACCAGGCACAGGGCGAAACACAGCGCAACGAGCATCAACAGCTCCGGCCCCAGCCCCGGGTGCATGACCAGAATCAACTGACCCAACACCAGCCCCAGATACGAAGCGATCATGTATCCGCTGAACACCAGCCCGCGCTGATTGGCGTCGGCCTGCTCGTTGAGCCAGCTCTCGATCACCATGTATTGGCACATCATACCCAGACCGACAATCGTCCGCAGCACCAGCCACGCCGGCAGCCAGTCCACCAGACCATGCCCGAGCACCGCCGCACCGACGATCCCGGCGCACGCCGAATACGCCCGAATATGCCCAACACGGGCGATCAAGCGGTGACCGATCTTGCCGCCCAGCACCAGACCAAAATAGTTGCAGGCCATCAGCGCACCGACCCACAGCCCGTCGACATTGTCGGCGGCCAGGCGCAAAGCCAGATAAGTAGACAAAAGGCCCGAGCCGATCAACATCATCAGCGAGGCGAAATACAGCGCTCGAAAGGATTTCCAGATTTGGCGCATCGGCGTTCCGAGCGGCTCCTTGCAGTGAGTCCGGGCTATCAAACGATAGCCCGGTGGCGACAGTTCGTCAGGCCTGGGCTGCTAGAACACGTCGTTCCCAGGGGGTAATTTCATCAAAGAAACTCGTCAACTCCATGGTCTTCGAAGCGATGTAGCCTTCGATGAACTCCTTGCCGAACAGTTCCATGGCCAATTGGCTACGTTTCAGACGTTCGAGTGCGGCATGCAAGGTACACGGCAGCGACAGATTGTCCGGGACTTCGAATTCACCCTGAATTGCTTCAGTCGGTTCCAGCTCATGCTCGATGCCATGCAAGCCCGCGGCCAGGCTGGCGGCGATTGCCAGATACGGGTTGGCGTCGGCACCCGGCAAACGGTTCTCGACCCGACGGGCCACCGGCGAGCTGGCGGGAATCCGTAAGCCGGCGGCGCGATTGTCATGTGACCAGCAGGCATTGTTCGGCGACGCAAATGGATGACACAGACGCTGATAGGAATTCACGTTGGGCGCAAACAGCGCGGTGAATTCAGCCATGCCCGCCTGCTGTCCGCCGATGAAGTGGCGGAACATTGCGGTCGGCTGACCCTTCTCGTCGCTGAACACATTCTTGCCGCTGCCGATCTCGACGATGCTCTGGTGAATGTGCATCGAACTGCCCGGCGTGTGCGCCAGCGGTTTGGCCATGCACACCACGGTCAGGCCGTGCTTGAGCGCGACTTCTTTAAGCAAGTGTTTGAACAGGAAAGTCTGGTCGGCCAGCAACAGCGGATCACCGTGCAGCAGGTTGATCTCGAACTGGCTGACGCCCATTTCATGCATAAAGGTGTCGCGCGGCAAACCGAGGGCCGCCATGCATTTATAGACTTCGTTGAAGAACGGCCGCAGACCGTTGTTGGAACTGACGCTGAACGCCGACTGCCCATCCTCGCGGCGACCGTCGAGACCAACGGGTGGGCGGAACGGTTGATTCGGATCGGTATTGGGTGCGAAGACAAAGAATTCCAGCTCGGTCGCCACCACCGGCGCCAGGCCCAACGCCGCATAACGGGCGATGACTTTCTTCAACTGGCCACGGGTCGACAGGTTGGAGCTTTCGCCGGTCAGCTCATCGGCATCGCAGATCGCCCATGCGCGCGGCTCGTCGCTCCACGGCAACGGATGAATCATGCTCGGTTCGGCCACCAGCGCCAGGTCACCGTCATCGCTGCCGTAAAACTTCGCCGCCGGGTAACCGCCCATGATGCATTGCAGCAGCACACCCCGCGCCATCTGCAAACGCCGCCCTTCGAGGAACCCCTCGGCGGTCATCACCTTGCCTCGCGGCACGCCGTTCAAATCCGGCGTGACACATTCAATCTCATCAATGCCCGTCAATCGCTGTGCGAGTGAGCGCTGGCCATCGGTTGTCATGACGCAATCCTTGTTGTTGTGCGAGCCGCGAACGGCGACCCGGACAAAATAGGCTGCGGCTGTTCGGAATATCAAGCAGCGTCAAAACAAAAAAATCAAACAACGCGAATCCCCCATGTAGGAGCTGCCGAAGGCTGCGATCTTTTGATGTTGTTGGTGAAAACAAGATCAAAAGATCGCAGCCTTCGGCAGCTCCTACACGGGGAGAACGTTGCCGTCACGATCACTCGAACGTCTCAGGGGAGGAAGAGGCTGAAGAGGCCGCCACCGAGTGGGCCGCCGTTGCTGATTTCGGTGCGTCCTTCGACGCCGTTGCGCTGATGCAATGCGGCAATACGGTGGGCGAAATACAGACCCAATCCCGTGCTGCCGCTGCTGTGATTGATGCCCTGCACGTAATCGGCCTGACGCTCGAGCATCTCGGCCGGGTAACCGTCGCCATCATCATTAATGGTCAGCACCAACTGCCCCGCCTCGTCGCTGACAGTAATCAGCAACGACTCGCGGGCATAACGGATCGCATTGTTGATGCAGTTGCCGAGCACTGAAGCAATCAGTTCACGGTCGAAGAAACCCAGCGGACACAGCGGATCAATTTCATAGGTGGCGATGATCCCGCGACTGGCGAACACTTCCTGATGCGCCGCCAGTTGCGCCTCGATGAAGTCGTCGAGCTCGTGATACGCCGGCTGCAACGGCATCTGATTAACACCGAGCTTATACAGCCCGAGCAACTGCACGAGCATGCCGTTGAGATGAGCGAATTCGAAGTCGATCACGCCCAGCTCGGATCCCTCGCGCTGCGCCTGTGGCAACCGCGCCAGCCATTGGCTGTGGGCCTGCATGAGCATCGCCAGCGAGTTCTTCATGTCGTGAACGGTGGAGGCGATCACCGTGGAAAAATCCAGTGTTTGCTCGTCGTGGTTCATTCGCCAAACGCCTTGCTTTTCAGCTTCTGGTAACGCGCATGACGCGCGTCGGTGTCGGGCATCAGGCCGACCATTTTCAGGCAGGCCCGACATTCTTCCAGCTCCGCCGACGGCACCGACGTGTCGCTACCGTGCAGCAGCGACTGGGCCAAGTTCAGCGCAATACTGATGTTCTTCGGCTGCAACTTCAGCGCCTTGCGGAACACCTCGCGGGCCTCCACCAGATTGCCGGTCTTGTACACGCGCACGCCCTGACGGTTGAGGTCGGCAGCGGCGTTGCTCGAACTGAGGATAGTCGGGTCATCGGTAAGCTTGGCGATGTCTTTCATCACCGCCGGATCATCGCCGTAGATCTCCGCGCAGCTCTTGAGCATTGAAGTGCCCGCCTCGGCCTGACCGAGCATTTGCAGTTGTTTGGCCACCAACAGCGCGGCCTCAGGACTCATGAATTGCTCCATGCCGTCGAGACGCAACATCGCTTGTTCGGTGAGTTTGTCAGCGGTTTCGGCATCGTTGAGCAACAGGCTGGTGGCCTTCATCAACCGCGCACGAATTTGCAGGCCCGGGTCGCTCGGGTTTTCCTTGGCCACGGCGCTGAGCGTGGTGTTGATCTCGAGTCGTGTGCGCGTATCGAGACCGCGCTCGCTGCCCTTGCTGATCAACGCGTGGGCCAGACCGAGATTGCTTTCCGCATCCTTGAAACGCGACTGCGCGCCCTGCGCCACGGCCTGCCGATAAGCTCGCGAGGCGGTGTCAAAATCTTCATTGGTCATCGCCAGTTTGCCGAGCAAGGCCTGCCGGCGCACCGCCAGCGGCGACAAGCGAATCGCCTCTTCAAGCACCCGCTGCGCGCCTTTGGTATCACCCTCCGCCACCAGCACATCGGCCATGCCGTCATACAGCGACGGCATCATCGGAAACACCTTCAGGGCTTTTTCGTAAACGCCTTTGGCCTGCGCAATCTGCCCGCGCTTGAACAACAGTTTGCCCAACCCGGCAAACGCCCACGGCAAAGGCCGGTCAGCAATGATGCCGTCGTAGAGGCGCTCCAGCGCTTCGTTCTGATTGAGATCGCGCAGCGCATCGGCGCGGTAACGCAGGCACAACGGCGAGTAGCGAATGTCCTGCTTGCACAACGCGATGCAGGCGTTAAGCACCTCAACCGGTTTGCCACGGTCGAGGGCCTGCAGAATCGGTTTGAGCAAAGTCTTGCGCTGCTCCAGACGCTCCAGTCGCTGCGCCAGACCCGAACGGTTGAACGGCTTGGTCAGATACGCGTCCGGCTCATGCTCCAACGCACTGAGCACCATCGCCTGACTGGTCTCGGCGGTGACCATGACAAACACCGCTTCATGGCTGATGAGCTTTTCCAGCATCAGGTCTTCAAGCACCTGCTGACCGTTCTTCTTGCCGTCGCCGAGATGGAAATCCTGCAGGATAAAATCGTAGGATTTCTGCGCACACATCTTCAGCGCCTGCTCACCGGTGTCCGCAGTGTCGACGTCCTTGACCCCAAGCTCACGCAGCATCGAGCGAACCGAACTGCGAAAATCCGAGAAATCATCGACGATCAGAAAACGCTTTTGGTGATACGACAGCATCGAAGATTTCCAGGCAATTGAAGTGAGGGCAATTTCGGGCGCGACGATGATAGCTGGCGGCAAAATGCTATCAAGCAATTTCACGCGACTTTGAAGTCACCGAGTACGTTATCGGCAACGGGTGGCGTTCCCTGAGGGTGTGTGCCTGAAGATTCCTGATGTGTTTGTCGGAGCGCGATGCTGAAAAAGAAACCAACTCAGCCAGATCACTTCCACATTGCTGGAACTCTCATACGAAAGGCACAAAAAAGCCCCACCGGGATTGTCCTGAATGGGGCTTTGAAAAGTGGTGTCCCAGGCGGGGTTCGAACCTGCAACCTTCCCCTTAGGAGGGGGATGCTCTATCCAATTGAGCTACTGAGACACTGAGTTGTCGCGGGCAGACGCGGCGCGACGGACGGCGTGCATGGTAACGGCCAGGCCCTGATTTGTCATGTCATCCGTAGGGCTTTTTAAGTGTAGGCAGGCGCCCTGCAAGGCTGCGGGATGTTTTACCGTGCATTTTGCACTACTACAAAATGCCATCATTGCAGATTGCAACCTAGGCGCTGCGAAAAACCCTCTCAAATGCTTGTTTTTAAAGGACTTAACAGCGGTTAGACTGTTGGCACGGCGGGTGCTATGTCTGTTCCATAGAAGAACAATCGGAGTCCGCCTCATGAACAGCACCCTCTTGGTTGCAAACGCAATCGCATTGGCGGTATTGGTGGGCTTTCACTTCGCCCCGGATAGTCATGAGACGGTCGCCCAGCGCATGCCACATTACCTGCAAGTGCAGAAGCAGCCGCAACTGGCGGTGCTGAGCGATCAGGGCAGCTACGGCCCAAGAGCTGTAAGCGAGGCTGAACAGGCTTTGCCGGCGCAGGTTTCCGAACGTCTGGTTTTTTGAAATATCTTCAGGAGTACAGCATGTCCAAATCAGCTGCAGGATTTCTGATCCTCGCTTTATTGAGTGGCGTTTTGCATTTTTCGCTGTTCGAGGACACCCAGGTCACCCTGCCCCTGATCGGCTGCGGCGTGTTTGCGGTGTTGTTTGTGCTGGCGCTGGTGGCCGGGCGCAGGATCAAGTTTGACCCGGTGCTGCGTTGAAATTGAGCACATCCAGCAATTGATTGACGGCGGTCGCCAGATCGCCGGAGTTGTCGATCAGATTCACGGGCGTGTCGCTGGCTCGTCGGTCTTTGAACAGCGCATTGCGCGCCAGCCTCGCATCGATTTGCTCAAGGGTTTCACGGCCTCGTTTGAGCAAGCGTTCACGCAACACTTCATCCCTCACCGTCAACAGCACTGGCACCAGCGTTGGATACAGCTCCTGCGCTTGACGCAGGTTGGCCCGCGAGCCATTCACCAAGACGTTTCGCCCGTCTTTAAGCCACCGATCCATTTCTACTGGAATGCCGTAAGCGAGGCCATTAGCGTGCCAGGCCAGCGCGAAATCACCGGCTTGCTGGCGGCGTTCAAACTCTTCCGGCGTAACCCCGACCGCGTCCTCACCCACAGACTCCGCTGATCGGGTTATCACTCGGCGAATGATTTCGCAATTCATCGCACGCAAAGGTTCGCGTGCGGCCTCGATCAGGCTGTCCTTGCCTGAACCGGACGGCCCCATCAGATAAATAAGCTTGCCATCCATCCTGAAAATGCCCTCTGGCACGGGTCTGCCCCTAGTAAATCGGCAAATTGCCACTATCCTGTACAGGTAAGGAACAAGGATAGAAAGCCGCATAGCATGCACGTTCTGAGGTCTTTGGACACCCATTGATGTGCAACAGGAAGCGGGCAGTGATTCGGACGAAGGCAAAGATTTCAAACCAGTCCGCATTTCTGACAATTGGTGCTGGCATTACGCCTTTACCCGGCTCAATATTTGTCACAGAATTGACGCCAATGAACTGGCAATTTTGAGGCATGATGCGCGCCTCTTAACAATTCAGGTTGAACCATTTGGTCCGGATGCTTGTCCTATCACACATCCTGCGGCCATTCCCGAGAACCGCTCCCCTGAACTAACCGGTTAAATATATGCGCCCATTGAAACAGGCAATTTATTCCAGCCGTACGGCTGACAAGTTCGTCGTACGTCTGCCAGACGGAATGCGTGAACGCATTGCCGAGGTGGCTCGCAATCATCATCGCAGCATGAACTCCGAAATCATCGCGCGCCTTGAACAGAGCCTTATTCAAGAAGGTGCACTGGGCGAAGAATTGAGCATGCGCCTCGATAGCCCTGAGCTGTCGCTTCACGAACGTGAGTTGCTGCAACGCTTCCGCCAGCTGTCGCACCGTCAACAGAACGCATTGGTGTCGTTGATCGCCCACGACGCCGAGATGGCCGCAGACGCGTCCTGAGCTACACCGAATATCTCAAGCCAGCATGATTGCTGGCTTTTTTTTGCCTTCGATTTGGCTGATCAAACACCGTACCTGTGGCGAGGGGATTTATCCCCGCTGGAGTGCGCAGCTGTCCTAATGTTTTTGGGGCCGCTGCGCAGCCCAACGGGGATAAATCCCCTCACCACAATTGTTTTGTATTGCCTGTCAGGCACAAAAAAGCCCGCCAATTTGGCGGGCTCTTTGTTTGCAGCGGGTCAGAGCAGGAAGATTGTCGCCAACCCGAGGAAGATGAAGAAGCCACCGCTGTCGGTCATCGCGGTGATCATCACGCTGGCGCCCATGGCCGGGTCGCGACCCATCTTGGCCAGCGTCATCGGGATCAATACACCCATCAGCGCTGCCAGCAGCAGGTTGAGCGTCATTGCCGCCGTCATCACCACACCCAACGACCAGCTGCCGTAGAGCAGATAAGCGACCACACCGATCACCCCGCCCCAGACCAGGCCGTTGATCAAACCTACGGCCAGTTCCTTGCGCATCAGACGCGAGGTATTGCCGGTGCTGACCTGATCGAGCGCCATCGCGCGAACGATCATGGTGATCGTCTGGTTACCGGAGTTTCCACCAATACCCGCCACGATCGGCATCAACGCCGCCAGCGCTACCAGCTTCTCGATCGAGCCTTCAAACAGACCAATCACACGGGACGCAACAAACGCGGTGATCAGGTTGACTGCCAGCCACGCCCAACGGTTACGCAGCGATTTCCACACGGAGGCGAAGATGTCTTCCTCTTCACGCAGACCCGCCATGTTGAGGACTTCGTTTTCGCTCTCTTCACGAATCAGGTCGACCATTTCGTCGATGGTCAGACGGCCGATCAGCTTGCCGTTCTTGTCGACCACCGGGGCCGAGATCAAGTCATAACGCTCGAACGCCTGAGCGGCGTCATAGGCGTCTTCGTCCGGATGGAAACTCACCGGGTCGCTGGCCATCACCTCGGCCACTTGTTTGTCCGGATCGTTGACCAGCAAACGTTTGATCGGCAGCACGCCCTTGAGCACGCCGTCGTAATCGACCACAAACAGTTTGTCGGTATGGCCCGGCAGCTCTTTGAGACGACGCAGATAACGCAGCACCACTTCGAGGCTGACATCCTCACGGATCGTCACCATCTCGAAGTCCATCAGCGCACCGACCTGCTCCTCGTCATAAGACAGGGCCGAACGCACGCGCTCACGCTGCTGGTTATCGAGGCTCTCCATTAGTCCATGGACGACGTCTCGCGGCAGCTCGGAAGCCAGGTCAGCAAGTTCGTCGGCGTCCATGTCCTTGGCCGCAGCCAGGAGCTCGTGATCGTCCATGTCGGCGATCAGCGTTTCACGAACGGAATCGGATACTTCGAGAAGAATGTCGCCGTCGCGATCAGCCTTGACCAGTTGCCAGAGCGTCAGACGATCGTCCAGCGGCAAGGCTTCAAGAATGTAGGCAACGTCAGCGGAGTGCAGATCATCCAGTTTGCGTTGCAACTCGACCAGATTCTGCCGGTGAACCAGGTTTTCCACCCGGTCGTTGTGCGCGCCTTCCTGGCGATGAGTCAGGTCTTCGACGACTCGTTGGCGCTGCAAAAGCTCGACCACTTGGGCCAGGCGATCCTGCAGGCTTTCCTGTGTTTTCTTTACTTCGATTTCGGACATAGGCGAACTCCACTCCCAGCAGCGGGGCACGCCGGAAGAATCAATCAGTCAATTCATGATTGGTGAAACGGGTTACTGAACAACTACTGGGTAAGTCCATGGAGGTTTTCCATAAGCCCCGGCGGGGCTGACGGGCGCAATGATACACGCCTGACGGTTTAATACGTTAAAAAATCACGGCTGAAACAAGCGCTTGCGAGACAAACCTGAGCGCCATCCTGATCCATGCAAATGCGACGACTCATCTTGAAAAGAAAACACACCGGCAGCGCAAAATGTAGCGACTACCCTTGAGCGTAGATCGTCATGGAGGACGTCGAATGCCACTCAAATCATCTTTTTTCGTACTGACTTTTTTGCTCTGCCTACCGCACGCCGGGGCCACGACCACCCTGCATCGCTGCGAAGCACCTGACGGCAGCATCACCTTCACCACGATGAGTTGCGCGCACGGCGAACACCTCTCCGTGCAGGAAGTACACCCCTACTCGCCCGGATCTGTCGTGGCGGTGATGCCTGAAGCCAATCACGAAGAAACATCCGGTATGAATACCAGAGGCCGAGCACCGGGCATTGTCGGCGGCGCGGAGCACATCTGCGGCAACGTGATCGATGCGAGACAACGCCGCCAGGCGATCATCAATCGGCGTGTTATCGCAGGGATGAGCGCGCAAGATGTCGAAAGCGCTTTAGGCAAGCCGGACAAGATCAATATTCGGACATCGACGACAACGTATCGTTACGACCTCAAGCGAGGCCGAACGGCACAAATCGATTTTGATCAGAGGGGATGCGTGAAGGAAAAAGCCAAATCCCGGACAGCAAAAAGCCCGCGATAAACGCGGGCTTTTCGGTATATGGTGCACTCGACAGGATTCGAACCTGTGACCGCTCGGTTCGTAGCCGAGTACTCTATCCAGCTGAGCTACGAGTGCATTTTGTGTTTTTAGCCCAGACCACAACTGGATGAAGCCAAGTTATCTGCATTGCTGCAAGTAACTCTTAAATGGTGCACTCGACAGGATTCGAACCTGTGACCGCTCGGTTCGTAGCCGAGTACTCTATCCAGCTGAGCTACGAGTGCATTTGTGTTTTTAGACCAGATCACATCTGGTTGAAGCCAAGTCATTTACATTGCTGTAACTGACTCTTAAATGGTGCACTCGACAGGATTCGAACCTGTGACCGCTCGGTTCGTAGCCGAGTACTCTATCCAGCTGAGCTACGAGTGCATTTGTTGCGCCGCATTATAGCCCGTCTAATCTCTATTCCAACCACTTTTTCTATTAATTTCAACAACTTACAGAAAAAGCCAGATTACGACGTACTAAGCAAATAATGGCGGAGAACGGGGGATTCGAACCCCCGACACCCTTTTGAGGTGTACTCCCTTAGCAGGGGAGCGCCTTCGGCCACTCGGCCAGCTCTCCGCAACACGGGGCGTATCTTAACCAACCTTTTCCCCGTTTGCAAACATAAAAATCGATAAAAATTAATGGCTTGGTTCTTCGTCCTTCTCTTTCTTTATACGCAGGTAAATTTCCTCACGGTGCACGGCAACCTCTTTCGGCGCGTTCACACCGATGCGCACTTGGTTTCCTTTAACGCCGAGCACGGTCACGGTGATTTCGCCGTCACCGATAATCAGGCTTTCTGCGCACCGACGGGTCAGAATCAGCATACCTTTCTCCTTACGCAATTCAGTTCAGGGACAACAGTCTGCAAAAAAAAGGCACCCGACCTACAACCGGAGCGATCGTAGCCCTACATGCCTGAGTATTGACCAGCGCGAGCAAAAGAACAGTCAGGGCTCACGCCATTCAAAAAAATAAAGGGCGCGGTCAGACCGCGCCCTTCAGTTGAACGGAATTACTCGCCTTGACGGGCCGGCGCATCCAGTTCGAAAGCCGTGTGCAGAGCGCGCACGGCCAGTTCCAGGTACTTCTCTTCAATCACCACGGAAACCTTGATTTCCGAAGTCGAGATCATCTGGATGTTGATGCTTTCTTTTGCCAGCGATTCGAACATGCGGCTGGCCACGCCTGCGTGGGAACGCATGCCGACGCCGACGATCGAGACCTTGGCAATCTTGATGTCGCCAACCACTTCACGGGCACCGATCTCGCGAGCAGTGTTTTCCAGCACGTTCTGTGCAGCCTGGAAGTCGTTGCGGTGTACGGTGAAGGTGAAGTCGGTGGTGTTATCGTGCGCGACGTTCTGCACGATCATGTCGACTTCGATGTTCGCGGCACTGATCGGGCCGAGAATCTTGAACGCCACGCCCGGGGTGTCTGGCACGCCACGGATGGTCAGCTTGGCTTCATCGCGGTTGAAAGCGATGCCGGAAATGATCGGCTGTTCCATGGTTTCCTCTTCATCAATAGTAATGAGGGTGCCCGGACCCTCCTTGAAGCTGTGCAGTACGCGCAGCGGAACGTTGTACTTGCCGGCGAATTCCACGGCACGGATCTGCAACACCTTGGAACCGAGGCTGGCCATTTCCAGCATCTCTTCGAAGGTGATCTTGTCCAGACGCTGAGCGACCGGCACAACGCGCGGGTCAGTGGTGTAAACACCATCAACGTCGGTGTAGATCTGGCACTCGTCAGCCTTCAACGCCGCAGCCAGTGCCACGCCGGTGGTGTCGGAACCGCCACGACCGAGAGTGGTAATGTTGCCGTGCTCGTCGACGCCCTGGAAACCGGCGACAACTACCACGCGACCTGCTTTCAGATCACCACGAATCTTCTGGTCATCAATCTGCAAGATACGCGCTTTATTGTGCGCACTGTCGGTCAGGATCCGCACCTGATTACCGGTGTACGACACCGCCGGCACACCGCGCTTGATCAGCGCCATGGCCAACAGGGCAATCGTCACCTGCTCACCGGTGGAAACAATCACGTCCAGCTCACGCGGAACCGGTTGACCGTCGCCACTGATTTGCTTGGCCAGATCGATCAGACGGTTGGTTTCGCCGCTCATTGCAGACAGCACAACCACCAGGTCATCGCCGGCATCGCGGAATTTCTTAACCTTGTCGGCGACCTGCTCGATTCTCTCGACAGTACCGACCGAGGTGCCTCCAAATTTCTGTACGATCAAAGCCATTTCAAAGCCGCCTCTGCCCATGAAGGGCGCCCAATAATCACTCGAACAGCTGCCGCGCCCGCCACTAGACTGCGAGCACGACGGACCGTCTTATAAACCCTGCTCGACGAATGGAACGGTCAGCGCCAGTGCACCATCCAGCGCGCCGGCATCAACGCCACCGCCCTGCGCCATGTCCGGACGACCACCGCCCTTCCCGCCCACTGCCGCAGCAGCTTGCTTCATCAAATCACCGGCTTTGAGTTGGCCAGTCAGGTCTTTGGTTACGCCTGCAACCAGAACGACCTTTTCCTCATGGACACTGCCGAGCAGGATCACTGCGCGGCCGAGTTTGTTCTTCAACTGATCAACCAGCGCCAGCAGCGCCTTGGCGTCCTGACCATCCAGACGTGCGGCCAAAACCTTCACGCCTTTGACGTCCAGTGCCGAGGACGACAGATCGTCGCCCGCCGCGCTCGCCGCCTTGGCTTGCAACTGCTCGAGTTGCTTCTCCAGTTGGCGATTGCGCTCGAGCACAGCCGACAGCTTGTCGATCAGGTTGTCGCGGCTGCCCTTGACCAGGCTGGCCGCTTCCTTGAGTTGTTCTTCTGCAGCATTCAAGTAAGCCAGTGCCGCAGCACCGGTGACCGCTTCGATACGACGCACGCCCGAAGCCACGCCGCCTTCGCTGATGATTTTCAGCAGGCCGATGTCGCCGGTACGGTTGGCGTGGATACCGCCGCACAGTTCGACGGAGAAATCGCCGCCCATGCTCAGCACGCGCACGTTGTCGCCGTACTTCTCGCCGAACAGCGCCATCGCGCCTTTGTTCTTCGCGGTTTCGATGTCGGTTTCTTCGGTTTCAACGGCGGAGTTCTTGCGAATCTCGGCGTTGACGATGTCTTCCAGCGCTTTGATCTGCTCAGGCTTGATCGCTTCAAAGTGGCTGAAGTCGAAACGCAGACGCTGACTGTCGACCAACGAACCTTTCTGCTGAACGTGCTCGCCCAGAACCTGGCGCAGTGCAGCGTGCAGCAAGTGCGTGGCCGAATGGTTCAACGAAGTGGCGTGACGCACTTCGGCGTCGACGTGGGTTTCCACTGGCGCGCCGATGGTCAGGCTGCCCGAATCCAGCACACCGTGGTGCAGGAATGCGCCGCCGGTTTTGGTGGTGTCGCGCACGTCGAAACGGCTGCTGCCGGCCTGCAGATAACCGCAGTCGCCGATCTGGCCGCCGGACTCAGCGTAGAACGGCGTCTGATTCAGAACGATCACCGCCTCTTCGCCTTCATTCAAGACGTCGACCGACTGGCCATCTTTATAGATAGCAACGATTTTTGCCGAACCGCTGGTGTCTTTGTAACCGGTGAACTCGGTGGCCACGTCAACCTTGACCAAGGTGTTGTAGTCCAGACCGAACGAGCTGGCAGAACGCGCACGCACACGCTGAGCTTCCATCTCACGTTCGAAGCCGACTTCATCGACAGTCAGGCTGCGCTCGCGGGCGATGTCGGCGGTCAGGTCCATCGGGAAACCATAGGTGTCGTAGAGTTTGAACACTACGTCGCCCGGCACCACGGTGCCTTTGAGTTCCAGCAAATCCTGCTCGAGAATTTTCAGGCCGTGCTCCAGAGTCTTGGAGAACTGCTCTTCTTCAGCCTTGAGCACGCGCTCGATGTTGCTTTGCTGCTTTTTCAGTTCCGGGAAGGCTTCGCCCATCTCGGCAACCAGTGCGGCAACGATCTTGTAGAAGAAGCTGCCGGTAGCGCCCAGCTTGTTACCGTGACGGCAAGCGCGACGGATGATCCGGCGCAGTACATAACCGCGACCTTCGTTGGACGGCAGCACGCCGTCGGCGATCAGGAAACCGCACGAACGGATGTGGTCGGACACGACTTTCAACGAAGACTGATCGCCGTTTTCGCAGCCAATCGCTTCAGCCGAGGCCTTCAGCAGGTTCTTGAACAGGTCGATGTCGTAGTTGGAATTGACGTGCTGCATCACCGCACTGATCCGCTCCAGGCCCATGCCGGTGTCGACCGACGGCGCAGGCAACGGATGCAAGACGCCATCGGCGGTGCGATTGAACTGCATGAACACGTTGTTCCAGATCTCGATGTAACGGTCGCCGTCTTCTTCCGGCGAGCCCGGCGGGCCGCCCCAGATATGGTCGCCGTGATCGTAGAAAATCTCGGTGCATGGGCCGCACGGGCCGGTATCGCCCATGGTCCAGAAGTTGTCGGAAGCGTACGGCGCGCCTTTGTTGTCGCCAATGCGGATCATGCGCTCGACCGGCACACCGATTTCTTTGGTCCAGATGTCATACGCTTCGTCGTCGGAGGCGTAGACGGTGACCCAGAGTTTTTCCTTCGGCAGTTGCAGAACGCCGGTCAGGAAGGTCCACGCGTAGGTAATCGCGTCTTTCTTGAAATAGTCACCGAAGCTGAAGTTACCGAGCATTTCGAAGAACGTGTGGTGACGGGCGGTATAACCGACGTTTTCCAGGTCACTGTTCTTGCCACCGGCACGCACGCATTTCTGGCTGCTGGTCGCACGGGTGTACGCACGTTTTTCCTGGCCCAGGAAGCAGTCCTTGAACTGGTTCATCCCCGCGTTAGTGAACAGCAGGGTTGGGTCGTTGCCCGGAATCAAAGAGCTGGAGGCTACACGGGTGTGGCCTTGCTCTTCGAAGAAGCGAAGGAAGGCTTCACGGATTTCTGCGCTTTTCATTAGGTTCTTCCACGGAGGCTGCGGCCAAAGGCCTGTTCGAAACGTCAACAGACGAAGCGACGGCAAAGGGCCGCATTATATCGGCCCTGCGCGCGGGGTACAGCGTGTTTATACGATAGAAACGGTCAATTGGACGGCTAACGCTGTCACTTGCGCGAAAAGTCGACGAATGTCGCGATCACTTGCTCGATTTGCGCGCGACTGACGTCCATGTGCGTGACCATACGCAGACGCGCGGCGGCGCTCAACTTGATCCCGCGTTCGCCGGCAAACGCCTTGATCGCTTCGGCTGTGTCGCCCATTTGCACATAAACCATGTTGGTTTGCACCGGTTCAACGGTGAAACCTGCTTCACGCAGACCATCGGCCAAAAACTGCGCGTTGGCGTGGTCATCCGCCAGACGCTCGACGTTGTGATCCAGCGCATACAGCCCCGCCGCCGCCAGCAACCCGGCCTGACGCATGCCGCCGCCGACCATTTTGCGCAAACGGCGGGCCTTGCCGATCAGTTGCTCGGAACCGCACAGCACCGATCCCACTGGCGCACCGAGGCCTTTGGACAGGCACACCGATACCGAATCGAAATGTTTAGTGATTTCCCGCGCATCGACACCTAGCTTGACCGCGGCGTTGTAAAGCCGCGCGCCGTCGAGGTGCAACTGCAGGCCGTGGTCTTGGGTGAATTTACGCGCCCGCGCCAGATATTCCAGCGGCAGCACTTTGCCTTGCATGGTGTTTTCCAGCGCCAGCAAACGGGTACGAGCGAAATGGAAGTCGTCGGGTTTAATCGCTGCCGCGACTTGATCCAGATCCAGCGAACCGTCGGCCTGCACTTCCAGCGGCTGCGGCTGAATCGAACCGAGCACCGCCGCGCCGCCGCCCTCGTACTTGTAGGTGTGCGCCTGCTGACCCACGACATATTCGTCGCCGCGCTCGCAGTGCGCCATCAATCCCAACAGATTGCTCATGGTGCCGGTCGGCACGAACAGCGCGGCGGCAAAGCCCAAGCGTTGAGCCAGTTCGGCTTCCAGACGATTGACCGTCGGGTCTTCGCCGTACACATCGTCACCGGTATCGGCTGCGGTCATCGCGTCGAGCATGGCGGGTGTCGGTTGGGTGACGGTGTCGCTGCGAAGATCGATAACGCTCATGAACCTGGCCTCAATTCAGCAGGGGAAATCCCTTTACGAAGTGGAATTACTGCGGTCATGGCGCGGATTAATCAACCCTTGCGCAAGGATTTTTCGTTTCAAGGCTTTCAGGTTTTCGATGGCAATCATCAAAAAGGCGCAATGCACAGACACAAAATCTGTGTTAAAAACGCTGCGCCGCCCGCGAAAGGGCGGCAAAAACGTTCTCAGGGCGGGGTGCAATTCCCCACCGGCGGTAATTGCGCGCAATGCGCATAGCCCGCGAGCGCTTGGCGACGAATACGACTTCGGTTGAGATCGGCGGCAAGGTCAGCAGACCCGGTGTGATCCCGGGGCCGACGGTCATAGTCCGGATGAAGAGAGAACGGGATTAACGCCAAAGGGCCGTCCGCGCGATGTTGTGCGTGTGCGCACCCTTGAATCCCTTTCGATTCATAACGCCCTGTTTTTCACACAAACAGGAGTCAGAACATGCAACCCACCGCTATCGACAGCAAAAGCAAACACCCACACGGCGAGCGCGTTGCGTTCATCCAGGCCTGCTGGCACAAAGAAATCGTCGACCAGAGCCGAAAAGGCTTCGTCGCCGAAATGATTGCCCTGGGTTATCAGGAATCGGACATCGACATCTTCGAAGTCGGCGGCGCTTTTGAAATGCCTCTGCACGCCAAGTTGCTGGCCAAAACCGGTCGTTATGCCGGCATCGTTGCGGCTGCATTGGTGGTGGATGGCGGCATCTACCGTCACGAATTCGTTGCCCAATCGGTGGTCAGCGGCCTGATGCAAGTGCAGCTGGAAACCGAAGTGCCGGTGTTCTCGGTGTCGCTGACGCCGCATCACTTCCATGCGGGTGACGAGCATCAGAAATTCTTCTTTGAGCACTTTGTACACAAGGGTCAGGAAGCGGCGCGGACTTGCGCGGATACGCTGCGCAAGGTTCGTGCACTGCGCCGTACTGAGCCGCATGCAGTAGCGGTCTGACCCACTGATGATCGTTCCCATGCATCGCGCGGGAACGATCATCACCTGTAGGAGCTGCCGAAGGCTGCGATCTTTTGATCTTAAAAAACCACAAGATCAAAAGATCGCAGCCTTCGGCAGCTCCTACAGGAAAATGTGGCAGGGTCAGGCGAGGTTTTCGTCGCTGGTCGGGACGATCAGGATGCCCGCGCGCAAGCCGTTCTTGACCTTGGGATTTGGGAAGATGATGCGTGCGCCCTCTTCCTCAATGATCCAGCGGGTATTGGCCAGATCTTCGGCCAACACATAACCCACCTCCAACTCGGAAAAGTTTTCAATGTCCTGCGGCAGGTTCAGGCGGAACGCATCGCTGTGCTTGATGATTTCCCGCGCGACACTGAACAACTGCAAACCATCCAGCTGCGCTTCAGCCATCTCTGGTTCAGTGCCTTCAATGATCTGCTTTAAGCGAGTTTCCAGCAGCGAGACGTTAACCCCGTCGTTCTGCCCGAACGGCCGCGCCTTGCCCAGTTCCAGCGTGAAAGCCTCGGCGCCGAGCTTGTCGTAGGTGTAAGAGCTGAACACGATCGACGGCTTGTTCTGCAGCAGCACCGCTTCCATCCCGGCAGCGCGCAGGCGCGCCAGTTCAAGGCGTGAATGCTGACGACCTTCCTTCCACGGATACAGCGCGAACTGCTCGATCTTCGAGCCGCGAATCGCTGTGTGCAGGTCGTAGTGCAGGCGCTGGCGATCCGGCAGGCTGAAGAAACTCGCCGCCAAACGTTCCAGCTCACAGGCTCGCAGCGCTTCTGAGCCACTGCTTAGTTCGTGACGGCCATTGAACAGCCGATTGACGTCCTGCTCGACAAAGCGCTCGCCTTTGCGAATCGCTTCGGGGTTGCCGAACAGAAACAGAATGCGTGCGCGCGGCTTCAGATCGCCGCGTGCGATGTCGTGCAGCAGCCGATCAAGCAACTCGATCGGCGCTGTTTCGTTGCCATGGATCCCTGCCGACAGCAGCAGATCCAGGCCATTGTCGCGCGCTTCGGGTGGCCGGACTTCCAGCGCCCCTTCGCTCAACCAGCGCATACGCACGCCTTCGACAGTCAGTTGAGTCTTCTCCGCCGGTTCGCGGCCGGCGAGGGTCAGTTCAAGCAGTTTGCCGAGGGCGAGCATAGAGCGGTTTCCTTAGTGGTCGTGGTTGCAATCCGGGCCGTGCACGTGGTCTTCGTCGTCGCCAGCGTCAGCCGGTTCCATTTCCAGTTGCAGACTTACCAGATTAGTCGCCAATGGGCGCAGCAGCAGGTTGGCGTATTCGGCGTCACCTTCTTCAACGTCCACGCCGATCAGCAACTGGCCACGGCCGTCCTGCTGGATCCACAGCTCTTTGCCTTGCCACATGACCGCAACGCGGGTGCAGGAGGTCTCCAGTTGCGTGCCGTCGGTGTCTTCAAGGATCAGCTGCAGGGAATCGCTCATATTTTTACTCTCTTGGTGAGACAAGCCGCGCGCCGCGTTCAGGCGGCGCGCCGGCCATCAATTGATCTGGAATGGATAAACCGCGCCCAGTTTAAGGATTTGCGTCAGTTCATCCAGTGCCGTCCGGCATTCAAGCAACAACTGCGGATCCGCCAAATCGGTTTCGCTCAGGCGATCGCGGTAGTGCTTCTCGACCCATGCGGTCAACGAACCGTACAACGGTGCCGTCATGATAACCCCTGGGTTGACCGCCGCCAGTTCGGTTTCGTTAAGCGCGACGCGCAGTCGCAGGCACGCTGGACCACCGCCGTTTTGCATGCTTTGCTTGAGATCGAAAACCTTCACTTCGCGGATCAGACCGCCGGAGCTGGTCAGGCTTTGCAGGTAAGCCCAGACGCGTTCGTTGGCCTGGCACTCTTGCGGCACGATCAACAGCATCGAACCGTCAGGACGCGAGAGCAATTGGCTGTTGAACAGGTACGAGCGCACCGCGTCATCCACGGTGACTGCCGAACGCGGCACACACACGGATTGGAAGTTACCACCGACTTTTGCCAGTTTGCTTTGCAGCTCGGCCAGCATCGATTCGGTGTCGAGGAACGCGTCCTCGTGATAGAACAAGACCTCGCCATTGCCCACGGCAATCACGTCGTTGTGGAACACGCCCTGATCGATCACGTTCGGGTTCTGCTGGGCGTAAACCACGCCTTCATCACGTAGACCGTGCAGACGCGCAACGGCTTGCGAGGCTTCGAGGGTCTGCCGCGCCGGGTACTTTTGCGGCGCCGGGAAACGGTTGTCGAACGCGCTGCGACCGAACACAAAGAACTCAACGCCCGCCTCGCCATACTCACGGCAGAAACGCGTGTGGTTGGCCGCGCCTTCATCACCGAACTGCGCCACCGCCGGCAATGCGGCGTGATGGGCGAAGTGTTGCTGATTGGCGAACATTGCGCCGAGCACACGGCTGGTGGTCGGGTGCTCGATGCTGCGGTGGTATTTGCAATTGAGGTTGGCGGCGGTGAAATGCACGCGACCGTCAGCAGTGTCGGCACTCGGGCTGACCGTGGCGGCGTTGGCTACCCACATGCTCGACGCCGAGCAACTGGCGACCAACAGCGGCATGGCTTCCTTGGCAGCGCGTTCGATCACCTGTGCGTCGGTGCCGCTGAAACCCAGACGGCGCAGAGCGGCCACGTCCGGGCGCTCCTGCGGCGCCAGTACGCCTTGCTGAAAGCCCATTTCCATCAGCGCTTTCATCTTCGCCAGACCTTGCAGCGCCGCTTCCTTCGGGTTCGAAGATTGCTGGCTGTTGCTCTGGGACGCAACGTTGCCGTAGGACAGACCACCGTAGTTATGGGTCGGCCCCACTAGACCGTCAAAATTGACTTCATAGGATTTCATCAGCGAGGCTCCACGAGAATCTGTTGTTATAGGCTTCAGTAACTATTCTTTGCGACCGAGGCGCGGCCTTCGCGAGCAGGCTCGCTCCCACAGGGAAATGCATTCCAATGTGGGAGTGAGCCTGCTCGCGATGGCCGTTACGCCATCTTCACGCCTGGCGTAAGGGCCGATGGCAACACCAGGCTCGGTGTTTCCAGCGACGCCACCGGGTACGCGCAGTAATCCGCTGCGTAATAGGCGCTGGCGCGATGGTTGCCCGAGGCACCGACGCCACCAAACGGCGCGCTGCTCGCAGCGCCGGTCAGCTGTTTGTTCCAGTTGACGATGCCGGCACGGCTTTCCAGCCAGAACTGCTGATAACGCGCTTCGGAATCCGACAGCAAACCAGCAGCAAGCCCATAAGCGGTGTTGTTGGCTTCAACGATCGCTGCTTCAAAATCAACGTAGCGGATCACTTGCAGCAACGGGCCGAACAGTTCTTCGTCCGGACGCTCGGCGACCTCCGTCACATCAACGATGCCCGGCGTCAGCAACGCGGCTTGTGCTTGCGGCTGAGTCATTTCCAGCAGCGACACTGCGCCGTTGGCCAGTAGATGTTCTTGAGCGTCCATCAGCGCTTTCGCCGCGCCGAGGGAAATCACCGAGCCCATGAACGGCGCCGGTTGCTGATCGAATGCGCCGACTTCAATGGTCGCGCTGACTTCAACCAGACGCTTCAACAGGCTGTCGCCCCACGCGCCTTGCGGCACCAGCAGACGGCGTGCGCAGGTGCAACGCTGACCGGCAGAAATGAACGCCGACTGAATAATCGTGTAAACCGCCGCATCCAGATCCGCGACCTGATCAACCACCAGCGGGTTGTTACCGCCCATCTCCAGCGCCAGAATCTTGTCCGGACGACCGGCGAATTGCTGGTGCAGATGATTGCCGGTGCGGCTCGAACCGGTGAAGAACAAACCATCGATGCCCGGGTTCGCGGCCAGCGCGATACCGGTTTCCCGGGCGCCTTGTACCAGGTTCAGAACACCCGCTGGCAGACCGGCTTCGATCCAGCACTTGACCGTCAGCTCGGCCACTTTCGGGGTCAGTTCGCTTGGCTTGAACAGCACGCTGTTACCCGCCAGCAATGCCGGAACGATGTGGCCGTTTGGCAAGTGGCCAGGGAAGTTGTAAGGGCCGAATACTGCGACCACGCCGTGCGGTTTGTGGCGCAGCACAGCAGTGGCGTCGCCCAACGGGCCGCTCTTCTCACCGGTACGCTCGCGGTAGCTCTGCACCGAAATCGCGATCTTGTTGACCATGCTGGTCACTTCGGTCGCCGATTCCCACAGCGGTTTGCCGGTCTCTTCACCAATGGTGCGAGCCAGTTCGTCAGCGTGGTTTTTCAGCGACGCGGCGAAAGCCTCAAGCACCGTGATGCGCTCGTCCAGCGTGCGACGCGCCCAGCCTGGAAACGCCTGACGTGCAGCTTGCACAGCCGATTCAACCTGAGCCGCCGTGGCGCCCTCCCCCGACCACAGCACTTGCTGGGTCACCGGGTTTAGCGATTGAAAGGCCTCGCCCTGACCGGCCAGCCACTCACCTGCGATGTATAGCGAATTCATTATTTCGACTCCCGTGCAGCGGACAACGCCACGGCGCGCACTTGATCGCCAGCGTTGAGTTGAAGACGTTTGGCGGTCTGCGGATCGACCACCAAAGTCCCGGCAGCGAGACGCGCCGGCGCAGCGGTGATGCGGCAGTCTTCGCGCTTGCGGTTATGGATGATGAACGGCGTGGCGTCATCGCCCGGCGTACCCACAGCCAGCACCAGCGCTTCGCTGTCACGCACCGCGCGGATCTTGCCGGTTTCGCATTCGATGGCCGGGCCGGCGTCGAAGATGTCGACGTAACCCTGATAGCTGAAACCTTCGCCCTTGAGCATCGCCAAGGCTGGCTCGGTGTCCGGGTGAACCTGGCCGATGACCTGACGCGCGCCTTCGGACAGGAAGCAGGTGTACAGCGGGAATTTCGGCATCAGTTCAGCGATGAACGCCTTGTTGCCGACACCGGTGAGGTAATCGGCCTGGCTGAATTCCATCTTGAAGAAGTGCCGACCGAGGCTTTCCCAGAACGGCGAACGACCGGCGTCATCGGAGACACCGCGCATTTCGGCGATGATCTTGTTGCCGAACAATTCAGGGAATTCCGCGATGAACAGCATCCGCGCCTTCGACAGCATGCGACCGTTCAGACCGCTGCGGTAATCGGCGTGCAGGAACAACGAGCACAGCTCGGAATTACCGGTGAGGTCGTTGGCGAGAAACAGCGTCGGAATCTCGCGATAGATATTCAGTTCTTGCGAGGCGCTGACGGTCAGGCCGACACGGAAGTTGTACCAAGGCTCACGCATGCCGACCGCGCCGGCAATGGCGGAAATCCCCACCACGCGGCCGTCATCGTCTTCGAGCACGAACAGGTAGTCCGCATCACCACGGCCAGCTTCGCCGCGAAAAGTCTTCTCGGCCCAGCCGACCCGGTGGGCCAGACGTTCTTCGTTGGCCGGCAAAGTAGTCAAACCGGTGCCGGTGCTACGGGCCAGGTCGATCAGCGCGGATAAATCGCTGCTGCGTACGGGACGAACAATCATGCTATCTCCTCAAACGGGCCGCCTTCGCCACCCGTGAAACTCGCTAAGGCGTTAAACCGCCACCAGGCGCACGCTGGCACCTTCACCGACGCCCAGGGCTTCGGCCGCTTCCAGATCCAGAGTCACCGGTTTACCCGGCGCGTAATCCAGTTCCAGCAGCACCGCGCGGTAATCCTGCAACTGCGCGTTGGCCACCAGATACTGGCGTCCGGCGCCTTTCACCGGCTCGCCGATCTTCACTGGCACCACGCGGCTCTGGGCGATCGAACGGATCCCCGAAACACGCGCATGCAGGGTCGGCCCACCGTCGAAAATGTCGATGTAGTGATCGGTCTCAAAGCCTTCGCGCATCAGGATGTCGAAGGTGATCTGCGCACGCGGGTGCACCTGGCCCATCGCCTCTTGGGCGGAGTCCGGCAGCAGCGGCACGTAGATCGGGTAGTGCGGCATCAGCTCGGCGAGGAACGTGCGGCTTTTCAGCCCGCACAGGCGTTCGGCTTCGGCGTAATTGAGGTCGAAGAAGTTACGACCAATCGCGTCCCAGAACGGCGAGTCGCCATTCTCATCGCTGTAACCAACGATCTCGGTCACCACCGAATCAGCGAAACGTTCGGGATGGCTGGCGACGAACAGCAGACGGCCACGGGAATTCAGCTCCGACCACGGCGACCCGACCAGCTCACGCTGCACGTAGAAACTGGTCAGCAAGCTGTTGCCGGTCAGGTCGTGGCACTGCGAGAGCACGTGAATCTTGTTGTGGATCTTCAGCTCGCGGGAAGCGTGGACGAAGGTCTCGTTACGGAAGCTGTAGAACGGTTCCGAGTAACCGGCGGACGCGACAATTGCCGAGCAACCGACCAATTTGCCGGTGGTGGATTCTTCGAGGACGAAGAAATAGCTCTCTTCACCGTTGAAGCTCACTTCGGCGGAAAACGACGCTTCGCTCGCGGCGATCTTGTCGCTCAGACGTTCCACGTCATCCGGCAAGGAAGTGACACCAATCGGGCTGTCCGCAGCCAGACGCTGTACCTCGCCCAGATCAGCCATTTGCGCGGGGCGCATCACCAGCATGGTGTCACTCCTTTTCTCTTATCAATTCACAGAAGAAATAACCGGGCCTACATGGAGATCAGTAGGAGTGAGCCTGCTCGCGATTGCGGTCTGTCAGAAACCAATGAGTCGACTGACATACCGCAATCGCGAGCAGGCTCACTCCTACAGTTGATCTGGTCCGGCATCAAAATTTTGATCGACGCCTGAAAAGCTCCAGGCGCCGAAGGGTCTATCAGGCTTGCGTCAGTGCTGCAGCCGCGCGCTCGAAACGATCCAGACCGGCATCGATATCAGCGTCTTCCACCACCAGGCTCGGGGCGAAACGGATCACGTCCGGGCCGGCTTGCAGAATCATCAGGCCTTCTTTTTCAGCGGCGTTGAAGATGTCTTTGGCCTTGCCTTTCCACGCATCGCTCAGCACACAGCCGATCAGCAGACCGAGGCCACGCACCTGAGTGAACAGGCCGTATTTCTCGCCGATCTGCTCGAGGCGCGCGTTGAACTTGTCGTGCTTGGCGTTCACGCCGTTCAGCACTTCCGGGGTATTGATCACGTCGATCACCGCTTCAGCGACCGCGCACGCCAGCGGGTTGCCGCCGTAGGTGGTGCCGTGAGTGCCGACAACCAGATGTTTGGCCAGCGCTTCGGTGGTCAGCATCGCCGCGATCGGGAAACCGCCGCCCAGGCTCTTGGCGCTGGTCAGGATATCCGGGGTCACGCCGTAATGCTGGTAGGCGAACAGCTTGCCGCTGCGGCCCATGCCGGTTTGCACTTCGTCGAACACCAGCAGCGCGTTGTTCGCGTCGCAGAGTTCGCGGGCACCTTGCAGGTAAGCCAGTTCGGCTGGCAGCACGCCGCCCTCGCCCTGGATCGGTTCCAGCACGACCGCACAGGTCTTGTCGGAAACCGCCGCTTTCAGCGCGGCCAGGTCGTTATAAGGAACGTGGGTGATGCCGGTGATTTTCGGGCCGAAACCGTCGGAATACTTCGACTGGCCACCGACGTTAACAGTGAACAAAGTACGGCCGTGGAAGCTGTTCAGCGCGGCGATGATTTCGTATTTCTCAGTGCCAAAACGATCGAATGCAACACGACGGGCCAGCTTGAAAGCGGCCTCGTTGGCTTCAGCGCCGGAGTTGCAGAAGAACACGCGCTCGGCGAACGTGGCGTCGATCAGCTTGTGCGCAAGACGCAGGGCTGGCTCGTTGGTGAACACGTTGGACACGTGCCACAGCTTGTTCGCCTGTTCGGTCAATGCACCGACCAGCGCCGGGTGCGCGTGGCCCAATACGTTAACGGCAATCCCGCCGGCGAAGTCGATCAGCTCGCGGCCGGCCTGATCCCAGACGCGGGAACCGGCGCCACGCACCGGAATGAAAGCGGCAGGCGCGTAGTTGGGAACCATTACCTGGTCGAAATCGGCGCGTTGTACCGCAGCGTGCTCAACGGACATCGGAGTCTCCTGAAGAGGAACACCCGCCTGAAACTGGCGAGCGATGGGGGGATTGTAAGGACAGTTTTCAGCCCGGCCTTGCCGCCAAGCGACAACTTCTTATAGCGCAAACCCCGGATTTTCCCGGGTTTACGGCAATGCGACATATAGCGTCGCAAAGGCGCAGTTTAAACTGCCCGGGCGGATCTGCGGTGGCTTCACTGTATTTGATCGAAGAATTCCATGTGCGGTAACTATGTACCGCACATGATGATTTTTTTTCTGATTTGCTGGGCGCTCTCCACACGCTAATGGATGAGCGTATGAACCTGTCACAACCGCTTCAATCTACCGGTCGTCTTGACGCCCTCGATCTTGATCACGACGACGCGCACTTCGTGCATTTGCTTGATACCACGCCGGATTGGCTGGCGAACGCCTCGGCGCAAAAACGTGAAGCTCTCGGGCGCGTAATCCCGCACTTGGCAGACTGGCACGCCGCAACGCCTCGCCAGCATCACGCGCAATTACGCGTGCTGAATGCCCAGCACTGGACCGCGCAAAACCAGGTGGATCGCCTGCTCGCCGACCTAAAGAACGTCGATGCTTTTGCCGCACCGTTGCTGGCAGCAGCGATCAAGGATCAGGTCGGCCGGACGCTCGACGTCAAAAACACCTTCGTGCGCCTTTACATCCCCGCTAAAAATCCGTGGTTTGGCTTCACCACTGGTGCAGAACGCATCTGGACGGTATCGATGCTCGATGCCGCCCTGCACAACTTCGAGCTTCACGAAACGGAAGCAGGCGCCTTCGATGACAGCTCCTGCTTCATCACTGCGCCGGACAACCTCGGGCAATTTGAAACCCTGCCCGACATCACGCAGACAATGCCAATCACAGACTTCATTAAACTGTGCCGAACGCTCGATTTGGGCATGCAATACCAACAGCACCTGCAAAGCCAGTTGGGTGTCGACCGTCCCGATGTGGCAGCGACGCTGCGCCTGCACGTCCAGATCAGTCAAAAGTCTGCATTGAAAGCAGCCCTGCTGCAGGCGCGAATGAACAACGATATTCAGGAAGACCTGTACCGGCTGATCAGCGGATTGATCGATGGCTTGCGTGGAATGCGACTTGATGGCCAGGCCTTGCACAGTCAAACCTTATCGCTGCTGTCTTCGCCGTTGCACGGCATTGTTGTGTTTGCCCCTGACCTTCAGGCCAGCGATCAGATAAGCCGGCTGGTGGTGTACGTACCGAACGACCCCGAGCACCCGATCAAGCAATACGGGTCCAGCGCAGAATTCGCTGCCGAGCTGACCCGACAATTACGCGATTCCGACTATCAGCATTTCTTCAGCCGCTTCATTGCGCACAACGAACGCGGTCGCTTCTTCAGCACCTTGAAATCGCGCCTGAGCCACGTGCAGTACTTCCCCCACGAACAAGGTGATCCGCGCCCGGCTTGGCGCGAAGTCGCTATCGAGAAGCCCGACCTGCAGTTTGTCGCCGACATCATTGAGCTTCCGTTATGGCAACAGCAGTTCGAAGATGCACTGAACAAAATCCTCAACGACGGACAAAGCCTAGCGGTTTCCACGGCGCGAGTGGATCAACAGGCGCGCTGGGCACTGTGGGATTCGCTGATGAGCGTCGCTTCCACGCTGCTGACAATTGCAGCGTTCGCGGCCATGCCGTTCGTACCGTTTCTTGGCGAATTGATGCTCGGCTACATGGCCTATCAGCTACTGGACGAGACTTTCGAAGGCATCATCGAATGGGCGCAAGGCCAGCGAACAGAAGCCTTTTTGCACTTGATGGATGCCGTTGAATCGGTGGTGCAACTGGGGATCTTTGCGGGCGGCGGCCTACTGGTTGCCGGTGAATTTCGTAACGTATTGCCGCAACACGTCGTACGTTTTATCGACCGGTTCAAACCCGTGACCGCCCCGAACGGCAAAACCCTCTACTGGAAACCGGATCTTCGTCCTTACGAGCAGGATATTGCCCTGCCGAAATATTCGGTTCCCAAACAAAACGGACTGTATCAGCATCAAGGAAAATTACTCCTGCCGCTGGATGGTAAAGTGTTCGCAGTGAGACCAGCCCCCGAACCTTATGGCTTTCGTATCGAACACCCAAACCGTCCGGACGCTTACCCCCCCGCCCTCGAACACTTCCACACCGGCACCTGGCAGACCGAGCTCGATCAACCGTTGAGCTGGTCGACTGACAAACTGTTGCGTCGCATCGGTCATACCATCGACACGTTATCGCCGGTTGAACTGGAACAGGCGCTGAACGCCAGCGGCTATCACGAAGACGTCTTGCGCAAATTCCACGCCGAACGCAAACCATTACCGCCGCTGCTGGATGACACCCTCAAGCGCTTTTCCATCGACAAGAACATCCGCACGTTCATCGAACAAATGAACAGCCCCGACGCAGAGGAATATGCGCAAGCGGATCCGGTCACTCAACTGAAATTGCTCACCGAACATTGCCCATGGCCGGAAAACAAAAGCCTGCGATTACTCGATCAGCAAGGTGAAACCGTGTGGCAAAGCAGTCGTCCTGATCTTCCTGCGATTGAGCTGACGAACTCTGGCGATCTGCTCGCCAACTTGCTGTTGGAGCTCGACGAGAGCGAACTTAAAACACTGCTCAAAGAAGATCCCGGGCTACCACCACAGGCACATACCGCACGCGCCCGTACCCTTAGAAAAACTCTGGCAAAAATTGCCACGGAACGCAGCAACATCCTGTTCGACACCCGCTATCGGGCGAGCGAACACATAACTGACGCCGGCGTGGACGCACTCATCGACACAACACCGGGCCTGCCCACCAGCCTCGCACGGGAAATATTACGCGCCGCCACCGGCCGAGAACGGCAACAACTGAAACAACTGCCAGTGCCCAAACGACTGGTGCAGCTCGCACGTTGGGCGATGGACGAAGTGCGCAGCACTCGCGCCTTCGAAGGCTTCTACCTTGACTCGATCAACCAGCTCGACACGCATCGATTGGCGCTGCACTCACTCGAGAAACTCGCCGGCTGGCCGGACCACCTGCGCATCGACGTTCGTGAATTCGGTTTTGAAGGCACGCTGCGCGACAGTGTCGGCCAGCAAGATGCCGAGGTGCGCAAGACGCTGGTGCAGCTTGAAGATGCGCGTTATCAGGCATTCGATGAACAAGGACAGGCTTTGTCGGCACCGCAGGATTTCTACAGCGCCATATTGCAAGCTCTGCCGGACGACGCACGCCACTCCCTGAACATCAATATCGGCGAAAGCGCAAAACTCAAATACAGCCTGCGCGATAACGCACTGGCGCGCGAAGACCTGCAAAAATTGTTGTCACAACATCGCCAGCTCAAACCTGCTTACGACCCGAATTTCATGCGATTGCCGGGCGGCACCGAAGGCCATCGCCGCCTGCGCCCTCGCGCTCCGACTCTGGAGCAGCGCGCCATGGAGCTCAATCCATCCCTCACCGAGCCACAGCTGCAAACCTTTATGCAAAGGCTGCATGACCATCCTGACGGCCCGCGCATCGAGCTTTCGCGCCTGCGAGCCGAGTACGCAAAACTGCAGCTCGACCTGCATGTCTGGACGACTCAAACCCCGGCGCACCATCCGCTAACCGGTGTTCACGTCGACGCAACGGCGTTTGCTGAGGCGCAATTTGATCGACTGGTTTTTAAAGAGGTAGTCCAGCATTGCTGGCTCAAGCGAACCACACTCGACGAAGCATCACCCGAGGCTGGCAGCCTGCTGAACTTCGCCCGACCGATCATTGGCGAATTTCCACAACTGACTGCGGACTTCAGCCACATCACGCACTTATCCCTGGAAGGCAGTCCGGCCGCACTTGGCATCAACTACTTTTTGCAAAGTTTTCCAAAATTACGGCATCTGGAAATCCGCAGTTTCAATCTCGGCAGCCTTCCTCAAGCAATCAGCAACATGCCGCAACTGGATCAACTGATACTCGCCGAATGTGGTATCACTCTGGACGACGCGGCAGAGGCAACGCTTAACAATCTGAAAAGCCTCACTGCGCTGGATTTGTACGGCAATCCTCTGGGACGCACACCCAGCATCACAGCGATGCCTGAACTGAGTTACATCGATCTTGCCGACACCGGCATCACCCGCATTCCAAACGGTCTGGCAGGCCATCCCTCACTGAATACAGGCATCTTCAATAACAACCAGATCAGCGACATACCGCAGGCGTTTTTCCTCTCCCCGCCCGAGATTACTTCGGGCTTCGATTTCGCCCACAACCCGGTATCGACCGCGACACGCGACAGAATCAGAGCGCATTTTCATCAATCCGGACAGACACTGGGAGTGCTCAGCGAGCCTGTTGATATCGCGCGAATCCGGCAGCTTTATTCTTTATTCAATGTCGAAGAAGCCAGTCTGTTTTTCTACCGCATGCCGGGCTTCACGCAGGATGCAAGACTCGCGCTGACTCGACTGGAAGATGAGTTCAGAACCATGAGCACCGATCTCGCGGCCTGGACCGGCAATATCCCAGCGATAAATCCCTTTAGCCAAGCACCGTTTACAGCACTCGAACTGGCGGAAGAACACGCGGCTCGGGATGAATTCAAAACCCTTGTCGAAGAATGCTGGCGCAGGGAAAGCGAGTTTGATGAGGTGGGCGAAAGCGGTGAATCACTCTACGAGCTCAACCTGCCCACCACTGTCATCGGCGAGCTTCCTGCTTTGCACGCTGATTTCAGTCATGTCTCGACCTTGACCCTGTTCAGCGAAGAGGGCGCAACCTCCGGCGCCAACCAATTCCTGCACAATTTCCCCAACCTCAGAACGTTGAACATTCGTGAGTTTTCACTCGAAGACATTCCTCAGGCCGTGTTCAAGATGGGCAATCTGACGGCGCTCTACCTGACCGAATGCAACATCAGCCTGAGCGCACAGAGCGTTGCCGCACTGGGGGAAATGGTAGAGCTGGAGTTTCTCGACTTGAGCTACAACACGTTGGGGCGCACCCCGGACCTGAGGCAGTTAAGCAACCTCAGGGGATTGACGCTCAACAATACCGGCATCAGCAGAATCCCGGAGGGCCTGTTCCAACTTCAACACTTGGGTAACGCCGATTTAAGCGGCAATGCCATCACCGAGATGCCCAGCGACCTGCTCGAGCTGCCTGGGGAAATGGCCGAAGTCATTAATCTGCGCGGCAATCCGTTCAACGAACAGAGCAAGATAATTCTCACCGCCTACTTCAAAAAGCACGGCATGGACTTTGGTATCGAGAACACGATAGAGGAGGCGGAGATGGAAGTTTCAACGTCCGAAGGCTCGGAAATCGACGAATAAATTCACCGACTCCTGAGCGCAATCATCACCCACGCTCTGGCGGCACCGATGACAATTCAAACGGGCTGCTGCTGCGCCGCTGGTTGCGATCTTCCCGCGGCGTGGCGCCGAAGAAATTGCGGTAGGCGCTGGAGAAATGCGGCCCAGATGAGAAGCCACACGACAGGCCGATCTGGATGATCGACTTGCTGGTTTGCATCAACATCTGCCGGGCCTTGTTCAGGCGCAATTCCAGGTAGTACTGGCTCGGCACACGGTTGAGGTATTGCTTGAAGATGCGCTCCAACTGACGACGGGACACGCACACGTGCTGGGCGATTTCGTCGGTGGTCAGCGGCTCTTCGATGTTGGCTTCCATCAGCAACACCGCTTGGGTGAGCTTCGGATGGCTGGAGCCGAGACGGTTCTGCAACGGGATGCGCTGACGCTCGCCACCTTCGCGAATGCGCTCGACGACCAGTTCTTCCGAAACGGCGCCGGCCAATTCCGCACCGTGATCGCGGGCCAGTACCGCCAACAGCAAATCGAGAACCGACATGCCGCCGCAGGCAGTCAGGCGATCACGATCCCAGTCGAACAGATGACTGGTGGCGATGACTTTCGGGAAGCGCTCGGCGAAATCATCCTGCCAGCGCCAGTGCACGGCAGCGCGATAACCGTCGAGCAAACCGAGTTGTGCCAACGGATACACACCGGCAGACAAACCGCCGATGACCGTACCGGCACGTACCAATTGCTTGAGCGCACTGCTGAGTGCCGGGGCCAATGTGGTCGGCGGCTCGTCAGCGAGCAGGAACAGTTTCTGGAAGTTTTCGAGCTTGCCGGTCCACGCTTCACCGGGCAGTTGCCATGCGCCTTCTGCCGGAGGTTCGGCTTGCAGGAACGACAGTTCGTAAACCACGTCCGGGTGCACCCGCTGAGCAACACGCAAGGCTTCCTCCGCCAGCGCCAGCGTCAACGCTTTAGTGCTGGGCCAAATCAGGAAACCAATTCGATGGGCAGTCATGGGCGGGCAATCCGAAGCGAAGAACAGTGATGAAGGCATGGGCCAATGCTAGCCCGTAAATGAACACAAATCTTGAGCCTGACGCAGATCCATCATCGGGAATGAAATGCCTTTCCCCTGTAGGAGCTGTCGAGTGAAACGAGGCTGCGATCTTTTGATCTTCAAAAACAGATCAAAAGATCGCAGCCTTCGGCAGCTCCTACAGTGGATTGGAGCCAACCTTCAGGTCGCGAAGCATGACCTAATTTGGTGCATAACGGCAGCGATTACTTGAGGCTGCCCGAGAGGAATTGTTGCAAACGTTCTGATTGCGGATTCACCAGCACTTCACGCGGGTTGCCGCTTTCTTCAACCACGCCTTTGTGCAGGAACACCAACTGGTTCGACACTTCACGGGCGAAGCCCATTTCGTGTGTTACCACGACCATGGTGCGACCTTCCTGAGCCAGCGCTTGCATCACCTTCAGCACGTCGCCAACCAATTCAGGGTCGAGGGCCGAGGTCGGTTCGTCGAACAGCATCACCTCAGGTTCCATCGCCAGTGCACGGGCGATCGCCACACGCTGTTGCTCGCCACCGGACATGTGGCCCGGGAACGCATCTTTACGATGGGCCACGCCGACCTTGTTCAGGTAGTACTCGGCTTTTTCGCGCGCTTCGTACTTGGGTACGCCGAGCACGTGAACCGGCGCTTCCATGATGTTTTCAATCGCGGTCATGTGCGACCACAGGTTGAAATGCTGGAACACCATCGACAGGCGCGAACGCATGCGTTGCAGCTGCTTCGGATCAGCGGCTTTCAGCGCGCCGTCCTTGTTCGCCACCAGTTTCAGCTCTTCGTTGTTGAGCAGAATCTTGCCCGCGTGCGGCTGCTCGAGCAGGTTGATGCAGCGCAGGAAAGTACTTTTGCCGGAGCCACTGGAGCCGATGATGCTGATCACATCGCCAGCTGCCGCTTTCAGGGACACGCCCTTGAGCACTTCGTGACTGCCATAGCGTTTATGCAGGTCTTGGACTTCAAGTTTGTACATGCGGTCGGTTCTCACAAAAACAGTCAGTCAGTCGTTGAGCAAGCGCCCGTGACGCAGCGCTTCGCGCCCCGCCACCTTGGCCAGCCAGAAACCGGGTTGGGCATAGCGCAGCCGTTCAATGGCAAACAGCACCCCGGAGGTACCAGCACACACCGTGCTGACCCGATCGGACACAGGATCAATCACTTCAAAAATCTCGTCGCCCGCCTCGACCCACTCGCCGGGCTTGCGCAGAAAACTTACGACGCCAGGGTGCGGTGCGAGGAGCAATTCGGTGCCTTCGAACGGCATGCCTTCGCACGCTTCGTGCGCAGGATTCGGCCACTCGCCGGTGATCAAACCTTGCTCGGCGAGGAACGCCAGAATGCCTTCAGCATACGCCTCGGCCTCCGCGCGACCGGTGTCGGCCTGGCCGCCCAATTCGATTGTCGTGGCCAGGCACGCCAACGGAATCTGCGCATCGGGGAACTGACGCGACAGACGCAACCACGGCAACGAGCAAGCCTCATCGAACGAGCTGCCGCCGGAATCTTCCGCCAGCAAACCCACGCGCACATTCAGGTGTGCGGCCAGCGAACGCCACTGCGGCCAGTGCTGCGGCAACGCATACATGTGCAGCGCGGCTTCGGCATCGCAATGCAGATCGAGCACCACATCGGCGGTGCAGGCATGGCTGAGCAACACACGCTGCATGCCTTGCAACTGGCTGCTCGCCTCCGGTAATGCGGCGAGATGATCGGCCATCGCCTGACGAATCAGACGCACATTGGCGTGCGGATCATCACCGAGACTGTCAGCCAAAGCGGCCGCAACCGGTGCGCTCAGCTCAACGAAATCACGGTTGAAATTCTTGCCGCTGCCCGCCTCGAAACGGCCCTGATGATTGCCTTGCAGCAATTGCCCGAGACCCAACGGGTTGGCGACTGGCACCAGTTCGATGACACCGTTGAGCAAGCCTTTGGCTTCGAGTTCGCCGAGGCGCTTTTTCAGCTCCCAAGCAGTGCGCATGCCCGGCAATTCATCAGCGTGCAGGCTGGCCTGAATGTAGGCCTTGCGCTCGCCGCGTCCGAAGCGGAATACGGAAATCTTGCGCTCGCTGCCCAAATGGCTCCACGGCAAAACGTGGTCGATGCGTTCCATATCAATGCTTCCGCGGCGCGAGGTAGCTCAACCAGCGACGCTCGGCCAGCTTGAACAGCTTGACCAGAATGAACGTCAGGCAGAGGTAGAAAACGCCAGCGGTGATGTACGCCTCGAACGGCAGATAGTACTGCGCGTTGACGGTACGGGCCGCGCCGGTAATGTCGATCAAGGTCACGATGGACGCCAGACTGGTGGTCTGCAGCATCATGATCACTTCGTTGCTGTACTGCGGCAGCGCCCGGCGCAGGGCCGATGGCAGCAGGATGCGTTTGTACAGTTTGAAGCGCGACATGCCCATGGCTTTCGCCGCTTCGATCTCACCGTTCGGCGTGGCTTTGAGGCTGCCGGCGATGATTTCAGCGGTGTAGGCGCTGGTGTTGACCGCGAAGGCCAGGCACGCGCAGAACGTTGCGCTGGACAGCCATGGCCACAAAAAGCTTTCGCGTACCGCTTCGAACTGCGCCAGACCGTAGTAGATCAGAAACAGTTGCACCAGCATCGGCGTGCCACGAATCACGTAGGTGTAAAGCCACGCGGCACCGTTGACCACCGGATTTTTCGAGACGCGCATCAGGCCCAGCGGCAGTGCCGCCAGCAGACCGAAAAACAGCGAGAGCGCGAGCAATTTGAGGGTGGTCAACAGCCCGCCGAGGTACAGCGGCATCGCCTCCCAAATGACGTTGTAGTCGAAGATCATAGATCAGCCGCCCTTACGCCTACCGAGTAGCGCTTCTCAAGTTGACGCAATGCCAGCAACGAGACGCTGGTGATCACCAGGTACATCGCCGCCACTGCGAGGAAGAAGGTGAAAGGTTCGCGGGTGGCATCTGCCGCCTGCTTGGCCTTGAACATCATGTCTTGCAGACCGACCACGGAAATCAGCGCGGTGGCCTTGGTCAGTACCAGCCAGTTGTTGGTGAAACCCGGAATCGCCAGACGAATCATCTGCGGCACCATCACCCGGAAGAACACCTGAAAACTGCTCATGCCGTACGCCATGCCGGCTTCGGCCTGGCCCTTGGGGATCGCCATGAACGCGCCACGGAAGGTTTCCGACAAGTACGCACCGAAGATGAAACCGAGGGTGCCGATACCGGCGGCCAGCGGATTCAGGTCGATGTAATCGTTGAAGCCGAGCAGCGGCGCAACGCGGTTGAGCAAGTCCTGACCGCCGTAGAAGATCAGCAGGATCAGCACCAGATCGGGAATCCCGCGAATAACCGTGGAATACAGATCGCCCAGCCAGGCCAGCCAGCGCACTGGCGACAGGCGCAACGCGACACCGATCAGCCCGAGAACGATAGCCAGAGCCATGGACGACAAGGCGAGCTGAAGCGTCAGCCATGCGCCATCGAGGATGACAGCCCCGTAGCCTTTCAACATGATTCAGGTCCTCGAAAGTTGGGATGAAAAAATGGCGCAAACCTCAGAGATCCTGTTGCTTGCGCCATTTCGGACTTGTCGCAGAGACGTGTTACTTGCCGTAGATATCGAAGGCGAAGTACTTATCCTGGATTGCTTTGTATTTGCCGTTTTCGCGGATGGCCGCGATGGCAGCGTTGATCTTGTCTTTCAGGGCGTCGCCCTTACGCACCGCGATGCCTACGCCGTCACCGAAGTATTTGACGTCGGTGAACGCAGGACCGACGAACGCGAAGCCTTTACCGGCGTCGGTTTTCAGGAAACCGTCGTCCAGCAGGGTTGCGTCAGCCACGGTACCGTCGAGGCGACCGGCAGCCACGTCGAGGTAGATTTCGTTCTGCGAACCGTACGGCTTGATCTCGGCACCCAGTGGAGCCAGCACTTCGCGGGCGAAACGTTCGTGGATCGAACCACGTTGTACGCCGATGTTCTTGCCCTTCAGCTCAGCCAGACCTTCGCTGACCTGAGTACCGGCCTTCATGACCAGACGTGCCGGGGTGTTGTAGTACTTGTTGGTGAAGTCGACCGACTTCTTGCGATCTTCGGTGATCGACATGGACGACAGGATCGCGTCGATCTTGCGCACTTTCAGTGCCGGGATCAGACCGTCGAACTCTTGCTCGACCCACACACACTTGACCTGCATCTGCTCGCACAGAGCGTTGCCGATGTCGTAGTCGAAACCAACGATGCTGCCGTCCGGTGCTTTCGAAGCAAACGGAGGGTAAGCCGCTTCGATACCGATTTTCAGAGGTTTTTCGTCAGCGAAGGAATTCAGCGACAGCACGGACAGTGCCAGGGCGCCAAGCAGCACAAGTTTCTTCATCTTGGGACTCCATCGGTAAAGGGCAAAAACGGCAGAGTGAGCGACAGCCCAATATGCGAATGGGTGAATCGGGAAATCGGTTGCTGCATCAGTGGGAAATTTCCTGTTGAAACCTGGAGAGATTTCAACATCAGCCACGATGAGCGAGTGATCGGCATTCTAACGACAGGCCCGAAGTCGATATTTCTTCAATGCGACAACTAATTACAGATGCACAGAGAAACCCGCTTGAGCACGTTGACAGCCTTGCAAATTCATGCAAGAGCGAAAGACAGTGAACCGATCTATGCTGCAAATTGCGGGCCTATTATTCGCAAACCCCTCTAATCCGGCAAGCGCAGCGTTGTGTCTTATTTTTCACCGGGGGTTTGGAGGCTCTAAAACGGGGCGATGCGTTTCCCAATGCCCCGCTCCGGGGCGGGCGGTTACACATTCGGTTACGTAGATGGCGGCGGGTAACAGTAGGAAAGGGCTTACGGCGCTGGTCGATAATTATTGGTTGAGTCGCTGATCGTTCCCACGCTCTGCGTGGGAATACCTCCCTCGACGCTCTGCGTCGGCTTCTGGGACGCAGAGCGCCCCTTGCTGCATTCCCACGCAGAGCGTGGGAACGATCAAAAGATCGCAGCCTTCGGCAGCTCCTACATTGATTGTGTCTACCGCGTATTTCGAGGATTAACAGTTAACCTGTAGGAGCTGCCGAAGGCTGCGATCCCTTGATCTTGCCGCACAAAAAAGCCCCGCCCGGCATTCACCGGACAGGGCTCCTATGCATCTAACGCTTAAGCCACATTCATCGTCTTATGCGTATCAATCAAATGCTGCACCACACCCGGATCCGCCAGCGTCGAGATATCCCCCAGCCCATCGTATTCCGCCGTGGCAATCTTGCGCAGAATGCGGCGCATGATCTTGCCCGAACGCGTCTTCGGCAGACCCGGCGCCCACTGAATCACGTCCGGCGAAGCGATCGGCCCGATCTCTTTGCGCACCCAGTTCTTCAGCTCCAGACGCAGTTGCTCGGTCGGCTCTTCGCCATTCTTCAACGTGACATAGACATAAATGCCCTGCCCTTTGATGTCATGCGGAACCCCAACCACCGCCGCCTCAGCGACTTTCGGATGCGCAACCATCGCGCTCTCGATCTCGGCCGTGCCCATACGGTGACCGGACACGTTGAGCACGTCATCGACACGCCCGGTGATCCAGTAATAACCATCAGCATCACGGCGCGCGCCATCACCGGTGAAGTACATGCCACGGAAAGTCTTGAAGTAGGTATCAACGAAACGATCGTGATCGCCATACAGCGTGCGCGCCTGACCTGGCCACGAATCGAGAATCACCAGATTGCCTTCAGCCTCGCCCTCAATAATGTTACCGAGGTTGTCGACCAGCGCCGGCACCACACCGAAGAACGGACGCGCCGCCGAACCCGGCTTCAGCGCATGCGCACCCGGCAGCGGGCTCATCATGTTGCCGCCGGTTTCGGTCTGCCACCAGGTATCAACGATCGGGCAACGCGACTTGCCGACATTCTTGTAGTACCAATCCCACGCTTCCGGGTTGATCGGCTCGCCGACCGAACCGAGCAGACGCAGGCTGCTGCCATCGGCGCCTTCAACCGCAGCCTGACCCGAGGCCATCATCGCGCGGATCGCGGTCGGTGCGGTGTAGAGGATGTTGACCTTGTGCTTGTCGATGATCTTCGCCACCCGGGTGATGTCCGGATAGTTCGGCACGCCTTCGAACAGCAGCGTGGTCGCGCCATTCGCCAGCGGGCCGTAGACGATGTAGCTGTGGCCGGTGACCCAGCCGACGTCGGCGGTGCACCAGTAAACTTCGCCCGGACGGTAGTCGAACACGCGCTCGTGGGTCATCGCCGCGTACAGCAGATAACCGCCGGTGGTGTGTTGCACGCCCTTCGGCTTGCCGGTCGAGCCGGAGGTATAAAGGATGAACAGTGCTTCCTCGGCGCCCATCTCTTTCGGCGCGCAAACGGTGCCTGCCACTTTCATCAGGTCTTCGTACCAGATGTCGCGATGCTGGTTCCACTTGATGTCGCCACCGGTGCGCTTGCAGACGATGACTTTCTGAATGCTGCTGGTTTCCGGGTTGGTCAGCGCGTCGTCGACGTTGGCCTTGAGGGAAATCTTCTTGCCGGCGCGAATGCCTTCGTCAGCGGTGATCACCACTTTCGATTTGCAGTCGATGATGCGACCGGCCAGGGCTTCTGGCGAGAAACCACCGAACACCACCGAGTGAATCGCGCCGATCCGGGTGCAGGCCAGCATGGCGACCACGGCTTCGGGAATCATCGGCATATAAATGGTCACCACGTCGCCGCGGTGTACGTCCTGACCACGCAGGGCGTTGGCGAGTTTGCACACTTGCTCGTGCAGTTCGCGGTAGGTGATGTTGCGGCTCTCGGAAGGATCGTCGCCTTCCCAGATGATCGCCACTTGATCGCCGCGCTCGGCCAGATGACGGTCGAGGCAGTTGTAGGAAACGTTCAGGGTGCCGTCGGCAAACCATTTGATGTCGACGTGGTGATCGTCGAAAGAAGTCTGTTTCACCGTGGTGAAAGGCTTGATCCAGTCGAGGCGCTTGGCTTGCTCACGCCAGAAGCCGTCAGGGTTGACGACCGACTGCTGGTACATGGCTTTGTAGGTCGCCTCGTCAGTCAGCGTGTTAGCCAAAACCTCGGGACGAACGGGATACAGAGAAGCCGCACTCATCTTTCTTACCTCGGTGTAATAGTTGTTTTTGTATGACCCTGTTGTAACGGGGCCGGGCCCATAGAACCATTCGACGATGGTAGTAACAACCCCTCACCCACCCACGATGGCCCGTGTAGGAGCTGCCGAAGGCTGCGATCTTTTGACCTTGCCTCTAAAAATCAAAGTCAAAAGATCGCAGCCTTCGGCAGCTCCTACGGGGGATTGAGGTGTTTTTTGGGGGATTGTTACCAAATATGTGAAAAGTGTTTATCAAAACCCGGTCTGTTTACCCCCACCCCTCCTCCCTAGAATTCACCTCGCCGACAAGGCAAACGCGATTAACAACGTTACAGCCCCCACGAAGGCCGTTAATCCAGCTCTCAAGTAATAACTGCAAACGATGAAGTTCCACACGCAACCCTAAAAAGGTTGCGTGACCCCACTCGACCTCAAAAAGGTAAATTTGAAATGAAAGCTTTATTGGTTCTGGCCCTCAGCAGTCTGTGCGCAACCGCCATGGCAAACGAGGTCCCGACTGATGTCGCCCAGCAAAAACCGGCCATCGAGGAATACACTTACTCGACCCACCTGGACATCGCCAACGTTGTATCGATGAGCGAAGTTCCGAATGTCTGCGAAGTTGTGCCAATGAAAATGGAATACGACGACTCCACCGGCCAGCGCCACATCCTGCGTTACAGCGTGATGGGCAACGGCTGCACCAATTGATGATTGCAGACTGCACCGAATTGGATCTCTCAGCGCTTCATTGAGGGTCGATTCCAGCCCGGCTTCGGTCGGGCTCAGTTGTGTCTGGAGTCGGTCAAAAGGGTTGCAAAACACAAGATATAGTGAAAAACGCGGTTTTTTGCTCATTTCTTGAGCAACCAAAGCCCGACGAAAAAATTAATCAAAAAAAATTCTCAGGGGCCAATCCCAGCGAAAGCCCTGTAAACCCTCGCTCCGACAGAAATCCCCTTCCTGATCGACCGCCCTGCGCGCTTTCGCCCTCCCCCACGACCTCATTTTTTTCCCTATAATGCCGCCCTAATCGGGTTAGCAATATTCCCTTACAGGGATCAAAAGCCATTCTGAAGCCCCGCAGCAGTGTTCAACGCTGATTGCGCCCGTCAGAGGCTCTCGGAAACCCGGAAAAAATTCTGTTTTATTGCCTGCGTATAGCTGCAAAAAACGATTCCTTAAGATCCAACGCGGTCTGTACGACCGTGTGAAAAACCAACCAATCAGGTTTCACACGGGCGACAGGCCCTCACGCAGGAGACGACACGTCATGCTGAGCTGGGACGAATTCGACAAAGAAGACAGTGAAGTAGCAGCAGTGAAAGGCGCCAACGCCGGCCACGCTACTGAAGCCAACATGGATCGCCTCGACAACGCTGGCGGTGCCGCCGCGATCGAAGCCCGCGCCGTGACCGCCGACGACTCGGCCGCCGTGGCCCGCGCCAAGGCTGCACTGAACTCCCTCGACGTTGCCGAAGGCCTCGCCGAACTCGAAGGCGCCTCCGCCCGTGTCGCCGTTGACGAAAAGCGCATGATCAACTGCCGCGCCGACCTCAACCAACTCGTGCCATTCAAGTACGACTGGGCCTGGCAGAAGTATCTGGACGGTTGCGCAAACCACTGGATGCCGCAAGAAGTCAACATGACCGCCGACATCGCCCTCTGGAAAGACCCGGAAGGCCTGACCGACGACGAGCGCCGCATCGTCATGCGCAACCTCGGCTTCTTCTCCACCGCCGACTCCCTGGTTGCCAACAACCTGGTACTGGCCGTGTACCGCCTGATCACCAATCCGGAATGCCGCCAGTACATCCTGCGCCAGGCTTTCGAAGAAGCGATCCACACCCACGCCTACCAGTACTGCATTGAATCGCTGGCCATGGATGAAGGCGAAATCTTCAACATGTACCACGAGATCCCATCGGTCGCTAAAAAAGCCGCCTGGGGCCTGAAATACACCCGTTCGATCTCCGATCCGAAGTTCGAAACCGGCACCCCGGACACCGACAAAGAACTGCTGCGCAACCTGATCGCCTACTACTGCGTTCTGGAAGGCATCTTCTTCTACTGCGGCTTCACCCAAATCCTCTCCATGGGCCGCCGCAACAAAATGACCGGCGTCGCCGAGCAGTTCCAATACATCCTGCGCGACGAATCCATGCACCTGAACTTCGGCATCGACGTGATCAACCAGATCAAAATCGAAAACCCGCACCTGTGGGATGCTGAGATGAAGGAAGAAGCGACCCAGATGATTCTGCAGGGTACGCAGCTGGAGATTGAATACGCACGGGATACCATGCCTCGCGGGGTGTTGGGTATGAACGCGGCGATGATGGAGGATTATCTGAAGTTCATCGCTAACCGTCGTTTGTCGCAGATCGGCCTTAAAGAGGAATATCCAGGGACGACTAACCCGTTCCCTTGGATGAGCGAGATTATGGACTTGAAGAAAGAGAAGAATTTCTTTGAGACTCGTGTGATTGAGTACCAAACTGGTGGTGCGTTGAGCTGGGACTAATAGTCTCGCTTGGCACGATTTGACGATTGCGGTTTGAGTCGGCGAGTCGAGAAAGCAAAAAGCCCCGATCTGATCGGGGCTTTTTATTGGTAAATAGGTGCTCACTACCTCATACGTAGACGTCAAAAATCCTACCCCACTTGAAACCGCTACCAATCCGTCCCCCACCTAAAACCATACCAACCGTAACGTTAATTTGACGATTATGGGCATTGCTTAATAAAGGCAAATGACTGGACGCTTTTCCGCGTACATCCGGTATTGTTTTGATCCTCTTCCCGAGGTTCATTTCTTGCCCACCACCTAGTGAACCGTTACCATTTATCGAACATAGTGCGTGCCTCTTTGGAGATACGACTTCTTTAAGCGCTGCATGCGCTTTTATTATTTTTGTCTTAGGCGCATCGAATAAATCAATGAAATATAAGGAATCTATTCCGGTCATCGACCTCTTTGCTGGCCCGGGCGGACTCGGTGAGGGATTCTCTTCAATCGGTGGCCATGAAAAAGGAGTCCGTAAGTTCCAGCTTCGTGTGTCGATCGAGAAAGATCCTGTCGCTCACGCAACTCTGTCGCTCCGCGCATTGTTCCGCTCTTTTCCGAAAGGCGAAGTGCCCGAGGCTTACTACGACTATGTTCGCGGTGATATCACTCGTGAAGAGTTTTTCAAACATAAAGACGTACCAGCGGAAGCAGTGGAGGCTTCGCAAGAAGCCAAGCTCGCGGAGCTTGGTAAAATATCACCCGATGAAGTGGACAATTGGATTAGAAAAGCACTGGCAGGTGCAGATGAATGGGTTCTGATTGGTGGACCTCCGTGCCAAGCATACTCCTTAGCTGGGCGTTCCCGTCGAACACGCGAAAGCCAAGAAGAGTTTGAAAGCGATGAGAAGCACTTTCTCTACAAAGAATATCTGCGGATTATTCGCGAGTTCAAACCAACGATCTTCGTCATGGAGAATGTGAAGGGCATATTGTCCTCGAAGCACAGCGGCTCGAATATTTTCGAGCAAATTCTCCAGGATTTGTCGACTCCTGGTGACGGTCTTTCGTACAACATCCGCTCCTTAGTTGTCCCTAAAAATGCAGATAGACCCGATCCACACGATTTTATTATTCAAGCAGAACGTTACGGTCTTCCGCAGGCTCGGCACAGGGTTATCTTACTTGGAGTCCGCTCTGACGTTGCCTCGAATTGCCGAGCTCTACTGGAAAATCAGAAAGGGCTTGTCATGGAGCCTAGCAAAACAACTTTTACAGTTGGGCAGGCTTTATCAGGACTCCCTCCAATTCGGAGCAAAATTTCCAGAGGAGGAGACTCCCTCGAAGCTTGGCTTTCCACCTTGGAGGAAGCTAGCTCTTTGGTTCTTCCTTCCTATGAAGTTGGCCAGGGAAAATTAATAGATGCGATGAAAAATGCCGCTAAAGACGCAAACAAGCTGACTTCTAGCGGCAATAGATTTATACCTTGGAAAACATTTCCAGAAATGAATACAAAGCAGCGCGAATGGTTCCTTGACTCACGATTGAAGGGAGTATTGCAGCACGAGGCTAGAGGCCATATGCGCTCCGACCTCCATAGATATATATTTGCAGCAAGCTACGCAACTTTGAATGGCACCTCACCCAAAATTCATCAATTTCCTGCGCGGCTCCTCCCAGCGCATGAAAATGTTACATCCGACTCGGTTCCCTTTAACGACCGCTTCAGAGTTCAAATAGCATCTGGCCCTTCAACTACAGTGGTCGCCCACATAGCTAAAGATGGTCATTACTACATTCATCCGGATCCAAGCCAGTGCAGAAGTCTGACTGTTCGAGAGGCTGCTCGATTGCAGACTTTTCCTGACAATTATTTCTTCGAAGGGACCAGAACACAGCAGTACACTCAAATCGGAAACGCAGTACCTCCGCTTCTTGCCAGAAAAATCGCGGCAGTTGTTGCTGCGATCATCGACTCGTATCGATCAGGAAAAAACAGCTAAACATCAACTATTACCTGATCGAGTCGGATAGGCTGTCGACCAAAGGCAACAAGTAGTTTCGGAGGCAGGAACTCACAATGGAGTTTAATTTCTGACCTGCCTCCGACAACAGAGGTATAAATCGACTTCCCCTTCTCCAATGGCTTGAAGACCTTATGGATTAAAACAATTATTACAACGCTTCAGGAATAACTTCCAACGGTAAAGAGAACGGTCGAGAGAACATAGCCTCCCGACACTCTGGACGCTTTGCCCATTCAGAGATCATCCTGCCGTTCGCTGTCTCATAAAGGCGGTCATTGACCTCCCGCGCCCATATTTCAATTTGCTTAACAAGCTGAGGGGAAACCCCCTGCTTACTCCAAACTCGCTCGTGGCTGAAAGACTTCCCGTAAGTTTTGGAAATCAATGCAACAGTATATGCTGCAACGTTTGCTAAAAAAGCAGGTACCAATGGTCGCGCTGCTTTATGAACAGCCTTAAATAACAAAGCTTTCGAGACGATAGCCTTAAAATAGGAGACATCCGGATTAAAGGAGGTGCTTTTAGCCTCAGCGTCAGTCATACCAAACATAAACCGATCAAAGCACTTCTGTGCGCCAAGACTAACAATGTCAGCGTATCCATCCCATGCAGTTGAATACTTAGCCAACTCAGTTTTTGTAATTTTCCTTGAGGTTGGTACGGAATCCCTCAGAGCTCGAAGCTTAGCTGGAGTGGTACCTTCTCGGGAGAGCAGAGTGTTGTAACTGCCCGCAGCCCTCTCGTAAAACCACCTTCCCATTCCATCAGGGCAATAAACAGATAGAGACAATCGTTCGATATCAACATGGAACGGCTTATTAGCTGATAGATCCGATTGCCGAACAGCATTCTGACTGTTTGCATACCGCGAAATATCGGAGACAAGCGCCTCTTCTTTTGCTGGATCTTGCTCTTTCATTACGATGATTTTAGCTGGGACGCGAACCTTGCTCAGATCTGTATCCGCATATTTCTTTTTGGCAAAGAAAATTGAAGCAGTGGTTTGACCTCCATTTACGATTTGCATACCACGTAACCATGCAATACCGGGCGATCCATCCCCAGCGCGATCCAACCGCATCTCGTCCGCGACTAATACAATCCCATTGTTATAAGCCATGAATCTTTCAGGTGCACTCCGCAAAGTGTTCTGCAATCCTGCGTTCACGCCTTTCGCCTTCACACTTAAGAAGGAGCGTACGTTAGCTTCGAGTAACCGAGGGCCAAATTTCTCATAAATAAACCGGAGTGCTTCCCCTGGGATCGCAGTAAGAGCGTAGTCATAATCGCCAGTCTCTCCTGGCACAAATACGCACGGAAGCGGGGACCCGGAAACTTCTTTGAAATCGATTACAAGTTCATCACGCGGCTTACCTTCCGAACGATGTCGATAAAGCCTTTCCATATCCATGACTTCAAGCTTCACATGCTTCCCACCAACGTCTCTGGGCTTGAAACTCTTCGATTTTGCAATACCGTCTGCAAGTACGTAGACACGAACCTGCTCCAGCTCGTCATAAATTTCGCGGATCGTCAATGCAAGTGAATGGACATCACTTGAGGGATCGAGTTTTTCGGCGATGCGCCCGGCTGCGCAAAGTTCTAAGAAGCGAACACATTGGGCCGCTGCTGTTTTGATGTCTTGATCGGATATCGGGCTCAAGCTTTCGAAGCCCTCGTAAAGACTTACGAAAAGGTCAAGCTGGTCAGCGTCCTCTGACATCGCATATCCGCTTAAGCGTAAATTTGCGTTCCCTACCTTCCCTTGAAAATGGCAAACAACTGGATCGAAAGTCATTCCAGCGTCAACAAGGTGCTGCATCACCACCTCGGAAAAAACGAGCTCACCAAAGGTGGCGCCGTCTAACATCTGGATCGCTATCTCGCTCCGAGTCTCTGCGAAAAAATCATCTAGCGTCATCCCTTCACTCCTAGTTGTTTCAGTGCTACATCGAGGCTCAATAGGAAATCTCCGGCGTAGTCTAGATTGATCTCATAGAGGGCCCGACTGACTCCAACGGGAACAGTCCCGGGTGTCAATCTCGGGAAGCCTTTAGATATAGAAAAAACCCGCCTTTCTTTCGATTCGAATTTTCTGGTGTAGTGACTTGAGTGTCCTTCGAAATAACCAGCAACCATAAGCCTTTCTCTTAGAAAGTTAACAGTTCCAAGTTCTCCACCTAACCGTAGCTCGGTTTTCACGACTAACTCGGGAAGAGTTTGCCCGCCCTCCTCACGCGAGAAACGCTCCGCGGAGAGAAAGAGAGGCGACGCTACGGAGTCGTCCAATTGCTCAAGAGAAGTTATTCTCACAGGGAAGCCAGACGTGGACATCGTCGCCTTGACTTCAAAAGCACCATCTCCCAATAGAAAATCTTGTGGAGCGTCATCTGGCCCCACCCAACCTTTAAGGACCTCTTCAACCGAAACTCCCATTTCTAGGAGAGCAATCATGAAGTTGAGTTCGCCTATCAGGCCGAGTTCTGCCTCAATACTCAGAGGATTCGCACCGCGCGACATGAACTGCTTCCAAGCAAATACTCGACCGATTAAAACTCGCAACAGTTTAGTTTCGTCAACGCCAGTAGCTGCAGTCTCGTCTAATGCACCGACGACATCACAAACCATCGCAGTGAAGAGTTCAATACTTCCAGCTTCTTGTCGAGTGAGTGCGAGCCTAAATCCTGGAGAATTTAATTGTTCGGCTCGCTCTACCAAAAAGCCCTGCCCTTCAGGCAATTTTTCTGTGCGAGGCAGCTTGGCCGTCGGAAAGCAGAACAATATCGCCTCGACGTTGGACGGAGATCGTCGTCCTGCTTGTACTTCGATAGGGCCTGCAGGAGCGAGGGAAATAACCTGCCAGCCAGGTATGATGTCGTTTCCGGACAACGACGACCATGCAAGCAGAAACTCTTTATTCGGACGGACCATATTCTTGCATCCAGTAGAGGAGGTTAACTTCGTATTCCACGCTAATTGGGTTGTCACTGCTAGGGAACGCGATGGCAAAAGCCATGATAGGCTTGCTCCACCCGGGGACGATCAACCGTTCAGGCGTCTTTTCCTTGTAAAAATGCGGTGTTAGCGGATAAAGCAAAAGCAGTCCACGGTCCACATCTCCACCAAGTCTTCCGCGAGTTTCGCGAATGCCTTTGCCACTCGGGAAGTTCGGCAACGAGGTTCGTCCGCGTGAAGGTTCAGGCTTCCAAGCCGCACGAGTAAGAGCTAGTGCCTCTCGCCAAGCATCATCGCTTAGGTCAATACCCTCATCTTTTGGGTCGGTGAGCACGCCTATGGCAAAACTCTTTTGATCAACCCTTTCAGGATCGACAGAGTCCTCAGTCTTACGGATCGAATAACTGCTCGAAGGTTCGCCACCGGGGAATTCGTGCTGATCACCGACGCCGTTACCACCGCCGAGCAACGCAACGCTCCACTTCGTCAATTGCCCGGTACCGACCATCTTGGTTATGAATTCCGATAGCAAAACAGACTTGGCACTGGTGGCATTCGGATGCGTCACATAAGCACCAAGGAACGTTAGAACATCAGATACGTTTATGTCCTTCCAAAGACGCGCATTTGGCCATGAGTCTGGCTCACCATCGCGATCGTGCTTTGGCGAGTTCTCCCATGAATTGCCAAGTGACCTGATTAAAGTGTCGGTAGCGTCAAGATTCTGTTGCTGAATCTTGGCGTCACGATGAAATAGGATGGTCTGTGGTCGAGTCCCGCTATAAGTCAACGATAGCGTTTGCGCGTTTCTCATTTTCAACGGAGAGGTGACAGTAAGTACCTCATGCGACATTACCTTAAGCCCGTATTGCTCCGGCGTCAGCTTCGCTTCAGCCATAAAATCGAATTCTTCTCGTAGTTCCTCCGAAGCATCAGCAATATGCCCAAACCACTTCACCAGATCAGCAGAGGTGTATAGGCGACATAGATCAAGATAGCCTGGACGATAGCCAAACCAACGTCCCATTTGCATGAGAGTGTCGTACATCTTTGTCGTACGCACGAAGTAGCTCACACACAGCCCCTCCAGCGTCAGACCACGGGCAAGCTTGTCACCACCAACAGCAATTACCTTCAGCACCGCGCCGGGTGTCGCATAATCCAGCGCGTCCTTAGCCGTGCCGTTGATGGAACGAACTTCTATGTCATTCAGCACATCAGGCAGGACTGCAAGGATGTCATCCCAGCTAGGCATCTCTGGGGGGCAATCCTCAACAGGAGAAAGTTTTACCACTTCATCACGTATCGGAAGAAAATCGTGCTCCCAGAGATTGCGCAGCTGCTCAATTTGCTCTTGAGCATCAATACGGCGAGTGATTTTTTGGCGCATGCGACGCACGGCCGCCTCAATTTGTTCGCGTACATGATTTTGCACGTCCACGAAGCGGGTAACGTGCACTAGCATCGAATTGTGCTGACCATCTTGGCCGCGTAGCTCTCGCACGGCACAAGCCAGCACAAAAGCGCATATTGCCTCGTTCAAGGACGGCGGAATGATTTCCTGCCCTTTGTAGGTAGGAACATGTGTCTTTTTGTGCTTGGGTGGCATCCATCCCGAATCCGACTCAGCATCATAGTGATCTGCGATATTTCGTGAGAGGGGAAGCGCGCCTTTGCGTCCTTCCTTAGTCATTTTGCCGAACATGCGGGCAGGACCAACGTAGTTGGAAGGAGCGGCCAAGTTAATTTTGAAAGACCTAGGGAAAAGGTCCGGGCCTTCCTTAGCCGTAGCACCTTTGTGATGAATGAAAATGTTTGCAAAGGGCGTAGCCGTGTAACCGACATAGGCTTTACGTGAGAATGCGTGTAGCAATTGGCGTATGAGGCTATTAATAGTTTTAGGATGGTGCTCCTCATCCGGCGTGCCGTCGTCGTTGAACATCTGCTCACCTGTATCAACCGAGGCGTTATCTGCTTCGTCGTCGATCATCAATAGAGGCAGCTTTGTGACGAGCTTTCGTCCATTACTTGCATCGTTGCTATCGGCTACTCGTTTTTGTATCCAATTCAACAGGGCAGTTAAGACAGATTTCTGTTTCTTAACCACAAAAAGCCACGGCCGCTCTTCAGGAGAAATACCATGGAAATGTTTAGCGATAGCGTTGTTGAAGTCGCCGTTCTCTGCTCGCGTGGTTGCAGAGTTGGTCTTTAGGTCTTCGCCGAATTCCGCAACGCCAATGGGCATGCCCGGATCACGGTCAATAGTCGTCTCGTAGCCTAGGAAACTTTCCTCTAGCCGCATTTGGGTTTGCGAGCGCAGGTTGTTGTGCATACCCGCTAGCACTATGATTATTTTATAGCCAGCATCGGCGGCCTTACAAATAAGCCCTGAGTAATTGCTGGTTTTCCCGGATTGCACGTGTCCGACCACAAGCCCTCTGCGATCCCAGTCATCTACACGCTGCGGATCTTCCAACAGGCCCAGGATGTCATCAGTAGCCTCATCAATTCCTTCGACCACTATGTCGGAAAGTTTAGACTCCAAATAGTCTTCATAACGCCGCCAGTATTGCCAATCTCGTTTACGCGTGGCTGTGAGCCAGTCAAAGTGCCCCGCGTTGTCTTTAAGCGTGGTCGATTTGCCGATCCAGTGGCTGAAACGCTGGATGAGCGTGGCTACAACCTTTTCTTGATCCACTATAAAAGATGAATCACCGGAGAACATTTCCGCCGCGAGCCGAACCTTTTCGGCAATAAAGGTTGGGGTAACTTTTGACTTATCCTTCTCGGTTTTTACCAGCCTTTGCGCTGTAGCGATCACATTTTCCAGTAGCTCTAGTTGCGCAGCTATCTCTTCCGCTGAGGTCATTCGTTTTCACCTAATTTGGCAATCAGTGTTGGGTACTTTTGAAATGGCTCAGTACGAAGCATCGATTTACGAGCATCTTCTATGCTTAACCCCTTACGTTCGATCAAGTCATTAAAAAGTACGCCTGCAACCTCGATCACTGCCGCGTTGGGCTCCCCCTCAAACCCGGTGCGCGGCGTTTCCTTATTCTCGGCTGTATCGAGCCATATCCGTTGCACAGGCACAGTTTCCTCGACAACCCGTAGCATGGCTTTCACAAGGTTTGCATTACCACCGACAGCCTCAATTACTGCGGCCACGGCCGGATGCCGCTGATCAATGCGGTAACGAACACCATCCTTCAGCCTATCGACACGCCATGCTTGTTGCTCAATCTTAACTCCCCCAAGCCCAGGCATTGGCGTGCCGCGAAAAGCAAATACCCTTCTGGCTCTTTCTCTCGTATCTTCAGCCAATTTCGTAAGCCACGGACGCACTGTTACAGGAGGCCGGGCGGTGGATTTCTTAACGTCAATCTTCCAATCGGAATCGGCTGTATTAGGTATGTCCAACCTAATCCTAGCAAGCCGATGAGGCTCCTCTCGGTTCCATGCACGGCCTTGCCCAATTCCTAGCCATCCGCCGGCAAGAAGCAGGCGATGATTGCGATATACATAAAATCCTTGTTGAGAGGTCCATCCCTCTGCCCCACCCGACCGACTGAATTCCTCTTCAGACAGTCTATCTTTATGTGGTAACACGTGACACTGAGCTTCCACGATGCCTGAAGGCGTGTGAATTCTGGCCACTGGCGAATGCCATGGCTTCGCAGGATGCCCCGTCATAAAGGGATCCCATGGATTAACTATTTTGCTGTTGAGGTATAGCCGGAAAACTGGGTTCGCCCCTTCTAGCAATCGATGAAAAACCATTGCCAAACGTAGCTCAACATCGTCTATCAAGTCGGCAAAATGATCAGAGGTATAACCAGGCGTAACGATTCGGTCCAGGTTTTCCCAGAGAACTATTGTTCCGGAGGGCGAGGAATAAGCAGGCTCAACGAAAGCTTCGGAACCATGAGCTGCCCCCTCAAACATTCTCCATCCAACGTCCGTCGATGCTGCTATGGCATCGAGATCCCATCGCAGACAGGAAAGAGGCCCATTCATTTGTCGAGATGCAACAGTGAGACGGCGGCACTGAGAAAAGGACGCGGTTTTCAAGCCCATCCCAAAACGACCGAGATCATTCGACGCACGATCATCAAGTGGGCTTTTTGCACCAAGAGTCATTGCAACCTCTAACTCAGCGTCGTCCATGCCTCGCCCGTTGTCCAAAATCGAAATCCGGCTTTTGTCACCATCCCAAGTGAACGTTACATGTATTTCAGACGCTCCGGCGGAAACACCGTTGTCGATGACATCAGCTAATGCTGAGGAGGTCGAGTATCCAAGGCCACGTAGGGCTTCCAACATCGCGCTGGCTCGCGGAGGGGCATACCTGGTGCGTTCGTTCATTTGAAATAAGTAGTTCCAGAAAGAAGTGTGAAGCCCACATCAGCCATACTGCGGGCTATCCTACGAACCTGATCATCTAGCTGTGTTGGCAGCGATGCATGAGTTCGCCTGTCACCGGAAGCTTGCTCTTCAACACAAAGGCCAAGAGCCCTAGTCTAGAAGATCGAATAAAAATCGCTCGTGAAAGAATACTTGTCTTGTCGGAGCACCGGATAAAGCAGCCCCATCTAGACTTCGCCCTCACTCACAGCTAACGATTTACTTGCCTTAATTTTACCGCTGTGCTCAGCAGGTTGAGTTGAGCCGGATTCTGGCGGCCCTCCTGAGGAAAGGGACTGTTTAATCTCGAAGTAGTCGCCTACATACAAGATCAACTTTTCCATTCTTATCGGATGGCATAGTTTATTAAGAGCTTTTGACTCAATCTGTCGAATACGTTCACGAGTGACATCAAATAGGCAGCCGATCTCTTCCAAGGTCATGGCGTCATCTTGGCCTAAGCCAAAACGGAGAGTGATAACTTTGGCCGAACGCTCATCGAGTTCTCCAATCATGCCTAGTAGAATTTCCCTTAAGGAAGCATTTTCTGCTGCAATCGCCGGGTCTGATGGTTCTTCCTCTACCAAGAGATCAACCAACGATCTTGAGCTTTCTTCAATAGGTTCGTCTAAACTGCTGACTTTCTCAAATACCGTCAAAAGGATTTTTAGTTTGTCGAGAGCTATACCTGTTCGATCAGACGTACTCCGCTCACTTTCAGCCCCACCCATCTGAAACTCAAATTTATCCCGCTCTCGTAAAACACCTCTCGCCAAATCTTGCATATGAACAGGAACACGGACCGCCCGCTCTTGATTGGCAATTGCACGCGTAATTTGCTGGCGAATCCACCAAGTAGCATAGGTAGAAAACCTGAATCCTTTACGCCAGTCGTAGCGCTCAACGGCCCTCATCAGACCTATATTACCTTCTTGCACAAGATCATCAAAAGGCAGCTCGGACCATCGATACTTATTGGCTATAGAAAGTACCAAACGAAGATTGGAAAGAATCATCATCTTCCGCGCAGCTTCTTGGCGTTGAATTGCAGAAACGAATCCTGCACCTGCCAAATCACAATTTGCAATTCTCGAAAGTTCGATAAGAAAAATTCGGGAAAGGTTGGCGGCAATAAGTGCATCACGGATTTTCGATGAGTCGTTGCCGGCAGAGCGAGCAGCTGAAACTGCAGCGACAAAGGAAGATGCGATAGGATCAAGTCCGAACTCTTCGTCCGCCTGATAAACTTCCTCACCCGCAGATATCTCACTATTGCGCTCCAGCCCCTCATAGTCTCCTAGAAGATCATCTCGGGACATGAACTGCTCGTGACTTGCCTCCCCGAGCGCAACCTTGTCAGCAGCATCAAAAACGACATGAAGCCCCGATTGCCAGCACGAAAGCTCATCCAGGGCTTGCGCTTTTGCTTCCGCCATCTCGCGGCTTAAAGAAATTTCTTCTGCTGCCCCGAGTAACTCTCTTTTCAACCCCTTTACATAAAATCTTAGCGGCTCATTGCGGCCTGACGAGAGGTCTGCTGCAAATTCCATGGCCTCTGATAGTGTGACGTCTTCGTCCATTGTAGGATCGAGAAGATCGGATTGTTCGTCGTCTCTCTCCCATTCATCAATTACGACGCCAAGATCGCCTAATACAATAGTCAGGAGACGCCGAAAACTCTCATTACTGGAGAATTCAGGCTTAAGACATAAATCGATAAGAGCTGTCTCAGATACGGTGCCTTCGCGCAAACCTCGGAAGAGCAAACCGCGGATTTCATCGCCATCACTAATCTCTAAAGGATGTGCCCTTTCTGGCAGAAACAGATCGACATCATCCCACCCCATATCAGTGTCGATGGCCTTGTGATGCCTCATCGCTCTTTGCAATTCAACGATTGCTTTAGCTACGTTTGCGTCTCCCTTGGGGGCAACCGCTTCCGACTCGACCATCCACTCATCTTCGAACCCTAAATCGAGAGGTTCATCGTCAAGATCAATCAGACTTGAGTACGCCGCCACTTCATTCACGACGATGCAACTCTGCTCCTCACTATTGGGCCCAAGATCTGGAGGTTGTACAGACAGAACTACCTCCTCAATCTGACATCTGGACGCGGGCGTTTCACTGTCCGAGGATTGACGCGGAGACTCGTTCGATTGGCGTAGATGAAATAGCTCTCCCGGCTTACCACCGAAATGAGGTAGAAGCTCTTCGTTTACGTCGTAATGATTCGCTCGTACGGGGTACTCAAGTGCATCTCTTAACTGAGAGATACATTGGGAACACTCGGCCTTCTGTGCATATTCAAGGGCAGACTTGCCGTTGGGGTCGAGCAACTGTGGGTTTGCTCCGGCCGCCAACAGCAGCCGCACAACGCCCGCTTTCTTGCGAGCGGAGGCCAGCATTAGAGGAGTTGCGCCACTCCCATCGCTAGCATCGAGGTTGTCACCCCGTCTGATGTGGAGTTTAACTGCAACCTCAACACCGGCAATGACTGCCATGCGAAGCAAAGGGTTCAGCTTAGCCATAGCGCTACCCACACACCCATGCATTCACCTCAACCGTTGCTTTCGCGATGATGAGCTTGCTACAAGTATTTTTTGCTTTCAGAGCCGACTCCTTGTCTTTGATCCGCTTGCCAATTTCGCACGCCCTACAGCTTGGTATTGAAGGATCTTACCGATAGCCATCCAACAGACGTGACTCAAAGAAATCATTTGGTTCTTGGCATACCAAAATGGATTAACGGTGGCGCAATGCCATTCACAATATCTACTTGTCAGAAGCGCGTAAAGGAAGAGCACTACAACTGAGGCTAAAGGGTAAAACTTCCCGAGTAAGACAGACTACGTCGTTCATGGAGTGTCCTTGCCAAAATCGGCGCCCGCTTTCGAAAACTAAATTCAGATAGGATCTCGAAAACCACTAGGCTTACCAAGAGGACGCCTTGGACTGCCCCCTCCCAAAACGCATCCGCCTTAAAGTCGATTCGCAGAGACGACGAAAAAATCTTATGAGTGCAGATATAGTCTCACCGGCCCATCGTTCCAAGATCATGTCAATGATCAGGGGAAAAAATACACAGCCTGAAATGGCCGTACGTTCGGTATGTCATGAAATGGGACTTCGTTATCGTCTGCATAGGAAGGATCTAACCGGAAAACCTGATTTGGTGTTCCCCAAACATCGTTTGTGCATATTTGTACATGGCTGTTTTTGGCATAGACATACTGATTGCAAATATGCTTATACACCCAAAAGTAGGCAGGATTTTTGGCTCCCCAAATTGGCGAAGAACGTTGAGCGAGATAAAAATGCGCAAGAATCCCTCAAAAATGATGGATGGAGAGTGGCAATCATTTGGGAATGCCAAACGAAAAATCGTGAGCTTTTACGCACTGAAATACAAAAAATCTTCAGATTAAACATTTAAAATTCGCGTTACCTCTTCGAAACACTTTGATCGATATCGGTCGGTTGACCGTTTAGCGCTGAGCCCGTAGGCTTTCGATTCGGCGCCTAAGAAACGCCTTAAACCAGAGCGGTTCTCCGCACCCGACAGTCATGCGGCTTTTTTTCGTCTGCGGTTTCCCTACGCCTGCGAAAAATCCCGTTATGTCGGGAGTGGGCGAATACAAGACCCGAAAGGGGAATATGTCCGGCCCGTCTCTGGTGGGTTTCTTAGCTCCCGACACCCTAACGAATGCCCTAAGAAAGCAGCCAGAGGTAAATGGAAATGCCTGGATATCAAACCTTCATGATGAAGGTGAATCGCTGTACCCGAAGAACGCTCTCGTCGCTTCCGACTCCGGAGGCCCGCCATGTCTGAGCCACTTTTACCTACTCGGTTTACCCGCAACAAAACGCACCTGCATGCCGTTCTGGTTGAGAACCAGGTGTGGTTCTGCGTCCATGATCTTGGACGGTTGATGGGTAAACATCTTGATGAGCGCCAGCTACGCAAACTCGATGCTGATCAGCGTCAGTTGATGTGCGTGGAGCTTTTTGGTGAAACCGAAGAACAGTGGATGGTGAGTGAGTCCGGCGTGTACGCCTTGCTGATCTATCACTACTGTCCTGAGTACCGACAGCTTCGTGAGTGGGTGACGCTTCAGGTTGTGCCAACGCTGCGTGATGCTCGTCCGACACGTTCTGTCGAGCGGCCGACGCTGAGTGTTTTGAGTTGGCCGCAGATGTCGCTGAGTACATTGCACTGGCAGGATGAGCCGTGGATTCGGTTGCGGGATATGCCTTGTTTGTTGGCGAATGATCCGTTTAATCGTCATGAGTCCTGGTGGCGCAAGGCTTCACGATTGTTGCGTGGAGGCTGATGGTTTCAGAATCCGCTGTTTGAGTTTTCAAGCAGCGGATTTTTTGTGGCCAAAAGTCCTTGAGGCCGCTTCGCTGCCCATCGGGGATAAATCCCCTCACCACAATTGAAACGTGTTGCTGCCGGGCGGGTGTCTGGATTCGGTAATGAGTTGATACCACCAATCCCCAGCAGGCTGGCTCCCACAATTCCCGCATCATCCTGAAAACAATCAGTGCAACCCACCCCGCCTCCCGCTATTAATACCCCTCCCCCACTCAATGATCCGAGCCCCACCATGAAATTCGATCTCGCCTACTGCCTCAGCCTCGACGACAAGTTGTCGATCTATGATGTTCGCGATCTCAATTTCGATGAGACGGTTGCCTTCGATTCCGCGAAGGAACACTTCCAGTGCCCCAACGATGCTTGTCGCTCGGCGTTCGAGGCTTCCAACGAGTTGGGCACGTTCAACGCCAAGAATGTGAATTACGTTCGCACGCCGCACTTCAAAAACCTGCCCACTACGCAGCATGTGACGGGTTGTCCGTATGTGAGTTTGAAGGCTTTGGCTTCTGGCGTTGAGACGGCGGATGGCGAGGTGGATGACGGTCGTGAGGAACATTTCCCATCAGAGTTGTTACTGACCCGGCGCGAGTTTGTGCGCAAGCCTGTCACGCCAGCGGGGGCGGCGGATGTGTTGCGGGATGATCCGGTGCGGGCGGCGGCGGACGGTGGTAAAGAGTCGGCGAGTCGCGAATCGGCGCCGGACAAGACCAGTGTATTTGCGCATCCGGTGGAGTGCTTTGTTTCCAACTTCGCCGACAAGGAGTTGCTTAAGCGGATGCCGTTGAAGGTCGGCGAGCATTCGGCGCCGTACAGTTCGTTCTTCAAGAAGATTGAGTATCTGACGGACAACAAGGGACTGATTTACTGGGGGCGGATCAAGAAGATCGAGGACTTCCACAGTGCCAGTTTTCGTATCGATTTCGAGGACAAGGTCTGGTTCAAGAAGCCCGAGGACAGCAAGAAGAAGCCGTATCCGGTCAGCGTTTATCTGAACAAGAAGCTGATCGACACCTACCGCAAGCGCAAGGCGTTTCTGGAGGAGATCAAGCACGCGGTGGATAGCGACAAGGCGTTGTTCTGTTTCTTCTATGGGGTGACGCCGGAGTTGAAACAGGTGCCCGGCAAGAAAAACCCCGAAAAGCCTTTCGAGGTCTTCAATGCCAATATCGAGAACCTGGATCACTTCATTATTCGTGAGGCGCCGGGGCTGGAGTGACGGTTATCCCTGAGGCAGTTGCAGGTTGGCGGCGCCAGCAGGCTGACTATGTCGGGATACAGAACTGCTGGAGCGACGCTCATGCTGCTCAGCATTCCCCCCCCCTGCAACATACGAGCGTGATAGCTGATGACTTCGCGCCCGAGTTGCTCAAGCATGGGCTGCACCCTAGCGCCTATGACAAGCATTGATCTCTCGCCACGCCTCCAGACGTCGCTTCAAGGCACGTTCGATACCCGCCTCATCAACTGCGCAATATTCACGCAACCAATGAGCGACCATTTCGACATTCGGCCAGTACATATCTTTCTGACCTTTGCTGCTTCTGGGCGTGTCATTCATCGCGGCATCGAAACCAATGGCTGCCCGTTCACCCGGTGGTAAACAGCCCGACTCAGATGCACTGCCTTGGAAATACCAGGCAATTTCATCAATGTGTTTTTGCGCACTTCGATGGCTACGCCGATAAAACCTGTAATCGTGACAGCCTTGATCCATGCGCTCCGGCATGACACCGGCATCGACCCAATCCATAAAGCCGTGATTGATCGCATCGCGGATCAATCCTTCACGCCAACGACCAGCAAACCAGGCAACGAAACCTTCTGCGTCGGCTTTTTTCGCCTCGGCGAATACCATGCAGTAACGGGTTTTCACATGGATAACCAACAATACGTGCTTACGTTGCACCGTGATCGCATGGACTAGCCATTGCTCTACGGAATTGCTGGTCTCGTCATCTTCAATGGCCTTCGACGGGGGGTTGTTGTCCACCGGCGTGATTTTTTTGCCTTTGTGAACCCGGCTGAAAAACTTGCTGGCAGCTTCGGTGCAATTGAAGATCAACATGCGTTTTATCTTTTGAATACCGAGGCCATCTTAGATCAACCGGGTATCCACTTCACTGATCTCGTGCCCTTCCCAGTGACGACTGAAGGAAAGCTACCCACACGGTGTCGGAGTTTTCTGCAACGTCCCAACACACGTCAAACACTCCCACAGCCGACGGAGCAGTTACCCGTAAGCTTGCCTACCTTCGATCGTTCTTGCGCCCGCAGACCGGGCCGAGTTTCAGCGAGCAGCGATGACTAGGTCAGGCACCGTCCGTCTGGTTGGAGGCGGCGAATCAGGGAAAATCAAAAAATGCGTTTGATCCCGGCCGAAAACAACTGTACAAAAACACAGTATATTTTCAATCAGCACTCTTGAGCCCGGAGCACACCATGGCCACTTCTGCGATGAACCTCATTCTCGAACATATCGCGCTTTTCCAGTTTACCCCGACGCACTGCGTACAGGCCCGAGCCATGCTGGGCTGGAGCGTTGAGCAGTTGTCGCGTGAGGCCCAGGTGTCTGTCGAAGACATTCAGCGGTTTGAGGCGCAGCAGGATGTGGCCGATGCGGCGCGTCTGGCATTGGCGTATCGCTTGGAAGCGCAGGGGTTGGTGTTCTTTCCCGGGTTCGCGCCAGGCCGTAAATTGAATCCCCAGGCTATGCAGCAGAACGCTGTCGAGCGTGGGGATTTTGCTCAGGTCGGATGATTACTTGAAGGCAGGATGACGCAGTTCGGCCGAGGCTTGTTCATAGCTGTAGGCCATGGCGAACAGTTGCGGTTCGCTCCAGGCTTTGCCGAAAAAGAACACCGAGGTCGGCAGTCCGTCATCGTCCATGCCCGATGGCACAGTGATCGCTGGATAGCCGGCGACGGCGGCGGCGAACTGCGAGTAGCCGTCGGCTTCGGCAACCATTGCATCGAGATTGTGTTCTTGCAGTTGTTCGTCGATGGCGCCCTTGAATTTTTCGCTGATGGTTGCGAGCGAAGCACGTGCCTGATCATGGGTCATGTCCATATCGTTGATCGCTTCGAGCATGCTTTGTCCGTGACCTTCAGTGCCGGGATTGATTTTGTTGAAGTCGATCAGCGCTTGCAGCGACTGAATTGGCAGGTCGGGACGGCTTGCGAAGTATTCCGGCAATTCGTGTTTCATCCCGCCCATCAGACTTGGTATGTAATCAGCGGAATAGGGAAAACGGATAGTCACAGGTACGATCGTGGCGCCTTGTTCCTGCATCGCTGCCATGGCCATTAGAAATTCGACGCCAGGCGTCAGAGGCGTACCGTTAGTGCCGACGTATGCAACGGGATAGCCGATGCGTTTGCCTTGCAGGGCATCGTTGCTTAGCAGCGCGGTGTAATCGATTCCTGTCGGTGCGCCCGAGGTGGCCGAGTCCGCTGCATCGATGCCTTGCATGAGGTTTAAGGTCAGCGCCGCATCGCGAACGGTTCGGCTTAAGGTTCCAGGAGTGTCTTGCAGTCGAGTGATCGGCACGATCCCGGATCGGCTTAACAGACCTAATGTCGGTTTGACGCCAACCACGCCGTTAGCCGAGGCCGGGCAAGTGATCGAACCGTTGGTTTCAGTGCCCAGGGAAATTGGGGCGTAACCTGCTGCCACAGCAGAGGCGGAACCGGAGCTGGAGCCGCAGGTGCTTTCACTCGCCAGATGTGGGTTTTTCCCTTGGCCACCGCGACCGCTCCAGCCATGCGGCAGATCCATGTCCCGCACGTAAGCCCATTCACTCATGTTGGTTTTGCCCAACACAATCGCGCCAGCATCCCGTAATTGCTTAACCACGAAAGCATCAGCGGCAGCCGGCTGACCGACCATCGCCAAAGAACCCGCGCTGGTTTGCAGACTGTCGGCGGTATCGAAGTTGTCTTTGAGCAGCACGGGAATGCCATGCAGCGCGCCCCGCGTCTGACCTGCTGCGCGCTCTTCATCCAGCGCCTTGGCGATATCGAGCGCTTGCGGGTTGAGCTCGATAACGGCGTGAAGGGCCGGGCCTTGTTTGTCCAGGTCAGCGATTCGCTGCGTGAGGTGCTCAACCAGTGCGACGGCAGTCAGTTCATTGCTCGCCATCATGTTGCCGAGCTCAGTAACGCTGGCGTATTCGAGCGCGCTATTCGCGGTGGCGGTGCTGGCAACGGTTGTGGCTGTCAGCGAAATCAGAATTGCTTGCGCCAGCGTGTTTATGCGGCGTTTGAAGGGGTGTTTCATGTGGATCATCCTTGTATGAAATAACGCGAGTGACTCATTCACTCGCGATACAGCCTACCGACACCGTCAGAAAGCGCTGTCAGCAACAAGGACAATCAGCAGTAGGAAAAGTCAGCCTGACTTGTAGCCGCTACACGGGGGGGAGGCTTTTTCTGACGTGATTTCTTCCAGATTCAACCACCACGCGCTCCCCCGCTGCGGTTGCGCCAGATTAAACGCCTCGCCCATCTGCGGCGTCGTGATCGTCACACTGCGCTCCCACGCCAGCGCGAGGATCCGGTCGAACGGTTCGTGCCAGGCATGCATGGCCAGGTCGAACGTGCCGTTGTGGATTGGAAATAGCCAGCGGCCCTTGAGATCTATGTGCGCTTGCAGGGTTTGTTCCGGTTGCATGTGCACGTGTGGCCATTCGACGTTGTAGGCGCCGGTTTCCATCAGGGTCAGGTCGAACGGGCCGTATTCTTCGCCGATGCGTTTGAAGCCGTCGAAGTAGCCGCTGTCGCCGCTGAAGAAGATGCGCGTGTCGCCGTCGATCATCACCCACGACGCCCAGAGTGTGCTGTTGCCGTCGAACAGGCCTCGACCGGAGAAGTGTTGCGACGGGGTGGCGATGAAGCGGATGCCGGCGATTTCGGTGCCCTGCCACCAGTCGTATTGGCGCACTTTGCTGGCATCGATGCCCCATTTGATCAGGGTGTCGCCGACGCCGAGCGGGGTCAGGAAGTAGTTGGTTTTGTCGGCGAGTTTGAGTACGGCTTGGTAGTCGAGGTGGTCGTAGTGGTTGTGCGACAGGATCACCGCTTCGATCGGCGGCAATTGATCGATGCTGATCGGTGGCTGGTGAAAACGTTTCGGGCCGGCCCATTGCACGGGCGAGGCGCGCTCGGCAAAGACCGGGTCGGTGATCCAGAATTTGTCGCGCATCTTCAATAGAAGAGTTGAGTGGCCGAGGCGATAGACGCTGTGGTTCGGCGCGGCCAGCAGGTCTTCGCGGGTCAGCGCTTGCACCGGGATCGGCGCGGCGGGCCGGGTGTCGCGGGGTTTATGGAAGATCATGTTCCACATGATCCGCAACATTTTGCGCAGGCCTTCGCGCTGCACCGGCGCGTGGTTGCGGAACAGCCCTTGAGCCTGACGTGAGGCTTCGGGTGTGGAAGCGGGATTTGGGTTGGCCATGACTGAATGACTCCTGAAAAACCGGGGAATTCACGGCGTTTCACGGTGGGACGATAAATGGCCAAGGCTGCACGCACAGGCCGAACTGTCTGTTTTTTAGGTTGCGAGGATTAACGCAACATTACACTGAGCGGTGTAGTTTCTAGGTTGCATCAAACACGATGACAAGTAAACTACCGAGTGTAATTTCATTCACTTCCTGCCGAAGCTTACTTATGACAGCTCCACAGCGCCTCACCGACCGTAAACGCGAAGCCATTATTCAGGCGGCGATTGCCGAATTTCGTGCCAACGGGTTCGAGGTCACCAGCATGGATAAGATCGCCGCGACGGCGGGTGTGTCGAAGCGCACGGTGTACAACCATTTCCCCAGCAAGGAAGAGTTGTTCGCCGAGATTCTTAATCAGTTGTGGGCGCGGATCAGCGCAGAAATGCGCGAACCGTATTGCGCCGACAAGCCTTTGCGCGAGCAGCTGCGGCAGATGCTGATGGCCAAATTGCAGATGATGGCGGATGACAATTTCCTTGGTCTGGCGCGGGTCGCGATTGCCGCCACCATTCATTCCCCGGAGCGTGCGCAGAACATGGTGGCGCGCATGGGCGAACGCGAAGAAGGCCTGACGGTGTGGATTCGTGCGGCGGTGGCCGACGGTCGATTGAAACCTATCGATCCGGAGTTCGCCGCGCATCAGGTGCAAGGGTTGCTGAAGTCGTTTGGCTTCTGGCCGCAGATTTCCATGGGCCAACCGCCGCTGGATGCAGAGATGCAGAACACCGTCGTTGAATCGGCTCTGGACATGTTTCTCGGCTGCTATCAGCTCTAAGTCGCCGCTCTCCTGCGTGAGCCACCGATTAAATGGCTCGGAAGGACACTGATCATTCCCGTTGGAATAAATGACAATGTCCGACAATCGACCGACAGACGGTCGACCTGAGGAAATATACTGCAAAGTATTTCAGGACGAATCACGCGCAGGACACCATGGAAAACAATCGCGGCAAAGGCTTGTCATTCGCCAGACGTATTTACCTGCCCCGGATCATCGGTCTGGGCGTCGGGTTTTTCTGTGTCGGCGCCGCGCTGCATCCGCTGAACATGCCGAGCTGGATCTGGGCACTGTTGCTGTTTAACGGCTTTGCCTGGCCGCATCTGGCGTATCAGATCTCCACGCGCTCTGCGTTCCCCTATCAGGCCGAGCGCCGCAACATGCTTTATGACTCGCTGTGCGGCGGGTTCTGGGCGGCGAGTTTTCAGTTCAGTCCGCTGGCGACCGTGACCATCCTGTCGATGATGACCATGAACAACGTGGCGGCCGGTGGCCAACGACTGTTCGTGTTTGGCGCCCTCGCCCAACTGGTCGGCGTGTTGCTGGGCTGGTCGATCTTCGGTTTCAAATTCAGTCTGACGATGACACAGGCGCAAGTCTGGGCCTGTCTGCCGATGCTCACCTTGTATCCGCTGGCGCTGGGCATGGTTTGTTATCGACTGGCGATCAAATTGTCCCAGCATAAACGTGCGTTGAGTGCGCTCAGCCGTACCGACAGCCTGACCGGCCTGCTCAATCACGGCGCCTGGAAAGACCTGCTACATCTGAAGTTTCAGCAGTGTCGTCAGCACAACACGCAAGCCACATTGGCGTTGATCGATATCGATCATTTCAAAGTGATCAACGACAGTTTTGGGCACATCGTTGGCGATGCGGCGCTGCGTCAATTGAGTCTGGAGCTCAAGCGTGTGCTCGATGAATATGAGTTGGCCGGGCGCTATGGTGGAGATGAGTTTTGCGTGATTCTGCCGACGTTGCCATTGGCCAAAGCCGAGGTGCTGATGGAGCAATTGCGCGAGGCACTGGAGCAGTATCGCCATCCGGATGTGCCGGATTTGCGGGTGAGTTTGAGTATTGGCTTGGCGCGCTATCAGGCCGGGTATAAGGACGCGGTGGATTGGCTGGAGGATGCGGACAAGGCGTTGTATACGGCGAAACATACGGGGCGCAATACGATCAGTACGGCGTTGGCGCATGACGCCAGAGTTTGAGCGAGCGTGGCGCCGCCTTCGCGAGCAGGCTCGCTCCCACAGTTTGACCGAGCTTCATCAGTAGGAATGCAGTTCAAATGTGGGAGCGAGCCTGCTCGCGAAGGGGCCAGCAGCATCGACGCAAGACTATAGTGATGCACAGCCACCCAACCCCGCCGAGCCCATCATGACCCCTGACCCATCGGAAAAACCCACCACCGACCCCACCGATCACCTGCGCTTCCATCGCCCCCACGCCCACCTCGCCACCACGTTCGGCAACGACACCTTCGCTCTACGCGCCGAGGCCTTTGCGCGGTTCTTCGGCACGCCGACATTTCTCGGCGCGCAAACCCTGATCGTGTTGCTGTGGGTCTGCCTCAACGTTTTCGGCGTGACCACGTTCGACGTTTACCCGTTCATCCTGCTCAACCTCGCGTTCAGCCTGCAATCGGCCTACGCCGCGCCGCTGATTCTGCTCGCGCAAACCCGCCAGGCCGCGCGCGACAAGGCGCAATCCGACGCCGACGCCCAGCACCGTGAAGACCTCGCGCGAGCTAATACTGAGCGTCAGGCTCAGGCGGCACAGAACACCGCGCAGTTACTGGAATTGCTGGAGCAAAACACCCGCCTCACCGAAATGACCAAAAGCCTGACCGAACGTATCGAAAGTCTCACCAGCGAGATGCACGATCACATGCGCCAGTCTGCGCAGCGCTGATCACGGCAGACGCAGCGCCCGTCCAAGTTCATCGAACAGCGTGACCACCGAGCGCAACGCCCGGCAATCCGGACGGGTCAGCAGCCACAGCGCGGTGTCGTAACCGTGCAACGGTTCGCTCAAGGCTTGCAGGTCATCGCCCATCAGAAAATCCGGCAATGCCGCCACACCGAGCCCGGCGCGTACCAACTCCGTCACCGAGAGCATGCTGTTGCAGCGATAACCCGGCACCACGCCGGGCAAGTGCTGACGGCGCCAGGCGATGGTCGGGTGATCGGGCAGAAAGTCATCCGGGGCGATCCAGGTCAGCGCGGCCAGATCTGTAGGATCGACGTTCTGCAGATAGCGCGGACTGGCACAGACCCTGTAGGAAATCTTCGCCAGTTGCCGTCCGACCAAGTGCTCCGGCGGTGTGCGCGTGAGACGCAGGGCAATGTCGGCATCGCGGCGGCTGAGGTTGGCGAAGTCGTTGGAGGTGCTCAGTTCGATGGTCAGCGCCGGGTAGTTGGGCATGAACTGCGCCAGCGCCGGCAGCAGCAGGCCTTGCAGTACCGAGTCGGTGCAGGTCAGACGCACCGTGCCGCTGATCACTTCGCCACCCTGCTCCACGCCAATGCGTGCCGCTTCGAGGGCTTGCTCGGCGCGTTCGGCCTGCTCGGCGAGGTTCTGTGCGAGGGTGGTCGGCAGGTAACCGGCGCGGCTTTTTTCGAAGAGTTGCTGACCGAGTGCCGACTCGAGACGGCGCACGGCGCGGAACACGGTGGAGACGTCTACTTTTAACAGCTGAGACGCGCGGGCCAGAGAGCCGCCGCGCACTAAAGCGAGGATAAGGGCCAGATCGGGGTAGTCGAGCTGATAGTGCGCCGCTGCATTGATCACTTGGGGAAACGCCAATATCGAGAGCGTGAGCGCCAATCTATAGTGAGTGGCGTTAGCGGGCAATCACACCTTCTTCAAAGCAAACGCAAAACTCTGTGGTGAGGGGATTTATCCCCGTTCGGCTGCGAAGCAGTCGTCGCTCTTGAAATCTTGGGGCCGCTTCGTAGCCCAACGGGGATAAATCCCCTCGCCACAGGGGTTCATCGATCTATTCAAAAAGGAATTTACATGGACGCTGTTTCCATCGCCCTCATCGGCGATTACGACCCGCAGGTGACGGCCCACCAGGCCATCCCCGTCGCCCTTGGGCTGATCGCTGAACACCTCGCCCGCCCCGTGCATTTCCAATGGCTGGCCACCGACCAGATTCACGCCGATAGCGCGCTGGATCGTTTCGACGGTATCTGGTGCGTCCCTGCCAGCCCTTACAAAAACGAAGCCGGCGCTCTGCGGGCCATCCGTTTTGCCCGCGAGCAGCAGCGACCTTTCCTCGGCACCTGCGGTGGTTTTCAACATGCCGTGCTGGAATTTTCCCGCAACGTGCTGGGCTGGGCCGACGCCGAGCATGGCGAAACCTCGCCCGATTCCGAACGTGCTTTGCTCACGCCGTTGACTTGTTCGTTGGTCGAAGCGACAGACAGCATTCATCTGGTATCCGGTTCGCTGATCGCCAAGGCGTACGAAACGTCGGAAATTGAGGAAGGCTATCGCTGCCGCTACGGTGTGAATCCGCAGTTCGAGGGTGATCTTCTGAGCAATGGCCTACACGCCACAGGGCATGATTCGGTGGGCGATTTACGCGCGATCGAGCTCAAGGATCATCGGTTCTTCGTCGCGACGTTGTTCCAGCCGGAACGCGCGGCGCTCAAAGGGAAAATCCCGCCGCTGGTGCGGGCGTTTGTCGAAGCTTGCGCGGAGGCACGACGATGACCTCGTGTTTTGCGGTGATCTTCACCTCGACGCGCACCGAGGGTGATAACGGTTATGCCGCAGCTGCGGAGCGCATGGAAGAACTGGTGAATATGCAACCGGGGTATCTCGGTGTGGAGTCGGTTCGTGGGGCGGATGGTGTCGGCATTACTGTGTCGTATTGGGAGAGTGAGGCGGCGATTCTTGCGTGGCGGCAGAATCCTGAGCATCGGGTGATTCAGGAGCGTGGGCGATCGATTTGGTATTCGAAGTTTCATACGCGGGTTTGCCGGGTTGAGCGTGAGTATCGGTTTGGGCAGTGAGGGTGGCGGCGCAGTCTAGGCCGCCTTCGCGAGCAAGCTCGGCTCCTACAAAAGATTTGCGAGCGCCACCAATCCTTGTAGGAGCCGAGCTTGCTCGCGAAGAGGCGCTCTCAGTCACAGCAAAATCTCAACCACGCACCAAGCTGCGCACCGCCACTATCTCCGGCACTTCAACCTTCTGCATATACACCCGCAACGGCTCGGTAATGTTGATCCGCTCATCGATATGCTGATCCAGCAGCAACTGAATCAACTCACGTTTAAGCGTCATGGTCTGCTCGGTCGCCGGCGCCCAGACGAATTCGCTGGTCGGAATAATGCCGTCATCGGCGACGTCCATGCCGAACGAATCTTCGCTGAAACGCACGATGTATTGACCGGTTTTACGATTGAGGCCAACAAAACCCTTGAGGTCGTCGGCAGCCTGGCAGATGAGTTGGGAGGTAATGCGCATGGTAAACCTCACGAAAAGTGATCGATGGTTTACACGCAAGGCGATCGAGTGGCGCGCCCTCTGCCGGGGCGTCTGCCGAGGGCAAGCGTACTGCAGTTGGCGAGCAGAATTGTAGGAAAATTCGGTTTTAATACATTTATGTCGGTCTGGCGATAGCACGCAATCGATTCAGTTGTTAAAAGGTACGTCTTTGAAACAGACCCGCGAAAGGATCTCGAACATGCCCGCCACTTTCACCAAAAGCGCCCTCATGCTGAGCCTGTTGCTCGGACTCGGTCAGGCGCACGCCGCCAGCCAGAGCAATCCCGACGCCGTGGCCGGGGCGCATGGCATCCCGCACCCGGCGGTGATCGCTCACCGTGGCGCGTCCTTCGATGCACCGGAATCCACCGCCGCCTCCTACACACTGGCCCGCGACCTCGGCGCTGATTATCTGGAAATGGATTTGCAGCGCAGCAAGGATGGCGTGCTGTTCGCCCTGCACGACAACAACCTGCAGCGCACCACCGACGTCGCGAGCAAGTTCCCGGATCGCAAGGACAGCCCGGCCAACGCCTTCACCATGGCCGAACTGAAAACCCTCGACGCCGGCAGTTGGTTCAACGCCAAGTACCCGGAGCGCGCGCGTCCTTCTTATGCCGGGCTGAAAATTCTGACCCTGGACGAAATCATCAACATCGCCCAGGCCAACCCGCACCACAAGCCAGGCCTGTACATCGAAACCAAAGAGCCGCAACTGTTCCCTGGCATCGAGCATGACCTCAAGGAAAAACTGCAGGATCGCGGCTGGCTGAGCCCGGCCGGTTCGAAACTGGCGAAGAGCCCGTTGGGCGTGGGTCAGGGTAAAGGCAAAGTGATCCTGCAGACGTTCGAGAAAAACAGCCTCGAACTGCTGGAAAAAGAAATGCCGCAAGTGCCGAAAATCCTGCTGTTGTGGGTCGGCGAAGGCAGCATCGAACCGAAGTTGAAAGTGACCTTTGCCGAGTCGGGCGAGAAGGACAAAAACGTTTTCTACGGCAAACAGGAGCCGAAGTCCGAAGCCGAGTTCAAGCAGTGGGTCGACTATGCCAAGGCGCAAGGTGCAATCGGCACCGGCCCTTCCGCGAAGTTGACCAACAGCGGCGATCAAAGCTATTCGGATCTGGTGCAACCGTGGATGAATAAGTACACCCACGATCAAGGCATGCTCGTTCACGTTTACACCGTCGATGAGCCGGTGGATTTCGAGAAAGTCATGGCTGCGGGTGTTGACGGCATCTTCACCAACCGCGCCAGCGAACTGTTGAAGTTCTATAAGCGTCCGGCGGCCGGCAGTGTTGATCAGGTATTGAAGAACAACGGTTATTGAGCGGAGATCGAGTTGGCTGCATCGCGAGCAGGCTCGCTCCTGTAAGAGCAGTTTGTTGGCGGTGCTAGTTTTTAAGGGTGAATTAAGTTGCGCTGGTTAACCTGAACTCACTTAAACAGCTCACCCAATTAGACACACCACTAAAGGATTGAACCGATGAAAACTTTGACTGCCCTGTTTACTGCCGCTGCTCTGACCCTGACTGCTGGCCTGGCCCAAGCTGATGTTCGCGTCGACCAGATCCCTCAGTTGGTGAAGGAAGGCAAGATCAAGTCGCTGGAATCGATGAACGCCGAAGCGTTGAAACTGCACCCGGGTGCGACCATCACCGACACCGATCTCGATAACCACTTCAATGGTTATGAGTATGAAGTTGAACTGAAACTGGCCGATGGCACTGAGTGGGATGTCGACTTCGACGCCACTACCGGTAAAGTGCTGAGCAACAAGCAAGACCACTGATACAGCGCACTAGCGAAAGCCGCACGATTGAAAGATCGTGCGGCTTTTTTGTGTTTGGTCTGAGAGATTTGTCGACGGTGGGATTTTACCCCCTCACCCCAGCCCTCTCCCCCAAGGGGGCGAGGGGGAAAGGGAGCAAATCGTGAGCTTTTCAAAGTCAAAGTACGGCTCGAAATCTCAGGTCGGTGAACCTTAAAAGAACACCTCGGTCAGTCCCCTCTCCCCCCGGGAGAGGGTTAGGGTGAGGGGAAAAGCCATCACGCCGAAGTACTGACCAGCGCCCCCGACGTACTCGACCCCGAATCCTGCAATGCCTGCAACAACGACGCCGTAGCCGTCTGCAACGAAGCCGACGTCGTGGTGATCTGCGCCTGCGCTGCCGCCACGTCCGCCGCTTTCGCGTCCGCGCTTTCCTGCTTCGCCTGCGCCGCTTGCAGTGCCTGCTGCTGTTGCTGCAATTGCTTTTGCAGCTCGGCAATCTGCTTGCGCAGCTCCTTCACCGAATCCGATTCTTCACTGCTGCTGGAACTGCTATCCCCCGCCGGTGCCGCGCCGCCCGCCGCTTTCGGCGCATCGCCGGATGCACTCGCAGTTGCCGTCGCGGCGGTGGTGGTGGTGTCGTCGCCAACGTCGTTGATCGTGGTTTTACTGGTGGACGTAGTGACAGTCTGATTGATCGAAACAGAGCTGATGCTGACCATGGAAATACTCCAATACCGGTGATAGATAAGCGGTCATCGACCAGAGCCGCGATGAATTGAGATCGACTGTGTACCCACACGGTATCGAAATCGGTACATGTCACCCCGTCATCGAGCGGTCACAAAACCGTCACACACGATTGCGAAGATGCCGAGCAGGTGAATCTGTAAACCCCACGCCAGACGCCCTCCTCGCAGCGAGCCTCCATGAACCATAGCCTCGACATCAGTCATCGCGATCCCGATCTGTTTGGCCTGCTCTACGGTTTTCGTTTTCTGCCCGGCGAACGTGGCCGCGAAGTGGATTCGGCGACGGCCTTACGCTGTTTGCAGGACGACAGCGACAGCGGCGAATTTCTCTGGCTGCATCTCAATCTGGCGCACGCGGCGTGCGAGCGCTGGATGAAGAGTCATCTGCAATTGCCTGAAGAGTTTTTCGAGGCGCTGCATGAAGGCTCGCGGTCGACGCGCATCGAGCATGTCGACTCGGCGTTGCTGGCGGTGGTCAACGATGTGGTGTTCAACCTCAGCAGCATGGTGTCGTCGGACGTGTCGACATTGTGGGTCTGCGTGCGCAGCAAATTGATCGTCAGCGCGCGCCTGCAACCGCTGCACTCGGTGGATAAATTGCGTTCGTCGGTGAAGGCTGGCGAGCGCTTTCGTTCACCGTCGGAACTGCTCGTGCATTTGTTGCGGGATCAGGGCGAGGTGCTGACGCAAATCGTGCGCAAAACCAGTATGAGTGTGGATCAGGTCGAGGATGAATTGCTCTCCTCAAAGCTGTCGACCAACCGCGCGGAACTGGGTGCCAATCGGCGGGTGCTGGTGCGGCTGCAACGGCTGTTGGCGCTGGAGCCGGGTTCGTTGCTGCGTCTGCTCAATCGGCCGCCGCCGTGGTTGCAGAAAGAGGACGTCAAGGAGCTGCGCAAATCCACTGAAGAGTTTGCGCTGATCATCAACGACCTCACGGCGCTGGGTGAGCGGATCAAATTGCTCCAGGAAGAGATCGCCGCCAACCTCAACGAACAGAGCAACCGCACGCTGTTTACCCTGACCGTGGTGACGGTGCTGGCGCTGCCGATCAACATCATTGCCGGTTTTTTCGGGATGAATGTGGGCGGGGTGCCACTGTCGCAGGATCCGGAAGGGTTCTGGATATTGGTGGCGCTGGTGGCGACGTTTACCGTGATTGCGGGGCGGTGGGCGTTTCGTAAAAGGGGTGATTACTGACCCTTGCGCACCACAGATCTATTGTCGCTGCAGAGATCTATCGAGATGACAAAGATCCTGTGGCGAGGGGATTTATCCCCGTTCGGCTGCGCAGCAGTCGTAAATCCGGTGATCGCGGTTGAACTGATACACCGAGGTGAATGGTTTTGGGGCTGCTTCGCAACCCAACGGGGATAAATCCCCTCGCCACAAAAGCTCACCTGAATTCCCCAAAGTTCAGGAATGGACTCAACAGATCAATGGTCAGGCTATTCATCCAAACACTGATCTGCCGCAGTCTCTCTGTAACATTCTGCAATGATCATGGGCGACATTCCTTCCCTCGCTGAGGATTGTCCGCTCATGGCTACTCCCTCCCTGACCGCCAGCCACACATCCGCCCCCAGCGGCAGGCCCGCCCTCGACAAGAAAACCAGCCCGTTCACCTACGTGATTTTTTTCGCCGTGCTGGCGATGGGCATGCTGTTCACCGCCTACAGCCTGATGCACGACATGCACGAACTCGGCACGGTCGTCACCACGTGGACGCCGTTTCTGCTGCTCGGCGTGGCGCTGCTGATTGCGCTGGGCTTCGAGTTCGTCAACGGTTTCCATGACACCGCCAACGCCGTCGCGACGGTGATTTATACCCACTCGCTGCCGCCGAATGTGGCGGTGGTCTGGTCGGGTTTTTTCAACTTTCTCGGTGTGCTGCTTTCGAGCGGCGCGGTGGCGTTCGGCATCATCGCGTTACTGCCGGTTGAGTTGATTTTGCAGGTCGGTTCGTCGGCCGGTTTCGCGATGATCTTCGCCCTGCTGATCGCCGCGATCCTGTGGAACCTCGGCACTTGGTGGCTGGGTTTGCCGGCGTCTTCGTCGCACACGCTGATCGGTTCGATCATCGGCGTCGGCGTGGCCAATGCCTTGATGCATGGCCGCGACGGCACCAGCGGTGTCGATTGGGCGCAGGCGACCAAGATCGGTTACGCGCTGCTGCTGTCGCCGCTGGTGGGTTTCGGTTGTGCCGCGCTGTTGCTGCTGGCGCTGCGCGCGTTCGTGAAGAATCGTTCGCTGTACAAGGCACCGGAAGGCAACGCGCCGCCGCCATGGTGGATTCGCGGTTTGCTGATCGCCACGTGCACCGGCGTGTCTTTCGCTCACGGTTCCAACGACGGCCAGAAAGGCATGGGCCTGATCATGTTGATTCTGGTCGGCACGCTGCCGATGGCGTACGCCTTGAACCGCACCATGCCCGAGGAACAATCGCTGCAGTTCGCCGCTGTGGCGCAAGTCACCCAGCAAGCGCTGGTGAAAAGTGCACCGCAGCCGGCGCCGGCTGATCCGCGTCCGATCCTTTCCGATTACGTGCGCAGCAAGGAAGCCACGCCGCAACTGATCCCCGCCCTCGCCGCCCTCACCGGGCACATTGGCGAAGAAGTCCGGGGCTACGGTTCGCTGGCGAAAGTCCCGGCCGAGGCCATGGGCAACGTGCGTAACGACATGTACTTGGCCAGCGAAAGCATTCGCCTAATGGACAAGAACAAGGTCGGCAATTTCGACGCCGACACCAGCAGCAAACTGCAACTGTTCAAGCAACAGATCGACAACGCCACGCGGTTTATTCCGCTGTGGGTGAAGATCGCCGTGGCCATCGCACTGGGGCTTGGCACCATGGTTGGCTGGAAGCGGATTGTGGTGACGGTGGGTGAGAAAATCGGCAAGACGCACCTGACGTATGCCCAGGGTGCGTCGGCGGAAACCGTGGCGATGCTGACCATTGGCGCGGCGGATATGTTCGGTTTGCCGGTGTCGACGACGCATGTGTTGTCGTCGGGCGTGGCGGGGACGATGGTTGCCAACGGTGGCGGGTTGCAGATGAAGACCATCCGCAATTTGTTGATGGCGTGGGTGCTGACGTTGCCGGCGGCGATCCTGCTGTCCGGCAGCCTCTACTGGCTGTTCACCCAAATCTTCTGACCCACAACAATTCCCCTGTAGGAGCTGCCGAAGGCTGCGATCTTTTGATCCTGTTTTTAAAGATCAAAAGATCGCAGCCTGCGGCAGCTCCTACAGGTAGCCGTTTCAGATAGAGATCCAGTGAGGTTTGAGTGCAAGGTGTGGGTTAGAGGGTTGAGCGGATCACATCGCCGAGCCAATCCATGAACACCCGCACGCGCAACGGCAAATGTCGCTGCCGGGCATACAACAACGAAATCGCCATCGACGGCGCCGTGAATTGCGGCAACACCGTCAGCAGTTCGCCGTTATCCAAATGCGGCTTCATGCCCGAGCGCGGCACTTGGGTCAAACCAAACCCACCCAGACACGCCGACTCATAAGCATCCGTGCTGTTAACCGTCACACTGCCCGCCATCGGCAAACGCTTAACCTCACCCCCCTCCTCGTACACAAACCCTTCCGAACGCGAACCCAATACGCCGACGTAATGCACCAGCCGATGCTGCGCCAGATCCTCCAGCGTCTGCGGCACACCATAGCGTTCAAGGTACGCCGGGCTCGCGCAGTTGATCATCGAAAAATCGCCCAAATGCCGCGCCACCACCGATTGATCCGGCTGCGCGCCAATGCGCACCACGCAATCAAAACCCTCGCTGAGCAGATCGACGCGGCGGTCGGTGCTGCTGATTTCCAGTTCGAGATTCGGATGACGATCCATGAACTCAGGCAACAGCGGTATGACCAGACGTCGCGACAGAATGTTCGGCATGTCGACACGAATGCGTCCGGTCAATGAGGCCTCGTCCTGGCGGAACAACCCTTCAATCTCGTCCATGTGCGAAAGCAGATCCTTGCTGCGCTCGTACAGCACCAAACCGTCCTGCGTCGCCTGCACTTTGCGCGTGGTGCGCTGCAATAGACGCGTGCCGACCAGTGTTTCGAGTGCCTGCACATGTTCGGAAACGGTGGAGCGCGGCAGGCCAAGGCTCTCGCCGGCGAGGGTGAAACTCGACAGTTCGCTGACCCGGGCGAAGGTGCGCAGCAGTTCCAGTTTGTTCATGTGAGCACCTGACGATTGTTCGGCTGAGCCGATCAGTGATTCCGATTTCAGTCTGTTTATCACCTATCGGCGGACAAATAAACTGAGTCCCATCACCACTCATCACAATCGAGGAAAGCCCATGAACCGCAAAATCGCATTGATCACCGGCGCCAGTCGTGGCCTCGGCAAAAACGCCGCCCTGCACCTCGCCGCCCAAGGTATCGACATCATCGGCACTTATCACAGCCGCGCGGATGAAGCGCAGGCGCTGGTCGTGGAGCTGGAAAAACTCGGCGCCAAAGCGGTGATGCTGCAACTGGACGTCGGTCGCAGTGACAGCTTTGCCGGGTTCGGCGCGAAGGTTGAGCAAGCGCTGCGCGAACAATTTGAACGTGAGCGTTTTGATTTCCTGATCAACAACGCCGGGGTAGGTTTGCACGTGAGCTTCGCCGAGACCACGGTTGAGCAATTCGACATGCTGATGAACGTGCATTTCAAGGGGCCGTTCTTCCTGACGCAGCAACTCTTGCCGCTGATTAACGACGGCGGACGCATCATCAATATCTCCAGCGGCCTCGCGCGTTTCACCATTCCGGGCGCCAGTGCTTATGCGGCGATGAAAGGCGCGATTGAAGTGCTGACTCGTTATCAGGCGAAAGAGCTGGGCGCGCGGCAGATTGCTGTGAACACGTTGGCGCCAGGCGCGATTGAAACTGATTTTGGTGGCGGGACTGTTCGCGATAATGCGGCAGTGAATGCGATGGTCGCGGAAAACACTGCGCTAGGACGCGCCGGTCAGCCGGATGATATTGGCGGGGCGCTGGCGTTGTTGCTGTCGCCGGGTGCGCAGTGGATCAATGGGCAGCGGGTTGAAGCCTCCGGCGGGATGTTCCTCTAACATCCCTGAAAACACCTACCTCTGTAGGAGCTGCCGAAGGCTGCGATCTTTTGATTTTGCCCTTTAAATCAAGATCAAAAGATCGCAGCCTTCGGCAGCTCCTACACGAGGATCGGGTTAGCCTTGGCAAACACCACGGGTCATGAAGCGTTCGCGCAGCACGTCGTACGCCCAGTGATACACATAGGTGTACGGCAGGAAGAACACCAGCACGCCGATATCCAGCAAAAACGCCTGCCACAAACTCACCGACAACCACCACGCAATCAGCGGCACGCCCATCACAATCAAACCACCCTCGAACAGCAGCGCATGCACCACACGCACCCAGGCGTTGTGCGCAACATTCATCCGCGCCAGTACCCGGTCGAAGTAGCGGTTGAACACCACGTTCCAGCCCAGCGCCAGCATCGCGATCAACACCGTCACCGCGCCCATTTCAAGCATCGGTTTTTTCATCAGCCACGCCAACAGCGGCGTGCAGATCAGAATGGCCAGCAGTTCGAAACCAACGGCCTGGAAAATACGTTCAGTGATGGATTTAGGGGCAGTCATTGCCTGACTCCTTGAGTGAAGATGGTTGCCATGATCTACCCTCACACCGATACTTCATAACCAATAACCATCGATCAAGGCGATAGTTCATGGCCTCGCAAGAAGTGCTGTTGGCGTTTGTGCAAGCGGCGACCCAAGGTTCGTTTTCGGCGGCGGCGCGCAAACTCGGGCGCAGCCAGTCGACCATCAGCGCGGCGGTGGCCAGCCTTGAGATCGATCTGGATCTGGTGCTGTTCGATCGCAGCAGCCGCAAACCGACGCTCACCCCCGCGGGCCATGTGATGTTGCAACGAGCGGAGGCGATTCTGGCGGCGACCAGTCGTCTGGAAATGACCGCGCGGCAGTTGTCGCAAGGTGTCGAGCCGAAGCTGACCGTGGCGATTTCCGACACATATCAGTCGTATCGTTTTGAAGCGGCATTGGTGGGGTTCGAGCAGCGTTATCCGGATCTGGAGCTGGAATGTTTGATCGCTGAATGCGATGACTTGATTGAACTGGTGCAACGCGGTCGCGCACATCTGGCCTTCGCAGAGATGCAGGAAAACTACCCGCCAGATCTGGTGACCTCGACCGTGGCCGAACGCACGGAAATAGCTTTGTTCGTCAATCGCGATCATCCATTGGCGACGCTTGAGCACATTGATCAACACACCTTGGAACTGCATCGCGAGCTGCGCCTGGCGACCATCGTTAATCCGTACGACAGTCGTGGCAAAGGCCGGGTGTGGTCGGCGCCGAGTTATTTGATGTTGCTGGAAATGGCCGAAAAGGGTTTCGGCTGGGCGCCGTTGCCGCGTTGGCTGGCGCAGCGGTTTGGCAATGATTTGCTGGTGGAGTTGAAGGTGCGCGGCTGGCCGAAACCGGTGTTTGTTGATGCACTGTGGTCGCGGCTGTATCCGCCGGGGCCGGCGGGGAGCTGGTTGCTTAACAAGATGTTGGAGTAGATCAAAAGATCGCAGCCTTCGGCAGCTCCTACATGGGAATGCGTACCTCTGTAGGAGCTGCCGAAGGCTGCGATCTTTTGATCCTCAAGCAGCCTCAATCACCACCGGTCGATTCAACAAAAAATACTCATGCAACCCACGCATCGCCGGCATTTCCAGCGCCTGGGCCGCATAACACAACCCGACCCTTCGCGTCGGCGCCGGCAGGTGCAACACGCGCACCACCACCCGCGCATGCCCGGTCACCAATGACTGCGGCAACATCGCCACGCCAACTCCCGCCGCGACCATGTGCAACGCCTGTTGCAACGACCCGGCATGCCCCGCCACCGCTTCCGGCGAACGCCCGTACAACGCCATCAAGCGCTGATGCGACGGATGCTGCGGACAGGTAATCCAATCCTCGATCGGTGCCCAATTCGCTTGCACCGCCGCCATCGGATGATTCACCGGCAGCGCCATCACATAGGATTCTTCCCACAGCGGCAGGAACAATTCGTCCTCGCAACACATCTCTTCGACCGCCAAGCGTCCATCACCCTGACAGCCCTCCTCCATCGTCAGCAACAGATTCGGCAACGCCAGATGCGCCATGCGCACAAAGGCTTCAATGTGGCTGGCAGCGATGTCGCCCTCGATGCCGAGGGTCAGCGGCGCACGGTTTTCGCGGCCGCGAAACATTCGGCTCAGCGCCTCGGCGTCGGCGACCATCCGCCGCGCTTGCGGATACAGCAACCGCGCTTCATCACTGACCTCGACACCGCGCGGCTGGCGCACGAATAACGTCGCGCCGAGTTCTTCTTCCAATTGTTTGATCGTCACCGACAGCGTCGGCTGGCTGATAAACAGGCACTGCGCGGCGGCAGTGATGTTGCGTTCTTCGAACACGGCGAGGAAGGCTTTGAGATGACGGACATCCATAGGAGATTCCGATAGCAGACAGAGGAATAAGGCATTTTTCAGCCGCAACGGCGCTAAATATACTGCGCCCATCGTTCAGTCATTTGAAAAACTTATTTCAGGAGTTCACCCATGAGCAAGCCATTGATCATCATCACCGGCGCCAGTTCGGGCATCGGCGAAGCCACCGCCCGTCGTTTAAGCGCGGCCGGCCATCCGCTGCTGTTGCTCGCGCGTCGCGTTGAACGCCTTGAAGCGTTGGCGCTGCCGCACAGCCTGAGCCGCAAAGTCGACATCACCGATCGCAACGCATTGCTCGCGGCGGTGGCGGAAGCCGAAGCGCAATTCGGCCCGGCGGATGCGCTGATCAACAACGCTGGCGTCATGTTGCTCGGTGCGATGAGCGAGCAGGATCCGGCGCAGTGGGATCAGATGCTCGACGTCAATGTGAAGGGCTTGCTCAACGGTGTGCACGCGGTGGTTGCCGGGATGATCAAGCGTAAGCACGGGACGATCATCAACGTCAGCTCGGTGGCCGGGCGCAAGACGTTCCCGAACCATGTCGCGTATGTCGGCACCAAGTTTGCGGTGCATGGGTTGTCGGAGAATCTGCGCGAGGAGCTGGCGCCGCACAATGTGCGTGTGACGACGATTGCGCCGGGGGCGGTTGAAACTGAGTTGCTGAGCCACACCACGGATGAGGCGATCAAGACTGGGTATCAGGCTTGGAAACAGGACATGGGCGGCACGGTGTTGAGTGCTGAAGATGTGGCGACGGCGATTGAGTATGCGTATGGGCAACCGCAGGGGGTGTGTATTCGCGAGATAGTGATGGCCGCGACCCGGCAGCAGGCCTGATACCCACAACGCCATCCTGTAGGAGCTGTCGAGTGAAACGAGGCTGCGATCTTTTGATCTCGCTTATCAAGGTCAAAAGATCGCAGTCTTCGGCAGCTTCTACAGGGGGGTGGATAACTGATTCAGGCGTGCTTCGATGAAACGTCTTTCGGGTTCTTGCCGGGTCAGTTCAAGGGCGCGAAGGTAGGCTGAACGCGCCTCTTCCACCCGCCCCAACTGCCGACAAAACTCCGCCCGCGCCGAATGCGCCAAGTGATAATCCTGCAACTCGCCCCGCGCCAAAATCCCTTCAATCAACTGCAACCCCGCCAACGCCCCATCGCGCTTGGCCACCGCCACCGCTCGATTCAACTCAATCACCGGCGAAGGCACCGCCCGCAACAGCACGTCATACAAACCAACGATCTGCTCCCAGTCCGTCTGCGCCGCCGTCGGCGCTTCGGCATGCACCGCCGCAATCGCTGCCTGCAAACAATACGGCCCAAACCGCCTCCTGGTCAGCGCGCGCTCGACCAGCGCGCAACCTTCAGCGATCAACCCGGCATCCCACAACGAACGATCCTGATCATCCAGCAGCACCAGTTCACCACTCGGTGACGTGCGCGCCGAGCGTCGTGATTCGTGCAACAGCATCATCGCCAGCAGCCCCATCACTTCCGGCTCCGGCAACAATTCCATCAACAACCGCCCCAACCTGATCGCCTCACGCGTCAGATCTTCGCGGGTCAGTTCAGTGCCGACCGACGCCGAATAGCCTTCGTTGAACACCAGATAAATCACCCGCAACACGCTGTCGAGGCGCTCGGGCAATTCACTCAAGCTCGGCACTTGATAAGGGATTTTCGCGTCACGGATCTTGGCTTTCGCCCGCACGATACGTTGGGCAATCGCCGCCGGTGCCGAGAGAAACGCGCGGGCGATTTCTTCGGTGGTCAGGTCGCAGACTTCGCGCAAGGTCAGCGGCACTTGCGCATCCGCCGCCAGCGCCGGGTGACAACAGGTGAAGATCAGCCGCAGGCGATCATCTTCCACGTCTTCGCCACTCCAGTCGGCCTGTTCAAGTTCTTGCAGTTGCGCCAGCAACATCGGCTGTGAGGCTTTGAACCGGGCGCGGCGGCGCAATACATCAATCGCCTTGAAGCGCCCGGTCGAGACCAGCCAGGTGCGCGGATTGTCCGGCACGCCGTCGCGCTGCCAGCGTTCGACGGCGACGAAGAACGCCTCGTGCAAGGCTTCTTCGGCGAGGTCGAAATCACCGAGCAGGCGAATCAGCGTCGCCAGAATCCGCCGCGAGTCTTCACGATAGACCTGCTCGACCCGCGCCCGAACCTCAGACATTCAACTGCCGCACCGGGCGCACTTCAACGCTGCCGACCCGCGCCGCCGGAATGTTGCCGGCGACCTGAATCGCTTCGTTGAGATCCTTGGCGTCGATCAGGTAGAAACCGGCCAGTTGCTCCTTGGTTTCAGCGAACGGGCCATCGGTGATCGACAGTTTGCCGTTGCGCATGCGCACCGTGGTGGCGGTCTGCACTGACTCCAAGGCCTCAGCGGCAACCATTCGCCCGCTGCCCTGAATCGACTCGGCGTAGGCCCAGCACTCGGCGTCTTCCGGGCTGTCGGGCGATGAATGCAGCAAGCGCTCATCGCTGTAGACCAGGCATAAATACTTCATGGCGTTCTCCTGAAGCGGACGGATCAACTATGGCTGAAGATCAGGGTTGCACATCGAACAGGGTCGCGCCGCTCATCGGATCGAACGGCGCCGACCAGTGTTCGTGAGCGATTTTCCACGCGCCGCCGATCTGCCGATAGCAGGCGGTGACGCGCATCCAGCAGCTCTGGGTTTCGCCTTTTTCATTGGTGCCGCCGCAGTTGGCGACCCAGTGGGCGAAGGCGATGTTGTCGGCGCTTTCGATGGCGATTTCATGGAATTCGAAAATGTGCGGGCCGGGGCACATTTCCATGCACGCGACCCAGTGTTCGCGGTACGCCGGTTTGCCCTTGAATTGCAGGGCCTTGATCGCGTCGAACGAGACGATGTCGTCGGCGTATAGCGCCATGACTTTCTCTACGTCCTTTTTCATCACGGCGTCGCGGTAGGTGTTGATCAGGGTCTGGATTTCGGATTGTGCGCTCATGGTGTTCTCCGTGGTTTTTGTTGTGAAGACACCCTTAGTCGCTTGGTGGATCGGCAGATCGACAGGCGAAACAAAAAAATTCCACTGAGGGCAAAATCGCTAGAATCCGAGGCTTATCTTTGTAGGAAAAAGGAAATTCCCGTGTCAGCCCAACTCGTGCCGTACGACAGCCTGAATGCTTTGCAGCGTCAACAAGTCGAGGCGATTGAAATCCATGCCGAGCAGATCAAGTTCTCCGGCGATATTCACGGTGCGTTGCACACCTTGTTGTCGAAACCCGGCCCCGGCGTGAAGGGTTTTGCCTTGCTGGCGGATGAAGTGCCGGTGGCGTTTCTGCTGCTCAAGCGCCCGCCCGTGTTGCCGGCCTGGGCTGATGAACACAGCGCCACCTTGCATGCGTTGCAGGTTGATCGCCGCGCGCAGGGCAAGGGTTATGGCAAGGCGTGTCTGCAAGCGCTGCCCGAGGTCGCGCGTCAGGCGTGGCCGGAGATCAAAGGGCTGGAGTTGTCGGTGGACGCTGACAATGACGCGGCGATTGCGCTGTACGCCAAGCACGGCTATGTCGACAGCGGCGAAGCGTACAAGGGCCGGATCGGTTACGAACGGCGCATGGGGCTGGTTTTCTAAGTAAGGATGATCGACTCAGTCGAAGCGCTGGAAGCGATTTACTGACTGCCGCACGAGCGGGCGATGCGCAAGCAGATCGCCCTTTCTGACACATGGCGTGAACACACCACTGCTCCCACAAGGGTTTTTGATGATCGTTCCCACGCTCTGCGTGGGCATGCAGCCGGGGACACTCTGCGTCCCAAAGTCGTGACGCAGAGCATCACGGGAGGCATTCCCACGCAGAGCGTGGGAACGATCAGCGTGGTAACGATCATGGGTTTTGCGGTGTTGTCAGAGGGTCAGGATCATCTCGTGCCACGCCATGCCGCCGTGATCCGACTCCGACGGTTTGATGTAGGCAAAGCCAAACCCGGCGTACAGCGGAATATGCTTTTCCTTGCACATCAAATGAATCGTCGCCTTGTCCATCCCGCGCATGCGCTCGATAAACTCAGCCATCAAGCGCTTCGCCAGCCCCTGCCCCTGATAATCCGGGTGCACCACCACCGACATGATCACCACGTTCGGCCCTTTCGGGTCATGGCCGATCAGCTCCTTGAACGCCTCGTCCGACATCTGCACATCAAACGCCGCGCCCGAATTGACGAAACCCGCCACCACGCCATCCACTTCCGCCACGACAAAGCCTTCCGGCCAGGTGGCAATACGCGTGGCGATTTTCTCGCGGGTGGCGGCTTCGTCGCCTTCGTAAGCAACGGTTTCGATGGCGTAGCAGCGATCCAGATCAGCGGCGGTGACGTTGCGGATGACGGTGTTCATGGCGGCTCGGAAATCAGCAGAAGAAAGTGCCGAAAGCATAAAGGAATCGCGGGGGCATATCGATCCGCACACGGCGCAAACGCATGAGGCGGATCCTTTGATCCGCCTGATCGCTGGAGGCTCAGGCCTTGGTATCGACCGGCACGCAGATTTCCAGTTTGCCAGTGTGCAGGCGCGGGTTGAAATCGGCGCTGTAACGCTCCAGTTCCGGGGCGTTCAGCTCGACGTAATGAGAGGTCGGCAACCAGGTTTTGTAGATGTATTGCAGGGTTTGCGGCAACTGATCGAGCGGCCCTTTGTGTTCGAACACCGCGTATTGACGGGGCAGCACTTCGACCCAGCGATAGACGTCCTGCGGCAGTTCGTCGAGCTTGGTGATTTCCACGCCGGCGATGTAATCGAAGCCGCCCTTGCCGTCGAAATTGCAGCACACGCCGTAGGTCACTTCGCCTTTTTGCCCGGGAATTCGCCCCAGATGAGGCAGGAATTTCTCCCACAGCGCCGGGATGTCCTTGGCGGTGTCTTGGGTAAATCGATCGCCAAATCCTGCAATCAGCAGGAAGTGTCCATGTTCGAAGCGAGGTTCAGCCACTTCGACGCGTGTTTGCTCATCCATGACTCGACTCCTGGCACAAAAAAGGGGTTCGGCTGGGAGTATAGAAAGCCAAACCCGTTTCGCACGGTTACAGCGAATGCAACTGCTCGACGGCACCGGAACCGACGAATTCGTTGTAGCCGGATACGATCACGTACACCGCGAAATAGCAGAAGATCGCTGCAGATGCCATGTAGGAATAGCGCAAAAGCTTGTCGCCCAGCAGCTTGCCACCGTGGCTGGCAGCAAAGCACAAACCGGCCGACCAGAGCAGCCCGGCGCAGAGGAAACCACCGAGGAACAGCGCCGAACTCACCGGGCCACCGCCACCGGAGCGGGCGATCAGCGTGCCGCCCACCGCAGCGAACCAAAGAATCGCGCTCGGCGACGACATGGCGAGAAAAATCCCACGAAAGAATTCCTTGCGATGGGAGTTCTGCCCCACCTCCGCCGTCTCGGCCAGCAGCGCTTCGTGATGGATCGCCGAGTAAATCATCTTCGCCGCAAAGTAGATCAGCAGCGCCGAACCGCCGATCCACAGCACCCAGCGTACGCTTTCGTATTGCAGCAGAACGGTCATCCCGGCCAGCGCCAGCACCGCGTAAATCAGGTCGCCGACGCAGGTGCCGAGGCCCAGCGCGAAGCCTTGAAAGTAACCGCGCTGCATCGCCAATGTGATCATTGCGATGTTGGCCACGCCGATATCCAGGCACAGCGAAAGGCTCAGCAAGAAGCCGCTGGTGAATTCCATCAACCATTTTCCTTGGAAAAATTTGTTAACAAACGGGCTGGACAGTATGCCATCACTGACCTTATCTTCCGCCACAGGTCACCGCAGTGACCAGCGTCGCTCGGACGGTTCCGGGCGCTTACGTTATCCGAGGCAACAATGGCCGAACAAGGTTCGCCGCGCCGCTTTGCGCGCATAGATCGACTCCCCCCTTACGTTTTCAACATCACCGCCGAGCTGAAGATGGCCGCGCGTCGTCGTGGTGAAGACATCATCGACTTGAGCATGGGCAACCCCGACGGGGCCACGCCGCCGCACATTGTCGAAAAACTCGTACAAGTGGCCCAACGCGAAGACACCCACGGTTACTCGACGTCCAAGGGCATTCCGCGCCTGCGCCGAGCGATTTCCAACTGGTACAAGCAACGCTACGAAGTCGATATCGACCCGGAAAGCGAAGCCATTGTCACCATCGGTTCCAAGGAAGGCCTGGCGCATTTAATGCTCGCGACCCTCGATCAGGGCGACACCGTACTGGTGCCGAACCCGAGCTACCCGATTCATATTTACGGTGCGGTGATTGCCGGTGCCCAAGTGCGTTCGGTGCCGCTGGTGCCCGGTGTGGACTTCTTCGATGAGCTGGAACGGGCGATTCGCGGCTCGATTCCGAAACCGAAAATGATGATCCTCGGCTTCCCGTCGAACCCGACTGCGCAGTGCGTGGAACTGGATTTCTTCGAGCGGGTGATCGCCCTCGCCAAGCAATACGACGTGCTGGTGATTCACGATCTGGCCTACGCCGACATCGTCTACGACGGCTGGAAAGCCCCATCGATCATGCAAGTGCCGGGCGCCAAAGACATCGCGGTGGAGTTTTTCACCCTGTCCAAGAGCTACAACATGGCGGGCTGGCGCATTGGTTTCATGGTCGGCAATCCGGAACTGGTTAACGCCTTGGCGCGGATCAAGAGCTACCACGACTACGGCACGTTCACCCCGCTGCAAGTCGCGGCGATCGCGGCGCTGGAAGGTGATCAGCAGTGCGTGCGCGACATCGCCGAGCAGTATCGGCAGCGTCGCAATGTGTTGGTAAAAGGCCTGCATGAACTGGGCTGGATGGTCGAGAATCCGAAGGCGTCGATGTACGTCTGGGCGAAGATTCCCGAGGCATATGCGCATCTGGGTTCGCTGGAATTCGCCAAGAAACTGCTGGCTGAAGCGAAGGTTTGCGTCTCGCCGGGGGTGGGGTTTGGTGAGTATGGCGACGATCACGTGCGCTTTGCGCTGATCGAAAACCAGGATCGGATTCGTCAGGCTGTGCGCGGCATTCGCGGGATGTTCCGGGCCGATGGCCTGGTTACCAAATAACTGACACCCATCCCCTGTAGGAGCTGCCGCAGGCTGCGATCTTTTGATCTGGTTTTTTACAATCAAAAGATCGCAGCCTCGTTTCACTCGACAGCTCCTACAGGTGCCGTGTTCACGCAGACCATCACCCACAAAAAAACCGCATCGCTGCGGTTTTTTTGTGTCTGCGAGAAGCGCTTAAACGAACAGCGACAGCAGCAGGATGAAGCCCAACGCAACCACCGACAGGATGGTTTCCATCGCTGTCCAGGTCTTGAACGTCTCGGCCACGGTCATGTTGAAGTACTGCTTCACCAGCCAGAAACCGGCGTCGTTCACGTGCGACAGGATCAACGAACCGGCGCCGGTCGCGAGTACCAGCAACTCACGGTTAACGCCCGGAATCATCCCCACCACCGGCACCACAATGCCCGCGCCAGTGATGGTTGCAACGGTTGCCGAACCAGTCGCGATACGGATCACCGCCGCCACCAGCCATGCCAGCAGGATCGGCGAGATCTGTGCGCTGACCGCCATGTGGCCGATCACGTCGCCCACGCCGCTGGTCACCAGCATCTGCTTGAAGCCACCGCCCGCACCGATGATCAGAATGATCGCGGCGGTTGGCGCCAGGCTCGCGTCCAGCCACTTGAGCATCTGTTGCGAACCGATGCCTTGTTTGTGACCGAAGGTGTACAGCGACAGCAGCAACGCCAGCAGCAGTGCGGAGATCGGGTGACCGATCATGTCCATCCAGGTGCGGAAGAAGTGACCGTCCGGCAGCGCGACGTCGGCGAAGGTTTTCAGCAGCATCAGGAACACCGGCAGCAGCACGGTAACCAGGGTGATACCGAAGCTCGGCAGGCTCGCCGAGTCATCGTTTTCACGGGCCAATTGATCGACCAGTTCCTGATTCGGGTGACCCGGAATGTGCTTGGCGATGAAGGTACCGAAGATCGGACCGGCAATGATCGCGGTTGGCAGCGCCACGATCAGACCATAAAGAATGGTCTTGCCGATGTCCGCGCCGAACACGCCGATGGCCAGCAACGGGCCCGGGTGCGGTGGCACCAGACCGTGCACGGCGGACAGACCGGCGAGCAGCGGGATACCGATCTTGATAATCGATACGCCAGTGCGGCGCGCCACGATGAACACCAGTGGAATCAGCAGAACAAAGCCGATTTCGAAGAACAGCGGGATGCCGACCAGAAACGCGGCGAACATCATCGCCCACTGGACTTTGTCCTTGCCGAACGCACGAATCAGGGTTTGGGCAATCTGATCCGCCCCGCCCGATTCAGCCATCATTTTGCCGAGCATGGTGCCCAGCGCGAGGATGATGCCGACGAAACCGAGCACGCCACCGAAGCCGTCCTGGAACGCTTTGATGATGGTGCCGATCGGCATACCGGAAGTCAGACCGAGGAACGCGGCAGCGATGGTCAGGGAAATAAACGGGTGCAGCTTGAACTTGGTGATCAGGACAATCAGTCCGATCACGGTGACCACTGCATCAAGCAGCAGAAACGCGTCGTGGGACATGCCAAACATTGGGGGTGTCTCCTGGATTGTTGTTGTTATTAAAGCGGGTTAAACAGAAATCGTGAGGACAGCGCTATCTCTTTCAACACACTCATACCGCCTGTTTCAGACCGTGGGCCTGCCACCAGACGTGAGCCTGCGAAGCCAGTTCTTCAACGCTGTGGATCGAAGCGTTCAGCGCCAGGGTCAACGGCTCGCCCTTGGGCGATTCGAGGGTGGCGAACTGGCTTTCGATCAACGTGGCCGGCATGAAGTGGCCCGGACGATGGGACACACGTTCAGCGGCGACTTCAGGGGTCAATTCAAGAAACACGAAGCCCAGGCCCGGCAAGGCGCTGCGCAACACTTCGCGATAACTGTGTTTAAGGGCCGAGCAGGTCAGCACCGGGCGTTTGCCCAGCGCATCGACGCGACGCAGTTCGACGCACAGGCTGTCGAGCCAGCCGGCGCGGTCGTCGTCGTTCAGGGGGATCCCCGCGCTCATCTTTTCGATGTTCGCGGCCGGATGGAAAGTATCGCCTTCAATGGCAGTGGCGCCGCTCAATTGGCACAGGGCCTCGCTGACGCACGTCTTGCCGCAACCGGCAACGCCCATGATGACCAGGGCGGTGATGGGATGACTCATATAACACCTCAGCGCGCAGACAGCGCTACCTTTGCTAGCTATGACTCTAGTGCACAGGCAGAAGTTGCCGACGCCTTCTTGTCGTTTTTTTGGGTTGCAGCAGGTTTGCGCCCAACGCCAAAAAGCGAAGATCAGGCAGGACCTCGCTTACGCATTTACAGCTGCATCAGGACAGCGCTACCTTAGTGCCTTGATTTTTGTTTGGCAAGCCGTCGATGACCACCCCTAAAAACGATAAAAATACCCGCACCACCGGCCGTCCCACCCTGAATGAAGTTGCCCGCCTGGCCGGTGTCAGTCCGATTACCGCCTCCCGCGCCTTGCGTGGGGTCAGCACCGTGGCCACCGAACTGGTAGAAAAAGTCCGCAAAGCCGCCCTCGAACTCAACTACGTGGTCAACCCTGCCGCCCGCGCTCTGGCCTCGGCGCAGAGCCATTCGGTGGTGGTTTTGGTGCCATCGTTGTCCAACCTTTTGTTTATCGACACGCTGGAAGCCATTCATCGGGTGCTCACGCCCAAGGGCTTCGAAGTGCTGATCGGCAACTTTCACTATTCCCGCGATGAAGAAGAAAACCTCCTGCGCAACTACATGGCCTATCAGCCGCGCGGGTTTCTGTTGACCGGATTTGATCGCACGGAAAGTTCGCGACGGATGATCGAGGCGAGCAACATTCCTTGCGTGTACATGATGGAACTCGACAGCGCTGCCGGGGTGAATTGCGTCGGGTTTTCGCAGCTGAGTGCCGGGGAGACGGCGGCTGAGCATTTGCTCTCTCGTGGGCGCAAGCGTCTTGCTTACATTGGCGCGCAACTCGATCAACGTACGTTGTTGCGCGGTGAGGGTTTTCGCAAAGCACTGCAGAAGGCCGGGCGTTACGACCCGGATCTGGAAGTGCTGACGCCGCGTGCTTCGTCGGTGGGCTTGGGTGGGGAATTGTTTTTGCAGTTGCTCGCGGCGCATCCGGATGTTGATGCGATCTTTTTTGGTAACGACGATTTGGCGCAGGGTGCTTTGCTGGAAGCGTTGCGCAATGGCATCAAGATTCCTGAACAGGTGGCGATTCTCGGTTTTAACGACTTGCCGATGTCCGAACACATGGTGCCGCGCTTGAGCAGCATTAACACCCCGCGTGAGGCGATCGGCCGGCGTGCGGCGGAGCAGATGTTGACGTTGATGGCGGGTAACTCGGTCGCGCGCCCGGTGGAAGACATGGGCTTCGAACTGAAGATTCGCGAAAGTACCTGACGCCTGAATTCCCTGGGCACAAATCCCGGGTTGAAAAATGATCCCCGTAGGAGCTGCCGCAGGCTGCGATCTTTTGATCTGATCTTTTAAAATCAACATCAAAAGATCGCAGCCTTCGGCAGCTCCTACAGTTTTAGGTGAAGCTCACAAATACGGCGTTGAAACACAAACCCTGTGGGAGCGAGCCTGCTCGCGAAAGCGGTTATTCAGATAAACCTGTGCCGTCTGACACGGCGCTTTCGCGAGCAGGCTCGCTCCCACATTGGATCTCCACCGTTTCTAGTGACTGAGCAGATCAACGAGGGCCAATGCGCCTTTCTGTAGCGGCTGGCTTTTGAGCCACACCGCATGCACCGGCATCACCAGACCGTTTTCGATATTGCGAAAATTCAGGCGTTTCAGCCGGCCGTTATCCAGTCTCGATTGCACCACCGACAACGGAAAATTGCCCCAACCCAATCCCGCCTCAACCATTTCCATCGCCGTCTCAAGACTGTCGGTGCGCCAGTACGATTCCGCCACCAAGGGCCGCGTCTCGCTAATCGGTAAATCGCGACTGGCGACAATGATCTGCCGCACATGCACCAGATCTTCCAGAAACAAATCCTGCCCCCGCAACAACGGGCTGTCCGCCGCCAGCGTGGCGATCATCCGTTCGCTGCCGACGAACTGAAAACGCTCCAGCACGTTCATGCTCAACCCGGCGAACGCCAGGCACACACTGACACGACCACTGTGCAGCATCGCCAGCACGTCATCCTGCGGCGCGGTCAGCACTTCGATATCGAGCAGCGGATGGCGCTCGGCGATCACCTTGATCGCCGCGAGCAAACGCCGCCGATCAATGTCCGCAACCACGCCAATCGACAACTTGCTCTCCAGCCCCAACGACAACTCCACCGCGTGCACTTGCAGTTGCTTGAGTTGCTCGGCGATTAGCCGCGCGTGCGGCACCAGTGACAGCGCCATCGCCGTGGGTTGTGGCTCGCGATGACTGCGGTCAAACAGCAGATAACCGAGTTCGGCCTCAAGGTTGCCAATACTCATGCTCACCGCCGATGGCACCCGACCCAATGCCCGAGCCGCCGCCGAAAACGAGCCGCGCTCAATCACCGCAAGAAACAACTCGATGCTGTCGCTGTTGAAATTCACTTCATCTACCTATCACCAAAACTGAAAGCTACTGACTTTTTCTGTCAGCCCTATTGAAGCTATCTTTCGTCGCCTTCGCCAGTCCCGCTGGCCAACAAACGGCAAGAAAGAGGCAATTCCCATGCAAGGCGTCAAACGCAAACTGGTCTACGTGTCGCTCTACGAAGTGATCGGCATGACCTTCTCCGCCCTCGGTCTGGCGCTGTTGTCCGGCACATCCCCGGGCAGCACCGGGCCGCTGGCGGTGATCATCACCACCATCGCCGTGACCTGGAACTTCATTTACACCTCATTGTTCGAGCGCTGGGAAAGCCGTCAGGTGTCGCGCACGCGCACGGTGAAACGCCGCATCGCCCACGCCATCGGTTTTCAGTTGACCTTGATCGTGTTCCTGATTCCGTTGATTGCCTGGTGGATGAACATCAGCCTGGTGCAGGCCTTTCTGCTGGATCTGGCGCTGATCATTTTCATCCCGTGCTACACGTTCGCGTTCAACTGGCTGTTCGACCGGATTTTCGGTTTGCCGGCCTCGGCACTGCCGGATTCGGCGGCTGCGGCATAAATCGTTAATTCGTAAGCAGATATTGCAAGAAATCAGCGGTTTCCCGGCGCAAATCGCTGATCTTCACAATCCGTGGTTTCCGATAGCAGGCTAAGCTTTTCCATCAATAAAAAATGGATCTGCCCATGACTGCACACGCCCCCGCCGCCGCGCAAAGCGACGGCATCGATCCGATCCGCGCTGCCGAAGTTTCCGCCCGTATCGACCGTCTCCCCGCCGTCGCGACGATCTGGCGATTGGTGGCGCTGCTATCGATCGGTGGTTTCTTTGAACTCTACGATTTATTCCAGACCGCCTACATTAGCCCCGGACTGATCCGCGACGGCATCTTCGCCACCGGCAATCAGGGCGTGTTCGGTTTCTCCGATCAAGCGGCGTTCGCTTCGGCGACGTTTCTGGGATTGTTCCTCGGCGCCAGTCTGCTCAGCCCGATGGCGGATCGTTTCGGTCGCCGCGCGATCTTCACCTTCGCACTGGTTTGGTACACCGTGGCGACGGTGTTGATGGGTATTCAGAGTTCGGCGCTGGGCATCATCTGCATGCGCTTTCTGGTCGGCATCGGTTTGGGCATCGAGTTGGTGACCATCGACGCTTACCTCTCGGAACTGGTGCCCAAACGCATGCGCAGTTCCGCGTTCGCTTTCGCGTTTTTCGTGCAGTTTCTCTCGGTGCCGGCAGTGGCGTTGATGTCGTGGTGGCTGGTGCCGCAAGCGCCGTTCGGTGTGTCCGGCTGGCGTTGGGTGGTGTTGGCCAGCGCGGTGTTTGCGCTGTTTATCTGGTGGTTGCGCAAGCGTCTGCCGGAGTCGCCACGCTGGTTGGCGCAGCACGGTCGATTCGACGAAGCCAACCGGATTCTCGATAACATCGAGGCACGCTGCGAGAAGGATCATGGCCAGCCCTTGGATACGCCGGAAACAGTGTCGGTCGATGTTGAAGGCAAGGGTCGTTTCGCCGACATCTGGCAACCACCGTATCGCCGCCGCGCCTTGATGCTGATCGTCTTCCACGTCTTTCAAGCGATCGGTTTTTTCGGTTTTGGCAATTGGTTGCCGGCGCTGCTGTCCGGCCAGGGCGTGAGCGTCACCCACAGTTTGATGTACGCGTTCATCATCACCCTCGCCTACCCGCTCGGGCCGCTGCTGTTCGTCAAGTTCGCCAACCGTTTCGAGAACAAATGGCAGATCGTCGGCTCGGCCCTCGGTGCGATGACCTTCGGTACCTTGTTCGCCTTGCAGACCAGTGCGTTCGGGCTGATCTTTTGCGGGGTGATGATCACCTTCTGCAACGCCTGGCTGAGCTTCAGTTATCACTCGTACCAGAGCGAGTTGTTCCCGACCAATATTCGCGCCCGCGCGGTAGGGTTCTGCTATTCCTTCAGTCGTTTGTCGACGGTGTTCAGCAGCCTGCTGATCGGCTTTTTTCTCGACAGTTTTGGCACGCCCGGCGTGTTGGCGTTCATTGCCAGCAGCATGTTGATCGTGATGCTGACCATCGGCTACTTCGGCCCGCGCACGCGTAATCTGGCGTTGGAGAACATTGCCCATCGCTGACCGGCATAACGGTCATCCGCTGCCGCTCACCGGCAAGGGATGACCGCTTGCTCAACCGCGACAAATCTCAATTCATTGAAATGAAAAGACTTATCTGAAAGGCACGGTAATTGCTCCGCTACCGGGGTCAGTCATTACCACAGGTTTATCCATCATGTTCGTCAGTGCCAAACAACCGCTGATCATCCACCTGCCCAAACAAGTGAATGACGACGCAACGGCCACCGCGGCCGCCGGTTTGCAGAGTGGCCTGCACGGCGCCATGCTGCAAAACCTGCAGAATCAGACCCAACTCCAATCGAGCCAGACCGCTTCGACGGTGCAGACCTCGGCCACGCAGATTGCCACGCAACAAGTCAGCGAAGCATCACGCATCAGCGACAACGTTGACGAGGCATTCGCCAAGACCCGTGTGGGTCTGCAAACCACCGACACTTCCGATGCGAGCCAAACCAGCGGCACTTCCGCCACCGACGCGTTCAAGGACTATATGAGCAAGTCGCCGGAACAGCGCCTGCGTGACAGCATCTTGCAGTCAATGGGCCTGACCGAGGACGACATCAAAGCCATGCCGCCAGCCCAACAACAGGCGATCGGCAAAGAGATCGCCGAGCGCTTGCAGGACAAGATGAAGTTGGCGGAATCGGAGAAAAACAACGACGTGAAGGACAGCGATAAAACGGCGGACAAATTCCTCGCTGCCCTCTAATCCGAAGATCTGCACAAAACCAATGTGGGAGCGGGCTTGCTCGCGAAAGCGGTGTATCAGTGAAATTTCCACCGACTGACACACCGCTTTCGCGAGCAAGCCCGCTCCCACAAGTTTTGTGTTGTTTAGAAAATGTCAGTTCAGTTGCAGGGTTTCGTTGAACTGGCTGATGGCATCGACGACGTGACGTGAGCCTTGCTGAATCTCTTGAATCACTGCCCCCGCCTCGTTCGCCAGCTCCACACCAAGTCCGGTACGGCTGAGACTCGACTGCATGCTCGACACCGCACTCAGCGACAGGTCGTGGTTGCGGCGCACAACGTCGACGATCTCTAAAGTAGCCTGACTCGTTCTTGCCGCCAGACTTCGCACCTCATCCGCGACCACGGCAAACCCGCGCCCGTGCTCGCCGGCACGCGCCGCTTCGATCGCGGCGTTGAGCGCCAGCAGGTTGGTCTGATCGGCAATCCCGCGAATGGTCTGGACGATGGTGCCGATGATGTCTGACTGTTTGCTGACCGCATCGATGCTGACTGCCGCTTCGTTGAGGTCGCGAGAAATGTCCTGAATGATCTGCACCGTTTGCTGCACGACTTGTGAGCCTTTTTGCGCGCAGGCGTCGTTTTGTACCGAGGTGCTGTGGGCCGATTCCGCGGCGTTCTGCAGCGTGGTCATTTGTTGGGTGATGTCGCTGGCGAACTTGACCACTTTGTACAAGCGGCCCTTGGCGTCGAACAGCGGGTTGTACGAGGCTTCGAGGTAAACCATGTGCCCGGACTTGTTCTTGCGCTCGAAACGGTGCGAGTGATATTCGCCGCGATTGAGCGAAGCCCAGAAGGCTTTGTATTGCGACGACTCGGATTCGCTGCGGTGGCAGAACATGCTGTGGTGATGCCCAACGACTTCGTTGTGCGCGTACTGCATGGTCTTGAGAAAGTTGTCGTTGGCGGTGATGACATTGCCTTCCGGGGTGAACTCGATCACGGCCATCGAGCGACCGATCGCCGCGAGCATGGCTTCTTGTTCATGCTCCTTGTTCATCCGCGCGGTAATGTCGGACGCCACTTTGATCACACTTTTAACTTGCTTGTCCGGGCCATACACCGGCATGTAACTGGCTTCGAGCCAGACTTCCTTGCCACTTTTGTTCAAACGCAGAAACGTCCCGCTGATCGGTTCACCACGGGCCAGGTCGCGCCACAACTTGGCGTATTCCTCGCTGCGATAAAACGCTTCTTCACAGAAGATCCGGTGATGTTTGCCGCGCACTTCATCGGCGCCATAGCCCATGGTTTTACAGAAATTTTCGTTAGCATCCAGAACGATGCCGTCGGGGGTGAATTCGATCATCGCCATCGAACGGCTGATCGCGGCCAACTTGGCATTGGCCTCGGTCAAGGCACAGCTGAATCGTTCGATTTCCAGCAGGTCAGCCTTGTGATGTAGGTTAAACATGGTTGTATCACCTTCCGCGCGGACTTTTGATTTGATGAAAGTTCAGGTCTTTCACGATCCACCACTACGTTCCAAAGAACAGGCACACGCATTCCTCCACGGGAGGAAGTTGTCAGGTGATAAATGATGGTCAATCGGAGAGTCCATGCAGCGACGCTCTAATCAAGACATCCTTCTCTTGATAGCCCGCTCGCGGGCCAGCCCTAACGCGTTGAAGAACTTCCATTTAAAAAATGCTCCTTGTTGGTTCAGTGTCGGTGCCTTGGGTTGCGCACTCTGGCAGCATGAATTTGCAGACTAACCGTGCACGGTCGACATAGTTAGTTACAGAGCAGCATAGCTAGCGCAAAACCTTGCGCAAGGCCACTAGTCGGCCAGTAGTGAGGACTTTTTGCACAAGAATCGGTTCAGCGGAAAATGAACAGCCCCCTGTAGGAGCTGCCGAAGGCTGCGATCTTTGGACTTTGATTTTTTTAAGATCAAAAGATCGCAGCCTTCGGCAGCTCCTACAGGGGGCGGCGTTGGGAATTAGAGGCTGTTGCTGACTTTGGTAGCCACTTCTGCTGGCACCCACGATTTCCACACCTGCGGCTGATCGCGTAAAAACGCCTGCGCCACCACCCTCGGTTGCAAACGTTTTTCACTCATCCCCGCCAGCGTCTGGTTCAACAGATCAATCGGCAAGTCGACCTTCTCAAAAAACGTCACCAGCTCCGGATACTGCGCCTTGAACGGCGCCGACACGCCAATCGCCAGACTCGCCGGCATCGACCGCGTGCCTTTGGGATTCGGATTATTGGCATCGGCCAAGGTCTTCCAGGCTTCGGCATCAAACGGCGGTTCCTCGAGTTTCACCAGTTTGAAACGCCCTAGCAGCGGCGTCGGTGACCAGTAATAGAACAACACCGGTTTGCCACGTTTGATCGACGACGCCACCTCGGCATCCAGCGCCGCGCCGGAGCCGGTGCGGAAGTTGACGAAGCTGTCGTTGAGCGCATAGGCCTTGAGCTTCTGAGTGTTGACGATCTCCGATGTCCAACCCGTCGGGCTGTTGAGGAAACGCCCGCGGCTCGGGTCTTCGGGATCACGGAACACGTCTTTGTAGCGCGGCAGATCCGCCACCGATTTCAGCTCCGGCGCCAAGGGTTTGATGCCGCGCTCAGGGTCGCCCTTGATCACGTACTCCGGCACCCACCAGCCTTCGGTGGCACCTTTCACTGTATCGCCGAGCCCAAATACTTTGCCTTCAGCAGCAGCCTTGACCCACGCCGGACTGCGCCCGGCCCACTCTTCGCCGATCACTTGAATATCGTTTTTTGCCAACGCTGCTTCGAGGCTGACGGTGCTGCCCGGCAGCGTATCGGTTGGGTAGCCGTAGCCTTTTTCGACAATCAGGCGCAGCACTTCGGTGATGAAACTGCCGCTCTCCCAGGTGATGTCACCGAAGTGAATCGGCGCGGTTTTCTCCGTTGCAGAAACTGCCCCGACGCTCAAGCTCAGCGCCAGCAGCGAACCGCCGAGCAGGGTTTTGATCGATCTCATGCAGACCTCTTGTCTTGTAGGAATTGGTTGGCGCTGTGGCGATCGCACAGGGCTTGGGAACGGGTCATGTACACGCTGACCGAGCGCTGGGAGATGCCCAGTTCGGCAGCAATTTGCGGGTAGGTCAGGCCATCGACGCGGGCGAGCAGAAAGGTCGAACGGACTTTGCCGGGCAGGCGTTGCAGGCTGTGATCGAGGCGTTTCAGGGTTTGCGACAGTTGCGCGAGATGTTCGGGCGAAGCGGTGCCCTCCTCATCGCCCTGTAGCTGATGCCGACGCTGCAAATCCGCACGGCGCCAGTGTTGATAAAGCAGGCGTTGGGCAACAGTGGTGAGCAAGGCGCGGGGCTCGCGGATCGCGGTCAGTGATGATGATTCAAGCAGTTGCGCGAAGGTTTCGGCGGCGATGTCTTCAACGCTCGCCGCGTCGTACAGATGCCGACGCAGATAGGTGCAAAGCCAGTGGTGATGGGCGCGGAACAGGCCGGCCAGGTGTTGGCGATGGGAAAGGTCGGCGCCGGACATAGGGGCTCCTGGGTTAGGGGTCGCTGAATGTCCGGTGTTCCGGTGGCGCGATCGTAGCAAGGCGCCTTATGCATTAATAATATTTAAATTTCATTTTTATATTCGATTATGGAATACAAGATCAAAAGATCGCAGCCTTCGGCAGCTCCTACAGTAGTACGTAGGAGCTGCCGAAGGCTGCGATCTTTCAACGCAAGCGGCCATACCCCAACTCCTCAGCCTCACGCTGGTAGTCGAGCACCACCTGATAATCACCCTCTCCCGCCGCCAACACCTCAGGCAATCCCAACGTTTGCACAACATCCGGAAGTTCGTGCAACGACTGATTCATCACTTGTCGCAGCCGCTCGATCTGTTCATCCGTAGCACTGGCGACGGTGATAAAAGGCAACGTCGGACTGAACGCACTGCGCGCAACAACACGTAACCCCCTGACTTCCTCAGGCGCATGCTGCGCGAGGTAGGCGTAGGTGACGCTGTCGATGGCGGCCAGATCTGCGCGCTTCTCACGCAACCAGCGCAGGCTTTCACGGTGACCGCCGCTGATGCCGACCGTGGAGAAGAATTGCCCATCGCGATGCAACGGGGCGAGGCGCTGACGCAACAGGTTCATGCCGCTGTTGGAGTCGTCGCTGTTGATCACGCCGCGACTGTCGCGAAAGGCTGGCAAGGTTTTGCGTGGGTCATCGGCACGGCTAAGGATCAGGCTGCAATGGTTGCCGGCACTGGCGTCCGGGAGTTCGTAGCGTGGGCGGCCGATCACACGAACCTGGCCTTTTAATGCCGTCATCAATGGATAGCCGCAGGTTTGTGTAAGCAGGAGATTGGGGGATAACCAGAGTTCGCGCAGTGACAGGGTTTCAGCGCTCAGGCGCGTGTGACCGAGGTGGTCAAGGATGCGCGCGAGCCAGCGCTCGTTGGCCACACGGATAGGCTCGGGGGCGGTGTACATGAGGAGCTCGGCGTGGTGTTGAGTCATACGCATATTTCCTGACAACAGATTTCCAACTGTAGGAGTGAGCCTGCTCGCGATAGCGGTGTAACAGTAAAAACCACTTTGAATGACACACCGCCTTCGCGAGCAGGCTCGCTCCTACAGGGGATATATGGAGTGCTTGAAATTAGTGATAAGGATGCTCGGGGCTGTCGATCGGTCTGACGCCATGCTCCCGCCACAACTGCCCATACCCTTGCACCAGAAACCCGCCACTCCTCGCCACCCATTGCTCGCGATTCGCGCGATACACCTTGGGCAAGTCGTACCACGCCAGCCCCGGCAAATCATGATGCACCAGATGAAAATTCAGATTAAGAAACAGCCAGCGCCACGGCCATCCGGCTTCGTTCAGCACCGTGCGCTGCTCCGGTTGCGCGTGCGGTCGATGTTCGTAGTAGGAGCGGATCATCGCAATCGACAGCGCCGGCACACTGATCAACAACAAGTAGTGCCACACCGGCAACACGCTGTAGCGCGCGATAAACCACAACATCAGCAGCGTGAACGCGCCATGCGTCAGCCACATCAGCCAGGCCTGGCGCTCACGGTTTTTCAGCCGCTGCAATTCTTCACTCGCCAACGCCAGCAAGCCCAACGGCGCACCGATGGCGAAACGCCCGAGCACGGTTTTATTCAGCCAGTGCAAGCTGCGTTCAAATAGCGAACTGCCCTGCCAGCGCCCCCGCGTCAGGTAACGGCTTTCCGGATCGACACCGGGCACCGTCAGATCTTCATCGCGGTGATGCAGTAGATGGCTGTCGCGATACAACGTGTACGGATACCACACGGCAAACGGCGCATAGCCGAGAATTTTATTGAAGCGAATCCATCGCGTCGGATGGCCGTGGAGCAATTCGTGTTGCACCGACAGCCACAGCACCAGCAGCGGAATCAGCAGCACGGTACTGCAACCCCGTCCCAGCCAGTGGCTGTTGAACATGATTGCAAACCAGCCGCCATACACGCCGATCAACAACAGCCAGGTCGGCCAGTCGCTGCGAGCGGTAAAACGTTGGCGCAGGGTTTCGATGTGTTGACGGTGGGCGGCGTCGAAATAATGAGACATGGCGTTGCTCGCAGCGGGTTCCTTCCCTTTCTGTGCAACGACCACCGAGAATCTTGCAGATTATTTTGGATCAACAAGGAAGCCCGAGAACCGGGCTTCCGAAAGGCGTGATCAATGACCGAAAATATCAGTTTTCTTGGCCTTCTTCTCTGCGCGTTTTTCAATCGCGGTCTTGGCCGGTTTCTTCTTCGCGGCTTTCTTTGAATCCATACCTTTGGACATGATGCGTACTCCACTCACAGGGGATGTGAGCTCAGGTATACACCTATCCAGACGCGCGCGTTCTTTTATAATCGCCGCGAAATCTACCGACAGTCAGAACCCATGCCCGATACCCAATACAGCCTGCTCGACGCGTCTCTCTGGCCGTTGATGAACAAGTTTTACCGCAGCCACCAATCCTCGATGAAAGCCGTGCGTGACGCGCAATTGTGGGTGGCGCGACGTGGGGAAATTGTTGCGGCGTTGTGCTTGCGACCGGTGGCGGGTGGGCATTGGTTGACCGGGTTGTTTGTTGATCCGGGGTGTCGGGATCAGGGGATTGCGGCGCAGTTGATGGCAGCGGCGGTTCAGGATGTGACGGAACCGGTGTGGCTGTTCTGTCATCCGGATTTGCGCGGGTTTTATGAGCGGCGCGGGTTCCGGTTTGATCCTGAGTTGCCGCAGGCGATGGCGGAGCGATTGAGCCGGTATGCGCGGAGCAAGCCGATGATTGCGATGGGCCTGGGGTGAAGATCAAAAGATCGCAGCCTTCGGCAGCTCCTACACCTATCCCTGTAGGAGCTGCCGAAGGGTGCGATCTTTTGATTCTGGTTAATCGTCAGCTGTGGGATCGAGATCCGGGAACATCACTTCGGTAAAACCGAACTTGCTGAAATCAGTAATCCGCGACGGGTACAACCGGCCAATCAGATGATCGCACTCATGCTGCACCACCCGCGCATGAAAACCTGAAGCCACACGCATGATCGGCTCGCCCTTCGGATCAAAACCCTCGTAGCGAATCTGCTGATAACGATCCACCGCGCCACGCAAACCCGGCACCGACAAACACCCTTCAAACCCCTCCTCCATCAACGGATTCAACGGCGTGATCAGCGGGTTGATCAGGATCGTCTGCGGCACGGCCTCAGCGTCCGGATAACGTTCGCTGTGCTCGAAACCAAAGATTACCAATTGCAGATCGACGCCGATCTGCGGCGCGGCCAGGCCGACGCCGCCGACGCTTTCCATGGTCTGGAACATGTCGTCGATCAGTTGCCACAGCTCAGGGCTGTTGAACATTTCCGGCGGCACCGGCGGGGCGATGCGCAGCAAGCGCTCGTCGCCCATTTTGAGGATTTCACGGATCATGATGTGGCTTCGTCAGTGTCCGGCTTGAGCGAATGATCGCGACCCAGGCCCGAGACGTGTTGTTTGGGTTGTTCATCGAGTTCGCCGGGGACTTTCTCGCCCTCGTCTTTGCCCTCGCTGGACATGTGCTCGATCACCGCATTCATCTCCGCGCCGAGCAGCAGCACCGCAGCGGAAATGTAGAAATACAGCAAGAGCACGATGATCGCCCCGATGCTGCCATACATCGCGTTGTAGTTGGCGAAGGTTTTCACGTAGAACGCGAAACCCAACGAGGCGATGATCCACACCACCACGGCCAATACCGAGCCTGGGGTTATGAAGCGGAATTCCTGTTTGACGTCGGGCATCACGTAATAGATGAGGGCCACGGCGACCATCATCAAAATCACGATCACCGGCCAGCGCGCGATCGTCCAGATGGTCACGATGACCTCTTCCAGCCCTACTTGTGCGGCGATCCAGCCCATGACTTGCGGGCCGAGCACCATCAGTGCGGCGGCCATCAACAGCATGCCGGCGATGCCGACGGTGTAGACCACCGACAGCGGAAAGCGCTTCCAGATTGGTCGGCCTTCGACCACGTCATACGCCGCATTCATCGCGCTCATCATCAGGCGCACGCCGGCAGACGCGGTATAAAGGGCGATGACGATACCGACCGAGAGCAAGCCGCCCTTGGACTGCTGCAACTGGTCGATCACCGGGTTGACTGATTCCAGCGCCTGCGGTGGCAGCACCAGTTCCGATTGCAGGCGCAGCCAGGAGAAGAAGTCCGGCAGGTGCAGGAAACCGATCAGGGCGATCAGAAACAGGATGAACGGGAACAGCGAGAACAGCATCTGGTAGGCCAGTGCCGAGGCGTAGGTCGACATTTCGTCATCGACGAATTCAGTGACCGTGCGCACCATCACTCGGTGCAGGGGCAGACCTTTCATGTCTGGAAATATCATTCGCGTCTCCTTTCGCCGCAATACAGGTTTGAAGTCGTGGCGACTCAGGGGCCGTTTTTTACATCAAGGTAGCTTGTTTGGCGAACCTTGGTGGGTGTCAGCAGGATTTCGACACAAAAACGGCCATCCTTGGATGGCCGCTCGTGTCTTTCGTTCAAGGCTGGATTACGCCTTGTCGACGCCTTTTTTGACAGCGTCCTTGGCTTTGCCGACCGCTTGCTGGGCTTCGCCTTTTTTCTCTTGGACTTTGCCTTCGGCCTGCAGCTTGGTGTTGTCGGTGGCTTTACCGACGCCTTGCTTGACGTTGCCGACCGCTTCGTTGGCCATGCCTTTTACTTTATCGCCTGTGCTACTCATGGTGTTTCTCCTTGGTGCAATTAGGGGGAAAAGTCAGTACGTAATGATTGACTGGCCGGGTTTGCGCCAAGTTTCATTTATTTTTCGCCGGATCATTTCGTCGCGACGAACAGGTTGGGCTTTATGTTTGCGTGCAATGCCCCGAGAATGCGCAACATAAGGGCGCCACGCGCCAGGAACCGATCCTGCAGGAATGTTATGAAACTCGATAAAACGCTCGCCATCGCCCGTAGAAACAAGGAACTGGGCGGCGCCGTGCTCGGCACCAACAATTGCCACTTCGCCGAACTGAACCGCAACCGCAACATCTGGTGGTTCGACCTGCCAGTGTCGCGTCTGGCGATTGGTCAGTACGAGTGGATTCACCTGCTGATGCACACGCCGGCCACCGACGAACTGCTGCACCTGAAAGTGCCGACGGTGTTTCTGCGTGAAAAGCTCGAAGGGCTGGTGATTCGCAATGAAGGCAAGCGCAAAGCGGCGCTGAGCCTGGAATTGAGCGCGGACAAGGATTCGTATCTGCAGGACATGCGTCCGGCGGGGACTAATGTGAATTTCGCGCCGTTCCGTCAGTAAATCAAAAGATCGCAGCCTGCGGCAGCTCCTACATGATCATTCCCACGCTCTGCGTGGGAATGCATCTAGGGACGCTCTGCGTCCCAGCAGTTCTGGACGCAGAGCGTCCGGGGCGGCATTCCCACGCGGAGCGTGGGAACGATCAAAGCCATGCTCTGCACCAACAAAAAGCCCCGCATCTGCGGGGCTTTGTGTTTTAGGCGGCGGACTTGGCCTTGATCTTCTTCAGCTCTTCATCGCGCAGTTCGCGGCGCAGGATCTTGCCGACGTTGGTGGTCGGCAGCGCATCGCGGAACTCGACCGAACGCGGCACCTTGTAACCGGTGACGTTGGCGCGCATGTGCTCCATCACCGTTTCCTTGGTCAGCGTCACGCCCGGTTTGGCGACGATGAAAATCTTGATCGCTTCGCCCGACTTCTCGTCCGGGATGCCAATGGCCGCGCACTGCAACACGCCCGGCAGGGTCGCCAGTACGTCTTCCAGTTCATTCGGATAAACGTTGAAACCAGAGACCAGAATCATGTCTTTCTTGCGATCGACAATGCGCATGTAACCGTCCGGCTGAATCAGCGCGATGTCGCCGGTTTTCAGCCAGCCGTCGCTGTCGAGCATCTCATCGGTAGCTTCCTGACGCTGCCAGTAGCCCTTCATGACTTGCGGGCCCTTGACGCACAGTTCGCCGATTTCGCCCATTGGCTGCTCGACACCGGCATCGTCGATGACTTTGCACAGGGTCGATGGCACTGGGATGCCGATGGTGCCGATCTGGATGTTCTGGATCGGATTCACCGTGGCGACCGGGCTGGTTTCGGTCATGCCGTAACCTTCGCAGATCGAGCAACCGGTCACCGCTTTCCAGCGCTCGGCAGCGGCCAGTTGCAGGGCCATGCCGCCCGACAACGTCACTTTCAGCGCCGAGAAGTCCAGCTTGCGGAAACCTTCGTTGTTGCACAGCGCCACGAACAACGTGTTGAGGCCGACGAAACCGCTGAACTTCCACTTCGACAGTTCCTTGACCATCGCCGGCAGGTCGCGCGGGTTGCTGATCAGGATGTTGTGGTTGCCGATCAGCATCATCGCCATGCAATGAAAGGTGAACGCATAGATGTGGTACAGCGGCAGCGGCGTGATCAGGATCTCGCAACCTTCATTGAGGTTCGAGCCCATCAGCGCCTTGCATTGCAGCATGTTGGCGACGAGGTTGCGGTGGGTGAGCATCGCGCCTTTGGCCACTCCGGTGGTGCCGCCGGTGTATTGCAGCACCGCGACATCGCCGCTGTGCGGGTTGGCTTCGGCCACAGGCTGGCCTTGGCCTTTACTCAACGCGTCATTGAACTTGATGGCTTTCGGCAAGTGGTAAGCCGGCACCATTTTCTTCACGTACTTGATGACGCTGTTGATCAGCAGGCGCTTGACCGGCGGCAACAGGTCGGCAACTTCGGTGACGAAAACGTGTTTGACGCCGGTTTTTGGCACCACGGTTTCGGCCAGGTGCGCCATGTTCGCCAGGCAAACAAGGGCTTTGGCACCGGAGTCGTTGAATTGGTGTTCCATTTCCCGCGCGGTGTACAGCGGGTTGGTGTTGACCACGATCAGCCCGGCACGGATGGCACCGAAGACGGCCACCGGGTACTGCAGAACGTTGGGCAGTTGCACGGCGATTCGATCACCGGGCTGCAAGTCGGTATGCTGTTGCAGATACGCGGCAAACGCACCGGACAATTCGTACAGTTCACCGTAGGTGATTGTCTTGCCCAGGTTGCTGAAAGCCGGTTTGTTGGCGAAGCGTTGGCAGGACTGCTTCAACACTGCCTGAATATTCGGGTACTCATCTGGATTGATGTCGGCAGCAATTCCAGCGGGGTACTTATCCTTCCAAAAGTCTTCGTTCATGGAAGCCCACTCCTCAGCAACGCGAATTCTTCACCGCATTTGATGCGATTATTATTGGTGTGTGTTTTGTATTGGTGAATCTGGCTTTTTGATAGGCCGAGAAGTCACAAAGCGCGCCGAGAGTAGCAGCTTTGCCGAGGGTCGACTAGAGCCAAAAGCGGCCCATACAGTCATATTTATGACTCAAGACTTGCTAACAGTCATTTTAGAGCAAAAACCCTAGAACACCTTGAAAGTCCCGCAAAATGGGGGCTTCAAAGCAAAAGATCGCAGCCTTCGGCAGCTCCTACATGGAATGCGTTTCCTGTAGGAGCTGCCGAAGGCTGCGATCTTTTTGTTTTCAGGCGTTAAGCGATATCGCGCAACTCACGTCGCAGAATCTTCCCGACCGGCGTCATCGGCAACGATTCGCGCAGCACGATGTGCTTCGGCACTTTGTACGCGGTGAAATTCTCTTTGCAGTACGCCTTCAGCTCTTCCAGGCTGACGCCGGTTTCCCGCGCCACCACAAACAGCTTCACCGCCTCGCCCGAACGCTCGTCCGGCACACCGATCACCGCGCAGTTGGCGACTTTCGGGTGAGCCATCACCACGTCTTCGATCTCGTTCGGGTACACGTTGAAACCGGAGACGATGATCATGTCCTTCTTGCGATCAACGATGCGCACGAAACCGTCCGGATCGATTACCGCGATGTCGCCGGATTTGAACCAGCCTTCAGCATCCAGCACTTCGGCGGTGGCCTCGGGTTTGTTCCAGTAGCCCTTCATGATCTGCGGGCCTTTGATGCACAGTTCGCCACGCTCGCCCATTGGCTGCTCGACGCCATCATCGTTGATCACTTTCAACAACGTGCCCGGTACCGGCAAACCGACCGTGCCCAGGCGCGATTGATCGCCGTACGGGTTGGTGCAGGCCACCGGCGAGGTTTCGGTCAGGCCGTAGCCTTCGGTGATGCGGCAACCGGTCATTTGCTCCCAACGCTCAGCGGTGGCTTTGACCAGTGCGGTGCCGCCGGAGTTGGTGAGTTTCAGGCTGGAGAAATCCAGGGTCTTGAAATCCGGGTGATCCATCAGCGCAACGAACAGTGTGTTCAGACCCAGCAACGCCGAGAAACGCCAGTTCTTCAGCTCTTTGATGAAGCCGGCAATGTCGCGCGGATTGCTGATCAATACGTTGTGGTTGCCGGAGACCATCATGCACATGCAATTCGCGGTGAACGCATAGATGTGGTACAGCGGCAGCGGCGCGATCATCACCTCCTGACCTTCGCGCAGCAGTGGCTGACCGTCCGGCCCGAGCTGCGCCAGACACGCGCGCACTTGCTGCATGTTCGCCACCAGATTGCCGTGGGTGAGCATCGCGCCCTTGGCCAGACCGGTGGTGCCGCCGGTGTATTGCAGCACGGCGATGTCGTCGAGGCTGACCTTCAACGGCTTGATGCCCAAGCCCCGGCCCATGCGCAGCGCACTCTTGAAGGAGATCGCCTGCGGCAGCGAATACGCCGGCACCATTTTTTTCACTTTGCTGACCACGGTGTTGATCAGCCAGCCTTTGGCGGTGGGCATCAAGTCGCCCATCTTCGCTTCGATCAGGTATTGAATGTCAGTGTCGGGCAGCACTTCCTGGACTTTCTGGCCGAACATGTTCAGGTACACCAACGCACGTGCGCCGGAATCCTTGAACTGGTGACGCATTTCCCGCGCGGTGTACAGCGGGTTGGTGTTGACCACGATCAGCCCGGCGCGCAAGGCACCGAACACGGCAATCGGGTAATGCAGGACGTTGGGCATCTGCACGGCGATGCGATCGCCCGGCACCAGATCGGTGTGCGCTTGCAGGTAACCGGCGAAAGCGGCGCTTTGACGTTCGAGCTCGGCGTAGGTCAGGGTCACGCCCATGTTGCTGAATGCCGGGCGATCCGCGAACTTCTTGCAGGAGCGCTCAAACACCTCGATCACCGACTTGAACTCACCCATGTCGATGTCCAGCGGTACGCCGGCCGGGCGTTTGTCGTTCCAGAAATCAGGTTGCATTGTTCTTGTCCTCTTTACCTGAGCCGATCCGGGCCGCTTTCTGTCATTTCTGAAAAAGCGGAGCTTCACGGACACTAGCAGTTATGGCCATTGAGGCAAATACGGGCAAAGCCGTCATTGATCGTGTGAATCTTAGTCCCGTGGCGTGGGCTGATCAGACGCGCTATACAATGTGCCGACTCTGAGCAAAGGAATCGCCATGATCCACCACACCCTATGGCTGGACGCGAGTGACCGCAGCCGCCTGTTCGTCAACCAATGGCTGCCCGCCGCGCCGTTGAAAGCGGTGATCCTGCTGGCCCACGGCATGGCCGAACACAGCGGCCGATATGCCCGTTTGGCCGACACGTTTTGCGACAAAGGTTATGGCGTTTACGCGCCGGATTTGCGCGGACATGGCAAAACTGCCGAACACGGTACGCTCGGACATTTCGCCGACGACGATGGCTGGTGCAAGGTGCTGGGTGATTTGGCGAGCCTCAATCAACACATCGGCCAGCAGCACCCCGGCGTGCCGATCATCCTGCTCGGCCACAGCATGGGCAGCTACCTCGCGCAGGCCTATCTGCTGCACCACAGCGCCAGTTTGCAGGGTGCGATTCTCAGCGGTTCGAACTTCCAGCCGGTGGCGCTTTATGGCGCGGCACGGCAGATCGCCCGACTGGAAAAACTGCGCCAGGGCGGCAAGGGGCGCAGTGCGCTGATCGAGTGGTTGTCGTTCGGCTCGTTCAACAAAAAATTCAAACCGGTGCGCACGCCGTTCGACTGGCTCAGCCGCGATCCGGCTGAAGTCGATCTGTACGCCAACGACCCGTTGTGTGGCTTTCGCTGCACCAATCAGCTGTGGATCGACTTGCTCGGCGGCTTGCAGCAAATCAGCAAAGCGTCCAATCTCGCCCAGATCAACCCGGGCCTGCCGTTGCTGGTGATTGGCGGCGAATGTGATCCGGTGAGTGAAGGCAAGCGTCTGACTGATCTGGCCAACGCTTTGCGCTCGGCCGGCAGCCAGAACCTGCAACTGCAGATCTACCCGCAGGCGCGGCACGAATTGTTCAACGAAACCAATCGCGATGAGGTGATTGCCGATGTGCTGGCCTGGATCGATCAGGTGCTCAGCCATCCGCGCCCGCAACGCAGCGAATAATTTTTTGTGGATTTATTTAATCCGTCACAGGAATCGAGACCGATGACCCAGGTTACCAACATCCCTTACGAAGCCCTCGAAGTCGGCCAGACCGCCAGCTACAGCAAGACCGTCGAAGAGCGCGACATTCAGCTGTTCGCCGCGATGTCCGGCGACCACAACCCGGTGCACCTGGACGCCGAGTTCGCCGCCGCCAGCATGTTCAAGGAGCGCATCGCTCACGGCATGTTCAGTGGCGCGTTGATCAGCGCCGCCGTGGCGTGCGAAATGCCTGGGCCGGGCACTATTTATATCGGTCAGCAGATGAGCTTTCAGAAGCCGGTGAAGATTGGCGACACGCTGACGGTGCGTCTGGAAATCCTCGAGAAACTGCCGAAATTTCGCGTGCGCATTGCCACTCGCGTGTTTAACCAGCGTGATGAGTTGGTGGTAGATGGTGAGGCAGAGATTCTGGCACCGCGTAAGCAGCAGACGGTGACATTGCCGACATTGCCGGCGATTAGTATTGGTTGATTGATTGGCGGGGTGTCAGGTAGAGCTTTTCCCCCTCACCCCAGCCCTCTCCCCCAAGGGGGCGAGGGGGGAAGGGAGCCGATTTTCATGCTTTTCAAAACTTGAGTTCACCTCAGATCGCTCAGGTCGATGTACCTCCAACATCCAATCCGGTCAGTCCCCTCTCCCTCCGGGAGAGGGCTAGGGTGAGGGGCTCTTGCTTTTACTTTCCCCCATGCATAAAAAAACGCCAAACTAGCTGGCGTTTTTTGTTACCGGCGTACGCTTAAGAGCGTGCGCGAGCCTGGTTACGCAGGGCTTTCACCTGGTCGTGGTTGCGTTGTACGCCGTGGTACTGACGTTCAACCAGGTCACGAATGCCCACCAGGTTGTGCTTGTTGATTTTTTCCAGTGCTTCTTTGTAAGCCTTCAGCGCATGGTCTTCACCACGTTCGGCTTCGTTCAGCACAGCCTCTTCGTCTTTGCCGGTGAACATCGCTTTAACGTCGACCCAGCGACGGTGCAGATCACCGCTGACGCTGGTGGAAGTTTCCGGATCGCCGCCCAGTTTGCGAACTTCAGCTTGCAGCTCAGCTGCAGCGGTAGCGCAATCGGCAGAGCGGGTCACGAACAGGGTTTTCAGTTCTGGATGCTTGATGTCTTCAGCGCAAGTCTTGAACCCTTCCTGACCGTCCTTGCTGGTTTCAATCAGGTCATTGAGTACAGAGATGGCTTCTTTATTCATGTCGGTCATTTTTCAATTCCTTGCGATCGGTGGAAGATGCAAGGGATATTGCAGTGTGCGTGCCAGTTTTTACTCCGAAAGAAAACATATATAAATCAACAACTTAAATATAAATGAACTATCTGTATTGCGGTTATTTGCATGATCTGTCATTTGGCCTGCATGCAGAATGCCTGTATTTTCCAATCTGATTTGAAGCCAGACGATCCTTTTGATGAATCCCGAAAAACTCGAACTGCTGATCACCCGAGAAATGCCCTTCGGCAAGTACAAGGGCCGGATCATCGCCGACCTGCCAGGCCCTTACTTGAACTGGTTCGCCCGTGAAGGTTTCCCGCACGGCGAACTCGGCGGATTGCTTGCACTGATGCAGGAGATCGACCATAACGGTTTGTCCGAGCTGCTCGAACCACTGCGTGCCAAACATGGCAAACCCGCCCCGCGCCACTGAAGCGCCCTCCTCTATAGAGCCAGCCGCCATGCCCGATAACACCCTGCGCGCCCGTGATGAAGCTTTTTGGCAAATGTTTGTCGGCCGTTATGACGTCCAGCCCGGCCCGATCAATCTGGAGAACGGTTACTTCGGACGCATGTCGCGCACGGTGATCGAGGAATACCAGCGCAACATCGAGCTGATCAACACCAGCAATTCGGTGTATGTGCGCCAGCGCTACGAGCAATACGACAACCTCGACATCCGCGCACAATTGGCCGAGCTGATCGGCGTGCGCGCGCAAAGCGTGGCGTTTACCCGCAATGCCACTGAAGGCCTGCAATCGCTGATCCGCAACTACAACCGCCTGCAACCCGGCGATCAGGTGCTCATCTGCGACCTCGAATACGATACGGTCAAAGGTGCCATGCGCTGGCTAGCCAAGCATCGCGGGGTCGAAGTCATCGAAATTGACCACGCGCATCCGGCGACTTTCGAGAGCCTGCTGGCCACCTACCGCGAAACCTTTATTCGTCACCCGAAACTGAAACTTATGGCGCTGACGCACGTCACCCATCGCACCGGTCTGGTGATGCCGGTGCAGGCCATCGCCGCGCTGGCCAAAGAGCATGGCGTCGACATCATCCTTGATGGCGCCCACGCCCTCGGCCAGATCGAATTCGACTTCGAAGCCCTCGGCATCGCCTTCGCCGCGTACAACCTGCACAAATGGATCGGTGCACCGCTGACCCTCGGTTTCCTCTATATCGCTCCGCAGCGGCTGGCCGATATCGACCCGGACATGGGCGAGATGCACTACCCGGTCAACGATATCCGCTCGCGCACCTCGTACAGCACACCGAACATTCCGGCGCTGATGACCTTGCCGCTGGTGTTCGAAGAGCATCGCTCGCTCGGCGGCGCAGCGGCCAAAGGGGCGCGAATCAATTACCTGCGCAACCTGTGGGTCAGCGCCGTGCGCCAGTTGCCGGGCATCGAAGTGATGACGCCAGACGATCCACGCTTGTATTGCGGGATCACTGCGCTGCGTTTCACTCGCCATGACAATCAACAGGCGATGGCCGAGCGTCTGCTCAACGAATACAACCTGTTCACCGTGGTGCGCACGGGCGCCGCCTGCGGACCGTGCATTCGCATCACGCCGGGGCTGACCACCACCGCTGCCGAGATGCAATTGCTCACGCGCGCGCTGAACGAGCTGCGCTGAATCGCCTAAACGGTGTATTTGTCGAAGTCCTCGGGTTTGATCTGCGACGACACCGCAAAGGTGTCGATGCCGATGGTCAGGTGGCCGAAGAAACCGTCCTCGTGGGAGTCGCGGCCGATCGGCCAAACGGTCAGGGTCGACGCCTCGCCGCCCATGTCGGCAAAGAAACTGTCCTGAGTATTGTTCAACGCTGTTGAGGCGCGACCGCGATAGGCTTTGGCGTTGAGCACCGAGCGCGACACTACTTCGGGGAAATACAACTGACCGACCCACGCCACGTTGCGCTCTTCGAGGTACTCGGTACCCGTGACCATGCGCACCGCCACATGGATGTGCAACGCACGACCGGCGTAGAACCCCGGATAAATCGTGGTAAAGCGCTCCCTGCCCTTGTGATCACAGAACTGACTGCCGCGCAGGTAGGTGTCATCGTCGGTGCGCGGGATCGAACCGATGGCTTCGGCGTCGACTTCGAGATCCGGGTTGATCCGGCTCCAGCCCGAGTACGCACCGCGAGCGTTGCAATGCCAGATGTCCACCAGCGCGCCGCTCACCGGTTCACCGGTCATGGCATCGACGATGGTCAGGCGTAGCAGCAGCGGCAAGCCTTCCGCACCTTCGCTGATGTTGCGGCGCAGCAATTGCGGGTTGCGAAAATATGGCCCGGCGATTTGCTCGGGGGCCAGTTGATACACCAGGTTCGGTGAGGGTGTTGCAGCGTCTCGATCCATGATGCGTTCTCTCTTCCATAAGAGTACGCAGATTAGCGCCACGCAATCGCCTGTGTGCGGTAACTATGTATCGCGTCGTAACTCCAGGCTGCGATCTTTTTGGCCTAGCCATTTGAAAGCAAGATCAAAAGATCGCAGCCTCGTTGCACTCGACAGCTCCTACATTGCATCCCGTATCAACGCCCTGTAGGAGCTGCCGAAGGCTGCGATCTTTTGATGTTGGCTTTTCTGCGGGCAAAAAAAAACGGTGCGCCGACCGAGCGCACCGTAAAGCCGTAGAACACACAACGAAGTGTTTGGTAACAATCAGTCCAGCAGCGCCAACGCCTCAGCGGTGCATTCCTGAATGCGGGCCCAGTCGCCGTTCTTGATCCACTCCGGATCAAGCATCCAGCTACCGCCCACGCACATGACGTTTTTCAGCGCCATGTAGCTTTTGATGTTGGCCGGGCCGACGCCGCCAGTCGGGCAGAATTTCACTTCGCCGAACGGTCCGCCGAGGGCTTTGATTGCTGCGACGCCACCGCTGACTTCCGCCGGAAACAGCTTGAAGCGGCGATAACCCAGACCGTAGCCTTCCATGATGCCGGAGGCGTTGCTGATGCCCGGCAACAGCGGAATCGGGCTGTCGACGCTGGCTTCCAGCAGGTCACGGGTAATGCCTGGGGTGACGATGAATTGCGAGCCGGCAGCTTCGGCCGCCGCGAGCATGTTGCGATCGAGCACGGTGCCGGCACCGGTCATCAGTTCCGGACGCTGGTCGCGCAGGATCTGAATGGCCTTGAGGCCGAACTGCGAACGCAGGGTCACTTCCAGCGCGGTCAGACCACCGGCGGCCAAGGCGTCGGCCAGCGGCAGCACGTCCTGTTCGCGGGCGATGGTGATCACCGGCAGGATCCGCGCCTTGGCGCAGAGGCTGTCGATCAGGGCAACTTTGTCCGCCATGGAAACGGTCGGGGATGGGGTTGTCATAGCGGCTGTTCCTTGGCTCATGGGCACCAGTAAATCTCTAACGTAGGTTGCAGAAACGCGCGCACCGGCATGGCGGCGACGTCATCGGATGCCAGCGCGGCATTCAGGGTGGTCAGTTTCGACTGACCGGAAATCGACAGAATCTTGTGTTTCGCCGAAGCCAGCAGCGCACGGCTCATGGTCAGGCGCTGACGCGGCACGCTCGGCGCCAGCATCGGCCAGCAACGGCGGGTGCCATCGGCTTGCAGCGCTTCGGCCAGGTTCGGACTGTTCGGGAACAGCGATGCGGTGTGGCCGTCATCGCCCATGCCCAGCACCAGCACGTCAATCGGCGGCAATTCGGCGAGCAAGCGATCAGCCTGTTCAGCCGCCTGCTCGACGTTCGCCGCAGCGCTATAAAGGCTGAGAAACTGTGCCTTGGCCGCCGGGCCTTTGAGCAGGTATTGCTTGAGCAGACCGGCATTGCTGTCGGCATGTTCAACCGGTACCCAGCGCTCGTCGGCGAGGGTCACGACGACCTTCGACCAGTCCAGTTCCTGTTTGGCCAGATGCTGGAAAAACGCCACCGGGCTACGACCGCCCGACACCACCAGCACCGCGTTGCCGCGTGCCTCAATGGCCTCGCTCAATTGCTTGGCGACATTCAGCGCCTGACCTTCAGCCAACAGCACCGGGCTCTTGAATTCGTGAGCGTTTACGCCCGCAGGCAGTTGCACATTAGATATCGCCATACCACGACCTCCCGTCCCGCGTGATCAATGCAATGGAGCTCATCGGCCCCCACGACCCGGCCGCGTACGGCTTGGGCGCGTCACCGGATTTTTTCCAACCGGCGATCAACTGGTCACACCATTTCCACGCGGCTTCGATTTCATCTTTACGGACAAACAGGTTCTGATTGCCGTTCATCACTTCCAGCAACAACCGCTCGTAGGCATCAGGGATCCGCGCGCTACGCCAGGTGTCAGAGAAATTCAATTGCAGCGGCCCGCTGCGCAGTTGCATGCCTTTGTCCAGGCCCTGCTCTTTGGTCATCACGCGCAAGGAAATGCCTTCGTCCGGTTGCAGGCGGATGATCAGTTTGTTGCTGATCTGCAAGCGCTGCTCGGGGGCGAAAATGTAGTGCGACGGTTCCTTGAAGTGGATAACGATCTGCGACAACTTCTGCGGCATACGCTTGCCGGTGCGCAGGTAGAACGGCACGCCGGCCCAGCGCCAGTTGCGGATGTCGGCACGCAAAGCGACGAAGGTTTCGGTGTCGCTCTGGGTGTTGGAATTTGGTTCTTCGAGGTAACCCGGTACGGATTTGCCTTCGCTGTGGCCGGCGATGTACTGGCCGCGCACCACTTGCGTAGTCAGGCCTTCCGGACTGATCGGCGCCAATGCTTTGAGCACTTTTACTTTTTCGTCACGGATGCTGTCGGCAGACAGGTCAGCCGGTGGATCCATGGCGATCAGGCAGAGCAGCTGCAACAGGTGATTCTGGATCATGTCGCGCAGCTGGCCGGCCTTGTCGAAGTAGCCCCAACGGCCTTCGATGCCAACCTTCTCGGCCACGGTGATTTCCACGTGGGAGATGTAATTCTGGTTCCACTGGGTTTCGAACAGGCTGTTGGCGAAACGCAGCGCGATCAGGTTCTGAACGGTTTCTTTGCCCAGATAGTGGTCGATACGGTAAGTGCGGTTCTCCGGGAAGAACTGCGCCACGGCATCGTTAACCTTGCGCGACGATTCGAGGTCGGAGCCGATTGGTTTTTCCAGCACCACGCGGGTGTTTTCTGCCAGACCGACGCTCGCCAGGTTCTCGCAGATCGCGCCGTACACCGCTGCCGGTGTGGCGAAGTAAGCAATCATGCGTTGCGTGCTGCCGGCCTGTTCGGCCAGCGCGACATAGTCTTCAGCCTTGAGGAAGTCGACGTGCAGGTAGCTCAGGCGCGCAAGAAAGCGCTCGGCCACGGCTTCGTCCAGCTCTTTGCCGACATAGCGGCGCAGTTCGGCGGCGATGAACGCCAGGTGCTGCTGCTCGGTGCCGTCTTCACGGGCCAACGCGATGATGCGCGTGTCCTCGTGCAACAGATCGGCGCCATCCAGGTGATACAGGGCAGGAAACAGCTTGCGCAGGGCCAGATCGCCGAGAGCGCCGAACAAGGCAAAGGTGCACGGTTCAACCGTAATCGAAGGCATGATGTTTGTTCTTTTATCAAGTTAAGCTACAAATACCTTTTTTCAAGGCATCACTCAAGGGAAAATGTAGTAATAACCACAACATTTTCGCAAAATACAGATTCCGAGTGGTGGTCGGTCGGAGCCATCAGTAGGATAGGCCACCGTGACGGGCCACATCAAAGGCCCAATTTGCATAGATCAGCGCACCTTTGCGCTGGTGAATTAGGAATTCCATATGGACCGCGTGCGAAATTTACTGGAACAGATCCAGAGTCGCCTTGAAGACCTGAACAAGGCCGAACGCAAAGTCGCCGAGGTGATCCTGCTCAACCCACAGCAGGCCACCCGCTTCAGCATCGCCGCCCTCGCCCAGGCCGCGTCGGTGAGCGAACCGACGGTCAACCGTTTCTGCCGTTCGTTCGGTGTCAGCGGCTACCCGGAACTCAAGCTGCAATTGGCGCAGAGCCTGGCCAGTGGCGCGGCGTACGTCAGCCGCGCGGTCGAGGCCGATGACAATCCCGAGGCCTACACGCAAAAGATTTTCGGCAGCGCCATCGCCTCGCTGGACAGCGCTTGTCAGGCGCTGGATCCGAACCTGATCAGCCGCGCCGTCGACCTGTTGATTCAGGCACGGCAGATCCACTTCTTTGGTCTCGGCGCCTCGGCACCGGTGGCGCTGGATGCGCAGCACAAGTTTTTCCGTTTCAACCTGGCGGTTACCGCGCACGCCGATGTGTTGATGCAGCGGATGATTGCTTCGGTGGCGCACACCGGTGAGCTGTTCGTGATCATTTCCTACACCGGGCGTACCCGTGAACTGGTGGAAGTGGCGCGCATTGCTCGCGAGAACGGGGCTTCGGTGCTGGGTTTGACGGCGGAGAATTCGCCGCTGGCCAAGGCCAGTACGTTGAGCCTGAACATTCCGCTGCCGGAAGACACCGACATCTATATGCCGATGACTTCGCGGATCATTCAGTTGACCGTGCTGGATGTGTTGGCGACCGGGATGACCTTGCGGCGCGGGGTGGATTTCCAGCCGCATCTGCGCAAGATCAAAGAGAGCTTGAATGCCAGCCGGTATCCGGTTGGGGATGAATTTAATTAGGACGCTTCGCGTAAAAGATCGCAGCCTTCGGCAGCTCCTACAGGGGTTGATCGTTCCCACGCTCTGCGTGGGAATGCAGCCCGTGACGCTCCGCGTCACTGGACGCGGAGCGTCCCTTGAGCCATTACCACGCAGAGCGTGGGAACGATCATCAAGCCGCCGCCCACGCCTGCAAACTCAAATGCGCCTTCTCCCCCGGCGCCAGGTGCAGACTGTCCGTCCCGCCCGCCGCCGCTTCAACACAGACAAACTCCGAAATCTCATCCCACGTCACGCCCAATAATGGCCGCGCCCCGGGATGCCAGACCACCGTGTCGGCACTGTCGCCGGTATCAATGCACAACTCGCGCTGCCAGGCGTGATCTTTCAGCTGTAATTCGCCGTCATGCTGGAACACTCGCTGACACCCGCCATCCACCCGTAATTCGCCTTCTTGCTGACAAGACTGGCGGCTCAACTGGTCGTAACCCTGCGCCCCTTCGAGTCCAGACAGCGCTATCTCACCAACATCGCCAATACGCCAGTAAGCGTGCAAAGCCTGGCTCAACTGGCACGGCATGTCGTCCTGATGCTCGGTGCTCAGGCGCAGATCCATGCGTTCGCCAAGGTGCGCGTGCAGATCAACCTGCCAGTCGCACAGTTGCAATTGCCAGTGCAAACGCACGCCGTCGTCGGCGGTGCTGCTGTCGAGTAATTTCCAGTCGAGCAAACGCGCCCAGCCATGCGACGGCCATGCGTTCTCACTCGGATGACGGCCATACCACGGCCAGCAGACCGGCACACCGCCACGGATCGCCCCGACATGCGGCCACTTTGCCGCACACCACAACCACGGTTTCTGCCCGCGCGGCTGAAAGTGCAGCAACTGCGCGCCCTGACGACTGAACACCGCCTGACACAGCGGGTGATCGATCACCAACACGTCGCGCATCTGATAGCGCTCCCAGGCGAATATCGGCTGTTCGCGCAGGGATTTGAAGAAGCGTTGTAGCGGATGCTCATGCATGGGCCACGGTCCTGAAAATCATGGGGGTATTCAAATTCCACATTGCTGTTGTGGCGAGGGAGCTTGCTCCCGCTGGGCTGCGAAGCGGCCCCTGAATCATTCACTGCGGTGTGTCAGTCAAATCTCATCAGCAGCGTTTACGACTGCTGCGCAGCCGAGCGGGAGCAAGCTCCCTCGCCACAGAGGCATTACCTATGATTGCATCGACCTGTGTCACAAAAAAAAGCGGACAGCCTTAGCTGTCCGCAAATATGCGCACATAGAGAGGAGCTTATCGCAGACGCGTTAGAACGTAGACTGAATTTTCAGGCCAGCGACCAATGCGTTGTCCACATCATCCACACCGCCCGGGTGAGTGATGTACTGAAGGTTAGGACGTACGGTCAGCCAGTTTGTTACGTGGAAGCCGTAGTTGATTTCGTAGTTGTATTCGGTTTCACGAATCGGCGAGAACACCGGATTGTCGTAATCCGACACACCGTTGGAAACGTTGAGCAGCTCGGCGTTTTTCTTCACGTCATCGTTGACGTGGATACGTGCCGCGCCGATACCGACGTCATCCTTCGGACGTGCGTCGAACGGGCCTTTGTAGACAAACATCACCGACTGGTAGTTGTCGATGAAGTTGGTGTCTTTGTCGTGGAACGTGGCGTTGGCCGCGATGTTCAGACCGCGAGAAGCATCACCGTTGTGGCTGGTGAGTTGCTGTTGCGCCACAAACCAGTAGCCGCTTTTGCTGCTGTGGGTTTTGTACGCATCGCCCGTGGTAGCCGCGTCGAAACCGTTGACGTCTTCACGGACGTCGTCGGCATCGGCCGTGCTCTTGTAGTAACCGACGCGGTATTCGCCCGGCAGGCTGTTGACCTTCGGCGACCAGACCAATTCAACCGGCAACACAGTCCCTTTGGTACCACTGCCGCTGAGTTTGAAGCCGTTGCCGTGTTCCAGCTGCGACGGGTTCTGGTTGTAAGCACCGATTTGCGCGTAGAGCTCGTCGTTGATGTTGTACTTCACGCGGATCGCGGCCTGGCTGACTGGCCAGTTGTACCAGATGTTGGTGGCCCAGTTACCCACTTGGGAACCGCAGAACGCCAGGTTCTGGAAGTCGCACGGGAAGGTGTTGAAGTCTTCGCCTTCACCGAAGTAACCGGCCTTGACGTCGAGTTTGTTGTCGAAGAACTGGTGCTGAATCCACAATTGGGTCAGACGCACCATGTGGCCACGACCGTAAACTTCCTGCGAGGAGCTCAGGGTGCCGGCACGCGGATCGCCAACACGGTCGTTGGAGATGTTGTAACCGTTACGGTTGGTCAGCTGGATCTTCGCCTGAGTGTTGTCCCAGCCCCACAGCTTTTGCAGATCGAGTGCCACGCCCAGACCGAACTGGTCAGCGTAACGCGCAGTCTTGTCGTCGTTGTAGCCACCGTTCAGGTTGCCACCGACTTCCCCAACGTAGTCGGCCTTGATGTCGATACCCTGCTCGATCAGCTTGGTACGCTCGCCACCCCAGTCGCCCGTCATCCATTTCGAATCGGAGCTGAAGGCATCCGCCGCCATGGCGTTACCGGCCAGCACCAATGCCGCCGCAGCTGATACTTGGCAGATCAACCGGGCATTGACGTGTTTCTTTTTCATCCCTACATCCTCGTCTTTATTGTTATTAACTGTTTTTATCTAACGCGGTTTACATAAATTGCGATGGATTACAGGCAATCCGCCGCGTGCTCCTTTGTAGGAGTGAGCCTGCTCGCGATAGCGGTGTGTCAGGTAACAACTACATCAACTGACAGGACACAATCGCGAGCAGGCTCACTCCTACATTGATCTTCAGCGGCCTTTGAATTGGGCCACGTTCGCAGACCGCGCATCGGTCTGTGGTTGGCCGGCAGTGCCGAGGCGCTCGCCGGTGTTGGCATCGAACAACAACACTTTCGACGGATCGAATTGCAGCGTCAGGCTTTCGCCCACCTGCGGTGCCACGTCCGGCGCCAGACGGCAGCAGACTTTGGTTTCATTCAAATTGACGAATACCAGCGTGTCCGGACCGGTCGGCTCGGTGACCTGCACTTCGGCACGAATGCTGGGCAGGCCATTGCCCTCGCCGTTCGACAGAACGATCTGCTCCGGGCGCAGACCGAGGATCACTTCGCGATCTTCAAGACCGGCATCCTGCATGCTCATCGGCAGCTCGCAACGGGCCTGACCGCTGTCGAGCAGCGCCAGCAGACGACCGTCCTTGCGTTGCAGGCGCAGCGGAATGAAGTTCATCGGCGGCGAACCGATGAAGCTCGCGACGAACAGGTTGGCCGGATCGTTGTAGATCTCTTTTGGCGTGCCGAACTGCTGAATGATGCCGTCCTTCATCACCGCCACTTTGTCGCCCAGGGTCATTGCTTCGATCTGGTCGTGGGTCACGTAGACCGTGGTGGTTTTCAGACGCTGGTGCATCAGTTTCATTTCGGTGCGCATCTCGACGCGTAGCTTGGCGTCGAGGTTGGACAACGGTTCGTCGAACAGATAAATCTTCGGCCGACGTGCCAGGGCACGGCCCATCGCCACACGCTGTTGCTGACCACCGGAGAGCTGACCCGGTTTACGGTTCAGCAAATGTTCGATCTGCAGCAGCTTGGCCACACGCGCGACTTCTTCGTCGATCGCCGCCTGAGGCATCTTGCGAATTTTCAGGCCGAATTCGATGTTCTCGCGCACGCTCATGGTCGGGTACAGCGCGTAGGACTGGAACACCATGGCGATGTCACGATCCTTCGGGCTCATGCCACTGACGTCTTGATCACCGATCATGATCGCGCCGCCGGTGATGGTTTCGAGACCGGCGATGCAGTTCATCAACGTCGATTTGCCGCAGCCCGACGGGCCGACGAGGATCAGGAATTCGCCTTCCTTGATCGACAGTTCGATGTTCTTCAGGGTGTCCGGCAGGCCGGCACCGTAGGTCTTGTTTACGTTGCGAAGTTCGAGCGTTGCCATGATTACCCCTTGACTGCGCCGGCCGTCAGCCCGCGCACGAAATACTTGCCTGCGACCACATAGACCAGCAGGGTCGGCAGGCCGGCGATCATCGCCGCTGCCATATCAACGTTGTATTCCTTGGCGCCGGTGCTGGTGTTGACCAGGTTGTTCAGCGCCACCGTGATCGGTTGCGAATCACCGCTGGAGAACACCACACCGAACAGGAAGTCGTTCCAGATCTGGGTGAATTGCCAGATCAGGCAGACCATGATGATCGGCGTCGACATCGGCAGAATGATGCGGCGGAAAATCGTGAAGAAACCCGCACCATCCAGACGTGCGGCTTTCACCAGCGCATCCGGAATGCTCACGTAGTAGTTACGGAAGAACAGCGTAGTAAACGCCAGACCGTAAACCACGTGGATAAACACCAGGCCGGTGGTGGTGCTCGCCAGGCCCATTTTGCCGAGGGTGAACGAGGCCGGCAGCAGCACGGTCTGGAACGGCAGGAAGCAACCGAACAACAGCAGACCGAAGAACAACTGCGAACCACGGAAGCGCCAGAACGACAGCACGTAACCGTTCAACGCACCGATGGCGGTGGAGATGATCACGGCCGGAACGGTGATCTTGATCGAGTTCCAGAAGTAACCGTCAACCGTGGCCCAGGCTTTGACCCAGCCGATACCGCTGACCACGGTCGGCCAGCTCAGCAGGTTGCCGGTGCTGATGTCTTCCGGGGTCTTGAAGCTGGTCAGCAACATAACCACCAGCGGCACCAGATAAAGCAGGACAGCGAGGATCAGCACCGCATAGATCGCGATGCGACTCAGGCTGATAGCAGGTTTGGCAGCGAGACTAGTCATTGCGCTTGGTCCTCAGCTCGGAATACAGGTAAGGCACGATGATCGCGAGGATCGCACCGAGCATCAGAATCGCACTGGCCGAGCCCATGCCCATCTGGCCGCGACTGAAGGTGAAGGAATACATGAACATCGCGGGCAGGTCGGAGGAGTAACCCGGACCACCGGCGGTCATCGCCGCGACCAGGTCGAAGCTCTTGATCGCGATGTGCGCCAGAATCATCACGGCACTGAAGAACACCGGACGCAGGCTTGGCAGCACGACTTTCCAGTAGATCATCGGCATGCTTGCGCCATCGATCTGGGCGGCACGGATGATCGATTGATCAACGCCACGCAGGCCGGCGAGGAACATCGCCATGATGAAGCCCGAGGCTTGCCAGACAGCAGCGATCACCAGGCAATACACCACGCGATCAGGGTCGATCAGCCAGTCGAGACGGAAGCCTTCCCAGCCCCAGTCACGCAACAATTTGTCCAGGCCCATGCCCGGGTTGAGCAGCCATTTCCACGCGGTACCGGTGACGATCATCGAGAGCGCCATCGGGTACAGGTAAATGGTGCGGATAAAGCCTTCGCGACGGATGCGCTGGTCGAGGAACACCGCCAGCAACACACCGATCACCAAGGTGATGCCGATGAACATGCCGCCGAACACCGCGAGGTTTTTGCTCGCGACCCACCAGCGATCGTTGTCGAACAACCGCGCGTATTGCGCCAGACCGGCCCACTTGTAGTTGGGCAGGAAAGTCGAGGTGGTGAACGACAGCACGAACGTCCACAGGATGTAGCCATAGAAGCCCACCAGAACGATGAACATGCTCGGCGCCAGCACCAGTTTTGGTAGCCAGCGCTGCAATGCATCGAACGGCGAGGCCTTGCTGAACACAGCAACAGAACTCATGGGGAAATCCATCAAAAAAAGAGAAGAGCAGCTACAAGCCGCAAGCTGCAAGCTGCGAGACCGATAGAGCTCAAGCTTGTAGCTTGTAGCTTGCGGCTCGCAGCTTGCCGTTACGGCCTATTTAGCGGACTTGATCGCTGCGCCGAGTTTCTTGGCGGTGTCGGCCGGGTCGGCTTTCGGGTCGTTGATGTAGTTGGTCACGACATCAAAGAACGCGCCTTGCACGGCCAGCGTGGTCGCCATGTTGTGCGCCATGCTTGGTTGCAGGCCGCCGGATTTGGCGTCAGCCAGGAAGTCTTTGGCAGCGGTCTGTGCGCAGGAGTCGAAGCCCAGCGCTTCCATGTTGTTCAACATGTCGTTGCGAACCGGGATCGAGCCTTTGTTGATGCTGAAGACTTTCTGGAAGTTTTCACCCAACACGACTTTGGCAATGTCTTTCTGACCGGCCGCAGTGCCTGCGTCTTTCTGCTTGAACACAGCCAGCGAGTCGATGTTGTAGGTGAACGCTTTATCGGTGCCCGGGAAGGCTACGCACTCGTAATCCTTGCCGGCGATTTTCTTGGCGGCAGTCCATTCGGACTTGGCCCAGTCACCCATGATCTGCATGCCGGCCTTGCCGTTGATGACTTTGGCCGCTTCCAAGTTCCAGTCCTGACCTTTGCCGTCGACGTCCATGTAGGTCGCGACTTTCTTCAGCTCGGTCAGTGCCTTGACCATCTCCGGACCGGTCAGCGCGCCGTTGTCCAGATCAACCAGGGCTTTCTTGTAACCATCAACACCCATGACCGACAGCACCACGGCTTCGAACACGGTGCTGTCCTGCCAAGGCTGACCGCCGTGAGCCAGCGGAATGAAGCCCGCAGCCTTCAGCTTGTCGCCCGCAGCGTAGAATTCTTCGAGGGTGGTCGGGTTCTTGGTGATGCCGGCTTTCTTGAAGACTTCCGGGTTGATCCACAGCCAGTTCACGCGGTGAATGTTCACCGGCACGGCCACGTAATCACCGTCGTACTTGACGGTATCGGAGACTTTCTTGTCGAGCAGGCTGTCCCACTTTTCCGACTTGGCGACGTCTTTCAACACGTCGGTGTCGAGCAGGCCGGTCGATGCCCATTCCTGGATGTCCGGGCCTTTGATCTGAGCAACGCCAGGCGGGTTGCCGGCGACTGCACGGCTTTTCAGCACGGTCATGGCAGTGGCACCGCCACCACCGGCGACAGCGCCGTCTTTCCAGGTGAAACCGTCTTTTTCGACTTGAGCCTTGAGCACATCAACAGCGGCTTTTTCGCCACCGGACGTCCACCAGTGCACGACTTCGACCGAACCTTTGGATTCGGCAGCAGAAACACTGAGAGGCAGAATTGCGAGCGGGAACAGGGAGGCGACAGAAATGACAGTAGCGAGGCGAGAAATCGCATTCATCTGAGATGTACCTTTCTTGTTGTTATGCATGCAAGTCTGGTGCTTGCGCTGCACAGGAGTTTAAACAGGGCGATTCCCTTCGCAGGTAACGAAGGGACGCGCGAATGTCACCGTATGGTTACACAGGAATCTCTTGAGACAACTGCGCCAAAGCAGTCGCCATGCTCGGTGACAAGGGTAGACGAGGGATCAGCACCGCTTGCCAGGCGTGATACAGATCGGGTTTGCCCGCCCAGATATCGGCACTTGGGACGTTTTGCGGGTTGAGTTCGTGGTGCCAACTGCCGTCGCAACGATCGATGAAATGCGTTTCGCAGAATTCCCAGAACAGCCGATACCAGGTTTCGTATTGCTCATCGCCGGTGCGCTTGAGCAAGGCACTGGCGGCGGCGCTGGCTTCGGCGTGCGTCCAGTGCAAGCGATGACGGACGACGGCTTTGTTGTTCCAGTCGAGGGTGTAAACGATGCCCGGCAAACCATCGACGTTCCAGCCGTTGCGGCAATTGTTTTCGAAGAGTTTCTGCGCATCGGTCGCCAGCCAACCCGGCGTGAGCATGCCGGCCTGCACCCGCGCTGCTTCGAGGTGCAGCAACAGCCGCGCCCACTCGAAACCGTGGCCCGGCGTGGTGCCGTAAGGGCGAAAACCGTCAGCCGGATTGTCGTGGTTGTATTCGCGCAGCGGTTGCCAGTCGCGATCGAAGTGTTCGATGACCATGTAACCGTTGCCGGCAGCGTGAGCGTGGATCACCCGCTCAACGATGCGTTGCGCGCGCACCAGCCAGCGCGGGTCTTCGGTGACATCGGCCAGCGCGAGGAATGCTTCGGTGGCGTGCATGTTGCTGTTGGCGCCGCGATAGGCTTCTTCTCCGCTCCAGTCGCGATTGAAGAATTCGCGCATGGCGCCCTCTTCTTCGCTCCAGAAATAGGTGTCGATGATGTCGATCGCATCATCCAGCAACGCTTGCGCGCCGGGGCGTTTTGCGGCCACAGCAGAGCTGGCGGCCAGCGCGACGAAGGCATGCAGATAGGCGTTTTTGCCGGTGTTGTCGTCGCGGTGTTCGGCGACGGCGAACCAGCCACCGTGCAACGCATCACGCAACGGCCCGCGCAGTGCGGCGATGCCGTGATCGACCAGTTCAGCGAAACCCGGCAAGCCCTGAATATGGGCCATGGCGAAGCTGTGGGTCATGCGCGCGGTGTTCATGGTTTCGGCTTGCGCGTTCGCTGGCAGGCGGCCGAGTTCGTCGAGGTTACCGAAACCTTGCGGGAGTTTTGCAGCCTTGGCGAAATCCAGCAGACGCAGGCCTTCAGCGGCAAGCCATTGCTGGTGGGCAGGGGCGTTCAGCCAACTGCTGAAGCCGGGTTGGAAGCGATCCATGGGTGGCCTTTTTTGTTGTTATGACTGCGGGGAGTCTAAACAACGGGCCGGGGCGGGCTTGTAACGAAGGGGGCGGGTTTTGTCACCAGGCTGTGACATTGGAAAGAGCAAAGTCAAAAAGATCGCAGCCTTCGGCAGCTCCTACAGGGATCAGTGTAGGAGCTGCCGAAGGCTGCGATCTTTTGATCTTCAGTCCGCGGAACGCGGCAATTGCAGGGTCACCCGCAACCCACCCTCACGCAGATTCTGCAACGTCACTTCGCCGCCATGACTGTGGGCGATGTTGCGCGCAATGCCCAATCCCAGGCCATACCCCTGCTGCTGCCCCGCCAACCGGAAGTGCGGCTCGAACACCTGCTCCAGCCGCTGCTCCGGCACGCCAGGGCCTTCATCATCAACGTGCAAGACAAACGCGCTGTCATCGTCATCGATGTGCAAATGCGCGTTCTGCCCGTACTTCAACGCGTTGTCGATCAAGTTGCCAATGCAGCGTTTCAGCGCCAACGGCTTGCCCGAATACGCCGCCAGTGCCCGGCCCTGTTGGGTCACGCGGCCATTGCCGTTTGGCGCCAGATACGGCTCGACCAGACAGTCGAGCACATGATTGAGATCGACCGGTTCAATGTTCTCGTGGATGTCGGTGTCTTTCACGCATTGCAGCGCGCCTTTGACCAGCAACTCCAACTCGTCGAGATCGCGGCCGAACTTGGCTTGCAGTTGCTCGTCTTCAAGCAATTCCACGCGCAAACGCAATCGCGTGATCGGTGTGCGCAGGTCATGGGAAATAGCACTGAACAACTGGCTGCGTTCGGTCAGGTAACGGCTGATGCGTTCGCGCATGCTGTTGAACGCGCGCCCCACTTCCACCACTTCACTGCCGCCGCCCTCCGCCACCGGCTCAACGTCGGCACCCAGCGACATGTCCCGCGCCGCACGTGCCAGACGCTTGAGCGGACGGCTCTGCCAGTGCACCAGCACGCCGATGAACAACAACAGAAAGCCACTGGTGAGGACGATGAACCACACCTGCTGCGACGGCAGGCCTTGTTCTTCAAGACTGGTGTACGGCTCGGGCAGCAACGAGGCGATGTACAGCCATTCGCCCGGCGCCATCTGGATTTGCGTGACCAGAACCGGCGGATTGACCGGCTCGAGGGTCAACGCGTAATGCGCCCACGAGCGTGGCAATTCATCGAGTTTCAGCCCGGCATTGAAGATCCGCAGATCCTCGGGACTGACAAAGGTCACCGAAATATCGGTGTCATGACCGAGGGTCTGGCGCAGCACTTCGTCGACCGCTTTCATCACTGCGGCTTTACGCGGGGTGACCGGCAAAACGTCCATGCCCAGCGGTTTGTCATTGAGCGTCACGACAAATCGGGTGCCGCCCATGCTGCGCAATTGATCGAGCACCAGTGGGCGATAAGCCACTGGCAACGAGCGGAAATAACTGACGCTGGCGGTCATCGAATGGGCGAGGCTGCGGGCGCTGGTGACCAGGCCTTCGAGCTGGGTGGCGCGCAGTTGCGAGACCCAGATCACGCTGGACAACGTCTGCGCGAACAGCACGGCGAGCAAGGTCAGCAGCAACATCCGCCCGAGCAGCGAGCGCGGCACTGGTACCTTGGCGGCGAGTTTACGCAGCGACTCAGTGACCATTGCCGGCAACCACATTGGCTGCCAATTGGTAACCGCTGCCGCGCACGGTGCGGATCAGTCGTGGCGGTTTTTCCGTATCGCGCAGGCGTTGGCGCAAGCGGCTGACGGCCATGTCGACGATGCGATCGAGCGGCATCAGGTCGCGGCCACGGGTGGCGTTGCCGATGGTGTCGCGGTCGAGGATTTCCTGCGGATGATCGAGGAACAGTTTCAGCAGGGCGAAGTCGGCGCCGGAGAGAATCACTTCTTCGCCGTCGGTGTGAAAGAGACGATGACTGACCATGTCCAGCCGCCATTCATCAAATGCCAGCACTTCGCTGCCATTACGTTCCTGACCGAATTGCGCGCGGCGCAGCAGGGCTTTGATCCGCGCTTGCAGTTCGCGAGGGCTGAAGGGTTTGCCGAGGTAGTCGTCAGCGCCGAGTTCGAGTCCGATTACGCGATCGGCTTCGTCGGAACTGGCGGTGAGCATGATAATCGGCACCTGCGCCTGACGCGGATGCTGACGCACCCAGCGGCACAGGCTGAAGCCGTCCTCGTCGGGGAGCATGACATCGAGGATCACCAGATCACTCGGCGCCTCGTTGAGTGCCTGACGGAAACTGGCGCCATCGGCCGTGGCACGTACCTGAAACCCGGCGCGGGTCAGGTAGGTTTCCAGCAACTCGCGTATTTCCTGGTCGTCATCGACCAACAATATCGACTTGTTGACTGAGCTCACTTCGAAGGCATCCTTGTTGTTGGAATTGGGGCGGATTATGCCTGATGAACCGATCGTTCCCACGCTGATCGTTCCCACGCTCTGCGTGGGAATGCCTCTGGGGACGCTCCGCGTCCAGTGACACGGAGCGTCACGGGCTGCATTCCCACGCGGAGCATGGGAACGATCTCACGCTTCAGCCTGCCTGTTCCAGAGCCACACCCGCGCCCATCAGCCCGGAATACGGCGCTGTCACCAGCCACACCGGTATGCCTTTGAAATAATCACTCATGCAGCCCTTATCCGCAAAGCTGCGGGCAAAACCGCTTTCGAGGAAGAAATCGGCAAACCGTGGAATCACGCCGCCAACGATAAACACCCCGCCACGCCCACCCGTGGTCAGCACGTTATTGCCGGCGACACGGCCGAGCCAGCAGCAGAATTGCTCGAGCACTTCCAGCGCAATCGGATCACCCGCCAGACCGGCCGCGGTAATCGCTTCCGGCGTATCGAGTGTCGGTTCATGTCCGTCCACCGCGCAGATCGCCCGGTAAACCCGCGGCAAACCGCCGCCGCTCAACGCCGTCTCGGCGCTGACATGGCCGATTTCGTTATGGATGTGCTGCCACAATTGCGTTTCACGCGGGCTGCTCAGCGGCAGATCGACGTGACCGCCCTCGCCCGGCAATGCGGCAAAACGGCCTTCGCCCAAATCGAGCAAAGTGCCCACGCCAAGGCCAGTGCCCGGGCCGATCACCACCGCCGGGCGCAACGGCTCCGGCGTGCCTTCGCAGACCACGCGAAATTCGCCCGGCTGCAAACGGGTCATGCCCAGCGCCATTGCCGAGAAGTCGTTGACCAGCAACAACTGCTCGACCTGCAAGGTTTTGCAGAACGCCGTGCGGCTCAGCCGCCAGTGGTTATTGGTGAATTTAAATTCATCACCACTGACCGGACCGGCCACCGACAGGCACACCGAACCGATCGAACCCGGCGCCAGACCGAGCCCGCTCAGGTAAAGGCTGATCGCCTCTTCCGGGCTGGCGTGGTCGGCGGTGGCCAAGACCTGAACCGATTGCAGTTGCTGATCTTTCCACAACGCAAACCGTGCGTTGGTGCCTCCGATGTCACCGACCAAAGCCAGTTTCAATTAAGCGTCTCCAGGGCAGAAGTGAAGGCGCTGGCGCCCTGCTCTGCCGAGCTGAAGGCCATGCGCATAAAGCCGAACAGTTCGCGGCCGCTGCCGATGTTGTTGCCCAACAGGCCTTTGGCGGGTTCGCGCGCTGCAAATTCTGCGGCGTCGACTTTAAGTTCCAAAGTGCCTTTGACGCCATCGACGCGGATGATATCGCCCTCTTGCACGCGTGCCAAAGCGCCGCCGACATAAGCTTCGGGGCTGACGTGAATCGCCGCCGGAATTTTCCCCGAGGCACCGGACATGCGTCCGTCAGTCACCAGCGCGACTTTGAAGCCGCGATCCTGCAGCACACCGAGGAACGGCGTCATCTTGTGCAACTCGGGCATGCCGTTGGAGCGCGGGCCCTGGAAGCGCATCACGGCGACAAAATCTTTTTCCAGCAGACCGGCCTTGAACGCGTCGGCCAGATCCTGCTGATCCTGGAACACCATCGCTGGCGCTTCGACGATCTGGTTTTCCAGCGCAACGGCGGAAACCTTCATCACACCGCGACCGAGGTTGCCCTCCATCACCCGCAGACCGCCCTCTTGGGAGAACGCACGGGCAACCGGGCGCAGGATGTTCTCGTCGAGGCTGTCGACCGGGCCTTCACGCCAGACCAATTCGCCGTTATCGAGGAACGGTTCCTTGGTGTATTTGCTCAGGCCGTGGCCGAGCACGGTGTTGACGTCTTCGTGAAGCAGACCGGCGCCAAGCAGTTCGCGGATCAGGAACGACATGCCGCCCGCAGCCTGGAAATGGTTGATGTCGGCTTTGCCGTTCGGATAGACGTGGCTCAGGGTCGGCACGACTTCGGAGAGGTCGGCCATGTCCTGCCAGGTCAGTTGAATGCCGGCGGCCATGGCGATGGCCGGCATGTGCAGGGTGTGGTTGGTCGAACCGCCGGTGGCGTGCAGCGCAACGATCGAGTTGACCAGCGACTTCTCGTCGACGATTTCGCCGATCGGCATGAAGTTGCCGTTTTGTTTGGTCAGGCGCGTCACCTGGTGCGCGGCTTCGCGGGTCAGCGCGTCACGCAGCGGCGTGTTCGGGTTGACGAACGAGGCGCCCGGCAAGTGCAGGCCCATGACTTCCATCAGCAACTGGTTGGTGTTGGCGGTGCCGTAGAACGTGCAGGTGCCCGGGCTGTGGTAGGACTTCATCTCCGATTCCAGCAGCTCTTCGCGGGTCGCTTTGCCTTCGGCGTACTTCTGGCGCACGTCGGCTTTTTCCTTGTTGGAAATCCCCGAGACCATCGGCCCGCCCGGCACGAAAATCGTCGGCAAGTGGCCGAAACGCAGCGAACCCATCATCAGGCCCGGCACGATCTTGTCGCAGATGCCGAGCATCAGCGCGCCGTCGAACATGTTGTGTGACAGCGCCACCGCTGTAGACATGGCGATCACTTCGCGGCTCGGCAGGCTCAGTTCCATGCCCGGCTCGCCTTGGGTCACGCCGTCGCACATCGCCGGAGTACCGCCGGCGAACTGGCCGACCGAACCGATTTCGCGCAGGGCGTTTTTGATCTGTTCCGGGAACACTTCGTACGGCTGGTGCGCCGAGAGCATGTCGTTATAAGACGAAACAATGGCGATGTTCGCCGAGTTCATCATCCGCAGGCTGTGCTTGTCTTCGCTGCCGCAACCGGCCACGCCATGGGCGAAGTTGGCGCATTGCAGCTTGCCGCGCATCGGCCCGTCAGTGGCGGCGCCGCGAATCAGTGCAAGGTAAGCCTGACGCGTGGCGCGGCTGCGGGCGATAAGCCGTTCGGTGACCTCAAGAACGCGGGGATGCATGTGTAGAACTCCAGGCTAACGGATGTGGCGACCTGATTGTCTATGCTGATCAAACGCCGTTGTTGTTGGAATGACAGACGGTTTTTTTGATCATTCGGACCAGTTGATTCAGGTCACTCGTTGTAGATAAAACAAAATATTGCCATTAAAAAGGCTTGTTTTCTATTTTTATGCGAATAATCTTGTAATTCCAACAACAAAACGACGGCGGCGCTGTTCCATGACTCTACGAATCGCAATCAATGGTTTTGGCCGCATCGGCCGTAATGTCCTGCGCGCACTGTATACCCAAGGCTATCGACAGGATTTGCAGATCGTCGCCATCAACGATCTGGGCGACAGCTCGATCAACGCCCATCTGCTCAAATACGACACCGTTCACGGCACGTTCGACGCGCAAGTCGAGCATGACAACGAGAGTCTGACCGTCAACGGCGACCGCATTGCGGTCAGCGCGATTCGCAATCCGGCCGACCTGCCCTGGGCCGCGGAAAAGATTGATGTGGTGTTTGAATGCACCGGTCTCTTTACCGACCGCGCCAAAGCGGCCGCGCATATTACTGCCGGCGCGCGCAAAGTGATTATCTCGGCCCCGGCCAAAGGCGCCGACGCCACCGTCGTTTATGGTGTGAACCACGACATTCTGCGCCAGTCGCACCAGATCATCTCCAACGCTTCGTGCACCACCAACTGCCTGGCGCCAGTGGCGCAGGTGCTGCACCGTGAGCTGGGCATTGAAAGTGGCTTGATGACCACCATTCACGCCTACACCAACGATCAGAACCTCACCGACGTCTACCACACCGACCCGTACCGCGCGCGTTCGGCCACGCAAAACATGATCCCGAGCAAGACCGGCGCCGCTGAAGCGGTGGGCCTGGTGCTGCCGGAACTGGCCGGCAAACTGACCGGCATGGCCGTGCGGGTGCCGGTGATCAATGTGTCGCTGGTGGATTTGACCGTGCAATTGAAGCGCGAAGCCTCGGCGGATGAGGTCAACGCGCTGCTCAAGGCTGCGAGCCAGCATTCGAAGATTTTGGGTTACAACACGTTGCCGCTGGTTTCCAGCGACTTCAACCACAACCCGCTGTCGTCGATCTTCGACGCCAACCACACCAAATCCAGCGGCAAACTGCTGAAAGTGCTGGCCTGGTACGACAACGAGTGGGGCTTCTCCAACCGCATGCTGGATAACTGCCTGGCGCTGTGTAACGCCGAATAAGGTTGCCTCGCTCTCCCCGTAGGAGCTGCCGAAGGCTGCGATCTTTTGATCTTGTTTTTTAAGATCAACATCAAAAGATCGCAGCCTTCGGCAGCTCCTGCATTTATCCGTGTCGATCACAAAACAATACTTGACCATTCGCATAGATGATAAGCATTATCATTCGCTCGAAATGGATCAGGTTCCCCCGTGAGTCAATCGCGCTTCAACCACGTCTTCCTCACCCAGCGTATGTCCCTGCTGCGGACGCTGGAACGGATGGTCAACAATCACAGCACCGCTGAAGACCTGCTGCAGGAAACCTACCTGCGCGTGACGCGGGCGTTGAGCGAGCGGGCCATCGATCACCTCGAGCCCTTTGTCTTCCAGACCGCGCGCAATCTGGCGCTGGATCATTTGCGTGCGCGCAAGCTGCACTCACGGACGATGGTCGATGACGTGCCGCAAGACGTCGTGCACAGCATCGCCGCCCCCGCCAGCAGCGCCGAAGACGCCGCCCACGCCGAACAAATGCTGGAGCGATTGAACGTGAGCCTCAGCGAACTCAGCTCGCGTCAGCAGCAGATTTTCATCCTCAGCCGTTTGCACGGCAACAGTTACCAGGAAATCGCGGACGAACTGAACGTCTCCCTGAGCACCGTGCAGAAAGAATTGAAACTGATCATGTCCATTTGCATCGGCGTCGCCGAACGGCATAACAGCAGCGGCGAGTTATAAGCTTCAAGCGGCAAGCTGAAAACTCAAAGTTCACACCGAATGAGCTTTAGCTTGCAGCTTGTCGCTTGAAACTCGAAACTTGCTTTGAAAAAGCCCGAGGAAACACCGTGACGGACACCCACCGCTCGCCTTCGCCTGATTCGGCGCGGGACGCTGCAGACGCAATGGACCAGGCGCTGGACTGGCTCATCGTGCTCGGCAGCCCGGACGAGGAGCAGACCCGGCAGTTCCATGCTTGGCTGGCGGCTGATCCGTTGAACGCCGAAGCGTTCGCCAAGGCGCAGGCGATCTGGGACGGCCCGCAAGTCATTCAGTGCGCGCAAAGCCTCGCGGCGAAACCGGCCAAGGTCACCTTTCTCAAGCGGTTGCGCCCGCACTGGAAACCGTTGGCCAGCGCAGCGGTGCTGATTCTCGGTCTGTTCAGTTTCAGCAACTTGCCGATGCGTATTCAGGCCGATCACTTGACGGTAGTCGGCGAGCGTCAGCGCCTGCAACTGGAGGACGGTTCGAAAGTCCTGCTCAACACCAATTCCGCGTTCTCCAGCACGATCAATGATCAGCAGCGCGTGGCGCGGCTGTATCAGGGCGAGGCGTATTTCGAGATCGCCGGCAGCCGCACTCAGCCCTTGGAAATCGATGCTGGCCCGGTCAAAGCCAGTGTGCGCGACACCGAATTCGCCGTGCGTTATCTCGATGGCGTCGCGCAGGTCAACGTCCAGCGTGGCGATGTCGATCTGCGCGCGACCCACAACGATGCCCGCGTGCGCCTGTCGGCCGGGGAAAGTATCCGCATCGGCCCTAATGGCTTCGACCGCCCGTCCAAACTTGATGCGGCGACCGATCTGGCCTGGGTGCAGGGCCGACTGGTGTTCGAGAACTGCCCGCTCAACCAGGTGCTGGCCGAGCTGCGCCGCTACTATCCGGGCTGGATCATCAACACCAACGAGCAGTTGGCCGACGTCGCTGTGACCGGCAATTATCGCCTCGATCAACCGCTCGACGTGGTGCGCTCTCTCGCCCACATCACCTCCGCGCGCTTGCAGGAATTTCCGGCGCTGGTGATCTTGAACTAAATGAGAATTATTTTTACTCGATAGCTGGAGCCCGTTCGTCTCGTTATAGCCAATGCAATTGATTCGCATCACGATGCCAATCAGCACCTATAAAGATTCGTGCGACACGGAGCGCTATCGATGTCCTCACGCCTTACCCGTCAGACTTCCCCTTCCCGCGTATTGTCGCTGCTGACCGCTGCCATTCTCATGGCCGGCACCGCACCGCTGATGGCTGCCACCGAGCAACCGGCGCGCAACATGGGTGATTACGCGTTCTCCATCAACCAGCAACCGCTGGTGTCGGCGCTCAATGCCTTCACCTCTGTGACCGGTTGGCAGGTCGGCTTGCCAGCGGAACTGGGTCAGGGCGTATCGTCGCCGGGCGTGCGCGGTTCGCTGCCGCCGGAGAAAGCGCTGGAGCGGCTGTTGGTGGGGACCAATCTGAGCTTCCGCAAGCTGAGCAACAACAATGTGGTGCTGGAAAAGCGCAACAGCAGCGGCACCCTTAACCTTGATCAGGTGACCATCAGCGCCACGCGTCAGGAACAGTCGGTCAATAGCGTGCCGGCCACCGTCAGCGTGCAGACCCGCGAAGATCTCGATCGCAACAACGTCAATTCGATCAAGGATCTGGTGCGGTACGAGCCGGGCGTTTCGGTGGGCGGCGCCGGTCAACGTGCCGGCATCACCGGCTACAACATCCGTGGTATCGATGGCGACCGCGTGCTGACTCAGGTCGACGGCGTGCAAGTGCCGGACAGTTTCTTCAACGGCCCGTACGCACAGACCAACCGCAATTACGTCGACCCGGAAATCGTCAAACGCGTCGAAATTCTCCGTGGCCCGGCCTCGGTGCTGTACGGCAGCAACGCCATTGGCGGCGCCGTCAGCTACTACACCCTCGATCCGGACGACATCATCAAGCCTGGTCAGGACGTCGGCGCCCGGCTGAAAACCGGTTACAGCTCGGCCGATGACAGCTGGCTGACCTCCGGCACCGTTGCTGGCCGCACCGGCGACTTCGACGGTTTGCTGCACCTGAGCCAGCGCAACGGTCACGAAACCGAATCCTACGGCGAAACCGGTGGCACCGGCCTGAACCGCACCGAGGCCAACCCGGAAGACGTGCGCACCACCAACGTGCTGGCCAAACTCGGCTGGAACTACGCTGACGACGCGCGCTTCGGCCTGACCTACGAACACTATAAAGATGATCGCGACACCAACCAGTTGAGCGCCGTCGGCGGCCCGTTCAACGCTGGACGCGGTTTCGGTTTCTATAAGTCGCGCACCGGCAACGACACCGTTACCCGCGAGCGTTTTGGTCTGGAACACCGCTTCGCACTGGACACTGTGCTGGCCGACAACATCAAGTGGTCGCTCAACTATCAGATCGCCAAGACCGATCAGAGCACCCAGGAAATCTACGCGCCGTCGCGCACTGTGCTGCGTAACCGTGACACCAATTACAAAGATCGCCAGTGGGTGTTCGATGCGCAGGCTGACAAGTCGTTTGCCATCGCCGACACCGATCACACCATCACCTACGGCACGACCATCAAGCAGGACAAGGTCACCGGTCTGCGCACCGGCTCCGGCACCTGCCTGACTGTCGCCGGTGCCTGCCGCGTGATCGGGGCGCCAAGCGCCGCCGACACCTTGACACCGGCCAGCGACTTCCCGGATCCGACCATCAACAGCTACAGCCTGTTTGCCCAGGATCAGATCAGCTGGGGCAACTGGACGTTCCTGCCGGGCGCACGTTACGACTACACCGAACTCAAACCGCACATCACCGATGAGTTCCTCGCCACTGCCGACCAGAGCGGTAACGGTCTGGTCAGCGACGAGAAGAAAACCTGGCATCGTCTGTCGCCGAAGTTCGGCACCACTTACAGCTTCAACGACAACTACACCTGGTACGGTCAGTACGCCGAAGGCTTCCGCACCCCGACCGCCAAGGCTTTGTATGGTCGCTTTGAAAACCTCGCGGGCGGCTACCAGGTCGCGCCGAACCCGGATCTGGAACCGGAAAAAAGCAAAAGCTATGAAACCGGTCTGCGTGGCCAGTTTGAAGCGGGCACCTTCGACGTTGCGGTGTTCTACAACAAGTACCGTGATTTCATCGACGAGAACGCCATCACTCCCGGTTACACCGAGACCACGTTCCAGAGCAACAACATCAAACACGCCACCATCAAAGGCGTGGAGCTTAAAGGTCGCCTGAACCTCGATACCTTCGGCGCACCGACCGGTCTCTACACCCAAGGCTCGATGGCGTACCTGTATGGCCGCAACGACGACAGCGGTGAGCCGCTGAACAGCATCAACCCGCTGACCGGCGTGTTCGGCCTCGGTTATGACCAGGACAAATACGGCGCACTGCTGAGCTGGACGCTGGTCAAGCGCAAGGATCGGGTCGACAGCACCATGTTCAAAACGCCTGACGGCACCAGCACCCAGTTCAAGACCCCGGGTTATGGCGTGCTCGATCTGGCGGGCTTCTACAAAGTCACCGACGACGTGACCGTCAACGCCGGTCTCTACAACCTGACCGACAAGAAATACTGGCAGTGGGATGACGTGCGCGGTTACGACAGCGTTGGCGAAGCCTCGGTCACGCAACCGGCCAACCTTGATCGCCTGACCCAACCGGGCCGCAACTTCGCGATCAATCTGGTCTGGGACATCTGATCCGGCCGACCTCACTGCGCGTGTTCAAGCACCGCGCAGTGAGGTTTTTTTACGCTCAGGCGTCTGCTTGTTCGTCTCGTTAGCAAGCGCCTCTCTTTCTCAAGGATTTCCCATGACAGCTCAAGACACCGAACAACGCCCTGCCCTGCGTTCGCAACGCTTGAACCAGATCACCAACGAGCCGCACACCAAGCTCGATGCCCTGGTGAAGGCTCACGCGCCGTTCGAGACCCGCGCCAACTTCGCCCGTTTCGTCGTCGCGCAGTACCTGTTCCAGTCGGAACTGGTCGACCTCTACAACAGCGCCGAACTGACCGCCATCGTCCCTGACCTGCCGGCCCGCTGCCGCGCTGAAGCGGCCAAGGCTGACCTCGCCGATCTCGACACCGAAGTCCCGGCCCCGGTCGCCGGCGCGGTGAAAAACCCGAGCAAGGCACGGGCACTGGGCTGGATCTTTGTGTCCGAAGGTTCGAAGCTCGGCGCTGCGTTCCTGATCAAACGCGCCGTGGCCCTGGAGCTGAGCGAAACCTTCGGCGCCCGTCACCTCGGTGAGCCAGAAGGTGGCCGTGCAGAAGGCTGGAAGAGCTTCGTGCGCACCCTGGATTCGCTGGAATTCAGCGCTGAAGAAGAAGCCGAAGTGGAACAAGGCGCGATCGACGCGTTCAACCGCTTCACCGTGTTGCTGGAACAGGCTTACGCCACCGAGGCTGAACCGGCCTGATTCCCGACACGATCCCTTGTAGGAGCAAGGCTTGCCCGCGAAAGCGTCAGCCCATTCAACATCATCGTTGACTGACACACCGCCTTCGCGGGCAAGCCTTGCTCCTACAAGGGCCCGCGTAAGTCTGTAAGATCTCCATTCCGCTTCAGAAGCATCCCGCCGAGCCCATGCCGCAACCAGCCTCCTCCAAACTCGCCCGCGTGCTGTTCGGCCTCCTGGCCTACGTCAGCCTCGGCATCGGCCTGATCGCCATTGTCGTGCCCGGCCTGCCGACCACCGAGTTCATCCTCCTCGCCGCCTGGGCCGCCACCCGCAGTTCGCCGCGCCTGAGTGCCTGGCTGGAAAACCATCGCCTGTTCGGGCCGATTCTGAGCAACTGGCGCAACGGCAAAATCATCGCGCGCAAAGCCAAAGTCAGCGCGACGGTAAGCATGTTGCTGTGCGCGACGTTGATGTTGGTCGTGCTGGATCACGGCTGGCCGATCTATCTCGCGATTGCCGGGATGGGGTTGGGGAATCTGTGGATCTGGTCGCGCCCGGAATCGATTCCTGTTTAAGCCACACCGAGTTTCTGTGTGAAGAACTTTTGTGGTGAGGGGATTCTGTGGCGAGGGGATTTATCCCCGATTGGCTGCGAAGCAGCCACAGTCCAGAAACCCTGATTTTTCCGACAGAACCCATTCTCAGGTTTTGGGCCCGCTTCGCAGGCCATCGGGGATAAATCCCCTCACCACAAGTGCCCTCCCAAACACGCAAACACTTCCCTGAAATTGCTCTGATTTCCAGCACTTTCCCCTGCGCAAACGTTTAGCGCTGACCGTTCGTCGGCGCGCGCCTCATGCCTTTTCGCCTCGCGCCGATGAGCATTCATGGCGCTGAATGGATTTGGCGAACCGGGTAGTCCATACCCGCAAGCCAACCGTTTATCCATTCGCGAGATCGCCCCATGTTCGACTCTCTGTCCATCCGCCTGAAAATCGTCCTGCTCTCCGGCCTGTGCCTGCTCGGTGTGGTCGCGCTGATTGTTGGCATGAACATCTACCAGACCAACCAGAACGATGAACTGGTCAGCAACTCCAGCAACCAACTGCTCACCGCCAGTGTGCAAAACCTGCTGCAAGCCAAAGCCGCCGAACAAGCGGTGCGGGTGCAGAAAACCTTTGGCGAAAGCTTGTTGGTGATTACCGCGCTGGCGGATCAGATCAAAGACATGCGCGTGATGGCCGCCAAGCGTTCGCTGGACGCCGGCGCCCTGCGCGAAGAGTTGAACCAGAGCCTGAAAACCGCGTTCGAGCGCAACGATAAAGTGCTCGGCATCTGGCTCGCCTTCGAACCCAACGGCCTCGACGGCAAGGACAGCGAGTTCGCCAACGACGCCGCGCGCCAGTCCAACGAAGCCGGACGGTTCGCGACCTATTGGAGCCGCGCGGCCGGCGCCTCGCTGAACACGATCATGGTCGAAGAAGACCTGACCAAAACTACCCTCAGCGTCAGCGGCACGCCGTACAACAGCTGGTACACCTGCCCTCACGACAACAAACGCACCTGCTTGCTCGATCCGTACGCCGACACCGTGGGCAATAAGGAAATGCTCATGACGACCATTTCCGTACCATTGATTGTCGACGGCAAAGCGATCGGCGTGGTCGGTGTCGACATCGCCCTCGACGCGCTGCAAGCAGCCGCCGTCGAGTCGCAACGCAACCTCTTCAACAACGCCGGGCACATGCTCATCGTCTCCGGCAGCGGCGTGCTCGGCGCCGACAGTTCGGACGCGGCCAAGGTCGGCAAAAAGATCAACGACACCCTCGGCGCTAATGGCCAGGACGTACTGCAACTGCTCGCCTCCGGCACACCGAAAATCCTCGAACAGGGCGACCTGATTCGTGCGGTGTACCCGGTCGACCCGATTGGCAACTCGCGTGCGTGGGGCGTGGTCATCGACCTGCCGAAACAAGTGCTGCTGGCCGACTCGGTCAAGCTGCAAGCGGTGCTCGATGATGCCCAGGAAACCGGCGTGCTCACCGCGCTGTTGGTGGCTGTGGTGGCTGGTGTGGTTGGCCTGCTGCTGATCTGGCTGACCGCGTCTGGCGTTACCCGTCCGATCAACAGCGTCGCCGAGATGCTGAAGAACATCGCCAGCGGTGAAGGTGATCTGACCCAGCGTCTGAACTACAGCAAGAAAGATGAACTGGGCGAACTGGTGAACTGGTTCAACCGTTTCCTCGACAAGCTGCAACCGACCATCGCGCAGATCAAACAGAGCATCACCGAAGCGCGCGGCACCGCCGACCAGTCTTCGGAAATCGCCCGTCAGACCAGCGAAGGCATGCAGGTGCAGTTCCGCGAAATCGATCAGGTCGCCACCGCGTCCAACGAAATGAGCGCCACCGCCCACGACGTCGCCAACAGCGCGTCGAACGCAGCCAACGCCGCGAAAGGTGCCGATCAGTCGGCGAAGGACGGCATGTCGATCATCGAACGCAGCACCCGCGACATCAATCAATTGGCCGATGAAGTCAGCAAAGCGGTGACCGAAGTTGAAGCGCTGGCGGTCAACAGCGAGCAGATCGGTTCGGTACTTGAAGTGATCCGCAGCATCGCCGAACAGACCAACCTGCTCGCGCTCAACGCGGCGATTGAGGCGGCCCGTGCCGGTGAGAGTGGACGCGGTTTCGCCGTGGTCGCCGACGAGGTGCGTAACCTCGCCAAACGCACGCAGGATTCGGTGGAAGAGATTCGCGTGGTTATCGAACGTATTCAGACCGGCACCCGTGGCGTGGTCGCGACCATGCATTCGAGCCAGACTCAGGCGCACAACAACGCCGGGCAGATTCGTCAGGCCGTGGATGCGCTGGGCAAGATCAGCGACGCGGTGACGGTGATCAGCGACATGAACCTGCAGATTGCCAGCGCGGCGGAACAGCAGAGCGCGGTGGCCGAAGAGGTTAATCGCAACGTTTCGGCGATTCGCACTGTGACCGAGACCTTGACCGGACAAGCCACCGAGTCGGCGGCGATCAGCAGCCAGCTCAATGCACTGGCGAGCCAGCAGATGAAATTGATGGATCAGTTCCGCGTCTAGACCCTCACCACACAAACTTGTAGGAGCAGAGCTTGCTCGCGAAGAGGCCGTCACATTCAACATCTTCGTCGACTGACACACCGCTTTCGCGAGCAAGCTCAGCTCCTACAAGAGCCTTCATCTAATCCCGTGACGTTTTGCACTATCATCGCCCTCTCGCTCCGGAGGGCCTTCGATGACTGATTTACTCACGTCCATTCAAGCCGCACTCGGCTTGCCGCACACGCCGATTGCGTTCACCGCCAGTGGCGCCCTGCCCTCGGCCTTCGCCGTCACCGATCTGGCCTGCGCCAGCATCGCCGCTGCCGGGCAAGCCATCAGCGAACTCTTGCAGCAACAAACCGGCCACCTGCCCGCCGTTGCAGTCGATCGTCGTCTGGCCTCGTTCTGGTTCTCGTCATCACTGCGCCCGATCGGCTGGCAAGTGCCGCCGCTGTGGGATCCGGTCGCCGGTGACTACGCAACGCGCGACGGCTGGATTCGCCTGCACACCAACGCCCCGTACCACCGCGCCGCCGCTGAACGCGTGCTCGGTGCCTGCGCCGACCGCGCGGTGATGGCGGCGAAAGTCGCGCAGTGGGCGAGCACGGAGCTGGAGCAAGCGGTGGTCGACGCCAAGGGTTGCGCCGCCGAAATGCGCAGTTGGGCGCAGTGGCAACAGCATCCGCAGGGGTTGGCGGTGAATGCCGAACCGCTGGTGCACTTCATCGCTGATCAGGATGAATATGCGAAATCGTGGCAAGGCTCCGTGGAACGCCCATTGGCCGGGATCAAGGTGTTAGATCTGACGCGCGTGCTCGCCGGCCCTACCGCCAGTCGTTTCCTCGCGGGGCTCGGTGCTGAGGTTTTGCGCATCGATCCGCCGACCTGGAACGAGCCCGGCGTCGTCCCGGAGATGACCTTGGGCAAACGCTGCGCACGGCTGGATTTGCAGGTTCCGGCGGATCGCGCGGTGTTCGAGAGTCTGCTGAAAGACGCCGACATTCTGCTGCACGGTTATCGCGCTGATGCGTTGGAGAATCTTGGTTTCGGCCTCGAACACCGTCGCCAATTGGCGCCGGGGCTGATCGATGTCTGCCTCAACGCTTACGGCTGGAGCGGCCCGTGGCAGAACCGTCGTGGCTTCGACAGCCTGGTGCAAATGAGCAGCGGCATCGCCGAGGCCGGGCAGCGCTGGAAGCACGCGGACAAACCGACGCCGTTGCCGGTGCAGGGGCTGGATCATGCGACCGGCTATTTGATGGCGGCGAGTGCGATCAGGTTGCTGACTGAGCGGTTGCGGAATGGACATGGTGGTTCGGCACGGTTGTCGTTGGCGCGGACGGCGAGGTTGTTGATCGAACACGGGGCCGGAATAGCCGAAGCGTTGCGTGCCGAGGATGAACAAGACCAAGGGTTGCCCTTGGAACAAACCCCATGGGGGCCAGCACATCGGTTGCTGGCGCCCGTGAAGATCAGCGGCACACCGTTGCAGTGGGCGTTGCCTGCCGTGGACTTGGGTTCACACCAACCTCAGTGGTGAATTTTAAACCGCTATCGCGAGCAGGCTCACTCCTACAGTTGACCGCGTTCCAACAGTAGAAACGCGGTCAACTGTAGGAGTGAGCCTGCTCGCGATGAGGACTGAATTGGCCACGCAAATTCCGGATCAATCACCACGACTCAAAGACGCCCATAACACCTGCGCCGCATACCCACGATAAGGCCGCCAACCCTCCGCCCGCACAGCCAATTCCCGCGCCGTCGGCCGCTGTCCTTCCAGCACTTCCAACGCCCGCAACAACCCGACATCGCCATGGGGAAAGCCATCCAGATCGCGCAACTGCCGCAGCGCAATGTACTGCGCCGTCCACTCGCCAATCCCGTGCAACGCCAGCAACCGCGCCACCCCGCCTTCGCGATAAGGCTCAAATAATGCTGGATCATCAAGCAACGCCTGCGCCACGCCCGACAGTGTCCGCCCTCGACTCTTGGGCATCCCCAACGCCGCCAAATCCGCCTCAGCCAACACACTCGCCTCAGGAAACACGTAACTCAAACCCGGCACCGTCGATTGCAACGGCACGCCATACTGAGCCACCAATTTCCCCGCCAAGCGAATCGCCGCCAGCACGGTAATCTGCTGCCCGAGCACAGCACGAAACGCCAGTTCCAAACCATCCCACGCCCCCGGAATGCGCAACCCCGGACGCTCGGCCATCAACCGCGCCAGCAGCGGATCCTGCGCAAGATGCCCCTGCATTACCGCCAGATCCGCATCCAGATCGAACATCCGCCGCAACCGCCGAACAATCTCCGGCAGCGCCTGCGATTCAGGAAAATCCACTTCAACCGCGAGCGAATCAGCAGCACCGGGCCACACTGAAACCGTGCCATGCACCCCGTTCAACCCGATGCTGCGCGAATACACGCCATCGACCACGGTCTCCATCCCGACCACCGCTCGCGCCGCGAGAAAACCCAGCATCGCCTCCCAGTCATACGGCGGTTGATAGTCCAGCGCCAACCTCACAACGACAGCATGCCGCTGTACAAGCCATACGCCGCCAGACCCGCACCGATGATGACGACGGTAAAGATGCCCTTCTCAATAGAAGTGAAAATCGGCTCGCCCTGCTCATGTTTGGCCTTGGCAAACAGGATCACCCCCGGCGCATACAGCAGCGCCGACAGCAGCAAATATTTCACCCCGCCGGCGTACAGCAACCACACCGCATAACCCAGGGCGATGCCGCCGATCAGCAAATCCTTGGTGCGTTCGGCCGAGGCGTGTTCGTAGGTTTCGCCACGCCCGCTCAGCAGCACGGCATACGCCGCCGACCACAGATACGGCACCAGAATCATCGACGAGGCCAGATAAATCAGGCTGGTGTAGGTGCCCGCCGAAAACAGGGTGATCAGCAGGAAAATCTGGATCATCGCGTTGGTCAGCCACAACGCGTTCACCGGCACGTGGTTTTTGTTTTCCTTTTTCAGGAACGCCGGCATGGTTTTGTCTTTGGCCGTGGCGAAGAGGATTTCTGCGCAGAGCAGCGCCCACGACAGCAGCGCACCGAGCAGCGAGATCGCCAAGCCGATGCTGATCAGCAATGCGCCCCATGGCCCGACGATGTGTTCCAGCACCGCTGCCAGCGAAGGGTTTTGCAGGTTGGCCAGTTCCGGCTGGCTCATGATCCCCAGCGACAGCACGTTGACCAGCACCAACAGCGCCAGCACACCGATAAAGCCGATCACCGTGGCGCGGCCGACGTCGCTGCGTTTCTCCGCGCGCGCCGAGTAAACACTGGCGCCTTCGATGCCGATGAACACGAACACCGTGACCAGCATCATGTTGCGCACTTGATCCATGACATTGCCGAAGTTCGGGTTGCTGGTGCCCCAGATGTCGCGGGTAAAAATGTCGGCCTTGAAGGCGACGGCGGCGATGACGATGAACATGATCAGCGGCACGATCTTCGCCACCGTGGTCACCTGATTGATGAACGCTGCCTCTTTGATCCCGCGCATTACCAGAAAATGCACGCACCACAACAGCACCGAAGCGCAGCCGATGGCGATCGGCGTATTGCCCTGACCGAACACCGGAAAGAAGTAGCCGAGGGTGCTGAATAAAAGGACGAAATAACCGACGTTACCCAGCCAGGCGCTGATCCAGTAACCCCACGCCGATGAAAATCCCATGTAGTCGCCGAACCCGGCCTTGGCATAGGCGTAGACACCGGAATCCAGTTCAGGCTTGCGGTTGGCCAGGGTCTGAAAGACGAACGCCAGCGTGAGCATGCCGATCGCGGTGATGCCCCAACCGATCAATATCGCCCCGGCATCGGCCCGCGCCGCCATGTTCTGCGGCAGCGAGAAAATCCCCCCACCAATCATCGACCCCACCACCAGAGCGATCAACGCGCCTAGGCGCAGCTTTTGCGTCGGTTGCGACATTCAAATCTCCCTTCCTGATCAACGAATTCTCAATTTCCAGCCAAACCTCAGGATCCACCCAAACCCCAGATGCACCGAACCCCTCACCACAGGTTTATGACTTAACTAACTAAATGGGTAAAGAGTAAGTACGTTTATTAGATAACGCCAACAAATGCCCATTTATATATAGCCGATCACGCTAACGCCTAGCACGCTCAGACAATTTTGTGCGCTGATCCTAATAAATCAATTCTGTACTGAAAACAGACGCGGAAAATTTGCCAATCCGCCAAAACGAACTAGCGTCATAATTCGAAAGTAATAATAGCCATTCCTAAGCATGTAGCCACAAAGCGTCTAAATCGGGCTTCGCAGACGATAGCTTTATGCCTTCAGCCGATTCATAAGTCATTCATTAACAATGGAATGTGACCATGCACTGATCTAAGTCAGCTAACTGAACAGACAACAGAACTACGCTGTGATCTCTCTTCTCCTGCAATGGAGTCATGCAATGTCTGAAGCTCCCGGAAAACTACGACTCGGTGCACTGGTTGCGTTGGTAGTCGGTTCAATGATCGGTGGCGGGATATTCTCTTTGCCACAAAACATGGCCGCCAGCGCCGACGTTGGCGCCGTGCTGATCGGTTGGGCCATCACCGCTGTCGGCATGCTCACCCTCGCTTTTGTCTTTCAAACCCTCGCCAATCGAAAGCCTGATCTGGACGGCGGTGTCTACGCCTACGCCAAGGCCGGTTTCGGCGATTACATGGGTTTCTCGTCCGCCTGGGGTTACTGGATCAGTGCCTGGCTGGGCAACGTCGGTTACTTCGTTCTGCTGTTCAGTACCCTCGGCTACTTCTTCCCGATTTTCGGTGAAGGCAACACTGTCGCAGCCGTGATCGGCGCCTCGGTGCTGCTGTGGGCCGTGCACTTCCTCGTCCTGCGCGGAATCAAGGAAGCAGCGTTCATCAACCTCGTGACCACGGTCGCCAAGGTTGTGCCGCTGGTGCTGTTCGTTCTGATCGCGATTTTCGCCTTCAAACTGGACATCTTCACCGCCGACATCTGGGGCATTAAAAACCCGGATCTGGGCAGCGTGATGAACCAGGTGCGCAACATGATGCTGGTCACCGTGTGGGTGTTCATCGGCATCGAAGGCGCGAGCATCTTCTCGGCCCGCGCGGAAAAACGCTCGGACGTCGGTAAAGCCACCGTGATCGGCTTCATCACCGTGCTGCTGTTTCTGGTGCTGGTGAACGTGCTGTCGCTGGGCATCATGACTCAGCCGGAACTGGCGAAACTGCAGAACCCGTCGATGGCCGCCGTGCTTGAGCATGTGGTCGGTCACTGGGGCGCGGTGCTGATCAGCGTCGGTCTGATCATTTCGCTGCTGGGTGCGCTGCTGTCGTGGGTGCTGCTGTGTGCGGAGATCATGTTCGCCGCCGCCAAAGACCACACCATGCCGGAGTTCCTGCGCAAGGAAAACGAGAACCACGTACCGGTCAACGCCCTATGGCTGACCAACGCGATGGTGCAGATTTTCCTGATCATCACCCTGTTCTCGGCGAGTACTTACCTGTCGCTGATCTACCTCGCCACTTCGATGATTCTGGTGCCGTATCTGTGGTCGGCGGCGTATGCGCTGCTGCTGGCGGTGCGCGGCGAAACTTACGAAGGCTTTGCGGCCGAACGGCGCAAGGATCTGATTATCGGCGGCATCGCGCTGATCTATGCGGTGTGGCTGCTGTATGCCGGCGGGGTCAAGTACTTGCTGCTCTCGGCCCTGCTCTACGCACCTGGCGCGATCCTGTTCGCCAAAGCCAAGCTGGAACTCAAACAACCGATTTTCACTAATGTCGAGAAGCTGCTTTTCGCCGCGGTGATCGTGGGTGCCCTGGTGGCAGCCTACGGTCTCTACGACGGCTTCCTGACGCTGTAATACCCGACTAATTTGTCATCTGGAGGATCACTGAAATGACCACGGAAAAAGTTAAGTACGGCGTACATTCCGAAGCCGGCAAACTGCGCAAAGTCATGGTTTGCTCCCCAGGTCTGGCCCACCAGCGGCTGACCCCGAACAACTGCGATGAGCTGCTGTTCGACGACGTGCTCTGGGTTGCCCAGGCCAAGCGCGACCACTTCGACTTCGTTACCAAGATGCGCGAGCGCGGCATCGATGTGCTGGAAATGCACAACCTGCTGACCGACATCGTCGCCATCCCTGAGGCGCTGGACTGGATTCTTGAGCGCAAGGTCACCGCCGATTCGGTGGGCCTGGGCCTGATCAACGAAGTCAAATCCTGGCTGAAAAGCCTCGAGCCACGGCACATCGCCGAGTTCCTGATTGGCGGCGTGTCCGCTGATGATCTGCCGGACAGTTTCGGCGGTAAGACCATCCAGATGTTCCGCGACTTCCTCGGCCATTCGAGCTTCATTCTGCCGCCGCTGCCGAACACTCAGTTCACCCGCGACACCACCTGCTGGATCTACGGTGGCGTGACGCTGAACCCGATGTACTGGCCAGCGCGACGTCAGGAAACCCTGCTGACCACCGCCATCTACAAATTCCATCCACAGTTCACCAACGCCGAATTCGAAATCTGGTACGGCGACCCGGACAAGGATCACGGCAGCTCGACCCTTGAAGGCGGCGACGTCATGCCAATCGGCAACGGCGTGGTGTTGATCGGTATGGGCGAGCGCTCGTCCCGTCAGGCCATCGGCCAACTGGCGCTGAACCTGTTCAAGAACAAAGCCGTGGAAAAAGTCATCGTTGCCGGCCTGCCGAAATCCCGCGCGGCGATGCACCTCGACACCGTGTTCAGCTTCTGCGACCGCGACCTCGTGACGATTTTCCCGGAAGTGGTCAATCAGATCGTCGCCTTCACCCTGCGACCTGACGAAGGCAAACAGGGCGGCATCGACATCCGCCGCGAAGAAGGCACTTTCCTCGACACCGTGGCCAAGGCCCTCAATCTGAAAGCGTTGCGCGTGGTGGAAACCGGCGGCAACAGCTTCGCCGCTGAACGCGAGCAATGGGACGACGGCAACAACGTGGTGGCCGTTGAACCGGGCGTGGTCATCGGCTACGACCGCAACACCTACACCAACACCCTGCTGCGCAAGGCCGGCGTGGAAGTCATCACCATCAGCGCCGGTGAACTGGGCCGAGGCCGTGGCGGTGGCCACTGCATGACCTGCCCAATCGTGCGCGACGCAATCGACTACTAAACCTCTGAGCCCTGGCCGTCACTTATAAAGTGCGGCCAGGGGGATAACCGACACCGAAGGAGATCCATCATGGCTTTTAACATTCACAACCGTAACCTGCTCAGCCTGGAACACCACACCCCACGTGAGCTGCGTTACCTGCTCGACCTGTCCCGCGACCTCAAACGCGCCAAGTACACCGGCACCGAGCAACAACATCTGAAGGGCAACAATATCGCCCTGATCTTCGAAAAAACCTCGACCCGCACCCGTTGCGCGTTCGAAGTGGCGGCGTATGACCAAGGCGCCAACGTCACCTACATCGACCCGAACTCTTCGCAGATCGGTCACAAGGAAAGCATGAAAGACACAGCCCGCGTGCTGGGTCGCATGTACGACGCCATCGAGTACCGTGGCTTCAAACAGGAAATCGTCGAAGAGCTGGCCAAGTTCGCTGGCGTGCCAGTGTTCAACGGTCTGACCGATGAATATCACCCGACACAAATGATCGCCGACGTGCTGACCATGCGTGAGCACGCCGACAAGCCGATTCACGAAATCAGCTACGCCTACCTTGGCGATGCGCGCAACAACATGGGTAACTCGCTGCTGCTGATCGGCGCCAAACTCGGCATGGACGTGCGCATCTGCGCGCCGAAAGCCCTGTGGCCTCTGGATGATCTGGTTGAGCGTTGCCACAAATATGCCGAAGAAAGTGGCGCACGCATCACCCTGACCGAAGACCCGAAAGCGGCGGTCAAAGGCGTCGACTTCATCCACACCGACGTTTGGGTGTCGATGGGCGAGCCGGTGGAAGCCTGGGCCGAGCGTATCCAGCAACTGCTGCCATACCAGGTCAACGCCGAGCTGATGAAAGCCTCCGGCAACCCGCGCACCAAGTTCATGCACTGCCTGCCGGCATTCCACAACAGTGATACCAAAGTCGGCAAGCAAATCGCCGAACAGTATCCGCACCTGAAAAACGGCATCGAAGTGACCGACGACGTGTTCGAGTCCCCAGCCTGCATCGCCTTCGAGCAAGCGGAAAACCGCATGCACACAATCAAGGCGATCCTGGTCTCGACCCTCGCTGATCTGTAACTGAAATAGCTCCCACTGAAGGAACCGGTTCCAAAGGTGGGAGCGAGCCTGCTCGCGAAAGCGGTGGGTCATTCAACAGAGATGTCGACTGATCTGACGCCTTCGCGAGCAGGCTCGCTCCCACAGGGGATCCCGGTTCCGGCAGGAAGATCGAGTTGTTCGCCTCTCCTCTGATTAGAAGGACATGCACCATGCGTATCGTCGTAGCTCTGGGCGGTAACGCCCTGCTCCGCCGTGGTGAACCGATGACCGCTGACAATCAGCGCGCCAACATCCGCATCGCCACCGAGCAAATCGCCAAAATCCATGCCGGCAACCAACTGGTCATCGCCCATGGCAATGGCCCGCAAGTCGGCTTGCTGTCGCTGCAAGCGGCGGCCTACACCTCCGTCACCCCTTACCCGCTGGACGTGCTCGGTGCTGAAACCGAAGGCATGATCGGCTACATCATTGAACAGGAACTGGGCAACCTGCTCGACTTCGAAGTCCCGTTCGCCACCCTCCTCACTCAGGTTGAAGTCGACGCCAACGACCCGGCGTTCAAGAATCCAACCAAACCGATCGGCCCGGTTTACGACAAAGCCGAAGCGGAAAAACTCGCTGCTGAAAAAGGCTGGGCGATTGCACCGGACGGCGATAAGTATCGTCGTGTGGTGGCCAGCCCACGACCAAAACGCATCTTCGAAATCCGCCCGATCAAGTGGCTGCTGGACAAGGGCAGCATCGTGATTTGCGCCGGGGGTGGCGGGATTCCGACCATGTATGACGAGAACCGCAACCTCAAGGGTATCGAAGCGGTGATCGACAAAGATCTGTGTTCGTCGCTGCTCGCCGAGCAACTGGAAGCGGATCTGCTGGTAATCGCCACCGACGTCAACGCGGCGTTTATCGATTACGGCAAACCAACGCAGAAAGGCATCGCCGAAGCGCATCCGGATGAACTCGAGCGCCTCGGTTTCGCCGCCGGTTCAATGGGGCCGAAGGTGCAGGCAGCCTGCGAATTTGCGCGCCATACTGGCAAGGTCGCGGTGATCGGTTCGCTGGCGGACATCGAAGCGATTGTCCAAGGCACCGCCGGTACACGCGTGACCACAGCGAAGCCTGGCATCACTTACCGATAATTAGAAACGGCGGGGGCAGGCCCGGGGTCTGCCCTTGTTCAATGCCTTGAAAGGAGTTCCTCATGGCCCAGTTTGAACCCGGTCATTTGCACATCGAGCGGCATGCGTTGACCGACGATGACGTCAATTACAACGTCTGCCTCGACTATGAAGTGTTCACCGATCCGCAAAAAGGCAAAGGGATACAGTTCACCCTGCACGGCAATATGCAGGGCAAGGACATGAAGGAAACGTTTTTCCTGCCCAAGGAAGAGGCCTACAACTTCGCCCGCGACGTGACCCGGATCGCCGAAAAATACGGGATTCCCAAGACGCACAGCCAGATCGGCTCGGTGCACAAACATTACGACCTGATGTTTGAAGACATCCGCAAACAGCTGAACATGCAGTCCGGGGATCCGGTTAATCCTGAGCATTTCGAGTAACCGTCAAGATCAAAAGATCGCAGCCTTCGGCAGCTCCTACATCGATTGATCGTTCCCACGCTCTGCGTGGGCATGCCGCCACGGACGCTCCGCGTCCGCTTTGACGCAGAGCGTCACGGGATGCATTCCCACGCGGAGCATGGGAACGATCAGCGCAGGACACAGATTTCACCATTAGCCCGCCCCAAGGCATACTTGCCACCCTCCGCTCTGCAGATCACTGAATCGCCCCATGCGTATCCACGTCAGTTTCATCGACCGCGTTGGCATCACCCAGGAAGTCCTGGCTATCCTCGGTGGGCGCAACCTCAATCTGGATGCGGTGGAGATGATCCCGCCGAACGTCTACATCGACGCGCCGACCCTGAGTCCGACAGTGCTCGAAGAGCTGAAAGATGCGTTGTTCCGCGTGCTCGGCGTGGAAGCCGTGACCGTGGTCGATATCCTCCCCGGCCAGCGTCGGCACTTGCAGCTCGATGCCTTGCTCGCGGCGATGACCGATCCTGTTCTAGCCCTCGACAGCGCCGGCAAAGTCTTGCTTGGCAACCCGGCGTTGATCGCCCTCTACGGTCGCGAACCGGCCGGCGAAAGTGTCTCCGAATTGTTCAACGACCCCGGCCTGCTCGACACGCTGCTCGAACACGGCTTCCGCCTGCCGTTACGGGAAATCACCGTCAACGGTCAAACCTTGTTGCTCGACGCCACGCCAATCACCGACGCCGGCGCCCTGCTCACGTTGTATCAACCCAACCGCATCGGCGAGCAGCTCTCGGCGCTGCACCACGACCATGCCGAAGGTTTCGATGCGCTGCTTGGCGAATCCCCTGCTATTCGCACTCTCAAGGCCCGCGCTCAACGTGTAGCAGCCCTCGATGCGCCGCTGTTGATTCAAGGCGAAACCGGTACCGGCAAAGAACTGGTCGCCCGCGCCTGCCACGCGATCAGCGCGCGGCACAACGCGCCGTTCCTTGCTCTGAACTGCGCAGCGCTGCCGGAGAACCTCGCCGAGAGCGAGCTGTTCGGCTACGCCCCCGGCGCCTTCACCGGTGCGGCGCGTGGCGGCAAACCGGGGCTGATGGAACTGGCCAACCAAGGCACGGTGTTTCTCGATGAGATCGGCGAGATGTCGCCGTACTTGCAGGCGAAATTGCTGCGCTTCTTGAATGACGGCAGCTTCCGTCGCGTGGGCGGTGATCGAGAGGTCAAGGTCAACGTGCGCATCCTCAGCGCGACCCACCGCGATCTGGAAAAAATGGTCAGCGAAGGGTCGTTCCGTGAGGATCTGTTCTATCGCCTCAACGTGCTCAACGTGGAAGTGCCGCCGCTGCGTGAACGTGGTCAGGACATTCTGCTGTTGGCGCGCTACTTCATGCAGCAGGCTTGCGCGCAGATTCAGCGCCCGGTCTGCCGCCTCGCCCCGGGCACTTACCCGGCGCTGCTCGGCAACCGCTGGCCGGGCAACGTGCGGCAATTGCAGAACGTGATCTTTCGCGCGGCGGCGATTTGCGAAAGCAGTCTGGTGGACATCGGCGACCTCGACATCGCCGGCACCTCGGTGGCGCGGCAGACCGACAGCGAGGTCGACAGCCTAGAACAAGCGGTCGAATCGTTCGAGAAAGCGCTGCTGGAAAAACTCTACGTCAGCTACCCCTCGACCCGGCAACTGGCGAGCCGCCTGCAGACCTCGCATACCGCTATCGCCCATCGCCTGCGCAAATACGGCATCCCCAACAAACCGTAACTCCTTTTGCACACTTATCAAATCCGACGCCGCGCCCTTGTAGGAGCAGAGCTTGCTCGCGAAAGCGGCCTTTCAGTTGCAATTAATGGTGACTGACAGACCGCTTTCGCGAGCAAGCCCGCTCCTACATTTTGAACTGTGTTCCAGATTGTTTTCTGTAGGAGTTGCCGGAGGCTGCGATCTGTTGACTCTGGATGTGTATTGGCCGGGACAAGATCGCAGCCTTCGGCAGCTCCTACAGTCCGGGTTTCCAATTCAAGAATTGTATTTACTGCTTAAAAGCGACCTTCGTCTGTACTGAAAGCGCTACAGTGGAATGATGTCGTTACACTCTCCTGTGATCACCGCTGTGCAAGGCTTTGATCCGGTTCAGCTTTTCTCCTCGCCTCATGCTGTAGCGATTTCGCTACACACTTCATCAAAACCCATATTCAAAAACCTGCCAAATCATTGATTTATAAAGACAAATCAACCTTGGCCGCGTTCTTGCTAATCAACCCTTCATAAATAAAGGGCTTGCCTGCCCAAGCCTTCCACCGCGTCCACCAGACGAGTCTGGCCCCTGAGGAGTTTCCATGAGCGAGTTGCGTTTTACTGAAGATCACGAATGGCTGCGCACCGAAGCTGACGGCAGCGTTACTGTCGGCATCACCGCTTTCGCGCAGAACGCCTTGGGCGACGTGGTGTTCGTGCAACTGCCTGAATTGCAGGCGTACGACAAAGGCGCCGAAGCCGCCACCGTGGAATCGGTGAAAGCCGCCAGCGGCGTATACATGCCCCTCGACGGCGAAGTGCTGGCAACCAACCCGGCGCTGGAAGACAGCCCGGAACTGGTCAACGAAGATCCGCTGGGCGAAGGCTGGTTCTTCCGCTTCAAGCCAAGCGACGCCGCCGCTGTCGGCAAACTGCTCGATCAGGACGCGTACGACCGTCTGATCAAAGCCCAAGCAGAAGCGTGAGGAACACCGACATGACTCAAGTAAACCTTGGCACCGCCAACGAATTCATCGCCCGTCACATCGGCCCGCGCGCCGGTGACGAGCAAGCCATGCTCAACAGCCTCGGCTTCGATTCGCTCGAAGCGCTGAGCGCCAGCGTCATCCCGGAAAGCATCAAGGGCACCAGCGTGCTCGGCATGGACGACGGCCTCAGCGAAGCCGATGCTCTGGCGATGATCAAAGGCATCGCCGGCAAGAATCAGCTGTTCAAGACTTACATCGGCCAGGGCTACTACAACTGCCACACGCCGTCGCCGATCCTGCGTAACCTGCTGGAAAACCCGGCCTGGTACACCGCTTACACGCCGTACCAGCCAGAAATTTCCCAGGGCCGTCTCGAAGCGCTGCTGAACTTCCAGACCATGATCAGCGACCTCACCGGTCTGCCGATCGCCAACGCCTCGCTGCTCGACGAAGCCACCGCCGCTGCCGAAGCCATGACCTTCTGCAAACGCCTGAGCAAGAACAAGGGCAGTCACCAATTCTTCGCCTCGATCCACAGCCATCCGCAAACCCTCGACGTACTGCGCACCCGTGCCGAGCCACTTGGCATTGAAGTTGTTGTGGGCGATGAGCGTGAACTGACTGACGTGACGCCGTTCTTCGGCGCGCTGCTGCAATACCCGGCCGCCAACGGTGACGTGTTCGACTACCGCGAACTGACCGAACGCTTCCACGCCGCCAACGCGTTGGTGGCCGTGGCCGCTGACCTGCTGGCCCTGACCCTGCTGACCGCCCCGGGCGAATTCGGCGCTGACGTCGCCATCGGTTCGGCACAACGCTTCGGCGTGCCGCTGGGCTTCGGTGGCCCGCACGCCGCTTACTTCTCCACCAAAGATGCGTTCAAGCGCGACATGCCGGGCCGTCTGGTCGGTGTTTCGGTTGACCGTTTCGGCAAGCCGGCGCTGCGTCTGGCGATGCAAACCCGCGAGCAACACATCCGTCGCGAGAAGGCCACGTCGAACATCTGCACCGCGCAGGTGCTGCTGGCCAACATCGCCAGCATGTACGCCGTCTACCACGGCCCGAAAGGCCTGACGCAGATCGCCAACCGCGTGCATCACCTGACCGCGATTCTGGCCAAGGGCCTGACCGCGCTGGGCGCGAACGTCGAACAAGCCAGTTTCTTCGACACCCTGACCGTGGCCACCGGCGCACAAACCGCCGCACTGCACGACAAGGCGCACGCTGCGCAGATCAACTTGCGCGTGATCGACGCTCAGCGTCTGGGCCTGTCGGTCGACGAAACCACCACCCAGGCGGATATTGAAACCCTGTGGGGCCTGTTCGCCGACGGCAAGACCCTGCCGGACTTCGCTGCTCTCGCCGCCTCGGTGCAAAGCACCATTCCTGCGTCGCTGGTACGTCAGTCACCAATCCTCAGTCACCCGGTGTTTAACCGTTATCACTCGGAAACCGAGCTGATGCGCTACCTGCGCAAACTGGCGGACAAGGATCTGGCACTGGATCGCACCATGATCCCGTTGGGCTCGTGCACCATGAAACTCAACGCCGCCAGCGAAATGATCCCGGTGACCTGGGCTGAATTCGGTGCCCTGCACCCGTTCGCCCCAGCCGCACAGAGCGCCGGTTACCAGCAACTGACCGACGAACTGGAAGCGATGCTCTGCGCCGCCACCGGTTACGACGCGATCTCGCTGCAACCGAACGCCGGTTCGCAAGGTGAATACGCTGGCCTGTTGGCGATTCGTGCTTATCACCAGAGCCGTGGCGATGAGCGCCGCGACATCTGCCTGATCCCGTCTTCCGCCCACGGCACTAACCCGGCCACCGCCAACATGGCTGGCATGCGCGTGGTCGTGACTGCGTGCGATGCCCGCGGCAACGTTGATATCGAAGACTTGCGCGCCAAAGCCATCGAGCACCGCGAACACCTCGCCGCGCTGATGATCACTTACCCGTCGACCCACGGCGTGTTCGAAGAAGGCATCCGCGAAATCTGCGGGATCATTCATGACAACGGTGGCCAGGTGTACATCGACGGCGCCAACATGAACGCGATGGTCGGCCTGTGCGCACCGGGCAAGTTCGGCGGCGACGTCTCGCACCTGAACCTGCACAAAACCTTCTGCATCCCCCACGGCGGTGGCGGCCCGGGCGTCGGCCCGATTGGCGTCAAGTCGCACCTGACGCCGTTCCTGCCCGGCCACGGCCAGATGGAACGCAAAGAAGGCGCGGTCTGCGCGGCACCGTTCGGCAGCGCAAGCATTCTGCCGATCACTTGGATGTACATTCGCATGATGGGCGGCGCAGGCCTGAAACGCGCTTCGCAACTGGCGATCCTCAATGCCAACTACATTTCCCGTCGCCTCGAAGAGCACTACCCAGTGCTGTACACCGGCAGCAACGGTCTGGTGGCGCACGAGTGCATTCTGGATCTGCGTCCGTTGAAAGACAGCAGCGGCATCAGCGTTGATGACGTCGCCAAGCGCCTGATCGACTTCGGTTTCCACGCGCCGACCATGTCGTTCCCGGTCGCCGGCACGCTGATGATCGAGCCGACCGAAAGCGAATCCAAGGAAGAACTGGATCGCTTCTGCGACGCCATGATCCGCATCCGCGAAGAAATCCGCGCGGTGGAAAACGGCACGCTGGACAAGGACGACAACCCGCTGAAAAACGCTCCGCACACCGCAGCGGAACTGGTTGGCGAGTGGACGCACCCGTACAGCCGCGAGCAAGCCGTTTACCCGGTTGCATCGTTGGTTGAAGGCAAATACTGGCCACCGGTCGGTCGTGTCGACAACGTCTTCGGCGACCGCAACCTGGTCTGCGCCTGCCCGTCGATCGAAAGCTACGCTTAAGAGAAGCAGTTGCGAGCTTTGAGCTACAAGCTGCAAGTAAGGGCTGATCTGCTTTTTACTTGCGGCTTGTGTCTTGCTGCATGCACTGCGGCCTTATAGAAACCGCAAGGAAAAACCCGATCCGCTTTTACTTGTAGCTTGCAACTTGAAGCTCACAACTGCTCCGCAGGAGAACCACTCATGTCGTTAAGCGTGTTCGACCTGTTCAAGATTGGCATCGGCCCCTCCAGTTCCCACACCGTCGGCCCGATGCGTGCTGCTGCGCGTTTCGCCGAAGGTTTACGCCGTGAAAACCTGCTGACGGCCACCGCCAGCGTTCGTGTCGAGTTGTACGGTTCCCTCGGCGCTACCGGTAAAGGCCACGGCAGCGACAAAGCCGTGCTGCTTGGCCTCGAAGGCGAACATCCCGACACCGTTGATACCGAAACCGTCGCCGCGCGCCTGCAGGAAATTCGCGGCAACGCTCGCTTGAACCTGCTCGGTGAACACAGCATTGCGTTCAACGAGAAAGAACACCTGGCGATGATCCGCAAGCCGCTGGCCTATCACCCCAACGGCATGATCTTCCGCGCCTTCGATGCGGCCGGGTTGCAGATCCGCAGCCGCGAGTACTACTCGGTCGGCGGTGGTTTTGTCGTCGATGAAGACGCGGCCGGTGCCGATCGCATCGTCGAAGACGCGACGCCGCTGACCTTCCCGTTCAAAAGTGCCAAGGACTTGCTCAGCCATTGCACCACTTACGGCCTATCGATCAGCCAAGTGATGCTGACCAACGAAAGCGCCTGGCGCCCGGAAGCGGAAACCCGCGCCGGCCTGCTGAACATCTGGCAAGTGATGCAGGACTGCGTCGCTGCGGGATGCCGTAACGAAGGTATTTTGCCCGGTGGTTTGAAGGTCAAACGCCGAGCGGCAGCGCTGCATCGGCAACTGTGCAAAAACCCGGAATCGGCGCTGCGCGATCCGTTGTCGGTCCTCGACTGGGTCAACCTTTACGCCCTCGCCGTCAATGAAGAAAACGCCAACGGTGGGCGCGTGGTCACCGCACCCACCAACGGCGCGGCGGGGATTATTCCGGCGGTGCTGCATTACTACATGCGTTTTATCCCCGGCGCGAATGACGACGGCGTGGTGCGGTTTCTGCTGACCGCTGCGGCCATCGGCATTCTCTACAAGGAAAACGCGTCGATCTCCGGCGCCGAAGTCGGTTGTCAGGGTGAAGTCGGCGTGGCCTGTTCTATGGCCGCCGGCGCGTTGTGTGAAGTGCTCGGTGGCAGTGTTCAGCAAGTCGAGAACGCCGCAGAAATCGGCATGGAGCACAACCTCGGCCTCACCTGCGATCCGATTGGCGGGTTGGTGCAGGTGCCGTGCATCGAGCGCAATGCGATGGGCTCGGTGAAAGCCATCAACGCGGTGCGCATGGCCATGCGCGGCGACGGCCAGCATTTCGTCTCCCTCGACAAAGTCATCCGCACCATGCGTCAGACCGGCGCCGACATGAAAAGCAAATACAAAGAGACCGCCCGCGGCGGTCTGGCGGTCAACATTATCGAATGCTGATCGCGAACCTAGCCAAACGAAATCGACCACCTCTCCCCCTGGGAGAGAAACGTAACTAACTCCCTCTCCCTCCGGGAGAGGGCTGGGGTGAGGGGCTCTTGATCTTGATCTTGCCCTTACCCCAAACCCAAATTTTCAAGGAGCCACGCATGTCCACCGAACAACTGTCGAAAACTCCACTTCACGCCCTGCACATCGAACTCGGCGCCCGCATGGTGCCGTTCGCCGGCTACGACATGCCGGTGCAATACCCGCTCGGCGTGATGAAAGAACACCAGCACACCCGTGAATACGCCGGGCTGTTCGACGTCTCGCACATGGGCCAGATCCGCCTGACCGGCGCCAACGCCGCCAAAGCCCTGGAAACCCTGGTGCCGGTGGACATCATCGACCTGCCGGTGGGCATGCAGCGTTACGCCATGTTCACCAACGAGACTGGCGGCATCCTCGATGACCTGATGGTGGCCAACCTCGGCAACGACGAACTGTTCCTGGTGGTCAACGCCGCGTGCAAGGATCAGGATCTCGCCCATCTGCAAAAACACATCGGCGACCAGTGCACCATTACAGAGCTGTTCGAAGAGCGCGCCCTGCTGGCGCTGCAAGGCCCGGCAGCCGTTACGGTGCTGGCGCGCCTTGCACCGGAAGTCGCGAAGATGACCTTCATGCAATTCAACCGCGTGTCGTTGCTGGGCGTGGATTGCTTCGTCAGCCGCTCGGGCTACACCGGTGAAGACGGTTTCGAAATCTCCGTTCCTGCCGCCGATGCAGCAAAACTCGCCCGTGCCCTGCTCGCCGAACCGGAAGTACAGGCCATCGGCCTCGGCGCCCGCGATTCGCTGCGCCTCGAAGCCGGCCTGTGCTTGTACGGCCACGACATGAACACCGAAACCACACCGATCGAAGCAAGCCTCTTGTGGGCGATCTCCAAGCCCCGTCGTGCAGACGGCGCGCGGGCCGGTGGTTTCCCGGGTGCAGAGCAGGTATTCACACAGCAACAGAATGGCGTCGCACGTAAACGCGTCGGCCTGCTGCCGCAAGAACGTACCCCGGTGCGCGAAGGCGCCGAAATCGTCAACGAAGCCGGCGAGATCATCGGCAGCGTGTGCAGCGGTGGTTTCGGTCCGACTCTTGGCGGGCCTCTGGCGATGGGTTACCTCAACAAGGCTTATAACGCGATCGATACCGTCGTATGGGCCATCGTGCGTGGGAAAAAGGTGCCAATGCTTGTAAGCAAAATGCCATTTGTTCCGCAACGCTACTACCGTGGTTGATTGACTGTTTCTATAAGTAACGCGGTTGCGTTAAACGTGCACTAATGTGTAACGCAACCGCCATAAAACAGTGCATCTCCCACCCTTCTATTCGAATATGAACTTTGCTTATAACGATCGAAAACAATTGAACAAGCGAATCGCCTAAGCCGCACTAGTGAACTGACTAATTGCCATCAAGCGCATTGAAACCGGGGCCTTCACGGGGGCTTGTTTTTTCTCCCGTAGTTGGCGTAGAGTTTGTTCACTGTGTTTGCATGGGTCAGCTTTGAATCGTGACCTGGGCAGTAGCCTACAAGTTAGCTACATCCCGTTCGACGTCTTCTTACTCTCCTGCAACCAGCCCCAGTACTCTTTCATATGAAAGAGACTGTCATTAATTTTTGCGTCAAAGGAAATAAGAAATGTCCACACGTCAGAGCGGTACCGTCAAGTGGTTTAACGACGAGAAAGGTTTTGGTTTTATCACTCCAGAAAGCGGTCCGGATCTGTTCGTGCATTTCCGCGCCATTCAGGGCAACGGCTTCAAGAGCCTGAAAGAAGGCCAGAAAGTGACTTTCGTTGCTGTGCAGGGCCAGAAAGGCATGCAGGCTGACGAAGTACAAGCAGAAGCCTAATCTTCTGTAACGAAAAAGCCCCTGATATTGATATCAGGGGCTTTTTTGTGCGCGCGAACCCGTAAAATGGCGCTTCCTTTCGCGTCCAGAGGCTGCCATGTCGAAAAACCTGCTCACTCCCCAGGGCGATTTTCCTGCCGTTGGCCTGGGCCGCCGTCTGGCCGCGATGTTCTATGACTTTCTGCTGTGCACGGCACTGTTGATCGTCACCGGTTTCATTTACAAACTGATCCAGGCCGCGATCATCGGCGAAGAACGCCTGCGCGTGCTGACCGATGCCGGAAAAATGGACGGCGATCCGCTGTATTCGACGGTACTGTTGTTGGTGCTGTTTGGATTCTTTGCCAAGTTCTGGACCCACGGCGGGCAGACACTGGGCATGCAGGTGTGGGGGATTCGCGTGCAAAACGCGGATGGCAGCGCGATCAGCCTGTGGCAGGCGCTGTTGCGGTTTATGGTGTCGATTGCGTCGTGGCTGTGCGTGGGACTGGGTTTTTTCTGGTCGCTGTACGACAAGCAGAAGCGCACGTGGCATGACATCTATTCGGATACGCGCGTGGTGCGAATCCCGAAGAAACAAAAGTAAGCGCCCACAAAAAAGATCGCAGCCTTCGGCAGCTCCTACAGGGATCAATGTAGGAGCTGCCGAAGGCTGCGATCTTTTGCTTTTAGGCGTTACCGGCCAACTTCATCCGTGCAGCCTGGGTGAAGTCGAGCATGCGCTTCAACGGGCGAATCGCCTGCGGAATCAGCGCCGGATCGACAAAGATCTCGTTCGTGCCTTCCTTCAAGCTCTTCAGCGTGCGCTCAAGGGTGTTCATGGCCATCCACGGGCAATGTGCGCAACTGCGGCACGCTGCGCCGTTACCGGCGGTTGGCGCCTCGATGAAGACCTTGTCCGGGCACAGCTGCTGCATCTTGTAGAAGATGCCACGGTCGGTCGCGACGATCAGCGTCTTGTTCGGCAACGACTGAGCAGCGGCAATCAGCTGACTGGTTGAGCCCACGGCGTCTGCTAGCTCAATCACCGAGGTCGGTGACTCCGGGTGCACCAGAATCGCGGCGTCCGGGTACAGCGCTTTCATGTCTTCGAGCTGCTTGGACTTGAACTCCTCGTGGACGATACAGGCACCGTCCCACAGCAGCATGTCGGCGCCAGTCTTGCGCTGGATGTACGTCCCCAGGTGCTTGTCAGGGCCCCAGATAATCGTCTCGCCGTTGTCCATCAGGCTTTCGACGATCTCCAGCGCGCAACTCGATGTCACCACCCAGTCGGCTCGCGCTTTAACAGCAGCGGAGGTGTTGGCGTAGACCACCACCGTACGCTCCGGGTGCTGATCGCAGAACGCCGAGAACTCATCGACCGGGCAACCCAGATCCAGCGAGCAGGTTGCCTCAAGCGTCGGCATTAGCACGCGTTTTTCCGGGTTGAGAATCTTCGCGGTCTCGCCCATGAACTTCACGCCGGCGACCACCACGGTCTTGGCCGGGTGGGCGTTGCCGAAGCGCGCCATTTCCAGGGAGTCGGACACGCAACCGCCGGTTTCTTCGGCCAGAGCCTGAATCACCGGGTCGCAATAAAAGTGGGCAACCAGCACCGCGTCCTGAGCCTTGAGCTCGGCGGCGATGGCGGCACGGTAATAAGCCTCTTCCTCAGCCGTCAGCGGTTTGGGCTGTTTGGCATCGAGGTGGGCTTGAACCAGAAGGCGTTCGGAAATCTGCGTCATGTTCGCAAGACCTGCAGGCGCGTTCGCGCGAAAGTCGAGTATACACCCGGCTCCGGACCGCTTGAGGGTACCGCCGGGAGAGTGAGTATTATCAGGCACGGACAGCATTGAAGCTGCGCAAGGCTACAGAATATCCCGTTGATACAAAAGATCATTCTGACCTGCGTCAGCGCTGCTGACACTGAAACGACGCGGGGCCGAATTGCAGGCAAAAAAAAACCCGGAAATCCTCACTTGCGTGGGCCTTCCGGATTTTCTAAACCGCCAAAAATGGTGGGTCGTGTGGGATTCGAACCTACGACCAATTGGTTAAAAGCCAACTGCTCTACCAACTGAGCTAACGACCCGCTGTGTGGTGGCGCGTATAATACTGATTTTTAAGGACTATTCAACACCTTTTTGAAAATAATCAAAAATAAGGTGTTGGGTCGTCCACACCAGCGGCCGCGAAGCCTTCCGCACGCAGGCGGCAGCTGTCGCATTTGGCGCACGCGCGGCCTTCATCGTCGGCCTGATAGCAGGAAACGGTGAGACCATAATCAACGCCCAGCTTCACGCCGGCCTGGACGATCTGCGCCTTGCTCAGGTTCTGCAACGGCGCCTGGATGCGGAAGCCATTGCCTTCCACGCCAGCCTTGGTTGCCAGGTTGGCCATGCGCTCGAACGACTCGATGAACTCGGGACGGCAATCCGGGTAACCGGAATAGTCCACCGCGTTGACACCGATAAAGATGTCGCGCGCGCCAAGCACTTCTGCCCAACCCAATGCCAACGACAGGAACACGGTGTTACGTGCCGGCACGTAGGTCACCGGAATGCCTTCGCCGAGTTCTTCCGGAATGTCGATGCTGGTGTCGGTCAGGGCCGAGCCCCCCATGCCGTTCAGGTTCAGGCCAATCACTTTGTGCTCGACCACCCCCAAATCGCGGGCGACGCGTGCAGCGGCGTGCAATTCGGCGTGGGAGCGCTGACCGTAGTCGAAGCTCATGGTGTAGCAGGCATAACCTTCAGCGCGGGCCATGGCCACGACCGTGGCCGAGTCGAGACCACCGGACAGCAGGATTACCGCACGTTTTTCGTTAGTGTTCAGTTGTTCAGTCATATCAGCGCCCCGGCTCATCATTCCATAGATATTTATGCAGCTGCAGTTGCAACCGCACTGGCAGGTTGTCTGCCACCACCCAGTCCGCCAGATCCCTGGCATTGAGGTCATGATGACTTGGCGAAAACAGCACTTCGCCCGCACGTCGATCAAGCCCGTACTGAATCAGTTTCGATACCGCCCAGTCATAGTCTTCCCGCGAGCAGATGACAAACTTCACCTGATCGTTGGGGGTCAGCAATTCGATATTTTCGTAACGGTTGCGATGGGCTTCTTTCGAACCCGGCGTTTTCAGGTCAACCACGCGACTGACGCGCGGATCGACCGCCGAGACGTCGAGGGCGCCGCTGGTTTCCAGCGAAACCTCGTAACCGGCATCACACAACTGTTTAAGCAGAGGAATGGCATTGGGTTGCGCCAGCGGCTCACCGCCGGTGACACAAACGTAGCGCGGACGAAATCCGGTCACTTGCTCGAGGATGTCGTCGAGGCTGCGCACGGTGCCGCCACTGAACGCATAGGCGCTGTCGCAGTATTGGCAACGCAAAGGGCAACCGGTCAGGCGCACAAAAACAGTGGGCAGCCCGGCAGTCCGCGTTTCCCCCTGCAAAGAGTAGAAAACTTCGGTGATTCTCAATGTGTCTTGCATAGTCGCCACGGGCGTAACAGCTAAACAGGCTGTCCGCCTCCGTCAGGCACTTCAGGCAATCCCGCCAACGCGTAGACCGCAAGAAGCGTGTTTCAGAAAAAGGGCGTGAATTCTAACGAAAAAACCCGCGACAAGCGCGGGTTTCTTCTTGAAAGGTCAAACAGCCTTACATGCGTTGCAGATCGCGTTGGGCCAACTGAGCGGCGGAGGTACCCGGATATTGGGCCACCACCTGCTGCAGAATGCCTTTGACCTTGTCGGTGTGACCAAGGCGGCGCTCTACATCAGCCAGCTTATATAGCGAATCCGGCACTTTGGCGTGCTTGGGATACAGCTGCGAAACCTTGGCGAAAGCCTGACCCGCACCTTGCAGATCGCCTTTGGCCAGGTTCACTTCGCCCAACCAGTACTGGGCGTTGCCCGCGTATTGGCTGTTCGGGTATTTGCGCAGGAAAGCGGCAAAAGCCTGGCTGGCCTTGTCGAAATCCTTGGCTTTGATCAGGTCGAAAGCGGCATCGTAATACAGCTTTTCTTTGGCCGGATCAGCCGGTTCGCTACCCGCAGCCGGCGCCTGGGTTGCTGCAGCAGCAGCCCCTGCACCAGCGGCAGCACCGGCAGCAGCGCTTGCGTCGCCACCGGCAGAAGAATTCTCGGGAGTCGCGGCAGGTGCAGCACCGGATCCTATGCGCCGATCAAGATCCTGGTATCGCTCCAGGGATTCCTGCTTCATGCGCGCAACCTGATTTTGCAGTTCTTCAATCACGCCTTGCTGGCGCGAGATCTGATCCTGCATCTGTTGCAATTGGTTGAACAGCATGCCTTGTGCCGAGGCAGGGGCCGAAGCCGCTCCCCCGGCATAGGCGCCGTTCGTACCGTAACCTGCAGGCGGATAACTGCTCCCGCTATTGTTATAACCGGAGTTGTCATCGACCACAGGAACCGCAGCCCACGCCGCAAGCGGCGCGAGGCTGAGAGCCAGAACAGTTACAGCACGACGGCACGTTCGCATATCGAATTACTTACGCAGTTCGACGCGACGGTTTTGAGCCCAGGACTGCTCGTCGTTGCCGGTAGCAACTGGACGCTCTTCGCCGTAGGAAACCAGTTCCAGCTGAGCTGGGGAAACACCTTGCAGTACCAGGTAGCGTTGAACGGCTTTCGCACGACGCTCGCCCAGTGCCATGTTGTACTCACGAGTACCACGTTCGTCGGTGTTGCCTTCCAGAACAACGCGAGCGCCGTTTGCTTTCAGGTCTTTGGCGTGAACGTCCAGAGCGCGCATGGCTTCTGGCTTCAGGTCCGAGCTGTCGTATTCGAAGTAGAAGGTGGTGATTGCGCGCAGAGCAGCTTCTTCGCTCAGGGAACCGTCAACGGCACCAGTGTTTGCGCCGTAACCAGCGTTTGGATCAACAGCGCCTTCACCGGCGTTGTCGCCGCCTTTGGACGAGCAACCTACAGCTACAGCCATGGCCAGAGCCAGCGCAGCAAATTTACCAAACTTCAGCATTTCCATCGTGAAACTCCTAATGAACCCCAGTGTGTTAAGTAAAACGTGTAGCGCCCGCTCACTTCAGGTAAGGGGACCAGGACGGTTCTCTGACTTCGCCTTGAGCGGTAGGAAGCGGGAGCCTAACGCGTCCATTAATGGACACGAGCATCAAGACTCCCCGGCCCTGTTGGCGGGTGGCGTAGATTACCATGGTGCCGTTGGGCGCAACAGTAGGCGACTCGTCCAGAGTGCTATCAGTGAGGATCTTTACACTACCTCGCTGCAAATCCTGGGCTGCCACCTTGAAATTGGTGAAACCGTCCTGACGATGGATCATCACCAGGGTCTTTTCATCCGCCGACAATTTAGGGTTGGCGTTGTAGTTACCGATGAAGGTCACTCGCTCCGCACCGCCGCCACTGGCGCTGGTTTTGTAGATCTGTGGCTTGCCGCCGCGATCCGAGGTGAAGTAGATGGTCGAACCATCCTTGCCCCAGTACGGTTCGGTGTTGATGCCTGGACCTGCGGTCACGCGAGTGATCTGACGCGAAGCCAGGTTCATCACGTAAATGTCCGGGTTACCGTCTTTCGACAGGACGAACGCCAGACGATCACCATTCGGCGACCAGGCCGGTGCACCGTTCAAACCTTCGAAGTTGGTGATCTGCTCACGGCGACCGGTGTCGATGTTCTGCATGAAGATGCGCGGACGGCGCTGTTCAAACGAAACATAAGCGATGCGCTTGCCATCCGGTGCGAAACGCGGCGACAGGATCGGCTCACGCGATTGCAGCAGAGTCACGGCGCGAGCACCGTCGTAGTCCGAACGTTGCAGGGTGTAGCGAGTGTTCTTCTCGGAGAAACGCTCGGCCGTTACGTACAGCAGGCGAGTCGAGAACGCACCCGGGATACCGGTGAGTTTTTCGAACGACTGGTCAGCAATGAAGTGCGCCATGTCGCGGATTTGATCCGTGGTACCGGAGACGCTGCCGTCAGCCACTTTCTGCTCGGTGGCGACGTTGAACAGTGCCCATTGCACCTGCAGGCGACCGCCGGCTGGAGCAATGCTGCCGACCATCATGTATTGAGCACCCACCGCCTTCCAGTCACGGAAGATGATTTCGCTCGGCTGGCTTGGCTGGCTGATCATGTTTTGCTTTGGAATCGGCGAGTAGTAGCCCGAGTTACGCAAATCGTTACCAATGATTTCAGCCATGTCGTCCGGCAGGACGGCACCGCCCTGCATACCAAACGGTACAACCGCGATCGGAGTAGCCCGATCACTGCCGCTGGTAACCAGAATGTTCTTTTCATCAGCCATCGCGATCCCTGCCATGCAGCAGATCACGACCAGCATTCCTCGAAGAAGGTTTCTCACAAGGCTAGATCCTCAGGTGTGAATGTCATCTTGAATGAACGATACGGAGCGAAATCGCTCGGCTTCATTCCCTGCATTTCTGTCAAACGTCCAATATTCTTCACTGCCGCCACTGCCGAAGCATCAAACGGACCATCGCCGCTGGACTTGGACACGCTGACCGAAGTCACCGTACCGTCCGGCAACATGCCGATTTGCAGCACGACCGTCATGCCTTTACGTGCCGAAGGTGGTCGAGCCCAACCTTCTGCTGCTCGCGCACGAATCAGGTCATCGAAACTGCCCGCGACTTCGTCACCCTGCTCATCCGCCAAAGCCTGCTGGCGCTGCGGCGTGTCGGAAAGCAAATCGGCCAAGGCCTGAGCCTTTTTGTCTTCGGTCGATTTACGTGCCGCATCCTGCGCTTTCTTCTTCGCAGCATCGGCAGCAGCTTTCTTCTTCGCTTCGTCGGCGACTTTCTTCTTCGCCTCGTCAGCTTCAGCTTTCTTCTTGGCGTCGTCGGCGGCTTTCTTCTTCGCGTCTTCGACAATCTTCTTCTTGGCTTCTTCAGCGGCCGCTTTCTTGGCCTCTTCTTCAGCAGCCTTTTTGGCTTCGTCTTCGGCTTTCTTCTTGGCTATATCAGCCAATTGTTTCTCTTCTGCCTTTTTCGCCTCAGCCTTTTTCGCGTCGTCGGCTTTTTTGGCTTCATCAGCCTTTTTCGCTTCGTCCGCTTTTTTCGACTCGTCGGCCTTCTTGGCTTCCTCGGCTTTTTGAGCCGCTTCTTCTTTCTTTTGTTCCGCCGCAGCCTTGATCTCTTCCTGCTCGACCTTTTTCTGCTCCATCTGCTCGACTTCGGTCTGACGCGCGGCGGATTTCTTCGCCTCACCCGCAATCTTCTGATTGGTCTGGGTGGTTGCCTGACTTTTCGATTTCAGCTGGTACAGGGTCGCCTGGACAATCGGCTTGGCCGGCGGCAGCTCTGGTGTAAAGGCGAAACTGACGAACAGCATGCCGAACACCAGCACGTGCAGGACAATTGCCAGAACACTAGGCCAGAAGTAGCTTTCCGAGGCGGACGGCTCTCGCTGTTGCTGCATCAGGGGGCCTCGGTAATCAAACCAACATTACCGACCCCGGCTTTCTGCAACCCGCCCATGGCGCCCATGACGGAACCATAATCGACGGTCTTGTCACCGCGGATGAAGACCTGGGTACGCTTGCCGCCTTCGGTGCCGGCACGAATGATCTTGGTCACCGCGTCGGTCATTTGCGGCAGGGTCATGGCCCTGTCCTGTTGCTTCTCGGTATCGACTTCGCTGCCAAGGTTCCAGTAGTAGGTCTTGTCAGCCTTGATCGAAATGGTCAGGACTTGCGTGTTGTTGTCCTGCGGCAAGGCTTCGCTGGAAACCTTGGGCAGATCAACTTTCACGCCCTGATTGAGCATCGGCGCGGTCACCATGAAGATGACCAGCAGCACCAACATCACGTCGATGTAAGGCACCACGTTCATCTCGGCGACCGGCTTGCGCTTTTTGCGAGCTCGAGCGATTAAAGCCATTGGAAATTACCTGCTTATTCTTCGCTGGTGTGCACTTTGCGGTGCAGGATCGCCTGGAATTCATCGGCGAAGGTGTAGTAGCGGCCCAGCAAGGTTTCGCTGCGAGCGGCGAAACGGTTGTAAGCGATAACCGCAGGGATCGCGGCGAACAGACCGATCGCGGTGGCGATCAGGGCTTCGGCGATACCCGGGGCCACAGTGGCCAGGGTTGCTTGCTGGGCGCTGGCCAGACCGCGGAAGGAGTTCATGATGCCCCACACAGTACCGAACAGACCGATGTACGGGCTGACCGAACCAACGGTGGCGAGGAACGGCAGGCTTTGCTCGAGTTTCTCTTCTTCACGGGAGATGGCAACGCGCATGGCACGGGCCACACCTTCCATCACCGCTTCAGGGTCGACACCTGGCTGCTGACGCAGACGCGAGAACTCTTTGAAACCGGCGCGGAAGATTTGCTCGACGCCCGAATCCGGATCCGGGTTGCTGCCCGCCTGACGGTACAGTTTGGACAGATCGATACCCGACCAGAAGCGCTCTTCGAAGCTCTCCAGGGCGCGTCGACCGGCACGCAGCAGATTGCTGCGCTGAAAGATCATGATCCATGAGGTCACCGATGCGGCCACCAGGGTCAACATTACCAACTGCACCACGATGCTGGCATTGCTGACCAGGCTCCACATGGAGGAATGGTCGACGACGTTAGCTTCCACGCTTTATCTCCTGCTTTGAGTGTGTACCCGGGCCGACCGCGTCGGCAAAGGCCGCACGCAAGTCTTCGGGAAGGGCCCGGGGTTTCAAACTGTTAGTGCGCACACAGGCCACCAAAAACTGCCCTTCACAGAGCAGCACATTATCCGTAGCCCGCCTGACCTGCTGTTTAAAGCGCAGGCTGGCACGGTTCAATTCGATTACTTCAGCGCTTACCAGCAGTTCGTCATCCAGTCGCGCCGGCGCGTGGTAACGCGCTTCGCTGGAATGCACGACAAACAACAGATCCTCCCCTGCCAACTGCGATTGGGCAAAGCCCAGTTCACGCAGCCGCTCGGTTCGAGCCCGTTCCATAAACTTGAGGTAATTAACGTAATACACGATGCCGCCCGCATCGGTGTCCTCGTAATAAACGCGACAACGATGTGCGAACGGCCCAAGCCCGTTTTGCGCGCGCATACTCTAGTGCTTACTCCTCAGGTTGCCAATCCGGCCAGGCAACTGTTTTTCATGGTTTCAAAGCTTTAACGCAAAAGTACCGTCGTCTGACAGTACAAACCCTGAATAAATCGACAACAAATGTGTATTAATCGTCCACGGCATCGAGAAACTCGTCTGCCACGGGCATTTCGCCCATTCGTGACGGGATGTTTAAACCGAAATGCAGGTACGCATGCCGGGTCACCACCCTGCCCCGTGGCGTGCGCATGATGTAGCCCTGTTGAATCAGGTACGGCTCCAGCACGTCTTCAATGGTGTGGCGCTCTTCGCTGATCGCCGCCGCCAGACTGTCGATACCGACCGGCCCGCCGTCGAACTTCTCGATCATGGTCAACAGTAGACGTCGATCCTGATGGTCGAAGCCATGTTCATCAACGTCCAGCAGGTTCAACGCCAGATCGGCGACCGACTTGGTGATGTGCCCTTTGGCGCGGACTTCAGCAAAATCACGCACGCGCCGCAACAAACGGTTGGCGATACGCGGCGTACCACGGGCACGGCGAGCAATTTCAAAGGCGCCTTCCGGATCCAGTGGCAAACCGAGAATAGCCGCCGAACGACTGACAATCGTCGACAGATCGGCAGTGCTGTAGAACTCAAGACGCTGGACGATACCGAAGCGGTCACGCAGCGGATTGGTCAGCATGCCGGCGCGCGTCGTGGCACCGACCAGGGTAAACGGTGGCAGATCAAGTTTGATCGAACGCGCCGCCGGCCCTTCGCCGATCATGATGTCGAGCTGGAAATCTTCCATCGCCGGGTACAGCACTTCTTCCACGATCGGCGACAGGCGATGGATTTCATCGATGAACAACACGTCGTGCGGTTCAAGGTTGGTCAGCAATGCCGCGAGATCACCCGGACGTTCAAGCACCGGGCCCGAGGTACTCTTGATCGACACGCCCATTTCCTGGGCAATGATGTTGGCCAGCGTGGTTTTGCCCAAGCCAGGCGGGCCGAAGATCAGCGTGTGGTCGAGGGATTCACTGCGGCCACGCGCGGCCTGGATGAACAATTCCATCTGCTCGCGCACGGTCGGCTGGCCAATATAGTCGGCCAGACTGACCGGGCGAATGGCCCGATCCTGGACTTCTTCGCGCTCACGCGGGCTGTGCGCGGCGGCGATCAGACGATCAGCTTCAATCACTTAAATCATTCCCTTCAGGGCGCGGCGGATCATGTCTTCACTGCTCAAATTCTTGTCCTTGATCGCGGAAATCGCCTTGCTCGCTTCCTGCGGTTTGTAACCGAGGGAAATCAACGCGCTGACGGCATCGTTCTCGGCGGTATTGACCGGCGCCGGGCCATCCGGCTGATTCGGTACCAGCGCAAACATAGCCGGCGAAGTTTCCCACGCCTTGAAGCGATCTTTCAGCTCGACCAGCAAGCGCTCGGCCGTCTTCTTGCCAACGCCCGGCACCTTGGTCAGCGCCGAGGTGTCCTGGGATTGCACGCAGCGGATCAACTCGTCGACTTCCAGACTCGACATCAACGCCAGGGCCAATTTAGGCCCGACACCATTGAGACGAATCAACTCGCGAAAAAAGTCTCGCTCACGTTTACCGGAAAAACCATAGAGCAGTTGCGCGTCTTCGCGTACGACCAAATGGGTGTGCAGGGTCAGCGGTTCACCGACCGACGGCAGACGATAAAGCGTGGTCATCGGTACTTCCAGCTCATACCCGAGGCCGTTTACATCCAGAATCAGGTGCGGCGGCTGTTTCTCAGCCAGGGTGCCGCGCAAGCGTCCAATCACGTTTCAGATCCTTGAGCGTTGGCCAACCGTGGGCTGGCGACTGTCGAAACGCGGATTTCGGGCCGACGACACAGGCGCAAGCATCCGCTTTCGGGAAATTTGATGCTGATGCTATCAGAGACGCAGGCGCCCGCCACGACTGCGTGCAGTGCCCAAGCCGTGCGGCAGCAGACTGGAGCGGGTGTGCGCGTGGCAAATGGCAATGGCCAGGGCGTCGGATGCATCGATTTGCGGTTTGGCGGTCAGTTTGAGCATATGCATGACCATCATCTGCACTTGTTCTTTATTGGCGGCGCCGGTGCCCACCACGGCCTGCTTGACCTGAGTCGCCGTGTACTCGGCGATCTCCAGGCTCTCTTCGGCGCCAGCGACAATCGCCGCGCCACGGGCCTGCCCGAGTTTCAGTGCAGAATCGGCGTTCTTCGCCATGAAGACTTTTTCGATGCCCATGGTGACCGGGCCGTAGGTCTGAATGATTTCACGCACGCCGCGATAAACGATTTGCAGCCGTTCGTGCAGCTCGCCCGCTCCGGTGCGGATGCAGCCGGAAGCCACATAGATACAGCCGCCACGCCCGGTATCACGAACAATCCCGTAACCGGTGATGCGCGAACCGGGGTCGATACCAAGAATTAAAGTCATAACGCCTGCAGAAATTGATGCGAAAGCTGAGGGTACAGGTAGGAGCTGCCGAAGGCTGCGATCTTTTGATCTTTTAAAAACACAAAGATCGCAGCCTTCGGCAGCTCCTACAGGTGAAGTGTAGAGCCAGCAAAAACTGCGACCTTTCTATTTACATCAACCGAGCTGAGCGGCCACGTCTTCCGGAATGTCCGCGTTGGAGTAGACGTTCTGCACGTCGTCCAGATCCTCAAGCATGTCGATCAGCTTGAGCACCTTCTCCGCGCCTTCCAGATCCAGCTCGGCGCTGGTGGTCGGCTGCATGACGATTTCTGCGTCATCACCCTTGAAGCCGGCCGCTTCCAGCGCGTTACGCACCGCGTAGAAACTGGTAAACGAGGTGAACACGTCGATCGAACCGTCTTCGTGTGCAACCACGTCATCGGCATCGGCTTCCAGCGCTGCTTCGGTCAGTGCGTCTTCATCGACGCCCGGCGCGAAGCTGATCTGGCCTTTACGCTCGAACAGGTACGCCACCGAACCGTCGGTGCCAAGGTTGCCACCGCACTTGCTGAACGCGTGGCGCACGGCTGCGGCAGTACGGTTGCGGTTGTCGGTCATGCACTCGACCAACACCGCTACGCCGCCCGGGCCGTAGCCTTCGTAGGTCAGCTCTTCAACGTTGTCCGCTTCGGTCGCACCGGCGCCGCGCGCAACGGCACGGTCGATGATGTCGCGGCTCATGTTTGCGCTCAGCGCTTTATCCAGCGCCAGACGCAGACGCGGGTTGGAGCCCGGATCACCGCCGCCCTGACGGGCCGCAACGGTCAGTTCGCGGATCCACTTGGTGAAGATCTTGCCCCTTTTGGCATCCTGACGTTCTTTGCGGTGCTTGATGTTCGCCCACTTGGAATGACCAGCCATAACTCGCTCCGAATTCTCTTTAAAACGTTGCCCGCCCTGCTCATGCAGCGGCCAGCACACAAAAAATCTCGACCTGCTTTCTATAGATAGAAAAAAGGCGCATCCGAAGATGCGCCTTCAGGCCCGTGTTACTCAGCCTTTGGCGTTTCGCGCAAACGAATGTGCAGCTCGCGCAGTGCCTTGGCGTCCACGACACCCGGCGCTTGCGTCATCACGTCAGCAGCACTCTGGGTTTTCGGGAAGGCGATCACTTCACGGATCGACTGGGCGCCGGTCATCAGCATCACCAGACGGTCGAGACCGAAAGCCAGACCACCGTGCGGCGGCGCACCGTATTTCAGGGCGTCGAGCAGGAAGCCGAACTTCTCTTCCTGTTCCGCTTCGTTGATACCCAACAGGCGGAATACCGCTTGCTGCATTTCCTTGCGGTGAATACGGATCGAACCGCCACCCAGTTCAGTACCGTTCAGCACCATGTCGTACGCGCGGGACAGCGCGCCGGCCGGGTTGGCTTCCAGTTCTTCCGGGGAGCACTTCGGCGCGGTGAACGGGTGGTGCAGCGCGGAGAAGCTGCCGTCGTCGTTTTCTTCGAACATCGGGAAGTCGACAACCCACATCGGTGCCCACTTGCAGGTCAGCAGGTTGAGGTCGTGACCGAGCTTGATACGCAGTGCGCCCAAGGCTTCGCTGACGATCTTGGCCTTGTCGGCACCGAAGAACACGATGTCGCCGTCAACGGCGCCAACGCGATCGAGGATGGCGTTGAGGTTTTCCAGCGGGATGTTTTTCACGATCGGCGATTGCAGACCTTCAACACCGGCAGCGCGCTCGTTGACCTTGATGTACGCCAGGCCCTTGGCACCGTAGATGCCGACGAACTTGGTGTAATCGTCGATCTGCTTGCGTGGCATGCTTGCGCCGCCTGGTACGCGCAGAGCAGCGATACGGCATTTCGGATCGTTGGCCGGGCCGCTGAACACTTTGAAATCAACTTCTTTCAGTTGATCGGCAACGTCGACCAGTTCCAGCGGAATACGCAGGTCTGGCTTGTCGGAACCGTAGCGGCGCATGGCTTCTTCGAAGGTCATGTGCGGGAATTCGCCGAATTCCAGATCCAGCACTTCCTTGAACAGGTTGCGGATCATTTGCTCGGTCAGGCCCATGATCTCTTTTTCATCGAGGAAGCTGGTTTCGATGTCGATCTGGGTGAATTCTGGCTGACGGTCAGCGCGCAGGTCTTCGTCGCGGAAGCACTTGGCGATCTGGTAGTAACGGTCGAAACCGGCAACCATCAGCAGTTGTTTGAACAGCTGCGGCGATTGCGGCAGGGCGAAGAACGAACCGGCGTGAGTACGGCTCGGCACCAGATAGTCACGCGCACCTTCAGGGGTGGCACGGGTCAGGATCGGTGTTTCAACGTCGAGGAAGCCGTTTTCGTCGAGAAAGCGACGGATGCTGGTGGTCATGCGCGAACGCAGACGCAGCTTCTCGGCCATTTCCGGACGACGCAGGTCGAGGAAGCGATAGCGCAGACGGGTTTCTTCGCCGACGTCGGAGAACTCGTTCAGCGGGAACGGCGGGGTTTCCGACTCGTTCAGCACTTCCAGCTCATAACCCAGCACTTCGATCATGCCCGACGCCATGTTGGCGTTGGTGGCACCGGCCGGACGCAGACGCACCTTACCGGTGATCTTTACGACGTATTCGCTGCGCACGCGGTCGGCGGCGGCGAAGCTCTCGGCGCGATCCGGATCGAATACCACTTGGGCCAGACCATCACGATCACGGATATCGAGGAAAATCACCCCGCCGTGGTCGCGACGACGGTGAACCCATCCGCAAAGGGTAATTTCCTGACCTTCCAGGCTTTCGTTCAGTTGGCCGCAATAATGGCTGCGCATCATGGTAGTGGTTTCGCTTCTCGTAATTCGAAATTCGGTGGAGATCCCGCCGCACTCAAACTGTGTGCGCCATCGGGACACTCACGCGTGTCGTTCGACCTGGGCCTGAACCCTAGTCAGATTTGTCGCCACCGGCCAGGTTCTTCTTGGCGCCGGTCTTGAAATCGGTTTCGTACCAGCCGCTGCCGCTGAGGCGAAAACCTGGCATGGACATTTGTTTCTTGAGCTCTGGCGCCTGGCAGGCAGGGCAGTCGACCAGCGGTGCAGCGCTGATCTTTTGAATGGCTTCCAACTGATGACCACAGGAAGCACATTGATAATCGTACATCGGCATGGAGGTGTCTCGGCGATCAGATTGCTACCGCGCGCAGGGCTTTGCGGCGAAAGAGCGGGATTATATCCATTAAATGCGGCCCGTGCAGCCGTAAGACTGCACGGGCCGCGACCTCGCTTGCAACCGTCACTGTTCAGACCGCGATGGCCGGCGCCACCTCCCGGCCGCTGTTCATCACACAGACCACCCGCACCAGCGCACTGAAATTTTTCACTCCGCCGTGACGCAACTGCACCTCGCGGTCGACGTGGGACAACAGCGAACTGATCGAACAGCAATTATTGGCCGCCATATTGGCGAGGATGTTCCAGTACACCTGCTCCAGTCGCAGGCAGGTGGCGTAACCATTCAAACGCACGGATCGCGACAGCGGCCGGATCAATGCCATGTCGAACTCATTGACGAACGGATCGACGATCAGTTCATGGGGCGGCACGACAACCCTGTCGTTGCGCCTGTCTACATCTTCCATATCGTTGACACTCCTTTGCCATCTCTGCGGATTTTCAAAGCCACTTCCTGTGACCTCCATAAAAACGCAGACGCAAAGTTATAGCCAGACGACTTGTTGACCCGCCACGTAGGATAAGCCAACGCAACAAGTAAGAGTCTGGACAGCGCGCCTGCAACCCAACGATTACAGGCGCGCTTCGATCAGCCTTCGAGCAACGCGCGGAGCATCCACGCGGTTTTTTCGTGCACCTGCATGCGCTGAGTCAGCAGGTCGGCGGTCGGCTCATCGCTGACTTTATCGAGCAGCGGGAAGATGCCGCGTGCGGTGCGGGTCACCGCTTCCTGGCCAGCGACGAGTTGCTTGATCATGTCTTCTGCGCTCGGCACGCCCTCTTCTTCCTTAATAGAAGAAAGACGCGCGTACGTCGCGTAGGCGCCCGGAGCCGGAAAGCCCAGCGCGCGAATGCGCTCGGCGATCGAATCCACGGCCAGCGCCAGTTCGTTGTATTGCTCTTCGAACATCAGGTGCAGCGTACGGAACATCGGACCGGTGACGTTCCAGTGGAAGTTGTGGGTCTTGAGATACAGCACGTAGGTGTCGGACAGTAGTCGCGACAGTCCTTCAACGATGGATTTGCGGTCTTCTTCACTGATACCGATATCGATTGCCATGTTTACCCCCTAACGGCGATTGAATTCATCCAACAGGTGCAGACCCACTCTAGCAAGGCTGACCACACCTCGCAGCCTTGATTGGCCACAGACGCTGCGACAAATCGACCGACGCGGTGCCGCTGGCCGGGCTGATTTGAGTAGCCGCAGGCTTTGCTGTTAAATAGGCAGTGTGTCGCCATGCCCCATTTTTCGGGGTGTTGCGCATAGGCTGATGCCGTGTACGTGTCCAACGCCTCTTATTTTTGTTCCGAAGCGAACCGTGCGCCTTCAGCTCTTCCTTGTGAGCCGTCATAAACGTGAGCCAATTAAAATGTTGAAAATCGTCCACCTGCTAATGGGCGCAGCGGCTTTGCTGCTGTCGTTCATACCTAGCTTGAAATCCGAAGCCGTTCCCTACCTGCAACAACCCGATGCACTTTACCTGGCCTTTTTCGGCCTGCTGAACCTGATCATTGCCCCGGTGATTCCTTACTGGAACAAAGGCCCGCGTCAGCATCTGCAAAACCTCGTCAGCGCGCTTCTGGTACTGACCGTTGTCCTGCAAACCCTGACCCTGATCGCGCCGATGCCTGTCATCGCCGGCCAGCCAGCCGTGCTGTTCACCCTGGTGATCGCTCTGGTTGCCGTGGTTCTGCACCTGGCCGTCAGCTTCTATCGTTCTTCACCTGCTGCCGCGCCAACCAGCTATGACATGACCAATCGTGATACCGGTACCGTCAAGTGGTTCAACACTTCCAAAGGCTTCGGCTTTATCTCCCGGGATTCCGGCGATGATATTTTCGTGCACTTCCGTGCAATCCGTGGCGAAGGCCACCGCGTTCTGGTCGAAGGCCAGCGCGTCGAGTTCTCGGTGATGAACCGGGACAAAGGCCTGCAAGCCGAGGACGTGATCGCTGCTCTGCCGCGTCGCTGATCCAAGGCAATAAAAAACCGCGAGCAGCCTGGCTGTTCGCGGTTTTTTTATGCCTTCAGAAAAACCTTAATAGTGCGGCGGTGGCGCCTCTTCTTCAAAAGACTCGAACTGCCCGACCATTTCTTCCTGACGCTTGAGCAGCGCCGCCATCTGCAGTTGCAGACGATCGACTACGCGCTGCTGCGCGACCAGCACGTCGTTCAACGCCTGAATGGTGTCGTCCTGAAACGCCAGACGGCTTTCCAGATCGGTAACGCGTTGTTCCAGGCTCATGCTTCAGCCCTCCAGAAACGTGAAGTCTTCGGTCAACACCAGACGCAAGCGCTCGCGAATCGCGGCAACCTGCTCGGCACTGTATGGCTTGGCCGGGTGTTTGCCCCAGACCGGCGCCGGCCAGGCGGCGTCATCGCGTTTGCGCACAATTACATGCATGTGTAACTGGCTGACAACATTACCCAGTGTTGCCACGTTCATTTTGTCCGCGTCCAGCAAGTCCTTGAGCAACTCGGCCAGTGCGGTAGTTTCCAGCCACAACTGCTGCTGATCGGCGACATCCAATTGAAACAACTCGCTGATATCGTCGCGACGAGGCACCAGGATGAACCATGGATAGTTGCTGTCGTTGGACAGCAACAGGCGGCAGAGCGGGAAGTCACCGATGGTCAGCGTGTCCTGTTGAAGTCGTGAATCTAAAGCAAACACTGCGCGCACTCCCGGCTGATCGACATATTCAGCTTAGCGGCCAGCCCGATGGGCAGCGCACCAAGCGACAGACCGGAAGCATACCGCGAATACGCCAGTCTTCACGACAGCTGTGCCCTGCGGCGCTTTCGCCGAACGCCCCGACATGTGACATTTATTGGCGCCCTGCACCAGCACGGAACCGAGAGGGATAACGAATACGCGTAAATGACTGAAAACCATTGAGGCGTTCGAGATTACCCACATGCCGGACTGTGTGATTACAGGACAGGGTGTCATTTTTTTTGCACCAAAACCGCACAGTGCGTCTACGCTCAGGCGTCGAAGCATCCGCCGAATACTCACTGGCGGGGTGAACCGGTAACGTTTTTGGCTGTCGCACGCGGCCGATGCCTTGGCAACACGATAGCCGGAATGGCGTCAAGCCCTTGTAGAAAGGGGCTTGGCGCCCCGTATTTATAAGGTTTTTACGGGTAACAGGCGGTGTTCAGAAAAATAACCGCACCGACATTGCGGTTTGTGCACGCTTGTTGCATTCGTACACATATGGACTATAAGCGCACCACACGATGTGGATGCCTCAAGCCCAACAAAAACAGTGGCAGGGTTGCCCGATGGAGATTCAAGTGTTTTGCCAGGGACTCTTTTTTAGCGATGCAAAAGGCTAGAAAAACAGCGAGAAAGTTGTAGACCCGATTGCATCGGTACTGTGAATTTGCGACCTCTACAAAGCCATCTGCGACAGCGTCGTAAAGAAGGTGAAACGTTAGATTCGCAAGTATCGCCAACATTGTCGGCGTGATATAAGTTTGCGCCGACACAAAAAGAAAGAGCCGCCCAGATAATAAAACAGGTGGGACGGCAGTACTCTTCTAAAAACCAAAGGAGCAAATCACGATGCGCGTGATGAAGTGGAGCATGATCGCACTGGCTGTTGCAGCAGGCACCTCGCAGTTCGCAGTGGCGTCTTCTCAGGATGATTCCAAAGGTTTCTTCGGCGACCAGAGTCTGAAACTGAAGACTCGTATGGAATACATGAACCGTGACTTTAAAAACGGTGCAGGCAACGGCTCTTCCGGTACTGCTGGCTATCGCCAGGACACCGGTGTCAGCCAACTGCTGACTTACGAGTCGGGCTTCACTCAAGGCACCATCGGCTTCGGTCTCGACGCCATGGCAATGGGTTCGGTCAAACTGGACGGCGGCTCGGGCCACCGCGGTAACGGCCTGTTCGCCAGCGACAGCGACGGCAACCCGGAAAAATCCCAGGGCAAAATCGGCGGCGCAGTTAAATTCCGTCTCTCCGACACCACCCTGAAATACGGCCAGCAATTTGTTGCCAGCCCAGTGTTCGCTACCGATGACAGCCGTCTGCTGCCAGAAGTCGCGACCGGTACCCTGATCACTTCCAAAGAGATCAAAGGTCTGGAACTGAGCGCAGGTCGCTTCACTTCCCTGAGCAAGCAAACCGGTATGGGCCGTGACAGCATCGGCGGTCTGCCTGATGAAAACGGTAACGGCGGCAAAGGCCTGACCAACATCAATATCTTTGGTGCCAGCTACGCCTTCACCGACAACTTCACCGGTGCACTGGCTGCTTCCGACGCTGATGACTACTTCAAGAAGTACTACATCAACCTGAACTACACCTTGCCGATCGACGACACTCAGTCGTTGAACTTCGACCTGAACGGTTACAAAACCAAGGGCGACAGCCGTGGTGACCTGGTCGACGCCATCGGTGACGGCACTCTGGGTGTGGACAACAACCTGTGGTCCCTGGCTGCTGCTTACAGCCTGGGCGCGCACAAGTTCACCGTTGCCTACCAGCAGTCGAGCGGCGACAACGCTTACTACTATGGCGTTGACGGTAACAGCACAATCTTCGTAGCCAACTCCATCCAGATCTCCGACTTCGTGGGTCGCGAAGAGAAATCCTGGCAGGCTCGCTACGACATCAACATGAAAGACTACGGCGTTCCTGGCCTGAGCTTCATGACCCGTTACGTGATGGGTGACAACATCGAGACCAACGGTCTGGGTGAAGGTAAAGAGAACGAGTGGAACGCCGAGTCCAAGTACGTTCTGCAAGAAGGTCCAGCCAAAGACCTGTCGTTCCGTCTGCGTTATGCCATGTACCGTTCGAACGGTGCTTACAGCGGCTACTCGTCTGACAACAACGACGTGCGTCTGATCGTTGAGTACCCACTGAACATCCTCTAATAGGGATGCACAGCTGAAGTACTGTAGAGCTCTGCTCTAAACAAGAACCGCTCACCTGCTTCAGGTGGGCGGTTTTTTTATGCCTGGCTTAACTGCATTCGAATGACAAAGATTAGTCAGCTATCTATTAGCTGGCGAACTTTAATGACGGCCATAAAAAACCCAAGAGTGTGAACAGCTCTTGGGTCTTTATTGATTAACTGACTGCAAAGCCAGGTATCAAGGTTGTTACTGCGCTGCTGTTTCCTGAACTACGCGAATGGTTCGCTGCGGAAAAGGAATATCAATACCAGCGGTTTTTAAACGATCACGCGACTGCTCGTTAAACATGAACATCACGTCCCAGTAGTCTGCAGTTTTAACCCACACACGCAGGGAAACGGTGATCGCGCTGTCACCCAGCGTCGAAATTACCGCCTGCGGCGCCGGGTCTTGCAGAATGCGCTCGTCGTTGGCCAGATCCAGCAGCACCTGACGGGCCTTTTGCAGATCGGCTTCGTAATCAACGCCCACATCGAACACCACCTTGCGGGTCGGCTGACGATTGGTGTTGGTGATGATGCCGTTCGACAGGTTGCCGTTAGGCATGATGATGGTCTTGTTGTCGCCGGTACGCAGTACGGTGTGGAAGATCTGGATACTGTCGACAGTACCCGCCACGCCCTGCGCTTCGATCCAGTCACCGATACGGAACGGACGGAACAGCAGAATCAGCACGCCACCGGCGAAGTTCGCCAGGCTGCCCTGCAACGCCAGACCGATGGCCAGACCGGCAGCACCGATTGCGGCAACGAACGAGGTGGTTTCCACGCCGATCATCGACGCGACGCTGACGATCAGCAGCACTTTGAGAATGATGTTGGCCAGGCTGCTGATAAAACCTTGCAGCGCCAGGTCAGCATTGCGCAGAGCCAGCAGACCGCCGAGTTTTTGCGTGACCTTGTTGATCAGCCACCAGCCGATGGCCAGGGTAATCACTGCCAGCAGCACGCGGCTGCCGTATTCCATGATCATCGGGATCCACGCCTGGGATGCCTTGACCAACTGGTCTACCTCAGCATTCAAATCCATCTTCTATCTCCTGATTTCCGGCTTTCCGGGGTGTATTCAAAACAAATGTGGGAGCGAGCCTGCTCGCGAAAGCGCTGGGTCATTCAGCCAATGAGTTGACTGACACACCGCTTTCGCGAGCAAGCTCGCTCCCACAGGTCATCTGACCGAGCTTAGTCGCGGAAGTTGTTGAACTGCAGCGGCATGCCGAATTCCTTGGCACGCAGTGCAGCGATGGCTTCTTGCAGGTCATCACGCTTCTTGCCGGTCACGCGCACTTGCTCGCCCTGAATGGCGGCCTGCACTTTCAGCTTGGCGTCTTTGATGTGGCCGACGATTTTCTTCGCCAGTTCTTTGTCGATGCCTTCCTTGAGGATGGCGTCCTGCTTCATCAGCTTGCCCGATGCATAAGCGTCCTTGACCTCAAGGCACTGCACATCGATCTTGCGCTTGACCAGCGCCAGCTTGAGGATTTCGATCATCGCTTCGAGCTGGAACCCGGCTTCAGCGGTGAGGCTCACGGTCAGGTCTTTTTCCTTGAACTCGAAGCTGCCTTTGCCTTTCAGGTCATAACGACGATCGAGTTCCTTCACGGCGTTCTCGACCGCGTTGGTGAGTTCGTGTTTGTCCAGTTCGGATACCACGTCGAACGACGGCATGTAATCTCTCCAATAAAAAGGCGCGCTCGATGAGGATGGAGCGCGCTTGGCTTGCGGTTAAAATCGGGCTCATTATAACGGGTCTTTTCCTACGAACACGGCGAGCCGCACATGCCTGTACGCAATCGAGCAAAAAACTGATGTCGACCACCTGGCACGTCCTCGGCGCCGGCAGCCTCGGCACACTGTGGGCCACGCGTCTGGCCCGGGCTGGTTTGCCGGTGAAATTGATCGTGCGCGATGCCGAACGCCTGCGCAGTTATGAAGCGGCCGGCGGGCTAACGCTCGTCGAACACGGCCAGGCCAGCACGTATGCGGTGCCGGGCGAAACCGCCGACAGCCCTGAGCCAATTCGCCGACTGCTGGTCGCCTGCAAAGCCTACGACGCCGAAAGTGCCATCGCCCGCCTCGCTCCGCGCCTGACAGCGGATGCCGAACTGATCCTGTTGCAGAACGGCCTCGGCAGTCAGGACGCCGTCGCCACGCGCGTTCCGCAAGCGCGCTGCATTAGCGCGTCCAGCACCGAAGGCGCGTTTCGCGACGGCGACTGGCGCGTGGTGTTCGCCGGTCACGGCTTCACCTGGCTGGGCGATGTCACTCAACCGGTTGCGCCAATCTGGCTGGACGATCTGCAAGCCGCGAACATTCCCCACGAATGGAGCACCGACATCCTCACGCGGCTGTGGCGCAAACTGGCGCTCAACTGCGCGATCAATCCACTGACCGTGCTGCACCACTGCCGCAACGGTGGTTTGCAGGATCATCACTGCGAAGTCGCCACGCTGTGTGCCGAACTCGCCGAGTTGTTGCAGCACTGCGGCCAACCCGCTGCTGCTGAAAACCTGCAACAGGAAGTCGAACGGGTGATTCAGGCGACGGCGACCAATTACTCGTCGATGTATCAGGACGTCGCCAACCAACGCCGCACCGAAATCAGCTATCTATTGGGCCACGCCTGCAAAGTCGCCACCCGTCATCAATTGAATCTGCCGCACCTCAACCAGTTGCAGCAGCGCCTCGTCGCGCATCTGCACAGCCTTGGATTGCCCAGCGACTGAGCAGCGGCTACGCTGGCCACTTGTTCCTTTGCTGCGATAGACCTGATGCCATTGCGCCAGCGCCTCGAAAACCTGCCGGTCGGCCAGAAACTGCTGGCCGCCCTGCTGGTGCTGTTAACCACTGTGTTGCTGGTCGCCAACCTGACCTTTATCAGCGCCGCCTACTACATTTCCCAGGAAAGCATGGCGCCGCAAGCCTTGCAGACCATCGGCCGACTGATCGCCAACCCGAGTCTGGTCAGCGAGTCCCTGCAATCGCCGGAGAGCGCCGAGCGTCTGCTCAAGGAGCTCGACAGCTATTCGCCATTACGCGCCGCTGCGATCTATGACGGCAAAGGCGAACGCCTCGCGCAGGTGCAGCGCGGCGACAAACTCAAACTGCCGGAACGCTACCGGCACATCGAAGCCTGGCAACTCACCGAGTTTCGCAGCAACCAGTTGATCACCCTGCCCCGCCCCGGCACCGCGCCCGGTCATCTGTTGCTGGTGGCGAGCAGCGAACTGCCGATGGCGTTCTACACCGGCACCCTGACCGCGAGTCTTGGGATTCTGATTTTCAGCGTGCTGTTGTGGCTGGTGATTGCCCGCCAGATCAAACGCCTGATCACCCGGCCGATCCATCAACTGGAAGAACTCTCGCGTCAGGTCACCCGCGAAGAGAACTACGCGCTGCGTGCCTCACGCGGCAACCACGACGAAATCGGCAGCCTCGCCGAAGCGTTCAACACCATGCTGTCGCGCATTGAAGCCCGCGAGCAGCAGCTCAAACGCGCCCGCGACGACTCGCAAGCCGCCTACGATCAGGCTCAAGGTCTGGCCGAGGAAACCCGCCACACCAACCGCAAACTGGAACTGGAAGTTCAGGTACGCAGCAAAATCGAGAAGAAGCTCACCGGTTTCCAGAACTACCTCAATAGCATCATCGACTCGATGCCCTCGGCACTGATCGCCCTCGACGAACAGCTCTACGTCACCCAATGGAATCAGGAGGCCAGTGCCCTTTCCGGCACACGTCTGGACGAAGCTCTTAACCAGCCGATCTTCCTCGCCTTCGAACCATTGAAACCGTTTCTGCCGCAGCTCAAGCAAACCGTCGAACAACACACGGTGGCGAAAATCGAGCGAGTGACGTGGTTCAAGGACGACGAGCCGAAGCATTACGCGCTGACGTTTTATCCGCTGATGGGCGGCGCCGGCCGTGGCGTGGTGATCCGCATCGATGACATCACCCAGCGTTTGTCGCTGGAAGAAATGATGGTGCAGTCGGAGAAGATGCTTTCGGTCGGCGGCCTCGCGGCGGGCATGGCCCACGAGATCAATAACCCGCTGGGCGCGATCCTGCACAACGTGCAAAACATCCGTCGACGCCTTTCAGCAGATCTGCCGAAGAACATCGAAACCGCCGAACAACTGGGCATCGAACTCGATACCGTCAACCGTTACCTGCAAGGCCGCGAAGTGCCGAAACTCCTCGACGGCATTCAACAGGCCGGTGCCCGTGCGGCGAAAATCGTCACGCACATGCTCAGCTTCAGCCGTCGTAGCACTCGGGAAATGGCACCGTGCGACCTGCCGGCGCTGATCGATCAAGCCGTGGAAATTGCCGGCAACGACTTCGATCTGGCGATCGGTTTCGACTTCAAGGGTCAGGCCATTGTGCGCCAGTTCGACCCGGCGCTCGGCCCGGTGCCCGGCACTGCCAACGAGCTGGAACAAGTACTGCTCAACCTGCTGAAGAACGCCGCACAAGCGATTCACCAGCGCGAGGACGACAGCGAGCCAGGGCGGATTATTTTGCGCACCAAGCTCAATCCGCCGTGGGCCGAGATTCAGGTCGAGGACAACGGCATCGGCATGAGCGAGAGTGTGCGCAAACGCACCTTCGAGCCGTTCTTCACCACCAAGGAAATCGGTCAGGGCACCGGGCTTGGCTTGTCGGTGTCGTACTTCATCATCACCAACAATCACAAAGGCCAGATGGAAGTGCAGTCGGCGCCCGGTCAGGGCACCTGCTTCACCCTGCGCTTGCCGCTGGCGCCACTACCGGCCATCGCGGCTGAAATTAATCAACTTCCGAGGTAACCCATGGGCTTTCGCTTGTCGAAGATTTACACGCGCACCGGCGACAAAGGCGAAACCGGCCTGGGCGACGGCCGCCGCGTACCGAAGGATCACCCGCGCATCGAAGCGATTGGTGAAGTCGATACGCTGAACAGTCAGGTTGGCGTGTTGCTGGCCGGGTTACTTGCCGAGCGCGAGGCCACTCCGGGGCTGAATGAATTGATCGAGGTGTTGGCGCCTTGTCAGCATCGCTTGTTTGATTTGGGCGGCGAGTTGGCGATGCCGCAATATCAGGCATTGAACGCGGCGGAAATCGAGCGGCTGGAAGCGGCGATCGACGTCTGGAATGAGGAGTTGGGGCCGCTGGAGAATTTCATTCTGCCGGGTGGTTCGATGCTGATTGCGCAGGCGCATGTGTGCCGCAGCCTGGCGCGGAGTGCCGAGCGGCGCTGTCAGCATCTGAATGCGATCGAGCCATTGGCCGGGGTTGGCCTGGCGTATATCAATCGGTTGTCGGATTTGTTGTTTGTGGCGGCGCGGTTGATTGCGCGGCGACAGGGGATTGCGGAGATTTTGTGGCAACCGGCGGCTAAACCTTAGCTTTGCAGTGATTGGAAGGACGCCTTCGCGAGCAGGCTCACTCCTACAGTTGACCGTATTCCAACTGAAGGAACACGGCCCATGTAGGAGTGAGCCTGCTCGCGATGAGGCCAGCAGCCGTTACAGAGAATCAGGCCAGAACGCGCGAATCCCCGCCACACCCTGCGCCCCAACACCCCAAGCCTTCTCGCGCTCCGCCGGGCCAACCCCACCCAACAGAAACACCGGCTTACTAAAGCCTTCGATCAACGCCGAAGCCTGCTCCCAACCCAACGGCTGCGCATCCGGATGCGTCAACGTCGGCTGCACCGGCGACAGCGTCACAAAATCCACGCCCATCTGCTCCGCCAACGCCAATTCCTCAGCGTTGTGGCACGACGCCGCCAGCCAGCGTTCAGCCGGCAACGGCCGCCCCGCCGCTGCGTATTTACGCAATTGCGCTGAGGTGATGTGCCAACCCGCCGACGGGAAATCGCCGAGCCATTCAAATGGCCCTTTGATCATCAATTGCGCCTTGCCAGCACAGAGACCGGCGGCATCCACCGCCAGATCGCGGTACTTCGGGTCGTAGCCATTCGGTGCGCGCAGCTGGATGAGCTTGATCCCGCCAGCAATCGCCTTCTGAATCCCGCGCAGCAAAGCCGGGGTTTCCAGATCTTCCGGGGTAATCAGATATTCGCCAGGTAAACGCGCGGCTGCGACGATAGGCTGGTTGGCGGCCGGGAACTCGTAGTTCGGCAAGTCTTTCGCGGTCACCCAGGCCAATGGCTGGCCTTCGGCACCGTGCGGTTCGCCGGTGAATGCCGAGACTTCCCAGACATCCAGCAACACCTGCTTGTCCGGGTAATCGTGACGCACTTTGATCAACGGTCGAGCAGCACCAACGACGATGCCCAGTTCTTCTTTCAGCTCTCGGGCCAGTGCGCTTTCGACAGTTTCGTCCGCCTCGACCTTGCCGCCGGGAAACTCCCACAGACCACCCTGATGCTGGGAGTCGGCGCGGCGGGCGATGAGGATTTTGCCGCTGTCGTCACGGATGACGGCGGCGGCGACGTGTACACGTTTCACGGATTCAACTCCTCCAGTCCAGCCTGTTGCCACGCTTTGAAGGCGGGCCATTGGTAGACGGTTTCAACATAGGCTTCGTCGGCGGCCGGCAGTTTTACCTGATAGGTACGCAGGCGCACGGCGATCGGTGCGAAAAAAGCATCGGCCAGACTGACGCGACCGAACAGGTACGGCCCGCTCTCGGTGGCGGCGTCACGGCATTCGGCCCACAGCGCGAGCATGCGTTCGATATCGACCTTCACTTCTGGCGGCACCGGGTTGAGCGGCGCGTCATGACTGAGGTTGAACGGCATGTGATTGCGCATGGCGAAGAAGCCGCTGTGCATTTGTGCGCAGGCGGATCGGGCCTGAGCGCGGGCGAAAATGTCGCTCGGCCAGAGTTGCTCGGACGGGAACTGTTCGGCCAGGTATTCGGCGATGGCCAGCGAATCGGCAACCGTGCCGCGCGAGGTTTGCAGCAGCGGCACCTTGGCGGTCGGCGAATGCTTGAGCAGCCGCTCGCGGGTGTCGGGCTTGCCGAGTTTGATCAGTTCTTCGGTGTAAGGAGCGCCGGTCAGTTCAAGCGCCAAGGCAGCGCGCAGAGACCAGGAGGAAAGCAGTTTGTCGCCGATGATCAGGTGCAGGGACATGGGTTTGGCGCCTTTTCGTCAGGAGAATCAGGCCAGAATTTTTGGTACCTGATGGGGCGCCATCGCGAGCAGGCTCACTCCTACAGGGGATCTGTGGCGTTTACAAAACCACTGTAGGAGTGAGCCTGCTCGCGATGGCATCGACTCGGTCTCAGGTTAGATCAAGTGCGGTATTCAGCGTTGATCTTCACATACTCATGCGAAAGGTCGGTGGTCCAGATGGTTTCGCTGCATTCGCCGCGACCCAGTTCGATGCGGATGGTGATTTCTTCCTGTTGCATCACTGCCGAGCCTTGCGCCTCAGTGTAGGTCGCCGCGCGCGCGCCACGGCTGGCGATGCACACGTCGCCGAGGAACACGTCGATCTTGCTCACGTCCAGATCCGGCACGCCGGCACGACCGACGGCCGCCAGAATACGGCCCCAGTTCGGGTCGGAGGCGAACAGTGCAGTCTTGATCAGCGGCGAGTGCGCCACAGTGTAGCCAACGTCCAGGCATTCCTGATGATTGCCGCCGCCATTCACTTCAACAGTGACAAACTTGGTCGCGCCTTCGCCGTCACGCACGATGGCTTGGGCCACGTCCATGCACACTTCGAACACCGCTTGCTTCAATTTGGCGAACAGTTCGCCCTCAGCGCGGGTGATTTCCGGCAGTGCAGCCTTGCCGGTAGCGATCAGCATGCAGCAGTCGTTGGTCGAGGTGTCGCCGTCGATGGTGATGCGGTTGAACGACTTGTTGGCGCCGTCGAGCATCAAATTGTGCAGCACGTCGCGGGAGACTTTGGCGTCAGTGGCGATGTAACCGAGCATGGTCGCCATGTTCGGACGGATCATGCCCGCGCCTTTGCTGATGCCGGTGACGGTGATGGTCACGCCGTCATGCTGGAACTGGCGGCTGGCACCTTTTGGCAAGGTGTCAGTGGTCATGATGCCGGTGGCAGCGGCTTCCCAGTTGTTTTCCGAGAGATCGTCCAGCGCAGCTTGCAGCGCGCCTTCGATTTTCTCGACCGGCAGCGGCTCGCCGATCACACCGGTGGAGTACGGCAGAATCTGGCTGGCATCGACGCCGGTCAGCTCAGCCAGTCTGGCGGTGGTGCGCTCGGCAGCGGCCAGGCCCGGCTCGCCGGTGCCCGCGTTGGCGTTGCCGGTGTTGGTCAGCAGATAACGCACGGCGTTCTGTACGCGTTGCTTCGCCAGAATCACCGGCGCGGCACAAAAGGCGTTCAACGTGAACACGCCGGCCACGGTCGAACCTTCGGCGCAGCGCATCACAACGACATCTTTGCGCCCAGGGCGCTTGATGCCGGCCGAGGCAATACCGAGTTCAAAACCGGCAACCGGGTGCAACGTTGGCAAAGGACCAAGACCAACAGCCATGAATGCGCTCCTTACTCAATGATGTCAGCACCGTCACGCGCAGTGACGGTGGTTTAAATGGCAAAACGCCGCGACGGCATAAGCCGGTCGCGGCGCGGGTATTTCAGCAGTGATAACGGGTTTTACTGGATCTGCCCGTGGCAATGCTTGAATTTCTTGCCCGAACCGCAGTAGCACAGTTCGTTGCGGCCCAGCTTCTGTTCGTTGCGAACCGGGGCGGCGGCGAGGGCCACATCGACCTCTTCACCGAGCAGTTCCGGTTGCTCAAGACCTGGCGCTTCAGCGTGTTCGAACTGCATGCGGGCGGCCAGTGCTTCGGCTTCCTGACGCAGACGTTGCTCTTCGGCTTCCGGATCTTCGCGGCGAACCTGAACGTGCGAGAGCACACGGATCGAGTCGCGCTTGATCGAATCGAGCAGTTCGGAGAACAGCGTGAACGACTCGCGCTTGTACTCTTGCTTCGGGTTCTTCTGGGCGTAGCCACGCAGGTGGATACCGTGACGCAGGTGATCCATGGTCGACAGGTGGTCTTTCCACAGGTCATCCAGCACGCGCAGAACGATTTGCTTCTCGAAGGAGCGCAGTGCATCGGCACCGGCCTGATCTTCTTTCTCGTTGTACGCCGCCATCAGCTCGGTCATGAGCTTCTCGCGCAGGGTTTCTTCGTACAAGTGATCGTCTTCGTCGAGCCACTGCTGAATCGGCAGTGTCACGCCGAAATCGCTGGCAATCGACGCTTCCAGACCGGCAACGTCCCACTGTTCCGGCAGCGATTGCGGCGGAATGTGTGCGCTGACGGTGGCGTTGAGCACGTCCTGACGGAAGTCGGCGATGGTTTCACCGATGTTGTCAGCGGCCAGCAACGTGTTACGCATGTGATAAATCACTTTACGCTGTTCGTTGTTGACGTCGTCGAACTCGAGCAGTTGCTTACGAATGTCGAAGTTACGGCCTTCAACCTTGCGCTGCGCCTTCTCGATCGCGTTGGTCACCATGCGGTGCTCGATCGCTTCGCCCGGCTGCATGCCCAGGGCTTTCATGAAGTTCTTCACCCGGTCAGAGGCGAAGATACGCATCAGGCTGTCTTCCAGCGACAGGTAGAAGCGGCTGGAACCGGCATCACCCTGACGACCGGCACGACCACGCAACTGGTTGTCGATACGGCGCGATTCGTGACGCTCGGACGCGATCACCTGCAAACCACCGGACTCCAGCACTTGCTGGTGACGCTTCTGCCAGTCGGCCTTGATCTGGGCAATTTGCTCAGGGGTCGGGTCTTCCAGCGAAGCGACTTCCACTTCCCAGTTGCCGCCCAACAGAATGTCGGTACCACGACCGGCCATGTTGGTGGCGATGGTCAGCGCGCCCGGACGACCGGCCTGCGCAATGATTTCAGCTTCTTTTTCGTGGAACTTGGCGTTGAGAACCTTGTGTTCGATGCCTTCCTTCTCGAGCAGTGCAGACATGTGCTCGGAGGTTTCGATGGTGGCAGTACCCACCAGCACCGGACGACCGGCAGCCATGCTTTCTTTGATGTCTGCAACGATTGCCGTGTATTTCTCTTCGGCCGTCAGGAACACAAGGTCGTTGTAGTCCTTACGCGCCAGCGGCTTGTTCGGCGGAATGACCATGACCGACAGACCGTAGATCTGATGGAATTCGAACGCTTCGGTGTCAGCGGTACCGGTCATGCCGGACAGCTTGGTGTACAGACGGAAGTAGTTCTGGAACGTGGTCGAGGCCAGGGTCTGGCTCTCGGCCTGAATGTTCAGACCTTCTTTGGCTTCGATGGCCTGGTGCAGACCTTCGGACAGACGGCGACCCGGCATGGTACGGCCGGTGTGTTCGTCGACCAGTACGACCTGGCCGTCCTGCACGATGTATTCGATGTTGCGGTTGAACAGTTTGTGCGCACGCAGACCGGCATAGACGTGGGTCAGCAGGCCCAGGTTATGCGCCGAGTACAGGCTCTCGCCTTCAGCCAGCAGGCCGACGCCGGTGAGCATGTCTTCGATGTACTGGTGACCGGCTTCGTTGAGTTCGACCTGACGGGTCTTCTCGTCAACGGTGTAGTGGCCAGCCTTGGTGACTTCGCCTTCAACTTCTTCGACGTGCAGTTCCAGCTGCGGGATCAGTTTATTGATCTCCATGTACAGCTTGGAGCTGTCCTCGGCCTGACCGGAAATGATCAGCGGGGTACGCGCTTCGTCGATGAGGATGGAGTCGACTTCGTCGATCACGGCAAAATTGAGTTCGCGCTGGAATTTTTCTTCCATGCTGAACGCCATGTTGTCGCGCAGGTAGTCGAAACCGAATTCGTTGTTGGTGCCGTAGGTGATGTCGGCGGCGTAGGCGATACGCTTCTCTTCCGGCGGCTGGAACGGCGTCACGACGCCGACGGTCAGGCCGAGAAATTCGTACAGCGGACGCATCCAGTTGGCGTCACGGCGGGCCAGGTAGTCGTTCACCGTCACAACGTGCACGCCCTTGCCGGACAGTGCGTTGAGGTAAACGCCCAGTGTTGCCACCAGGGTCTTGCCTTCACCGGTACGCATTTCTGCGATCTGACCTTCATGCAAGGTCATGCCGCCGATCAGCTGGACATCGAAGTGACGCATACCCATGACACGCTTACCGGCTTCGCGGGCGACCGCAAAGGCTTCTGGCAGCAGTTTGTCGAGGGTTTCCCCTTTGGCGATGTGGGCCTTGAACTCGTCGGTCTTGGCGCGCAATTGATCGTCCGAAAGGGCCACCATTTGCTCTTCGAAGGCATTGACGAGCTGCACCGTCTTGAGCATGCGTTTGACTTCACGCTCGTTCTTGCTTCCAAAAAGTTTCTTTAACAAAGGCGCAAACATATCGGCAGGATCTTCCACACTAAAGGGATGGAGGGCGGCCCCGTGAGTCGCCCGAGCAGCCCTCATGGCCGCATGCGAACGAGCATTCTACCCGGAAACGGTGGTGAGGAAAGTGGCGATGTTCCACGATGCTGGCACTGCGCTTTGACGGGGCTCACTTAAAATAGGGGCGTTTTGCTCAACTTCAAGTCGTACGGAAAAGAAGTTAGTCGTTGATTTAATGGGTAAAGCAGGGGCAATTGCAATGGGCGAGTGAAAAGTCCGCTTTCTGCTACCATGGCGTTTCTGTTACTTCAGGTGTTCGATCATGGCATTTCGCCCTCTTACGGCCAGAGCACCCGCCGTTCTGCTTCGCGAAGCCAAACCGCTCAAGGCCATCCTCGGCCATGCCCAGCGACTGGGGCATTTGCAACGCCTGCTCGAAAGCCAACTGCAACCCGCCGCCCGCGAGCATTGCCATGTGGCGTCGTGGCGTGAGGGCAGTCTGTTGCTGATTGTCACCGATGGTCATTGGGCCACGCGTCTGCGTTACCAGCAAAAGCGTTTGCAGCGCCAGTTGCAGATGTTCGATGAGTTCGCCAGTTTGACGCGGATTCTGTTCAAGGTGCAGCCGCCGACGATTCAGCGCGCGGTGGTGGGCAATACGATGGATTTGTCGACGGATGCTGCGGCGACGATTCAGGCGACGGCGGACGGGATCAGTGATCCGGGGTTACGTGCGGCACTGGAGCGTTTGGCGGCGCACGCCAAAGACAAGTCCTGACACCGCCCTTTGTAGGAGCTGAGCTTGCTCGCGAAAGCGGTGTGTCATTCAACCTATGTTGTGTCTGACATGACGCCTTCGCGAGCAAGCTCTGCTCCTACAAAAGCAGGATCAGCGGCGTTTGCTGCCGCCTAATAAAGAGCCCATCAGGCCGCGCACCAGTTGTTTGCCGAGGTTGTTCGCGGCTTGGCGCATGGCGGATTTCAGTGCCTGCCCGGCGGCGGTGCCGAGGAACTCTCCGGCTCTGTCGGCGAGGCTTGGTTCTTCAGCCGCAGGGTTACCGGCAGGTGTCTCAGCCTCCGGCGCCAGTCCTTTGCGACCCATGAGGATTTCATACGCCGACTCGCGATCAATCGGCTTGTCATACCGTCCCTTGAAAGGCGAGCCGGCGATCAGCGTGGTGCGCTCGGTTTCAGTCAACGGCCCGATCCGCGATTGCGGCGGCGCCACCAGCACGCGCTGCACCATTTCCGGCGTGCCCTTCTCCGCCAGCGTGCCGACCAGCGCCTCGCCGATCCCCAGCTCCGTCAGCACCGACAACGTATCGAACGCCGGATTCGGCCGGAAGCCGTCCGCCACCGCGCGCAGGGATTTCTGTTCCTTGGCGGTGAACGCGCGCAAACCGTGCTGGATGCGCAAACCGAGCTGCGCCAAGACGTCATCCGGCAAATCCGCCGGCGACTGCGTGACGAAATACACACCAACGCCTTTCGAACGGATCAAGCGCACCACCTGCTCCAGCCGCTCCTGCAAAGCCTTCGGCGTATCGCCAAACAACAAATGCGCCTCATCGAAAAACAGCGCCAGCAGCGGTTTGTCGGCATCACCGCGCTCTGGCAACTGCTCGAACAGTTCGGCCAGCAGCCACAACAGGAACGTCGCGTAAACCTTCGGCGCTTCATGCACCAGACGACTGGCGTCGAGCAAATGAATGCGCCCACGGCCATCGGCGGCCGGTTGCAGGATGTCTTCAAGTTGCAGCGCCGGCTCGCCGAACAAAGCTTCCGCGCCTTGCTGTTCCAGAGTCGCCAAACGGCGCAACAGCGCCTGACTGGAGCCGGTGGTCATCAGCGCGGCGTCTTCGCCCAACAGCTGCGGATTTTCCTTGAGATGGTTAAGCAGCGCTTTCAGATCTTTCAGATCCAGCAACAACAACCCTTCGCGGTCAGCGACCTTGAACGCCGCGTACAGCGCCGACTGCTGACTATCGGTGAGTTCCAGCAGGCTGCCGATCAGCAGCGGGCCCATTTCACTCAACGTGGTGCGCAGTGGATGACCGGACTCACCGTGGATATCCCACAAGGTCACCGGGTAAGCCTGCGGCGTGTAGTTGAGCCACGGCATGCCGGCGATGCGTTCGGCGATCTTGCCCTGCGGGTTGGCGGCGGCACCGAGGCCGCACAAATCGCCCTTGATGTCGGCGGCGAACACCGCCACGCCGGCATCACTGAACGCTTCAGCCAGACGCTGCAAGGTCACGGTTTTACCGGTACCGGTCGCGCCGGCGATCAGCCCGTGACGGTTCGCCAGGCGCATGGCCTGGCCAATCGGTTGCCCCGTGAGATCGGCGCCGATTACGAGTTGCGATGAGTCAGGCATTTTGTCACCCATGGTTAATCTTTGATTCGCTTTGGCCGATAGATAAAACGTGAACCTGGCTGAAAAGTCGGTAGGACATTTCCCTAAGGAGAGACGGAAATATTCACGTGTACTCACCCTTGCCCATAGTGCGCGCCTTTATAAAAGCACGCCCAGGACATTAAGACCTTAGCGGAACCCCAAGCCATGAACAAAAATCTGCGCTTCAGCCATAAAATTTTGCTTGCCGCCGCCCTCATCGTCATCGCCGCTTTCGCCTCGTTTACGCTGTACAACGACTGGTTGCAGCGCAACGCGATCCGCGATGACCTGAACAACTATCTCAACGAGATGGGCGAAGTCACTGCCGGAAACATTCAAACCTGGCTCAACGGTCGCATTCTGCTGATCGAAAACGCCGCCCAGAACATCTCGATCAACCCCGAGCCCGCCAACGTGGCCAGCCTGCTGGAACAGAAAACCCTGACCTCGACGTTCATGGCCACCTACCTCGGCGACGCCACCGGCCACTTCACCATCCGCCCGGACACGAAGATGCCAGAGGGTTTCGATCCGCGCGTGCGCCCTTGGTATAAAGGTGCCGAAGGCAGCAGCACGTCGACCCTGACCGAACCGTACATCGATGCGGCCACCGGGCAGTTGATCATCTCCATCGCCACCGCCTCGAAAAAGGCTGGCCAAAGCGTCGGCGTGGTCGGCGGTGATCTGAGCCTGCAATCGCTCATCGACACCCTCGCCGCCCGAGATTTTGACGGCATGGGGTATGTGTTCCTGGTCAGCGCCGACGGCAAGATCCTCGTGCACCCGGACAAGGCCTTGGTGATGAAATCACTGAAAGACGCCTTCCCGCAGGACACCCCGCGCATCAGCGGCGACTTCAGCGAAGTCACCGTCGATGGCAAAACCCGCATCGTCACTTTCGCGCCGATCAAAGGTTTGCCGTCGGTGAACTGGTACATCGGTCTGTCGGTAGATAAAGATCAGGCGTTCGCCATGCTCAGCGAATTCCGCACCTCGGCGGTGATTGCGACGGTGATCGCCGTGGCAATCATCCTCGCCCTGCTCGGCATGCTCATCCGCATTCTGATCCAGCCGCTGCACGTAATGACCCGCGCCATGGAAGACATCGCCGACGGCGAAGGCGACCTGACCAAGCGCCTGACCATCGTCAATAACGATGAATTTGGTGTGTTGGGCACAGCGTTCAACCGTTTCGTCGAGCGCATTCATGGCTCGATCCGCGAGGTGTCGTCGGCCACCGGGCAAGTCAACGAAGTTGCGCTGCGCGTGGTCGCCGCGTCGAACTCGTCGATGTACAACTCGGATCAACAAGCCTCGCGCACCAGCAGCGTCGCCGCGGCGATCAATCAACTGGGGGCCGCCGCTCAGGAAATCGCCCGCAATGCCGCGCAGGCGTCGAACCAGGCCAGCGATGCGCGTGGCCTCGCCGAAGACGGCCAGCAGGTGGTCGATCGCAGCATCAAGGCGATGAATCAGCTGTCGAGCATGCTCAGTGCGTCGAGCAGCAATATCGAATCGCTGAACAGCAAAACCGTGAATATCGGCCAGATTCTTGAAGTGATCACCAGCATTTCCCAGCAAACCAACCTGCTGGCGCTCAACGCCGCGATCGAAGCGGCGCGTGCCGGTGAGGCCGGGCGTGGCTTTGCGGTGGTGGCGGATGAAGTGCGCAACCTCGCGCATCGCACGCAGGAATCGGCGCAGCAGGTGCAGACGATGATCGAGGAGTTGCAAGTCGGCGCCCGGGAGTCGGTGAGCACCATGAGTGAAAGTCAGCGTCACAGTCAGGACAGCGTCGAGATTGCCAACCTTGCCGGCGAGCGTTTGAACAGCGTGACCTTGCGGATTGGCGAGATCGACGGGATGAACCAGTCAGTGGCGACGGCGACTGAGGAGCAGACGGCGGTGGTTGAGTCGATCAACGTTGATATCACCGAGATCAATACGCTGAACCAGGAAGGGGTGGAAAACCTGCAGGCGACGTTGCGGGCGTGCTCCGATCTGGAACAGCAGGCTTCGCGGTTGAAGCAGTTGGTGGGTAGTTTCAGGATTTAAGATCAGAATTTAAGATCAAGAGCTTACCCCCTCACCCCAACCCTCTCCCCCAGGGGGGCGAGGGGGAAAGGGAGCAGATCTTCAAGCCTTTCAAAACCTGAGCTCGACTCAGGTCTCTCACGTCGGCGTACCTCCAACATCCACCCCAATCAGTCCCCTCTCCCTCCGGGAGGGGTGAGGGACTCTTCAAAACCTGAGTTCACCTCAGGTCTCTCAAGTCGGCGTACCTCCAACATCCACCTCGGTCAGTCCCCTCTCCCTCGGGAGAGGGTTAGGGTGAGGGGCCGCTTCAGCGCGGATTCCGACCGAACCATCCATTGCGCACATAGGTCAACCAAGGGAGTACCACGCAGCGGAGGGTTGTTCACCGTGCACATCGCCGACATCACCATGTTTTACGCCCCGGCCAGCGGTGGCGTGCGCACGTATCTGGATACCAAACATCGTCGTTTGGGCTTCAAACCCGGCATTCGCCACAGCCTGCTGATCCCCGGCGCTCGCTTCGGCGAACACGACGGCGTTTACACGGTTCCCGCCCCCGCCCTGCCCTTCGGCAAAGGCTATCGCTTCCCGCTGCGCCTCGCGCCGTGGCGAAACGTCTTGCAGGATTTGCAGCCCGATCTGATCGAAGTCGGCGACCCCTACCTCACCGCGTGGGCCGCACTGGACGCCCGACGGCAACTGGATGTGCCGGTGATCGGCTTTTATCACTCGGATCTGCCGCTGCTGGTCGGCAATCGCATGGGCCATTGGGTTACGCCGAATGTCGAAGCGTATGTCACCAAGCTGTACGGCAACTTCGACCGCGTGCTCGCGCCAAGTCAGGTAATGGCCGACAAGCTCACCGGCCTCGGCGTGCGCAATGTCTTCGTGCAACCGCTGGGCGTCGATCTGCAAACCTTTCACCCCGAGGCCCGCGACCCGAATCTGCGCGCAGAACTGGGCATCGCCGACGACACCCGCCTGCTGATCTACGCCGGGCGCGGTTCAAAAGAGAAAAACCTGCCAGTGCTGCTCAAATGCATGCAACGCCTCGGCCCGCGCTATCACTTGCTGCTGGTCGGCTCGTCGATGCCCGCCGTGGTGCCGGACAATGTCAGCGTGATTGATGAATTCTGCCCGGCACCGCGCGTCGCACAATTGATGGCCAGCGCCGATGCGCTGATCCATGCCGGCGATCAGGAAACCTTCGGCCTGGTGATTCTCGAAGCCATGGCCTGCGGCATTCCGGTGGTGGCGGTGGCGGCCGGGGCGTTTGAAGAAATCGTCAACGAATCCTGCGGTTTGCTCTGTGCACCGAATAATCCACAGGCGATGGCCAATGCCGTGCGCGAAGTGTTCAGTCGCGGCACTGTGAAACTGGGCGAGCAAGCGCGACAGCATGTTGAACAACACTACGCGTGGGACACGGTGGTCGACAGTCTGCTCGGCCACTATCACGCCGTCCTCGGCCATGCGCTGCCAAAGGTGGCCAATGGCTGAGGCGCTGAATCGCCCCGCCGTGTTGTTGGTGCTGCATGACGTGGCACCGTCGACGTGGGCGGATTACCAACCGTTTGTCGAAGCCGTCGACGCACTGGGCAGCGTGCCAATGACCTGGCTGGTCGTCCCCGATTTCCATCGGCGCAACGCCCTCAACGAGCATCCGGCGTTTTGCCGACTGCTTGATGAGCGTGTTGCCCGAGGCGATGAGTTGGCCTTGCACGGTTTTTTCCATGACGATCAGGAACCCGGCCCAACCAGTCCGCGCGACTGGTTCATGCGCCGCGTTTACACCCACGAAGGCGAGTTTTATCGTTTGTCCCGCGAAACCGCCCTCGCCCGTCTGCGCGATGGCATCGAAGTCTTCCAGCGCCACGACTGGCCGTTGCACGGTTTCGTCGCCCCGGCGTGGTTGATGAGCGACGGCACCCGCCAAGCCCTGCGTGAATTACCGCTGAGCTACACCAGTGATCCACAGCATCTTTATCGATTGCCGGATTTCACCGCCATCGACGCGCCGGGTCTGGTCTGGAGCGCGCGCAGCGCCTGGCGTCGCGGTTTATCGAAGATTGTCAGCGAGCAGCGGCAACAGCGTTGGCGCCAGGCGTCGGTGATTCGGCTAGGCTTGCACCCTGTGGACATGCGCCACGATTTTTCCCGCGATTACTGGCTGCACACCTTGCAGCGACTACTGAATGAAGGACGCGTACCGATGACCAAAATCCACTGGCTCGCCCAACAGCGCGGTCAATTGGGATCCGCTGCATGAGTCGCGGCATTCTGTTGTTGATCGGCCTGCTCGCGGCGGTGCTGATTCCGGTGGTGCTCGGTGGAGGCGAAACCTGGGCGCGCCTGCAAAGTTTTCCACTGTTATGGCTGTTGATCATGTTCGGCATGATCCTGCTCTGCTGGGGCATTAATACCCTGCGCCTGCGCTTGTTACTCGGTGATCAACGCGACCGCGTCACGCCGCTGAAAAGCCTCGGCGTGGTGATGGCCGCCGAGTTCGCTTATTGCGCCACGCCCGGTGGCAGCGGTGGGCCGTTGACCATCATGGCGTTGCTCGCCCGCTGCGGTGTGCGTCCGGCCCGTGGTAGCGCGGTGTTTGCCATGGATCAACTCAGCGATTTGCTGTTCTTTCTCTGCGCCCTCAGTGGAATTCTGATTTATGCGTTGTTTCAACATCTGAGTGATCGCCTGGAATGGCTGCTGACAGTCAGCGCGATTTCGTTGTTTGGCGGCTTGTTCACTTGCGTGTTGATTGCGCGTTATCACCGCGCGTTGATTCGCTTGAGTGGCCGCTTATTGGTAAGGATGAACGTTAAACCGGGCACTCGCCGCCGCTGGGCGCGCAAGTTGCTGCACTTTCTCGCGGCGTTTACCGACACGTTGAAGTTGCCTTGGCAAACCCTGATCAAAGTGTTCGCGCTGACGTGTGTGCATTGGTTATTGCGTTACAGCGTGTTGTATCTGGCGTTGCGCGGGTTGGGCGCGGACTTGCAGTGGGCCTGGAGTTTTCTGGTGCAGATGCTGTCGCTGGGGGCCGGGCAATTCAGTTTATTGCCGGGGGGCGCGGGGGCGGCGGAATTGACTTCGGCGGCACTGTTGGCGCCGATGGTGGGGAAATCCACCGCAGCGGCGGCGATTCTGATTTGGCGGGTGGTGACGTATTACTTTTATCTGCTGGTGGGGGGGCCGGTGTTTTTGATGATGTTGGGGCGGCCGTTGTTGCGCAAATTGATGAAAGTGCCGCAGACGTAAAAGATCGCAGCCTGCGGCAGCTCCTACAGGGATCGCGTTTCAGGCATCGTTTTGTTTATCGTCGGACTCTTGCAACTGTTCCCACAACTCGGCTGCACCGGGAAACTCGGTGCCATCCTCCGGGGTCATGTCCTCGGGGTCGTAGCGACTCAAACAACCTTCGCCCAACGTCGCCGGTGCTTTGGACGTGGCTTTGTCCAGTGGATCACTCATGTAAGTTTCCTCGGGGCTTAAACGACAAAGGGTCTGAGCGATTGAACGCCCAGACCCTTGGTTTTTCAAGCCTGCGTGTGTTCGATCAGAACACCACAGTCTTGTTGCCGTGCACCAGCACGCGATCTTCGAGGTGATAACGCAGGCCGCGAGCCAGCACCATCTTCTCGACGTCACGGCCGAAACGCACCATGTCTTCGATGCTGTCGCTGTGGCTCACGCGCACCACGTCCTGCTCGATGATCGGGCCGGCGTCCAGCTCTTCGGTCACGTAGTGGCAGGTCGCGCCAATCAGCTTCACGCCGCGCAGCGACGCCTGGTGGTACGGCTTGGCACCGACGAACGACGGCAGGAAGCTGTGGTGAATGTTGATCACCTTGTGCGCGTATTCGCGGCACATGTCCGGCGGCAGGATTTGCATGTAACGCGCCAGCACCACTACTTCAGCGTCGTGCTGTTTGACCAGACGCGACACTTCGTCGAACGCCGGTTGCTTGTCCTGCGGATTGACCGGGACGTGGTAATACGGGATGCCGTGCCACTCGACCATGCTGCGCAGGTCGTCGTGGTTGGAAATCACGCAGGAGATTTCGCAATCCAGCTCATCGCTGTGCCAGCGGTGCAACAAGTCCGCCAGGCAGTGCGATTCGCGGCTGGCCATCAGCACTACGCGCTTCTTCTGCTCAGTGTCGGTGATGCGCCAGTCCATCGAGAACTCTTCGGCGATCGGCGCAAACTTCTCGCGCAATACTTCAATACCGAATGGCAGCGAATCGGCACGAATTTCGTGACGCATGAAGAACCAGCCCACCTGATTATCCGAGTGGTGGCTCGCTTCGGTGATCCAGCCATTGTGGGCTGCCAGAAAATTACTGACTTTGGCAACGATGCCAACGCGGTCCGGGCAAGAAATCACCAGACGAAAAGTGCGCATGAGGGGAAGACTCCAGAACTTCGCAAAGGCCGCCATTCTAGCGACTGCGCGGGAAAACTGCAGTATTGATGAGCGCTGGCGTGGTCGGCGCCTGATACCCACACTTTTTTGACGGAAACAAACGCCAGAGGGATGGCGCTTTGCTGGCATTGTTAAACAGACATTTGTGAATATCTGTGCTGACGGCTTCACACTATTTAACTGAACAATCAATTTGCGGCTATTTCTCGTAACTAATTTAAATAAAAACCCCTGTTAAATGTTTACTTGATGAAACAGCCTGACTATTATTGCGCCACTGTCCCCTGTCATTCAGCATTCTACTAAGGTAGTAATCATGTCCTTGATCAACGAATATCGCGCCACCGAAGAAGCTATCAAAGAGCTGCAAGCCCGTTTGAAGAACCTGTCGCAAGACGACAAACTGCAAACCGAGCTGGAATTCGAAGGCAAACTGCGCACCCTGATGGGCGAATACTCCAAGTCGCTGCGTGACATCATCGCGCTGCTGGACCCAGAGTCGAAAACCAAAGCACCACGCGGCGGCGCAGTAAAAACTACCGGCACCAAGCGTGCTCGCAAAGTTAAACAATACAAAAACCCGCACAACGGCGAAGTCATCGAAACCAAAGGTGGCAACCACAAAACTCTGAAAGAGTGGAAAGCCAAGTGGGGCGGCGACGTGGTTGAAGGCTGGGCTACCCTGCTGGGCTAAGCCGCAACGCCTTCGCAGAGTGATCCGCGAAAAAAGAAACGCCAGCGAATGCTGGCGTTTTTTTATGCCTGACGTTTAGTAACAAACATGTTCGATTTCAAAGACCCAAACGTTTGCGCAATGCCTGGACATAACTCTGCCATTCATTGAGCACTGCGCTCTGCTCTGGCGTAGCACTAAGCAACCATTGCTCGGCCGCCTCGCTAAAAGATTTCAAGGTATTCGGCGCGCCGAATTCCGGGGCCGACAAACGTTGCTGACAAAATAATTTCCAGCGTGCCTGTTCTTCAGAATTCAACGTATCGGCAAAGTTACGTGCGCGATATCGAAAGAGTAATTCAGGCAAACGTTCATCATCGAACGGCCATTGCTCTTGTGCCAAATGTGCCGGGTCAGCGTTTCTCACTTGCTCACACAGACGCCGATCACGATCACCGATAAATCCGTCGTACAACTGTTGTTCCGGATCTTCACTCGGGGTGAAATCTTCGCTGGCATAAATAGCCGCGATTTTATCTTTCCAAACTTGTTGTGCGTCAGTTAGCCGCAGCGCGCGTTCCTGATAAAGCGCCATGTCCAGACCCAATCGTTGCTGATCGTCGGCGCGTAACACCGATAACGGCGCGACGACCGGGCAGCGATTGATGTGAATAATCTTCAGCGGCACCGGCAATTCGCCCTCAAGTAAATCGTCACGGCGCGTGTACAGACGCTGGCGCAGGGTTTGTGCGTCGAGATCGAGCAAGCCCTGTGGATCGAGGTGCAAGTCGCAAACAATCAGCGCGTTGCGGTTTTTCGGGTGCCAGGCCAGCGGCATGACCACGCCGACATAACTGCGCGCCGCCGAGAAGCGTCCGGAGATGTGCACCAGCGGCTGCAACAGGCGAATCTGATCCATCACCTTCTGTTTGCTGCGCAACTGGAACAGCCAGTCATAGAGCTTAGGCTGTTTCTCGCGGATCAGTTTCGCCAGCGCAATGGTCGCGCGCACGTCCGACAACGCTTCGTGGGCATGGCCGTGATCGATGTTATTGGCGGCGGTCAGGCGTTCGAGCTTGAGGGTCACGCGGCCCTCGTCATCGGTCGGCCAGACCAGCCCGTCCGGGCGCAAGGCGTAAGCAGCGCGCACCACGTCGATCAAATCCCAGCGACTGTTGCCGCCCTGCCATTCACGGGCGTAGGGATCGAAGAAATTGCGATACAGGCTGTAACGGGTCATCTCGTCGTCGAAACGCAAGGAGTTGTAACCCGCGCCGCACGTACCGGGCGCGGCCAATTGCGCGTGAACCCGGGTCATGAAATCGGCTTCGCTCAAACCTTTTTCGGCGAGCTGACTGGGGGTGATGCCGGTAATCGCACACGCCGCCGGGTGCGGCAGGATGTCTTCGCTGGGCTGGCAGTAAAGATTGACCGGCTCGTCGATTTCGTTGAGCTCGTGGTCGGTGCGAATCCCGGCGACCTGCAGCGGGCGGTCGTTACGCGGATTGATGCCAGTGGTTTCGTAGTCGTACCAGAAGATTGAAGTCACGGGCGGATCCTGAACTGAAGATCGGCAAAGTCTAGGCGCTCAACCGCCGTCGCGGCCAGTCTTGAAACATTCAAACACCTGGCGACACATGCTGTGCAATACATAGTTATGTCGTTTCCCCCCGAGAGGCTGCTAGCATCGGACGCACTTGCACTCAGAACAGGCGACATCAGGTAGCCCATGCTCGAGCCCACAGCACTGCCAAGGAAAGCACCGCTGGCCCCGCCGCTGGATACGCGGCATCAGGTCGAAACGCCGGAAGGCATCGACCTGCCCCTGCGCCCTGCCGGGTTAATGGTACGGGCCGTGGCGTTCGCCATCGATCTGGGCATTCGCGGTGTGATCATGGGCGTTCTGTTTATCGCGCTGGCGTTTCTCGGCAAGCTCGGCATGGGCCTCGGTTCGCTGCTGCTGTTTGCGATCAGTTGGTGGTACATGGTGCTGTTCGAAGTGCTGCGACAGGGACGCTCGCCGGGCAAACAGTGGATGGGCCTGCGCGTGGTACACGATGACGGCACGCCGGTTGGCTGGTCGGCCTCGTTGTTGCGCAATCTGCTGCGCTTCGTTGATCTGCTGCCGTTCGGCTACTTCCTCGGCAGCCTCAGTTGCCTGCAACACCCGACCTTCAAACGCCTCGGCGACATCGCTGCCGGCACGCTGGTGGTTTACAGCGAACGCCCGCTGACGCGTCCGCAATTGCCTGACGCCGAACCCCGGCGCTCGCCCGTGCCGCTGACGCTCAGCGAACAACGTGCAGTGCTCGGTTTTGCCGAACGTCAAGGCGAACTGTCACCGGCGCGGGTCAATGAACTGGCCGCCCTGCTCGCCCAGCCGCTGCATATCTCCGCGCCCAAAGCCGTTGCCGAACTCAATGGCATCGCGCGCGGCTTGTTGGGCCCGACATGAAGCAGAGCCTTTTCGAAAGTCGCCACAAGGCCGAATGGGAGCGTTTTGCGCTGGCCCTCGAACGCCTTGAACGCGGCAAGGACACCTCGCAAATCGCCGGATTCCCGAGAACCTATCGCCGACTCTGCCAGCATCTGGCGTTGGCACAGGAACGCGGCTACAGCAGTTTTCTCATCGACTCGTTGCAGCAACACGTGCTGCGCGGCCATCAACAGCTGTACCGCCATCGCAGTCGCCTTGGCGCCAACCTGCTCAGTTTTATCCTCGCCGATTTCCCGCGACTGGTGCGCGCCGAATGGCCGTTTGTGCTGGTCGCCGCGCTGCTGTTTTTCGGCAGCCTGATCGGCGTAGGGGTGTTGGTGTATGTGTTTCCCGACCTCGTTTACAACCTGATTCCCGCCAATCAAGTGCGCGAGATGCAAGGCATGTACGACCCGGTCGCCGGCCACCTCGGGCGCCCCGCCGAACGCGCGGCCAGCGAAGACTGGGTGATGTTTGGTTACTACGTGATGCACAACATCGGCATCGCCTTTCAGACCTTCGCCAGCGGATTGTTGATGGGCGTGGGCAGCGCATTCTTTCTGTTCTACAACGGTCTGGTCATCGGCGCGGTGGCCGGGCATCTGACCGAGATCGGTTTCGGCGAGACCTTCTGGTCGTTCGTCATCGCCCATGGCGCCTTCGAACTGACGGCAATTGCCCTCGCCGGCGCGGCCGGTCTGGAACTCGGCTGGGCGTTGATCGCCCCGGGACGCCTTACCCGCGCCGAAGCCCTGAAACGCGCGGCGCGCAAAAGCGTGTTGTTGGTTTGCGGGGTGATGTTGTTCCTGCTGATCGCGGCGTTTATCGAAGCCTATTGGTCGTCGAAAACCAGTGTCGCGCCGCTGACCAAATACCTGGTCGGCGCCGGACTCTGGACGTTGGTCGCGTGCTATCTGCTGTTCGCCGGAAGGACACGCCATGCGCCTGAGTGACGCCACCGTGGTGATCCGCCCGCGCACGACCTGGGAAGCCATGGATCTGGGCGTGCTCATGTGTCAGCAACATCGACGCTTGCTGATGACCAGTTGGGCGATTGTCACCTTGCCGCTGTTCGCCCTGCTCAGCCTGGTGTTTTGGGATTCGCCGACGCTGGCCGTGTTTATATTCTGGTGGCTGAAACCGGCGTACGAACGCCTGCCGTTGTACATCCTGTCCAAAGCGCTGTTCGGCGAAACGCCCACCCTCAAACAAGCGCTGCGCGAATGGCCGCGCCTGCTCAAACCGCAACTGTTGGCCAGCCTGACCTGGCGCCGCTTGAGCTTCAGCCGCAGCTTTCTGCTGCCGGTGGTGCAACTCGAAGGCCTCGACGGCAATGCTCGCCAACAACGCCTGCAAGTGCTGTTGCAGCGCAACGCCGGCGCGGCGCAATGGTTGACCATCATTGGCGTGCATCTGGAGACTGCGCTGTGGATCGGCTTGATGGTGCTGTTCTATCTGTTGCTGCCGCAGCAAGTGGAAACCGATTGGGACTGGCAGTCGCTGATTCTCTCGGCCGATCACGAATGGCGCTGGCTAGAACACCTGACCAACGCTTTTTATGCGCTGGTGCTGGTGGTGTGGGAACCGATCTACGCCGCCTGCGGATTCAGCCTCTATCTGAACCGCCGCACGCAACTGGAAGCGTGGGACATCGAACTGGTGTTCCGGCGTTTGCGCCAGCGCCTGAACAACGGCGTGCTCGGTCTGTTGCTGGCGATCTGTCTGGTGCTGCCGAATGTGCCCTCGGTCTGGGCGGCTGAACCCGACACCCGTCCGGATGCACCGCGCTTGTTAAATCAGCCGCTGACCAGTCAGGCCTCCCACGACAGCATCAAGGCCTTGCTCGAACAACCACCGTTCAAGAACAAGGAATCGGTCACCCGCTACCGTTTTGGCGACGACCCGGCAACGCCGGCCAAAGACGCAAAACCCGGCGACGCACCGCAGTGGCTTAAAACCTTGCTGGGCTGGCTCGACGGTCGACACTTCAATGGGCTGGCCAAGCTGATCGAGGTGCTGTTGTGGGGTGTGCTGATTGCCTTGATCGGTTGGCTGATCTGGCGTTACCGCGAGTTTCTCCGGGCCTTCGTCAGTCGCCGGCCGAAACTGCCAGCGCTGCCAAAACGAGCGGTGCCGCAGCAAGCGTTCGGTCTGGATTTGAACCGCGACACCTTGCCCGACGACATCGCCGCCAGCGCCGAACAACTCTGGCTCAGCCAACCGCGCGCGGCGTTGAGCCTGCTCTATCGCGGTCTGCTCAGCCATCTGCTGCATGACTTCGATCTGACGCTGAAACCTGCCGACACCGAAAATCAGGTGCTGGCGCGTGTAGAACAACTGCAGCGACCGGAGTTGCTCGCGTTTAGTCGCAACCTCACTGTGCACTGGCAGAACATGGCCTACGGGCATCGAGTCCCGGCAGCGCATCTGCAACAGGAATTGTGCGACGGCTGGCGCGCCTTGTTTGGCCACGGAGCTGCCCGTTGAATCGCCGCGCCGCGTGGTGGGTCGGCGCAGTGCTCGTCGCACTGCTGATCGCATTGAGCGTGTTTCTGGTTCTCAAGGCCAAGCCTTATCAGGAAGAAGTCGATCACGGCCCGTCCCCTGCTGCCCAAGCCAATCCGTATCTGGCGGCGGAAATGTTTTTGCGTGAGCGCGGCCTCAAAGTCAGTCATGCCGAAAGCCTTTCCGTACTGCCGGATATCGACCCACGCCGACACACGCTGCTGCTGTTCAACGACCGTTCACGCATGACCCCACGTCAGGTCGAGCAAGTGTTGAACTGGACGCGGGCCGGCGGGCGACTGGTGTTTGTCGCTGAATCGTTATGGGACGAACAGACCAAACAGAGCAACGACCTGTTGCTCGATCGCGTGCAACTGCATCAATCCCTGAGCAAGGATCTCAAGGATCCGCCCAAAGACCTTGAGCAAGACCCCTTCCCGAAATTGACCAAGCTCTATGTGGAGGATGAAGACGCGCCGGCCTATGCCGGGTTCGACACGGACTTCCACCTCGACGACCCGAAAAACCTCGCGCAAGCCTGGGCCAACAGCGGCAAAGCCACGCACATGATGCAACTGCCTTACAGCCTCGGCTCGATCACCGTGGTCACTGACGCCGAGCTGTGGAAAAGCCAGACCATCGCTCAATACGACAATGCCTGGCTGCTCTGGTACCTGAGCGCCGACACCGACGTCACGCTGATCTACAACAGCGAACACGACGGTTTGCTGACCTTGCTCTGGCGCTACTTCCCGCAGGCCATCGTCGCCCTGCTCGCCTTGATCGGCCTGTGGTTGTGGCATGTCGGTGTGCGCCACGGCCCGCTTCAGGCACCGGCGCCGAGCGGCCGCCGACAATTGCAGGAACACCTGCGTGCCAGCGCGGATTTCCTGCTGCGCCACAACGGTCAGCAAGCGCTGCTGCAAGCCTTGCAACAAGACGTGTTGCGTCGCGCGCGCCGTCGCCATCCCGGTTTTGATCGATTGAACGTTGCCGAACAATGGCTGGCACTGTCACGCCTGACCCGCCAGCCCACCCGCGCCATCAGCCAGGCCCTGAGCCCGGTTCCGAACCAGCGTTTGTCCAGCGCCGAGTTCTGCCGTCAGGTCGCCCACCTGCAAACCTTGAGGAACACGCTATGAGTGAACAGACCGAGCCCGGCAGCGCCAGCCACGCCGCCCAGCAACGCCAGCGCGCCAGCCAACTGGCGCAAGCGGTTCGCAGCGAATTGCAGAAAGCTTTGATTGGCCAGAATCAGGTAATCGACGACGTGCTGACCGCGCTGATCGCCGGTGGCCACGTGCTGCTCGAAGGTGTGCCGGGGCTGGGTAAAACCTTGCTGGTGCGTGCATTGGCGCGCTGCTTCGGTGGCGAGTTCGCGCGTATCCAGTTCACCCCGGATCTGATGCCCAGCGACGTCACCGGTCATGCCGTCTATGACCTGCAAACCGAGCAGTTCAAATTGCGCAAAGGCCCACTGTTCACCAATTTGCTGCTGGCCGACGAGATCAACCGCGCCCCGGCGAAAACCCAGGCGGCGCTGCTCGAAGCGATGCAAGAAAGGCAAGTCACCCTCGAAGGCCGCGCCCTGCCCATCGCTCAGCCGTTCATGGTGCTGGCCACGCAAAACCCGATTGAACAGGAAGGCACTTACCCGCTGCCCGAAGCCGAACTCGACCGCTTCATGCTCAAGGTGCGCATGGATTACCCCGACGCCGATCAGGAGTTGAACATGGTGCGTCAGGTCAGTCGCTCGACCCGCGCCGACATGCTTGATGTGCAACCGTTGCGCACCGTGCTGCAAGCCAAAGACGTGCAAGCGCTGCAACGCATTGCCAGTGATTTGCCGCTGGACGATCAAGTCCTCGATTACGCCGTACGACTGGCGCGCAGCACCCGCAGTTGGCCGGGGCTGACCCTCGGCGCCGGGCCTCGCGCCTCGATTGCCCTGGTGCGCTGCGCCCGCGCCCGCGCCCTGTTACGCGGCGGCGAATTCGTCATCCCCGACGACATCAAAGGCTGCGCGCTGGCCGTGCTGCGCCACCGCGTACGCATCGCCCCGGAACTGGACATCGAAGGCCTGCAAGTCGATCAGGTATTGCAGCAACTGCTCGACCAGATCCCGGCGCCGCGCCTGTGAAATCCGTTTTGGGCAGAAAAGATCGCAGCCTCCGGCAGCTCCTACACATCACTCATGCAGGAGCTGCCGAAGGCTGCGATCTTTGCAACAAACAGCCCGGTGCCAAGCCATGAAACCATCAAAACTCTTACTAATCTGGCTAACACTGCTCATGGCCATCGGCATCGCCCTCGGCACCTTGCAAGCACTGCAAATCGCCCTCCCGCCCAGCCTGCCGGCGATCAATTGGGGCTTGCTCCTCGCTCTGCTGGCCCTGGCCGCCATCGATGCCCTGCGCCTCAAACGCCTGCCCGACATCCGCGTCAAACGGCACATGCCCGGCAGCCTCGCACTTGGTCGCTGGAGCGAAATCCGCCTGGACGTCGAACACCCCTTCAGCGAGCCCCTGCACCTGCACATCTTCGATCATGTCCCGGAAGGCCTGAGCTTCGAAAACCTGCCGCTCAGCGTCGAACTGCAGCCCGGCAAAATCAGCCATGTCGGCTACCGCCTGCGCCCGCTCCAGCGCGGTCATTTCAGCTTTGAACACTGCGAAATCAACCTGCCCAGCCCGCTGGGTTTATGGACAGGCAAACGCCTGCTCGACGTCACCGATCACACCCGCGTCTACCCGGACTTCGCCCGCCTCTACGGCGGTGAACTGCTGGCCGTGGACAACTGGCTCAGTCAGCTCGGCGTGCGGCAAAAGCAGCGCCGTGGTCAGGGTCTGGAATTTCATCAACTGCGCGAATTTCGCGAAGGCGACAGCCTGCGCCAGATCGACTGGAAAGCCACCGCCCGCCAGCGCACACCGATTGCCCGTGAATATCAGGACGAACGCGATCAGCAGATCATCTTCATGCTCGATTGTGGCCGCCGCATGCGTAGCCAGGACGACGAACTCTCGCACTTCGACCATGCGCTGAATGCTTGTTTACTGCTCAGCTACGTGGCCCTGCGTCAGGGCGATGCGGTGGGTTTGTGTACCCTGGCCAATGCCCAGCCGCATTACCTCGCACCGATTAAAGGTGCGGGTCAGCTCAATATCGTTCTCAACAGTGTCTACGACCTGCAAAGCACTCAGCGCACGGCGGACTATCAAGCGGCCGTCAGCCAACTGCTGTCGCGGCAAAAGCGTCGGGCGCTGGTGATACTGGTCACCAACCTGCGCGATGACGACGACGAGGAACTGCTCACCGCCGTCAAACGCTTGAGCCAGCAGCATCGAGTGTTGGTGGCGAGCCTGCGTGAAGGCGTACTTGATCAAGTGCCGCAGAGCACCGTTCAGACACTGGATGAAGCGTTGACCTATTGCGGCACCGTGGACTATCTGAATGCGCGCAATGAATGCCATGAAAGGTTGACCGCACATGGCGTTCATACGCTGGATGTGCGGCCACAGTCGTTAGGGACTGAGTTGGTGACGCGTTACTTGAGCTGGAAGAAGGCTGGTACGTTTTGAAGGTGGTTTATTCCCACGCAGCATTTTCAACGGACTACTGATCCGATCTACAGCCTGTTCAATAGAAAGACGTAAACAATTTTCAAAGCGCTGCACCCGAAAACCGTTGCTATGCTTGTCTTTTCTCGAACGGAGTCGAACCAATGCCAGATGAATATTCGCTGTCTGATTTATTGGAAAGGATGTATCAGAATCAATTGGGTCTAGAGGCCGCCATCATGGAATTGACGCTGCACGCAGAGAAGGAGGGTTTAAATGAGGTTGGTGAAAACATCCGAGGTGCACTGAGTATAATTGGTGAAAATGCCGGCTACATTAAACACGGCTTCGCCAAACTCAGAGGAAAAAAATGACAACGCTTATTGCAACAGAAGCATGAAAGGTTTTTAAAATCACTCAAGTCACACCCAAACAAGACCTGCCACTAATAATTTAATACCAAGTAGCTATACAGCTACTTGGCACCCTCCCTAAAACTTCCGAACTGATTTAAAAAAGCATAGCTCTCCATGATTCGGAGCATGTCTTGCCGGGGGATTCGGACTACAACGCTTGGCGCCGTTCCCTACACTCCCATCAGAACTGACTGACTTACACGCTAGGTGCCGCCCATTAAATTGATGCATGTCGCTGACGACCAGCGATCGGGTTTAGTCGCCCGGTGGATTAACAAGGTGCATCACATCATCTCGTAGGGTTTTCATACCCGCACTTGATGGTGGCTATGTGCAGGGCGCCCTAGGGCGCGCCGGAAAAGCCTTGTTTCCACCGGTCGACTAACCTGCGCATAGCCGCCACCCTTCCCTTAGTCGCGAAGCGTGTGGTGTCATCAAACAAGGAAACAAGGCAATGTTTAAAATTACACCAAATCCACCTGAAATAGATCCTACTGATACTTCCCCGTATGCTTCACAAGACTCAAGAAAACTCCACGAAGCAGCTGAACGCGCTTTAGACCACTATTTAAAACCTGATATACCTTCCCGTAACTCCGTAGACCGAGGTATGCAAATGTTTATGGTTTCTCCAGAAATCAATTCCGAAGCTATCGCTATCCAGACCTATGAAACGTTTTCGTCTGTGAGTATTCTTTTGCTGGATCTAGCGGACAGTTTGGAAGATAAGCCCCGCCATTTGGCAATGGCAATATATCAATTGAGCGAGATGGGATTGTTGCTAGCTGAAAAAACATTGGATAGTGAACGAGCGATTGCTAATAAAACTTAGAATTTGCAGTCTGCGGCAGCCACATTTATGCGCACTGCCCTGAGCTACCGCAGGCTGAATTTCCCCATTATCAGGCAGACGCCGGCAACGGCTGAAAACTGAAGTACTGCTTCAACGCTCGCACCAGTTGCCCATACTCGGCAGGCGGTCGGTGCAAACTGAAACCAGCATCGTAATGTTGCGGGGTTGCATCCTCGTGACACCACAAACAGCACGCCGAAAAGTCGATGACCTGGTGGCAACCATCACCCATGGGGATTTTCAGACGTAGCGCGAAATCAACTCCGATCATCATCGGTAACTGGCTGATAAGCATCAGCCCGTCTTCTGAAACGTTGCCGAGAAAGCCAATCGGTTTGTCGGTAACGCTGTTGAACACTCTCAAGAAGTACGGCAGTTGGTGCCGTTCAATCCGGCGGTCGGTAAACATGCGCAGTTCGCCATGCAGGGCTCCGTCACAGAGCCGCACCTTTGCTTCGGAACGAACCTGTTCGGCAGGCCCGCTCTCCCCGCTTCCGGTGTGACGGTCGCTACGTCGCCGTCACTTGACCACTTGCCAGTCGCAGGTGTTGCCCCGGATCAGAGACAGCGCTCTAAATCCGGATCATTCGACTATAGCTCAGCCTGTACGCACGGCCAGATTTTGTATGACAACTGTCATCAGAAACGCGTTGGACGTACCACGGCTGCGGCGCTGCGCGTTGGGTAATGACCCAGGCTTTGTAGGGTCTCCAAACGGGCGCGGGCACGGTAGGCGTATTCGCTGTTGGGGTACGAGGCGATGATGAACTGATAGGTCTGCGCGGCATCGACAAACATACTTTGCCGTTCCAGGCACTGGCCGCGCATCATCGACACTTCCGGCCACACGTACGGGCGGGCACGGCTGGCGCGCTCGACCTTGGACAGCTCCAGCATGACCTGCTCGCAATTGCCGCGATCATAGGCGCTGTAGGCGTTGTTCAAATGGTGGTTCATCGACCAACGGGTGCAGCCCGTGACGGCGAGGACGCTGAGGGCAAGGGCGGCAATGGGCAACAATCGCATGGGGGGTTCTCCTGTCTTGTGCTCTGTATCGACCTTGCGCCGAAAATCTTCAGAACGGTTTGTGCCGATTGTCGCGTTCGTCGCGTTCAATAAAGAAAGTAATAACAAAGCCCTTCACAAAAAGTAGTGCATTCGAACAATGACTACACCCCAAGAGCATAGTAGCCTTCGCTTGCGCTTGAACTCAGGAGTCTTTGCATGTCCGTCCGTCGTACCAAAATCGTCGCTACCCTTGGCCCGGCCAGTAACTCGCCGGAAGTTCTCGAACAGCTGATTCTGGCTGGCCTGGACGTTGCCCGTCTGAACTTCTCCCACGGCACCCCCGACGAGCACAAGGCTCGCGCGAAACTGGTGCGTGACATTGCCGCCAAGCACGGTCGCTTCGTCGCCCTGCTGGGTGACCTGCAAGGCCCGAAAATCCGTATCGCCAAATTCGCCAACAAGAAGATCGAGCTGAAGATCGGTGACAAGTTCACCTTCTCCACCAGCCATCCGTTGACCGAAGGCAACCAGCAAGTGGTCGGCATCGACTACCCGGATCTGGTCAAGGACTGCGGCGTAGGCGACGAGCTGCTGCTCGACGACGGCCGTGTGGTGATGCGCGTTGATACCCAAACTGACGATGCATTGCATTGCACCGTGACCATCGGCGGCCCGCTGTCCGACCACAAAGGCATCAACCGTCGCGGTGGCGGCCTGACCGCGCCGGCCCTGACTGAAAAAGACAAGGCCGACATCAAGCTCGCCGCTGAAATGGAAGTCGACTACCTCGCGGTATCCTTCCCGCGTGACGCTGCCGACATGGAATACGCCCGTCAACTGCGCGACGAAGCCGGCGGCACCGCTTGGCTGGTGGCGAAGATCGAACGTGCTGAAGCCGTCGCAGACGACGAAACCCTCGACGGCCTGATCAAGGCTTCCGATGCGGTGATGGTTGCCCGCGGTGACCTCGGTGTGGAAATCGGCGACGCCGAGCTGGTGGGCATTCAGAAGAAAATCATTCTGCACGCACGCCGCCACAACAAGGCTGTGATCGTCGCGACCCAGATGATGGAGTCGATGATCCAGAACCCGATGCCGACTCGCGCCGAAGTGTCCGACGTGGCCAACGCCGTGCTCGACTACACCGACGCCGTGATGTTGTCTGCTGAATCCGCTGCAGGTCTGTATCCGCTGGAAGCGGTTCAAGCGATGGCGCGCATCTGCGTCGGCGCTGAAAAGCACCCGACCGGCAAGACTTCCAGCCACCGTATCGGCAAGGAATTCACCCGTTGCGACGAAAGCATCGCACTGGCGACCATGTACACCGCCAACCACTTCCCGGGCGTTAAAGCGATCATCGCGCTGACCGAAAGTGGCTACACCCCGCTGATCATGTCGCGCATCCGTTCCTCGGTGCCGATCTACGCGTTCTCGCCGCACCGTGAAACTCAGGCGCGTGCAGCCATGTTCCGTGGCGTGTACACCGTACCGTTCGATCCGGCTTCGCTGGAACCGCACGAAGTCAGCCAGAAGGCGATCGACGAGCTGGTTAAACGCGGCGTTGTGGAAAAAGGCGACTGGGTCATCCTGACCAAGGGCGACAGCTACCACACCACCGGCGGCACCAACGGCATGAAGATCCTGCACGTGGGCGACCCACAGGTCTGATTGATCGGTTGTTGAAAAGCGAAAGCTCCGCCATGTGAATGGCGGAGCTTTTTGTTTTCTGCTCCTGAAGATGTGGTGCCTATTCGGTCCTCATCGCTGGCAAGCCAGGTCACCGACAATTTCAATGCCGTTTGATAAACCCTGTCAACGCCGCCAATGCCTCTGGCGACTTCAGGCGCTGGGTGAACAACACGCCCTCCTCTTCGATCACTTTGCGGATCAACTCACGGTCCGGCGCCTTCATCAGTTGCTTGCTGATGCGTACCGCATCTGCCGGCAAATCATCGAAACGTAGCGCCATTTCCCGCGCCTTGCTCAACGCAGCATCGCCATTGTCCAAAGCTTCAGTGGCAATGCCCCATTGCGCCGCTTGTTCACCGGTAAAGCCTTCGCCCAGCAACAGCAACTCCGATGCTTTTGCTTGGCCGAGCAAGCGCGGAAGGATCAGGCTGGAGCCGAACTCCGGGCACAAACCAAGGTTGACGAATGGCATGCGCAGACGAGCATCGCGGGCCACGTAAACCAGATCGCAATGCAGCAATAACGTGGTGCCGATGCCCACCGCCGCGCCGGCCACTGCGGCGATTACCGGTTTGCGGCATTCGAGCAGGTTGAGCATGAAGTGAAACACGGGGCTGTCGAGGTCGGAGGGCGGTTGCTGGATGAAGTCGGCGATGTCGTTGCCGGCGGTGAAGCACTCGGCGCTGCCGGTGATCAGCACGGCGTTGATTTCGGGGTCGCTGTCGGCAAGTTTCAGGGCCTCGGCGAGGCGGCTGTACATGGCGCGAGTGAGGGCGTTCTTCTTGTCCGGGCGGTTGAGGCGCAGGGTGAGCAAACCGCGTTCACGTTCCAGCAGGATGGCTTCGGTCATGGTGGGTCTCGGCGATAGTCGGGTTTGCGAAGGTCAAGCGGGGATAGTGCTTTCTGTGGCTAGGGGACTTTCTGTGGCCAGGGGGGCTTTTGTGGCCTGGGGATTATGTGGCGAGGGGATTTATCCCCGCTGGGCTGCGCAGCGGCCCCAAAATCTTGTGAGCGCTACGCACTCAAACGGGGATAAATCCCCTCGCCACATATTCCCCAGGCCACAAAATCCCCTTGCCACAAAAAATCCACTGACCATAAAGACTTGGCCACAAAGAACCTATGAAACCCGATAAGCATTAGCGCTCAACCGCGGGACAGGAACACATCGGCCAGCAGTTGATTGCGCGGCAGTCCGGCCAGATACAGGCGCCGGGCGAAGGCGTCGACACTGGCAGTCGAGCCGCAGACTAAAGCCAGGGTTTGTCTGGAGACAAGGCGCAGTTGCGCCAAAGCGGCGGCTGACTCGGCCGCCGTCCACAGTTCTACACTGAGGTTTTCACGCTGCGCAGCAAGCGCCGCAAGGGGTTTGGCCAGATAGTGTTCGCGATCGTCATGGGCCAGGTGAATGACACGGATTGCGCCTTGGTGATCCTGGCGCAACGCTTCACGCAGCACGCCGAACAGCGGGCCTAAACCAGTGCCTGCCGCGAGCAGCCACAGCGGCCGGTCATGCCAGTCGGCGTCGTAATGCAAAGCGCCGCCGCGCAGTTCGCCGAGGCGGATCGCATCGCCAATCTGCAAACGCCGGACGGCGTCGCTGAATTCGCCGGGCTGGCGGCAATCAAGGTGGAATTCGAGAAAACGATCTTCCTCCGGCAGGCTCGCCAGCGAATACGGTCGGGCGATGTGATTGATCCACAGCACCAGATGTTGCCCGGCGCTGTAGCGCAATGGACGTTGCGGGGTCAGGCGCAGGCGCAGCACGCTGTCGCTGAGCCAGTCCAGCGCTTCGACCACGGCCGGGCGACCGTCGGCAATCGGGTCAAAGGTGTGCACCTGCAAATCTTCAGTCACCTGACATTGGCAGGCCAGTCGCCAGCCCTCTTGCCGTTGTTCGGCACTCAAGGCATCCGGGCGACTGTCGGCAGGCAAACCTTGTACGCATTGCACCAGACACGCATGGCAGCTGCCGGCGCGGCAGCTGTAAGGCACGGCAACGCCATTCTGGTTGAGAGCGTCGAGCAGATTGGTGCCCGGCGCCACCGACCACTGCCGTTCACCGACGCGAAGTTCAGGCATCGACGTTCTCCCACGCCGCCGCACAGCGATTACGCCCGTCGCGCTTGGCCCGATAGAGCGCCTGATCGGCGCGATGCAACGCGTCGTCCAGATCATCGCCCATTTCCAACAAAGTCATACCGACCGAAAGACTCAGGTTGCGCACATTCAAGCCCACCAGTTCGACATCGGCGAACGCAACGCGCAGACGTTCGCAGCACGCGGTCAACTGTTCGGCATCGCAGTTGGGCAGCAACACCACGAACTCTTCACCCCCGTAGCGCGCCAGCACATCACCGTCGCGCAAGCACGCTTGAGCAACGCCGGCGAACGCCTGCAACACTTGATCGCCGGCGGCATGGCCGTGCATGTCGTTGATGCGTTTGAAGTGATCGAGGTCGATCAGCGCCAAGCCGTGCGCCACGTCTTCGTCCATTTCATTCAGTTCGCGCGAGGCCAGACGCAGGAAGTGACGACGGTTGAACAACCCGGTCAGCTCATCGGTGGCGACCAGATCTTCCAACTGCCGCATCATCCCGCGCAGGGTGTCCTGGTGCGCCTGCAAGGCAAACCGGCGCTGACGCTGGCGTTGTCGCGAGACCTGAACGAAGCGTGCGTAGAGCACCAGCCACGCCAGCACCATCGCCAGAATGCACACTTGCAACGCGGCCAGTGCGGGCTCGGCCAAGCGGAAGTTGTAACCGTCCCACAAGGTGATGGCGCAGAAACTGAAGAACACCAGCAGCGCCGTTCGAATGAACGCGCGTCGACTGAGATGGAACAGCCCGAACAGCAGGATCAGCACGTAAAAAACCAGAAAGGCGCCACGCGCCTCATCCAGATGGGCGATCAGCCAGGTTTGCCAGCCGAGGCCGAGCAGCACCTGCACTTCGGTCATGCTCGGATCGTCGAAGCGCTGGTTGCGCCCGGTCCAGAACAAGACGAACAGGGTTGCCTGACTGATCACCACGAGGGCGCTGCCGACGGCCACAGTATTGAGGGATTGTTGGTAATGCCCGGTAAAAAACGCCAGCCACAGTAGCAGCAGAGCCAATCCATAGGTGGCTGCAGCGAGGGCAAAACGTTTGAGCAAAAGACGTTGTATGGCGTTATGGGTCAATCGTTGACTCACCGTGCGATAGGAGGCTGACTGAGTGTCCTACTCTACAGACCGGCTGCCACTTTAGAGGCGTAGTCGATAAATGACCACCGATTTTCGGGCCCGAAAATTGACGTCAAATGGATGACCTGCCTACCTCGCATCTACGTCACGGCGAGCCCCCTGTGGCGAGGGGATTCATCCCCGTTGGGCTGCGAAGCGGCCCCCTGCGGTGTTCCAGTTAAATCAAGTGTTCAGGTTTAGCGACTGCTGCGCAATCGAGCGGGGATAAATCCCCTCGCCACAAGGGTATGGTGGTGGCAGTCAGTGTGCGGTATGCGACCAACGAATGACTGCCGACGCGTGTATGCCCCTTTGATGCGCGGTATACTGCCGCGCCTTTTTAGCGTCGCGCCAGCAGCCCCGGCGTGCCCGGCCCAAAGGGCCAGCTTCAAGTTGCAAGCTTCAAGCCGCAAGCGCAGGCAGTCCGCGTACTGTCGTAACTTGTCGCTCAAAGCTCGAAGCTCAAAGCTGCCCTATTAAAATGTTCCCGTCTTTTAGAGGAGCGCGACTCATGACCGTGATCAAGCAAGACGACCTGATTCAGAGCGTTGCCGACGCCCTGCAATTCATTTCCTATTACCACCCCGTGGATTTCATCCAGGCGATGCACGAAGCCTACCTGCGCGAAGAATCGCCAGCGGCCCGTGACTCGATGGCGCAGATCCTGATCAACTCGCGCATGTGCGCCACCGGCCACCGCCCGATCTGCCAGGACACCGGCATCGTCACCGTGTTCGTGCGCGTCGGCATGGACGTACGTTGGGATGGCGCCACCATGGGCCTGGACGACATGATCAACGAAGGCGTGCGTCGCGCCTACAACCTGCCGGAAAACGTCCTGCGTGCCTCGATCCTCGCCGACCCGGCGGGCGCTCGTAAAAACACCAAGGACAACACCCCGGCCGTAATTCACTACTCCATCGTCCCGGGCAACACCGTGGAAGTGGACGTGGCGGCCAAGGGCGGCGGTTCCGAGAACAAGTCGAAAATGGCCATGCTCAACCCGTCCGACTCGATCGTTGACTGGGTGCTCAAGACCGTTCCGACCATGGGCGCCGGCTGGTGCCCACCGGGCATGCTCGGTATTGGCATCGGCGGCACCGCCGAGAAAGCTGCGGTGATGGCCAAAGAAGTGTTGATGGAATCCATCGACATCCACGAGCTGAAAGCCCGTGGCCCACAGAACCGCATCGAAGAAATGCGTCTGGAGCTGTTCGAGAAGGTCAACCAGTTGGGTATCGGCGCCCAGGGGCTCGGTGGCCTGACCACCGTGCTCGACGTGAAAATCATGGACTACCCGACCCACGCAGCCTCGCTGCCGGTGTGCATGATCCCGAACTGCGCCGCCACCCGTCACGCACACTTCGTGCTCGACGGTACAGGTCCGGCCTCGCTGGAAGCGCCACCGCTGGACGCCTACCCGGAAATCGTCTGGGAAGCCGGCCCGTCGGCCCGTCGCGTCAACCTCGACACCCTGACCCCGGAAGACGTGCAGAGCTGGAAGCCGGGCGAAACCGTCCTGCTCAACGGCAAAATGCTCACCGGGCGCGACGCCGCGCACAAGCGCATGGTCGAGATGCTCAACAAGGGTGAAACACTGCCGGTCGACCTCAAAGGTCGCTTCATCTACTACGTTGGCCCGGTTGATCCGGTCGGTGACGAAGTGGTTGGCCCGGCTGGCCCGACCACCGCGACGCGGATGGACAAGTTCACCCGTCAGATCCTTGAGCAAACCGGCCTGTTGGGCATGATCGGCAAATCCGAGCGCGGCCCTACCGCAATCGAAGCGATCAAGGACAACAAAGCGGTGTACCTGATGGCCGTTGGCGGCGCTGCTTACCTGGTGGCTCAGGCGATCAAGAAGTCGCAAGTACTGGCGTTTGCCGAACTGGGCATGGAAGCGATCTACGAGTTCGAAGTCAAAGACATGCCGGTCACCGTTGCGGTAGACAGCAAAGGTGAGTCGGTACACATCACCGGCCCTGCGATCTGGCAACAGAAGATTAGCGAAAGCCTGGCGGTAGAAGTGCAGTAAGTTTTTTTGCAGCACTGAAAAGGCCGGTTCATCTGCGAGGATGAACCGGCCTTTTGCATTTCGTGATAAAAATCTTGTGCAAGCATATAAATTGATCTTGCGCACCTGTCAGTCCAACTACGCATCACCACCGGGACGCCGGTAGGTGAATCGGTGAGAGAGTTTCTCGAACGGTTCGTAGACTTGAAAAAACCATGCTCAGCGCAACTGCTGACGTGGTCGAACCTGTGAATAATGAAAGTCTGGGAGCCAGATCCTCGATCAGTGGCTCGCTGAACGACTTCGCATCCGCAGCCGGTGATAGCGTTCAAGCAGATAACTCCTGGTGGACACAATTCAAAGGCTTCTTCAAAAGAGACAAGACCCCGAACCCAATCCCAATGGATTCCTTTGCGTAACCGAAGAAATCCGAGGTCACCGTACGATTACCTGCGCACTCATGGGCCGCCATGCCCGCCCATGCTATCTTTCCCGCCCGACCTGCCACCCATCTGCCCAGCATGCTGCCGACTTCCCGTACCCTGCGCCTGTCGTTGTATTCCCTGCTGATCGTCGCCGGGGCGGCCGTTGCCGCGACCCTTGCCATCCGCCACGCCGAACGTCAGGCGCTGGAGGAAGATGCGGCGCGTGCCAATCAGCAACTGGCGCTGTACGCCAACTCGTTGCACACCCTGATCGACCGTTATCGCGCCTTGCCCGCCGTGCTGGCGCTGGATCCGCAATTGCGCTCGGCGCTGGCAGGTTCAGTCGATGCCGAAGAGCAGGCGACGCTGAATCTGAAGCTGGAAAAGATCAACGGTGCGGCGCAGTCCTCGACCCTTGAACTGCTCGATCGCACGGGGCTCGCCGTGGCCGCGAGCAACTGGCGACTGCCGAGCAGTTACGTCGGCCACAACTACGGCTTCCGCCCCTATTTCAGTCAGACCCGCACGCAGGGCACCGGGCGTTTTTATGCGGTGGGCGTGACCAGCGGCATTCCCGGTTACTTCCTGTCCAGCGCGGTGCTGGGCGACAAGGACGAGTTTCTCGGGGCGATGGTGGTCAAGCTGGAATTCCCCGAACTGGAACGTGAATGGAGCCAAGGCAGCGACACGCTGCTGGTCAGCGATGCGCGCGGGATCATCTTCATCGCCAATCAGCCGGGCTGGCGCTATCGCTCGCTGCGAGCGCTGAGTTCCAGCGACATGGCCGAGATCAAAGCCACCCGCCAATACGACAAGCAAGCGCTGGTGCCGCTGACGCATCTGGCACTGCGCAGTTTTGACGACAACAGCGATCTACGCCGGGTAGAAGGCCCGCAAGGCACGGCGGATTATCTGTGGGAATCGCTGCCGCTGGCCGCCGAAGGCTGGACGTTGCATCTGCTGCGTCACCCGCAGGTGGCCTTCGAAGATTTGCGCAACGCCGGGCTCGCCGCTGCCGGGGTGTGGCTGGCGCTGGTGTTTTTGTTGCTGTTCCTCAATCAGCGCTGGCGTCTGGCGAAAATGCGCCAGCGCAGCCGCGAAGAACTCGAACAATTGGTCGAAGAACGCACCCGCGATTTGCGTACCGCGCAGGACGGTCTGGTGCAGTCGGCCAAACTCGCGGCGCTGGGGCAGATGTCGGCGGCGCTGGCCCACGAAATCAATCAACCGCTGACCGCTCAGCGCATGCAACTGGCGACTCTGCGGCTGCTGCTCGACCATGGCCGCGTCGACGATGCATACAAAGCGTTGAAACCGGTGGACGAGATGCTCACGCGCATGGCGGCGCTCACGGGCCATCTGAAGACGTTTGCACGCAAGAGCCCGAGTGGTTTGCGCGAGCGGCTGGATCTGGCCACGGTGGTCGATCAGGCGCTGCAATTGCTCGATGCGCGTCTGCGTGACGAACAGGTCAGTCTGGTGCTGCACCTGACGCGGCCGGCGTGGGTGCGCGGCGATGCGATCCGCCTCGAACAAGTGCTGATCAATCTGCTGCGCAACGCCCTTGATGCGATGCAAGGGAAAACCTGCAAGCGTCTGGAGATTCGTCTGGAAGTCGACGAACAATTGTGGCGCCTGAGCGTCATCGACAATGGCGGCGGCATTGCCGAAGAGCATCTGAGCCAGGTGTTCGATCCGTTCTTCACCACCAAACCGGTAGGCGACGGTTTGGGTCTGGGGTTGGCGGTTTCCTTCGCCATCGTGCATGAATCCGGCGGTCGCCTGAGCGCCGACAATGGCGAGAGCGGCGCGGTGTTCAGCCTGACGCTGCCAATCGACCTGGAGGCGCATATCTAATGCTCAATTCGGTGATGGTGGTCGATGACGAAAGCAGTATTCGCAACGCAGTCGAGCAGTGGCTGAGCCTGTCGGGGTTCGAGGTGCAGTTGTTCAGCCGCGCCGAAGAATGCCTCGCCGCCCTGCCCGCGCATTTCCCCGGGGTGATCCTCAGCGACGTGCGCATGCCCGGCATCGGTGGCTTGGCGTTGTTGGCTGAAGTGCAAAAGCGCGACGCGGATCTGCCGGTAATTTTGCTCACCGGCCATGGCGATGTGCCGATGGCGGTCGAAGCCATGCGCGATGGTGCGTACGACTTTCTGGAGAAACCGTTCAGCCCGGAAACGCTGTTGGGCAGCCTGCGCCGGGCGCTGGATAAACGCCGCCTGGTACTGGAAAACCGCGCGCTGCACGAGCAAGCCGACAACCGCGCCAAACTCGATACGACCTTGCTCGGGGTGTCGCGTGGTTTGCAGACACTGCGTCGGCAAGTGCTCGATCTGGCGGCGCTGCCGGTCAACGTGTTGATCCGCGGTGAAACCGGCAGTGGCAAGGAACTGGTTGCGCGTTGCCTGCATGATTTCGGCCCGCGTGCGGACAAGCCGTTTGTGGCGCTGAACTGCGCGGCGATCCCCGAGCAGTTGTTTGAAGCCGAGTTGTTCGGACATGAGAGCGGCGCGTTTACCGGTGCTTCGGGCAAGCGCATCGGCAAGCTGGAATACGCGTCTGGCGGCACGTTGTTTCTCGATGAAATCGAAAGCATGCCGCTGGCCCAGCAGGTGAAATTGCTGCGGGTGTTGCAGGAGCAGAAGCTCGAGCGCTTGGGTTCGAATCAGAGTATTCGCGTGGATTTGCGCATCGTTGCGGCGACCAAACCGGATCTGCTCGACGAGGCTCGCGCCGGGCGTTTTCGTGAGGATCTGGCGTATCGCTTGAACGTCGCGGAGTTGCGCCTGCCGCCGCTGCGTGATCGTCGTGAAGACATTCCGTTGCTGTTTGAAACCTTTGCGCAGAGTGCGGCTGAACGCTTGGGGCGGACTTTTCCGCCGTTGAGCGGCGCGCAGTTGAGTCATCTGCTCAGCCACGACTGGCCGGGCAATGTGCGGGAACTGGCGAACGTCGCCGAGCGACAAGTGCTGGGGCTGGATGAACCGGCGCCGGGGATTGATCCGGGGCAATCGCTGGCGGCGCAGCAGGAAGCGTTTGAAGCGCAGTGTTTGCGCGCGGCGCTGACACGGCACAAGGGTGATGTGAAAGCGGTGCTTGAAGAACTGCAACTGCCAAGACGGACGTTTAATGAAAAGATGCAGCGGCATGGGTTGAGTCGGGAGATGTTTCTGTAGCGCCTGTACTTGATCGTTCCCACGCTCCGCGTGGGAATGCAGCCCGGGACGCTCTGCGTCCCTACTAGAGCCGAACGCGGAGCGTCCGTTGAGGCATTCCCACGCAGAGCGTGGGAATGATCGGAGTGAGCGATATTCCGCTCATAGATCCTCTGCGATCAGCGGATTCCCGCTCACCCGATCCCGTCAACCCCTCTAAACCGCCCCTCCCCCCGTTGGCACACCTCCTGCTATAGCCCACGCAGGCTGCGTTTTAACGCGCTCCACAAAAACAATTAAACGAAGGATCCTTCAATGGATAACTCCAACGCCCTGCCTCTTGGGTCGGCTGCCGTGCCCGCCAAAGAAAGAACCACCGCCAGCCGGATCAAATCGATCTTCAGCGGTTCCGTCGGCAACATGGTCGAGTGGTACGACTGGTATGTGTATGCCGCCTTCTCGCTGTACTTCGCCAAATCCTTCTTCCCTGCCGGCTCCTCCACCGCACAACTGATGAACACCGCTGCGATCTTCGCCGTGGGCTTCCTCATGCGTCCGATCGGTGGCTGGCTGATGGGCTTGTACGCTGACAAGGTCGGGCGCAAGAAAGCGCTGATGGCCTCGGTCTATCTGATGTGCTTCGGCTCGCTGTTGATCGCGCTGAGCCCGAACTACGGAACCATCGGCATCGGCGCGCCGATCCTGCTGATCTTCGCCCGTCTGCTGCAAGGCCTGTCGGTCGGTGGCGAGTACGGCACCTCGGCGACCTACCTGTCCGAGATGGCGACCAAGCAACGTCGCGGCTTCTTCTCCAGCTTCCAGTACGTAACCCTGATCTCCGGCCAGCTCATCGCGCTCGGCGTGTTGATCGTGCTGCAAAACGTGCTGACCACTGAACAGCTGTACGCGTGGGGCTGGCGTATCCCGTTCGCCATCGGCGCGCTGTGCGCAGTCGTTGCGCTGTACCTGCGTCGCGGCATGGAAGAAACCGAGTCGTTCACCAAAAAAGAGAAGTCCAAGGAAAGCGCGATGCGCACCTTGATGCGTCATCCAAAGGAATTGATGACCGTGGTCGGCCTGACCATGGGCGGTACGCTGGCGTTCTACACTTACACCACCTACATGCAGAAATATCTGGTGAACACCGTCGGCATGAGCATCTCCGACTCGACCACTATTTCCGCAGCCACGCTGTTCCTGTTCATGTGCCTGCAACCGATCATCGGTGGCCTCTCGGACAAGATCGGTCGTCGTCCGATCCTGATCGCCTTCGGCGTGCTGGGCACGATCTTCACCGTGCCGATCCTGATGACCCTGCACACCATTCAAACCTGGTGGGGCGCATTCTTCCTGATCATGGCGGCGCTGATCATCGTCAGCGGCTACACCTCGATCAACGCGGTGGTGAAGGCCGAACTGTTCCCGACTGAAATCCGCGCGCTGGGCGTCGGCCTGCCGTACGCACTGACCGTGTCGATCTTCGGCGGCACCGCTGAATACATCGCGCTGTGGTTCAAGAGCATTGGTATGGAAACCGGTTACTACTGGTACGTGACGGCGTGCATCGCCGTGTCGCTGCTGGTGTATGTGACCATGAAAGATACCCAGAAGCATTCGCGGATCGTGACTGACTGATTGGGGATTTACAGCCACTGCAATGGTGGCTGTGATGGCTTTATCGCGAGCAGGCTCGCTCCTACATTTGGAATGCGTTCCCCTGTAGGAGTGAGCCTGCTCGCGATTGGAGTCGACACGCTCTCCAGCCCTGTATGAAAAATCTGTCACCCGCCCCCACCCGCCATTAATCGCTAATTAATACTGGCGCGACATCCTGCCCCTACCTGATCGATGACCTGCGCGACGTTCGCTTCGACGACGTAAGCGATTTAAATGCGCCGCCCTTAACATCAGGTTAATCGATAGTTTTTAGCATTATTTTGCGCTTTTTAATCGAATTGATCGGCGTAGCATTAAACCCAGGCAAGACACACACCCCCAACGCATTCGGAGTACACGACCATGAAAACCAAACTGATCCTCGCTTTCGCCCTGTCTGTACTGGCTGCCAACACCTTCGCCGCCGACGGTTACGACCGCACCGGTTCTGCTGTGGCTGCTGATGGTTATGACCGTACTGGTTCTGCCACCGTCGCTGCTGATGGTTACGACCGCACCGGTTCGGCGACTGTTGCTGAAGATGGCTACGACCGCACCGGCTCCGCGACTTTCGCAGCCGACGGTTATGACCGCACCCAATCCGCTGCCATCAGCTAATCGCTGCTGCGCAGGGCACAGCCCGGCTTCGGCCGGGCTTAGTTATTTCTGGGGGCTGACAAATTTTCTGTAGGAGCTGCCGAAGGCTGCGATCTTTTGACTTTCAGAAGCAAAATCAAAAGATCGCAGCCTTCGGCAGCTCCTACATGGGATTTTTGTTTGGCTGGAAATATGTGGGGTTGCCTTGCACTATGGACTCATTCAAAACCTAGCCTCAGGATCCCCCGCCATGCCCGATGACATCCATTTCTACGAACCCGTCCATGGCCACGGCCTGCCGCACGATCCGTTCAACGCTATCGTCGGCCCGCGCCCGATCGGCTGGATTTCCTCGCAGGATGCCAACGGCCAACTCAATCTGGCGCCGTACAGTTTCTTCAACGCGTTCAACTACATTCCGCCGATCATTGGCTTCTCCAGCGTCGGGCGCAAAGACAGCCTGAACAACATCGAGCAGACCGGCGAATTCGTCTGGAACCTCGCCACGCGCCCATTGGCCGAGCAGATGAACCAGAGCTGCGCGATGGTCGCGCCTGAGGTCAACGAGTTTGAATTGGCGGGACTGACGACTGTTGCGTCGAAGGTGATTTCGGTGCCGCGTGTGGCCGAAAGCCCGGTGTCCTTCGAGTGCAAGGTTACGCAGATCATTCAGTTGCAGCGTGCTGATGGCGAAACGGTGCCGAGCTGGCTGATCCTCGGCGAAGTGGTCGCCGTGCATATCGCCAAATGGCTGCTGAAGGACGGCATCTACGACACCGCCGCGGCAGAACCGATTCTGCGCGGCGGCGGGCCGGCGGATTACTTCCAGTTGGGGCCTGAGGCCCTGTTCAAGATGTGGCGTCCGGGCGCAAACAGGTAACGCGTTACCAGATCAACTCGGCTTCTTCGGTGACGCCTTTGAGGTTATCCAGCTCATTGATGGCAGCCTCATCGGCGGCGATGGCGCCGGGGAAGACTTGGTCATTCAGCAGTTTGTGAAAGCGTGGTGCACCGCCATCGACCAGGGCTTTGACCGCGATTGCCGCGTAATAGCCCTTGTTGCCACCCAGTTCGACGGGGACGACTGCGGATACTGCTTCGAAGTGTTCGAACTCTTTACGTGCCATGTCGCAAGTCCTGGCTCAGTCAATTAAGCCGGACATTAAACCCTCAACCGACGAGTTTGTGTACCGCTGCCGGAGATTGGCCGAGCGCTTGTGCCGCCGAGACGTCTTTGAAGGTGTGGAAATCCAGACTGTTGACCACCAGTTCCTGCACCAGCTCGGCGAAGATACCCATCGACGGGCTGTTGAAATATGCGGTCATCATTTGCTGATTACTCCAGAACCCGGAGACCAGCCACAACTCGGGATCACACTGCGAATGCTGCAAGGCGAAGCTCAGGCAACCAGGGGCGGCGCGGGACGGCTCGATCAACGCGCTAAGGCGTACACCGAGTTCCGCCGAACGCCCGGCGCGCGCCCGGACGAAGGCCATATGACTGACGGGAATCTGCTTGGACATGTTCAACCCTCCCAGGGAGTCGCGTGGCAGCCGGGGGACGGGCTGCGACAGGATCAAAGGTTAAGGGCCAGGCGCTGAGTGCCGTTAGTCGATTCCTGCCGCCGCGTTGCACAATCCTGCGAGACTTACCCAAAGCATCGCAGATGCCCGCTCCCCTGTAGGAGCTGCCGCAAGCTGCGATCTTTTGACCTTAAAGACAACAATCAAAAGATCGCAGCCTTCGGCAGCTCCTACAGTCCGGCGTCGCGTCATGGTTGATGAATATCGCGGTGCAGAATCAGGCAAGCATTTCGCAGGATGTGTCTACCGCTCGCGCTTGCACAAACATATGCTCTGCTCCATTCCACCTCCCTTGCCGAGGATGCCGTGCATGACGTCATTCGATCGTTTTCAAGCCGAACCCAGCGCTGACATGGAAAAACAGCGTGCGGAACTGGCGGCGATCATCCGCCGCAACACCACGGACGATGGCAGTTACGAGACCGCGATCGGTTCGCTGTTTATGTCACGCCACACCAAATCCCACGACTTTGCCCCGGTGCTCGCGCAACCGGCGCTGTGCATCATGGCGCAGGGTCGTAAAGAGGTGCGGCTGGCCGATGAATACTTCAATTACGACCCGCTGAATTATCTGGTGGTGTCGGTTTCGATGCCGCTAAGTGGGCGCGTGGTTAACGTGTCTCCGGAGGAACCGATCCTCGCCGTGCGCCTCGATATTGATCCGGCGGAAATCACCGCACTGATCGCCGACGCCGGGCCGATGGGCGTACCGACTCGACCGACCGGACGTGGCTTGTACGTGGAAAAAATCGACAGTTCGATGCTCGACGCGGTGCTGCGTCTGGCGCGTTTGCTCGACGCACCAAAAGACATCGCCATGCTCGCGCCGCTGATTCGTCGGGAGATTTTGTATCGCCTGCTGCGCAGTCCGCAGGGCCATCGTTTGTATGAGATCGCGATTGCCAACAGCCAGAGCCATCGCATCAGCCAGGCGATCAAATGGCTTAACGGCAACTTTGAGCAGCCGTTACGCATTGATGATCTGGCCAAAGAAGTGAACCTAAGCGTGTCGACGTTGCATCACCGCTTCAAGGCGATGACGGCGATGAGTCCGCTGCAGTATCAAAAGCAGCTGCGCTTGCAGGAGGCGCGACGGTTGATGCTGGCGGAGGGGCTGGAAGCTTCGGCGGCGGGGTATCGGGTGGGGTATGAGAGTCCTTCGCAATTTAGCCGCGAGTACAGTCGGTTGTTTGGTGCGCCGCCGTTGCGGGATTTGGCGCGGTTGCGGCTTTCGGTCTGATCCGGAATGTCATTGGGCTTACAACCCTATCGCGAGCAGGCTCACTCCTACAGGGTCAGGTGTACACCCGCCCAATGTAGGAGTGAGCCTGCTCGCGATGAGGCCAGTTCAGACGAAAAAACCTCTGGATCAGATCGCCCGAATCACATGCTTGATCTCTTGAAACGCCGCCAATCCCCAAGGCCCTAACTCGCGGCCAATGCTGCTCTGCTTGTACCCACCCCACGCCGCCTGCGGGAAAATCACCTGCGGCGCATTGATCCACACCATGCCCGCCTGCAACGCATTGGCCACACGATCCGCCGCTACAGCATCCGCCGTCACAACACTCGCGACCAAACCAAACGGCGTGTCATTGGCCAGCGCAATCGCCTCGACCTCACTGCTGAAACTGCGCACACACAGCACCGGCCCGAAAATCTCTTCACACCACAATGCGCTGTCCAGCGGCACGTCGGTAAACACCGTCGGCTGCAAGAAATAACCACGCGGCAGATCCGCCGGACGATTACCGCCGCAGACCAATCGCGCACCCGCGCTCAGCCCACGATCGATGTGCCCGAGCACGCGCTGGTACTGCGCCTGATTGACCAGCGCGCCCATTTCCACCTCAGGGTCGAACGGATCCGCCACACGAATCGCCTGCGCACGCTTCTGCAAACGAGCGAGAAATTCCTCTTCCAGCTCCTCAGCCACCAACACCCGACTGGTGGCCGAACACATCTGCCCGGCATTGAAAAACGCACCGCCACAGGCCAGTTCAACCGCCAGATCGATATCAGCATCCGCCAACACCAGCAGCGAAGATTTGCCGCCCAATTCCAGGCTGACGCCCTTCACCGTTTCCGCCGCGCGCTGCATGACCTGCACGCCAACCGCGTTGCTGCCGGTAAAGGAAATCTTGGCGATACGCGGATCTGCCGACAACGGCGCACCGACCGCCAATCCAGTCCCGCAAACCAGATTGAACACGCCATTCGGCAGTCCCGATTCAGCAATGATCGCCGCCAATTCCAGCTCCGGCAGCGTTGTCACTTCCGACGGCTTGAGCACCACGCAGCAACCCGCCGCCAACGCCGGCGCAAGCTTCCACGCGGTAGTGACCATCGGAAAATTCCACGGCACGATCAGCCCGACCACACCGCACGGTTCGCGGCGCAGACGTGCACTGAAATCATCGCTCGGCAGCGGCACATTGCTGTCCTGTTTCGCGTCGAGGCCTTCAGCGAGTTCGGCGTAATACTCGAAGGTGGCGACCACGTCATCGACGTCGATCGCCGCTTCGAATTGCGGTTTGCCGTTATTGCTCGACTGCAACTTCATCAAATGCTCGCGGCCGTTGCGCACGCCGTTGGCGATGTTGCGCAGAATCGCACCACGCTCGGCGCCAGTGGTTTGCGACCAGCTCTTGAACGCTTCGCTGGCAGCGGCGACGGCTTGATCGACCGCCTGCTCGTCACCGCCATTGACCGTGGTCAGCAGCGCTTCGGTGGCGGGGTTGATTACGCGCAGATGTTCGCCACCCGCCGACCATTGGCCGTTGATGTAGAGGCCATCGAGTGTGGTTGGGAAACTGATCATTGCGCCACCGCCTGCATCCATTGGGTCTGGTCGATTTCAATCAGGGTCGGGCCCTGACGATCGCTTGCACAACGCAACGCGCTGCGCAGTTGTTCGATGCTGCTGATGGCTTCAGCCGCGCAGCCGAGACCCTTGGCCACCGCGACAAAATCCGGGGTGTAGATGTCCACGCCGACCGGCTCGATGGCGCGGTTGACCATGTATTTCTTGATCTCTTCGTAGCCCTGGTTATTCCACAACAGGACGATCACCGGCACCCGCGCTTCGACCGCGCTGGCCAGTTCCGGCAGGGTGAATTGCAGCCCGCCGTCGCCGATCAGGCACACCACCGGAGGGCGCGCACCTTTGTCGAGTTGGCCGCCGAGCCACGCACCAATCGCGGCCGGCAAGGCGTAGCCGAGGGTGCCGTAACCGGTCGAGGCGTTGAACCAGCGGCGCGGGTGATCGGGGTTGAACGTCAGGTTGCCGGTGTACACAGGTTGCGTCGAGTCGCCGACGAACACCGCGTTCGGCAATTCATCGAGCACGGTGTCGAGGAAACGGGTTTGTGCGAGGGTCGGCGCGTCCCAGCTCGCGGCCAGATCGGCGCGCAGTTTGCCGGCGCGGGCCTGACCCCAATCGCTGCTGCGCTCATCCAGTTTTTCCTGCGACAGCGAGTTCAGCAACGCTTGTGACGCGTTGCGTGCATCGGCCACCAGCGCCAGGTGCGGCGGGTAGTTGCGCACGGTCTGGTCGGCGTCGATATCGATGCGCAGCAGTTTGCCGGGAATCTCGAAACCGCCTGCGAAGGTCACGTCGTAATCGGTCTCGGCCAATTCAGTGCCGATGGCTAGAACCACGTCGGCATCAGCGACCAGCGCGCGGGTGGCGACCAGCGTCTGGGTCGAACCGATCAGCAGCGGATGGTTGCCCGGCAGCATGCCTTTGGCGTTGATGGTCAGCGCCACTGGAGCGTCGAGCAACTCGGCGAGCTTGGTCAGTTCCGGCGCGGCGTCGATGGCCCCGCCACCGGCGAGAATCAGCGGACGTTTGGCACCGGCGAGCAATTCGCTCATGCGCTTGACTGCGCTTGGCGCTGCACCGGCGCGGTCGATATTGACCGGCACACTGGCGAGCAAGTCATCGGCGTTTTCGACCAGCACGTCCAACGGAATTTCGATGTGTACCGGACGTGGACGACCGGCCTGGAACAAGGCAAACGCACGCGCCAGCACCACCGGCAATTCAGCGGCGGACATCAACGTGTGCGAGAACGCCGCAACTCCCGAGACCAATGCACTCTGGTTCGGCAACTCATGCAGCTTGCCGCGCCCGCCGCCCAATTGGCTGCGCGATTGCACGCTGGAAATCACCAGCATCGGGATCGAATCGGCGTAGGCCTGGCCCATGGCGGTGGTGATGTTAGTCATACCCGGGCCGGTGATGATAAAGCACACACCCGGTTTGCCAGCGGTGCGCGCGTAGCCGTCAGCCATGAAACCGGCACCCTGCTCATGGCGAGGGGTGACGTGACGAATACTCGAACGCGCCAGCCCGCGATACAGCTCCACGGTGTGCACCCCAGGAATGCCGAACACCTGCTCGACCCCATAACCTTCGAGTAACTTGACCAGTACTTCGCCACACGTCGCCATGTCGATTGCCCTCTTGTTCGATTGAAACACCGAACCCATGTGGGAGCGAGCCTGCTCGCGAAAGCGGTGTGTCAGGCAACAGAGATGTTGAATGTCAGACCGCATTCGCGAGCAGGCTCGCTCCCACAATGATCCGTGGAATGGCTTCATTGAACGGTCGGCAAGTAGCCGCAACAATCGATTAAAAGTCATACTAGCCATGTCCTCACGTCATACCTTGGATCCACATGAAACGCATGCCTCCCCTGCCCGCCCTGCACACGTTTTTGATCACCGCGCAGTGCTGCAATTTCACCCGCGCCGCCGAGCAGTTGCACATCACCCAAGGCGCGGTGAGCCGGCAGATCGCCGGGCTGGAAGAGCATCTCGGTTATCCGCTGTTCATCCGCCTGGCCCGAGGCCTGGCGCTGACCGCCGAGGGACGCGAATGGCTACCGCGTGTGGAAAAAGTCTTCGGCCTGATCAGCGAAGCCACCGAGCAGATCGGTCTGCAGCGTGAAACCCTGCAACTCAAGGCGCCGAGTTGCGTGATGCGCTGGCTGCTGCCGCGTTTGCTGCAATGGCAGAAAGAACGCCCGGATGTGCCGGTGAAACTCACCGCGTCGTTGCAGCACGGTGTGGATTTTCAGCGAGAGCAATTTGATGCGGCGGTGATCTACGGGCCGCCACCGGATAACTCGCCGGGCGCTCTGCACCTGTTCGATGAGCAACTGACGCCGGTGTGTTCGCCGCTGCTGCTCAAGGGTTCGCCGGCGCTGAATGCTCCGGCGGATTTGCAACAGCATCTGCTGCTGCACCCGACGCACGATATTCAGGATTGGTCGGTGTGGCTGAACGCCGCGCAGCTGAATTTGAACAACGTCAGCAGCGGCCAGCATTTCGAAACGCTGGATCAGGCGATGTCGATGGCGTCGCACGGGACGGGGGTGGCGATTGGGGATTGGTCGTTGATCGGCGATGACTTGCGCGCCGGAAGGCTGGTGATGCCGTTTGAGTTAAAGGTGAAGACGGGGTTGGCGTATTACGTGGTGTTGCCACCGGGAACCGAACCGTCGCCACCGCTCGAAGAACTGATGATCTGGCTGACAGAACAAGCCCACACCCGCTGAACACAAATCCCCCTGTAGGAGCTGCCGAAGGCTGCGATCTTTTGATCCTGGTTTTTTAAAATCAAAAACAAGATCAAAAGATCGCAGCCTTCGGCAGCTCCTACAGGGGGGTGTATTAGTAGCCGACGGTGTAGCGTTGGCGGGAGTGCTTGGGTTTTTCTACTTCGTCGATCAGTGCAATCGCATAGTCGGCAAAGGTGATCCAGCTACGGCCCTCGGCGCTCACCAGCAAGTGATCCTGGCCAACACGAAATTTGCCCGTGCGCTCATCTTCAACGAATTCCGCCGATGGCGACAGAAACGTCCAGTCCAGTTCCTTCTCCTGACGCAGCGCATCCAAAAACGCCGCCCCCGCACTGGCCTCGGCCTTGTACTCGGCCGGGAACCCCGCGCTGTCGATCACGCGTGTATCGTCCGGCAGCAACAGCGAACCGGCACCGCCCACCACCAGCAGCCGCTTCACCCCCGCCTGCTTCACCGGCCCGACAATCGCCGATGCCGGCACCGTGGCGAAATGTGCGGCGGTGATCACCACATCGTTGCCGGTCACCGCGTCTTGCAGCGCCGTCGAATCCAGCACATCGACATTCTTGCTGACGACACCGGCGCGCGCGCCGATCTTCGACGTATCGCGGGCGATGGCGGTGACGCTATGACCGCGACGCAGGGCTTCTTCCAGCAGTTGGCTACCGGCACGGCCGGTGGCACCAATGATTGCGATCTTGCTCATGACGTTCTCCAGTTGGCTTGGGTGTATGTGCATTGAACTTCTGTGAAAATGCATTCCCTGTGGCGAGGGAGCTTGCTCCCGCTCGGCTGCGCAGCAGTCGCAAGCCCTGCCATCCGGGTGTGTCTGGCTAAATGCGGGGAGTGCTTCGCCCTCCAGCGGGAGCAAGCTCCCTCGCCACAAAAACAATCAGCAATCCTTGAGACCTCAGTATTCAGATGGAGCGCATTACCACTTCATCTCGCCCTTCGCGACTTTCGCGCTCAGCTCCAGCGAGCTCTCTTCGCCCTGCGTCGGGTAGCGCTTTTTCATCGCGGCGATCAGCGCAGCGGAATCCTTGGCCTTCGCCGTTTCTTCGTCGAAAGCTTTAATGTAGTCCGCAGTAAATTTCACGCTGGCCAGCGAGCGGCTGCTTTCCCCCAGATAGTGACCCGGCACCACGGTTGTCGGCTTCAGCGTTTCAATCGACTGCAGCGTCTCCAGCCAATCCGCATGAGATTGCGCGGTCTGCGTATCAGCCATCCACACATGAATGTTCTCGGCCACCACCACGCCACCGACCACTGCCTTGAGCGACGGAATCCACACGAAACTGCGATCCGGCTGTTTGCCGTCAAGCCCGACCACCTGCAATTTCTGCCCTTCAAGCATCAGGCTGTCGCCCTTGAGCACACCCGGCACGATGGTTTTCGCTGGCACATCGGCGCCCATTTTCGGGCCCCAGAACGCGAGTTTGCCGGCGACGGTTTTATTGATGTGATCAACGGTCGGTTGCGAGGCCAGCACCTTGGCATTCGGGAACGCCTTGGTCAGCGTGTCGAGGCCGAAGTAGTAATCCGGGTCGCCGTGGCTGATGTAGATGGTGGTCAGTTGTTTGCCGGTGGCGCGAATCTTTTCTACCACTTGTTCGGCCTGGGATTTGCCGAACTGTGCGTCGACGAGGATCGCGTCTTTCTCGCCGCTGACCAGCACCGAGGTCACCGGGAAAATCGCATTGGCGCCGGGGTTGTACACATCCAGCATCAAATTGGCAGCCGCGGCATGCGCAGCGAAACCCAGCGAGGCGGTGGCGAGTAGAACGCGTATGAGGGTGGTGAAGCCGATCATCTGTTGCTCCGGTGTTCGAATGCCTTGCTTGGCGATGGAACAGAGCTTAGTTGCCAGACTCAGTACAAAAAATGCGATGCTGGGACATAGTTTGTTTCTGAAAGCGGGCAAATCATGGATCGTCTCCAGGCAATGCGGGTGTTCGTCACGGTGGTGGATCTCGGTAGCCAGTCGGCCGCTGCGGATCATCTGGATCTTTCGCGGCCGGTGGTTTCACGCTACTTGGCGGAGCTGGAAGATTGGGTCGGCGCGCGCCTGATGCACCGCACCACGCGCAAGTTGAGCCTGACCGCGGCCGGCAGTGAAATCCTTCCGCGCTGTCGGCAGATGATCGAACTGTCGAGCGACATGCAGGCCGCCGTCAGCGAACCCCATGACGCGCCGCGCGGATTGCTGCGGATCAGCGTCAGCACCTCGTTCGGTCAGGCGCAATTGGCCGATGCGATGGCCGCGTACGTCAAACGTTATCCGGGGGTGAGCATCGATTTGCAGATGCTTGATCGCACGGTGAACCTGGTGGACGAACGCATCGACCTGGCGATTCGCACCAGCAACGATCTCGATCCCAACCTGATCGCCCGACGCCTGACCGTTTGTCGTTCAGTTGTCTGCGCCGCGCCAGCGTATCTGCAAGAGCATCCGGCGCCACAACGGGTCGAGGATTTGAGCCAGCACAACTGCCTGACGCACTCGTATTTCGGCAAGAGCCTGTGGCATTTCGAAGAGGATGGCGAACCGGTTTCGGTGCCGGTGCAAGGCAATATCAGCGCCAACGAGGCCAGCACGTTATTGCGCGCAACGCTGGCCGGCGCCGGGGTGGCGATGCTGCCGACGTATCAGGCCGGCGTGCATGTTCACAGCGGCGAACTGGTGCGACTACTGCCCCACGCCGAACCACGCCAGATGAACATCTACGCGGTGTACGCCTCACGCAAACACATGCCGGCGGCGCTGCGCAGCATGCTGGATTTTCTGGTGCAGCGATTCCCCGAGAACCCTGCTTGGGACGTGGGATTTTAAAAGTCAAAAGATCGCAGCCTGCGGCAGCTCCTACACGGATCCATGTAGGAGCTGCCGCAGGCTGCGATCTTTTGATCTTGTTCTATGCTGAAAGTAATACCGCAGGGTATTTCGTTCAGAGGTGAACGCCATGAACATCAAAACAAGAAGGTACGCCGCGATTTTCATTACCTGCGCTGCCACGCTGGCGCTGTACGGCACCGCGGCCTGGCGGGTCGAGCAGTTGCGACAGCTGCCGCGTGAATACGCGAGCTGCAATTTCGAGCGCTGCATTCCGCACAATGCGTCGCTGAACGCACTGCGCTGAGGTAAGCATGCTGGAACGCGTCCTTGTGGGAGCGAGCCTGCTCGCGAAGGCGGCGCATCAGCCTACATAAGTGGCGACTGACACACTGCATTCGCGAGCAGGCTCGCTCCCACAGGGGTTATGGTGTTTTTCGGGTTACTGCTCGGTCTTCAAGCGATCGCGGAAGGCCTTTGGCGATATCCCCACCCGGCGCCGGAACAGGCGCGTGAAGTTGGTCGGATCAGAGAACCCCAACAACTCCGACATCTCGTAAATGGTCATGCTGGTGTACGTCAGCAAGCGCTTGGCTTCCAGCAACTGACGCTCGTGCATGATCTGCAACGCCGGTTGCCCCGCCAGTTCGCGGCACGTGCCATTAAGGTGCGACACCGAGATCCCCAGCCGATGCGCCAGATCCTCGACCTTCACGTGCTGACGGTAAGTCTCTTCCACCAACTGAATAAACCCGTTCAGGTATTCGCGTTGACGCTGCGGCCGTTGACTCGCGTTATGCCGCACGATTGCCTGGCGACTGACCCAGACCATGATCACGCTGACCAGCGAATGCATGAGCATTTCCCGCGCCGGTTGATGGCCGTTGTACTCGGCCTGCAACGCGGTGAACAAGCTGTTGAGGTAGTCGCCGTCCTTGCCCGCCGGATAATTTTCGGTCTGCGCCAATGCGTGCACCGAGTCGCCCAGTTGCGCCTGCAAATGGTTGATCAGCGGTGTGGCGAGGGTGACGATAAAGCCTTCAACGTCCTCGGAAAAACGAAAGCCATGCACCGATAACGGCGGCAGAACCTGGATTGCCGGGGTCTGCAACTGCGTGCGATGGCCTTCGATTTCAAGCTCTGCCTGACCTTTGAAAACGAAGAGTAACTGGCACAAATCGGCGTGGCGGTGGGGTTTGATTTCCCATTGATGTTCGCGGCTGCGGGAGGAAATGGTTTCACAGTGCAGCAAGTCAGGGGTCGGCCAATCCAGGCTTTCACCGTAGAGCTTGAACACTGGAATCGAAGGCAGGTCAGGCTTGTTCATCACTTCAATCCAGGCCTCGAGGTTTGCGGGCGATAATCGCACCGATTGGCAGAATGTACAGGTATCGGCTCAGTTTTCACCTTCAATTGACAGACCCGCAAGGGAAAAATGCAAGCACTCGATCCATAAAAATAAATCAGCGGCGATTGTCGCGCGAAGCTTGCGAGTCATAAAAACAATGAAAACGCTGAAAACCCAAGTTGCCATCATCGGCGCCGGCCCGTCCGGTTTGCTCCTCGGCCAGTTGCTGCACAACGCCGGCATCGACACCCTCATCCTCGAACGTCAGACACCCGATTATGTGCTCAGCCGCATCCGCGCCGGCGTGCTTGAACAAGGCATGGTAGAGCTGTTGCGTCAGGCTGGGGTGAGTCAGCGCATGAACGCTGAAGGGCTGGTTCACGGCGGCTTCGAACTGGCGCTCGACGGGCGTCAGGTGCACATCGATCTGCACGCGTTGACCGGCGGCAAGACCGTAATGATCTACGGCCAGACCGAAGTCACTCGCGACCTGATGGCCGCTCGTCGGGACGCTGGCGCGCAGACAATTTATTCAGCGAGCAATGTCGTTCCCCACGGCATGAAAAGCGACGAGGCTTTTGTCACCTTCGAAAAGGACGGTGAAACCTGGCGCGTCGATTGCGATTACATCGCCGGCTGCGATGGCTTCCATGGCGTCGCTCGGCAGTCGATTCCTGAGGATTGTCTGCAGGTGTTCGAACGGGTTTATCCATTTGGCTGGCTGGGCATTCTGGCCGACACGCCGCCGGTGCATGACGAGTTGGTCTACGCCCGCCACGAACGCGGTTTTGCCTTGTGCAGCATGCGTTCGGCGACGCGCACGCGTTACTACTTGCAGGTGCCGGCGGAAGAAAACGTCGCTGACTGGAGCGACCAGCGCTTCTGGGATGAACTGAAAAACCGCCTGCCAGTTGCATTGGCCGAGAAACTGGTCACCGGCCCTTCGATCGAAAAAAGCATCGCGCCGCTGCGCAGTTTTGTCGTTGAACCAATGCAGTACGGGCGGATGTTTCTGGTCGGCGACGCTGCACACATCGTCCCGCCCACCGGCGCCAAAGGTCTGAATCTGGCGGCAAGCGATGTCAGCACATTGTTCAATATTCTACTGAAGGTTTACCGCGATGGGCGTATCGACTTGCTGGAGAAATACTCGGAGATCTGCCTGCGCCGCGTGTGGAAAGCCGAGCGGTTTTCCTGGTGGATGACTTCGATGTTGCACCGTTTTGATGATCACGATGCGTTCAGTCAGCGCATCAGTGCCTCGGAACTGGACTACTTTGTCAGTTCAGAAGCGGGCCGAAAAACTATTGCAGAAAATTACGTCGGACTTCCTTATGAGGCTATCGAATAGCTTCCTACCGACTTACACTGGCGAGCATCCCCGCTCGCCTGACGAACTGCGGGACTCTCACTGCCCGCAGGTTTTGCCCGTGACCAATCTCAATCACCCCGAAACGCCCAAACCGGCCATTCGCAGCGTGCTGGTGGCGCTGATGATGGCGATCTTTCTCGGTGCGCTGGATCAGACCATCGTCGCCGTGTCGATGCCGGCGATCTCCGCCCAATTCAAAGACGTCAGCCTGCTGGCCTGGGTGATTTCCGGGTACATGGTGGCGATGACTGTGGCGGTGCCGATCTACGGCAAGCTCGGCGATCTGTACGGGCGACGCAAACTGATGCTGTTCGGCATGGGCCTGTTTACCCTGGCCTCGCTGTTCTGCGGCATGGCGCAAAGCATGGAACAACTGGTGCTGGCGCGGATCCTTCAGGGCATCGGCGCCGGCGGGATGATTTCGGTGAGCCAGGCGATCATCGGCGACATCGTGCCGCCGCGCGAACGCGGACGTTATCAGGGTTACTTCAGCAGCATGTACGCGGTGGCCAGCGTTGCCGGGCCGGTGCTTGGCGGCTACATGACCGAATACCTGTCGTGGCGCTGGGTGTTTCTGATCAACCTGCCGTTGGGGCTTGGCGCTTACTGGGTCGCGCACCGCAACTTGCGCGGGCTGCCGATTCCGCAGCGCAAACCGATCATCGATTATGTCGGCACCGTGCTGATGATCATCGGCCTGACCGCGCTGCTGTTGGGCATCACTCAGGTGGGTCAGGGTCATGCGTGGCGCAGCGCTGAAGTGCTCGGGTTGTTTGCCTGCGCGGTGGTGGTGCTGGCGATTTTCGTCTGGCACGAACGCCGGGCACGAGAGCCGTTGCTGCCGATGCACCTGTTCGCCAACCGTAATGCGCTGCTGTGCTGGTGCACGATTTTCTTCACCAGTTTCCAGGCGATTTCCTTGATCGTGCTGATGCCGTTGCGCTTTCAAAGCGTCACCGGCGCCGGCGCGGACAGTGCGGCGTTGCACTTGCTGCCGTTGGCGATGGGCTTGCCGATCGGTGCGTATTTCGCCGGTCGCCGCACGTCAGTGACCGGGCGCTACAAACCGCAGATTTTGACCGGCGCGATTCTGATGCCAATTGCCGTGCTGGGCATGGCCTTCAGTCCTCCGGAAGCGACGTTGATCAGTGGTTTATTCATGTTGCTCTGCGGAATCGCCAGCGGCATGCAGTTCCCGACCTCGCTGGTCGGCACGCAGAATTCGGTGGAACAGCGCGACATCGGCGTGGCCACCAGCACCACCAACCTGTTCCGTTCGCTGGGCGGCGCGGTGGGTGTGGCGTTGATGTCGGCGCTGCTGTTGGCGTTGTTGCAGGATTCCAGTTTTGCCCATTTGGCGAGCAGTTCGTTGATGAGTGAGGCGCACTCCGGGAATGTCTTGCTGGACGGCCTCAACGCGGCACCGGGGGATGCGCAGAATGCCTTGCGCGCGGAGTTGCTGGTGACGTTCCGGCATTTGTTGTGGGTGAGTGCCGCGGTGTCGTTGCTCGGGCTAGCGGCGGCGATTGCCATGCCGAACAACCTGCTGCGCGGGCGTGAACACGGCGCAAAATAACAGCAAAAGATCGCAGCCTTCGGCAGCTCCTACAGGATGACGGGCCCCATGTAGGAGCTGCCGCAGGCTGCGATCTTTTGATCTTCAAGGGCTGTAGTAACCGACCGCAACGAGGAAATGCCCGACCTTCTTCAGGTAGGCATGCTTATCCTCGATCTTGCCGGTCACCGGGTTTTTCCAGCGATACTCATACTCGCCGTCATCCTGCTTGCCGATCAGCGCCAGAATCGGCTCGCCCACCGGTTTGCCCTCCGGATCCTTGACCTTGCCGAAGTCGGTATTGATCAGCCGCAGATTGGTGCCGTGGGCAACATAGCGCTGGGTATTCAAATCGACCACGAAGACATACAGGTCATCCTGCAAATACCCGCCCTTGAGCGAGTTGATCGCCGTCAGCGTGCCCTTCTCGTCTTTGCTCAGATCCGTCGCAGCTTTATCCAGCAGGGCTTTGGCTTGTTCAGCGGAGGCGCGAGGCAGGTAGTAACCGACGGCCAGAATCCGCTGACCGATGCGCTGGTAAAACACGTGCTTGCGCTCGACTTTGCCGTCAGACCAATTCTGCCAGCGGTACTCCGCCTGCTGAATGCCATTGCCTTCCGGCACCAGCAACGCCTGCTTGAAGGCTTTCTGCAAATCCGGCCCGAGCACTTCGCTGACATCACGGCCAATCAGCGCTGACGACGGCCCACCGCTGGCGAGCATCACGCCTTTGGTGTCGACCACAAACACGTAGCGATCCTTGTCGACAAACTCGCCCTGACGACTGAAGGCCGCGAAGGCCTTGTCGCCGTTGTCGTGGTAGTAAGCCAGCGCTTTTTCCAGCAGGGCGATGGCCGCCTGGCTGTCATCTTTTGCGGCGGTCGCGGCGCTGGCCTGACCGAACCCGGCCAATACCAGCAAACAGAGCCAGGCGAATTTTTGCACAAACCCCATGACGCATCCCTCGTTCTTGTTGGTGTTTCAAGAGCGTAGACGGGTTGCGCGGATGTATGGATATTCAGAATGATGCAGGGGATTGCAAAGCCCTGTGGCTAAACGCGTCCCTGTGGCGAGGGGATTTATCCCCGTTGGAGTGCGAAGCGCTCCCCTGCATTTCTAAAGTGACACCGAGTTCTCAGGCTTTGGGGCTGCTTCGCAACCCATCGGGGATAAATCCCCTCACCACAAAAGCCCACTCGACGAGGGATCGGCGTTTAAGGCCTGGAATTGATCTGCTGCTGCAAGTTCTGGATCTGCGCCTGCAAGGTGTTGATGGTGCGCGTCATCTGCCCACGGAATGCGTCGAACTCGGCGGTGTTGCCGCCGCCCTGTGGCGCTGCCGGGCGATTGTCCTGCTCGCTCTTCAGCACAACGATGTCCTGTTCCAGACGTTCGATGGCCGCGCTCGGATTGCCTTGCTTCTTCAACGCCGCAATATCAGCGCTGAGGCTCTTGAACTGCGCATCGAAAGCCTTCAACTGCGTATCGACCTTGCCGGTGTCCGCCGGGGTGCTTTTCAGCGTCGCCAGTTCTGCGCTCAAGGCTTTGACCTGCGCCTGCAACTGGGTATTGGCGGTCTGCTGCTCGGTGGTCTGCGCGGTCATCTGCGCCAGACGCTTGTCCAGATCACTGGCCTGCCCCGCGACGCCTTGCTGCTGTTTGTTCTGATCGAGCAGCTTTTCTTCGAGTTGCTTGATCTGCAACTTCAAGGCTTCGCTGTCGCTGGTGACGTTGCTCTGGCTGGCGACGACTTTGCCGGAAATATCCTGCAAGCGCCCCGCCGCTTCTTCACTGATCCGCGCGAAGCTTTCCTGGGTCGCGACCAGTTGCTGCTCCATCAACGAAATCTGCTGAAAGCTCCACCAGGCCAGGCCGATGAAAGCAAAAAACAACGCGCCGACCAAAGCCCAGAGCGGCCCGGTGCTGGCGGCTTTGACCTTGACCACTGGCGCTGTGCGCGAGTGCACGGTGGTGCGGGCGGTGGTCGGAATGTCATCGTCGTCGAAGGTGTCGGCACGCAGGCTCGGCACATCATCGAAATCGTCGTGGGCATCATTACGCATGGACATTGAGGCAACCTTTGTAAAACGCGGTGATGGCTAAATGCTGCGAAGTATAACCCGCTCAGCCGCAGGCATTGACCCTCGACCGAGGGCGCGGTTCAGTGCTGGCCGACCAAGTGAACTCAACGAATGTCCTGGGCTTTCCACCAGCCGCAGAACTCATCGAGCGCCGTCCACAGGCTGACTTGCGGATCGTAGTCCAGATAATGCCGCGCGCGGCTGATGTCGAGGGTGAAATTTTTCTTCATCACCTGCATGCCCAACCGCGACAGCGTCGGCTCCGGACGCCCGGGCCAGAGTTTGCACGCGCCTTCATTCAGCGCCGCGACGCTGTAGGCCAGCCCGTAGGAACGGTACTTGGTGACCTGTGGGACTTCCATCTTGCGCATCACGTAATTCACCACATCCCACAACGGCACCGGCGCACCATTGCTGATGTTGTAGGCCTTGCCCAGCGCCGAACCGGCGGCGAGCAGACTGCTGAGCATCGCCTCGTTGAGGTTCTGCACACTGGTGAAATCGACTTTATTCAGGCCGTTGCCGATGATCGCCAGACGGCCCTTGCGCTGCATGTTCAGCAGACGCGGGAAGATGCTCATGTCGCCGGCGCCGGTGACGAAACGCGGGCGCAGGGCGATGGTTTCCAGACCGAATTCCTGGGCGCCGAAAACCTTCTGTTCGGCCAGATATTTGGTCGCCGCGTAATGATGTTTGAAGCGCTTGGGCACTTGCTCTTCGGTCAGGTTGAGGTGGTCGCGGCCGTCGAAATAGATCGACGGCGACGACAGGTGCACCAGCCGCCGCACACGTTGCTTCAGGCAGGCTTCGACGATGTTTTCGGTGACCTGCACGTTGCCCTGATGAAAGTCCTGATAGCGCCCCCACAGCCCGACGGCCCCGGCGCAGTGCACCACGGCTTCGACATCGCTGCAGAGTTCGCGCGCCAGCTCGGCATCGCTCAGATCGCCGGGCACAAACTCGGCGCCACGGCGTACCAGATGCTCGACGCTTTCGGCCCGGCGCCCGTTGACCCGCACGTCCAGGCCCTGCTCCAGAGCGAAACGCGCAAAGCGTCCGCCAATGAAGCCGCTTGCGCCGGTGACCAGAATTTTCATGCACAACTCCAACAGAAAAGCAGCTGCGAGCATCAAGCTTCGAGCTACAAGTAAAAACGGTGCGCAAGCCCACAACTTGCCGCTTGCAGCTTGACGCTTATAGCTGTTTCCAAGGCACTAGCCATTGTGCTGAAGCGCGCACCAATTGCTCGGTCAGTAAGCCGAGCAACTGACCGCCATTGCGCCAATGATGCCAGTACAACGGCACGTCGATCGGTTTATCTGGCAACAGTTCGCGCAATTCGCCGCGTTGCAGTTGCTCGCGCACTTGCAGTTCCGGCACCAGTCCCCAGCCCAAACCGGCTTCGGTCAGACGGATAAAACCTTCCGAGGACGGGCACAAATGGTGCTCGAATCCGCCGTCGACACCCAGCGACGCCAAATAGCGATGCTGAAGAAAATCGTCCGGGCCGAACACCAGCGCCGGGGTGCGCGGCAGTTGCTCGGCGCGCACGCCATCGGGGAAATGCCGCTCGATAAACGCCGGGCTGGCCAGTGCGCGATAACGCATCGCGCCGAGCAACACGCTACGCGCACCCGCCACCGGTCGTTCGCTGGCGCACAGGCACGCGGCCACTTCACCGGCGCGCATGCGTTTGAGCCCGACGGTCTGGTCTTCGACGATCAGATCCAGCAATAAATGTTGCTCGGCGCAGAAATCGCCGACAGCCTGCGCCCACCACGTCGCGAGGCTGTCGGCGTTCAGCGCAATGCGCAGGCGCTCCGGCAAACCCTCTTCGTCCAAGGCCGGGACGAGGGTTTGCAGGTCGCGCTCAAGCAAACGCACTTGCTGCACATGGTTGAGCAAACGCCGGCCGATTTCCGTGGGCGACGGCGGCGTGCCGCGCACCAGCACCGGCTGGCCGACCCGCGCCTCCAGCAGTTTGATCCGTTGCGAGATCGCCGATTGCGACAACCCGAGAATCTGCGCGGCGCGTTCGAATCCGGCTTGCTCGACCACGGCGGCCAGAGCAGACAGCAATTTGTAGTCGAACATCAGTTTTCCTAATGAGCGATCAGCACTATTGGTTTTTCTTATACAGGTTTCGCCCGGAGAATAGCCAGCAAGCACTCTTTATCAAGGAACACTGCAATGGCTGGCGAAACCTCTATAACAACCTTGTTGCGCAGCATGAGCCCGCAACTCAACGCCGGCGAATACGTGTTCTGCACCCTGCGCGACAGCCAATTGCCGGAAGGTCTGGAGACCGTCGGCAGCTTCCGCGAGCAGGAAGGTCTGACGGTGATTCTCGAACGTTCCCACGCTGAACAGGCTGGTTTCAGCTTCGACTACGTCGCCGCGTGGATCACCCTCAACGTGCATTCAGCGCTGGAAGCCGTCGGCCTCACCGCCGCGTTCGCCACGGCATTGGGCAAGGCCGGGATCAGTTGCAACGTGATTGCCGGCTACTACCACGATCATTTGTTTGTCGGTCAGGCCGACGCCGAACGCGCGATGCAAGTGCTGCGCGATCTGGCGGCCAACGCGGAGTAATTGTTATGTGGCAAAGCTATGTGAACGGCCTGCTGGTGGCGTTCGGGCTGATCATGGCGATCGGCACGCAAAACGCGTTTGTATTGGCGCAGAGCCTGCGGCGCGAGCATCACTTGCCAGTGGCGGCATTGTGCGTGGTTTGCGATGCGCTGCTGGTCGCCGCCGGGGTGTTCGGGCTGGCGACGATTCTGGCGCAGAACCCGACGCTGCTGGCGATCGCTCGCTGGGGCGGCGCGACGTTTTTGATCTGGTACGGCAGCCAGGCGCTGCGCCGGGCGTGCTCGAAACAGAGCCTGAATCAGGGCGAGAATCAGACCGTGCGTTCGCTGCGCGCGGTGATGCTCAGCGCGTTGGCGGTGACGTTGCTCAACCCGCACGTTTATCTGGATACGGTTTTACTGATCGGTTCGCTGGGGGCGCAGCAATCGGTGCCAGGCGCTTATGTGGTCGGTGCTGCGAGTGCTTCGCTGTTGTGGTTTTTCACCTTGGCGCTCGGCGCGGCATGGCTGGCACCGTGGTTGGCACGGCCGAGCACGTGGCGAATTCTCGATCTGGTGGTGGCGTTGATGATGTTCACCGTGGCCGGGCAATTAATTATCGCCAGCTGATTTATTCCAAAAGGCTCTGGAACCTCTATCCCACACAGTTGTTGCGTGGTTATGGCGCAACCCCGGTGCTATGATCCAACCCCTGCGCCGCAAAGAGTAAAAACTCGCCGGTGCATTTCTGGCCGCCCGTGATCGGCCTTGCGCTCACCGCAACAGACCTGATTAGGAGAATCATCATGGCTTTCGAATTGCCGCCGCTGCCTTACGCACACGATGCCCTGCAGCCGCACATTTCCAAGGAAACCCTGGAATACCACCACGACAAGCACCACAACACCTACGTCGTGAACCTGAACAACCTGGTGCCAGGCACCGAGTTCGAAGGCAAGACCCTGGAAGAAATCGTCAAGACTTCCTCGGGCGGTATCTTCAACAACGCCGCTCAGGTCTGGAACCACACTTTCTACTGGAACTGCCTGGCGCCAAACGCCGGCGGTCAACCAACCGGCGCGCTGGCTGAAGCCATCAACGCAGCTTTCGGTTCGTTCGACAAGTTCAAGGAAGAGTTCAGCAAAACCTCGATCGGCACCTTCGGTTCCGGTTGGGGCTGGCTGGTGAAAAAGGCTGACGGTTCCCTGGCCCTGGCCAGCACCATCGGCGCCGGCAACCCGCTGACCAGCGGCGACACCCCGCTGCTGACCTGCGACGTCTGGGAACACGCTTACTACATCGACTACCGCAACGTTCGTCCGAAGTATGTCGAAGCGTTCTGGAACCTGGTCAACTGGAAGTTTGTTGCTGAGCAGTTCGAAGGCAAAACCTTCACCGCTTAAGCTGCGCGTCAGTCAAAAAACCCGGCTTCGGCCGGGTTTTTTTATGCCTGTGATTTGCGGCAGCAGTATCAGGCAAATACTCCAAAAGTTTTCCCACCGAGGTGGATGACCAAAAATCCAAGAAAAGAATAAGCAATTATTTGCGCAGGAATAACAACCAGGCGTCGTAGATGCGAGGGGAAAGCAGCGATCTCATCCATCGCATAGGGATCACTTTTTGACAAAAAATCATCGTCGATTAAAAGCATCTGTGAGATGTGAGACAAACGACAGTAGCGACCGTAGACGCCGTTTCCCAACACTCGTTGATTGCGAGCGACGAAGTACGATGTTTTCAGGAGAGACTCAAGCTGCGCCAGTCTGAAAAAGCTGATCCATACTTTTGCAAATACAGCGATCAGGCCCAAGGAAAAACAGGCAATTAACCCGGCAACACCGATTAATTGCAGATCACTCGCTGGTCTGGAAAGAGTCACGCATATCCAACCAGTACTCAACCAAAGCAAGAGTAACCCGCCACCGATCACACTCAGCTGGAAGAGGTAGTCTGGAATTCTCACCCACTTTTTCAGATGCTCCGGGATAATTTCTGCTTCCATGACTGCATGCGGATCCAGCATTTGAAAATGGGTCAAACGGCCCGTCAATGTCCCTATTTCTCTGACTCTTCTCATTCGCCCAAATGGGCCGTTTCCAAATATTCTGCTATTAATGCCCACAATGTGGGAGGCAATGAAATGGTCTTCCATCTGATCCAGCCGGAAATAGGCGGCGAACAACACGAATGCCCCGCTGAGGAAGAAAAGCAGAAGTACCACGGCCCATGAATAGAGATAGACGAGATCAAAATGTGGGGCGATCACGATGGATCCTTAACGTTGATTCCCAGCATCCAGGACCCTTTAGCAAGAAGTACTTGGCTCAATTTAAGAAGTGAAGTGGTGGGCAAGCTTAAAATTCGGTAGAAGCTCATTATTCGTTCATCTCGTATAGTTTTTCGCCGAGAAGTTCCCCTGTCTGGCTACCCCCATCTCCTATTTGCGCTGCGAGCATGCCACTTACAACCAACATGCAAGCGACTCCTCCTGCTCCGGCGGTTCCTACGCCTATCGCGACACATGTCATCGGAGCAATGGTTGTCGCTAACTTGCCCGCTAGTATTCCGCCTAGAACGTTTCCAGACAGCTTCGCTCCCTCTATGAATCTCGCCCTGCGACATTCCTCTTCGCGCCCGCTTCGGCACGCTTCGTGAATTTTCATCGCCGCAGATCCAGCTCCCAGACCAATTGCTACATAACCACCGGCTTTCATGTATTTCGATGCACGCGCCACGCCTTCAATATGTGTCGCATACCCCGGCAGTTGAGTTGGTGCTCCAGCTTTGTTCCAGTTGTGCACGATTCTTTGCGTGGACAACCCTAGTGCGCGTTTAAGCTTCGGGTGATTCGGAATGCCTGTTGTCTTTCGAACCAACGTCCCCAAACCGACATCAAGCTTCTTCATCAGCCTTTTGCGTTGCGCAAAAAAACCCACGGAATGGAGATTGCCATACTGGCGGTATTGCTCGATGTGTAAGCGCTCCAGTTCTTTAAGCGTGTTATTGAGCGTTTCCATGTGCTGCCCCACCATGAACGATGCAACGCCCAATGCTCCGGAAGAAACACCCAAAAACGGCTCAATCACCTGATGATGCTCAACCATGAAAGAAGCTTCTTCATCCGTCAGATCCTTCAGCGCTTCATTCACCTTCTCCGCTGCCGCCATCATCTGCGCCTCTTCGCGTCGGCACATGTAGTTGCGCGAGTCACTGAAGATGACCATTTGCCCCGGTTTGACCTGTTCACTTAAATGACGGTTTAGCGAACGGAACTCGCGGCGCAATGCATCGCCAGGCGTCGTTTCATACAGCGCTCGCTCCAGCGCTTCGCGGCTCATGGGCTTCTGGACAATGTGAAAGCCCGACTCAGCCGGTGGCGGCAAGGTGTAGGCGTGGTCTTCCACCAGATGCTCGGCGGGTGGTGGTTCTGATTTGGGTTTGAAGGCGTTCCAGGAAGCACCGCTGTTATTCGCGACAACACGTGGTTTCACCACAACCCACTCACCATTACTGATGGCTTCGCCGAGTTTTCTCTGGTTGGCGCCTTGCAGGTAATTGGAATGATTGAGATTCATTGCATTGAGCAGATTGTCGAAGCCCGGCAATTCATCTGGGCGGTTGAGTGCCTCTCGAAAGATGTCCATGGCTTGATGGGTGTCGAGTACCTGCTGGCCGTGGAGTTCGCGTTGAGGGATAAGTCTGGTCACGTCCGTGCACTGTTCTGCAAAACAGCGGACTTTGACGAGCGAACTCAAGCACGGATGCAGGCCGATTCCGCATTGTGCGTAGGGAAATTCCGACTTTTCTTTGGCGGGAGAGACTCGCTGAACTGTGGGGAAATCGAGCCCTTGATGACCGCGACTCATTGGCCGGATGGTATTTCAGATCAAAAGATCGCAGCCTTCGGCAGCTCCTACGTGAAAATGGCGTTTCTCCCACAGAAAATGCAGCCTCACGCCGCTTGCTGCCGTGGCGCAGAGGGCTAACATCAATCAAAGGAAAAATTGTCAGACAGCGCTCAAGTTGAGGGCCAATACAACCGACACAGTACTAATCGGGCGAAGACGCCACAGAGCAGCATTTCGGCCAACGCCACGGGTAATTCATTCGGGGCCTGATTGTCCCTTTGACTGCCAACACGGGATTGCCAATACTCATGGCAACTTGACGCTACCCGCACGGATTAAGGAATAACCCTTTGAAGCTGGAACTCAAGAACAGCTTGTCGGTGAAGTTGCTCCGGGTCGTGCTCCTGTCGGCATTGATCGTCGGCGTGGTCTTGAGCTGCGCGCAGATCGTTTTCGATGCCTATAAAACACGTCAAGCGGTTGCCGGCGACGCCGAACGCATCCTCGACATGTTCCGCGACCCCTCGACCCAGGCGGTTTACAGCCTCGATCGGGAGATGGGCATGCAGGTGATCGAGGGCCTGTTCCAGGACGATGCCGTGCGCCAGGCCTCCATCGGTCATCCCAACGAAGCCATGCTCGCGCAGAAGTCCCGCGACTTGCAGCATTCCAACAGCCGTTGGCTGACCGACCTGATCCTCGGTCAGGAACGTACCTTCACCACGCAACTGGTGGGGCGCGGGCCCTATAGCGAGTATTACGGCGACTTGAGCATCACCCTCGACACCGCCACCTATGGCGAAGGTTTTATCGTCAGTTCGGTGATCATTTTCATCTCCGGCGTATTGCGTGCACTGGCCATGGGTCTGGTGCTGTATCTGGTTTATCACTGGCTACTGACCAAACCGCTGTCGCGGATCATCGAGCACCTCACCGAGATCAACCCCGATCGCCCCAGCGAACACAAGATTCCGCAGCTCAAGGGCCACGAGAAAAACGAGCTGGGCCTCTGGATCAACACCGCTAACCAGTTACTTGAATCGATCGAACGCAACACCCATTTGCGCCACGAAGCGGAAAACAGCCTGCTGCGCATGGCCCAATACGACTTTCTCACCGGCCTGCCGAACCGTCAGCAATTGCAGCAGCAACTGGACAAAATCCTGGTCGACGCCGGCAAGCTGCAACGCCGCGTTGCGGTGCTGTGTGTAGGACTGGACGATTTCAAAGGCATCAACGAACAATTCAGCTACCAGACCGGCGACCAACTGCTGCTGGCGCTGGCCGATCGCTTGCGCGCCCACAGCGGCCGCCTCGGCGCCCTCGCCCGTTTGGGCGGCGATCAGTTCGCACTGGTGCAGGCCGATATCGAACAGCCTTACGAAGCGGCGGAACTGGCGCAAAGCATTCTGGATGATCTGGAAGCGGCGTTCGCCCTCGACCATCAGGAAATCCGTCTGCGCGCGACCATCGGCATCACTCTGTTCCCGGAGGATGGCGACAGCACCGAGAAGCTGTTGCAGAAAGCCGAGCAGACCATGACCCTGGCCAAGACCCGCTCCCGCAACCGTTATCAGTTCTACATCGCCAGCGTCGACAGCGAGATGCGTCGCCGCCGCGAACTGGAAAAAGACCTGCGCGATGCCTTGCTGCGCGATCAGTTCTACCTCGTCTATCAACCGCAGATCAGCTATCGCGATCACCGTGTGGTCGGCGTCGAAGCGTTGATTCGCTGGCAACATCCAGAACACGGTCTGGTACCGCCGGATCTGTTTATTCCACTGGCGGAACAGAACGGCACGATCATCGCGATTGGCGAGTGGGTACTGGATCAGGCCTGCAAGCAATTGCGCGACTGGCATGATCAGGGTTTCGCCGACTTGCGCATGGCGGTGAACCTGTCCACCGTGCAACTGCATCACGCCGAGTTGCCGCGCGTGGTCAATAACCTGCTGCAGATGTACCGCTTACCGCCGCGCAGTCTGGAACTGGAAGTCACCGAAACCGGCCTGATGGAAGACATCAGCACCGCTGCGCAACACTTGTTGAGCCTGCGCCGTTCCGGTGCGCTGATCGCCATCGACGACTTCGGTACCGGTTATTCATCGCTGAGTTATTTGAAAAGTTTGCCGCTGGACAAGATCAAGATCGACAAGAGCTTCGTCCAGGATCTGCTCGATGACGACGACGATGCGACCATCGTTCGCGCGATCATTCAATTGGGCAAAAGCCTTGGCATGCAGGTGATTGCCGAGGGCGTTGAAACCGCCGAACAGGAAAGCTACATCATTTCCGAAGGCTGCCACGAAGGTCAGGGTTACTTCTACAGCAAGCCGCTGCCGGCGCGCGAGTTGAGCGTTTATCTCAAACAGGCGCAGCGCAGTAACGCAGCCATTTTATAAAGCAAAAGATCGCAGCCTGCGGCAGCTCCTACATGAATCGCATTCCCCTGTAGGAGCTGTCGAGTGAAACGAGGCTGCGATCTTTTGATCTACGTAAATAAGAAATATTTCCAGCCACAACCCTTTACACATAATGCGAAAGATTTGCATTATGTCGCAGTTTTGCGCACCCCCGCGCCTGTCCCATAAACCACCGAAGCAGGATGTTCGCCATGATTCGTATGCCTCTGGCTACCGCCAGTCTGCTGGCCATCGCTATTTCCCTCGCCGGTTGCGGCGAAGGTAAAGACAAGGCCGCCGCACCGGCCACGCCGACTCCAGCCGCCAGCACCACCGCACCTGCGGCTGCTCCTGCCGCTGCCGGTAAAGTCGACGAAGCCGCCGCCAAGGCTGTGGTCGCGCACTACGCCGACATGGTCTTCGCCGTTTACAGCGATGCCGAATCTACCGCGAAAACCCTGCAAACCGCCGTCGACGCTTTCCTCGCCAAGCCGAACGCCGACACGCTGAAAGCCGCTCGCGAAGCCTGGATCGCTGCTCGCGTTCCTTACCTGCAGAGCGAAGTGTTCCGCTTCGGCAACACCATCATTGACGATTGGGAAGGTCAGGTTAACGCCTGGCCACTGGACGAGGGTCTGATCGACTACGTCGACAAATCCTACGAGCACGCACTGGGTAACCCGGGCGCGACCGCCAACATCATCGCCAACACTGAAATCCAGGTCGGCGAAGACAAGGTCGATGTCAAAGACATCACCCCGGAAAAACTCGCCAGCCTCAATGAGCTGGGCGGTTCCGAAGCCAACGTTGCAACTGGCTACCACGCCATCGAGTTCCTGCTGTGGGGCCAGGACTTGAACGGCACCGGCCCTGGCGCTGGCAACCGTCCTGCTTCCGACTACCTCGAAGGCGCTGGCGCCACTGGCGGTCACAACGATCGTCGTCGCGCTTACCTGAAAGCCGTGACCCAACTGCTGGTCAGCGATCTGGAAGAAATGGTCGGTAACTGGAAGCCGAACGTGGCTGACAACTACCGCGCCACGCTGGAAGCCGAGCCAGGCGAAAGCGGCCTGCGCAAAATGTTGTTCGGCATGGGCAGCCTGTCGCTGGGTGAACTGGCGGGCGAGCGCATGAAGGTTTCCCTGGAAGCCAACTCGCCGGAAGACGAACACGACTGCTTCAGCGATAACACGCACAACTCGCAGTTCTACGATGCCAAGGGCATTCGTAACGTCTACCTGGGCGAATACACGCGCGTTGACGGCACCAAGATGACCGGCGCCAGCCTGTCGTCGCTGGTGGTCAAAGCCGACCCGGCTGCCGACACTGCGCTGAAAGCCGACCTGGCGGCTACCGAAGCGAAGATGCAGGTCATCGTTGATCACGCCAACAAGGGTGAGCACTACGACCAGTTGATCGCTGCCGGCAACACCGCTGGCAACCAGATCGTTCGCGACGCCATCGCCTCCTTGGTCAAGCAGACCGGTTCGATCGAAGCCGCTGCCGGCAAACTGGGCATCAGCGACCTGAACCCGGACAACGCTGATCACGAGTTCTGATCACAACGTCCGCTTCAAAAAAGGCGACCTTCGGGTCGCCTTTTTCATCCCTGATGTTCACAGTCCCATGTAGGAGCTGCCGAAGGCTGCGATCTTTTGATCTGTCTTTTTAAAAGCAAGATCAAAAGATCGCAGCCTTCGGCAGCTCCTACAGGGGTTTTGCATTTGCGCTGTATCAAGCAAACGATAATTCCTCTTATTCAAACCCCCTCGCCCTGTTAGACTTTGCGCCTTTATTTTCGCTCGTCCGCAGGATGTCTGATGCCCTCGCTGCCTCTTCGCTTGTTCGCACTGTTCATGGCCCTGGGCCTGGGTGCCTGCGATGACGCCCCGCGTTTCACCAAGGCTGAGCCCGGTGAAGCGCGATCCGGCGGGGCGGCGACTGTGCGCAAGACTGATCAGAACGCGTTTTCCCTGCCGTCGGCCAATCTGCCGCCCTCGCGCCGGGTCGATTTCAGCGTCGGCAACAGCTTTTTCCGCAATCCGTGGGTGATCGCCCCGGCAACCACCACCGCCCGCGATGGCCTCGGCCCGCTGTTCAACACCAACGCCTGCCAGAACTGCCACATCAAGGACGGTCGCGGACATCCGCCGACGCCCGGTGCGTCGAACGCCGTGTCGATGCTGGTGCGCCTGTCGATTCCTGACACGCCGGCCTACGCCAAACTCATCGAGCAGGTCGGCATCGTGCCGGAGCCGGTGTATGGCGGGCAGTTTCAGGACATGGCGATCCCCGGCGTCACCCCGGAAGGCAAGGTGCGCGTCGATTACACGCCAGTGCCGGTACGCTTCAAGGACGGCACCGAAGTCGAATTGCGCAAACCGGTCTTGCAGATCACTCAACTCGGCTACGGCCCGATGCACCCGGACACGCGTTTTTCCGCACGCGTCGCCCCACCGATGATCGGCCTCGGCCTGCTCGAAGCGATCCCCGAAGAAGCCATCCTCGCCAACGCCGCCGCACAGGCCAAAGCGAAAAACGGCATCAATGGCCGGCCAAACCAGGTCTGGGATGACGAACTGCAAAAAACCGTCATGGGCCGATTTGGCTGGAAAGCCGGACAACCGAATCTCAATCAACAGAATGTTCACGCGTTTTCAGGTGATATGGGCCTGACGACCAGCCTGAGACCGTTCGATGATTGCACCGACGCGCAAACCGCCTGCAAACAGGCGCCGAGCGGCAATGGCCCGGACGGCAAACCGGAAGTCAGCGATAACATCCTGCGTCTGGTGCTGTTCTACAGCCGCAACCTCGCTGTGCCGGCACGCCGTGGCGTTAACGAGGCAGAGGTCATCGCCGGCAAGAACCTGTTTTTCCAGGCCGGTTGCGACTCGTGCCACACGCCGAAATACACCACCGCCGCCAACGCCGCCGAACCTGAACTGGCCAATCAAGTGATTCGCCCGTACAGCGATCTGCTGCTGCATGACATGGGCGACGGTCTGGCCGACAACCGTACGGAATTCCAGGCCTCCGGCCGCGACTGGCGCACGCCGCCGTTGTGGGGGATTGGCCTGACGCAAGCGGTCAGCGGTCACACACAGTTTTTGCATGACGGTCGCGCGCGCAATCTGCTCGAAGCGGTGCTCTGGCACGGCGGCGAAGCGACGGCGGCGCAGCAACAGGTTTTATCTTTCAATGCCGAGCAGCGCGCTGCGCTGCTGGCGTTTCTGAACTCACTTTAAACACTGAAAAAGAATCGGGAGCCCGACATGTTCCGTCCCAAGCTACTGTTCACCAGCCTTGCCGCGCTCGCCCTCGGCGCCTGCTCGCCGCAGGATCCGCAAGCGGTCACCTCGGCGGCCATCGCCAAATCGGTGATTCTGCCGACCTACACCCGTTGGGTCGAAGCCGACAAGCAACTGGCGGTCAGCGCCCTCGCCTACTGCCAAGGCAAAGAAACCCTGGAGACCGCCCGCGCCGATTTCCTGCACGCGCAGAAAGCCTGGGCCGAGTTGCAACCGCTGCTGATCGGTCCGCTGGCTGAAGGCAACCGCGCCTGGCAAGTCCAGTTCTGGCCGGACAAGAAGAACCTGGTCGGTCGTCAGGTCGAGCAACTGGTCGTCGCCCAGCCGCAGATCGATGCCGCCGCGCTGGCCAAATCGAGCGTAGTGGTTCAGGGTCTGTCGGCTTACGAATACATCCTGTTCGACGCCAAGCCTGACGTCGCCAACGCCGAGCAGAAAGCCAAATACTGCCCACTGCTGATCGCCATCGGCGAGCGTCAGAAGCAACTGGCCGAAGAGATTTTGCAGAGCTGGAACAACACCGACGGCATGCTCGCGCAGATGTCCAAGTTCCCTAACCAGCGCTACGCCGACTCCCACGAAGCGATCGCCGATCTGCTGCGCGTGCAAGTCACCGCGCTGGACACCTTGAAGAAAAAACTCGGCACGCCAATGGGCCGCCAGAGCAAAGGCGTGCCACAGCCGTTCCAGGCCGATGCATGGCGCAGCCAGTCTTCGTTGACCGCGCTGGAAGCCAGCCTCACCGCCGCGAAAACCGTGTGGGAAGGCGTCGACAACAAAGGCCTGCGTGGGCTGTTGCCGGCTGAGCAAAAGCCGTTGGCCGACAAGATCGATGCTGCCTACGCTGCCTCGCTGAAACTGTTCGACAGCACTCAGCGCTCGCTCGGCGAAATGCTTGAAGACGACGCCGGTCGTCAGCAACTCAACGACATCTACGACAGCCTCAACGTCGTCCATCGCCTGCACGAAGGCGAACTGGCCAAGGCGCTGGGCATCCAACTGGGCTTTAACGCCAACGACGGTGACTGATGAGGGCAAGTGCCATGCTGCGACGCCAGGCTCTGACTTTAGCTAGTACGCTGCTGGGAGCAGTGACACTGGGCGGCTGGACGCTGTTCAAACGCAAGGATCAGAGCCCGCTGCTGCTGTCGGCGCGCGACGATACCGACGGCAAGCATTACGCCGTCGGCTATCGGCTGGACGGCACGCGAGTGTTCGCCACTGAAGTCGGCCAGCGTTGCCACGACATCATCAATCATCCGACGCAGCCGATTGCGCTGTTCGTCGCTCGGCGTCCGGGTACCGAGAGTTACCTGATCGACCTGCGTGACGGTAAGTTGTTGCATACGGTGACCTCGCAGCCGAACCGGCACTTCTACGGGCATGCCGTGGTGCACAAAGACGGCGAGTACCTGTACGCCACCGAAAACGACACGACCGATCCTGGCCGTGGTTTGCTTGGCGTGTACAAGTTCGAAGGCGAGCGGTTGGTGCACAGCGGCGAGATTTCCACCCACGGCCTCGGCCCGCATCAAGTGTCGTGGATGCCTGACGGCGAGACGCTGGTGGTGGCCAACGGCGGGATTCGTACCGAAGCGGAAAGCCGCGTCGACATGAACCTCAGCGCCATGGAGCCGAGCCTGGTATTGATGCAACGCGACGGTACGTTGCTGAGCAAGGAAACCCTCGCCCAGCAGATGAACAGCGTGCGCCATTTGGGTATCGCCAGCGACGGCACCATCGTTGCCGGTCAGCAATTCATGGGCGCGTCGCATGAGCGCTCGGAGCTGCTGGCGATAAAGCGTCCGGGGCAGCCATTTGTGGCGTTCCCGGTGCCTGAGCATCAGTTGCAGTCGATGGGGCATTACACCGCCAGCGTTGCGGTGCACAGCGAGTTGCGTCTGGTCGCACTGACGGCACCGCGTGGCAATCGTTTCTTTATCTGGGATCTGGACAGCGGCGAAGTGCGCCTCGATGCACCATTGCCGGATTGCGCGGGCGTCGGTGCGGTGCAGGACGGATTCGTTGTGACGTCTGGTCAGGGCCGTTGCCGCTACTACGATTGCCGTCAGGATGAACTGCTGGCCAAGCCGCTGGAACTGCCGGCGGGGCTCTGGGACAACCATTTGCACCTGATGGCCTGAACCCACCGCAAAAGATCGCAGCCTTCGGCAGCTCCTACCTTGGAATGCATTCCCCTGTAGGAGCTGCCGAAGGCTGCGATCTTTTGCTGTGTCGGCAGTTGGATTCCCTGCCGCTCTCGGAGTAATGTTCGGGCCTGTCTCACCTGATTTATCCAAGGAAATGGAAATATGCTGCGTCGCCGCATGCTGATCATGTTGGGTGTTGTCTTGTTGATCGTCCTGGTCTTGGGCGGCTACAAAGCCTTTTCGATCTACACAATGATCCAGGGCTTCTCCAAACCGAAACCGCCGATCAGCGTTGCCGTGGCCACCGCCGCCGAGCGCCCGTGGCAGATGCGCTTGCCCACCGTCGGCACGCTCAAGGCGCTGCAAGGCGTCGAGCTGAGCCTGGAAGTCGCCGGCACCGTCACCGAACTCAAATTCGAATCCGGGCAGAAGGTCAAAGCCGGGCAGCCGTTGCTGCAACTCGACAGCGCCGTCGAAACCGCGCTGCTGGAAACCGCCAAGGCTGATCTGGGCCTCGCGCAACTGGACTTCGGCCGTGGCGCACAACTGGTCGACAGCCGCGCCATCTCCAAAGGCGAGTACGACCGCCTCTCCGCCGTGCTGCAAAAGAACAAAGCCACGGTCAATCAGCTCAACGCCTCGCTGGCAAAAAAACGCATCCTCGCGCCGTTCAGCGGCACCATCGGCATCCGTCAGGTCGACATCGGCGACTACCTCGCCAGCGGCACCAAGATCGCCACGTTGCAGGATTTGAGCAGCCTCTACGCCGACTTCTACCTGCCCGAACAATCAGTGCCGAAACTGGCGATCGGGCAACCGGTGCAAATCTCGGTCTCGGCTTATCCGGGGCAAAACTTCGCCGGCAAGATCAGCGCGATCAACCCGATTGTTGAAAGCACCACGCGCAACATTCTGATCCGCGCCACCCTGGCCAACCCGGACGGCAAATTATTGCCGGGCATGTTCACCAGCCTTGAAGTGTTGCTGCCCGATCCGCAAAAACACATCGTCGTGCCGGAAAGCGCGATCACCTACACCCTCTACGGCAACTCGATCTACGTGGTTGGGCAGAAGAAAGCCGAGGACGGCACCGTCGAAAAGGATGACAAGGGCCAACCAGTACTGATCGCCGAGCGGCGTTTCATCGAAACCGGTGAGCGCCGCGATGGCCTGGTGATGATCAACAAGGGCGTGCAGAGCGGCGAAGAAGTAGTGACGGCTGGCCAGATCAAACTGGACAACGGTGCACGCATCGCCATCAGCGACGACAAGACCCTCGGCGAGCAGAACAGTCCGCCTCGCGCCGACTGATCAAGGAATCCCCATGGCTTTTACCGATCCGTTCATCCGCCGCCCGGTGCTCGCCACCGTGGTCAGCCTGTTGATTGTGTTGCTTGGCTTCCAGGCCTGGAGCAAGTTGCCGCTGCGCCAATACCCGCAAATGGAAAACGCCCTGATCACGGTGACCACCGCCTACCCCGGAGCCAACGCCGAAACCATTCAGGGCTACATCACCCAGCCGATGCAACAGAGCCTGGCCAGCGCCGAGGGCATCGATTACATGACCTCGGTCAGTCGGCAGAACTTCTCGGTGATCTCGATCTACGCGCGTATCGGCTCGAACACCGACCGCTTGTTCACCGAGTTGCTGGCCAAGGCCAACGAGGTGAAAAACAAGCTGCCGCAAGACGCCGAAGACCCGGTGCTGAGCAAGGAATCTGCCGACGCTTCGGCGCTGATGTACATCAGCTTTTTCAGCAAGGATTTGAGCAACCCGCAGATCACCGACTACCTGTCGCGGGTGATCCAGCCGAAACTGGCGACGCTGCCGGGCATGGCCGAAGCGGAGATTCTCGGCAATCAGGTGTTCGCCATGCGCTTGTGGCTCGACCCGGTGAAGCTCGCCGGGTTCGGCCTCAGCGCCGCCGACGTGACCAACGCCGTGCGCCAGTACAACTTTCTCTCCGCCGCCGGCGAAGTGAAAGGCGAGTACGTGGTCACCAGCATCAACGCCAACACCGAACTGAAATCCGCCGAAGCGTTCGCCGCCATTCCGCTCAAGGTCAGTGGCGACAGCCGCGTGCTGCTCAGCGATGTCGCGCGGGTGGAAATGGGCGCGGAAAACTACGACTCGATCAGCTCGTTCGGCGGCACGCCGTCGGTGTATATCGGCATCAAAGCCACGCCGGGGGCCAACCCGCTGGACGTGATCAAGGAAGTGCGCAAGCTGATGCCCGAGCTGGAAGCGCAGTTGCCGCCGAACCTCAAGAGCGAGATCGCCTACGACGCCACGCTGTTTATTCAGGCCTCCATCGACGAAGTGGTGAAAACCCTGTTCGAAGCGGTGTTGATCGTCATTGTGGTGGTGTTCCTGTTCCTCGGCGCACTGCGTTCGGTGGTGATCCCGGTGGTGACCATTCCGCTGTCGATGATCGGCGTGATGTTTTTCATGCAGATGATGGGTTACTCGATCAACCTGTTGACGCTGTTGGCGATGGTGTTGGCCATCGGTCTGGTGGTCGACGATGCGATTGTCGTGGTGGAGAACATTCACCGGCACATCGAGGAAGGCAAAACGCCGTTTGACGCGGCCCTCGAAGGCGCCCGGGAAATCGCCATGCCGGTGGTGTCGATGACCATCACCCTGGCGGCGGTGTATGCGCCGATCGGTTTTCTCACCGGCCTGACCGGGGCGCTGTTCAAGGAGTTCGCCCTGACGCTGGCCGGGGCGGTGGTGATTTCCGGGGTCGTTGCCCTGACCCTGTCGCCGATGATGTGCGCCTATCTGCTGCGCCACGAACAAAACCCCAGCGGCCTCGCCCATCGTCTCGACCGCATCTTCGACGGCCTCAAGCGCCGCTACCAGCGCACGCTGCACGGCACGCTGAACACGCGGCCGGTGGTGCTGGTGTTTGCGGTGATCGTACTGTGCCTGATTCCGGTGTTCCTCAAGTTCACCAAATCGGAACTGGCGCCGGACGAAGACCAGGGCATCATTTTCATGATGGCCAACGCGCCGCAACCGACCAACCTCGATTACCTGAGCACTTACACCGACGAATTCATCAAGATCTTCAAGGAGTTCCCGGAGTACTACTCTTCGTTCCAGATCAACGGCTACAACGGCGTGCAGGCGGGCATCGGCGGTTTCCTGCTGAAACCGTGGAACGAGCGCAGCCGCACGCAGATGGAAATTCTTCCCGAGGTGCAGGGCAAACTCGAAGGCATTCCAGGCCTGCAGATTTTCGGCTTCAACCTGCCCTCCCTGCCTGGCACCGGCGAAGGTTTGCCGTTTGAATTCGTGATCAACACCGCCAACGATTACGAACTGCTGTTACAGGTGGCCGACCGGATCAAGAAACGCGCGATGGAGTCGGGCAAGTTCGCCTTCGTCGACCTTGATCTGGCGTTCGATAAACCGGAAGTGGTGGTCGACATCGACCGCGCCAAAGCCGCGCAGATGGGCGTGTCGATGCTCGATTTGGGCAGCACGCTGGCGACGCTGCTGGGCGAGGCGGAAATCAATCGCTTCACCATTGAGGGGCGCAGCTACAAGGTCATCGCTCAGGTCGAGCGGCCGTATCGCGACAACCCGGACTGGCTGAACAACTATTACGTGAAGAACACCCAAGGCGAGCTGTTGCCGCTGTCGACGCTGATCAAAGTCACCGATCGTGCGCGACCGCGACAACTCAACCAGTTCCAGCAACTCAACGCGGCGAAGATTTCCGGTTTCCCGCTGGTCAGCATGGGCGAAGCCATCGACACGGTGCTGCAGATCGCCCGCGAAGAAGCGCCGGCCGGGTTTGCCTTTGACTATGGCGGCGCTTCGCGGCAGTTCGTGCAGGAAGGCAGCGCGTTGTGGGTGACGTTTGCCTTGGCACTGGCGATCATTTTTCTGGTGCTCGCGGCGCAGTTCGAGAGCTTCCGTGATCCGCTGGTGATTCTGGTGACGGTGCCGTTGTCGATCTGCGGGGCGCTGATTCCGCTGTTTCTTGGCTGGTCGAGCATGAACATCTACACCCAGGTCGGGCTGGTGACGTTGATCGGTTTGATCAGTAAACACGGGATCTTGATCGTCGAATTCGCCAACCAGTTACGCAAGGACAAAGGCCTGACCGCGCGCGAGGCGGTGGAGGAAGCGGCGGCGATTCGATTGCGCCCGGTGCTGATGACCACGGCGGCGATGGTGTTTGGCATGGTGCCACTGATTCTGGCGACCGGTGCGGGCGCGGTCAGCCGGTTTGATATCGGCATGGTGATCGCGACGGGGATGTCGATCGGCACGCTGTTTACCCTGTTTGTATTGCCGTGCATCTACACCCTGCTGGCAAAACCTGACAAAGCTTAAGATCAAAAGATCGCAGCCTTCGGCAGCTCCTACATTGCAATGCATCTTCTGTAGGAGCTGCCGAAGGCTGCGATCTTTTGATTCTCAAAAAAAGGCCTCGCATCTGCGAGGCCTTTATTTTGGCTTCAATCGGTTCAACTTTGCGGCCTCATTCCCTGTGCCATCCCGAACATGAACAGCAATAAATCATGATCGGGTTTGGTCGCCACGGAGGCTTTCGCCACCCGTGGTATTGCGCAGTGCTCGCCCTCTACGGACGCACCGATGACCTGCATGCGTGGCTGCTCCCAGGCAGCCACCGCTAATGAAGCAACTGCCAAGGCGCCAACCAGAAACAAACCTCGTGCAATTTCGAGTTTCATCGCTATAAACCTTTGATAGCGCTGCCAAACGCCGTCTCGTAAAAGTAGACGAGTTTCTTCCAGTCAGCATCGCTGAACGACGAATGGCGGCGCATTTGTTTCATGTCATGGGAGGCGGCGCGATAGGCGGTCAGACGCTGACGGCACTTCTCCAGATCGATCAAGGCCACTTCAACCTTGGCCGAATCCCCTTCGCCGGTTACCCGTACAAAAACGTGTTTAATGTAGATGCAGCTGTGCTGCCAACGGCCCTTGTGCATGCGCGCCATGTTTTCGGCGAGGTCTTTGAGCACGCGCTCATACACCGCTTCGCCGTACTGCGCACGACCACCGGCGGCTTCCCACTTTTCCAGCTCGTCAAAGCCGTCCAGGGATTTGGTCACCAGCAGTGCACGCCACTTGTATTGCGGATCCGGCTGGGCACCGCAGAACACGATCTCCGGCACACGCACACCGAGCTTGCTGACGCCGGTCAGGGCATCCAGCTCACGCAATACGGTCGGACGGCCAAACGGGTGCAGCCAGCTACGATAAATGTGTCCGGTCTGGCGCTTGGCATACAGCAGTTGACCATCTCGCCCCACGACTCGCTGAACACCACTTTGGCCACCACGGCGGACATTGGGTTCTTCTACCCATTCGCCTTGCTGGTTCCAGTAGTAGTCGAAACGATCCTGCGGAGCGACGTCCGTCTCTGCTGCAAATTGCACTGCCATCCTGCTACCTCTTGCGTAATACGTAGACCCGCCACATCGCATATAGCGGGATAAAATCCAATTGTTCCTGAATACGGAAACCGGCGGCTTCGAATTCTTTCTCGACCGTAGCGGCCGGTAACACAAAACGGTTCTGGTAACCTTCCTGCCCACGTTTTGCCTCGGAGCGCTTGCGCTTCCAGGACTTGAAATTGCCATCCACCCACAGCGAAATAATCACGCTGTCACGGGTCACACGCTCGAATTCACGCAGGATCGCCATCCGGTGCTCGGCTTCACCGATGTGATGCAGCAGGCGCATGCAGAAAATGCTGTCGACGGCGTTGTCCGGTAAAGCGATGTCGAACGCGGAGGTGTGCAAGGGTTGTACCCTTTTCACCACATCAGCCGGTTGCGCCTGCATCGCGGTCTTGATCATTGATTCGGAGTTGTCCGCACCGATGATTACCCGATTCGACTTTTCCGCCAGCATCGGCCAGAAACGGCCTGCACCACAGGGCAAATCCAGCACCAGCCCCGGCTCGCCGGCCAGAGTCAGCGCCTTGCGGGCCAACTGAACATCGCGCCAATGGGATAAGCGGCGCCCCAGATTGGCTTGATGCTTGTGCAGATATTTCTGCGCATGGTTGTCGTCGTACTTTTCGGAAAAATCGAGCTTGATCGGGCCGGCCATCACCAGGACTCCTGAATTACTGATGCCCCCACCTTAGGGATGGGGGTGTCAGTGTCAGGTCATCCAATTGTGAAAATTTCGTTGGGTAAACCGCCAAACTATTTCAGAGTTATACAGGATTTAGACAGGTAAGCGGGAGTAGCGCGGGGCCACTACTGGCGTCAAAGTTTGCCAAGATCCACTTCGAAGCGGCAGCCATTGGGCTCCATCGTGCTCAAACTGACGCTCCAGCCCTCGTTCTCGCAGATGCGCTGCACCAGCGACAATCCGAGCCCCAGACCTTCGCCGCGTTTCTCTGCCCCGCGCACGAAAGGCTGAAACATCGCCTCGCGCTTTTCCTCCGGAATGCCCACGCCGGAATCTTCGACGATAAAGCCGTTGCCCGTCAGCGTCAGGCGAATAAAACCTTTTTCGGTGTAGTGGCAGGCGTTGCGCAGCAAGTTGCCCATCACCGCTCCCAACAAGGTCGCATTGAAACGGGTCTGCGTTGGTTGGCCGGCGGCAAAATCCAGCCTCAAGCCCTTGGATTCAATCGGCTCACGCCACACACACAGTAACCCTTCAGCGACTTGCGAGAGGCTTTGCTGAGGTGCTGCACCCGCGTCTTCACGCTGGGCTCGGGCGAGCATCAGGAAGGTTTGCACCAGTTCGCGCATTTCTTCGCTGGCGCGGGCGATGCGCTCGACCTGCGAACGTCCCCGTGCGTCGATGGCCGGGTTTTCCAGCAGCAGCTCACAGGAACTGGCCAGAACCATCAACGGCGTGCGCAGCTCATGGCTGACGTCGCTGGTAAACAGCCGCTCACGGGTCAGGGCCTGACGCAGGCGCCCCAGCGTGGCGTCAAATGCCACCGCCAGTTCCCCGACTTCGTCAGCGGCATAATCCGGCGCCAACGGTGGCGCCAGCCCAAGTAATTGGTCGCGATGGCGAACCTGGCGCGCCAGGCGCACCACCGGTGCCATTACCTTGCGCGCGAGCACCCAGCCGAGGAACACCGCCAGCGCCAGACTGAGCACAAAGCCCACCAGCACCACGGCGAACAGCACGCGCTCGCGCTCTTCGAAATCACTTTGATCCTGCAGCAACACGTAACGCCGACCGTCGACGATCTCGACCATCGCGTGATACGACAGCTGCTCGCGGAACACTTCGTGGAAACCGGAATCAAGGTGACGCAGATCTTTCGGCAACTCGAAATCGCCCGGCCCGCCGCTGAAGTAGAACAACTGATCCGGCTCGGGGCGATGGCTCCAGTCCGAAACGTTGTCCATCAACAGCAAGCGCTGCAAGTCGCCGCCCAGGCCCGCCGAAATCAGTTTCTCCTCGACCAGATGCACCGTGGCGACAATGCCCATGGCAAACGCGCCGGCCACCAGCGCACTCATCAATGCAAAAGCGATAATGATCCGTTGCGAAAGGCTCTGTCTAAACTCCATTACGCATCGGCCAGGCGGTAACCCACGCCGTGCACGGTATGCAGCAGTGGTTTGGCGAACGGTTTGTCGATCACTTGACGCAACTGGTGCACATGACTGCGCAGGCTGTCGCTGTCCGGGCAGTCGTCGCCCCACAGCGCTTCTTCAAGCACCTCGCGACGCAGTACGTGCGGGCTCTTCTGCATCAATACCGCGAGCAACTTGAGGCCCACCGGGTTGAGCTTGAGCAGTTTGCCTTCGCGGGTCACTTCCAGCGTGTCGAGGTCGTAATTCAGCTCGCCAACCTGCAACGCTCGGCGTCCGCCACCTTGCGCACGACGCATGACTGCTTCGACCCGCGCAGCCAGTTCGGACAAGGCGAACGGCTTGATCAGGTAATCGTCGGCACCGGATTTGAAACCCTGCAAACGGTCATCGAGTTGATCGCGGGCGGTGAGCATGATCACCGGAGTGTCACGGCGGGCATCTTCACGCAGGCGCTTGCACAGGGTGTAGCCGTCGATGCCCGGCAACATGATGTCGAGAATGATCAGGTCGTAATGCTCGGTTGCGGCCAGATGCAGGCCCGACAGTCCGTCCTGCGCGCAATCGACGGTATAGCCCTTGAGGCCCAGATAATCGGCCAGATTGGCGAGGATATCGCGGTTGTCTTCGACCACCAGAATTCGCATGGGCACCTCTTCCGTACACAGTAATGGCCGTCTTGGCCCGCGCAGCTTACGGCCAAGTGTGGCTGACGGCTAGGCGTGTGTTGGGTTGTTTTGCGAGAAAAACGTTCATTGTGGCCGCCAACGTTTTTTTCACTTTCGATTAACAAATCAGCGACGCCAGCGCGCGCAGACTCCCCGCGGTTGCGCTCCTCAGAACACACTTACCGACCAAGGAATTACCCATGGTGTCGACCTCTGCCCGCCCCGCTCCCCGGCCGCTGAATTTCTGGTGGTGCCTGGGAATACCCGCTGTTGCGGCGATCATTCTGGTACTGCTCGAACTGACCGATCTGGACATGTACCTGGCTCAACTGTTTTACGACCCGGTAGCGGGTGATTTCATCGGGCGACACAGTTACTTTCTCGAAGACATCCTGCATGACCGCGCCAAGGAGGTGGTGATTGCGTTTTCGGTGTTTGCGATCTTTGGTTTCATTGGCGCGTTCTTTATAGAGCGGCTGAAACCGTTCAAGCGCGAACTGGGCTGTCTGGTGCTGTCGTTGGGTCTGGCGACTTCGTTTGTCACGCCGGTCAAAGCCATGACGGCAGTGCAATGCCCGTGGAGCCTTGAGCAGTTTGGCGGCCATGAGACTTACAGCAAGCTCATGGAACATCGCCCGCAAACCGACAAGCCGGGGCGTTGCTGGCCGGGTGGGCATGCGGCTACCGGGTTTACCTTGTTTGCGCTGTTTTTCGTGCTGCGTGATCGTCGTCCGCGTTTGGCCAGGCAGGCGTTTATCTTTGCCTTTGCGTTGGGTTCGGTGTTCTCGATCAGCCGGATGATGCAGGGCGCGCACTTTTTCTCGCACAACGTGTGGACGGCGATTTTCTGCTGGCTGATTTGTCTGGGGTCGTATTACTGGGTGCTGTATCGCCCGGCGGTGAGGGCTGAGGCAGTCGTCAAAACACAACCAATCAGCGCCTGAATGGAGATCAAAAGATCGCAGCCTTCAGCAGCTCCTACAGATGTTCGCGATCCCCTGTAGGAGCTGCCGAAGGCTGCGATCTTTTGCCTGTGATCTTTTGAAGGACAATAAAAAACCCCGCTGACTCGCGTCAGCGGGGTTTTTCGTTACGGGGGTAAGGCTGGCTTACATCATGCCGCCCATGCCACCCATGCCGCCCATGTCTGGCATGCCGCCGCCAGCTGCGCCGTCTTTCTTCGGCGCGTCAGCTACTGCAGCTTCGGTGGTCAGGATCAGACCGCCGATCGACGATGCAGCTTGCAGAGCGGAACGAGTCACCTTGGTCGGATCCAGGATGCCCATTTCGATCATGTCGCCGTATTCGCCAGTCGCAGCGTTGTAACCGAAGTTACCGGTGCCGTTCTTGACTTCGTTGACTACAACGCTTGGCTCGTCGCCGCTGTTGGCAGCGATCTGACGCAGCGGTGCTTCAACAGCGCGACGCAGAACTGCGATACCGACGTCCTGATCAGCGTTGTCGCCTTTCAGGTCGTTCAGGGTTTGCAGAGCGCGGATCAGCGCAACGCCACCGCCAGGTACCACGCCTTCTTCAACGGCTGCACGGGTTGCATGCAGGGCGTCTTCAACGCGGGCTTTCTTCTCTTTCATTTCTACTTCGGAACCAGCGCCAACCTTGATCACTGCAACGCCGCCGGACAGCTTGGCCAGACGCTCTTGCAGTTTTTCACGGTCGTAGTCCGAGGAAGTTTCAGCAGCCTGGGCACGGATCTGAGTGATGCGCGCCTGGATGTCTGCTTCAACGCCAGCACCGTCAACGATGATGGTGTTTTCCTTGGAGATGCTGACCTTTTTAGCGCTACCCAGGTTTTCCAGGGTTGCTGCTTCCAGGCTCAGGCCGATTTCTTCGGAGATAACGGTACCGCCGGTCAGAACAGCGATGTCCTGCAGCATGGCCTTGCGACGGTCGCCGAAGCCTGGAGCCTTGACGGCTGCGACTTTAACGATGCCACGCATGTTGTTCACAACCAGAGTCGCCAGGGCTTCGCCTTCAACGTCTTCGGAAACGATCAGCAGTGGACGGCCGGCTTTGGCAACGGCTTCCAGTACTGGCAGCATTTCACGGATGTTCGAGATCTTTTTGTCGACCAGCAGGATCAGCGGGCTGTCCAGCTCGGCAACCATGGTTTCTGGCTTGTTGACGAAGTACGGGGACAGGTAGCCACGGTCGAACTGCATGCCCTCAACAACCGACAGTTCGTTTTCCAGGCCAGTGCCTTCTTCAACGGTGATCACGCCTTCTTTGCCGACTTTTTCCATGGCTTCGGCAATGATGTCGCCGATGGAGCTGTCGGAGTTGGCGGAGATGGTGCCGACCTGAGCGATTGCCTTGGTGTCAGCGCAAGGCTTGGACAGGTTCTTCAGCTCTTTGACGATAGCGATGGTCGCTTTGTCGATACCGCGCTTCAGGTCCATCGGGTTCATGCCGGCAGCGACGGCTTTCAGGCCTTCGTTGACGATCGACTGAGCCAGAACGGTAGCGGTAGTAGTACCGTCACCAGCGTCATCGTTGGCACGGGAGGCAACGTCTTTGACCAGCTGCGCGCCCATGTTTTCGAAACGGTCTTCGAGTTCGATTTCTTTGGCGACGGAAACGCCGTCCTTGGTGATGGTCGGAGCGCCGAAGCTCTTCTCGATGATCACGTTACGGCCTTTCGGGCCCAGGGTCGCTTTTACTGCGTCAGCCAGGACGTTGACGCCCTTGAGCATTTTTTTACGGGCGGAATCGCCAAACAGAACTTCTTTAGCAGCCATGATCGATATTCCTTAAATACTTTGTAGTAGCGGGAAAATGAACGGGGGTATCAGCCTTCGATAACAGCGAGGATTTCGTTCTCGCTCATTACCAGCAGGTCTTCGCCGTCGACTTTCACTGTGTTGCTGCCGGAGTAAGGACCGAACACAACCTTGTCGCCTTCTTTAACGGACAGTGCGCGCACTTCGCCGTTTTCCAGAGCTTTGCCCGGGCCTACAGCGAGAATCACACCGTGGTTGGCTTTTTCAGCAGCCGAACCTGGCAGGACGATACCGCCAGCGGTTTTCTTTTCTTCTTCGCTGCGACGGATTACGACGCGGTCATGCAGAGGACGAAGCTTCATTGTCGATCTCTCCTAATTGTGGTTTTCATCGGCCGGTGTAGTCCCGGCGGGTTTAACAAATCCGGCCTTCGCCGGTTGCGCCTCGTCGAGCGAGACGCGGAAGACTGACTGGCGCAAATGCCAGAAACCTTTCGGTGACCGATACATAAGGGCGCATAAGCTTATTACAAGGGCGAGGCGAAAAAAATTTCGCGGATTCTGCGGACAAAATCAGCCCCAAACGAACACGGCACCCGAAGGTGCCGTGTCGATACAGACGTTACTTGGGATCGCGGTGTTCGAACTCGCCTTCGATCACATCACCCTCGCGGCCCAGAGGCTGACGCGGTGCGGGACCGCCACGCGGTTGCAGGTCGTCAGCAAAGGCGCGCTGACGCATGGCCTGTTCTTCGGCGCGCTGGCGCATTTTGTTCGCCAGCAGACGACGGGTGAACGGCAGCAGCATGACCAGACCGACGACGTCGCTGATAAAGCCCGGCAGAATCAACAGACCACCGGCCAGTGCCAGCATCAGGCCTTCGAGCATGGTTTGCGCAGGCAGTTCGCCGCGGTTCAGGCTTTCACGGGCACGCAGTGCCGTGGCCAGACCGGCGACGCGCAGTACGAACACACCGAACATCGAGCCGACAATGATCAGCAGCAGGGCCGGGAAAAACCCGATAGCCCCTGCCACTTTGACGAATACGAACAGCTCCAGCACCGGAAACAGCAGAAAGAGCAACAGAAAAGGGCGCATCAAAGTTTCCTCAACGCAAGAAATGCCTTGCAGTAAGCCTTAGATGACGTCGGCCTTTCGTGAATTCAAGCGTCGGCCACTTCATTTTTTGGCCAGACCTCGGCGTGAGCCAGAGAAACCAAGGCTTCGCGCACTTGTGTCGGCGTATTACAGGGTGCTGGGAACGGCAGCCAGTACAGCGCCTGACCGATGCGCAGGTGCATGCCTTCGGTGTCGATGCCCGCCAATTGCGCCGGCACGGTTTTCGGCAGACCGGCGAGGTCGACGTAGTGCGCGATGGCTTTGGCGTGGTCGCTGTTCATGTGCTCGACCATGCTGATCTCGCCCTTGCCGGCGAACGGGTTGGCCAGCGTCACTTGATCGATCCAGTGAATCGCGCCGAAACCGCCGATGTAACGATGGCGCACCGGGGTCAGCACCCAGAAATCGAAATCGTGAGCCTTGTGGTAGTTCTGCGAATCCGGGAAGTAGCGGTAGTAACGCTCGGCGGCGGCTTCAATCGCAGCGCCGTCTTCGAGCTTTTGCGCTTCGGCGAGATAGGTCAGGCGACCAACGGCTTGCACGTCGTCGGCTTCACGCTCACCCACCAACAACGAACATTTCGGATCTTTCTGCAGGTTGTGGGTGTGCTGGGCGATGCGGCTGATGAGGATCAGCGGGCGGCCCTGCTCGTCGAGGCAGTACGGCACCACGGAGCCAAAGGGAAAACCGGGCATCGATTTGGAGTGCGTCGACAGCACTCCACGGTATTCCTTGAGAAGCAATTCTCGGGCATTCTTGGCCACTTCAACGCTCAATTTATGACTCCTTAAATAGAATCCGTCGAAAAAACGGACAGGCGCCCGGAAGAAAGTTTCGGTCACGCCATCGGGCAATTCTCATGTGCAAACCAGCCACGGCCGGTGCAGATCGGGAGTCGCTGACAATAAAAACTACTCAGACCTGCTATCGGGGCATGCGAATGCAACTCAACGACAAAGTAATCATTATCACTGGCGGTTGCCAGGGTTTGGGCCGCTCCATGGCCGAGTATTTTGCTGGCAAGGGCGCGAAGCTTGCGCTCGTCGACCTCAATCAGGAAAAACTCGACGACGCGGTCGCGGCGTGTAAAGCCAAGGGCGTCGAGGCGCGCAGCTATCTGTGCAACGTCGCCAATGAAGAACAGGTCGAGCACATGGTCGCTCAGGTGGCCGCCGACTTCGGTGCAATTCACGGCCTGATCAACAACGCCGGGATCCTCCGTGATGGCCTGCTGTTGAAGGTCAAGGACGGCGAGATGACCAAGATGAGCCTGGCACAGTGGCAGGCCGTGATCGACGTCAATCTGACCGGCGTGTTCCTTTGCACCCGTGAAGTGGCGGCGAAAATGGTCGAGCTGAAGAACAGCGGCGCGATCATCAACATCTCGTCGATCTCGCGGGCGGGCAACGTTGGCCAGACCAACTATTCCGCAGCCAAGGCTGGCGTGGCAGCGGCGACGGTGACGTGGGCTAAGGAACTGGCGCGTTACGGGATTCGTGTGGCGGGGATTGCGCCGGGCTTCATCGAAACCGAGATGACCCTGGGCATGAAGCCGGAAGCGCTGGAGAAGATGACTTCGGGGATTCCGCTCAAACGCATGGGCAAACCGGAAGAGATCGCGCATTCGGCGGCGTATATCTTCGAGAACGACTACTACACCGGGCGGATTCTGGAGATGGACGGCGGCCTGCGTATCTGACCCACACCGCAAAACCTGTAGGAGCCGAGCTTGCTCGCGAAGGGGCCGTGTCATACAACATTAATGTTGCCTGACACGGCCCCTTCGCGAGCAAGCTCAGCTCCTACAAGTACAGGATGTTTCGGATGTATCAATCGTCGCTGATGGTGATGTTCGGCATCGCCGGCGATGCCGCTTCCTGCAACACAATCCGCGCGCCAACGTGGCGGGCCAGTTCCTGGTAGACCATGGCAATCTGGCTGTCCGGCTCGGCGATCACCGTTGGCTTGCCGCCATCGGCCTGTTCGCGGATCAGCATCGACAACGGCAGCGAAGCCAGTAGCTCAACGCCGTACTGCGTCGCCAGTTTCTCACCGCCGCCCTCACCGAACAGATGCTCGGCATGCCCGCAGTTCGAGCAGATGTGCACGGCCATGTTTTCCACCACGCCCAGCACCGGAATGTTGACCTTGCGGAACATTTCCACGCCTTTGCGCGCGTCAAGCAGGGCCAGATCCTGCGGCGTGGTGACGATCACGGCACCGGCCACCGGAACCTTCTGCGCCAGGGTCAGCTGGATATCGCCGGTGCCTGGCGGCATGTCGATGACCAGATAATCCAGATCGCCCCACGCGGTTTGCGTGACCAGTTGCAGCAACGCGCCGGAAACCATCGGGCCGCGCCAGACCATCGGCGTGTTGTCGTCGGTGAGGAACGCCATCGACATGACTTCGACACCGTGGGCCTTGAGCGGCACGAACCACTTCTGATCCTTGACCTCCGGGCGGGTACGCTCGGGGATGCCGAACATGATGCCTTGGCTCGGGCCATAGATATCGGCGTCGAGAATACCAACCTTGGCGCCTTCACGGGCCAGCGCCAGCGCGAGGTTGGCGGCGGTGGTCGACTTGCCCACACCGCCCTTGCCGGAGGCCACGGCGACCACGTTCTTGACGTTGGCCAGGCCCGGGATCTGCGCCTGCGCCTTGTGCGCGGCGATCACCGTGTTGACTTCAACCCTGGCAATCACCACGCCGTCGAGGTTTTCGATGGCCAGTTGCAGCAATTGCGCCCAGCCGCTCTTGAACAGACCGGCGGCGTAACCGATTTCCAGCTGCACATTGACGCGATCACCGACGATCTCGATGTTCTTCACGCAACCGGCGCTGACCGGATCCTGGTTCAGGTAAGGGTCGGTGTATTGGCTGAGGACGGCTTCCACCGCTGCGCGAGTGACGGCGCTCATGGGCAACTCCGATAACAAGACTGGGAAAAGATGGTGGGTATCGTACCTGAAAAAGATCGCAGCCTTCGGCAGCTCCTGCAGGGGATTATGTGTAGGAGCTGCCGAAGGCTGCGATCTTTTGATCTTTGCTGTTTCTCATCCAATGAAACAGGTGCACAGGGTGAAAAATATGCGCCAGCGCTTTATAGTGGCCGACCTCCGTTTCATCAAGTAGCGAAGCCCCACATGTCCGAACCACGCAAGATCCTCGTCACCAGCGCCCTGCCCTACGCCAACGGTTCGATTCACCTTGGCCATATGCTGGAATACATCCAGACCGATATGTGGGTGCGCTTCCAGAAGCATCGCGGCAATCAATGCATCTACGTCTGCGCCGACGACGCCCACGGTTCGGCGATCATGCTGCGCGCGGAAAAGGAAGGCATCACCCCGGAACAACTGATCGCCAACGTGCAGGCTGAACACAGCGCCGACTTTGCCGAGTTCCTGGTTGATTTCGACAACTTCCACTCCACTCACGCTGAAGAAAACCGTGAGCTGTCGAGCCAGATCTACCTGAAGCTGCGTGACGCCGGGCACATCGCCCAACGCTCGATCACTCAGTATTTCGACCCGGAAAAGAAAATGTTCCTGGCCGACCGCTTCATCAAGGGCACTTGCCCGAAATGCGGCACCGAAGACCAGTACGGCGACAACTGCGAAAAATGCGGTGCGACCTACGCCCCGACTGATCTGAAGGATCCGAAGTCGGCGATCTCTGGCGCCACCCCGGTGCTCAAGGATTCCCAGCACTTCTTCTTCAAACTGCCGGACTTCCAGGAAATGCTGCAAACCTGGACCCGCAGCGGCACCCTGCAAGACGCCGTCGCCAACAAAATCGCCGAATGGCTGGACGCCGGCCTGCAACAGTGGGACATCTCCCGCGATGCGCCGTATTTCGGTTTCGAGATTCCGGGCGAGCCAGGCAAGTACTTTTACGTGTGGCTGGATGCACCGATCGGCTACATGGCCAGCTTCAAGAACCTTTGCGACCGTACGCCGGAGCTGGATTTCGACGCGTTCTGGGCCAAGGATTCCACCGCCGAGCTGTACCACTTCATCGGCAAGGACATCGTCAATTTCCACGCACTGTTCTGGCCAGCCATGCTCGAAGGCGCGGGCTACCGCAAGCCGACCGGCATCAACGTGCACGGCTACCTGACCGTCAACGGCCAGAAAATGTCCAAGTCGCGCGGCACCTTCATCAAGGCCCGCACGTATCTGGATCACCTGTCGCCGGAATACCTGCGCTATTACTACGCGGCCAAACTCGGTCGTGGCGTTGACGACCTCGACCTGAACCTCGAAGACTTCGTGCAGAAGGTCAACTCCGACCTGGTCGGCAAGGTCGTCAACATCGCCAGCCGTTGCGCCGGTTTCATTCAAAAAGGCAACGCCGGCCTGTTGGTCGACAACAACGCTGCGCCAGAACTGACCGAGGCTTTCCTCGCCGCCGCGCCAAGCATTGCCGACGCCTATGAAGCCCGCGATTTCGCCCGCGCCATGCGTGAAATCATGGGTCTGGCCGACCGCGCCAACGCCTGGATTGCCGACAAGGCGCCGTGGTCGTTGAACAAGCAGGAAGGCAAACACGATGAAGTCCAGGCGATCTGCGCCACCGGCATCAACCTGTTCCGCCAACTGGTGATCTTCCTCAAACCGGTGCTGCCGCTGCTGGCTGCCGATGCCGAGGCGTTCCTCAACGTCGCCCCGCTGACCTGGAACGACCACGCGACCCTGCTGGCCAATCATCAACTGAACGAGTTCAAGCCGTTGATGACCCGCATCGACCCGGTAAAAGTCCAAGCCATGACCGACGCCTCGAAAGAAGACCTGACCGCCAGCCAGACCGACACCGGTGCCGCCGCCCCTGCGGGCAATGGCGAACTGGCCAAGGATCCGCTGTCGGCGGAAATCGACTTCGACGCTTTCGCTGCGATCGACCTGCGCGTCGCGCTGATCGTTAAAGCCGAACACGTGGAAGGTGCCGACAAGCTGCTGCGCCTGACCCTGGATATCGGTGACGAGCAACGCAACGTGTTCTCGGGGATCAAGAGCGCCTACCCGGATCCGTCCAAGCTCGACGGCCGTCTGACCATGATGATCGCCAACCTCAAGCCACGGAAAATGAAGTTTGGTATTTCCGAAGGCATGGTCATGGCGGCCGGCCCTGGCGGTGAAGAAATCTACCTGCTGAGCCCTGACAGCGGCGCCAAGCCGGGTCAACGCATCAAGTAACACTCGGCGGTGAATCGATCCCACAGGCGTGCCCGGCATGCCTGTGGGATTTTTCATATCTGCCCGGATAATGCCTAACCTTAAGAGACAGCCGCCCGTTTCGCTGGCAGAACCATGACCGAACTTGTGCTTACGCTCATCAGTGCTGCGCTGCTCAACAACTTCGTGTTGCACTGGCCGCTGGGCGTCGATCCGCTGTTGGCGGGCAGTCGCCGGCAGGCGCATGCGCTGGGGCTGGCGACGTTGTGTCTGATGTTGATCGTCGGCGTCATCGGTTACGCGATCTGGCATTGGCTGCTGGTGCCGCTGCAACTTGAGGCGCTGCGCCTGTTCGTGTTTGTGCCGTTGAGCGTTTTGTTGATCGCACCGCTGTTGAAAATGTTGGCGCGCTGGCGGCCGAATTTGCCTTTCGAAGGGTTATGGCCGCTGTTGTTGGGCAATGCCGGCGTACTTGGACTGGCCTTGATCAATGCGCAAAACGATCAAGGCCTGCTCCACGCCACAGCGCTGAGCCTCGGCGCCGGACTGGGTTTCTGGCTGGTGCTGAGCCTGTTCTGCGATTTGCGTGAGCGCACCGCCGACAACGACATTCCCCTGCCCTTTCGCGGCTTGCCGATCGACTTGATCGGCGCCGGACTGATCGCAGTGATTTTTCTCGGATTCAGTGGACTGATCAAAACATGAGTCTGATTCAACGCATCGATGCCCTTCTGCCGCAGACCCAATGCGGCAAGTGTGGCCATCCCGGATGCAAACCCTATGCGCAAGGCATCGTTGACGGCGAGCCGATCAACAAATGCCCGCCCGGTGGCGATGAAACCATCGCAGCGTTGGCCGAGCTGTTGAAAGTGCCGGTGCTGGAACTCGATATCAGTCGCGGTTCGGCGCCGCCGCAAGTCGCCTATATCCGCGAGGCTGAATGCATCGGCTGCACCAAGTGCATTCAGGCCTGCCCGATCGATGCCATCGTTGGCGCGGCGAAATTGATGCACACGGTGATCATCGATGAGTGCACCGGCTGCGACCTGTGTGTAGCGCCGTGCCCGGTGGATTGCATCGAAATGCATCCTCTGCCTTTGAGCACGTTGCCGGTGGTCGGCGGCTTGGCCTTCAGTCTTGAAGAACAACGCGCGCGCGCCGCCAAACGCGATCACGCACGCCTGCGATTCGAGCGCCGCAATGACCGGTTGCTGCGCGAAGAACAGCAAAAGCAGGCCGAACGTGAAGCCCGCGCCAAACGTGCTGCTCAGCCTGAGGCGACCGCGTCGGATCCAGTGCAGGCTGCGCTGGAGCGCGTGCGCGCACAGAAAACCGCGACCGCCGATGCGGCACTGAAAAAAGCCAAGATCGATGTGGCGATGAGCCGTGCGCAACTGCACAAATCCCTGAAAGCTTTCGGCCATCCGCCGACCTTCGAGCAACAGTCGCAATTGATCGTGCTCCAGCAACAATTTGAAGCGGCGGAACAGGTGTTGGCGAAACTGGAAAGCAGCGCCCCGGCAGTTGCAGCACCGGCCCCCGCGAAAGATGCCGACCTGAAACGCGCGAAAATCCAGTTGGCGATGCGCCGCGCCGAGCTGAAAAAAGCGCAAACCGCCGAAGCTTCACCGGAACAGATCGCCGCACTGGAACACGCACTGCGCGACGCCGAACAAGCGTTGCACGACGCCGAAGCCACAAGCGATCAGCCTGCGCCTGACCTGGTGCGCGTCGAAAAACGCCCGATCGACAGCCAACTTCGCCAGTTAAAAACCGAATTGGCCTACGCCCGCGCCGACCTCAACAAACTCGAACGCCGCGCCGACACGCCCGACGACATCCTCGACAAGGCCCGCGCCCGCCTGCAAACCGCCGAGCGCCAGGTGCAAGACCATGTCGCCCCTTGAGGCACCGGACGAGCGCCTGCAGCAAGCGATGAAGCTTGTGCTGCTGGCCCTGTTGCCGGGGCTGCTGGCGTTGTTCTGGTTGTACGGTTGGGGCGTGTTGATCAACCTGATTCTGGCTGTTACCACGGCGTTGATCGTCGAGGCGATTGTTACTCGACTGCGCCGTCAACCCTTACCGCCGACGCTAAGTGATGGCAGCGCGATTGTCAGTGCCACATTGCTCGCTGCCGCCCTGCCGCCCTATTGCCCGTGGTGGCTGACGGTGACGGCGGTGGCTGCGGGTTTGCTGTTCGGCAAGCATTTGTACGGCGGTGTCGGCAAAAATCCGTTCAATCCGGCGATGCTCGGTTTTGTTTTGGCGATGGTGATGTTTGCGCAGCCGATGACTCATTGGCCCGCCCATGGCCTGGATCTGACGACAAGCTTTCAACAGGTTTTCAATATCGGTCAGGCGCCGGATGCCTGGGTACAGGCCACCGCACTGGACAGTCTGCGCATCAACAAAAGCCTGACCATGGATGAGCTGTTCGCCAGTGATTCGGCGTTCGGGCGTTTCGGCGGTCGCGGTGTGGAATGGGTGAATCTGGCGTTTCTCGCCGGCGGGCTGTTTTTGCTGCAGCGGCGAGTGATCGCCTGGCACGCGCCGGTCGGCATGCTCGCCAGCCTTTTTGTGATCAGCCTGCTGTGCTGGAACGGATCGGGATCGGACTCCCATGGCTCGCCGCTGTTTCATCTGCTCAGCGGCGCGACCATGCTCGGTGCGTTCTTCATTATCACCGAGCCAGTCTCGGGTGCCAGAACGGCGCTTGCCAGACTGCTGTTTGGCGTCGGCGTCGGCCTTCTGACCTATTTGATTCGCACGTGGGGCGGTTACCCGGATGGCGTCGCGTTTGCCGTGCTGTTGATGAACCTTTGCGTGCCGGCGCTGGAACGGTTTGCCGCTAGCCGTCAGCCACAGGTGAGCCCATGAACCGCACGGGCAGCGCATTGACGTTATTGCTGTTGGCGATGGTCGGCATCGGCACGACGTATCTGCTGCAACGCAACAGTGCACCGCAGATTGCTGCCGAACAACTTTTGGCCGACAACCGCAAACTGCTCGACGTGCTGCCCACTGACAGCTACGACAACCAACCGCTGGAACAGCCGCTTCCGCTGACCGATACGGGGCTGAGCCACAGCACGCTTACAGCGGGTTACCGTGCAACCAGGAATGGCCAGACCGTTGCAGTGTTGCTGCGCAATCAGACCGAGGGTTACGCCGCTGCCATCGAATTGCTGATCGCCATCGATACCAACGGCAAATTGCTCGGCGTGAAAACCCTCAAGCAAAACGAAACCCCGGCGCTCGGCGGGCCCATTGGCGATTGGCCGAACCACTGGCTTCAGTTATTCACCGGCAAATCACGCGGCGAACCGAATGACGCTGGCTGGGCATTGAAAAAAGATCAGGGGCAATTCGACCAAATGGCTGGGGCGACCATTACTTCCCGCGCAGCCATCAACGCGATCCACGATGCATTGCGCTACTTTGACGAGCATCGAAGCGCATTGCTGGGGAGCGCACCATGAGCCTGACCAACTCGCTGATGCTGGTGCTATTGCTGGGCACCACCGTTTCTTTGGCCGGTGCGTTGGGCACGATGTTGATGTTCGTCGCAGTGGTCGGCATTTATGCTTTGGGCATGTCACCACTGCGTTCGCGCCTGACAGATGGAAGTGCCTTGCTGGCCGGTGTGTTGCTTGCTGCAACGTTGGCCAGTTGTGCCGATCTGTTGGCGCAACGCTGGTTCCTCGCATGGCATCAGTCGTTCGGCCTCTATGGCGGATTGATCGCCTTGCAGTGCGTGGTGCTTGAACACAACGGCTTCTTCCGCCAACCGCTGGCGCAGCGCTTCAAGCTTTGCGCATTGTTTGGCGGTTTGATGCTGGTGCTCGCCGCGCTGCGTGAACTCATCGGTCAGGGAAGCCTTGGCCGTGGGTTGTCCGCGCATGGCTCAGGTCTTGTTTTATTCGGCGAAGGGCTGCATCTGGCAACCCTGGTGCCCGGCGCCTTTATTGTATTGGGGCTGCTGCTCGCGGCCCGTCAGGCGTGGACGCGCCCGAACTCTATTTCCAAGGAAACGCATCGCCCATGAATGCTGCAAAACGTCTTGAGATCTTTCGCCGACTGCATGAAGACAATCCCGAACCGAAGACAGAACTGGCCTACTCCTCGCCCTTCGAACTGCTGATTGCGGTGATTCTTTCGGCGCAGTCGACCGACGTCGGCGTCAACAAGGCCACGGCGAAACTGTTCCCGATCGCCAATACGCCCGCCGCCATTCATGCCTTGGGGGTTGAAGGCCTGTCCGAATACATCAAGACCATCGGCCTCTACAACAGCAAAGCGAAAAACGTCATCGAGACCTGCCGCATGCTGGTCGAACTTCATGGCGGTGAAGTCCCGCAGACCCGCGAAGAGCTCGAAGCCCTGCCCGGCGTTGGCCGTAAAACCGCCAACGTGGTGCTCAACACTGCATTTCGCCAATTGACCATGGCCGTCGACACGCACATTTTCCGCGTCAGCAACCGCACCGGCATCGCCCCCGGCAAAAATGTGGTTGAGGTGGAAAACAAGCTGATGAAGTTTGTGCCCAAGGAATTCCTGCTCGACTCCCATCACTGGCTGATTCTTCACGGACGCTATGTGTGTCTGGCCCGCAAGCCGCGTTGTGGCAGCTGTCGAATCGAAGATCTGTGCGAATACAAAGCCAAAACGTCCGACGATTGACTGGCTATTAGGTTTATCGATTCGTCGATTGAAAAAATCTTTTTTACCCGCCGCAGGAATGTCGATATAAGGAGCGCCAAAGGCCCCTCTTAGCCTGGAGTTAACCTATGAGTACCAGCAAAGAGCAACTGGAAGAAGCTGACGAAGATTTTGTGGCCGCGGACGCTGATGATGCCGAACCGGTAGTCGAGGTCGCCAAGACCAATCTGAGTAAACGCCGCACCATCGATAACCTGCTGGAGGAGCGCCGACTGCAAAAGCAATTGGCCGAGTACGATTTTGATGACTGACACTTGAAAGCCTCCCGAAACGGAGGCTTTTTACTTTCCACTGGTCGCTGAATTCGATCGCCCATGATTACGTCAACGTTGGTCATGCTCAGACCAGTCCGTTGCGTTGCGCCAGCTCAATGAGGTCAACCAGTGAGCGAGCATTGAGTTTCAGCAATAAACGGGTCTTGTACGTACTGACCGTTTTATTGCTCAAAAACATGCCGTCGGCGATCTCCTTGTTGGTTTTGCCCCGCGCCAACTGTTGCAACACCATCATCTCTCGTCCGGAAAGGCGATCGACCATATCGGCTTCACTGGCATTGCCCAGACTGGTACGCACGGTATGCAGCGCTTGATTCGGAAAATAACTGTAACCGGAGAGTACGGCTTTTATGGCGCTGAGCAACTCCGTCAGATCCTGTTGTTTACACACATAACCCGCCGCGCCCGACTGCATGCAACGCATGGAGAAGTGTCCGGGGGCCTGTGAAGTCAGCACCAGAACTTTCATCGGCATGGCCACCGAACTCAAGCGCGCAATAACTTCCAGGCCGTCCAGTTTCGGTATTCCAATATCCAGAATCACGATATCCGGCATTTGTTCGCGCGCCAGTTGCAATGCATCGACACCATTATCGGTTTCAGCAATCACTTCGTAGCCATGACGCTCCATCAGCATACGTACCGCAAGACGAATGACGGGGTGATCATCCACGATCAGCACTTTATTCATGGGCAGGTCCAATTTCGCTGTTCGATTTTTAGAGCCCGCACAATAGCCTAGTCAATTCACTCGTGGCACAGCGCAGTTCTCTTGTACTTGCAGCGCAAGACATTCCCTACAACCAATGAGGATTATTCCTACAAGAAATACACTTGCCGCTATCGAATGGGCTGTACGTGCATTCCTCGCTGCATCCAGGCACGGTTTAACCCGCTGATATTTTTAGTACAAAACCCTCATACAGGCCCGTTGCCCGCCCGAAGAATACGCCGCCGTCCAAGCCATTGGGCATGCGGATACAGCTCTGAAAAGCTGCTTGCTCTCGCGCCTCAGAGAATATCGGCAACTAACTTCGCTTTGCAAAAAATCTGAAACAAGACACTTCTACCCACAAGGCAATTTTTAATATAAACATTAAACCCCAAAGACTTCAATCAAACACTTAATCAAATCAGCGACTCCAACATCTATAGAGCCAATGCCATGCGGAACTTTAAAAAGAAAATCACCAACCCAATGACTGTTATCGCGATATTCGCGTTCATTTCAGAAACTTCCGCAGCGGTATCACTGCCCTTTCTGGATAACAATGAACGTGAAATCTACATATGGTTTCTAATCAGCTTTCCGTTCTATTTGTTATTCCTGTTTTTTATTACCTTGAACTTCAACTACCGATCGCTCTACGCACCTTCTGACTTCGCCGAGGACGATAACTTTCTGAAAGCCTTTGAAGAGCTCAAATCCAGCGACCATCAACACGATCCTCTTTCGAAGACGTCCGAGTGCCCGGGCAACGTGGCCGATCCCCCCACTGGCAGCGGCTGGGCGCCCCCCCCGTGGATCGAACATAACGTGCAGCTACCCAAACCCATGAACGCGCTGCGGGTTATTGATGTACGACCGATGAACAGCAAGGCGCAATTCGATCAGTTGCAGGCAAGTCTCACAGTCACCAGCAGGCCATCGGTAAGGTTCATGGTGTTTCTGACTGATCCGGTGTCAGACGCACTGCTCAAGCAAATCGCGCTCAGCCCCGGCAAACAGACGAAAAAAGGCACAACAAACACGGTCTATATCGCCTACAACGTCAGCCAGCAGATCACGACAATTTTGAGAGGGGATTAAAAGGCGGGCGAATATCGTGAAGAACACAGATAACGCAAAAATCAGGAAGGATTTGGACAGTGGCAGCCTTGTCGCGATGACAAGGCTGCCCTTTCATTCCAGGCCCGAGGGGCTTAGAACAGTTTGCGGCCCTTGTTGGCAGCAATACGCATGCGCAGCGCGTTGAGCTTGATGAAGCCCGCCGCGTCGGCCTGGTTGTAAGCACCGCCGTCTTCTTCGAAGGTTGCGATGTTGGCATCGAACAGCGAATCGTCGGACTTGCGGCCAGTAACGATCACGTTGCCTTTGTACAACTTCAGACGCACAACACCGTTCACGTTGACCTGCGAAGCGTCGATCATCTGTTGCAGCATCAGACGCTCAGGGCTCCACCAGTAACCGGTGTAGATCAGGCTGGCGTACTTCGGCATCAACTCGTCTTTGAGGTGAGCGACTTCGCGATCCAGGGTGATCGATTCGATGGCGCGGTGAGCGCGCAGCATGATGGTGCCGCCCGGGGTTTCGTAGCAGCCACGGGACTTCATGCCGACGTAACGGTTTTCAACGATGTCGAGACGACCGATGCCGTGCTCGCCGCCGATCTTGTTCAGCGTTGCCAGAACAGTGGCCGGGGTCATTTCGACGCCGTCCAGCGCAACGATGTCGCCGTTACGGTAAGTCAGTTCAAGGTACTGTGGTTTGTCGGGAGCGTTCTCCGGGGAGACGGTCCATTTCCACATGTCTTCTTCGTGCTCGGTCCAAGTGTCTTCCAGCACGCCGCCTTCATAGGAGATGTGCAGCAGGTTGGCGTCCATCGAGTACGGGGATTTCTTCTTGCCGTGACGCTCGATCGGGATCGCGTGCTTCTCGGCGTAGTCCATCAGCTTCTCGCGGGACAGCAGATCCCACTCACGCCAAGGGGCAATCACTTTTACGCCCGGCTTGAGTGCGTAGGCACCCAGCTCGAAACGTACCTGGTCGTTGCCCTTGCCGGTGGCGCCATGGGAAATGGCGTCAGCGCCGGTTTCGTTGGCGATTTCGATCAGACGTTTGGCGATCAGCGGACGTGCGATGGAGGTACCCAGCAGGTACTCACCTTCGTAAACGGTGTTGGCGCGGAACATCGGGAACACGAAATCACGCACGAATTCTTCGCGCAGATCGTCGATGTAGATTTCTTTGACGCCCATGGCCTGAGCCTTGGCGCGGGCCGGCTCGACCTCTTCGCCTTGACCGAGATCAGCGGTGAAAGTCACCACTTCACAGTTATAAGTATCCTGCAGCCACTTGAGGATCACCGAAGTGTCCAGGCCGCCGGAATACGCCAGAACGACCTTGTTTACGTCCGCCATGCCATCACTCCACGGGGTTCTACGGAAAGCCGAGGAGTCTACCGCCCAAACGCAATAATTTACAGAGGCGCGACAGCTTAAGACGACAAAGCGACAGAATCTGTCGAGAGCGCGACGATGACCGGCGGGTCAGGAAGTTGCTGCAGTGCTCGCGGGTGTACTCGCTTGCGGCGCCGGAGCCGCGACTGGCGTAACCCGCGCAAGGTGCACATTGACCCGGCGGTTCTTCGCCCGGTTCGCCGCACTGGTGTTGGGCACCACCGGATACTGCTCACCGTGGAAACGCACGGTGATCTGCGACTCTTGAATGCCATTGGCCTTGAAGTAGTCGACCACAGCCAGCGCCCGGCGGCGCGACAGTTCACGGTTGGTCAGACGGTTGCCGCTGTTGTCCGAGTGGCCGTCGAGCTCAATGTGATTCACCGTCGGGTCAGCCTTCATATATTCCAACATGACCGCGAGTTTGGCTTTGGCGGCGGCGTCGAGATCGGTGCCTTCGCCGGGAAAACCGATTTGCGACTGTTTAACCTGATCGAAATTCTGCGGCAACAATTTCGCCACGCAGGTTTGATAGTCGTTAAACGCTTTGCTGAATTTGACTGGCAACAGGCGCACTTCCGAGACCCGACCATCACCCGACGCGCGACGCACGACCGGACTGCGACCGTCCAGCAGACCGCTGATCAAACCGCCAGCCTGAGACTGCGAACTGTTGAACAAGACATTGCCGCTGCCGATTCTGACGCTGCCCAGATTAATGTCAGCGCGTCCCGGCTGCCATGGCGCCGCCGCTGCGAGCAACGTCGCCGAACCACCGCCCAGCATGGCGTTGTAGGCGTTCAAGCGGAATATCGCCTGCTCGCCGGCCTTGCGCACGAACTCACCCGAGCCGAAATCTGTAATCGGCTGTGTCAGGCGGCATTCGAACTTGTCGCCGGCGACCGTCCACTCAATGTTCTCCAGACGTGTCTGGTACGTGAGCGCCATCGCGGGGAGGCTGGCAAACACACTGAGCAAGGCTAAATAACGCTGGCGCACGGGAGGCTCCATTGGCTTCTGAAACACAAAGACCGATTCACACGATGTTTACGGCATACCTACGGGATATCGGAAGGTTCCCGCAAAACTTGATAGCGAGTGCCTGCAAGAGTCTTTTCCGGTAGCATTCGCCTCAGTTTGACCCGCCTGGAATCCCCTCATGTCCGACCGCCTGACCCTGCTGCGTCCCGACGACTGGCACATTCATCTTCGCGATGGTGCCGTGTTGACCAATACCGTTGCCGATGTTGCGCGCACTTTTGGCCGCGCGATCATCATGCCCAACCTGGTACCTCCGGTGCGCAACGCCGCTGAAGCCGACGGCTATCGCCAGCGGATTCTCGCTGCCCGCCCGGCCGGCAGTCGCTTTGAGCCGCTGATGGTGCTGTACCTCACCGACCGCACCCAGCCCGAAGAAATTCGTGAAGCCAAGGCCAGTGGTTTTGTCTACGCCGCCAAGCTGTACCCGGCCGGCGCAACCACCAACTCCGACTCCGGCGTGACCAGCATCGACAAGATTCTGCCGGCAATCGAGGCCATGGCCGAAGTCGGCATGCCGCTGCTGATCCACGGTGAAGTCACCCGTGGCGACGTCGATGTGTTCGATCGCGAAAAGATCTTCATCGATGAGCACATGCGCCGCGTGGTCGAGCGTTTCCCGACACTGAAAGTGGTGTTTGAACACATCACTACCGCCGACGCCGTGCAGTTCGTCAACGAGGCTTCGGCCAACGTTGGCGCGACCATCACCGCGCACCACCTGCTGTACAACCGCAACCACATGCTGATGGGCGGGATTCGGCCGCACTTCTACTGCCTGCCGATTCTCAAGCGCAATACCCATCAGGAAGCTCTGCTCGACGCCGCCACCAGCGGCAGCGCGAAGTTCTTCCTCGGCACCGATTCGGCACCGCACGCCCAGCACGCCAAAGAAGCCGCTTGCGGCTGCGCCGGCTGCTACACCGCGTACGCCGCCATCGAAATGTACGCCGAAGCCTTCGAACAGCGTAACGCGCTGGACAAACTCGAAGCTTTCGCCAGCCTCAACGGCCCGCGCTTCTACGGCCTGCCGGCGAACACTGATCGCATCACCCTGGTTCGTGAAGAATGGACCGCCCCGACCAGCCTGCCCTTCGGCGAGCTGACCGTTATCCCGCTGCGCGCCGGTGAAAAACTGCGCTGGCGCCTGCTGGAGGAACACGCGTGAGTGAAGACCATTTCGACGACGAACTGGACGGTCAAAGTGGCGGCGGCGGTTCCCGTCACCCGATGGCAGCACGTTTTCGCGGCTACCTGCCGGTTGTCGTCGACGTAGAAACCGGTGGCTTCAACTCGGCCACCGACGCGTTGCTGGAAATTGCTGCGACCACCATCGCCATGGATGAAAAGGGCTTTGTTTACCCGGATCACACCTACTTCTTCCGCGTTGAGCCGTTCGAAGGCGCCAACATCGAAGCGGCGGCGCTGGAGTTCACCGGGATCAAACTCGATCACCCACTGCGCATGGCCGTCAGCGAAGAAACCGCGCTGACCGACATCTTCCGTGGCATCCGCAAAGCGCTGAAGGCCAACGGCTGCAAGCGCGCGATTCTGGTCGGCCACAACAGCAGCTTCGACCTCGGCTTCCTCAACGCCGCCGTCGCGCGTCTGGACATGAAGCGCAACCCGTTCCACCCGTTTTCCAGCTTCGACACCGCGACACTGGCCGGTCTGGCCTACGGTCAAACCGTACTGGCGAAAGCCTGTCAGGCAGCCGACATCGACTTCGACGGCCGTGAAGCGCACTCCGCGCGTTACGACACCGAGAAAACCGCTGAGCTGTTCTGCGGCATCGTCAACCGCTGGAAACAGATGGGCGGCTGGGAAGATTTCGACGACTGATCCTCAATGAGTAAATCCCGCGCATAAAAAAACCGGCCACTAGGGCCGGTTTTTTTGTTAATGCTTATAGAGCTTAAATTCTCGATCAATCCACACGACGTAAAACACCCGATGGTTCTTGTAACCCACCATCGCTACACGCTCGAAAGCCCGAAACACCAACAACCTGACATCACCTGTTAAAAAAGCAGGTATCCCCACTTTCAGGCTGTTTCTCTCAATTGTTTCACATCCATACCGATGCCTATGCTCCTTGCGCAATTCTCTCCAAGGCATCTTTCCCAGGATCCTGAGACGCTCAAGCATTTTCGACCGTTCGACGGCCTCACAGTCCTGAATGCACCAGCCATTCTGCAAATACTCAAATGAGAAAACCGGAGGTCGGGCTTCCGATGAGTCCATTTCGATTGTGGACGTCCGTACCGTTACTATCACCGCCGCATCGCGTTCCCTGCGCTTGAACTTGGCCATTTTTCAGTTCACCAAATGCTCCCGGAAATACTCCTGCATCTCGCAGGCGGGAATTTCTCGGCTGAACTCCCCTTCCTTGAAGTTTCTACGCCATGGAGCCTCTTCATGCGTCAACTGACGCAGTTTCCACGCCGAGAATTGGCCATAAACGTCGAACACTTCGTTGAGCAGAGTTTGTTGTTTGGTACTGAAAACATCGGGATTGAAATCACTTGGAGGAGGAATGGCGCTCGATCCAAATTGGCTGAATCTTCGATACAGATCCGGAACCACTGGCCCGTGCATCCACGCTTCCAGCTTTTCAGGGAAGAGAGCCTCGCCATGGACTGCCAGACTGAACCCTTGCGCGTAATAAACCATTTTTTGAATCTTGAGATTGGAGATCTCGCCCTCATGCCCTTCCAGGCAGAGGAAATAATCCGCAACGTCCAAGCTACTCGGCATTTGAATCCCCTTCTGCATCATGCAATCCATTGCACCGTCCTTACTGAAGTGAGGCGCGATTCAGGCCAGGGCAATCGCCCTCTTCACCCGTTATCGCTCGACCATCACCCTATCTAACCACTGTTCAGTCATCCAGTATTTTTTCCCGGGCATTTGAAACAAATAATGCCGAGAGATTGCTGCTCACAATCCCGAGCATAAAAAAACCGGCCACTTGGGCCGGTTTTTTGTACCTCGACGTTGCGCCTTACAGGGCAGCAGCGTTCTCGGTCAGGTATGCCGCAACGCCTTCTGGCGAAGCGTTCATGCCTTTGTCGCCTTTTTTCCAGTTGGCAGGGCAAACTTCGCCGTGCTCTTCGTGGAATTGCAGAGCGTCGACCAGACGGATCAGCTCTTCCATGTTACGGCCCAGCGGCAGGTCGTTGATGATCTGCGAGCGGACAACGCCTTTGTCGTCGATCAGGAACGCGCCACGGAACGCTACGCCGCCTTCCGACTCAACGTCGTAGGCTTTAGCGATGTCGTGCTTCATGTCGGCAGCCATGGTGTATTTCACCTGGCCGATGCCGCCATTGTTCACTGGAGTGTTGCGCCATGCGTTGTGAGTGAAGTGCGAGTCGATCGACACAGCGATCACTTCAACGTTGCGGGCCTTGAAGTCAGCCATGCGGTTGTCCAGAGCGATCAGCTCGGACGGGCAGACGAAGGTGAAGTCCAGTGGGTAGAAGAACACCAGGCCGTATTTGCCTTTGATGGCCGAGGACAGGGTGAAGCTGTCAACGATCTCGCCATTGCCGAGTACGGCCGGGACGGTGAAGTCAGGGGCTTGTTTGCCTACGAGTACGCTCATTGATATCTCCTGGTGTAGAAACTTGAAGTTCAGGGTTTGCGCCAGCCTGCCATCCTCAGACGACAGCCCTGTGACACGAACCCCCTTCGCAAGGGCCGACCATCATACACTGCGAATTTGGCCTGTCCTTAACGGTTTTTTAAAGCAGGCGCAGAACCGTGCTGCATTTACAGGGCCAGGCAAATAGCCAGCAAACACCGTTCGTCAGTCGTAGCTGTTAATTCGCTGAAGCGGTCGGAAAGCACTTTGACAATCATTCTCGTTAACATTAAGATCCATCGCAATTGAGTCACAACCAGCGACGGTTCTCACTTATGTATGTTTGTCTCTGCACTGGCGTCACCGACGGACAGATCCGCGAAGCGATCTATGAAGGTTGCTGCAGCTATAAAGAAGTTCGTCAGGCCACCGGCGTCGCCAACCAATGCGGCAAATGTGCCTGCCTTGCCAAGGAAGTCGTTCGCGAAACCCTGACCAAGCTGCAAACCGCCCAGGCCGCGATCCCCTATCCGGTAGAATTTACTGCCGCGTAATAACACCCCATTTCAAAGAACCGGACTTATGTCCGGTTTTTTATGCCTGTAAATCAATTGCTTAGGCTCCAGACGCGGAACACAAACATTCTTATTCCGATTAATTTTCATATATTATTCAATAACTTAGGTTTGACACTTATAAATACGAAGCTCAAACTCTGCCGTATATACAGCGAATACAGGGCAGGACTCCGATCATGAAAGGCGACATTACAGTCATCCAGCATCTCAACAAGATCCTTGCCAATGAGCTGGTCGCGATCAATCAGTACTTCCTGCATGCGCGCATGTATGAAGATTGGGGTCTGAACAAGCTCGGCAAGCACGAATACAAAGAATCCATCGATGAAATGAAGCACGCGGACAAGCTGATCAAGCGCATCCTGTTCCTCGAAGGCCTGCCGAACGTGCAGGATCTGGGCAAGCTGCACATCGGCGAGCACACCCAGGAAATGCTGGAGTGCGACCTGCGCATCGAGAAGACCGGCCACGCTGACCTGAAAACCGCGATCGCACATTGCGAAACCGTCGGTGACTTCGGCAGCCGTGAACTGCTGGAAGACATTCTCGAATCCGAAGAAGAACACATCGACTGGCTGGAAACCCAACTGGGTCTTATCGGCAAAGTCGGTCTTGAGAACTATCTGCAATCGCAGATGGGCGAAGAGTAGGAGCTGCCGCAGGCTGCGATCTTTTTAGATTGCACCGGCAACTCGCAATAACTTTTCGGACGCACTAAAAAGCCCCGCCCTCTTTCGAGGTGCGGGGCTTTTTATTGGCTTTTCTGTAGGAGCATGGCTCGCCAGCGAAGAAAGCGCCGCGGTGCTACAGACACACCGCGTTATCGTTTTTCGCGAGCAAGCTTTGCTCCTACAACAAAAGCATCAGGCTTCGGACTTGTTAGCCGCAGCCGCTTCAACAGCCGACTTGATGGTGGTTTGCAGCGAACCGTCTGCAGCCATCTCGGTCATGATGTCGCTACCGCCGACCAGCTCACCGCCAACCCACAGTTGTGGGAAAGTCGGCCAGTTGGCGTACTTAGGCAGGTTGGCGCGGATTTCCGGGTTCTGCAGGATGTCCACGTACGCAAACTTTTCGCCACACGCCATGACAGCCTGCGCTGCTTTCGCGGAGAAGCCACACTGTGGGGCATTCGGCGAGCCTTTCATGTAAAGCAGAATGGTGTTGTTGGCAATCTGCTCTTTAATCGTTTCGATGATATCCATGGAGCACCTCGGCTGAACTTTCCGACTCACGGGTCGGCACGGTGACGCATTGTAACGGAATCCCGAGCGCCATGCTCGGTCTCCCCGACGGTCACGTTCAAGCCGCCGCCACGGTGACCGGCACGCCGTTCAACGCGGCATTCCCGGACAATTCGTCGAGCTGGCACTCATCGGTCAGGTCATTAGCGCTCGAACCTGGCTGGCCACTGGCAATCGCCATCTGCACACCCGGGCGCGCATGCCCCCAACCGTGCGGCAGGCTCACCACGCCTTTCATCATGTCGAGACTGCCGAGCACTTCCACTTCAATCTGCCCGACCCGCGAACTGACGCGCACCCACTGACCATCGTAGAGCCCACGACTGGCGAGATCGTCCGGATGCATCAGCAACTGATGGCGCGGCTTGCCTTTTACCAGACGGTGATAGTTGTGCATCCACGAATTGTTGCTGCGCACATGTCGGCGGCCAATCATCAACAGTTCGTCGGCGGCCGGAGCTTGCAACGCGGCAAACCGTGCGAGGTCAGCGAGGATCTCTGGCGGCGCGGCCTGCACGTGCTGGTTCGGCGTTTTCAGGCGCGGCGCCAGATTGGCTTTCAACGCGCCCAGGTCAATGCCGTGAGGATGATCGAACAGTGTCGCCAACGAGAGTTTCTGCTCGGAGGCGTCACCGTACATGCCCATCCGCAAACCCATATCAATCATCTTCGCCGGTGGCATGGTCGGTTTCAGCTCCTTGCCGGTTTTCTCGGCGAATGCTTTGGCCAGACCGACAAAGATCTCCCAGTCATGCAGCGCGCCCTCAGGCTTGGCAAGGATCGCGCGGTTGAAGCGAGTGACATTACGCACCGCGAACAAGTTGAACGTGGTGTCGTAGTGATCGTTCTCCAGTGCCGACGTCGACGGCAGGATCAGGTCGGCGTAACGCGTGGTTTCGTTGATATAGAGGTCGATGCTGACCATGAACTCCAGGCCATCCAGCGCCTGCTCCAGTTGCCGCCCGTTCGGCGTCGACAACACCGGGTTACCCGCCACAGTAATCAGCGCGCGGATCTGGCCTTCGCCTTCGGTGAGCATCTCTTCGGCCAGTGCCGAGACCGGCAGCTCTCCGCCGTATTCAGGACGCCCGGAAACACGGCTTTGCCACTTATTGAAATGCCCGCCCGACGTCGACGCCACCAAGTCCACGGCCGGCTCGGTGCACAGCGCACCACCCACCCGGTCGAGGTTACCGGTAACCAGATTGATCAACTGCACCACCCAGTGGCACAGCGTGCCGAAGGCTTGAGTCGAAACGCCCATCCGGCCATAGCAAACCGCACTCGGCGCCGCAGCAAAATCACGCGCCAGTTGGCGGATCTGCTCGGCGGGAACGGCGCACAGCGGGCTCATGGCCTCGGCGGTGAACGTCTCCACCGCAGCGCGCATGTCGTCCAATCCATCGACCGGCAAATGACTGTCGCGGGTCAGGCCTTCACTGAACAATGTGTTGAGCACACCAAACAACAATGCGGCATCGCCACCGGGGCGCACGAACAAATGCTGATCGGCCATCGCCGCCGTTTCGCTGCGCCGTGGATCGACGACCACGACTTTACCACCGCGTGCCTGGATCGCTTTTAAACGTTTTTCAACATCTGGCACGGTCATGATGCTGCCATTAGAGGCCAGTGGATTACCGCCGAGAATCAACATGAAATCGGTGTGATCGATGTCCGGAATCGGCAGCAGCAAGCCGTGGCCGTACATCAAATAGCTGCTCAGGTGATGCGGCAACTGATCGACTGAGGTCGCCGAGTAGCGATTGCGCGTTTTCAGCAATCCAAGGAAATAATTGCTGTGGGTCATCAGCCCGTAGTTGTGCACGCTCGGGTTGCCTTGATAGACCGCCACCGCGTTCTGGCCGTGACGCTCTTGAATCGCCGCCAGTTTCTCGGCCACCAGCGCAAACGCCTCGTCCCAGTCGATCGGCAACCATTCGCTACCCACGCGGCGCATCGGCTGACGCAGGCGATCCGGATCATTCTGGATGTCTTGCAGCGCGACAGCTTTGGGGCAGATATGGCCACGGCTGAAGGTGTCGAGCGCATCACCCTTGATCGAGGTGATCGCCACGTGGCCATCGGTTTCAGTGGTCTCGATGGTCAGGCCGCAGATGGCTTCACACAGGTGGCAGGCACGGTGATGGAGAGTCTTGGTCATGGCCAGTCTCTGTCTTGTTCTGGGCGGGCAATGACGCCCGCGGGAACAAAACTATGGCCCCGTCGCGGGTCAGGCGCCAGCGACGTTCGTCTTGTGAATCGACGGCTATCAGGTGCGCCGATAGACCGCCTCACTCAACTGGAGGGCAGTTGCGGCGGCGCGGCCAGCTGGATTTCCTGGATGGTTTCGATCTGCTCGTGAGCGACGTGTACGCCGGTGAGTTCGCCGATCAATCGCCAGTGCTCATCGAGCCCGGCACTGATGGTCGCCATGCGGTCGATCATGTGGCGGCCGGCGGATTTGACCACGTCGTCTTCGCTGCGCAGCAGCTCGAAGGACATTGAAGTCATTGACGCGGTGAGATGGGTCAGAGAGCGAGCCGTGTGGCCCAGCAATTCCATTAACAATTTTTCTTTCGATTCCATGCGGAGGCTTCCTGCGTCGCTCGAAACTTATTTATAACCCAGCACTTTGCTTTAGCAAATGTTTCAACCTGAGCATCCGACCAAGTGATGGCATGCCGCCACGGTCGTAAACCGACTCAAGCGACCCGATCCCCGCCACGGCGGATTGCCAAGCCCCGCGAGGCCAGTGTACAAAGGGACTCGCTGCTGTCCTGAACCCGGCTTCAAATGTGCGACTGCAACATCCTGTCCGCTCTCCGAATCCCGCAAAACCGTAGCCTATTGGAAAAACGCGACATTTAATGTCAATATCGCGCCTCCCCCTATTTCGTCGCCCCGTGCGGCTTACGCCGCAGGTCTCGCCCGTTGTTCCGTTAAACAAGGCTTTGAGCATCTGCGGTTTGTAGCAAAAAGGTAGTCAATGATGAGCGCAAGGCACTTTCTCTCCCTGATGGATTGCACGCCCGAAGAGCTGGTCAGCGTGATCCGTCGAGGCGTTGAGCTCAAGGACCTGCGTAACCGCGGCGTACTGTTCGAGCCTCTGAAAAACCGCGTGCTGGGCATGATCTTCGAGAAATCCTCGACCCGCACCCGGATCTCCTTCGAGGCCGGCATGATCCAGCTCGGCGGTCAGGCGATCTTCCTCTCGCCGCGCGACACCCAACTGGGCCGTGGCGAGCCGATCGGTGACTGCGCCATCGTCATGTCGAGCATGCTCGATGCGGTGATGATCCGCACCTTTGCCCACAGCACCCTGACCGAATTCTCCGCCAACTCGCGCGTGCCGGTGATCAACGGCTTGTCCGATGACCTGCACCCGTGCCAGTTGCTGGCCGACATGCAGACGTTCCTTGAACATCGCGGCTCGATCCAGGGCAAAACCGTGGCCTGGATCGGCGACGGCAACAACATGTGCAACAGCTATATAGAAGCGGCGATCCAGTTCGACTTCCAGTTGCGCGTCGCGTGCCCGGAAGGTTACGAGCCGAACCCGGAATTCGTCGCCAAGGCCGGCGATCGCGTGACCATCGTCCGTGATCCGCAAGACGCCGTGCGCGGCGCGCATCTGGTGAGCACCGATGTCTGGACTTCGATGGGTCAGGAAGAGGAAACTGCCAAGCGCCTCAAGCTGTTCGCGCCGTTTCAGGTCAACCGTGCGCTGCTCGACCTCGCTGCCGAGGACGTGTTGTTCATGCATTGCCTGCCGGCGCACCGCGGCGAAGAAATCAGTCTCGACCTGCTTGATGACCCGCGCTCCGTCGCCTGGGATCAGGCAGAAAACCGTCTCCACGCACAGAAGGCCCTGCTCGAGTTCCTCGTTGAACCGGCATATCACCACGCATGAGCCATGAATTACTGCTGAACCTGCGCAACCTCGCTTGCGGCTATCAAGATCAACGCGTGGTGCAGAACCTCAATCTGCACCTCAACGCCGGTGACATCGGCTGCCTGCTCGGCTCGTCCGGCTGCGGCAAGACCACCACCCTGCGCGCCATCGCCGGTTTCGAGCCGGTACACGAGGGCGAAATCACCCTTGGCGGCGAGACCATTTCCAGCGCCGGTTTCACTCTGGCGCCGGAGAAGCGCCGGATCGGCATGGTGTTCCAGGACTACGCGCTGTTTCCGCACCTGAGCGTCGCCGACAACATTGCCTTTGGTATCCGCAAGCATCCGAACAAGGAGCGCGTCACCGAAGAGCTGCTGGAACTGGTCAACCTGAAAAATCTCGGCAAGCGTTTCCCGCACGAGCTATCCGGTGGTCAGCAACAGCGCGTCGCCCTCGCCCGTGCGTTGGCGCCGGAGCCGCAATTGCTGCTGCTCGATGAGCCGTTCTCCAACCTCGATGGCGAGCTGCGCCGCAAGCTCAGCCATGAGGTGCGCGACATTCTCAAGGCCCGTGGCACCAGCGCGATTCTGGTCACCCACGATCAGGAAGAAGCCTTTGCCGTCAGCGATCACGTTGGCGTGTTCAAGGAAGGTCGGCTGGAACAGTGGGACACGCCGTACAACCTGTATCACGAACCGGCGACGCCATTTGTGGCGAGTTTTATCGGTCAGGGTTACTTCATTCGCGGTCAGCTTGGTAGCCCGGAATCGGTGCAGACTGAGTTGGGCGAACTGCGCGGCAATCGGGCTTATACCTGGCCGATTGGCGGGGCGGTGGATGTGTTGCTGCGTCCAGATGACATTGTTTATGCACCGGACAGTTCGTTGAAAGCGCGGATTGTCGGCAAGACGTTCCTCGGGGCCTCAACCCTGTATCGCTTGCAACTGCCGACGGGGGCGCAGCTGGAATCGATTTTTCCGAGCCATGCTGATCATCAGGTCGGTGCGGAAGTAGGGATTCGGGTTGCGGCTGAACACTTGGTGCTGTTCCAGGCCTCCGGCAGCACTGCTGCGCAGATCCCGGCAGTTGAGAACGGCGTCCGCCGCTACAACACCGCCCTTTAAAGATCAAAAGATCGCAGCCTTCGGCAGCTCCTACAGGGATCAATGTAGGAGCTGCCGAAGGCTGCGATCTTTTAGCTTTTAACCCAGGATCAGGGTGCCGCTGGCGACGAGCGTTGCATGCCCGCCAATCTTCACCCGTTCACCCTCCAGCCGACAAAACAACTCCCCGCCCCGCGCCGAGCGCTGGCACGCGGTCAGGCTCGATTTGCCCAGACGTTTTGACCAATACGGAATCAAGCTGCAGTGCGTCGACCCGGTCACCGGGTCTTCATTGATGCCAATCGCCGGGGCGAAATAGCGCGAGACAAAATCGTGCTGATTGCCCCGCGAGGTGACGATTGCACCGAGCCACGGCAGTTTGGCCAGCGCGACCATGTCCGGCTTGCAATCGAGTACGGCCTGCTCCGACTCCAGCACCACAAACAGTTCGTTCGAGCCGAGCACATCAACCGCTTCAACGCCCAGCGCCCGCTCGACATCCAGGGTCACGCCAATCTCTGACGGCACGATCGAGGGGAAATCCAGCCACAAACGCCCGTCTGCTCGCGTCACGCTCAACGGCCCGGACTTGCAGGTGAAGTCGATACGCTCGGCCGTTTCCTTGTAGATCTCGAACAACACATAAGCGCTGGCCAGCGTCGCATGGCCGCACAACGGCACTTCAGTGGTCGGGGTGAACCAACGGATATGCCAGGCCGAACCTTCGCGCACCAGAAACGCGGTTTCCGCCAGGTTGTGTTCACCCGCGATCTTTTGCATCAAATCATCGGCGAGCCACGCATCCAGCCGATAAACCATCGCCGGGTTGCCACTGAATGGCCGCTCACTGAATGCGTCAACCTGATGAAACTCGAGCTGCATAACCTTCTCCTTAAGTCAGTCGGCAGAGCATGCAATGCGGGCCGGATCAGCGCCAGCGACAGAACCGGCCAATTTTCTTCATACAGAATCAGCCGACGTTACGCACGACCGATGTCGGCGAATTTGGCCTGGGTGTGTTCAGCGAGCACGGCGGGTGCCAATTCGACTTCCAGCCCACGCCGGCCGGCGCTGACATAAATAGTCGCAAAAGCCTGAGCCGAACTATCGATGAAGGTGCGCAGACGCTTTTTCTGCCCCAATGGACTGATACCGCCCAGCAGATAACCGGTGGATCGCTGCGCCGCTGCCGGGTCAGCCATCTCGACTTTTTTCACCCCCGCCGCCTGCGCCAGACCTTTGAGGTCGAGGCTTCCGACGACCGGCACTACGGCCACCAGCAGCTCACCTTTTTCACTCGCCGCCAGCAAGGTTTTAAACACCTGCGCTGGCTCGAGCGCCAGTTTTTCCGCAGCCTCCAGCCCGTAGGACGCGGCCTTTGGATCATGTTCGTAACTGTGCACGCGATGTTCGGCACGAACTTTTTTTAACAAGTCCAACGCAGGGGTCATGGCAGCTCCAGGCTCGGCAATGGCAGAAAATCCTGCGCCGGATTCTAGGACATCGAGCCGTAAAAGGCTCTATCCCGGCCCCGAATTACGCGGCTTTGCAGGTAATTCACAACGTTAAGAAAGCGGTCACCCGGTGAGTCATTCATGCGACTGATAGTTCTATTGTGACTGACGGTTCACTTTCGACCTTTGACAGGTTTGTTTCTTGTCTATATTTTTTCGAATCTGAATAATGTAAGAATTATCATCATTGCAGCACTCAGCAGTAAACCGGGAAACGAATGGGGATTCCGACCCGGTGAAAATCGCGCCTTGCCCTGTCGGCAATCGCGCCAGACAACAACAAAAATTGAGGTTTTCAATGACAACTGCTTTACAGCAACCATCGCTTTCGAGCCAATGCATGGCCGAATTTCTGGGTACTGCACTTCTGATCTTTTTTGGCACTGGCTGTGTCGCCGCGCTCAAAGTCGCGGGCGCCAGCTTCGGCCTGTGGGAAATCAGCATCATCTGGGGCGTCGGCGTGAGCATGGCGATCTACCTCACAGCCGGGGTTTCCGGCGCGCACCTGAACCCGGCTGTCAGCATCGCCCTGGCAATCTTCGCCGACTTCGAAAAGCGCAAACTGCCCTTCTATATTCTTGCGCAGATCGCCGGCGCCTTCTGCGGGGCGCTGTTGGTTTACACGCTGTACAGCAATCTATTCTTCGATTACGAACAAACTCACCAAATGGTTCGCGGGTCCGCCGCCAGCCTTGAGCTGGCCTCGGTGTTCTCAACGTTCCCGAACCCAGTGCTGTCCACCGCCCAGGCATTCCTGGTCGAGATGATCATCACCGCGATCCTGATGGGCGTGATCATGGCCTTAACCGACGACAACAATGGTCTGCCAAGAGGCCCGATGGCGCCGCTGCTGATCGGCTTGCTGATCGCGGTGATCGGCAGCTCGATGGGCCCGCTGACCGGTTTTGCGATGAACCCGGCGCGTGACTTCGGTCCGAAACTGATGACTTTCTTCGCTGGCTGGGGTGAAATTTCCTTCACTGGCGGCCGCGATATTCCGTACTTCCTGATTCCGATTTTTGCACCGATTGTCGGTGCCTGCCTCGGCGCTGCCGGGTATCGCGGGCTCATCGCCCGTCACCTGACCGGCGCCACACCTGCTACAAAGGATGCAGAACCGGCCATTGACGGCAAACCAAGAACTTCTTGAAACAGTCGGCGCAGGCTCCTGCCCATCCGAGCCTGCGCCACGGCCCAATCACCCTTATTTCGTCCAAGGCAATCGACATGACCGACATTCAGAATAAGAACTACATCATTGCCCTCGATCAGGGTACGACCAGCTCCCGCGCGATCATTTTTGACCGCGACGCGAACGTGGTCTGCACCGCGCAGCGCGAATTCGCTCAGCATTACCCGCAAGCCGGTTGGGTCGAACACGATCCGATGGAAATCTTCGCCACCCAAAGTGCGGTGATGGTTGAAGCGCTGGCACAGGCCGGTCTGCACCACGACCAGGTCGCGGCCATCGGCATCACCAACCAGCGTGAAACCACCGTGGTCTGGGACAAGACCACCGGTCGCCCGGTCTACAACGCCATCGTCTGGCAATGCCGCCGCAGCACCGAAATCTGCCAGCAGCTCAAGCGCGATGGCCACGAGCAATACATCAGCGACACCACCGGTCTGGTCACCGACCCGTACTTCTCCGGCACCAAACTGAAGTGGATCCTCGACAACGTCGAAGGCAGCCGCGAGCGTGCGCGCAACGGCGAGCTGCTGTTCGGCACCGTCGATAGCTGGCTGATCTGGAAATTCACTGGCGGCAAGGTGCACGTCACCGACTACACCAACGCCTCGCGCACCATGCTCTTCAACATTCACTCGCTGGAGTGGGACGCGAAGATGCTGGAGATCCTCGACATCCCGCGCGAGATGCTTCCGGAAGTCAAAGCGTCATCGGAAATCTACGGCCACACCAAGAGCGGCATCGCCATCGGCGGTATCGCCGGCGACCAGCAAGCGGCGCTGTTCGGTCAAATGTGCGTAGAACCAGGTCAGGCGAAAAACACCTACGGCACCGGCTGCTTCCTGCTGATGAACACCGGCGACAAAGCGGTGAAATCGCAGCACGGCATGCTCACCACCATCGCTTGCGGCCCGCGCGGCGAAGTCGCTTACGCCCTGGAAGGCGCGGTATTCAACGGCGGTTCGACCGTGCAATGGCTGCGTGATGAACTGAAAATCATCAACGACGCCCACGACACCGAATACTTCGCCAATAAAGTGAAGGACAGCAACGGCGTGTATCTGGTGCCAGCCTTCACCGGTCTGGGCGCTCCTTACTGGGATCCGTACGCCCGTGGCGCACTGTTCGGCCTGACGCGCGGTGTTCGCGTAGATCACATCATCCGCGCCGCGCTGGAATCGATTGCCTACCAGACCCGCGACGTACTCGACGCCATGCAACAGGATTCCGGCGAACGCCTGAAAGCCCTGCGCGTGGACGGCGGCGCGGTGGCGAACAACTTCCTCATGCAGTTCCAGGCTGACATCCTCGGCACTCAGGTCGAGCGCCCGCAAATGCGCGAAACCACAGCGCTGGGCGCGGCGTACCTGGCCGGTCTGGCGTGCGGTTTCTGGGGCAGCCTGGAAGAGCTGCGCGGCAAAGCGGTGATCGAGCGCGAGTTCGAGCCGAGCCTGGACGAAGTCGAGAAAGAGAAGCTGTACAAAGGCTGGAAAAAAGCCGTCAGCCGCACCCGTGACTGGGCGCGTGAAGACGCTGAATAAGCCAACCTGAGTACTTGTAAAGGCTTGTAACTGGTAGGGAGGAGATTCCTGCGGCATCATGGGCAAATTTTGCACGGCAGCCCAAAGGAAGCCCCATGAATCTGCCTCCCCGTCAGCAGCAAATCCTCGAGCTGGTTCGCGAACGCGGCTATGTGAGCATCGAGGAAATGGCCACGCTGTTCGTTGTTACCCCGCAAACCATCCGCCGCGACATCAATCAGCTCGCGGAAGCCAATTTGCTCCGTCGCTACCATGGTGGCGCGGCCTACGATTCCAGTGTTGAAAACACGGCCTATGCGATGCGCGCCGATCAAATGCGCGATGAAAAACAACGCATCGGTGAAGCCATCGCCGCACAGATCCCCGATCACGCCTCGCTGTTCATCAACATCGGCACTACCACTGAATCGATTGCCCGTGCTCTGCTCAATCACAACCATCTGAAGATCATCACCAATAACTTGCACGTGGCGTCGATGCTCAGTGCCAAGGATGATTTTGATGTGCTGCTGACTGGCGGCAATGTTCGTCGTGACGGCGGTGTGGTCGGTCAGGCGAGTGTGGATTTCATCAATCAGTTCAAGGTTGATTTCGCGCTGGTCGGGATCAGCGGGATTGATGAAGACGGCAGCTTGCTGGATTTTGATTATCAGGAAGTGCGGGTTTCGCAGGCGATCATTGCCAATGCGCGGCAGGTGATTCTGGCGGCGGATTCGAGCAAGTTTGGGCGTAATGCGATGATTCGGTTGGGGCCGATCAGCTTGATTGATTGTTTGGTGACGGATCAGCAGCCGGTGCCGGCTCTGGCGCAGTTGTTGAGTCAGCACAAGATTCGGTTGGAAGTGGTTTAAAAACCCTCAAGATCAAGAGATCGCAGCCTTCGGCAGCTCCTACATGGGTTCACTTGACCTGTAGGAGCTGCCGAAGGCTGCGATCTTTTTGCTTTTAATGTTCGAAAATTTTCCTTTCCCCGCCCTTCGATGAGTTTTTTCAATCGAAGTCGACTGGCTGTGCGCGTCTTTATCGGCTACCATTTTCGCAAATGAACATTCATGTTCGATTTCCAATATAGAAAATCAAAAGAGCCTGAGGCCAGCCGATGTCCACATCTACCTTGCGTACGCCCCCTATCTCCGAGATCTACGACCTCGCCGTTATCGGCGGCGGGATCAATGGGGTGGGGATCGCAGCGGATGCCGCCGGTCGCGGTCTCTCGGTGTTCCTTTGCGAAAAGGACGACCTCGCCAGCCACACCTCGTCGGCCAGCAGCAAGCTGATCCACGGTGGCCTGCGCTACCTCGAACATTACGAATTCCGTCTGGTGCGCGAAGCACTGGCCGAGCGCGAAGTGCTGCTGGCCAAAGCCCCGCACATCGTCAAGCCAATGCGCTTCGTGCTGCCGCACCGTCCGCACCTGCGTCCCGCGTGGATGATTCGTGCCGGCCTGTTCCTGTATGACAACCTCGGCAAGCGCGAAAAACTGCCAGGTTCGAAAAGCCTCAAGTTCGGCGCCGACAGCGCACTGAAAAGCGAAATCAAAAAAGGCTTCGAATACTCCGATTGCTGGGTCGACGACGCTCGCCTCGTGGTACTCAACGCCATGGCCGCCCGCGAAAAAGGCGCCCACGTGCACACCCAGACCCGTTGCGTCAGCGCCCGTCGCGCCAAAGGTTTGTGGCACCTGAACCTGGAACGTGCCGACGGCAGCCTGTTTTCGATCACCGCCAAAGCGCTGGTGAACGCCGCCGGCCCGTGGGTTGCCAAGTTCATTCGTGACGATCTGAAGATGGAATCGCCGTACGGCATCCGTCTGATTCAAGGCAGCCATATCATCGTGCCGAAATTGTACGAAGGCGATCACGCGCACATTCTGCAAAACGAAGATCAGCGCATCGTTTTCACCATTCCGTACTTGAACAACCACTTCACCCTGATCGGCACCACCGACCGTGAATACACCGGCGACCCGGCGAAAGTGGCGATTACCGACGGCGAAACCGATTACCTGCTGAAAGTGGTCAACGCTCACTTCAAGAAACAAGTCAGCCGCGAAGACATCCAGCACAGCTACTCAGGCGTGCGTCCACTGTGCAACGACGAATCCGACAACCCGTCGGCGGTCACCCGCGATTACACCTTGGCGCTGTCCGGCAGCACTGAAGAAGCGCCGCTGCTGTCGGTGTTCGGCGGCAAGTTGACCACCTACCGCAAACTCGCCGAATCGGCGATGGCGCAACTGATGCCGTTCTTCACCCAGATGCGCCCGAGCTGGACGGCCACCGCCACCCTGCCCGGCGGCGAAGACATGACCACGCCGCAAGCCTTGAGCGCGCTGATTCGCGACAAGTACGACTTTGTGCCGAGCGAGATCGCGCGTCGCTGGTCGACCACGTACGGCAGCCGCATCTGGCGCATGCTCGAAGGCGTTGAAACCCTCGCCGACATGGGCGAACACATTGGCGGCGGGCTCTACACCCGTGAAGTCGATTACCTGTGCAGCGAAGAGTGGGCGACCTCGGCGCATGACATTCTGTGGCGTCGTAGCAAGCTGGGGTTGTTTACCACTCCGGCGGAGCAGGAGAAGCTTGCGGCGTATCTGGGTACGGTTGAGCAGAACCGTAGCAAGATTGAAGCGGCGTGATTTGAACATTGGTTAAACAAAAAGCCCCTGAATCGTAAGGTTCAGGGGCTTTTTGTTTTGTGGGTTTTATTGAATCTCATTGAGTCAGTTAGATCTTTTCCCCCTCACCCCAGCCCTCTCCCCCAGGGGGTAGAGGGGGAAGGGAGCCGATTTTCGTGGGCTTCAAAATCTAAGTTCGACTCGGTATCTCACGTCGGCGTAACTCGACCATCCACTGCGGTCAGTCCCCTCTCCCTCCGGGAGAGGGCTAGGGTGAGGGGCTCTTGACTGTTCGGTTTTCCGAACGAGACTCCCCGGTCAATTCGGTAAACCGGATCACTCCCCACAAAAAAATCCGCCATAAAACTTTAATATCCTTATAAATCATATACTTCTCCATTCGTCACTGGTCTGGCACGAGTCATGCTCTACACTCTCTCGACGAATGCCTGTTGTGCCAACACTTCAGGAGCCGTCAGGCATTCGAAGCACAAAAGGGCCGACGAACTGGCTCCATAAAAAAAACAATGTCGAGGAAAATTTGATGCGCATCGTTCCCCATATCCTGGGCGCAGCCATTGCTGCCGCTCTGATCAGCACGCCAGTTTTCGCCGCCGAACTCACCGGCACCCTGAAGAAAATCAACGATTCGGGCACCATCACGCTCGCTCACCGCGACAGCTCCATTCCGTTTTCCTACATTGCAGATGCTTCCGGCAAACCAGTGGGCTACTCCCACGACATTCAGGTGGCTATCGTTGAAGCCCTGAAAAAAGACCTGAACAAGCCCGATCTGCAGGTCAAATACAACCTGGTGACCTCGCAAACCCGTATCCCGCTGATCCAGAACGGCACCGCGGATATCGAGTGCGGCTCGACCACCAACAACGCCGAACGCGCTCAGCAAGTCGACTTCACCGTCAACATCTTCGAAATCGGCACCCGTCTGCTGGTCAAGAAAGACAAGGATGGCAAGCCGTCCTACGCTGACTTCGCCGACCTCAAAGGCAAGAACGTCGTGACCACCGCTGGCACCACGTCCGAGCGCATCATCAAAGCGATGAACGCCGACAAGCAGATGGGCATGAACATCATCTCCGCCAAAGACCACGGCGAATCCTTCAACATGCTGGAAAGCGGCCGCGCCGTTGCCTTCATGATGGACGACGCTCTGCTGGCCGGCGAAGAAGCCAAGGCCAAGAAGCCGAATGACTGGATCATCACCGGTACTCCACAGTCCTTCGAAGCCTATGCGTGCATGGTTCGTAAAGATGACCCGGCCTTCAAGAAAGCCGTCGATGACGCCATCGTTGCGCTGTACAAGTCTGGCGAGATCAACAAGATCTACAGCAAATGGTTCGAGAGCCCGATCCCACCGAAAGGCCTGAACCTGAACTTCCCGATGAGCGACAAGGTAAAAGATCTGATCGCCACCCCGAGCGACAAGCCGGCGCCTGACGTAAAAATCTGATTCCTGACTAACCTTATCTCCTGAGGGAGTCACCCTCCCTCAGGCGTCTGTTACTACCTGCTGGCTGTACTGTGGAACACTCGACCTGGCGGTTTTCGAGCCGATCGCGTGTGCCCGGCGTTCAACGTCGGACGGGAAAGGATTTTCCCCGAGCGGGTGCTTGTACATCGATCGATCTCGAGGGGAGACCCTAATGAATTACAACTGGGACTGGGGCGTGTTCTTCAAGTCCACCGGCGTCGGCAGCGAGACTTATCTCGACTGGTACGTCACCGGTTTGGGCTGGACCATTGCCATTGCCATCGTGGCATGGATCATCGCCTTGCTGCTGGGCTCCATTCTGGGGGTCATGCGCACTGTGCCAAACCGCATCGTATCGGGCATAGCGACCTGCTACGTGGAACTGTTTCGTAATGTGCCGCTGCTGGTTCAGCTGTTCATCTGGTACTTCCTGGTGCCCGACCTGCTGCCGCAAAACCTGCAGGACTGGTACAAACAAGACCTCAACCCGACCACCTCGGCTTACCTGAGCGTTGTCGTGTGCCTGGGCTTGTTCACCGCTGCGCGTGTTTGCGAGCAAGTGCGTACCGGTATTCAGGCGCTGCCACGCGGCCAGGAATCCGCCGCGCGTGCCATGGGTTTCAAGCTGCCGCAGATCTACTGGAACGTGCTGCTGCCCCAGGCCTACCGCATCATTATTCCGCCGCTTACCTCGGAATTCCTCAACGTCTTCAAGAACTCCTCCGTGGCGTCCTTGATCGGTTTGATGGAATTGCTGGCACAAACCAAACAGACCGCCGAATTTTCGGCCAACCTGTTTGAAGCCTTCACCCTGGCCACGCTGATTTACTTCACCCTGAACATGAGCCTGATGCTGCTGATGCGCGTGGTCGAGAAGAAAGTCGCGGTGCCTGGCCTGATCTCCGTGGGGGGCAAATAATGGACTTCGATTTCAGCGGCATCATCCCCGCTATCCCGGGCCTGTGGAACGGCATGGTGATGACCTTGCAGTTGATGGTCATGGGCGTGGTCGGCGGCATTGTGCTCGGGACGATCCTGGCGCTTATGCGCCTGTCGTCGAGCAAACTGTTGTCACGCGTGGCCGGCGCTTATGTGAACTACTTCCGTTCGATCCCGCTGCTGCTGGTGATCACCTGGTTCTACCTGGCGGTGCCGTTCGTGCTGCGCTGGATTACCGGTGAAGACACGCCGATCGGCGCATTCACCTCCTGCGTCGTGGCCTTCATGATGTTCGAAGCCGCGTACTTCTGCGAAATCGTCCGCGCCGGTGTGCAGTCGATCCCCAAAGGTCAGATGGCCGCTGCACAGGCGATGGGCATGACCTATGGCCAGACCATGCGTCTGATCATCCTGCCTCAGGCGTTCCGCAAGATGACGCCGTTGCTGCTGCAACAGTCGATCATCCTGTTCCAGGACACCTCGCTGGTTTACACCGTGGGTCTGGTGGATTTCCTCAACTCCGCCCGCTCCAGCGGCGACATCATTGGCCGTTCCAACGAGTTCCTGATCTTCGCCGGTGTCGTCTACTTCATCATCAGCTTTTCCGCCTCGCTGCTGGTCAAGCGTCTGCAAAAAAGGTTCGCCGTATGATCTCTATCAAGAACATCAACAAGTGGTATGGGGACTTCCAGGTACTGACGGATTGCAGCACCGAGGTCAAAAAAGGCGAAGTGATCGTGGTCTGCGGCCCGTCCGGTTCGGGTAAATCGACCCTGATCAAATGCGTCAACGCGCTGGAGCCGTTCCAGAAAGGCGACGTCGTGGTTGACGGTACGTCGATTGCCGATCCGAAGACCAACCTGCCGAAACTGCGTTCGCGCGTCGGCATGGTGTTCCAGCATTTCGAACTGTTTCCGCACCTGACCATCACCGAAAACCTGACCATCGCGCAGATCAAAGTGTTGGGCCGCAGCAAGGAAGAGGCGACCAAAAAAGGTCTGCAACTGCTCGAGCGCGTTGGCCTCTCGGCGCACGCCCACAAGCATCCGGGGCAACTGTCCGGTGGTCAGCAACAACGTGTGGCGATTGCCCGTGCGCTGGCGATGGACCCGATTGTCATGCTGTTCGACGAACCGACCTCGGCGCTCGACCCGGAGATGGTTAACGAAGTGCTCGACGTGATGGTGCAACTGGCTCACGAAGGCATGACCATGATGTGCGTAACCCACGAAATGGGTTTTGCGCGCAAAGTGGCCGATCGCGTGATCTTCATGGACGCCGGCAAGATCATCGAAGACTGCCCGAAAGAGGAATTCTTCGGCGACATCAAGGCCCGCTCCGAACGCGCGCAGCACTTCCTCGAGAAAATCCTGCAGCACTAAATTCACCATCGCCGGCCCCCTGTAGGAGCTGCCGCAGGCTGCGATCTTTTGACTTTGTTTTTAAAGATCAAAAGATCGCAGCCTGCGGCAGCTCCTACAGGGGATGGCAAGGTCTGTTGTGGTGGTTGACCCAAGGCATCTGTGATGAAATGCGACCCCAATCTCTATCGCGCCGCGCCGCCATCACTTGCCGTGAAGCCCCGTCTGATTCGTCATTTGTTCCTGCCGCCGCTGATCATCATTCTGATGATCGGGTTGGGTTACGCCGGGTTCTGGGTCAGTGAGCATTTTGGCATTCGCAACCTCAGCGAAAACGGCCAGCGCCAGCTCGAACTGAACGCCCGCGCGGTCGAAAGCGAGATCAGCAAATACACCTACCTGCCCAGCCTGCTGGAACTCGAAACCAGTGTGTCGCGGCTGCTGGCCGACCCGACCCCGGAACACCGGCAAACGGTCAACGCTTACCTTGAAGGCCTGAACCGGCGCAGTCGCAGTCGGGCCATCTACGTCATGGACACCACCGGCCGCGTCATGGCCACCAGCAACTGGCGCGATGTCGACAGTTACCTCGGTGAAGACCTGTCCTTCCGTGCCTATTTCCAGAAAGCCGTGCGCGGCGAACCCGGGCGTTTCTACGGCATTGGCAGCACCAACGGCGAACCCGGTTACTACCTCGCCCACGGCCTCGAAGAGCACGGCAAGATCATCGGCGTCGCCGTGGTCAAAGTGCGTCTGGAAGCCATGGAAGAACGCTGGCAGCGCGCGCGTCTCGAGGCGTTTGTCAGCGACGAAAACGGCATCATCATTCTCTCCAGTGATCCGGCACGCCGGCTCAAATCAGTGATTCCGCTGAGCGAGGAAACCAAAGAAAAACTCGCCCGCAGCCTGCAGTACTACTGGTTCCCGCTAATCGAACTACAACCGCTGGCCCGCGAAACATTGGCCGAAGGCGTGGAAAAACTCACCTTCCCGGCCAACAGCGAAGTGCAGTCAGGCGAGGACGACATCAGCTACCTGGCGCAGACCCGGCCATTGAGCGACACGCCGTGGAATTTCACCCTGCTCACGCCGTTGCAGGACTTGCGCCGCGAGGCGATCAACCAAGGCATTCTCGTCGCCGTGGCGTTCGCACTGGTCGCCTTCCTGCTGATCGCCTGGAACGAGCGGCGCAAAGTGATCGCCACCCGCCTCGCCGCCCGCGAAGCCTTGCAGGAAGCCAATAATCAACTGGAGCGTCGGATTACCGAACGCACCACCGACCTGCGCGCCAGCAACGAGCGCTTGAAGAGTCAGATCCGCGAACGCCGTCAAGCCGAAGAGACCTTGCGCCGCGCGCAGGATGAACTGGTGCAGGCCGGTAAACTCGCCGCCATCGGCCAGATGTCGACCAGCATCGCCCACGAATTGAATCAGCCACTGGCCGCGATGCGCACGCTCTCGGGCAACACCGTACGTTTTCTGGAACGTGGCCAGCTCGACGTCGCCAGCACCAACCTCAAGACCATCAATGACCTGATCGACCGCATGGGCCGGATCACCGCAAGCCTGCGTTCGTTCGCCCGCCGGGGTGACAATCAGGGTCAGGCCAGTCTCGGCAAAGCCGTGGACGCTGCACTGCAATTGCTCGGCGCGCGTGTTGAACATGCGGCGCTGCAAATCCATCGGCAGTTCATCGATGTGCAAGTGCAGATCGACCAGACTCGCCTCGAACAGATTCTGGTCAATCTGGTCGGCAACGCCCTCGATGCGATGCAGGCGCAACCGCAGCCAGAACTGTGGCTGGAGGGCGAAGAATTCAACGGTAAATATCGCCTGCGCGTGCGCGACAACGGTCACGGCATCGACGCCGAGGCGCGCAAGCATCTGTTCGAACCGTTCTTCACCACCAAACCCGGCGAACAAGGCCTGGGTCTGGGCCTGACGCTTTCCGCCAGCCTCGCCGCCGCCACCGGCGGCCATCTGGGTGTCGAACACCCGGGCGGCGGCGGAACCACTTTCGTCCTCAGTTTACCGTTGGTAAGCCCTACTCCCGCCGAGCCAATATGAACCAAGAACTCAGTGTGCTGATCGTCGAAGACGACCCCCATGTGCTGCTCGGCTGCCAACAAGCGCTGACGCTGGAAGACATTCCCTGCGTCGGCGTCGGCAGTGCCGAAGAAGCGCTGGAGCGGGTCGGCGACAATTTTGCCGGCATCGTCATCAGCGATATTCGCCTGCCGGGCATCGATGGCCTCGAACTGCTCACGCGCCTCAAACAACGCGACCGCAGCCTGCCGGTGGTGTTGATCACCGGGCATGGCGACATTTCCATGGCCGTCGGCGCGATGCAGAAAGGCGCCTACGATTTCATGGAAAAACCGTTCTCGCCGGAACGTCTGGTCGATGTTGCGCGACGTGCGCTGGAACAACGCAGCCTCGCTCGCGAAGTGTCGTCGCTGCGTCGGCAACTGGCCGAACGTGATTCCCTCGAAGGACGCATCATCGGTCGCTCGCCGGCCATGCAGAACCTGCGCGAACTGATCGCCAACGTCGCCGACACCTCGGCCAACGTGTTGATCGAAGGCGAAACCGGCACCGGTAAAGAACTGGTCGCCCGTTGCCTGCACGATTTCAGTCGGCGCCACAGCAAACAGTTCGTCGCGCTGAACTGCGGCGGTCTGCCGGAAAATCTGTTCGAAAGCGAAATTTTCGGCCACGAGGCCAACGCCTTCACCGGTGCTGGCAAACGGCGCATCGGCAAAATCGAACACGCCGACGGCGGCACGCTGTTCCTCGATGAAGTGGAAAGCATGCCGCTGCCGTTGCAGATCAAATTGCTGCGCGTGTTGCAGGAACGCACCCTCGAACGCCTCGGCTCAAACCAGAGCGTGGCAGTAGATTGCCGAGTGATCGCAGCGACCAAATCCGACCTCGACGAGTCGAGCAAGGCTGGCGAATTCCGCAGCGATTTGTACTACCGCCTCAACGTGGTGACGCTGGAATTGCCGCCCCTGCGCGAGCGCCGCGAAGACATTTTGCAACTGTTCGAACACTTCACTCAGCAATCGGCCCTGCGCTTCGACCGCGCGTTGCCGGAACTGGACAACCAGACCTTGTCGAACCTGATGAGCCACGACTGGCCGGGCAACGTGCGTGAATTGCGTAACGTTGCTGAGCGCTTTGCCCTCGGTTTGCCGGCGTTCAAAAAGTCCGGTGCCAACAGCGGCGGACAAGGCCTGGGCTTTGCCGAAGCGGTGGAAGCCTTCGAACGCAACCTGCTCAGCGATGCATTGCAGCGCAGCGGCGGCAACCTGACTCAGGCCAGTCTTGAGTTGGGCATGGCCAAGACCACGCTGTTCGACAAAGTGAAAAAATACGGCCTGAGCCATTAAGCGAGAACGACGTGGATCTGTTTTTCAAAGCGCTGTTGGGCGCAGCGGTGGTGCTGATCATCGCGGCGCTGTCGAAGACCAAAAATTACTACATCGCCGGACTGGTGCCGCTGTTTCCGACGTTTGCGCTGATTGCGCATTACATCGTTGGCAAGGGGCGCTCGATTGAGGATTTGAAGACCACCATCGTGTTCGGGATGTGGTCGATCATTCCGTACTTCGTCTATCTGGCGACGTTGTATGTGATGGTAGACCGGATGCGGCTGGAGGCTTCATTGGCGGTGGCGGCGGTGGCTTGGTTGATGGCGGCTACGGTGTTGGTGACGGTTTGGGTGCGCCTGCACAGCTGACGAACACCGATGCACTGTAGGAGCTGCCGAAGGCTGCGATCTTTTGATCTTGCTGTTTAAAAGATCAAAAGATCGCAGCCTTCGGCAGCTCCTACAGGGGTTGGTGTTTAGCCGTTGACGGTGCCGCCTTTTGACTCCGCCATAATCTGCCGAATGGCCCCGACAAATGTTTCTACCGGTTGTCCGCCCGTCACCGCGTACTGGCCGTTAAACACCACCGTCGGCACCGAACTCACTCCCCGCTGCAGCCACAACTGCTCCTCCTCGCGCACCTCATCGGCAAATTCGTCCGACGCCAGAATCGCCTCGGCACGCTGGCGATCCAGCCCGACACTCTCAGCAATCTGCACCAGTTGGCCGTGATCGGAAGGATTGCCGCCATCGCTGAAATACGCCTTGAACAACGCCTCCTTCAACGGCAACTGCAAACCCTCAAGCTCTGCCCAATGCAGCAAACGGTGCGCATCGAAGGTGTTGTAAATGCGGCTGTTGGAATCGGTGCGAAAAGCAAACCCCAGTTCTGCACCACGAGCGCGGATCGCGTCGCGATTCTTCTGCGATTGCTCCGGCGTCGAGCCGTACTTTTCTTGAATGTGCTCGGCGATGTTCTGCCCGTCGGCGCCCATTTTCGGGTTCAGCTCGAACGGCTGGAAGCGGATCTCGGCCTGCACTTCGTTGCGCAGGATTTCCAGCGCTTCCAGCAAGCCATACAAACCAACGACGCACCACGGGCAGGCCACGTCGCTGACAAAATCGATTTTCAGAGCGGAATTCATCAAACACCTCGCAGGGGAAATCGTGCGGGAAAGTTTGCACGATACACCTGACCCGGGTTTTGTGGTGACCGTGATGGCCCCATCGCGGGCAAGCCTTGCTCCTACGGGTTTGCTGTGATCCCTGTAGGAGCAAGGCTTGCCCGCGAAGAGGCCAAAACGCGCACCGCAATCCTGATGGTTACAGCAGATTCCCCCCCACCACCGGCTCAATCTGCGCCCAATGCGAAGTGTCTTCCCGGTGCGCCTGCAAATACGGCAACACTGCCGCCAGCAACGGCTCCTTGAACGCCTCCTGGAACCGATGCGCCAACCCCGGAATCAGCTTCAACTGACTGCCACGAATATGCGCCGCCAGATGCACACCATGCATCACCGGCAACAACGGATCGGCCGTGCCATGCACCACCAGCGTCGGTACGCGCAACTGGTTGAGCAACGCAACGCGGCTAGGCTCGGCGAGGATCGCCATGATCTGCCGCTTCACACCCTCGGGATTAAACGCGCGGTCATAGGAAGCCGCTGCCTGTTGCAGCAAATTCTGCCGATCATCGGTCACCGCCGGGCTACCCAGCGCCGCCAACAAATCCGCCTGTTGCTCCAGCGCCACCTGACGATTCGGTGCGCTACGCCGCGACAACAACTGCACCAGCGCCGCACTCGGCGCCGGCAAGCCTTCAGCGCCAGAAGTGGTCATGATCAACGTCAGGCTCTCGACCCGCTGCGGCGCCATCGCCGCCATGTGCTGAGCGATCATCCCGCCCATGCTCGCGCCCAAGACGTGGAATTGCTCAACATGCAGGGCGTCCATCAGGCCTAACGCGTCGTCAGCCATATCGGTCAGGCTGTACGGCGCCGACACCGGCAGACCGAGTTTGTAGCGCAGCACTTCGAAGGTCAGATTGGCCTCTTCCGGCGCCTGTCGCCAGGTCGACAATCCCACGTCGCGGTTGTCATAACGGATCACCCGAAAGCCCTGCTGACACAGCGCGACCACCACCTCGTCCGGCCAGTGAATCAACTGCCCGCCCAGGCCCATCACCAGCAACAACGCCGGATCCGACGCACGACCAATGCTCTGATAAGCGATGCTGACTTGTTGCAGATCGACGTGCTCAGTCGGCACGTTGACATCGCAACGCGCGGCCGCCATCGACGGCGCACCGAACAAAAGCGCGGCCAAGATGGCCGCGACTGATAAAAACAACTTGTGCATGAAAAACACCGAAACGCAGAACCCCAGTAGAGCGCGAGTCTGATGAAGTTTCTTCAAGCGCGCTTCCACAGTTGCGTGACAGTTTGATGAAGAGTGCCGAGCGGTCATTGCGCCTCTCGATCAGACGCGGTCGACAGCCCCGCCAACATGAGACAAACTCACCACCATCGCTGAATCAGCAAATTTTGTTCATGGAGCCATCGGTGCTTGAGATCCGCCACTTGAAAACCCTGCATGCCCTGCGCGAGGCCGACAGCCTCGTCGACGCGGCGGATCGTCTGCATCTGACGCAGTCGGCGCTGTCCCACCAGTTCAAGGAACTGGAAGAGCGTATGGGCATGCAATTGTTTGTGCGCAAGACCAAACCAGTGCGTTTCACCAGCGCCGGTTTGCGCCTGCTGCAACTGGCCGATGCGACCCTGCCACTGCTGCGTGCCGCCGAGCGTGACATCAGCCGCTTGGCCGGTGGCACCGCCGGGCGTTTGCACATGGCGATCGAATGCCACAGCTGCTTTCAGTGGCTGATGCCGACCATCGACCAGTTCCGCGATGCGTGGCCGGAAGTCGAGCTCGACCTCGCGTCGGGTTTTTCCTTTGCACCGCTGCCGGCATTGGCGCGGGGCGATCTGGATCTGGTGGTGACATCCGATCCGTTGGAAATCGCTGGTATCACTTATGTACCGCTGTTCACTTATGAAGCGATGCTGGCGGTGGCCAATCAGCATGCGCTGGCGAGCAAACCGTACATCGTGCCTGAGGATTTGCTCACGGAAACATTGATCACTTATCCGGTGGAGCGTGATCGGCTGGACATCTTCACGCGCTTCCTCGAACCGGCGGATATTGAGCCGGCGCAGGTACGGACTTCAGAGCTTACGGTGATGATGATGCAACTGGTCGCCAGTGGCCGTGGCGTGTGCGGCATGCCGCATTGGGCGCTGCACGAATACAGCTCGCGCGGTTACGTGAAGGCCAAGCGGCTGGGTGAGAAAGGCCTGTTTGCCACGCTGTACGCAGCGATCCGTGCGGACATGCTGGATGCGCCGTACATGCGCGATTTCTTGCTGACGGCGAAGGACACTTCGTTCTCGACACTGGATGGGGTTAGCGCGGTTCGCTAAAACCCAAATCAAAAGATCGCAGCCTTCGGCAGCTCCTACACAAAACCCTGTAGGAGCTGCCGAAGGCTGCGATCTTTTGATCTTTATGCCTGAGGCAGTTCACGCCACATATGGATCTTGTCGAAGTAGTCTTCGCCAACCCGCACCGCCAATGGCTCCAGACCAAACTGGATAAAGCCGCATCGCTCGTAGAGTTTGAACGCCGCGTCATTGCCGGCAGTAACGGTCAACTGAACGACCTTCAACGCCGGATGATTCTGCGCCTCGGCAATCGCCGCTTGCACTAGTTCATAGCCCAAACCGTGCTGTCGAAAATCCGCCGACACATACATCCCGAACAACGTGGCTTTATGCCGGGCCTTCTCCCGAGGTTCAAACGCCAGCCCGACAATTCCGGCCAGCGTGCCACCCTCGAATGCCCCCAGCACCACATCGAGCTTGCTGGTCAGCCGCCCTTCCCACCAGCTCAACGGCATCACCGCGCGCTCACGCACGCTGGAGGTAAACGCCTGCGGATGGCGATCGTAAGCCTCCAGCATCAACTCCCGATAAGCCAGGGCATGACTGGCATCCAGCCGTTCTATCCACATGCTCAAGCCGCCCTTCGTTGCTCAAGCATCAATCGCACGGCCAACCCGGCCAACACAAAACCCATGAAATAACGCTGCATCGCCAGCCATGTCGGATTACGTACGAACCACGACGCAATTCCTGCCGCGAACAATGCGATCAGCAGATTGACGGTGAAACTCACGCTGATCTGCGTCAGCCCGAGGATGAGGCTTTGGGTGAACACCGAGCCGTGTTCAGGCGTGATGAACTGCGGAAACACCGAGAGATAAAAAACCGCAATTTTCGGGTTCAGCGCGCTGGTGAGAAAACCCATGGTGATCAGTTTGCGCGACGACTCTGGCGGCAATTGCTGTGCCTCGAACGGCGAACGCGCACCGGGCTTCACCGCTTGCCACGCCAGCCACAGCAGGTACAACGCACCCGCCCACTTCAACACTTCATAAGCCATCGGCACCGCGAGGAACACTGCGGTCAAGCCGGCGGCTGCGGCAAACATATGCACAAAAAATCCCGCGACCACGCCCAGCAACGAGGTGACCCCGGCCTTGCGCCCCTGACAGATCGAACGCGAGATCAGGTAGATCATGTTCGGCCCCGGCGTCAGTACCATCAGTAACGCAGCGGCGGCGAATATCAGCAGGTCTTGAAGCGGGATCATGGCAAAGTCCTTTGCGTGGATGATCAGGCGATGGCGGTCAGCGAGGCTCGATAAAACGGCAGGATCACATCGCGTGTCAATGGCGCCAAAACGACATCGCCGTCAGTGGCCGGGTCGATCCAGATCACTTCTTCGATTTCCGCTGCCGGGGAAACGTCGGCGTTGATTGTCAGCTGAAAGATATCGGCCTGTACGACACATCCCGGTTCGTTGGCAGCAGGTGCAGAAAACTGACCCAGGAAAGTCGCTTGCGCCGGATCAATCTGCAGATCCAGTTCTTCTTCCAGCTCACGGGCCAGGGCATGCACCGGCAATTCATGCGCTTCGATCTTGCCGCCCGGTTGCATGAACGCCGTGGTGCCGCGTTTGCGTACCAATAGAGTTTGGCCATTCGCGTTAAGCAGCAGAGCGGCGGCGATGCGGATGATAGAAGTAGTAGCACCGGAAAGCGTCGACATAAAAACGATCCTTGTTTCGAAAAACGCAAAGGATCCCACGCAAACCCGCCTTACGCCATAGACCCCTGTAGGAGCTGCCGAAGGCTGCGATCTTTTGATCTTGATCCTGGAAAAACCAAGATCAAAAGATCGCAGCCTTCGGCAGCTCCTACAGGGGTTTTGTGGTGGCCCGGGATTTGTGTCCGGCCATCGAGTGGGCCAGTATGCGCAGCAGCATCCGGCCGGGCATTCAAGGTAAACCGATGACACTTTCCTTCGACGACATCACCTGGCACCGCGCCGTCGGGCAATTGATCGAGGCGCTGGACAAGCCGAATTTCTGGGCGCAACTGGTGCGTTTGCTTGATCAGTACATGCCGTTCGATAGCTGGGTGGCGCTGCTGTTCAGTTCAGACCAACACCCGCAAGTCTTCGCCGCCAGCCCCGGCGTGGAAGGTATCCCGGACGCCCTGTTCGAAGATTACCTGCGCGGCGTGTACCTGCTCGACCCGTTCTATATCGCCAGTCGCGAGCAATCGCGCTCGGGGTTGTATCGTCTGTGGGAAGTCGCGCCCGAGCATTTTGAGCAGACCGAGTATTACCAGCGATACTTTCGTCTGAATGTGGTCGCCGACGAAATCCAGTTCAATTGTCAGCTCGAAGGTGATCGCACGTTGTGTCTGTCGCTGGGCAGCAAGCAGCGTTTCAGCAGCGAGCAGATTGCCTTGTTGTCACTGATCCAGCCGTGGGTGCTCGCGCTGTTGCGCCAGCGTCTACCCTATGAAACCAATGAAACCGGCGCGCCTGCCTCTGCCGATTGGCGGGTGCAACTGGAAACTTCGGTGCAACAACTCAAGGGCGCGCAACTGACCGCCCGCGAACTGGATGTCGGGCGTTTGATGCTCAGCGGTTGCTCCAGTAAAGAAATCGCCCGTAAGCTGGAAATCTCCGTAGAAACCGTGAAAGTCCATAAGAAACACATGTACAGCAAACTGGGGATCAAATCCCAGTCCGAGCTGTTTTCGATTTTTCTTCAGGCACAAAACGCCTGAAAAGATCGCAGCCTGCGGCAGCTCCTACAGTGGGCAAGCCATGCACTGACTTGTAAGAGCTGCCGCAGGCTGCGATCTTTTGAATCTGAGTCCGAACCAAGGAAACCGTATGAGCCTGTCACTCCTGAGCCGCTACGCCTTCTTTGCCGTCTGCGTGATTTTCACCCTCGCCAGCCTGCCTTTTCTCGACCACGACTGGTTGTGGCCGATCACCGCCGTCACCGGCGTCCTCAGCCTGATCGGTCTGTTCGACCTGCTGCAGACCCCGCACGCCGTGCGCCGCAACTACCCGATCCTCGGTAACATCCGCTACCTGGTTGAAGGCATCCGCCCGGAAATCCGCCAATACCTGCTGGAATCCGACAGCGACGCCCTGCCCTTCTCCCGCGCCCAGCGTTCGCTGGTTTACTCGCGAGCGAAAAACGAAACCGCCGACAAACCGTTCGGCACGCTGATCGACGTTTACCAGTCCGGCTTCGAATTCATCGGCCACTCGATGCGCCCGGCGCCGTTGAGCGATCCGAACAGTTTCCGCGTTACCGTCGGCGGCCCGCAGTGCTCGCAGCCGTATTCGGCATCGGTGTTCAACATCTCGGCGATGAGCTTCGGCTCGCTCAGCGCTAACGCCATTCGTGCGTTGAACCAAGGCGCGAAACTCGGCAACTTCGCCCACGACACCGGCGAAGGCAGCATCAGCCCGTATCACCGGGAAAACGGCGGCGACCTGACGTGGGAACTGGGCAGCGGCTACTTCGGCTGCCGCACCAGCGACGGCCGGTTCGACCCGGAGCGCTTCGCCACCCAAGCGCAAAACCCGCAAGTACGGATGATCGAAATCAAGATGAGCCAAGGCGCCAAACCCGGCCACGGCGGCATCCTGCCCAAGCACAAAGTCACCAAAGAAATCGCTGAAACCCGTGGGATCATGATGGGCGAAGACTGCGTGTCGCCATCGCGTCACAGCGCGTTTTCCACGCCGATCGAAATGATGCATTTCATCCAGCAACTGCGCGAACTGTCGGGCGGCAAACCGGTGGGCTTCAAATTCTGCCTCGGCCATCCTTGGGAGTTCATGGGCATCGCCAAAGCCATGCTGGAAACCGGCATCCTCCCCGACTTCATCGTCGTTGACGGTAAAGAAGGCGGCACCGGCGCGGCGCCCGTGGAATTCACCGACCACATCGGCGTGCCGATGCGCGAAGGTCTGCTGTTTGTGCACAACACCCTGGTCGGCCTCAACCTGCGCGACAAAATCAAACTCGGCGCCAGCGGCAAGATCGTCAGCGCTTTCGACATCGCCAGCGTGCTGGCCATCGGCGCCGACTGGGCCAACTCGGCGCGCGGCTTTATGTTCGCCATCGGCTGCATTCAGTCACAAAGTTGCCACACCAATAAATGCCCGACCGGCGTCGCCACACAGGACGCTTTGCGCCAACGTGCGCTGGTGGTTCCGGACAAAGCGCAGCGGGTGTTCAACTTCCATCGCAGCACGCTGAAAGCGCTGGCGGAAATGCTCGCGGCGGCGGGGCTTGAGCATCCGTCGCAACTGTCGGCCAAGCATCTGGTGCGACGCATGTCGGCAACCGAGATCAAGCTGTTTTCCGAGCTGCACGTGTTCTTGAAACCCGGTGAATTGCTCACGGGTGAAGTGAGCGGCGCATTCTATTCGCGGATGTGGCAGATGGCGCGGGCGGACAGTTTTGAGCCGAATGAAATCGCGGCGGCATAACGTTGAATGCGCCAGTCTTAACCACAGGCTGGCGCCTCAAATTTCATACTCGCGAAACAATACAAAGCGGAAAAAACAGTACCCGAGCAATAGATTCAGCACGGTAAAGGACGCCACTGTGATCAGCCCGTGCAGCGCGTGAGCATCGCCAATCAAGCCGATGCCCACACTCACGCCAGCCATCACACAGATGAACAGCAGATAGCTGAGCAGTGACGTTCCAGTCTCGAAGGTGTAAAGCATGTTCACGTACAGCGTGAACGCCGCCGCCACGCAAAACGCAGCGAAGTTACTGGCCGCCTGGGACAAGCCACCGGCACTGCACATGACGAAAAATACCTGCCAGTGGATCAACGCATCGGCCAGGCCGATGACTATCAATGCTGAAATTCCTTTCATTAGCGTTCCTTGCCATGATTTGACAGGCATTCACGCTAAGTCAGGAATCGAGCGCGGTCTACTGTCAGAAATTACAGGTAAGGCGCCTCTTTCGACGAGCGGTGCGGGCGCATTACTGCGGCAATCGGTCGTGCGGCTCGTTTATAGAAAGCAAAAGATCGCAGCCTCCGGCAGCTCCTACAGGAAACACGTTCCAAGGTAGGCGCTGCCGAAGGCTGCGATCTTTTGTTTTAGAGGCTATGAATCAGGAAGCCGAACGCGCCGCACCTTGTGTGACTTGCGTCGGTTGCAGCTTGAACACGTAGAACAACACCGTCAGCAGCACCAGGAACGCAGGCCCTACATAGAGCGCCACGCGGGTGTCCGGGAAGTACGCCATCAGGCCGACCACCAGCACCAGAAACGCCAGGGCAAAATACGAGCTGACCGGGTACAGCCACATCTTGTACTTGAGGCCGGCACGCTCGCTGGCGCTCAGGCCTTTGCGGAATTTCAGTTGCGCCAGCAGGATCATCACCCAGGTCCAGATCGCGCCGAAGGTCGCAATCGAGGTCACCCAGACGAAGACTTTCTCCGGCACCAGATAGTTGAGCATTACGCCCAGGAGCAACACCGCAATCGACAGCAGCAATGCACGACGCGGCACACCGTTGTTCGACGTCTTGGCGAAACCGGCCGGGGCCTGACCGTTCTGCGCCAGGCTGTAGAGCATGCGCCCGGTGCTGAAGATGCCGCCGTTGCACGACGACAGCGCCGCGGTGATCACCACGAAGTTGATGATGCCGGCAGCGGTTTTGATGCCCAGACGTTCAAACGTCATCACAAACGGGCTGCCCTGGGTGCCGATTTCATTCCACGGGTAGATCGACAGAATCACGAACAACGCGCCCACATAGAACAACAGAATCCGCCAGAACACCGAGCCGATCGCGTCGGGAATGGTCTTCTGCGGGTTCTTCGCTTCACCGGCAGTCAGGCCGATCATCTCGACACCGAGGTAGGCGAACATGACCATTTGCAGGGACATCAACACGCCGGTCACGCCGTTAGGCATGAAGCCGCCGTGGGCCCACAGATTGGAAATGCCCAGCGCCACGCCGTCATTGCCGAAACCGAAAGCGATAATGCCGACGCCGCCGATGACCATGGCAATGATGGTGACGATCTTGATCAGCGCGAACCAGAATTCGAATTCACCGAAGGCTTTTACCGCGATCAGGTTGATCGAGCCCATGCTGATCAGCGCCGCGAGGGCCCAGATCCAGCGCGGCACATCGGGGAACCAGATGCCCATGTACACCGCTACAGCAGTGATTTCGGCGACGCAGGTTACCAGCCACAGGAACCAGTAATTCCAGCCAGTAAGGAAGCCGGCCAATGGGCCGAGGTAGTCTTGCGCATAGCGGCTGAAAGAACCGGCGACCGGGTTGTGCACGGCCATTTCGCCGAGGGCGCGCATGATCACCAGGATCGCCAGGCCGCCAAGAATGTAGGAAATCATGATCGCCGGGCCGGCCATTTCGATGGCCTTGGCCGAACCTAAAAACAGACCGACGCCGATACAGGCACCGAGCGCCATCAGGCGAATGTGCCGTTCGCCGAGTTCGCGTTTGAGCGGACCGCCCTGAGCGGTTTCGCCGTGAGGCAGGTGATTGCCGACTGGCATGGGGTACAACCTCGTCTTGTTATTGGATATGACCACCGAGTGTCGCAACGTCGGCCGGTAAGCCTTGGCTGCCGTGAAACCGCGTCGGCCTCGTGGGCAAACGCGTCTTGTAGGACAAAACCTGCAAGATCAGCGGGGCGTGCAGTATAAAAAGCCTTGGGCAGGGCTTTTCACTCTATAAACCACAACATTCAGCGACAACTCCCGGCAAAAGCCTGGTTTGCGGAGAGGCATTCCCTGCTTCACGTAGGAATATTCGCCACCGAAAAAGGCGCCGAGTATTGCACAGCATTGGTGCATCGTCATGCCCCTGCCTTAGTGCAATTGATCTCGCGAAGGCTCTAGCGCAGAACTGCTGGAGGGCTCCGCTCTACTTGTGGCGAGGGAGCTTGCTCCCGCTCGGCTGCGCAGCAGTCGTAAAACCTGCCACCCCGATCATTCAGGCAATCCGGGATTACTGCGTTTGGGCCTGCTGCGCAGTCCAGCGGGAGCAAGCTCCCTCGCCACAGGGGGGCGGCGTGTTTGGGTAGTCCTGCTTGAATCGAGGAAACGACCGACGTCATGCCCCTGCCTAAGTCCAGTTGATTTTGCGAAGGCTCTAACTCAGAACTCCTGGAGGGCTCCGCTCTACTTGTGGCGAGGGAGCTTGCTCCCGCTCGGCTGCGCAGCAGTCGTAAAACCTGCCACCCCGATCATTCAGGCAATCCGGGATTACTGCGTTTGGGCCTGCTGCGCAGTCCAGCGGGAGCAAGCTCCCTCGCCACAGGGTTTGCTGTGTTCAGGTGTTTCTGCGTGAAATGGGGAAACGTCCGACAGCCTTCTCAGCTTCATGTAGGAAGGTGAGCAACTAGCTTGAAAGGAGATCAATCAAACAGGACGCAATGGAATGCGCAAACAGTTGAACTCGCATCGACTCCGCCACGGGCGTTGCTCTGAATCGGGGCGTGCTTACCTGATTACCGCAGTGGTACATGGACGGGCAAAGATCTTCAGTGATTGGCAGATCGGACGCCTATTGGTAAGGGAGCTTCAGCAAACTCATGAGAAAGGCTGGGTCAACTCGATCGCCTGGGTAGTGATGCCGGATCATATTCATTGGCTGGTTCAACTCGAAGGCTGCGGTATGGAACAGCTGATGCAGGTCATCAAATCCCGCAGCACGCTCACCATAAATCGCAAATTGAACCGGCAAGGCGCATTCTGGCAAACCGGCTATCACGACCGCGCTATCCGCGATGGTGAGGATCTGCGTCCCTTCGCCCGCTACATTGTCGCCAATCCTTTGCGGGCCGGTTTGGTAAAGAAAATCGGTGACTACCCTCTCTGGGATGCCTGCTGGCTATGACTTGCACTACACCACAGATAATTTGTCAGACCATTGAACAGGCTCTAGCAACAAGATCCGCAATGTTTCCAGATTTGTTCAGCACTTTCCCCCACCCCAACCCGTCACAATTTTTTCACCACTGCCAACCACCGTCTAAGCTTCAAACAAGTCCGATCAATCTGCGTGAATGGATCAATCGACTATGGGCGCTTTGTGGCAAACCGATTCGAGTAAATCTGTGGTTCCGACTGAGAGTGTGGATCAAGCGCCTGTCCCCGAAAAACCACGCCGTCCCCGGCATGGCTGGAAGGCTTTCTGGTTATTGCTGCTGATTATTGCAATCGTGGTGGGAATGGCTGCGGCCAAGGAAATGCGCACCTCGCGTTTCCAGTCGAGTGAGTTGAGCAAATTCGCCGCCTCGCTGACCTACAAACTGGAACCGGGCCCCAGTGAAGCGATTCACTACCCCGGCAACGGCCCTTTCGATTTGCGCCTGGGTTACAGCGCCCTCGATGAATTCCTGCCGCGTCTGCTCAAGCGTAATTACGTGATCACCGAGCAGACCCGCTTCTCCCCCGCCCTGCTCAGCTACACCGGCAAGGGCCTGTTCGTGCCCTATTCGGAAAAGATTCAGGCCGGCCTGACCATCACTGATTGCCGCGCCGCGCCGCTGTACAAATACAACTATCCGCAACAGCTCTACTCGAACTTCGCGGCGATCCCGCCGGTGGTGGTCAGCAGCCTGTTGTTTATTGAAAACCGCTTCCTGCTCGACCCCAAACAACCCCGGGCCAACCCGGCGGTGGACTGGCCGCGCTTCGGCATGGCGGCGTGGTCGCAAGTGGCGAAGTTGCTGCACCTGCCCGGCCAGTCAGCCGGCGGCAGCACCCTGGCCACGCAACTGGAAAAATATCGGCACTCACCGGATGGGCTGACCGTGTCGGGCGCCGAGAAGATCCGCCAGATGATTTCCGCCAGCGTGCGCGCCTATCAGGACGGCCCGGACACCTTGGGCTCTCGGCAGAACATCGTCCGCGATTACCTCAACAGTGTGCCGCTGTCGGCAGTCCCGGGGCACGGTGAAGTGCACGGCATGGCCGAAGGCTTGCGCGTCTGGTACGGCAGCGATTTCAACAAGGCCAACGAACAACTGAACAGCCCGGCCACCGACCCGAAAACCATGGCCGACAAAGGTCTGGCCCTGCGTGAAATGCTCTCGCTGATGATCGCCCAACGCCGTCCTTCGCACTACTTGACCAAAGGCCGCGAAGAACTCGCCGACCTCACCGACAGCCACCTGCGTCTGCTTAAACAGAACGGCGTGATCGACAGCGCACTGGCCGATGCCGCGCTCGCCAGCAAGGTCACCTATCGCGACTGGCAGACCCAGCCGACCATCCAGCCAATCGAAACCAATAAAGGCATCAGTGTCGCCCGCAGCCGCTTGGCGAGCATGCTCAACCGTCCGCTGTACGACCTCGATCGCCTTGACCTCTCGGCCACCAGCACCCTGCAAGGCGACCTGCAAATGCAGGCCACCGAGTACCTGAAAAAACTCGCCGACCCGGCCTTCGCCGCCGAAATCGGCCTGATGGGCGAACGTCTGCTGACGCCCACCAGCACCACCCAGGTTCGCTACAGCTTCACCCTGTTCGAGCTGACCCCGGACGGCTCGCGCGTGCGCATCCAGACCGACAGCACCGATCAGCCCTTCGACATTAATGAAGGCAGCAAACTCGAACTCGGCTCGACGGCGAAAATGCGCGTGCTGACCACTTACCTGCAAATCATCTCCGAGCTGCACGACAAATACGCGGGCATGTCGGTACCGGAATTGAAGAAAGTCGACGTGCCGGATCAGGATCGCCTGAGCCGCTGGGTCATTGATTATCTGGTGCAAAACAAGGATCGCGATCTGTCGAAAATGCTCGGCGCCGCGCTCGATCGCAAATACTCGGCGAGCCCCGGGGAGGCGTTTTTTACCGGTGGCGGTCTGCATGTGTTCCATAACTTTCGCAAGGAAGACAATGGCCGCCTGCCGACCCTGCGCGATGCATTGCGCGAGTCGATCAACCTGCCGTTCATTCGCCTGATGCGCGATGTGGTGCGCTACGTCACCTACTCCGGCCCGAACAGCAGCGCCGAATTGCTCAAGGACGATCGCGACCCACGGCGTCAGGAATACCTGGCCAATTTCGCCGACCGCGAAGGCACCGCATTCCAGCTCAAGTTCTGGAAAAAGTACAAAAACAAGGACACCCAGGCGCGCCTCGAAACCTTCCTCGACAGCATGCGCCCGACCCCGATCCGCATGGCCGCCGTGCACCGCTATCTATTGCCGGATGCCAGTCAGGAAGACTTCAACACCTTCGTCCGCGCTCACCTCAAAGGCGCCAAGCTCAACGAAAAACTCACCGATGATCGCTTGATCCGCCTCTACGATTCCTACGGCCCGGGCAGCTATGATTTGCCCGATCAGGGCTTCATCGCCAAGGTGCACCCGCTGGATCTGTGGATGATGGGCTACCTGCTGCACAACCCGGACGCGACCTTCAGTCAGATCGTCAAAGCCAGTCACTTTGAGCGTCAGGAAGTCTATAGCTGGCTGTTCAAGAGCAAGCACAAAGGCGCGCGCGACAGCCGCATTCGCACCATGCTCGAGATCGAAGCGTTCCTTGAAATTCACCAGCGCTGGCAGAAAGTCGGTTACCCGTTCGACCACCTGGTGCCATCGCTGGCGACCGCGATCGGCAGCTCCGGCGACCGTCCTGCGGCGCTGGCCGAATTGATCGGCACCATCCTCAACGACGGCGTGCGCATGCCGACTTTGCGCATCGACAGCCTGCATTTTGCCGCCGGCACGCCGTACGAAACCCTCGTGACCAACGACCCTCACGTCGGCAAACGGGTGATGCCGTCCGAGGTCGCCACGGCCATGCGCGAGGCGCTCTCGCAAGTAGTCGACTCCGGCACCGCCAAGCGTGTTTCCGGCAGTTTCAAAACCGACGACGGTACGCCGTTGGTCATGGGCGGCAAGACCGGCACCGGTGATAACCGCATCGAAGCGATTGGCTCGGGCGGGCGGATTCTCAGCTCGAAATCAATCAACCGCACCGCGACCTTCGTGTTCTACATCGGCGACCATCATTTCGGCACGCTGACGGCGTTTGTGCCGGGCCGTTCGGCGGAGAACTTCAAGTTCACCTCGGCGCTGCCCGTGCAGGTGCTCAAAGGCATGGCGCCGATTCTGTCGCCGTATCTGCAGCCTGACTCCCACACCCGCTGCGAGGTGCCTGTCGTCGCCCAGCGCAATTGAAATATTCGGTAAATCCCGCAAACACTGCGATACACAAACGATAACTATGTATCGCATGCCCTCCTGAGCAGCCGCGCAAACTGACATCCTTTCTACGCCAAAAGGATTTTGCGCATGTCTGACTCCGGAGCACAGGGCATTCACTTCGAGACCTTGAAAAAGGCCATTCCCCACGTGCTGATCAAGGCCTCGGCGAAACGCCGCGCCGAGCTGCGCGAGATCCGGCCGGTGCTGCCGGCCTGGTTCACCAAGGCGTCGTCGGGCCAACAACAGACACTCAAGGACGCCAGCGAAGCCCTGCACCTGCGCCAGAATCAACGGGACGCCTTGTTCGACAAAATCCAGAGCATCGACGGCTTTGCGAAAAACCTGCTGGAACCTGAACTGCAAAAACTCGACCCGGGGTTCGATGCCGACAACACTTGGCTGCGCTTGTACGCGCCAAAAAGCCTGGGCATTTTCGGTCTCAAAAGCGAAGCACTGACGGTTAAAACCCTCTCACTGCTGCAAGCGGCGCTGCACAACTTTGAATATGACGAAACCCGGCCGGGGTTCTATGACACGAGTTCGTGCTTTATCAGCCGCCCCGATGCCAATGGGCACTTTGAACCCATTGCCACCCCGGTCAGCGTCGACGTATTCGCGCGCCTGTGTCGGCGTCTGAACATCGGCGAGCAATATCAGCGCTACCTGAAAGACTTTCTGCGCCCGCCCGGCAACCGCCTCGTCGAGAATCTGTTAAGCCAGATCAACGGCGACTACCACAAGCAATCACTGCACACTGCCGCCTGTCTGGCGCTAATCAAGAAAGACATCGGTCAGAGCGACTTCAATCAATTGATGAAAGTCGTCAACGGCGACAGCGTCGTCATGGACGGCAAAAAACAACTGCGCTTTCGTGGCTTGAGCCTGATGGGGCTGCGCCTGAACGGCTGCGTACTGTTTGTGCCGTGCGAGTTCCAGCGCTACAGCGACGGGCCACTGATGGCCTGGATTCCCGGCGATCCCGAACACCCGCTCAAGCGCTACCCGAGCTATCAGGCATTCCAGCAAGAACTGACCCGCCAACTGACCGCCCGCCCCTCTGGCAATACAACAGGCCCCGATTCCGGCAAACCGAGCGCCTATCAACTGTTCTTCAGCCGCTTCGTTACGCAGAAGGACAAACCCTACTATTTCCGCCGCTTCAACGAGACCGTCAATGACGGCCCCCCAAAGTCGTTCGCAGAAAAGTGGCGACATCACGAACTGGTGCGACTGGGTGAACGGTTGGTGCTGCACGTCGACATTCCACCGCCACCTGAATCCGGCGTGCGTCAGGTTCCGCTTGAAGCGCCGAACTTTCACATCATCGACTGCAACCTGCCGGGCAAGGGCCTGTGGGAGGATTTCGAACTGTGGCCAGTGCTGCACGAAGCGTCGCTCGATCAGCTGATTAACGACGCCAGAGTCATCGCCGTGCCCAATGCCGATGAGGACGCCAAGGCGCGTTCGGAGCGCTGGGCCAATTACCTGAATATCGGCTTTATCGCCCTCGGCGCCTTTGCGCTGGTCGTGCCCGGATTGGGCGAACTGATGCTGGTGGTGACGGCAGGACAATTGCTTTACGAGGTATTCGAAGGTGCTGTGGAGTTGAGTGAAGGAGACCGCGATGCAGGCTGGGCCCACTTGACTGATGTCATTGAAAATCTCGCGGCGGGCGTCGCGCTGGCACCGGTTTTTCACTTCACCGTTTCACCTTTCATCGAAAGCTTGAAAGCGGTGCGCTTGCAGAGCGGAAAGACTCGCCTTTGGAAGCCCGATCTGACGCCGTACCGATTCAAAGGCAAGCTGCCGCCCGAACTCGCGCGGGGTGAGCACGGGCTGTATACGCACGAAGGCAAATCCCTGCTGCGGGTGGACGGGCACCATTACGAAGTGTCCGCACAAGCGACCACCGATGCGATGGTGGTACGCCACGCCACACGTTCGAATGCCTTTGAAGTGCCGGTTCGACACAACGGTTCCGGTAGTTTTGTACTCGAAGGTGAAACCCCTAGAAGCTGGGACGACACCACGTTGATGCGTCTCCTGGGCCATTCGGTCGAAGCGTTTACGGATCCGCAGAAACTGGAGCAGATTCGACAAACCAGCGGCACTTCACCCGACGTGTTGCGCCGCATGTACCACGACAATGCGCCCATACCGCCGCTGCTGGCCGACACCGTGCAGCGTTTCAATATCGAGCGCGACGTACAGACTTTCGTCGACAACGTCCGCAGCGATGATCCGGTTATTCGGGCCCGGGCCGGACGCGATCCGGCCAGTCAGTTGCAGATCATCGAAGCTCAAGGGCTATGGCCCGCCGACGTCCCCTTGCGTGTCAGCAACAATCGCGGCGAAACACTCTGGCAATCAGCGGCGGCCAGATCAGTGCAAGGCAAAAAACTGGTAGTTCAGTTGAGCGATCAGCAACTGCGCGGCGGCCAAGGTTTGAAAACAGTCCTGCAAACACTGGAAGCCAATGGTGCACCGATTGCCCTCGACGTAGCGTCAGAAGAGCGAGAGGCGCTTCTGCAAACACGCATCGCCGACACGGCAAACAGTCTGCGTCGGCAATTATTCGATCAGCGTTACCGCGCTCAGAAACGTCCGTTGAGCCCGGCGCAAACGGTATTGACCGAAGCATTCCCTACGCTGCCGGTGCCGCTCGCCGACACGTTGCTGGGCAACGCCACGCATGCTGAACTCGACGTGTTAAACCAGCAACAACACTTGCCATTGCGGCTTAAGCAACTGGGCGCCGAATTGCAATTTGAAACCCGCACCACTCACGCCTGGCAAGGTTTTCATCATGACTGGCTGGCAACCGCCGACACCGAGCGTCTGGCTCTCAATGCCCTGCGTATCCACAGCGATGCGCTGGCACAACTGCGCATCGAAGTACGCCAGCAATCGCTGCAGGGCGAGCTGATTTGCAGCGTTGGTGCCGAAGACGCCACGACCGTACATGCGCTGGTCAAGGATGCCGATTCTCGTTACACCGCCCACGACGCTCAAGGTCAGCCATTGCAAGACCCGCCCGGCGACCTGTTCCAGGCAATCCTCGTCGCCCTGCCCGCTGACCAGCGCCAGGCGCTGGGTTATCGACTCGATGGCGCCGCCGATTTCAAACAGTGGATCATGGCCAAAACCGAGCCCGCGAGCGTACGTCGCACCCTGCTCGCCGAACCTCCGATCAGCAACACCGTAACGACTGAAACCACTATTTTGCTGGGTGGCCCAGGTTATTCCAGAGTCGGGCAGACCCTGCTCGAGCGTATTCGGGACATTTATCCGCACCTCAATGAAAACGAAGTGCAAGGTTTTGCCCGCGAGCTGAGCACTCAGGGCGATGCCGAGTCTGGCATCCGGCGGATCGAAAACGACCTCGACACATTGCGCATCGCCCTCGACACCTGGCGCTTCGAGGAAGTAATCAACTGGAATTCCGGCAACGGTGGCACGCACAATCTGGCGTTTATGCTCGACGGCGGCCTGCATTTGTCCGAAAGACTGATGGCCTGTTTTGAACGCAAAGCCACGGTGTTCGGCGAGCGCAGCGTTGCACCGCAATCCGGCTATACGCTGGATCTTTCATCCGAAATGCGTCGTTATAATCTTGAGCACTGGTGGAAAAAACTGCCTGATCTCAAGCCCTACCTTGATCAGATCACCACCCTCTCACTCGACAACGTGCCGCTCGCCACCGATGGATCGGGCCTGCTCAAGGACTTTCATCACCTGCGCCAATTGAGCGCCAGAAACTGCGAGTTGAAGCAACTGCCGAAAGACATTGGCCGCATGCGCCAACTGGAAACCTTGCGCCTTTCGGGCAACCAGATTCAGTTAACACCGCAAACGGTGGAGCAACTGAAAAACCTCACGCGCCTGCAAACCCTGCGCCTGGATCTCAACCCCTTGGGCCTCGCCCCCAATGTCAGCCGCATGCCACGTCTGAGTATCCTTACGCTGAACGAAACCGGGCTAAAAACCTGGCCTGAGGGACTGTTTGAAAAGTACCGACCGCGCCAGTTCTTCCTCGACATGCTGGGCAATCCGATCGAGCAAATCCCGCATGTCGTGCCGGGCTCCAACAACGCCTTTATCGTCGCCCGCACCCGTCTGATCGCCAGTGAGCTGTCCGATATCAATCGTGTTCTCTACGAGAACTATCGCACCTCCGTCGGCCTTATCCCTGAACATGTAGCGTCGGCAACCACCACCGAAATGATAAGACGCTGGCCTTTGAAGACCGATGCGTTATTCAACCGTATGCCTGGAACCGGCATTTATCGCCCGGAAGCCTGGCCCGATCTGGCTTCGGAACCCAACTCGCGGGGCTTCTTCAAAATCATCAATGACCTGACCCAATCAGCGGATTATCGCGCCGGCGGCTCGGCACTGGAGCAATTGAGCGACCGTGTCTGGCGGATGATCCATGCAGTCGATATCGACAAAAACCTGCGTCAGGATCTGTTTGAAATGGCTGTCGCTCCGGTCAATTGCCGGGACGCCGGGGCGCAGGTATTCAATCAGATGGGCATTAAGGTGCTGGCGGCTGAAGCCCGCTTGTCTTCGACCTCTAGAGAAATGCTCGAGCAAAAACTGGTGACATTGGCCCGAGGCGCTGCGCGACTGGATAACGTCAATGACGTCGCCCAAGCGGATATTCAGAGCCGTGGCGGTGATCCGGATGTCGTCGAGGTGTATCTGGCTTATCAGACGGGACTGGCGCAGCGTTTGGATCTGCCGTGGCAGTCGCAGGACATGCTCTACCGTTTAACCGCCGGGGTCGATCAGGCCAAAATCGATTTGGCCTTTGAAACGGTGAAATCGATGGAGGCAGGCGACGGCCTGATCAATCGCATGCTCGAACAACCATTCTGGGTCGACTACCTGCGTGAGGTGTACCCCGAGCGTTACTACGCGAACAAAATCACCTTCGAAGAAAAAGCTTCGCAACTGGACGATCTGCGCACCGCGCAAGCCGAATGGGCCGGGTCGATCGATCCGTACCGGCAAAAAGCGGCTTTGCGTGACGAGATCAAGGATCTGGCGCGGCGGTTAGGCGTGACCAAGGAGCAAGTGCTGACCGGGCAACCCATGCCGGACCCGCTCTATGAATCGCTGATCACGGATCTGGGCGATCAGGAGCAACAACTGAGCCGCCAACAGACCCGTGATGCCTTGAAAAAATACGCACTGTTACCCGGTTAACCGACCTCGGAATCCCAGATGACCGTGACGTTGCCTTTGTACGTTGCGGCGCCGCCGGACAACATGTGTTCGACATCCGCCTGCTCGACCGCGAAGTGCAACGTTCCCGGTTTGCGGTCAACGTAAACGCCCGGCTGGAACAGTTCGGTACCTGTGCCGCTGACCCGCAACGGTTGGCGGATTACTGCACCGCCAGCTGCCGATGTCAGACCAGCGGGCAACGTCACTGCAACCTGCAACGGTACGGAACGACCTCCTCGTTCCTCCAGACCACAGGTATCGCCCACCGCGAACTCGCACGTCATCTGCATTTTGAAACGTGAGCTTGTCGAGATATTAAAGGTCTGGTCACGGAACAGACGCGTCGGCTTACGTCCCTGATTCAGCCAGGCCTGCCAGCCGCCCAGAGGCACTAACTCGACACGAGTGCCACCCGGTGGAATATCGACTTTAAGGATGTGCTGCACCTCTAGCTCAAAATTCAAGGTCAATGCGGAATCGGTTGGCAACATGATGTCGCCAAAATCGAAATCCGCTCCTTGTCCTAGGGTGTAGGTCAGGGTGCCAATGTATTTCCCCGAGGACATTGCCAGTGGGCTGGGTGTTTGCAGGCCGTCAATCAATTCCCTGATCGGTAGCCGGTTTTGACCAGATCAGCCGACCTCGGAATCCCAGACAACCGTGACGTTGCCTCTATACGTGGCAGCCTCGCCGGACAACATGCGTTCGACATCGGCCTGCTTGATATCGAAGTGCAGGACTCCCGGTTTGCGATCAACATAAATTCCGGGCTGAAAAAGCTCGGTGCCCACGCCACTCACCCGCAACGGCTGGCGAACGACCGGCTGGCCGCCCGCCGAGGTCAGGCCGGTGGGCAAAGTCACCGCAACTTGCAACGGCACGATGCGACCTCCAGGTTCCTCAAGACCGCAGACATCACCCAGGGTGAACTCGCACGTCATCTGCATTTTGAATTGCGAGCTGGTCCAGATATTGAAGGTCTGATCACGGAACAATCGCGTCGGCTTGCGGCCCTGATTGAGCCAGGCCTGCCACCCGCCCTCAGGGATCAACTCAACCTTGTTGCCACCCGGAGGGATTTCGACTTTGAGCATGTGCTCGACGACCAGGGTGAAATTGAGTTGGAGCAGGTTGTCCTCAGGGAACATAAGATCGCCCATGTCGAAATCCTTGCCCGGGCCAACCGAATACTCGACGCTCCCCTGGTATTGACCAGACTTCATTGTCAACGGGTTGGGGGTACGCAGTTCATAGCCGAAAACGAAGTAACGATAAAAAAAATCGGGGATCTCAAATCGGGCCTGCTTGGAACAAACCCCACCGTTTACAGGCACTCTCCAAAAACTGTTGTAACCCCACTCACCAGCGGTATAGCGACCTACACCTGTACATGGGGCCGGTGCGTTAACCCAACTGCCCCCCGTCCAAAGCAGTTGCCATGCTTTCCAAATGTCTTTACCCGCTTGCCCCTCAACAAGATCAAATATGGACGTTCTTACTCCTGACTCATGACCAATTCCTGCAATACGTATTTCTAATGTCGTTCTGTCCCCTGACTCATGTGTGACTTCGATCTTCTGCCAATGCGAAGGGACTTTAGCCATGCCGCCCTGCCGCGGGTCTGTGTGAAAAGGCTGAATAGGCTTACTGGCGCTGAAAACAATCGGCGCGATCAGGCTGAATAGGCCTTCCGGTTTGCAAACATGAGGTAACTGCAGACAAAACCCCTCCGACGGCGTCTGGTTAATAAACTCGTTGTTCTGCGGATTAGCCGAGTCTGGCCGAAACAACGCTTCAATCTCTTTTACTGCTGCCGCCCCTGGCATCACTGCAAACAGGGTCAGCAACGCAACCGCCAAACGTCCATACATATTGATCATGTCACGTCACCTGTTCAGTTCGGAGAATCGGTCATCAAGCACCTGGCAAAACGGCGTTGAACATCATGTTGACGTTGCCGAAATAACTGCCCGGTTTATAAATTCCGTCGTCAGGGGGCTGTGGAGTGATTTCCAGCAACACCCGGCGACCCTGCCGACCGTCCGCCGCAGACACCACTTCAACCGCCTCGCCCACCTTCAATTCTCTGCCGTTAAACACCACCTGCAATTCGATCTCGTGGCCGGACTCGCCGCTGGACAGATATGCCAGACCGTCCAGACGTGCCTCGATCGCTCCGCCCTCGTTTTTCACATCAAAATCCTTGCGCAGACCACCGAGCGTCGAGTTGAGCAAACTCCAAGGCAGTCGCTGCTCGCGACTGATCCAGCCAGGGTCTGCCGGCAACACATGGAACCCTGAAGAGGGAATGCTCACCGACACTTCAAACTCCTGCACCTCGCGCGCCGCGTGGGCACAGGTGCAGGCCAGCAACAAACCGGTCAGCGTCACCCGTGCAATTTTTCGCCTGTTCATGATCGTTCCTCTACTATCCAAATCGCGGTGTGCCTAACCCTTCACTTCGACTTTCTTTTTCGCCGCGCCTTCAATCACCGTGAAGCGGTAATTGCGCCCGGCCTGCTTGTCGAAGCGGAATGTCCGGCCCGCCAGAATGTGGTGTTTGGTGGTCGGCTGGCAGTCCTGTTCATTGCCCGCGAGACAGTCCTTGAACTCGTCGATAACCACCACGCTGTTGCCGTTATTGCGGATTTGATATTGGCCGTTGCTGTCATCGATGACGCTGTCGAACCGGGTGTTTTTCGGCCGCACGAAAAACACCGTGCCGTAACCGGCCAGCACCGTAACGCCAGCGGCAAAGTCTTTTTTGTAGTCGGCCTGCTCTTCATCCGTGAGCGCAAATTCGTCGGCGGCTTCAGGCACCACCGGCACAAAACGGACGCGGAAATAACGTTCCTGATCGCGCGCGCCCATGTACAACAAGCGCGTGCCTTGAGTGCCGTTGGCCGGCACGATCAGCCGCGCCGGGCTAGCCATCAGGCCGTCGCGTGCCGTGGCACCGGCCTGGGATTGCAGGGGGATTTCCCGGGCAGTGCCCTGCTCGTCGAAGATCATTTCAAGGATGTTGATCTTGATGAACGCGGTACTGTCGCCGCCATTGAAGATGCGTTTCAGGTAGGTGCTTTTGTCGGCATCCAGATAGTCGTAGACCACGCCGACGTTGATCTGCGGAGCAGCAAAAGCGAGGGGTGCAAACAAGAAAAAACCAATTGCCAACAAACGTTTCATATTCGATTTGCCTCTGTATTTTCAACACAGCCGCAACGGGCTGTCACAGCGAGTGACGGGTTTAAGGTCGGATCAGCCAGCGGTTTCATTGGCAATAGCGGTGTCCGCCAAGGTGTCCGGCGTGCAGCGCAAATCGCCAATCATCAGCACGTTGTTTTCCACCCGGGCGGCATCGGTGTTGAGGCGGAACCGGCAGAGCAATTGATCGCCCTGACGCACTTCCAGGGTCGGCGCTCCGGCATTCATTTCCATCGAGAAGAACCCGTCGACTTCGCTCACGCCTCGGCTGGCGTGGTTGATGATGTGGTGGCCCTTGAGCGGCTGGCCTTTGGGGTCGATCAAGCGGCCAAGCACGGTCAGGGTTTTCATCACGCGGATTTTTCGATAGTCCACGCCGCCCTTGTTCAAGTGGTAACTCGTGCGTGCCGGTTGAATCGCCGCGGCCGGGACGTCGTTGCCTTCAAAATCGAAGCTCACCGTGCCGTTTTTGTAAGCGGTGATCGGGATGAAGTTGCGCCCCGGCCGCAGGTTGGCGCTGCCGCCGCTCAAGTCATCGGCGCGCAGGGCGATGTCGTCCAGATCAGACTCGACATCAACGATCATCCCGGCGCCACCTCGGTCGTGTTGGCTGGTCATGGCGATGTATTGGCCACTCAGCGCTACGGTGCTGTCGAGGTTCAAACCACCGGAAAAATTGTTGTTATACGAAGAGCGCTGAATGAAGCCATCGCCGTTGACTGCGTCGCTCTGAAAGCTGCCAGTCCCGGAAAGCCCCAGACCGTAGGTGTCGGTGATCGCCGTGGCCGAGACGCTCTGCAACAAGTGATCCTGCAAGTCTTTGCGATAGGTGACGGAGGCATTGTTGTCACGCCCGCCATCGCGCGAAGTTCGCGAACCGAGGCTGCCGGAAATCTGCTCGCCCGGCCCGCCGAGCGCCAGGCTGACACTCAGGTCGACCCCGCGATTGCGCGCATCGCCGCTGCTGAAACTGCCCGGGCGGTCGAACACCGAAAATCGCCAGTTGGCATCGCTGCCAAACAATTCGCCGCGCTGCGTCCAGCCGAGATCGAGACCGACACCTTCGATATTGCCGTCGCTGTGCGAGACCCGCGCGTTGATCGAACTTTTGTTGCTGACCCGATGATTCACCGACAGCGCCGAGTTGCTGGTCTGGCCGATGAACACGTTGCGCTGCCGTACACGCGTGCCGTCGGGCAGGGTTTCGTAGGTGTTGGTGGTGTCGAGCCAGCTGCGGTTGTGGGTCAGGAAAATACTGCCCGAGCCGTAGCTGTACATGCCTTGCAGATCGAGACCGGTGCCGTGGTCTTCGGTTTGGTAAACATTGCCGAACACACTGGTGTTGTTGGCCAGCGTCCAGTCGATCGATGTGCCGTACTGCAGTTTTTCGCTGATCTGCCGCCCGGAGAATCCGACGATGACTCGCGGGTGCAGCAAGTAGTTGAACGCTGCGCCCGCCGTCATGCCGCCGGAGGCCTGATCGTCCCAGTTGCTCCACAATTTGCTCTCGCGCCCGGCGAACACGTTGTAGCGCCAGCGCTCGTCATGATTGCGCCAGTTGTTCGGTTTGTAGATCAGCTCGGACGTGGTGGAGGTGATCTGGCCGTCTTCGATCAGGCGCACTTCAACTTCATAAATGCCGCCGGGTAATGGTCGGGTGTCGAGGGTTTGCAGACCGGCGTCGACCGGTTGTGTGTTGATCAACAAGCCATTGCGATAAATCTCCACCGAAGCCTGGCGGTTCGCGGTGACGTAGAGCGGATAAACGCTGGGTTTCGGATTGTCGATGGCGAGGCTGTCGGAGCTGCCATACATGGCGCCCACCGCCGTGTCCGGGCTGACACCGAACGATCGCGGCTGGCGGGTCAGGCCTTCGGAATCGGGCATGAAATAGCCTAAGCGAACAAAACTGCCCTGCAGCTCTTTCTGGCTGTAGAGCTCTTGCACGGCGTGATACATCTGCTCGTCCGAACCGCCCAGACGGGCCATTTGTACGTTCAGGCTTTGTGTCCAGTTGCCGAGGCTGCTGCTGGTGACCAAGCCGTAACGACCACCAAGATCCTGATCCTGACCGCCGTTGAGGTTGAGCTGGTTACGCACGATCAACCCGGTGCTGCCGGATTTCGGTTGCAGGTAATAGCGCGGCGCCTGGCTGTCGCGCTCAGCATTCTCGGTGACGATCGACACCAGAGAGTTTTCCAGGTTGTAGTGCACGGCGAGCATCTGCGCCGGGCAACTGCCCTGACAGGCACCCAAAGCAACGCCACGGCCTAAATAGTCAGCCCAGACATCACGTTCAGTGGCGCTGAAGTTGCTGTCGATACTCTCGGTGAATTCGAGCAGGGTGATGCGATCATCGCGTGATAGAACAATCATCGCTTCGCCCAGAAACTGTTGATCCAACTCCACACGCACCGCAAGTGGCACATCAAAGAAGTGCTCTTCGAATTCACTCGGCAACCCTTTTGCCTGCGCCAGCAAGTTACGTGGCGTATGACGGTCATCCGTAGGCGCAGCCAAGGCATTGGCACATAAAAAAAGTGCAAGCGCTGCCGCGATGGGTGTCATCGGAAACATGAACTTAGTTACTCTTTTTGTTTGATCGGCCAAACGCCGACCGAACGCTATTGACTAGCGGCCGGCCGGACGAACCCATTGCCAAAATTGGCAGAGGTCAAATACGCATTACTGCGTAATGCGTGGGATGGCGTCGAACATCACCACCGGGGTGGCGGTGTACAGACCGGATTGGCCGTCGGCTGGTTTGGCGGCGGTAATCACCAGATCAGCACGCATGCCGCCGTTGGATTCGGTGTCGCCTACCACTTCTGCAGACGCGCCGGTGAGGGTTTTACCGTTGAAGGCATACGTCAGCGCAATAGTATTTGAACCGTTGAACAGTGGTTGCGGACCGCCTTCAACGTAAGCGCCTACCGAGCCCTGGGTGTGCTGGATGTCATAGGTGCCACGTACCGGCGTCAGAGTCCCGGAGCCGATGACATAGCGCATTTCTTCATTTCGACCGAAGTTCGGATCGACCGGCTGTGCATGAAACACAGTGCTCGGAATGTCCGCGACGATATTGATGGCTGTACGCGATTCTTCAGCCGCAAAGGCAACCGAAGCACCCAGTGTCAGCATGGCCAGAGGAGTAGCGATTGCAAGTTGCTTGAGCATGATTAACTTCCTGTCATTTCGTTGTGGGAGTTGGCTGAAGTCCTGCACCTCGTTACAGGTCTGAATAACAAAGCCAGCTGGGCTCAGACACGTAAGAAAGTGGACGTTCAACGCCGGGGAATATTCCGCTATTCCCACCACGAAATAAGCAGGGCGTTTCTGACGCACGCGTAGCCCAAGTGCTATTTGACTTGAAAGAAAAACAGCAACTTTCAAGAAAAACACCTGAGCAACTGTAAGACCGGTACTACATCAGGACAAAATGACAAAGTTGCATGTTATGCAACTTCTGTAAGAACCAAACTACACGCACAACAAAAACAGGGACGGTATCGATGCTTTAGAGTAATTAATCAAACTAAGCGAACGTTGTATAGGCATTTATTGTTACCGGCGCGGCGAAAAAATCCTGCTCAGGTGCCCCTTGCGCCTTCTGCGAGCTCGTGCAGACCCGCACGACCGTTGGTCATTTCAGCTTGATCAGGCCAAAAGATATATCTTAAGTTGTATCTAAACACGACGAGAGAAGACTGAAATGAGAGACCATCATTCCCCCCACCGCGAACACGGCGACGGCCGTGACGGCTTCGAAAAACGCCCCGGTCGCGAACGCGGCGGCCGCGGCCCACGGGTGTTTGCCCCCGGCGATTTGAAATTGCTGTTGCTGGCACTGATCGCCGAACAGCCGTGCCACGGCTACGACCTGATCCGCCAGATCGAAGGCATGTTCGACGGCGCCTACAGCCCGAGCCCCGGCGTGATCTACCCGACCCTGACCTTCCTCGAAGAAAGCGACCTGATTGCCGGTGACGCCGAGGGCGGCAAAAAACGCTACAGCGTCACCGAGGCCGGTCGTTTGTCTTTAAGCGAACAAGCCGTGGCACTCGATGGCGTGCGCATGCGCATTGATGTGAGCAAACGCTCGCTGCGCGGCCATGACCGCCCTGCCGAAATCCATGAAGCCGTGCACAACTTGCGCCATGCCCTGCAAATGCACCACGGGCGCTGGAGCCCGGAAGAAATCCTGCGTGTGCGTGACCTGCTCAACGACACCGCGAAAGCCATCGTCGACGGCCCTGCCGTTCAACCTGCCTCGGAGAAAGCCGAATGACTGCAGTCGATACCCAAACCATTCACCGCGTGATGCACGAAATCAAACGCCGCAAGCTTGAAGTGTTGCGCGTGGTTGACCTGACGCCGCGCATGCGCCGCATCACCCTCGGCGGGCCGGAACTGGCCGGGTTTATCAGCCTGGGCACGGACGATCACGTCAAACTGCTGTTCCCGCAGAACGCCGAACAGGCCGCCGCGCTGGAAACCATGGTGCTCGGCGCCGGCAAGGACGATGGGCCGAAGCCAGAGATGCGCGACTACACGCCGCGCCGTTACGACCTGGATGCACTGGAACTGGACATCGATTTTGTGCTGCACGGTGACGGCCCTGCGTCGACCTGGGCTGAGCAAGCTGCACCGGGACAATTCCTGCACATCGGCGGGCCGCGTGGCTCGATGATCGTGCCGGACATCTTCGACAGCTATTTGCTGATCGGCGACGAAACCGCCCTGCCCGCCATCGCCCGCCGCCTTGAAGGTTTGGCGGCGAATCGTAAAGCGCTGGTGGTGATCGAGGTGGAAAACGGCGCGGAACAGCAAGTGCTCGAGAGCGCGGCGCAGATCAATGTGATCTGGGTGCTGCGTGAAGGCGGCCAGGACAACCTGCTGACCACCGTGAAGCAATTGCAGGTGCCGAAGGGCAATCTGTACGCGTGGGTGGCGACGGAGACCAAGGTGTCACGGCAGATTCGCCGTGTCCTGATCGATGAGCACGGGCTGGATGAACAACTGATCAAAGCCGTCGGCTACTGGCGCGCCGAAGGTTCCGAAGAAGAGTGATATCCCCTGTAGGAGCTGCCGCAGGCTGCGATCTTTTGACGTTGATTGTTCAATAACAAGATCAAAAGATCGCAGCGTGCCGCAGCTCCTACAGAAGTACGCATTCCAATGTAGGAGCTGCCGAAGGCTGCGATCTTTTGACGTTGATTGTTCAATAACAAGATCAAAAGATCGCAGCGTGCCGCAGCTCCTACAGAAGTACGCATTCCAATGTAGGAGCTGCCGAAGGCTGCGATCTTTTGACGTTCATCGCCGAGATCGGTCGAGGCCGATCACCAGCAACCCAATCAACACAAACCCCAGCAATATCCCCCCGGCATTGACGAACACCTGTGGATAACCCAACACCGCCACATCAATGAACGGATACGCATACGCGCCGAGCAAATGCCCGCGCAGCAAGGCGTAGATGAAATACACCAGCGGATAAATCAGCCACAACGGCAGATGCCACCAGCGCAACGTGCCCTTCGGTACGCACACCCACCAGTACCCCAAAAACAGCAGCGGCATCACGTCGTGCAGCAATTCATCGGCAACAAACTGCCAACCTTCCGGGTGCCACAAATGCCGCAGCAAAATGCTGTAGGCCAGGCCGACCACGACAATGCTCACGGCAATCCCACTGGTCACCCACGGCTGTAGAAACCAACGGCGTGCGGCGGACTCACGCTCGGTCACGGCGCAGGTCAGCACCGTCGCCACCAGCGTATTCGTCCATATCGTGAAGTAACTGAAAAAGCTCACCAGCCCGCCCAACAGACTGGCGCTGACGCTTAAGCGTGCGAAGAAAATCAGGTACAGCTGAATAGCCAACCCCGCCCAACCTAAAACGGCCGCGCAGGTCATCAGGCGATGGCGCCAGACGGCGTCCATCTCAGAGTGGTCGCTTGGTGCGCATCAACTTCACGTACAGACGCTCGACCTTCTCCCGCGCCCACGGGGTTTTGCGCAGAAACGTCAGGCTCGACTTGATGCTTGGATCGCTTTTGAAGCAGCGAATATCAATGCGCTCGGCCAGCCCCGACCATTCGTAATGAGTCACCAAAGCGTTGAGGATCTGTTCGAGGGTGACGCCGTGCAGCGGATCGGGGGTTTGGTCGTTCATGCCAGGCCTTTGGGCGAAGTGAAAAATGCGGAAGCCGCGCACCTTAGCCGAGGGGGTGGTTCGGTGGAAGGGCTTCCTTCAAATGTAGGTCAAGGGCAAAAGATCGCAGCCTTCGGCAGCTCCTACTGGTGCACGGATTTCAATGTAGGAGCTGCCGAAGGCTGCGATCTTTTCGCACTGTTACCAAATCTGAAAGGATGCATGTTCACAAAAGGCCTTTCTCAATTTGTTACAGATCATTATCCTGCCGCCCTTCAGCTGAATCGCTTCACTGCCTGCGACATATTGAAGCGCTCAGTTTGCACCCCGAAAACACCAAAAAAAGACTTATTCATGCCCGATTTTTCCTTCTCCCGAGACAGCGCTATCTCAGCCCTGCGCGCCATCGGTGGCTGCACCGCCCTTGGCCTCGCCACTTGCGTCCAAGCGGCTCCCGCGTTCGACAGTGAATCACCGTACATGCTCGGTGACTGGAACGGCACGCGCACCGAACTCTCGGAAAAAGGCTACGACTTCAAGCTCGATTACACCGGCGAAATGGGCAGCAACCTGCACGGTGGCTATGACCATGACCGCACCGCGCGTTACAGCGATCAGTTCGGTTTGGGCACACACCTGGATCTGCAAAAGATCCTCGGCTGGGACGATGCCGAGTTTCAACTGACCATCACCAAACGCAGCGGCAACAACATCAGCAACGATCGCATCAACGATCCGCGCGTCGGCGGCTTCACTTCGGCCCAGGAAGTCTGGGGCCGTGGCCAGACCACGCGCCTGACGCAGATGTGGTATCAGCAGAAATTCTTCGATCAGAAACTCGACATCAAGGTTGGTCGTTTCGGCGAGGGCGAAGACTTCAACAGCTTCCCGTGCGACTTCCAGAACCTCGCGTTCTGCGGCTCGCAGGTCGGCAACTGGGTCGGCGGCATCTGGTACAACTGGCCGGTCAGCCAATGGGCGCTGCGCGTCAAATATCACCTGACCCCAGAGTTGTACGCGCAGGTCGGTGCCTATGAGCAGAACCCGTCGAACCTCGATCGCGGCAACGGCTTCAAACTCAGCGGCAGCGGCACCCAGGGCGCAATCCTGCCGATCGAACTGGTGTGGACGCCGAAGCTCAACGGCCTGCCGGGCGAATACCGCGCCGGTTACTACTACAGCAACGCCAAAGCCACTGACGCTTATAAAGATCAGAACGGCCAACCGGCGGCCCTCAGCGGCGAAGCCTACCGCAGCGCGTCGAGCAAACACGGGGTTTGGCTGGGCATTCAGCAGCAAATCACCAGCGTGGCCAGCGATAACAGTCGCGGTTTGAGCGTGTTCGCCAACGGCACCATGCACGACAAGAAAACCAACGCGATCGACAACTACGTGCAGGCCGGCATCACCTACAAAGGCCCGTTCGACGCGCGCGCCAAGGACGACATCGGTTTCGCCCTCGCCCGCGTACACGTCAACCCGGCCTTTCGCAAAAATGCCGAAGCGACGAATCAGGCCAATGCCGTTTACGACTATGACGATCCGGCGTTCTTGCCACCGCAAGACACCGAATACAGCGCCGAGTTGTATTACGGCGTGCATGTAACAAATTGGCTGACCATACGTCCGAACCTGCAATACATCCGCCACCCCGGTGGCGTGAACGACGTCGACGACGCCCTGATCGGCGGGATCAAGATCCAGTCCTCGTTCTAAAGCAACACACAGATCCCCTGTAGGAGTGAGCCTGCTCGCGATAGCGGTGTTTCAGGCGACATCTCCAGTGACTGAAACAGCGCTATCGCGAGCAGGCTCACTCCTACAGATGAAATTCGTTAGCTAGACAAGTTTTTATCTGAACCATGCCCACGCTCAATCGTCATCTACAGTGACTACTGCGCGGGACTACTTGAAACGTCACGGAGAATCACACTATGAGCACCGAAAGTGCTTCGAGTCGAAGCCGTCTGCTACCGAGTCTGCTCGGCATTCTGCTTCTGCTGATGGGCCTGGCCATGTTGGCCGGTGGGGTCAAGCTGAGCATGCTCGGCGGCTCGCTGTACTACCTGCTGGCCGGTATCGGCATTGCGCTGAGCGGCATTCTGTTGCTGCTGGGCCGGCGTGCGGCGCTGGGCCTGTATGCCATCGTCCTGTTTGCCAGCACCGTTTGGGCGCTGTGGGAAGTCGGTCTGGACTGGTGGCAACTGGTGCCACGTCTGGCCCTGTGGTTTGTCCTCGGCTTCGTGATGTTGCTGCCGTGGTTCCGTCGTCCGCTGCTGCTTAACGGCCCGGCGCCGATGGGCACTCGCGGCCTGACCGTAGCCGTGGTTCTGGCCGGTCTCACCGCGCTGATCAGCCTGTTCACCCACCCGGGCGAAACCTTCGGCGAACTGGGCCGCGACACCGCCGACACCAGCAGCACCGCACCAGCGATGCCAGATGGCGACTGGCAGGCCTATGGCCGCACCGAATTCGGTGACCGTTACTCGCCGCTGAAACAGATCACCCCGGCCAACGTCGGCAAGCTGCAAGAAGCCTGGCGCATCCAGACCGGCGACCTGCCGACCGCTGATGACCCGGTTGAACTGACCAACGAAAACACCCCGCTGAAAGCCAACGGCATGGTCTACGCCTGCACCGCGCACAGCAAAGTGTTGGCACTGGATCCGGACACCGGCAAAGAACTGTGGCGCTTCGACCCGCAGATCAAGAGCCCGGTCGGCTTCAAAGGCTTCGCCCACATGACTTGCCGTGGCGTGTCGTACTACGACGAAGCCGCGTACGCCAAAACTGAAAACGCAGCTTCCGCGGTGATTTCCGAAGCCGGTAAAGCTGTTGCTCAGGCCTGCCCGCGTCGTCTGTACCTGCCAACCGCTGATGCCCGCCTGATCGCCTTGAACGCCGACACCGGCAAAATCTGCGAAGGCTTCGGCACCAACGGTGTGGTTGACCTGACCCAAGGCATCGGCCCGTTCACCGCTGGTGGCTACTACTCCACCTCGCCGGCCGCGATTACTCGAGATCTGGTGATCATGGGCGGTCACGTCACCGACAACGAATCGACCAACGAGCCATCGGGCGTGATCCGCGCCTTCGACGTGCACGACGGCCACCTCGTATGGAACTGGGACAGCGACAAGCCAGACGCCACCGAGCCTTTGGCACCGGGCGAAACCTACAGCCGCAACTCGGCGAACATGTGGTCGCTGGCCAGCGTCGACGAAAAACTCGGCATGGTTTACCTGCCACTGGGCAACCAGACTCCAGACCAGTGGGGCGCAGACCGCACCCCGGGCGCCGAGAAATTCAGCGCCGGTATCGTTGCTCTGGACCTGGCCACCGGTAAAGTGCGCTGGAACTACCAGTTCACCCACCACGACCTGTGGGACATGGACGTTGGCAGCCAGCCAACCCTGCTCGACATGAAAACCGCCGACGGCGTGAAACCGGCGCTGATCGCCCCGACCAAACAGGGCAGCCTGTACGTCCTCGACCGTCGTGACGGCACGCCGATCATTCCGATCAAGGAAATCCCGGTACCGCAAGGCGCCGTGAAAGGCGACCACACCGCACCGACCCAGGCGCGTTCGGATCTCAACCTGCTGGCCCCGGAACTGACCGAAAAAGCCATGTGGGGCGCGAGCCCGTTCGACCAGATGCTGTGCCGCATCCAGTTCAAAGAACTGCGTTATGAAGGCCAGTACACCCCGCCGTCGGAACAGGGCAGCCTGATCTACCCGGGTAACGTCGGCGTGTTCAACTGGGGCGGCGTTTCGGTCGATCCGGTTCGCCAAATGTTGTTCACCAGCCCGAACTACATGGCCTTCGTTTCGAAAATGGTGCCACGCGAGCAAGTCGCCGCCGGCAGCAAACGCGAAAGCGAAACCGCTGGCGTGCAACCGAACACTGGCGCGCCATACGCCGTGATCATGCACCCGTTCATGTCGCCACTCGGCGTACCGTGCCAGGCCCCGGCCTGGGGCTACGTTGCCGGTATCGACCTGACCACCGGCAAAGTCGTGTGGAAACGCAAAAACGGCACCAGCCGCGACAGCTCGCCAATCCCGATCGGCTTCACCCTGGGCGTGCCTAGCATGGGCGGCTCGATGGTCACGGCTGGCGGCGTCGGCTTCCTCAGCGGCACCCTCGACCAGTACCTGCGCGCGTACGACGTGAACAGCGGTAAAGAGCTGTGGAAATCGCGTCTGCCGGCGGGTGGTCAAGCGACCCCGATGACCTACACCGGCAAGGACGGCAAGCAATACGTGCTGCTCGTTGTCGGCGGTCACGGCTCGCTGGGCACCAAAATGGGCGACTACATCATTGCCTACAAACTGCCGGAATAAGCTTTAACGGCGGTAAAACAAAGGCGATGTCTCGTGAGGGACATCGCCTTTTTTGTGCACCACATATCCATGTAGGAGCTGCCGAAGGCTGCGATCTGTTGACTTTGATTTTTAAAAGCCAGATCAAAAGATCGCAGCCTTCGGCAGCTCCTACAGGGTGGAATGGGTTGGCTGTGGGAAATTTGCTCGTCCTACAAATGCTGCTGATTGAACGGAGTTTTTCCCACAAGTCGCGTCGGTTGTGCCTCGGAAGTGGGGTGGATAGGCTCTGAGGGTCGCTGCAAATTCAGCGAACGGGCGTCGCGGCCCGAGCAGTTCATTCGATTTGATGCATAATCGCCGACCCAAACGGGAGCGCTCAGGTGCTTGTTGTTTGGTTTGATGGTGGCTGTGCGCGGGATACCTTCGGGTATGCCGAGATTGCCGAATGGCTCGGTCCGCGAACCTGCGTACAGCTGCCACCCTTTGTCGCGTCGCGGCGATTGAGAGTGACAGCCCCACTCATCATTCGGAGCTTCACCATGATCAAACCAACACCCAATCCGCCCGCAGCGGACGACACCACCCCCTACGAATTCCCCGGCTCAAAAAGATTCCACGACGCCGCCGAACGCGCCCTCGACCACTACCTCAAACCCAACGCACTCACCCTGCGCTTCCACAAACCCAGCACCATGTTCCAGGTCGCCCCCAATCAGGACAACGAAAGCCTGCTGGTCCACGCCTGCGAATCCCTGGCCCAAGCCAGCCTCATGACCAGCGACATCGCCGCCTACATCGAACTGCCGCAGCGACGCACGATTCTGGCGATCCAGCAAATCATCATGCTCGCCGAACTCGCGGTGAACCGCGCACTGGATAACCACGAAATCCCCACCCAAAACTGACACCGACCTGTAGGAGCTGCCGAAGGCTGCGATCTGTTGATCTGGATTTTAAAATCAAAAGATCGCAGCCTTCGGCAGCTCCTACATGTGAATCCAGTCCAACCGCCAGAACAGGTCGGCTGTCAGGCCGCCTTCGCGAGCAAGCTTTGCTCCTACAAGCCAGATCAAAAGATCGCAGCCTTCGGCAGCTCCTACATGTGAATCCAGTTCATCCGCCAGAACCAGGTCGGCTGTCAGGCCGCCATCGCGAGCAAGCTTTGCTCCTACAAGCCAGATCAAAAGATCGCAGCCTTCGGCAGCTCCTACATGTGAATCGAGTTCATCCGCCAGAACCAGGTCGGCTGGCAGGCCGCCATCGCGAGCAAGCTTTACTCCTACAAAAGCAAGATCAAAAGATCGCAGCCTTCGGCAGCTCCTACCGTTGAATCCAGTTCATCCGCCAGAACAGGTCGGCTGTCAGGCCGCCATCGCTGGCAAGCCAGCTCACAGGAATTGAGTTCACCCAATAAATTTTCGCATCGCGCCCGCTCTTCACCACTCAACACGATGAGCGCAAGCTCGGGTGAAGCTTTTGATCTTGATCCACGAGCGACATCGGAAGGCTGAGTGGAGGGATTGATCCGGGGGTGGGAGCGCAGCGACCGTTTGGCGCAGCCAAACACATCGAGAGGAGGTGCAGCGAAGCAAACCGTAGGCGATGCCCCCCGGATCAATCCCGCAGCGAAGGAACCCCGAGCCCCAGCGAGCGGGCCGCACGTAGGAGCAAGCGTTTTTTTGCTTACTTTTTTGAGGCGGTTGTCAAAAAAGTGAGTCGCCGTCAGGGCGAAACCCTAAGCAGCCGTTACCGCAGCAACGGATATACACCCAAACCCCAAGAACATGGCCGGCCCAAAGGCCGCCAAGCCCAAAGCGTGCCCCCTGTCAAAACCCTGAACACACAAGCAGAAACATCGCCCCCCATTGAAACCACCCAAAGCCTGCCCCATCTAAGACCCATACCCCATTGCGCAGGTGCCCCATGAGCGACCAGCAAGAATTCCCCGATCACCCCGACGACTACACCGAAGACGACCACATCGAACACACCTCCTCCGGCAAAGGCCTCGCCCTGCCAGGCCAAAACCTGCCGGACAAGGTCTACATCATCCCGATCCACAACCGCCCGTTCTTCCCGGCCCAAGTCCTGCCGGTCATCGTCAACGAAGAACCCTGGGCCGAAACCCTCGACCTGGTCAGCAAATCCGACCACCACTCCCTGGCCCTGTTCTTCATGGACACGCCCCAGGAAGACCCGCGCCACTTCAACACCGGCGCCCTTCCCGAATACGGCACGCTGGTCAAAGTCCATCACGCCAGCCGCGAGAACGGCAAACTGCAATTCGTCGCCCAGGGCCTGAGCCGCGTACGCATCAAAACCTGGCTCAAACACCACCGCCCACCGTACCTGGTCGAAGTCGAATACCCGCACCAGCCGACCGAGCCGACCGATGAGGTCAAGGCCTACGGCATGGCGCTGATCAACGCGATCAAGGAACTGCTGCCGCTCAACCCGCTGTACAGCGAAGAGCTGAAAAACTACCTCAACCGCTTCAGCCCCAACGACCCGTCGCCGCTGACCGACTTCGCCGCCGCGCTGACCTCCGCCACCGGCCCCGAGCTGCAAGAAGTGCTCGACTGCGTGCCGATGCTCAAGCGCATGGAAAAAGTCCTGCCGATGCTGCGCAAGGAAGTCGAAGTCGCGCGCCTGCAAAAAGAGATCTCGGCGGAAGTTAACCGCAAGATCGGCGAGCATCAGCGCGAGTTCTTCCTCAAGGAACAACTCAAGGTCATCCAGCAGGAACTCGGCCTGACCAAAGACGACCGCAGCGCCGACCTCGAACAGTTCGAACAACGCCTCGAAGGCAAAGTCCTCCCCGCGCAGGTGCAGAAACGCCTCGAAGAGGAAATGAACAAACTGTCGATCCTCGAAACCGGCTCGCCGGAGTACGCGGTCACCCGCAACTACCTCGACTGGGCGACCTCGGTGCCGTGGGGCGTGTATGGCGAGGACAAACTCGACCTCAAGCACGCGCGTAAAGTGCTCGACAAACACCACGCCGGCCTCGACGACATCAAGGATCGCATCCTCGAATTCCTCGCCGTCGGTGCTTATAAAGGTGAAATCAGCGGCTCCATCGTGCTGCTGGTCGGCCCGCCGGGCGTGGGTAAAACCAGCGTCGGCAAATCCATCGCCGAATCCCTTGGCCGACCGTTCTACCGCTTCAGCCTCGGCGGCATGCGCGACGAAGCCGAGATCAAGGGCCATCGCCGCACCTACATCGGCGCGCAGCCGGGCAAACTGGTGCAGGCGTTGAAAGACGTCGAAGTGATGAACCCGGTGATCATGCTCGACGAGATCGACAAGATGGGCCAGAGCTACCAGGGCGACCCGGCCTCGGCGCTGCTGGAAACCCTTGACCCGGAACAGAACGTCGAATTCCTCGACCACTACCTCGACCTGCGCATGGACTTGTCGAAAGTCCTGTTCGTCTGCACCGCCAACACCCTCGATTCGATCCCCGGCCCGTTGCTGGACCGGATGGAAGTGATTCGCCTGTCTGGCTACATCACTGAAGAAAAAGTCGCCATCGCCAAGCGTCACCTGTGGCCGAAATTGCTGGAAAAGGCCGGTGTGTCCAAGGGCAGCCTGAGCATCAGCGACAGCGCGCTCAAGTCCCTGATCGACGGTTACGCCCGTGAAGCCGGCGTGCGCCAGCTGGAAAAACAGATGGGCAAACTGGTACGCAAAGCGGTGATGAAGCTGATCGACGACCCGAAAGCGGTGATCAAACTCGGGCCGAAAGATTTGGAAGCGTCACTGGGTCATCCAGTGTTCCGCAACGAACAGGTGCTGTCCGGCACCGGTGTGATTACCGGTCTGGCGTGGACCAGCATGGGCGGCGCGACGTTGCCGATCGAAGCGACGCGCATTCACACGCTCAATCGCGGTTTCAAACTCACCGGGCAACTCGGTGATGTGATGAAAGAATCGGCAGAGATCGCCTACAGCTACGTCAGCTCGCACCTGAAACAGTTCGGCGGCGATGCGAAGTTCTTTGACGAAGCCTTCGTCCACCTGCATGTGCCCGAAGGCGCCACCCCGAAAGACGGCCCAAGCGCCGGCGTGACCATGGCCAGCGCCCTGCTCTCGCTCGCACGTAATCAGCCGCCGAAAAAAGGCGTAGCCATGACCGGCGAACTGACGTTGACCGGGCATGTACTGCCGATTGGCGGGGTGCGCGAGAAGGTGATTGCGGCGCGGCGGCAGAAGATTTTCGAGTTGATTTTGCCCGAGCCGAACCGGGGTAATTTTGAGGAATTGCCGGATTATCTGAAAGAAGGGATTACCGTGCATTTCGCGAAGAAATTTGCCGATGTGGCGAAGATCTTGTTCTGACAGTCCTGCGGTGACATGACTACCGCTATCGCGAGCAGGCTCACTCCTACAGGGTTCTATGGTGAACAGTTGATTTGTGAACGCCACAACTCACTGTAGGAGTGAGCCTGCTCGCGAAGGCGTCAGCTCTGACAACACTGGATTCCCAGACTGTCACACTTTGTCTCATCTTCAGTTATGCTCGCCGTTCGTCGTGAACGCCCGGAGCCGCTGACCTTATGTCCCCCACTCGCCTGTTTGTCCCCCTCGCCCTCTCGTTGTTGGCCGCTTGCGCCAGCCAACCGAAACAGAACGTGACCGTGGAAAAACAAAGCGAATGCCCGGTGCAACTCACTAACGGGCAAAACCTGATCATCACCCTGCCAAGCAATCCAACCACCGGCTACCGCTGGGCCATTCAGGATTCCGCCGGTGGCGTGCTGCGCGCACTCAGCCCTGAGGTTTACAGCAATCCGGAAGATGCCGGCGTGGTCGGTGCCGCCGGAATTTCGACCTGGCGCTTCCAGGCGTTTGCGCCCGGCACCGGGCGTCTGCGTTTGACCTCGCAACAGCCGTGGGCGCCGGAAGTGCTGCCGGTGGAAACCTTTGATTGCGCGATTTCGGTGAACTGATCGTGGGTTGGTTGATTCTGGCGCTGATGGGCGCGGTGACGTTTCTTTATGGTTTGAGCACCCACGCGGCGCTCCTGTGTTTGTTGGTCAAACCACTGCCAGTGCTGGCGCTGCTCGGCTGGCTGCATGACGCGCCGCCCAGCGACTATCGGCGCTGGATCAGTCTGGGGCTGATTTTCTCGTTGCTCGGTGATGTGCTGCTGGCGTGGCCGGGGGATTTGTTCGTGTTTGGCCTTGGCGCGTTTCTGGTCGCGCATCTGGCGTATCTGAAGGCTTATCTGAGTGACTGCAAGCGTCTGGCGATGCTGCCGCTGGTGCTTGCCCTCGGTGTTGGCGCGGTGCTGTTGGGAATGCTGATTTCCAGCGGGCTCGGGCCATTGCTGGTGCCGGTGATTGTCTATGGCACGGCAATCAGCGCGATGCTCTGGCGCGCACTTGCCCGACTCGGCACCGATGTGCCGAAACGTTCGGCGTTGCTCGCGGCCGGCGGTGCGCTGGCGTTTGTATTCTCCGACAGCGTGATTGGCATCGATCGTTTCGTATCGCCATTTCACGCTGCGCCATACGTCATCATCCTCAGCTACTGGCTCGGCCAGTGGGGCATCGCCGCCTCGGCGTTCTCCCAGACCAAACGGATCTGATCATTCCCACGCTCCGCGTGGGAATGCATCCTGTGACGCTCTGCGTCACTTGCGCAGGGACGCAGAGCGTCCGGGGCGGCATTCCCACGCAGAGCGTGGGAATGATCAGCCGATCTCTGCAGGAGCTGCCGCAGGCTGCGATCTTTTGATTTACCGCTTTATCAGACAACCCAAGCATCCCCGCGCCCTTTTGGCTAAAATGCCGGCCTTTCCATTTACACCGCCGGAACCGCCGTGAGCAAAGAACCCGATCGCATTTTCGCCAAGCCTCTGGCCCAGGTACCCGACTTCGCCTTCAACGAAGACGTGGTGCGGGTGTTCCCGGACATGATCAAGCGCTCGGTGCCGGGTTACCCGACCATCGTCGAAAACCTTGGCGTACTCGCGGCGCAATTCGCTCAGCCGAACAGCGTGCTCTACGACCTCGGCTCATCGCTGGGTGCGGTCACTCAAGCCCTGCGCCGCCACGTGCGCACCGACGGTTGCCGGGTGATCGCGGTGGATAACTCTGCCGCGATGGTCGAACGCTGCCGCGAATACCTCAACGGTCAGGACTCGATGTTTCAGGAGTTGCTGCCGGTCGAAGTGATCGAAGGCGACATTCTCGCCCTCGACTTCCAGCCCGCCTCGGTCGTGGCGCTGAACTTCACCCTGCAATTCATCGCCCCCGATCAGCGCACCGCGTTGCTATCGCGCATCCGCCAATCGTTGCTGCCGGGCGGCGCGCTGATCCTCTCGGAGAAGCTGCGCTTCAATGATGCCGAAGAGCACGCGCTGCTCACCGATCTGCACGTCGCCTTCAAACGCGCCAACGGTTACAGCGAACTGGAAATCGCCCAGAAGCGCAGCGCCATCGAAAACGTCATGAAGCCCGACAGCCTCGAAGAACACCGCGAGCGCCTGTTGGCGGCCGGGTTCTCGAAAGTCGTGCCTTGGTTCCAGTGTCTTAACTTTGCCTCGTTGATTGCCTTGCCATGATTGATCTGTCCCCCCTCGCCCGCCGTCTGGCAGGCACGCCGCTGGCCGAATGGGCCAACACCCTGCAAGCTCAACTCGACAAGAAAATGGAGAAAGGCCACGGCGACCTGGAGCGCTGGCAAAGTGCGCTGGACGCCTTGCCGAAGATCCAGCCAAGCGAAATCGATCTGCTCAACGGCCTGAAGCTCGACACCGATTGCGACGATGAAACCCGCGCGCAGATGCGTACTGCGTTGATGGGACTGTCGCCGTGGCGCAAAGGGCCGTTCGATCTGTTCGGCGTGCACGTCGACACCGAATGGCGTTCGGACTGGAAGTGGTCGCGTGTCGCCCCGCATCTGGATCTGAAAGGCAAACGCATCCTCGATGTCGGCTGCGGCAACGGCTACTACATGTGGCGCATGCTCGGCGCCGGCGCCAACAGCGTGATTGGCGTTGATCCGAACTGGCTGTTCTTTTGCCAGTTCCAAGCGGTGCAACGTTATCTGTCCGAGCCGAATGCCTGGCACCTGCCCTTCCCGTTCGAAGACCTGCCGGCGAATCTGGAAGGCTTCGACACGGTGTTTTCGATGGGCGTTTTTTATCACCGTCGCTCGCCCATCGAGCACTTGCTGGCGCTGAAGGATTGCCTGGTCAAGGGCGGTGAACTGGTGCTGGAAACGTTGGTGGTTGAAGGCGACAAGCATCAGGTGCTGGTGCCGGAAGACCGTTATGCGCAGATGCGTAACGTCTGGTTCCTGCCGTCGGTGCCGGCGTTGGAGTTGTGGTTGCGTCGTGCGGGGTTTACCGACATTCGTTGTGTGGATGTGAGCACCACGACTGTTGAAGAGCAGCGCGGTACCGAGTGGATGAAGTACCAGTCGTTGAGCGACTTCCTTGATCCCGAAGACCACAGCAAAACCATCGAAGGGTTGCCGGCGCCGATGCGTGCGGTGATTGTCGCCAAGAAGTAACGCAACCTCTCAAACACCGCGGTGAATTCACCCCTCACCCCAGCCCTCTCCCCAAGGAGAGGGAGCCGATCCTTGGGCTTTTCGAAACTTGAGTTCGACTCGATAACTCAGGTCGGCGGATCTCGACCATCCAACCCGGTCAGTCCCTCTCCCTCCAGGAGAGGGAGCCGATCTTTGGGCTTTTCGAAACTTGAGTTCGACTCGATAACTCAAGTCGGCGGATCTCGACCATCCAACCCGGTCAGTCCCTCTCCCTCCAGGAGAGGGAGCCGATCCTTGGGCTTTTCGAAACTTGAGTTCGACTCGAAAACTCAAGTCGGCGGATCTCGCCCATCCAACCCGGTCAGTCCCTCTCCCTCCAGGAGAGGGAGCCGATCCTTGGGCTTTTCGAAACTTGAGTTCGACTCGATAACTCAAGTCGGCGGATCTCGACCATCCAACCCGGTCAGTCCCTCTCACTCCAGGAGAGGGAGCCGATCCTTGGGCTTTTCAAAACTTGAGTTCGACTCGATAACTCAGGTCGGCGGATCTCGACCATTCAATCCGGTCAGTCCCCTCTCCCTCCGGGAGAGGGTTAGGGTGAGGGGCTTTTTGCTCTGCGGGCGCGGAAGAATTCAGTCAGCACCGCACCACACTCCTCCGCCAACACCCCGCCTTCATACAACACCCGGTGATTCAAAAAGCCCTGGGTAAAAAACTGCCCCTGACTCTGCACAATCCCGGCCTTCGGCTCCAGCGCGCCATACACCACCCGCGCCACCCGCGAATGCACGATCAACCCCGCGCACATGCTGCACGGCTCGAGCGTCACATACAGCGTACTGCCCGGCAGCCGATAGTTATCCACTGCCTGCGCCGCCGCGCGGATCGCGACCATTTCGGCATGCGCACTCGGGTCGCTGGCACTGATCGGGCAATTAAACCCACGCCCGATAATCTCGCCATCCTGCACCAACACCGCGCCCACCGGCACTTCGCCCAGCGCTGCACCTTGCGCCGCGAGCGCCAAGGCTTCACGCATGAAATCGCGATCACGGCTGCGGTCGATGATCGCCGCTGGGCGAATCTGGCGCATCACTTCACCTCGATGGCGGCCATCAGGCCGGTTTCCATGTGGTCGATCACGTGGCAGTGGAACATCCACACCCCCGGATTATCGGCCACCAGCGCCACTTGCGCGCGCTCGTTCTTGCCCAGCAGATAGGTGTCGGTGAAATACGGAATGACCTTGTGCCGGTTCGACGACAACACTTTAAAGCTCATACCGTGCAGGTGAATCGGGTGCTGGTACTGGGTCATGTTTTTCAGTTCGAAAATATAGCTCTGCCCCAGCTTCAAACTGGCGATCGGCCGATCAGCGCAAGTCTTGTCGGTGATGTCCCAAGCCTTGCCGTTGATCTGCCACAGGCTCGGCGGCCGCCCGTTGTCGACATCGACCGACACCGAACCGACCCATTCGAAATTGAAGTTGAGTTTCTCGGCATTCGCCAGATCCGGCTCGGCCACCGGGTTGGCCGGCAAGGTTTTCGGCCAGTCGGTCGGCGCGTCGGTATTGGCCACCGAACGCAATGTGCCCAAACGCACCGGGCCATTACGCAACGACAACTCTTCGCCCGCCGCCGGTGCCTTGATCGCCAGACAAATGCGCATGCCCGGGCCCAGCCAATATTCCTTGCCCAATGGCCGTGGCTCGACCGGGTTGCCGTCCAGCGCATAAATTTTCGCTTCGACGCCGGGAATATTGATGCGATACGTGAGGGTGTTATCCAGATTGAGCAGCCGCACCCGAGTGATCTGCCCCGCCGGCAATTCAATCACCGGGGTCGGCACACCATTGATCGTCGACAAACGCCCTGCCGTACCGCCCCGCGCCGCTTCGCGCGGAATACTGAACTCGACGAAATTGCCTACGTCATCAATGTGCCAATTCTTCAGGCTCAAGGTCTTTTCGTAGACGAAACCGGTCGGCTCGCGCTCTTCAATGATCAGCGGCCCGACCAACCCGCGCCCAAGTTCTTCGCTGCTGCTGACGTGTGGGTGATACCAATAGCTGCCGGCATCAGGAACACGGAATTTGTAATCAAAGTATTCGCCCGGCAACACCGGCAGTTGCGAAACATAAGGCACGCCATCCATTTCCAGCGGCAGGCGGATGCCGTGCCAGTGAATGGTGGTCGCCACCGGCAAATGGTTGATGAAGCGCACCCGCAGCCATTCACCCTGACGCACACGCAATTCGGTACCCGGCGCCGACGGGCCGAACGCCCAGGCTTCGGTCTTGTGCCCTGGCACCAGTTCAACGTCCAGTGGCGCGGCGATCAGCTCGTAATCGTGACCCGCCTCAGCGTCGGCCATCTTGCCCAGCCAGTAACGCGACGCGCCCCCTGCGCCGACGCCAACGACAACTAGACCGGCCAGGCCACCGAGGATTTGGCGACGGGTAAAGGACATGAACTCAACTACCTCACGTATCAGCGACAGGCCCGGGGGCCCGTTAAAAGGCGAATACGATACACCCGCAACTGCGAAACAGTAAGGCCGGCGTGGCAATGCGACACAGGTTCGCCATGTCTGCGGGACACTTTCGTACAGATCGCGTCCCTGCTTCCTTCACGCTCAGATGGCCTCAGCCCTACAGATTCGCGCCGCTGGAAAAGCCATAGTGACGATCAGTTTCCCCCCACCCATTTCTCAAGGAGCGAGAAGTGAACATTTCTGTAATCCTGCCCCCGTCACTACTGCCGAACCCGGCGGATGAACAGTCTCTGCAAGCGCTGGTGCTGCCGTTTACCGAGGCTTGTCCCGACTTGCACGACATGGCCCACGAAGCGGCCCAGGGCATTCTCGACAAGTACGGTATCAAAGACATCGATCCCGAAAATGTCTGGTGGCACCGCTTCAACAACACCTCGGTCAGCAGCGACAAAGCCTTTCTGGGCTGGGAGCACTACCCAAAGCCGTCGGAATCCTTGACGCTGACGGAGCTTCTGGTCAAACGTTTCCACGCCCACGATCAGGACAATGCCGACCTCCTCGACGGCTACGGCGGCTTTTACAGCGAAGGCGCAGACGCATCGGTCTTCAACGAGACCAACGAAGTTCGCCTGCGCCCCAGCGAAGTGCTGAAAGACCTTTGGGCGATCAACTTCAGCGAACTCTATCGAACGAAAATGCAGCAGTTCTGGACGCTGCACGCCGGCGATTTCCGCACGTTGGCCAAACTGAATTTCCTCGCCAAGGCCCTCGACGAACACGACGGCGAACGGCTGAACAATGAAAACCTCAAAACATTGATCAAGGCTGTGGCGAGCGATATCACCTGGCCGGTTTCGCTGGCATTTCTGCAACGCGAAACGCCCGTTGCTGACGGACTGCGAGTGAGCGCCCTGAACATCGGCGGCTACAGCGCCACGGATATTTTGTGCATCGCTGACAGCAATGGCGTGCAGATTCTCTACACCCCCGGTGAGCTCGACTGCTTCCATGTGCTCGCCACTGAGTCCGATCTGCATTGGTGGTTGTTGATGCAAAACAATCATGCGGAGAATCGCGCACGCTTCATGGCGCATTTCCCCTTGGCCGCCCAACAGCAGGATGACGGCAATATCGGTCTGAATGCCATGATCGACTTGCTGTACTCCACTTGGGGCAAAAACGATCACCACCTGATCAATCAGAACACCACCGCAATCACAGGTGACGCGTTCAGTTGGCTACGCGACTCGGTCAAGGCGCGCATGCACAGCGATGCTGACCTTTCGCTGCATTCCAATGGTGAGCTGCGCAAGAAGATGTGGATCGGCTACCTGAACGCCTTTCTCCGGGTTTTCGGCTCCATGGCCGCCGTGGGCTGGCCCGTTGCGCTGGCAGTGGTCGGTGCGGGACTGGCCGACATGGGCATGAACATCGATCAAGCCATCAACGGCACCAGCAAGGCAGATCGCAAGGCCGGGGTGATCGGAGCGATCGCCAGCGGCATCGATGTGCTGTTCAACCTGTCGTACCTGCGTGGAGCAGCAGAAGTCGCGGAAGTTGGCGAAGCGAGCGAAATGTTTAGCGTTCAGGACGAGTTTACCGAACCCCTTATCGACGAATCGACTGCAGATATTGCAGATGTCCCGCCAATTGCGCGTTATGCCCCTGGCCCCGCTTATGGGCAACAAGGCACAGACTTACTGGAGTCTTTCGAGACCAATGAAGTGCTGGACGGATTATCGCCTGTCTCGCAAGAAGGCCAGTATCAAGGGATCTTTCAACCACCGGGTGGTGGGCACTACGTACTGATCAACGACAGTTATTACCTGGTTCGCTTCATCAAAGAGCTCAAGGGCTGGGCGATCATTGATCCAGCAAATCCTCACTCGTTCTATCGCAGTTTGCCGATTCGTCTGGATGAGGCTGGGGAATGGCAACCGATCAATCGTCCGGGCCTGATGGGCGGCGGCAAGTGCATCGGGCTGTGGCCATGGGGTCGCGCTCGCACACCGCTTCCGGACGTGGACAGTCCGCCGACCGCCTACGACATTCCACCCGCTTCATGCGATGCGCTGAACGAACTCGCTCAAGGCCGGGGTACCAAATACGAGCTCAAAGATTACATGGCCTCCCTGCCAAAAACCGACGGGAGTAATCCGCACGCTGAGTTCAAGGCGTTACGCCAGACGCTATATCGCGATGCCAATGCCTTTCTGGAGTCCCACACGCTGCCAGCGCGCCCGGAAATCCCTGAATTGCCTGCGAAACTCGCGCCGAAAGAGATCATCAAGAAGCTGTATAAATCGGCGTCCGGGCTGGTCATTGGCGAAAATCACTCCAGTGTCGGCAGCAAACAGTTTCTGATCGACAACATGGCGGCACTCAGTAAACAGAAGGTCAAAACCCTGTATCTGGAGCATGTGCTGACAGACTTCCATCAAGCCGATCTGGATGTTTTCAATCGCACCGGGAAGATGTCGGAGACGCTGGAAACCTACCTGAAGACTATGGACGGGGGATTCAAAACCGACACCAGCGGCCAGTACACCTTCCTCGAACTGGCCAAAGCGGCGCAAAAAAATCATATCCGTGTCCAGTCGATCGATTGCCTGGCCAGCTATAGAAGCACCGGCATGAGCGGTGTCGACAAAAGCACTTTCCGCCAGAAGATGATGAATTACTTTTCGCATGAGGTGATCACGGCGGATCAGAACGCTCGTGGCGCCCATCGCTGGATCGCGCTGGTAGGCGACAGCCATGCCAATACCTGGGAAGGCGTACCGGGTTTAAGCGAACTGGAAGGCGGCATCGGCCTGCGTATAGAAAGCACCCCGGCCGGAACTGCCCGAGGCATAGAGCCGGATCCCGGGCGCATTCCGACCGACGAGTTTGCCCGCCCGTTATCGCCCGTCAAAAGCGACCTGCGCCTGCAAATCGACACCCCCGCCAGCGTTGCCTTGGCCGACTCACTGGAAAAAACACTGATCAATCCAGGTGATTGCACGGTGATGAACATCGACGACGTCGCCACGCTGATTCATCGCAGCAGCGATGGCAACATCGTACGAACGCCGATCCTCAACAAGGGCGGGTTCTATTACGTTGAACGGCCGAACTGGCCCATCAGCGGCCGACGTTACCCCAACCTTGCCGAACTCTCGGCTGCGTTGCGGATCATGGGGTTCAAACCGATAAAAATCAGCTGACGTAAAAAAGCCCCGTGAACTCGCGTTCACGGGGCTTTTCGGGGTTAACGCCGATCAATCAGACCGGGATTATTCCCACTCAATCGTCGCAGGCGGCTTGCTCGACACGTCATAAGTAACGCGCGAAATGCCTTCGATTTCATTGATGATGCGGCCGGAGACGGTTTCCAGCAGTTCGTAAGGCAGGTGCGCCCAACGCGCGGTCATGAAGTCGATGGTTTCTACGGCACGCAGGGCAACCACCCAAGCGTAACGACGGCCATCACCAACAACACCAACCGATTTCACTGGCTGGAACACGACAAAGGCTTGGCTGACTTTGTGGTACCAGTCGGCTTTGCGCAGTTCTTCGATGAAAATGTGGTCGGCACGACGCAGCAGGTCGGCGTATTCCTTTTTCACTTCACCGAGGATACGTACGCCCAGACCCGGGCCCGGGAACGGGTGACGGTAGACCATGTCGTACGGCAGGCCGAGTTCCAGGCCCAGACGACGGACTTCGTCCTTGAACAGCTCGCGCAGTGGCTCGACCAGTTTCAGGTTCATCTCTTCCGGCAGGCCGCCCACGTTGTGGTGCGACTTGATCACGTGGGCCTTGCCGCTTTTCGCGCCAGCCGACTCGATCACGTCCGGGTAGATGGTGCCCTGAGCGAGGTACTTGATGTTGTCCAGTTTGTTCGACTGGGCATCGAATACGTCGATGAAGGTGCGACCGATGATTTTGCGCTTCTTCTCTGGATCGGCTTCGCCGGCCAGGTTGTTCAGGAACTGCTCTTCAGCGTTGGCGCGGATTACCTTGACGCCCATGTTCTCGGCGAACATGGCCATCACTTGCTCGCCTTCGTGCAGACGCAGCAGGCCGTTGTCGACGAAGACGCAGGTCAGTTGGTCGCCGATGGCTTTGTGCAGCAGCGCGGCAACCACCGAGGAGTCAACGCCGCCGGACAGACCCAGCAGCACGTTGTCGGTGCCGACTTGTGCGCGGATGTTGGCGATGGCGTCTTCAGCGATTTTCGACGGCGTCCACAGGGCTTCACAGCCGCAGATGTCGAGCACGAAGCGCGACAGGATGCGACCGCCCTGCTTGGTGTGGGTCACTTCCGGGTGGAACTGCACGCCGTAGTAGCCACGGTCGTCGTTGAACATACCGGCGATCGGGCAGCTCGGGGTGCTGGCGAGGACGTGGAAGTCTTCCGGCATCTTGGTGACTTTGTCACCGTGGCTCATCCAGACGTCGAGGCCGAACAGGCCATCAGCGTCGATGTGGTCTTCGATGCCGTCGAGCAGGCGGCTCTTGCCGACTACGTCAACACGGGCGTAACCGAACTCACGCAGCTCGGAACCTTCAACCTTGCCGCCCAGTTGCTCGGCCATGGTCTGCATGCCGTAGCAGATACCGAAAACCGGTACGCCCAGATCGAACACTGCCTGTGGGCAGCGCGGGCTGTCGGCGACGTGCACGGACTCGGGGCCGCCGGCGAGGATGACGCCTTTAGGAGCGAATTCGCGGATCGCATCTTCGTCCATGTCGAACGGGTGCAGTTCGCAGTACACACCGATCTCGCGCACGCGGCGGGCGATCAGTTGGGTGTATTGCGAACCGAAGTCGAGGATCAGGATGCGGTGAGCGTGAATATCGAGGGCCATGGTAGAGCTCTGAAAAGCAGTTGCAAGCTTCAAGCTGCAAGCTGCAAGTTATCGGAAGCTGCGCGGTAGCTGCATGAATGCAGTACCGCTTGCAGCTTATAGCTTGTGGCTTATAGCTGTCGGCGTTAGCCGACCCGGTAGTTTGGCGCTTCTTTGGTGATCTGCACGTCGTGAACGTGGGATTCGGCCATGCCGGCGCCGGTGATCCGCACGAATTCAGGCTTGGTGCGCATTTCTTCGATGTCGGCGCTGCCGGTGTAACCCATCGAGGAACGCAGACCGCCCATCAGTTGGTGAATGATCGCGCTCAGGGTGCCTTTGTACGGCACACGGCCTTCGATGCCTTCCGGAACGAGTTTCTCGGCGCCTGCCGAGGAATCCTGGAAGTAACGGTCGGAAGAACCTTGAGCCTGGGACATGGCGCCCAGCGAACCCATGCCGCGATAAGCCTTGTACGAACGGCCCTGGAACAGTTCGATTTCGCCCGGCGCTTCTTCAGTACCGGCGAACATCGAGCCCATCATCACGCAGGAAGCACCGGCTACGATGGCCTTGGACAGGTCACCGGAGAAACGGATGCCGCCGTCGGCGATCAACGGAACGCCAGTGCCTTCAAGGGCAGCGGCGACGTTGGCGATGGCACTGATTTGCGGGACGCCGACACCGGCGACGATACGGGTGGTGCAGATCGAGCCAGGGCCGATACCGACCTTGACTGCGTCAGCGCCTGCTTCGGCCAGCGCCTTGGCAGCGGCGCCGGTGGCGATGTTGCCGCCGATCACCTGCACTTCAGGGAAATTCTGTTTAACCCAGCGAACGCGGTCGATCACGCCTTTGGAGTGACCGTGAGCGGTATCGACTACCACCACGTCCACACCGGCATTGACCAGCGCAGCGACGCGGTCACCGGTGTCTTTACCGGTACCGACAGCAGCGCCAACGCGCAGACGACCTTGATCGTCCTTGCTGGCCAGCGGGTAGGCTTTGGCTTTTTCGATGTCGTTGACGGTCATCATGCCTTTGAGGGCAAATTTGTCGTCGACGATCAGAACGCGTTCGATGCGGTTTTTGTGCAGCAACTCGCGAACGTCGTTCTTGTCCGCGCCTTCCTTGACCGTGACCAGACGCTCTTTAGGCGTCATCACTTCACGGACGGTGGCTTCCAGACGGTTTTCGAAACGCACGTCACGGGAAGTGACGATGCCGACCAGGTCGCCATCGTGCAGTACCGGAACGCCGGAAATGTTGTGCAGACGGGTCAGTTCGAACAGTTCACGCACCGTGGCATCAGCCTCGATGGTGATCGGATCCTTGACTACACCGGCTTCGTAACGCTTGACCTTGCGAACTTCGGCAGCTTGCTGCTCGATGGTCATGTTCTTGTGGATAATGCCGATGCCACCTTCCTGAGCCATGGCAATTGCCAGACGGGCTTCAGTAACGGTGTCCATTGCGGCAGAAACCAGAGGAATATTCAGCTCGATGCCACGGGTTAGGCGGGTCTTGAGACTGACTTCGTTAGGAAGCACCTCGGAATAACCAGGCACTAGGAGAATGTCGTCGAATGTCAGAGCTTCTTGGCTGATACGCAGCATCGCGGGGGCTCCCGAGCGGGAAAATGGAAGCGCGCCATTATAGTCAGACACCCCCTTCGGATCAACGTAAAACTCAGTCTAATTGATATACGGAAAACCCTGTTTTTTGTAGGAGCTGCCGGAGGCTGCGATCTTTTGACGTTGTCTGTTAATAACCAGATCAAAAGATCGCAGCCTTCGGCAGCTCCTACAGGGAATATTTGAGGGTCAGAGTTCTACTTTTACCCAGCTGACGGGGAGATCGAGCCAGTCGGCGAACTCGTCGAGGAAGCTTTGTTTGAAACCCGCCTCCAGCCAATTGTTGAAGATGAAGCCGAGGTTGGAAAACCCGCACTCCTGCAAATACAGAAAGCCGTTGATGTCGTCTTCGTGCCCGCATTCCGGGCAGGTGAAGTTATCGGTGCGCCCAGGCATCCAGTCTTCCAGGCTTTCGAACAGTGCCTCGCCGATCTCGCGACGGCATTCGGCACAACCGGCCTCTCCGAGAAACCCTTTGGCCGGGGTATAGATGCAGCGTTTGGTGACGATTTCCAGACCGTTGATTGGCTCACCGAACGGCAACGCCTGCGGGTGCAGCACCACAGCCCGCGCGCCATCGGCAATCGCGTAAGCCATGCGATTGCCAGTGCGGCCGCAGGTGCTCAGCTCTTCCTTGACGATGTTTTTGCGCACCAGCCAGCGCAAGATCGCCCGGGCCCGGGGTTCGTGCACCGGCAGGGTGGAGATTTTCGGGACGATGATGCTTTGCGAATTCATGGTGCAAGCCTGCTGCAGATACTGAAATTTACCTCTGTAGGAGTGAGCCTGCTCGCGATAGCGGTGGGTCAGACACATCAAGATCAACTGATACACCGCTATCGCGAGCAGGCTCACTCCTACAAAGGAATTGCGGCCGGCAGCTTAATCCCTGACAAAATCCGGTCAAGTGCTGAGATAGCGCCCGATCAACGCCAGTCCACTCGCCAGCACCAGCCACGTCACCAATCGCACAAACGCCTCGCGCGACAACTTCATGGTCAACCGCCGCCCGACCCACAACCCCAACGCCATGGCCGGCAACAGACACAGCGCCAACATCAACAAGGGTAGCTCGGCATACACTCCGGCGATGGCAAACAAGCTCAAACGCACCACCGTGCTGCAACTGATCAGCGCACTTTGCGTGGCTCGCGCCGCTTCCTTCGACAATCGGCTGTTCAAATAAATCGCATATAAAAAACCGCCGCTGCCAAACAGCGCACCAAATAACCCACCCACCGTGCCCATCGGCACCGCCCACCCTGCCGACATTTGCGTCGGCCGCGCTGTTACCCACAGGCTGTAAATCGCATAAGCGCTGATAAACAACCCCATCAACAGCAACAGCAGGTCGGATTTGAGGTTAAGCAGGAAAATCACCCCCAACGTACAACCGACCCCCATGCATGGCAGCAACCGCAACAGCTCCGGCTTAGCGACATCGCGCCGCGACGGCAGCAGATTGCCGAACGCCGCGACAAAATCCAGCAACACCAGCAGCGGCACGATCTTCGACAACGGCATGAACAGAATCAGAATCGGCCCCGCCACCAACGCCGTACCGAACCCGGCGATACCGAAGACGATATAAGCCAGCACGATGCCCAAGCCGATAATCACCCAGCCTTGCACGCCCCACGGCCACTCACTCAACAACCCCGCCACGCTCATTGATGCGCTTCCTTAATAAGCTTGAGATGACTTTAGCCAGCGCCAACGCTTGCGACTAATATCTTCAAAGTCGCCAAGTCATCTCGAAAAGGCATACCTGATGCTTTCCACCCGTCAATTGCGTTACTTCGTCGAAATCGCTGAATGCGGCAGTTTCAGTGCGGCGGCGGAGCGCTTGTTCATTGCCCAATCGGCGCTAAGCCGGCAGATCAAGACCATGGAGACACACCTGCAAACGCCGCTGTTCGAGCGCACAGCACGTCAGCCGCGACTCACGGCGGCGGGCGAAGCGTTTTTGCCGCGAGCGCGTAATCTGCTGATCGAACTGAACAAGGCCAGCGTCATGGCCACCGAAGTCGGTAACGGGCAACTCGGCACCCTGCGTTTGAGCCATTCCAGCACCGTGCCGATCAGTGGCCGTTTGCTCAGCGATATCGGCGCTTACCTACAGCAACAACCGGGCGTGTCGCTGGATATCGGCAAACTGTCTTCCGAGGCGCAATTGGAGGAATTGGCCGAAGGTCGCCTTGATGTCGGATTGCTGCGGTTGCCGGTTTTGCGCCAGCGCGAAGGTATTCAGATCGTGCCGCTGTTTAGTGAACGCCTGTTGTTGGCCGTACCGGCGAATCATCGACTGGCCACCTTGGATAAGGTGGAACTGGCACAGCTCAAGGACGAAGCCTTCATCTCCATTCCCCATCCTCAGCGCGGCGGCCTGAGCTATTTGTGCGCCGATCTGTGCATGCGCCAGGGTTTCTTCCCGAAAGCGGCGCGGGTGATGTCGCGCAAGACCACGCAGTTACAATTGATTCAGGGCGGATTCGGCATTGCCCTGCTGCCGGAATCAATGCAAGACATTGCACCGAGCGGCGTACTATTTCTGCCGCTGAGGAATCCCGACTGCCAAAGCACCGTCGCCCTCGCCTACCGCCAGAACCCCAGCCCCCTTATCCACCACTTCCTCCAGACCTTCACCACTCCCCTGTAGGAGCTGCCGAAGGCTGCGATCTTTTGACCTTGATCTCAAAAACCAGATCAAAAGATCGCAGCCTCGTTTCACTCGACAGCTCCTACGGGGATCGTGCAATGAGCGGGACAATGCCTTTAAACTGCGCCCAATGATTAAAGATCCCTTTGCAAGACTTGGCCTGGACCGTGAAGTCCTGACCGTCAGCCAGCTCAACGGCCGTGCGCGGGTGTTGCTCGAAGACGTGTTCAGCAACATCTGGGTCGAAGGCGAAATCTCCAACCTCGCCCGACCGGCGTCCGGGCACATCTACTTCACGCTCAAGGACAGTGGCGCGCAGGTGCGTTGCGCGCTGTTCCGGCAGAACGCCGCGCGCGTGCGCCAAGCGTTGAAGGATGGCCTGGCGGTGAAGGTGCGCGGCAAGGTTTCGCTGTTCGAAGGCCGTGGCGACTATCAGTTGATTCTCGACACCGTCGAGCCTGCCGGTGACGGCGCGCTGCGTCTGGCCTTCGATGCGCTGAAAGAAAAGCTCAGCGCCGAAGGCCTGTTCAGTGCCGAGCGCAAGGTGCCGTTGCCCGCGCATCCGCAGCGCATCGGCATTATCAGTTCGCCGACCGGCGCGGTGATTCGCGACATCATCAGCGTGTTCCGCCGTCGTGCGCCGCAGGTTCAGTTGACGCTGATTCCGACCGCCGTACAGGGCCGCGAAGCCACCGCACAAATTGTTCGTGCGCTGAAAATGGCCGATGCCCGTGGCTTCGATGCGCTGATCCTCGCCCGTGGCGGCGGCTCGCTGGAAGACCTCTGGTGTTTCAACGAAGAAGCCGTGGCCCGCGCCGTCGATGCTTGCGTGACGCCGATTGTCAGCGCTGTCGGCCATGAGACCGACGTGTCGATCAGTGACTTTGTTGCTGACGTGCGCGCACCAACGCCATCTGCGGCTGCCGAGTTGCTCGCTCCGGATTCCAGCCATTTGATTCGTCAGGTCGAAAGCCTGCATCGCCGTTTGGTGATGCGCATGCGTGACCGTTTGATGCGTGATCGTCTGCGCCTCGAAGGCATGGCGCGTCGCCTGCGTCATCCCGGCGAACGTCTGCGCCAGCAAGCGCAACGTCTGGACGATCTGGACATGCGCATGCGTCGGGCGTTCGAGCGCAGCCTCAATACTCGCCGTGAACGGCTGATTCGTCTGGAAACCCGTCTCGCCGGACAACATCCGGGCCGCCAGTTGGCGATGTTGCGCCAGCGCCTCGACAGCCTCGCCGAACGTCTGCCCCGTGCCATGCGTGAAGGCTTGAAAAACCGTCGCCTGCAATTGCACAGCCATATGCAGACGCTGCACGTGGTCAGTCCGCTGGCGACCCTCGGTCGTGGTTACAGCATTCTGCTCGATGAGCGCGGCCATGCGATTCGTAACGCCGCGCAGACCCACACCGGCCAGCGTCTGAAAGCCAAACTCGGCGAAGGCGAACTGCAAGTGCGCGTCGAGGACAATCACCTGACGCCTGTCACCCTTTCTTTACTGGACTGATCCATGCCGCGTTTTCTGGCTCCACTGTTTTTGCTCTGCCTGACCTTCAACGCCCATGCCGACAGCTACATCACCCGCATGCTCAACAAACCGGTACCGGGTGGCGTCGCCGTGGTTGATCTGGGCACGGCCGCGCAGGCGCCGACCGCCACCTATCAAGGCAAACCGGTGCTGGTGGTCAAGGAACAGGACAACTGGCTGGCAATCGTCGGCGTGCCGTTGACGGTCAAACCGGGTGCGCAGCAGATCAGCAGTGGCGGCCGTAATCTGCCGTTTACTGTCGGTAACAAGAAATACCCGGAACAGCACATCACCCTGAAGAACAAGCAGCAGGTCAATCCGGATCAGTCGAACCTCAAGCGCATCGAGGGTGAGCTGGCCGTGCAGATCAAGGCCTATCGCAGTTTCAGCCCGAATACGCCGAGCAATCTGCTGTTGGACAAGCCGGTCAACGGGCCGCTGTCGAGCAAGTTTGGTGTGCGCCGTTTTTTTAATGGTGAAGAACGCAATCCGCACGCGGGCCTCGACTTTGCGGTGCCGGCAGGTACGCCGATCAAGACCCCGGCGGCGGGAAAGGTGATTCTGATCGGCAATTACTTCTTTAATGGCAACACGGTGTTTGTCGACCACGGGCAGGGCTTTATCAGCATGTTCTGCCATATGTCGAAGATTGACGTGAAGGACGGCCAGCAACTGGCGCGTGGTGCGGTGGTGGGCAAGGTGGGCATGACCGGCCGCGCGACCGGGCCGCATATGCACTGGAATGTCAGCCTGAATGATGCGCGGGTGGATCCGGCGATTTTTATTGGAGCCTTCCAACCTTAAGACATTCGGTGAGGCTAATGGCCTCTTCGCGAGCAAGCTTTGCTCCTACAAGGACACCGCATACTTGTAGGAGCAGAGCTTGCTCGCGAAGACGGCCTCAAAACCACTAAAACACCCTCTGACACCCACCACCGTCAATTGCGTCCCAATCTAACCTCACGCAAACTTCAACAAGATCTGCTGACTTACTCGCAATAAAATCCTGCTAAACCCCGCTTTCCGAGTATTCCTCTCAATTTTTTTCGACTGCTTGCCATCCTCTCCCCTCGCGGTTAGGGTTGAAGGCATGAAAACCTCTCACACCCTCATTCAGCTTCGCCAGCACCGCAGCCTGTGCCTCGTCAGCGCACGACTGCCAGGCTGAATCGCTGCGCCTCGCCCAGAGCTTTTCCCGACATATTCGTAACACCGGCAGGCCGCCTTTTTTCGGCCCAGACAATAAGGAATTTCCCGATGAGCATGCTCAAAGACCCGTCTTCGAAATACCGCGCGTTTCCTGTCATCAACCTGCCGGATCGCACCTGGCCGTCGAAGACCATCGACACCGCGCCGATCTGGTGCAGCTCCGACCTGCGTGACGGCAACCAGTCGCTGATCGAGCCGATGGACGCGGTGAAAAAGCTGCGCTTCTGGAAAACCCTGGTGCAAGTCGGCGTGAAGGAAATCGAAGCCTCGTTCCCGGCCGCTTCGCAAACCGACTTCGACTTCGTGCGCACCCTCATCGAAGAAGGCCACATCCCGGACGACACCACCATTCAGGTGCTGACCCAGGGTCGTGAAGACTTGATCGAGCGCACCTTCGAATCCCTGCGCGGCGCGAAGAAAGCCATCGTTCACTTGTACAACGCCACTTCGCCTTCTTTCCGTCGTATCGTCTTCAACCAGGACAAGGACGGCATCAAGGCCATCGCCGTGAACGCTGCCAAGCTGTTCGTCAAATACGCCGCGATGCAGCCGGACACCGAGTGGACGTTCGAATACTCGCCGGAAACCTTCAGCGCTACCGAGCTGGAATTCGCCAAGGAAGTCTGTGATGCGGTGATTGAGGTCTGGAACCCGACGCCTGAGCACAAGATGATCCTCAACCTGCCCGCCACCGTTGAGTGCGCGACGCCGAACATCTACGCCGATCAGATCGAGTGGTTCGGCCGCAACATCAATCGTCGTGACAGCGTGATCATCAGCCTGCACACCCACAACGACCGTGGCACAGGCGTCGCCGCCACCGAGCTGGGCCTGATGGCGGGCGCTGATCGCGTCGAAGGCTGCCTGTTCGGCAATGGCGAGCGTACCGGTAACGTCGACCTCGTCACCGTCGCATTGAACATGTACACCCAGGGTCTCGACCCGCAGCTGGACTTCTCCGACATCGACGGCGTGCGCAAAGTCGTTGAAGAGTGCAACCAGATTCAGGTTCACCCGCGTCACCCTTACGTTGGCGACCTGGTGCACACCGCGTTCTCCGGCTCGCACCAGGATGCGATCCGCAAAGGTTTCTCCCAGCAGAAACCAGACGCACTGTGGGAAGTGCCGTACTTGCCGATCGACCCGGCCGACATCGGCCGTAGCTACGAGGCGGTGATTCGCGTCAACAGCCAGTCGGGCAAGGGCGGCATCGCGTACTTGCTGGAGCAGGAATACGGCATCAGCCTGCCACGTCGCATGCAGATCGAATTCAGCCAGGTCGTGCAGCGTGAAACCGATCGTCTCGGTCTGGAGATGACCGCCAAGCAGATTCACTCGCTGTTGATCAGCGAATACCTGCAAGCCAACACCCCGTACGCGCTGGTCAGCCATCGCTTGCAGGAAGAAAACGGCAACAGCAATGTTGAAGTGGAAGTGGCGAGCAAAGGTCAGGGCGAAACCAACCTGCACTGGCGCGGCAAGGGCAACGGTGCGCTGGAAGCACTGGTCGCCGGCCTGCCGATTCCGGTGGAGATCATGGACTACAACGAACACGCAATCGGCGCCGGCACCAACGCCAAAGCGGCGGCGTACATCGAGCTGCGTGTGAACGGTGAGCGTGCGGTGCACGGCGTGGGTATCGATGAAAACATCACCACGGCCAGCTTCAAGGCCTTGTTCAGCGCGCTGAACCGCTCGCTGAGCCAGCCTGAGGCGAAAGCGGCGTAATCGACTGCTGAAATGCAAAAGGCCCCGAAGCTAAAGCTTCGGGGCCTTTTTGTTCAAGATCAAAAGATCGCAGCCTTCGGCAGCTCCTACATTGGGATTTCGTACACCCTGTGCGATCGTTCCCACGCTCCGCGTGGGAATGAATCAGGGGACGCTCCGCGTCCAGTGACGCAGAGCGTCACGGGCTGCATTCCCACGCAGAGCGTGGGAACGATCAGCAAATGTGGGAGCGAGCCTGCTCGCGAAGGCGTCCTGTCAGGCGCCGCAGGAATCAGGTGAACTCGAAGGTATCGGCATCCAGATTCGCCGGAAAGCGCTCGCGATACGCCGCCAATGGCGCCGCTTCCAGCACCACCTTGAACACACCGTCCGCCTCCCCCGCCGCCAGCAAGCTCTCGCCCTGGAAATCCAGCACCTGACTGTCACCGGTATAAGCGAAACCCTTACCATCAGTGCCAACGCGATTCACCGCTGCCACATAACAAAGGTTTTCGATCGCCCGCGCCGGCAGCAAACGGTTCCAGTGCAAACGCCGCGCACCAGGCCAGTTCGCGGTGTACAGCAGCAAATCCGTATCCTGCGAATCACGGCTCCACACCGGGAAGCGCAGGTCGTAGCAAATCAGCGGACGCACACGCCAACCCTTCAGTTCGAACTGCACCTGCCGTTCGCCGGGCGTGTAGTGATTGTGCTCACCGGCCATGCGGAACAGATGACGCTTGTCGTAATGCAACACTTCACCGTCCGGCCGCGCCCACAGCAGGCGATTGCGATGGCTGCCGTCTGCCGCCTGAATAATCACGCTGCCGGTAATCACCGCATCGAGTTTCGCCGCCTGAACCCGCAGCCATTTGCTGGTTGGGCCGTTCTCGGCTTCGGCGAGCGTTTCTGACTCCATGGAGAAACCGGTGGTGAACATTTCCGGCAGGATGATCAAATCCGCCCCCCGCGCCTGCTCCAGCAATTGCTCGAAATGCTCGAAGTTGGCCTGACGGTCGTGCCAGGCCAGGGTGGTCTGGATCAGCGCCAGATTAAGATCGGGTAATGCACTCAGATCACGCATAGTTTCGCCGCCGCTTCACGCAGCGTCTCCTCGCGTTTGGCAAAGCACAGACGCACCAGGCGCTGGCCTTGCGGTGGATTCTGGTAGAACACCGACACCGGAATACTCGCCACGCCGTGTTCGCGGGTCATCCACATGGCCATCTCGACGTCGTTCAAATCAGGACGGATCTGCGAGTAATCGACCAGTTGGAAATAGGTGCCCGCGACACGGCTGAAGGTGAAGCGAGACGGGGCCAGCAGGTCGCAGAACAGGTCGCGTTTGGCCTGATAAAAATCCGGCAACTCTTCGACGTGCTCCGGGTGCTCGGCCATGTAATCGGCCAACGCGTATTGCAGCGGTGTCACGCCGCAGAAGCTGACGTACTGATGGACTTTGCGCAGTTCGGCGGTCAGTGCCGGCGGCGCAACGACATAGCCGGTTTTCCAGCCCGTGACGTGATAGGTCTTACCGAACGAGCTGACCACGAAGGCGCGTTGATACAGCTCTTCGTGCGCGAGCACGCTGACGTGGGGCACGCCGTCGAAGACCAGGTGTTCGTAGACTTCATCGCTGATCAGGTAGATGTCGCGGTCGCGGATCAGCGCTGCCAGTTGATCGAGTTCCGCGCGAGTGATCAGGGCACCGCTCGGGTTGTGCGGGGTGTTGATGACGATCATTTTCGTGCGCGGGCTCAGGGCCGCCGCGAGCTGCTCGAAATCGATGGAGAAGTCATCCGGGTTCAGTTGCACATGCACGCAACGACCGCCCGCCAATTCCGTTGCCGGTGCATAGCTGTCGTAGCATGGATCGAACACGATGACTTCGTCGCCGCTGTGGATAACTGCCTGAATCGCACAGAAGATGGCTTGAGTCGCACCGGGAGTGACGGTCACTTCGCTGTCGGCGTTGACCTGCACGCCGTAGCTGCGCGCGATCTTCAGCGCAATCTGTTCGCGCAGCGCCGGCAAACCGGTCATCGGCGAATACTGGTTGTGGCCACTGGCAATGTGCCGACCGACCGCATCGCGCAGCGACTGCGGGCCGTCGAAATCAGGAAAACCCTGGGACAGGTTGATCGCGCCGGTCTGCGCCGCGAGCTGAGACATCTGCGTGAAAATAGTGATGCCGACATTCGGCAGCTTACTGGTGATCATCGGGGGTTCCCTGCTCAACACCCGGCTCTGACGACGGCGCGGGAGAGCCCGAGGATAGCCCATCCGGCGCCCATAAAAAAAGGGCGCCGGATGGCACCCTTCTTATCGCCTAACCCTGTAGGAGCTGCCGAAGGCTGCGATCTTCTGATCTTGCCTTTAAAGCAAAATCAAAAGATCGCAGCCTGCGGCAGCTCCTACAGAAGCCATTGAGCATTCCCACACCAAGGCAGGAATGGCCACCTCAATTACTTCTTGTCGCGGCGCTTTTTGTCGGCTTTCTTGCTGTGCGACATCATTCGACGCTTCCTGTTGACCTGGCGGTCGGTCAGGGTGTTTTTGTTGCCTTCGTACGGGTTCTCGCCGCCCTTGAACTCGATGCGGATCGGCGTACCGACCAGCTTGAGCACACGACGGTAAGTGTTCTCCAGATAGCGCACATACGACTTCGGCACTTTCTCGATCTGGTTACCGTGGATCACGATGATCGGCGGGTTAGCACCACCCAAGTGGGCGTAACGCAGCTTGATCCGGCGGTTGTTGACCATCGGTGGCGCGTGCTCGCCCACCGCGTCTTCCAGAATCTGGGTCAGACGGTTGGTCGGCCAGCGGGTGACCGCGGACTTGAACGAGTTCTGTACGGACGCGTAGAGGTTGCCCACGCCAGTACCGTGCAGTGCCGAGATGAAGTGGATATCGGCGTAATCAACGAAGAACAGACGACGCTGCAGCTCGACCTTGACGAAGTCGCGCTCGCTCGGCGTCATGCCGTCCCACTTGTTGATCGCGATCACCAGCGCACGGCCCGACTCGATGGCGAAGCCGAGCAGGTTGAGGTCGTGGTCGACCACACCTTCACGGGCGTCCATCACAAAGATCACCACGTTGGCGTCTTTAATCGCTTGCAGGGTTTTGACCACGGAGAATTTTTCGACTTCTTCGTGGATCTTGCCGCGCTTGCGCACACCGGCGGTGTCGATCAGCGTGTATTTTTCTTCATTCCGCTCGAACGGGATGTAGATACTGTCGCGGGTGGTGCCAGGCTGGTCATAAACGATTACCCGGTCTTCACCGAGCATACGGTTGACCAGGGTCGATTTGCCGACGTTCGGACGACCGATGATGGCGATCTTGATCCCGTCTTTTTCGCTCGGGCCAGGAATGCGCTTGGCTTCCTCACCTTCGGCAACGATTTCTTCTTCGCCGTCTTCCGGCTCTTCTTCATCACGCGGGAAATCACCCAGGGCGATTTCCAGCATCTGCGTGATGCCACGGCCATGAGCACCAGCGATTGGAATCGCGTGGCCCATGCCCAGTGGTGCGAATTCAGCGCGGGCCATTTCCGGGTCGATGTTGTCGACCTTGTTGGCAACCACGTAGGAACGCTTGTTACGTTTGCGCAGGTGTTCGGCGATCATCTGGTCGGCGGCGGTGAAACCGGCCTTGGCATCTACCAGGAACAGCACAACATCTGCTTCTTCAATGGCCAGCAGCGACTGCTCGGCCATTTTTTCGTCCATACCGTGCTCGTCACCGGAGATACCACCGGTGTCGACCAGAATGTAGGAACGCCCTTGCCACTTGGCCTCACCGTACTGGCGATCACGGGTCAGACCGGACAAGTCGCCGACGATGGCGTCGCGAGTCCTGGTCAGGCGGTTGAACAAGGTGGACTTGCCGACGTTCGGTCGGCCCACCAGGGCGATTACGGGAACCATGCGGCTCTCCACTTCGTTATTTCAGAAAATACAAAAGCCGCTGCGAGGCAGCGGCTGGTGCTCGGGGCAACACTGTGGGAGTGAACAGGTTCACCTCCACTAGTGAAGCTGCCTGGGGTGTTATCCCCAAGCATAGTTGTTACTTGATGGTCAGGGCTTCCAGTTTGCCGCTGTTGCCATACACATAAATCGTGTCACCCACCACCAGCGGACGGGCACGCAGGCCGTCGCTGTCGATGCGCTCACGGCCGACGAAACGACCGTCAACCTGACTCAACAGGTGCAGATAACCTTCCAGGTCACCCACTGCTACATAGCTGGAGAACACTTCCGGAGCCGACAGTTGACGGCGAGCCAGCGAATCGTTGCTCCACAATGCTGTGGTGGAACGCTCGTCGACGCCTTCAACAGTGCCCGAAGACAGGCTCACGTAAACGCTGCCGAAACCCTGAGCAATACCCGCGTAGCTCGACGCATCGCGCTGCCAGAGTTGACGACCGCTTTCCAGATCCAGTGCCGCGACGCGACCCTGATAGCTGGCAACGTACAGGGTACCGCCGGACAACAGCAGACCGCCGTCGATGTCGACCACGCGCTCCAGTTCCGAACGACCTTGCGGAATCGCAATGCGTTGTTCCCAGACCGGCACGCCGTTGGAAATATCCAGGGCGACGACTTTACCAGTCGACAGGCCAGCCACCGCGAGGCGATTGGTGACCAGCGGTGCACTGGTGCCACGCAGGGTCAGAACGGCCGGGGTGCTGTCATACACCCAGCGTTGCGTACCGGTGGAGGCATCCAGACCGATCAGACGATCGTCCTGAGTCTGCACCACCACGACGTCGCCGTTGTTGGCCGGCGGCGCGAGTACTTCGCTGTTGACGCGAGCACGCCACTTCTCTTCACCATTACTGGCGTCCAGAGCGACGACTTCGCCACGCAGCGTACCAATCAGAACCAGACCGTACCCCACGCCAACGGCGCCGGAGACAGGCAGTTCAAGGTCTTGCTTCCACTTCACGTCGCCGTTGCTGCGATCCATGCCCATCACCACGCCGGTTACATCGGCGGCGTAGATGGTGTCACCGTCGATCGCCGGCACCAGCATGTTGTAGGTTTCGCCCTGACCGTCACCGATCGAACGACTCCACTGCTTTTGCAGAACCACTTCTTCTTTGAAGTCGGTCAGTTCAGCCGGTGGCAATTCTTTCTTGCTGTTGCTGCTGCAACCCGCGGCCAGAAGGGCCAGAGCCAGCAATGCTGCATGCTTCCAACGGATCACGTCACGCATCCCCTTTGGCCAGGTCGTCGAGCTTGATTTGAAGGCCACCGACCGCCGCTTCATCCGACAGTGCTGCCTTGGCTTTTTGATACGCCTTATTCGCGTCATCGGTACGGCCCAGCTGCACCAGCAGATCGCCCTTGAGTTCTTCGCGAGTGGCCAGGAACGCTTTGTCGGCGTCGCCGTCGAGCAGTTTCAGACCGTCTTCAGCCTTGTTCAGCGCACCCAAAACCTGTGCCAGACGCTGACGGGCGATTTCGCCCAGCGCCGGGTTGGCCGGTTTGTCGACGATGGCTTTCAGCTCGGTCGCGGCGTCGTCCAGCTTGCCGCTGTCGACCGCCACTTTGGCGACGAACAGGCTGCCGTACTGCGCGTAGGCAGTACCGCCGAATTCGCTGTTGAGCTTGCCGGCCAGATCCGCAACGCGGGCAGCATCAGGTTTGCCGTCAGGCGTCAGCGTGGTTTCCAGCAATTGCTGATAGAGCACCGAGGCGCCTTGCGACTGGTTGCCCTGATATTTGTGATAAGCCTGCCAGCCGAACACGATGACCAGCGCCAACAGGCCGCCGGTGACCAGAGGTTTGCCGTTGCGTGTCCACCAGTCCTTCAAATCCGCCAACTGTTCGTCTTCGGTACTCGACACCCCAATACTCCTTAATCGCTAAATCGGCTGTTTAGACAGCTTCAACCCTGCACGACGCAGGTGGCCAGGTGAGCGGCGAGCGCATCCCAGGCAATGCTTTGTTGTTCGCCCTGGCCACGCAGGGGTTTGAAACCTACCACTTGCTGGGCCATTTCGTCGTCACCGAGGATCAGTGCGTACAGCGCACCGCTCTTGTCGGCTTTCTTGAACTGGCTTTTGAAGCTGCCGGCGCCGGCATTGACTTGCAGGCGCAGGTTTGGAAGTTGATCGCGAACCCGTTCAGCCAGGGCCAGACCGGCCAGTTCGGCTTCTTCACCGAAGGCGCAGAGGTAGACATCGACCTGACGGGAGATTTCTTCCGGGATCTGCTCAAGAGTTTCGAGCATCAACACCAGGCGCTCGATGCCCATGGCGAAACCAACGCCGGTGGTCGGCTTGCCGCCCATTTGCTCGACCAGACCGTCGTAACGACCGCCCGCGCAAACAGTGCCCTGGGCGCCGAGCTTGTCGGTGACCCATTCGAAAACGGTTTTGCTGTAGTAATCGAGGCCACGCACCAGCTTCGGATTGAGCACGTACGGAATGCCGACGGCATCCAGACGCGATTTCAGACCTTCGAAGTGTGCACGGGACTCTTCATCGAGGTAGTCGGCCATCTTCGGCGCATCGACCAGCACCGCTTGAGTGTCGGCATTTTTCGTGTCGAGCACGCGCAGCGGGTTGGTTTTCAGACGACGCTGACTGTCTTCGTCGAGCTTGTCGTGGTGCGCCGAGAGGTACTCGACCAGCGCTTCACGATAACGCCCACGGGACTCGCTGGTGCCGAGGCTATTGAGTTCAAGTTTGACCGCATCACGGATACCCAGCTCGCCCCACAGGCGCCAGGTCATGATGATCAGCTCGGCGTCGATGTCCGGACCGTCGAGGTTGAACACCTCCAGACCGATCTGGTGGAACTGACGATAACGGCCTTTCTGCGGACGCTCGTGGCGGAACATCGGGCCGATGTACCAGAGTTTCTGCACCTGGCCACCGCCGGTGATGCCGTGCTCAAGCACCGCACGCACGCACGCCGCAGTGCCTTCCGGACGCAGGGTCAGGGAGTCGCCGTTGCGGTCTTCAAAGGTGTACATCTCTTTTTCGACGATGTCGGTCACTTCACCGATCGAGCGCTTGAACAGCTCGGTGAACTCGACGATCGGCATGCGGATCTGCTTGTAACCGTAGTTATCCAGCAGACGCGCAACGGTGCCCTCTAAATAACGCCACAGGGGAGTCTGTTCGGGCAGGATGTCGTTCATGCCACGAATGGCTTGCAATGACTTGCTCACTTTAAATCCTTAAATTCGTTCGGCTCTTCAGTCAGGGTCAGCCGCGCGCAATTACGGCAGCGTCAGCTTCGACCTTTTCGGCCGCTTTCTGGCGGATCAGCCTTTCCAGCTCGTCCACCAGATTGTCATTCGTCAGTTTCTGCGCCGGCTTGCCGTCGATGTAAATCAGGTTTGGCGTGCCGCCGGTCAAGCCGATATGGGCTTCCTTGGCTTCGCCGGGGCCGTTGACCACACAACCGATTACCGCGACATCCAGCGGCACCAGCAGGTCTTCAAGGCGCCCTTCCAGCTCGTTCATGGTTTTCACCACATCGAAATTCTGCCGCGAGCAGCTCGGGCAGGCGATGAAGTTGATGCCACGGGAACGCAGATGCAAAGACTTGAGGATGTCGTAACCGACCTTCACTTCCTCGACCGGATCGGCCGCCAGCGAGATGCGGATAGTATCGCCAATCCCTTCGGCGAGCAGCATACCTAGGCCCACGGCGGATTTCACTGTGCCCGAACGCAATCCACCGGCTTCGGTGATGCCCAGGTGCAGCGGCTGGACGATTTCTTTCGCCAGCAAGCGGTAGGCTTCGACGGCCATGAACACGTCGGAGGCCTTCACGCTGACCTTGAAGTCCTGAAAATTCAGGCGTTCGAGGTGTTCAACGTGACGCAAAGCAGACTCAACCAGCGCGGCCGGGGTCGGCTCGCCGTATTTCTTTTGCAGGTCTTTTTCCAGCGAGCCGGCGTTGACGCCGATGCGGATCGGGATCCCGCGATCACGCGCGGCATCGACCACAGCACGAACACGGTCTTCGCGACCGATGTTGCCCGGGTTGATGCGCAGGCAGTCGACGCCCAGTTCGGCTACGCGCAGAGCGATCTTGTAGTCGAAGTGGATGTCGGCAACCAACGGCACTTTGACCAGTTGTTTGATCTTGCCGAACGCCTCGGCGGCGTCCATGTCCGGTACCGATACGCGGACGATGTCGACGCCGGCGGCTTCCAGACGATTGATTTGCGCAACAGTGGCGGCAACGTCATTGGTGTCGCTGTTGGTCATGCTTTGCACAGCGATCGGCGCATCGCCGCCCACCGGTACGTTGCCGACCCAGATCTTGCGCGAAACGCGACGTTTGATTGGAGATTCGCCGTGCATGACTTATTGACCCAACTTCAGGCGAGCAGTCTCGCCACTGGTGAACGGAGCGACATCGACCGGCTGGCCGTTGTAGCTGACCTGCGCGCCGCGAGCGTAGCCCAGGCGGACGGCAAACGGTGGCTTGCCGGCAACGGCGAGGCTGTCGCCCTTACGCTTGAGACCACTGAACAATACTTTGCCGCTGCCATCGGTGACTTGCGTCCAGCAATCGGCAACGAACTGCATTGAAACCTGACCTTCGCCAGCCACTGGTGCCACTGGAGCCACGGTTGGGGCGATCGGTGCAGTCGTGGTTGGTGCTGGTGTGGCAGGCAGAGCCGGAGCAGGTGTTGCCGGAGTGGCAACCACTGGCGCTGGCGTGTGAACCGGCGCAGTCGGCGCAACCGCTGGAGCGGTCGGCGTTGCTGGCGCAGTCGATGTTGCAGGAGCAGTAGCTTCGGCACCGGTGGATTCCGCGGTGGTTTCCGATTGTGGCAGCGCCAGAGCGGTCGCGCCCTCGGCCTGACCTTCGGCGACGGCCTGGTCTTCCGGCTCGTCGATCGGGTGAATCTGCGTGGTGCCGTCGGCGCCTTCGACTTCAACGTGTTCCGGCGTCAGGCTGGTGAAGTCCTTGGTACGCAGCGAGGTCTGATCCTGCCACCAGACGAAACCACCGCCGATGACCGCGATCAGCAACAACAGGCTGACGATACGCAAAATAGTGTGGGAAACCCGCACAGGCTCTTCGATACGGCCCAAGGCGTGAACGTTGCTGCCTTGGGAATCGGTGCCGGTGGACTGGTCGAACTGCTGAACCAGAACGGTCTGATCCATGCCGAGCAATTTGGCATACGCGCGAATATAACCGCGAGCAAAGGTATGCCCCGGCAGCTTGTCGAAAGCACCGGCTTCAAGATTGCCCAGAGACGTCACGGTGAGGTTGAGCTTGAGGGCCACTTCGGCCAGCGACCAGCCATTGCTTTCGCGGGCCTGGCGCAGGGTCTCACCGGGGTTAACGCGATTCGCTGCTACAACTTCGGGATGCGCCGCTTTCATCATTGCTCCGACAGGTATTGCTGATATTCCGGCGTACCGGGATAGAGTCGTTTTAATTGCAGGCCATAACTGGCGGCCTTGTCGCGATCTTCAAACACTTTTGCCAGCCGAACGCCGAGCAATAGACTACGTGCATTTTGTTCGGTCAGCAGGCTGAAACGGTCGTAATAGTCACGCGCGGGCACATAATGCCTGTCTTCGAAGGACAACTCAGCCATTTCCAGCAATGCGCGCGGTTGTTGACGGTTCAGCCGCAAGGCTTTTTCCAGTTGCTGCTGCGCGACATCACGCTGACCGAGTTTCGCCGCCGTCATGCCGAGGTTCTCGAACACACGCGAGCGCTCAGGATACAGGGTATCGGCGGCCGCCTGTTCAAAACGCTCGTAGGCTTCTTTATAACGCTGTTCTTCGTAGAGAAAACTGCCGTAGTTGTTGAGGATACGGGCATCGGCGGGACGCGAGGACAAGGCCTTGCGGAAATGCTCGTCGGCCAGTGCAGGCTCCATTTCGGCTTGAAACACCAAACCGAGCGCGGCATTGGCGTCTGGATCCGAACTGTCGAGTTCCAGCGCCTTCTTCAACGGCACCTTGGCCCGTTCGGTCATGCCTTGTTGCAAGTATCCCAGTCCCAACTGCACGTACGCAGCCCGCGCTTCATCGCGGCCCTTGCTGGTCTTCATCGGGTTGTAGTCACCCGACAGGACACAACCAGCACACAGGCTGGCCAACAGCAACAGCAGCGCAAAGCGCAGGGACATAGAGATCCTCTCTTAGTTAGTGTTCGCGGCGTTCTGTGCCAGATCGCTGTCGGCGTTCAACTCACGCACGGCGATATAACGTTCGCTGCGACGGGTGCGATCCAGCACCTGCCCTACCAATTGACCACATGCGGCGTCGATGTCTTCACCACGGGTGGTGCGGACAGTGACGTTGAAACCGGCCTGATGCAACTGATCCTGGAAACGACGAATCGCGTTGTTGCTCGGACGCTCGTACCCGGAATGCGGGAACGGGTTGAACGGAATCAGGTTGATCTTGCACGGAATATTTTTCAGCAACTCGACCATCTCAACGGCGTGTTCAACCTTGTCGTTGATGTCTTTGAGCAAGGTGTACTCGATGGTCAGCACACGTTTTTCGCCCAGGGACGACATGTAACGCTGGCACGACTCGAGCAGCATCTTAAGCGGATATTTCTTGTTGATCGGCACCAATTGGTTACGCAATGCGTCATTCGGTGCGTGCAGGGACAACGCCAGGGAGACGTCGATGTGCTTGGCCAGCTCATCGATCATCGGCACCACGCCCGAGGTGGACAGGGTCACGCGGCGCTTGGAGATCCCGTAGCCGAGGTCATCCATCATCAGATGCATGGCGGCGACGACGTTGTCGAAGTTCAGCAGCGGCTCACCCATGCCCATCATCACCACGTTGGTGATGGCACGGTCGACGGTTGCCGGGACACTGCCGAAAGATTTGTTGGCAATCCACACCTGACCGATGACTTCGGCGGCGGTGAGGTTGCTATTGAAGCCTTGCTTGCCGGTGGAGCAGAAACTGCAATCCAGGGCACAGCCTGCCTGGGACGAAACGCACAGAGTGCCGCGTTTGCCCTGGGGAATGTACACGGTCTCGACGCAGCTGCCGGACGCCACACGCACCACCCACTTACGGGTGCCGTCGGTGGAGATGTCCTCGCTGACCACTTCCGGACCACGGACCTCAGCAATAACCTTGAGCTTGTCGCGCAAGGCCTTGCTGACGTTCGTCATGGCGTCGAAATCATCGACACCAAAGTGGTGAATCCATTTCATTACCTGACCGGCACGGAAACGCTTCTCCCCGATTGAGTCGAAGAATTTTTCCATTTCCTGTTGAGTCAGACCCAGCAGGTTGGTTTTTACAGTCGATGTAGTCATGGATTCACCTTCACTCTTAAGCCAATGCTTAGCGAGTGGTTACTTCAGTAGCTGCGAAGAAGTACGAGATTTCACGAGCAGCTGCGGCTTCGGAGTCCGAACCGTGAACAGCGTTGGCGTCGATGGAATCAGCGAAGTCAGCGCGGATGGTGCCGGCAGCAGCTTCTTTAGGGTTGGTAGCGCCCATCAGCTCACGGTTCAGAGCGATAGCGTTTTCGCCTTCCAGAACCTGAACAACAACAGGGCCGGAGATCATGAAAGCAACCAGGTCGCCGAAGAAACCACGAGCGCTGTGCTCAGCGTAGAAGCCTTCAGCTTCAGCTTTGGACAGTTGCTTCAGTTTCGAAGCTACAACGCGCAGGCCGGCTTTTTCGAAACGAGTGGTGATTTCGCCGATGACGTTTTTTGCAACAGCGTCAGGCTTGATGATGGAGAAAGTGCGTTGAACAGCCATGGTGTAACTCCAGAAACGGTAATTTGCGAAAAATTAAACCCGCGAATTATACGCGGGTTCTTGGGTATTGCCTAACCTGCGAGACGATCAGTCCAATTCTTTGGCCCAGAGCTCCTGAACCGCTTCCAGCACCTTCTCGCCGACACGGCCAGAAGTGCCATCGAAGTCAGGCAGATCAAGGATCATCTGCTGCAAACGGACAAAACCTACAGAATATGGATCGACGCCGGCATGGGCCTCGGCCAGTTCTTCTGCAATACGTTGAACATCATTCCAACCGTAGCTCATGACAGTCTTACCAGTCAGTGCGGCGCTTCAGCCGCATGGTTAAGCGAATATTTCGGAATTTCGACGGTGATGTCTTCTTCACCAACGATAGCCTGACAGGCCAGACGCGATTGCGCTTCCAGGCCCCATGCACGATCGAGGAAGTCTTCTTCCAGCTCGTCAGCCTCTTCCATCGAGTCGAAACCCTCGCGGATGATGCAGTGGCAGGTGGTGCAAGCGCAGACGCCGCCGCAGGCGCTTTCCATCTCGATGTGGTGTTCGTGGGCCAGTTCGAGAATCGATGTGCCGGGCGCAGCCTCGACCACCATGCCTTCAGGGCAGAACTTCTCGTGTGGCAGAAAAATGACCTGCGGCATCAGATATCCTCGATTTCATTCAGATTGCGCCCCGACAGAGCGGCTTTCACCGTCAGATCCATGCGGCGGGCAGCAAAAGCATCGGTCACTTGCGACAGACGCTTGGTCTGCTGCTCGATGGCGTAACCATCGGTACCTTTCATCAGTTCAGCCAGTTCCTGCAGCTGCAGGTCGATGACCATGCGCTCTTCGGCGTCGAGCAAACGCTCGCCATCAACCTCCAGAGCACCCTGCACCGCTTCGATCAGGCGTTGGGCATCAACTTGCTGCTCGCGCAGCACGCGGGCGACCTTGTCGTCATTGGCGTGCTGGAACGAATCCTTGAGCATCTTCGCGATTTCGCCGTCGGTCAGACCGTAAGACGGCTTGACCTGAATGCTCGCTTCAACGCCTGAGCCCAACTCACGGGCAGACACGCTGAGCAGACCGTCGGCATCGACCTGGAAGGTCACGCGAATTTTCGCTGCACCGGCGACCATCGCTGGAATGCCACGCAATTCGAAGCGCGCCAGCGAGCGGCAGTCACTGATCAGCTCGCGCTCACCCTGCAGAACGTGGATCGCCATGGCCGACTGGCCGTCTTTGTACGTAGTGAAATCTTGTGCGCGAGCGACGGGGATGGTGGTGTTGCGCGGAATCACCTTCTCCATCAAACCGCCCATGGTTTCCAGCCCCAGGGACAGTGGAATCACGTCGAGCAGCAGCAGTTCGCCGCCATCGCGCTTGTTGCCAGCCAGGGTATCGGCCTGGATCGCGGCACCGATGGCCACCACTTGATCCGGGTCGATTTCGGTCAGAGGCTGACGACCAAAGGCTTCGGCAACGGCTTCGCGAACGCGAGGAACGCGAGTCGAACCGCCAACCATAACCACAGCGTGTACGTCGTCCAGTTCGATGCCGGAGTCGCGCACGGCGCGGCGACAAGCTTTCAGGCTGCGCGCGACCATTGGCTCGATCAGCGCATCGAAGGCTTCGCGGGTCAGCGGTGCTTTCCAGTCGCCGTAGGCCACTTCAACACTGGCCGAGTCGGTCAGGGCTTCTTTGGCCGCGCAAGCGGTTTGCAGCAGATTACGTTGTGCGCCCGGATCGAGATCGGCGGACAGGCCGGCGCTCTCGATGATCCAGCCGGCAATCGCGTGATCGAAATCATCGCCGCCCAGCGCGCTGTCGCCGCCAGTGGCCAGCACTTCAAAAACACCGCCAGTCAGACGCAGAATCGAAATATCGAAAGTACCGCCGCCGAGGTCATAAATTGCGACCAGGCCTTCGGCGTGCTGATCCAGACCGTACGCCACGGCGGCCGCAGTCGGCTCGTTGAGCAGACGCAGCACATTCAGACCGGCCAACTTGGCCGCATCCTTGGTGGCTTGACGCTGAGCATCATCGAAATACGCCGGAACGGTGATCACCGCGCCAACCAGCTCGCCACCCAAGGTCGCTTCAGCGCGCTGACGCAGCACCTTGAGGATATCGGCGGAGACTTCGACCGGGCTTTTCGGGCCTTGCACGGTGTCGATGAACGGCATGTGCGATTCGCCACCGACAAAGCGGTAAGGCAACTGGTCGCCCAATTGCTTGACGTCGGACAGACCACGACCCATCAAGCGCTTGACCGACAGCACAGTATTCAAAGGATCGGACGCGGCGGCCAGCTTCGCCGACTCGCCGACTTCGACGTGATCGGCGTGGTAACGCACAGCGGACGGCAGGATGACCTGCCCGTTTGCGTCGGCCAACGGTTCGGAAAGACCACTGCGCAACGCAGCGACCAGCGAATTGGTAGTGCCCAAGTCGATCCCCACAGCCAGACGACGCTGGTGCGGTTGAGGACTTTGGCCGGGTTCGGCGATCTGCAGTAGGGCCATCGTGATCAGGACTTATCTGTATATCAGGCGTGCGACCGGAGCGGCACTGGGTTAATCGTCGAGGCGCTCTTCTAACTGGCGCACTTCGTAGGTGAGCTTGTCGAGGAACTGCATGCGCCGCATCAGGCGTTCGGCCTGTTCGCGTTGCGCCGCATCATCCCAACAGGCTGCGAAGCTTTCGTTGAGTTCTTCCTGAGCCACTTTCAAGCGACGCTTGAACACCGCGACACCGTCGAGGTCGGCACTGTCCTGGAGGTCTTCAAGCTCTTCGCGCCATTGCATCTGCTGCAGAAGAAACTCGGGATCATGGACAGTGACTTCCATCGGCACTTCATGCCCGCTGATGGTCAGCAGGTAGCGTGCGCGCTGGGCCGGACTCTTGAGCGTCTGATAGGCGTCGTTGAGCCGTGCAGACTGCTCGAGTGCGGTTCGCTGCTCACGCTCGGAAGCGTCGGCAAAGCGGTCAGGATGAACGCCGCGCGCCAACTCACGGTAGCGCGTGGCCAACTGCTCGAGATCCAGACGGAAACTCGGTTGCAGCTCGAATAAAGCGAAATGACAAGGAATACCCACGACAAGCCTCAGATGTTGAAGCTTTCGCCGCAGCCACACTCACCGCGTACGTTGGGGTTGTTGAACTTGAAGCCTTCGTTCAACCCTTCCTTGACGAAATCGAGCTCGGTGCCGTCCAGGTAGGCGAGGCTTTTCGGGTCGATGATCACTTTTTCGCCGTGACTCTCGAACACCTGATCCTCTGCAACCACCTCGTCGACAAACTCCAGCACGTAGGCAAGGCCGGAACAGCCTGTGGTGCGAACACCCAGACGAATCCCTTCACCTTTGCCGCGCCCGTCGAGGGAGCGCCGCACGTGTCGAGCAGCCGCTTCTGTCATGCTGATAGCCATCGGTGACTCCTTACTCGTCGCCAAATCCAGAAAGTCAGATCAAGCCTTTCTTCTGCTTGTAATCGCGAACAGCCGCTTTGATAGCGTCTTCAGCCAGTACCGAGCAGTGAATTTTCACTGGCGGCAGGGCCAGTTCTTCGGCCAGCTGAGTGTTCTTGATGGTTTCTGCTTCGTCCAGGGTCTTGCCCTTCATCCACTCGGTGGCGAGGGAGCTGGAAGCGATAGCCGAACCGCAGCCGTAGGTCTTGAACTTGGCATCTTCGATGATGCCGGCGTCGTTGACCTTGATTTGCAGACGCATCACGTCGCCGCATGCCGGAGCGCCGACCATGCCGGTGCCGACATCAGGATCTTCCGCGTTCATCTTGCCGACGTTGCGCGGGTTTTCGTAGTGGTCGATGACCTTTTCGCTGTAAGCCATGATTCTCAATCCTCACTCATCAGGGCCGCTCTTGAGACCCTGCAACTGCGCTGCGTAAACCGCCGCGTCGCTACAGGATCTGTATCTGGCGGCTTCTATATTTAGTGTGCCGCCCACTCGATTTTCGAGATATCGACGCCGTCTTTGTACATGTCCCACAGCGGCGACAAAGCGCGCAGCTTGGTAACGGCCTCGCAGACTTTCTGCGCGGCGTAGTCGATTTCTTCTTCGGTGGTGAAGCGGCCGAAGGTGAAGCGGATCGAACTGTGTGCCAGTTCGTCGTTGCGGCCCAAGGCGCGCAGTACGTACGAAGGCTCCAGCGACGCCGAGGTGCACGCCGAACCGGACGATACCGCCAGATCCTTGAGCGCCATGATCAGCGACTCGCCTTCAACGTAGTTGAAGCTCAGGTTCAGGTTGTGCGGAACGCGGGCGGTCAGGCTGCCGTTGACGTACAGCTCTTCCAGATGCTCGACCTGCTTGTAGAAGCGGTCGCTCAACGCTTTGATACGGACGTTTTCAGCAGCCATGTCTTCTTTGGCCACACGGAACGCTTCGCCCATGCCGACGATCTGGTGAGTCGCCAGGGTGCCGGAACGCATGCCACGCTCGTGACCGCCACCGTGCATGGTCGCTTCGATGCGCACACGCGGCTTGCGGCTGACGTACAGCGCACCGATGCCTTTAGGGCCGTAGGTTTTGTGGGCGGAGAACGACATCATGTCGACTTTCAGCTTCTGCAGGTCGATCTCGACCTTGCCAGTGGACTGAGCGGCGTCGACGTGGAACAGAATGCCCTTGGCGCGGAGCATTTCGCCAATCGCGGCGATGTCGTTAACGGTGCCGATTTCGTTGTTCACGTGCATCACGGAGACCAGAATGGTGTCTTCGCGCAGTGCCGCTTCAATCATCGCCGGGGTGATCAGACCGTCTTCAGTTGGCTCGAGGTAGGTCACTTCGAAACCTTCACGCTCCAGTTGGCGCATGGTGTCGAGGACAGCCTTGTGCTCAATCTTCGAGGTGATCAGGTGTTTGCCCTTGGAACCATAGAAATGTGCCGCACCCTTGATTGCCAGGTTGTCGGACTCAGTGGCACCGGAGGTCCAGACGATTTCGCGCGGATCGGCGTTGACCAGATCGGCCACCTGACGACGGGCGTTTTCGACGGACTCTTCAGCTTTCCAGCCGAATACGTGGGAACGGGACGCCGGGTTACCGAAGTTTCCGTCAACCAGTAGGCATTCACTCATTTTTTGCGCAACGCGCGGATCGACCGGGGTGGTCGCAGAGTAATCAAGGTAAATCGGCAATTTCATGGACTATCTCCTAAATCAGGGCTGGCGTACCGCTAGCTCTTCGGCTGTCATTCGACGGCGGACGCTTCAATCTTGTCCAGGCGTGGCGCCTTGCTGTTGCAACGACGCTGGTCCTGACGCTGGGCTACTTCTTGCACCTCACGGCGAGTTACAAGATCAGCCAAGCTGATACCACTTAGAAATTCGTGAATCTGCAGGCTCAAATCGCACCACAGATGGTGAGTCAGGCACGTATCGCCGGAATGGCAATCGCCCTGGCCCTGGCATTTGGTGGCATCAACCGATTCGTTTACCGCATCGATCACCTGGGCGACCTGGATGCCCTGCATGTCGCGGGACAACTGGTAGCCACCACCCGGGCCGCGAACACTGGAAACCAGGTTGCTGCGGCGCAGCTTGGCGAACAGCTGTTCGAGGTAGGACAGGGAGATGCCTTGGCGCTCGGAGATATCGGCCAGGGACACGGGCCCGTGCTGCGCGTGCAACGCCAGGTCAAGCATGGCGGTCACGGCGTATCGGCCTTTTGTAGTCAGTCGCATGGACAGTTACCACGGAGTTCAGAATGGGGCGAGTATGCAATTCCCGAGTATTTAAGTCAACTTTAAGACCTAGTACTTTAGTCAGGATTACCCGCAAAAGAGCGCGCGCATCATAGCAAAGGCTGGCGGCATGCAGCCAGCGGTACCGCGTTATCGTTCTTCGCGAGCAGGCTCGCTCCCACATTGGAATGCAATCCTCTGTGGGAGCGAGCCTGCTCGCGAAGAAAGCGCCGCGGTTTAACTGGCCTGGCTCTGATCCTTGTCCTTCACGCAGGCGAAGTCTTCTTCACGCAGCTCAGGCAGATCTTTCGCACAGTAATTGCTGCCCAGATCCTTCAGCGCGCCGCACATCCCTTCCAGCCGCCCGTCCACCGCTTGCAGGTGATCGAGCAACTGACCGATGGCGCGCGCCACCGGGTCGGGCATGTCTTCGCTGACGCCATAGGCATCAAAACCGATCTTCTCGGCCATGGCCTTGCGCTTGGCGTCCTGCTCTTCGTCGGATTTGACGATGATCCGCCCCGGAATTCCCACTACCGTGGCGCCCGGCGGCACTTCTTTAGTCACAACAGCATTGGAACCGACCTTGGCACCGGCGCCGACCGTGAACGGACCAAGCACCTTGGCGCCCGCACCCACCACAACACCGTCGCCCAGCGTCGGGTGGCGCTTACCTTTGTTCCAACTGGTCCCGCCGAGGGTCACGCCCTGATAAATGGTCACGTCATCGCCAATTTCGGCGGTTTCACCGATAACGATGCCCATGCCGTGGTCGATAAAGAAGCGCCGACCGACCTTGGCGCCGGGATGAATCTCGATCCCGGTCAGCCAGCGACCGAAGTTCGACACCAGCCGCGCCAGCCATTTCAGCTCGTTACGCCACAGCATGCCGGCCAGTCGATGGATCCAGATTGCATGCATGCCGGGGTAGCAGGTCAGGACTTCAAAAGCGTTTCGCGCCGCCGGGTCTCGATGGAACACGCTCTGGATATCTTCACGCAAACGCTCAAACATCATTTAGTCCTTCCGCTTTAGAAGCTCACCACGGGCCGCTTTTTGGGTTTCCGTGAGGATGCCACGCAAAATATTCATTTCCGCCCGGCTGACCGAGCTGCGTCCGTACAACCGGCGCAGGCGCGCCATCAAGTGCCGCGGCTTTTCCGGATCGAGAAATTCGATAGCGACCAGCGTCTGCTCCAGATGCTCATAAAAGCGCTCCAGCTCATCCATGGTCGCCAGCTCGGCGCTTTTCACCGAAGCCACTTCTTCTTTCTCGATCTTGCTCGGCTGACCTTGTGCAGCCAGCCAGGCCATGCGCACTTCATAGCTCAACACCTGCACCGCCGCCCCGAGGTTCAGTGAACTGAACTCAGGATCGGAGGGGATGTGCACGTGAAAGTGACATCGCTGCAGCTCGTCATTGGTCAGGCCGGAATCTTCACGACCAAACACCAAAGCGATTTCTGCGCCCTGCCCGGCTTCCTCGACCACTTTGGTGCCGCATTCGCGCGGATCCAGCAGCGGCCAAGGGATTCGGCGATCACGGGCGCTGGTGCCGAGCACCAGATTGCAGCCGACCAACGCGTCTTCCAGGGTGGCGACGACTTGCGCATTTTCAAGGATGTCACCGGCACCGGAGGCGCGAGCATCGGCCTCGTGGTGCGGAAACAGGCGCGGTTCGACCAGCACCAGTCGCGACAGACCCATGTTTTTCATGGCGCGCGCGGCCCCGCCGATATTGCCGGGGTGGCTGGTATTGACCAGGACAACACGAATGTTCTGCAGCAAGGGAGGCGCTCTCGGACACAGGAAAGGGGTGCAAATCTTACAGAACAGCCTACCTTTAAGCTATGAAAGCGAACAGCGTCCTTCACCTGAAGAAAAGTTCTGATAGAATGCGCGGCTTTCTTTAACAACCTTAGGTGACACATCCATGCAGCCCATGCTGAATATCGCGCTGCGCGCCGCCCGCAGCGCCAGTGAACTGATCTTCCGCTCCATCGAGCGCCTGGATACCATCAAGGTCGACGAAAAAGACGCCAAGGATTATGTATCCGAGGTCGATCGCGCCGCTGAACAGAAAATCATCGACGCGCTGCGCAAGGCTTACCCGAACCACTCCATCCGCGGTGAAGAGACTGGCATGCACGCCGGTACCGGCATCGAAGGCGAAGAGTACCTGTGGATCATCGATCCGCTGGACGGCACCACCAACTTCCTGCGCGGCATTCCTCACTTCGCCGTAAGCATCGCCTGCAAATACCGCGGTCGCCTGGAACACGCAGTTGTTCTGGATCCGGTTCGTCAGGAAGAATTCACCGCCAGCCGTGGTCGCGGCGCTCAACTGAACGGTCGTCGTCTGCGCGTCAGCGGCCGTACCAGCCTCGACGGCGCACTGCTCGGCACGGGCTTCCCATTCCGTGACGATCAAATGGACAACCTGGAAAACTATCTGGGCATGTTCCGCGCTCTGGTTGGCCAGACTGCCGGCATCCGTCGCGCCGGTTCGGCGAGCCTGGATCTGGCTTACGTGGCTGCCGGTCGTTTCGATGCGTTCTGGGAATCGGGTCTGTCCGAGTGGGACATGGCTGCAGGCGCCCTGCTGATTCAAGAAGCCGGCGGCCTGGTGAGCGACTTCACCGGCGGTCACGACTTCCTTGAAAAAGGCCACATCGTTGCCGGCAACACCAAATGCTTCAAAGCAGTTCTGACGGCGATCCAGCCGCACCTGCCGGCTTCGCTGAAGCGCTAAGCGTTACGCGAAACGAAAAAAAGCGCCCTTCGGGGCGCTTTTTTTATGCCTGGAATTTTACAAAACCTCCCTGTAGGAGCTGCCGAAGGCTGCGATCTTTTGATATTTGTTTTTTTAAAAACCAACATCAAAAGATCGCAGCCTTCGGCAGCTCCTACATAGGAATCGGTTTTTTGTGGGCACAAAAAAAGCACCCCGCAGGGTGCTTTTTTCTAAACGATCGGCCTGTTACTGGCCCGGCTCGTTCTGCGACAGGATCAACTTACCTTCCTTGTCGACCGGAATCTGGTTGCCCGGATCACGATCCATGCGCACTTTGCCTTCCTTGCCATCCAGCGAATAACGCACGTCATAACCAACGACCTTGTCGCTGATGTCATTCACTGTGTTGCAGCGGGTTTGCGTGGTGGTGTAGGTATCGCGGTTCTGCATACCTTCCTGCACCTTGTTACCGGCATAACCGCCACCGACTGCGCCAGCGACCGTGGCAATTTTCTTGCCGGTGCCGCCGCCGATCTGGTTACCCAACAGACCACCTGCCAGTGCACCGACTACCGTACCGGCAATCTGGTGCTGATCTTTTACAGGCGCCTGGCGAGTGACCGTTACATCCTTGCACACTTCACGTGGTGTCTTGATCTGTGTCTTGACCGGCTCAACGGCCAAAACCTGCGCATACTCAGGGCCGCTTTTAACCAGGCTGTAGGTGGCAACAGCACCCCCGGCAGTGACACCGACAGCACCCAATACCGCACCAACCAGCAACGACTTGTTCACATGAACCTCCTGACCATCACATGCGGGACGCGCCCGCGCTTCTCCCAGCCTTGGAGCATAAAAAAAGGCGCGAGTTCAACTCGCGCCTTTTTTGGCTGACAACCGGGAAAACGCTACGCGTTATGGACGGTCGTCGACTTCCTTCTCAGTGTTTGCAGGAGGAATCAGGTCTTCTGTGCTCAGGTTCAGCCAGATCAGCACCACGTTGGCGATGTAGATCGACGAGTAAGTACCCGCCAATACACCAATGAACAGTGCGATGGAGAAACCGAACAGGTTATCGCCACCGAAGAACAGCAGTGCCGCAATCGCCAGCAACGTCGAGATCGAGGTCGCCATGGTGCGCAGCAGGGTTTGCGTGGTCGAGATGTTGATGTTCTCGATCAGCGTCGCCTTGCGCAGGACACGGAAGTTCTCACGCACCCGGTCGAATACGACGATGGTGTCGTTCAACGAGTAACCGATGATCGCCAGTACCGCCGCCAGTACCGTCAGGTCGAAAGTGATCTGGAAGAACGACAGGATACCGATGGTCACGATCACGTCGTGGATCAGCGAAACGATGGCGCCGACCGCGAATTTCCACTGAAAGCGGAAAGCCAGGTAGATCAGGATGCCACCGAGCGCCAGCAGCATGCCGAGGCCGCCCTGGTCGCGCAGCTCTTCACCGACCTGCGGGCCAACGAACTCGACGCGCTTGACCGTCGCCGGGTTGTCACCGCCGAGCTTCTGCAGCGCTTCCGCAACCTGATGACCCAGCTGCGGGTCTTCACCCGGCATGCGCACCAGCAAATCGGTGGTTGCACCGAAGCTCTGCACGATGGCTTCGTGGTAACCGGAAGTTACCAGCTCTTCACGCACCTTGGTGACGTCGGCCGGACGCTCGTAGGTCAGCTCAATGAGCGTACCGCCGGTGAAGTCCAAGCCCCAGTTCATGCCCTTGGTAGCGACACTGAACAAGGCCAGCAAGGTGAGGAATACTGTGACGCCGAACGCGAAGTTGCGAACGCCCATGAAGTTGATTGTACGTAACATGGCAGCCCCTTAAATCCACAACTTCTTGAAGTCACGTCCGCCAAAGATCAGGTTGACCATTGCGCGGGTCACCATGATGGCCGTGAACATCGAGGTAAAGATCCCGAGGGACATGGTCACTGCGAAACCTTTGACCGGGCCGGTGCCCATGGCAAAGAGAATCCCGCCGACCAACAGAGTTGTCAGGTTGGCGTCGAGAATCGCGGTGAATGCCCGGCCGAAGCCTTCGTTGATTGCACGCTGCACAGTCATGCCGGCGGCGATCTCTTCACGGATCCGCGAGAAGATCAGCACGTTGGCGTCGACCGCCATACCCATGGTCAGCACGATACCGGCGATACCTGGCAGGGTCAGTGTTGCCCCCAGCAGCGACATCAAGGCCAGCAGCAACACCATGTTCACTGCCAGTGCGACAGTAGCGATGATGCCGAAGAAGCGGTAGATGGCGATGATGAACAGCGACACGAACAGCATGCCCCACAGCGACGCATCGATACCTTTGGTGATGTTGTCAGCACCCAGGCTCGGGCCGATTGTGCGCTCTTCAGCGAAGTACATCGGTGCAGCCAGACCACCGGCACGCAGCAGCAGCGCCAGCTCGGACGACTCGCCCTGACCGTTCAGGCCAGTGATGCGGAACTGAGCACCCAGCGGCGACTGAATGGTCGCCAGGCTGATGATCTTCTTCTCTTCTTTAAACGTTTGCACCGCGACGTCTTTTTCGACGCCGTCGACCATCTGCTTTACGTAGGTGGTCACCGGACGCTGCTCGATGAAGATCACCGCCATGCTGCGACCGACGTTCGAACGGGTTGCGCGGCTCATCAGCTCGCCACCGTGACCATCCAGACGGATGTTCACTTCAGGCGTGCCGTGCTCGCCGAAACCGGCCTTGGCATCAGTGACCTGGTCACCGGTGATGATCAGACCACGTTCGATCTGCGCAGCGGGACGATTGCCTTCACGGAACTCGAAAGTCTCGGAAGTGGCTTTCGAAGCACCCGGCTCTGCAGCCAGACGGAACTCAAGGTTGGCCGTCTTGCCGAGAATACGCTTGGCTTCGGCAGTGTCCTGCACGCCTGGCAGCTCAACCACGATGCGGTTGGCGCCCTGACGCTGGACGATCGGTTCGGCAACACCCAGCTCGTTGACGCGGTTACGTACCGTGGTCAAGTTCTGCTTGATGGAGTATTCACGGATTTCCGCCAGCTTGGCCGGGGTCATCGCCAGACGCAGTACCGGTTGACCGTTGAGATCGGCCGGAACAATGTCGAAATCGTTGAAGTTCTTGCGGATCAGCGCACGGGCCTGTTCGCGGGAGTCTTCATCACTGAAGCCCAACTGAATGGCGCCATTGAGTTGCGGCAGGCTGCGATAACGCAGTTTCTCTTTGCGCAGCAGGCTCTTGACGTCGCCTTCGTAGACTTTCAGGCGTGCATCGAGGGCTTTATCCATGTCCACTTCCAGCAGGAAGTGCACACCACCGGACAAGTCCAGACCCAGCTTCATCGGGTGCGCGCCCAGATTGCGCAGCCATTGCGGGGTGGTCTGTGCCAGGTTCAGCGCAACGACGTAGTCATCACCCAATGCCTTGCGCACAACGTCTTTGGCCGGCAGCTGATCTTCAGCCTTGGTCAGACGGATCAGACCGCCCTTGCCGTTTGCCGCCAGTGTGGCTGCCTTGACGTTGATCCCGGATTCCTTGAGCGCAGTGCTCACGCGATCCAGATCAGCCTGATTGACTTGCAGCGCAGTGCTTGCACCGCTGACCTGAATGGCCGGGTCATCAGGATAAAGATTGGGAGCGGAATAAATCAGACCGACCGCCAGCACCGCCAGGATCAGAATGTATTTCCACAGAGGGTATTTGTTCAGCATCACGCCGCCCGTTATGAACGCGGGGCGCCTTGCGCGCCCCGTCGATTGAGTAGAAGTTGTTACCTTTAGATCGCTTTCAGCGTGCCTTTTGGCAGCGTGGCGGCGATGGCGCCTTTCTGGAATTTCATTTCGACGGTGTCGGAAACTTCCAGAACCACGAAGTCATCGGCAACTTTGGTGATCTTGCCGGCGATGCCGCCAGTGGTCACAACTTCGTCGCCCTTCGCAAGGCTGCTCAGCAGGTTCTTCTGCTCTTTGGCGCGCTTGGCCTGTGGACGCCAGATCATCAGGTAGAAGATGACCAGGAAACCGACCAGGAAAATCCACTCGAAACCGCCGCCCATTGGGCCGGCAGCAGCCGGTGCAGCCGCGTCAGCCATGGCGTTAGAGATAAAAAAGCTCATTTAGCACTCCAGTTGCAAATGTTGAATCTTGGGGTCAGAAAACTCAGTCCAAAGGCGGAACGGGGAGCCCGCGTTTGGCGTAGAAGGCATCGACAAAGGCGGCCAATGTACCCTGTTGAATAGCCTCGCGCAAACCAGCCATCAGCACCTGATAATGGCGCAAGTTATGGATGGTATTGAGCATGCTTCCCAGCATTTCGCCGCACTTGTCCAGGTGATGCAGATAAGCGCGGGAGAAGTTCTGGCAGGTATAGCAATCGCAGGTCGGATCCAGCGGCGATTCATCATGGCGATGGAACGCGTTACGGATCTTCAGCACGCCGGTATCAATGAACAGATGCCCATTGCGGGCATTACGGGTTGGCATCACGCAATCGAACATGTCCACACCGCGGCGCACACCCTCAACCAGATCTTCCGGTTTGCCAACGCCCATAAGGTAACGAGGTTTGTCAGCCGGCATCATGCCCGGCAGATAATCCAATACTTTGATCATCTCGTGCTTCGGCTCGCCGACCGACAGACCGCCAATGGCCAAGCCATCGAAACCGATCTTGTCGAGGCCTTCGAGCGAGCGCTTGCGCAGATCCTGGTGCATACCGCCCTGCACGATGCCGAACAGTGCCGCAGTGTTTTCACCGTGGGCATTTTTCGAACGCTGAGCCCAACGCAGCGACAGCTCCATCGATACGCGCGCGACATCTTCGTCAGCCGGATACGGGGTGCATTCGTCAAAAATCATCACAACGTCCGAGCCCAGATCGCGCTGAACCTGCATCGATTCTTCCGGGCCCATGAACACTTTGGCGCCGTCGACAGGAGAGGCGAAGGTCACGCCCTCCTCCTTGATCTTGCGCATCGCGCCGAGGCTGAACACCTGAAAACCGCCGGAGTCGGTAAGGATCGGGCCTTTCCACTGCATGAAATCGTGCAGGTCGCCGTGCTCCTTGATCACTTGAGTGCCAGGACGCAGCCACAGGTGGAAGGTGTTGCCCAGAATCATCTCTGCGCCCGTGGCGACGATGTCACGCGGCAACATGCCCTTGACCGTGCCGTACGTGCCCACTGGCATGAACGCCGGGGTCTCGACGGTGCCACGCGGGAAGGTCAGGCGACCACGACGGGCCTTGCCATCGGTGGCAAGGAGCTCAAAGGACATGCGACATTCGCGACTCATTCTGTTTCCTCTGGGCCGGTTTCTTTAGGGGCAGTAGGTGCGGGGTTACGGGTGATGAACATCGCATCACCGTAGCTGAAAAAGCGGTAACCGTTATCGACGGCGGCCTTGTAGGCGGCCATGGTTTCGGGATAACCGGCAAATGCCGAAACCAGCATCAACAGCGTGGATTCCGGCAAATGGAAATTGGTCACCAGGGCATCGACCACATGGAACGGCCGGCCCGGGAAGATAAAGATATCGGTGTCGCCGCTGAACGGCTTGAGCACGCCATCGCGCGCAGCACTTTCCAGCGAACGCACGCTGGTGGTGCCGACCGCAATCACCCGACCACCGCGCGCACGGCACGCAGCCACCGCATCAACCACGTCCTGGCCGACTTCCAGCCACTCGGTGTGCATGTGGTGATCTTCAAGCTTCTCGACGCGAACAGGCTGGAAGGTACCGGCGCCCACGTGCAGCGTGACGAACGTGGTCTCGACGCCTTTCGCTGCAATCGCCTCCATCAGCGACTGATCGAAATGCAGCCCGGCCGTCGGCGCCGCCACCGCACCCAGACGCTCGGCGTACACGGTCTGATAACGCTCGCGATCCGAACCTTCGTCCGGACGGTCTATATAAGGAGGCAGCGGCATGTGCCCGACGCGGTCGAGCAGCGGCAACACTTCTTCGGCGAAGGCCAGCTCGAACAACGCATCGTGACGCGCGATCATTTCAGCTTCGCCACCACCGTCGATAAGGATTTTCGAACCCGGCTTCGGCGACTTGCTGGAGCGCACATGGGCCAGCACGCGGTGCGAATCGAGCACGCGTTCGACGAGGATTTCCAGCTTGCCGCCGGACGCTTTCTGCCCGAACAGCCGCGCCGGAATCACCCGGGTATTGTTGAACACCATCAAATCGCCCGGGCGCAAATGCTCAAGCAAATCAGTGAATTGACGGTGTGCAAGGGTGCCGCTCGGCCCATCAAGGGTCAGCAGGCGACTACCGCGACGCTCGGCCAAAGGGTGGCGGGCGATCAGCGAATCAGGGAGCTCGAAAGTAAAGTCAGCAACACGCATGATGGGGTTCGTCTAGCAGGGCCGGAAAGTTTAGCGGAAATATCGAAAATAGACCATGAAACGTGATTGACCAACGGTAATCTCATCTCTATACTTCGCCGCCATTGAGCCCTGATGGCGGAATTGGTAGACGCGGCGGATTCAAAATCCGTTTTCGAAAGGAGTGGGAGTTCGAGTCTCCCTCGGGGCACCAAAATTAAGAAAGGTCTTGCTTAGCAAGGCCTTTTTTTTCGCCTGCAATAAAGCCCTGCCCCTGCAGGAGCTGCCGCAGGCTGCGATCTTTTGACCTTCAGCTTCTCGACCGACGAAAACCCCAAGGATCAACACCATGGAAACGTCACTGGAAACAGTCGCCCTGTTCTCCCTGAAACTCGCGTATGAGGAAGAGGGCCTGAGCCCGATCCTGCGCGATGACATGGTCATGGGTGACTACCAGCGGGATATTTTCGAGTTGTTGGTGAAACGTGGCGATGTCGAGACTATTCAATTCAAGATGAATGAGTGCCTTGGCCTGGCGCTGGATGCATTGGGCGGTGTCGAGAAACCGTTGGGGCGTGAGCTGCACAAGTTGTCAGCCGATCTCAGGCAGGCGCAGTCGCTGGAGCAGCTTGATCCGCCGCTCCTCGCGCTGAAGGGTTATCTCAAAGACATTCTTTAGAACAGGTACTTGGAGATGTACTTCGAAATCTCGACCATCGAGGTCTTCCCGGTGAATTCGAATTTCACTTTCCCCAGCGACGAAAAGTAAATTTCCAGCTCCGAGTCCAGATCGAACGTTCCCGACGTTTCCACGGAATACGCGACGATGTTTTTATACGGCAGCGACGTGAAGTCTTTCTTGCTGCCGGTGATGCCTTGAACGTTGACGGCGATGATGCGTTTGTTGGTAAACACCACGCCATCGCGCATCGACTTGTACGAATCGATGACCTCTTCCCCATCAAGCAATAGTTCGGTCACGCGTTGCGCGTACTCATCGTTTTGCTTGAGCTTGAAGAAGCCTTTGTTGTTGAAGTCGATCATCTGTCCATCCTTCTGTTCGAGAAAACATCCTGGTCGTGCTTCGTATCAGTGACGCACTTCTAGTACAAAAAATATCGTCCGGAAAGCCTTTACCAGGATGACCAGCGTGGCGCGACGCTACTATTTTGCTATCTTGCCGTCCACTGTCGGTTGGGGCATAGAGCGCTTCGACCCGCGCTGATTTCAGGAGAGAAATTCGATGGATGTGTTGGTGTTCTTTGTGATTTGGCCAGCGATGTGGGTGTGGGTGGTCAAAGTCCGTGGGACTTGGAATCTGTTGCTTGCCAATGTGTTGGGCGCTATCAGTGGGATGATCGTTGGCCTGACCAGTGCGCAGTTGTGTGCAGGACTGTTCGGTTCAGCGCGGCCACCGGTGCCCGGCGTCATCGGCACCCTGATGGAAATGATGGCGACTGCCGGTGCGCTCATCGGCGTATGGATGTGGGTCGCACGCCGCTCGCAAGTTGAACCTCCAATCGCTCGTCAGCTTTTGGCTGCGCTTTGCGGCACTGCGGCGGGCATCACTACATTCGCGTTTTTCGCCCTGACGTAGCGTTCGTTTGAGCGGTCGGTGAATGTGTTCGTGGCGGCAGACACCGATTTTGATATCTTGCCGTCCATCTACAGCGCGCTGTCTCGACACGCGCTGCATCAAGCTTTTTGCAGGTTAAGGAAAGGATCGAATGGAGTTTCTGCGTTTTCTGGCGTTCATCGCCGCCTGGGGTTTCATGTGGCGCTGGGTGGTAAAGAACCGCGGCAGCTGGAATCTGTTCTACGGCAATATCGTCGGCGCAGCGGGCGGTTTCATTGTCGGGTTGGTGGTGCTGTCGATCACGCTGTCGCTGCTGCCATCCAGGCACAGCGCTGAACAGGCGCCGGTCGAAAACACCGTCGCGCAGAACGTCGAACCGACCTCTTTGCTGCCTGAATCCGAATCAGCGGCGGCACCGGCTCCGCTCGAAAACGCGCCGAACTTCGCCGCCATCGAACCGGACAACACGCCATCGCCGCCGGATTCTGCGCTGCTGCCGAACTACGCCAGCCGCGCGCCGACGTCGATCTCGGAAAAAACCGTACTGGATCAAAGTGACGAGCAGGGACGCAAAGCCCTGACCGCCCTGAGCAAAAAACTCGGGCATGACGCTGACAGCGACAAGTCGATGCTCGCCTATGTCATGTGCAGTCCGCTGGTGACCAGCACCTTGCGCTTCCCGGCCTCGGCGCGTTTTGCCGACAGCAAGGCGATCACCACCCAGCGCTTCAAGAATCAGGTGTACACCTTCAGCAACAGCGTCACCGCGCGCAACATGAACGGCGACGATGTCACCTACCGTTTCGACTGCTCAGTACAAGAACAGGCGTCGTCCGGTGAATGGCAGCTGTTGGCGCTGAAGCTACAGAAAACCGACTCTTAAGCCTCACTTAAGGGTTCAAGGCGCCGGCTGCGCTATCATCGCCGACCTGTGCGCCTTGAGCTTTGTCCCCGGATGTCCGCAACCCTTGATGACCTGACCCCGCTGCCACCTGTTTTGGCCGGCCCGCTGCTGCGACGGCTGGAACCGACTCGGCTGGTGTTGTGGCTGGTCGGCACGCGCCAACTGTCTCTGACCTTGCGCCTGCAAGGTGTAGGAGAGATTCCTCTCGATGCGGCGAAATGCACCGTCATTCCCGTAGGCCGTCAGGCGTTTGTCCATCTCATCGATGTCACCCTGGAAAACGCCCTGCCCTGCGACACCCGCATCGACTACGACCTGCTGATTGACGACACCCACGGCATCGCCGATTGGGCGCCGCATCTGTTGTATGGCACTGCGACGAGCCCGAACCTTGTTGTGCGTTCGCGGATCGATCAGTTGCTGCATGGCTCCTGCCGCAAACCGCATCACCCGGCGGCGGATGGTTTGCTCTGCGTCGACGAGCTTCTGGCCAGCGAAACCGACCCGCAACAACGCCCGGCGCAGTTGATGATGAGCGGCGATCAGGTCTACGCCGATGACGTCGCCGGGCCGATGCTGCGCGCGATTCATGCATTGATTACACGTCTTGGCCTGTTCGACGAGCACCTCGAAGGCGCCGTGGTCAGCGACAGCGCCAAGCTTTACGAGCACCCGGCGAGTTACTACCACCGCGCGGATTTGCTACCGGCGCTGGAGAGCAATGAGACTTTGCGTGAGCGATTTTTCGGCGGCGCACGTAAGCCGATTTTCACCAGCAGCAGCGCTGACAATCACCTGGTGACGTTCGCCGAAGTCATGGCGATGTACTTGCTGGTGTGGTCGCCAACCGCGTGGACACTGGTTAATCCGCAAGCGCCAGCACTCACGCCCGAACGCCTCAAACGATACACGCTCGAACAAACGCGAATTGATACCTTCACAGCAGGTCTGGGCAACGTCGCCCGGGCGCTCGCGCATCTGCCGAGCCTGATGATTTTCGACGATCACGACATCACCGATGACTGGAATCTGTCCGCGCAATGGGAGGAAACGGCCTACGGCCATCCGTTCTCCAAACGCATCATCGGCAACGCTTTGATCGCTTATATGTTGTGCCAGGGCTGGGGCAATAACCCGGACGCCTTCAACGATCTGCTGAAGCAAACTCAAGGTTTGAGCGCCAGCGGCGACGATCAATACCTCGACAGCCCGGTGCAGGACGCACTGATCGATGACCTGCTGCGCTTTCAACACTGGCATTTCGTGCTGCCGAGCAGTCCCGCGCTGGTGGTCATCGACACCCGCACCCGACGCTGGCGCAGCGAGATGGCGCTCAAGCAACCGTCGGGACTACTCGACTGGGAGGCCTTGAGCGAGCTGCAACAAGAGCTGCTCGATCACCCGTCGGCGATCATCGTTTCACCGGCACCGATCTTCGGCGTCAAGCTGATCGAAACCGTGCAAAAGGTCTTCAGTTGGTGCGGTTTCCCGCTGCTGGTCGACGCGGAAAACTGGATGGCCCATCGCGGCGCGGCACAGGTGATCCTCAACATTTTCCGACACTCACGTACACCCGGTAACTACGTGGTGCTGTCCGGCGATGTGCATTATTCCTTCGTCTACGAAGTCCTTATCCGACACCGCAAGGCCGGCCCACGGATCTGGCAGATCACCAGCAGCGGGATCAAAAACGAGTTTCCGCCGACCTTGCTGGAATGGTTCGACCGCCTCAACCGCTGGCTCTACTCGCCGCGCTCACCGCTGAACTGGTTTACCAAACGCCGGCTGATGCGCATCGTGCCGTACACGCCTGAACATGCGGAGGCTGGAGAACGCTTGTGGAATTCGGCGGGGATCGGCCAAGTGTTTTTCAATGAACAGGGGCAGCCGCGGGAGATCTTTCAGCACAACTCGAACGGAAAGGTGAAGACGCGGATGCTGGCGCCGGATATGACGGATTATCCGGACTGAGGCCCTACTGATTTCAAATGTGGGAGCGAGCCTGCTCGCGAAGGCGTCCGACCATTCAACATACATGTCGACTGAGATGACGCTTTCGCGAGCAGGCTCGCTCCCACAGTAATCAGTCGGCGGCCAATACCCGTCCAATCCCCCTGACAATCATCTCCACCTCCCGCTCATCAATCGTCAGCGGTGGCAGCAGTCGTATCGTCTTGCCACGCGTGACGTTGATTAGCAATCCATGATCCCGCGCCGCAATCAGCGTCAGATCACGCACCGGTTGCTTCAACTCGATACCGATCATCAAACCCAATCCACGAATCGCCAGTACATTGGGATTGTCCGCCAACTCTGCACGCAGCCGCGTCAGCAGACGCTCGCCCTGCAGCCGCGCGTTCTCCAGCAAGCCCTGTTCTTCGATAATATCCAGCACCGTGCAACCCACCCGGCAGGCCAGCGGATTACCGCCGAACGTGCTGCCATGGCTGCCCGGCGTGAACAGATCCGCCGCCCTGCCCCGTGCCAGACACGCGCCGATCGGCACGCCATTGCCCAGTCCTTTCGCCAGCGTCATGACATCCGGAACGATGCCTTCGTGCTGGAACGCAAACCAGCGCCCGGTGCGACCGATGCCGGTCTGAATTTCATCGAGCATCAGCAGCCACGCCTGACGATTGCACATTTCACGTAGCGCTTTCAGGTAACCGGGCGGTGCCAGTTGTACGCCGCTCTCGCCCTGAATCGGTTCCACCAGAATCGCAACGATGCGCTCGCCGTGCTTCTGCCGCACGTGCTCCAACGCGTCGAGATCGCCGAACGGCACTTTGACGAAATCCCCCGGCAGCTCATTGAAACCCAAGCGTACCGCCGGGCCATCACTGGCTGACAACGTGCCAAGCGTGCGGCCATGAAAGGCGTTGGCCATCACCACCACCAACGGCTGTTCGATGCCTTTGCGCCAGCCATAAAGGCGCGCCAGTTTCAGCGCGGTTTCATTGGCTTCGGCGCCGGAGTTGTTGAAGAACGCGCGCTGCATTCCCGACAACTCAGTTAGCCGCTTTGCCAGTTGTTGCTGCCAGTCGATGCTGTAGAGATTGGAGGTGTGCAGCAGCAAGCCTGCCTGCTCGCTGATCGCCGCAACGATCCGCGGATGCGAGTGACCGACATTGGTCACGGCCACCCCGGCAACCGCGTCCAGATACTCGCGCCCCGCCTGATCCCACAGTCGGGTGCCCAGGCCTTTAATAAAACTCAGGGCCAGCGGTTGGTAAGTGTTCATCAGGGCGGCGGTCATGACTTCAAACTCCAGTGCAGGTCGGTGTACTGGGAGTATGGTTAGCCACCTGAACTGGATAAACTCGGCAAAACTTCGATCATTTATAAGCAGGACTTGATAATGGATCTGTTCCAGTCGATGAGCGTTTACATCAAAGTCGTCGAAGCCGGGAGCATGACGGCGGCCGCGCTGCAGTGCGACATGTCGACGACGATGGTCGGCAATCACCTGCGCGCGCTGGAGCAACGGCTGGGCGTGCAACTGCTGCAACGCACCACTCGCCGTCAGCGGCTGACCGAGTTTGGCAGCGTTTATTATCAGCGCTGCCTGGAAGTACTGGGACTGGTCGCCGACTCCGAAGCCCTGGCCGAACAAGCCCTCGATCAACCGCGTGGCATGTTACGCATCACCGCGCCGCTGACTTTTGGTGTCGAACGTCTGGCGCCAGCGCTCAGCGAATATTCGCTGCTGTACCCACAAGTAAAACTCGATGTGGTGCTGACCAATGGCCGCCCGGACTTGCTGGAAAGCGGTCTCGACGTGGCTTTTCGACTGGGCAATTTCGAAGAGTCGAACCTGATCGCCCGGCCCTTGATCGATTACACCCTGACCGTGTGCGCATCCCCACAATACGTGGCGCGACGCGGCATGCCGAAAACGCCTGAAGAGTTGCAGCAGCACGACTGCCTGTCGTTCGCCTATCCGGCCGGCGATGACTGGCAATCAGTGGAAAAACGCTGGCGACTCAGCGGCCCGGACGGGGAAATCATGGTCGACGTCAGCGGGCCGATGCTGATCAACAGCTCCGCCGGTTTGCATCAGGCCGCGCGCAACGGCATGGGCATCGTCATGCTGCCGGATGCGCTGGTCGAGCAGGATCTGCGTGAAGGCAAACTGGTCAAGGTCATCCCTGATTACCATGCACCGAGCAGGCCGATGCATTTGCTGTATGCGCAGGATCGCTATCGACTGCCGAAGCTGCGCCGGTTCGTTGAATTTGCCATGCGCATGTGGGGGAAATCCTGACTCCGCGCGTGCTTCAGCTACGCTCGAAACAACGACGAACAAGGACGTAATCTGAAATGAAAAACACACTGAACGTGCGTGATTTGCATTCCGGCGAAATCGAATCAGTGCGGCTGTTTCTGCAACAGCATGACTGGGGACATCGCGTCGGCTCACCTGAGCATTTTGCCCAACTGATCCGTAACTCACAGCGAACAGCCGTCGCGCTGAAAGATGCGCAAATCATCGGTTTCGCCCGGGGCATCAGCGACGGTTTATCCAACGGATACCTGTCGATGGTGGTCGTTGATGACCACCATCGGCGAGAAGGTGTGGGTCGAGCGCTGGTTGAACATGTGATGGGCGACAACCCCGACATCACCTGGGTGCTGCGTGCCGGGCGTGACGGGGCTGAAGCGTTCTTTGCCAGTCTGGGGTTTGAAACGTCAGTGATTGCGATGGAGCGACCAAGGCTAAAGTAACGGGCCTTGATTCGATCACGACCCGCCCTTCACCAACACCGGTTTTTCCTGATAACGCTCCGCAAACATTTGCTTCAAATTCGCCACTTTCGGCATGTCGTTGATCGCGATGTATGGATAGCTCGGATGTTCGGTCAGGAAGTCCTGGTGATAATCCTCTGCCGGGTAAAAACCGTTGTAGCTTTCCAGTTTGGTGACGATCGGTTTGCTAAAGGCATGGGCCGCATCGAGTTGCGTGATGTAGGCCTGTGCGACCTTCTGCTGATCGGCATTGATCGGGAACAGCGCCGAGCGATATTGCGTGCCGCTGTCCGGGCCCTGCCGGTTGAATTCGGTCGGGTTGTGCGCCACCGAGAAGTAGATCTGCAACAGGTCGCCATAGCTGACTTGCGTCGGATCGAAGGTGACTTGCACCGATTCCGCATGACCGGTATCGCCGCCGCTGACCCGCTCATATTCAGCGGTGTTGGCCGCGCCACCGGCGTATCCCGAAACGGCTTTCTGCACGCCTTTGACGTGTTGAAAAACACCCTGAACGCCCCAGAAACAACCGCCCGCAAACACGGCGGTTTCGCTGTGGGCCTGGGTGACTTCATCAAGTGTGGGTGGCGGGATGGCCACAGCGTCTTCGCCGCCGAAGGAGAATGCTGAGACCTGGCCGATCACGCCGACGACCGCAACGGCCAGCAACATACGACGCCATGTGAATTGGGTTTTCATGTCTGTCACTCCATATCAACCGAAGGTAAAGGCGTAGGCGGAAACACCAGGGTCGAGAAATTCGATGCTGAAGGTTCGATCCTTCACGCCGCCGGACTGCCGCACTAATTGATACAAGCGCTGTTCGGTGACTTGGCCAGAGCCATCGGGAGAAACATCGACACCATGCGCATCGCCCGGGGCCTGACCATCAATCGACACTTTGAAGCGCACCGGTTTGCCATCTGCGCCCGGCCCGAGCACCAGATGCAGGTCGCGGGCATGGAAGCGGTAAACGATGCGGCTGGCTGTGGCATCGGCGGTGGCGCGTTCGGCGCCGACGTTCCATTGGCCGCCGAGGCTCCAGTCATTCAGGGCCAGATTGGCCGGCGGGACATAGACGGAAACTTTGTTGGGCACCAGGCCAGTTTCGGGCACGAAATGTTCTGCGCGCTGGTAGCCGAGGTAGGTTTCCGGCGATTGCACTTCGTTCATGTCCGGGGCCAGTTGCACGCCTTTAGCGTCGGCATTGATCAAGCCATCGGCGACGGTTTTCGAACCGGCTTCACGCAACAGTTGTTGAATGACGCGTTCCGATTCGGCGTAGTCCCCTTCACCAAAGTGGTGGTAACGAATGCGTCCCTGGGCGTCGGCAAAGTAATGCGCCGGCCAGTATTCGTTGTTGAAAGCGCGCCAGATCTTGTAGTCGTTATCGATGGCCACCGGGTAATTGATACCCAATTCCTTCATGGCTTTGGTGACGTTTCCTACATCGCGTTCGAAAGCGAATTCCGGCGCGTGTACACCGATCACCACCAGGCCCTGATCGCGATACTTTTCCGCCCAGGCTTTGACGTAAGGCACGGTGCGCAAACAGTTGATGCAGGAGTACGTCCAGAAATCCACCAGCACGACTTTGCCCTTCAACGCTTGCGCATCCAGCGGCGGCGAGTTGAGCCATTGCACGGCGCCATCGAGCGGCGGCAACTGGCCTTCGACCGGCAATGAGCCCGGTGCATTCGCAGCCATTTTCATCGCGCTACCGGCGGCCATCATGCTGCCGTTCGCCAAATCATCTGCCGGCGGAATCTGCGCCATCATCGTGCCGTTCGCATCAGGTTTTTTTGCTGAAAGCTTGCCAACCAATGCTTGCTCGAGCCCTCCGGTAGACGCGGTCGATATCCGCGCGAGAATGCCGGTATCAAGACCCAAAGCGATCGCTGCCACCCCGGCCAACATCAACGCGCCGAGGCCTCGACGAATCCACTCGCCGGTACCGATCGAACGCTTCATGAAGGCAAAAACCTTACCGCCCAGCAACAGCGCTGCGGCCAATGAGGTCGCGGCACCCGCCGCGTAAGCGAGCAACAACAGCGTGGTGGCGATGCTTGCCCCTTGCAGCGCGGCACCGGTCAGAATCAAGCCGAGGATTGGCCCCGCGCAAGGCGCCCAGAGCAGCCCCGTGGCGACCCCGATCAGAAACGAAGCGCCGGGACGCGGGCGATTGTCCTGCCCGGCGGCTTGCGACAGACGACTGCCGGCCGACACAAGTGGCCGGGTCAGGCGCTCGGCCACACGCGGCAGGAGCAAGGTCAGCCCGAACAGCGCAACGAACAGCAACGCGAGCCAGCGCCCGTACTGATTGACTTGCACCACCCAACCGCCGCCCACCGCCGCCAACGAGGCGACGAGCGCAAAGGTCAGCGCCATCCCCGCCAGCAGCGGCAAGCCACTCTTGATAAATGGCTGCCCGGTGCGAGCGAAGACAAAAGGCAGAACCGGCAGGATGCAAGGGCTGACGATCGTCAGCACACCACCGAGATAAGCGAGAACCAAGAGCCACATAGATTTGTCCTGTGTGAGGTGAAGATCGCCCGCGCTTCATGGCTTACGCCGCCACGGTTTTGAAGGTCATGGCTAGGCCATTCATGCAATAGCGCAGACCGGTGGGTTTCGGGCCGTCGTCGAAAACATGCCCCAAGTGACCGCCGCAACGCCGGCAGTGAACCTCTTCGCGCGACATGCCGAACGATCGATCCTGGCGCACCGCCACCGCACGCTCCAATGGCGCCCAGAAGCTCGGCCAACCGGTGCGGCTGTCGAATTTTGTCGCGGAGGAAAACAGCGCCAGATCACAACCGGCGCAGGCAAAAGTGCCGACCCGATGCTCGTTGTTCAGCGGGCTGGTGTAGGCGCGTTCGGTGCCTTCTTCGCGCAGGATCTGGTATTGCTCGTCGCTCAGGATCGAATGCCATTCACTGTCGCTGTGCGTCACTTCAAACATTTCATCTGCCTGCGCTGCGCTGACCACTGCAGCGCTGGTCGACAATTTTGGCAATACACCCGCGACCAGGGCTGCAACCCCTAGCCCGCCGCCCGCTAACAGAATCTGTCGCCGTGAAAACATGGCCGCCTCCGAAAATTCCAAGTGCTCTTCATGGAACACAGCCTAGGCTTGGATTGATCGCCAAATCCTCACAGGGAGTTAACGAATTCGTGATAACTCGCCACGGTAAAAACCCGCACAATGCGTCAATCGCGCCGAAGGGTTGAGCTTCATGGAACAGACCAAACGCGTTCTCGTGGTCGAGGACGACCAGCACATTGCCGACCTGATTTGCCTGCATTTGCGGGATGAACAATTCGAGGTGACGCACAGCGCCGACGGCGACGAGGGCATGCGCCTGTTGCAACAAGGCCATTGGGACGCGCTGATCCTCGATCTGATGTTGCCGGGGGTCGACGGTCTGGAAATCTGCCGCCGCGCCCGGGCCATGGCGCGCTACACACCGATCATCATCACCAGCGCCCGCTCCAGTGAACTTCACCGGATTCTGGGTCTGGAGTTGGGAGCCGATGACTATCTGGCCAAACCGTTTTCGATGCTGGAACTGGTGGCGCGGGTCAAAGCGCTGTTGCGCCGGGTCGACGCGATGGCGCGCAACCTGAAGATGGATGCCGGCAGCCTCATTCTCGACGGGTTGAGCATCGACCCGATCACTCGCGACGTCAGTCTCGACGGTCAGCGCCTGGATCTGACGCCACGGGAGTTCGACCTGCTGTATTTCTTCGCCCGCCAACCGGGCAAAGTCTTCTCGCGCATGGATCTGCTTAACGCCGTTTGGGGTTACAGCCACGAGGGTTACGAGCACACGGTCAATACCCATATCAATCGTCTGCGGGCAAAGATCGAGAAAGATCCGGCACAGCCGACGCGCATCCTCACCGTGTGGGGTCGCGGTTATAAATTCGGTACCGAGCAGCCATGAAACTGACCCTGACGCAGCGCCTGTCTATCGTTTTCGCCGTGTTGCTGCTGGTGTGCTGCGGCACATCGGCGTGGCTGCAGGTGCGCTCCAGCAAGATGCATGAACTGGAAGTGGTGCAAGGGTTGTCGAGGGATCTGGCGCAACACATCGCCCACGACACCGTGCTGATGGACAGCAACGGCCTGATGCCCGGCGCCGTGCGCCAACTGTTCAGTCAATTGATGCTGGTTAATCCGAGTGTCGAAGTGTATTTGCTCGACGGTGAGGGGAAGGTTGTCGGCAGCGCCGCGCCTGAAGGCCGGATACTCCGGCAGCAGGTCGATCTGGCGCCGATTCGCCAATTGCTCAATGACCAGCCCTTGCCGATCCTCGGCGACGATCCGCGCAGCGTGGACGGACGCAAAGTCTTCAGCGCCGCACCGCTGAAGGTCAATGGCAAACCCGCTGGTTATCTGTACGTGGTGTTGCTTAGCGAAGAACACGACCGTTTCGCCGAACGCGGGGCGACCAGCGCCGCGCTCAACACTGCTCTGTTGTCGATCGGACTGGTCGCGCTGCTGTGTTTGATCGCCGGTCTCACCGCATTCAATCTGATTACCCGACCGTTGCGGCGACTCACCGATACCGTCAGCCGTTTTGATATCGATGGAGCACCGCAACCGGTCACGGCGCCTGTGGATAAATCCGCCGACCCGGATGAAATTGCCGTTCTCGACGCGGCTTTCCGGCAGATGCAAAACCGTCTCGGCGAACAGTGGCGCTCATTGACCCGTCAGGATCAGGAACGCCGCGAACTGGTGGCGAATATTTCCCATGACCTGCGCACGCCACTGGCCTCGCTGCACGGCTATCTGGAAACCCTGTCACTGAAGGACGCCACGCTGTCACCGGAAGAACGCCGGCGTTATCTGGGCATCGCGCTGGATCAGAGCCGCAAGGTCGGCGGGCTGGCGCAATCGCTGCTGGAACTGGTGCGGCTGGAACACGGGTTTGTACAACCGGTGCTTGAGCGTTTCTCCCTGACCGATCTGGTGCAGGATATCTTTCAGAAATTCGAACTGACCGCTGAGGCACGACAGGTCGAACTCAAGGCGCAGTTTGTGCCAAACCTGCCAACGGTCTGCGCCGACCTTGGGCTGATCGAACGGGTGCTGACCAATCTGGTGGATAACGCGTTGCGGCACACGCCACAGGGCGGCGAAATCGAACTTGATCTGAAACCCCATGGCGCTTTGGTCGATGTTACGGTCAGCGACACCGGCCCAGGCATTGCACCTGAATTGCGCGAAGGGCTGTTCCTGCGCCCGTTCAATATCGGTGGCGCGCGACGGGATGGCGGCTTGGGTCTGCGCATCGTGCACCGCATCTTGCAATTGCATGGACGCGACATTCAGTTGCTGGACGTTAATGGGCGCGGCGCGACGTTTCGCTTTTCGCTGCCAACGGATCAGCAAACCGCCGAGCAATGGATGGTACGTTCAATGAATCTGCACACCCCGGCCAAATAGTTGAGACCGCCGGCCCGTTGCTCCGTGACAACGCCGCCCCGCTCCCCTAAATTAGTCGACCTGAAAAAGCCCTCGGGCTTGCTCATCTCCACTCAAGTTAAAAAGTAGTGAAATTTCAATGTCCGATTTCAACACCGCTGAATCCGTAGTCACCGAATCGTCCAAAGCGGAATACGAAAACTCCATCAATCTTTCACAACACCTGCCACAAGCCAAAATCATCAGCGAGATGGTGCTGGACGCGTTCCAGTCGACCCGCGAAAGCGACCAGATCCGCGAACTGCGCGCCGCGATCCGTCACGCTCACGACAGCTTCGACGACGACAAGGCTTACGAGCTGATGGGCGAACTCAAGGCACTGAAAGACGCCGAAGCCGCCGACCTCGCCGCCCTTGAAGACCTGAGCAGCAAGTTTTCGATTGGCCGCATCCTGTCCAGCTTCAAGGACGATCCGGCGTTCCAGGAAATCGTTTACGGCCTGGCCCTCAAAGTGCTGAATCAGACCCATCAGGCGATCAGCAACCCGAGTGGCGGCAAGAGCAAAGCCGCGAAGAAGAAAGAAGTCGAAATCTTCACCATCAGCAAAGACGGCATCAGCGTGACCCTGCCACTGCGCACACCGCGTTCGCGTCTGAATGTTGATCGTGAAGCGCTGGAGTTCCTCGGTTTCACCTTCGTCGGTGAAGGCGAAGAGGCGGAACTGGAAAGCGAAGTCTTCGTTGATAACGACGGCGCCGAGCAGGCCGTGAACCGCAAGAACATCATCACTGCACTGCAGAAGCAGACAGCGTTTGATGGGTACAGCATCGCTGCGCAGTAATTTTCAGCGCTGACGAAAAAGCCCCGCATTGGGATTCAGTGTGGGGCTTTTTGGTTTTCGGCTTGGGTTTAGTGGGATGGCCTACACCGAGGCCCCTCACCCCAGCCCTCTCCCGAGGGAGAGGGGGCCGATTGGGGGATATTGTAGAAGTACGCCGAAATGAACTTGCTGTGTCGAATCCACAATCGCCTCGATAATTCAGGTCGGCGTATATCTTGAGAGCCCCTCGGTCAGTCCCCTCTCCCCCCGGGAGTGTATGTACCGGACACATGGTGGACGGGTGTTCGGAGACATGGTGGACACATTTTAATAGACACATTGCTCATCACCAAGGAGATGACCTGTGTCCTGGGAAGAGGTGTCCACCGTGCAGCTTCGTTCAGAATTCGTGCTTTTGGCTCGGCAAGAAGGGGCCAATGTTCGGCAGCTTTGCCGTCGATTCAATATCAGCCCAAGCACTGCCTACAAATGGCTCAACAGGTTTGAAAATCTCGGTGCGCAAGGGTTGATCGATCAGTCTCGACGACCAAAGACGTCACCCAAACGCTGCGCTGAAGAGGTTGAGCAGCAGATTCTGAACGTGAGTCAGGAGTACGCCGCTTGGGGCGCTCGCAAGCTCAAGCGCGTGTTGGAAGACGACGGCAAAGTGATGCCCTCCGTCAGCACCGTGCATGCGGTTTTACAGCGTCATTCGCGCGTTGATCCAAAGGCTGCCGAGACCAAACCGTTTATCCGGTTCGAGCACGAGGCGCCCAACGATCTTTGGCAAATCGACTTCAAGGGTCATATCAGCCTGAACCACGGACGTTGCCATCCGCTGACGATACTGGACGATCACTCGCGGTTCTCACTGTGCATCGCTGCGTGCGCCAATGAGCAGCGCCGAACCGTCCAGGAGCAACTAATGCGGACCTTTCGGCGCTACGGTCTGCCTCTGCGCATGACGATGGACAACGGTTCGCCATGGGGTGACCAGACCGGTGTTTACACCGCGCTGGAGGTCTGGCTGATGAGCCAAGGCATCAAGGTCGGCCACTCCCGACCTTATCACCCGCAAACCCAGGGAAAGCTGGAGCGCTTCCACCGCAGTCTGAAAAGGGAAGTCCTGCAAGGTCAGCTCTTCATCGATCTGGACGACGCACAACGGGCGTTTGATATCTGGCGTGAGATTTACAACCAGAAGCGCCCGCATCAAGCACTGGGCATGCAGGTTCCTGCTACTCGCTACAGCAGCAGCCCGCGGGAATATCAGGAGCAACCGGCGGCGCCTGAGTACGACGATGGAGATGTGGTCAGGAAGGTTCAGGTGAAGGGCGAGATCTACTGGGGCAACCGTGAATACACTGTCGGGAAGGCGTTTTACGGGAGGTCAGTGGCTATCCGGGAAACGACGGAGGACGGCATCCACGATGTCTACTGGAGTAGACATCGTATCGCCCGAATCGACTTGAACTTGCAGATCGTCACGGCAGGTAAGAAGATCTAAAACCGTCCACCATGTCTCCGAACATGTGTCCACCATGTCTCCGGTACATACAGGGAGAGGGTTAGGGTGAGGGCAAGTCGCGAAATCAGACTCAAGCCGCAGGATGCAACGCCACAATCATGTCCACTTCAATCGCCGCATTCTTCGGCAACTGATACACCCCCACCGTCGTCCGCGTATGCCGCCCGGCATCACCGAGCACATGGCTGAACACATCCGAAGCACCATTGGCCACTTCACTCAAATCGACGAAATCCGGCGTCGACTTCACATACACCGTGACCCGCAACAACGCCTTGATCTTGTCCAGCGACCCCACCGCATCAACAATCAGCGCCAGACAGCGCATCGCACTGATGCTCGCCGCCGCCTGCGCATCCTTGAGCGTCAACTCCAGCCCGACACGACCGGGATACTGAATCTTGCCGTGAGTGCGCGGCACCATCCCGCTGATGTACAGCTCATCATGATGACGAATCAGCGGCGCGTAATTACCGCCAGCCGTGTTCTCGCCATAGATGTCGTAATTCAGCTCTTGTGCCAGGGCAATAAAGCGTTCGTCGCAGGTCATCCTCTCAGTCATGTCGGCTAGCCTTGTGATCAGTGCATGAAAAAACGCAGGTTACAACAGTTGAGCTTCAGTGAATAACGAAGGGTTGTCGATGGCTGGAGCCGAATCTGAAAATTTAACCAGCAGGCCGCAGTATGTACCTCCAGGGCAAAAAAGCTCCGCACTCTCTCGAGAAACGAAGCTTTTCAAAGGCACTTTTAAACATGAGCAGCTAAAGATGAGATTTTTTAGTCGATACCGGCTATATCGGGCGGATACCCGATGACAAATTTAGGGGATCAACATGTCGATTCCTTTTACAACCGTCCCATCCTCTTTCAACTCGTCGTCCCCCAAGAACACCTGCCAGAGCCTGTAATGTTCGAGCGTCAAATCCTTACCATAAGCAGTCCAGAAAATCGTCACACTAGAATCAGTGGCTCTCTTGAATGTTCCCGAACTTTCAGCGTAGCTTTTTTCAACAAGTTTGATTTTCGTACCAACTGAGACATTTGCAAAAGAACACTTCGAAAAAGCCATGATGATTACTCCGCCTGTAGGTGAGCTATGAACATAGACTCTTAATAAAAAGCGCTCACCTGTAAAAAATGACAGTTATTCAGACGTATCTCTCATAACCATCAAGCTTTTAATTGCTAACATTGCTGCAGTGCGTCGACTTACCTTGGCTAAGGTCTCACACATCCAGTCTCCATAAGCCAACAAAAAACCCCGCACATTTCGCAATGTGCGGGGTTTTCTTGAAGCATTCAAAACTCATGACTGTACGTCTGCAACAAATCCGCAACTGATGCTCCGAAAACAAAATGCGCTATTAGCTAAAACCTGAGTTTAGCGCGCTAAACAGCGCTCAAACGCTCGACCATGTCTGGGAACTTCTCAACCAAACGAATCAACAGGGCTGCTTGAGCATTGGGCTTCGACTTTTCCTGCTCCCAGTTTCTCAAGGTGCTGGGGCTTGTTCTGATTCGCTTGGCAAAAACCGCTTGGGACATATGTAACCTTTCCCGTAGCGCGACAATTTCCTGGGCGCCAACCTCGGGAACAGGTTTGTCCTCGCCGATCGTATTACGCAACGTAATTTTGCCTTCGCGTTGAGCTGCCATCTCATCAACGCCCTGCATCAACTCTGCAAACAGGTCGCGTTTTTTCATGGGGTGCCTCGTGCTTTTAACTCTCTAGCGCGGCATCACATCGCCAGCCAGCGGATTACCCTGCAGAAAGTCCTGCAGCTCTCGATACTCATCGTCCGTCAGGTAATGACCAACGTTCGCAGTAAAAACTGTGGTTTCAAAGAAGACAGTTCGCATGACCAAACTATAGGCAGATTGCCTATAGACAGACTATCAACAAATCACGTTTCCGTTAAACAAAAAAACCCCGCACATCTCTCAACGTGCGGGGTTTTTCATACAGCCTTTAAACCTTACGGCGCGTACGTCAGCAGCAACTCTGCGGGCACCTTGAAGTCCAGGGACATCATGACGCTCAACGCGGTGATGGTGAAGATCGAGAACACGAACAGCTTGCGTGCCCAGACCGTGTCATCCACCGCTTTGTAGCCAGTCCAGGCCATGTACAACCAGTACATGCCCATGGCCGCTGCTACAGCGAGGTAGCTCATGCCGGCGTAGCCGCTGAAGGTCAGCATCAAGGTCGCCACGAGGAACGCCAGGATGTAGAGCAGGATGTGCTTCTTGGCCACTTGAATCCCGCGCTTCACTGGCAGCACCGGAATCGATGCGGCCAGGTAATCGTTGAAGCGGAAAATCGCGATGGCGTAGGAATGCGGCATCTGCCACAGGCTGAACATCACCAGCAGCGTCAGCGCGGCCATGTCGAAGCTGTTGGTTACGGCAACGTAACCGATCACTGGCGGCATGGCGCCCGACAGACTGCCCACCAGCGTGCCGTGAACCGACTTGCGCTTGAGGTACAGGCTGTAGAAGCCGACGTAGATAACAAAGCCGATTACGGCGAACAGGGCAGCCAACGGGTTGGCCACCTTGTACAACAAGGCAACGCCGAGAACACCAAGGATGGTCGCGTAAACCAGTGCCAGTTTCAGGGAGATCAAGCCCTGCACCAGCACGCGGTTTTTGGTGCGTTCCATCTTCAGGTCGATGTCGCGGTCGATGCAATTGTTGAACACGCAACCGGAGGCGACAACCAGGGACGTGCCGATCATGGCTGCCAGAAACACCGCCAGATCGACATGCCCTTTCGAGGCCAGGAAGAACCCGCCTGCCACAGAAAGCACGTTACCGAAAATGATCCCCGGTTTGGTGATTTGGATAAAGTGCTTAAGCGACATCGGGTCTACCTCACTTCGCCATCATGTACGTGTGGATGCTGAACATGATCCACAACGACAGACCAACCAGCAGCACGATCACAATCGCGGCGAACACGAAGGCGATCACATTGTTACGTTGCGCAGCCGAGCGATCCAGGTGCAGGAAGTACACCAGGTGGACAACCACCTGGATCACGGCGAAGGCCAGAACGATCATCAGCGTGATCGACTTCGGCAACGACGGGTACATCACCAGAGCAAACGGGATCGCAGTCAGGATCACCGACAGGATGAAGCCGATCGCGTAGGACTTGACGCTGCCGTGGCCGGCGTCGTCGTGGCTGTCATGGGAGTGTGCGTTAGCCATTACAGGGTCCCCATCAGGTAAACAACGGTGAATACGCAGATCCACACCACGTCCAGGAAGTGCCAGAACAGGCTCAGGCAGCTCAGACGGGTCTTGTTGGTCGCCGTCAGGCCGTGCTTGTTGACCTGGTACATCATGATGCCCATCCAGATCAGACCCGCGGATACGTGCAGACCGTGGGTACCGACCAGGGTGAAGAACGCGGACAGGAAGCCCGAACGGCTAGGACCGAAGCCCTCGGAGATCAGCAGGTGGAACTCGTTGATCTCCATGGCGATGAAGCCTGCGCCCAGCAGGAAGGTCATGAACAACCAACCCAGAACCTGCTGCTTCTTGCCTTTGTACAACGCCAGCATGGCGAAGCCGTAGGTGATCGAACTGAACAACAGCAGAGCGGTTTCGCCCAGCACGTATGGCAGTTCGAAGATGTCGTGGCCCGACGGGCCACCGGCGACGTTGTTTACCAGTACCGCGTATACCGCGAAGATCGACGCAAACAAAATGCAGTCGGTCATCAGGTAGAGCCAGAAACCGTATACGGTCATCTCGCCCGAATCGTGGTGATGGTCATCGTGCCCATGTTCACCATGGGCGTGTCCAGCATTGGTCACTAAATTCGACATGGTTTAAGCCTGTTCCAACGAGGTTTCAACACGGGTGGCATTGGCCGGGATTTTCCCTGCCGCGACCAGACGCTTGTGCTGCTCGGCTTCGATACGTTCGATCGTTTCAACCGGAACCATATAGCCCTGATCGTCACGTGCAGCGTGGATCACGAAGTAGACAACAGTGCCTACCAGGCTCGCGATGGCCAGCCACCAGATGTGCCAGATCATGGCAAAACCGAAGACGGTCAACAGTGCGCCCATCACCACGCCAGTGGCGGTGTTGTTCGGCATGTGAATCGGCTCGTACTTGGCCGGACGCTGGTACGCAGTACCGTCTTCCTTGGCTTCGGTGAACGGGTCGATGCAGTCAGCTTTTGGCAGCACAGCGAAGTTGTAGAACGGCGGAGGCGACGAGGTCGACCATTCCAGAGTGTGTGCATTCCACGGGTCACCGTGATCGCAAATGTTCTCTGGCTTGTTGCGGTCACGCACACTGACGTACAGCTGAATCAGTTGGCAGGCGATACCGACAGCGATCATCACCGCACCGAACATGGCAACGTACAGGTACGGTACCCACTCAGGGTTGGTGGTGGCGTTCAGACGACGGGTCATGCCCATGAAGCCCAGTGCATAGAGCGGCATGAACGCGACGAAGAAGCCGGAGATCCAGAACCAGAACGCTGCTTTACCCCAGCCTTCGTGCAGCTTGAAGCCGAACGCTTTCGGGAAGTAGAACGCGAAACCTGCGATGTAACCGAATACCGCACCGCCGATGATCACGTTATGGAAGTGCGCGATCACGAACAGGCTGTTGTGCAGAACGAAGTCAGCACCCGGGATGGCCAGCAGTACGCCGGTCATGCCGCCGATAGCGAAGGTCACCATGAAGCCCAGGGTCCACAGCACCTGGCTGGTGAAACGCAGACGGCCCTGGTAGATGGTGAACAGCCAGTTAAATAGCTTCACACCCGTCGGGATGGAAATCAGCATCGTCGCCAGACCGAAGAAGGCGTTGACGCTTGCACCCGAACCCATGGTGAAGAAGTGGTGCAGCCAAACCATGAAGCCCAGTACCGAGATCGCGCCCGAGGCGTAGATCATCGAGTGGTGGCCGAACAGTTTCTTGCCGGTGAACGCCGAGATCACTTCCGAGAAGATGCCGAATGCCGGCAGGATCAGGATGTAAACCTCAGGGTGGCCCCACGCCCAGAACAGGTTGACGTACATCATTGGATTGCCACCAAGTTCATTGGTGAAAATGTGGAAATCCATGTAACGGTCAAGGGTCAGCAGTGCCAGGGTAGCGGTCAGGATCGGGAACGAAGCCACGATCAGAACGTTTGCCCAGGTGCAGGTCCAGGTGAAGATCGGCATGTCCATCAGTTTCATGCCAGGGGTACGCATTTTCAGTACGGTCGCGAGGAAGTTAACCCCGGTTAACGTCGTACCTAACCCGGATAACTGTAGCGCCCAGATGTAGTAGTCCATGCCCACGCCAGGGCTGTACTGCAGACCCGACAGCGGTGGATAAGCAACCCAACCGGTCTTGGCGAATTCGCCAACGCCCAGGGACAGGTTGATCAGCACAACGCCGGACACCAGCAGCCAGAAGCTCAGGGAGTTCAGGAACGGGAACGCAACGTCACGCGCGCCGATCTGCAGCGGCACTGCAAGGTTCATCAGGCCGGTGAAGAATGGCATCGCCATGAAGATGATCATGATCACACCGTGAGCGGTGAAGATCTGGTCATAGTGTTCAGGTGGCAGGTAGCCAGGCGAACCCTCGGTGGCCATGGCCAACTGGGTACGCATCATGATGGCGTCGGCAAAACCGCGCAGCAGCATGACCATGGCGACGATGATGTACATCACGCCGATTTTCTTGTGGTCAACCGAAGTCAGCCACTCGGTCCACAAGTACGTCCACTTCTTGAAGTAGGTGATTGCAGCGAACAGCGCCAGACCACCGAGGGCGATCATGGCGATGGTCACCATCACGATCGGCTCGTGGAATGGGACTGCTTCCCAACTTAATTTACCAAACATCGTTTACTCCTCTGCCCCGGCAGCTGAATGCGAACTCGAGTCAATTTCCGTGGCCGCCACTTCTTTCTCTTTCTTCTCGTGCTTCAGCGGCTTGCCCGGCTTCATACCTTCGTACTTGTCGACGATGATCTGGAACTGGTTCGGCGTGACCGAGGAGTAGAGCTCGACTGGGTTGTTCTGGCTTGGCTTGGCAAGGGCTGCGTATTCAGCTTGATCAAGCTGTTTAGGTGACTTCTTGACTTCACTTACCCAGGCGTCGAAATCTTCCTGAGTCGTGGAGATAGCTTTGAACTTCATGCCGGTGAAACCCGCGCCGCTGTAGTTGGCGGAGATACCGTCCATTTCAGCGTTACGGTCAGCGATCAGGTGCAGCTTGGTCTGCATGCCCGCCATCGCGTAGATCTGGCCGCCCAGACCCGGGATGAAGAACGAGTTCATCACAGCGTCAGAGGTGATCTTGAAGTTGATTGGCGTGTGCGCCGGGAACACGATCTTGTTGACCGTGGCGATGCCTTGTTCCGGGTAGATGAACAGCCACTTCCAGTCCAGCGCGACCACTTCGATGGTCACAGGCTTGACGTCGGATTCGATCGGACGATACGGATCCAGCTCGTGAGTCGAGATGTAAGTGATGTAACCCAGGGCAATGATGATCAGAACCGGGATGGTCCACACCGCCACTTCGATTTTGGTCGAGTGCGACCATTTCGGGGTGTAGACGGCATTCTTGTTCGACGCGCGGTATTTCCAGGCGAACAGGAAGGTCATGACGATAACCGGCACAACGACCAACAGCATCAGCAGGGTCGCGGTGATGATCAGGTTGCGCTGTTCCAGGCCGACCTGGCCCGTTGGATTGAGCAAGGTCATGTTGCAGCCTCCCAGCAACAACGTGCCGAGCAGCGGCACTAGGCCTAGTAATCTGGGGTACCTGTTTTTACTCATCTCACGACCTCTAAAGCAGCTTGCGCAATGCAGTTGGGTTTTGATCGCCAACACTTCACCCTGCCAAGGGTTGGCATTTTCTTTGGATTGAATAAGGGCCGCCCGTCTCGCGTCAGACGCTCGACAAATCCTGGGACAGCGGTGAGTTCTTATTCGAATTCGTGGTCAAAGGCCTAGTTACAGACCAATTCCATTTGGTGCGGAAAGTTGGAAGGCACCGACACCTGGGTGTCTTGGAAGCCTAACGACTCACTCGACACCCGACTTCCTGCTCGCCTCCTTAATAAAGGCTGAACAGTGCCGGGAATTCAGTGCGGGCGATTGTAGATAGGTAGCGCCCTATACACCATGTCTTATCCCGAAATAATTTTTATCCGTTCGAGCAACAATCCATCGCCATTTTTGCAAAAGTTCCACATGTTATCGAAATCGATTCTCAACAAAAACACCAAAAATTGTAGGTCTACCCGCCTCAGTTCAGACAGCTCTGATGGCTTTTTCCCACGTCGATATCAGCGTAAAGCCCGATAACACAAGGGCTCTGGCCATTTGCCAGAGCGTGTTAAAACTGCCTGTTCGAGCGTTTGTGCTTAAAAGCAGAAAATTGCCGAAACAGACCAATGTTTTTGTGTAACAGGAGGCCAATCCGGCTCCTCGCGAAGCCCTGCGACACACCGCGTGTGACAACATGTCGCACACCTGTCGCACCCTCCGTTGCCGTTCGTCACGGTGTTTTCACAAAGTCTCTGAAATGCAAAACGCCCCGATTTACTGATCCGCAAATCGAGGCGTTTTCTGTATCGGCTTGCTTGCCGAATAGTTGACTCAGCGCAGTGCCTTGCGGTTACGCGAGGTCAGCAGCGGCACCAGAATCACCACCAGCACGAACGCCACCAGCGCCCATTGCGCCAGCGACAGGCCGAGGATCGGCGGGTACGGCGTTGAGCAGAAACCGTCGACCTGAAAGCCCAGCGGGAAGATCTTCGCCAGCGGCAGATCATCGACAATCGGCTGCAGCACATCGATGCCACAGCTCACTGCCGGATAGAACTGCGTGTACACGTGGTGCCCGGCGACAGCCGCGCCAGCCAGTGCGCAAATCACCACCAGCACTTCGAACACGGTGATGCTGCGACGCGTGCGCATGGCCGCCCCGATGAACGCGAAGATCGCAATCAGCAGCAACGCATAACGCTGCAAGATGCACAGCGGGCATGGCGCTTCACCGAGCACGATCTGCATGTACAACGCCCCACCGATCAGCGCCAGGCAGATGATCCCCAACAGCACCAGAAAGCGCCGCTCACGTCCCAACCGCATTGTTTCCTCGCTCATCGCGTTTCCCTTGTATGTCCATGGTTCAGCCGGCGTGCGGCTGAAAGTTGCCGCAAGTCTACACCGGGGGAATAAACGATAAAGCGGTTAAGGATTCATTAAATCCAGGATCAAAAGATCGCAGCCTCCGGCAGCTCCTACAGTTATTACACCCTTTCCCTGTAGGAGCTGCCGAAGGCTGCGATCTTTTGCTGGGGGTTACTCCAAAGCCGAAGCCGGCCCGAAGAACTCATAACGGCTCTGCTGCTCCGGCACACCCAGCGCTTTCAGATGACGCTTGATCGCACCCATGAACCCCTTCGGCCCCAGGAAGTAAGCATCGACATCACGCTGTTCCGGCAACCACTCGCCCAATTGCTCCAGGCTCAACATGCCGACCTTGTCCGCCGCCGGGCTCACGCCATCGTCTTCGGCGTAGCAGTAGAAACGCTTGAGCTGCGGATGACGCGCCGCCAAGCCATCGACCCAATCGCGGAACGCATGCACGCCGCCATTGCGCGCGCAGTGGATAAAGTGCACAGGACGCTCGGTTTCCAGCGCCGCTTCGAGCATCGCCAATGTTGGCGTAATACCCACGCCGCCACTGATCAGCACCAGCGGTTTATCGCTGGCCGTCAGGGTGAACTCGCCCGATGGCGGGAACAGCTGAATGCTCGCGCCGACGTGCAGTTGATCGTGCAAGTGATTCGACGCACGACCACCCGGTTCACGTTTAACGCTGATGCGGTACTGACCTTTGTTGGCCAACGCCGACAGCGAATAGTTGCGGCGGATTTCTTCGCCATCGAGGATCAGTTTCATGCCGATGTACTGACCCGGCTCGGCTGCCAGAATCGGGCCTTTATCGGCAGGTTCGAAGTAGAACGAGATGATTTCCGCGCTCTCTTCAACTTTGGCCGCGACGATAAAGTCGCGCGCCCCACGCCAGCCGCCGACCGCGTGTTCTTTCTCGTCGTAGATGGCTGTTTCTGCACCGATCAGAATGTCGGCCAGTTGACCGTACGCCGCGCCCCACGCGCTCATCACTTCCGGGGTGGCAATTTCGTCACCGAGCACTTCAGAGATCGCCCGCAACAGGCAGGTACCGACAATCGGGTAGTGCTCCGGCAGAATCTGCAGGGCCACGTGCTTGTTGATGATTTTCGCCACCAGATCGCCCAACTGATCGAGTTGATCAATGTGGCGGGCGTACATCAAGACCCCGTTGGCCAGAGCACGCGGTTGGTCGCCGCTGGCCTGGTGCGCCTGATTAAATAGAGGGCGTACTTCCGGGTATTCAGAGAGCATCATGCGATAGAAGTGCGTGATCAGCGCTTCCCCGCCGCTTTCCAGCAGAGGCACGGTGGATTTGACGATGGCACGATCCTGGACGCTAAGCATAAGAGTGACTCCTGAGCTTCTTGAAAAAGTTATCTGAGTCATATCAGTTTCCGTGCCAACTTTTTAATGCCTATAAATCAATGGCTTGAGAAATACGTAGTCATAACGACTCAAACGGTTTTATAGTCATCGCGACTACATCTTGTCTCTTTGACTACACGACCATGACCGCCAAATCCCTGCTTACCGCACTGTTGCCTCTAGTCTCCGACCTGTCGCGCGAACTGCCCGAGGGCGAGCGTTATCGACGCTTGCTCGAAGCCATGCGCGCCCTGCTGCCGTGCGATGCCGCCGCGTTGTTGCGCCTCGACGGTGAATCGCTGGTGCCGCTGGCAGTCGATGGTTTGAGTACCGACACCCTTGGCCGCCGTTTTAAGGTCAGCGAGCATCCGCGTTTCGAAATTTTACTGGCCGGTGCCGGGCCAACGCGTTTCGCCGCCGACAGCGACTTGCCCGATCCTTATGACGGTTTGGTCGATGGGCTCGACGAACATCTGGAAGTCCACGACTGCCTCGGCTGCCCGCTGTTTGTCGATGAAAAACTCTGGGGGCTGATCACCCTCGACGCGCTCGATCCGGAACGTTTCGAGCCGATCGAACTGGATGCTCTGCAAGCGTTCGCCAGTCTGGCCTCGGCCACGGTCAACGCGGCCGAGCGCATCGAACGACTGGCGATTCGCGCGGAGGACGAGCATCAGCGCGCCGAGGTGTACCGCCAAGCCAGCGGTCAGCAAAACCGCGAAATGATCGGCCAGAGCAAAGCGCTCAAACGCTTGGTGGAGGAAATCAACCTGGTCGGCGGCAGTGATCTGACAGTGTTGATCACTGGCGAAACAGGAGTCGGCAAAGAGCTGGTGGCGCAAGCGATCCACGCCGCCTCCCCGCGCGCCGACAAACCGATCATCAGCCTCAACTGCGCCGCACTGCCGGACACCTTGGTGGAAAGCGAACTGTTCGGCCACGTGCGCGGCGCGTTCACCGGCGCCACCAGCGATCGTCGCGGCAAGTTTGAACTGGCCAATGGCGGCACGCTGTTTCTCGATGAAGTGGGTGAACTGTCGCTGACGGTGCAGGCCAAGTTGTTGCGGGTGTTGCAGAGCGGGCAGTTGCAGCGTTTGGGCTCGGATAAAGAGCATCAAGTCGACGTGCGTTTGATCGCCGCGACCAACCGCGATTTGGCCGAGGAAGTACGCAGCGGTCGCTATCGTGCCGACTTCTATCACCGTATGAGTGTGTACCCGCTGCGTGTGCCGGCGCTGCGTGATCGTGGGCGGGATGTGTTGTTGCTCAGCGGTTTCTTTCTGGAGCAGAACCGTTCGCGCATGGGCCTTAATAGCCTGCGTCTGAACAGCGATGCGCAGGAAGCGCTGCTCGCTTATACCTGGCCCGGCAACGTGCGCGAGCTGGAGCATTTGATTGGGCGCAGTGCGTTGAAGGCGTTGGGTAACTGCAAAGTGCGGCCGAAGATTCTGAGTTTGAGTGCAGCGGATCTGGATTTGCCGCGCGAGCTTGTGGATAACTCTGCCGGCGCGGCTGCCGATGTTGTCGCGACGGCGCCGTTGATTAACGGTGATTTGCGCAGTGCGACTGAGGAGTATCAGCGGCGGTTGATCAGTGCGGCGCTGGAGCGGAATCAGGATAACTGGGCGAGTGCGGCGCGGGAACTGGGGCTGGATCGGGCGAATCTTGGGCGGATGGCTAAGCGGTTGGGTATGAAGAGCTAGAAGCACACCCTCACCCTAGCCCTCTCCCACTGGGAGAGGGGACTGATTGGGGGATATTGGCGATGTCCGCCGACGTGAACCTGCTTTACCGAATCCATAATCGACTCGGTCGTTCAGGTCGATGTAAAACGCCAGACACCTCGGTCGGCCCCCTCTCCCTCTGGGAGAGGGCTGGGGTGAGGGGCTCTGATCTGACCGCAGACTCTGAATCCAACCCCCACCCGACAACTGACCTAAAGCCCCACCCCTTAACGCCGATAACCCGGCATCAATAGTTCCTGGCGATCTCCACCCTCGCCCACCACCTTTTTCCACAGAAGGTTTATATGTCTTCCACCAAAGCCCGCGCAGATTCACTTTCGCTTCTGCTGTTTACCTTGCGCAGCGGCAAGCTGATGGCGATCAACCTGCTGAAAGTCAGTGAAATCATTCCCTGCCCGCCGCTGACCAAACTCCCGGAATCACATCCGCACGTCAAAGGCATCGCAACCCTGCGCGGTAATTCGCTCTCGGTGATCGACCTCAGCCGCGCGATCGGCGAACGACCACTCGAAGACCCGGACGGCGGCTGCCTGATCGTCACCGACGTCAGCCGTTCCAAACAGGGCCTGCACGTGCAAGCCGTGAGCAAAATCGTCCACTGTCTGACCACCGACATCAAACCCCCACCGTTCGGCTCCGGCGGCCCGCGCGCTTACATCACCGGCGTGACCTCGGTGGACGGCACGCTGGTGCAGGTGCTCGACATCGAAAAAGTCATCCACAGCATCGCCCCGGCGCAGATCGAAATGGCGCCGACCGACCTGACCATGGAAGACGCCGAAGTCCTCGGTAACGCACGGATTCTGGTGGTCGACGACAGCCAGGTCGCGCTGCAACAATCGGTGCACACCCTGCGTAACCTCGGCCTGCAATGCCACACCGCGCGCAGCGCCAAGGAAGCCATCGACTGCCTGCTCGACCTGCAAGGCACAGCGCAGCAGATCAACCTGATCGTCTCCGACATCGAAATGTCCGAAATGGACGGCTACGCCTTCACCCGCACCCTGCGCGAGACCCCGGACTTCGCCCACCTCTACGTGCTGTTGCACACCTCCCTCGACAGCGCAATGAACAGCGAAAAAGCGCGGCTGGCCGGAGCGAATGCGGTGTTGACCAAATTCTCCTCGCCGGAACTGACCCAGCGTTTGATCGAAGCGGCCAAGCACGTCGCTGCGCACGGGCATTGAGTGTTGAGCGAGACGTATTGTTTTCTGATGCGGCGCGACTTGGCTGAAGTCGTGCCGGATGTGCAATGGCCCTCAGGCATCGAGATTTCCGTTTACCGCGCAGAACTGGCGCCAGCGGTGCATCACCTGATGCAACTCGGTTACCGCGAGGGCGGCGGACGGGTGCCGATGCTCGATGAATGGCAGCAACGCTTTGAGCGCGATCCGGAATACGACCCGACCTTGTGCTTTATTGCCTGCGATGGCGAAGGGGTTGTCGGTGTGGCGCAGTGCTGGACGAGTGCCTACATCAAAAATCTGGTGGTGCATCCTCGGGCGCAGGGTCGAGGATTGGGCCGGGCGTTGCTGCTGAATGCGTTCAAGGTGTTTCAGCAACGCCGTGAAGGGTTTGTTGATTTGAAGGTGCTGGAAGACAACCGGCGGGCGCAGCGCTTGTATGAAAGTGCCGGGATGTATGTAGTCCGCCGGGAATTGGTGCCGAACCTGTAAAGTCAACAGATCGCAGCCTTCGGCAGCTCCTACAGATGTTCGCGATCCCCTGTAGGAGCTGCCGAAGGCTGCGATCTTTTGACAATGACCTGAGCAACAAAACTGCAGAGGCAGACTCCAACCTTGGCCACCCACATCAAGGACGCCCAATCATGAAAGCCCTCACCCTCAGCCTCCTCTGCCTCACCGCCCTAGCCTCCCAGGCCCAAGCCTCCAGCCCCGACGCCTGGGCCGCCTACGATAAAACCGTCCTCGCCAGCTGCACCAAAGCCAGCGGCCTCAAAACCCCAAAACCCGTCGGCAGCCCCGCGCAATTCGATGACCGCGTCGGCTACACCGCCGTTCTGCTGCAAGGCACCTACCCGCAAAAACACATGAAAGGCCAGCAAGGCACCGAGCTGTGCCTCTACAACAAACAGTCGAAAACCGCGTTCGTCACCGAGTGGGACTCGATCCGCCCGCCCGCCAAAACCCAGTGAATGGCGCACAACTTGCTTCGATTCAGGTCAGCGCGGTGGTTTTCCGTCACCGTTTAATGCCCTGAATCGCGACTGGCCGTTCAATGAATACAACGTTTTCCTGCGTAGGCTGCGGCAAATGCTGCACCGACCATCATGTGCCCCTGACCTTGGCTGAAGCCCGTATGTGGGCGGCGGACGGTGGTCAAGTGATCGTGTTGGTCGAGGCCTTTCTCGGCAACGGACTCGGCTTGCCAACGCAGCAACGCGAGCACGCCGAACGTCGCTCGGCGGTGGTACGCAGCGGCGCGACCGCTGCGCACGTGGCAATCACCTTCGCCGCGTACAACGTCGGGCCTTGCCGGAATCTTGACGAAGACAAGCTCTGCCGCATCTACGAGCGCCGACCATTGGTGTGCCGCATTTATCCGGCGGAAATCAACCCGCATATCCCGCTCAATCCCGCCGCCAAAGATTGCCCGCCAGAGTCCTGGGAACAAGGGCCGGCGTTGATTGTGGGCGGTGAGTTGGTGGATCAGGAACTGGTCGAATTGATTCAGCGCTCACGCCAGGCGGATCGCGATGACATTCGGCTCAAGGATGCCATTTGCGCGACGTTGGGGATTCGTACCACGGCGTTGAAGGGCGACGGCTTTACCGCGTATCTGCCCAATATGGACGCGTTTGCGTCGGTGATTGATCAAGTGATCGAGCAACCGCTGAACACGGCGCAGAGTGAATGGCTGTTTCATGTGTCCGGGGAGGACATTGCCGGGCAAGTGCTGGCGGCCGGGGCTCAGGTGGTGACAGAGCCGGCGCAGACGTATGCGTTTATTTCGTTGCGGGCGGCTTGATTCCAGAGTTGTGCTGAGGCTAATGGCCTCTTCGCGGGCAAGCCTTGCTCCTACGGGGTTGTAGGGTGTTCATACAATTTGTGTACGACACAAAACCTGTAGGAGCCGAGCTTGCTCGCGAAGAGGCCCGCCAGATCAAGCAAATCTGAATCAGCGCTTACCCATCGACCGACGCGTACCCGGCGGGGCCATGCCCGGGGTTTTGGTGTGGCCGTTCTTGGCGCCGTTCTTGTACCACGGCTGATTCGAATCCTTGCCAGCCGCCAATTCACCGGGCTTGAACGGGAACTTGAACGCCGGGATCGCAGGCTTGGTTTCGCTGACGTCAGTCAGATCGGCCGGGACATCGCTGATAGCGTCGTCAACCGGCGGTTGGGTCGGGGAAGTCATGAAAGCTCCGGAAAGCAAAAAGTCGGGCCCGAACAGTGAGCCGCGAAGGCGCGCAGTATACCTGTGCGCCATGGCTCGGCACCTGAAGATTTGCAGTGCGCGCCGAACGGCTTGCAGAGCAGTCAGTCCCTTTTTGGGACTGATCGGTCCCTTTTTGGGACTGATCGGTCCCTTTTTGGGACTGCTTAACAACGCTGACCGGTAGAGATGTGTTGCCCGATCCGACGTCTTCGCGAGCAGGCTCGCTCCCACAGGTCGGACGCCTTTCAAGGTGGGAGCGAGCTTGCTCGCGAAGAACGATGACGCGGTATCAGGACGAGTTACATTTGCGGATCAACCCGATCCAGTGCCCGGTTTACCGCCAATTCGGCAAGCATGACGATCTGCTGGATGGCCAATGCCGTGCTGCGTTGCGGACGGCTGAGCTGATCGGCGAAATCGCCGGCCATCACGTTGGCCGAGGCCAGGGATTCGCAGGCGTGAGCGAGCAGGCTTTCAGTGTCAATGTTCGGGTGGACGAGGAACATCGTGCTGGGCAGGCGCGGTTTTATCGGGTCGGGGCTGAGGTAAAAATCGAGGGCGCGTTTGATGGCTTCGCGGTTTTTGATCTGGTCGTCGGCGCGGATGGCGTCTTCGAGGGGGGTTGTTGTTTCGAAGGGGGGATCGGGTACGGGCTTAGTCATGGAATCGGTTCTCACTGATCGGAGCCAACCAATTGCCGTTTCTCACGCGACGTATTGGGTGGCAGCTATGTGCAGGGTGAGAAACCGGGTAAGAACCACCACTTCCGGCCGAACCGAAGTTCGCCCGCACACAGCCGCCATAGAAATGCAGACAGCAATGAACTGGCGGCAATTATGACGATACTGCAGGTGGAATAATACTTAGCCCGGGTTCTCACACCCGATCGCCGAGCCTTCGGCGACAAGCCAAGACTAGAGAGCGCGCGTCCGACGGACAACCTGAAAACCTTGTGGGAAGGTTCACCCATTTCGAAACGCTTTTAAACACCCACTGCCGATGTAGGAGCTGCCGCCAACTGAAGAAAATGGTCGGCTGGCGGGCCGCCATCGCGAGCAGGCTCACTCCTACAGTTGGATTGAGTATATCTGTGAGAAACGGGTTGGCCGGTTGGGCGCCATCGCGAGCAAGCTCTGCTCCTACGGAGAGCAAAAGCAGAACGCACACCGCTTCTGCTTCTCACCACTCAACACGATGAGCGCAAGCTCGGGTGCAGCTCTTGATCTTGATCCACGGGCGACGTCGGAAGGCTGAGTGGAGGGATTGATCCGGGGGTGGGAGCGCAGCGACCGTTTGGCGCAGCCAAACACAGCGAGAGGAGGTGCAGCGAAGCAAACCGTAGGCGCTGCCCCCCGGATCGATCCCGGAGCGAAGGAACCCCGAGCCCCAGCGAGCGGGCCGCACGTAGGAGCAAGCCTTTTTGGTTACTTTTTCGGCGTCTGGAAAAAGTGACCCGCCGTAAGGGCGGAACCGTAATCAGCAACACCCGCAACAACGGATATGTACCCAACGAAACTGACAGCGCCGACAGCTAGCCGTCACCCTCCTGACCCCCAAACAAGTTTATAAAGACCCTAACCCTGCCCAAAATCCGTCCGGCGCCCACCCCGCATGCGAATCCAAAAGAACAAAGCCCTGCTCGCCACCCTATTGATCGTCCTCGCAGGCGCAGGTCTGTGGTACGCCCTGAAACCCGCCCCGACCAAACTCGCCACCCCCACAGCAATCCCCGTGCGAGTCATAGCGGTCAGCGAAAAAGACGTCCCCCGCTACACCAGCGGTATCGGCTCCGTACTCTCGTTACACAGCGTGGTCGTGCGCCCACAAATCGACGGCATCCTCACCAAAATCCTCGTCAAAGAAGGCCAACTCGTCAAAGCAGGCGACCTGCTGGCCACCATCGACGACCGCTCCATCCGCGCCAGCCTCGACCAGGCCCGCGCGCAACTGGGCGAAAGCCAGGCACAACTGCAAGTCGCCCTGGTCAACCTCAAACGCTACAAACTGCTCACCGTCGACGACGGCATCTCGAAACAGACCTACGACCAACAACAAGCCCTGGTCAACCAATTGAAGGCCACCGCCCAAGGCAACCAGGCCTCCATCGATTCCGCGCAGGTACAACTTTCCTACACGCAGATCCGCTCCCCGGTCACCGGCCGCGTCGGTATTCGTACAGTCGATGAAGGCAACTTCCTGCGCATGACCGACACCGCCGGCCTGTTCACCGTCACCCAGATCGACCCGATCGCCGTCGAGTTCTCCCTGCCCCAGCAAATGCTGCCGACCCTGCAAGGCCTGATCAACGATCCACAGCGCGCCCAGGTCAAGGCCTACATCGGCGCCGACACCGATGGCGAAACCGGCAACCTGCTCGGCGAAGGTCACCTGACCCTGATCGACAACCAGATCAACGCCAACACCGGCACCATCCGCGCCAAAGCCGAATTCGACAACGCCAGCCAGAAGCTCTGGCCCGGTCTGCTGGTCACGGTAAAAATTCAGACAGCCCTCGACAAAGATGCGCTGGTCGTCCCACCCACCGTCGTACAACGCGGTCTCGACCAACACTTCGTTTACCGCGTGAATGGCGACAAGGTTGAAGCCGTGCAAGTGCAGATGGTTTATCAGGGCAGCGGCCAGGACATCATCAAAGGCGTGAAGGCCGGTGACGTGCTGGTCACCGACGGCCAGTCGCGGCTCAAGCCCGGCTCGACCGTGCAAGTCATGACCGAGCCGGCGCATGTGGTGCAAGCGGAGCCGAAACCATGAAAGCGCACAAAGGCGTCTCCACGTGGTGCATCGATCACCCGGTCGCCACCATTCTGCTGACCATCGCTCTGGTGCTGGTCGGTTTGATTGCCTTCCCGCGCTTGCCAATCGCCCCACTGCCGGAAGCGGAATTTCCGACGATTCAGGTTTCCGCGCAGTTGCCCGGCGCCAGCCCCGACACCATGGCTTCATCCGTGGCCACTCCGCTGGAAGTGCAATTCAGCGCCATCCCCGGCATGACTCAGATGACCTCAAGCAGTGCGCTGGGCTCAAGCCTGCTGACCCTGCAATTCACCCTCGATAAAAGCATCGACACTGCTGCGCAAGAAGTCCAAGCGGCGATCAACACCGCCGCCGGCAAACTGCCCAAGGACATGCCGACGCTGCCAACGTGGAAGAAGGTCAACCCGGCCGACAGCCCGGTGTTGATCCTCAGCGTCAGCTCGACGCAGATGCCCGGCACCGAACTCAGCGACCTGGTGGAAACCCTGCTCTCGCGTCAGATCAGCCAGATCGACGGCGTAGGCCAAATCAACATCACCGGTCAGCAACGTCCGGCGATTCGCGTACAAGCTTCGGCGGACAAACTCGCGGCGATTGGCCTGACTCTCGCCGACATTCGTCTGGCAATTCAACAGACCAGCCTCAACCTCGCCAAAGGTGCGCTGTACGGCGAGTCGAGCATCTCGACGCTGTCGACCAACGACCAGTTGTTCCACCCTGAGGACTACAGCCAACTCATCGTTTCCTACAAGGATGGCGCCCCGGTTCACCTGCGCGATGTCGCCAAAGTCGTCAACGGTTCGGAAGATGCCTACGTGCAAGCCTGGGCCGGTGATCAACCCGGTGTGAACCTGGTGATCTCGCGCCAGCCCGGCGCCAACATCGTTGAAACCGTCGACCGCATTCAAGCCGCCCTGCCCGGTCTCGAAGCGATGCTGCCGGCCTCGGTGCAGGTTAAAACCCTGATCGACCGCACCCAGACTATTCGCGCCTCGCTGCATGAAGTCGAAATCACCCTGTTGATCGCGATCATGCTGGTGGTCGCGGTGATGGCGCTGTTCCTGCGCCAGTTGTCGGCAACACTGATTGTCTCGGCAGTGCTCGGCGTGTCGCTGATCGCCAGTTTTGCTTTGATGTACATCCTCGGCTTCAGCCTGAACAACTTGACGCTGGTGGCGATCGTGGTGGCCGTTGGGTTTGTGGTCGACGACGCGATTGTGGTGGTGGAAAACATCCACCGGCACCTTGAGGCCGGCGACGATATGCGCGAAGCGGCGATCAAGGGCGCCGGCGAAATCGGCTTCACCGTGGTCTCGATCAGTTTCTCGTTGGTGGCGGCGTTTATTCCGCTGCTGTTCATGGGCGGTGTGGTCGGGCGACTGTTCAAGGAATTCGCCCTGACCGCGACCTCGACCATCATGATTTCCGTGGTGGTGTCGCTGACTTTGGCGCCAACGCTGGCCGCGCTGTTCATGCGCAAACCGGTGCATCACGCCCACGACAAACCGGGCTTCAGCGAACGCCTGCTCGGCTGGTACGAACGGGGCCTGCGCCGCGCCCTCGCCCATCAAAAATTGATGATCGGCGTATTCGGTTTATCGCTGGCGCTGGCCATCGGCGGTTACATCTTTATCCCGAAAGGTTTCTTCCCGGTGCAGGACACCGGTTTCGTCCTCGGCACCACTGAAGCCGCTGCGGATATTTCCTACGGCGACATGGTGAAAAAACACTTGGCCATGGCCGAAATCGTCGCCGCCGATCCGGCCGTGCAGGCGTTTTCCCACTCGGTGGGTGTCTCCGGCAGTAACCAGACCATCGCCAACGGCCGCTTCTGGATCGCCCTGAAAAAACGCGGTGACCGCGACGTCAGCGCCAGCCAGTTCATCGACCGCATCCGCCCGCAACTGATGAAAGTCCCCGGCATCGTGCTGTACCTGCGCGCAGGCCAGGACATCAACCTCAGTTCCGGCCCGAGCCGCGCGCAGTACCAATACGTGCTCAAGAGTAACGACGGCGCGACCCTCGCGACATGGACGCAACGCCTGACTGAAAAACTGCGCAGCAACCCTGCGTTCCGCGACATTTCCAACGATTTGCAACTGGGCGGCAGCATCACCCACATCAGCATCGACCGCAGCGCCGCCGCGCGTTTCGGCCTGACAGCCAGCGATGTCGATGAGGCGCTGTACGATGCCTTCGGTCAAAGGCAGATCAATGAATTTCAGACCCAGGTCAACCAGTACAACGTGATTCTGGAACTGGACACCAAGCAGCGCGGCAAGGCCGAAAGCCTCAACTATTTCTACCTGCGCTCACCGCTGAGTGGCGAGATGGTGCCGCTGTCAGCGCTGGCCAAATTCGATGCGCCGACCATTGGCCCGTTGTCGATCGCCCACGACGGCATGTTCCCCGCCGCCAACCTGTCGTTCAACCTCGCGCCCGGCGTGGCGTTGGGTGATGCGGTGATTCTGCTCAATCAGGCCAAGGCCGAGATCGGTATGCCGACGGCGATCAGCGGCAATTTTCAGGGTGCGGCGCAGGCGTTCCAGAGTTCGCTGGCCAGTCAGCCGTGGCTGATTCTCGCGGCGCTGGTGGCGGTGTACATCATTCTCGGCGTGCTTTATGAAAGCTTCGTACACCCGCTGACGATCATTTCGACGCTGCCGGCGGCAGGTTTGGGCGCGGTGATCATGCTGTGGATCTGCGGCCAGGACTTTTCGATCATGGCGTTGATCGGTCTGGTGTTGCTGATCGGTATCGTCAAGAAGAACGGCATCCTGATGATCGACTTCGCCCTGGAGGCGCAGCGCCATCGAGGCCTGTCGCCGCAGGATGCAATTTTCGAGGCGTGCATCACGCGGTTCCGGCCGATCATCATGACCACCCTCGCCGCCCTCCTCGGCGCGCTGCCGCTTATGCTCGGTTACGGCACCGGCGCCGAACTGCGCCAGCCGCTGGGGATCGCGGTGGTGGGCGGTTTGCTGGTCAGCCAGATGCTGACGTTGTTTACCACGCCGGTCATATACTTGTGGCTCGAGCGACTTTTCCATAGACCCAAACCTGCGCCCCAGCCGGCGTTGGCGACCACAGACTGAGGCAGGGTCATGCGCGTTCTGATTATCGAAGACGAGGAAAAAACCGCGGATTATCTGCACCGCGGTCTGACGGAACAGGGTTACACCGTGGATCTGGCCCGCGACGGCATCGAGGGTCTGCACCTGGCGCTGGAAAGCGACTACGCGGTGATCGTCCTCGACGTCATGTTGCCGGGCCTCGATGGCTTCGGCGTGCTGCGCGCATTGCGTGCGCGCAAGCAAACCCCGGTGATCATGCTCACCGCCCGCGAGCGCGTCGAAGATCGTATCCGAGGCTTGCGCGACGGTGCCGACGATTACCTCGGCAAACCGTTTTCCTTCCTCGAACTGGTCGCACGCTTGCAAGCGCTGACCCGGCGCAGTGGCGGCCATGAACCGGTGCAAGTGAGCATTGCCGACCTGTGGATAGATTTGATCAGCCGCAAGGCGACCCGCGCCGGTACGCGACTGGATCTGACCGCCAAGGAATTTTCGCTGCTGAGCGTGTTGGCTCGCCGCCAGGGTGAAATCCTCTCGAAAACCGCCATCGCCGAGATGGTCTGGGACATCAATTTTGACAGCGATGCCAACGTCGTCGAAGTCGCAATCAAGCGCCTGCGCGCCAAGCTCGACGGGCCGTTCGACGAGAAACTGCTGCACACCATTCGCGGCATGGGTTATGTGCTGGAGAGCCGTGGTGTCCAGTAATTCGATTGCCCTGCGCCTGAGTGGCATGTTCACGCTGGTGGCGTTGCTGGTGTTTCTGTTGATTGGCGGCGCGTTGTATCAGCAGGTCGATAAAGGCTTGGGCTTGCTGCCGGAAGCCGAACTGGATGCGCGTTACAGCGTGCTCGAATCCACGGTCGGCCGCTTCGGCACGCCCGAGCACTGGGTGAAGATCAACAACAAACTCAAGCTGCTCGGCGAAGAAGACAAGCGCATCAGTTTCTGGATCAGCAGCGGCGATCCGCAATACGAATATGGCAACCTCACGCCCCAAATCCGCGAGATCACCAATGGCCCTTTGGGCACGCGCGATCTGCAATTGCCGGGGCAGCCTTATCCACTGAAAGTGCTGGTAAGTGAGTTTCCGGCCAAGGATCAGCGCCCGCCGCTGCGCTTTATGATCGGCATCGACACCGATACGTTTCATGAGACTCAGCACAACCTGTTGATCGCGTTGATCGGGCTGGCGATTGTCGGTGTGTTGATGGCTTCGGCGCTGGGGTATTGGGTGGCGCGTATTGGTTTGAAGCCGTTGATCAAACTCTCTCACGAAGCACAGCGACTGGCACCGCCGCTGAGGGCTGGGCGCTTGCGTCTGTCGCCGTTGCCGCCGGAGCTGGAACAGTTTGTCGACTCGTTCAACTCGACGCTGGAACGGGTCGAACTGGCCTATTCGCGGCTGGAATCGTTCAACGCTGACGTCGCTCATGAGTTGCGTTCGCCGCTGACCAATCTCATCGGCCAGACCCAAGTGGCGCTGACCCGTGGGCGTTCTGCAGAACACTATTTCGAGGTGCTGCAATCCAACCTGGAAGAACTGGAACGGTTGCGTTCGATCATTAACGACATGTTGTTTCTGGCCAGTGCGGATCAGGGTAATAAGGCGACCAAACTGACGTCGACTTCGCTAGCGGATGAGGTGGCGACGACGCTGGAGTATCTGGATTTCATTCTTGAAGATGCGCAGGTTCAGGTGCAGGTCAGCGGCGATGCGCTGGTGCAGATTGAAGTCGCGCATCTGCGGCGGGCGTTGATCAATTTGCTGAGTAATGCCGTGCAGCATACCGAGGCGGGTCAGGTGATTGAGGTGCGGATTGAGGTTGAAGAACATCAGGTGAGTATTGGTGTGGCCAATCCGGGATCGCCGATTGCCAGTGAGCATTTGCCGCGATTGTTCGAGCGGTTTTATCGGGTGGATGCGTCGCGCAGTAACAGCGGCAATAACCATGGGTTGGGGCTGGCGATCGTCAAGGCGATTGCGCTGATGCATGGCGGGGATGTGTTTGTGCGCAGTGATCGGGGGATGAATACTTTCGGGATTTATTTGCCGGTTTAAAGCGGATCAAAAGATCGCAGCCTTCGGCAGCTCCTACAGGTGTTCCCCTCGACGATCGTTCCCACGCTCTGCGTGGGAATGTATCCAGTGACGCTCTGCGTCACAGGGACGCGGAGCGTCCCGGGCGGCATTCCCACGCAGAGCGTGGGAACGATCAACCGGTGATCACCCTGCAGAAGGGGGTGATCTTTGCTTTTGCTGTAACAGTCATTTATGAAAATCGCGCTGTTTCCCATCGCTCGGCAACCTTATCTTTGCCCGCACCAAACAGCACACTCGCCAAGCGAGAAGGTTTTCAAGATGTCCAACAGTATGGGTATTGCCAGCGCTTTCGTTTTGTCCTCATTGATCCTGTCGCCAATGGCGATGGCTGAAGAATCCCACGCGTTCGTGGCGCAGAATTCTGCCCGCGCTCAAGCGTATGACCAGCATCAGGCAGAAATGATGGCCAAGGCCAAAGACGCCACGCAGGCCCCTCAGGCTGCAACTTCCCAGGCTCAATCGCTGGAAAAAGACAGCTGAGTCGCGCATCGCTCCGTTTCCCTCGACGCGGTTGTTTGGCTCTTCCCGTTCAACCGTCGTCATTCCAGGCCGCTGCCTTTCAGCGGCCTTTTTTCGTTGTGGTCTGAAAGCCGTTTGGTTCGTCTGTAACAACAAGAAACATCGAGCACCTCAAAATACAGAGGCGCCAGTTGACCCAAGGAGCTCCATTGCACGTGCGTTACCCAGTCCGTTTCACTCCGTTGTTCATTGCAATTGCCGCAACGATTGCCCCCGCCGTTCACGCCGACGAGCCTGCGAAAGAAGGTTTCATCGAAGGCTCAAGCCTCAACCTCAACGCCCGCAACTACTACATGAATCGCAACCGCATGCAGCAGGCGGACGACAACATTGAGTGGGGCCAGGGGTTTCTCGGGATCTTCCAGTCGGGTTACACCGAAGGCACGGTCGGTTTCGGCATTGATGCCCACGCCATGCTCGGCCTGAAACTCGACGGCGGTGGCGGCACGGACGGCTCAAGCATCCTGCCGATCAGCGATGGCAACGGCAAAGCGCCGGGCTCGTTCTCAACAGCGGGCGGTACGTTGAAAATGCGTGCGTTCGATACCGAGTTGAAGGCTGGTGATCTGTTCCTCACCAACCCGGTGATCGCGGGCGGTGACACGCGCATGCTGCCGCAGACGTTTCGTGGTGTCAGTCTGAGCAACCATAGCTTCGACGGCTGGTTGATCGAGGGCGGTCAGGCCAGTTTCACCAAGCCGTACAACCAGAGTGGTCACACACGCATCGGCACCTCTTACGGGACGTTGGCCGAGGGCGACGAAAGCCAGCATCTGAACTGGGCTGGCGTGGCGTGGAGCGGTGTCGAGGGTTTGACCAGCAGCCTGTACGCGTCCGAACTCAAGGACATCTGGAACCAGTACTACTACGACCTGGATTACACCTGGCAGTTGAACGATCTGGTCAGCCTCAACCCCGGCCTGCACTTCTATCACACGCAAGACACCGGCGATGCGCTGCTCGGCGACATCGACAACAACACCTACAGCCTGCATTTCACCGTCGGTATTGGCAGCCACAGCGTTACGGCGGCGTATCAACGGGTCAACGGCAACACGCCGTTCGACTACATCAGTCAGGGCGACAGCGTTTATCTGGATAACTCGCAGCAGTACTCGGACTTCAATGGCCCGAACGAGCGTTCGTGGAAGCTCAAGTACGCCTATGACTTTGCCGGTGTGGGTTATCCGGGGCTGACGTCAGCGGTGTCGTACTCGCGCGGGACGGTGGATTTGACCAAGGTTGATCCGGATAGCCAGGGTTACTCGAACTGGTACAGCGCCGAGGGTCGCAATGCCAAGCATTGGGAGCGCGATATCGATTTGAAGTACGTGGTGCAGAGTGGCCAGGCCAAAGATCTGGCGGTACGCCTGCAATGGGCGACCAACCGCGGTGGCAATGGTTACGGCGCAATTGATACCGACACCGACGAATACCGCGTGATCATCGACTACCCGATCAACGTCTTCTAAGATCAGTTAACACTGAACCTGTAGGAGCTGCCGAAGGCTGCGATCTTTTGATCCTGATTTTTAAAAACAAGATCAAAAGATCGCAGCCTTCGGCAGCTCCTACGCTTAGAAGATCCCCCAACCGATAACCCGATCATGATCGCGAGCCGTACCCCTCCCGTTTCGGGCAAGACCGGACGCCCCGAGCTGCTGCTGATCTGCGGCAGTTTGCTCAGCGTGATCGCGATTTTAGCCATCGTCACTTTTCTGCTGATCCGCGAGCACGCCAACGCTCGGCAATCCGCCACCCGCAGTGCGACCACCATTGCTCAGTTGATCGACGCCGACGTGCTGCGTACCGTCGAACTCTACGACCTGTCTCTGCAAGGTTTGATCACCGCCGCCCAGCGCGATGATCTGCAAAACGTGTCGCCGGAAATCCGCCATCTGGCGCTGTTCGACCGCTCCACCACTGCGCGCTTCAAGGGCGATATTCTGCTGCTCGACAAACACGGCGATGTTCTTGCTGACTCCTCAAGAGTCGAGCCGAAACCGGGCAACTTCGCCGACCGCGATTACTTCCTCGCCCACGCCTTCAACCGCGATGTCGGCATGTTCATCAGCCGACCGTTCAAGACCCGTTGCGACTGCGACGAAGCCAATCAATGGCGTATCAGTTTCAGCCGACGCATTTCCTCGGACACCGGCGAATTCGTCGGGGTGGCGGTGGCGTCGATGAAGCTCGACTATTTCGATCAACTGTTCAAAAGCCTCGACATCGGCAAAGGCAGCACGCTGAACATCATCGACGATGACGGTGTGCTGCTGGCGCAGAAGCCCTATCTGCAAAGCGATTCGATCGGTAAAAGCTTCGGCAACCGGCCCAATGTCATCCGGATTTTGCGCGACAAGGATGGCAAGGGCAGTTTCAGCAGCACGTCGAGCATGGATCATCAGCAGCGCCTCTATACGTACTCGCGGGTGGGCAATTTACCGCTGACGGTGATGGTCGCGCTGTCCAGCGATGAGGTGTTTGCGACGTGGCGGCGTACGGCGATGTTGATCAGTGGCGCCACCGGGGTGTTGTGTCTCGGTCTGTTGTGGCTGACCTGGCTGCTCGCCCGCGAACTGCGTCGACGTCAGCGCGCTGAACGTGAACTGGCGCAACTGGCCGCCACCGATGCGCTGACCGGTGTCGCCAATCGTCGGATGCTTGATCAATCACTGCGTCACGAGTGGTTCCGCGCGCAGCGTTCGGGCAAACCGATGTCGGTGATGATGATCGACGCCGACCATTTCAAGGCGTTCAACGACCAGCACGGGCATCAGGCCGGCGATCAGGCGTTGAAGGCGTTGGCCAAGGTGATTACGGACAATGTGCGGCGACCGGCGGATCTGGTGGCGCGGTATGGCGGCGAGGAGTTCTCGGTGATTCTGGCTGAGACTGACAGCCAGGGCGCGCAGCAGATTGCCGAGCATATTCGGCAGGCGGTGGAGCAGTTGCCGCGGGTAGCAGGGGCTGATCGGCCGATGACGGTGAGTATCGGCATTGCGACGTGGACGGCGGCGAGTGAGATGACGCTGGAGCAGTTGTTGTTTGTCGCGGACAAGGCGTTGTATCAGGCGAAGGAAGGCGGGCGCAATCGAGTGGTGGTGGCTGCCTGAAGATCAAAAGATCGCAGCCTTCGGCAGCTCCTACATTGGAATGCGGTTCCTGTAGGAGCTGCCGAAGGCTGCGATCTTTTGCTTCTGAAAAAAGGAGCATAAAAAAAGGCCATCCGAGGATGGCCTTCAAAAAACTAGAGAGGTTTTTTACTTACACCGCCGCAACCGGGCGCATGTAAGAGATTGGTGCGGTGCTGGCGTCATCGAACGTCACCACTTCCCAAGCATCTGTTTGCTCAATCAACTTGCGCAACAGCTGGTTGTTCAGTGCATGACCGGACTTGAAGCCTTTGAACTCACCAATCAGGCTGTTACCCAAAAGGTACAGGTCGCCAATGGCATCGAGGATCTTGTGCTTCACGAATTCGTCTTCATAGCGAAGGCCGTCTTCGTTCAGTACGCCATCGGCATCGACCACGATTGCGTTTTCAACGCTGCCGCCGAGTGCGAGGTTGTGCTTGCGCAGGTACTCGATATCACTCATGAAACCAAAGGTACGGGCGCGGCTGACTTCTTTTACGAACGAAGTGCTGGAAAAATCCACGCTTGCACTTTGGGTGCGGTCCCGGAAAACCGGGTGATCGAAATCGATCTCGAAGCTCACCTTGAACCCTTCGAAAGGGACGAAAGTGGCGCGCTTGTCGCCGTCTTCCACTGTCACTTCACGCAGGATGCGGATGAATTTCTTGGCGGCGTCCTGTTCTTCCAGGCCTGCCGATTGAATCAGGAATACGAAGGGTCCAGCGCTGCCATCCATGATCGGGACTTCGGACGCGGAGAGCTCGACGTAGGCGTTATCGATGCCCAGGCCAGCCATGGCCGAGAGCAAGTGCTCTACCGTGTCCACTTTGACGTCGCCATTGATCAGCGTCGTCGACATAGTGGTTTCACCGACGTTTTCCGCGCGGGCAGGGATCTGCACCACAGGGTCGAGGTCAGCGCGACAAAACACAATGCCAGTGTCGACAGGCGCAGGCTTGAGGGTCAGATAGACCTTCTCACCGGAGTGCAGGCCTACACCTGTGGCACGGATAATATTTTTCAGTGTGCGTTGTTTAATCATGGCTTGGGCCGCTTCAGCGCAAATTGCGAACTGGTATCAACAAAGGCTGGCGATAATAGCAGACCGAGCCTTTGCTGAACACCAATCACCTTCATAGCCCTGATACATTCCATCAATCGGCCTGACGACGCAGGAATGCCGGGATGTCCAGGTAGTCCAGGTCATCTTGCGGATTCATCTTCGCGGCAGCCGCAGCACCGGCCTGAGCCTGGTTGCGCATGACGGTCGGACGATCCAGATCACGGTAATTTACCGCTGGCGCTTCCTGACGGGTCGGAGCCGGTTGTTGTACCTGAGCGGTCGACATGGAGGTATGAACGGTATTGTCGATGACCTTCACAGGCTTCTCGATTTTTGCGCCCAGACCGGTAGCAACCACAGTCACGTGCAGCTCGTCGCGCATGTCCGGATCGATAACGGTACCGACCTTGACCATCGCATGCTCGGAAGCGAAGGCTTCGATGATCGAACCTACGTCGGAGTACTCACCCAGGGACAGGTCAGGACCGGCGGTGATGTTCACCAGAATGCCGCGTGCGCCTTGCAGGTTCACGTCTTCCAGCAGCGGGTTACGGATTGCCGCTTCGGTGGCTTCACGTGCACGGTTCGGACCGCTGGCGCAGCCAGTGCCCATCATTGCCATGCCCATTTCGCTCATCACGGTACGCACGTCGGCGAAGTCGACGTTGATCATGCCCGGACGCTTGATGATGTCGGAGATACCGCGAACGGCACCGGCCAGTACATCGTCAGCCTTGGCGAAAGCCGACAAGAGGCTTGCGTCTTTACCGAGGATGGTCAGCAGCTTCTCGTTAGGAATGGTGATCAACGAGTCGACGCTTTCGGACAGCATGCGGATGCCTTCATCGGCGATCTGCATACGCTTGCGGCCTTCGAACGGGAACGGACGAGTCACGACCGCAACGGTCAGAATGCCCATTTCCTTGGCCACTTCGGCGATGATCGGTGCAGCACCGGTACCGGTACCGCCGCCCATGCCAGTGGTGATGAACACCATGTTGGTGCCCTGCAGCACTTCGGCAATACGCTCACGGTCTTCCAGAGCAGCCTGACGGCCGACTTCCGGGTTCGCGCCGGCGCCGAGGCCTTTGGTCACGCCAGTGCCCAGTTGCAGGATGGTACGTGCGCCGATGTTTTTCAGCGCTTGAGCATCGGTGTTGGCGCAGATGAATTCAACGCCTTCGATGTTGCTCTTGACCATGTGGTTGACAGCGTTGCCGCCGCCACCGCCGACACCGATAACTTTGATTACCGGGCTTGCGGGGATGTTGTCTACGAGTTCGAACATTTTCCCTCTCCTTACATTCTCTAGTTTTTTTCGCCTACTGCATGTTTGTTGCGGTGCATCTACTGCTACTGCTTGCCGCTCGAAGCTTGACGCTTCCAGCTGCGTTTAAAAGTTGCCTTGAACCCACTTCTTCAATCGATCCAGCAACGGCGCCTGTGGCTCTTCGTTGCTGTAGCTGTCGCGGCTGCCGATGCCCGAGAACGAGATCCCGTCGGACTGCTTTTGCAGGCCGTACATCAACAAGCCAACGCCAGTGGAATAAATCGGGTTGCGCACCACGTCATCCAGACCTTTGACGCCGTGCGGCACGCCCAGACGAACCGGCATATGGAAGATTTCTTCGGCCAGTTCAGTCGCGCCTTCCATCTTCGAAGTACCGCCAGTCAGCACGATGCCGGCCGGGATCAGGTCTTCGTAGCCGCTGCGACGCAGCTCGGCCTGAATCAGCGTGAACAGTTCGTCGTAACGCGGCTCGACCACTTCGGCCAGGGCCTGACGCGACAGTTCGCGCGGTGGACGGTCGCCGACGCTTGGCACCTTGATGGTTTCACCGGCACCGGCCAGTTTCGCCAGGGCGCAGGCGTAGCGGATTTTGATTTCTTCGGCGTACTGAGTCGGGGTGCGCAGCGCCATGGCGATGTCGTTGGTCACCTGATCACCGGCAATCGGGATCACCGCGGTGTGACGGATCGCGCCTTCGGTGAAGATCGCGATGTCGGTAGTACCGCCGCCGATGTCGACCAGGCACACGCCCAGCTCTTTCTCGTCGTCGGTCAGTACCGAGTAGGCCGAGGCCAGTTGCTCGAGAATGATGTCGTCGATTTCCAGACCGCAGCGACGCACGCATTTTTCAATGTTCTGTGCAGCGTTGACGGCGCAGGTGACCACGTGAACCTTGGCTTCCAGACGCACGCCGGACATGCCCAGAGGTTCGCGAACGCCTTCCTGGTTATCGATCACGTAATCCTGCGGCAGGGTGTGCAGCACGCGCTGGTCAGCCGGGATCGCTACAGCCTGAGCAGCGTCGAGTACGCGCTCAAGGTCGGCCGAGCTGACTTCGCGATCACGGATCGCGACGATGCCGTGGGAGTTCAGGCTGCGGATGTGATTGCCCGCCACGCCGACGAACGCCGAGTGAATGCGGCAGCCCGCCATCAGTTGGGCTTCTTCGATCGCACGCTGGATCGATTGCACGGTGGACTCGATGTTCACCACCACGCCCTTCTTCAGGCCACGGGACGGATGGGTACCGATCCCGACGATTTCCAGCGTGCCGTCGTCGGAGACCTCGCCGACCAGCGCCACCACTTTGGAGGTGCCGATATCGAGACCGACGATCATTTTGCCGCTTTGCACGTTTGCCATGGGTCCTGCCTCTTCTTAATTCTTTGCGACAGCGGGTTGGGCTGTCGTCGGCGCTACAGGTTCCCGCCAGCCAACAGCAAGGCCGTTGGCGTAGCGCAGATCGATGCGCGCAATGTTCGTAATCTGGTCTTTAAGCGTCTTGTCATAGATGGCGATAAAGCGGCGCATCTTTTCCACCAAATTGCCGCGTCCCAGCAGCAGCTCGATGCCGGGGCCGGAACTGCCGGCACCGGTGGTCAGGAACCAGCTCCCGCGTTCACGCAATTCCAGGCGTGCAATCGAGAAGCCCAACGGCCGCAGCATCTGGCTCAGCACCTGATACTGCTGCATCACTTGCTGCTGGGCCCGTTGTGGGCCGAACAGCTGTGGCAGGTGTTCGTAGTTCGCCAGTTCCTTTGGCGTAAACGCCTGGCCCTGGTTGTTCAGCAACGACTCGTCACCCCAACGCGCCACCGGCAATTGCTCTTCTAGGCGGATCACCACTTGATCCGGCCACACCCGACGTACTTCGGCATGGGCGATCCAGGGCATCTGCTCAAGCTCGGTGCGCATCCCGGCCAGGTCGATGGTGAAGAAGCTCGACGCCACGTACGGGGCGATGCGCTGCTGCACTGCTTGCTGGCTGATGTAGCTCAGGTCGCCCTGCACGGCGATCTTGGTGATCGGCCGGTCGGCGTACGGCAGCAAACGCGTTGCCCCTTCGTACGTACCAAAGCCCAGCACAACCAGCAGCACCGGCCAGAACAGGCTTTTCAGAAAACCAAAATTGGCTTTCGGCAGGCGCGCGGACATCGGCTCTTTCGCCACCATTCGGCTGGCACCCCGCGGTACCGGCTTGCGGCCGGGTGCGGGTGGCTGATGTCTGAGCTGAGCGCCTTGCATGGTCTTAACCTCGCGCCTCTTGGGTGACTGCGCCTTCAACACTGGCGGCCAGAATGGCCAGTACCAGTTGCTGGAAATCCAGACCGGCAGCACGGGCCGCCATCGGCACCAGACTGTGATCGGTCATGCCCGGTGCGGTGTTCACTTCCAGGAACCAGAACTGCCCGTCGGCGTCCTGCATCACGTCCGCCCTGCCCCAACCGGCAATCCCCAGCGCCTCACTGGCCTTGGCCGTGAGATCCATGAGTTCCTTTTCCTTGGCGGCATCCAGCCCGCACGGAATGCGGTACTGGGTATCGTTGGCGATGTACTTGGCGTCGTAGTCGTAAAACGTGTGCGGTGTACCCAGGGCGATTGGAGGCAACACCTGGTCACGCAGGGTGGCGATGGTGAACTCCGGACCTTGAATCCATTGCTCAACCAACACTTGCGAATCGTAGGTACTGGCCGCTTTCCATGCGTCGATCAACTCGGACGCAGAACTCACTTTGGCCATCCCGATACTTGAACCTTCATGGGCCGGTTTGACGATCAAAGGGAAGCCCAGTTCCGTCGCCGCAGAAATACAATCGGCTTCGCTGCACAGCACGGCGTGACGCGGCGTCGGAATCCCGAGGCTGTGCCAGACCTGCTTGGTGCGCAGTTTGTCCATCGCCAGTGCCGAGGCCAGAATGCCACTGCCGGTGTAGGGAATGCCGGCCACTTCGAGCAGGCCCTGCATGGAGCCGTCTTCACCGCCACGGCCGTGAAGAATGATGAAGGCGCGGTCGATTTTTTCACTCAGCAGACGTTGCAGAATGTCGGCGCCAACGTCGATACCGAACGCGTCCACGCCAGCGCTCTGCAGCGCGTCGAGTACAGCGTTACCGGATTTCAGCGAAACCTCACGCTCGGCACTCAAGCCGCCGAAGAGCACGGCGACGCGGCCGAAGTCTTTCGGCGCGATGGTGGAGAACAGGTTGGCGTAGGCAGCAGTCATTTCAACTTCCCCTCGACCGACGCCGCCACGGCGCCAGCGAACAATTCACTTTTCAACAGCTTCGGCGCGAGACCGCCGATATCTCCCGCGCCCTGGCACAGCAGGATGTCGCCGGCACGCAACAGCGGCTTGACCAGCGGTGCCAGATCAACGCCACGCTCGATGTAGATCGGGTCGAGCTGACCGCGCTGACGGATGCTGTTGCACAGCTTGCGGCTGTCGGCGCCCGGGATCGGCTCTTCGCCGGCCGGATAAACTTCCATCAGCAGCAGCACGTTGGCGTCGGCCAGTACATTGACGAAATCGTCGTACAGGTCGCGGGTGCGGCTATAACGGTGCGGTTGATACACCATCACCAGACGGCGTTCCGGCCAGCCACCGCGTACGGCTTTGATCACTGCTGCGACTTCGGTCGGGTGGTGACCGTAGTCATCGACCAGCATCACGTGGCCGCCGTCCACCGGCAATTCGCCGTAAACCTGGAAGCGTCGACCGACACCCTGGAAACCCGACAGGCCCTGAACGATGGCTTCATCGCTGACGCCCTCGTCGGACGCAATGCAGATGGTCGCCAGCGAGTTGAGCACGTTGTGGTTGCCCGGCATGTTCACGGAAACGTCCAGCGGCTCGCGGTCAGGGCGCAGCACGGTGAAGAAGGTTTGCATGCCTTGCTGACGCACATTGATCGCGCGGACGTCAGCGTCTTCGCTGAAGCCGTAGGTCACGGTCGGACGTTTCACCAGCGGCAGGATTTCGCGCACGACCGGATCGTCCAGGCACATCACGGCCAAACCGTAGAACGGCAGGTTGTGCAGGAACTCGACGAAGGTTTTCTTCAGTTTGTTGAAGTCACCGTCGTAGGTCGCCATGTGGTCGGCGTCGATGTTGGTGACCACGGCCACCAGCGGTTGCAGGTGCAGGAAGCTCGCGTCGCTTTCATCGGCTTCGGCGATCAGGTAACGGCTGGTGCCGAGCTGGGCATTGGTGCCCGCAGCATTCAGACGACCACCGATGACGAAGGTCGGATCCAGACCACCGGCGGCGAACACCGAAGCGATCAGGCTGGTAGTGGTGGTTTTGCCGTGCGTACCGGCGACGGCGATGCCGTGGCGATAGCGCATCAATTCGGCGAGCATTTCGGCCCGCGGCACTACCGGGATGCGACGCTCAAGGGCGGTCGCGACTTCCGGGTTAGAGGTGTTCACAGCGCTCGACACCACCAGTACATCGGCGGTCGCGGCGTTCTCGGCACGGTGGCCGATGAAGATCTGCGCGCCGAACGATTCCAGACGCTCGGTGACCGGCGAAGCTTTCAGGTCGGAACCGGACACTTCGTAGCCCAGGTTCAACAACACTTCGGCAATACCGCACATGCCCACGCCGCCGATACCGACGAAGTGGATGCGACGGATGCGGCGCATCTCCGGTTGCGGCATGGCTTTCTGATTCTCAACCATGGGCCACCTCCAGACAGGTATCGACCACGCTACGGGTGGCATCGGGTTTCGCCAGACGGCGGGCCGCTTGGGCCATATCTTCGAGTCGTTGCGGTTGCATCAAGACCTCTGTCAGGCGCGCGGCAAGATCCGCGGCACCAGTCGTTCTTTGCGGCATCAGGAAGGCTGCGCCTTCACGGGCCAAATAATCGGCGTTGCGGGTCTGGTGATCGTCGATCGCGTGGGGCAAAGGCACCAGCATCGAGGGCAGACCGGCGGCAGCCAGCTCACTGATGGTCAACGCGCCTGCGCGGCACACCACCAGGTCGGCCCAGCCATAGGCTTGGGCCATGTCTTTGATGAACGGCTGCACCTGCGCTTCGACGCCGGCGGCGCGGTAGCGCTCTGCAGTCACTTCATCGTGGTTTTTGCCGGCCTGATGAAACACTTCCGGGCGCAAATCGGCAGCGACTTGGGCCAGGGCTTCAGGCAGCAATTTATTCAACGGTTCTGCGCCAAGGCTTCCGCCAAGGATCAGCAAACGCGCTTTGCGACCAGCCAGAGCCGGGCGCAATGTTTCGAGGAACAGCTCGCTGCGCACCGGGTTTCCGGTGGTACGGCGGGTGTCCGACAGAGTAAAGGTGTCGGGGAACGCTTCACACACCCGGGCGGCGAACGGCACCAGCAACCGATTGGCGGTGCCGGCCACAGCGTTCTGCTCGTGAACGATCACCGGCACGCCGGCCAGTTTCGCGGCAAGCCCGCCGGGACCAGTCACATAACCACCGAAACCGACCACACACACTGGTTTCAACTGGCGAATGATCGCCCGCGCCTGCCACACCGATTTCAGCAGCATGAACGGCGCCTTGAGCAGCGACAGCTTGCCCTTGCCGCGCAAACCGCTGGCGTTGATGCGGTGCAGTTGAAGACCTGCGCCCGGCACCAGTTCGTTTTCAATTCCGCGCGGCGTGCCGAGCCAGTGCACGGTGTAGCCACGCGCCTGAAACTCGCGGGCACAGGCCAGCGCCGGGAACACGTGACCACCGGTTCCGCCGGCCATGATCAATACGTTAGCGCCCATGATTCGGCTCCTCAGCGAAGTCGCTCTCATGGAATTCCATTTCTTCACTGCCCAAGTGGGTTCGACTCTCCCACTCGATCCTCAATAACAAGCCGAGGCAGGCACAGCAGATCACCAACGAACTGCCGCCGTAACTGAGGAACGGCAAGGTCAGACCCTTGGTTGGCAGCAGGCCGACGTTCACCCCGATGTTGATCAGGAACTGACCAATCCACAGGAACGACAAGCCGTAGGCCACATAAGCTGCGAAATACTGTTTGGCTTTCTCCGCCCACAAGCCGATGTACATGCCGCGAATACACACGAACACGAACAGGGCCACGGTGCACAGCGAACCGACCGCGCCCAGCTCTTCAGCGAGAACCGAGAACACGAAGTCGGTGTGCGCTTCCGGCAGGTAAAACTGCTTCTGCACGCTGTTGCCCAGACCCACGCCAAGCCATTCACCGCGACCGAAGGCGATCAACGCTTGCGACAGTTGATAACCGGCGCCGAACTGGTCAGCCCACGGGTCAGCGAAGTTAGTCAGACGCGCCATACGATACGGCTGCATCTGAATCAGCAAGACCACGGCCCCGACCGCCAACACCACCATCAGCGAGAAGCGGAACAGCCCGACCCCGCCAAGGAATAGCATTGCCGCCGCAGCGCCCATCATCACGACGGTGGCACCGAAGTCCGGCTCCATCAGCAACAGACCGGCCATCGGCAGCAGCACGATGAACGGCTTGAAGAAGCCCATCCAGCTCTCGCGCACTTCTTTCTGACGCCGCACCAGATAACCGGCGAGGTAGATCACCACGAATACTTTGGCGATTTCGGACGGCTGCACGTTGAAGAAGCTGAAACCGATCCAGCGCATCGAACCGTTCACTTCTCGGCCGATGCCGGGGACGATCACCATCACCAGCAAGCCAAACGCACCCAGCAACATCAACCAGCCGAGGCGCTGCCAGGTAGCAATTGGAATCATCATGGTGATGACACACGCGCCCAAACCCAGCACCACATATATAAGGTGGCGAATCATGTAATACAGCGGACTGCCCGACTGCGCCGCCGCCACTTCGGTGGACGCCGAGGCGATCATGATCAAACCGAGACCGAGCAGCGCCAGGCAACCGGCGAGCATCGGGAAATCGAGGTCGATACCGCGCCCGGTGATGATCGGCGACGGATACGGTTTGATGATATTGCGCAGGCTCATGCCAATTCCTCCACAGCGCGGACGAACTGGTGACCACGGTCTTCATAATTCTTGAACATGTCGAAACTGGCGCAGGCTGGCGACAGCAGCACCACGTCACCCGGCTGGGCAGCGGCGCGGCATTGCGCGACGGCGTCGACCAGCGAGGTCGCGCGAATCAGCGGCACGGCATCGCCGATGGCGGCGCCGATCTTGTCGGAGTCGCGGCCCATCAGGATCACGGCGCGGCAGTTGGCCGCCACCGGATCACGCAGATCGTTGAATTCGGCACCCTTGCCATCGCCACCGGCGATCAGGATGACCTTGCCGTCGATGTCCGCGCCCAGGCCTTCGATGGCAGCCAGTGCGGCGCCGACGTTGGTGGCTTTGGAATCGTTGTAGTAGGCCACGCCGTCGAGATCACGCACCCACTGGCAACGGTGTTCGAGACCGGCGAAGTTGCGCAGCGCCCCGAGCATCGCATCGAACGGCAGGCCGACCGCATGACCGAGTGCCAGCGCCGCGAGGGCGTTGGACTGGTTATGCGCGCCACGAATCTTCAATTCGCGCACTGGCATCAGGTTTTGGAATTCGAAGGCCAGATACTTCTCGCCGTCTTCTTCGCGGATACCGAAGGCTTTGAAATCAGGTTTAGTCAGGCCGAACGTCCAGCATGGCTGGCCTTCGCCCATCAACGGACGGCTCAGCGCATCCTGACGGTTGACCACGAACTGCTTCGCGCCACGGAAGATCCGGTGCTTGGCCAGGTGGTACGCCGGCAGGCCGCTGTAGCGATCCATGTGGTCTTCGCTGATGTTCAGCACGGTCGCCACTTCAGCGTTGAGCTGGTCAGTGGTTTCCAGCTGGAAGCTCGACAGCTCCATCACGTACAGCTCGATGTCGTCGCTGAGCAAGTCCAGCGCCGGGGTGCCGAGGTTGCCGCCGACGGCGACGCGTTTGCCCGCCGCAGCCGCCATCTCGCCGACCAGGGTGGTGACGGTGCTTTTCGCGTTGGAACCGCTGATGGCCACGATCGGCGCCTGCGCGTTACGCGCGAACAGCTCGATGTCGCCGGACAGTTTCACGCCACGGGCCGCAGCGGCTTGCAGGGCCGGGGTCGCCAGTGCCAGGCCGGGGCTCACGTAGAGCTCGTCGGCACGGCAGAGGAATTCGACGTCCAGCTCGCCACAACGCACTTCCACGTGCGGATAGTCACGCTTGAGCGTGGCCAGTTCCGGTGGATTTTCCCGCGTGTCCGCCACGGCAAACGACGTGCCCCGGTTCGCCAGGAAGCGAACCAGGGACATGCCGCTCTTGCCGAGGCCGACAACGATGCGGAAGTGGTCAGAAGCGATCAGAGACACTCGTTCTACCTCAGCTTCAGGGTGGCAAGGCCAACCAACACGAGAATCACGGTGATGATCCAGAAACGGACAATCACGCGCGGCTCGGGCCAGCCCTTGAGTTCAAAGTGGTGGTGTATCGGTGCCATGCGGAACACACGGCGACCGGTCAGCTTAAAGGACGCAACCTGAATGACGACTGACAGGGTTTCCATCACGAACACGCCGCCCATGATGAACAGGACGATTTCCTGACGGACGATCACCGCAATGGTGCCCAGTGCCGCGCCGAGTGCCAGGGCACCGACGTCGCCCATGAACACTTGCGCTGGATAGGTGTTGAACCAGAGGAAGCCCAATCCGGCGCCAATCAGCGCGCCGCAGAACACGATCAGTTCGCCCGCGCCCGGCACATAAGGGATCAGCAGGTATTCAGCGAATTTCACGTTACCCGACAGGTAGCAGAAGATGCCGAGGCCACCGCCAACCATCACAGTGGGCATGATCGCCAGACCATCGAGACCGTCAGTCAGGTTGACCGCGTTGCTTGAACCGACGATCACAAAGTAAGTCAGCACGATGAAGCCCAGGCCCAGCGGAATGCTGTAGTCCTTGAGCATCGGCAGGATCAGCGTGGTTTCCACCGGGGTGGACGCGGTCATATAAAGGAAGATCGCCGCGCCGAGGCCGAACACCGACTGCCAGAAATACTTCCAGCGGCTCGGCAAGCCACGGGAGTTCTTCTCGATGACTTTGCGGTAATCGTCGACCCAGCCGATGGCGCCGAACAGCAGGGTCACCAGCAACACAGTCCAGACGTAGCGGTTGCTCAAGTCAGCCCAAAGCAAAGTGCTGACGCCGATCGAAGACAGAATCAGCGCGCCGCCCATGGTCGGGGTGCCCGACTTGGACAGGTGCGATTGCGGGCCATCGTTACGCACGGATTGCCCGATCTGACGGTTCTGCAGGGTGCGGATCATCCACGGGCCATAGCACAGCGACAAAACCAGCGCGGTCAGCACACCGAGAATCCCGCGCAGGGTCAGGTACTGAAAGACCGCGAAGCCTTTGTAGAACTGTTGCAGATACTCCGCTAGCAGCAGCAGCATTAATGTTTCTCCAGACTGGATCCGCACAGAGCCGCAACGATGTTTTCCATCGCTGCACTGCGCGAACCCTTGATCAAAATAGTGGTGTTTGTGTCCTGCTCGGCGTCGAGGGCCTGGATCAGCTCGGCTTGCGTGCCGAAGTGATGCGCCTGTTCACCGAATGCGTTGACGGCGTGAACCATGTTTGGCCCGACGGCGTAAAGCGCGGAAACCTTGCCCCGGGCGTACTCGCCCACGTCGCGGTGCCCCTGCTCCGCCCAATCGCCCAACTCGCCGATATCCCCGAGCACCAGGACGGTGCGGCCGGAAAAGCCGGCGAGTATATCAACGGCCGCGCACATCGAGGTGGGGTTTGCGTTGTAAGTGTCATCGATCACGCGCATGCCGTTTTTCGCCAGTTGCGCGACGGTGCGACCCTTGACCGGTTGCACCGCGCCAAGGCCGGTGGCGATGCCGAACAGCGACACGCCCAAGGCGTGAGCGGCAGCGGCAGCGGCCATGGAATTGGCGACGTTATGGGTGCCGAGCAGGTTCAGTTGAACGCGTTCGACACCTTCAGGTGTGTGCAGATTGAAGGCCGGGCAACCACGGGCATCGGTGGTCAGGTCGCTGGCGTAAAAGTCCGCCTGCGTGTTGCTCAGGGCAAAGGTCAACACCTTGCGACCGGCAGCGCGGGTCTTCCAGATACCGAAAGCCTTGTCATCGAGGTTGAGCACGGCGATGCCATCGGCCGCCAGCCCTTCGATGATTTCGCCTTTGGCTTCGACGATTTTTTCCGGGCCGCCGAACTCACCGACGTGAGCGGTGCCGGCATTGTTCAGAATCGCTACGTGCGGCTTGGTCAGCCCGACGGTGTAGGCGATTTCACCCAGACGCGAGGCGCCCAGTTCGATCACGGCCGAGGTGTGTTCCGCGGCCAGTTCGATCAAGGTCAGCGGTACGCCGAGGTCGTTGTTCAGGTTGCCGCGAGTCGCCAGCACCGGGCCGCGCGTGCGCAGAATGCTTGCGAGCATTTCCTTGACCGTGGTTTTGCCGCTGGAACCGGTCACCGCCGCTACAGGCTGAGTGAACGCGGCGCGATTCAAGGCGCCTAACTGGCCAAGGGCCTGACGGGTGTCCTTGACCAGCAATTGCGGCAAGGTGCTGTCGGCGACTTCACGCTCGACCAGCGCAGCCACCGCGCCTTTGGCGGCGACGTCATTCAAATAGTCATGACCGTCGAAACGCGGGCCGGTCAGCGCAATAAACAGTTGGCCTGGCTGGATCGCACGGCTGTCGATGCTGACGCCGTCGAAGCTGGCATCGCCGGCGATCAAACGGGCATCGAGGGCGTTAGTCAGTTCGCTGAGTTTCAGGGCCTTAAGCATGGGCCACCTCCCAAGCGGTCAGGGCATGATCAGCCTCGACCAGGTCGGAGAAAGCGTGGCGCTCGCCGTTGATTTCCTGATAGTCCTCGTGACCTTTACCGGCCAGGACGATCACGTCATCGGCCGACGCGCCGGCAATCAGTTGTGCAATCGCCTGACCACGGCCGGCGACGAAGGTGACTTTATCCACAGCCGTGAAACCGGCGCGGATGTCATCGAAAATCACTGCCGGATCTTCAGTACGCGGGTTGTCGTCGGTGACCAGCACCTGATCGGCCAGACGCTCGACCACTTCGGCCATCAACGGACGCTTGCCGCGATCACGATCACCGCCGCAGCCGAACAGGCACAGCAGTTGACCTTTGACGTGCGGGCGCAACGCAGTCAGTACTTTTTCCAGTGCGTCCGGGGTGTGGGCGTAATCGACCACCACCAACGGTTGCGTGCCACCGCCAAGACGCTGCATGCGTCCGGCCGGGCCTTCGAGTTTAGGCAGCACTTTGAGAATTTCGTCGAGCGCGTAATCCAGACCGAGCAATGCGCCGACCGCAGCCAGCACGTTGCTCAGGTTGAAGCGACCGAGCAGCGTGCTGCGCAGATGATGTTCGCCCTGCGGCGTGACCAATGTGGCGCGCACACCGTGGTCGTCGAACTGCGCTTCGCGGCAATACAAATAGGCGCTGCTGTCGAGCAGGCTATAGGTGATCAAGCGCGACTCACGTTTTTCAGCGGCCAGTTGCCGGCCAAAATCATCGTCGAGGTTGACCACGCGGCACTTCAAATCATTCCAGGCGAACAGCTTGGCCTTGGCCTCAGCGTACGCCTGCATGGTGCCGTGATAATCCAGATGATCACGGGACAGGTTGGTCATCACCGCGACGTCGAACGCCAGTGCAGTGACGCGGCCCTGATCCAGACCGTGGGACGAGACTTCCATGGCCACGGCTTTGGCGCCAGCCTTTTTCAGGTCGCCCAATGTCGCTTGTACGGCAATCGGGTTCGGCGTGGTGTGCAGACCGCTTTCCAGTGCGCCATAGAAGCCGGAACCCAGCGTGCCGACGATGCCGCAATGCTGGCCGAGCAAATCCAGCGCCTGCGCAACCAATTGGGTCACGCTGGTCTTACCGTTGGTGCCGGTCACGCCCACCAGGTTCAGGTGATGACTTGGCTCACCGTAAAAACGCCCGGCGATGTCCGACAGTTGCGCAGCCAGGCCTTTGACCGGAATCAATGGCACGTCAGTGATCGGCAGCACAGTGGCGCCTTCGACTTCATAAGCTACAGCGGCAGCACCGCGTTGCAATGCATCAGCGATGTGCGCACGGCCATCAAATTTGCCGCCCGGCACGGCGAGGAACAGATCGCCAGCGCGTACGTTACGGCTGTCCAGCGCCAATTCACGGATCAACAGATCGTGGCCGGCGTGGGGGAATATCTTGTTCAGACTTAATGACATCAGCCGCGCCCTCCATTGGCTTTCAGCGGTATGACCGGGGTGGCGTTGGCCTGTTGTGTCGCCGGCAGATTGTCCGGGGTCACGTTCATCAGACGCAGGGTGCCGGACATCACGCGGCTGAACACTGGCGCCGATACCAGACCACCGAAGTAGCCGGCCTTGCTTGGTTCGTCGATCACCACAACGATGGCGTAACGCGGATCGCTCATCGGGCCGAAACCGGCGAACAGCGAGCGATAGGAGTTTTCGGCGTAGCCCTTGGTACCCACCGACGTTTTACGTGCAGTACCCGACTTGCCGGCCACGTGATACGCCGGCACCTGCGCACGGAATACACCGCGCGGTGCTTCGATCACTTGGGTGAGCATGCCTTGCATGGTTTTCGCGACGGCTTCCGGCAGCACTTGCGTAGTCTGCGGCGGCTTGTCGGTTTTGATCAGGGTCAGCGGCGCGAGACGACCGTTGTTGGCCAGCGCAGAGAAGGCGTGCACCAGCTGAATCGCGGTCACGGAAATACCGTAGCCGTAAGACAGGGTTGCGGTTTCTGCCTTGCGCCACTCACGGTAGTTCGGCAGGTTGCCGACGCGCTCGCCCGGGAAGCCGAGGCCGGTGTCCTGGCCGAGGCCGACTTTCTGTGCCAGGCGATAAATGGTTTCGCCGCCGATATCGAACGCGACCTTACTCATGCCGACGTTACTGGAATTGATCAGGATGCCGGTCATGTCCAGCACCGGACCTTCGGTTCTCGAAACGTCTTTGATGGTGTACTTGCCAATCTGCAAAGTACCCGGATACACCTCGACGGTGTCGGTCGGTTTCCAGCGGCCGGATTCGATCGCGGCGCTCATCGAGATGGCTTTCATGGTCGAACCCGGCTCGAACACGTCGATCATTGCGCGGTTACGCATCATCGCCGGTTGCAGGTTGCGACGGTTGTTCGGGTTGTAGGTCGGCTGGTTGACCATGGCGAGGATCTCGCCGGTCTTCACGTCCATGATCACCAGACTGCCGGCCTTGGCGCCGTTTTCGATGATTGCGTTACGCAACTCGCGGTTGGCCAGATATTGCAGACGCAGGTCAATGGACAACGCCAAGGGCTTGCCGGCCTTGGCGTTTTTGGTGACCTGGACATCCTTGATCAGCCGACCGCGCCGATCCTTGATGACCTGCCGTTTGCCCGGTACACCGGCGAGCCACTCGTCGTAGGCGAGTTCGACGCCTTCACGACCGTGGTCGTCAATGTCGGTAAAGCCAACCATGTGCGCAGTGACTTCACCGGCCGGATAGAAGCGGCGGAATTCTTCGATGCCGTAAACGCCTGGCACTTTCAGATCAAGCACAGCCTGGCCCTGCTCGGGGGTCAGCCCGCGCACCAGATAAATGAATTCTTTGTTGGCCTGAGCTTCGAGACGCTCGGTCAGGGCTTTCGGATCCTGACCCAGGGCTGCCGCCAGCGCCGGCCATTTCTCTTTGGCCGACTGCATTTCCTTGGCGTTGGCCCACAGGGTGGTCACCGGGGTACTGACGGCCAAAGGCTCGCCGTTACGGTCGGTGATGAGACCACGGTGAGCCGGAATCGGGATGTGACGCAGACTGCGTGCGTCGCCCTGACCTTTGAGGAAGTCACGGTCAACCACTTGCAGGTCGATGATGCGCCAGCAGATTGCTGCGACCATCACGCCGAGCAGTGCCACCATCAGGCGGAAGCGCCACGGGAAGAGTGCGCCTTCGAGTTTCATCATGGCGCCACCATCTTCACGTCAGCCGCGCCCGGAATGTGCATTTTCAATTGTTCGCTGGCCAGCACTTCGATCCGGCTGTGCGCGGTCCAGGTGCTTTGTTCAAGAATCAAACGGCCCCACTCGGCCTGCGCCTTGTCGCGCACGCTGAGTTCGTTATAAAGATTGTTGAGCAACTGGCGGTTCCAGTGCGCGCTGTAAGACACGCCGATGGCCGACACGAGCACGCCGATAAACAGCAGCAGCATCAAAAAGCTGCCGCCAGGCAATGGCTTGGCGAAAAGCTTGCTCACCGCAACTTCTCCGCGACGCGCATGACGGCGCTACGGGAACGTGGGTTGGCTTTGAGTTCGGCGTCGGAGGCCGTCTGCGCTTTGCCATGGACTTTGATTTTCGGTTCGAACGCTACGTGACGAACCGGCAGGTTGCGCGGCAGGTTGTCGGCTTCGCCTTTCACCAGTTTGCGCATAAACAGTTTGACGATGCGGTCTTCCAGCGAGTGGAAGCTGATCACCACCAGACGACCACCGATTTCCAGTGCGTCCAGCGCGGCTTCGAGGCCGGCTTCCAGATCGCCCAGTTCGTTGTTGACGTGAATGCGCAAACCCTGGAACGCACGGGTGGCCGGGTTCTTGCCCTTTTCCCACGCCGGGTTGGCGACCTTGAGCACTTCGGCCAGATCGGCGGTGCGCTCGAACGGCGTGATATCGCGACGTTCGGCAACGGCACGAGCCATGCGACCGGAGAAACGTTCTTCGCCGTATTCCTTGAACACCCGGGCGATTTCTTCGGCCGGTGCGGTGTTGACGAATTCGGCAGCGCTGATGCCACGGGACGGATCCATGCGCATGTCCAGCGGACCATCGTTGAGGAAACTGAAGCCGCGTTCAGCGTCGTCGAGCTGCGGCGAAGAGACGCCGAGGTCGAGCAGAATGCCGCTGACCTTGCCGCTCAGACCCTGTTCGGCAACCACCGAACCGAGCTCGGCAAAGCTGCGCTGCACAACGACAAAGCGGCCGTCTTCGGCCGCTAGCGTTTGCCCGGTGGCAATCGCTTGTGGATCTTTGTCGAATCCGATGAGACGACCATCTGTTCCGAGCTGGCTGAGGATCAGCCGGCTGTGTCCGCCGCGACCGAACGTACCGTCCAGATAGCATCCATCAGGACGTACGGCGAGAGCCTCCACGGCTTCGTCGAGCAGTACGGTGATGTGGTTAAAGCCGCTATCAATAGTCACAGGATCAAATCACGCAGTTCATCAGGCATGGCGCCCGGTTGTTGAATAGCAGCAAGGTCAGCGGCAGATACCGCGTCCCATGCATCCTCGTCCCACAATTGGAACTTGTTCAGTTGGCCTACCAGCATCGCGCGCTTATCGAGCTTGGCGTATTCGCGCAGACGCGGTGGAACCAGAAAACGACCACTGCCATCGAGTTCGAGATCGACGGCATTACCAATCAATAAACGTTGCAGGCGACGGTTCTCTTCGCGAAGCGAAGGAAGTGCGCGCAACTTGGTTTCAATAATTTCCCACTCATCGAGCGGATAGACACACAGGCATGGATCAACGGCATCAATGGTCACGATCAATTGGCCGGAACTACGCGAAACGAGCTCGTCGCGGTACCGGCTCGGCATAGCGAGACGGCCCTTTGCATCGAGACTGATAGCGTTAGCTCCGCGAAACACGTCAGCGTTTCTCCAATTTTTATCGTTTTGAGCTCAAAAAACCCACTTCATGCCACTTTTCGCCACTTGCGCACACTATAGGAATGCGCCCACCACACCGTCAAGGCGCGGAGTAAAGGAAAACCCTTACAGAACGGAGATTTAGGAACATAAAAGGAGGGGTAACGACAAATTGGCGGATAGTTTTGACCAATAACTTGATGCAGCACTGGAAGCTGCGCTCGGAAGTTAAAGTAATTTGTTAAGAGTAAGATTTTTTCGGTATTACAAAAGCGCTTCTGCTGTTGATTGAAGCACGGTGGGAAATGGCTATTACTGCGTTTGCCGCTGCCGGACTTTCAGAGCAGGTCTGCTGATATTACACAGCCCTGTTGCTATTGATTCAAGCAGGGAAAGAAAAAGGTGGAGAGTCGATCTGTAAGCCGGGTTCTGTCTTGAACAGTCATTCGTCTACGATGGCCATCACTGGACATCTTTAGCAACCTACCCGGTCCCAGCGCGGGCCACGCCTTGGGACCCTATTTGGTCTTGCTCCAAGTGGGGTTTACCTAGCCACGAACTGTTGCCAGACGTGCGGTGCGCTCTTACCGCACCTTTTCACCCTTACCGGCGCCGAAGCGCTTAGGCGGTTATTTTCTGTGGCACTTTCCGTAGGCTCACGCCTCCCAGGCATTACCTGGCACTTCGCCCTATGGAGCCCGGACTTTCCTCCCCCCCCTAATTTTCATAGAGGGCAGCGACTGTCCGATCGACTCTCCGCCGCGAAGGTTAACGGCAGAGCGCCCGAAGAACAAGCGCTAATAGCCGCAAAACCTGTCTGCGCGACGGGTTACTCGCCCTTCTGTTTCTCCAGCGCGACCTGATACAGCACGTTTTTGCGCTCGCCGGTGATTTGCGCGGCGAGAGCGGCGGCACGCTTGAGCGGCATTTCTTCGAGCAGCAGATTCAGCACGCGCATTGCCTCGCTGCTGACCGCGTCTTCAGACTCCGGCGCCGTCCAGCCCGCCACCAGCACCACGCATTCGCCACGCTGCTGATTGCTGTCGGATTCAACAAACTCGCGCAGTTCCGAGAGCGGCAAGCCTTTAAGCGTCTCGAAGGTCTTGGTGATTTCGCGAGCCAACAGTGCCTGACGCTCACCACCGAACACTTCTTCCATATCCTGCAAACATTCAAGAATACGGTGCGGAGCTTCGTAGAAGATCAGCGTGCGCGGCTCTTCTTTGACCGCTTGCAGTCGCGCCTTGCGCCCGACCGACTTGGCCGGCAAGAAACCTTCGAAGATAAAGCGATCGGAAGGCAGCCCCGCCGCCGACAATGCTGCAATCAACGCGCACGCCCCCGGCACCGGCACCACCGCGATCCCGGCCGCACGGGCCTGACGCACCAGGTGATAACCCGGATCGGAAATCAGCGGCGTGCCGGCATCGGAAATCAGCGCAACGTTGTCGCCCGCCAGCAGACGGGTAATAAAGCGGCTACCTTCATCACGTTCGTTATGTTCGTGGCAGGCGGCCAGCGGCGTGGAAATACCGAAGTGTTGCATCAGGCGCGCCGAGTGGCGGGTGTCTTCGGCAGCGATCAACGCCACTTCGCGAAGGATTTTCAGTGCCCGGGCGCTGATGTCGTCCAGGTTGCCGATGGGCGTCGCCACCACATAAAGCGAGCCAGCAGCGGAATTCGGGGAACCTGGAGCAGTCAAAGCGCACACCTCATGATCGGTAAAAGCGGCCATTGTAGCGCGTCACGAGGCTTGCGTTGCGCTCTGCCCGACCACGGTTTTGCACGCTGTAACGCAGCGCCGCAACATTTACTCCAGCTAAATTGACCGTTTCACGCCACTAACATCGCGCCCCGGCCAGTGCTTGGGTACAATTCCACGCTAATTTGATCGAGTATCAGGAACACTTACATGATCGCTTGCCTGCGGCTGTTCACTGCCCTCTGCCTCGCTGCCTTATTGGCGGCCTGCGCCAGCTCCCCTTCCTCCAGCCTTGGCGAACTTCCACGGACTCCGGACGCCAGCATCGAGCAACTGCTCGTGCAGGCCAGCCAGGCGAGTACCCCGGAAAAAGCTGCCCTGTTGCGCCTGAGCGCGGCAGATCTGGCTTACCACCAGGGCGATGCCGGACGCTCCGCGCAAATCCTGCAACAAGTGCCGATGGAGCAACTGAAGCCCGGCCAGCAGATTTTCGCCAGCACGCTGAACGCGGAACTGGCGATGACGCGCAATCAGCCGAAAGCCGCGCTGACCGCTCTGAGCCATCCAAGCCTGCAGCATCTGGGCGAAATGCCTGAAGAGCAGCAAGTGCGCACCGGCACCGTTCACGCCCGTGCCCTTGAAGCCGATGGTCAGACCCTGGCTGCCGCTCGCGAGCGCGTCTTTATCGCGCCGATGCTGAAGGGCGAAGCCGCCAGCAAAAACCACGAAGCGATCTGGACACTGATTGCCTCGCTGCCAACCGATCAACTACAAGCCAATACCACCGACGACCTCGGCGGCTGGATGGGCCTGGCACTGGCGGTGAAATCCGCCGGTACGCTGGAACAGCAGCAAGCCGCGATCGACACCTGGCGCGCGCAGAATCCAAAGCACCCTGCTGCGATCAACCTGCCGCAGCCGCTGACCAAACTCAAGGAACTGGCCAGCCAGCCCCTGAGCAAAATCGCCCTGCTGCTGCCACAAGATGGCCAACTGGCTGCCGTCGGCAAAGCACTGCGTGAAGGTTTCATGGCGGCGCACTACCAGGCGCAACAGGCCGGGCAGAAGCCACCAGCGATCGAGTTCTACGACAGCTCGAAACTGACCTCGATGGACGAGTTCTACCGCAAGGCTCAGGCTGATGGCGTGCAACTGGTCGTCGGGCCGCTGGAAAAACCACTGGTCAAACAGCTGAGCACTCGCCCGCAATTGCCGATCACCACCCTCGCGCTGAACTACAGCGAAGGCGATCAAGGCCCGGCGCAACTGTTCCAGTTTGGTCTGGCGGCTGAAGACGAAGCCCGCGAAGTGTCGCGCCGTGCCCGTGCTGATGGCCTGCACCGCGCCGCGATCATGGTGCCGAAAGGTGAATGGGGCGACCGCGTCATGCGCGCATTCAGCCAGGACTGGCAGGCTAACGGCGGCACCATCGTTGCCACCGAGCGCGTTGATCAGCCGGTGCAACTGGCTCAGCAGATCGCCGACATGTTCCAGCTGCGTCAGAGCGAAGCGCGCGCTAAGAGCCTGCAAAACGCTGCCGGCACTAACGTCGCCGCACAGCCTTCGCGTCGCCAGGACATCGAGTTCATCTTCCTCGCCGCCACTCCGCAACAGGCGCAGCAGATCAAGCCAACCCTTAATTTCCAGTACGCTGGTGATGTTCCGGTTTACGCCACCTCGCACGTTTACAGCGCCAGCGGCGACGTCAACCAGTACAACGACATGAACGGCATTCGCTTCTGCGAAACCCCATGGTTGCTGGACAACAGCGACCCACTGCGCCAGCAAGTGGTTGCACAGTGGCCGCAAGCTGCCGGCAGCCTTGGCCGCCTGTACGCGATGGGTGTTGACGCCTATCGCCTGGCCCCGCGTCTGGATCAGCTCAAGGCATTGCCGGACAGCCGCATCGATGGTGAGTCGGGCAGCCTCGGCATGACCCAGACCCAGCGTGTGGTGCGTCAGTTGCCTTGGGCGCAGTTCGTCAGCGGTCAGGTGCAGCGCCTGCCGGACACCCCGCGCTAATGCCCGACAGGTCACGCTCGCAAAGCGGTAAGGATGCCGAGCGCCAGGCGCTCGAGCATCTGCAACAACAAGGTCTGCACCTGTTGGCGCAGAACTGGTTTTGTAAACGCGGCGAGCTTGATCTGGTCATGCTTGATGGCGATACAGTAGTATTCGTTGAAGTTCGCTATAGAAAAAACACTCATTGGGGTGGCGCGCTCGCTAGCATCGATGGGCGCAAGCAGCAGAAACTGATTTTTGCCGCTCAGTATTTTCTTCAGCGCGAGTCGCGTTGGGCCAATTCCCCCTGCCGCTTCGACGTGGTGGCCATCGACAGCCATCCGAGTCAGCTGAACTGGTTGCAGAATGCTTTCGACAGTTGATCGTCGGCGCTGCAATCCGGACAATCCCACCGACAAATTTTGCTCTTTGCTTTGCGGGCTGCACTTTCATGTGCCGAATAGCCGCGCTACTTAAGGTCACACAGATGGACATGCAATCCCGAATTCGCCAGCTTTTCCAGGCCAGTATCGACACCAAGCAACAGGCGATGGACGTACTTGCACCGCACATCGAGCAAGCCAGCCAGATCATGGTCAACGCCCTGCTCAACGAAGGCAAAATGCTTTCGTGCGGCAACGGCGGCTCGGCCGGTGACGCCCAGCACTTCTCTTCGGAGCTGCTCAACCGCTTCGAACGCGAGCGCCCAAGCCTGCCGGCCATCGCGCTGACCACTGACACGTCGACGATCACCTCGATCGCCAACGACTACAGCTACAACGAAGTGTTCTCCAAACAGATCCGTGCGCTCGGTCAGCCAGGCGATGTCCTGCTGGCGATTTCGACCAGCGGTAACTCGGCGAACATTATTCAAGCGATCCAGGCCGCACATGATCGCGAAATGATTGTCGTAGCTTTGACCGGACGCGATGGCGGCGGCATGGCCTCGCTGCTGTTGCCCGAGGACGTCGAGATTCGCGTTCCGGCCAATGTCACTGCACGTATTCAAGAAGTCCACTTGCTGGCGATCCATTGCCTCTGCGATCTGATCGACAGCCAACTGTTCGGGAGTGAAGAATGACCCCTAATCGCCTTGGCCTTCTGGCCTTGACCCTGTGCCTCGGCATCAGCGGCTGCACCTCGGTGGTGAACGCCAGCCGTGAAGCACCGATCGATGACGACCGTGGCACGCGCACCTTCGGCAGCAAGATCGACGACTCGTTGATTGAAACCAAAGTGGGTGTGAACGTGGCGAAGGCCGACCCGGCGCTGGACAACGATTCACACATCGTCGTGACCAGTTTCAACGGTGTTGTTCTGCTCGCCGGCCAAACCCCTCGTGCCGACCTGAAAGCCAAGGCCGAACAGGCCGCAGCCGCCGTTCAACGGGTAAAAACCGTGCATAACGAACTGCAGGTTATTCCGCCGTCCGGTTTCCTGGCTCGCCAGAACGACACCTGGCTGACCTCCAAGATCAAGACGCAGATGCTCACCGATGCGAGCATTCCCGGCTCGCGCATCAAGGTCGTGACCGAGAACGGTATCGTCTACCTGCTGGGCCTGCTGACCAAACAGGAAGCCACTCAGGCAACCAACCTGGTGCAGGGCGTTTCCGGCGTGCAGAAGATTGTGAAGCTGTTCGAATACATCGACTGATACACCTCTCTACGTAGGAGCTGCCGAAGGCTGCGATCTTTTGATCTTGCTTTAAAGATCAGGATCAAAAGATCGCAGCCTTCGGCAGCTCCTACAGTTTTGAGATGTATATGAAGTTTTGAGATGCGCATGCAGTTTTGAGATGTGTATGCAGTTTGAGATGTGTATGCAGTTTTGAGATGCGCATAAAAAAGGCGATCCATCCGGATCGCCTTTTTTTATTTCACCACTTTCAAACTTGGCCGGCCTGTTGGGCGCGGCGGTTCGCTGTCCGGTGGTGGCAAGTCGTCATCCGACTCGATCTCTTCCTCGTCATCCATCGGCGACTCGAGATCAAACACCATGCCTTGACCGTTCTCCCGGGCGTAGATCCCCAGGATGGCGCCAATTGGCACGTACAGGCTGTGCGGGACGCCACCGAAGCGACCTTCAAAGGTCACCACGTCGTTGTCCATGTGCAAATGCCGTACGGCACTTGGCGAGATGTTCAGGACAATCTGCCCGTCACTGGCGAAACCCTGCGGCACTTGCACCGCCGGGTACTCGGAGTTGACCAGCATGTGCGGGGTGCAATCGTTATCCACAATCCACTCATAGAGCGCGCGAACCAAATAAGGTCGACTGGAGTTCATAGCGGCTCCTTAAGCCTTAGCGCATATCGCGTTCGACACCAGACAGACTCGCCTGGAAAGCCTCACGCGCAAACGAGCGCTCCATGTAATCAAGCAGCGGCTTGGCTGGCCGCGGCAGTTCAATACCCAAAATCGGCAAACGCCAGAGTATTGGCAATAGGCAGCAATCCACCAGACTTTGTTCCTCACTGAGGAAAAACGGCTTGTCGGCAAACAGCGGCGACACGCCCGTCAGGCTTTCACGCAATTCCTTGCGCGCCACGACACGCGCGGCCTCTTTGGACTTTGGATCAAGAATCAGATCCACCAGACCACACCAGTCGCGCTGAATACGATGAATCAGCAGTCGACTGTTGGCACGCGCCACTGGATAAACCGGCAACAACGGCGGGTGCGGGTAACGCTCATCCAGATATTCCATCACCACAGTCGACTCCCACAGCGCCAGGTCACGATCGACCAGCGTAGGCAGACTTCCGTAAGGGTTCACCTCAATCAGTTTAGGCGGCTGACGACCAGCTTCCACATAAATGATTTCGGCGCTGACACCCTTCTCTGCAAGCACGATGCGCACTCGGTGGGAATAGTGGTCGGCGGGGTCGGAGTAACAGGCCAACCGATTGGTCACGCCCATGGCGATCCTCCTCGCTTGTTGAAATGATTGGAACCGGAAAAACGCGCGCGCCCAGAGGGCGCCTCCCGCAATGTCCGGCGAACCAGACGTTGCGTTATCGGAGGCGCCCTTGGGCGCGCGCGATTAACAGCAATGCTTTGAAGCGTATCAGTGCACGTCTTTCCAGTATTCACGCTTGAGCAGGTAGGCGAACACAAAGAAGAACGCCAGGTACAGCAAGACGTAGGTACCGATGCGCTGATGTTGCAGCTTAACCGGGTTAGCCGAGTAAGCCAGGAAGGTTACCAGATTCTTGACCTTCTCATCGAACTGCTCTTCGTTCAGAGCACCGGATTTCGGCACGATGGTCAATTGATCGCACGCTTCATGAGTCAGCGGCGTACCGGTCAACGGATCATATTGCTTCTTGCCGTCTTCGACGATCTGCACTTGTTTGCATCCCACCACCTGACGACCTTGCAGGCCGACCAGTACGTTAGGCATGCCGACGTTCGGGAAGACCTTGTTGTTCACACCCCATGGGCGTGCCGGATCTTCGTAGAACGACTTCAGGTAACCGTAGAGCCAGTCGGTGCCACGCACGCGAGCCACCAACGTCAGATCCGGTGGTGCTGCGCCGAACCAGGTTTTGGCGTCCGCCGGCTGCATGCCGATGGTCATGTGATCACCGATCTTGGCACCGGTGAACACCAGCTTCTCCAGCATCAGTTCGTGCGGCACGCCGAGGTCATCGGCAACGCGCTCGTAACGCTGGAACTTGGCGCTGTGGCAACCCATGCAGTAGTTGGCGAAAGTGCGCGCACCGTCCTGCAAAGCAGCTTTATCGGCGACATCAATGTCGACTTTTTCCAGCTCCGCACCGTGTTCAGCAGCGAACGACAAGACAGGCAACGCAGCAAAAATCAGAGCAAAAAATAACTTTTTCATCAGCCAGTCACCCTTTCCGGAACCGGTTTGGTCTTCTCGAGCCTGGTGTAGAACGGCATCAGAATGAAGTAGGCGAAGTACAGGAAGGTGCAGACCTGCGACAGCAAGGTTCGCTCCGGCGTCGGCGCAAGCACACCGAGAATGCCGAGGATCACGAACGAAATGCAGAACACCACCAGCCAGATTTTGCTCATCCAGCCTTTATAGCGCATCGATTTGACCGGGCTTCGATCCAGCCACGGCAGCACGAACAGCACCGCAATCGCCGCGCCCATGGCGATAACGCCCATGAGTTTGTCGGGGATTGCCCGCAAGATTGCGTAGAACGGTGTGAAGTACCAAACCGGCGCAATGTGCTCTGGTGTCTTGAACGGGTTAGCTTGCTCGAAGTTTGGTTTTTCGAGGAAGTAGCCGCCCATTTCCGGGAAGAAGAACACAATGAAGCAGAAGATAAACAGGAACACCACAACACCGACAATGTCTTTCACGGTGTAGTACGGGTGGAAGGCGATGCCGTCCAGCGGGATGCCGTTTTCGTCTTTGTGCTTCTTGATGTCGACGCCGTCAGGGTTGTTCGAACCCACTTCGTGCAGCGCCAGAATGTGCAACACCACCAGACCGAGAATCACGATCGGCAGCGCAACAACGTGCAAGGCGAAGAAGCGGTTCAGGGTAATGCCGGAGATCAGGTAGTCACCACGAATCCACTGGGTCAGGTCGTTACCGATCACCGGTATCGCACCGAACAGCGAGATGATCACCTGGGCACCCCAGTAGGACATCTGACCCCACGGCAGCAGATAACCCATGAAGGCTTCGGCCATCAGCGCCAGGTAGATCAGCATGCCGAACACCCAGACCAGTTCACGCGGTTTCTGGTACGAACCGTAGAGCAGGCCACGGAACATGTGCAGATAAACCACGATGAAAAACGCCGAAGCGCCGGTCGAGTGCAGCAAACGCAGGATCGAGCCGTACTCGACGTCGCGCATGATGTATTCAACGGAAGCGAACGCTTCTTCTGCCGACGGCGTGTAGCTCATCGTCAGCCAGACACCAGTGACGATCTGATTTACCAGAACCAGCAGTGCCAGAGAGCCGAAGAAATAGAAGAAGTTAAAGTTTTTTGGCGCGTAATACTTGCTGAGATGGTCTTCCCACATTTTTGTCGCGGGAAAGCGCGCATCAACCCAATCCATGAACTTGCTCATCACGCTTTCTCCGTATCGACGCCAATGACAATCAGGTCATCGGTCTCATAGGAATGCGGGGGAACTGGCAGGTTCAAAGGCGCAGGTTGCGACTTGTAGACGCGGCCAGCCAGATCGTAGTGGGAGCCGTGGCAAGGGCAGAAATAACCGCCTACCCAGTCTTTACCCAGATCCGCAGGTGCCACTTCGGGACGGAAGGTCGGTGAGCAACCCAGGTGTGTGCAGATCCCGATCAGCAGCAGAATTTCCGGCTTGATCGATCGCACTTCAGGGTCGACATAGGTGGGTTGCGTGGAGTTTTTGGATTCAGGATCGGAGAGCTGGCCCTCGATCTTTTTCAGATTATCCAGGATTTCCTTGGTACGGCGGACAATGAACACCGGCTGGCCACGCCATTCAGCAATCATCTGCTGTCCTGGCTCGACTTTGCTGACATTCACTTTCACCGGTGCACCGGCGGCTTTCGCCTTGGCACTGGGAAACCATGACCCCACGAACGGGACCGCAGCCCCCACCGCTCCTGCAGCACCCACCACGGATGTGGCTGCTACCAAGAAGCGACGCCGGCCTGCATTCACGCCGTCATTGCTCATTCAGTCCTCTCCCATCAGCTTTTGTGGCCTGTTAAATCAGGCATCTACTAAATAAATCAATGTTACTTATAAAAATTTTGCCGAATGGTAATGAAAAGCCCCAATTCTGACAAGGGAATTACCCGGAGCTCTTACCCTCAAGCCTTGCAGTATAGGGGGTCTACGGAAGTGGCAAGTTGTCGCAGCGCAATTCTTTGATAAATCACAGGCATAAAAAAACGCCCGCTTCCGTGAGGAGGCGGGCGTTCTTTTTGAACGTGGAAGCGGAATTAACGCTTCGAGTACTGCGGACGCTTACGCGCTTTACGCAGACCAACTTTCTTACGTTCAACTTCACGGGCGTCGCGAGTAACGAAGCCAGCTTTGCGCAGAGCGCCACGCAGGGTTTCGTCGTAGTCCATCAGAGCGCGAGTGATACCGTGGCGGATTGCGCCAGCTTGACCACTTACACCACCGCCGATCACGGTGACGTAGATGTCGAACTTCTCGACAGTCTCAGTCAGCTCCAGCGGCTGACGAACTACCATGCGGGCAGTTTCGCGGCCGAAGAAGTTTTCCAGCGAACGGTTGTTGATGGAGATGTTACCAGTACCCGGACGCAGGAAAACGCGTGCGGTTGCGGTCTTGCGACGGCCAGTGCCGTAATTTTGAGTCGCCGACATAATGTACTATTCCGTTAAAACTTCAGTTCTTGGGGCTGCTGAGCAGTATGTGGGTGTGCAGCGCCCGCATAGACTTTCAGCTTACGGTACATGTCGCGACCCAGTGGGTTTTTAGGCAGCATGCCTTTAACCGCGGTCTCGATCACGCGCTCAGGGGCTTTAGCGATCAGCTTTTCAAAGTTGATCGACTTGATGCCGCCCGGGAAACCGGAGTGGGAGTAGTAGATTTTGTCAGTGGTTTTAGCACCGGTAACACGAATCTGCTCAGCGTTGATTACGACGATGTAGTCGCCGGTGTCAACGTGAGGAGTGTACTCAGGCTTGTGCTTGCCACGCAGACGGCTCGCGATTTCGGTGGCCAGACGACCCAGGGTCTGACCAGCAGCGTCGACGACAAACCAGTCGCGCTTTACTGTTTCTGGTTTAGCAGTAAAAGTTTTCATTCTTTATAGCCTCAGGGGCCGCCCTGTAAATTAGACGGCGGATCTTACTGAATAGTGCGTACTTTGACAAGTCAAAGGCAGCCGGATACAGACGCTTTCGGGGGCTCGGGTCGGCGCGTCCGTTCAACGGCAAGATTCTTCGGCGGCGGCGCATCACTTCCACTGCAGAAAGAGGTCGGCAATTATGCAGATTGCGAAAAATAATTCAACCTGCTTTTATGATTGTTTTGCCCAAGGAGTACCCGATGGACTATCGCCAGCTAGGCCGTACCGACCTGAACGTGAGCGCAATCTGCCTCGGCACCATGACCTGGGGCGAGCAAAACACTGAAGCTGAAGCCTTCGCCCAGATCGAACGCGCCAAGGAAGCCGGGATCAATTTCATCGACACCGCCGAGATGTACCCGGTGCCACCGAAAGCCGAAACCTACGCCACCACCGAGCGTTACATCGGCAATTATTTCAAAAGTCGCGGCGATCGTGCCGACTGGATCCTCGCCAGCAAGATCGCCGGCCCAGGCAACACCATCGACTACATTCGCGATAAAAACCTGCGTCACAACCGCCAACACATCACCGCCGCGGTGGATGCCAGCCTCGAGCGCCTGCAGACCGATTACATCGATCTGTACCAATTGCACTGGCCGGAGCGCAGCACCAACTTTTTCGGACAACTGGGCTACAAGCACAAGATCGAAGCCAATCTGACACCGCTGGAGGACACCCTCGAAGCACTCGACGAGCAAGTGAAGGCCGGCAAGATTCGCCACATCGGTCTGTCCAACGAAACGCCGTGGGGCACCATGCGCTTTCTCGCACTGGCCGAAGCCCGTGGCTGGCCGCGTGCGGTGTCGATCCAGAACCCGTACAACCTGCTCAACCGCAGCTTTGAAGTGGGTCTGGCGGAAATCGCCATTCGCGAACAGTGCGGCCTGCTCGCCTATTCGCCGCTGGCGTTTGGTTTCCTGTCGGGCAAGTACGAAGGTGGCGCACGTCCGCCGAAAGGCCGTCTGAGCCTCTATAGCCGCTTCAGCCGCTATTTCAATGCGCAATCGGAAGCAGCGTGCAGCCGTTACGTCGCCCTCGCCCGTGAGCACGGTCTGGATCCGGCGCAGATGGCGCTGGCGTTCGTGACCCAGCAACCGTTCGTCACCAGCAACATCATTGGTGCGACGACGCTTGAACAACTGGACAGCAACATCGCCAGTTTTGATCTGAAGCTTTCCGATGAAGTGCTGGAAGGGATTGAGGCGATTCACAAGGATCATCCGAATCCCGCACCCTGATTGAGCATTAAAAGCTTCGCGGGCAAGCCTTGCTCCTACAGAGAATCAAAATCCCGTAGGAGCAAGGCTTGCCCGCGAAGGCGCCCGCCGCCTCACCACAACATCAGAGCGACCGCGCAATGATCTCTTTCATGATTTCATTGGTGCCGGCATAGATCCGCTGTACGCGCGCATCCGCCCACGCGCGGGCCACCGGGTATTCCCACATAAAGCCATAGCCGCCATGCAGCTGCACGCATTCGTCGAGCACCTTGCATTGCAGGTCGGTGCCCCAGTATTTGGCCATCGCCGCCGTCGGCACATCCAGCTTGCCTTGCAGATGCAGTTCCAGACATTTGTCGACAAACACTCGGCCGATCTGAATTTCAGTGGCCATCTCGGCCAGTTTGAAGCGCGTGTTCTGGAAATCAGCAATCGCCTTGCCGAACGCCTTGCGATCACGGGTGTAATCCAGCGTCCATTGCAACGCTGCTTCGGCTGAGGCCAGACCGCCAATCGCCACCGTCAGGCGTTCCTGAGGCAACTCCTGCATCAGATAAGCAAACCCTGCCCCGGCCTGCCCCAGCAGATTTTCTTTCGGCACGCGTACGTCCTGGAAGAACAATTCCGACGTGTCCTGCGCCTTCATTCCGACCTTCTCGAGGCGTTTGCCCTTCTCGAAGCCCGGCGTATTCGCTTCGACCAGAAACAGGCTGGTGCCCTTGGCGCCGGCCTTGGGATCGGTCTTGGCAACGACGATCACCAGATCCGCGAGGAAGCCGTTGGTGATGAAGGTTTTCGAGCCATTGATCACGTAGTCGTCACCGTCGAGCACGGCGCTGGTCTTCACGCCTTGCAGGTCGGAGCCCGCGCCAGGTTCGGTCATGGCGATGGCGGTGACCATCTCGCCGGAGACCAGTTTCGGCAAGTATTTGTGTTTCAGCGCTTCACTGCCGTAATGCAGGATGTACGGCGCGACAATGTCCGAATGCAGCGAGAAACCGATGCCGGTCAGGCCCAGCCGGCCGACCTCCTCGATCACCACAGCGCTGTAGAGAAAATCCGCCCCCAGCCCGCCGTATTCTTCCGGCAGGTGCGAGCAGAGCATCCCCGCCTCCCCGGCCTTGTTCCACAGCTTGCGGTCAATGTGGCCTTGTTTCTCCCACTGCGCATGAAACGGCACGGCCTCTTTTTCGAGGAAGGTTCGTACGCTGTCGCGGAATAATTCGTGCTCGGAGCTGAACAAGGTTCTGGGGATCATGCGGCACCTTTCTTTCTTGTTGGAGGGAGATGACCCTCAGAGACTAAGCCTCCCCTCCGACACAGGACACTGGACACATCCGACAAAAAATAAGACGATCCAGCCGTCTGGTGACCACTTTCCCTTATAAAAACAAAACAAAAGTTGAATTATGTCCAAGCAAGTCTCCACGCCCTTGCGGCGCGTCAGCATCCTGGCTATCGACCGGGTTTTCGCCTTCACCCTCATGCAAGCCAAGGATTTTTTCCATGTGGCGAGCCTGCGCTACGGCAAACAACTGGGCCACGGCCTGACACCGGCGTTTGAAACGCGCATCGTCAGCCCCGACGGCAAACCGGTAACAAGCTTCAGCGATGTGGTGATCCCCGTCGACGGTGGTCTGGAAAACACCGATATCATCATCCTCCCGGCGTTCTGGGACGACTTCGAAACCCTGTGCACCCGTTACCCGCAAATCATGCCGTGGCTGCGTGAGCAACATGCTCGCGGCGCTGTGCTCTGTGGCGAAGCCACCGGGGTGTTCTGGCTGGCCGAAGCCGGGCTGCTGAATGGCAAGGAGGCGACCACGTACTGGCGCTTCTTCAACGCCTTCACCGAACGCTTCCCCAAGGTGCACCTGAATCAGGACAAGCACCTGACCGACGCCGACAACCTGTATTGCGCCGGCGGCACCACTTCGGCCTGCGACCTTTACATCTACTTGATCGAGCGCTTCTGTGGAGCCAACGTGGCGCAGGCTGTGGCCCGCGATATTCTTTACGAAGTGCAGCGTAACTATTCGCCGGGGCGCATTGGTTTTGGCGGGCAGAAGCTGCATCAGGACGTGATCATTCTGCAGATTCAGCATTGGCTTGAAGAGCACTTCGCCGACAAATTCCGCTTCGAAGATGTGGCGCGCGAGCATGGCATGAGCATTCGCAATTTCATGCGCCGCTTCCAGACTGCGACTGGCGACAAGCCGTTGCATTACCTGCAGCGGCTGCGCATCGAGACGGCGAAGGGCTTGTTGTCCGGCAGCCGCAAGAGCATCAAGACCATCAGTTATGAGGTCGGTTACGACGATGCGAGCTTCTTTGCGCGGTTGTTCCGCCAGCACACCGAGCTGTCGCCGAACCAGTATCGGCAGCAGTTTCAGCAAGCTGCCTAACCCTCCCCCCCGATGATCGTTCCCACGCTCTGCGTGGGAATGCTGCCAATGGACGCTCTGCGTCCGCCCCGGAATGTGACGCAGAGCGTCACGGTATGCATTCCCACGCGGAGCGTGGGAACGATCAAGATCGCAGCCTGCGGCAGCTCCTACAGAATGACGTACACCTGTAGGAGCTGGCGAAGCCTGCGATCTTTTGATCTTCAGCGCATAAAAAAGGGCCTGCAATTGCAGGCCCTTTTTATTTGCCGAAATCCGCTTAAGGCTTGTGCGCCCGCGACAGGAATTCGTGCGATTGCATTTCGAGCAGACGGCTCAGCGTTCGCTGGAATTCGAAATTCAAACGGCCGCCGGTGTACAGATCCTTCAGCTCGACTTCAGCAGAAATGATCAGCTTGACGTTGCGGTCGTAGAACTCGTCAACCATGTTGATAAAGCGGCGAGCGATGTCGTCAGTGGTGACGCTCATCTGCTCGACACCGCTGAGCAGCACGGCGTGGAAGATCTTGCCCAGTTCGATGTAGTCGTTCTGGCTACGCGGGCCGTCGCACAGTTCGCGGAAGTCGAACCAGGCCACGTCGTCGCAAGTACGCAGGGCGCGGATCTCGCGGTTCTCGATCATCAGCACGTCGTTCTCGACCGCTGCCGTGCATTCCGGCGTCAGCGCGCGGAAGCTCTTGCGCAGGCTTTCGTGGGACGCTTCGTCGAGCGGGAAGTGGAACAGCTCCGCTTGTTCGAGGTGACGCAGACGATAGTCGACGCCGCTGTCGACGTTGACGATCTCGGTGTTCTGCTTGATCAGCGCGATGGCTGGCAGGAAGCGCGCGCGTTGCAGGCCGTCCTTGTACAGACCGTCCGGGACGATGTTCGACGTCGCGACCAGAGTCACGCCATTTTTGAAGAGTTCTTCCATCAACGTGCCGAGGATCATCGCGTCGGTGATGTCGGAAACGAAGAACTCATCGAAGCAGATCACTCGCGACTCGTCGGAGAAACGCTTGGCAATGATGGTCAGCGGGTTTTTCTCGCCGCCGAGGGTTTTCATCTCTTCGTGCACGCGCTTCATGAAGCGGTGGAAGTGGGTGCGGGTCTTTTCCTTGAACGGCAGCGCTTCGAAGAAGGTGTCGACCAGGTAAGTTTTGCCGCGACCTACGCCGCCCCAGAAATACAGGCCCTTGACCGGCGTCTGATCCTTTTTGCCGAACAGCTTGCTCAGCAGACCCGGCTTGTTTTGATCGGCGGCGATCAGATCGTCGTACAGACGCTGCAAATGACGCACAGCAGTTTCCTGCGCGGCATCATGGAAGAAGTCCGGGCGTTTCAGATCAGCTTGGTATCGTTCTAGGGGCGTCATAATTCGTTAGCAAGGCAACAAAAACGGGCCGTCACTGTAGCGATGGCCCGGAGGAATGGCAATCGGCCCTTGGTCGGGCCGTGCCGCCGATTAGTCTTGAACCGGGGTCAGCGCGACGCGCAGTGCCTCGATGGCCGCATCGCGAGCCGCAGCATCGGCAAACGCCGGGCTGTCGCCCACGCACTCGCCTTCGAGCCAGACGCTGAAGCTCAGGTCTTCGCTGCGTACGTCCAGCGCCTGACCCGATTGCAGTTGCTTGGTCACCTGACCAGCGGCTTTGCCGTCGGCGAAGTTGCGCGACAGCAGCAATTGCTCGCCATCGGCCGCGAGCAGACGGAAACGGAAGCTGCCGTCGTCTTCACGGAAGCTGACGAAACGCGCGGCTTTCGCGGCTTTCTTCTTGGTGGTTGCGGCAACCTGAACCTGATTGACGAAAGAACGCAGGCCAACGGCTTCGCGCAATTCGTTGAGGAACGGCGTCGCCACAGCACGGGCCTTTTTCGCACCGATCTGCAGGATGTCTTCCAGATCCGCCGGGCGCTCGATCAACTGGTGATACTTGTCGCGCGCTTCGCCGAGATCGTTGTCGAGCAACTGGAACAAACGGCTCTTCGCCTCGCCCCAACCCAGACCACCGAGCAGTTCGCTGCGGAATTCGTCAGCCTGTGCTGGCGTGGCGAAGGCCTGGAACAGGGTGAACAAATGCGAGTTGTCCGGATCTTTCGCTTCGCCTGGCGCCTTCGAGTCAGTGACGATCCGCGAGATCGCGTCCTTCATCTCTTTGGCGCTGGAGAACAACGGGATGGTGTTGTCGTAGCTTTTCGACATCTTGCGACCGTCGAGGCCCGGCAACGTCGCCACGCTTTCTTCGATCAGCGCTTCGGGCATGGTGAAGAATTCTTTGCCCTGACCGAACAAGTGGTTGAAGCGCTGGCCGATGTCGCGGGCCATCTCAACGTGTTGGATCTGGTCGCGACCGACCGGCACCTTGTGCGCGTTGAACATCAGGATGTCCGCCGCCATCAGCACCGGGTAGCTGTAGAGGCCCATGGTGATGCCGGCGTCCGGGTCTTCACCGGTTTCAACGTTCTTGTCCACCGACGCCTTGTAGGCGTGCGCACGGTTGAGCAGGCCCTTGGCGGCGACGCAGGTCAGCAGCCAGGTCAGCTCAGGAATTTCCGGGATGTCGGACTGGCGGTAGAAAGTCACGCGGTCGACATCGAGGCCACCGGCCAGCCAGGTCGCGGCGATTTCCAGACGCGAGCGCTGGATGCGCAGCGGGTCATCGCATTTGATCAGGGCGTGGTAGTCGGCCAGGAAGTAGAACGAATCGGCATTGCTGTCGCGGCTGGCAAGGATCGCCGGGCGGATGGCGCCGGCATAGTTGCCCAGGTGCGGCGTGCCGGTGGTGGTGATGCCGGTGAGGATTCGGGTACGGTTCGTCATGGGTAATCGCTTGTCAGACTGCAATCAATTCGAGAGACGCGGCAGGATCAGATCCTTGAGATCGGTCAGCTTGCCATGAAAAAAGTGTCCGCATTCTGCCACTTTCAGCAGCTCATGGGGGCGCTGGAGTTGTTCCGACCAGTCGTAAACCAGTTGCGGATCGATGACTTCGTCGGTTTCCGGCTGGATCACGGTGAGTTCGCCCTGCTGCGGCAGTTGATCCTGCTCGCCAAGACGCATGACCGCCGGGGCGACCATGAACAGCTGCTTGAGCTGCACGCCTTGGGCTTCAAGACGACCGCCGAGACTTGCTGCAACAAATCCGCCGAAGGAGAAACCGAACAGGGTCAGCGGCAGATCCGGGTGTTTTTCCCGCAACCAGGCAGCGGCAGCCTGAGCATCGTCGACTTCGCCGGTGCCCATGTCGTGCGAACCTTCGCTGGCGCCGACGCCGCGATAGTTGAAGCGCAAGGTAATCAGGCCGGCGTCGCGCGCGGTGCGCTGCAGGGTCGAGACGACTTTGTTGAGCATGGTGCCGCCCTGCACCGGGTTCGGGTGGCAGATCAGCGCGATGCCGCGCGGCTGCTCGTTATCGAGGTACAAGGCTTCGATTTGGCCGACTGGGCCGGCAATCACAACAGGGGTTTCACGCATCAGCAAGGAAGGAACTCCGTGACCTCTAATCGGGTCGACTCGTCTAGCAAATTGTCTGTGCCAATCTATTGCGAGTGAATCGCGGTATACAGCGCAGGTTCGAGCCGTTAACGTAAAGCAAAGCCGTTTATAGAGGAAGGACTCGTGGAACACTCGCTCTTAGTTTGGTTGTTACCGACTCTTGCCCTGGTTGTGGGTGTCGCCATTGGATTCCTGATCGCGCGCGTTGCGCCGAACGCCGCGCCGAGCCGTACGCAGCGTCAACTGGATGATATCCAGGAGCGCTTCGACAGTTATCAAAACGAGGTGGTCACCCACTTCAACAGCACCGCGATGCTGGTCAAGAAACTGACCCAGAGCTATCAGGAAGTGCAGGATCACCTCGCCGAGGGCGCCAACCGTCTGGCCCTGGACGAGCAAACCCGCCAGCGCCTGATGGCCGCCCTGCACGCCGACGCGGCGCAGGCACCACGCGAACGCCTGACGCCACCGCACAACAATCAAGAACCGCCGCGTGACTACGCACCAAAAACCCCGAACGCGCCGGGCATGCTTGATGAGCACTATGGTTTGAAGAAGTAAGCAGTCTTCGCTGAAAACCAAAAGCCCCCGGACAGTGAAGTGTTCGGGGGCTTTTTTGTGTCTGGGGAAGTGGCAGCGACCATAAAACCTGTAGGAGCTGTCGAGTGCAACGAGGCTGCGATCTTTTGATGTTCATGTTTCAAGATCAAAAAATCGCAGCGTGCCGCAGCTCCTACAGGGCCGCGCGCAAAAAAATGCCCGATCACCGGATCGGGCATTTCTTCATTCAGGCAATCGCTTACGGATATTGCTGAACCGTGCCCGGCTGCTGTTGCTGCGGCGCACCGTACTGTTGGCCCGGAATCGCCTTCAGGTTGACTTCAACCCGACGGTTCTGCGCACGGCCATTGACGTCACCGTTGCTGGCAATCGGATTATCCGGGCCGGCACCGCGCGCCGACAGGTTGGCACCGCTGACACCTTGCGAGGTCAGGTAGGTCGCCACGCTCTGCGCACGACGCTGCGACAGATCCATGTTGTGCTGGCGGCTGCCGGTGCTGTCGGTGTAGCCGACGATCTCGATCTGGTTCTGGCTGAATTCCTTCAGCGAACTCGCGAGGTTGTTCAGTGGCTGATAGAAGCTGGAAGCGATGTTCGCCGAATCGGTGGCGAACGTGATGTTGCCCGGCATGATCAGTTTGATCTGATCGCCCTGACGCTGCACTTCAACGCCAGTGTTGGCCATGCTCGCGCGCAGCTTCTTCTCTTGCTGGTCAGCGTAGTAACCGTAACCGGCGGCAGAAGCACCGACCACGGCCGCGCCGATCAGCGCGCCTTTGCCACGGTTGTCGTGGCCGATGGCGGCACCGGCCAGTGCGCCGGCGAGTGCACCGAGGCCACCGTATTTGGCGGTTTTGCTCATTCCTTGGGAGCCACTGTCGGCCTGGCCCTGATTGTCATACGGGTTAGGCGAGGCGCAGCCGGACAGCAAGGCCACGGCAGTAGCGACAATAATCAAACGACGCGTGGTGAACATGAAGAGCTCCTACTTTTGCATTCTATGGTGCAACGGCCATTGGCAATCGCCCGTGCGGGCGTTGGATCATGACAATGCACAAAAATTCCGCAGCAGACCCGTGACAAAATATTTAGGCCCGCACAAACGGGTTTTCGCGCATCTCATCCCCCAGACGCGTGTCCGGGCCATGCCCGGTCACGACAGTCGCGTCCTCGTCCAGCGTGTATAGCCGCTGCTTGATCGACCGCACGATGGTCGCCTGATCGCCGCCCCACAAATCCGTGCGCCCTACGCCACGACGAAACAGCGTGTCGCCGGCAATCAACAGCTTAGCCTCGGAAAACCAAAAGCTCATGGAGCCGGGCGTATGCCCCGGTGTGTGCAGCGCCACGCCGCAGCCGCAGGCGAGTTCTTCGTCGTCGCTCAACCAGCGATCTGGCGACGGTACCGGCGTGTACGGCACGCCGAACATCTGGCATTGCATCTCGAGGTTGTCCCAGAGGAACTGATCTTCTTTGTGCAAATGCAGAGTCGCGCCGGTTTTCTCTTTCATCTGCCCCGACGCGAGGAAGTGATCGAGATGCGCGTGGGTATGGATGATGCTGACCACTTTCAGGCCATGCGCATCAAGGCGCGCCATGATCAGATCGGGATTGCCGCCCGGATCGACGACGATGGCTTTCTTGGTGATCGGATCGCCGATGATCGTGCAGTTGCACTGCAAGGGGCCGACGGGGAAGGTTTCGCGGATGAGCGCTGGGGCTGGAACGGTCATGGGAAATCCTGAGCAATGGCTCGAAAACGGCCGATGCCGGATGTTACCGTCGCTAGACCCTTAACCCCAACTCCTTCGCCCGCGCCACCGCTTGCGTGCGCCGCTCGACCCCCAGTTTGCTGTTGATATGACTGGCGTGGGTTTTCACGGTGTGCAGCGAGATAAATAACTGCTCGCTGATTTCCTGATTTGAACAGCCTTGGGCGATCAGGCGCAGCACGGCCAGTTCGCGGCTGCTGAGTTGTTCTGCTGCTGAGCATTCGGCCACGGCACGGACAGCAACATGCGGCATGTGTCCGAGTAATTGCTGACCGACAAGGGTCGACGCGATCGGCGCCAATTGGGCGCGCAGCCAGTCGGTGTATCCTTTGATCAATGCATCGAAAGGCTGCAGCACGCCACCAGCCGCGGCATCCAGCGCCTGACTCAACGCCTTGCGCGCTTCCGGCTCGCGTCCACCGGCCAGCAGCAACGCCACTTTCTGTGTCAGCGCCATCACACTGAGCAACTGTCGCCCGGTTTGCTGACCGTTCTCGTGCAACACGTTCAAGCGCCCTTCGGCGAGCATCGGCTGGCCCTGAATCATGTCGAGCAATGCCTGCTGCAATTCAACGTGCAAGGGCAGTTGTGGATGAAACTCCGGTGGCGCAGCGGCGCGTTCACCGGTGTAAGTCTGGCCCAGTCGCGCCAGCCAGGCCTCGGCGAGATCGGTGCGGCCCTGCGCCAGCCACAGCTCGCATTTGACCAGGGTGATCATCGCCAGATAGTAGATCGGCGGCACGTCCCAGATGTGCATCAGCCGTTCGGCTTCGGAGAGTTCAGCGAAGGCTTTGGCGAATTCGCCGGTGGCACCGTCCAGCCGCGCTATCACGCAATGGCCGATCAACACGCTGATGTCACGACAGGCGCGCGCCTCGCCGATGCCGGCCAACAACCGCGTACGGGCGACCTGCGGCTGCAGGCGCATCGCTAACAGAAAACCTTCGTATAACGTCAGCCGTGCGCGCACCGCGTACAGACGTTGCGGTGACAAACCGCGCAAGCGCTCCAACCCTTGATGCACTTCATCCAGTGCCCGCAGAATTTCGCCACGCGCCTGCAACACGCGAGCGCGATCGTAATGCGCCAAGGCTTCGAACAACGGATTGCCGACACGCTGCGCCAGCTCCAGCGATTCACGGTTGAGCCCACGGGCGCGCCACAGATCACCGTCGGCAATCGCCAGATTGGACAGCGTCGACAGGCACATCAGACGCTGGCCATAACGCTTGGCCGGCAGGCTCTCCAGCGCTTCGCTGCAATATTTCAGGGTCAGTTCACGATGGCCGCGCCCACGGGCGATGATCCCGCTCAGCGCCAGCCATTGCGCCAGCATCGACTTTTGCGCGGTGGCTGAGGGCGCCGGCAGGAAGCGGCTCAAATGACTGGAAAGTTCTTCGGCAGCATCGAGCTGACAGGCCAGTCCCAACGCCCAGCTGTACAGCACGATCAGCCGTGGCGTGCTGATCAGCAGACTGTCAGGCAAGTCCATTTTCCAGCGCAGCAGCATGCCGACGTTTTGCTCGGCCAGCAGTTGTTCTTCGGAAAGGTTCTGTACCAGATTCGCCGCGACATCGAGGTGGCCGGCGCGCAACGCCTGCTCCACCGCTTCATCGAGCAAGCCCTGAGCATTGAACCAGCGACAGGCGCGCAGATGCAGCGTCGCGGTCGGCACCATGGCGTGTGCTATCGGCCGACTGCGCAACAGATCGGAGAACAAATGGTGATAGCGATACCAGTGACCGTGCTCGTCCAGCGGCACCAGAAACACCTGATGCGCCTGCAGAAAACGCAGAATCTCGGCGCTGTCATGGGCTTCGCGCACGGCGTCGCACAGCTCGCTGCAAAAACGTTCTTGCGGCGCGGTGTCGTAGAGAAAGGCCTGCACTTCGGCCGGCAGGCAATCGATGACTTCTTCGAGCAGATAATCGCGGATCAGCCCTTCCCCGCCGTTCAGCGCTTGCGGTAACGCGGCATCGTTGCCGGCTTCAGCCACTGCGAGCAACCAGAAACGCAACCCGGCAACCCAGCCTTCGCTGCGTTGAATCAGACTCTCCAGTGCTTCGCCGCGCAATGAGCTGCTGTGGCGATCGAGCAAAGTCAGGGCTTCGTCGTGGGTCAGGCGCAGATCCTGTTCATGCAGTTCAAGCAACTGACGGGACAGGCGCAAACGCGCCAGATGCCAGTCCGGCCGCTGGCGACTGGTGACCATCACCAGCAAGCCGTCGGGCAAATGATTGAGGAAAAATTGCAGGCAACGGTCGAGCACCGGGCCTTGGGCGAGATGGTAATCGTCGAGCACCAGCAGCAGCGGCGTCGCGGTATCGAGGTGCAGCGCCAACTCGTCAAGCAGGCCGTCGAGCCATTCTTCAAAGGCAAACGGCTGATGGCGCTGACGCATTTTCAGCAGCCCCAATGCGCGGCTGCCCACTTGGGGAAAGTAGTCCTGCAGGCCTTCGAGCAAACGTTCGAGAAAGCGCCCGGGGTCGCTGTCTCGCGGGCTCAGGCCCAGCCACAGACTTTGCCAGTGCGCCGGCAGGCTCTGACAGAACTCCACCGCCAGCGAACTCTTGCCGAACCCGGCCGGTGCGCTGACCAGCAACAATCGCCCGCCGAGCCCGGCTTGCAGGCGTTCGCACAGGCGTGGTCGCAAAACATAGCCGTCGGGCAACGGTGGACGGAAGAAACGCCCGTCCAGTGCCGCGACGGCAACGCTTGCAGGACCCGGAAGTGGGGACAGATCAGTCATGGCCGGCTCTTGTTTGAATGGCTATTGGCGGCGTTGCAGATGTCCGCAGACTAGCCTTAAACGTACCGGTAATGAAGGTTGCTGCTACAAATGGCTACAAAAGTCTTTCCATAATGCGCCATCCCCCCTGCATTTCGGTCGCCGACGGGTTTGTGTAGGAGCTGCCGAAGGCTGCGATCTTTTGATTTTGTTGTTTGGGTTTTGGGGGCATATCCGTTGCTGCGGTTGGGGCTTCTGGCGGTTTCGCTCTTACAGCGACTCACTTTTCCAGACGCCGAAAAGTAAGCAAAAGGCTTTGCCCCCGGCGTACGGCACTTCGCCTAGGCTCAGTGTTCCCTCGCTACGGTGTCCATCCGGGGGCATCGCCTACGGTTTGCTTCGCTGCACCTCCTCTCGATGTATGCGGCTGCGCCGCACGGCGCTGCGCGCCTGCCCCGGATGAACACCTTCGCTCGGCCTGCCGATGGGGGCGAAGATCAAAAACCAAAGCAAGATCAAAAGATCGCAGCCTTCGGCAGCTCCTACAAAGGCGGTTTGAGGGCGGTTCGAAAGCGGTCAGCGGTTTGACGGCAGTTCGAAGGCGGTTCGAAAACGGTTTGACGGCAGTTCGAAGGCGGTTCGAAAGTGGTTTTACGGCGGTTCGAAGGCGCGGAGGCCGCGCAAAAAAAAACGCCCCGAACCAGTCGGGGCGTTTTTACGAGGATGCGGCCTCGGGTTTACTGCGGTTTAGCGAACGCCATCCTGACGCAGAGCGGCCGGAGTGAAATCGCTGGTAGTAGCGGTGAAGCCGAAGTCATACGCCTGCTTCTCTTCGTTCTTCATGCCCAGTGCCAGGTAACGGCCGGACTGCAGGTCGTAGAGGGTTTCCAGGGCGTACCACGGCACTTGCTTGTCGTAGTAGTCCTCGGCATGCGCCTCGGCTACGCGCCACAGTTGACCACGACCGTCGTAATGGTCGATGACTGCTGCTTGCCAGGTGTCTTCGTCGATGTAGAAGTCACGTTTGGCGTAGATGTGGCGCTGACCTTCCTTCAGAGTCGCCACCACGTGCCAGACGCGACGCAACTCGTAACGCGCCAGATCCTGGTTGATGTGACCGGCCTTGATGATGTCGGAGTACTTCAGCTTCGGATCGTCGAGCTTGTAGCTGTCGGAGGCGATGTACATCTCTTTCTTGCCTTCGAGTTTCCAGTCGTAACGATCCGGCGCACCGTTGAACATGTCGAGGTTGTCGGAGGTACGCAGGCCATCTGCCGCAGTACCCGGGCCGTCATAGGACACTTGTGGGGCACGGCGCACACGACGTTGACCGGCGTTGTAGACCCACGCCGAACGTGGCTCTTTAACCTGGTCGAGGGTTTCGTGCACCAACAGCACACCACCGGCCAGACGCGCAGGCGCGGTCACTTTCTGCTTGAAGTAGAACAGGATGTTGCCCGGGTTTTTCGGGTCGTAGTCCTTCATCTTGTCGCGGAACACGAACTGATCCTGGAAGTACACCAGGCTGTACGAGCCGTTCGGTTGCGGCGTGGCCTGGGTTACCAGACGGGTCACGCTGCCGCCGCGATAGCGGGTGATGTGGTTCCAGATGACTTCCACACCGCTTTTCGGAATCGGGAACGGTACCGCGGTTTCGAAGTTTTCCAGACCGTTGCCGCCGGACACCAGATTGGTGTTGGTGGCGTTTTTCTTGATGGCGGCGAACACGTCATCCGGCACAGTCGCGCCACGGTGGGACGGGTACACCGGCATCTTGAAGGTGTCCGGGTAGCGCTTGAACATCGCGTACTGCCCCGGCGCCAGTTTGTCCTTGTACTTGTCGACGTCCTTGGCGGTGATGGTGAACAGCGGTTGCTCACTGGCATAAGGGTTGGACAGGAATCCGCGTGCATCGACGCTGCCGGCATTTTTCGGCAACGGCTTCCACGCCGGGATCGAACCGTCAGCGTTACCGGCCATTTCCGCGCCCATCGGCGTCAGGCTTTTGCCCAGTTTGTCGGCTTCGGCAGCCGGGACGGCCGCCATCACACCGGTCGCCAGCAACGACAGACCCAGAACACCCGCGTGGAACAGACTCTTTGTTATTTTCATAAATTCGTTCGTCCTGAAAATGCAGTGCTTAGAAGTTCACGCCGAAGCTGAGCGCAACGAAGTCGCGGTCGTCCACAGTGGTGTACTTGCCGTCAAAGAAGTTGGTGTAAGCCAGGCTGGCGGTGTAGGTGTTCTGGTATTCAGCGTCGACACCGAGGCTGACCGCTTTGCGACCTTCCTCGAAGTTACCGCCAGGGCCTGGCGAGTAGCCGCTGACGTCGTGCTGCCAAGCCACGTTCGGCTTGAGGTTCACACCGGCGAATACGTCGTTGTATTCCCAGATGGCACGGCCGCGATAGCCCCACGACGTCGCAGTGGTGAAGCCTTCGTTGGTGCAGTTGCGGCTGCGGTTGTTCTGCGGCGAACCCGGGCCGGCACCGTTGATGGTGCTGGCGTTGAGGATGTTGGCGCAGGTGTCGATGCCGCCAGTCGCTGGCAGCTCACCCGGGCCGTAGACCGGATCACGGCCATAACGAACATCAGAAGTGCTTTCCAGACCGCCAACGTGGGTCACGCCGACTTCACCCACGACGGTCAGACGGCTGGCGCCCATGACCTGATCGAAGAAGTGCGTCAGGGTGGTCTGGAACTGCGTCACTTCCTTGCGGCGATAGCCATGCAGATCCTGACCCGGAACGCCGTTGAGCAGCGAAGCGTTGGTCAGTGCGCCGCCCAGCGGACGTACACCGGCGAACAGGATGTCGGTGGAGTTCAGTTGTACCGGCGCATTCGGACGGTAGCTGATCTCACCGCTCCACGCGGTACCGGTAGGCAAGGTGGTGGAGAAGCTCAGACCATAAAGACGGATGTCTTCCGGATACTCAACGAAATACTCCGAGTTACCCGCGACCAACAGCGGCGCAAGTGCCGCGAACGGGCCTGGCAGCGCACGTGCGGTGTTGTATACCGATTGTGGCGCACCGGTGGCACTGAAGATCGGCGCACGGCTGTGGTAGTTCATGAAGTAGGCGCCGAACTCGGTATCGATCGGGTCGTACATGTACTTGAAGGACGCGCCCCACTGGCCGCTGTCACGGGCATCACGGTCGCCGCCACGGCGCACCAGCACGCCCTCTTCGTCGACGTTGACGCCGTTGGCCGCCAAAGGCCCCAGCGCAACCGCCGGAATCTGCGAACGCTTGTTCAGTACGCGCAGGTTGTTGTCGCAGCCATCGGCAATGATGTCGGGTTGCGAGAAGAACGTGCCGCAGTTGTCGACAACGGTCTGATCCCATTCCAGCTGATAGAACGCTTCGGCCGAGAGGTTTTCGGTCAGGCTCTGCGAAACGTAGAACATGTTGACCGGAATCAGGCCTTCCTTGATCTCGGCACCCGGACGACGGAATGCGGACACGTCGATCGGGTTGATCGAGTTGATGCCGCCGCCGATGAAGGTACTTTCACCCCAGCTCACCACCTGCTTGCCCAGACGCACGGAGCCCGGCTGATCGGCGATCGAGTAGTTGTGGTAGACGAAGGCGTCGAGGATCTGCCCGCCGGAGGACTTCGCGCCTTCCTTGCGGTTGTTGTCGCTGATGTCCTTGAACTCACGGCTTTCGTCTTTGAGTTCGAAGTCGTACCAGTATTTGCCACGGACGAACACGCCGGTGTCGCCGTACTTCAGTTCAAGGTCATGGATGCCCTTGAAGATTTTCGAGAAGGTTTCGCCGCTTTTGAAGTTGGCGTGACCGTCATCGGAAGTCTGCGACAGGCCGTGGCCGCCGTTGTTGACGCCGATGAGGTTCTTGTTCGGGCTCTGAGTAGACCAACTGGCACCGAGCGACAAGGACGAGTCGAACTGACCCTCGATTTCACCGACGTTGAAACTGACGCCGAATGCGGGCCCGGCGAGCGAAGAGGCAAGACTGACCGCCAGAGGCAGTTTTGCCCGGCGCCAGAACTGGTTTACTGAGGTCATCGACGCTACTCCATGTGCATTATTGTTATGGCAGTGAGTACTTTTAAAAACGCTGTGGAGGGCCGGGCGCCAAGGCTGCCCGAAATCACTCCAAAGTTGCTCGCCCCAATCTGTGCGTGTGCTCCGTTCTTAAAAATCCTTGAACGGACTATATCCAGCAGGGGGTACTGCTTGATCCCTCTAAAGTGTGATTTGCAGTGAGCAACCACTCTGGAACAGTCCTTTCGCCAGTCCGACACGCGTCGGCACGGCAAGGATGGCTGATTTTTTTGATTTCACAAGCCAAGCGCTTGCTTGGTGGGGCTGGCGCGCCGTTTTCGGCGCGCCAGAAGACACTCAAAGTGTCGAGAGGAAGGTGCTGTTGTTGGCCTGCCATTCGGTGATGTCGAGGCGGATGCGCTTCTTGTCGAGCTTGCCGACGCTGGTCTTGGGAATTTCGGTAACAAGGGCGATCTGACTCGGGATCGCCCACTTGCTCAGGTGGCCCAATTCCACGAACGGCTTGAGGTGTTCCTTGAGCTCACGGGCCCCGATCACGTGCCCTTCGCGGATCACCAGCAGTGCAAACGGGCGCTCGCCCCACTGCGGATCAGCGATGCCGACCACTGCTACTTCGCGTACCGCGACGTGACGGCTGATCAAATCTTCGAGATCCAGCGAGGAAATCCATTCGCCACCGGTCTTGATCACGTCCTTGATGCGGTCGCGGATGTCGATCACGCCCATGCTGTCGAGCGTGGCGACGTCGCCGGTGTGCAGCCAGCCGCCGGCCCAGAGCTCTGCGCCCTTTTGTGGCTCGTTGAAATAACCTTCGGTGAGCCATGGCGCACGCAGCACCAGTTCGCCCTGGGTCTCGCCGTCCGCCGGGAGGAAATTGCCCTCGGCATCGACGATCGCCGCTTCCACCAGTGGCCCCGGCACACCGGCCTTGATCCGGTAAGTGGTGCGCTCGTCTTCGCTGCCGGCCATCAATTCATCATTGAGGTGTGCGCAGGAAACCAGCGGACCGGTTTCCGACATGCCGTAGGCGGCCGTCAGTTGAATGCCGCGCGCCTTGGCGGTTTCGTACAGCGAGCGATTGAGCGCACTGCCGCCGATGACGATCTTCCAGCCGCCAAAATCGGTGCCCTGCGCGCCTTTGGCGTTGAGCAGCATTTGCAGAATGGTCGGCACACAGTGGGAGAACGTGACCTTCTCCTTGCGCCACAACTCAACGAGATACTCGGGATCGTAGCGCCCCGGATAAACCTGTTTCAGCCCCAGCATGGTCGCCACATAAGGCAGGCCCCAGGCGTGGACGTGGAACATCGGCGTGATCGGCATGTACACATCGTTGGTGCCGAGCAGGCGCACGCTGTCGATGGAGCCCATGATCGTCGACACGCCCATGGTGTGCAGCACCAATTGCCGATGGGTGAAGTACACGCCTTTCGGGTTGCCGGTGGTGCCGGTGGTGTAGAACGTGGTCGCGACGGAATTTTCGTCGAAATCCTGGAAATCGTACTGCGGGCTCGCAGCCGCCAGCAGTTGCTCGTACTCGCCGACCAGATTCGGCAAGTCGGCGGTTTTTTCCGGCAGATCAGTCAGCAGCAAGGTCTTCTCGACCGTGGTCAGGTGCGGCGCGATCGCTTGATAGAGGCCGACGAACTCGCTGTTCACCAGCACAAAACGGTCTTCGGCGTGGTTCATGGTGTAGAGAATCTGTTCCGGCGACAGGCGCACGTTGATCGTGTGGATCACCGCGCCGATCATCGGAATTGCAAACATGCATTCCAGGTAACGATGACTGTCCCAATCCATCACCGCGACGGTGTCACCGGCCTTCACACCGGCCGCCGTCAGCACGTTGGCCAGCCGCGCAACACGCTCGATCAGGGTCGGGTAGCTGTAGCGAATCTGGTCACGGTAGATGATCTCGCGGGTTTTCTCGTAACGGGCGCCGGACATCAGCAGCCGTTTGATCAGCAATGGATACTGGTAGGCCCCATCGGCCGGGGGAATGACGCGAGTCTGCAACATATGAATCCCTTTTCTGGCTGCACGGTGTTGGCATAGAGATTTGTACTCTAGAACCCTTATACGCCAGCCAAATCAGCCAAAGGAATGATTTGCAGAGCCGTACAAATGCTAGCTTTGCGCCAGCATTTGCCGACTTTCGTCCCAAGTCAGGCCGTTTGCCCTACAGCCTCCTCGGAAGGTGTCCGTGGGAATACGACTGCTGCAAGGAAGGTCAACGCGCCGAAACCCGCGAGAATCAAGTACAGGCCTACAAAACCATGGCGCGGTTCAACATAGGAAATCAGCGGAATCGCCGTCGCACTGGCGCCGAACGATAAGCAGTAACGCAGGGCGAATACCCGTGATTGCCACTGCGGGGCGACGAAGTTGGCGACCATCGCATCATTGACTGTTACCTGACCAAACACCACAAACATGAACGCTGCACCGAGGGCGATGACCGCCCAGCCGTCGGCATAGGCCAACGCAAACAACAGCGGTGCCTGGCACAACGTCAGGACAACAAACGGCCATTTCAGGCTGAGCCGATGCAACACACGACCAATGCTCAATTGCGCAATCGCACCGAAGGCATAGGCCAGACTGACCACCATGCCGAGGGTTTGCGGCGAGGCGAACAGCTCATGCAAACGTTCCTGAAACAGCTTCGGATAGGTCATGGTGGTGGCGTTGAACACCACGCCGCCGGTGGCCGTGGCCAACGCCAGCACGCCGAAAACCATCACCATCGAGATGCGCTGACCGGCGGCGCCTTTGAGTGGCGTGTGCGGGCGCTTCGGAATCGGTTCCTCACGCACCTGCAAGGCGAAGCCAAAACCCAGCACAATCGCCACTGCGCCCGGTATCAGAAACGCCGAGCGCCAGCCGAACTGCGCCACCAGCAAGCCGGTGATCAGCGCCGAAAACGCCACGCCCAGATTGCCCCACATGCCGTTGATGCCAATTTCGCGGCCACGATTTTGTGCGTAGGCCACCAGCATTGCTGTGCCGACCGGGTGATAAATCGCCGCGAAAATACCGATCAGAGTCAGGCCAATCACCAGCATGCTCGGGCTGTTGCTCAGCCCGGTGAAGATCGCCGAAGCGCCGATACCGAAGAAAAACACTAGCATCATCTGCCGCCGACTCCAGTGATCGCCGAGCCAGCCGGCGGGCAGCGAACAGGCGCCGAAGGCGATGAATCCTCCCAACGACAGGCCGATCAGCGTGGCGTAATCGAGGCCGAAAGCCTGGGTCATACCGAGCACGGCGGCGGGAAAAATCAGCATGAACATGTGATCGATCACATGGGCGGCGTTGATGTAGCGAATGACATTACGGGATTGATTCATGGCGGCACGCTTTACGTTGTTGTGTGCCGTCTATGCTAGGTTGGCGGTAAAGCGCATTCCTGCCAAGCAAGTCATCGAATCAGACATGTTGATCAGCCATTTCGAACACGGCCCGGTGAGTGCCTACCCCCGGGATTATCTGGACGGCGCCCACCAGCCGCTCCACCTGCATCGCGAGGCGCAGTTGTTGTACGCGGTCAGCGGGATCATGCGCGTGGTCACGGAATCGGGTGCGTGGGTGATTCCGCCGAGTCGCGCGGTGTGGATTCCACCCGAGATAGCGCACGAGATTTTCATGAGCGGTGACGTGCAGATGCGCTCGCTGTTCATCGCGCCAGAATTGTCGCCCGCCAGCCTGCAACAGTGCTGCGTATTGGCGGTGACACCGTTGCTGCGCGAGCTGATTCTGCGTGCCGTGCAAGGGCCGCCGCACGCCGACAACCCGCTGATTCAGCAGTTGATGCTGGAAGAACTCGCCAGTCTGGAAAACCTGCCGCTGCACATTCCTATGCCCAGCGACCGGCGTCTGCAAAACATCTGTCTGGCACTGCTGCACACCCCCGATCATGCCAATACCCTTGAAGACTGGGCGCAGCAGGTCGGCGCCAGCTCACGGACGTTGGCACGGCTGTTTCAGCAACAGTTGCAGATGAGTTTCAACGCCTGGCGCCAGCAACTGCGCCTGATGGAAGCCCTGCCACGTCTGCTCGCCGGGGACAGCGTGCAGCGTGTGGCGCGGGACTTGGGTTACGGCAGCGCGCGGGCGTTCAGCGCGATGTTTCGCCGTTTGCTTGGGGAAAATCCCCGTGATTACCTCAACAACCTGAGCAAACTCAGCGAGCTTGTGTAGGTTCCCACCACTGTGGGAGCGAGCTTGCTCGCGAAAGCAATCTTCCAGTCACCTGTGATGTCGACTGATCCGACGCCTTCGCGAGCAGGCTCGCTCCCACAGGTTTGAATTGCGGTTCTGGAATCAATGCATCTCGGTGAAGGCGATTTTCACGCCGAGAGCAATCAGCACCGCGCCCATGGTGCGGTCAAACCAGTGGCCCATGCGGGCAAAACCGGCGCGTACACGTTGTTGGCTGAACAGCATCGCCACCAGGCAAAACCACACGGCCGTCGCGACCGCCAGATAAATCCCGTAACCGGCCTGCACCGACAGCGGCGTGTGCGGGTTGATCACCACGGTGAACAGCGACAGGAAGAACAGCGTGGCTTTCGGGTTGAGGCCATTGGTCACGAAGCCCGAAGTGAACGCGCCGCGAGCCGTGCGTACGCCGGCTTCTTTGTGCAGATCGTCGGTGACGGTTTTCGCTGGTTGCGCGCGCAAGGCCTTGAAGCCGATGTACAGCAGATAAGCCGCCGCCGCCCATTTCAACGCGTTGAACAGCACGATCGATTGCGACACGATCAGGCCGATGCCGAGCAACGAATAACCGACGTGGAGGAAAATCGCCGTACCGACACCGAGTGCCGTCCAGGTGCCGGCGCGACGCCCGTGGGTCACGCTTTCGCGCACCACCACGGCAAAGTCCGGGCCGGGGCTGGCGACGGCCAGCAGGTGGATCAGTGCAACGGTCAAGAACTCGGTCCAGTACATGGGGGCTCCTCTGAATCAGGTCGGATAAAATTAGACTCGCTGGGCGACGCATGTCCCTGTAGGAGCCGAGCTTGCTCGCGAAGAGGGAGTGTCAGGCGACTTCCATTTGTCTGACACCACGTCTTCGCGAGCAAGCTCGGCTCCTACAGGTTTTGTGAGCATCTCAGGCATCGAGTAACCAATTGTTTCATCTGGTAGGCTCGGCAGATTACGCCCAACGCTCAAAGCCTAAAAGGTACAGTTGATGACGAACACGCGCCGCGCCGTATTCCTTGATCACCCGTCGCTCGATCTTGGCGACCTCGACCTCAGTCCGTTGCGCGAGTGTTTCAGCGATCTGCAACTGTTCGCCCAGACCCTGCCCGAGCAAGTCAGCGAACGTCTGCAAGGCGCCACCGTGGCCATTTCCAACAAGATCCTGATCGACGCCGCCGCGATGGCTGCCAACCCTGATTTGAAGCTGATCCTGATCACCGCCACCGGCACCAACAACGTCGACCTCGCCGCCGCCCGCGCTCACGGCATCACCGTGTGCAACTGTCAGGGTTACGGCACGCCGTCGGTGGCGCAACACACGATCATGCTGCTGCTCAACCTCGCCACGCGTCTGGCCGATTATCAGAAAGCCGTCGGCGAAGGTCGCTGGCAGCAGGCGAAACAGTTCTGCCTGCTCGACTATCCGATTGTTGAACTGGAAGGCAAAACCCTGGGTTTGCTCGGTCACGGCGAACTCGGTGGCGCGGTGGCGCGACTGGCCGAAGCCTTCGGCATGCGCGTTTTGCTCGGACAGATCCCCGGGCGCCCTGCCCGCCCGGATCGCCTGCCGCTGGACGAACTGCTGCCGCAAATCGACGCCCTCACCCTGCACTGCCCGCTCAACGAGCACACCCGCCACTTCATCGGTGCCCGCGAACTGGCGTCGATGAAACCCGGCGCCTTCGTGGTCAACACCGCGCGTGGCGGTTTGATCGATGAACAGGCGTTGGCCGATGCGCTGCGTAATGGCCACCTTGGCGGCGCGGCGACGGATGTGTTGAGCGTCGAGCCGCCGACTCAAGGCAATCCGCTGCTGGCCGCCGACATTCCACGTCTGATCGTCACGCCGCATAACGCTTGGGGCAGTGTTGAAGCGCGCCAGCGCATCGTCGGTCAATTGACCGAAAATGCTCAGGCGTTCTTCAGCGGTAAGGCGCTGCGGGTCGTCAGTTGATAAACTGCGGCACTTTTTTTTGAGGAGCAGTTATGGATCCGCGCAGTGAAGTACTGCTTCGTCAGCCCGAGTTGTTTCAAGGTTCGTTGTTGTTGGCCGGTTTGCCCGCCGACGATCTGCTCGGGCGCTTGCCCAACGCGTTCGGCTGGTGCTGGCATGCCGGCGATCAAGCGGCGCTGGACGCTCGCTTCGAAGGTCGCAGCCATTTCGGCGTGAATGTTCCGGAGCGTGAGTTTGATAGCGCTGTGGTGTTCTTGCCCAAGTCCAAGGATCTGACCGATTACATTCTCAACGCCGTGGCCTCGCGTCTGGCCGGTCGAGAAGTGTTTCTGGTCGGGGAAAAACGCAGCGGCATCGAAGGCGCGTCGAAACAGCTCAATCCGTTCGGCAAGCCGCGCAAACTCGACAGCGCGCGTCACTGCCAGCTCTGGCAAGTCACCGTGGCCAACGCGCCCGAAACGAAATCGCTGGAAAGCCTCGCGCAGACTTATGAATTGCCGCTGGCCGAAGGCCCGTTGAAAGTGATCAGCCTGCCGGGCGTGTTCAGCCACGGTCGTCTTGATCGCGGCAGCGCCCTGCTGCTGGAACATCTGGACAAATTGCCGAGTGGCCATCTGCTCGACTTCGGTTGTGGCGCGGGTGTGTTGGGCGCGGCGGTGAAGCGTCGCTATCCGCATAATCAGGTGACGCTGCTTGATGTCGACGCGTTTGCCGCTGCCAGCAGTCGTCTGACATTGGCCGCTAACGGTCTGGAGGCCGAGGTGCTGACAGGCGATGGCATCGATGCGGCACCGATGGGTTTGAGCGCAATTTTGAGCAATCCGCCGTTCCATGTCGGCGTGCACACCGATTATTTCGCTACCGAAAACTTGCTGCGAAAAGCGGCCAAACATCTGAAAAACGGTGGCGAACTGCGCTTGGTCGCCAACAGCTTCCTCAAGTATCAGCCGCTGATCGAAGAGCATCTGGGCGTGTGCGCGATCAAGGCCGAAGGCAATGGCTTCCGGATTTACCGGGCCAAGCGCGGCTAGAACTTCTTTCAAAAAAGAGGCTTGCTCAATCGGATTTGCCTAGGCAGAATCCGCTCCGTCCTAGGGGAGTAGTCTCCCACGAGCGCCATGCTCGTCCGGCATACGTCAACATACTTGATCCTCAGATCATGGCGTATGCGACCCAAGCGTCCGCATCAGACGGATCGCAGGGTTTGACAAGACCTATGACACGCACACCTTACCCGGGGCGGGAAGGCTGTACGTGTCATAGCCGTGTCGACCCGCCCCTTAGGAAAATCCTGATGCTGGACTCGTTACTCGTTCCCACCGCAATCGTTGCCTTGGCCGAAATCGGCGACAAGACGCAACTGCTCGCGCTGATTCTCGCCGCTCGCTTCCGCAAACCCTGGCCGATCATTGCCGGTATTGTCGCCGCGACCTTGGCCAACCACGCAGCAGCCGGTGCGGTAGGCGCCTGGTTCGGCAGTTTCTTCTCGAATGCGACGCTGCACTGGATCCTCGCCGCGAGCTTCACGGCCACGGCGCTGTGGACGTTGGTGCCAGACAAAATGGACGACGATGAAAGCAGCACGGCACGCAAGTTCGGGCCGTTCCTGACCACGCTGATTGCGTTCTTCCTGGCTGAAATGGGTGACAAGACTCAGGTCGCGACGGTGATGCTGGCCGCGCAATACCCTGACTTGTGGCTGGTGATTATCGGGACGACGGCGGGCATGCTGATTGCCAACGTGCCGGTGGTATTGGCCGGTAACTTTGCCGCCGACAAATTGCCACTGACCCTGATCCGTCGCCTCGCGGCGTCGGCGTTCATGATTCTGGCAATTGTCGCGGTGTACAAAGCGATGCAGAGCAGTGGTTGGGTTTAACCCTGAGAGAAGGATCGTTCCCACGCTCTGCGTGGGAATGCAGCCGGGGACGCTCTGCGTCCCATTGGAACGCGGAGCGTCCCTTGAGGCATTCCCACGCAGAGCGTGGGAACGATCACCGACTCAGGATTTCGGGGCTTGTTCGTATAGCGGCATGACTTTTGGAATCGCTGCCTGCAACGAAGCAATCCGGCTAGCCGATGCCGGGTGAGTGCTCATGAACTCCGGTGGTGAACCTTCCGAGGCCTTGCTCATCTTGTCCCACAGGGTGATCGCGGCATTCGGGTTGTAGCCGGCGCGGGCGGCCAGTTCCAGACCAATCAGGTCGGCTTCGTTTTCGTTGGCGCGGCTGTTCGGCAGCGTCATGCCGTAATTGGCCACGGTGTCGGCCAGCGCCAGGCTGTCCTGCCCCAGACCGAGCAACGCACCCGCGCCCTGCTTGGCCATTTCAATCCCGTACGCCTTGGACATCGCTTCACGGCCATGCTCGCGCAAGGCGTGGGCAATCTCATGGCCCATGACAGCAGCGATTTCATCGTCGGTGAGTTTCAGGCTGTCGATCAGCCCGGTGTAGAAAATGATCTTGCCGCCGGGGCCACAGTTGGCGTTGAGCTCGTCACTCTTGATCAGATTGACTTCCCATTTCCATTGCGCCGCATCGGGGCGGAAGTTCGGCGCCTGAGCGATCAAACGGTCGGCGATCGCCTGAACGCGTTTGGCGTCGCTGCTGGTCTTGTCCAGCACACCTTTGGTGGACGCTTCGCCGACGGTCTTCTGATACGACTGGGCATACATCTGGTCGACCTCTTGCGAGGACAGCATGCTGAACATGTACTGCTTGCGCTCCACACCCACAGCGCCGCCGCTGGTGGTGTTGACCGACTGACAACCGGCCAGCAACAACGCTGCGCTCAGTGCACTTACAACCAATGTCTTGTTCATTCAAAAGCTCCCTGAAAACCTGCCGGGTATCCTAGGCGGGTAATTGTATCGACGCCAGATACAACGGACGTGTTGCAGTGACTTTCAGACATGTCCCACAGTTCAAAAGCCCCTCACCCTAGCCCTCTCCCGGAGGGAGAGGGGACTGATTGGGGGATATTCAAGAAGTTCGCCGACCTGAACGATCTGCTTTGAATCCATAATCGACTCGATTTCTCAGGTCGATGTATGAAGCAAGACACCTCGATCAGTCCCCTCTCCCTCTGGGAGAGGGTTAGGGTGAGGGGCTCTTGATAGACCAGACAACTCAACCCGGCGTCAAACACTCCGGCCCATTGAGCTTCGGATCATTGATCAGATTCGCCAACACCCGCTCCCGCAACACCGCCGGCTCACTCGCCAGCAACGCCTGCAACACATGCAACGGCGTCTCGGGATCCAGCCACGCCGCCTGCCCCGCCTCATCCAGAATCAACGGTCGGCGCTGACTCGACGCCGACTGCGTAATCACCGCCGTACTCAACCAGACCTGTTCCTGCACCGGATACGCTTCCCAGATTGCCGCGAAAAACAGCGACGCGCCCTCCCCCGGCGTCAGCCAGTACGGGCGTTTGCGCTGAGTCCCGCGCCATTCGTAAAAACCATTCGCCGGCAACAGACAGCGACGTTGACGCAGCGCCTCACGGAACATCGGCTGTTCGGCCACGGTTTCCGCGCGAGCATGCGCGGGTGTTTTCGACAGGTCGGTCAGCCACGGCGGCGTCAGCCCCCAGCGGGCGCGGGCCAGCGTGCGTTCGCCGGCGTCACCGGCACGCAGCATCAACACCGAATCGTTGGGGGAAATGTTCCACTGCGCCTGCTGATCGGCGGGAAAACCTGGCAGGGCCGCAAAATCGCGGTTCCAGCGAAACAGGGCATAACGTCCACACATGGGGCAACAAGACTCTAAATAAAACGATCGTCAGCCTAACAGACCAGCGTCCCGGGGAAGCTCTCCGGTTCGTCGCCGGGCAGCGGCAGCGCGGCATTGTACGCGGTGATCAGCTCGCGGGCGTATTCGGCCTGGTCGTTGTCGACCGACAGCCCGAGCAAGCCGAAGATCGGCAACTCACCGGTGCCGCCGAGCAAATCGCGGCCAACCAGGTGCGCCTCAATGCCCTCGCTGGCGAGCATGCCCTTGAGCATTTCGCCTTCCATCAGGTTTTCCGGCTCGTAGATCCGCTGCATGGGCGCGCCTCACTCGTTTTCGCTGAAGACTTCCAGAAACCAATCCTCTCCGTGTACCTGCAAGACGAACGTGATCGGCCGGCAACACACCTGACAGTCCTCAATGTAGGTCTGATCACCGCCGGACAGATCCACCGTCGTTTCAACTTGCTCACCACAATACGGACATTCGTACAGTGCGCTCTCCAGCATCGCGGTCTCCCAAGTGACTTGTGCGTATAATCGCCGGTCTATTTGCAGGGCTATTTTTGTCTGGCTGACTTTTCAGACCGTGCCCCGTTGGTTTTCGATCAAAACCTTTACTTACCCTAGCCGTTTCTAACAAGAGAGCATGATGGGCGAATTCGATGCCATCCGACCTTACGACGACAGCGAAGTACCTGTGGTACTGGCAAGACTGCTCGGCGACAAGGCGTTTCTAGATATCCTCACCCACTTCCGCTTCCCGCGTTTTGCCGGTGCTTTCGGCTGGATGCTCAAACCACTTATAGCCCATCGGCTGCGTCGTGAGTTCGCCGACGTGACCTCGGTGGCGACGTTGCAGGACAAGGTCGAGTCCTACGTCGACCACACCATCGAGCGCGCCACCGACGGCGTGACCTACACCGGTGTCGAGCAATTCAAGTCCGGCAGCGCCTATCTGTTCATCGCCAACCACCGTGACATCGTCATGGATCCAGCCTTCGTCAACTACGCCGTGTACCACGCTGGCCTGCCGACGCCGCGCATCGCCATCGGTGACAACCTGCTGCAAAAGCCGTTTGTCAGCGATCTGATGCGCCTGAACAAGAGTTTCATCGTTCACCGTTCGATCACCGGCCGTCGCGAGAAAATGGCTGCGTATCAGCTGTTGTCGGCGTACATCAACCACTCGATCCGCAATGATTGCGCGTCGATCTGGATCGCGCAGGCTGAAGGTCGGGCGAAGGATGGCGATGATCGCACAGAGTCGGCGATCCTCAAGATGTTCCACATGAGCCGCAAGGACGAGCCGTTCGGCGAAGTCATTCGCTCGCTGAATGTCACTCCGGTTTCGATCAGCTACGAATACGACCCGTGCGACCAGGCCAAGGCCCGCGAGCTGTACATCCGCGCCACCACCGGCACCTACGCGAAAGCGCCGGGCGAGGATGACGTGAGCATTGCCAAGGGCATCACCGGCTACAAGGGCCGCGTGCACGTGAACTTTGCTGCGCCGATCACCGAGCTGTTCGAAGACACCAAGCAATTGGCGGTCGAGATGGACAAGCAGATTCTCGGCGGCTACCGGTTATTCCCGGTGCATTACCTGGCGTACGCGCAGTGGGCTGATGCGGATCCGCAGTTGAATGTGCCGAAGGCTGCCGAGGTGTTTGCGGCGGATGAACTGGCCAAGGCGCAGGAAGAATGGCAGAGCCGGCTGGATGCTTGCCCTGCAGAACATCGTCCGTATCTGGTGCTGCAATATGCGACGCCGGTGCGTAACCAATACCGCGTTAAGGCCGGGTTGCCGCTTTAAATTTTCAGAGCAAGATCAAAAGATCGCAGCCTTCGGCAGCTCCTACAGTGGATTCATGTAGGAGTTGCCGAAGGCTGCGATCTTTTGCTTTTAGTAACGCGTGCTGATCCACGAGACGATCAGTGCCAGCCCCAGGCAAGCAAAACCAAATCGATAGAAAAACCGGTTCATGCGCAAGGTCGCCCAATCAAGAATGGGCTCGGCATTCGGCTGCGCGTTGCGCTGGGCGGCGATGCTGGCCATTGCGCGTTGTTCGCGGCGGCGCGTTGCGTGCAGCAGCCAACTGCCCGGGAACGCCAACAGCAGCGCCAGCAGGTTGATCAATTTGGCGGGATGGGCGGTAAACAGCGTCATCAAGTGCAGCGACATCACAGACCTCTATCTAAACCGGTGTGGCAGGCGCCAGACCGACGACCGCGGCGCGGATTCTAACCAAACCTTGGCCCCCTGCCCCAGCCTTTACGACAAATAACGTAACAATCGACCGATGGCTGTCCTGTGTCACGGCATCGTCATCTGGATAACCCAAGATGCGCGCCTCGAAACCGACAGGGAACGCGTCATGTTGCACGCCGAAAACCAGGATCGCCTCTACCTCATCACCCCGACCGACGAACAGCAAAGCCTCGTCGGCAGTCTTGCCTTCAATGTTCAGGATCGCCACTGGCTGGTGTATTGCGCGCTGGGCGGGCATCAGCATGCGGATTTGCCGGAGACGGATTTGTTGACGGGGGTTAGCGTGCTCGACTTCTACTCGCAGGCTGCCTGAATAAAACTCCCCGTGTAGGAGCTGCCGAAGCCTGCGATCTTGTGATCTTAAAACCAACATCAAAAGATCGCAGCCTTCGGCAGCTCCTACAGGGAATCGATCTGTATGAAAAAGCCCGGGGTCATCACTGGCCCCGGGCTTTTTCACATCCGCTGAAAGCTTACTCAGCGAGCACCTGACCCACGGTCGGATCCTTGAACAGACGCGTCAGCGCATCGCTCAACACGTCGCTGACCAGTTTGGTGTTGGTTTCCTGGTTCGGCGCCATGCCGAAACGCTGATCCAGCGACGCGCCGTAACGGCCGCTGTAACGGCGGTTGGCGTTCTGCACATCGGAGCGGAAGGTCGCGCCGATGGTCGCTTCCGTCACGTACATGCCTTCTTTCGGCGACTGGTATTTCAGCTCGGCCAGGGTCACGGTCAGCTGCGGCGCGTTCGGTGCATTGTTGGTCGGGGTGAAACCGAGCAGACGCACGGCGGCTTCAGCCTGAGCTTGCAGCTTCGGCAGGATCTGCTCGCGCTGCACGGTGATAGCGCTGGTTTCCGGGTACAGACCGCCACGGGTGCCGAGGGTTGGCGACGGACGACCGTCTACCACACGCACGACAACGGGCTGGCCACGGCCGACCGCAGGCAACTGCGTGGTCAGCTTCGGCTCCGGATTCAGTTGTTGCGGGCTGTGGGCGCAGCCGGCCAGGGTCAAACCGGCCACAGTGATCAAACCGAACAACAGGCGTTGCAACATGCTCTTCTCTCCAGAATCAGGCACAAACAGGCCGGCAGTATAGCGGTGGGCCACTGCGGGTCACCAGCGTCACACGGTGAATACTGAAATGTCTGACACAGCCGTGGCAGGCCGGTTCCTGTCACGCCGCTGTCATCTGCCGTACATGTTGACGTCACGCCCTGCTGGCAACCTTCAAACAAGTCCTCCAGCAAGGTAATCGGCCATGCGTTATTTGATCTCGTTGTTTGCGCCACGCCCGTTGCACCGCAGCTTTGCCCTGCTCGACCGCAACGGCCATTGTCAGGCATTCAAGCAGTGCAGCCTGCAACCGATGGGTGACGGTTGGGTGGAAATCGAAGAAATTCGTCTCAACTGGTTGCACCACCCATTGCCCGCCAGCGCCCGCGTCATAGCGCCGCAGCCTCGTGCACGCGCTCAGGCGATGTTGAGCATCTGACCGGATGCCTAATAAAAGTCATTAAACACGACCAACTCCCCGCATTTCTTCGATACAATCTCCCCCCGATTATAAGGACGTCTCCTGATCGGGCCCCGCAACAGCGTCAATGCGCATCGCATCGACATCAAAATCGCCCACAGAGAGCCGCCCACACAGATCGAGTGAAGTTGGCGCGCTTGCCTGTTCTTCCGGCAAAAACCCCGCTTTTCGCGAATCTGCAGAGCTGTCATGACGCTCGGCCGCCGCGTTGTTTTTGCCCTCGGGCAAGGTGCCAAGCCAAGACAGCCCTTTTTTGAGGTTCACGTCTTCAAAAGAGCGTGAAAAAAACGGGTTTTCACAACTTCACAAGAGTGTGGCGAGCAAATGAATAGTTTTGCGTCTGAACATGCACCATTAGCGTCTGGAACAGCCCAACGACACAGGACCGGGTATACCTCGAATATCGGAGCCTGAAGCCTGTCCGCTACGGATTTGGTTGCACAAAAACGGATGTCTCGACCATAAGTCGAATTGCCAGCTGCGTGCTGAAATGAGTTCATGGAGCTTTTGAAGCCAGGCCGCATGCATCCGTCGAAGTTGCGAAAAATTGCGAAGATTCGGACATGGCGAACCTGACCACGGATAGCCTGGACACAATTGATCTGTCCCGGAACGCCTGGCAGCCATGCCGACAATTTGGTGCTGCAGATTTTGGAGACGCGTTAAATGGCGCATAACGAAGCAGTCGACGTAGTACTGGTTGGGGCCGGCATCATGAGTGCCACCCTCGCCGTACTGCTCAAAGAGCTCGACCCCGCGATCAAGCTGGAAGTCGTCGAGCTGATGGATTCCGGTGCTGCGGAGAGTTCCAACCCGTGGAACAACGCCGGTACCGGTCACGCTGGTCTTTGCGAGCTGAATTACACGCCGCAGGCCGCCGATGGCACCGTCGACATCAAGAAAGCCGTGCACATCAACACCCAGTTCGAGGTGTCGAAGCAGTTCTGGTCGTACCTGACCAAGAAAGGCACCTTCGGCTCGTGCAAATCGTTCATCAGCCCGGTACCGCACCTGAGCTTCGTGCAGGGTGATTCCGGCGTGTCGTTCCTCAAAGAACGCTTTGACGTGCTGCACAAGCACCACGCCTTCGCCGACATGGAATACACCGAAGACAAGGCCAAAATGGCCGAGTGGATGCCGCTGATGATGCCGGGCCGCTCGCCGGACGAAGTCCTCGCTGCCACCCGCGTGATGAACGGCACCGACGTCAACTTCGGCGCGCTGACCAATCAGTTGCTCAAGCACCTGACCAGCGCTCCCGACACTCAGGTCAAATACTGCAAGCGCGTGACTGGTCTCAAGCGTAACGGCAGCGGCTGGACCGTGAGCATCAAAGACGTCAACAACGGCAACACCCGTGAAGTCGATGCCAAATTCGTCTTCCTCGGTGCAGGTGGCGCGGCGTTGCCGTTGCTGCAGGCTTCGGGCATCGAAGAAAGCAAAGGCTTCGGCGGCTTCCCGATCAGCGGCCAGTGGCTGCGTTGCGATAATCCGGAAGTGGTCAAACAGCATCAGGCCAAGGTTTACAGCCAGGCCGCTGTGGGTTCGCCACCGATGTCGGTGCCGCACCTGGACACCCGCGTGGTCGACGGCAAGAAATCCCTGCTGTTCGGGCCATACGCCGGTTTCACCACCAAGTTCCTCAAGCACGGCTCCTTCATGGACCTGCCGCTGTCGGTTCGCGCCGGTAACATCGGGCCGATGCTGGCCGTGGCGAAAAACAACATGGATCTGACCAAGTACCTGGTCAGCGAAGTGATGCAATCGATGGAACAGCGTCTGGATTCCCTGCGCCGTTTCTACCCGGAAGCGAAAGCCGAAGACTGGCGTCTGGAAGTGGCTGGCCAACGGGTGCAGATCATCAAGAAAGACCCGAAAAAGGGCGGCATCCTGCAATTCGGTACCGAACTGGTGTCGGCCAAGGACGGTTCGCTGGCCGCGCTGCTCGGCGCTTCGCCAGGCGCTTCGGTGACCGTTTCGATCATGCTCGAACTGATCGAGAAGTGCTTCCCGAATCAGGCCAAGGGTGAGTGGGCGGCGAAACTGGCCGAGATCTTCCCGGCCCGTGAAAAGGTGCTGGAAACCGATGCTGCGCTGTATCGCAAGATCAACACGCAGAACAACATCGCGCTGGAACTGGTTGAAGAAAGCAGCGAGACACCAAGCTACGCTTGATCTTGCGGCATAAAAAACGCCCCGATCGGGGCGTTTTTTTATGGCCTTGAAAAGCAAAAGATCGCAGCCTTCGGCAGCTCCTACACAGTCACCATAAATCCCATGTAGGAGCTGCCGCAGGCTGCGATCTTTTGACCTTAACCGCGGGACTTTTCGATCAGTTCGATGTAGTCCGGGGCATTACGCTGATCGGCGATCAGCTCAACAAAGGTCTTGCCCTGCTCGTCCTTGCCATCAACGTCATAACCGGCCTCAACGAAGAAACCCAGGAAGCGTTCGAAGTCGTCGATACGCAAGCCACGGTAGGCCTTGATCAGTTTGTGCAGCGACGGCGAAGTGGCGTCGACCGGTTCAAAATCGAGGAACAGCTTGATCTGCTCATCGCCGATCTCGTCACCAATCACTTGTTTCTTATCTTTACGCATTGCCGACTCCAGCTCGCAGACATTACACGGGGCGGGCAGTTTACCCCTGCCCTGCCGCCGGGCTCAACGCGAACGCGTGCTGCCGGTGTGCAAATCGGCCCAGATGTGGCCGTTGGCGTAACTGAGGAACTGCACATAGACGGTGTCATTGCGCAGCAAATCGATGATCACGCGGTATTGGGCCTGTGGATAAAACAACGTCAGGGTTTTGCTTTTGTCGTCGTAAATCGGCTTTTTCAGGCTTTTGCTTTCGCCGTCAAAATTGACCAGCACCTGCGTGATGGTCGCACCCTTGTTCAGGGATTTGCCCTTGAGACGGATCAGCAGCGGTGACGTGACCGGAATCGGTTGTTGATTGGATTGACGTTGCGCGCCCACCACCACGGAATAATCGGTGACCTGCATGAGTTGCTGTTGCTCGGGCTCGGCATCGCGCACGGTCAGATCGTCCGGCGGCAGGAATTGACTGTGCATCGGCGCGGCGGACAGAGGCAGGCTGAAGATCAGGAAAAGCGCGGCGAGGCTGCGGATCAAGAGGCTCATGACAGGCTCCGGAGGGCGGGGCCGAGCACTCTAGCATGGGATTAAAAGCAAAAGATCGCAGCGTTCCGCAGCTCCTACATTGAACCTGTAGGAGCTGCCGAAGGCTGCGATCTTTTGATCTTGCTTACATGCCTTTAACGGCAAAAATCCCGTTGGCGTTGCGCCAGTAGCCTTTGTAGTCCATGCCGTAACCGAAGATATAACGGTCGATGCACGGCAAGCCGACGAAATCGGCTTTCAGGTCAGGACGCGCCTTGCGGTCGTGATCCTTGTCGATCAGCACCGCGGTGTGCACTTTGCGCGCGCCAGCGTGTTTGCAGAAGTCGATGATCGCGCCGAGGGTGTGACCTTCGTCGAGGATGTCGTCGATGATCAGCACGTCGCGGTCGATGAACGAGACTTCCGGCTTGGCTTTCCAGAACAGGTCGCCGCCGCTGGTTTCGTTGCGATAACGGGTTGCGTGCAGGTAGGACGCTTCCAGCGGGAAGTGCAGATGCGTCAGCAGTTTGCCGGAAAAGATCAGGCCGCCGTTCATCACGCAGAACACCACAGGGTTGCTGTCAGCCAGTTGTTCGTTGATTTGTGCACCGACACGGGCGATGGCCGCCTCGACTTCAGCTTCGGTGTACAGGCAGTCAGCCTCTCGCATGACTTGACGGATATGCTCGAGATCAGCGGACATGGCGCTCTCCAGGGGGTTCGATTTCGGAAAAGCGGGCAAAGGTACGCATCCCGCGAGGTCGAATCAAGCATTTGTGGACTAACGTACTGTATGTCCTATAGGACATCACCCTCGGATAGATTAATCTAGGCCGGTTTTTTTGCCCGCCGCCGGAGTTTTTCCATGCCCATCCTCGAGATCCGCCATCCGCTGATCCGTCATAAACTCGGCCTGATGCGCCGCGCCGATATCAGCACCAAGAACTTCCGTGAGCTCGCTCAGGAAGTCGGCGCCCTGTTGACCTATGAAGCTACAAAAGATTTGCCGCTGGAGTCCTACGATATTGCAGGCTGGTGCGGCACTGTGTCGGTCGAGAAAATCGCCGGCAAGAAGATCACCGTCGTGCCGATCCTGCGCGCCGGCATCGGCATGCTTGAAGGCGTGCTGAGCCTGATCCCGGGTGCCAAGGTTTCCGCTGTGGGTGTCGCCCGCAACGAAGAAACCCTGCAAGCGCACACCTATCTGGAAAAACTGGTTCCGGAAATCGACGAACGGTTGGCGATGATCATCGACCCGATGCTCGCCACTGGCAGCTCGATGGTTGCGACCATCGACCTGTTGAAAAAGGCCGGCTGCAAAGACATCCGCGCGATGGTGCTGGTTGCTGCGCCGGAAGGCATTGCTGCCGTCGAGAAGGCTCACCCGGACGTGACCATCTACACCGCGTCCATCGATGAGCGTTTGAACGAGCACGGTTACATCATCCCTGGGCTTGGCGACGCCGGTGACAAGATCTTCGGCACCAAGCAGAAGGACGCGTAACCATGCAGCAAGAGTTCAACGATCCGCTCTGGCGCACGGTGCTGTCCGGCGCCCAGATGCTGTTCGTGGCTTTCGGCGCTTTGGTGCTGATGCCGCTGATCACGGGCCTCGACCCGAACGTGGCACTGTTTACCGCGGGTCTGGGGACGATCCTGTTCCAGATCGTCACCGGGCGTCAGGTGCCGGTGTTTCTGGCGTCGAGCTTCGCTTTCATTACTCCGATCATTCTCGCCAAGGGCCAGTTCGGCCTCGCCGCGACCATGGGCGGTGTGATGGCGGCCGGTTTCGTCTACACCTTCCTGGGCCTGGCCGTGAAGATCAAAGGCACGGGCTTCATTGACCGCTTGCTGCCGCCGGTAGTGATTGGCCCGGTGATCATCTCCATCGGCCTGGCCATGGCGCCGATTGCCGCGAACATGGCGATGGGCAAGGCTGGCGACGGTTCGGAACTGATTCACTACCAGACCGCGATGCTGATCTCGATGCCAGCGCTGCTGACCACGTTGATCGTGGCGGTGTTCGGTAAAGGCATCTTCCGCCTGGTGCCGATCATTTCCGGTGTGCTGGTCGGTTTTGCCATGTCGTTCTATTTCGGCGTGGTCGACACCGCGAAGATTGCCGCTGCGCCATGGTTTGCGATTCCGCACTTCACCGCGCCGGAGTTCAACTGGCAGGCGATTCTGTTCATCGTTCCGGTGGCCTTGGCCCCGGCCATCGAACACATCGGCGGCGTGATTGCTGTGGGTAGCGTGACCGGTCGCGACTATCTGAAGAAGCCGGGCCTGCATCGCACCTTGCTAGGTGACGGCATTGCCACCACCGCCGCCGGTCTGTTTGGCGGTCCGCCGAATACCACCTACGCCGAAGTGACTGGCGCGGTGATGCTGACCAAGAACTACAACCCGAAAATCATGACCTGGGCGGCGGTTTTCGCCATCACCCTGGCGTTCATCGGCAAGTTCGGCGCGCTGCTGCAAAGCATTCCGGTGCCGGTGATGGGCGGGATTCTGTGCCTGTTGTTCGGTTCGATCGCGGCGGTGGGCATGAACACCCTGATCCGTCACAAGATCGATTTGGGCGAAGCACGCAATCTGGTGATTGTCTCGGTGACGTTGGTGTTCGGGATTGGCGGTGTGCTGGTTGGCACTGGCACTGGCCCGGACGACTTCGGCCTCAAAGGCATCGCGCTGTGCGCGGTGGTGGCGATTGCGCTGAACCTGATCCTGCCGGGCAATGACGGCTGGAAGAACAAGAAGGCGGATGAGCCGCTGATCTAAACTTTTAGATCTGATCGTTCCCACGCTCTGCGTGGGAATGTCTCTAGGGACGCTCCGCGTCCAGTGACGCGGAGCGTCACGGGCTGCATTCCCACGCGGAGCGTGGGAACGATCATGTGGGAGCGGGCTTGCTCGCGAAGCTTTTGGCTTTTAAAGGGCCAACGGTGCTCGTTCGCAGAGGGTCGCCAACGCCTTCGCCCATTGCGGGTCGTCGTTCAGGCACGGCACAAGAATCAACTCCTCGCCCCCTGCTTCGCGGAACTGTTCCTTGCCGCGATCGCCAATCTCTTCCAGCGTTTCGATGCAGTCGGCGACAAACGCCGGGCACATCACCAGCAACTTCTTCACGCCGCTTTTACCCAACTCATCCAGCCGCGCTTCGGTGTACGGCTCGATCCACTTTGCCTTGCCCAACCTCGACTGAAACGACACCGACCACTTGCCGTCCGCCAATCCCATGCGCTCGGCAAACAGCGCGGCGGTGCGCAGGCATTGCGCGCGATAACAGGTGGCCAATACTGCCGGCGAAGCGTTCTTGCAGCAGTCTTCGTTCTTGAAACAATGATTGCCCGTCGGGTCGAGCTTGGTCAGGTGCCGCTCCGGCAAGCCATGAAAGCTCAGCAGCAAGTGATCGTAATCCTGCAGCAGATGCGGCTTGGCACTTTCAACCAGCGCGTCGAGGTATTCCGGCTGATCGTAGAACGGTTGCAGCACCGACAATTGCACATTCAACTTCTTCTCACGAATCACCCGTTTGGCTTCTTCGATCACGGTGGTCGTGGTGCTGTCGGCGAACTGCGGATACAGCGGCGCCAGCGTGATGCGTTTGTGCCCCGCCGCGACCAGTTTCAGCAAGCAGGTTGCAATCGACGGCTCGCCGTAGCGCATCGCCAGTTCGACCGGCCCTTGCGTCCACTGCGCCTTCATCTGCTGTTGCAGACGTTGGCTGAGCACCACCAGTGGCGAGCCCTCCTCCCACCAGATCGACGCGTAGGCATGGGCTGACTGCTCCGGGCGTTTGATCAGGATCAGCGACACCAGCAAACGCCGCAGCGGCCATGGCAGGTCGATCACGTACGGATCCATCAAAAACTGATTGAGGTAACTGCGCACATCGGCCACCGAAGTGGAGGCCGGGGAGCCCAGGTTGACCAGAAGCAAGGCGTGATCGGTCATGCAACGTCCTATTTCAGAGGCGGCTGGAGAGATCATCCAAAGCCGCGCGTAATTCCGTGAACTGGAAAGTGAAACCCGCTTCCAGCAAGCGTGCCGGCGTAGCCTTTTGGCCGCCGAGCAACAACAAAGACATCTCGCCGAGACCGACCTTCAGTGCCAGGGTCGGCATCGGCATGAACGCCGGGCGGTGCAATACGCTGCCCAGGGTTTTGGCAAATTCGCGATTGCGCACAGGTTGCGGCGCGCACGCATTATAAGGACCACTGGCCTGCTCGCGGTGCAGAAGAAAATCAATCAGGGCGATTTGATCATCGATATGAATCCACGGCATCCATTGCCGACCGTTGCCCAAAGGCCCGCCCAGCCCAAGCTTGAACGGAAACAGCAGCCGCGACAAAAAGCCGCCCTCGGCCGACAGCACCAAACCGGTTCGCACCAGCACCACGCGAATGCCCAGCGCTTCAGCACGTTGCGCGGTTTCTTCCCAGGCGATGCACAGCTGACTGGCGAAGTCGTCGATCACCGGCGGCGATTCTTCCGTCAGCTCACGTTCGCCGCCATCGCCGTACCAGCCGATCGCCGAGCCGGAAATCAACAGCGCCGGTTTCTGCGCGCGAGTTTCGAGCCACGCCAGCAAGGTTTCCGTCAGCGTGATGCGACTGCTCCACAGCAACGCCTTGCGCCGATGCGTCCACGGCCGATCGGCAATCGGAGCGCCAGCGAGGTTGATGATCGCGTCTAACGGCTCATCACCCAGGTCTTCGAGACGAGCGATGCCACGCACCTGTGCGCCGCAAATTTTCGCGACTTTTTCCGGCGTGCGGCTCCATACCGTCAGACGATGACCCTGCGCGGACCAGTGTCGGCAGAGTTGTCGGCCGATCAAACCAGTACCGCCGGTCAGCAATATGTGCATGACATCTTCCTCGCGTGGCGTTTAACCCGGATCACTAGTCTATTTTTAAAAGCAGGGATCTTTTCTATCGGGCAGGCTCTATTGTTTAACCATAGGCCAAGCTGTCAGAACGAGAACGCTAGAAGTTATACCAGAAAACAAAATTGTACAGGTTTCAATCACGGCGTAGTCTGTACAGAAAGGTAAACGAGGCCCCTATGACTGTACCTATCGCAATCATCGGCACCGGCATCGCCGGGCTCTCCGCCGCCCAGGCTCTGACAGAGACCGGGCATACCGTGCAACTGTTCGATAAAAGCCGCGGCAGCGGTGGGCGCATGTCGAGCAAACGCAGCGACGCCGGTTCGCTGGACATGGGCGCGCAATATTTCACCGCCCGCGACCGGCGCTTCGTCACCGAAGTACAGCGTTGGCAAAGCCAGGGCTGGGTCGCCGAGTGGACGCCGCAGCTCTACACCTATCAGGGCGGGCAACTGAACCTGTCGCCGGACGAGCAGACACGCTGGGTTGGCGCGCCGCGCATGAGCGCCATCACCCGTGGTTTGCTCGACGGTCTGGAAGTGCATTTCGCCTGCCGCATCACCGAAGTTTTTCGCGGTGAAGAGCACTGGCATTTGCAGGACGCTGAAGGCTTCACCCACGGCCCCTTCAGCCACGTGGTGATCGCCACGCCGGCGCCGCAAGCCACGGCATTATTGGCCGCAGCACCGAAGCTCGCCGGCGCCGCTGCCGGGGTGAAGATGGATCCGACGTGGGCCGTTGCCCTCGCCTTTGACACGCCTTTGGATACGCCAATCGAAGGCTGCTTCGTGCAGGACAGCCCGCTCGACTGGCTGGCGCGCAACCGCAGCAAACCCGGGCGCGACAACACCCTCGACACCTGGGTGCTGCACGCGACCAGCGCCTGGAGTCGGCAACACATCGACCTGTCCAAGGAAGCGGTGATCGAGCATCTGCACGGTGCATTCGCTGAATTGCTGCACAGCGCGATGCCGGCGCCGAGCTTTAGCCTCGCCCATCGCTGGCTCTATGCACGCCCGGCAACGGGGCACGAATGGGGCACGCTGGCCGATGCCGATCTGGGCTTGTATGCCTGCGGCGACTGGTGCCTGTCCGGGCGTGTGGAGGGTGCATGGCTGAGTGGTCAGGAGGCTGCACGCCGCTTGCACGAACACCTGCAATGAACCGCATCAACCCGCGCAAGTTGCTGCTGTCGAAATGGACAGCAGCCCACCCGCAGAATCGCGAAAAGCATTTTCTGGTGACCGAATTGTTCCGCGATGAGGAGGGCACGGTGCTGGAAGTTGAATTGCAGGCCGTGCTGACCAAGCGCGCCGAACGCCTCGATTGGCAGACGCTCCAAAACAGCACTGACTGGAAAATCGGTTGGCTCATGTAGGAGCTGCCGAAGGCTGCGATCTGTTGATCTTGCTTTTAAATCAACATCAAAAGATCGCAGCCTTCGGCAGCTCCTACAGAAAGTTATACAAACAATTTGACTTGTACACCTTTGAATCTATGCTAACGCAATGTTGTACAGAGATTGCACTCTGTACAGGTTTAGATTCGAGGTGCCTATGCTTGCCCTGCCCGCCGCCAAACCGAAAATCGCCATCAGTGCCTGCCTGTTGGGTGCCGAGGTGCGCTACAACGGTGGCCACAAGGAATCGCGCCTGTGCAGCCGCACCCTCACTGAATATTTCGAATTCGCCCCGGTTTGCCCGGAAGTCGCTATCGGCCTCGGCATTCCCCGCGAGCCGATTCGCCTCGTCGGTGATCCCGAACATCCGCAAGCCATCGGCACAGTCAATCCGGCGATCAACGTCACCCAGCCACTGGCCGAATACGGCGAGAAAATGGCCGCTGACCTTGATGACATCTGCGGCTACATATTTATGCAGCAATCGCCGTCCTGCGGGCTGGAGCGGGTCAAGGTCTATCACGCCAACGGCGCTCCGGTGAATGGCGGCGGACGCGGCATTTATGCCCAAGCCTTCTGCGCACAACACCCGGATTTGCCGGTGGAAGAAGCCGGGCGTCTCAACGATCCGGTGCTGCGGGAAAACTTCATCACCCGCGTATTTGCCTACAGTGCCTGGCAGCAGGTACTCGCCGATGGCCTGAGCCGTCGCGCCCTCACCGAATTTCACTCGCGCTACAAATACTTGCTGATGGCCCACAACCCGCTGCAATACAAAGCGTTGGGCAAACTGCTGGGCAACATGGCGCACACCGATCCCGCCGAACTCGGCCCGCGCTACTTCAGCGAACTGATGGCCGCGCTGAAAAAATGCGCCACGCGCGGCACGCACTGCAACGTGCTGCTGCACATCAGCGGTTACCTGAAACAGGTGATCAGCGCCGAAGACAAACAGGAAATGGTGCACGTTATCGACCAATACCGCCTCGGCATTGTGCCGCTGGTGGTGCCGTTGACGCTGCTCAAGCATCACTTTCGCCAACACCCCGATCCGTACATCGCGCAACAGGTTTACCTGCAACCGCACCCGGAAAACCTCAGCCTGCGAAACGCCATCTGATGAACGACAAACTCGACTCCAGTGCCCAGGAAGACCTCGGCGCCGATTTCAAGAAAGCCCTTGATGAAGGCTGGTTGCCGATCCGCGAAGTCGCGCGGCAAACCGGCGTCAACGCGATCACTTTGCGCGCGTGGGAACGTCGCTACGGGCTGATCGTGCCGCAACGCACACCCAAGGGCCATCGGCTGTATTCCGCTGAACATGTGCAACGAATTCTGGCGATCCTGACCTGGCTCAATCGTGGCGTTGCAGTCAGCCAGGTCAAGCCGCTCCTAGACACCCCGCAAGCCTTCAGCGAACCGGTGGAAAACGATTGGCAACGCCTGCGTCAAACGTTGCTCGCCGCCGTCACCCAGCTCAACGAACGCAACCTCGACGACAGCGTCAACCAAGCGATGGCGCTGTACCCGCCGCGCACCTTGTGTGAGCAGTTGTTGATGCCGCTGCTGGCTGAGCTCGAACAACGCTGGCAGGGCCAATTCGGTGCGCAGATGGAGCGCACGTTCTTTTTTTCCTGGCTGCGCAGCAAATTCGGTGCGCGCATCTACCATAACAATCGTCAGCTGCACGCCGCACCGCTGCTGTTGATCAACCACTCCGACCTGCCACTGGAACCTCATCTGTGGCTATGCGCGTGGCTGATCAGCAGCGCCGATTGCCCGGTGCAAGTGTTTGACTGGCCGTTACCGGCCGGCGAACTGGCGCTGGCCGTCGAACACCTGCAAGCCCGTGGCGTGCTGCTCTATTCGAGCAAGGCCATGAACCTTGCCCACCTGCCCAAGCTACTGAACGGAGTCAGTTGCCCAAAAATGATTGTCGGACCAACGGTATGCATCCACCACGCCGAGTTGTCCGTAAGAACTTCCGAGATCGCTGATGTGTACCTGGCTGAAGATGCGCTGTCAGCGCACCAGGTACTCGTTCAGCGTGGACTGATTTAATGATGGGTTTAATGTCATGCAATTGATCTGGCTGCGCAGCGACTTGCGCCAACACGACAACACCGCTCTCGCGGCCGCCGCAGCCCGCGGCCCGACCGTGGCCGTGTACCTGTTGAGCCCGCAGCAGTGGCTGGAACACGACGATGCCGCGTGCAAGGTCGACTTCTGGTTACGCAATCTCAAAGAACTGAGCAACAGCCTCGGCGAGCTGAACATCCCCTTGTTGATCCGCACTGCCAATCATTGGGATCAGGCTCCAGCGGAGCTGCTCAAGCTGTGCCGCGAACTGAAGGTCGAAGCGGTTCACGTCAACGAAGAATACGGCGTCCACGAAAGCCGTCGCGATGCCGCCGTGGCGGAAACCTTGCAGGCCGAAGGCATCGAGTTTCACAGCTACCTCGATCAACTGCTGTTCAAACCGGGCACCGTGCTGACCAAAACCGACACCTATTTCAAGGTGTTCAGCCAGTTCAGAAAGGTCTGCTACGAACGCCTGCACCGCTCCATGCCGGCGCTGGTCAAGGCGCCCGGCAAACAGGCAACACTCAAGGTCGACAGCGACCCGATTCCTGACTCGGTCAAAGGCTTCGCCACCCCAAGCGAATCCCTGCAAGCCCTGTGGCCGGCCGGTGAAGAAGAAGCGCGCCGTCGCCTCGACACCTTCACCGACGCGCAGATCGAATACTACAAAAGCGAACGCGACTTCCCGGCCAAACCCGGCACCAGTCAGCTCTCGGCGTACCTCGCCGCTGGCGTGATCTCACCGCGCCAATGCCTGCACGCCGCGTTGCAAAGCAATCAGGGCGAATTCGAAAGCGGCAACGTCGGCGCCGTCACCTGGATCAACGAACTGCTCTGGCGCGAGTTCTACAAACACATTCTGGTCGGCTACCCACGGGTTTCGCGTCACCGTGCTTTCCGCCCGGAAACCGAGGCCTTGGCCTGGCGTGATGCGCCGGAGGAACTCAAGGCTTGGCAAGAAGCGCGCACCGGCCTGCCGATCATCGACGCGGCGATGCGCCAATTGCTCGAAACCGGCTGGATGCACAACCGTCTGCGCATGGTCGTGGCGATGTTCCTGACCAAAAACCTGTTGATCGATTGGCGTGAAGGCGAGCGCTTTTTCATGCGTCATCTGATCGACGGCGATCTGGCGGCGAACAACGGTGGCTGGCAATGGAGCTCCTCGACCGGCACCGACTCCGCGCCGTACTTCCGCATTTTCAATCCGTTGAGCCAGTCGGAAAAATTCGACAGCGAAGGCCTGTTCATCAAGCACTGGCTGCCGGAACTCGCCGGGCTGAACAAAAAGGAAATCCACAACCCGGCCAACCTTGGCGGACTGTTTGGCGTCGCCGATTATCCGTCGCCAATCGTCAATCTCAGCGCCTCCCGTGAGCGCGCACTGGCCGCGTTCAAGAGCCTGCCATCGCGCACGGCAATGGAGGGCAGTGATGAGTGAATTCCTGCGCCGCTTCGCCCAACAATTTTGCGAGTTGAACAAAGACAACCTGCACCGGCTGGGCGAGCTGTACAGCGATGACATTCATTTCACCGACCCGTTGCACGAAGTGCAGGGGCTCAAGCAACTGCACGATTATTTCAGCGAGCTGTACGCCAACGTCAGCGAGCTGCGGTTTGATTTTCATGGCTTCGATCAGATCAGCGACGGCGAAGGCTATCTGCGCTGGGTCATGAGTTACCGCCATCCGCGCCTGGCGAGTGGTCAGGTGATTCGCGTCAGCGGCTGCTCGCATCTGCTCTGGCGCGACAAGGTTTATCGCCACCGGGATTACTTCGATGCCGGGGCGCTGTTGTATGAACATTTACCCGTATTGGGCCGGGTCATCGCCTGGCTAAAAAGGAGAATGGGATGAGTCGTACACCTCCACGGCGCTATTGGTTGACCGGGGCCAGCAGTGGCATCGGCGCGGCGCTCGCTGAAGAGATTCTGAAAAGCGGCGCGCACCTGGCGGTCAGCTCGCGCTCGGTCGCGGCACTGAAAGTCTTGTCGCAACGCTATCCAGGCCAGGTTTTAGTGGTGCCGGGGGATTTGACCAACAGTCAGACCGTGCGCGAAATCGGTGAGCAGATCGCTGAAGTCTGGGGCTCGCTGGATTCGGTGATTCTCAACGCCGGCACCTGTGAATATGTCGACGCCAAGCAGTTCGATGCGTCGATCATCGAGCACGTGGTGCGCACCAATCTGCTCGCCAGCAGCTACTGCATCGAAGCCGCCCTGCCGCTGTTGCGCAAAGGCACCGCGCCGCATCTGATCGGCGTCGCCAGTTCGGTGACGTACTTGCCGCTACCACGGGCCGAAGCCTACGGCGCGTCGAAGGCCGGGCTGCGTTATCTGTTTGAATCGCTGCGCATCGATCTGGCGGATGAAGGCATCGAAGTCACCATCGTCAGCCCCGGTTTCGTCGAAACGCCGCTGACCGCGAAGAACGATTTCCCGATGCCGCTCAGTTGGCCTGTGGATAAAGCCGCGCGGCACATCTTCGCCAAGCTCAAGGATCGGCCACTGGAAATCGCCTTTCCGGCGCTGTTCATGGCGGCGCTGTGGCCGCTGTCGAAATTGCCCGCCAGCCTGCAACTGGCGATCGGCAAGCGCATGGTGCGTAAATCGCCGCCGCTGCGAGATCCAGCATGAAAATCGCCATCGTCGGCAGCGGGATCGCCGGGCTCACCTGCGCCCACCTGCTCAATCGCCGACATGACGTGCACGTGTTCGAGGCCAGCGACTGGGTCGGTGGCCACACGCACACGGTCGAAGTGACGGTCGACGGCCAGCAGTACGCGGTGGACACCGGGTTTATCGTCTTCAACGACTGGACGTACCCGAATTTCCTCCGCCTGCTCGGCCAGCTCGGCGTGCCGTTCAAAGCCACCGAAATGAGTTTTTCGGTGAGCGACCCGGACACCGGTCTGGAGTACAACGGCAACAACCTCAACAGCCTGTTCGCCCAGCGCAGCAATCTGTTGTCGCCTGCGTTCTGGGGCATGTTGCGCGACATTCTGCGCTTCAATAAAGAAGCCCAGCGCGACCTCGCCGAGTTGCGCATTTCCAGCGACATGACCCTCGACGATTACCTGAAAGCAGGCAACTACGGCGAGCGTTTCATCCTGCATTACATCGTGCCGATGGGCGCGGCGATCTGGTCGATGCCGATGGCCGAGATGCTCAATTTTCCGCTGCAATTCTTTGTGCGCTTCTTCAAGAATCACGGGCTGTTGTCGGTGAGCAATCGTCCGCAATGGCGGGTGATCGAGGGCGGTTCCAGCGCTTACATTGCGCCGCTGACCGCCGCGTTCAAAGACAAGATCCGCCTCAATTGCCCGGTAACGCGGGTTGATCGTGACGAGCATGGCGTAGTTATCCACAGCGCGGAGGGCAGCGAGCAGTTCGACAAAGTGGTGTTCGCCTGCCACAGCGATCAGGCCCTGCAATTGCTCGCCGAGCCGAGCGATGCCGAACGCGAAATCCTCGGCGCCCTGCCCTACGCCGATAACGAGGTGGTGCTGCACACCGACACGCGTTTGCTGCCAACACGCAAACTGGCCTGGGCCAGCTGGAACTATCGGCTCAGCGGCGCCGGTCATACTCACGCCGCCGTCACTTACGACATGAACATTCTGCAAGGCATTCAGAGCGACACCACGTTCTGCGTCAGCCTCAACCAGAGTGCCGGCATCAGCCCGTTCAAAGTGCTCGCCAAATACACCTACGCCCACCCGCAATACAGCCTCGCGGCGGTAGCGGCGCAAAATCGCTGGGCGGAACTGGACGGTGCGCAACATACGCATTATTGCGGCGCTTACTGGGCCAATGGTTTCCATGAAGACGGCGTGGTCAGTGCGTTGCGCGTGGCCTCGGCGTTCGGGGAAACCTTATGAACAGCGCCCTTTACAGCGGCTGGATCGGCCATCGGCGCTTCTCGCCGCGCAAGCATCAATTCCGCTACAAGATCGGTTTGCTCTATCTCGATCTCAGCGAACAGGACGCCGTGCTCGCGCTGTCGCCGCTGGCAGGTCGCAGCCGATTTGCACCGTTCTCCTTTCGCGAGACCGACTACCTCAAATCCTTCACCAGTCGCGGCGTGCGTTTGATTGATGCGGTGCGCCAACAGGTCGGCGCCGCCATCGGTCACGAACCGCAAGGCGCGATCTGTCTGCTGACCCAAGCGCGCAGTTGGGGTTTGTCGTTCAATCCGGTGAGCTTCTTTTATTGCCACGAAGCCGATGGGCAACTGGCAGCGATCGTCTGCGAAGTCACCAACACGCCGTGGCGCGAGCGTTATCACTATGTGTTGCCGGCCCGTGCGCCGAGCAATCTGCAGGATTTCCACCAGCACTTTGCCGTGGCCAAGGCCTTTCACGTTTCGCCGTTTCTGCCGCGCGACCTCGAATACCGCATGAGCTTCAGCCCCGCCGCGAAAAATCTCGGCGTACACATGGCCGACTGGCAGGGCGAGGAAAAACTGTTCGACGCGACGCTCAATCTGCAACGCGAAGCCCTCGACCGTCGCAGCCTGCATCGCTACCTGAAACGCTTTCCGTGGATGACCGCAAAAACCGCGTTGGCCATTTACTGGCAAGCGCTGCGGCTGTTGCTTAAACGCGTACCGATCTTTGCTCATCAGGCTGCCGACGGCAGCTTTCAAACCGCCACTGTGCCTCCCAAGGAGCACCGCCATGAAATCCTCTAGCCTGTCGGTCAGTCGGCTCAGCACCAACGGTTTGACCGGTTCGTTGCTGCGCCGCGGCGTATTGCGCCAATTGGGTCAGCTCAAAAACGGGCAACTGCTGGTGGTCGAGGATGGCGAACGCTTGATGTTTGGCACGCCGGGCAGTGCGATGCTCGGGGAAATCCACGTGCTGGATTCGGCCCTGTGGGGCATGGTTGCCAGCAACGGTTCGATCGGTGCGGGCGAGGCGTTTATTCACGGTTACTGGAGTTCGCCGGATCTGACGGCGGTAGTGCGCGTGTTCGTCAGCAACCTTGAAGTGCTCGATGCGATGGAGGGCGGACTGGCCCGCATCAGTCGGCCGTTGGTGCAAGGTCTGCACTGGCTCAATCGCAATACACGCAAGGGTTCGCAGAAGAACATCGCGGCGCATTACGACCTCGGCAACGATCTGTTCGAACAGTTTCTCGACCCGACCATGATGTATTCGGCGGCGCAATTTCTTACTCCCGAAGACACGCTGGAGCAGGCGCAACTGAACAAACTGGAGCGCATCTGCCAGAAGCTCGCGCTCAAGCCCAGCGATCACTTGCTCGAGATTGGCACCGGTTGGGGCAGCATGGCGCTTTACGCCGCACAGAATTACGGTTGCCGCGTCACCACCACGACGCTGTCGAAAGAGCAGTACGCCTTCACCGCCCAGCGCATCGAGCAACTCGGTTTGCAGGATCAAGTGACGCTGCTGCTGGAGGACTACCGCGACCTCACGGGCGAGTACGACAAACTGGTGTCGATCGAGATGATCGAAGCGGTCGGCCATCGCTTCCTGCCGACCTATTTCAAACAGTGCGCGCACTTGCTCAAGAGCAACGGTTTGATGCTGATCCAGGCGATCACCATTCGCGAGCAACGCTACGAACAGGCCAAACGCGGCGTCGACTTCATTCAGCGCTACATCTTCCCCGGTGGCGCCCTGCCCTGTGTGCAGAAGATGCTCGAAGTGGTCAGCCGCGACACCGACATGAACCTGCTGCACATGGAAGATTTCGGCCTGCATTACGCCAAGACCCTGCGCCTGTGGCACGAGAACTTTCGCCGCGCCCATGGCCGTTTGACCGAGCTGGGTTACGACGATTATTTCCTGCGACTGTGGGAGTTTTACCTGTGCTACTGCGAAGGTGGGTTCCTCGAACGCACCATCGGCACCGCGCAATTGCTGCTGGCCAAACCCGCGGCGATGACTGCGCCATTGCTTGGCCGCTTCGATGCTTGAGCGAGTTGCCAATGCCGTGTTGTTCCAGATCGGCTGGCTGACCTGCGTAATCGGCGGCAACAGTTTGTGGTTGTTGCTGGCATTGGCAGTGCTGGTGATTCATCTGCGCTGGATCAGCAGTTGGGCGGCTGAGGGACGTTTGATTCTCAGCGTGGTGATTGTCGGTACAGCGGTGGACAGCGTATTGCGCGGCGCCGGCGTGTTTGAATTTCAGGATCAATCGCCGCTGATTCCGCTGTGGCTGATGCTGCTGTGGGCGTTGCTTGCGACCACGTTGCGGCACTGTCTGCAATGGAGTGGTCGGCCCTGGTGGCTGGCGAGTGGATTGGGCGCGGTGGGTGGCGCGTTGTCGTATTACGGCGGTGGACGACTCGCCGGGGTGCAATTTCCCTACGGCGAATTACCGACACTGATTGGCATCGGCCTGCTCTGGGCACTGTTGTTTCCGCTTTTGCACTCTATGGCGCGGCGGTTGGCGGGCTGAGCGTCTGTCAGACCATTCACACGCACCGCAGCGACTGCCTTACACTGGCGCCATGAAAACCATCCCCCACCAGCAAATCACCGAGCCTGCAGTCACCTGCTCGACCTGCGCGGCGTGCTGCTGCCAGCTCGAAGTGATGCTGATCACCGACACCGGCGTGCCTGATCGCTTTATCGATACCGATGAGTGGGGCGGCGAAGTGATGCTGCGCCTGGACGACGGCTGGTGCGCGGCGCTGGATCGCGACACGATGATGTGCACGATCTACGAAAAACGCCCGCTGATCTGCCGCGAATTCGAAATGGGCGCCCCCGAGTGCCTCGAAGAACGCCAACGCATTACCACTGCCTACCGCTGATCTACCCGTTTTTTGTAGGAGCAGAGCTTGCTCGCGAACGCGATGGTTCAGTCAACATTCTCATCGACTGACACTGCGCCTTCGCGAGCAAGCTCGGCTCCTACAAGGGTGCGGTTACAACGGCATTGTGTAGTGCAGCGCGTAGCTTTCTACGCCGTCGTTACTGCTGGCCAGGCCGGCGTTGGAATAGTGCGTCGCACGGATCCCGACTTCATGCCCGCCATTGAAACGCAGACCAAAACCGATACTGTCTTCGAACTGGAGCGAGCCGCCAATGTTGTTGGATTCGTACTTGGTGTTGGAGAACGCGGCAACGCCGATGCCCGCCTCTACATACGGTTTGACCGACTGGCCGGCAAACTCGTAAACAAATACCGGCGAGAACGACAGACTGTTGTTGCTGGAGGTCTTGTCACCTTCCCAATAGGTGTAGGCGCCGCTCCAGTAACCGGTCAGGCGACCGACGTCGCTCTGCAGCCAGCTCTGATCCCAATCAAAATTCATCCCCAGGCGGTAGGTCATGGTCGAATCGCTGGTGGCCCCCACCGCAAATTCAACACCTGCCGCTTGTGCAGTAATGCTTTGCCCCATTAGTGCGGCCGCAATCGCGGCCAAGCAGAATAGTCGCTTCACTTTGAAACTTCCTTTTCCGGAACGATCGTTTGGTTTTCTGGTTAACACAACGCTATAGAAGTCTGCGCCTGAATAGAAGTTCAGACGAATTTCAGCTTATTTCACGTTTTTTTCACAAACCGAAGTTTTGCACATCATTCGCGATTTGCCCCAGCAATGGCAGGACATTTTTGAAGGACTGCAGATCCGCGCTGGTCCAGAATCTGACCGATCGGTTCGGCCCCTCAGCCAGCAGATCGCGCTCGGCCAGCAGCCGTTGAAGTTGCCGCGCCACAGCGGCGCCGGTGTCGATCAAACTGATGTCCGCCGGGATCATCGATTTGAGCATCGGCTTGAGGAAGGGATAGTGCGTGCAACCAAGAATGATCGTGTCGCAACCGTTGGCCAGCAACGGATCGACATAACTTTTCAACAACGCGCGCAATGTGTCGCTGTGCAGGTCACCGCTTTCAATCAGCTCGACCAGTCCGGGACAAGGCTGGGTAATCACCCGCACATCGGTGGCGAAGCGATCAAGTAATGCCGCGAACTTGGCACTCTGCAAAGTGCCCGTAGTGGCGAGCACGCCGACCACACCGCTACGGGTCGCAGCCGCCGCCGGTTTCACCGCAGGTTCCATGCCGACAATCGGCCAGTCCGGGTAATCACGACGCAGATCGGCAACTCCGGCGACGGTCGCCGTGTTGCAGGCCAGCACCAACGCCTTGGCGCCCTGCTCGCGGAAAAACCCAGCCATCACGCTGCAACGCTGGCGGATAAATTCCGGGGTTTTCTCGCCATAGGGAATGTGCCCGCAATCGGCGACATAGAGCAGCGATTCGTTGGGCAACAATTGCTGGATTTCTGCCAGTACCGACAAACCGCCGACACCGGAATCGAACACGCCGATCGGCGCTTCACGCATGGCGCGAACCACAGACACTGCAACCCGGATCACGCTTGACGCGCAGCTCACGGAAACGCGAGCCCAGCGCATCGATCAGCAACAAACGGCCCACCAGCGGCTCGCCGAAACCGACCAGCACTTTCAACGCTTCAAGCGCTTGCAGACTGCCAACCAGCCCCACCAACGGCCCGACAACACCCGCTTCGCTGCAGGTCAATTCGGCTTCGCTGCCGTGGCCGTACAAGCAGTGGTAGCACGGGCTCTCATCGCGGCGCGGGTCGAACACCGACAATTGCCCTTCAAGGCGAATCGCCGCGCCGCTGACCAGCGGTTTGCGCGCCGCCACACACGCGGCGTTGACCGCCTCGCGCGTAAAAAAATTATCGGAACAGTCGAGCACCAGATCCACCGCTGTCACGGCGGCGGCGAGAGAATCCTCGTCCAGCGCCTGCCGATGGGCGATCAGTTGAATATCCGGATTGATCGCACTCAGACGCTTGAGCGCCGAATCGACCTTGCTCATGCCGACGCTGTCGGTGTCATGAATGATTTGGCGTTGCAGGTTGGTCAGATCGACCGTGTCGAAATCCGCCAGATGCAACTCACCGACACCCGCCGCCGCCAGATACAAGGCGACCGGCGCGCCGAGACCACCGAGGCCGACGATCAGCACGCGACTGTCCTTGAGCTTCAACTGGCCATCGATGTCGATGTGTTGCAGCAGAATCTGCCGGCTGTAGCGCAGCAACTCCTGATCATTCAGCACGGCAGGCGTCCCAGACTGATGCGTTGATGGCCGCCCAGATCGGTGCGGCTGTGGACTTCTTCAAAACCGCGCGTCAGCAACAGATCGCGCACGGCTTCGGCTTGATCATAGCCATGTTCGAGCATCAGCCAGCCACCGGCCTCCAGATACTCCGGGGACTGAGCGACGATCAAACGCAGGTCATCGAGGCCGTCTTCACCGGCGACCAAGGCGCTGGCCGGTTCGAAGCGCACATCGCCTTCGACCAGATGCGGATCGGCCGCCGCAATATACGGCGGGTTGCTGATGATCAACTGAAAACGCTGACCGGCCAGCGAGCTGAACCAATGGCTGCTCAGCACCGTGGCGTTGTTCAAATGCAGGCGCTGACGATTGCGTTCGGCCAGTGCCACGGCTTCGAGCACGCGATCCACCGCAGTGACTTTCCACGCCGGACGTTCGCTGGCCAAGGCCAAGGCGATCGCGCCGCTGCCAGTGCCGAGGTCGAGCACTTTAGCCGGCGTCGCGGGCAGCAATTCCAGCGCCGCTTCCACCAGCAATTCAGTGTCCGGACGCGGGATCAGCGTGTGCGGCGCGACTTCCAGATCGAGTTTCCAGAAACCCTGCTGACCAAGAATGTAGGCCACCGGCTCACCGCCACGGCGACGTTGCAGGTACTCGGCAAAGGTCAGCGCCGCTTCACTCGGCACGATGCGCTCGGGCCAGGTGTGCAGAAAACTGCGCGACTTGCCCAGTGCAGCGGCCAGAAGCAATTCGGCGTCCAGACGCGCAGTGGGCGAGTCCGGCAGTTCGGCGGCGCGCAACAGGCTGGCAATGATGGTCATTTATTCACCTATCGCTGCGAGTTGGTCAGCCTGGTATTCGGCCAGCAACGGCTCGATCACCGCATCAACGCCACCGGCGAGAATTTCATCAAGGGAGTACAGGGTCAGGTTGACGCGATGGTCGGTAACCCGGCCCTGAGCAAAGTTGTACGTGCGAATGCGTTCGGAGCGGTCGCCGGAACCGACCAGCAATTTGCGCTCGCTGGCGATGGCATTCGCCGCCGCTGCGGTCTGCTGATCGTTGAGTTTCGCCGACAGCCAGGCCATCGCCCGGGCACGGTTCTTGTGCTGGGAACGCTCTTCCTGACACTCAACGACGGTGCCGGTCGGAATGTGCGTGATGCGGATCGCCGAATCGGTGGTGTTGACGTGCTGACCGCCGGCCCCGGAGGAACGGAACGTGTCGACGCGCAAATCCGCCGGGTTGATCTCGATCGCTTCGCGCTCGTCCGGCTCGGGCAATACCGCCACGGTGCAGGCCGAGGTGTGGATACGGCCCTGGGATTCGGTGGCGGGTACGCGCTGAACGCGGTGCGCGCCGGATTCGAATTTCAGTTTGCCGTAAACGTTGTCGCCTTCGATGCGCGCGATGACTTCTTTATAGCCGCCGTGTTCGCCTTCGTTTTCCGAGAGGATCTCCACGCGCCAGCCGCGACGCTCGGCGTAACGCGAGTACATGCGGAACAGGTCGCCGGAGAAGATCGCCGCCTCGTCGCCACCGGTGCCGGCGCGAATTTCGAGGAAGACGTTGCGGCCATCGTTGGGATCCTTCGGCAGCAACATGCGTTGCAGATCGGCTTCCAGGGTGATCAGCGATTCTTTGGCTTCGCGGACTTCTTCCACGGCCATTTCACGCATGTCCGGGTCGTTGTCTTTGAGCAGCGCCTGCGCGCTTTCAAGATCGCTTTGTACGCTGAGGAGCTTTTTATAGCCTTGTACGACCGGCTCGATTTCGGCGTATTCCTTGGAATAGGCGCGGAATTTGCTCTGATCGGCAATGACTTCGCCGTCGCCGAGCAGCGCGGTCAGTTCCTCGAAACGATCCTGGAGGATGTCCAGCTTATTGTGCAGTGACGCTTTCATTGCGGTTTTTTATCCGAAAAGCTATCCGGTGAGCCCTCGAGGGCAAAGAGTTCCTGGGCCATGGCCAGCGCATCGAGGCGGCCTTCGGCAGAAAGCTTTTTCAGTTGCACGCTGGGCGCATGCAACAGTTTATTGGTCAGGCCACGGGCCAGTTGCCCGAGCACGTCTTCGGCGTTGCCGCCGTTGGCCAGGAGACGCAGGGCTTTTTGCAGCTCTTCGTCGCGCAGGCGTTCGCTCTGTTGACGATAGGCCTTGAGCACATCAACCGCCGCGAGTTCGCGCAGGCGCACCATGAAATCGTCGGCGCCGACCGAAACCATCTCTTCGGCGGCTTGCGCTGCGCCCTGGCGGCTCTTGAGGTTTTCGGCGACCACTTCGTGGAGATCGTCGACGCTGTACAGGTAAACGTCGTCCAGTTCGCCGACTTCCGGTTCGATATCCCGGGGAACCGCGATGTCGACCATGAAGATCGGTTTGTGCTTGCGCAGTTTCAAAGCACTTTCCACCGCGCCCTTGCCGAGGATTGGCAACTGACTGGCGGTCGAACTGATCACGATATCGCTGCGCACCAGTTCTGCCGGGATGTCCGAGAGCAGCACCGCGTGGGCGCCGAACTGTTCGGCGAGCAAACTGGCGCGTTCGAGCGTGCGGTTAGCGACGACGATGCGCTTGACCCCCAGCTCGTGCAAATGGCGGGCGACCAAGGTGATGGTCTCGCCGGCGCCGATCAGCAAGGCCTGGCTGCGTTGCAAATCACTGAAAATCTGTTTGGCCAGACTGACGGCAGCAAACGCCACCGATACCGGGTTTTCGCCAATCGCCGTGTCGGTACGCACCTGCTTGGCGGCATTGAACGTCGCCTGAAACAGTCGCCCCAGCAGCGGGCCGATGGTGCCAGCCTCACGGGCCACGGCGTAGGCCGATTTCATTTGGCCGAGAATCTGCGGTTCGCCCAACACCAGCGAGTCAAGCCCGGAGGCGACGCGCATCATGTGACGAACTGCCGCATCATCTTCATGCACATAAGCACTCGCGCGCAGCTCATCGAGGCTTAAATGATGGTAATCAGCCAGCCAGCGCAAGACGACATCGGCAGAAAGCTGATCCTGTTCTATATAAAGCTCACTGCGATTGCAGGTGGAGAGGATCGCGGCTTCGCGGCTGTCGGTCAGTCGGCAAAGCTGCTGCAAGGCCTCCACCAGTTGCTCAGGCGTAAAAGCCACGCGCTCGCGGACGTCTACTGAAGCAGTCTTGTGGTTGATACCGAGTGCAAGGAAGGCCATTCAAAGTCGCTGGTGGTGACGTGAAGCCGGCAATTGTCCTACTTCGTCAGATTCAGAACAACTACCGCTGACTATTGTCCCAATGGTCAGTCCCTATAATGGTCACAATTTAGCTCCTTGTAGGAGCTGCCGCAGGCTGCGATCTTTTGATTGATCGTTCCCACGCTCGGCGTGGGAATGCAGCCCGGGACGCTCCGCGTCTCAAACAACGTCAAAAGATCGCAGCCTGCGGCAGCTCCTACAGGCGATAAGCCGTAAATTGCCTGAGCGGTTATGTTTGGCCGAAGGCTTGTGTCATGATGATCCGACCGCAGGTTAGTCGTCCTCTTCCTATATGAATAGATCTTCCGCGTTGCTCCTCGCTTTTGTCTTCCTCAGCGGCTGCCAGGCCTTGGCACCCGTGTCGCCGGACGGTACGCCGCCGGTCGAAGACACCACGCCCGCGCCTGAAAAGCCCAAGGTTTACAGCTCGTTCAGCGAGGAAACCGTCTTCAGCCTGTTGAGCGCCGAACTCGCCGGCCAGCGCAATCGCTTCGATATTGCGCTGGATAACTACGTGACCCAGGCGATCAATACGCAAGATCCGGGCGTTTCCGAGCGCGCGTTTCGCATCGCCGAATATCTGGGCGCCGATCAACCGGCCCTCGATACCGCGCTGATCTGGGCGAAAAACGCTCCGGAAGACCTCGAAGCGCAACGCGCCGCCGCCGTGCAACTGGCGCGCGCCGGGCGTTACGACGACTCGATGGTCTATATGGAGAAAGTCCTGCAGGGCAAGGGCGACACCCATTTCGACTTCCTCGCCCTGTCGGCGGCTGACACTGATCAGGAAACCCGCAACGGTCTGATGAAAAGTTTTGACCGTTTGTTGCAGCGCCACCCGAACAACAGTCAGCTGATTTTCGGCAAAGCCCTGCTGTTGCAACAGGACGGCGACAATAAAGCGGCCCTGACCCTGCTCGAAGACCATCCGCCGGAAGAAGGCGAAATCGCCCCGATTCTGTTGCGCGCACGCCTGCTGCAAGTGATGAACCGTGGCGACGAAGCGCTGCCGCTGCTGCGAAAAAACATCAAGAAATACCCGGACGACAAACGCCTGCGCCTGACTTACGCGCGCATGCTGGTCGAGCAAGACCGGATGGACGACGCCAAAGTCGAATTCTCCAGCCTCGTTCAGCAATACCCGGAAGACGACGAACTGCGTTACTCGCTGGCGCTGGTGTGCCTCGAAGCCAAGGCCTGGGACGAGGCCAAGGGCTATCTGGAAGACTTGATCGCCCGTGAAAGCCACGTCGATTCAGCCCACCTGAACCTCGGTCGCATCGCCGAAGAGCGTAACGATCCACAAGGCGCGCTGATCGAATACGCCCAGGTTGGCCCGGGCAACGACTATCTGCCGGCGCAATTGCGTCAGGCAGATATTTTGATGAACAACGGCAAAACCGCTGAAGCGCAAAGCAAACTGGCGGCGCAGCGTGACGAAGAACCGGATTACGCGATCCAGTTGTATCTGATCGAAGCGGAAACCCTGTCGGCCAATAAACAGGACGACAAGGCCTGGAAAGTCTTGCAGCAAGCGTTGCTGCAATACCCGGACGACCTGAATCTGCTCTACACCCGGGCGATGCTCGCGGAAAAACGCAATGATCTCGGGCAGATGGAAAAAGACCTGCGCCTGATCATCAAGCGTGATCCGGACAACGCCATGGCGCTGAATGCGCTGGGTTACACCCTCTCCGACCGCACGACCCGCTACGCTGAAGCGAAAACGCTGATCGAGCAGGCGCACCAGATCAATCCGGAAGACCCGGCCGTACTCGACAGCCTCGGCTGGGTGAATTACCGCTTGGGCAATCTGGACGACGCCGAGAAATATCTGCGTCAGGCGCTGGAGCGTTTCCCGGATCACGAAGTCGCCGCGCATCTGGGCGAAGTGTTGTGGGCCAAGGGCAACCAGCGTGAAGCCAAACAAATCTGGGGCAAATTCCTCAAGGATCAGCCCGACAGCACCATTCTGCGCAGCACCATCAAGCGCCTGACCGGATCCGAGACTCTTTAACTCATGTTTTTGCGCCACGTTATTGTTTTCAGCTTCATCGCCCTCCTCGCTGGTTGCTCGGGTTTTGGTACTCGTGAATCGGTCGAGGGCCACGGCAGCCCGGCTCAATGGGCGGCGAACAAACAGCAGCTGACCGGCCTCGACGGCTGGCAGATCGACGGCAAGATCGGCATCCGCGCACCGAAAGATTCCGGTAGCGGCACGTTGTTCTGGCTGCAACGTCAGGATTATTACGACATTCGTCTGTCCGGCCCGTTGGGTCGTGGCGCTGCACGCCTGACCGGACGCCCGGGCAAGGTGTCGCTGGAAGTCGCCAATCAGGGTCGCTACGAATCGCAATCGCCGGAAGCCCTGCTCGAAGAGCAACTGGGCTGGAAGTTGCCGGTGTCGAATCTGGCCTGGTGGGTGCGTGGCCTGCCGGCTCCGGACACTAAAAGTCGCCTGAATCTGGACGCCGACAGCCGTCTGGCCAGCCTGGAACAGGACGGCTGGAAAGTTGAGTACACCGCGTACACCGAACAAAACGGTTACTGGTTGCCCGAGCGCATCAAGCTGCACGGCACCGACCTCGACGTCACGCTGGTGATCAAGACCTGGCAACCGCGCAAGCTGGGGCAATAACGCATGACCGCTGCACGTCTGACCCTGCCCTCGCCGGCCAAACTCAATCTGATGCTGCACATTCTTGGTCGCCGTGAAGACGGTTATCACGAGTTGCAGACGCTGTTTCAGTTTGTCGACTACGGCGATGAAATCACTTTTGCCGTGCGCGATGACGGCGTGATTCAGTTGCACACCGAATTTGCCGGCGTGCCACATGACAGCAATCTGATCGTGCGCGCAGCCAAAATGCTTCAGCAACAATCGGGTTGTACGCTGGGTATCGACATCTGGATCGACAAAATTCTGCCCATGGGCGGCGGCATCGGTGGCGGCAGCTCGAACGCGGCGACCACCTTGCTCGGCCTGAATCACTTGTGGCAGCTGGGCTGGGATGAAGATCGCCTGGCGGCACTGGGTCTGACGCTTGGCGCCGACGTGCCGGTTTTCGTCCGTGGTCACGCGGCTTTTGCCGAGGGCGTGGGCGAGAAACTCACCCCGGTCGATCCCGAAGAACCGTGGTATCTGGTGCTCGTACCGCAAGTCTCTGTAAGTACGGCAGAAATTTTTTCCGATCCTTTGTTGACACGTAACACGCCGCCCATTAAAGTGCGCCCCGTTCCCGAGGGAAACAGTCGAAATGACTGCTTGCCGGTGGTTGCAAGGCGTTATCCAGAGGTACGTAACGCATTGGATTTGTTAGGTAAATTTACCGAAGCAAAGCTCACCGGAACTGGAAGTTGTGTGTTTGGGGGCTTCCCAAGCAAAGCTGAAGCTGATAAAGTCTCGGCCCTTCTGACAGAGACCCTTACAGGGTTTGTAGCGAAAGGAAGCAACGTTTCGATGTTGCATCGCAAGCTGCAAAGTCTGCTCTAAAGGAACCAAGTGCACGGCACTTGATGCAACAGATACAGGGGCGTCGCCAAGCGGTAAGGCAGCAGGTTTTGATCCTGCCATGCGTTGGTTCGAATCCAGCCGCCCCTGCCATTTTCTATACTCATCCAGGTTACCCTCAGCCTCTAGGTACTGCGCGTGTCCAAGATGATGGTCTTTACGGGGAACGCTAACCCCGATCTGGCTCGGCGTGTTGTACGTCAGCTGCATATCCCTCTCGGTGACATCTCTGTCGGTAAGTTTTCCGACGGCGAAATTACAGCCGAGATCAATGAAAACGTTCGCGGTAAAGACGTTTTCATTATTCAGCCGACTTGCGCTCCGACCAACGATAACCTGATGGAACTGGTAGTGATGGCTGACGCCTTCCGCCGCTCCTCGGCTACTCGTATCACTGCTGTTATTCCTTATTTTGGTTATGCCCGTCAGGATCGCCGTCCGCGTTCCGCACGTGTGGCTATCAGCGCGAAAGTCGTTGCTGACATGCTTACCGTAGTCGGCATCGACCGTGTTCTCACGGTTGATCTGCATGCTGACCAGATTCAGGGTTTCTTCGATATTCCGGTAGATAACATCTACGGCTCCCCGGTATTGGTGGATGACATTGAAGATCAGCGCTTCGAAAACCTGATGATTGTGTCCCCGGACATTGGTGGCGTCGTGCGTGCACGTGCTGTTGCCAAATCCCTGGGCGTGGACCTCGGGATCATCGACAAACGCCGTGAGAAAGCCAATCACTCTGAAGTGATGCATATCATCGGTGATGTCGAAGGGCGTACCTGTATTCTGGTCGATGACATGGTCGATACCGCCGGCACTCTGTGCCACGCGGCCAAGGCCCTGAAAGAGCATGGCGCAGCCAAGGTCTTTGCCTACTGCACACACCCTGTGCTGTCGGGTCGGGCCATCGAGAATATCGAAAATTCCGTGCTGGACGAGCTGGTGGTGACTAACACCATCCCGCTGTCCGCTGCAGCACAAGCCTGTGCACGTATCCGTCAACTGGATATCGCACCGGTTGTTGCCGAAGCGGTTCGCCGCATCAGCAATGAAGAATCGATCAGCGCGATGTTCCGTTAAGGGCCCTGCCCTTCTCGAAATGTCTCGTTGACGAAAAGCGCCCCGCCCCGGCATTCCTGCCGGGGCGGGGCTTTTTTGCCCATACCGTGTTTGGCGCTGGTCGCAAACGTCAACCCGGTCATGGCTATTTTGGAGATACACAATGAACGATTTTACTCTGAATGCTGAACTGCGTTCCGACCTGGGGAAAGGTGCGAGCCGCCGCCTGCGTCGTCTCGCCGCTCTGGTTCCAGCTGTTGTTTACGGTGGCGAAAAAGCCCCTGAATCCATCAGCATGCTGGCCAAAGAAGTTGCCAAACTGCTCGAAAACGATGCTGCCTACAGCCACGTTATCGAACTGAACGTTGGCGGCAAAAAGCAGAACGTCATCATCAAGGCTCTGCAACGTCACCCGTCCAAGGGTCACGTTCTGCACGCTGACTTCGTACGCGTCGTAGCCGGCCAGAAACTGACCGCTATCGTGCCTGTGCACTTTGTTGGTGAAGAAGCTCCGACCAAGAAAGGCGGCGAGATCTCGCACGTCCTGAACGAAATCGAAGTTTCCTGCCTGCCGAAAGATCTGCCTGAGTTCATCGAAGTCGACCTGTCGGCTCTGGAAATCGGCGCAATCGTTCACCTGTCCGACCTCAAAGCCCCTAAAGGCGTTGAGTTCGTTGCACTGGCTCACGGCGACGACAAAGCTGTTGCAAACGTACACGCTCCACGCGTTGCTCCAGAAGCTGAAGAAGGCGCAGCAGAGTAATTCACTCTGTCATGCCTGAGTGAGCAAGTAACATCGCGGACTGGAACGTAGCGAGAAAGCGGGCGAGAACGCGGAGTTTACATCCATGGTAAATGAGCATTTTTCGTCCACTTTCGCCGCTTTCCCTGATCGCGGCGATGTTACTCACCACTCAAAGGAAGGGCCCCTATCGTGACTGCCATCAAACTGATCGTTGGCCTGGGAAATCCAGGCGCCGAATACGACCAGACCCGGCATAACGCAGGGGCCCTTTTTGTTGAGCGCATCGCCCACGCACAGAATGTGAATCTTGTGGCCGATCGCAAATATTTCGGCCTGACCGGGCGCTACTCGCATCAGGGTCAGGATGTTCGTCTGCTGATTCCCACCACTTACATGAACCGCAGCGGCCAGGCCGTAGCGGCACTCGCCGGTTTCTTCCGCATCAAGCCTGAAGAAATTTTGGTGGCGCATGACGAACTCGACTTGCCTCCGGGCGTTGCCAAGCTCAAGCAGGGCGGCGGCCATGGCGGTCACAACGGGTTGCGCGACATCATTGCGCAACTGGGCAATCAGAATACGTTCTACCGCCTGCGGCTTGGCATTGGCCACCCGGGCGTCGCCAGTATGGTTTCAAATTTCGTCCTGGGTCGTGCGCCACGCGCCGAACAGGAAAAACTCGATGCCAGCATCGACTTTGCCCTCGGCGTGCTGCCGGATATCCTCGCCGGTGAATGGAACCGCGCGATGAAAAACCTGCACAGCCAGAAGGCCTGACTCTACTCCGAGGGGAAACACCATGGGATTCAATTGCGGCATCGTCGGCCTGCCTAACGTCGGCAAGTCCACCCTGTTCAACGCCCTGACCAAATCCGGTATCGCGGCCGAAAACTTCCCCTTCTGCACCATCGAGCCGAACAGCGGCATCGTGCCGATGCCGGATCCGCGTCTGGACGCTCTGGCGGCCATCGTCAATCCAAAGCGCATCCTGCCGACCACCATGGAATTCGTCGACATCGCAGGCCTGGTTGCCGGCGCCTCGAAAGGTGAAGGCCTGGGCAACAAGTTCCTCGCCAACATCCGCGAGACCGACGCGATCGCTCACGTGGTGCGCTGCTTCGAAGACGAGAACGTGATCCACGTTTCCAACAGCGTTGACCCGAAGCGCGACATCGAAATCATCGACCTGGAACTGATCTTCGCCGACCTCGACAGCTGCGAGAAGCAACTGCAGAAAGTCGCGCGTAACGCCAAGGGTGGTGACAAGGACGCCGTGGTTCAGAAAGCCTTGCTTGAGCAACTGATCGCGCACTTCACCGAAGCCAAGCCGGCACGCAGCTTGATGAAGAACATGAGCACTGACGAAAAAGCAGTGATCAAGGGCTTCCACCTGCTGACCACCAAACCGGTCATGTACATCGCCAACGTCGCTGAAGACGGTTTCGAGAACAACCCGCACCTGGACGTGGTTCGCGCCATCGCCGAAGAAGAAGGCGCAATGGTCGTTCCGGTCTGCAACAAGATCGAAGCAGAAATCGCCGAGCTCGATGACGGTGAAGAAAAAGACATGTTCCTCGAGGCCCTGGGCCTGGAAGAGCCTGGCCTGAACCGCGTGATCCGCGCCGGCTACGAGATGCTGCACCTGCAGACCTACTTCACCGCCGGTGTCGAAGAAGTCCGCGCCTGGACCGTCAAAGTCGGTGCGACCGCACCTCAGGCTGCCGGCGTGATCCACACCGACTTCGAGAAAGGCTTCATCCGCGCCGAAGTCATCGCCTACAACGACTTCATCCAGTACAAGGGCGAAGCCGGCACCAAAGAAGCCGGTAAATGGCGTCTGGAAGGCAAGGATTACATCGTCAAAGACGGCGACGTGATGCACTTCCGCTTTAACGTGTAAGCGTTACGCCCAAGAAAAAGCCGCGTTTGATACGCGGCTTTTTTGTGCCTGAAAGATTGTTAAAAGATCGCAGCCTTCGGCAGCTCCTACATGGGATCACCTGTAGGAGCTGCCGAAGGCTCGGGCCGCGATCGGACGATCTTTTGATCTTAGGCCTTTTTGGTACGCGGCAAGAAGATCGCCAACACACCAAACAGCGGCAGGAACGAGCACAGGTAATACACGTACTCAATCCCGTGAATATCCGCCAGATGCCCGAGCAGCGCCGCGCCTATCCCGCCGAAACCAAACATCAAACCGAAGAACACCCCGGCAATCATCCCGACGTTGCCCGGCACCAGTTCCTGCGCGTACACCACAATCGCCGAGAACGCCGAGGCCAGAATGAAGCCGATCACCACGCTAAGGACAGTCGTCCAGAACAGATCAACGTGGGGCATCAGCAGCGTGAACGGTGCCACGCCAAGGATCGAGAACCAGATCACCGCCTTACGGCCGATCTTGTCGCCAATCGGCCCGCCGAAGAAGGTGCCCGCCGCTACCGCACCGAGAAACAGGAACAGGTGCAACTGCGAGCTCGCCACCGACAGGTCAAACTTCTCGATCAAGTAGAAGGTGAAGTAGCTGGTGAGGCTGGCCATGTAGAAATACTTGGAGAACACCAACAGCCCCAATACCACCAGCGCACTGGTCACCCTGCCCTTCGACAGTCCGTGAGTCGCGGCCTGACCGGCCTTGAGTTTGAACAGGTTCAAGTGGTGCGCGTACCAACGGCTGATGCGGTACAGGACGAACAGCGCAAACACCGCGAACAAACCGAACCACGCCACATTGGCCTGACCGAACGGAATGATGATCGCCGCCGCCAGTAACGGGCCGAACGCGGAACCGGCGTTACCACCGACCTGGAAGGTCGATTGCGCCAGACCAAAACGTCCGCCCGACGCTAGCCGCGCAATCCGCGAGGCCTCAGGGTGGAACGTCGAGGAGCCGATGCCGATTAGCGCCGCCGCCAGCAGAATCAACGGAAAACTGCCGACCATCGACATCATCACGATGCCGATCAATGTGCAGAGCGAACCGGCAGGCAACAGCCACGGTTTCGGATGCCGATCGGTGTGATAACCGACCCACGGCTGCAGCAGCGACGCGGTCAGTTGGAAGGTCAGCGTGATCAGGCCGACCTGGGTAAAGGTCAGGCCGTAATTGGCCTTGAGCATCGGGTAGATCGACGGCAAGACCGACTGAATCAGGTCGTTGATCAAATGCGCCAGCGCCACCGCGCCGATAATTCGCATCACCAATGGACTGCTTTGAGGAGCAGCGGGCGCCGAGGCAGCGGCGGTCTGAACGTTGCTGATGGCCATGGAAGTTTCCGGACAGCAGATGGGTGCACGCAGGCAGGTGCGTCAATGTGCCATTTTTCAGTGCGTCAGCGCCATCCCCTTAGCCAGCTAACTAACCACCCGACCTGAATCACCCAATCGTGTAGGAGCTGCCGAAGGCTGCGATCTTTTGATCTTTTAAAAAACAACATCAAAAGATCGCAGCCTTCGGCAGCTCCTACAGGGTACGGGATTTAGGTGATAGCCCAACGCCATGGTCTGAATCTTGCCTTGATACTGACCCTGAACGCGGTCGCCTTACAAAGGTGATCGACAATGGGAAGTTTCGCTACAGAACCTGCCTACAGAGCGGGTGAGAGTGAACTTTCGAGGCCTTTTAGCAGGGCACAACATCAACGTCGAACGACCGCGATGCACGCCGATGGTGCGTGGTGTCCAGAGGAGTCATGGGGCATGCAGGCTTTCCTTTCACCGGGGATCAAATTGCTGGGGCGGTTTGGCTTCGCGGGTAAATTCCAGTTGTTGTTTCTGCTGTTCATTTTGCCGTTGGCCGGCAGCCTGTTGATGATCGGCCAGGACTATCGCGACAAGCTCAATCTGATTGCCGGCGAACGTGCCGGCGTGCGCCAGTTGCTCGCGCTGGATGCGCTGGACAACCTGCTCGCCGCCCAACGCGACCGCGCCGCCCGTTGGCGCGCCACCGAAACCAATCGCCAGCCGACACCGGCCACCCTCGCCGCCATGGGCGCGTTCGACGCGGTGCAACCGGCGGTTGTGCAAGCCACCACGGATCTGGGCAATGCCCTGCAAAACGAAGGCGCGGAAGATGAAACACTCAGCCGCTATCAAACGCTGCAAACCGCACTCAATGGACTGGATTCGAAAAGCCTCAGCAGTGTCGGTTGGTGGCCGGACGGTTATGACCGTTTCACCAACGCCCTGAGCGCCCTGCAAGCGTTGCGCGAGCAGATCGTCATGGACAATCGCCTGACCCTCGCGCCGTGGCTGGAAACCTATCTGCTGACGCAAATCTCCACGCAACACGCGCCGGACTTGATTGAACGCGTCGGTCGCCTCGCTGCCGTCGGCCAGGCCTCGGTAGTCTCGGGCCAGTTCACCCTGCAAAGCCGTCTGCAGTTGCGCGATCTGCGCAGCCGAATCGGTGATGCTCGCGAGCAACTGGTGAAAACCGCCACGCTGCTGGAAGCACGCCTGCCGAAAGATCAGCAGAGCTGGGCCAGCCAATACCACGAGAGCCTCAAACACCTCGACAGCGGCCTGAAGGTGCTGGATGACGGCGTGTTTGGCGGCAGCATCAATCTCAAACCGGAAGACTTTGAGCGCAGCCTCGACGCCTTGTTGATCGACCTCGCCGCCCTGCGCCAGCAATCGCTGGTCTCGCTGGATCAAAGGCTTGATGCTTATCACGGTTCAGCGATCCGTCAGTTCATCATCGTAGCCGCCGTGTTCGGGTGCCTGCTGCTGGCCGCGCTGTACCTGTTCATCTGCCTGCAAGCTTCGATTCGTCGCAGCGCCAGCGGCATTACCTTGCTCGCGGAAGCCCTGCGCGATGGCAACCTCAGCCTGCAAGTGCCGGTGGAGGGTCGCGATGAACTGGCGGCGATCAGCACCGCGCTCAACGTCGCGGTGGTGCAACTGCGCAGCAGTATGCTCGGAGTCGATCACGAGACCTCGCAACTGAGCGACGCGGTGCGCAGCCTCAACGATCACTCCAGCGGTGCCCTCGGCGAAGTCGAAGCGCAGCAGTTGCAGATCAGCCAGATCGCCGCTGCGGCCACGCAATTGGCCGCGACCTCGCAAGGCGTGGCGCAAAGTTGCGAACAGGCTTCCGGCAGCGCTCAGCACACCCAGCGTATCGCCGCCGACAGCAGCCGCGACAGTCAGCGCACCACCGCGAGTATTCAACAGCTCAATCAGCGTTTGAACGACACCGCTGCGGCGCTGGGTCGGGTCAGCGAGCAAGGCCAGCAGATTCAATTGGTGGTCGACACCATTCGCGGGGTGGCCGAACAGACCAACCTGTTGGCGCTCAACGCGGCCATCGAAGCCGCGCGCGCCGGCGAACAGGGACGCGGCTTTGCCGTCGTGGCTGACGAAGTGCGCAGCCTGTCGCAACGCACGCAATCATCCACCGCGCAGATCGCTGGAACGGTCGACAGCCTGCGCGCAACGGTCAACGAAGCCGTGAGTTTGATGGAAGCTGCCTGCGGCCAGGCGCAAACCGACGCCGAGTCAGTCACCGGGCTTGGCGAACGGTTGGGCGAAATCGCCAGTGCCGTGCAAAGTGTCACCGACACCCTCGCGCAAATCGCCACGGCGGTGGAGGAACAGGCGTGCACCGCCGATGAAGTCAGTGGCAATATCCAGCAGGTCGATCAAGCGGCGGTACGTTTGCTAGAAGGCGCGCGAGCGGTGAACCTCGCGGCAGACACCCTGCGCCTCGGCAGCCAGGCACTGAGCGAGAACACGGCGCGCTTTCGCCTCAACTGATCACCGCTTGCGGGAAGTCCTTTTCCAGCTCGGTTTTCAGCCACTGGATAAACCACACGGCGTCCGCTGAGAGCTCGGCGGACGGCGTCAGCACCCGGTAACTTTCCAGCTTCACCTCATCATCAATCGCGCGCACCAGTTTGCCGCTGGCGAGCTCATGGCGCACCAGCACTTCGTTGGCCAGCGCAATGCCCTGCCCGCTCTCGGCCACCGACAAGGCGTGATCGTTGTTGACGTACAGCAGGTCGGATTTCAGGTGGATATCGAGGTCATGGGCGGCGAACCACAGGTTCCACCACTCACCGTCATCGACGTGAATCAGCTCGTGCTTGATCAGATCTCTCGGGCTGTCGATAGGATCGATGCTCGCCAGATACTCCGGCGTGCAAATCGGAAACACCCGAGAGCAAATCAGCGCTTCCCGCGAATCGGCGTACTCCCCGTCGAGGCCGTAGACGATGCCCAGATCGGCACTCTTGCCGTCCACTTCGGTGAAGGTCGAGTTGGGTTCGATGGCAAATTTCAGCCCCGGCCGCAGGTGCCGCATGGCTTCGATCCGTGGCATCAACCAGCGCTTGGCGAACCCCGGCACCACCATGATCCGCAGCCAGCGTTCGGCGTCTTTGGGCTGCGCTTCCTTGCCGGCCTCGATGATCAACTGCAACGCGGCGCTGATCTTGCGGTGGTATTTCTCGCCCGCCGGGGTCAGGTTGACCCCGCGCGAGGTGCGTTCGAACAATTGAATGCCCAACCAGTCTTCGAGCAATTTCACATGCCGGCCTATCGCAGGCTGGGTCACGTGCAGCGCTTTCGAGGCTTCGACGTAGCTGCCCAAACGGGCGGCGGCATCAAAGGCACGCACCGCATTCAACGGCGGCAATCGGTGGTCGGGCATGATTCCTGGCACCTTTGGCTATTAAATTAACTAACAGCTGCCATGTTTAAATTGAAGTGTCGCCCCGCGCAACCCCTGGCTGATAATCGAGCCACAGCAGAACACAAAAAAAGCTGGTTATTACACCCGAACGCAATCTCGATCCTGCCCAAAAAAATAATATCCATGGCCCGACGGCAACGCTTTTCTGAGCGAACCGCAGGCGATGGGGGAATCGGAGGTAACGCATGAATGCCCTGCATTCGCTGCAAACACTGGCGGTCTCAATCCGCTCGGTGCGCAAGGTATACGGTGATCCGCAAACCGGTCCAGTGGCGCTGAAAAGCATTGATCTGGATATCCGCGACAACGAATTCTTCACCCTTCTCGGCCCGTCCGGCTGTGGCAAAACCACGCTGCTGCGGATGATCGCCGGTTTCGAATTTCCCACCGTAGGCGAGATTCTCCTCTACGGCGAAAACATCGCCGATCGTCCACCCTTCGAGCGGCCGGTCAACACGGTGTTTCAGCATTACGCGCTGTTCCCGCACATGACCATCGCTGAAAACCTGGCCTTCGGCCTCGAATCGCACCCGATGGGCAAAGTCCTCACCAAGGCGCAAATCAGCGAACGTGTCCGCGAGATGCTCGCGCTGGTGCAGATGGAGCGCTTCGCCAATCGCAAACCGGCGCAACTGTCCGGCGGCCAGCAACAACGTGTCGCCCTCGCCCGCGCTTTGGCGCCGCATCCAAAAGTGTTGCTGCTTGATGAGCCGCTGTCGGCACTCGATCTCAAGCTGCGTCAGGCCATGCGCGAAGAGCTGAAAACCATTCAGGCGAAAACCGGCATCACCTTCATCTTCGTCACCCACGACCAGGAAGAAGCACTGACCATGTCCGACCGTATTGCCGTGCTCTCCGAAGGCGAAGTGCAACAGGTCGGGCGGCCGGAAGAAATCTACGAACGTCCGCGCAATCGCTTCGTCGCTGACTTCATCGGCGAAACCAATTTCATCGAAGGCACCGTGACTCGTGTGGAAGACGGTCAGGCGTGGTTCGCCGGGCCGGCCAGGCATCCGCTGCCGGCGCAAGCGTGCGATGACGTGCAGGTCGGCGCCAGCGTATCGCTGTCGGTACGCCCCGAGCGCCTGCATCTGGTGCCGGCCACTACCGAGGCTGCCTTGCCGTGCCGGATCGACGCGCAGATCTACCTTGGCACCGACCTGCAATATCAGGTCAGCCTCAGCGATGGTTCGCGTCTCACCGTGCGCACGCCCAATTGCGTCGACCAGAGCCTGCGCTTTGCCGTCGGCTCCCGGGCCGGTCTGCTGTTTGACCGCGGTAGCGCCAGCGTCCTGCACGATTGAGCCGGAGAAATTGCCATGCACGCCTTACCGATTGCCAACACGCTGGAACGTCGCAAGGCCTTCCAGAGTTTCCTCGGGGTCAGCCCGGCGCTGACCGCCATCTGCCTGTTTCTGGTGGTGCCGATCCTGATTGTCATCGGCTATTCGCTGATGGAAGCCAACCCCTACGGCGGGGTCAATAAAGTCTTCAGCAGTGAGGCGTACACCTCGTTGCTGTTCGAGCGGCAAATGGATGACAGCCTGGCGTTTACCGACTCCTATCTGCTCATCGCCCTGCGTTCGATCGGCATCGCCGGGCTGACCACGATCATCACCCTGCTGATCGGTTTTCCGGTCGCCGTGTGGCTGGCGATGCAACCGCCGCATCGGCGCGGCTTGCTGATTTTTCTGATCACCGTGCCGTTCTGGGCCAACCTGCTGATCCGCACCTATGCGTGGATTTTGCTGCTGCGTAACACCGGGGTGATCAACAACAGCCTGATGGGCATGGGCGTCATCCATGAACCGTTGCAGTTGCTGTACACCGACGGCGCGGTGCTGCTGGGGCTGGTTTACACCTACGCGCCATTCGTGGTTTTGCCGATCTACGCCACGCTGGAAAAAATGGACACCCGCCTGCTTGAAGCTGCGCAGGATCTCTACGCCGGCCGCGTGCGCACCTTGCGCAAAGTGGTGTTGCCGATCGCCAAACCGGGGATTCTCGCCGGCGCCATCCTCACCTTCGTACCGTGCCTGGGCGCGATGATTGCCCCGGAACTGCTCGGCGGCGGCACGCGAATGATGCTCGGCAACCTGATCTTCCGCCAGTTCAGTGACTCGCGTAATTGGCCATTCGGCGCGGCGCTGTCGCTGGTGCTGATGGCCGCAGTGATGTTGGTGCTGACCGTGTATGCCCTGCGCGCCGAGCGTCAGCGCATCGCCAAAGGAGGTGCGTGATGCTGGCTTTATTCAAACGCAAAGGGCTGGGCGTGCAGGACTTTCCAGGGTTCGGCGGTTTCAGTTTTCTGTTCTATCTGTACCTCTATGCGCCGATCGTGGTGCTGGTGGTGTTCTCGTTCAACGCCAATCAGTCGGCGACGGTGTGGACTGGTTTCAGCCTCGACTGGTACCGCGCCGCGTTCGCCAATCAGGCCTTGCGCCAGGCCGCCAGCAACAGCCTGATGATCGCGGTGTGCGCCAGCATGATCGCCACAGCGATCGCCACCCTCGCCGCGCTTGGTACCTCGCGCGGGGCCAAGTTCAAAGGCCTGCAACTGTCGATGGGCGCGATCATGTTGCCACTGGTATTGCCGGAAATTGTCGTCGGCGTGGCAACGCTCGCGCTGTTCTCGACCATCGGCCTGTCGCTGGGTTACGGCAACCTGATCATCGCGCACACGGTGTTCTGCATTCCTTTCGCCTACCTGCCGATTCGTGCACGTCTGAACGATATGGATCTGTCGCTGGAGCAAGCCTCGGCCGATCTCTACGCCGGCCCGTGGCGCACCTTTCGCAAGGTCACGCTGCCGCTGCTGATGCCGGGGATTTTCTCCGGGTTGATGCTGGCCTTCATCGTCTCGCTGGATAACTTCGTGATCTCGATGATGGTCTCGCAGGCCGGCACCACCACCCTGCCGATCTTCATCTTCGGCCTGCTGCGCATGGGTGTGACACCCGACGTCAACGCCGTCTCGACACTGATTTTGGGCGTCTCGGTGCTGTTCGTCAGCCTCTCTTATCTGTTGGGCAAAAAGAACGCCTGAACCTTCTACCTACCGTGGGGAAATGACATGAGCAAGTGGATAAAAAGCGTCGGCACTTCGTTGTTCCTGACTTTACCGCTGACCATGGCCGTGAGTGTTCAGGCCGCCGAGAAACTCAACGTGGTGAGCTGGAGCGGCTACTTTTCGCCGGAGATTCTCGCCAAGTTCCAGAAGCAGACCGGCATCGAAGTCACCGTCGATTCCTATGACTCAAACGAGACGCTGCTGGCGAAACTGAAACAGGGCGGCGCCGGTTATGACGTGGCGATTCCGTCGCATCAATTCGTGCCGATCCTGATTCAGGAAAAACTGCTGGAGCGCTTCGACCCGGTCAAAGAAGCGTATTACGCCAACGTTGCCGACAACCTGAAAAAGCCAAGCTGGGATCCCGAGGGCGCGTATTCGGTGCCGTTCATTTGGGGTACCACCAGCGTGGTGCTCGACACCGCGCGCTACAGCGGCCCGGCCGACAGCTACAAAGTCTTGTATGAGCCGCCGGCCGAACTGCAAGGCCGGATCAACATGTTCGACGCGGTCAGCGATGCGGTAGACATGGCCAGCCTCTACCTCGACATCCCGTTGTGCACCGAAGATCCGAAGCAGATGCAGCAGATTCTGACGTTGCTCAAGGCGCAGAAGCCGTACGTGAAAACCTACAGCTCGAAGGCCGGTTCGATCCGCGAAAACCTCGCTTCGGGTGAAATCGACATGTCGATGTTCTGGGGCGGCTCGTCGATGCGCGCCCGCGAAATGAAACCGACGCTGAAATATCTGTACCCGAAGGAAGGCGTGCTGGCGTGGGTCGACAATATGGTCATTCCGACCGGCAGCAAGAATCCAGCGAATGCCAAGGCGTTCATTGCGTTCCTCAGTCAGCCTGAAAATGCGGCGATGACACAGAACTTCCTCAAGCATCAGAGCCCGATCAAAGGCGTCGAACCGTTCCTCGATGCCTCGCTCAAGGACGCACCGGAGCTGCACATTCCGCAAGGCACCAAAGTGGTGTTCAGCAAGACCTGCGGCGAAGGCTCGATCCGTCTGGCCGACCGTCTCTGGACCAACCTGATGCGTTGATCCCTGCCGCCCCGGCGCGAGGCCGGGGCGTTTTTCCAGTCGTCTTAAAGGCTGCTTGCAATGAATTCTAATAACATCAGCGAACTGGTCCTGTTGCAGGCCCATGAGCTCGCCGAGCGCATTCGCCTGCGCCAGGTTTCCTGCCGCGAAGTGATGCAGACGTACCTTGCGCACATCGAACGCTTCAACCCCAAAGTCAATGCGTTGATCAGCCTGCAAGCGCCTGAAGATCTGCTGGCTCAGGCCGATCAGCGCGACGCTGAACTGCTGCGCGGCGAATACCATGGCTGGATGCACGGCCTGCCGCACGCGATCAAGGATCTGTCGCTGACCCGTGGCATTCGCACCACCATGGGTTCGCCGCTGTACAAGGATTTTGTGCCCGAGCGCGACGGCATCATGGTCGAGCGGATCAAGCAGGCCGGCGCGATCATCATCGGCAAGACCAACACCCCGGAATTCGGCCTCGGCTCGCAAAGCTACAACCCATTGTTCGGTGCCACCGGTTGCGCGTATGACCCGAGCAAAACCGCCGGCGGCAGCAGCGGTGGCGCAGGCGCGGCGCTGGCGATGCATCTGGTGCCGGTGGCCGATGGCAGCGACATGATGGGCTCACTGCGCAACCCGGCGGCGTTCAACAACATCTTCGGCTTCCGCCCGTCGCAGGGTCGCGTACCGTTTGATGACAGTGCCGATCTGTTTATCGATCAACTCGGTTACGAAGGCCCGATGGCGCGCAGCGTGCGTGACGCGGCATTGCTGCTGTCAGTGCAGGCCGGCGCCGATGCGCGAGCGCCGCTGTCCATCGCCGAATCCGGTGAGGCGTTTGCGGCGCCGCTGGAACGTGATTTCACAGGCACGCGGCTGGGCTGGCTGGGTGACTTCAACGGTTATCTGCCGATGGAGAACGGCGTGCTGTCGCTGTGCGAGAAGACCTTCGCCGACTTCGAAAGCATTGGCTGCCACGTCGAGGCAGCGGATCCGGGTTTCGCGCCTGAGCGCTTGTGGAGCAGTTGGCGCACGTTGCGCCACTGGATGGTCGCCGGTTCGTTGGGCGCGACTTACGCCGATCCGCAAAAGCGCGCACTGTTGAAACCGGAAGCGATCTGGGAAGTGGAAAACGGTTTGCAGCTTTCCGCCAGCGAAGTGTTTACCGCCTCGGCGGTGCGCAGTGATTGGTATCGAGCGATCTCGAAGTTATTCGAAAAATACGACTACCTGTTGTTGCCGAGCGCTCAGGTGTTTCCGTTCGACAAGACCCAGCCGTGGCCGACGTCGATCGATGGCGTGAGCATGGACACTTATCATCGCTGGATGGAAGTGGTGATCCCCGGCACGTTATCGGGTTGCCCGGTGGCGAGCGTTCAGGCTGGATTCAATGCGCAGGGTTTGCCGATGGGGCTGCAGATCATCGGCAAGCACCAGGCAGACTTCGCTGTTCTGCAATTGGCGCACGCGTATGAACAGGCCAGCCGCTGGTTCCAACGCTGCCCTTCGCCACTGCTGAGCCAGTGATTTTGATAAACGGTTGAAAGCGTAGAAAAAATTTTTAAATTTACGCTTGACGCTTTTCCATTTCAGGGGAATAATGCGCGCCACTTGGCTACATAGCTCAGTTGGTTAGAGCATAGCATTCATAATGCTGGGGTCCGGGGTTCAAGTCCCTGTGTAGCCACCAAGTACTAAAAACGGCTTACCGAAAGGTAGGCCGTTTTTTTATGCCTCGAGAAAAGCGCCGGTTTTATGGTGAGGGGATTTCTCCCCTCATCCAGCGTTTTAGCCTGCCAGTGCCGTCAATCCTTTCGCCCAGATTTGCCGGGTACGCAAACCCACCATCGCCCGCCAGTCGGGATCGGCCGGGTAAAACTGTTCCAGCAGATTCAGTTTGATCACCCTTCCCGTCGCATCCAGCGGATCGCCGTGAAGATGCAACCAATGGTCGTCACGTAAATACCGATGCACATCCGCGCCGGGATAGGTGCCGCACTCGATCACGAACGGCATCAATTGCACGTCCGGCAAGGCATCGAGCAATGCCTGCGAGGTGTAACCGGTGGCGGTCGCGGCGACGCCGGTTTCGCTCAGGGTGTCGGCGCCGGTGTGCAGCGTGTAAAGCCATGGCCCGTAAATCGACTGAGCCTTGGGGAGTGCCGGGTACGGCGTTTGGGTGATGGTCAGCAACATCGGATGACCGTATTCGCCAGCGCCGGTGTGCAGGTCGAAACACATCACGGTGTCCGCGCCGGCCAAGTGCGCTTCGATGATTTGATGCAACGTGCGATTCGACCAGCTCGGCGCGCGACCGCCATAGAACAATCCATCCGGATGACTGTGCTGCCCGCCCTCGACAATCGACATCACCGCCGGCCAGCCGTGTTCGTTGATCTGCGCATCGAGCAAGGCATCGGCGCGCTGACGCTCGGGGCCATTCAGGTCGGTGCAGGCGTAGATATCGTGTAATGCCGCGTAAGCACGGTTATCCGGCAATGCTTCGGTGAAATCCAGGTGATTGCGGTTGAGGTCGATGTTGTCTTCGTTGACTCGACGCAACCACGCCGTGCCCCACGGGTTGATCAGGTGAACCATGATCACCGCGACATCCTTGGGCAGCGAGCCGGGTGCGAATGCTTTCAGCCAGTCGATTTGGCAGTCGGAACCGTAATAGCCCTCCACACCGTGGGTACCGCTGAGTGCCACCAGACGTTTTTTGGCCTGCGGGTCACCGAGCACGGCGACGTCGGTGCTCAACGGCTCGCCAAACGGGCCACAGCGCGGATGTGCGTAGGAGGTGATTGACGCCCCGGCGGCATTGGCGGCGGCGAGAAACTGTTCGCGTTGAATGCGGTAACTGGACTCAGTGGGAAACTCGCTGTGCATGCCTGGCCTCTTATGATTTTTATGCCTTTCAACTGTAGGAGTGAGCCTGCTCGCGATAGCGCTGGATCAGTCAGCAATGATGTTGAATGTGATGACGCTATCGCGAGCAGGCTCACTCCTACAGGGAGTCGTTATGGTCTATCAGTTGAGGTCGACCCTAGCGAACATCCGCCCAGAAAAGAAAGACAAAAATGCCCATCGGTTTGCGTCTCGACCGACCGGTCGATAGAGTCCCTCAGACTTTTAATCCACGGACGGAGAGCCCGCGTGTTTTCAGCCTTGCCCTTGAGCCGCTTTCGCCTGCCTGCCCTGACGCTGATCATCAGCGCCCTGACCCTCACCGCGTGCAACGCCCCGCCCTCCTCGGTCATGCCCTTGGCACCGGAAGCCGCGTCGGGTTTCCGCACCGATCTGCAAACCCGTCACGCGAGCAAACACATGGCCGCCGCTGCCAATCCACTGGCTGCCGAGGCCGGTCGCGAGATGTTGCGTCAGGGCGGTTCGGCGATTGATGCAGCGATTGCGATGCAGGCCGTGCTGACGCTGGTTGAGCCGCAATCTTCCGGGATCGGTGGCGGCGCGATGATCGTGTTGTGGGACGGTAAACAGGTGCGCACCTATGACGGTCGCGAAACCGCGCCGGCCGGCGCAACCGAGAAACTCTTTCTGCGCCCTGACGGTAAACCGATGTCGTTTCCCCAGGCGCAAATTGGCGGCCGCTCAGTCGGCACTCCGGGCGTTTTGCGCGCACTGGAAATGGCGCATAAACAACACGGTCGCCTGCCATGGGCCAAGCTGTTTGAACCGGCGATAAAACTCGCTGAACAAGGTTTCGCGATTTCCCCGCGCCTGCATTCGCTGCTGGAATCTGATCCGGTGATTCGCAATTCGCCGGACATGGCCGCGTATTTCCTCAATGCCGATGGCAGTGTCAAAGCGGTCGGCACACGCTTGCAGAATCCAGCCTTGGCCGCCGTGCTCAAACGCATCGCCAACGAAGGCGCCGACGCGCTGTACAAAGGCCCGATCGCTGAAGAAATCGTCGCCAAGGTTCAGGGCCACGCCAACGCGGGCAGCCTGTCGCTGAACGATCTTCAGCACTATCAAGCCAAAGAACGCGCGCCGCTGTGCACCGACTACAAGCGCTGGCAAGTCTGCGGCATGCCGCCACCGTCGTCGGGCGGCATCGCCGTGGCGCAGATTCTCGGCACCTTGCAGGCGCTGGAAACCCGCGATCCGCGCTTGTCGCTCACCCCGCTAAAACCAGTGAAAACCGACAAACCCGCCGGCATCGAACCCGCGCCACAAGCGGTGCACCTGATCGCCGAAGCTGAACGTCTGGCCTACGCCGACCGCGCGCAATACGTCGCCGATACCGACTTCGTTCCGGTGCCAGTGAAAGGCCTGATCGACCCGGGTTATCTGGCCAGCCGCGCCAGCCTGATCGGCGAGCGCAGCATGGGCACCGCCCAACCCGGCACACCGCCGGGCGTGCAGGTGGCCTATGCACCGGATCGTTCGCCACTGCGTATCTCGACGTCACAAGTGGTCGCAGTGGATGACCTCGGCGGCGCCGTATCGATGACCACCACCATCGAAGCAGCGTTCGGTTCGCACCTGATGGTTCAGGGTTTTCTGCTGAACAACCAGATGACCGACTTCTCCTTTATCCCCGAAGAGAACGGCCAAAAAGTCGCCAACCGCGTCGAGCCCGGCAAACGCCCACGCTCGTCGATGGCACCGACCTTGATCTTCGATCGCAACAGCGGCGAATTCCTCGCCAGCGTCGGTTCACCGGGCGGCTCGCAGATCATCGAATACGTGGCGAAAACCACCATCGGCCTGCTCGACTGGAACCTCGACCCACAAAGCGCTATCAGCCTGCCCAACTTCGGCAGCCGCAACGGCCCGACCGAACTGGAACAAGGCCAATTCAGCCCGACGCTGATTCAGGCGTTGAAGGACAAAGGGCATGCGGTGAATGAAATCGACATGACCAGCGGCACCCAGGCGATTGTTCGGGTCAAGGATGCGCAAGGGAATGCAACGCTGGAAGGTGGTGCGGACCCACGGCGTGAAGGGGAAGCGTTGGGGGATTGAGGCTTACATGCAAGACGGAAAAGGCTTACTGGGAGGTAGGCCTTTTTTTATGCGGGCTCGGAAGCTACGGCAATATCACGTCGCCTTTTCCTACCCCTGAAAATTGTACGCAGAGGTAGAGTGAGTCCGTTCGTTGAAATGGAGTTTTCCCCATGAACATCCGTCCGATCCACACCGAAGAAGACTACCGTGCGGCGCTCAAAAACGTTTCCGGACTTTTCGACAATGAACCTGTACCTGGTACGCCTGAAGGGGATTACTTCGAGGTATTGATCACCTTGATCGAAGCCTACGAAGCGAAGCATTTTCCTCTCGACTTGCCCTGAGACAGATACACCCAATGCGCTCAACGACTCGCCACCAGATGTGCGCCAAACAGCAAGTAGCAACCACCGGCCAGTCGATCCAGCCACTTACGCGAGCGTTCGTAAACACTCGCCACCCGGCGGCTGGCGAAGAACAGTGCGACGCTGCAATACCAACTGAACGACAGCGTGGCCATGGTCAGTACCGCCAGCGCCAGCAATAACGGCGGTATGTGTGCCGGCATTGCGGTAGCGAAGATGGTGGCGACAAACAGTGCCGATTTTGGATTGGTCATGTTGCCGAGAAAGCCTCGGGCATAGGCGCCGCGCAGTGTTTGCTGCGACGCGTCGACGGTGCCCGGCGCGATGGCAGCCTTGCGTTTGAATTGCTTGAGGCCGAGGTAGATCAGGTAGCAGCCACCGGCGATCTTGAAACTGAGATACAGCGTCGGTGCGGCGCTGAACAATGACTGGATGCCCAAGCCGCCGGCCAGTCCCCACAGTACCGTGCCGCTGGCCACGCCGAGTGCGGCAACGACGCCATGGCGTCGCGAACGGCTGACGGCCAGTTGCGCGATGTTGAAGAAGTTCGGCCCCGGCGTGACCACGGCGACTGTCCACAACAGCGCCAGCGACAGCAGTGGAGCGAGGTAGCTCACGGCAGAGATATCCATGGGGCATGTGCCTGATTGATTCGACAATGCCCACACCTTGCAACATCCCGCCGCGTTTTGCCATGGGTTGGGCAGTGCTTTTAAACAGCCGGTTCGCCCTCCGGCACGCGGATCAGCAAGTCGCCGGGTTGGCAGTTGAGGTATTCACAAATGGCGTCCAGAGTCGCCAGACGCAAACCTTTGACCTTGCCCTGTTTGAGCAAGGACAGATTGGCTTCGGTGATGCCGATGGCGGCGGCCAGATCCTTGGATTTGACCTTGCGCAGGGCGAGCATCACGTCCAGTTGAATCACGATAGACATAGCGATCTCAAATAAAAGTACGGTTTTCGGAATCCACTTCGCTGGCCTGCGACAGGATACGCGCAATGATCGAAATACAGCCGGCCATGAACAACGCGACGAAGGTGGACGCTGTGACGCTCAAAGTCACCATTCGCTCACCCACCGGCGCATTTTGCGTAATCCACAAGCTGAGCATCGGTTCGCATAGAAAATCCAGCAGCACCCAAAGCGCCACGGCGCGCCCGACCTTGCCCAGATGACCGGCCGCTTCTGCGGAAAAATACTCACCCGTGGCGTAGCACTGGAACAGACGGCGCAGCGCCCTCAAACCAAATGCCAATGCGATCAGGGGAATACTCGACAGCACGATCGCGCCCAATGTTTGCCACCACGGAAACACTGCGGCGGCACTGGTCATGTCCGAAAGCTGACGATCGCTCAAGGCGAACCCCAGGCCCAAACCATCCTTGCTGGCCAACGTCGGGAACAGCCAGACCGCAGCGTTGAGCACCAGCATCAGGATGATCAGCAGCAATGTAATCGTGGCCATACGGCGGCTGAATTGCGCGAGAGAAACGGAAGTCATGGAAAGCCTCACAGATTGAATGTGAGACAAACCATAGACGATTAAATTATCGCAAAACAATAATTAATTACTGCAAAACGTTAATTTTTGTTTCACTCCGATGGTTTAGCTTCCAGCACTTTGCCATCCAGCGCATCGCCAATAGTGAGGAAATGCCCGCCCGCCACATGGTGCAGCGTACGCAACGAATCGTGGCCGTCGAAATGCCAACGCCCTTCGCTAAACACGCGCGCATCGGCGTGAGCGGCAATCACCTCGGCGAGGAACAGATCGTACTGCTGATGATTGTGCGGCTCCGGCAACAAACGACATTCAAGCCAGGCGACGCAGCCGTCGAGCAGCGGCGCCTCAACCAGATCTCCGGCGAAGGTTTGCAGGCCATAGGCTTCGAATTTGTCGCGGCTTTGACTGCCAACGATGTCCAGACCGGACGTGTTACCGACGGTTTGTACAATATCGGCCTGTTGCGCGCACGGCACGTTGAGGACGAAGGTGCCCGAGGCTTCGAGCAACTGTCGCGTCCAGGTCGATTTGTCGAGTACGACGGCGACTTTCGGCGGTTCGAAATCCAGCGGCATTGCCCAGGCGGCAGCCATGATATTGCGCTGGCCGTTGTGGGCGGCGCTGACCAATACGGTCGGCCCGTGGTTGAGCAAACGGTAGGCTTTGTTGAGGGGAACCGGGCGGCAATGGTCGGCGCTCATGGGGATCTGCTCCGGGGAGAAAAGGAGCCGATTGTAGCGCCTGCAACGAAATATCTGCTGGTGAAAAACCTGTAGGAGCTGCGGAACGCTGCGATCTTTTGATCTTGGCCCTCAACATCAAGATCAAAAGATCGCAGCCTCGTTTTACTCGACAGCTCCTACAGGGATTGGGTGGATCTTCAGTTGGAAAGTTGATTGGCGAACTGGCCAACCGCATTCACCACTTTCTGCGCACCGTCCTGAATCTCGACAATCACCGTGCCCGCCTCTGCCGCCAGCGCCAGCCCCTGTTCGGCCTGCAGCTTGCCGTCAGTCATAAGGGCCACAGCATTGCGCGCCATTTCCTGGTTCTGCCGCACCACGCCAACAATTTCGTCCGTCGCCTGACTGGTGCGCGAAGCCAGTTGCCGCACTTCATCGGCCACCACGGCAAAACCACGCCCCTGTTCACCGGCACGCGCCGCTTCGATCGCCGCGTTCAGCGCCAGCAGGTTGGTCTGTTCAGCAATGCCGCTGATGGTTTTGACGATGGTACCGATCACCAGCGACTGCTCGTTCAGCGCTTCAATGCCCTCACCCGCCGTCTGCATGTGCCGCGACAAATCGCGCATCACATTGACCGCCTCGGTCACCACCGTGGTGCCACGCTGCGCCGTGCTGTCGGTTTGTTGCGAGGTGCTGTAGGCAATGTTGGCGGCTTCGGCAACGGCCTTTTCGCGGTTGACCTGATCGGTGATCACCGTGGCGAACTTCACCACTTTGTACAGTTTGTTGTTGGCATCGACCACAGGGTTGTAGGACGCTTCCAGCCAGACTGTACGACAATGGCTGTCGACCCGTCTGAAACGGTCGGCGACGAACTCACCGTTGTTCAAACGACGCCAAAAGTTCGCGTACTCGGCGCTGTTGTACTCCTGCGGCTCGCAAAACATCCGGTGATGTTTGCCCTTGATCTGCGCCAGGCTGTAACCCATACCGCTAAGGAAACGATCATTGGCGGCCAGTACATTACCGTTGAGATCGAACTCGATTACGGCGGTGGAACGCACCAGCGCGCCGATCAGGTTTTCGTGTTCACGGGAGGCTTCGATGGTGCGCGTCAGGTCACTGGCGTAGATCGAGATGTTTTTGATCCGCCCATCCGACGTGCGCACCGGCTGCACAATCGAACGCAGCCACGCCTCTTCACCATTGCCGCGCATCAAACGAATCGCGCCAGCGAAATGCTCGCCACGGTTCATGGCGTTTTTGAAGCGCTGATGAAATTCATCGGACTTCACGTGGGCCGGAACGATGTCTTCGATCGCGCGGCCAATCAGATCGTGGCTCTTGTAGAGCATCTCGGTGAGGAAGTTCTGATTGACCGATTGCACCCGGCCGTCGGGCTCAAGGGTCAGCACCAGCATCTCGCTTTCCAGGCTTTCCTTCACTTGCACAAGACTGGAGAGTTCTTCACGAAGAGCGGCCAGCTCTTGCTTCAAGCGTTTGTTGAACATGGGAAAGTACCGATGGACAGGTTAGAGAGCGGGATGCAGCCTAACCATCGGCCTTGCGCAGCGTTTCTGAAGAGCGCTTGAGACTCCTCAGTCAAAAATAGTTCGGACGTACGTTGTCAGGCAGTTCCGGCTACCTGACATTGTCCCGTGCGCGGCATCCGCGCGCCGAAATACGCCGCGCTGACGATACCGACCGCGCCCATCACCGCGCAGAACATCACGCAGATCCACGGGCTCCACGGCATCAGACCGATCAGCAGCAGCGGTGTGATACTTGCCCACGCGGCGTAGGCAATGTTGTAGGTGAAGGAAATGCCTGACACGCGAATACGCGCCGGGAACAACCCGACCATCACCGACGGCACCGCACCCACCACGCCGCAGGCGAGACCCGCGATGGCGTAGGCGATGCCAATCCAGTCGCCGCCGCTGATCAGGCAGCCGTAGAGCACGGCAATGCCCAGCGGCAGCAGCAGGCTATAGAGCATGACCGTGCGCCAGGCGCCGATGCGGTCGACCAGCAACCCGGCGATCACGCAGCCGATATTGAGAAAAACGATGCCCAAGGCGCTGAGGGCGAAGGTGTGGCTGGCGCTCATGCCGAAGGTTTTCTGCATCATCGTCGGCGTGATGACGACGAACACCACCACCGCCGAGGTCAGCACGCAGGTCAGCAGCATGGCTGGCAACATCGCCAGTCGGTGTTCGCGCAACACCGTGCGCAACGGCAGTTCGACGCGCGCCTCACGTTGCGCTTCCATGGCCATGAACACCGGCGTTTCGCTCAGCCAGCGACGCAGGTAGACGCCGATCACGCCGAATACACCGCCGAGCAGGAACGGATAGCGCCAGGCGTAATCGAGGATTTCCGCCGGGGTGAAGACTTGCGCCAGAAACGTCGCGGTCAACGCGCCGATCAGGTAACCGAAGGTCAGCCCGGCCTGGAGGAAGCCCAGCGCATAACCGCGATGGCCAGCAGGCGCATGTTCAGCGACGAACACCCAGGCACTCGGCACTTCGCCGCCGACCGCCGCGCCTTGGAGGATGCGCAGCGCCAGCAACAACAGCGGCGCGAAATAACCGATCTGCGTGTAGGTCGGCATGATCCCGATCAGCAGGCACGGCAGCGCCATCATCAGGATGCTCAGGCTGAAGACTTTCTTGCGCCCCATGCGGTCGGCGAAATGCGCCATCAAAATACCGCCCAGCGGCCGCGCCAGGTAACCGGTGACAAAGATCCCGAAGCTTTGCAGCAGGCGCAGCCATTCGGGCATTTCCGGCGGGAAAAACAGCTGACTGAGGGTCAGGGCGAAGAACACGAAAATGATGAAATCATAGATTTCCAGCGCGCCACCGAGGGCTGCAAGGCCGAGGGTCTTGTAGTCGGAGCGGCTGAACGGCGCGGGTTGCGCTGCGGAATTGGCAGTCATGACAAAGAACTCTGGCACAGGCAAAAAACCAAGGCGCACATGGTCTACGCAAATGGACGGATGGACAACCCGTTAGACCATAGTCCTGATTTGGAAAAACCTGCTCACAAAACGCCTCGGCTTGATTTACTGTTGGGGCCTGTCCAGGCGGCGCCCGCTCTAACGCCGGCAAACCAAAGTGCCCCCTTGTGGGAGCGAGCCTGCTCGCGAAAGCGTCAGCTCAGGCAACATTTATGTTGAATGTGCCGGCCTCTTCGCGAGCAGGCTCGCTCCCACAGGGTTCACCGCTTTGCCTGAAATGGGTAACACGCTCCTGGATCAAAAATAACCATAAAAAAATCCGAGGTACTTCTGTGGCCGCTGATATCGAAGATAGCCGCTCCGCGCGCTTCGCCTTGCGCTGTTCCAACTTCGCCGAACGCTGGTTTCCCGACTCTTGGGTGTTCGCCGCGCTGGCCGTCATCATCGTCGCGCTGGCGACAATGGCCATGGGCGCCAAACCCACCGACGCCGCGATGGCTTTCGGTGACGGCTTCTGGAGCCTGATCCCCTTCACCATGCAAATGGCCTTCGTGGTGATCGGCGGCTACGTCGTCGCCAGCTCGCCGCCCGCCGTGAAACTGATCGATCGTCTGGCGCGCATCCCGAAAAACGGTCGTTCCGCCGTGGCCTGGGTCGCACTGATTTCGATGGTTGCGTCGCTGCTCAACTGGGGCCTGTCGCTGGTGTTCGGCGGTTTGCTGGTGCGCGCCCTCGCCCGCCGCACCGATCTGAAAATGGATTACCGCGCCGCTGGTGCCGCTGCCTATCTGGGTCTGGGCGCCGTGTGGGCCTTGGGCCTGTCGTCGTCGGCCGCACAGTTGCAGGCCAACCCGGGCAGCCTGCCGCCGTCGATCCTGTCGATCACCGGAGTGATTCCGTTCACCGAAACGATTTTCCTCTGGCAGTCCGGCGTGATGCTGCTGGCGCTGATCGTGATCTCGATCATCATCGCCTACGCCACCGCGCCCGGCCCGAACTCTGCGCGAGACGCCAAGGCGTGCGGCATCGACCCGGCGTTCAATCTGCCACCGCTGCAACCGCGCACTCGTCCGGGCGAATGGCTCGAACACAGTCCTCTTCTCATCATCGTGCTGGTGCTGCTGGCGGCGGGATGGCTGTTCCACGAATTCTCGACGAAACCGGCGATCACCGCGATTTCCGGGCTGAACACCTACAACTTCCTGTTCATCATGCTCGGCGCGCTGCTGCACTGGCGCCCGCGCAGCTTCCTCGATGCGGTGTCGCGCGCGGTGCCGACCACCACCGGCGTGCTGATCCAGTTCCCGCTGTACGGCTCGATTGCCGCACTGATGACCACGGTCAAAGGCGCCGATGCGCAGACGCTGGCACACCACATCTCGACGTTCTTCGTCAGCATCGCCTCCCACGACACCTATGCCCTGCTGATGGGCGTGTACTCGGCGATTCTCGGCTTCTTCATCCCGTCGGGTGGCGGCAAGTGGATCATCGAAGCGCCGTACGTGATGCAGGTCGCCAACGATCTGCAATACCACCTCGGCTGGGCGGTGCAGATCTACAACGCGGCGGAAGCGCTGCCGAACCTGATCAACCCGTTCTACATGCTGCCGTTGCTGGGCGTGCTCGGACTGAAGGCACGGGATCTGATCGGCTTCTCGTTCGTGCAACTGCTGGTGCACACGCCACTGGTGCTGTTTTTGCTGTGGGCGCTGGGGACGACATTGGCGTATACACCGCCGGTGATGCCGTAAACCGGATCGTCAAGTTGGCATAAAACCCCTGTGGGAGCGGGCTTGCTCGCGAAAGCGGTGTGTCAGTCAACATCATTGCTGATTGATACATCGCCTTCGCGAGCAAGCCCGCTCCCACATTTGTTTTTCACTTCGAACTTGAATCACCATCCAGACTTCACACCCATTATTCGCAGTCTCATTCAGTTCTTAACTGATAGATCAGTTCCCTTTTCATACAGGTCGCGACTGTTCCAAAACCTGTTGGCGAAATTTGAGTGGAATATCTTCCGGGGTTCGCAAGTCAACGGTGACGCCCAATAATTCCTCAAGCTCCACCTGAAGCCCTCCTAGATCAAACAATGTGGTGCCGGGCTTTGGATCGACCAAAAGGTCGAGATCACTGCCTTCTGTATCGGTGCCCATGGCCACCGAACCAAAAACACGAAGGTTGCCCATCTGAAATCGGCGGGCAACCGCACGGACAGCGATTCGTTGCAAATCAAGAGCAGTAGAGGGCTTCATGGTTTATCGCGACAGGATTCAATCGCGAAAGTCTAACCGTGCAGCAGATCAACAATCACCGCACCATTTGTAACCCAACCGTCACATCCCCTTGCTAGCGTCCGCCCGAAACATACTGAAACATTTAAGCAAAACGGGCCGACACATGATCGACGATTCAGACGCCACCGACGCACCTTCCGCAAAATCCGATACCCCCACCGATACCAGTCGCCGCCGTTTCCTTGGGGGTGTTGCGGTGCTTGGCGTCGGGGCGACGCTGGCGGCGTGTGGCAATACCAGCGATCAACCGGATAAACCAGCCGAGCATCCGCTGACCCCGGCCGAGCTGGACAAGGCGCTGCGTGAGCAGGTGAAAACCGTGGTGGTGATCTACGCCGAGAACCGCAGTTTCAATAACCTGTTCGGTGATTTCCCCGGCGTCGAAAAGCCGCTGTCGGCGCTGAAACCTGCCGACTATCAGCAACGCGACCGCGATGGCTCGCTGTTGCAAACCCTGCCGCCGGTCTGGGGCGGCACCTTGCAGATCGGCCCGCAAACCCTGGATGGCGTGACGTACCCCAACGCCACGCAGTTTCAGGAAAACCTGCTCAACGCGCCGTTCGCCCTCAAAGGCCCGAATGGCGAAGACCTGCCCTTTGGCCTGGTCACCCGTGATTTGTGGCACGTGTTTTATCAGAACCAGATGCAGATCAACGGCGGCAAGAATGACGGTTTCGTCGCGTGGGCCGACTCCGGTGGTTTGACCATGGGGCACTACGCACAGAGCCGTTATGCCCTGCGCCTGTGGGATCTCGCGCAGGAGTTCGTGCTCTGTGACAACTTTTTCCAGGGTGCTTTCGGTGGCTCGTTCCTTAACCATCAGTACCTGATCAGCGCCACCGCACCGTTCTATCCGGACGTCGGCAATTCTGTGGCCAAGTCGCAGATCGCTGCGCTGCAAAGCGCTGATCCAAACGACCCGCGCCTCAAACCGCTGGACGCATCGCCCGCCAGCGCCATGACTGGCCCGCCTCAATTCGGCCCGAGTGCGCTTACGCCGGATGGTTATGGCGTTAACACACTGGCCCCGCCCTACTGGCCGACATGGATTCGCGACCCTGAGCGCCCGGCGTATTCGAAAGCCGATCTGCCCAATGTGATGGTGCCGCAGACCCACGAGCACATCGGCGACAAGCTGTCGAAAAAGAACGTCGATTGGGCGTGGTACGCCGGCGCGTGGCAGGCGACGCTGGATCAGTTCAAGGATTCCGGCGGCATCCCGAAGATTCCCAACTTTCAGTATCACCATCAGCCGTTCAACTACTTCAAACAACAAGGCCCGGACAATCCCGCAGAGCGCACTAAACGTCTGCGCGACGCCGGGTTGGGCGATGAGTCGAGTACTAACAAATTCTTCGCCGACGCCGAGGCCGGCAAATTGCCCGCCGTGAGTTTCTACAAACCTCAGGGCAACCTGAACATGCATGCCGGTTATGCCGACGTCGCCTCCGGGGATCGACACATCGTCCGCGCGTTGAAAGTGCTGCGCGAAAGTCCGCAGTGGAAAAACATGGTGGTGGTCGTGACCGTCGATGAAAACGGCGGCTGGTGGGATCACGTTGCGCCGCCCAAGGGCGATCGCTGGGGCCCGGGCTCGCGTGTACCGGCGCTGGTGGTGTCGCCGTTTGCGCGTAGAGGCACAGTCGATCACACGGTTTACGACACGGCGTCGATCCTGCGCTTGATCACCCGCGTGTTCCAGTTGGAGAAGCTCGACGGCCTCAAGCAGCGCGATGACGCGATGACTGCGCGCGGGCAACAACCCATGGGCGATCTGAGCAACGCCCTGCACTTTCCGGCCGGATAAACCCGCCTGCGACTTGCGCACAAAAAACCGTGTTGCCCGACTTCTCCGGGCATCACGGCTGATCCACTATGAGGCGCCCCCGAACGAGGGGGAATCACGCTGAAAAGGATCTGAGCATGTTGAAAATCGCAGGACTGACCCTCGCCGCGCTCACGCTGAGCGCCGCCGCCCACGCCGATGTCGACCTGAAACTCGGCAGCAGCGAACGCGTTACCCGTCTCTTCGCCTACCCCAACAACTGCAGCGTCATCTGCTTTCGCAACTGGACGCTGGAGCAGACCGTCGCCCACTACTTGAACCAGAGCGTGCAACGCGACGGTTACGCCAATGCAAAGGTGTTGGTGAAGACTGATAACGGTCAGCTCTACGCCGAGATAACCGGCGTGCCGAAGGGTTATGACAAACCGTTGTCGGCGCTGCTCGATGCCGGCGATCTGGCTTACAAAGGCGCCAGCCAACTCAACGCCGACGGCAAATGGGCGTACAGCTGGTATCTGTTCCTGCCGCTGGGCATGGCCCTGGAAAACCGCAAAAGCATCGAACTGCTGCACTTCCCGCCGGATTATTCGCTGACCCAGGCGCAGGATTACCTGCGCTCGAACACCACCGATCGCTGGGCAACGTTGCTGACCGCAAACGGTATTCCTGCGGCGCAAACACCGGCGTTTCAAACCATCATCGACATCGCCCCGATCGCCGCGCCCGCCAGCGCCGGCAGTGATCTGGAAGGCGTCTACGGTTACTTCAAGGACTACCAGACCACGCTGGTCAAACAGTTCAGCCAGAGCGCCAGCGGTAGCGTGCTGCCGATGGTCGCTTTCGGGGCGCCGGTGCGAAACTGGATCAAAGATCAATACGGGCCGACCGTGAGCGTGTTAGGCCTCGCCACCATCACACCGAGCAAAGGCGTGAACGTGCCGGTATTGGGCTCCAATCACCCGAGTTACATCTGGTACGCCGCCGACCCGAAAAGCTACACCGGTGATGACGCACAAGCCAATGCCGATGCCGCCGGCCTGAAAGTGATGGGACAGGATTTGAGCGCCGCTTGCTGGCAGGCCGGAATGGGCAGCAAACCGGGCAGCGACCCGAAGCCCCTGCTCAACCGTTGCACACAAACCTGGCAGGTGACGCAGAAGGTCAAAACCTGCGAGCTGTTCTACACCTCGATTCGCAATCTGAGCGCAGAACAAGCCGCCGCGAAATGCACCACCACGCCGATCAAGGCTGAACTGCAGAAATTGCAGGCACCGCTGCCTGCCGCTGCCGTCCCGGCCCCACACTTATAGAAGTGTTGCGCGTCAGTTTTGGCTGACGCGCAAAAGCGCGAATCGCGCCTGTCAGATCTGACAGTAGACCGGTTCTGTCATATATCGCAGGATTGGATCCATAAATCGTGTTGCAGGACTGACAGGACGTCAGCCTACGGAAGTCGCAGCACCCGTTGGACAAGGATCGTTATGAACAGTCATGCCGTTCACGCCCGTCATGCTTGTGATTCGCCGGGCATTTATCCGTTTGCCGGCCTCCCCGTGCGTCTCGGGTTTCCAGCCAGCGATGACTTCGAAATCATTCACGATGACGATGGCGCCGATGCGGTGATCGCGCATCGGGAGTTTCTGCGCATCACCCGCATGTGTCGCGTATCGGGACAAGTGTTGCCCTATCGATGTCGGCAGACCCGGCAACTGCAAACCGGCCTGCATCTTTACGACCCACGCTTCTGCGGATTGCTGGAGCATTCCTGCAACCCCAACGTGTTTCTCGACATGAGCGAATTGTGGCTGTGGGCGCTGAAAGATATCCACAGGGGCGAACGGCTGACCATGGATTTCGCCGCCACCGAAGACAAACTCTTGCGCCAGTTCGCTTGCCATTGCGGATCGTCGCATTGTCGTGGGTGGATCACCGGTTACGACGAACCACCCAACCGCGAAGGCCAACAGTTTTTACAGCGCTGGCGCCACGCGGGCCTGCGCTGAAACGCTGATTACGGCGCGCCGACCGGACGCAAACGGTATTGCGGCGGCAATTGCTCGAAACCACTGATGGTGGTGTTGAGACTTTTCCAGCGGCCATCCTTGATGCCATAGATGCAGCCGTGGATCGACAGGCTCTGCCCACGATGCCAGGCGTTCTGGATGATGCTGGTGTGGGCGACGTTGGCCACTTGCTGGATTACGTTGAGTTCGCACATCCGATCGACCTGTTCTTCTTCGGTCGGCAACTTGGCCAGTTCTTCGCGTTTTTCGTAGTACAGATCGCGAATCGAACGCAGCCAGCCGTCGATCAGGCCGAACTGGCGATCCTGCATCGAGGCGCGCACACCGCCGCAACCGTAGTGGCCAGTGACCAGAATGTGCTTAACCTTGAGCACATCCACCGCGTACTGAATCACCGACAGACAATTGAGGTCGGTGTGCAGCACCACGTTGGCGACGTTGCGGTGAACGAACAGATCGCCCGGCAACATGCCGACGATTTCGTTGGCCGGCACGCGCGCGTCGGAACAGCCGATCCACAGATACTCCGGCGTTTGCTGGCGGGCCAGTTTGGCGAAGAAATCCGGGTCTTCCTTGGTGATCGCGTCAGCCCAACGCTCGTTGTTATCAATCAGGTCTTGTAAGTCATGCATGCTGTAAGGCCTCAAGAAAGATGCGCTGGTATGACAGTCGACCGCCCGTCGGGGTCACGCTTGAGCCGAAAGTGATTTCGTTGGAATTCTCGTGTGCCCGGTGAGTCCACCTTAGTAAGGCCCACAGTATGAGGAATTGCCATGACTGATTCACGACGCCCTTACGATGCGGTACAGCCGGAGCCCATCGATGATAACGAAGACCGCATGGGTTCGGTGCATGAGCTGGATTTCGATGAAGACGAGCCGAGCGCGAAGATCGGTGATGAGATTCCCGAGCGTGAACGCGAGCAGTTGATGCCCAATGAACGCGTGCGTGAAGCCGGGATGACTGGCGCCTCGGTTGCCGACCATGAGCCGACCGACGATGACATGAGCCCGGAAACGCTGATTCATGAAGACGGTGCGCGGGATGCCGAAGAGGCCGGGGAAGGCAATCAGGCGGATTGGGATTTGAGCATTGTCGATGAGGATGACATTGGCGGTGGAAACGGGCTGGATGAGGCGGAACTGGCGCGGCGTGATCCGATGGATGGCAAGCGCTGACAGACCCGATCCCCTGTAGGAGCTGCCAAAGGCTGCGATCTTTTGATCTTTTTGCATGATCCGGAACAAGATCAAAAGATCGCAGCCTTCGGCAACTCCTACAGGGGGATGTTGTATCCGCAGGAGCAGAATGAGTCAGGGGGTCAGTCAACCAAAGTGCAGGCCATGACCACGGCATCTTCACGCCCGCCCACCGCCGGATAATAATCCCGACGCCGGCCAATTTCATTGAAGCCATAACGCTCATACAACCGGAACGCCGCCGTATTACTGTCGCGCACTTCGAGAAAACACTCCCGAGCCTCAGCCGCATACGCTCGCGACATCAGATGCTCCAGCAATGTCAGCCCCAACCCTCGCCCCTGACTCTCCGGTTTCACGGTGATATTGAGCAGATGCGCTTCATCGAGAATGATCTGCACCACACCATGCCCGACCTGTTGCTCACCTTCGAACATCAGCCAGATCTGGTATTTGCCCAAGCCGTCGAGAAAAATCCCGCGTGTCCACGGATGGCTGTACGCGGCGAATTCAATCTTCAGCACAGCGTCCAGATCCGCCTCGATCATCGGGCGGAACGATACAGCGTCACTCATTCGATTCTTTCCAGCGCGCCATCAGCCGACGCATGGCTTGCCACACAGCGGCTTTGCGCTGTGGCTCTTCCATTAACAATTCCAGACCGGGAATGGCCCAGGCTGAGCCCAGACCTTCGATCTGCAATTCACGATTGAATGCTTCAGCGTCCGCCTCACCGGCAAAACGCACCGCCGGCAGGCCGATCAGCCACAGGCAGGCGCAGGGTGCGGATTCCATTTGTACCGAAAGGAAACCCTGCACAAAGTCGCGCGCCGCATCCGGGCCCTGATCCATGGTGCCGCGATTGAGCCACGGCCAACGCACTGGCTCGCCGACAATTTGCGGCGCATCCGGCAGACCGGCGGCACGCAGCATGTCTTTGAGCAATAAATAAGCAGGATCACGGCTCTGGAACGGCTCGCCTGTGGGTAACTCGACCAGCAGCAGGCAACGCCCGGCCCGCAATAATTGCAGGGCGAAACGCGGCGGCGGCACCGGTGCGGGCTTGGCGACGACTGGCGTGTCGTCGGCCTCTTCCACCGGTTTGGCGTTGGTTCGCGTGCTCGCCAGCGACGGGCGCGGCACTTCGATCTTCGGCCGTTCGCTCGGGCGCGCAACAGGCTGCACCGGCGCTTCGGCCTGAGGCGCGGGCACCAGCGGCGCTTCTACCTCGGGCTCGGGCATGTCCAGCAGCTCGGGGCGCGAGGGCGCGGCGAAGGGCAATTCGGTGCGCGGCAGCCAATTGACCACCTGCATGGCGTTCAAATAGGCGCGGCGGCGGGACTCGATTAGCAAAGGGTCGGCCACTTGTGGATAACTGAAGTGGGCTGATTCTACCGCCCTTCGTCCAAGATCGCCCGTTGTTGATCAATCACTTGACCGAAAGAAAAACAACAGCCTGTCCCTGGATTGAATCGTATCGGCTGCGATGCAGTACAATCGCCGCTTTTCATTGCCAACCAGCCGGGCATTCCGATGATCGAACCCAAGCGCGTCTTGCGCGCCCTCGCTGAACACTGGGCGCTTCTGGAGCCTTTGTGTGAGCACTTCGACCAAGGCACATTGAGCCTCAACGAACTGCGCACGCAACTGGCCGCCCAACAACTGGACAGCACGCCGCAGGACATTACCAGCCTGCTCGACGTGTGGATTCGCCTCGATATTCTGGTGCCGGTGGCGAAAAGCCCGAACCGGTTCGAGCTCAATGCGCAGATTCACGACTTCCTCGCTTACCTGCGTCGTGAACACCGTTTGGGCCTGTGCCTGGAAATCGAAGCCTATTTGCGTCACCTCGAACGCCTGGCCGGTTACATTCAGGATGCGTTCGACGTTCGCGACGGTCACGACCTCGCCCGTCAGTTGCGTTTGCTCGACATGCGCGTGCGCGATGTTCTGAAGAAACTCGACAACGACGAACAAGCGCTGGTGGCGGTGGCAGAACGCGCCAAGACCAGTGACCGGCAGATTCCGCTGCGTCAGCGTTACGCCGAAGTACTGGCGACGTGGGACGAATACGTCGAGCCGATGATCGATCTGGTGAACGCCGACGGCGCCTTCGAACAAGGCGTGCGCAAGGTTGAAACCGTGCTGCTGAAAATGCTCAGCGAGCAACAGCGCCTCGGCCATCTGGTTGACGATGACATGCTGCTGCGCACCCACGCGCGCATCCTCGAAATGCAGACCAGCGCTCAGTTGACTCTGCGGCATGCCCGCGAACTGTTGCTGCCGCTGCGTGAAGAAGCCCGCCGGCACAACGCCGTGACCCGTGGCGCCGCGCTCGCACTGGCGGCGATCCGCCGTAAAGGCATCGACGCCGTGCCGCAAGCCGCGATGCCGATGTTCACTCGCCCGCAAAGCACCTTCCTCGGCAGCGCCAGTCAGGTCGAAGCCTACGTGTACGCGTTGGCGCGTTTCGAACCGAAACCGGCCCGCTTCCCGAAAGCGCACAAAACCCAGAAAGGCGATGCGCCACGTGCCCCGCGCACCGTGCGCGAGATGGTCGACCGTTGCGAAGAATCGCTGCCGATGCCGGATCTGATGACCTGGCTGCTCGAGCAGGAACCGGACGGCGCCACCGACGAATTGCTCTACTGGTTCTCGCGCCTGTCGCGGGAAAAACGCTTTACCCGCGAACGTCTGGAACGCCGCGAATACCACACTCATGAGCACCAGGTCAGCCTGCGCTCCTTCGCCCTGCTCTCGGCCCGCGACAGTGCCGCCGAGGATTCTGCGAGCATCCCCAATGCATCTTGATCTCTCCGAACTGTCCCAACTGGCACCGATCTTCCGCGAGCTGTTCAAGGGTTACCACGTCAGCCGCCGCGACCCGGAACTGTACGCGCAACTGTCGAACTTCCAGGATCAATACCGCACACTGTTTAAGGCGCTGGGTTTTGAACTGGTCTGCGACACCCGTGGTTTCTACTACTTTGTGCCGGACATGGCCGCTGCGGCGGTGAACAAGACGGCGCAGCGTCTGGCGCTGTTCACCTTCATCCTCGTCGAGCATCTGGCCGATCAGGGCCGCGACCCGATCGCCGTGCTCGATGGCGGCAGCCTCGGCCGCGAAGAACTGCCGTCGCTGCTGGAGAAGTACCGCGACCTGTTTATTCAAGCCGAAGTGCAGACCGTCGAAGAGCTCGAAGAAAAGATCATGCGCCGCATGACTCAACTCGGTTTCGCCGGTGAAGAAAACGGTGTGTACCGCTTCCTGCCACCGATGCACCGTTTCCTCGACGTGTGCCTGTCGGTGCAGCAAGACCGCGATCTGGCGGCCAGCGTGCACAGCGTATTGCCGCTGCCAGCGCCGGTGCTGATCGACGAAGCGGCCGAAGCCAAATTCCTCGAAACCGACGATCCGCTTGATCTAACCGAGTTCGATGAAGAAAGCGAAGAAGACGCACTGGCCCGCGCCATTGCCGAAGAACAGGAGTCCGACGCATGAGCCAGGAACGCTACGGCATCCGCCGCTTTGCCCTATTGAACACTGCCGGTTACAGCCTCGGCCTGTTCCCGCTGGAAGAACCGCTGTCGGTTTACGGCGCGAACAACCTCGGTAAATCGGCGTCGATCAACGCCTTGCAGTTCCCGATTTTGGCGCGCATGTCGGACATGAGTTTCGGCAAGTACAGCCTCGAACAATCGCGGCGCTTCTACTTCGCTTCCGACACCAGCTACATCCTTGTCGAAGTGAACCTGCCACACGGCCCGCACGTGATCGGCGTGGTCGGTCGCGGCCCGGGCGGTGGTTTCGGTCACCAGTTCTTCGCCTACGCCGGCAAGCTCGATCTGGCGCATTACCAAAAGAACGACACCTGCCTGCGTCAGAAAGAGCTGTTCAGCAACCTTGAGAAAGAAGGCCTGAAAGCCTACGAACTCAAGCCCGATGAGCTGCGTCGTTTGCTGGTGGGCGGTCACACGTCTATTCCTTTGGATCTGACCCTGATCCCGCTGCGCTCCACCAGCGAGCAAAGCCTGAAGACTTTCCGCGCGCTGTTCATCAACCTGCTGCACATGCGCGAAATTACAGCGGCCAAGTTGAAGCAGTTGTTCCTCGATGCCTTCGAACACAGCCTGCGTTCCGGCAGTGTCGATTACATCGCCGCGTGCGAAGAAGCCTTCCGCGACGTGCGTCGCATGGAACAGGACTACAACTCGCTGGTCGCTGCCGGCCCGTTGGTTGAAGCCCTGGCCAACGGCGTGAAACAGCGCGACGTGCTGCGCGGCAAGCTGCATCGGCTGTCGCCGCTGCTCGATTCGTTGCTCGGTACTTGGTCGGATTACGCCAGTGCGCGCAAGGAAGAGCTGACCATCCAGGCCGACCACTACCGTGGCGAGCAGGACAGTCTGCAAAACAATCAGCGCGGCGGTACCCAGGAACTGATGCGTCTGGAGCGGGAAATTTCCGGCATCCAGCGTTGGCTCGGCGAGCTGTCGGTACTGAAGAATCGCTTTGCTTTGGTCGATGACGTCAAAGTGCTGGAGCAACAATTGCTCGCGGCCAAAGACGCCCACGACGAACTCGCCGGCGCCTTGGCGCAATCGCGTCAGTTCAGTGCAGAAGATCTCGAAGAACGCCTGCGCGATCTGGAAAAACGCCTGAAGTCGGTGAAGCAGCAACTCGATCACGCCGACAACAACAGCTATGCACGTCTGCGCGAAGAATTTTCGCAACCCGACGTCGAACGGTTGATGCGTCTGTTCAACAGCGCACTGTTCAGCCTGCCGCTGGGCGAACACGGCATTACCCTCGACGAGGGTGGCGAATGGGTCAAATCGGTTGAGCTGATCCTTGATGGCTTCAAGGGTGAACGCTTCGAAGTGCCGGGCCTGTCGATAGACCTCTCGCACATTGAGCCACCGGCGCTGCAAGCACTGGCCGACCGTGCCGCGTTGCGCGACCAGAAAGAACGTCTGGACAAAGAGCTGAAACAGCTCAAGACCCAGCAGGCCGTTGCCGCTGACCGCTCGGCGAGCAAGACCCAGACCGAAGCGCTGTACCAGCAAGTGCTGGACGCGCAAAAGGCGCTGGAAGATTTCCGTCGCACCCAGACCTTGAGCGCTGAAGAAGGCGACAAGCTCGAGCAACTGGCGCAGATGGAAGGCGCGCAGGACGAACTCAAGCGTTCCAGCGATGCCTTCACCGAGCGCGTCCAGCAACTGTCGGCCAAGCTGCAACTGGTCGGCCGCCAGATCGCCGATATGGAAGCCAAGCAACGCACGCTCGACGATGCATTGCGCCGTCGTCAGTTGCTGCCGGCGGATCTGCCGTTCGGTACGCCGTTCATGGATCCGGTCGACGATTCGATGGACAACCTGCTACCGCTGCTCAACGACTATCAGGACAGCTGGCAAGGCTTGCTCCGTGCTGACGGTCAGATCGAAGCGCTGTACGCGCAAGTGCGCCTCAAAGGTGTGGCCAAGTTCGACAGCGAAGACGACATGGAGCGCCGTTTGTCGCTGCTGATCAACGCTTACGCGCACCGTACCGATGAAGCACTGACGCTGGGCAAGGCCCGTCGCGCGGCGGTTACCGACATTGCTCGAACCCTGCGCAACATTCGCAGCGACTACGACAGCCTCGAGCACCAGTTGGCGCTGTTCAACCGCGAGATCAACAAGCGTCAGGTCTCCAACCTGCAGAGCTTCCGCATCGTCCTCGCGCCGAACAAGGAAGCCCTGAAGCACATCGACCAGATCATCCACAGCGCCGGTCAGTACGAAGAAGGCGAAACCCTGTCGGTGTTCGACCTCAGCCAAAGCGCCGAGCAAGACAACAAGAACGAAGAGGCCAAGGAATATCTGGCGCGGTTGGTGGCAGCGAACCACAACCAACTCGGGCTCAAGGACTTGTTCGAACTGGCGTTCGAGATCACCAAGGTCAACGGCCAGCCGGTGATCCACACCGACATCGATGGCGCGGCGTCCAACGGCACGACCATGACCATCAAGGCGCTGACCAACATGTACTTGTTGCTGCACTTGATGGATCGCGATCAGGCCGGCCGCGTGCGTCTGCCGTACTACCTCGACGAGGCGGCGGACATCGATGAGAAGAACCAGGCCGCACTGCTGGAAACCAGCCTGCAACTGGGTTTCGTGCCGATTCTGGCGAGCGTGAAGCCGCAGGTCTGCGCGAGTGTCGCGATCGACCTGGAAGGCGGCAGCGGCCCGGCGGGGATCTACATTGATGAGGCGGACTGGAAGTACATCCGTCGCCATGATGTGGTGAAGGCCACGGTGAATGTTGAAGCGGATGAACCGGAGCTGGATGCGGTTTGATCGGCGTTAACTGAAGATAAAAAAAGGGCCGCGATCTGCTGGGATCGCGGCCCTTTTTTATGGCTTGGGGTTTGTGCTGAATTGGCTGGCCCTATCGCGAGCAGGCTCACTCCTACAGTTGGAATGCGTTCCCCTGTAGGAGTGAGCCTGCTCGCGATGGCCCCACTTCAAACACCGCAGAATTTATTTACCGAGCGAAATCTTCGGCGCCCACGTCAGCCACTCATCTTCAAACTTGTCGAACAACGGGAACGTCTGCTCCGCCCGAGCCTGACCGCCCATCCGCTCACCCTCCGGCGTAGCGAAGGCAATCCCGCCCTGAATCGCTGTCTCCAGCGATTCGGTGCGCACCGTCAGCCCGTTGAACAAACCGATATCAAACCCGACACCGCTGGTGTTCCAGAAGCGGCTGCCACTGCGTACGAGCGGCGCGTATTTCGGCTCGATCAGAATGTGCACCAATACGCGATCAGCGGTCTGACCCAGTTCATAACCGGTGACTTTACCCACGGTAATTTCACGGTAAGTCACCGGCACACCCGGCTTCAACGAACCACGGCGAGCAGCGCTCAAGACCAGACTCAGACCCGCCTCTTGTTTGGTGACTTCCGGCGCCGTGGCCAGTGCAACGAAGTTCTTCTGCGGCCCAAGATTCTTCGCCGCTGGCTGCACTTCGATGTACTTGCCGGTCACCAGGGTTTCCAAATTTTCTGTCTTGATCAGGCCGAGCTCAGGCTTGACCACCCAGAACTGACTGCCAACCCGGGCAATCTTCTCCGGCACTTCCGTGATGCGCGCGGTGAGGATGACCGATTGCAAGTCGTCAGTCAGATCGACGCTTTCAATCTTGCCGACATCCAGCCCTTTGAAACGAACCGGCGTGCCGCTGCTGAGACCGTCGGCGCGATCGACTTTGATCGTTACTACGCTGCCTTTTTTACTGGCGTCGTCATGATTGGCAAACAGACGGAAACGCGGAATGCGTTTCTGCAGCGGCGCCTTGGCCTGCGGTGTTTCGAAGGCGATACCGCCGGCCATCAGGGTTTGCAGGGATTCACTCTTGACCTGAATGCCGCCGGTCAGCCCGCCAGTCAACGTGACACCGCTGACATTCCAGAACCGCGTCGAAGCGTTGACCAGGTTTTCGTATTCCTTCTCGATGTGCACGCCGACGATGATTTGTTTGCGCGTCTTGGAGAATTGGTAGCTCTGTACCGAACCGACCTTGACCTGCTTGTACAAGATCGGACTGCCGACATCGATCGAACCCAGCGTGTCGGTGAACAGCACCAGGTGCAGACCCGGCGAACGCAGATCCAGCGGTGGCGCTTTCGGACGTGCTTCGAACTCACGTTTCGGGGCGGCACCTTTGTCACCCGGACGCACGGCGATGTAGTTACCTTTCACCAGCGCTTCGAGACCCGTGATGCCGGCCAGCGAGATCGACGGTTTGACCACCCAGAACTGAGTGCCCTCCACCAGATAATCTTCGGCCAACGGATCGAGGGTCAGCTCGGCGGTGGCGCTGTTCAGATCGGCATCGACTTTCAATGCTTTCAGGTTGCCGACCTGAATGCCTTTGTACATCACTGGCGTACGGCCAGCCTGCAGGCCTTCGAAGTCGCTGAGTTTGACCTTCACACGAATACCGGCAGCGGCAGCGTCGAAGTCCTCGTAGAGACGGAATGGCAGGCTCGGATCGGTTGGCGGACTGTCCTTGCGATTCTCCGGTGTGGCGAACGCGATACCGCCGGCGACGATGCTGGCCAGCGATTCGCTGCGCACTTTGACCCCGGACAGGTTCGCGTCGATGCTGATGCCGCTGGCGTTCCAGAAACGCGTGTGTTTGCGCACCAGTTTGGCGTAGGTCGGTTCGATGAACACTTTGAGTTCAACGGTGCTTTGGTCTTCCGACAGCACATAGCTTTTGACCTGACCGACCTTGATCTGCTTGTAGAACACCGGGCTGCCACGGCTCAACGAACCGAGACGATCAGCCTTGATGGTCAAGTGCAGACCAGGTTTGGCGTCGGACAGCGGCGGCTCTTCGGCCAGCGCCTTGAACTTGCGCGCGGGCTCGCCTTCGCCGGGACTGATAGCGACGTAGTTACCTGAGACCAACGTCTCCAGACCAGTGATGCCGGCCAGAGTTACGCTCGGTTTGACCAGCCAGAAACGCGTGCTGGTCTTGAGGTATTGCTCGACGTCCTTGTTCATCTCGACGGTGGCGATGACGCCTTTGGAGTTGCCCTCGTCGTCGAGCTTCAGCGTTTTGACCTTACCGACCGACATGCCCTTGTACATGATCTCGGTCTTGTTGGCCTGGATGCCTTCGCCGCTTTCAAAGCGAATCTGGATCTCGATGCCGGTTTCGGAATAGGCACGCCAGCCGAGCCAGCCACCGATGATCAGCGCGATCAGAGGCAGTACCCAAATGGCAGACCAGTTCGAGGCCGGTCGGGTTTTCGCTACGGGCAAATCAGTCATGGTCGTCGTCCGACTCCGTGTTATCCCAAATCAGTCGGGGATCAAAAGTTACTGCGGCAAGCATCGTCAGAATCACCACACTGGCGAAGGCGATGGCGCCAAGATTGGCTTCGACACTGGCTAAGCGGCCGAAATTGACGACCGCCACCAGAATGGCGATCACAAAAATATCGAGCATCGACCAGCGGCCAATGAACTCGATGAAGCGGTACATCCAGATGCGCTGCCGCGCCGACAACGGTTGTTTGCGTTGTACTGAAAACAACAGCAGTGCGATGCCCACCAGTTTGAAAGTCGGCACCAGAATACTGGCGATGAACACTACGGCAGCAATCGGAATCATGCCGTGCTGCACCAACTGGATCACGCCGGACATGATCGTGCTTGGGTCACCTTGACCCAAAGAACTGACAGTCATGATCGGCAATACGTTGGCCGGTATATAGATAATCGCCGCCGTGATCAGCAGGGCCCAAGTACGGGTGAGGCTGTTCGGCCGGCGCGCGTGAACCAATGCACCGCAGCGGGTGCAGGTTTGTTCATCGTTCTCCGCTTCCTGCCGGTTCAACTCATGGCATTCGGTGCACGTCAGAATGCCTGCATCAATCGCCCGCATGAGCATCTTCCCCTGATAACGCCTGCCAGATCTGGTGCGGCGACATCACCACTTCCAGCCAGACCTGAACCAGCAACAAGCCGATAAAACACGCCAGGCCAAGGCCGACGGTGATGGCGGCCATGTCCGCCAGTTTGACGATCGCCACCAGTACGCCCATGAGGTAAACCTCGAGCATCCCCCAGTCTTTGAGGTGGTGGTAAATGCGGTAGAGCAACAAGCCATAGCTGCGACCGATATCGAAACGGATTGTCAGCAGCACAAACAATTGGCACAGCAACTTGAGCAGCGGAATGGCCATGCTGCACAGGAACACAACAATCGATACGCCTTGCATGCCGGTATTGAAGAGACCGAGCACGCCGCTCCAGACCGTATCATCCGAAGACTGCCCGAGTAGATTGAGCTGCATGATCGGCAAAAAGTTCGCTGGTATGTACAGCAGCAGTGCCGCAATCACCAGGGCAAGGCTGCGCTGCACCACGTTATGGCGATGGGCGTACAACTCGTATCCGCAGCGGGGGCAGAGGGCTTTCTCGCCGTGGGCGAGTGTTGGCTTGCGCACCAGCAGGTCGCACTCGTGACAGGCCACCAAGTCTTCCAGCGGTAGATCTGACAGCCCGGGGGCGTCAACCGACTCTGACATAAAGGCTCTGGCTCCAAAAAAGGTGGGGCTATTCTAGTGTTCTGGTTCGAAAATAACTGTGCAAATTTGTTCGATGAACCGTGCAAAAACTTTCCTGCGGGCAAAACAAAACCCCAACTGCTTTCGCAATTGGGGTTTCGGAATTTAATCTTGACGATGACCTACTCTCACATGGGGAAACCCCACACTACCATCGGCGATGCATCGTTTCACTGCTGAGTTCGGGATGGGATCAGGTGGTTCCAACGCTCTATGGTCGTCAAGAAATTCGGGTACTGAGTCGTGACCAGATGGCCTCGCTTCAGCAAATTGGGTATGTGACAGCTTTCGGTGTTTGTGAACATCGAACTTTCGGTTCGTTTCGTCTTCACACACCGCAATCTGATGCTCTTTCGAGTAGTCAAATTGCTTGGGTGTTATATGGTCAAGCCTCACGGGCAATTAGTATTGGTTAGCTCAACGCCTCACAGCGCTTACACACCCAACCTATCAACGTCGTAGTCTTCGACGGCCCTTCAGGGAACTCAAGGTTCCAGTGAGATCTCATCTTGAGGCTAGTTTCCCGCTTAGATGCTTTCAGCGGTTATCTATTCCGAACATAGCTACCCGGCAATGCCACTGGCGTGACAACCGGAACACCAGAGGTTCGTCCACTCCGGTCCTCTCGTACTAGGAGCAGCCCCTCTCAAATCTCAAACGTCCACGGCAGATAGGGACCGAACTGTCTCACGACGTTCTAAACCCAGCTCGCGTACCACTTTAAATGGCGAACAGCCATACCCTTGGGACCGGCTTCAGCCCCAGGATGTGATGAGCCGACATCGAGGTGCCAAACACCGCCGTCGATATGAACTCTTGGGCGGTATCAGCCTGTTATCCCCGGAGTACCTTTTATCCGTTGAGCGATGGCCCTTCCATACAGAACCACCGGATCACTAAGACCTACTTTCGTACCTGCTCGACGTGTCTGTCTCGCAGTCAAGCGCGCTTTTGCCTTTATACTCTACGACCGATTTCCGACCGGTCTGAGCGCACCTTCGTACTCCTCCGTTACTCTTTAGGAGGAGACCGCCCCAGTCAAACTACCCACCATACACTGTCCTCGATCCGGATAACGGACCTGAGTTAGAACCTCAAAGTTGCCAGGGTGGTATTTCAAGGTTGGCTCCACGCGAACTGGCGTCCACGCTTCAAAGCCTCCCACCTATCCTACACAAGCAAATTCAAAGTCCAGTGCAAAGCTATAGTAAAGGTTCACGGGGTCTTTCCGTCTAGCCGCGGATACACTGCATCTTCACAGCGATTTCAATTTCACTGAGTCTCGGGTGGAGACAGCGCCGCCATCGTTACGCCATTCGTGCAGGTCGGAACTTACCCGACAAGGAATTTCGCTACCTTAGGACCGTTATAGTTACGGCCGCCGTTTACCGGGGCTTCGATCAAGAGCTTCGCGTTAGCTAACCCCATCAATTAACCTTCCGGCACCGGGCAGGCGTCACACCCTATACGTCCACTTTCGTGTTTGCAGAGTGCTGTGTTTTTAATAAACAGTCGCAGCGGCCTGGTATCTTCGACCGGCATGAGCTTACGGAGCAAGTCCTTCACCCTCACCGGCGCACCTTCTCCCGAAGTTACGGTGCCATTTTGCCTAGTTCCTTCACCCGAGTTCTCTCAAGCGCCTTGGTATTCTCTACCCAACCACCTGTGTCGGTTTGGGGTACGGTTCCTGGTTACCTGAAGCTTAGAAGCTTTTCTTGGAAGCATGGCATCAACCACTTCGTGTTCTAAAAGAACACTCGTCATCAGCTCTCGGCCTTAAGATCCCGGATTTACCTAAGATCTCAGCCTACCACCTTAAACTTGGACAACCAACGCCAAGCTGGCCTAGCCTTCTCCGTCCCTCCATCGCAATAACCAGAAGTACAGGAATATTAACCTGTTTTCCATCGACTACGCTTTTCAGCCTCGCCTTAGGGACCGACTAACCCTGCGTCGATTAACGTTGCGCAGGAAACCTTGGTCTTTCGGCGTGGGTGTTTTTCACACCCATTGTCGTTACTCATGTCAGCATTCGCACTTCTGATACCTCCAGCAAGCTTCTCAACTCACCTTCACAGGCTTACAGAACGCTCCTCTACCGCATCATCCGAAGATGATACCCGTAGCTTCGGTGTATGGTTTGAGCCCCGTTACATCTTCCGCGCAGGCCGACTCGACTAGTGAGCTATTACGCTTTCTTTAAAGGGTGGCTGCTTCTAAGCCAACCTCCTAGCTGTCTAAGCCTTCCCACATCGTTTCCCACTTAACCATAACTTTGGGACCTTAGCTGACGGTCTGGGTTGTTTCCCTTTTCACGACGGACGTTAGCACCCGCCGTGTGTCTCCCATGCTCGGCACTTGTAGGTATTCGGAGTTTGCATCGGTTTGGTAAGTCGGGATGACCCCCTAGCCGAAACAGTGCTCTACCCCCTACAGTGATACATGAGGCGCTACCTAAATAGCTTTCGAGGAGAACCAGCTATCTCCGAGCTTGATTAGCCTTTCACTCCGATCCACAGGTCATCCGCTAACTTTTCAACGGTAGTCGGTTCGGTCCTCCAGTTAGTGTTACCCAACCTTCAACCTGCCCATGGATAGATCGCCCGGTTTCGGGTCTATTCCCAGCGACTAGACGCCCTATTAAGACTCGCTTTCGCTACGCCTCCCCTATTCGGTTAAGCTCGCCACTGAAAATAAGTCGCTGACCCATTATACAAAAGGTACGCAGTCACAGAACAAAGTCTGCTCCCACTGCTTGTACGCATACGGTTTCAGGATCTATTTCACTCCCCTCTCCGGGGTTCTTTTCGCCTTTCCCTCACGGTACTAGTTCACTATCGGTCAGTCAGTAGTATTTAGCCTTGGAGGATGGTCCCCCCATATTCAGACAAAGTTTCTCGTGCTCCGTCCTACTCGATTTCATGACTAAGAGATTTTCGCGTACAGGGCTATCACCCACTATGGCCGCACTTTCCAGAGCGTTCCGCTAATCTCAAAGCCACTTAAGGGCTAGTCCCCGTTCGCTCGCCACTACTAAGGGAATCTCGGTTGATTTCTTTTCCTCAGGGTACTTAGATGTTTCAGTTCCCCTGGTTCGCCTCTTGCACCTATGTATTCAGTACAAGATAACCATCTTATGATGGCTGGGTTCCCCCATTCAGACATCTCCGGATCAAAGTCTGTTTGCCGACTCCCCGAAGCTTTTCGCAGGCTACCACGTCTTTCATCGCCTCTGACTGCCAAGGCATCCACCGTATGCGCTTCTTCACTTGACCATATAACCCCAAGCAATCTGGTTATACTGTGAAGACGACATTCGCCGAAAATTCGAATTTCTCAATTAAGAGAACTCACAAATTTTACCTTAGCCTGATCCGTTACCAGTGAAAGTAACGTTCAGTCTATCTTTCTATCACATACCCAAATTTTTAAAGAACGATCTAATCAAAAGACTAGAAATCAATATTCTCAATGGAATACTCATTTCTAAGCTTTCAGAAGCAGTTATATGGTGGAGCCAAACGGGATCGAACCGTTGACCTCCTGCGTGCAAGGCAGGCGCTCTCCCAGCTGAGCTATGGCCCCATAACAAAATTGGTGGGTCTGGGCAGATTCGAACTGCCGACCTCACCCTTATCAGGGGTGCGCTCTAACCAACTGAGCTACAGACCCAATTTCGAGCGCGTAACTGTTAGCTTGGAGCTATCAGCTTGGAGCTTAAAGCTGCTTCTATCGTCTTCTTCAATGAATCAAGCAATTCGTGTGGGAGCTCATGGAGCAGCTGATGTCGTCGATTAAGGAGGTGATCCAGCCGCAGGTTCCCCTACGGCTACCTTGTTACGACTTCACCCCAGTCATGAATCACACCGTGGTAACCGTCCTCCCGAAGGTTAGACTAGCTACTTCTGGTGCAACCCACTCCCATGGTGTGACGGGCGGTGTGTACAAGGCCCGGGAACGTATTCACCGTGACATTCTGATTCACGATTACTAGCGATTCCGACTTCACGCAGTCGAGTTGCAGACTGCGATCCGGACTACGATCGGTTTTATGGGATTAGCTCCACCTCGCGGCTTGGCAACCCTTTGTACCGACCATTGTAGCACGTGTGTAGCCCAGGCCGTAAGGGCCATGATGACTTGACGTCATCCCCACCTTCCTCCGGTTTGTCACCGGCAGTCTCCTTAGAGTGCCCACCATGACGTGCTGGTAACTAAGGACAAGGGTTGCGCTCGTTACGGGACTTAACCCAACATCTCACGACACGAGCTGACGACAGCCATGCAGCACCTGTCTCAATGTTCCCGAAGGCACCAATCCATCTCTGGAAAGTTCATTGGATGTCAAGGCCTGGTAAGGTTCTTCGCGTTGCTTCGAATTAAACCACATGCTCCACCGCTTGTGCGGGCCCCCGTCAATTCATTTGAGTTTTAACCTTGCGGCCGTACTCCCCAGGCGGTCAACTTAATGCGTTAGCTGCGCCACTAAGAGCTCAAGGCTCCCAACGGCTAGTTGACATCGTTTACGGCGTGGACTACCAGGGTATCTAATCCTGTTTGCTCCCCACGCTTTCGCACCTCAGTGTCAGTATCAGTCCAGGTGGTCGCCTTCGCCACTGGTGTTCCTTCCTATATCTACGCATTTCACCGCTACACAGGAAATTCCACCACCCTCTACCATACTCTAGCTCGACAGTTTTGAATGCAGTTCCCAGGTTGAGCCCGGGGATTTCACATCCAACTTAACGAACCACCTACGCGCGCTTTACGCCCAGTAATTCCGATTAACGCTTGCACCCTCTGTATTACCGCGGCTGCTGGCACAGAGTTAGCCGGTGCTTATTCTGTCGGTAACGTCAAAACAGCAAAGTATTAATTTACTGCCCTTCCTCCCAACTTAAAGTGCTTTACAATCCGAAGACCTTCTTCACACACGCGGCATGGCTGGATCAGGCTTTCGCCCATTGTCCAATATTCCCCACTGCTGCCTCCCGTAGGAGTCTGGACCGTGTCTCAGTTCCAGTGTGACTGATCATCCTCTCAGACCAGTTACGGATCGTCGCCTTGGTGAGCCATTACCTCACCAACTAGCTAATCCGACCTAGGCTCATCTGATAGCGCAAGGCCCGAAGGTCCCCTGCTTTCTCCCGTAGGACGTATGCGGTATTAGCGTTCCTTTCGAAACGTTGTCCCCCACTACCAGGCAGATTCCTAGGCATTACTCACCCGTCCGCCGCTGAATTAAGGAGCAAGCTCCTCTCATCCGCTCGACTTGCATGTGTTAGGCCTGCCGCCAGCGTTCAATCTGAGCCATGATCAAACTCTTCAGTTCAAACATCTTTGGGTTTTTAAGAAACCCTAAACTTGGCTCAGCAATCGTTGGTTACATCTTTGATTTCTCGCGGAGTAACTTGTGATGCTGACAATCTTGTTGACTATCAGTCTGACTCCACAAGCACCCACACGAATTGCTTGATTCAGTTGTTAAAGAGCGGTTGGTTAAGATCTTTCGTCTCAACCGAGGCGCGCATTCTACAGCAGCCTCATTTGCTGTCAAGTGATTATTTTCAGAAGTTTTCGAAGAATTCTTCAACAACTTCAACCACTTGCGCTTCAGATCTCTCGTCAGCGGGAGGCGAATTCTACAGCGTTACACGCTGCTGTCAACACCTCTTTTTCAACTTCCTTTTGGCTTCGATGAACTGAAGCACATGCTGCCGAAAACTGCGTAACTCATTGAATCTCAAGGAGTTTTCCGTTTCGACTGCGCCGGAAGTGGGGCGAATTATAGACGCATGAAATCTGCCGTCAACCGTTAATTTCGCTTTTCTTGCAAAACTGGCTTTCTGGCCAGCAAACGCGGGATACGCCGCGTCACGGGCGGAATACGCAGTATCAGAAGCACTGCACCTATAAAGGCATAGATCGCCCATTCCTCAAGATCAGCGCGCACGATCCACAGCATATGCAGTAAACCCAAACCCAGAATTACGTACGCCAGGCGATGCAGCTTCTTCCAGCGCGAGCCCAAACGCCGCTGACTGTAGCGATTGGACGTCACCGCCAACGCCAACAATCCTAGAAAACCCAACGCCCCTACTATTATGTAAGGCCGCTTGCGCAACTCGACCGCCAGCTGCGACCAGTCTAACCCCAGGATAAACGCCATATAACTGCACAGGTGCAATACCACATAGGCGAAACACCAAAGCCCCAACTGCCGGCGAACCGCAATCCACCCCGCCCAACCGGTGAGTTTCTGCATCGGCGTCATGCTCAGGGTGATCAGCAACAACACCAAGGTTCCCAACCCCAGCCGATCGACCAACACTTTGCCGGGATCAGGGCCGAGCAAATCCTCAAGCGCTTGATACAACCAAAGCATCGGCCAGATCGCTGCCGCAATGAAAACGCCTATACGCCAGAACGGAAATCGCATCAGTAGTTCTTCCGCAGATCGAGCCCTGTATATAAAGAAGCGACTTCATCCGAGTAGCCGTTGAACATCTGCGTATCGCGCACGTTCGGTTTGAACAGGCTGTTCGGCAACCGTCGCTCCCGTGCCTGCGTCCAGCGTGGGTGATCAACCGTTGGATTCACGTTCGCGTAGAACCCATACTCATCCGCCGCAATGCTTTGCCAAGTGGTTTTCGGTTGCTCGCTGACCAGACTGATACGCACGATGGATTTGACGCTCTTGAAGCCATACTTCCACGGCACCACCAAACGCAGCGGCGCGCCGTTCTGATTTGGTAACTCGCGGCCATACATGCCCACCGCCAGAATCGCTAAAGGATTCATTGCCTCATCCAGACGCAAGCCTTCTACATACGGCCAGTCGATCAAGGCAAAACCGGAGCGCTGCCCCGGCATGGTTTTGGGATCCTGCAGTGTTTCAAAGCGGATGTACTTGGCATTAGCGTTTGGCTCGACTTGCTTGAGCAACGCCGAGATTGGAAAACCGATCCACGGAATCACCATCGACCACGCCTCTACACAGCGTAGGCGATAGATTCGCTCTTCCAGTTGATACGGTTTCATGAAGTCTTCCAGCGCATATCGCCCCGGCTTACCCACCTCCCCGTCTATCACCACACTCCACGGTTCGGTTTTCAGCGAGCTGGCATTCGCCGCCGGATCCCCCTTGTCGGTGCCGAACTCGTAGAAGTTGTTGTAGTGAGTGGCGTCTTTAAAAGGCGTGATCGCCTCATCCTTGACGTTGACTGCTCCCCATTTAGTAGAGGACAGCTTATCGCTAAACCAGGCAGGCGCTTTACCGGGTTCGACATCGGCGTAGCGAGCGGCATCCTCGGCATTGGCCCAGCGTGGCAGGCTACTGACGGCGATACCGGCAGCAGTAGCCCCGAGCAATTGGCGGCGCGAGAGATAAATGGATTCAGGCGTGACATCCGACTCGTTGCAGTCAGACGCTTTGGGGATTTTGATCAGCATGACAACTCCGCAGCTTTGGAGGACAGATGCACCCATAGACTGCGGAGTATGCGTGAAATTACATCACTCGGCTTTTTTGTGCCGACGAAGGTGCAACAAGTATTGCACCGGGCCGGATGCTGCATAGGCGAGGAACACCAACAGCAGAATGCGCGGCGGATCGCTGAACACAACGGCAAACACCAGCACCACGGCAAGAATCGCCACGAATGGCACGCGCCCTTTCAAGTCCAGCTCTTTAAAGCTGTTGTACTTGATGTTGCTGACCATCAGCATGCCGGCCGCCGCAACCATCAGCGCAACGAGGAACGACATCTTCGAACCCTGAATGCCGTAATCGCTGAACGCCCAGACGATACCCGCCACCACACCCGCCGCTGCCGGACTGGCCAGACCGATGAAATAGCGCTTGTCTGCCGTGCCGACCTGGGTGTTGAAGCGCGCCAGACGCAATGCCGCGCCCGCGACATAGATGAAGGCGACCATCCAGCCGACCTTGCCCATATCACCCAACGCCCAACCGAACGCCAGCAGCGCCGGTGCGACACCGAACGCGACCATGTCCGACAGCGAGTCGTACTCGGCGCCGAAGGCACTTTGCGTATTGGTCATGCGCGCCACACGACCGTCGAGGCCGTCGAGCACCATGGCGACGAAAATCGCGATTGCGGCAAAGGCGAAATACTTGCTCGCGTTGACGGAATCCCCAGCACTCAATGCCGCCTGCGCGCTCATCGAGTTGATGATGGAGTAAAACCCTGCGAACAGGTTCGCAGTGGTGAATAGATTCGGCAGCAGATAGATACCACGATGCCGGACTTTACGACCTTCTGCGTCGTGCCCTTCTTCGATATGTTCATCGATGGGCAGCAGGCTTTCGGCGTCAGAAGCCTTGTTCGGCTCTTCGGGACGTTCGCTCATGGACATTACCTTGCAACGGTTTGGAGAAATTTCGACAGGTGCTTGAGGACGACAGTTCGGCCACAAACGCTGCAGCTTTATACCAGAACCACCGGCTCAAACGAAAAAACGCGGCCGAGGCCGCGTTTTCCGTACAAGAAGGACGACTTAGTTTTTGGCTTTGTCGACGATCTTGTTGGCACCGATCCACGGCATCATGGAGCGCAGTTGCTCGCCGATGATTTCGATACCGTGAGCGGCGTTGTTACGACGCTTGGCGGTCATCGAAGGGTAGCCGGTTGCGCCTTCGCTGATGAACATTTTGGCGTATTCGCCGTCCTGAATACGTTTCAGGGCGTTGCGCATGGCCTGACGGGACTCGGCGTTGATCACTTCCGGGCCAGTCACGTACTCGCCGTATTCGGCGTTGTTGGAGATCGAGTAGTTCATGTTGGCGATGCCGCCTTCGTACATGAGGTCAACGATCAGCTTCAGTTCGTGCAGGCACTCGAAGTAGGCCATTTCCGGCGCGTAGCCAGCTTCAACCAGGGTTTCGAAACCGGCTTTAACCAGCTCAACGGTACCGCCGCACAGAACGGCTTGTTCGCCGAACAGGTCGGTTTCAGTCTCGTCCTTGAAGGTGGTTTCGATGATGCCGGTACGACCGCCACCAACGCCAGCAGCGTAGGACAGTGCAACGTTTTTGGCGTTGCCCGAGGCGTCCTGGTAGATCGCGATCAGGTCAGGGATACCGCCGCCTTTCACGAACTCGGAACGTACGGTGTGGCCTGGTGCTTTCGGCGCGATCATGATCACGTCGAGGTCAGCACGCGGAACAACCTGGTTGTAGTGAATCGCGAAGCCGTGGGAGAAGGCCAGGGTGGCGCCTTTCTTGATGTTCGGCTCGATTTCATTCTTGTACAGCGAAGACTGGAACTCGTCCGGGGTCAGGATCATGACCAGGTCGGCAGCCGCAACAGCGGAAGCAACGTCAGTCACTTTCAGGCCGTGAGCTTCAGCTTTGGCAACGGTGGCCGAACCTTTACGCAGACCAACAGTAACGTCAACGCCGGAGTCTTTCAGGTTGCACGCTTGAGCGTGGCCTTGGGAACCGTAACCGATGATGGCAACTTTCTTGCCCTGGATGATCGACAGGTCGCAGTCTTTTTCGTAATAAACTTTCATGAAATTCCCCTATATATCCAGGCCGTTCAGGCCATTCGCTAATTTGTTTTAGATGCTGAGTACTTTGTCGCCGCGGGCAATGCCGGTCACGCCGCTGCGGACGGTTTCCAGAATCGATGCGGTGCCGATGGACTGAATGAAGCTGTCGAGCTTGTCGCTGGTACCGGTCAGTTGAACGGTATACACGCTGGCGCTGACGTCGACGATCTGTCCACGGTAAATATCGGTGGTGCGTTTGATCTCGGCGCGCTGGGCGCCAGTGGCCTTGACCTTGACCAGCATCAGTTCGCGCTCGATGTGAGCACTTTCCGACAGGTCCACCAGCTTGACCACTTCGATCAGCTTGTTCAGGTTTTTGGTGATCTGCTCGATGACTTCATCGTGGCCAACGGTGGTCAGCGTCAGACGCGACAGGGTCGGGTCTTCGGTCGGGGCCACGGTCAGGCTTTCGATGTTGTAGTTGCGCTGCGAGAACAGGCCGACTACGCGAGACAAAGCGCCGGGTTCGTTTTCCAGAAGCAAGGAAATAATGTGCCGCATGATTAAGTACGCTCCGTCTTGCTCAGCCACATATCGCGCATGGAGCCGTCTTTGATCTGCATCGGATAGACGTGCTCGCTGGTGTCGACCGAAACATCGATGATCACCAGGCGATCCTTCATGGCGAACGCTTCTGCCATCTTCGACTTCAAATCTTTCGATTCGGTGATGCGTACGCCGACGTGGCCGTAGGCTTCAGCCAACTTGACGAAGTCAGGCAGCGATTCCATGTAGGAGTGCGAGTGACGGCTGCCGTAGCTCATGTCCTGCCACTGACGAACCATCCCCAGAACACCGTTGTTCAGGATGACGATTTTCACTGGCAAGCCGTATTGCAGGCAGGTCGACAGTTCCTGGATGTTCATCTGGATGCTGCCTTCGCCGGTGACGCAGGCAACGTCGTCATCCGGGAAGCTCAACTTGATGCCCATGGCCGCCGGGAAACCGAAGCCCATGGTGCCCAGGCCACCGGAGTTGATCCAGCGATTCGGCTTGTTGAACGTGTAGTACTGCGCAGCGAACATCTGGTGCTGGCCCACGTCGGAAGTGATAAAGGCATCGCCCTTGGTCACTTCGCAGAGGGTTTCGATCACAGTTTGTGGCTTGATCAGGCTGCCGTCGCCCTTTTCATAAGGGAACAGGCCGCGATCACCGCGCCATTCATCAACCTGCTTCCACCAACTGGCCACGGACTCCTTGTTCGGGGTCTCGCCGATTTCCTTGAGGATCGCGACCATTTCGGTCAGGACGCTCTCAACCGGACCAACGATAGGCACGTCGGCCTTGATGGTCTTGGAAATCGAAGCCGGGTCGATGTCGATATGGATGATCTTGGCGTTCGGGCAGAACTTCGCCGGGCCGTTGATCACGCGATCGTCGAAACGCGCGCCGACCGCGAGGATCACGTCAGCATGGTGCATCGCCAGGTTGGCGGTGTAGCTGCCGTGCATGCCGAGCATGCCGATGAACTGCCGATCAGTCCCCGGGAAACCACCCAGGCCCATCAAAGTGTTGGTCACGGGCAGGTTAAGCATTTTTGCCAGTTCGGTCAGCGGTGCGGAACCGTTGCCGAGAATCACGCCGCCACCGGAATAGAGCACTGGGCGCTTGGCCGCGAGGAGCATTTCGGCTGCCTTGCGGATTTGCCCGGAGTGACCGCGAACGGCCGGGCTGTAGGAACGCAGCTTGGCTTTCTTCGGGAAGATGTATTCGAATTTCTCGGCCGGGTTGGTCATGTCTTTCGGGATATCGACCACGACCGGGCCCGGACGACCGGATTGCGCCAGGTAGAAGGCCTTCTTCATGACTTCCGGGATTTCCGAAGCGTGCTTGATCATGAAGCTGTGCTTCACGATCGGCCGGGAGATACCGATCATGTCGGTTTCCTGGAACGCGTCGGTGCCGACCATGGTGCTTGGCACCTGACCGGAAATGATCACCATTGGAATCGAGTCCATATAGGCCGTGGCGATACCGGTGATGGCGTTTGTGGCGCCTGGACCGGAAGTCACCAATACCACGCCGGCTTTACCGGTGGCACGGGCGTAGCCGTCAGCCATATGGGTTGCCGCTTGTTCGTGACGAACCAGGATGTGATTCACTTCCGGTTCTTTGAACAGGGCATCGTAAACATGCAGGAGAGCACCACCCGGGTACCCGTAGATATATTTGACGCCTTCGTCACGCAAAAAGCGGACGAGCATCTCACCGCCAGATAAAAGCTCCACGTTGTTCACCTCTAAAACGCCAGAATACCGTCCACAAAAAAGGGGCGGGTCTTAATAGGTTTACTTCTCGGCAGAGCATGAGCGACGGTGGTCGCCGACTACGTCAGCACTGACTGAGCAAGTATTGGGATCGTCCCAGTGTTGCGGGCCTTTCCCACCCAGCGCGAGGTAACGCGTTGCGGGTGTAACAGGTCGGCGCGGATGTGCGCCTCATGATCTACCGAGTGGGTCTGCTTCTGGCAGTCCCTCTACAGCGGACTTTGGATTCTTCTGTTTCGCCCTCTCCAAGTCAAGCTGTCTATGTCACTAATTGTGGGTAAGCACATGAGAACGCAAGAAAAAACCTGAAAACCGCTACTCAGTTAGCGTCAATTGCGCAATTTTGCCAAGGAATCAGCATGCGAACGCTCCTCCTCACCCTGCTGATCGGCCTCAGCCCCTGGTGCATGGCCGCTCAGATCTACAAATGGGTCGACGCCCAAGGTGTCACGCATTTCGATGCGCAGCCGCCAGCGGGCCAGCCGTCGACGACGTTACAGACGCCCTCCTCGCCCCCGCCCAAACCTGCGCCAATGCCGGCCAGCGGCGTGCTCGGCGATCAGAAGGCGATTGATGACAAGGTGAAGAAACAGGTCGCGGATCAGCAGGCGCAGCTCAAGCAGTTTTGTCAGCAGGCACGGACGAACCTTGCGCAGTTGCAGAACAATCCGCGTTTGAGGGAGGAAGTGCAGGGACAGATGCGACGGCTGGATGATGCGCAGCGTCAGGAGCGGATTGTTGAGGCGCAGAAGCAGATTGCACAGAATTGTGAATAGATATGTGTAGGAGCTGCCGAAGGCTGCGATCTTTTGATGTTGTTTTTAAAACAGGATCAAAAGATCGCAGCCTTCGGCAGCTCCTACAGTTTCCGGTGTACACGCCGACAGGATCGGGGTTACCGGGCCCCGAAAAGGATCGGGGGGTTAACGTGAGGCGGTGATCAGCAGGTCGAACTCTTTGAGCAGCACCTGCAGTTGACGATCCTTGCCACCCAGGTTGCGCTGGGCGAAGACCATCTCGGCCATTTCCTGAATGCCCGAGGCATTCGGCAGTGGCAGATCCTGCTCGAGGATCATTTTCATGCGCGGCAGGAAGATCCATTGCAGCCATTGTTCGAAGTCCAGCGTATCGACCGAAAACGGTTCGACACTGCTCAAGGCTTCTGCCGACGGCTGCACCTCATCCCACCAGCCCTGTGTGCGCAGTTCGCGCTCGATCAGCAGTAACTGATCGGCGATTTTCGGGAACCGTGCATCCATCACAGCGAAACCTTGGCCTTCTGACGGGCCTGAGCGGCGCCGGCGGAATCGCCTTGTTTCTCACGGGACTGCGCGATCAATTCCCACAGGCTCGCCTGCAGATCCGGACGACCATTGGCCATGGTCAACGCGCGACGGGCGAACTGCTCGGCTTGCGGCGCATCGCCTTGAGCCATGCGTACCTGCGCGAGGCGATAAAGCACTTGCGGCTCACGCGGCGCGACACGTTGCGCACGCTCGAGGCTGGAGGACGCACCGTTGAGGTCGCCACCGGCCTGTTGCTGTTGCGCAGTGGTCAGCAAGGCGAGCACCGGACCGTCCAGTTGCTCGTCAGCCGACAAACCGCCGCCGCTGCTGGCCGAAGGAATCCCGCTCGGCGTCGACGGCATGTTGTAGGTGCCGGTATTGACCGGCGCCGACTCGACTGGCGCAGGGTTGTAAGGCCCCGCCGTGATACCGCCGGACGCCGGGCCCGGCACGATTGGCGAAGAGCTGATCGGCGTCGACACGGCAGCGCCGCCACCCGGCACCATCACCACCACGCCGGTATCACCCTGCGGAATGGCCTGAGTCTGGCCCTGCGCAGGACGCGTCACCGTGGTTTGACGGAAACCGCCATTGGCCGAAATACGTTCGCTGTTGGACACCGCAGTCCCGGAATCAACCACCGGAATCGAACCACGCTGTACGGTAGAGCAGCCGCTGAGCAAAGCCACGGCGGTCACCGCTGGAATCAACCACTTGTTCACTTGAAACCCTCTTTGCTTAATTCATCCAGCCCTTGACCCAATCCATCACCGACTCGCCGGAAGCAGGCGTTTCGCTTGCACAGGCGGCGCCGGGTGGTGGTTCGCTGCCGCGAATATACGGCATCTGCACCGCGCCCGGGCAGTTGGCATCGGAGCCTTGTCCGGTGCGCGAATCCACCCATGCCTGAACGATGTTGTCCGGCTGCGGCATGTCCAGCGGCAGCGGGTCGGCCTTGCGCATGAAACTGGTCCAGACCTGCAACGCACCGGTGGCACCGGTGAATGGCGTTTTACCGTTATCGTCGCGACCCAACCAGACCACAGCCAGCAGATCCTGACTGAAACCGGCGAACCAGCTGTCCCGCGAATCGTTACTGGTACCGGTCTTGCCGGCCAGCGTCAGGGTTTTCGGCAAGACGTTGTAAACCGAGCTACCGGTACCTTCACGCATCACGCGCTGCATGGCGTTCTGGATCAGGTAGATCGATGCCGGATCGAAACGCTGTTCGATCTGGAACGGATAACGCTTGAGCGGTTCGCCCTCGGCGGTCAATACGCTGCGAATCCCGCGCATCGGCGTGTTGAAACCGCCGTTGGCGAGGGTCTGGTACATGGTTGCCACTTCGATCGGGGTCATGCCGCCGGCACCCAGCAACATCGACGGGAACGCCGGGAACTCACGGGTTACGCCAAGGCGCCCGAGGGTTTTCAGCACGTTCGGCACACCGACTTCCAGACCCAGACGCGAGGTCGACAGGTTGTAGGAATGCGCCAGACCTTGATAGAGGAACACCGTGCCGTGGGAGCGACGATCGTAGTTCTGCGGTTTCCACACCTGACCGTCCGCGCCTTTGACCGACAACGGGTCATCCGACAGCCAACTGGTCAGCGTGTACTTGCTCGGTTTTTCCAGCGCGGTCAGGTACACCGCCGGTTTGATCAACGAACCCACCGGCCGCACAGCATCGAGCGCGCGGTTGAAGCCTGCGTAACTGGCCTGACGGCTGCCGATCATCGCCTGCACTTCGCCGGTTTCCGGGTTGGTCACGACCATCGCCGCTTCGACATCGTCGGAGCCTTTGCGCCCGGACAGACGTTTGAAAGTGTCGTTGACCGAGGCTTCCGCCTTCATCTGCAGAATCGGGTCGAAGCTGGTGAAGATCCGCAGGCCTTCTTCGGTCAAGTCTTCGTCGCGATAGTCTTCACGCAGCTGACGTTTGACCAGATCGATAAAGCCCGGGAAGGAACTGTCGGCCAGTTTGCCGCGCGTGGTCACACCCAGTGGCATTTTCTTCGCCGCTGCGACTTGCTCGGCGGTCGCCACACCTTGTTGCTCAAGCACGTCGAGCACCAGGTTACGACGCTCCAGCGCACGCTCCGGGTTGCGACGCGGGTTGTAGTAGGACGGGCCTTTGACCATGCCGACCAGCAGCGCAACCTGATGCAGCTTCAGCTCGGACAATGGCTGGCCGAAGAAGAACTGGCTGGCCAGACCGAAACCATGCACCGCACGCTGACCGTCCTGACCGACAAAGACTTCGTTGAGGTAGGCCTCAAGAATTTCTTTCTTGTCGTAATGCAGCTCCAGCAGCATCGCCATCATCGCTTCGGTGAGCTTGCGGGTCAGACTGCGTTCGCTGGTCAGGTAGAAGTTTTTCACCAACTGCTGGGTCAGCGTACTGCCGCCCTGAGTCATTTTGCCGCCCGAGGTGTTGACCCAGACAGCGCGGGCAATCGACTTCGGCGACACGCCCCAGTGGCTGTAGAAATCGCGGTCTTCGACAGCCACCAGGGTTTCGAGCAGGTACGGCGGCACTTGATCAAGTTTGATCAGAATGCGGTCTTCGAGATTTTTCGGATAAATGCCGCCGATCATCAGCGGTTCAAGACGCACCACGGACAACTTGGAACCGTTGGTCGCCGACAACTCGGCGACGTAATCGCCGGAGAAGCGCACGCGCACCGGTTGCGGTTTTTCCAGGCCTTCGTAGAACTGGAAGCCACGAGTGTTCAGATCAACCGTGTTGCCGTTGACCGCAGCAGCACCGGGGCCGTTGCTCACGGCTTCGCGGCGATAGCCGAGGGCATCGAGTTCAGTGAGGAAATCGTCCTTGCTGAGCTTCTGTCCGACGAACAGCTCAAGCGGGCGCGCGTAAACCTTGGCCGGGATGGTCCAGCGCTTGCCGGAGAACTTCTCCTGCACCACGGCATCGAGGTAAACGGCGAAGCCGGCCAGCACGACAAGGCCGACCAGACTGAGTTTAATGGCCCAGCTCAACCACGGGCTAAGGCCCTTGGAAGGTGGTTTTTTCTTGGTACGGGGAGATCGAGTTCGAGTCATGGCGGCGGATTATACGCACTTTATTCATCCTCAACAGGAGCGCTCCGAGGTTTGCGTCAGGCTGGCGAGCGGCCATAATAGCCGCCTCGAATTTCCCCCCTCTCTGAAGGATCGCCCGTGAGCCAGTCACTGATCGCTGCCCTGCAAAACCCGGCCCTCTACCCGCACCCTGTCGAAGGGTTTCAGGTCATCGAAACGCACATCTCGTGGGTAATCCTCACCGGTCCGTTTGCTTATAAAGTGAAGAAGCCCGTGAATTTCGGCTTCCTCGACTTCACCGGCCTCGAATCGCGCGCGCACTTTTGCGCCGAAGAACTGCGTCTGAACCAGCGCCTGACCGATGATTTGTATCTGGAAGTGTTGCCAGTCACCGGTAGCGTCGAAGCACCGCAATTGGGCGGCGACGGCCCGGCCATCGAATACCTGCTGAAAATGCGCCAGTTCCCGCAGACCGGTATGCTCAGCACCCTGCAAGCGAATGGCGAGCTGACCACCCAGCACATTGATGAGATGGCGCAGCAGATCGCGCACTTCCACCTCAGCGCGCCAAAAGTCCCGGCCGAACACGATGCTGGCACCCCGGAAAGCGTGATGGCGCCGGTGTCGCAAAACTTCGAACAGATCCTGCCGTTCCTCAGCGACAAAAATGACCTGCTGCAACTCGACGCGCTGAAAGCCTGGGCCGAAAGCAGCTTCGAGCGCCTCAAGCCTCTGTTCACCCAGCGCAAGGCCGACGGTTTCACCCGTGAATGTCACGGTGACATCCACCTCGGCAACGCTACCGTCATCGACGGCAAAGTGGTGATCTTCGACTGCATCGAATTCAACGAGCCTTTCCGTTTCACTGACGTATGGGCCGACACCGGTTTCCTCGCGATGGACCTGGAAGACCGTGGCCTGAAATCCCTCGCGCGCCGCTTCATCAGCCAGTACCTGGAGTTGACCGGCGATTACCAGGGTCTGGAAGTGCTGAACTTCTATAAAGCCTACCGTGCAATGGTTCGCGCAAAAGTGGCGTTGTTCAGCATGCCGGCCGACGCGACTCCGGTGCAGCGCGCGACCACCCTGCGTCAGTACCGCAACTACGCCAACCTGGCGGAAAGTTACAGCACCATTCCTTCGCGCTTCATGGCCATTACTCACGGCGTTTCTGCTGTCGGCAAGAGTCACGTGGCCATGCGTCTGGTTGAAGCACTGGGCGCCATTCGCCTGCGCTCCGACGTTGAGCGCAAGCGCCTGTTCGGCGAGCAAACCGTTGCCAATGATGTACAGGCCGGCATTTATAGCGCCGACGCCAGCACCGCGACTTACGCGCGTCTGCATGAAATCGCTGAAGTGATCCTGCACGCCGGTTTCCCGGTGGTTATCGACGCGACTTACCTCAAGCGCGAACAACGCGACAACGCGGCAAAAATTGCTGAAGCCACTGGCACGCCGTTCCTGATCCTCGACTGCAACGCGCCGCAAGCGGTGATCGAGAGCTGGCTGGCGATTCGTCAGGCCGACAAACAGGATCCGTCCGACGCCACGCTGGCCGTGATTGAAGCGCAACAAGCCAATCGTGAAGCGCTGACGCCGGAAGAAATTCTGCGCAGCAAACGCGTGCAGACCAACGAATCCGGCACCCTCGATACTGTGGTCGCACAGATCCGTCAACGCCTGCCAGGTCTGTAAGAAACTATTTCGGCCGTGAAGCCCTCGCTTGCTTCACGGCCGTCTAATAGTGGCACTATACTGGCGTCATAAAACCAACAGGTGATGTGACATGAGCCAGCCGAAACTTCTCGACACCCCGCTGTATGCCTTGCTGCATAAAGACGACATCACTGGTTTCAACAAGGAACGCCCACAGGACGGCCCGATCGACATGGTCGGCGGCGATTTTCGCGGTCTCGATCTGCGCGAGCTGAATGCCGATGGCGTGGATTTCCGTGACGCGTATTTCCGTTCTGCTGATTTGCGCGGGATTGATTTCCGTAATGCATCGCTTGAAGGGGCGAGCCTCGCTCATGCGCAGATTTCCGGGGCGTATTTCCCGGCGGAGTTGAGTGCGGACGAGATTTTGATGTCGATGAATTTTGGTACGCGTTTGCGCTATCGCACTCGCTGATATGCATACCCTTCTCTGATACAACACCCACCTGGTGGGAGCGAGCCTGCTCGCGAAGAGGGAGTGTCAGTCACCCTGATCGTGAAAGTCATAGCGCTTTCGCGAGCAGGCTCGCTCCCACATTGGTTATGTGTTTTCCCCTCCTTTCTGCGTTCGCAGGCCTTTCAAGCGCCCTTTCTTAGAAGCTTTTGCGTCGAATCCGACCAAACAACCACGCTTTTCCTACTGATGGCTACACTCCTGAGAAGCTCGCCCACGCACCGTTCGGCCGTCGCAAGGAGGCTTGATGAATGATGAACTGCAACACCTGAAGAATCTTGGCAAGACGTCGGCGCAATGGCTGCATGCTGTGGGCATCCACAGCGCCTCGGACTTGCGTCGCCTGGGCGCGGTGGACGCCTACCGGGCCGTGCGTACCCGCGGGTTTCGCGCATCGAAGGTGTTGCTGTATGCGATCGAAGGCGCGCTGATGGACGTGCACTGGAACGACATTCCCGCCGAGCGCAAAGACGCGTTGAACAAGCAGCTCGACGCCATCTCCGCGCGCCACAAGAACTGACCGCTATGTATTTGCTGGGGGAACAATCGGCGCCAGTGGATGCGCTGATCAATCGCTTGCAGAGTCTGCCCGCGCAATGGCTGCAAGGCCTTGAGCCGTGCGGTTTGGAGATTGAAGTCGAGGCGACTGAGGATTTGCTGGGGCAACTGCCGAGTGATCAGCTATTTCTGCTCAACGAAGGCGTGATCAGCGGAAGTATCGCTGGTCGAGCCCTGTTCTATTGGCAGGAAGGCGACTTGATCGGTCTGCAACGTGGCGAAGCCTGGATGGATTGCCGCTTGAGCAGTGACGGCGCACTGCGTCTTCTGCCTTATCGGCGCCGTGATCTGTTTCAGCATTTGTATGCAGAGCCCGCTCGGGCCGAGCAATTTCTCGAATACCTGCTGGGGCACACCGCGATACTGGCCCACGCCGTAGCAGAACTGAAGCCGCGCGAGTTTCGTAGCACCAATGGTTTCAAACGGGTCGAGGCCGGCGAAATCCTGATTCAACAAGGTGACGCCGCTGATCATGTCTTCGTGATCATCGACGGGCACGCCGAAGCGTTTGTTGATGGGCAGAAAGTCGGCGAAGTACCCAGGGATGAAATTTTCGGCGCGATGGCGGTGTTCACCCGCGAGCCGCGCAACGCCACGGTGATCGCCCGTGAGCCGAGTACCATCATGCTGATCCCCGGTGATCAATTTTTGAGCATGACCCGCAGCAATCCAAAGATCGCTCACAGCCTGATCGAGAGCATGGCGCGGCGCATCGGCCAGCTCAACCGGCGGATCACCCAGTTGACGTCGACTAACGGTTAACGCTCAAGTCCTTTGTTTGCGCGGCGTTCCGGCCATTTCTCAGACTAAATCAAATAAATCCAGAATCAGGTGTTGACTCGGTAATGAGAATCGCTATGATTATCACAACTGGTCGCGAGATCAGTCGATATTCTGAAAAGCCCTTGGTTCGGACTCTCAGATTATCTCCTCATCAGGCTAATCACGGTTATTTGACCCGGTTTTTACCGGGTCTTTTTTTGCCTGTGGAAAAGTCATTTGCCGAACTGTTTGCGCATTTGCTCGCAGTAATCCTGCTTCGGCGTGACGGCGGTAAACCAGACGTAATCGGCCATTGCCGCAGTCATCTCACTGCCCTGCTCTGCCAACATCAAAACCGTCGGTGCCTCAGGTGCCCCGAGATCCAGCACATGCACCGGCACACCGACATCCTTGCGCGCATGCCAGGCACCGGCCAGCAACAGCGAAGGCGTCGGCGCGGCCAGCAAACGTTCAGCCATACGCCGATCACGCTGTTGCTGCACCGCCAGCATGGCTGGCATTTGTGATTCCGGAAGCAGGCCACAGTGCGAATCACTGATCTGCTCAAGCAATGTGCTTTTTACCGAGGCGGCATTGCTACGCTCCCCCTTCAAAACCGGCGGGTTGCGGTAGAAGGTGTGGATTTCGGCGGTGTCCAGATTCGCCGCCAGCAGCGGATACGATTGCGTGAGCGCGAAACGAACGATCGGCCCGTAGAGATTCCAGTCCCAACCGTCCTGCCAGGCCAATGCGGCAGTAAGATCAGCAGGAGGCGTAGCGGCACGGCGCACTTGATCAACTTTCGATTGCTGCTCCGGCGTGAGCATTTCCAGCAACAGACTGCCCTGCGGCCGTTGCTCGCCGAGTGCCTGCAATAACCACAACTGCACCGCGTGATGATCGGCATTGTCATGTTGCTCGCCGACGATCACACGCTCAGGCTCGGCCAGTCGCATCAGCAATTGCTGCGCCGTCAGCACCTGACCGTTGCGCAGATCACGAATTTCGCCAGCGGGCGGCGGCGCCACAGCCACATGCTGACACCCCGCCAACCACAACACCGCCAACAACCAGATTGCGCGCATGCCTTCACCTCGATGAAAAACTCAGCGGGCGATGATCAGCGGATGCCCACGCTCCGGGTGCGGTTGCACCAATACTTCGAGACCGAACACCGCTTTGAGTGCGTCCGGGCGCAGCACTTGCTCCGGCGTATCCAGCGCGACCGGGCGCCCACCTTCAAGCAGCAACACCCGATCACAATAGCGCGCCGCCAGATTCAGATCATGCAGGATGACCAAAACGGCGGCGCCGCGATCAGCGAACTCGCGCACGGCTTGCAACGTGGTGTGTTGATGCAGCGGATCGAGCATCGACGTCGGTTCATCGAGCAACAACGTTTGCCCGGCCTGCCCCGGCCACAGTTGCGCCAGCACCCGCGCCAGATGCACGCGCTGACGTTCGCCGCCGGACAACGCCAGATAACTGCGTCCGCTCAAATGCCCGGCATCGGCGGCTGCCAGTGCGGCAGCAATAATCTCGTCATCGCGCACTCGACCGCTTTGATAAGGCAAGCGGCCCATGCCGACCACTTCTTCAACGCGAAACGCAAAATCCAGCGTCGACACTTGCGGCAGTACGGCCAGACGTTGCGCCCGTTGCGTGCCCGTCCAATGCGTCAGCGCCTGGCCGTCGAGTGACACCTCGCCCTCGCTCGGTTTCAATTCACCGCACAAGGCGCCGAGCAACGTACTTTTGCCGGCACCATTGGGCCCGAGCACGCCAAGCACTTCACCCGGTTCGAGTTGCAGCGAAACTTCGCTGAGCACCGTTTTGCGGCCGCGATGGATGTGCAGATTGTGCGCTCGCAGCATCAGGCACGTCCTCGCAACAGCAAGTAAAGGAAGAACGGCGCACCAATAAACGCAGTGACGATACCGATCGGCAATTCCGCCGGCGCCAGCGCCAGCCGCGCCACCAGATCGGCGAGCAACAACAGGCTCGCCCCCGCCAGCACCGAGGCCGGCAACAACACCCGATGATCCGGCCCCGCCAGCAAGCGCACCAGATGCGGCACCACCAGCCCGACAAAACCGATCATCCCGGCCGCCGCCACCGCCGCACCGACACCCAGCGCCGTGCAGAACACCAACTCACGCTTGAGCTTCTCGACATCGATACCCAAATGCCCGGCTTCCGACTCGCCGAGCAATAACGCATTCAACGCCCGCGCCCGACGCGGCAGCCACAAGGCGACACCGGCGCTGATGATCAGCAACGGCCACAACCGCGCGTAACTCGCACCATTGAGGCTGCCCAGATTCCAGAATGTCAGCGTGCGCAGAGTCGCGTCATCCGCCAGATAAGTGAACAGTCCCACCGCTGAACTGGCCAGTGCGGTCAGGGCAATACCCGCCAGCAGCATGGTGGCGACATTGGTCTGGCCGTTACGCCGACCGAGTCGGTACACCAGGGCCGTCACACCGAGGCCGCCGAGAAACGCGCACACCGACAACAGGTAAGGCCCGAACCACTCCGGCATGCCACCAAAAAACGAGCCGCCGACAATCGCGATCGCCGCGCCCAACGCCGCGCCACTGGAAACGCCGACCAGGCCCGGATCCGCCAGCGGATTGCGAAACAGCCCCTGCATCGCCACGCCGGACAACGCCAACACACCGCCGACCGCCAGACCAAGCAAGGTTCGCGGCAGACGAATCTGCCCGAGAATCAGCTCAGCCTGTTCCAGCCCGTCCGGCGCCAGCGGCACACCGATCAGGCGCAACGCCGCCCGCAGCGTATCGAACAGCGGCAGGCTGACCGGCCCCAATGCCAACGACAACCAGATCGCCAGCAAACACAGGAGGGTCAGGCCGATAAATAAGCCACGGGGTTTGACCAGTGTGGTCATTGGCCGCTCTTGGCCGGGTAGAAACCGTCAGACAGGGTTTTCAACGCCGCCGGCAAGCGCGGGCCGAGGCCGCCGACCAACAGCGTCGGATCCAGCTCCAGCACCCGCCCGATTTTCGCCGCGCGGCTTGAATTGAGAATCGGGTTTTCCTTGAACAACGCCGCTTTCGCCGCGTCACCGGTCAAGGCACGGTCGGCGAATACCAGGACTTCCGGATCAAGACTGGCAAGGGATTCCACCGAGAACGGTTTGTAACCGGTGTGCGTCGCGAGGTTATGCCCACCCGCCTGTTGCAGCAGCCAGTCGGCGGCGGTGTCCTTGCCGGCGATCAACGGTTTGCCACCGGCATGGCCGAGCAACAGCAGCACACCCGGGGCTTTCTGTTTCGACTGTGCGTCGGCAACCCGCACTTTTTGTGCGTCGAGTTGCTGTTGATAACTTGCCAGCAGTTGTTTGGCCTGGGTTTCGGCGCCGAGCAATTGACCGAGACGGGTCACGTTTTTCTCAACCGTCGGCAGATCCGGCTGCGCCGAGAACAATTCCACCTGCACCTTGGCCGCTTTGACTTGCGACAGTACCGGGGGTGGGCCCATTTCTTCGGTGCCGATGAGGATGTCCGGGCGCAAACTGAGAATACCTTCAACGGAAAGGCTGCGCTGATAGCCGATGCTCGGCAGCGCTTTCAAAGATTCCGGATGCTGACTGGTGGTGTCGACGCCGACCAGTTTCGACTCGCCGCCCAAGGCCGAAACCCACTCCGACAGCGCGCCGCCGGCACTCACCCAACGTTGCGGCGGATCAGCCGCTACAGCCTGGTGGCTGAGCAAAAGTCCGACACACAGCACAGCAACGCGGGTACTCAGGCGCATACACAGCTTCCTTGAACGTGGTTTTCCCGGGCATCGGGACTACAGGCCAAGTATCCTCGGCATCTGCCAGCCGCCCTGCGGACGAAGGCCGTCATTTGATAATTGTTTGCATTTAAACGTCAAGCTCGGACATATCCGGACACGAGCAAACACTAGAGGATAGTCATGAAGTTTCTCTGCGCAGGCGCCGATCTGGCCGAAGCGAAAAGCCGTGGTTTCGAGATCGACGGCAACAAGCTGTTCGCCGTGCGCCGCAGCGGCCAGGCCTACGTCTACCTTAATCGCTGCCCGCACCGGGGCGTGGGGCTGGAATGGCAACCCGACCAGTTTCTCGACCCGAGCAACAGCCTGATTCAGTGCGCCACCCACGGTGCACTGTTTCTGATCGAGGACGGTGAATGCGTGGCCGGGCCTTGCGCCGGGCAATCACTCACCGCCATCCCTTGCCGCGAAGACGCGCAAGGCCTGTGGATCGATGTTTAGCCGTTGAGCAGCACATCGAGGCGCCGATCGATGACCATCTCTTCATGGCTCAAGCGCACACCGTACGCCAGCACCTCGACGCCACACGCGACCGCTTCATGCAGCGCTTCGGCATACGCTGAATCAATTTCCCTGGCCGGGCGCACTGCCTCGATCCCGCTGAGATTGACGCAATACAACTGCACCGCGCGAATTCCGTCCCGCGCCAGATGCGCCAGCTCCCGCAGATGCTTGGCGCCGCGCTGGGTCACCGCATCCGGAAACGCTGCCACCGGCGTACCGTCGAAACCCAGGGTGACACTTTTCACTTCCACGTAAGCCGGGCCGCTCGGGTATTCGAGGCGAAAATCGATGCGACTTTTTTCCTGACCATAAGCGACTTCACGCTTCAACGCGGTAAAGCCGTTTAGCTCGGTGATGACGCCAGCTTGCAAGGCTTCCTCGACCAGGCCGTTGGCCCGCGCGGTGTTCACGCAAAACAGGCGGCCCTGCGGTGTTTCGCCGATTTCCCAGGTACCGGGCAACTTGCGTTTGGGGTCATTGGAGCGGCTGAACCAGACCTGCCCGCCCTCGACCTGACAATTGAGCATCGAACCGGTGTTCGGGCAGTGAATGGTCAGAAACTCACCGTTAACCGTTTCGATATCGGCGAGGAAACGTTTGTAACGACGGATCAGTCGCGCTTCTTCAAGCTCTGGATAAAAGCGCATCAGCCTTGCCAACTCTTCAAACCAAGCGCGATGCGTTCCACCGCTTCTTGTAGGCGAGGGAGGTTTTGCGTGTAGGCAAAACGCACATGATGACTGGCCTGATAGCGACCGAAATCCAGCCCTGGCGTAAAAGCGACGTGCTCGGTTTCGAGGAAATGTCGACAGAACGCGAAGGCATCACCGCCGAACTGGCTGATATCGGCGTACAAATAGAACGCGCCTTCAGGCTCCACGGCAATGTTGAAACCCAACTCGCGCAAAGCCGGCAACAGGAAGTCGCGACGACGGCCGAACTCGGCGCGGCGTTCTTCGAGAATGGCGATGGTGTCCGGTTCGAAACAGGCCAGCGCCGCGTACTGGGCCATGCTCGGGGCGCTGATGTAGAGGTTCTGCGCGAGTTTTTCCAACTCGCTGACCGCTGCGTCCGGTGCCACCAGCCAGCCGAGTCGCCAGCCGGTCATGCCGAAATATTTGGAGAAACTGTTCAACACGAAAGCACTGTCATCGACCTCCAGAACACTCGCCGCATCGGTGCCGTAGGTCAGACCGTGATAGATCTCGTCCACCACCAGATGACCGTGTCTGGCCTTGATGGCTGTGGATAACCCGGCGAGTTCATCGCGGGTCAGGATGGTGCCAGTCGGATTGGCCGGTGAGGCGACCAGTGCGCCGACGCTGTCGTGATCCCAATGACGCTCGACCAGATCCGGGGTCAGTTGATAACGCACGTCAGGCCCGACCGGCACCAACTGCGCCGCGCCCTCGACCAGACGCAGAAAGTGGCGGTTGCACGGGTAACCCGGATCCGCCAACAGCCAGTGTTTCCCGGGATCGACCAGCAACGCACTGGCGAGCAGTAACGCCCCGGAACCGCCCGGGGTGATCAGAATTCGCCGTGGATCGATGTTCAAGCCATAACGCAATTGATAGAACCCGGCGATCGCCTCGCGCAGTTCAGGAATACCGCGCGCGGCGGTGTAGCGTGTTTTCCCGGCGGTTAGCGCCGCCTGCCCTGCGCGAATGATCGGCTCGGCCGTGGTGAAGTCCGGTTCGCCGATCTCCAGATGGATCACGTCGTGGCCTTCCGCCTGCAACTCATTGGCCCGCGCCAGCAACGCCATGACATGGAACGGTTCGATCGCACGACTGCGCGCACTGTAGGGCTGAGCCATTGGGCCTTTCCTTCAACGGAAAAAAAGAGACGATTGTACCCATCTGCCGGAACGAGCGAGAACCCGCAGCGGTCACAGCCTCAAGAACGCTGGACTGTAACGATACGAGCGTACGCTCCAGGATTGACTAAAATCAGTGATTGAACAGGTCTCCACCACTGCCAGACACAGCTTGCCTGACTTTTACAAGCGCCACCCGCCGGGGCCTCGACATCCGGGAGTAGCGCGGGCCGAATTGATCTGGTAAGTTCGCCCGCTTGCAGCCGCAGGGCCGGCAGGTGTCGGTGATGGAGCAATCCTGCGCAATGGATTACAAGAGTAGAGGCGGTCCATTTCATGCCCACCCAAGCAAAGCAACAGCAGCAAACCACGATCAGCGGTTTCGAACCTTACGTTCCGGCGAAAGGTGAAGAGTACATGGGCGCTCCGATGCGCGCGCACTTCACCAAGGTTCTGAACAAGTGGAAACAGGAGTTGATGCAGGAAGTCGACCGCACTGTTGATCACATGAAAGACGAAGCTGCGAATTTTCCGGATCCGGCCGACCGTGCCAGCCAGGAAGAAGAGTTCGCTCTTGAGCTGCGCGCCCGCGACCGCGAGCGCAAGTTGATCAAGAAGATCGACAAGACGCTGCAACTGATCGAAGACGAAGAGTACGGCTGGTGTGATTCGTGCGGCGTCGAGATTGGTGTGAAGCGCCTCGAAGCACGCCCTACAGCCGACATGTGTGTCGACTGCAAGACCCTGGCGGAAATCAAGGAAAAGCAGGTCGGCAAGTAATATCGATCTGAACGAAGAACGGAGCGTGCGAACGCTCCGTTTTTGTTTCTGCCTTTTGTCTTTTGCCTTTGCCTTTGCCTTTTGTAGGAGTGAGCCTGCTCGCGATAGCGGTGGGTCAGTCAATATCGGTGTTGATGGTCACACCGCTATCGCGAGCAGGCTCACTCCTACAGGTTGACCTGCGTATAGCCTGAAAAGTAGCTTCGTTTCCATGACTGCCAAAAAATCCCCCGCCTACATCGGCCGCTTCGCCCCGACCCCCAGTGGCCATCTGCACTTCGGCTCGCTGGTCGCCGCCCTCGCCTCTTACCTCGACGCCCGTTCAGTCGGTGGTCGCTGGCTGGTGCGCATGGAAGATCTCGATCCGCCGCGTGAAGAACCCGGTGCGCAGACCGCGATTCTCAAGGCGCTGGAAAGCTACGGTTTCGAGTGGGACGGCGACATGGTGCGCCAGAGTGATCGACATGACGCCTACGCCGACGTGCTCAACAGCCTGTTCAATCACGGTCTGGCCTACGCCTGCACCTGTTCGCGCAAACAGCTCGAAGCGTACAACGGCATTTATCCGGGCCTGTGCCGTAACGCTGGACATGATCAACAAGACGCAGCGATCCGCCTGCGCGTGCCGGAGCTGGAATACCATTTCATCGACCGCGTGCAGGGCGAGTACCGCCAGCACTTGGGTCGCGACGTCGGCGATTTCGTCATTCGCCGCCGTGACGGGCTCTACGCCTATCAACTGGCCGTGGTGCTCGATGATGCGTGGCAAGGCATCACCGACATCGTCCGTGGTGCCGATCTGCTCGACTCGACGCCACGTCAGTTGTACCTGCAAGAACTGCTCGGCCTGCGCCAACCGCGTTACCTGCACTTGCCGTTGATTACCCAACCGGACGGCAACAAGCTCGGCAAGTCCTATCGCTCACCACCGCTTGAAGCAGATCAGGCCACGCCAATGCTGCTGCGGGCCCTGCGTGCTTTGGGGCAAAACCCCGGCACCGAACTGGCCCACGCCTCGCCGCAAGAATTGCTCAGTTGGGGCAGCAAGCATTGGGATGCGACGAAGATCCCGCGCACACTGACCCTGCCCGAAGCGCAACTGCTATGACGACACTTGCAGTCGCGCGCCCATCCGTTACCATCGCCGCACGTTTTCGGGCACGCGCATAAAAAAGAGAGGCCGGGATGTACATCTATCGCTTGGTCCTGCTTTTAGTCGTGGGGATCTACCTGTTTTCCCCCGCCATCATGGATTGGTGGATCGACGCTACGGGCGCCTGGTATCGCCCCTATCTGCTTTGGCTGATCCTGATTGTTGTGACCTTCATCCTGCAGAGCCAAAAAGATGCCGATGAGCTTTAGCCTGACCCAGATGATCCTGATCAGCGCCGCGTACCTGGCGGTGCTGTTCGGCGTTGCCTGGGTCAGCGAACGGGGCATGATCCCGCGCGCGATCATTCGCCACCCGCTGACGTACACCTTGTCGCTGGGGGTTTACGCCAGTGCGTGGGCGTTCTACGGCACGGTCGGCCTCGCGTATCAGTACGGCTACGGCTTTCTGTCCAGTTACCTCGGCGTGTCCGGCGCGTTTCTGCTGGCGCCGGTGCTGCTCTATCCGATCCTGAAAATCACCCGCACCTATCAACTGTCGTCGCTGGCGGATCTGTTTGCCTTTCGCTTTCGCAGCACCTGGGCCGGTGCGCTGACCACGATCTTCATGCTGATTGGCGTGTTGCCGTTGCTGGCGTTGCAGATTCAAGCGGTCGCCGATTCCATTGGCATCCTCACTGGCGAGCCGGTGCAGAGCCGCGTAGCGCTGGCGTTTTGTGCGCTGATCATCCTGTTCACGATTTTCTTCGGCTCCCGCCACATCGCTACCCGCGAGAAACACGAAGGGCTGGTGTTCGCGATTGCCTTTGAATCGGTGATCAAGCTGATCGCCCTCGGCGGTGTCGGTTTGTATGCGCTGTACGGCGTGTTCGACGGCCCGCAACAACTTGAGGTGTGGCTGCTGCAAAACCAGACCGCCCTCGCCGCGCTGCACACGCCATTGCAGGAAGGCCCGTGGCGCACGCTGCTGCTGGTGTTCTTCGCTTCGGCGATCGTGATGCCGCACATGTATCACATGACGTTTACCGAAAACCTCAATCCACGCTCGCTGGTCAGTGCGAGCTGGGGTTTGCCGCTGTTCCTGCTGTTGATGAGCCTGGCGGTACCGCTGATTTTGTGGGCCGGTCTGAAACTGGGCGCCACGACCAATCCGGAATATTTCACCCTCGGCATCGGCATCGCCGCCAACAGCAAACCGCTGGCGTTGCTCGCTTACGTCGGTGGTTTATCAGCGGCCAGCGGCCTGATCATCGTCACCACGCTCGCGCTGTCGGGCATGGCGCTGAACCACCTGGTGCTGCCGCTTTATCAGCCGCCGGCCGAAGGCAATATCTACCGTTGGTTGAAATGGACGCGCCGCGCGCTGATCGTCGCGATCATCATGGCCGGATTCGGTTTCTACCTGATGCTCGGCGCCGAGCAGGATCTGGCCAATCTTGGCATTGTTGCCTTCGTCGCGACCCTGCAATTCCTCCCGGGCGTGCTGTCTGTGCTGTATTGGCCGACCGCCAATCGCCGTGGCTTTATTGCCGGCCTGTTGGCGGGGATTCTGGTCTGGGTGGTGACCATGCTGTTGCCGCTGGTCGGCAATCTGCAGGGTTTCTACATCCCGCTGCTGAACATGATTTACGTGCTCGACGACACCAGTTGGCACATGGCCGCGATTGCCTCGCTGGCGGCCAACGTATTGATGTTCACGCTGATCTCGCTGTTCACCAACGCCAGTCCCGAAGAAGCCAGCGCCGCCGAAGCCTGCGCTGTGGATAACGTGCGTCGCCCGCAACGCCGCGAACTGCACGCCGCCTCGCCGCAGGAGTTCGCCACGCAACTGGCGAAACCGCTGGGCGCCAAGGCTGCGCAGAAAGAAGTCGAACAAGCGCTGCGAGACCTTTATCTGCCCTTCGACGAACGCCGCCCATACGCCTTGCGCCGTTTGCGTGACCGTATCGAGGCCAACCTTTCCGGCCTGATGGGCCCGAGCGTGGCGCAGGACATGGTCGAAACCTTCCTGCCTTACAAGGCGGGCGGCGAAAACTATGTCACCGAAGACATTCACTTCATCGAAAGCCGCCTCGAGGATTACCACTCGCGCCTCACAGGTTTAGCCGCCGAACTCGATGCCTTGCGCCGCTACCACCGCCAGACCCTGCAGGAACTGCCAATGGGCGTCTGCTCGCTGGCCAAGGATCAAGAGATCCTGATGTGGAACAAGGCCATGGAAGAACTCACCGGGATTGCCGCGCAACGCGTGGTCGGTTCGCGCCTGAGCACCATCGGCGAGCCATGGAAAGAATTGTTGCAGGGCTTCATCAATCTGCCCGACGAGCATTTGCACAAACAGCATCTGGCCCTCGACGGCCAGACCCGCTGGCTGAACCTGCACAAAGCGGCCATCGATGAGCCGCTTGCTCCGGGTAACAGCGGTCTGGTGTTACTGGTCGAGGATTTGACCGAAACACAGATGCTCGAAGACAAACTGGTGCACTCCGAACGGCTGGCGAGCATCGGTCGTCTCGCAGCAGGTGTGGCCCACGAAATCGGCAACCCGGTCACCGGCATCGCCTGTCTGGCGCAAAACCTGCGCGAAGAGCGCGAAGAAGACGACGAACTGACGGAAATCAGCGGGCAGATTCTCGAACAGACCAAACGCATATCGCGCATCGTCCAGTCGTTGATGAGCTTCGCCCATGCCGGCAGCCATCAACACAGCGACGAGCCGGTTTGTCTGGCGGAGGTGGCGCAGGACGCGATTGGCCTGCTGGCGCTGAACCGACGCAATTTCGAAGTGCAGTTCTACAACCTGTGCGATCCGGATCACTGGGTCGAAGGCGATCCGCAGCGGCTCGCGCAGGTGTTGATCAATCTGCTTTCAAACGCCCGCGACGCCTCGCCGCCGCACAGTGCGGTACGGGTGAAAAGCGAAGCCGGCGAACACACGGTCGATCTGATCGTCGAAGACGAAGGCAGCGGTATTCCGAAGAACATCATGGACAGATTGTTCGAACCCTTCTTCACCACCAAGGATCCTGGCGAAGGCACCGGTCTGGGCCTTGCACTGGTCTATTCCATCGTTGAAGAGCATTATGGACAAATCACCATCGACAGCCCGGCTGATGTACAAAGCCAACGCGGCACCCGTATCCGGGTGACATTGCCGCGTCATGTCGAAGCGACGTCCGCTGTGAACTGAGACCGTCGAGAGTATCGAATCAATGCCGCACATTTTGATCGTCGAAGACGAAACAATTATCCGCTCCGCCTTGCGCCGCCTGCTGGAACGTAACCAGTACCAGGTCAGCGAAGCCGGTTCAGTGCAGGAAGCACAAGAACGCTTCACCATTCCTACGTTCGACCTGATCGTCAGCGATCTGCGTTTGCCGGGGGCGCCAGGCACCGAGCTGATCAAGCTCGGCCAGGGCACTCCGGTGCTGATCATGACCAGTTACGCCAGCCTGCGCTCGGCGGTCGACTCGATGAAGATGGGCGCGGTGGATTACATCGCCAAGCCTTTCGATCACGATGAAATGCTCCAGGCCGTCGCGCGGATTCTGCGTGATCGCCAATCGGCCCCGGCTGCCGGCGAAGCGCTTGCCAGCAAACCGGCCAATGGCAGCGGCAAAACCGCCACTGACAACAGCAACGGCGAAATCGGCATTATTGGCTCGTGCCCGCCGATGCAGGATCTGTACAGCAAGATCCGCAAGGTCGCGCCGACCGATTCCAATGTGTTGATTCAGGGCGAGTCCGGCACCGGTAAAGAACTGGTGGCCCGTGCGCTGCACAACCTGTCGAAACGCGCCAAGGCACCGATGATCTCGGTGAACTGCGCCGCCATTCCGGAAAGCCTGATCGAGTCCGAACTGTTCGGCCATGAAAAAGGTGCGTTCACTGGCGCTAGCGCCGGGCGTGCCGGTCTGGTCGAAGCGGCGGACGGCGGCACCTTGTTCCTCGACGAAATCGGCGAACTGCCACTGGAAGCTCAGGCCCGCCTGTTGCGCGTGTTGCAGGAAGGCGAAATTCGCCGTGTTGGTTCGGTGCAGTCGCAGAAGGTCGATGTACGCCTGATCGCAGCAACGCACCGGGATCTGAAGAGCCTGGCGAAAATCGGCCAGTTCCGTGAAGACCTTTATTATCGTCTGCACGTGATTGCCCTGAAATTGCCAGCGCTGCGCGAACGCGGTGCCGATGTCAACGAAATCGCCACAGCCTTCCTCGCTCGCCAGAGCGCGCGCATCAACCGTACTGACCTGAAATTTGCTGCCGATGCCGAACAGGCCATTCGTCACTATTCCTGGCCGGGTAACGTGCGCGAGCTGGAAAACGCAGTCGAGCGCGCGGTGATTCTCAGCGAAAGCCCGGAAATCTCTGCCGAACTGCTGGGCATCGACATTGAACTGAGCGATCTGGACGATGACGAGTTCATCGGCCTGCCACCGCAAACCGGTGGTAACGCCAGCAACAGCAGCCATGAGCCGACTGAAGACCTGTCGCTGGAGGATTACTTCCAGCACTTCGTCCTTGAGCATCAGGATCACATGACCGAGACCGAACTGGCGCGCAAACTGGGCGTCAGCCGTAAATGTCTGTGGGAACGCCGTCAGCGTCTGGGCATTCCACGGCGCAAGACCGGGGTCGCCAGCGAGAGCTGAACGTTACCTGTCGAGTGTGCGGGTAACGCTTGAAGATGTGAAAAAACTGTTACCTCAGTCTTTTCACGTAACAGAAGCCGGGGTTATCGGTAACGAAACCCCGGCTTTTTTTCGCCCGGAGAAAACGGTTATATCGACCTAACCCTTTGTTTTACGGGGTTTCGCAAAAGTTGGCACGACCCCTGCTATATGTTTGGTACAAGAACAATAACAAGCAATGCACAAGACAATAAAAATAAGACGAATCGACTCACGCACAATAAAAACAAGACGGCGAGAGGCGCAGCTAACTGATTCTTTTGGAGAGGCGTTGTATTTGGGGCTTGCCCCACGACCAGGCCGAGAACAACAAAAACTGTCCTAAGACAGAGCCTGTACTGGTTGGATCGTAAGATCACTGCAATTCAGCGACCAAAGCAATCCGTTTGCTCTTGGCTCCCGATTGGGAGGGTCACGAAGGAAAAGCTTCGTGGCGAGGGCACTCAACAAAAACAAGAAGCCCGAATCAATAATAAAAAGAGCACGCAACTACTTCTTGGGGAGCTTCGGCTCCCCTTGTAGTTTCTCCCTTCTGTAAAAAACTCCCTGTTTTACCCCCGTTTCACCCTTGTAGCTTGCGGCTTTCAGCTCGAAGCTGCTGTCTCCTACACCATCCCCCGACTAAATGCTAGAATCTGCGCCCATCATGCGGTCATTCTTTGGTATGGCCGAACATTCCTTCAAACAGTGCATCCCATGCTGAAGAAGTTGTTCCAGTCATTCCGAACTCCCGTGCGTCGTACGCAACACATCCGTAGCACCCCTGAAGTGCTCAACAGCGGTCAACATTCGCTGCAGAAAACGCAGTTCAGCCGCTATGCGGTGAATATTGTCGAACGCCTGCAAGGTGCCGGTTACCAGGCTTATCTGGTCGGTGGTTGCGTGCGTGACATGCTGCTGGGCATCACGCCCAAGGATTTCGACGTCGCCACCAGCGCCACGCCCGAGCAAGTCCGTGCCGAATTCCGCAATGCGCGGATCATCGGCCGTCGCTTCAAACTGGTGCATATCCATTTCGGTCGCGAAATCATCGAAGTCGCGACCTTCCGCGCCAATCACCCGGTCAATGAAGACGACGAGGACAGCAATCAGTCCTCGCGTAACGAGAGCGGGCGGATTCTGCGCGACAACGTATACGGCACGCTGGAAGAAGACGCACAACGCCGCGACTTCACCATCAACGCCCTGTATTACGATCCGGTCAGCGAGCGCATCCTCGACTACGCCAACGGCGTACACGACATCCGCAATCACCTGATCCGTCTGATCGGCGATCCGAAGCAGCGTTATCAGGAAGACCCGGTGCGCATGCTGCGGGCCGTGCGTTTCGCCGCCAAGCTCAACTTCGGCATCGAGAAGCACACCGTGCAGCCGATCCGCGAGCTGGCGCCGATGCTGCGCGAGATCCCGTCGGCGCGTCTGTTCGAAGAAGTGCTCAAGCTGTTCCTCTCGGGACACGGCGCGATCACCTTTGAAATGCTGGTCGATCTGCAACTGTTCGCCCCGCTGTTCCCGGCCAGTGCCGACGCACTGGAACACAACCCGGAATACACCCACACGCTGATCAGCGAAGCGCTGACCAACACCGACCTGCGCATCAAGCAGAACAAACCGGTGACCCCGGCGTTCCTGTTTGCCGCGCTGCTGTGGCCAGCCCTGCCGGCCCGCGTGTTGCGCTTGCAAGAACGTGGCATGCCGCCAATCCCTGCGATGCAGGAAGGCGCCCACGAGCTGATCGCCGAACAGTGCCAGCGCATCGCGATTCCAAAGCGTTTCACCATGCCGATCCGCGAGATCTGGGACATGCAGGAACGCTTGCCACGCCGCAGCGGCAAACGCGCCGACCTGTTGCTGGACAATCCGCGTTTCCGCGCCGGTTACGACTTCCTGCTGTTGCGTGAAAGCGCCGGCGAAGAGACTGACGGCCTCGGCGAATGGTGGACGGATTATCAGGACGCCAACGAAAGCGAACGTCGCGACATGATCCGCGACCTCAGCGGCAAAGGTGACGACGCCAGCGGCGCGCCACGCAAACGTCGCCGCAGCGGCGGTTCCAAGCGCAAACGCGCCGGCGCCCCGAGCGCTTCGACCGGCGAGTAAAAGCATGGCACGCATCTACATCGGCATGGGCAGCAACCTCGCTGACCCCGCCGAACAATTGCGCAGCGCCGTCGAGGCGCTGGGGCAATTGCCGCAAACCACGCTGGTGGGCGTTTCGGCCTTCTATCAAAGCGATTCGTTGTTGCCGGGCCAGCCGCGTTACACCAATGCGGTCGCGGCGCTCGACAGCTCGTTTACCCCGATTCAGTTTCTCGATGCCTTGCAAGCGATCGAGAATGATCAGGGCCGCGAACGCCTGGAGCGCTGGGGCCCGCGTACGCTGGATCTGGATATTCTGCTGTTCGGTGATCGCTTGATCGACGAACCACGACTGAAAGTCCCTCATTACCAGATTCAGGAACGCGCGTTCGTGCTGTATCCGCTCGCCGAACTGGCGCCGGCGGATCTCCATCTGCCCGACGGCCGCACCCTCGCCGACCTGCTCGCCGCCTGCCCGTTCATCGGCCTCGAACGCCTGCCCCCCCCCCTGACACAACTCCTCCTGTAGGAGCTGTCGAGTGAAACGAGGCTGCGATCTTTTGATTTTCAAAAGCAACATCAAAAGATCGCAGCGTTCCGCAGCTCCTACAGGTGGGGGTGATCCCCATAGAGTTTTGTCGGACAAAAATTCCTCGAATCAGGCCCGCCGCGCCGCTGAATCGCATCAGTAACGCCGGTAACACTCGCCTCGTAACAATGCGGTAACACACGCAATTGACTTCCTCGGTTCTCCTCACGACTATAGGCGTCCCGCTGCCGCCAACCCGGCACATACGGGCGCAATCCAGGCCTTATAAGCACGACAAAAGAGCGTGCGCCTGAGTAAATGACGAATCACGCGCGTTACTCGCAGTAGTTTCCAGAGCGCCTGAACGAGGATTTTTTACATGCCAGCCATCACCCTGACCACGCTCCAGAGCCTCAAGCAGAAAGGTGAAAAGATCACCATGCTGACCTGCTATGACGCGACCTTCGCCCACGCCTGCAACGAGGCCGGTGTCGAAGTGCTGCTGGTGGGCGACTCCCTCGGCATGGTGCTGCAAGGTCACGACAGCACCTTGCCGGTGACCACTGCAGAAATGGCCTACCACACCGCGTGCGTCAAACGCGGTAACACCGACGCCCTGATCCTGGCTGACTTGCCGTTCATGGCCAACGCCACCCTCGAACAAACCATGATGAACAGCGCCATGCTGATGCAGGCCGGTGCGCACATGGTCAAGGTCGAAGGTCAGCTGTGGCTGGCGGAGTCGATCCGTCTGCTCGCCGAACGCGGTGTGCCGGTGTGCGCGCACATGGGCCTGACCCCGCAAGCGGTGAACATCCTTGGTGGCTATAAAGTGCAGGGCCGCAACGAAAACCAGGCGCGGCAGATGCGTGCCGATGCGATCTCGCTGGAGCAGGCTGGCGCGTCCATGCTGCTGCTCGAATGCGTGCCAAGCGAACTGGCTGCGGAAATCACCCAAGCGGTGAAAATCCCGGTTATCGGCATCGGCGCCGGCGCGAATACCGACGGCCAGGTGCTGGTGCTGCACGACATGCTCGGTCTGTCGATCACCGGCCGCGTACCGAAATTCGTCAAAAACTTCATGCACGACCAGGACAACATCCAGTCCGCATTGAAGGCTTACGTTAGCGAAGTCAAAGCTGCCACGTTCCCTGGCATCGAACACGGATTCTCTGCATGAACACCGTAAAAACCGTACGCGAACTGCGCGCCGCCGTCGCCCGCGCACGCAGTGAAGGCAAGCGCATCGGCTTCGTGCCGACCATGGGCAACCTGCACAGCGGCCACGTCGCCCTGGTGACCAAAGCCACGCAACGCGTGGACTTCGTGGTCGCGAGCATTTTCGTCAACCCGCTGCAATTCGGCGCCGGTGAAGACCTCGACAAGTACCCGCGCACCCTCGCGGCGGATCAGGAAAAACTGCTTGAAGCCGGTTGCTCCCTGCTGTTCGCGCCGACCGTTGAGGAAATGTACCCCGACGGCATGGCCGGACAGACCCGGGTCAGCGTGCCGCAACTGTCCGAAGGCCTGTGCGGCGCCAGCCGTCCGGGACACTTTGAAGGTGTGGCGACCGTGGTCAGCAAGCTGTTCAACATGGTGCAGCCGGATCTGGCGATTTTCGGTCAGAAGGACTTCCAGCAACTGGCGGTGATTCGCGCGCTGGTGCATGACCTGAACATGCCGATCCAGATCATCGGCGAACCGACCGTACGCGCTGCGGACGGTCTGGCGCTGTCATCGCGCAACGGCTTCCTTAATGAGGAACAACGCGCGGTAGCTCCGGTGGTTTATCGCACGCTGAGCACTATTGCCGAGTCGATCAAGCAAGGCGAGCGTGATTTCCCGGCGCTGATCAGTGCCCAGCTGCAACAGCTGGAAGCGGCGGGCCTGCGTCCGGATTACCTGGAAATCCGCCATGCGCTGACGTTGCGTCCGGCGACGGCTGAAGACCGTGATCTGGTGATTCTGCTGGCCGCGTTCCTCGGTACTACGCGATTGATCGACAACCTGCACCTGAATCTCGACACCCCTAACTAGACACCACATCCCCTTGTAGGAGCAGAGCTTGCTCGCGAAGGCGTCCTGTCAGTCAACATCATCGTTGAGTGTCAGACCGCCTTCGCGAGCAAGCTCTGCTCCTACAAAGAATGGGAATATTGCGGTTCATAGAGCCTTCGGGCACCCTCCCCCTCCGTTTGTCGGCCACTCCCTGTATTAAATGTTAAAAAAGTACAGGGATCAGGTCAGAAGAAGTCAAGACAGATCGCAGCGCGAGGTTTACTGTATTCGCCCTGCGTCGATAAATCGTGTAGACGCAGTTGACCGCGCACCCAAACATGGCGCGCCGGTCTGATCCGTGTTCAGAAGCCGTTCAAGTAAAAAGGAAAACCGCAGCGATGGCGTATTACCTCACTCCTCAAGACGTTACCGCTCTGCCCGCCTGGCAAGCGTTGAAAGATCACCGCCAAGCCATGCAGGATTTCAGCATGCGCGAGGCCTTCAACGCCGATCCGCAGCGCTTCAACCAGTTCACCCTCAGCAGCTGCGGCCTGTTTCTCGATTATTCGAAGAATTTGATCAACGCCGAGACCCGCAATCTGCTCGTGGGTCTGGCCAATGAAGTCGATCTGAAGGGCGCGATCAAAGCGCTGTTCGAAGGCGAAATCGTCAACACCTCCGAAGGCCGCCCGGCGCTGCACACCGCCCTGCGCCGCCCGGTGGGCGACAAGCTGTCGGTCAACGGCGTCAACGTGATGCCGGAAGTCCACAAAGTACTGAACCAGATCACCGACCTCGTGGGCCGCATCCACGACGGTCTGTGGCGCGGTTACACCGAGAAGCCGATCACTGACGTGGTCAACATCGGCATCGGTGGCTCGTTCCTCGGCCCTGAGCTGGTTTCCGAAGCACTGCTGTCGTACGCGCAGAAAGGCGTACGTTGCCACTATCTGGCGAACATTGACGGCAGCGAATTCCACGAGCTGACGCAGAAACTGCGCGCCGAGACCACGCTGTTCATCGTTTCGTCGAAATCCTTCAACACCCTCGAAACCCTGAAAAACGCTCAGGCCGCACGTGCCTGGTATCTGGCGCAGGGCGGTTCGGAAGCCGAGCTGTATCGCCACTTCATCGCCGTCTCGAGCAACAACGCCGCGGCTGTGGCGTTCGGTATCCGCGAAGAAAACATCTTCCCGATGTGGGACTGGGTTGGCGGTCGTTACTCGCTGTGGTCGGCGATCGGTTTGCCGATTGCGCTGGCGATCGGCATGTCCAACTTCAAGGAATTGCTGTCCGGTGCCTACACCATGGATCAGCATTTCCAGACTGCGCCATTCGAGCAGAACATGCCGGTGCTGTTGGGCTTGCTGGGTGTGTGGTACGGCAACTTCTGGGGCGCGCAAAGCCACGCGATCCTGCCGTACGACCACTACCTGCGCAACATCACCAAGCACTTGCAACAACTGGACATGGAATCCAATGGCAAGAGCGTGCGTCAGGACGGCACCCCGGTGTCGACCGATACTGGCCCGGTGATCTGGGGCGGCGTCGGCTGCAACGGCCAGCACGCTTACCACCAGTTGCTGCACCAAGGTTCGCAACTGATCCCGGCCGACTTCATCGTGCCGATCGTCAGCTTCAACCCGGTTGCTGACCACCATCAGTGGCTGTACGCCAACTGCCTGTCGCAAAGCCAGGCGCTGATGCTCGGCAAGACTTTGCCGGAAGCAGAAGCCGAGCTGCGCGAAAAAGGCATGAGCGAAGAGCAAGTGCACAAACTCGCCCCGCACAAGGTGATCCCGGGCAACCGTCCGAGCAACACCCTCGTGGTTGAACGCATCAGCCCGCGTCGTCTCGGCGCACTGGTGGCGATGTATGAACACAAAGTGTTCGTGCAGAGCGTGGTCTGGGGCATCAATGCCTTCGACCAGTGGGGCGTGGAGTTGGGCAAGGAACTGGGCAAAGGCGTTTACAACCGTCTGGTGGGCAGCGATGAAACCACCGCTGACGACCCGTCCACCCAAGGCCTGATCAACTACTTCCGCGGTCGTCACCGCGGGTGATAGGCTGAAGGGGCGGTTTGCCTGCCCCTACAGCTTGCAACATCGACAGTTCCACGGCACCGGGCTAATCGCAGAATCGGTGGCGTACACGATCCCTGTAGGAGCTGCCGAAGGCTGCGATTTTTTGATCTTGACCTTAAAAAACAAGATCAAAAGATCGCAGCCTTCGGCAGCTTCTACGAGGGTCGTACAGCTCCCCTCTTGTCGCACAACAAGAATAAGGAACCGTCATGTTCGATATCAGCACGTTCCCCAAAGCCGATGCCGTCCGCCGGGCTGCGCAATTGAGTCAGGATGATTATCGGCGCCTGTACCGCGAATCCATTGAACACCCCGACACCTTCTGGGCCGAGCAAGCCACGCGCTTCCTCGACTGGAGCACGCCGTGGCGAACCGTTCAGCGCTGTGACCTGAAAACCGGTGAAGCCGCCTGGTTTGCCGGGGGTCAACTGAACGTCAGCTACAACTGCATCGACCGCCATCTCGAACAACGCGGCGAGCAGACCGCCCTGCTCTGGGAGGGCGACGACCCTGCCGAATCGGCACAAATCACTTACAAAAAACTTCACCACCATGTCTGCCGCCTGGCCAACGTGCTGAAAAGCCGTGGCGTGAAAAAAGGCGACCGGGTGTGCATCTACATGCCGATGATCCCCGAAGCCGCTTACGCGATGCTCGCCTGCACGAGGATTGGCGCGGTGCATTCGGTGGTGTTTGGCGGCTTTTCTCCCGATTCCCTGCGTGATCGCATTCTCGATGCCGACTGCCGCACCGTGATCACCGCAGACGAAGGTGTGCGCGGTGGCAAGTTTGTGCCGCTGAAGCAGAACGTCGACAAAGCCCTGCAAAGTTGCCCGGACGTCAGCACCGTCGTGGTGGTTGAACGCTCTCAAGGCAAGGTCGACTGGGTCGAAGGTCGCGATCTCTGGTATCACCAGGCCGTGCGCGACGTCAGCGACGATTGCCCGCCGGAACCGATGGACGCCGAAGATCCGCTGTTCATCCTCTACACCTCCGGCAGCACCGGCAAACCCAAAGGCGTGCTGCACACCACCGGTGGCTACTTACTGCAAGCGGCGATGACCTTCAAATACGTGCTCGATTACCGTGACGGCGAAGTGTTCTGGTGCACCGCCGACGTCGGCTGGGTGACCGGCCACAGCTACATCGTCTACGGCCCGTTGGCTAACGGTGCGACCACATTGATGTTCGAAGGCGTGCCGAGCTACCCGAGCAGTTCACGTTTCTGGCAGGTCATCGATAAACACAAGGTCAACATTTTCTACACCGCGCCCACCGCCCTGCGCGCGTTGATGCGCGAAGGTGCCGAACCGTTGCAGGAAACGTCGCGCGCCAGCCTCAGATTACTCGGCAGCGTCGGTGAGCCGATTAACCCGGAAGCGTGGGAATGGTATTTCAACGTGGTCGGCGAACAGCGCTGCCCGATTGTCGATACCTGGTGGCAGACCGAGACCGGCGGCATCATGCTCAGCCCGCTGGTCAGTGCGCAGCGGATCAAACCGGGCTGCGCCACACAGCCGATGTTCGGCGTGCAACCGGTGTTGCTCGACGAGCAAGGCAAGGAAATCCAAGGCGCCGGCAGCGGCGTGCTGGCGATCAAATCCAGTTGGCCGGCGCAGATTCGCAGCGTCTATGGCGACCCGCAACGGATGGTCGACACCTATTTCAAACCCTACCCCGGCTACTATTTCACCGGCGACGGCGCGCGGCGCGATGAGGACGGCGATTACTGGATCACCGGGCGCATCGATGACGTGATCAATGTGTCCGGCCACCGCATTGGCACCGCTGAAGTGGAAAGTGCCTTGGTGTTGCACGACAGCATCGCCGAGGCCGCCGTGGTCGGTTACCCGCACGACGTCAAAGGTCAGGGCATCTATGCCTTCGTCACGCCCATGAACGGCACCGAGCCCAACGACGAACTGAAGAAAGAATTGCTCGCCCACGTCAGCAAGGAAATCGGCAGCTTCGCCAAACCGGATCTGATCCAGTGGGCGCCGGCCTTGCCGAAAACCCGCTCAGGCAAGATCATGCGCCGCATCCTGCGCAAGATCGCCTGCAACGAACTCGACAGCCTCGGCGACACTTCGACCCTGGCCGACCCGAGCGTGGTGCAAGGCCTGATCGACAAGCGCCTCAATCAGTAACACGTCGGGCGCGGTCAACCGGCCGCGCCCGACCTTCTTCACTGAGTGGTCATGGAATTCATCCGCAGTCGCATCGAAAATCAACTCATGAGCCTGACCGGGTTATCCCTCGGCCAGCTCGATCTGGAAAACCCCAAGGGCGATCCCGGCCTGTTCGGCCCCGACTCGGTCAGTTGGCAGGTGCACGGCGATTTCAGCAGCATGTTGATCGGCGGCATCAGCGCGTTGTTGCTGCAAGCCCTGCATCCGCTGGCGCTGGCCGGGGTTTGGGATCATTCGAATTTTCGTCAGGACATGCTTGGGCGCTTGCGGCGTACCAGCCAGTTTGTCTCCGGCACCACGTTTGGCTCGCGGCGGGATGCCGACTGGTTAATCGAGAAAGTCCGCACCATTCACCTGCAAGTGGTGGGCACCGCACCGGACGGCCGACCATATGCGGCCAGTGATCCGGACTTGCTGACGTGGGTGCATGTGGCCGAAGTCAGTAACTTTCTGGCGGCGCATTTGCGCTATCGCAATCCGCAGTTGTCGCTGGCTGATCAGGATCGTTATTACGCCGAGATCGCGGTGATTGCCGAGCGACTCGGCGCACGCGATGTGCCCCAGTCGCGGCAGGCCGTGGCCGATTATCTGCAACGCATGCGCCCGCAATTGCTGTGCGATGAACGCAGCCGCGAGGTTTTGCGTTTACTGCTGGCCGCACCGGCGCCGAGTGTTCTGGCGCGACCGTTTGGCGATCTGATGATGAAGGCGGGCATTGATCTGCTGCCGGACTGGGCCAGCGACATGCTCGAGGTGCGGCAGAGTTCGCTGCAACGCCAGTTGATTCGCGCCAGCGTCAAACGCAGCGCACCGATGCTGCGCTGGGCGATGCGCAATGGTTCGGTGCAACGAGCGAAACGCAGGATGGGGCTGAGCTGACGCTCAGAGCTGCAAGCTGCAAGTTTTGAGCTTGAAGCTTGAAGCTTGGAGCTTGCAGCTCAGTAACTGTTAAACTCCCGCGCCCCAATTCTCTCCAGCAAGGCGCATGCATGTCTTCCTTGAATCAGGCGCTGCGCGCCGCCCTCGATCAACGCCAGGACTTGCTCGCTGTGTTGCACAGCCAGGGCACCGATTGCTATCGGCTGTTCCACGGCAGCCAGGAAGGCGCCGGCGGTCTGACCATCGACCGCTACGGCCCGCAACTGCTGGTGCAGAGTTTTCACCAGACGCTGGAACGTGACGACCTGCTGCAACTGCACGCGATGGTCAATCAAACCCTGGGCCTGGAAACCCTGCTGGTCTACAACGACCGCTCCCGTGGCAACTCGCGCATCGACCGTGAAGACAGCGTCTACAAAGCCGAAGACGCCGCACTGGTTGATCTGGTCGGTCACGAATGGGGCCTCAATTACCGCGTGCGCGGGCGCCACGCCGGGCAGGATCCGCTGTTGTTCCTCGACCTGCGCAACACGCGCGGCTGGGTCAAGGAGCACGCCAAAGGCAAATCCGTGCTCAACCTGTTCGCCTACACCTGCGGCGTCGGCCTCAGTGCCGCAGCCGGTGGCGCCCGTGAAGTGCGCAATCTGGATTTCGCCGAAGGTAACTTGGCGGTCGGTCGCGAAAACGGTTTGCTCAACCCGCAATTGCCCGAGATGCAATTTATCCAGTCCGACTACTTCCCGGCCATCCGCCAACTCGCCGGCCTGCCGATCAGCCAGCGTCGCGGGCAGAAACTGCCAAGCTACCAGCGCCTCGAACAGCGTCAGTACGATCTGGTACTGCTCGATCCGCCGGCCTGGGCCAAGAGCGCGTTCGGCACCGTTGACCTGCTGCGCGATTATCAAAGCCTGCTGAAACCCGCGCTGCTGACCACCGCCGACAACGGCGTACTCATTTGCTGCAACAATCTGGCGAAAGTCAGCATGGACGACTGGCGCGAACAAGTCCTGCGCTGCGCCGAAAAGGCCGGCCGCCCGGTGCGTGAGTGGAGCGTGATGACCCCGGGTGCAGACTTCCCGTCCATGGATCAGCAACCGCCACTGAAAACCCTGATCCTGCAGCTATAACCCCTCTTGCATGATGCACAACTTCCCCCTGTGGGAGCGAGCCTGCTCGCGAAAGCGGTGTATCAGCCAACACATCGTGTGACTGGTAGGACGCCTTCGCGAGCAGGCTCGCTCCCACAAGGGATCTGTGTTTTGAGACAAATCTGAACAATCCTGACCCATGCGATGTACTTCGGAACCAGATTCGCGTGCCATACTCCAAGGCACTTCGATTCAGACAGATGAAGCCGCACATGACCAAAGGATTGATTCGCGCGATTGGCGCCTTGTTGACTGCGCTGGCCCTCTACAGCCTGCTGGGGTTTCTGATTTTGCCGGGCATTGCCCTGCGAGTGGCCAACCAGCAACTGGCCAATTACGCCACGGTGCCGGCGCATATCCAGCGCATCGAACTCAACCCGTTCAGCCTTGAGGTCACCTTGTGGGGCCTGGTTATTGGTGAACCGGGCAAAGAGCAGGTGGGCTTCGAACGCCTGTACGCCGACCTGCAAATCGACAGTCTGTGGACCAAAGCCCTGCATCTGGCGAACATCGAACTGGACAAGCCGAAGACCGAAATCCTCTTCGCCAAAGACGGCAAGCTCAATCTGCTCGGCCTGTTCAACGTGCCGGCCAGCGAACCGGTTCCGGCCGATCCCGACGCCAAACCGTTCCCGCTGCGCATCGACAACATCAAACTGGCCAGCGGCGTCGTGCATTTTCAGGACGTGCGTCCGAGCGAGCCGATCGAATTCCTTTACGACGACCTCAGCTTCGAACTGAAAAACCTCAGCACCCTGCCCGAAGACAGCGCCGACATGACCCTCGTCGCGATCGGCCCGGCCGGCGGACGAATCGACTGGAGCGGCAATTTCAGCCTGATCCCGTTCACTTCAGAAGGCACCCTGAAAGTCACCGACGGCAAGATGAAAGCCTTCTGGCCTTACGTGCGTGACTCGGTGCCTTTGGTACTCAACGACGGCGTGGTAAGCCTCAGCACCGAATACAAACTCAATCTGTCGAAAGAAACCGAACTGCTGCTGAACAACGTCAACGTCAGCATCGCGCCGTTCGCGATCAGCGCTCCGGATGGCCGCCCGCTGGCCAAGCTTGAGCGCCTCGACGTCAGCGACACCAGCATCGATCTGGCCAAGCAACACGTGGTGGTCGGCAAGATCCGCAGCCAGAAACTGGAAACCTGGGCCGCCCTTGAAGCTGACGGCCAGCTCGACTGGCAAAAACTGTTCGCCAGCCAACCGCCAAAACCCGCCGCCAAAGCCGCCGCCGAAACGGCCAGCACACCGGCCGCTGCCGATTCGCCGAAAGCTGAACCGACGGCGCCAGGCAAACCCTGGCAAGTGCTGCTCAAAGACGTGCAACTGCGCGACTACACCGTTCACCTCGCCGACCGTTCCGCCACGCCTGCGGTGGCGCTGGATATCACGCCGCTGAACATTGATCTGCAGGATTTCGACAGCCTCAACGGCTCGCCCTTCAAGGTCAAACTCGACAGCGGCGTGGGCAAATCAGGCAAGCTCAGCGCCGACGGCACGGTCAATCTGGCGCCGGTCAACGCTCAACTCAACGTGAAAACCCAGGACATCGACCTGCGTGTCGCACAGTCCTACATCAACCCGTTTATTCGTCTGGAACTGCGCAGCGGCATGCTCGGCAGTGACCTCAAGGTCAACCTCAAGAGCACCGAACCGCTGGCCCTCAGCGTGACCGGCCGCGCGCAGATCGATCAACTGCACACCCTCGACACCCTGAAAACCCGCGACTTCCTCAAATGGCAGCAAGTGGTGGTCGAAGGCCTGAATTATCAGCACGGTGACAGCCTGTCGATCGACAAGGTCAACCTGTTCCAGCCGTATGCGCGCTTCATGATCAACGATGATCGCACCACCAACATCGACGATCTGCTGATCCCGCAACCGGCCGACAGCGGCGCGAAATCCGCTGCGGCGAAACCGGCCAGCAAGGACAAACCGCTGGGCATTCATATCGGCGGCATTGCGATCAATGACGGCTCGGCCAACTTCGCCGACTTCAGCCTGACGCCAAACTTCGCCACTGCGATCCAACAACTGAACGGTCAGATCGGTACCATCGACAGCCGTCAGGCGAAACCGGCCAGCGTCGACATCAAGGGCAAGGTCGACCGCTATGCACCGGTGACCATCAAGGGCGCGGTCAATCCCTTCGACCCGATGGCCAGCCTCGACATCGCCACCAGTTTCAAACGCGTCGAGCTGACCACGCTGACGCCGTACTCCGGCAAGTTCGCCGGTTACCGCATCCGCAAGGGCCGACTGAATCTCGACCTGCATTACCTGATCACCAAAGGCCAACTGAAAGCCGAGAACAAAGTGGTGGTCGAACAGTTGCAGCTCGGTGAGAAAGTCGACAGCCCGGACGCCGTGAGCCTGCCGCTGAAACTGGCGATTGCGCTGCTCAAGGACGTCGACGGCAAAATCTCCATCGAATTGCCGGTGACCGGCGACCTCAACAATCCGCAGTTCAGCGTGATGCCGATTGTCTGGCAGACCCTGCGCAACCTGATCGTCAAAGCCGCAGCGGCACCGTTCAAGTTGATTGGCGGCTTGGTCAGCGGTGGTGGTTCCGAAGATCTCGGCACCGTGTCCTTCGCACCGGGCTCCAGCGAACTGAGCAAAGACGCCGAAGGCGCGCTGGTGAAGCTGTCGCAAGCGCTGAAAGAACGCCCTGCCCTGCGTCTGGAAATCGAAGGCACCGCCGCGCAAAGCAGCGATGGTCCGTTGATCGCCGAGCAGCGTCTGGAACGTGAATATCAGTACAACTACTACAAGATGCTCCAGCGCCGTGGCGATAAAGTCCCGGCTCAAGCATCTTTGATCGAAGTGCCGGAAGGCGAAAAAGGCCCGCTGCTCGAAGGCATTTATCGCACCCGTCTGAAAACCCAGCCGCCGGCTGAGTGGAAGGATCTGGGCAAGGAAGAACGCACGGCGAAAATGCGCGAAGGCGTGATCAAGTTCTGGAGTGGCAGCGACGTGTTGCTGCGTCAGTTGGGTCAGGATCGCGCCAGCAGCATCAAGGATTATCTGGTCGACAAAGGCCAACTGGCCGATGACCGCGTGTACTTCATCGACGCCAATCTCGGTCAGGCTGAAAGTGATGGTCGGGTGATCACACCGTTGCATCTGGACGCCGAGTAATGACAGGCAAGTGGCTGGCGGCGATCGCCCTGACGCTGGCTGCCAGCCACGTCTGGGCGTCGGATACGTTGCGCTGCGGCAGTCAACTGGTCAGCCTCGGCGACCGCGCCAGCGAAGTGCTGCAGAAGTGCGGCGAACCGGTTGGTCGCGATCCGCTGGGTTACAAGCGCAGCGCCAATCGGCGTGAAGAGTTTCAGGTCGAGGAATGGACGTACGGGCCGAACAACGGCATGTACCAATACCTGCGCTTTGAAGGCAATCGCCTGCGGCAGATCACCAGCAAACGCGGTAACTAAAACACATCAAAAGATCGCAGCCTTCGGCAGCTCCTACTTTGGAATGCATTTCCCTGTAGGAGCTGCCGAAGGCTGCGATCTTTTTTTTGCGCCTGAAATAGAACGGGCCCCGACACAAGTGCCGGGGCCCGTAATGACCACATCCGTGTGGCCGTTCGCATGAACTCTAAAGGTGCGGCAGACGTATTGCTCGGCCCGCCTGTCGCGTCTTCTCCCGGTTCAGGCGAGAAGCCTTAGCCTTACTCGGCTTTCAGGCCGTCAGCGGAGACCGCTTTGACGCCTTTGATTTTCTTGGTGATCGCAACGGCGGTAGCTTTCTGCGATTCAGTCACAGCTACAGTCGACGACAGCGAAACGACGCCTTTGTTGGTTTCTACTTTGATGTCGGTGCCTGGAATGCCTTTTTCGGTAACCAGGTCGCTTTTGACTTTGGTGGTGATCCAGGTATCGGAAGTAGCTTCTTTAGCTTGGGTAACTTCACCAGCAGCCAAAGTCATTGGAGCAGTCTGAGTGGTTTGGGCGAATGCGCCGGAAGCCATGGTCAGGGTCAGCGCGGTAGCAGCAGCGGCAGTGATAGCGAACTTCTTCATACGAGTAACTCCTGTTTTTCTGGAAAGTCTGCTGCGTGTCTTGTCAGCAGGGTTGCCATATACATTGCGAACGCTGTGCCAACTTTTTCGACGACATAAAACCATTACAAATCAATAGCTTAGTAAAAACGTAAATTTCCGGATTCATGCAATTTGCATGACTTGCAGATTAATCGCATGCAAGTTGCGGTTTTTTGGAAAGTTCCTAAGACGCTGAAATTATTGAAGCTTTTATTTAGCCCCGGCCAAAGAAAATGCCCCGTAAACGGGGCATGTTTCAGTCGAAGGTCAATGTAGGATCTCTATTAAGTACCGCTACCTGGGCAGCCTTTAGGCGCGTAGTCGGCGTTGACCGTCGATGCGCAACTCCAGACGCCCGCTGCCGAGCCAGTCCCGGAAGAGCGAGTCAGCGTGATCGTTTTGCCCAGTACCGGAGCCGGTGCGTTAGCGAGTGTGCAAACGATGCTGCCTGCCCCGGAAGACGCAGTACCCGACGCCGCTACCGTGCCGCAGTTGGTGGTGGTGAAAGTGGCGCTACCGGTGACGTTCGTCAGGCTAGGGTCAGTCCCCTGGTTAATCGTGTCTTCAAACGGAATCTTCAGCGCGCTGATTTCCGCCAGACCCGCCGTGACCTTCGCCCGCGCTTGATACTTGGTGTACTGCGGCAGGGCAATGGTCGCCAGAATCCCGATGATCGCCACTACGATCAGCAGTTCGATCAGCGTAAAACCTTGTTGTTTTTTCATAGACACGCTCCATGCATGAGTCGAAATCTCATGATCTGCAAGGGACGCAGCATAGCCCATGCCAACGCCCGCCAGACCCCGCACGCTGGGCGCACAGCGGTCGCGACGCCGTTTCCTACAACCTCTGACCGCACTATCTGACACTTTTTGTCACCTGCGCCCGGCATGTTTGGCGCTGCCGGTTGACTAGGCTATAAGTCATGAACGGCAAGCGTGCGGAATCCCCATGAATGACATCGCTCTGAGCGGTCTGGCCAAGCAATTGGTGCAGGCCGAACTGCTCACGGAAAAAAGCGCCCAACAAGCCTGGCAACAGGCACAGCGCAATCGGCTATCGCTGGTCAGCTACCTGGTGCAGAACAAACTGGTGAAGAGCTGGCAGGTCGCCGAGATCGCTTCGGAACACTTCGGCATGGCGTTCCTCGACCTCAATTGTCTGGACAAGGAAACCCAGCCCAAAGGCCTGGTCAGCGAAAAACTGGTGCGCCAGCACCACGCCCTGCCCTTGTGGCGGCGCGGCAACAAACTGTTCGTGGGCATTTCCGACCCGAGCAATCATCAGGCGATCAACGACATTCAGTTCAGCACCGGGCTGAACACCGAAGCCATTCTGGTGGAGGACGACAAGCTCACCGATGCCATCGAAAAATTCTTCGACACCCATGCCTCGGGGCTCGAAGAAATGGCCGACGTCGACCTCGACGGCCTCGATGTCGAGGCCATCGACGATGGTAAACAGGAGAGCATGGGCCCGGATGCCGACGATGCGCCGGTCGTGCGTTTCGTGCACAAGATGCTGCTCGACGCGATCAAAAGCGGCTCCTCCGACCTGCACTTCGAACCCTACGAAAAAAACTACCGCGTGCGCGTGCGCACCGACGGCATTCTGCGTGAAGTGGCGAAACCACCGATCCAGTTGGCCGGGCGCATCGCCGCGCGCCTGAAAGTCATGGCCAGCCTCGACATCTCCGAGCGGCGCAAACCGCAGGACGGGCGGATCAAGATGCGCCTGTCGAAGAGCAAGTCGATCGACTTCCGCGTCAACACGCTGCCGACCCTGTGGGGCGAAAAAGTGGTGATCCGGATTCTCGACCCGTCCAGCGCACAGATCGGTATCGATGCGCTCGGCTATGAGCCGGCGCAAAAAGACTTGTACATGGCCGCACTCAAGCAGCCACAGGGGATGATTCTGGTCACCGGCCCTACCGGTTCGGGGAAAACCGTGTCGCTGTACACCGGGCTGAATATTCTCAACACCGTCGACATCAATATTTCCACCGCTGAAGACCCGGTGGAGATCAACATGGAAGGCATCAATCAGGTCAACGTCAATCCGCGCCAAGGCCTCGACTTCGCTCAGGCATTGCGCTCGTTTCTGCGTCAGGATCCGGACGTGATCATGGTCGGTGAGATCCGCGATCTGGAGACCGCCGAGATCGCGATCAAGGCTGCGCAGACCGGCCACCTGGTGCTCTCGACCCTGCACACCAACAGCGCCGCGGAAACCCTCACGCGCCTGCACAACATGGGCATTCCCGGCTTCAACATCGCCACGTCGGTGAGCCTGATCATTGCCCAGCGCTTGGCGCGCAAATTGTGCAGCCACTGCAAGAAACCCATCGAGATCCCCCGTGAAACCCTGATAAAGGAAGGTTTCCCCGAGGAACGCATCGGTCATTTCACGATCTACGAGCCGGTCGGTTGCGATCATTGCAACGGCGGGTACAAGGGCCGCGTGGGGATTTATGAAGTGGTGAAAAACACTCCCGAGCTGCAACGGTTGATCATGGCCGAAGGCAACTCGCTGGAAATCGATAGTCAAATGCGCCGCGACGGCTTCGATGACCTGCGCACCTCGGGTCTGCACAAGGCCATGCAAGGCATCACCAGCCTTGAAGAAATCAATCGGGTCACCAAGGACTGAACATGGCGGTCAAGGCAGCGAAAATCAGCATCTATGCCTGGGAAGGCACGGATCGCAAAGGCAGCAAAGTTACCGGCGAGTTGAGCGGGCAGAATCCGGCGCTGGTCAAGGCGCAACTGCGCAAACAAGGGATCAACCCGGGCAAGGTGCGCAAAAAATCCGTGTCGTGGCTGAGTCTGGGCAAACGCATCAAGGCGCAGGACATCGCCCTGTTCACCCGGCAAATGGCAACGATGATGAAGGCCGGCGTGCCGCTGTTGCAGTCGTTCGACATCATTGGCGAAGGCTTCGATAACCCGGCCATGCGCAAACTGGTCGACGAGGTGAAGCAGGAAGTTGCTGCCGGTAACAGCTTCGCCGCCGCGCTGCGCAAAAAGCCGCAGTATTTCGACGAGTTGTATTGCAACCTGGTCGACGCGGGCGAGCAGTCCGGTGCGCTCGACACCTTGCTGGAGCGCGTCGCGACCTATAAGGAAAAAAGCGAAGCGCTCAAAGCCAAGATCAAGAAAGCCATGACCTACCCGACCGCCGTGGTGCTGGTCGCTGCGGTGGTCACCGGGATTCTGCTGGTGAAAGTGGTGCCGCAATTTCAGTCAGTGTTCTCCGGTTTCGGTGCTGAGCTGCCGCCCTTCACCCTGATGGTGATCAGCCTTTCAGAATTCATGCAGCAATGGTGGTGGGCGATTCTCGGCTTACTGATCGCGGCGTTTTTCGGCACCCGTCATGCGCTGAAAAAATCTCAGGGGTTGCGTGATCGGCGCGATACCTGGCTACTGAAACTGCCGCTGGTGGGCACGATGATGTACAAGTCCGCCGTCGCGCGTTTCGCCCGAACGCTGTCGACAACATTTGCCGCCGGCGTGCCACTGGTTGAAGCGCTGGACTCGGTGGCTGGCGCCGCCGGCAACGTGGTGTTCAAGCGCGCGATTCTGCGTATTCGTCAGGATGTTTCCACCGGCATGCAGCTGAATTTTTCGATGCGCACCACAGGCATTTTTCCCAACATGGCCGTACAGATGACTGCGATTGGTGAAGAGTCCGGTGCACTCGACGAGATGCTCGACAAGGTTGCGGGTTTCTATGAAGAGGAAGTCGACAACATGGTCGACAACCTCACCAGCCTGATGGAGCCGTTCATCATGGTGGTACTCGGGGTGATTGTTGGCGGTCTGGTGGTGGCGATGTATCTGCCGATCTTTCAACTCGGCTCAGCGATCTGATATGCCCATCGACGAACTGTTTGCCCTGTATCCGCTGGCCTTTGTCATCACCGCGCTGTTGCTCGGGCTGGTGGTCGGCAGCTTCCTCAACGTGCTGATCTGGCGTCTGCCGAAGATGCTTGAACGCGATTGGCGCCAGCAGGCCCAGGACGTCCTCGGCCTGCCCAGCGAAACGCCGCTGCCCACTTACAACCTGATGCTGCCGCACTCACAGTGCCCGCACTGCGCGCATCGAATTCGGGCGTGGGAAAATATTCCGCTGCTCAGTTACCTGTGGCTGCGCGGCCGCTGTTCCGCGTGCGCAGCCCCCATCAGCAAACGCTACCCGTTGACCGAACTGGCCTGCGGCCTGCTCTCGGCATTTATCGCCTGGCACTTCGGCTTTGGCTGGCAGGCGTGTCTGCTGATCTTCCTAACCTGGGGTCTGTTGGCGATGAGCCTGATCGACACCGAGCATCAATTGCTGCCCGATGTGTTGGTGCTGCCCTTGTTGTGGCTGGGGTTGATCGTCAACAGTTTCGGCTTGTTCGTGCCATTGCACGCTGCGCTGTGGGGCGCGGTGGCTGGTTATCTGCTGCTGTGGTCGGTGTTCTGGCTGTTCAAATTGCTCACCGGCAAGGACGGCATCGGCCACGGTGATTTCAAGTTGTTGGCGCTGCTCGGCGCGTGGGGCGGCTGGCAGATTCTGCCGCTGACCATTCTGTTGTCATCGCTGGTCGGCGCGATCATCGGTGTGATTTTGCTGCGCCTGCGCCAGCAGGAAACCTCGACGCCGATCCCCTTCGGCCCCTATCTGGCAATTGCCGGCTGGATTGCCTTGCTCTGGGGTGGTCAAATAACCGACTTCTATTGGCAGTTTGTCGGTTTGAAATGAATACCCCTGTGGAAAAACCCTGGATTCTCGGCCTGACCGGCGGCATCGGCAGCGGCAAAAGTGCCGCTGCCCAGCACTTTATCGACCTCGGCATTCATGTCGTCGACGCGGATCACGCCGCGCGCTGGGTGGTCGAACCGGGCCGGCCGGCGCTGGCCAAGATTGCCGAGCATTTCGGCCCCGGCGTGTTACAAGCGGACGGCACACTGGATCGTGCGGCCCTGCGCAAACTGATTTTCGAGATTCCAGAACAGCGGCGCTGGCTCGAAGCCTTGCTGCATCCGTTGATCGGCGAGGAAATCGCTCATCATCTGGCGCTGGCAAAATCGCCTTACGCGATTCTAGTGTCGCCGCTGCTGATCGAATCCGGGCAATACGCGATGACCCAGCGAATCCTGGTGATCGATGCCCCGCAACAACTGCAGATCGAACGCACCTTGCAGCGTGACCAGACCAGCGAACAGCAGGTTCAGGCGATCCTCAAGGCCCAGTCGAGCCGTGAAGACCGCGTGAGCCGCGCCGACGACGTGGTGGTCAACGACCGCGACCTCGCCTGGCTGCACAGCGAAGTCGAGCGTCTGCATCACTTTTACCTGACTTTATCCGGAGGCCAAGCATGAGCCAGATTCCTACCGTTGAATGCCCAACCTGCGGCGCACCCGTGGAATTCACCCCTGAAAGCGAATTTCGTCCGTTCTGCTCCGCGCGCTGCAAACTGATCGATCTCGGCGCCTGGGCGTCGGAAGAACACAAGATTCCGGTCGCGCCGGACGCTGAAGACGAACTGTTTTCCGGCGATTTCGATCCTCGTCACTGATCGCGATGAGGGCAGATCGGCTGGGGATCAACGCTTGGGATCGTCGTCCTTCCACGGCGCCGAAAGGTAGCGTGTGCGGTTGAAGGTCTCCAGCCATTCCGGGCTGAAGACCACCAGCGCGCTGATGACCATGCCGTTGATAAACGCTTCAGGGAAAATGATCAGCCACAGATAACCGATGAAATCTTCCAGCCATTCCGGCATGGCGAAGACGCCGTCGTGCCACAGCAGCGTCAGACTCAGCAGCAGGCAAAACAACGCCGACAGCGCGGCAGCCAGAAACCCTGAACAGAAGATATACACGAAGGGATTACGCGGTTGCGCGCGCTCGACGAGAATTGCCACGCACTCGGTGATCAGCACCGGCAGCAGAATAAACAGCGAGCCGTTGACCCCCATCGCCGCGAGATCCTGACGCCCGAGCAACACCAGACCGATTTGTGCGACCAGCCCGCCTACAATCGCCAGTGGCCAGTCGAGCAGCAAGGTCACTGCGGTCATGCCGATAAAGTGATACGACACGCCGGTGTCGAAATCCCTGCGCACCAGCCACAACAGAAATAACGCGAACACCGTGCCGAACAGCAAATGCTGACGGCGGCTGTCACTGAACAACTCGACCCACGGCGCACGCACGATCGCCCCGAGCAGCACCGGCAGGTAAATCAGCCAGCCGAGCGTCAGGCTTGCCGTCGACAGCAGTTCAGCTCCAATCATGACTCCCTCACCTTTCTGCGCACATCCCCCCGTAGGAGCTGCCGCAGGCTGCGATCTTTTGATCTTGTTCTTTTTACAGTCAAAAGATCGCAGCCTTCGGCAGCTCCTACAAGGGCGAGGTGAACGGGCGGTTCAAGCAAAGCTTTCTGCTTGTCGCATTTGAACGCTAAGCTTGGGCCTATGGATGACTCAGATTATTTACGCCTGCTGACCATCGCGGCCGAGCAAGCCAACGCGTTCCTGTCCAATGCCCGCAAATGGGAGCGTGAGCGTTGGGTCTGCCAGCGCCTGCTGCAAGGCTTGAACATCCCCTATCGCGCCGACGAGTTCGCCCCGGCCGGTGAACCGCCGGACGTGTTGTTTCGCGATGCCAATTTCGAAGTGTTCTTCGTCCTTGATGAAGGCCGTCGCCTCAACGATGAATGGCGCGACGAACTGCAGCGTAGGCGCAGCGCTTTTTCGCTGAGCCAACTGGTGCGCCGTGAAGCCAAGCCCAAGCGCATCCCGGCCAATGAATTCCTCATGCGACTGGCGCCGACCTTGCGTAAAAAAGCCCACAACTACAAAGAACGCGGCATGGATCTGGGTGAGCTGGACATCATTGCCTTCGCCAGCCTCAAGCGCGAAGTGCTCGACTTGAACAGCCACTTCCCGCCGCCCACCGAATATCTGCGTCAGGGCTGGCGCTCGCTGTCGCTGGTCGGCCCGACCTTCGCCCGCGTACTGTTCGCCCATCCGGATGCGCCGGATTTTCTGCGCAGCAACCTTGGTCGCAGTATCGTTTTTGATGTGGGGATCAGCCTGTGACGCCGCTTCAGCAGTTGATCGCCGATGTGCCGCAAACCGGACGTGTGCGCTGGATCGGTGTGCGTCCGGAGTCTCGTGGGCCGATGATTGAGCTGGATGCCGTCGAGGCACGACTTGAGGCCGGGCTGACCGGCGATCATGCACGCCCCGGTGTGCGTAATGCGCGGCAGGTGACGCTGATTCAGTGGGAGCATCTGGCAGTGATCAATGCATTGATGGGCCGCCCCGACGATCAACCGGTCAAGCCTGAAGATCTGCGGCGCAATCTCGTTATCAGCGGTATCAATTTGTTTAGCCTGAAAGGTCGGCGCTTTCGCATCGGTCAGGCCATCTTCGAAACCACCGGTTGGTGTCAGCCTTGTGCACGCCTGCAAAACAACCTCGGCCCCGGCACCTTTCAAGCCGTGCGCGGGCATGGCGGAATTACCGCGCGGGTGTTACAAAGCGGGATCATTCGCCTCGATGATGGCGTGTCTGTCGAGCCGGTTCCGGACAGCGGCTATGCTGCGTTCAACTCCGGATAAAAACCGCTGTAGCTTCTGCCCATTCAGCAACGTCTACCTGACGAGGCATTTATGACCAGCCGCCTGAACCCCGAAGACCAGAAACATGTCGAAGAGTACCTGCAACTGTCCCAACACCGAGTCGAGCGCCGGCCTTTCCGGCCGTGGATGCTCCTCGTGCTGGTGCTGGCAGTGACCATTGGTCTGGGCCTGTTGAGCCGATTTATCAGTTACCTGACGCTATGAGCAGCTTGGCGCTCGCTTGGGTAACCGCACCGATTTCCTTTAAAAACCTTGCGAGTTATCCCTATGTCCCATCGTATTGTTATTGTCGGCGGCGGCGCCGGCGGTCTGGAGTTGGCTACCCGTCTGGGTAAGACTCTGGGCAAACGCGGCACCGCCAGCGTGATGCTGGTCGACGCCAACCTGACGCACATCTGGAAGCCGTTGCTGCACGAAGTGGCCGCCGGATCGCTGAACTCCTCCGAAGACGAACTCAACTATGTTGCCCAAGCGAAATGGAACCACTTTGAGTTCCAGCTGGGGCGCATGAGTGGGCTCGATCGCGCGCAGAAGAAAATCCAGCTGGCCGCCACCTACGATGAAAACGGCGTCGAACTGGTGCCGGCGCGAGAAGTGCAGTACGACTCGCTGGTCATCAGCGTCGGCAGCACCACCAACGATTTCGGCACTCAGGGCGCGGCGCAGCACTGCCTGTTCCTCGATACCCGCAAACAGGCCGAGCGTTTCCACCAGCAACTCCTTAACCACTATCTGCGTGCGCATGCCGGGCAAACTGATGTGGTCGAGCAGATCAGCGTGGCGATCGTGGGTGCTGGCGCAACTGGGGTCGAGCTGGCCGCTGAACTGCACAACGCGGCGCATGAACTGGCGGCGTATGGGCTGGATCGGATCAAACCGGAAAACATGCACATCACCCTGATCGAAGCCGGGCCACGGGTGCTGCCTGCCCTGCCGGAGCGCATCAGCGGGCCGGTGCACAAGACCCTGGAGAAACTCGGGGTCAATGTGATGACCAATGCCTCGGTCAGCGAAGTGACGGCGGACAGCCTGATCACTGCCGACGGCAACGAGATCAAGGCCAGTCTGAAAGTCTGGGCCGCCGGTATTCGTGCACCGGGTTTCCTCAAGGACATCGACGGCCTGGAAACCAACCGCATCAATCAACTGCAAGTGCTGCCGACGCTGCAAACCACCCGCGATGAAAACATCTTCGCCTTCGGTGACTGCGCGGCCTGCCCGCAACCGGGATCGGATCGCAACGTACCGCCGCGTGCTCAAGCGGCGCACCAACAGGCGTCGTTGCTGGCTAAATCGCTGAAGCTGCGCATCGAAGGCAAAACCCTGCCGGAGTACAAGTACACCGACTACGGCTCGCTGATCTCGCTGTCGCGTTTCTCGGCTGTGGGTAACTTGATGGGCAACCTGACAGGCAGCGTGATGCTCGAAGGCTGGCTGGCGCGGATGTTTTACGTCTCGCTCTACCGCATGCACCAGATGGCGCTGTACGGGCCGTTCCGCACGGCGATGCTGATGCTGGGGAGCAAGATTGGTCGCGGCACGGAGCCACGCCTGAAGCTGCATTGATGATCTAAAAACTGTGGGAGTGAGCCTGCTCGCGAAAGCGATGTGTCAGTCGACATTGATTTCGACTGTGCTACCGCCATCGCCAGCAGGCTGGCTCCCACTTTTTTTGCGCTGCCCATAAAACCGCCAGACAACCGCAATCAATGTAGGAGCTGCCGAAGGCTGCGATCTTTTGATCTCGCTCTGATCGGCCTGGGTTCACAGGACTTGACGCAGCAGAGCTTTGAACTGCTGTAACCCTTAAAAGCCAAAGATCGCAGCCTGCGGCAGCTCCTACAGTGGATCTGGGTTACACACAGACAATTCTTCTCCTCGAGATTGCTGAAGGTGGCTGAGGTTTTTCGCAGACAAAAAAAATCCCCGTATCTTTCGATACGAGGATTTTTAATATGGTCGGGGTAAGGGGATTCGAACTCCTGACATCCTGCTCCCAAAGCAGGCGCGCTACCGGACTGCGCTATACCCCGGTAAAAAAAAGGCGACCTTTCAGTCGCCTTCTTCGATCAGCGCTTTTGGCCTCTGATCTTAAGATTCGATTCCAGCGTTAACTGGTTTCAAAAATGGTGGGTCGTGTGGGATTCGAACCTACGACCAATTGGTTAAAAGCCAACTGCTCTACCAACTGAGCTAACGACCCAAAAATGGTCGGGGTAAGGGGATTCGAACTCCTGACATCCTGCTCCCAAAGCAGGCGCGCTACCGGACTGCGCTATACCCCGGCTTGAAATTGGCTCCGTGACCAGGACTCGAACCTGGGACCCAATGATTAACAGTCATTTGCTCTACCGACTGAGCTATCACGGAACTACATATTTCAATTTACAACGGTGAATCTTACTGCTTTCAGTCACTCGTTCGCATCGCTGCGTTCGTGTGTCTGAGGCGCGCTATTCTACAACCTAGAACACCTCTGTCAACCCCCTAAATTGCTTTCAAGTTAATGATTTGCAACTTATTTCAGATTTCAGCTCAGTGAGTTGAAACCGTCTTGGCGACTGACTGCGGGGCGCACTTTACAAGCCTTTTCCTTTGAGTTCAACAGCCTAACGAAAAAAAAGGCCCCACAAGGTGGGGCCTGCCAATTTTCATTGGCGTTTGGACTTAGTTGAAAACGATTTCGTCGTTCTCAACCACGCCGGTTGCCGTGTCACCTGGCAGGAAATGCCCCGACAGGATCAACTGCGCCAACGGGTTTTCGATCCAGCGCTGGATCGCACGTTTCAACGGACGTGCGCCATAGACCGGGTCGTAGCCCACCGCAATCAGCTTATCCATCGCTTCCGGGCTCAGTTCCAGCTTCAGCTCACGCTCAGCCAGGCGAGTACGCAGGCGACCCAGCTGGATCTCGGTGATGCCCGCGATCTGATCCCGCGCCAGAGGCTCGAAGATCACCACTTCGTCGACCCGGTTGATGAACTCCGGACGGAAGTGCGAAGTCAGCGCGTCCATCACTGCTGCGCGCTGTGCCTCACGATCACCGACCAGTTCCTGGATCTGGACCGACCCCAGGTTCGAGGTCATCACGATCACCGTGTTGCGGAAGTCCACCGTACGGCCGTGGCTGTCGGTCAGGCGACCATCCTCAAGCACTTGCAGCAGAATGTTGAACACATCCGGGTGCGCCTTCTCGACTTCGTCCAGCAGGATCACCGAGTAAGGCTTGCGACGCACAGCCTCGGTCAGGTAACCGCCCTCTTCGTAGCCGACGTATCCTGGTGGCGCACCGATCAGACGTGCCACGGAATGTTTCTCCATGAACTCGGACATGTCGATCCGCACCATCGCCTCTTCAGTATCAAAGAGGAATTCGGCCAGCGCCTTGCACAGCTCGGTTTTACCGACACCGGTCGGGCCGAGGAACATGAACGAGCCGCTTGGACGATTCGGGTCAGACAACCCGGCTCGTGACCGTCGCACGGCGTTGGCCACGGCGACCACAGCTTCTTCCTGACCAATCACACGTTTGTGCAACAGGCTTTCCATCTTCATCAACTTGTCGCGCTCGCCTTCGAGCATTTTCGACACGGGGATGCCGGTCCATTTCGACACAACCTCAGCGATCTCTTCCTCAGTCACCTTGCTGCGCAGCAACTGATTTTCGCTCTTGCCGTGCTGATCGACCATTTGCAGGCTGCGTTCCAGATCCGGGATCACCCCGTACTGCAACTCGGCCATGCGGTTCAGGTCGCCTTTACGGCGTGCCGCTTCCAGTTCCTGACGCGACTGTTCGATCTTCTGCTGAATCTGTGCAGAACCCTGCACCTCGGCTTTTTCCGAATTCCAGATCTCTTCGAGATCGGAATACTCGCGTTCGAGGCGAACGATTTCTTCCTGGAGTTTCTCCAGACGTTTCATCGCCGCTTCGTCGCTTTCTTTCTTCAGCGCCTGCGATTCGACCTTCAACTGAATCAGGCGACGTTCCAGACGATCGAGCACTTCCGGCTTGGAATCGATTTCCATGCGGATACGGCTCGCGGCCTCGTCGATCAAGTCGATGGCTTTGTCCGGTAACTGCCGGTCAGTGATGTAGCGATGGCTGAGCTTCGCCGCCGCAATGATCGCACCGTCGGTGATCGCCACCTTGTGGTGAACCTCATAACGCTCTTTAAGGCCGCGCAGGATCGCGATGGTGTCTTCTTCGCTCGGCTCATCCACCAGGACTTTCTGGAAGCGTCGTTCGAGCGCCGCGTCCTTCTCTATATATTGGCGGTATTCGTTAAGCGTGGTCGCGCCAACGCAGTGCAACTCACCGCGAGCCAGTGCAGGCTTGAGCATGTTGCCAGCGTCCATCGAACCTTCGCCCTTACCGGCGCCGACCATGGTGTGCAGTTCGTCGATAAACAGAATGATCTGCCCTTCCTGCTTCGACAGCTCATTGAGCAGCGATTTCAGGCGTTCTTCGAACTCACCGCGATACTTGGCACCGGCAATCAGCGCGCCCATATCGAGCGAGAGCAGACGCTTGCCTTTGAGGCCGTCCGGCACTTCGCCGTTGATGATGCGCTGCGCCAGACCTTCGGCGATCGCGGTTTTACCCACGCCAGGTTCACCGATCAGCACCGGGTTGTTCTTGGTGCGGCGTTGCAGAACCTGAATGGTGCGACGAATTTCGTCATCACGGCCAATCACCGGATCGAGCTTGCCGTCTTCGGCGCGCTTGGTCAGGTCGACGGTGTATTTATCCAGCGCCTGACGCGACTCCTCGTGGTTGGCGTCATTCACCGCTTCGCCGCCACGCAGGTTAGTGATGGCGTTTTCCAGAGCTTTTTTGCTCACGCCCTGGCCGAGCAGCAACTTGCCGAGCTTGCTGTTCTCGTCCATTGCCGCGAGCAACACCAGTTCGCTGGAAATGAACTGGTCGCCCTTCTGCTGAGCCAGACGATCAGCCTGATTGAGCAGGCGTGCCAGATCCTGCGACATGTTCACGTCGCCAGTCGGGTTCTGGATTTTCGGCAATTGGTCGAGCTCTTTGGTCAGCTCTTTGCGCAAGCTGTTGACGTCGAAGCCCACCTGCATCAGCAGAGGTTTGATCGAACCACCCTGCTGTTCAAGCATGGCTTGCATCAAGTGCGCCGGCTCAATCGCCGGATGATCGTGGCCGACTGCCAACGACTGGGCGTCGGACAAGGCCAACTGTAATTTACTGGTTAAACGGTCTATTCGCATAAGTCACCTTCCTTTTGAGCAGGCCGGACCTAAGAAACCATCCTGAATAAAGAAACCTGCCAGATACCCCTATAGATGCGGTCGATTCTGGAAGATTCAAGCGTCAGAGAGTTGATGCAGATCAGACAGTCTAGCGGGTGAGCCAAACTAAGGAGGCGAAGCGTCCGGTGCGCGAAGCACGGCGATAGGAGAAGAAGCGCGGATCGGTCACGGTGCAGAAACCGCCACCATAAACAGCAGTGACACCACGGGCTGCCAGACGCAGGCGCGCCAGCAGATAGATGTCCGCCATGAACTTGCCGGCATTGGCGCTCGGCACGAAGGCGTTTCCCGCTTCCGGCAACTGACTGATGAAGACTTCACGAACTTCCGGGCCGACTTCAAAGGCTTTCGGGCCAATCGCCGGGCCGAGCCAGACCAGAACGTCGTTAGCCGGAATATCGAGGCTATCAAGCGTCGCTTCAAGGACACCCGCCGCCAGACCACGCCAACCGGCATGGGCCGCCGCCACGCGAGTGCCAGCGCGATCGCAGAACAATGCCGGCAAGCAATCCGCCGTCATCGCCGCGCAGGCAATACCGGGCGTTGCCGTCCAGCTCGCATCAGCGGTCGCAACAATGCCCGGATCAGCATGCGCCACGGTAATCCCGTGGACTTGCTGCAACCAGGCAGGCTGTATAGAGAAGTATTCGGTGAGACGGCGACGGTTCTCGGCAACGGCCTCAGGACGATCATCAACATGATCGCCCAGATTGAGGCTGTCGAACGGCGCCTCGCTGACACCGCCCTCGCGGGTGGTGACGCAGGCTTTGACGCTGGCCGGCGCGGGCCAGTCCGGCGTCAGCCAGTTCATCCGATGAAGGCCTCGCGATCCTGCTTGAGCAGGGTCAGCAGCCAGACGAAATCTTCTGGCAGCGGCGATTCCCAGCTCATGCGCACACCGGTCGTCGGATGATCCAGCTCAAGGAAGCGCGCGTGCAGGGCCTGACGCGGGAAATGCTTGAGCGATTCCACCATCGTCGGGTTGGCCGCTGGCGGAATGCGGAAACGACCGCCGTACGCCGGATCGCCGACCAACGGGAAGTTGATGTGCGACATATGTACGCGAATCTGGTGAGTACGACCGGTTTCCAGTTTTACCCGTACGTGGGTATGGGAACGGAAGCGCTCCAGCACGCGGTAGTGGCTGACGGCAGGCTTGCCGCCTTCCATCACCGCCATGCGCTGGCGCTGCTGGCCATGGCGACCGATCGGGGCGTTGATCTTGCCACCGGCCGTTACCACGCCAATCACGATGCACTCATAGATGCGGCTGACGCTGCGACTCTGCAATTGAGTAACAAGCTTTGTCTGCGCCTGAATGGTCTTGGCCACCACCATCAAACCGGTGGTGTCCTTGTCCAGACGATGCACGATACCGGCGCGCGGGACATTGATGATGTCCGGCACGTGGTGCAGCAAGGCGTTGAGCAGCGTGCCATCGGCGTGACCGGCAGCCGGGTGCACCACCAGGCCCGCAGGCTTGTTGATCACCAGAATGTCGTCGTCTTCATAGACGATGTCGAGCTCGATGTCCTGGGCGATCCACTCGCCCTGGGCTTCCTGCTCGGCAGTCAGCTCAAGAATGGCACCGCCATGCACGATGTCGCGAGGGCGGATGACCGCCCCGTCCACAGTCAGGCGACCTTCTTTGATCCAGGCGGAAAGGCGCGAGCGAGAGTGCTCAGCGAAGAGTTGGGCAGCGACTTGATCGAGGCGTTGGCCGCCCAATTCGGACGGCACCTCTGCGCGAAGTTCAATTTTATCGGACATGCTCTGACTGTGCGTCGGCACAGCTTTTGGTTTCGGCTGCGCGCTTGTGGTTAAATACGGCGTCTTTTGCCCCGAGGCTTTTCAACGGGGCGCTCATCATAACAGGACGGCCCCGCCCAAGACAGCGGCCGTCATAGGGACGCAAGCCGCCATGCAAGTGAAACACCTGCTGCTGATCGCCATCCTCGCATTGACCGCTGCTTGCTCATCGAAGGAAGTCGTAGACGAAAACCTCAGCGAAGCCGAGCTGTATCAGCAGGCTCAGACTGACCTGGACAACAACAGCTACACCAGCGCCACAGCCAAGCTGAAGGCTCTGGAGTCGCGTTATCCGTTCGGTCGCTACGCCGATCAGGCACAGCTGGAGCTGATCTACGCCAACTATAAGAACGCCGAGCCGGAAGCTGCAAAATCCGCCGCCGAGCGTTTTATTCGTTTGCATCCGCAGCACCCGAACGTGGATTACGCGTATTACCTCAAAGGTCTGACTTCTTTCGACCAGGACGTCGGCCTGCTGGCGCGCTTCCTGCCGCTGGACATGACCAAGCGTGACCCGGGCGCTGCCCGCGACTCGTACAACGAGTTCGCCCAGCTGACCAGCCGCTACCCGAACAGCCGCTACGCGCCGGACGCCAAGCAGCGCATGATTTATCTGCGCAACCTGCTGGCAGCCTACGAAATCCACGTGGCCGACTACTACCTGACCCGTCAGGCTTATGTAGCCGCTGCCAACCGTGGTCGTTACGTGGTGGAAAACTTCCAGGAAACCCCATCGGTCGGTGACGGCCTGGCGGTGATGACTGAGGCTTACCAGCGTCTGCACCTGGACGAACTGGCCAACACCAGCCTGGAAACCCTGAAGCTCAACTACCCGAACCACCCTAGCCTGCAAGACGGCCAGTTCGTGCCTTCGGTGGCTGAAGCGGACAACCGTTCGTTCCTGAGCAAGGCGACCCTCGGTCTGATCGAGTCGCGTCCACCGCTGCCGCCGGGCGAAACCCGCGCCAACCAGGACGTGCAGAAGCAGTACCAGGACGCGAAAGATGCGATCCCGAACGAGCTGAAGCCTAAAGACGAAAACGGCGACGTGATCGAAGAGCCGGAGCCAGAGTCGAGCGACACTGACCGTTCGTGGTTCAGCTACATGACCTTCGGCGTGTTCGACTGATCACACCGCTTGGACAAAAAAAGGGAGATCTCAGGATCTCCCTTTTTTATTGCCGCGCGTTAATAGGCTGTGCGCTTGTCGGGAGCTTGGCTAAACTGCCGGATCATTAGTCGGAAAGCCACTCATCATGCTTCGTATATTGTTCTGGATCGTCCTGATTTTCGCCGCTGTCTGGCTGTGGCGTAAATTCAAGGCGCCCGCCGCCAATCAATCCAATCGCGCCCCTCGCGAACAGGACGCCGCGCCGATGGTGCGATGCGCCCACTGCGGCGTACACCTGCCGCGCGACCGTGCATTGAGCGTTCAACAACAGTGGTATTGCAGCCAGGCTCACCTTGAGCAAGGCCCGGGCCCCCGTGATCGCTGAGGCCAACGCCGACAGCAAACAGGCTCAGCGCCTGCTGCGCCTTTATCACCTCTACCGTTTAAGCGTCGGCATCATGCTGGTGCTGCTGATCTCCAGCAATATGGACAACCGCCTGCTGACGTCGATTGACGACGATTTGCTGCGCAGCGGCAGTTGGCTGTACCTGGTGCTGAATATCCTGCTGGTGGTGTTCCTCGAAAGCACCCGGCGCCCGGCGCAGTTGTTCAGCCTCGCGCTGGTCGACGTGTTGCTGCTGTGCGGTTTGTTCTACGCCGCCGGCGGGGTTGCCAGCGCCATCGGCAACTTGCTGATCGTTTCGGTGGCGATCTGCAACACCTTGCTACGCCGGCGCATCGGCCTGCTGATCGCTGCCATAGGCGCGCTCGGCATCGTCGGCTCAAGCTTCTTGCTGAGTTTCAGCCATCCCCTCACGGCCAACGATTATCTGCAGGCCGGCACCCTCGGCGCGCTGTGCTTTGCCGCCGCTTTGCTGGTGCAAGGGTTGATTCGTCGGCTTGAAGTCAGCGAGACCCTGGCCGAACAACGCGCCAGTGAAGTCGTCGGGCTTGAGGCGCTCAATGCGCTGATCCTGCAACGCATGCGCACCGGCATTCTGGTACTCGACGAGCAACGCCGCGTGCAACTGGCCAATCACAGCGCGCAGACCTTGCTGGCGCGCACATACCTTCAGGGCCATTTGATCGACGACTATTCGCCCGCCCTCGTCGATCGCCTGCAACTGTGGCTGAACAACCCGACCTTGCGCCCACAAAGCCTGAAGATTCCCGGCAATGGTCTGGAATTGCAGCCGAGCTTTATCGCCCTCGAACAAAGCCCAAACCAGCAAACCCTGGTGTTTCTCGAAGACCTCGCGCAAATCGCTCAACAAGCGCAGCAACTCAAACTCGCCGCGCTTGGACGACTGACCGCCGGCATCTCCCACGAAATCCGCAATCCATTGGGCGCCATCAGTCATGCCGCGCAGCTATTGGGTGAATCCGAGGAACTCGATGGCGCCGACCGGCGTCTGACGCAGATCATTCAAGATCACTCCAAACGCATGAATCGAGTCATCGAAAACGTCCTGCAACTGTCCCGCCGCCAGCAAAGCGCACCGCAACGGCTGGATCTCAAGCCGTGGCTGGAAAACTTCGTCAACGAAAGCCGCGAGCAGGCCAATGAACAGCAACAGATTCATCTGCGGATTAATTCTGGGGATTTCACCACGCTGATGGATCCTGCGCAGCTCACGCAAATTCTCGACAATCTGCTGCGTAATGGCTGGCGCCACAGCGCCCTGCTGCACGAGCAGGCCGAGGTCTGGCTGGCGTTGTTTGTCGACACCGAAAGCCAACTGGCAGTGCTCGAAGTGCAGGACAACGGCCCCGGCGTGCCCGTCGATGAGCAGGCCCATCTGTTCGAACCGTTCTTCACCACCAGCAGCCAGGGCACCGGCCTTGGGCTTTATCTGTCCCGTGAGCTGTGCGAAAGCAACCAAGCGCGCCTAGACTTCAAACCACGCCAAGGCGGCGGCTGCTTTCGCATCACCTTTGCTCACGGACGGAAACAAAGTTGAACACGAGCCCACGGCAAAAAATTCTCATCGTCGACGACGAACCGGATATCCGCGAACTCCTGGAAATCACCCTGGGACGGATGAAACTCGATACCTTCAGCGCGCGTAATCTGGCTGAAGCCCAAGCGCTATTACAGCGCGAGCAATTCGATCTGTGTCTGACCGACATGCGCCTGCCCGACGGCACGGGGCTCGATCTGGTGCAGCACATTCAACAACGTTATCCACAACTGCCGGTGGCGATGATCACCGCTTACGGCAGCCTTGAAACGGCGATCAATGCGCTGAAGGCCGGGGCGTTCGACTTCCTCACCAAACCGGTGGATCTCACCCGCTTGCGCGAACTGGTCGCCACCGCGCTGCGCATGCCGGTGGCGGGCGCCGTGTGCACGTCGATTGATCGACGCTTGCTCGGTGACTCCCTGCCGATGCGTAGCTTGCGCAAGCAAATCGACAAACTCGCCCGCAGTCAGGCCCCGGTGTACATCAGCGGTGAGTCCGGCAGCGGTAAAGAACTGGTGGCGCGACTGATCCACGAACAAGGGCCACGCGCGAGTCAGCCGTTTGTACCGGTGAACTGCGGGGCGATTCCGTCGGAACTGATGGAAAGCGAGTTTTTCGGCCATCGCAAAGGCAGTTTTACTGGCGCAGTTGAAGACAAGCCGGGGCTGTTTCAGGCGGCGAATGGCGGCACCTTGTTTCTCGATGAAGTGGCGGACTTACCGCTGTCGATGCAGGTGAAACTGCTGCGCGCCATTCAGGAAAAAGCCGTGCGTAGCGTCGGTGGGCAGCAGGAAACCGTGGTCGATGTGCGGATTCTTTGCGCGACGCACAAGGATCTTGATGCGGAAGTGACTGCCGAGCGGTTTCGCCAGGATTTGTATTACCGGCTCAATGTCATTGAATTGCGCGTGCCGTCCCTGCGTGAACGGCGCGATGACATTGAAGTGCTGGCGGCGCACATGCTCAAGCGTCTGGCCAAGGACACCGGGCAACCGGCGGCACGCTTGCATGCGCAGGCGCTGGAAGCGCTGAAGAATTATCGCTTTCCGGGGAATGTGCGCGAGTTGGAAAACGTGCTCGAACGCGCGCACACCTTGTGCGAGAACCGCACGATCGAGGCTGGGGATTTACGCCTGAGCGAGGGTAATTGCGCGGCGGAAGGCGGGATTGCGGATCTGACGCAGATCGACAATCTTGAGGATTACCTGGAGAACGTTGAGCGGAAGCTGATTTTGCAGGCGCTGGAGGAAACGCGCTGGAATCGCACGGCGGCGGCACAGCGCTTGAGTCTTTCGTTTCGGTCGATGCGGTACAGACTGAAAAAACTCGGTCTGGATTAGATCGCAAAAGATCGCAGCCTTCGGCAGCTCCTACAGGAAACCCATTCCAAGGTAGGAGCTGCCGAAGGCTGCGATCTTTTGATCTTGCTTTAAATGCGGCCCGCAGGCGCATAAGGCGCCGGATCAATAATCGGCGCACGACCCAACATCACATCCGCAAACAACTGACACGACGCCGGCGCCAGCACCAATCCGTTACGGTAATGCCCGCAGTTCAGCCACAAGCCTTCATACCCCGGCACCCGGCCAATGTACGGAATCCCTTCCGGCGAACCCGGGCGCAGTCCCGCCCAATGCCCGACCACTTCGGCATCTGCCAACGCCGGAATCAGCTCGACCGCTGAAGCCTTGAGGCTCTCCAGCGCCACATCGGTCGGCGACTTGTCGTAGCCTTCATGCTCCAGCGTGCTGCCAATCAGAATATGCCCATCACGACGCGGAATCGCGTACCGCCCCTTGGCCAGCACCATGCTCGGCAAGAAATCCGCCGCGCACTTGTAGAGAATCATCTGCCCTTTCACCGGTTCGACCGGCAGTGTCAGATCCAGCGTCTTGAGCAGATCACCGCTCCATGCACCCGCCGTCAGCACGACCTGATCGCCCTTGATCACGCCGCCGGAGGTTTCGACGCCGATGACCTGCCCACCTTCACGAACAAACCCGTTGACCTCGCACTGCTCATGAATCGTCACGTTCGGCATCGCTTGCAGCGCCGCTTTCAACGACTTCACCAGGCGCGGATTACGTACGTTGGCAACGTCGGCCATGTAGATCGCCCGCGCGAACCCACCGCCGAGCACCGGTACCGCGTCGTGCGCCGCCGAGATATCCACAGCCCGCAGCGGACGGTTCTCGCGTTGAGCCCAAGCGAGCGCTTCGGCTTCATCGTCCAGATCCAGCCAGTACAGGCCGGTGGTGTGGACTTCAGGATCAACCCCGGTATCAGCAAACAGACGCTCGCCAAGCTGTGGATAAAAATCCTGCGACCAGTGCGCCAGCGCGGTGACTGCCGGGCTGTAGCGCCACGGGTACAACGGCGAAACGATACCGCCGCCCGCCCAGGACGATTCCTGGCCGAGGTTCGAACGATCGAGCAGCACCACGCTGCGCACTTCGGAGGCGAGGTTGTAGGCGGTCAGCAGGCCAATCACCCCGCCACCGACTATCACCACTTGTTGTTGCCTGGTCATGTTTGATCCAACCGTAAAAAGACAGTGGGCGCAAAAGGCACCCGAAAGAAAGCGCCTCAGCGGCCCCAGCAATCCTTGGTGGTCAGCCCGGTGGTCGCGTTGTTCATGCTTCTGACACCGGTGTTGGTCAGGGTGAAATCCCCGCATTTGTCGGTGGCCATGGTCGTACCGGTTTTACGCGTCGCGGTCAGCAGGAAAGTCTGATCAGCGATGGTCGGGGTGATGGTGTAGAAATCATTGCCCGTGCTGAGCCCGGTGATGCCGGTGTAGACATTGTTCTTGGTGTAGAAGCGTTCGAGGGACTGCGCCTGCTCCGAGAGTAACGACACCACTTCGGCGCGGCGGCCCTTTTTCAGGTACTCGGTGTAGCTCGGTGCGGCGATGGTGATGACGATCCCGATAATCGCAATCACGATCATGATTTCGATCAGGGTGAATCCGCGGTTGAATCTGCGCATGCCTCAAACTCTCACTTACTGTATTTGTCGCCACATGATACGACGGCTGCCGCCGCCGGGTTTTTCCACCAGTGTGGTAATGCCGCCACTGGAGTCGTTCACGATCTTGCGGGTTGCGCCGTTGACGATGGCGTTCAGGGTCGGAATACCGCCGGTGAACACCACGCCACTGGAAATTGTGTCGTTGCTGTCGACCACGCCATCGGCGTTGGTATCGAGCACCGCATAGTTGAGCATCTTACCGCTGAACGCATCGAGTTCGACCAGTTTGCCGGTGCCGAAACTGGAGCAGGGATCGGTGGTATCGACGCTGGCGGTGGTAAAAATGATTCGCCCCAGCACTAGACTGGCCTGATTGATCACCCGCTCGCCGGTCAGCGCGCTGTTATACACCAAGGGCAGATACCAGCCCTTCTCCGCCGGGTACGTCGTGTCATTCTGCGAGGTGGTCACGAATTGCCCGGTACTGCCCGAGAACACGCCCGTGACTGCCTGCGCCTGCAAACTGCTGACAGTCAATTGTCCGGAACCGCCATCGGCATCCCACACCGAATAGAACGCCTGTAAATCCTTGTTGGTCTTGTCGGCCGTTTCGTTGAATTTTCCGGTGCCGAAGAAAATCTGTTTGCCGCCGACTGAGTTGTCCGCCAGTAACGGTTGCGCGGTGATCGGCTGAGTCGCGCCGCCCGCCGTGGTGAACAACGGTTTGCCGGAAAACGCCACGCCCCAACTGTCGGTCGACGTCGCACTCAGGTCGAATTTCCACAGGCGCCCTTTCAAGTCACCGCCGTACGCGGCCTGCACGACATTGGAAGAGTTGACCTTGAGCTTCACCGAGGACAAACCGTTGGTGGTTTCCGTGCTGTCGATGACGATCTTCTTGATCAGCGAGCCGTCGCGTACATCCAGCACATACAGCGCGGCCACACCAGAATTGCTGCCGTAACCGTTGGAAATAAACGCCGCCCAGCGACCGTCGGCCAAGCGTGCCACTTCCGGGCGGGCGTAGGCGTAACCCAGATCATTAAAAGCGTTGGCGCTGTTGGCGGTGGTCGGCGCACTGACCTCCCATAACGCCTTGATCACATTCCCCGCAGTAGCATCAAATAGTTGCAGCCCGTAAAACGTTTTTCCTCCGGCACCGGTGCCACCAATGGCCAGAGTTTTCCAGGCCGTGCCGGACTGCGCGTCGAACACTCCGACTTGCCCGTCGACGAGAAACTTGTGGCTGACGCCATTGATGTAGGTCGGATCAGCAATCAGCCGTAGCGACGGCAACACACTGGACGGCATGTAGGCGTAGCGCCGGGTGCCATTGGCCGAGTTGATGATGTTGACGAAACCGTCGTCGGCATTCACCACCAGATTGGCGTTCATGTTCGCGGCTTTGGTCGTCAGATAAGCGCTATAAGTGCTATCGCCGGACAAGTCAGCAGCGGTCTTGTCCGTGGGGGCCGCCAGCACCAATGGCGAATTGATGATGTCGCCGAGTAATACGTTGCGAACCTTTAGCCCGGTTTTGTTGGTGCCTTTGCTCCACTCCACCAGATCATTGCCGGTGATTCCGGTGGGCAGACTCTGACTGAGCGTGTTTTGTTGCGCTGGGGAAAAGTTGCCGTAAGCCAGTGTTACGGCGGCATTGCTTGCGGTGTTCCATGATTGGTAAGTCGGCGCTGTCGTTCCGGGCACGATGGTCGTATCAGTCGTCCAAAGCGTGGTCGACGTATTCACCGCCCCGGAAGACGTGAAGCCGAAAGACTTGATGGTGCCGCGCCAATCCTTGGGGTCGTAACTGGTCTGGAAATAGCTGGTGCCGCTAGCCAGCGTGGTGCCGCTGGCGACTCCGCTGCCGCCGGAACCCGCCTTGGAAGTGATATCACTCAACGCCGACGACAGCGCCGCATTCAGCCCCGTGCTGTCCGTCGCCTGATAATACTTGCCCTGCCCATAACTGGCCGCATCCGACAACATGTCGTTGGCCGCTGTGAAACCGACTGTGTAGGTGTTCAAGTTTTGCTTGGGAAAATCCACCGCGTTCCAGCTCTTGCCCGCCGCGTCGGTGCCGGTCGAACGCATGTCGATGTCGAAGGCGAATTTGGCGATGTCGTCCAGATACAGCGTGTCGCCCTCATTGTCGCCATTGAGGTTGTTGCCGTCATTATTGACGCCATCCCAGTTCGGTAAACGAGTGCCGCCCAACGGGTCGTTGGTCGGAAAGGTTCGGTCAAACGTCGGCAAACCATCGGTGATCACCACGCCGTAGTTTTTCTGGCAGCGATACTGAATCGGGCTGGTGTAGGTCGTTGGCGTGCTGTTGTAGTACGGCGCCATGCCGCGCATATAGCGGGTGATCTCGTAATAGGTTTCCGCCAACGGCGTGTTGGCCACGGCGCTCAAAGCGTTGATCGATGAGATCAGCGCGTTGTAGTTGGTATCCGCCTGGGCCTGAGTCACGCTACCGGAGACCGGTGCCAGATCGCTGATCGATCGCGCGATGTATCCGCCATTGCCGGAGTTGTTGCTGGTGGCGGGATTGAAGGTCGACAGACCCATTCGCAAGGTGCGGTTGCTGGTCACCAGTGCCGTGGACACGTTGCGCGCCACGTTGATCCGGTAATCGTTGGGAATCGCCCCGGTGGTGAAATCGCGGGTGCCGTTGTTGATGGCCAGACTGACCACGTAAGAAATGTAATCGCCCGAATAACGCGTGTTGCCGCTGCCCACGGGATCCGGCAGTTTCAGGCACAGCGGCGCGATGCTGTTGTTGTAGAACGCATAGGCGCCACCGGAACAGCCGGATGTCGGCAGGCTCGACAGAAAGATCGTGTCACCGGTGATCGCCGTCGAACTCAGACACAAGCCGAGCAAGGCGTTGCATTGTCGCGCGGGTGTGGGGTTGTCAGCGGGGTTGAAACCGGACGCATAAATGATGCTGTTCATGCTCCCCGAATCATCGATCAACAGCATCACGTTTGGCGGAACCGCTGCAGCGCTCAACAACGGCGAATCCGACGGCGTGAACGCATAGGCCGGTGCCGTCAGATAAAAGCTCAGCAACAGGCCGAGCAGCAGCGATCCATAGCGCTCAATACTTCGCATAAACACTCTCCACCACGCTGCGCGAAGTGCCGGCGATGCCGACCGCAGTAACCCGATACAACGTTGCCGAGGTATTGCTCGGCACGTTCACCGCCGTGAGTGTGGTGCCAATGTTTTGCACACCATAGAAACCATTACCGGTCGCGATCCACGTCACCCCCGAGGTGGAATTGAGCCCTGCCGCACTGACCACCGAAGATTCCGCCGGCGGCGCACATTGCGTCGTGCCGCTGCACACCGCCAAGGTGTAAGTATCGAGCTGCACCGCGCTCTCCCCCACCCGCAACGCCGCTTCCGCAGTCTGGAACGACTGATTACGCAAACTCACACTGCCGGCCATTTTTTCCTGCAGGTTGGCGCTCTGCATCGACGACAAACCAATCAGCGTCAGCAACAACAAAAACACCAGACTGACCAGCAACGCCATGCCGCGCTGGGCCTTCCTGCTGTGAAGAGAAATCCGCATCACCCCGGCCCTCACTGCAAGCGGTTGCGCAAAGCGGCAACCACGTTGAAGGTTTGTGGGGCGACCCGGCTGTTGGGGTCGAGCAGGGTCAGGCTCAGGCGCACACTGCGGATGCGTGCCGGATCGCTGGGGTTGACGCTGTAAGTTGAAGCGGCCACATCGGTCGCAGAACTCGCCAGGCCGAAGGTGACGGTGAAAGCACTGACGTTGTTCACCAGCACCTGCTGGGTCGGCGTTCCGCTGCCGGTGCCCATGAGTATCTGGTTGTTGCTGAAGCTGTAGATCAATCGGCGAATCGGAAAGGCGATTTGCCCGGTCGCCGCCGTTCGTAAACCGGTATACGCCGTGGCGCTGTTGCGGCAATCGGAGAGCACCGTCCAGGTCGGCGTGCCACCACCGCTGCCGATATCGGCGGTGACCAGCGTCAGTTTGAGGTTGGCGTTATCCCAGCCGATCGGAGCGATCTGCGCGGCATTGAAATCCCCGGCCGTGCTCGAATCGGTAATCGTGCCGAGGCAACCGAACATGCCGACCATGCGGATTTCCTGAATCATTTTGCTCAGCACAAAACGCGCGTCTTCCTGCATCGCAGCGGCGCTGTTCTGGCTGACGTAAGTATTTTTCGCCGCGATGAAAATCTGCACGACACCCAGCACGATGATCAGACCCAGCGCGAGAGCCACGAGCAATTCGATCAGTCCGAAACCCCGATTATCGCGCCTCATGGCGTGGCCACCGGATCAACCGCCGCACGGCTGCTGAGGACGAAACTGCGCGGCGCGCTGGCGGTGTTGGCGGCCCGCGCGTCACTCCAGTTGATGGTGATGGTGTACACCCGCTGATTGAGCGTGATGCTGCCGGTAGCGGTGGGCCCGCCGAAAGCAATGATGTTGGTGGTGAAATCGTAGAGATCCTGATCGCGAGCGACGCTGAGATTGCCCGAGGTCGGCGGCGTCACGGTGTAGTCGGCGCCGGAGTTGGCGCGAATGCGATCCATCATGTCGTAGGCGATAAAACTGGCCTGACTGGTCATCCGCGAGCTGTCGGTGTACTTCAGCGCATTCAGTTGCACCGCCGCCGCGCCCAATAACCCGACGGTCAGAATCAGCAACGCGACCAGCACCTCGATCAGCGTCATGCCCTCCTGTGCGTGTTGACTCCCTGCCCTCATCCGCAAATTCCACCCAATTGAATTCGTCCGTTCAAACACACGTTCAGCGTCCTGCTTTGCGTGCCCAGCGTGTAACTGATGACCACCGCCGTAGTCGGTGCGGCCAAACCGCCGAGATTGTTGAAATCCAGCGCGGTCACTCCAGAGGGTAGCGCCAGAGTGGCGCCGCTGCTCATCGCTGGAACAACCCGCAATACATTCGCCGGCGTGCCAGTACTGTCGTAAACCGCCAATTCACCCGTCCAGACGCTGCCGCCGGCGCTCGGGCGCAAGCGAGTGGTCACGCCACGATCAATCGCTTCAAGCCGGGCAAAATTGATTGCCCGTTGCAGATCGCCCATTTCGGTATCGGCCTTGCTGCTCTGGATCGACTTGGTGAACGCCGGCACAGCAAGTGTGATGAGCACCACGAAGATCGCCATCGCCACCAGCAACTCGATCAGCGTGAAACCTTTTGTACGAAGATCCATCGATGCCCTCCGTTGCCGTCGGCTATACCTGCTTCTACACGCTAGAACATTCAACCGACCCGCGTCGGTTGATTTGCCCTGCGCTGCGTAAGGATCGCGCCGCTCATCACACTCCACGGAGGGAGTTTTCATGACGCAACATGGTTTCAGCCTGATAGAACTGCTTATGGGACTGGCGATCGGCGCAATTGTTCTGCTGTTGGTCAATCCGGCGTTCGCAACGCTGCGCGAATCGAACCAGCGGGATCTGGCCGCGCAGTCGCTGCTCGACGGTATTCGCAACGCACGCAGCCTGGCCATCACGCGCAATCAGAGCGTGGTGATTCATGGCATCAACGGTGACTGGAGTCAGGGCTGGCGGATCATTGTGGATATCAGCGGCAAAGGATCTGCGGACAGCAGCAATCCCTTGTTGGCAGAACGTGCGAGTGACGCAAAGGTGCCGATTGTCGGTAATCGATCAGTGAGTCGATACGTGCGCTTCAGCAGTCTGGGACAACCGCTAATGCCCGGGCGGGCGTTTCAGGCAGGGACATTACATATTTGCTCGACTCACGAGCCGGTCAGCCAGCGCCAGGTGGTGCTGGCGGCGACCGGTCGCGTGCGCCTGAGCAGCAAAAGCGCTGAACAGGCGTTGTGTCAGAAAGCCAAAAACGTCAGATCGAACGAACGCGCAACTCTTTCGGCATCGAGAACGTGATGTTCTCTTCGCGCCCGGCCAGCTCATCGGCGCCGGTCGCGCCCCAGGCTTGCAGTTGCTGAATCACGCCACGCACCAGCACTTCCGGTGCGGAGGCGCCAGCGGTGATGCCGATACGCTCGACACCGTCGAACCAGCTCTTTTGCAGGTCTTCGGCGCCGTCGATCAGGTAGGCCGGGGTGGCCATGCGCTCGGCCAGTTCGCGCAAGCGGTTGGAGTTGGAGCTGTTCGGGCTGCCGACCACCAACACCACATCGCATTCGTCGGCCAGTTGCTTGACCGCGTCCTGACGGTTTTGCGTGGCGTAACAGATGTCGTCCTTGCGCGGGCCGCCGATGGCCGGGAAGCGTGTGCGCAAGGCATCAATGACGCGACTGGTGTCGTCCATCGACAGCGTGGTCTGGGTGACGAAAGCGAGTTTTTCCGGGTTGTGAACCTGCAATTCGGCGACGTCTTTTTCGTCTTCAACGAGGTAGATCGCGCCGCCATTGCTGGCGTCGTACTGGCCCATTGTGCCTTCGACTTCCGGGTGACCGGCGTGGCCGATCAGGATGCACTCACGACCATCGCGGCTGTATTTCGCGACTTCGATGTGCACCTTGGTCACCAGCGGGCACGTGGCGTCGAAGACTTTCAGACCACGGCCAGCGGCCTCGGTACGCACGGCCTGGGAAACACCGTGGGCACTGAAAATGACGATGACGTCGTCCGGCACCTGATCCAGTTCTTCGACGAAAATCGCGCCACGACTGCGCAGGTCTTCAACGACGAACTTGTTGTGCACCACTTCATGGCGCACGTAGATCGGTGGCCCGAAGACTTCCAGGGCGCGGTTGACGATTTCGATCGCCCGGTCCACACCGGCGCAGAAGCCACGGGGATTGGCGAGTTTGATTTGCATGCTATGCCTCGTGTCTTGCGCGCAAGAAATTAGATCAATACAGCCCTTGTAGGAGCAAAGCTTTGTGGCGAGGGGATTTATCCCCGATGGGGTGCGAAGCGCCCCCAATCCAGTCAACGCGCCTCAACTGGAACCGCGCCGTCAGGGTTTTGGGGGGCTTTGCCCCCATCGGGGATAAATCCCCTCACCACAAAAGCCCGCTCCCGCAATGGTTTTAGCGGTGTTACTTACAGCGCTTTGACGTTGATGATCTCGACGTCAAAGGTCAGCGTCTTGCCTGCCAGCGGGTGGTTGAAGTCGATGGTCACTTGCGTGTCGTCGAATTCTTTCACCACGCCCGGCAACTCAGTATTGGCCGCATCGTTGAAGATCACCAGCAAACCCGGCGACAGCTCCATGTCGACGAACTGCGAGCGCGGGATGATCTGCACGTTCTGCGGGTTCGGCTGGCCGAAAGCGTTTTCCGGCTCGACGCTCAGCGTGCGCTTGTCGCCGGCCTTGAAGCCGAACAGCGCCGCTTCGAAACCCGGCAGCAGGTTGCCGTCGCCGACCTTGAAGGTCGCCGGGGCTTTGTCGAACGTGCTGTCGACGGTGTCGCCGTTCTCCAGGCGCAATGCAAAGTGCAAAGTGACTTCCGTGTTCTGGCCGATGCGTTGCTCAGCCAATACCTGTTCAGTCATGAACGGCCTCTTCGGTTTTCTTGGTTTTGAACATGTCCAGTGCCAGCATTATCGCGCCAACGGTAATCGCGCTGTCGGCGAAGTTGAACGCCGGGAAGTACCAGCGGTTCTGCCAGTGCACCAGAATGAAATCGATCACATGGCCCAAGGCAATGCGGTCGTACAGATTGCCCAGCGCGCCACCCAGCACCAGCGCCAAAGCGACGGCCAGCCAGGTTTCGTTGCGGCCCAGGCGCTTGAGCCAGACCACCAGCACGGCACTGACCACAATGGCGATCAGGGCAAACAGCCAGCGCTGCCACCCGGAGCTGTCCGCGAGGAAGCTGAAGGCAGCGCCGGTGTTGTACGCCAGCGTCCAGCTGAAGTAATCAGGAATGATCACGATCTGCTGGAACATTTCGAGCTTGCCTTCGAAGTAAAACTTGCTGGCCTGGTCAATGACCAGAACCAGCAAACTCAACCAGAGCCAGCTCAACCGTCCGAAACGGCCAACGGCATTAGGCATAGTGACGAACCTCGCCAGCGCCGCTGATGTTGTCGACGCAACGACCGCAGATTTCCGGATGCTCCGGGTTCACGCCAACGTCTTCACGGCAGTGCCAGCAACGGGCGCACTTCGGGAAGGCCGATTTGACGATCTTCAGCTTCAGACCGCTGACTTCAGTCACGACCGCGTCTTCAGGTGCGCTGACGAAAGGCGCAACGCTGGCCGTCGAAGTGATCAGGACAAAGCGCAGTTCGTTGCTCAGCTTGGCCAGATCGGCGCTCAGGGCGTCTTCGGCGTACAGCGTCACTTCGGCTTGCAGGTTGCCACCGACGGCTTTGGCCGCGCGCTGGATTTCCATTTCTTTGTTGACCGCTACTTTCACCGCCATTACGCGTTCCCAGTAGTCGCGGCCCAGTTCAACGTCAGCTGGCAGTTCGGTCAGGCCTTCGTACCAGGTGTTGAGCATGACCGATTCGTTACGCTCGCCCGGCAGGTATTCCCACAGTTCGTCGGCGGTGAAGGCGAGGATCGGCGCGATCCAGCGCACCAGCGCTTCGGAGATGTGGAACAGCGCGGTTTGCGCCGAACGGCGAGCCTTGCTGTTGGCGCCAGTGGTGTACTGACGGTCCTTGATGATGTCGAGGTAGAAACCGCCCAGCTCCTGCACGCAGAAGTTGTGGATCTTCGAGTAGACGTTCCAGAAACGGTATTCGCCGTAGTGTTCTTGCAGCTCGCGTTGCAGCAGCAAGGTGCGGTCGACCGCCCAACGATCCAGCGCGAGCATTTCTTCCGCCGGCAGGATGTCGGTGGCCGGGTTGAAACCGCTCAGGTTCGAGAGCAGGAAGCGCGCGGTGTTACGGATACGACGATAGGCGTCCGCGCTGCGTTGCAGGATCTGATCGGAAACTGCCATCTCACCCGAGTAGTCGGTCGACGCGACCCACAGACGCATGATGTCGGCGCCCAAGGTGTCGTTGACTTTTTGTGGCGCGATCACGTTGCCCAGCGATTTGGACATCTTGCGGCCAGCTTCGTCGACGGTGAAACCGTGAGTCAGCAGTTCGCGGTACGGCGCGTGGTTATCGATGGCGCAACCGGTCAGCAGCGACGAGTGGAACCAGCCACGGTGTTGGTCGGAACCTTCCAGGTACAGATCGGCGCGCGGGCCGGTCTCGTGACCCATCGGGTGCGAACCGCGCAGGACGTGCCAGTGCGTGGTGCCCGAATCGAACCAGACGTCGAGGGTGTCGCTGATCTTGTCGTACAGCGGCGCTTCGTCGCCGAGCAACTCGGCAGCGTCCATCTTGAACCAGGCTTCGATGCCTTCGACTTCAACGCGTTTGGCGACTTCTTCCATCAGTTCAACGGTACGTGGGTGCAGTTCGCCGCTTTCCTTGTTCAGGAAGAACGGGATCGGCACGCCCCAGTTACGTTGACGCGAGATGCACCAGTCAGGACGGTTGGCGATCATCGAGTGCAGACGCGCCTGGCCCCAGGCCGGGACGAACTTGGTGTTTTCGATGGCTTTGAGCGAACGTACACGCAGGGTGTCGCCGCTGGTTGGCTCTTTGTCCATGCCGATGAACCACTGCGCGGTGGCGCGGTAGATCAGCGGGGTCTTGTGGCGCCAGCAGTGCATGTAGCTGTGTTCGATGACGGTTGTGTGCATCAGCGCACCGACTTCGGTCAGCTTGTCGACGATGGCCGGGTTGGCCTTCCAGATGAACTGGCCGCCGAAGAATTCCAGCGACGGCACGTAAACGCCGTTGCTTTGCACTGGATTGAGGATGTCGTCGTTGACCATGCCGTATTTCTTGCAGGTCACGAAGTCGTCTACGCCGTAAGCCGGAGCGGAGTGAACCACGCCGGTGCCAGCGCCCAGTTCAACGTAGTCAGCCAGGTACACCGGCGACAGACGGTCGTAGAACGGGTGACGGAAGTTGATCAGCTCCAGCTCTTTACCGGTGGTGGTCGCGATGACCGAACCTTCGATGCCGTAGCGCGCCAGGCAGGCTCCAACCAGCTCTTCAGCCAGCACCAGCAGCTTGTCGCCGACATCCACCAGTGCGTAGTTGAATTCCGGGTGAACGTTCAGTGCCTGGTTGGCCGGGATGGTCCACGGGGTGGTGGTCCAGATCACGATCGAGGCAGGTTTGCTCAACGATGGCAGACCGAACGCGGCAGCCAGTTTGGCTTCGTCAGCAATCGGGAACGCAACGTCGATGGTCGAGGACTTTTTGTTCTCGTACTCGACTTCCGCTTCAGCGAGGGCCGAACCGCAGTCAAAGCACCAGTTCACAGGCTTGAGGCCCTTGAACACGAAACCGCCCTTGACGATTTCCGCGAGGGCACGGATTTCACCGGCCTCGTTCTTGAAATCCATGGTCTTGTACGGGTTGGCCCAGTCGCCCAGCACGCCGAGACGGATGAATTCGGACTTCTGTCCTTCGATCTGCTCGGTGGCGTAGGCACGGCACAGTTCGCGGGTCTTGTCCGCGCCCAGATTTTTGCCGTGGGTCACTTCAACCTTGTGCTCGATCGGCAGGCCGTGGCAGTCCCAACCCGGAACATACGGCGCGTCGAAACCCGACAGGGTCTTCGAGCGGATGATCATGTCCTTGAGAATCTTGTTCAGTGCGTGACCGATGTGGATCGTGCCGTTGGCATACGGAGGGCCGTCATGCAGAACGAACTTCGGACGATCCTTGCCAATCTCGCGCAACTTTCCGTACAGGCCAATACTGTCCCAGCGCTGCAGAATCTGCGGTTCGCGCTGTGGCAGGCCGGCCTTCATTGGGAAGGCGGTGTCCGGAAGGTTAAGCGTGGCTTTATAGTCGGTCATTTAAGGCTCTTCATTAGCGATGGGCGCTAGGTGCGGCTAGTGCACGGGCGGTGGCGACATCCGCATTGATCGCCGTTTTCAATGCCTCCAGGGAGGCGAAGCGCTGCTCTTCACGCAGCTTTTGGTGGAAAACCACCGTCAAACGCCGGTCATACAGATCGCCGGCAAAATCTAAAAGATGGACTTCAAGGTGGGCCTTGCCATCACCTTGTACCGTGGGCCGCACGCCGATATTGGCGACGCCGGGCCAGGTCTTGCCGTCGATATCGACATCCACCAGATAGACCCCGGTGAACGGCACACGACGACGCTTGAGTTGAATGTTGGCAGTGGGCGTGCCCAGTTGCCGGGCCAGTTTCTGGCCATGCAGCACGCGACCGGCGATCCGGTACGGGCGGCCTAGCAAACGTTCGGCCAAGGCAAAATCGGCGGCGGCCAAGGCGTTGCGCACTTGCGTGCTGCTGACGCGAATGCCGTCCAGCTCGACGGTTTGCGCCGCTTCGACGGTAAAACCATGAACCTGCCCGGCCTGCATCAGGAAATCGAAATCACCGAGGCGGTCGCAGCCAAAGCGGAAATCGTCACCGACTTCCAGATGCTGCACGCCGAGGCCATCGACGAGGATGGTGTCGACGAACTCACTGGCGCTGAGTTTGCTCAAGCGCTGATTGAACGCCAGACACAACACCCGGTCGACGCCTTCGGCGGCCAGCAGTTGCAGCTTGTCGCGCAACCGGGCCAGACGTGCCGGCGCGGTCTCGGGGGCAAAGAATTCCCGTGGCTGCGGCTCGAAAATCACCACGCAGCTGGGTACGCCCAACTCGAGCGCACGCTCACGCAGTCGGGCCAGGATAGCCTGGTGACCACGGTGAACACCGTCAAAGTTGCCAATAGTGGCGACGCAGCCCCGATGCTGGGCGCGCAAGTTGTGGAGGCCTCGAACCAGCTGCATAACGCGCTTCTTGCTCATAAAGTGGTCGATTATAACCACACCCGACGGCCGACGACAGGCAACACCGTAACGCAAAGTGAACGAGCCGACAAAACTGCCGGCCCGCGCCCATCCATAAAGAGAAAAACCTTAGCTCAAGGCCTTGCGATTGAAGTCGCGCAGGCGGAAACCGAGCAGCAGCAACATACCGAAATAGGACACCACGCCAGCCGCGACCAAGGCGCCCAGACGCAGGAAGCGCTCAAGCATGTGCCCTTGATCCCATGGCGGCATGAAATGCATGCCGATCAACAGCACCACGGACATCACCGCCACCGCCACCACCAGTTTGAAACCGAACTTGGCCCAGCCCGGCTGCGGTTGATACATCTGCTGCTTGCGCAGCTGATAGAACAGCAGCCCGGCGTTCAGGCAGGCACCCGCACTGATGGCCAAGGCCAGACCGGCGTGAGCCAGTGGGCCGATCAATACCAGGTTGAACAGTTGGGTAACCACCAGGGTGAAAATTGCGATTTTTACCGGGGTTCGGATGTTCTGTTGCGCATAAAAGCCCGGCGCAAGCACCTTGATCACGATAATCCCGAGCAGGCCGACAGAATAAGCAATCAGCGCACGCTGAGTCATCTCGGCGTCGAAGCCGCTGAATTGGCCGTACTGGAACAGCGAAACGGTCAGCGGCTCGGCGAGAATCCCCAACGCCAGCGAGCACGGCAGCACCAGCACAAAGCACAGACGCAGGCCCCAATCGAGGATCCGCGAATACTCGTGACGATCCTTGCTGGCGTAGGTTTTCGCCAATGTCGGCAGCAAAATCGTGCCCAACGCCACGCCAAGCACACCGGATGGCAACTCCATCAAACGGTCGGCGTAATACATCCACGACACCGAACCTGCGACCAGAAACGAGGCGAAGATAGTGTTGATGATCAGCGAAATCTGGCTGACCGAGACACCGAGGATCGCCGGCAGCATCTGCTTCATCACGCGCCACACGCCGGTATCGCGCAGGTTCAGACGCGGCAGCACCAGCATGCCGATCTTTTTCAGGTGCGGCAGTTGATAGAGCAGCTGCGCCAGACCACCGACCAATACCGCCCAGCCAAGGGCCATGACCGGTGGATCGAAGTACGGTGTGAGGAACAGCGAGAACACGATCATGCTGACGTTAAGCAAGGTCGGCACAAATGCGGGCACCGAGAAACGGTTCCAGGTATTGAGGATCGCGCCGGCCAGCGATGACAGCGAGATCAGCAATATATAAGGGAACGTCACCCGCAACAGATCAGAGGTGAGCTGGAATTTTTCCGGGGTATCGGTGAAACCGGGCGCCGTGGCCCAGATCACCCAAGGCGCCGCGATCATGCCCAGCGCGGTGACGATCGCCAGTACCAGCGTCAGCAAACCCGATACGTAGGCAATAAAGGTACGGGTCGCCTCTTCGCCCTGCTGACTTTTGTATTCGGCCAGAATTGGCACAAATGCCTGGGAGAAAGCGCCCTCGGCAAAAATTCTTCGCAGCAGATTGGGCAGTTTGAAGGCGATAAAGAAGGCGTCTGTCGCCATCCCGGCGCCGAATGTGCGGGCGATAAGCGTGTCACGAACAAAACCCAGAATCCGGGAAAGCATCGTGATAGAGCTGACGGCGGCCAACGATTTGAGCAGATTCATTGAGGGAATTTGTGCCTGTCGATAAACAGCAGGCGAATTAAGCGCCTACTTATGCGATACTCCGCGCCGCAGCAGCACAGAGCCAAAGCTCGCGAGTTTACAGGTCAAGCGCCGGAAATAAATATCCCGCCTCTTTATACCTACCACTTAGCGGAACGATTCAAGTGCCCTTGACAAGACTTCTCTTCATCGGCATGATTCGCGGCCTATTTTGTTTGCTATTTCCTAAAAAGTCTTTCGAGGAGCTCGACGGTGGCCAACTCACCTTCCGCCAAAAAACGTGCAAAACAGGCTGAGAAGCGTCGCAGCCACAACGCCAGCCTGCGTTCCATGGTTCGCACCTACATCAAGAATGTAGTTAAAGCCATTGACGCAAAAGACGCTGAAAAAGCTCAAGCTGCATACGTTCTGGCTGTGCCAGTTATCGACCGTATGGCCGATAAAGGCATCATCCACAAGAACAAGGCTGCTCGTCATAAGAGCCGTCTGAATGGCCACGTTAAAGCGCTGAAAGAAGCCGCTTAATCGACGTAGTCATTAAAAAACCGACCTTAGGGTCGGTTTTTTATTGCCTGTGATTTAACAAATCCAGCGCAAAAAAATGTAGGAGTGAGCCTGCTCGCGATAGCGATGTGTCAGTCGATGCAATTATTGACTGTTACACCGCTATCGCGAGCAGGCTCACTCCTACAGTTGGTTTGCGGGGTTATTGCTGGACGGGCACCCATGGCAGGATCGGGATCGCTGTAACAGCATTCTGCGGACTGCCTTCGATCAGGCGATCGCTGTAGACCAGGTACACCAGCGTATTGCGTTTCTTGTCGAGGAAACGCACCACCTGCATGGTCTTGAACACCAGCGATGTGCGCTCCTTGAACACCTCATCGCCATCCTTCAGATCGCCATTGAACTTGATCGGGCCGACCTGACGACAGGCGATCGACGCTTCTGCGCGATCTTCAGCCAGACCCAAACCACCCTTCACCCCGCCAGTCTTGGCGCGCGACAGGTAGCAGGTCACGCCTTCGACCTTCGGATCATCAAACGCTTCGACCACGATCCGGTCGTTCGGGCCGACGAATTTGAACACTGTCGACACCTGACCGATTTCCTCGGCCGAGGCCAGCAATGGCATCGCCATCAGCAGGCCCAACAATCCTTTTGCTAAACGCATCGAGTTTTCCTTACACCAGGATCAGGTTGTCACGGTGAACCAATTCTGGCTCCGCCATGTAACCGAGCAAACCGACAATCGCATCCGACGACTGACCGATGATTTTTTGTGCTTCCAGCGCGCTGTAGTTGGCCAGGCCACGAGCGATCTCACGACCGTCCGGCGCCACGCACACCACCATCTCACCGCGACGGAAGCTACCCTGCACCAGTTTCACGCCGACTGGCAGCAGGCTTTTGTTGCCTTTGGACAACGCCGACACCGCACCATCGTCCAGCACCAGCGTGCCGCGCGTTTGTAGATGGCCGGCCAGCCATTGCTTGCGCGCCGCGAGCATGCCGCGCTCAGGCGACAGCAAGGTGCCGATGCGCTCGCCCGCTTTCAGGCGATCAAGCACGCGCTCGAGACGCCCGCCAACGATGATGGTGTGCGCACCGGAACGCGCAGCCAGACGCGCCGCGCGCAGCTTGGTCTGCATGCCGCCACGCCCCAACGCACCGCCGGTACCACCGGCAACCGCGTCGAGACTCGGATCATCGGCGCGCGCTTCGTAAATCAGCTGCGCATCCGGATTGTTGCGCGGATCGGCGTCGAACATGCCGTCGCGATCGGTAAGGATCACCAGCAGATCCGCTTCGACCAGGTTGGCCACCAGCGCCGCCAGCGTATCGTTGTCGCCAAAACGGATTTCGTCAGTCACCACGGTGTCGTTTTCATTGATCACCGGAATGACTTTCAGCTCGACCAGCGCACGCAAGGTGCTACGGGCATTGAGGTAGCGCTTGCGGTCGGACAAGTCGTCGTGAGTCAGGAGAATTTGCGCCGTGTGCCGGCCATGCTCGGCGAAGCTTGATTCCCACGCCTGCACCAAACCCATCTGACCGATAGCGGCGGCCGCCTGGAGCTCGTGCATCGCGCTGGGTCGCGCGGTCCAGCCCAAACGGCTCATACCGGCCGCCACTGCCCCGGAGGACACCAGCACCAGCTCGACGCCCGCTTCATGCAGCGCCACCATTTGCTCAACCCAGACACTCATAGCCGCGCGATCCAGCCCTTTGCCATCTGCTGTCAGCAAAGCGCTGCCGATCTTCACGACCCAACGCTGCGCACCTGTCACCTTGCTCCGCATCATCTTCAACCTTAGCTTGAGGGCAGCGCGACCCAGCGCCGCCCGTGACGTTATTCGTGGCTATGCCTTACCAACGATCGATTTCCAGATACTAAAACGCCGCTCGATTGAGCGGCGTTCAAGTTTATCGCAACGGATCAGTCACGCACGTAAATGATTTCCGGACCGTCTTCGTCATCTACATCTTCTTCGTCCCAATCATCGTCGCCGATGTCGTGAACCGACTTCACGCCGCTGCGGCGCAGGGCACGCTTGTCGTCCAGCGCCTGCAACTGGGCGCGGGCTTCGTCTTCGATGCGCTGATCGAGGTCGGCCAGCTCTTCCTTGTATGCCGGATCGGCAGCAAGGCGATCGGCACGATCTTCCATGTAACGCATGATGTCGTGGCACAGACGCTCGGTACCGATCTTGGCGATAGCCGAAATCACGTAAACCGGGCCAGTCCATTCCAGACGATCAACGATCTCCTTGACGCGCTCTTCGTGCTCTTCTTCAAGGATCTGGTCGCACTTGTTCAGCACCAGCCAGCGATCACGCTCGGCCAGGGACGGGCTGAACTTGACCAGCTCGTTGACGATCACTTCTGCCGCGTCCGGAGCGCTGGCGTCATCCAGCGGCGCCATGTCGACGAGATGCAGCAGCAGACGCGTACGCGCCAAGTGCTTGAGGAAGCGAATACCCAGACCGGCACCATCAGAAGCGCCTTCGATCAGACCCGGAATGTCCGCAACAACGAAGCTCTTCCAACGATCGACGCTGACCACACCGAGGTTTGGCACCAGCGTGGTGAACGGGTAGTCGGCAACTTTCGGCTTGGCCGCCGACACCGAACGGATAAAAGTACTTTTACCGGCGTTCGGCAAGCCCAGCAGGCCAACGTCAGCCAGTACTTTCATTTCCAGTTTCAGGTCGCGCTGCTCACCCGGCTTACCCGGCGTGGTTTGACGCGGCGCACGGTTGGTACTGGATTTGAAACGGGTGTTGCCCAGACCGTGCCAGCCGCCCTGCACAACCATCAACTTCTGACCAGCTTTGGTCAGGTCACCGATGACTTCCTGAGTTGCGGAGTCGATCACTGTGGTGCCAACCGGCACACGCAGGATCAGGTCTTCGCCCTTCTTGCCGGTGCAGTCAGTGCTGCCACCGTTGGAACCGCGCTCGGCATCGAAGTGCCGGGTGTAACGGTAGTCGACCAGGGTGTTGAGGTTTTCGTCAGCCATCATGTAGATGGAACCGCCGTCACCGCCATCACCACCGTTCGGGCCACCGTTTTCGATGAATTTTTCCCGACGGAAACTCATGGCACCGTTGCCACCGTCACCAGCCTTTACGCGAATCGATACTTCATCAACAAACTTCATAACCAACGCCTCTCGCCGTACGGACGAGCCGAAAAACAATCAAGACATAAGACTCTTGCAAAAATGAGCGCAGCGACCCCAAAACACGACCTGCATCGCACGCCGACAGCCCATACAAACAGTTTTGCAAGAGACTCACCCCACAAACGAAAAAGCCCCGTCGCGAGACAGGGCTTTTCCAGCGATTGCGCAATTAAGCTGCGACAACGCTCACGTAACGGCGGTTGAACGCGCCCTTTACTTCAAACTTGATCACGCCTTCGATTTTCGCGAAGAGGGTGTGATCTTTACCCATGCCAACGCCGTAGCCAGCGTGGAATTGGGTGCCGCGCTGACGCACGATGATGTTGCCCGGAATGATTTTCTGGCCGCCATACATCTTAACGCCAAGGCGTTTGGCTTCTGAGTCGCGACCGTTACGGGTACTACCACCAGCTTTTTTGTGTGCCATGAGTCAATTCTCCTAGTGAGGAATTAGGCTGAAATTAAGCCTGAATACCGGTGATTTTGATCTCGGTGTACCACTGGCGGTGGCCCATACGCTTCATGTGGTGCTTACGACGACGGAACTTGATGATGCGGACTTTATCGTGACGACCTTGGGAGATCACTTCAGCCACAACGGTAGCGCCAGCAACAACTGGAGCGCCGATGTTCACGTCATCGCCATTGGCGACCAACAGAACGCGATCAAAAGTAACGGATTCGCCGGTAGCGATTTCCAGTTTTTCGATCTTCAGGTATTCACCTGGGGCGACTTTGTATTGCTTGCCACCAGTAACAATTACTGCGTACGACATGGTATTTCTCCGATAATCCTGCTCACCCAGCTCTTTATAAGAAGAGGTATTGGCTGGCATGGCTGCATAAGGCTGGAAGGCCTGATTGCAATTGCGTAAGGCAGGTGCTGCCCAGGAAGTTCAGGGTGCGCGATTGTACGCAAGCTGTTGAAGTGTTGCAAGAGGCCGTCCATCGCGCCTTGACAGGTCCGGGTGGGGGTCCTAGCATGCCGCGCAACCCTTCTGGAGCAACTGTCTCTGATGCAACCCCAAGCTTTCTACCGCGCGGTGGCGGACGATTTTAACGCCGTCGACGGCATCATCAAGAAGCAGCTGACTTCCCGAGTACCGCTGGTATCGAAAATCGGCGATTACATCACGTCGGCCGGCGGTAAACGCCTGCGTCCTTTATTAGTGTTGCTGTGTGGCAAGGCATTGGGTCGCGAAGGCGACGACATGCGTCTGCTCGCCGCCACCATCGAATTCCTGCACACCGCGACCCTGCTGCATGACGACGTTGTCGACATGTCCGGCATGCGCCGTGGCCGCTCGACCGCCAACGCCATGTGGGGCAACGCTCCGAGCGTGCTGGTCGGCGACTTCCTGTACTCGCGCTCGTTCGAAATGATGGTCGAACTGGGTTCGATGCCGGTGATGAAGATCCTGTCCCAGGCCACGCGCATCATCGCTGAAGGCGAAGTGTTGCAGCTGTCCAAGGTTCGCGACGCCAGCACCACCGAAGAAACCTACATGGAAGTCATCCGCGGCAAAACCGCGATGCTTTTCGAGGCTTCGACGCACAGTGCTGCGGCGCTGGCCGGTGCCACAGCTGAGCAGAGCGAAGCCCTGCGCACTTTCGGCGATCACCTCGGTGTGGCGTTCCAACTGGTCGACGACCTGCTCGACTACAAGGGCGACGCGGAGACTCTGGGCAAGAACGTCGGTGACGATCTGGCCGAAGGCAAGCCGACCCTGCCGCTGATCTACACCATGCGCGAAGGCACGCCGGAACAGGCTGCACTGGTGCGTCAGGCGATTCAGAAAGGCGGGATCGAAGACCTGGAAAGCATCCGCATTGCCGTGGAAGCTTCCGGTTCGCTGGAGTACACCGCGCAACTGGCCCGCGATTACGTGGCCCGTGCGATCAAGTGCCTCGAAGCGCTGCCGGCCAGCGAGTATCGGGATGCACTGGTTGAATTGAGTGAGTTTGCGGTCGCCCGTACGCACTGAAATCGCAGAAGCAAGATCAAAAGATCGCAGCCTTCGGCAGCTCCTACAGGGGTTGTCGGGGCTGCGATTTTTGCTTTTGACTGCCTGAACAGCTAAAACCCTATACAATGTGCGACTTTTAGCGATCCCTCCCAAGGAGCCTTAGTGAGCACGTTGCCACCCTGCCCGAAATGCAATTCCGAATACACCTACGAAGACGGTACCCAACTGGTGTGCCCGGAGTGCGCCCACGAGTGGTCTGCCAGCGGCGAAGCCGAAGCAGCCTCCGATGACACCGTGAAGAAAGATTCGGTCGGCAACGTCCTGCAGGACGGCGACACCATCACTGTGATCAAGGATCTGAAGGTCAAGGGCACCTCGCTGGTGGTCAAGGTCGGCACCAAGGTCAAGAACATCCGCCTGTGCGATGGCGACCACGACATCGACTGCAAGATCGACGGCATCGGCCCGATGAAACTCAAATCCGAGTTCGTCAGAAAAGTCTGATTGCGCTGTCATCCATCCCGCGCCAGCCGTGGGATGGAGCTTCACCCTCCCCCCGCCGTACCTCAATAAATCCACGCAATAGCCAAACGCCAGCCGTTTTGACCTTACGCAATCTTTACCCGGAAAAAATCAGAATCCGCCAATAGGCGCTTGCTATTTCGATAATAAGAATTATTCTCATCAAACACCTTCAATGGAGATGAGAACCATGACTTATTTGATCGACGCCTGGCTGGATCGCCCACATCCTTACCTCAGGATCCTCCATCGGGAAACCGGCGAGGTCTGTGCGGTGCTTGAAGAGGAAGCCTTGCATGAGCTGCAGGATCAAGGGGATCTGGATGTCAGCAGCCTGAGTTCCAGCGAGCCGATGGTGCTCAAGGAACTGGTGCGCAATCTGTTCCTGTTCTGCTACGCCCGGGCGTTGCGCCCGACCCATGAACTGCAGCACAAGATCGAAATATGAAACACGCCACAAACCCTGTAGATACTCTGTTTACGGTCAAGCTTTTGCGAGGTCTTTTGCGCTAAAAAGCTTGGCCGTATCGAAATCTTCTCCGGCTTGCATGCAAGCCCACAGACCGGTCAGGTATTTGCGCATGACGGCGACGATCGCCTGCATCTTTCTCTTTCCTCGCCCGATCAGCGCTTCGTAAAAGGCTTTCACGTTGCTGTCGCAACGAATGGCGGTCAGCGCTGGCATATACATCGCTGAGCGTAGGTAGGCGTTTCCGCCCTTACTTATCCGCCCAGGTTTATCGATGCTGGTACCTGATTGCGTAAGCCGCACATCGAGTCCTGCATGTCGGCTGACCTGCGCGGATTTAAGCGTCACCGGCAAGGTCGTCAATTCAGCCAGTGCCGCAAATACTGAAATTTCGCCCATCCCCGGCGCTGCGATCATGTGCCCGAACTGGGCGCTTAACGTCGGGCAATTGTCGATCAGTGCCCGGCCTGCGAGCCTGAAACGCTCGATTCGCTTGTCGAAGGCCTCAATGGCTTCTTCTTCGTCTTCAATCAACATCGTCAGGGTTGTTTGAGTAGCCTTCAGCGCATGCAGCTCGTTCTTGGCTCGGGTGCGATGACATGTCAGACGATTGATATGCCTTCCGATAGCCCGCAACTCCAGCTGTATGGCTGTAGGTGGAGTCCACAATCTTGGGCTCATGCGCTCGCCGTATTCAGCTAGCAATTGGGCATCGATTGCATCGGTTTTGCTGTTTTTCAGCATCAGCTTGGCGAAGTTATGAAAGCTCTTCGGATTGATAACCGAAACGGGCAAACCCGCCGCAGCGAGCTCCATGGCCAAATCCAGGTAATAGATGCCGGTGGCTTCCATCACCACGGATAAAGGCTTGAGTTCGAGCAACTTGTTGATCGCCGCCTTACGCCCTGCGGGTGTTTGGTCGATGTTGCAGGCGCCTGCAAAACGACCGTCGTTACGCCAACCCATGGCGGTCGTGCGAGACCCCACATCCAAACCGACATGCATGCTCATGCTTTCAACTCCGAGTGAACTGGGTTAAAAATGCTTCCTGGTTCCCCTGACCTCGAACTTCATGCCACTGCAACCTTGTAATGCGAAGTCCGACTCGTCGGCTTCTCGATACTCTTCGTGGTGGGCAATGAGGCGGGGGGACCTCTCTACAGACAAGGTCAGGAGCAAGTCCTGCCTTTAGGAGCGATCGGTCTCCCCCAGAAAAACATCTTCGTATGTCCGCACCAGTGAGCCTAGATCTCAATTGACTGGTGTGAGGGCAACATACAAGGAGCAGAGCTTGCTCGCGAAAGCGGTCTTTCATTCAACATTTATGTCGATTGACCGGACGCCTTCGCGGGCAAGCCTTGCTCCTACAAGGTCACGGGATTACAGAACGTCCAGCAGCTCGACGTCGAATACCAGAACGCTGTGCGGCGGGATGCTGCCAACGCCTTGCGCGCCGTAAGCCAGTTCGCTCGGCACGTACAGACGCCATTTGCTGCCGGCATTCATCAGTTGCAGGGCTTCGGTCCAGCCGGCGATCACGCCGCCAACCGGGAATTCTGCTGGCTGGCCGCGCTCGTAGGAGCTGTCGAACACAGTGCCGTCGATCAGCGTGCCGTGGTAGTGAGTACGCACCTGGTCTTCACGGGTTGGCTTGGCGCCTTCGCCCTGAGTCAGCACTTCGAATTGCAGGCCGGAAGCCAGAGTGGTGATGCCGTCACGCTTGGCGTTTTCAGCCAGGAATGCCAGACCTTCGCCAGCAGCGGCTTCAGCTTTGGCAGCCGCTTCGGCTTGCATGATTTCGCGGATAACCTTGAAGCTGGCGGACATTTCTTCCTGACCAACACGGCTTTCCTTACCGGCGAAAGCGTCGGTCAGACCGGCCAGGATCGCGTCCAGGCTAACGCCCGGTGGCGGGTTGTCGCGCAGCTGGTCACCCAGCTGACGGCCAATGCCGTAGCTGACGCGGGTTTCGTCGGTGGACAGATTTACTTCGGACATGACACTGCTCCGCTGTGCGGACGGCCACAAGACTTGCCGTGCGTGCACAGCGCGTCCCGGCGCGCCCGGAACCAAAAGGGCGAGCAGACTAGCACAGATGCTTCGGCGATGGGACGCAGCGCCTACAGGGCGGAACGCCAGGCCAGCGGTACCTTCAGACTTTCCTCGCCACTGGCGCCCAGGCCACACATTTCATCATGTACCGAGGTGTGTACGAGGTTGAAGGGCAGCACCGGAAAGGCATGCAGCAAATCTCGCGCATGCTCCACCGAACGCAGCGTCAGCATGTTGCCCTTGGGATCACTCAACGGATACGCCGCGCCATGCATGCGCGCTTCGAGCAGATAAATCCCGCCCTCCATCGAGATCAGATTCAGCTCATCGACCTTCCTGGCAATGGCAAACGCATTCAACTCTTGCAGGTTCATGTGCGCACCTCTCGCGATGGCGAATCAGGACGTCTACAGGGATATGCCCGCGCGCCCCAAAGCACAAGCCACAAACGACACCGCCCGTCTGTTTCGCAACAGACGGGCGGTGTTTTGCAGCGTTCAACAAACGATCAGTGCTTGGTGAGCTTGTCCAGGTAACCCATGGCGAAGGCCGAGATCACGAAGGTCATGTGAATGATCACGTACCACATCAGGTGCTCGGGATCGACGTTCTTGGCGTCCATGAAGATGCGCAGCAAGTGGATCGAAGAGATCGCCACGATCGACGCCGCGACTTTCATCTTCAGCGAAGACGAGTCCATGGTGCCCAGCCAGCTGAGCTTCTCCTTGCCCTCGTCGATGTCCAGTTGCGAGACGAAGTTCTCGTACCCGGAAATCATCACCATCACCAACAGGCCGCCGACCAGCGCCATGTCGATCAGCGACAGCAGTACCAGAATCAGATCCGACTCGGCCATCGCAAACACGTTGGGCAGGATATGGACGATTTCCTGGAAGAATTTCAGTGCCAACGCGAGCAGACCGAGGGACAAGCCGATGTAGATCGGCGCCAGCAGCCAGCGCGTGGCGTACATTGCGTTTTCGATAAAGCGTTCCATTGAATCTCACACTGGGGGCTGGAAATGGCGGCGAGTATACCAGCCCGTCATGACCGCCAGAAACCGTCCTGAATCCGCCGTTTGCGCACGTATGACAAAGAATTTCTGCTAGTGTCCAAACCTATGAAAGCCCAGTGACGTTGGACAGGATGCGTGGAAATGGATGTGCGATTGCCGATAACAACTGCCGGAATTTGCTTCGCGCTGCTGATGAGCGGTTGCTCGCCCGGCGATGAGAAGCACGCGACAAGCCTTGAAGAGAAAACCGCCAAGTTCGAACAATCCCTGGACACCATCACCGATCCGAAACTCAAGGACGCCGTCAGCGAACTCGGCGGCTCATTGCTGTTGCTCCAGCGCGCAAAACAGAAACTCGACAGCAACCCGGCGAAAACCGAATACGGCGAAGACGCCCTCGGCGTGCTCAAGCATTACCCAAGCCCGCAGGCATTGGTCGATACCTTTATCAACGGTCTGTTTGTGTTGCACAAGGATTCCAGCTCCGACTACCTCACCGACCTGCAACCGGTGTTCCCTTTCAACCTCAATATTCCCGGCGGCTTCCTCTTTCCTCACGGCGTGGAATGGCAGTCGGTCACGCTGAGTAACAAACGCGTCATTGGCTACCAGCCGGAATGGTCGGAAACCGATCCCGGCATTCAGCTCAGCCCTTCCAGCTCCAACGTCACCAACCCCGATGACCTGACCGTGACCTACCCGTTCATCGACGGTCTGAACGTCGACAAGAAGAGCCTGCCGCAACCGGTCAGCCTGCAAGGCAAGCTCGAAGTCATCGCGCCGCGTCGCCTGTACAGCTTCGATCTGACGCAGAAAGACGTTGGCCAGACCCGCACCAACGACAACCTCAGCGTGAAACTGCTGAAGCTTGAAAAGAATTCCGCCGAAGTCGAATTCAGTAACACCCTGCCATTGGCCCCGGAAGTGGCTGAGGCGCAGCTCAATCCGATGATCGTTCAGGCCCGCGATAGCACCGGGCAATATCTGGTGCGTGCTGGCTCGATCAACGAGAGCCCGGAGCAAGTGGCGTTCTACGAAAAACAACTGACGAATCTGCAACAGCAGAAAGCCTGGAGCGATGCGCTGGACAAGCAGCTCACTGCCGAGCAACAGGCGTTCGAGGAAAAACATCCAAAGCGCTACAACAAGGTCTACTTCAACGGCCCGATCGAAACCCTGGAAGTCAGTGTGCTGGATTTCTCTTCGGTGACCGTATCGCGTAAAGCGCTGGACTTGCCGATCCGCGCCTTCAAACAGCACACCACGGAAAAAGCCATTCAGCCGCTGGATCTGCCGGTGACGGTTTACGACGATCAGACGGTGAGCTGGCTCAAGGGCGCGAGCCTGACCGAAGAGCAATTGAAGGCCGGTGTGCGCATCCATCAATCCGTCGAAGAACCGAGCGCCGCACGCATCGAGTTCTCCCACCGCCGCACGTTCAACGATGAATTGCTCGGTGACGATTTCAACCCCGGCGAAAGCCCGGTGACGTTCTTTACCGAGAAGCACAACGGCAAACTCGACGAGCCGATCGAACTGCCGCCCGAGGCGTACCAGGTCGATCCGTTGCGCGCGACGATTACTTACGATTTGAATCTGTTCCCGGAAACCCCGGCGATTGCTGTCGGTTCGATGCCGTTGTTTTTGGCGACCGTGGCCAAGCAGGCCTACGACGAAAAATCGTTGCCCAAAGGGCTGGAGATCAAGAACAACACGCTGCTGGTGGATCTGAAATTGTTTCCGGCCAACGAATATCGCTACTTCGTCAAAGACGACAGCGGCAATTATTTGAAGGAAATTCTATCGGTCAGCCACGACGCCAGTGCAGAAGGACCGGCGTTAGTCGGCGTGCATTATTTTTATGGTCGCCCGACTCACGTGGAAACCTATCAGCGCACCGACCTCGCCACCGTGCAATATGGTTTTGAGGTCAAACTCGACAAGGCGCAGACGTCCGACGCGGCGCCTTGAGGAACAGGATCAAAAGATCGCAGCCTGCGGCAGCTCCTACAGGGCGCGGCTGCGGCCTCCGTTGATCTGGCGCAGTTGGGCTTGCAGGTGCAGGCTCCAGATTTGCGGATCGTCGGCCAGTTCGTAGCCGTGCAGCGTCAGGCTCTCAACGATGGTGTCGAGAATCGACTCGGCCGCGATCGGCCCGTGAAACGGTCCCTGGGCTTTGATGGCGGAAGGTTGTTCGCCGGCCATACCGGCGGCGAAGAGTAGCGTCCACATGCCGTTATCGCCGGCCAACGGCTTGATGGCGCATTCGATGCGGGTCACGAGACCCAGGCATTGACGGGTGAGGCAGAGGTTGCGCGACATGGCGGCGACCCTCGGTGAAGCCGGTATTCAGCCCCCACGGGAGGACTGGCTCGATCCAGTGATACTGTCGATATCCTTGAGCTGAGAATAGAAGAAAAGTCCGCTGCGCAAGCCAGATAGAACCAGCAGGCGCCGAATGGTCATTGTGTGAAGTTTGACGTCAGAGTAGTGGCGAATTTTGATGTCGTTACACCAAACAAATGTGGGAGCGAGCCTGCTCGCGAATGCGGAGTTTCAGGCAACTTATTCGTCGTCTGATACACCGCTTTCGCGAGCAGGCTCGCTCCCACAGTTTTGACCGCGTTTGACCTTAGGCCGGTTTTGCTTCGGCTAACGCCTCTTGGGCCAGTTCCTTTTCCGCTTCCTTGAGGTCTTCTTCGCTGATCATTTCAGCGATGTCGCGCAAGCGCTCGACCACCCGTGCATTGATGCTGCCTTCCGGAAATTCGCCGTCGGCATTCGGCTCACCGGCCGGTTCGCCGACCAGCAGGCTCAACGCCTCGTCGGCCTGACGCACCGCGTAAACGTGGAACTGCCCGGCACGCACCGCCGCCAGCACTTTCTCATCGAGCATCAACGTTGCCACGTTGGCCTGCGGAATGATCGCGCCCTGCTCGCCCGTCAGCCCGCGTGCTTCGCAGAGACGGAAGAAGCCTTCGATCTTCTCGTTGACCCCACCGACCGCCTGCACTTCACCGAACTGGTTGATCGAGCCGGTGATCGCGAAGCACTGCTTGAGCGGGGTTTTCGACAGCGCCGAAATCAACGTGCACGCCTCGCCCAGCGATGCACTGTCGCCATCGACGTAACCATAGGATTGCTCCAGCGCGATGCTCGCGGAAATCGCCAACGGGAATTCCTGCGCATAACGGCTGCCCAGATACCCGGTGAGGATCATCACGCCTTTGGAGTGGATCGGTTGACCGAGGTTAACTTCACGCTCGATGTCGACGATACCGCTGCCGCCCGGGTACACCGTAGCGGAAATCCGCGCCGGCACACCGAACGCCGAATCGCCGACTTCGAGCACGGTCAGCCCGTTGCACTTGCCGACTGCCGCGCCATCGGTGTCGATGAGGATGATCCCGGCGAGCATGTCGTCGAGAATCCGCGCCGACACGCGACCAGTACGCGTGGCTTTGGCTTTCAGCGCACGTTCGATGTGGCCAGCATCGGTCATTTCATCGCCAGCCAGATGGCGGATGAAATCCGCTTCGCTGACCAGTTGGAACAGGTCGCCGATACGCGCCGACAAACGCCCTTGGTGCTCGGCCAGCCGTGCGCTGTACGTCGCCAGACGCGCCACCGCGTCGGCGGTCAGCGGCGCCATGCCTTCTTCCGAGGTGCGGGTTTTCAACAGCTGGGCGAATTGCTCCAGGCTCTCGTCGACCATCGGGATGTCTTCGTCGAAATCCACCAGAACGCGGAACATCTCCTGGAAGTCCGGATCGAGGTCTTGCAGCGTGTAATACAGCGACCGCGCACCGATGATGATGACTTTGACCTGCAACGGAATGTGCTGCGGGTTGAGCGTGACCGTGGCGAAACGGCCCATCTCGCCCAGCGGCGATTCCATTTTCAGCTTGCGCGATTGCAGGGCGCGTTTCAGCGCATCCCACACGAACGGCTCGCTGAGCATTTTTTCCGCTTCAAGAATCAGGAAACCGCCGTTGGCGCGGTGCAAGGCACCCGGGCGCAACTGACGATAAGTGGTGTAGAGCGCGCCCTGATCGGTGGTGTATTCGATACGACCGAAGAGGTTTTCGTAAGTCGGGTGCGGTTCGAATACCACCGGCGCACCGCCGCTGACTGGATGACCGACGACCAGACTTGGCGCGTATTGCTCTTCGAGCAGCTTGCGCGCCACGGCGTCGGTCTTGCTGTCGTCGACCAGTTGCTCGACCACGGTTTTCAGCAGGTACACCTGCATCGCTTGCAGGTAACCGCAGACCGCCGCGTTCTCGGCGTACTTCTCCGACAGCGGCGACAGCAACGGCTGCAGCGCCAACGTGATGGTTTCTTCGTTGAGCGAACGCAGTTGATTGTTCGACTCGCGCTTCCATTGCGGCAGGCTGGCGAGTTCTTCGTTCAGGCGTTCTTCAAGCCCGGAAATATCATCGTGAAAACGCTCGCGATCAGCTTCCGGCAACTGCGCGAATTCAGCTTCGTCCAAGGCTTTGCCGTCGAGCATCGGCGTGAAGGCGATGTTGCTGCTGTCGCGATAGAGGGCGACGTCTTTTTCCAGGGCCAGCCGCTCGATGATGTCGAGGGCCTTGTCGTAGCGCTGGTTGAAGGCGCGGTCGATGGCGCTTTTCCTTTGCTGGTAGGACGGGTGCTCGAAGACTGCCGGAAACGTTGCCAGCAGGTTGTCGATCAAACCGTTGATGTCACCGATGAACGAAGCGGCGGTGCCGGATGGCAACTCCAGTGCGCGGGGCTCGCGCGGCTCATCGAAATTGTTCACATAGACCCAGTCCGCCGGGGTCTGCAGGCGTTTGCCTTCGGCCTTAAGGTAGCGTTTGACGAACGAGAAACGGCCGGTGCCGGGCTCGCCCATGACAAACACGTTGTAACCGGGGCGTGGCATGGCCACACCGAACTGCAAGGCTTCGACCGCGCGTTCCTGGCCGAGCACACCGCGAAAGGGCTCCAGATCATTGGTGGTAGTGAAGCTGAACTGTTCAGCGGAAAACGGACGGGTCAGCGCTTCGGGCGCAAGACGCAAGCTGGCAGCAACAGGATCAGGCATCGGGCTTCCTTAACAATCAGGCGGGGCAGATAGCCGCATTCTGGCGCTGCCCGTGCCCCACTGGCAAGGCGCGCCATGTGACAAAGCATAGACAACCGGATCTCTGCGCACCGGCTCCCCTGAAACCGGGGTTATTACCGAATCTTTTGTAAAAAATCACGGAACCGCAGGAACGTGCCTAAACTCCAAACTGCGCGGCTGGAACTAATACCGGCCCACTGGCTTCGTTTGGGTCTGTCTTGTACAGCGCTTGGGGGCCAGAACCCTGTCCATTGGTATGCACACAAAGAGAACAAAGCTATGAAACGGATTCTTCTCGGTACTCTCTTCACCGCTGTATCCATCAACGCAATGGCGCAAGCTCCAGGCGGCCCGGATTGCGGTTGGGGCAACATGCTGTTTGAAGGTCAGCGTGGCACCCCTGCTCACTTCCTCGCTTCCACCACTAACGGCACTTCCGGTAACGCTACGTTTGGTATGACTTCCGGCACCAACGGTTGCTCGACCAATGCGTCGCTGACCTACGGCGGCAAATCCTGGTTTGCCATGAATGGCATGATGAACGAGCTGTCCGAAGACATGGCTAAAGGCAACGGCGAAGCGCTGACGACTTATGCTGTGGTACTGGGCGTGGCGCCGGAAGATCGTGCGCACTTCGCTGCTGTGACTCACGAGCACTTCCAGCAGATCTTCAGCAAAGCTGACGTGACCGCTGAAGACGTGCATACCAACACCCTGGCTGTGCTGAAATCGGATCCTCGTCTGGCCAAGTACGCAACGCAGGCTTAAGCTCGACCCCGCCCGCTTCCTTCGGGGAGCGGGTTTTATTTTTTGGGCTGTCGCCTCCTGGGCAAAGCCAAATGCATGACTGCATGACTGTAGGAGCTGTCGAGTGCAACGAGGCTGCGATCTTTTGATCTTTTTTGATCGTTGAAAAACAAAGATCGCAGCCTCGTTGCACTCGACAGCTCCTACAGTTTTAGTGTCCGTCAGGGCATGGCATTCTGCGCAGGATCTTTATTTTCTTTCGACTTAAGTTGCCACTTATGCTCAAACGCCTTGCCTGGCTGGCGCTCTGTGTCTGCGCCCCGCTGTCCGCCGCGCCCCATGTCGACCCTCAACGTTTGCAGCAACTGGCCAACGACCGCTTCTGGATTTCCCTCGGTCATTACGAAACCGCCAAACTCGGCGGCTGGCGCAGCTATGTCAGCGACAAGAAATTCTTTCTCGCGCCCGATGGCAATGAACATCCCGATCACGAATTGGCGGCGACCGTGCAAGCGTTGTACGCCCCGGCCAGTCTCGGTGAAAAGCACGCGCAGTGCGTTTACCCGGCGCGCACGCGCTGGCTGAAAGCGCAACTCAATCTGAAAGATCTGCCGGCACCTGATTGCGCCGAGTACAAAAAATGGATGAAGGACGTCTCGCCGCACAGCGCGGTGATGATCTTCCCGGCGGCGTATTTGAACAGTCCGTCATCGATGTTCGGCCACACCCTGCTGCGCATCGACCAAGCTGACGTGCAGGCCGACAAGACCTCGCTGCTCAGCTACGCGATCAACTTCGGCGCCTACATCGAAGGTTCCGACAACAGCATTCTCTACGCCTGGAAAGGTTTGATGGGCGGTTATCCGGGCCTGTTCGCGCTGGTGCCGTATCAGGAGAAACTCTCCGAATACCGCAGCCTGGAAAACCGTGATCTGTGGGAATACCGACTCAATCTGACGCAAGAAGAAACCGCACGCATGGTCGAACATGTGTGGGAGTTGAAGCAGATCCAGTTCGACTATTTCTTCTTCGATGAAAACTGCTCGTACCGCTTGCTCGAGCTGCTGCAAGTGGCCCGCCCAAGTCTGCGCCTGACCGAACAATTCCCGCTGACGGCGATTCCGACCGACACCGTGAAAGCGGTGAAAGAAGCCGGGCTGGTGGAAAGTATTGAATATCGTCCGTCCCGTGAGCGCGAGTTGCTGAGTCGCGCCGAGCCTTTGACGGGTGAAGAACAGGATTGGGTGCTGAAAGTCAGCGCCGATCAGCAGGTGTTGCAAGAGCCGACCTTCAAAGCCCTGCCCCGCGATCGTCAGGCGTTGATCATCGACGCGGCATATCGCCTCGAACGCTACCGCGCCAACGGTCAGGAACGTGATCCGCAACGGGCGCAACGCAGTTTCGAACTGCTGCGAGCGATCAATAAAAACCCGGCACCCGATCTGCAGATTCCGCAACCGGGCTTGCCGGAAGACGGCCACGAATCGCGCACCTGGCAGGCAGGCCTCGGCACGCGCGGCGATCGTGCGTTCGGCGAGTACGGTTTGCGTATGGCTTATCACGATCTCAACGACAACGCCGAAAGCTTCCCGCTCGGCGCGCAGATTGAAATCCTGCAGATGAAGCTGCGTCAGTACGAAGGCAATCACTGGCAGTTCCAGCAACTGGATCTGGCGACGATTCGCTCGCTGACACCGCGCAATGAGTTGTTGCAGCCATTGTCGTGGCAAGTCACCGGTGGTCTTGAGCGCGTGCCGGGCAAGCATGATGACGAGACGCTGGTCAGTCATGTGAATGGTGGCGGTGGCGGCACGTGGGCGCTGGGTGACGATGTGCTGGGATTTGCGCTGGGCACCGTGCGGGTTGAGCACAACAATGACTTTGCTGAATTTGTTTCGCCGGCCGGTGGTTTCAATACCGGCGTGCTGTGGCGCAATCCGCTGGGAAATATGAGCCTGGAGGCCAAGGGTGATTACTTCACCAATGGCGAAGTGCGGCGCAGTTTGAGTCTGAATCAGCAGTGGGAACTGTCGCGCAATCTTGGTTTGCGCTTGAGTGCGCAGCGCGAGTTCAGCCACATCGCCACGCCGGAAACGGAAGTCATGCTCGAAGTGAAGTGGTATCACTATTAAAAGATCGCAGCCTTCGGCAGCTCCTACATTTGGAATGTGCTTCACCTGTAGGAGCTGCCGCAGGCTGCGATCTTTTGATCTTTCTTTCACACCCCACTAATGAATCACCTTCTAGACTCTCCTTATAAGCCGGACAACCGGCTCAGGAGAGTGCGATGTGGCGGTGTGCGGGTTTGCTGGGGGTTTTGCTGTTCGTGAGCGGTTGCCAGACCACCCACGATGATTTGATCGCCAAAGGCTACCCACCGGCCTTTGCCGACGGTTTCGATGACGGTTGCGTCAGTGGTCGCCAGGCTGCCGGTTCGATCAGCGGCGAATTCCGCAAAAACGTCCCGCGCTATCTCAAAGACAAGCAATACGCCGAGGGCTGGACGGACGGCTTCCGCCAATGTCAGGCGATGCTCGAAAACAAGGATCGCGACGAGTACCGCAACGAGCATTGGGACGAACGCGAGCGCGCCTGGCAGCAGCAAAAAGATCAGGACGCCGCGCGGGCTTATCGCTCGCCCTAGGTCGCTCCCAGACATCCAGTGAAACCAAATGCCTGCGAGCATGGCCCAAACCTCATACGAGGAGGAACCCATGAGCCGTGCTTTCGTCAACGAAGACAACGCCGCCGCACAAGCCGATCAACCAGTTGAACGGCAGGTCAGCGAGCAGCCCAATTACGTCACGTCACAAGGCTTGGCGCAGTTGCAGGCGAGAGTCGCCGAACTGCAAACCCAGCACGCCGAGCAATCGGCTAAAGGTGAGCAGGCCGACAAACAACGGCTGGCCGACCTGCAAAGGGATTTGCGTTATTTCAATCAGCGCTTGAGCAGTGCGCAAGTGGCTGTGCCGGCAACGTCCAGAGACAAAGTGCAGATCGGCAGTTGGGTCACCTACGCGGATGAGCACGACACAGAACGCCGCGTGCAACTGGTCGGTGAAGATCAGGCCGATGCCGCCAAAGGCCTGATCAACTGGGGCTCACCGCTGGGCCGGGCGCTGCTCGGTGCCCGGCTCAACGACGAGGTGCTGTGGCAGCGCCCCGCCGGCGATCAAGTGATTGAAGTGATCCGCATCGAACCGGCTTAAACCACGCCCTGCGCCAGCATCGCGTCGGCGACTTTGACGAAGCCGGCGATGTTCGCGCCTTTGACGTAATTGATCCGACCGTTCTCTTCGCCGTAGTGCACGCAGGCGTGGTGGATCGATTGCATGATGTTGTGCAGCTTGCTGTCCACCTCACCCGCCGTCCACAGCAGACGCATGGCGTTCTGCGACATCTCCAGACCACTCACCGCGACTCCGCCGGCATTGGAAGCCTTGCCCGGCGCGAAGAGAATGCCGGCCTCGATAAAGATATCCACAGCCTCCAGCGTGGTTGGCATGTTCGCGCCCTCAGCGACGCATACGCAGCCATTGCGCAGCAGCGTGCGCGCGGCTTCGGCGTCGAGTTCGTTCTGCGTGGCGCACGGCAATGCGATATCGCATGGCAGCGACCATGGCAACTGACCGGCGCGGAATTCCAGGCCGAATGCTAAGGCCAATTCACTGATGCGCCCGCGTTTGACGTTTTTCAGCTGCAGCAGCGCCGACCACTGTTCTTCGCTCAGGCCCGCCTCGCAATACAGCGTGCCTTCGGAGTCGGACAGCGAAATCACCTTGCCGCCCAGATCCATCACTTTGCGCGCGGCGTATTGCGCGACGTTGCCGGAACCGGAGATCGCCACGCGTTTGCCTTCCACGGTTTGCTCGCGACGTTTGAGCATTTCTTCCGCGAAGTACACACAACCGAAACCGGTGGCTTCCGGACGAATCAGGCTGCCGCCGTAGGTCATGCCTTTGCCGGTGAGGACGCTGGTGAACTGGTTGCTCAGGCGTTTGTACTGGCCGAAGAGGAAACCGATCTCGCGCGCCCCGACACCGATGTCACCGGCCGGCACGTCAACGTCGGCGCCGATGTGGCGATACAACTCGCTCATGAACGCCTGGCAGAAACGCATGACTTCGGCGTCGCTCTTGCCCTTCGGATCGAAGTCGGCACCGCCCTTGCCGCCGCCCATGGGCAACGAGGTCAGGGAGTTTTTGAAGGTCTGTTCGAAGGCGAGGAATTTCAGCACCCCCATGTTCACCGACGGATGGAAACGCAAGCCGCCCTTGTACGGGCCGATGGCGCTGTTCATCTGGATGCGGAAACCGCGATTGACCTGAACCTTGCCCTGATCGTCGACCCACGACACGCGGAACACCACGGCACGCTCTGGCTCGCAGATGCGCTCCAGAATTCCCGAAGTCAGGTAATGCGGATTGGCTTCGAGAAACGGCCACAGGCTGCGCAGGACTTCTTCGACGGCCTGGTGAAATTCGGGCTGATCCGGGTCGCGTTTTTTCAGGCGGGCGAGGAAGGATTCGACGGATTCGATCATGGGGAAAGTCTCGGCAAATTTATTATCGTTGGAAGAGATTGGGCCGGACTGTAACAAACGAATTGCGCACAGGAATAGAGCGAAATGTCGCGGATATGAAATTAAATGGTGCACAGGATATAAATCAGGGGGATTTTTTGACCTATTGTGCACCTGATTGGTGAGTTCCAATCCAAGATTTGCACCAACAGTTATTCCGCTTTCGCGAGCAGGCTCGCTCCCACAGGGGAATGCATTTCAAATGTGGGAGCGAGCCTGCTCGCGAAGGGGTCACCACTGTCCATCTGAAAAAACCCGGGCAAAAAAAAACGGAGCCCGAAGGCTCCGCTTTTATGCAACCAACCCGAATCAGGCCAGTTTCTTGTGACGTACCCGGTGTGGCTGGGCAGCCGCTTCGCCGAGGCGTTTCTTGCGATCCGCTTCGTACTCGGTGTAGTTGCCTTCGAAGAAGATCGCTTGCGAGTCGTCTTCGTACGCGAGGATGTGTGTCGCCACGCGGTCAAGGAACCACCGATCGTGAGAGATCACAATTGCAGCGCCCGGGAAGTCCAGCAGGGCTTCTTCCAGGGAACGCAGGGTTTCAACGTCGAGGTCGTTGGACGGTTCGTCGAGCAGCAGGACGTTACCGCCCTCCTTCAGGGTCAGCGCGAGGTGCAGACGACCGCGCTCACCACCGGACAGATCCTTGACGAACTTCTGCTGATCGCCGCCCTTGAAGTTGAAGCGACCGACGTAAGTGCGCGACGGGATCTCGTAGTTGCCGATGCGGATCTGGTCGGAACCGTCGGAAATCTGCTGGAACACAGTCTTGCTGCCGTCGAGGTCGTCGCGGCTCTGATCGACGCAAGCCAGTTGCACGGTTTCGCCGACTTCGATGCTGCCCGAATCCGGTTGTTCCTTGCCCATCAGCATGCGGAACAGGGTCGATTTACCGGCACCGTTACCGCCGATCACGCCGACGATGGCGCCCTTCGGCATCGAGAACGACAGGTTGTCGATCAACACGCGATCGCCGTAGCCCTTGGTGACGTTCTTGAATTCGATGACCTTGTCACCCAGACGCGGGCCGGCCGGGATGTAGATCTCGTTGGTTTCGCTGCGCTTCTGGAATTCCTGCGATTGCATTTCTTCGAAGCGTTGCAGACGTGCCTTGGATTTCGACTGGCGGGCTTTCGCGCCTTTGCGCACCCACTCCAGTTCTTCCTTCATGGCTTTTTCGTGCGCCGACTGCTGCTTGGATTCAGCGGCCAGACGATCGGACTTGGCTTCAAGCCAACCCGAGTAGTTGCCTTCGTATGGAATGCCCGCGCCACGGTCAAGTTCGAGAATCCAGCCGGCGACGTTGTCGAGGAAGTAACGGTCGTGCGTGATCGCTACCACGGTGCCCGGGAAGTCGTGCAGGAAGTGCTCCAGCCACGCAACGGAATCGGCGTCCAAGTGGTTGGTTGGTTCGTCGAGCAGGAGCATGTCCGGGGCGGACAGCAGCAAGCGGCACAGGGCCACACGACGTTTTTCACCACCGGAGAGGAATTCGACCTTGGCGTCCCACGCCGGCAGACGCAGTGCGTCGGCAGCGACTTCCAGTTGGCGATCAAGGTTGTGGCCGTCGCTGGCTTGCAGGATCGCTTCGAGCTTGGCCTGTTCAGCCGCCAGTTTGTCGAAGTCGGCATCTTCTTCAGCGTAAGCCGCGTAGACCTCGTCCAGGCGGGCCTGGGCGTTCTTGATCACGCTGACCGCTTCCTCGACCACTTCACGCACGGTCTTGGTCGGATCAAGTTGTGGCTCTTGCGGCAGATAACCGATGTTCAGTTCCGGCATCGGGCGCGCTTCGCCTTCGAACTCGGTGTCGACGCCGGCCATGATTTTCAGCAGCGTGGACTTACCCGAACCGTTGAGGCCGAGCACGCCGATCTTGGCGCCGGGGAAGAACGACAGCGAAATGTTTTTGAGGATTTCCCGCTTCGGCGGAACAACTTTGCCCAGCCGATGCATGGTGAAGACGTATTGAGCCATGGAGAACCTTGGGTCAGTGACAGATGAATGATTGCAGCGCGGGCGATGCCCGGCCAGACCATGCGCGTCGTTCACTTGATGGTTATCAATGCGTGCGCGCTGAAAAAGTCTGAGTCTAGGAGCTGGAACGCTCCCGCGTAACCGGCAAAGCTACCTGAATGACGGAAGGCAGTCCAGCCGAGCGGGGCTGGCACTTCGCCACAACTCAAGGCATGCTAGCCGCCCTTTGGGCGTCCGGCTTATAGTGCACGTCGCGCCAGTCCAGCCAGACCGCAGGATTACAGCTTGTCCAATGTCACTCCGCCAGCCTCTGTGAGCAGCACCCCTCCGGCGCCCGGCTCACCCCTGCGCGGGACATTAAAGGGTGCGCTGGCGACTTTGGTGCTGTTGCTGCTGGCGTTGCTGTTCTGGCAACTGCTCGATCAACTGCGCGAGACCCAGAAAAACCAGCGCCAGTACACCATCGATTACACCGCCGACCTCGCTTCACAAGTCAGCCTGAACATGGCGCTGAATGCGCAAATCGCCCTCAACCTGCTACCGATCGTCGAGCAACCGCAAACCGCCGACGAACAGCAGGCGCTGCTGCGCAAACTTCAGCAATCGCTGCCGGATCTGCGCAGCATGGCGTTGCTCAGTCCTTCCGGGCGAATCCTCAGCGACAGCGCCGCCGACAGTCACGACGCCGATTACCTCACCGAACTGGTTCGGCGCAGTCGTGCTCAAGCGCACTACTTCAGTAACGCCGATGACGGCTCGGTGGTGCGCCTGTTGCTGCATCAGGCCAGCGGCAGTTCGCGCGGTTATTGGGCGCTGCGCCTGACGCCGACGTTTTTCGATTCGCTGACCAAACAGGGCGAAACCGGCCTGCGCCCATTGTGGCTGGTGGAAAACCGCATCAACCATCAGATCGTCAGTCGCGATAAAGCGTTGCCCTCGGCCAAGCCCAGCGTGCTTTCCCCTGACGATCTGGCCGACACGGTGCTGACTGTGCCGCTGAGCAGCAGCGACTGGCAGTTGCGCGGTCTGTTCGACCGTCAGCGCGTGCTCGAAGAATTGCTCCCGGCGTTTATCGGCAAATGCCTGCTCGGTCTGGCTTTCTCGCTGCTGCCGGTGATCGCGCTGTTGAACATGCGCCGCCGTCAGCGCCAGTTGCATGAAGGTCGCCGGCGTTATCAAGACATTTTCGAAGGCACCGGCGTTGCGTTGTGTGTGCTCGATCTGTCTGGCCTGAAACAGGTTTTCGAGAAAGCGCAGATCCAGACCAGCGATCAACTCAAAGCCTGGCTCGACCAACCCGCTCAACGTCAGCAATTGCTGCAAGAGTTGCGCGTCACCGAAGTCAACCAGGTCGCGTTGCAACTGCTCAACGTCAATTCCTGCGAACAAGCGTGGCAACTGTTGATCGACGGTCATCCACACCGTCAGTGCGCGATCGGCAATCAAATCCTCGACGCTGTCCTTCAGCAGCAAAAGCAGCTGGAACTGGAAATCAAACTGGCGGACGTCAATGGCCGCGATCAACACCTGTGGATGGTTTTGCGCCTGCCGACCGAGCAGCACGATTACACGGCGGTGATCCTCAGCATCAACGACATCACCAGCCGCAAACTGGTCGAGCTGTCGTTGCTGGAGCGCGAAGGGTTCTGGTCGGACGTGGTGCGCACCGTGCCGGATCATCTGTATGTGCAGGACGTGATCAGCCAGCGGATGATTTTCAGTAACCACCACCTCGGGCAGACCCTCGGCTACAACCGCACCGAGCTGCACCAGATGGGCGAGTATTTCTGGGAAATCCTTCTGCACCCGGAAGACGCCGATTATTACCACCGCTCGCGCCAATCCCAGCGCCATGCCGGTTACAGCCAATTGCTGCAGTGCCAACTGCGCTTCCGCCATCGCGACGGCAACTGGCGGCGCTTTGATATTCGCGAACAGGCACTGGCGCGCGACAAGCACGATCAGGTCACGCGGATCATCGGCGTGGCCAAGGACATCACCGAGCAGATTGAGGCCAGCGAGTCCCTGCGCGACAGTGAGCAGCGTTATCGCATGCTCGCCGAAAGCATCAGCGACGTGATTTTCTCCACCGACAGCAAGCTCTCGCTGAACTACGTCAGCCCGTCGGTGCAGGCTGTGCTGGGCTTTGATGCCGAGTGGATTTTCCAGAATGGCTGGCAATCGATCATTGCCAACCCGCAGCAATTGAGCGGCATCTACACGCTGATGGATCGGGTCAGCAAGTCGCTGAATAAACCCGAGCAACTGGCGCTGTTGCGCGGTCAGGTGCAGACGCAATTGTTCCTGTTCGACTGTCTGCGCGCCGATGGCCGCAAGATTCCAATCGAACTGCGTCTGGTCTTGGTCTGGGATGAGCATGGCGGTTTTGAAGGCGTGCTCGGGGTCGGTCGCGACATCAGTCAGCAGCGCCGCGCCGAAAAAGACCTGCGCATGGCTGCCACCGTATTCGAACACTCGACCTCGGCGATCCTGATCACCGACCCGGCCGGTTACATCGTTCAGGCCAACGAAGCGTTCAGCCGCGTCAGCGGTTACGCGGTCAGCGAAGTGCTCGACCAGTTGCCGAACATGCTCACGGTCGACGAACAGCAGGACGCGCATCTGCGTTACGTGCTCAAGCAATTGCATCAGCACAGCACCTGGGAAGGCGAAGTCTGGATGAAACGCCGTAACGGCGAGCATTATCCGGCGTGGGTTGGCATTACTGCGGTGCTTGACGACGAAGGCGATCTGGCCAGTTACGTGTGTTTCTTCAGCGACATCAGCGAGCGCAAGGCCAGCGAACAGCGCATCCACCGCCTCGCTTACTACGACGCCCTGACCCACTTGCCGAACCGCACGCTGTTCCAGGATCGCCTGCACACGGCGCTGCAATCGGCGGATCGGCAGAAGTCGTGGGTGGTGCTGATGTTCCTCGACCTCGACCGTTTCAAACCGATCAACGACTCCCTCGGCCACGCCGCCGGTGACCGCATGTTGAAAGACATGGCCACGCGTCTGTTGGCCTGCGTCGACAACGACGACACCGTGGCGCGCATGGGCGGCGATGAATTCACCTTGCTGCTGCAACATCGCTCCAGCCGCGAGCTGGCGCTGAACCGGGCGATTCATGTGGCCGAGCAGATTCTCGCCAGCCTGGTGCGACCTTTTGTGCTGGAAGGCCGCGAGTTTTTTGTCACCGCAAGTATCGGCATCGCCCTGAGTCCGCAGGATGGCAACGAACTCAGCCAGTTGATGAAGAACGCCGACACCGCGATGTACCACGCCAAGGAACGCGGTAAGAACAACTTCCAGTTCTATCAAGCCGACATGAACGCCAGTGCGCTCGAGCGTCTGGAGCTGGAAAGCGATTTGCGCCACGCCTTAGAGCAAGACGAATTCGTCCTGTATTACCAGCCGCAATTCAGCGGCGACGGCAAACGCCTGACCGGTGCCGAAGCGCTGCTGCGCTGGCGTCACCCGCGTCGTGGCTTGGTGCCGCCGGGGGATTTCATTCCGGTGCTGGAAGAACTCGGTCTGGTGGTCGACGTTGGCGATTGGGTGATCAGCGAGGCCTGCCGTCAACTGAAGACCTGGCACCAGAACCGTGTGCGCGTGCCGAAGGTGTCGGTGAACATTTCGGCGCGGCAGTTCTCCGACGGCCAACTCGGCACGCGGATCGCCACGATCCTGCGCGAAACCGGCCTGCCGCCGGCGTGCCTGGAACTGGAGCTGACTGAAAGTATTCTGATGCGCGAAGTCAGCGAGGCGATGCAGATTCTCGCCGGGCTGAAAAACCTTGGTCTGAGCATTGCGGTCGATGACTTCGGCACCGGTTATTCATCGCTGAACTACCTCAAGCAGTTCCCGATCGACGTGCTGAAGATCGACCGCACGTTTGTCGACGGTTTGCCGTCCGGCGAGCAGGACGCGCAGATTGCCCGGGCGATCATTGCTATGGCGCACAGCCTGAATCTGGCGGTGATTGCAGAGGGTGTGGAAACCCATGAGCAACTGGATTTCCTGCGTGAACATGGTTGCGACGAAGTTCAGGGTTATCTATTCGGGCGACCGATGCCGGCGAGCCGGTTTGAGGCGCAGTTCAGCAATGACGCCCTGTTCATGTTTGATTGACGGAGCTAACAGCTCCGATCAATCAAACATGAAGAAAGCTGCAAGCTTCAAGTAGCAAGCGACGAGCAAGCGCGAATTGGCTTTTACTTGCCGCTTGTGGCTTGCTGCTTGAAGCCCGCTTATCCACAACCTGATTGTGTTTCATAGCCGTTCTAAAAGCGGTTGGGTTAGAATGCCTCCCTTTTCTGCCCCCCGATCCTTGAGGACCGCCATGTTCAGCCGTGATTTGACTATTGCCAAGTACGACGCCGACCTTTTTGCCGCCATGGAGCAAGAAGCTCAGCGCCAGGAAGAACACATCGAGCTGATCGCTTCGGAAAACTACACCAGCCCAGCGGTGATGGAAGCTCAAGGCTCGGTACTGACCAACAAGTACGCTGAAGGCTACCCAGGCAAGCGTTACTACGGTGGTTGCGAGTACGTCGACATCGTTGAGCAACTGGCCATCGACCGCGCCAAAGAGCTGTTCGGCGCCGATTACGCCAACGTTCAACCGCACGCCGGTTCGCAAGCCAACGCTGCGGTTTACCTGGCTCTGCTGCAAGGTGGCGACACCATTCTGGGCATGAGCCTGGCCCACGGCGGTCACCTGACCCACGGCGCCAGCGTGTCCTCCTCCGGCAAGCTGTACAACGCTGTGCAGTACGGCATCGACGCCAACGGCCTGATCGACTACGACGAAGTCGAGCGTCTGGCAGTTGAGCACAAGCCAAAAATGATCGTGGCCGGTTTCTCTGCCTACTCGCAGATTCTGGATTTCCCACGCTTCCGCGCCATCGCTGACAAAGTCGGCGCTTACCTGTTCGTCGACATGGCTCACGTGGCCGGTCTGGTCGCCGCGGGCGTCTACCCGAACCCGGTGCCTTTCGCTGACGTCGTGACCACCACCACGCACAAGACCCTGCGCGGTCCACGTGGCGGCCTGATCCTGGCGCGCGCCAACGCCGACATCGAGAAGAAGCTGAACTCCGCAGTATTCCCGGGCGCCCAGGGTGGCCCGCTGGAGCACGTGATCGCTGCCAAGGCGATCTGCTTCAAGGAAGCGCTGCAGCCTGAGTTCAAGGCCTACCAGGAACAAGTGGTGCTGAACGCCCAAGCCATGGCCGAAGTGTTCATCGAACGCGGTTTCGACGTAGTTTCGGGCGGTACCAAGAACCACCTGTTCCTGCTGTCGCTGATCAAGCAGGACATCTCCGGTAAAGATGCTGACGCCGCTCTGGGCAAAGCCTTCATCACCGTGAACAAGAACTCCGTGCCAAACGATCCACGCTCGCCGTTCGTTACTTCCGGCCTGCGCTTCGGTACTCCGGCTGTGACCACTCGCGGCTTCAAGCAAGCCGAGTGCAAAGAGCTGGCTGGCTGGATCTGCGACATCCTGGCTGACCTGAACAACGAAGCGGTGATCGACGCCGTTCGTGAGAAAGTCAAAGCCATCTGCAAGAAACTGCCGGTATACGGCGCTTAATTGCGACGTTAAATCCGCAGCATGAAAAACCGGCCAAGTGATTGGCCGGTTTTTTTTCGCCTGAAAAAAGATCAAAAGATCGCAGCCTTCGGCAGCTCCTACAGGTGAATGCATTCCAAATGTAGGAGCTGCCGAAGGCTGCGATCTTTTGATCTTAACCACCGGTCAGACCGGTCATGCCAATTTCGCGATTCCCCCTTGTATTCAAGAAAAACCCCAGCGTAGACTGCGCCTGCACTGGACATACCGGTAAGACCACAATAATTAAGTCCTGAATCTGATGCGTTCAAGCGCACGGCAGCCAGGACACCGACCAGGATTCCTCCCATGCTCAGATGGTGCTCGCGTTCAATCTTCCTCCAAGTGGTTCTCGGACTGGTGCTCGGCATCGTCTGCGGGCTGACCCTTCCTGAATATTCGGCCCAGCTCAAACCGCTCGGCGACGGTTTCATCAAACTGATCAAGATGCTCATCGGCCTGATCGTGTTCTGCGTAGTGGTCAGCGGCATCAGCGGCGCGGGCGATCTGAAGAAGGTCGGGCGCATCGGCCTCAAATCGGTCATCTACTTTGAAATCCTCACCACCATCGCCTTGGTGATCGGTCTGGTCTTCGCCTTCAGCACCGGCATCGGCAGCGGCGCGAATATTCATCTGGAGCAGCTGTCCGCTGCCGACATGGGCGACATCGCCCAGCGCGGCCAGCACATGCACACCACCACGCAGTTCCTGATGGATCTGATCCCGACCTCGGTGATCGGCGCCTTCGCCGACAACAACATTCTGCAGGTGCTGCTGTTCTCGGTGCTGTTCGGCAGCGCGTTGAATCTGGTCGGCGAAGCGGCATCCGGGATCTCGCGACTGATCAACGAACTGAGCCATGTGATCTTCCGCATCATGGGCATGATCGTGCGCCTGGCGCCGATCGGCGTGTTTGGCGCCATCGCCTTCACCACCAGCAAATATGGCCTCGATTCGCTGCAGCATCTGGGCAGCCTGGTCGGTTTGTTCTACCTGACCTGCATGGCTTTCGTCGCGCTGATCCTTGGCACTGTCATGCGCCTGTCCGGCCTGCGCATGTGGCCGCTGCTCAAGTACCTGCGTGAAGAACTGCTGATCGTCATGGGCACCGCTTCGTCTGACGCCGTGTTGCCGCAGATCATGCGCAAACTCGAACACCTCGGCATCGGCAGCTCGACGGTAGGGCTGGTGATTCCAACCGGCTACTCGTTCAACCTTGATGGTTTTTCGATCTACCTGACGCTGGCCATCGTCTTCATCGCCAACGCCACCGGTACGCCGCTAGCGATGACCGATTTGCTGACGATTCTGCTGGTGTCGCTGATCACCTCGAAAGGCGCCCACGGGATTCCCGGTTCGGCACTGGTGATTCTGGCGGCGACGCTGACCGCGATTCCGGCGATCCCGGTGGTCGGCCTGGTATTGGTGTTGGCCGTGGACTGGTTCATGGGCATCGGCCGCGCACTGACCAACCTGATCGGCAACTGCGTCGCCACGGTTGCGATCGCCCGTTGGGAAAAAGACATCGACGTACAACGCGCCAACAAAGTACTCAGCGGTCAGCAGGGCTACACCTTTCAACCGCGTAAACCAGCAACTCCCGCGCACCAGCAGGAGTTCTGATTTAACTCTGTAGGAGCTGCCGCAGGCTGCGATCTTTTGATCTTGAGTTTGCGGTGCTGCCCTACAGGCAAATGGAGCGAGACCCTTGATAACCACATCAACCGTAGTCAACTCAGTCGTCGAAAAACTCCGCGCCGCCCTCGCCCGTGGCCAATGGCGCTCGGGCGACATGCTGCCGGGCCAGCGTGAACTCGCCGAACAACTGGGCATCAGCCGCCCGAGCCTGCGCGAGGCGGTGATCGTCCTGGAAACCCTTGGCCTGGTGCGTTCGATGCCGGGCAAGGGCGTGGTCGTGCTCGACGCGCAATTGAGCGACAGCCAAAGCCACGACAGCGCAGTCGCCGGGGCCAGTCTCGAAGATGTCCTGCAACTGCGCTACACCCTGGAACCGTTCATCGTCGGCCTGGTGGCGCAGTCGATCAGCAGCAAGGAAGTCGGCCAGTTGCGCCTGACCCTGATGGACATGCGCGAAGCCCTTGAGGCCGGCGACAGTGAAGCCGGCGTCAACGCTTACATCGCCTTCCACGAAGAGCTGTTCACCCTGACGTCAAACCCGATTTTCCAGAGCGTGGTGCAGCAAACCAGCAATGCCCTCAAGCAAAGCGCCGAAGTGTTGCGCAACTCGCCGGAACATCTGGCCGAACGCCTTGAAGAAAACGAAGCCGTGGTACGCGCGATCCGCAGCAAGAACAGCGCGCAGGCCAGCGCGGAAATGCGTCGGCACATTCTGCAAGAAGGTCAGCGCATGGGCATCGAGCTGAATATTCCGGATGACAACCTGAGTCGCTGATTCCTACAGGAGACAGGCCATGAACAGTTTCGCTTCAGCGTCGCACACTCGCGAGAGCACGACGCCCCTGCCCTTCTCTCGTTTGCGCGCGCCGGCGGAGGATCTTTACCCGCGACTGTTCGATGCGATTCTGGAACAGCGCCTTGATGCGGACAGCCGTTTCACCGAAGACAGTTTGAAAGACATGTTCGGCGTCACTCGCGCGGACGTGCGGCGGGTGCTGACGCAACTGAGCCATGAGCAAGTTGTTGTGCTGCGCGCCAACCATCGTCCGCGTGTGGCGGCGCCGGATCGCGAGCAAACGCGGCAGACCTTGCATGCACGGCGATTGGCCGAGAACACGTTGGTGAAGTTGGCGTGTCAGCGTCCGCAGGCTGAGGGTTTGAAGCGGCTGCGTGGGTTGATTGAGCGTGAGCGTTTGGCGGTTGAGCAGGATCGGCGTGGGGCGGCGATTCGCTTGTCGGGGGAGTTTCATCTGACGTTGGCGAGGATGGCGGGGAATGTGCCGTTGGCGCATTTTTTGGGCAGTCTGGTACCGCTTACTTCGTTGGCGATTGCGCGGTGTGAGGGTTCTGCGCACAGCTGTTGCGCGTGGCGAGAACATTTGGCGCTGGTTGAGGCGGTTGAATGTGGGGATGCTTCCAAGGCCGGGATGTTGATGAATCGGCATTTGGATCATCTTGAGCAGACATTGCTGGGTTCAGACCTTGAGCCTTGTGTTGCTGGTTAGATGGCTATCGCGAGCAGGCTCACTCCTACAGGGGAACGCATTTCAACTGTAGGAGTGAGCCTGCTCGCGAAGAGGCCATCACTGACAACCAGGAATCATCAGCCCGCCACTACTTTGGCAAACCCCGCCCGAATCTTCTCTTCCGGCAAATCATCAGCAATAAACACAATCACACTGTCCCGCGCCTCACCCTCGGCCCATTCGGTGTCCCAGTCGAAACCATAGAGTTTCAGCACGCCCTGAAACACCAAGCGACGATCTTCGCCAGCAATACTCAGCACACCTTTGTAACGCAGCAATTGCTTGCCGTGCTCTTCCAGCAATTCATTCATGAACTCGCTGAGCTGATCGATATCCAGCGGTTGATCGGTGCGCAGCACCAGGCTGGAAATACGATCGATCGACGGCGCCTTACTCACTGGACGCAAACTCAAGCCGCCGCCCAGATCGGCGTTGAGGTTGAAGCCGCGTACATCGAGCAGCTCAGCCAGGTCGATGTTGCCGTGATCAACCACACGAATCGGCGCGCGACGGTTGATTCGCGTCAGGCGTTCGCTCAACGCGGTGAACGTGGCCTCGTCGACCAGATCGGTCTTGCTCACCAGCAAGCGGTCGGCAAAACCGATCTGCGCCTGGGCGATGGTCTGGCTCAGATGCACGTCCGCGTGTGCGGCATCGACCAGGGTGATGATGCCGTCGAGCAGGTAACGCTCGCGCAATTCTTCGTCGATGAAAAAGGTCTGGGCGACTGGCGCTGGATCGGCCAGGCCGGTGCATTCGATGACCAGACGATCGAAGGCAATTTCGCCGCTGTCCAGACGCTCGAGCAGCAGGTACAGCGCTTTGGTCAGGTCGGTGTGAATGGTGCAGCAGACGCAGCCGTTGGCCAGGGTCATGACTTGCACCGGTTCGTCGCCGAGCAACTGAGTGTCGATGCCGGCGTCGCTGAATTCGTTTTCGATCACGGCGATTTTCAGGCCGTGCTCGGCTTTCAGAATGTGGCGCAGCAAGGTGGTCTTGCCGGCGCCGAGGAAACCGCTGAGTACCGTTACAGGTATGGGAGAAGACAAAACAGATCCCCTTCACAAAATGAATGAACAACACAAAAACAAATGTGGGAGCGAGCCTGCTCGCGAAAGCGGTGTGCCAGTCAAATCATTCATCAACTGACACTCCGTATTCGCGAGCAGGCTCGCTCCCACAGGGGGATTACCTCAACCGCAGGCTGTCAGCTCAACAGCACTTCGGCCCACCCTTGCCACCGTAACGGGCTTCCTGACGTTCGCGGAAGAACATCTCGTAGCTCATCACCGGTTTGTCCGGGTGTTTGGTTTGCATATGCTCGACGTAGGTGTCGTAGTCGGGCATGCCGACCATCAGGCGCGCGGCCTGACCGAGGTATTTACCGAGGCGACTCAGGTCATTGAACATGCTGCAATCCTCTGGTTACGCATCCGGCAGAGCCTGGAATGGCGATTCTTTATCCGTACGCTCTTTTTTGCCCCAGGCGGCGATGCCGACTTTGAGCGCATAGAACAGGATGCTGAAGACCACGAACAGGAACAGCGCGGTGAGCGTTGCGTTGGTATAAGCGTTGAAGATCACGTGCTGCATCTGCTCGACGCTTTTCGCCGGGGCCAGAATCTGACCACTGGCCAGCGCGTCGCTGTACTTCTTGGCCAGCGACAGGAAGCCGATTGCCGGGTTGGCATCGAACAGCTTGATGAAGCCCGCCGTCGTGGTGCAGATCAACAACCAGGTGGCTGGCAGCAAGGTGACCCAAATGTAGCGCTGACGCTTCATTTTGATCAGAACCACGGTGCCGAGCATCAGCGCGATACCGGCCAGCATCTGGTTGGAGATACCGAACAGTGGCCACAAGGTGTTGATGCCGCCCAGTGGATCGACCACGCCCTGATACAGCAACCAGCCCCACATCGCCACACAACCGGCGGTGGCGATCAGGTTGGCCGTCCACGATTCGGTACGTTTCAGCGCTGGCACGAAGGAGCCGAGCAAATCCTGCAGCATGAAACGTCCGGCACGAGTACCGGCGTCGACAGCGGTCAGGATAAACAGCGCTTCAAACAGGATCGCGAAGTGGTACCAGAACGCCATGGTGTTTTCACCCGGCAGGACACTGTGCAGGATCTGCGCGATACCGACCGCCAGGGTCGGCGCACCACCGGCACGGGCCAGAATGGTGGTTTCGCCAATGTCATGCGCCACGGCTTGCAGCGCTTCCGGCGTGATCGCAAAGCCCCAGCTGGAGACCACTTGCGCAACCGAAGCGACATCACTGCCGACCACAGCGGCCGGGCTGTTCATGGCGAAGTACACGCCAGGTTCGATCACCGAAGCGGCAACCATGGCCATGATCGCGACGAACGATTCCATCAGCATGCCGCCGTAACCGATGTATCGGGCGTTGGTTTCGTTATCCAGCAGCTTCGGCGTGGTGCCCGAAGAAATCAGTGCGTGGAAGCCCGATACCGCACCGCAAGCGATGGTGATGAACAGGAACGGGAACAGACCGCCCTTCCACACCGGACCGGTGCCGTCGACGAACTGGGTCAGCGCCGGCATTTTCAGCTCGGGCATGGTCACCAGAATGCCGATCGCCAAGGCGATGATGGTGCCGATTTTGAGGAACGTAGAAAGGTAGTCACGCGGTGCCAGAATCAGCCACACCGGCAGCGATGCTGCGACGAAACCGTAACCGACCAGCATCCAGGTAATCTGCACGCCGGTGAAGGTGAAGGCCTTGGCCCATACCGGATCAGCAGCAATCTGCCCGCCCAGCCAGATCGAACCGAGCAGCAGCAACACGCCGACCACGGAGATTTCGCCGATGCGGCCCGGGCGGATGTAGCGCATATAAATGCCCATGAACATCGCGATCGGGATGGTCGCCATTACGGTGAAGATGCCCCACGGACTCTCGGCCAGTGCTTTCACCACGATCAGCGCCAGCACCGCGAGGATGATGATCATGATCAGGAAGCAGCCGAACAGTGCGATGGTGCCGGGAATCCGGCCCATTTCTTCACGCACCATGTCGCCCAGGGAACGGCCGTTGCGACGGGTCGACATGAACAGAACCATAAAGTCCTGCACCGCACCCGCCAGCACCACACCGGCAATCAGCCACAGCGTGCCGGGCAGATAACCCATCTGCGCCGCCAATACCGGACCAACCAGCGGCCCCGCGCCAGCGATGGCCGCGAAGTGGTGACCGAAAAGAATGTGTTTGTTGGTCGGCACGTAGTCCAGACCATCATTGTTGAGCACGGCGGGGGTGGCCCGACGCGGGTCAAGTTGCATCACATTGTTTGCGATGAACAGACTGTAGTAACGGTACGCAACCAGATAAATGGCCACAGCGGCGACCACAATCCACAAGGCATTGATCGCCTCGCCTCGGCGCAATGCCACTACGCCCAGGGCGCACGCTCCTACGATTGCCAGCAATAGCCAGGGTAAGTGGCGTAGCAGGCTATTATTATTTTTCATTTTATTATTCCAGCCAGGGTGGACAAGAAAGACAGCCACCCCGAGTTTAGCGCTTACGGCGCCAAAGGCCATACCCCGACGTTGGTCTGAGTGGCCCGTCTGCGCTGGTACGCTTAGACAATGCGGGTCTATAGTCAGCGAACTTCCGGAGGATTGCGCCATGAGCGAGCACCCAGCCAATCGTCGTCGCTTCAAACGTATTGCGTTCGATGCCAGAACCGAGCTGAGTCAGGGCGAGTACATCTGGCCGGTCAAGCTGATAGACCTGTCGCTTAAAGGCTTGCTGATCGAGCGGCCGGAGCCTTGGCTGGGGGATGCCGAGAAGGATTTCTTCGTCGACATTCATCTGAGCGATGAGATTGATATCGAGATGGACGTGCAGTTGGCGCACGAAGAGAACGGCCAGTTGGGGTTTGTTTGCCGGCATATCAGTCTGGAGTCGATCCAGCGGTTGCGGCGCTTGATCGAGCTGAACCTGGCCGATCCGCAGGAGCTGGAGCGCGAGCTGGGTGCGTTGATCGAGATCTGATGGTTGCCCCTGTAGGAGCTGCCGGAGGCTGCGATCTTTTGATCTTGAAAACCAAAATCAAAAGATCGCAGCCTCCGGCAGCTCCTACAGGGGATCTCTGGTTATTCGAAGAGAGCGTCGAGGGCCTGTTCGAGGCGCGTTACGGCGATGATCTGCAAACCCGGCGGGGACTCTTTTGGCGCATTGCCTTTGGGCACGATCGCGCGTTTGAAGCCATGCTTCGCGGCTTCCTTCAGGCGCTCCTGGCCACTGGGTACAGGACGCACTTCGCCAGACAACCCAACCTCTCCAAACACCAACAAATCATGCGGCAACGGCCGATTGCGCAAACTCGACATCACCGCCGCCATCAACGCCAAGTCAGATGCAGTCTCCAGCACCTTCACCCCGCCGACCACGTTGAGAAACACGTCCTGATCGTGCGTCGGAATCCCGCCATGGCGATGCAACACGGCCAACAACATCGCCAAGCGGTTCTGATCCAGCCCCAACGTTACCCGTCGCGGGTTGGCCAGATGACTGTCATCGACCAGCGCCTGCACTTCCACCAGCATCGGCCGGGTGCCTTCCCACGTCGCCATCACCACACTGCCCGGGACTTCTTCCTGCGCCCGCGTGAGAAAAATCGCCGAAGGGTTGGAGACTTCTTTTAAACCCTTGTCCGTCATGCCGAACACGCCCAGTTCGTTGACGGCACCGAAACGGTTTTTCACCGCGCGCAGCAAACGCAAACGACCATCGGACTCACCTTCGAAATACAGCACGGTGTCGACCATGTGTTCGAGAACACGCGGGCCGGCCAGCGCGCCTTCCTTGGTGACGTGGCCGACAAGGAAAATCGCCGTGCCGCTCTGCTTGGCATAACGCACCAGCAGTGCTGCACTCTCACGCACCTGGGACACGCCACCGGGCGCCGATTGCAGTTGTTCGGTGAAGATCGTCTGGATCGAATCGATCACCATCACCTTGGGCTTTTCCTGGCGGGCGGTGGCGATGATGGTTTCGATGCAGGTTTCGGTCATCACCCGCAGTTGATCCTGCGGCAAGCCGAGACGCCGCGCTCGCATGGCCACCTGCTGCTGGGATTCTTCGCCGGTGACGTACAGCGCCGGCATGCTCTTGGCGAGGTTGCACAAGGTCTGCAACAGAATCGTCGATTTGCCGATGCCCGGATCGCCGCCGATCAACACCACCGAGCCGTCGACCAGACCGCCGCCGAGCACGCGATCCAGTTCACTGGATGCCGTGGAAAAACGCGGAATCTCTTCGACGCTGACTTCGGCCAGGGTTTTGATCTGCGCCTGCTGGCCGGTCCAACCGGTGCGACCGCTTGGCGCCGTGGCACCGCCGCTTTCGATCATGGTTTCGGTGAGGGTGTTCCAGGCACCGCATTCGCCACACTGCCCGGCCCACTTGGGAAAGGTTGCGCCGCACTCGGTGCAGCCGTACATGCGCTTGGCCTTGGCCATCAGAACCCCCGGGGCAAAAACCGCGATGATAACGCATACATCGGCATTGTCCTTGACCAAGGCACTTCGCTCGCCTGTGACTGTATCAATATTAAACCTGTACAGAAGTTGTGGACTTTGCACTTGCACGTACAAGTTTCGAGGGCAATTCAATGGCACTTTTCAAACTATTCGGCAAAGAGCGTGTCGATAAAAAATGTGCATTGTAAGAAGGTGTTTCGCGCAGGACGCGTTTTGCTGATTTACACTGCGTACACCAATCTCATCTGTAACAAGGAAATAACCTATGGGCGTGCTAAGTGAGTTCAAGGCCTTCGCGGTCAAAGGCAATGTGGTCGACATGGCCGTCGGTATCATCATCGGCGCCGCTTTCGGCAAGATTGTCTCGTCATTTGTCGGTGACGTGATCATGCCGCCGATCGGCCTGCTGATCGGAGGCGTGGACTTCAGTGATTTAGCCGTCACGCTTAAAGCCGCTGATGGCGCCGCCCCTGCGGTGGTGCTTGCCTACGGCAAATTCCTGCAGACCGTTCTGGATTTCATCATCGTCGCTTTCGCGATCTTCATGGGTGTTAAAGCCATCAACCGCCTGAAGCGTGAAGAGGCTGTGGCCCCAACGCTGCCACCGGTTCCGACCAAAGAAGAGGAACTGCTGGGCGAGATCCGCGACCTGCTCAAGGCGCAGAACAGCCGGCCGGAGTAATCCTGCTGGAACAAAAAACGGCGCCTTCGGGGCGCCGTTTTTTTACCAGTAGTTTTCCACCGCAACCTGACCAGGCCTGCGCGTCAGGCTCAGGCTCATGTGCCGCTGTTTGAGCAACGCGCGGGTGTCGTCGATCATCTGCGGATTGCCGCACAACATGACGCGCGAATGCTCAGCCGTCAGCTCAACGCCCGCCGCCCGCTCCAGCTCACCGTTTTCGATCAGCGTCGTGATACGCCCATTCAGTGCGCCGGGATGAGATTCACGGGTCACGGTGGGGATAAATTGCAGCTTGTGGGCATGCTCGGCCAGATAGTCACGCTGCGCCAATTCCGCAATCAACTGTCGATACGCCAGTTCGCGGGCCTCGCGCACGCTGTAGACCAGAATGATCCGCTCGAATTTCTCCCAGACTTCGAAGTCCTGCAGGATCGACAAGAACGGCGCCACGCCGGTGCCTGTGGATAACAGCCAGAGGTCGCGACCGTCGACAAAACGATCCAGCGTCAGATAACCAAAGGCCTGACGGTCGACCAGCAAGGTATCGCCCGCTTCAAGCCGGCTCAGTTCACTGGTGAATTCGCCGCCGGGCACCACGATCGAGAAGAATTCGAGAAATTCGTCAAACGGTGAGGACACCATCGAATAAGCACGCCAAACCGTACTGCCGTCAGCCTTGGTGACGCCGAGTCTGGCAAATTGCCCTGCACGAAACCTGAAGCCTGCATCACGAGTGGTACGCAAGGTGAACAGATTCGCGGTCAGCGGCTGCACATCAAGCAGAGTCTGGCGGGTGAATTTTTCTGCGCTGGCGGTCATGTGGCGCTCCATTCGACGATGTTCGTAGTCTCTCGCAAAGCGCCGTACGTTAAAACCGCCAATTTGTAGTGGTATTACGCATCGACTGCCTTACCCACAACAAGTTGTACTAACAGCGACATTAACTGAATAGAACATTAAGTTAACTAACATGTCGACCTTCATATTAAATTAACAACTTACTAATAACGTTTTATACAAATAAGCATCAGCACAAAGAGCAAAAAAATCGCAGCGCGACGTAGGAAACGTCCTACACTCGGTTTCGTGCGCATTGGATCCAACGCACCCTCAAGTAACAAGTACACGGAGCGTTTGTAATGGAAAAGTGGAAGGAGTCGCAGTTAAGGCAACTGACGTTCGCAAAAAACATAGATAGCGCTTACCCGATTCTGCTGAGCTTCGCGGAAAACATCGGCTTCGATTTTTGCGCGATCAACGTGGCCTCTACTTATCGTGAGGCGCACTTTAATACGCTGGAGATCAATAACTTTTCCGACGACTGGAAACAACGCCATGAACAGGAGCCGAGCGATGAGATTGATCCCGTCACCACGCACTGCCACGGTTCAATGTTGCCCTTCGTATGGAGCAAGACTGCCTACGACAAAGCCCCAAAGCGCTGGCGCGCCCTGCAACACGAAGGACTGCGGCACGGCTGGTCGCAATCATTTCATCGCGAAGAGTTTGGTGTCTGTAGCACCCTCAGCCTGGCCAGAAGCGATGGGCCGGTCAATTCGATTGAGCTTTACGAGCATTTTGGCTGCCTGTTTTACATCACCAGTCACATGACGGATTTGTTCGCTCAATCGTTGCCCAAGCCCGCGCTGGCCCGACAACCGCATTTGTCGCCGCGCGAACTGGAAGTGGTGCAATTGTCCGCCCAAGGCAAAACGGCGTATGAAATCTCGAAGATTCTCAGCCTTAGCGAGCGAACCGTGAATTATCACGTCCAGCACCTGATCGAGAAATTCAAGGTGTGCAACAAGATCTCTGCGGTCATTGCCGCCGCCCGGGCCGGGTATATCTAAACGGCCGGCCTCGCACAAACAGAAAACGTGCGGGTAATTGAATAGAAAAAAACGTACCATTTGTGGCCTTCCTGAGTGTTAACGCCATCCACCCGCGTTGCAGTCCACTCGGTCGGTTCCGCCGCACAATGCCAGAGCTGCGGGACATCCCTCGATTACCCTGAGTCCCCGCCCCATGCCTTTGCTCGATACACCGTTCGCCCAACTCGACTTGATTCGCCAGCCCGAACAGCAGAACGAACCGCTACAAGCCTTCGATGCCGCCGACGAATACTTGCTCAATCATCTGGCCGCGCAACAGCCTGCGGCGAGCACGCGGGTGCTGGTGCTCAATGACAGCTTCGGCGCGTTAGCAGCCAGTTTGCTGGGCAAGGTTGAAGTGAGCAGCAGCGGCGACTCGTTTCTAGGCTTTCAGGGACTGGAAAAGAATTTGCTGCGCAACGGTCAAGCCTTCGATGCCATTCGGCCGATTCCGGCGAGTGAGGCTTTGGTTGGGCCTTTCGATCGCGTGTTGATCCGCGTACCGAAAACCCTCGCGCTGCTCGAAGAACAATTGATTCGCCTGCAAGGGCAACTCGCTCCCGGCGCCGAAGTCATCGCAGCGGCGATGGTCAAACATTTGCCACGCGCTGCCGGTGATCTGCTGGAGCGCTACATCGGCCCGGTGCAAGCATCGCTCGCCGTGAAAAAGGCGCGACTGTTGATCGCCACGCCGGAAGCGAAAGCCCCGGCTATTTCGCCCTACCCGAGCCGTTACAGCCTCGACGAACCGGCCATCGAACTGCTCAACCACGCCAACGTGTTCTGCCGTGAAGGCCTGGACATCGGCACTCGCGCCTTCCTGCCGCATCTGCCGAAAAACCTTGGCAGCGCACGCGTCGCCGACCTCGGATGTGGCAACGGCGTGTTGGCGATTGCCAGTGCGCTGCACAACCCTGACGCGCAGTACACGCTGGTTGATGAATCGTTCATGGCGGTGCAATCGGCCGCTGAAAACTGGCGCGCGGCGCTGGGTGATCGTGAAGTGATTGTTCGCGCTGGCGACGGTCTGGCTGGGCAAGAGCCGCAATCACTGGACGTGGTGCTGTGCAATCCGCCATTCCATCAGCAGCAAGTCGTCGGCGATTTTCTCGCCTGGCGCATGTTTCAGCAGGCGCGTGAGGCACTGGTGGTGGGCGGCGCGTTGTACATCGTCGGCAACCGACACTTGGGTTATCACAGCAAACTGGCGCGGCTGTTCCGGGGTGTCGAGCAAGTCGCGGCGACGCCGAAGTTCGTGATTCTCAAAGCCCGAAAATAATCTTCAGGGCAAAAAAAACCCTCCGTGAGGAGGGTTACAAACCGTACCCGAAGGCGCCGGGACGGGGATGATTCAGATTCAGTGCGTCGTCAGGCCTGCCGCGTTCATGAACATGCGCATCAGGCTGGCGGCGATGAACAACACGCCAACACTGCCGGCCCAGATCAGGGCCAGCCAGCCGAGCCGCTGCCACAGCGGTTTTTTTTCGGCTTGTTCAATGTCGTGCAGGGAATGTTTGCCGGGCATTGTTTCGATCCTCAGTTAGATCAATGGCGCCGTTGCCGACGCCATCGCGAGCAGGCTCGCTTCCACAGGGTTTCGCTTAGTGGTAGCCGTCTTCGTGGGTGACCTTGCCGCGGAACACGTAGTAGCTCCAGAAGGTGTAACCCAGAATGAACGGGATGATGAACAGCGTCCCCACCAGCATGAAGCCCTGACTCTGCGGCGGCGATGCGGCGTCCCAGATCGAGATCGACGGCGGCACAATGTTCGGCCACAGGCTGATGCCCAAACCGCTGTAGCCGAGGAAGATCAGCACCAGCGTCAGCAGAAACGGCGTGTAGTGGGCGTTACGCGCCACTGCACGAATCAACCCGTACAGGGTGACCAATACCAGAATCGGCACCGGCATGAACCAGACCAGATTCGGCATGCTGAACCAGCGCGTGGCGATTTCCGGGTGGGCCAGCGGTGTCCACAGGCTGACGACACCGATCACCGCCAGCAGCACGAATGCCAGTGGCCGCGCCAGATTGTGCATCTGCTCTTGCAGCTTGCCTTCGGTCTTCATGATCAGCCAGGTGCAGCCAAGCAAGGCATAGGCGACGACCAATGCAGCGCCGCAGAACAGCGTGAACGGTGTCAGCCAGTCGAGTGAACCTCCGGCGTATTGCCGATTGACCACCGGCAAGCCGTCAATGAACGCACCGAGCGCCACGCCCTGAAAGAACGTCGCCGCCACCGAACCGCCGATGAACGCCTTGTCCCACAAGTGACGCTTGTCGTCCTTGGCCTTGAAGCGGAACTCGAACGCCACACCGCGAAAGATCAGGCCGATCAGCATGAAGATCAGCGGCAGATACAGCGCCGACAACACCACCGAATACGCCAGCGGGAACGCGCCAAACAACGCCGCGCCGCCCAGTACCAGCCAGGTTTCATTGCCGTCCCAGACCGGGGCGACGGTGTTCATCATTACGTCACGGTCGACTTTGCCGGGGATGAACGGGAAGAGAATCCCGATGCCCAGGTCGAAGCCGTCCATGACCACGTACATCATGATGCCGAAGATGATGATCACGGCCCAGATCAGCGGAAGATCAATACCCATGAGTCAAATCTCCTTGGTCAGGCGAACGTCGTCGCCGTGATCGGCATCGGACGAATCGTCGGCAGCGGACAACGGACGCGCCGGTGTACGTTTTTTGCCAGGGCCACCGTCCGGCGTCTCTGTGCCTTCGCTGATCTTCGGCCCTTTGCGCACCAGGCGCATCATGTAGCCGAGACCGGCACCGAACAGGGCGAAATACACCACGACAAACATGATCAACGTGATGCTCATCTGCATGAAACTGTGGTTGGAAGACGCGTCCGCCGTGCGCATCAGCCCGTAGACCACCCACGGCTGACGGCCGATTTCAGTGGTGAACCAGCCCGCCAGAATCGCGATCAGACCGGACGGCCCCATCCACAACGCCAAGTACAGGAACGGCCGCGAGGTGTAGAGCGTGTCGCGTTTACGCAGCCACAGACTCCACAGACCGGTGAAGATCATCAGGAAACCGAGGCCGACCATGATCCGGAACGACCAGAACACGATGGTCGAATTCGGCCGGTCTTCCGGTGGGAATTCCTTGAGCGCCGGCACTTGTTTGTCCAGCGAGTGCGTGAGGATCAGGCTGCCGAGGTACGGGATCTCTACGGCAAATTTAGTGCGCTCTTCTTTCATGTCCGGCCAGCCGAACAGGATCAGCGGCGTGGCTTCGTCGCCCTTGTTTTCCCAGTGACCTTCGATCGCGGCGATTTTCGCCGGCTGATGTTTAAGGGTGTTGAGGCCGTGGAAGTCGCCGATGACTGCTTGAATCGGCGCGACGATCAGCGCCATCCACATTGCCATCGAGAGCATGGTGCGGATCGCCGGGTTGTCCTTGCCGCGCAGCAAATGCCAGGCCGCCGAGGAACCGACGAAAAACGCTGTGGCCACAAACGCCGCAGTCGCCATGTGCATCAAGCGGTACGGGAACGACGGGTTGAAAATGATCGCAAACCAATCGGTCGGAATCACCTGACCGTTGATGATCTCGAAGCCTTGCGGGGTCTGCATCCAGCTGTTGGAGGCGAGAATCCAGAAGGTCGAAATCAGCGTGCCGATGGCCACCATCACCGTGGAGAAAAAGTGCAATCCGCGCCCGACCTTGTTCCAGCCGAACAGCATGACCCCGAGGAAACCGGCCTCAAGGAAGAATGCCGTGAGCACTTCATAGGTCAGCAACGGCCCGGTGACGGCACCGGCGAAGTCCGAGAAACGGCTCCAGTTGGTGCCGAACTGGTAGGCCATGACCAACCCCGAGACCACGCCCATGCCGAAGTTGACGGCAAAGATCTTCGACCAGAAATGGTAGAGGTCACGGTACGTGTCGTTATGGGTTTTCAGCCACAGGCCTTCGAGAACGGCGAGGTAACTCGCCAGACCGATGGTGATGGCCGGGAACAGGATGTGGAACGAGATGGTGAACGCGAATTGAATTCGGGCGAGATCTAGTGCCTCTAAACCGAACATATGGCTTCCTCTGTCAGGTAATACCGGCGGCGGGGCTTGTGGCCCCTTGCACTACTGCCCCCACGGATATGGAGTGCGGCGAATTCGGATTCGTTCTTTTTGAAACCATCGCAACGCAGGGAGTCTGGCCAACTGGCCGTCTGATCAATTCCGTTTGGGGTCTTGATCTGGATCAAGCAACGTTGAAAGAGTAGTCCCATTTTTGCGGTTGACCCGCGTGGTCGTTTGCCGCGTGACAAGTTGCCTCATAACCGTGGCAAAACTTTGCAACAAATCCACAGAACGCTGGCAGGGAGGAAAACAGTACAGATCCCCAGGCCTGCACAAACCTCTGTGGTGAGGGGATTTATCCCCGACCGGCTGCGCAGCAGTCGCCAAACCCGGCAACACGGTTTATCTGAAAAAGCATGTCTGAATGGATTTGGGGCCGCTTCGCAGCCCATCGGGGCGGTGCGACGTTTCGCTAAATCCCCTCGCCACACAAGCAAATCTGCACCGCAAAAAAAATCGATGTCTGGCTAACTAAATTTTTTGTCATAGCAACTTCCTGTTACAGACTGGTGATAACCTCGCGGTTCCCCTCGAACCAGACCTGCCCTCAGATGCCCAGCCAAGAGCCGTTGCTGTTACGTCACCATCGTCCCTTTCTCGCGTTCTGGATGGCGCGGATTTTCACTGCCAGCGGTTTTCAGATGCTCACCGTGGCGATTGGCTGGAACCTGTATCAACTGACCGGCAACGTCCTCGACCTGGGTTTGGTCGGTCTGGTCGAATTCGCCCCGCGCGTGCTGTTCATGCTGCACACCGGGCATGTCGCCGACCGCTATGACCGACGCAAAGTTGCAGCGATCTGCCAGTCGTTGCAGGCCATGATCGCCCTCGCGCTGGCCATCGGCAGCGCTACCGATCACGTCACCCGCGAGATGATCTTCATCCTCGCCTTCCTGCTCGGTGCGGCGCGCTCCTTCGAGATGCCGACCACTCAGGCATTGCTGCCGAGCATCGTGCCCAGCGCCCTGTTCCCCCGAGCTGTCGCGGCAGCGCAATCGGCGCAACAGTCAGCGACCATCGTCGCCCCGGCCCTTGGCGGTTTGCTCTACGCGTTCGGCAGCGTCTGGGTGTATGGCCCGACCGTGCTGCTCTACGTGATCGCCTGCACGCTGATGCTCAACCTGCCCGCGCGGCAAACACCGTTGAATAAAGGCAAAGCCACACTGGATTCGTTGCTGGCGGGGATCCGCTTCATTCGCAGCCGACCGGATATTCTCGGGGCGATTTCGCTGGATCTGTTTGCGGTACTGCTCGGCGGTGCGACGGCGCTGCTGCCGGTGTTCGCCAAGGACATTCTGCTGACCGGCCCGTGGGGGCTGGGCCTGCTGCGTTCGGCGCCAGCGGTCGGTGCGCTGGGGATGTCACTGTTCCTCGCACGATTTGCCGTGGAACGTAACGTCGGTCGAGTGATGTTCACTGCGGTCGGCATCTTCGGCGTCGCGACCATCGCCTTCGGCCTGTCGACCTCGTTCTGGTTCTCGCTGGCGGTGCTGGTGGTACTCGGCGCGGCAGACATGATCAGCATGGTTATCCGCGCCTCCTTCGTGCAACTGGAAACCCCGGACGAAATGCGTGGCCGCGTCAGCGCGGTCAACGGCCTGTTCATCGGCGCTTCCAATCAGCTGGGCGAATTCGAATCCGGCGTCACCGCCCACTGGTTCGGCACCGTGCCTGCCGTGGTCATGGGCGGGATCGGCACGCTGGTGGTGACGGGGACGTGGATCAAGTTGTTTCCGACGCTGGCGAATCGGGACCGGATGCATGTGCCGGTGGAAGAGACGAAGGTTTGAGTTCATCGGCAAAATCGGCAGGCCAAACACACATCAGATGAAAATGTGCGGTACATAGATACCGCACTGAGTGTAATGTATCGCCTTACACTCGCCCCATGATCAAATCCTTTCAGCACAAAGGCCTTCGCGGCTTCTATGAAACAGGTTCGACTCGCGGGATTCGTGCCGACCACGCAAAACGGCTATCGCGCATGCTGCAGTTCATGGATCGCGCTACGCTTCCCGGGGATCTGGATCTTCCGGGATGGCGTTTGCATTCATTGAAAGGTGAGCTGAACGAATACTGGTCGCTGAGCGTTTCAGGCAACTGGCGAGTGATCTTTCGTTTTGTCGGCTCGGATATCGAATTGGTCGATTATCTGGACTACCACTGACAGGAGGCAGGCTCATGCCCATGCACAACCCGCCACACCCCGGCGAAACACTGTTGATGGATGTTCTGCCCGATTTGGGCATCAGTGTTACCGAACTGGCACGGCATCTGGGTTTTGCGCGCCCACATCTTTCGCGTGTATTGCACGGTCATGCGCCGATCAGCCCGGACCTGGCTGTACGCCTGGAGCGTGCGGGCATTGGTAAGGCTCGCGTTTGGCTGGGTGTTCAAACTGATTACGATCTGTGGCAAGCAGAACATCGCGAGCAACCGCCAATTCAACCGATCGCTGCACACGCCTGATCGACTCAGACCAACAACTCCCCCGCCACTTTCGCCCTGAGCGCCTTGCCCCCCAGTTGTTCAACCAGCGCCAAGGCAAACTCCAGCACCGCGCCAGAACCTTGCGCGGTGATGCAGTTGCCGTCGACCACTACCGGTTGATCAACAAACGTACAGCCCGACAGTTGATGACTGGCGCTGGGCAGACAGGTCATACGGCGTTGGCGCAGCACGCCAGCAGCTTGCAGGGCGACGGCCGGGGATTCGGCGATGGCGGCGAACAGGCGTCCGGCGCTGGATTGATCCTTAAGTATTTGTTGCAGAGGTTGGTGTGCAGCGAGGTGTTGGGCACCGACGGCGCCGCCGGGTAAAGCGATCAGGTCGAAGGTTTGCGCCAGCACATCGACGAGCATACCGTCGGCGGTCAGGCGGGTGCCGCGGGCGCAGGTGAGCATGCGCCGGCCTTCGATGCTGGCCGCGACGACTTCAATGCCGGCACGGCGTAGCACGTCGATGAGGGTCACGCTTTGCAGATCATCGATGCCCTCGGCGAGGGTAATCAGGGCTCTAAAGGTCATAGGCTGTGTCCGCTGGGTGATCCTTTAAGCGTAGTCAGCTTCGCCTGGATCGCGCAGCGCCAGCCGTTACTTGATGTAAAGCTGCGTTGAGACCTTGTTGCCCGGCGCGTTAATAGAAGTGTTGCTGTAGGTGAACGTGCCTTCCTGCTTGCCATCCAGATCAAAGATGTACAGCGTGCCGACGATCTTCGACGCGGCGCCGGTGCATTGCGTGAGGTTGCCGTTGCCGTAGGCGCAGACCTGGGTTTTCATTCCGTCCAGTTCAAAACCGTCCAGCGCGGCATTGGGAACGCGGCCGTAACCCATTTCAAGCACATACACCTTGATGTTGGCACCGCCGTGGTCGCAGGCCGTCTTGTCCTGCCCATCAGAAATATTTTCGATGCCGCAGGCCGCCGACTGCACCTTGAGCACCTGGACACTGGTCAACGGTGGCGCCGATGCCGCCATAACGGCTGGCACACTGGCCATAAACGTGCAAAACAGCCCCAACGATCGAACGAAATTGCGCTTGACGCCCATCATGACCCTCCCCCCAAAACAGGCGCGCAGTATGGCTCACTTCGCCTGACTGCAAAACATCGCCGACGATCGCAGCCAATCCCCCATGCTGCTGGTATGATGCGCGGCTTTTTCCGGCCCATCACAATTTCTCAGGCGCTTGCGACGGTCTGTGCTTTGCTGTTGAGGTCGATACATTCACGGCGCTACGCGCGCCACGGGGAGCAGACATGCTGGAAAGGCTGTTTCAACTCAAGGCACACAACACCAACGTGCGCACCGAGATTCTGGCGGGCATCACGACTTTCTTGGCCATGGCCTACATTCTGTTCGTCAACCCGAGCATTCTCGGCGAGACCGGCATGGACAAGGGTGCGGTGTTCGTCGCCACCTGTCTGGCCGCCGCGATCGGTTCGACGGTCATGGGCCTGATCGCCAACTACCCGATCGCCCTCGCGCCGGGCATGGGCCTGAACGCCTTCTTCACCTACACCGTGGTGCTGCACATGGGCCACACGTGGCAAGTGGCGCTGGGTGCGGTGTTCATTTCGGCGGTGCTGTTCTTCCTGCTGTCGATCTTCCGCATCCGTGAATGGATCATCAACAGCATCCCGCTGCCGCTGCGCTCGGCGATTGCCGCCGGTATCGGCCTGTTCCTGGCGCTGATCGCCCTGCACAACGCCGGCATCGTGGTCAGCAACCCGGCGACCATGGTCGGCCTCGGTGACCTGAAACAACCGGCACCGATTCTCGCGACCCTCGGCTTCGCCCTGATCGTTGCCCTCGAAGCGCTGAAAGTGCGCGGCGCGGTGTTGATCGGCATTCTCGCGGTGACCATCACCTCCATCGCCATGGGCTTCACCCCGTTCGGCGGCGTGACGTCGATGCCACCTTCGCTGGCGCCGACCTTCCTGCAACTGGACATCAAAGGCGCACTGGACATCGGTCTGGTCAGCGTGATTTTCGCCTTCCTGTTCGTCGACCTGTTCGACAACTCCGGCACCCTGATCGGCGTCGCCAAGCGCGCCGGCCTGATGGGCAAGGACGGCCACATGCCGAAAATGGGTCGCGCACTGATCGCCGACAGCACCGCGGCCATGGCCGGTTCGCTGCTGGGTACGTCGACCACCACCAGCTACATCGAATCCGCGGCTGGCGTCAGTGCTGGCGGCCGCACTGGTTTGACGGCCATCGTTGTGGCGATTTTGTTCCTGCTGGCGCTGTTCTTCTCGCCATTGGCGGCCAGCGTTCCGGCGTTCGCTACTGCACCGGCACTGCTGTTCGTCGCCGTGTTGATGACTTCGGGCCTGGCGGAAATAGACTGGGACGACATCACTGTTGCCGCGCCGGTTGTGGTGACCGCGCTGGCCATGCCGTTCACTTACTCGATCGCCAACGGCATAGCCTTCGGCTTCATCTCCTGGACGGTGATCAAGTTGCTGTCCGGTCGCGCCCGTGAGCTGAACCCGGCGCTGGTGATTCTGTCGATTCTGTTCGTGATCAAGTTGGGTTGGTTCAACGCATGACTTTCGATTCCCAGGCCTACGCCGAGCAACTAGAAGCCAAGGTCACGCGCTTGCGTGATCTGCTGGCGCCGTTCGATGCCCCCGAGCCGACCGTGTTCGACTCGCCGCTGCAGAACTTCCGTCTGCGCGCCGAATTCCGCCTGTGGCGCGAGGGGGGCGAGCGGCATTACGCGATGTTCGCTCAGGACGACAAACGCACGCCGATCCTGATCGAGGAATTCCCGATCGCCAGCCTGCGCATCAACCAGTTGATGCCGCAATTGAAGGCGGCATGGCAGGCCAGTTCGGCGCTGAGCCACAAGTTGTTTCAGGTCGAGTTTCTGACCACGCTGTCCGGCGACGCGATGATTACCCTGTGCTATCACCGTCCGCTGGACGAGCACTGGCACGCGGCGGCGACCAAACTGGCGGCGGATCTCGGCGTCAGCATCATCGGTCGCTCGAAAGGCAAACGCGAAGTGCTTGGCCTCGATTACGTGGTCGAGAAACTCGAAGTCGGCGGTCGCACCTTCAGCTATCGCCAACCGGAAGGCGCGTTCACCCAGCCGAACGGCACCGTGAACCAGAAGATGCTCAACTGGGCATACGAAGCACTCGGTGATCGCACTGACGATCTGCTGGAGTTGTACTGCGGCAACGGCAACTTCACCCTGCCGCTCGCCACCCGCGTGCGCAAAGTGCTGGCCACCGAAATCAGCAAGACCTCGGTCAACGCGGCACTGAGCAACCTCAGCGAAAACGCTGTGGATAACGTCACCCTTGTGCGTTTGTCCGCCGAAGAACTGACCGAAGCGCTCAACGAAGTGCGCCCGTTCCGTCGCCTGCAAGGCATCGACCTGAAGAGCTACGAGTTCGGCAGCGTCTTCGTCGACCCGCCACGCGCCGGCATGGATCCGGACACCTGCGAACTGACCCGGCGTTTCGACAACATCCTCTACATCTCCTGCAACCCGGAAACCCTGGCGGCCAACATCGCCCAGTTGCACGACACGCACCGCATCACCCAGTGCGCGTTGTTCGACCAGTTCCCGTGGACGCACCACATGGAATCGGGTGTGTTACTGACCCGGCGCTGAGTGCGAATGCCAGATACAAAAAAGCCGTCGTGATTGACGGCTTTTTTGTGGGTGCTCGAAAAGATCGCAGCCTGCGGCAGCTCCTACAGGGAAATGCATTCCTATGTAGGAGCTGCCGAAGGCTGCGATCTTTTGATCTGTGCGATCACCGAACATAAAACGCCACGTGCATTTTTGTTCAATTGACCATGGTAACCATCTAGTACATTTTATCTCCACAGGCCGAAACCTCTGGCCAAAGCCAAAAACAATAAGTGGAGTTACCCCTCATGCCCCCTATCGTTCTGGTGCTCAACGGCCCGAACCTGAACCTGCTTGGCACCCGCGAGCCGGCGACTTATGGTCACGAAACCCTGGCGGATATTTCGGCACTGTGCGGTCGCGCGGCTGAAGAATTCGGCCTGGCCGTGGAGTTTCGCCAGACCAATCACGAAGGCGAACTGCTCGACTGGATTCACGCGGCTCGCGGTCGTTGCGCCGGGATCGTGATCAACCCGGCAGCGTGGACGCACACTTCGGTGGCGATTCGCGATGCGCTGGTGGCCAGTGAATTGCCGGTGATTGAAGTGCATCTGTCCAACGTCCACGCCCGCGAACCGTTTCGTCATCACTCGTTTGTCTCGGCGATTGCCACGGCGGTGATGGCCGGGTTTGGCAGTCATGGCTATCGCCTGGCGCTGGAACATTTCAGTCAGCGGCTGAAGGGGTGAATCGCGTGTCGCACTCCAACGTAATTCTCGCCGGGTTGATCGGTGCCGGTATTCAGGCTTCGCGCACACCGGCGCTGCATGAGCACGAAGGCGATGCGCAGGGCATGCGTTATCTGTATCGATTGATCGATCTCGATCAATTGCAAATGGACAGCACCGCCCTGCCCGATCTGCTGCTGGCGGCTGAACGGATGAACTACACCGGGCTGAACATTACTTTTCCGTGCAAGCAGGCGATTATTCCACTGCTCGATGAGTTGTCGCCGGAAGCCCGAGGCATCGGCGCGGTGAATACCGTGGTGCTGAGGGACGGCAAGCGCGTCGGTCACAACACTGATTGTCTGGGTTTCGCCGAGGGTTTTCGCCGTGGTTTGCAGGACGCTGCCCGCGAACGTGTCGTCCAGATGGGCGCAGGTGGTGCGGGCGCGGCAGTGGCCCACGCGTTGTTGAGCGAAGGTGTCCGGCAGTTGAGCATTTTCGACGTCGACAGTGAGCGTGCGGAAAGTCTGGCAAACAATCTGAATCAGCATTTCGGCTCCGGTCGCGCGGTGGCGGGTCGGGATTTGCCAAGTACGCTGAATCTGGCTGATGGTCTGGTCAACACCACGCCGATGGGTATGGCCAAACTGCCGGGCATGCCGGTGCCAGTCGAGTTGCTGCGCAAGGAATTGTGGGTGGCGGAGATTGTCTATTTCCCGCTGGAAACCGAGCTGCTGCGCACTGCTCGCGCATTGGGATGCCGGACGCTGGATGGCGGCAACATGGCGGTGTTTCAGGCAGTGAAGGCGTTTGAATTGTTCAGCGGCGTGGTGCCGGATGCGCAGCGGATGCTCGCGCATTTTCAAAGCATGAATGGTTGAAGATCAAAAGATCGCAGCCTGCGGCAGCTCCTACAGGGATCGGTGTAGGAGCTGCCGAAGGCTGCGATCTTTTGATTGTCAGGCTTGCAGGTAGCGCAGCACCGATTCGCAGATCATCTCGCGATGACGCTGCTTGATGCTTTCATCCGGCAGGTCGATCTGGAAGATCTCGCCAAACGTGTGCCGATTCGACACGCGGTAGAAGCAGAACGAACTGATCAACAAATGCACATCCAGCGCATCCAGCCCCGCACGGAACACACCTTCATCAGCACCGCGACGCAGAATCTCGCCGAGCGAATCGAGGATGGTGTTGTTCATCGCCTTGATCGCATCGGAACGCTTCACGAATTCAGCGTTGTGGATATTTTCGATGCTGACGATGCGCACGAAATCGACGTTGCGATCGTGGTGATCGAAGGTGAATTCGACCAATCGTCGAATCGCCACCTCTGGCGACAACTCGGCCAGGTGCAGACGGTTTTCGGTGTTGCGAATATCGCCGTAAAGCTTCTCCAGCACCTCGACGTACAACTGCTCCTTACTGCCGAAGTAGTAATAGATCATGCGTTTGGAGGTGTGGATGCGCTCGGCGATCGCGTCGACGCGAGCACCGGACAAACCTTGCTGGACGAACTCGACGATCGCCTCCTGCAGGATGTTCTCGCGGGTCTTTTCCGGGTTGTTTTTGCGACTCTTGCGCGGCTCTACGACGGGCACGACAGTAGCTGCGGAAAGTTCTGAATTTATCGTCATTGCGGGCTCACGGCCATCACTGCACAGGCGGCGATTATGGGCCGCGCCGCACAGTGAAGGAAGCCGCGCGAGCCGTGTTTAATCCCGCGTTTACGAATTTCCTACAACTTCGCCTGGCGAACGGCGCCGCTGCGTGATTTGGCCATCGCCGCCAAACGCACCGCGACATTCGCTGCGCCGTAACCGGCATAACCGTTTTTGCGCTGGATGATCTCGAAGAAGAAGCGCCCTTCGAACGGCTCGGTGTAGACGTGAAACAGCTCACCGCCCTGCGCATCACGGTCATAAAGCACGTTGTAATACGCCAGCTCGCTGAGGAATTCATCGTCAAAATCGAAGCGTGCGGCGAGGTCGTCGTAATAGTTGAGCGGAATATCCAACAGCGGCACACCGGCCTCTTTGGCGCGACTGACTTCGGCGAAGATGTCGTCACAATCGAAGGCGATGTGATGCACACCGGAGCCGCGGTAACTCGACAGCGCATGGGAGATCGCGGTGTTGCGGTTCTCTGAAATATTCAGCGGCAAGCGGATCGAGCTGTCGCGACTGCGCAGTGCGCGGCTCTTCACCAGACCGTACGGATCGGGCAGCACCACTTCATCATCCGCTTCGAAATCCAGCAGGCTCTTGTAGAACAGCACCCAACTGTCGAGGCTGTCGGCCGGCAGCGCCATGGCCATGTGGTCGATGCGCTTGAGCCCGCCACGAGCCGGCGCGTCGGCCAGCAGATTGAAATCGGTGCCGTAGACGTCGGCCTGTTCATCGACCAGATAAATCAGGCTGCCATCCGGCGCGCGCACAGCCGCCAGCTCCAGTTCGTTGGGGCCGACCAGTCCGCGATAGGGCTGACCTTTGTAAGCCACGGCGCGGGCCAACGCACTGGCGCTGTCCTTGACCCGCACGGCGGTGGCGCACAACGACGGGCCGTGGGCTTCGAAAAAGCTGTGGGCGAAAGAGTAAGGCTCGGAGTTGAGAATCAGGTTGATGTCGCCCTGACGCAACAGGCTCACGCTCTTGGAACGATGCTGCCCGGCCTTGACGAAACCCAAGCGCTCCAGCCAGTTCGACAGCTTGGCACCGAGGCTTTCATCGACGGCAAACTCGAGGAACTCGATGCCGTTGTATTCGCTGGCCTGCGGCGTTTCGAAGAGGATTTCGCGGTTGGCCACAGGCGTCGCGTCCTGTTCCAGACGCTGGCGAGTCTTCTCCTCCAGGTACAGCAGCGAACGCAAACCGTCAGCGGCATTGGCCCGTGGCGGCGCGGCGCGGAAGCCGTCATTGAAGATTTCCAGCGACAGCGGCCCGGTGTAACCGCTCTGGATGATCGGCGCGAGGAAGCCCGGCAGATCGAATTCGCCCTGCCCCGGGAAGCAGCGGAAATGCCGGCTCCACTCCAGCACGTCCATCTGCAGAATCGGCGCGTCGGCCATTTGCACGAAGAAGATTTTGTCGCCGGGAATGTCGGCAATGGCGCGCGGATCGCCCTTCAGCGACAAGGTGTGAAAGCTGTCGAGCAGCACGCCGAGACTCGGATGATCGGCCTGACGCACGATGTCCCAGACCTGTTGATAAGTATTGACGTGACGGCCCCAGGCCAGCGCTTCGTAACCAATGCGCAAGCCGCGCGCGCCGGCGTGTTCGGCCAGCAAGCGCAGGTCATCGACTAGAATTTGTTGATCGCCGACGCTGTCCGCCGAGGCGTTGCTGCAGACCAGCACCAGGTCGGTGCCGAGTTCCTGCATCAGGTCGAACTTGCGTTCGGCGCGCTCAAGATTGCGCGCCAGGCGATCGCGGCGGCAGCCTTCGAAATCGCGGAACGGCTGAAATAGTGTGATGGCGATACCGAGGTCGGCGCACATCTGTTTAATTTCCCGTGGACTGCCGTCGTAGTACAGGAGGTCGTTTTCGAATATCTCCACCCCGTCGAACCCGGCGGCGGCAATGGCTTCGAGTTTTTCCGGCAGGGTGCCGCTCAAGGAAACGGTGGCAATGGAACGCTGCATGCTTCAACTCCCGGACTGCGCCGCTTGATCTTTACTGTAGGAGCTGCCGAAGGCTGCGATCGTTTGATCTTTATTCGTGGAGAGCAAAATCAACAGATCGCAGCCTTCGGCAGCTCCTACATGGGATGGGTTTTTATAGTGGGGAAATTATTGGCTGCATCGAACGTGGCAGCAATTTAAAGTGTACTACCCGGTTAGTTTTGCGTGCGATTATCGAACACAATGGCGGTTTGGCGAATTGACGATTTTTCGTCCACTGCCCAACATCGACCGCACATTGAGTCCGGATCTGAACCACCGGTCGCAGCGTGCACAGAAAAAAGCACACCAAATAACAAATCCAAAAACGGGTGGAACACATGATTCCTTCACAGACTTCCCGCATGGCCCCGGCCATGAGCACTGCCTCAGGTGGCATCGGCGACAAGATCCGCGGCGCCATGGCCGTCGGCAAGACCCGTTGGGGCATGCTGGCGCTGGTGTTTTTCGCCACCACCCTGAACTACATCGACCGCGCCGCCCTCGGCGTCATGCAGCCAATCCTCGCCAAGGAAATGAGCTGGACGGCGATGGATTACGCCAACATCAACTTCTGGTTTCAGGTCGGCTACGCGATCGGTTTCGTCCTGCAAGGACGGTTGATCGACCGGGTCGGCGTCAAACGCGTGTTCTTCTGCGCCGTGCTGCTGTGGAGCCTGGCCACCGGTGCCCACGGTCTGGCGACATCGGCCGTCGGTTTCATGGTCTGCCGGTTCATCCTCGGCCTGACGGAAGCGGCGAACTACCCGGCCTGCGTGAAAACCACACGCCTGTGGTTCCCCGCTGGCGAACGTGCAGTCGCCACTGGCATCTTCAACGCCGGCACCAACGTCGGCGCGATGTTCACGCCAATGTTGCTGCCGCTGGTTCTCCACGTCTGGGGCTGGCAAGCCGCGTTCCTGTGCATGTCGGCGCTGGGCGGCATCTGGTTGCTGTTCTGGGGTTTGAAGTATTTCAACCCGGAAGATCACCCGAGCGTCAAGCAATCCGAACTGGACTACATCCAGCAGGAAGTTGAACCGGAACAGGCCCGCGTGCCGTTCTCGAGAATCCTGCGCATGCGCGGCACCTGGGCCTTCGCCATCGCTTATGCGCTGACCGCGCCGGTGTTCTGGTTCTACCTGTACTGGCTGCCGCCGTTTCTCAATCAGCAATACAACCTGGGCATCAACGTCACCCAGATGGGTATTCCGCTGATCATCATCTACGTGACGGCTGACTTCGGCAGCGTCGGCGGCGGCATTCTGTCTTCGTTCCTGATCGGTCGCGGCATGAACTCGATCAAGGCGCGGCTGCTGTCGATGTTGCTGTTCGCCTGCTGCATCATCGGCGTGGTCATGGCGGCTGGCTCGGCCAATCTGTGGGTCGCAGTGGCGGCGATTTCTCTGGCGATCGGCGCGCATCAGGCGTGGACGGCGAACATCTGGAGCCTGGTGATGGACTACACGCCCAAGCACATGATGAGCACGGTGTTCGGTTTCGGCGGCATGTGCGCGGCGATCGGCGGGATGTTCATGACCCAGATCGTCGGCCATATCCTCACCGTGACCAACAACAACTACACCGTGTTGTTCACCCTGATTCCGGCGATGTATTTCCTTGCGCTGACGTGGATGTACTTCATGGCCCCGCGCAAGATCCCTACCATCACCGAATAAATTCCTGTAGGAGCTGCGGCACGCTGCGATCTTTTGATCTTGATGTTGAAGATCAAAAGATCGCAGCCTCGTTCCACTCGTCAGCTCCTACAGGGGTTTGTGTTTTCGGCTTTGTTGCCACGCTGCTGCCAGTCCGCTGCAACAGATCACCGCGATACCGATGATCGTCAACACACTCGGCGTGTGATTGAACAGCAGCCAGCCCAACAACCCCGCAAACACGATCTGGCAATACCCGAACGGCGCCAGCAGCGCCGGCGCGGCATGGCGGAACGCTTGGGTCAGGAACAAATGCGCAGTCATCCCGCAACTGCCCAGCGCCAGCATCAATCCGGCGTGGGTCAGCGTCGGCACCTGCCAGAAGAACGGCACCAGCGCACTCATCACCAACGTGTTGCACAACCCGGCGAAGAAGTTGCTGGTGGTCGGGCTGTCGATCTCCGCGAGCTTGCGGGTGAGCAATTGATAGAAGCAGAAAAACAGCGCCGAGCAGAACGGCAACAGCACCGCTGGTGTGAACAGTTCACCGCCCGGGTGGACGATGATCAGCACGCCGATAAAGCCGCAAATGACGGCGATCCATTGGCCGCGTGTCACTCGTTCTTTGAGCAGCGGCACCGACAACGCCGTGACCAAAACCGGCGCAAGGAAGTTGACCGCAGTGGCTTCCGCCAACGGGATGTACAACAGCGCCGTGGTGAAAAACAGGCTGGTGCCGAGTAGGCAAAGTGCTCGAACCAACTGCCACAACGGCTTCTTGGTACGTAGGACGCGCAACCCGGATTGCGGCAGAAAAATCCCCGCCATCAGTAGGGTGTGCACCAGATAACGCGCCCACACCACCATCACGATCGGATAGAAACCGGAGAGGTATTTCGACAGCGCGTCGTGGCTGGAGAACAGGAACGTCGCCACGACAATCAGCAGGATCCCTTTGAAGGGTTGGTTGACACCGGAGAGCGGAGTGCTGACGGTCATTGGGTTTCCTTGTGTTGCCAAAAAAGATCAAAAGCTTCGCGGGCAAGCCTTGCTCCCACACGGTTTGCGTAAACCCCGTTGGAGCAAAGCTTGCTCGCGAACAGGTGCGCAGCACCGCTTAAAGCCGCGCCAACAATTCCCGCGTTCTATCAATCGCCATCTGCGCCCGATGCAATCCACTCACGCCCTGCTCCAGCAGTTTAACCGTAGGAATTTCCAGGCTCAGTGGGATATTAGCCGGCAGCGCTTTCAGCAACTCGAGCAAATCGCAATCACCCTCGCCGGGAAACCGCCGCTCGTTGCGCGCCTGACGCAAGATCTCGGCCATGTCTGACGGTCGCGGCCCTGCGACATCACATAACTGCGCATAACGCAGTCGCGACGATGGCACCTTCGCAAGATCCTCAAGCTTTGACGCCGAACGATCAAAGTGGAAGGCATCGACCAACACCGCAGCATTTTCCCGACTAGCGTTTTCCACAATCCGCAGCGCTTGCTCAAGGTTGCGCGCATCCGTCCAGGGCATGAACTCCAGATGCGGATGCAACCCGAGCGGCGCCGTCAAATCGCACAACGCGGCAAAGTTATCCGTGAGTCGCTGCTCGTCAGGATCGTTACCGGCGACGAGCAATTCAGTCGCACCAAACTCCGCGCCGACCGTAAGAAGCTTCTCGAAATCGGCAACAACGGTCTGCGGTTTCAGACGCAGGATTTCCACGTCGAGCACGCGGATGCCAGTGTCGCGCAATCGCTCCATCGTCCTACGCCGCAAATCGTTATCGGCTACCAGTGGGAAGTGATATTCCTCGGGCGTTGCCGGTTCCAGACGCAATCCGACATGGCTGTATCCGGCGCGAGCAGCGACTTCGACCATTTGCGGTGGCGACAGCTCGAACACGGTCAGGCTGGCCAGGGAGAGAATACGTTCGCTCATGTTCAAGCCTCGATCAGTGCAGGGGCGCAAGCGCGGCCGGTGGAGGCGGCTTCGCGAATGGCTTCGATCAGCGCGAGGGTGCGTGCGGCATCAGCAGCACTGACCAACGGCTCGACTTCGCGCCGAGCCACGCGGACGAAATGCTCTAACTGCAAGCGTAAAGCTTCCTCACCGCTGTAGGACTCTTCCACACTCAACAACGGTTCATGCCAACCGGCATCCACCTGATCAGCGGCGTAATGCCAGCGTTTGAGCTGCGGAATGCTCAACGCCCCGGCGGTACCGGCCAGTAGATAACACGGTTGATCCGCCTGACGCGGATAGGCAGGGTTTTCACCCGAAGCCAGCTCCCAACTCCACGGTGCCGCCACCGCATCGGAGCCGCTCAACGTGCCCAATGTGCCGCCGGCAAATTGCAGCAACACCGCCGCGCTGTCCTCGTTGGCGAAACCGCGCACCGAGTTGTCGGTGAACGCTTGCACCGAGCGCACTTCACCGCACAGGTGACGCAACAAATCGAGGTCGTGAATCAGGTTGGTCAGCAACATCCCCGCCCCTGCTTCACGGCGCCACGGGATCTCGAAATAGCTGTCCGGTTTACGTACCTGAAACAACGCGGTGACCGTGGTCAAACGCCCGAGCGCGCCGCTTTGCACCAGCTCATGGGCACGGACGATCAGCGGATTGTGGCGTCGATGATGGCCGACCAATACCGGCACACCGCTGCGTTTAACCGCCGCGACCAGTTCGCGCACTTCATCCAGATGCACGCCGACCGGTTTTTCCAGCAGCACCGGTACACCCGCCGCCAGACAATGGAGCGCCGTGCTGACGTGTTGGTTATTAGGATTGGCGACGATGACTGCGTCTGGCTTGATCTGATCAAGCATCTGACGGTGTTCGGCGAAATGTCTGACACCCCACTCAGCCGCGAGAGTGGCGGCTTGCGGCCCGGGATCCGCCACCGCGCACAAAGTGGCGTCGCTGAGGGTTTGCAGGTGCCGGTAATGTTGTTGACCCATATTGCCAGCGCCGATCAGGGCGATTCGAAGGGGCGAATTCAAGGCGCGATCCTTTTGTGATTGTTGTCGGAAAAACACTCCAGCAACAATTTAGAACCGAGTTCCAGAATCAAACACCCATCAACCTCAAAACAGTGCGAACACCGCACAATTTCACAGACAACAAAATCCCCTGTAGGAGCTGCCGAAGGCTGCGATCTTTTGATCTTAAAAAACAAAGTCAAAAGATCGCAGCCTTCGGCAGCTCCTACAGGGGATTTGTGGAGAGTTAGATAAACAATTCAGAAGCCAGGCTGGCGGCGGATAATTCTTCAGCAAATTTGAGCAACAACGGCGCCAACTCATGCAACCGCGCCCCCGGCATCCGCGCACTCGGACCGGCAATGCTGAGCACACCAATCACCCGACCATCCGCCGGATGTTTCACCACCGCCGCAATTGCCGACGTACCGACCGCCGAGCTTTCCTCGACCCACGCATACCCTTGCTCACGGGCCAGACGCAGGCGCTCCAACAACTCAATATTAGAGCGCGGCGCATTCGGCCCGATACCCACCGGCACCTCCGCCGCCTGTCGCTCAACCAGTGACAACGCCTCGGCATCGCTCATGCACGCCAGCCACGCATGCCCCGACGCGGTGTAAAACAACGGCGCATCGCGGCCCATGTCCGGGTCATAACGCAGACCGGTACGTGCACCCTGCGCCTTGGCAATCCAGGTCTGTCGCTCGCCATCGATCACACCGAGACGCACCAGTTCGCCGGTTTCCTGCGCCAGCCGATCCAGCACGGGCTGAACAATATCGGCGCCACTGCTCGACAGGTATTGAAAACCCATCGCGACGAGTTTTGTCGACAGGTGATAGCGCAAGGTCTCGGGATTCTGCCGCACGTAGCCGAGGCGAATCAGCTCGGCGAGCAAGCGGTGAGTCGCGCTTTTCGGAATGTCCAATTGCTCGGCAAGCGTCTGCATCGGCAGCCCGCGCGGATCACTGGTAAGGCTTTCCAGCACGCTGAAAACCCGTTCAATCTGACTGCCGGCCATGGGGAAATCCAAATGAAATTTCGCCGATTCTAGAAGACATCAGCGGTAAAGCGAAATCTGGAACCGGCTGTTCGATAACCGCCCGGTTTGTCGTAACGAGGCTTGTAGGCCGACGGCAGCAATGGTTATTTTCTGGAATCAAATTCCAAAAATAATTCTGCGCTGGAGCCTTGTTTGATGCCTGCCGAACTTCCCGCTATCGACTGCGACGTTTTGATCGTCGGCTCCGGCGCCGCCGGATTGTCGGCAGCCGTCACTGCTGCGTGGCATGGCCTGAAGGTCATCGTCGTCGAAAAGGATTCGGTATTCGGCGGCGCCACCGCATGGTCGGGTGGCTGGGCGTGGGTGCCGTGCAATCCGCTGGCCCGTCGTGCCGGCATCATCGAAGACGTCGAACAACCGCGCACCTATTTGCGCCATGAACTGGGCGAGCATTTTGACCCGGCGATGATCGATGCCTTCCTCGAAGCCGGGCCAAATATGGTGGCGTTTTTCGAGCGACACACCGCACTGCAATTCGCCGACGGCAACGCGATTGCCGACATCCATGGCGACACCCCGGGCGCGGGCACCGGCGGGCGCTCAGTGATTGCCGCGCCCTACAACGGGCGCAAGGTCGGACGCTTGCTCAAGCGACTTCGTACGACCATGCGCGAAACGTCCTTCATGGGCATGCCGATCATGGCGGGCGCGGATCTCTCGGCATTCCTCAATCTGACCCGCTCATTGAAAGCCGCATGGCACGTGACGCGACGTTTCACCCGGCACCTGTTTGACCTCGCGACGCATGGCCGCGCACTGCAACTCGTCAACGGCGTGGCACTGGTCGCGCGACTGGCGAAATCGGCTGAAGACCTCGGCGTGTTGCTGTGGGAATCGGCGCCGGTGACTGAGTTGCTGCGTGACGAAAACCGCGTTTGCGGTGCAGTGATCAACAGCAAAAAAGGCCCGATCCGCATCCACGCACGCAAAGCCGTCGTACTCGCAGCAGGTGGTTTCGCCAACGACATCGAACGGCGCAAAGCCCTGTTCCCACGCACACCCACCGGCCACGAACATTGGGCGCTGCCGCCGCTGGCCGTGAATGGTGATGGCTTGCGGCTGGGCGAAAGCGTCGGCGCGCGGGTCAACACCGACGTTGCGTCCCCCGTCGCGTGGGCACCCGTCTCACAAGTGCCTCATTCCGACGGCAGCATCGGCCATTTCCCACACATCATCGAGCGCGGCAAACCCGGCATCATCGGCGTACTGAGCAACGGCCAGCGTTTCGTCAACGAAGCCAACGGCTATTTCGACTACGTCAGCGCGATGGTCAATGCGGCGCCGCCAGGTGAAGAAGTCGCCTCATGGCTGATCTGCACCCACGCCTTTCAGCGCCGCTATGGCCTCGGCATGTCACGGCCGTTTCCGGTTCCGTTGTCAGAATTTATCCGCAGTGGTTATCTGAAAACCGGTAACACCGTTGAGGAATTAGCCAACGCTTGCGCCATCGACTCGAGCGGTTTGCGCCAAACCCTCGACGACTACAACCGCCATGCTCACAACGGCGAAGACCCGCAATTCGGGCGCGGCGCAACGCCCTACAACCGCAAACAGGGCGATCCGGCGAACCTTCCCAACCCCTGCGTTGCCCCAATAGAAACCGGCCCGTTCTACGCCGTGAAAGTACAACCGGGATGCTTCGGAACTTTTGCCGGGCTCAAGGTCAACCCTCACGCTCAAGTGCTCGACGCCAACCAACACCCTATCGCCGGGCTCTACGCAGCGGGCGGCGACATGGCCAGCATCATGGGCGGCCACTACCCGGCGGGCGGAATCAACCTCGGCCCGGCGCTGACGTTCGGCTACATCGCCGCTCGCCACATCGCCGGCATCACTGCTTTCGAACAGGAGATCGACCATGCAGCACATCGTTAATGCCCAGGGTTTGAACATGCCGAAACTCGGTCTCGGCACGTGGCCGATGCTCGGCGAAGAATGCACCCAGGCCGTGGAGCAAGCGCTGGAACTCGGTTATCGACACATCGACACGGCTGCGGCCTACAACAATGAGGACGCGGTCGGACAAGCCTTGTCGAATACGCCGACACCGCGCGAGCAGATTCACGTCACCACCAAGGTCTGGTGGGATCAGTTGCAACCCGACGCCATGCGCCACTCCCTGGATCGCAGCCTCAAAGCTTTGCGCAGCGATTACGTCGACCTGTTCATGCTGCACTGGCCCACCACCGATTGGGACTTGCCGCGCACCCTCGAAACCTTGGCTTCGTTCAAGGAGCAAGGCCTGGCGCGCAATATCGGCGTGGCGAATTTTCCGCTGCCGCTGCTGCGCACAGTCGTCGAGGAATACGGCATCGATCTGTCAGCCATTCAGGTCGAGTACCACGTCCTGCTCGGACAAAACGCCCTGCTCGACTACGCTCGCCAACACAATCTGGCGCTGACAGCCTACACACCGCTGGCGCGTAACAAGGTTTCACACATTGCCGAGATCCAGCAGATCGCCGCCAAGCATGGCGTGCTGCCGACGCAGGTCGCGCTGAAATGGCTGCTTGATCAAGACAACGTTGCGGCGATTCCCAAGGCGAGCAGCAAAACCAATCAACTGGCCAATCTCGCGGCACTTGAGGTTCATCTCGATGATGAAGACCGGGCGCTGATTGCCAGTCTGTCGAAGCGCGAGCGTCAGGTCAGTCCGGACTTCGCGCCGGTGTGGGACGCGTTTGATCAGTGAGTAGGAAAACAGCGTTTGCCCGGTTTAAAACGTCAGTAGCAAGATCGGTCTTACGCGCTCTTACACATCTGCCCTGCACAACCTGAGCTGTGCGGTTATTCATAGGCGAGGCGAAAACGCCCCATCAACCTATGAGAGACCGCACCATGCTATGGAACAAGGCAAGACGCAGCGACAACGTCAACGACACGCGAGAGGGCAAGGACGCCCGCACACTGACAGGGAAAAAACTCGGCGCCGGGCTGGCCGCCGCCGCGCTGACAGGCGTGGTGCTCTATTCGAGCTACGACACCGCACCACAGACGTCTGCCGCTGAGGACTACATCAGTCAGGAAATCGCGCCGGTCGACGACCCCCAACTCAAATTCATCGAATCGATACTCGGCGACACCGAAGACACCTGGGAACAGGTATTTGCCAGTACCGGGCAACACTACCCGGCGCCCACATTGACCCTGTTCAGCGATGGCATCGCGTCGGGCTGCGGCTTTGCCAGTGCGTCAAGCGGCCCCTTTTATTGCCCCACCAACCAAAACATCTACATGGATCCGGCGTTCTTCGAACAGATGGCCGAGCGCTTTTCGGTGGTCGGTGACTTCGCTCAGGCTTACATCCTCGCCCACGAAGTCGGCCACCACGTGCAAATTGCCCTGGGTATGTCCGCACCGTTTGAACACGCGTTGTCCGCCAGGCAGCCTGTGACCGGCGATTCAGGACTGGAGGTGCGCGCCGAACTGCAGGCCGATTGTCTGGCCGGGGTCTGGGCTCACCATGCGCAACAGCGCCATGCGTGGCTGGAACCGGGCGACATCGACGAAGCACTGAACGCTGCCAGCGTGCTCGGCGATGATGCGCTGCAACGTGCGCGAAACCAGACAGTACGTCCCGAGACCTTCAGCCACGGCACATCACAACAGCGCAGTGCCTGGTTCAGCGCAGGATTCGATAACGGCCGCGTCGAAGCGTGCGATACCTTCAACGCCGCGCAGTTGTAAGCTTGGCAATATCGGCATCTGCTTTAGAACCGGCGTCGATCACGATGGTCTGACGACCGGACTGGCGCCACCGTCGTGCACCAGCAACACTCATCACCACGTACAACAGAGGATTCCCACATGCTATGGAAAAAAGGCCGACGCAGTGACAACGTCGTCGACGCCCGGGGTGATGATGCAGGCGGTGGCGGTGGCGGCATGCGCTTTGGTGGCGGCAAAGGCCTGAGCCTCGGGGCGATTCTGCTGATCGTCGGGATCGGCTGGATTACCGGGCAGGATCCGTTGCAGATCCTCGGCCAGCTCGCCGGGCAATCGAGCCCGCAGACCGCACCGACCTCGCAAACCCGTCAGGCGCCGCCGGCCAACGATGAGCAGGCTGAATTCGTCCGCTCGATCCTCGGTGATACCGAAGACACCTGGGGTTCGATCTTCCAGCAGGCCGGTCGTCAATATAAGGATCCGACTCTGGTGCTGTTCAGCAACCGGGTCAATTCGGCGTGCGGTCTGGCCACCTCCGCCACCGGCCCGTTCTATTGCCCGGCCGACCAGAAGGTCTATCTGGACATGGCGTTCTTCCAGGAAATGTCGCAACGCTTCAAGGCGGCCGGCGATTTCGCTCAGGCCTACGTGATTGCGCACGAAGTCGGACACCATGTGCAGACGCTTCTCGGCGTCTCGGCGAAAATTCAGACAGCCCGCCAGCAAGGTCGGCAGATGGAAGGCGACGGCGGTTTGCTGGTGCGTCAGGAATTGCAGGCCGATTGCCTCGCCGGTGTCTGGGCTTACAACGCGCAGAAACGTCTGAACTGGCTGGAACCGGGCGACATCGAAGAAGCCTTGAACGCGGCCAACGCCATCGGTGATGATCGCCTGCAACAGCAGGGTCAGGGCCGTGTGGTGCCGGACTCGTTTACCCACGGCACGTCGGCGCAAAGGGTGCGCTGGTTTAAAACCGGATTCGCGCAGGGCCAGGTCGGCCAGTGCGACACCTTCGCGGCGAAAAACCTGTAAATGCATAAATGGCTTTTGGCGTTACTGATCGTTGGCAGCACCGCGCACGCCGCAGGTGTCGATGCGATCAGCCCCGGTCGCTTGCAACTCAAGGCCGGGGAAATGGCGGTGGGCATTGGCCCGGCGCCGGAAAAAATCGAGCGTGTGCTGATCGTCATTCATGGCCGTTTGCGCAATGCCGAGACCTATCGCAAAAGCGCCGAAAGCGCGGCCGAACTGGCCGGACAGACCGCACACACGCTGGTGATCGCCCCGCAGTTTCTCAATGAAAGCGATGTCGCCCTGTACTCGTTGCCCGCCACGTTGCTGCGTTGGCAAGGCAATGAATGGATGGGCGGCGGCTTATCCACAGGGCCGAATCCGTTGAGTTCGTACGCGGCACTGGATGAAATCGTCGCGCGGATCACCGATCGCAAACAGTTTCCCGACGTGAAGCAGATCGTGATTTTCGGCCACTCCGGCGGCGGCCAGGTGGTGCAGCGCTATGCCCTGCTGGCCAAGGATCAACCGGCGCTGAAGGCCAACGGCATTCGTTTGCGTTATGTGGTGGCGAATCCGTCGTCGTATGCGTATTTCAATGAACAGCGGCCGGCGGCGTTCGATCACGCCAAGTGTCCGGGTTTCAATCGCTGGAAATATGGGCTGGCAGACATGCCGGTGTACGCCGGTGGACAGACTCCGTTGCAGCTTGAGAGTGGTTACGTCAAACGCGAGGTGATTTATATGCTGGGCCAGCAGGATATTGATCCGCAGCACCCGGCGCTGGACAAGAGTTGCGCGGCGGAAGCGCAGGGTGCGTACCGTCTTGAGCGTGGGAAATCTTACTTCGGCTATCTGCTGCGCCGACATCCGGAAGGGGTCAATCAGCGGCTGGTTGAAGTGCCGGGGGTTGGGCACAACGGCGATGGGATGCTGACGTCGCCGGAGGGGCAGAAAGCCCTGTTCGATTAAGTCGTATATTGAATGATCTGCCGCCTTCGCGAGCAGGCTCGCTCCCACATTGGATTTATGCATGGCACAAAATCTCTGTGCACTGAAGATCTAATGTGGGAGCGAGCCTGCTCGCGAAGAGGCCCGCTCAGGCACTGAGGATTTCAAGCCAAGAGCATCCGCCGCAACTCAACACAATCGCGCGCATGCCAATCGGTCAACTCCGGCCACGGGTTATCCGGCAAATTCACCAACACCGTCCGCGCCCCTGCCGCTCTTCCGCAATCCAGATCAAAGCGATAATCACCGACCATTACCATCTCGCTGGCCGGCACGTCCCAGGCGTCTGCCAGTTTCAGCAACCCACCCGGGTGCGGCTTAGGCGGCGCTTCGTCGCGGCCCAAAACGTCTTCGACGGCAAAGCAGTCAGCCAGGCCAATCGCCTCCAGCGTCACATGCGCCAGCTCCCGCGCATTGCGGGTCAGAATACCGAGGCGATAACCGCGCGCATGCAGATCACGCACCAGCTCAACCGCGCCGGTGGCCGGGGTCGAACCCAGCGCCAGATCGCGCTCATGCTCCAACAACCACGCATGTTTCGCCGCCGCTTCATCCGCCGGCAACGCCGCAAGATGCGTGAGGATGTCGTCCTCCGGCGGAATCGCCAGCGCCACGCGAATCGCCGCAAAATCATGCACGGCCACGGTCAGCGTGCCGTCCATGTCGAACACCCAGTGCTTCACCTCTTTCAGGCTCATGCCCAATCCTTGCGATGGCGAATCAAGCCTTCCTGCGTCACCGAAGCGACCAGTTGGCCGGCGCGGTTGTACACGCTGCCACGGGAGAACCCACGGGAATTACCGGCCCACGGACTGTCCATTGCGTAGAGCAACCAGTCATCGGCGCGCAGATCATTGTGGAACCACAGCGCGTGATCGAGGCTGGCGACCTGCATGTCTTTCTGCCAGACCGATTTGCCGTGGGGCAGCATCGAAGTGGTCAGCAGACCGAAGTCGGACGCGTAGGCCAGCAAGTATTTGTGCAGCGCCGGAATATCGGCCAACGCACCGTCAGCACGGAACCACACGTACTTAACCGGATCGGCCGGTTGCGGGTTGTAGGGATCTTTTTCGGTGACCGGGCGCACTTCGATCGGTTTCGGGCACAGCAGTTTTTCACGCATATGCTCGGGGATCAGTTGCGCGCGTTGCTGGAACAATTCCAGTTCCGACGGCAGGTTTTCCGGGCCGACCACAACCGGCATCTGGCTCTGGTGTTGAAAACCTTCTTCGTCGTACTGAAACGACGCGCTGCAGGTGAAAATCGGATGGCCCTTCTGGATCGCAGTCACCCGGCGCGTACTGAAACTGCCGCCGTCACGCACGCGATCAACCGAATACACCACCGGCAACTTGGCGTCGCCCGGACGCAGGAAATAACCGTGCATCGAATGCACGTGGCGCGCTTCTTCAACCGTCTGACTGGCCGCCGACAACGACTGACCGAGCACCTGACCACCGAACAACTGACGGAAACCCAAGTCCTGGCTGCGGCCACGGAAGAGGTTTTCTTCGATCGGTTCCAGGGTCAGCAGGTCGACCAGATCTTCCAACACTTGGCTCATTCAGACTCTCCTCACACAAAGCAATGCCGTGCAGTCTTGGCTGCGACGGTCGATTCAGGTTCTGGCGCGAGCCACTATCGCGCCATTGTAAACGTCTGTGTCTGCTTATCCATGCAAGGTTTCCAGCCACTGCTCCCGCGTGATGCGGTACAGCACGTGCCGGCGCAGCGGGTGATCGACGGCGAGCTTGGGGTGATCGAAATCATCGTCAGGGGCGTGATGCATGCCAATCGCCTGCATGACTTTCTCCGACGGCAGATTGATTTGCGCGGTGAACGAGACGATTTCTTTCAAGGCCATCCGGTCAAAGCCGCAGCGCAGAGCCGTCCACGCCGCTTCACTGGCATAGCCCAGCCCCCAATGTTCCTTGGCCAGACGCCAGCCGATTTCCACCGCCGGAGTAAACGGCGCGTCGAAACCGACCACGCCGAGCCCGGTGAAACCGATAAATTCGCCGCTGTCCTTGCGCTCCAGCGCCCACAGGCCGAAACCGTGCTCGGCAAAATGCCCGCGAATCCGCCCGATCAGCGAGGCGCTTTCCAGTCGGCTCAACGCTGCCGGAAAATAACGCATGACCTGAGGATCGGCACACATCGCCGCAAATGCCGGCAAATCTTCGTCCTGCCACTGGCGCATCAACAAGCGTGCGCTTTGCAGTTCCAGTATCGGCTCCATCGTGCCCCTCCGTTTCCATGCCGCAAGTCTACATCGCTGGTAGGATCCTTCACTCTTTCCAACATTTCCTACATGAATACGCCATGCCACTGCCGCTGATCTACCACGAAGACTACAGCCCCGAGTTTCCGGCGGATCACCGCTTTCCGATGGACAAGTTCCGTTTGCTGCGCGATCACCTGGTCGACAGCGGGCTGACCCGCGATGCCGACCTGCTGCGCCCCGAGATCTGCCCCAACGACATCCTCGCCCTCGCCCATGACCGTGCGTATATCGAACGCTACATGAGCGGCGAGTTGTCCCGCGAAGACCAACGGCGTCTCGGCCTGCCGTGGAACGACGCCTTGGCGCGACGCACGGTGCGCGCGGTTGGCGGTTCGATTCTGGCGGCGGAAAAAGCCCTGGAACATGGTCTGGCTTGTCATCTGGCTGGCGGCACGCATCACGCGCATTACAATTACCCGGCAGGGTTCTGCATCTTCAATGACCTGGCGATCATCAGCCATTACCTGCTGCAAAGTGGACGGGTGAATCGCGTGCTGATTTTCGATTGCGACGTGCATCAGGGCGACGGCACGGCACGGATTCTTCACGACACGCCGGAGGCGATTACCGTTTCCCTGCACTGCGAGAAGAATTTTCCTGCACGCAAAGCGGAAAGTGACTGGGACATACCGCTGCCGAAAGACATGGGCGATGCCGATTATTTGAAGGTGGTCGATGACACGCTCAACTATTTGCTGCCGCTGTATCAACCGGATCTGGTGCTGTACGACGCCGGTGTCGACGTGCACAAGGACGACGCCCTCGGTTATCTGCAACTGACCGACGCAGGCGTCGCCGCCCGTGATGAAAGTGTGATGCGCCATTGCCTGGGTCGCGACATTCCGGTGATGGGCGTGATTGGCGGCGGCTACAGCAAGGATCGCCACGCCCTCGCCCGCCGCCACGGCATCCTCCATCACAGCGCGCAACGAGTCTGGCAGTCACACGGTTGTCATTGAGCTGTGCTGCGTTACCCACAATCGCTGTGGAACTGCCTGTGGATAACCTGCGTGAAAGGGCCTACAGCCCATACCGCCCAAGGCCTACAGAACACTGGTTGTTTTTTAACCACCACAACCTTGTAGGAGCAAAGCTTGCTCGCGAAAGCGGTCTCTCATTCAATATTGCCGGTGGCTGACACACCGCTTTCGCGAGCAAGCTCAGCTCCTACAAGGGATCTGCGCTGTTAGAATGCGCGCCTTATCCCGCCATACCGCAGCGCACGCCATGACCCAGAACTCCGCCTCCTCCCCCGCTCACGTCGCCATCATCGGCGGTGGCCCTGCCGGCCTGATGGCCGCCGAAGTGCTGAGCCAGGCCGGAATCCGCGTCGATCTCTACGACGGCATGCCCTCGGTGGGCCGCAAATTCCTGCTCGCCGGCGTCGGCGGCATGAACATCACCCACTCCGAAGCCTACCCGGCGTTCCTCTCGCGCTACGCCGAACGCGCACCGCAAATCGCCCCGCTGCTGCGCGGCTTCGACGCCGACGCGTTGTGCACATGGATTCACGATCTGGGTATCGAAACCTTTATCGGCAGCTCCGGCCGCGTGTTCCCCACCGACATGAAAGCCGCCCCGCTGCTACGCGCCTGGCTCAAACGCCTGCGCGACAGCGGCGTGGTTATCCACACCCGCCATCGCTGGCTCGGCTGGGATGAACACGGTGCGCTGCGCATCGACAGCCCAGAAGGCGAAATCACCGTCAACCCCGACGCCACCCTGCTCGCCCTCGGCGGCGGCAGTTGGTCGCGCCTCGGTTCCGACGGTGCCTGGATGCTGGCGCTGGAGCAACGCGGTGTAGGACTTGCACCGTTGCAGCCGAGTAATTGTGGCTTTGAGGTGCAGGCCTGGAGCGAATTGATGGTCAGCAAATTCGCCGGCGAGCCGTTGAAAAATATCGCCATTGGTTTGAACGACGACATTCCGCGCTTGGGTGAATGCGTGATCACCGCGACCGGGATTGAAGGCAGTCTGATTTACGCGTTGTCGGCGCCGATTCGTGAGGCGATCAATCAATACGGCGCGGCGGTTATCCACATCGATCTGCTGCCCGGCCGGCCTGTGGATAAATTACAAGCGGCGTTGAGCAAGCCACGCGGTTCGCGCTCGATGGCCAAGCATCTGCACAGTCAGGTCGGAATTGATGGGGTGAAAGCGGCGTTGCTGCGGGAGCTGACGGATGCGGCGAAGTTCGCTGATCCGGCGTTGTTGGCGCGGGCGATCAAGGCGTTGCCGCTGACGCTGGTGAAAACGCGGCCGTTGGACGAAGCGATCAGCAGTGCGGGCGGCGTGTCATTTGAAGCGATGGATGAGCGTTTGATGCTCAAGGCGTTGCCGGGGGTTTTCTGCGCGGGGGAGATGCTCGATTGGGAAGCGCCTACGGGGGGCTATTTGCTGACAGGGTGTTTTGCCAGCGGGCGGGCGGCAGGGTTGGGGATACTGCAATGGCTCAAACACCCCCTACCACTGTAGGAGCTGACGAGTGAAACGAGGCTGCGATCTTTTGATCTTCAAAAGCAAGATCAAAAGATCGCAGCGTGCCGCAGCTCCTACAGGAGTTACGGTTTACGCTTACGCGGCCCAGTGTTAAACACCGGCACCTTACGCACAGGCTTGACCGAAGGCTCCGGCGCCTGCGTCTCGCCGCTGTCGACCCACTTGCCCAAATTACGTTTGCCGCCACCGCCGGAAGCTTTTGGCTTCTTCGGTTTTTTCGGCTTCTTGATCACCTGACCGCTGGCATCGGTGTCCGGCACGCGGTGCTCAGGTTCGAAATCCGGCTCGTTCTGACGCTTCAAGGTCTGACGCGTGAGCATTTCAATCGCCGACAACATGTTCACTTCATCCGCACACACCAGCGAGATCGCCTCACCGGTTGCGCCTGCACGGCCAGTCCGGCCAATACGGTGAATATAATCCTCAGCCACGATCGGCAGATCGAAGTTGATCACCAATGGCAAATCTTCAATATCCAGCCCCCGCGCCGCCACATCAGTCGCGACCAGAATCTGCACTTCACTGAGCTTGAACCGATCCAGTGCACGCTGACGGGTCGCCTGCGGTTTGTCGCCGTGGATACCGTCGGCATTCACACCCAGGCCCTGGAGTTTTTCCACCAGCGCATCGACGCCGTTGCGGGTTTTGGCGAACACCAGCACCTGCTTCCACTTGTTCTTGCGCATCAGGTGCACGAACAGTTCGGCCTTACGCTTCTTGTCGACCGTGACGATCCACTGCTTGACGGTGTTGGCGGCGACATTGCGCGGGCTGACTTCAACGGTCAGCGGATCGTCGAGCATCTGCCCGGCGAGCAGGCGGATGTCGTCGGAGAAGGTCGCGGAAAACAGCAGCGTCTGACGCTTCTTCGGCAGTGCGCGGTAAATGTTCGACAGTTCTTCAGAGAAACCCAGATCTAGCATGCGATCGGCTTCGTCGAGCACCAGGGTTTGCAGTTGATTGAATTTCAGCGCCTTCTGGCGGAACAGGTCGAGCAGACGGCCCGGCGTCGCCACCAGCAGATCAACACCGCCGCGCAGCTTCATCATTTGCGGGTTGATGCTGACGCCGCCGTACACCGCGTAGGTGCGCAGCGGCAGGTTTTCGGCGTACTGGCGCACGGCTTCGTGAACTTGTTCGGCCAACTCGCGGGTCGGCACCAGAATCAGGGCGCGCACCGAGTTGGCGGCGACTTTCGGCCCTTCCATGGCCAGCAACTGCAGCAGTGGCAAGGCGAAACCGGCGGTTTTGCCGGTGCCGGTCTGGGCCGCTGCCATCAGGTCACGACCGGCCAGCACGGCCGGAATGGCTTGCGCCTGAACCGGCGTCGGGGTCTGGTAGCCGAGCTTCTCGAGGGAGCGCAGCAAGGGTTCGATCAGGCCAAGGGTGGCGAAAGTCATGGAAGTACCGTAGGAAAAAATAACGCAGGCATGCAATGCCGCGCAGTTTACCCTAATTCGTACGCGTTTCTGTGGGAACGGCTGTCGGCGCCACGACTGGCGGCTGCACCGGACGACGCCACTGCGGCAGACCAATCAACACCACGGCGCTGATGATCACCAGCATCGCCAGCGCTTCTTCGATGCCGATGGTCTCGCCGACAAACACGATCCCTAGCAACACCGCCACCGCCGGGTTGACGTAGGCATAACTGGTCGCCGCCGCCGGACGCACGTGCTTGAGCAGGTACATATAAGAATTGAAGGCGATGATCGAGCCGAAGAAAATCAAGTACGCCAGCGCCAGCCAGCCTTCCATCGGCGGCACGGCTTGCAGGCGTTCACCGGTCATCGCGCTACCGATCAGCAGCACCACGCCGCCGACCAACATCTCCACCGCACTGGCCATCGCGCCCTGCGGCAACGGCAAATGTCTGCTCCACACCGAACCGAACGCCCAGGTCGCCGCCGCAAAAATCAGCAACGCCGCGCCCAGCGGACTCGATTGCAGGTTGGAGCCCATGTTGAGCATGGCGATGCCGATAATCCCCAACGCGACCCCGGCCCATTCCAGACGCGTATTGCGTGCGCCCCAGAAATAACCAAACAGCAACGTGAACAACGGCACCGTCGCCACCGCCAATGCCGCCACGCCCGAAGCCACACCGGTGTGTTCGGCCACACTCACCGCGCCGTTACCGAAACTGAGCAACAAAATCCCGATGATCCCCGCCGCTTTCCACTGCGCCCAGGTCGGCGCCGGCGCCCCACGCCAACGCAGGAATGCGTACATCAATGTGCCGGCAATCACGAAGCGCACACCGCCAAGCATCAACGGCGGCCAGTATTCAACGCCGATGCGGATCACCAGATAGGTCGATCCCCAAATCACGTACAGCGCAAAAAACGCGGCGATCAGCGGTAGGGAAAAACGGCGCAGGGCAGGCATGAGCAGCTCGACAGTCAGAGTCTTGGGATTGGATATTCTAGAAAGGCTGGCGGGCAAAAATAAGTTACAAAACCCGTTAATCGCGCCGGTACACTTTTGAGCAAGCAACACCGAATCAAAGTGGGAGCGAGCCTGCTCGCGAATACGGTTTTTCATTCAACATTGATGTTGTCTGATACACCGCTTTCGCGAGCAGGCTCGCTCCCACAGGGGTTTTGTACTTGATTCAGGTCAGCGGTAGCGCTGCAGGTGTTCGCTGACTTTCGCGGCGGGGACTTTCTGCAGTTTGCACAGCAGGTCGTGCGATAGCTCGCGCACGCCGTGCTTGCCGCGCAATTCTTCAGCCAGATGCGCCATCAGGTTGGCCGCCATCTCGGCATCGGCCATGGCCCGGTGAGCCTGGCCCGTGTGCGGCAGGCGCGCGAAGGTGGTGAGGGTGCCGAGCTTGTGATTCGGCGCTGCCGGCATCAAGCGACGGGCCAAGAGCAACGAGCAGGCAAAATTCTGCAACCGCGTGCGCTTGATTCGCCCCAGTTCGAAGTCCCAGAACTTCTGGTCGAACGAGGCGTTGTGCGCCACCAGCGGCGTGCAGCCGACAAACTCGTTGACCTCGTTCATCACCTGTTCGGCCGGCGGCGCGGTGCGCAGCATGGCGTTGCTGATGCCGGTCAGTTGTTCGATGAACGCGGGGACGCGTACGCCGGCGTTCATCAAGCTCTGGTAACGCTCGACGATGCGGCCGTTTTCCAGCATGACCACGGCGATTTCCGTGGCGCGACAGCTGCTGTTCGGCGAGAGGCCAGTGGTTTCAAAGTCGATGACTGCAATGCGTTCCAAACCGGGTTCAACTCCGTTCAAATCAATTCTTGAGCAACAGTGCGCCTTCGATCGGCACGTAACGGCTGGCGGCGCGGATCAGCGAATTGGCGGTCAGGCCGGGCACACCATAGGCGACCGCTTGCACGCCGTGTTTGCTGATGATGCGTTCGAGCAGCATATCGAAATCACCGTCACCCGAGGCCAGGACGATTTCGTCGACGTGGTCGGCGGCGTCCATGATGTCGAGGGTGATGCCGACGTCCCAGTCGCCTTTGGCCGAGCCGTCGCTGCGCTGGATGTAGGGCTTGAGCTTCACGGTGAAGCCGAGGTTGCGCAGGATCTGCTGGAACTGCTGCTGCTTGCTGTCGCCACGGTCGATCGCGTAGGCGTAGGCCTCGACGATCTGCCCGTCCTTGCTGATATCGGCCCACAGCGCGGCATAGTTGAAATGGCAACCATAGGCCTGACGCACGGTGTAGTAGAGGTTCTGCACGTCGGCGAACACTGCGATTTTTTTCACCGGAGTTCCTGTGGGCGCGCAAGCGCACGAAGCGGGATCAGGCGCGGGGCCCGAAAAAGGCGCTCAGTATGCCAGCAAAAAGCACTGTGGCGAGGGAGCTTGCTCCCGCTGGGGCGCGTAGCGGCCCTTTCTTTTAAAAGAAGGCCTGCTGCGCAGTCCAGCGGGAGCAAGCTCCCTCGCCACAGGGGTTGTGTTGCTTGATGATTGACCGTTGGTCAGACGAAGGAATCGTCGTCATCGAAGAACGATGAGCTGTCGTCGCTGCTGTAATCGGTGTCGGTGAATCCGCCCTGATCGTTGCCGGCCATGCGCTGATCATCGCCCCAGCCACTGTTGCTCTGGTCGGCCACCTGCGCCGGTTCTGCCTTGATCACTTCAACGATTTCTTCCGGCTGCTGGTTGTGGTGGAACAGGCTGCTGATGCCTTGCGCCAGCATCACGCCACCCGCCACACCGGCGGCGGTTTTCATGGCGCCGCCGAGGAAGCTGCTGCCGGCCGCCGGGGCCGCTTGTTGCGCGTAGTTTGGTGGTGGTGCACCGACATTCTGTTGTGGCGCGGGCGCCGCATAATTCTGCTGCGGTGCCGGTTCGCGCCAGCCGCCAGTCGACGATGGGACTGCACTCTGGGTCGGCGCCGGACGCGAGCTGCCACCGAAAATACTCGACAGAAAACCACCGCCACCGCTCGAAGCAGGCGCAGCACTCTGCGCCTTGGCCGATTGCAATTCAGCCTGCAAACGCTGGACTTGCTGGGTCAGTTGCTTGTTCTGCTCATCGAGGCTCTTCAGCGCAGCCTCTTGCACCAGAATCGCCTGGGTCATGAAATAACCTGCCGCCGGTTGGCGTGTCAGGTGTTCCTTGATCCGCGTCTCGGCCTGGGCGTCGCGCGGGGCTGCCTCCGTTTCGGCCTGTTGCAGCCGGGAAAACAGTCCATCGATCAGGGTTTGCTCTTCGCTGTTCATGGCGACCTCGTAGATTGCCGGGGATAACGTTGCCCTCGTCCACGACGGACAAGGTGCTCTCCTGTAATGGAGACAGTGACAGGATGTTTCAACGACCTTTACCGAATGTTTACGTTTGTGTCGCCCCGCGCCGCATCGGTTAAAGTGAGCCACTGTTTTCGACCTGCGATACCGACTGATGAATGCCTTCGAAGTGCTGCGCGACTCCCTGTATTTCTTCAAACGCCATTTGGCCAGCATCGTGCAGCTGTGCCTGCCGTTGGTGATCTTCGAAGCGCTGCTGCAACAAGTGGTCGATCACAACACCGATCCGGACAGTTTTTCCTCGGTCAGCGTGGTCGTCGGCCTGCTGGTGTATCCGTTGTACACCGCAGCCCTGATTTTGTTTCTCGACGCGCGCACCCGTGGCGAGTCGCCGCGCACCCTTGATCTGCTGGCGATGTCGGCGCGCCTGTGGCCGCGTTTCGCCCTGCTCACGGCACTCAACACCTTGCTGATCCTGCTCGGCCTGTCGCTGTATTTCCTGCCGGGCCTGATGTTGATGGTGATGCTCGCGTTCGGCGAGTACCTGCTGGTGCTGCGCGGCCTCGGCCCGTTGCAGGCGATGAAAGAAAGCCTGCGCCTGACCCGTGGGCACTTCTGGCGGATTCTGTTGTGCATTCTCTGTGTGATGACGCCGCTGTGGCTGCTCAAAGGCGCGACACTGGCGGTGTATCCAGAGCCGCAGAACCCGGCGATCGCCGTGCTGATCGACAGCGCTCACAGCTTCCTGCAACTGTTCACCAGTGTGGTCTTGTTCCGGCTTTTCATGCTGATCAGCGAATCGCCTGACAAAAGTGACAGAGCGGTCTGACACGGCAGCCCTTGGGCTTCGCGCCTGCCGTCAGGTATGCTCGGGGCCACTTTCTGTAACGCTATAAGCCGAGCCATGACCCGCCTACTGCGCTACACCGTTGCGCTTGCCCTGCTCGCCCTCGTCCTGATCGGCGGGCTGATCTACAGCCTGACCTGGCGCCCCGACGCCCGCGAAACCTTGCCGGTCAGTTGCACCGGAACGCCGCCGACGCTGGTGCCGGGCCAGGCCTTGAAGGTCATGACCTGGAACGTGCAATACCTGGCCGGCAAGCGTTACGTGTTCTGGAATGATCTGGCGCAAGGCAATGATGAAGCGCCGACCACGGAAGACATGGCCTTCAGCCTCGACGAAGTGGCGCGGGTAATCCGCGACGAGCAACCCGATGTGGTGCTGTTGCAGGAACTCGATGACGGCGCCAAGGCCAGCGACTACCAGAACCAGCTCAAGCTGTTGCAGGAGCGCGTCTCCGATCTGTACCCGTGCAGCGCCCATGCCTTTGACTGGAAGGCCGATTTCGTCCCCGATCCGCACATCTTTGGCAGCGTTGGCCGGCAACTGGCGACCCTGAGCCGCTACCGCATCGAACACGCCGAACGCCTGCAACTGCCGGTGGCCCCGGCCAATTTCATCAGCCGTCAGTTTCAGCCGAAAGATGCCTTGCTCGCGACCAAACTGCCGCTCAGCGATGGCGGGCAACTGACGGTGTTCAATACCCATCTGGAACGCGCCAGCCAACCGGACAACACCTTGCAGGCGCAGGTGACAGCGATGACCAAGGTGCTCGACAAGTACGAAAGTCAGGGTTTGCCGTGGGTCATCGGCGGCGACTTCAATCTGTTGCCACTCGGGCAATACCGGCGCCTGCCCGCCGAGCAACGCACGCCCTACTCCGCCGACAGCGAACTGCACCTGCTGTGGGACAAGTACCCGATGATCCCGAACAACAACGAAGCCAGCGGCATCGACCGCGCGCAGTGGCTGACCCACTACCCCAACGACCCCGGCCTCAGAGGCCCGGATCGCACGGTCGATTACCTGTTCTACAGCCCGAAAATCAAACGGGTGGAAGCGACGGTGCGGCAGGACGATACGTTGCGCATCTCCGATCACCTGCCAGTAATCGCCCGCTTCCTGCTCCCCGCCACTCCATAACCACCACATTCCCGTGTAGGAGCTGCCGCAGGCTGCGATCTTTTGATCTTAAAAAACAACATCAAAAGATCGCAGCCTGCGGCAGCTCCTACACGGGATCAGTGCACTTCTTCGAGGTCGTCATGCAGCAACCCGAAGATCTGCCGTTTCATGTCGATAAACGAGCGCTCCATCACCATGTCCAGTGAACGCGGGCGTTCGATCGGCACGTCGAGAATCTGTTTGATCCGCCCCGGTTTCGCGCCCATCACATAGACCCGATCACCCAGCAAAATCGCCTCATCGATGTCATGGGTGACGAACAACACAGTCTTCTTAGTGTTGCCCCAGACCCGCAGCAACAACTGCTGCATCTGCAAGCGCGTCTGGCTGTCCAGCGCACCAAACGGTTCATCCATCAACAGAATCTGCGGATCATTGGCCAGTGCACGGGCAATCGCCACGCGCTGCATCATCCCGCCTGACAGCTGTTTGGCGTAGTTGTCGGCGAACCCGGCGAGACCGACTTCGTTGACGTAGTAATCAACAATCTCCTTGCGCCGCGCCGCCGGCATGCCGCGACGTTTCAAGCCGAACTCGACGTTCTGCCGCACCGTCAGCCACGGGAACAGCGTGTAACTCTGAAAGACCATCCCACGATCGGCGCCCGGCCCCTGCACTTGCTGGCCGCCAACATAGATTTCGCCGGAGGTCGGTTCGGCCAGGCCTGCGGTCAAATACAGCAGGCTGGATTTACCGCAACCCGATGGCCCGACCAGCACCGCAAACTGCTGATCCGGCACTTCGAACGAGACCTCTTCCAGCGCGGTAAATGTGCCGCCGTCGGGCTTCTTGTAACGCAGGCTGACCTTGTCCACCTGCAAACGCGGCGCGGCTTGCGCAGGGGTGGCAACGGGTTCGATAAAACGATGATTGGCAGCAGTCACTGAGCCCATGCGGCAACCCTCAGTCGGAGAAAACGGAACAGTTGATCGGTGACCAGACCGAGCAGGCCGATGATCGCGATGGCGAGGAAAATCACGTCCACCTGAAAACCGCGCATGGCTTTCAGGCTTAGGTAACCCAAACCGCTGGACGCGGCGACCAGTTCAGCCACCACCAGATACGTCCAGGCCCAACCCATGGTCACGCGCAAAGTGTCGAGCACACCCGGCACCGAGGCCGGGGCGATCACATGCAACACCGCATCGCGGCGGCTGGAGCCCAAGGTGTAGGACGCGTTGATCAAATCCTTGGAAATGCCTTTCGATACGTCGGCGATCATCACCAGTTGCTGAAAGAACACGCCGAAAATAATCACCGAAACCCGCTGCTCCAGACCGATGCCGATCCACAAAATAAACAGCGGCACGAACGAGGTCACCGGCAGGTAACGAATGAAGTTCACCAGCGGCTCAAGGAATGCCTGGACGATGCGGAAGCTGCCCATCAGCAACCCCAACGGCACCGCCACCAACGACGATACGATGAAGCCGACCATCACCACTTCGACACTCGCCCACACGTGTGTGCCGAGCGTACCGTCGCGGCTCAGGCGCACGGCGGCTTCAACCACCGCGCCCGGTGTCGGCAAAAACATTCCCGGCACGATGCCGCCATAAGAAAGTCCGGCCCATAGACCGACCAACAACACCCAGGCCAGAGCGCTGGCGCTCCACACCACTTGCACCGGCAATGCGGTTTTCGGCGTGAGGCTGCGGCTCAGCCACGAATTGCGCTTGAACATTGCAGGCCTCCTAGAGCGGGGTGACGAAACGGTTGTCGACCAGATCGTCGTTGCTGACGTTGTAAGGCTTGCCCTGCAATTCGCTGGCGGTTTCGTTGGCCAGTTTGATCAGCGGCGCGCTGTCGCCCGGTTTGCCCGGTGAGCCGAGCAGTTTCTCGCTCATCGCCTGATCGTAGAAACGCACGCCTTGCGCAGCGGCGGCCAGTTCCTTCGGATCGGAGAGGTAGCCGCCGACGCCTTTGGCCATGATTTTGTAGGCGTCCTCCGGATGATCCTTGGTGTATTGCACGGCTTTGTACAAACCGGCGACCAGCGCTTTGACGTCTTCCGGTTGCTTCTCGATGACGCTGCAATTGAGCGCGACCACATCGACGATCACGCCGGGGGTGCTGCTGCTGTCGATCAGCACTTTGCCCTGCTGCTTGTCGCGCACCATCGACAGGTGCGGTTCCCAGGTCACGGCGGCGGGTACGCGACCGGCGATGAACGCGGTGGCGGCATCGTCAGCGGTCATGTTCTGCACGGTGATGTCGCTCATGCTCATGCCGTTCTTTTTCAGCAAGTACGAGAGCCAGAACTGCGAAGTCGAACCTTCGTTGACCGCCACGGATTTGCCCTTGAGTTCTTGCAGGCTCTTCACGTCTTTGCCGACCAGTACGCCGTCGCCGCCATGGCTGTCATCCAGCGCCGCGACCGCTTTGAAGCAGAACTGCGGACGGTACTTGAGCACTTCATCGATGGTCGACGCCGAGCCGGACAATTGCCCGGACGCCTGCGCGGCCATGTACATCGACGCCTCTTCGACCACCGGCAATTCGACGGTCAAACCGTTTTCCTTGAAGTAGCCCAGATCCTGAGCCAGATAGAGCGTGCCGTAGCCGACCCACGTGGTATGGCCGATGGACAGGGTGCCGGCCTGGGCGCTGGTTGCGACCGTAGCGGCAAGGGCGGTGATTGCCAGAGGGTGAGTGAGACGGAGACACAAGGACTTGATCATGGAGCACTCCCGACGCTGTTGATTTAGTTTTGTCATGGGCAGTACGGTCGCCGGCCGTTGTGCAGTTGCCACCGTTGGTCTCTCGCGGACGCTTGGGCGGACAACATTCGGCTGGCGGGCAAGATCGATGGTGGCCCATGTGCGCGGTGAGGAAAATCAGGAAATTGTTGGCTGCAAATGATGAAAAAACTGGGTAGTGCGCACTGTGAAAGAGCAGCGCGAACCAGAGTGGTGCAAGCGCCTTAAAAGCAAAAGATCGCAGCCTTCGGCAGCTCCTACAGGGATCGTGTGAACACCACTAAACCTGTAGGAGCTGCCGAAGGCTGCGATCTTTTCTCAAGGCAGCAACAATCAGCGCAACTGAAACCAGGTGGTTTTCAGTTGGGTGTACTTATCGAAGGAATGCAGCGACAAATCGCGACCGAACCCCGACTGTTTACCGCCGCCAAACGGCACCGTCACATCCAGCGCATCAACGGCATTCACCGACACCGTACCCGCGCGCAACTGCCGCGCCACGCGATGTGCGCGGTTGAGGTCATCCGTCCACAACGAAGCCGCCAGACCGTAAACACTGTCATTGGCCAAGCGCAGCGCCTCTTCCTCAGTGTCAAACGGCACCACCGCCAACACCGGGCCAAACACCTCTTCACGAAACAGCGGCATATCCGCCGTCACACCGGTAAAAATCGTCGGCTCAATAAAATTGTCCGACCCGTTAAACCGCCGCTGCTGCCCGCCACAAATCCGCGTCGCCCCCGACTGCTCGGCACTGCGAATAAAACCCATGATGCTCGCCGTCTGCTTGCTATCGACAATCGCCCCGGCACTGCTCTGCGGATCCAGCGGATCGCCCGGCAACCAGCGTTCAGCCTGCGCTTTCAGCCGTTCAACAAACTCATCATGAATCGAACGCTCCACCAGCAACCGCGAGTTGGCCGAGCAGACTTCGCCCTGATTGAAGAAGATCCCGAACGCGGCTTTTTCCGCCGCCAGATCGAGATCCTGGCAATCGGCGAACACCAGATTGGCGCTCTTGCCGCCGCACTCCAGCCACACCTGCTTGAGGTTCGACTGCGCGGAATATTCCATGAAATATTTGCCGACCTGGGTCGAGCCGGTGAACACCAGACAATCGACATCCGCGTGCAAACCCAACGCCTTGCCCGTCTGCTCGCCAAGACCCGGCAACACGTTGAGCACACCCGCCGGCAACCCTGCTTCCAGCGCCAACTCGGCCAGACGCAACGCCGAAAACGGCGACTGCTCCGCCGGTTTTAAAATCACCGAATTTCCCGCCGCCAACGCCGGGGCTAGTTTCCACGCGGCCATGTCCAACGGGAAATTCCACGGCACCACCGCCGCAACCACCCCGAGCGCTTCGCGAGTAATCGTCGCCAATACATTCGGCGCACTGGGCGCGATTTGATCGTAGAGCTTGTCGATGGCTTCGGCGTACCAACGGAACACCCCGGCGGCGCCCGGCACGTCGAGGTTGTAGGCATCCATCACCGGTTTGCCCATGTTCAGCGAATCGAGCAAGGCCAGTTCTTCGCGATGGCTCATCAGCAAATCCGCCAAGCGCAGCAACACTTGCTTGCGCTCGGCGGGCGGGCGTTGCGACCAGGTGCCCGCCTCAAACACTAGCCGCGCATTGCGCACTGCCACATCGACATCTTCCTCGTCACATGCAGCGACATTCGCCAGGCACTGCCCGGTCGCCGGATTGATTGCGGCGAAGGTCTGCCCCGACTGCGCGGCGCAATGTTGGCCGTCGATCACGGCTTGATCGGGAAAATTCAACGCAACGGCACGGCGCTGCCACTCTGCAAGCTCGAACACGACGGATGCTCCTGAGACGTTATTGTGAATCGATGGTCGCTCAGGCCCGCGCGGGCTAAAAATAGTAAAAATATCTTCGCAGGCAATAAAAACACTGGGCAATGACTTCCCCCAATCGCTGCGCAGGTGGCTATGGTTGAAGGATAAAAACATCGTCGCGCCATGGACGTGGCGGCGCACAAATTGCTTTGAAGTCGAGTCCGCTCGTCCTGAGGTTTGCCGTGGCCGCCTACAATTTGCGTCAGTTGAAATACTTCATCACCACCGTCGAATGCGGCAGCGTTGCCGAAGCCTCGCGCAAGCTGTACATCGCGCAACCGGCGATCTCCACCGCGATCAAAGGCCTGGAAGACAGCTTCGGCGTGCAACTGCTGATCCGTCATCACGCCCAAGGCGTGTCACTGACGCCCAGCGGCGCGCGGTTTTTCCGCAAGGCACAAGAACTGCTGCGAATGGCCAAGGAGTTCGAACAGAACGCACTGGCCGACAACGACATTGTCGCGGGACAAATCGATATCGGCTGCTTTGAAACCGTCGCGCCGTTGTATCTACCGCAATTGATCGCCGGGTTTTCGGCGCTGTATCCGGGAGTGAAAATCCGCATTCGTGATGGTGAGCAGCAGGAACTGGTGCAAGGCCTGACGTCGGGAGCGTTCGACTTGGTGATTCTTTATGAACACGAACTCGATGCGACCATTCAGACCGAACCGCTGATGCCGGCGCAACGGCCATATGCGCTGCTGCCGGCGGATCATCGCTTTGCCGAGTACAAGCAGGTGTCGCTGCGGGATTTGTGCCTTGATCCGATGATCTTGCTCGATGTGCAACCGAGCCGGACTTACTTCGTCAGCCTGTTCGAAGAGCTGGGGCTGACGCCGCGCATCGAGTTCAGCTCGCCATCGATTGAAATGGTGCGCGGGATGGTGGGTCAGGGGTTTGGCTTTTCGATTCTGGTGACGAGGCCGCATTCGGAATGCACCTATGACGGCAAGAAAGTCGCGTGTGTCGAGATCGCCGAGGACGTCACCGGCTCGGGGTTGGTGGCCGCGTGGCTCAAGCGTGGGCAACTGACCAAACCGGCACAGTTGTTCGCGGATTATTGCCGCGAACAACTGACGGCCAAGACCGGTAATTGAATACTCCCCTACCCTTCAGGAAACCTGCGGTGATCGCTGCTCGATTTCTATGCCGATCAACGGGCGCTTCATGGCAATCGATATCCACGCGCCAACAGCGGCGATTACGCAGGCAGCAAATCCCAGCAGGAAAGACAAGAAGCTGAGCTCGTTGGCGACAGCCAGAAGTCCGAGTACAGCAGCCGTCGCCTCGGCAGCCCCCCACACACAAGTCTGCACGGACATCGCTACAGAACTGCGCCCTCTCCATATTTTTACGGCTTGGGCCTGATACAACGGGCCGCAGATCATCTCGCCAATCACGATAAAAACCACGACGAGGAACAGAATTGCCTGCACTTGAGACGAAACCATTAATAGCAGGCAACCCGCGCCGATCAGCAGGTTTGAAACGATGACCCGCCACAACCGTGAAACCCGCTGCGAGAGCGACGTTATATAGACCTGACTGAAAATAATGATGCCGCTGGCCACCAGAAACAGTACACCGACCAACTCACTGGAGAAACGCTCCGTCGCATAGGTTGGGAATACATAATAAAACTGCGCATAACCGATCATGGTCAAAAAGTTGATGATCATGAACGCAACAACTTTAGGCGACGCGTCGGAGATGCTCGCCGAAGACGCGAGACTGTCTGATGCCGCGATTGTTGACCTTGTCAGGTGAGGAATCAGCGTAGTAGACGCAGTTGCCAGAACACCTAACAGTAATGGCAGAGCAACAAACCAATAACCCGTTCCTGCCAATATCAACGATGCAACGAACGGTGCTATTCCAGCGCCCGCGTTCGCAGCGACATTCTCATAGGAAAGCACTCGCTCGTGCTCGCCCTCGCGAAAGTACTGAACAATGTATGAGATCTGCGAAATCGTCGCGATCGAATTGGCCACGCCAAACACCACCACCAAAACGATCCAGATCAGTACGTGGGTAACTCCCGCCGCAGCCGTCGCCAGCATTAAACACGCGGCCACTGCCACACACAGTAAAGCGAGGGCAATTTCACGTCGGCGATCAATCTTGTCCATCACGCCTTGAAAGGCCAGTGCACCCACCCGGTTTGAAACAATGGCGAAGCCGACGACGATGCCGGCTGCGCTGGTACTCAGACCTACAGCCGAGTTGAGCCAAATGGCCATGAACGGATAGAAACAACTCCAAGCGGCGGACGATAGAAACCGGACGAAGTAGATCATTGGAAGACCGGCCTTCTAGTGCCGCGATCCGTATGAATAAGCACTTGCCCTATCTCGCGTACGACAACGTCTGCGTAGCCGGTGAGCATGCCGATCCAGGCGTAATCAGACGTACCGATAGGCACGATCAGGCTGCCAACATTGGCGATCGGTGTATGAATGGAAGACAGGAGCGGAATTTCCCAGTCATGCACAATGGCCTCGTGATCCAGGCAATACCAGTAACTCAAAGTTTGGCGACACTGCTCGACAGGTTTGTAGTGGAGTGTGGTCTCGAGTAGTCCCAGCGGCAGCAGAGCAACGTGTTGCAGAACAGTGGCAGGCGCCAGGTCATAGGCCAAGGCAATTTGCTCGACAATACTCGCACCGCCGAGACGGCCCATATTGGCGTCGATAAGGTAAGCCGTAGACGGTGTAGCAATGAACTCGCAATGGAAAAAACCGTTATCGAATTCTGCACGTGCGATCAGATCGCACACGGCCGTCTCGATTTTCGAACGAACGGTTAAACCGATCATCTCGTTGGCTGGAAACTGATTGGCGACTTCGGTGAAACCGACACGGTTGCGCTTGGACAAGCCAAGAAAAACTACCTGCCCGTCTTGGGCGAAACCTTCCATGCTGACGAGATCACCCTCACAGTGCGCCTGAACGATCCACGCAGTGCTTTCAGGCTGATCAATTCCACTCCCCAGAATCGCCGACTTGATCACGCTGGAAGGATCCTCATTTGCCCCGATGGTAAGCAACATCGTCGCCACCGCGCCGGAGCCGACCGAGGGTTTCAGCACAACATCATTTTTGATACCAGGCGTCAGCCACGATATCTCGAAGTCTCCATCATTGAGCAAGACACAGGTCTCTGCTGGAACATGTTCAGGTATCAGGCCACCGACAAATTCCTTGGATGAGAGCTTGGCGAATTCAGCAGGCGGTGCATTAAATCCAAACGCTTTGGCGACTGCCGACACCATTGGAAAGAGTTCGTCAAAAAAAGTTGTGATGCTGTGGATCGCACTCACCAGTTCTTTATTGGCCTGCAAGTAAGCAGATAGCGCGTCGGTATCGCTAAATGCGGGAATGCAGGTGACCCCATCGAATACTGTTTTGGCTGCGCCATGAAAACCTGCAGGGTCCACCGACAGTATTGGCTCAAACCCCGCACTGCGAATTGCCTCGCAAACGTACTTGATGGATACCTTGTTAATTCCGACTATCAAAATGTGTCGCATATCTTTCACATCCATCCATAAAAATGAAAAATCGACGCTTACAGAGCATCAACGGTAAGCGGGTGATACATCTTGCCGGGGTTGAGGATATTCGCCGGATCCAAGGCCTTTTTGATTGCCCGCATAATCGGCAGCGCCGTACCGTGCTGGGCCGACATCCATTTCACTTTGCCCTGACCGACGCCGTGCTCTCCGCTGACCGTCCCGCCGAACGACAATGCACGACTCGACAGTCGACTTAGAAACGCCTGAATCTCCACACTCTCGTCCTGCCCTTCCTGAAGCATGATCAACAAGTGGAAATTACCGTCGCCGACATGGCCAATCAGCGGCGCGTCGAGCCCGGAAGCGATAATGTCTGCAGCAGTGGCGCTGATACAGGCACTAAGCGATGACAACGGCACACATACATCAGTGGCCAGCCCCTTGCGGCCGTTATAGAACGCGTGAAATGCCCACCAAGCGTCATGCCTCGCTTTCCACAGGGCCGTTCGCTCTTCAACACGTTGAGAGATCTTTAGTTGACCGCCGAACTCATGTGCACAATCGGTGAATATTTCAACGTTGCTGGCGACCGTCGATCTATCTCCGTGAAACTCAAGAAAAAGATGAGGCACTTCCGGCAAATCCAGCGCAGGGGAATAGGCATTGCACGCGCGGACAGCGTTAACATCCAACAACTCGATCCGAGCAATTGACAGGCCTTGTCCGAGAGCAGTGGCAACTGTCTGTACGGCGTTGTCGACAGAGTCAAACGAGCAGACTCCCGCGACAATTGTGTCAGGCACAGGGTGTAATCTGACTTCCAGCTCACTGAAGATACCGAGGGTTCCTTCTGAACCTACAGCGATAGCCAGCAAATCCAGGCCCATGGCAGATTTAGGTGCTCTACAGCCGATTTGCGCAACTGCCCCATCAGCCATGACCCAGCGTGCAGCTTTGACGTTGGCTGCCATCGTCCCGTAACGAACGGAGTTGGTGCCCGAGGCTCGCGTCGCAGCCATTCCGCCCATCGACGCGTTAGCGCCAGGATCAACTGAAAAAAACAGACCAGTGTCGCGCAAGTAACTGTTCAGTTGTTCGCGGGTAACTCCTGGCTGAACGGTCGCAGTCATGTCCATCGCGTTTATGCTAAGAATCGCGTTCATCTCAGAACAGTCGACACACACTCCACCACGTGGCGCATTGATTTGTCCTTCAAGCGATGAGCGGGCTCCGGCCGGAATCATCGCTACGCCATGTTCGTGACAAAGCCGCACAACCTGAACGATTTCTTCTTCACTTCGAACGGTGATTACCGCGTCAGGCGGGCTCAATTCAATACCGGGCGGCGCTTGGCAGAATTGTTTCCGGATGCTTTTTTCAAGCCTCAAGCGTTCGCCAAACAACAGACGAAGTTTTTCAACAACCAAAGCATTCATTAGTCTCATCCTTGTGCTAACTGATCACGGCCAGATTTGTTTTTATCGGTCCATCACTGCGCCAACCCGCGCATTCCTGTGAGCGGTTGACTGACACAGATCATCGAACAGAGAACGCGGTGACTCCCGTCTTCTCTGTTTTCACTTTTTGTTTTTTTTGGCGGTTCGGGCTCCACGTCCATCGTATTCAGGACGGCCAGAAACTATCATCCCGAAGAAATAAGGTTGAGCATCCTTATCCTCTAGCTGGGTGCCGGATTTGTTGTGCACTTCGATCAAGGAGAAGAGATCGACAAGACGATCCTGAATTTGCTCTATTTCTGCGTCTTTGAGTGTCACCATCGAGCTGTATTTAAAAGAACCTGAAACATCAAAATATTCACTTTTTTCAGGTTTGGTCAGCGATCGTTCCACTTCATGACGCAGGAACATATCCTTTAGCCGCAACGCATCAGCGGTTCTTGGCATTCTCAGCGTAGGTGCGTGACGAACAAAAGGCTCATCAGTGGTGCTTCGTTCCTTCGAGACGAGGTTCAGAAACGCTTCAGTTCGTTCGTCGTAGGCAAGGCCTAGCTGTTGGCAAACCAACTGCATCTCCGCAACGGACGCACTGTCGACCATATAGAGATAAGTCATCAATGGCAGCAACTCGAAGTTCTCCTCGAATGCCTTGACGACTTCCTCGGTTATGATGAACTCACGCTCATACCGACTCAAACTCAGCGCCCGACGCAGTATCTTCGAATCATGCTCTCGAAGCTCCAGCCTGGACGAAAGATCCGTGACCTCAACCCCTTTGCCAAACAATATCTCGTGGACATTGGCCGGCAACAAGTCTCTGAAGTAATGCCAGTAATAATCGAAGCTGACCTTACTGGAAGCGTCGATATCCAAATGGTCATGCAGTTCGACGGCAGCATCGATACTCAGGTACTTTCTTCCGGCCTCTACGTCACGGTAGTAATTGGCCGAAAACGGGATGTTGACCTCTTCGAGAAACGTCGAAATCTTCAGATGCCCGGCATCAATCCGCAATTGCATGAGAAACGCACCAAACGCTCGTTTGTTATCCAAGCTCTTCAGCCTCTGCCGACAGAGTGATGACCACTCTGGTCGTGTTCTTCTTGATTTTCATACTGGAAGTCACCAAGCCTATTTCTTGCGTATTACGTACATGAACTCCCCCGCAAGGGATTGACCAGTTTTCGCATTTCCACCAACGAAATCCTTGTCCTTGGCTGGTATCCGCTTCCGTACGAATCTCATGACTTGCAGAGCAAAACTCGTTCAGGGCATCAGTCGCCTGCCTCAAACTGTCTTCGTCGAACTCTTCGACAAACTCGTATTGATTTTCCCCTCCGTCGTCACTCAGCGGCGAGCGCACCGGGTGTTGAATGGAGCGCCCCAGCGTTTGCTCAAGCATGCAGTGGATCAAATGCATGGCCGAATGAACACGCATCTGATGATAGCGTAATGACCAGTCGAGAGTGGCTGTCGCCTGCTGTGCATTCTTAGGCTCGCTCAGCAGCGCGAATGTTTCATCGTCGACCTTTAGGTAATGCCGAATCTGATCATCCCTTTTTTTCGTGGCGATAACTTCCAGCCGTTTTAAAGTCTCACCCGCCTTCGTCCCCTGAATGTGCAACACGCCTCGATCTCCGAGCTGGCCGCCTCCCTGCGGGTAGAAAACCGTTTCGCCAAGGAGTGCAAAAGGAAGACCGGCATCGTCGCGCTCAAGCAGATCGACTCGACATTCCAGTTGCTTCAGATACGGATTTTCATGAAATAAAGGCTGTGTTCCGCTCATTTTTACCTCGAGTCAGTTCTCGCTCAGTGTGGTTGGGAGCCTGTGCGAATGGTTGAGGGCATCCACATCTCTCGGGCCTTTTTGGCGCTCAACCGCGTCCAGCTCTTTTCTGAGAACATCGCACAAACGGGTCATCTGCACCTGGCTACCTATCGAGATTCTGAGGCAGTTATCAAGGCCATAATCAGTCAATGGCGATGTCAGAAATCCTTCACGCGCCAGGTAGTCATGTAACGACTTACAGGCGTGGGGGCTGTTGAACTCGACGAATACAAAGTTGACATAGCGACTTCTGGCTTGAACGCCATAGCCCTGGAACAGACTGACAATCTCCTGCCCCCACACAAGGCAATGCGTCGCTGTCTTTTCCAGATGATCAGCATCCCAAAGTGCATACTCACCGGCGAGGGCAGAGAATGAGCTGACGTTGTATGGCGCGCGCCGTGCCTGCAGAACCGGAACCAGATCAGCGCTGGCATAAGCCCAACCCAAACGTAACCCCGCAATGCCATACGCCTTTGAAAACGTACGCAGGCATATCGAGTTTTTCCGAGCGTTTACGATCTGCACGCCAGGCGAGTTCTCGCGATCCGGGGCGAACTCTGCATACGCTTCATCAATGATGACCGTCGTTCTTTCCGGAATGGCAGCAACAAGTTTTAGCAGTGCGGATGGAGAGAGATAGTCGCCCAAAGGGTTCGACGGGTTTACCAGCACAACCACATCCGGATTCTTTTGAAGGGCAATATTGAGTGTAGTGTCGTAACCTTCTCCGCTGGCGGGAAAGATCTCACTATAGTCAGCCCCCAGAAGCTCGGATCTGATTTTGTACATTTTGAAGCTGTGCTGCAGTGCCACGATCCGGCTGCCAGCCTGCAACAAACTACGCAATGAAATATCAATCAACTCATCAGAACCTGCCCCGACCACCACACGCTCGGGATCAACGTTCCAACGTTCACCGATGGCCGTGCGAAGCGACTTGTAAGTCACCTCAGGGTATTCGCTGAGCAGTGACGGCATCGACATGCACAGGTGCAGTGCCAGACCCGATGCTCCCAGCAGATTTTCGTTAGCGTGCAGCCGGGCATTACGGCAATCCGCTTCCAGCGACTCAGCGCCTGCCACTGCGCTCTTGTTGCCTGACGAACTCATCGACTGTGCCCCCCAAGAATGTGGGCAACGATGCTTTCCAGATACCCGGTCAACGCAATATCCCGATCCAGATAAGGGATCAGTTCACGCACTCGGGCATGCCAGGCACGGCCCTGCTGGCCTAACTTTGTGCAACCGCGAATATCGGCTGCCTGGGCTGCGCATATCAGTTCGAAGGCAATGACATACCGCGTGTTCTGCAACACTTCAGCCACACGACGCGCGGCAATAAGACCAAACGAAACCACGTCCTGGAAGTCGGCGGTGGTGGTCAGGGTCTGGATCGAAACCGGCGTGGCGAGCGATCGGTTTTCCGCCGTCAGAGAGGCCGACATGAACTGCCCACCCATAAGACCGAAACGCAGACCGCCATTTTCAGCGCAGAGGAAAGACGGCAGACCATTGCTGTTGGCCTTCGTCAGGAAGCGATCTATGCGCCGATCAGAAAGGTTGCACATCGTGATCATGGAGATCGTCAGGTAGTCCATGGCCGAGGCAATGTACTGCCCATGAAAGTGGCCGTTGTGAAAAACCTCACCATTCTCGGGAGTGATCAACGGATTGTCGTTGGATGAGTTCAGTTCGTTGGTGACGATGCGCTCGACGAACTCGATGGTTTCCAGCACCGGCCCCAGAATCTGGGGTGTGCAGCGAATCGAGTAGGCATCTTCAATGGGCATGGCCTCCTGACGTACCTCGTCAGTTCGCAGCGCACTCAGTTGCGACGAGAGTTCAATGTCATCAATCGCCAACTCCGAGCCTTGAAGATCGTCCCAAATGGCCTCGGCAATTTTTTGCTGCCCCAAGTGCGGTTTCAACTTGTGAACGTCAGGATGAAAAGGACGTACCCGGGCCTGCAACGCCTCGAAGGAGAAAGCGGAAATCGAGGTGTATTGTTCAAGCAGTTCTCGGGACTCGACCACATTCATTGCCGCGACCGCTACCATGCAGGACGTGCCATTGATCAGTGCCAACCCTTCTTTGTAGCTCAGGTGTAACGGTGCCAGGCCAAATTGCTCAAGCGCTTGTGTCGCCGGAATGCGCACACCATCAAGATAGGCGTAACCATCACCGGTTAACATCCGCGCAACCGCTGCCAATGGCCCCAGATCACCACTGGTGCCAAGAGAACCTTTACTCGGAATTTCAGGGATAAGGCCTGCGTTGTAGATGGCGATGTACCGATCAAAGTTCTCCAGAGAGATCGCCGAGTTACCGCGTGATAATGAAACAATTCGCGCAAACATTGTGGCCCGGGCGACGCTGTCCGGGAATCGCTCACCGACGTTTGTCGATACGCCCTGAATCAGATTGGATTGAAGCTCGTGGGCTTTCTCGATAGGCACGAGGTGGTCAACGAAGCCGCCCATGCCGGTATTCACGCCATAGATGACCGCCCCCTGCGCAACGAGGTTTTCCAAGGCATCTCTCGATGCCTGAACCCTTTGTCGCGTGGCTTGGGATGCGACTACTGTCTTGCCGGGTCGGGCAAACCGGATCAGATCCTTTAGGCATACATCGACACCGGGGGTCAGCACATAGGTGCTATCCGACGTGAAATTCTTTTCCTGAATGGTCATTTTTTCATCCCTGAACTACGTGTGACTGTTGACCCGCCCAATCGGCGATGATCACGTTGATTGTCCGGCTGCCCGAAAAGGCGCGCCGACCATGTGCAAACTGAAAATTATCGAGCAGTAAAATATCGCCCTCAGCCAAATCGACATCTCGTTCCAGCCCCCTGACGGCGTGAAAAAGCTCCAGGGTGAGGTCTTCCGCAAGCGGCTCGCCATTACCAAAACACATGGCTTCCAGCAGTAGCGGGGTTTTACGATGCGCGTTTATCAGCTCGCTGGCGTCCTGCTCTCGACCATCGATACGCGCCCATTCGATCATGGCTGCCGCGCCCCAGAAATGCGCTTGATTGCACCAGATGTTTGCGTCTTTAAGGGGATGCTGACGCATCGGGGAAATACAGTCCTGCCAGAGAACGAGGTCTTCGCCGTTCCATTCGAAGTCCCACCCACGCGATCGGCAAAGCAACTCTGCTTCGGATTTCCTGGCGCTAGAGAAGGTCTCTTGCCAGCTTTTTTTGACGCCCGGTTTGAGATCGACCCGCGCCTCGCTGGGTAAGGTTCTGCGCAATTTAAGTCCGCGATCCGTTAGCTGCTTCAAGGTCGCTTGATCAACCAGTTGCTCCAGCTTGCGCATGTCGCCGATGACAGATTCGCCGCCTTTTCCGGCCGGTTCCACGCAAACGAACGCAATGATCTCGGGTGGGCGTTTTACGTAGGCCATTTCTTGATGAAGGATGACGGACCAGTCGGGAGGGGTGCGAGTCGCCTCCATAACCTTGCCCTGTATGGTCGAGCGTGGAGAGCTTCCGCCAACGTAATCGCGGGTTTCAAAGCCCATAGCGACAATGGCCTTTTCAAACTCACCAGGATCCTTGCACCGATCAGCGGCGCGAATGATCACGGCACCGTCACTAAGCAACCGTTCACGGATGTCGTGCGCAGCATTAGAAAAATAGTGCCCCGGATCAGCGCATCCGCTGGCCGAAAAATCGAATACTCCTTCTGCATTACTGCCCTTCACCTTCATCACTCCTTAAATCCATGGAATCGTCGGCATCTCCGTCTGCGATGCATTAGATATCACTCCCCATTTACAAATTCAACAGATAGAAATATGTTTCTTCCAATAGTTTTAATCAGGATCAATTAAGAAATCATTGCGATTGGTGACATAAAAAGCCCTCAACCAATTGATATAGATGAAAAATAATTTCAAGGACGAGACGAAATATGACAGTAAAAAACGGCCCACCATTCCTGTGCCAACAACCGCTTCGGCACGAGCGCGAAAGTAATCTCGCGAAACTCTCTGTAACGCTTTTCATCAAAACTTACGTGAGCCGATTCCAATGAGCGGATTCAACGCGCGCTCAGGCGTGCTGAAGCGCAGCCTGAAAAATCGACACATCCAACTGATCGCCTTGGGTGGGGCAGTGGGAACCGGACTGTTTTTGGGTTCGGCAGGAGCACTGAAGTCGGCGGGCCCATCAATGATCCTCGGCTATGCGATTTGCGGCTTCATCGCCTTCCTGATCATGCGACAGCTAGGGGAAATGATCGTGGAAGAGCCGGTAGCGGGTTCCTTCAGCCATTTCGCTCACAAGTACTGGGGCGGATTCGCCGGGTTCCTGTCGGGCTGGAACTGCTGGATGCTATACATCCTGGTCGGCATGTCGGAACTGACCGCCATCGGCAAGTACGTGCACTACTGGTGGCCAGAGATCCCGACATGGGTATCCGCTGCGGCCTTCTTTGTGCTGATCAATGCCATCAACCTGATCAATGTGAAAATGTTTGGTGAAGCGGAATTCTGGTTTGCCATCATCAAGGTACTGGCCGTCATAGGCATGATTGCCATGGGCAGTTATCTGCTAGTCAGCGGTACTGGAGGGCCACAAGCGGCAGTAAGCAATTTGTGGGAGCGAGGTGGGTTTTTCCCCTACGGGGTAGGCGGGCTGGCAATGTCCATGGCGGTGATCATGCTGTCCTTTGGCGGCCTGGAAATGCTCGGCTTCACTGCGGCCGAGGCCGACAACCCGCGCACCGTGATCCCCAAAGCAATCAACCAGGTGATCTACCGCATTCTGATTTTTTACATTGGCGTACTTGTGGTTTTGCTATCACTGATGCCTTGGGACAGTCTTCTGACTTCACTAAACGCGTCTGGCGATACTTACAGTGCCAGCCCTTTCGTCATGGTGTCGTCAATGCTCGACAGTGCTACCGCGGCGCACATCCTTAACTTCGTGGTACTGACTGCTGCGCTATCCGTCTATAACAGCGGGACTTACTGCAACAGCCGCATATTGTTGGGCCTGGCAGAGCAAGGTGATGCGCCGCAAAGCCTGGCCAGAATAGACAAACGCGGTGTTCCCGTACGCTCGATCCTCGCGTCGGCGGCCGTAACTCTGTTTGCGGTACTGATGAACTACATCATCCCGCAATATGCACTGGAACTGCTGCTATCACTGGTGGTTGCAACGCTGGTGATCAATTGGGTGATGATCAGTCTGTCGCATTTCAAATTTCGGCAACATTTGAACAAGACCCGCCAGATACCGCTGTTCAGGGCGTTGTGGTATCCCTACGGCAACTATATCTGCCTGGCATTTCTGGTCTTCATATTGGGCGTGATGTTGATGGATTCCGTCTTTAGGATTGCTGTGTATGCAATTCCCGTATGGATCGGGTTGATGTGGATTTTCTATGGCATCAAGCACAAACGCAGTGTTTCCCAAGGCCTCTACGGAGAGGCCTGAATCACAACATCACCGGTTAAACCGATCAAGCCACGCCAGTGCTCTTACTTGCGCGGCTTGATCCGCGCAGTCGCCTCCGCCACCAACGGATCATCCGGCCAGTAATGCTTCGGATACCGTCCCTTCAAATCCTTCTTCACCTCGGCATAGGTGCTGCGCCAGAAGTTGGCGAGATCCTGCGTCACCTGCACCGGACGTCGTGCTGGCGACAGCAGATGCAACTTGACCACCTGGCGCCCGCCAGCAATCCGTGGCGTATCCGCCAGCCCGAACAGTTCCTGCAAACGCACTGCAAGAATCGGCGGAGACTCGCTGTAATCCAGCCGAATCGACGACCCCGACGGCACGCTCAGATGATGCGGCGCCAGCTCATCGAGCTTTTGCGGCAGCGGCCATGGCAGCAGATTACGCACGATGCTCGACAGATCCAGATTGGCAAAATGGCTGAGCCGCGAGACCTTGCCCAGATAAGGCATCAGCCAATCTTCGAGGGTGTTGAGCAAGGTTGCATCGCTGACGTCTGGCCACAGACTGTCGTTCTGATTAGTCAGATCAAGTTGCCGCAACAGCGCCACTCGCGCCTGCCACTGACGCAGTTCCGGAGTCCACGGCAGCAGCTCCAGACCTTTGCGTCGCACCAGATTCACCAGCGCCTGACTGCGTGCATTTTCGTCGAGACCGGTCAGCGGTTCACGGCTGAGAATCAGCTCGCCGACCTTGCGCTGACGCTCGGCGCGCAGCACACCTTCGCGCTCGTCCCAGTCGAGTTGATCGACATTGCGCACTTGTTCGGCGAGCACGGAATCGAACAGCGCCGGATCGAAATCCGCTGCCAGATAAATCCGCTCTTCGCGCTGGCCCTGACGACTGCCGAGGTCGGCGATGACGATCCACGGTTCTTTCATCAGGCTGTCGGCTTCGGCGAACAGCGCCGCACGACCGTTGGCCAGACGATATTCGGCGCCACCGGCACGCCGCTGTTGCGCGACGCGATCGGGATAGGCCAGCGCCAGCAACGCACCGAGCCAGCGCGGATGATCAGGATCGCTGACCGGCTCGCTCGCTTTGCCGCGCAGATAACCGCGATATTGCCGCGCCAATTGCCGGGCACGCTGCACACCGCCCTGAGCACCACGGGCGGCGCGTTCTTCGCCGGACAGCAACACCAGACGACTGTGCAAATCCGCCCCGGCGCCACGCAAGATATCGCGCTCGCCGAGCAACGCAGCCACATCGCACGCCATGTTGGCCAAACCCAACGCCTGACCGCGCAACAACAAATGACCGATGCGCGGATGCGCCGGTAACTCAGCCATGGCCTGACCGTGGGTCGTCAGCACCTCACCTTCCAGCGCGCCGAGCCGTTGCAGCAAATCCTGCGCCTGTGCATAAGCCGCCGCTGGCGGAACGTCGAGCCACACCAGTTCGCCCGGCGTCACGCCCCAACGTCCCAGTTGCAGCGCGAGGCTGGCGAGATCCGCCGAAAGAATTTCCGCGCTGCCGTAAGCGGCGAGCTGTTCGTGTTGATCCTGCGACCACAAGCGATAACAAACACCCGGTTCCAGACGCCCTGCCCGGCCCGCACGCTGAGTGGCGCTGGCCTTGGAAATCCGCTGAGTGTCGAGGCGCGTCATGCCGCTGCCCGGATCGAAACGCGGCACCCGCGCCAGTCCGGCATCGATCACCACGCGCACGCCGTTGATGGTCAGACTCGTTTCGGCAATGTTGGTCGCCAGCACCACTTTGCGCTGGCCGGGCGGCGCCGGATCGATCGCCGCGCGTTGCGCATTGAGGTCGAGTTCGCCGTGCAGCGGGCAGAGCAACACATCGCTGCGCTCACCCATCGCCTCGACCAATTGTTGATGGACGCGACGGATTTCCGCCTGCCCCGGCAGAAACACCAAGACGCTGCCGGTTTCATCGTGCAGCGCTTCGAGCACGGTTTGCGTAACACGCTGATCAATGTATTCGCCAGGCTGAAACGGCCGCCCCCAGCGCATCGTCACCGGGTACATGCGGCCTTCGCTGCGCAGGATCGGCGCGTCATCGAGCAACCCGGCCAGGCGCTCGCCTTCGAGGGTGGCCGACATCAGCAGAATCTTCAGCGGCTGTTCAGCTCGAAACAGCTCACGACCGTTCAGACTTAGGGCCAGCGCCAGATCGGCATCAAGGCTGCGTTCGTGGAATTCGTCGAAGATCAGCAGGCCGACGCCTTCGAGCGCCGGATCATCCTGCAAGCGCCGGGTGAGAATGCCTTCGGTGACCACTTCGATGCGTGTGTTGGGGCCAACCTTGCTGTCGAGTCGAATGCGATAACCGACGGTTTCCCCGACCTTCTCGCCCAACTCGCTGGCCAGCCGTTCTGCGGCTGCACGCGCGGCGAGGCGGCGCGGTTCGAGCATCAGAATGGTCTGCCCGGCCAGCCACGCTTCATTGAGCAAGGCCAACGGCACGCGGGTGGTTTTACCGGCGCCGGGCGGTGCTTCGAGCACGGCTTCATGGCGAGTCGCCAAGGCTTCACGCAGGGCGGGTAAAACTTCATCGATCGGCAAAGAATTCATGCTGGCTCCCCAGGGCGTGCCCACAGTAAATTGCGAGTCGCGTTAAAGCTGTGAGCGTGCCAGGCAAGGCGCGGGACGCAGGTAAGGGTCGTTTCCTTGCCAAGTCCCGCAACGCAGCATGGCGCGCTCACAGCTTTAGCCCGGAGGGCCGAACCCCGATAGGATTCATTAGCCTTCACGCGGTGTCGATCTGGAGAAAACAACTTCAATCCTCAACGTATTTCGGTAGGGGTGAGACGAGGCCGCAATTTACTGTGGGCACGCCCTGCCAGGCCGAGTATAACGGCGAACTGCAAGGCATTCGTCAGGGTCTTAACTTCACACGATGACGCTTCGTTCTTAGATCAATCAGGAGATTTCCCATGCGCTTACCTTTTCGCCTGATCGGCGGTGTACTGGTCGCCACCCTGCTCACGCAAATCACGGCGTGCGGTTCGATTTTCTATCCGGATCGTCGCGGTCAGATTGACGGCAAAGTCGACCCGGCGATTGCCGTGCTCGATGCCGTGGGCCTGCTCTTCTACATCATCCCCGGGCTGATCGCGTTTGCCGTCGACTTCGCCACTGGCGCGATTTATTTCGAACCGGGCCACACCGCGCAGATCGATCCGGCCAAACTCAAACAAGCCATCGGCCCGGACGGTCAGGTCGATAATCACAAGTTGCAGGCTATTCTCGAAAGTGAATTGGGACGTGACTTTCCTCTGGATGATCCGCGCCTGATTCAACACAAGGGCAGCACGCAGCAACTGGCGATGTTCGGCCTGCAACCTGCCGCTTAAAAAGGAAACGCAATGACCTCCAGCCCCGAACACGCTCGCCTGCTACGGCTGGCGACCCGCGCCTCGGTGGCGGTCGCCTGCACGCTGATCGTCGCCAAAGCCATTGCCTGGTGGCTGAGCGGTTCGGTGGCCATGCTCGCCGGGCTCACCGACTCGGCGCTGGATGGCATCACCTCGATGCTCAATCTGCTAGCGGTGCATTACGCACTGCGTCCGGCGGATGACGATCACCGTTATGGCCACGGCAAGGCAGAGTCGCTGGCGGGCATGGCGCAGGCGCTGTTCATCGGTGGCAGTGCGGTGTTGATCGCGTTTCAGGCGTACGAACGACTGCACGATCCGCAGCCGCTTGGCGCGCCATGGCTGAGCATCGGCGTGATTGTGTTTTCGCTGCTGCTGACGGCGGCGCTGTTGGTGTTGCAGCATCGGGTGATCAAGCAGACTGGCTCTAATGCCGTACGCGCGGATTCGCTGCACTATCGCTCGGACATGTTGCTCAACGGCAGCATTCTGATTGCGCTGATTTTGGCCGGGTTTGGTTTTGATCAACTGGATGCGTGGTTCGGTCTGGGAATTGCTGCGTACATTCTGTGGAGCGCGATCCAGATCGCCCGGGAAAGTTTTTCGGTGTTGATGGATGAAGAGCTGCCGACGGACGTCAGTCAGCACATGCTCGAACTCGCGTGCAGTGTGCCGGGGGTGCTGGGCGCGCATGACTTGCGCACGCGGATCTCGGGCAACCACTGGTTCGTGCAGTTGCACCTGGAATTGCCGGGAGAGTTGACACTGTCAGTGGCCCACGGCATCAGCGATCAAGCCGCCGATGCCATCCACCAAGCCTACCCGCGCGCCGAAGTGCTGGTGCACGCCGATCCGATAAAAGCAGCGACAAGTCGCGAGCCGCAAGCTTCAAGCTTGTAGCTCGAAACGTGCAGCTCGCAGCTGCTTTTACTGAACCTGATAACCGCGACTGCTCAGGCAATTGCCCTGAGCCTGACGGTACGCCTGAACCACTTCGGGCGCCGGCTGATAGGTCGCGGTGCGCGGGTCGAAACCGCTTTGCTGCACCGCGTACTGATAGCACTGATAACCGTCCTGCTGCACTTGCTCTGGCGACTGACCGTTGGCCGGATAGGCCTCGACGTCATAGCCCTGGGATTGCGGCTGTGGTTGCGGCTGTTGCTGCACCGGCGGCTCGACGACTACGTAGTCCTGCGTCGCTTCTTGATAGGCGTAGTAGGAACCGGCGGCGAGAAACAGTAGCGAACCACCGATCCACACTTCTCGCGAATAGTCCGGCAAGTACTGAATGCGGATCCCGCGCGGCGGCTGCACGACGATGTAGCGCGGGCCTTGCGGGCGATACCAGTAGCCACCGGAATAGAAGTAATCCTGTCCGCGATACGGCACGCGATAGTCACGATCCGGGAAACGGTCGATCACATGCCCCGGCCGATATTGCGGGCCCGGCCCCCAACCGTTGCCATGTCCGTCGGGACGTCCCGGCCAGCGATTGTCGTTGGGCCGATAGTCATTGGGGCGGTTGTTAGTCTGCCAATGCTGGTTATTATTGTTGTAACCATTTTGCGGACGCTCGTCGCGGTAGTAACCCTGACGCGGTTCCTGAGTCTGGCGCACGGTGTCGGGCCGCGACTGGATCGGCAAACTGTTGGCCGGCATTTGCGGCGGCGGTGGCGGCTGGCGCACCGGGTTGGGGTTGTAGCCCGGCCGGTTCTGGTCATGGTTTTGCCATTGACCATTGTTATTGTGCGGCTGGCCGTTGTGTTCGAACTGGCGGCTGTTGTCGCCACGAATGACTTCGTTTTTCTGCGGGCGCGGTTGATTCTGCGGCGGCTGATTTTGTGGACGCGCCTGGTTTTGCTGTGGATTATTCTGTGGACGCGGCTGATTTTCGCCGCCATGCCCTTGGTTATTGCCTTGATGCCCCTGCCCGTGCTGCCCGCCATTCGGGCTGCGGCTCTCTGGATCATCGGCCAGCGCTTGCACACTGACACTCACACACAACACACCAACACCGGCCAGACGCCAGATGCGCGACTTCATGCTTTTCCTCACTGAGGCCTGTAATTAAAGGCGGCCTGTAACTAAGACCGGGTCGGGAACATCCGGTTCTGCAACAGGTTATCAGTCGCGCAACTTATTTATTGAGCGCGGCAAGATGAAATCGCAGGCAAGAAAAAAGGGAGACCCGTCGGCCTCCCTTTAGAGAACTTCGTCCTGGCTCGACGCTTATGACGTCGGCTCACCTCACGCCGTCTTCTGGACAGTGTGCAGCTCGGGGGCCGGCACAACCCCGGTGGGGGTGGCGGCCGCGGCAGGCCTTATAGGGCGGGCCGCGTGGACTGTGTTACCGAGCAGTGATTCTGGTAATAAGAATAGGCCTGAGGCCACGACAGAGGATTGCGAAGATTGCTGAAATAAACACCACTTGCGCAATTTTTAACCCTGGATAGATAATCCGCCGCAATAGTTACAACCAAGGACAGATTGATGAGCAAACTCGACCGTTACGACCTGAGCATTTTGGCGGAATTGCAGCGCGACGCCCGCATCTCCAACCAGGAGCTGGCCGAGCGCATCGGTCTGTCACCCTCGCCTTGCTCGCGCCGGGTCAAGCAACTGGAAGACGACGGCTATATCTCGCGTCAGGTCGCGTTGCTCGATCGCAAGATGCTTGGGCTGAGTTTGACTGCCTATGTGCTGATCGGCATGGATCGGCATACGCCGGAGCGTTTCGAGAATTTCGAAGCGGCGATTCGCACATTGCCGCAGGTGTTGGAGTGCAGCTTGGTGACGGGTGTGGATGCGGATTACCAGTTGAAAGTGGTGGTGCCGGATATGGATCACTATCAGAAGTTGTTGCTGGGGCACCTCACACGCATTGAAGGCGTGACCAGCGTGCGCTCGAGTTTTGTGCTGAACCAAGTCCTAAACAGCACCGAACTGCCCCTCACCCACCTGCGCAACTGAAATCGCCCCCTGTAGGAGCTGACGAGTGAAACGAGGCTGCGATCTTTTGATCTTTCAAAGCCAGATCAAAAGATCGCAGCCTTCGGCAGCTCCTACAGATCGCTTTTGTGGCGAGGGGATTTATCCCCGTTCCAGTGCGCAGCACTGGCAGGATTGGTGTTGCAGACCAATGACCGCGGCACACCGACGCAGGTCAATGCCCCGCCATCCGCCCTTGGCGTATACTCGCCGCGCCCTTTTAGCCGCGCCCATGCCGGAGAACCCCAATGGATCCAGCCGTATTTGAAGAGTGGATGATGACCGGTCTGGTCAGCATCCTGATCATTTTCATGGGTTTTATCGTCTGGGATCTGGCGAAGAAGTCCAAGGCCGGGCGCTTTGGCTCGTTCATTTTGTTCTTCGTGCTGGGCCTGGGTGTGGCCGCGTTCATCATTAAAAGTGTGGTGATCGGCCTGATTGAATCCGGCGCTCTATAAGCGCGCCGGCACTTCTTTCCACTGGCCCTGATCGAGCCCTTCGATCGTCCAGTCACCAATCTTCACCCGCACCAAGCGCAACGTCGGCAGCCCGACCGCCGCGGTCATGCGCCGCACCTGACGGTTGCGCCCTTCGCGAATCACCAGTTCCAGCCACGACGTCGGTATGGACGCGCGAAAGCGTACCGGCGGGTTACGCGGCCACAACTCGGGCTCATCCAGCTGCCGCGCTTCAGCGGGCAAGGTCATGCCGTCATTCAACTCAACGCCGTCACGCAGACGCTGCAACTGTTCGGCGCTCGGCACGCCTTCGACCTGCACCCAATATGTCTTCGCCAGTTTATGTTTCGGATCAGCGATGCGCGCCTGCAACTGCCCGTCGTTGGTCAGTAGCAGCAATCCTTCACTGTCGCGATCCAGACGTCCGGCCGGATAAATGCCGGGCACATCAATGTAATCCTTGAGCGTCGCCCGCCCTTCGCCGTCGCTGAATTGCGTCAGCACATCGAAAGGTTTGTTGAACAGGATCAGTTTCGGCTCGGCCGGTGGCGCCTTGGCAACACGGCGCGGCGAAGACGACTGAGGCTTCGCGCCAGGGCGGCGGGAAGGTGGACGCGGGGGACGAGACATAGGGAGAGCAAACATTTAGCGATCAGGGCTGACAATGCTAGTGCCCCGACCGCCAAATGACCACGACTAACCGTTAACGGAACGGCGGTTCGTCGAAGCTGCGCAGTTTGCGCGAGTGCAGCGAGTTGAGTTCGGTGCGCAGCAGATCGACCGCTTCGATGCCGATCTTCAAGTGCTGGCTGACCGCGCGCTCATAGAACGCGTTGGCCGAACCCGGCAGCTTGATTTCACTGTGCAGCGGTTTGTCCGATACGCATAGCAACGTGCCGTACGGTACGCGCAAGCGGTAACCCTGCGCGGCAATCGTGCCGCTTTCCATGTCCACCGCGACGGCGCGGGACAGGTTGATCAACGGTCGTTCCTGCGCCCAACGCAATTCCCAGTTACGGTCGTCGTAGGTCAGCACGGTGCCGGTGCGCAGGCGTTTTTTCAGATCGTCGCCCTTCTCGCCGGTGACGTTGGCCGCTGCCTGTTGCAGGGCCATTTGCACTTCGGCCAGCGCCGGGATCGGAATATTCGGCGGCACGACGCGGTCGAGAATGCCATCGCGACGCATATAAGCGTGGGCCAGCACGTAGTCGCCAATGGTCTGCGACTGACGCAGCCCGCCGCAGTGACCGATCATCAGCCAGCAATGCGGACGCAGCACGGCCAAGTGGTCGGTGATGTTCTTGGCGTTGGACGGGCCGACACCGATGTTCACCAGCGTCACGCCGTGGCCATCGTTGGCGATCAGGTGATAGGCCGGCATCTGGTAACGGTGCCAAACCACACCGGCGGCGATTGCCGAGGCTTCGCCGTGATCCATGCTCTTTTCGATGATCACGTTGCCCGGCAAGACCATGCGCACGAAACGCGGATCGCTGCGCAATTGCTCCAGACCATGGACGATGAACTGGTCGACGTAGCGGTGATAGTTGGTCAGCAGGATCCACGGCTGCACATGGCGCCAGTCGCTGCCGGTGTAATGCACCAGACGACGCAGGGAGAAATCCACGCGCGCCGCATCGAACAGCGCCAGCGGCAGCGGATCGGTGTTTTCCCAATCGTAGAGACCGTCGGCGATGCCATCGGTGGCGGCGGACAGGTCGGTACTCGGGAACACCCGCGCCAGCACGGCAGCGGTAACGCCGGAACCGGCGAGTTCATCGCCCTGCTCGACCACGTATGGATACGGAATGTTTTGCTGACTGACGCCGACTTCCACGGTCACCGTGAAATCGTGCATCAACGGCACCAGTTGTTCGAGCAGGTATTTGCGGAACGCCGCCGGGTGGGTGACGGTGACGCTGTAAGTGCCGGGCAATTGCACCTTGGCGTACGCGCGGGTGGTCTGCGGCACTTCGCCCTGGCAATGGTAGGTCAGACGCAGTTCGGGATAACGAAACAGAGCACGCTGCGCAGCGTCGGGTTCGACGCGATCTTTCAGGTAACGCTTGAGCGCCGAGTTCAGCGCAGTGGTGGCCCGCTCATGCAGCTCGGCCAGACGATCCACGGCTTGTTCGGCGGTTTGAACAACAATAAACGCTTCGGTCACGATCAGCTTCCTGTGTTCTGACTTGCAGAGCATCATCTTGCCTGCATCGTGGCGTCACGGGAACAGTGGCATGTTGGCAACCGCACAATATATGGGCCACCCCAATCCTTGTAGGAGCTGCCGAAGGCTGCGATTTTTTGATCTTGCTGTTTATGAGATCAAAAGATCGCAGCCTTCGGCAGCTCCTACAGGGGATTTGTGGGGGGTCAGAGGATTTGTGGGGTTGAGCGGGCGACGAGGGACTCGATGTCGAGGCCGCGTGGCAAGGCGCCGTAGGCGCGGCCACCACCGCTCAGCCGGCTGGCGATGAAGGCATCGCTGACGGCTGAGTTCCCGGCCTCCAGCAATAGCTTGGCCTGCAAACCGAGCGCGATGTCTTCAGTCAGTTGCCGCGCCCGATACTGAATGTCACTGGTGTCCTTGAACTGCGCCTGCAACTGTTGAATATGCGCGGCCAAGCGTTTGTCGCCGTGGCCATCACCGAGCTCGCTGAACAACACATCCAGCACACCCGGTTCTTTCGACAACGCCCGCAGCACGTCGAGGCATTGCACATTCCCCGAACCTTCCCACGTAGAGTTCACCGGCGCCTCGCGGTACAAACGCGGCAGGATGCTCTCTTCAACATACCCGGCGCCGCCCATGCATTCCGCCGCTTCGTTGATCATCCCCGGCGCACGTTTACAGATCCAATATTTGCCCACCGCTGTCACCAGCCGCGCAAATTGCGCTTCGTGGCGATCGTCGAGATGATCCAGCGCCTTGCCCATGCGCAAGCTCAGCGCCAGCGCGGCTTCGCTTTCCAAGGCCAGATCGGCCAGCACGTTTTGCATCAATGGCTGCTCGCTGAGCAGTTTGCCGCCGACCTTGCGGTGCGCGCAGTGATGGCTGGCCTGGGTCAGCGCCTGACGCATCAACGAGCTTGAACCGACCATGCAATCGAAACGGGTCATCGCGACCATCTCGATAATGGTCGGTACGCCGCGCCCTTCTTCGCCGACCATCCATGCCAGCGCGCCACGAAACTCCACTTCGCTGGAGGCGTTGGACTGGTTGCCGAGTTTGTTTTTCAGGCGCTGAATGTAGAACTGATTGCGTGTGTCGTCCGGGCGATGGCGCGGCAGCAGGAAGCAGCTCAAACCCTTGTCGGTCTGCGCCAGCGTGAGGAATGCATCGCACATCGGTGCCGAGCAAAACCATTTGTGTCCGACCAACTCATACGCCTCGCCCGGGCCACTGGCGCCGACCGGGTAAGCCTTGGTGGTGTTGGCGCGCACGTCGGTGCCGCCCTGTTTCTCGGTCATGGCCATGCCGATGGTCACGCCGGCCTTGTGCGCCGTGCCGACGTTACGCGGGTCGTATTCCGTGGCGAGGACTTTCGGCAGCCATTGCTCAGCCAGATTCGGTTGCAGACGCAGCGCTGGCACGCTGGCAAAAGTCATGGTCAGCGGGCAACCGCTGCCGGCCTCGGCCTGGCTGTGCAGGTAACTCATCGCGGCGCGGGCGACGTGGGCGCCGTCCTGCGGATGCGTCCACGGCATCGAGTGCAAACCATGCTCGATCGCCGTACGCATCAACTCGTGATAGGCCGGATGAAATTCCACCAGATCGATGCGATGGCCGTAACGATCGTGGCTGACAAATATGGGTTTGTTTTGGTTAGCGAGGAATCCGGCTTCCATCAGCGGCCCGCCGGCCAGCGCGCCGTAGGCATCGATCCGCGACTCGGCCCAACCGGCGCCGAACCTGCGCAACCACTCCTGCAACGGCAGGTCGATGCGGTACAGGTTGGTGCCGTCCAGCGACGGCGGCTGGTTGGTGACTTCGTGGGTTTCGGCGAACTGATGCAGGTTCATGACGGGCTCCTTGGCTCTCCAGAAAGCTCAGTTAAGCACCGCCCCCCTGTCGATCAAAGTGTCATAGACGCCGAATTCGCGGCGCTTTTACCCTGTCAGCAGCTCAACACTCGACGCTCCAGCGCCGACTGCAAATCCTCGAATTTCACTGGTTTGTTCAGGTAATCGACCGCGACGCCCGTGGCGCAGACCTCTCGATCGGCACTCAATGCGAGCATGAACACCGGCAAACTCGCGCAGCCCGGCAGCGCGTGAATCTGGCAGCACAATGACGCGCCTTCGTGGCTGGGCAACTGACAATCGATCAGCACCGCGTCGAAGGTTTCTCGCCGCAGGCAGTCCAGCGCCGTCGCGCCGCTGTCGGCGGTGCGCACGCGGAAACCGAGCTTGAGCAGCATGCCGCGCATCACCAGTTGGTTGACGCTGTTGTCGTCGACCAGCAACACCGTGCAGTCCTGCGGCGCGCGAATGCAATCACCGCCAGGCGCAGGATTCGGCGCAGGCTCAACCACCGGCAATTCAAACTCGACATCCAGCTGAAAACGGCTGCCGCTGCCCGGCTCGGAACGGTGCGTGAGTTTGCCGCCGAGCAGTTCCACCAATTGTCGGCAGATCGCCAGACCGACGCCGAGGCCACCGTATTCGCGAGTCATCGAACCGTCGAGCTGGAAGAAACGCTGATACATCGTCGCCTCGCCCAGATCGGTGAAACCGATGCCGGTGTCGATCACCGCGAACGACAGCGCCAGACGATTGCCCGTCGACGGTTTGCCGGTGACCCGCAACGCCAGCCCGCCCACGCGGGTGAACTTGATCGCGTTATCCAGCAGGCATTCCAGGCATTGCGCGAGTTTGGCGCTGTCGCCGTGCAGACGATCAGGCAGGGTTGGCAGCACGTCGACCTTGAAGTCCAGCGACTTGCTCGCCGCATTGCCGTCGAACTGCGCGCGCAACGATTCGACCACGCCACGCAAACTGAAACTGCCCGGCGAGGCCTTGAGCTTGCCGGCCTGCAATTCGGTGAGGGTGAGGATGCCGTTGACCATGCGCATCATGTCCCGCGCGGAACCGGCGGCGGTTTGCTGATATTGCTCCAACTCCGGATCCATCTCGACGGTCTGCATCAATTCCAGCGAACCGATCACCCCGTTCATCGGCGTGCGCAGTTCGTGGGTCAGAGTCGCCAAAAATTCATCTTTGAGCTTGTTGCTGTGGGCCAGTTGCTGGTTGAGCACTTCTAGTTTCTGCCCGGCGTCGTACAGGGTCTGCGCCTGTTGCTCGCGCATCGCGTTGATGCGGTCGGCCAGCGCCAGCGACAGCAGCGCCACTTCGATGGCCGAACCGATCTGGCTGGCGTACATGGTCAGGAACACGTTTGGCAGCAGGCCCAGCACCATCAGCGTGTTGACGATACCGCCGAGCAGAAATGCCGACCAGGCAATGATGAAATACCGCGCCACGCGCAAACCGCGCCACCAGGCCAGAATCCCGGCGGCAAAAATCACCACGGTGAAGGTCAGCGCCAGCGTCGTCGCCAGGCGCAGAGCCAGCGCGTAACTGGTCATCAAGGACAGTCCGATGACCAGCGCACCGAACGCGATCAGGCCGATCAAGACGCAATCGAGTCCACGGCTGTGGGTTTTGGTCTGCAGGAAACTTCGGGCGAACTGGCTGCCGAACAGGCCGGCGCATCCGATGAAGAACGGTGTCGCGGCGTTAGCCCACCACGGATTGTTCGGCCAGAAGTACTCGACCGCCGCGCCGTTGACCGACAGCTGATAGAGGCCAAACGAGGCAATGTAGAAGATGTAATAGAGGTAGCTGGTGTCGCGCACGCTGAGATAGATGAACAGGTTGTAAACCACCATCCCCAGCAGCACGCCATAAATGATGCCCAGCACATACAGGCGCACGGGTTGGTCTTCGAGGTACGCAGTGCTCGACCACAACGTTACCGGTGCCTGGATCGAGCCTTGGCTGGCCAGTCGCAGGTACACGGTTTGTTGTTGGTCGGGTTCGAAGGCGAGATCGAACAGGTAGTTGTTCTGACGGATTTCGCGGCTGGCAAACGGCAAGGCGTCGCCAGTCTGACGGATCAGCTGATAGTCGCCATTGGCGTCGGGCAAGTACAGATCAAGATGGTCGAGCGGCGGATAAGCCAGCTCTAGCAACCAGGTGCGCTGGGCGGCGGGGTTGCTCGGGCGGTAATGCAGATCGATTTTCAGCCAGAACGCCGAGCGCGAATAACCGGCATTGAGCGTGGCTTTGTCATGGGCTTTGAAATTGCCGGCAGCGGCCTGCGCGCGGACGTCGGCAATGCTCGCCTGACCACTTGGGTCTTCGAACACTTGCAGCGACCGGCCCAAAGGCAGGTTCTGGGTGAATTCGTCGAATTCGACGGCGCTCGCCATGAGGGGCAAGCAAAACAGCAACATCAGCAAATAGCGCATTGAAGCCCCAGCGTGGCTCGTCCGGTTATGTCAGGAAGCCCCCCCATTCCTTGAGTAGACGTAAAACCGGTATTACCTGTTATTGGTTTGGATCCAGACTAGCATAGCCGCTGCTGGCCATTGAGCACCATCGAAATTTTTCCTACAAAGGCTCTAGAACGGGCGTTTCAGAGCAAAGCAGCGGACTAGAGCTGTTGGGTTGGTCAGGTAGATCAAAAGATCGCAGCCTGCGGCAGCTCCTACATTGATCTGGATTTTCCTGTAGAGCTGCCGAAGGCTGCGATCTTTTGATCTTGCTCCGCCAGCCACACCCGTAAATCAGCTTTGGTGGTAAGCTCGCGCACCATGAATATCTACAGCTCCCGCCCCGTTGTCCTCTGTCTCTCCGGCCACGACCCAAGTGGTGGCGCCGGCTTGCAGGCAGATATCGAAGCCCTGCTCGCGCAGGGTTGCCATGCGGCTCCGGCCGTCACCGCCCTGACCGTGCAAGACACCGTCAACGTCACTGACTTCCGCGTCCTCGACCGTGAGTGGGTGTTGGCCCAGGCCAATGCCGTGCTCAACGACTCCGAAGTCGCTGCAGTGAAACTGGGCATGCTCGGTTCGCTGGAGATGGTCGACACCGTTGTCGAACTGCTCTCGGCGCACCCGCACTTGCCGGTGGTCTGCGACCCGGTGCTGCGCGCCGGTGGCGGCGGACGCCTGGGCAAGGACGAGGTCGGCTATGCGATGCGCGAGCGTCTGCTGCCGCTGTCGATCATTGCCACGCCTAACCTTCCTGAAGCGCGCATCCTCGCCGAACTGCCCGAAGGCACCGCGGACGAGTGCGCTGAAAAACTCCTGCCGTTCGTCAAAAACCTGCTGATCACCGGCGGCCATGGCGACGAAACTGAAATCCATAACCGCGTGTACAGCCGCGACGGTCTGCGTGAAACCTTTATCTGCCAGCGTCTGCCGGGCAGCTATCACGGTTCCGGTTGCACATTGGCCAGCGCATTGGCCGGCCGACTGGCGCAAGGCGAACACCTCGCCAGCGCTGTGCGCAGTGCACTCGATTACACCTGGCGCACCCTGCGCGATGCCGAACAACTGGGCAAAGGCCAGTTCGTCCCGCGTCGCCTGCCGCTGGATTTCTGCTCGTAACGTCGTGAGGTCTGCCCGATGAAACTACGTGGCCTGTATGCCATTACCGACAGCGAATTGCTGGCCGGCAAGTTTCTCTCTTATGTGGAGGCGGCGCTGGAAGGCGGCGTCACCCTGCTGCAATACCGCGACAAGAGCAACGACGAGGCCCGCCGTCTGCGCGAGGCCGAAGCGTTGCGCGATCTGTGCGAGCGCTACAAAACGCAACTGATCATCAACGATGACGCCGAACTGGCCGCGCGCCTCAACGTCGGCGTGCACCTCGGACAAACCGACGGCCCGCTGTCGCCGACCCGCGCCCTGCTCGGTTCAAAAGCGATCATCGGCTCGACCTGCCACGCGCAAATCGCGCTGGCCGAACAAGCCGCCAAAGAAGGTGCGAGTTACGTCGCCTTCGGCCGCTTCTTCAATTCCAATACCAAACCCGGCGCGCCGACCTGCAGCCTCGATCTGCTCGACGAAGCCAAACGCACGCTGCACCTGCCGATCTGCGCGATTGGCGGCATCAGCCTCGACAAAGCAGCGCCGCTGGTGGCCCACGGGGTCGACCTGCTCGCCGTGGTTCACGGTTTGTTCGGTGCCGAGAGCACCGCCGAAGTGACCCGCCGCGCCCGCGCATTCAACGAATTGTTCAAATCCTGAAGATTGAGAGCCCGATCATGTCTCGTTCCGAAACCCTGTTTGCCAACGCCCAGAAACACATTCCCGGTGGCGTGAATTCGCCCGTTCGTGCGTTCAAGAGCGTTGGCGGCACCCCGCTGTTCTTCAAACACGCTGAAGGCGCTTACGTCACTGACGAAGACGACAAGCGTTATGTCGATTACGTCGGTTCGTGGGGCCCGATGATCCTCGGCCATAGCCACCCGGACGTGCTCGACGCGGTGCGCAATCAGCTGCAACACGGCTTGTCGTACGGCGCGCCGACCGCGATGGAAACCGAGATGGCCGACCTGGTCTGCTCGCTGGTGCCATCGATGGACATGGTGCGCATGGTCAGCTCCGGCACCGAAGCGACCATGAGCGCAATCCGTCTGGCCCGTGGTTACACCGGCCGCGACAGCATCATCAAGTTCGAAGGCTGCTACCACGGTCACTCCGACAGCCTGCTGGTCAAGGCTGGTTCTGGTGCACTGACCCAAGGCGTACCGAGCTCGGCCGGCGTGCCGGCGGCGTTCGCCAAACACACCCTGACCCTGCCGTTCAACGACATCGACGCGGTTGAAAAGATGTTGGCGGAAGTGGGCGACGAAGTGGCATGCATCATCGTTGAGCCGGTAGCCGGCAACATGAACTGCGTGCCGCCAGCGCCGGGCTTCCTCGAAGGCTTGCGTTCGCTGTGCGACAAACATGGCGTGGTGCTGATTTTCGACGAAGTGATGACCGGTTTCCGCGTTGCCCTCGGCGGTGCTCAGGCTTACTACGGCGTAAACCCTGACCTGACTACTTTCGGCAAGATCATCGGTGGCGGCATGCCGGTCGGTTGCTTCGGCGGTAAGCGCGAAATCATGGAACGCATCGCGCCGCTGGGCCCGGTGTATCAGGCCGGCACGCTGTCGGGTAACCCGCTGGCCATGGCCGCCGGTTTGACCACCCTGCGTTTGATCAGCCGTCCGGGTTTCCACGCCGAGTTGAACGACTACACCACGCGTCTGCTCGACGGTCTGCAACAGCGTGCCGATGCTGCGGGTATTCCGTTCGTGACCACCCAGGCCGGCGGCATGTTCGGTCTGTACTTCAGCGGCGCCGACGACATCGTCACTTTTGAAGACGTGATGGCCAGCGACGCTGCCCTGTTCGGTCGCTTCTTCCACCTGATGCTGGAAGGTGGCGTGTACCTCGCACCGAGTGCCTTCGAAGCCGGTTTCACCTCGATCGCTCACGGCGAAGCCGAGTTGCAACTGACGCTGGACGCTGCCGAACGCGCCTTCGCCGCACTGAAATAATCGCCGTACCGCTGACGTTGGCTATCGCCAGCGTCAGCATTCACCTACATCCGCGCTGTTTTTCCGATGCTCCTGCTAAAAATCTCCCCTAAAGTGGGCGATATATTCCCCGCGCAGCAGAAAAACGAGTAAAGACTTTGTAAGGTTGGCCCTGCTTATTTCATAATGCGCGCTTATTGGATCCCTCGATGGGTCCGCGTGCCCTTCAGAGGTAAGTCGATTCCCATGAACCGCACCGGCCGCACCCTTGCCTTGGGCTGCCTGTTGCTCCTTCAGCCCCTGCTCGCGCATGCACAAGCAGGCGGCAACTCGTTGTTGATCCCGGCGATGGGTCGTTGCACCCTCAATACTCAGCCGCAAGACGTCACGCAGGCACTGGCCGCCTGCCAGAAAGCGGCGGACGAAGGGGATGCGCAAGCGCAATACGAGTTGGGTGAGTTCTACTACGACGGCAAAAATGCGCCGCGCGACCTCAATCAAGCCCTGAGCTACTTCGAAAAAGCCTCGTTGCAAGGCCACGCTCAGGCGCAGTTCAAACTCGGCACGATGTTCTTCCACGGTGAAGGCGTGCAGGCCAACAACATTCAGGCGTATATCGTTTTGAAGATGGCCGCGGTCAACGGCGCGGAAGATGCGCTGGATACGGCTGACGAAGTGTCCGAAAAAATGTCCCGCGAAGACCTTGAGACGGCCACGCAGGTGCTTGGGCAAATTTTCCGTAAATACCTGATGGAATTGCAAAGCGCCGATGGGCGTACGCCTTTCTCACCTCTTCCCTGATTTCTCTATAGATTTTTCTGGCCTCTTCGCGAGCAGGCTCGCTCCCACAGGGATCTTCTGAACACTGGAGATCTACTGTGGGAGCGAGCCTGCTCGCGAATGAGGCGACTCGATCTTACGGCTTACTTCTCAGGCATCGGCATCGGGAACGGCATCACGTTGCCGACCGCGCCGCGGGCTTCGCTGATTTTCGGGGTGCCCAGACGTTCCACTTCGTCGATGCGCACAATCGAATGCATCGGCACAAAGCTGCGTACCACGCCTTCGAACTGCGCCTTGAGCTTTTCTTCGCTCGGGTCGACGACCACTTGCGTGCGCTCGCCAAAGACGAACTCTTCCACTTCCAGAAAACCCCACAGATCACTTTGATAGATCTGCTTGGCGTACATTTCGAACACCTGGCCCTGGTTGAGGAAAATCACCTTATAGATTGGAGCTTCGCGTTTGGTCATGGCGGGGGGATAACATCGGGGATAAAAATGAGGGCGCAAACTATAGCATAGCCTCCGGACGCACAGCGGTAGGAACCTGAGGGCTTGTTCCCTATAATGCCGGGTTCTTTGAATCACGTGACGACACTAATCCATGGCCAAGAAGCTTTACATCGAAACCCACGGTTGCCAGATGAACGAGTACGACAGCTCGCGCATGGTCGATCTGCTGGGTGAACATCAGGCCCTGGAAGTCACCGCGCGTGCGGAAGACGCCGACGTGATTCTGCTCAACACCTGCTCGATCCGCGAGCGCGCGCAAGATCGCGTGTACTCGCAGCTCGGCCGCTGGCGCGAACTGAAACTGGCCAACCCGGACATGGTGATCGCCGTCGGCGGTTGCGTGGCCAGCCAGGAAGGCGCGGCGATCCGCGATCGCGCGCCGTACGTTGATGTGGTCTTCGGCCCACAGACCCTGCACCGCCTGCCGGAGATGATCGACGCCGCGCGCATCACCAAGCTGCCGCAGGTCGACGTGTCGTTTCCGGAAATCGAGAAATTCGACCACTTGCCCGAGCCGCGCATCGATGGCCCGAGTGCTTATGTGTCGGTGATGGAAGGCTGCAGCAAGTACTGCACGTTCTGCGTGGTGCCGTACACCCGTGGCGAAGAAGTCAGCCGGCCGTTCGATGACGTGATCGCCGAAGTGATTCACCTCGCTGAAAACGGCGTGCGTGAAGTGACGCTGCTGGGGCAGAACGTTAACGGTTATCGCGGTACGACCCATGACGGTCGTCTGGCTGATCTTGCTGAACTGATTCGCGTCGTCGCCGCGATTGATGGCATCGACCGCATTCGCTACACCACTTCGCACCCGCTGGAATTCTCCGACAGCCTGATTCAGGCCCACGCCGACGTGCCGGAATTGGTGAAGCATCTGCACTTGCCGGTGCAATCGGGCTCCGACCGGATTCTCGCGGCGATGAAGCGCAACCACACCGCGCTGGAGTACAAATCCAAGCTGCGCAAATTGCGTGCGGCGGTGCCGGGGATCTGCATCAGCTCGGACTTCATCGTTGGTTTCCCCGGCGAGACCGAGAAAGATTTCGAACAGACCATGAAGCTGATTGCCGACGTCGGTTTCGACTTTTCCTACTCGTTCGTTTACAGCCAACGCCCGGGCACCCCGGCCGCCGATCTGGCTGACGATACGCCGGAAGAGTTGAAAAAGGAGCGCTTGAACGCGCTGCAACATCGCCTGAATCAGCAAGGTTTCGAGATCAGCCGACAAATGGTCGGCTCGACGCAACGGATTCTGGTGACCGATTATTCGAAGAAAGACCCGGGCGAGCTGCAAGGGCGCACCGAGAATAATCGTATCGTCAACTTCCGCTGCGACAATCCAACCCTGATCGGCCAGTTTGCTGATGTGCACATCGACGCGGCCCAACCGCACTCGCTGCGCGGCTCGTTGATCCAATAATCAACACAAAACCGTAGGAGCAAGGCTTGCCCGCGATGGCCGCGCCGCGATCTGTCTGACAGACCGCGCGACCGTTCATCGCGAGCAAGCTTTGCTCCTACAGGCCGGTGTTTGGTGTTGGAATATTTAAGAGCTTTCGCACCCAAGCCTCTGGCGTTATCCTTGATTTCATCTTAATTGCCCCAGGGCGGCTAAATACGACCTTGAACGCACCCATAGAACCACATCGTTTTATCCTCGAGCCCTTTGAGGCTCGCCGCTTCGCCAATCTGTGCGGGCAATTCGACGAGCATTTGCGCTTGATCGAACAGCGCCTGACGATCGAGATCCGCAACCGCGGAAACCAGTTCGAGCTGATCGGCGACCCCAAACACACCACGTCTGCGGAAAATCTGATTCGTCGCCTGTACCGGGAAACCAAAGGTTCAGAGCTGTCGCCAGATACGGTGCACCTGTTCCTGCAGGAATCGGCCGTGGTCGAGCTAGACAACCACGCCCCCGCCGAAGCTTCCGTTGCCCTGCGCACCAAGAAAGGCATGATTCGCCCGCGCGGCTTGAATCAGCTGCGCTACGTGAAGGAAATCCTCGGTAACGACATCAACTTCGGCATTGGCCCAGCCGGTACCGGCAAGACCTATCTGGCCGTGGCTTGCGCTGTCGATGCACTGGAACGTGAGCAGATCCGCCGCATCCTGCTGGTGCGTCCGGCGGTTGAAGCGGGTGAAAAACTCGGCTTCCTGCCCGGCGACCTGTCGCAGAAGATCGACCCGTATTTGCGCCCGCTCTACGACGCGCTCTACGAGATGCTCGGCTTCGAATACGTCGCCAAGCTGATCGAACGCCAGGTGATCGAAGTTGCGCCGCTGGCCTACATGCGCGGTCGTACGCTGAACAACAGCTTCATCATTCTCGACGAGAGCCAGAACACCACCGTTGAACAGATGAAAATGTTCCTCACGCGGATTGGCTTTGGTTCTACAGCGGTCATCACCGGTGACATCACCCAGGTCGACCTGCCGAAAGGCACCAAATCGGGTCTGCACCATGTGATCGAAGTGCTCAAAGACGTGCCGGGCATCAGTTTCACCCACTTCCAGCCGAAAGACGTCGTGCGCCATCCTTTGGTACAGCGGATTGTCGAAGCCTACGAGCGCTTCGAAAACCGTGACGAAGCACCCAAGGACACCTCGCGAAATGCTTGAACTAGACCTGCAAATCGCGACTGAAGCGAACGCGCCGAGTGAAGCCGACTTCCGTCTGTGGTGCGAACTGGCCCTGCGCCAGCGCACCGCTGACTCGGAAATGACCATTCGTCTGGTCGACGAGGAAGAAGGCCGCGAGCTCAACCACACCTGGCGCCAAAAGGATTACGCGACCAACGTCCTGTCGTTCCCTGCTGACGTGCCCGACGAGTTTCTCGACATCCCGTTGCTCGGCGATCTGGTGATCTGCGTGGCCGTGGTCGAGCGCGAAGCCGCCGAGCAAGGCAAGGAACTAAAGGCCCACTGGGCGCATCTGGTCATTCACGGCTGCTTGCATCTGCTTGGTTACGACCATATAGATGACGACGAAGCCGAAGAAATGGAAGCACTGGAACGCGAGTTGCTTGCCGAATTGGGCTATCCCGATCCGTACGCGGACGACGAAACCGAAACATTCCCTATCGTTACAACAAAGGATTCAGAGTAATCGCTATGAGCGAAGATCGATCGAGCAACGGGCAGAAGTCATGGCTGGGTAAACTCACCCAGGCTTTTGCCCACGAGCCGAAGAACCGTCAGGAGCTCCTCGAGCTGCTGCGTGATGCACATCAGAACAAACTGCTGGACAGCGAAGCGCTGGCCATCGTCGAAGGCGCCATTCAGGTGGCTGACCTGCAAGTACGCGACATCATGGTGCCGCGCTCGCAGATGATCAGCATCAAGGCGACCCAGACACCCCGTGAATTCCTCCCGGCCGTGGTCGACTCGGCCCACTCGCGCTATCCGGTCATCGGCGAAAGCCATGACGACGTGATGGGCGTGCTGCTGGCCAAGGATCTGCTGCCGCTGATCCTCAAGGAAAACGGCGACAGCTTCAACATCAAGGATCTGCTGCGCCCGGCCACGTTCGTGCCGGAGTCCAAGCGTCTGAATGTGTTGCTGCGTGAATTCCGCGCCAACCACAACCACATGGCCATCGTCATCGACGAATACGGCGGCGTGGCCGGTCTGGTGACCATCGAAGACGTGCTGGAACAGATCGTCGGCGACATCGAAGACGAGCACGACGTCGAAGAAGACAGCTACATCAAGCCGCTGCCAAGTGGTGATTTCCTGATCAAGGCCCTGACGCCGATCGAGAACTTCAACGAGTTCTTCGACAGCGAATTCTCCGACGACGAGTTCGACACCGTCGGCGGTCTGGTGATGAGCGCGTTCGGGCACTTGCCAAAACGCAACGAAATCACTGAAATCGGCGCCTATCGTTTCCGCATCCTGAACGCCGACAGCCGTCGGATTCATTTGCTGCGACTCACGCCAATCGCCCGGTAATACCTCTAAGGATTGAAATGCGCTGGACAACCCGCCCCGGCTGGCCCGGTAACCTGCTGGCCGTGGCGGCCGGTGCAATCACCACCTTCGCTCTGGCGCCTTTCAACATCTGGCCGCTGGCCTTGCTCGCAGTCGGCTTGTTCTACGCCGGTCTGCGCGAGCTAAGCCCGCGTCAGGCGCTGGGCCGTGGCTGGTGCTTCGGTTTCGGCCTGTTCGGCGCCGGCACCAGCTGGATCTATTACAGCATCCACCATTTCGGCGGCGCTTCGGTGCTGCTGGCCGGGTTCCTGATGCTGCTGTTTACCGCCGCGATTGCCTGGTTCTTCGCCCTGCCCGCCTGGATTTGGGCGCGCTGGTTGCGTCGCAACGAAGCGCCGCTGGCCGATGCCCTCGCGTTTGCTGCGCTGTGGGTTGGTCAGGAAATGTTTCGTGGCTGGTTCCTCACCGGTTTCCCGTGGTTGTACTCGGGTTACAGCCAGCTCGACGGCCCGCTAGCGGGGCTCGCGCCGGTCGGTGGCATGTGGCTTGTAGGGTTTGTGCTGGCGCTGACTGCTGCGCTGATCTACAACGCACCGCGTTTGCTGCAAAGCCGCCGCAAAGCTTTTGTTGTCGCCGGTCTGGTGCTGTTGGTCGGGCCTTGGGTGGCGGGTTTCGCGCTTAAGGGTCATGCCTGGACGAGTCCGTCGGGCGCGCCTTTGAGCGTTGCTGCGATTCAGGGCAACGTCGCGCAAAGCATGAAATGGGATCCGGCTGAACTCAACGCACAGTTGGCGTTGTACCGTGATCTGAGTTTCCGCTCGAAACCGGTGGATCTGCTGATCTGGCCGGAAACCGCTGTGCCGGTGCTCAAGGAATCTGCCGAAGGCTACCTGAGCATGATGGGCAACTTCGCCGCCGAGCGTAAATCCGCATTGATTACCGGCGTGCCGATCCGCGAGATGGTTCGTCACGAAAAACGCTTCTTCAACGGCATCACCGTGGTCGGCGAAGGCGATGGCACTTACCTGAAGCAGAAACTGGTGCCGTTCGGCGAGTACGTGCCGTTGCAGGACGTCCTGCGTGGCTTGATCGCGTTCTTTGATTTGCCGATGTCTGACTTCGCCCGTGGCCCGGCCGATCAGGCGCTGCTGCAAGCCAAGGGGTATCAGATTGCGCCGTTTATCTGCTACGAAGTGGTGTACCCGGACTTCGCTGCCGGCCTGTCGGCGCGCAGTGATTTGCTGCTGACGATCAGCAACGACACTTGGTTCGGCACCTCGATCGGCCCGCTGCAACATTTGCAGATGGCGCAGATGCGCGCACTGGAAGCGGGTCGCTGGATGATCCGCGCGACCAACAATGGCGTGACCGGTTTGATCAACCCGTTCGGGCAGATCACCGAGCAGATTCCGCAGTTTGAACAGGGTGTGCTGTACGGCGAAGTGGTGCCGATGCACAACCTGACGCCGTATCTGCAATACCGCTCGTGGCCGCTGATGATTTTGTGTTTGCTGCTGTTTGGCTGGGCACTGATGGCTAGCCGGATCTCAAAAACCCTTTAAAGCAAAAGATCGCAGCCTTCGGCAGCTCCTACAGGGAAAAACACAAATCCCATGTAGGAGCTGCCGCAGGCTGCGATCTTTTGATCTTCAACGGTAAAACAGCGAATACCCCACCTGCCCCACCGCTTCATTCAGCAACTGCCCGCTCTGCCAGATCGATTTGAATTCCGGCAACCAGCCACCAAACGGCCTCGCGTTATCAGTGCCCAAAAAGCCCACCGGCGCCGGCACCACTTCAAATCCTGCCTGTTCAAAACTCCATACCGAGCGCGGCATGTGCCACGCCTGCGTCACTACAACCACGCGTTTGATCCCTTGCGGCAATAGAATGTCGGCGCTGAATTTGGCGTTCTCCCACGTCGTACGGCTTTCCCCTTCCTGCCAACGCACGGTGACGCCGAAGTCATCACGCAGTGAATCGGCCATCAACTTCGCCTCGGCCGGAGGAGTGCCGTAATGCAGGCCGCCTGAAGTCAAAATCGGCAAGCCCGAGGCCTTGGCCAGGCGCGCCGCATAACGCTGACGTTCAAGCCCGACGCCGGTCGGCTGGTCTTCACCCCAGGCCAGATCGCCACGCTCACGTCCGGAGCCCAACACCACAATCGCGTCAGCCCGTTGCGCCAGCGTCGCCCATTCCTCACGCGCCAGCGGCGGCTCACGCTCCAGCGCTTTGGCGCCCCATTGCACTACCACCGGCAGGCTCATCAGCCAGAACCCGCCAAAACCAATGGCAAAACACAATCCAGCCAATCGCGGTCGCGAGCGGCGCAGCCACCACGCAGCCAGCAACAGCAGCAAAAGAATGCCGGGCGGCAATAGAAGTTGTTTGATGAAATAGCGAAAGGGCATCGGGCATCTCCAAAGATGCCCGAAGCCTAAGAGTGTTAATAACGCGTTACAACCAGTAGGTGGGATCCCGTTGAAAAAGATCCGTTTCTTGACCTGCCATGCGCTTACTTGGCCTGCATAGCCCGTACTTTGACGGTGTCTCTGCCGGGCGCCTTGTCCTTGAGCCAGATGACCTTGGCCGAATGTGCTGCATCGAGCTGCTTCACTGCTTGTGACAGGCAGCCGTGCGTTTCACGCTCACTGCGATCCAGATAGGCCTTGACCAGTTTGAACTCAGCGGGGCTCAAGCCACGCAATTCCAGTTCCAGGGGGCGCTCGTCGCGCAGCCGGTCAGCGGTTTTTACTGCGTCCAGGGCCATACCCAGACGGTCGATCAACCTCTCGTACAACTCGGGTTTATTCACGTTTTTTTGCCGTTGCTCCACCATCCCTCACCTCATTGAAGATAAGACTCACTCCCCAATTAGAGCTTAGCTTCGCTGCACAAACCGGCTGTACGCCGCGACCAACGGCCCCGACGCAAGTATTGCGGGACATGTAGCTGTAATCAGGGTTTCCCTAGGCCAAGCGCGGTCATGTATGCTACGGCGCTTCCTGTAATTCCACTTCCAGCTCGTCCGGGCCAACCCCGGAACCTGCGTTGAAGAGGATTAGGCCACCCCTATCCAGTACAAAAGTAGCCATGCACGAACAATATCAGCCCCGTGAAATTGAAGCCGCCGCCCAGTCGTTCTGGGATGAGCAAAAGTCCTTTGAAGTCAGTGAACAGCCAGGCAAGGAGACTTTCTACTGCCTGTCGATGTTCCCTTACCCCAGCGGCAAGCTACACATGGGGCACGTGCGCAACTACACCATCGGCGACGTGATCTCCCGCTACCAGCGCATGCTCGGCAAGAACGTTCTGCAACCGATGGGTTGGGACGCTTTCGGCATGCCGGCAGAAAACGCCGCAATGAAGAACAACGTAGCCCCGGCCAAGTGGACCTACGAAAACATCGCCTACATGAAAACCCAGCTGCGCAGCCTGGGTCTGGCGGTCGACTGGTCGCGCGAAGTCACCACCTGCAAGCCGGATTACTACCGTTGGGAACAATGGCTGTTCACTCGCCTGTTCGAAAAAGGTGTGATCTACCGTAAAAACGGCACAGTGAACTGGGATCCGATCGACCAGACCGTTCTCGCTAACGAGCAGGTGATCGACGGTCGCGGCTGGCGTTCCGGCGCGCTGATCGAAAAGCGCGAAATCCCGATGTACTACTTCAAGATCACCGCCTACGCGGATGAGCTGCTGGAGAGCCTCGACGAACTGACTGGCTGGCCTGAACAGGTCAAGACCATGCAGCGCAACTGGATCGGCAAATCCCGCGGCATGGAAGTGCAGTTCCCGTACAACGTCGATTCGATCGGCGAAGCCGGCACCCTCAAAGTCTTCACTACCCGTCCGGACACCCTGATGGGCGCAACCTATGTCGCCGTGGCTGCCGAGCACCCACTGGCCACCCTGGCCGCGAAAAACAACCCTGAGCTGCAAGCGTTCATCGCTGAATGCAAGGGCGGCAGCGTCGCTGAAGCCGACGTCGCCACGCAAGAGAAGAAAGGCCTGCCGACCGGCCTGTTCGTCGAGCACCCGCTGACTGGCGAAAAACTGCCGGTGTGGGTCGCCAACTATGTGCTGATGCACTACGGCGACGGTGCTGTGATGGCGGTACCAGCGCACGACGAGCGCGATTTCGAATTCGCTCACAAGTACAACCTGCCGGTTAAATCGGTCGTGCGTACCAGCTCTGGCGACAGCAACCCGGCACCGTGGCAAGACGCCTACGGCGAGCACGGCACACTGATCAACTCCGGCGAGTTCGACGGTCTCGACTTCGCTGGCGCGTTCGACGCCATGGAAGTCGCCCTGATCAAGAAAGAACTGGGCGCCTCGCGTACTCAGTTCCGCCTGCGCGACTGGGGCATCAGCCGTCAGCGCTACTGGGGCTGCCCGATCCCGATCATCCACTGCGATGCGTGCGGTGACGTGCCGGTGCCGGAAGATCAACTGCCTGTCGTTCTGCCGGAAGACGTGGTGCCGGACGGCGCTGGTTCGCCGCTGGCGCGCATGCCAGAGTTTTACGAGTGCAGCTGCCCGAAATGCGGCCAGCCTGCCAAGCGTGAAACCGACACCATGGACACCTTCGTCGAGTCGTCGTGGTACTACGCCCGTTACGCCTCGCCGCACTTTGAAGGCGGTCTGGTGGAGAAATCCGCAGCTGATCACTGGCTGCCGGTCGATCAGTACATCGGCGGTATCGAACACGCGATTCTTCACCTGCTCTACGCGCGCTTCTTCCACAAGCTGATGCGCGACGAAGGTCTGGTGAGTTCCAATGAGCCGTTCAAGAACCTGCTGACCCAAGGCATGGTGATCGCCGAAACCTACTATCGTCGCGAAGCCAACGGTGCTTACACCTGGTTCAACCCGGCGGACGTAGAACTCGAGCGTGACAGCAAAGCCAAGGTCATCAGCGCCAAGTTGAAATCCGACGGTCTGCCGGTGGAAATCGGTGGCACCGAGAAAATGGCCAAGTCGAAAAACAACGGCGTCGACCCACAGTCGATGATCGATCAGTTCGGCGCTGACACTTGCCGTCTGTTCATGATGTTCGCCTCGCCGCCTGACATGAGCGCCGAATGGTCGGACTCCGGCGTCGAAGGTTCGCACCGTTTCCTCAAGCGCGTCTGGCGTCTGGCGCAAGCCCACGTTGGTCAGGGCCTGCCGGGCAAGCTCGACATCGCCAGCCTGAATGACGAGCAGAAAGCCGTTCGCCGTTCGATCCATGTGGCCATCAAACAAGCCAGCCACGACGTCGGCCAGAACCACAAATTCAACACCGCCATCGCTCAGGTGATGACGCTGATGAACGTGCTGGAAAAAGCCGCCCAAGGCACCGAACAGGATCGCGCTCTGGTTCACGAAGGTCTGGAAGCCGTAACGCTGTTGCTGGCGCCAATCACCCCGCACATCAGCCACGAACTGTGGAATCAACTGGGTCACGCCGATGCAGTGATCGACGCCGGTTGGCCAGCCGTGGACGAAAGCGCGCTGGTGCAGGACAGCCTGACCCTGGTGATCCAGGTCAACGGCAAGCTGCGCGGCCAGATCGAAATGCCGGCCAGCGCCACCCGTGAAGAAGTTGAAGCGGCAGCCCGTGGCAACGAAAACGTTCTGCGTTTCGTCGACGGTCTGACTATTCGTAAAGTGATCGTTGTGCCGGGGAAACTGGTCAACATCGTCGCCAGCTAATTGGATCGGGCGTCAGGTTCGCCTGACGCCAAGTAAAACCTTTCGGGCCGCACGGTCGGCCCACCTGGTTTCAAGGGGAGCAACACAATGATCAAACGCAATCTGCTGGTGATGGGCCTCGCCGTTCTGTTGAGCGCCTGCGGTTTCCAGCTGCGCGGCACCGGCACCAACGAACTGGCGATCAAGGAACTCGATCTGAGCGCCCGTAACGCTTACGGCGAGACCGTGACCCAACTGCGCCAAGTGCTGGAATCCAGCGGCGTGAAGGTTGTTTCCGGCGCGCCGTACAAGCTGTTCCTGTCCAACGAGCAGGAAAACCAGCGCATCCTCAGCTACTCGGGTAACGGCACCACCGGCGAATATCAGGTGAGCACCGTGCTCAGCTACGACATTCTCGGCGCCAACAACCTGAACCTGCTGAGCGACAAGCTTGAAGTGCAGAAGGTGTTCATTCACGACGGCAACAACCTCGTCGGTTCCGATCAGGAAGCCAACGACGCCCGTCGCGAAACCCGTCGCGAACTGGTACAGCGCATGATGCTGCGCCTGCAACAGCTGACTCCGGCGCAACTGGATCAACTGCAGGCGACCGCCGATGCCCGCGCCAAGGCAGAAGCCCAGGCCCTGGAAGCGGCGCAGAAAGCTGAAGCGGAAACCCCGCGTCAGTCGCCGCTCGAAGTACCGCAGCAGTAAGATGTTCGGGGCGCTCAGGCGCCCCGTTCGACCTTTCTTATGAAGCTCGCCCCCGCCCAACTCGGTAAACACCTGCAAGGCGCCCTCGCGCCGGTCTACATCATCAGCGGCGATGACCCGCTGCTGTGTCAGGAAGCTGCCGACGCCATCCGCCGTGCTGCCCGCGAGCAAGGTTTCGACGAACGCCAGGTCTTTGCCGCCGACGCCAATTTCGATTGGGGTACGTTGCTGCAGGCCGGTGCCAGCATGTCGTTGTTCGCGGAAAAACGCCTGCTGGAACTGCGTCTGCCGTCGGGCAAACCCGGTGACAAAGGCGCTGCCGCTTTCATCGAATATTGCTCGCGCCCCGCTGAAGACACGGTGCTGCTGATCAGCTTGCCCAAGCTCGATGGCAGCGCGCAGAAAACCAAGTGGGGCAAGGCGCTGGTCGAAGGCCAGCAGACCCAGTTCATTCAGATCTGGCCGGTGGATGCCAGTCAGTTGCCGAGCTGGATTCGTCAGCGTCTGTCGCAGGCCGGGTTGTCGGCCAGTCAGGACGCGGTCGAATTGATTGCCGCGCGTGTCGAGGGCAACTTGCTCGCCGCCGCGCAGGAAATCGAAAAGCTCAAGCTGATGGCGGAAGGCGGACAGATCACCGTTGAAACCGTGCAGGCCGCTGTGGCCGACAGTGCGCGGTTTGACGTGTTCGGCCTGACCGACGCTGTGCTCAACGGCGAACCGGCACATGCGCTGCGCATGCTCGAAGGCTTGCGCGGTGAAGGTGTCGAGCCGCCGGTGATTCTCTGGGCACTGGCGCGGGAATTGCGCCTGCTGGCCAATATCTCGCTGCAGTACAGCCAGGGCACGCCGCTGGACAAGTGCTTCAGCCAGGCGAAACCGCCGGTCTGGGATAAGCGCAAACCGCTGATGAGCAAAGCCCTGCAACGCTACACGGCGCAACGCTGGGCGCAGTTGCTGCTGGAAGCTCAGCGCATTGATGCGCAGATCAAGGGCCAGGCGGCGGGTTCGCCGTGGATGAGCCTGAGCCGATTGGCATTGTTGATGGCTGGCCAGCGTCTGACACTGCCTGCTGAATAAGAGCAAAAGATCGCAGCCTTCGGCAGCTCCTACACCGATCCTTGTAGGAACTGCGGCACGCTGCGATCTTTTGCTCTTGTTTCCTACAATGCGCGCCCACATTTGCCCTATAGACAGACGCCCAACATCGGCAGATTATTTCCTCCGCAAAACCCACCCCAATGAGAGAACCCTCATGAGCAAAAAGCCAGCAAAGCATGGCCCCAACAAGGCCAAATCCATCGTCGCCCAGCCCCTGTTCCGCAGTCGCCAGGAACGACCAACCAAGGGTAAAGGCAGCTACCGCCGCGAAGCCTTCCAGTCTGACAGCTGGGAGGCTTCTTACTTTCTGGCTGCTTAAAGCGCAGTACCCCCCGCTCATGTTAAGGTCTGCACTTGACTCGTTTCCCCTGGAACTGTGCATGCCCCTAAGTCTTTCCCATCGTTGGCCTGTTCGCCAATTGATCGCTGCCTCCAGCTTCATCCTGCTTGTCGCCTGCGCGGAAAAACCCACCGCCGCCGATGCGCAACCTCTTCAAGCTGCCCCTGTCGCCACGGCCCCAGCGATCATCCCGCCGGTAGTGCCGTCCGCCGACCCTCTCGATCTTCAGCCGACCCAGACCTTTGCCGAATGGCAAGCAGGCTTCCGTAAGGATGCCTTGGCCGCCGGCATCAGCCCTGAGCTGTTTGATCGCGCATTTGCCAACGTCAGCTTCGACGCAAGCATCATCCGCGCTGACCGCAGCCAGCCTGAGTTCTCCCGCCCGGTGTGGGAATACCTCGATGGCGCGCTGTCGCCGTTGCGCGTACGTAAAGGTCAGGCGCTGATCAATCAGTACGCCGACATTCTGCAAAGCATCGAACAGCGTTACGGCGTCGACCGTCAGGCACTGGTGTCGGTGTGGGGCATGGAGAGTAACTTCGGCCAGTTCCAGGGCACAAAGTCAGTGATCAATTCGCTGGCCACCCTCGCCTACGAAGGTCGCCGTCCTGGCTTTGCCCATGCGCAATTGATTGCCGCGCTGCAGATCCTGCAACAGGGCGACATCACGCCGGAGAAGATGCTTGGCTCCTGGGCTGGCGCGATGGGTCAGACCCAGTTCATTCCGACCACCTACAACACGCACGCCGTGGATTTTGACGGTGATGGTCGCCGCGACATCTGGGGCAGCCCGGCCGATGCGCTGGCCTCGACCGCGCACTACCTGCAAAGCTCCGGCTGGCAGCGGGGTCAGCCGTGGGGTTTCGAGGTGCAACTGCCGAACGGTTTCAACTACACACTGGCTGACGGTGCGATGCGTAAAACCGTCGCTGAATGGCGCCAACTGGGTGTGATTCTGCCGAATGGCGGTCAGGCTCCGGCGGGCTCCGAGCAATTGTCCGCCGCACTGCTGCTGCCGGCCGGTTATCGTGGCCCGGCGTTCCTGGTGCTGGATAACTTCCGCGCGATCCTCAAATACAACAACTCTTCGTCGTATGCGTTGGCGGTCGGTTTGTTGTCTGAGCGCTTCAGTGGCGGTGGTCTGATTAACGGCACCTGGCCGAAAGATGACATGCCGCTCAGCCGCAGCGAGCGCATTGAACTGCAGAACCTGTTGAGCGCGCGCAACTTTGATGCGGGCACGGCGGACGGGATTATCGGCGCTAACACGCGTAAGGCGATCCGCAGTGCGCAGCAATCGTTTGGCTGGCCGGCGGATGGGTATCCGACGCATAAGCTGCTTGAGAGCTTGCGTACCCAGTAAAGCAAGATCAAAAGATCGCAGCCTTCGGCAGCTCCTACATTGGAATGCGTGCCCTGTAGGAGCTGCCGTAGGCTGCGATCTTTTGCTTTATCGGGTCACCACATCCTGCTCCAGCATCAATTCCTTCTTCCCGGCATCCAGCCGCACCAGCGCGCCCATCGGCAGCGTCAGGTTCGGATCACAATGCCCGCTGCGCCACCCCGACAACACCGGAATCCGTAACGGCTCGAACGTCTGCTTGAGCAAACGGTTCAACGCATCAATATCCACCCCCGCGACATCCCCGACCAACACCCCGCGCAACCTGGCCAGCTTCCCGGCCAGGCGCATCTGCGTCAGCAATCGATCGATGCGATACAGCGGCTCGTTGATGTCTTCGATCAGCAGAATCACCCCTTCGACATCAATTTCGTAAGGCGTGCCCAATGTCGAAGCGATCATCGCCAGATTGCCACCGAGCAAACGCCCATGGGCAACGCCGGGCTCAACGGTGGTCAAGGGGTAAGCCACCGGGTGGCTGAGCACACTCCCCGCTTTCAACTGACCGCGCAGCATGGCGAAGAATGACGTCACGGTCGGTGGTTCTTTGTCACCAAGCAGGTCAGCGTTGAGCAGCGGCCCGTGAAAGGTCACAAACCCGGCGTAACGACTGATCGCGAGGTGCAGCGCGGTGATGTCGCTGTAACCGACAAAGGGTTTGGCGTTACGGCTGAGCAGGTCGTAGTCGATCCGATCCAGCAGGCGCGGCGTACCGTAGCCGCCGCGCAGGCAAATGATTGCATCGACCTCGGCATCTGCGAACGCTGCGTGCAGATCGTTAAGCCGCACCTCATCGCTGCCAGCCAGATAGCCATCCTTTTCATAGACGCCGGGAAACACCTTCAGCGCATAACCGCGAGCGCGCATCCACTGCACAGCCTTGTCGGTGTCCAGCGCACCCGGCCCGGCAGGCGCGATAACGCCGATCACGCCCTCTGACGGCAGCGCCGGCACGGGTTTATGCGGAAATAGGCTGTGGGTCGGTCGAACGGTCATCCATGGGGCTCCCAGTGTGAAGTCATGCGCACACAGTAGTCAGGAAAGCAGGCAAAAAAAAGCCCGCCGGACTTAAAGCCACGGCGGGCATTTTATTCAGTGCTGAATCAGGAACCCATCAACTCAGCCTTGACCAGCTTCGCTTGCTCGTCGGCGTGATACGACGAACGTACCAGCGGGCCCGAGGCAACGTTTTTGAAGCCCATCTTGTAACCTTCTTCGGCGAACCAGGCGAAGGTGTCCGGGTGCACGAAACGCTGCACCGGCAGGTGGCTGCGCGACGGTTGCAGGTACTGGCCGAGGGTCAGCATGTCGATGTCGTGTTCGCGCATGCGCTTCATGACTTCGATGACTTCTTCGTCGGTCTCGCCCAGACCCAGCATCAGGCCGGATTTGGTCGGGATGTGCGGCATCATCTGCTTGAAGCGTTGCAGCAGGGTCAGCGACCACTGGTAATCCGAACCCGGACGCGCAGCCTTGTACAGGCGCGGCACGGTTTCCAGGTTGTGGTTGAACACATCTGGCGGCTCGGCGGCGGTGATTTCCAGCGCGACGTCCATGCGGCCACGATAATCCGGGACCAGAGTCTCGAGTTGCACGTTCGGCGACAGCTTGCGGATTTCGCGGATGCAGTCGGCAAAGTGCTGGGCACCGCCGTCACGCAGGTCGTCGCGGTCAACCGAGGTGATCACCACGTACTTGAGCTTGAGGTCGGCGATGGCGATGGCCAGGCTTTCCGGCTCGTTGATGTCCAGTGGCTTCGGACGACCGTGGCCGACGTCGCAGAACGGGCAGCGACGGGTGCAGATGTCGCCCATGATCATGAAGGTCGCGGTGCCGCCGGAGAAACACTCGCCGAGGTTCGGGCAGGACGCTTCTTCGCAAACGCTGTGCAGCTTGTGTTTGCGCAGCAGGCTCTTGATCCGGTCGACTTCCGGCGAAACCGGGATGCGCACACGAATCCAGTCAGGTTTCTTCGGCAGTTCGGTGGTCGGAATGATCTTTACCGGGATGCGTGCAACCTTTTCGGCGCCGCGCAGCTTGACGCCCGCTTCTACCTTGGGACGCGGGGCCGGGCGCTCGGTCACGTCGAGCGTCGGGATCATGGTTTGCACTGCATCAGTAGTCATATCAGTCGATTCCGCCCGTCAGGGTCGTCTGCTCAGCATAGTCGAGGTGTTTGACGAGCTGCGCGCGCAGCCGGGCACTTACCTCGGCAAATTCAATCGATCCTGCGTGGTCGCTCAGCTGGGTCATCGCCAGCCCGGCATAGCCGCAGGGATTAATCCGTCGAAACGGTTCCAGGTTCATATCCACGTTCAGGGCCAGGCCATGAAAGGAACAACCGTGGCGAATCCGCAAACCCAGAGAAGCGATTTTCGCTCCGTCGACGTAGACGCCGGGAGCATCTGGCTTGGCCGCTGCGGTTACCCCGTAGCTGGCCAGCAGTTCGATCAGGCAAAGCTCCATGCGGCTGACCAGATCACGCACGCCGAAACCCAGCTTGCGTACATCCAGCAACAGATAAGCGACCAATTGGCCGGGGCCATGATAAGTCACTTGCCCGCCGCGATCGACCTGCACCACCGGGATATCACCCGGCAGCAACAAGTGTTCGGCCTTGCCAGCCTGGCCCTGAGTGAACACCGGCGGGTGTTCGACGAGCCAGATTTCGTCGGCGGCATCACTGCCGCGTTCATTGGTAAAGCGTTGCATGGCATGCCAGACCGGCTCGTACGCCATCTGGCCGAGCTCACGAAAGCCCAGCGTGCCGGACATCACAGCACCATGTGCACGAAACCGGTTGCCCGCAGTTCGCTGTTGATGTTGTACAGCTGATCCTGATCGGTCGCCACGATGTGCAACTGGATGGTGGTGTATTTGCCGTTGGTGCTTTGACGCTCGTCGATGCGCTCATCATTGATGGTCGCGTGTTTTTTGACGATGTCGATGATCTTGTCTTTGTTGCCCACACCGGTATCGCTGATCACCTTAACGGGATAATCCGTTACAGGGAATTCGATCTTTGGCGCCTTTACTTCGGTATCGGTCATGGCGTAACGGCCTCTAGAGCGCAAGCCGTGTTAACGCGCATGGCCCCGCACCGGATCGGGGCGGGGCCATGCAGGTCAACACAAATCAGTTGAACAAGCCGAAGAAGAATAGACGGATGCTATCCCACATGCGGCGGAAGATACCACCCTCCTCGACGCCATCCAGAGCGATCAGGTCAGCGCTGTGCACGACCTTGTCTTCCAGTTTGACTTCGACTTTACCGATCACGTCGCCCTTGGCGATTGGCGCGATCAGTTGCGGGTTCATGGTCATGCTCGCAGCGAGCTTCTTCAGCTGGCCTTTTGGCAGGGTCATGGTCAGGTCTTCAGCCAGGCCGGCCTTGACTTGATTGGTGGTGCCTTTCCACACCGGGGCTTGAGCCAGTTCGGTGCCCTTCTGATAGAAGGTCTGGGTTTCGAAGAAGCGGAAACCGTAAGTCAGCAGTTTCTGGGTTTCAGCGGCGCGGGCCACTTCACTGTTGGTGCCGAACACCACGGCGATCAGACGCTGGCCGTCACGTACAGCCGAGGACACCATGCAGTAGCCGGCTTCGTCGGTGTGACCGGTTTTCAGACCGTCAACGGTCTTGTCGCGCCACAGCAGCAGGTTGCGGTTAGGCTGCTTGATGCCGTTCCAGAAGAACTCTTTCTGCGAGTAGATCGCGTAGTGAGCCGGGTCTTCGTGGATGATCGCGCGGGCCAGAATCGCCATGTCGTGAGCCGACGAATAGTGCTCAGGGTTTGGCAGACCGGTCGGGTTCATGAAGTGGGTATTGGTCATGCCCAGATCGGTGACCGTCTTGTTCATCAGGTCGGCGAATGCGTCTTCGCTGCCGGCGATGTGCTCGGACAACGCGACGCTAGCGTCGTTGCCGGACTGGATGATGATGCCGTGCAGCAGGTCGCTGACAGTCACCTGCGAGCCAACCTTGATGAACATCCGCGAACCGCCGGTGCGCCAGGCGTTTTCGCTGACGGTCACCGGATCGTTTTCACCGATCTGGCCGCGACGGATTTCCAGGGTCGCGATGTACGCGGTCATCAGTTTGGTCAGGCTGGCCGGTGGCAGACGCTGGTCACCATTGTTCTCTACCAGCACGTTGCCGCTGCTGGCGTCCATCAGAACGTAGGCTTTGGCGGCCAGTTGTGGTGGCGACGGCATCATCTCGGCCGCGAAGGCGGCTGGCGAGAGGAGCAGCGGGACTAGCAGACACAGGCGTTTGGCAAAGGTGGTGATGTTCATCCGTCTCTCGAAATCGCTAATGGAAACTGCCCTTGCGGACAAAATTTAATCAGATGGCTTTCTAACGGGCCATCGCGGGTTCAGTTGCTCACTCCAGTCACCCTTGCCGGGCTTTTGTTCTTCGACGAGCCAACAACCTGGTTCACCCCCCAATCGCTGGTGAACCGTCAATCAAGTTCTACGTTGCTACTTATTCAGTGACCACACTTGGCGAACCAAGGTTGGCCAGGCGCACGCTGTTCTGCACCTGGGCAATTTCACCCGGCGAGCCGATCGGCCCCAGGCGAACCCGATGCAGGGTCTGCTGATTGCGCACGATCGAGCTGATAAACACCGGAGCGCTCACCATCCCGCTGAGCTTCGACCTCAGGAGTTCTGCAGCGTCCGGGTTGGCGAACGCGCCCACCTGCAGATACTGGCCAGTTGCTGTTGCAGAAGCGTTTTTTTTTGCACTCATCGGCACGGGGACGGTGTCGGAGGCATGTTGCTGCGGTGGCGGCGTCCATTGCTCGACGGTGCCGGCCGAGGCCGTGATCACCGGCGCGCTGTTCTGCGCGACCTGCGGCTCGTTGAGCATCAGCGGTGCCGGACGGCCCTTGGCGGCCCAGTATTGCTGCGGATCGATGCCTTCGACCTTGACGCGCGCAGTGCCGGTTTCGGCGTAACCGAGTTTTTTCGCGGCGGCGTAGGACAAGTCGATGATGCGATCGGAATAGAACGGCCCACGGTCATTGACGCGCAGAATCACCGTGCGGTTATTGTCCAGGTTGGTCACCCGAACGTAACTTGGCAGCGGCAATGTCTTGTGGGCGGCACTCATGCCGTACAGGTCGTAGACCTCGCCGTTGGCGGTGTTCTGACCGTGAAACTTGGTGCCGTACCAGGACGCCGTGCCGGACGCGACGTAGGTCTTGGATTCCTGCAACGGGAAGTAGGTTTTGCCCAGTACCGTGTACGGGTTGGCCTTGTACGGGCCGGTGTGCAGGGTCGGTGTGGCATCGGGAATACGCGAGACATCGACGTCCCACCACGGTGCGCCGTCTTTGTGCGCACGGTTGATGTCCAGACCCGGCTGCGCACGCACAGCAGTGGATGAGGTTGTTTTCGGCGTCGGCGAACGGCTGGTCGTGCAACTGGCGACCAGTACTGCCAACGCAGCGAAGGCCACCAGCTTCAGGGGTTTATTGTTAGGCAATGCCTGCATTACTTGACGCCCCGTGCTTGTACCAGCTGTTCAGACAGTTGATGTACGGCCATGGCGTACATCACGCTGCGGTTATAACGCGTGATCGCGTAGAAATTCTTCAGGCCCATCCAGTATTCAGGGCCGCTCTCGCCTTCGAGGCGAAATGCAGTAACCGGCATATCATCGCGCAGCGCATCATGACTTGACCAGCCCAGCGCCCGCAACTCTCCGACCGTTTTTGTCGGCTCGATGCCGGTGGTCAGGCCTTCATCGACCTGCTCGCCACGGACATCGGCGCGGCTGACCACGGGCTCACCCGCGACCCAGCCGTGACGCTTGAAATAGCTGGCAACGCTGCCGATCGCATCGTCCGGGTTGTTCCAGATATTGATGTGGCCGTCACCGTCAAAATCCACCGCGTAGGCGCGGAAGCTGCTCGGCATGAACTGCGGCAGACCCATCGCCCCGGCGTAGGAACCTTTGAGGGTCAATGGATCGACCTGTTCCTCACGCGCCAGCAGCAGGAATTCACGCAGTTCCTTGCGGAAAAATTCGGCACGGGGAGGATAGTCGAAACCGAGCGTCGACAAGGCATCGATCACCCGGAAATTACCGGTATTACGTCCGAAAAAGGTCTCGACGCCGATGATCGACACGATGACTTGTGCCGGCACGCCGTATTCCTGCTCGGCACGGGCCAGCGTAGCCTCGTGCTGACGCCAGAAGTCCACACCACGGGCGATGCGCGCGTCGGTGATGAACATCGGGCGATATTCTTTCCACTGTTTGACCCGCTCGGCAGGTCGGGAGATGGCGTCGAGAATCGACTGTTTGCGCTGCGCCTCGCGGAACACACCCATCAGTTGTTCACCGGCGAAACCATAATCGCGGGTCATTTCACCGACGAACTCGGCCACCTGAGGTGAGCCTTCGTATTCGCCGGCCAGCGCTTCCTGCACGCTCCCAAGGAGGCCAACCAGGCCAACCCACGGCGCGCATCGAGTCGCCCAGCCACGCATTACTTGCATTGAACTCTTCACCTTATTCAAACCTGTGCGATCCACTTGCGATGGGTATGGATCGACATCAAAACCCCAAACGCTGACAGCAGCGTCACCAGCGAAGTTCCTCCGTAGCTAATGAACGGCAACGGCACCCCTACAACCGGCAACAGGCCACTGACCATACCGATGTTGACGAAAACGTAAACAAAAAACGTCATGGTCAACGAACCGGCAAGCAATTTACCGAACAGCGTTTGCGCCTGAGCGGTGATCACCAGCCCCCGGCCAATCAGCAATAAATAGATCAGCAACAACGCGCAGATGCCCACCAGGCCGAACTCTTCGCCCAGTACGGCAATGATGAAGTCGGTGTGGCTTTCCGGCAGAAAATCCAAGTGAGACTGAGTACCGAGCAGCCAGCCTTTGCCGAACACGCCACCGGAACCGATGGCTGCTTTCGACTGAATGATGTTCCAGCCGGTGCCCAACGGATCGCTTTCCGGATCGAGGAACGTCAGGATCCGCTGCTTCTGGTAGTCGTGCATGATGAAAAACCACATCGCCACCGACACTGGAATCGCCGCCGCCAGCACGCTGAGAATCCAGCGCCAGCGCAAGCCACCCATAAACAATACGAAAGCGCCGCCGGCGAGAATCAGCAGCGAAGTCCCCAGGTCAGGCTGACGGACGATCAGCACAAACGGCACACCGATCAGCATCAAACTGATACCGACGTGCTTGAGTTGCGGCGGCAAGGTGCGTTTGGACAGGTACCAGGCAATGGTCGCCGGCATCAGGATCTTCATGAACTCCGAGGGCTGGAAGCGGATCACCCCGGGAATGTTGATCCAGCGCGTCGCGCCCATGGCGTTGTGGCCCATGATGTCCACGACCATTAGCAGCACCACCCCGACCACATAACCGAGCGGCACCCAACGCGCCATGAACCTCGGTTCGAGCTGGGCGATGACGATCATCGAGACCAGACCGATACCGAACGACGTGGCTTGTTTGGCCAGCAGATCCCAGCTCTTGCCACTCGCTGAATACAGCACGAACAGGCTGCCGGCGGCGAGGATCAGCAACAGAATCAACAACGGGCCATCGATGTGCAGACGTTGCAGCAACGTCGCACGACGACGCATCACATCCTCGCTAGAGAGCATGCGATCAAAATTATTCATCACGGGCCGTAGCCTCCGCACTGATTGGGCTGGCGTATTCGGCCTTCAATCGACCTTCGGGATCGAGCAGCCAGGCGTCCATGACCTGACGCACTACGGGCGCGGCAACGCCGGAACCGGACTCACCGTTCTCCACCATCACCGAAACAACGATTCGCGGATCGTCAGCCGGGGCGAAACCGACGAACAAGGCGTGGTCGCGGTGGCGCTCCTGAACCTTGGAGCGGTCGTACTTCTCACCCTGCTTGATCGCCACAACTTGCGCGGTACCGGACTTGCCGGCAATGCGGTATTGCGCGCCGATCGCAGCTTTACGCGCAGTCCCCCGCGCGCCGTGCATCACTTGCTGCATGCCGTGGTTGACCTTGTTCCAGTCCGACGGATCGCGCAGAACAATGTCCGGCATCGGGTTCTCGTCCACTGGCTTCTGCCCTTCGAGGGACTTGGCCAGGTGCGGACGATTCCAGATACCTTTGTTGGCGACCAGCGCGGTGGCCTGCGCCAATTGCAGCGGGGTCGATTGCATGTAGCCCTGGCCGATCCCGAGAATCAGGGTTTCGCCCGGGAACCAGGCCTGCTTGCGCGTCGCTCGCTTCCATTCGCGCGATGGCATCAGGCCGGGGGATTCTTCGAACATGTCCAGCGAGACCTTCTGGCCAATGCCGAACTTGTTCATGTAAGCCGACAACCGATCGATGCCGAGCTTGTGCGCCAGGTCATAGAAATAGGTGTCGTTGGAACGCATGATCGCCGTGTCGAGGTCGACGAAGCCGTCACCGGTGCGGTTCCAGTTACGGTATTTGTGATCGTAGTTGGGCAGCATGTAGTAGCCCGGATCGAACACTCGGCTCGACGCCGTAATCACACCGGAATCGAGGCCGGCAATCGCCACCGCAGGCTTGATCGTCGAGCCCGGCGGGTACAGACCACGCAGTACACGGTTGAACAGCGGCCGGTCGATGGAATCGCGCAACTCGGCGTAAGCCTTGAAGCTGATGCCGGTGACGAACAGGTTCGGGTCGAAGCTCGGCTGACTGACCATCGCCAGCACTTCGCCGGTCTTCGGATCGAGCGCAACCACCGCGCCACGACGACCGCCCAGTGCAGCTTCGGCGGCTTCCTGCAGTTTGATGTCCAGGCTCAGAACGATGTCTTTGCCGGGAATCGGATCGGTACGCTTGAGCACGCGCAACACGCGGCCACGGGCGTTGGTTTCCACTTCTTCGTAACCGACCTGACCGTGCAATTCCGGCTCGTAGAAACGCTCGATGCCGGTTTTGCCGATGTGGTGGGTGCCGCTGTAGTTGACCGGATCGAGGCTCTTCAGCTCTTTCTCGTTGATCCGCCCCATGTAACCCACCGAGTGCGCAAAATGCGCGCCCTGCGGATAGTGACGGACCAATTGCGCCACCACTTCGACGCCGGGCAGACGGAACTGATTCACCGCGATACGGGCGATCTGTTCTTCGCTCAGCTCGAACAGGATCGGCACTGGCTCGAACGGCCGGCGCCCCTGACGCATGCGCTTCTCGAAAATCACCCGGTCTTCCGGCGTCAGCTCAAGCACTTCGACGATGACGTCGAGCACCTGCTGCCAGTCGCCGGAACGCTCGCGGGTCATGCTCAGGCTGAAGCTCGGACGGTTGTCCGCCACCACCACGCCGTTGCGGTCGAAAATCAACCCGCGCGTAGGCGGAATGGGCTGCACATGGACGCGGTTGTTTTCCGAGAGCGTCGAGTGATAGTCGTACTGGATCACCTGCAAGTAATACAGCCGCGCGATCAACACGCCAATCAACAGCACAATCGCCACGGCCCCGAACACGACGCGGCTACGCACCAGGCGTGCGTCCTTTTCGTGGTCCTTGATGCGGATCGGCTGAGACATGAGGGCAGGATTACTTGTGGTAAGGGTGACCGGACAGCACGGTCCAGGCACGGTACAACTGTTCGCCGATCAGAATCCGCACCAGCGGGTGCGGCAACGTCAGCGGCGACAACGACCAGCGTTGATCAGCGCGGGCACAGACTTCCGGCGCCAGCCCTTCCGGGCCACCGACCATGAAATTGACCGTGCGCGAATCCAGCCGCCAACGATCGAGTTCGACCGCAAGCTGCTCGGTGCTCCAGGGCTTGCCATGGACTTCGAGGGTCACAATTCGCTCATTCGGCCCGACCTTGGCCAGCATGGCTTCGCCTTCCTGACGGATGAAGCGGGCCACGTCGGCATTCTTGCCACGGGTGTTGAGCGGAATTTCCACCAGTTCCAGCGCCAGCTCGGAAGGAAGACGCTTGGCATATTCATGCCAGCCTTCTTCCACCCATTTGGGCATGCGTGAACCGACGGCGATCAGGCGCAGTCGCACAGCAATCCCTTACAGCTGGTCTTTGTTGAGCTTGGTGAAATGCTCGTGGGTGTTTTCCGGGCTGTGGTGCTTGGCATCCGCCGCACGGCTTTGCTCGGCGCCGGCCCACAGACGCTCCAGGTCGTAGAACTGACGCGCCGAGGCGGTCATCATGTGCACGATCACGTCGTCCATATCCAGCAGAACCCAGTCGCTGTCGCCCTTGCCTTCTTCACCCAATGGCTTGACGCCCTGGGCTTTGACCGCTTCGCGAACCTTGTCCAGCATCGCGCCGATCTGGCGGTTGGAGGTACCGGTGGCGATGATCATGAAGTCGGTGATGCTTTGCTTGTCGCGAACATCCAGGATCTGGATGTCTTGCGCCTTGACGTCTTCAAGGGCAGCGACAGCGACTTTGACCAGCTCTTCGCCAGCCAGCTCTGGGCCGGTTTTTACTTCGACCGGCAGCGGTGCGCTCTTGAACGTGCCTTTGCGCTTAACTTTGCTTACGTCTTTGTCAGTCATATAAAACTCGTTTTGCTCGTGTATTCGGCGGCTTGGGGACACGGTGATTCGTATCAGTGAAGCACGCCTTGTTCAGTTCGACGCACGGTATAGACCGTGCGCATCGATGTAGGCCAGGACCGCGTCGGGCACCAGGAAACGTACCGACTTACCGCTGGCCAGCAGTTGACGGATCTGGGTGGCGGAAACCGCGAGCGGTGTCTGCCAGACGAATGCAATCTGTCCGCTCGGCCCTTTCAGGGCCAGCGGGTCGCTCACCGAACGCGCTGCCAGCAGGTTGCGCAAGGCATCCGGCGGTTCGCTGTCGGCGTCCGGGCGCTGTAGCACCAGGATGTGGCAATGCTGGAGCAACTCTTCCCAGCGATGCCAAGTGGGCAGGCCGCAAAATGCGTCCCAGCCCAAAAGCAGAAAAACCTGGGTCTCGGCGGCCATTTCGGCGCGCATCAACTCCAGGGTATCAATAGTCCAGGACGGCTTGTCCCGCTGTAACTCACGGGCGTCCACCACCAGTGGCGGCACGCCGGCCACTGCGCATTCAACCATCGCCAGCCGATCCTGCGCCGACACCTGCGGCATGCCGCGATGCGGTGGCCGCGCGTTCGGCATCAAGCGCAACTCGTCGAGCGCCAGCGCTTCAGCAACTTCCAGCCCACCGCGCAAATGGCCGATGTGCACCGGGTCGAACGTACCACCCAGAACGCCAATGCGTTGAGGTCGAACGTCGCTGCCGGCGGGCACCGTGGTCAGGTCGAGGTCGGTCAACTCAGACCGTCGCCTGGCCGCGCAACTGGCCATCACCGACCACGATGTACTTCTCGCAGGTCAGTCCTTCGAGGCCCACCGGGCCGCGGGCGTGCAGCTTATCAGTAGAAATGCCGATCTCGGCACCCAATCCGTATTCAAATCCATCGGCGAAGCACGTCGGGGTGTTGATCATCACCGACGCCGAGTCGACTTCCGCCACAAACCGGCGGGTGTCAGCGAGGTTTTCGCTGACGATCGAGTCGGTGTGATGCGAGCCGTAATGGTTGATGTGTTCAATTGCCTGATCCAGCCCGTCGACCACGCGGATCGACAAAATCGGCGCCAGATATTCAGTGTTCCAGTCTTCTTCGCTGGCCGCGACCGCTTCGATGATTGCCCGGGTGCGCTCGCAGCCACGCAGTTCGACGCCTTTTTCGCGGAACTGGGCGGCCATCGCCGGCAGGAAATCCTTGGCAACAGTGTGATCGACCAGCAACGTCTCCATCGCACCGCAAATACCGTAACGATAAGTCTTGGCGTTGAAGGCAATGCGCTGGGCTTTCGCCAGATCGGCGTGGGCACTCACGTAAACATGGCAGATGCCGTCCAGGTGTTTGATCACCGGCACACGGGCATCGCGGCTGATGCGTTCGATCAGGCCACGGCCACCGCGCGGCACGATCACGTCGACGTACTCAGGCATGGTGATCATCGCGCCAACGGCGGCACGGTCGGTGGTTTCGACCACTTGCACCACGGCGGCGGGCAGTTCGGCCTCGGCCAGACCGCGCTGAATGCACGCGGCAATCGCCCGGTTGGAGTGAATCGCTTCGGAGCCACCACGCAGAATCGTCGCATTCCCGGACTTCAGGCACAGACTGGCGGCATCGATGGTCACGTTCGGCCGGGACTCGTAGATGATCCCGATCACGCCCAGCGGCACGCGCATCTTGCCGACTTGAATGCCCGACGGACGGAAACTCATGTCACGGATCGCGCCGACCGGATCCGGCAGCGCTGCCACCTGACGCAGACCGACGATCATGCCGTCGATGCGCGCCGGGGTCAGTTCCAGACGTTCCAGCAGTGCCGGTTCCAGACCATTGGCGCGACCGGCGGCCAGATCCTGCTCATTGGCTGCAGCAAGCTCGGCGCGAGCGGCATCCAAGGCATTGGCAGCAGCCTGCAGGGCGCGGTTTTTCTGCGCGGTGCTGGCACGGCCGATGACCCGGGAAGCTTCGCGGGCGGCGCGACCCAATCGGGTCATGTAGTCAAGAACGGACTCAGTCATGGTCTGCTGGGGTCTTGGCAAAGAGGAAAGCGGCAGATTATAGCTGTCGCGTCCCGGGACTAACAGCGGTGACAGGCGGATGGTCGAAATGGACTGCAATTTGCCGACGTTCAGCCGTAATTAAGCATTGAATTGTTATCATCACGACCTCATCAGCCCGGATAAACATCGCTTGCCATGTCCAACCTGACTGTTCGCGCCAGCGCCGAGCGCCAGCCTGCGGGGCTTGCCGACGCTTTTTTCGACCGTGACGCACAAGTCCTCGCCAAGGATCTGCTCGGCAAAGTCATTCGCCATCGCGTTGGCGGTCTGTGGCTGAGCGCGCGGATCATCGAAACCGAAGCCTATTACTGCGCGGAAAAAGGCAGCCATGCCTCGCTCGGTTACACGGAAAAGCGTAAGGCTTTGTTTCTGGATGGCGGACACATCTATATGTATTACGCCCGTGGTGGCGATTCGCTGAACTTCAGTGCGCAAGGGCCGGGCAATGCGGTGCTGATCAAATCGGCCTATCCGTGGGTCGATGAAGTCAGCGGGCCGGCGAGTCTGGCGCAGATGCTGCTGAACAATCCTGACGCTCAAGGGCGTGCGCGACCGTCGCAGAAGCTCTGTGCCGGGCAGACTTTGCTGTGCAAGGCGCTGGGGTTGAAGGTGCCGATGTGGGACGCCAAGCGTTTCGATCATGAATTGATTCTGGTCGAAGACACCGGCCCGGCGCCCTCGCAGATTATTCAAACCACGCGACTGGGCATCCCCCATGGCCGTGACGAACACCTGATGTACCGCTTTGTCGACGCCGCTTATGCGCAATGGTGCACGCGGAACCCGCTGCGCCGCGGTCAGGTCGAAGGCCGGGATTATTTTTTGCTGTAAACACAAACCCCTGTAGGAGCTGCCGAAGGCTGCGATCTTTTGATCTTGTTTCAAGGATCAGGATCAAAAGATCGCAGCCTTCGGCAGTTCCTACAGGGGATCATCAATGGTTTGGAGTTTTTTGGTATGGGCCCATGGCTCGATAGCGTGACCGGTTGGCTGGCGGCCAATCCGCAGTGGCTGGCCGTAGCGGTGTTCATTGTTGCCTGCGTGGAATGCCTGGCGATTGCCGGATTGATCGTGCCCGGCACGGTGTTGTTGTTTGCCGTGGCCGTGTTGGCCGGCAGCGGTGCGCTGTCGTTGAGCGAAACCTTGCTGCTGGGTTTCCTCGGCGGGATTCTCGGCGATGCGATTTCGTATTTCCTCGGTCGCCACTTCCACCAGAACATCCGCCGTCTACCGGGCTTGCGCCATCACCCGGAATGGATGGCCGGCGCAGAAAGCTATTTCCAGCGTTACGGCATCGCCAGTTTGCTGGTCGGTCGTTTTATCGGCCCGTTGCGACCAATGCTGCCAATGGTCGCCGGCATGTGCGACATGCCGTTCCCGCGTTTTGCCGCCGTCAGTCTGCTGGCCGCCGCCGGCTGGAGCGTCGCCTATCTGCTGCCAGGCTGGGCCACTGGCGCGGCGATTCGTCTGCCGCTGCCGGAAGGTTTCTGGCTACAGGCCGGGATTGTCGCCGCGAGCATTGCGGTCATGGTCGGCCTCAGCGTCAACAGCAGCCTGCGCCGCCATCGCCGCGCGACGATCTGGATCAGCAGCATGAGCCTGTTGATTCTGATTGGCCTGTTCATTGGTTACCCGTACCTGACGGCGCTCGACCAAGGCGTGATGACGCTGGTGCAGGAACACCGCCAGCCGCTGCTCGATGAGATCGCGGTGACGTTCACCCTGATCGGCGAATTCCGCAACATGCTGATGTTCAGCGCCCTGCTCACCGGTCTGTTGCTGCTGTGCCGGCAATGGCGCCAGGCAATCTTTGCCGGCGGCGTGTTGCTCTGCACAGCGATGCTCAATACCGGCACCAAGATGTTTTTCGCGCGGGTGCGTCCGGAAGTACTGAGTGATCCGCTGACCAGTTACAGCATGCCGAGCGGCCACGCGTCGGGGTCGTTCGCGCTGTTTCTGGTACTCGCGGTGTTGGCTGGTCGCGGCCAACCGCCACGCATGCGCCTGACCTGGCTCTTTGTCGGTTGCATTCCGGCTCTGTCGATTGCCTTGTCGCGGGTGTATCTGGGGGCGCATTGGCCGGCGGACATTCTCGCCGGCGCGATGCTCGCGGCGTGCGTGTGTGCGGCGGGGTTGTGGTTGAGCCAGCGCAAAGAGCCGCTTAATGCCATGCCGTTCAAGGTCTGGTGGCTGATTTTGCCGGCGCTGCTGGTGTTGTTCAGTTTGTTTGTGTTTAGGCATTTGCCGAACACGATGTTGCGTTACGCGTATTGAAGATCAAAAGATCGCAGCCTTCGGCAGCTCCTACATGGGATTTCATTTCACGCCCGATACATCGCGCGCATGTGGAATCAAACCGTGTAGGAGCTGCCGCAGGCTGCGATCTTTTGCGATGGGTCAGGCAAACAACTCGCCCTGCAACTCATCAAGCAGCGCCTGGATCGCATCCAGTCGCTGCTGCGGATCATCGAGTTGCAGCAGATCGATCTTGTCTTCTTCGGCGAACGGCAGCAGATACGCCAATTGATTGGCCAACGACTGCTGACCGAGCGCGTCAGTGCCCATGTTCAGCGCTTCGACCATCGGGTGTTCGGCCAGCGCTTTGAGCAGCGCGACCAGATCGGCGTCCTCGTCCTGCAGCGGTTGCTCGGGTTCATCGTCGAGCCATTCGACGTCGGCGAGGATCAGCTGATCGCGTTGCACTTCGGTGCGCAACACGTTGAAACGCCGCCCGCCCTGCACGCGAATCCCCAGCAAACCGTTGTCCTGCTGCTGGAAATCGGTAATGCGCGCCTCGCAACCGACCAGCGCATAGCCCTCCGGCGCCAGCCCGACTTCGCTGCCCTGCAGAATGCACACCACGCCGAAACCGACGCCCTGCTTCATGCAGCGGCCGATCATGTCGAGGTAGCGCGCCTCGAAGATCTGCAAGTCGAGGTTGCAGCCGGGAAACAGCACTGTGTTCAGCGGAAAAAGCGGCAGACTCATAGACATTTCCTTACACCACCATCGACACCGCCAACGGCAGGAACACCGCCGTAGCCACGCCCATCAGACTCATCGCCAGCGCCGCAAACGCGCCGCACTCATCACTTTCCTGCAACGCCACCGAGGTGCCGACCGCGTGGGCGGTCATGCCCAGCGCCATGCCGCGCGCTTCGGGGCTGTGTACGCCCAGACGGGTCAACAGCGCCGGGCCGAAAATCGCGCCGATCACCCCGGTGATCAACACAAACACCGCCGCCAGCGCCGCGACGCCGCCGATCTGTTCGGCGACCAGCATGGCGATCGGCGAGGTCACCGACTTCGGCGCCATGGTCATCAAGATCATGTGCTCAGCGCCGAACCACCAGCCCAACAGCACGCCCATCCCCGTAGCGACCACCCCGCCTATCACCAGCGTAGTAAAAATCGGCCAGAACAATTGGCGAATGCGCCGCAGGTTGAGATACAGCGGCACCGCCAGTGCCACGGTCGCCGGGCCGAGCAGAATGCTGAGGATCTCGGTGCTCTTGCGGTACTCGGCGTAGGTCAGCCCGCAGCCGACCAATACGCCGATCACCAACAGCATGGAGACCAGCACCGGTTGCAGAAAGATCCAGCGGGTTTTCTCGAACGCCGCCAGCACCAGTTGATAGGCGCCGAGGGTGATGCCGATGCCGAACAATGGATGATGGATTACGGAGGCCCAGGCACCTTGCCAATCGAAGAGCATCAGGACTCCTCCGACGGCGGCGCGTGACGCTTGACCATGCGCTGCATCAGCACGCCGGCGAAGGCCATCGACAAGACCAGCGACAACACCAGCGCACCGGCGATTGCCCAAAAATCAGCGGCAATGTCGCTCGCATATACCATCACCCCCACCGCTGGCGGCACCAGCAGCAACGGCAGATAACGCAGCAGACTGCCGGCCGCGAGGTTCAGCGGTTCGCCGACTTCACCGCGAATGATCAGGAAGATCAGCAACAGCAGCAGGCCGATAATCGGCCCCGGCAGCACCGGCAACAGCAAATGATTGAGTGCCGTGCCGAGCAATTGAAACAGCACCAGCATGGTCAGGCCACGTAACAACATCCGACTTCTCTCCCCGTCTCTCTCCCGTTCATCGCCGGCATTATAAGCACGCCTGCGCTATGGGTCGGCATTCGCCAAAAGCATGGTCAGTTGACCGGAGCAAATTGCCATGTTGATCTACAGTGGTTCGCAGGGCGGTCAAATCCCCCACCTGAAAAACTATAAAACCGATGAACCCAAGGAGAGTCTCAATGCCCTACGTTCCAGTTGCAGAGCTCAAAGATTATGTCGGCAAGGAACTCGGACGTTCCGAATGGCTCACCATCGATCAGGAGCGCATCAACCTGTTCGCCGAAGCCACCGGGGATTTTCAGTTCATTCACGTCGACCCGGTCAAAGCCGCGCAAACGCCATTTGGCAGCACCATTGCCCACGGTTTCCTGTCGTTGTCGCTGATCCCGAAATTGATGGAAGACATCCTCATCCTGCCGCAAGGCGTGAAGATGGTCGTCAACTACGGTCTGGACAGCGTGCGTTTCATCCAGCCAGTGAAGGTCAATTCGAAAGTTCGTCTCAAGGTCGATCTGGGCGAAGTGACCGAGAAAAAACCCGGCCAGTGGCTGCTCAAAGCCACCGCAACGCTGGAGATAGAAGGCTCGGACAAACCGGCCTATATCGCTGAGCCACTGTCGCTCTGCTTCGTCTAAGCGTTCCGGATGCGAAGCAGCGCACGCTGTTTCGCGTCACGTCTCTATATATGCGACGCATAGCTGCGGCATACTCGGTCGCCTAATTGCCCGGATCCCGCTATGCGCTCACTCGCTTCCCTCGCACCCATTGCCTTGACCCTGATGCTCACCGCGTGCGGCGACGGCGAATCGCTGTTGCCCCCGGATGCGCGTCTGCCGGACGGCGGACGCTATCGTGGCGAACTGGTCGATGGCTTGCTGCAAGGTCAGGGGCGCGTCGATTATCCCAATGGCAGTTGGTACGCCGGGCAATTCGACAAAGGTCAGTGGCATGGTCAGGGCGAATGGCACGGCAGCAATGGCGAGGTCTATCGCGGCCAGTTTCAGCAAGGGCTGTTCGACGGTCAGGGCAGCCTGACCACCAACGCCAGCAGCTACACCGGTGGTTTCAAACAGGGCCGACGCGACGGTGAAGGCACTCTGAAAGAAAACGCCATGACCTACCGTGGCGAGTTCAAGGCTGACCAGTATTCCGGACTCGGTCGTCTGGAAATGGACGACGGCAGCTCCTATCAAGGCCAGTTCGCCCACGGCAAACCCAACGGCGAAGGCCAGCGCGGCGACTCCAGCGGCAACACGTTCAGCGGGCATTTCGTCAACGGTCAGCTGGAAGGCAACGGCACGTTCAACAGCGCTGACGGCGACATCTACGTCGGCGGCTTCAAGAACAATCAATTGCACGGCAAGGGCCGCTACGAAAACGCTGACGGCGATGTCTGGCTCGGCCAGTTCAAAGAAGGCGCGCTGACCGGCAAGGGCGAACTGATCGGCGCCGACGGCAGCCATTACATCGGCTCGTTCAGCGATTGGCGCTTCAGCGGGCCGGGCCGTTTGAATCTGTCTGATGGCAGTTTCTACATCGGTGGTTTCGACAACGACAGCTACGCAGGGCGCGGCACTCTGGTGCTGACCGATGGCAGCGTCATGAGCGGCACCTGGATCAACGGCCAGCGCGTGCGTGACGCCGATGGCAAGCTGTTGCCCGACACCCTCGAACTCGGTTTGCTCGCTCAGGGCCGTTTGCTCGATGAAGCGTTGGCCGCCATCCCGGCGTCAACCCCGGCAGTCGAGTTGTACACACTGACTCTTGGCGGCGACGGCAAACAAAGCGTGTTCCTGCGCGAATCGGACTTCGTCGCCAATATGCTCCGCACGCGCTTCGGTGCTTATGGCCAGATCCGTCTGGTCAACCATCGCGACCACCTCGCCGACCGACCGATGGCCACCCGCGAAAACCTGCGTCGTGCCGCGCAAACCCTCGCTGAACGTACTGGCCCGGAAGATTTGCTGTTTATCTACCTGACCAGCCACGGCACCGCCGAACATGAACTGGTGCTCGACCAGCCGCGCATGGAACTGGCCGACTTGCCCGCTGACGAACTCGCCGCTGTGCTCGCGCCGCTGAAAAACCGCGACAAAATCATCGTGATTTCCTCGTGCTACTCCGGCGGTTTCATCCCGGCGCTGAAAGACGAACGCACGCTGATCATGACCGCCTCGCGCGCCGATCGGGTGTCCTTCGGTTGCTCGGAAGAGGCCAATTTCACCTACTTCGGCGATGCACTGTTCGCCCAGGCGCTGAACCAGACCGATGATCTGGAGCAAGCCTTCAAACTGGCCAAGGCCACCGTCGCCGAACGTGAACTGGCGGACAATTTCGAAGCCTCGGAGCCGCAGATCTGGGCGCCGAAAACCGTGCTGTCGCACTGGCAAACGCTGCGCAAACAACAAGCAAGAAAAGCTTTGCAAAGTGCTGCATTGAACGACGGAGCGACAAAGAGCAACTAAGCTGAACAGTATCAAGGGAGAGACACTATGTACTTGACGCCTCAGCACGTATTGCTTGCCGGAGCCACCGGTTTGACCGGGGAACATCTACTCGACCGTTTGCTCAACGAGCCAACGATTTCACGCGTGCTCGCCCCGTCGCGTCGGCCATTGGCGGAACATCCGCACCTGGAAAACCCGGTCGGCGATCCACAGGCGTTTCTGCCGCAGCTCAGCGGCCGCGTCGATATCGCCTATTGCTGCCTCGGTACGACGATCAAGCAGGCCGGTTCCGAAGCGGCGTTTCGCGCGGTCGATCTGGACATGGTCGTGGCGTTTGCCAAGCGCGCGCGGGAGATGGGCGCGCGGCATCTGATCGTGATCAGCGCGATTGGCGCGGATCCGAAATCGTCGGTTTTCTATAACCGGGTCAAAGGCGAAATGGAGCAGGCACTGCGCGCGCAGGACTGGCCGCAACTGACCATTTGCCGGCCTTCGCTGTTGTTGGGCGAACGCACGGAGCCGCGTCTGGCCGAGCAATTGGCCGGGCCGTTGTCGAAGCTGATTCCGGGTAAATATCGCGGCATCGAGGCGTGCCAACTGGCGCGGGCGATGTGGCGATTGGCGCTGGAAGAACAGGACGGGGTTCGGGTGATTGAGTCGGATGATTTGCGCAAGTTAGGCAAATAAAGCAAAAGATCGCAGCCTTCGGCAGCTCCTACAAGTTCAAGTCGAACCCCCTGTAGGAGCTGCCGCAGGCTGCGATCTTTTGACGTTTACAACCCGCCAGTCGCCTGAAAACTCACGCCGATCACCGTCAGCAATGACAACGGCAACAACAACGTATCGAGCAACGCACTCCCCGGCAGATCCACTCCCGGATAGCTCGGCGCTTCAGCCCCGAACCGATCCATCGCGCAGCATCCGCCATTCATCGCGTACAAATCCAGCCGCGTCCCGGAGTACACCACCGGCGCGCCCGGTTTCGCCGCATCCAAGGTGCGCGCCGTGGCGCACCCGGTCAGCAACACCACCAGCCCGATCAGCAGCAGCTTATTCATCGCTGCTCAAATGATGCTCACCCCAACGCGGCAGCATGTCCTGCGGAATACCGAGCAGATTGAGAATCCGCGCCACAACGAAATCGATCAAATCATCAATCGTCTGCGGCTGGTGATAAAAACCCGGCGACGCCGGCAGAATGGTTACGCCCATGTTCGACAGTTTGAGCATGTGCTCCAGATGAATGCTCGAATACGGCGCTTCACGCGGCACCAGAATCAACTGGCGACGCTCCTTCAACGTCACATCCGCAGCGCGTTCGATCAAATTGTTGCAGGCGCCCGTGGCAATCGCCGACAACGTGCCCGTCGAGCACGGCACCACGACCATCGCTGCCGGTGCGCCAGAGCCCGAAGCCACCGGCGACATCCAGTCTTCCTTGCCGTACACGCGAATCTGCCCGGCGGCCGCCCCTGTGTATTCGGTGAGGAACGCCTGCATCATCTGCGGTTTCGGCGGCAGCGTGACATCAGTCTCGGTGGCCATGACCAGTTGCGCAGCCTTGGAGATCAAAAAGTGCACTTCGCGATCTTCGCGCACCAGACAATCGAGCAGGCGCAAACCGTACTGCGCGCCCGAGGCGCCGGTCATCGCCAGCGTGATGCGCTCCGGGCCGTTGCCCTGCGAAAAAGTGTTCATTGCAGCGCCTCGGCGAGTTTGCCGTGCAGGCCGCCGAAGCCGCCGTTGCTCATGATCACCACGTGCGTGCCGGGCTGGGCCTGACTCTTCACGCGCTCGATGATGCCTTCCAGCGAATCGCTGACAATCGACGGCACGGTGCACAACGCGGCGGTGCCAGCCAGATCCCAGCCGAGGTTGGCCGGGGCGTACCAGATCACTTGGTCGGCATCGACCACGCTGGCCGGCAAGCCGTCACGGTGGGCGCCGAGCTTCATCGAGTTGGAGCGCGGTTCGATGATCGCGATCAGTGGAGCATCGCCGATGCGTTTGCGCAGGCCGTCGAGGGTCGTGGCGATGGCGGTCGGGTGGTGAGCGAAGTCGTCGTAAATGGTGATGCCGCGCACTTCGGCGACTTTCTCCATACGACGTTTGACGTTTTTGAACGCGCTCAAACCGGCGATGCCCATCGATGGCACCACGCCAACATGCCGCGCCGCTGCCAAAGCCGCCAAGGCGTTGGCAACGTTGTGCTGGCCGGTCAGTTCCCACTCGACAGTGCCTTGCGACACGCCTTCAAACATCACCTCAAATGCCGAACCGTCTTCGCTCAACAGTTTGACCTGCCACTGCCCGCCAGCACCGGTGGTCTGCACCGGCGTCCAGCAACCCATGTCGATCACCCGCTGCAAGGCAGGCTCGGTGGTCGGATGGATGACCAGGCCTTCACTCGGAATGGTGCGCACCAAGTGATGGAATTGCCGCTCGATCGCCGGCAGATCCGGGAAGATGTCGGCGTGATCGAACTCAAGGTTATTGAGGATCGCGGTGCGCGGACGGTAGTGAACGAATTTCGAGCGTTTGTCGAAGAACGCGCTGTCGTACTCGTCGGCTTCGATCACGAAGAACGGCGTGCCGCCCAGTCGCGCCGATACCGAGAAATTCTGCGGCACGCCACCGATGAGGAAACCCGGGCTCATGCCGGCGTGTTCCAGCACCCAGGCGAGCATGCTGCTGGTGGTGGTTTTGCCATGCGTGCCGGCAACCGCCAGCACCCAGCGACCTTGCAGCACGTGATCAGCCAGCCACTGCGGGCCGGAAACGTACGGCAGCCCTTTGTTCAGCACATATTCCACCGCCGGATTGCCGCGCGACATGGCATTGCCGATAACCACCAGATCCGGTGCCGGATCGAGTTGCGCCGGGTCGTAACCTTGCGTCAGTTGAATGCCTTGGGCTTCAAGCTGCGTGCTCATCGGCGGATAGACGTTGGCGTCGGAGCCGGTCACGTGATGGCCCAGCTCTTTGGCCAGAACCGCCATCGAGCCCATGAAAGTCCCACAGATACCCAGAATATGAATGTGCATAGTCGACCTCGTAAAACATGGCCGCAGGTTAGCGTAGGGAGGGGGAAATCGCACTCTTTAGGTGATCACCATCACCCACCACCACGATCACTACCCCACCTGTAGGAGCTGACGAGTGCAACGAGGCTGCGATCTTTTGATCTTGAAAATAACAAGATCAAAAGATCGCAGCCTTCGGCAGCTCCTACAGGGGGATTTATGCAGTTCGGACGATGCCGTGTTTGCGCAGCTTTCTGTAGAGGGTGTTGCGACTCACGCCGAGTTGCTCGGCGGTGTGGGTCATATGCCAGCGCGTGCGCTCCAGTGTACTGAGCAACGCCAATCGTTCGGCATCTTCAAGTGGTTGCTCGGACAGAGCGGACTCCACCACTGGTGGGCGCACCTGCCGAATCATCGCCGGCAAATCGTCCACCCCGATCCGCCCCTCATCACACAACGCCGCCAACGTGCGCAACACATTACGCAACTGCCGCACATTCCCCGGCCAGTTGAACGCCAGCAACGCCTGTCGCGCCGGCTCTTCGATCAGGATCGTTTCGCCGCCCGCCTCTTCGGCCAGCAGAAAATCCAGCAGCTGCGATTTATCACTGCGTTCACGCAGCGCCGGCAGCACCACTTCCAGCCCGTTCAAGCGGTAATACAAATCCTCGCGAAAGCTGCCGTCCTCAACCCGCGCCAACAAATTGCGGTGCGTCGCGCTGATGATGCGCACGTTGACCGATTCCGGTTCGCCACCGATCGGCACCACCTGCCGATCCTCCAGCACCCGCAACAATCGCGTCTGCAAAGCCAGCGGCATATCGCCAATCTCATCGAGGAACAACGTGCCGCCATCGGCCTGCTGCAACTTGCCGCGCATGCCATCCTTTCTTGCGCCGGTAAAGCTGCCGCCGCGATAACCGAACAGCTCGCTTTCAATCAGACTTTCAGGAATCGCCGCACAGTTGAGCGCGACAAAAGCTTTGTCCGAGCGCTGACTGGCTTGATGTACAGCTTTGGCAAAGGCTTCTTTACCCGAGCCGGTTTCGCCATTGATCAGCAGCGGCACATCCCGCTCGAACACGCGCAGTGCTTTGCGAAAGTCCGCTTGCAGCGCGGCGTCACCCAGACAGATCCCGGACAGGCGCGGCGCTTCGATGATTTTTGCCAGCGGCATGGGCGGCGCGGGTTTACGCGATTCACCGCGCAACACAGCAAACAGATGGCGCCCGTCACGGGTGCGCAGCGGCCAACTGGCGCTGGCATTCGCGCTGGCGCGGCCAAGCAACTCATCCAGCGAACAATCGAAAAACGCCTCGACCGGTTTCCCCAATAGCCCGCCGCGAATATGCCCGAGCAGGTTCAGCGCACTCTGATTAACCGCGCTGATCCGCCCTTCGCCGTCAAACGCCAGCAAACCTTCGCTGAACAGCCCGACCGACTCGGCCTGCAAGTGGAAACGCAGCAACCATTGGTTATCGAAACAACGCAGGAAGTAGCAACTCTCGATCATCTTCGCCGACAGGTTGACCAGCGCCATGGTGTGGAACTGGCTCTGCCGCGAGACATCGTGACGGGCCGAGGACACGTCGAGCACCGCCAGCAGTTCGCCATGCGGATCAAACACCGGGCTCGCCGAACAGGTCAGGCCGGTGTGGCGACCGCGAAAGTGTTCGTCCTGATGAATGGTCAGCGCCTGACGTTCGACCAGGCAAGTGCCGATGCCATTGGTGCCTTCGCAGGCTTCGCTCCAGTCGGCACCGAGCCAGAGGCCGGCACGTTCGAAAATTTTCCGTTCAGCGGGTGCGGTGACGCAATTGAGGATCACCCCGCGCGCGTCGGTCAGCAACACCGCGTGGCCTGCGCCCGAAAGCTGTTGATGGAGACTGCTCATTTCATTGCCGGCGATTTGCAGGACTTGCTGCAGACGTTCGCGGCTTTCGAGGACGCGCCCGTGTTCAAGCACGGTCGGCGCGATGCTTAGCGCCGGGTCGAGGTGATAGTCCTCAAGACAGCGCAGCCACGAGCGGGCGATCGACGGATCAGCACCGGGCCCGTGCAGGTGCGGTTTGCCCTGACTGACGGTGAGAACCTGCTGGGCATGGCGACTCAAATGGTTGTCGTGCATTTCTTATTGTTCTCCATATTCCCCGTGTAGGAGCTGCCGAAGGCTGCGATCTTTTGATCTTGATCTGCAAAAAATCAAAAGATCGCAGCCTTCGGCAGCTCCTACAAGGGTTGCTGTTGGCTGAGCATCCTCCAGCTCAAGCACCATTGCAATGCTGGCAAGACTGCCCGGTCACAGGCTGTGCCAAAAGCGGTACAAACTGTCACCCCACCTGTACCGATAGCGTCACAGCGCCATTCCGCTCGTCCGACAAAAACCTGCCAACCCCTTGATTCCACGGCTCCGCACGGCGGTGGCCCGACCCTTGCTCTACGCTAATAGCAAGCGCACTTGCGCGTTTCTCTAATAAGTACAAAGCCAAGGAGAACATCATCATGCGTTACGCTCACCCCGGTACTGAAGGCGCCAAAGTCTCGTTCAAGAGCAAGTACGGTAACTACATCGGCGGCGAGTTCGTCGCGCCTGTCAAAGGTCAGTACTTCACCAACACCTCACCAGTGAATGGCCAACCGATTGCCGAATTCCCGCGCTCCACTGCCGAAGACATCGACAAGGCACTGGACGCCGCTCACGCCGCTGCCGATGCGTGGGGCTCCACTTCCGTGCAGGCACGCTCGCTGATCCTGCTGAAAATCGCCGACCGCATCGAACAGAACCTCGAATTGCTGGCGATCACCGAAACCTGGGACAACGGCAAAGCCATCCGCGAAACCCTCAACGCCGACATCCCGCTGGCCGCCGACCATTTCCGCTACTTCGCTGGCTGCCTGCGCGCCCAGGAAGGCAGCGCTGCCGAAATCGACGGCAACACCGTGGCGTATCACATTCATGAACCGCTGGGCGTGGTCGGGCAGATCATCCCGTGGAACTTCCCGATCCTGATGGCCGCGTGGAAACTCGCACCAGCGCTGGCCGCCGGTAACTGCGTGGTACTCAAGCCTGCCGAGCAAACACCGCTGGGCATCACCGTGTTACTGGAACTGATCGGCGATCTGCTGCCGCCGGGCGTACTGAACATTGTTCAGGGCTATGGCAAAGAGGCCGGCGAAGCACTGGCCACCAGCAAACGCATCGCCAAGATTGCCTTCACCGGCTCGACCCCGGTTGGCTCGCACATCATGAAATGCGCGGCCGAGAACATCATTCCGTCGACCGTGGAACTGGGCGGCAAATCGCCGAACATCTTCTTCGAAGACATCATGCAGGCCGAGCCGACGTTCATTGAGAAAGCCGCTGAAGGTCTGGTACTGGCGTTCTTCAACCAGGGCGAAGTCTGCACCTGCCCATCGCGCGCACTGGTACAGGAATCGATCTACGACGAGTTCATGGCCGTCGTGATGAAGAAAGTCCTGCAAATCAAACGTGGCGATCCACTGGACACCGACACCATGGTCGGCGCGCAGGCCTCCGAGCAACAATTCGACAAGATTCTTTCGTACCTGGAAATTGCCAAGGGCGAAGGCGCCGAGCTGTTGACCGGCGGCAAGGTGGAAAAACTCGAGGGCAATCTGTCGACCGGCTATTACATCCAGCCGACCCTGCTCAAGGGCACCAACAAGATGCGCGTGTTCCAGGAAGAAATCTTCGGGCCAGTGGTGAGCATCACCACGTTCAAGGACGAAGCAGAAGCGCTGGCGATCGCCAACGACACCGAGTTCGGCCTCGGTGCCGGTCTGTGGACTCGCGACATAAACCGCGCCTACCGCATGGGCCGCGCGATCAAGGCCGGTCGTGTGTGGACCAATTGCTACCACCTGTATCCGGCGCATGCCGCGTTTGGCGGGTACAAGAAATCCGGCGTGGGGCGTGAGACGCACAAGATGATGCTCGATCACTATCAGCAAACGAAAAACCTGCTGGTGAGCTACGACATCAATCCGTTGGGTTTCTTCTAAACCTGACTTTTGATCGTGTAACGGCGTTCGCGAGCAAGCTTTGCTCCTACAGGGTTACGCAGGATCTGTAGGAGCATGGCTTGCCAGCGAAGGCGTCCTCAATAACAACACCCACAACATCCTTGGCCGCTCTGGCACGGCCCTTGCGTACCCGTCATTCAGGATTTGCAGAAAAACTGCCGCTGCGTGAACAGCCCCATCCACCCCAACCGCATCACCCGAAAGTCCAAAAAATCGAACAATAAAAAGACAGCGAGGACTTATGACTTCAACCACACAGCTCAAACCCACACTCGGCACCCTGCACCTCTGGGGCATTGCCGTCGGTCTGGTGATTTCCGGCGAGTACTTCGGCTGGAGTTACGGCTGGGGTACCGCCGGCACCCTGGGTTTTCTGGTCACGGCGTTGATGGTCGCGACCATGTACACCTGCTTCATCTTCAGCTTCACCGAATTGACCACCGCTATCCCACACGCCGGCGGGCCGTTTGCCTACAGCCGTCGGGCGTTCGGCGAGAAAGGCGGACTGATCGCCGGCATCGCCACGCTGATCGAGTTTGTCTTCGCGCCACCGGCGATTGCCATGGCCATCGGCGCCTACCTGAATGTGCAATATCCGGAACTTGATCCGAAGATTGCAGCGGTCGGCGCGTATTTCGTGTTCATGACCCTGAATATACTCGGCGTCAGCATCGCCGCGACCTTCGAACTGGTGGTCACAGTGCTGGCCGTTGCCGAGCTTTTAGTATTCATGGGCGTGGTGGCGCCGGGCTTCAGCTTCAGTAATTTTGTATTGAATGGCTGGTCGGGTTCCAACGAATTCACCATGGCCTCGATCCCCGGGATCTTCGCGGCGATACCGTTCGCGATCTGGTTCTTCCTCGCCATCGAAGGCGCGGCGATGGCCGCCGAAGAGGCGAAAGACCCGAAACGGACGATTCCCAAGGCTTACGTCAGCGGCATTCTGACCTTGGTATTTCTGGCCATCGGCGTGATGGTCATGGCTGGCGGCGTTGGCGACTGGCGTCAGCTGTCGAATATCAACGATCCGCTGCCGCAGGCGATGAAAGCCGTAGTTGGCAATAACTCGACGCGGATGCACATGCTGGTGTGGATCGGCCTGTTCGGGCTGGTGGCGAGTTTCCACGGGATCATCCTCGGTTACTCGCGGCAGTTCTTCGCTCTTGCCCGCGCCGGTTATCTGCCTAAAGGGCTGGCCAAACTCTCGCGCTTCCAGACCCCGCACCGGGCGATTCTGGCCGGTGGCGTGATCGGCATTGCGGCAATCTACAGCGATGGTTTGGTTAACCTGCAAGGCATGACCCTGACCGCCGCGATGATCACCATGTCGGTGTTCGGCGCGATCGTGATGTACATCATCAGCATGCTCAGCCTGTTCAAACTGCGCAAAACCGAGCCGAACCTGGAACGCACCTTCCGCGCGCCGGGTTATCCGGTGGTGCCGGCGATTGCACTGTTTCTGGCGGTGGTGTGTCTGGTAGCGATGGCGTGGTTCAACACGCTGATCGGCTGTGTGTTCCTTGGCTTTATGGCCGCTGGCTATCTGTATTTCCAGTTGACCGCCAAGCAACGCGCCGATGCCCCGACAGACGCTATGCTCGAAGGTATCTAGCTGACATATAAAAGTGCACAGCGCCCATTCAGGCACTGTGCTGGAACCCTGTAGGAGCTGCCGCAGGCTGCGATCTTTTGATCTTTTAAAAGCCAGATCAAAAGATCGCAGCCTGCGGCAGCTCCTACAGGGGATTATCGATTACAGGAGGATATCGTGGCCGCATTCGCCCATTCCGTCGGCGCCCAGACCTATCGCTTCGACAGCCTCAAGGACGTCATGGCCAAGGCCAGCCCGGCGCGCTCCGGGGATTTCCTCGCCGGTGTCGCCGCGCTCAATGATGGCGAACGCGTAGCAGCACAAATGGCGCTGGCCGACATCCCGCTCACGCATTTCCTGCAAGAAGCGCTGATCCCCTACGAATCCGATGAAGTCACCCGACTGATCATCGACACCCACGACAAACAGGCCTTCGCCGTGGTCAGCCACCTCACCGTCGGCGGCTTCCGCGACTGGCTGCTCAGCGACGCCGCCGATGAAACCAGCCTGCGCAACCTCGCCCCCGGCCTGACGCCGGAAATGGTCGCCGCCGTGTCGAAAATCATGCGCGTGCAGGATTTGGTATTGGTCGCGCAGAAGATCCGCGTGGTGACGAAATTTCGCGGCACTCTCGGCCTGCGCGGGCGCCTGTCCACGCGTCTGCAACCGAACCACCCGACCGACGAACCGTCCGGCATCGCCGCGAGCATTCTCGACGGTCTGCTCTACGGCAATGGCGACGCGATGATCGGCATCAACCCGGCCACCGACAGCATTGCCTCGATTTGCGCGATGCTGGAAATGCTCGATGCGATCATCCAGCGCTACGACATTCCGACTCAAGCCTGCGTGCTCACCCACGTCACCACCTCGATCGAGGCGATCAACCGGGGCGTGCCGCTGGATCTGGTGTTCCAGTCGATTGCCGGCACCGAAGCGGCCAACGCCAGTTTCGGTATCAACCTGAATGTCTTGCAGGAGGGTTATGACGCCGGCCTGAGCCTTAATCGCGGCACCCTCGGGCAAAACCTGATGTATTTCGAAACCGGTCAAGGCAGCGCGCTGTCGGCCAACGCTCACCACGGTGTCGATCAACAGACCTGCGAAACCCGAGCCTATGCCGTGGCACGGCATTTCAAACCGTTTCTGGTGAACACCGTCGTAGGATTTATCGGCCCGGAATACCTCTACAACGGCAAACAGATCATCCGCGCCGGCCTCGAAGACCACTTCTGCGGCAAGCTCCTCGGCGTGCCGATGGGTTGCGACATCTGCTACACCAACCACGCCGAAGCCGACCAGGACGACATGGACACCCTGCTGACTCTGCTCGGTGTCGCCGGGATCAATTTCATCATGGGCATCCCCGGCTCCGACGACATCATGCTCAATTACCAGACCACTTCGTTTCATGACGCGCTCTACGCTCGCCAGACACTAGGCCTGAAACCAGCCCCGGAATTTGAACAATGGCTGGCCAACATGGGCATCTTCACGCAGGCGGACGGCAAGGTTCGCTTCGGTAACAACCTGCCGCCGGCCTTCCGCCAAGCGCTGGCGCAACTGGGATGAGTCGCATGGATAAACCGCCCGTCGATCCGCAAAACCCTTGGCTGCAACTGCGCCGCCTGACCCCGGCGCGGATTGCCCTTGGCCGCACCGGCACCAGTCTGCCGACCAGCGCGCAACTGGATTTTCAGTTTGCTCACGCTCAGGCGCGGGATGCGGTGCATTTGCCGTTTGATCACGCGGGGCTCAGTGCGCAATTAAGTGAACGAGGGCGTGAGAGTTTGCTGCTTCACAGTGCGGCGCTGGATCGCAACAGCTACCTGCAACGCCCGGATCTGGGACGCAAACTCAGCGATGACTCGGCGCAAAGTCTTCGCGACTACTTGGCCGCGCACCCCGGCGGGGTCGATCTGGTCATTGTCGTCGCAGATGGCTTGTCGGCACTGGCAGTGCATCGCCACACACTGCCGTTTCTCACCCGGCTGGAAGAACAAATGGGCGGCGATGGCTGGTCAATCGCCCCGGTGGTCTTGGTGGAACAGGGCCGCGTCGCCATCGGCGATGAAATCGGGCAATTGCTCGGCGCGAAAATGGTGGTGATGCTGATTGGTGAGCGCCCGGGGCTCAGTTCGCCGGACAGCTTGGGGCTGTATTTCACCTACAACCCAAAAGTTGGTCTGACCGATGCCTATCGCAACTGCATTTCCAATGTCCGGCTGGAGGGTTTGAGCTACGGCATGGCGGCGCATCGCTTGCTGTACCTGATGCGCGAGGCGTGCCGGCGGCAGCTGTCGGGGGTCAACCTGAAGGATGAAGCACAAGTTCAGACGCTGGCGTCGGACGCTGATAAGGACATGAAAGGAAACTTCCTACTGGATCCGCCGCCAAACTGAACCGTTTCTGCATTGCGTTTCTGATCCTGTTTGAGGCAGGATCGATGCACGGCCGCCAGGGTTTACCGTCGCCGTCACAACACGTGAAGACAGCCACTTGAAGGACGAGACCTGACATGCGGATTATCCAAGCGACCCTTGAACACCTCGATTTGCTCACGCCGTTGTTCGTCAAATACCGCGAGTTTTACGGCTCCCTGCCTTATCCCGACTCGTCCCGCGCCTTCCTCGAAAAACGCCTGCGCCGCAAGGAATCGGTGATTTATCTGGCGCTGGCCGATGATGACGACAAGAAACTCATGGGTTTCTGTCAGCTCTATCCGAGCTTCTCGTCGCTGTCACTGAAGCGCGTATGGATCCTCAACGACATCTACGTCGCCGAAGACGCCCGCCGACAACTGGTCGCCGACAACCTGATCCGCACTGCGAAGAAGATGGCCAAGGAAACCCAGGCTGTGCGCATGCGCGTGTCCACCAGCAGCAACAACGAAGTGGCGCAGAAAACCTACGAATCGATTGGGTTCAAGGAAGACACTGAGTTCAAGAACTACGTGTTGCCGATCAGCGACGAGCTCTGAAGTCAAAAGATCGCAGCCTTCGGCAGCTCCTACGGGGCTGCGATCCACTTCCTGACAATTACTCACACACCGACATCCCTCGCTACAAAACCAACGCGCTTTTGATGTTTCAGGCCGTATAATCTCGAGCTTCCCAGCTTGTAAGAAAAACTACACCTCGCTGTAGGCTTACACGAAGTTATCCGCACAGGCCTGCCGAGTCGGGCCGCCATACAGGTGCCTCCATGGATTTCAACCCGCTCGACCTGATCCTGCATCTCGACGTTTATCTCGATTTGCTGGTTAACAACTACGGGCCGTGGATCTACGCCATCCTGTTTCTGGTGATTTTCTGCGAAACCGGTCTGGTGGTGATGCCATTCCTGCCGGGTGATTCACTGCTATTCATCGCCGGCGCTGTAGCGGCCGGCGGCGGCATGGATCCAGTACTGCTGGGCGGTTTGCTGATGCTCGCGGCGATTCTCGGCGACAGTACCAATTACGTGATCGGACGAACGGCCGGCGAGAAGCTGTTCAGCAATCCGAAATCGAAAATCTTCCGTCGTGACTATCTGCAAAAGACCCATGATTTCTACGACAAGCACGGCGGCAAAACCGTAACACTGGCGCGCTTTCTGCCGATCATCCGTACCTTCGCTCCGTTCGTGGCAGGCGTTGCGCGTATGCCGTATCCGCGCTTCTTCGGTTTCAGTGTTCTGGGCACGATCCTCTGGGTGGGCGGCCTCGTGACGCTGGGCTACTTCTTCGGCAACGTTCCGTTCATCAAGAAGAACCTGTCGTTGCTGGTTGTTGCGATCATCTTGCTGTCTCTCATTCCGATGATCATCGGCGTGGTGCGCAGCCGTTTCGGCGGCACCAAAGCCCAATCGCACTAAGCGATGTGGTCGCTAAGCGCCTGGCGGCGTCGACGCATCCTCGCCAAGCACCCGATTGCCGACGACATGTGGCAACGGGTGCGCCACCACCTGAGTTTTCTTGACGGCATTACTGCTGCCGAAGATCAGTGGCTGCGCGAAGCCTGCGTTCTGTTCCTCGAAGAAAAACACCTGACCGCCCTGCCCGGCGTCGAACTGCATCAGGAACAACGCCTGCTGCTTGCCGCGCAGGCGCAATTGCCGCTGCTCAATCTTGGTGATCTGAATTGGTATCAAGGCTTCCACGAAATCGTCCTTTATCCCGATGACTTTGTCAGCCCGCAACGACACCGCGATGCCAGCGGCGTCGAGCACGAATGGGATGGCGAACACAGCGGCGAAGCCTGGCAGCAGGGGCCGATTATTCTCGCCTGGCCTGGGGTGATGGCCAGTGGTGGCTGGGAAGGTTATAACCTGGTGATCCACGAGCTGGCGCACAAACTCGACATGCTCAATGGCGACGCCAATGGCCTGCCACCGCTGCACGCGGACATGCGCGTCAGCGACTGGGCCGAGGTGATGCAGGCCGCTTACGATGATCTTGATGGTCAGCTAGAGCGTAATCCCGACGCCGAGACCGCGATCGATCCTTACGCGGCTGAGAATCCGGCAGAGTTCTTTGCCGTCACCAGTGAGTACTTCTTCAGCGCACCCGATCTGCTCCATGAGACTTATCCACAGGTCTATGAGCAGTTGCGACTTTTCTATCGTCAGGATCCATTGAGCAGGTTGCGGCAACTTCAGGCCAGCGACCCGGTCTATCAGGCTCACGACTAAGGTCTGCACGACCTTCAGGACTTTCGGTGAATGGCGTCGACGGCAGAATATGCCTATAATCGCCGCCACTTTTTGGTCAATCCGGCCAAGTGTTTTTGGTCAACTACGGGGGCAACGCCCAATGAGCTACAGCAAGATTCCGGCTGGCAAAGACCTGCCGAACGACATCTACGTCGCGATCGAGATTCCGGCCAACCACGCGCCGATCAAATACGAAATCGACAAAGACAGCGATTGCCTGTTCGTTGACCGTTTCATGGCCACCCCAATGTTCTACCCGGCCAACTACGGTTACATCCCGAACACCCTGGCTGACGACGGTGATCCCCTCGACGTGCTGGTTGTAACCCCTTACCCGGTTGCGCCAGGCTCGGTTATCCGTGCACGTCCGGTTGGCATCCTGAACATGACCGACGACGGCGGCGGCGATGCCAAAGTCATCGCAGTGCCACACGACAAGCTGTCCCAGCTGTACGTGGACGTTAAGGAATACACCGACCTGCCGCCTCTGCTGATCCAGCAGATCGAGCACTTCTTCGCGAACTACAAAGATCTCGAAAAAGGCAAATGGGTCAAGATCGAAGGCTGGGCCGGTGCAGACGCCGCCCGCGAAGCAATCACAAAGTCGGTTGCAGCCTACAAAGGCTAAGACGCTTCGACTCGCGTGATGCTTGAAGAAAACCCCGGATATCCGGGGTTTTTTTATCGACGTGAGCCAGCCGCTTAAACAGGCTGTTTATCGCTCTCTTGATATTGTTGTGACCTGTTTAATTTCCCACAAGAACGTCTTACATCCCGTCGTAAAATTCAGCCTGCTTTTGAACGCTCGGTTTATTCAAACCGCTCTGGCACGGCCGTAGACTCCGTGTTTATGAGAAAGAACACGAGCGGTCCAAGATTCAAGGCACTCCTGGAAGCAGCGAACATCTCCACCACGGGATTCGCAAAGTTCTGGGGCACGGAAGCCCAAAATGTCCACAACTGGTACACCCGGGGCGTTCCGGCGTATCGCATGGAAGAGGTCTCACGCCTGCTGTCCGTGAACAGCGAATGGCTGAAAACTGGAGAGGGCCACAAGGAGTCGCCGCGCCTCCATGCCCCTGCCAGCAATGGCGACACCTTCGACGCCCAATCTGTGCGCGGCGTCTATACGGTCATTGATCCCAACGACATCGACCTGGTGTTTTTCAATGAGAAACCTCTCACCGATACCGGCAAAACACACGTCATCGAAGATACGGATCAATCCATCCGCCTGCTTCGCGCGCAGCTGGATCAACTTGAAATAAAACACTCTGACGCTATCTGTGCACGCATGATCGGCAACAGCATGGCCGAGCGAATCGAAGACGGATCCATCGTTGCCATTGATCGAGGACTGACTCAGGTCGTCGATGGCGAGATCTATGCGATCGAACACGACGGGATGTTGCGCATCAAGTATTTGCATCGCATGCCGGGCAATGGCTTACGCCTGCGTAGCCACAACAGTGCCGAGTACCCGGACGAGATCTTCCGTGCAGCGCAACTGGACGAGCAGCGGATTCATATTCTGGGCTGGGTGTTCTGGTGGTCGACACTGAGCAAGCGTCGGCCGGTGGTGCCGTTTCTCTAATGATCGTCAGTGCACAACGCTATTTCTGATGCTTTGACAGCTCTAATCCGCACTTCGGGCTGGGAATCTGCGGTAAAAATCAGTATCCTTCGCCCCACATTTGCGCATCGACCCGCCCTGCGGTTCTGATAGCGCCCGACGCGGCAGACCAACCTCTGACCAAGTCCCACAGCCGGACGCAAGATCCGGGTGTACGTTTTGAAGGCTGGCGCGGTTTACCAAAAATGAACCAAGCCAGTCCCCGAGAAGCCGGCCACAAGCCGGCTTTTTAATGCCTGCGAGAAAGACACTCACCTGTTAATTCCCTCGCTGCTGGCTCACTTCGTCCTGTCAGGTTGCGTCGTGCTGGGTGGCGGCTGTCCATTGTCTTGTTAAAAACTCTTTCGGTGACTTTCCTGCGGGCAAAACAAAACCCCAACTGCTTTCGCAATTGGGGTTTCGGAATTTAATCTTGACGATGACCTACTCTCACATGGGGAAACCCCACACTACCATCGGCGATGCATCGTTTCACTGCTGAGTTCGGGATGGGATCAGGTGGTTCCAACGCTCTATGGTCGTCAAGAAATTCGGGTACTGAGTCGTGGCCAGATGGCCTCGCTTCAGCAAATTGGGTATGTGACAGCTTTCGGTGTTTGTGAACATCGAACTTTCGGTTCGTTTCGTCTTCACACACCGCAATCTGGTGCTCTTTCGCTTTTCAGCTTCGAAGCAAGCAAATTGCTTGGGTGTTATATGGTCAAGCCTCACGGGCAATTAGTATTGGTTAGCTCAACGCCTCACAGCGCTTACACACCCAACCTATCAACGTCGTAGTCTTCGACGGCCCTTCAGGGAACTCAAGGTTCCAGTGAGATCTCATCTTGAGGCTAGTTTCCCGCTTAGATGCTTTCAGCGGTTATCTATTCCGAACATAGCTACCCGGCAATGCCACTGGCGTGACAACCGGAACACCAGAGGTTCGTCCACTCCGGTCCTCTCGTACTAGGAGCAGCCCCTCTCAAATCTCAAACGTCCACGGCAGATAGGGACCGAACTGTCTCACGACGTTCTAAACCCAGCTCGCGTACCACTTTAAATGGCGAACAGCCATACCCTTGGGACCGGCTTCAGCCCCAGGATGTGATGAGCCGACATCGAGGTGCCAAACACCGCCGTCGATATGAACTCTTGGGCGGTATCAGCCTGTTATCCCCGGAGTACCTTTTATCCGTTGAGCGATGGCCCTTCCATACAGAACCACCGGATCACTAAGACCTACTTTCGTACCTGCTCGACGTGTCTGTCTCGCAGTCAAGCGCGCTTTTGCCTTTATACTCTACGACCGATTTCCGACCGGTCTGAGCGCACCTTCGTACTCCTCCGTTACTCTTTAGGAGGAGACCGCCCCAGTCAAACTACCCACCATACACTGTCCTCGATCCGGATAACGGACCTGAGTTAGAACCTCAAAGTTGCCAGGGTGGTATTTCAAGGTTGGCTCCACGCGAACTGGCGTCCACGCTTCAAAGCCTCCCACCTATCCTACACAAGCAAATTCAAAGTCCAGTGCAAAGCTATAGTAAAGGTTCACGGGGTCTTTCCGTCTAGCCGCGGATACACTGCATCTTCACAGCGATTTCAATTTCACTGAGTCTCGGGTGGAGACAGCGCCGCCATCGTTACGCCATTCGTGCAGGTCGGAACTTACCCGACAAGGAATTTCGCTACCTTAGGACCGTTATAGTTACGGCCGCCGTTTACCGGGGCTTCGATCAAGAGCTTCGCGTTAGCTAACCCCATCAATTAACCTTCCGGCACCGGGCAGGCGTCACACCCTATACGTCCACTTTCGTGTTTGCAGAGTGCTGTGTTTTTAATAAACAGTCGCAGCGGCCTGGTATCTTCGACCGGCATGAGCTTACGGAGCAAGTCCTTCACCCTCACCGGCGCACCTTCTCCCGAAGTTACGGTGCCATTTTGCCTAGTTCCTTCACCCGAGTTCTCTCAAGCGCCTTGGTATTCTCTACCCAACCACCTGTGTCGGTTTGGGGTACGGTTCCTGGTTACCTGAAGCTTAGAAGCTTTTCTTGGAAGCATGGCATCAACCACTTCGTGTTCTAAAAGAACACTCGTCATCAGCTCTCGGCCTTAAGATCCCGGATTTACCTAAGATCTCAGCCTACCACCTTAAACTTGGACAACCAACGCCAAGCTGGCCTAGCCTTCTCCGTCCCTCCATCGCAATAACCAGAAGTACAGGAATATTAACCTGTTTTCCATCGACTACGCTTTTCAGCCTCGCCTTAGGGACCGACTAACCCTGCGTCGATTAACGTTGCGCAGGAAACCTTGGTCTTTCGGCGTGGGTGTTTTTCACACCCATTGTCGTTACTCATGTCAGCATTCGCACTTCTGATACCTCCAGCAAGCTTCTCAACTCACCTTCACAGGCTTACAGAACGCTCCTCTACCGCATCATCCGAAGATGATACCCGTAGCTTCGGTGTATGGTTTGAGCCCCGTTACATCTTCCGCGCAGGCCGACTCGACTAGTGAGCTATTACGCTTTCTTTAAAGGGTGGCTGCTTCTAAGCCAACCTCCTAGCTGTCTAAGCCTTCCCACATCGTTTCCCACTTAACCATAACTTTGGGACCTTAGCTGACGGTCTGGGTTGTTTCCCTTTTCACGACGGACGTT
>NZ_CP188200.1:2500-102500 GCF_049959085.1 Pseudomonas rustica | reverse complement strand
TGCAATAGATAGGTGCGGATGGCGACGGCAAGTGCTTTGGCAGCTTCGGCGGGGTCGGCTTTGGCTTCGCGCTCGAGGACTCGGGCGACGTATTCTTCGCGATCCACGCGGGCGACGAGTTTGTCGTTGAGCAGAAACAGTTCGCCGTCGCTGTGGATATCCAACGCGTTGCCGTTGGCGAACTCGACACGGTAGTCGCCCTTTAATGAACCCGATGCCGCGATACGCTTCCCCGTCAAAACCCTCGAAACCGGATATTTCGAAAACAGGCCGACTTCTACACAGCGCCCCGCTTCCGCCGGCCATGTAATTGGCAACACCGTCGACAGCGCTTGCGCGTAATGACGCAAGACCATCTGACTGGTGCCGCGCCCGCCCGCCCAGATCGGCGAGCCGTCAGCCGTCCACCCCGCAAATCCACCCTGCCGTGACTGGGGATCCCGATCGCCGAGCCAACTCCAGGTTTTCACCCGTAGACGTCCGCCCAGTTCACCGACGACATTGCCGTCCGCTGCATTAAGCAGCACATCGAGCAGTACCCGCCGCGCCTGATCCTGCGCCGGCAAAGTCGCCAACACGTTTAGCAACTCAATTACAGAAACTCGTTGAGCGGGCTGCACCGATGGCAAATCCAGCAACCACGACGGCGCCTGCCGCGCCTGCCAATAAGCACGCCAATCCCCAGCCGCGATCCCCAACCGCGAAGGCTCGAAATACAACCCGCAAGATTTCACCAACGCCTGATCACGTTCGATCTTGCCGCCCGCCGTGCAGCAATAAACCTCTTCCTTCGACTGCCCGCGACATTCATATGCCGGTTCCTGCGCGTCGGTCTCCACCAGCCACGCATAGACGAACAACTTCCACAGACTGCCCAGGGGCGTGTCCAGCGTCGGTGGCAACGGTTCGCGAGCAATCAACTGCGTGTGATTCAGCGACAACAACTCGCCTTTATAAGCCAGACGCAGCGGCTCATCCTGCGCCGTCGCCAGCGCAGGCATCACACACAACATCAGCCACAGCAGCGAGCGGATCATGTCAGTTGACCGTGACCTGACCGAGCGCGACTTTCGCTTCCTGGGCCTGACGCTGCGGGGCGTAAATCTGGGTGAAACGCACCGGCGGCAGGTTGAACTGGCCTTTCTGCGAGAAACGCACCAGATGACGCAGACGCAACTCGCCGCTCAGCGCATCCACCGGCACCGCGTAAGCCAACTGTCCCGGCTCGAAGCGCGCCTTCTCCAGTGCGGTCGGTTCGGTGCCTTCCTTGCCCTGCAACTTGATCCCCCACGTTGTGCGCTCAACATCGGCACCCGGCGGCAACGGCACTTCGAGCATGCCGTAACGCAGCGGCTTCGGCGCTTTGCTGGTGAGGATCACTTCGTCCAGATACAGGCTGTCGCTGGACAACGGCTTGTTGCCGACCGGCTCCAGTTTGAAGGTGAAGGCTTCGTCGCCCGGCACCAGTCGCGACAGACGACGGGTGATGGTCACGGCCATCGGATCGACCGCCGGTTGCTGAGTCTGGAAGCTCAGCGCCGCGCGCAATGGACGCTCCTGAGCACCGGAAACCGTCAATACGCTTGGCACCGGCGTCGCGCCCTGCCATGTCCAATACATCTCACCGGTTGCACCGTAGTTTTTCTTCCAGCCTTCACCCGGCGTCAGCGCGATGGTCGGCGAGGCTTGAGCGATGCTGCGTTGTAGCCAGGTCAGCGCCAGCGCTCGCTCCAAGGTCGATTGCTGCGGTAACAGACGTTGCAACAAAGCCTGCGCGCGCGCCTGATCGAACGGTTGCAGCGACACATTCAGCGCTTCGGCAAATGGCTGCGAACTCACCGACAGACGCTGTTGCGCAGCGCCCACCTGACGATTGAATGCTTCCGGCAAGGTCACTTTCGACTGCGCAGCCAACGCGGCGGTCAACGCCCGCGCCGCCGCCAGACCGAGCGCCGAATCCGGATCGCTCATCACCAGACTGTCCTGGCCATCGTCGAGCATGGTTTCGGCATTGCCTTCACCAGCCTTGGCCAGATCCTCCATCAATCCTGTCAGCAACGTATTCACCGGCAGATGCATCTGCTTGGCGAACGACAGAATCAACGCGCGCTGCAGCAACGGCGTGTTCGGCGCTTGTTTGGCGTAAACCTCCAACACTCGCTGCCAGTGCTCCGGCGGCAAGGTCAGTTCCAGTACCTGGCTGGCGTTAAAGTCGGCGTAATAAGCGTAAGCGGTGAGGAACGCATCCGGCTCACCGTCGTAGCCCCACCAAGTGAAGCTCGCCGATGGCCCGGCCATTTGCACCAGACGCAGGCGGCTGTTTTGCATGATCAGGCGCAAGCGATCGCGGATCTGCGGGTTCGACGCCAGCGATGGATAAGCGATGCTCAACGGCAGCAAGCGGCTGGCCGTTTGTTCGACGCCGCCGTACGGATAGCTGAGCAGATCATCGAGCGCTGAGCGGAACAGCGCTTGCGGACTGTCATCCAGGCGCAGGCGAATATCGGTGGCATCCGCTGGCAGGTTTAACGGCGTATCGCCGCTGGCGACGTCGAGACTTTGCGTCTGCGTCACTTGCCAGCCATCACCCGTCGCGCTGAGGCGTACAGCCAAGGCATCAGCAGTTTTACCGTCCTGCACCAGTTCCGCAGTCCATTCGCCGGAAGCCAATGCGAACCCTGGCAGTGGCAGGTAATTGATGCCGTTGTTCAAAGTCACCGGCAGACGCTGTTCGGTGCCAGCGTAGTGAGTGACCAATTCAGCCTTCACCGGTTTCTCGGCCTGACTGAACGCGAACACACCAAGCTGTGGCTGATCACCTTTGCGGAATTTGCTCGGCCCGCTCCACTTCAGGTACAGCGGTTTTTCCGAGCGCACGAACTGCTTCTTCTGCCCGACCTGACCGTCGTCGGCGATCGCGCGGGCGGTGATGCGCCAGCGAGTCAGCGAGTCTGGCATCTTGAAGGTGAAGCGGGTTTTGCCGTCGGCACCGGTCAATAACTCCGGTTGCCAAGCGGCTGTGTCGACGTCTTCACGACGCGGACGCTCCAGCACTTTCACTCCTCGTTCGCTGCGGTTGGCTTTGCCCGGCGCACCCGGACTGCCCGGCAGCGCGACGTCATAACTGATGAACGACAGGCTGGCGCTGGTGCGCACGTTGTTGCGGCGCGGGTGATAGAAGAACTGGTCGATGGTCGGCGCGACTTCCGGTTGCAGCGCGTAAACCATCTCGTCGACAACACTGACGGTCAGATGCGCCGGTACCGCTTTGCCGGCGAACTGCGTGGTCAGGTCAACCGTGACGGTGTCGCCCGGCAGATAGACCTGTTTGTCAGTGCTGATCGCCACGTCGATTTGCGGCGCGATGACTTTGATCCCGGCGTTCTGGAAACTGTACTGACCACCCTTGGTGTAGAGCACGGAGAAGGTCAGGTTCGGCGCGAAGTTGTCTTTCACCGGGATGCGCGCGCGGTATTGGGTGTCGCTGAGTTTTTCCAGTTTCAGCCAATCACCGCCCTTAGCCAGCAGCGCGGTGGCTTCGACTTTGTCGCGTTCCAGCGACAGCAAGGCATCGCTGACCGGTTCAGGGAATGTGATCAGCGCCAGCGCTTCATCGCCAGCCTTGTACTCAGGTTTGTCGAGGACGATTTCCACGGTGCCTGGCACTGCTTTCACGCCATCGCCGGTGACCGAATGCCCGGTGGCACCGAGCACGCGACTGTGTTGGTCTTTCAAGGTCAGGTTGTAAGTGCCTGGACGATCGAAGGCCAGACTGAAGCCCTTGTCCGTCGCCGCGAGTTTGCCTTCGCCCGTGCTCTGGTCTTCCAGACGCACCCAGCCATAAGTGCTCGGCGTCACCGCTTTGCTCTGCTCGCTGCCGCCCTCGTTGGCGTAGCTGAACGCAACCTTGTCGCCGACCGCGCTAAAGCGTTGCGGCGCGCTCAAGCGGAAGCTTGCGGCGCCACGGTCAATCAGGATTTCCTTGGTGGTCTTGACCCGATACGCCGCGCCATCGCTGGCAAACACGGTGAGCATGTAGCGGCTCGGTTTGTCGGCGGCCGGCAGGTCGAGGGTCGCGTTGCCCTTGCTGTCGGTGGTCAGTTCGGTGCTGGTCAGTTCCACGGGGAATTGCCCGAGGTATTGCAGTTCGTTGTCGACCATCGACAGTTGTTGCGCGCGCAGACTCAGAGTGAGTTTGGCGTTGGCCACCGGTTTGCCGTCCGGGTACAGCAGCACCAGACTGCCCTTCACCGGTTCGCCGGTGCGGTAATCCTGTTTGGCCAGGTTCAGCGAAATCTCGAAGTGCGGCTTGATGTACTCGGCTACACGGAAAGCGCTGCTGTAGGCCTGATCCTTGTAGTTGAAACGAATCTCGTAACCGCCCGCCAACGCGTTGTCCGGCAACTGGAAGCGGCCCTGAGTGCCGGCCTTCGAATCGAGTTTCAAATCGAGGTGCTGCAACTCGGTGCCCGTCGCATCCAGCACCGCGACGCTGACATCCGCCGCCCCCGGCAACACCGAATCCCGCGCATTCTTGAACTCACGGCCAACGATCTTCAACGACACCCAATCACCCGGGCGATACAGCGGCCGGTCGGTGAAGGCATAGAGTTTGGTGTCGTAGATTTCGCTGTCGTAATAGAAGTTTTCGGAGACAAACACCCCGCCCTCTTCGTCCTCGCCGATGACGAACGAGCGCTCAGGGCTGACGTGTTTCAGGCGCAGCAAACCATCAGTGTCGGTCGCGCCGCTGCTCATCACACCGAGGCCATCCGTCCACAGCACATTGACCTTCGGCACCGAGCTGCCTTCATGTTTGCGTGCGGCCCAGACCAGCAATTCATCGCCGGCAATTTTGCTCACTGCCACCGTGTTGGAAACGAAGACCATGGTGGTCGCGCGGTACTTGCCGATCAGCGCTTCGACCAGATACAGACCGGGTTTCAGATTGCCCAACGGGATGTAAACGTTGCCCGGTGCGACGCTGACGAAATCACTGGAAGACCCCGCCAGATTCACCCCTTCCGGTGGCTGAATCGGCTTGGCCTGCCACAACGGATAGCGGAACTGGCTGACCACCGGCAGACCCGGAATCAACGCAAATTGCGGCTGCGCGTCGTACGGCGTCGGTGCGGCGATGGCGTTGCCCATCTTCAGTTCCGGCACTTCTTCGGTGACCTGTTTGCGCGACTCATAAGAGAACGCGCGCTGCATCACCCGACGGGATTTGCGGTACCAGTTATCCCACAGGTACGCGAGAGTGTTGGACAGGCCTTCACCCTTGAACTGACCGTCGCTGACCACGCGATGCAGGTTCTTTTGGCGCTTGAGGAAGTCCAGCGGCTTGTCGATGCGGTACACACGAATGTCGGCGCCGCCATACGGCTCCATGCGGAATCGACGGTAATCGCGGCCCGGCGCTTCGAGGCGAACCATTGCCTGTTCATCACTGGCGAAACTGCTGTCGGCGAGCAGGAAAAAGCTTTCACCGGAGACCGGCGTATAGCCGCTCGGCTCGACGGTATCTTCGGCATTCACCTCCGAAAAAGGCAGGGCTAATACCAACAGTAGGGGCAGAAAGCGCAACATGCGGGCACCGGTCATTGGGAGAGAAAGTTCAGTCGATAGACGCCGATGAAGTTGGGGTTGGCTGCGTCGGGTATCCATCGGGTGTCCTTCCATGTCATGAGTTGCTGCAGGCTTGCCGAACGCATGCCGTTGTCAGTCGGGGTGGTGGTGCCGGTGTGATAGGCGATGTAGCGGCCCATCCAGATCATCAGGTGCTGGTCGTCGCCCTGATCGAAAAACATCAAATCACCGGGCCGCGCCTGCGACACGTCGCGGCTGACCAGATGGCTGTTGAACTGAATCAGTTTGATCGCGTTGACATACGGCCCGACCTTGCCGCCGCCCTGCTGCCATTGCTGGGCGAGCTTGCGCTGGTCATCGGTCAGCGACAGCTCCGGCGGCAGATAACGATTGGACAGGCCATTGCTGCGCAGCCATTTGTCGTCGTGGACTTTCAGCGCTTCGTTGGCGGCAAAACGTACCAGCCCGGCGCAATCCTGTTGATACCAGCGCGGGCTCGGGCCTTGGCTCAGTTGCTCCTGAGCGATGCGCACGAACCAAGCGCGAAACACTTGGGACTGTGCCGGATCAAGCGCCGGCGCCTCGACGGCCCGGGCACCCGCACTGAGTAACAGCGCGAGCAAGCCGAGACTGCGGATCAGTGTCGTCACAGCGCTTTCCACTCCAGCGGCAGCCATTGCCAGTGACCGTCAGGCTCGCTGCCTTCGGGCAAGGTCAGCGCGTATTTGCCGTAACCGCCGAGGGTGCGCAGTTTCGGGATCAGGTAGGTTTGCGCGGCGTTGTAAAACACCGGTTCCATGTCCTGCGGCAGGCTGTCGAGGGTTTCCTGCTGCATCAGTTGCGCCATCGAATCCGGGCCGAAGTAGATCGGCATCAGCACATCTTTGGGCAGCACGTCGGCCATCGGCGGGAAGCGTTTGTCGAGGGTGCCGAGGGCCTTGTCGACGAGTTTGTCATCAAGGGAGAACAGCAGCGTCGAACCGTGTCGCGCGAGGCTGACCTTCATGAAGGCCTTGCCGGAAATAGCCTCCGGGTTCTCGGCATCTTTGGCTGCGTAAGGGCCGAAGTTGGAGCTGACCTGACGCTGCCAGACGTGGTTCTGGCCTTCCTGTTTCTCGACCACGGGGAAGACCTTTTCTTCGACATTGGACTCAAACGCGCCAACCATCGAGCCGAACAATTTGCCGAGGTCGCCGTCGAGTTTGCCGCTGTCTTCATCTTTCAGACTGGCGACCAACAGCGGCGTGTACAAACGCGAATCGGCATACCAGCACAGGCCCGCTGCACCCGCGACGTGTTCGGTGAGGGTTTGCGCCACGGCTTCTTCGGCACCGAGTTTTACCAGCAGCGGTTTTTGCGGTTCGGCCGCGACCGGCAAGGTCACGCAGGCACTGGCACCGAGCGGCATCGCCTGCCAGACCGGTTTGAAATCGAAGTCCGGCTGGTTTTCCAGTTCGTCCATCGCGAGGTAGCTGTGCCAGCCCTTGTCGTCCATGTCGAAACGCAGCCCGGCGAAGTTCGGGATGAAACGCTGATAACCCATGGCGAGGACGCTGGAATTGACCGACAAGCGCTGTTTGATTTCCGGGGTTTTCGCTGGCAGACCGAAGGCTTCGGGGAACAGTTTTTCACCGTTGAGCAGCGCCGCGAATGCCTGCGGTGAAACGTGACCCGATTCTTCGGAGGCGCCGCTTTCCGGGTCGTAGTACTTGGCCGGGTTGGACAGCACCACCAGTTTGTCGCCGTGAGAAGCGAACAGCAGGGCTTTGCTCGCGTTGTAAGTCAGTTGATAGAGGGGCACGGTGTCGCCACCGACCTTGATTTCGGCAATCTGGCTGAGTTGCGTGTCATCCAGTGCAACCTTCGCCAGCGGCTCGAGCAATTTGGCCAGACCGCCGCGATCCATCACCAACAGAAAATCCTTCAGGCGACCATCCGCCCCACGCCACAGCGCCACGTCGGCCGGTTGATCGAAAAGCGCTTCGATCAGGCTGTCCTGCAACTTCAGATCATGCTCGTAGATGATCCGGCGCAGGCTACCGATCAGGCCGAGACGATCGGCGTGGGTTTCGTAATAGAAGACGAAATCTTCGGTGAGCGTGGCTTTGAGGAACGGCACGGTCAGCAAGTCTTTGGGCAACTGGCTCAGGGAATGTGTTTCGAGCAGCGCGTCCGGGCGGCTCAGGCCGAGCTTGTCACTGGCCAATTCTGCTGGCGGCGCCTTGGGTTTGAGCAACAGCCAGCCAAAACCACCCGCCACGCCGGCCACCAGGCACAACCCGGCCAGCAGCAATGGCCAGCGCCGCGAGGGTTTCGCCGTTGGCGTGTCGACAGCCGAAGTCACAGTGTTTTCGCTCATCTTTTCAAAGCCCGATTTCATCCGTGCAGCGGGATGCTTATTAATAGTTGAAAGTCTTTACCAGCAGCAGATCACCGATCGCCCGCAGGGGCACGATGAACGTTTCTCGTTTTTCGTCGACGGTGTTTTCGTTGAGCACCAGCGTGATTTGCGAGGTGATCACCTCGTTCTGATTGCTGGCCTCCTCGAAGTTATAGCCGCCGTTACCGAAGTTGCCCCAATAGTTGACGTAAACCAGATAGGTGCCATGCAACGGCGCGGTCATGGTGAACATTTCCGGGCCGGGGCCATCGACGCCATCCGGGTCGAGCCCGCCGCCATTGCTCAGCGCCGGCTGCGCCCAGAACGCATGCTGACCGTCGGGCGTGACAATGTGCAGATCGAGTTCGGCTTTCGGATCGTCCCATCCCAAGACAAGACGAATTCGCGCCGGCGTGCGCAAATTGTTTGCTTCATAAAATTGCACACGCTTGAGCGACTGGCCTTCGGCGCTGATCACCTCGACGCTGTTGGAGCCGGCGCCGAACGCATACGGCCGGGCGAAACGCCCCTGGTCGTCGGTGTACAGATTCAGTGGATTGCCATTTACCGCAAGGCTGTGTGGCGGGCGCTGATGCCCGAGAGCTTTGAGCTGACCCTGGATCATCGTGCGATTGCGCTGGATGCCGCGATCGATCGGCGGCGTCGGGTAGGCGACTTGCGGGTTTTCCGTACGATCGAGCAAGCCGTGATAGCGCCAGCCACCGACCGGTTCAGACAGTTCGGCAGTCGGCGCGGCCCACAGCACTGGCGCGCAGGCCAGACCGATCAACAGCAAAAGAAGTGAACGCATGTAATGCCTCCTGCCATGCCTGAACGAAACCTTGCACCCGATCCTCGGTACTTCACAGCGGTGAAACTGCGTTTCGTCTGAAAGACCCGTGACTGTCGGGTCGTAGAAGGCGCGAAGATTAGCCATTTGGTGGTTTTTTAACAATCGGATACAGGTGCGATAGCTGTAGGAAACTGGCCAAACGGTGGACGGTGAGCCGATTAGGGATCATATTCGGCTCACAAAATGAGCCGAATAGCCTTTCTATTCGGCTCACGCATTTGAGGACAAGTCACAAATGGCAACTCAGTGGATCTGGCAGCAGCCCGACTGGCCCGACTTTATCTGGCAGGCAGAGCGCCTGGCGTCACTGTTGCGCGAGTGTGTGCAGGCGCAAGGTCAGTTAATGGGCATGGCCGGTTCGGTGAGTAACGCCTTGGGGGCGCAGGCTGAGCTGGATGCCTTGCTGCAAAACATCGTGACCTCCTCGGCGATTGAGGGGGAGCAACTGAACGTCGGCTCGGTGCGTTCGTCGCTGGCCAGACGTTTGGGCGTGGCGTTGATCGATGGTGATAACGTCAGCCAACGCAGTGAAGGTCTGGCGCAATTGATGCTGGATGCCACCCGGCGATTCGCAGAACCGCTAAGCTCAGAGCGATTGCTGGAATGGCACAGATGGTTGTTTCCTGACCAGGACACCGAGCTCACTTCAAGATCATTGCGCGTCGGCGCGCTACGCGGGGATGAGCCGATGCAGGTGGTGTCAGGAAGAATTGATCGTCCGACGGTACATTTCGAAGCCCCACCGCGCGAGGGACTTGAAGAGCAACTTGAACAATTTCTGCAGTGGTTTGAGGCCAGCCAGCATCAAACAGCGCTGGATCCGATGTTGCGGGCGGGCATCGCGCATTTCTGGTTTGTCACCTTGCATCCGTTCGACGATGGCAACGGTCGTCTGACCCGCACGATCACTGATCTGGCGCTGGCTCAAGGCGAGGCGCAAGCCATTCGTTTCTACGCTATGTCGGCGAGCATTCTGGATGATCGCTCCGGGTATTACAGAGTGCTGGAGTCGAGCCAGAAAGCTTCGCTGGATATCACTGAATGGCTGACGTGGTTTCTGCAAACGTTGCTGCGCAGTCTGCAACAAGCCATCACGCGGATTGAAAGTGTGCTGGGCAAGACGCGGTTCTGGCAGGCGCATCGCGAGTCCGGACTGTCGGTGGAGCAGGTCAAAGTACTCAATCGTTTGCTCGACGGCGGTGAGCGGGGTTTTGAGCTCGGTATCAGTGCCGGGCAGTATCAGACGGTGGCGAAAGTGTCGAAGGCCACGGCGACCCGGCATCTTGCGGAGTTGCTGGAGAAAGAATGCTTGCAGCGTCTGCCGGGAGGTGGCCGGAGCACGCGCTATCAAATCCGCTATCCGGATTAGCACTGACAATACCCACCTGTGGCGAGGGGATTTATCCCCGTTCGGCTGCGCAGCAGCCCCAAAAGCTACGAGCACCTATTTTCAGGTCTACCGAGTCAGCATTGATTACGACTGCTGCGCAGCCGAACGGGGATAAATCCCCTCGCCACATTGGATCTTTGTTCTCACAAGGGATCTTTGTATTCCGATCCGATCTTTGTTCTGCACAAGGGATCTTTTCATTCAGAGGGGATCTTTATCCTGCACAAAGGATCATTTGTTCTGGCGCGCATCGCCCTGCTCATTTGCCCACAACCCCCCTATCTGCTAGTGTCGCGCCGGTTTAACGTCAACCGGAAATCGCCGCCATGGCCCGCAAAAAAGCTGCACTGGATTTCGAACAGTCCCTCGCCGACCTGCAAACATTGGTCGAGCGTCTGGAGAATGGTGAATTGTCGCTGGAAGACTCGCTGACCGCTTTCGAGCAGGGCATCGGTCTGACCCGTGATTGCCAGGCAGCGCTGGCGCAAGCCGAGCAGAAGGTGCAAGTGCTGCTGGAGCGTGATGGCGAACTCGCCGAGGAACCCTTCGACGCGGAACAGCCAGAATGATTGCAGCGTACACGGCGACCAGCCAGAACCGCGTCAATGCGGCTCTGGAGACCCTGTTCAATGCGCCGCTGCCAGAGCTCGCACGCCTCTATGAAGCCATGCGCTACAGCGTGATGAACGGCGGCAAACGCGTACGTCCGCTGCTGGCTTACGCTGCCTGCGAAGCGTTGGGCGGCAAGGCTGAGCAAGCCAACGGCGCGGCTTGCGCGGTTGAGTTGATCCACGCTTATTCGCTGGTTCACGACGATTTGCCGGCGATGGACGATGACGATCTGCGTCGCGGCCAGCCGACCACCCACAAAAAATTCGATGAAGCTTGCGCGATTCTCGCCGGTGACGGTTTGCAGAGCCTGGCCTTCAGCGCCCTGCTCGATCCGCGCCTGAGCGATTGCAGCAGCGATATCCGTCTGCAAATGGTCACCGCGCTGGCGCAGGCTGCCGGCCCGGCGGGCATGGTTGGCGGCCAGGCCATCGACCTCGGCTCGGTCGGCCTCAAGCTCGATCAAAAAGCCCTCGAACAGATGCACCGGCACAAGACCGGCGCGCTGATCGAAGTCAGCGTCAGGCTCGGCGCCCTCGCCAGCGGCCGTGCCGAGAAAGACGAACTGCGTGCCCTGCAGACTTATGCACAGGCCATCGGCCTGGCGTTTCAGGTGCAGGACGACATCCTTGACGTCGAAAGCGACACCGAAACCCTCGGCAAACGCCAGGGCGCTGACATCGCTCGTGACAAACCAACCTACCCGGCTTTGCTCGGCCTCGACGCCGCCAAGGCCTACGCTCTGGAATTGCGCGATCAGGCTCTGCATGCGCTGCGACCGTTTGACGCGGCGGCTGAGCCTCTGCGTGAGCTGGCCCGGTATATCGTTGAGCGGCGCAACTAAGCGCCGAGCAGCCAAAAAATACCAACGCGTGGGCAGGGGGCGATGCATCAGGTAAACTGCCGCATCTTTTATACCTATAACGATTCGCCTGATGCCCACGACGTTTCATGAGATTCCCCGCAAGCGCCCGACCACGCCCCTGCTCGACCGCGCGAATACGCCGGACGGCCTGCGCCGGTTAGGCGAAGCCGAGCTGGAAACCCTGGCCGATGAGTTGCGCCTGGAATTGCTCTACACGGTCGGTCAGACCGGTGGGCATTTCGGCGCAGGCCTGGGCGTGATCGAGCTGACCATCGCGCTGCATTACGTCTTCGACACGCCGGATGACCGGTTGCTGTGGGACGTTGGTCATCAGGCTTATCCGCACAAGATCCTCACCGGTCGTCGCGAGCGCATGGGCACGCTGCGTCAGAAGGACGGCATCGCGGCGTTCCCGCGCCGCGCCGAGAGCGAGTACGACACCTTTGGCGTCGGCCACTCCAGCACCTCGATCAGTGCAGCGCTGGGCATGGCGATTGCCGCCCGCCTGCAAAACAGTGATCGCAAGGCGATCGCGGTGATCGGCGACGGCGCGTTGACTGCCGGCATGGCCTTCGAGGCGCTGAACCACGCGCCGGAAGTGAACGCCAACATGCTGGTGATCCTCAACGACAACGACATGTCGATCTCTCGCAACGTTGGCGGTCTGTCCAATTATCTGGCGAAGATCCTGTCCAGCCGCACTTACGCGAGCATGCGTGAAGGCAGCAAGAAAGTCCTGTCGCGCCTGCCCGGCGCGTGGGAAATCGCCCGTCGTACCGAAGAATACGCCAAAGGCATGCTGGTTCCCGGCACCCTGTTCGAAGAGCTGGGCTGGAACTACATCGGCCCGATTGACGGCCACGACCTGCCGACCCTGATCGCCACGCTGCGCAACATGCGTGACCTGAAAGGCCCGCAGTTTCTGCACATCGTCACCAAGAAAGGCAAAGGCTTCGCCCCGGCGGAAGTCGACCCGATCGGTTACCACGCCATCACCAAACTCGAACCCCTGGACGCTCCGGCCGCTGCGCCGAAGCAAGCCAGCGGGCCGAAGTATTCGGCGGTGTTCGGCGAGTGGTTGTGCGACATGGCGGCGGCGGATCCACGCTTGGTCGGGATCACCCCGGCGATGAAGGAAGGCTCGGATCTGGTGGCGTTCAGCGAACGCTTCCCGCTGCGCTATTTCGACGTGGCGATTGCCGAACAGCACGCGGTGACGTTCGCCGCCGGCATGGCCTGCGAAGGCGCGAAACCGGTGGTGGCGATTTACTCGACGTTCCTGCAGCGTGGTTACGACCAGTTGGTGCATGACGTTGCCGTGCAGAACCTCGACGTGCTGTTCGCCATCGACCGTGCCGGTCTGGTCGGCGAAGACGGCCCGACCCACGCTGGCAGCTTCGACCTGTCGTACCTGCGCTGCATCCCGGGCATGGTCATCATGACCCCGAGCGATGAAAACGAACTGCGCAAAATGCTCACCACCGGCCACCTCTACAACGGCCCGGCGGCGGTGCGTTATCCGCGCGGAAACGGCCCGAATGCGACCATCGAAAAAGATCTCGAACCGGTGGAAATCGGCAAGGGCATCGTCCGCCGTCAGGGCAACAAAGTCGCCCTGCTGGTGTTCGGCGTGCAACTGACCGAGGCGCTGAAAGTCGCCGAGAAGCTGGATGCCACCGTGGTCGACATGCGTTTCGTCAAACCGCTGGATGAAGAACTGGTGCGCGAGATTGCCGGCAGCCACGAGTTGCTGGTGACCATCGAGGAGAACACGATCATGGGCGGCGCCGGTGGCGCGGTCAGCGAGTTCCTGGCGCGGGAGAACATCCTCAAGTCGATGCTGCATCTGGGCTTGCCGGACATCTACGTCGAACACGCCAAGCCTGCGCAAATGCTGGCGGAATGTGGGCTGGATGAGGCCGGGATCGAAGCGTCGATTCGTCAGCGTCTGGCCCTACTCAACCGCTAAGCGTTCCCCCCTGTAGGAGCTGCCGAAGGCTGCGATCTTTTGATCCTGCTTCTAGGCGGCTCCAGACCTTTCAAAAAAGCAAAATCAAAAGATCGCAGCCTTCGGCAGCTCCTACAGGGTTTTGCACAAACCATGGATTGCCATGAAACTCTCGCGCCTCGCCCTGCCCTTCTTCTTGCTGCCGTCCACTAATGCCCTCGCCGATAACTTCGAGCGTGATCAGGCGTTGAAGCTGCCGGACACGTTGATCTCCGCCAACCGCCAGGTCGAAGCACGCAACGACAGCAGCGCCGCCAACACCGTATTCACCCGTGAAGACATAGACCGCCTGCAACCGAGCGACGTGCCGGACTTGCTGCGTCGCGTGCCCGGCGTGCAAGTGGCGCAGACTGGCGGGCGCGGCAGTCTGCCGGGGATCTATATTCGCGGCACGCAATCGGCGCAGAGTCTGGTGTTGGTCGATGGTCAGCGCATCGGCAACTCGACTTCGGGCGACAGCAATCTGCAGCACCTGAACATCGAGCAGATCGAGCGTGTGGAAGTGCTGCGCGGCTCGCGTTCGGTGATTTACGGCAGTGATGCGATTGGCGGTGTGATTCAGATTTTCACCCGACGCGGTACTGAGCAGGGTTTGCAGCCACGCATGCACATCGGTTTCGGCAGCAACCAGACGTGGGAACGCAGCCTCGGTTTGTCCGGCGGCGATGACAAAACCCGCTTCAATCTCGGCGCCAGCCTTGATGAAACCGCCGGGATTGATCGTACGCACGAGTCGTATCCAAGCGATGCCGATCACGATGCCTATCGCAACAAATCCATCAGCCTGAGCCTCAGCCATGCGCTGACCGATGACATCGAAATCGGCGCCAATCTGCTGGATAACCGTGGCAAGAGCGAGTTCGACAACCCGTTCGGCCGCTTCGACATGAACACCTTCGAGTCGGTGCAGCAGCAGCCTTACAGCGATTTTAACGTCAGCAGCGTCAGCAGTTACTTCGACGCCCGGGTCAACGACCTCTGGAAAACCCGCGTCGAGTTCGGCCATACCGAGAACCGCGAGAAGACCCTGGATAAACTCAGCGACGAGCGCACGGTGTTCAACACCTATCGCGATTCGGTGAACTGGCAGAACGACCTGACCTTGAACGCGCGCAACAGCTTGATCCTCGGCGGCGACTGGTACGAGGATCGCGTCAACAGCAGCACCGCGTTTGACGAGGACAGCCGCTGGAACCGCGCGGCGTTTATCCAGCATCGTTATCAGGCCGACAGCTTCTCCACTGAACTCGGCCTGCGCCACGACGATAATCAGCAATTCGGCAGCCAGAATACCTGGAGCGGCACGTTCACCCTGCCGCTGAATCCGGATAACGATCTGTTGCTGAGTTATAGCGAAGGCTTCCGCGCGCCGACCTTTAACGACCTGTACTACCCGGACTTCAGCAACCCGGATCTGAAACCAGAAACGTCGAAGAGCTACGAGCTGCAATGGCGCAGCCAGTTGAGCGACAGCAGCCGTCTGGAAGCGTCTATTTACCGTACGGATCTGCAGGACGCGATTATCTTCGGCAGCAACTCACGTCCAGAGAACGTCGCTTCGGCGCGAATCAACGGTTTTGAAGCGGCGCTGAAACAGGAACTGTTCGACTGGCAGAGCAACCTGGGCGTGTCGATCATTGATCCGCGCGATCGCGATTCCGGGCATACCCTGGCGCGTCGTGCGCGGCGGACGTTGAGCTGGGATCTGGATCGGCAGTTTGATCGGATCAGTGTCGGTGCGAGCTGGCAGGCGGTAAGCAGCAGTTATGACGATCGCGACAACAATCAATCGCTGGGTGGCTACGCATTGTTCGGCTTGCGCAGCAGTTGGGCGCTGAACCGCGAGATCAAGCTGGATCTGAAGGTCGATAACGTTTTCGACAAGGGTTACAGCCGAGCGAATTACAGCTATGACGGCGGTCAGTATGGTTATCGCGAGGAAGGTCGGATGTGGATGTTTGGTGTCACCTGGACACCCGAAATCCGCTAAGACCCCGGATCTGGATATCCCCCGACACCCTGTAGGAGCTGCCGCAGGCTGCGACCTTTTGATCTTCGGCAATCCCGACTCAGCCCCAAAGCAAGATCAACAGATCGCAGCCTTCGGCAGCTCCTACAGGGGTTATCGGTGCGGCTGGATGAGTTGGCAGAGTTTGGCGGTGGCGTCGATCATCTGGCCGCTTGGGCGTTCGAGGCCTTTGTCGGTAACCAGCAGTAATTGCTGCTGTTTTACAGCGGCGACCTGCGGCCAGTTTTTCCAGGCGTTGAGCTGGGACTGGTCGCTGCCCAGAATGACTTCGGGATTACGCTGCAACACCGCCTCGATGCTGACTTGCGGCGCAGGCAAGGTCAGATCACTGAACACATTCCGCGCCCCGCACACTTGCAGCGCATCGCTGATGATCTGCCCGCCACCAACGGTGTACAGCGGCTTGTCCCACACCTGATAAAACACCCGCAACGGCACTTCCCGGTGATAGCGCTGGCGTAGATCCGCGAGTTTTTGCCGCAGATCCGCTGCCAGTTTCACCCCACGCTCAGGCCTGCCCAATTGCTTGGCAATGGCTTCAATCTGCGTGGAGAGTTGATCTAAAGAATGCGGTTCGGCGACGAAAGTCGGAATGCCCAGACGCTTCAACTGATCCCGTTGCGCCGGGCCGACACTGCCGGGCCAAAGCAACAACAAATCAGGTTTGAGGCTGAGCAACTGTTCCATGTCGAGCTGGCCGTAACGACCCACCGACGGGACGTTGGCAATTTCCGCAGGACGCTCACCAGCATCCAGCACCCCGACCAACAGGTCGGCCGAATCCAGCTCAACGACAATTTCAGAAAGCGACGGCGCCAGGCTGACCACCCGCAGGTTTGCCAGCACCGGGCCGCTGACGGCCAGCAGCAGAACCGCCAGCCAGAGACGGCGCATCAGCCGAGTTGACGCGGGATGCGGTAGAGATAAAACAGCACGGCGGTGGACAGCGCCAGCAGCATCAACGGTACTGCTTCGAGACCGACGAATACCGCCAGTGCGCCGATCCACGCTGGCAAGGCTGCCGCGAGAAACGCCGAGCGACGGTTCGCCGCAAGGGCAATCCACGCGCCGGGTTCTTCAGGGGTATCGAGGGCTTTTTGCGTGGCGATCAGTGCGTGTTTGTAGCGACCGAAAAACTTCAGGCTGACAAACATCGACGCCACGCCGGCAATGAACAGCGGCATCGCCAGCACCGGCAAAATGCCCTCGCTCTGACCGAACAGGGCGTTGATCACGAACAGCGGCACCAGTGCCAGCGCGAGGTATTTCCACCAGGCGACGGACAATCGGCGCCGCACCTGACCACGGGTCACGCCCGGTCTACCTCGCCCTGATGCTCGTTGCCCATCATGTGGTCGAGCTTGCTGGCCTTGGTCGCCAGATAGAGTTTGTTGTGCGGGTTGTGGCCGGTGTGCAGTGGCACGCGCTCGGCGACGGTGATGCCCATGTCGGTCAAGGCTTTGACCTTGCGCGGGTTGTTGGTCATCAGCCGCAGGGATTTCACGCCCAGATGCTCGAGCATCGGCAGGCACATGGCGTAGTCACGCTGATCGGCGGCGAAACCTAGACGTTCGTTGGCTTCAACGGTGTCGGCGCCGCCGTCCTGCAACTCGTAAGCACGAATCTTGTTCAACAGACCAATGCCGCGACCTTCCTGGCGCAGGTACAGCAACACGCCTCGGCCTTCGCGAGCGATGGCTTTGAGTGCGCCTTCGAGTTGCGAGCCGCAGTCGCAACGCTGGCTGAACAAGGCATCGCCGGTCAGGCATTCGGAGTGCAAGCGGCCGAGTACCGGGGCACCGTCGGTAAACTCGCCGAGGCTCAGCACAACGTGCTCGCGGCCGGTGGCTTCATCGAGAAAACCGTGCATGGTGAATTGCGCAAAAGGCGTTGGCAGCTTGGAAGCGGCGACAAAGACGACAGGCACCGGTGTGCTCCTGATCTAAAGAGTCTGAAAATTCGCAGGCCGGCATTGTAACAGCAGGTTCCTACCGGCGCTTAGGCTGAATTATCGGGGATAACGATCAAAAAGTTTGATAACTACCCGGTCGACATGGATCCCTGTAGGAGCTGTCGAGTGAAACGAGGCTGCGATCTTTTGATCTGTTTTTTAGAATCAGGATCAAAAGATCGCAGCGTGCCGTAGCTCCTACAGGGGATTTGTGGCGAAGGGGTAGGGTTGCTTCCACTTCTCGAAGATCGGCTTCAACTCGCCGCTCTTCACCAGTTGCTCCATGCGCTGATCGAATAGCGCCATCAGTGCACGAGCTTGCGGGGTGTCGGCGAAGCCGAGGTACAACGGCAGCTCGACCAGGTGCGAATAGCGATACTGCGCCGGATCCGCCGCACTGCGCATCACCGCTTCAATCTCGGTCAGCGCGTCGATGTAGTAATCCGCCCGCCCCTGCTTGAGCATCGGCAGGATGCCGGTGCGGCGCTCGATCTGGTTGTAGCGTTTGACGTTCGGCAGGTAGTTTTCGTAGCGATAACCGCGCACCCACGCCAGTCGGTATTTGCCGAGGGTCGCCAAGGTCGGCGGCGGGTTGCTCGCCAGACCCAGCGCGTAGATGTGATCGGAATCGAAATTCCAGTGCGGATACAGCACTTGCTCGGCTTCATCACGATAGGAACCGACCAGCGCGTCGACTTCCTTCAACTGCACCAAACCGATCGAGCGGGTGTACGGCACGCTGCGGATCTCGACTTTGACGCCGATCGGCTCAAAGACCTTGCGCAGCACATCCCAGGCGAGTCCGTGGCCGTCGGCGGCGGTGTAGTCTTCCCAGTCTTCGCTGGCCAGATGAATCACCGCCGGCGCATGCACAGCTTCCTGAGCACTGACGACAGTGCTCAACAAGGTCAACATCAGCAGCGCCAGCCAGCGTCGAGCCATCCCTAGTGTCCTCACTTAACCCTGTACGGCGCGGATCAGGCGAAAATCCACACCAGTCCCTGCATGGCCAGCCAGGCGAACACGCCGGCCAGCACGTCGTCGAGCATGATGCCGACGCCGCCGTGAACATGCCGGTCGATCCAGCGAATCGGCCACGGCTTGAGAATGTCGAAGAAGCGGAACACCAGAAAACCCGCGAGCAACCAGTACCAGCCTTCCGGCACCAGCCACAGAGTGATCCACATCCCGACCATTTCGTCCCAGACGATGCCTTCGTGGTCGTGTACCCGCAGATCGTCGGCGACTTTGCCGCACAGCCAGAAGCCGAACAGCATGGTGATCCCGAGCATCAGCCAGTAACCCCAGTCGGGCAGCATCTGCCACAACGGGATAAAGGGTAGCGCAACTAACGAGCCCCACGTTCCCGGCGCTTTCGGCAGCGTGCCGGAACCGAAGCCGAACGCGAGGAAATGCCAGGGATTGCGCCAGACCGACGGCGGAACGAATTCGGCCGGAACCTGTTTCGGGTGATCTGTCACGGTGTCTCCTGAAAATGTTGATAGCCCCGGGTTTGCGGGGTGATGTCGTGCCCTTCGCGATCCAGCAGCACCACGCCCTGCCCTTCGGCCACGCGACCGATCACATGGATCGGCCAGCCATTGGCCAGCAGCGCCGACAACTCGACGGACGGCAGGGTGAACGCCAGCACGTAATCATCGCCACCGCTCAACGCCGCGCGCTCGGCACCCCGTTGACCGAGAAACGCCACTAAAGCATCCGACAACGGTACGCGCTCGCGTTCAATCTCAAGTCGCACCTGAGACGCCAACGCGATGTGGCCGCAGTCGGCGAGCAGGCCATCGGAGATATCCAGCGCCGACGTGGCTTTGCCGCGCAGGGCCTGACCGAGGGCGAGTTGCGGTTGCGGCGACCAGTAGTGATCGAGCAGCGGTTGGGCGATATGAGGTTCGGCATCACGCTGACCGAGCACCAGCGGCAGCGCGCCGGCAGCATTGCCCAACTCGCCGCCGACACAGAGCAAGTCGCCCGGTTGCGCGCCGCTGCGGGTCAACGCCTGACCGGCAGGAACGCGACCAAACACAGTCACCGTCAGGCTCATCGGCCCGCGCGTGGTATCGCCGCCGACCAGCGCAACGCCGCAGCTCTGCGCCATGCGGTTCAAACCGCGGGCATAGGCTTGCAGCCAATCGGCGGTCACCGTCGGTACAGTCAGGGCAAGGGTAAAGGCAACGGGCGTGGCGCCCATGGCGGCCAGATCGCTGACCGCAACGGCCAGCGAGCGCTGACCGAGCAGAAACGGATCGCAGGGGTCGGCGAAATGCACACCGGCCACCAGCGTATCGGTGGAAATTGCCAGCTGTTCCCCGGAGGGAACAGCGAGCAAGGCGCAGTCATCGCCAATCCCGAGAGCAACGCCTTCGCCGCCCTGCGCACAAGGCGCGGCGGCGAAGAAATTGCGGATCAGCTCAAACTCGCCCATTGAAGTATCAAGCGCGTTTCAGCGCTTGAACGCCTTCACTTCAGCTTCACGCAGGCGCGGGGCCAGCTTGTCGAGCACACCGTTGACGAACTTGTGCCCGTCGGTGGAACCGTAGACTTTCGCCAGTTCGATGCCTTCGTTGATCACAACGCGGTACGGCACGTCGACGCGCTTGAGCAGTTCCCAGGTCGACAGGCGCAGTACGCACAGTTCAACCGGGTCGAGCTCTTCGATGGTCAGGTCCAGGCACGGCGCCAGCGCGGTGTCGATCTCGGTCAGACTGGCCGGAACACCGTGCAGGATGTCGTGGAAGTAGCTCTGGTCGGCGAAGGTGAAGTCATTATCGACGCGAAACTGCGCTTCGATTTCGTTCAGCGAAGCACCGGCCATGTGGCGCTGGTACAACGCTTGCGTCGCCAACTGACGGGCAGCGCGGCGCTTTTCACTTTTCGAAGGCTTGCCGGCGTCGGTTGGACGCGGCTCGCGCGGGTTGAAACGATCGCTTTCGTCGCTAATCACTTGGCCTCCAACTGTGCCAGCAGGCTGACCATTTCCAGAGCGGACAGGGCAGCTTCGGCACCTTTGTTACCGGCCTTGGTGCCGGAACGTTCGATGGCTTGCTCGATGGAATCAACGGTCAGGACGCCGAAAGCGACCGACACGCCGAACTCCATGGACACCTGGGCCAGACCCTTGGTGCATTCGCCAGCCACGTATTCGAAGTGCGGAGTACCGCCACGAATGACCGCGCCGAGGGCGATGATGGCTGCGAACTCGCCTTTCTGAGCGACTTTCTGCGCAACCAGCGGGATTTCGAAGGCGCCAGGCGCGCGGATGATGGTGATGTCGCTTTCGCTCACGCCGTGGCGAACCAGGGCATCAACTGCACCGCTGACCAGGCTTTCAACAACAAAGCTGTTGAAACGGCCTACTACCAAAGCGTAGCGGCCTTTTGGGGCGATGAAGGTACCTTCGATGGTCTTCAGGGTCATTCGTCAGATCTCTTAAAGAGCCGGGACGCGTCTCGTACGCATCCCTCAGTGATATTAGCCACGAACACATGGCCGGAAAAATCCGCATTGCTGACTGATTACAAACTGTGGCGAGGGGATTCATCCCCGATGGACTGCGCAGCAGTCCCAAAAACAGGGGCCGCTGCGCAGCCCGTCGGGGATGAATCCCCTCACCACAAGAATCCATGTCAACAATGCCGGAAACGACCGGTCATTATTCGGAGGGCACGTATTCTACAACTTCCAGATCGAAACCGGATATCGCATTAAATTTCATTGGCGCAGACATCAGGCGCATTTTGCGTACACCAAGGTCACGCAGGATCTGCGAACCGGCACCGACAATGCTGTAGGTGGTCGGTTTTTTCGGCGCTGGCTGATCACCGGTTTCACGGATATGCGCCAGCAACACGTCGCCATCGAGCGGGTGACCGAGCAACAGAACAACACCGCTGCCCGCCTCGGCAACCGCAGCCATCGCGGCGCGCAGGCTCCAGCGGCCCGGTTGCTTGACCATCAGCAGGTCGCGCAGCGGGTCCATGTTGTGCACGCGAACCAGCGTTGGCTCTTCGGCGCAAACAGTGCCCAAGGTCAGTGCCATGTGCACGTCGCCTTCCACCGAATCACGATAGGTCACCAGGTTGAATTGGCCCAGTTCGCTGTCGAGTGGCTGCTCGGCAATCCGCTGAACGGTACGTTCGTGGATCATCCGGTAGTGAATCAGGTCGGCAATGGTGCCGATCTTGATGTTGTGTTCGGCAGCAAAAGCTTCCAGTTCGGCGCGACGGGACATGGTGCCGTCGTCGTTCATCACTTCGCAGATCACCCCGCTCGGCTCGAAACCGGCCATGCGCGCGAGGTCGCAGGCGGCTTCGGTGTGGCCAGCGCGAGCGAGGGTGCCGCCAGCCTGAGCCATCAGCGGGAAGATGTGGCCCGGACTGACGATATCTTCAGCCTTGGCATCTTTGGCCGCCGCCGCTTGCACGGTGCGCGCACGGTCAGCAGCGGAGATGCCGGTGGTGACGCCTTCGGCCGCTTCGATCGAAACGGTGAACTTGGTGCCGAAACCGGAACCGTTGCGCGGTGCCATCAGCGGCAGCTTCAACAGTTCGCAGCGCTCGCGGCTCATCGGCATGCAGATCAGGCCACGGGCGTGCTTGGCCATGAAGTTGATGTGCTCGGCCTGGCAGCATTCGGCGGCCATGATCAGGTCGCCTTCATTCTCGCGGTCTTCGTCATCCATGAGGATGACCATCTTGCCTTGGCGGATGTCTTCAACCAGTTCTTCGATGCTATTGAGCGCCACAAGGCACCCCCTTCAGTCAGGATTTGAGATAGCCATTGGCGGCCAGAAAGCTTTCAGTGATGCCGCCAGCGTTTGGCTCTGCAGCCTTGTCACCGAGCAGCAGACGCTCCAGATAGCGCGCCAGCAAATCGACTTCCAGATTCACCCGGCGACCCGGCTTGTACGACGCCATGATGGTTTCGCTCAGGGTGTGCGGAATGATCGTCAGCATGAATTCGGCGCCATCGACTTCGTTCACGGTCAGGCTGGTGCCGTCGACGGTGATCGAGCCTTTGTGGGCGATGTACTTGGCCAGTTCTTTCGGCGCGCGGATGCGAAATTCCACGGCGCGGGCATTGTCGGAGCGCGAGACGATTTCGCCGACGCCGTCGACGTGGCCGCTGACCAGATGCCCGCCGAGACGAGTGGTCGGGGTCAGGGCTTTTTCCAGATTGACCGGGCTGCCGCTTTTCAGGTCATTCATGGCGGTGCAGTCCAGCGTTTCGCGGCTGACGTCGGCGGCAAAGCCGTCGCCCGGCAACTCGACCGCCGTCAGGCACACGCCGTTGACTGCGATGCTGTCGCCGAGTTTGACGTCGCTCAGGTCGAGCTTGCCGGTTGCGACGTGTACCCGCACATCACCGCCCTTTGGGGTCAGTGCGCGGATACTGCCGATGGATTCGATGATGCCGGTAAACATGGGGTTCTCCTTGAGAACTAAGCCAGCGCTAACGCGATGGCCGGGAATTATACGCTCGCCGATGGCACAGGGATGGCAGTGACTCGCCAGTCATCGCCCACCGCACGAATTTCACTGATTTTCAGCTCGGGAGCATCCTTCATATGGGCCAGCGGCCAGTCCAGCAACGGCCGCGCCGTGGAGCCGAGAAACTTGCCGGCGATGAAGATCACGAATTCATCCACCAGACCGAGCTGAGCGAAGGCGCCGGCCAAACGTGGGCCAGCCTCGACCAGCACTTCGTTGACGCCGCGATTGGCCAGTTCGATCAGCAATTGATGCAGATCGACCTGACCGTCATCACCCGGCACGATCAGGCATTCCGGGCCATTGGCGTATTGCTCTTCGACCGCCATGCAAGTGGCAACCAACGCCGGGCCGGCCTTGAAGAACGGTGCATCGAGCGGCACGCGCAGGCGCCCGTCGATCAGCACGCGCAACGGCGGACGGCTCATGGCCAGCGCGGTTTGTTCGCCATCCAGACCCAACTCGTCGGCGCGCACAGTTAAACGCGCGCCATCGGCCAGCACGGTGTCAGCGCCGGTCAGCACCACGGCGGCCTGAGCGCGCAAACGCTGCACCGCCGAACGCGCGGCCGGGCCGGTGATCCATTGGCTCTCGCCGTTTTCCATCGCCGTGCGACCGTCGAGGCTCATGGCCAACTTGACCCGCACGAACGGCAAGCCGTGTTCCATGCGTTTCAGGAAACCCTGGTTGAGCTTGCGCGCCTCGGCTTCGAGCACACCGCTTTCGGTGGCGATGCCGGCATCGGCCAGACGCTGCAAACCACGTCCGGCAACTTGCGGATTCGGGTCACGCATTGCCGCAACGACCCGAGCAACCCCGGCATTCACCAGCGCATCGGCACACGGCGGCGTGCGGCCATGGTGGCTGCACGGCTCCAAGGTCACATAAGCAGTGGCGCCCCGGGCCAGTTCACCGGCGGCGCGCAGGGCGTGGACTTCAGCGTGGGGTTCGCCGGCGCGTTCGTGCCAGCCTTCGCCGACAATCTGCCCGTCGCGCACCACCACACAGCCGACCCGAGGATTGGGATGGGTGGTGTAGTGACCTTTGCGCGCCAGTTCCAGCGCACGCGCCATAAAGTGGGCGTCGAGGATGGCCTGCTCGGCGACGGTGGTCATTCTTTCACCGGTTCGCGGGCGAGGCGGTCGATTTCTTCGCGGAATTCATTGAGATCCTGGAAGCGCTTGTACACCGAAGCGAAGCGGATGTAGGCGACTTCATCAAGCTTCTGCAATTCGGCCATGACCAGTTCGCCGACCACGAGGGATTTGACCTCGCGCTCGCCGGTGGCGCGCAGCTTGTGCTTGATGTGAACCAGAGAGGATTCGAGGCGCTCGACGCTCACTGGACGTTTCTCCAGGGCGCGTTGCATGCCGGCGCGGAGTTTTTCTTCGTCGAACGGTTGGCGGCTGCCGTCAGTTTTGATCAGGCGCGGTAACACCAGTTCGGCCGTCTCGAACGTCGTGAAACGCTCGCCGCAGGCCAGGCATTCACGCCGGCGGCGCACCTGTTCGCCCTCGGCGACCAGACGCGAGTCGATGACCTTGGTGTCGTTGGCACCGCAGAAGGGACAGTGCATGGTGGCTGGCAACAAAAAAAGGGAGGGCCATGGTAGCGCATCCCGGTGGCAAGACAAGCCATAGGGTTTGCGGTATACAGAACGGCATGATCGTTTGATCCATGGATTTCATTTTGCCGGAGCCTCCAATGCCGTTACGTCCGCTCGTTTTGCTCAGTCTTTTCAGCCTGCTGGTGGCCTGTGGCAGCGATGCACCCAAGCCGCAGCCGCCGACTCCGGGGCCGGCGCCACAACAGGCGCAGAAAAAAGCCAAAGAAGCTGCCGAGCTCGGCCCGCTGCCGGCCTATCAGCGTGAACTGAGTGGCACCCTGCAAGGCGTGCCGGCCGGCGCCGAAGTCGAACTGGCGTTGCTGGTGATCGATGAGAAGGATCGCCCGCAGCAATTGCTCGCCAGTTCCAGCCTGATCGGCAACAACCAGATCCTGCCGTTCCGTCTGCGCTTCAACCCGGACGCCTTCCCGGCCGGTGCGCGGGTTGAACTGCGTGGCCGCGCCAGCCAGTCCGGCCAGTTGATCCTGCATTTGCCTTCGCAAACCATCAGCCAGCCGACCACTCAGGCGCTGGGCCAGTTGCAATTTGTCAAAGCACCATGACGGCACCGCTCGACCTGCAACTAGCGTTAGGTGAATTGCTCGGCGACGCCAGACTCAAGGTCTGCGCGTTGCCCGACACTGATTTACAGCTATGGCTGATCGACGGCGACAACATGGATCGGCAATTCAGTCAGGAAGAAATCCAGCGAATTCTGCATGAGCCGCCCTACTGGGGATTCTGCTGGGCCAGCGGTCTGGCGGTGGCGCGTTATCTGGCGGAGTTTCCCGAGTGGGTGCGCGGTAAACGCGTGCTGGATTTCGGCGCCGGCTCGGGGATTGCCGGGATTGCGGCGGTGAAGGCTGGAGCGCTGGAGGTGGTGGCGTGCGATCTCGATCCACTGGCGATTTCCGCCTGCCGGGCGAACGCCGCGTTGAATGATGTCGAGATGGGTTATTCGACGGATTTCTTTGCCGAGGCCGACCGCTTTGATCTGATTCTGGTGGCGGACGTGTTGTATGACCGGGCGAACCTGCCGCTGCTGGATGCGTTTTTGAGCCGTGGCCGTGAGGCGTTGGTGGCGGATTCGCGGGTGCGGGATTTTCGCCATCCGTTGTATCCGCGCATTGAAATGCTTGAGGCGATGACCTTGCCGGATCTCGCAGAGCCTGAGGAATTTCGGCATGTCAGCCTTTACCATGCGCGGCGTGATTGAGATCGTTAAAAGATCGTAGCCTTCGGCAGCTCCTACAGGTGCAATGCGCATCCGCGTGTAGGAGCTGCCGAAGGCTGCGATCTTTTGCGCCACCGCTTATAGTGCGTTCATTAACGCTTTGACGAGATCCCCCATGAGTGAGCAAACGCCGTACATCTTCGACGCCACGACGGCCGATTTCGACCAGTCGGTGATCGAGGCTTCTTTCAGCAAACCGGTGCTGGTGGATTTCTGGGCCGAATGGTGTGCGCCGTGCAAGGCGCTGATGCCGATGCTGCAAACCATTGCCGAGAGTTACCAGGGCGAGTTGCTGCTGGCCAAGGTCAACTGCGACATCGAGCAGGACATCGTTGCCCGTTTCGGCATTCGCAGCCTGCCGACCGTGGTGCTGTTCAAGGACGGTCAACCGGTCGACGGTTTTGCCGGCGCGCAACCGGAATCCGCCGTGCGCACCCTGCTTGAGCCGCATGTGCAGATGCCACCGCCGGCCGAAGCCGATCCATTCGAACAGGCTCAAGCGTTGTTCGATGACGGCCGTTATGCCGATGCCGAAGCGGCGCTGGTGGTGATGCTCAATGAAGACAACACCAACGCCAAAGCGCTGATTCTCTATGCGCGTTGCCTGACAGAACGTGGTGAACTGGGCGAAGCGCAGACCGTGCTGGATGCGGTCAAAAGCGACGAGCACAAAGCCGCGCTGGCCGGGGCCAAGGCGCAGATCAAGTTTCTCGGTCTGGCGCGCGATCTGCCGGATGCGGCTGAATTAAAAGCGCGTTTGGCAAAAGATCCGCAGGACGATGAGGCGGTGTATCAACTGGCGATCCAGCAACTGGCGCGTCAACAGTACGAAGCCGCGCTGGAGGCGATGCTCAAGCTGTTTATCCGCAATCGCAATTATGCCGAAGGGTTGCCGCACAAGACGTTGCTGCAGGTGTTTGAGCTGCTGGGCAATGATCATCCGCTGGTCAGCGTTTACCGCCGGAAGATGTTTGCTGCGCTTTATTAAAATCAAAAGATCGCAGCCTTCGGCAGCTCCTACATTGGGATCGTGTACATCCCTGTAGGAGCTGCCGCAGGCTGCGATCTTTTGCGATTCACTCGATCCAGCTGTAGAGCGGCGTATCCCCGCCACTCACCACTTTCACGTCCGAACTGTGGCGCAAACGCACCAGCAAGCGCTTGCCCGCCACCGAGCTGCCGGTCAGCCCTTCAAGCTGATCGAGCAGATCCGGTCCGCTGAGTTGCCCGGCCTTGCGCAATAGATCCCGCGCCACCTGCCACAACGCATCATCCTGATTCAGCGGTTTCGCCGCTGGCGCCGACGGGGCCACTTCAGGCTGCGCCGTCTGCACTTGCCCATTCAGGGCCGAGCCAAGCCGTGCCCAGTCGCTGTCATCCAGTTCCACCGTCAAATCCACCGGCAGGTCACCGACGGTTCCGCGTATCCGCAACATTGAGTTCGCTCCTGCACTTTTCTGACCTGCATGCTCCCACGGGACTTGTGCAACGCCAAGCGCACGGGCAAACTCTGCGGACTTTCGTTATAAGATTACATAACAAACTCTTCACTTTACTCCCGGAGTTCGCCATGCGCCGTCTGCTGCTCGCTTTGCCGTTTGCCCTGTTGCCGCTGGCCGTCGCCCATGCTGCCGATGAGCACGACCACGATCATGAACACGGCAGCCTCGGCGCACATGAGCACGGTGTCGGTCGCCTGAACGCCGCGCTCGACGGTCAGACCCTTGAACTGGAGCTGGAAAGCCCGGCGATGAACCTCGTGGGTTTCGAACACCTCGCGACCACGGATGCCGATAAAGCCAAAGTCGCCGCCGCCCGTGCGCAGCTGGAAAAACCATTGGCGCTGTTCAGTCTGCCAGCCGCTGCCGGTTGCAAAGTCGTCGGTCAGGAACTCGAGAGTCCGTTGTTTGGCGACAAACCGGATGCCGACGATCATGACGAAGATGAAGCGGACAAGGACGGTCACGAACATCACCACGACCACAGCGAAATCCACGCGCACTACCAGATCAAGTGCGCAACGCCCGGCGCGTTGAAGACGCTGGATCTGGCGAACATCTTCAATACCTTCCCGGCGACCCAGAAAATTCAGGTACAACTGATCAGCGCGAGCGGCCAGCAAGGTGCTGAAGTGACGGCGAAGGCTGCCTCCCTGAAATTCTGACCACACCGAAAATCCCCCTGTAGGAGCTGCCGAAGGCTGCGATCTTTTGATCTTGCTTTAAGAAGATCAGGATCAAAAGATCGCAGCCTTCGGCAGCTCCTACAGGGCTATGAAAACTCATGATATTGGTGCCATGACCCAAGCACTCATCGAACTGTCCGACCTGGGCTTCAGTTGGCCCGGTCACCCGCCGCTGCTGGACATCCCGGCGTTTCGTCTGGAACCGGGCGAAACCCTGTTTCTCAAAGGCCCGAGCGGCAGCGGCAAAACCACCCTGCTCGGCCTGCTCGGCGGTGTGCAGAAACCTGATCGCGGCAGCATTCGTTTGCTCGGCCAGGAACTGACCGAACTCTCCGCCGGCGCCCGCGACACCTTCCGCGTCGATCATACCGGCTACATTTTTCAGCAGTTCAACTTGCTGCCGTTTCTCTCGGTGCGCGAGAACGTTGAGCTGCCATGCCACTTCTCCAAACTGCGTGCGCAACGGGCGAAACAGCGTCACGGCAGCGTTGATCAAGCCGCCGCTACCCTGCTCGCGCACTTGGGTTTGAAGGATGAAAGCATTCTCAGCCGTCGCGCTGATTCGTTGTCGATTGGTCAGCAACAACGTGTGGCCGCCGCGCGTGCCTTGATCGGCCAGCCCGAACTGGTTATCGCCGACGAACCGACCTCGGCGCTGGATTACGACGCCCGGGAAAACTTCATTCGTCTGTTGTTCGCCGAGTGCCGCGAAGCCGGATCGAGTCTGCTGTTCGTCAGCCACGATCAGAGCCTGGCGCCGTTGTTCGACCGTCATCTGTCCCTGGCCGAACTCAATCGCGCCGCCACGTCTGCCGAGGTCTGAGATGTATCTGTTTCGTCTGGCCATGGCCAGCCTGGCTAACCGCCGCTTTACCGCCCTCCTCACCGCGTTCGCGATTGCCTTGTCAGTGTGCCTGCTGCTCGCTGTTGAACGGGTGCGCACCGAAGCCAAAGCCAGTTTCGCCAGCACCATCAGCGGCACCGACCTGATCGTCGGCGCGCGCTCCGGTTCGGTGAATCTATTGCTGTACTCGGTGTTCCGCATCGGCAACGCCACCAACAACATTCGCTGGGACAGCTTCGAACACTTCGCCAACAACCCGAAAGTGAAGTGGGCGATCCCGATGTCCCTCGGCGATTCCCATCGCGGCTATCGCGTGATGGGCACCACTGAAGCGTATTTCGAGCACTACCAGTACGGTCGCAAGCAGCATCTGGAGTTGGCCGACGGTCGTGCATTTGCCACCGATCCGTTTGAAGTGGTGCTCGGCGCCGAAGTCGCCGATGCACTGCATTACAAACTCGGCGACCAACTGGTGCTGGCCCACGGTGTGGCGGCGATCAGTCTGGTCAAGCATGACGACAAACCGTTCACCGTGGTCGGCATTCTCAAGCGCACCGGTACGCCGGTCGATCGCACGTTGCACATCAGCCTCGGTGGCATGGAGGCGATTCACATCGACTGGCACAACGGCGTGCCGGCACGTGGCAATGGCCGAATCACGGCGGATCAGGCGCGCAACATGGATCTGACGCCGCAAGCGATCACCGCGTTCATGCTCGGTCTCAACAGCAAGATTTCCACTTTTGCGCTGCAACGCGAGATCAACGAATTCCGTGGCGAGCCAATGCTGGCGATCCTGCCGGGCGTGGCGTTGCAGGAGTTGTGGAGCCTGATGAGCACTGCTGAAAAAGCGCTGTTCGTGGTTTCGCTGTTCGTCGTGCTGACCGGTTTGATCGGCATGCTCACGGCGATTCTCACCAGCCTCAACGAACGTCGTCGTGAGATGGCGATTCTGCGTTCGGTCGGTGCGCGACCGTGGCACATCGCGAGTCTGCTGGTGCTGGAAGCGTTCGCTCTGGCGCTGACCGGGGTGATCGCCGGCGTTGCGTTGCTGTACATCGGCATCGCCGCTGCGCAGGGTTACGTGCAGGCCAATTACGGTTTGTTTCTGCCGCTGGCCTGGCCGAGCGAGTATGAATGGACGCTGCTCGGTGGCATTCTGGCGGCCGCGCTGCTGATGGGCAGCGTGCCGGCCTGGCGCGCTTATCGCCAATCGTTGGCCGATGGCCTGTCGATCCGTTTATGAGGATGTTCACCATGCCCCGCGCCGTACTTGCGCTGCTGTTGCTGGTTGCCCTGCCCGTGTGGGCCGCGGCGCCAAAAGACCTGACATGGTCGGAAATGATCCCGCCGGACGCCGCACCGGAAGTGCCGAACATGACCCCGCTGCACGACATGTCGAAAATGAGCGATGCGCTGTCGGCGGAGTCAGCGCCAGCGGCGAAGCAGGATCTGCCGAACGCGCCGGTGGTGCAGGCGCTCGATGGCCAGAACATTCGGTTGCCGGGCTATATCGTGCCGCTGGAAGTCAATGAAGAGGGGCGCACCACGGACTTCTTGCTGGTGCCGTATTTCGGCGCGTGCATCCATGTGCCGCCACCGCCGTCGAACCAGATCGTGCATGTGAAAAGCGAGTTGGGTGTGAAGCTGGATGAGCTGTATCAGCCGTACTGGATCGAGGGGCCGTTGCAGGTCAAGGCGTCGAGCAGCGAGCTGGCGGATGCCGGGTATCAGATGGAGGCGGACAAGATTTATGTGTATGAGCTGCCGGAGTAAATCCCGGTAGTTTCAAGATCAAAAGATCGCAGCCTTCGGCAGCTCCTACAGGGGATCATGTTTCTCTGTAGGAGCTGCCGAAGGCTGCGATCTTTTGCGGACTTCACTGTTTCATTGAGCTGCGTCAAAAGACCGTATCAGTTGGCTTCGTACCATAGGACATCAGAAATTTTTAACGTCCTTTGGAGCCCCCATGAACAAGTCCTTGCTCAGCGCTTCGTTGTTTGCCCTCGCGCTCGCAGCCCCGCTCGCCCACGCCCACGATGCCGGTGACATCATCGTTCGCGCCGGTGCAATCACCGTCAACCCGAAGGCCGACAGCTCCAGCGTCAAGGTCGATCAGGGTCCGCTGAGCGGCGCCAACCTGGGCGGCAAGGCGACCATGAGCAGCGACACTCAATTGGGTCTCAACTTCGCCTACATGATCACCAACAACATCGGTATCGAGTTGCTGGCGGCCTCGCCGTTCGAACATGACGTGAAGCTGAAAAACACGGCCCTGCCAGCAGCCAACGGCAAACTCGGCACCCTGAAACACCTGCCGCCGACCCTCAGCGTCGTTTACTACCCGCTAGATTCGAAGTCGGCCTTCCAACCGTATGTGGGCGGCGGCATCAACTACACCTGGATCTATGACGAACACGTCGGCAGCGAAGCGCAGACTGCAGGCTTCAGCAACTTCAAGGCGAAAAACTCCTGGGGTCTGGCGTGGCAGGTCGGTGCCGATTACATGCTGACTGACAAGGTGATGATCAACGCCCAAGTGCGTTATATCGACATCGATACTCGCGCGACAGTGGAGAACAACGCAGTGGCGCCGGGCACTCGGGCACGGGTGAATGTGGATGTCGACCCGTTTGTGTACATGGTGGGGTTGGGTTACAAGTTCTAAGGAACATTCGCGTGGTGGTGGATGAGGCTTGGTGGTGGGCAGACTTGAATCTGAAGGCGACTGCCATGCAGTTGATCGGGGCGGTGCGACGATTCGTTAAATCCCCTCGCCACAAGGGATAGCGGTACATTCCGGCCGTGAAAAAGGCGCCTGTTGAAGGGCGCCTTTTTCATGTCTGCTGGAATTGTTGGGTGGCTGAAATCCAACCCCCTCACCCCAGCCCTCTCCCTCAGGGAGAGGAGGAAAGGGAGCCGATCTTCATGCTTTTCCAAATTGGAGTTCAGCCAGATAGTTCAGGTCGGCGTAACTCGACCATCCACCGCAATCAGTCCCCTCTCCCTCCGGGAGAGGGCTAGGGTGAGGGGCTCTTCTCAGGAACGCCCCAACAACCGCGCCAAACCAACACTCATCGGCGTCTGCGGTGGCAGCTTAAACCGCGCCAGCAAGCGCTGATTATTCGCCCGGGAATGCCGAATATCCCCCGACCGCGCCGGCCCATAACTGATCGGCGGCAACTCACCCACCACTGTCTGCAACGCCGCGAGCATTTGCTTGAGGTTCATCGACTGATTCCAGCCAACATTCACCGCGCCGGCTTCCACTTCAGGCTTTTCAATCGCCTGCACCAGCACGTCGACCAGATCCTCGACATAAAGGAAATCCCGCGTCTGCTCGCCATCACCAAACACGGTGATCGGCAACCCTTTCTGCGCGCGTTCGCTGAAGATGCTGATCACCCCGGAGTACGGCGAGGACGGATCCTGACGCGGGCCGAAGATGTTGAAGAAGCGGAAAATCGCCGGCTCCAGACCGTGCTGGCGACGATAGAAATCGAAGTAATGCTCACCGGCCAATTTGTCCGAGGCATACGGTGTCAGCGGTGCTTTCGGCGTGTCTTCGTCGATCGACTCGCCTTCACCGTTGTTGCCATACACCGCCGCGCTGGAGGCGAACAGCACACGTTTAACTCCGGCCTGACGCATGGCTTCGCAAACATTCAGCGTGCCAATGAAATTGCTCTGGTGAGTCTTCACCGGATCATCCACCGAAGCCTGCACCGAGGCCACAGCGGCCAGATGCGCCACGGCGCTGCAACCCTGCATCGCCTGAGCGACCAGCGCCGCATCGGCAACATCGCCGACAACCAGTTCGACCTTGGGATTGTCCAGCGGCAGATTGGCGCGTTTGCCGGTCGACAGGTCATCGAGAATCCGCACCGAATGGCCCTTGGCGAGCAACGCGTCAGTCAGGTGCGAGCCGATGAAACCGGCGCCGCCGGTGATTAAAACAGGGCCTTCAGCCATGACGATAAAACCTATCCAGTAAAGCCGGGAGCGCGGCACGCCAGGCGCGCGGCTTGATCCCGAAAGTGTGCAGAATTTTCTTGCAGGCCAGCACCGCGTGTTGCGGTTCTTCGGCAGCGTCCGGGCGCGCGGCGTGAGCCTGAGCGGTCGGCGCTTCGATGGCCAGGGCGTGCAGGCTGCGCGCTTCGGTCAGAATCGCCTGCCCCAGCGCCAGCGGCGTGGTCGCCTCGTGGCCGGCGTAGTGATAAGTGCCCCACAGCGGCGCCGCGCAATCGAGTTGCTTGAGCACCGAGATGATCACCCGCGCAGCGTCGTCGACCGGGGTCGGATTGCCACGGCGGTCATCGGCCAAGAGCAATTCTTCCGGTTGCTCGGCGCGGGCGAGGAAACGGCCGAGGGTGCCGTCGGCGCTGTCATCGAGCAGCCAGCCGAAACGCAGCAACACATGCTGCGGGCATGTCGCGCGAACGCTCTGCTCAATGCGCCACAGCGCTTGACCGCGCAGGCCCAGCGGCACTGGTTCATCTTTTTCGCTGTAGGCGGTGGCGCGCGAGCCGTCGAACACCCGATAACTGGAGGGCTGCACGAGGACGATGTTGTGGTGCTGGCACAATTCGGCCAGACGCTCGATCGCGCGTTCCTGCCCGGCCATACGGCTTTCGCTGACCGTTTCGGCCTGGAACCAGTCGAAATAGTAGGCGAGGTTGATCAACGCATCGGGACGGGTGTCGTCGAGCAATTGGGTCAGGCTCGCGGCATCCCAGCCGTTTTCGGGCGGGCGGGGGGCGAGGAAACCGATGTCTTCCTCCGCACCGAGGCGAATCAGCGCCTGCCCAAGGGCATTTCCGCCGCCCAGTAACATAAGGCGCATTCGCATAGAGTCAGCAGGCCCAGTCTGATTGGAACGATGGCTTGAGCGACGGATCTTGTGGAAGCGTCGCCGATAATTGCCGGAATCGTTGCATTTTGCGGGTTTAGTGCGCAACCGTCATCCGTAAAGTGTACATCCCCGGGATTTGTGTCGTGGCATCTGGCCCCTTCGCGAGCAGGCTCGCTCCCACAAGGGATGCGCGGCGCACATAAATCCACTGTGGGAGCGAGCCTGCTCGCGAAGAGGCCCGACCAGACACTGAAGATCCTGAGCGGTACTTGCATCTTCCCCCCTGCGACCGCATAACTTAAGCCATGAATCTGCCCCTCCCCGCCGACAGCGCTCTGGCAGGCTTTCACCCCGCCGTCAGCGCCTGGTTCCGCAAGACCTTCCCGACGGTCACCGCCGCCCAGGCCCGCGCTTGGCCGTTGATCCGCCAGCGCCGCTCAACACTGATCGCCGCGCCCACCGGCTCGGGCAAAACCCTGACCGCGTTCCTCGCCGTACTCGACGACCTCGTCCACCGTGGCCTGGAAAACCCCGACGGTCTGCCCGACGAAACCCTGGTCGTCTACGTTTCGCCGCTCAAAGCCCTGTCCAACGACATCCGCATCAACCTGCAAAATCCACTTGCCGGGATCACCGAACAGCTGCGGCAGATGAACCTGCCGGAAATCCACATCACCACCGCCGTACGCACCGGCGACACCCCGCAAAAAGACCGCGCCGCCATGCGCAAAACCGCGCCGCACATTCTGGTGACCACGCCGGAGTCGCTCTACGTGCTGCTCGGCTCGGAATCCGGACGAAAAATGCTCGGCACCACGCGCACGGTGATCATCGATGAAATCCACGCCATGGCCGCCGGCAAACGCGGCAGCCACTTGGCCTTGAGCCTTGAGCGCCTGCAAGCGCTGTGCGCCGAACCGCTGACCCGCATCGGTCTTTCCGCCACTCAAAAACCGGTCGAAGCCGTGGCGCAGTTCCTCGTCGGCCATGATCGCCCCTGCGAAATCATCGACATCGGTCACGCCCGGCCACGGGATCTAGGCATCGAAGTGCCGCCCGTGCCGTTGTCGGCCGTCATGGCCAACGATGTCTGGGAATTGGTCTACGACCGCCTCGCCGAACTCGCACGCGAGCACCGCACCACACTGATTTTCGTCAACACCCGGCGTCTGGCCGAACGCCTGAGCCGCCACCTCAGCGAGCGCCTCGGCAAGCACGCAGTGGCGGCGCATCACGGCAGTCTGGCCAAGGAGTTTCGTCTCGACGCCGAACAACGCCTCAAGCGTGGCGAGTTGCAGGTGTTGATCGCCACCGCTTCGCTGGAACTGGGCATCGATATCGGCGAAGTCGATCTGGTCTGTCAGATCGCTTCACCGCGCTCCATCGCCGGGTTTCTGCAAAGGGTCGGTCGCTCTGGGCACCAGGTCGGTGGCACACCGAAAGGTCGCTTGTTCGCCACCACCCGCGACGATTTGATCGAATGCGCCGCCCTGCTCGACTGCGTACGCCGTGGCGAACTCGATACGCTGCATATCCCCGTCGCGCCGCTGGATGTACTCGCCCAGCAAATCATCGCCGAAGTCAGCTGTCAGGAATGGTCAGAAGATGCCTTGCTGGCGATGTTCCGCCAGGCTTCGCCCTATCGCGACCTCGACGAAAAACACTATCAAGCCCTGCTGAGCATGCTCGCCGAAGGTTACAACGGTCGCCAAGGCATTCGCAGCGCCTACCTGCACCGCGACGCCGTCAGCCGCACCTTGCGTGGTCGGCGTGGCGCGAAACTCGCTGCCGTGACCAGCGGCGGCACCATCCCCGACAACGCCGATTACAGCGTGATGCTCGAGCCGCAAGGCCTGAACATTGGCAGCGTCAACGAAGACTTCGCCGTGGAAAGCATTGCCGGCGATGTGTTCCAGCTCGGCAATACCTCCTACCGCATCCTCCGTGTGGAAACCGGCAAGGTGCGCGTCGAGGATGCCCACGGTCAGCCGCCGACCATTCCGTTCTGGCTCGGCGAAGCACCGGGGCGCAGCGATGAACTGTCGTTCGCCGTGGCGCGCCTGCAAGCGCAACTCGACGCGTTGCTCGGCGCCAGCCCCGGAGACTTGCAACCAGCCCTCGACTGGCTGACGCAGACCCTCGGCCTCAACCGCGCCAGCGCCGAACAACTGGTCGAATACCTTGCCCGCGCCCGGCAAACCCTCGGCGCCCTGCCCTCGCAAGATACCTTGCTGATGGAGCGGTTTTTCGATGAGTCCGGCGGCACGCAACTGATCATCCATTCACCGTTCGGCAGCCGCATCAACCGCGCCTGGGGTTTGGCCCTGCGCAAGCGTTTCTGCCGTACGTTCAATTTCGAATTGCAGGCGGCGGCCAGCGAGGACGCCATCGTCCTATCGCTGTCCACCAGCCACAGTTTTGAACTGGATGAAATCTGGCGCTACCTGCACAGCAACAGCGCCGAGCACATCCTCATTCAAGCGGTGCTCGATGCGCCGCTGTTCGGCGTGCGCTGGCGCTGGAATGCCGGCGTGGCGCTGGCATTGCCGCGTTTTACCGGCGGGCGCAAAGTCGCGCCGCAGTTGCAGCGGATGAAAAGCGAAGACCTGATTGCCAGCGTGTTTCCCGATCAGATCGCCTGTCTGGAAAATCTCGCTGGCGAACGGGAAATTCCCGAGCATCCGCTGATCGAGCAAACCCTCGACGACTGCCTGCACGAGGCCATGGACAGCGAAGGCTGGCTCAATCTGCTGCGGCGCATGGAGCGTGGCGAAGTGCGTTTGATCAGCCGCGATCTGCCGGCGCCCTCACCGCTCGCGGCGGAAATTCTCAGTGCTCGGCCGTACGCTTTTCTCGACGATGCACCGCTGGAAGAACGTCGTACCCAAGCGGTGATCAACCGCCGCTGGAGCGATCCGCAATCGACTGATGATCTCGGTGCGCTGGATGCCGACGCGATTACGGCTGTGCGCGAAGAGGCGTGGCCGACGCCGAATGCTGTGGATGAAATGCATGAGGCGCTGATGAGTCTGGCATGCATCAGCGAGGATGAGGTGCAAGCGAACGAAGGCTGGCGTGAATGGCTGGAAACCCTGGCCAGCAGCGGCCGCGCCTGCCGATTGCAGATCAATGCCGAGCATTGTTTATGGCTGGCCCGCGAACGTCTGACTTGCCTGCAAGCGCTTTATCCACAGGCCAAAGTGCAACCTGAGCTGGAGGCGTTGCCGGGATTCGATGAGGTCTGGCCGTTCGACGAGGCGTTGGTCGAAGTAATCCGTGCGCGCCTCGGTGCGTTCGGCCCACTGCCGTTACCTGCCATAGCTGAACCGCTCGCGCTGCCGACCGCTCAAGTCAATCAGGCTCTCGCCCAACTGGAGCGTGAAGGCTACGTGCTGCGCGGCCAGTTCACGCCGAAACTGAACATCGAAGAATGGTGCGAACGCCACCTGCTCGCGCGCATTCATCGCTACACGGTCAAGCGTCTGCGCCGGGAAATCGAACCGGTGGCGTTGCAGGATTTCATGCGCTTTCTGTTCGACTGGCAGCATCTTTCGCCCTCGACTCGTGGCCAAGGCAGTGCGGTGTTGCCGTCGATTGTCGGTCAGTTCGAAGGCTACGCAGCAGCCGCTTCGGCGTGGGACAGCGATATCCTCCCGGCGCGGCTCAAGGACTATTCGCCGAGCTGGCTGGATGACCTGTGCCGCAACGGCAAACTGGTGTGGACGCGCCTCAGTGCCCGGCAAAAAGTCAGCGGCACGGCGTTGCGCAGTACGCCGATTGTGTTGCTGCCGCGCAGTCAGGTTGGCTTATGGAGCGCGCTGGCCGAACAGACGCCCGTGAGCGAACTCTCGCCGAAAACCCAGAAGGTCTTTGAAGCGCTTAGTCAGCACGGTGCGCTGTTTTTCGATGAGCTGATTCATGAAGCGCATTTGCTGCGCTCCGAACTGGAAATCGCTCTGCAGGAACTGGTCGGTGCCGGGCTGGTGAACGCCGACAGCTTCGCCGGCCTGCGTGCGTTGATCACCCCGGCGAGCAAGCGCCAGCAGCGCAGCAGTCGGCGTGGACGCGGGGCGTTTGTTGGCGGCATGGATGATGCCGGGCGCTGGGCGTTGCTGCGGCGCGGGGCGGCTGTGGATAACAGCGAAACCCTGGAGCATGTCGCGATGACCTTGCTGCGCCGTTACGGCGTGGTGTTCTGGCGCTTGCTGGAGCGTGAAGCGGATTGGCTGCCGAGTTGGCGGGAATTGCTGCGTACGTTTCATCGGCTGGAAGCGCGCGGCGAGATTCGTGGCGGGCGGTTTGTCAGTGGTTTGGCGGGGGAACAGTTTGCCTTGCCCGAAGCCATTCCACTGTTGCGCGAAGTACGGCGGCGGCCGCATGACGGCAGTCTGGTGGCGGTGTGTGGGGTTGATCCGTTGAACCTGGCCGGGACGTTGTTGCCGGGGGTGAAAGTGCCGGCGCTGGTGAGCAATCGATTGGTGTATCGGGATGGGTTGCCGGCGGCGGCGGAGATTGCCGGCAAGCAGCAGTTCTGGCTGGAGCTGGATCAGATCGATATGGAGCAGGTGCGCGGCAAGCTGATTCGGCATTGAGGTTGTTCCCACCGGCCTCTTCGCGAGCAGGCTCGCTCCCACAGGGGGGGCGCGATCAAACTGTGGGAGCGAGCCTGCTCGCGAAGGCGTCAGCAGCCCTACACCTGAAATTGCGCTATGTCCGCGACCCCTGCGGCACCTCGGTCGCCACCACCTCTCCCTCCTGCACCTGCCGCTTCGGCAACAAAACCTGCTGTGGATAAGTCTGCGCGAAATGCACCGTCTCGGTGTTATCCACAAGCTTCTTCAAACGCTGGTTAAACGCCCGGCTCACCGCATACTGCCCGCCCGACACCGTTCTGAATTGCGCCGTCAGCACCACGCCATTCAAATCCATCCGATCCACGCCAAACACATCCAGCGGCCCTTGCAGGTTGTACTTGAGGAACGGGTCTTCGCGGATCGAATCGCCGGTCTCGCGAATCAACTCAATGGCCTTGTCCACGTCCGTGTCATAGGTGAACTGCACCGAGAAAAACGCATAAGCGAACTGCCGCGACTGGTTGGTCACAGCCTTGATCTGGCCAAACGGCACCGAGTGCACAAAACCCTTGCCGTCACGCAGCCGCAGCGTGCGAATGGTCAGCCCTTCGACCGTACCGGCATGCCCGGAATCAAGCACCACCCAATCACCAATCGACAGGGTGTCTTCGATAATGATGAACAGCCCGGTAATCACGTCCTGCACCAGTTGCTGCGAACCGAAACCGATGGCCAGACCGACCACACCGGCACCCGCCAGCAGCGGCGCAACGTTGATCCCCAGGTTGGCCATGGTGGTGATCGCGCAGATCACCACGAGGATGATTTTGATCGCGTTGCGCAGCAGCGGCAGGATGGTTTTCACCCGTGTGCTCGGCTGGCGCGCCGCGCGTTTGCTGACCGCTGGCTTCAACGCTTCCTGAATCGCCGTGTCGAGTACCACCCACAGCAACCACGTCACCAGAAAGATCAGACCAATGCTGCTCAGCGCGTTACTGATTGCTCGCCCGACCGTGCTGCTCTGGGCGAAATCGAGCAGCGACACGCCCCAGATCCGTCCGAGAATATCGATGAAGGCGATGGCGATCACGATGCGCAGCAAGGCGTGCAGCAGGCTCAGGAAGCGTTCCTTGTAGGCGCTGCTGCGCTGGATCGCTTCGGCTTTTCGTGACTTGAACAAGTGCTGCAGAATAGTGCTGAGAAATACCGTGCCGATCAGCAGCACCGTGGTGAACAACGCGCAGCGCAGGGCTTTTTGATTGTCCTCGCCGATGCCGATGAGGTTGACCGCCGAGACCAGCACCATCAACACAATCGGCCAATACCACAGCCCGGAAAAAATCCGCAGTGACTCCTGCAAGGAGGGCTGTTTCAAACGTTGAGCCAGCGAGCGGTTGCGGATCAGATGCGCCACTGGACGGCGCAGACGAATCACCAACAATCCGAAAATCACCGAGGCGATCAGGCCGGTAAACACGGCAACGCTGCTGGTGATATTGCCGCCCAGTTGCCGGGCGATTTGCGGGCTGGTCAGCGCATCGCTGAGGGCGGCGAGGAAGCCGATCAGGAACAACGGTCGCGGACAATAATTGCGGATGATGCGTGCGGCGGGACGTTTGTGCCCGACGTTGAACATCACCACCACGCATAACAACATCGAAGTGGAAAAAATGCCGCTGCTGGTGGCGTAGGCCAGACACAGCGCCAGCGCGCGCCCCACCGAAGCTTGCAGAAAATGACTGACATACAGGGTCAACGGCAGGCAGATCAGTGCCGGAAGGGTGTACGGCAGCAAGTAGCCGATCAGATCCTGACTGCGCTGGCGGGTGCGTAACCAGCGGCCTCCACGCATACGGTTGGCCAACAAACTGCCGAGTACGGTGAGCAGCGCAAAACTGCCGAGCCAAGTGCCGGACAGCGTGAGGAAATCTCCGGCGACACTCCAGCCTGAGCGGTTCGACGGCTGGTTGACCAATTTGTCGACTTCATCGGCCGCACGGTCGGCGCGCAGGCGCCAGGCGTCGACCAGATGCTCGTTGATGTCGAGTTTGTCCTGGACGTCGTCGATGCTCGAACTGATCGCACCGAGCAGACCGCCCTGCACCAGCGGCTCGGGTTTGGCCGGTTCCTCGGCAGCGGCCGGAACACCCGGCAGCGCGGCGGCGTCGATTTCACTGGCACCGAGAAACAGCAATGCTCCCAGCAGAATGGCGATCCTGAACTTGACCAAAACTCCGATCTCCCGTGGCTGAACCTGTAAGGAACTGATCGATAATTGGCCGGCAAGTTCACGAGCCCCTCCCCCTATGCCCGTGTCCTGTGGTTCTGTAGGAGCAGAGCTTGCTCGCGAAGGCGTCCTTTCATTGAACATTGATGCTGGATGATCCGCCGCTTTCGCGAGCAAGCTCTGCTCCTACAAAGGCTCGGTCACCCCTATTGGCTGACCGTCCGTAATACCGCCGAAACTTTCCCGATCCGCCCGCAGTCATCAAAAGACAGCGGCAACACGAGGGCTTTCAACGGGAGGGTGGCATGGCGACGATTCACATCGGTATTTCCGGCTGGCGCTACGAACCGTGGCGCGGGGACTTCTACCCCAAGGGACTGGCGCAAAAGCGCGAACTGCAGTTCGCGTCGAGGGCGGTCAACAGCATCGAAATCAACGGATCGTTCTACGCCCTGCAACGCCCCGAACGCTATGCGCAGTGGTACGCCGAAACACCCGACGACTTCGTCTTCAGCGTCAAAGCCCCGCGCTTCATCACCCATATCCGCCGTTTGCGCGATATCGAAAAACCGCTGGCGAATTTCTTCGCGTCGGGGATTCTGGAACTCAAGGAGAAACTCGGGCCGATCCTTTGGCAATTCCCGCCGAACTTCAAATTCGAGCCCGAGCGTTTCGAACATTTCCTCGCGCTATTGCCGCACGACACCGAGGCGGCCGCCGCCCTCGCCCACCAACACGACTCCCACCTGCACGGCCACGCGAGCATGAAAGCCTGGCGCAAAAAGCCGCTGCGCCATGCCGTGGAAATCCGCAACGACAGCTTCCTCGATCCCGAATTTGTGCGGTTACTGAAGCGGTACAACACCGCGCTGGTAATCGCCGACACCGCCGATAAATGGCCCTACCGCGAAGACCTCACCAGCGACTTCGTCTACCTGCGCCTTCACGGCGCCGAAGAACTCTACGCCAGCGGCTACACCGCGCCAGCCCTCAAGCGCTGGGCCGAGCGCATCGACGCCTGGCACCACGGCGAGCAACCGAAAGATGCCCATCTGATCGCCCCGCGCTTGAAGCCGCGCGCACGCAAATCCCGCGAAGTGTTCTGCTATTTCGACAACGACATCAAAGTCCGCGCGCCCTACGACGCCCGTGATCTGCTGCACCGTTTCGAGCTGGATAAAGACCTCGCCACCACCCCCGGCGAACCCGCTGGCGAAGGAGTGCTGGCATGAGTATTTCAGAACCGGTCGGCTTCACCGATGAAGGCTCGGTCGTCGCGCCGTCGGTGCGCACATTCACCGTGCTGACGGTCAATACCCACAAAGGTTTTACCGCACTGAATCGGCGTTTCATCCTCCCGGAACTGCGCGAAGCAGTACGCAGCGTCGCCGCCGACGTGGTGTTCCTGCAGGAAGTCCACGGCACCCACGAACATCATCACAAGCGCTACAGCAATTGGCCGACGATGCCGCAGTACGAATTCCTCGCCGACAGCCTCTGGCCGCAATTCGCCTATGGGCGCAACGCGGTGTACCCGGACGGCGATCACGGTAATGCGTTGTTGTCGAAATTCCAGATCATCCGCCACGACAATCTCGACGTGTCGATCAGCGGCCACGAGAACCGTGGTCTGCTGCATTGCGTGCTGCGTCTGCCCGGCGACGGCGCCGAAATCCATGCAATTTGCGTGCATCTGGGTCTACGCGAAAGTCATCGCAACGCCCAGTTGAAGCTGCTTGGCGAACGTCTTGCCGAATTGCCCGACGACGCACCGGTGATCGTCGCCGGTGACTTCAATGACTGGCGCCAGCGCGCCGATGCGTTGCTCAAACCCTGCGGCCTGCGCGAAGTCTTTGCCGAGCACCACGGCAAACCGGCGCGCAGTTTCCCCGCACGTCTGCCGACGCTGCGCCTCGACCGTATTTATGTCCGTAACCTCAAAGCCAGCCAGCCGAAAGTCCTTGCCAACCGGCCCTGGTCTCACCTTTCCGACCACGCACCGTTATCGGTGGAGATCGAACTATGAACAGCGCGCCGCTGGAGAAATCCGCCGTGGAACCCATCAGCATTACCCCGCCGGTGCGCGAGCCCGGCCAGGTCGACGTCGAGTACCGCTGGCAGGGCGGCAACCATGTGCAATTGCTGGAAAACGGCGAGGAATATTTCCCGCGTGTGTTTGAAGCAATGCGTGCGGCGAAGAGTGAAATCATTCTCGAGACCTTCATCGTTTTCGAAGACAAGGTCGGCGCCGAGCTGCAGGAGATTCTGATTGATGCGGCCAAGCGCGGCGTGCGCACCACCGTCAGCCTCGACGGCTTCGGTTGTGGCGAGTTGACCACCGGTTATCTCGCCGCATTGAGCGAGGCCGGCGTGCATTTGCAGATTTTCGATCCAGCGCCGAAACGCCTCGGCATTCGTACCAACTGGTTCCGCCGCTTGCACCGCAAAATCGTCGTAGTCGACGGCATGGTCGCGTTCATCGGCGGGATCAATTTTTCTGGCGATCATCTGGCCGATTTCGGCCCCGAAGCCAAGCAGGATTATTCGGTGGAAATTCAGGGCCCGGCGGTCGCCGACATCCATCATTTCGCCCTGTTGCAAAGTGGTCGCCCGGGTCGCGCGCGGTTCTGGTGGCAACGCCGGCGCCAGCGTCGCGCGGAAATGGCCTTCGATGATCATGACGGTCAGGTGCGTCTGGTGTTCCGCGACAACGACCAACACAGCACTGATATCGAAGACGTTTATCTGCAAGTGCTGCGCCGCGCCAAACGCCGTGTAGTGATCGCCAACGCCTACTTCTTCCCCGGTTACCGCTTGCTGCGTGAAATGCGCAATGCCGCCCGGCGCGGTGTCGATGTGCGGCTGATCCTGCAAGGCCAGCCAGACATGCTGGTGGCGAAACTCGCGGCGCGCATGACCTACGATTATTTGCTCAAGGCTGGCGTGCAGATTCATGAGTATTGCCAGCGTCCGCTACACGGCAAAGTCGCGCTGGTCGATGAAGAATGGAGCACCGTCGGTTCGAGCAATCTCGATCCGCTGAGTCTGTCGCTGAACCTGGAAGCCAACGTGCTGATCCGCGATCGCGCGTTTAATCAGCACTTGTTCGAGCGCCTCGAAGACCTCAGCCAAAACCACTGCAAAGCCATGGACGCCAGCAAGTCGCCGCGCGGACGTATCTGGCACATGACCGTGGGCTTTCTGGTGTTCCACTTTCTGCGGCATTTCCCGGCGATGGCGGGTTGGTTGCCGGCGCACAAACCGCGGCTCAAGCCGTTTCGAGGTAACCGCTCATGAGCCATTCCGAAGCGCACCCGAGCGGTCACGCGGCGCCAGCGACGCACTCGAAATGGAGCCGCTGGAAACGTCCGCTGACGCTGCTGTTTTTCCTCGCACTGATCGTGCTGCTGACGATGTTCGCCACGCGCATCGAATGGAAAGAAGTGCTGGAAACCCTCGCCGACTTCAAGGTGCGCACGCTGATCATTGCCGCCAGCCTGACGCTGCTGAGCTTTCTGGTGTACGCCAGTTTCGACCTGATCGGCCGCACCTACATTCGTCAGGATCTGACCTGGAAACAGATTCTGCCGGTGGGGATTATCAGCTACGCGTTCAATCTGAACCTGAGCGCGTGGGTCGGCGGCATCGCCATGCGTTATCGGCTGTATTCACGGTTGGGCGTGAGTAAAGGCAACATCGCCAAGATTCTCGGGCTGAGCCTGGCGACCAACTGGTTTGGCTACATGACCATTGCCGGTGCGGTATTCAGCAGTGGTCTGGTGACTATGCCGCCGGGGTGGAAAGTCAGCAGCGGCGCGTTGCAAGGCATCGGGGTTTTGTTGCTGCTGGTCAGCGCCGGTTACCTCGCGGCGTGTCAGTTTTCCAAGCGCCGCGAGTGGTCGATTCGTGGCGTGGAAATCAACCTGCCATCGCTGCGCATGGCGGTGTTGCAGTTGTTGTTGGGCGCCTTGAACTGGTCGCTGATGGCGGCGGTGATTTTCACGTTATTGCCGAGCAAATTGGATTATCCGTTGGTGCTGGGTGTGCTGTTGATCAGCGCGATTGCCGGGGTGATCACGCATATTCCGGCGGGGCTTGGGGTGTTGGAGGCGGTGTTTGTTGCGCTGCTGCAGCACGAGGCTTCGCGAGGGAGTCTGGTGGCGGGGTTGCTGGCGTATCGGGCGATTTATTTTCTGTTGCCGTTGTTGATTACGGTGGTGATGTATTTGGTGGTTGAGGCCAAAGCCAAGGCGTTGCGGATAGAGAAAAAACCTAGGCATTAAGATCAAGAGATCGCAGCCTTCGGCAGCTCCTACAGTTGGAATGCATTCTCCCTGTAGGAGCTGCCGCAGGCTGCGATCTTTTGATCTTCAAGACTGAATAATGCTCAACCGTTCGCCGACGACCATCTCGGTAATCCAGTCCACCAATATCGAGGTGTACGCCTGCTGCGAAACCGGCTCGCTCAGCGCGTGATCGGCGCCATCGATAATCCGGTGCGTCAGCGAATGCGTCTGCTGACACGCCGCGCGGTAACTCATGATCGCCGCGTGGGGCACGTAGTCGTCGGTTTCTGATTCCACCAGCAACACATCCCCGGTGAACTGCGAGCACGCATGCAGCGCACGGTTACTGTCAGCGCGCACCAGCGTGCTTCGGTAGTCACGCAAATCCGCTTTATCCAATTCCCGCTTCGGCGTGTGCCATTGCTCGTCGCGATACAACGCCGGCACCCGCAGCGCCAGCCAGCGCACCGGGCGCAGCGACGTCAGGATTGCAGCCAGATAACCGCCATAACTGGTGCCGACCACGGCAATCGCCGAGGTATCGAGCGCAGGATGCGCGAGCAAGCGGTCATACGCCGCAAGCAGATCTCGCAGATTGTCTTCACGGGTGACGCGGGTCAGCGGAATCCCGGTGCCGCCGGTATGCCCGCGCAAGTCGAAGGTCAGGCACACGCAACCCAGCCCTGCGATACCTTTGGCCCGTTCAAGATCTCGCTCCTGACTGCCGCCCCATCCGTGAACAAACAACACCCCCGGGACTTTCGATTTGGGACTGAGAAACGTCCCGCTCATCTGTTCATCATCAATGTCGATTTGAATGCTTTCGCTTCTAGCCGTCATAAGATTTGACCGTTACGTATTTGAGGAGAAATTCACTGTTTTCCGCCGGGCCGCGATACACCTCGATGGCGTCTGCCGGCAGCGGCTGATCGATGTAAGTTTCCACCGAGGACACACGAATCGCGCGCATCCCCGGGTCGTTGACGAAGCTTTGCAGCGCGGCAACTTCAGCACTGCTGGCACCGCCCATGCGCCAGGATTGTTCGAGCACGCCGCTGCGGGTTTTGCCGTTGCTGTCCAACCCTTGGGCGATGTCGTAATTGCGCCGCGAGGCGTAGAAGCGCGGATAAGCTTCATCGGCGGCGCTGTCGAAAATCTGCGCCTGTTCGATGGCCAGCCGGACATCGTCCGCCAGATCCAGCGCCAGCAGATCAGCATAGCCGCCCTGCACCACCAGCAGGTTCGAACCACCATACACGTCTTCGCCGTGGGCATCTTTGGTCAAGTATTGATCGCCGCAGTAGCTCAGCACTTTGTCGCCGATGAACGTCTGGCCGACGCTGTGGGTGACGACGTCGCTCAAGTCCTGTTCCAGTACCACGCCTTCGCTGAACTGTTTTGCGATATCGGGCCGGGCGAGGATTTCATCGAAGGCGTCGAGGCTCTTGATCACTTCCTGGCCGCGACCGGCGCAGGCATGAACCGGCTTCAAACGGATCGGCCCGCTGTACAGCAAATGCTCGGCGGCGGGTCGCGCATCTTCCAGGGAAAACACGCTGAGGCCGTCGAGCACCACGTTGCGCACCCGTTCGGAAAACAGCGTCGACCAGCCCTCAGGCGCATGAGCCAAGTGGCTGCGCAAACCGTGGCTGATGGCTTTGGTGCAAATGAAGTCGTGCTCGACAAATCCGCCCCACAAATCTTCCGGGGCTTTGATGCCGAGCTCGTGAGCGTGGGTGGCGCCGACGATGGTTTGCGTCGGCAATAGATAAAGGTCACGACCGCGATGTTTTTCCGGGTCGTAACTGCCACCGAATTTGAACCCGAGAATTTGCGCCAGCCAGCGGGCCAGCGCTTTGTTGGTTTGCACTTCGTGCTGCGGCGCGCCGGCACGCACCGAGTGGGCGACGACGATTTTCCTGCGGGTGATCGGGGTCATGCGTCCCCCTTCCCTCGGTTCGATGACTGTAGCGATGAAGGGTGCAGAGATCAGGCCAACGGCTGCTCTACGGAAACTCTCGTTTAATCAAAAACTTGGCGGAATTGTGCTGGCACCACGCCTGTTTCAATCTGCACGACCGCCGACAAAACCCCGGCAAATTGCACGATCCATAGCTCTGTGGGGTTCATTGTGGGAGCGAGCCTGCTCGCGAAGACGTAGTGTCAGTCCACATCAATTTCGCAGATCCACCGCTTTCGCGAGCAGGCTCGCTCCCACATTAGGAATTTGTCGCCTTCAAGTTCGGGGTCACACCAAACCGCGCCCGATAATCACTCGGCGCCAGCCCGGTGATCTTCCTGAAGATCGCCCGAAACGCTCCCGGATCCTGATACCCCACTGTCCACGCAATGTGATCGATCGTGCCATTGGTGAATTCGAGCATCTCGCGCGCCTTGCCCACCCGCAGATGCTGACAATACTCGGTCGGCTTCAACCCGCTCGCCGCGCGAAAGCGCCGCAGAAACGTACGCTCTTCCAGCCCCGCCCTCTCCGCCATCGCGGTCAGCGAAACATCCGTCGCGCCGGTGCTTTGCAGCCAATGCTGAACCTTGAGAATCGCCGCATCGCCATGACTGAGAATCGGCGCAAAATTGCTCCCGCACTCACTGGCACTGTCGCTGTGTTCGATCACCAGAAAACGCGCGGTACCGGTGGCGATGCTCGGCCCGAGCAGCCTGTCGACCAGGCGCAAGCCAAGCTCCGACCAGGCCATCAATCCAGCGGTGGTAATCAGGTCGCCGTCATCGACGATGGGCGTATCGGCTTTCAATTTGATCTTCGGGTATTGCTCGGCGAACGCCTTGGCCGACGTCCAGTGGGTGGTGGCGCTACGGCCATCGAGCAAACCGCTTTCCGCCAACATCAGCGAACCCACGCAGACTCCGCCGAGTGTCGCGCCACGGGCATGTTGATCGCGCAACCACTGCGCAAGGCTGGCTGGCATGTTTGCCGAACTGAAGCCGCCAATTGACGGCGGAATCAGCACCGCCAGCAAATCGCTTTCGTCGCTCGGATGACTGTCGTAAACCCGCACGGGCGGCTGATCACCGTCGACCTGCCAATGACTGACCCGCAGCACCGGCAATTGCGCGGTCTGATGCTCAGCGGCAATGCGGTTGGCCACGCCGAACAGATCGGTCAAGCCATGCACCGCTGCCATCTGCGCGCCGGGATAAATCAGCACGCCGAGTTCAGCGATGGCGGCTTTTTCAACGCCCATTGTCAGTTTTCCCCTGTCTATTGTCGGTGCGGCCAATCCTCGAATCATCGGCCAGCGCCAATACTTGCACCACACCAACAAGCACTTCGAGGACACACCCATGGCCAAGCAAGCACTCATCGTAGTCGATATCCAGAACGACTACTTCCCCCAAGGCAAGTGGCCGCTGGTCGGCGCGGATGCCGCCGCCGACAACGCCGTGCGACTGATTGCAGCGTTCCGCGAAGCGGGCGATTCAGTGGTGCACATCCGCCACGAATTCACTTCGCCGGATGCGCCGTTTTTCACCCCGGGCTCAGACGGCGCCAAGCTGCACCCGAAAGTGCTCAACCGCGCCGACGAGCCGGTCGTGCTCAAACACTTCGTCAATTCGTTTCGCGAGACTGAACTGCAATCGATCCTCGATGAGCAAGGCATCAAGGAGCTGGTGGTGGTCGGCAGCATGAGCCACATGTGCGTCGATGGCATCACTCGGGCAGCAGCGGATCTTGGCTACACCGTGACGGTGATTCACGACGCCTGCGCCAGCCGCGATCTGGAATTCAATGGCCTGACCGTGCCTGCCGCCCATGTACACGCCGCGTTCATGTCAGCACTGGGCTTTGCCTACGCCAATGTGATCTCGACGGACGAATTTCTGTCGGCTGATCGCTAAGCAACACTTTGCACACAGTCTATAAAAAGAGGGCCCGCCACGTTGCGGGCCTTTTTTCGTCTGTCATAAAAAACTCACGCGTGAGTCATTGCTGGCATTTTGGATTGGTTGTAGTGTGGCTCACGCGTGAGATGTTCATAACCGAGTCATAGCCATGAAAAGCCGTTCCCCCACCGCGAAATCTGATAGTCCCAAGGGAGAGCGCGCGAAGGCGTCCGCAAAAAAACCGTCGAGCTTTTATATGAAGCAGATGCGTGCGGGCCTGGCCGCTGCCGGTTATGTGAAACACGAAACTTGGGTGCTTCCCGAAAACCGAAGCTTGCTCAAGCAAATGGAGCAACAGCTACGCCAACCGATTCTGGCTGGCTCTTTCATGTCGGAGAATTACATGAGCGCAGGCAACAACTGGAATATCGATAGCCTCTTCAACGCCCTCAAGGCCCTGGACGAGGTGGCTTCGCACGAGATCACGCTGTCGCTGATCCAGAGCTCCGAGCCCAGCATCAAGCTGGAAATGAACGAATTCGGCGGTCTGCCGATTCACATCGCCGTCGCCGGTCAGCAGATCATCGTTGACACCGTGCTGGTCGATATCGATTCGATCACCGACGTGCACGCCTTCAATGACGCCGTGTTGCGCAGCCGGGAAATGTTCCCGCTGTCGTCGATCGGTATCGAGTCGATGCCCAACGGGCAGACCGTTTACAACATGTTTGGCGCCCTCAGCGCCGACTCGAGCCTGACCAACGTCGTCACCGAGGTGAAAACCCTGGTCGACAACGTGCAGCGCGCGAGCGAAGCCTTCGAACACTTCTTCAAGTAATCAACAGGGAAAATCCAATGACTCAGTCCATCTGGAGCAAGTTGTTCACCGCGCTGCGCGGCGGCGCCAATGAAGTCGGCGAATCGATCGTCGACCAACAGGCCCTGCGCATCCTCGATCAGGAAATCCGCGATGCCGACACCGCCCTGTCGAACGCACGTCGCGAGCTGGTCACCATCATGGCCAAGCACAAACTGGCCGCCGATCGCGTGAGCGAGTACGACGCCAAGATCAAGGATCTCGAAGCCAAGGCTGTGTCGGCGTTGAACGCTGGCCGTGAAGATCTGGCGCTGGAAGTGGCCGAAGCGATTTCGACCCTGACCAACGACCTCGATGCCGAGAAAAAGCAGAGCGACGAGTTTGGTGTCTACGCCGAAAACATGCGCAAAGACATCAACAAGGCCGAAGCCCGCATCAAGAGCCTGCGCCAGCAAGTCGACATGGCCAAGGCCCGCGACAGCGTGCAAAAGGCTCAGGTCAGTGCGTCCATCGCCAGCGGCGGCGCCAACGGCAAACTGGAAACCGCCGTGGGTACGCTGAACCGCCTGCAAGCCAAACAGCAACAACGCGCTGCCGAGCTAAGTGCTGCCGATGAACTGGCAGACGCCGCGACCGGCAATGACCTGGATCGCAAACTGCAAGAAGCCGGCATCACGCCGAATGCTGGCAGCGCCAACGCGATTCTTGAGCGCCTGAAGCAGAAGTCCGCTCAGTAACATCGCATCCTGCCCTGTGTAGGAGCTGCCGAAGGCTGCGATCTTTTGATCTTGTCTTTAAAAATAAAATCAAAAGATCGCAGCCTTCGGCAGCTCCTACATGGGATCCCGGCCCGGTACACTAGCCACGCTTTTTCCGCCGACGAACACTTCCACCCGCCTCAAGGAACGTACCCATGGGATGGTTTAAAGATTTGCTGGGCACCAGCAACTGGCAGACCGCTGCGCCGACACCGACCGTTGCCAGTGGCCCACTCGGCATGGCCCAGGGCAAGGCTGTCAGGTTCGATACGACGCTGGCGCTGTTGCTCGACGGTTCGACCACGGTGCGCGTGCCCTTCGATCAAGCGATCTGGAGCGCCGGTTGGGTCGATCTCGGCCAGTCGAACAAACTGCACCGCTATTACATGAACGACGAGGATTTCTGGCTGCAGATCCACGTTACCGGCGATGACCAGATCGAATCGGTCACGCTGTTCAACTACCTCAGTTACGTGACCGTCAACAGTGACGCCGAACTGCAGCGCCTGGCCGGCCCAAGTAGCGCGATCGGCCTGCCGACTTACACCCACGATGGCGTCGAGTACACCCGCGAATGGGGCACCGAACAGGGCCAGACCGAACTGGTGCCGATGACCGAACAAGTCATCAACCCGGACGAGTCCTACACCATCGAACACCACTCGATGCTCTACGCACGCGAAACCGGCCTGACCGATCGCCGCGAATTGCTGCTGTTCTCCGTCGAACAGGACGAAGAAGGCACCGTCAGCCTGAGCACCTCGTTGGGTATCTCGCTGTACACGACTGATCTGAGCCCCATCTAAAAAAGGAAGTTTTTCATGCTGGAAGTGCTGGCCGTTTCCCTGAACAAAACCGCGCTGGTCGGTTTCGTCGTCTACCTGATCGGCGCCGTGCTGCTGTTCATGCTGTTCCAATTCGTCTACACCCGCATCACCCCGCACAAAGAGTTCGAGTTGATTCGCTCCGGCAACGTCGCCGCCGCCATCGCCCTGTCCGGTGCGATCATCGGTTTCGCGATCCCGGCCAGCAACGTGATCGCCTTCTCGGTCAACGTCCTCGACTTCGTCCTGTGGGCGGTGATTGCCGCTGTTGTGCAACTGCTGGCATTCCTCGCCACCGGCCTGGTGCTCAAGGGCACCTCGCAGCGCATTGCCAACGGTGAAATCGCTTCGGGCATTTACGTGGCAGCGGTCGCCATCAGCGTTGGCATGCTCAACGCCGCATGCATGACCCCGTCCAACTGACCGGCAGGAAGCCTTCGATGAAACGCAGTAAATATGTGCAGTTGTCCCTCGCCGCGTCGGTGGCCATGGCCATCTCCGGTGAAGCGGCGGCGGTCGAGCAGCCGCGTAACTTCCAGAGCGTGGAACAGTGTGTCGATGCCGAAGTGGCCGCCGATGTCTGCTCCAACGCTTACGTCGCCGCCCTGACCGAACACCGGCGCATCGCCCCGGCGTACGACGACAAGGCCAAGTGCGACGCCGACTTCGCCGCTGATTGGTGTCAGAAAAATTCCGACGGCCGCTTCGTGCCGAAACTCGGCGGCTTCAAAGTGCCGCAGAACGGTGAACCGGCGCAGAACCTCGACGCCATCGCCGGCGCGCAAATGCCGGCAGGTGATCCCGCGCAGAATGTGCAAAACACTTCGCACACCTCCAGTGGCGGCGGCAGTGGCTGGCTGACCGGTTGGCTGATCGGCAACGCGATGAGCAACAACGTCAATCGCACGGTGTACCGCGATCGCGACACGCGCCAGCCCTACAACACTTCGACGCAATACCGCCGAGCCGAAACGGCGACGCGCAGCCAAACGGATTACGAAAGCAGCAAAAGCAAACCGGTCAACGTTGCCTCGTCGACCTCGCGCGGCGGCTTCGGTAGCCAGTCGAGTGCTCGCAGCGGTTGGGGTGGCTGGGGCAGCAGTTCCGGTCGCTCGAGCAGCTGACGATGAAGAAAATCCTCTGCGCCGAGCGCCCGGACTGGAAACAGACCGCCGAAAGCCTCGGCTTTATGTTTCACACCATCGACGACGAGCCCTACTGGGACGAAAGCGCGTACTACCGGTTCACGCTCGCGCAGATCGAAAACGATCTCGAGGATCCGACCACCGAGCTGCACGAGATGTGCATGGATCTGGTCGACCGCGTGGTCAACAGCGAAGAGTTGCTGGGGCGGCTGAGCATCCCGGCGCCGTACTACGACATGATCCGCACTTCCTGGCGCGAAGGTCATCCGCATCTGTACGGGCGCATGGACTTTTCCTACAGCGGCAACGGCCCGGCGAAACTGCTGGAGCTCAACTACGACACGCCGACCAGCCTGTACGAGGCAGCGGCGTTTCAGTGGGGCTGGCTGGAGCAATGCATCGAGCGCGGCACGCTGCCGGCGAATGCCGACCAGTTCAACAGCATCGACACCAAACTGCATCAAGCTTTTGCCGAACTGAAGCTGACGCGGCCGTTCTATTTCTCTTCGATGAAAGACTCGATCGAAGACAAGGGCACCACCGATTACCTGCGGCTGATCGCAGAAAAAGTCGGCATCGAATCGCGGCACATCGACATTGAAGACATTGGCCTGACTTCTGAGGGCCGCTTTGTCGATCTGCAGGATCGCTGGATCCCGCACCTGTTCAAGCTGCACGCCTGGGAGTTCATCTTCCACGAACCTTTTGGCGCGGCGATTGCCGAGTGCGATACGCAGTTTTTTGAACCGGCGTGGAAGGCGATTCTGTCGAACAAAGGCGCGCTCCCTTTATTGTGGGAACTGCACAAGGGTCATCCGAACTTGCTCGCGGCGCACCTTGATCCAAACCCGGCCAGTGCGGTGCCCAAGGGTTGGGTGCGCAAGCCGTACTTTTCCCGTGAAGGCGCGAACATTGAGTTGCACACGGCTGAAGGTCTGATCGTCAAAGAAGACGGGCCCTACACCGATGCGCCGTTTATCCTGCAGGAATTTGCGCCACTGCCGAAGTTTGGCGACAGCTACACGCTGATTGGTTCGTGGGTGATAGGCGATCAAGCCGCAGGCATTGGCGTGCGCGAAGACAACAGCCTGATCACCAAAGACTCGAGCCGCTTCCTGCCGCACCTGATTCTCGACTGAGCCATAGGCCACTTTTCAGCCATAAAAAAACCGTAGCGCGTGAGCTCTACGGTTTTTTTTCGCCCTCGGTCAAGACAGCTCTGTCGAGCGTACCGGACGATCTGCCGGGAGTTTGTCCCTGGCGGTTTCCGACGTGCTCACACCAGCCATTCTGCGCCGTGCGATTTCCGCGCCGCGACGACGCAGCGGAGTTTCGACAAAACGGTAGTTCAACTCGCTGCAGACCAACATGATCGCAAACGAGGTGAGCAACATTTCCACGGTGAACTCAGGCCCCAGTTCGACACCTCTGTCGCTGGCCACTCGACTCCAGATTTCGGTACTCAAGTGGTAGGCGAACATGTGTATCACGTACAAAGCGTAAGAACGCGAGCCTAGCCATTGGGCAATTCCACTCAAGAACGCCGGGCAGTAGACATAGCCTTTTTGATAACTGGAGAGCCAGACCAGAACCAATGCATTCAATGCGATCAGCCCCACCGCGATGGGCATGGCGATCAGTTGCCCGGCAATGGCCCCGAGCATGTACAGCAGGAACAGCGTCAACCCGAACCGCTTGATCAGGCTGGCGCCCAGCGCCACTGGCTCAATGTCTTTGTACAGTGAGGTGCGCGTGAACAGGCACAGAAGAATGCCCCACATCATCGCATCCAGACGGAACGAGAAGAGCATGGCCGCCGTAGGCCCGCCGAAGGCATAACGATTGAACGGGAACTGCACGGCAATCAGTGCGAGCAGGGCGATTACTCGCCAACGGGTGGATGTGATCAGCAGCAGAAACAGCGGGAAGATAAAGTAAAACTGCTCCTCCAGCGCCAGGCTCCAGTACACCGAGTTCGGCCCCAGCAGCACACCGTACTGGTTCGCCAAGTTGCCGGTAAAGGTCGCGACTGCCGTGAAGCTGCGCAAATTATCGAACCACGACTGGAATGCATTCGACTGGTTGAAGAAGATCGAGAACGCCAGCGGAATCAATACCCACAGCCACGCCGTGGGCAGCAGGCGGTAGGCCCGCCGGATCCAGAACGAGGTGGCCGCGAGGCCGAATCGGCCCTGCTCACGATTTTTATCAAAATAATCGAGGTACGCTTTGCTGACCACGTAACCGGAAATACAGAAAAAAAGATCCACCCCTGACCACGGGGAAAACACATTGAATACTTTCTGCATGAAGTCGCTATGGAATGGCAACAACAACGAACTATGGGCCAACACCGTCATCAGGATGGCCACGCCGCGCAGATACTCGATTTCCTTGTTCTTGCTACTGCTCATCGTTTTCTCTTGTTTTTGTGATGGACGCAGCCCAGCTCCCCGGGATCCTGCTTTTGCAAAAAGGCGCCTGAATATCCAGTCGCAGGTACGGATCATGGTGCGACTGGCGGCAGCCTTCAAGACTCAGTGCGAAACTTTCCGTGATCAGACCAAACGACTCATCGGTCATGAGTTGAACGAGGCGACATCTTTGGCCCGTCCAGAACGACAAAACCCCCGCAATGCGGGGGCTTCGAGGCTAAATCAAAGGTGATTCAGCGGGCAAATCAGAACGGGATATCGTCATCAAAGCTGTCGAAATCCGGAGCCGGTTGCGGTGCGGCCTGCTGAGGAGCCGGGGCCGAACGCTGTTGCGGAGCCGACTGCTGCGGACGCGGCGCCTGCTGGCGTGGTGCCGGAGCGGACTGCTGATAGTTGTTGCCACCGCCTTGTTGGTCGCCCTGTTGTGGACGGCCGCCGAGCAGTTGCATGGTGCCTTGCATGTCGACCACGATTTCGGTGGTGTAACGCTTGATACCGTCTTTTTCCCACTCACGGGTCTGCAGCTTGCCTTCGATGTAAACCTGCGAACCCTTGCGCAGGTATTCGCCGGCGATTTCGGCGACTTTGCCGAACATCGAAACACGGTGCCACTCGGTCTTTTCGACCTTCTGACCGGTTTGCTTGTCGGTCCACTGTTCGCTGGTTGCCAGACTCAGGTTGGTCACGGCGTTACCGTTAGGCAGGTAGCGAACTTCGGGATCCTGGCCGCAAGTGCCGACCAATATGACTTTGTTAACCCCACGGGCCATAACGTTCTCCTAGGCGTCGCAAGCAGCCCCGGCCGGGTTGTTCACCAGGCGTTCGAGGGTGTCGCGATCCACTAATTCTTTGTCCAGTTTGATGTAAACAGCCGCTTCATCAGCAACTATCACTGCATCGGTTACCCCTACGAGGGCCTTGAGGCGCTCGACCAGACCCGCTTCGCGGATCGCCTCGGGCGACAACGGCAAGCGCAGGCTCGTCACGTAGGGAGGTTCGCGCATGGTAACAGCAAAGGCCAGCCAAAGTGCAGCCAGCCCGGCACATCCAAGGAACACAACCGACAGACCGCCATGCTGAAACAACCAGCCGCCGAGTATCCCGCCAAGTGCCGAACCAAGGAACTGACTGGTGGAATACACGCCCATGGCCGTGCCCTTCCCGCCCGCCGGTGAAACCTTGCTGATCAGCGACGGCAATGAAGCCTCCAGCAGATTGAACGCGGTGAAAAACACCACCGTGCCGATCACCAGAGCCCGCAAGCTGTCACCGAACTGCCAGAAGAATAGCTCAGTCAGCATCAGCGTCGTCACGGCGCCGAGCAAAACTCGTTTCATTTTGCGTTTCTTCTCGCCATAGATGATGAACGGGATCATGGCGAAGAACGAAACCAGCAACGCGGTGAGGTAGACCCACCAGTGCTGTTCCTTGGGCAAACCGGCTTTTTCGACCAGTGCCAGAGGCAGCGCGACGAAGCTCGACATCAACATGGCATGTAACACAAAGATGCCCAGATCGAGGCGCAGCAGATCAGGATGTTTGAGCGTCGGCATCAACGCCTGTCGCGCCACACCGGATTCGCGATGAGTCAGCGGCCCGGTCGATTTCGGCACCATGAACATGACGATGACGATGCCCACCAGCGCCATGCCACCGGTGGCGAGAAACAGTCCGGACAAGCCAAACGCACGGGTCAGCAATGGCCCGACGACCATGGCCACGGCGAACGACAGACCAATCGTCATGCCGATCATGGCCATCGCTTTGGTACGGTGCTGCTCGCGAGTCAGGTCGGAAAGCAACGCCATGACCGCTGCGGAAATCGCCCCGGCGCCTTGCAGGATTCGCCCGGCGATCACGCCCCAGATCGAATCGGCCTGAGAGGCCAGCACGCTGCCGAGGGCGAAGACGATCAGCCCGAGGTAAATTACCGGGCGGCGGCCAATGCGGTCGGAAATGACCCCGAACGGGATCTGAAAAATCGCCTGGGTCAGGCCGTAAGCGCCGATGGCCAACCCGATCAGGGCCGGGGTCGCTCCCGCCAAATCCATGCCGTAGGTTGCCAGTACCGGCAACACCATGAACATGCCAAGCATACGGAAGGCGAACACCAGGGCCAGACCGCTCGCTGCGCGGGTCTCGCTGCCACTCATGCGTTCGCTGTGGGGATCGTGCATGGATAAACCTCGTGTGAACCGGCGGCGATTCTACCAGTCCCATCGAAAGACGGGGTAGATCGCGACGCTTTGACGCGTACAGATGAAACACTCTTCATTCAGGGCAAACAACGCTACGCTTGATAGTGTGCATCCATCCAGTATTTGCCCGTATACTCTTACGCTTTCGACGCCCGCCGAGCGAGGCCACTTTGGACAAGATCCTGATACGTGGGGCCCGTACCCACAACCTGAAGAACATCGACCTGACCCTGCCACGGGACAAACTGATCGTCATCACCGGCCTGTCCGGATCCGGCAAGTCGTCCCTGGCTTTCGACACACTGTACGCCGAAGGTCAGCGCCGCTATGTCGAATCGCTGTCGGCCTATGCCCGCCAGTTCCTGTCGATGATGGAAAAACCCGACGTCGACACCATTGAAGGCCTGTCGCCGGCGATTTCCATCGAACAGAAATCGACCTCGCATAACCCGCGATCCACGGTCGGCACCATCACCGAAATCTACGACTACCTGCGCCTGCTCTATGCACGCGTGGGTACGCCGCGCTGCCCGGATCACGATATTCCGCTGGAAGCGCAGACCGTCAGCCAGATGGTCGACCTGGTGCTGGCGCAGCCCGAAGGCAGCAAGCTGATGCTGCTGGCGCCGGTGATCCGCGAGCGCAAAGGCGAACACCTTTCAGTTTTCGAAGAGCTGCGTGCGCAAGGTTTCGTCCGCGCGCGCGTCAACGGGCGCATTTGCGAGCTCGACGAGCTGCCGAAACTGGATAAACAGAAGAAGCACTCGATTGACGTGATCGTCGACCGCTTCAAGGTACGCGCCGATCTGCAACAGCGTCTGGCCGAATCGTTCGAAACCGCGCTGAAACTGGCAGACGGCATCGCACTGGTTGCGCCGATGGACGACGAGCCAGGCGAAGAGATGATCTTCTCCGCACGCTTCGCCTGCCCGATCTGCGGCCACGCGATCAGCGAGCTGGAACCGAAGCTGTTCTCCTTCAACAACCCGGCCGGCGCCTGCCCGACGTGCGATGGTCTGGGGGTGAAGCAGTTCTTCGACATCAAGCGACTGGTCAACGGCGAGCTGACCTTGGCCGAAGGCGCGATACGCGGCTGGGACCGGCGCAACGTCTATTACTTCCAGATGCTGGGTTCGCTGGCGTCGCACTATAAGTTCAGCCTGGAAAAACCGTTCAACGAACTGACCGCCGAACAGCAGAAACAGATTCTGCACGGCAGCGGTTCGCAGAACGTCGACTTCAAGTATCTGAACGACCGTGGCGACATCGTCAAACGTTCACACCCGTTCGAAGGCATCGTGCCGAATCTGGAACGTCGCTACCGCGAGACCGAATCGGCGAGTGTGCGCGAAGAGCTGGCCAAGTTCCTCAGCACCCAGTCCTGCCCGGATTGCCGCGGCACGCGTCTACGGCGTGAAGCACGCCATGTGTGGGTCGGCGAGAAGACACTGCCAGCGGTGACCAATCTGCCGATCGGCGATGCCTGCGTGTACTTCGGCGAACTGAAGATGACCGGGCGTCGCGGCGAGATCGCTGACAAGATTCTCAAGGAAATCCGCGAGCGTCTGCAGTTCCTCGTTAACGTCGGTCTGGACTATCTGTCGCTGGATCGCAGCGCCGACACCCTGTCCGGCGGCGAAGCACAGCGTATCCGTCTGGCCAGCCAGATCGGTGCCGGCCTCGTCGGTGTTTTGTACATCCTCGATGAACCGTCGATTGGTTTGCACCAACGCGACAACGATCGCCTGCTCGGCACGCTCAAACATCTGCGTGACATCGGCAACACGGTGATCGTGGTTGAGCACGACGAAGATGCGATTCGTCTGGCCGACTATGTTGTGGATATTGGCCCGGGCGCCGGTGTGCACGGAGGGCAGATTGTTGCCGAAGGTACGCCGGCCGAAGTCATGGCGCACCCGGATTCCCTGACCGGTAAGTACCTGTCGGGCCGGGTGAAGATTGAAGTGCCGGCCAAACGTACGCCACGCAACAAGAAGCTGACCCTGTCGCTCAAGGGCGCGCGCGGTAACAACCTGCGCAATGTCGATCTGGAAATCCCGATCGGCCTGCTGACCTGCGTGACTGGCGTGTCCGGCTCGGGCAAATCGACGCTGATCAACAACACGCTGTTTCCGCTGAGCGCCACCGCACTTAACGGCGCGACGACGCTGGAAGCCGCCGCGCATGACAGCATCAAGGGCCTGGAACATCTCGATAAAGTTGTCGACATCGACCAAAGCCCGATCGGTCGTACGCCGCGCTCCAACCCGGCGACGTACACCGGACTGTTCACGCCAATCCGCGAACTGTTTGCCGGCGTGCCCGAGTCGCGCTCCCGTGGTTACGGCCCGGGGCGTTTCTCGTTCAACGTCAAGGGCGGTCGCTGCGAGGCGTGCCAGGGCGACGGTCTGATCAAGGTTGAAATGCACTTCTTGCCGGACATCTATGTGCCGTGCGACGTGTGCAAGAGCAAGCGCTACAACCGCGAAACCCTTGAGATCAAATACAAGGGCAAAAACATCCACGAAACCCTCGAAATGACCATCGAGGAAGCGCGGGTGTTCTTCGATGCGGTGCCAGCGCTGGCGCGCAAGCTGCAAACGTTGATGGATGTCGGCCTGTCGTACATCAAGCTCGGGCAGTCGGCGACCACGTTGTCTGGTGGTGAGGCGCAGCGCGTCAAGCTGTCCCGCGAGCTGTCCAAGCGTGACACCGGCAAAACTCTGTACATCCTCGACGAGCCGACCACAGGCCTGCACTTCGCGGATATCCAGCAATTGCTCGACGTGCTGCACCGCCTGCGCGATCACGGCAACACTGTGGTGGTGATCGAACACAACCTCGACGTGATCAAGACGGCCGACTGGCTGGTCGATCTCGGGCCAGAGGGTGGTTCCAAGGGTGGGCAGATCATCGCCGTGGGTACGCCGGAGCAAGTGGCCGAGATGAAACAGTCTCACACTGGCCATTACCTCAAACCGTTGCTGATCCGCGATCGGGCTTAAACGCCGGGCATGAAAAAGCCCCTGTCACTTCAACAGTGACAGGGGCTTTTTTGTACCTACTGCGATCAGGAGGTGTGCGATTGCAGGTAGTTCTCGAGACCGATCAGTTTGATCAGGCCCAACTGCTTTTCCAGCCAGTAGGTGTGATCTTCTTCGGTGTCGTTCAACTGCACACGCAGGATCTCGCGGCTGACGTAGTCTTTGTGCTGCTCGCACAGCTCGATGCCTTTGCACAGCGCGGCACGAACTTTGTACTCAAGGCGCAGATCCGCTTCGAGCATCTCCGGCACAGTGCTGCCGACATCCAGATCATCCGGACGCATGCGCGGTGTGCCTTCGAGCATCAGAATGCGGCGCATCAACGCATCAGCGTGACCCGCTTCTTCTTCCATTTCGTGGTTGATTCGCTCGTAGAGCTTGGTGAACCCCCAGTCCTCATACATCCGCGAATGAACGAAATATTGATCACGCGCGGCCAGTTCGCCGGTCAGCAACGTGTTGAGGTAATCGATTACGTCTGGGTGGCCTTGCATCGCCCTACATCTCCCTACTTGAAAGTCTGTAGTTTGAACCAACATGACCGGAAGGTCACCCGTTTAGCGCAATAAAAGCGAAGATATTCTGAGAAAAGCAGCCTAAATAACGCAAAAACCGCCCAAATGAGGGCGGTTCTGCTTCTCGTTTAGACTTCGTTAAGCTGTACGTTGAGCAGCTTTGCGATTGCTTCTCCATACGCCGGATCGGCTTTGTAGAAATGCTGCAACTGGCGATCAACGACATCACTAGAAACACCACTCAGTGCACCGGCGATGTTGCTGACCAGCAGTGCTCTTTGATCGTCGCTCATCAACCGGAACAGCGCACCGGCGTGGCTGTAGTAATCGGTGTCTTCGCGGTGATCGTAACGGTCAGCCGCACCGTTCAGAGCCAGCGCAGGCTCGGCGTAATGCGGAGCTTGTTTCGGCGATTCGATGTAGCTGTTCGGCTCGTAATTCGGTGCTGCGCCGCCATTGCTGCCGAACGCCATCGAACCGTCGCGCTGGTAAGTATTCACCGGGCTGCGTGGCGCGTTCACCGGCAGTTGCTGGTGATTGGTGCCTACGCGGTAGCGATGCGCATCGGCGTAAGCGAAGACGCGACCTTGCAGCATGCGATCCGGCGACAGACCGACACCTGGCACCATATTGCTTGGGCCGAACGCGGCTTGTTCAACTTCAGCGAAGTAGTTCTGCGGGTTGCGATTCAGTTCCAGCTCGCCCACTTCGATCAGCGGGAATTCTTTCTGCGACCAGGTTTTGGTCACGTCGAACGGGTTCTCGTAATGCGCCGCCGCTTGCGCCTCGGTCATGATCTGAATGCACACGCGCCATTTCGGGAAATCACCACGCTCGATCGCTTCGAACAGATCGCGCTGAGCGTAATCCGGATCTGTGCCAGCAATACGGGCAGCATCCGCAGGTGCCAGATTCTTGATGCCTTGTTTTGTCTTGTAGTGCCACTTCACCCAGTGACGCTCGCCTTGCGCGCTGATGAGGCTGTACGTGTGACTGCCGAAGCCGTGCATGTGACGGTAGCCGTCAGGAATGCCGCGATCGGAGAACAGAATGGTCACCTGGTGCAGCGCCTCAGGCGAATGCGACCAGAAGTCCCACATCATCTGCGCGCTTTTCAAGTTGCTCTGCGGCAGACGCTTTTGCGTGTGAATGAAGTCCGGGAATTTCAGCGGATCACGGATGAAGAACACCGGGGTGTTGTTGCCAACGATGTCCCAGTTGCCTTCCTCGGTATAGAACTTCAGCGCGAAGCCACGTGGATCTCGCTCGGTGTCGGCCGAACCACGTTCGCCACCCACGGTAGAGAAACGCAGGAACGTCGGGGTTTGTTTGCCTACAGATTCAAACAGTTTGGCGCTGGTGTACTCGGTGATATCACGAGTGACAGTGAACGTGCCGTAAGCGCCCGAGCCTTTGGCGTGTACGCGACGCTCTGGAATATTTTCACGGTTGAAGTGTGCGAGTTTCTCGAGCAGGTGGAAATCGTCGAGAAGCAGCGGGCCACGTGGGCCGGCGGAGCGAGAATTCTGGTTATCAGCGACAGGTGCGCCACTGGCGGTCGTAAGCGTTTTGATCTGGCTCATACGGTCTTCTTCCTATGTCAGTCCTGGAACTGCCGGCTAATCGGCTTGGTGGGAAGTATTGATCATCGACGTGAGAGCCACAAATTCATTAACTCGTGCACATCGATAGATAATTACTAATTATGATTCCCAGTTCATGGTGACAGCTGACTTGTGTCAGAAGCTTGTACGAACAGCGCATTTTTCTTGCAGACACAAAAAACCGGGCACTAGGCCCGGTTCTTTGTTTCAGACTGACGTCTTACTCGGCGGATACAGCTTCGCCAGCAGTAGCACGATCAACCAACTCGACGTACGCCATAGGCGCGTTGTCGCCAGTGCGGAAACCGCACTTGAGGATGCGCAGGTAGCCACCCTCACGGGTAGCGTAACGCTTGCCCAGGTCGTTGAAGAGCTTACCAACGATGGCTTTCGAACGAGTACGGTCGAATGCCAGACGGCGGTTAGCCAGGCTGTCTGTCTTGGCCAGAGTGATCAGCGGCTCAGCAACGCGACGCAGTTCTTTGGCTTTCGGCAGTGTAGTTTTGATCAGCTCGTGCTCGAACAGCGACACCGCCATGTTTTGGAACATGGCCTTGCGGTGCGAGCTGGTGCGGCTCAGGTGACGACCACTTTTACGATGACGCATGGTTCATTCCTTACCAAACACTACGTTCGGTGATTACGACGATCAGGCAGTCGCCTTGTCGTCCTTCTTAAGACTTGCAGGCGGCCAGTTGTCGAGGCGCATGCCGAGGGACAGACCGCGGGAGGCCAGAACGTCCTTGATTTCAGTCAAGGATTTCTTGCCCAGGTTCGGAGTCTTCAACAGCTCTACTTCGGTACGCTGAATCAGGTCACCGATGTAGTAGATGTTTTCCGCCTTAAGGCAGTTAGCCGAACGTACAGTCAGTTCCAGATCGTCAACCGGGCGAAGCAGGATCGGATCGATCTCGTCTTCCTGCTCGACAACCACTGGCTCACTGTCACCTTTGAGGTCGACGAACGCAGCCAACTGCTGTTGCAGGATGGTTGCAGCGCGGCGAATAGCCTCTTCAGGATCCAGAGTACCGTTGGTTTCCAGATCAATAACCAGCTTGTCCAGGTTAGTACGCTGCTCGACACGGGCGTTTTCCACCACGTATGCGATACGGCGAACCGGGCTGAACGAAGAGTCAAGCTGCAAGCGACCGATGCTGCGGCTTTCGTCTTCATCGCTCTGACGCGAGTCTGCTGGTTCATAACCACGACCACGAGCTACGGTGAGCTTCATGTTCAGGGCGCCGTTAGACGCCAGGTTAGCGATTACGTGATCGGGATTAACGATCTCGACATCATGATCCAGCTGAATATCGGCAGCGGTAACCACCCCCGAACCCTTCTTCGACAAGGTCAGCGTAACTTCGTCACGACCGTGCAGCTTGATAGCCAGACCTTTAAGGTTCAACAGGATTTCAATTACGTCTTCCTGTACACCTTCGATGGCGCTGTACTCATGGAGTACACCGTCAATCTCGGCCTCGACTACTGCGCAGCCGGGCATTGAGGACAACAGGATGCGTCGCAGCGCGTTGCCCAGGGTGTGGCCAAAACCACGCTCGAGAGGCTCGAGAGTGATCTTGGCGCGGGTTGGACTGACAACCTGCACATCAATATGGCGGGGTGTCAGGAACTCATTTACCGAAATCTGCATGGATGCACCTATTTTCTAGCCCTTACTTGGAGTAGAGCTCGACAATCAGGCTTTCGTTGATGTCGGCGGACAGATCACTGCGAGCAGGAACGTTCTTGAAAACGCCCGACTTCTTCTCAGTGTCTACTTCTACCCATTCTACGCGGCCACGTTGGGCACACAGATCGAGAGCTTGGACAATGCGAAGTTGGTTTTTTGCTTTTTCGCGAACTGCAACCACGTCACCAGCACGAACCTGATACGACGGAACGTTTACGGTCTGACCGTTAACGCTGATCGACTTGTGCGATACCAGCTGACGGGATTCGGCACGAGTCGAACCAAAGCCCATACGGTATACAACGTTGTCCAGACGGCATTCGAGCAGTTGCAGCAGGTTTTCACCGGTTGCACCTTTCTTGCCAGCAGCTTCTTTGTAGTAGCCGCTGAATTGACGCTCGAGAACGCCGTAGATACGACGGACCTTCTGCTTTTCACGCAGTTGGGTGCCGTAATCGGACTGGCGACCGCGGCGTTGGCCGTGGATACCAGGTGCTGCTTCAATGTTGCACTTCGATTCGATCGCGCGCACGCCGCTCTTCAGGAAGAGATCGGTGCCTTCGCGACGAGCGAGTTTGCATTTTGGACCAATGTAACGAGCCATTCTTTACAATCTCCTGGATTACACGCGGCGCTTCTTCGGCGGACGGCACCCGTTGTGCGGGATTGGCGTCACGTCGGTGATGCTGGCGATCTTATAGCCACAGCCGTTCAATGCACGGACAGCAGACTCACGACCTGGACCTGGACCTTTGACGTTAACGTCGAGGTTTTTCAGGCCATATTCCAGCGCAGCTTGACCAGCACGTTCAGCAGCTACTTGAGCAGCAAACGGGGTGGACTTGCGGGAACCGCGGAAACCCGAACCACCGGAGGTAGCCCAAGAAAGCGCGTTACCTTGACGGTCGGTGATGGTCACGATTGTGTTGTTAAAAGAAGCATGGATGTGGGCGATGCCATCAACCACTGTCTTTTTAACTTTTTTACGAGGACGAGCAGCAGGTTTTGCCATGATTAATTTCCTGTCGATTCGCGTGGGCGATTACTTGCGGATCGGCTTACGCGGACCTTTACGGGTACGCGCGTTAGTCTTGGTACGCTGACCGCGTACTGGAAGACCACGACGATGACGCAGACCACGGTAGCAACCGAGGTCCATCAAACGCTTGATTTTCATGTTGATTTCGCGACGCAGGTCACCTTCAGTGGTGAACTTCGCCACTTCGCCACGCAATTGCTCAATCTGCTCATCGCTCAGATCTTTGATCTTTGCGGCTGGGTTTACCCCAGTCACTGCGCAAATTTTCTGCGCAGTAGTGCGACCAACACCATAGATGTAGGTCAGCGAGATAACAGTGTGCTTGTTATCTGGAATGTTAACGCCTGCAATACGGGCCATTCAGTGGGACTCCAATTGACAGCTACCTACGCCCCGGAAGCCAAGAAATAGGGCGCGAGATAATATCGCTGTAATAACAAATAATCAACCCGGCAGCGCACTAGCTGCCGGGCTTCAAGCGGATCACACTCAGCCTTGGCGCTGTTTGTGACGCGGTTCCGCGCTGCAAATTACTCGAACAACACCTTCGCGGCGAATAATCTTGCAGTTACGGCACAGCTTTTTCACCGATGCACGAACTTTCATCACCAACTCCTCGAACCTTATGGGGTACTCAGCGCAACATGCCGCTGCCGTAGCCCTTCAGGTTGGCTTTCTTCATCAGGGATTCGTACTGGTGCGAAACGAGGTGCGATTGTACTTGGGACATGAAGTCCATCACAACCACGACCACGATCAGCAACGAGGTCCCGCCAAGGTAGAACGGTACGTTTGCTGCGACCACCAGGAACTGGGGAAGCAGGCACACGGCCGTCATGTAAAGAGCACCGAACATGGTCAAGCGAGTCAGAACGCCATCAATGTAGCGCGCAGACTGCTCACCTGGACGGATGCCCGGAATAAAGGCACCGGACTTCTTCAGGTTTTCCGCTACGTCTTTCGGATTGAACATCAACGCCGTATAGAAGAAGCAGAAGAAAATAATCCCTGCACTAAACAGCAGAATATTCAACGGCTGACCAGGAGCGATCGACTGCGAGATGTCCTGCAACCAGCCCATACCTTCAGACTGACCAAACCAGGCACCCAACGAAGCCGGGAACAGCAAAATGCTGCTCGCGAAAATAGCTGGAATAACACCAGCCATGTTCACTTTCAGCGGCAAGTGGCTTGTCTGCGCAGCAAAAACCTTGCGGCCCTGCTGACGCTTGGCGTAGTGAACAGCAATACGACGCTGACCACGCTCAATGAACACCACGAAACCGATAATCGCTACTGCCAGCAAACCGATGGCAACCAGGGCGAAGATGTTGATATCACCCTGACGTGCAGACTCGAAAGACTGCCCGATTGCTCTCGGAAGACCGGCGACGATACCCGAAAAAATCAACATCGAGATACCGTTACCTACACCGCGCTCAGTAATCTGCTCACCCAGCCACATCATGAACATCGCACCAGCCACAAACGTGGATACCGCGACGAAATGGAAGCCAAAGTCACCAGTGAACGCAACGCCCTGCCCCGCCAGACCTATGGACATGCCAATAGCCTGAACCAGAGCGAGGACGACGGTGCCGTAGCGGGTGTACTGGCTGATCTTGCGACGGCCAGCTTCACCTTCCTTCTTCAACTGCTCCAGCTGCGGGCTGACGGCGGTCATCAGTTGCATGATGATCGATGCCGAAATGTACGGCATGATCCCCAGTGCAAAGATGCTCATCCGTTCCAGCGCGCCGCCGGAGAACATGTTGAACAAGCTAAGAATGGTCCCCTCATTCTGTCGAAACAGGTCTGCGAGTCGGTCCGGGTTAATACCTGGAACCGGGATGTGTGCGCCTATTCGGTAGACGATAATCGCCAGGAACAGAAAACGCAGACGAGCCCAGAGTTCAGACATACCGCCTTTGCCGAGCGCAGAGAGAGCACCTTGCTTAGCCATTTATTCCTCGAACTTGCCGCCAGCTGCTTCGATAGCCGAACGCGCACCTTTGGTGGCGCCGATTCCCTTGCCGATAGTGACAGCGCGAGTCACTTCACCGGACAGCATGATTTTCACACGCTGTACGTTGACGTTGATCACGTTGGCATCTTTCAGGGACTGCACGGTAACGATGTCGCCTTCCACTTTAGCCAGCTCGGACAAACGCACTTCTGCGCGATCCATGGCCTTCAGGGAAACGAAACCGAACTTCGGCAGACGACGATGCAGCGGCTGTTGACCGCCTTCAAAGCCTGGAGCAATAGTGCCACCGGAGCGGGAGGTTTGACCTTTGTGGCCACGGCCACCAGTCTTACCCAAACCGCTACCGATACCACGGCCCGGACGATGCTTTTCGCGACGGGAACCCGGCGCTGGACTCAGATCATTGAGTTTCATCGATTAACCCTCGACACGCAGCATGTAGTAAGCCTTGTTGATCATCCCGCGATTCTCGGGAGTATCCTGGACTTCTACAGTGTGACCGATGCGACGCAGACCCAGACCCTTAACGCACAGTTTGTGGTTAGGGATGCGGCCGGTCATGCTTTTGATCAGCGTTACTTTAACGGTAGCCATGATCAGAAGATCTCCTTGACGCTTTTGCCACGCTTGGCGGCAATGGATTCAGGAGATTGCATAGCTTTCAAACCTTTGAAAGTGGCGTGAACCACGTTTACCGGGTTAGTCGAGCCGTAGCACTTGGCCAGAACGTTCTGAACGCCAGCAACCTCGAGGACAGCACGCATAGCGCCGCCAGCGATGATACCGGTACCTTCAGAAGCAGGCTGCATGTACACCTTCGAAGCGCCGTGACCGGACTTCATTGCGTACTGCAGAGTGGTGCCGTTCAGGTCAACTTGGATCATGTTGCGGCGAGCAGCTTCCATTGCCTTCTGGATCGCAGCAGGCACTTCACGTGACTTGCCACGGCCGAAGCCAACACGCCCTTTACCATCACCAACCACGGTCAACGCGGTGAAAGTGAAGATACGGCCGCCTTTAACGGTTTTGGCTACGCGGTTAACTTGAACCAGCTTCTCAATGTAGCCTTCGTCGCGCTTTTGGTCGTTATTTGACATAACTTAGAACTCCAGCCCAGCTTCACGAGCAGCATCAGCCAGCGCTTTAACGCGGCCGTGGTACTTGAAGCCAGAGCGGTCGAAAGCCACTTGCGAGACGCCAGCGGCCTTAGCACGCGTAGCGACCAGCTGGCCAACCTTTGTGGCCGCGTCGATGTTGCCAGTGGCGCCATCACGCAGTTCTTTATCCAAAGTCGAGGCAGATGCCAGGACTTTGTTGCCGTCGGCCGAGATGACCTGGGCGTAGATGTGCTGCGACGAGCGGAACACGCAGAGACGCACGACTTCTAGTTCGTGCATTTTCAGGCGTGCTTTGCGAGCGCGACGCAGTCGAGTAACTTTTTTGTCGGTCATTTGCTATGCCCTACTTCTTCTTGGCTTCTTTACGACGGACGACTTCGTCCGCGTAGCGCACACCTTTGCCTTTGTACGGCTCTGGTGGACGGAAGTCGCGGATCTCAGCGGCCACTTGACCTACCAGCTGCTTATCGATGCCCTTGATCAGGATATCGGTCTGGCTAGGAGTCTCAGCGGTGATGCCTTCCGGCAGTTCGTAATCCACTGGGTGCGAGAAGCCAAGGGCAAGGTTCAGAACCGTGCCTTTTGCTTGCGCTTTGTAACCAACACCGACCAGCTGGAGCTTACGCTCGAAGCCTTGGCTTACGCCTTGGACCATGTTGTTTACCAACGCACGCGTGGTACCGGCCATTGCGCGAGTTTGTTGATCGCCATTGCGAGCAGCGAAACGCAGCTCACCAGCTTCTTCAACAATCTCAACGGACGAATGGATGTTCAGTTCGAGAGTGCCCTTGGCACCCTTCACCGAAAGCTGTTGGCCTGCGAATTTTACTTCGACACCGGCTGGCAGCTTAACGGGGTTCTTAGCGACGCGAGACATGCTTATCCCCCCTTAGAACACAGTGCAAAGAACTTCGCCGCCGACACCGGCAGCGCGCGCAGCACGATCCGTCATCACACCTTTGTTGGTGGAGACGATAGACACGCCAAGACCGCCACGAACTTTCGGCAGATCTTCAACGGACTTGTACTGACGCAGGCCTGGACGACTAACGCGCTTCACTTCTTCGATAACCGGACGGCCTTCGAAGTACTTCAGCTCGATGGACAACGACGGCTTAGCGTCGGTGGTGATCTGAAAATCCGCGATGTAACCTTCGTCCTTCAGGACTTTTGCTACAGCCACCTTCAACGTGGAAGACGGCATGCTTACGACAGACTTTTCAGCCATCTGGGCATTACGGATTCGAGTTAGCATGTCCGCTAACGGGTCCTGCATACTCATGGGCTAGACGCTCCTAATACAGAAAAATTAGCCTTGCGGCTACTACTTGTCGCCGAGAACTTCCGGGCATGAAAAACACGGGCTCAGGCGAGCCGGTCATTCTAGACACACCCCAGAAATGAATCAAGCCCCAAAAGGGGCTTGATTCAGATTCAAGGCCACCGATGGTCAGGTTCTTGTGAACCTGAACATCGAGACTTTGACAGCAATTACCAGCTGGCTTTAACCAGACCTGGTACGTCACCACGCATTGCAGCTTCACGCAGCTTGTTACGGCCAAGGCCGAACTTGCGGTAAACGCCGTGCGGACGACCAGTCAGGCGGCAACGGTTACGCATGCGCGAAGCGCTTGCGTCACGTGGTTGCTTCTGCAGAGCTACGGTAGCTTCCCAACGTGCTTCTGGACTTGCGTTCAGATCAACGATGATAGCTTTCAGCGCTGCACGCTTGGTGGCGTACTTGGCAACAGTGAGCTGACGCTTCAGCTCACGGTTTTTCATGCTCTTCTTGGCCATTTTCCTACTCCAATCAGTTGCGGAACGGGAATTTGAAAGCACGCAGCAGAGCGCGGCCTTCATCATCGTTCTTGGCAGTGGTGGTCAGGGTAATGTCCAGACCGCGGAGAGCATCGATCTTGTCGTAGTCGATTTCCGGGAAAATGATCTGCTCTTTCACGCCCATGCTGTAGTTACCACGACCATCGAAGGACTTGGCATTCAGGCCGCGGAAGTCGCGAACCCGAGGCAGGGAGATCGACAGCAGACGATCCAGGAACTCGTACATACGCTCACGGCGCAGAGTCACTTTGACGCCGATCGGCCATCCTTCACGGACTTTAAAGCCAGCGATGGATTTACGAGCGTAGGTCACAACGACTTTTTGGCCGGTGATCTTTTCCAGGTCAGCAACAGCATGCTCGATGACTTTCTTGTCACCAACAGCTTCGCCCAGACCCATGTTCAGGGTGATCTTTGTAACGCGTGGAACTTCCATCACGTTCGAAAGCTTAAGTTCTTCCTTAAGCTTCGGTGCGATTTCCTTCCAGTAAATCTCTTTTAGTCGTGCCATGGTCTTCTACCTAGCAGTGTTCAAGCATCAACCGCTTTTTGGGTCGACTTGAAGACACGAATTTTCTTGCCGTCTTCTACTTTGAAACCAACGCGGTCAGCCTTGTTGGTTTCGCCGTTGAAAATGGCGACGTTAGAAGCATCCAGTGGAGCTTCTTTTTCGACGATACCGCCTTGCACGCCCGACATCGGGTTAGGCTTGGTATGACGCTTAACCAGGTTCAGACCGCTGATAACCAGACGGTTATTAGCGAGAACCTTAAGCACCTTACCGCGCTTACCTTTGTCTTTGCCGGCGATCACGATGATCTCGTCGTCACGACGAATCTTTTGCATGTCGGATCTCCTTACAGCACTTCTGGGGCGAGCGAGACGATCTTCATGAACTTCTCAGTACGAAGTTCACGGGTCACTGGCCCAAAGATACGGGTGCCGATCGGCTCTTGCTTGTTGTTCAGAAGAACAGCAGCGTTGCCATCAAAGCGGATAATGGAGCCATCAGCACGACGTACGCCGTGACGAGTGCGGACTACAACAGCAGTCATCACTTGGCCTTTTTTCACTTTACCGCGAGGAATTGCTTCCTTCACGGTAACTTTGATGATGTCACCGATACCAGCGTAACGACGATGGGAGCCACCCAGCACCTTGATGCACATAACACGGCGAGCGCCGCTGTTATCGGCCACATCGAGCATGGATTGAGTCTGAATCATATAATTTCTCCGACCCCTAGTCCTTAGACTTCCACAGCGCGTTCGAGAACATCAACCAGCGCCCAAGACTTGGTCTTGGCCAAAGGACGAGTTTCACGAATAGTGACTTTGTCGCCGATGTGGCACTGATTGGTTTCGTCGTGCGCGTGCAGCTTAGTCGAACGCTTAACGTATTTACCGTAGATCGGGTGCTTAACGCGACGCTCGATCAGTACGGTGATGGTTTTGTCCATCTTGTCGCTGACAACACGGCCAGTCAGCGTACGGACAGTTTTTTCGGCTTCAGCCATGATTACTTACCTGCCTGCTGGTTGAGCACAGTCTTCACGCGAGCGATGTCACGCTTAACTTGCGAGAGCAGATGCGACTGCCCCAACTGGCCAGTTGCTTTCTGCATACGCAGATTGAACTGGTCGCGCAGCAAGCCGAGCAGTTGCTCATTCAGCTGCTGTGCGGATTTTTCACGAAGTTCATTCGCTTTCATCACATCACCGTCCGTTTAACAAAGGCGGTGGCGAGCGGCAGCTTTGCAGCAGCCAGGGCAAAAGCCTCACGCGCCAGCTCTTCAGAAACACCCTCGATTTCATACAGGACTTTGCCTGGCTGAATCTGGGCAACCCAGTACTCCACACTACCCTTACCTTTACCCATACGAACTTCGAGGGGCTTTTTGGAAATAGGCTTGTCCGGGAATACACGGATCCAGATCTTGCCGCCACGTTTAACGTGACGGGTCAGTGCACGACGCGCTGACTCGATCTGACGAGCGGTGAGACGACCACGAGCTACAGACTTCAGCGCGAACTCGCCGAAGCTGACTTTGCTACCGCGCTGAGCCAGACCACGGTTGTGGCCTGTCATCTGCTTGCGGAACTTCGTACGCTTAGGTTGCAACATTTGGCGTACCCCTTACTTAGCAGCTTTTTTACGAGGCGCTGGTGCTTGTGGTTTCAGCTCTTCTTGGCGACCACCAATTACTTCGCCTTTGAAGATCCAAACCTTTACACCGATCACACCATAAGTGGTGTGAGCTTCGTAGTTGGCATAGTCGATGTCGGCACGCAGGGTGTGCAATGGCACACGACCTTCGCGATACCATTCAGTACGTGCGATTTCAGCACCGCCGAGACGACCGCTCACTTGGATTTTGATGCCTTTGGCACCAATGCGCATGGCGTTCTGTACTGCGCGCTTCATAGCGCGACGGAACATTACACGACGCTCCAGCTGCTGAGCTACGCTCTGCGCAACCAGCATACCGTCGAGTTCCGGCTTGCGGATCTCTTCGATATTGATGTGCACAGGCACACCCATTTGCTTGGTCAGGTCCTGACGCAGTTTCTCAACATCTTCACCCTTCTTCCCGATAACGATACCTGGACGAGCGGTGTGGATGGTGATACGTGCAGTTTGGGCCGGACGATGGATATCGATACGGCTTACGGACGCGCTTTTTAGTTTGTCTTGGAGATACTCACGCACTTTCAGATCTGCGAACAAGTAGTCCGCATAAGTCCGACCGTCTGCGTACCAGACGGAGGTGTGCTCCTTGACGATTCCCAGGCGAATGCCAATGGGATGTACTTTCTGACCCATCTCTTCGACTCCGTTACTTGTCAGCAACCTTGACAGTGATATGGCAAGACCGCTTGACGATGCGATCAGCACGGCCTTTGGCACGTGGCATGATGCGCTTCAGCGAACGCCCTTCGTTGACGAAAACGGTGCTGACCTTCAGGTCATCAACGTCTGCGCCTTCGTTATGCTCGGCGTTGGCTACGGCCGACTCCAGCACTTTCTTCATGATCTCGGCGGCTTTCTTACTGCTGAAAGCCAACAAGTTGAGCGCTTCGCCCACCTTCTTCCCGCGGATCTGGTCGGCGACCAAGCGGGCTTTCTGGGCGGAGATTCGAGCGCCCGACAACTTAGCGGCTACTTCCATTTCCTAACCCCTTAACGCTTGGCTTTCTTGTCAGCCACGTGCCCACGATAAGTGCGGGTACCGGCGAACTCGCCCAGTTTATGGCCGACCATGTCTTCGTTCACGAGAACTGGGACGTGCTGACGACCGTTATGTACGGCGATGGTCAAACCGACCATCTGTGGCAGGATCATCGAACGACGCGACCAAGTCTTAATTGGTTTGCGATCGTTCTTTTCCGCCGCCACTTCGATCTTCTTCAGTAGGTGAAGATCAATAAAAGGACCTTTTTTCAGAGAACGTGGCACTGTCGTATCCCTCTATTTACTTGCGACGACGGACGATCATTTTGTCGGTACGCTTATTACCACGAGTCTTCGCGCCCTTAGTCGGGAAGCCCCATGGCGATACCGGATGACGACCACCAGAGGTACGACCTTCACCACCACCATGTGGGTGGTCAACCGGGTTCATGGCAACACCACGAACGGTTGGGCGAACGCCACGCCAGCGTTTGGCACCAGCTTTACCCAGCGAACGCAGGCTGTGCTCGGAGTTCGAGACTTCGCCCAGGGTCGCACGGCATTCAGCCAGGACTTTACGCATTTCACCGGAACGCAGACGCAGGGTCACGTACACACCTTCACGAGCGATCAGCTGAGCCGAAGCACCAGCGGAACGAGCGATCTGTGCGCCTTTACCTGGCTTCAGTTCGATGCCGTGTACAGTAGAACCCACTGGAATGTTGCGCAGTTGCAGAGCGTTACCTGGCTTGATTGGAGCCAGAGCGCCTGCGATCAGCTGGTCGCCAGCACTCACGCCTTTAGGGGCGATGATGTAGCGACGCTCGCCGTCTGCGTAGCAGAGCAGTGCGATGTGAGCAGTACGGTTTGGATCGTATTCAATACGCTCGACAGTGGCGACGATGCCATCTTTGTCGTTGCGACGGAAATCGACCATACGATAATGCTGCTTATGACCACCACCGATGTGACGCGTGGTAATACGGCCATTGTTGTTACGACCACCAGTCTTCGATTTTTTCTCGAGCAGCGGTGCGTGAGGAGCGCCTTTATGCAGCTCCTGGTTGACCACCTTGACCACAAAACGGCGGCCAGGGGAAGTCGGTTTGCATTTAACGATTGCCATGATGCACCCCTTCCTTACTCAGCACTGCTGCTGAAATCGAGATCTTGGCCTGGCTGAAGGGAGATAACTGCCTTCTTCCAGTCATTACGCTTGCCCAGACCGCGAGCTGTGCGCTTGCTCTTACCCAGAACGTTCAGGGTAGTAACACGCTCAACTTTCACGCTGAACAGGCTTTCGACGGCCTTCTTGATTTCCAGCTTGGTTGCGTCAGTAGCAACCTTGAAAACGAACTGGCCTTTCTTGTCTGCCAGAACCGTAGCCTTCTCGGAAACGTGCGGGCCAAGCAGAACTTTAAATACGCGTTCCTGGTTCATCCCAGCAGCTCCTCGAATTTCTTCACGGCCGACACGGTGATCAACACCTTGTCGTATGCGATCAGACTAACTGGATCGGAACCTTGAACGTCACGTACATCTACGTGCGGCAGGTTACGAGCAGCCAGGTACAGGTTCTGATCAACAGCGTCCGACACGATCAAAACGTCGGTCAGGCTCATGTTGTTCAGCTTGCCCAGCAGATCTTTGGTTTTCGGAGTTTCAACAGCGAAATCCTGAACCACGACCAGACGATCAGTACGCACCAGCTCAGCAAGGATGGAACGCATTGCTGCGCGATACATCTTCTTGTTCAGCTTCTGGGAGTGATCCTGTGGACGTGCTGCAAAAGTGGTACCGCCGCCACGCCAGATTGGGCTACGGATAGTACCGGCACGAGCACGGCCAGTACCTTTCTGACGCCATGGGCGCTTACCGCCACCACGAACGTCGGAACGGGTCTTTTGCTGCTTGGTACCTTGACGGCCGCCGGCCATGTAGGCCACGACTGCTTGGTGAACCAGCGTCTCGTTGAATTCGCCGCCAAATGTCAGTTCGGAAACTTCGATCGCTTGAGCGTCATTTACATTTAATTGCATGTCAGCTTCCCCTTAACCGCGAGCCTTGGCTGCTGGACGTACAACCAGGTTGCCGCCAGTAGCGCCAGGAACAGCACCCTTGACCAACAACAGATTGCGTTCAGCGTCCACGCGCACTACTTCCAGGGACTGCACGGTCACGCGCTCAGCGCCCATATGACCGGACATTTTTTTGCCCTTGAATACACGACCAGGAGTCTGGCACTGGCCGATAGAGCCTGGGACGCGGTGGGATACGGAGTTACCGTGGGTGTTATCTTGCCCGCGGAAATTCCAACGCTTGATCGTACCCTGGAAGCCTTTACCCTTGGACTGACCGGTTACATCAACCAGTTGACCAGCGGCGAAGATTTCAGCGTTGATCAGATCGCCAGCCTGGTACTCGCCTTCTTCAAGACGGAATTCCATGGTGGTGCGACCAGCGGCAACGTTCGCCTTAGCGAAGTGGCCAGCCTGAGCTGCTGTTACACGCGAAGCACGACGCTCGCCGACAGTGACTTGCACTGCACGATAGCCATCGGTCTCTTCAGTTTTGAACTGGGTGACGCGATTCGGTTCGATCTCAATGACCGTGACCGGAATGGAGACACCTTCTTCGGTGAAAATACGGGTCATACCGCATTTACGACCGACTACACCAATAGTCATGTTGTAAACCTCATGAGTGTACGGGGCTTTCACCCGCTATGGCCGCCCATTTCAGAGCGTTACACGACTAAGACCGAGTCTTAGCCGAGGCTGATCTGCACTTCCACACCGGCCGCAAGATCAAGCTTCATAAGAGCATCAACGGTTTTATCCGTTGGCTGGACGATGTCCAAAACGCGCTTATGAGTGCGGATTTCGTACTGGTCGCGCGCGTCTTTGTTGACGTGCGGAGAAACCAGAACGGTGAACCGCTCTTTACGGGTAGGCAGTGGAATTGGACCACGCACTTGAGCACCAGTACGTTTCGCGGTTTCCACGATTTCCTGGGTTGATTGGTCGATCAGGCGATGGTCGAAAGCCTTCAACCTGATACGGATTTGCTGATTTTGCATTGGATTTCAGACTCCGGCTGCTATTCCCACCGAGCGCAATACGCCCGTTAAAAGGAGGCGCAATTCTATAGACGCCCCATATAGGTGTCAACCCAATAAAAAAAGCCCCCGCTGAGCGGGGGCTTTTTCAAAGCATCAAGCAATCTCTATAAAAGAGAATTACGCGATGATTTTGGCTACGACGCCAGCGCCGACGGTACGACCGCCTTCACGGATAGCGAAACGCAGACCGTCTTCCATTGCGATGGTTTTGATCAGGGTAACAGTCATCTGAATGTTGTCACCTGGCATTACCATTTCAACGCCTTCTGGCAGCTCGCAGTTACCAGTCACGTCAGTAGTACGGAAGTAGAACTGTGGACGGTAGCCTTTGAAGAACGGAGTGTGACGACCGCCTTCTTCCTTGCTCAGAACGTAAACTTCTGCGGTGAAAGTGGTGTGCGGCTTAACCGAACCCGGCTTAACCAGAACCTGACCACGCTCAACGTCGTCACGCTTGGTGCCACGCAGCAGAACGCCGCAGTTCTCGCCAGCACGACCTTCGTCGAGCAGCTTGCGGAACATTTCAACACCGGTGCAAGTAGTCACGGTGGTGTCACGCAGACCAACGATTTCCAGCGGATCTTGAACGCGAACGATACCGCGCTCGATACGACCAGTTACAACAGTACCGCGACCGGAGATCGAGAATACGTCTTCGATTGGCATCAGGAACGGCTTGTCAGTCACACGAACTGGTTCTGGGATGTAGCTGTCCAGAGTCTCAACCAGTTTCTTGACGGCAGTGGTGCCCATCTCGTTGTCGTCTTTGCCTTCCAGCGCCATACGAGCCGAACCGATGATGATTGGAGTGTCATCGCCCGGGAAGTCGTAAGTCGACAGCAGGTCGCGAACTTCCATCTCAACCAGTTCCAGCAGCTCAGCGTCGTCTACCAGGTCAGCCTTGTTCAGGAAAACCACGATGTACGGAACGCCTACCTGACGGGACAGCAGGATGTGCTCACGGGTTTGTGGCATCGGACCATCAGCGGCCGAGCAAACCAGAATAGCGCCGTCCATTTGAGCAGCACCGGTGATCATGTTCTTCACATAGTCAGCGTGACCTGGGCAGTCAACGTGAGCGTAGTGACGGATCTTCGAGTTGTACTCAACGTGTGCGGTGTTGATGGTGATACCGCGAGCTTTCTCTTCTGGTGCGCTGTCGATCTTGTCGAAGTCAACGATTGCGGAACCGAAAACTTCGGAGCAAACGCGAGTCAGAGCAGCAGTCAGAGTGGTTTTACCGTGGTCAACGTGACCGATGGTGCCAACGTTGACGTGCGGTAGGGAACGATCAAATTTTTCTTTAGCCACGACAATTAACTCCTAGCCTAAAGGGGCTGAATCAGCCTTGTTTTTTGGTTACGGATTCGACGATGTGCGACGGAGCCGTATCGTATTTTTTGAATTCCATAGAGTAGCTTGCGCGACCCTGGGACATGGAACGAACGTCGGTCGCATAACCGAACATCTCACCCAGTGGAACCTCGGCACGGATAACCTTGCCGGACACTGTGTCTTCCATACCCTGGATCATGCCGCGACGACGGTTAAGGTCGCCCATCACATCACCCATATAGTCTTCAGGCGTAACAACCTCTACAGCCATGATCGGCTCAAGCAACTCACCACCGCCCTTCTGGGCCAGTTGCTTGGTCGCCATGGAGGCAGCCACTTTAAACGCCATCTCGTTGGAGTCGACGTCGTGGTAAGAACCATCGAACACGGTAGCCTTCAGGCCGATCAGCGGATAGCCGGCAACAACGCCGTTCTTCATCTGCTCTTCGATACCCTTCTGGATAGCCGGGATGTATTCCTTAGGAACCACACCACCTACAACTTCGTTCACGAATTGCAGACCTTCCTGACCTTCGTCAGCAGGAGCAAAACGGATCCAGCAGTGGCCGAACTGACCACGACCACCGGATTGACGAACGAACTTGCCTTCGATTTCACAGTTCTTCGTGATGCGCTCACGATACGAAACCTGAGGCTTGCCGATGTTGGCTTCGACGTTGAACTCACGGCGCATCCGGTCAACCAGGATGTCCAGGTGCAGCTCGCCCATGCCGGAGATGATCGTTTGACCAGTCTCTTCATCAGTTTTAACGCGGAAAGACGGGTCTTCCTGAGCAAGTTTGCCCAGAGCGATACCCATTTTTTCCTGGTCATCCTTGGTCTTAGGCTCTACGGCAACCGAAATAACCGGCTCCGGGAAGTCCATGCGAACCAGGATGATTGGCTTGTCAGCGTTGCAGAGGGTTTCACCAGTGGTGACGTCCTTCATGCCGATCAGGGCCGCGATGTCGCCAGCGCGTACTTCCTTGATCTCTTCACGGGCGTTTGCGTGCATTTGCACCATACGACCCACGCGCTCTTTCTTGCCTTTAACCGAGTTGATCACGCCGTCGCCGGAGTTCAACACGCCCGAGTAAACGCGGACGAAGGTCAAGGTACCCACGAATGGGTCAGTGGCAATTTTAAATGCCAGAGCGGAGAACGGTTCTGCGTCGTCTGCATGACGCTCCAGCTCGATAGTCTCGTCATCAGGGTCAGTACCCTTGATGGCAGGAATATCCACTGGTGCCGGCAGGTAGTCGATCACAGCATCGAGAACCAGGGGAACGCCCTTGTTCTTGAACGAGGAACCGCAAACAGCCAAGACGATCTCACCAGCGATAGTACGCTGACGCAGAGCGGCCTTGATTTCCACGTTGGTGAGTTCTTCACCTTCGAGGTACTTGTTCATCAGCTCTTCGCTGGCTTCGGCAGCAGCCTCAACCATGTTGTTGCGCCACTCGTCAGCCAATTCTTGCAGCTCTGCAGGAATAGGCTTGCGAACAGGAACCATGCCCTTGTCAGCGTCGTTCCAGTAAACAGCTTCCATGGTCAACAGATCGATCTGACCCTGGAAGTTGTCTTCGGAACCGATAGCCAACTGGATCGGCACCGGAGTGTGACCCAGACGCTGCTTGATCTGACCGATCACGCGCAGGAAGTTGGCACCAGCACGGTCCATCTTGTTTACGTAAACAAGACGTGGAACGCCGTATTTGTTGGCTTGACGCCATACGGTTTCCGACTGAGGCTCAACACCCGAAGTACCGCAGAACACAACAACAGCGCCGTCGAGTACGCGCAGGGAACGTTCAACTTCAATGGTGAAGTCTACGTGGCCCGGGGTATCGATTACGTTGAAGCGGTGCTCGTCTTTGTACTGCTTCTCGGAACCTTTCCAGAAGGCGGTGATGGCAGCAGAAGTAATGGTAATACCACGCTCCTGCTCCTGCACCATCCAGTCTGTGGTCGCGGCGCCATCATGCACCTCGCCCATTTTGTGACTTTTGCCGGTGTAAAAAAGGACGCGCTCGGTGGTGGTGGTTTTACCAGCATCCACGTGAGCGACGATACCGATGTTACGGTAGCGACTAATCGGAGTAGTACGAGCCATAAAGCCCTCGCAAAATTAGTGAAGCTAAAATTAGAAGCGGTAGTGCGAGAAAGCTTTGTTGGCTTCAGCCATACGGTGCACGTCTTCACGCTTCTTAACAGCAGCACCTTTACCTTCAGCAGCATCCAGCAGTTCGCCAGCCAAACGCAGAGCCATAGACTTCTCGCCACGCTTACGGGCGAAGTCTACCAACCAGCGCATTGCCAGAGCGTTACGACGGGAAGGACGAACCTCGACCGGAACCTGGTAAGTAGCACCACCAACGCGGCGCGACTTCACTTCGACCAGCGGAGCGATGGCGTCGAGTGCTTTTTCGAAGAGTTCCAGGGGATCGGTGCCAGCCTTACGGGTCGCAACGGTTTCCAGGGCACCATAAACGATACGCTCGGCAACGGCTTTCTTGCCGCTTTCCATAACGTGGTTCATGAATTTGGCGAGGATCTGGCTTCCGTATTTCGGATCGTCCAGAATCTCACGCTTTGCTGCTACGCGACGTCTTGGCATGATAAGCCCTCAAGCGGTCTTCAGGTTAGCTCGGGACAGATCCAATGGATGCGTGCCCGACCTTACTCTTATCGACTCAATAAAATGAAAATCTGCAAAACGGCCGATTACTTCGGACGCTTGGTACCGTACTTCGAACGACCCTGGTTACGACCTTTAACGCCGGAAGTATCCAAAGAACCGCGAACGGTGTGGTAACGAACACCTGGCAGGTCTTTTACACGACCGCCGCGGATCAGTACCACGCTGTGCTCTTGCAGGTTGTGACCTTCACCACCGATGTACGAAGAAACTTCGAAACCGTTGGTCAGGCGCACACGGCATACTTTACGCAGTGCCGAGTTAGGTTTTTTCGGCGTGGTGGTGTACACACGGGTGCACACGCCACGACGTTGCGGGCAGTTCTGCAGCGCAGGTACGTCGGATTTCTCGACGATACGCTTACGCGGCTGACGTACCAGCTGGTTGATAGTTGCCATCTACTAGCTCCACTGTTGTCTTGCGACGCTATTGTCTTGCAAGAAAAGCAAAATGGCAGGAACGAATTCCCGCCAAATTTAGGGGATCAAGAGTCTAAAGAGGATCTTGTCCCCAGTCAAGGCAAGGCCCCGACCTCCCCGCCCCTCGAACCTCGACAAAATGTCTCGATTCGACGAACGGGGCGATCAGGGCCCTACTCTCATTTATCGCAGAACTCAGTTACCGCTCGAGTTCAACGCTTCGGTCAGTGCAGCTTCCACTTCACTGGCGCTTACGCGCAACGGCTTGTCTGCTTCACGACGACGCTTGCGCTCGCTGTGATATGCCAGGCCAGTACCAGCCGGAATCAGACGACCCACGACTACGTTTTCTTTCAGGCCGCGCAGGTAATCGCGCTTGCCGGTGACTGCCGCTTCGGTCAGTACACGAGTGGTTTCCTGGAAGGAAGCCGCCGAGATGAACGATTCGGTGGACAACGACGCCTTGGTGATACCCAGCAGAACGCGAGTGAACTTGGAGACAAACTTGTCTTCCGCGCCCAGACGCTCGTTCTCTACCAGTACGTGAGTCAGTTCCATCTGGTCGCCCTTGATGAAACTCGAATCGCCGGATTCAGCGATCTCAACTTTACGCAGCATCTGACGCAAGATGGTCTCGATGTGCTTATCGTTGATCTTCACGCCTTGCAGACGGTAAACGTCCTGGATCTCGTTAACGATGTACTTGGCCAGCGCACTCACACCCAGCAGACGCAGGATGTCGTGCGGATCGCTTGGACCGTCGGAGATAACTTCGCCGCGGTTTACCTGTTCGCCTTCGAAGACGTTGAGGTGACGCCACTTCGGAATCAGCTCTTCATACGGATCACTACCGTCGTTCGGGGTAATGACCAGGCGGCGCTTGCCTTTGGTCTCTTTACCGAACGCGATGGTGCCGCTGACTTCAGCCAGAATCGACGCTTCTTTCGGACGACGAGCTTCGAACAAGTCGGCAACACGCGGCAGACCACCGGTGATGTCACGGGTCTTCGAAGTTTCTTGCGGGATACGCGCGATAACATCACCGATCGCGATCTTCGCACCATCCGCTACACCGACCAGGGCGTTGGCTGGCAGGAAGTACTGAGCGATAACGTCAGTGCCTGGCAGCAACAGATCCTTGCCGTTGTCATCGACCATCTTAACGGCAGGACGGATGTCTTTACCGGCAGCTGGACGATCTTTCGCGTCGAGTACTTCAATGTTGGTCATACCGGTCAATTCGTCAGTCTGACGCTTGATCGTGATGCCTTCTTCCATGCCCACGTAGGTCACGGTACCTTTCATTTCGGTAACGATCGGGTGAGTGTGCGGATCCCACTTGGCCACGATTGCGCCAGCGTCGACCTTGTCACCTTCTTTAACCGAAATCACAGCACCGTACGGCAGCTTGTAACGCTCGCGTTCGCGACCGAATTCGTCAGCAATTGCCAACTCACCGGAACGGGACACAGCTACCAGGCAACCATCTACTCGCTCAACGTGTTTCAGGTTGTGCAGACGGACGGTACCGCCATTCTTCACCTGAACGCTGTCAGCTGCAGAGGTCCGGCTTGCCGCACCACCGATGTGGAACGTACGCATGGTCAGCTGGGTACCCGGCTCACCGATGGACTGGGCAGCGATAACGCCGACCGCTTCACCGATGTTCACCTGGTGACCACGGGCCAGATCGCGGCCGTAGCACTTGGCGCAGATACCGTAGCGGGTTTCGCAGCTGATCGGCGAGCGAACGATCACTTCGTCGATGCTGTTGAGTTCGATGAACTCGACCCACTTCTCGTCTACCAGCGTGCCGGCAGGAACGATGACTTCTTCGGTACCAGGCTTGAATACGTCACGGGCAATAACACGACCCAATACGCGCTCACCCAACGGCTCTACAACGTCACCGCCTTCAATGTGCGGAGTCATCAGCAGACCGTGTTCGGTGCCGCAATCGATCTCGGTTACAACCAGATCCTGCGCCACGTCTACCAGACGACGAGTCAGGTAACCGGAGTTCGCAGTTTTCAACGCGGTATCCGCCAGACCTTTACGAGCACCGTGAGTGGAGATGAAGTACTGAAGTACGCTCAAACCTTCACGGAAGTTCGCAGTAATCGGCGTTTCAATGATGGAACCGTCCGGCTTGGCCATCAGACCACGCATACCGGCCAGCTGACGAATCTGTGCTGCGGAACCCCGCGCACCCGAGTCGGCCATCATGTACATCGAGTTGAAAGACTCTTGATCGACTTCAACGCCGTGACGGTCGATAACCTTCTCTTTCGAGAGGTTGGCCATCATTGCCTTGGAAACTTCGTCGTTCGCTTTCGACCAAAGGTCGATCACTTTGTTGTACTTCTCGCCCTGGGTTACCAGGCCGGAGGCGTACTGGCTCTCGATCTCTTTCACTTCGTCGGTAGCTGCACCGATGATGCGGGCTTTCTCGTCCGGGATAACGAAGTCGTTAACACCGATGGAAACGCCGGAGATGGTCGAGTAAGCGAAACCGGTGTACATCAACTGGTCAGCGAAGATCACGGTCTCTTTCAAACCAACCACGCGGTAGCACTGGTTGATCAGCTTGGAGATCGCCTTTTTCTTCATTGGCAGGTTGACGACGTCGTACGACAGACCTGGCGGAACAACCTGGAACAACAGCGCACGGCCAACGGTAGTGTCGACGATACGGGTGTTCTTGACGCTGCCACCGTCACGATCATTAACGGTTTCGTTAATACGTACTTTAACTTTGGCGTGCAGTGCGGCTTCGCCGGCACGGAACACACGGTCAACTTCCTGCAGATCCGCGAATACACGACCTTCGCCCTTGGCGTTGATCGCTTCACGAGTCATGTAGTACAGACCCAATACAACGTCCTGCGACGGAACGATGATTGGCTCACCGTTGGCTGGCGACAGAATGTTGTTGGTCGACATCATCAACGCACGCGCTTCCAACTGGGCTTCCAGTGTCAGCGGTACGTGCACGGCCATTTGGTCGCCGTCGAAGTCGGCGTTGTACGCGGCACAGACCAGAGGGTGCAGCTGGATAGCCTTACCTTCGATCAGTACCGGTTCAAACGCCTGGATACCCAGACGGTGAAGGGTCGGTGCACGGTTGAGAAGAACCGGGTGTTCGCGAATCACTTCAGCGAGAACGTCCCAAACCTCTGGCAGTTCGCGCTCGACCATTTTCTTGGCCGCTTTGATGGTGGTCGCGAGACCACGCATTTCGAGCTTGCCGAAAATGAACGGTTTGAACAGCTCGAGAGCCATCTTCTTCGGCAGACCGCACTGGTGCAGACGCAGGGTCGGGCCTACGGTAATTACCGAACGACCGGAGTAGTCAACACGCTTACCGAGCAAGTTCTGACGGAAACGACCTTGCTTACCCTTGATCATGTCAGCCAGGGATTTCAGAGGACGCTTGTTTGAACCAGTGATAGCACGACCACGACGACCGTTGTCGAGCAGAGCATCGACAGCTTCCTGCAACATACGCTTTTCGTTGCGCACGATGATGTCCGGAGCGGACAGATCCAGCAGGCGCTTCAAACGGTTGTTACGGTTGATCACTCGACGATACAGATCGTTGAGGTCGGAAGTCGCGAAACGACCGCCATCCAGTGGTACCAGTGGACGCAGATCTGGCGGCAGAACCGGCAGAACGGTCAGCACCATCCACTCTGGCAGGTTGCCGGAACCCTGGAAGGCTTCCATCAACTTCAGACGCTTGGACAGCTTCTTGATCTTGGTTTCGGAGTTGGTTTGCGGAATTTCTTCACGCAGACGGCCAATCTCGTGTTCCAGGTCGATAGCGTGCAGCAGTTCACGGACAGCTTCAGCACCCATGCGGGCGTCGAAGTCGTCACCGAACTCTTCCAGCGCTTCGAAGTACTGCTCGTCGTTCAGCAGCTGACCTTTTTCAAGGGTGGTCATGCCCGGGTCGATAACGACATAGCTCTCGAAGTAGAGAACGCGTTCGATATCACGCAGGGTCATGTCCATCAGCAGGCCGATACGGGACGGCAGCGATTTCAGGAACCAGATGTGGGCAACCGGCGAAGCCAGTTCGATGTGCGCCATGCGCTCACGACGAACCTTGGCCAGTGCAACTTCAACGCCGCACTTCTCGCAGATCACACCACGGTGTTTCAAGCGCTTGTACTTACCGCACAGGCACTCGTAATCCTTTACCGGGCCAAAGATCTTGGCGCAGAACAGGCCGTCACGCTCAGGTTTGAACGTACGGTAGTTGATGGTTTCCGGCTTTTTAACTTCACCGAACGACCACGAACGGATCATCTCAGGCGAGGCCAATCCGATACGGATGGCGTCGAACTCTTCGACTTGACCCTGGTTTTTCAGCAAATTCAGTAGGTCTTTCAAGGCCTTTCCTCCTGGCGGAGCAGAGAGCGGGCAATCCTGCCCCGCTCTCGATTCGCGTCACGTGTTATTCGGTTTCCAGATCGATATCGATGCCGAGGGAACGAATTTCCTTGATCAACACGTTGAAGGACTCGGGCATGCCCGGCTCCATACGGTGATCGCCATCCACGATGTTTTTGTACATCTTGGTACGGCCGTTCACATCGTCCGACTTCACTGTGAGCATTTCTTGCAGAGTGTAAGCAGCACCGTATGCTTCCAGTGCCCAGACCTCCATCTCCCCGAAACGCTGACCACCGAACTGCGCCTTACCACCCAGCGGCTGCTGGGTAACCAGGCTGTACGAACCGGTAGAACGAGCGTGCATCTTGTCGTCTACCAAGTGGTTCAGCTTCAGCATGTACATGTAGCCAACGGTAACTGGACGCTCGAACTTGTTGCCGGTACGGCCGTCAGTCAGCTGCATCTGGCCGCTTTCCGGCAAGTCTGCCAGTTTCAGCATGGCCTTGATTTCGCTTTCCTTGGCGCCGTCGAACACTGGAGTGGCCATTGGAACGCCGCCACGCAGGTTCTTCGCCAGATCCAGGATTTCCTGATCGGAGAAGCTGTCCAGATCTTCGTTACGACCGCCGATCTGGTTGTAGATCTCGTCGAGGAAGGTACGCAGTTCAGCGACTTTACGCTGCTCTTCGATCATCCGGTTGATCTTCTCGCCCAGACCTTTGGCCGCGAGGCCCAGGTGGGTTTCAAGGATCTGACCAACGTTCATACGCGAAGGTACGCCCAGTGGGTTGAGGACGACGTCGACCGGGGTGCCATTGGCATCGTGCGGCATGTCTTCAACCGGCATGATCACGGAGACCACACCTTTGTTACCGTGACGACCGGCCATCTTGTCGCCCGGTTGGATGCGACGACGGATTGCCAGGTAAACCTTGACGATTTTCAGCACGCCTGGAGCCAGGTCATCGCCCTGCTGCAGTTTGCGCTTCTTGTCTTCGAACTTGTCGTCCAGCAAACGGCGGCGATCAACGATATAGGCCTGAGCCTTCTCGAGCTGCTCGTTCAGAGCATCTTCAGCCATGCGCAGTTTGAACCACTGACCATGCTCAAGACCGTCGAGTACTTCGTCGGTGATGTCCTGACCTTTCTTCAGACCTGCGCCGCCTTCAGCCTTGTGGCCTACCAGAGCGGAACGCAGACGTTCGAAGGTCGCGCCTTCAACGATACGGAACTCTTCGTTCAGATCCTTGCGGATCTCGTCGAGCTGAGTCTTCTCGATCGACAGTGCACGAGCATCACGCTCAACGCCGTCGCGGGTGAAGACCTGTACGTCGATGACAGTACCTTTGGTACCAGTAGGTACACGCAGGGAAGTGTCTTTAACGTCGCTGGCTTTTTCACCGAAGATTGCACGCAGCAGTTTTTCTTCCGGAGTCAGTTGGGTCTCGCCTTTCGGAGTGACCTTACCGACCAGGATGTCGCCTGCGCCAACTTCAGCACCAACATAAACGATACCGGCTTCGTCCAGTTTGTTCAGTGCAGCTTCACCCACGTTAGGGATGTCCGCAGTGATCTCTTCAGGCCCAAGCTTGGTGTCACGGGCCACACAGGTCAGTTCCTGAATGTGGATCGTGGTGAAACGGTCTTCTTGAACAACACGCTCGGACAGGCAGATGGAGTCTTCGAAGTTGAAGCCGTTCCATGCCATGAACGCGATGCGCATGTTCTGACCCAGTGCCAGTTCACCCATGTCGGTGGACGGGCCGTCGGCCATGATGTCGCTACGCTGAACGCGATCACCCTTACGCACCAGCGGACGCTGGTTGATGCAGGTGTTCTGGTTCGAGCGGGTGTATTTGGTCAGGTTGTAGATGTCGACACCAGCTTCGCCGGTTTCAACTTCGTCATCAGCAACACGAACCACGATACGGCTGGCGTCGACGGAATCGATCACGCCGCCACGACGAGCCACGACGCAAACGCCGGAGTCACGGGCTACGTTACGCTCCATGCCAGTACCTACCAGCGGCTTGTCAGCGCGCAGGGTTGGTACAGCTTGACGCTGCATGTTCGAACCCATCAACGCACGGTTGGCGTCGTCGTGCTCGAGGAACGGAATCAGCGACGCTGCAACCGAAACTACCTGCTTCGGCGAAACGTCCATCAAGGTGACTTCTTCAGGCGCCTTAACGGTGAATTCGTTCAGGTGACGTACGGCTACCAGTTCGTCGATCAGGACTTTCTGGTCGTTCATGGTCGCCGAAGCCTGCGCGATCACGTGATCGGCTTCTTCAATAGCGGACAGGAACACGATCTCGTCGGTGACGACACCCTCTTTCACCACACGGTACGGGCTTTCCAGGAAGCCGTACTGGTTGGTGCGAGCGTACGCAGCCAGGGAGTTGATCAGACCGATGTTCGGACCTTCCGGCGTTTCAATCGGGCATACACGACCGTAGTGAGTCGGGTGTACGTCACGGACTTCAAAGCCTGCGCGCTCACGAGTCAGACCGCCAGGGCCGAGTGCAGAGACACGACGCTTGTGGGTGATCTCGGACAGCGGGTTGTTCTGGTCCATGAACTGCGAGAGCTGGCTGGAACCGAAGAACTCTTTCACCGCCGCAGCCACTGGCTTGGCGTTGATCAGGTCTTGCGGCATCAGGCCTTCGCTTTCAGCCATCGACAGACGCTCTTTGACCGCACGCTCAACACGTACCAGGCCAACGCGGAACTGGTTCTCGGCCATTTCGCCTACGCAGCGAACACGACGGTTACCCAGGTGGTCGATGTCATCGACGATGCCCTTACCGTTACGGATGTCGACCAGAGTCTTCAGTACCGCGACGATGTCTTCCTTGCACAGCACGCCCGAACCTTCGATCTCGGTACGACCGATACGACGGTTGAACTTCATCCGGCCGACCGCAGACAGGTCATAGCGCTCAGGGCTGAAGAACAGGTTGTTGAACAGGGTTTCGGCAGCGTCTTTGGTTGGCGGCTCGCCTGGACGCATCATGCGATAGATCTCGACCAGCGCTTCCAATTGGTTGCTGGTGGAGTCGATCTTCAGCGTGTCAGAAACGAACGGACCGCAGTCGATGTCGTTGGTGTACAGAGTTTCGATGCGAACAACGCCGGACTTGGCAATTTTTGCCAGGACTTCGGTGTTCAGCTCGGTGTTGCACTCTGCCAGGATTTCGCCGGTAGCCGGGTGCACGATGACCTTGGCGGTCGTACGGCCCAGGACGTAGTCCAGAGGTACTTCCAGGGTCTTGATGCCGGCTTTTTCGATCTGGTTGATGTGGCGCGCGGTAATACGGCGGCCCGCTTCAACAATGACCTTGCCCTTCTCGTCCTGAATGTCCAGAACCGCAATTTCACCACGCAGACGCGAAGCAATCAGTTCCAGGCTGAGGGTTTCGCCGCTCAGGTGGAAAACGTTGGTGGTGTAGAAAGCGTCCAGCACTTCTTCAGTGGTATAGCCGAGCGCGCGCAGCAGTACCGATGCCGGCAGCTTGCGACGACGGTCGATACGCACGAATACGCAGTCTTTCGGGTCGAACTCGAAGTCCAGCCACGAACCGCGGTAAGGAATGATGCGCGCGGAGTACAGCAGTTTGCCGGAGCTATGCGTTTTGCCGCGGTCGTGGTCGAAGAACACGCCCGGGGAACGGTGCAGCTGGGAAACGATTACACGCTCGGTACCGTTGATTACGAAGGTACCGTTCTCAGTCATCAGGGGGATTTCACCCATGTAGACTTCTTGCTCTTTGATGTCCTTGATCGCTTTGTTCGACGATTCTTTGTCGAAAATGATCAGGCGCACTTTTACCCGCAAAGGTACGGCGAAAGTTACACCGCGCAATACGCATTCTTTGACATCAAATGCCGGTTCGCCCAGGCGATAACCGACGTACTCCAGCGCAGCATTGCCGGAGTAGCTGATGATCGGGAAAACGGATTTGAAGGCCGCATGCAGGCCCACGTCGCGGAACTGATCTTTAGTCGCTCCCGCTTGCAAGAATTCACGATACGAATCCAGCTGGATGGCCAGGAGGTAAGGCACATCCATGACGTCCGGCAACTTGCTAAAGTCCTTGCGGATACGTTTTTTCTCAGTATATGAGTAAGCCATCAGCGTTCCCCAGCTTGGTCACCTGCTTGTTTGGCCCCTCCCGACGGGAGCAGCCAGAAAATCGTGCAAACCCCATGGTTTGCGCCACCGCATTGGGTGGTTACAGCGCCTTTATCAGCACCGACCCAGTCGGCTGCCAATAACGGAAAAAGGCCGGTGGCAAGAGCCACCAGCCATCAGCCTGTCGCTTGACGCTCGGGCTGGAGGTGCAAAGTCGAAAGTTACTTAACTTCGACTTCAGCGCCTGCTTCTTCCAGCTTCTTCTTCGCGTCTTCAGCAGCTTCTTTCGAAACGCCTTCAGCGATAACCTGAGGAGCGGTGTCAACCTTCTCCTTGGCTTCTTTCAGACCCAGACCGGTCAGTTCACGTACAGCCTTGATCACGTTGACTTTCTTCTCGCCAGCGCCTTTCAGGATTACGTTGAACTCGGTTTGCTCTTCAACAACAGCGGCAGCAGCAGCTGGACCAGCAGAAGCAGCGGCAGCGGATACGCCGAACTTCTCTTCCATTGCTTTGATCAGCTCAACGATTTCCAGAACCGATTTTTCGCCGATTGCGTCGATGATTTGTTCGTTAGTCAGAGACATGACTTATTTCCTGAATTGGGGGATAGCCTGGAGGCCATCGAAATAAACAAAAATACGCGATAAAAGGAAACGCTCAGCCTTAGGCTGCAGCAGCTTCTTTCTGGTCGCGAAGTGCCGCCAGAGTACGAGCCAATTTGCTGGTAGCGCCTTGAATCACGCTCATCAGCTGGGAAATTGCTTCGTCACGGGTCGGCAGGCTTGCCAGTACGTCGATCTGATTAGCTGCGAGGAACTTGCCCTCGAACGCAGCTGCCTTGATCTCGAACTTGTCCTGACCTTTAGCGAACTCTTTGAACAGACGAGCAGCAGCGCCCGGGTGTTCGTTGGAGAATGCGATCAAGGTCGGGCCGGTGAACACGTCGTTGAGAACACTGTATTCAGTGTCAGCAACAGCGCGCTTGAGCAGGGTGTTACGTACAACACGTACGTAAACGCCAGCTTCACGAGCCTCTTTACGGAGTCCGGTCATTGCGCCTACTGTTACGCCACGTGCATCAACCACGACAGCGGACAGAGCGACTTTGGCAGCCTCGTTGACTTCAGCGACGATGGCCTTCTTGTCTTCGAGATAAATTGCCACGGGTTAACTCCTGCTTGTTACCGTTTCATTCGATCGAAACCGAATGTCGTTTTGGTGTCTGATTCGGTAAGGAACCGGGAGCACCATCTGCGTAGGCTTGTGTATTAAGACTTGCGTCGCCTACGGTCTTGGATAGCCCCCGCCAGGCAGGGACCCCAATCTTTCAATTGACGTGCAAAGCACGCCAACTTTTTTCTTAAGCGTCCAGCGAGCTCTGGTCGATAACCAGACCTGGGCCCATAGTGGTGCTCAGGGTAACGCGCTTAACGTAAATACCTTTCGAGGAAGCTGGCTTGATACGCTTCAGATCAGCGATCAGGGCTTCAACGTTTTCCTTCAGCTTGACGGCGTCGAAGCCCATCTTGCCAACGGAGGTGTGGATAATGCCGTTTTTGTCGGTGCGATAACGAACCTGACCAGCTTTAGCGTTTTTAACAGCAGTCGCTACGTCTGGAGTTACGGTACCAACCTTAGGGTTAGGCATCAGACCACGTGGGCCGAGGATCTGACCCAGTTGACCTACAACGCGCATTGCATCCGGGGATGCGATCACTACGTCATAGTTCAGGTCGCCGCCTTTCATTTCGGCAGCCAGGTCGTCCATACCTACGCGATCAGCGCCGGCAGCCAGAGCGGCTTCAGCAGCTGGGCCTTGGGTGAACACAGCAACGCGAACGGTCTTGCCAGTGCCGTGTGGCAGCACAGTAGCGCTACGAACAACCTGGTCGGATTTACGCGGGTCTACACCCAGGTTTACAGCAATGTCGAACGACTCGCTGAACTTGACAGTCGACAGCTCAGCCAGCAGGGCAGCAGCATCTACAAAGCTGTAGCTTTTGCCTGCTTCGATTTTGCCGGCGATAGCCTTTTGGCGCTTGGTCAGCTTAGCCATTACACACCCTCCACGTTAAGGCCCATGCTACGAGCGGAACCGGCGATGGTACGCACGGCCGCATCCATATCAGCTGCAGTCAGATCCGCGTTTTTGGTTTTCGCGATTTCTTCCAGCTGAGCACGGGTAACGGTGCCAACCTTGACGGTGTTCGGACGAGCGGAACCGCTAGTCAGACCAGCCGCTTTCTTCAGCAGAACCGAAGCAGGGGTGGACTTGGTTTCGAAAGTGAAGCTACGGTCGCTGTAGACAGTGATGATCACTGGAGTCGGCAGACCAGCTTCAAGACCCTGAGTACGGGCGTTGAAAGCCTTGCAGAATTCCATGATGTTCACGCCGTGCTGACCCAGAGCTGGACCAACAGGTGGGCTTGGGTTAGCCTGAGCGGCCTTCACTTGCAGCTTGATGTAAGCGGTAATCTTCTTGGCCATGAGGCACTCCAATTACGGGTTCAAACGCCTCGAAAGGCTCCCCGGTTACTTGCGCGTTTATCCCAGTGACGACAAAACCCCACAGCCTAAGGCTGCGGGGTTGGGATGCTTTTTCAGTTAGACCTTTTCGACCTGACTGAACTCCAACTCTACCGGAGTAGAGCGACCGAAAATGAGCACTGCCACTTGGATCCGGCTCTTTTCGTAGTTAACTTCTTCAACAACGCCATTGAAATCAGCGAATGGACCGTCGTTGACTCGCACCGTTTCGCCCGGCTCGAAGAGAGTCTTCGGCTTAGGCTTGTCGCTACCATCAGCAACACGACGCAGAATTGCTTCTGCCTCTTTATCGGTGATTGGTGCAGGCTTGTCAGCGGTACCGCCGATGAAACCCATCACCCGAGGAGTATCCTTGACCAAGTGCCAAGTACCCTCATTCATGTCCATCTGAACCAGCACATAACCTGGGAAGAACTTGCGCTCGCTTTTGCGTTTCTGGCCATTACGCATCTCAACCACTTCTTCAGTGGGAACCAGAATTTCGCCGAAGCCATCTTCCATGCCAGCCAGCTTTACACGCTCTACCAAAGAGCGCATGACATGCTTCTCGTAACCCGAGTAAGCATGCACAACGTACCAACGCTTAGCCACGGGACACCCTTAGCCGACAATCAAGGAAACAAGCCAGCCGAGCAGGGAATCAAGCCCCCACAACAGCAACGCCATAACCAGAACAACAGCCACTACGATCAACGTGGTCTGCGTGGTTTCTTGGCGAGTTGGCCATACGACTTTACGAATCTCGGTGCGAGCTTCCTTAACCAGTACAAAGAAAGACTTGCCCTTGGCTGTCTGCAAGCCTACAAAGGCAGCTACAGCAGCGAGAGCAAGCAATGCCAGCACGCGGTACAGGATCGGCGAAGCAGAGTAATACTGATTGCCAACAACGCCAACAACCACCAAAGCAACTACTACAAGCCACTTGAGCAGATCGAAGCGAGAGCCTTGAGCTTCAGCCTTAGGAGTCATCTATGAAGATCCTGTGAAAAGAAAGCCAGACACACTGAGTGAATCTGGCAGGTCAGGAGGGAATCGAACCCCCAACCTACGGTTTTGGAGACCGTCGCTCTGCCAATTGAGCTACTGACCTAAAACAAAATCAGGCCGACCATTATGCCGGCCCGAAAAAGACATTACAACTATTTACTCGATGATTTTGGCTACGACACCAGCGCCGACGGTACGACCGCCTTCACGGATAGCGAAACGCAGACCGTCTTCCATCGCGATGGTTTTGATCAGGGTAACAGTCATCTGAATGTTGTCACCTGGCATTACCATTTCAACGCCTTCTGGCAGCTCGCAGTTACCAGTCACGTCAGTCGTACGGAAGTAGAACTGTGGACGGTAGCCTTTGAAGAACGGAGTATGACGGCCGCCTTCTTCCTTGCTCAGAACGTATACTTCTGCAGTGAACTTGGTGTGCGGCTTAACCGAACCCGGCTTAACCAGAACCTGACCACGCTCAACGTCGTCACGCTTGGTGCCACGCAGCAGAACGCCGCAGTTCTCGCCAGCACGACCTTCGTCGAGCAGCTTGCGGAACATTTCAACACCGGTGCAAGTAGTCACGGTGGTGTCACGCAGACCAACGATTTCCAGCGGATCCTGAACGCGAACGATACCGCGCTCGATACGACCAGTCACAACAGTACCGCGACCAGAGATCGAGAATACGTCTTCGATTGGCATCAGGAACGGCTTGTCAGTCACGCGAACTGGTTCTGGGATGTAGCTGTCCAGAGTTTCAACCAGTTTCTTGACGGCAGTGGTGCCCATCTCGTTTTCGTCTTTGCCTTCCAGCGCCATACGAGCCGAACCGATGATGATTGGAGTGTCATCGCCCGGGAAGTCGTAGGTGGACAGCAGGTCGCGAACTTCCATCTCAACCAGTTCCAGCAGCTCAGCGTCGTCTACCAGGTCAGCCTTGTTCAGGAAAACCACGATGTACGGAACGCCTACCTGACGGGACAGCAGGATGTGCTCACGGGTTTGTGGCATCGGACCATCAGCAGCCGAGCAAACCAGAATAGCGCCATCCATCTGAGCAGCACCGGTGATCATGTTCTTCACATAGTCAGCGTGACCCGGGCAGTCAACGTGAGCGTAGTGACGGATCTTCGAGTTGTACTCAACGTGCGCAGTGTTGATGGTGATACCGCGCGCTTTTTCTTCTGGGGCGCTGTCGATCTTGTCGAAATCAACGATTGCCGAACCGAACACTTCGGAGCAAACGCGAGTCAGAGCAGCAGTCAGCGTGGTTTTACCGTGGTCAACGTGACCAATGGTCCCAACGTTGACGTGCGGCAGGGAACGATCAAATTTTTCCTTAGCCATCGATATCACCCTTAACAGAAGAATTGAGCAAACTACATTAGCCATTAAAACAAAGGCAGATATTTTCATATCTGCCTTGTTATATGGAGCTCTTGAGCGGATTTGAACCGCTGACCTCACCCTTACCAAGGGTGTGCTCTACCAACTGAGCTACAAGAGCAAAACACTTTGCACAACCTGCAAACTTGGAGCGGGTAGCGGGAATCGAACCCGCATCATCAGCTTGGAAGGCTGAGGTTCTACCACTAAACTATACCCGCGGAGCTTGCAGCTCACGCTTAAATCTGGTGGAGGGAGAAGGATTCGAACCTTCGAAGTCGTAGACGTCAGATTTACAGTCTGATCCCTTTGGCCGCTCGGGAACCCCTCCTAATCAGGCCGGCATTCTATACTATGCCAAACCCCTGTCAAGCATTTTCTCATTTAAAAACCTGAGGTTAGCTGCATTGACATCACTCTACTGCTGCGACCTTTTCAGGTCTTCGCTGTGGAGCGGGCGCCATTCTATGCAAACTATTCAGTAGGTGCAACCCCCTCGCACAGCATTATTTTATGTTTTAACTCATTGAATTCCTTGGAAAGGTTCTGCAGCTGTAAATCACCCAGCAAACGCTCGCCCTCAGGCGCGATCCGGAGCCAATAACCACTCTCCGGGACGTTTTTCTGCAAGGGTTGCGAGCGAACCTTCATTTCCTCAAGGCGCCGTTCAAGGGCCAAGGCCGGATCCTGAACTGCAAAACCACCCACATAAAGGCATTTTTCTTCGCCCTGGGCAGTTTCGGATTTCTCGCGGGAGGCGCCGCCGCTCTCACTTAGCAACCGAATATCCTGCTGCGACCCCTTATATAAACTGAGAGGCGTGACATCCTTGGCACGCAAAGGAGCTTCCTGCTGGTGCCAGACGTAATAGAACACATTGAGAACAAGGAGCAGCAGGAACAACCAACGCATACAAACCTCAGGACAAAGGACAGGCCATCGCCAACCCTACGAAAACCAAATCCGGGACGAGACGAGCACCAGGAGCAACACTGGCAACCAAGTCAGCATCACCGCCAGTGACAAACACTGTAAAACTCTCCCCCCAATACTCACGCGCGATATCTAACTGAGTGAGTACAAATCCTTTAAGCATCAAAGAACAGCCCCGCTCTACAGCCTCAACCGTGGTTCGCCCAGGAGCCAGGCTCGTCAAGGCACGCTCCGCCGCAACATCTCCATAACGAATCTTCCGTGTATGGGTTCGCAACTGATTACGCATCAACGGCATGCCCGGACAGATAAAGCCACCCAAGTGCTCTCCATCTGCCGAGATGAAATCGGCGGTAACTGCCGTACCAAAATCCAGCACCAGGCAGGCACCCGACGCCAGGTGATACCCACCAAGCATGGCAAGCCACCGATCAAGCCCCAACCGCTCATAGTCTTCGTAGCCGTTTTTGACTCCGGACATTTCCCGAGCGGGCTGAGCGCACACCGCAGAAACACCGAACGCTTGCTCAAGCAGCTTAATGAGCGCTTCGGTTTCCTCAGCGGTCCTGACACTGACCAAACGGCATTTACGCAAAGATATTTTGCCAAGTGAGCGCAGACTTTCGATCAACGCCGCGTCGGAGTCGACCACCCCCTCAGAAAAGAGAGACGCAGCCGCGGCGTCCAATACACGCCACTTTATGAAGCTATTGCCGCAATCGAGCTCAAGAATCATCACGCAACCTCAAGCTGAGCTCACCACCACTAAAGAGTTTTTCCACACCATCCACCTGCAATCGCAGCGCACCTTGATTATCAATTCCGAGCACAACACCATCGATCTGGTTAGTGCCGGCGATCAATGAAACAGATCGCCCCTGCCACAAATGACCGCCCTGCCACTCAGCTTGTAGAGCCGAGAAGCCTCTATCCTGGTGACGCTGGATATATGCCTGCAACTGCTCGCTCAACTGAACAGCTAACGCGTTGCGATCGCAGACCTGACCACACTCGAGTCGCACGGATGTCCATTGCTGATCGACTTCCTCAGCGGCCAGCATATTAACGTTGATACCTATGCCCAAGACCACGTGACAGACGTCCGCGGGATCCCCGACGAGCTCAAGCAAGATACCGGCGATTTTCTTATTACCGACCAGAACATCGTTCGGCCACTTCAATCCCGCCCCGGCGACACCGACTTTTCGCAAGGTGTGCATGACAGCTAGACCCACGACAAGGCTCAAACCTTCCAACTGCCGCATTCCGCCATCTATGCGCAGCACGAGACTGTAATAAAGGTTGTCAGCAAATGGACTCACCCATTTGCGCCCTCTCCGTCCGCGCCCAGACACCTGCCGTTCAGCAAGCACGAGAAAAGGCGCCGATCGGCCCTGACCGATCGCGCGCAATCCCTCGGCATTTGTCGAGTCAATGGAGTCGAATACTGCAACCGGCCAGCCTGGCGCCATTTCCGCTATTTTGAGAGGATCAAGCAACATCAGAGGCGTCGCCAATTGATACCCGCGCCCGCGAACTTTATGGATGGACAGCCCGAGCTCAGCCTCAAGATGCTGAAGCTGTTTCCATACTGCACTTCGACTAATCCCCAGGGCCGCCCCCAGATCCTGACCAGAATGGAATCGCCCATCCTTCAGAAGGTTCAACAACGTCAACATGCAGGTCTCGCCTCACAATGAGGCCCGAATAATAGCTATGCCCCGGGCCGTTGCATAGAAATCAAGCACATGCATTTCCTGCGGGCAAAACAAAACCCCAACTGCTTTCGCAATTGGGGTTTCGGAATTTAATCTTGACGATGACCTACTCTCACATGGGGAAACCCCACACTACCATCGGCGATGCATCGTTTCACTGCTGAGTTCGGGATGGGATCAGGTGGTTCCAACGCTCTATGGTCGTCAAGAAATTCGGGTACTGAGTCGTGACCAGGTGGCCTCGCTTCAGCAAATTGGGTATGTGACAGCTTTCGGTGTTTGTGAACATCGAACTTTCGGTTCGTTTCGTCTTCACACACCGCAATCTGGTGCTCTTTCGCTTTTCAGCTTCGAAGCAAGCAAATTGCTTGGGTGTTATATGGTCAAGCCTCACGGGCAATTAGTATTGGTTAGCTCAACGCCTCACAGCGCTTACACACCCAACCTATCAACGTCGTAGTCTTCGACGGCCCTTCAGGGAACTCAAGGTTCCAGTGAGATCTCATCTTGAGGCTAGTTTCCCGCTTAGATGCTTTCAGCGGTTATCTATTCCGAACATAGCTACCCGGCAATGCCACTGGCGTGACAACCGGAACACCAGAGGTTCGTCCACTCCGGTCCTCTCGTACTAGGAGCAGCCCCTCTCAAATCTCAAACGTCCACGGCAGATAGGGACCGAACTGTCTCACGACGTTCTAAACCCAGCTCGCGTACCACTTTAAATGGCGAACAGCCATACCCTTGGGACCGGCTTCAGCCCCAGGATGTGATGAGCCGACATCGAGGTGCCAAACACCGCCGTCGATATGAACTCTTGGGCGGTATCAGCCTGTTATCCCCGGAGTACCTTTTATCCGTTGAGCGATGGCCCTTCCATACAGAACCACCGGATCACTAAGACCTACTTTCGTACCTGCTCGACGTGTCTGTCTCGCAGTCAAGCGCGCTTTTGCCTTTATACTCTACGACCGATTTCCGACCGGTCTGAGCGCACCTTCGTACTCCTCCGTTACTCTTTAGGAGGAGACCGCCCCAGTCAAACTACCCACCATACACTGTCCTCGATCCGGATAACGGACCTGAGTTAGAACCTCAAAGTTGCCAGGGTGGTATTTCAAGGTTGGCTCCACGCGAACTGGCGTCCACGCTTCAAAGCCTCCCACCTATCCTACACAAGCAAATTCAAAGTCCAGTGCAAAGCTATAGTAAAGGTTCACGGGGTCTTTCCGTCTAGCCGCGGATACACTGCATCTTCACAGCGATTTCAATTTCACTGAGTCTCGGGTGGAGACAGCGCCGCCATCGTTACGCCATTCGTGCAGGTCGGAACTTACCCGACAAGGAATTTCGCTACCTTAGGACCGTTATAGTTACGGCCGCCGTTTACCGGGGCTTCGATCAAGAGCTTCGCGTTAGCTAACCCCATCAATTAACCTTCCGGCACCGGGCAGGCGTCACACCCTATACGTCCACTTTCGTGTTTGCAGAGTGCTGTGTTTTTAATAAACAGTCGCAGCGGCCTGGTATCTTCGACCGGCATGAGCTTACGGAGCAAGTCCTTCACCCTCACCGGCGCACCTTCTCCCGAAGTTACGGTGCCATTTTGCCTAGTTCCTTCACCCGAGTTCTCTCAAGCGCCTTGGTATTCTCTACCCAACCACCTGTGTCGGTTTGGGGTACGGTTCCTGGTTACCTGAAGCTTAGAAGCTTTTCTTGGAAGCATGGCATCAACCACTTCGTGTTCTAAAAGAACACTCGTCATCAGCTCTCGGCCTTAAGATCCCGGATTTACCTAAGATCTCAGCCTACCACCTTAAACTTGGACAACCAACGCCAAGCTGGCCTAGCCTTCTCCGTCCCTCCATCGCAATAACCAGAAGTACAGGAATATTAACCTGTTTTCCATCGACTACGCTTTTCAGCCTCGCCTTAGGGACCGACTAACCCTGCGTCGATTAACGTTGCGCAGGAAACCTTGGTCTTTCGGCGTGGGTGTTTTTCACACCCATTGTCGTTACTCATGTCAGCATTCGCACTTCTGATACCTCCAGCAAGCTTCTCAACTCACCTTCACAGGCTTACAGAACGCTCCTCTACCGCATCATCCGAAGATGATACCCGTAGCTTCGGTGTATGGTTTGAGCCCCGTTACATCTTCCGCGCAGGCCGACTCGACTAGTGAGCTATTACGCTTTCTTTAAAGGGTGGCTGCTTCTAAGCCAACCTCCTAGCTGTCTAAGCCTTCCCACATCGTTTCCCACTTAACCATAACTTTGGGACCTTAGCTGACGGTCTGGGTTGTTTCCCTTTTCACGACGGACGTTAGCACCCGCCGTGTGTCTCCCATGCTCGGCACTTGTAGGTATTCGGAGTTTGCATCGGTTTGGTAAGTCGGGATGACCCCCTAGCCGAAACAGTGCTCTACCCCCTACAGTGATACATGAGGCGCTACCTAAATAGCTTTCGAGGAGAACCAGCTATCTCCGAGCTTGATTAGCCTTTCACTCCGATCCACAGGTCATCCGCTAACTTTTCAACGGTAGTCGGTTCGGTCCTCCAGTTAGTGTTACCCAACCTTCAACCTGCCCATGGATAGATCGCCCGGTTTCGGGTCTATTCCCAGCGACTAGACGCCCTATTAAGACTCGCTTTCGCTACGCCTCCCCTATTCGGTTAAGCTCGCCACTGAAAATAAGTCGCTGACCCATTATACAAAAGGTACGCAGTCACAGAACAAAGTCTGCTCCCACTGCTTGTACGCATACGGTTTCAGGATCTATTTCACTCCCCTCTCCGGGGTTCTTTTCGCCTTTCCCTCACGGTACTAGTTCACTATCGGTCAGTCAGTAGTATTTAGCCTTGGAGGATGGTCCCCCCATATTCAGACAAAGTTTCTCGTGCTCCGTCCTACTCGATTTCATGACTAAGAGATTTTCGCGTACAGGGCTATCACCCACTATGGCCGCACTTTCCAGAGCGTTCCGCTAATCTCAAAGCCACTTAAGGGCTAGTCCCCGTTCGCTCGCCACTACTAAGGGAATCTCGGTTGATTTCTTTTCCTCAGGGTACTTAGATGTTTCAGTTCCCCTGGTTCGCCTCTTGCACCTATGTATTCAGTACAAGATAACCATCTTATGATGGCTGGGTTCCCCCATTCAGACATCTCCGGATCAAAGTCTGTTTGCCGACTCCCCGAAGCTTTTCGCAGGCTACCACGTCTTTCATCGCCTCTGACTGCCAAGGCATCCACCGTATGCGCTTCTTCACTTGACCATATAACCCCA